>NZ_CP109190.1 GCF_041438805.1 Streptomyces sp. NBC_01707 | reverse complement strand
TCCACCACCGCACGATAGAGGCGTCCGCGTTCGCGGAGGGGCTGCCGCGGGTGGCGCAGCGGCTGCATGCGTCGGATCCGAAGCGGTACCCGGAACACGTGTGGGCGGACTGGCTGAGCGGTGAGCACGAGGTGGACCACAGGCGCTCCGTGCTCGCTGATTTCGGGCGCAGGGCGGGGCGTGCGGTGCTTTCGAATTGTCGTGTTCTGAACGAGGGTGTGGATATTCGAGCGGTGGACAGTGTGGCCCTGTTGGATCCCAAGGGGTCCGCGGTCGATATCGTGCAGGCTATTGGCCGGGCGTTGCGTCAGAAACCCGGGCAGGGGAAGATTGCGACGCTGATCGTACCCGTGTTTCTGGCACGGGGTGAGCAGCCGGAAGACATGTTCACGTCTTCTTCGTATCGCCCTTTGGTGAAGGTTCTTGAGGGGCTTCGGGCACACGATGAACGTGCCATTGAGATGCTCGCTATTCCGCAGGAAAACCAGAAACAGGTCGTTGATCCGTCGCAGAACATCGGTCCGGAGCCGGAGGAGGGTGAGGAGGAGTCACGGCTGCTGCTCCGGTTCGCAGCCCCCAGAGACCCCGTGATGATCGCGAAATGGGTCAAGTTCCAGATCCTCGACACCGAACGCCAGGACTGGACCCGCGGCTACGACACCGCCCGCCGCTACTTCGACCGCGAGGGCTCCCTGGACGTGCCCTACGAACACACCGAAGACGCCTACCCACTGGGCCGGTGGCTGTCCGACCAACGGCGGTCCTACCGGGCCGGGACCATGTCCAGCACCCGGGCCGACGAGCTGGAAGAACTCGGCATGATCTGGGACACCGCCGACACCGCGTTCGCCGAAAACCTCGCCGCGGCCCGCGCGTACTACGCAGAAGCCGGCACCCTGGCCGCGCCCCGCCACGCCACCGCCCTCGACAAACCGGTGGGGCAATGGCTCACCAACCTCCGACGCCCAGGCGGACTCGGCAAGGACCCCGAGCGCGCGGCACGGCGTGCCGAGCAGCTCGCCGCGATCGACCCCGACTGGAACCCAGGACAGTTGGGGTGGACCGTCGACTGGCAACGCCACTGGGCCGGCCTGCGCGAGCTGGTCCTCGCCGGCGGTGCTGGCCTCGAGGAGATCGTGCCGGGGGTGACGCATCGCGGCGACGACATCGGACGCTGGCTCGCACGGCAGGTCCGCGACTGGGCACGCCTGAACACCGAGCAGCAACGCCGCCTCGGCGAGGTGGGCGTGAAACCGGCTGCACGACCCCAGAAGGCCACAGCGCGAGCCAACGTGAAGGCCGGGGCAGCGAAGGGCTCCGACGCCTTCACACGGGGCGTAGCAGCCCTCCAGCAATACATTGCGCGAGAGGGGAAGCACGTGGTTGGCAGGCAGCACGTCGAAGAACTCCCCGACGGTACCTCCGTACGCCTCGGCGTCTTCCTCAGCAACCAAAAGAGCCGCCGCGACCGCCTCACCGACCAGCAACTCGCACAGCTCGCCAACCTCGGATACGACTGGGCATGAAGGACTTGTAGCACGCGCCCGATCAGCCTGCTGCTATCCGTCCCGCTATTCGTCCAGGTGATCAAAGGCGGGGCCACGAGTAGGCTCACCCTATGTCCGCTATGCCCGCGATGTCGGCTTCTTCGCTCTCGCACGGGATTGATGTCGCGACGCGTTACCTGGACCTTGCCGGCGTCTTCTCGTGCGCCCTGCTGGGCGGTGCGGTGGCCCGCACGGCCGGCCTGGACCTGTTCGGGTTCCTGGTGGTCGGCATCATCTCCGGTCTGGGCGGGGGCTTGATCAGGGATGTGCTGCTGCAGCACGGCACACCGGTCGCGCTGACCGACTACGCCTACCTGCTGACCGCCGTCGTTGGTTCCGTGGTGGTGTTCCTCATCAAGATCAGCGAGGAGTCCTGGAACCGGCTGTTCACCGCGCTCGACGCCGCGGTCATCGGGTTCTGGGCAGTCGCGGGCGCCAACAAGACGCTGGCGGTCGGCCTGGGTTGGCTTCCGGCCGTCCTGCTGGGCACCCTGACCGCCGTCGGCGGCGGCGCCCTGCGCGACGTCATCCTCGGCCGAGTGCCAGCTGTCTTGGGCCGCAACGGCCTGTACGCCACCGTCGCCGTCGCGGTAGCCGGAGTCACGGTGCTCTGCTCGTACCTCGGCGTCCCCCAGGTCGGCATCGGCCTGGGCATCGCCCTGGCCCTGGTCTTCCGGCTCACCGCCGTGCACTACGACTGGAACCTGCCCAACAGTCTGGACTGGCAGCCCCGCTCCAAACTTGCCTCGACGATGCGGCGCCGCTCCGATCCCGCCACCCGAACCGGGGGAGAAGAGCAGTCCGAGCCGCCCAAGGAGTCATCATGACCGACCGTGCCCCCACCGTGCTGGCCGGCCTCGACGGCATCCGCTCCGACCTCGAGGACATCTACAAGGACCTGCACCGACACCCTGAACTCGGTCTGCAGGAGTACCGCACCGCGAAGAAGGCATCCGACGCCTTGCGGGCCTTCGGCTACGAAGTCACCGCCGGCATCGGCGGCACCGGCGTGATCGGAGTCCTGGCCAATGGCGACGGCCCGACGGTCATGGCCCGCGCCGACATGGACGCCCTTCCGGTACGCGAACAGACCGGCCTGCCCTACGCCTCCACCGTGACCACCACCGGCCCGGACGGCACCGAGCAGCCGGTCATGCACGCCTGCGGGCACGACGTGCACGTGACCTGCCTGATCGGCTGCGCACGGCTGATGGCTCAGGCCCAGCACGCCTGGCGGGGTACCTTCGTGGTGCTCTTCCAGCCCTCGGAGGAGAACGGCGACGGCGCCGACGCCATGATCGACGACGGTCTGACGTCCAAGTCGCCCAGGCCCGACGTGGTGCTCGCCCAGCACGTCCTGCCCTACCCGGCCGGCTACGTCGGCACCCGCCCCGGGTCCTTCCTGTCTGCCGCGGACAGCCTGCGCATCACCGTCCACGGACGAGGGGCGCACGGTTCCATGCCCCAGGCCGCGGTCGACCCCGTGGTCCTGGCCGCGATGATCGTCGTACGCCTGCAGACCATCGTCTCCCGGGAATTGGCCGCCACCACCCCCGCCGTAGTCACCGTGGGCAGCATCCACGCCGGCACCGGCCCCAACGTCATCCCCGACAGCGCCGTCATCCAGCTCAACTTGCGCACCTACGACAACGCCACGCGCACCCAGGTCCTCGACGCCATCGAACGGACCGTCAAAACCGAGTGCGAGGCGTCCCGCTCGCCCAAGGCACCCGAGATCGAGCGGACCACATCCTTCCCGCCCACCGTCAACGACGAGGCGCCTACCCGGCGCGTCGCCGACGCCTTCGCCGCCCACTTCGGCGACGACGCACACACCATCGACCTGCAGACCGCCAGCGAGGACATGAGCGAGATCCCCAAGGCGTTCGGCGCCCAGTTCACCTACTGGGGAATCGGCGGCATCGACCCCGGCCGCTACGCCGAGGCCGCCAAGAACGGCACCATCGCCCAGGACATCCCGGTCAATCACAGCCCGACCTTCGCCCCCGTCATCCAGCCCACCCTGGACACCGGCGTCAGCGCCATGACCGTAGCCGCCCTCGCCTGGCTCGGCACCTGACACAAGCCCGGGCGCTCGCTGACGCGGAACGGCACCCCACTGACATGAGAGTGGGACGGCGCCTGGTCGACGAGATGGCGCGGCCGGCGGAAAGCTGGGCCAGACCGCTCTCGAACTCGCCCCGGCCTACCTGTCCGACCAGGAAGCCACCGACACCGTCCTCGCCCGGTACACCGGCGTCGGCTGCCCCGTGGACACCCTCCTCGCCACACGCCACTGCGCCCTCACCGGCGACCACCGCGCCCTGCAAGGCACCTGGATCTGACACCCTCACCGCGGTGCGCGGCGGCTACGTGCGACGCAGGCGGGCCAGGATCCCGATAGTCTCGGCGGCCTCCGCAGCCGAGACCGCCCGTTCTACCGTGGGCGGCTGCTGGCCTGTCCGTGCCTGTGCGGCACCCACGACCGGTGGGCGGGCGACCTCCGCCAGCCGCACGCCGACCGGTCGTGGTTTCTCAGCCGGCCTGCGAGATGCCCTGCACGAGCTGGCTCAGGACGCTCAGAACTCCCTGACCGAAGTCTGTCGGCGCAATCAACACCCCGAAGGCCAGCACGATGACCACGGTGAACTTCTCGTCCAACCGGCTTCTGGCCTGTGTCCGACGGCGCAGCCGCAGAACGACAATGACAGCAAGCAGCACCGCCACATTGATCGTCAGCACCCGACCAGTCCCCCCGTCGCACAAGAGAGCGTCATCCGCCCTCCTTGTGTAGCGCGAGCCCGCTACGAGAGTGGCCCGGTTGCCGATCATTGGCGGCAAAGCGCACCCCTGGCCGGAATCATCGAGGATGCGACCTACAGAGGCATCACGATGGCGGCAACTGGCTTAGGTCGCACGGCAAGAGCATGGGGGGCTGGACGCGCGGGATCTACCGGACCAGGGTGTGTAGATGAACGACGACAACCATGCAGATGAGACGCCGCAGGACCGGATCGCGAAGGTCGCGCTCTACCTGGAGTCGGTCAGGGCCCGGATGCCCCCAGAGCAGTTCGAGACGCTGCATGAGGCCGTGCACGAGATGATCCAGCTGCTCGCCGACGGCCACGACGGCTTCCTGGAAGCCGGTGACCGCAACGACTTCACGGACGAGGTTAGAAAGAGGTCCTCATCGTGATGGCAATCGTGACGACCGGCCGCATGGATCACCAGGTCGTGGACATGCCCGGCCCTGACGGCAGCCCCGGCTACGCAGTCGTCTCCCCGGAACTCGCCAACGATCCCCAAGGACTGGCAGAACTCCGCGACAAGCTCCACGGGCCTTGACCCCGAATCCTGAACACGGGTTATGCGGCTGGTGCCAGCGTAGTTGGTGGGTGGAAGTCGTTCTCGAAGGCGATCGGTGATCGTTGTCCGAGGCGGGAGTGTCGGCGCCGGGTGTTGTAGCGGTGGAGCCATCTGAAGGCGTCGAGTCGAGCCTCGCGCTCGCTGGGCCAGCTCTTTCGTCCCTGCAGGGTCTCGCGTTTGAAGGTCGCGTTGAAGGACTCGGCGAGTGCGTTGTCCGCGCTGGACCCGACCGAGCTCATGCTTCGCCGAACCCCTGCTGACCTGCAAGCTTCAGCGAAGGCCCTGCTCGTGTACTGGGCTCCGTGGTCGGTGCGCATGATCGATCCGGCGCTGCTGCCGCGGGTGCGGATCGCCGCGGCCAGGGCGTCGGTCACGAGATCCGCGCGCATGTGGTCGGCGATCGCCCAGCCGGCCAGACGGCGCGAGGCCACTTGAGCATCAGACAAAAGCCGAGCCGGTCGGGCCCGAAGGTGCGTGAGAGCGCGCAGCGCCCGGACCGGGCCCAAGCGCAGCGCAGGCCCGGCACGCAGCACGGTGGGACGGGCAGCGCAGCGGACCACCCCACCGACCGACACGGACCACGCAGCGCCCCACCCCCGAAGAGGAAAAGACGCTGCGCCTGTCTCTGAACCTCGAATCAGATGCAGTCGGCACCGGGCGGGCACGGTTGCGAGTGACGCGATAGCCAACGGCCACAGTGACCGGATCGCTCCGAGAGCGTTAAAGATCACACCGGGCGCGCGCCCGACAACGAATTTTTAGGGGAGCCGATGAAGCGCAAGACCATCATGCAGATCAGGGCAGCCGCCCTGATTGCCGTACCGTCCATGGTCCTCTTGGGCGCCGTGAGCACTGCTGGCACGGCACAGGCAGCGCCCCTTGACTCGTCCCCGGGGGTCGGGTCAAGCAACGGCGCGAGGGTCAACTTCTGGCAGGGAATCTCGATTACTGATGAGTCAGGTAACCCGTACGCCTCATAGCTTCCATGCACCTCGTCAGGTCAGTCCAGGCCGTACTACGAGACGGTGAGCACCGGTTCGCCGTTGTCACCGCCAGTGATCTCGGCAACGACACATGTCTTCCAGGCGGTGCCAGCAGGCCGCATCGGCCGATGGGTGGCTCGGCCAAAGCACCCCGCCCCGACTCAGCCTGAGCGACGATGTCGGGATGACGATGAAGCGCATGGTGTTGGTCGTGACGTGCGTGGTGGTCACCGCCTTGGGGTGGGTGTTCGCCGTGTCGCAATGGGAGACAGCAAGCCGGATCGCGACAGTGGCCTCCGCTCTCGCAGGCGTGGCGGCCGTGGGTATCGGAATCTGGCGCTTCCCGGCGCCAGCCCGTCTGGCCAGGATGGCCTGAGCGCGCGTCAGATTGATCTCGTCAACGGTTCCTCGCCTGACGCCCGACGAGGCGCAGTTCGCAACAGGGGTGTTGGCTCTGAGACCGATGGGCGCGCACGTTGTCGCGGGCGGGCAGGGGGATGGTGGTCGGCGCGGTCCAGGGCCGCTCGGCGACATCGCTCTCCCGGGGAAGATGGTGCTCCCGCCACTGAGCAGCGGGCGCTCTCGTAACTCGGTTCTGGCACACATTCCGTAGAGCGGTTACGGAGAGTCAGATCCCGTCAAGGAACGCGCTGGGGTCTGCCACGCTGATTCCGAAGCTGGCACAGCGGCGGTCAGGCGCGAACCAGGAGTACGACGCCTGCGGCCAGGAACGCGAGTCCGAAGACAGAGAGAAACCCACCCCAGATTCGCACGAGCCGCCGCTGGAGTGGGGCGTACCGCAGGAAGTCCATCCCTGGATGCTCGAATCCCAGTCGGTTGAAGGTGCGCAGGAGGCTGGGGTCGGCGTGGGCAGGGTTGAGGTACGTATCCACGGCCCGTTGAGCGATACCGCGGTGGTCCGTCGCCAGCGCAAGGCCGAGGCGCGCGTGCGCCCGCAGCACCGGGCGGCGCCGTTCGCGCTCCTGCCGTTCGCCGCCTCGGGCCCGTCCCTGCTGCTCCTCCAGGTGCCGAACGCGCTGTGGACCGCCGTGCTCGTGAGCCTGCCCATGGTCCTCGTGCAGCGCGAGATCCCCGGCGGCGCGGGCACCGCCGCCGCGCTCTTCTCGGCGACCTTCCCCGTCGCCCAGCTTCTCGCCGGCGCCCTCACCGGCCTCGTCGCCGCCCGGACCGGCTACAGCGGCACCTTCTGGTGCGGCGCCGCGCTGTGCGCGCTGGCCTGCGTGCTGCTCCGGGCGCGCGGGCGAGCGGGGAGGAACCTGCCGGGGTGAGGCGGGCGGCTACCAGGTGCCCCGGACTTCTTCAGGGCTGGAGCCGAAGACGAGGTCGAGGACGCGGCTCATGCGTGGGTCGTAGACGTGGGCGTCCGGCTGGGCGACGCCCTCGGAGCGGTCGTAACGCCAGCCGCTGTTCACACCCGCGAAGTGCCGGTGGTGGATCTTGTCGGTCTTCACGGTTCCCGAGCCTGCGACGCTGTGCACGCGCCACTGCGTGGTCATCTCGTCCACGACGCCCGGCAGGGCCGCCCACTTCACCGTCGTCGTGCCCTTGGAACGGTGGTGGTAGTCGGTGAAGCGGCGCTGGCGGTCGGAGGCCATCGGGGTGCGCGTCGCCTTGGCCATCCAGTAGCCGGAGAACATCACGACGCCGGTCTCCGACTCGGCGGCGTGATCGAAGACGGACCGGCCGTCATCGGCGAGCATCAGCTCGTCGATGTCCGCGCTGATCACACCGGCCGCCTGGGATAGATAGCGGAAGCGGCCGTGCTCCAGGAGCCCGTACTGGCAGTAGTCCGAGTCCCAGATCTTGTTGGGGCCGCCCTGCGGGCCGAAGGGGAAGGGCCAGTCCACGACGACGGCCGTGGTGATCCCGTCCACCTCCGCGATGGCGTCGGCGACGTCCTGCGGGGTGTAGCGCGTGGAATTGTTGTCGTAGAAGACGATTCCGGTCACCCCGTGCACGAGGTGGTAGTAGCGCAGGAAGTCCTGGATCCAGACGAGGTCGTTGTCCTTGGACTTCGTGATGATCGTGCGCTGCCCGGCGAAGAGGTCCGACTCGTTCGGCGCGATGTCCGCGCTGAACCTGTCGTTCCCCAGGCTGAAGGACAGCTCGCGGCCCGCACCGGCCCCCGCGATCACCGAGCGCTGCGTGCGGCCCCAGTCGCGGAGACCGAGGTCGCCCGTGACGTCGACGCCGTCGACGCGCCAGGCCCCGTTGCTGAGCGGCGCCTTGAGGTTGCTCACCGGCGGGCCGCTCAGCCACACGTCGTCGCCGTGCTGGAAGGCGTCGTAGAAGAGGGTGCGGGCGTCGAACTGCTCAAGGTATTCGGGCTGCCGGTCCTCCGGCTTGCGCGGCGGCTCCCGGCGGAAGAGGGAGGAGAGGGGCAGCGTCACCGCGGACGGCCGGACTACCTTGATCACCTTGCGCTGCGGCTCCCCGCTCGCCCGCCGCAGGTCCCAGGCCCGGCGCGAGAGACGGACCGGTTCGAGGAATTCATCGAGAGTGAGGGAGCCGGAGCCGTGCGCGTACCTGCGGCGCTCCGCCTCCAGCTCGGCCACGCGGCGGTCGAGGCGCGCTAACTCCGCCCGCAGGGCCTCCGCCGGCGCGTGGGTGTCCTCGACGGCTCCAGATATCATTCTCGCTCCCGTTTCCGAGCGCCCTCCGGTAGGCCGGTCGCCGGGTCACGGCCGGCGGCGGTGCGCGCCGATGAGGACGACGGTTCGCAGTCAATGAAGCGACAATCGTATGGCAGTCCATCGCGCCATCGCGGTGCCGCTTCGCGCGAGCCCGAAGGGGTGCCTGGCAGTGGCCGGAGACCTGGCCGGGCGGTGACCCGGTCCCCGTCGTCACAGGGCGCAACGGTGCTGGTCAGCCCCTTCCGGCCCGGGTTGGTGCGCTGGCACGCCGCACCGCCCCGGGGGATCAACAAGCTGGTAGTCAACGTCCAGGCCGCAAGGCTGGACAGCACCTACCTGGCGCAGACGGCGGTGTTCTTCAAGGAGCTCGCGACCGAGAAGGCGGACACCCTGGCCATCGGACTCTTCGGGGTCTACACCGCCATCAGCGCCGAGCCGCACACGCTCGACAACATCCGCGACCTCTGGCCGAAGCTCTGGCCCTACATCTCCGACGACACCCGCTTCTGGGCCGGCACTGCGGGTGCCGATTAATCATCCGTCCAGCTCAGGCGGCAGGTACTCGTGGAGGGTTCCGCCGAGCCGATCTCGTCGGTGGATGTCCAGGGCTGCGATCTGTCCTGGATTGTTGGTCGGTTCGGGCAAGGGGCGGAGCGGAGCGGCTTGGTGCAGGGTCCGGTGCGGTCGATGGCCGTTGTAGAACGACTCGAACTCGGATAGGGCGTGGAGTAGGTGGCGCTGGTTCCATATGAGGGTGTGGTCCAGCAGCTCGCGTCGGCAGGTCTGTACCCAGCGCTCCATGATGGAGTTCATGCGAGGCGTTCGGATGCCACAGGTCACCACGCGCAGGCCCGCATCCTGGAACACAGCATCGAACGCCGCGGTGAACTTCGAGTCCCGGTCACGGATCAAGGACGTCGCCCTTGCGCCCGCGTCCTCCAGGTCCATGACGAGATTGCGTCCCAACTGCACCACCCAAGCTGCGGTCGGATGCGCAGTAGCGCCAAGGATCCGGATGCGCCTGCCGGCGTGCTCGATGACGGCGAAGACGTACAGGCGCGCCCCGGTCAGGGTGCGGGTCTCGAAGAAGTCGCAGGCGAGCAGCGCGTCCGCCTGGCTGTGCAGGAAGTCGGCCCAGGTAGTGCTCTGGCGTTCCGGGGCGGGTGGGATGCCGTGTTCGCGGAGGGTTTCCCAGACGGTGGAGGCTGCGACCTTGATGCCCAGCGCCGCGAGCTCACCGTGGATTCTGCGGTACCCCCAAGAGCTGTTCTCGCGTGCCAGGCGAATGACCAGGGTGCGGATGGATCGGACCGTGGGCGGGCGTCCGCGCCGCTTCGGTGCGCAGATCGCGGCGTGGCGCCGTTTGAGCAGGTCGCGATGCCAGCGCAAGATCGTGTCCGGGCGTACCAGCAGCGGGAGTTGGCGCAGCTTGTCCATCGGAAGGTGCTGGAGCAGGCCGGCGAGCAGCGCGCGGTCGGTGTTGGTGAACGCGGCCTTGCCGGCTTGGCGCTGCAGGACCAGTATCTGGTGCCGCAGCGCGAGGATCTCGATGTCTTTGTCCCGCTCGCTCATCGGCAGCAGCCGCAGCAGCGTGAAGGTGTTGGTCACGGCGAGGTAGGCCAGGCGCAGCAGCACGGCAGATCATGATGCCGCCCGACCGCCATCCATGTGAACAACACGGGCGAACTGCGCGGTAGCAGCGGACCATGTCATCGACGATCAAGCTCCTGACCTGGCCGGATGATTTATCGGCACCCGCAGAGTCGGTGCAGTAGCGCCGCCAGGAATGCCCGATCTTTCAGGGTGAACCGCACCCTCTTCTCGCCCAGTTGGCGTTCCAGGACCGTGATCTGATGGCGCAGGGCGAGGATCTCCGCGTCCTTCTCTCGATCGCTCATCGGTAGCAGGCGCAGCATGGCGAACGCGTTCACCATGCCCAGGTAAGCCAGTCGAAGCAGCATGGTCGATCATCATGCCGTGGTGATCGACAACCCACGCGAGGGCACTGGCTCAAGCGACCGCCGTGGACATCGCCTACACCGTGCACACCGGCGCCCACCAGCGCGGATGAGCATTCGGCAGGCGCACCGCCGCTTTGTGCAACACCCGTCCGCTGACGTTGCCGTCAACTACTGCCGTCAAGGCACGCAAAGGGCCCCACCGGAAGGAAAATCCGGTGGGGCCCCTTGGTATCTCTCAGACTGCGATAAACCACCAATTGACGGATCGCTGGCGAGTCCCTCAGTCCAGATTCAAGTCATCGACGGAGACTTCATTCAGCGAGTGTCCAGCCTGCAACGCCCAGGGGCGACGACCGAGGATCGGGCGAGGAATTCCAGGCCCCCATGAATCCCAGGACTGGAACTGCTCAATCGCACCCAGGGCCGGGCCGTAAGGGCCAATCACCACCCCCGAGCTGATCGACTGAGAGAGAAGCCGAAGAAGCTTCTTGACCTCATCTAGAGAAGGTTGCGGCTCCCTGCTCCAACATCCGAGCCATGAAACCGCAGGCGCCGATTCGGCCGCGCGGACGCAGACCCATACCCGCTCAGCGGACTCCTCATCTCCGCGCAGCACAAACGCAGTGAAGTGCACCGGAGCGTCTAGTCGCACCGCAACGACGTTCATTGCCCTCCTATCATCATCTCGATAAGCGTATTTGGATCCATTCGACCAGAAAGAACTCGATTAGCGATTTCCGCCGTACGATTGTTTCCATCGACGATATTCAACCGCGACCCCGGGAGCCTGATATCGTCACCCGGCGCATACTCTCTGAATCCCGTAATGGGCTCCTGCCCGCTAAGGGCTGTCCCGTAAATGATCTCTGAGCGGCCTCGGGCATGGTGGGCTGCTGTACAGCTGGGTGGTCTATCCGGCGAGGGCGAGGTTGTGCATCCGTGCGATTCCGAGCATGGCGTGGTGGACGCCGTCGCCTTTGAGGCGGCAGTCGCGGAGAATCTTCCAGGTCTTCATGCGGGCGAAGACGTGCTCGACGCGGGCGCGGACCTGTTTGTGGGACTTGTTGTGGGCCTGCTTCCAGTCAGGCAGCTCCTCGCCCTTGCGGCGCCGGTGGGGCATCACGAGCCCTGTGCCCGGATAGCCCCCGTCGGCGATGGTCACGCTCGTGCCGACGGCGGCCTTCGCACCGGACTCCTCCCACGCCTTGCAGTCGTTGCGGTTGCCCGGCAGGGGCCGCCCGACCACCACGACAAGGCAGGTGTCGGCGTCGATGACGACCTGATGATTGGTGGAGTACCGGTAGTTCTTCGACTGCTCGGCGACAGTGTGATCGCGGGTGGGCACGAGGGTGCCGTCAACGATCAGCACCGTGTCCTTCGCGAACCGCTTGCGGGGCCGGAGGGCGAGCATCGGCCCGAGGTGATCGATGATCCGGTCCGCCGCCGACTTGGAAACCCCGAACAGCGGGGCCAGCTGGCGCATGGTCAGGTTCGTGCGCCAGTAGGCCGCGACCAGCAGTGCCCGGTCCTCCAGCGGCAGACTCCACGGCCGGCCCCTGCGGACCGCATCCGCACCCTCACGCCGCAGGACCGCTACCAACTTCCCGAATAGGCGGGGGCTCAGCCCGGTGAACGGGGCTATCCAAGACGGCTCCGACGTCGTGATCACACCAGCCATACCAAGATCATCTCACCCGTGAACAAAGAGATGACTCAAATACGGACGCTCAGCCGCAGGTCAAGCAGGTGACGTAGGCGGGCAGAGGCCCCACGGAGGGTCCCGAGCTTCCTCACCTCGTCCACCTCAAGCTCCAGCCGGTCTGCGAGAGCAAGCGCGGCGGCGTAGGGCCGTTCGCCCTCCTCGAGCTTCGCGGCAACGGCATGGAGGACAGCTCGAAGAACGACGGGGTTCGCGCCGGGATGTTCTGCCAGCAGGCGAAGGAGCTTGTTGTCGTTCCAGACGCTGTCTCGGGCCGTGCTCAGTTCCTGGAGGGCTACGGGCGGGGTGTGGGGATTGGCGGCCAGGGCTTGCCAGACGAAGGGGTACGGACATTGCGCGAGACGCTGCAGCACAACGCTGTCTCTCTCGGCATGCGCCAGTGCGAGGTAGTCGGCAGGCGTGGGCACGACGATGGCCTCTCAGGATGGTCGAGGCTGTCATCTTGCCACTGCACCTTGCCCCACCTGTCCTGATCATCACTTACGGGACAAGTCTTAGGACCTCCGAACCGAATCAGATCTTCATTTGAGAGTGCCGACACTCCCCCATGTCCAGCATCTACACTGCCGTACATCTGCTCGTGAGTTGTCGGGTTTCCGGCAACTCGTTCCAGCATCTCTCCAGCCCTCGCGTAAAACCTGGTCGGCTGCGCGTGGATAGGCAAGCCAGCCTGGGCTGAATTCGTCGGGCCACAGGTATTGTGCACCAAGACCGGCGTGGTCCCCGCGAGCACATAGTACGTGTGGAGGTCGGCGACAGTCAGGTTGTACATGTCTGCCGCCCCAGTCAACGCCTGCACGCTGACGATGCGGATGTGACGGTCCGTTGCGGTGGTGAGCGCGTGGCCTGAAGTGAGATCGCCGGCCTGGACCCAAGCGTGGAGGGTGGCGTCCCAGAAGGGATGGCGAGAGGTGGTGTGCAGGACGGCGGTATGACCGTTGTTACGACGGATCGTCACATTGACGAGGTCGCGGTCATGGTGAACAAGTTGTGCGGTGACGGTGCGGGGACCTTGGTGCTTGCCGTTTCCGGGCTCGGCGGACTCAACGCGGTCACCGGGTTTGATTTGCCACACGACTTGTAGGGTTCCCCCTTCGCTTCACCTGCGTACTGGGCGGTGGGAGTGCGGCTGCGGCCAACACACGTAGTTCCGCGTCCGACGTGTCGCTATGCACGCCGCGCCCAACGCTGTGACCCAGGGGGAACGATGTGGACGGCGCCCGCATGCCTTCTCCCTGCCCTATCCGCCCCTGCCGCGGACACGGGTGCTGGCGGCTCAGTAGCCCGGCTCCTTGTGGTGGGGGGACGTCGTCGAACACCCGCTGCACAGCAACGTCACGGCACACCGAGCGGCGCCTGGATGCTTCTCAGCCCAATCGGTCCTCCGCGTGCGAGCAGCTCTTCTTCCGCTGGAAGAGGAGCTGACGACGCGGCCTGCTGCTATCCACTCGGTGACAGCAACGCGGCTCCGGCGACAGCTGTGACGCTTCGGTCCCAGGCACTCATGTTGCAGAGCCTCCGGCGGGCGATTCGACCCCGGCGTGCGCGATCTGCTCCCCGCGTTCGATGGGGCGCAGCAAGGACGTGGCGACCCCGACGCCACGGCGATCGCCGTGGCGTCGGGGTCGAGCCAACCGATGAGGGCGTTGATGTCCGTGGCTTCCTCGAGGGGAAAATCGCGGTCGGTGTCGCCGTGCGGCGGGGCTACTGGTGTGGGAGTGGGCCTTCCGGTGTGGTCGTCAGCCGGAGCAGCTGGGCACGGGGTTGGCGCTGCCTGCGCAGTTGGTGGGGGTGTTGTCGGTGATGTTGATTTGGCCGTTGGTGGTGACGGTGCCGCTGTTGTAGATACCGCCTGCGGGTTGGTTGGCGGTGTTGTGGGCTACTTCGACGTCGGTGAGTGTCAGGTTGTTGACGTTGACGATGCCGCCGCCAATGGAGGTGCTTGCCCGGTTCTCGTTGACCTGACTGCGGCGCATGGTCATGTCGCCGATGATCACCACAATGCCGCCGCCAGTAGCGGCGGAGTTTCCGTTGACCTTGCTGTCTTCGATCACCGCGTGGTTTTGGTCCTGAAAGCCGCCGGCCTGGGTGGCGGTGTTCTCGCTGATGGAGCTGTGCCGGAGATGTACGGAGCCGCCGGAAGTGGTGGCCAGGCCGCCGCCGATGGAGGCGGCGGTGTTGTGCTGGATGATGCTGTCGTCGATGTCCAACGTCGTGTTGGAAGCATAGGTGCCGCCGGCGTTTTGGGCGGTGTTGTCCTCGATCAGGCTCTTGCTGATCGTCGCGGACCCTCCGTCAAGGTTGACGGCTCCCCCGTTGCCCGCGGTGTTCTGGTCGAGCTTGGATGCGGTGAGGTTCAGCTTGCCGTTCTGACTGTTGATGGCGCCGCCAAAACCAGTTCCGGCGGAGTTGCTGCTGAAGGTGCTGGCGCGGAGGTCGGCGGTGCCCTGGTTGTGGATGGCGCCGCCGTTTGCCGCGGTGTTGTTGGTGAGGGTGATGCAGTGAAGGGTGAGGCTGCGGTTGTCGTCGACGAAGACGGCGCCCCCGTTGCCGGTGCTGTTCCCACCCCGGACGGTCAGGCCTGAGCCGTTCCGGCAAGCCTGGTCACGGTCGCCGGGGTGGTCGCGGTCAATGCTGGTGAGGAGCGCGTTGGCGGTGTTCCAGGGGTCCGGGCGGTCGCCGCGGTAGCGGCCTTGGTTTGTGCCGTCGAGGGTGAGGGCGCCCGCGGGGCCGGAGACTTCGAAGATACGGAACGCGGGTGCGTCGGCGGCGCGTTCGATGATCGTGTTCTTGCCGGCTTCGAGGGTGATGGGGGTGGTGACGACCGGGAGGCCGTTCGAGCCGTTGAGGCCGGTGTTGTCTGCTGTGGTGAGTGTGTAGGTGCATCTGCGGGCCAGCTGGATGGTGCCGCCTCCATCGGTGTTGGCGGCGTCGATGGCGTCTTTGAGGGCCTCGGCATCGCAGGCGATGGCATGGACGGGTCTGGCGAGGGCGGCATGTGCGGGGGTGGCGGGCAGGATGACAACGCCCAGGGCCAGGGCAGCGCAGGTACGGCCGGCGCTCGGTACGAGCTTCATGGTGTCTCCAGAGGCTGAGGCTGACCGGCACCGTAGGCGCCACCTGCCCGGCCCCGGCCTCGACACCCCTGCGGGCATGGCCGTCCCACACTGATGCCGCCACCCGGGCACTCGACCGGCCGCACCGGTCACGTGGGCAGCGAGACGTACGACCTGACGGCGGCCGAGATCGAAGGCGCGGAGCGCGAGCGGCTCCGCGCCCAGCAACTGGAGCACGCGCCCTACTTCGCAGGGTTCCAGGAGCGGGTCGGACGTCGCATTCCCGTGTCGCGTTGGTGCGTGCGGCCGGGGTAATCCGCCCTCTGCCATGAGCCTTCATTACCCCCACGGCCACCTCTGGGTTGCCAGCGCACCCCCACTGGCGACGTCCTTGCAGGCCCGGCCTCGATCCGGTCTCGGAGCCGGCGGGCCGTCAGCTGCACCGCGCCCCCGGAGGGGCGTCACTGCCGCCGATGTGACGACCAACCCTTCGGACGCGCTGAACTACACCACGATGCTCGACCAGTGCGCCCAGAACACCGGCGTCCACCCCAAGCAGGCACTGGTCGACGCCGGGTACTGCTCCGAGACCAACCTGCAGGCCGCGAACGACCGCCAACTTGCCTGCGGGACCGACACGTTCATGGCCACCGGCCGCCTGGCCCACGACGAACAAATACCGCCCGCACCCCGCGGACGCATCCCGGCGAACGCCACACTGAGGGAACGCATGGCCCGCAAACTGAGGACCAAACCCGGCAAGGCCGCCTACAGTCGCCGCAAGGCCATCGTCGAACCCGTCTTCGGCCAGATCATGACCTGCCACAACGGCCGCCAACTCCTCCTGAGCGGCGAGGACGGGGCCCGCGGCGAGTGGCGACTGCTGGCCGCCTGCCACAACCTCCGCAAGATCTTCCGACACGCCGGAACCGCCGGACTCGCCACCCTCGCCAGCTGACCAGCCGGGCAGTCACCGCCCTACCGGGCCGCACATGCGACGGGCAGGGCCCCAACCACCGCTTTACAAGCGCCGGCGGGGGCGACCGCGAGCAATTCCATCGATCACGGCCAGCACGCCGCTTGCTCGTTACTGACCCACGCTCCTAGCCGTTCCCGCTGACCGTGCTATGGATGTGGGAGGACGACTCGGACCAGTTCGAAGATGCCGACGAGATCCTCGAGCAGGTCTGCAACCACGGCTCGATCGTGCTCGGCACCGACGGGTGCGCAATGAACTGGCATCTCATCGTTACCGGACCTCACCGAGGGCACGTCTGGCTGATCACCGACGTCGGCGCTGTCCCCTTCGGCGAGCAATTCGGGTTCACCACCTGGCTTTGTTCACGTGAATGGGCAGCAGATGTTCACCACTTCGGGAGGCACCGCAGCACACCGGGAATTCGAACACCGAGTGAGTCGCTTGCCGTGTTCCGAGGCGGCGGCTGGCACCTGCTCGCGCTGCGTTGATACTCCACGTCGGTGGCAGGTGCCGTTCCCGTAGCGGATGAGAAAATATGTTGGCCGCCCGCCGGTGAGCTGCGACGATGCGTCTGTTTCCCAGCCGGAGGAAGTTTGTTCGTTTTTGTGTGTGCGGGATGCGGTGTCGAGTTGACCATCCCGCTGTCCCAGGTCTCACTGCCGGTCCACGCCCGTCAGCAGTACGGGAACGGAGCCCAGCTTCCGGTGCTCATGGAGTCAGGGACGTTTGCTGTGGACCCGGATCCCTGGGGAGGGCCGTGGCGGCTGTGGGACGAGCTTGGTCCGGGCGAGGCTGAGGCACGCGGCATCTACGCGCCAGTCCATGCCTTGTCCGACGGCACGCCCGGGGCAAGTGTCATTGCGCCCGGTGATATCCGTGGAACCCGGCTGATTCCTGAGAAGCGTGGCGGTGCGTGCTGTGGGCTCGACGGGGCCGACGGGCCCAACATGGCCTGCGAGGCATGCGACCTCCCTGTGGCGACCAGGGTCGACGACTGCTCACTCTGGCAGATGGTGCGACTCGGCTCGGACGTCGTGCACCGCGTTCCCGTCGACGATATCCACGCCGCGCCCCTCTCCTGGGCGGAGCTGGCAGAGAAGGGGGAGAAAACGCCCCCGTTCGAGCCGATCGCCACGTGGGGAGGACGGCTGGGGCCGAACCACTACTGGTCGTGGAGTCCGCAGTGGGAGGCGGCAGCCGGCCAGGCGCTCGCCCACCTGCTGATCGCCTCCGAGGGGCAGCCGGTGAAGGTCCCGGACGGCCTGACCGCGGACATGTTCCAACGCGCCCTCGACGCCTTGCTGCCGGCAGGCACCCTGAAGCGGCGCGCCGTCCTGGCCGGACCGGGACAGCCCTCCCCGGAGGCGGACGTCGACATCCTCCTCGCCCCCGTCCATCCCCAGACGGGCCGGACCTGGACCCCTGCCGACCCGACCGCACCGGCATACCTGGTGTCCCTGCCGCTGGGGGTGTGGCTGTGGCTGGTCTCTCCCGAACCGAGCTTGCCGGTTCCCACGTCGGGCCGCATAGCCCAAGACTTCCTCCGCGACGACCCGCTCCCGCTGCTCCCCAACCACCTGTTCCGGGCCGACCGGGGAACGTTCCAACACACCTTGGTCCGGCTACCAGCCGTGCGCAGCCCGTGGCTGCACACGATCCTCGAGAACCTCACGCAGAGCACCTCGGCCGGCCTCTTCTAGCCGTCCGGCAATCGAACAGCAACAGACTCTCGTGCCTCCCAAAGTGGTCGACATCTGCTGTCCAATCTCGGGCTCTGGCCCACTTGTTGTGGAGAGCTCACCGGCGGTGATGTCAGTGGCGTGTGGTGGGATGACCGTGCTCTATCAGTCTCTGGAAGAGGTAGTGCTGTGTCCGGGTATCCGTCGCTGACATGTGCTCTGGCCGAGGCGCTGGTCGACGTTCTCTGGTTCGTCGAAGGGTGCGAGGACGAGCAGATGGACCCGGATGACGCGGTGAGGGTCCTGGAGGGTGTTGCCGCTCTGGTGTCCCATCTGTCGGTTGATCAGCGAAGTGAGTTCATGGATTTGCTCGGCTCGATGGCTTCGGAGGAGAAGGACCCATCGCGTCGCGAATTCTTGCTGGCCTTCCCCGAGGGATTCGGCCTCGTCGAGGAAGACTCCTGACCTGCGTCCCTATGCGTAGAGCAGGACCCGTTTGCGGAGGAGTTCGAATCCTGCGCGGCCGAACATCTGACGCTTGAGCATCTTGATCCGGTTGACGTGTCCTTCCACGACGCCCGAGTTCCAGGGCAGCGTGAGGCCGGCGATGACCGCGTTGAGGTCACGTTCGAGGTGCTGAGCGAACCGGCTGAGGCTGGGCAGGTCGCTGGCAGCGCGGGCGGATGTGATCCATTCCGGCAGACGCTCGCCCTCCAGCTCGGTGACCATGCGAGCGAAGGAGCGCACGTGCTCGGAGAGCGCGGCCAGTTCAGGGCAGTTGGCCAGTACGGCCTTGAGCTGGATCCGGTCACTTTCGGGCAGGGCGTCGGGGTGGGTGAGGAGCCAGCGTGTGACGGAACGGGCCGAGGGTGGACGAGGGCCGACCGGTCGGGGCTTGCCGCGGAGGTTCCTGCTTGCGTAGGCACGGACCCCGGCGTAACCCCGGGGATATCCCTGTTCCTTGATCTCCTCCCACAGTTTCCAGGCGTTGGTGCATCCTTCCTGCCAACGCTGATCGAGGTAGGGCTTGTAGGCGTCCAGCGTGGTCGGACGGTTTTGCCACTGTCCGGTGAACATCTCCTCCGGGGTGGCGGCGCGGGAGAAGCGCAGGATCGTGTTGAGCGTCATGCCGAGCTGCCGGGCGACGGACCGCTTGCTGTGCCCGGCGGCGAGGAGCGCGTGGATGGTGGCGTGCTTGGCGCGAGTACGTTCGGCGAAGCGGTGCCCTGTGGGCCAGGGCGACGAGGCGGCTGACTCCGGCTCCTCCTGGAGCTCCCGGGGCTGTTCCGGTGTGGGGCGCAGGCAATTGCGGTGCCGGTAGACGCACTTCTCGGTGGCTTCGCCCAGGTTGTGCCAAAGGTGCCACCGATCGGCGACTTGCAGGGCTTGTGGGGCGCCGCGGGTGGAGCCGTCGGCGAAGAACGGGGCCCTGTCGCGGCAGACGATCTCGATGCCGGGGCGCTCGGCGAGCCAGGCCGCGAGGGTGTCGGCCTCCCGGTCGGGCAGGAGATCGATCGGACGACGTGTCTCGACGTCGACGAGCACGGTTCCGTAGTTCTGCCCCTTGCGCTGGGCGTATTCATCTACCCCGAGCACGCGGGGCGTGGCCGTGGGCGGATCCGGAAGCGAGGCGATCAGCCGCAGCAGGGTGTTGCGGCTGACTGGCGTCCCAAAGACGTCTGTCATGCGGGCCCCGGCCCGCCCCGCGAGCGCAAGGCCGACCGAGACGAGCGTTGATCGCAGCCGTTCCGTCCGCCGGCCGAACCGGCGGGTCAGTCCCGGTACCTGCTCGACGAATGTCTTGCGTGGACAGAAGCTCGCTGCGCAGACGAACCGGCGCACCCGTAGTGCCACGACGACGGACTTGCCCGCCGTCGGTAGATCGTGAGGAAACCGCAGATAGGAACCGTGTATTCGTTCTGACCAGCTCCCACAGCCCGGACAGGGCGCCTGCCGGACCGTGCTCACTGCCTCCACCCGGACGGCCATGTCGGTCGTCACGACCGACTCCACCAACACGTTCTCCACCGAGGAGAACAGCAACTCCTCGAGTTGCAGCCGTACTTCGTTCACGGCGCAGCACTGTCGACCACACCGCACACCGGCCGGGCGATTTTCGGGCTATCTCAGCCGCCGATCCGATGAGATCGACAGTCACGCTGCGTACGCGACCACACCAAGTGGACCAGAGCCCAATCTCGTGCACAAAGTCAACCACCGCTGAACCTGGCTTTGCCGGCTGGGTCCAGCACTGGGCCGCGAACAAGCCCTGGCATGACGCTGCGTAACTCTCCGCGAGTCGTCGAGGCTGGCCCTGCGGCGTTCCCAGTCGGTGCGGGCGAGTTCGGTGGCAGACTCCTTGAGGAAAGAAGGAGTTGCCATGGGGTTTGGCTTCCGGGTCGGTGTGCCGGGAATGAGTGTGCGGGTCTCAACACGAGGTGTACGTACGTCGGTCGGTCCCCGCGCGGCACGCATCAGCGTCGGCAGCGGCGGAACCCGCATCTCGTCCGGCCTCGGCCCCTTCTACGCCTCCAGTTCGCTGCGCGGCGCAGGCAGCCGACGCGGTACGAGTACCCGCCGCACGGCCTCGCGCCCCAGGGCCGTGGCGCCTTCGGCGGCGCAGCTCGACCGGGCACGTCGGCAGGCGGAGCGGGCACAGCAAGATGCTCAGCGAGATGCGGCTATTGCCCAGTTGACCGAGCTTCGCCGGCAGATGACCAGTGTGCACCTGCAGTCCTTCCCGATGGCGCGCCAGCCCGTCGTGCCTGGGCCTCCCCCGCTGGGCCTGCCCTGGGCGCAAGCTGAGGCTCAGGCGTTCCATCTGCAGCAAGTGGGCCGTTTCGCCCGCGCCGAACGCAGCGCGGCCAAGTCCCGTGCGGCTCTGGAGGCGCCCTCCTTCCTGTCCGCCGAACAGGCACGTCTGCATGCCGCGCACGCATCGCTGTGCGCCGAGGCGGAACACTGGTGGCAGGCGCTCGTAGCGAACGACGAGGAGACCGTCTGCGAGGCAGTGAACACCGCGTTCTCCGACAATCCGGCTGCTGGGTGCGCGGTCGGTGTCGACGGTTCGGTGCTGTCGGTCGTCATGCGCCAGCAGGACCTCGACGCGATGCCCACCCAGACCCCGGGCCTCACGCCCAGCGGGCGCCCCACTCTCAAGAACCTCACCAAGCGAGACCGGACCCTGTGGTGGCTCACCTCCATGGGCTCCAACATCATCGCCACCCTCAAGGAAGGATTCGCCACCGCACCCGGCATCGCTGCCATCGATCTCGCTGTTCTCACCCGCCTCCCTGACACCCAGCTCCTCGGTTTCGTGGCCTACGGGCGCTGGACCCGCCAGGCCGTCGAGTCGACACCCTGGCACGAACCCGAGGACGCCCTGCGGTTCCTGGACATCGGGCAGGACGTGGCGTGTTCGGTCACCACGACGGCCTCCGGAAACTTCTCCAGCACGATCAAGCCGCTCGACATCAGCCGCACCACCGGACTCCAGGACCTCCTCGACCACGCCCAAGAGGACCCGGACACACCAGAACCTTCCCTGGCCGACCTGGACATCGGACTCGGTGCCAACAACACGCCAGGTAGTCGTACGCCGGCCACAGGTGCCGATCCGTACCGGATCCGCACTTTCGCGGAATGGCAGAGCGACACGGCGACTTCACCGATCGCACCCCAGCCTCCGAACCCGGCCACCCCGCAACCGCACCACGCGCCGCCCACGTCTCTCATCCCCGGCCAGACAGTGATACTGCCGGAAGAGGCTTGGCAAGGAATGCTCATCGCGTTCACCTTCGCCGGAGCGGACGCCGACCTGACCCTCTTCCTGACCGGCACTGACGGCCGCGTGGCCGACGACCAGGACTTCGTCTTCTACAACCAGCCCTCTGCCGCCAACGGCGCGGCCCGCCTCCTGGGCAAGCAGGCCGAAGGCCCCCACGTCACCGAGAAAGCCGCCATACACCTCACCGCCCTGCCCGAACACGTCCAACGCGTCGTCGTCTCCATCAACATGGACGTGGACACCGGCCTGACCTGCGCCGCCCTCACCCACGCGACGCTCCACATGGACTGCGCCACCGGCACCGCCTGGACCTTCCAGCCCCCAGCAGATCCCCACATCCGCGCCATGGTCATCGCCGAGCTCTACCGCCACCACACGGACGGCCAACCCATCTGGAAACTACGGGCCATCGGGCAAGGCTGGGCCGACGGCCTCGACGCACTCGCCCGCGCACACGGAGTCGACATCGAGTAACCACCCCACCCGACTGTCGAGGCGCTCCAAGTCGTCCTCCCCGACGCCCAAGCGGAATATCGAGACACCCGGTAGCTTCTCACCGCGCGCCACCACTGCTGCAACACCACACGCGAACCTCGAGGAAACGCGTCACCATGCGGCAGCATCTGATCCACCAAACATCTTGAACCCGACGGCCCGTGAGAACAGAACGTGCGAGGACCGGGCGGCGCCCCGGCGCCGGCCTCTTCACAGACCTCCCCCCCCAGCAATCACGGAGCCCTGACAATCACCGCCGACGGCACGCAGATCAAGTTCGCCTACAGCGCGAACGCATGGCGCTGGACCTACTCCTGAGGGGGCACGGACAAACGGACGGGGTATTCGGTCCGAACTGAAGACCCTGGGCGCGATCACTGCCAGGCGCAGCCAACGTTCCCCCTCGGCGATGTGGTCAAGTCGGCGAAATCATTCAAACGGATTGAGGACGCGGCCGATGCAGGATCCGACACCCGGAAGTCCTGGTCGGATGACTTCGGTAACCTTGCGGCAGGCAAGCAGGGGCGTTCGGCAGATCTCCACAGAGAAGGAGATGCGCGAATTGTCCGACGCCTGGACCCAGGGAGCACAGAGATTGCGGGCACGCGGACCTAAGGTTCGAGGACGGCACCGTGATGCAGTGGCGGAACGCGTCCAAGTCGGGCGGCGGGACAATCGACATCACGCCTGGATCCGGTGGCAAGAACTTGAAGGTGCACCTTCCCCATGAATGAGATGAAAGCCCTCAGAGACGTTCTTATCGAAGGTCTCGACGATTGGGTCCCAATCGATCAGTTGCTATGGGCCGCGGGCGAATATCCGGCAGGTCGCACACGGCAGGAGCGCCTCGTTGAGCTACTGCGGTACGCGCTGTCGAGCGGTCTCATCGAGGTCGGCGAATTGATGGAGACGGGCTTTGTAGCATGGACTGGAGATGTAGATGAGCAGGTTCGCCGAGTGACTGCGGACCTGGACCGACTCGACTGGGCACCGCAGCTCGGTAGTTCAGTTTGGCTCTCCAATACCGCCAAGGGTGACGAGCTGGCCCGCTGGAACAGCGGGTAACAACACATCGGTATTGGCCAATGTGGGGCCTGGCACACCTGGGCCAGGCCCCACCTGGATGCAAGCTGTCCCGCGCCGAACGGCAGAGCAACGGTCCGCACCGCAACCTCGACCGCCAGGGTGCAGCCGACCAGAAGGCGGAGCTGGTGCGCATGATGCGCGAGAAGGCACGCGCAGCTGAGGGCGTCGGGCAGGCGGGCGACGACACCGCACAGAGCTGACGCAGCGCCGCCGCAGGGCGGCACCGCACGGGGCAGGACCCGGACCGCGACGCGCGGTCCGGGTCCTGCTGCCGTATCGGGGCTCTGCTGCCGTACCGGGCGCGGCCGGTCCCGCTCAGCTCTCGACCATGAGTAGGCAGGCGCTCGCGTCGGGATCAAGCCCGCCACCGAAGACGAGAAGCCGCCCCCGCGCCGCACGCAGGCCGACAAATGGGCACTCCACCTCACCGCCGCCCGCGAGCACTACCAACGCGAAGGCAACTACTGGTCGACGCCGGCGGCCGCGAAGGTCTCGGCCAGCCACGCGTTGTCCCGCTCGCTGCGCGCTTCCAGCACGCTCTCCACGAGGCCGTCCTTGGAAGCGAAGTCCAGGTAGAGCGTCTCTTGCACACCCCGATGCGGGCGCACAACTCGGCAAGCACACCCTTCCCGCGTGGGAGGCAGCGCGCTGCCCCCACCGCGCCAGGCGGTGGGGCCGCGATCTCTGCGGGTTCAGTGGTAGGTGATGTAGCCGTTGCCGTCGCGGTCGTTCTTGCTCTTCGTGTAGGAGTGGACGTCCGCGCGGGCGCCGGAGGGCTTGTAGAGGTAGATCGTGTCCTTGCCGTTGTTCCACATGAAGTTGCAGTTGTCGCGGTAGACGACGTTCTTGGCGTCGGAGTCGGTGCCGTTGCCGCCCCGGAGTTTCACGTAGTCGCCGGGCTGCAGGTAGTGGTTCGCGGGGAACGTGAACCGGTTCCCGGCGGCGTCCTTGACGACGTAGCGGTGTTGTCACGTTGTTGGGTGCGTGGGTGCCTGACGGTGTGTCGGGGCATGGTGGGGCCGCGTTCCGGGCTGGTGCTCAGGCCGCGGTGGGCAGGCCCGTGGCGCCGGTGATCTGGTCCCAGATGGTGAAGCGGATGGTCATTTCGAAGCGGTGGTCGGCGGCGGTGCGGAGATGTCGCCGGGTGCGGAAGTGAGGTGAGATGCCGCTGAACGCGGACAGGAACCGCTGCGCTCCACCAACGCTGCGGAAGCCCTTCATCGCCCGTTCACGCTGCCGGGCCGGCTGGTGGGAGTTCTCGGCCCGATTGTTCAAGCCCTTGTGCGAGCGGTGCTCCACCGAGGGCAGGACCTCGCGGTGGGCGGCGCCGTAGGAACGCAGCTTGTCCGTGACGATCACCCGCGGCACCGTCCGGGTCCTCTTCATCAAACGGCGGAAGAACCGCCTGGCCGCACCCTTGTCCCGTCGGTTCTGGACGAGGATGTCGAGGACGTTGCCGTCCTGGTCGACGGCCCGCCACAGATACTTCAGCTCGCCGTTGATCTTGATGAACACCTCGTCCAGGTGCCGTTTGTCGCCGGGCCGGGGCCGGCGGCGACGCAGCCCGTTGGCGTAGGCCTGGCCGAACTTCCGGCACCAGCGGCGGATGGTCTCGTGGGAGACGATCACGCCGCGCTGGAACATCAGCTCCTCCACCTCACGGAAGCTGAGAGAGAACCGGAAGTACAGCCACACACAATGGGAGATCACCTCGACCGGGTACCGGTGCCCCCTGTACGACGGCGGCACAGACGACACCAGCGATCCCCTCCCCAGCGTGATCAACACGAAGATCATCCCACCCGGTCAGCCAACGTGACAGCGCCCTTCGTAGCCATGTCGCGGTTCGTGTGGCAGTTCGCGAACCGCGCCGGGGACGACCTGCTCACGCTCCTGGGCGACATCGGCATCGAGGCGGACGGCAGGACAACGGACGCCGCTGCCTGGGAGGACTGGATGAGGTGCGTTCGCTCGGTCGTCGACGGCGCAGAGGACCCGGCAGGTGGGTCGGCGGGATAGAGGCCCGTCGAGCGAGTCTCAGCATCGCGATGACGAGAACGCTCTGGCCGCTCGTGGACAAGATCACGATCTACAACTGCCGTACTAATAAGATCTACCTAGAATTACTCCAATTATGCCCCAGATCGCGCCTGCCGCTATGACGGCACCGATAAGTCTTTGATGCCCATAAGAGAACGAGGACTCCCGGCGATCACTCCCACCCCAACTCTCATGCCATCGCTTAGGGATGCCCCGGAAATTAGCCGCCACGAATACGCCAACCAGCGCAGCCAATGAGCAGAGAAGGATGGTCAGCCAAGCGGGTGGAGGCGTTCGCTCAACCGAGGCTGCAATCACCTCATGAAAATCCACTCAATACCCCTTCGCCACCCCAAAAGGGGCACCTTTGGTAAACCCAACGCCTGACGACAATGACCCTACCAAGGGAGCGGATAGGCGACATTGAGACCGACAAACCACCCGATGCCTGGAGCAGCGGCCCCTCCATACCAGTAGTCGCCCGTACCGGCCTGCGCGGTTGACCATGTCGGCACGTTGGGATCGGATCGTGTTCCGATTGTCCCGCAGACTCCGGGACCTAGACTCCCACACGCCTGAACACTGAACCACGACTGTTCACCGCTTACTGCAGTAGCCGCTCCGCCAGAGGTGCTCCTACCACCGAAGCCAACCGCACCTATGTTCAAGTATCTGTGCCCATCGCCAGCCTGTGATATTCCGATGCAGAGCGCCATGCAGTACTGCACCCCTACGTAGCCGTGAGCCGCCTCATCCAGCCAATCCGGCCCGATGTGCCCTGACAGATCCCCTTTCGCAGCACACCGTGTTTCCTGGTTGGCGTGGGAGGTGCATGCATTGAAGTCTCCCTTCTCATTCGTGTACGCGGATTCCCAGTCCTGGCCATCGAACGCGAGATCAATACATTCCCTCGCCCTTGGGTTTTTGTCGCACCGCTCCTCGAGCGCCTGGTGTGCCTGTGCAGTATCAAACATTTTGTCGAGCTTATTGAAAGTTTCAGAGAGATCCGAGTTTGGGATACATGCAGCGGTCTGATAGCAGAGCAGCTGCGGGGCAGGTTCAGACCCCAGAATGAGATTCCCCGATCCAGAGGAGCTATTTGTCAGGGATGCGGTGCCGACGCTTGCGCGGGTTCCGTTGTATGGGCCGTTGTAGGGCGGGTTGGTGTTTCCGTAGGCCGGGTCCGGTTTCTGGGATCCGCTCTTGCCGCCGTCGTCGGGCTGGCAGTGTCCGTTTCCGGGGTCAATACACAGACCCGTCGGGTCGCTGGAAGTGACGGGACTGTTGTTGGCGTAGGCGTAGCCGTTGAGGGACTGCGGCTGGTTGAGGCTCAGGACGGGGTCGACGCTGAGGAACTGGCCGATGCCCGGGTCGTACTCGCGGGCGCCGACATGCGTCAGACCCGTGGACTCGTCGGCTGGTTTGCCGAGGAATGCCTTGTCGTCGGGCCAGTTGGTCGCCTTCGAGCCGCGGGGGGCGCCGAACGGCGTGCTGTAGCGCTTCGTGAGCGCGTACGTCGTGGCGTCCAGGGCAATGCTGGAGGTGCCGTGGTGGTCGGCGGCGAGGAAGGCAAGCTTCGTCCCTGAGGTGCCCGAGACCGCCGTCCGGACAGCGATGGTCTGGCCACCTGCGGTGTAGTAGCGGGTGCCACTGAGGGTTTTGGTGGTGCCCTTGATAGTGAGGCGGACTTCGGTGTCGCCGAGGTAGAGGATGGTGTCGCCGTCGCCGGTGGCCCGGCGGATCAGGAGATTGCCGTTCGCGTCGTAGATGTAGTTGGTCTGCTTGGTGCCTTCGGTGAGGCTGGCGAGTTTGCCTTCGCTGTTGTAGGTGAGGGTTTGGGTTGCCGTGGTGCCGGGCCGGTGTGTCGTGTTGCCGGTCTTGTCGTAGGTGTAGGTGGTGTTCTTGGTTCCGGTGGTGTGGTCCAGGGGGTGGGGCTGGCCGTTGGCGGTTCCGTAAACGTAGTTGGTGCTCTGATTGCCGGTGGGCAGGTTCTGTGTCTCGGTGTTGCGCTGCCCGGAGGCGGTGTAGCTGTAGGAGGTCCAGTAGGGGGCGGCGCCGCCGAGGTTGGCGGTGGTGCGTCCGGTGTCGGCGCAGTCGGCGGTCTTGGGGGTCCAGGCTTCGGTCAGGCGGCTGTAGCCGTCGTAGGTGAAGCACTGGTTGTCGGCCTTGCCGGTGCCGCCGAGGGTGCTGGCGTCGCTGATGGAGGTGACGTTGCCCGCGTCGTCCTGCTTGAAGTTGAGGTCCTGCGGCATGTAGCCGTGGACGTCGTCGGTGACGTAGGACCGGGTCAGGCGGCGGGTGCCGTTCTCGTAGCCGTAATTGAGGTACGCCTTCCTCGCCGAACTGGTGTCGTCCATGCCCAGCGTGAGGGTGGTGAGGTCGCCGAGTTCGGAGTAGGCGGCGCCAAGCAGGTATCCGGTGGTGCCGTTGACGGTTTTCAGGCTGCCGAGGTTGTCGTAGACGTTGGTGATGCCTTCCAGGGCCAGGCCGGCGACGGCAGGGTCGTCGATGCCGGACAGCTGATTGGTGGCGTTGTAGAAGGCATCGAAGTTCAGTGTCTGCGGGACACCTGCGGAGACGAGCGGGTCGTTGGCCGGGAGGGTGAGCGAGGTGTTGGTGGCGTTGTAGAAGCCGTCGAACTTGGTGATCTTCTGGATGTAGGCCTGCCCGCTGCTGCCGCCGACGTATCGGGTGGCGGTGTCCTGCTGGCCCTTGCCATTGGTGGCTTGGTCGTAGTCCCAGTGGGCGAGCTTGTTGGCGGCGGTGGTGTCGGTCTGCCACAGGTCGGTCTTACGGCCGAGTACGTCGTACTGGTAGAGGAGCTTGCGGTTTTCCGCGTCCTGGGTCCAGTCGACCTGGTCGAGGTTGTTGTAGTGGGTGGAGCTGCTGCCCTTGTCGGGATCGGTGGCGCTTATCTGGCGGCCGAAGAGGTCGTAGGTGTAGGAGAAGACGCTGTTGTCGTGGGCGGTGATGGTCTTCTGCTGCCCGGCGGGTGTGTAGGTGTAGCGGGTGTGGTTGTAGGACCCGGTGGCGTCCGGTGCGGCGTACTCCCGGCTCTCGGTGGTCTGGCCCAGGGCGTTGGTCAATGTCGCGGTCGCCTGACCGTCGGCGGGGGCCGTCTGGATGACGCGGTCGCCCTGGTAGTCGGTGGTGGTGGTCCAGCGATGGGCGCCTTGCACCTTGGTCTCGCTGGTGACGGGGCGGGCGGCGCCGTCGTAGGTGGTGTCCACCTGCAGGGGTGCCTGGCCGCCCTCGACGGTGGCCGGGGTGCCCGACGGTGCGTTGTGCGCGTCCCAGATGTCGGACAGGGTGGAGGTGGTCAGACCGCGGGTGTCGTACTGGGTCAGGTTGACGATGCGGCCGCCCGACGGGGAGGGGGACTGGGTTTCCCGGGCGCGTAGCAGGGAGTCGTAGATGGTGTAGGTGGTGGTGTAGCCCGAGGCTGTCGGTGTGAGGGAGTTGGTGGAGACCCAGGACGCGGTGTCCTGGGACGGGTGGTAGGCGTAGGTGTAGTTGGGTGTGGCGTTCGCGATGCGGAGTCGGTTGGGCAGCCAGACCTGGGTGGTGCGTCCGAGGCTGTCGTAGGTGGTCTCGGTGATCTTTGAGTTGGGGTCGGTGACTTTGGTGGGCGCGCCGGTGGCGAAGTCGACGACGGTGTTGGTCGTGAACTTCGCGTCAGCAACGGCCACGGCGGTCAGGGGACCGGCGGCGACCGGAGTGTAGGTGGTCTTGCTCAGCTGCGTGTCAGCAGTGTCCCGAACGACCAGGGGTCTGCCCAGTGTGTCGAACGTCGTGGTGCTGAGCTTCTGCCAGCTCGGCTGATCGCTGCTGTCGTAGCCGCTGGCACGGCCGGTCCATTGGGGCTCGCCTCGCGTGGGGCTCTGGTCGGCGGTCCAGGCGGTGGTCGCGTCGTAGGTGGTGGCGGTGTCGGAGATGACGTCGCCGGCGGTGGTGGAGTCGGTCGGCAGGTTCAGTGCGCTGTCGGCGGTGTCGCACGGCTTGGCGGTCGTACGACTGCGGGAAGGCAGTGAGGTCAGGCCGGCGGAGGTGTTGCGGGCGTACCAGGTGCGGGTGCAGGTCTCGTCCCCGGTAACGGCGTCGTCACCGTTGTCTTCCACGGTCTGTGGCATGCCGTAGTCGTCGTAGGTGGTGGCGGTCGTGCGGGTGCGGTCCGCGGACGGGCTGCTGGTGATGCGGGTGCGGGTGTGGCTGGCGCCGGTGCGGACGTAGTACGCCTCGGTGTCGGCGTACGACTTGTGCTGGGTCGCGGTCTTGTGGGACCAGGGGTCATTTACCGTGCCAGCGACTTCACTGGCACCGTCGTAGGTAACGGACTCCCGGGTGAAGCCGGCGTACTGGTCCGCATCGGTGAGGGCGGCGGCCGTGATGCCAGCGCTCTGGGCTGTTCTGCGGGCGTCCGGGTCCAGGGTCTTGCCGTCCGCCTCCAGGAGACGGTCACCGTTCATGCCGCGCATGTAGACGTTGACGGTCTTGCTCTGGGTGCCGTTGCTCGGACCGGTGAGGTGGGTGACCTTCGCGAAGCCGCGCCAGAGGGACCAGGTGCGCTCCTTCTGCGGGGTCATGGGGTCGTCGTTGTAGTGCCAGGCCCCGCCGCCGGTGTACTGGTAGGTGTCGCTGATGGTGCCGGAGGCGCCCGTCTCGTCGCTGGTCGCGACGGCGGTGACGGGGTACTTCTGGAACCAGTCCAGTACAGGCTCGCCGCCGTTGGGTGCCCAGTAGACGGGGTAGCAGGTACGGGTGTTCTGGTCGGGGCGCGGCATGGTCTCGCCGGCAACGCAGTCGGGAGCCGCGTAGGTGACGGCGGTCTTGGCGCCGGTCTCCGTCGTGATGCCGGTCAGGCGCGGCTTGGCCAGCGGCAGGATGTCGTCGGCGCTGCCGTCGACGCGGTTGGTGAGGAATTCGCTGGTGAAGCTGACCGGGTCCGTGGACAGCGGTGTGCCGTGTTCACCGGTGTGCTGGATGGACTTCAGCCACAGGGACTGGTCGGCGGAGTCCCCGGTCTCACCGGGGTCCCGGTAATCCTGCGTCAGCTTCCACGAGTCGACGGCCTGGAAGTCGGCGGTCGGGGTGAGGGCAGCGTTCCAGGCGTAGGTGGTGATGCCGGTCAGGCGTTTGCGGGTGAAGAAGGTGGGGCCGGCGTTGCCGGTGCATTTGTCGCCGTCCTTGCAGATGGCGTCGTAGGGGACGTCGGGCCAGTGGGCGCTGGTGGAGGCGGTCAGGGAGTCGCATCCGTCGTCGTCGCGGATGCAGCGCTCGTTGTAGGTGAAGGTGACCTTGCCGGAGGCGGCCGGGGTGGCGGAGAACAGGTTGCCGGCCCGCTGGCCGTAGAGGATTTTGCTGAGGTATCCGCCGCGGGTGTACGGGGTGCCGGTGGTGTCGTCGCCGAGCTTGTCGTAGTTGTTGGTTTCGGCGGTGTACCAGTAGCTCATGGCGTTGCCGTGGGTGTCCTCGACGTAGTCGAGGTTCCATCGCCAGGCCTGGGTCTTGGCACGTGCGCTGAAGGAGGCGCCGTCGGAGTAGCCGGGCTCGCTGTCGTCGTCGCCGAAGACCGGCACGGTCCAGACGCTGTTGGTGCGTTCGCTTCCTGCGCCGTCGAGCTTGTTCAGGCCGAAGACGTACTTGTTGCCACCGCCAGTGGTGACGGTCCAGTACTCGCCCTTTCCGTCCCCCTTGCCACTAGTGACGTCATCGCCGTTGTCGGCGCCGGTGGAGTGGGTGACGATCGAGGCGTCGTCATCCTTGAGGCGCCACTTGCCGGTGCTGTCGTCCTTGACCAGCTCGGTGGCCTTGCCATTGAGGACCAGCGAGGCATTGTCGTACTTCCAGCACAGGTCGTACTTGCCGTCCTGGCCATCGTCGTCGCAGGACCCGTACTTGCGCTCGACGTAGGAGGAGGTCAGGTCGAAGCCTTCGCCGATCTGGCTGCCCTGGTTGTTGGTACTGGCGGTACGACCGTCCACACTTCCGGAGTCGTAGGAGATGGCCAGGTCGGGACTGGGGCCGGCGGCGACCGGCGGCGCCTTGAGCGGGTAGTTCCAGGTAAAGGTCCCCGAGGAGCCGCCAGCCTGCCAGGTCGAGGACGCCGACAGCGGGGTGGCCTTGTAGTCTCCACCGCCGGACTTGGTTCCCGCCGCGAGCGCGAGCACCATGGTCTGCCCATCGGTCACCTGCGACTTCGCGGCGGGCGACGTGCCGGACCCAGTTGTCGCGGATGCGGGGTCGGTGGTGCTGAAGGCGAGGTGAGTGCGGAGCTTCTGACCGCGGCGGTCGTTGGTGAAGGTCACAGGCGTCGTACTGCGGCACGATGCCTTGCCGGGATGAGCCAGGGCACAGTCGGGCAGGCGCAGGACCTGGAGGCGTCCGGCCCAGTCGCCGCCGTAGGCGTCGGCGAAGGCAGAGTAGTCGACAGCGAGATCGGCCGTTCCGCCGCTGCGCGGGGCCGTGACGGTCAGAGCGACGCCCTTGACGCCGAGCGCCGTGGTCCGCGAGTGGCTGAGCACGGACACCTTGACCGTCTGCGCCGCCTTCTTGGCGCGGGCCTGTTTGCCGGTGGGGGCGGACAGGGCAACGGGCAGGGATCCTGCCGTGACCTTGGTCGCTCCAGTGGTAGGCGTGGTCAGCGTGGCGGTCGTAGCCTTCGGCCAGACCACGGTGGTGTCCTGGTCGCGCAGTGCCCGGTCCGCCGCCTTCTTGTTGGCTGCTGCCTGGCGGGCTATGAGGCGTCCGGTTGCCGTCTGCTTCGGCTTCAGCGGGAGCATTTTGGCCGAGACCGGCTTGGGTTGATCGGGCCGGCCCAGCGGATGCGATTCCTGGGCCGTCGCGGTCAACGGCGTGAGCACGCCGGGCAGGAGGACGAAGGCGACGGTGACGGCTATCCGGGTGTGCCAGCGGGTGGCGGTCTTAGTGGCGGTGCGGCGGCCAAACAGCGGCATGGGTCTCACGTCGAAGCTCCATGAACGGCCCCCGCAGGGGCATCAGGTGGCAGACCGTACTCGTGCACGGCGGGGGCAGGATCAAGGGGACGCAGCAGCCTGAACCGCTGTTCGTGCGCGTCGGCCCGGCGGACGGAGGACAATGAGGCGTCTCCGCCCGCCGGGATCGGATCAGTCAGTGGAGATGACGCGGGAGCGGATGTCGTCGCGCGTCATGGCGCCGGCCCAGATCCGCAGTCGGCTCAGCCGTCCGGCGAAGTAGCTGCTGTCAGAGGTGCCGCCCATGGACAGGCTTCCGGTGCCCTGCTGGGGGGTGGTGACGGCGTTGTTGGTGCCGTCCTCCACCTGCTCGGCACCGACGTACAGGTGCATGCGGCCGCCTTGGTCCTGTGCGTCGTAGACACCGGTCAGCGTCACCGGGGAGCCGGTGTCGGCCAGTTCGGACAGGTCGGTCACATCAGCCGTGGCCACGGTGGTCCCGGAGGACGTGGTGCGAAGGAACTTCCACACGTAGGAGTCCGTGCCCAGCTTCTGCACGGCCAGGGCCCACGAGGCTCCCCCGCTGCCGGCCTGGCCGGCGATCTGGGCCTGATAGCCGTCGGGTTTGGTGTTAAGGACGTCGGGGTCGAGCTGGGCCTGGGCGGAGACAGTGAACGAGCCTGTCTCGTCGACCACCGGACCGGTCATTGACGCGTAGCCGCCGCTGCCGTTCAGAAGTAGCGTGCTGGACTCGTCGTCCAGGCTCGCCCCTGACGACAGGGCCATGGCGCCGATCGGGTAGGGCGAAAACTCGCTGACCGTGGTGCCCGACGAGTTCTCCGCGTTCCAGTCGGCCATCAGCTCGACGGTCGGTGCGTTCTTCTCGCTTGCCTGAGCTTCCTTGGCGACCTCGTCAGCGGACAGGGCGCTCTGCCAGGCGGCGACTTCGTCGATCCGGCCGCGGAAGTACTGCCCGGTTGCCCCCCGCACGATCGACTGGCCCACCTGCAGGCCTTTTCCTGCTTCCCACGGAACGTAGCCGGGTGCGGCGGCGTACAGGTTGACCGGGTCGCCCTGGGCGCGGCCGTTGACGTAGAGCTGGATGGTGTCGTCGTGCGGCGTGCGGTTGCCGTTCGTGTCGGTGGCCGCGGTGTAGACCCCTGCCAGATGCGTCCATACCCGCAGCGGTGGATCGGTCGCCGCCGCCTGGGACTTGACGAAGACCGGCGTCGCGGAGTCCGTGGCCGAGTAGTGGAACACGTACGACTTCGTGGACGAGGAGTAGTACAGCGCGAATGCCTGAGCCTGCGTACCGGGTGCGGTCAGGATCATGTGGCTGGACGAGGCGTCGGTGAGGTACACCCAGGCCGAGACGGTGAACGAGTGCGCGGTGTTCACCACCGGGGCGGACGAGTCGGCGTACGCCTTCTGCAGGTCGGGGTTGCTGCTGTCCAGCCACAGCGAGGTGTCCTCATCACCGCGCCTGGCCATGGAGGAGAAGCCGGCACCGTCGTGCATCGTCAGGTCATGGGTGGCGGCGGACGGGTCGTGCTGAAGGTCGTCCGCGGCGCTGTCCTTGGCCGTGGTCACACCGGAACCGGGGGCGGCGTCGTTGAAGTGCCAGCGTCCGACCGGCCCGGGGGGAAGAGTGACCTGGAAGTCGAAGGTCTCGGGTGTACCGGTGCGCGCCCGGACGTCCATGGCCCACACCGTCAGATGGTGGGTGCCGCCCATGCTCGGTATGACGTCGCTCGCCTCGGCCGTGTGATCGGACTTCGCCGTGATGGTGTGGGGGTCCCCGACCTTCCCGCTCGGGCCGGTCAGCGTCCACTGGTATTTGCTGATGTCCGGATCGGCACTGTTGGGCTTGAACACGAAGCTGCCGGCAACGCCCCGGCCGCCCTTGGCCGGGCACGCGTCCGTGGTGCACTCCACGTAGGGCGAACCGTTGGCGGGGTCCTTGGGCTGAATCTGCGGGGCCTTGGGGGCGGTGGAGTCGATGGTGAAGTAGCACCAGGGTGAGAACGAGGAGTACAGATCGCCGCTGTCACCGTTGTAGGACCAGTGGGACTGTGTGCGGGCACGGTAACGGTACTGGGTGCCGTCCGTGCGCTTGGACGTCTGCTTGTCCAGCAGCGTGCCGTCCAGGACGTAGCCGCTGTCGAGGCTGTCCTCCGCCCAGATTTCCTCCCACGCGCCGGTATCGAGTTTGCGCGCGATGCGGTAGTTGGCCTTCAGCTGGCCCTTGCTGTCGTTGGTTCCCGGTGCGACCTCCGTCTCGACCCGGGCGCGGACCGTGGGCTGGTCCACCGTGACGGCCAGCGGGTCGCTCGCCGGCTGGCAGTAGCCGTGCGCGTTCGCCCCGGCCACACCCGGGATGACGCCGACATTGATCGGGACACCGGGATCCGGCACGTAGTCCACGGTGATCTCGGCGTTGTCGTCAAAGCGCTTCCAGGCGCGCGGTTCGCTCTCGTCGCCGGCGCGCAGCATCAGCGTGAGCCGGGAGAACTTGCCGTCTGCGAAATCCTGCACGTTCTTCGTCAGGCTGCCGTTGAACTCGACCCAGGAATCGGGCTGGGAGGGGCTGCAGTTGTCGCCCCGGCCCGCCGAGACCTTCCGGGAGTCCATGAGATTTCCGATGGCCGGCCCGGGCCACCGCGTACCCTCGGAGATATTCCCGGTGCGCTCCAGATTGACCGTATAGGGGTCGCAGTTGAACGACCACGTCTCGTGCGCCCGGAAAGTGGCATGCAAAACATGCTTACCGGCCAGAGCACTGGGGCTGAACTCGAAATACATGCGGTTTACGTAATTTTCACCGCAGTAGTAGCCGTCCGCGCTCGAACAGCGCCCCACACCGTATTCGCCGGAGAACTGGTAGAACTTGTCGCCGTCGGAGGACAGCACGGTGCGCTCCGCGCGCGAGAGCCCCACCGACGGGTCGATGAAGACCGGGTAGACGGTGTCGTCGCCGCGCAGCAGGTTCAGGTCGGGGGCGACAGCGATGCTGTCGGCGTCGACCTGCACAGGCAGGGTGGCGGTTACGTCGCCGTCGCCCGGCTGCGCGGGCACACCGCCGCCGTCAACGGTGCTGCCGGACGCCCCCGAGGAAGGCGCCGTCTCGGGGCCTGCCGCCCGGAGCGTCTGAGGCTGGACGCCGGTGTCGTCTCCGGCGGAGTCCCACATCTGTCCTGCCGGACCCGTGAACACCGCGTTGCTGTCCGCATCGATCGCCCGCAGCCCGCCACCGGCTCCCGTAACCAGGGCCAGGCCCTTGCCCGCGATGGTGAACCGCAACTGCTCCAGGGCCTCGTTCTGCGCAGCCTGCGCGGACTTGACCTGCAGCACCTCCCGGTACCCGTCCGGCATCGCAGTCAGCTGCAGATCCACCCCGGGCAAGACCTCCGCGTAGGTCGCAGTCGCGCCGTCCAGCGAAGGCTCCGGGAGAGAACCCGGCCAGCTCACCGACAGCGCCTGCACATCGCGTTCCAGACGGACCATCGTCTGGCTGCCGCCGGCCGAGAACGACTCGGCCACAGCCGCAGACCGCGGACCGATCGTGCCGTCGGCCCGGCGCACGAGCGCCGTGTCGATGTCATGCCACTGGCCCGAGGCGTCCTTCGCCCGCTGCGGCGACGTCGCCTGCTTCAGGCTGTACGTCCCGTCCGGATTCGCGAACGTCTGCGAATACTCCGTCCGCTCGGATGTGACCTCGACCGGCTCACCCGACGCCGCAGCCTCCTCGGACGGCGTCTGCGCCGATGCCGTAGCAGCGTGAACCACCGGCGAATTCACCACGCACGCACCGCCGACGAACAACACCCACGCCAAAAATTTTACAAAAGCATGACGTGCCACCGGGTTTCGCCTACGCGAAACCCGGCCCCCCTTGTGTGAATTCACAGCCCCACCCCATGCGTCACACATACATCACGAATATGACGCTGACCGTAACCGGGCAATCGCACAAGTCAACAGTGATCCAGATCACACTCTAGAGTTTTGGACCCCCAACAGAGGAGAAGCACCGATTTAGGAAACCGAAAATCCGCCGAATGAAATGAACGACCATGTGGCACGAAATGAATAACAGGCAAATGAAAGATTTACGATGTACTGGCGTGCGGTACGGAGCCGTCGCGTGCGGATCTGTCCTGCCGTCAGATGCAAGCAGTCGTTGGTGGTGTGACTGGCTGATAGATGCCGTACGGTCCGGTCGCTGAGACGTCCGGACCGCCGACGGACACGCACAGGTCTCCCCCGCATGTCTCAAAGTCGCCCGCTAAGAGGTCCTAACAAAGGCGTTGGACGTGTCGGTGGGTGATGATGCAGGTGGCGAGGCCGAGGAAGGCTTCGTGGATGTCGTCGCGTCGTTCCCATCGGATGCGGAGGCGGCGGAAGCCGTGGAGCCAGGCGATGGTGGTCACGGCCGGCCGGGTCGTGTCCGGCGTAGTCCTGCAAGTCCCCCCACGTGGCAAACAGAACGAGCTCGGGGTGGGAGGTACGGCGGCCTTCTTTGAGGTCGTTGGCCGAGCGGGCCAGTGCACGCAGCGTGTCCCCTCCCCCGACCAGAGCTACACGTTGCCCTGCTGCCAGCTGTTGCATGACTTCGTTCATGGCGCCCACGTTGGTGCGGCACAAGATGGCATCCGGCCGATCCAAGGGACCGACCTCGGTGCAGATTGCCTCGGTCCCCTGGAGGCGCAGGGGTGCGTCAGCGATGGTGAGCCACCGGTTGGCTTCGGCCGCCAGATGGGGGCCGAAGCGGAAGGATCTTGACAGTGCCAGTTGTGCGGCCTGGAAGGTGGTCATCACGTCGCGTGCGCCACGCCATTGGTAGATGGCTTGTGCGGAGTCGCCGACCATCACCAACTGGGCGTGGCTACGCTGGTTGAGGAGGATTTCCTCAACCACGGGGTTGGTGTCCTGGGGTCTGACGCACGATCGGGTGACATCTGAACTGGCTTGCCCTGTGGGGCGGGTGGGAAGGATGTCGCTGTGCCCAAGCCATACCCGGAAGAGTTCCGCCAGGACGTCGTGCGGGTCGCGAGGAACTGCGGATCGCGATCGTGACCTGGATCGAGAGGACCTACCACCGCCGCCGCAGACAGGCCTCGCTCGGTCGGCTGACCCCATCGAATTCGAGACCGTCATGACCACACCGGCCCTCCAGGCCGCGTGACCGAAACTGTCACCCGATCGAGCACCAGACCCTCGAGTTTCAACAGCGGTTGGTGATCAGCGGTCCCGCAGTCCCGCGGATGTTCACGAGAAATGCCTCTGGCTCAACTTCTGATTCCGTGAAAGATCTCGCTAGCTCGGCGCCAACAGGACTCGCGCGTCACGTGACCTGCGCGGATCACGCATAATCACGCTCCGCCGAAGCCGGACTCGAGATCGCTACGGAATGTATGCCAGAACCCGTGCTCGTGGACGAAGCCAGGTAGGCACCGGCAAGGCCTTCTCAGCGCCCTCGAGGTGACGTAAGCATCGTCGGTGTGGGCAGCAGGATTGCTGGCCTCGGTCTTTGCGCCAGCACCTGGTCCGCCAGTACTCGATCTTGGGGAGGCTCAAAGGTCTGGCTTGCAGAGGGGTTCAGTGGTCAGATCGCCATCTCGGGGACCTTGGATGATTCAGGGGTGTGGTGGCTGGGATGGGGTGCGTTGACCGCGAGGAGGGAGATCAGCGCGGACAGGACGAGGAAGCCGACCGCCCACCAATAGGCCGTGGAGAATCCGTGCACCAGCGCGGCGTTGGTGTTGGCCTTGCCGTGTACGTGGGAGAGCAGGTAGGTGGCGGTGGAGCTGGCCGCGATGGTGTTCAGCAGCGCGGTGCCGACCGAACCGCCGACCTGCTGGGAGGCGCCGACCATCGCGGAGGCGACACCGGCGTGCTCGGGTCCGACTCCGTGGGTTCCCAGGCTCATGGAGGGCATGAAGGCGGTGCCGATGCCGAGGCCGGTGATGATCTCGGCGACGGCAAGCAGGCTGTAGGAGCTGTCTTCCCGCAGTAGGACCAGCAGGAGCACACCGATGGCGGTGACGAGGTAGCCGCCGCTCATCAGCAGGCCGGGGCGCATCCTGCCGGTGAGTCGCGTGCCGATGACCATGGAGCCGAAGGCCTGGGCGGCAGCCAGCGGCAGGAACGCCACACCGGTTTCGATCGGGGAGTAGCCCTTGACGAGCTGCAGGTAGTAGCTGAGGAACAGGAACATGCCGAACATGCTGATCACGGCGAGGGCCACTGAGAGGTAGGCGCCGGCCCGGTTGCGTTCCGTCAGGATGTGCAGTGGCAGCAGCGGCGACGTGAGCTTGCCCTCCAGGATGGCGAAGGCCAGCAGGAGGATCACGCTTGCGATGAGCATCGTGATGGTGAGACCGGAGTCCCAGCCGCGGCTCTCTGCCTCGGCGAAGCCGAAGACCAGGGCGACCAGGCCCAAAGTCGCGAGGATCGCGCCGGGTATGTCCAGGCGGGTGCGCTTGCCGTCGGTGGGGATGTCCTGGATGACGGTGATCGCGCCGATGATGCCGATGACGGCAATCGGGATGTTGACCAGCATCGACCAGCGCCAGTTCAGGTACTGGGTGAGCACCCCGCCGAGCAGCAGGCCGAGGGCGCCGCCGGCGGTGGCGATGGCGCCGAAGATACCGAAGGCCTTGGCGCGTTCCTTGGGGTTGGTGAAGGTCAGCGAGATCAGGGCCAGGGCGGAGGGCGCCAGCAGGGCACCGAAGACGCCCTGCCCGGCGCGCGCGGTCAGGAGAATGCCCAGGTTCGTGGCGGCTCCGCCCAGTGCGGAGGCCAGGGCGAAGCCGACCAGGCCGATGGTGAAGGTCCGCTTGCGGCCCAGGAGGTCGCTCAGGCGCCCGCCGAGGATGAGCAGTCCGCCGAAGGCCAGGCCGTAGGCGGTGATGACCCACTGGCGGCCGCCGTCGGAGAAGTGCAGGGCGTCCTGGGCGGAGGGCAGCGCGATGTTCATGACCGCGCTGTCCAGGAAGACCATCAGCTGGGCGATGGATATGAACAGCAGTGCAGCCCAGCGGCGCGGATGCGGATGTGCGGATGTCGCAGACATGAAGGAAGAGGTCCTCAGCAGTTGGTTGATGTGGTGCTGGTACTGGTGCTGGGAGGGTCAGAACTCCAGGACGAGTCGGCCGCGGACACCGCCTGCCTCGAGGAGACGGTGGGCTTCGGCGGCCTGTTCCGCCGGCAGGACGCGGGCGATACGCAAGGTGAGTTCGCCTGCTTCGGCCTGCGCGCGCAGGCGGTCCAGCCGGGCGCGGTCGTCGAGGTAGTCCGGAACGAACACCATGTAGGTGCGCAGGGATCGGCGTCGCAGCTCCGTGGGGCGAAGAGCGCGGGGGCCCTCGCCGAGGAGCGTGACGATGACGCCGCCGTCGTGGACGGCCCCGGCTACCGCCGAGGAGCCGATGACGGCCGTGTCCACCAGTCCGTCGACGCCCTCCGGTACGGCGTCGAGAATGCGCCGGGCCACACCGGGTCCACGCAGTACTACGAGGTCGGCCCCCAGCGAACGCACGAGTTCCTCGTCCGCCGGCGACGCGTCCGCCACCACTGTGATCCCCTCGGCCCTGGCCATCTGGATCACGAGTCCGCCGACCACTCCCGCACCACCGGTGACCGCGACGCTCTGCCCGGCGGACAGGCCGAGCAGGTCAAGGGCCCGCCGGGCGGTCAGTCCGTTCATAGGCAGCGTCGCAGCCTCGGCATGGCTGGTTCCCTCGGGTGCGCGGGTCACCCGTTGCGCGGGCAGGGTCAGGTACTGCGCATAGGCGCCGCCGCCGGGCTCGGTCGGCATGGTCATCGCCATCACCCGGTCCCCGATGCGCAGATCGGTGACCGCGCCCGCCCCGATCTCATCCAACACTCCGGCGGCTTCCATGCCCGGGACGTACGGGGGTGCAGGGGAGATGAGGCCGAGTGAACCGTTGCGCAGATACCTGTCGCCGGGATTCACCGATGCGGCGTGCACCCGGACGCGCACCTGACCGGGACCGGCGTGGGGCTCGGGCACCTCGAAGACCCGCAGGGCTTCAGGCCCCCCGAATCGGGTTACGCCTACTGTCTTCATGATCCCTCGCAATTTTGACCGTTCGTTACAGATTCGGGGCATGGGGGTGGCCGGGTGCACACGGCTGTCCTCACCGGCGTCGGGTCGGGTCGGGCAGGTCAGGCCAGGGTCTGTGCGGCGCCTTCGGCGGATGAGCGGTCGATGGCGTCCAGGAGCTGGTGGCGCGTGTGGGCGTAGGCGAAGTCGGGGACCGTGCGGGTTCCTTCGCGCAAGTCCCGCCCCAGGTCGGTGTAGAGCGCGGCAACGTTCCTGGCCGGGCCGACGAGGCCCGCGGGGATGCCGACGGAGTACTCGGCGGGCACCTCGAGCGGGGAGACCGCCGTGTCCGTACCGAAGCCGGCCTGGAGCGTGAGGTCGGTGACCTGGATGTTGCCCCACGGAGCGGTCAGGACGATGTCGCCATCGGTGCCGTTGATCTCCCAGCGGAAATTGTCACCGCGGGAGGTGCCGCCGCGGTAGAAGACGGACACCGCGGCGCCGCTGTCGAGGGTGCCGGTGAGGGAGATCTGGTCCGGGGCGGTCACCGGGACGACGGTGTTGCCGTCGTCGGTCACGGTGACCTGCGTGCGGCCCAGGACGAGGTTGGCCGACAGGTGACCGAACTGGCCGAGAGTGACGTTGAGCGCGTCGATGGCGTGGAGGGCGGCGCCGGTCAGCGGAGTGGCGCCCTGCGTCCGGTCGTACCAGTACGCATGGGCCCGGGTGGTCTCCCCGCCCCAGACCATGCCGGAGGCCACCATGCTGGTGCCCAGGACTCGGCCGATCCGGCCGTCCTCGACCAGGCGGCGCGCGAAGCGGAGTTCGGGGTGGTAACGGCCCTGCAGGCCGATCGCGGTGCGAACCCCCGCAGCCTCGGCGCGCCGGGTCAGCTCGGTGGCCTCGGCCAGGTTCAGGGCGAGTGGCCATTCGGCGTAGACCGTCTTGCCGGCGTCGATCGCCGCCGAGATCAGCTCCCGGTGGTGGGGGACCTTGACCGCGACCACGACGACGTCGACCCCGGGATGGGCGAGGAGGTCCGCGTGGTTGTCGAAGGCGGCCTCGACCCCGAACTCCTTCCCGGCAGCGTTCGCGGATTCCTGGCGCGAGGTACTGACGGCGCGCAGTTCGAAGTCCGGCAGTGCCTTCAGGGCGGGTATGTGGCTGATGGAGGCCCAGCCTCCCTGGCTGCCGCCGATGATGCCGACACCGATGGTGCTCATGTTTCACTCCTGCGAATAGGGGCCCAGACGGGCCCATGGGGGTGTGTCTGTCTTGACTTGTTGTTACTTCTTCGGCGCGGAGGGCGGCGTCCAGTTGGGGACGTTGTCCACCCGGAACCGGGACAGCACGGTGCTGTCGATGTACCAGTGGCCGTTGATCCGCTTGTACGTGTCGTGGTACTCGCCGTAGCCGTGGAAGCCGCTCTTGTAGCTGGAGCCGGCCGGGAAGCTCACGTAGTCCTCCATCGCCCAGATTGCCGAGGCGCGGTTGCCATTGACCTTGATCTCCGGGAGGAAGCCCTGGTGGGCGCTGGGGGCGTCGCCGAGCAGCGCCGCCGTCTTCTCGGCGAGCTCCTTGCCGCTGCTGTACTTGGCGCCGACGTCGATCGTGGGGTGGGCGGTGAAGAGCGTGGCCAGCTTCGACCACTGCTTGCTGTCGATGGACCGGAAGTAACGCGCCTTCAACTGCCGGATGTCCTCGATGTCGACCAGCCGCTGCACAGTGGCCGTGTCCGACGCGGTACGGGAGCGTGCCGGGCCGTGCTCGGCCGACGCGGGCTGGGAGGCCCAGGCCGCCGCTCCCGCGCCGCCGCCGACCAGCAGCGTGGCCGCCGCAGCCGCGGCGGCCACGCGAGAGCGCCACGCGGACGGCTTACGGGATTCCTGTTCGTCCATGATGTCTTCCTTTCGGCTCCGCGCCTCGTGGGCGGGCGCGGCAGGTCTTGTCCGGCCTTGAGTTCAGGCCGGCGTTGTGAGCGCGGACGCTGATCCAAGGAGCGCCGCTGCCGGGAGGGCGATCGTTGCGCCGTCCTTGCAGTGAAGCTTATGTGGAACGAAGAGTCAAAAAAAACTTCTGTCCATATGTCATATGGGCAAGTAAAATTTGTACTGCTCGTTCCTGATAGACTCCGGGGCATGGCGCGTATCAGGGAATTCGACACGGAGGCGGCGGTGGAGGCGGCGATGAACGCCTTTCGCCGCAGGGGCTACGAGGGAACGTCGATTCAGGACCTGGTGAGCGCCACCGGCGTGGGGCGCGGATCGCTGTATGCCGCGTTCGGCAGCAAGGAGGGGCTGTACCTGGCGGCCATGGACAGGTACCGCGAACGGTATGCGCTACCTCTGGTCGAGCTCCTGCGCGGCGGAGCCCCGGCTCGCGAACTGCTGCGCGAGGTCCTGGTCGGGACAGTGGACGCGATCGTGCGCGACGGCAGCCGGCAGGCCTGCCTGATCGTAGGCGCCACGACGGAGCGCATCGCACACGACCCCAAGGCCGCAGCGCACGTGCGCTCGACGACCGCCTCACTGGAGGACGCGCTCTGCGAGCTCATCGCGGAAGCGCAGGCAAGTGGGGAGCTGCCCGCCGCCCGCAGTCCCCGCGACCTGGCCCGATTCCTTCTGGTGACCATGCAGGGGCTGAAGGTGATGGGTGCCATCGATCCGGACCGGCCCTCGCTGATGGGGGTCGTCGAAGTGGCCCTGGGCGCCCTTGACTGAACGGGCGCCGCTTGATCCACGACGCATCGCGCCAGGGCGTCTTCAGCGAAGCACCGCGGGCCGCAGGTGGTGACTGCCTCGACCGCCTGGTCGCAGAGGGAGGATCTGGAAGGGACGGCACGATGGCGCCCGACGCCTCCCGGGTCGGCGTGGCCAACGAACCTTTCCATCCTGAAGAACGACCGCGCTCGCGCGATCCGCCTCATCACTGCGCCCCCGTATCTGCGAGGTCCTCGATCGCCAGCCAGGCACGCCGTCCGACCGCTTGATCGGACAGACCTGTCTGTTAGTCTTCAGGTGACGAATCCTAAGGGTCCCCGGAGAGGGTCGAGTAACTGCCATGCCTGCCACGGCCAAGCGCCTCCCGGCGCGCGAGCGCATCCTTACGACGGCGGAAGAGCTGTTCTCCGCCCATGGGCTGCGCGGAGTGGGCGTCGACCGCATCATCGCCGACTCGGGCGTCGCCAAGTCCACCCTGTATGTGCACTTCCCGTCCAAGGACGAACTGGCCGCCGCCTATCTGCGGCGGACCGACGACTCCTGGCGCGGCAAACTGCGGGCCGCTGCGCTGGCGGCCGGTGACAGTCCCCGCGATCAACTGGTGGGTCTGTTCGACGCGGTCACCGCCTCCTACGAACGGCACGGATTTCACGGCTGCCCGTTCATCAACGCCGCCGCCGAGAGCGAGCCGGGGAGCCTCCCGCACACCGTGACCGTCGAACACAAGCGAGCGGTGCGGGCATGGGTGCGCGACCTGGCCGAGGCGGCCGGAGCTGCCGACCCCGCCCAGCTGGCCCTGCAGCTCACCCTGCTGGTCGACGGTGCGCTGGCGGCGGGCAAGCTCGAGCAGGACCCGGCCATGCCTGCCGCCGCCAAGGAGGCGGCACGGTTCGCGGTCGAATACTCCTGCCCGTCTCCTACCACCTGACCCCTCCAGGCCCTCATGCACCCTCTCGGGGCATCTGAGAGATTTTCGGATCGAAAGAAAACAGACCTGTCTGTTCGAAAGGAATACTATGACCACGTCCCGCCCTGCGGCGGCCGCGTCCATGCGCGCGGTTGTGCTGGAGCAGTTCGGCGGCCCGCTGACCCAGAGCGAACTCACGACGCCTGCCGCAGGGGCGGGCCAGGTGCTGGTGCGAGTAGCGGCCAGCGGCGTGAACCCGCTGGACACCAAGATCCGGGCCGGTAAGGCGGCCCACGCTCGCAGCAGGCTGCCCGCCATCCTCGGAGTGGACCTGGCCGGCGTGGTCGAGGCCGTCGGCCCCGAGGTCACCGGCTTCGCCCCGGGCGACGAGGTGTACGGGCTCACCGGCGGCGTCGGCGACCTGCAAGGCTCGCTGGCCGAGTACGCGGCCGTCGACGCCCGGCTGCTTGCGCACAAGCCCGTCTCCTTGAGCCCGCGGGAGGCGGCGGCACTCCCGCTGATCGTCATCACGGCGTGGGAGGGTCTGGTGGACCGGGCGCAGGTGAAGACCGGTCAGCGGGTCCTCGTCCACGGCGGAGCCGGCGGCATCGGGCATGTGGCCATTCAGATCGCCCGGGCGAGGGGAGCCGAGGTCTTTGCGACCGGATCGGCCCGCAGCCTGGAGACCATCGCCCGCCTTGGAGCGACGCCGATCGACTACACCACCACCCCGGTCGAGGACTACGTCGCCCGGCACACCGGTGGTGAGGGCTTCGACATCGTCTTCGACACCGTCGGCGGCGAAACGCTCGACGCCTCCTTCACCGCGGTACGCACCTACACCGGGCATGTGGTCAGCGCCCTGGGTTGGGGCACCCACAGCATTGCACCCTTGTCGTTCCGCGGGGCCACGTACTCGGGCGTCTTCACGCTGCTGCCGATGCTGACCGGACGGGGCCGGGAGCACCACGGGGAGATTCTGCAGGAGACGGCCGCCCTTGTTGACGCCGGGGCGCTCATGCCCATGGTCGATCCCCGGCATTTCACCCTCCATACGGCCGCCGAGGCCCACAAGGCAGTGGAGAGCGGATCCGCCGCAGGCAAGATCATCATCGACGTCGCGGAGTGACCGTTCCGGGTTCAGGCGACGACGTCGGGGTGCATGGCATCTGCGTTGGCATTGGCGTTGAGGATAAGAACGGTCCCGCTCGGAGCACCAGGCGCCCGGAAGGCGTAGAGGTCGCACAGATCGAGGCGCTGGTCGCCGAGTGACAGCCCGAGGCTGAGGCCGGTGAAGTGGTTGGACATGTCAGGCTCTTCCATTGCTCGCCTGTCGAAAACCGTCAGAACGCTCGAACGGTCGTTCTGACGATGGGGCGACCCCAAGGACCCCGATGAGGCCGTCCGCGTACTGCGCCGCGCGGTCGACTTGGGCGTGAACTTCATCAACACGGCCGGCTCCTGATCAAGAGGCCTGCACCCGTACGCCAACGACCTGGTCATCGCCGGCAAGGCCGGACTGAGCCGTCAGGGACCGGATGTGTGAACGCCCATCGGACGCACCACGTGCCTGCGCCGGCAGCCCGAACTGGCCGGGAGTTCGGCCCGGCGCGCTCGCGTGCGGGATGACCAGACCGGTGCTCCGGCAGCCGCCCGTCCGCGATGGCTGTAGCCCGGCCGATGGCATGCTTGGCCTGCCTGCTCCCACTTTGCAGTCGTTGTGGTTGCCCGCCGCCGGCCGCGCGGCGGCGACGATGAGCCGGGCGTCGGCGTCGAGACGACCTTCACTCCCGTGGACGCTGTTGGGGCGAATCGAGGACGCCGTGCGATGCCCTGACGGCAGGGACGCGCACGGCGCTCCCATGTTTACGCGGCGAGGCGTTCGACGAGGGCCTTGGCCTTGGTGGTCGCGTCCTGCAGGGCGCGGTCGCGGGAGGTTTCGCAGAGCGGCACCAGTTCGGCCATGGCCGGGTTGTGCGGGGCCATGGTGAGTTCCGGAACGATGAAGTCGAGGTCGAGGGCGAGCATGTCGGCGAGAGTCGCCGTCAGGTAGTTCTGCACGTACTCGTAGGGCTCCTTCGGGGTGCCGGGCGCGTAGGAGCCGCCACGGCTGGCGACGACGGTGACCGGGGTGCCCTTGGCAGAGGGGTTCTCGCCCGAGGTGCGGCCGTGGAGGATCACGTTGTCCAGCCATGCCTTGAGGGTCGACGGGATCGAGTAGTTGTACATCGGCGCGCCGATCAGCACCGCGTCTGCCTGTTCCAGTTCCTCGATCAGCTGGAGGCGTTCAGCGAAGGCGGCGGCCTGCTCGGGCGAGTGGGCGTTCGGGTCGGTGAAGCCCGCGGTGTGTGCGGCGGCGGTGATCTGCGGGACAGGGGCGACGGAGAGGTCGCGGTAGATCACCGTGCTCTCCGGGTGTTGCTCTTCCCAGGTCTTGCGGAAGGTCTCCGTGACGGCGCGGGAGGCGGAGGCGCCGCCCGCGAACACGGAGGAGTCGATGTGCAGCAACGTGGCCATGGATTATCTCCAGTAGGGGTGACAGGGCGGGCGCCTGCGGCGGGTGCCGTGGGGCTCGTGGTCGGTGAGTCGATGGGGCCGGCGGTCAGGCCGGCGGCCGGGGGCGCAGGACGCCGTCGGGGTCGTAGCGCTTCCACAGGTCGGTGACGCGGGTACCGGTCGGTCCGGGGTAGGCACGTGTGAACGTCGTCTTGTCGGGATTGCTCTCGAAGTTCACGTAGGCGCCGTCGGTGTGTGGGGCGAGCGGCGCCCAGGCGGCGGCCAGCGTGGCGCGGTCGTCCGGCGGGAACGCCGAGGCGATGACGAGGGTGTTCTGATGGCGGTGTGTGAACGCCATGGCAGAGGGGGCCGGGTCGTGGGCTGCGCCGCCGAGCGAACGCAGCTGGACCAGGACCGGGTCGGGGGCGGCCGACGCCGCGACCAGGACGCGGGCGGCATCCGAAGTCATGTCGGTGAGCAGCCCGTTGGTCGAGCTGGAGGGCATCTGCCCGGTGTTGGGGTGCAGGTGGACCGGTGGGACCAGATCTGTATAGGAGACGACATGGGCCTGCTGGGCCATTACGTCACCGATGCCGAGCAGCGGTTCGATGGCGTCGCGGATGACGGACGGGCTGTCCGAGGCCACGACAGCGGTGATGAACGCGGCGGTGGCGGCGCCCTGTGAGGACAGCATCACCGCCGTCGACAGCTCGCGCGGCGCCCGCGCCATGACGGCCTCCCAGCGCCGCAGCGTCTCCCCGGCCGGGTCCACCGCCGCGACCAGCTGCGCATAACCGACGTCACGAAGCTCCATGGCCTCGATCTCGAAGGCCACCGCAATCCCGGCACCCGCGCCGGCCCCGCGCATCACCCACAGCAGGTCGGGCTCGGCCTCGGCATCGGCGCGCACGGCCGATCCGTCGGGCAGGACGACCTCGACGGCGCGGATGTGGTCGACGGTGAGCCCGTACTGCCGTACGAGCCATCCGACGCCGCCCCCGGTGGCGATGCCTCCGACCCCGACATTGCCGTGGTCGCCCGAACTGATCGCGAGCCCGTGCGGGGCGAGCGCCTGGGCGACCTGGGCCCAGCGGGCGCCTGCCTCGACACGGACCAGACGAGAACCGCGGTCGAGGACGTCGACTCGGTGCAGCGCGCTCAGGTCGATGACGAGCCCGCCGTTGTTGGTCCCGCTGCCGGACAGGCCGTGCCCGCCGCTGCGAACGGCCACCCGAAGCCCTGTCTCCCGCGCGAGCCGCAGCGCCGCCGCGACATCGCCCGCGGACTCGGGCAGGACGACAGCGGCCGGGTGGCCCACAGTGGTGTAGGTGGAGCGGAGCAGCCGGTAGCGGCGGTCGTCGGGCATGACCAGCTTGCCGGCCAGCTCGGCCGGCACGGTGGAGAAGGTGCCGTTCATCGCCCGCTCCGGAGGGCGCCGACGCGCTCGCGCACCGCGGGCACGACCTCGGCGGCGAAGAGCGCGAGCTGCTGCTCGGGGTCAGTGGCGGGCCAGAAGACGAAGGTGTCGAAGCCGAGTTCCACAGCCCACTCGGCGAGGCTGTCTGCCCACCGCCGCACATCGCCGACGAGCCCGGGTCCGTCCCCATGGTCGCCGATCACGCCGATCACGTTGTAGACACGCCGGAGCGTCCTCGGGTCGCGGCCTGCGTCGGCGACCGCCTCGTCGATGATCCGCTGACGCGAGGGCACCTCCTGCGGCGGGACGTAGATGTTCAGCGGAGAGATCCAGCCGTCGGCCAACCGGCCGGCAACGGCGAGCATCCTCGGCTTCTGGGCGCCGAGCCAGAGCTCGACGGGCTTCGGGGACACCGGTCCGGCGCGGTAACCGCCGACGGCGTGGTACTGGCTGTGCAGTCGTACGACGCCCCCGGACAGGGCCGTCCGCAGGAGCCCCAGGGACTCCTCGGCGAATGCCACCATGTCCTGTCCGCGTCGCGCCGGTCCGCCCATCGAGGCGATGGCATCGGGAATGCCGCCCCCGCCGACACCGAGTTGGATCCGTCCATCGGTGAGCACGCTCAGCGACGCGGCGGCCTTGGCGAGCATCACCGGCGGACGCAACTGCAGGTCGGCGACGTCGGTGAGGAAGGAGATGCGACCGGTGGCCGCGGACAGATGCGTGATCAGGGTCCAGGCGTCGAGGTGGCCGGGCTGGTAGGGGTGGTCCTGGACGGCGAGGTAGTCCAGGCCCGAGTCCTCCGCCATCCGCGCGAGGCGCCGGGTCTGCGCCCAGGCCCCGGCGGACGGGTCGAGGCTCACTCCGAAGGAGAGTGGACGTCCGTAGTGGCCTGCGCGGCCGGCCACGGCACCGGCCCCGGCGGCTGTTCGCCGACCGCGGCTACGACTTCGACAAGTACCGGCGCTTCATCCGGGCTCGCGGGATCGCACCCAAGATCGCCCGCCGTGGCACCCCGCACGGCTCAGGGCTGGGCAAGACCCGGTGGGTCGTCGAGCGCACCTTCGCCTGGTTGCATCAGTTCAAACGGCTCCGCATCCACTACGAGATACGCGCCGACCTCCACCTCGGACTGCTCCAACTCGCCTGCATCATCATCTGCTTGCGACGCCTCAAAACCTCATTCTGAAACGATCAGTAAGACTTGTCCCGCAAACTGCCTGCTCAGGGCGTGATGGCATGATCGAAGCGTGATCAGTGAACCCGGCCAGTCCGGCGCGATGAGATATGTCCTGTTTGATGTCGATGGCACGTTGATCGACGCCGTGGACAATCAGCGCCTGGTTTGGCGAACGTGGGCAGAGCGATACGGACTGGACCCCGATGAGGTCCATCGAGTGGCGCTGCGGACGAGGCCGATGGAGACCTTCGCGCAGGTTGCTCCGGACCAGGACCCCGGGGAGTGCCTTGCCGCATTGCACGAGCTGGAGGACGAGGACGTCCGCTCCGGCGCCTATACGGCCTTCGGCGGCGCCTCGGAGCTGCTGAGTACTCTGCATCCCGGGTCCTGGGCGCTGGTGACTTCGAACTACGAGCACCGGGTGCGTGGACGTTTCGCACGGACGGGCTTGCCGGTCCCGGAGGTCCTCGTGGATGCGGCCGCCGTAGAGGAAGGCAAGCCGTCGCCTGTGCCGTATCTGCAGGCAGCCGCGCGACTTGGTGCCAAACCGGAGGACTGTCTGGTCATCGAGGACGCCCCTTCCGGGGTGGAGTCCGGGCTGCGTGCCGGGATGACGGTGTGGGGAGTCAACGCCCCTGCGGCGGTGGACGGCGTGCATCGTCACTTCGGCAGCCTGCGCGAAGCGGTCCGCGACGTCCTTGCTTTCGTGTCCGGACCCCGCCTTCACGGGCTGGAGGGATCAGCCGCAGTGGAATGATCTTGATGTGGCTGGTGTGATCACGGCCTCGGAGCCGTCTTGGACAGTCCCGTTCTCCGGGCTGAGCCCGCGCCAGTTCATGAAACTGGTGACGGCGCTGCGTCGCGAGGGGTCGACGCCACCCGCCGGGGCAGGCCGCGGAGCCTGCCGGTGGAACGCCACGTCGTACGGATCCCGGCCAGCGCGGCAGGCTGTACGCAGCTGCGCCGTCAGCACTGCGCCGGCGATGACACCGCGGTCGTAGCGCAGCGGCACCCAGGGTATGTCCCACTGCCCCGCTTCGAGCGGAAGTCGGGGCGCGGCCGGGTCGCCGGGGCCGCCCGGGGGATTGCGGTCCGGCTCGGGAACATCGGTCGGCGGGCGCCGGGCGAAAGCGGCGCCGGGCAGGGCCCAGCGCGCGGTGTAGAGGCGGCACTCCGGGCCTCCGCGCGACGTCCTCGCGTCGGTGATGTCGGTGCAGTGCGCGGCGCGCACGGCGTCCACGATTTGCTCGTCCAGGCCCGGCTCGCGGGGGCGGCCGTGCAGGACGAGGCCGAGGTGGCAGCGGACTTCGGCAAGCAGGTGCCGACCGTGGAACCAGCCACCGCCGTTCATCACGAACACGCGCGCCGTGACGTCAACGGCCGCCAGGGCGACGCCGACCACCGCGGCGACGCGGGCCCGGATCGCGGCGGCCGCAGCGCGGGCGCGCTCGAGCAGAGACTCGATGACGTTGAGTCCACCCCAGAGTTGAGGATGGCGCTCGCCTTCCACCAGGCGCGCAGCTGGGCAGGCGGCCGGGCGCGCTGCTCGGGCGGGCAGGTCTTGCGGGCGGCGATCCGGTTCAGCATGGTGCGGGCCCGCTCGGAGACGACGGGCAGGAACTTCGGCTCGCCGTGGTCGTCGACGGCGGTGACGTACTCGGCCTCCAGCTCCGTGAGGCAGGCGGCGATCCGCCCGCCGCGCCGCGGGTCCAACCGATCAGCTCGTGCGGTACATCTCCATGCCCGGTCGGCGTCCCGGCGTGACCGAGCGCGGCTCAGAGGCCAAACCCAGGGCCTCGACCTCGTTGTGGAGCGCGAACGCGGCGACGGTGTTCTCGTACAGAGCCTCTGTGTGTACAGAACTGTAGGTTCCAATTCGGAATGTCCTATTCCGAATCAGTGGCCTGGGCGTCCTTACACCGTCTCAGTCGGGGACAAGGGGCGTCGTCTCACGATCCTGTCGCCAATGGCCTCGGCGATCTCGCGGAACGGGATGCCCCCGTCCCCAACCGCGTGCCAGCATTTGCCAGCTGGCCCCTTCTCCAGCGCCAAGCGGAACAGCAGCGAACGCTGATGTGCCGTTCGGGTGCAGGGCGTCCGCTGGGTGTGGGCCATACCGGCCGCTGCTGGGCACGGCCGCTGTCGGCCCCGGGGTGGAGTCAGATGGCGAGTACGAGCGCCACGGCGGTGGCCGCAAAGAATGGGATAAGAACGACGGCGGCCAGGGCATTCCCCCGTGTCTCGGGGTTGGCGTAGTCGCCCACCTGAATGTGGTATCCCACTGCACCGGTCATCATGAGGGCCATGCCGATGGCGGCCGCGATGCCCAGGGGCTGCCAGAAGAGTCCCACGACCAGACCTACCGTGGCGGAGATCTCAGCGAATCCAATGAAGCGGACGAGGCCGGCGCTCAGCCCCATGTGCGACTGCAACCCGGCGGAGACGTCGCCTTTGAGGACCGTCTTGGGCGCACCCGCAGCCAGAGTCACGAGGGCCAGGAGCACGCTGAGGATGGCAGCGGTGACGTACATGGGGTGGTTCCTTTCTTGCGGCCACGTCGGGATGGCGTGGTCCTGATAATGCTTGACCTGTCAAGGGGAGTAATTGGAAAGACATCGGATGCGTCGTCGACCAAGCAGTCGAGCTATTCCTGCTCGCGGCCCCGCGGAAGAAGGTCCGCGAGCTCGAGGAGGAACCCAAGGTCCTGCGGAGGGCGGCGAAGCACTTCGTCGGGAGACGCGCTGATAAATCGCTCCCAGTTCGTCGCTGATCACCAGCACCGCCTCAGCGTGAACCGGCGGTGCAGCGTTCTGGGCATCGCCCGCTTCAGATTCTCCCCTGACGCCCCGTGCGGGCCGCCTGCGAACCGACGCGGAATAAGCGCGAAGCCAGCCACTGCCTGCCGTTCACCGGCGGCGCTGGGAGCCTCATCTGCTACCGCAGGGGCCTTGTGGTCGGAACATCGGGGCGCGCGGGCCGCCGCCGGAACGGGCGCCCAGCCCGACCCCAGGCGGCCCGGTTGACCGCTTCGGCCCTGAATGTGCGAGCTGCGGGTGGCGCTACCAGGCGCTCGCGCCGCCGTCGACCGCATAGTTGGCGCCAGTGATGTATGCCGCCCGGTCAGAAGCGAGGAAGGCCGCCAGTTCGACGATCTCCTCGGGCTGGGCGAAGCGCTTGAGGAGCGTCTTGCGGGTGATCGCCTCCCGGGCCGCCTGGTTGTCGCCGAGGTCGCGGTCGCTGGCCGGGGTCAGGACGGGCCCGGGGCTGATCGCCACCGCACGGATCCCATGGGGCGCGCCTTCCAGCGCGAGCTGTCGCGTCATGCCGATGACGCCGGCGTTGGCCGCAGTGTGCCCGACCATCGGGGGGTTCTCGCCTGCGATCATGCCGGCCATGGACGCGACGTTGATGATGACGCCGCCACCGCGCCGGGCCAGGTGCGGCCATGCGAACTTCGACACGAAGAAGGGTATGTCCAGTTCGCCGGCCACGGTCGCCCGCCAGTCGTCGACAGGGAAATCGGGCATCGAGCCGAAGCGCAGCGAGGCCGCGTTATTGTAGACCACATCGAGCCCGCCATAGGCCGCCACGGCGCCTTCGACGAGCCGCTGCGCCTGTTGCGGGTCGGTGAGGTCGATCGGCGCGATGCCCGTCATCTCACCACCTGCGCGACGGACGAGTTCGACAGTCTCCTCGTTGGCATCGACCTGGATGTCGCACCCGACGACCTTTGCGCCTTCTCTCGCAAAAATCAGCGAGGCGACACGGCCCATACCTCCTCCGGTGCCAGTGATCAGCACTACTTTCTGTTCGAGCGTTCCCATGGAAATTCTCCTATCAGTGAATTCTCCGGTGGCTCTGTCATTGCAATCCGCGGGCGGTTCTCCGGGCGCACCCTGTGCGCGGTGTGCCCGGAGGACCAGTCGACCACCGAGGCCTAGACCAGAGCCTCCCGCCAAGGCCCCGAGTGAGTCGCCGGGCAGCGCTACTCGAGGCTGGGGGTCTCGCCACGGAGCTCATCCAGGAACACACCGAAGTTCCCTTCCGACCAGTGCTCGACGGACTGTCCCTGCACCACGCGGTCGATGGAGATTCCGCTGAGGTGGACCTCCCGGCCTGACGCGGGGATCCCGAAGATCGTCCCTGTGTGAACGCCTCCGAAGCTCCAACGCGTGACGACCTTGTCGCCTTCGACGATCTGGTCCAGCACAGTCATCTTGAATCCGTTGAGCCCAGCCTTGATCTCGAGGTCTCCCTTGATCCAGTCCTCGCGGCTCTCCGGGCCGTTGAACCCGTGGAGCACCAGGTCCTTCGAGATGTACCGATCGAAGGCAGCGGCCAGGTCCCCGTTGTAGCTGTTGTAGTACGCCGAGGTGACCTGCAACGGCGACAGGTAGTGGTGCTGCGAGGACGAGTGTCCGGACGCCGCACCGTGCGATCCCTGACCCTGCGCCGCGGCCGGGACGGCCGCAGCGGCCAGGGTGGCGGCGACGGCAAGGCCGGTCATGGCGCCGTTCACCCTCTTGCGCCGTACAGGCGCGGAGCCCGGGGTGAGGACGGCCGCGGCCTCGCGGGCCTTCTTGGAGATCATGGGGCAACTCCTGTCGAACGCGGTCGGTGACTTCCGACCGGAATTTCCTTGACTCGTCAAGCATGCATCCGAGCCTGACAGGCGTCAAGCGCTTCATGATCGGTTCCGCGCAGCCACCTGCAGTCGTGTCCGGCATGACAGACTTCGGGTTCGTGACACGTCGCCGAGCGGCAGGCCGTGTGGCGGCGAGCGAAGACCCTGGGTGCCCGGATCGGCTCACCAGTCCATGCGCCGGTACGGCAGAGGCGGCGAGCTCGACAGAGAGCGCAAACGATCAAGACCAGGGCGACTGAGGCCGAACGGAGCGACGCCGGAGTGACCGACGGAACACAGGCAGAGGCGGGAACCTCGCCGGCGCGCGGGAAGTACGCCCCCGTGCAACTGGACGAGAGCGAGATTCTTCGGCGGGGTCTCGACACCTTCGCCGAACTCGGTTATGCCGCAACGACGGTGAGGGAGCTGGCGCGGCGGCTCGACGCCAGTCACAACTTCATCAACGATCGCTACGGGTCGAAGGAGAACTTCTGGCGCGCTGCGGTGGACTTCGCGCTGCGGGACGCCCAGCCCGCGCTCAACCAGTTGCTGGCGGAGTGCCACGACGATGACGAACGGCTGAGGAAGGTAGTCGTTCAGCTCTATCGTCTGGCCGCGAACGCCTCGGGATTGAATCGGTTGATGTCGGATGAGTCAACTCGCGACTCCAGCCGCTTGGACTATCTCCACCAACGGTTCGTCAAGCCGTTCTGGGACAGCATCGAGCCGACTGTCAACAGCCTCATGGCGGCCGGACGCATTCCACGTGTACCGGCGCACATCCTGTACTTCGCCGTCACCGGTCCCGCGCTGGCCCTGGCACAGGACCCGATCGCCGACCGGCTGAACCCCGCCGCCTCACCGACGGCGGAGCAGGACAGAAGCAGCATGGCCGACGCGCTCTCCGGTCTTGTTCTTCACGGCCTGCTGACAAGGCCGGGCTGAACCGTTCTATCGCTGATGCCGGGTGGGGGGTGTTCCTCGCGATCCTGAACGACAAGGCTGAGAGTGCCGGACGGGAAGTGATGGCCGTGGACCCCTGCAACACCTCCCGGCGGTGTCCCGAATGCGGGCACACCGCCAAGATGACCCTGCCGAACTGGCGGCGCTCCGGGTGGCGTTCGACGTCGATGGCGGAGAGGAGTCGGCTCTTGGCTGGGAGGCAGTCCATGCCTTCGAGGCAGAACACAAAGTCGTGCTGCCCGAGCCGTATCGGACCTTCGTCGCTGAGATAACGGACGGTTCGTACTCCGGGCCGCCCGAATACGGACTGCTGCCGGTTGCCGATTTGCCCAACGACTGGGCCGATGACGAGCAGGAACGCGACCTGAGCAACCCGTTCCCGCTGGCGGCATCATGGATGTGGGAGGAAGACTCGGACCAGTTCGAGGATGCCGACGAGATCCTTGAGCAGGTCTACAACCACGGCTCGATCGTGCTCGGCACCGACGGATGCGCGATGAACTGGCATCTCATCGTGACCGGACCTCACCGAGGACACATCTGGCTGATCACTGACGTCGGCGCTGCCCCCTTCGGCGAGCAGTTCGGGTACACCACCGCTGAACCTGGCTTTGCCGGCTGGGTCCGGCACTGGGCCGCGAACGAGCCCTGGCATGACGCTGCGTAACTCTCCGCGAGTCGTCGAGGCTGGCCCTGCGGCGTCCCCCAGTCGGTGCGGGCGGGTTCGGTGGCAGACTCCTTGAGGAAAGAAGGAGTTGCCATGGGGTTCGGCTTCCGGGTCGGTGTGCCGGGAATGAGTGTGCGGGTCTCGACACCAGGTGTACGTACGTCGGTCGGTCCCCGCGCGGCACGCATCAGCGTCGGCTGCGGCGGTACCCGCGTCTCGTCCGGCCTCGGCCCCTTCTACGCCTCCAGCTCGCTGCGCGGCGCAGGCAGCCGACGCGGTACGAGTACCCGCCGCACGGCCTCGCGCCCCAGGGCCGTGGCGCCTTCGGCGGCGCAGCTCGACCGGGAACGTCGGCAGGCGGACCGGGCACAGCAGGATGCTCAGCGGGATGCAGCTATTGCCCAGTTGACGGAGCTTCGCCGGCAGATGACCAGCGTGCATCTGCAGTCCTTCCCGATGGCGCGCCAGCCCGTCGTGCTTGGGCCTCCCCCGCTGGGCCTGCCCTGGGCGCAAGCTGAGGCTCAGGCGTTCCATCTGCAGCAAGTGGGCCGTTTCGCCCGCGCCGAACGCAGCGCGGCCAAGTCCCGTGCGGCTCTGGAGGCGCCCTCCTTCCTGTCCGCCGAACAGGCACGTCTGCATGCCGCGCACGCATCGCTGTGCGCCGAGGCGGAACACTGGTGGCAGGCGCTCGTAGCGAACGACGAGGAGACCGTCTGCGAGGCAGTGAACACCGCGTTCTCCGACGATCCGGTTTGCATGGCCCCGGACAGACGCCGCGTGCAGACAGCCGTGATTGGCCACGCCGAGTCTGAGGACCCCGTCGTTCTGCCGAGGGAAGCGACAGAACTCGACAGCTTCCGGGAGCGCCATTCCGGCCAGAGCTACTCGTCCGGGGGGTGGCTGGGCGGCTGCGGACACCAACTCACCACCAAGCTCTACACCGACCGCTCCTGTTCCCTGTCAAGTTCTGCGTGTTGAACTGCCGTTTGCCTGTGCCACTGGCCCAAGGTCCAGCTCCTCCCCTCCTGTCCACGGTCGCGCTGAGCTACTCGAGAATCCGAAGACGTGGTCTACAGCTGGCGAAGGCGAGCGAGGATGTACAGCCGCGACGGCGTCGCCAGCGCCTGGAGCGATGGCGCTTCGCGGCGGCTTGGGGAGCACCAGCCGGAGCAACGAGTTCGTCCCATCCGCGGGTGTTGACAGTGCTCGTGATGTCGGCCCGATGCTGGCCTCACGAGCAGTGGAGTGGTGCTGCGGCGCTCGGGGCTCAAGCGCGGGGCTGCATGTACTCGAAGACAGAGCCGTCCGGGTGGCGGGCGACGGTCCTGGTGCCGTTGGGTACTTCGTTGGGTGCTTCGAGGATCTCGGCGCCGGCTGGCGAGGGTGTCGAGAACGGGGGTCAGGGATTCGACGATGACGGTCGCGTTCTGCGAGACGTACTTCTCCAGCGGGCCGGAGTGGAGCAGGAAGGGGCCTACCAGTGCCAACTCCGTTCGCGGTAGGGGAATCGGCGGACTTCCGCGGCCCCGGGCAGGTCCTGGTGGAGAGGGACCGCGTCTTCGAGGTTCTCTACTTCCACGTTTGCGATCATTGCTCGGATGTTGCTGCTCACGGAGACCTTCCTTGCTCAGTTGCCGGTGAAGGCGGGTAGTCGGTGTAGCCCTCGGTGTGACCGGCGTAGTAGGTGTCCCGGTCGCCGTCGGCCAGCGGGTGGCCCTGCGCGAAGCGCTCGACCAGGTCGGGGTTGGCGATGAAGGGGGCGCCGAAGGAGACCGCGTTGACGATCCCGTGGTCGAGGATCTCGTTGCCGAGGGCCTGGGTGAAGCCGAGGTTGGCGACGATGTTGCCCTGGTAGTGGGCGCGGTACCGGGAGAAGAGGGCGATGCGCTCCTCGATGGTGCCGGGGGTGCCCAGGAGGTGCAGGTAGGCCAGGTTGCTGTCGTTGAGCTTCTTGAGCAGCTGGTCGTAGTCGGCGAGTGTCTCCTCGTCCGCGGTGAACGTGGTTCCGTTGGCCCAGCCCGGGGACATCTTCACGCTGATGCGGTCGCTGCCCCACACGTCACCGACGACGTCAAGGATGTCGAGGAGGAACTGGGCCCGCTTCTCGCTGCTGCCTCCGTAGGCGTCGGTGCGCTGGTTGAGACGTGGGTTGAGGAACTGCGGGATCAAGTGGGACTGATGGGCGTGGATTTCCACGCCGTCGAAGCCGGCGCGGCGGGCGTTCTCGGCCGCCTGACGGTAGTCGGCGATGGTGGCCGCGATCTCAGCGGCGGCGTAGGCGCGCGGGGTGACGGTGTCCTTCGGGCCGGAGGGGGTGAAGGACTTCTCGCCGGGGTTGATGGCCGAGGGTCCGGCGGGCAGGCGGCCGCCGAGGTGGTCGGGGTGCTAGGCCGCGCCGAGATGGCCGAACTGGGAGACGATCCGCCCGCCGGCCTCGTGGACGGCTTCGGTGACCTTCACCCAGCCGGCGGTCTGCGTGTCGCTGTAGATGCCGGGCGCGTGGATGAAACCGATCGCGTCGGCGTTGACCCAGGTTCCCTCGGTGACGATCAGGCCGGCGCCGGCGCGCTGTGCGTAGTAGGTCGCGTGCAGGTCGGTGGGGGCCAGCTCGGCGTTCTGGGCGCGGGCGCGGGTCATGGGAGCCATGACGACGCTGTTGGGGAGCTCCAGCGCGCCGAGACGGACGGGCTGCAGCAGGGGCTGGGTGGTGGTCATGAGCAACTTCCTTGTGCTGAGGGGGGTGGATGAGGAGGAGAGCGAGGAATGGGCGAGGGCCCGGCTCAGTCCTGTTCGAGGGCGTGGAGGCCGGAGAGTGGGCCGCCGAGCTGCATGAGGCGTCCGCCCTCGCGCAAGGAGCCGAGGTCGACGGGGGCGAAGCCGAAGGCGGCGGTGAGGCCCTTGACGGTGGTCTTGGCGTCGGCGTCGTCACCGGCGAGGAACAGCACCTGGCGTCCGGCCTGGTGGCGCGGGTCGGCTGCGATGTACTGGCCGTAGAGGGTGTTGAACGCCTTGACGACGCGAGCTCCGGGCAGCAGTGAGGCGACGTGTTCGCTCCCGGTCAGCTCGCCCAGGTCGGCGATCTTCGTGTGCGGGGGCGGGGAGGCGAAGGCTGTCCCTCCGCCTCCCTGGTCGCCGACGCCGGACGGCACAGCGAAGCCATGCAGAGCGCGTACGCCGAAGGCGTCGAGGGTTACCTCACCGGCTTCGCCGCCGAGTTCCTGCGCGAAGCCGAGGAGAAGGGCCACGAGTTCGACCCGGCCGAGGCCCGCCACAAGGCCATCCGCCTGCTCAGCGAAATGGTCGGCGCGCTGATGCTCGCCCGCGCCGTATGCCACGTCCAGCCCGAACTCTCCGACGAGATCCTGCACACCGGCCACCCGATTCCGCCAGCCCCTATGGCGTGTATCGAAAGTATTTTCTAGGAGATCGTCAGGCTGCCCGGCTACGGTGCGGGCATGGTGAATTTCGTGCTGGTTGCAGGTGCACGGCTCGGGGCGTGGGCGTGGGGCGAGGTGGTGCCGCATCTGCGCGCGGCTGGCCACGGCGTCTATCCGTTGACGCTGTCCGGTCTTGCTGACAAGCAGGGTGTACCGGCGGGGCAAGCGACGCACGTCCAGGACATCGTTGCCGAGGTAGAACGCCAGGGTCTGCGTGACGTAGTCCTGGTGGGTCACAGCTACTCGGGCATCCCGGTGGGTCAGGCCGCGGAGCGGATCGGTGACCGACTGGCCCGCGTGGTATTCGTCGACTCAAGTGTTCCAACTGACGGCGAGTCGTTTGTCTCCGCCTGGCCGGACGGCGGGGCGGCAGTGGAGGCATCGATCGCCGAGAACGGAGGGTTTTGGCCGCTCGCACCAGCCGCTCATTACGACGGCGAAGGTCTCACCCATGAGCAGATCGCACGCCTCGTGCGTGGCTCGACGCCTCACCCAGGTGCCACGCTGACCGAGCCCGCTGTGCTGGCGGGGCCGCTCGGTGAACTTCCGGCGACATACATCCTGTGCGTGATGCCGGGGACCGAGCCTGACGACGCCGAGCCCGACGAAGATGTGACCGAGCTGCTGAACAGCAAGCGCTGGCGGCTGGTCAAGATGGACACCGGCCATTGGCCGATGTTCTCCCAGCCGCGCGCGCTGGCGCAGATTCTCCTCAATGCTGCCGTGGAGTGAGAGCACCCGCCGTTGGTGGACGGTGTGACCGGCCGCTACTTCGAGGACAACCAGGAGGCACGGGCCGTCCAGGGCGACGAGGCGCCGTCCGGAGGCTTCGCGACCCACGCGCTCGATCCGGAGTCGGCGGACCGGCTCTGGGAGTACGCCACCGAGGCCTTCCGGCTCTGACTGTCCGCGAATGCTGCGCCCGCAGCGGGCTTCGGCGCAGCATTCGCGACTTCGACGGATCCACCCCCCGCAGTCGTTGAACGTTCACCGCATGCGCGGCCGGTGCCGCGTCAGTCGGGTTGCAGGACGAAGTCGTACTCGGCGTGTAGGTAGGGCTCTTCGAGAGTGCTTCCGTCGGGTGCGACTCCTGCCGGTCGCTCGGTGAACCGCACGACCAGCGCGTCCTTCGTACCGAAGACCACGTCGCTGTCGAGATACTCGCTGCCCTCCTGGAACAGGTGGGTGATCAGCCGCTGGTACCCCGGCTCCTCGATGAGGAAATGGACGTGAGCGGGACGGAAGTAGCTGATGTCGGTCCTGCGCATCAGGTCACCCACTGGGCCGTCCATCGGGATGGCGTACCCGCGTGGCGCGATGGTGCGGATGCAGTAGGTGCCGTCCTCCCGGGTCCGGTACTTCGCCCGCAGGCGGGCTTCGTCGATGTCGGGCATCTGGGACTCGTAGGTGCCGTCGGCATCGGCCTGCCATGCGTCGAGTACGGCGTGAGCAACGGGTTCGCCCTCAATGTCGGTGACCTTGCCGGTGAAGAACAGCGGTGTTCCCGGAATGCCGTCCGACATGTCGAAGCCGTACGACGCTGCGGGCGACCCGTCGATGTGGAACGGCCCCAGCACGGTGGCGGGGGTCGCCTGCGGCGAGTACCTGTTGTTCAGCTGCACCACGAGCATGCTCAGTCCGAGCACGTCGGAGGTAAGAATGAGTTCCTGACGCTTCTCACTGCTTATCCGGCCGGCCGCGGTCAGCCATTCGATCGCGGCCATCCATTCGTCTTCGGTCAGCTGCACGTCCCGGGCAAACGCGTGCAGGTGCCGGACCAACGCGGTCATCAACTCCGCCAGACGCGGCGAGTGGGCGGTGGCCCAGCGCTGAACGGCAAGGTCGGTGATGTTGTCCTCGTCGACAAACATGGTTGCTCCTCGGTATGCCTTGCGGATGTGGTGACGACCGTTGTGCTGCCGGTTGCCGCCGGGCGGCTGGTGGGCGTACCCGGCGGCCGAGCTCCATGCGCGCGCCCTCGTCGTCGATCGGGTCCGACCCGTGGTCGCAACGCTGATCAGCGAGCGCCGGGCAACGGGCCCGCGCGGCTGAGGCGGGCCGGGGTCGGCCTCACGGCCGAGCACCGCCTCTTCCTCGGCCTGACCCTCCGACGGCCGGACGTCGATGCCGTGTCGTGCGCGGTGCGGGGGCACGCTCTCGGCCTGCTGCCGGATGGAGGCGGCGTCAGCCGGTGCGGCCTTCTCCCAACGGATCGAGGGTGAAGGGGTCCGGCGCAACGGAGGTGTTGTTGAGGTCGACCGAGAGGAAGACGTCACGCGCGACCGGGTGGCGAAGTTCCTCGGCGAGCTGCCCGATCAGTCCGGCGGCGCGGGCCAGCAGCGCGAACCCGCGAAGCAGCGGCAGTGGCAGGCCGAGATCGGCGAGCGCGGCGCCGCAGACGCCCGCCCCGTTGAGCGGCAGCGTCTTGCCCAGCACGTCCGGATGGACCCGGCCGATGGCGGCGAACAGCGACAGGTGCGGACCGAACAGACCCTCCTCCGTCGCGATCTGCATCAGTCTCGGCGTCCGGGGATCGCCCGCCTTGTGGACGTGGTGTCCCAGCCCGGGCACGAATTTCGCGGCTGCGCGCTGCTCCTGCACCGTGCGCAATGCCACCTCGTCCCAGCCCGCTTCGTCGGACGGCACAGCGCCGCGGAGCGACTCCAGCACGTCGTGCAGGAATCGGCCGGTGTCCTCGGTGACGCCGAGGAATCGCGAGCCGCCGCCGAGCAGGCCGGCGGCGAGGGCGCCCTGGATGGAGTCCGGCGCGGACAGGTACGTCAGCCGGGTGACGATGGCAGTGGGGGTGAACCCGTGGTCGGCCAGCGCGGCGAGCACCGCCTCGAAGACCCGTGTCTCTCCGGGGCTCGGCCGCCGCTGCGTGGCCAGCCAGAACGCCAGTTCACCGAAGCCCACCGAACCCATGATGTCCTCGGCCAGGTCATGACCGAGCAGGGTGATGGTCTTCAGGTCGGACGCGCCCAGGGCAGTGCGATACACGGGGCGGGTGTGCGGCTCAGTCACGGTTTGCCTCCTCGGGCTCGGACAACCACTTGCGGAGCGCGTCGCCGTGTTCGTCGAGCTCCGGCGGCGGCAGCCGATAGGTGGCCGGCGTGGCGGAGAAGCGGATCGGGTGACGTGTCGTGGGTACCGCGCGCTCCCCCTCTCCGACGGTGACGATCGGTTCCAGCTCGAACCGCTCGGCCATGGCGAACCCACCGTCGATGGTGTTGATCGGCCCGCTCGGCACGCCGGCGTCGACCAGCAGCTCGAACCATTCGTTGGCACCGCGTGCGGCCAGCTGTTCGACCAGGAGCGGCCGGAGCTGCTCGCGGTTGGCCGTGCGGTCCGCATTGCGGGCGAAGCGCGAGTCGTCGGCGACCTCGGGGATGCCGAGTACCTCGCACAGCTTGCGGAACTGCCCGTCGTTGGCGGCGGTCACGATGAGGTCGTTGTCCGCGGTGGGCAGTGGTTCGTACGGGAACACGCTGGGGTGGGCGTTGCCCATCCGGTACGGCACGGTTCCGCCTGCGACGAAGGCCGAGCTGTGGTTTACCAGTCCGGTGAGCGCCGAGGACAGCAGGTTCACCTCGACGAGCTGGCCGTCGCCGGTCGCGTCGCGGTGGCGCAGCGCTGCCAGGATGCCGATCGTGGCGTGGTTGCCGGCCATCACGTCGAACACGGAGATCCCGGCCCGGAAGGGCGGCCCGTCCGGATCGCCCGTCAGGCTCATCAAGCCCGAGATGGCCTGCACCATGAGGTCGTAACCGGGCACGTGGCGACCCGAACCTGAGCCGAACCCCGTGATCGACGTGTAGATCACGCCAGGGTTGTCGCGGTGGACCGCCTCGAAGTCCAGCCCGTACTTCGCCAGCCCGCCGGGTTTGAAGTTCTCGATCACCACGTCCGCGCGGCGCGCCAGTTCACGCGCGATGGCGGCGTCGGCCTCGTCACGGAGGTCCAGTGCGATCGAGCGCTTCCCACGGTTGATCCCGAGGTAGTAGGTCGAGACCTCACCCCGTACAGGAGGCATCCAGGTCCGGGTGTCGTCACCGTGGCGCCCCTCGACCTTGACGACGTCGGCCCCCAGGTCCGCCAGCAGCATGGTGGCGTACGGCCCGGCAAGGATCCGCGAGAAATCCGCCACCAGCACTCCGGACAGTGGCCCCGCGACACCCGAGCGAGCGGAAGTGACGCTCTCTGACATCGACCTTGCCTCTTTCTGTCCGATCAACGGACAAGTGTCCGCTGATGTGATTCTGAGTCGCGGACAGCGTGGACGTCAAGGTTTCCGGACCGCGCCCGTCGGCCGGATCACGTGCGGCGCGGACTCGAGCCGTGCGAAGTCCACGCTGATTTCGCCCGCGGCCTGCAGGAGAAGCGGCAGATAGTCGTTGAGCAGGACCTCCACCGAGGTCTCGGCAGCATGCGCGTTCACATTGACACTCGCGATGACGCGCCCGGATCCGTCGCGCAGTGGCGCGGCCACCGATCGGATACCCCTCGCGAGCTGCTCGTCGGTCATCGCCCAGCCCCGCGCGCGGACCTCCCGCAGCCCCGCCTCCCATTCCGCACGGTCCGGCTGCCACACCGGGGCCAGGCCCGAGCGGCTCGGCTCGGCCAGGATCCGGGCCACCTCGTCCGACGGCAGCGCAGCCAGCAGGACCTTGCCCAAAGACGTCTGGAGCGCCGGGAATCTGGTCCCGATCTGCACAGCGAGCGCGACGATCTTCGGCACGGACACCCGGGAAACGTAAACGATGTCCGAGCCGTCGAGCTGCGCGATCGAACAGGACTCATTCGTACGCTCGACCAGCCACTCCAGGTGCGGCCGCGCCACGTCCCACAGCCCCATCGAGCGGACGTAGGCGACGCCGAGGTCGAGCACCCGGGGGGTGAGCGCAAACCCACCGGCCTGCTGCCGTACGTATCCCAGCTCGGCCAGGGTGAGCAGGATCCGGCGGGCGGTCGGCCTGGCCAGCCCCGTCGCGTTCGACATGTCGGTCAGCGACATCACCGGCTGCCGGGGCTGGAACGCGGTGATCACCTCCAGTCCTCGGGCCAGCGCCTCGATGAAATCGGGCCCTGTTCCTTCGCGGGGCATGGGGTCTCCTCTTGGTGTGCTGTGGTCGTGATGACCAGGAAGTGGCAACGATCGTCCGTTCTGCGGACAGCCTGAGGGTGGCACTTTACGCAGCAGATTGCGTCCTGGCACGCAGGAGCCCGCCGATCGGCGGCCTACCCCGACCGTGGTGCGGACATCTCGAACCAGATCTCGCCATGCCCGGATCGAGATCAGGGTATTGACATCCTGATTTGGCTAATTCATCATCACTCGGCAGCGATTGACCGTCATACGGACGTCGGTCCGAAAATGTGGATGGACTCCTGCAACGTAATCGTCGCCCGGCCCCTCCAGCACATCGGGAATCCGCACACGCCGGTTCCCGAGTGCCGGATCGGCTGACGGCGTCGTCCCTTAGGCATGGCGCAGAACGGCGATTCCTACCGGCTCCGCAGCAGGCACCTCATCCGGGCCGACGCGGCGAACAGCAAGGGATCACGCTCCACCCCGTGATCCGGCTCCGCCGGCCTCTCGCCGCCCCGAACCGACAGCACGAAGGAGATCAGTGATGAGTCGATCCACCGAATTCCCGCCGGGACGGTCCATCGTCTTCCGCAACGGCACGGTGCTGCCCATGGACCGTGTGCGTCGGGTGCTCACCGACACGGATGTCCTCGTGGTCGACGACCGGATCGCCGCAGTCGGTCCGCAGCTCGCGGTTCCGGACGGGACGGTCGCGATCGACGCCTCCGAGGGCATCGTGATGCCTGGCATGATCGACACGCACCGCCACATGTGGCAGACGGCGATGCGCGGCTACGGCGCCGACTGGACACTCACCCAGTACTTCGTCTGGTACTACCTCGAGCATGGCAGGGCTTTCCGGCCGGCGGACGTGCACGCCGGGAACCTCCTGGCCGCCGTGGAGGCACTCGACGCCGGGGTGACCACCGTCGTCGACTGGTCGCACGGGCTCCAGACCGTCGATCACGCGGACGCCGCGGTCGACGCGCTGCAGTCTGTGCCCGGACGGTTCGTCCTCGCCTACGGCAATATCCAACAGGCTCCGTCGGAGTGGACCGCGGCACCGGAGTTCCGCGATTTCGTGCGGCGCCGCATCACCGGCGACGACATGCTCGGCTTCCAGATCGCCTTCGACGTCACGGGCGACCCGGCGTTCCCCGAAAAGCCCGCCTTCGAGGTGGCGCGCGAACTGGGCGTCGCCGTCACCACGCACGCCGGGGTCTGGGGCGCCACCAACGACGACGGCATCCGGCTGATGCACGAGCACGGTTTCATGACACCGGAGACGGTCTACGTGCACGCCTCCACGCTGTCCGCCGACTCCTACCACCGCATCGCGGCGACAGGTGGTTCGATCTCGGTGTCCACGGAGAGCGAGCAGAGCGCCGGGCAGGGCTACCCGACGACCTGGGCGCTCCGGTCCCACGACATCCCCGTCTCACTCTCGATGGACACCAACGTCTGGTGGAGCGGGGACCTGTTCTCCGCCATGCGCACCACGCTGGGTGCCGACCGGGCGCGCGAGCATCTGGAGGCCCACACCAAGGGCGAGACCGTCACGCACTGCGCCCTGCGCGCCGATCAGGTGGTGGAATGGGCCACGCTCGGTGGCGCCAAGGCACTCGGCCGCGAGCACGACCTGGGCAGCATCGAGGCGGGCAAGAAGGCCGACCTCGTCCTGCTCAAGAATGACCACTCGCCGGTCTCGTTCCCGGTGCTCAACCCGTACGGCCACGTGGCGTTCCAGGCACAGCGCGGCGACGTGCACACCGTGGTGGTCAACGGACGGGTGGTCAAGCACGAGCATCGCCTGCTCGGCGTCGACCTGGCCGCGGTACGGCGCGAGGTCGAGCAGACCGTCGAACACCTGCGGTCGACCATGGGCGAGGAGGAGTGGCGCAAGGGCATGAATCCGGACGTCCCCGCGTCGAAGATCCTCGACAACCCTTACACCTATACCGACTACCGCAGCACCGCGACACACAGCGGGTGAGACCGAGCCCAGGAACGGGTGACGTCCAGGCGTACTTCGGCGGCAGGGACTCCGAGGACGCCGTGAAGTGGGAAGACCGCACATCCCCGTACAGCTCGGGCTGTTGTCGACATGGAAGGTCACTCCGATGAGCGTGGGACTTCTGCTGCTGCGGGTGTTGCTCGCCGCTCTGCTGTTCGGCCACGCGACACAGAAGCTGCTCGGCTGGTTCGGAGGAGCGGGTCTTTCCGGCACCGGCGCCGTCTTCGAGCAGTGGGGGTTCCGCCCCGGCCCGCGGATGGCGCTGGCAGCCGGCCTGGCGGAGCTCGCGGGCGCGCTTCTGATCGCCGCCGGGCTGCTGACGCCCGGCGGCTGCGCGGTCGTCGTCGGCACGATGACGGTGGCCACCGTCGCGACAGCGGGCAACGGCTTCTGGGCACAGCGAGGTGGCTGCGAGCTTCCGTTCTGGTACGGCGCCGTAGCCACGGTGCTCGGATTCACCGGACCGGGCCCCTGGTCGCTCGACGCCGCTCTCGGTCTGAACCGGCTGTCCGGCCATGCCTGGGGGTCGACCGCGCTTGCCCTCGGGCTGCTGGCCTCGGCCATTCCCCTCGCTTCCCGCGCTCGAGTGCTGCGCGAGGGGCGGAGGACCACAGCGCAGAGGGACGGCGGCACAGTGGCCTGATCGCTGTCGAAGTGGTCTGACAGATCCTTCACCTCTGAACGTCTCTCAACCGGATGGAACAGTCCCGACTCCGGCGACGTCGCCGCCCACACCACGCTCATCCTCCCCACGCAGCTCATTCGGGCGGCGAAGGTGCCGCTCGGCTCACTCGGCCTGATGCACGGGGCCGACCTGGACAGACCGGTCGGGGAACGGTCGGTGGGGCAGCGCCGTCGGCTGGCGCTGCCCCTGTTGGTGGCCCGCCCGCCCCACCTGCTGCTGCTGCTGCTCGACGAGCCCACGAACCACCTCTCTCCCCCCCCGCTTGTGTGACGAACTGGAGGAGGCACTCGGCACCGGACCAGGTGCCATCGTGATCGTCAGCCACGACCGCTGGCTGCGCCGACGGTGGCAGGGCCGCGAGGTTCGACTCGCCCCCGGGCCCGACCGGCTGACGAGCGACATCAAAACCCGCTGACCCGGCAGGCGCCGCAGGCGCTCTCCGGTTCTGGGCAGCCACCCATAGCCAGACGGCGGCATGCCGGCTTCCTGGATCCCGCATAGAGTCCTGCGAAAGATGCCGAAGGCACGGGAAACGTCGTCAGAAAGGCCGTCTGCGACGGCCCCCTCCCAGTGCCTCTCCCTCGGGTTCGGCGGCCGCGCGAGCTCGAACCACTCGCCACCCACATGCGCGGCGGCACGGCACCAGGAACAGGAACAGGACCAGATCTCCTCTTCCCACGCAGTCCGCGGCACCGGCCATCGCCACGTCGCGGTCCACACACAGTCCACGAACGGATCCTCACACGCCTGTGTCCGCGGCCACCGGCCCTCTGACCTCCCGCGAGTTACCAAACGCCCTTGCCAGGACAAAACGCTCTTTGAGAGTTGGTCATTGAGATCCTTTCTCGGAACGGTTCGTGCTCACCGACGAAACCTGGCCCGCCCGCATGATGCGCACCTTGTGCTCGCCGCAGTTCCGGCACGTCAGCCGGGACAGCGGCGACGGAACGTGCACCCCGTCGGCCTTGTAGATGATGAAGTCGTGTCCTGCGGCGTCCGTGTGGTGCTCAATCTCGTAGGCCTGCTCCCAGCCGTATCCGCAGCGCATACAGGCAAAGGCATAGGCCTCGTGTGCGATGCGGATCCCTGCTATCTCGCTCATGTGAGCTCCTCTGGGTGTGTTGAGCGCGGTGTGCGGAGGCTGGTCCGTCACGTTCACTAGACCCGACAGCTGAGGTGTTTGTGACAGCAGCCGTCCTGAGCCGAGGATTTGGCTGAGCTTCATATCGGTGCGAGGCCACCGAGATGTTCGCGCGGGGAGTCCGACCGCCGCAGGCGGCTGGGCGGCTGGAGGACGCCTCCGGGCCGAGGGGCGTGCCGGACAGGCGCGCCGGGGTGATCCAGGCTCCGGACGAGAAGCCGATGCCGGGCCGGTAACGCCGGAGCGGAAGGGCCGCAACAAGCCCCGTCGACAGAACCGGCAGTAGGCGTCGTCGTGGAGCCCACGGCAGATCACGAACCGGTTGCCCCCGGACTTCCGATGATGAGTCCATGCGCATCTCGCACGAGGCGATCCACCAGGCGCTTTACGTCCAGGGGCGCGACGTGCTCAAGCGTGAGCTGGTCGCCTGCCTCCGAACCGGGCCTGCGCTGCGCGTCCCACGTGCTCGAACGCGGCAACGTCCCGGTGGTCACGTCACACCCGAGGTGATGAACTGCGAACGGCCGGCGGCGGCCGCGGATCGCGCGGTGTGTGGATCTTGCACTGGCACGCCTCCCTCCATCACGGCCGACATCGTCCACCTGGCTGCGGGCCTCGCAGTACTCGCCGCCACCTGCACGGCCGTGCCCGTGCTGAGCACCGGAGTCATCGCGGCGCTCCTGATCACCAAACCCTTGTCGCTGCCTGGCGTGGTGCTGCCTGGCCGTCCTGACACCGGTCGGCTCCCGCGCCGCGCACCGGGGTGGCCGGCACGCAGCCTGAGGTGCGGCCGCTCCAACACCGACATCGGCCGCGTGGGGTATCCCGGTTTCACCGCTCCGACGAATCGACTCCCCGCTTCACCAGGTTTCAAAGCCTTGTTCGCGCAGCTGTTGGAAATCCCCTCAGTCGTCCATCGGCCAGAGCCCCGGAAAGGCCATGGTTGGCGAAGGTTTCGTTGCGCGGGCGCAGGCCCGATACAAGCTGTCTCGGCTGCGCGGTCGTCGTCACGCAGGTTCGTGGAGCAGGTGAGGGTGCCACAGAGCCAGTCGAGTTGGCTGCTTGACATAGGAGCATCAAGGAGACCCGGTGACGGTGCACCCGTTCATCGAGGCGGAGAAGCAGAGCGGCCACAACGCCAAGTGCGCGTGTGAACTGCTGAAGGTCTCCCGAACCGCCTTCCACGCCCGCCGAACCGGAAAACCCGGTCCACGGGCGGTCCGTGATGCCGAACTGACCGGCCATTTCGCCGCGGTCCACCAGCACTCGCGCGGCACCTACGGAGCCCCCCGCATCCATTTGCAGCGACTGCACAGCAGCCTCGGCTACCGCAGGCCCGCCGGCTACGAGACCGCACTCGCAGCCTGACCACCACACCAAGCGTGTCCGTCAAAGCGGAACAAGCGTCAGGTCGGTCGTGGCCCCTCGGCAGCTGTTCCTACCGGCACTCCACGCCGCAGAAGGGCGCGTGTGGACTCATCGATCACGTGTCCTCCCGTGTGATCCGGCATCAGGCTCAGTCGGGTCGGGAGCCTTCGTTGTTCTCCGCCGGGCCCCCTCGTCACCCTGGCGGGGACACAGACCCCCGGCGCAGAGCCGAGAGCCACTGCGAAGCGGAAGCGCGAATCCAGGAACGCGGCGATCTTGCTTGCGTTGAATACCCACATCACCTTGTGGATGCCTTCCTTCGAGGCGGCGATCGTCAGGAACGTGGTGGGCTCGCCATCGCGGTAGATCATCACGCCTGCACGTCCGTTGGCGTCGACAGGCCTGGCGTCCGCGCCCCGCCAGAAGCGCGGATAGGCGGTCGCCAGGTTGGCCACGCATGCACGGCCCAACACGGGTATACGAGCGACCCCCCGGATACCGTTGCCGTCGGACAGACTGACTACATCGGGGGTGAGGAGGGCTTCCAACGAGGCCACGTCCCCCGTTTGAGCTGCTGAGACGAAGGTGTTCAGCAGGTGTCGGTGTTCTTCCGCGTCCACGCTCTCCCGCTGCTCGGCCGACAGATGCTTGCGAGCGCGGCTCACGATCTTCCGCACGTTGACGAGGGTGAGTTGAAGGATTTCAGCGATCTCGGGATAGGTGTAATCGAACGCCTCGCGCAGTACGTATGCGGCACGTTCAGTGGGACTCAACTTCTCCAACACCAGCAGCAGAGCCAGCTCCAGAGCTTCTGCACGCTGCGCGCCCACCTCGGGGTCGGAGCTTGTGTCGATGGGCTCAGGCAGCCATGGTCCTATATAGGTTTCCCGACGCACCCGCGCAGACTGCGCAACGTTGATGGCCAAGCGGGTCGTCGTACTCGCGAGGAAGGCCACCGGACTGACCACCACGGAGCGGTCGGTCCTCTGCCAGCGCAGCCACGCTTCCTGGACGACGTCTTCAGCCTCGACCGCGCTGCCGAGCACGCGGTAGGCGATTCCGAGGAGACGTGTCCGGTGCTGCACAAAGACAGCAACAGCCTCTTCAAGGGAATTCGTTGTGGGGGATGGCTCGAAATGCATGATCGTGCGGTATCCGTTCCTCCGGTTGTGGCTGTTCAGGAGTGTGACCACGCAGCGACCGCGTGGTCGCGGACCGCTCCGGCAACTGGTGTCCCAGGTCGCGCTCCTGGCGACCGCGGTACCGCAGGGTGTTAGGCGCTGCTTGGCTTGTTTCGGAGCGGCAGGAGCTGTGATCACTGATGGTCATGGGGCTGCCCGGATCGAGTCCGCCCCACGAACGGGATTGACCCGTTCCTGTGACAGGACCGGGGCAGCGGGGTGCTGCCGGTCGTCGTCAAGGTGGCAGGTAGCAGGCACAACACAGTGCTTTCGTGTGCTTACGGCCCGACCAACGGATCAAATCACATCTCTGAGTACAAGGTTCATATGAGTAGCAGGCCGCGCATAGTCACCAGCCCAAGACCATGGAATCGCTCCCAACAATGCCATTAAAGCATTGACACAATGTTGATCAGTGGTGGGGTCACTCCGCGTCCCAACACGGGCCGAATGAGCCCCGCGGCAACGCCTTCCCGCCACCGACAGCCACTCACCCCCGGAGAGCGGACGCATCACAACAATGCGTGTCACCGCAACACGGATACGGGTGACACGGTGCAAGCAGACCGCGGCCTCCAGTCCACCGGAAGGGGGAACGGCACAGAGCCGGATGATCGTAGGGAACGGAGCGGCCACCGCTCGGCCTTCCGGGAGCTGTCGCCCGCGTCGAGGTAGACGTCGCGACAAGGCCGTGGCCCGAAAGACGGGCCACGAGCCAGGTCGTGGGGGGACTCAGTCCGGCCTTGCCGGCCAGGTCGCTGAGATAGAGCAGCTGCGCAGAAACGGATGCCTCTCCCTGAGGGCTGTCCCGTAATCCATGGCGGGCGCACGACGACAGCTACGGCACCTCGCCGCGTTGTCGGAACGCCCGAATACACCCAGTATGAGGATGTTCGTCCGCCTTACGATGCACCGCATCTGACGCCGCGCGCTGATCCACCAGGGATTACGGGACAGCCCTTAGAGGGCACCGAGGGCGTAGAACTCGCGGCCCTGCAGGCCCGGACGCTGTCGCTCGACACGGGTCTCGAACTGACTGTGGAGCCGATCGAGTGTGCTCCATCGTTTGATCAGCGGCATGTCCTCGCTCACCGGGAGCATACGGCGGACCGGCAGGGGCCCACTCCCCCGCCGGCCAAGAACCCGGCCGTCTGTAGCAGCCGTGCGGACAGTCTCTTCACGTCTGACTACGTGGTCTTCGCTCATCCTGGTGATTCCCTGTCCCAGGCCTGCCCGGCAGAGAAAAGTCATCTCTGCCCACTCGTTCATCATCGGGTTGGGTGGCTCCAAGCGCACGCGTCGGCACGTGCCTCCCCGTCAGTAGCTGTCGGGCTCTCGCCTGAGCGCTGCGGATTACCGCTCGTGATGAACGCGTCCCGTGGGTGCTGAACGGAGGCGAGCGAGACGAGGTCCCGGCCGAACAGAGCAGCGGTGAGCCAGACGGTGAGAACGCGGACTTTGCGCTCCCAGGTGGGAACGGCCAGGACGTGATACCCCCGGTGCATCAGCCAGGCGGGAAGTCCCCTGATGACGATGCTCTTGTACTGGAAGATGCCCCGCCCCAGCCCCAGCGTCGCCACTACTCCCAGACTGCTGTGGCGGTAGTTTCGGATTCTGCCACCGTGCAGGTCGGCTGCAATGTTCTTTGCCAGGCGCTTGCCCTGCCGTACGGCGTGCTGGGCATTCGGCACCGTGTGCGCCCCCATTACGGACGAAGCAAGGTCGGGAACGGCCGCATCGTCTCCGGCCGCCCACACACCCAGTACGGGCTCGCTGTCGGTGCCCACGCGAAGATCGGGACGGACCACGAGCAGGCCTCGCTCGTCGACCGGCAGATCCGTGTGGTTGTGCACGACAGGGTTCGAGGCGTTGCCGGCGGTCCAGACGATCAGCGCCGAATCGAACTCCTCTCCGCTGGAGAGCACAACGTGCCCGTCCTCGGCAGAGAGGAGCTGCGTGTTCAGGTGGATATGCGCACCACGGCGCTCCAAAGAGCGCACCACCCAGGCACCGGGCTTGTCTCCCACCTCGGGCAGGATGCGGCCCCGGGCCTCAACCAGGTGGAACGACAGGTCGCCGAAGCTCAGTTCCGGGTAGGACTTGAGCATCGCAGTCGCCAGCGACAGTAGCTCGCCGAAGCCCTCGACGCCTGAGAACCCGCCGCCCACGAACGTGACGGTGAGCAGCTTTCGCCGCTCGGCACCAGGCGGCAGCGACGTTGCCTGGTCGAATGCGGTCATCAGCCGGTCACGAATGGCCACCGCCTCCTCCACGTGCTTCAGGCCGATCGCCTGCTGCGCCAGACCAGGTATGGGGAAGGTGCGGGTCACGGCGCCGGCAGTGACTACGAGAGTGTCGTAACGGAGTTCGTAGTCGGCTCCGCTCACGGGTCGGACGGTCACGGTCCGACCCGCGTTGCTGATCTCGGTCACCCTCCCCGCGATCAGCCTGGTGCGGCGCAGGTGCCGCCGCATCGACACAGCGGCGTGACGTGCCTCGACCGATCCAGCCGTCACCTCCGGAAGGAAGGGCTGGTAGGTCATGTAAGGACGCGGGTCGACAACCGTGACCCGCGCCTCGCCCCTACGCAGCGTCTTCTCAAGGCCCCATGCAGTGTAGAAACCCGCGTAGCCGCCACCGACAATCACAATCTCACGCATGATTTCCTCTGTTCGTTGTTCGACACCACATAGACCGGGCGTGGCAGGACGGTGTGACATGCCATAGCGGCGGAGCGCCGCACTCGCGACACCCGCTCAGCCAACGGGCTACCGGCAACCGGGCGGCGCCAGGAGCACACACGCACACGCTGCGCCGCGCAGCCTGACGCCCGTTTCCTACCGGTTGCCGGGTGCGCGGCGATCGATTTACGGCAGGCGGTGGACCGACCGGTCGTAAACAGCATCCGTGGTCAGCGGATGAAATGACACTGTCACCCAACGTCTGTCCACCAGCGGACGTGCGCGTGTGTGACGAAGAAGAGCTTTGGTACGCTGATCACAGCGTTCCGGACGCCATCTGCACGATCCCCGTGAAGGCGTCCCAAAAGCGTTGACATCCACGGCCCGAATCAAGATCCGCTCCGCTCCCGGCCTTCCTGCCTGCAGGAATGCCCTTGACGTCGGCGGGTTCCCGCCGTGAAACCGCTTCGGCTTTGGCAGAATCCGGGAGAACCGGCGGAGCGATGGTCATCGTCACATGCACAGGCCGACTCGGGATATCAGTGATCTGCACGACTCCGGCATGCAATGAATGGAACATCATGAAGATCGTAGTTATCGGCGGGACCGGACTCATCGGCTCGAAGGTGATCGTCAAGCTCAAAGCGCACGGCCACGATGCGGTAGCCGCGTCTCCGAACACCGGCGTCAACACCATTACCGGCGAAGGCCTGTCCGAAGCGCTGCACGGCGCGGACGTGGTGGTCGACGTGACGAATTCACCGTCGTACGAAGACCAGGCAGTCATGGACTTCTTCACCACATCGACGGCGCACCTGATCGCCGCGGAGAAGGAAACGGGCGTCAACCATCACGTCGCCCTCTCCATCGTCGGTGTCGAGCGCCCTTCGGACGGAGGCTATTTCAAGGCCAAAGCCGCGCAGGAACAGCTGATCCGGGACTCGGGACTTCCGTACTCCATTGTCCATGCGACGCAATTTTTCGAGTTCCTCGGTGGCATCGCCGACACCGCGACCGACGGAGACACCGTCACGCTCCCGCCCGTGTCGTTCCAGCCGGTCGCTGCCGACGACGTCGCGGCCGCCGTCGCACGGGCGGCAGTCGGCGCTCCTGTGAACGGCATCGTCGACATCGCCGGACCCGAGATCGGCCGCTTCGACGAGATCATCGGCCGAGCCCTTCAGAGCCGCAACGACCACCGAAAGGTCGTCGCAGACCCGGCCGCTCCGTACTACGGAGCCCACGTGAGCGAGCGATCCCTCATCCCCGACGGGGACTCCCCCCGTGGCGAAATCACCCTCGCTGCCTGGCTCGAAGCCTCCGCCAAGTAGCCCGAGCCGCGATGTGAAGTTGCAGCACTTCCGTGATCGCCCGCCGTGAGTGCCGCACGCATGCGACCTCGGGTTCACCACTGGGTCGTTGAGCGCGCCGTCGCTCGGTTCCACCGATTCCGACGCATCCGCGTCCGCGTCCGCGTCCGACGGGACGACGCGACGCATCCGCCAGGTGTTCCTCGGCCTCGCCACCCGCCTCATCACCCACCGACACGTCCAACGCCTGTGTCAGGACATCCGGTCCAACGCCTGTGTCAGGACGTCCTATACGAGAGAGATCGGCTGACGAGAGATCGCCAAGTACCGATCTGTGAGGGCTGAGAGTCCCCGTTCCGATGACCCGGTGCTTCCACGGACCGGGCCAGCAGAAGTCCGGCGAGGCCGACGTAGACGGCCACGACCAGCGCAATGACGGCTACGACGGCGAGCGTCACCCGGCGTCGTGGACGTGACGCAAGCCCTGATCGTCGGGGCCGGTCCGGCGCGGAAAAATGAACATGCGCCGACAGGACGCCCTGGCCGCTGCAGAAGACCGGGGCCGCACTAGGGGAGAGCCGCACCAAGCGTTGCGGCGGACGCCCAGCCCAGCCCTCCTGTGTAGCTGGGGCTCAGCTGCTGCCGGTCGGAGGTGGGCAGACCGGCCGGCGGCGCCGCCGTGCGGCCGGCGTTGCGGCTCTTCTCGCCGGCGCCGTCGGCCCTCTTGACGTACACGTCCGCGATGCGTGCTGGGTCCAACCGGGGCTTCGGGCTCGGAGTTCGCGGATGGTGTGTGCGGCGGGGGCGTCGGGGCGTACCGGGGCCGGGCCGCCGTTGCGGCACCCGATCGGCGTGCGCACGGCGCCGACGACGTACGCGTTCGTCACTTCAGGCCCTTTGCGACGGTCAGCCCGGCGTCGGTCTTGGTGATGATCTCCTCGACGCCGACGCCCGGTGCGCACTCGACCAGCACCAGGCCCCCGTCGGTGATGTCGAGGACGCCGAGGTCGGTGATGATCCGGTTCACGCAACGCTTCCCGGTCAGCGGTAGCAAGCACTCGGTGAGGATCTTCGGTGAGCCGTCCTTGGCGGTGTGCGTCATCACGACGATAACCGTACGGGCGCCGTGCACCAGGTCCATGGCACCGCCGATCCCCGTGACCATCTTCCCGGGGATCGCCCAGTTCGCCAGGTCCCCCTGCTCGGAGACCTGCATCGCACCCAGCACCGCCACGTCGATGTGGTCGCCGCGGATCATCGAGAAGGAAAGCGCCGAGTCGAAGAACGAGGCGCCGGGCAGCACCGTCACGGTCTCCTTACCCGCGTTGATCAGGTCGGGGTCGACCTGATCCTCGGTGGGATACGGGCCGGTGCCCAGGATCCCGTTCTCCGACTCCAGGACCACTTCCACGTCCTCGGGCAGATGGTTGGGGATCAGTGTCGGCAGCCCGATGCCGAGATTGACGTACTGGCCGTCCTCCAGCTCCCGCGCTGCCCGGGCGGCCATCTCTGCACGACTCCAGGCCATCAGATGCTCACCGGTCCTCGCGCCGCAGGCACGGACACCGTGCGCTGCTCGATCTTCTTGTCCGCCGCCTGTTCCGGCGTGAGGGCCACCACCCGCTGCACGAAGATCCCCGGCAGATGCACCGCATCCGGATCGATCGCGCCCGGTTCCACCAGCTCCTCCACCTCAGCGACCGTCACCCTTCCCGCCATCGCGGCCAACGGGTTGAAGTTGCGGGCCGACTTACCGAACACCAAGTTGCCGTGCCGGTCCCCCTTCGCCGCCCTTACCAGCGCGAAGTCGGTCCGGATTGCGTACTCCAGCACATACGCGACCCCGTCGAAGGTCCGCACTTCCTTGGCCGGCGAGGCCAACGCCACCCCGCCCGAGCCGTCATACCGCCAAGGCAGCCCGCCTTCCGCGACCTGCGTGCCCACCCCGGCCGGGGTGTAGAAGGCGGGAATACCCGCACCGCCGGCCCGCAGCCGCTCGGCCAGCGTGCCCTGGGGGATCATCTCCACCTCCAGCTCCCCGGCCAGATACTGCCGCGCGAACTCCTTGTTCGCCCCGACATACGAGCCCGTCACCCGCCCGATCCGGCCCACCGCAAGCAGCACCGCCAGGCCCGACTCCATCGCCCCGCAGTTGTTCGAGACGACCGACAGCCCCGACACCCCCCGCTCGAACAGCGCCTGGATCAACACGTTCGGCACACCACTCAACCCGAACCCGCCCACCGCCAACGACGCACCCTCCGACACATCCGACACCGCCTCCAAGGCCGTGGCGACCACTTTGTCCATCTCTCTTTACTCTGCCTCTCACCCATGCGGACCCATCGGACGCTGTTTCCGTGACGCAATATCAAGAATTCGGCCTGACTCCGCAATGTTTTTGTGGGCGTTGCTGGAATTGCGGGAGCGGCTCCGCTGCCGACATGCCCGCCTCATCCGCTTGTCACCTGACGCATACCTGTCCCCACGGTCCAACGCCTGGGCATCCGGCGGCATCCCGCAGATGAGTGATATCGCACGCGATCCTCACGCCGCTCTGCCGGTGCGCGTCGCGCGGACAAGGTATTTCCACGCCGATTCCCGTTATCACTCACGGATTTTGTTGACGCACCTCATTCGAGTGCCGACGCTTTCCTCCATGAACAGAGGAGCTGCAGGACCGAGGAAATTCTCATGAAGACATTCGTGCACCGGGGACAGATCACCAAGGTGGTCTTCGGCAGCGGTACGCGCAGCCGTATCCCCGAAGAGGCCGAGGCTCTCGGAAGCCGTCGAGTGCTCCTCCTGTGCACACCTGGTCAAGCGGACCAGGCAGCAAAGATGCGCGACCTGCTGGGTGCGGCAGCCGTGGGAACGTTCGCCGAAGCGGCCCCGCACACCCCTGTCGACGTCACGCAGAAGGCGCTCGCGTACGCCAGATCCGTGGGAGCGGACTGCGTACTCGCCATCGGCGGTGGATCGACCATCGGCCTCGGCAAGGCGATCGCCGTGCGGACCGGTCTTCCGCAGCTGGCGCTGCCCACCACCTACGCCGGCTCGGAGATGACGCCGATTCTCGGAGAGACCGAAGGCCGCAGGAAGACGACCAGGCGGCTGCCCGAAGTGCTGCTCAAGACGGTGGTGTACGACGTCGACCTGACGCTCACGTTTCCGGCGGCGATATCGGTGGTCAGCGGCATCAACGCGATGGCGCACGCCGTGGAGGCCCTCTACGCACAGGACCGGGACCCGGTCGCCTTCCTGATGGCCGGTGAGGCGCTCGATTCCCTCACCCGGTCCCTTCCGGTCATCGCGCGGCGTCCGGACGACGGCGAGGCGCGGGCGGATGCGTTGTACGGTGCGTGGCTGGCGGGCACGTGTCTCGGCACGGTGGGCATGGCCCTGCACCACAAGGTGTGCCACGTGCTGGGCGGCACGTTCGGCCTTCCGCACGCCGAAACCCACGCGGTCGTCCTGCCGCACGTGGTCGCCTACAACGGGCCGGCGGCCCCCGAGGCGATGGCACGCATCGCGCAGGCGCTGCCGGGGGCCGACGCCGCGAGCGGTCTCTTCGACTTCGCAGGGCGGCTCGGCGCGCCCAGGGCACTGCGGGACCTCGGCATGCCGGAATCGGGGATCGATCAGGCAGCCGAACTCATCGTGAGGGACGGCTACTGGAATCCGCGACCAGTGGATCGGACCGCTGTCCGCGCCCTCCTGACCCGCGCCTGGGCCGGGGAAACGCAATAGATGTTCACGCGGCAACGAACATCCCCATTCCCACTCCATCATCGACCACGCAACCACCACAGGAGCGCACCATGCGTGATCTGACCATCGACACCATCACCGAGGCTGTGATCTCGACCATGCGGGACACCAAGGACTCCCGCGTCGCCGAGATCGCGGAATCGTTGGTGCGGCACGTCCATGCATTCGTCCGTGAGGTGCAACTGACGGAGGAGGAGTGGGCCCGGGGAGTGGACTTCCTGACTCGCACCGGGCAGACGTGCACGCCGACGCGCCAGGAATTCATCCTGCTGTCCGACGTGCTGGGCGTCACCATTCTGGTCGATGCCCTGAGCAATCAACGCCCCGCCGAAGCCACGCAGAACAGCGTCCTGGGCCCCTTCTTCAGGGGCGACAGGCCGCAGCACCTCGATGGCGCCGACATCTCCGGTGGTCTGCCCGGCACCTCGCTGTTCTTCGAGGGACGGGTCGTGAACCGTGAGGGAGCGCCGGTGGCCGGCGCGGCGGTGGACGTCTGGCACAGTGACGCGGAGGGCCATTACGACGTGGACGTACCCGACCGGGTCGACCCGGCCATGCGCGCGCTGTTTTGGACCGACGAGACGGGAAACTTCAGTTTCCGCTCCATTCGCCCGTCCAGCTACCCGATACCCGGTGACGGCCCGGTCGGCGAACTCATGAGCGCTACCAACAGGTCGCTCATGCGTCCCGCCCACGTGCACCTGCTGATCGAGGCTCCGGGATTCCAGCGTGTGACCACCATGCTGTTCCCGTCGGACGACCCGCACCTGGACGCGGATCCGGTGTTCGGGGTCAAGGATTCGCTCGTCGAGTCATTTGAAACGTTCGAGGCTGACGCCGGGCCCCGCCGTGGGCTGACAGACGAGCCGTACACCGTGCTGCGTCACACCTTCGTCCTCGAACCCCGGCCCGCGGACTGAACTCGACGGCCGGCGCACACACCGTCGGGAGGCGGTCATCCATGAGGAGCAGTGATCCCGGTGAAACGGGTGGTGTCGTGCCCTGGTTGCCCAGCCATGTCATACCCCGACCGAGACTGGTCCGCAGAATCCATCAGTCGCTGGACCAGTACCCGGTGCTCGTCGTGGCGGCTTCGGCGGGGTCGGGCAAGACGACCGCCGTAGTCCAGGCCGCTCAGGAGTTGCCCAGCCCCGTCGCCTGGGTATCGCTCACCGGGATGACCGGTGACGTCGATCCCGGTGCCGATGATTCCGGCACCGACTGGCCGACGCTGGCGCGCCTTCTCGGGGCAGCCGTACAGCCCCATGTGCCGGCCGCGGCGACCGCGCTGACCGACGCACTGGCGCGAGAGCTTCCGGCGTCGGAGGTCGGCGCCCTGCTCGCCAGGATGCTCGCCGGCACGGAACTGGTGCTGGTGCTCGACCGCGTGGAGACGATCGGCGGGGACGCCGGTTCGGCGGGGCTGCTGGCCGCACTGGTCGGGCGTCTGCCGGAAGGGTCGCGGCTGGTACTGGTCACCCGGGTGGATCTGCCCAAAGGCCTCGGAGGTCTCGGCGATGTCCATCACGTCGCCTTCCTCGAGGACAGGGACCTGGCCTTCGACGCGGCGGAGGCCGCCGAGGCGCTGCGGGGCATCGGCCGAGACGACGACCCGTGCCAACTGGTCGATGCGATGGGCGGTTGGGTCACCGGCATCTTGTACGACTGGTGGGCCGTCGACCCCGCCGCCTCCGCCGTACAGCACGAGCGCCTCGCGGCCGAACTGCTGGCCCAGCTCACTCCCGCGGAGGCGTCGCTGCTCGTCCGCACGAGCCTGCTCGATGACGGCGTGACAGCCGAGCGGGCGAATGCCCTCGGACTGGCATCGCCGGACCGGACGATGGCCGCCCTCCGCGGCCGACGGCTGCCGCTCGTCTGGTCCCCCGACGGCAACCGTATGGTCGCCCTGCCGCGATTCCGCCTCTGCCTCCTGCGCGAGATCGGACGCATGGACGACAACAGCCTGCGTACGTTGCGTGGGGCGTATGCCACGTTGCTCCAGGCCAGGGGGCGCCACGAGGACGCCGTGGCCGAGCTGCTCATGAGTGGCGACACCGACACCGCCCGGCACGCCGCAGAACGTGCCTTGCCCGATGTACTGGGCCGACTCGACCTGGCGACCGCCGAGAGCTGGCTCGACCGCCTGCGCCCGGCGCCCCGACCGCTCACACCGACCCTGGCCACGGCGGTGCTCCGAGTCGCCTTCGGGCTCGAACAGTGCTGGCGAGGCGTCCAGTTGGCCGACCACCACGGTCGTGCGTGGTGGAGCGCGGTCGCCGAACAACCGGGCGGCGCAGAGGACTTGGCCCTGCTGGTGTGGTGCTTCTGGCACGTGGGGAGGATCGACGGGGCGCGCGAGATCCTGCGCGTCATGTCTCCCGGGCGCCATCGCGACATCGCCGCGGCTCTACTGGCTCTGGCGGACAACGGCACACCCCAGCTCGCCCCCGACCTTCTCGACCGTGTCCCGGGACCTCTTGAGGCTGTGGTGATGCCCCTCGCATACAGGGCTGGGAGGCTGCGGGAACTGCAGGACGGCTCCTTCGGCCCATGGCGAAGAGCAACGGGCGTGTCATGGACGGTCGCCGCCCTCCGCGCCGAGGGACGCATATCCCAGGCCGAGCAGGCGTACGCGGCGGTCGGAGACGGAGCACGGCCGGTCTTGCTGGTGGCGATCGAGGCCGCGGAACTGATGGCGGAACTCGGACGCCGGGACGAGGCGTGGGCCGCGCTGCTGGCCGGGCGGGAGAGGATCGCATCGACCGGTTCCTGCGTCTACGAGATCCTCAGTCTGCTCCTTGAGGCAAAACTGGCCCTTCGCCTGGATCGCGACGTGCAGCGGGCGGCTCGAGCCCTCGCCGAGGCGGAGCGCAGAGGATGTGCGCGCTATGCGTTCACCTCGGAACTGGCGGGCGTCTGGCGAGGCCTGATGTTGCTGTTGGCCGGTCGCGACCATGACGCCGTGCCCCACCTCACCACCGCGGTCTCCGCAATGCGTACGAGCGGTAGATGTCTGGAACTTCCCACGGTGGCCGTGTACTTGAGCGAGTCGTTGTGGCGCACCGGCGATGAGGACGGCGCGGATGCCGCTGCCGACCTGGCTCTGGAGGTCGCGACAGCCCAGGGCCACCGCAATCTGCTGTTGCAGGCTCTGGAGGACGTGCCCTCCGTCGCCGCGCGCCGAGCCGACGCGGAACCCACGCACTCCTCACGCTGGCACGAGCTCTTGGCCGCGCTCTCGACCGCGAGACCGGTGACCGAGTGCGCCGTACCCCGACTGACGCTCGAGGACCTCGGCCCGGTGCGGCTGGTCGTCGACGGACGGGAGGTCCACCCGCGTCTGGCCAAGAGCGTCGAGTTGCTCGCCTACCTGCTGTCCCGGCCTGCGGCGAGCGCCAGGCGTCAGGCCCTTCTGAAGGCACTCTTCCCTGGACGGAGCGACGCCACGGGGCGCAGCTACCTTCGGCAGGCCGTCTACCGGCTGCGCGAGGTGCTCCCCGACGGGCTGGCGCTCCTTCAGGATGGTGACGTGTACACGCTGACGCCGCCGTCCGCGGTGGTGAGCGCGTCAGGGACCCTGCAGCGGCTGCTGGCGGAAGCCGCACGGCAGGACGGCGAGCGCCGGTGGGACACACTTCAGTGCGCCCTGGCCATCGCCGAACGCGGCTGCTACTTCGACTCCCTCTCGACATACTGGCTCGACACCAGGCGCGCCGAACTCGAGGCCGCCCTCCTGCAGGCCCGCGTGGACGCGGCGACCGTGGCGCTCCACCTCGGCCACGTCCGGGAGGCCCGTCGGCTCGCACGTGTCGTGCTGGACAGCGATCCCTACCGGGAACAGGCCTGGCGGCTCGCCCTGTGCGCTGCGGAAGCGGCCGGCTCGGACGATGAACTGCTCGACTTGTACCGAGGCTACCTGCGCGTCATGAAGGAGCTCGGAGTGCTGCCGTCCGCGGAGCTGAGACGCCTGGTCGACCGACTGCGTCGATGAGTTGACGACCGTGTGAACGCCCAGCGCCGTCCGGTGCAGGACAAGATTTCCCTCACATTAACAGCCGGAGTTGCACGCTTCACCCCAGGCACCAGGGCCCAGCCCCAATTTCACGGAGGTCCTCCGATGATTGGAACCGTTGATATGACAGTCGATTTCCGAGCCGCGATGAGCCGGCTCGCCACGGGTGTCAGCGTGATCACCACCCGCTCCGGAGGCACGCCAATCGGCATGACGGCGAGCGCCGTGTCCGCCCTGTCTCTGGATCCGCTCCAGCTGCTCGTGTGTATCGGCAACCACCTGTACACGCGGACCGCGATCGCGGAGCACGGTCGCTTCGCCGTCAATATCCTCGGCGAGGACAGCGAGCCCCTGGCGCGGAACTTCGCCGTTTCCAAACCGGACAAGTTCGCGGGCGTCGAGATCTGCGACGACCACGGTGTGCCGGTGTTGAAGGACGCTATAGCGGCCGTCGTGTGCGACGTCGCCGAGGCGCTCCCTGGCGGCGATCACACCATCTTCGTGGGTGATGTCCGCTATTGCGCACACAGCGGGGACGTCCGACCGCTGCTCTACTTCGCGGGAGGTTTCGGCTCGCTCAGGCCCTAGTCCTGGTGGCAGCGGTCCGGAGAAAACCGCTGCGCGAACCTGACCGGCCCACTACTCCCCCGATGTCCGGCTCCGGCTCTTGCGAGGCGAGCCCTGGCCATCGGGGGCTCCGCTCGTCCCGACGACTCCACGGAAGGTGCCGTGACCAACTCCGTGCCGACCTTCAAGTTGCACCCTCCGGCCCAGCCCCCGCATCTCCTGACACGCCTGCGTCTGCTGCGCCGGCTTGACGCGGCGTCCGAGCCCGTGGTGGTGGTCTCCGCGCCGGCCGGTGCCGGAAAAACGGTGCTCCTGGCCGAGTGGTCGCGAGGCCTGGCGGCTCGCGGAGAGTGCGCCTGGCTCAGCCTGGACGCGTACGACAACGCCCCGGGCCGGCTCTGGGCCGTCATCCTGCGGGCGTTGCGCCACGTACGACCGGAGTTGCCCGCACGCATCGAGGGCGACGAGTGGACGCTCGACGCATGGCGCGAGGAGATTCTGCCAAGCCTTTTGACCGGACTGGGCGGAGAGGGACCGCTCACGCTGATCCTCGACGGACTGGAAACCGTCACGGATGTCGATGCGGTCCGCAGCCTGATGGACTTCCTGACAAGGCTTCCCCAGGCTTTCCGCATCGTCCTGTCAACCCGGCACATGCCCGGAAGGCCGCTTCCAGCCCTGCGCGCCCGGGGTCTGGTCGCCGAACTCGACCGGCACGACCTGGCCTTCACCCTTGAGGAAGCACAGGCAGTGCTCACCGATCTGCTCGGGTCCCCTCCGACCGCGGACACGTCGAGCGCGCTGTACGGGGCCACCGAGGGATGGGCGGCGGGTCTGTGCATCATGGGGCGCGCACTCGCCCGCTCGGCGAGCGGGGCCGACATGGAAGGGAGCTTGGCCCGCGGCAGACAAGGGGTCGCCGAGTATCTGGCCACCGAGGTGCTCCACCGGCTCACCACCGAACAGCGCGAGTTCCTGCTGCGTACCAGTGTCCTCGACGAGCTGAGTGCCGGGCCGTGCCAGGCCCTCGCCGGGGACCGGGCAGGCGTGCTGCTACGCGAGCTCGCGCGGACCGTGCAACTGCTGGTGCCCGTCGCCGCCGATCCGTCGGCGTACCGGCATCACCGAGCGCTGTCTCCCCTGCTGTCCGACGCCTTGGTGTCCGAAGGGACAGACGCTCTCGTGTCCTTGCACCGGACGGCGGCTCAGTGGTACTCCCGGCAAGGGGAGACGACTGCGGCCGTACGGCACTGGGTGCTGGGCGGCGATGAGTCCGCAGCCGTCGCGTCGATTCTCGACGGCTGGGAGAAGGCGATCTCGGCGGGCCGTAGTGCCGAGATCTCGCACTGGCTGGGCCACTTGCCGCCCCGCACGGTCGCCGCCGACGCAAGACTGTGCGTCGTGGCGGCGATGGCGGCTCTCTCGGGTGGCGCCCCGGAAACGGCCCGGCGCTGGCTGGGTGTGGCCCAGCTCAGAGACACGGGACCGGAGACGGTCGGCGAAGGCAGCACGGTGTCCGATGCGGCTGCGGTCGCTCAAGCCGTGGCCTGCTGCCTGATGGGCGAGCTCCTGACTGCCGACCGTCTCGGCGAATCCGCCCTCGCGGGCACCATTCCGTTGACTTCCTGGCGTGCCCTGGCCTGTACGGCCCGCGGTACCGCACTGTTGTGGACCCGCCGGTACAAGGAGGCGGAGGCGCTGCTCGGCGAGGCGACCCGTGACGCGTATGCCGCCGGGCACAGTCTGGCGCTCGTCCGCGCGCTGGGTCTGCGGGCGGTGTGCGCGCTGCTGGCCGGACGGCACGATCAGGCGCGGATCCTGAGCGACGAGGCCCTCCAGGCAGTCGCGACGGCCGGTCTGGACCGGCACTTCGTCGCCCTGTCCGTCTACATCAGCCGGGCCGGCCTACTCCTCGAAGAGGGACAGGTCGAGGAGGCTGAACGGGTTCTGGCCGGCGCGGAAGCGGCGCTGGCGGGCTCGCCCCGGACCGGAGGCGAACCCCACCTTCGCGCCCTGTGCCACTTCACGCGGGCTCGACTGGAGAGTGCGCGGCACAACGCGGACGCGGCACGGGAGGCCCGCGAAGCAGCCGAGCGGGCAGCGGCCCGGTGCGAGTCGCCAGGGGTACTGACGGATCTGCTCGAACGAGTCGGCGAGGGCACGGCCGTTCCCGGCCCCCAGGACCTGTCGCTGGGCGAGCGCCGAGTACTCCGAGCCCTGTGCGGCCCACTGACCCTGCGTGAGATCGCCGCCGAGCTCTATGTGTCCCACAACACTGTCAAGACACAGGTACGGGCGATCTTCCGCAAACTCGACGCGCACAACAGGAGCGGAGCAGTCGCAAGGGCCCGGGAGTGCGGCGTCCTCTGACCCGGGCCCTTGCATCCTGCTACGAGGCGTCCTGACGTCGGGCGTAGTCCGCCTGAGCCGTGTACGCGGTGTCCTGCTGCTCGTCGTCCAGGCTCTCGATGCCGCAGACCTTGCGCGCGAGGTCTGCCATGCTGCCGCTCGGGGACAGCTCGGCGCGCTTCATGGTGAGGGTGCGGATGGCCAGCAGGGGCGTGCCGTTGAAGTTCTCGAAGGTGCTGATGCGGTTGCCCCAGTCGGACAGGAACAGGTCGCGGATCACGCGACTGATCTTCAGCCGGTCGTGCGGCCTCCCGACCGGTCCCGTCTGCAACGCCTCGAGCCAGGGCCGCAGTTCGGGCCGCTTCCACTGCCCCTCGGTCGGGAAGATGAGCGAGGCACGACCGGCCAGGTCGATGACCTCGTTCACCATGCCGGCGATGTTCTCGAGGTAATAGGCCCGCCCGAAGTCGAACATCAGGACGTTCGGCTTGTAGAGGCCGCCGGGCGTGGTGAACCCCTCGTCCTCCGAAGCGATCACATGCGCCTTGAGTGTCTGGTGGAAGCCGGCGAACCGCGCGATCCGGGTCTGGACCGGCGGCAGCTTGTAGGTGCCGATGTGCTCGGTGATCAGCAGGATCAGACCGAGCATCAGCTCGGCGCGCACCATCTGCCGGACCAGAGCCTGGTAATGCAGCCAGTCGAAGACACGCTGCGGGTACAACGACGCGTGCTGGGGGTTACCGATGTGGAACACCCGGTTCCAGGGGATGAACACGTCCTCGAACACGATGACGCTGTCCAGCTCGTCACCCTGGGAGGCGAGCGGGTGCTCGACGTCCTCGCCGTCCCGGACGTTGCTCTCCCGGCAGATGATGGTGACCCCGGGGGTGTTGGGCTTCACCGCCCCGAAGATGATCTGTTCCGGCAGAATGCCGGGGCGGTAGAAGACGCCGATGTGGATCCAGTCCCCGAAGGCCGCGCCGGTACCGATCGCCTTCACGCCCCGCACGGTGATGCCCTCGTCCGAGGTGCTCACCACTTGCAGAGCCGGGGAATCGGCCTGCGCGGACTCGCGTGAGCGGTCCGTCTGCGGGTCGACGAACGCCGGCGTCGTGTTGAGGTCGCCCTCCCGCACCACGTTCCAGAAGTCGATGATCCCCTCGGTCAGGTCCCTCCCGTCGGCGCCCACGGACTGGCTGCTCCAGGGCTCCGGGTCGTCGACGTAGGTCAGCAGGACGTAGTTGTTGACATCCGGTGTGCGGGGGGTCGCCCCGCCGCCGAGTTCCCGTAGCACCGTCTCCATGTAGCGGCGCTTGCGCTTCAGGTCCTCCTTTGTGCGGTGCTGGAACCACGTCATGGACCGCCTGACGCCCTCTTCGTCCACGAACGTCATGACGTCCTCGAGGTCCGGGCGGTGGTGCAGGTCGTAGAAGTCCGCGAGCCTGCGGGCATACGCCCGGGTCTTGGGGTGCGTGGCCACGTTCTCGACGAGCTCGTCACCCACCCACATCTTGCGGCCGTCGTTCAGCGCCGCCAGGTATTCCTTGCCTGTACGCACGTCGTGCTCCTCTCCGGGTCCAGAGATCTGGACAGCTCGGAGCATGCGTCGCGGCAGGGTGAGAGATCGGCGCGGATCCGACAATCACCCGGGTGAAAGCACCGATCGCGGGGGAACCGACGTTGAGGGCGGTGTGACCGTGCGGCATGCTTGCCCCATGCGCGGCACAGATCCCGCGGGCGGCCGGGCCCGGGGGCGCGAGAACCAGGCCATGCCCCGGCTGCGCCTCCGGGGACGAGGCCGCGAGATCGTGGCTGTCCGCGAGGCCTTGGATACGGTGCATGGCGGACGAGGCGCCTGCGTCGTGGTGGAGGGCGCGCCCGGCGTCGGCAAGAGCCGACTGCTCGCGGAGATGGACGAGATGGCGCGGCGGTTCGGGTTCGATGTGGTGTCCGTACGGGCCGACGAACTCGACCAGTTCGCAGCAGGAGCCGCCCTGCAGTCCGCCCTGCAGTCCTCCGATGGTTCCGACCGAACCGCCGCAGCCACCGACGACCAGCGACTCTGGCTGCTGGACAACATCACGGATGCCCTGGAGAACCGGGCCCAGCGCGCCCCGGTGGCCGTGCTCGTGGACGACGCGCAGTGGGCGGATCCGGCTACGCTCTTCGTGCTCCGTACCCTGCCCGGACGACTGGCCGCCTCGCGGATCCTGTGGGTGCTGGCAGTACGGTCGGAGACCGAGCGGCCGACCGTGGCCAGGGTGCGGGAGGACCTCGAACGCCTCGGAGCCCGATGGTTGCCCCTCGGCCCCCTGCCGCAGCAGGAGCTGCAGCGCATCGCGGCCGATCTGCTCGGGGCGAGGCCGTCACCCGGTCTGGCCGGACTGCTGCGAGGCGTCGCGGGCAATCCGTTCCTGGCGACTCAACTGGTGCGCGCATTCGTCGACACGGATGCCATCACAGTGGCTGCGGGCGTAGCGAACCTTCGGCAGCACGGCATCCCCGTCGGTTTTCGGCTGAGCGTCGCCGCGCGTCTGGACCGGCTCCCGGAGGATGCCGTGCGCCTGCTCCAGGTCGGGTCCGTCCTCGGCCGCGAATTCGACCTCGGCACGGCCGCCCGAATGCTCGGCAGGCAGGTCGGCAGCCTGCTGTCGGGCGTCGAGGCCGCCCTGAACGCCGGTCTGCTCTCGGCCGACGGCCCTCGACTCGCCTTCCGCCACGACCTCATTCGGCAGGCCGTCCACGACAACCTGCCTCTGGCCGTACGGACCGCTCTGCACCGGGAGGCGGCCGACAGTCTGCGCCGCACCGGGGCACGATCGGCGGAGATAGCCTGGCACGTCGTCATGTCGGGCGGCCCGGTCGACGACGAGGCCGTGACCACGCTGCACACCGCAGTACGGGAACTGTCGTCGACCGCCCCCGACGCGGCTGCGGACTTCGCTCAGCGGATCGCCGGCCTCCTGCCGCCGCACGACCGGCGTCGAATCACCCTGCTGACCGACGCAGCCGAGTACCTCGGCCGAACCCGCCGGGTTCACGAGGCGCTCGATCTGGTCGCCGCCACCCTGTCGCACGGTCCTGAGCCGCTGCAGGAGGCTTGCCTGCGCCTGGTGGCCGCCGAGATTCATCAGGCCGCGGGCGACGACGACGCCGCGATGACCCACCTCCAGCAGGCCCTGGACCTCGCCGCGCTACCGCCCTACCTGCGCGTCCGGCTGCTGAAGACCAAGGCGACGGGCCACGTGTACCTCGGGGACATCACCGCTGCCGAGCAGACCGACACCGGGCTGGTCGAGGCCGCCTACCGCAGCGGCGATCCGGCCCTCGTCGTCAGCGCCGAGGTTTTCCAGTCGCAGACGTTCTTCTACCGCGGGCGCCTTGCCCGCGCCCTCGAACTTGCCGAGGAGGCCACCCGACGCACCGGCACGGAGTCCGCCGCGCTCTACCTGCGCCCCCCGCGGATTCCGGCGCTGTGGCTGGCCACGGTGCTGACCGCCACCGACCGGCTCGCGGACACCGGGCGGATTCTGCGGGAGGGACAGCGCGAAGCGGAGGCGCTGGGCCTTGGCTGGTCACTTCCCCATTGGCATGCAGCCCGTGCCTGCGCACTACTCGAACAAGGAGCGCTGGACGACGCGGCCGTGGAGGCCGATGCCAGTCTGACGGTGGCGGACGAACTCGAGTTCACTCAACCGAATCCCCAGGCCCGCTCCATACTGGCACTGGTGGAGATCAGACGCGGTGACCTCGCCAAGGCCCGGGACCATCTCCGCGCCGCCGAAGCCGGTTCCGGCACGACCGCACAACGGTACGGCCTGTGGGTGTCGCTCGCGCGGGCCTGCCTGGCGGACGCGGAGGGCCGGCATGCCACAGCGGCAGAGGCACTCACGGGCAGCTTCGGGGAGCAGGAGCCGACGCGGCTGCTTGCACTGCCGCCGTCCCACTGGCCCGGAATCGTGCGCATCGCTCTGCGCGGCGAGGGCCCGTCCGTTGCGCAGGCAGTATTCGGCGCACTGCGCAGCCTGACCGCGCAGGACGACAGCCAGCAGATCATCGGTGCGGTCCGCGCCCACGTGGACGGCCTGCTCCACAGCGACCCCCGTGCACTGGCGTCCGCCATCACCGGTTACCGGGATACCGGCAGGCCGCTGGTCCTGGCCGCGGCCTGCGAGGACCTCGGCGAGCTCATGGCCACATCGGCCGATACGACGCCAGCGATCCGGTACTTCGAAGAAGCGGGTCAGCTGGCGTCGGCCTCAGGAGCCCTGCGCGATCACGAACGGATCAGGCAGCGCCTTCGGCAGCTCGGCGTGCGCACCAGCGCCCCACGTCACCACACGACCGGCCTCCCGGAGTGGAGGAACCTGACCGGATCCGAGCGGAAACTGATCCCGCTCGTCGTGGAAGGCCTCACCAACCGGGCCATCGCCGACCGGCTCTACGTGTCCGTGCACACCGTCAACACGCACATGAAGCACATCTTCACCAAGCTCGGTATCAACACACGAGTCGAACTGACCCGGCTGGCGATCGAACGGGGTGGTATCGCCGACAGGGCGGACTGAGCGGTGCCCCGACCCGGCAGGGCACGGCGGCAAGGATCCCTTGAATGGGCGATGCCTGGCTCCGGCCGTACGGGTGATGCTGGTCGCGACGGCGTGGCCACCGGCACGGCACCCGTCCTTCATCAGGAAGTGACCGCCTCATGAGAACCATGCGCGCAGTACGCGCACACCAACACAAAGGCCCTGAACGGCTGATCCGCCAGGCCGCTCCGCGCCCTGAGCCAGGGTCCGGCGATGTCGTCGGCATGGTACGGATCGCCTTCTCGTTCGCCGTACAGCTCGCCGCCTCGCCGGGCGAGGTGACGTCCATGTCAGCATCGCGGCACCGAACGACCTCGGCGCGACCCGGCAACACGCCCCACAACCGTAGTGTTCTCCGTCGTCGAACCTGCCCGCGACAGACTCGACTCCATCAGCGAGTTGACCACGAGCGGACGGCTGAGCCCGGAGACCGGCAGGGCCGTTCCCCTCGCACGGACCCGCGCCGCGGACGTGGCGCGGGAGATGCAACACCGGCATGGCAGGTCGTCATCCATGTCGCGGACGGATAGTCAACAGCGGCCCATGACGGTCCGGCCCGGTGCGCACACGGGCCCGGAACACCGATACCGCGGCCAACTCCGCGCCACCGTGGCCGTGAGCGCGGCCCCGCACGGATACACCCTGGCACTGTGGACCGCCACAGCGGTGACGTCGTCCGATCGGGGTGCCCCCGGGGCGGCCGAAGTCCTGGCGTTCCTCACCGGTGCGACACTCACCTTCGTCGCGTTGAGTGCCCTCGCCTACAGCGGCGCCCCCATGGCACCGGACAGGTCCGCCGCCAACACGCGGCCATGGGCCGCCTTCCATCTGCCCATGGCGGCTCTCGCCGCACTGGTCAGCCTGTTACTCGCACGATGTTGTTCAGGGCCGCTGCTGTGGGGGCTCGTCGGGACAACTACGACCGCCGTCTACCTGCTGGGTGTCAGCGCCCAGTTCCTCTGCTTTGCAGTTCGCCGAGTCACCGAGAAGCCACAGACACTTCCCCCTGAGAGGTTCACCATGTCTCCAGTGCTCGACCCCGCAGCCCAGGATCTTCTGTTCCGGGAGGCACGGACCGCCAACACCTTCACCGACGAGCCAGTGACGGATGACCAGATCGAGGCCATTTACGACCTGGTCAAATACGGCCCCACCTCGATGAACCAGCAGCCGCTGCGTATCGTTCTGGTCCGTTCCGCCGAGGCGCGCGAGCGCCTGCTCGAGCACATGTCCGAGGCCAACCGCAAAAAGACCGCCGCCGCCCCGCTCGTCGCCATCCTCGCCGCGGACAATGAGTTCCACGAGGAACTGCCCATCCAGTTCCCGCACTTCCCACAGGCCAAGGATCTCTTCGCCGAGCGTGCGGTCCGTGAGCGGTCCGCGAAACTCAACGCGCTCATCCAGGTCGGTTACTTCATCATCGGCGTCCGCGCCGCCGGCCTGGCCGCAGGCCCGATGACCGGCTTCGACGCCGAGGGCATCGACAAGGAGTTCTTCGGCGATGGCGAGCACGCGGTTCTCGCCGTCGTCAACATCGGCAGGCCGGGCGAGAATGCGTGGTTCACACGCTCCCCCCGTCTGGCGTACGAGCAAGTGGTCAGTACCGTCTGATCGAGGGGTGATGGCCGCCCGGCGGGCCACTCTCCGTCAGTGCCTCCTCGCCGACCGGCACGATCGACGCCCCGGAGCGGTGTCCATCGTGCCGGTCTCAGCCAGGCCGCTGTGTTCGAGGCGCAAGACGCCGAGGGGGCGCGTTCGGCGTAGGGCACGGTCTGCAGCGGCGACAGGTCGTTCAGATCGCTGTCCTCGTCGGGGAGCAAAGGGGGGAGCATTAGACGGCGAATGAGGTGACCTCTGGCCATGGCTGCCGAGAGTACGCGCAGAAGTTAGATGAGCGTACGGTGCAGATCCGGCGGATCCACGCCGAGCCTGTCGGGATCTACGGCTCCTCGCGGTGCACGCTGCTCTCAAGCGCGACGGGTGGCGGCGGGCCGCAAGCGGGTCGAGCAACGGATGCGCGAGGCCGAGCCGGTGGGGGTGAACCCGCGTCGCAAGGACTTCACGCGCCACGACCCGAAGGCCACCCTGGCCGGACCTGGCCCAGCGCGCCCCTGCGCCACCCGGGCCGAGGCGAACCTCGCGCCCTTCGAGCACATCGACGGCTTCTGAGGGCTGTCCCGCAATCCCTGGCGGGCGCACGACGACAGCTACGGCACCTCGCCGCATTGCCGGAACGCCCGAGAGGACGTCCCTCCGCCTTGCGATGCACCGAATCTGACGCCGCGCGCTGATCCACCAGGGATTACGGGACAGCCTTTGGCCGGCGCATCCGGCAACGGCTCGGCTGGCTCAGCCCATCGAATTCGAGGAGAAGCAGCCCTTTGATGAAACGGCTGAACGAGCGAACCTGACCCCCCTTCCAACACGTACTGACCAGGTGATCAGCATCCGTCGCACAGCAGGGGCTCTCACTTGGAGGTACGGCGATGGCATGGTCACGGAGACCCACATCACACAGCCCTTGGCGTCACACCTTGCCGGGCTGCCCGGTCTTCGCTGTGTACCTGCGACTGGGTTAGGAGTTCCCATGGAATCGCGTCTCGACTACTACAGCAGTCCCCTCGCGGCCAAGGTGCTGAAGCACCTCGTCTCGGCCAGCAAAGTGTTGGCGGACTCGACGCTGCCGGACACCATTCAACATCTGGTGGAGATCCGGGCCAGCCAGGTCAACGGCTGCGGCTTCTGCACCGACATGCACACCAAGGAGGCCACCCACGCCGGGGAGACCTCGGTGCGACTCAACCTGATCGCCGCCTGGCGCGAAGCAACGGTCTTCACCGAGGCCGAGCGCGCCGCACTGGAGCTGACCGAACAGGGCACCCGGATCGCTGACGCAGCCGGTGGGGTCACCGACACAGCCTGGGCGAACGCCGCCAAGCACTTCGATGAGGACCAGCTCGTCGCACTGATGTCTCTCATCGCCATCATCAACAGCTACAACCGCATCAACATCATCAACCAGCAGCCCGCCGGCAGCTACCGGGTCGGCCAGTTCGGCTGAGCCACGGCGTACGCGTCCGGCCGAACATGAACGGTTCGGCCGGACGCGTACGATCCCTCACCGCGTTCACCCTGGCCTATGGTGGCGAGGCTGATGTCGAACAGCCCACATGAATGGGGGGTCTACTCCGCACCCAACTTCGGTGGGGAGCAACACGGCGTCCCTGCACATTGTTATTCGGTGGTTCTTTTTAGTTGGCCCGTCAAGTCAGTGATCAATTAAGTGGAGTCATGATCGACTCGCCCACCTACCGCTGCGCTCTGGGCACTGTTTCGCGGATCATGTTCGGAGCCAGATGACGAGGGCTGCGGGTGTGACGATGCCGAGACAGATCTAGGCGCGTTTCTCGTAGCGGGTGGCGACGGCCCGGAAGACTTTGAGGCAGTTGATGGCGCGTTCGACGGTGTTGCATTTCTCGTAGCATTCGCTGTCGAAACCGGCGGGCCGGCCGCCTCGAGAACCTCGATTCTGCCAGTGTCTGCGCGGGTCGAGACGTTCTGGGATGGGTGTCGGATCCCGCATCTTCGCAGGTAAAGGCGGTACATACGGGATGTATAGGCGTGTCTGCCAGGACAACATCAGGCCGGTAGCGAGGCCGTAGCCGTGTCACAAACGGGGAGGGCGGCTGGTCAATCCTGTGAAAGATCTATGTACGGAGAAACATATGAGCTCAGAGTACGCACACCTACCTCCTGGCGTTGAGTTGATCACGATCCGGCCGGACGCGGCGGCACTGATCCCAGCTGGCGCCGAGGCCAGGCGCATCCGAGTCGCCCTTCCACCCGGTGAACCCGGCACGCCTCCGCACCGCTACCCTGGGCCGATCTTCGGTTTCGTGGCCGAGGGCGAGATCCTCTTCGAGCTGGAGGGGCAACCGCCCCGGGTAGTCAAGGTCGGCGACGCTCTTTTCGAGCCCAGGGCGACGTAATTCACTACCAGGGCCCCAACAACCTTCCGGACGCGCAGTCCCAGCTGATATTGACCATGCTCGCGCCTCCGGGTGCCCCGGTTCTGACCCTGGTCAGCCCGGAGGAGCTGGCCGAACGACGGCATCTACAGGTTTCTCAGCCATAAGGCTGGTCATGGCAACGTGACCCGGCAGCCAGGCCACACCACTGACAGCCCGCGGGACCTGCGTGAAGTGGTCACTACCCGCGCGCGCCTATTTTCGCCGTTGTGCTCGGGGAGCGGACATTGCTTCCTGAGCCCGGGCGCACCTGACCCACGAAACCGTCGCTCAGTGGCTCGCGCGGCGGTAACTCATTGGGTGACATCCGACGCCCCGCGCATTTCCTACCGGCCGCCAACAGCACGTCGCTCGCGCCTGGCAGCCGCCCCAGATCATGACAGAAAGGCCGCCATGAGTAATCCGGCACAACCCACTGAGTCCAGTGCGACGAGTGAGCTCGATCAGCTATACGACCGTGACACCGAGGAGACGGCCGAATGGCAGGCGTCTCTCGACGCTGTCGTGAGGAACGCCGGGCCTGAGCGGGCGGTATACCTGATGCGACGTGTGCACGAGCACGCCGCGAGGTCGGGGGTGAGCCTGCCCGGGCTGCTGTCGTCGGACTACATCAACTCGATTCCGTCGTCGTCACAGCCCGCCTTCGACGGTGACGTGGCCATGGAGTCCCGGATCACGGCTCTGAACAGGTGGAACGCAGCCGCGATGGTGACGCGCGGTTCGCACGACGGTCTCGGTGGCCACATCTCCACCTATGCTTCCGCGGCATGGCTCTATGAGATCGGATTCAACCACTTTTTCAAGGGCAAGGAGGGCGACGGCTCGGGCGACCAGCTGTACGTCCAGGGGCATGCTTCGCCTGGCATCTATGCCCGTGTCTTTCTCGAAGGACGCCTCAGTGAGGCGCAGTTGGATGCCTTTCGGCGGGAGGCTACCGGTCACGGTCTGCCGTCATACCCCCATCCGCGGCGTCTGCCGTGGCTTTGGGAGTTCCCGACTGTGTCCATGGGGCTGGGGCCGCTCGGCGCCATCTACCAGGCGCGCTTCAACCGCTACCTGCATGCGCGAGGCATCAAGGACACCTCCGCGTCGCGGGTGTGGGCATTCCTCGGGGACGGGGAGATGGACGAGCCTGAGTCGATGGCCGCCCTGGCGCTCGCTGCCCGCGAGGGCCTCGACAACCTGACCTTTGTCGTCAACTGCAACCTGCAGCGTCTGGACGGCCCCGTACGGTCGAACTCCAAGATCGTGCAGGAGCTTGAGACCCGGTTCCGCGGTGCTGGCTGGAATGTTGTGAAGACGCTCTGGGGCGAGGCTTGGGACCCGGTGCTACGGCAGGACACCACCGGCGCACTCGTCCATCGCCTCGGGGAAGTTCCCGACGCCCAGATGCAGACGCTCGCCGCGCGGGACGCCGCCTACATCCGCAAAAGCTTCTTCACCGGCGACGCTCTCTCCGGCATCGCGGCCGGGCTGAGCGATGTTCAGCTCACTGACCTGTTCGAGAACTCCCGTGGCGGGCACGAACCTCTCAAGGTCTACGCCGCCTACCGGGCTGCCACAGAGCACCGGGGCTCGCCCACCGTAATCCTCGCCCAAACGGTCAAGGGCCACACTCTGGGGCCGGACTTCGAGTCGCGCAACGCAAACCATCAGATGAAGAAGCTGAGCATGGAGCAGTTCCGCCAGATGCGGGACCTGCTGGAACTCCCCATCCCCGACAGCTCGTTGAGCGGCGACCTCGTGCCGTTCTGGCACCCCGGTGAGAGCTCGCCAGAGGTGCAATACATGCGCAATCGCCGGGCGGCTCTGGGAGGCCCCGCCCCGGTGCGCAAGGTGGTAGCAAAGCCGTTGAATAAGCCTCCTGCCCGCCCCTTCGAGGCGCTGGAGAAGGGCTTCGGCAACCAGGAGGTGGCCACCACCACGGCTCTCGTCCGCCTGGTCAAGGACCTGATACGCGACAAGGAGACGGGTCAGCGTTGGGTGCCGATCATTCCCGACGAAGCCCGGACTTTCGGTCTGGAGTCTCTCTTCCCAACAGCCGGGATCTACTCCCCGGACGGACAGAACTACGACCCGGTCGACGCGGACCAGCTACTGCACTACAAGGAGTCCAAGAGCGGTCAGCTCATCGACGAAGGCATCACCGAAGCCGGTTCGATGGCCGAATTCACCGCTGCGGCAACGTCATACGCCACACATGGCGAGCCCATGATCCCGTTCTACATCTTCTACGCGATGTTCGGATTCCAGCGGACCGGTGACCAGTTCTGGGCGCTTGCGGACCAGATGGGACGAGGATTCGTCATCGGGGCTACGGCCGGCCGAACGACGATGACCGGCGAGGGCTTGCAGCACGCCGATGGGCACTCTCACCTACTGGCTTCCACAAATCCGGCAGCGATCAGCTACGACCCGGCCTTCGCCTACGAGATCGCGGTCATCGTCCGGGATGGGCTACGGCGCATGTACGGCGACCAGCCTGAGAACGTGTTCTACTACCTGACGGTCTACAACGAGCCGAAGCTGCAGCCCCGCATGCCTTCCGGACCCTTCATCGAGGAGGGAATCAGGCGGGGCATCTATCGGTTCCGGCAGGCGGACGCCAGCGCTGCCGGACCGCGGATCCAACTGCTGAGTTCCGGCACCGCGATCCACTGGGCGCTCGAGGCCCAGGAGCTACTGCGGACACATTGGAATGTGCACGCTGACGTCTGGTCGGTGACGTCGTGGACCGAGCTGCGCCGTGACGCGCTGGAAGCAGACCGGGAACGGCTTCGCGGCGAGGAGCGCATCCCGTACGTGACCAGCGCGCTGGCGGAGGCGCAGGGGCCGGTCCTCGCGGTCAGCGACTGGATGCGGCAGGTACCCGACCAGATCAGCCAGTGGGTCGAGCAGGATTACTCCTCGCTGGGAACGGATGGATTCGGTCTGTCGGACGCCCGAGATGCTGTACGCCGCTACTTCCGCGTGGACGCCGAGTCCATCGTGGTGGCCGCCCTGGACCAGCTGGCCCGTGCCGGCGAGGTCGCCCCGGAGAGGGTGGCGCAGGCCCGCGTCCGTTACCACTGGCAGGGATGAACCAAGCCTGCGGCAATCACGCCCACCCGGAACCGGGAGTTTGCCGACACCCTGCGGAGTTTTAAGGAGTGACCGATACTTATGGCTGTTGATGTAACCCTGCCTCCCCTCGGCGAGAGCGTGACCGAGGGAACCGTCACCCGGTGGCTCAAGCAAGTGGGCGAGGCGGTCGAGGCCGATGAGCCCCTGCTCGAGGTATCCACCGACAAGGTGGATACCGAGATTCCCTCTCCCGTTTCAGGCGTATTGATGTCCATCATGGTGGCCGAGGACGACACCGCAGAGATCGGAGCGACACTCGCCGTCATCGGCGCCCCGGATGCTGTGCCGGTGGAGACAACTCCCCCGGGAGCGGAACCGCCTGCAGCAGTTGCACCTGTCGCCGAGCAGCCTGTGGCTCCGGCTGCCCCGGTAGCGCCTGTTCCGGCTGCGCCCGCTCCGGAAGCCGCACCAGCGCCTGCACCGACTCCCGCTCCCGCGCCGGAGTCCAAACCTTCCGCCCTTTCTCCCGCCGTGCCCCCTGCCTCCGTCCCGGCCGAGCTGTCGACGCTGCGAGGCCAGACGGTCGCGATGACGCGAATCCGCAAGTTCATTGGCGAGAGTCTGAGGATGGCACTGCTCGAACAGGCTCAACTCACCAGCGTGGTGGAGGTCGATGTCACCAACCTCAGCCGGCTGCTGGACCGGTCCAGTGAGGACTTCGTGGCGAGGGAAGGCATCAAGCTCTCCCCCATGCCCTTCTTCGTCAAAGCGGCCACCCAGGCGTTGAAGGCCCACCCTGTCATCAATGCTCGAATCAACGAGGGCGAAGGCACCATCACCTACTTCGACGAAAGGAACGTCGGTATCGCGGTTGACACCGAAAGGGGACTGACGACACCAGTCATCAAGGCCGCGGGGGACTTGAACATCGCCGGTATCGCGCGGGCGACTTTCGAACTGGCCGACAAGGCCCGGCGCGGCGGCCTCAGTCCGGACGAGGTGTCAGGCGCGACGTTCACCATCTCCGACACCGGTTCACGCGGCGCCCTGTTCGACACGGTCATCGTGCCGCCCGGCCACGCTGCCATCTTGGGCGTCGGTGCCACGGTCAAGCGGCCGGCAGTCGTCGAAGCTGACGGGGGCAGCGTCGTCGGCATTCGCGACGTGGTGCATTTGACGCTGTCCTACGACCACCGCCTGGTGGATGGAGCAGACGCCGCCAGGTATCTGACCGCCGTCAAGGCGATCCTGGAGACCGCTGCATTCGCCGGCGATCTGTCCCCGGGTGCAAATTCCTGAGCTGGCGAGTTCGAAGGCTGCGGTAGCTCCTCATCAGTATCGGATGTCCGACTGTGTCGGCCCGCCATCCACGCGGAGGGCGGGCCGAAAATCTCGTCTGCGTGGCAGCCGGACACGAACGCTGTACAGACAGCCGACGGGTCCGCACCATGCCAGTGACTCCGCGTCCTGGCCGACGACGATCGCAACTCGTCAGAACTTCGCGTCGTCACGCCCGTTGCACCCAGTCAGTCGCTGAGAGCGGAGACCGAGCGCCGACGAGTCCGAGCCTCTATCGGCAAGCAGTGGTGCTCGGTCCCGGGAGTCGCCACGGCTCTATGCCGGCATGCGAAGGGGCATCGCGAGCCAGAAGCGCCGTCGCGGTGTCGGCCGACATCGTGGAGGCACCAGCCTCGCCATCAAGAAACTGCTGAAGATCTCCCGAACCGCCTTCTACGCCCGCCGAACCGGAGAGCCCGGTCCGCGGGCGGTCCGTGATGCCGAACTGACCAATCAGATCGCCACGGTCCACCAGCACTCGCGCGGCACCTACGGAGCCCCGCGCATCCACGCAGCCCAGCAACACAAAGGTTCCGGCTGCGGCCGCCGCAGGGTCGCCAAGCTGATGCGGGCGGCCGGCCTGCAAGGCCGCCATCGCAGAGGCGGCACCTGAGCACGATCCGCGAGCCGCCTACCGACCCGACCTTGTCCTTCGGGACTTCACCCCCGATATCACGGCGACCGACACCAACTGGTGCGGCGACAACACATACATTCCGACCGCAGAGGGCTGGCCTACCTGGCCACCGTCATCGACATCGCCTCCCGCCGCGTGGTCAGCTGGGCGACCGCCGATCACCCGCGGACACCGCGTCCTGCTGGGCGCGGGCCAGGACCGCGATGGCTTGGGCCAGTTCGGAATCACGCTGCAACTGCCGATGGGCCGAGGCGCCGGTCCGCAACACGTTGGCCAGGACCATGGCGTCCAGGTGGCCAGATTTACGGCGGGCGACCGCCCAGCGGTCGCGGTAGCGGGCGGCGGATGCAATGCATCGCAAAGCGGAGGGCAGCACGGAGCTGAGTGCCAGCTCTCAATCTTCATGCGACACACCGAGGTCGTGACGCATACCGGTTCTCATGGTGCGGAGCATGTCCCGGACCTCGTACTGGGCCTGAGCCGCGGTCTCCGTCGTTTCGCCTGGTCCGGGGGCACCGCCTTCGGGGCACTTGACCTGGCCGTAGACCTTGTTCAGGGCTTGGTTGACGACACTCGCTCGCATGAGTACTTCTTCGGGGGCGATCATCTGTGCTTCGGAGTATCGATCACGGTGCGCGTTCTTGCTTCGTCGAGTGCGTCGCTGTCGGTGTCCTCCGCGCCGCGTTCCCTCATGACGTGCAGGTGGCGGTTGTCGACGTTCTGCTCCCAGGTCCGCATCAAGCTCAGGGAATGCGACCTCATAGTCATCAAGGGAATCCGTACTCGTTGTGCTGCGGCGCGCCTGACGCCGTCCGCTCCCCATGCGGGCCGGCCCAACATCACGACGCCGTGGCGCGTCGCCACGCCACGGCGTCTCAAAGTCTTGGCGAATCGGCCGCACCCAGGTGAGGTGTCACCTGGGTGCGGCCGAGCCGAATCAGCAGGTGGCGTTCAGACCGGCCCAGTCGGCGCGGTCGTTGTAGCCGCCGTCGCCGCCGTCGCCGACCACCAGGTCGAGCACGCGGACGCCGGTCAGGTCGATGTCGGCCTGGCGGGTGTCGTCGCGGGTCAGCACACCGCTGTCGAACAGCACCCGGCCGTCACCGATCACCTGGAAGGTCGACGTGCCGCCGTCCGGGCCGACGTTGCGCACCGCATCGTCGATGCCGACGGTCGCGGTCAGCCGGCTGCACTTGTCGCCGAGGTAGTAGCGGACCTCGGAGGGCGAGGCGACCCCGATACCGGTCGGGTGGACCTGGCCGAGCATGCTGATCGGTGACGAGCCACCGACGCTCAGGTCGACCGTCGGGCTCATCCACCCGCTGGTGGCACTGATCCACTTGTGGTGCGACAGTACGACCTCGCCGTCCGGCGCTGCCGGTGCGACGACTACCGCCGTGGCCGTCTCCTGCCGCAGGCGTCCCTTGCCGATCACCTTGTACGACGTCTTGCCGGTCAGCGCGGTGCTGCCCGGCGCGGCCGTGGCCGGCAGGGTCACCGTGAAGGCGAAGGTCGTGGAATGGTTGGAGCGCAGCAGCTTCGGCGCTTTGCCGAGCGGACGGGCCGTCCAGCCGGCGGGCACCGTCAGCTCGACCTGCGGCGCGAAGACCGGCTGCGCACCGTCGTTACGGACGGCGACCTCGACCCGGGCCTGGTCGCCGCCGGCGACCAGCGGGGCGGCCCCGGCCGGCACCGCGTCGCCACCGACCTGCGTCACCTGCGGCAGGCCGGCGACGACGTGCGGAACACCGGGCTTGCCCGTGGCCGGGCGGACCCGGAACAGCGCCGCGCCGTGGGCCGGGACAGCGGCACTGATGGTGCCGGCGCTCTCGGTGACCTGGTTGGTCCAGGCGTTCTTCAGGGTGAACCGATCCCCGGACAGCCCGACCGACGACGCCTTCGTGGTCAGGGTCGCCGGGCTGTCGCCCCGGTTCAGCAGCATCACGGCACGGTCACCGTTGGCCAGCCGCTTCACCCAGGTCTCCGTCGTACCGGCGGGGCCGACGCGGACGGCCTGGATGCCGGCGGTGTCCTGGTTGATCGCGAGTACATCGGGGTCCGCGAGAATGCTGAGCGAGGTCTGGCTGAGCTTACGGACGTCGCTGCCGATCAGCAGCGGCGCGGCCGCCACCGACCAGAGCGTCATCTGGGTACGGAACTCCTCGTCGGTCATCCCCAGCTCAGGTCCCAGGTAGTCCGGGTCGTTGAAGTGCCCCGGCCCGGCGGCCTCTGGGTGCCGCGCGTTCGCGTCGTAGTTCCGCAACACGTCCTTGAACTTGATCTCGCCGACGAAACCCACATCCGTGTACGTCCGCCAGGACTGCGCGATGGCCGGCGCGTAGGTCCAGGAGTGCGTCGACTGCTGCTCATCCGGGTAGTTGCCCCAGTCCGGGGAGGTCACCGGGTTGCAGAGGTTGAAGATCATGGGTCGCCCGCTGGCGTTGTTCCGCAACGCCTGCGCGAACTCGGTGTAGACGGTCTTCGGGTCGAGGTCCGCGGCGATCCCGCAGAGGTAGTCCACCTTGACCGCGTCGAACTCCCAGGCGGCGAACTGGTCCGCGTCGCGCTGATAGTAGCCGTGGCTGCCGAGTCCGCACTTGCCCGGGATGTACGGGCCGGCGTCGGTGTAGATGCCGGCCTTCAGGCCCTTGGCATGGATGTAGTCGACCAGCGGCTTCAGCCCGTTCGGAAATTGGTCGGGGTTGGCCACCAGGTCGCCGGCCGAGCTGCGTGGGGTCGGCGCCGCCCAATTGCCGTCGATCCAGACGTACTGGTAGCCGGCGTCACGCAGACCGCTGCTGACCAGGAAGTCGGCTACTGACTTGACCTCTGCCTCGGTCGGATCGCCACCCAGCGCGTAGTAGGTGTTCCAGCCCATGTACGGCGTCGGGCTCAGCACCTGCTGAGGTGCTGGCGCCGCGACGGCGACAGTGCCGGCCGCCGGCCCGGCGTGGGCGGGTGCTGCCACGACCAGCAAGCCGGTCAGGAGGGCGAGGAGGACGGTGATATGTCGTTTCACATCGGATCCTTCGATCAGGCGTGCCGACCCGTCCTGGTCGTGTGTCTGAGGTACCGCACCCTCGTGGAGGGTGCGGCGGTCGGCCTTCGGACCAGTCAATGCCCGCGCGCCTGCGGTCGGTTTCCAGGATCTTGCAGCGGTTACCGGCGCGTGTCAATAATAATTCCTAAATTACGAGTTACTAGTAGAGCTTCGTCAGGTACCCAAACTGCCGCCAGCCGGGTAGCGCGTGAACTTGTATCAGATGTGACACCTGAGGAGATGAGCGAGATCCGTCCTCGCTGCCGACGACTCCGCCACCGCCGTGATGGACCATGGCAGCGCACGGCACGGCGACCACCTCTACGATGCGGCCTGGCTCCTCTACCGGTGGCCGTGGTAGCCGAGTCCGTGTGACGTGGCTGGGTCCGGACAGGTTCAACGGTTGCGGCAGCTGGATGGAGCGGCGCCGTCAGTAGACGTGAAGCCCGCGTTCGTCCAGCACGGTCTGCACCTTCGTAAAGTAGTTTCGGTAGGTGCCACTGGAGGAGGAGTCGCACACGGTCTCGCTGGTGCCGCCAGAGAGAAGGCCCAGGGCTGTTGTTCCGTTGAGCGCCGGGCCTCCGCTGTCGCCGCCCAGAGCGCAGACGTTCGACCCGAACATGCCGTACAGAGTCTTGCCTTCGATACTGACGGTCACACTCGCTTTGGTGATGTTGCCCGTCGTGTCCTGACCGTTGACCCCGATCCGGTCGATGCTTTCCTGCTCCATCGGGTAGCGGGAATTATCGATCTGGTGGTACTCACCACCCCAATAACGGAGGGTCCCGAGCGGGTTGATGTCGGAGCCGTCTGCTGCCTGATGTGTCGTCACCTGATGCCGTGGCGTTGGGTAGACACTCCCATGCCGGTCGCACCGAGCCCGCCATCGCCGCCGCCAGCGATCGCCCGGCCGCGAACACCATGGCTCCCTGACCTGGACGATGAACCTTGCCGCGCGGTCCTGTCGGTTCAGGAGGGGCGCACTTTCTACGTGCAGGCTATCGGGACCGACGCTACCGACTGGAGCTGCGCAGACGACAGTTACTTCTGCCGGACCGACAACGGCACGTGGGCCACAGGAGTTCGTAGTTGCTCAAGTCAAGACTCACCGCGTCATGGTCACCCACCGGCGCCCCGCTCCCTGCCTGTTATTGGACCTGGAACCGCGTGTATGAACTTCAGCCCCCGGGGACACCTCGGGGAGGCCCGAACCGTCGCGGCTCAGGCCTCCCTGCTGTTCGGGGACTTGCAGGTCAAACGTGTTGCGCGGCCTGGGGTGTTGGTCCGCTGACGTGGAGTGTCAGATTGTTGGGCCAGCCGGCCCGGTTGGGTGAAGAGGTCCTCGAGGTCGGTGGGTGCGAACTTGATGCAGCCGTTGGAGCTGTAGTCGCCGGCGTGTGCCCTCAGCCTCTGCCCTTTTGCATCGCTCAATCGCCGTGCCCTGACCGGCCGCTGCCATCGTCACCCTCACCCTCAACAGCGATCACGGCGACATCGAAGATGAGGCCTACACAACGAGCACCGCGAGCATCGATCGGCGGATCGCCGGCGCCCGGAAACGTTCGCGGTCAACACTCCCGCGGCTTCTCTCCGTCGTAACACCAAGGCGCACTCCGTGAGCTTCTCGCACGCAAGTGAGCGGTGATGGGCGTCTCGGCAGAAACGGCACCTGTGGCGGTGGGTTGTCCCGTCCGACGGTCAATGCCGTTGAGGTGGGGGCCTGTCGGTGAGATCGGCTGCTCGGCCAAGGCCCCATGAGGCGGCACGTTACAGCGAGGTTAGGTATTAGTTCAAGTACTTTACATTTTCTCTTCAGAGATGGTCGGATTCGATCAATCGTCGACTCTGGAGGCAATGTGCGACTTCCCACTACCCGAAGATCCGCAGCGTCAGTTGCCGCTGTTCTTGTCGCTACCCTTATCACCCCCGCGACCGCCCACGGTGCCGCCCCTGCCCCCGGAACCCATGCGGCTCATGAGGGACACGGCGGCCCTCAGAGTGCGCCGCTCACGGTGACGCTGATCACGGGTGACAAGGTGACGGTGACTCAGGGCAATGGTCGTAGCCCTCTGGTGGACGTGGAGCGCGCACCGGGAGCCAAGGGGTCGGTTCGCGTCGCCACCGAGGGCGGTGACACCTTTGTGTACCCCGATGAGGCCATGCCCTACATCGCCTCCGGCCGACTCGACAAGCAACTCTTCAACGTCACACAGTTGGTGGCCCAGGACTACGACGACGCCCACACAGGCGCGCTCCCTCTGATCATCACCCGGTCCGATGGTGTGTCCGCCCACAAGAGCGGCGCGTCCGACGACGGACTGCCGTCCGCGGCCGCGCTGCCGGGGGCGAAGGCCACCCTGGGCCTTCCGTCCGTCCGCGGAGCGGCCGTCGAAGCCCAACGCTCGAAGGCCGCAGCCTTTTGGTCGGCCCTCACCGGCCTCAGCGGGCAGGACACCTCGCGGTCGACGGCGCGCACCGGTCCAGGCCCGGACAACGGCGCGGCCGCGCCGTCCTTCACCGCCGGTGTCGACAAGGTGTGGCTCGACGGCAAGGCGGAGGCGGCACTGGCCGACACCACGGCGCAGATCGGTGCCCCGCAGGCATGGGGGGCAGGGGGCACGGGTGCCGGGGTACGGGTCGCAGTACTGGACTCCGGGGCGGACACCACCCACCCGGACCTCGCCAAGCGCATCGTGGCGTCCCGCAGTTTCGTCGCCGGCGAGGACGTCATCGACCGGAACGGCCACGGAACGCACACCGCGTCCACCGTCGCCGGAACCGGCGCTGCCTCCGACGGCACGGAACGGGGTGTAGCTCCTGGCGCGGATCTGCTGGTGGGCAAGGTCCTCGGCGACAACGGATCAGGGCCCATCTCGGGGATCATCGCCGGCATGGAGTGGGCGGCGCGGACCGAGCACGCCAAGGTGATCAACATGAGTCTGGGCACGCCGGCGTGGCACACCCAAGACGATCCCCTGAGCCGGGCGGTCAACCAACTGAGTGCCGAGACGGGTGCGCTCTTCGTCATCGCCGCGGGCAACTCCGGGAACAGCTCCCACAGCGTGAGCGCGCCGGGAACCGCGGACGCCGCACTCACCGTTGGCGCGGTCGACTCGTCCGACCAACTCGCCCCGTTCTCCAGCGCCGGGCCACGCCTCATGGACGACGCCCTCAAGCCCGATCTGACAGCCCCCGGTGTGGACGTGCTGGCGGCGCGGTCGCAGTACATGGACGGCGGGGGTGAAGGCTACTACCGCACGGAGAGCGGCACCTCCATGGCGGCTCCCCATGTCGCCGGGGCGGCGGCCCTGCTGGCTCAGAAGCACCCGAAGTGGAGCGGACAGCAAATCAAGGACGCTCTGATGAGCACCAGCGCGCCGACCCCCGCCTATACCCCTTACCAGGCCGGCACCGGTCGCTTGGACGTCGCCGCCGCCTACCTGAAGGACCGGGTGATCGCGAGCGGATCGGTGGACGCGGGACTTGTGCGGTGGTCGGCGGACCAGAAGCGGAAGCCGGTCAAGCGGAAGATCACCTACACCAACACCACCGACCGCCCCATCACGTTGCAGCTCTCGGTGGACCGCGGAGACTCGCCCGCAGGGGTGTTCACGTCGGCCGCCGACCGCGTCACGGTACCCGCGCGCGGAACCTCGACGGTCGACCTCGTGGCGGACCCGAAGGACCTCGCGCCGGGCCAGTACGCGGCCCAGGTCACCGCACGCTCCGAGGCCGGTGCCGTGCACACGGCCGTGGGACTCTCCGTCGAGTCCGAGAAGTATGACCTGACCGTCCACCTGAAGGACCGATCCGGCAAGCCCGTCAGCGGCGACGTCGAGATCACAGGTGCCGACGGGAATACCACCATCATGTGGGCCCCGGACGGTACGCTCACCAGCCGCTGGGCCCCCGGCTCCTACACCGTCGTCTCCACACTGGACGTGGAAGGCCGCCACGGTCCGCACTCCCTCGGATACGCGGTACTGACCGTTCCCGAACTCGACCTGAGGTCCGACCGGCAGGTGGAACTCGACGCGTCGCGCATCCGCCGGATCAAGGTGGCCACCTCCAAGCCCACGGCCGTCACCACCAGCAGGATCGACCTCTTCCGCTCCTTCACCTCAAGTGAGCCCACACCCAGCGATGGGCAGGCTCTGCACCAGATCCTCCTGCCATCCGCCGAGTACGACAGCCTGTGGGCGCTTCCGTCCAAGGGCAAGGTGAAGAACGGCAGCTTCGTCTTCACCACCCGCATCCGTGCCAAGCAGACCCCACTGAAAATCACCTACGGCGGCCACAGCCTCGACGACACCCTGCTGGTGCAGCCGGGATCCGCTCAGTTCCGCGACGGCACCGCGCACGTCAACGCCGTCTTCGCCGGTACCGGCAAGCCCGCCGACTACGCCGGTCTGTCCGCCCGCGGCAAGGCGGTAGTCGTTCGCAGCGGCGGCGCCGTGGTCCCGACGGGCCAGGCAGCCGCGGCGCGCGCCGCGGGTGCGGCGATGCTCCTGGTGGTCAACGACGGCGACGGCCGCAGCAGCGACTGGTACGGCGACGCGGACGGAACGACGACCGGCCGGATCCCGGTCGCCTCGCTCACCATGGATGAGGGCGAGGATCTGATCAAGAGGATCGGGTCCGCAGGAAATTCCGGGACCAAGCTGGCAGTCGAAGCTCATCCCACACCGCAGTACTTGTACGACCTGGCCGATTACCACCGTGGCGGCGTGCCGGACGACCCCTCCGCGGCAACGGATCCCGGCAGCCTCGCCCGCATCGACAACGACTTCGCCCCGCCCCCCGGCAAGCAGGTCAAGGAGAGCCGGGAGGACAGCCCCTCGTACGAGTACTGGCCGGCCGCCTATCCCTATGCCGGCTACGGGATGACGCGCGTCCCGCCGTTCCCGAGGGAGCCGGTCGCCGCGGGGCACCGTACCGACTGGGTCTCCGCCGGAAACGGCGTCAAGTGGCAGCAGTACGCATCCATCGACGGCTGGTCCACCTTCACCGACGTCGTGAGCTACCGTCCGCGCAGCGTGCAGAGCGAACACTGGTTCGGGCCCATCACCCGGCCGCGCATGGTCAGCTTCGAGGTCCCGCACCGTTTCGACAACGCCATGGGCGGAATGATCGCCGGATTCGGCGACGGAGGATCCGCCCACAGTGGTGACACCGGCGTGATGTCGCGGAGCTTCTCGCTCCACCAGGGAGACAAACTCCTGATGCAGAACGGGGCACGGCCCGAGTTCGGAGTGGGCGACCTGGAACCGAAGAAACTCCCGTACCGGCTCGTCGTCGACACGAAGGGGAACACCGACTTCATTCCTTACTCCACCACCACGCACACCGAGTGGAGCTTCCTCTCCGGCACCGCCGACAACCAGGCCATCCCGCTGGCCCAACTCGACTACGGAACGGACCTGGACCTCGCGGGGCGCGCGAAGCGCAAGTCGGCCTTCTCCATCACGCCCGTCGTCCTCGGCAGTGACGCCGCGAAGGACGCGATCTCCTCCCTCGAGCTCGAGGTCTCCTACGACGATGGGGCGTCCTGGCGGCCGCAGGACCTGAAGGAGAACAAGGGCACCTGGCAGACGACCGTCAACGCGCCCTCCCGGGCTGGTTACGTGTCCATCCGGGTCACCGCCAAGCAGCGCAACGGCGGCGGCATCACCCAGACCATCACCCGGGCCTTCGGCCTCAAGTGACCGTCGAGAGCAGCCGGCGCCCCACGCCTTCGATGGCACCGGGCACCGGCTGCTCTGCCGGATCCCCTTGGTGTCTCACGTGGCAAGTTTCGCGAGCTTCTTGTAGCAGGTCAGGGCAGTGGCCATGGCCAGGCCTCGGCTCTGCCGGTCGTTGCGGACCGCGTACGGGATCTTGAGACCACGAGCAACCCATGGCAGGCTCGTGCCGCATGATCGATGAATTCGCGAAAGACAACCTGCACGGGAGACTGCGGCGGGACCGCAAGGCGCTGCTCTGGAAACTCGACGGCCTGTCCGAATACGACGCCCGCCGACCTTTGACAGCGACCGGGACCAACCTCCTCGGCCTGGTCAAACACGTGGCCACCGTCGAGGCCAGGTACTTCGGCGAGATCTTCGACCGCCCTTCCCCGGAACCGCTGCCCCGGTGGCAGGACTCCGACGGCAGCGATCAGTGGGCGACCGAGGACGAGACCCGCGATCAGATCATCGGGTTCTACCGGCGCACGTGGGAACACTCGGACGCGACGATCAACGAGCTTCCCCTCGACGCCCCCGGCCACGTGCCATGGTGGCCGGAGCCTTATCCCTACACGAACCTGTTCGCCGTCATGGTCCATGTCCTCGGCGAGTCCATCAGGCATGCCGGGCACGCCGATATCCTCCGCGAGGGCCTCGACGGCCGGACCGGGCTGCGCGCCGAACACGAGAAACAGATCGACGAGGAAGCCCGTGCAGCCTACTGCGCGAAGATCGAGCAGGCAGCCAGGTCGGCCGCACCAATCAAGGCTTAGGGGTTGCCTCACGTGACTTGATGTTCGTGCGGCATGATGCCGGTCGTGGGTGCTGATCTATCGAAGCGTCTGGTTCCTGATGAACTCTGGGAGCCGGCCGCCCCGTTGCTGCCGTCCTTCGCTACGAGTCCCGTGCCGGGATAGCCGCCGTCGGCGATTGTGAGTGCCCTGCCGATGGCGGCCTTGGCGCCGGATTCCTTCCACGTCTTGCAGTCATTGCGGTTCCCGAGCAGCGGTTGGCCGACCATGACGACGAGCCGGTGTCGGCGTCGATGACGACCTGGTGGTTGGTGGAGTTCCGGTAGTTCTTGGACTGCTTGGCGATGGTGTGGCGGGTGGGCACCAGGGTGCCGTCCACGATGAGCACGGTGTCCTTGGCGAACCGCTTGCGGGGCTGAAGCGCGAGCATCGGTCCGAGATGGTAGATCACGCGGGCCACCGCGGATTTCGACAGCCCGAGCAACGGCGCGAGCTGGCGCATCGTCAGGTTGGTGCGCCAGTACGCCGCGACCAGTAGCGCCCGGTCCTCCAGGGGCAGGCCCCACGGCCGCCCCTTGCGGACCGCGTCCGCACCCTCGCGCCACAGCACGGGCCTCTCACCGGGCCCGGTCGCAGCTCGACCACCGGCACCCCGCATCGGCGCTGGGTGGATCCTCCGTCGGCCGGAGACCCTCACCGAGATCGAGCACCTTCGGCTCAAGGCCGTTCGGGTCCACTGCCGCGAACTCGATGCTCTCACCGGCCACGTCCGGTCTTTCGGTCAGATGCTCGCCGAGCGCCAGGGCGAACGGCTGCCGCAGTGGCTCGACGCCGTCCGGTGAGACGACCTCCCCCGCCTCCACACCCTTGCGGCGGGCATCGACCGTGACCTCGATGCGGTCATTGCCGGCCTCACGCTGCCCTGGAGCTCCGGCGTCGTCGAAGGGCACGTCAATCGGATCAAGATGCTCAAGCGCCAGATATTCGGCCGGGCAGGCTTCGCTCTACTGCGGAAGAGGGTTCTTCTGGCCAGCCGACTACAGCCACCCATAGGGTGACGGAAACGAGAGCAGATCCCCCATGGATCCCCGCATACCCCGCCTGCGTCGCAAGCTGGCCACGATCCCTTTCCAACCACTGTGCAGCCACTCGTGGCGGAAGGAGATCTTGGCGCTGGAGATCGTCCAAGACGATGACGATTCAGTCCCCGAAGATGAGGCTGGACGGTGCTGCGAGCGATTCGTCGAGTTCGCAGATCTGGTTGAAGAGTGGCCGAAGCTGCAGAGTTGGTGGCATCGCTGAATGCCGTGCACTACTTCGGGGGCGCATCAAGCTGTCGACGGTGCGGTTGAACGGTTCCCCGAGTTCGACCTGGCATGGGGAACGGCAGATGCCGCACCCCGATACTTCCGTCAAGTGCTACAGACCGACCAGCAGTGCGGCCAATTCGCCTCGCCCGCTCGACTGGTGCAGATCACTGACTTGGCCGTCACCGACTTCGACGACCCGCCACACCCCGTCCGAGCGAAGGGCCACATCGGTTGTGACGAACCGGCACCCCAGGCGCTGCACTGCAGGCTCGATGTGATCAAGGTTGGGCACCAGCCCGCGCCCAAACGGGCTGTCCGGATGGGGCGTCAGCAGCCTGGGTTCACCATCCACCCACCACACGCGCACTTCAGCCGCGACGGACTCAAGCTTCGAGAACACCTCGAAGGCGCGGAGAACGACTCCGCCGGCCAGGAACTCCTCCTGCAGCTCTACAAAGCGCTGCACGACCCGTGTCAGCTCCACGACGTCGGCGAGATCGGGAATGAAGCACGCCTGCTCCCACTCGTGCTTGCGGGATTTGACGTAGTCCTTCACGATTCCCGAGCCTGGAAGCAGAGGCTCGGCAAGAGCAGCCAGCTCGTCGGCGGTCAACATCTCACCGGGTTCGGTGCGGCGCCACACGCTCTCGGGCGTGATGTCGACGAACATCGGATACCAGCCCGGCAGTTCGTGAGCGGTCCGGTATTGCTCCGGTGTGACCAGCAACTCGGTGCCGCGTCGGCTCAGCGCCTCAGCCAACGCGGCATATCGATCGCTGGGAAGCATCCAGCCTCGGTACCAGGCGTTTCCAAGCCCAGCCGGTACTTGTGCAACAGCCTGCTGCGCGTCGCCCTGCAACAGCGCGTCGTGGTCGATCAGCCCGACTGCCCCGCCAAAGGCACGCACCTCCTGTGCTTCCGGTGCGAAGTGTTCGTCTACACATCGGGGTTTCAACGAATCACGGCAGTACAGGACAGGCATCGGCATGACCGACACGCTACGGAACCTCCAGCTCTCGGGCCACAGGTTTCGCGCTGCCAGGCACGGCACCGTGCCAAGTGCAGAGAAGCGCGTTCGCCTCCTGCGGCCAGGAAGCCTTCTTCGAAGGCCACGTTCACGCACTGCGGACTTTGGGCGGGGCGCCGAGGACCAATGTCCGTCACAACAACCTGAAAGCCGCCGTTGCCAGGGTGCCGGGGCAAGGCCGGGAAGAGTCGAGGCTGACCGGTGGATCGCGTTCCGTTCGCACCTCGGCATCGAAAGCTTCTACTGCCGGCCCGGCATCGAAGGCGCCCACGAGAAGGGCGGGGTCGAAGGGATGATCGGCTACTTCCGCCGCAATCACTTCGTTCCCGTCCCTTCTCTGCGCGAAAGCGATTCCAGAGGTCCTGCCTGTAACTGCTGGGGGCAGGGGCGGACCAAATTGGCTTGTGCCACGAACACAGCTCGCCCTAAGGTCAGATCACTTCGACGACACGTTCCCCAGAAACACGCCGCAGAGCGGGAGCGTCCCACCTCGCTGAGGTGCCGAAGGGGCGGCAGCAGTCTTTGTCGACCCTTCCTTTCGGAGGTCTCCTTCATGAATGTCGGTATCGGCCTACCCATCGGCGACCCGACCACCCTGCTCACCTGGGCCCGGCGCGCCGACGCCGGGCCCTTCAGCACACTCGGCCTGCTCGACCGGCTCGTGTACCACAACCCCGAACCCCTGGTCGCGCTCGCCATCCTCGCGGGCGCTACCTCCCGCATCCGCGTCCAGACCGAAGTGCTGCTCGCCCCGCTGCGCGATACCTCTCTCCTCGCCAAGCAGGCCGCCACCTTGGACCGTATGACCGGTGGCCGCCTGGTCCTCGGCCTGGGCATCGGCGGCCGGGACGACGACCACCAGGTCACGGGGATCGACAAGCGCACCCGAGGCCGACGCCTCGACGAGCAGATGGCGGTGATGCGCCGCCTCTGGTCCGGCGAGCCGTACCGCGACGGCGTCGGCCCGATCGGACCCGCGCCAGCCCGGCCCGGCGGCCCCGAGGTGCTCTTCGGTGGCTTCAAGCCCGTCGCGCTCGAACGCGTTGCTCGCTGGGGGGACGGCTTCCTCGCAGCCGCGGCGCCCTCGTGGGCGGGCGGCCTGTTCGACACCGTCCGCACCTTCTGGAAGGAGTACGGCCGCGACGGCGAACCGCGCATTGTCGCGCAGATCAATGTCGCCCTCGGCCCTCAAGACGTGATCGACGACGCCCAGGCCAACATGCACGCGTACTACACCTTCACCGGCATGGCCGACCAGATGGTCGCCGGATTGCTCACCACACCCACTGAGATCCGCGATGCGATCGCCCGCTTCGCCGACCTCGGCGCCGACGAAGTCATGCTCTACTGCTACGGCCTCGACCCGAACCAGGTAGACCGCCTCGCCGATGTCCTGTGACGGCTTGAGCGCGCACGGCCGGGCGGTCGCCGGGCTGGTGGCCGAAGAATGCCGGGCCACTTACGTGGGTGCTCGGCACTCCCGATCGCGCCCGTCTCGTCGAGTACAGCGTGGGTCGGATCCCCGGACAGTCCCGCTCGAGTGACCCCCACCGGCACCCGAGCCTGACCGCGCATGGACTTCACCGGATGCCGGTATAGCGCCGTCACAGTTCCCGTAGAGATCAGCTACGGCGTTCCCCGCCGCCCTCAAGCCACATCGATGATGCCACGCAATCGGTCCAACCCGGAGCTTGTCGTCATGGCTGCTTCAGGAAACACTGAAGCCCGGCGACCGGACCGGTATCTCCGACGTCGACGCCGACGACAGTCTCACCTCCGACCAGCGCGCCGAGCGCGGTGACTACGTGCGTGGGCTGCGCGGCTCAGAGTCCCCCCGGAAAGCCCCGGTAGGAGAGGGTGTTCGGCGTGCGGAGCAGGGCATCGGTCGGTAGCCCCTTGGCTACCCGATGAGGCCGAGCCAGTGGCGGTACACGGAGGCGAAGGGTTCGATGCCATCACCACCGCGACGGCTCGCCTCCATCAACCACGCGCAGGTCCGCCGGGCCTCGTCGATGACGCTATCGGTATAGCCATAGCGCACTTGGTGTTGGGCAAACTCGTCCTCGTCCTCGACATGGACCTCGCCGGCACGAGGCCGCACGACATCGAGATCGAGGTCCACCGTGCGCACGACGGTCCCGTCCGCGTTCCACTCAGACACCGTGCACACGTCGCAATACATCTCGGGGCCCGGGTCCACACAGAACGTGGCCGTCCACCACTCACCGCGCGGGACCAACATCACGTACGCGAACCGGCTTCTCCAGCCGCCCGTATCCGAACTGATAGGGACACCCTGAGCCGTGCCCAGCCACACGCCGTGCTCGTCCTCACCGAGCCGGGTAGCAGTCCACTGGGCGCTCAGGCTGCCGTCGTACTTCCGGATGTCGACCAGCACGGAGGTGCTCTCTGTGATCACACCAAGACGCTAACCCGACGGTGGTCTCATCTTCCTGTCGTCGACATCCCGCCCAGCGCGGCGGCACCGGAACAACGCCCCTTACTGGCGCGGTGTGGCCTACCTGCCGAACCGACCTAAGGGCTGTCCCGCAAATGATCGGTGCAGGGTTCCTATCCTCCTCACCTCGTTCACCTCTGAAGTCGGTGCTGAGGAGGGTGTCCTGGAGGTCTGGGGCGTCGGCGAAGGCTGTTGGTGCTCGTGTCTGTCGGTGTCGACCACCGGGAACCGCTGCTCGTGTTCCAACTCCTCGGCTGCCCCGTACGACCACGCGCCCTACTGCCCCGCAACTGAGCATGAAGCGAAACATCCATCCGCTGGTTCACGCCCTCGTCTCGGTTCGGTGACGGGGCGGGACCGGCTTGGTGAGGGGCCGTACGTTGTATCGACATGAGACCCCGTATCGCCGTGATCGGCAGCGGCCCCGCCGGCCTTACCTTCGCCCGCGTCCTGCACCGTCATGGTCACCCTGTCACCGTCCTCGAACGCGATCCCGCCCGCGACGCCCGCCCAGCGGGCGGCACGCTGGACCTGCACGAGGGGCTGGGCCAGCTGGCGCTGGAGAAGGCGGGGGTGCTGGCGGAGTTCCAGGCGCTGTCCCGTCCCGAGGGGCAGGCCATGCGCATCCTGGACGCGGACGGGACCGTCCTCCGCGACTGGCAACCTCGTCCGGGTGACCGGGCCAACCCCGAAATCGACCGCGGGCAACTCCGTGACCTGTTGCTCGGGCCCCTGGACGTTCAGTGGGGGCGCGTCGTGACGGAGGTGGTGCCGGAGAGCCGGGATGGCGTGCTGGTCAATTTCGCGCACGGGCGACGGGAGACGTTCGACCTCGTGATCGGCGCGGACGGTGCATGGTCCCGGGTCCGCCCGGCGGTCTCGTCCGCGACGCCGCAGTACACCGGCGTCACCTTGGTCGAGACCTCACTGGACGACGTGGACACCCGCCACCCCGACCTCGCCCGGCTGGTCGGCGACGGTTCCGTGGCCGTGTACGGCGTGAACCGCGCGCTCGTCGCCCAGCGCAACAGCGGCGGCCACGTCAAGGTATACGCCCAGTTCCGCGTCCCACTGGACTGGCACACGACCCCGGACCGGCATGTGGGCCTCAACCAGCACGCGGGCCTTGGCCTGGCCGACGTCGAGGCCGTGCGATCAAGCCTGCTGGCTCTGTTCGACGGCTGGGCCGCTCCCGTCCTCGACCTCCTCCGCCACGGCACAGCTTTCGTCCACCGCCCCCTCTACGCCCTTCCCGTGTCCCACACCTGGGCCCACGTCTCCGGGGTGACGCTACTGGGCGACGCCGCCCACCTGATGCCCCCATTGGGGGCCGGCGCGAACCTCGCGATGCTGGAAGGCGCCGAACTCGCCGAGTCCATTGCCGCGGCCCCCGGCCCTGGAGATCTGGACGAGGCCGTCCGCGCCTTCGAGGAACAGATGTGGGCACGGGCCGGCAAGTGGGCGAACATCACGATGGCTGGTCTGGAACGCCTCGTGAGCACGGACCCCTCCGAAGCCCTCGCTCTCTTCGACGAGGTCCAGTCTTCCTGATTGCCGAGCGCGAGCGCATGGTCCAGTCCGCCGGTCCCTCGCCCCCGGACTGTCCCGGCGCGAATAGCGTTGCCTCTGGTGCCCCCAGGACCCGCAGGGCAGATCGACCGGCCCCTCCGTGCGCGGGTACGTCCTGGGGTTGCCTCCGTGGTGAGCGACCTGGCCGAGGCCGGTCCCAAGAACGCCGCTAGCGGTTGCCGGCCGTCGGTGTTCCGGCGGTCACAACCGGACCAAGTACGCACCCGGCGACGGCGCCGTCTGCCCAGGAATCATCTGTGGCTTCTCTGACCGATGGCTGTTCTCACCGCATGGCCGGCGCGCATTGCCAGACGACTTGTGGGGTTTCCTTTCACTTCACTGCGTACGGGTCGGCGGGAGTGCGGGTACGGCCCACACACGTAGCCCCGCGTCCGAAGTTTCCCTGCGCACGCCGCGCCCAACGCTGTGACCGAGGGGAAACGATGCGCACGACGCACGCATCCCTTCCCCCTGCCCTGGACACGGGTCCTGGCGGCCCAGTTGCCCGGTTCCTGTGCGGTGGGGGTGTCGTCGAGCACCTGCTGCACCGCAACATCACGGCATACGAACGGCGCTCGGATACTCGTCAGCCCAATCGGCCCTCCGCTTGTCCGCAGCCCCCTTCGCTCTATGCCGTGTGGCGAGGGGCAGTTGCGGCTCCGCCAACGCGGATCCGTAGCGGCCGCAGGCCCGATCGAGGGCGGCTTCAAGGTCGCATGCTTTGTCGTCCCGAGTGCCGAGGCTGAGCTGGCGAACGGCCCGCTCGGCCGGGAACAGTTGTTCACTGCGGAGCGAGATTACGCGGGCGCGTTGGAGGCCGAGGAGGGCCAGGAGGTCACGGTGGCACCGAGGTCGGAGGTGCCAGTCGAAGACAGCGCTTCCGCGGCGTTGCCCGGTTGGGTCAGTGATCTGCAAGGGCGTTCTCTGAGTCCACGACCTGCGCCAGCAATCCGTAGTACTGACTGGTGCGGCTCTCGAAGTCCGCCCGTGCTGACAGGCCGAGGTTCCGGTCGTCTGGCACGCGCAGCATGCTCAAGTACCCGGATGCGGGTTCGGCCTCAGTGAGGACCCGTTCGAACTCGCCGGCGAGTTCCTCGCCGGCGCGTGCGGTCTGGTGGACCTCGGCCCCGGCATCCAGCAGGACTTGCAGCGCGACGAGCAGGGCGACAGTGGGCGGTCCGGGGGCGACAGGATCGACGCGCACCGACAGGGTGGCCTCCATGTTGTCGGCGAGACGGCGGGCGGCGGTGTGGGCGTGTTCGGCCGAGCTGCGGTCCATGTCCATGTGCCCCAGACCCGACACTCCGGCGTCGAGTACATCGCGCGCGGTGCGGGCGCCGGCCGCCTCCACATCCCGCACCGCCCGACTGACCGACACTTCCTTGAACAGTCGCGCGACGGGGACAGCGCTCACCAAAACGCCGAGCGTCAGTACCCAACGAAAGAACGGCCGGTGCCGCATAATGTCTCCCCTCGCCCCTCGGCCGACCCCGCACCCCAACCGCTGCCTGGCCAGCCCGAGTTCATGGTCTGCCCGCACGGCCCCTTTGCTCAAGCCTTCAACGGTCTCTCTTGCGCCGACGACCACTACGCCTCGCCCCGGTCATCGCGGTGTCGGCGGCGACAGCAGGGATGCCGATCGCCTGCCCCTCGCCTCGCGATGACGTTCCTCAGACACTGGCGAGCTGGCCAACCAGGACCGTGGTGACGCTGACGTCCCTCTGCCACCTGACCCTGGTCGCGGGCGTCAACCTCGAGCGCGTGCACTCCTCCGACCTGAAGCAAGAGGAAGCCTCTTAACCCGCCAGAGGAATTACTCGGCGGCCTCACGGCCGGTCGGGCTCGGCCCGGCCGGCAGGCTCTGGACCACCCGAACCACCCGCAACCTCACCGCCACCCTGGAACGGCTCCGCGTCGACCGACAGCTCGAAGAGGCCCTGCCTCACGACGCCGACCCGATTCACCTCGCGCTCGTCTTCGGCATCGACGAGAAGACCGCCATCCGCTATGCGGACTCCGCACGGGCCCTGCTGAACCAAGCCGCCGAACAGCGACTTCGGTGAAGTCTGCTTGGCTCGTACACGCCTTTGATGGGGAGCATGCCGTCAGGGCAGATTCAGCAGCCGGGGCCGATCGGCGGAGACGATGTCAGGGCGAGCGCGGCGATCCGCAGCTCGGCCGCCCACGTCCGCTGGTCAGACCCCAACGTGTACTCAATGCAGCACCCACATTGCGGGATCAGCCCTACGAACGATTGCTCCTCAACGGTTTCGACCTCCGTCTCCCACCAGTCATCCGTCGCCAGGTCGGCGGGATCGATTTCCCCGTTGATCAGCCTCGCCGCCAGCCGACGCAGCGCGTGGCGCCGTGCCAGGCCCGGATCAGGCAACTCGATTCCGGCCTCGGAGAGTGCTTGCGTGAACGCGTCGCGGATATCGCGGGTATCCGCGTTGCGAGGTCGCGGATATCGCGGGTATCCGCGTTGCGAGGCAGACCGGCAAGCTCGCGCAACATCGGGGTGTCCAGCCCTGCCGCGAGTGCCTCGGCAGCAATCATCGGTAGGTCCTCCGGCCGGATCTCATCCGCCTGGCAACGGCACGCCACCTCATCCAGAGACGTGTGGCCCGGCCCGCGCGCTGCGCGGGCCGGGCCGGGCCGCCGGCTTCCCTCTGCGCCGTCAGCCCTGGCGGGCCTTGTAGCGCGGATTCTTCTTGTTGATCACAAAGGCCACGCCCCGCCGGCGGACTATCTGTGCCCCCGGCATGGACTTCAACGAGCGCAGCGACTTACGTACCTTCATAACTCTGCTTTCCTCGTGCCGGATCCTGTCCGGACGCCGGCCTGTTGCTTCAGTAGTGGGCGAATGCCCCGCGGCCGTAGGGGCGACGACCCCCAAAGTCCCGGTGCGGAACGGGTGGGCTGCCGACGTGATCCCGACGCCGGTCTCCGGACAGGTGTTGCCGTCCTCCCACTCAATCGACCTGGCCGGGTCCGCGGCCGAACGCGTCAGGAAGGCGACGTCCACGCCACGGTCCCGAATGACGACCTGAGCGTGACGACGGGTCGCACACCACTACGCGCCATGAAGTCCTCCTCCCACCAACACAGCGGGATTGACCCGATCATGCCAGCTATGTGAGGTGTAACAGCCGACCCGACCACTCCATTCCCGCTCATTCCGCCACAGGCCGGGCGGGTGCGGAGAACACACTGGACAACCCCGCTCACCCGCAGGCCGACCTGGAACACCAGCTTCAAGGCGGTGCAGTTCCGCGCGGCCGTGGCGAACTTACGGCAGGTAGCGCTTCACCAGCCCATCCGCGCACGGCTCACCCCACTGACGTACCGGCTGTGGATTCCCGAGCCGGGCCGATCGAAGGTTGATGATCGTGAGTTCGCGCCATCGAGAGTGGAGCGGCACGGAGTACTGGGCGTCACAAACGGCGGATCACCGTCCGGCTACCGTTGCCCCGCATGACCCACACCGACATCGAGATCACGGCGGAGTTGGTCCGGGACCTGCGGCGCGACCAGCACCCTGACCCGACCGATCACCCCTTGAAGCTCGGCGCGCGTGGTTGGGACAACCAGCTGTGGCGGCTCGGCGACGACCTCGCCGTCCGGTTGCCCTGGGCGACGCAGACCGCGGACGCGCTGCTGCGCAAGGAACACGCCTGGCTGCCCGATCTCGCCCCGCACCTTCCGCTGCCCGTGCCTGTCCCGCAGCGCCTCGGTGAGCCCTCCGAACGGTTTCCGCGGCCCTGGATCGTCACCACCTGGGTGCCGGGCAAGCCCGCCGACCGCGCCCCCGCCACGCACGCTGTGGAGGCAGCCGATACCTTGGCCGCCTTCCTGACGGCTCTGCATCGACCCGCTCCCAGCGGGGCGCCGGACGGTCGTGACCGCGGAGGACCGCTGACCGACAGTGCCGAGGGGTTCGGCAAGATGCTCGCCTCGGCCACGGAGCTGCGACTGGTGCCCGACCCGGACGGCGTCCGCCCGGTCTGGGAAGAGCCACCGCGGCGCCCGACTGGGCGGGCCCTGCGCTGTGGCTCCACGGCGACCTGCATCCGGCCAACGTTCTCACTGCGGACGGCACCTTCTGCGGTGTGATCGACTTCGGTGATCTCTTTGCAGGTGATCCCGCCTGCGACCTCGCTGCCGCATGGATCCTGCTTCCGGACGGCGCCACCGACCGCTTCTATGGGGCCTACGAGCCGACCCCCGGACGCAGCGACCCTGCGTCGCGCCCGCGGCTGGGCGGCGGAAGGCCCTCGCCTGCATCCTCATCGGAGATGCCGACGTTCACGGCCGCCCCCGCGGCAAGCCCACCTGGGGCCCACCCGCCCACGCCACGCTGCGACGCCTCATCGCAACGGCCCGCCGCTGATCACGCCCTCAAACTTCGATGACAAACACTCAAGGCTCGCTGTCACAGGACACCCCCTCCCCCACGGTGCGCGCCCCTCGGCCCGACGGTGGAAACACGGCGCAGTGAGGGGCAGGCCCAGGCAAGCCGGTCGGCGGCAGACCAGTCGACGAGCGGAAACGTGGGACACCGTCGTCGCTGACGTCGCGTCCTGGCCACCGTGTTCCAGGACTGGGCAAGCCTGCCGCACGGTGAGCTTGCCCAGGGTCCTGTCGGGCTTGCCCGGCACGCGTGACCGGTCATTCCGCGGCCGTGACCGGCGACCGAACGTGTGACCGATCTGATCGAAGCCATCGGCCGAACCACACGTCACGGCGTGACCGATCCACCCACCCTGGGTGTCCGGAGCAGCTGGATCCCCGGCCCAACGGAACTCCAGCGCCCCCAGCGGTGGAGTGCCCAGGTGTGGCTACTCGGACTGTCCAGCCGCCCTTGGGTGCGACCCCCGACCGGCCCCTCCGGCGTCCAAACAGGCCAGGGCGGGCAAGCTTCCCCGAGGGCCTGCGGTCGTCAGGCTGGGATCGGGGGCAAACCGCCCCAGCGCAGTGCGTGGCGCATGGTCGCGGTCATCCACTCCATCGCCCCGGCGTCGGTCGGTTCGGTCATCCGGAACGCGGCGCTGATCGAGCGCATGCCGCCGTTGTGGCGGGAGGTGCCGGCCATGTACTCCCGGACGTGGACGCGCGGCTCTTCGCCGCACCGCTGCCGGCGGTGCGCGCCGGCGAGTAATTGTCAATTCCGGTGGATCGGTACTGCCGCCTGGTTATGCGCTGAGGTGTTCGTGGAGCATCTGCCAGGTTCCGGCGTTACTGACGAGCACGTTGGTGCCGCGGCCGCTTCCTGATCGCGGCTGGCCGTCGATGGCTCCGGTCCAGGTGAACCGGTAGCGGCATACCGCGTGGTCATTGCCGTGGGCGATCCACTCCAGGTCGTCGATCCGGTAGATCTCATCACGGATGGTGGCGAAGGTCTTGGAGATAGCGGAGAGGACGGCTTCGCGGCCGCGATGCGATCCGTCGGAGAACCAGTAGACGGCATCGCGAGCGATCAGCGGGACAAGCCGGGTGATGTCGTGGCTGTTGGTGGCCTGCTCGTAGATGCGGATGAACTCAGTGAGCGCGGCAGTGGGTTCAGGCATGGGCTGGTCCTCTTCTTCCTCTCGCGGCGCGACAAGTGGCAGGGGGCTATGGACGAAGCCGGCGATGATGACGCCGCATGCGACGATGCCTATGAGGGTGTCTGTCCAGGCCTGTACCGGGCAGGCCTCCGGTCCTGCGCATAGGCGAGCTTCGCGTTGCGTTCCGAGTGCTGGTCTTGCGGGTGAGCACCGCGATGACCAGGCCACGCGGGTGCAAGGTGATGTCGCCGGTCAGCGGTCCGGCGGGATCCTGAGGGCGCAAGGCATAGTGGAAACCGGTGAGCACCAGGGCCTTGTCCCGGGCGCCGTGGGGGTGTCGGGACAAGAGCGGGCGATCGGTACAGCCCCTCGGCGCCGACCGCCGGGGTGCACCACCGGCACGCAGGGCGCACCAATTCCAGGACTCCACGGTGCGCCACGTCATCAGCCGTGCGCGGCAGCCGGCAGGCACCCAACCGAAACCCTCGATCGCCTCGTATGTGGACTGAAAGGTCAAGAACCCTTACCGTGGACACATGGCGCGTCCCCGAAGCTTTGACGAGAAGCAGGTTCTGCAAGACGCGCGCGAACAGTTCTGGAACCGGGGCTACTCGGCCACATCGATGGACGACCTCATGTCGGCCACCGGACTGGGCAAGGGAAGTCTGTACGGGGCGTTCGGCGACAAGCGTCAGCTTTTCCTGCGCACACTCGACGACTACCGCAACGAGCAGCTCGACAGCGTCCGGCAGATACTCGCCGGACCGGGTTCGGGGCTGGAGCGCTTGGGCCGCCTCCTCGACGGCGCCGCCGCCGGTTACGCGAACGACCCCTGTCGGCGCGGCTGCTTCCTCGCCAACAGCACCTCCGAACTACACGGCCAGGAGTCCGAAGTAGTCTCCCGGGCCCGGGCAACGTATCAGGAGATACAGGACCTTCTGGCTGCTTGCGTGAAGGATGCGCAACGCGAGGGTGTTTTGGCCACAGGTGCCGATCCACAGGAGGTGGGCAACCTACTGCTCGCGGTTCTGCAAGGCATCGAGTTCCTCGCCAAGACCGACATGGATACCTCGGCCCTCGTACAGATCGGCCGTTCCGCGCTGTTGAACCTTCCCCGGCCCTGACTCACAACAGCCGAGTCGACGCGAGGCGCGATTGCGGTGCATTCAATCCCGTCGGCGATGACTGGCAAACACCAGCCCCAGGGGGATTGGAACGACGCCCTTCCTCGGCAGCACCCACCGCGGCAGCCCGCTGTCGAGCGGCCTGGCCTGTCGGGTCGGCACTGCTGTCGTAGCGCCAGCTGCTGGGCGGCCCGCAGCGCGGTTCCCGGGTGTCCAAGGTCTTCCGCAATGGCTTTCGTAAAGGCCATGCCCGGTTGAAGAGGGCAGCCAAGTCGGACAGAAGCTGCGATCGCATCATCGCCCGACGCGTGGTCGGCAGCCACCACACGTGACCGTCCGGGCGAATTGCTGCGGTGCGTCAGGCACCGCCCCCGCCTTGCCGCGTCAATTCGACGTGCCTGGTCCGATCACTCGGAGTACGCCTGGGCGACCTTGAGCGTGTCCTCGTACAGGTACAACTTGACGATCTTGTCGCCCGCTACCTGGAAGTACATGGCTACGGGCATGCGGTACGTCCTGCCCGTGCTCTTCGCGACACGCGTGAAGTGCCCGAGCATGACCGCGCGGTCACCGTCGACGAGTAGCGCTTCGACCTCGTCGACGTTCTTCTCGGGAACGATGTTCGACCCCAGCGTCCGCAGATAGTCGGCCACCTCGCTGCCCTTGGAGCGCCGCCCGGTCCAAGGGAGGGACTCCGATCCGGGGACATACCAGTCGATGTCGTCGGCGAAGACCTCTGCGACCTTGTCCGGGTCCCCTCCGGCCAGTAGGCCGAAGAATCGCTCAACGGTGTCACGCGTGGTCATGATCAGTACCCTCCGAAGCGGGGATAGGGGCTAGTAATCCCGGGGAGTGCACAGAACCGCACGCCGCATCTGCAGCGCGGGAACGACACACACGGAATAAGAAGGGGCGGCGGCGACGCCCCGAAACGTTTTGGACCGCACGGTCAACTAAAGGAGATATGGACCGCTAGGTCAACAACTTCGGAGGGTGACACCTCCCACAGGGACCGTTGGCAACCCGGTGATCGAGGGCGCACGATGCGGGACGGCTCTTGGAGCCTCAAGACCGGGTGGCGGAAGCCGTCGTCGGCGTTCTCGTAGCCGAGGGCGGCCGGCGTGGGGACATACGGAGTGGCGGCTCCAGGGCCCCTCGCTCCCCGCTGGTCGCGACCGGTGCAGCAGGTTCGCTGCCCTGACCGCGAGGATGGGGCGGGGGCGCCATCGAGCAGACGGGCATCCTCCGAGCGCCCGTCCGCCTTGGCCGCCGCCTTGTCGACACAAGCACCGATGCCGCATCCGGGTACGGCGCCGGCTCGACGACCCCAGGACTGCAAACCGCCTCGGGCGTTCAGCCCATCCGACTCGTCGCACATTCCCGGTCACCGGCCCCTGGCCCGTCCAGGGAGCGCGGACGGCCGGGGCGAGAACTCAGCCTCGCCCCGGCCTGTGACCTTACGGTCGGTTCGCCGCTTGCGGCGGCACCTGTCAGCGCAGCGTGTACGCCGTGGGGAGGGTCTGCCTCACAGTGTTGCCCTCGCTGTCGGTCGCGCTGATCCGCAGCCCGACGCCCTTGGCGGCCTGGTCCCGCCGAGGGTTCTTGATCGTCGTGGTGAAGGTGCTCCTTCCGGTTGCCCTGGTGGTCGCCGGGCGCCAGGTCCTGCCCCCGTCGAAGCTGGTCTCCGCCTTCAAGGAGCTCACCTCGGGCGCGGTGGTGATGCGCTCCTGGTAGTAGCCGACGACGGTGATCTCGTGGGTTTCCCCGGCCTTGGCGGTGTTGTCCAGGGCGAGATCGAAGTCGTAGCGCAGGAAGATGAGCGGCTCCGGCCGGCACGCCTCCTTGTTGCTGCCGACCACGTCACCCATGCACGGGCTCAACTCCGGGGCGTCACCCTTGGCCGGCTTGGCGGAGGTGTACTCCCACACCGTCCTGACGTCGTTGGTCTTCGCCTCGAACGTGTACCGGGCCGACTTCGCCGGCAGGTCGTAGGAGACGAGGTCACCGCCCTTACAGCCGGAGAGCGCCAGCATCCCTGCGGCTGCGAGCACCATGAGGGCCCCCCTGCGGCGCCGTGCCGATGGCACACCGGTGTTCATCGTGTTGGTCTCCTTAGCGGTTTCGAGTGCCTTCACTGGGTCGCGTAGCTGAAGTCGGCGAGGTGCTCCGTGCGACGCTCGATTTCGTCACCGGACGCGTTCAGCAGCCTGAAGTCGCAGGTGGAGTCGAGGTTCGGCAGGGTGGGCGAGGCAACCGGCCCGCAGGCCGGGACATCGGCGAAGTCGTGCGAGATGAGCTCGTCGTCGACGATGCCGATCAGCGCCTGGCGGCCGCCGCCACTGCCCGTCAGATAGACCGTGGGGTAGAAGGTGTCGCCCTGTCGGCACCCCGAGCACGGTCCGGCCTTGACCGTGAAGCCGGACTTGGTCCGCACCTGCGGCACGGCCCCCGGTACGGCCGGCCCCGCGTTCCAGTGGATCTGGTTCCTGCCGGTGAGGACCATGTCGTTCACCTCGGTGCGGTTGTGCGCCAGGAAGGAGTCCGCTCCGTGGTCGGCCCAGGAGGCGGTGAACCGGCTGATCGCGTCGTCCTGCCGCTTGACGAAGGTGGTCATGGTCTGCCGCGTGGAAGGGTGCGGCAGAGACACCTGTGACGTGGTGGGGGTGGCCCGGAATTGCTGCATCCAGCTCAGCTGGTGGACCTCCCCGGGCCGTGCCGCGTGGAAGGAGAGGTCGACCCGGTCGAGATCGCCCTTCTCGACCTGGTAGGCGTTCGGCCGGATCTGTCCGTCGTCGTGGTACCTGGCGGCGTACGCCCTCGGCACGACGCTGCCGCCGAGACTGATCCCGACGTGCGACCGGTCGGCCTTGATCCGCTTGATCAGGCCTTCGGCCTGAGCGTAGGGCACGGTCACGATGGGCAGTGCGGCGTACCGCTGGACCGCCGGGCAGCTCTGCGGGCCGTCCGCACACTGGTCCAACGTCGAGGGGCGTCCCAGCGAGGTGAGGCCCGGCGCCGCGACCAGCACGCCGACGGCGCCGGCCGCGGCAGCGGCAGCCACCCGCTCGTCCCGGAGCTTCGTGAAGTCGCAGGTGTCCTGGCAGATGTCGGTCGGTGTCAGGAGTACGAGCTTGCCCCGGGCGTCGACGTCTGCGAGTTCGGCGGCGGATCCGGTGCCCGCGTGGACCACCGGCAGGTGTCCCTTGATCGGCAGCCGGGGAACCGGAATCGCGGCTTCGCGGAAGCTCGGATCCCCGTCGTCGTTCAGCCACATCTGCGTCTCGGTGAGCGCGGCGTCCGGAGTCACATAGCGGGCCGAGAGGCTGGAGGGGGCACCGCCGCCGATGGCCTGCATGGTGACGACGGGAGTCGTTCGCGAGCTGTAGAAGTCGTGAGTGAAGGTGCCCTCACTCACCTTGCCCGTGGACAGCACCCACCAGTTCGGCTCGCCGGCCTTGTAGTCGGCCGAGAGCGTGGTGCTCATCCCCCATGCCCCGGTCGCAGAGACCCGGTCGACGACGTCCGTCGCGTTGTAGGTTTCGGTGGACTCCGGGTACTGCACGCGCAGCGGCTTGGCCTTGCGCAGGTCCAGCGTCACCGTGGTCGCCTTGGTGAGGCTCACCTCCGGTGTCATCGGGGCGGCTTGCTGCCACTCGCCGGCCGCGTCCCGCCAGCTGACGGGCATCTGCACCGCATAGGTGCCACGGAAGAGCGACTTGGTCATGGTGTCCGTACCGGATTCGACCACCGGGCCCGCGTGCAGGTGGACTTTGTTGTCGACCGGCATGAACGTGGCGGTGCCGTAACGGACTTCGGTGGCACCCGCCGGCGCGACGACGTTCAGGGTCAGCGGGAACTTCTGGGCTTCGAGGAAGGTGTGGATCCCCGAGCTCAGCCGCACCGCGCCCGCATCGTCCCGGGCGGTCAGCAGCCCGTTGTAGCCGCCGAAAGCCCCGTCGGCGCTGCCGAGCACCCTGCCGTCGAGCGTCACCGATACCTCGGCGGACCCGTTGGCCGGGACGACCACCTTGTCCGCACCGAGGGTGAACAGGCCGGCCGCAGCAGGCCGGCCGTCAGCGAAGGAGACCGGCATCGTGAGATGCAACGTGAGCGGCTCGTCGCCGCGGTTGGTGTACGTGATCTTCTTCGTCACCGGCGAGTGCGGGAAGGCCAGGCGGCCGAAGTTCAGGTTCCCCTTCGGGACGATCCGCGGATTGGTCGCGGTCGCGAGGTCCACTCGGCCGGTGCCCTGGGCGTACATGTCGTGCCCCAGGTCCGTGGCGGTGTCCATCAGCAGCGCCTTGATCTGCTGACCGGTCAGCTCCGGATGCTGCTGGGCGACGATGGCTGCGGCGCCGGCCACGTGGGGTGTGGCCATCGAGGTCCCGTCGGCCGAGGTGTAGTACTGGTCGACCGGCGTGCCCATGGTCGTGCCTGCGGCGCGTGCCGCGACGATGTCGACGCCCGGAGCCGCGATGTCCGGCTTGGCGGCGCCGTCCCCGATCCGTGGTCCGCGGTTGGAGAAGTCGGCCATCTCGCCGTTCTTGTCGACGGCCGCCACGGTCAGGGCATCGTCGGCGGAGCCCGGAGCGACGACCTTCTGGGGGACGAAGCCGGAGTTCCCGGCCGCGACCACGAACAGGGTCCCGGTGGCGCGGCTGAGCTCATTGAGCGCCTGGCTCATCGGGTCGGTGCCGTCGGTGGGCTCACCGCCGAGGCTCATGTTGACGACCTTGGCCCCCGAGTGGGCGGCCCAGTCCATGGCCGCGATGATCCCGTCGTCGGGGCACTGCCCCTTGTCGTCGCAGACCTTGCCGACCAGGAGCTTGGCCCCGGGGGCGACTCCCTTGCGCAGCCCCTTGGACGCGGCGCCGCTGCCGAGGACCGTGGACGCCACATGGGTGCCGTGTCCGTGCCCGTCCTTGGCGCCCGTGGGACTGCCGGTGAAGTCGACCTGCCCGGCGATGCTTCCGGACACGTCCGGGTGGGTGGCGTCGATACCGGTGTCCAGCACCGCCACGGTCACGCCGGTGCCGTCGTAGCCGCGTTCCCAGGCGACAGGCGCGCCGATCTGCGGCACCGACTGCTCGAGGTCGACCTTGGAAAGGCCGTTGAGCCAGACCTTCTTGACCCCGGCCAGGGAGCCGGCGGACCGGGCGGCGGCGGACTTGGAGTCCGTCTTGCCCCGTACCCCCTGCCACCACCGTCCGCTGTCGGCGATGTTCATCGAGCGGCCGTTGATGCTCGGGAGCGACCTTCCGCCCGTCGCCCCGGCGACCTTCCGCGTCTTGTCGGCCCCGGCCGCGTCGGTGTAGGTGACGAGCACCGGCACCGCGTCTCCCTTGCCCGCCGCGACGAGCGTCACCAGCTGGGTCAGGTCGAAGAGACCCCAGTCGAGCAGTCCCTTGCCGACCATCGCGAGGGCGTCGTCGGGCACGAGGTACATCTGGCCCTGGCGGGTGATGGTGTGGAATGCGACCGGCGGTCCATCGGGCCGCGCCGCGCTCTCGATGTCGCGGACAACCGGCTTGCCGTGGTCGTCGACGCCGACGTGCACCTTGTCGCCGGTTATCAGGGTCACCGGGACGGACCCGCCGGACGCGGAGACGATCCGCGCCAGGTCGTGGTCGGCGATCACCGTCGGGCTCTTCGTCTGTACGACACCGGAAAGCGGCATCTGCCGGGTCGGCTCGGCAGCGTATGTCGCCGTGGTGGACGCGACCATCCCGAAGACGGTCAGACCAACGGTCACCGCGCCCAAGCGTCTACCGAGACGCTTCCTTGCGCTTCGCCTCATCTATGGGTCTCCTGTGAATGAATGAGTGGAATATCGGGGGATGTTCGACGTGGAGGCGTGCAGAACGTCGGCGATCGGATTCCCGGTACGCGCGAGGGCCCCTTGCCCTCTCCAGCGGACTGGGTCGGGTGGCGCCTCGTGCCACCGGCGATCACGGTCTGACCTGGGCCTCCGCGCTAGAGCGGTTCGTACTCGCCGACAGCGGCGGCATCACCCGCGTCCTCGGTGGTCGGGGCGTCTGCCGGGCCGGCCTGCGGTCCTGCCGGTACCGGTTCGTCCTTCGCACGGCATGCCGAAACGGCCGGGCCATCTGCCGGTTCGGGCGTCAGCGGTTCTGCGGGCAACATGGGCACGAGTGTGCAATCGAGCCGGGTTCCGGCTCGATTGGTCAGATGCGGGAATTATTCGCTCGCTCGGGCAGGCGCTTTTCTTCGTCCGCGGGCGACGGCGGTGGAATTTACTCGTCGGCCGCCGGCGATCGCCCCTGCTCGCCGGTGAGGCCCAACTCCACGACTCTGATGGCGAGCGCGGTCCGCGACGTCACGCGCAGCTTGCGCATGGCTGACTTCAGCTGGCTGGCCACGGTCTGTGTCGACACCACCAGCACCTCGGCGATCTCCCGGTTCGTCCGGCCACCGACCAGCAGGCGGGCCACCGCCAGTTCGCGCGGGGAGAGCCGGTCGCCGTAGCTTGGCCGGCCCCGGCCTCGTGCCTGGGTCTCCCACCCTCGCCCGTTCAGGAACCGCGCCACCCGGTCGGCGTCATTGTGGGCGCCGAGGGCCGACAACCCCCGCAAGACGTCGGACAGTACGGGCAGGCCGACCTCGTGCCGACCGTCGGCGAGCAGGCAGTGGGCGTGGTGCTCCCGGGCGAGCAAAGCGTCGTACGGGCGCGGCAGACCCTCCCATGCGGTGGCCGCGCCGGCGAACAGCACCGCGGCGTCGGCGAGCCGGCCCTCGGCTTGGGCCAGGATCGCGCGGCACAGGACCAGGGACGCCTGCGGCGCCTTAGCGTCCTTGTCGCCCACGGCATGCTCGAAGGCGGTCACCAGGTCGGCGGCGGGGCCGAGCCGGCCTGCGGCCACCAGAGCCGCGACCCGGACCGGGGTGACCTCGACGGCGCGGGGCCAGATTCCGGTGCCGACGGTGCTCTCGCTCGGCCCCTCGGTGAGGCGGAGCGCCTCGTCGACGTCGCCGTCGCGCAGACACAGTTGCGCCAGCGCAGCCGCGGCCTCGATGCGTTGCTGGTCGTCTCGCCCTGCGAAGCGCAGTCGCTCCTGTGCTTCCTCCCGGTCACCGGCGGCGGCCTGCAGCAGGCCCGCCACGAGGGCTGCCTCGCAACGGTCCTTCAGCCGCACCCTGTCGTCATCGTTGACCAGCCGTGCCGCCCGATCGGCCAGTCCAGCCCAGGCACCGGTGAACCAGTCGAGGTGGGCCTGGGACGAGGCGATGCTGTCGAAGCTGTCCAGGAGCTCGTAGCGCTCGGCGAGTGCCAAAGCCTTGGCCAGTCGTTCCCCCGCCTCGTCGTACCGTCCCCACCGCATCGCCTCCTCGCCGACGTTCGTGTGGCCCGCCGCGACGATGGACGCCGCCCGGGGATCGACGGGTTCGTCCGGGATCTGCAATGCCGCGGTCCACCCGGCCTCCTCGCCGAGCATGAGCAGCGCGAAGGCGCGCTCCACGGACAGGAGCAGCCGGTGGTGGGGCGCGATCGACATTGCCACTGCGGGTGCCTCGTGCAGCCACCGCAGATGCTCCGAGACCGGCCGTGCGTTCCCGAGGGGCAGGGCGAGGAGGGTACGCGCTCGCGCCGCCTCCAGTGCGTCCGGGGCGAGGTGGGGCACGGCTCTCAATATCTCGAGCCGGCCCGCTTCGATTTCTCCCGCCACCATGAGCACCCGGCCGATCTGGAAGCGGACCAGTGCCTGCTGTTCCGGCGTCAGCGCCTGGATCCCGAGGGCCGACTGCAACGAATTGATGATCTTCGAGTACGGGTCGGAGCCGGACAGCGCCTGGAACTGAATCTTCATCACCAGTCGTACCAGCGGCTCCGCCGGCAGGGCGACGCTCGTGACCAGGCTGTGCAGCAACAGTGCCGCAGTGGCCACGTCACCGGACTGCGTGGAGAGATCGGCCGCCTGCTCGGTGTACCGGCACGACGCCTCGACGTCGCCCGCCAGCCGGAAGTGCCTCGCCAACTGCGCCACCGGCTGCAGCGGTCGGCCCTCCAGCGCCCGGCCGGCACGCAGGTGCATGGCACGCCGTTCATGGGCCGGCATGGCCTCGTACACGGCGTGGCACGCAAGGGAATGACGGAACGACCACTGCCCCGGCCCGGCCTCATGCAGCAGGCCGCAGCCCAGTGCGTCGGCCGCCTGCGCAGTGAACCGGTCTTCGGGCAGGCCGGTCACCGCTTTCAGGGTCACGTAGTCAGCCGGGCCGGAGAGTACCGACACCGCGTAAAGGACCGTCCGGGTATCGTGCGGGAGCCGCCCGACGCGTTCAAGCATGGCGTCGCGGATCGTGGGCGGCACCTCGATGCGGTCCAACCGGCGCCGCGCCCACCCGCCGTCCTGGCGAATCAGGTCGGCCCGGTCGTGCATCAACCGCACGGACTCCTCCACCGCCAGTGGTATGCCTTCCGTTCGTGCATGCAGGAAGGCCGCGAACTCGGCCGATACATGGTCGTCGGCCAGCATCGAGGAGACGAAGGCGGCGGTTTCGGCGATCCCCAGCGGCTTCAGCGTCAGCCTGACCAGGTGCGCGTCGGCCGGCAACCGGGAGGTGAGCCGCAACAGCAGCGAATCGGGCGGCACCTCCTCCCGGCGGTACGTCACCACCACGCTCACGGGCTGGGGCCGGCGTGAGACCAGGAACAGCAGGAACTCCAGGGTCGCCTCGTCGGCCCAGTGCACGTCCTCAAGTACCAGCACCCCCACGTCGAGTCGGCTGAACACCTCGACGAAGGCGCGGAACAGCCGGTGCCGGGCCGCGGTCGCATCCTCCAGCGGCTCCGGCGCCGGAGGCAGGTCGTCCGCCCACTCGGGGAACAACGGCCTCAGCGCACCGCCCAGGCCGCTGAGCCGCAGCCCGGACACGCTGCCGACGCCGTCGCGCACGGCATCCACGACCGCGCCCAGCGTGTACGGCACGCGCAACTCCGGGCAGGCACCGACCATCGCGCGGCACCCGCGCTCGGCCTGGGACTCCAGGAACTCCCGCAACAGCCGGGACTTCCCGATGCCCGCCTCACCGTCGATCAGGACCACGGCGGGCGGTTTCCCGAGCGCTGCGCCGAGCGCGGCGACCTCCCGGTCCCGCCCCACGAACCGCGGTACGGAAAGCGCTGGAATCGGACTGGCATCGGTACTGGCCCGTCTGACCAACGCGCGCCCCCTCGGTCGATCACCGCTACGCCAGTGCTGAACTGTAGCCGCACCGGCGCGCGGGGCGGTGTCGCCGTGACCGCCCATCAGGCCATGGCCGAAGACCTGCCCGGATCCGTCGTCGGCCTTGTCCGTCCGCCTGGGGCGTCGGGGCGGTGTCGCCCGGCCCCGTCCCAGCATTACGTCATGCAGTAGGTACTGGTGCTGCCGCTGGGGCACGGCTATGGCCGAGTACGGGCTGCGGCACGAACCCGGCCTGATGCGGCACCAGTAGGGCTTTGTCAGGTGGTGTCGTAGGGCTGGCATGCGGAAGGTGCACCAGCGGAAGCCGTCACGACGTCACCCAACTCATGCCGCTCCTGAACGCTGTGCCCGCATTCGCGGCCCGCGGGTCGATCGCGGCTACGACTTCGACAAGTACCGCCGTCTCATCCGCACCCGTGGGATCACCCCGATGATCGCCCGGAGCGGTACCCCGCACCGCTCCGGGCCGGGAAAGACCCGGGTGGGTCGACAAGCGCACCTTCGCCCGGCTCCACCAGTTCAAACGACTCCGCATCCGCTACGAGACACGCACCGACCTCCACCGAGCCCTGCTCCAACTCGCCTGCACCATCCTCTGTTTGAGACGACTTCGAACCTCATTCTGAAACGATCAGTTACACCGTCACGTGACAGTACCCTTGGACGAGGCGCCGGGCCTGCCGGCGCCGAGTCGCCAGCAGGGTCCGCAGGGCGGACGGCAAGCGTGCCGCCAAGGGCGCTGCGGATCGTCGACCTCGGGGCAGGTGATCATGCTGCCTGCAAGGGAAACGCGGGCCCGGCTGCGGCGCTCGGGCGACGCGCCGGGAGGGGGCCCTGTGATGACGTTTCGCTGCAACGCTCATCAGCTCGCGCCACACATTGCCTTGAGCCGGGTGCGGACGATCCGGCACCCTTCCTGTTACCGTTCGCCAACCCCAACGGGGAGTCAGGGTGATTGAGGAGCTCCGCGGGCGGGCAGCGACCGGGACCCCGTACCTTCTGTACGAAGTCTGTTTGCCGCCTGTACGCCTTCTCCATGTCTCATGGCGGACGGCTGTGAGCGTGGCGGGTGCGATCCCGTATGCCCACCGCCGTTTGCATGCTCCCGCACTTTGACAACGTTGTCTTTCCCTCGACGGTGCGTGCTTATCACGATGCTGGAGACGTTTGTGCCCATCAGATCCCATGTCCTCACGCCTCGCGTGATCCTTCCGAGACCCGCCCGCAGGCATCGTCGGCAACTGCGCACGGCAGTCGCCACGCTGCTCGCCGGCGCGCTCGGCTTCGCCACACTGGCCGGTGGCGTGACAGCCGCAGCACTGCCCGTCCCGACCACATCCGCGGGGTCCGCAGGGACATCCGGCGGCGCGGACTACACGAAGCTCGTCGACCCGTTCGTATCGACCGCCGGCGACGACGGCAACGACCTGCCGGGCGCGCAGGCGCCCCACGGTCTGGCCAAGGTCAACCCGCTGACAACTCCGAACCGCAACCACACCGGGTACGACTACAACGAGGACCACATCGCCGGGTTCACCGCGACGAACCTCGACGGCGTCGGCGGCTCGGGAGGCGGTGGCGACCTGTTGGTCGTCCCGACCTCCGTGCAGTACGACAAGCGCCCTGCCCCCAGCACGTACGCGCACGCGTACAGCCACGACGACGAGACCGCGACGCCCGGCCACTACGGGGTGGGGCTCGGCGCCGTCTCCGGAACCGGGTCGTCGGTGAAGCAGGACTCCGGGACCATCGACGCGGAGATGACTGCGACAACGCGCACGGCACTGCAGCGCTACAGCTTCCCCTCCGGGTCGGATCCCGAGCTCGTCCTCGACCTCGCGAACAACTTCACCAGCCGCACCCGCTCGACCATGAAGGCGACGACGCTCCCGGACGGGACCACCTCGATCGCCGGGCTCATCGCAGGATCGTTCAACGGCGCCTCGTACCAGCTGTACTACAACGCCACCACGAACGCCCCCGTGACCTCTCTGAAGAGCTGGGGCAACGACGGCAAGCTCAGCGACGCGACCACGCAGGACGGGTCCGACACCGGCGCCGTCCTCGGGTTCGACAAGTCTGCCGGGAACGACATCGAACTGCGCATCACGCTGTCGCCGATCAGCGCGGAACAGGCCGCGACCGACCAGCAAAACGAGGTGGGCGACCTCACCTTCGACCAGGCGCGCGCGCAGACGAAGGCGGACTGGAACCGCGCGCTCGGCGCTGTCGCGGTGCGCTCCTCGGCGAAGTCCGACCCCGGGTCGACGCTCACCAAGGAGTTCTACACGCACCTGTACCGCATGTACGCCCTGCCGGTGAACGCCACCAGCACCAGCGGCACGTACCGCGGCGCCGATGGTGCGGTGCACAAGGCGAACGGGTTCACGTACTACGACGGCTGGTCCACCTGGGACGACTTCCGTAAGTACTCCGTCGAGGCCTACATCGACCCGGCCACCTACCGGGACATGATCCAGTCGCTGATCGAGCTCTTCGCCGACACGCGTACCTCAGGCAAGAGCCTCGGCGGCATCACCCATTCCGTGCCGACCGTGCGCTGGGAGCGCTCGGCCGTGCTGGTCGCCGACGCGCTGTCGAAGGGCTTCAAGAACTTCGACCGGCTGGACGAGGCGTACCCGGCACTGCTGTCCTACTCCGGTTACTACACGGGGGCGCAGTTGCGACAGGGATACGTCACCGGGGATCCCGGTACGACCGTCCAGCGCGGCTACGACCAGTGGGCGCTGTCCGTCATCGCCGACGCGCTCGGCAAGAGGGACGACGCGAAGAAGCTCCGCACCCGGTCGACGATGGCGATCGACAACCTCGTGAAGTCCGGCGCCTGGACCGCGGCCGACGGCACCGAGGTCGGTCTGCTCACCCCGCGCGCCGCGAACGGCGACTGGCAGAGCGCCGATTACGAGAAGTTCGAGGCGGCAGGCCTCTACCAGGGCACGCTCTGGCAGTACCACTGGTACGACGCGTACAACATGGGCGGCCTCATCGAGGCCATGGGCGGCGAGAAGGCCGGCAAGGCCGCGGTCAGGCACATGTTCGGCGAGGACTCCAGTGTCGACGACGGATCGACCATGCTGCACTCCAACGCGAACGAGATCGACCTGCAGGCCCCGTACCTCTTCAACTACGTCGGTGAGCCGAGCCTGACGCAGAAGTGGGTACGTGCCATCTACACCGGCACGACCTGGAACCGCTACATCGCGACGGGCTCCACGAACGAGGCGCCCAGCTCCGGTGGCCAGTTCACCCCGCCGGTCAAGACCCAGGTCTACAAGCTCTCCCCGAACGGCTTCCTGCCGACCATGGACAACGACGCCGGCACCATGTCGACCATGTTCGTCGGTGCCGCCCTGGGCCTGTTCCCGGTGACTGCCGGTTCCAGCCAGTTCCAGATCGGCAGCCCGTTCTTCGACTCCACGACGATCACCTACGCCAACGGCAGCCGGTTCACGGTGAAGGCCGACGGCGTGTCTCCGAGCAACTACTACGTGCAGAGCGCGACCCTCAACGGCAAGCGGTTCGACAACACGTGGCTCGACTACTCCCAGATCATCTCCGGCGGGACCCTGGACTTCACCATGGGTTCCAAGCCCTCCCAGTGGGGCGCCCACACGGAGCCCGCGTACTCGCTGAACACCGACGGCGGCGACACGGGTGACGGTGACGCGGGAACGGGCAAGGGCGACACCGTCGTCTCCGCCCACCCGGGCACCGTCGCCACCGCCGAGAACGGCACCCTCGACGACAGCGTGAAACTCACCCTGGACGGACCGGCGTCCTTCGCCGCCCGCAAGGGAACCAGCCTCACCAAGACCGGGGCGGCGACCGTGACCGGCCTGCCAGGCGGTGTCACGGCGGACCTGCGCGTCAGCGGCTCACGCACGGCGACGCTGTCGCTCACCGGCACCGCGAAGGTCGACGCACGCTTCGGCATCACGTTCCACGACGCGGCCTTCGCCCACGGCGTGCGGGCCTCGACGGTGAGCGGCACCGGGATATCCCCGACCGACCCGCTCGTCATCTCCGCCGCCGCAGCGCACCGCAAGGCCCTGGGCGCGCTCGTCGACCAGGCGTCCCTGGTGCGCAGTGGCAACTACTCCGACGGCTCCTGGAGTCTGTTCCGGTCGGCGCTCGAACGCGCGCGGACCGTCCTCGCGGACACCACCTCGGCGACGGGCACGATCATGGCCGCGGACGACGCGCTGCACTCCGCCATCGACGCGCTGACCATCGACGAGGGCGGTTACGCCGTCCTGCAGGCCGAGGACCCCGACGAGAAGGAGGGCCCCAGCCTCGTCAGCGAGCGGAACAACTCGGACGGCGACCTCGGCGGCGTCACCGAGGGATCGTGGGAGCGGTTCACCAAGCTGGACTTCGGCGGCGTCGCCCCGCGCAGCATCTCCGTCCGCTACGCGAACTCGCAGGCGACGAACGCGAAGCCGAGCAGTGTCGACATCCACGCCGGCGCCGCCGACGGCCCTGTCGTCGCCACCGTCCAGCTCCCCGGAACCGGCGGCTGGCAGTACTACACCACGGTGCAGGCCGCCGTCACCGACCCGGACGCCCTGCTGGACGCGAAGAGCGCGACGTTCGTGTTCCACGCCCCGGCCGGCCAGCAGTGGGTGTCCAACTTCGACTGGCACCAGTTCTCGCCGTACGAGGTCTCCTCGTCGCCCTCGACCACGCTCACCACGCTGACCGCGGTGAACACCACCGTGACCGGCGACGGCTCGCTCCCGCTCAAGCTCACGAGCGGCATCTTCGAGAACGTGACGAACGGCGCGTGGGCGCAGTGGAAGGACACCGACCTCCGCAACGGCGCCGAGACCGTCACCGTCCGCTACGACAAGCCCCAGTCGCGCGCGGCGTCGGACTCGCACATCGAACTGCACCTCGGCTCGAAGGACGGCGCGAAGAAGGTCGACATCCCTCTCGACTACACCGGATCGGGCTGGGGCACCATCGCCACCACGACCGTGCAGCTCGACCCGAACGTCTTCACCGGCGTCCAGGACGTGTACGCGGCCTTCGTCTCCGGCACGCACACCGCCGCCCAGCCCTACGTGGGCAATGTCTACTCGCTGACGCTGTCGCAGGACGCGGGCGCCCCCGTGGGGTTCGACGCCACCGCGTTCCGGTCCCACAGCGGCGGCGGCCTCAAGAGCGAGCCGGTCGGTTGGACCGGCTCGGGTTCCACCACCGACCTCGGCGGCACCTACGACGGAGCGTGGGTCGACTACGGGGACATCGATTTCGGTGACTCCCCGAAGAGCACCGTCACGATCACCTACGTCAACAACTCCGCACGCTGCGGAACCGGGTCAGCCGTCCAGCTCTACCTGGACTCCTTCGACGCGGCCGACCCCGGCACGCCGTATGCGACCGTGCCGCTGCCGGTCACGGGTAGCGCGTGGTCCTCAGGAGGGACGACGAGCCTGACGCTGCCCAAGGCGATCACCGGCACGCACGCCGTCCACCTGCGGCTGACGACGAACCCGGACTCCTCGCACCCGTACGTCGCGAACCTGGGCCGGATCACCTTCAAGCACGTCGAGACGCCCGCCGTCACGGACAAGGCCGCCCTGCGGAAAGCGATCGGCCAGTACGAAGGGCTCTCCGGCGACGCGGAGCGGTACGACGCGATCGACTTCGGTGTGTACCGGCGCGAACTCGACGCCGCACGCACCCTCGCCGACGCCGAGGACGCCACGCAGGTCGAGGTCGACACACAGACGCGCAGCCTCACCCTGGCCGCCAACCAGCTGGTTCCTCTGCCGAGACTGAAGCTGGAGGACCTGGTCGCGACCGCGTCGGCCCTCGCTGACGACCGCTACACGGACGCGTCGTGGAGGGAGTTCACCGCGGCACTCGCCGCGGCGAAGACCGCGGTCGCGGACGGCACGTCGACGGACGCGACCCTCACCGCACGGTACGACACGCTTCACCATGCCCTGTCCGCACTCATCACAAAGCCCAGGACGGTGCCGGCCGCTCCTGACGCGGTGTCGGCGACCTCGTCAGGCACGAGCCTGACCGTCGCCTGGTCCGCACCGGAGGACACCGGCGGCTCGCCGGTCACCGGCTACAAGATCACCCTCAGCGACGGCCACCAGATCAAGATCGGCGATCCGGACAGCCGCAGCACGACGTTCACCTGGCTGCGGGCCGGCAGGTCGTACACGGCACGCGTCCAGGCGGTGAACGCGGTCGGCACCTCCCGGCAGAGCGCCGCCACGGCACCCGTGGTGATCGGTGGCGGCACGCCGCAGAAGCCGGCCGTGACGGATGTGATCACCGACGGCAAGCAGGTCCGCGTGACCTGGCGGGCGGCCGGCGACGGCGGTTTCCCGGTCATCGGCTACACCGTCGCCCTCGGCGACGGAACCACCGCGCACGTTCCCGCCACGACGGACACGGCGCTGCTCACGACCGCGGGCAAGGCCAAGACGCACACGGCCACCGTGACCGCGGTGACCCTGGCCGGAACCTCGGACGACTCCGCAGCGATCGCCTCGGCGTCCGCCGCGGCGGACGCCTCCGACCCGGCGTACGAGCCGTCCCCCTTCCCGGACGACACGTTGAACGCGACCTACGCTTCGGACACGTGGCCGGGGACCGGCGACGGGAGCGACTACTTCTACGACCTGCTCAACGGTTTCGACGACCTCGGCTCCGGCATCCTCGGCGCCAACACCAAAGTGCCGCACGGCACCGCGCTCACTGCTGAGAACGACCGGATCGCCGTGCGCATCAACAACGCGGCGACGCAGAAGGAGGTGGACCGGGCCGAGGTCGACGCCACGAACAGTTCCACCGTCACGATGGCCGACGGCCTCGGCTCCCGGCTCGGCCAGATCTACAACGACGCCCTGAGCGGCGGCCGGCTGCCGAAGACCAGTGCCCTGTTCTCCCGCGTCACGAAGGGCCTCGACAAGGGCGGAGCGGCGAAGGACCACTTCGGCTACCTGCGCCCGTACGTGCGGCTCGGGTTCGTCGGCGACGGCGGCGAGATCTACGAGTCGCAGGACGGCTCCTACGGCAGCCTCACCACCAGCGGCTCGTACCCCAGCGGCCACACCTACGGCGGCTACGAAGCCGGGACCATCCTCGCCACGCTCCTGCCGGAGCTTGCACCGTCGATCCTCGCCCGCACCTCGGAGTACGGGAACAACCGGATCGTCCTCGGGTTCCACTACCCGCTCGACGTCATGGGCGGACGCATCGGCGCACAGGCCACCGTGGCACACCGGTGGGCCGACCCCGACTTCGAGAAGCTGCTGACGCAGGCCCACACCGAAATGGAGAACGTGCTGCTCGCGCAGTGCGAGAAGGAGGGATACGGCGACACGCTCGCGGCCTGCGCGGGCGACTCCTACGCCGGTCTGAGCACGGCGCAGCACGTCGACCTGTACACGCGCCGCCTGACCTACGGGTTCTCCCAGGTCGGGAAGTCCGGGCAGGCTCTCAAGACGCCGGCCGACGCGGCAGCCCTGCTGATCACGGCCTTCCCGGGCTTCACCACCGAGCAGCGCACCCAGATCCTCGAGCAGACCGCGACGGACTCCGGGTACCCGCTCGACGTCACCGCGGACGGCGGAGCGAGCTGGGAACGCATCAACCTGGCGGCCGCGTTGGCGGCGAAGGTCGTCGTCAACACCGACGGGTCGGTCACGGTGAAGAACTTCTCGGACGCCACCAAGGCCGGTGTCGCCGACGCCAAGGCGATCACCGTCGGAGGCGTTTCGATCGACGGGTTCGACCCGGCCGTGTCCACGTACGTCGTGGACTGGCCGAAGAACAAGAATGTCCCGGCCCTCTCCGCCACACCGGCCCAGCCCGGCGCGCGGGTCAAGGTCACCGAGGGCAGTTCGATCCTCTCGTCGACCGGGTCCCGGTTCACCACCCGCACCATCAAGGTGACCTCGGCCAACGGTTCGGCCACCCGGACCTACACGGTCGGGTTCCAGCCCACGGACCACGATGCCCGGCCGGTCGCGGCCGGCGGCAACGGCGGTGACCGCACCAGCGGAGCATCCGACCTGTGGAACCGCGTAGGCAACGGAGCAGGGTTCGCCGGCGGCGCCGGATTCTGGGCGCCTGCGACGGAGTGGAGGCAGCCCATGTGGATCCCTCGCGGATAGCGCACACATGACCGTCGGACCAGCCGTGCCCTGTGCGACCGCGGCAGGATCCCGCTGACTGTCGGGAGGTGCACCACCATTGGCGGCCGGCCCCTCCGGGTGAACCACTGCTGTTCACCCGGAGGGGCCGTCGGCGTGACGGCGTGGCCGTTCACGGCGTTCCATCACCGGGTGCCGACGCGGCCGGTCGGGGAGCCCGGTCTCCAAGGCCCCCACCACCTGACCAGCGACGCACTCCGGACCCGGCCCCCTGGCGGGTGCTGGCACTCATCCACTCACGCGCAGGCCACCGTACCAAGGCCGGTGCCGATATCGAGACTGCTCGGCTTCAGACAGTCACCACGAAGATTGAGCCTGGCGACGTTGGCGAACCACTCGACATCAGGGGGCGCTCGACGCCTCCGGCTTGTCGCCGGAGCAACGAGCACGGCACTTGATGCCCCTGTGTCCAGCGCCGACATGCAGATGGGGTGTGGCGACAGATCACCGACGAGCAGGGCTCGACGGTTCGCCGGATCGGTCTCGCCGACAGCAGACTCCATGCGATTTTCAACGTTGTGAGTCACCCCCATGTACATGGCGCGGTGGACGTGTTGTGATGCCGCAAGCACGATTTTCAACGATAGAAAGCCGTGGACTGCAGCACGCTGTCGGCTCCAGCGTTCTGCAACCGGTGCGGCCTGGACAAGCCACCCGGCCGACGTGAGAACGGAGTTGCCCATGAGACCTCGGCAGGCGAGGCGACGATCGAGATCCCTGCGGAAGTGGATCGGTCTCGCCGCCGTACTGAGCACCGCCGCCATGACGTTGGCCGGTGCGGGATCCGCATCAGCACACGGCACGCACAGCCATCGAATTCCGACCGTCTCATCCGGCGACGCCCGCTTCGAGATTCTCTCGCCGACGCTGATTCGCTCCGAGTACGCGGGCGACAGGAAGTTCACCGACGCCCCGACATTCAACGCCATCGGCCGCGACGGTTTCACCCCGGCCGCCTACACAGCCCGGGAGTCCGGCGGCTGGCTCACCATCAGAACCACAGCCATGACCCTGCGGTACAAGGTCGGCTCGGGCCAGTTCGACGCGCAGAACCTCTCGGTGCAACTGGCGGCCGGCGGCACCCCGGTGACCGCCACCCCCTGGCAGCACCTGAACTGTGCGCCGGGGGCCCTGTGCGAGGCCGAGGGCCTGCAGGCCGGCGGAGTCGCCGTGGCATCCGATCACCGTGGCTACACCGGGACCGGCTTCGCCGCCGGATTCACGGGCACCGGAAGCTCGGTATCCGCTGACATCGATGTCACCAGCGCCGGTAGTTACCGGTTCGACCTTCGGTACGCCAATTCCCTCGGCGGCGACGGTCAGGCCCAGACCCGTACCCTGACCCTCTCCGTGGACGGCGGCGCGCAGCAGAAGGTGAGCCTGCCGGCGACGACGAACTGGGACACCTGGAGCCTTGCCTCCGCAGGCGTCCAACTCGGCGCGGGCCACCACACGCTCACACTGACCCGTACCGCGTCGGACTCGGGCAACGTCAACATCGACAGTGTCGCGCTGGTCCAGGCCGGCGCCGCGTACCCGCCCGTCTCCAGCACCGCGATCACGGACTGCCGATTCGGCGTGAGCTGCGAGACGGAGGCCGCACGAATCGGCGGAACCGCAGTCGGCGCCACCGACCACAAGGGATACGCCGGCAGCGGGTTCGTCGCCGAACTCGACAAGGGGTCGAGCCTCACCACCCACGTGGTGGGAGTTCCCGCAGACGGCACATACACCCTCCGGGTCCGCTATGCCAACGGCGTCGGCGGCGACGGCAAGCACGAGACGCGTACCGCCTCTGTGTCCGCCGGCGGCGTCTCCGACACCCTGTCGTTCCCCGCGACGACGAACTGGGACACGTGGGAAGCCGCCTCCCTGCCCATCACGCTGAAAGCGGGAGCCAACGACATCACCCTGAACTGCCCTGACGCGGCGAGCTGCCACGTGAACGCGGACACCGTCTCCCTGGCCGCGCCCACGTCCGCCGCTCCGCCGCCGCACGTGGCACTCGGCGGGTATCGCCGCGGACTCGACGGCGTCACGGGCAACGGCGATGCCCCCGTGACCACGCCCGGCGTGCTCAACCAGGACGGCTGGTACCTGCTGGACGACACCCCGTCGGCGCTCTACGACACCGCCTCACAGAAGATCACCCAACGCCCCGACCACGACGGCACGCCGTACCGCGACGGTTACATCTTCGGTTACGGACACGACTACAAGCAGGGGCTCACCGACCTGGCCACTCTCACCGGGCCACCCGCGCTGCTCCCCCGCTGGGCGTACGGCGTCTGGTACTCGGAGTACATCGACCGCACCGCTGCAGACTACGAGAACACAATCCTGCCGAAGTTCCGGTCCGAGGGCGTCCCGCTCGACGTTCTGGTCACGGACACCGACTTCAAGGCCGTGAACTCCTGGAGCGGCTGGGAGATGGACTCCACCAAGTACCCCGACCCGAAGGGCTTCTTCGACTGGTCCGCTTCCCAGGGCCTGCACAACACGCTCAACGTCCACCCGAGCATCCTCGCCTCCGATCCTCAGTTCGCCCAGGCGATGTCGACCGCCAAGGGCAAGCTGACCAAGGGGGGTTGTGCTGGGGACGCCGGCGTCACACACGACTGCTACACCTTCGACTTCGCCGACCCCGACCAGCTCAAGGCATACATGGACCTGCATCGGACCATGGACCAGCAGGGCAACGACTTCTGGTGGCTGGACTGGTGCTGTGACGCAACGCAGTCCTCGCTGCCGGGGGTGACTCCGGACGCGTGGATCAACCAGCAGTACGCCACTGCCACCGGCAAGACCCTCGGTCGCGGGTTCGTTCTCTCGCGCGCCTACGGCTCCCTTCAGGCCGGCGGATACAGCGGCCAGCAGGCGCTTCCCACCGGTCCTTGGGCGGACAAGCGCACCACCGTGCACTTCACCGGCGACACCTCCTCCACCTGGGGAACACTGAAGCTCGAAGTCGGCTACACGCCCAGCGAGTCGGCCGCAACAGGGATGGCCGCCATCACCCATGACATCGGCGGACACAACGACACCACGGGGCTGATGGGCTCGGAGACCTACACCGTCGGCGGGCAGACCCGCACCACGACCAAGCTGCCCGACGACCTGTACGCACGCTGGGTCCAGTTCGGTACCTTCCAGCCCGTCGACCGCCTGCACAGCAACCACAGCGACCGGCTGCCCTGGCAGTACGGCGCGGCAGCCAAGGAGTCGGCGGAGAAGTTCCTCGATCTCCGCGAGAACCTCGTCCCCTACACCTACACGCTTGCCGAGGAGGCGAACCGAACCGGCGTACCGATCGTCCGGCCCATGTACCTGGAGTACCCGGACGAGCAGCAGGCGTACGCGAACGCCGGCAGCGAGTACTTCTACGGCCCCGACGTCCTGGTCGCTCCCGTCACCACTCCCGGGACCTCCACCACGACCTCGGTCTGGTTCCCACCCGGCCGGTGGACCGACTACTTCACCGGCAGGACCTACACCGGTGGCACCACCCAGGATGTCACCACCGACTTGGGCTCAATGCCGGTGTTCATCAAGGCCGGTGGCATCATGCCCACCCGAAGCCACGACGTCGCCCATGACGACCGGAGCGCGCTCACCGACGTCACACTCACCATCGCTGCTGGCGCCTCGGGGTCCGCCAGCCTGTACGAGGACGACGGGACCACCACGGGCACGGGTCACAGTGCCACCACTGAGATCCGGTACAAGGAGTCCGGCGGGCGCCACACGGTGTCGATCAGCCCCACAAAGGGCTCCTTCCACGGTCAGGTGAAAGACCGTCAGTGGACCCTTTCGATCATTGGGGGAAGCGAGCCCACCCGCGTCACAGCCACGGGCGTACATTTGTCCCCGCACGCTTACCGCTGGGACGCGGCCTCGGGAACTCTGAACATCACCGCTCCACGGCACACTGTCCACGCCCCGATCACGGTGACCTACCAGTAGAAGCTGCAACCGCCTCTGCCCAGAACCACGACGGCCGCGGCAGATCGGCGCGACGCGCGTCCGATCCGCAGGCGGCCGCCGTGGCGCGGAACCAGGCCGTTTCGTTCGGATCAGCCGGTGCGGCTGAGGGCGGTGCAGGTCGCTCGACTGAACGCGTCTTCGGAGGCGAGCCATTCGATCGGATGTGGGCGGTGCCGGCTCCGCTGTGCGAGGGCCATGTGTCTCTTCGCTCAGCAAGCGGCGTGCGGAGGTGTGCACCGCAAACCAGGCGTCTCCTCAAGGGGGCAGTCGGCTTCTTCTGACCAACCGGCCCACAGGGCCTGCCGATTGCCCTCCGTCATCGCAGCGTCGCGTAGACGATCAGGTTGTTCACCGGGTGGCCCTGGGCGTCGAAGGTGCCGTCGCAGGTGACGAGACGGAGAACCCGGCCGTTGGTCGTGCCGTACACCTTCTTCGTGGGAAATGCCTTCTTGCTCACGGATTCCGTGCCGGTGACGGTGAAGTGGGCCACCTGACCTCGCTCGTTGCGGATGACGATGTCCGCGCCCTTGCCGATCTTTTTGAGATCGTGGAAGACAGCCCTGCCGAATCGGGTGTCGTTGTGCCCGATGACCACGGCTGCTCCGCGCTCGCCGGGGATCGCGCCTCCCGTGTACCAACCTGCTGTCATACCCTTCTCCGCCGGTGGGACTTCTACGGTGCCGTCCGCGTTGAGGCCGAGTCGCATCAGGGAACTCGTCACGCCGATCGAGGGGATGGCCACTTGGGTGGGGGCCGCGGGTTGTTCGGCCTCGGGGGCGGCGGAGGAGCGATACGACGGCGTCCTGGCGGAGTGGTGCGAGGGGGCGGGCGGCGGCTTCTCCGCGGCGTGGGTCATGCAGCCGGCGAGTGGAGCGAGAGCGAGGATGAGGGCAAGGCAGACATGCGTCGGGTGTGCGGCGGATCGCCGCAGCCGGTGGTGAGTACGGGGCATGTGGGTTCCAGTCGAGAAGGTGCGGCAACAGGCAGTGGCGCCGCCCCAGCTGGGGCGGCGCCACTGCTGGTGGTCAGCCGTTGCGGTGCACGGCCACGCGGCGGCGCAGGAGGAGGGTGCCCGCGCCCGCCAGGACGAACGCGGCAGCGGCCGAGCCCGCGAGGGCAGTGGTGTTGTCGCTCGTCGTACCCATCGGGCGCTCGCCCGCGGCCACCCCGCCACGGGGCTCGGTGGCGTCGCGCTTCGAGGGGCGGGCCGGGGCCGGGACCGCGCTGGGCCGGTCGCCCGCGGCCACGCCGCCACGGGGCGCCGCCGAGGGCGCCTCGCCCCGGGCGGGCTTGCTCGCATCGGTTCCCCTGGCAGGCGCCGGGGTCCGCTCGGTGGCGGCCACCGAAGGCTTGGGCTTTGCGTCGGAGGCGACCGATGCGTCGGCCGTGGCCGACGGGACGAGTACCGCGCCCGCCGCGACAGCGGTCAGGACGGCAGTTCGCAAGGACATTCGGGGACGGTGGGACATACGTGACTCCAGTTCCAGCCGGCTTTGGTGGTGCCTGGATGCCGATTCGGACCAGGCGCCGGACATGCCGTCAGCCTGGCGGGACCTTGTGAAGAAGCTGTCAGAGCGCTGTGGTCATCGCATCAGCCCTGATGACCGGTGGACGATCCGCGACGGTCCGCGCCCTCTGCTCGCCGGCCTGGGACCTGCCCCGGCTCGCTCGCCGCCCGGCCCGACGGCAGCCGTAGCGTGAAGACCGAGCCCTTCCCTTCCGTACTCGCCACGCTCGCCCCGCCACCATGCGCCTCGGCGAGCTTCCTGACGATCGCCAGACCGAGACCGCTGCCGCCGGTTCGGCGATTCCGGGATTTCTCGGCTCGCCAGAAGCGGTCGAACACGTACGGGAGGTCCTCGGCCGAAATGCCGGTGCCCGTATCGGTGACGTCCACGACCACCTCGTCCCCCGAATCGGTCCGGTACGCGCGCAACGTCACGTGTCCCCCCGACGGCGTGTGACGCACCGCGTTGGACACCAGGTTGTCGATGGCCTGCCGCAGTCGCACCGGGTCGGCGGTCAGTTCGGGGGACGGCGATCCGGACGGCGGCATGCCTACCACCAGGGTGACACCGGCCGTTTCGGCCCGGGCCCGATGCGCCGCGGTGATCTGTCCGAGGAGGTCGAGGATCCGAACCGGTTCCGGGTGCAGGCGGAGCGCGCCCGCGTCGGCCGCGGCCAGGTCCTGGAGGTCGTCGATGATGTGCTGCAGCTGGACCGCTTCCTCCAGGAGCGAGGAGATGAACGCCGGCTCGGGGTCGGCCAGGCCGTCCTGCGCGGCCTCCAGCCAGCCGCGGATGTTGCTCAGCGGGGTACGCAGCTCGTGGGCGACGTCGCTGACCATCATCTTCCGCTGTTCCTCCAGGCGCGCACGGTGTGCCGTCATGTCGTTGAAGGCTGCGGCCAGGCGCCCGATCTCGTTGTCGTCGGCGACCAGTACGGCCGCCGACTCCTCACCGTCCCGCATCCGCTGGGCGGCCCCCGTGAGCGCCCGCAGCGGACGTACGAGCCGGGCGCCGGCCAGCACCGAAGCGCCGACGGTGAGGGCGAGGACGAGCGCGGCGACGCCTGCGATCCGAGCAGTGTTCGCCGGTGAGAGGTCGAACCCGGGCACGGTGGCGCCGTTCGCGTCCCCGATGAACAGCAGCGCGGGCGAGGCGACATACGAGCTCAGCTGCTCGTGGCGGGCGGTGCCCACGCACGACGCGATCGCCCGGTCGGCGTCACTGCTCCGGACGGCCGGTACGGGTGTGGGGGCGGAGGACCTGCGGGCCGGAGCCGCGCTCGGCTCAGGCTTGCTTCCCTGGTCCCAGGAGAGGTCCAGGCGTAGGTGGACGACCGTCCGGCCCTGTCGGGCCAGACAGGCATTGGCCAGCTTGTTGAGCGTGCCGAGCGCCTTCTTCTCGGTCCTGGTGGGCTCGTCCAGTGCGTCGGTGGCGCATCTGGTGCCCAGGATGCGGTCGGGATCGTTGCCCACGATCTGGATGTGAGGGCGCCCGCTCGGCCCCTCGACGACGTCCGAGGCGATCCCTGCGTCATTGAGACACGACACGCCTTCGTCGGCGGCGCGGCGCAACTGCGTACGCTCCGCCGTCGGCAACCGGAACGGCCCGACGGCTCGCGGGTCGACGCGGTCGGCCACTGTGTCGTTCGTACCGGCGGTCTGCGCTGCCAGCGCCGTGTCCACGGACAGCGGGTCGACGATCGCCGAGGCCTGCGTGGGCAACGACGGCGGGGACGAGCCGGTCGCGGAGTCGGCAATGACTTCCCGGTTCTGGCTGGTCAGCGCGATCCGGCGATCCGACTGGCGAGCCAGATCACGCACGGTCTCCGCGACGCCGTCCCACCGGGGATGGCCCGCCGCGTAGCCGAGCAACTTGTTGTAGATACGGGCGTCCGCCGTGAGGTTCTGGCCCTGTTCCTGCTTGATCGCACCCGAGGTGGTCTGTACGGCGAGCCATGCCGTGGCCGCCACCGAACAGGCCGCCACCAGTGCCGATACGGCGAGCAGTCGGCCGAGCAGGCTCTTGCGCAGCGGCAGACGCTGCGGGTCCCGCAGACCCTGTCGACTACGACGAGGCACGGGACGCCCTCGTGGCGGCAGGGTCGGTCAGCTTGTAACCCACGCCGAAGACGGTGAGCAGCCGGGTCGGCTTGCGCGGCGCGGGCTCGATCTTCTTGCGCAGGTTCATGATGTGCACGTCGACCGTGCGGGTGCTGATGTACCGGTCGAAGCCGTGCAGCTCCGCGAGGAGCCGCTGTCTGCTGAAAACGCGCTCGGGCTCGGCGGCCATCGCGGCGAGAATACGGAATTCGCCCGGCGTGCATTCCACCGCCGTGCCGTCGACCGATATCTCGTGCCGGGCGGTGTCCACCCTGATTGCGCCTACGCTGAGCACCTCATCCACGGCTTCCGGGGCGGGGTTCGCCTGTTCCGGCCGATTCGTGCGGCGCAGAAGCGTACGGACCCGGGCCATCAGTTCGCGCGGGCTGTACGGCTTGCTCATGTAGTCGTCCGCGCCCAGGTCGAGGCCCAGCAACAGATCGTCCTCGGTGGTCCGGGCCGTCAGCATCAGCACCGCCAGCTCCCGGTGCTCGGCGCGCAGGACACGCACCACATCGAGCCCGTCCGCCCGCGGCATCATCACATCGAGGACGAGCAGGTCGGGCTGACCGTGCCGCACCTCGTCGAGGGCGGCGAGACCGTCCCCGACGACCGTGACCGCGTGGCCCTCGCGTTCGAGGTAACGGCGTACGAGTTCAGCCTGCTTCTTGTCGTCTTCGGCGACGATGACGTTTGCGCACACGCGGTCGATCGTAGGTGAGTGCGGGGTGCAGTCCGGTGGGCAGGCTGTCGGTCGGCCGTTCCGAACTACTGTGACGGTGCAGGCCGGACGGGACAGGGGCCATTTCGCAGGTCGTGTGCCGAACACATCATGAGCTCGAGCGGTCATCCGGGCCCGCGGTCAGGCCGTCCCACTCCCCCGTGATCAGGTCCCGGCGCACCGTGCGCAGAAGCGTCGACAGCGAGGGCACCGGGTCCACGGGCGGCACAGCGGACGGCGGTGCGCTGCTCTTCGGGTTCGCCGAGCGGGTTGCGGATGCGTTCAGCTGTGGCATTCCAGGCCATCGCGGCGCCGAGCGCGATCATCATCAGGTCGGTGGCCAAGGTGAGCCCGACGCCGTAGCTGTCGGCGATCTCGGTGGATTTCGCGACGAGGGAATCGATCTCGGCTTCCGATGCCTCGGGGAACTCCGGTGCGCGCCACTGACTGAGGCGCTGGAGTCCTGGGTCGGCGACGAGGGCATCGAGCAGCGCACCGGCGTAGGAGACGTGGTCGTTTTCGTCTGCGCCCACGGCGGCCGTCACCGGTCGTCTGTCCCGTCTCGGTGAAGGTGAACCACGTCGTGGCCATGTCCAGCAGTGGGTCGTCCTGACCGAGGCGCGGTGCGGCCAGGTGCCTCAGTCAATCCGAGGATTGTGCGCCCTGTGCTGCTTCGCGCTCGGCCGCGAACTCGTCGAGGAGCTCGAACAGAACCTTGATCGCGCCTTGGTCGTCCTCATGCGGGAGGTTCCAGATGTCGTCCCAGCCGTTCGGGAGAGCGATGTGGAGGACCTGGCCGGGCCAGGCGTGATTGCAGTCGCTCCCGCGGCGGGAAACGAGCCAGTCGTGACAGCCGGCGAGTCCGTGGCCGCCGTGCCGTAGGGCGTGCTGGTCATAGCCAGTCAAGAATGCCGTCAGCATGTGGAAGGAGGTCTTGCCGACGAACATGCCGGGACGTTGGCCGACGCTGGCGAAGTACTCGCGTTCGGTCATTTCCGAGAGGGGTCTCATGCATCCGCTTCCTCGTGATCGCCGGTGTCGTCATGCGGGGCTGGACGAAACCTGCGGCGGTGTTCGGCCCACCGCCTTCCGCGGACCGGATCGGCCGGCATCGACGGCTCGATCCGATCTCACATCGCATCAGTGATCACTAAACGAACAGGCTTATCCGATCGGCTGGCCGACACATCAAAGAGGCACGCCCTTTGAGCGGGCCCCCCTCATGACGTCGCGCGGACGAAGTGGAGGGATGCGGTGACGGTGGTTGCGCCGCGTATCATGCCCAGCTGGTTCCAGCCCATGCCGAACTGTTCCCGGTCCACGGTGAACTCCGCCGTGAGCGTGACTGCTTCGGTGCTCGCCTCGGTGAGGTGCGCGGTCAAGGACTGTGGGCGGCTGATGCCCCGCGCGGTCAGCTGACCGGCGACCTGGACCGTCCTGTCGTCCGCCGGAGTCGCGCTGTGCACGGCGAAGGTGAGCTCGGGGTGCCGATCCGCATCGAAGAAGTCGGCGGACCGCAGGTGCGTGTCGCGCTTGGCGTTCTTGGTGTCCAGGGAGGTGGCGTCCAGGGTGATCGAACCGCTGGCGGAACCGTCGGGGCCCACCTCGCCCCCGCCTGTGAGACCGGTGAAGGTGCCCTTCACGGTGACCATGCCCCACATCGTCTTGTGCCGGACGCCGACGGTGGAACGGGTGGGGTCGAGCTGCCAGGTTCCGGTTTCGACTGCCATGGACATGCGGTCCCCCTGATGGGATGCCTGAGCTGGGTGGAACGGGGGCGGGGCGCGATGCCTTCCCTCCAGTCGTCCAAATTTGGATGACTGGAGGCTAGCCGATACTCCAAATTTGAACAACAGGTACACTGGGGCACCATGGCCACCCTCCCCGCCGACCTGCCCGGACGTGACGCGACCGGCGAGTCCGCCTTGCTGCCGCCCGAACTGCGGGCCTGGATGGGGCTGCTGGCCGCGGCCGGCGCGATCGAGCAGCAACTGCGTTCCCGCGTGAAGGAGACGCTCGGGGTTTCCCACGACGAGTTCCTCGTGCTGTGCCTTCTGGCCGACGGGCCTGCCACCGGCCTGCGCATGACGCAGATCGCCGAACGCCTCGGCCGCCCCAAGACTCGGCTCACCTACCAGGTCGCCTGCCTCCAGCACGCCGGACTGATCACCCGCAGCACCGCCTGCGGCGACCGACGGGGCATCCAGGTGACGCTCACCGAAAAGGCACAGCAGCTCCTTCGAGAAGCCTCCGGCGCGCTGGCCGAAGCCGTCACCCGAGCCATCAAGGGCCTGGAGGGCTCGCACGACTGCGCGCTGATGCACAGCCTGCTGCCGAAGCCGCCGGATACCGAGGACAACACAGTCCTCGGACCCAGCCCTGGGGCGCGCCCATCTCGATCAGAACTCTCCGGAGCCTGACTCACTCGTCACAGCCGGTCCGACTTCGATGGCGGACGTTCCTAGTTCACTGCCGGAGAACGGCCCGGAGCAGATTTCTCCCCGGCCGGCACCGGACGCTGTCCACAGGCCCGCCCTCCCAGTCTCGACCTTGAGCCGCCGCGACCAGCGAGGCGACCCGTGCGTGCAGAGCCGCCAAGCCCTAGACCGCTCCCCGGCGGCCGGAACACAAGATCAATCCCGGACCGCTTCTGCACCCGGTAGCCGAGCCCGGACGCCCGGGCGGCCGCTCCGGGACTGTCACCGGGGGAAGGACTGGCGGCAACGATACGGACCACTTCGAGGTGGAGGCCTTCGCCGAGCAGATCTGCATCTGCCCCCCGGTGACCCGCGCCCCGGCCACCGGGCCGGCCGCGGGCAGCGCCCACGAAGACCGACCTCCTCTACGGCCTGATCGAGGACGAGACCAGCGCAGAAGAGCAAGAGCCGACTTCGGCGGAACCGTCTTCCCGACCAACCGCAGGCGCTCCAAGGTTGGAGATCGCACTCTCCTGCTCGCCGGCGCCGTGTCACGCCCTGCTGATGCCCGTCACGTACTCGAAGGGTGGGAGATTCGTGGGGCTGCAGGCGAACGCCTGGTCAGCCGGGAGTACCGCCGCCAGTTCGGCGCGCCTCCCAGCCGGGACGCCGCCCGTCTGCGTCACAGCGTGCGCAATCCGGCAGGTGTCCTTCCCTGAACCGGCTTGATCGCGGCGGAGGACCGTGCAAGGGGCAGCGAGGATCGCTCCACGATCTCCACAGGTCACAGGGCTCAACGGGATCACTGGTTCTCCCGCAGAGCAGGGAACCACCCGCCCTGTACGAGGTGTTGGCAGCCGGTGATCAGTACTGCTCCAGCAATTTCCGCCCGGTGGCATCCAGTTGACCGCGGCTGGCAGCGGCATCCAAGGACTGCGCGCATGCAGGACCTGCCACCATGGGCGGCATGCGCACGGTGGGGATCGATCTGTCGGCTGACCGTTCGAAAACGGCGATGTCGGTGTTGGAGTGGACGGAGGACGGAATGGCCGTGGTCGGGCCACCCGCACTCAAGTGCACTGATGACGTGCTGCTCAACGAGCTCTCAGGGCTGCGTCCCGGTGACCAGGCCGGCGTCGACACGCCGTTCGGGTGGCCGGCCGAGTTTGTGCGCGCGGTCGGGGTGCATCTCGTCGGGGGCCCATGGCCGGGCCGTGGCCAGGACAGCGAGCGCTACCGGAAGGACTGCTTACGGTACCGACTGACAGACCGGATCGTGCGTGACCAGATCCACCCGGTCAAGCCGCCGCTACCGGCTCCCTTTGACCGGATCGGCGCCATGGTGGCACGGTGGGCTCACCTGGAGGACGAGCTCAACCGTCGCGGCGTTCGTGTCGACCGGACGGGACGTGGGCCCATCGCCGAGGTGTACCCGAAGGCATCCCGGCACCGCTGGGAGCTTCTCGACGGCCCCCGACGGATGGATGCCCTGCTTGCCGCCACGCCATGGCTGCGGTGCGACGCGCCGACGATGCGCGCCTACGACGTGAATGAGCATGCCTTCGACGCGCTGGTATGCGCGTTGACAGCGCGTGCGGTGGCCTGCGGCCTGACCGCGTGCCCCGAGGTGGCACAGCTCGACGACGCCCGAATCGAGGGCTGGATCCACCTGCCGGTCCCGGGGTCGTTGGCACTGTTGCCGCACCACGAAGACGTGGCTCCGATGCAGCGTTCGACGTCCACCGGATGATCAGCCACGCGGCCGGGTGTCGTCGTCATTGTCGATATCCGGGTCACGCCACTACTCGTACGGGCCCGCCAGGGCCATGACCTGGCCGTCAGCGGGATGGATGTCGCGGTCCCGATGGCACTCCTTCTCGCCCCATGTCGGCCACCCCACCGCCGCCCCTCCCGTTGAAGCACCCGAAGGCTGCCCCCACCCCCACACACCGTCACCACGCGTGAGAGGCCCCACCACCGGCACGCCCCGGCGGCTGACGGGCTGGCCGGTGGTGGGCTCGCGCTCGGCCCAGGGGCGGGGACCGGCATCCAGGCTTCCGGCTCATTGGCGACAGGGACGGCACCGGCGCAGGCGCCGGCCGTGACGATGAATGCGCGTCCCTGTCCTGCCAATTGTCCGTCAAATTGCGCATGTTGGGGTCAGGGGGAGGCGCCGAGACCGCACAAGGCAAGACTGCCGGCGGAGGTTTGGCGCGCGGCGTCGCGATCGGTGAAGTCCCCTTCGAACACCAGTGGACCGAGGTCCACGTCACACCGGATCTCTTCCTTCGCTGGCAGATCGCAGATCGCAGAGTCCGGTCCGTGTTCGCCGATCGCTGACAACCTCCACTACTCGGTGATACCGTATAGTGGTACTCGGTACTACGCAGTACCGATGCGGCCGAGGAGGACTAGCGATGGACGACCTGACGGAGATGCTGAAGGGCACGCTCGAAGGGTGCGTGCTCGAGATCATCGCCGGCGAGGAGACCTACGGGTACGCCATCACCCGTCAACTGAACGAACTCGGCTTCGCCGACGTCGTCGAGGGGACGGTGTACACCATCTTGCTGCGGCTGGAGCGGAACGGACTCGTCCAGGTGACGAAACGACCATCCGGGGTCGGTCCGCCGCGAAAGTTCTACGCGCTCAACGACGCCGGACGCGAAGAACTCGCGAAGTTCTGGGCGAAATGGCAGTACGTCTCATCACGCATCGACAGGCTCAAGGAGGGCGGGAGATGAACTTCTGGGAGACGATCACAGGCAGCGATCTCACCAGGGAATGGAAGGCGTTCGAAGCCCGGGCCGAGGCCCTGCCGGACGAATATCGGGCGGCGTGGGGACAGATCAAGGTTGATCTCTTTCCCCATGGGGGCTTCACCGGCCGCAACCTGATGCCGATCCTCGACGCAGCCCTGGGGCTGCTCGAGGAAACAGCGGCGGACGGGCAGAGCGTCCACGAGGTGCTCGGCGACGACATTCGAGGCTTTTGCACGGCGCTGGCCGGTGGAGAAGGGGCTCGAACCTATCGCGACCGGTGGCGCGAGCAGTTGAACAGGAACGTCGCCAGGAAATTGAGCCGGCTGGGAGGCTGACGTGGGCATCCAGGACATCATCGAGGGCAAGAAGCAGTGGCGGGCGCACATGGCTCGGGTCAAGGCGCTCCCGCCGGACTACCAGATCGTCTACAAGGAGATTCAGAGGTACCTGTTCAAGGTCGGACCGATCGACCTGCCTGACGGGCCCCTGCTCCCCGGGATCGTCGACTTCTTCGAGGAGGGCGCTGCCTCGGGCAAGGGGGTCTTGGCACTCATCGGCACGGACGTCGCCGCGTTCTGCGACGACCTGATCAAGGACTCACGCACCTATGCGGACGTCTATCAGGAGTCCATCAGCGGGGAGCCCGGCACGGCCGAGAAGTAGCACCCGCCGCATCCTGCCGGTGGGCGTAGCCCGCACGTGCGGTTCGTTCGCCAGGGCACAGCGCGAACAGGCGACGGGCCGACCGGCCACCAGAAGCCGCCGGAGACCTGTCCACCGAGGTGGTTGAGCCGGTCGGCGAGACCTGGCTCAGCCATGCCGGCGCCCCCGGCGGGCGGGTCTCCGGCGGCGGGCCGCACGACACCATTCCCCAAGACGGTACGAGTGACGCGTGGTCACGGACCACCACTCGATTCGAGCCGAAACAGCTTCCACTCCCCCTGCGTCTTCAGCCTCCGGAAGGAAGTCACCTTGCCTTTGCCTGTCATGCCCACATCCAGTCCTGGTGTCGGTCACCCGCCGCCGACCGCGGTTTCCGCTGTCGGGCTACGCAAGTCATACGGCGACAAGGTCGTCCTCGACGGTATCGATCTGCGCATCCCGGCCGGGTCCGTGTTCGCGCTGCTCGGGCCGAACGGCGCCGGCAAGACCACCGTCGTGAAGATCCTGTCCACGCTCATCACCGCCGACGCCGGTGACCTGCACGTCGGCGGCCACGACCTGGCCGCCGACCCACAGGCGGTCCGTGCCGCGATCGGTGTCACCGGCCAGTTCTCCGCCGTCGACGGCCTGATCACCGGCGAGGAGAACATGCTCCTCATGGCGGACCTGCACCACCTCTCCAAGCGGGAGGGACGGCGTACCGCCGCCGAACTCCTGGAGCGCTTCGACCTGGCGGAGGCCGCGAAGAAGCCCGCCTCGACCTACTCCGGCGGCATGAAGCGCCGCCTCGACCTCGCGATGACGCTGGTCGGCGGCCCGCGGATCATCTTCCTCGACGAGCCGACGACAGGGCTCGACCCGCGCTCCCGCCACAACATGTGGGGCATCATCCGCGGACTCGTCTCCGACGGCGCGACCGTCTTCCTTACCACCCAGTACCTGGAGGAGGCCGACGAACTCGCCGACCGCATCGCCGTGTTGAACGACGGCAAGATCGCCGCCGAGGGCACTGCCGAGGAACTCAAGCGGCTCATCCCGGGCGGGCACATCCGGCTCCGCTTCACCGACCCGGACCTGTACCAGTGCGCCGCTGACGCCCTGCGTGAGGTCACCCGGGACGACGAGGCAATGTCGCTGTCCATCCCGAGCGACGGCAGCCAGCGCGAACTGCGCTCCATTCTCGACCGGCTCGACTCCGCCGGCATCGAGGCCGACGAACTGACCGTCCATACCCCGGACCTCGACGACGTGTTCTTCGCCCTGACGGGCCCGGTCAACGTCCCCGACCAGGCCAAGGAGACCGTCCGATGAGCTCCCTCTCCCTCGCTGTACGCGACTCGAACACGATGCTGCGCCGCAACCTGCTGCACGCGCGGCGCTACCCGTCAGGCACCCTGAATCTACTGCTCACGCCGATCATGATGCTGCTGCTCTTCGTCTACATCTTCGGCGACGTGATGAGCACGGGCATCGGCGGCGGTGGCGCCGACCGCTCCGACTACATCGCCTACATCGTCCCGGGCCTGCTGCTGATGACCATCGGCAGCACCGTGATCGGGGCCGCAGTGTACGTCTCCATGGATATGACCGAGGGCCTCATCGCCCGCTTCCGCACGATGGCGGTCTACCGCCCTTCGGTGCTCATCGGGCACGTCCTCGGCAGCGTGCTGCAATCCGTCATGAGCGTGGTCCTCGTCGGCGCCATCGGCGTGGCAATCGGCTTCCGCTCCACGGACGCAACCGCCCTGGAGTGGCTGGCAGCATTCGGGCTCATCGTGCTCTTCGCCCTGGCGTTGACCTGGATCGCAGTCGGCATGGGCCTGGCCGGCCCGAACCCCGAGGCGGCCGGCAACATGGCCATGCCGCTGATCCTCCTCCCTCTCATCTCCAGTGCCTTCATCCCGGCCGACACCATGCCCGGCTGGTTCCAGCCCATCGCCGAGTACCAGCCCTTCACCCCCGCCATCGAAACTCTCCGCGGCCTGCTCCTCGGCACCGAGATCGGCTACAACGGCTGGATCGCGATCGCCTGGTGCGTCTGCCTGATCGCGCTCGGCTACCGCTGGTCGACGGCGCAGTTCAACCGCGACCCGAAGTAGACGCGACGCCCGCCTCCCGTAGCTCGCCCCGCCCCGTCCGCGCGCAGGTCAACACCCGTATGCCCGGGCGGAGGCGGGGCTGATCGCCATGGCCCATGACAGGCCGGCTCCGGCCCGCTCCCGCCACGTCGCACCGAGCCCGTTTCCGCAACCCCGGGCTCGGCGCGAAGCAGCTCGCCGGCTCACCGCCCGCGACGTCCTCGCGGCCGCCTTCCCGGCGCGGACGGCGCCGAACTGCTGTGTGCGGGGGTGCACGGCCCCTCGGTCACCGCACTACCGACCATGGATCCAGGCCAGGCCCGCGATGTCGACACGGCGACGGGTCCACGTGACGGCGACTTGGGCCGGACGGGCCTCGCCATCGCCGATCCCCCACCAGGGCGGGGCCATCACCAGGACGACTTGACCACTCCGGGGAGGGATCCGGCGTGGGCCTGCTCGCGCATGCGGACGCGGGACAGACCGAACTGCCGCAGGTATCCCCGGGGCCGGCCGTCCACGCTGTCCCGGTTACGCACCCGAGTCGCGCTGGCATCGCGTGGCTGCCGCCGAAGCTCCGCCAGAGCAGCAGACCGCTCCGGCTCCGGGGTGCCCGGGCGGCGGATGATCTCCCTCAACTCGGCGCGCCGTGCCTGGTGCCGCTCGACGATCGCCTTGCGCTTCTCGTTCTTCGCAATCTTGCTCTGCTTGGCCATCAGACCCTCTCCCCCCGGGCCCGGATGCGGGCCACGGCCGCCTCGACACCGATGCTGTCGATCGTCTTGATCGCCTTCGCACTGATCGTCAGACACACGTGCCTGCCCTCACTGGGCAGCCAGTACCGCTTGCGCTGGATGTTGGGGTCGAAACGCCGGGACGTACGCCGGTGCGAGTGGGAGATGTTGTTGCCGAAGCCCGTCTGGGCGCCGGTCAGTTGGCAGTGGGCGGACAAGGTGTTACCTGCCTCTCTTCGAATGGATGGTCCATTTGAAAATGGAAACCATTGTCATATACTAGCCCCCATGGCCCGCACCGAAGTACGCCCGATCATCAAGCTGCGCTCCACCGCAGGAACCGGCCACACCTACGTCACCCGCAAGAACCGGCGGAACGATCCCGACCGCATGGTCCTGCGCAAGTTCGACCCGATCGCGCGCAAGCACGTCGACTTCCGCGAAGAACGCTGACCCCACCACCCCTGCACTGAAGGACCACACCATGAAGCCCGGAATCCACCCCCGGTACGGCCCCATCGTCTTCCGCGACAAAGCGGCCGGCTCCGCCTTCCTCACCCGTTCCACCATGACCAGCGACAAGACCATCGAGTGGAACGACGGCAACACCTACCCGGTCGTCGACGTCGAGATCTCGAACGTGAGCCACCCCTTCTACACCGGCACCGCCCGCGTCCTGGACACCGCCGGCCGCGTCGAGCGATTCGAGCGCCGCTACGTCCGACGCGAGGCGCACTGATGCAGAACCAGCCCCGACTGCCCGTCGTGATCGTCGGCGGGCTCCACTCCGACGCCCGCAGGGAAGTCGTCGACCGCCTCCTGCGCACCGTCCCCGGCAGCGTCGCCCTCCACCATGACCTGGCCACAGCGGCCGAAGGCACCCTGCGGCGCCGGGTGCACGACTCCTCGGGCGAGCTGTCGTGCGGCGATGCCCCGCTCGTCAACGACTGCGCCTGTTGCGCGCTGCGCGAAGACCTGGTCCCCGAGCTGGAGCGCCTGGCCGCCGACGGTCTGACCCGCCTCGCGATCGTCGAACTGTGGGACTCCGTCGAACCCAAGGCGATGGCAGAAGTCGTCGTCGCGCACGGCGGCGAAGCCCTCGATCTCACCAACGTGATGACCGCCGTCGACCCCGCGCTCGTGCTGCCCTACCTCACCAACGGAGACGACCTGGCCAAGGTCGGTCTCGCCGCTGCCGCCACCGATCAACGCACGGTCGGCGACACCTGGGCACGGCAGCTGGAGTACGCGCCCGTGCTCGCTCTCGTCGACAGCGATGACGCCGACGACGAGGACCGCGCTCTTCTTGCCCAGCTCCACCCGACTGCCCACAGGGTGCCCGCCGGATCAGGCGAACTCGCCCGACTGGCCTTCGCCGGCTTTGACGTGGAAGCGGCAGCCGCCGCCCAGCACCCGGCCTGCGCACGGCTTCCCCAGGAAGCGGACGACGCCGGGGTCACCACCCTCGTCTGGCACCGCCGCCGCCCCTTCCACCCCGAACGCCTCTACCAGGCACTGGAAGACCTCTGCTGCAGCGCCGCCCGCAGCCGCGGCCGGTTCTGGCTCGCCGACCGCCCTGACACCCTGCTCGCCTGGGACGCCGCAGGAGGCGCACTGTGCGTGGAAAACGCCGGCCCGTGGCTGGCCTCCCTGCCGGACGCCGCATGGGACATGGTCCCCCCGATGCGCCGGGCGGCTGCCGCCTTGGACTGGCACCCCGAGCACGGCGACTGCTGCCAGCACCTCGTCTTCACCTCTCCCGGCCTCGACCGCGACGGCCTGGCACAGCTGCTCGAGTCCTGCCTGCTCACCGACGACGAGTACGCCGCCGGTCCCGAGGCGTGGAGGCACCTGCCGGCCGCGTTCGACTCCCTCCTCGACCCCGTCTCGTAGCCCTGGCATCAGACACCAAGCCGGAATCCGAACCGACGAAGGAACACTCATGGCCCGCCGTCACTACCCCCACAAGCCGCTCAAGTCCCGCCCCAACCCACTCGACGGGGCCGGGATCACGTACATCGACTACAAGGACACCGACCTGCTGCGGAAGTTCGTCTCCGACCGCGGGAAAATCCGCAGCCGCCGCATCACTCGCGTCACCGCCCAGCAGCAACGGCAGATCGCCGCAGCAATCAAGAACGCCCGGGAGATGGCGCTCCTGCCGTACGCTGCCCGCGTGGGGGCGGCGCAATGAACCGGTGATGCACACGGCGGGGCGGAATTGCGCCGTCCCGAGGAGATCAGGACGGCGGCTTTCACCACTTCGATCCGGCAAACCCTGGCGCGCGCATCCTGCGGTCGACGGAGTTGTCATCCGTGTCGGGGTAGAACGGTGTGAGAGCCTCTGCCAGCGCCCCATCGATCTCGTCTGCGGCCTCGGTCGGCAGACAGACCGTCACCCATACACCAGCATCCACGTCCCCCTGCCGTGTCAGCGAACGCATGATCGCACGCATGCGGGTACGCCTGCGGAAACATGATCACGCTGGGGGCTCCTGCAGAACTCTCACAATTTGAGCGATGGCACCTGCGGGCCATGCTTCATTCCCGCTGACGGCCCGGTCGCGTTCGGCGTTGGCCTTGTAGAGCATGTCGGCGTAGGAGCCATCGGTGGCCGCGCTCTCAGGTGTTCGCCTGGTCAAAGGGCCGGGCGAGCCGGCCGCGCGCGAGGGGGCTCCACACCGTCGAGGTACCGGCAGGAGCGAGGGGTGAGGATCTCGGCGAAAGCGCGGACGAATCGACTCGCGGCATCGAGTCAAGGGCAACGGGCAAGGCCTCCGGCGCGCCGTTTGCGCTCTTCGTCCCGGAGCCGGTCAGGGCGGCGCAACATCCAACCGGTGACCTGCAGGACGGTCGAAGAGGGTAAGGACGATGGAGTGCCCCACGGATGCGGGCTTCGATCGGGGACAGCGCCCCTTGGCCGTTCTGGTCGGGTTGACGGAAGACATGATCACGGCCCGGTCCGGTTCCGCCCTGACCACTCCGCCGATACCACCCGTCGGACGGTTGAGGGCAGGTCAGCAGCCCAACTGACTAGGATCAGCGGATGTCGAATCGCTACCTCATCCGCACAGACCGCGTCGCGATACGCCACGTCTGCGGCAACGACTACGAGGAGATCACCACGCTGACGCACGACAGCGCCGAGCTCCACCACCCGTGGATACCTATACGTGACAGCACCCGGGAAGCGTTCGACGGTTTCCTCGACCGCATCGCCCAGCCCACGCACGAAGGACTGGTCATCTGCCTCCGGCAGACCGGTGCAATCGTTGGTGGCGTCAATATCAACAACATCGTGCGAGGCTCCATGCAGAGCGGCATGCTGGGCTACGTCGCCTATGCGTCCACCACCGGACGCGGCTACATGTCCGAAGGCCTCCGTCTCGTCATGCAGTTCGCCTTCACGGACCTCGGGTTGCACAGGCTCGAGGCGAACATCCAGCCCGAGAACACAGCATCGCTGAAGCTGGTCAAACGCCTGGGTTTCCGTCGCGAGGGGTACTCACCGGGCTTTCAGTACATCAACGGGACCTGGCAGGACCACGAACGATGGGCTCTGACCGCCGACACGATTCCGGCACCTCCGCAACAGGCCACCCGTAGATGACCCCCGTCATCGGCTCGTAGTCCCGCTCGCAGACCTACCCGCACCACCCACATGCGGATCCGGGTAACCGAGGCAGGGCACTCGCACCGTCGCAGGGCCGTCCTGGTCCCACTGCTCCCAGCTGGAAGCCCTCACCGCACACGTCCGCTCGCTCGCTCAGATCCTCACCTCCTCACCGCGCGCCAAGGCCAGCGGCTGCCCGACTGACTCGATGGCGTCCGCAACGACGATCGCCCCGGCCTCCACACTCTCGCAGCGGGCATGGACCGCGACCGTGACGCCGTCATCGCCGGCCTCACCCTCCCCTGGAACTCCGGCGTCGTCGAACGCCCTCCTCCGCAAGCACGTTCTCCTGGCGACATGATCCCTGCCAGAAAAAAACGGCACCTTGGGCCGTGCGAGGCGACACGGAACAGTGCTGATCGTGGACGCCGTACTGGAAACCGTGGACGCCACTGGCCTCTCTTGTGGCCGGCGGCTGACCTGCCTCCCTATCGTCTCCTGGCACTCTCTCATCGCATGTCCCTGCCGGAAATCGGTGCTGCACTGGCGGCCCTGGCTGAATACAACTCCTATGCGTCCGGCGACGACAGTCCTGTGACAGACACAGGCGAACAGGTTCGTCGCCTGCTGGAGGCGGAGAAGATCATCGCGCCAGGCGGTCTGCGCATCCGCCGCACCGACATCGGCGTCACAGTGAGCCCGGGATGCTTTTGCGGCTTGGAGGACTGGCGCGAGTGGCTCGACGTCCTGACTGGAGAAACGCCGTGGCTCGGCCACGATCCCGCCGAGGATCGCGCATGCCGACAAGCTCATCCGGCTGTGGGCCGACGGCGGAGAAGAAGCAACAAGGGCTCCTTCAGCGCGTCCTATCGAGATCCCGGTGCGTGACCTGGTGGGAATTCTGAATTCCGGGCGTGACGCATTGCACGGCTTCCTCTCCCTCGCCAAGCAGTGGGCCACCTGCCACGTCCCGTCCCTTGCCATGGACCTGGCTACCAAACTCGACGAAGACCTGGCGATCAGCGCGCCGCTGCCAAGTGACTTCCGCCGACACATACTGCGACTGAGTAAAGAAGTTGAGCCATAACTCGATCTCGTGGACAAACCACAGGCGCGTCAGGCAAGGGCGTGCTGGTGCGCAGCCGCCAGTTCAGCCAGGTCAGGGGCTCCGAATGTGTTGCGCAGGGCCTGGAAGGCGGCCACCTTGTCGTCACCGAAGCGGCTGATGTATGTGGCGTAGGAGTCTGCGGTGACGAACTTCGGCGGCGTGGTCTTGGTGTGGAATTTGTCGGCGTACATCACCAGCCGCTCCTCGGCAGTCGCGGCGAGGTAGTCGGCCGGCGGCAGCGGAAGGCGCTGACGCTCCACGTCTTGCTTCGTCAGCGCTACTCCTGTGTGGCACGAGCAGAATCGGCCCAGCTCCTCCGGAAAGCCCTCGTCCACGAGGATCTCGTGGCCCAGCACGCCGTGTCGCACATAGTTCTGCTGGTCCAACACCCCGTCCCGGTCGTAGAGGCGATAGACGCCGATGTCATGGAGGAGGCAGCCGGCCCGAACGAGATCAGCATCAACACCGCAGTCCGACACCGCAATCAGTTGCTCAGCGATAGTCCACACAATCTCGCAATGCGTGAAGACAAGATCAAATGCCTCAGATGAAGGCGCATACTTCTCATGCAACTCACGGATATCGTCCGCACTCGGTGCCGCCATCCCGCGAGCCTAACAACGACAGAGCCGCAGGCCTGCGTCCTCCAGGCACCGGAACCCCGCGAGGTTTCCCGCAGCCCGCCCGAGGGCGCATGGGCACGCAGGCCCGATCTCCCAGGTCAGCGACAGTACCTTGTGCCTACTCGACGTCCGCATCGGCCGCGGGCGATCGCAGCGTGCTGTCCGCGACGCGACGGGCACGGAGGATGCCCCATCCCACCATCGCCGCAGCCAAGACCGTGAGTGCGAGGCCGGCCCAGGTGATCGCCTCGCGGAATTCCGTGGTCTGGTGAGTGCTCCAGCTCGATGTGGCGAGATCGCCGGTGAAGAACGCTGCGAGGACGGTCCCGCTGACGGCGATGCCGATTCCGGTGGTGACCTCGCCGGCGGTGTCCACCAGCGCCGCGCCGATGGTGGTGCGGTCGGCAGGGAGGCCACGCATCACGTTGGTCCCTGCGACGACACCTACGACGCGCATGCCGGCGGCGACAAGCACGAGCGCGAGGGCGACCCACACGTACCCGAAGCGGCCCAGCAGCCCGTAGACGGCGAGGCCGCACACGACAGCACAAGCGCTGAGCCAGGCTGCCTTGTCGAGGCCGACGCGCATGACCAGCGGACCGATGAGAGCACCGCCGGGGATGAGCACGACGACCTGCGGCAACATTCCCATGGCCGCTTCGGCGGGGGTCCAGCCCCAATCGAACTGGAGCTGCAGGGTCACGAGGTAGCCGAGGCCGGCAGTCGCAAGGCCTGCGGCGGCCTTGAACGCCAAGCCGCTCGACACGAGTGGGCGAGTGACGAGTTCGAGATCGAGCAACGGATGGCGGGCAGAACGCTCGCGTACGACGAACAGCACTGCCATCACGATGGCCGCTGCCGTGGCCAGCCACGGGAGAGGCGCTGCGGTGCCCGCGTGGACGAACAGCGTCGGTGCAACCAGCGCGAGCACGATCGTGGCCGTGCCGAGCAAGGCACCTGCGCCATCGATCGGGTCGCGGTGCAGCTCGTCCGGCTTGTCAGCGGGGATGCCGCGCCGGATGCCGACGAACGCGAGTGCGGCGATCGGCACGTTCACCAGCAGCAGCACCTGCCACGGAGCGAACGCGAGCACGAAGCCACCTGCCGTGGGCCCGATGCCGAGCCCGACCAGGCCCACGGTCGAGATCAGTGTCGTCGCACGGACGCGGAGCCCGTCATCGTCGAACAGACGGAACGCCAACGCGAGCGAGCCCGGCGTCGTCATCGCCGCCGCGACGCCCATCGCCGCGCGGATCGCGATGAGCTGCTCCACCGTGGTGACGAACGCGGTTGCCAGACTTGCCACACCCAGCAGCACCAGCCCGACCAGCATGACCTTGCGGCGGCCAACTCGGTCAGCCAGCGCGGCAAGGGCCAGCATCAGCCCGCCGAACACGACGGCATACACGCCCGTGACCCACTGCAGCACAGTCGTCGACGTCGACAGCTCGCGGCCGATGGTCGGCAGGGCGACGTTGAGGATCGAGTTGTCCAGCATCTCGAACAGAAACACCGTCGACAGCCCTGCCAGGGCTACCCCTACTTCACGGAGGGAACGCGGCGAACCAAAAGCAGCCGGGGCGCCGATATTCTCGGCAGCTCCATTACGACGGACATTCACTGCGCACTCCTTCGATGTGAAGAAGTGGCGGATCGTCCGATACCGCGTATACGCGTGTGGCCCCTACTTCATCAACCGGCGTCGATACCCAGCAGTGAACACACGTTTTTACTTCCAGTGCTCTGATACTACACACGGCCCGGAGATCACATCGTGGCGCTCAGAGTCTCGCTCTGTGCCCGAACCCGACCTGGCCGATGCCGCGCGGCCGAGAACAACTCCGGTCACACAGCCTATCCGGACCTGGCACGGGCAGCCCACGCGCGGCCCCGCGCGACGGTGGCACGGGCCGTCGACGAACGCGTGGGAGCAGGCCGGCCGCGTGCTACGAGCGGGATCGAGCATCCAGACATCGAGCAACCAGATGCGACACCCGGATCTTGATCGCCGAGGCATATGAGGTCCCCTTCAGTGACCTCGAGTTGTACAGCTGGGCGGACCGGCTGGGCGGCATGGAGCCTCCGTTGCCGCTCGGATCGGGTGACGGGACGATTTTGCCGTCCGGGCTCGGCAGGACGCGCGGCAAGGTGGCTGTCACGGAGGTACTCGAGCATGTCCGGGGTGCTCCCGGGTCGGCCCGGGTGCGGGACGAACCCTTCACTCGCGGGTGGAGGGCCGCCTTCTCACTGGGTGTGTCCGCCGTGGATGTCCCCGGCACGGTGCCCGTGCTGCATGTGGTCGGCGTGGTCATGGCCGGTGCCGGGTGAGCCGCCCATCTTGCGCAGCATGGACAGGCCGCCGGTTCGCCAGAAGCGCACCAGGAGCATGCCGGCGAGGACGAGGAAGGCGATGTTGAGCCAGGTGGTGTAGTTCCAACTGATGCCTTCCATGGGGACCTTCGCCCGGGCCTGGTCGGGGATCAGGCCGAGGCCGCCGAAGGCGAACTCGACGACGTACCCGGCGACGACCATCGCGAGGTAGAAGGTGCCGAGGAGGAAGGCGGTCGTCTTGGCTCCGTAGTACTTCCGGTAGATGTTGAGGATCGGCAGGATCAGCAGATCGGCGAAGATGAACGCCACCACGCCGCCGAAGCTGATGCCGCCCTTCCACAGCACCACCGCCAGCGGCACGTTGCCGATGGAACACACGAACGAGGCGATCGCCACCAGCGGGCCGACGACGGGCCCCCACAACTTGGCGGCGAGCGGGTGGCCGTCGAAGAAGAAGGTGCGCCAGAACGAGTCCGGCACCCAGGCGGCGATGGCGCCGGCGATGAGCAGGCCGACGACCAGGTCGCGCAGGATGGCCGCCCACTCCATGACGAACACGTGGCTGGTGGCGGTGAAGCCTTCGCGGGAGAACAGGCGCCGGGTGAAGGAGCCTTCGCGCTGGACGGACATGTCCATCGCGGCATGGCCCTCCATCGACCCGGAAAGCCCCCGTTCCGCCTGCTCGCGGGCCTGGCGCAGGAGCTTTTCACGCAAGGACAGGCGGAACAGGACAGCCAGTACGACGATCATGATGGGGCCGCCGACGAATTCGGCGGCGGTGAACTGCCAGCCCATCAGCAGCGCGAGGATGACGCCGAGCTCGACGACGAGGTTGGTGGAAGCGATCTCGAAGGCCATCGCGGCGGTGAAGTTCGCACCCTTGCGGAACAGGGAGCGGGCCAGCGCCACCGCGGCGTAGGAACAGGACGAGGACGCCACGCCCAGGCCCGCGGCGACGGCAAGGGTGCGGGGACGGTCGTCGCCGAGCAGGGAGACGATGGTGGACTTGCGGACCACGGCCTGGACGACGGCGGACAGGGCGAAGCCCAGGATCAGGGCCCAGGTGATTTCCCAGGTCATGGATCCGGTGATCGACAGTGCGTGCAGTACGGCGTGCATCTGTGCAGCCTTCCTTGCACGGCGCGGCGTACGGCCGGCGGACACGCCCCCATTGAGAGGTGGGTTCGCCGGGCCGGGGTACGGGACGCCGCCGCATGAGGCGGCGCCCCGCCAGGGGTCAGCCGACGCGCAGGGTCAGGGCAGCGGTGTGGAGCGTGCCGCCGGTCCGGAACTGCAGGAACAGCCGCCAGTTGCCGGAGGTGGGCAGTTCGGCGTGGAAGTTCAGGTCCGGGCCGCCGTGATCGCCGGTCACCTTGGTGGTCGGGTGGAGGTGGGCGAACGCGGCGTCCCCTTCGTGGAAGGCGGTCAGGTGGGCGTAGGTGTCCAGATAGGGCTGCAGATCGGTGACGGGCTTGCCGCCCTTGGAGACGGAGACGGTCAGCGGGTGCGCCATCCCTGCCATGGGCTCTCCCTCGACCGTGATGGTGTACCCGTCGACCTCGGTGGTGGTGGTCGGCGCGGACAGTGGGGTCTTTGTAGCGTTGCCGGGCACGGTGAGAGTGCGCGACAGCACGAAGTCCTTGCCCTTGCCGGAGCCGGCATCCGGGGTGAAGGAGGCGAACATGCGCCAGGAGCCGGGGGCGAGGGAAGCCAGGTCCGCACTCCAGGTGTCGTCAGCCGCCCGGGTGGGGTGGATGTGCTGGAAACCGGTCAGGTCGGAGCGGATGGCGTAGAAGTGCATCCGCTTGGTCTGGTCGAGGGCGAAGTCGGTGACCGGCTTGCCGTCCGGGCCTGTGATCGTGAACCGGTAGGCGGTCCGCTTGCCGGACGGCAGGGTCGCGTCCTTGGAGGTGAGACGGTAGCCGCACTGGGTGTCGGACAGGCCGTTGCCGGAGGCCATGTCCATGCCGGGCATGCCACCCGTCGTCGGCGACGCGCCGGGCGAGGAAGACGCGGAGGACACGGCGCCGTGGTCCATGCCGGGCATGGACGAGGAGTTACCGGGGGAACCGCAGGCGGCCGACGTCAGTGCGAGAGCGGCTGCGACACACGCCGCTGCGAGGCCCCGGCGGCGCGCGGTGAAACGGGACGAGGTGATCATCGAAGTGGGGTCTTTCCGGGTGGGCGCACCACACCGGTGATGCGCGGAAACGAGCAGGGCACGGTGCCGGTCCCGGCCTGTGGCCGGGATCCGGCGCGCACCTGTCACGTCCGCGCGGTACACACCTTCAGCAGGAGGTCTCGTCCACCTTCCGGTGGTCCGCGCCGCCCCGTCCCGCCGAACGCTGCCCCCAGTCGGAGCAGGCTCCAAAGAGCGAGCACCGCTGCGCCTGCCACGCCGAGCATGGCGGGCGCGGGCAGGGGAATCCGCTCGTGGGCCGGGGTCGAGACGCACAGAGCGCCGGGCATTCCCGATGCGTCTGCGGCCCGGACAGCAGGGCCGGGACCGTGCGAGGCGGGGGCGTGGACCGTGGTCATCATGGTGGCGTCGTGGCCGCCGGTCATCGGCGAGGCCGCGCTCGCGGTCATGGTGCCGTGGCATCCCTCCGCGGCAGTGGCCGGTGCGCCGTGCATGAAGAACAGGCCGAGCAGCACAGCGCACACTGCCAGCAGTCGGGCGATGCCCTGCCTGCCTGCCTGAGTGCTGTCCACGGCGATGCTCCTTCTTCCTTCTCGCTCTGCGCGTGTTACCGACCATACCCGGGGAGGGTATGAGCTGTCTCGGTAGGATTCACGCGAACCTCGGAACGACAAGCCCGTGTGCCGGTCCGACCTCACATAGTTCAGGCGCGAGATGGGGCGAACTACCCTCTTGTCGTCAGCTGCGATGCACATGACGGCCGAACCCCGTCGGCGCCGTGATCTTCACGACAATGGCAGCCAGGACGGCACCGACAGCCCAGAAGCCGCCAGGGAGAACTGGCCGCGGGCCAGGATGCACCCGGGCCGCCGTCCGCACCTCGATCTCACGCCGACACCCCGCCCCCGCATTCCGGACCGCACCAGGTCAGGGGGTGTCGCCCTGCCAGTCCCAGAACCTCGGGTCAGCAGCCCGGGGGCCGTACACGGCACGCCCGCCGGGCCCGTGAGCACCGATCTCCGTACTCAGCGCGGCACCCTCGCGCAGGGCATCCTCTTCCCATCCGGTGACGTCCACAAGCAGCCCGTCCAGGGGGCCGCCGACCAGTTCGCGGTAGGCGTGGCCCGGCCGCGGTCCGGGATCGGGATCATCATGGTCGGCCCCGTACACCCGGCGTCGCATCAGCTCATCCATGTATGCAGGATCGCCGGTGCCACTGACACTCGGACGCAACGGGGTCCCCCCATGGAATTGCCGACCGGACTCGTGGACCGCCGGCGCAGGCCGACGCATCCGCACCCTGGCTCCGCCTTCATCGGCCGGCTGCGGTAGCCGGCCGCACTCATTTCCCTGCTGCCACGGCAGGGAGCCCGGTCGCCGGGGCCCTCGCCATGCCGCTGCCGAAGGAAGCGTCAAGCGGCGCGGCAGCTCTGGCCTGACAGGTCCTACGCGGCTGGTCAGTCGGCGGTGAGCAGCGGCCCGAAGGTCGTCCGGCCGATCTCCTCGGCGCGCGTCCGGTCCACGATCTGGCCGTTCACGTTCGGGTGCTGCATGATCCACGTCTGGGCAGAGGCGGCGCCGGTGAAGAAGTTCACGGTGTCGCAGCACACCTCGGCCGCAGGTCCGGCGCTTCCGCCCCGGCGTCCGACGCACACCACCGATGACGCGGGTTCCCACACCGTCCGCCCGTTCTCGCCGGTCACCGTGACGGACTCGCCGGTGACCGGATCGGCGGAGGCGATCACCACATCGCGGCCGAGCATGGCGGGGATGCCGAGCGCGTCGATCGCGCACATCGACCACACCTGCATGCCGCTTCGGCTTCGGGTAGGCACTGAGAAAACGGGTATGCCTTGGTTCCGGCCAGTCCGCTCCCGTACAACAACTGGATGTGGATCGAGCAGTCGGCGTCCATGCCGACGCACTTGGCCATCCAGATGAGCAATACATCGTCGAGACTGCCGGCGTTGAACAGCTGAACGCAGCCCAGTTTCATCAGCTCGGTGTCGCCGTCACCCTGAGCCTGCCGCTCCAGCCGGATATGTACCCTGCGCCGCCCGCGAACCTCACCGACAGGACGCAGACCGTAGCGGTGAAGGCACTCGCCCTCGTCCATCGCCATGCCTTTTCTCCGCGGCGGCAGCCAGTGCGACTGGCCTGGTGACTCATGCTACGTGGGTCTCGGTGCGCTCGATGAGCTGCCGTGTTCGAAGCGGGCTCCGGCGCGGACGGGGGCGACGAGATGGGGTGCGTTCACCGCCCCCACCGTTGCTGGGCCAACTCGACGAGCTCGAAGACCATGGCAAGTCCGACGGCGGCGCACTCAGCGTCGTACGCATGGGCCTGGGCCGACAGGCCGGCCCACCCAAGGGCTTCCTGGCCGAGCCGGCCGACACCTACGAGATCGACCTGGACACCTCCGCACTCCTCTTTGCGAGCGGTCAGCTCACCGACGTCGTCTTCTTCCAGCAGTTGGACAGCAAGGACGGCCCGGTCCGGCACGTGGCTACGAGGACAGGTTTGCACGTGAGGACAGTGGTGACTACGGTGCCTGGGATGTCTGACAGCATCGCCACAGCCACAAACCTCCTAAGACGCGAATGTGCCCGTCGGGGTTCCATCCATCGCATACAGGAGTCGAGGTGAGCAAAACGATACGGCCCACGCGGCCGCAGGAAACGACATCGCCGCGCCCCGGGGCGACTGCAGGCAGCGGGACGACACAATGGACGACGCCCTCGGCACAGCCTCCTTCCAAGCCCGCGCAGAGGCGGGACGCGTTCTTCGACAACGCCAAGTACCTGGCGATCGTGCTGGTGGCGATGGGGCACGCGTGTGAGCCGCTGCGCGGTGACAGCCAGGCGGCGGCCGCGATCTACATCACCGTCTATGCCTTCCACATGCCGGCGTTCATCGTCATCTCCGGCTACTTCTCGCGCAGCTTCGACGCGAGCCCGGCACGACTCAGGCGACTGGTGACGGGCGTCGCCGTCCCGTATGTGGTCTTCGAGGTCGCGTACTCGCTGTTCAAGAGGTGGGCGGACGACGACCCTGGCTATCCGATCAGTCTGCTGGATCCCTGGTATCTGACATGGTTCCTGGCGGCGCTGTTCATCTGGCGGCTGACGACCCCGCTGTGGAAGGTGGTGCGGTGGCCGCTGCCGCTCGCACTGGCCATCGCGGTGCTGGCCTCGGTCTCGCCGGACATCGGCGACGACCTGGACCTGCAGCGCGTCCTGCAGTTCCTGCCTTTCTTCGTCCTGGGCCTGTGCCTGAAGCCGGAACACTTCCGGCTGGTACGCCGCCCCGAGGTCCGTCTCCTTGCCGTCCCGGTGTTCGCCGGGGCCCTGGCCTTCGCGTACTGGGCGGCTCCGCGGATGAACGCGGCCTGGTTCTACCGCCGCGACAGCGCGCAGGAGCTGGCCGCTCCCGGCTGGACCGGTGCCGTCATGACGCTCGCCCTCTTCGGCTGCTCGATGGTCCTGGTCGCGTGCTTCTTCGCCTGGGTGCCCGGGCGCACGCTGTGGTTCACCGCGCTCGGCGCCGGAACGCTGTATGGCTATCTGCTGCACGGATTCCTGGCCAAGGGCTCCCGGTTCTGGCACTGGTACGACCACGACTGGATCCACCAGCCGCTCGGCGAGATCGGCGTCACGCTCATCGCCGCTACTGTCATCACGCTGCTGTGCACCCCGCCGGTACAGCGAATCTTCCGGTTTGCCATGGAACCGAAGATGGAGTGGGCCTTCAGAGGGAATCCCGCCGAATCACGGCGATTGAGGTGACCGACCCAGACCGGCTGCATGCCGTCCACTTCGAGCGCCTCACCGCGGCCATGCCCGCGGGGCATCAGACCGTCGTCGTACGGGTCGGTCAGGCGCGGGAGATCGGACGGCTGGACTACCGCGTCTGTCACCCGTGCCAACTGGGCTACATAGAGCGCATAGCCGTCGTCGGCTCCTGGCAGCGCAAGGGGTTGGGGCGCGATGCCCTGCACACCGCGCTGGCGCCCTGCCCGGGTTACGCCTGGTCCACATCGCGACAGTCGCCCGAGGGTCGCCGGTTCTTCGCCGCCATGGCGGAGGAGTCGGATGTGGCGTTCCCTCCGCGGGACGCGCGTTGCTCACACATGCTCTGCGCAAACCCTGAGACCGCACCAGCCGCGATCTCACCAGCGCGACGGCGGGAACAACACAGCGCGAGCCGCGGGGAGAACACGGATTCAGCCACGCATGTTCCGCGGGCCACTCCCCTCGACAACGAGCCACGCCCTGTCCGCCAGACCGACGGACCCTCCGGGGCACGGTCTCCGACCGTCCCGCCAGAATATTCCTGAGCACGGCACGCGGCGGGCGGCGAGAGCCCGGACCTGTGCTGAAGCTCAAGGCTGCCGCGCCAGGGGCGAAGCCGGTCAGCCCCCTCCCCGAGCGACGCGGCGTCCGCGTCACCGACGGCCGAAGCCCTTGAGCCCTCGTCCTCTCCCGTCGCCGAGGCGAAGAACGACGACGATGACAACAGCGGTCTGTGGGGCGGCATCGTGCGGCCGATGTGGTCGCGCTCGCGGCGTGCTACTTCGTCCGGCGCCGGTCCGGCGCGCAGCATCGGCGGACCGGCCCCTCACTCGGCGGGCGTCGTCAGAGCGCGTCGCGGAGTGAGGGGCCGTCGCCAGTCACCTGGCTGCCGACAAGTGCGCGGTATCGGCAGGCAATCCTCGCGCCCGAAGTCTCCCCCTTTGCCCCGGCACGGCCGCGCCGCCCCTTTCGCGGGATGCAGCAACTCCGCACAGAGGAACGGCAAATGCCGCTCAGGTACTTTCGCCTCCGGGTCAGTCGTGCGGAGCCTTCCCACTGACGCGGTGGTCGGCGTAGCTCAGGGCCTCCACCACGAGCCGCCGCAGATGCCCGTCGCGAAGGCTGTAGTAGACGTGCCGGCCCTCCCGCCGCGTCTCCACCAGACCCGCCAGCCGCAGTTTCGCCAGATGCTGACTCACCGCGGTCCGCGACGCCTCGCATCGTTCGGTCAGCGAGCTCACGTCCGACTCCTGCTGCGCGAGCAGCCACAGCAGGTGCAGCCGGGTGACGTCGGACAGCATGGAAAATACCTCGGTCGCCTCTGTGAGGCGCACGCTGTCCGGAGCACGCAGATGCCCATCAGGTGCAGTTGGCAAGGGCTCGCGAGCAGGCATGGAGACAGCGTAGAGGCCGGGCGGGCGGCGGCGGGAATCGGCTGCGCGAACCACAAAGTCAACATGTGCGCAGATGTGCACCTGTGGGTACAGTGGGGAGCAGTCGTGCCCGCCCCGACCGGCCGAGGGACCGCCGCATGCTCTCCGTGCTGTGCGACCGCACCTACCGCCATCTCTTCACCGCCCAGATCATCGCTCTGGTCGGCACCGGCCTGGCCACTGTGGCTCTCGGGCTGCTGGCGTACGACCTCGCAGGCGCCAACGCCGGATCAGTGCTCGGCACCGCGCTGGCGATCAAAATGGTGGCGTACGTGGCGATCGCTCCGGCTGTTGGCGCGGTCGCCGACCGGCTGCCGCGCCGCGTCCTGATGGTCGGAGCGGACCTGACCAGGGCCGGGGTCGCGCTGACGCTGCCGTTCGTGCATCAGGTGTGGCAGGTGTACGTCCTGATCTTCTTGCTCCAGGCGGCGTCGGCCGCGTTCACCCCGACGTTCCAGGCGGTCGTCCCGGATGCGTTGCCTGCCGAGCGCGACTACACCCAGGCGCTGTCCCTGTCGCGGCTCGCCTACGACCTCGAGAGCCTCTTCAGCCCAGCTCTCGCAGCCGCGCTCCTCTCGCTGACCACCTACAACTGGCTTTTCGTCGGCACGGTGTTCGGGTTCCTGGGCTCGGCCGCGCTCGTGGTCTCCGCCGTGCTGCCCGAACCGGTCGCCGCTTCCGCCACAGGCGGCGGCACCGTGTACGCGAAGGCGACCAGGGGCACTCGTCTCTTCTTCGCGACCCCGCAGCTGCGCGCACTGCTCGCCCTGAACCTCGCGGTGGCCGCCGCGAGCGCGATGGTCACCGTCAACAGTGTCGTGTACGTCCGTGACCAGCTCGCCCGCAGCGTCACCGACGTGTCGCTGGCGCTCGGCGCATACGGTGGGGGCTCGATGATCGTCGCACTGCTGCTGCCTCGGCTGCTCGACCGGGTGGCCGACCGTACGGTGATGCTGCGCGGGGCGATGGTGCTCCCCCTGGTCTTCGTCGCGCTGGGCACCATCACGGTCGCCGGTAACGGCGCTTGGCGGTGGCCCGCGCTCCTGGTCACCTGGGCGGCCTTCGGTGCCGCCTGCTCGATGGTGCTGACGCCTACGGGGCGGCTGATCCGCCGCGCGGCTCCACCCGAGGAGCGGACGTCCGCGTTCGCCGCCCAGTTCTCGCTCTCGCACAGTTGCTGGCTGCTGACGTATCCGTTGGCCGGGTGGCTCGGCGCGGTGGCGGGCCTGCAGTCGGCGGTTGTCGCCCTTGGCGCGATCGCACTGGCAGCGTCACTACTGGCCGTGCGTCTATGGCCGTCGCGCGATGGGATGAGCGTGGAGCACGAGCACACCGACCTTCCGGACGGGCACCCGCATCTCGTGGGTGCCAGCCGTATTCCGGCCGGATGGCGCCACAGTCACGACCGTCCGGTCGGCGCCGACGGGCTGCACGCCGGCTGACGAAGGTCAGTCTTCGATGGCCATTCGTACGCGTCGCGAAGGGTCGAAGGCGTACGGGTCGAGGATGTCGGCCGGTTCGGCGAGGCCTGGTCCCCCGGCGCGTATCCAGGCGGCGATGTCACCGGTCGCGTCCGGGTCGTTGACCAGCCCGAGCCAGACAGGTCGGCCGCCGGCCGAGCGTCCGGCGGGAGACGGTTGTACGACGATGACGTTGGCCTGCTCACAGGCATCGAGGCAGTCGACGGCCCGGACTTGCGCGATCGTGGCCACCCGGGCCTTCAGTTCGGCGAGTTGAGCGGCGTGGTCCACACCCGGGACCTTCGGTGTACCGCAGCAACAGCCTCGGCAGACGGTGACCGTGCAGCGTGCCGCCATGGCAACGACGGCCTTGCGGCGGCTCATGCGGCGGCCCGACGCCACGCGGCGTCCCGCAGCAACCGCAATCCGTTGATGCCCACAATGACGGTGGAGCCCTCGTGGCCCAATACGCCAAGCGGCAGAGGCAGTGTGCCGGCCAGGTCCCAGACGACGAGGCCGGTGATGAACAGACCAGCGATGAAGAGGTTCTGGACGACCAGTCGGCGGGCGCGCCGGGAGAGAGCGATCACCGTGGGGACGGTGGCGAGTTCGTCGCGGACGATCACCGCGTCGGCGGTCTCCAGTGCGAGGTCGGAGCCTGCCCGGCCCATGGCGACACCGGTGTGGGCGGCGGCCAGGGCCGGGGCGTCGTTGACACCGTCGCCCACGACGAGAACCCTGCGGCCCGCGCTTTCCAACTCCTTGACCGCGCTCACCTTGTGCTCCGGCAGCAGACCGGCCCGGACGACGCGAATGCCGACGTCCTGGGCCAGGCGAGCGGCGGCGCGGGGGTTGTCGCCGGTCAGCAGCAGTGGTGCGGTCCCTGTGAGGGTGGTGAGGGACGTGACGGTGGCGGCGGCGTCCGGGCGCAGCCGGTCGGCGATACCGAGCACACCCGCCGGCGCTCCGTCCGCCATGACCAGCACCGCCGTACATGCGTCGTCCTCCAGTTCGCGCACGACGACAGCCGCACCGGCGGAGGCGGCGTCGGCCGCTCGGTCGAGCAGCCGCGCCGGTGCTCCCACGGTGACCGTGCAGCCGTCGATGGTGGCGCTCACCCCGACGCCCGGTGCGGAGTCGAAGTCCTTGGCGACGGGCAGCTTCAGCCCGCGCTCGCGCGCTTCGTCCACGACGGCGCGGGCCAGTGGGTGCTCGCTCGGGTGCTCCGCCGCGGCCGCGAGGACCAGCAGTCCGGTCTCGTCCAGGCCGGATCCGGCGAGCGGCCGCACATCGGTGACGCGCGGTGTGCCCTCGGTGAGCGTGCCGGTCTTGTCGAGTGCCACCGTGTCGATCTGTCCCAGGCGTTCCATCACGACGGCGGACTTCACGAGGACGCCGTGCCGTCCGGCGTTGGCGATCGCGGACAGGAGCGGAGGCATGGTCGCCAGCACCACCGCGCACGGCGAGGCCACGATCATGAAGGTCATCGCGCGCAGCAGCGAGCCGGTCAGCTCCGCACCGAAGGCGAGCGGCACGAGGAACACGGCGAGGGTCGCCCCCACCATGGCCAGCGAGTACCGCTGCTCGACCTTCTCGACGAACAACTGCGTGGGCGCCTTGGTCTCCGACGCCTCCCCCACCATCCGCACGATCCGCGCGATCACCGAGTCGGAGGCGTCGCGCTCGACGCCGACTCGCAGGGCACCGGTGCCGTTGAGGGTGCCCGCGAAGACCTCGTCCCCCGTGCCCTTGGCCACGGGGAGCGGCTCACCGGTGATGGTCGCCTGGTCCACGTCACTGGCCCCGTCCAGAACACGACCGTCGGCGCCGACGCGTTCGCCGGGCCGTACAAGGATGGTGTCGCCCACCGCCAGCTCCTCGGTGGCGACGGTCTCCTCACCTCCGTCGGCGTCGAGGCGGGTGGCTGTGGCAGGTGCCAGGTCCAGCAGCCCTCGTACGGATTCGGCCGTGCGAGCCGTGGCGAGCGCCTCCAGTGCGCCCGAGGTGGCGAAGATGACGACCAGGAGAGCACCGTCCATCACCTGTCCGATCGCCGCAGCCCCGAGCGCCGCGACGATCATCAACAGGTCGACGTCGAGCGTCCTGTCCTTGAGTGCCTTGAGGCCCTCCCAGCCGGGTTCCCAGCCACCGGTGGCGTAGGACAGCGCGTACAGCGGGCCCCACGCCCACGCGGGGGCTCCGGTCAACTGGAGGGCCAGCGCGAGCAGGAACAGAACGGTCGCGGTCGCGGCCCAGCGCACCTCGGCGAGCGCGAACGCGTGGGTACGCCGCCGGGGCGCGGCCCCTCCGCGCGGGGCGGCCGCGCCCCGGTCGGTCGACAACGGAGTCAGGGTGGAGGTCATCAGAGGGGTGGTCCTTCACGGGGGGACGCATGAGGCCGTACGGGCACACGGGAGTGCCCGGAGTCGCGCCCCACGATACAGGAACACATGAAGACTTATTCATTTCAGAGTCTCCGTAGGATGAACGCCATGGGCCACGGAGCTGACGCCAAAACCACCGCCACCGCACGCGAGCGGCTCGAAGCTGTGGGTGCCACCGATGTGGCCGCCACCCTCCAGGCCTTGGCCACGCCTTCCCGGCTGCGCATCCTCACCCGGCTCCAGGAGGGCCCGTGCGGGGCGACCGAACTCGCCGGCGCCGTCGGCATGGAACAGTCGGCCTGCTCCCATCAGCTGCGCCTGCTGCGCAACCTCGGCCTGGTCACCGGCGAACGCCGAGGCCGCTCCGTGATCTACGCGCTGTACGACAACCACGTCGCGGAGCTCCTGGAGCAGGCCCTCTTCCACGTCGAGCACCTGCGCCTGGGCCTCCGCGACACCCCCGCCGACGCCACGGCGCCTACCGCCCGCTGACCGACCGGGGCCGGACCACCGCGCACGGGACCCCGACCCCAGCGCGTCATCCGGGTACCGGAACCGCCTGTGGCGCCGGCCGGCGGCGACCGCCCGCCAGGCGGGTTCGGCACCCCGGTCGGCCGACGGGCGCGCAGGCGACGCGCGAGCCTGGAGCACGGCGAGGGCGCCGAAGACGAATGCCGGGACGGTGCACACCACGCTGAAACCCCGGGCCAGCAGGGCCATTTCGGCGATCGGGCCGATCAGGATGCCGGCCTGGCAGAAGACGTTGAAGGCGGCGAACGCTTCGACTCGTCCGCTCGGCGGCCAGCTAGGCACGGACGGCCGCGTCGCATGAGCTGTCGGCTCGGATCGCCCCGGCACTCGCCGTGCGGATCAGGGCGCGTATCGGGTCGTGATCGATGAACGCAGCTTCCGGGGCGGGTGCTCCTTCGGGGACGGGCCCCGCGATCTTCGGCTGCGCCGTGTGGGCGCGAGTGACGGGAAGCGGTGCCGCCGGCAGGCAGCGGGGCCCCAGGACCCCGGCTGCGTGCCCTCCGGGACGGCGTGTCAGACCATGGCGAGCCGGTCCACCAGCAGTTCCACCCTCCGCTCGGTGTCCTCCGGCGGCAGCCGTCCCGCCCGGGTCAGGGTGGCGAGTCCATGCAGGGCCGCCCAGAACGCCTCGGTGAACAGTGCCGGGTGGACGCCGTCCCCGGCGACCTCGCCGAGGTTCTCCAGCAGTGCGGCGAAGGCGTCCTTCAGTGGCTCGGGGGTGTCTTCGTGTGCGAACGCCAGGCCGCCGTCGAGCTGGAACATGGCGTCATAGACCGCCGGGTTGCGTTCGGCGAAGTCGAGGTAGGCGCGGGCGAGGGCGGTGACCCGGGCGCCAGGGCCCTCCGCGGCGGAGGTCGCGGCCCGCAGCGCCGCGGCCATCTCGGTGGCACCCTCGAGGGCGACGGCGCCGATGATCTCGCGCTTGCCACGGAAATGGCTGTACAGGACGGGCTGGCTGTATTCGATGCGCTCGGCAAGCCGGCGGGTGGTGACCGCGTCCCAGCCCTGCTGCTCGGCGAGTTCGCGGGCCGTCGCCACGATGAGGCGCTCACGGCCCGCCCGTTCGCGCTCCTTGCGTTCTTGTACCGACATGATTCGATCCTAGCACCGCTAGACAATCGAGCGGCAGCAGTACTAGCGTTGCCTCATCACCTAGCGATGCTAGATCCCAGGAGGGGTCATCATGCTGAACGCACTCGAGGTCTTCACCACCGTGGTCGTCGGCCTGATGGTGGGGGTGGAGTTCTCCGTCGCCTTCGTCATCAACCCGATCCTCAACGCACTCCCCGAAAACAGCGGCCAACTCGGCCGCGCTCACGGGGGCCGGATGCTCGGTGCCGTGATGCCGTTCTGGTACATCGGCTCCCTCGTCCTGAGCGCGGTCTGGGCCGTCGCCGGATGGCATCACCCCGGTGCCGGCCTGGTCGTCATCGCCGGCGCGCTGCTGATCTTGAGCGTGATCATGTCGCTTCTGCTGCTCGTCCCGATCAACAACCAGGGCAAGACCTGGACCCCCGAGAACCGGCCTGAGGACTGGAAGGAGCAGATGAACCGCTGGGACCGCTTCCACTACATCCGCGTCGCCGTCATCATCGCCGCCTTCACCCTGCTGACCACCGCCCTCGCCTGAGCCCGCGAGCCGGACACCGCACTGATGGCGCACGATCCCCCGAGCGAGGGCGGCATCGACCGCCGTCGCTTCGGTGAGCCGGACGGCCCGGTCGATCTCCCTCTGGTCGAGGTCGACGTGCTTCCGACCGAGGGACTCGGGACTGCGGATCTCGTCCGGCCACCGCGTGGCGTGCACGTCATGGGCGGGCTTCGAAGGTGTCCGCCGTCCCCTTGATGGTGTGCGGCGGCGGGTGTGAATAGTCCGGGTGGAGAAAATGCCGCTGAGATTGATCTTGCTGGAGTGGGTCCACCGCGTCGGCGCTTCGAGCTGACGGAGCACGGCACCTGCGCGCAGCTCGCGCAGGTCCGGGATGTGGTTGCACAAGGTGCCCGGGGAGAGGCCGAACAGTTCGGCGATCGAGTTGACGGGAGGGGCCCGGGTCGGGCAGCAGGTCGCGGACAGTGCGGATGAGCGCAGCGAACGGCTCGGCGAGCACACGTACGGACCGCGGCCCGGGGCCGCGGTCCGTACCGGCGGGTGCAGCGCTCAGGTCGTCAGCCGGCCTGGTTCACCGCCCCCAGGGCCCGTGCGAGTGCCGGGCCTGCGCGAGTCCGGTGGCCCACAGCTGGTCGACACGCGCGCGCTCGGTGGCGTTCGGATAGCGGTTGGTGCAGGACGGGCCGGGGCCGCCGCCCGACATCAGCTCACTGCACGGCCCGCTGTAGTCGTCCGGCAGGCCCAGCACGTGCCCGGTCTCGTGGGTGACGACGCGGATCGTGTCGTTCTGCCGGCTCTGGGTGTAGTCGAGGAAGATGTAGCCGCTGCCGTGGCCGTTGCTGTCGGCGTGGGACCCGCGTGAGTCGTTGCCCTCGTGGTACGAGAAGTCGGCACCGCTCGACCTCTCCTGGAGCTTGACGTTGGACTCGGAGCTGTTCCATATCGAGGCCGCGCTCGATATCTCCGAACGGAAGCTCGGCGCCTGGGAGGCGTCGTAGTAGACGGTCACCGCCCGCGCGTTCGGCTGGGCGGCGCGCTTCTCCGCGACCGACCGGAGCACGGCGCCGAAGAACGCCTTGTTGTTCGCAGCCTCCTGGACCGACCCGGCGTACCGCGCCACGGAGGTATCGGCGGCAGCGGGTGGGGTGGCGGCCGTCAGGGCGCTCGCCGGCACCGCCACTCCCAGCGCACTGGAGGCCAGACCCAGGCCGAGAGCAAGGGCGAGAATCCTCGCGGAGGTTCGAGACGACTTCATACGGGGGGGCTCCTACTCACTCGGTGACGCCGAGCGCCCGGTGCGTGGTCGACTGCGTGAACACCGGTTCCGAACTGCGGCGACGTCCTGTGGGTCGCCATTCTTAGAACGCCTCGACAGGGAGCACAAGGGGTCCCTCCACTAGGTCGCCCCGTAGGTCCCGGGGCCTCTCCAGGGGTGTGTGCGGGCCTTCGGTCCACACATGGCGGCAGGAGCGGGAAGCTGTCGCGGCGTCAGAAGCGTTACACCACAGGACAACGGGCGTGCGGGCCGGCCGGGCGGAATCCCCGGACGCACGACAGGATCCAAATAAGGGGCAATACGGACATAAGCCCTGATATCCGCCGTGCTGTATCTACTAAGTGCACCCGTTGGCAGGCGGGCCGCTGTGACCGATGCCATAGAACATGGGCTTCCGCTTCTTTCGCGAGCGGATCCAGCACGGACAACACTCCGGCCGCTGCTGTCTCCACCGCCAAGACGACCGGCTAGCACCGCCCGAACGTCGCCTCGGCCCCGTACGCACCCCCGTACGGGGCCCTGGCCTGCCGTTACATGCGAAACCGGGCACCACAGCACGCCGTCCCGCCTTGACCGTCAGGGCCAGACGCCTCACAGACAGGGACCTCACGCCATGGCCAGGGGCTTCACCCGCCGACGCATCAAGCAGACGGCACTGAAGCTCTTTAGGGACCAGGGTTATGACAAGACCTCCCTGCGTGAGATCGCCGAGCACCTCGCCGTCACGAAGGCAGCGGTGTACTACCACTTCAAGACGAAGGAAGGCATCCTCGCCGAGCTCTTCGACGAGCACCTCGAGCCCGTCCAAGACGTCATCGCATGGGCAGAAGGCCAACTTCCCGGTCTGAGCACCCGGCAAGAGGCGCTCCGCCGGTACGAAGCCGCACTCTCCCATGCAGCACCGCTCCTCGCGATCCTCCAAGAGAACCACGGTGTCCTGCGCGACCTCGCGGTCGGCGCCGCGTACCGCGATTTGTGGACGCGCGCCCTGGCTCTCTTCCGGGACCCGGAAGCCGACCTGGCCGGCCAACTGCGTTCTGTAACCGCTCTGGTAGCCGTACACGCAGCCCCAAGAGCGTTGGAAGACGCCAAAGGCAGCGTGGAGGACAAACGGCGTGCCGCCCTCGTAGTAGGACTCGACCTGCTCACTTCCGCCGACTCAGGCGACCGTCCAACCTCACCCACGACGTCCATGGACACCGGGTCGAGCGATCCGCCTCACCGCAGCGCCCCCGTACCCGCCCCGGAAATGCGAGATGCACCGCCACGCCGAGCATAAGAGCGCCGTTCCGTTGGTCCGGAGCCGACCAAAGGCCTTCAGCGCGCTCGCTGCCGCGAAGCAGCTGTAGCACGGGCTGAGGTCTGTTGACCCCAGCACCGTCCGGGTCCAGCACCGCGCCGGACTCGCTCCGAGACCTCTCCGCGATCTCGGAATGAGTCCGGCCAGGACAGCATGACTTCCGTCCGAGCGGACTGATGGTCAGCACCAACCGTATGCAGGGACTGTTCCAGGCAGTCGTGGCCGGACGCCTGACGGCCACGACAGACCAGGTGGTCCTCCGTGACGTGGACGGGTTCGCCCTGCCAGCCCGCAAGGTGGTCACCCTCATGCGCGAACACACCACGATCGAGGCCGGTCCAGAGGACCCCGCTTGCCTCGGCGAGCTGTCCGGCGGGCTCCGCCGGGCAGGCGGCGGGGGCACCGTCGATGCCGATCCTCAGCCAGGACCCGCCGTCGGCGGGCTCGAGTACGTCGGCGTGGGCGGCGAGGGTGTGGGCCGGCCACTCCCAGGTATAGGTGCAAAGCGCACGCGTCCACCATCGCTCTGCCGCATCATGATCCGTATGGATCTCGACTTCGCCCGTCGCTTCGCCGCTCAGTGGCAGGACGACTGGAACTCCCACGACCTGGACCGCATTCTCGCGCACTACCACGACGACGTGACCTTCAGTTCGCCCATGATCGCCCGGCTGACGGGCGACCCGGCCGGCACCGTGCACGGCAAAGCCGCCCTGCGTGCGTACTGGGCGGCGGGGCTCCAGCGGATCCCCGATCTGAGCTTCGAGGTGATGGACGTACGGGCGAGTGTCGACGCACTCGTCATCGACTACCTCAACCAGATCGGCGGCAGGGTGAGCGAGGTGCTGACCTTCCGGGACGGCCTGGTGGTGGCGGGCTTCGGCGCGTACGGCGAGACGCCCGCCAACTGACCCGCCCCGCCCGTCCGCCGGGGCCTTTCGTTTGGATCAGGCCTCGCACGACCCCAGCATGATCCGGACGAGAGGCCCTAGCCGAGCGAGCAGACCAGCAGTCGCCCGTCACTGGTGCCGATGAGCGGCCGACCGAGCCCGGCCACGGTCAGCGCGGTTGGCAGGACGGCCACTGCCGCAACAGTGAGATGCCGACGCCAGCGCAGGGTGCCGTCACGGAGATCGAGCCCGACGATCTCGCCATCGTCGTAGGTGACGTAGACGGTCTCGGTGTCGGAGTCGAGACCGGTGGCCCTCCGGTCTGTCCGAAAAACCCAGGTCGGCTCTCCTGTCGTTGTTTTACGCCGAACGACGAACGAGCCACCGGGCTGCAATCCGCGACCGTGGTGAACCGTGCCGGCGTGGACCAGGTCACCCTCCGCAGTCTCCACGCCAGGCCCCGCGAAGTGCGTCTCACCTGCCGCCCAGGAGTACGGAAACAGCCGTCGAACTTCCGCTTCCGCCGGCTCACGCGGCTGCTCGGCAACCGGAATCGCCTCCAGACTGGCGGCGGCGAGCCAGGTTTCCCCCCGTCCAGGAATGCGCTTGCCCTCCTTGCGTACGGTCTCCCGGAAGTAGATCCGGCTGCCGTGCCGGATACGAAGCCTGCTGCGCCCACCGAGGGATCCTGCGGGCCCGAGGGCCGGCAGACCGTCGGCGCAGCGCACCAGAGACATCGGGGCGGAGGAGGCGAGGCGGTCGAGCTGTCGCCCGTCCTCGAGTGAGAGCCGGACCACGGCCTGGCGAGCTTTCTCCCACTCAGGACGCGCCAAACCGACCCAGGCCGATCGCTCATCCGCAGCGATGACGATGTCACGGCCACCGCCGTCGTCGTCCGGAACAGCCCACTGCCGCTGTCCCGAGGGGAGCCAGGACTCCAGTCGGGCACCGTCGAGCGCCGCCACGATCCTGCCGTCGGACAGTTCCTCGACCGCGCGAACGTTGCACCGCGGATCCCAGTCCGTGCTCAGACCGGAAACCGTTCGGCGGGCACTCTCCCTGCCGTCGGGCCGCGGTGCCGCCACCCGTGGTCCGGCAAGGTCGTGCCCGGTGATCGACTGGGGCGGTAGGGCCCTCCAGTCGGCCCGATGTACCACCGCCATGTGCCCCTCGCTCCACGCGTCTTTGTCCTGCCAGTCGTCAGGCGGTGCCATGAGCACGCGTAGTTTCTGTTCGTCGAGCCATTCCAGACCCAAAACCTGGCGGCCGAGCTCGTGCTCGATGAGCGACGTGGCCGCACCCGTCTCCAGGTCCAGCAGGAGCAGTTCCCCTTCGAAGAAGTAGCCACCGTCGTAACCACCCGTTCCGATAGCGAGGAGGGGAAGCCTGGGGTGAAAGGCCATCGCGTGTACGGGATAGCGCCCGTGGAGAAGGGCGCGGCAGGCCAGGTCGTCCGTGCTGTAGACACCAACCGGCGCTATACGGCGGAACCCGGGTATGCCTCCCACTGTCAGGTGCGTGCCCGCCACTGCCAGGAGGCGGCGACCCTCGTCACCGACGGCGAGAGCGGGATCACCGACCTCGGCGAAGGGACGGTCACCGAGAATTCTGTCCATGCGCAACGGGGTGGTCATGATGGTGATCATCTCAATGCGGGCGAGGTCATCACCAGCGCCCACGATCACGGGTCGCCTCTGCTCGCTGAGCCGCCGCCAACCTGGCCGCACTGAAGATGAACGAGCAGGTCGTCCTGGTGTCCTGCCTGGGCGCGCGCCTTCCGCATGAGGGTGTCTGCTGGTCGCATGACGGCCATGTCGGTCTCCTGGATCGGCTGGGCCCGGCGCGACTCGGCGCGGGGCGCATGCAGGTTCTGCGGGACCTTCGTCCAGGTGTGGCTGTCCGGCCCAGCGGGACGGCTTCGCTGCCGGCGCGTACCGCTTGGCCGGGAGCCGTTCCCACTGGCCTCGTCCGATAGGCCCATGCTCCCGTTCGTGAGCTCTGCATCTTGGGGTGGTAGCCGGCGTGCCAGGGACGTCACTTGAGCAGCGGTGGCACCGTGGGCACCTCGATCGCGTTCTCGATGTCCGCCACTGTCAGCTTGAAGCTGTCGGGGTAGGCGTCGCGCCGGGTGCGGCGGGCTGGTTCGCCGGTACGCCAGGTGTAGAGGCAGCGGCCGCACTGGAGCACGTCCCACACCCCGGGGACGGGGGACGTGGCAAGCCGGAAGATCTTCTCAAAGGCGCAACGAGGACATTCAACGGGAAGGTGGTTCATGGGAGTTGTCCTATTCGGCGAGGAAGGGGGGTGTCAGCCGCGGTCCGCAATGAGGCGCTGCAGGCGGTCGGTCCACTCGGCGGTCTCGGGCAGGTCCTTGGCCGGAGTGGAGAAGTTGCCGCGGACGTCGGGTTCGACCGGTGTCGTCGCATCGATGATCATCTTGCTGGTGATGCCTGCGGGCTCGGCGACAGGCGCGAGTTCGACCACCGAAAGGTTGGGGACGATCACGACGTCGTCCTTCGGGTTGACCTTGGCGGACATGGCCCACATGACCTGGGGCAGGTTGAAGGGGTCGACGTCCTCGTCGACGAGGATCACCTGTGCCACGTATCCGAGCCCGTGCGGCGTCGTCATGGCGCGCATGCCGACGGCCTTGGCGAAGCCGCCGTACCGCTTGGCCGTGGAGATAATCACCAGCAGGCCGTGCGTGTACATGGCGTTGACGGCCTGCACCTCGGGGAATTCGGAGCGCAGCTGCTTAAGCAGCGGTACGCACGTGTTGGGTCCGACAAGGTAGTCGCACTCGGTCCACGGCATGCCGAGGTAGAGCGACTCGAAGGCCGGGTTCGTGCGGTACGAGACGCGGTCCACGCGGATGACGGGCATGCGGCGGCCGCCCGAGTGGTGACCGGTGAATTCCCCGAAGGGGCCCTCGATCTGGCGCTTGCGGGACTCGATGACGCCCTCGATGACGACCTCGCTGCCCCAGGGCACGTCGAAGCCGGTGAGCGGCGCGGTGGCGATCGGCGCGGGTGCGCCGTGCAGGGCGCCCGCCATCTCGTACTCGCTCTGGTCGTACGCCATCGGCATCCCGGCCACGATCGCCATCACGGGATCGTTGCGCCCTTTTCCTCGGCCTTGCGCAGATGCTTGGCCACGTCGTGGATGGGCACGGGCTGGAAGGCGAGCCGGTTGGTCCCGATGACCTGGATGCGGTACGTACCGACGTTCTGCTTGCCGAAGTCGTCCGGGCCCTCTGGGTCGCGGGAGACGACGGCGGCCTTGTCGAGATAGAAGCCACCGTCGCCGTCGTTGAGGCGGAACAGGGGAAGCACCGAGAACAGGTCGACGTCCGCGCCCTCTTGCGTGTTCTCGCGCCAGGGGGCGTCCTCGCGGCGCTCGGGCGCGACGGGGAATGCGTCCCAGCGCCGCGCGAACTCCGCCACTTGCTCCTTGACCGGCGTGTGCTTCGGCAACCCGAGCGCGAGCGCGTGGTTGGCCCAGGAGCCGTGCACGTTCATCGCGATCCGGGCGTCGGTGAAGCCCTTGACGTTGTCGAAGTGGAGAGCGGGGGCGTTCCCGCCGATGCGTTCCGTCGCTTTCACACCGCCGTCGAGCGGGACCACGCGGTGACCCGGCGCGTCGAGGACCACACGGCCGCGCTCGGCTACAGCCCGCGCACTCTGACCCGTGCCACGCTCGCCGCGACGGGACGTACGGCCGAGCAGTACGTCGACGACCGCGTCCTGCTGGAGGCCAAGCGCCTGTTGCAGCACAGCGGCCTGACAGCGAAGGAGGTCACCGTGCGGCTCGGGTTCACCGATGCGAGCGACTTCACCAAGTTCTTCCGCCTGCGGACGGGCATGACACCCGGAGCGTTCCGCGAGGGCCCGGGGTCCAGGGGATGCTGAGCCGGAAACCGAAGTCAAAGCGATCATGCAGGGTCGCCGGACCGGGCCCGGTGAGCTGCTCGACGGGCGCGGGCCGTGGTGGTGGAGGTTCCGCTCGGCCGCGGTGAAGGAGCCCGCATACGTCGTGGACGTCCGGCACCCGTGTACGGGAATGCCCCGGCTGGTCGGGGGGAGACCAGCCGGGGCGGTAGGGGTGCGGGTTCGGAGGGCGGTCGCCTCTCGGCGGAGGGCTCCATGGGGCTTCAGCCGAACGATCTTCCCCATGGGCTACAGGTGAGGCCCGGGGACACTGTCCCCTCCGTACCCACGTACAGATGAACGGTCAACCACCGAAAGATGTTCCGACCCACCCCTCCCCCGGCACGTGACTCGCATCACCGTGGACACAGGGCACTGCGGTCACCCGCAGCAGCACCCGCTTGCCGAGGCACCTCTACGCGTGTGTGCGCCGGGCAGATCGGGCTGCCCGGCGCACTACCTGCATCGGATGGCGGTGCGCTCAGCCCGCCGTAAGGCGGTCGGCCGCGCACCGCCGGGGATCAGCGGCGGTGGTGGCCCCGGCCCCAGGACTCGGTGTCGACGGTGCGGCCACGACCGTCGCGCAGCGTCGCGGTGTCGGAGCGGTCGTTCCACACGTAGTTGCGGCGGTCCTGGTAGAGGTCCGTACGGGTGTCGCGGCCGATACCGGTGTGGATGCGGACGGTGGCCCGGCCGGCGAGACGGAGATTGCCGAAGCGGTAGCGGTTGCCGTCCTCGCCGCGCAGCGTCCAGCCGTTGAGGTTCACCGCGCGACGGTCGTTGTTGGTGATCGCGACCCACTCGCCGTTCAGCGACCGGTTGGTCCGGGTGTCACGGCCGGGGCTGTCGGCCCGGACGGCGCTGATCTCGACCCGCGAGTGCCGGTTGCGGTCGTTGTCGTGAGCGGAGGCCGGCAGGGCTACAGCGGAGACGACGGCGCCGGCGGCCAGGACAGTGGCCGCGATACGGCGGGCGGTGACAGAAGCAGACATAGGGTGATGCCCCCTCAAGAACAGTGCCCCACCAGCCGATATAGGCCAGGAGGACGGTGCGGGATCCCGGCCCCTCGTGGGCCGAGGACCAAACTGTGACCCGTCGGCGGGGCCGGCGGCAGGCCCACCGCGACCAGTTACCGATTACGGACATTTCCGTTACGGTCGCCTGTAGCGGGCACCCATGGTGGGCGGGCGTGGTCCCGACCTCCCCTGACCGCTACACCCACCCTTCAATGATCAACAGCAAGCCCTTGCATGCTCCGGCGCACAACCCCCCACACCACCCGGCGCACAACCCCCGCAACGGGCACGATCTTGGTAACGGGTGCCCTGCACGTTTCTTCGCACACTCGGACCCGCATCGCACAACAGAACGGGAAACAAGGGTTCCTGTCGCGACGAGGGAAACACGGCAGGAACCTTCACCGGACCAAGTGCCCCGACCCCCGCCAGCAACACACAACGTGGCTTTGTCCACGGGTAGCGGTTCGGGCTCAGCTTCTGTGGTGGCGGCACTTGAGGTGAGCCGGCCTCGGACAGCATCGCCCCCTCGGCGACTTGGTTCCGCGTCTGCGGGAAGCGGATGTTCCTCCGGTCGTGACGGCGACTTCGACAAGACCGAGCAGTTTGTCGTGCGGGAGGCGTTCTTCACCCTCGGCCTGCCTCCGCACGGGTTCGGTCTCTGAACCGTTCGCCGTCTGCGTCAGGCCCGAGGTCGTGGACTGCGGTCCCGGCTCAGGCATCAGAGATTCACCGTGAAACCGCCGTAGGATTCGTGGTTCAGCACAGGGTGGCCAAGGGGGCGGAACGTGAGCAGTGCCGAGAACATGAGAGCTCGGGGGGAACAGGCCCAGTCCGCACCCGGCAGAAACCGTCCGGCGAAGGTGAGCCTGTTCTTCGCCGCCTGCGGGTACGCCTCACTCGGAAACTTCTTCACGGGCATCGCCTGGCTGAACCCCGGCATCTTCGTCTCGATGGCCGTGCTGTCCGCCCTGACGGCCATCGTCTCCGGGCACGTCGGCCGCCACCGCGGCCGCCGGCTCGGTGACGACGGGCGTGGAATGGCTTTGGCCGGAATCCTGCTCGGCTGGCTGCTGCTGTTCATCTGCGCCCTGATCGGCCTCGCCTTCATCGGGTTCATCGCTGGTCTGACTTTCCTGGCGGACAACCTCTGAACAGCGGTTCTTTACAGTGGCGTTGCCGCGCGGACAAGCGCGCTCACCGTAACCGCCGAGCCGGCGGACAACGCCGCCGACTCTGCACCCAGCTGCTCCGACTGAGGACCACACCGGAAAGCCCATGTCCACATCCGTGGCCCCGCCGCACGGCGGGGCCACGGTTCGCCCACACCCTGGGCTGCTTCCAACCTGGTGCGTCGATACCGCAGTTGCTCCAAACAGATCGACGAAGCCCCTGGCGAGTGGACTTCGGCCGGGAGAACCGTCTGGGCATTACCGGCCCGCGGCGCCGAGCGGCTTTCCGACAGAGGGGTCCATGAGGCCGGTGCGCCGAGCCCGCCACCACGGTACAAGCTGGACCACGCCGAACGTCACCTCGACGACGAAGAACAGCCACAGCCAGCGCGGGGCACCGTGGGCCAGGGCGTACACCTGCCACGCGGCGAACAGCGTGCGGGCGACGCCGTCGAACAGCCCGTGCACCGGCAGCGGTTTGACGATCCGGAGGAGCGCCCAGACGACCACCACCGAGCCCATCAGATTCGCGTAAAGGATCTCTATCGGGTCGAGGGCGGGCAGGGCGCCCAGCCCGAGCGCGTCACCGAGCTTCGACAGCGCCTCGTGCACCAGCGCGTAGGTCCAGGGCGTGGCGAATCCGGCTGTGACCACGAGGTCGTACCAGGCACTCGTGCGTACGGCGCGGAGATAGGCGGGGCGGGAAGGGGCGAAAGGACGGATCACGGCGAGGCTCCTGCTGTCTCCTGCTTGGACGCCATGACGGTAAACAGTGGAGTACTGTCCAAGGTCAAGTCCGCAGTTCAGGGGGAGAGCCGTGCGTATCGGGGAACTGGCCGCGCAAGCGGGACTGACCAGGGACGCCATCCGCTTCTACGAGAAGACCGGCCTCGTCACCGGGCGGCGGCTGGCCAACGGTTATCGCGACTTCCCGCCGGAGTCGGTGCCCTGGCTGCAGTACGTCCGCACGGCACAGACGCTCGGCTTCTCGCTGGCCGAGATCGCCCGGACCGGCAAGGAACTGCGTGACGCGCCCGACACCGCTGAGGCGTTGTCCGCGCTGTTCGAGGAGAAGATCAAGGTCATCGATGCGCGCATGGCGGAGCTTGCCGCCCTGCGGGCCGACCTCGACGCACGCGTGGGCACCGGATGCCCGCTGCGGGCGGCCGGCTGAGCCGGTGAGTATCGCCGAGCAGGCCACGACCGTTCTCAAGGCGATGGTTCCAGCTGGTGACACCATAGGCGAGTTGGTCAGCTGTACACCCTCGCAGCCACGGCACCGGTCCTGACCATCGACGAGGGCGACATGCCCCTGGACGCAACCGAAGCCTGAACTGGCCCCTCAGATCGGCATGGCCGCCCTGTCGAATCGGGACCAACGCCGACCGGAAGCCGGAGCCACTTCAAGCCCGAACACGCGCACCAGAAATCTCGAACTGGGGCCGGCGAGGACCGGAGGAGTGGGGCCACGTCAGACCATTGACGTCGGCACGGATATGCGCCGAGGCCACCGCCTGCGGTCGGTGACCTCGGGGAGTGGTTGTGGAGGGAGTGCGGCAACCGGCTTACTGGCCGACGGCATCGAGCTCGGCGATGGCGTCGGCAGGAAGTACCAGCTCGGCGGCGGCGACGTTCTCGCGCAGGTGGGCGACGGACGAGGTGCCGGGGATCAGCACCATGGACGGCGACCGCTGCAGGTGCCAGGCGAGAGCCAACTGCTGCCGGGAGGCGGGGAGGCGGTGCGCGATTCCAGCCCTGCGATATCCGGTTGAACGGGGGCCGGCGGAACGGCACACTTGCGCGGTGTTCATTGAGCTGGCCCCTGCCGACCTGAGCTGGGACGAGGTGGATCCCGCCCGTCATTCCTTCGACAGCTCTACGGCGGCGCAGGTGGTGCGGTCGCTGGGGCCGGCCCGGTGTGTGCCTCGCCGTCCCGACGTCCCACTCGGCGACCCGGCGATGAGCGCCTGGAGCTGGGACCAGGGCAAGGTCTGGGCCGATGCCATGTCGCATGCTCTGGCCCGCCGCTACGGCCGGTGGGTCACGGGCTGGCGCTGGGCGCACGACGAGGGAGACTTCGACGGCGGGCCGGTCGGCAGCTGGTGCTGTCCCCGCGACTCGATCACCACCTCGGAGGAGACACTCGACCGTGTCGTCGCGGCACTCTGTGAGTGGCGCGCCTGGTTGGAGAGTCTCGCCGACTGGTTCGAGAGGTACCCGCTGGAACTGCGGCCGGTCGAGGACCAGCGGATCCTGTGGGAGCGGGCCGCCCGCAACCTGATCCTCCAGGTTGTCGACCGCACCGGCTGCGGCAGTGGCTGGCACGGCCACTGCCGGCAGGTGCTCACCTGGTTCCTCAGCCGCTGGGGAGTCCGCCCCGATGTCGCGGAGGCTTTGGTCGACAAGGCGATCGGCGGGCGATTTGAGAGCTGGATCGGCCCGGACGTGGTGGTGGTCGACGGCGTCGCCGAGCGCCTCGCGCGGTCGTTGCGGTCGGACGCCACCTCACGGGCCTCCGAGCCGGCACCTGACCACCTGCAGAGCTGGCTCTCGGCGCGCGAGATCGTGCCATGGCATGAAGCCCCGGATGGTGGCGAAGGGCCGGTCGCCCCGTCACGCGACGGGGCGGTCGAGGATATCCGGGCCTTCGACGGCGCCTTGGACCCTGTCCGGGCCGAAGGTCTGCTCTCGGCCCTGCAGTTGCTGCGCGCAGATGCGGCACGCGGCGCCACCCTGGACTTCGACCTGATCCGCCACTGGCAGCAGCACGTCCTGGGTACGCCTCAGCCACCTTCCTTCCGAGACGTGCCTGCTTTCGCCAAAGGAGGCAAGGAGCGCTACGGCATCGCCCCGGACGCCCGCGCTCGCTTGGACGCCTGCCTGACCCAGGCCACACAGGATGACGCTCGACCGCTTCCTCTGACCGCACGCGCCGCACGCGCCTACCTCGACATCTGCTTCTTCCACCCCTTCGACAACGGCAACGCCCGATCGGCCTTCCTCGCCCTGGTCTTCGTCCTCGCCCGCGAGGGCGTCGCACTCGATGGGGTCAGCCTGCTCCGCCGCGTCACCTTCCAGGCCGGCGATCCCCAGGACGCGCTCAGCCTCGCGCGCTACATCCACATCCACTTGGCGGAGACCCGACGTCGTGCCGCCTCACTTGACTCCTAGCCGCTTGCCGGCGTCTCAGCAGCTCAGTTGGCGAGCTCTGCCACTCAAGTACTCAGTCACAATTCGTCGTTGTGTCTGAGCGCTGTGGCCGACTCGACCGGCCGGAAGCGTGCTCGGTTGCATGCGACGTCCCGATGTCGGGCCCCAGTCGCCGCGTGCGGCGCTCGGCCCCTCCTGCGGGCCGCCTGTACCGCTCGCTCGGACCACCTCGAACGGTAACGGGCCGAGTAGCGTGCTGACTTGCGGGACAGGGCGACGTCAATCCAGTCCGACGGCCGGTCGCGTGTCGTCCACGCCGAGGAGCTCGATCAGCAGGCACATCACCAGCCCGTCGATCGGGTGCTGTCTGCACGCGAACAGCCCCGCGCGTTGTGCAGGCTCTACGACTACTGGCCGTCCGTCCGAACAGGCCGACTCACGGGTGGACCGGGAATGCCGACTGGAAGGCCAGGCGACGGCCGGCGTCCGCGCCGAGGCGCGCGAGCAGGTCGTCGAGCGCGAGGAACTCCTCCCAGGGCTCCCGCCCCGTCGCCCCGGCCAGTGCCCGGACGAGCCTGTCCTCAAGGTCGGGGACACGCTTGTCCTTCCACACTTTGTCGGCTGTGCTGACGAGGAGGTCCTCGATCGTCACGACGGGGTCGTCCCAACTCGCGTGGGTGGCGGCGAACCGAGCCAGGGCCGGCGCGAAGCCGTGGTCCAGAAGCAGGTCACGGCCGGCGGCCTCGTGTGCTGAGCCGGGACCGGCAAGCTCCTCGGGGTGCAGGGTCTTACCTACGTCATGGGTCGCGGCGCCGAAGAGGACGGCGTCACGGTCGACGGCAAGATCCGGGTAGCGGTCCTGTACCCAATCGGACAGCACGACCGCAACGTCGTGGACCGCTCGCAGGTGCGCCGCCAGACGGGGCGGGACCACCAGAGAACGCAGGAGTTCCGTCACCACGGGGGGCAACGGTCGTAGAGGCGGCTCGCCCGGGGCGTCCAGCGCACGGAGCAAGAGGTCCGAAGGCGTCGCGGTCATCCCGCAGACACTACTGGTGTCGGTCGGCCCCGGGTAGGCAGTACTGATGTCGGAGGGCCGAATCGGGAGCCCCGGACTCGCCGGGTCCGGGGCTCCGGCGTTCGTTCTCAGCTACCGACGAGCCTGCGGAACGCCATACCTCTGGCTGCTTCTGCCGCGGGACCGGTCGGCATCGCTCCTGCCGCATCGCCATCGCTGATGCAGGTCAACATTCCGGCGGCTGTCCCGACGAACATGGCAGCCAGCAGAACCAACGCTGTGCGAGAGGTCAGGAGGGGCCGGGAGCATCTCCCGGATGGGCCTGTGGTGCGGGGTGAGAACACGGCATAGGCCCCCCGCTGTCGGTGAGAGGCACCGCTCTGCCCTGCACTCGCCGTGGTGGGTGCTGGCGCGCCCTGCGCGCAGTGCGGTTGCTCTCGCTGCCGAAAGGCTTGGCGTGCTAAGGGTGTTCCCGCCGCGGTGCCGAAGGGAGCGAGGCCCGGCAGCCGGTCGGGACGCCGACGGGGCGGCGTCACTGACGTGGTGTCGGTGGACGCCGCCCCGGGTGGGATCAGTTGCGCAAGGTGGCCCGCGCTGTCATGGCGACTACTTCGGGTCATGCTTGAACGAGGCAGTCGACCAGCGGTATCCGAGCGCTGCGAGCACCAGGCACCTTGGCCACCGCCAGCCACCCGTTGTGGCCGATCTCGGTGCCGAGGAGCAGGCCGCGCAGGGTCTCGACCTTGTCGCCGTAGGACTTGCGCAGCCCGTTCGCTGCGATGGCCAAGCTGGTCATGAGTGGTGCTCCTTCTGGAAGCTGCGGGTCAGGCTGCGGTCACAGGCTGCGGGCGGTGATGTCGCCCTGGGAGGTGGTCGCGTGGATGGCGAGCTCGGCGGTGCCGTCGTTCTTGAGGTCGTTGCTGACGCGGCCGTAGGAGGTGCCGGCGTCCAGGGAGGCCGACACCCCGGCAGCGGCGGCGACGGAGATGTCGCCGGACTGGGTACTGAGCACGACCTTGCCGTGCACGGCCTCGGCGATCCGGATGTCACCCCGGGCGGTACTGATCTCCGCAGGACCGCCCAGCCGGCCGACCTCGACATCACCGTCGACCGCACTGAGACGGACACCCGCGGCCTCGTCGATCTTGATCTGGTGGTACGCGCCGTCGAAGACGATGTCACCGAGCCGGCCGACGGCCCGGAACTCGGTACCGGCCGCCTTCGCCTCGATGCGGGACCCGGCAGGCAGCTGAACAGTCACCTCGACAGCCCCCGACGGACCCAGGTACTGGTTCTTCACCGGGACCTCGACCCGCAGGACTCCGTCCACGTACTCGGTCGTGGTCTGCTCCGCCGCCTTCACATCCCGGCTCTTCGAAGCATTCACGGGCCGGACCTCGACCACCGTGTCGGCCCGGTCGGCGGCAATGACCTGGATCCGCCCCGCAGGGATGACCAGGACGGCGGAGATCGGGGCGAGAGTGTCGAACTTCTACATGGTGCTCTCCTTTGTCAGCAGCGCACCTTGTCGGCCCGCTGTTTTCCGATGACAGAAAAGCTACGTTGCGTTCATGAAGACGGCAATGTAGTTGTTGCGCACGAATGGCTTAACTGCAGGTGAGAAGGATATATTGTTGCAATGCTCCTGACGCCTAACGCAACAGCCTCTCCCCGTTCGTTGCAATGCATAGAGGGTGAACGCTATGCTCAAGGACGTCAGGATCACCACAGGCCATGAAGGAGACCTCGATGCCAGGAGGCAGGCTCACCCAGAAGGACCGCCAGCAGATCGCGCTGGGGCTGGCCGACGGGCTCGCCTACGCGGAGATCGCCAGAGGTCTCGAACGGCCGACATCGACGATCACGCGTGAGGTGATGCGCAACGGCGGCCCCACCGGCTACCGCGCGGACCTGGCCCACCGAGCCACGGAACGGCGAGCCCACCGGCGCAAGCCTGGCTCGTCCCGAGGGGTGGAGCCGGCCCCCCAGCCACACGGACGCGACGCCGAGGCCGTGCGTGAGTACGAGGAGCTGTTCACCACCGTCATGATGCAATCGGGCCTGTCCCAGATGATGTCGCGGGTGATGGTCTGCCTCCTCACCACCGATTCCGGCAGCCTGACGGCGTCCGAACTCGTCCAGCGCCTTCAGGTCAGCCCGGCGTCCATCTCGAAGTCGATCGCCTTCCTGGAGAGCCAGTCGCTCGTCCGCAGGGAACGCGATGAAGGCCGTCGCGACCGCTATGTCGTCGACGAAGACCTCTGGTACCAGTCGACGGTCGCCAGTGCCCGGGCCCTCATCCAGCAGGTCGAGATCTCACGCCAGGGCGTCGCTGTCCTCGGCCCCGGCACTCCGGCCGCCGTCCGCCTGGAGAACGTCGCCCGCTTCCTCGACTTCGTCGCCGAGAGCCTCACCCGCGCCGCGGAACAGGCCCGCGAGATCCTCTACACGAGAGCCGAAACAGCTTCACCCAGCACGGCCACGCCGAGCTCAGATGGCGAATAGACACCTCGGCTGCCACCGCCGGGACATCGGCGACCGCGGGGGATCCAAAGAAGCGGCCCAGCCCTCGAACCGAGTGAGGCCACCGAGTCCGACACCCACGTTCCGCGTCGGCTCGGCCCCGAGGACCCGCGCGCCGTCACACTGATCGTCCTGTCGACCGGGCTCGGTGAGCCGGACCGGTCGCGCTCTCAGAGCAGCGACTCGGTGACCGCGGCCAGGCGCCGCCGGTACTCCCGGTCGTATGCCTCAGCTGCCGCCCGCCCCTCCTGCTCGCCGTCGAAGTAGCGCCCGGTGACGCCCGCCAGCTCGGGCAGGTCGACCAGGCGCCGGGTGGCGGCAACTCCTTGCTCGAGCGAGTCGACGATGTCCAGACCGGTTTGCCGGGACATGTTCGTCGGCATGAACGTTGCGGGGTGGAGGCTGTTGACGGTGACGCCGGTGCCTGAGAGTTCTTCGGCGAGGTCCAGGCTGTGGCAGATCAGCGCCAGCTTGGAGCGGCAGTAGGCGGCGACGTCCGAGTACTCCCGGGTGAGTTGCGGGTCGTCGAGGTCGACCGGCTGCTGGCCCATGGAGGCGATATTGACGATGCGGGAAGGTGTCGCGCGGTGGAGCAGCGGGAGGAGTTCCCGGGTGAGTGCCACGGGCGCCAGGTAGTTGACCGCCAGGCGGAGTTCGTACCCGTCCGCGGAGGTCTGCCGCTCGGTTCCCTCGGCGTGGAAGCCGATGCCTGCGTTGTTGACGAGGACGTCCAGCCGGTCGTGCGTGGCTGCGACGTCGGCGGCGAATCGCCGGACTTCGGCGAGCGAGGCGAGGTCGGCCTCGTAGGACTCGCCGCCGGTGGCCGCGGCAACGTCGGAGAGCCGGGTCTTGTCGCGGCCGTGCAGCAGTAGCGTGTGCCGGCCGTCGGTGGCCAGGCTCTCCGCGAGGGCCCGGCCGAGCCCGTCGGAGGCGCCGGTGATGAGGATCGTTGCCATGCTGTTCACCTTTCGGGTGCGGAATGCACGAGGTACTGGGGGGAGATGACGGGACCGCTCGCTCAGGGGGTGCGGGCCGGTTCGGCCCCGTGCCTGCTCCCGGTGGACCGCCCGCGGCCTCGTCCGGCACCCCTGCGGGCCGGGGTCATGCCGAAGCGCGCGAGGACCGCGATCAGTGCGAGCGCGGCACCGGCCAGGGCGAAGCACAACGTGAAGCGGGACTCGGCGGGGGGACGGCCCGGGTCCCCTGCTGCAACGAGCGTGGCGACGAGGGCACTGGCCATCGCGCTGCCCACCGAACGGGCGACGGAATTGACGCCGTTGGCGACTCCCGTGTGCTCGGGTGGCACGACGGCGAGCAGGACGGCCGGCAGCGTGGCGAAGCCGAAGGCGATGGCGATTCCGACGAGCAGTCCGGAGCCGATGACCGCGGCACTGCTGCCGTGCGAGACGGCAAGCAGCGCGAAACCCGCAGCGCCCGCCAGGGCTCCCAGCGCGAGGGTCCGCCGTGGTCCGGTCCGGCGCCCCAGGACGCCGGCGAGCCGGGCGGTCGCCATCGAGGCCAGCGAGGACGGCAGGAGGTACTCGAGCGAGGCCCTGAGGACGGAGGCCCCGAAGCCGTAGCCCGCCGCGGGCGGGATCTGCACCAGTGCCGAGACCAGGATGAACTGAGAGAACATCGCGAAGCCCAGCAGCAGTCCCGCCAGGTTGGCGAGGAGCACCGGCCGGTGGACGAGTATGCGCACATCGACCAGCGGATCCGGGGCGGCCCGTTCCACCCTCACCCAGAACATCGCAGCCACCACGCTCGCCGCGAGGCATCCCGATGTCCAGCCGGACGCCCAGCCCCACACGGTGGCCCGCGACAGCGGGAGCAGCAGCAGGACGAGCGCCACTGTGAGGCCCGCGGCGCCTCGCCAGTCCGTGTGCCCGCCGCACGCCGGTCGGGACGGGGGGACCAGCACGGCGACCGCCGGCAGGCTCAGCGCGGACACCGCGGCCGCCAGCCAGAACACCCGGTGGTAGTCGGGTGCGTCCCCACCGGTGAGGAGACCGGCACCCGGCCAGGGCCAGGCCGGTGCCGAACGCGAGGGTTCCGCTGATCGTCCCCATGGCCGCGGGGAGTCGCTCGGCGGGCAGTTCGGCGCGCAGCACCGCCTGGGCGAGCGGAAAGACCGCGGTGGCAGCGCCCTGCAGGACCCGTCCGGCGATCAGCAGGGGCAGGCTCTCGGCGAGGGCGGCGAGTACGGAGCCAGCGAGGGTGAGAGCCAGCACGGCGAGCAGGACCGGCCGCGCGCCGTACCGGTGGCCCGCCCGGCTGAGCAGCGGGGTGCAGACGGCGGCGGAGAGCAACGTTGCCGTGGTGAGCCAGCTGACGTCGGCGGCCGATGCGTGCAGGTCCCGTTGGACGATGCCGAGGACCGGCACCATCAGGGTCTGCATCATCGAGACGACCATGGCTCCCAGCCCCAGCGCGAGGACGAGCCCTCGGCTGCCGCGCGGACGGCCGGGGTACGGGATGCCCACCGGTGGATCCTCTGCGTCGGACGGGACAGGAGATACAGGCCGGGGTGGGTGTGACCGCCGGCACGGCGTCGTCATCACGTGGGTGCTTCCGTGTGCGGGGTGGGTGTGCCTTGCCGGCGGTTCAGCCGATGGTGTTCAGGAGCGCAGCGGCGAGCGATGCGGAGGAGGCGGGGTTCTGCCCGGTGTGCAGGGTGCGGTCGACGACCACGTGCGGCGCCCAGGGCTCGGCAGCGGAGTACTCGGCGCCCAGGGCCATGAGCTGTTCCTGCAGCAGCCAGGGCAGCCCGTCGGCCAGCCCGGTCTGCTTCTCCTCCGCCTCGCTGAAGCCGGTGAGCCGGTATCCGGCGAACGGCCACGTGCCGTCCGGCTCCTGAGTGGCGAGCAGGGCGGCCACGCCGTGGCACACCACGGCCAGCGGCCTGCCCTGGTCCAGCACGGTGCGCAGCAGCCGGGCGGAGTCGGCGTCCTGCGACAGATCCTGCATCGGGCCGTGTCCGCCGACGTAGAAGACGGCGGCATAACGGGTCGGGTCGACGTCGGCCAGGGTCAGCGGGCGGCGGAGTTCCGCGGCGGCGTCGAGGGCGGCGGCGGTCGCGGCGGCACCCGCCGGGCCGCCGTTGACCTCAGGCCGGAGGCTGACGGGGTCGACGGTGGGCGTGACGCCGCCCGGGGTGGCGACGGACACTCGGTGACCGGCCTCGGTGAAGGCCCGGTAGGGGGCCGTGAACTCCTCGGCCCAGTAGCCCGTGGGGTGCTCGGTGCCGTCGGCCAGCGTCAGGTGGTCGGCGCCGGTCAGCACCATGAGGATCTCTGCCATGTCGTACGTGCTCCCTGGTCGTCCCGGGTTTGCCGGGAGGGATGGCGGGGCCACCGGTGAAACCGGCGGCGGAACGCTCACGACATTAGGTCGCACATCCATCGTTGAACCAATAGGGTGACCGACATGTCTCATCAGAAGACCGATGGCTCTGACGTCGGACCCGATGTCCCCCCAGCAGGTCCGGCCTCCGGCGGCCCGCTGGACCTCGGGCTGCTGCGGACCTTTCTGGCCGTCCATCGCGCGCGCTCGTTGACCACCGCCGCCCGGGTGCTCGGTATCTCCCAGCCCACCGTGACCGCACAGGTGCGGGCCCTGGAGCAGCAGCTCGGCCGCCAGCTCTTCGAGCGGCTGCCCCGGGGCGTGGCCCCGACCACGGTCGCCGACGAACTGGCCGGCGAGGTCGCCGGGCCGCTGGACGCTCTTGCCGCCGTCGCCGACCGAGGGCGGCCCGGAGTGGAGGCGCCTCCCGAGCCGGTGCATCTGGGCGGCCCCGCCGAGATGATCTCCGTAAGGGCGCTGCCCGCCCTTGCACCGCTGACGGAGCAGGGCGTCCTGCTGCGCTTCACCATGGGACTCGCCGAAGATCTGCTCGAAGGCCTGCACGCCGGGCGCTTCGACCTGGTTCTGTCGGCCGTGCGGCCGCGGGGCCGCTCCCTGATCTCGGTCCCGCTCATGGACGAGGAGTTCGTCCTGGTGGCGGCGCCGGCCTGGGCGCGACGGATCGGGCCGCTCGCCTGTGACGACCCGAGCCCTCTCCTCGGCGTCCCGCTGGTCGCGTACGCCGAGGACCTGCCGATCCTGCGCAGGTACTGGCGCCACGTCTTCCGCACCCGCCTGTCCGCCCGGCCCGCTGTCGTCGTCCCCGACCTGCGCGGCGTGCTGGCCGCCGTCGCGGCAGGGGCTGGAGTCACCGTCCTGCCCCGCTACCTGTGCGAGGACGCCCTCACCTCCGGCGCGCTGGTGCCCCTGGTGACCCCCGAGGACCCGCCCATCAACACCGGCTTCCTGGTGGAACGGACGGGTGCCCTCCCCCGCGCTCCGGTCTCCGCCGTACGAGAACGCCTCCTCCGCGCCGCTCGCTCCTGGTAACGCGTCGCCGCCCGCTGCACACCCGCGCAGTTACCCCACCGCAAACCACTTCCTCCACCGGCCCGGCCCGGTGGGCGCAGCCGGAAGGGAGACCTCAAAGCGCCTCCCCCAGCGCGTCGTTCAGAGCCTCGGCCACTCCCTCGCGGCACGACTTGGAGGCGGGCAGGGGATGCCGGCAGGAGCATGGTCGGCCGACGCCGGGGAGCCCGGCTGCTGGACCTCCTCGGGCTCCCGGACGACGCAGCGAGGTGCGATGCCACGCGGCGCGGGCCAGGCACGATCCGGACAACCCACCCAGGCCGCGTCCGATGGCCCGCGGACGGTCGGACGCAAGCCATCCGGGCGGGGCACCGGGCCCCTACGGCATGGCGCCCAGGACCATGGCGCTCCGCAGCGCATGCTGATCCCTCCCCCTGCAGGAGAGGCCTGTGAGTGATCCCAGCCCCCGAGTGACCCCAAAACCGGCATCCGTCGCAGCCGGCGATGGCATTCCCGCTCCCGGGGTCATCGGCATCGGACTCGCCGCGGTGCTCACGTTCGCGCTCGCCCAGGGCTCGTGGCAGTGGTTCGCCACGTTCATCGGGGTGACGCTCCTTGCGGTGATGCTCGCTTTCCAACGTCGGGCCGAGTGGACGCCGGACATCCGCTCGGCGTACATGCGCGGCCTGGTCGCGTACGCGCTGGTCGTCGGCCTGTGCGTGGCGATCGCACTCGCCCCCCTTCTGCAGCGCCAGGCCTGGCTGTTCCCCATGCCGGGCACGCGCAGCGAGTGCCCGCTGCTGGGCAGGTACCAGGCCCTCCAGGCGAAGGCCGCACTGGGGAACCTGGCCGGCAGTGACAGCGCGGCCCTCGCGTTCGCGCAGGAGGTCCAGGCCCGTAACGCCGTTGCCGAGTGCCTGGCAGCCACAACGACCCTGTGGCTGCCCCTGTACGGCGTGGGAGTGGCCGCACTCGTAGGAGCAGGCGCATGGTTCCGCGACCGGGCCCGGGCCACCCGGTCGGGCCCCGCCGGCTAGCAGCCGAGCCGAGGGCGGGCGGACAGCCCGGTGGGCAAGGCGCTCAGGCGGGAAGGATGCATGCGTCCCATACCCGGTTCAGGTACGCGTCGGCCGTTGTTCCAGGTCAGCGGATTGGCAAGTCTCGGGGAGCGCGGCGGGCAGGCCTGTGACGTCGCCGGCAGGCTACGCGCCGACGCGCGGTCGGCGCCTTCGCCGGACAGTGGTGGCCGATCCTGACCAGGACCCGTGCGGTGATGCCATCGATCTTCGCGTCCCGTCCTCGTCACAAGGACGCGATCCGGTAGGACGCCCGGCGTGACGTTCAGTCAACTCACTTACAGGAACTGATATTTCATTGGCTCTCATCTGCCGACGACGCGCCCGTTCCCGCCCGTGTCGCGTCCGTACCCCAGCTGGCCAGCAGTCGTAGCGCCTCCGCCGACGGTGACCCCGGTTCGGCGTGGTAGGTCACCAGCGACTGTTCGCGGTCGTCGGCCAGGTGGAACGACTCGAGACGGAGATCGAACTCGCCGACGAGCGGGTGCCGCAGATGTTTGATGCCGTGGCACTTCTCCTTGACGTCATGGGTGGCCCACAGTTGCCTGAACTCCTCGCTCTTCACGGAGAGTTCCCCCACCAGCGCGGACAGTCGCGAATCGTCCGGATGGCGGCCCGCGTCCATACGTAGCTGGCAGACTATGTCGATCGCCTTCTGCTCCCAGTCCACGAACAGGTCGCGGTACTCGGGCCGCAGGAAGACCAGCCGCGCCCAGTTCCGCTCCTGCGCCGGCATCTCCGCCCAGTCGCCGAAGATTGCCGCGGCCATGCGGTTCCAGGCGAGGATGTCCGAGCGCCGCCCCACGACGTACGCCGGGACGCCGTCCATGGCGTCCAGCAGCGTTCGTAGGGTGCCCCGCACCTGCTGGCTGCGGCCGGCCGCCTTCTTCTTCTGCTTCGGCTTCGCCAGGTGCGTGAGATGGGCATGCTCCGCGTCGGTCAGCTGGAGCGCGCGGGCGATGGAGTCGAGGACCTCCGCCGACACATTGCGCCCGTTGCCCTGCTCCAGGCGCGTGTAGTACGCCACGGACACCCCGGCCAGCTGCGCCAGCTCCTCACGCCGCAGCCCCGGCACCCGGCGGTGCCGCCCGAAGTCCCGCATTCCCACGTCCTCGGGCTTCAGCCGGGCCCGCCGGGTGCGCAGGAACTCGCTGAGCTCGGCACGCGGGTCCAGGTCGCCGGCGGCGGGCTCGTGCACGGGTTCGGGGTATTCGTCCATGACTCAAGTATTCACGGTCGGACGCACACCAACCTGACCCCGCCAGTAGTAGGACCAGTGGACATACGCAAAGCCGTGGCCTGGGTGAATGCCGGATCGTCCGGAACGCTGGAGACCGTGCCCGGCCGGAAAGCAGCTGGGCACGACACAACCGCTAGGAGAACCCTCGGCATGACCACTGTTGCTGCGTACGCCGCCCCCGCCGCCAAGGCTCCGTTGGAGCGCACCACCATCGAGCGCCGCGCGGTACGCGAGTTCGATGTACTGATCGACATCAAGTTCGCCGGTATCTGCCACTCGGACATCCACCAGGCCCGCGAGGGCTGGGGCGAGGCGATCTTCCCGATGGTCCCCGGCCACGAGATCGCGGGCGTCGTCTCCGAGGTCGGTCCCGGCGTGACGAAGTTCGCCGTCGGCGACCGCGTGGGCGTCGGCTGCATGGTCGACTCCTGCCGTGAGTGCGACAACTGCAAGGCGGGCCTGGAGCAGCACTGCACGGGCTCGGTCGGTACGTACAATGCCATCGGCAAGGACGGCGAGCCCACCTACGGCGGCTACTCCACGCACGTCGTCGTCGACGAGAACTTCGTCGTCCGCATCCCCGACGGCCTGTCCCTGGACGTCGCCGCACCGCTGCTGTGCGCGGGCATCACCACGTACTCCCCGCTCAAGCAGTGGGGCGCTGGTCCCGGCAAGAAGGTCGCCGTGATCGGCCTGGGCGGCCTCGGCCACACCGCCGTCAAGATCGCGCATGCTCTCGGCGCCGAGGTCACCGTCCTGTCACAGTCCCTGCGCAAGAAGGACGACGGCCTGAAGCTGGGCGCCGACCACTACTACGCGACCAGCGACCCGAAGACGTTCGAGGAACTCGCCGGCTCCCTCGACCTCATCGTCTCCACCGTGTCGGCGCCGCTGGAGTTCGGCGCCTACCTCAGCCTGCTCCGGACGGGCGGCGCGCTGGTGAACGTGGGCGCCCCGGAGGAGCCCGTCACCCTCCCCCTGTTCTCCCTCATCGGTGGCAACAAGATCCTCGCCGGTTCGGCGATCGGCGGCATCGCCGAGACCCAGGAGATGCTGGACTTCTGCGCCGAGCACGGGATCGGCGCGGAGATCGAGCGGATCGCCGCCTCCGAGATCAACGAGGCGTACGAGCGGGTACTCGCCAGCGATGTGCGGTACCGGTTCGTGATCGACGCGGCAACCATCTGAGACCGGCCGTGCGAGCGAGGGCCCCGGCGGACGATCCGCCGGGGCCCTCAGCCTGTCGCCGTACGCCGGCCCAGCAGCTCGCGGCCGTCATCAGGTACGGCGCTCAGCGACTGCGCCGCCATCGCAAGGGCGGGAGCTCGGCGCGCAGGCTCAGCTCGGGATCGAGCGGATCGCGCGCAATGGGGATCCCGGAGAAGCGCTCGGCAACCGCCAGATCGCCCCGCCCCGTGTCCACACTCGCGATCCGGATTTGACGTAGCCACATGATCGGCCGGACAGGCCCTGGGACACGCCCGCGCGCAGCCGACGCCCGCGACGCCCACCGGTGGGCGCACTCATCACCCTCACCGACGGCGAGTTCGACACGCTCAGCAGCCCCGTCTGACCGACGCTGGATACCGACGTCGGACACCGAACCACTCTCGAAGGACAGCTCATGAAGATCGGCATCATCGGAGCAGGCAATATCGGCGGCAATCTCACCCGTCGTCTCACCGCCCTCGGGCACGACGTGTCCGTGGCCAACTCCCGCGGCCCCGAGACCTTGGCCGCCCTGGCCGAGGAGACCGGTGCCACCCCGGTAACTGCCGCCGAAGCCGCCCGCGGCGCGGAAATCGTCGTGGTGACCATCCCGCTCAGGAGGGTCCCCGGCCTGCCCTCCGGCCTCTTCGACGGCGCGGCCGAGGGGTTCGCCGTCATCGACACCGGCAACTACTACCCCAAGGAGCGCGACGGACGGATCGCCGCGATCGAGGACGAGGGCCTGACCGAGAGCCGCTGGACCGAGCGGAACCTGGGCCATCCGGTCGTCAAGGCGTTCAACGGCACCCTCGCCCAGGACATCCTCGACATGCCGCGGCCGGCCGGGCACCCCGAGCGGCTCGCGCTCCCCGTCGCCTCGGACGACGAGACCGCCAAGGCGACGGTTCGCGCCCTGATCGATGAACTCGGCTTCGACACCGTCGACGCCGGCGGCATCGACGGCTCCTGGCGCCAGCAGCCCGGCAGCCCGGTCTACGGGCTCCGCGCCGACGTCGACGGCGTGACGAAGGCTCTCGCCGATGCCTCACCCGAGCGCAAGTCGGACTTCCGGGCCTGAGGACTGACCGGTGATCCCTGGCGGGCGCACGACGACATCTACGGCAAACCGGTTCTGCCGTTACTGGTCACGGCGTCCAGGGATGGCGTGCTGGATTCTGCGGCGTCGCAGGTAGCGGCGGTCCATTTCGGGACGTGTAGGCGTGGGATGTCTTGTCGGCCAACAGGCGGTCGGGAGGGGGACCAGGCCGGGCACCTCCGGCACGGGCAGCGGAAGCCTGTTCCGGCACGTGCTTCAGGGTGGTCCGCGGCCGGGTGGTGCGGGAGTGTCGGCGCAGTCCGGCGGCAGGTTGCTCCGGGAGGGGAACCACGGCCCTGGGCGCGCTCGTGTCCTGATACGGGTGGAAGGGAAACCGAGCGTGCTTCGGGGGGAATCATGCAGATCATCGAGGTGACCGGGTATGCCGTCCGATCTGCTGTGATCACCATGAGGCGGACAGGTACGCCACTTGAATTCGTGATCTTCCCGATGCTGCATGTTGCTTCGCCTACGTTCTACTCCCAGGTCCGCATCAGGCTCAGGGAATGCGACCTCATAGTCATGGAGGGAATCCGAGGGAAGTCAGCCGGAGTGAGCGCCCTGACGCTTGCTTACCGGTTCGCCCCACGCCGACGGCGCAACGGCCTGCAGGAGCAGCGCGAAGAGTTGCTGCTTCCCGAAGCCGTGCAGGTCATCAACCCGGATGTGACCGCGGCGGAGGCGATCGCCGACCTGAAGACACTCCCGCGGTGGATGTACGTGCTGCTCATGATCTCGGCTCCCGTGATGGGCCTGGTGTTCGCGCTGCGCGGTCCGCGCGCCTTCCTCGACGAAGACCTGGTGGTCGAGGATCTGCCCTCCACGCTGCGGGCGGAGATGCTTGCCGACGATCCTGTGGAGCACGCGATGACGGATCGACGCGACCAGCGGTTGCTCGACGCGCTCGGCGAGATCCACGCGGAGCGCGGCGCCGAGCCGATCCGGGTGGCCATCGTCTACGGAGCCGGCCACGTCCCGGCGATCGTGTCGGGGCTGAGGAATCGTCACGGGTACCGGCCACGTGAAGCGGAATGGCTGACCGTCCTCATCCCGGTGTAGACCGCCGGGCAACACCGCGTGGCAGAGCCTCTACGTCCGCCTGGTGGAGGTGGTACGGAAGGTAAGGGCCCGACCGCCCGCGCGGCGGGTTCACCACCGAACTCCACCTGAGCGCGGACGGCCGTTGCCGCCCGATGTCTCTGGTCGTCACACCAGCAGACGGATCACCCTCGTTCGGTGACCTCCCGGTCAACATCATGGAGTGCTGACCGGCGCCGCCACCGCAGCGGTGTCACAGAGTCGCGGTCGTCGCCTCACCGGAGGCGCTGCCCGCGAGCCACTGGTCCCATCCCAGGTTGAAGGCGGCGTAGCCGTTGTCGGCCGGCGCCTTGGCACGGGGCGAGCCGGTGATGGTGACGGGGTCGCCCTGCTTCACCTGGCCGTAGAACCACTTGGCGTCCGACAAGGACAGGTGGACGCAGCCGTGCGAGCCGCGTGCGCTGCCGCTGCCCGGATTCGGGTCGCCGGTCGAGTAGTGCACGTATGTGCCGGACTGGGTGAGGTGGACGTCCCAGGGCAGCGTCAGGTCGTAGTAGTCGGGGCTGCCCTTGTCGCAGCTGATACCGACGCTGCAGGAGGTCATGTGGACCTTCTCCTGCTTGTCGATGACGGCCATCGTGCCGTTCCACGTCGGATACTGGGCGCTGCCCGCATTGATCGACAGGGTGCGCACCATCTTGCCGTTGCGGGTCACCTTCATGGTGTGCCCGGTCACCGAGACATCCGCGCGCACGTCGTCGCCGACCTTGAAGGTGTGCGTGTAGCTGTGCACGCCGTAGCGACCGTTGCCGTTGCTGACGCCCTTCATGTCGGCGTCGATCTTCACCGTCGTACCGGAGGGCCAGTACGTCTTCGGCCGCCAGTCGGCACGCTTGTCACCGAACCAGTGCCAGGCGCCGGACACGGGCTGCGAGGCGCTCACCTTCATGTGCTTCTCCACCGTGGCCCGAGCCTTGGCCGCCACCGGGTTCGTGAAGATCACCGAGATCGGCATGACCACACCGACCGTGGTTCCCGTCTGAGGCGTGATCGTCTCCAGCAGCATCGGCGGACCCGCAGGCTTCGTCGGTGACGGCGAGACACTCGCGCTCGGCTTGCTCGACGGCTTTGCGTCGTCCCCGCTCGCCTTGTCATTGCCGCCCCCGCCGCCGCAGGCACTCGCGCCCACCAGCATCGCACCCGTGACGAGTGCGATCCCTATGCCACTCCTGCGCCGTCCCACGACCTGCCCCGCTCTTTCGCTCCACAGCCCTGACGGGCCCGACTCACTGTCAGACGGCAACGGCGTGGGACCCAGTTGCGTGCGTCGCGTAAAGCCTGTCCCAAGTCTCTTTGCACACCGCTGGATCGCACCCCGCTCTGTCACTCTGCCCAGGTGACAGCGCTGTCTCCCGGACCGGGTCCTCTGTACCGCTCATCGACTCGGGGTGGTTCCGTTCAGCAGTGCCGCGATGTGCTCAGCAGTCTTCTGACCTGCACGCTGCTTGATCAGACCTTCCTTGGCAATCGCCCGCACGTGCAGGACGGTGGTCCGCTCGCTGCTTCGTGTCACGCCAACGGTGACGACCACCGGATTCATGTTGAGGGCTCCGCCTCCGGTGATCACGCGGAAGGTCGCTCGGTCCGCTCCTCCTTCCTCCGGCTCCGGGTTCGCGCCGGGGGACAGCTCTACAAGCACAGCGCGGACGCGCTCAAGCGCGGGATCGAAACCCAACTGCAGTTCGCGGTCGAACTCGCTGATGTCATTCTTGAGGAAGCGGGAGGCGATCTTCCCACCGCGGTTGATGCGGCCGAGGGCTTCCGCGAGAAGCTCGTCCTCTGTCTGCGACATCCCGCGCCCCCTTGTTACGTGCACAGTCGAAACGGCTCCGCCAAGAATGCGCCACCACAAACGCATTTTCAACGGCTACGGTCCGTCACGCGTGTCCGACGCCTGCGAGGCGCCGTCGGGTCCCACCGCACGCGACTAGGCATACTTGCGGCTCCGACCGGCCACCTGTCCGGCAGCCGATGCTTCCGGCCGCCGGGCTCCGCGGTCGAGATGTTCAGGGAGCCTCGCGGGCGCCGCCGGAACGCGGCAGGGCGCATGTGGTGGGTTCAGCGAATGGCGGGCTGGTTGGGATCTCCGGGTGCGCGCGGGCCTGTTCGATCGTCACACACCAGACAACTTGCGCTGCCGTCTCTGTGACTCCCACCGACCAGGATCATTCGCAGGTCCACTCGTTAGGGTCGGAGGCATGACGACACCCCTTGCCGACAGTGCCTTCGACTCGCTCCGCCTCGACGCCGTGCCCGACCAGGAGGCGTTGCGCCGGGTGTACGAACTGCCCCGCGATGCGGCCCTGCGTAAGCAGATGACCGAACTCACCGAGCACACCCGACGGTTGATCGGCTGCTCATCGCTGGTTCTGGTCGCCAGCGCGGACGCCGAGGGCAACTGCGACGTCTCGCCGCGCGGCGGCCCCGCAGGGTTCGTCGCCGTTCTGGACGCACGGACGGTGGCGATTCCGGACGCGACCGGCAACAAGCGGCTGGACACCCTGCAGAATGTCATCGCCACCGGACGGGCCGGGCTGCTGTTCGTCATACCCGGGCGGACCACCACCCTGCGGGTGAACGGCCGGGCGGTCGTCTCCACCCGCCCGGAGCTGCTGTCGCAGCTGACCGCCGTGGGAAAGCCGCCGGCCAGTGCGCTGGTGCTGGGGATCGAGGAGGTCTACCCGCACTGCCCCAAGTCGCTGCTGCGCAGCGGCGCCTGGAAGCCGGAGCAGTGGCTGCCGGGGGACGCCCAGCCGACCTCGGCCGAGGTGACGCTGGCCCAACTGCGGATGCCGGAGCTGACGATCGCCGACATCGAGCAGGCGGAGGCGGACTCGCTGAAGTACCGGTACGAGTAACGGGCCGATCTGCGAGTGAACACCAGCCGGCCGACCGACCTCCCAGGCCAGCGCGCCACGACATCAATCGCGGGTCGGCCGGTAACGTTGCGTGCCTGCCAATACCCCGACTGCACCGCGCCGCCCGACGCTTGGCGCCGTCGGGCCCCAGGCACTCGACCCCGCGTCGGCCTCGGGACCCGCCACAGCACCTTGTTGAAGCCTGCAGCAACCAGGGAGGCGAGCTGGCATGCGGGCACGTCGGCCGCACAGCTGACGCCTGGGCAACCTTCCGCGAGGCGAACCAGGCAGGAGGGCCCACGGGTTGACCGAAGAGTCGGCTGTACTCCAAGGCTGGGCAGCCGGCGCCGTCGTCGTACAGGCCGACGTCGACCAGGTCCTCGTCCTGGCCGTCCATCTCGTGCTCCCGCCACGGGCTCAGCGCTGTACGAGGGCCTGCGCGACCTCTGAAGATGGCGCACTCCTGAGCGATGTCGTCGCCCGTGAAGTCGTCCCCGATCGCATCGGCGGAAGGGCTACGTCGGCAGGGGGGTGCGCAGGGCGAGGATGGCCATGTCGTCGTGGCCGTCGCTGGGGTGTTGGTCGGCAAGCGACTGGCAGAGGTCGTTCAGGCACAGGTCGCCGAGGGTCGCCGCGATGTGGGCGAGAGCGTCGAGACTGCTGTCGATGGGGTGCTGGGGGTGCTCGACCAGTCCGTCGGTGAAGAAGACGACCGTGGAACCGGCCGGGAGTGGGTGGGTGTGGTCACGGCGGGGTCGGTCGGGATCCACTCCGAGCGGGATCCCGGGATCGGCGTGCAGGTATGTCGGCCGGTGACCGGGGGTGATGAGCAGGGGCGGGAGGTGGCCTGCGGTGCTCCAGCGCAGCGTCCAGGTGGAGCCTTCGGGTTCGATGCGGGCCAGGCAGGCGGTGGTGAGGGGGTTGTTGGTGATGGCCTGCAGAGTCCGGTCGAGCTGTGTGAGGACTGCGCTGGGCGGGGTGCGGCGGTCGTAGAGCAGGGCGCGCAGCATGTTGCGGGTCTGGGCCATGGCTGCCGCAGCTTTCAGGTCGTGGCCGCAGACGTCGCCGATGACGGCTGCGCACGCCCGGTCCGGGAGCAGAAAGGCGTCGTACCAGTCACCGCCGACCCGTGCCGGGGTGGTCGCCGGCCGGTAGACGGCGGCGCCCTCATACGGTCGCAGGTCGGACAGCGTCGGCAGCAGCAGACGCTGGAACAGCTCGCTGCCTGCCCGGGCATGCTCGAACAGGCGCGCGTTCTCGATGGCCACTCCGGCGGCCCCGGCCAGTGCAACGACGATGTCCTCGTCGTACGCGTCGAAGGGCTCCCCGTCACGCCGGTCGGCCAAGTAGAGGTCTCCGTAGACCTCGCCCCGGACGCTGATCGCCACCCCGAGAAGGCTGCGCATCGGCGGGTGACCGGGCGGGAACCCTGCGGAATGCGGGTGGGCGGAAATCTCCTGGACCCGGAGCGGTTCGGGACGGCGGATCAGGGTCCCGAGCAGACCCCGCCCGCGCGGAAGCTCCACACCGCCCAGGTCGGCCAGTTCCTGCTCGCTCAGCCCCACGGGGATGAAGTGCGCCAGGCCCGTGCCCTGCTCATCGAGGACGCCCAGCGCACCGTAGCGGGCCTGGACCAGATCCATGGCAGCCGTGATGATCCGCTCCAGCACCACTGGCAGCTCCAACTCCCGGCTGACTGCCATGACCGCGTCCAGCAGTGCCTGCAACCGGTCCTTGGTCCGGGCCAGACCCTGAAGCTGCGCTGAGATCTGGTCGAGTTGGTGGTCCAGGAAGTCATGAAGGTCAGCGACGTTCGCAGGTTGCGGTTGATCACGTTCCATGGGCTCTCCCGATGCTGCCGCACAAGCCGTCCCACCTGCCGGGCGTGCATTGCTCGCCCTGACCCACCGGCACGGGGAACCCCACGCAGGTCACACCGCTCGGGCCGAGCCTGTCCCGAGCCGACATTCGGCTCGGTGTCGGTCATCCCTCCTGTCTATCGCCTCGAGCGGGTCACCGCCCCTCGAAGCTCCGGGTTCAGCCGTGGGTGGCGCAGGGTGAAGCCGAAATGGCCGAGGTGTGCGGCCGGCCCTTCGTGCAAGAGCCGGGGTCCGGTTCACAGGCCGACAGTGCCGACGATCCACATGGGAGCGGGCCAGGTCGCTGCACAGCCACAGGTCGAACGTGCCGACCAGCAGTTCCCTGTCCCGCTTCCGGACCTTCGCCCGTGGATCAAGAGCACGGCCCCGTCCCGGCGCATGGGCATCCGAGTGCGCTCGAACGGAGCGGGCCGGTCGTCGTAGGCGTCGCGCAGGACGCCGGCGGCCTCTGGGCCGACGGTCCGCTCCTGGTCGGGGGCGATCTTCGAGTTCGGCGGCCCCTGCCCTGCCCAGGCTCGTCCCCTGGCGCGGGCAGGCCCGACTGCAAGATCCCGCCCCACCTGCGGCTCGTGGATACCTTCCGGACAGCCGTCAGCGGCATGGCGGTCGGACTCCGGGGAGCGGTGGCGCGGGACCTTGCGGCCGGGTGATGAGCCGGATCAGCGGATTTCGGTGACCCGCTGCTCCTTGAACGCTGCACAGTTGGAGTTTTCCACCGACACGTACACGTTGGCGATGTTGCCGCCCCAACTCACGCAGTGGGCCTTGCCGTAGACGTAGGCCGGCCCCGCGTACGACGTGTAGTTCCCGGAGTCCCCGGCCCACTCGTCGGTGTCGGGGACGTAGATGTACGTGGACATTTCCTTGGCCGTGCCCGGGTTGGCACGGATGGTCGCCACGCAGTTCTTGCCGTTCGAGGAGTTGTACGTCAGATAGACGGTACCCAGCGAGCCGACGGGCACCGAGTTGACGGTCTTGTAGGCACTGCCGCAGACACGCTGCGGTGTGACGTTGGGTGCGGCAGAGGCAGACGTGCTGAACACGGCCGTGGCGCCCACCACGAGTGTGGTTAACGCCCCAACAGCCGCGGCCTTACGCATGCTTCCCATATTTCCCCCTTGTTTCTCTGAGAGCGGTTTGCTCCCACTTGATGTGACCGCCGAGCGGCAAGGATGGTTGTGCTGAGTGCGCGCAGAGGTACCGCGTGATCCCGGCGGCTGCCGCAGCCCTTGTCACGCGTGGACGATGAGCACCCCGAATGCGCACGCCTTCAGGGGCAGCACGACAGCGATCGCGGCCGGCATACGTCTCATGCACGCCGGACAACCCTCCGACGCGGAGGTGGCCATTGCCCCAGCACACAGCGGTCTCCCGTATCGGGTGAGGAAGTTCCTCCACGCCGACCAATCGACCGGCGAGGCTGCCACGGTGGAGCAGACAGTGGCACTGGCGGTCACCAGCTCCCAGCAGATCTCGGGCCGGCCACCGTCAGGACGGCCGATCCGAACGGGTGACGCCTCCGCGACGACGGTGCCACGAGCCCACACCGCCCATCGTTTCTCGCGGCATGACAGCCGCCATCAGGAAGGCGTCACTCACACTGGGGATGCTCGGACTCTCCTGTGAGAGGCGTGGTCGCCGTCATGTCGAAAACGGATCGCTGGGGCTCGGCCATCGCCCGGATCGACGGGTGTTTGCGCTTCGGCGGTCTCGTCCTGGTGGTACGTGGTTACGCGACCTGGCGGGTGCCCAGGGCACGTTGGTGGAGCCGTAGCTGCCGTGTCCCCGCGCGATCGCATGTCCCCGCATCGCGGCGCGCGTCCTGCTGTGACGGCTTGTAGCATGGTGATCAAGAACGGGAGGACATCTATGCGCGCCGGAGATGACGCAGACTCCCTTGACCGGGCAACGAGGGAGTTCATCGCAGCGCGTCCCCGACTCTTCGGCATCGCTTACCGCGTCCTCGGCAGTGCTGTGGAAGCCGAGGACATCGTCCAGGAGGCGTGGCTACGGTGGCAGAACGCCAACCGTGCCGACATCCAGGAGCCGACAGCGTTCCTGGCCACCGTCACCGTCCGTCTGGCAATCAACTTCGCCCAGTCCGCCAGGGTGCGGCGTGAATCGTACATCGGGCCCTGGCTTCCCGAGCCCGTCGATACAAGCATGGATCCGCAGGTGGGTGCGGAACGGGCGGAGGCGCTCGACATGGCGGTTCTCTTCATCCTGGAGAAGCTGGGCCCCGCGGAACGGGCTGCCTACGTCCTGAGGGAAGCCTTCGACTACCCGTACAAGCAGATCGCGGACATTCTGGAGACGAGCGAAGCCAATTCGCGTCAGTTGGTGAGCCGCGCCCGGAAGCATCTGTCAGCAGAACACCGGGAGCCGGTCAGCCCTGCCGCTCACCGGCGGCTGCTGGAGGTGTTCCTCGCCGCGGCGCAGACGGGCAGCCTGTCGGCGCTCGAGCAAGTTCTCGCTGAGGACGTGGTCAGCTACTCCGACGGCGGAGGGGTGCGCGGGGCATCCAAGATTCCGGTCGTCGGGCGTCCGCACGTCTCCAAGTACCTTGCCGCCTTCGCCCCGCGTTTCTGGCCTCCGACAGACGTTCGCTGGGTCGAGGCCAACGGCAGACCGGCCGTCCTCGTCTCGGCAGGTGGGAACGCGGTGGCTTTGCTGACTGTCGATGTGTCGGCGCGAGGCATCGAACGCATCATGTGGGTGATGAATCCGGCCAAACTGGCTCCTTACGTGGCTTCACTGGCCAACTGAGTCAGTCTTTTCACAAGCTGTGTCCGAACGCCCCGCATGACGGTGGCTGTCACAGGGGGCCGACATCGTGCCGCGCAGGCAGGCATGGGTGTGGTCGCGTGGGATGTCATGGACCCGATCCGGTCCCTCATCACATCCGCGTGGGGCTTTGACGACATGCCTCTCTGCGCCCCGGAGGCACCCCCTGGACCGCGTCCCGCTGTGACGCCCCGGGTTGGGGGCAGGACCTGGGCCGGATCTCACACCGTCTCTCCCCTGTGTGCTGCCAGTCGCCGCCACCCGCCATGGGTACACCGGCGCACCGGTGACGAAAGATGTCACAGATCCCGGGATCGCCTGGTCGTAGTGAGTGACACCCCAGGCGATCGGAGCAGAACGTGGCTATCACTGAAAAGCGTCTTTCCACCATGGTGCTGGTGATCGGCACCGGAGGCGCCGGGCTGCGAGCAGCAATCGAACTGGCCGAGGCAGGTATCGATGTTCTCGCGGTCGGCAAGCGCCCCAAGGAGGATGCCCATACGGCACTCGCTGCCGGAGGAATCAACGCAGCCCTGGCCACCATGGACCCGGAGGACAGTTGGCAACAGCACGCAGCCGACACCCTCAAGGAGAGTTATCTGCTCGCCGACCCCCGCACCACCCAGATCGTCACCGAGGGCGCCTCCCGAGGCATCGACGACCTGGAACGCTACGGCATGGACTTCGCGAGGGAAGGGGACGGCCGTATCTCCCAGCGCTTCTTCGGGGCGCACAAGTTCCGACGGACTGCCTTCGCCGGCGACTACACCGGTCTGGAGATCCAGCGCACGCTCATCAGACGTGCGGATCAGCTCGACATCCCCGTGCTCGACGGCATCTACATCACCCGGCTCCTGGTGCACGACGGCGCCGTTTTCGGCGCCTACGGCTTCGACCTCACGCACGGTACGCGCTACCTGATCCACGCCGACGCCGTCATTCTGGCTGCGGGCGGCCATACCCGTATCTGGCGGCGCACGTCGTCACGGCGCGACGAGAACATGGGCGACTCCTTCCGCCTGGCCGTGGAGGCCGGATGCCGCCTGCGCGATCCTGAGCTGGTCCAGTTCCACCCCTCCGGGATCATCGAGCCGGAGAACGCGGCCGGCACCCTGGTCAGCGAGGCCGCTCGGGGTGAGGGCGGGATCCTGCGCAACGCGCTCGGGGAACGGTTCATGGCCCGCTACGACCCTGACCGTATGGAGCTGTCCACCCGCGACCGCGTGGCCCTGGCCGCCTACACGGAGATCAAGGAAGGGAGAGGGACTGCCAAGGGAGGCGTGTGGCTGGACGTCTCCCACCTGCCACGGCAAACGATCATGACGCGACTCCCCCGCGTCTACCAGACTCTTCTGGACCTGCAGATGCTGGACATCACCCGCGAACCGATCGAGATCGCGCCCACTGCGCACTATTCGATGGGCGGCGTGTGGGTACGTCCCGAGGACCACAGCACTGACGTCCGCGGCCTGTACGCCATCGGTGAAGCGTCGAGCGGGTTGCACGGCGCCAATCGCCTAGGTGGGAACAGTCTCATAGAGCTGCTGGTCTACGGCCGCATCACAGGCCAGGCAGCCGCCGACTACTCACAGTCACTGACGGCGCAGCCGCGGTCGGCGTCGGCAATAGCGCATGCTCGGGCGGAGATCGACGACCTTCTCGCAGCCGACGGACCGGAGAACGTCCGTGCCCTGCAGCGCGCCATCCGCAACACCATGACCGAGCATGCGGGAGTCGTACGCGACGAAGAGGGCCTGCGCGCCGGGCTGGCGGAGCTCTCGGCGATCGAGAAGAGGATGGCGGACGTCGGCGTGCACCCGGACATCGCCGGCTATCAGGACCTCGCGCACGCCTTTGATCTCCTGTCCGCCGCCCTGGCGGCCCGGGCCACCCTGGAAGCCGCGCTGGAGCGTCGTGAGACGCGTGGCTGTCACAATCGCAGTGACTACCCCGACTTGGATCCGGCTCTGCAGGTCAATCTCGTGTGGTCCCCGAAGGCCGGTATCACCCGCGAAACCATTCCAGCCGTCCCGGACGAGGTTTCCTCCTTGATGGAGGAGGTCTCGACCGACGGAAAGCTTGCCGAATGACCTCGCACGACGCGGCGAAGCGCGCCATGCCCGGGTGCTCTGCCGTCAGCACTTCAAGCGACCCCCGGCGGTGTCGTGACGCGAGCTCATGAACAGCTGCGTCGTCTCGTGCGGCAGAGCCCCTGAAGGCCGCATCGGGAAGGAATTCTTGGAATCCTGCGCCCCGTTGTCACAAGCAGATCCGCTGCGCTGTCTCCTGCGGTGAAGAAGGACTTCGCACGGTGCAGGTGAACGGCTCATCGCAAGATGCGCGCTCGGAAGTTGCCTGGACCGGCAGATGACTGTCGGCGCATCAGCTACCTGGCTCAGGGAGCATGATGCGCCGGCAGCACCTCCCCGGGCACCCCTATGGGTTCCGCGACTGTCGTCCCGGCGGGGCAGGCCTTCCCACACGCCGGACGGCTCCGTGGGGTCGTGGCGGCGAACATTCATCCGGTCTCTGCCGCAGAAGGAAACACGATGACTCGATCCACCGAGAACCAGATCGACATCGCGGCCACAGTCATGTCGCTGGCCGCCGAAGCCACCGAACTGGCTGCCCGTGTCAACGGACTTCGCCAGGAACTCGTAGACCTCAACGAGCGGATGAGCGCCATCTCCAACAGTCTGTACCGGCTTCCCCCAGTTCAGCAGCCGTAGGCGATGCAGCCGTCGGTGACGGACTCCGATGGCGCCTGTCACTCGAGCCGGCCGGCCGCGGGCAACCGACGGGTCGACACGGTGTGGGAGCTGTCCGGTGCGCGGGGCGCCGGGGGCACACGACTGTGATTCCGGATGGCAGACGGGACGTACCGGCGGGAGAGTCTCAAAAAAAGTGCTGCAAAGCCGACCTGTAGGTGTCACAAAACAGGCAGCTGTGCAGTCACATATACAGAAGTCCAAATCGCCCCAATCATGTCCATAGCTGAGCGGAACGCCGCACCTCCGACGTGATTGCCCTGGTCGGAATGGAGATGAAACAGCATGTCGCAGACGGACAGGCATCTTGCACAGGGCGTATCCACGGTCGGCGTTCCTGCTCCCGAGAGAGTCTTGGGCACCGACTTCTCCGATTCGAGCGGGCGTGATCGAATTGACGGTGCGCGAGTTCCCTCCGGCTCGCACCTCATGGATCATGACAAGTGGCTGGTGGGCCTGCGGTTCCACACAGCCAACCGTCAACGCGTTTGGCTGTACTACGTTGTCGATGAGGTCTTCGACACCACTCACGCGGTGCCCATGGCCATCCAGCGAGCCAACAGCGACCCGAAGCGGGTGGCCCGGGGCGGGATCCAGGCCGAGGCAGATCAGGTCGAGGTCCAGCAGATCCATCGGGATGGTATCGGCCGCTTCAGTCTCACCCGTTGTTCGGTATGACGGGACGAGGGGGGCACCGCCCATCCTTTTCCGGGACAGCCTCCGCAGGACAGCGCGCTGTCAGGGCTCCTGGCGGCAGGACGGTGCCCGAGTCCTCCGGTCAGGCGTGGAAGCCTGTGTCACAGGATTCATGGCTGCCCGGTCTAACGGGTTGAGCCGAGAATCAGAGGAGGTATCCCATGCGCGAGCACTCAGCCGTCGGCTACCACAGCCGTTTCCCCCTGGCGGAGAGGGCGTGCGTGGTGGGGTCCTGCCATCGGTCCGCCGATACCGCCGAAGCCCTCCCGAACGGTAACAATATGCATGCATGCGGACGCACTGCGTGGTGCCGTGCGAAAGGATGGATGCCGTATGGACCATGCTGACGCGGTTCCGATCGCGGAGTTGCTCAACGAGCGTCGGTATCTGCTGGATATCGCCTACTGGATGCTCGGCAGCACCGGTGCGGCAGAGAGCGTTGTCGATGAGACCTACCGCCGGTGGTACGGGCTGTCCGGCGCGACGCGTCGGCAGATCACGACGCCCCGGTCCTGGCTCGCGAAGACCGTGGGCGGGATTTGTCTGGACCTGTTGCCCGACCGGGGTGCGGCCGGACGGAGAAGGGGCGTCCGTGGGCAGGGGCAAGATGCTGAGGGGCCGCAGGAGAAGCTGGAGGAGGAGGTCAGCCGGGTTCTGCTGAATGCTCTGGATTCCCTGTCCCCTGCCGAACGGGCGGCATTCGTGCTGAAGAACGCCGGGATGCCCCCCAATGCAATCGCCGACATCGTGGGACGCACGGAGCCGGAGTGCGCCGAACTCGTCGACCGGGCGCGCCACCACCTGCGGGTGCAGCGCTCACATCCCACAACGCCGGAATGGCACGATGCCCTTGCCTGCGCCGTCCGCCGAGCCTGTCTGACGGAGGATGCCAGGCTGCTGGTCTCGCTTCTCTGTCCGGACGCCACCGCGTTCTTCGACGGCGGCGGCAAGGTCCGGGCACTGGTCAGACCCGTCCACGGCAGTCGGCAGGTCGCACACAGCCTGCTGACGCTGCTGGCCCGCCACCCGCGCACCACACTGACCACCCAGTCCGTCAACGGCCGCACCGGCCTCGTCGCCCGCTACGACCACCAGGTCGCCGCCGTCATCAGCCTCGACATCGCCGACCACCACGTCGCACAGGTGTGGGTCGTACTCAACCCCGACAAACTGCATTCCTGGAACCAGCCGCCCACCCCTGGCGGTCCGAGCTCGCACCCGAGTCCCTCACCGCAAGGATGACGGCTGATCCTGATCACTCCTGAAAGGTCTGTCCCACGGCTGCTTCGGTGACACGACAGCCACCATGTACGTCAGCCGGCACCGTGTACGTGGGAAACCGGGCGGTCGTGGCCCCTCGGCAGCGGGCAGCCATGGTCCGATATGGGTTTCCCGACGCACCCGCGCAGACTTCGCCACGTCGATGGCCAAGCGGGTCGTCGTGCTCGCGAGGAAGGCCACGGGGAGACCACCGCGGAGCGGTCGGTCTTCTGCCGCCGCAGCCATACTTCCTGACGACGTCTTCGGCCTCGACCGCGCTGCCGAGCACTCGGTAGGCGATTCCGAAGAGACGTGTCCGGTGCTGCACAAAGTCAGCAACAGCCTCTTCAGGGAATGTGTTGTGGGGGACGGCTCGACATGCATGATCGTGCGGTATCCGTTCCGGCGGTGACGGCGTGGTGTTCGCCCGGGCCGAGGGAGACGTCGGTGTCGGTGCCGATCGCGTGCGGACACCGCCCTGCACCCTTTCGTCCGGCCCTGGCACGTCACCGAGCTGCCATATCCGCGTTGCGGAGCGCTCTTCCGGTTCAGGTGAAGCCGGTGCCCAAGCCGCTCGTCAGTGTTCCGCCGAGGCCTCCGGGCCCGGCGACACCCTGAGATCATCAATGTCAAAGGTGTCGTGCCGGACGCGGAGGCCGGAGGCCTGTTCCGGAGCCACGAAGAGGGTGCCGAAGCGCTCCCTCGCCGTCCTGGCTTCGACCGGTGTGTCCGGGGGCAAGGAGCGCCGGCGACCGACCGGCATCCCGATGGTCGCTCGTCGGCCCTGGCCGGCCAGACGTTCACCGTGTGACGATCAGGGCGTTGCCGTCACGTCGGACTCGTACACCAGCCCGACTCGGTGGTTGTACTGAATGGTGTACATCTTCTTGCCGCCGGTCACGACGCTGCCGCTGGAGGGGAAGTAGTCGTCGGTGGCCGCGGCCTCACCGGTCGCGACATACGCCTGACCGGCAGGGACGCTGTAGAAGCTCAGCGGAGCCTGGGTGGAGGGCGAAAGCCCGGCAGGATATTCGTCCTTGTCCGGGTAGCTGCTGCCGTACACCGCCGCCGGCGAGTCCCCGGCAACCTTGACCACGGTCACGCCGCGGGCGGGGGTCGTGTTGCGTCCGTGCGGGTTGTGGAACCACACCTTGTCACCGCTGTACCAAATGGCTGTCCAATCGCCCCGACGGCCTGCGACGACGAACTGTTGTCCTGCCTGCGCGGTGCTCCCCCAGTCGTTGACCCGGTTGGTCCCGATACCGTCCGTGTGAATCGCCTGGTCACCGAAGAGCGGAGCGATGCGGTCGGGCGCGGTGCGCAGGTAGACGAAGTTCGACGGCTGGCGCCGTTCGACGCATTCGGGCGTGGCACCCGTCGGATCGTCAGCTGGGCAGACCTGCACGGTCTGCTGGTTCCGGGTGAAGCCGGGGGTGATGGTGACCGCCGATCCGATCGGCCCTACGCCGTGAACGCCGTTCACGGGAGCATGAAGGAGACGCATGAAACGCTCCCAGTCCCAGGACGGACCCGGGTCCCAATGCATGCCGGAGACGAGCGAAGAATTCGGCCCAGGAACGTTGTCGTGCCCGATGATGTGCTGCCGATCCAGCGGAATGTCGAAGCGGTCGGCCAGGTACGCGACGAGTTCCGCGCTGGTCTCGTACTGGACCTGGGTGTACCAGGTGCCTCCGGACGCAGCGTAGCCCTCGTGCTCGATACCGATCGAATGCATGTTGGTCGAGTAGTTGCCCGCGTGGAAGGAAAGGTCCTTGGTGGGCACCATTTGGGTCACGGCACCGTCGGACGACCGGATCACGTAGTGCGCTGAACCGCCGCCGGGCGTCTGGAAACTGTTGATGGCCGATTCGTAGGACGACTCGGTGTCATGAATGACGATGGAATCGATCCGGATGTTGTTGGCGGGCCGGTTGGACACCTGACCGTTGGCAGACCCAGCGGGAACGAAGGCGCAGTCGAGTGTCGGCGGGCATTCGGTCTCCGCAGCGGCCGTCGCTTTCAGCCGCAGGCCGGCCAGCTGGCTCGTAGCCGGCCGGACATCCGCGACGGCGTCCAGCCGGACCTGCTGCCCGTCCCGGGTTGTTTCGCCGACACCCTTCTTGACCGTCGCAAAGACGCGGTCGGCGAACGCCTTTGCCGCACGCTCCTGCTCGGAGCCGCCGTAGCGGGCCACCGCTGCATACCACTGGCCCGGATCCACCGGCGTGCGCCCGGTCGTGGCCTTTGCGTATGAGGCCAACAGAGCAGCGCCGCCACGGATGTTGGCGACCTCGTCGTCGCGAAGCTTCCCGGCAGGCAATCCGGTCAGCTTCGCAGCCGTCCGAAGAGTGTGCAGGGAAGGGTCGGCGGCCATCTCCTTCAGATCACCGCGGCCGGCCGCTCCGGTATCGCCACCGGCCATCATCTCGGGCGTCACGTCCGTCAGATGCATCGGCCCGTAACCGCCGCTGGTGCTGTGTTCCCCGGGATGCGCTTCCCACGTCGACTCGTGGTAGGACACACCGAGAAGAACCGGCAGGGGAACGTCGTACTCGGCTGCGGCCTGCTCGAACGCCTGCTGGCGGCCGGCGGTTCGCCCATCCGGTGCGGACGCGTTGGCGAGCAGCGGAAGGGCTGTGACGCTCGCCGCTGCCAACGCACCTGCCGTGATCGTGAGTGGCAGCCGCCACCGCGGCTTGCGCTTATGCACTGCAATACCTTGCTTTCACATGATGGTGATGAGCTCTGAGTAGTCATGAGTTGCACCACGTCATCGCTGGAGTGAACTCGGAGCCAGAGCCCTGCTGTTGGATGCCAGCATGCGGACTGTACATGATGATGTGACGCGTCTCCTGCCCGGTACAAGCAGATCACACTGTCTATAGTTGCTGCGCGGCTCGAATTCGTAGCGCTGGACAGCAGGAATGCCCTGCGTGACATATCCCACTCGCACAACATTCACACTGAAACGACTGCGAAGACCGTTCCGGGGAATCCCAGGTACCCGAGGGATAATTTCACGCTGGGAGGTTCTCGGTTGAGGATCTGGACGAGAGTGCGATGCCGCCCAGGGGCGGGACGGTGGTGCGGTGCCTGGAGGAGGGCGGCCATGCAGCCCCATCCACGGTCACACACTGTGTGAATTGTGTGTTCGCTCCCCCGGGCCCAGCCTCACGTACTGAGAAGCTCGCGATCGGTACAGGTCAGCGCAGATTCTCTCTGCCGCATGTCACGCACCTGACGAGGTCACCGGGATGACCCGGCCATGCAGTCATGGCCTCCCCACCTGCCCAAATGCCCAAGTTCGCGCCGCTGACAGGGTCCTGTCCTCCTGCGGACCACGGCGCGCGATCATCCGGTGCGGCGTCTGTCCCCGCTGCGGACACCGAGCTCGCAGTAAACCGGCAGGCACACCGTTGGGACGAGATCCACCACTATTCCAACCCTTCACATCCCAATCGTGTGGGCATACGATCACGTCGCCCCGGTGACACCCACCGTTCCGGTTGGCACCGTTGGACGGCGGGGGGCAACCGTCCCCTGCCCTGACCATCGCAGGGACACACTCTTGAAACCATACGACAGACGCTGGAGCGTGCCGGTCATCGCCGCTGCTTCGGTGTTCGCACTGACGAGCCCGTTCAGCGCGCAGGCCGCGGGCTCACCCAAGGCCCCCGCTACGCCGTCCGCCGCCACCGCGGTCCACGTACCCGCCGGCGAGCACACCGTCACGCTGATCACCGGCGACGTGGTGACTACCCGTCAGAGCCCCGGCACCGGCGGCGATCCCGGGGGCATCGTCACCGTCCGGGACGCGGACGGACGACCCGCGCGGACCCGCATCTCGACATCGGGCGACGAGCTCTACGTGTACCCCGAGTCCGCGCTGCCCTTCGTGGCCCAGGGCGCACTGGACCGGCAGCTGTTCAACATCACGGACCTGATCGCGGATGGGTACGACGACGCGCACCGCGACCGGCTGCCGCTGATCGTCTCCTACTCGAAAGCCGGTGCCGCACGCCGCGCGTCCGCCGTTCCCGACGGTGCGGTCAGGGTGCGGAACCTGGACAGCATCCAGGGCGCCGCACTGACCACGGACCGCGAGCACTCCGCGGACTTCTGGAAGTCCGTGGCCGGGACGGCGACGACCGACGGAGCCCGGGCGCAGAAGGCCCAGCCGTCGTTCATCGGCGGCATCTCGCACATCTGGCTCGACGGCCTCGTCCACGCCGACCTCGCCGAGAGCACCGCGCAGATCGGCGCCCCACAGGTCTGGCGCGACGGCAGCACCGGGCAGGGCGTGGACGTCGCCGTCCTCGACACCGGCGTCGACGCCGACCACCCGGACCTGACGGACCGCATCGCGACCCGGCAGAGCTTCGTGCCCGACGAGAACACGGACGACCACGTCGGGCACGGCACCCACGTCGCGTCCATCATCGCCGGCACAGGTGCGGCTTCCCACGGTCAGGAGAAGGGTGTCGCGCCGGGCGCCCGGCTCCACATAGGCAAGGTGCTGGACAACTACGGGAGCGGGCAGATCTCCTATGCCCTGGCGGGCATGGAGTGGGCGGCGGTCGATCAGCACGCCAAGATCGTCAACATGAGTCTCGGCACCGACGAGGTGTCCGACGGTACCGACCCGATGAGCCAGGCCGTCGACCGGCTGAGCGCCCAGACCGGCGCGCTGTTCGTGATCGCCGCGGGCAACCTAGGGGCTCCGGGCACCATCGGCGCGCCGGGAGCGGCCACCTCCGCGCTGACCGTGGGAGCGGTCGACTCCACCGACTCGCTCGCCTCCTTCTCCAGTGAAGGCCCCCGTGTCGACGGTGCGCTGAAGCCGGAGATCACCGCCCCCGGAGTCGACATCCTCGCGGCCAACTCCCAGTTCAGCGGCAACGGCCAGGGCGCCTACCGGTCCCTGAGCGGCACATCCATGGCCACGCCCCACGTCGCGGGCGCCGCAGCCCTGCTCGCCGCGGCGCGTCCGGGGCTGTCCGGCGCCCAGTTGAAGGACCTGCTGGCCAGCACTTCGCGGCAGACCCCGCAGTACGACGCCTTCCAGGCCGGCAGCGGACGGCTGGACGTCGACGCGGCAGCACGGACCAAAGTCTTCGCCACGGCGACCGCCTGTGCGGCGCAGTACACGGGCGGCACCGTCCAGCGCCCGGTGACCTACACCAACGCCACCGACGCGCCGGTCGCGCTCACACTGTCCGTCGACGCAGCACACGCCCCGGCCGGGATGTTCCGCCTGTCCGACTCCCACGTGGTCGTCCCCGCTCACGGTACCGCCGACGTCACGGTGACGATCGACGGCTCCGCAGGCACCGGCGACGGTCACTACTCGGGCCAGGTGTTGGCAACGGACACGGCCGGCAAGGCCACGGCGCACACCGCCGTCTCCCTCGGTATCGCGCTCATGCACAAACTGACCCTCACGTTCAAGGACGCCGACGGCAACCCCACGTCCGGTCAGGTCGAACTGCTCACCGTGGACGAGGGGAGCTCATTCCCGGTAGGCGTCGGTCCCTCCGGCACCCGGGAGATCTTCCTGCCCGAGAACGTGTACTCGGCGCTCTCCTTCCACGAGGTCCAGGGCATCCACGGTCCGCATTCCAAGGGGCTGGCGCTGCTCGGCGACCCCGACGTCCTTCTGGATCGCGACACCACCGTCACGTTCGACGCTTCCAAGGTCAAGCGGATCCAGATGACCACCCCTCAGCGAAGCGAGGTGACCTTCCACAAGCTCGGCTACAACCGCGTCATGAACGGCGTCAGGTCCGGGCTTTCCGCCGAGAGCCTGTACTACGACAGCATCTGGGCGCAGCCGACCACCCACAAGGTCACCCACGGCGATTTCCAGCTGACCGCACGTTCACGCAACGAGAAGCCGGCACTGGCCCTCTCCACCCGCACGACCGAGTTCACCGACATACGGCGTCAGGAGGGCATCACCCCGCTGCCCAAGGGCACCTACAAGTTGCCGCTGGTCTTCGCCGCCGAGGGGACGGGCGCGGACTACGAACACCTCGACGCGCGCGGCAAGGCCGTGGTGGTCCGCCACAGCGACGACGTCAGCGACGTCGACCAGGCGCGTAACGCGATGGCCGCCGGCGCGAAGCTCATGCTGGTCGTGGAGAACGGGTACGGCCGCCCCTTGCGCTACTACGCGCCGCCGCAAGAGCCGTTCATCGCACTCGACGTCGCTCTGCTCGGCTTCGAGGAGGGCGAGAAGCTGATCGAGCAGGCGAAGGACAGCGGGGCCAGGATCACCGTGGAGTCCGAGCCCGCGAGCCCGTACGTCTACGACCTCGCGCACGTCTGGCAGAACGAGATCCCGTCGAAGACGACGGTCAGGAGTGACGCCACCGACCTGGCCAGGATCGACGTCACCTTCGCGAGTCCGAAGCCGGACGCAACCGCCGGCGAGTTCCGCTTCGAATGGCTCGACGGCGTCGACTGGACCTCCGGCAACATCATGCCGGAGCCCGTGAACGGGAAACGGACCGACTGGGTGTCCACCGCGAAAGTCCGCTGGCACCAGGAGGCGTACGCCGATTACGTGGGCTTCGAGAAGGGGGCGACAACCGCCTACCGGGCCGGCAGCAGGCAGTCCGAGGAGTGGTTCAAGCCGATCCAGCGCCCCTACCTGAACAACACCTTCTACGGGAACCTCCCGCCCACCCGCAACGGCAACAGACTGTACGTCGACATCCCGGCCTGGGGCAGCCGGAACCATGTGGGGTGGAACCAGGACGTAGAGGCAGGTCAGCACCAGACCCTCTACCAGGGCACCACCGAACTGGGCCAGGGGAACTTCACGAACGTGTGGGGCGACGCTCCCGGCGCCGGCAAGCTGCCGTACCGGCTGGTCGTCACCGGTGAGCGCGGCACGAACGCCGTCACGAAGTACTCCTCCAGCACACGCACCGAGTGGGACTTCACGTCGAAGGCACCGCCGGAGGACGTCTCCGCGGTACTGCCGCTCGTGCAGCTCGACTACGAGATCGGCACGGACGCGGCAGGGCGCGCCGGGCGGCACGACACCCTGTCCGTCACCGCCGGCCACCTGACCGACGCCGTCGGCGCCGGCAAGATCGGCGCGGTCGGCCTGGAGCTGTCCTACGACGACGGCAGGACCTGGCACAAGGCCGCCTGCGGCAGCGACGGGAGGTTCCGACTCGACGCGCCGAAGAAGGCGTCCTACGTGTCGATGAGGACGAGCGCCAAGGACTCGGCGGGCAACGCGATTCACCAGACGGTGATCAGGGCGTTCGGCCTGCGCTGAGGCACGACGGTCCAGGACCGCAGAACAGGCAGCCAGTTCGTCCGCGGTGGTCGTCCCACCGCGGACGGACCCTCCCCCGGGCTTCGGTGTACCGACGTAGGGCATTCCGGCAGCCCACTCCGTGGCGATGGTGAAGCTCTGTGACGGGGGTGGAGCGAAGGGGCAGGTTCGTCGGCGATCGACGAGATACCGAACAGCAAGCGTGTGACGTCATCGAGCGGGCAGTGACCTGCATGGAACCCAACATTCGCCGCACTCACCACGGGACGACAAGAGTATGCACAATCTGTGCCGCAAGGAGCCGTTGACCCTACTCGCCTGTTTGTCCCTTCCTGGCGCCGCGTGCTGCTGCGCGGCTGTCAGACCTTCCGCAGCTGTTCGGTCAATGCGGGCGGTTAAAACCCGCTCGCAGCGACCAACCGAGGCCGCCCTGCTGAAGGCCCGTCTCCACCTACGCCGAGAGGCAGTTGTCACTGTCGACGCACAGATCAAGGAAGCCGCCGACGCGCTGCGCCTGTTGTGTCGCGCGCCCGCCACCTCCACCGGAGCTGCAGACAGTGAGAATCGCTGCGGATCACCTGGCCGACAGGACACCGGCGGTCTCTCGGACCACGCGTGCGCGCAGCGGCCAGAACGATCCATGCCCTGCCCGCCGTGAAGGGGCCGACTGGCAGCGGGTGCACGGCCCCCGAGTCGAGAATCTGCATGGCTCTGACAGTGAGTGTTTCCCTGTCCATTGCGTCCGCCGCGAACAGTGGCAATAATTGGTGGACAGCTTTCAATGTGTGTTGGCCGTTCCTGCCACCTCCGGGAGGGCCTTCCTGAGCGCGTGAGCAGCCCTGTCTCGTGCCCCTTCACCAGTGAGATCAGTCTCCTACCGAACCCTTGGGACCCGTCCGGTACAGCAACATCCCGATGAGGTCACTGCGTATGATGTCGTGGTTACCCATTCCCGCGTCCAGACGGAGCGGCACCGTAGGTGTGCCGAGGCGCGGCACGAAGGGTTGAGGATGAGAGGAACACATGGTCTCTGTAACCCGCGCGGCACATGACATCGAGATCACCGCTGAGAGCCTTCACGAGGACCTCGCCCGCCTGCAGGTCCAGAAGCAGGCGCTGGAAAGAGAACTGGCTGCGGTCGTGGCGCATCTCGGCTCGGTGCAGCGGGCCCTCAGTGCCCTTGAGACCCTGATGCTCAACCCGGTCACTACGGGCGCGGCCGGTGCTGCAGCCGCGGAACGGGGCCAGGCTGCCACGCCCGTCGAACCGCAGACGGACAGTGCCTCCTCCGGGCTCGCAAACGCCGAGACGCAGTCCGCGCTGCGGGCTCACAGGCCGGAGAGCGGCAACGACGCCGAACGTCCCGCTACCGCCGGCGACGACTCGGACGGGCACAAGAAGTACGGCCAGCTCACCGAGCAGATCATGGAGTACTTCGCCGAGGTCGGTGACGCCGACGTACGGGCGCGTGATGTCGCCGCGGCTCTCGGTCGTGACTCCGACAGCGGAAGCATCAACGGCGTCCGCAGCACACTGGACCGTCTTGTCGGTGCGTCCCGTGTCCAGCGGACCGGCCGAGGCCTCTACCGCGCCAAGCATTCCTAGGCGTAGCCTCCCCGCCGGTTCACGGGTGCGGACGGCAAACGGTCCTCGGTGCTGAGCGTGGATGTGCGGCGGCCCGGAAAACGTCTGTCGTCCTTGTCCGGTGCGGAAACCAGCGGATGTACGCCTCCGGCGTCGAGCGGGATCTGCGCAGCGCCCGCTACCGGTGTCCTGCGCATCGGCTGCAAAGACCGGGACCCGCCGGCCTCGCGATGCCGGCCCCACACCGTCGTGGGTCGGGCTTCACGGAATGCGCGGACGATTTCAGCGCTTCTCCGCGTCGCCGGGCCAGACTCCGATGTGGTCCTGTTCCAGCTCCAGCATCACCCGGTGTTCCATATCCAGGGCCGCCGTGTACTCGGCGGGCAGCTGCAGTCGGCCCGCCCGGTCCAATGTCGCGTACTCCCGTGCCACCACCGACTCGTGTCCCTCGGCGTCGATCTCGGTGCGGCGCAGCACCTCCGACGACGTACGGCCGTCACGGATCGCAACGGTTCGGCGGACCTCGCTCGCGACCCCCTGGTCGTGCGTGACGATCACAATCGTTGTGCCCAGCTCCTCGTTGGCACGACGGAAGGCTGCAAAGACCTGTTCTCCGGTCGCGGAGTCCAGCTCGCCGGTGGGTTCGTCGGCGAGGAGGACGGACGGGGAATTGGCGAGGGCGACAGCGATCGCGACGCGCTGCTGCTGGCCGCCGGACATCTGCTGTGGGCGGTGGTCACGGCAGTCCGCGACACCGAGCATGGACAGCAGCTCCTCTGCGCGTTCGGCCTTCTTCCGCGTATGGCCGCGCAGCTGCATGGGCAGGGCCACGTTCTGGGCGGCCGTCAGATACGGCAACAGGTTGCGCGCCGTCTGCTGCCAGACGAAGCCGACGGCGTCGCGACGGTAGCGCAGCCGGGCCTTTGCACCCATCGCCAGCAGGTCACAGCCCGCGACCTTCGCGGCGCCCGCGGTGGGGACGTCCAGGCCCGCGAGGATGTTCATCAGCGTCGACTTGCCGCTGCCGGACGCGCCGACCAGGGCCATCAACTCGCCTTCCCGGACGAGGAGATCGAGCCCCTGGAGCGCTTGCACCTCCACGCCGTCCGCGGAGAAGATCCGTACGAGCCGGTCGCAGGCGATCAGCGCGTCGTGCCCGTACGCGGGCCGGTCACGACGCGTAGCCGCCCGCTGCTCCAACTCCGCCAGCGTGGTCGTCGTCGTGTCTGTCATCGCATATCTCCTGCCCTGAGTTCAGTGATCGATCCGCGGCGCCCCGCCCACCACGCCTGTCCCACAGCCACCGCCCCCGCCAGCGCCACCACACCCACCGCAGGCAAAGCCAGCGACCACGCGTCGGCACGCAACGAGACATCGGCCCCTGACACGAGGCCGGGAACGGAAGCGAGTGCCAGTTGGGTCAGATCCACTCCCGGCGCCAGCAGCCAAACCGTTGCCCAGCCCACCAGGAGGCCACCCAGAGCGGCCACGGCCGCCTGCGGCAACGCCTCCAGGAGAAGGAGCCGACGCCCCTGTCGACGGGTGAGACCCATGGTGCGCAGCCGGGCCAGCAAAGCGGTCCGCTCCGGCGCGGACTGGAGCACCGAGAGCAGGAGCGCCAGCACCGCGTAGCCCGCACCCGCAGCGATCGCCGCCGCGTAGATCCTTTCGGTCCCGGTCTGCAGGGGCGAGTCGGCGAACGAGGCTCGCACCTCGCTGCGCAGCTGCACGTCGACATCCGCTCCCCCGGCCTTTGCGGCTGCCTGTACCGCTCTGACGTCCAGCTCGTCGCCGGAGGCCAGGAGGACCGTGGTCGCGACACGTTGCCTGAGCCTGGAGGCATCCACGAGGAGGAATTCGGGTACGACGACACCCGGCATGCGGCTGCGCACCGCCACCACCCGGACGGTGAAGTCTTTGCCGACCAGCCGGATCAGATGCGGTTCGTGGCCGAGCGTCTCGGCCACGTCTGGCGAGGCGATCACGTTCAGGACACCAGCCCCCTTCGGCCCCGGGCTCTCCTGACGTGCTTGGTCCGGGTACGTGTCGGACCCCAGTGCGCGGGTGATCCGGGCGTAGGACTGCGGTTCCACCGCGACCAGTGCAGGGGAGAGATCGCCCTTGACCGGGTGGGCACGGGGCAGGTCGAACGTGGGTCCGATCCACACAGGGGCAACCACCTGGACCCCGTGGACGTCCCGCACCGCCTGCTCGAGGCCGTTCGGGAGGGGCCCCGTCCCGGACGGGCCGGGGCGGGAGATCCTTGCGTCTGCGCCGACCGCCTGCAGCGCGGCGTGATCCCGTGCGTCGGCGACCCCTGACAGCACAGCGCCTCCGAACGCCGCCGTGGTGAGGGCGATCAGCAGCGCCAGCAACGGCAGGACACCTGTCGCCGAGGACCGGCCCGCCCGAGCCAGCGACAGGAAGCCGAGCGCTCCGCGCAGCCGGCCGGCCGGCCGGGCCGCCCACCGCAGGGGCAGGGGATACAACCGTGCGAGCACCAGTGCCGCGATCAGCCCGACCAGCACCGGGCCCGCGCTCACCAAGTGGTCGCCCGAGTCACTCGTGCCGCGGCGGCGGAGGGTCACCACGGCGCCCAGGGCAAGGAGCAACAGGCTCAGTTCGGCGACGGTACGCCGACGGCCGGGCCGGGCCTTGACGGTGTCGGCTCGCTCCACGCGGAGCCGGGGCCTTCGGTGCAGCGCGAGCGCACCGAGCGGCAGCGCCACACAGGCGAGCACCGCGACCGCCAACACCCCCACGACTGCCGGCACCAGTCGTCCTTCGGGCACCGCCAGGATGGCGGCCACCAGGCCGACGCCGGATGCCGGCAAGGCGACGACTGCGGACTCGACGAGCAGCCTGCCCCCGATGCCACGCAGCGACCCACCACGTGCCCGGAGCAGTGCCAGCTCGGCGCCGCGCCGTGCGGCCGACAGCCCACCGGTCATCGCCAAGGTCAATGCCGCCACCGTGCCGGTCCCGATCGCTGCCACCGCCACGACGGGGCGGACTGCGGAGCGCATCTCCATGTGGGACGCGAGGATGTCGTCCACGTCGGTGGTCAGAGAAGCGTGCTGGCCGGCCGCTTGCTTGAGGCGGAGCAGCTCCGGTCCGTTCTCGAGCGAGGCCACGCGGTCGCTGAGGACGGGGAGCTGTTGAGCCGTCAGCCCGGTGACGTCCGGCGCGATGCGCCAATAGGCCTGCGGCTCGCCGAGGGTGCCCAGCAGCGCGGGTGCCGCCTCGGGGGCGAGGAGCAGCCCCGCGTTCCAGTACGTGAGTGGCGGATGATCGCCCGTGGAGCTCAGGCCGGGGTTGCGCAGAATCTGGTCGCCCGACCAGTAGTTGCCCTCGGGCCGTACGGGGTCGACGATGCCGGTGATGCGCACGGCCAGAGCTCGACTGCCTGACGTACCGATGTGGACCAAGGAGCCTACGTGCATCCGCATCACCTCGGCCGTTTCGGTCGTCACCGCGGCTTCGAGCTCCCTCGTCCGCATCGTCAGGCCGGCCGGGGCGTTCGGCAGCCGCCCTGTCCGGATGGTGGAGTGATGGGCGAGTCCGGCCTGTGCGGCAAGGGTGAACTCGGGCGGAAGCCCATCGGGACGCGGCAGCCAGGCCTCCTGGCCGACCAGAAACTCAGTGGTCTGGACGCCGTACGCGGACTGCGTCGTGTCGGCGCGTACCGGTGCGGGCAGGAGCGGCAGAACCTTACGGTACGCGGCCGCGATCACCTCTGGGCGCAGCGCGTCCTCCCTGACGGACTGCGGAAGTTCGAGGCCGGGTTGCGGCGTGGTCAGCTCCAGCATGCTGCGGGCCGGACGTGCGCCGGAGAGATCCTGCCGCAGGCTGCTGGACTCGTTGGTGTCGACGGCTCGCGGGAACGCTGCGGCCAGGAAGGCCGTGAGCAGGACGAGCGCAGCGAAGGCGAGTGCGGAGCCCGGCGCGGTGCGCAACCGTGTCCTGGTCCATGGCGCGATCGGTCGCTGAGGCGTGATGTGCGGCCCGCCCGTACGGTTGGTCATCTCAGGCATCTCCCTGGTGGCGCAGCGTCACTGCGGGTTCGGCGCGACGCAGAGCGGTGACGGCGACCGTCAGCAGCGGCAGGAAGGCGACGCCGGCCAGCAGCAACATCACGTGGGAAAGCGGCAGTTCGACCAGAATGTCGGGGGTCGGCCGGGTGGCGCGTCCGGTGAGGACGATCAGCGGCACCACCGCGCGGGTCAGTGCCGTCCCCAGGGCGGCGCCGGCCAACAGTGCCATGGCGATCAGTACGCTCTGCTCGGCGGCGACCGACCAGGCAAGTCGACGCCGCGATGCGCCCAGGGCGTTCAGAACGGCCAGCTCTGCGGATCGTTCGCGCAGAGAGCCGACCGCGCCGACGGCGAACCCGATCGCGGCGAGCACAGCAGCCGCGAGCGCGACGGCCGGCAGCGCCTGGCGCGGCCCCGCACCGAGCGGGTCGTCGAACAGTTCCTCAGCGACCTCGTCGCGCACCAGAACGTCGGCGGGGTCGGCATCGGGCCTCACGCGCAACGCGTCGGCAACCGCGGCGGTCCTCCCGGGGGCGGCTCTCAGCCACCATTCGGTGGGAACGGGCGGAGCGCTCCCACGACGGGCGAACAGTTCGTTGACGGCACGGAGATCCAGCAACAACGCTCCGCCGTCGGTGCCCGTGGCGCCCGGCCCCGTGATGGAGGTGGATTCGCCGGAGCCGTCCGGGGCAGTGGCGTTCGCCTCGGGGCCAGTTGTCGGCAGCTGCCGCACGGTCCCGACGACCTTCACCCGCACGTCCTCGCCGGCCAGGGTGACGTCGACGCTCTGGCCCCGCCGCGCGCCCGCCGCCCGCAGGAACGCGTCCGTCGCGATCGCGGCGAGCTGCCGGGGAGCGGCGGGCCGCTCGGCCGTGAGCCGGAGCTCCGTGTTCTCCGCAGGGAGATACGGAGCATCCTTGTCCACCGTCGATGCAACCCGGTACGCAACGGTCAGCGGCCGCGCCGCCGAGGGCCGCAATGCCGTCGGCGGCTGCGCGATGCCGTCCACGGTGCCGGTGCTGCTGCCTTGCCAGCGCAGCCCGTCCGGCACGGCGACGGCATGCGACCTCGCACGGTCGGGGCCCTGGGCGAGTACCTGCTCCACGCTGAAGCACAGGTTGCTGTCCATACCCGGCAGCACCTGGCCGTCCAGCCTCAGCCCTGTGATCGTCAGGGGTCCTACAGGGACAGCGCGCCTGCCTCCGCCGGTCCTGTCGAGATCCAGCGTGCGTACGTGGACCGCGCCGTCGGCCGGGACCGTCCCTGCGGGAAGCCCGTACACCAGCCCGTAACCGTCCTCCACCACCACGGTGGCCGTGGCGACGAATCCCTTCGGCGCCGATTTCGTCAGCTCGTCCTGAAGGCGCAGACGGAGGGTGATCCGGCTGGTGCCGCCGGGCAGCACGAGACCCGACCGGGCGCCGGCCCCGTGGGAGCGGACGGCGGCCAGCAGCCGACCGGCCTTTCCGTCCGCATTGTCCTCTCGCAGCAGCAGGTGCTGTTCCGCTTGTGCGGTGTCCAGAGCCAGTACGGTGGCGACGCGGTTGCCCGACAGGCCAAGTGCGGAGCGGTGAGCGGGCGCGGCGGCCATGACTCCTGGCTGGGACGCGTACTGACCGGCGTCACCGGGACTGACGAGATCGTTGTCCCGTACCCGCATCGAGGCACCGACACGAAAGTCCGCTTGATCGCCCTGCGAGCGGTCCCAGGAAGCGCTCTGCCCGATGGCCAGCATGCCCATCGACACCGCAAGCACCAACAGCAGGACCGGCCCTGCGCCGCGCTGTGGACGACGGCTGAACTGCCAAGCCGCCAGCGCTGCGGGCAGCTTGCGTCCGCCCGCAGCCCTGCGCTCGACGAACCGTGCAGCGAGCGGCATCAGACGGAGGATCAGTACCGTGCCCGCCAGCAACGCCAGCGCGGGCGTGACGACCAGCAACGGATCGACGCCCAGGCGGCCGCTCCGGTCATCACTGAGTACCCCCGTGCCGGAGTGCGACGTCTGACGGTTCAGTTGCCAGTACGCCACAGCGGCGACGGCCAACAGTGCGATGTCCGCTCCTGCGCGCAGCGGTGCGGGCAGCGCTGCGGCCCGGCCCCGGCGCAGGTCCGCCCCGGCTGACACGGCGGGTGCCACCACCGCGGCGGCACAGCACACCGCGACCAGACCCGCCACCAGCCAGACGGAAGGCCCCGCGGCATCATCGAATCGCAACCCGATGCGGCCGAGCGAAGAACGTTCCACCAGCTCTCGGGACAGCGGACCCGCGAGCAGCGGTGCGCACAGAGCCGCCGGCAGGGCCAGCAGCACCGCCTCCAGTGCGATGAGTCCCGTGATCCGGCGGCGCGAACCTCCGCGGGCCCGCAGCAGTTCGGTCTCCCCGGCCCGCTCGCTGTTCAGCAGGCGAGCGACCAGAATCAGCGCACACGCGGCCAGCACCACCAGCTGCACTGCGACGATCACCAGAGTGGAACGGGACACCGTCAGCGTGCGCTCAGCCTGTACAAGTACCGTCGGCAGGCCGGTGCGTACGGTGACCGACCCGGCGAACACCGGATCCTTGCGCAGCGCAGCGGATCCGCTCTCGGCAGCGGATCGCAGCGCTGCGATCCGTTCGGTGCCGAGCCCGCGGAAGTCGGCCGTGGCCAACCAGGCAGAGGCCCCCTGCGAAGTCCGAGGCGAGGCGAGCACGGACGGATCGGCCAGCAGCGGCCCGTACGTGGTGAAGGCAAGGGTCCGCACCCCGCGCCCGCCGAGGCTGTCCAGCTGCCAGTACGGGTCGCTCGCGTCAGCGGCCCGGTACAGGCCGGTGACGCGTATGTCCACCGGCTTGTCCGACGCCCGGTCGGCAAGCGTCAACTGGGCACCCGGCCTGAGCCTCAGTTGCTTCGCGGCTGCCTCGGGAAGCGCGACCTGGAGGGGCTGTGCCGCTGTCCCGACGGGCCCGGGCAACGTTCCCTCGACGAGTTCGATCCGCGATCGGTCCAGCGCCGCGAACTCCGTGAGGTCGGGGAGCTCGGCACCGGAGGCCGCACCCGTCAGCTCACGCGGCAGCGCATAGGACCCCGAGCGCTCGAGGTCACGCACCGTGACCGGCAGACCGTCGAAGGTCTGCCGTGCGCCCCGTGCCACGGCCTGCGCGGCCGCGTGCCGCCGCTCGGAAGGGACGTGTGCGCTGACGACGAGAGCGGCGGCCCCCGCATCCCGATGGCCGAGACCGTGTTGCAACGCGGCTTTGCCCACGGTGCCGGAGAACGCGACAAGCACGGCAAGGACGCAGGTGGTCAGCAAAACGGCGAGCAGGGAAGCTGCCAGGAGCAGACGGTGGGCTCTGACGCGTAGAAGGATGAACCCCGTCACACTGCTTCCTGCCTCGTCTCTCAGGGACCGGACCACATTTTGTCGCACGGAAACATAACATGTGACACTGGACAGGAAACGGTTGAGTGTTCAAGACTCGTGTGATCGCCATCTGAACCTGTACGGAGCCCGGCGACCGCGCCCGCCCACCCAAGGGCGACACCCCTTGAGCTGCAAACGAGGCCTACTCGGCCGGCCCGACCTCCGCCGCTCGGAGGCACTGCCTGCTCTCCATGGAGTCCTGCCACGATCAGTTCCGATACAGGCACCGTAGGCGTGTTCGGCACCGTGCACCGTCACGGTTCCTGCCCCGGCCCGGGGCGCCGCACCACATCAGGACAGGAGATCCGCATGTCGAGGAACTCGAATGGGAGCACGACCGACAGCCCGGCTGCAGCACCGGCGCTGCGCGGCGACGGCCGGGCCGGTGTGGAGGAGCCGGCCCGCGCGCCGATAGTCCGCGTCGAGAACCTGCACCGCTCGTACGGCAGCGGCGCCGCGGCCGTACATGCCCTGCGCGGGGTGTCCTTCGAGATCCCGCGGGGCGAACTCGTCGCGCTGAAGGGCCGGTCCGGGTCCGGCAAGACCACACTGCTCAATCTGGTCGGTGGCCTCGACAGCCCGGACGAGGGCCGGATCACCGTCGACGGCTCGGACCTTTCCGAGCTCGGCGAGGACGGCCTGCTGGCGCTACGCCGCGACCGCGTCGGCTTCATCTTCCAGTCCTTCGGTCTGATACCCATCCTCAGCGCTGCCGAGAACGTCGGTGTACCGATGCGGCTGCGCAAGGCGGACCCGCGCGAGCGGGAGGACCGGGTGGCGTTGCTGCTCTCCCTGGTCGGGCTCGGCGACCACGGTGCGCAGCGGCCCGGGGAGCTCTCCGGCGGCCAGCAGCAGCGCGTCGCCATCGCCCGTGCACTCGCCAACCGGCCCGCGCTGCTGATCGCGGACGAGCCGACAGGACAGCTCGACGCGGAGACAGGGCTCGCCGTGATGGAGCTGCTACGGGCCGTCGTACGGAGCGAGGGAGTGACGGCACTGGTGGCCACGCACGACTCTCAGCTGCTCAGCCTGGCCGACCGGGTCCTCGAACTGAACGACGGTGTGATCACCGAACACTGATCGGCGCACGACCGGTCCACCGGCGGGACGACAACGACCCTAAGACACGCTGGTGATCGCGCACATGCAACTGGCGCCCGTTTCACGCCGGTTCCAGGGCACGCGGCGATCGCGTCACGGCAGGCGGTGGACCGACCGGACGCGGGCCGTGGCCGTGGCCGTGGCCGTGGCCGTTGGAAGAAATCACACTGTTACACAACATCTGTTCAACAGCAGTCCTGGGCGTGTGCGGGGCGAAGAAAAGTTTTGGTAGGCTGATCACAGCGTTCCGGACGCCAACCTCACGATCCCCCGTGAAGGCGTCCGAAACGCGTTGGCATCCACGGCCCGCCCGAGGGGTGGGGTCACACTTCTGAGCGACTCGCGGGCACGACGGTGAGCCGGCACTCGGTTCCGGTCATTCGGGTTTTCATCGATATCGGCTCCGCTCCCGGCTTTCCTGCCTGCAGGAAAGCCCTTGACGTCGGCGGGTTCCCGCCGTGAAACCGCTTCGGCTTTGGCAGAATCCGGGAGAACCGGCGGAGCGATGGTCATCGTCACATGCACGGGCCGACTCGGGATATCAGTGATCTGCACGACTCCGGCATGCAATGAATGGAACATCATGAAGATCGTAGTTATCGGCGGGACCGGACTCATCGGCTCGAAGGTGATCGTCAAGCTCAAAGAGCAGGGCCACGATGCGGTAGCCGCGTCTCCGAACACCGGCGTCAACACCATTACCGGCGAAGGCCTGTCCGAAGCGCTGCACGGCGCGGACGTGGTGGTCGACGTGACGAATTCACCGTCGTACGAAGACCAGGCAGTCATGGACTTCTTCACCACATCGACGGCGCACCTGATCGCCGCGGAGAAGGAAACGGGCGTCAACCATCACGTCGCCCTCTCCATCGTCGGTGTCGAGCGCCCTTCGGACGGAGGCTATTTCAAGGCCAAAGCCGCGCAGGAACAGCTGATCCGGGACTCGGGACTTCCGTACTCCATTGTCCATGCGACGCAATTTTTCGAGTTCCTCGGTGGCATCGCCGACACCGCGACCGACGGAGACACCGTCACGCTCCCGCCCGTGTCGTTCCAGCCGGTCGCTGCCGACGACGTCGCGGCCGCCGTCGCACGGGCGGCAGTCGGCGCTCCTGTGAACGGCATCGTCGACATCGCCGGACCCGAGATCGGCCGCTTCGACGAGATCATCGGCCGAGCCCTTCAGAGCCGCAACGACCACCGAAAGGTCGTCGCAGACCCGGCCGCTCCGTACTACGGAGCCCACGTGAGCGAGCGATCCCTCATCCCCGACGGGGACTCCCCCCGTGGCGAGATCACCCTCGCCGCCTGGCTCGAAGCCTCCGCCAAATAACCCGCCCAGTCCTACGTGGACGGCCACGACCAGCGCGACGACGGCTGTGCCCCCGAGAGTCACCCGGCGTCGTGGTTGGTCATCGGTGGTTTCGTCCTGTTGTCAGATGACCTGAAGTGCGTCGCGCTCGCCGATCTTCTGCGGGCGCGCGGTCAGGTACTGGAGGCTGTCCTGGTCTGTGACTGCGGCGCGGAGTATCGACGATTGAGGGCCGGCTTGCAGGGTGCACCGGCCCCAGTCGACGTCGATGGTCCCGCCTGTGTCGGACGATTCGGCGTGCTCGGTCCGGCGCGTTGCCCCGCCGTCGAGGTGCAAGCCGAGCCACGGACGAATGTGCATCTGGCTGGGGTGCATGCACAGCTGTGCCAGGTACCGGCTCGGGCGGTCGGTCCGAACGTGGCATGAGAAGACCGGCGCCGCAGCACGGGAGCGCCGGACCAAGCGTTGCAGCCGACGCCCATCCCAGCCCTCCCGTACAGCAGCCTCAGTGGCGCAGCGGCCGAGCTGCCGGTCAGGGCCCCTCTCTTGCGGCCGCCACTGCATTCAGCCGACTACCGAAGCCGACCCGCTTCGGTAGTCGGCTGAGCAGTTTCTGCCGATCTTCACCGACCCGCGCTCCGTGGCCGTCCGCCCGCAGCAGGACGGCGGGCACGTCCAGGTCCTCGCAGCCCGGCCGCGGCCTTGGTGGCCGAGTTGACAGCAGTCCCGCTTGCGACCCTGTCACAGATCAGAGCGCCGCCCGGTCTAGAAGTCAAAAGGTACAAATCGGGTCGGATTGATTAGGCCGGCCCGCCCCGTCCGTCCCGGTCGACACCGTCGTCCGCACCAGTTCCCCGCACCACCCTGCCACCCGTCCCCCACCTATCTGAGGGCAACACGACGATGATCAGCAACAGCAATGTGACACTCGGTGATCGACTGAACGCGTATGAGACCTCGGAGTCGGCAGTCGCCATGTTCGACGGGCAGGGGACGGTGGTCGCATGGACGAAGGCCGCCGAGCGGCTCGTCGGATACTCCGCCGGGGACATGGTGGGCCGTTCGACCGCACTCGTTCTGCCTTTCTCCGAGGAAGCGCCGACGATATCGGCGTTCATCGAGCAGTGCCGTGCCCAAAATGGCTGGTCGGGCACAACTGCGGTACGTCATCAAGACGGTCGCATCCTCAACATCAACCTGCGGATCTCGATGTTGCGGGGACAGGACGGAACACTCCGGTGGCTCATCTCCGTGACCGACATCGGCACGCTCTCCAGCGAGGCGATGGACGGATCAGTACGCGAGGCACTGCTCACCCGCGCACCGATCGGCATCGTCGTTCGTGACCCGCAGCTGCGCTGCACCTGGGTGAACGACACGATGGAGCGCCACGACGGCATTCCCCGTGACCGGCGGCTCGGGCGGCAGTTCACCGACGTGCTGCCCGGTGCCAAGGCCGAAGCAATCGAGGAAGTGATGCGGCAGGTGCTCCACAGCGGTGCCACCAAGGTGCACCAGTACCGGATGTGGCCGCCGACGAGTCCGCGCCAGGAGCACACCATGGCGGCTTCGCTCTTCTGCCTTCAGGACGCCGACGGCCAAGCACTGGGGGTGTGCACCATCAACGTCGATGTCACCGAGAGCCGGCAGGCGCTCGAGCGCCTCGCCATCCTCAGTGAGGCCAGTACGCGCCTGGGCAGCACCCTGGACGTGATGCAGACCAGCCAGGAACTGGCCGACCTTGCCGTGCCTCTGCTCGCCGACTACGCCATCGTCGACCTGGAGCAGTCGGTCCCGTTCGGCGAGGGGTCCCCGGTCCGCATCGGCCCGATGGACGGGCGCCTCCCCGAGTTCCGGCGTGCCGGTCTGGCCTCGATCCACCAAGGAGTCCCGGAATCCGCGTGGGTGCGCGGAGAGTCGGTCCCCCTGACGCCCACCTCACCCGTCACCGGCGTCCTGCGCACCGGAAGGTCCCACCTCGAGGCGATCCTGGACACCGCCCCGGGAACGTGGATCGACGAGGACCCGGCGCGAGCGCAGAAGATCCGTGAAAACAACATGCACTCCCTGATGGTCGTACCCATCCGTGCGCGGCGCGTCCTTCTGGGCGTGGCGTTGTTCGTCCGCACCGAGGACCCGGTGCCGTTCCAGGAGTTCGATCTGCTCCTCGCCGAAGAACTCGTCTCTCGCGCTGCGATGTCGATGGACAACGCTCGCCAGTACGCGCGCGAACACACCGCGGCCCTCGCGCTGCAACGCAACCTGCTCCCTCGCCGTCTGAAGGGCGGCACGGCGGTCGAGACCGCCTCGCGCTACCTGCCCGCCGACATGGACCACGGCGTCGGAGGCGACTGGTTCGATGTGATCCCGCTGTCCGGCGCCCGGGTGGCCCTCGTCGTCGGCGATGTGGTCGGACACGGCATCAACGCCGCCGCGACCATGGGCAGGCTCCGCACCGCCGTCCACACGCTCGCCGACATGGAACTGCCCCCCGACGAACTGCTGGCCCACCTGGATGACACGGTCCAGCGACTTGCCGAGGAAGACGCGGACGCCCCGAACCAGACGCCCACGGTGGTCGGCGCCACCTGTCTGTACGCCGTCTACGACCCGGTCACCCGGAAGTGCACCATGGCACGGGCCGGGCACCCCCCGCCCGCGATCGTCGACCCGCAGGGCCGGATCACCTTCCCTGATCTTCCCACCGGAACCCCTCTCGGCACCGGGCTGGGGGTCCCGTTCGAGGCCGTGGAGTTGGAGCTGCCCGAGGGAAGTCTCCTCGCTCTGTACACCGACGGCCTGATCGAGAGCCGCGACCATGACATCGACGTGGGAATGGATCGCCTGGCCGCCGCCCTGGCACAACCGGATCGGTCCCTGGAAGACCTCTGCACTCGCGCGACGGAGACCATCCCGGGGCAGGCACCATGCGACGACGTCACCCTGCTCCTCGTCCGCACCCGCGCGATCAGCCCGGCCCAGGTCGCCTCCTGGACGCTGCCGAGTGACGAGACAGCGGTCCACAGCGCCCGGCACTTGGCAGCCTGTCAGCTGGCCGAATGGGGCCTGGCGGGTCTCGAGGACGCCACGAAGCTGATCGTCAGCGAACTGGTCACCAACGCTGTCCGCCACGGCTCCGGCCTGATCGGCGTGCGCCTGATCCATCATCAAGTCCTGACCTGCGAAGTGTTCGACACCAACGCCGGCTCCCCACAGCCGCGTCGTGCAAACACCACCGACGAGAACGGCCGCGGCCTCTTCCTGGTCGGTCAGCTGTCCCGCAGATGGGGTGTCCGCTCGGTATCGGGCGGCAAGGTCGTCTGGGCCGAGGCGAACCTGGCCCCCGGCGTACCGAAGGCCCGTGCGTGTGAGGGTGCGGTTGCAGCCGAGGCCGGGGTCAGTGAGGGCCACGGAGGCGTTGCCGCGCCAGGCGTCCTCACACCGCGTGTAGCCGCGTAGCTTGCCGCGCATCGCCATGAGTGGCCGAGTCGTCGCGGGACGCGAGGTCACCTGCCGACCGACCACGGGCGTGGCGGGCGTTGGCCATGCAACGGCGGTGATCAACGGATTTCTGTTTCGACAGCTGCCCAGCACGCTGTAGTGGGATCTGTCGCAGCGTTTCGGGAAGGCTGACCCAGCAGGCGATCGAACGGGGTGGTTCGGCGACAGGCCGAGCTAAGTGGTGCCCCGCCCGGCGGAACACGGCGGCAAGGTTCCCGTGAATGCGCGATGCCGGACCGGGCGTACGGCGATGCTGCCCGCGTCGGCGTGACGGTAGGTCACAAGCGGGTCGAGCGCCGGATGCGCGAGACCGAGCCGGCGGCGTGAACCCGCGTTAACGGCTTCATGCGCCGCGACCCGAAGGCCACCCTGGACCCGGAGCCGGTCCGGCGCGCCCCCGGGTCACCCGGGCCGAGGCAGACCTCGCGCCCTCCGAGTACGCCGACCGCCTCTCCGACAGCCGGCGCATCCGGCAACGGCTTGGTTCAGCCCCGCCGAAGTCGAGGAGAAGGAGTACTCCGACGAAACGGCTGAACAGGCATACCTGACACACCCCCCCTTCCCCTCACCACGTACTGACCAGGGGATCGGCAACTGCCGCACGGCGGGGGCCCCAACCGGGGAGGGTACGGCGATGGCATGGTCCCCGAGACCCACATCACACAGCCCTTGATGTCACAGGTTGCCAGGCTGCCCGGTCTTCGCTGTGTACCTGCAACTGAATGAGGAGTTCCCATGGAATCGCGTCTCGACTACTACAGCAGTCCCCTCGCGGCCAAGGTGCTGAAGCACCTCGTCTCGGCCAGCAAGGTGTTGGCGGACTCGACGCTGCCGGACACCATTCAGCATCTGGTGGAGATCCGGGCCAGCCAGGTCAACGGCTGCGGCTTCTGCACCGACATGCACACCAAGGAGGCCACCCACGCCGGGGAGACCTCGGTGCGACTCAACCTGATCGCCGCCTGGCGCGAAGCAACGGTCTTCACCGAGGCCGAGCGCGCCGCACTGGAGCTGACCGAACAGGGCACCCGGATCGCTGACGCAGCCGGTGGGGTCACCGACACAGCCTGGGCGAACGCCGCCAAGCACTTCGATGAGGACCAGCTCGTCGCACTGATGTCTCTCATCGCCATCATCAACAGCTACAACCGCATCAACATCATCAACCAGCAGCCCGCCGGCAGCTACCGGGTCGGCCAGTTCGGCTGAGCCACGGCGTACGGTCCGGCCGAACATGAACGGTTCGGCCGGACGCGTACGATCCCTCACCGCGTCCACCCTGGCCTATGGTGACGAGGCTGATGTCGAACAGCCCATTCGGTGACTGGGGTTTCCACTCCGCACCCAACTTCGGTGGGGAGCAACACTGTTTCCCCGCAAGCCATTTCGGGACTGAAACTCGTGCTGACGGAGACAACTCACCAAATTTCCCTCAGCAACATACCCCTCGCGTCTGATCGACGCCGAAACCCGCCGGCGCAGACTCACGGGATGTCGCACACACGGCGAAGGCCCGCACCCAACGGTACGGGCCTTCGTGCTCCTGCTGCTCGTCGACGCTGTCAGCAAGCAGGGGCCGTGAGGAGGGTCGGAACACTCAGGGCCGTCATGGCTGGGTAACCCGTCGGTGTCGTCGTTTGGCCAGCTCCTCCGCGCTGACCACGGTCAGAACCGGGGTACCCGACGGCGCGAACATGGTCACCACCAGCTGCGACTGCGCGTCCGAAAGGTTGTTGGCGCCCTGATAGTGGATCACGTCACCCCCGGGCTCGAACAGGGCGTCACCGGCCTTGAGCACCCGGGGTGCTTGCCCCTCCAACTCGAAGAGAATCTCGCCCTGGGTCACGTAACCGAAGATCGGCCCGGGGTGCCGGTGCGGCGGCGCGCCGGGGTCACCCGGCGGCAGGGTGATCCGGATGGTTCTGGCCTCGGCGCCGGCCGGGATCCGGGCCGCCGCCTCCGGAAGGGTCATGATCACCTCGACGCCCGGGGGCAGGTGTGCGTGCTCAGCACTCATGTATTTCTCCAAACTGGGGACTGAGACTGTCCGCAGCAAGGACAGGACGGCCTCCCCGTTTGTGACACCCCTACGCGTCCGAACCGGCCGGGGCCGCGGCCCACGGATGGGGCAAGCGCACTCCCGCGGGATCATGCCCTCCGATCGGGGAGGGACGGCGGACGCGGCAGGGTCTGTGCGGTCGGGGCCAACGGGTCACACCCACCCGCGTACCGTGCGGAACTGCTCTGGCGCGAGGAGGTGCCCTCCACGACGACGCGATATCAACAGACCCTGCCCGGCGCAAACGGCCGGTTGCCCACTGTCCGTCGACCAACTTGTCTCCATATGCTCCTCACTGGCCAGCTCGCCTGTCTCAGGAGGTTTCGTGCCGCGCGACACAATGTTTTGCTATACGTGCGACTCCGACGAACCACATCGTCCGCTCACCGCTCTGGAGAAGTCCTGGCTCAAGGAGCGCACAAGCAGGAAGAACGTCGAGGGGTTCTTCATGTGCAAGGCGCCCAACTGCCGGAATGTACGCGCAGGCTTCAACAAGCGCCCCTTCGACCCGGTCATCCGTGTGCCCCTGCCCGACTGACCTGGTTGTTCAGGCCTTCGGTCAGCATCCCGCGCGAACGGTGCACATCCAGGCGCAATGCCAGGGCGCCGGGGACGAGGGGTGGCCGCGTCCGGCGCCGACGTACACGGTCACTGCCGGCACGAGGCCACCCGAGCGGGCCCGCCCCGACGTACAGCGTGCCACCGCCCTGTGTGGGCGGTGGCACGCTGAATCAGGACATCAGTGGCGGGGTCGGGTCATCGGCGGTAGCCCCAGGAGTGGGTGTCCACGGTGCGGCCATGGTCGTCGCGCAGCGTGGCCTTGTCGGCGTAGTTGCTCCAGATGTAGTCCCGGCTGTCCTGGTAGACGTCCCGGCGGGTGTCATTTCCGCGCCCGGTGTGGACACGGACCGTGGCACGGCTCGCCAGGCGCAGGTCGCCGAACCGGTACAGGTTGCCCTCCCGGTCCCAGAGCGTCCATCCGCGAAGGTTGACCGCGCGGCGGCCGGTGTTGGTGACCTCGACCCACTCCCTGTTCAGGGACCGGTTCGACCAGTCGTCGCGACCGGGGCTGTCGTACTGGATGTCGCCGAGGACAACGCTGGTGTACGACTGGTGGTGGCCGTGCCCGCGACCGTGGTCGCTGTCGGCGGAAGCAGGCATCGCCACCACGGCGACGACGGAACCGGCCGCCAGAGCGGTAGCGGCAATGCGGCGGACGGTACGAGAAGCAGACATTGACGTCCCCTCAGGTGAAGGCGCCCAGGACCCGTTCAAGGGCCATGCTGCGCGGTGCGGGTCCCGACCCCTCAGGCCGAGAACCCAAAGCCTGCGACGGTTCCCCCACCGCCGACTGCAACACCGGTTCGTGTTACTTAATGCGGACATTTCCGTAACGCGCAGTTGTACGGCTCACACACCCGCCGGGGCATGACCCTGACACCGACTGCCGGATGCACGCACCCGCCCCGCAGCCGGGAACAAGCCATTTCCAGCTCCCCCGCACACCGCACCGCACCACCGCGTGAGCCACCCATCCAGCAGCACACCCATCGGTAACAGCCACAACACTGCGCGATTCATACGCACATCGCATGACCAAACACTTGATCGACGCTGCCCAGCTTGCCGAGGTCGCGGCCAGGCACACAACCGGGGCCGGGCCCGCGGCCGAGGGGCGGTCAGAGAGTGCGGCAATCGCAAGCGGGTGCGGCGACTTCCGAGGCCAGAGGTGAACCTGCAAGCATCGGCGGAGCGGCCTCACCCTTGTCGCGACACGGGCCCGATTGCGGAATCGCCCCAGGATCATCGGGTCTGGTCAGTCGGTCGGATCAGCGCGTCGGTGACGGCGACATGGTCGGGCCGGGCGACCGCATGGACGACTGCGGCGTCAATTCCCTTGGGCCGGTGAGCTCGGTCGATCATGTACCCAGGACGTTGCCCACGCCTTCCCTCCCGGGCAGTCGGTGGTGCGGAGCCCGGGCCTCCAGGGGTGCCCGGCAGGTGGCGCCGGCGGGAGAAGAGATGACCACCGGGGCACCCAAGAGCTAATCTGACCCATTGGTCATGTTGTGGTACGGTACACGCAAGAAGGAGGCATCGATGACTGCAGCGGCAACCACTCCCGGCCAGCGGGCGGACATGGTGCGCAATCGACGTCTCCTGCTCGACGCCGCGGCCGCAGCCTTCGCGGAACACGGCCTGGACGCGTCGATGGGCGAGATCGCCCAGCGCGCAGGCCTCGCGAAAGGCACCGTGTTCCGGCACTTCCCCACCAAGGAAGACCTCCTGGCTGCGATCACGCTCCGGCTGCTGGACCAGCTCGCCGGCGCTGCAGGCCGACTCCTCGAAGCCGATGACGCAGCCGCGGCACTACGGGAGTTCATGACCAACGGTGTCGAGGCACTGGCCGCCGACCGCGCCTTCTGCGAAGTGATCGGGCGGCCGTCACTGCAGCACTCCGAGGTGCGGGATGCGATCGCGGAACTCTGCGTCACCGTCGAGGCCCTCACCGCCCGCGCACGCGAACAAGGCGCCATCCGCGGCGACATCACCGGAACGGACATCGTGCTGCTGCTCGGCGGCATCCACCAGACAGCAGCGCCCTTGCTCGCTACGCAGCCGGAGGCCTGGCGCCGCTACCTCGAACTGACCCTCGACGGACTGCGCACCGCCACCCCGAGCGCACTGCCACATCGGCCGCCCCTCCGTCCGGAGCTCACCGACTCCGCACTCACCTGACCTACGACGCCGCGAAGTCCAGGTCCTCGCACTGGACGTGCCCAACCAACGCCCCGGAGTCGCCCCGCGCCCCGTTGAGAAGCGTGCGCCGTCATCGGCTGACGGAGATGTCGTCGGGGGCTTCGAGGGGGACCCGGGTGAGGTCGATGGAGGATGCTTCGGTGTCCGGGCTTCCGCCTGGCCCGGTCGTGGCGGTCCGCTGTCGGCGACGGTCGTTGTACCAGGCGATCGCGCAAGCTGCCAGGTACAGCAGGCTGATGGGGGTGGCGAGCAGCAGCATGCTGAGCGGGTCGGTGCTGGGGGTGGCGAGCGCCGCGAAGGCGGCGATGGCGATGAACATGCCGCGCCACCAGTCGGCCATCCGGCGTGCGCTGATCACGCCGCCGAGGTTCAGCAGCACGAGGAGGACGGGGAGTTCGAAGGAGAGTCCGAAAACGAGGACCATGCGGGTGGCCAGGTCGAGGAAGTCGTCGACGGGCAGGAGGTTGGTGGCATTGTCCGGGGTGAAGGAGATGAGCACCCGCGCCGTGGTGGGCAAGGTCCAGTACGCCACCGCGGCACCGGTCAGGAACAGGGGGATGCCCGCCCCGAGGAAGATCAGGGTGTACTTCTTCTCGTTGCGGTGCAGTCCTGGTGCGACGAAGGCCCACAGCTGATACAGCCACAGCGGGCTCGCGGCGACGACCCCCGCGGTGATCGATACCTTCAGCGCGAGGGTGACGGGTGACAGAAGGCCGTTGAGCGAGATCACGCCGCAGCGCCCCGCGTCGTCCGCGCCGTCCGGTTGGCCCGGAGCGCAGCCGGGCAGGGGATCGATGAGGACTCCGATCAGTTGCTTGTAGAACAGGGCCGCGACGACGGTGATGAGCAGGATCGCTCCGACGGCTTTGAGCAGGCGGTTGCGCAGCTCGCGCAGGTGCTCCCCCAGGGGCATACTCGCGGCGTCCTGTGCTGGTTGGATCGGCATGAGCGGTCCCGGTCCCTTCAAGTGCGGCACCGGCTGGGTGCTGGTCGGTGGCTTCGGCGTCTCAGCGCCGGTGGGAGGTTTCTGCCTCCGTCGCCTCCGGGGCCGCGTGCCGGCTCTCGGACGCGAACTGGTGGGCTGCGGTGGCATGCACGGTCGAGAGTTCGGCGCCGTCGTCCTTCTGCATGGCCTTGGTCTCGCTCTTGAGGATCCGTAGCGACTGCCCGAAGGAGCGGGCCATATCGGGGAGCCGCTTGGCGCCGAACAGGAGCACGACGACGAGGAGTATGAGGATGATCTCGGGTGCTCCGAGCCTTCCGAACATGGGCGTTTCCTTTCCGAGTATCTGAAGGCGCAGGGGCGGCGCTCCTGCGCGGGTGGCCTGGCTGCTGCGGGTCGGACGCGGTAGCCAGGCCCTGCCTGCCGGTCGGTGCGTTGACGGGCCAGGCCGACGGCGGGACCGCCGTGGTCCTACACCGGGTCACGGGCCGTTCTTCTCGAGGCTGTAGTGCGCCGCGCCGGTGGCTTGCCGATGCCCGCGGCCGCCGGCTGGCGGAGGCGGGTCGGGGGTGGTGGCCTTCCCGAGGCCCTTCGACCTGTTGGTCCCGGTACTGTCGAGCAGTTGGTCCCCGAGGCCGAGGTCGGCGGTGAGGTCGCCCAGGCCCAGGCTCTGGTCACCCAGCAGGTTCTTGGCCATGAACGCCTTCGGGTTGAGGTCGTCGAGATTCAGGTCCTTGAGCTCGGCAGGGAGTTCGTCGCGAATGCTCGCCTGAGCGCTCTGCGAGAACTCACGGAGCTTGCGCAGGATCCGCACGGTGTCGGACACCATCTTGGGGAGCTTGTCGGGCCCGACAAGAATGACGGCCAGCACAATCAGCGTCACAACTTCGAGTGGGCCGATGTCGGAAAACATGCATTGCCTCCCGTCGGGGATGGTGAAGGCTCCGCCGCTCCTCGAAGCGGGCGAACCGTAGTGCGCGCCAGCCGTCCGAAGGGCCGCCTGCCGAACGCAGGTCGGCCGCAGGACGATGTACGGCTGCCCGGGTGCTGACCATCCCGGATACGACTGCGCAGGAGCGTTGGCTCCGGTCCTGCCCCCCGGGACACCCGGCGGGCAGGACGCGCTCGGTCGAGGGCTCTGCGGTGGGGATCGGCGCAGGAGCCGGGCGAGCAGCCCGGGCTCTTCGGTGAGGAGCCCGGGCTGCTCGAAGGCGGCGACACTGCCGCCCGGGTCGAGCGCGTTCCCTCACCCCTGGGGCCTGCCCGGGGGTGTCGTCCGGCCGTCCGCTAGCGGGACGGGCCGGCCGCACGGCGGTACGGGGCCAGGAAGCGCGTCAGTTCCGACAGCAGCTCCCTGGGGGCCTGCTCAGCGACCCAGTGGCCGGCACCGGGGATGACCACGCCTTGCACGTCGTTCGCGAGGGGAATCATCTCCTTCCCGACCATGTCACCCCAGCTTTCCGATCCACCGATCGCCAGGACGGGCATTGTCAGCTTGTTGTCGGAGCGCTTCGCGTTCTGCGCGGTGGTGGTGTCCCACGCGCGGTAGAGACCGAAGCCGCCACGCAGGGTCTCGGGGTCGGAGAAGAGACGGAAGTAGTACTCGCGCGCGTAGTCGGGCAGCTTCTGTCCGCCCTGGATGTCGAACTCGTAGCCGAAGAAGATCTCTTCCCGGCCCCTGACCAGCTTCTCGGTCAGCTCGTGGTCGACCCGGTTGAAGGGGATGTGCCAGAGCCTGTTGTTGTGAGCCTCATCGATGAACAGAGGCGGTGAGGCCTTCAGCGTCGGGGGCCCCGGGACCTCCAGGAGGGCCACGCGGGCGACACGCTCCGGATGATCTGCCGCCAACGCGTAGCCGATGATCATGCCGGTGTCGTGGCCGGCCACGGCGAACCGCTCGTGACCGAGGGCGTCCATGAGAGCGGCCAGGTCGTTGGCGAGGGTACGGGTGTCGTACCCGCTCCTGGGCTTCTCGGTCAGGCCGATGCCGCGCTGGTCGACGGCGATGACCGTGTAGTTGCGGGCCAGCTCCGGCATCACCATGCGCCAGGCGTACCAGTTCTCCGGCCAGCCGTGCACCAGCAGCAACGGCGGCCCGTCACCGCCGATGACCACGTGCTGCCGCAGCCCGCCTGCCTGCACGAACCGGCTGGTGAACGTCTTCTTGAACCCTGCCGGCAGATGCGGCGCCGCGGCGACCGAGCCGAAACCCTTCGGCATCTGCCTGGGGGCGGTGGCGGCCGCCGGCGTCAGCCCGCCCGCCGCCAGCGATATGCCGGCAGCAGCGGCGGAAGCAGCCGCGCCGCCGACGAAGGCGCGTCGCGAGAACCCGCGCCGGGCGCGATGGGGCGGCGGCGTCGCGCCGGCGCCGTCGGGGGTGGGCGGGTCGATGGGGGACGTGTTCATGATTTTCCTTTGCGATCTTTCTCGAGCGTCAGGGCGTGGCCGGGGGCCTCGATGGTGAGGAGCGCGTGCGCTCGGGCCGGGAACCAGCCGTCGGCTCCGTCGTGGGTGTACCCAGAGGTCGGACGGATCGGTGTTCCTGACGCATCGTCACGGACCGTCCGTCCGAAGGGGGTCGAGGGGGTGTCAGCGGCCGGGGAAGCGCTGCTTGACCTCCTGAAGCACCCAGCCGTTGCCGTCGGGGTCACTGAAGGTGGCGAAGGAGCCGTAGGAGGCGCGGTCGGGGTGCAAGCCGGCGATCCGTCCCTGTCCCTCGACCCGGTGAGTGACCTCTCCACCCTCGTGGCCGTGGAAGATCATGCCCCCGGAGTCGTGGAACACCTCGCTCACCTCGATGCCACGGCCGACGAGCTCGGCACGGGCCTCCTCGATGTCGAAGACAACCAGGTACAGGCCCTGAGCCGAGCCGGGCGCAGCCGAGGTCAGCCCCCGGCCGAACATGATCGAGCTCTCGGAACCGGGCGGCGTGAAGTGCACCGCGCGCCAGTTCTCGCTGACGGCCTTGTCGAGATCCAGACGGAATCCCACCTGCTCGTAGAAGGCCTTGGCCCGATCTACATCGGAAACAGGCAGCACGGTGACTTCGAACTTCATGTACATGTGGGTGTCTTTCTCTCTTGATGACGGTGAATCTCACACCTGCGAGTCACCGGTCCATGGGGCCGAAGGCGGCAGTGCAGTACGAGCTGCCCACGGCTGGGATTGCGATCCGGACGGTGGACGGTGTCCGCCGTCCGGCGTTCGGGAAACCGTGACCAGGACCGGCGCCTCGCACAGCGCGGCGGTTCTTCTGACCGATCCCATCGGGGTCACGGTGACGGATGCGTTCGCTGTCGCCTGCGCGGATACCGCCGGCTGCGAAGCGCTTGTTCATTTGTCCGCTTCGTGAGCGAGGCGCCCAGTCGTCGAAGCCCTTGAGTGGCACTTCCAGAGCGGCTCGTTCATCGTCGCTGTTAGGACCGTAAGCCATTAGCTCGCAACAAGCAACCTTCTGTGGAGAGGGCCACGGCACGCAGTTCGAAGAGGAACCGGCCCGATAACGCGGAACGGGTGCCATCCGCAAGCCGGACGCAGCAAGGGGTGAGGCCGCTCTTCGCCCGCATCCCGGCACCAGCACACCGCCCCGACGCGGCCGCACGCCCGCCTGGAAACATCGGACACGGGCGCGGAAACGAGGCACGGGTCACTGGGTGAACGACTGGCCGAAGCGACCCGCCGGCCCGCGTCACAGGTACGGCCGCAGGCGCGGGCGGCCGCTTCCCCCGCATACCGGCGAGCGCACTGACCGACGGAACCAGTGGGCCGGCGACCGAAGGCGCCGCGCCCGCTGCCGACAGCGCGCTCACGGCCACCAGCACAGCCCGGAAGGTGGACTTCAGACTGCCTGCCGGCGCGGTGACCGCGTTCACCGCGCCGTCCAGCTCGGCGGCCCCGGGCTTCGGCCGTCCTTCATGGCCACCAGCCGACGCGACGGGACGGGACGGCCGTCACCGGGGCTGTCGTCCCATCGGACGGTGCGGGCACGTCATGCCGCTCCCGATCCTCTCGACGCGGGCGGAATGACCCCTTGTCTCCACCACTACGACCGCGCACGCACCCGGGCGCCGGATGCGGTGCACCAGGGAAAGCGGTGCACCGCAGGGCAGAACACCGCCACCACCCATGCCGCCGAACCAAGGTGGCGACGCGGCCGCAACTCCCGCCGGCTCCACTCCGCACCCGGGGAGGGATTCCTCACCTCAGGGGAAGAGAATTGCCACCGTAATCGTTTCAGATATAACGTTGAGTGGTTCAGCCCGCCTTTGAGGGAGGAGGCCGACACGATGCCCCCGAGCACTACGAAGCCCAGCCCGCTGACCCAGCCGCCGGCAGTCGACGTGGTCCTGCAGTTCGTCAACACGCACACCTCGGGCCCCCGCCAGCTGAAGGAGCGGTTCTCCAACGCCCAGGCCATGCAGGCATGGCTGCACGAGAACGGTCTGGGCACGTCGGAGACCCATGTCACGGAGGCGGACGCGGCCGGGGCCCGCGAGTTGCGCGACGCCTTGATCACCGTGCTGCTCGCTCATGCCGGCGACAAGGACATCACGCCCGAGGTCCTCACCGAGACCGAGGAATACCTGCGTGGCATCGCCGCCCGCTATCCGCTGGTGACGGTCGTCACCGCCTCAGGGGCGTCCTTGACGACCGCGCAGACCGGCGTTCCCGGGCTGTTCGGCACCGTCCTGGCCGGCATCACCGAACTCGCCCAGGCCGGCGTGTGGAACAGGTTGCGGGCGTGCCGGCACCAGCCGTGCCATTTCTGCTTCTTCGACCGGACGCGGAACAGCTCTGCCGCCTACTGCGGGACGAGGTGCGGCTCCCAGGCGTCCATGCGGGCCTACCGGCAGCGGAAGAAGGAACTGGCTACGAACGCCGACCCGACGTGACAGGTACGGTGCGCGTCTGCCTCTGACGGGGTGTGGCGCGCAGGCGATGCCGGACGGCCCTCAGGTAGCGCGGGCCCGTGAGGTGGCCTCCGTCCCCGGGCCGCGGACAGGCTGGCGATCGAGGCCGGTGCACGTCGCCTGCAACCCACCGACGACGTCGACCCCGTATCGCAGAGCGGCGGACGCGTCTACGCCAGTCCGCCGGCCACCCCTTCTGTCTCCGGTCGACCTGAGCTGCATCGCGTGACCGCGTCTGCTGCTCTCCGCTGCCGATCGTGCCAGGGCCGACAGCAGAGCGCAGCAGCGTTCGACGCTCGGGATCGATCTCACCGCCAACCGCTGTACCGATGGTCCCCATGGCCGGAACAGGTCCGGTCGGCGGCAACCATGCCGGACAAAGTACCCGGGTAGCAGGCGGGGCCGTCGCGGTCCCTGACCCCGGCCGACACGTCTGTGAAGCGGGTACTTCGCCGACTTGGTCGGGCGGGCCGTCAGCCTGGTCGGGGGCGCGAACGCAGAGGGACGGCACCGCCGTCAACCGGACGGAAACGGTCTGTCCGGTCCGCTGTGGCCGTGGCTGCGTTGCTGCCGGTGACCGTGACGGCTCTGCCGGACCGCGACACCGGCACCCACCCGGTCAACGACCGTTCCGGTGACCCTGTCTTTCGAGTGCCTGCCGGACAAGGCTCTCGGGCTGCTGGGCGCGATGTCCACTCGCCGGCACGAGAGCCTCGTCCGTCGTCTGCCCCTGGAGCACGGTGTGCCCGTACGGGAAGGACGCACCGGGCGGCCACGCTGCCTCCGGTGCTCTGACGCCGCCGTCCTGCAACGCGTCCCTTCGCGGTTGGGTGCCGGGACTGAGCAGGCACCGGCGGCTGCTCAGATGCCGGGGAGTGTGATCCGGGTGTAGGTCAGTCCCGCGCTGGTGCCACCGGGGCTGGTCACGGTGACCTGGACGGCTCCCGCCGATCCGGTCGGGGCGGTGGCGGTGATCTGCGTGGCGGACACGATCGTGAACGCAGCCGCTACGGTGCCGAAGCGGACAGCCGTCACGTCGGCGAAGTTGGTTCCGGTGAGCGTCACTGTGGTGCCGCCCGTGGGTGGTCCTTGATTGGGAGACAGGTCCGTCAGGGTGGGCACCGCGACGTATTGGAAGGCCGCCCCTCCCCCGGTGCCGCCCGGGGTGATGACCGTGATCTGGGCGAACCCCGCGGATCCGGGAGGTGAGACAGCAGTGATCTGCGTGGCCGACACGACCGAGAACGCAGCTGCTGCGGCACCGAAACGGACGGTCGTGGCGTTGAGCAGGCTGGTTCCGGTGAGTGTCACCGTGGTGCCGCCCGCGGTCGGTCCTTGCCCGGGAGACACGCCCGTCAGGGTCGGCAGCGCGATGTAGTAGTACGGCAGCCCTCCGCTGGTGCCGCCGGGGCTGGTGACGGTGACCTGGGCAGGTCCCGGGGATCCGGCAGGGGCCGAGGGGGCGGTGGAGCTGATCTGTGTACCGGACAGGACCGTGAAAGCAGCCGCTACGGTGCCGAAGCGGACTGTTGTCGCTTGGCTGAGGTTGGTGCCGGTGAGTGTCACCGTGTTGCCGCCCGCCATGGTTCCCTGACCGGGAGACACGCCCGTCAGGGTCGGCAGCGCGACGTAGAAGTAGGACAGCCCTCCGCTGGATCCACCGGGGCTGATGGCGGTGACCTGGACGGCTCCCTCGGATCCGGGAGGAGCGGTGGCGGTGATCTGTGTTGAGGAAACGATCGTGAACGCGGTTGCTGTGGTGCCGAAGCGGACGGTTGTCACGTCGCCGAGGTTGGTTCCGGTGAGTGTCACCGTGTTGCCGCCCGCGGTCGGTCCTTGATTGGGAGACAGGCTCGTCAGACCAGGTGTCGTCATGGTGCCTCTTCGCAGCGGTGGACGGATACGGCCATAGGGGGTGGGGCATGGCGACGGCCCGGGCGCCTTCCGGGGAGCCCGGGCCGCCTGCTCGTCCGGCGTGTGCCGGGAAGAGAGCGTCGGTCAGATGCCGGCGCCCGCCACGTAGGTGAAGCCTGCGGCTGCGGTGGCGTTTCCGCCGGTTGTGCTGACGACGACGTCGACCGCGCCCACGTTGCCCGGAGGTGTGACCGCTGACACCGTGGTGCTGTTGATCACCGAGAACGGCGCGGTCACGCCGTCGAAGGTGACCGACTCTGTGGTGGACAGGTCGGTTCCGGTGATCGTGACCGCGGTGCCTCCGGAAGTCGAACCCGACGTCGGTGTCAGCGAGGCGATCGTGGGTGGATCCACGTAGGTGTAGGAGAACCCGTTGTTCGTACCGCCCGTGGTGGTGATGCTCACGCCGACCGAGCCGCTGGTGCCGGCAGGAACGGTGACGCTCAGCACGCTGTCGGATGTGACGGTCGGGGTTGCGTTGTTGCCTCCGAAGGCGACGGACGATGCGGTTGCGAGACCGGTGCCTCTGATGGTGACGGTGTTACCGCCGGCAGACGGCCCCGAAGCAGCACTCAGCGAGGCCTTGAACGGCGCACCGATGTAATAGAAGTTGAGCGGGTTGCTCGCACCTGCGGCCGTGGTCACCGTGACGGGGACCGTACCGCTGCCCGAGGGGGAGGTCACGGTCACAGAAGTGGGGGTGTTGGCTGTGATCGTGGCCAGTTTGCTTCCGAAGTTCACGGCAGAAGCACCAGCAAGGTTGGTCCCGGTGATGGTTACGGTCGTGCCACCGCCGGTCGATCCCTGATTCGGAGAAATGGGCATGGTGACCTCCTAGAGGGCAAACCGATAGTTTGGACGAGGTGTTGCTCTGCCCGGTGGGTCATGTGCCGTTGCTCGTCAGCAACGCGTGCACCGCAGTGGAATTTGCGGTACACGGGGGAAACCGGGTGCTCCCTGCATGAGCTCGTATTCCGTGAAGTCGACGGCTGTCGACCGGATTCGCATGCTTGCCCCAGAAGGCGGGATGTCAAGGAGTAGGTTGGGAAGGGAGGAATGACACCGCCGTCGGCGGAGCCTGGTCGTTCGAACGTGCCGCGCCGTCGCCGGCCCAGTCGTGGGAGTGGGCCTACCGTGCAGCTCAGCTGCGTCTATTGACCCATCTGCGCCAGCCTGGGCACAACCCCCTCATGACGGGATCATGAGAATTGACTGTTTCCGCCTCGCTCTGGTTCGCTAATTTCGAACGAATCTGCAAATTTCGAAGAGCGCAGAGAGACGCACTCGCAATTTCGGTGCGGCAGAGAATCGTTACGCCGCTCCTTGCCCGTTGGCACGGAAACGGAGCCGGCCTTCGTCCGGAGCCACGTCGGAATTCATCAAGTGCGCTCCGTATAAAGAGAGTTATGCACAACGCAGACGGACCATCCGGTCGACCATTCACTCCCGACACGCAAATCGTGTGCCTTCCGTGCGGAAGGCACACCATGCTGGGCGACCAATCGATTTTCGGCCGCCGCGAACGTGCATGATCTGTGGCGTGAGCGCAAGGTGGGCGGCTTCGGAATCACGCCGTCGCACGAGCCCTCCTCACCGGGTGGGTGGCGGACGGTCCGTCACCCGCCGCGGGGACCCAGGAGGTGCTCGAGGCCCGGGTGTCATCGCGTCGTCGCCCTCGTCATGACAATCAGGTGGGCGGCTGTGTCCCGGGCATGGTGCGCTCATCACGCGACCGCTCCTTCGGCCTGGTCGGCTCTTGGCGAGCGAGCTGCCGCCGCGGCCCGTACCGTGCGCGGATGCCGGCCGCGGCCAGTACTGCCATCGTGGCGGCGGCCGTGGTGGCGGCGGCGAAGCCGCCCGTCGCACCGGATGCGTCAACTGCCCAGCCGGAGATGGCCGCTGCACCGGCCGCGCCGGCCGCACTGGCCGAGTTCAGCCAGGTGAACGCCTGGGTCAGGACAGCCTGGTGGACGGCAGACTCGGCCAGCACCGAGAAGAGGACCAAGATGGGAGGGACTGCCGTGCCGGTCACCACAATCACGAACCCGAGCCCGAGCGGTGAGCCGGCCGCGAACAGCAGCAGGCTGCCGAGAGCCAGCCCGGTCGTGGCCGCCGCCAGTTGCACCCGCGGCTTCGCGTGCCACCGGCGCAGCCCGTAGAGCCAGCCGGCCAGCAGGCCGCTGCAGCTCGACACAGCGAACAGCGGGGCGGCCGCGTCGGGCGCGCCGTGTGCCACCGCGAAAGCCGTCACCGATACCTGCATGGCGCCGAAGTACACGCCGATGGCGAGGTTATGGACGACCAGCACCGCAAAATCGGGCCGCAGCAGCGAGCCGCGTGCTCGAGTGCGTTCAGCGAAAGCGGACACCGGTGGCGGTGCTGTGCTGTGCTGCGCGGCGAAGGCCAGTCCGCCGGCCACGACCAGCACGGCGGCCAGTACCGTGCCGAGCGCTGGATGCCCGCCCGCTCCGATAGTGCTGACCAGGGCTGGGCCGACCAGGTAGCCCAGCGCGTTGCTGAGCGACTCCAGCGCGAACGCGGTGGGCAGCCCCGCGCTCCGATCGCCGCGCAGCAGCGCCGACCAGCGGGCCGCGGACAGCGCGCCGAGCTGCGGGACGGTCGCGCCGACCAGCACCCCGCCCGCTGTCATCAGCCAGCTCGGGCTGCCACCCGCGACCAGCGTCAGCAGCGTGAGCACCGACGCGGCATGGGCGAGCAGCGCGGGCGGCAGCACCCGGGTCTGGCCGAAGTGATCCATCAGCCGGGCGACTTGTGGCCCGGCCAGCGCCTCGGCGACGGCGCAACCGCCGGTCACCAGACCGGCATCGGCATAGGAGTCGGTCTGTCCGTGCACCAGCCAGACGATGCCGAGGCTGGTCATCGCGATGCCGACACGGCCGACGGCGGCGGTCAGGAAGAAAGCTGCGGCGCCGGGGGTGCGCAGCAGAGTGCGGTAGGTCGCCGACGACACGGCGCGTCCCTTTCGCTGCCCGGCGGGGCGGACCACACGGGGTCGTCGGTGTCCGGAATTCACCGACCCGTGGTCGTCACCTGGAACCGTCCAGTGCTGGCGTGGAGCGGGGACACGCACCCCACGCCGACTCCATCACCGGGCAGAAGTCTCACAAATGGTCTCGGCTGAGTCTCAGCCGTTCGAATGCGGTGACTGTAGGCGCCTCGAGCCGGCCTGTCCAGACGCATCGGCGCATGTCCATCCGGAACAGCCTTGGCTTTCCGGCGGGACGGGAAGTGCGGGAACACCGCGCGTGGCTGGAGCTCGAACTCGTCGGCCAGGTGGGCCCGGACGCCGTAGTTGTTCAACTCGTGGCCCGTGTTGCCGAGGAAGAACACCGGGTGTTCGCGTGAAAGCTGGGCGGCCGGCGCCAACGCCAGCGCGAATCCGGTCCCGCGCTCGGCTGCGCAGGTGAACCATCCGCTCAGGGGGGTGGTGACCACGATGGGGTCGGATATCGGCTTCCGGGTGCCGAACCAGCCCGTCAGCAGTACGAACGCGTGGGAACGGTCCCCAACTCAGGTCAGGACGGTCTCGACAGGATGGTGTCCCGCTTTCCTGGCCTGCAGTTCCGGGCGCGCGGCCTGTCGCCGACCGCCAGAATGGGCTTCCCCGGCATCGTGAGCGCCTCTCCTGCGGTACCCGGCGTCGCATTCCACTACCCGGGTGCGGTACGAAGTCCGGTGTGAACGATCAGACTCAACCCGCGACCGTTCGTGTGTTCATCGCCCTCGCCCCGCCCGACCACGCGAAAGAAGAACTAGCCCGGGAGCTGCGCCCCGCCTATCACACACACCCTCATATGCGGTGGAACCGCATCGAAGACTGGCACATCACCCTGGCGTTCCTCGGGGAGCTGTCGGCCGAGACGGTTCCGCTTCTGCGAGCGCCTCTCGCCGACCTCGCGGCGGACCACCGACCACCTTGTCTGGCTCTACGCGGCAGCGGGACCTTCGACGACCGGGTGCTGTGGAGCGGAATCGACGGCGACCTCGATGAGCTGCACATGCTCGCCGCCGATGTGCGTACCGCCGTCAAGGACTGCGGGGTCGCCTTCGAGGAGCGGCCCCTGCGCCCCCATCTGACGTTGGCCCGCGCCCGGCGAGGAGACCGATCCTCGGCAGGAGAAATCGCCGAAGGGTTCGCCGGATTCACCGGACGCCGGTGGCGTGCCGAACGTCTGCACCTGGTCGGCAGCAACTTCGGCCGGAGCCGCGGACCGATCCACTACCGCGACATCGAGGCTTGGTCTCTCGGCAGGGGGAAGTCCACTGAATCTTGAACGAGCCATCGGCGAACTGGGGCAACGTGAATCACTCGGGGCTCCCTCAGAACTCGCGCACCATGTGCTGGGCGCTGACAGCACCGTGGCGGTGCGCGGCCCGGCAGGCGGCGGAGAACGCAAGCAGGGCGGCGTACGCCGACGCGGTGTCGGAGTACGCCACCCTGGAGCGGGCCGCGGCCCGCACACTGCTGATCGGCCCTTCTCCGGTTACTTCGGGTCGCGGTCGTACAGCGACTTGGACCAGACGTAGCCGAGCACGGCCAGCCCCAGGCACCAGACGACGGCCAGCCACCCGTTGTAGCCGATCTCGCTGCCCAGCAGAAGGCCGCGCAGGGTCTCGATGGCGGGGGTGAACGGCTGGTACTCGGCGATCGGCTGGAACCAGCCAGGCATCGCGTCGACCGGCACGAATGCGCTGGAGAGGAGCGGCAGGATCATCAGCGGTAGCGCGTTGTTGCTGGCGGCCTCGGCGTTCGGGCTGGACAGGCCCATCCCGACGGCGATCCAGGTGAGCGCCGACGCGACGAGTGTCAGCAGCCCCAACGCCAGGATCCACTCCAGGGCGGTGGCATCCGTGGACCTGAAGCCGATGGCCACCGCGACGGCCCCGACGAGGACCACGCTCATCATGCACTGCAGCACGCTGCCGAAGACGTGGCCGATGAGCACCGACCCGCGGTGGATCGCCAGCGTGCGGAAGCGGGCGATGATGCCCTCGGTCATGTCGTTGGAGACGGACACCGCGCTGCCGATCGTGGTGCCGCCGATGGTCAGCAGCAGGATGCCCGGGACGATGTAGGCGAGGTACTCGGACCGGTCGCCCCCGCCGTCCCCGATGCCGGCGCTCATCACGCCACCGAAGATGTAGACGAAGAGCAGCAGCAGCACGACCGGGGTGAGCAGCAGATTCAGCGTCAGGGACGGGTAACGGCGGGCGTGCAGGAGGTTGCGGCGCAGCATCGTGCACGAGTCGCGCACGGCGAGGGCGAGTGAGCTCATCGGACAGACTCCTTGGTCTGGCTGGGCAGGCTGGACCGGCCGGGCTGCGTGTCGGTACCGGTCAGGGCGAAGAACACGTCGTCGAGGTCGGGGGTGTGCACGGTCAGCTCGTCGGCCTCGATGCCGGCGGAGTCCAGCCGGTCGAGGATGGAGCGCAGTTCGCGCTGACTGCCGTCGCTCGGGATGGACAGCGACAGCGCCTCGTCGTCCCGGGTCACGCCACGCAGCGCCGTGGCGGCGCTCTGGTAGGCGGCCGGGTCGGTGAAACGGAGCCGGACGTGGCCTCCGGGGACGATCCGCTTCAGCTCGTCCGCAGTGCCCTCGGCGGCGATCCTGCCGTCGTTGAGTACCGCGATGCGGTCGGCGAGTTCGTCGGCCTCGTCCAGGTACTGGGTGGTCAGGAAGACGGTGACACCGCCCGTGACGAGCTCACGGATGATGCCCCACATGGTGTGCCGGGAGCGGGGGTCGAGGCCGGTGGTCGGCTCGTCGAGGAAGATGATCCTCGGGCTCCCGACCAGCGTCATCGCAATGTCCAGACGGCGCTTCATGCCACCGGAGTAGGTCGAGGCGGGCTTCTTCGCCGCCTCCACCAGGTCGAAGCGCTCCAGCAGCTCGGCGGTGACCCGCCGCCCCTCGCCCTTGGACAGGTGGTGCAGGTCCGCCATGAGGAGCATGTTCTCCTCGCCGGTGATCAGCCCGTCCACAGCCGAGAACTGCCCGGTCACGCCGATCGCGGCCCGCACCCCGTCCGGGGACGTGGCGACGTCGTGGCCCGCGACCTGCGCCTGCCCGCCGTCGGCGGTGATGAGCGTGGACAGGATCTTCACGACGGTGGTCTTCCCGGCCCCGTTCGGGCCGAGCAGCGCAAACACGGACCCGGCCGGGATACGCAGATCGATGCCGTCGAGCACGGTCTTGTCACCGTACGACTTGCGCAGACCGACGGCGGACACGGCGACCGACGACAGGTGACCGTCGCCCTGAGTCCGACTGGATGTGGGCATGACAGAAGAAGGCATGGAACCCTCCCGTTCGAAGGCTGAAGCAGCAAGGGAAATGGGCGAATAGGAGCTGATGCGAAGTGCGGAGGCGCTCAGGCCTTGGCCCGGCGCACGTCGATGTTGCCGTACCGGGTACGGGCGCGGACCTTGACGGAGTCCTCGGTCTCCTCCGGGGCCTGGGACGCGGTGAGCGTGTTACGCACCTGGCCGGATCCCGAGCTGACGTCGAGCCAGGCGGCCGTGCCTTCGCGGACGCCGACTTCGATGGCGCCGTAGGAGGTCTCCAACTGGACGGTACCGCGGGCCACGTCACCCACGCGCAAGGTGCCGTGGGCGGTGGTGGCGGTGACCGAGTTCTCGGCGCGCCGGATTTCGATGTCGCCATTGGCGCCGCTCACCCGCAGCTCCCCGGTCGCGGCACCGACAGTCGTGGTGCCGTGCGAGTTCTTCAGGACGGCGGGGCCGTCGACAAGGCCGACGCGCAGGCTGCCGGAGCTGGTGCTGATCTCCGCCATGCCCTCGACCCGGTCCACGGTGATCGAACCGTGCGACGCGGTCAGCTGCAGCGGGCCGGTCGTGTCGAGGCGGACGTCACCGGACGAGGTCTTCACGCGGACCTCGCCGAGCCGGCCCTCGCCGAGCACCTGGACCCAGGCGCCGGTCATGTCGATGCGCGAGCCCGTGGGCAGTTCGGCCGTCACGTCAACGGTGCCGGTGCGACCGAACAGATTGGACTTGGGCGTCCTGATGGTCAGTACACCGCTCGTGTACGTGACCTCGGTCTGGTCGGCCGCCCGCACGTCCTGGTCCCGCTTCGGGTCGCGAGGCCGCACCTCGACCACGGTGTCGGCACGGTCGCCCCCGGTGAACTGGATGGAACCGGCCTCCACGTGCGCAGTGACCGAGATCGGTTCGGGAGTGTCGAAAGAAGGCATGGCTGTCCCGTCCTCTTGAGTCTTTGGGACGTCCCCGCTGGTGGGACGTGGTGTGGGTGAAGCGGTGCGGGCGAGGGCGCGGCTAGCGCACCCAGCCCGTGAAGCTCTGTCCGACGGTCTGGGCCTTCTCGGTCGTACGGGGCAGAGCGCCGCCGTCGACCGCGGCCGACACGGTCCGCACCAGCCACGCGTTGACCGACAGGCCCTCGCGACTCGCGGCCTCCTCGGCGCGGACCTTGAGGTGGACCGGCAGACGCAGATTGACGCGGGCAGTGCCGCCCTCGTCACCGTCGGCCGGAGCCGGGGTCTTGAGCGGTTCGACCGGTGCGGCCGGCTCCGCCGCAGCGCCGTCAGTGGGCGGCAGCGTCACCACGAAGTCGGGGTCCAGCCCGCGCAGCCGTACGTCGACCGAGCCGGGGGCGAGTTCACGAGTGATCTCATCCATCGCGGCGGAGAGCACATTGAGCATGGTCAGCCGGGTCGCCGACTCGAGGGGAGCAGTGAGCCTCTCCGCCAGCTGGCGGGCTTCGTCACCGCCGGCTTCGGCGGCCACCGCAAGTTCGCGGCGGAGGGTGTCGACATACGGAGTGAGGTCCATGACGCCATCATGGCACCACTATGGCTCCATGCGCAAGCGATACAGAGACGCCGCTAGGGCGAAGACTGAAACAATCGCCCTGACCTGCGAAAATGCCATGGCACCTACCTGGGCGACCGTGGCGCCAAACGCGCTCGCACGCCTTTGAAGTCACGGAATGGCGCCGAGTGGCGCCGAGTGGCGCCACCCCGCGCCATCCAATGCCACGTGATGCCACAGGAAGGCGACCGGCCCCGGCCTCACGGGTGCCTCCGCCCGAGCCCACCAGGGCTTGTGGTGCGCAGGCATGGCGTGACGGGCACGCCCCGGACGGTTCATGCGGTGACCTTGGCGATGAATCCGGCGAGGTTCACCACGGTCCGCTGGATCTTCTCCTCCAGGGTGAGCGACTCATGGAGCCGCGCACCGACGCCCGCGTCCTTCTTGCCCCGCACGTACAACGAACAGGCGAGGTCGCTGCATATGTAGGCACCCACGGAGTTGCCCTGCCGGCCGGCCCTGCCCGTCTTCGCGGCGACCATCAGCGAGACGCCCCCGGTGTGGGTGGTCACGCACATCGAGCACATGCTGCGCCGCATCTGCCACGAGGCAGCACTGGGGCAACGCAGGGCGAGCGCCACCAAGCGGCCGTCCAGCTCGACGGCGAGGTAGGCACGATCGGGGGCCTGGGGGTCACGCCAGCCGAAGAAGTCCAGGTCGCCCCAGGGCCGCTCGGCCAGGTCGCGAGGGACGAACAGGCGCTTCGCCTCGCCCTTGGTGCAGTTCACGAACGCGGCACGGATCTCTTGGTCAGTCAGCGGTTTCATGAGCGGCACGGTAGTTTGCCTAAAGGTGTTAGGCAAATGCATAATGGTTATCGTCGAATGGGAGGAAGGTTATGGTTCGAGCAGGGCTGACCACGGAGCGTCTGACCCGGGCCGGGGCGGAACTGGCCGACGAGGTCGGCTTCGACCAAGTGACCGTCTCGGCACTCGCCCGGCGGTTCGACGTCAAGGTCGCAAGTCTGTACTCGCATCTGAAGAACTCCCAGGACCTCAAGACCAGGATCGCCCTGTTCGCGCTGGAGGAACTCGCCGACCGGGTCGCCGCCGCCCTGGCCGGACGGGCCGGCAGGGACGCCCTGGCCGCCTTCGCGGATGCCTACCGCGACTACGCCCGGGAACACCCCGGCCGCTATGCCGCCGCCAGACTGAGGCTCGACCCCGAGACGGCGGCCGCCAGTGCCGGCGTTCGGCACGCACAGATGACACGGGCGATCCTGCGCGGCTACGACCTGACGGAGCCGGACCAGACGCACGCGGTCCGGATGCTGGGCAGCGTCTTCCACGGCTACGTCAGCCTGGAGATGGCCGGAGGCTTCAGCCACACCGCCGTCGACTCGCAGGAGAGCTGGTCCTGGATCCTGGACCGCCTGGACGCCCTGCTGCGCAACTCGACCACACCCTGACCGGCAACGGCCCGCATCTCCGGACGCGGTCCGCCGCGCCGCACACCGGCGCATGCGAACAACCCGAACAATCCTGATCAACAGGCTGGGACGATGAACACTGAGCACGACTGGATCACCACACCTGTCACCGCGGACATGCTGCGCGGCTTTCTCGACGTGGAACGGACCGCGCACGGCCTGCTGCCGCATCGCCTGCCCGCCCGGGCTCGCCGACAGATCCCCGACAACCAACTGGCCTTGGCCGAGGCCCAGCCCTCCGGCGTGCGGCTGGTCTTTCGCACCCGAGCCGGCATCATCGAACTCGACACGCTGCCCACCAAGCGGGTGTACCGAGGTTTCCCTGCCCCGGCGGACGGCGTGTACGACCTGCTGGTCGACGGCCGACTCGCCGCCCAGGCCACGGTGACCGGTGGGAACGTCCACACGATCACCGACATGGCCACCCAGACCGCCGAACTGAGTGAGGGACCGGCCGGCACCGCCCGGTTCACCGGCCTGCCGGCGCGTGACAAGGACATCGAGATCTGGCTTCCGCACACGGAGATCGCCGAGTTGATCGCCCTGCGCACCGATGCCCCGGTCGAGCCCGCACCGGACAACGGGCGCAGGGTGTGGCTGCACCACGGCAGTTCCATCAGCCACGGCTCGAACGCCGCCCACCCGACCGCCATCTGGCCGGCCCTGGCCGCGGCCCAGGGCGCGGTGGAGCTCGTCAACCTGGGGTTCGGCGGCAGCGCGCTGCTCGACCCGTTCACGGCCCGTGCGATGCGGGACACCCCAGCGGACCTGATCAGCCTCAAGATCGGCATCAATCTCGTCAACACCGACGCGATGCGCCTGCGCGCCTTCACCCCCGCGGTCCATGGCTTCCTCGACACCATCCGCGAGGGACATCCGACCACGCCGCTGCTGGTCGTGTCCCCCCTCCTGTGCCCCGTCCAGGAGGACACCCCAGGCCCTCTCGCGCCCGACTTCGACGGCGGGACCTTGCGGTTCAAGGCCACGGGCGATCCCGCCGAACGCGCCGCCGGACGCCTGACTCTCAACGTCATCCGCGATGAACTCACCCGGATCGTCGAGCAGCGGGCTGCCGACGACCCGAACCTGCACTACCTCGACGGCCGTGACCTCTACGGCGAGAAGGACTACGCCGAACTGCCGTTGCCCGACGAGGTTCATCCCGACTCCTCGGGACACCGCCGCATCGGTGAGAACTTCGCGCAGCTCGCGTTCGGCGATGGCGGCCCCTTCGCCGCCGGGACCGGCTGATCAATTCACGGTCACGCCGACCGCGAGGCAGTCATACGGGTCCTCCGAACTGGCCGGCCCGCCTTTCGGTGGCGTTCTCAGGCGCGCGCACATTCAGCTGGAGGGCATCGGGGCGCAGGTCAGATGCAGGGGAAGTCGAAGTACGCGCAACAGCCCTGTTCGGCTGCGGCGAGATCGGCGTCCGGCGCGCAGGACAGCCGTAGCCCGTCGTCGACCGCCTCGCGCCGCTCCGCTTTCGCGAGGAGCGCGCGCAACTGCTCGGTCCGCTCGCCGAGCTCGGGGCCGTCGAGCCTGCAGGCGATCGGGGCCTCCCGGCTACGCCCGTCGCGTACGGTGACCGGCACCACGGTCACCGGTGTCGGTGGGAACCCGGCCCGCCCGGTGGGCGCGGAATGCCCACGGCTCCCGGAGCTTGCGCTCCGGGAGCCGTGGGATGTCCAGGTCGCCCGTCAGGCGACCGTGATGTTCTCGGCCTGCGGGCCCTTCTGGCCCTGGGTGACGTCGAAGGTCACGGCCTGGCCTTCCTGGAGCTCACGGAAGCCGTTTGCGTTGATGTTGGAGTAGTGCGCGAAGACGTCCGGTCCGCCGCCGTCCTGGGAGATGAAGCCGAAACCCTTTTCGGAGTTGAACCACTTGACGGTTCCGCTGGCCATGCTCGTGCCTCTCAGTCGATATCGGATCCGCACCGCGCGAACCCGGAGGTGATCGTCCTGGTCCCGCACTGCACAGCAAAACGCCCACGCCAGGGCGCGGGCAGGAACTGCGAACCACGACATCTGACAAAGACGTTACACGGCGGAACCGGCCCCCACCAGAGAGCAACGACCATGATCCAGACCAGGTCGCCATGCCGGACGGCGGCATCGGCGCGCACACCGGCCGAATCCCCGCGTCGTCCCGGCCAAGTCGGTCGCTGTCCGTCGCGCCCCACAACCACACCACCGGCCGACCACCCGCTGCCGTCCCACCCGTCGCAGCCCTCACCCTCGCGAAACCGTCCGACCCTGCGCCTGGCCTCCTCACCCCGTTCACGACGTTCGAGCAGCCCATGAAAAAGGCGGGTCCGCTCGCCGTCATTCGGGTGACCAGCGGCCTGTGCAGACGGTCAAGACGAAGCGCGTACGCACCTCCGGGCTTCGGCGCCACCCCGTCATGGCTTCGCGCCACGGGGCACGACCATCTCGGTCAGCCGGGCAGCACCCGGCTCCAGGTCCGGCCAGGGGCCGTGCAGGCACAGCACGGCGATCGCGGACGTCGGAAACTTCGCACGCGTCTGCTCCAGGGCGTAGCCGTCCGCCTCGCCGGAGAGCATCAGGACGAGGTCCTGCACGCCGGGGTTGTGCCCGACCAGCATGAGCGTCCGTACACGGGCCGGGATGTCCCGTACGACACCGAGCAACTCCCCGGCGCCAGCCCGGTAGAGGCGTGCGTCGTGGGTCACGGGCGTGGTGGCGTCGAGCTCGTCCGAGACGAGGTCCCACGTCTGACGGGTACGGCCGGCGGTGGAGCACACGACGAGGTCGGGGACGCAGCCGGTCTCGCGCAGCCAGCGGCCGGCCGCCGGGGCGTCACGACGGCCGCGCGGCGCGAGAGGCCGCTCGTGGTCGGCGACGCCGTCGGGCCAGGCCGATTTGGCATGCCGCAGCACCACCAGGCGTCGCAAGTCGCCCGAGGTCACGGTGTCACCCGCTGCCGGTGAGCGAATCCGGGCACGAGGTCCAACCCCAGAACACGGCCGATACGGAAAGTCTTCTCGCCGCTGGCACCAGCCTGCACATCCGCGTCCCACTCCACGCTGCGCAACTCGTCCCGGACGACGGGAACACCGAGATCGTCGAGCACGGCCATGACGCGGTCGAGCACCCGGACCTCCTCCTGCGGAGGCCGGCGGTCATCGCGACCAGGTGGAAGAGCGCGGAGACGGCCGCGATGCCGGTCGGTCATCGGTAGTACCCCTCGACCACGGCCCGAGCCTCGTCGAGCAGCGCGGGACCGTCCTGCGGCACGGGCGGCCGGCCGCTGCCCGGCCTGATGTCCAGGAGCTGTTCGTCGGACAGGGCGAACACCACCCGCTGCAGCCCCGCCTGCCGGATGACCGCCGCACACATCTCGCACGGCCGGCAGCTCGTGTACATCGTGGTTCCCGCCGCTGTGGCCGCGTCCAGCTCTCTTGCGGCCCATCTCGCCAGCTTCAGTTCCGGGTGGGCGGTGATGTCCTGGTCGGTGTGGGTCGTGTTGTGCTCCTCTGCCAGAACCGTTCCGTCCGGTCCCGTCAGCAGCGAGCCGAACGGTGGGTTGCCGGCCGCGCGGGCCTGGGCCGCGAGCGCGATGGCCCGCCTGAGGAGGGTGTGGTCGTCGGGTGTGATCATGTCGGCTCCGTTCTGGTGCGGGGTGAGTAGAGGTGCGTGGCCACCGTGTCGAGCGCTTGCCAGGCCTTCTGCGGGTGGCAGGTCTCGCGGGGGTCGCCGTCGTACGGGTCGAGGACGACGGCCTCGGTACCCAGCAGCCGCAGCTGGTCGAGGTCATCCACGATCTGGTCGATCGTGCCCACACCGGCGAGTCGGCTCGGTCCGCCGACCGGTGCCTCGGTGAGTCTGAGAGCGATCCGGGGGGCCAGGGCAGGTACGGGGAGACGCTGCTCGTGCGCGGACGTAATCATCCTGACCACGGCTTCGCGCAGCCACGGCAGGGTGCAGCGCAGCGGATGCCATGCGTCTCCGAACCGCACGGCCCGGCGCAGTCCCGCGTCGCTGTTGCCGCCGACCCACACAGGGATCCTCCGGTCGCTGTACGAGGCGGTGTCCGCCCACGCTGCGCGCATGTCCCGCAGGTGCTCGTCGGTCAGTCGTCCTCGGCGCTCGAACGGGATCCCGAGAGCGGCGAACTCCTGCCGTGCCCAGCCCGCCCCCACGCCGAGGACCAGTCTGCCGCCGCTCAGCTCCTGCAGGTTGCCCGCCATCCGGGCGGTGAGCAGCGGATTCCGGTAGGGAGCGATGAGGACCGTCGTACCGAGCCGGACCCGGGTGGTGAGGCCGGCCAGCCACGACAGGGTGGTGAAGGGCTCGTAGAAGGGTGCCGGATAGCGTCGGCGACGTCGGGCGTGATGACGACGTGGTCAGAGACCATCAGCAGGTCGAAGCCCAGGTCCTCCACGGTCTGGGCCCAGCTCCGAAGGACTCCCGGGTCGCATCCGGGGCCGAAATTGAGGACGTTGACTCCGATCTTCACGCCGTCGAGCCTAGCCAGTGCGCACCGGACGCCAGAAGGGCTTCCCGCCTGTCCGGAGGCCGATCGACCGTGGATCCGCCGCGGACGACCGAGAGTCCTGCTGAGGGCGTCGGCGACGAAGGAACGGGTGCGGCGGCTGGAGGCGGCGGAGACGAACACCCGGCCGCTCTGAGGAATCGCCTCAATACGCTCGGCCATGGCAGTGACGCTGCACGGCCATGGCCGTGTCAAAAGCCATGCTCCGAGAACGGCAACGGTCAGGATTCAGCGGCACAGGGCACCGGCAAGGCAAGGGGAAAGGGTCCGGAGAACGCCTAGAACGGCGCGCAGCCCTCGCCCGAGATCGGCACGATGGTGAACTCACTCTCGTGAGCGTGACTGGCCGGCTCCTGGCGGACTCGACGCTCCTGGCCGTTCGGCATGCACAGCCGGAGTTCGTCGCTGTCGAGCAGGTCGAAGATCCGGTTCGTCGGGACACCGCGCAGACTTCCGCGCCAAGCACCAGGTCCGGCCATCAGCTCGGCCTGTACAGGGATCTGCAGATGCCCAGCAACCAGCAACGCATCGCCGTGATACCGACTCGCCATATGTCCCACAGTCCCGCCACCACCACACCGGGGCAACCGCACGCCCAGGGCTCAGCCCCGCTCGCTCACACACGGCGAGCCACCGGCGTCGGGCGATCGGCGGTCCCGAGCCTGTGCCGGGGCCGCGGCGGCTGTCGGAGGCTGCGGGCACACACGGCCTCCGCGCGGCCCTGTTGCGGGCTGCGGACGGAAGCGTGGGAGAAGGGTCCCCTCGCGCGTTCCGCGGTGGGCAGCACAGGGCTCCGGCACGCCCGGAGACGATTTCCGTCAGTCCCCCGTGAGTGACCCGTGCACGTAACGCAAAGGTCTTCACCGCACGGCATTCCATGATCACGGCGTGGGAATGGTCCGGGGGTTGCCGATGCCCCCACAAGGAGTGATCCGCCCCATGAGCGCCCCCGCCTCGTCGACGACCCCCACGCCAACCGCACCCGGCTCCCTCCCGCTGATCGGGCATGCCCTCCAGCTCGCCCGGCGGCCGCTGCCATTCATGACCTCGCTTCGCGAGCACGGCAGCGTCGTGCGCATACGTATCGGGCCCACACCCGCATTTGTCGTCACCGACCCTGCGCTGACCCGCAAGGTCCTGGTGACCGACTCCGCACACTTCGTGAAGGGCGGCAAGATCATTGACGCGCTGCGGATGTTCTTCGGTGACGGACTCGCCACGGTCGCGGACGGCGACACGCATCTACGCAACCGGCGCCTGATACAACCCATGTTCAACAAGGCTCACATCGCCGACCGCGGCGCCGCCATGATCGACCAGGTCCAGGACGTGGTCAGCGCCTGGCCTGCGGTCGTGCCGCGCGACGTGTACGCGGACATGAACGAGGTCGCCCTCTCCGCGTTCCTGGTCGCCCTGTTCGGCGCGGACCTCCCCGAGCATCTGGAGGGCGAGTTCGTCACCCTCATGCCCGAGATCATGAAGGGCGCGATCCGTCAGACGATCCTTCCGCCCTGGGTAACTCGCCTCCCGCTGCCCGCCAACCGTGCGCACGCGGACCGTGTGGCACGGCTACGCGCGCTCATCGACCAGGCCATCGATCACCACGCCGACCGATCCCCGGACCTGGCGGCCACAGCCGACGCGGTCTCGACCGGTGCCGAGCGGTGCCCGCATGCCGAAGTCCGGACCAAGGGCCAGGGCGGACTCTTCAAAACCCTGCTGACCGCGGAGGACCCCCTCACACGGCAACAACTGCAGGACGAGGCAATCACCTTGTTGACGGGGGCGATCGAGACCACCGGAACCACCCTGGCCTGGACACTGTATGAGATCACTCAGCACGACGGGATACAGAGGCGCCTGCGCGACGAACTCACCGCTGTCTGTGGTGACCGGCCCCTGCGCTACGACGACATCGCTCAACTCCACTACGCCCGACAGGTGCTGCAGGAGGCCATCCGCAAGTACGGGCCGGCCTGGATGGTGACCCGAACCGCAGTTCGTGACATCGACCTCGGCGGTCATCGCGTTCCCGAAGGGGCGGACGTCGTGTGGAGCCCCTACCTCCACCAGCACGACGCACGCTACTTTCCTGACCCCGACACGTTCGACCCGGACCGCTGGACAGCCGAGCGCGCGCCCGCCGCACGTGGTTCGTTCCTCGCCTTCGGCGACGGACGCCGCAAGTGCATCGGCGAGAACTTCGCTTGGGCCGAGCTCCAGATCATTCTGGCGAGCATCCTCCAGACCTGGCCTCGCTTCACGCTCACCTCGCGCCCCCCTCGCACGCAGGCCGTCGTCACCGTCAAGCCGGACACCCTGACCATGGCGTACCACCCGCAAGCAACATCGATGCCGCGGGCAAGCGCGGAAGAGGCCCGTTCGTTGCAGCCTTCGAAGTCCCAGCAGGAAAAATAGCGATGGGCATGTCGGCGCTCGAGATCTTCGGCTCGGCTCTCCCTCCTCGCCACAGATCGTGATCCAGGCCACCGCAGAGAACACGCACGAGGGAGTCGGGGCGGGGCCCACGCGCAGAGCGCCGAGGGCAAGAGGCGGGCAGTGCCGACCAACTGCCCGCCTCGACCGTAAGTTGAGAGCATCCAAAGCGCTCCGGAGGATCGCCTCACAAGCCTGTCCAGGCAATCGAAGTCGGCCGGACCGTCAGCACGCAGACGATTGCGCCTCGAGGCAGCGAGATCTTCCTTGGCGGGGCGGTATTGGCTGCTTTCTACCGGTCCCGGATGTTGCGGATTTCGGGTCTTTCACGCCGATGGTTCGACGGGCGATCCGGCAGATGACATCGACGAGCGCGTCCACGGGCCTCCCGGGTTTTGATGGTGTAGGGACTCGGCATCCTGCTTCAGCTGCGACGAGGCGTGCTGAGCTGCGTCCCGCCCGAAGTCACACCTGCATCAAGCGTTGCAGAGATCACGGCATAGATCGTTTAGGCTCTGGGCAGTCTCGAAGCGTACTTGAGTCGTCAACTTCAGGCTCAAAAGGTGCAGTTCGAGTCAGTGGGCGTCAATTCAGATCGCCCTTTCGCAGGGGCGGGGGCCTGTGAATCGTCTCAAGAGAGGACGGCAATGCCGCAGGACGTCACATTCGACCTCCCCTTCAAGACTCCCGTGAGCGAGCATCTCCAGTACGCCCGGGAGCGTCACTTGCGCTGGGTGTGGGAGATGGGCCTGGTGCGCAGCCAGGCCGGGTTCGATGAGTATCAGTCCTGGGATCTACCCCAGGCGGCGGCGCGAACCTACCCCTACGCCTCGGCCGACGACATGGTCGTGCTGATGAACTGGTTCTCTCTGGCGTTCCTGTTCGATGACCAGTTCGACTCCGGGAGTCCGGACCGTGCGGACCGTATTGCAGAGGTCGCACGGGAGTTGATCGCCACTCCGCTGCGCCCCGCCGGGACCGCTCCTCGCGTGGTGTGCCCGATCACGGTGGCCTGGGCCGAGGTCTGGGACCATCTCTCGGATGGCATGTCCCTGACGTGGCGGACGCGATTTGCCGCCTCCTGGGGGCGGTTCCTCGTGGCGCACACCGAGGAGGTGGACCTGGCGGCCCGTGGTCTTGCGGGAACACTCGGTCTGGAGGAGTACGCGGAGTTCCGCCGCCGGACGGTGGGCATCCACCACAGCATCGACGCGGGCGAGCGAAGCCGTGGCTTCGAGGTGCCACCACAGGTGCAGGCGCACGAACTGATGGTCAGGATGCGGGATCTGGCCGCGGACACCATCGGGTTCATGAACGACATCCACTCCTTCGAGCGCGAGAAGCGCCGCGGGGACGGCCACAACCTGATAGCCGTGCTCCACCGGGAGCGCAGCTGCAGCTGGGAGGACGCCGCCGCGGAGGCGTACCGGATGACCACCGACTGCCTCGAGGAGTACCTCGAACTCGAAGCACGCGTGCCGAAGATGTGCGAGGAACTCGGTCTCGACACCGAGGAGCGGGTCCAGGTGTGGATGGGAGTGGAGGCCATCCAGCACTGGATCAACGGCAACTACGAGTGGGCGTTGACCTCGGGCCGGTATGCCGCGGCGAAGGAGGGCCCGGCCGCCACCGCCGAGTTGGCGGGCAAGGGTTCGCTGGACGACCTGCTCGCGGTGTGACGTAAGGCTCTGCCCGGCCGGGTACGCCCGGCCGGGCAGAGGTGGATCACATACCGGTGGTCCGTACTGGTCAGACCGCGGCGGTCTGTGCCACGAACTCGACCGGGAGACTGTCCAGGCGGGCCTCCCAGGTGGACGCGGTCGAGGTGAGGTCGTCGGCCGGCACGGCGAGGCGCAGTCCCGGCAGCCGGTGCACCAGGACGTCGACAGCCGTCTCGATGATGGCCTGGCCGATGTTCTGACCCGGACACTCGTGCGCGCCGCCGCTGAACGCGAGGTGCGACTGGTTGCCCTGGATGGAGACCTCGGTGTCGGGACGGATCTCCGGGTCCAGGTTGCCTGCGGTGAGTCCCAGCACCAACAGGTCGCCCTCCTTGATGTGGTGACCGGCGAGTTCGAGGTCAGCGGTGGCGAAGCGCCCCGGGAGGACGGCGAGCGGCGGGGTGTTCCACATCACCTCTTCGACGACCGTGGTGATGTTGAGCTGTCCGCTCACCAGCCCCGCGAGCCGGGAGGTGTCGGTGAGGATCAACTGCAGCACCCGGGCCAGCAGATTGCTGGTGGTGGTGTGCGCGGTGATCAGCACCAGGCGCAGATGGCTGAGGATCTCGTCGTCGTCCAGCCCGGCCTCGTGTCCGAGCAGCCCGGTGGTGAAGTCGGAGCCCGGCTCGGCGCGCTTGCGCTCGGCGAGTTCGCCGAGGATCTCCATGATGCGGTCGTTGTGAGCAAGGGCTCCCTCGCCGCCCTTGATGACCTGGGCGCAGGAGACGGCGAGGTTGTGCCCCTCGGCCGCCGGGAGACCGAACAGCCTGGTCAGCACGAGCATCGGCAGGTACTCGGCGTAATCGCCCACCAGGTCGGCGCTGCCCTCGTCGGCGAACGCGTCGATCTGCTTGTTCGCGAAGTGCGTGACATGGCGGCGGATTCCGCGGCCCGCGATGCTCTGCAGATTGTCGGTGACCGCTCCGCGCAGCCTGCGGTGCGGCTCACCGTCCTGGGACACGCAGTCGGGGCGCCAGCCCAGCATCTGGATGAGCGGTGAGGTGGCCTCGACGCGTCCTTCCTTCCAGTCCCGCCAGATGCGCGAATCCCGGCTGAACTGGCGGGGGTTGTCGAGAACCCGACGGTTCTCCCGGTAGCCGAGGACCAGCCAGGCCGGGATGTCGCCCTCAAGGAGTACCGGCGCCAAGGCCCCGTGCTCCTTGCGCAGCCGCCCGTAGATGCTGTGCGGGTCGAGTGCCGCGTCCGGCCCGTACAGCCGGGTGAGGTCGTCGGCACCGCCGTGCGCGACGGGGCAGCCACGGGGGGCGGAGGAGCCGTTCGAGAGCTGGTCGGTCATCGGGGCTCCAGAGCGGCGGCGGCAGAGCGTTCCTGGAGATGGCGTATCAGCGCGACAAGGACGTCGCGGCTGGATGCCCGGTCCCGGGCGTCGCAGGCCACGATCGGGGTGTGCGGGGAAATGTCCAGGGCGTCGCGGATCTCCTCGATCGGGTGCTCCTTGGAATCCGGGAAGACGTTCAGCGCGATGACGAAGGGGACGTCCTGCCGCTCCATCTCCTCGATGGCCCTGAAACTGGAGGCCAGGCGGCGCGTGTCCACCAGGACCACCGCTCCGAGAGCGCCCTTGAACAGACCGTTCCACAGGAACCAGAACCGCTCCTGGCCCGGCGTCCCGAACAGATAGAGCACCAGTTCGTCGTTGATGCCGATCTTGCCGAAGTCCAGGCTGACGGTGGTCTCCGTCTTGTCCGCCACGCCGATCAGGTTGTCGACACCGGCGCTGGCCTGGGTCAGCGTCTCCTCGGTCGTCAGCGGCTTGATGTCGCTGACCGAGCCCACCATGGTGGTCTTTCCGGTGCCGAAGCCTCCGGCGATCATCACCTTCACCGAGCGGGTGCCGCCGCCCAACTTTCGGTCGGGATGGTCAAAGCCTTTGAAGTCCACTGAGTACCTCCTCAAGGAGCGCGAGGTCGGGCCCGCGGCCGGCGCCTGACGCCGGGATGGGATTACGGGCTTCGACGCGGCCTGCGTCCAGCAGATCGGCCAGGAGCACCGCGAGAATGTTGAAGGGCAATCCGAGATGGGCGCCCAGTTCGGCCACCGACAGCGGATCGCGGCAGCGCCGGATGATCTCCTCGTGCTCATGCTGCATGCCCGGAACGGCAGCGGAACGAGAGACGATGAGGGTCGCCACGTCAAGACTCGCCGCAGAACCGTCCGGTCCGCTGCGGCCACCGGTAAGGACGTAGTAGCGCTCAAGACCGGACGGGTCCGTGGGACGGCGGGGAGCACTCATCCAGAGTGCTCGTCCAGGCGCGGAGTGGTGCCGAGGAGCTCGCCCATCCTGCGGGCCAGATCCCTCATCTGGTGGCCGAGAAGCCCCTGGTCGAGTCCCTCCCTGGCCAGCACTCCCAGGTATGTCTCCACGCCTGCCCTCACCACGAACAGGTGGCCCCCGTCCACCTCGATCATCGCGAGGCGCAGCTGCCCCTCGTACTTGGGGAACTGCTTGGCCACCGGCTGGGCCAGCGCCTGCAGACCCGCGACCACGGCGGCGAACCGGTCCACGTCGTCGGGGTCGTCGGCGCCGTAGGAAGTGATCGCCTTGCCGTCGCTCGATGCCACGAGGGCGAAGCGGATCTCCTTGATGCTCTCCGTCAGATCGCGGAGCGCCCAGCTCACATCGGTTCCCTGTTGCGTCATGGGACTAGTCGCTCTCTTCAGTGCGGTGCTCGTTGAACTCGCGTACGGCAGTCGTCTCGCCGTCCGTGGCCGCGTCGCGGTCCGTGGTCATCTCACGCGGCGGGCCGCTTGCCCGTCCGGCCGTGGCAAAGGCGGCCAAGCCGGTGAAGGACGCGTCGGGCGGCACGGCGGCCACGGTCTCCCTGCGGTCGGCGGCACCGGGCTGCGGTCCCGCAATATCGTTCCGGATGCTGCGGCGCCTGGGCAGACCACCGGGAGTGGTGTCCAGCGCCTCAGCAGTCTCCACAGACCCGGTCCGGACCGGCTCGGGCGCCGGCGCGGCCACTGCAGTCGGTGCCTGCTCGGTCGCGGCGGCGGGCAGCTGACTGAAGAACTTGTGCGGCACGACCACGACCACCGACGTGCCGAGCCACGGCGAGTCCGCAAAGGTGACCCGGATGCCGTAACGGCGTGCCAGGGAGCCCACCACACGCAGGCCCAGGTTCGCGTCCTCCGAGATGCCACCGAGGCCCGGGCCCTTCGAAGTGCCAGCGAGGGACTGCTCCGCCTCGCGCTTCTTCTCCTCGCTCAGGCCCTTGCCCGCGTCCTGGATCTCGATGCCGACGCCGTTGGGGACCTCCTTGCCGGAGACGACCACGGCCTCGGTGGGCGGCGAGTAACGCGCCGCATTGTCCAGCAGGTGAGCGAAGATCAGCGTGAGGTGGTCCACCAGACCGCCGTCGACACCGAGTTCAGGCAGGTGACGGACCTGGACACGGTCGAAGTCCTTGATCCGTCCGATGCCGCCACGCACCACGCTCAGCAGTCGCTGCGGCTCCTGCCACTGCCGTCCCGGCCGGTCCGAGCCCCCCAGCACACCGATACTGGCCGCGAGACAGTCGGCAGGGCCGATCTCCTGGTCCAATTCCATGAGCCCCTGGGCCACCGCGGGCAGTCGCCCGTGCTCGCCCTGCATCTCGTGCAGCCGTCCGCGCAGCTTGCTGGTCAGCACATGGATCCGGCTGCCGATACTGATCACAGCCTGCTCGGCCGATGTGGAACGGTCGAACTCCTCCTCCACACCGATCAGCGCGGTCCGCAGGACCTTGCGCAACTCGGCGCGCAGCTCCGGACCGGCATCCGTGTCCCGGCCGACCTCCAGGAGAAGGTCGTCGATCGCCTCGCCGTCCCGCAACCGTTTCAGCGCATCGGGCAGATACGAGTCCCCTAGCCTGCCCACGACGGCCTGCTGGAGGGCGAGTTGCTCCTCCCGGTCCCGGGCCTGCGCGGCAGCGTCGCTCTCGTGGGCCTGCGACTGCTCGAGGAGCCGAGCCTCGAAACCCCTGGCCTGTTCGGCCAGTTCCGCGTTCAGGCCGGAGCGCTCAGCCGCGAAATTCCTCTCCAGGCCCGCCGCGTGCTGCTCCCACTGCCGGGAGAGCTCGGCCTGCGAGGCGCGGAAGTGCTCGTTGGTATGCCGCAGTTGGCCCCGGGCGCGGACGAGGAGCCGCACACAGACAGCACTGGCCGCGGTGGCTGCGGCGCCGGCGAACGTCGCGGGTATCTGGACCTGGTCAGGACCCGCGACCAACGCGGCGACGGTCCCGGCTCCTAAAGCGACGGGCATCAGCCACCAGCTGTACTGGGCAACCGGTGCACGCGCCGCCGGGGGCGGAGAGGCAAGTTCCATCTGCATCCTTCGAAGCAAACGACCGAACAAGGGGGGTGTGCAAGCGCCGTATACGTCAAAAACACAGCACGAGGCGACCGAGTGCGTTCGTGTCAACTCGCAGCGCCGCAGGGGAGCCTATCGGGTCCGACATCAAAAGGATCAACCCCCTCCGCATACCTGTTCGTATCAAGTCACGCTCCGAGCGGATCAGGGCAGTGCATGCACCGGCCCTGCCGGGAAGCCCAGCCCTTCCTGCCAGGATCCAGCCGAGTTCCAAGCAACGACCGGGCGAGCCCCCTGACGAACACCGACCGCACTCCGCAGGGCTGCCCTCGCCGTCCGAGTGGCCTGGGACAGTCAACAGCGCACGCGGCAGGTGCAGTCGCCCATCCGGAATGAAGAGTCCCGGGACGGCAGTCCCCCGGACGGCAGTGCGGTCGACCTCGCGGGCAAGCACGTGCGAGAGACCGCCGCCTGTCCAGGACGCACCCGACGGCCTCACCGATCAGGCTCCAGCTCCTGCACCCGCCGGCCGGTGGTGTGCACTGCCGCCCACACTTCACCGCCGCGGCACAGGACACGGCCGGCACCCGACAGAGCGGCCAGACGGTCAGCGAGGCATCAACAGCATGGCCGAAATACAGCGGGGCGCCTTCGCTCAGCCGACCGGAAGCCCTGGTGGAAGTACCTGCGGCCTGCCCGACTCCGTCAGACGCCGCAAGAAGCTCCGCCACGCCCGGCATCGCTGTCGTCAGCGAAGTACGTCTGGCGAACGACGTCCCAGCGCGTCCTGCCCCTGCCATCTCGCTGACCTCGAACGGCGGCTCCGGACCCACCGAACCCGCCGCGCGTCACGCCTGTGGTCAGAATTCGCGGTCGATCCCCGTCACAGCGGCCGGGCCCAGCGGGGCATCGTCCTGCGAGAAGCCGCCGTCCCTCAGCGCGCTGGAGACCAGACGTACTGCTTCCGCCTCGGCGCCGGCCCGACTGTCGGCCTCGACTTCGAGCCTGACGGAAAACGTACTGCCCTCACCGACCGTCAGAAGGTTCAGCTCCTCGCTCTCCCCCAGATCGGTGTTCTTCGGATCCTGGGGGCGCAGCCTGCGTTCCATATCGGCGCGTGAGGCATCGGTGAGGCCGTGGACGAAGGTACCGGGAACAGTGATGACGTAGGTGGTCACAGGAACTCCTTACACGGACGCCCCTGCCATGCGGGGCGCATCCGGCCTGATGAGGGGTTGCCGTCACTCCATGGAGTGACGGCCAGTCAGCACGCGCACCTTGGTGCCACTTGTGCCGCCTGAGGACTGTCCCGCAATACCTTGCGGAACAGTGCACGGCGTCAGATGCGGTGCATCGCGAGGCGGAGGGACGATCGCCTATCGAATGTATTCGGGCGTACCGGCAACGCGGCGAGGGGTGTAGCTGTCCTCGTGCGCCCGCCAGGGACGACGGGACAGCCCTCAGTGGTTTCGGCCTTCGAAGTCACGCCGCACAGCGGCCCCCTCGTCCTCAACCAGCCCGTACCGGTCCGACAACTCCAGCACCTGCCCGCAGTGCTCACACAACTCCCCCTCCGCCGCAGGCGTGCCGCACGCCTTACAGAACTTCCGACCCTCCGCCTTCTCCGCCATGACTGACGCCTCCACTTCACCGAACGAGCCGTAGACGCCGCGTACCCCAGGAGGCCTGTTGGAATCCTTGCAGCTCAGCTTCGATCTTCGACTGCGGATCGATCCGGAACTGTCGCGAGCGCGCGGTTCCGCTCCCGGGCGACTTCCACTGCATCCTTTCCGTACCTCGCGACCGGCCAGGTGGTTCGCGGCAGTCGGCGATGCAGTCACGGTTGGCCGGCGTGGCAGCAGTAGGGACGGCAGATCGAGCGAAGTCTCACCCGTCCATCCGCCTGACGGCGGCACTGCACCCGCCCGACGAGGTGGAGGCGTGGACGGCCATCGGGACGCCCATGCCTCCGGGGTGGCCCGGGCGGCGGCGGATCATCCGCCCGGCCCAGGTGCAAGGGTCCCGGTCCGGCGTAAGGATCGGAATGCGCGTGGTGGCCCGGATGTCCCTCCCGGCCGCGGCTGGACCACCACCCGACCGATCCACGGGGGCTCTGGGAGGCATGCATGCCGTCGACAATTCGGAGCGCGGCGATCCCGTTGGGACCGGTCACTTCTCTGAACCAAGGCTTGCGCGCGTGAGTCTGTGTTTTCACTCCTTCCTGCTGTTACAGATGGCGCAATGTCGACGGAAAGACTTCCTGACAGCAGGGAAGCCGTATTGGTTGAGTTCTCAACGACTTCTGGTGCGTCGTAGGAGAAGTTTTACCCGGTGAAGTCGCTATCCGGGATGTCCCCGTTTCACCGGCAGAGTGCGTTGCTGGTCGATCGGCCTCGTCTTCGTGGACTCGCCATTCAACAGGCGAGGTCTCGGCACCCTTCCGGTGTTCCATGCCGCGTGGGTAGCCGTTCGATCACATAAAGTGCCGACGCGAGATATCTCCCACATGGAGTGTCGATGGATTCAGAGCCATTGAGCCCCGCCAGTTACCGTCCGGCGGGGCTTCTGATCGGCCGCCACAATCCCGTCACGAGGATCCATGGGACCGCCTTCACAGCCTCGGATGCGGCACTCAGGCCCGGTTACCCGACCAGCTGCGTACCCTCGGCGCCGCATCGAACGACACCTACGGCGACCACCCCGGCACCGTGCCCTGATATCCACCGGCGATCTCAGGCCGACTGCCTCAGGCTTGCACCACCTGCTGCACCGTCCAAGACTCCCCGCTGCGCACCGGTGACACCCAGTCCTCGTCCGGCGGCCGCCTCGTCGATCCGAGCCCGCACGACACCCACGGCCTGGTCAGCTCCACCCTGTCCGATATCCGGGACGGGAGCAGCGCACCGTCCCGCGCCCCGGCAACCGTCAGGGCAGCCAGGCCCCCATAGGCGGACGGACACCACCTACGACGGCGTCGCCGGACCTGGCGAGGCCAGGCCCGGCGCGCGCGAATATTCCCCTGCCCCTCGCGATCGACGCCGACGCTCGAACCAGACGATCACACATCGGCGAACGCGGAACTCCGCCTTCAGACACAGGGGACGCAATCTCTCGGAGCTCAAGGTGGCAGGCCTTGAACGACCCTTATTCATACACACCGAAATCCCGCAACCAGCGGGATCGAATAAGCGCCCCGCACCCGGGACAGCGGCGCGCTCAAGCCTGCTCGCGGGCGCAGCGGAGGCATCGTGTGTCACATGTCTCAGACAAAATATCCCCATTTTGGACACATGAGCTCAATACTTATCCGGGTACGAGCAAATCGACGATGTCAGGGAGTCCTCACTCGTCATGCAAACCCTCATACACGCTTGGGACCAGATCTACTCGTCCTGGCGCCAATTGCACTGGTACGGAGTGGCCGTCGGCTCTCTCCTTGGTGTCAAGTTGCTCCTGTCCATCCGCCGACGCCGCAGCCCCGGGCTCACATTCAGGAAAACGAGCCATCGGCTCAACATTCACGGGGTCGTCACGGTGTACAACGAATCCCCCGCGATGCTGAGGCGATGTCTGGAATCGATCCTCGCGCAGACCCTGCCGCCTCAGTCTTTGACGGTCATCGACGACTGCTCCGCCGACCAGTCCGCCGCTGCCCTCATCGGGGAGATGCGCCCGCAGTTCGACAGGGCCGGAATCCGTCTCGGCTTCATCCGGTTCCCTGACAACCGCGGCAAGCGCCACGGACTCGCCGCGGGCTTCCGTGAGGACCCGCTCGCGGACGCGTATCTGTGCATCGACTCCGACACTGTGCTCGACAAGCACGCCGTCGCCGAACTCGCCGAACCCTTCGGGGAGCGCCGTGTCCACTGCGTCACCGGGTTGGTCCTCGCCCACAACCGCGACACCAACCTCCTCACGCGCCTGATCGACATGCGGTACGTCAACGCCTTCCTCGGCGAACGGGTCGCATACTCCCGTCTCGGTTCCGTCCTGTGCGCCTGTGGCTCCCTCGCGATGTACCGGGGATGGGTCATCCGCAAGAATCTCGACGACTTCCTCGACCAGCGGTTCCTCGGGCGCCCCGCGACCTTCGGTGACGACCGGCGCCTGACGTACTACTGCCTCACCGAGGGCAAGTCCCTCATCCAGCCGTGCGCTGTCGGCTACACCGACGTCCCCGAACGTCTCGGGCACTACATCCGCCAGCAGATCCGCTGGGGCAAGTCCTTCATCCGCGAAGGGTTCCTGCTCTTCGCCAAGTTCCGGCTGAGCCGTATGTACTGGTGGCTCAATCTGATCGAGCTCGTCACCTGGGTTGCCTTCACCGCAGCCATGGTCACCGCGCTCGTGGCCATCGCGCTGCACCCGACCGGTTGGGCCCTGCTCGCCAGCTACATCGGCTACATGTGCGTCATGTCGTGGGTACGCTCCATCCACTACCTGCGCGGTGCCGCCATGGTCGGGATCGTCGACCGGGTGCTGACGTTCCTGGCCGCTCCGCTGTACGCGCTGCTCAACATCGCGCTGCTGCTGCCGCTGCGCCTGTGGTCACTGGCGACCCTGCGCCACACCAAATGGGGCACCCGCGCCAAGATCGAGGTCGGCGTGGACGTCGAAGCACCCGAGGGCCGCGTCGGTGCTCCGGCCCCGTCCCTCGCGATCCCGCACCAGGCCGCGAACTCACGGAGCGGACCCGCGTACAGCCCGGACGACGGGGTCGCACTGCCGGCCTTCGATTTTCCCGCCCCCCAGACGCAGGCCGTCCAGTAGGCGCCGCTCGGTTCGGCGCCGGAGCCGTCCGAAGGTCGGCGCATGCGGGAACCCGCATGGCCGGCGTTCCGCTACGGCGATGCGACGGAGAGTGCCGCCGCCTCTCTTCCTGAGCGTTCCGTCAGGTGCGCTCGAGGAAGACGGCTTCGGCCTCCGCCCGCTCCGGTGCCGCTGCCGCCCCTCCACCTCCACTGGGAGCTTCTGTGGGCACTGCCCGCCCTACCGTCCGCCCTGTCCGTCCTGATGACCGGGGGCCTCGACGTCGTGCGTGGAGCATGTTCAAGACGTTGCTTCTGGTGAGCGCCGTGGCCGCCGGTGGCCTCGCGCTCTATCCCGAGTGGCGGGCCGCGCATCAACCGCCCCCACAGCTCACCATCCGGTACAAGGCCGGGAGCCCTGCCACGGCTGCGGTGGCCCAGCCATGGCTGGAAGTTGTCAACACCTCCGACATGAGGGTGCGCCTGTCGGACGTGGCGATTCGCTACTACTTCTCCGGCGACGGGGCTTCCTCGTACACGTTCAACTGCGTCAAGGCCGCTGTCGGCTGCTCGAACATCTCCGGGGAGACCGTCGCGCCGGCTGATCCCACCCCCACCGCAGACCGCTACCTCCAGATCAGCTTCACGAAGGGCGCGGGCAGTCTGGCACCCGGCGCCAAGAGCGGAGCCATCGGACTGCAGCTGTACCGCCCCGACGGCAGGAAGCTGGACCAGCTGGACGACCGTTCGTTCAACGCCGCTGACACCACCTTTCAGGCGTCGAGGACGGTGACCGCATACCTGCGCGGTGCGCACGTCTGGGGGGACGAGCCCACCGGCCACGCCGGCTCCACCGGCCCTACCGGCTCCACCGGCCACGCTGCTGCGTCCGCACGGGACTCGTCCGTTCCCCGCCCGAAGCCTGCCCACCCGCGCGGAATCGTGTTCGACGACTTCCATTACAGCGGCCCCGACGATCCCGCGCTCCACGCGCACGGCTGGCTGGTCCGTACCAGCCCGGGTGGGCCCGGGATCCACGACACATGGTCGGCCGCAGGCGTCAGTTTCCCGGCCGAGAAGACCGCTGCGGGCGGCCAGGTCCTGCAACTGCGGGCCAGCACCGACGGGACGAAGGCGAGCACCAAGCAGGCCGAGGTGCAGAGCAGCGGCACCCACTTCCTGACGGGGACCTACGCCGCCCGGATCTACTTCAACGACAAGCCCACGAGTGGTCGCAACGGCGACCACGTCAACGAGTCCTTCTACACGATCTCGCCCAACAACTCTCGCTACAGCGAACTCGACAACGAGTACATGCCGAACGGGGGCTGGGGTGCGCCGGGTCCCAAGCTCGACACCACGAGCTGGTACAGCGCCGACACCGGGGACCGGGTCACGCACAAACTGGTCTCCAGCCTTCAGGGCTGGCACACCATGATGATCACGGCCGTGGACGGCGTGGCCACCTACTCGGTGGACGGCCACAAACTGTTCAGCAGTGGCGGCAGATACTTCCCACGCCAGAACATGTCCATCAACTTCAACACCTGGTTCGTGGACCTTCCCTTCACCGGTCCGCGCTCCTGGGACATGCAGGTCAACTGGTTCTACTACAAGGCCGGCAAGGCTCAGTCCCTGGAGGATGTGCAGAAGGCTGTGAAGGGCCTCTACGGCAGCGGCACCCACTACATCAACACCGCCCCCAAACACTGAGCCTGTCGCACTGCGCGACTGTCGGGTTACTCCGAAGTCCTGGGCCGGGCCCGCGCCTGGCGCCGGACCGGCGCGGCCCGCGAGCGCAAGACTGACCGCGACCGGCATCGCACGCGGCGCTCGGTCCACCGACCGTGCCGCCGCGTCGTCCACGGCAGCTTCGCGACGATGTCCGCCATTCGCGCGGAACACACGCGAACTATCACAAAACGCGCATCTCTCCCGGAATTGCCGCAGGCAGGCTCTGGCGCCGATTCGTGGGTGGCAACCTTGTCGGGCAGCAGCCGGCCACTCCGGACGTGGCGAGCAGACGAGTCTGGCCGCCCCTGCGACCGGGCGGCGTAGTCGCACTGTCCGGCCAGGTGCGTCACTCATTTCGGCGGTGGGCTCCCGGTGCGATCCTCGTCGGGCCGAGGATCTGCTGCGTGCCGGCCCGCGTCACCCCGACCGAGCCAACTGAAGGTGCACCGCCGCGGTGGTCCGCGCGGTGTCCCCGGTGGCGAGCAGGTCCAGCAGCGCCCCCCGCAAGGCTGCGAGGACAAGGGTGCGCTGCGCGAGCCCGGCCTCGGTATCGCGGAATTCAGCGGGCTGCCCGGAGGCGAGCAGCGCCAGCCAGTCGCCGACCGTATCGCGGGCGAACCCGGCCCACGGCCCGTCCGGTTCGATGAGGGAGCGGGCGTAGCTTTCGACCCACAGCGTCAGCAGGCCGCGGTGGGCGACGTCGGACAGCCACCGCCACAGTTCACGGGCGACCGATTGCAGCCCCCCGGGCCCGTCCTGGGAGTCGGCGATCTCCCTGATGACGGTCAGCTCGTCGGCTCTGGCCCGCGTGAGCAGGGCGCGGATCAGACCGTCCTTGCTGCCGAAGAGGTAGAGCAGCACGCGTGGGCTGGACCGGATCTCCTCGGCGAGCGGGCGCAGGGACAGGTCGGTGAGGCCGCTGCGCAGGGCGTGGGCGTACGCGGCTTCCAGCAGCTCCTGCCGCCGGGGGGAGGGGTTTGTCTCGGATCGGGGCACCGGACTAGTCTACTGAAACAGTCGTTTCAGTGATGCGGGAGTAGTGAGAACTTCATGGAGGAGCGTCAGGTGGCTATTCGTCCGCTGGACCGGCCCGGGGACCTGGGCTGGGTGGTGATGGCGCACGGCGCGCTCTACGACCACGAGTTCGGCTGGGACACCAGCTTCGAGGCGCTCGTAGCCCGGATCGTCGCCGACTACGCCGAGCAGAAGGACCCCGGACCGCAGGCGGCATGGATCGCCGAGGTCGACGGAGTGCGGGCCGGCTGCGTCTTCTGCGTACGCGGCGACGACCGAACCGCGAAGCTGCGCCTTCTGCTCGTCGATCCCGCGATGCGCGGGCTCGGCCTGGGTGCCCGCCTGGTCGAGGAGTGCCTGCGGTTCGCACGGGAGGCCGGGTACGAGTCGATCACCCTGTGGACCAACGATGTACTCGGCTCGGCCCGGCGCATCTACCAGAAACAGGGGTTCGAGCTCGTCGCCGAAGAGCCTCATCGCAGCTTTGGACACGACCTCGTCGGCCAGACCTGGCAGCGCCGCCTCTAGTGGAACCACCGGGGCCGACACCGTGTCCGCCCGGCGACTCCGAATCGACGGCCTTTCGCCCTTGCTCGGCCAGGGCAGGGTCCAGCCGCGGTGGGCGGCACCAGCCGCTGCCGAACGCACATGTCAGGCGACGCCAATACCTGGGTGCGCGCTGACGGCCGATGGTGGGAGACTCGCAGCATGCCGATCGCCGAAGCCTCGCCCGAAGTGTCCATCGAGTACGAGACTTTCGGCGATCCCTCCGATCCGGCTGTCCTGCTCGTGATGGGTTTCAGCGCTCAGATGATCGCCTGGCACGAAGACTTCTGCCGTGCACTGGCCGAGCGTGGACGCTACGTGATCCGATACGACAACCGCGACTGCGGGCTGTCCACCAAGTTCGACGATCACCCCGTCGACATGGGCCGGTTCATCAGCACTGTGAGCTCGGGGGACATCTCGTCCGCCCTCGCGATGGTGCCCTACACACTGCAGGACATGGCCGACGACGGCCTCGGGTTGCTCACCGCACTCGGAATCGAACGAGCTCACGTGGTCGGATCCTCGATGGGCGGCATGATCGCCCAGACGATGGCCATCCACCAGCCGGCGCGAGTGCTGACCCTGACGTCGATGATGTCCTCGACCGGCGAAACCGAATACGGCCGGCCCAGCGCCGAGGCCCAAGCAGTGATCTCCAGCCCGAAGCCGCCAGATCGCGAGGGATACATCGCAGCGGCGGAAAGGGAACTGGTGTGGGCCTCCAAGCGATTCGGCAGCCCCGCACTCCTTCGTGAGCTGGCTGCCGAAAGCTACGACCGCGCGTACTACCCGGCCGGAGTCGGGCGGCAACTCGGTGCGATGATCCTCGGGGGCTCACGCGCTGATGCACTCCGCGAGCTTCCGGTGCCGACCTTGGTGATTCATGGTCTGGATGACACGCTGATCGATCCCAGCGGCGGGAAGCGCACCGCCGACCTGGTGCCCGGAGCGAAGCTCCTGCTGCTCCCCGGCATGGGGCACGACCGTCCCCGCGAACTCTGGCTCGAGATCATCGACGCCTTGGACGCGCACACGCGCTGATCGCTCCCACTCGCAGGCCGAGGCGGCGTATCCACCGTCCGGACCGCGCCGCCGTCGCCATCGCGAGCCGGCAACCCCGCACTGCCAGTGGGGGCGGTCCGTCCGCTGGACCTTGTTCCTTGTGGCGGAACGTCAGATGGACTTCAGCCGCCTGCGCAGGAGACAGAACTCGTTGCCCTCGGGGTCGGCCAGGACATGCCAGCTCTCTTCTCCGGTCTGACCGACGTCGACGGGCACGGCGCCCAGTGCGAGCAACCTGGCCAGCTCTGCGTTCTGATCGCGGTCGGTGGCGTTGACATCGATGTGCAGCGGGAGCTTCCCGATCCGGGGGCTGCGGCCCGCGTTGAGGACGAGAGTCGGCTGTGCTCCGCCGAATCCGGCGCCGGGCGGACCGATCTGGATACTGCCGTCACTTTCTCGGTCCAGCTCGACGTAGCCGAGGACATCGCACCAAAATGCGGCCAGTCGGCCAGGGTCCTCCGCGTCGATGACGAGTTCGCTGATTCGGCATGCCATGCCGCGAGCATAGGTGCACCGACCCGGCCCCGTCCCCGTCGGAGCGGCACAAGCACTGCTCCCCCGCCCGATGAGTTTCTCCCATCCCATGGCGCGTCACATCGACCTGCCGGAATCCGGGTTGGGTCGGCAGTGGGGCGATCCCGCGTAAGAACTCCCCAGCGCAGCGGTGAGGACCTTGGCGTCGAGTTCGTCCGAGAGGTTGAGCAGACCGGTGGAGCGCAGGCTACGGGGCGGGCTGTCGACGGGGGCGAGGCCGTCGCAGACGTGAGCGGCGTCGGCGGTCCGGGTGAGCGGGGTTACGAGCAGGTGGGGGTTGCCCGAGCCGAGTGCGCGTGATCAAGATTCCCGCCTCTGCCGGCGACCTTGTGATGCCACACGGCGATCTCGCCGTACGGGTGAATAATCGTTCCGGTTTGTTCTTCTCTGTCCGATACGCGTAAATTCTTGTCATGCTGCCCGCGAACTGTTTGCTCTCGGCTCGCAGTTGAGCGACAACGCGACCCGTCATCATCGGCTGGGAGGACCCCGCCCACATGTCCGGAACCGTCGACCGGTGGACCACCACACTGCGGAGAGCTTGGAGGGCCGGCACGCTGTGGCCGTGGTGCCTGGCGGCCATCGCGGCAGCCTGCGGCTACGCCGTCGCCACCGTCTTTCACCCCGGGTACCTCAGCGCGGACAGCAACACCCAGCTGTGGCAGGCGCTGGGGGACGAGCCGATGAACGACTGGCATCCGCCGGTGATGGCGCTGCTGTGGCGGATCATCATCCGGATCACGGGGGACTTCTCGACCATGGCCGCCCTGCAGGCCGCCGTGCTTTGGGGGACGCTCTGGGTCCTCGCCCGGCTGGGGTGGAAGAAGACCGGCAGCCGTGGGCTGTCCCTCGCGGTGCTGGCCGTCGGCTTCGCGCCGCACATCATGAACCTCACGGGAGTGGTGTGGAAAGACGTGCACATGGCGTACGCGCTCCTCGCAGTCTTCGCGATCGCGCTCACCGTGCGTGACCTTCCAGAGGGCCGGGCCAGGACCCGCTGGGCCCTGCTGGTGCTGGGTGTGCTGTTTCTCGCGTACGCCGCCCTGGTACGGAAGAACGGAATCCCCGCCGCGATCCCGGTCTTCGCCCTGCTGGTCCTCGCGGCGTGGCCCGCCCCGGGCCGACGCCGCTGGCTGGCCGCCACCGGTGTCTTCGTCGCGGTCGTGATCGCCGGCAGCGCCGGTGTCTCCGCGGCCACCGCACCGTTGGCCACCCGCGTGTACGCAGTGATCCCGGTGGACGATCTCGTCCACGTGCTCACCCCGGCCCAGGTGCGCACCGCCGCCGAACAGGCAGGCGCGAGCGCGGACCTGCGTGACCGCCTGGTCACCACCGCCGTCAACTGCCAGAAGCGGCACATCGCCTCCGACGCGTACCTGCAGTGCTACCCGCGCAGCCGGCCATTCGACGTGACGTATCTGAATCACCGCGCGGACGTCATCGTCCGGATGTGGACGCAGCAGATGCCTCGGCATTGGAAGGGCTACGTCGAGTATCGGGTCCGGGTCTTCACCAAGCTGCTCTTCCAGAGCAACCAGGTCTTCTGGAACGGCACCTACGTCAATGCCGACGCCCGACTACACCCCGTTGTGCAGAAGGAGCCGCTCAACGACACCCTGAGATCGGCTCTGCAGAACTATGTGACCGGTTTCGCCCGCGACCTGCCGATGCTCTTCCAGGGCTGGTTCTGGCTGGCCGTCTCGCTGGTACTTGTGCTGCGTCGCCGGTGGACCGGCCCTTACTCCCGGGAACTCCGGCTCCTGGGGGCCAGTTCCCTCCTGTACATCCTCGCCTACCTGCCCACGGCGCCCGAGTCCAACTACCGTTACGTGTACTGGCCCGCGCTCTCCGGCACCGTCGCACTCGCACTGATCGCGATCGCCTTCGTGGCGCGTCGCCGCACGGCGGCCGACGGCCCCATCGGTGAACCGGACGCCCACCACACCGTGCCGTCGGCCGGCCGGGCCCCCGAATCCGCCCCCGCAGGACCGCGCGAGGACGCCGGCGTCGCCATGTGACCGGCATTCGGTCCGGGCCTTCAACGCTTTCCGGTGCTCAGAGAGTGCTCTGTCCTGGCGGAAATGTTTGGCAATGCAGTGCCGCCATGGATGATGACGAGGTGTTGATCCAGGTAGAAGCAGTGCGACAGGTTCCCGGAAGGCCAGCGACAGTTCGGGTGCGCTCGGAGGTGGGTGACGCCGCGGCGTTCTGGTGCGGCGACCCGACGGAAGTGGGCTGCGAGCATCATGTGGAGTGGACTGTCGATGAAACCGTGGCCTGGGACGGCAACACGCGGCCGGCCGATTCGTCCTCACCCAAGTTGGCTGAGGACGGAAGGCATATTGCCTTCCGGGGCCGACTGACTCTCACGGGTGATGGTGGGGCCGTGCTGGAAGTAGCCGGCACCCAAATCCTGTTCGACCTCGCCGATCCGCTGCCACCGGCTGCAAGCGATGGAACGTGGGTCGAGGTCCGTGTGGAGCGGAACAGCGTCAGTCTCTGGCCCTACGTGTTGTGAGTCGCAGGAGTCCGGCTCTGCCGCCGTTCAACTGTCCTGCCGGTTGTAGGTGATTCGCGGGTGAGTCTCGGCTCATCGGGTCGGCAGCCGGTCCAGTTCGCTGCCGATCGCATCCCGCAGCACGTCATGCTGCGGACCGAGCCTGAACTGCTCGTCACTCCACCACTCACGCGGATAGAGCCACACCGGAGCACCCACCGCCTCGGCCGGCTCCCACTCGAACCGCGGCCAGACATGCGCATGCAAGAACGGGTCCGTGTTCCCCAGGATCTCCAGGTTGACCCGTCGGAAAGCCGGGTCCAGCCGCCGACAGGCACGCTCGACCGCCTCGCCGAGCTGGTCCATGTCAGACAGGAAGGACAGCCGCTTCGCCCTCGGCAGGTCCGACAGGCGCTGCACACCCGGTTCGTCCACGAGCAGAACCGAGTAGCCCGGCAGGAACTGAACGTCCCCGATCACCGCGAACCCAGATGTCAGCCGTCGCAGCACGGTCGGGTTCTCGCCCCTCAGCGCAGTCCCGATCCGGTCCATCCGCCAGTCACCGTTCATGGCCAAAACCTACATTCTGGTGATCAAGGACCGCTCTTCGATCCCCATCCTCCTCACACAGTTCAAAGACCAAGCAAGTGGGGAGAGGAGCGGCCCCGGCCGTTTTCGAAGATCCCCATCACCGCGTACTGGTCGTAGAACTCGATGTCCCGGTTCCCAGCGGAATTGATTCGTACCGGACATGGATGCCGGTGGCCAAGGGCGTCACCTCCGTGGCAAGGCAAGGCTGGGAGATGAAGTACCGGGCGTTCTCCCAGAGTTGACGAAGGTAGGGTCATGGGCATGCCTATGGGATACGTGGTGACGACCGCGCTCTTGACCTGGTGCACCTTCTTCGCCGTTGTCGCACCGCGCCGGCCCCGGCCGCTGGCAACACTGAGCTTCTGGTTCGGCATGGTCCTCAACGAGGTGCCATTCCTGGGCATGCTCGCCGTGGTGACCTCCACGGCCTTGGCCGCCGGCCAAGGCGACCTGGAGTCACCGGCCAGCAAGGTGACGGCCGCGGTGGCCCTCGCCACCATCCCCGGGATGGCCGTGTCCGCCTGGCGGGGCCTGCGAACGGACCAGGTGGTCGGGCGCGCCCTTGAGGAGGGGCTGGGGGCCGACTGGCGGGATCGTGTGCACGTACCGCTGCGCCGCCACCGGCCCTGGGCGCGCATCCTGCTGCTGTCGCGCTTGATGCGGCGGCGCCATGTGCAGCGGATCCCCAACATCAGCTACGGGGACGCCGGCCGCCGGAATCTGCTCGACATCTACCGCCGCCGCGACACACCGCAGAGCGGGCCGGTCCTGATCTACTTCCACGGCGGCCACTACACCAGCGGAGCGAAGAGCCGTGAGGCACGGCCCCTGCTCTACCGGCTCGCCGATCAGGGATGGGTGTGCATCAGCGCCAACTACCGGCTGCGGCCCCAGACCGATTTTCCCGGCCACCAGATCGACGCCAAGAAGGTCATCGCCTGGGCCCGCGAGCACGCCTCCGAGTACGGCGCCGATCCGTCGAGGCTGTTCGTGGCGGGCAGCTCCGCCGGCTCCAACCTGGCCGCCCATTGCGCGCTCACGCCGAACGACCCGGTGTATCAGCCCGGATTCGAGTCGGCCGACACCTCGGTCACCGCGGCGATCTGCCTGTATGGCTACTACGGCCACTTCTTCGGTGAAGAGCCCGACGCCACGCCGTCGCCGAACCAACCGTACGCGTACCTCAACCCCGGTGCGCCACCGATCCTCATCGCGCACGGCACCAAGGACGCGCTGGCGACGGTCGAGGGCACCCGGTACTTCGTCGACCGGCTGCGCCGCGTCTCGGACAGCGCCGTTGTCTACGCCGAACTGCCCGGCGCACAGCACGCGTTCGACCTGTTCCACTCCGCGCGCTTCGAAGCCGTCGTGGACGGCGTCGAAGCCTTCGCCGCCTGGGTCCTGGCTGCTCCGCAGCCCACTCCCGACTCAGCCCGATAGATCCGGCCAGCCGGCCACCGGACGGACCGGCGCGTCCGCCGTCCGGACGGAGTGGTAGCAGCAGGCCGAGGGCATCAAGCCCACCCCCGGCGTCGTGTGCGCGCCCCCTCGCACAACGCCGGGCGGAACAGGTCTGCACGGTCTCCCGAACACGGGCAGAGACTTGGCGCCGCCGCCGTTTCAGCGCGGGCGGGCGAAGGTCAGCGCACCTGGGCCGGCAGCGTCAGCCGATCCGCGGGTGTTGCGTTCCGTCGATACGGGAGGAGCATGGAGACAGGGACATTCCGGAGTCGGGAGTAGCCACGCACCGATCGGGAGACATGCCCATGGGCTCCAGGATGACTGCAGCACACTCATACGATGCGGTCGTGATCGGCGGCGGTCACAACGGGCTCGTGGCAGCCTTGTACCTCGCTCGGGCGGGGTGGTCGGTGGCGGTGCTGGAGCGTAACGCCACGGTGGGTGGTGCCATCGCGAGCGGTGAGGTCACATTGCCGGGGTTCATGCACGACCTGTACTCCACCAACCAAAACCTCTTCCTCGGATCCCAGACGTACGCGGACTTCGGTTCCGACCTGTCACGCCATGGACTGCGGTTCCGCACTACTGACCATCCCTATGCCAACGTCTTCCCGGACGGGTCGAGCGTGCGTGTCCATTCCGACTACGAGCGCACCATCGGGGAACTTGCGGAACACAACCCCGGGGACGCCGAAGGTTTCGCCGGCCTCTATCAGCAGTACAAACAATTCGCGCCGTACCTGTTCGGCCTCTACGGAAGTGCAGTGCCGTCGAGCGCGGCAGTTCGGCAGGTTCTCAGCCTCCTGCGTCACCATGGCCTGCGTGGTGCGAGACAACTCACGCACACGCTGCTGATGAGTACGAGGGAGCTGGGCAGGGCCTGGTTCACCACCCGTGAGGCGCGGGCCATGGCGGCCTGCTGGGGCATGCACCTGGATTTCGGTCCGGACGTGGCCGGCGGCGCGATGTTCCCGCTCCTGGAGATGTTCGCCGACATGGAAAATGGCATGTCCGTCGTCGAAGGGGGCGCGCAGCGACTGCCTCAAGCGCTCGCCGAGGTTCTGGCGGAGCACGGCGGCGAGGTCCGCACCAGTGCCGAGGTGGACCGCGTCCTGTGCTCGAACGGCCGGGCTGTCGGTGTGCGCTGCGCCGACGGCGACACACTGACAGCGCGTCGCGCCGTGATTGCGAACGTCGGGCCCCCGGCCCTGTACCAGCGGCTGCTGGAACCCGATCAGGTACCTGCGCAGATGCGCCGAAAATCGCGCGGATACCTGTACGGCCCCGGCACCATGATGCTGCACCTTGCACTTGACGGGCCATTGCCGTGGGCGGCGGGAAGTGAGCTCGCCGGCTTCGGGTACGTGCACGTGGCACCGTACGTCGATGATCTGGCCCGTACCTATACCGATTCCCAGGCCGGGCTCCTGCCCGTGGAGCCACTACTCATCGTGGGACAGACTTCCGCGATCGACCCGACTCGGGCCCCGGCAGGCCGCCACGTCGTGTGGATCCAGATCCGTACGATGCCCTCGGTTGTCCGCGGCGATGCGGCAGGGGCCATCCGGCACACCAGTTGGCCTGAAGCGGTCGAACCGATGACGGACCGGGTGTTGACCAAGTTGGAGCACTACGCGCCCGGCAGCCGGGCACGGATTGTCCACGCCACCGCATACACCCCCCCAGGACCTTGAATCGGCCGATCCGAACCTTGTCGGCGGTGACAGTGTCGCCGGCAGCCACCACCTTTCCCAGAACTTTATCTTTCGGCCGATGTCTGGACACAGCGGCTACCGCACGGCGGTCCCCGGCTTGTACCTGACCGGTGCGGCGACATGGCCCGGCGCGGGCAACAACGCCACATCGGGTCGGCTCACGGCCCGCCAGGTACTCAATGATGTCCGTCTGCGCGGTTGGACATCGCGTTCAACGCGATTCCGGCAGACAGCCGGCCCCTGACCTATGTACGCGGCTTGGGAGGCCCGTAGGGCTCCCTGGACCTTTCGAAGAGCGACACGCCATCCTGAGCGCGAGCGATCAGACGTTCGTGCCAGGCTGTCCGAGAGCACCGATGTCCGGGGACCTCATTTTCACGGTGAACCGATCACGAACCCTCAGCTGTGCGCGGCGGTGAGCCGGCCAGCGTCGAGGCGTCTTCGTACCGGACCTCGTAGACGCGCTCGGCGAACTTCCAGCCGTCGCCGGTGCGCTGATAACGGTCATGATAGATGGCGTAGTTCAAGCCGCCGCGGCCGTCGCGGCCACGCCCGACCTCCGACATGTACGCGCGGCCGAACGCGGTGTCGCCGTCAAGTCGGATCACGCCCGGGTGCGTGTTCTGCACAAGAAAGTCCACGACATCCGGCACCCGCCTCCCCCAGGCACGGATCGGCTCCTGCCCTGCGAGTTCAACGGGGATGTTGGGCATCCGCCATACGCCGTCCGGTGTGAACAGCAACGCGATACGGTCGTAGTCGCGCATCATCACCGCGTCGGTGAACTCACCCCGCAGCGCCTCGATCTCGACGCGATCCGCGATGGCCTGAAAGTCACTCATCGATTGCCTCCCTAGCGCCTTGAACTCCGCGCACGAACGACACCGGGCCTCCACGGGATGGAAGCCGCCACCATGGCGGTACATCCGGTCCCGCCAAGCGTCCCTGGCTCCGACTCGCTTGATGGCGCGTTCGTCTCAGGAGTACGACGCCACGGCCCTCCGGAATGTGACACGGCCCCGCTCGGAACGCACCGCGATGAGGATCCGCTCGCACGAACGAGAACGAATGAGAATCCGACTGCTTCCATGCGCCGGGACATGCGCTGCCTGTCGAACTGCTTCTGGGCGGCAGCGGTTCGCTGACCTGCGGAGGTGTCTGGTGGTTTGAGGACGCAGGAGGCCGGTGTTCTCAAACCATCCGGGCTTCGGAAGTCGCGTTCGCGGTGGGGCGAGAAGCCACTTCGGCAGGACAGCCTTGTCACGACATTTGCACTGGTCGGCTGAGCGTCGTCCTCAGGTTGCCGCTTCGGGGGCCCCTCGCGCATCCACGCGGTCCATGTCGCGCCACTCGGGCCGCAGCCCGGTGAGGTTCGTGGTGAGGAAGTATGCGGCTCCGCCGACGAGGAGCACCGGCACGAGTCCGACGGAGGCCACCGCGGCCCCAGCGATCAGTCCGCCGAGAGGGATACCGGCCCAGGCCAGCGAGTCTCCGAGCGCGCTGACCCGGCCCAGCATCCGAGTCGGCACCCGTTCGAAGAGGATGGCCCCCAGCACGGGGTTGAGGAAGCCCGCCCCGAATCCACTGACGGCGAACACGGCCAGGACCGCTCCCATCGGCGCGTGGGAGGCAAGGACCAGGAATCGCGGTGCCCCGGCCAACAGGAATCCGATGAAGAACACCACTCGGCGCCGCAGTCGGTGCGCAGCCATCGCGGCGATCAGGCTCCCACCGACCGCAGCGGCTCCCAGCACGCTGCCTGCCAGGCCGATGGCGGTCGGCCCGTTGCCGGACTCTCGGGCCCAGACGGGCATGAGCACCGCGGCGAAAGCTGCGTCCAGCAGGTTGGTGATCGCGACCATGACGATGACAGTGAGCAGCAACGGCTCTTTGCGCAGGAAGGTGAAGCCCTCGCCGAATCGTCGCCAGTAGCCCGGTTCCGTCCCGGCCTGCGAGGGGGTTCCTTCGGCTGCATGCCCCATGCCGCGTGGCAGCGCCAGTCCGACGATCACGGATCCGAGAGCGAAGCAACCGGCGTTGACGACCAGGCCTGTCAGGGGGCCGAGCAGCGCCACCAGGGAACCGCCGGCCGCCGGGCCGACGGTGGAAGCGAGCCGCTCGGTCACACCGGTCAGACCAGTGGCCCGTTCCAGCGGCACCCGGCCGCGCTCGGCGGCCTCCGGGACCATGACCTCCTTGGCGAGGTCACCAGGCCCGCGGGCCGCGCCGATCAGCGCGACCAGGATCAGCAGGAACGGAAAGGACAACAGGTTCAGGGCATGCAGGACGGGAACCGCAGCGGCAGCGGCAGCGCTGGCCAGATCGGTTGTCCAGGAGATGGCCCGCGGGCCGATCCGGTCCACCAGCGGCCCGGTGAACGCCTTGACCACCACGTAGGGAGTCATCTCGCAGAAGGCGACCAGGCCGGTCTGGGCGGCGCTGCCGGTCGTGACGAGCACGAACCAGGGCAGGGCAACAGCCGAGACCCGAGTGCCCGTCAGTGATACGGCCATGGCTGCCAGCACCCCGCCCAGCGGCCGTAAGGAGCGTTTGCCGGCCGCGTCGTCGGCGCACGGGACGCCCGTCGTCACGACGTCTCCGTCCCTGTTGCTTTCTGAGGGATGGAAGGGTCCGCCGATGCGGCGGGCAGATCCAGCTCGGGCAGCACGTGCGTGATGACATCGACTCGCTCCGCTCCCTCGGGGGCGCTTGCCGCCGCCTCTGGGGTATCCGGTCGGTAGCGGGCGATGACGTCCCTGAACTCCTGGTGCAGGGCAGCGGTCTCCTCGGGCGTGAGCCGCAGAGCCCAGTTGCTCATGTCGAAGTTGTCCCGCCATGCGCGAGGCATCGTCTGGAGCTCGTTGAGCGTCTGCTGCGCGCGAAGTGTGTACGTGGCGGCCACCGACTGCAGGTAGGCCAGTGTGGCCTCGGGTTCCCGCTCGGCCAGATTCGCGTCGTTGAACCACGTCCTTTGGTGCACCGAACGCCACCAACGCTCTCGCGCGTTGCCGCGTTCCGTGTCCTCCTGGACGAACCCTGCAGCGCCGAGTTGGCGCAGGTGGTAGCTGGCCGTACCGGAATTCACGCCCAGCCGTTCCGCGAGGCGGGTGGCCGTCGACGGGCCGTACTTCCGCAGCAGCCCTACCAACTGCACGCGCACCGGGTGCGCCAGGGCGCGCAGCCCCTTGGCATCCAGAACAACCGCTTCTGCTTCGGCGTCGGAGCCATCCGGCCTCTCGCTTGAGTCAGTCATACCGCACACTCTAAACCGCAAACAGTTCTTCGCGAAGACTTATTCGCGAAGAACTGTTTGCGAAGAACCGTCTACTGTCCGGGTGAGGTGCACGGCCAGGTGGCGGCTCGCTGACCCACGGAGGCGCCTGAGCCGGTACGCGGACACGGCTGGGCCCTCCCATGGAAAACGGGTGGCCCCGCGAGCGCCGCCCCGGTTGGCTAATCCCGTGGCCCTCAGCAGCGCACCGCAGGGACCGAACCCACCTGCGCCCTGCCGCTCCGGCGGCCTTCACCGCCAGCACAGCGGCGGACAGCAGCTACGACGGCGCGTGGGAGGCCGGTGGAACCATGGATCACTTCTGCGAAACCAGCGGCAAGCGGCACATCCACCTCGACCCGGACAGCTGCGGCTCTGACACCGGCTGGGTATTCGTCATCGTGGCGGCGCCCACGGGCGTCGTCTACCAGAACCAGAGTGGTGGCCACTCCTGCGCCCAGTACGAGCAGGAGGGGTACTTGGTCCCGCTCTTCGGCTCGGGCCTGGACGAGGAGTTGAAGGAGATCTTCGTCGGCGAGCTGCGCGGGTGGGGCATGCGCGGCCAGGAGTGGACGGTGGAGCTTCTCGACCGGCTCCGGACAGCCGTCAGCTCCTTCGCGGTATACGGCTCCGGCCGCCATGACGAGCTGCATCCGACGGCGCTGGTCCTCGACGAGTCCCGTCTTCCGGAGGCTGCTGAAGCTTGGATCCCTGTCGTCAGTCCCGACGGGCCCGGCGTGCTGGTGTGGGAGAACTCGGACTAAGGCCAGTTGCAAAGCTTCGAGCAAATACAAGCCGACGCCGGAACGAGTCACGGGACCACCCGGTCCGTCCTACTCGACCACCCGGAAACGTTCGGCAACCACGAGCGTGTCATCGTCAAAGACCGCGGTACGCCCCAGGAACTCGCTCACGCCATCGCTCCGGAAGAACTCTTCGTGCGCCGCCCGCCACTGGGCAACGTCGGAGTAGCCGCGCCCCTCGGCACGCGCGAAGTCGTCATCGATGTCCCCCACAGCGACGACGCGCACGTCGACGAGTTCGATCGTGACAGCCGAACGGCCTTCGGAGTCGAGCACCGAGAATCGCTGACCGGTCTGCGGCACCGCCTCACCGGCGTGCTCGTAGATTTCCAGGAGGCCCGTGAGCGCGGTCTTCCGACCGCTCAGGATCGCCGCCACGCCACGGTCACGTTCCGGGCCAGGAAAGGCGAGTTCAAGAGCCGGAAGTTCGTCATGCCCCATCGAGAGAGGATACGAAGCCCGGTCGCGCTGATCAATGGTCATCGCCCCGCTCGCCCCGGACCCTCGCAGCGAGCACTTTCGCAAGCCCTGGTGTTCCGAGTCGGCAGACCCGGAACACCCGTCAGCTGATACCCCCGGCTCAAGCAGCGGGCTGGGAGATGAAGACTCGTTCCAGCAGGGTGTGCAGGGATTCCCGCTCATGATCGCTGAGCGCGTCCAGGCCCTCCTGCGTAGTGCGCATCTTCGCCCGAATCGTGTCGGCGACGCGCTCACCCTCGGCTGTGAGGACGACGTTCTTGATGCGCCGGTCGGAGGGGCTGGGCTCGCGGCGCACCAGATCGCGCTTCTCCAGCCGGTCGATGATCCCGGTCATGTTAGAGGCGTCGCAGGTCAGGGTGTGGGCCAGGGCGCGCATCGCGGCGGGACCCCGGCGCAGAACGGTCAATGCCTTGCCCTGGCTCGCGGTGAGGTTCTCGCTCGCTGCCGCGACCGTGAAGTCGCCGTAATAGGCACCGAGGCACACCGACAGCAGCTCCATGAGCCGTGCCGTATCGACGCGGGCGGTTCCTGTCATGGGAAGCACTTTACCCAGGAAACTTGACAATCTCAAATATCTACATCTACCGTCTTCTCATTGCTTGAAGTTATCAACCATCAATGTCCTCAAGTACCACAAGGAGCACCTGCGTGACCATCACGTCGACTTCGGCCCCCCGCGCGGCCGAAATCCTGTCCCGGCCCGTCACGCTGAACGGCCTGACTGTCCCGAACCGCATCGTGATGGCGCCGATGACGCGCATGTTCTCCCCGGGCGGCGTTCCCGGCGAGGACGTGCGGTCGTACTACGCCCGTCGCGCCGCCGCGGGCGTGGGCCTGATCATCACCGAGGGGACCTACGTCGGCCACGAGTCGGCCGGGCAGAGCGACCGTGTGCCGCGGTTCCACGGTGAGGAGCAGCTGGCGGGATGGGCGAAGGTCGCCGAGGCCGTCCACTCGGCGGGCGGCACGATCGTCCCGCAGCTGTGGCACATCGGCATGGTGCGCAAGCAGGGCGAGGCACCGTACGCCGACGCACCCGCCGTCGGCCCTTCCGGCATCCGCGTCGACGGTACCGAGGGCACCGGTAAGGCCATGACCCGGAGCGACCTGGACGACGTCATCGGCGCTTTCGCCGAGGCTGCCGCGGCCGCCGAGCGCACCGGCTTCGACGGCGTCGAGCTGCACGGCGCCCACGGCTACCTCCTCGACCAGTTCCTGTGGGCGGGGACGAACCGCCGCACCGATGCCTACGGCGGCGACCCGGTGGCCCGTACGAAGTTCGCCGCCGAGATCGTGGCCGCGGTCCGCGAGACCGTCTCACCCGACTTCCCGGTGATCTTCCGCTACTCGCAGTGGAAGCAGGAAGCCTACGACGCAAGGCTCGCCCAGACCCCGGAGGAGCTGGAGGCGATCCTGACCCCGCTCGCCGCGGCCGGCGTCGACGCCTTCCACGCCTCCACCCGCCGCTACTGGCTCCCGGAGTTCGAGGACTCGGATCTGAACCTGGCGGGCTGGACCAAGAAGCTCACCGGCAGGCCCACCATCACCGTCGGCTCGGTCGGCCTCGACGGCGACTTCATCCGCGCGTTCGCGGGCGAGGGCGCCGCGGTGGGCAGCATCGACAACCTGCTCGACCGCATGGAGCGCGACGAGTTCGACCTGGTCGCCGTCGGCCGCGCTCTGCTCCAGGACCCGGAGTGGGCGGCGAAGGTCCTGGCGGGCCGGGTCGAGGACCTGAAGCCGTACGACGCCGCGGCGCTGAAGACGCTGAGCTAGTGCAACGTTGCGCTGATCACGCGAAGGTCTGATCCGGGGTGCGGGGCCGTGGATGGCCGCTCCGAGGGAGAGTTGCCCCGCTGGTGTCGGTGTCTGGGGAGCTACCGTCCTAGCCCCGCCGTTGTCAGCGAACTGCCCTTACCGGAGGGACTGCACGTAGTCGATCTCGCGCGCAGAAGCACGAGGCCGGCAGGACCTGCTCGATGCCGCGGAAGGTATCGAGCAGGTTGTCAGCAGGTGGGAGTCGTCGACCCCGGCCGGACCGTTCCGAACGGCGCTCTGTCGAGCGTTGACGGAAGGCCGTCCGGGGTGGACGCCGCCGGTCATGGGCGAACCGGAACATCCGGGTACCGGCCGGTTCTCGGTCGGCACCGGATGCCGGTGGGGGGAGATCTGCGCCTTCTGAGCACAGCACAACGCTGCCCTGCCGGTGATGACTTGGGCGGTGGGCCGCCGACGTGCTGGTGACGAAACGTCCCGGCACGGACGCGGCCCCTCCAAGTCGAAGGGGTCGACCACCCCTGGCAGCCGCAATGTCGGCGCTGATCTCCGCGGCGGAGTCGCTGGTCCTTCCCGCAGTGACGAAGCAGCCGAAGGTGCTCATCCCGACCCACAGTGGCCGACCGAGCCCCGTCGCCTCCGCGGGGACCGAGATTCCGCCGTAGTCGCTGGTGTCCTGGTTCAGGCCACTCCTGCAGGACGGCCCGAAGCGTTCCACAAGCGCGCGGGTGAGCTGGGCGAAGCGGCGCGCTGAGGCTTCCAGATCGAAGTCTCGAGGACGCTCCGGGCGGTGGGGATCGTCGAACTCGCGCAGAAGCGCCCGGATCTGGTCCGCAGGAAGCACGCGCGTGCCCTTCTCTCGTGCGGTCTTGTGAACCGGCAGGTGTCGGCCCGGCTTCCTGCCCCACCCCCGGCTATCGAATCAAGGACAGAGAACGCCGCGGCGTACAGGCCGATCGGTTCGCCGCGCCTGCACCGACCACTCGCCGGGTCCTGAGTACTTCTACTCAGGACCCCGGTCCGCTTCTGAGCGACGCTGGACCGATGACCGCGCCCCCTGCTCCCGATACCCCGCCGTGGCCGAACCGCCATCCCCGCTATACAGGGGGCAACCATCCTCAGCCGCCGCAACGGCGCAGGTGGTTGCGCCCGGCCGCAGACATCGCACTCGCCGTCGGCCTCCTCGTGATCGACATCATCGCCCCGCTCATCGTGTTCGTATTCGGGCTCGACGCGGCTGGGTACCAGATGTTCGACCCTGCAGCCGACAACTCGTCCGTCTCACTCACACGCCCCTTCGCCTACGTGGCCGTGGTCGGTGGCATCCTCCTGCTCTCAGCCGTCCCCTTGTTCATGGCTCGCACATTCATCAGCTTCGGCGTCCAAGTCCTCACCGGCCTGGTCCTGGTCCTGGTGGCCGCCATCGGAATGAACGACGCAGACCGCAACTCGCATCCACAGCCCGTCCCGGTCTCCCCCTCCATCGACCCGGGCGCGCAGTGCCGGTCCGGCGGCGACAACAGCGAATGCGGCGGATCCTGACAAACTTGATGTTCCTCGTCACGGTGCGAACACGGCGGCCCCCGTGCAGAGGATCTGGTCCGGGCCAGGGTGATCGCCGGTGTACGGGTCAAGAACCGGCTCCCCAGGGCGAAAATCTCGACAGTGTCCACGAGGATGCGTGCCTCGACGATGGGGGCGACGGCGGCAAGCGAAAGCCCCTCAGAGGGCGGCCTCAGAGGGCTGAGGCGCGCTCATACGTTCGAGCGTAGGACGGTGCGCGGACAACCCCGCCCGAGGAAACGGCGGGCGCAGCCGGCTTACCCAGGTGCACGGGTCTCGGCCCGGCGGGACGATCCTGATACGGGTGGTGGCTCAGATGCTTCTCCCTGCTGGACCGCCGCCCGACCTCTGTCCGAGCACCCCGAGCTCAATGTCGGGCCGACAGTGGATGCGGACTCGGATCCCGTCGGCGAGGGCGCCGAGGGCCTGCTCGCGACCAATGGCCCGGCGGCCCCTCTCCGCCCGCGTGGACCTCAAGGGGTCAGGCGCCTGGGACGATACCCAACTCGACGATACAGCCGGCACGGGCGGTCGCCGCTCTTCGCCGTGCTCCCGCTCTTCTCCCGCTGCTCGGCCGCCGCCAATCTCCTCGTCGATGGGGTCCACCCACATGCGTACCAGGTCCGCGGAGTGCGGAGCCGAGGCAGGTCAGACGACGTGTCGCGCATACGTTCTGCGGTGCCGTCCCGTCGGCATGCCGAGACCCCACCGCTCGGGCAGGGGCTCGGGACGTAATGCGCTCGTCTTGGCTAATCGGGCGGCTCTTGCGGCAAGGGGCGATCTTGGGTGCCGCGCATCCGCTCCGTAAACTCGTCTTCGGCCCGCCTGGCCGTCCCCTCGGCTTCTTTCTGGTCTCGGTCGCCAATCACCTTGCCTGTGGCTTCCCCCTTCTCGCCTGCGGCTCCCCTCACCGTGCCGGGAAGTCTCACCTTGCCACTCCGCCGCCTCATATCGGCTCCTCGCGTATGCGAATCCTTGCTTTCCCAAGCTAGGTCAACTCAGCGCAGGTCGCTTTGCCTGAGAGACAGCAAGAGGGAGGATGCGCCCGTCGCGTCCGCCGCGCCCTCAAGAGTCGGGAGCGTAGCGATTCAGTCCATGCCCGACCAGTAGCTGCACCATTGCTCGGCCATGCGGGCCGTGTGCAGCTTCCACGGTTCGGCGTCGTGCACGGTAATGCTCTTCCACAGGCGCGCGTTGGCGGCCGAGAACGACGCCACCTCCGCCCGGTCGGCGCCCTGCCAGGCAGGCAGGACCCCGCACACCATGTCGGCCTGCGCCGCGGTGTGTCCGGCCTCCATCAGTCGCAGGATCAGCACCACCGGGTCGACCCACGCCGGGCCGACCGTGGGCCACGCCCAGTCGATCAGCCAGTCGCGCGTTTCGCCGAGCAGGACGTTGTGCGACGCCAAGTCGGTGTGCAGCAGCGTCCGTCCGGCGCGCCAGCGTTCGGCCGCGCCGGGGTCGGCGTGCGCCGCCCAGCGTTGCTCGACGCTGCGGACCACCGACGCCGGCGGCGTTTCCACCTGCGCCAGCTCACCCGCGAGCTGCAGGACGCGCGGCAGGTCGGGCGAGCTCGGCTCGTAGTCGGCGTGGCGGCCGCTGACGTTCTCGAACCCGAGTAGGTCCCACCCGCTGTCCTGGACTCGCCACAGGATCGTGGGAGCCAGGCGGGGCGCCACGTAGGGGTTGATCGCGGCCTCGCGCTGTTGCGAGGGGCGCTGCGGGTGATCGGACGGCATGCCCTTGACGAACACCAGCTGGTCGGCGGTGGACACGCACGCGGCGATCTGGGAGTTCTTGCCGCCCGAGACGGTCTCGGCCTTGATGACCGGCCCCGTGTGGACTTCCACGGCGTGGTGCACGTGCTCGGGAAGGTGCTCCCAGTCGATGCGCGACATGGACATGTGTGGCACCGTTCCCATCGGACGAATCGGGCAGGGCTGCCTCGGTCGGACATTACCACCGGACTGTCCCGCAGCCTGCTGGATGAGTTGTGGGCGCTGATCGAGCCGCTGCTCAGGGTCTGTCCGGCGGATCTTGCAGGACGTGCCGGCGCAAGGCGGTGGTCGCACGCTTGCCTGCGCGGCTTCTAAATCACGCGACACCAGCTCCGAGCTGTGGGAACCTCACCCACGATGACACAACGAACCGATACACCCCCCACGTGGGACGAACGTACACAGCTGGCCACCTTCCTGGATTACGCCCGTGACACGGCGCGAGCCAAGTGTGAGGGCGTGTCCGAGGAAGATGCCCGCAAGGCACCACTCCCGAACTCACCGTTGATGACGATGTGCGGGCTGATCAGCCACCTGCGATGGGTCGAGCACCACTGGGTCCAGGTGATGTTTCTCGGCGAGGAGCCCGAGGGGCCGCTCACGGCGGCGACCGACGACGACCCCGACCCCGAGATGCGGACAGCGGTCGACATCCCGTTGCCCCAGCTTCTCGCCGAGTACGAGGAACAGAGCACCCGCTATCGCCGCCTGGTGGCCGACCGCGACCTGAACTCAACGGCCGAACGTCCTATCAGCGACGGCCGCCACGTGGACCTGCGCTGGGTGATCCTCCACCTCATCGAAGAGATTTCCCGCCACAACGGCCACCTCGACGTCGTGCGTGAACTCGTCGACGGACAGACCGGCGTCTGAGGGCTGTCCCATCATCCCTGGCGGGCGCACGATGACCGCCGACCAGCGTCGATGCCGCTCGTACACGTTTTTCCACGGACCGAAACGCGCAGGCAGATACCGCCACGGCATCCCGGTGCGTAGCCGATACAGGATGCCGTTGACGACCCTGCGGTGGCTGACCCAACGGCCGCCTCGCTTGCCGGACTTCGGCAGATGCAGCTTCAGCCGGGCCCGCTCCGCATGCGTTAAATCTCCCCGCCCCATGCCCATGCCAACGACCCGAGACCGATACGGTCACAAGATCCGTCGGACAGACCCTGGTGTGCCTGGTCCTGGGCCCGTGCCAGGTCCAGCGTTCCGCACCCCGCTCACGGCTGTGATCCGCTCGGTCGTCAGCGTCCCGGCTCGCCGCCTGTTCATTGTGAGGGATGGACCAAGCCGCCCTCATAGGCGGCAATGACCAGGTGCGCCCTGTCTCTGGCTCCCAGCTTCACCATGGCCCGGTTCACATGTGTCTTCGCCGTCAGGACGGAGATGCCGAGGTGTTCCGCGATCTCGTCGTTGGACAGTCCCGTGGCCGCCAGCATCACCACCTCGCGCTCCCGCCCGGTCAGACTCTCCAACATCGGCGCAGCGTGCCGTACGGGGGGCCGGCGTGCGAGGAAGCGCTGGATCAGCGACCGTGTCGCTGCGGGCGACAGCAGTGCGTCACCGGCGGCGATCGTCCTGATCGCATCGATCAGCTCCTGCGGGTGGATGCCTTTGCCGACGAATCCGCTCGCTCCCGCTTGCAGTGCGTCCGCTACGTACTCGTCGGTCTCGAACGTGGTCAGGATGAGTACCTTCACCCCGGCAAGGGCCTTGTCACCGGTGATGATCCGTGTCGCTTCGATCCCGTCGAGGCCGGGCATGCGGATGTCCATCAACACCACGTCCGTTGGCTGACTCCGGACCTGGTCCACGGCGTCCGACCCGTCGCATGCCTCACCGACGACCTCGATGCCCGGCGTGGCCTCCAGCAGGATGCGGAAGGTCCCTCTGAGCAGCGCCTGGTCATCGACCAGAAGCACGCGGATGCTCATCCGCCCTCCTGGGGGCTTGCCGACGGAAGGTCGTTCGAACCGATGGGGAGGAGCGCGTGAACGCGGAAGCCGCCTGACACCTGGAGGCCGGCCTGCAGGGTTCCGCCCGCCGCGCGCACGCGTTCTGTGAGGCTGATCAACCCCAGGCCCGTGCCGGAACCATGGCCTGGTCCGGTGCCCCCGTCGTCGGTGATGGAGACCTCCAGGTGGGTTCGGTGAACCGCGACGACCACGGACACACGGGCGTCGGCAACGTGTTTTCGCGCGTTCGTCATCGCCTCCTGGACCACCCGATAGGCGGCCAGGTCGGTCAGGGGCGGCAGAGTGGCGCGCGGCCTGTCGCATCGGGCTTCCACGCAGAGGCCGGCATGGCGGAACGAGTCCAGCAGCGCCGGCAGGTCACCAAGTCCGGGCGCCGGGGTAAGCGGCTGGTCGGAGTCGTCGGCCTGACGCAGCAGGCCGACGGTGGCGCGCAGTTCGTCAAGTGCCGCTCGGCTGGTGTCGCGGATCTGCCCGAGAGCCCTGTAGGCGCGCTCGGCATCCTGGCGAACCAGATGGTGGGCCACTCCGGCCTGGGCGTTGACCAGGGTGAGGTGGTGCGTCACGACGTCATGCAGTTCCCGTGCGAGGCGCATGCGCTCGGCCACGACCTGCCGGCGCGCTTCCTCTTCCCTGGTCGCCTCGGCGTGCTCTGCGCGCTCCTGATAGGAGACCAGCAGCTCGCGTCGGCTCCGTACCGCGTCCCCGACCGCGGTGGGCAGTTGGGTCCATGCCAGAAGCGCAAGGTTGGACTCCACGGCTGACAATTCGGGGCGCACGACGAACGCGGCAGCGGTCATCGCGATGCCCACTGCCGCGCTGGTGCGCACGGCGGTTCGGCGGTCCGTCCGAGCTCCGAGCAGGAAAAGCGCTGCAACCGCCGGTGCCGGAGGCGGCGGCCCGTCAGGCACAAGGGCGACAAGCACCACGCTGGTGGTGGCCGTTGCCCACGTGGTTGCACGTGGCCATCGATGGGCGCACAACACCAGCAGACTGCAGACGGCGGATACCGCACCGGCCAGACGAAGATCGGCTTGGCCCTGGTGCGACACCAGCATCATGATCGGTCCGGTGATGAGGACGCAGCAGACAACAGCCACGGCGTCCACGCCGAATGGACGCCACGCCGGACGGTCGGCGAGGTTCCTCACCGTCGTCCAGATGCCTGTGACCGGTGCCATATCCCTTCCCCTACGTGTTGCGCATCGCGACCCGGCGCGCGTCGGCGTGACCCACGGTGCGATCGGGTTTCCCTGTCCCCGTGGTTCGCGGCAGTGCTGTCGGAGTGGAAGCCTTTGGCGGCCTTCGTCTCGGACTGGTCCAGTGCCCGCGGTCCTTCGGAACGAGCTTCGGATGTCACGGTTGCGGTAGGTGCAGGATACTTCCCGCCCTGGCAACCGGGTGCGTCAGGGCTCCCGGGCGGCTGCGGGCACCGGGTTCTCCTCCTCCCACAGAGGGTGGTGGTCACGCGCCCAGTCACGTGGGACCTGCCCGGTGCGCAGCCCACGGCGGGCCTGTGCGTCGCGGACGGCCATCCGTACATGGCCGAGGACCAGAGCCGCGATGAGCAGAGCCAGCCAGTCGTGGACGAATGTCGCTCCGGTACGCCACAGGAGGGGCGCAAGGCGAGGGAACCACATCAGGAGCCCCGTGCCGATCATGACGAGCAAGGCCCCGGCGAGGACGTTCGCGTACAGCTTCTGCCCGGCGTTGAATTTTCCCGCTGTACGAGGCCGCCGGCGAAGGGTGGCACGCACCCAGCCGCGGTCGTGCGGGCCGAACCGGTTCAGCCGGCTCAGGTCGGCACGGAACGCACGGGATACCAGGCCGGCCAGGAGCGGAACAGGCATGGCGATGCCCGCCCACTCGTGCACGGTCACCAACAGCCTCCGCCGCCCGACGAGTTCGGCCAGCACCGGCACGTAGAGGAACGCGGCGGTAACGAGCGCGGTTCCCACCAGAGCGGCTGTCCCCCGGTGTATCCAGCGTTCGGCGGCAGTGAAACGTCTGATCAGGTCCGGTTGTTCAGCTGGTCGGGGCATCATCGCGTCCGTTCGACTTGCCGACCCAGCCATCCACGTCGTACCCGAAATGCTCCCAGTAGCCCGGCTGGACATGGTCGGTGACGGTGATGCCGGACAGCCACTTGGCTGACTTGTAGAAGTACATCGGGGCGGCATACAGGCGCACCGGGCCGCCATGGGCAGCGGTCAGCGGCTCATCCCGCATCTTGTAGGACACCAGCATGTCGTGGCGTCGCGCCTGCTCCAGGGTGAGGCTTTCGGAGTAGACCCCGTCGAAACAGGTGAAGCGCACCGCGGCGGCCTCGGGCCGCACTCCGGAGACGTCAAGGAGATGAGACAGCTGTACCCCGGTGAAGGCCGTCTGAGGAACGCGCCAACCGGTGACGCACTGCACGTCCCGCACCAGGCGGGTGCTCGGCATGGCCGTCAGTTCGTCCAGTGTGTACGACGCAGGGCGGTCCACCAGACCGTCCACGGTCAGCCGGTAGTCGTCGGCGGAGCGGTGCGGGACCTTGTCGGCGACGGAATAGAAACGAAAGCCGCCGCCACCGGGCAACAGTGAGAAAAGGCCGGTGGGGTCCTTGCTGGCCACCGCGGCGAATGTGTCGTCAAGCCTGCGTTGCGCGGGCGCGCCCACAGCCACTCCCAGGGCGCCGGCCCCAAGAGCACCGAGGATGATTCGCCGGCCGACAGGCCTGTCCTCTCGGCGCCCTCGGGTGGAGCCGCCGTCGCTGTTCGAGGTCACCGTCGGTCGGCCCGCAGCTTCCTGATGCCGCCGACCAAGAGCGTCACACCGACGATGGCCACGACCAGACCGATGAACAGCCACTGTGATTCGCCGGACATCACTTCGCTGTTGTCGACAGCGCCGGAGCCCTGCAGCGACCACATCACGCCTATGAAGAGCAAAATTGCTCCGACCAGTGGCCGTACCCACTTCTTCATCTGCTGCTCCCTGGAGTCTGTATGCGTCTCCTGCGACGCGTCATGTCCGACAGGAACAGTCTCTCTGTGGGCCGCTCTCCGACGGTCATCCGCAGGAACGGAGTTGGGCTACCACCGTTACGGTGGACATCCGTGCTGCCTACCACGGCCGTGGTATGCGGCAGTGGGTGCGCTGGACGGCCGGTGCGCCCTCCCGCGCGCCGGTCCGCCGGGCGGAGGTGGAGGCGACGACGACGGTGATCCGCGACGGGTGCGCCACCCCGCTCGAAGTCATCACGACCGCGGTCACGTCAACGACGTCACTCAGACCCTCGCCCGGGGAACGGAGGCCTGCCCCAGCACACGCTCGAGTTGCGGGCCGTCACCGTAGTGGAAGGCATCCCCTGCGGAGGAAGCAAGGCCGTGATCGTCTACACGGTACGACCGGGAGGAGTTACACCGTTCGCTTCACAGTGCCCTCCCCGGGTGTGCACCGGACAACGTGCAGGAGCCTGTCGGAATACCGATCGATGATGTGTTCCACGGCGAACGTCGGCTGGGAGGAGAGTGCTTGGTCGAGAGTGAGCCAGAGGGGCTCCTCACCTTCCTCGTTCACGGTCAATTCTCCCTGAGTTCCCGTTGCCCGGTGATCGTCGACGTCCAGCAGATAAGCGTGCCAACGATGGGCGTCGGAGCCCCTTCTGCACATGTCTCCGTCGAGATGCTCGTCCGCAACGAAACGGAGGTCCCCGTGCGCGGCGCGGATGCCCACTTCCTCCCAGAGCTCCCGCGCTGCCGCGCGCTTGGGGTCCTCCCCACGTTCAACATGGCCTGCGGGTACGGTCAGACGGTAGGGAAAGGCAGTTCTCTGGAAGAAGAGAAATCTCCCTCGTGGGTCACGTACGAATACGCCGGCGCTCTCATGCCAGTACTCGCCGTCCGAATCGGTCCACCAGCGGATGCGGGGATCGACGACGACGGCTCTTCCGGCCTCTCGGCCGCACGAACGGCAGGTGCACCGTTTCCTTCCGTCCACGACGATCCATTCGACGGTCTCGGCGTGGCAGTGCAGGCAATACTCGCCACAGGTGTTGTCCCGCAGCGGGAGGAAGTCGATTTTCATCGTGCCCCGTTTCAAGAAGAAGGCCGCCGGCAGCATTCGGGAACCCGCACACCCGTAGCTCGGTCAGATTCTGTTGTGGTTGGGGTTGCTGACATCGGGTGCCTTTCGCAAGGGCTCCGATCCCTCCCTCACGTGCACGCCGCGCGGTGCGTCGAGCGACCGGGACACGCCGTCCGCAGTGCCGGTCGCGGACGTACGGGCGCCCTTCAGCAGAAGGACTGTGCCAAGTCCGCCGAAGACGAAGGTCCCGGCGGCGACGGCGCCCCATCCCGCCGCAGCGATGGCCAGGCCGAAGACCGGTGGTCCCATCAGCATTCCCACGCTGCCGAGCTGGTTGAGGATGCCATTGGCGACGTCGACATCCTCAGCACGGCTCACCGCGGCGGGGACGGCAGCGAAGACTGCGGAGATCAACAGTCCGTCGACGAGGAGAACAAGCGTGGCGGCGCCGCCGCTGACCGCGAGTGGGAATTCTGCCGAGAAAGCGGGGAGGCAGGCCACCGGCATCAGTACGCCCAGCGGGACGAGCGAGGAGAGGGCCACGCCTCGGCGCAGCAGCCAACTGGCGGCGAGCCCCCCGATCGCACTCCCCAGGCAGACGAGTGCCACCACGGTACCGGCGACAGTCGGCGTCACCTCTCGGTGCTCGGTGAGGAAGAGCGGGAGGACCATCACCACAGCGACGCCGACCAGCGACAGGCTTCCGTACGCCGCGCCGAGCTTCAGTGCCCCATTCCAGGTGCCGAGTGCGCGATGAGAGTGCTGCACGGGTGTCCTCGGCAGCCGGGGCAGGACGACGGTGAGCAACCCGGCCATGATCAACGGACCGAGCGCTGTGAGGGCCAACCATCGGTTCCACGTCCACTGCGATGCCAGGACTCCGCCCAGGGCCGCGGCGACGGCCAGGCCCATCGGAACGCACGTGCCCCACAACGCGAGCGCCGCCGATCGGATGCCGCCTTGCGTCATACGGGTGATGACGACCGGCCCCGCCACGAACACCAGCAGGTAGCCGACCCCTTCCGCGACGCGCGACCCCAGCAGCAGACCCCAGGATCCGGCGGTCGCGCTGATGGCGGTCGCAACTGCCATGACGAACAGGCCCCCGGACAGAGCTCGGTGAGCGCCGAAGCGGACGATCCACCATCCCGCCGGGGTGCCGAGGACGGCGCCCACCGCCGTGATGCTCGAAGTGGCCCAGGCGAGCGCGCCGGCTGACAACCCCAGTGACGAACGCAGGGCGGATCCCGCCGGCGAGACGGCACCCAGGCCGACTGCCGCCAGCACGCCGGCGAACCATGTCGCCACCACGTACTTCCAGGGTGACGTCGACACGCGGCGGTGGCTGCCTCTCTTCCTGTCGCGCACGGGTTCTCCTCGTGGTGGCTGGCGCGTTGTTCCGCACGGCGGCCGTCCTGGATCGGGTGACCGGTGGCGCGTGGCGGGAGGGTCGATCCCTTGAGCACCTCCCGCCACACGAGTCCGGATCAGTCGTCCAGACCGAACTTGGCCATCAACTCCTGATGACCCGCCACATATGAGGTGTCGGTGATCACGGTCTGATCGGACGGACCGCGGCTGCACATGCAGAGATGGCGGCTACGGGAGGTGACTCGCACGGCTTTTGCGCCGCCGGAGGACATGATCTCTTCAGCGATCTCCTTGACGAGGTACTCCTGGATCTGGAAGCGCCGGCTGAACGCCTGGACCAGTCGAGGGAATTTCCCGAGGCCGAGAATGCGATCACCGGGGACGTAGGAGATGTTGACCTTTCCGAAGAACGGCAGGAAGTGGTGGGCGCAGATCGAGAAGAAGTTGTTCTCCTGGACACGCACCACGCCGGTGTGCTCGCCGTTCACCAGGCAGGTGGTCTTGAGGATCTTTGAGGTGTCGATCTCATAGCCGCTCAGCAGCTCGCGATAGGCCCGGACGATGCGGTCCTCGCACTCCGGGCCGCTGTACCAACCGAGTGCCCTCGTGTCGGTGGTTACATTGGTTTTGAGCCAGTCTTCAATGGTCACCTGCGGCCTCCATTCCCACTTCCACCAAGGGTTCCGAAACCCGATGGAGTTATTTCACTATCCACCCAGTTGCATTCGTTGAGAACATCGCCCGCTTGGCTGACACCCGATCAGACCAATGCGCGGGTGATACGCTTATACCTACGTATTCAAATCCGCGAAGAAAATTAACGTTTCCCCGACGCTTAAAGCGGGCGGGGAGCGGGAACCCGGCGCCCGAATGACAAACAAAAAACCACCTGTCGTGCGCCGGAGCGCGGCCCGCTCATTCTGCCCGTCGCGCCACACCTCAACCCGGATCCGCCGGCTTGATACCTGTTGATAGTTCTTCCGGAAACGAGGAAGTGCCTTCCGTACGCGACCAAATTCCGGATCATCGAACTGTGCCGCCCATGGGGCACAGCAGATCAACAGCGGTGTGCGCGACGCGCTGGCGTGGCTGCTTGACCACGCCAACGTGATTCACCAGTGCGGCCCCGGACGACATCGAGGGCCTGTGCGGGCACTCGGCGCAGTTGCCCGCACAATGCGCGGCGGGCTATCACCTCGCGCGTACGTCGGCGCCGAGCTCCCTGACGTGCTCGCCCTGGCCGATGTGGTGATCTCCCGCAACGGCACCGGTACCATCACCGAGCTGACCGCGCTCGGCAAGCGGAGCACTTGGCGACCAACGGCGCCGCCGTGACGCTGGTGGGTGACGTGACCGCCGAGCGGCTGTGGGTCGCCGTGACACCGCGACTGACGGACTCGCAGCAACGTACGGCGACGGCCGAGCGTGCCCGTTCGCATGCGCGTCCCGACACCGCCGAGCGCCTGGTCTACGTCGTACTCTCCGCAGCCGGCCTAGGTCGATTCTCCTGAATCACCCTGCTGAGCAGATCAAGATGGCGGCACGGTAGTTGGTCCGCGGCCGACCCGACCTCGTGGCTGTCCGACTACCGCCAGCTCAGCCCGCGCTATGAACGTCGTCCCCGTAGCTACCTGGCCTTTCTCCGCCTCACCACCGCTCTGCGCTGCGCTGCCCCTGCGCATTGTCCGACCCGCCCTGCGCGGACAGTGTGGGAGACACGCCACCGACAGCGCAGTTCGTCCTCTCTGCCTGGGTGTTCAGGTCAGACTGCTGGGCGTGAATCGGAGGCAGGACGAGTTCGGGTCAGATGTGGGGCGCGGCCGGCATCGCGCGGGTGCCGGCTGCGGTGATCCGCCGCGCCGCGCGGTGCGGCTGCGGGCTCTGTTCGATGTGGAGTGGCGGGCGCAGGTGTCGCCGGACTGGCCCGCGGGAATCGCGGCGGGGATCGCGCTTGCTGCCCCCTTGCTGGTCGGCACGGTGGTGGCGCACCCCGAGGCGGGCGCTTCCCTGACCCTTCCGGCCCTGCTGGTGGTCATGCCCTTGCCACAGGATGCGAACCTGGGCGAACGCGCTCGCCGGCTCGGTGCGCGAACCGTGGCGATCACCCTGGCAGGGCTGTATTCCTTCCTGGTCGACGCCCGTCTCTGGGCCTTGGTGCCCGCGATCGCCGTGTCCGCCGCGGCGGGTGCGGTACTGCCACGCGTGGGAAACACGCTGGGTCTGGCCATGGTGCTGGTAGGCATCACCGGCCCGCTGGAAGGATTTGGCGTCCCTGCCCTCCCCCAGCTGGCCGGAAGCCTGTGGGGCGCGGTACTTCTTCTGCCCCTCCTACCCCGAAAGGATCCGGCCTCCCGCCCCGCACCCCCGTCCGGGCCACCGAAACACACCCGGCAGGACTGGCTTCACGCCGCCCGCCTCGCGCTGCTCCTGGGAACCGCGTCGGCAATCATGGCAGCGGCGCATCGGCTCACCGGCGAAGGCCACTGGCTCGTCACCGGAATCCTGCTCTCCCTGCGCCCCACACCCGAGGCAACCCAGGCCAAGGCGCGCCAGCGCATCGTCGGCAACACCCTGGGCGGCATCGCCGCCGCGCTGGTCCTCCTGACCCACCCCGGACCCTGGGCGGTCACGGCCACGGTCGCCGCCACGAGCACACTCGCCTACGCCCTCAGACCCGCCAACTACCTCTACTGGTGACTCGCCTTCCCCCTTCTGCTGCTCCTTCTCACCGACTTCGACCGGCCCACTCCCTGGTACACGGCCGCGGTACGGGCGGGCCTGGTACTGGTCGGAGCCGTCGTTTCCGTCCTCGCCTCACGTTGGCTGTGGCCACCGACCCAGACACTCGGATCCGCCAGCTGAAGCACTGAGATCGGCAAGATGCCCTGGACCGGGTCCGACGGCGGCGCTACGAGCAACACGCCAAGCCCCAGCGCGTCCTCGCAACCGCCGCTCGACTCCTTGACCACATCGGATGTTCGATCGTCGACCGGCACGGCACTCCGCTTGCTGTCTCTCTGACCAGCGGAAACCGTCACACCGTCACCGGACGGTCATCGACGCCGCCCCGGAGAACGCCGTGAGCTCCGCTGAAACACCCCCACCAACCTGATCACCAGCATGCACGGACACGTCGTTCCAGACGCCCGGAAGCGACGACCAGCTTGACCCATGGGGTCCTCAGACCGCGGCGCGTTCCCGGCACGGCAGGCGGGTAATCATCCGCCATGAGCTGGATCGCACCCCAGGAACTGGGCCATGCGGTACATACGGGCCCTGTCTCTGGCGCACTCAGACCTACTGACGACCAACTAGCCTCGCCCTTTCATGAGTTTGGTGGGTCCAGACGTGGTGGACGTGCCGGAGTGCCCCTGACCTGGCCATTGCTCTCGCAAGAATCTCACGAGCTGATCAGATGTGTTGCACCTGGCAGGTGCAGGGTGCCCTCGTTCCGGCAGATCCGCGAGGAAAGGGGGTGACCAAGAAGGGGCTCTCCTGCAAGGCTGCAGGCATGGAGAGCGAGTTGCTGGACGCAGAGGACTACGCTTCGGTTCTTCGGGCCACACAACTACTGTCCAGTCGCTACCTCCACGGCATGACACTGAACGCTCGCATGGAGGCGTGGGCAGAGTTCGTCGCGGACGCGGAAGAGGGCTTCGACACCATGTGGGCTCGGGAGTTCGACAACGACATGGCTCATCGCGACTGGCTCCACGATGCCTGGCCGATCCTGACCGAACGCGTCTGCCGGCTCCGTCAATCCGAGCTGGATGCGCTAGACGAGCGGTTCCGCGTGGCTACGGTACCGATCAAGCCGTTCGGTATGAACCAGAGCGCGAATTCACAACAAGCGCGGTGGTGGCAGTTCCGCTACCCGCGGCTCGTGACCGGGGATCCGGCCGAGGAACTGCCTTCGACGTGGTCCCCGGTACCCACCTACATCGACTGACGCTGGCCGTGATCCACTGAGTGGCCAGCAAGGCGGAGAGTGCAGATGACCTGCAATGATGGGACTTGTCTAGGGTCCGGTCAGACGCAAGGAAAGAAGTCCTCTCCCGGTGAAGACTATCGGCGTCTACCCTCCTGTCCGTGTCCAGGGCGACGGGGGTGGGGTGGTCTCGCAGGCCGGCGGGGTGCTGCTGGTGGAAACGGTCCGCAAGACGGGGCTGGACACGGCTATATCGGCGGCGCTGGCGCCGTGGCGCAAGTCCCGGGCGGTGCACGATCCGGGCAAGGTCCTGCTGGACCTTGCTCTGGCGGTGGCGCTGGGCGGTGACTGCCTGTCGGACATCGGCGTGCTGCGGGCCGAACCGGGCCTGTTCGGGTTGGTGGCCTCCGATCCAACGGTGTCGCGGCTGGTTGACATCCTGGCCGGGGCGGGTCCCCGCGCGCTTACCGCGATCCGCCGAGCCAGGGCCGAAGTCCGCGAGCGCGTGTGGACGTTGGCCGGTACCGATGCCCCCGACGCGCACGGGCACGTGATCGTGGACATCGACGGGGTGCTGGTTCTGGCGCACTCCGACAAGCAGGACGCGACCGCGACGTGGAAGAAAACCTTCGGGCATCATCCGCTGGTCGCGTTCGTCGACCACGGCCCGGCCGGGTCCGGGGAGCCGGTGGCTGCCCTGCTGCGGCCGGGCAATGCGGGCAGCAATACCGCGGCCGACCACATCACTGCCACGAAGCTGGCGCTGGCCCAACTGCCCAAGCAGTACCGGCGGGGTCGCTCGACCCTGATCCGAACCGACTCCGCAGGCGGCACCAACGAGTTCCTGGACTGGCTCACCGCGCGTGGCCGGTGGCTGTCCTACTCGGTCGGGATGACCATCACCGACGCCGTCCACCACGCCGTGCTGCAGGTCCCGGACTCAGCCTGGACCCCGGCGGTCGAACCCGACGGCCAGGTCCGCGGCGGCGCCTGGGTCGCCGAGCTGGCCGGCGACGTCCTCAAGGGATGGCCCGCGGGTATGCGGCTGATCGTCCGCAAAGAACGCCCGCACCCCGGTGCGCAGCTACGGTTCACCGACGCCGACGGTATGCGCTTGACGTGCTTCGCCACCAACACCACCGGAACCGCGATCGCCGCCCTGGAACTGCGGCAACGCCAACGCGCCCGAGCCGAGGACCGCATCCGAGCCGCCCGCGCCACCGGACTGCGCAACCTGCCTCTTCACCACGCAGCGAGCAACCAGCTCTGGCTGGAGATCATCCAGCTCTCCCTGGACCTCCTCGCCTGGATGCCCATGCTCGCGCTGACCGGCCAAACACGCCGCTGGGAACCCAAAAAGCTCCGCCTCAGACTGTTCTCCGCCGCCGCCCGCCTGGTCACCACCGGCCGCCAACGCATTCTCCGCCTCGACCGCCACTGGCCCTGGACCAAGGCGATCACCAGCGCCTTCACCCGGCTGCAAGCCCTACCGAACCCCGACTGACCAGCAGGATCAACCCGCCCCGACAAGCACCCGAATACCTCCGGACCCGTGGAACCCGGCGCCTACCCGACACGACAGTCGGGCCGTCGGCCTGCCCATCCCCAGAACAACCCGAGACCCGGCAAGTAAAAAAGCCCCCGTCAACGTCCAACGAGGGCTCACGCAAGATCGAGGCTAGGCTTCTGTGCAACGCCGTTCCTCCAGTACTTTCCACAATCTTGCGTTACGTACATGACTGTAGCGATGATCCCGAGGAGAAGGTGATGGGGCCGGAGCAGGTGAACACCACGGCGTGGGAGCGGTACGGAGCTCACCACATCGATCGAGGGACTCCCATCCCCGATGTGGAGAGCATCGACTGGGGATATTGGGGCGAGGGCCCGGGCGTCGAAGTTCTGGGTGACCTCCGGGGTAAGAGTGTGTTGGACCTCGGCTCCGGCATCGGGAAGCACGCCGCGCATCTCGTGCGGGAGCACGGAGCGGTCGTGGACGCCATTGACGCTTCACCAAACCAGTACCGACGCGCACGCGATCGATACGGTGCGCTGGACGGGCTGCAACTGCTCCTCGGCGATGCTGTCGAGCATCTGCAGGCCGCGGAACCGTACGACGTGATCTATTCCATCGGCGCTGTCCCCTACATCGACCCCCACCGCCTGCTTCCGGTCCTCGCTGCAGCCCTCAAGCCGGACGGGAAGCTCTGCTTCACCACCCTGCACACCAACAGCCTCGGCGACGGCCCCTCTCCGTCTGTCAGCGCCCGCCCCGAGATTCTGCGCCTGGCCGGCGGCGGCGAACTCACCGTGCAGATGTGGGTGCTTACTCCAGAGCTGTGGGAACACCTGCTCCTCGAGCACGGATTCCTTGTCGAGAGCATAGATGTCCTCGACTCGCCCGAAAGCGGTGACCACGTCTCCTACCGGTTGTTCCACGTGCGTCGGCGCGCTCGCGTCTCCTCGCGACCACGCACCTCCCAACCACCCGAGGCGCATGCAGCTCTCGGAGTCGGAGCGATCGTCCACAGTCGGCAAGGAGTGCTGCTCGGGCGCCATCGGAGGGGCACCTGGGAACTGCCCGGCGGGAGCGTGGAGCCGGGCGAGACACTGCAGGAAGCAGTCGTCCGGGAGCTGGGCGAAGAGACAGGGCTCAGGGCTCGAGCTGATGACGTCATCCTGCTCGGCACCCTGCTCGACGCCGTGGGTGGAGTCGTGCGGATCACCGTGCCCGCGGTCGTGACCGAATGGAAGGGCGAACCGGCCGACCAACCCGGGGAATGCGTGAGCGCTTGGCGCTGGTACCCGCCGCAGCACCTCCCCGACGGGCTCTTCGTGTGCAGCGCCCAAATCCTTACCGCATGGAACTCCGGACTCCGCATCGACCACCCGCCCGCCGCATTCACCCCCTACGCCCCGCCCCAACAGGCGTCCGGCCGCCCCACGGCCAAAGGCCAGGATCCTGAAGCACGTTGATCCCCCAAGGACTCCCCATCCGGTCTCTCCAGAGGACTACGTCAAGACGCTGCCCCACCTGGCCGCCCAAGCGAAGAGGTCGCTGATCGACTGGGCCCGCACCCGCCCACGTTCCACGTCCACGGCAGCGCTGCATCAGAGACTGCCGACGTGGCCGGCCCGGACTCCTGGAGGCCGCGAGTCCGCCTGAAAAGCACCACGACGGACAACATCGGCTTCCTGGAGGCGGATGATCACTCCCGTGGGGCGGGGCGCTCAGTCGTCGGCGATCTGCAGGGCCAGCGTGAAGTGCTCACCGTCCGTCCCTGCGAGCAGACTGTCGAACAGTGGGGTGAGTCCGTTCACAGCGCCGCATCCGGCGTCGTGGTTGGTCCACCATCTGGCCGTCGATCCGAGCAGGGACACCACCCGGTCCGCCGCACGCTCGGCGGTCTCGACGGGCAGGTGCCGGTAGCTCGGCCACACCAGGTCGACGGCCGCGACCTGGGCCAGGAACGAGGCGGCTCCGTGGGTCTCCACCGCTTCCAGAGCGGCGCAGATCTCCGGGACGGACGGCGGGGTGTACCCGGACAGGAAGCGCCGCCAGGCATCGTCCGCCGCGATCATGGCCAGCAGCGTGCGGATCCGGGCTGCCAGCTCTGGCAGGCCGGGGTCCGGCTCGGTGAACCGACCGGCCGCCACGTACACCCGCATCGGCGTGGAAAGCTCTGCCATGCCGGCTTCCAGCTCGGCCAGGATCCCCATGGACGTCACGGAGTGATTCTGCCGTACGCCCGGCCCGCGTCCGCTCCTCGCTCCGCACCCGGCCGACTGAGACACTCAGCCACGGCAACTGTGACTGAGCGTTGTAGGCGGGCGGCTGGCCAAGTGTGTGCTCAGGCCTCGCAGACCCGCGTATTTCAGCGGCTAAGGGACGGCCGCTCTGCGGGCCACTCAGAACGCTCAGCCGGGCCGAGTAGGACGCTCACGGACCCATTACAGCGTTCAGTCACAGCTGGTGCGAGTTGACCCTTGCTTGGCCCGACCGGCCGGATTCGCGCTCAGTAGTCGGTGGTGCCGACCGCAGAGTCCCATATGGTCGGTCCGTGTTGATCAAATTGGGTGAGCCGCGCAAGCTCGGCGTCCCGGCCCCCGAGGCGCGGTTGCACTTCGAGGCAGAGAAGCGGGAGAGCGGGTGCGGGCCGGGGCGCAGGTTGCTCGTGGTCGACGGGGAGCCTGCCTTCGAGCTCAGCTTCTGGTGTGGAACATGCCCGTTGCTGTTCCGCCGGTTGGAAACCGCGAAGCAGACGTTGTCGTTGGAGGGCGTGCAGGAGCAACTCACCGGGGCGCTGGCTGATCCGGGCGACGGTGGCGTGATCGATGCGTTCGGTGCGTTGCTGCCGCAGGGCGAGTACCTTCCGGTGCTGCTGCGCGTGGAGCCCCGTCTGGTCATCCCCGGCAAGGAAGGCGACTACTTCAGCGGCGAGCAGGTGGCCACGTGGGGGCTCGACCAGTTCTCGGGCCTGCCGGAGTACCCGCATACGCCGTACTACCGGACCTTCGAGACCGCAGTCGACGCGTCCGCTCACCTCTATGAGTTCGTCGTGCCCATGGTTCCCCCGACATGGAACGCGAGGGAGCGCGTCGAGGACTACGTCAAGCTCATGGGCCGGGGAGCGGTCCCGACGGCCGTGGCGGTCTCGACGCTGGACGTGTGCGAGCCCGCCGTCGGCCTGGGGGCCGACCATTCCCGGCACTGGGGTCTCACGCACTTCCTCCTCGACGGCCACCACAAGCTGGAGGCTGCGGCCACTGCCGGCCGCCCGGTGCAGCTCCTCTCGCTCCTGGCCCTCGGCGAGGGCCTGGCTGCACCTGAAGACTGTGCTCGACTGCCTGCCCTGCGCACTCAACCCCGGTCGGCCCGAACAACCGGTAGCTGAATCCAGCACCGGAGATCACACCTGCGAGCCGGCCTCAACGCACACCCGGGCCAGTCTGGACCTCAATCACGACCGGCAAGAGGGTGATTCCCCGCCGTTCGAACCGGCCTTGGACGCGATGCGGATGCCGCAGCTCGGCGTGGCACGGCCCGCCGTCGACACTCATCGGGAGGGCTTGGCCGGCTTCAGCACCGCCGCCCGGGTCCGATGACCGTGAGCCCCGCCTGCTCGGCGAGCCAGTGCGCACACGGCTCCCGTATCTGCCGGCCGTCGACGCCGACGCTGCGGACGTGGACGAGGACGGTGTGGTCATCGTCGAGCTCGCGCGTGCGAGTGTTGAGGAGGAGCGTCACCTCGGCGTGCTTGGACTCGCCGAGAATGCCCACCTCGGGCGCGTCCGGCCAGCACAGGCCCTCCCTGTTGATCTCGCCCACGTTCGGGCCGATCGCCGCCGTGAAGACGTCGTCGATGCTGCCGACCGGCAAATCGTGCAGCTCGCACTCCACCGGCAGCCGCCCTTCGTACGCAGACGGGTCGGTCGGCAGACCCGGGCCCCTGAACGCCGACGACCAGTGCGGGCTGGTCCTCCAATGGCACCCCGTCGAACTCCCCGCACTCCCCTACCCCCGGAACCACCCCACGGACAGTTCTCCTTCGCCACCCGCCGCACCTCGGCGACGGAACGGAGCTCGGCTTACACGGGAATCTCGGCCTTTCCGCAGCGGCCGAACTCCGTGAGGCGGCGCTCAAGGCGAGTGCCAGGTCAGGGGTACGGAAGACTGGATAGGCAATGTCGTTGGACATGCGGTGACTGTGCCACGGTCCGTCATCGCAGGTCATTGCGTTCACTGCACGGTTCACCACTTCGGAAGGCGCCACAGCACACCGAGGCCTCGAACACTGAGTGAGCCGCTTGCCGCCGACGGAGACAGCGTTTCGCATTCGCCCGCGCTGCGTTGACGCTCCGCGACGGTGGCAGGTGCCGTTCCCACGGCGGACGAGAGAACACGTTGGCCGGCTGCTGCCGAGCTGCGACGATGCAGCTGTTTCCTATGCGGAGGGGGCCTTTGTTCATTTTTGTCTGTGCCAGATGCGACGCCGAGCTGACCGTTCCCTTGTCCCAGGTCTCCCTTCCGGCCCACGCCCGTCAGAAATACGGGAATGGGGTCCAGCTTCCGGTGCTCATGGAGTCAGGGACGTTTGCCGTGGACCCAGACCTCTGGGGACGGCCGTGGCGGATGTGGGACGAGATGGATCCCGGCAAGGCGGAGGCGCGCGGCATCTACGCGCCGGGCTACGACCTGTCCGACAGTGCGCCCGGGGCGATTGTCATCGCGCCCGGTGATATCCGCGGAACCCGGCTGATCCCCGAGAAGCGCGGCGGTGCCTGCTGTGGCCTCGACGGGGCCGATGGGCCCAACATGTCCTGCGAGGCGTGCGACCTGCCGGTGGCGACCAGGGTCGACGACTGTTCGCTCTGGCAGGTAGTGCGGCTCAGCTCAGACGCCGTGCGCCGCGTCCTTGTTGACGGTGTCCACGCTGCGCCGCTCTCCTGGGCGGAGCTGGCAGAGATGCGAGAGAACACGCCCCCGTTCGAACCGATTGCCACGTGGGGAGGAGGACGGTTTGGGTCGAACCACTACTGGTCGTGGAGTCCGCAATGGGAGGCGGCAGCCGGCCAGGCGCTCGCCCACCTGCTGGCGGCCTCCAAAGGGCAGCCGGTGAAGGTCCCGGGCGGTCTGACCGCGGACGTCTTCCAACGCGTGCTCGATGCCCTGCTTCCCGCAAGCTCGCCAACGCGGCGCGCCGTCCTGGCTGGACCGGGACAGCCCTCCCCCGACGCGGACGTCGACATCCTCCTCGTACCGGTCCATCCCCAGACGGGTCAGACCTGGACCCCCGCCGGCCCGACTGCGTTGGCATACCTGGTACCCCTGCCGCTGGGGGTGTGGCTGTGGCTAGTCTCTCCCCAGCCGTATTTGCCGGTTCCCGCTGCGGGCCACATACCCCAAGACGTCCTCCGCGACGACCCGCTCCCGCCGCGCCCCAACTACCTGTTCCGGCCCGACCGGGCAACGTTCCAGCGCACCTTGGTTCGGCTACCATCCGTTGACAGCCCGTGGATGCGCACGATCCTCAAGAACCTCACGCAGGACAGGTCGGCCAGCCTCTTCTAGTCGCTTGGCAAGCGAACGGCGCCAGCCGCTCATGCCTCCCAAAGTGGTCGACATCCGCTGGCCGTTATCGGATCAGGCACGAATTCCGTGAGGCCGATCAACGGCGGTCGACCTCGGAAATGCAACGTCTTCTGGGACCGTAATCGAATTTCAGGACAGGGTTATCGCGATGGTCCTTGCTCGTCCGCCGAACAGCGGAGCGAGCTGCCGCAACGTCAGATTGGTACGCCAGTAGGCCGTGACCAGCAACACCCGGTCCTCCAGCGCGGCTTCGGCAAGCTGCTGACCACTGTCTCTCAGATCCGGCCGTGAGATCGTCGTGCTCATGATCGAGTCCTGGGTGATCGACGGTGGCAGCACCGTGCCCGTGTTGTCCGAGAAGGTGCTGCAGACCCTCCGAGCGAGGATCGCCGACGGGCTGCTTGAAACGTGGCTGACCAGTTCTTCCGGCCGATCGTTGTCGTTCGTGACTAGGGCGTGTGTCGAAAGTGGATCAAGCGGTCGCTGACTGGGCGGGTGATGGGGCAGCGCGTATTCTCCCAAGGTCTTGATCGTCTGTGCTTGGAGAACTCGTATGAGCTTGGATCTGGTGCCCGTTGACCGCGAGTCGGCTGCCGGGGCTGTCCTGCTGACCGGCATCCCGGGGAGTGGGAAGTCGACGGTGGCCGCTGCACTGGCCGGCCGGTTCCGGATGGCGGCCCATATCGAGGTGGACGCGCTCCAGCAGATGATCGTCAGCGGTGGGCAATGGCCCTCACCGGACGCGAACGCGGAAGCCGACCGGCAGATTTTCCTGAGGGCCCGCAACGCGTGCCTTCTGGCGGACAGCTTCGTGCGGGCCGGATTCATCCCGGTGCTCGATGATGTCGTGGTCCGTCGTTCCCACCTTGACTTCTACCGCATGACGCTGGCGGCCGTGCCGCTCCACATCGTCGTCCTCGCTCCTGGCCCGGCAGAGGCATGGCGGCGCAACCAGGCTCGGGAGAAGGCACTGGCCGTGGACTGGTCGCCACTGGATGAGGCGATGCGCTCCGAGCTCGGGCAGCATGGAGTCTGGATCGACAACGCTGCGCAGACGGTTGAAGAGACAGTCGAGGCGATCCTGTCTGCGACCGGTCTGGCCGAAGTCGATCAGCCTCTGCGATGATCGCCCGGTGGCGCGTGGAGATCTGACGGATACCCAGTGGGAGTGGCTGGCACCGTTGTTGCCCGGGGGCACGAAGCTGGGACGCCCGCCGATATGGACGAGGCGGCAGCTGATCGACGGCATACGGTTTCGGACCCGTACCGGCGTCCCGTGGCGTGACGTTCCGGAGCGGTACGGCCCCTGGGGTCGGGTCTACGACTTGTTCCGCCGCTGGCAGCGGGACGGCACCTGGCAGAACATCCTTGCCGAACTTCAGGTCCGGGCGGATGCCAAGGAACTCATCACCTGGGACATCAACGTCGATTCCACCGGTGATCAGCCCACCGTCGCCCACGAACCGGATCGGCTGGCATCAACGGCTCGATCCGGCCACTCCGATCATTGATCGCCGCCTGCTGCGGCGCCGGAGCATCGTCGGCACGATCCCCGAGCGCCGCGACCAGGCGGCCAGCCGCCGACGACCCGGGGCCCTCGGCGGCAGACCACCCACCTTCGACGAGGTCGTCTACCGCGACGGCAACGTAGTCGAACGATGCTCGGCCCGTCTCAAGCAGTTCCGCGCTCTCGCGACCCGGTTCGTCGAGCTCGCCGACCGTTACCGTGCCGGAGTTGTCTGGCTTCCTTGATTCTCTGGCGCCGCGAGGCCGCCAGGTGATCATTTGTCAGACGGGCCCGAGGGCCGCGGTGAACTGGCGGCGTGCTTCGTCGCATGTGCTGGAGGCGGCCGGGCGATCGTGCACAGCGCGATGACGGACGACCAGGGCGGGCGCATGTTTGTGGGTGCCCCGACGCCATCGCAGAGCTCCGAGAACGGGTGGATCAGCGTCTGCGGACGCGTCCGGCCGACTATGGCTCGGGCTTTCGTACCCTCCTCGCGATCGGGGGCAGTTCCATATAGATCAGGGCATCGGCTCCGACGGCGCTGCGGCCCGGCCACATCTGGGCGGTCCAGGAGCTACGGGACCCGCGTTCAGCGGGCCTTCCTCGGGTGGAAGTTGGACCGGCGTTCGCGTACAGCCGCCACGGCCTTGGCGACCTGGGCGTCGAAAGCGTCGAGCTGCTCAGCTTCGGCAGCGCTCGCGACGAAGGCACGTCGATCACAGGCTGTGCCCGCGCGCCAGATCCGCTCGATCGCGCGTGTTGCGGTGATGTCCGTCAACGGGTTACCGGACACGAGGACCAGGTCCGCGCGCTGCCCGGCCGCGACACGTCCTCGGTCGGCCAGGCCGAACACTCGTGCCGGTTCGGTTGTGGCGGCGGCCAGGGCCTGCGCCGGGCTGATGCCGCACCGGACAAGGAGTTCCAGCTCCCGGTGCAGGCTTGCTCCGAACACGGTCCCCGGGTTCGGGGCGTCGGTACCCGCCAGCAGAGTGACCCCCGCATCGGCCAGTCGCCGCACGTTCTCCTCGGCCCGCGAGTAGGGCGGCATTTCCCGGCCACGCCATCCCGAGGCGCTCGAGGTCAACCGGCGTGCCCAGCCGTCTCCGAGCGGCTCAGCAAGCCGCGGGTCACCTGCCACTGCCGCGCCACCTGGTTCACCGAGGGTGTTCTCGATGGTGGCCAACGTCGGGCCGACCGCGATTCCGGCTTCGGCCATGCGTCCGACCATAGCCTTGTCCAGCTCGGCGTCCACGGGAACGTGGGCCACCACGTCGACACCGGCGGACACAACCTCCTCGACACCGGCCACCGAGCTCACATGAGCGACGACGACCAGGCCGCGGGCATGCGCGGCAGTGACCAGTGCCTTGATGGTTTCGGAGTCCAGCGACGGCCATAGACCCCCGATGCCAGAGATGATCTTCAGGTAGTCCGAGCCCGCCTCGATCCGTTCCGCGACGAACTGCTCAGCCTGATCAGCGGTGGTCAACGTCGGGAACGGGGCATACATGATCGACGGGTGCCCGCCGGGCGCGGTGGCACCGACACCCGAGGAACGCACATCGGCCACGTCCGGACGGGAGCCGGCCTGCTCCTTGGCCAGCGCCACCAGGTCCGGTTTGCTGAACATGTCGAGAACGGTGGTAACGCCGAAGGTCAACGATTGGGCGAGGGCGCCGGGAACGAGGTGCACGTGGGCGTCGATCAGACCGGGAAGTACAGTCCCGCCAGCCGCGTCGATCACTTCGTCGCCTTCTTGGGCGGCCGAGACCGCCGAGCACTCAGTGATCAGCCCGTCAGCGAACCGGACCGAAGTCCAGTCCCGCGACATCGTCCCGTCGAACACCTTCGCGTTCACAATCGTTGTTGCCGCGGCCACGGCGTCCTCCCCCACGGGATCCTGAATAACCGGGACAGTGGGGGTTCACCCAACGTGAGGTCCCCCGAGGTCCTCGACCTCGCCGGCGGAAAAGCCACTCGCTACGCAGGGAGTCTACGACCCCCGCTCAGTTGAACAGCTCGACTCCCGCCGCAACCAGCAAGGCCTCCCGCGAATGCCTCGAGCGGGATGTGAAGATCACCCGCGGTTACGGATCCACTTACGGTACGGCGACCGCGCCGGCTCGAGACATTGTGGTGGTTGATGCTCGGCCAGCACGAGTGCAGAACACGGCGACGCCGGACAGCCAGCCCCACGGCGACTGACCGCCCGGCGAGTGGCTGTCCAACTGCAGGACACAGCGATCGCCGGCCATCTGTTCCCCCGCCTTGAGCCACACGGACAGCCGGCTGGCCTCCGGGTCGGAACACCGTGACCGCGCGGCCCTCCGCTCGCCCCACATGACCGGCGGTCAGCACGAGGCGCGCGCCGACGAGGTAGCCCGAGCCGGGACCGTGCGAGCCGGTGACCGCCACACCCCTGTCCCAGTGCACGCCGGGGCCTTCCGGGTCCTCAGCGTCCGATGTGGTTGGACACGTCGCCCGGTCCGGCGGGCCGACGCGAGTCGCCCCCCACCAGCAGGTTCCCGCGGTCGGCGCGACGCGAGGTCAGCGAGGGAGTCACCCGATGTGTCCTGCCCCCGTGACACTTCCGCCTCGGCTCCCCGGAAACCGCCCAGCCTTGAATCCGGCCTTGGCCTTGGCGTCCGTGCGCAACTCAACGGCGAGTTCGAGCTCGACCGTTCCGACGTCGAACACCACGTCCTGCCCGGCTCCGCGCGCGTCTGCAGTCAGCAGCTCGTCCCGCAACCCAGTGACTGAGTCGGCCAGTTCGATGTCCACGCTCCTACATTCGGTCTCTTCGGCCGAACAACTGATGGGAACTATAGGGTCCTTGCCCGGAAACCGGCCCGTACCCGACTCGGTGGCCGATCAGTCGGGTATTGGTGTCGTCCGGCGGGCTCGGCTCATGAGTGGCCGGAACGATCAGGCGATTGCCCGGGTGGCCGTGATGCGGGAGAACTCCTCGGCCTGCTGGCGCGCCTGGGTGTGCGCGCTTTCCAGTGAGGCGCGGTGCTGTGGCACCAGGTGCCGGAGCGACTCCACGCTGGGGGCGTACGTCAGCTCTGGTGTGATGGCGCGGACGTCCAGCGCCATCAGGTTCGTATCACCGAGGATGGTCTCCAGCGCGGGGACCAGGAAGTCCTTGCCGTGCTGGGGTGCGCCGGGGCCGTAGCCGCCGCCGCGGGCGGAGACGATGAGGGTGGGGCGGCCCGCGCTGGGAACCGCGCTGCCCAGGCCGATGGTCCTGCCGACCACCATGATGTGGTCCAGCCACGCTTTGAAGACCGAGGGGATCGAGTAGTTGTAGAGCGGCACTGCGAAGAGGTAGGCCCCGGCGCCGAGAAACTCCTGGACCAGCTCGTCCTGAAGCCGGATTGTGGCCTTCTGCTCGGGGGTGTGCTCGTCGGCGCGCATGGTGCGGGCGGTGATGCCGACGGCGCCGAGGTGGTCGACGGGATTGAGTGCGAGGTCACGCCTGACGATGTCGCCGCTCCAGGCAGCGGTGAAGGAATCGGCGACCTGGCGGGAGATGGAAGAAGCGCCGGAGGCGGAGGCGTCGATGCGCAGCAGGTAGGACATGGGGTGGGGTTCTTTCGTTGTGTCGGGCGTTCGGTACGGAGCGGGACGGTTCAGGTGGCGGGACGGCGCGGGACGGCGCAGCCGTCCACTCCGCAGGCGCCCTCGACATGGCCTTCCCCGAGCACCTGCAGCGGCCGGGGCTCGGGGTGGGTGGCTTCCCACACCGTGATCATCGCGGCCAGGAGCTCGTCGGTGCCGACTGCGCCGGGCAGGGCGTAGCGCCCGTCGAGGACCGTGAACGGTGTGCCGCCGGCGCCGAGTCGCTCCGCTTCGCGCTGGTCGGCGGCCACCCGGTCGCGGTAGCGCCGCTCGCGCAGGGCCTCTGCGGCGTCGGCACGGTCCAGGCCGATCTGGGCGGCGAAGCCGAGCACCTCGCCCTCGGTCCACAGGCGGCGTCCCTCGCCGAAGTGGGCGCGGAACATCGCCGTCCAGGCCTCGTCGCCCCGCCCCTTGTCGGTGGCGTAGGCGAGCAGCTCGTGGGCAAGGTCGGTCGGGCCCAGTGTCCGCTCCAGCGCGCGGTAGGGCTCCAACCCCTCCGCGCGGGCGGCAGCCTCGATCGGGGCGAAGATCCCCTCTGCATCCGAGGCGGGAATGCCGTACATCTCCAGCAGCTGCCGCTGGGTGACACCCTCGCGCGGCAGGTCGGGGTGAATCTGGAAGGAGCGGTGGGTGACCTCGACGTCGCCGGCGTACTCGAAACGCTCGAGAGCCAGCCGGAGACGGTTGTCCATCAGCCCGCAGTACGGGCAGACGATGTCCGCCCAGAACTCGATCTTCATGGTGGACCTCTCTCGAAACTCACTATCTGTTCGTAACCACACTGTGCATTAGGATGACCATCGATACAAAAGGCACATCTATGTGCGTGAGTTACCGGAAAGGGCTGGTCACCGTGGCCGTCGACAACGAAGTGAGTCGGGGGCGCACGAACGTGCGGACGAATGTGCGCCGCGTCCCCGGACCGTGCGCACACTGGAGCGACCAGGACGCCGACTTCATCCGCGAGATCCTCGACCTGGTCGGCGACAAGTGGAGTGTGCTGATCGTCGGCACCCTCTCCGACGGACCCGTGCGCTACTCCGACCTGGCCTGCGCCATCCCCGGCATCTCCCAGCGCATGCTCACCCTCACCCTCAAGCGGCTCCAGCGCAGCGGACTTGTCGATCGCACCGCATACGCGGAGGTCCCGCCCCGCGTCGAATACTCCCTGACCGGGCTCGGGAACTCGCTCCTCACCACCGTGCTGGAGCTGGCAGCCTGGTCCGCCGACCGGCACGACGAGATCCGCCACCACCAGCGCACATACGACACGCGAAACGCATAGGCACCCACCACACGAGCAACCGCTGAGAAGCGACGCCGCAAGATCTCAGGGCGCACGACCACCCCCTCAGGGCCGACGGGTCGTGGCGAGCGGTGATGCACGCGTCGAAAGGTGGATGACCGCTGCGCGCACAGCGCACGCCACCCATCACGCAGCGTGCGCGTCGGTTATGCGGGCGCCCACCAAAGCCTCGAGTGATTGGGCGACTTGGCCGTAAGGACGACACATTCGCCGATCACGCGTCGGAGGCTGATGTCCAAGGTGGCACCGATGCCGCAGAGGGAGAACCACTACGACTTCCGCATCTCAGGCTCACCGATATGGGACCAGGAGCGGTCGTCTTCAAGGGCGGGCCCCCGGGTGGCCTGGCCGAACCGGTGCGCGTCACCGACGCCGGACCGCGGGTCCACTGACCACGAAACCCCACGGCCGCTGACGCCCCCGAGAGCAGCCGGAGAGGAGTTCTGGCAGGCGGGTGCGTGCTCTCCGGGTGATGTCGACGGGCAGTCACTGTTGGTTGCCCGTACGGTCGGTATGGGTGCCCTGACAGAACGGCACTCGCGTGGCCCCGCGGATCCGTCGCACGTACCGCGGGATCCCTCCGCGTGGCTTGAGGCGTATCTCGTGCTGTGACCGCATAGGTTCGCCGGGTTGTGGTGGGCGGCGCCGTTGGATGTGCGGTGACGGCCGATCCGCCCGGTCGAGGTGCGGCGGCTGAGCCTGTCCGTGTGTGCAGACCAACTGACCCGGAGTGGTGGTAGCCGCAGCAGTTCGCGCGCGTACCAGTTTGGCGCGTGAGCGGCGTGCGGTGATACTCCTGGGGCCGGCCGGAGGGATCGCGTCCCGGTCATCGCGCAGTTGGTAGGGGCCGACGAGGACACGGTGAGCGGTGTGCTCAACCACGAGATCGGTCCGGCCATGTCTCGCCCCTCGCCGGGCGGGAGACCGTCCCGGCCGGCACAATTCCGATGACGAGGACTTCGTCGGCGCGACGCCCAGCACTCGCGCGACCAAGCGCAGGTCACCCCTTCACCCGCTGGTCGATCCGGAAGCCCGGCTGCCTACACCCGCCCACGGCCGGGTGATCCGCATCGGCCGTGAGGCGTGCACTGTTCCTCCGGCCTGGCCGACCGCCTGGCCGGCCCCGGTTCACGCCGCGCTGAGGTCACTCTCTTCGGCTGAGCGTGTGCGCGGTGTCACGATCGGTTCCAGGAGTCGTCGAGGTGTGTTGATCGCGTGGGACAGGGGATCGTCATCGGCGCCCGCCGGATCGAATCCAGGTCCGGGCTCGATGCGGATCTGCGGGACCGGGACGAGCGAACCGCACTCCTGACAGCGCCCCTCGCGGTCGAGGGGGCCGCCGTCCCGATCGTGACGCAGAGCGCGTTTGGCTCCTGTGGGCGAGTAGAACTCGTCCCCCCAGTTCATCAGAGCGTGCACGATCGGCCACAGCTCGACGCCCTTGTCGGTCAGTCTGTACTCGACGCCCGCGGTCGCGTCCTCGACGCGGATGAGCACGCCTTCATGCACAAGGGACTTCAGCCGATTGGCCAGGACGGCTCGCGGGATCTTCAGCTGAGCGGCGAAGTCGCCGAACCGGCGCAGCCCGAAGAACGCGTCGCGGATGATCATGAGCGTCCACCGCTCTCCGATGATCTCCAGGCTTCGCGCCAGCGAGCAGTTGGTGTCCGCGTAGGTGCTGGGGAGTGTCATACCTTGAATTCTACCCGCCCAGTTCACTCATTGAACCACCCCGTGTTACCGTTTCACCAGGAGAGTTCAGTCAGTGAACTGCCCTCTCGAGGCTGAGGAGGCCACCCCATGTACCAGTTCCTTGTTTCCTTCACCGTCCCACCTGAACACCGCGACGACTTCGTTCGAGCAGCCCAGCAGACAGCGCGGGAATCCCTGGCGAACGAGCCCGGTTCCCTGCGGTTCGAGGTCCTCGCGGACGAGGAGAACCCGGACCTCTTCTACCTGAACGAGGCCTACGCCGACGTCGACGCGTTCAGCGCCCACGCCGGCGGCCCCTACTTCGCCGCATTCTTCGCCGAAGCCGGCACCTACGCACAGGGGCCGACGTGGCTGATGAAGGGAAACCTCATCGGCGACAAGGCAGGCGCTTGAACTGCTGCGGGCGGCACGAGATCGATGCGGCTGCCGGTAACACCGCCGGGAGTGAGGCAGGCCCGCAGGCCAGCCAGCCGTCGCGGCCCTGACCGACCCGCGTCCATATGCGAGGGGCGCACGCTCTCGCCAAGGGTCGGCGAGACAGGAAGCTGAGAGGCAGGCGTGCCCGAACCTCTGAGGCGAACCTGCCGCTGCGTCGTGGCGCAGCGCCCTGACACACCCGTCGGTCGGTCCGCTGCAGGAAGGCGTCCTGCGCGCTACGAGGATGCGTTCCACCGGCGGTCGCTGCAGGCGCACAGGTGATCGGCGGCGCCGGAACGCCGGCCCCATGTGAATGGGTGCGGGAGATCGGCGCCGAGGACTGCGTCACCTGCCACAAGAAGGGTGGGTCCGGTGCGTACCCGCGACGGAGTCGGCGTGATCTTCGGCAACGTCGGCGAGGCGATGCTCGACCATCTGCTGCCGCACCTGACAGCCGACGCTCGCGTGCTCCTGTGCGTTGCGATCTCCCGATACGACGGAGGCCGTGGCCCCGCCCCTGCACAACTGGCTTCACCTGCCGATCAACAGGGTCCAGCTGCGGCGATTCATCGAGTTGGACCACCGGGCCCGCTTCGACGTGATCGAAGCCAACCTCCTGCCACTTCTGCGAGGTGGCAAGCCCCACAGCCGCAAGCACATGATCGAAGGGCTGACCCCGTCCCCAGCGGCGCTCCGCAAGCTCGTCGACGGCACAGACGCAGGCAAGCTGCTCGTGCGGGTCGGACCTCGTGAACCGCGACCACCCCACCGCCACACCCAGCCGGAGAACACCAACACGTCAACGAGGAGTACCACCATGTCGTCCGTACTGATCACCGGCGCGTCCAAGGGCATCGGCCGAGCCATCGCCATCGAACTGTCCGGCCGGGGCCACCGCGTGATCGCCACCGCGCGTCGTCCGGAAACACTGGCTGACCTGCCTGTCGACCAGCGCCTGCGCCTTGATGTCACTGTTCAGGAAAGTGTCGACCAGGCCATCCAGGATGCCGGCGACATCGATGTACTCATCAACAATGCCGGTGAGACCGTTCGAGCGCCCCTGGAGAGCGTCCCGCTCTCGGAAGTCGAGCGGCTCTTCCAACTCAACACCCTGGGTGCCCTGCGGGTGGCGCAGGGCTTGCTTCCGGCGATGCGCCAGAAGGGAGCGGGACACCTCGTGTTCGTCTCCAGCATCCAGGGACGACTGGTACTCCCGTTGATCGGCCCCTACGGTGCCAGCAAATGGGCGCTTGAGGCACTCGCCGAGACCCTCGCCATTGAGACAGGCCACTTCGGCATCAAGGTGAGCATCGTGCAACCTGGTGTCGTCTCCTCTGGCGGCGCCGAACGCGCCAAGGTGTTCTTGGAGGAGAACGACCCCTACGCCCCGCTGTACAAGGCACTCGATGTCCTGCGGGGCGAATCCGTCACCCCGCAGGAGGTGGCCGCCACGGTGGCCGACACCATCGAGCAGACCGACCCCCCACTGCGCGTACCGGTCGGCGCGCCGGCCGAACAGGTCCTCCGGGCCCGCAAGGAAGCTCCGGAGAACGAGACCTTCCTGACGGCCGAAATCAATTGGTAGGCACAGTGAGTGCCCCCGTCTTCCTTGTGCTGCGACCGCACGAGTCGGGTGGTACGTACTCCTATCAACCCCGATTCCCCGTGCGTCCCCGCCCGTTCTGGCACTCATGTGACACGACCGCTCTTCATCCCGAAGCAATGCAGGCAGGCCGGCACGGGGCAATGAGGTCCGACTTGCGCGTCGACGGCTTGTCCACGCACGCGGGCATCGATGTCCCGCGTACTCACCCGCCGGTGTTCGTCAATGATGGCTGCGGGCAATGGCATCGAAGAACGTCGCCCCTGCCGGTGGCAGTGGTCAAGGCAGCTGCGACACAGCGAGGCCGCTGATCCGGGATCGACCGAAATCGCTACCGCAAGCAGGGCATCCGCTCACGAAGCGGTGCCGGGCAAGGTTGCGTCCCAGTACTGGGATCGCCGCCTCGAAGTGGATCGCCTCGAACCTGGCAGCGCAGACGAAGCAGGTGTGGTGCATCAGTTCAGCCAGTACCACGCCCGCCAGATCCTCCTGCACCCCTGCGGAAGCGTGCCCGGCCAAATCAGGCAGGACAGCGTCTCGGGGCCACACCGCGACGTACGTACCATCCGGCCACTTCGGCCACTGCGGGAAACGCAGCAGCGCCGGCCGAAACCTGGCACCGAATCGCACCGGAACCCCGGCCATCTTCTCCACAGACACCGGAAGAGGCTCGTCCGCGAAAACACGAAGCTCACCCCAGGGTCCCGAAAACAGCCGCATCTACCCCGCCGTCCCACTCACCGGCAACCGCAGCGGCTGCCCTCATGTTCACCGTGTCGTCGCCGCTCCGGCCGGTGACACCCGCGCGGACGGCCACCCTTTCATGGTCACGGCGAACGTCGCGCGACCACCCGCTCGTCCCCGTCCCTCACGTCGTTCAACCCCCGGGGCTTGGAGCACTGGTTTGGAAGCACCCGTATGCGGCTGGCCACTGACCAGGCAACTCGCTGAACTACGCTCCGGCGGGCGCTGAACCGTTGTTCCCTGCTACTCCCCGATGGGCGCCGCCTGGTCCGGCACGCGGCGGGCACGCGGTCACTCGTGGATGCGGGCGGCCCCGAGCGCCCCGACGAAGAACGTCCAGTCGCACTCGGGAGGCAGGCCCTGCTCAAGGCAGGTGTACGAGCCCTGAGCGTCCGCGAGCCAGGCCCCCAGCTTCGTGGGACGTCGCGTTGTCCGGCGGACTCCATAGCCGAGTCGGCCAACCAGGCCAGGCCGCGGTTCATGGCAACGCCGACCGCGCCAATGGCCTGGGCTTGCGCCTGAGGCGTCCAAGAGTGGATGTGCGATGAGGTCCTGCTCGTGCCCTGGCCGGCGAGGAACTGCCGCCGGCATAGCAAGCGGAACCGCGCCATAGAGCCTCGACAACGTAGCGGCCAGTGCCTTGACTTGCGCCTCGCCGAGCGAGTGGCCACGCAAGGACCCACCGGGCAGCCGGGACATCACCACCGTGGGTTCCGGTGCCTCAAGGTCTGCTTCACAGGGCGCGGGGGCCAACCCGGGCGCGTACCCCGGCGCTTGCACACGTTCGCTGATTCCCAGGCAGGGAACGCCGCATGCGCCGGAAGGGCGCCGCAGGAAGGGGCCGGGTCTAGAAAGGAGGTTGCCAGTCGCCCCAGTCCGTCCTGTGGCCTGTCGCGGGCCAGGATTTCGTTTCACCTCGATGGGGCCACAAGCGGCCCACCCATTCACACCCCGGGATCGCGCCTTCCCAATCGTCGGTGCACCGGTCGGCCCAGGTCCGGCCCACCATGACCGGCCGTGTCAGCACACCGCCGACGACCGCCTGCACCCGCACCACCAGACCGAGCCCGTTGACTCCGGGGTTCCCCCGCGGACCGTAGGACACATCGAGCACCTCACACCTGTGAGCGTGCAAGAGGAACCGTTCCAGATCGGCGGGCACGCATGTGGTCAACTGCCGTCCCCGGAGTGTCACCTGGGGCCCGTGGACCGCGTCGACCGCGACGCAGAACAACCGGCCGTCGACACAGTAGGCGTACACGGCAGGTTCTGCACGCCTCGTGCCGAACTCCACACCGAGGTTCTCCCGGAACGAGGGGTCGGCCTGGAACCGACGCAGCTCGGTCATGCCCGGCATCACTGCGGCGACCTCATCGATAGGCATGCCAAAAAGCAGCGGACCGACGCCGTCCAGGGGCATCAGCTCCCAGTCCAACCGCGCCGGTCCCTTCACAGCGCCCCGGAGCTCTGTTGCCGCCATCCGTCCCCGTCCACACCGAGCCGAGCCGATTCCCGACGCTCAGCATCACCCTGGCATTACACCAAGTTCCAGATCGGTCAGGGGACTCCGGGGTGAGCCACATACATGAAGTGCCATCATCGCGTCACCTGACCGCTGCTGCAGGCCGGACGGGCTGCAGCAGCGGCCAGGTGACATCCATTCTCATCGATATCGATCGTGAAATGCCGGTGTCGACTACTCCCGGAACCACGTCGAAACGGCATCCCCGGAGAGTGGACAGCCGCCTATCTGTCAGCGGAGCGTGAACGCCTGCGTCGCCGCAGTGGTGCTGTCACCCACATCGTCAGTCCGACGAGGGAAAAGATCACTATCCCTCCGACAACGACAGGGATGGCTCCCACGAGAACAAAGGTCAGCAGAAGCTCTGCCCATGTCGGCTCCTCACCCATCGTGCTCCCACCCTGTGCCATGAACGTCATGACGCCAGCGGTGATCAATCAGTTCCGCAAGGTAGGGCGATAGCGATCCTCAGCAGGCCAAACCCCCCTCGGCGCTCGCCGGACAGGGGCGGTACCTTGCCGCCATGTGTATATCGACAGGTGAGGCCGCGTTCTCTGGCACGATCGTGTACTGCGGGCGCCAGCACCACCGCGTACACGGCCTCGTCCACGTCCTTGGCTACCAAAACACGGCCGTCAATCTGGCGGACGGCCCGAACGCCATGGTGCTGCACCTGCCCACCAGGCAGCTCACACCCCGGCACTTCCTCTCCGCGAGGCGCGCCGGCGACGTCCTGCACCGCATGGTCGCCGCCGTGGAACACGCCGCCGCCACAGCCGACGGCATCGCCTGGATGGGCGCGGAACCGCAGCCCGTCCAGGTCTTCGACCACGACGTCTACACGGTGCTCTTGGCAGACGACCCCACCGCGGTCCCCGCCGCGCTGTGGCAGGTGCCGCCCCACCGGCGCCCCGATCTCGACCCGGATCTCCTGCACTTCTACGCCGAACACTTTCCCGACCACACCATCGCCGTGTGCTGCTTCGACAACGCCGACGCGCAACGCGCCAAGCCCTTGCTGCTGTGGTACCCGCCCCTCGACCCCGACCGGCTGACCGTGCCGGCTTTGGACAGTCACACGGGTAAGGTGCCGGACCTCGACGCCACCGTGCCCGTGGACCACTGGGTCCTGTTCTCCACCGACCAGGCCCCCTCCGACTGGGGCACACCCGTGGTGTACCCCGGGGACATGCGCCACCGTCTGCGCGCCTTCCTCCCCACCGCCGTCGTCGGCCGGCACTACGGCCGCGGGCAGACTCTGCCCAACGGAGACTTCACCATCAGTCACCGCGACCTGCTCACCGGCGACCTCGACCGCATCGAGCGCCTGCAACCGACCCGCCGCTGAAAGATCAGGGCCGACGGGAGGTGGCACGTCAACCGAACCCAACATCACCCATTCAAGTTCAGCAGTGGTCGGCATCGGGCTTGTCGCGTCGGGACACGTCCGGAAGCCCACGCAGTGGCCCCGCGGGCCACGCTGCAGGGCAACTTCCGTCGAATGGCACCAGGCAGGATTCGAACTTGCGGCACCCGGTTCAGGACTTCTGCTGGGGCGTCTTGAGTACCTGCCGTCTCCCGCGGAGGACCGTCGGCGCAGGTCGCCCAACGCTGCCAGTGTCCAGCGCGGTTGCGGTCAGCTGTGGACGTCAGGTGCTCTTCGGCCGAAGGGCAGCGATCACTCCCGTGACGATGGCAAGCATGGGTACAAAGCTCAGCACGTCACAGATCATCACGACTGGGAACGGAGCTCCGAGAAGCGTCGGCAACTTCCTCCCGATCGCGATTACTCCAAATGCGAAGATCAACAAGGTAGAGATTCTGTAGCGCAAACGATCAATGCCGGGCCCCGTCCGAGCCTTCTCCATCGCACGGGCACACACGCTCGCGCTGACCAAGAGGAACCCAAAACCGGCCATGCCCCAAGACAGCCAGTTCACGGCGTTCTCCACGGCGTCCCCCTCAACCTCTCGCGTCCGCCCTCGGGAGAATATCCATGCGACGACGTTTGCCGATAGTCGCTACGGTTGCGGTGCTTCTCTGCTGTCTGCTGACCGAGGGCCCGCACGGACCTGCGCAGAAGGCCGGGTACGTCCTCGCGGTACTCCGGAGTTGACGTGGGGCGGAGGGTGGCCCTGGGCTGGAAGCGGTAGTGCTCCATACTCTTGCGCTCGATGATCGCCGTGACGTAGCTGAGGATGTCCACGGGCCGGTGAGATCCGGCCGATCCCACCGCCATCGTCCCGCCGAAGAAGAGCGCGCCCACGCAGCCGGTGATCACAGGATGCACGGCGGCGTGGACGAGCGCGGCAGGCGCCGGGGGTCCCTTTCCAGGCAGGGTCGAACGTCCACCATGCCCGTATCCGCGCCTTCGTTGCCGTTCGCAGCGCGCTCATGGACCGGTCGCTTCGTGTCGGGCCCCCGCGGTCGGGTTCCGGCCTCTCAACGACCGAGGCGAACCGGTGCCGCATCATCGGCGGGTTGAGGGCCGATTTGCCGCCTTCACGCGGGCTTTGAGCTCTGCCCACATCCCTATCAGATTGATCACGCGGGACCGGTGACGTAGGCCCCCTGGCTGTGCCCGACCCTGCCGTGCGCCGAGGATCGGCCTTGACCGCTGTTGTTCGTGCCTGTTGGTGTCAGCGATGTCAGCCGCACATGTCCCGCTCGACAGCTTTGGGGAGCCGGACGGTCAGGGGCGATTCAGACCCCACGTCTGCAGCGCGTAGGGTCGCCCCTTCTCCTCACCCGTGATCAGCGGCACGTCGAGCAGTCCGAAGCCCGCTTTGGTGGCCACGGCGACGCTGGCTGCGTTCTCGGCCTCCAGTTCCAGGATCACCTGCCCCACGCCCAGCTGCTCGAAGGCGTACGAGGCCATCACCCGCACCGCCCGCGCCGCCAGCCCTCGGCCGCGGTGCGCCGGGCCGATCGCGTAGCCGAGTTCCGTGCCCTCGGGGGCACGTCGCAGCATCACCTCACCGAGCGGTGCGCCGCCGTCGACGGTGACGGCCAGGAGGATGGTCGTGCCCTCCGCACGCAGCTGCCGGTCCAGGTCCAGCCGAGCGCGGGCGGCCGTTTCGTCGAAGGGGGAGACGATCGGTGTCCAGTACGCGATATCAGGGTGGTCGAACAGCGTCGGCATCGCGGCCAGGTCCGCCTCCGTCCAGTCGCGGAGGACGAGCCCCTCCCCCGAGAGCTCGATCCGCTCGGGAAAGGACGACATGGTGCTGCTCATGGTGGGGAACCTCTCTGGCCTGTTCCGGACGAGGCAGCATAACCGGGGGCAGGTAACGTCTCACCAGTAATTTCCGGGGACTCTCATCAATCGCATGCCTGTGCCGACCAGCGCGCCTGCCGACCAGCGCACCGCCGCAGGAACTCGCTGTCGCCCACCAGGCGGCACTGCACCTCGCCGCCATCCTGATCTGGTCCCGCAGGTGAACAGGACGCCGACGCCAGCCGGCTACTGGAGACCTGTGCTTGGTCGGCGACACCAGGCAGGACTTCGCGGAGGAAGGCCCGGGCGGCGTCCATGGACTGGCACGACACGTAGACCGCGTACGGTTCACCGATCCGGGTCGTCACCTGCTCGAGCTCTTCCGGCTCGTAGTCCCCCAAGATTCCACCCGAGAGGTCGATGCAGTACGAGTACCCGTGCTGGTGCAGCCTTTCATCGCCCGTCGCTGGATCCGGCACGAGCCCAAGGCAGCGGATTCGCCCTTCAAGCGACGGGCGTCGCTCCGCGGGGACAAGAATGATCACAGATGGCCAGGACACGCGTGTACCTCCCCGGCGACCGTCGTCGAGCAGTCCCCGCGGGGCGCCGGATCTTCCGTTCGGCGGGGCGGCTTCTTCACCTGGGAGACAGGCTCTAGCCGACCAGACGGCGGCGCCAGTCCAGAGGAGTGACGGTGATCGCCCGGCCAGGGTCACGGTCCCACTCGGCGCTGAGGCCGGCTGCTTCGAGGGCAGCCACGACCTCGTCGCCGATCACTGCAGCGGTCTCGGACGAGCCGTCGAAGCCGCCGTAGAGCAGCATCAGTCCTTGGCCGGCTGCGGCGGAGTCCGTGCACTGGGTGTGGAAGTAGACGAAGCCGCGAGCGTCGGGCCCGCCTTCGCCGCCGATCTCGGACTGGCCGCAGTTGCGGCAGCAGGTGAAGTTCTCGCGGGCGGTGATACCGGCCTTCTGGAGGGCGGTGAAGGCGTGGGTCAGCCGCTCAGGGTCGGTCTCACCCTGCCATGCGGCCTGCTCCGCTACGCGCTCCAGCCACATCCGGTCGGCCAGCGCCTCCGCCTGCTCGCGCGAGACGGGCCGACGGCCCTCGGTGACCAAATATTCCTCAGCGAGCTCGGCCAGTTCCGCGCGGGAGGCGTAGCCGCCAACCAGCACCTCGCGTACACGCTTCTCCAACTCCCCACGCTCGTCTACGTCGAGGTCGAGCAGCGGCACCTCTCGGTTGGGGCCCATGTCCAACGGAGACCACGCCAGATCAGCGTCCCAACCATCCACCTGGCGGGCCCAGCCGGTAAGCGCCGCAATCACGACCTCGGGCCTGTCAGCCATCGCCTGGAAATGCCGGTCGGCGGCACCGTCGCGGTACTCCAGGGTGTAGTCACCACCGGCCTCGTGCCAGACCTGGGCGAAGACGTCCGGTAGGTCGGGTATGCGTTGGGCCACCAGGAATCGGTCGCCGTCACCGCCCATACGCCGGACCAGTACGGCCAGCTCCCCGCCGGACACACGAACGTGCCGTTCCCAGTTCTCCGTCTTCACCACGATCTCGAGCATGCGCAGACTCTGACACACCCCGCCGACAGCAGAACTGCCGTCAGCCGGTACCGGCGTTGCTTCCACTGCCCGCCCACGGCATGGCCGGCATGGCCGGAGCGCCGTGTCGCTTCCAACAACTGGATTGCAGGCGGGCAGATTCCGGCCTACGGTTTTGCACATGGGTTCCCTGTGACAGTCTCCGTGCGACCGCGTTGAGCTTGGCTCCGCCGTCGCGCGTTCTCATCCGTGCTTCTGTTCCCCCGCGGTGTCGCCTGCTGTCCGGCATGCCGTGGAGTGTTCTGGCCTGCGCGGATGCGTCCAGCTGCCCGTTCCGATCGGCCTGGCCGAGAACAGGGGACTCTTCATGCTCACCGCACAGCTATCTCTTCAGAACGTTGCCCGCCGCTACGACGACCATGTCGTGCTGGACGACGTGTCTTTCAGCCTCAAGCCTGGCGAGAAGGCCGGGATCATCGGCGACAACGGAGCCGGGAAGTCCACCCTGCTGCGACCGATCGCCGGACACGACCGGCCGGACGACGGCGAGCTGACCGTGATCGCGCCGGGCGGCTCGGGTTATCTCGCCCAGTCGTTGGCATTGCCGCCGGAGGCCAGCGTTCAGGACGCGGTGGACGACGCTCTTGCCGATCTGCGCAGTCTCGAGGGGCGCATGCGTCGGGCCGAAGCCGGGCTCCAGGGCTTGGTAGGGGTGGAGCTCACCGCGGCGCTGGACGCCTACGCCCAGCTGGTCGTCCAGTTCGAGGCGCGCGACGGTTATGGGGCGGATGCCCGGGTGGACGTCGCTCTGCACGGACTCGGCCTGCCAAGTCTGCCCCGGGACAGGACGCTGGGCACGCTGTCGGGTGGTGAGCGGTCGCGGCTGGCGCTGGCCGCGGTCCTGGCGTCCCAGCCGGAGCTGTTGCTGCTGGACGAGCCGACCAACGATCTGGACGACCAGGCGGTGCGCTGGCTGGAGGCCCACCTGCGGGGGCATCGTGGCACGGTGCTCGCGGTCACCCATGACCGGGTGTTCCTGGAGCGTGTCACCACGACGATCCTGGAGGTCGACGAGGGCAGGGTGGCGCGTTACGGCGACGGCTACGACGGCTATCTCGCCGCGAAGGCCGCCGAGCGGCGGCGCCGGCTGCAGGAGTACGAGAACTGGCGCACGCAACTGGTCCGCAACCAGAAGCTGGCCGACACGCATGTGGCACGGCTGGGAGCGATCCCGCGCAAGGTGCCGTTCGCCGTGTTCGGCCACGGCGCCTTCCGGACCCGTAGCCGCGGACACGGGGCGATGAGCCGTATCCGCAACGCGAAGGAGCGAGTCGAGCGGCTGACGAACAGCCCCGTCGCACCGCCGCCCGATCCGCTGGTGTTCGCCGCCCACTTGAGCACCGTCGACGGGCGGACGCAGAAGGCGGCAGCGGCCCTCACCGGCATCCGTGTCGGGGAACGTCTGCATGTGCCTTCGCTGCGGATCGGCGGCGAGGAGCGGCTGCTGGTCACCGGGCCCAACGGAGCCGGCAAGACGACGCTGATGCGGGTGTTGGCCGGTGAACTGCAGCCCGAGGAGGGGACGGTACGCACGCGTGGCCGGGTCGGTCACTTGAGGCAGGAGGAGACATCGTGGCCGCCCGGCCTGACGGTGCCGCAGGCGTTCGCCCACGGGCGCGGCGGAGACCTGGACGAGCACACCGACCACCTCCTGTCGCTCGGCCTGTTCAGCCCCGCGGACCTGTGCCTGAAAGTGAGCGAGTTGTCTTACGGACAACGACGCCGTATCGAGCTGGCCCGCCTGGTGAGCGAGCCCGTCGATCTGCTGTTGCTGGACGAGCCCACCAACCATCTCTCCCCGGCCCTGGTCGAGGAACTTGAAGGGGCTTTGAGTGGCTACGAGGGCGCCGTCGTCATCATCACCCACGACCGCCGCATGCGAACCCGCTTCACCGGCACCCGCCTGGAGCTGAAGGCCGGCCACGTCTCACAGCCACCTGGCCCGGGTGGCGCTGCGAGCGAGGAGGCTGCTCAGTAGGCCGTCCGTCTGCGCTTCCCTTTCGAAGCCGCCTCCCAGTCGCTCGTCGATTGGTGCGAGCCGGGCGGCGGCTTCGCACACGGCCGCGATGTCGCCCCGCCCGGCCCCACGCCACAGGACCACCGCCGGCCCCATCGCCCATGCCGTCGTCCGTCTCCAGGCGGTCATCGAGCGAGTCGAGGAAGCCCGTGTCCTGGGCGGTGGAGCGCAGCCTCCCCCTGGCCGCATCCCGACCCGCCCGCCGAACCGGTCACTGCGTGACGGACCCCGGGGGCAGGGGGCGGCGAACCTGGGGGCACCGCGCGGGACGGGCGGGTCCGCGCCGGAGGGTTCGGCGTCTTCATTGCCCGCCCCGGGCGGCTTGTCGAGCCCTGATGCGGCCGAGGCCCTACCCGGCCACCGCTTCCGCCGTTTCCCGCGGCGTGCGCGAGCCCTCCAGGGAGCCGGTGTCCCGGCGCCGCAGAACTGTGCGGGCGGACGGGATCAGCAGGGCCGTCAGAGCGGCGGCGAGGCAGAGCACCGTCAGGAGAGCGAAGCCGTGGGTGTAGCCGGACTCCTGGGGCAGTCCCGTCGGCTGGAGATGGGCCGTGACCAGGAGGCCGGTGACCGCGGCGCCCAGCGAGCCACCGATCGTGCGGATGTTGGCGTTCATACCCGTCGCCGCACCGGTCTGGGTGGCCGGGACGCTGTGCACGATGAGCGTCGCCATCGACGCGAACGCCAGCCCGATACCCAGGCCGAAGATGCCTGCGGCGAGAGCGACCTGCCAGGCCTGCGCATGCAGGACGGTGAGCAGCCCACCGGCCGCCGCCGCGAGCGCGGAGCCGGTGACGAGCTGGGCCTTGGCACTGAACACCGGAGCGAGGCGCCCGCTGAGCACCCCGGAGAAGAACATCGCGACCAGCATCGGCAGCATGAGCAGACCGGCCCCGGTGACGCCCGCCCCGAACCCGTACCCGGCGACGGCCGGGGTCTGTGTGAAGGCCGGCAGGAACGACCACAGGGCGAACATGCCCGCGCCGAAGAGCAGTGCGACCGTGTTGGTCGTCCACACCGCGGGCAGCCGCATGATCCGCAGGTCGATCAACGGATGTGCGGCCCGGGCCTCGGCGATCAGCCACAGGGCGAACAGGACTACGGCGGCGGCGAGCAGGCCCAGGACCCGGGCCGATCCCCATCCCCAGGAGCCCGCCTGGCTCAGCGGCAGCAGCAGTGCCACCAGCCATGCCGACAGCAGGCCGGCGCCGAGCCAGTGGACGCTGCCCTCGGCCCGCCGGGGCGATTCGGGTATGTGCCGGACGGCAAGTACGACCGTCACAGCGACGACGATGACCGGCAGCCAGAACAGCCAGTGGTAGTCGAGCGCTGCCACGGTGGGCCCCGCCAGAACCATGCCGAGGCCGCTGCCGGCCGCGATGACCGCGGAGAGGTTGCTGATGGCGGAGCCGACCCGTGACGCGTCGAACTCGTCACGGATGATGCCGAAGGAGAGCGGGAACAGGGCGCCGCCCATGCCCTGGACGACACGCGCCACGATCAGGACGCCGATGTTCGGTGCGAGCGCGGCGAGCAGGCAGCCCGCGAGGACGGTCAGCAGCGCGGCGACCAGGGTGCGCTTCTTGCCCAGCAGGTCGCCGACGCGACCCAGGATCGGGGTGAAGACCGAGGCGGACAGCAGGTAGGCCGTCATCACCCAGGTCACCGTCGTCTGCGAGGTGTGCATCGCGTGCTGGACGGTGGGGAGGGCAGGCGCGATCAGCGACTGCAGGAGCGAGAACACCCCCGAGCCGGCCGCGAGGACGGCGAAGGTGGTGCGGTGCGAGGACCGCCGGCGAGATGGTACGGACACAGTCAGCTTCTTCCTCAGGCATGCGGGCAGGCCGTTTTCACGCAAGGGGCGCGGCGAGAGGCCGCTCGCTCCGACAGGGGAAACGGGTGCCCGCGCCGATGGGGGACGCGGGGGTGCCAGGAGGCACGATGAGGAGCGCGGCGTCACTGCCGCGTCGGGGAGGATGGAGGGTCCGAGGCAGGGCACGGCGAGTGCCGCCGCCCGCCCACTGCTAAAGTGGAGGTACGCCTCCACATTAACGGAGGCTTGCCTCCGGTTCAAGTCAGGAGTCCCCCGTGGCGCACACCCCGGTGAACGAGATCGTCGCGGCCCGGCGCCCTCGCCGCGCCGACGCGCGACGCAATTACGACGCGCTGCTGCTCGCCGCCCGCGAGGCCTTCGCCGCGCATGGCGCCGACGCCTCACTCGAAGACATCGCGCGCCGCGCAGGTGTCGGCATCGGCACGCTGTACCGCAACTTCCCTTCCCGCACCGAACTCTTCGAAGCCGTCTACGCGGACGAGGTCGACGCACTGTGCCGGGTCGCCGAAGAAGTCGCCGAAGAGCCCCCCTGGCAAGCACTCACCACATGGCTGCGCCGCTTCGTCGACTACATGGCGACCAAACGCGCGATCCGCGAGGCGATGGACACACAGTCGGCCGTGTTCACCTCCTGCCGCGCCTCCATGTACGAAGCAGGCGCCCCCCTCCTCGCCCGCGCCCAGACAGCCGGCGAGGTCCGCACCGACATGACCTTCGACGACCTGATCCGCATGGTCGCCGGAATCACCGGAGCGACCTACCCCGAGCCGGGCCAACGCGACCACATCCTCAAGATCGCCCTGGACGGCGTCCGCACCCATCGGACCTGACAGGACTCCAAAGCCCGCACCTGCCCCGGTCGAGCACCGGCCCCACCGCCACAGGGCCGTGAACGCGCGCCCCACCTCGTTCACTGTCGAGGCAGGGGCAGACCGTCGTGATGCGCACGGACCTGCGGTCACGCAGGGGAATGGGACCGGGCGGCACAGAGACCGCACTCCCATCGGGGCATCGCGCTCGACCGGCGGACACGGCGCCGGTGAACGCCCACCCGCGGGATGTCTCCGCGACGCCCATGTCATCGCCGCCCTGGACCGACCGGCCCCGCGGAGCCCTGTTCCGACCAGCCCCTCACCGGGCGGCACACGGCCCACTCACCGCCGCCGCACTCCCCCGGCGAGTCCGCACGCCGGTACTCGCCGAGACCGATACAGGCGGCACGAACTCGAACGCCACGGACGACAGCGGAGGTTGGCCCACCTCGCGGCCGACACCGTTCATCTCCCGTGAGAGCGCCGCCCAGTTCCGCGGCGGCCGACGCGTCCGCCGACGCCGGCCAGCCGGGCCGGAAGAACGTGGAGGCGGATGATGGCCTCGCTTCGACCGTGAGTTGATGACCGATCACCCCTCGATCGGTGGATTGTATTCAGTATACTTGCGACCGGCCGTACACTCGCATCGCGCCATCCGGAGGAGCCATGACAGTCCCGCACCCCGAACTGCTCACGCACATGACCATCCACGCGCCCGACGGCATCGTCATCGTCGACAGCGAGGGGCTCATCCTGTTCTGGAACAGCGGCTCGGAGCGGATCTTCGGGTGGAAGGAGAGCGAGGCACTCGGACAGAGTCTCGACCTGATCATCCCCGAGCGGCACCGGCGCCCGCACTGGGACGGCTTCAACGCGGCGATGGCCAAGGGCACCACCCGCTACGGTGCGAGCGACCTGCTGACCGTGCCCGCGCTCAAGGCCGACGGGTCGAGCCTGTCGATCGAGTTCAGCGTGTGCCTCCTGCCGGATCCGCAGGGCGGCGCCGGACATGTCGGCGCGGTCATCCGTGATGTCACCGCGCGCCGCGCCCAGGAGAAGGAGTTGCGCCGCCGCCTCGCCGACGCGAACGTTCGCGCCACGACCGGGTGAAACACGAGGCATCGCGAGGAGGGCAGGGAACCGCCGGTTCCCTGCCCTCCTCGCTGTTCCGTGTCCGCATACGCGGGTGTCCCGCACGCTGGTCGCGCGCGGGACACCCTGCCGTCCCCCGGTCACCGGGCTGACCCGGCATCAGGCGACGACGGAGACCTCGCGCAGCTTACGGATGGCGGCCTCGTCGTAGCCCAGGTCCGCGAGGACCTCGTCGGTGTGCTCGCCGAGCAGCGGCGCACCCTTGATGTCCGGCTTGAACCCGGAGAACTTCACCGGGCTGCCCACCGTCAGGTACGTGCCGCGCTCCTTCTGCTCCACCTCGACGATGGTGCCGCTCTTGCGCATGTCGGGGTCCTCGGCGAGCTCCTTCATCGACAGGACCGGGGCGCACGGCACCTCCCACTTGCGCAGGATGTCGACGGCCTCGTACTTCGTCTTGCCGGCGAGCCACTTCTCGATCTCGCCGAAGATCTCCATGATGTGCGGCTGGCGCGCCCGGGCGGTGCTGTACTCCGGGTCCTCCTTCCACTCCGGGTGGCCGATGACCTCGCAGGTACGAGCCCAGTTCTGCTCCTGGACCGTGAAGTAGATGTACGCGTTGGGGTCGGTCTCCCAGCCCTTGCACTTCAGGATCCATCCGGGCTGGCCACCGCCGCCCGCGTTGCCGCCGCGCGGCACGGCCTCACCGAACTCGCCGTGCGGGTACTGCGGGTACTCCTCCAGGTAGCCGACCCTCTCCAGTCGCTGCTGGTCCCGGAGCTTGACGCGGGTGAGGTTGAGGACGGCGTCCTGCATGGAGACCGAGACCTTCTGGCCGAGCCCCGTCTGGTCGCGCTGGATGATCGCCGTGAGCAGGCCGATCATGAGGTGCATGCCGGTGTTGGAGTCACCCAGCGCGGAGCCGGAGATGGTGGGCGGGCCGTCCCAGAAACCGGTGATGGAGGCGGCGCCGCCGGCGGCCTGGGCGACATTCTCGTAGACCTTGAGGTCGTTCCACTTCGAATCGTCGTTGAAGCCCTTGACCGAGCCGAAGATGAGGCGCGGGTTCAGCTCGTGGATGTGGTCCCAGCCGAGACCCATGCGGTCCATGGCGCCGGGCGCGAAGTTCTCGACGAGGATGTCCGACTCACGGATCAGCTTCTCCATGACCTCCTTGCCCTCGGGCGTCTTGGTGTTGATCGCCAGCGAGCGCTTGTTGGAGTTGAGCATGGTGAAGTACAGGGCGTCGAGATCGGGGATGTCCCTGAGCTGCTGGCGGGTCACGTCGCCGCCGTTGGTGCGCTCGACCTTGATGACGTCGGCGCCGAACCAGGCGAGCATCTGCGTACAGGCGGGGCCGGCCTGGACCCCGGTGAAGTCGATCACCTTGAGGCCTGCGAGCGGCTGGTCACTCATGTCTGAGTCCTTTTTGTGATGGGTTGCGCGGCGAACGGAGGTCGTGCTTGCTGATGTCGAGAGGTGGTTTGCCAGGTGTGGTGTGCGGGTCACTTCTTCTTCGGCACGATGTTGCCGACGGTGATGCCCTTGGGGTTGAGGTGCGAGATGTGACCGCTCTCCGTGCCCGCGCCAGGGTCGATGGCGCAGTCGATGAGGGCGGGGCCGCCCGCGGCGAGCGACTCGGTGAGGGCTGCGGTGACCTCGGCCGGGGTGGTGGCGCGGTAGCCCTTGCCGCCGAACGCCTCGATCATGAGGTCGTGCCGGGCGGACAGCATCAAGGTGGTGGGCGACGGGGCGTCGTCGAGCGGGTTGACGTCGTTGCCGCGGTACACACCGCCGTTGTTCATGATCACGGTGGTGACGGGGAGCCGGTACCGGCAGATCGTCTCCAGTTCCATGCCGCTGAACCCGAAGGCGCTGTCGCCCTCGACGGCGATCACCGGCTGGCCGGTCTCCACGGCGGCGGCGATCGCGTAGCCCATGCCGATCCCCATCACACCCCAGGTGCCGACGTCCAGGCGGTGGCGCGGGACGTGCATGTCGATGACGTTGCGCGCCATGTCGAGGGCGTTGGCACCCTCGTTGACGAGGTACGCGTGCTGGTTGTCGTGCAGCACGTCGCGCACGGCGCGCAGCGCGCCCATGAACTGCATCGGGTGCGGGTCGGCCGCCAGACGCCCGGCCATCTTCTCGACGTTCTGCGCGGAGCGCGCCGCGAGCTCCTCGCGCCAGGCGGCGGGCGCGGAGATCTGCCCCGGCTTGGTTCGCTCCGCCAGCACCTCGAGCACGGATTCGACGTCGCCGACGAGCGGCGCAGCGATCGGCTGGTTGCTGTCCAGCTCCCTGGGCTCGATGTCGACCTGGATGAACTTCGCGTCGGGGTTCCACTGCGGCGCCTCACCGTGCCCCAGCAGCCAGTTGAGGCGGGCTCCGACGAGCATCACGACGTCGGCCTTGCGCAGCGCCAGGGAGCGGGCGGTCGCCACCGACTGCGGGTGGTCGTCGGGCAGCAGGCCCTTGGCCATCGACATCGGTACGTACGGGATGCCCGTCGACTCGACGAACTCCCGGATCCTGGCGTCGGCCTGGGCGTAGGCGGCGCCCTTGCCGAGCACCACCAGTGGCCGTTCGGCGCCGGCGAGGAGTTCGATGGCACGGTCCACCGCCGAGGGCGCGGGCAGCTGGCGTGGGGCCGGGTCGACCAGCCGGCTGAGGGTCTTGGCGCCCTCCGCCTTGTCCATGATGGAGCCGAGCACGGCAGCCGGGATGTCGAGGTAGACGCCCCCCGGCCGGCCGGAGACGGCGGTGCGCAGCGCACGGGCGATCCCCCGGCCGATGTCCTCGACCCGGCTGACGCGGTACGCGGCCTTGCAGAACGGCTGCGCGGCGGCGAGCTGGTCCATCTCCTCGTAGTCGCCCTGCTTGAGGTCGACGAGGTGGCGCTCGCTGGACCCCGATATCTGCACCATCGGGAAGCAGTTGGTGGTGGCGTTGGCCAGGCCGACGAGTCCGTTGAGGAACCCCGGCGCGGACACCGTGAGAGCGATGCCCGGCTTCTTGGTGAGGTAGCCGGCCGCGGCCGCGGCGTGGGCCGCGTTGCTCTCGTGGCGGAAGCCGATGTAGCGGATACCCTCGGCCTGGGCGAGCCGGGCCAGATCCGTGATCGGGATGCCGACCACGCCGTAGATGGTCTCGACGTCGTTCAGCTTCAGAGCGTCGACCACCAGGTGATACCCGTCGGTGAGCTCGGCCGGTGCGTCGGCGTTCGCCGCTGTCTCCTGTGGTGAGGGGGCGGTCATGGTCCGAGGTCCTCCTTGGGCAAGTGATGCTGTGCGGCTTGTGGGTCCACCTTCTGCACCGAACCCTCGTCCCGTCCAAGACCTGACGGCGACCAGCCGATAACCAGCGTTTATCAACGGCTGGAATCGACCGCAGCACCTGCGGTGATAGTCGGCCGCTATCGGCCGTTCGCGGTTGTGCATTGGACGGTCGCGGGCCGTGGCCCGCAGGCTCGCACTCGACCGTTTCAGCTGTGTCGGTTGTTCGCCTCAACTGGCTCGAGGAGGTGGGGTGATGACCACAGTGGCCACAGCGTCCGTGCAGGAACCGGACCGCTACCGCCCGCCCGCGCTCACCGGTCTCGTCGATCTGCTGTCCCGGCCCGTGCGGGCACGTCCGCACTCGCGGGCCCTCGTCGTCGGTGCGGAGCGCGTCGAGCTGTCGTACGCCGGCCTCGCCTCGCTCGCCGATGACTTGGCCCGCCGGCTGACGGCCGCCGGGGTGCGGCCCGGGGACCCGGTGGGACTGGTCGCAGCGAACACCGCCGAGTTCGTCGTGTCTCTACTGGGTGCGGCCCGGGCGGGCGCGGTCGTCGCCCCGCTGGATCCGTCCCTGCCTCCCGATCAGCTGGGCGCGCGGCTGGGGGTGTTCGGGGCGCGGGTGGTGCTGTGCGGGCCCGAGGCCACCGCGGGCGTACCGGCCGCGTGGCCCGTGCGGGTACGGGTCACACCGGGCTCCCCCTGTGCGGTCACGCTCGACACGACGCGCGCGCCGCTCGGGCTGTACGGAACACGCACGCCGGGCCTCGCCGTGGACGATGCCCTGATCCTGTCGACGGCGGGCACGATGGACCGGGCCCGCCTGGTGCCGCTGACCCACGCGAACGTGGCCGCGGCGGTACGTGTGGTGTGCGCGACGTACGAACTGGGGCCGCAGGACGCGACGGTGGCGGTCATGCCGCTCTTCCACACGCACGGGCTGATCGCGGCGTTGCTCGCCACGCTCGCCGGCGGCGGCTGCGTGCTGCTCCCGGCCGGGGGGCGCTTCTCGGCCGACACGTTCTGGGACGACATGCGCGCGGTGGGTGCCACCTGGTTCACCGCGGTGCCCGCCATCCACGAGACCCTCCTCGCCCGTTCGGCCGGCGACCATCCCGCGCCAATGGCACCGCCCCTGCGCTTCGCCCGCAGTTCCAGCGCTCCGCTCAACACCGCTACCCAGCGGGCCCTGGAGCGCACCCTCGGGGTGCCGCTGCTGTCGGCCTACGGCATGACGGAGGCCGCCCATCAGGCGAGCAGTGAATCACTGCCGCCGCCCGGTACGTCCAAGCACGGCTCGGTCGGCCGTCCGACCGGGACTCGGATCCAGGTCGTCGACCCGTCGGGGCAGGCGTGCCCGCCCGGTGTGCAGGGCGAGGTCTGGGTTCGCGGCCCCGGCGTGGCCAGGGGCTATCTCGCCGATTCTGCTGCGACGGTGCAAGGTTTCGGCGGGGGCTGGCTGCGCACCGGGGACCTTGGGCATCTGGACGCCGACGGCGCCCTGTTCCTCACCGGCCGGATCAGGAACCTGATCATCCGGGCGGGCGACCAGGTCTCCCCCGAGTACGTCGAGGACGTGCTGTGCGGTTGTCCCGCCGTCGCCGAGGCAGCCGTGTTCGGGGTGCCGGACGAGCGGCACGGGTATCGGGTGGGCGCGGCGGTGGTGCTGCGCGAGGAGGAGGACGTGGAGCCCGCGGAGATCGTCAGGTACTGCCTGGACCGGCTGGCCCCCTTCGAGGTGCCCGAGCGGATCCAGGTCGTCCCGGCGCTGCCGCACACCGCCAAGGGAGCGCTGGACCGGCAGGCGGTCCAGCTGCGTTTCGCCCGGTGACGCTCGGGCCGGGTGAGCCGGGTGAGCCGGCTGGATCCACCTCGGCTCAGCGGACCAGGGGTTCGGGCACGGGCAGCGGCCGGTCGAAGAACTCGTCCAGGCGAAGTGAGGCCGCCGCCGTGATGAACGCGCGGGCCGCCAGCGAACCCGGCGTCGCGTCGTGGATCGCGACCGAGATGAGCGCCCGCGCGTCCGGCTCGACAAGCCGCAGCACGCGCATCCGGCCGGTGACCGGCAGGGCTCGCAGCCAGGTGTGCGGCACGATGCTGGTGCAGGCGCCCGCGCCCACGTTCGCGTACAGGGTGGCCACGGAGTCGGTCTCCACCTGTGGGATGACGGTGACTCCGCTGCGGGTGAACGCTGCGTCGATGACCTGACGTATCCGCATGTCGGGGGTGAGCAGCGCGAGCGGCAGCTGGGACGCCTCGGCCCAGGTCAGGGTGTCGGACTGGGGCAGCAGCTGATCGGCCGCGGCGAGCAGCATGTACCGCTCCTCGTAAAGCGGCGTCACCTGCAGTCCGTCCCGGTCCTCGGGGCCGAAGTGGGCGATGGCCGCATCGAGTTCGAAGGCGCGGAGCTGCCGGATGAGTTCCGTGGTGGACAGGCGGGACCGCACCTGGACCTTGGCCAGCGGGTGCGCCGTGCAGAACGCCGTCACCGGCAGCGCGAGCGTCGTCGAGGCCGTGGGCTCCGCGCCCAGCCGCAGTGTCCCGGTGATGCCCGACTGGACCGCGGCCACCTCGGCCTTGAAGGCCTCCTGCTCGGCGAGGATCCTCTTGGCCCAGACGACCAGACGCTCCCCTTCGGGCGTCAGGCCCTGATAGTTGTGGCCGCGATTGATCAGTGTGACGTTGAGCTCGCGCTCCAGTTTGGCGATCGACACGGACAGTGCGGGCTGTGAGACGAAGCAGGCGTCCGCGGCCCGCGCGAAGTGCTTCTCGCGGGCCACCGCCACGAAGTACTCCAGCTGACGGAAGAGCATGCTCGCCTCCTGCTTCGTCCCGCGCACTCCATACGTCCCCGCCCCGACCAGGTCGAACACGCCTGCGGTGGCTGCGCTGCCCGAGCTTACCCGGCGGCCCGGGCGGCGCCTCGCCCACACCGAAGGCCCGGCTCCCCGTCGTTGCGGGAGCCGGGCCGGTTCTCATCCCGTGCCGGTGTGGCGCGCCAGCAGGTCCGTGGCCGCGTGCACCGCTCGGAGCCTGGGTGCCTCGGCACCCGTGATGTCGGCCATCTCCACCACCGCGGTGACGATGGCGTCGAGTTCCAACTGCTTGCCCGCCTCGAGGTCCTGGAGCATCGACGTCTTGTGGTTGCCGACCCCCTCCGCACCCCGCAGCCGCTTCTCGATGGAGATGTCCGGTGTGCTGCCGACCCGGGATGCGATGTCCAGCGTCTCCTCCATGAGCTGGGCCACCAGGCGTCGCGTAGGCGGATGTCGGCAGATCTCGACCATCGTGGCCCGGGTGAGCGCGCTGATCGGGTTGAAGGCGACGTTGCCCATCAGTTTGATCCAGATGTCGTCCCGCAGGTTCGGCTCCACGGGGCACTTCAGTCCACCCGCGATCATCGCCTCGCTCAGCGCGGTGCACCGCGCCGAGATCCCGCCACCGGGTTCACCGATGGAGAAGCGGGTGCCTTCGAGGTGGCGGATCACGCCGGGGGCCTCGATGACGGTGGCGGGGTAGACCACGCAGCCCACGGCCCGCTCCGGTGCGAGGACCTTGCTGGTCGCACCGCCAGGGTCCACCGCCTCGATCCGACGACCCTCGTAGGGGCCGGCGAGCCGGTGGAAGTACCACCACGGGATGCCGTTCTGCCCGGCGACGACGGCGGTGTGCGCGCCGAGGAGCGGTTCGATCAGCGGGCCGCTGGACGCATAGGAGTGTGCCTTCAGCCCGAGGAACACGAAGTCCACGGGTCCGATCTCGGCGGGGTTGTCGGTGGCGTGCGGGTGGGCGACGAAGTCCCCGCGCGGGCTGATGACGCTGACGCCGCGCTCGCGAATGGCCTGCAGGTGCGGACCACGGGCGATCAGGTGGACATCGGCACCACCCCGGTGCAGGGCCGCTCCTACGAATGCTCCGATCGCGCCGGCTCCGAGGACAGCAATCTTCACGGCATCTCCTCTCGTGAGGAAGGTGAGGGTGTGATTGGATACTGTATGCAGTTCGTCGGTCCGATGTATACCCATCGAACCCGAACTGACACGGCCCTGATGCCCCCGACCACCCGCCCGGATTCACCCTGGCGTCGAGCGAACGGCGCACAATATGCTGCGCGCCTCCTGTCCGGTGCCCCGCTTCCTCCGCTCCTGACGCCCGCCGCGCACCGACGGACCCGCAAGGCCACTGAGAGAAGGAGAGCAATGTCTGCGCCACCACCACAACGCATAGGCGTCGTCGCCGAGTCGACCTCCGGGGAGACCAGAGTGGCGGCCACGCCGGACACCGTCCGCCGCCTGATCGGCCTCGGCTACGAGATCGTCGTCGAGACCGGCGCCGGAGAGGCATCGGGCTTCTCCGACGCGTCGTACGTCGAGGCAGGCGCTCGCCTCGACGACGCATGGCGCGCCGATGTCGTTCTCAAGGTCAACACGCCGTCCCACGACGAGGTGCGACGGCTGCGGGACGGGGCGACGATCGTCGGCCTGCTCGCCCCCGCCCAACACCCCGAACTCCTCACCCGGCTCGCGAGCAAGCATCTGACCGCGCTGTCCATGGACGCCGTGCCCCGCATCTCGCGGGCCCAGTCCCTGGACGTGCTCAGTTCGATGGCCAACATCGCCGGCTACCGGGCGGTCATCGAAGCCGCCCACGCCTTCGGACGATTCTTCACCGGACAGGTCACCGCGGCAGGCAAAGTGCCTCCCGCCAAGGTGCTGGTGGCCGGCGCCGGAGTGGCCGGCCTCGCGGCCATCGGCGCCGCGGGGAGCCTCGGCGCGGTGGTCCGGGCCACCGACCCACGCAGCGAGGTCGCCGACCAAGTACGGTCACTGGGCGGCGAGTTCCTGCCCGTCGAGGTCGAACAGGAGTCGGCGGGCGACGGATACGCCCGAGCCACCTCCGAGGCGTACGACCTGCGGGCCGCCGAGATCTACTCCGAGCAGGCCAGGGATGTCGACATCATCATCACGACGGCCCTGATCCCGGGCCGCCCGGCGCCACGGCTGATCACGGCCGATCAGGTGGCCTCGATGAAACCGGGCAGCGTCATCGTCGACATGGCGGCGGCGCAGGGCGGGAACGTCGAAGGGACGGTGAGCGATCGGGCTGTCGTCACCGAGAACGGCGTCACCATCATCGGCTACACCGACCTCGCGGGCCGACTGCCCGCCCAGGCCTCACAGCTGTACGGCACGAACCTGGTCAACCTGCTGAAGCTGCTCACCCCGGGCCGGGACGGGCAGCTGACCCTCGACCTCGAGGACGTCGTACAGCGGACGGTGACCGTGGTGCGCGATGGCGAGACGCTGTGGCCGCCGCCCCCCGTCGCGGTCTCGGCAGCACCCGCGAAGGCCCCGGCCCCGTCGGTGTCAGCGGTCGATCCGGCGCCGCCGCGGCGTCTGTCACCCGCGGGCCGCTACGGACTGATCGGGCTCGGGATGCTCGCCCTGTTCGCACTCATCGCCATCTCGCCCGCCCAGCTCGCCGCCAACTTCACGGTGTTCGCGCTTGCCGTCGTCATCGGCTACTACGTGATCGGCAAGGTCCACCACGCGCTGCACACCCCGCTGATGTCGGTGACCAACGCGATCTCAGGGATCGTGGTGGTCGGGGCGCTGCTCCAGATCGGCCACCCGCCCCTGGCCATCAGCGTGTTGGCCTTCCTGGCCATCTTGCTCACCACCGTGAACATCTTCGGTGGGTTCGCCGTCACCCGTCGCATGCTCGGCATGTTCTCGAAAGGCGAGGTTCGATGAACGCATCCACAGCGGCCCAGGCCGCCGACATCGTCGCCGCGCTGTTGTTCGTCTTCAGCCTCGCGGGACTCTCCCGGCACCACACCGCCCGTGCGGGGGTGGCCTACGGCGTCGCGGGCATGGCGCTCGCGCTCGTCGCCACCGTCGTCGTCGCCGGGCGCTCCGTCTCCGGCGAGTCGATCGCGCTGATCGCCGTCGCGGGCACGATCGGTGGCGCGATCGGCCTGTGGCAGGCCCGCCGGGTCGAGATGACCCAGATGCCCGAGCTGATCGCCGTGCTGCACAGCCTCGTCGGGCTCGCCGCCGTACTGATCGGCTGGAACAGCTACTTGGAGGTCGAGGCACAGCGCCCGGGCGCCACCGAGCTGGCCGGGTCGCTGCTACGGATCCATCACGCCGAGGTGTTCATCGGCATCTTCATCGGCGCGGTCACCTTCACAGGTTCCGTGATCGCGTTCCTGAAGCTGTCGGCGCGCATCAAGTCCCGGCCGCTGACCCTGCCCGGGAAGAACCTGCTCAACGTCGGCGCCCTGATCGCGTTCGTGGCCCTGACCGTCTGGTTCACCGTCAGCCCGAGCCTCGCCCTGATGATCGCCGTCACCGTGCTCGCGCTCGTCCTGGGGTGGCATCTGGTCGCCTCCATCGGCGGCGGTGACATGCCCGTGGTGGTCTCGATGCTCAACAGCTACTCGGGCTGGGCCGCCGCAGCGGCCGGCTTCCTGCTGGACAACAACCTGCTCATCGTGACCGGGGCGCTGGTCGGCTCCTCCGGCGCCTACCTGTCGTACATCATGTGCCGGGCGATGAACCGGTCCTTCCTCTCCGTCATCGCGGGTGGCTTCGGCGTCGAGGCCGCACCCAGCGGCGAGCAGGAGCAGGGCGAGCACCGGGAGATCAGCGCCGAGGACACCGCCGGCGTGCTGGCGGGCGCCACGCAGGTGATCATCACGCCGGGATACGGCATGGCGGTCGCCCAGGCGCAGCACCCGGTGGCGGAGCTGACGCGCCGTCTGCGGGAGCGCGGCGTGACCGTGCGCTTCGGCGTGCATCCCGTGGCGGGGCGACTGCCGGGGCACATGAACGTACTCCTTGCCGAGGCCCGCGTACCGTACGACATCGTCCTGGAGATGGACGAGATCAACGACGACTTCGCCGGCACGTCGGTGGTTCTGGTCATCGGCGCCAACGACACCGTCAACCCGGCGGCGATGGACGATCCGGCCAGCCCCATCGCCGGGATGCCGGTGCTGCGGGTGTGGGAGGCGGAGCACGTGGTCGTGTTCAAGCGGTCCATGGCCTCCGGGTACGCAGGTGTGCAGAACCCGCTGTTCTTCCGGGAGAACAGCAGCATGCTCTTCGGTGACGCCAAGCAGAGTGTGGAAGCGATCCTGCGCGAACTGGCGGCGAGTGACCCGAACCCGGAAGCGGGACGCCGGCCGGCGGAACAGCCAGCACCTGCGTGACATACACAGATTGCATACAGAAGCCTATATGCTGTAGGTGATCCCTCTCGCTCCATCGCCGGCACCTCCCCGCCGCCCACCACCAGGGAGCCCATGCGCGAGCCACGCACTTCCCCAGCCACCGTGACGACACCTGTCAACAGGCCCGTGCCCCTGCGCCAGGCCGTCTACGACGTCCTGATCGAGCTGATCGTGGGGGGCGTACTCCAGCCGGGCCAGCATCTGATCGAGGCCGAACTGGCCGAGGAACTCGGCGTGAGCCGCCAACCGGTGCGCGAAGCGCTCCTGCGCCTCCAGGCCGACGGATGGGTGGACCTGCGCCCCGCGCAGGGCGCATTCGTGCACAGTCCGACCGTCGAGGAGGCCACCCAGCTCCTCAGCGTCCGCGCCGTCCTGGAGACCCACTCGGCGCGAGGCGCGGCACAGTACGCGACCGGTCCGGACATCGCTCGCCTGTGGGAACTGCAGGCCGCCGGAATAGCTGCGCTCTCCGCGGACGACGCCCGCGGCATCGTCGAGGCGAACGCCGCGCTGCACGGCTTCATCACCGAGCTCGCGCGCAACCCCATCCTCGCCGAACTGATCCGGCAGGTCGACCGCCGGGTGCGCTGGTACTACATGCCCATCGCCCGGCCACGTGGCAAGGACGCGTGGAACGAGCACGCCGACATCATCGACCGCATCGCGGCCGGTGACGCCGATCGGGCAGAGGAACTGATGCACCATCACACCAGGACGACCACCGACTTCTACTGCCGGCAGCTGACCGCGGCACCCCCGGCCGGGGTGTGACCGCGGCGACTTCAACCGACCACACCACACATGAGGGACCTGACGCGGAAATGGGCCGGGGCCGGACGGAGCAGGGAGCGCACCCCACCGTCCGGCCCGACCCGTGCCACGGGCGCCGCGCCGGACGACTGCCGCCGCCGCCCAACGCTGTGTCGGCGCCCGCGCACGGTCCGCGGGGCCCGGGCGCGAAGTTGCGCCCGGGCGTTCGCTCAGTTCGCCGCGCCGGTCAGCCCGAGGCTGTCGGCGACGGCCGGCGCGGCGGGCCGCTCCTGGTCCGCGGGCCGGCCGGGCTGGCGCAGCAGCAAGGTGATCAGAGCCGACAAAAAGGCGATGCCGCCTGCCAGGTAGTAGCCGCCCGCGTAGCCCCAGGCGCTGATCACCGAAGCCGCCAGGCCACCACCGCCGACACCGCCGACCAGCTTGGCGCTGTAGACGAGGCCGTAGTTGGTGGCATTGTTGTTCTCCCCGAAGTAGTCCGGGACCAGTGCCGCGAACAGTGGGTAGAAGGCACCGCCGCCGAAGCCGTTGACGAACGCGAAAATCAGGAACAGCGGCTCGTTGTGGGCCTGCCCCGACCACAGCACGCCGAACTGCGCGACGCCCGCGATCACGAGCACCAGCGTCAGGGTCTGGCGGCGGCCCAGGGTGTCCGACAGCCACCCAACGGCGGCCCGGCCCACCCCGTTGACCACGGCGAGCACACCCGCCGACGAGGCGGCGATCAGCGGCCCGAACCCTAGGCTCTTGGCGAAGGGGACCTGGAAATTGATGCCGAAGAGCGAGACGCCGCCGATGCAGACCAGGGCGAACCACATCAGCGGCAGCTGGCCGGTCCTGATCGCCTGCATGGGAGTGAACTGGCCCTTGGCCGGCGGGTTCTTACGCAGCCTGCGCGCCACACGCTCGGCGTCCTCGCCACCGCCACGGTTGAGCGGGTCCACGTCGTGCGGCCACCAGCTCTTGGGCGGGTCGCGGAAGAAGAAGCCGCAGCTGCCGACGAGGAGGACCATGCCCAGGGCGATCAGGTCGAGGACCAACCGGTAGTTGTCGGCGTGGAACCAGTAGCTGAACACGAAGATCAACGGCAGTGTGCCGTAGGCGAATCCGCCGTTGACGAAGCCGGTCCGCGCGCCCTTGTTGTCCGGATACCACTTGCCGACCATGTTGATACAGGTCGCGTAGACGAGTCCGGAGCCGGCGCCGCCGAGCACCGAGTAGCCGAGTATCACCACGATCGGGTTCGAGACGTGGGAGATGGAGAGGAAACCGAGCCCGGACAGTACCGCCCCGAGGAGCATTCCCGTCTTGGCGGACAGCTTTCCGGTCTCCCGGAGCCTGCCCGCGGGAAAGGCGACGCCCGCCTGGAAAACCGCCCAGATACTGGCGATCCAGAAGGCCTCGGTAAGGGTCCAGCCATGGGCGTGCTCGAGGGTCGCCTCCGCCGAGCTGTAACCGTATTCGTAGACGCTGACGCCCATCATCGCGATCCACGGGAGCCAGACCATCCACGCCCGAGGCCTGCCCAGGATCGAGCGGTCGCTCTCCCCGATCCGATAGATGCGTCCATTGGCATCGGCGACCTCGCGGTACGAGGAGGAAGTCGCCTGCGGTGTTTCTGACATGTGTGCCTTCCCTTGCCTGAAAAAGAGCTTGGCGTGCGCCCCCTGGGGCCTTGCTCTTCATGCGGTGGGTGAAAGCGACTCCCCTCCACGGTGCGCGCCCGGGCTCTCGCCGGGCGCGGGTAGGGGGTACGCCGTCGGCGCGTCACGGGTCCGGGGCGGCATCCCGGAGTCCGCCGGCGTGCAGGCGGTGACCTGGTGGTTCGGCCTCGGCGCGGCGGGTTCGGGACCGCGGCGAGGTATGGCAGACAACTGACCTGCCGGTCGCGGCGCAGGGAGCCCGACCGGTGATTGCATACGGTATGGAGAATCGAAATCGTGTGTCCAGTGGGGCAGCGCGAAGCTTGACCAGTGCATTACCCAACTACCCTTTGGCACTGTGCAGTTACGGAACACAGTCGAGCGGCACGACCGGTTCCGGGCATGCCGAAGGGCCCCGCGGGGCTCCCCGCGGGGCTGCACGAGACAGCGCCCGCTGCGTCACATCGCAGCGGGCCGCTCTCTCAACTCCTGCGTCAGCGGAGCAACTTCACCGCCTCCACGACCAGCGGGAGCACGCCCGGCGCGTCGGATTCCACCAGCGCGCGCAACCTGGTGCGCATCCGCGGGTCCCAGAACCTGTCGATGTGTCCGGCCAGTTCGATGGCCGCCTGCCCGTTGGGCAGATGGGCGAGGTTCAGGGCGATGTCATTGGCCATGCGGCACTCGGACGGCTCAGTGGCGGACATGTTGTCAGTCCCCCGCCGTCAGGGCGCCCACGGGGGCCTCGGAGGCCCCGGTGGCCCCTTCGTGCCCCGGCGGCGCCAGGGCGACCTGGACGGCCGTCACCTTGTACTCCGGGCAGTTGGTCGCCCAGTCGGAGTTCTCCGTGGTCACCACGTTGGCTCCGGTGACCGGGTGGTGGAAGGTCGTGTAGACGACGCCCGTCGGCATCCGGTCCGACACCAGGGCCCGCAGCGTGGTGCGGCCTACCCGGCTGGCCAGGGTGACCTGGTCGCCGTCGGTGATCCCGCGGTCCTCCGCGTCGTGGGGGTGCAGTTCCAGTACGTCCTCGGGGTGCCAGGCGACGTTGCCCGTGCGGCGTGTCTGCGCCCCGACGTTGTACTGGCTGAGGATGCGCCCGGTGGTGAGCACCAGCGGGAAGCGGCGGGTGGAGCGCTCATTGGTCGGTACGTACGAGGTGACGACGAACCTGCCCTTGCCGCGGACGAATTCGTCGGTGTGCATGACGGGCGTCCCCTCGGGCGCGTCGGCGTTGCACGGCCACTGGACGCTGCCCAGCTTGTCGAGCAGCGCGAAGGAGACGCCCTCGAAGGTCGGGGTCACCGCGGCGATCTCGTCCATGATCTGGCTCGGGTGGTCGTACGCCATCGGATACCCCATGGCGGTGGCGATCTCGGTGACGATCTGCCACTCGTGCTTGCCCGCCTTCGGCGCCATCACCGCGCGCACCCGGTTGATGCGCCGCTCCGCGTTGGTGAAGGTGCCGTCCTTCTCCAGGAACGACGCCCCGGGCAGGAACACGTGCGCGAACTTGGCGGTCTCATTGAGGAACAGGTCCTGGACGACGACGAGTTCCATCGCCTCGAGGGCCGCGGTGACGTGCTTCAGGTTCGGGTCGGACTGCGCGATGTCCTCGCCGTGCACGAACAGGCCGCGGAAGGAGCCGTCGATGGCCGCGTCGAACATGTTGGGGATGCGAAGCCCCGGCTCGGGCAGCAGGGCGGTGCCCCACAGGTCCTCGAACACGGTGCGCACCGCGTCGTCGGAGACGTGCCGGTACCCGGGAAGTTCGTGCGGGAAGGAGCCCATGTCGCAGGATCCCTGGACGTTGTTCTGGCCGCGCAGCGGATTGACGCCCACGCCGTCGCGGCCGATGTTCCCGCACGCCATCGCCAGGTTGGCCATTCCCATGACCATGGTCGATCCCTGGCTGTGCTCGGTGACGCCCAGACCGTAGTAGATCGCACCGTTGGGTGCGCCGGCGTACAGCCGGGCGGCCGCGCGCAGTTCTTCGGCGGGGACCCCGGTGACCGGTTCGACGGCCTCGGGGCTGTTCTCCGGGCGGGCCACGAACGCGGCCCACTCCTCGTAGCCCTCGCATCGCTCGGCCACGAAGCTCCGGTCGACGAGCGCCTCGGTGACCACCACGTGCGCCATGGCGTTGACCACGGCCACGTTGGTGCTCGGTCGCAGTTGCAGATGGTGGTCGGCCTCGATGTGCGGCGAGCGTACGAGGTCGATGCGGCGCGGGTCGACCACGATGAGCCGGGCGCCCTCGCGCAGTCGGCGCTTCATCCGGGAGGCGAACACCGGGTGTCCGTCGGTGGGGTTGGCGCCGATCACCATGATGACGTCGGCCTCGGCGACCGACCGGAAGTCCTGGGTGCCCGCGGATTCACCGAAGGTCTGCTTGAGCCCGTATCCCGTGGGCGAATGGCAGACGCGCGCACAGGTGTCGACGTTGTTGTTGCCGAACGCGGCGCGGACCATCTTCTGGACGACGTACACCTCCTCGTTGGTGCACCGCGAGGAGGTGATCGCGCCGACCGCGCCGGTCCCGTACGTGTCCTGCAGCGCCCGCATCCGGCGCGCGACGGTGGCGATGGCCTCGTCCCACTCGACTTCGCGCCACGGGTCCGTGATCCTCTCGCGCACCATCGGCTTGAGGACACGGTCGGGGTGCGTGGCGTAGCCGAAGGCGAAGCGTCCCTTGACGCACGCGTGGCCCTCGTTGGCGCCGCCGTCCTTGTACGGCACCATGCGGACGAGCTCGTCGCCGCGCAGTTCGGCCTTGAAGGAGCAGCCGACGCCGCAGTACGCACAGGTGGTGAGGACCGAGCGGGTGGGCATGCCGAGGTCGACGACCGACTTCTCCTGGAGCGTGGACGTCGGGCACGCCTGAACGCAGGCTCCGCAGGAGACGCACTCGGAGTCCATGAAGGACTCCCCCGCGCCGGCCGCCACCTTTGAGTCGAAGCCACGCCCCTCGATGGTCAGGGCGAATGTGCCCTGGACCTCGCCGCAGGCACGGACGCAGCGGGAACAGGCGATGCACTTGGACGCGTCGAAGTCGAAGTAGGGGTTGCTGGTGTCCTTCTCAGCATCGAGGTGGTTCTCCCCCTCGTAGCCGTAACGCACCTGGCGCAGTCCGACGACGCCCGCCATGTCCTGCAACTCGCAGTCGCCGTTGGCGGGGCAGGTCAGACAGTCCAGCGGGTGGTCGGAGATGTAGAGCTCCATGACGCCCTGGCGCAGCTTCTCCACCTTGGGTGTCTGGGTGCGCACCTTCATACCGTCGGCGCACGGGGTGGTGCAGGAGGCGGGTGTGCCGCGCCGGCCGTCGATCTCGACCACGCACAGCCGGCAGGAGCCGAACGCCTCCAGGGAGTCGGTGGCGCACAGTTTGGGGATGTCGACGCCGGCCAGCGAGGCGGCACGCATCACCGAGGTGCCCTCCGGCACGCTCACCGGCATGCCGTCCACCTCGAGCGCCACCGTGGCCTCCCCCGGTCGCTCCGGGGTGCCGTGATCGGGTTCCTTGAGCAGGGTCATACCGTGCCCTCCGTCCTCGTGTCGGCGGGGACTTCGCCGAGGAAGTCGTCCGCGAAGTGAGCAAGGGCGCTGCGCACGGGCAGCGGGGTCAGTCCGCCCATCGCGCACAGCGAGCCCTCGGTCATCAGCTCGCACAGGTCGTCGAGCAGTGCCAGGTTCTCGTCCCTCTGCTCCCCCGCCACGATCTTGTCGATCACCTCGACGCCGCGCACCGAACCGACCCGGCACGGGGTGCACTTGCCGCAGGACTCGGCCGCGCAGAACTCCATGGCGAAGCGTGCCTGGGCGGCCATGTCCACGGTGTCGTCGAAGACCACGATGCCGCCGTGTCCGACCATCGCCCCGGCCGCGGCGAACGCCTCGTAGTCCATCGGCAGGTCGAACGAGGAGGGCGGAAGGTAGGCGCCGAGCGGCCCGCCGACCTGCGCGGTGCGCACCGGCCGGCCCGATCGCGTACCACCGCCGTACTCCTCGATGAGTTCGCGCAGCGTGATACCGAAGGCGGTCTCGACGATGCCGCCGTGGGCGATGTTGCCGCCGAGCTGGAACACCTGGGTGCCACGGGAGCGCTCCACTCCCAGCTCCTGGTACGCCTTGGCGCCCTGGGCGAGGACGACGGGGACGGTGGCAAGCGTCAGGACGTTGTTGACGACGGTCGGCTTGCCGAACAGGCCCTCGATCGCGGGGATCGGTGGCTTCGCGCGGACCATGCCGCGCTTGCCCTCCAGGCTCTCCAGCATGGAGGTCTCCTCGCCGCAGATGTACGCGCCCGCTCCGACCCGCACATGCAGATCGAAGTCGAGCGGCGTGCCGAGGACCGAGGTGCCGAGCCAACCGCGCTCGCGGGCGATGTCGATGGCGGCGCGCATCGTGGCGACCGCGTCCGGGTACTCGGAGCGGATGTAGAAGTAGCCCTCGCGGGCGCCGACGGCGTGCGCGGCGATCGTCATGCCCTCGATGAGCAGGAACGGGTCGCCCTCCATGAGCATGCGGTCGGCGAAGGTCCCGCTGTCGCCCTCGTCGGCGTTGCAGCAGATGAACTTCAGCTCGCCCGGGCAGTCAAGGACGGTCTTCCATTTGATGCCTGCGGGGAAGCCCGCCCCGCCACGACCACGCAGGCCCGAGTCGGTCACCTCGGCGACCACGTCGGCCGGCGCGAGCTTCAGCGCGGTGCGCAGCCCGGTGAGACCGCCGTGGCGCAGATAGTCGTCGGCATCGAGCGGATCGATGACGCCGACGCGCGCGAAAGTGACCCGGTTCTGCCGGGCCAGCCAGGGCAGTTCGTCCACCGGGCCGAGGCGCAGGGGGTGCTCGTCGCCGTCGGACAGCCCGGCGGCGAGCAGTGCGGGAACGTCGTCAGGGGTCACCGGACCGTAGCCGATACGCCCGCGCTCGGTTGCGACCTCGACCAGCGGTTCGAGCCAGAGCATGCCGCGCGATCCGGTGCGTACGATATCGACGGCCAGGTCAGCGCCGTCGGCAGCCTGTTGGATTGCAGCGGCCACCTCGTCGGCGCCCACGGACCGGGCGGCCGAGTCGCGGGGGACGTAGATCCGCACATGGGGCTGTGCGGGATGCTGGGTCATGACCGGGGTGCCTCGCTTCCGTCGGATGTCGCGCCGACGCCGTCGCGCCGCGTCTGGTCGGTTCCGTGCAGCAGCGCGCCGAGCCGCTCCGTGTCCACCCGGCCGTACAGACGTCCGTCGACCTCGACGGCGGGGCCGAGGGCGCAGTTGCCGAGGCAGAAGACCTGCTCGACGGTGACCGAACCGTCCTCGGCGGTTCGGCCCAGAGTGAGCCCCATCTGCCGTACGTACTCCACGAGATGTCCCGCGCCCTGGGCCTGGCAGGCCTCGGCGCGGCAGACGCGGACCGTACGGTGACCCGCGGGCTCGGCGCGGAAGTCGTGGTAGAAGCTCACCACCCCGTGCACGTCGGCCCGCGAGAGGTTGAGCTCGTCGGCGAGCACCGGTACGGCCTCCTTGGGCACATGTCCCAGTTCGGCCTGCACGGCGTGGAGGATCGGCAACAGAGCTCCACGCTGCTCGCGATGGGCGGCGGCGATCTTCCTCACCACCTGCTCCACCGTCGGATCACTGGTCCGGATGTTCATGGTCGTGCGGCCTTTCGTCAGGGCCGTGGAAGGGGTACGGGCACGGGCACCTGGGGGTCCGGTCCGAGCACCACGGTTCGCGTTCACAGGGGCACCTCGACCTCCCCTCGCACGCTCGGCGCAAGGGGCGAAACAGTCCTAGCGAAGCACGCAACCCTGATGCATACAAGCTTTTTGCATACAGAATCCCGCATGGAGTCATCTTTGCCGATCTTCCCCGACGGCCGGTCAACTCCACTGTTGACGCTCTGCGTTGATCCGGAGCGCGACCGGCCTCCGCCCCTGCGGGACATCACGCAAGGTCGTCGCTGGACATCACACTGCATACGAAAACCTGTATCCTGAACCGACCGCCGCGCGGTCCGCCCGGGGGTAACGGCCGGCACAGCCACCGACTCGGTGAGCTCGGGGGCGGAACAGGAGAACCATGCGCCAAGGCCTGACTGCCGGCTCCGCCCGGCGCGTCGCCCGCCCGACACCGCTGCGCCAGGCGGTGTCCGATGCCCTGGCAGAGCTGATCATCAACGGCACCCTGAAATCGGGCCAGCACCTGGTCGAATCAGATCTCGCCGAGCAGTTGGGAGTCAGCAGGCAGCCCGTGCGCGAGGCGCTCCAGCGCCTGCACACGGACGGCTGGGTCGACCTCAGGCCCGCCCAGGGGGCGTTCGTGCACACCCCCACGCAGGATGAGGCGACCCAACTCCTCGACGTCCGTACGGTATTGGAGACCTACTCCGCACAACTGGCGGCGCAGCACGCCAAGCCCGAGCACATCGAGCGCCTGTGGCAGCTCCAGCAGGAGGGCCTGGACGCACTGGCGGAGAGTACGACCGACCGCCTGGTCGCCGCGAACACGGCCCTGCACACCTACATCACATCCGTGGGCGGCAACGACGTGCTCACCGAGCTGATCGCACAGGTGGGGCGCAAGGTCCGCTGGTACTACACCCCGATCGCCAACTCCCGCTCCAAGGGCTCCTGGAACGAGCACGCCCGCCTCATCGAGGCCATCGCGAAGGGCGACCCGGAGCGGGCCGGCGAGATCATGCGGAAGCACACCGAGCGCACCCGCACCTACCGCAAAGCCATCGCGGCGGAGGCCGCGAACGCCTGACCGTCGCCGGTGTGCGTGGCCCCTGAAGCGGATCGCGCCAGCGCGCCGAGCGAGGGGTGCACCGCGTCGGACCCGACGACACCGCACAGCTCGAGCAGCCACGGCAGTACGGCGCCCAGCAGAATCTTGAAACCTTCGCCGTCCGAGCCCAGCATCGCCTCGGCCGGGACGCGCACCGGATCGGCGACCACCGTGGACGTGGCGCTGGCAAGCGGCGCCCCGGTGGGGTGCGCCGGAACGAACAGGCCGGGAGCGTGAGCCGGCACCCCCCAGAGCGTCAGGCCACCGTCCGAGCCGAGAGATGGCGACGACCAGACATAGCTGTCCGCCTCACCCGCGGCAACCACATCACGCTTGCGGGCCCGCAGCGCCACCACACCTCCGGTACGCCGCGCGGTCGGGCGCACCTCTCCCCCGGCGCCGTCCTCCACCACCGCCAGGGTGCACAGGTGGCGGCCGGCCGCCACCTCACCCCTCAGCCACCGGCCGCCGCACGTCTCGACCACCGCGGCCGCCGCATAGTGGGACTGGAGCACCGCGGCCGTGGCCGGACACACGGGCATGACCCGGGCGACCACCTCGGCGGCTCGTGCCAAGTCGGTGCCGCCACCGGCGGGTTCTGCCGAGCAGGTCAGCCCGAGGAGCCCGGCCCGGCCGAGGGCCATGACCGCCGCGCGCGGGAACTTCTTTTCCTGACACGCCAGTTCGCCGGCCGGAGCGATGATGTGGTCCAGGACGTCATGCAATGCGCTGGGATACGACACGGGGCGCCCCCTCAGGTGCGATGTCCGATCCGCCCCGGGCGGGCGGTCCCGATGGCCTCGGCCGCGGATCCCGGATCGGCGAGGCACTTGGATTGCATACAGTATTCGATTGTCGCCCGCAGCGCTATGTGTTCGGACGGACACGGCCACCCGACTCGCTTTCCAAGGGCGCGAAGTCGCAGATGCGGGCGCGCTCAGTCGAGGTCCGAGATCTCCCTCAGCAGCCCCGACGCCACATCGAAGACGAAACCCCGCACGTCGTCGGTGTGCGCCAGGAACGGCGACGTACGCACCCGCCGCATCGACTGCCGCACGTCCTGGTCGACGTCCCGGAACGACTCCACGGCCCAGGCCGGCCGCTGCCCGACCTCCCGCTCCAGCTCGTACCGGAACTCCTCGGTCAGCGTCTGCAGGCCGCACCCCGTGTGGTGGATGAGCACGACGCTCCGGGTCTTCAGGGCCCGCTGGCTGATGGTGAGGGAGCGGATGGTGTCGTCGGTGACCACTCCACCGGCATTGCGGATGGTGTGGCAGTCGCCCAGCTCGAGGCCCAGCGCGGCATGCAGGTCGATTCGGGCATCCATGCACGCCACGACCGCCACTCCTAGGACGGGACGGGCATCCATGCCGGGGTCGCGAAACGCGTCGGCGTAGGCGCGGTTGGCCCGCACCAGGGAGTCGATGACCGATTCCTGGCCAGGGGAACCGTTGGACGGGCGGGCACCGGAAGGTGTCGATGTCAACATGCTCGGTCGCCTCTCAGGGTCGATGCTCGGGAAGAACGGAGCCGGGCAGAACGCTGTCGCCCCGGCGAACCGGGGCGACAGAAGGGAGATCAGAAGTGGTCGTCAGGAGCGTGGGCACCCAGCGCGGGTGCTCCGCGCGGGGACACCCCGGCTCGGCCCCGCGCGCGGCGGGGCCGAACCCTCATCCCCTGCTCAGAGCGCCTCCCTCGCGACCGCGTCCGTGGCCGTGCTGACGCCATCTCGCTCGGACCGGCCGGGTGCCCGTAGGAACACCGCCAGGACCGCGGAGGCGAGTCCGATGCTGCCTGCCAGGGCGAAGGCACCGCCGTAGCCCCAGGCGCCGACCACGACCGCGCCGACACCGGAACCGACCAGGCCGGAGATCAGCTTGGAGCTGTAGACCATTCCGTAGTTGGAGGCGTTGTTGTTCTCACCGAAGTAGTCCGCGGTCATCGCCGCGAACAGCGGGAAGATGGCGCCGCCACCGAACCCGGAGACCATCGAGCAGAACAGGAAGAACGGCATCGAGCCGATGTCGCCGGAGAAGAACACCCCGAACTGTGCGGAACCCAGGACCAGACAGACGATGATCAGCGTGTTGCGGCGTCCGTACCGGTCGGAGATCCAGCCGATGACCCCCGGCCGGTACCGTTCACGATCGCCTTGAGCGACATGGCCGTGGCCACGATGCCGCCGGCGAACCCCATCTCCTTGCCGAACGGCACCTGCATGGCGATACCGAAGATGTTGATGCCCGCCGTGCACAGCAGGCAGAACCACATCATCCACAGCACCGGGGTCCGGGCCGCCTCGCGCGGGGTGTACTGCTTGACCGCCGGCGGGTTCTTGGCCAGCGAACGCACGATCCTCGGGTCGTCCGAGACCTTCAGCGGGTCGACGTGGTGGGGCCACCAGTTCTTCGGCGGGTCCTTGAAGAACCAGCCCGCGACCGCGACGACCGCACAGCAGACGACCCCGACCGAGACCAGTACACCCTGGTAGTTGGACAGATCCATGTACGAGGTGAAGAGGAACACGAACGGCACCGAGCCATAGGCGAAACCGCCGTTGACCATGCCGGTCTTGCCGCCCTTGCGCTCCGGGTACCACTTGCCGACCATGTTCACACAGGTCGCGTAGACGAGTCCGGCGCCGATACCGCTGAACATGCCGAAGCCGAAGTAGGCGACGATGACATGAGGCGCGTACGCCAGCGAGAGATAGCCGAGCAGGGTGCCCAGCGCTCCGAGCATCATCGCTCTCTTGGCCGGCAGCCTCCCGCTCTCACGGAGCTGCCCGGCCGGGAAGGCGACGGCCGCCTGGAAGAAGATCCAGACCCCCATCAGCCAGAAGATATGGCCGCTGGCCCACAAGTGCGCGTCATGCAGCGTCTCCTCGGCGGACGTGAACGCGTACTCCGACGAGCTGATACCCATCATGCCGAGCCACGGGAACAGCACCATGGTCCAGCGCGGCCTCCGCATGATGTCCCGGTCGGTCTCACCGAGCCGGTACACACGGCCGTTGCCGTCCGTCACCCCCCTGAAGGGGATGTGTGACTGTATGTCAGTTGTCGTCATGCCATTTTCCCTACGTCGCAGAACCCTGGTCAGCGCCCCCTGCCTGGTTCTCATGTGCCGTCAGGACCGGTCCGCCCGCGAGCCGCCCCACAGCCGGCCGGGTTCCCTGCACCCTGGACCGGCCCGGAGCGCGCGTGCGCTCACGAGTCCTGACTTCGCGTCACCACATGTGCGACCCCCTCCACGACGACGAAACAGTGATCCACTCCACACGCGGAGATTTTGCATACGGTATGGAGTAGACCGTATTCTGTAGAGGGGTGGCCGCCCTGTCTAGGGGCCGCACTGCGTCTTTCTCGCCCGGATGTCACGCGGAGGTCCGCGTACACCGCGTCGGACCGCAGCGGGCTCCCATCGGATCACAATCTCCCCTGAGTGGCCGGGCGTTGCTCAGGTCGGCGTCGCCGCCCGGTGACACCGGCGCACGGGCTCCGAGCCGTACGCGGCCGTCGACCCGTGCGGCTTCGGACGGCCGACGATCCGGAACCCGCGAGCCCGGCGTTCCACCGCCGTCGTGCACACGTCCGGAGGACGGCCCCTATGGCGCTGCGACCGCTGTGCGTGTCGCCGTGGACGTGCACGGCGCGGACCCCGCCCCTGGGCCTGCCGATGTCACATCGCCTTGCAACCCGAAGAAGTTGAGGACCTCGCGGCTGGGGGCAGCGCATGCGCGGCGATGGCGCGACGGGGCGTCGACGGCGCTCACGGCGACGCTCATGACTTTGTGTTGCCGTTCCACCGTGCCGTCGTGAAGTGGGATGACGCCGGGTGGGCGGGCCGGACGGTGCCAGGGGGCGCCTGAGAACACACCGTCCGGCCTCGCACCCGCGCCGCGGCGGCGGACGAGGTCCGCCGCCGCGGGCACGATGAGGGCCGACGCCTCAGTCCGAGGTCGTACGGGCGGTACGGGCGGCGCAGTGCGCATACCCGTGGATCCGAGACACGACTCGGTCCACAGAGTGCGACCGGCGCCGAGCGGTGCGGCCATCACGGCGGCCGTGGCGACAGCACGTACGCAGGAAAACGCCGTCGGCCGGTCCGAGCGGCATCAGATCACCCCGCCGGTCCGCAGCAGGGCCAACTCCTCTTCACTGACACCGAGTTCCCCGACGAAGACCTCTTCGTTGTGCTCGCCGAGCAGCGGCGAGCTGGTGATGTCGACGGGGGAATCGGAGAGCTTGAGCGGGGATCCGACGGTGGTGAACGAGCCGCGCTCCGGGTGCTCCACCCGGACGACCATCTCGTTGGCGGCCAGCGACTCGTCCGCGATGATCTCCTGGGTGGAGAGGATCGGGCCGCATGGGATGTTGTGGGCGTTGAGCTTCTGCAGGACGTCCCACTTGGGGAGCGTCGAGGTCCACTCCTCTATCAGCTGGAACATCTTGCCGAGTTTCGGGAGTCGCACCTCCGGGGTCGCCCACTCGGGGTCATCGGCCAGCTCGGGCCGCCCGATCAACTCGCTCAGCGGCTTCCAGCCGACCGGTTGCACGATCACGTACACGTAGTCGTTGGGCCCGCCGGGCGCGCACCTCACGGCCCATCCGGGCTGCCCGCCGCCGCTCGCGTTGCCACTGCGCGGCACCTCGTCGCCGAAGTCCTCGTTCGGATACTCGACCAACGGACCGTGTGCCAGGCGCTGTTGGTCGCGCAGTTTCACCCGGCACAGATTGAGCACGGCGTGCTGCATGGCCACGTTCACGCGCTGCCCACGTCCGGTGTTCTCCCGCTGGAACAGGGCAGCCAGAATGCCGGCGACGGCGTGGACGCCGGTCCCCGAGTCGCCGATCTGCGCGCCGGTCGCGAGCGGCGGACCGTCCTCGAACCCGGTGGTGGACATCGAACCGCCCATGGCCTGGGCCACGACCTCGTACGCCTTGAAATTGGTGTACGGACCCTCACCGAAGCCCTTGATGGACGCGTAGACGATCTTCGGATTGATCTCCTGGATCCGCTCCCAGGTGAACCCCATCCGGTCGACGGCGCCGGGCCCGAAGTTCTCCACCATCACATCCGAGCGGCGGATCAGCTCGGTCAGCAGCTCCTTGCCGCGCTCGCTCTTGGTGTTGAGAGTGATGCTCCGCTTGTTGCAGTTGAGCATCGTGAAGTACAGGGAGTCGACGTCCGGGAGGTCGCGCAGCTGCTTGCGCGTGATGTCGCCGCTCGGCGCCTCGAGCTTCACCACGTCGGCGCCGAGCCAGGCGAGCAGCTGGGTGGCCGAAGGCCCGGATTGCACGTGCGTCATGTCCAGAACTCGGATGCCTTCCAGTGCCTTTGCCATGCCGTCCTCACCTCGCTGATGTGTCGTGTCGTCGGGTTCGGGCTGGAGAGGAACACGGTCGTGCGGGACCCGGCGCCACGCGCACACCCTGCGCGACGACCGCAGTCATCACCCTGTCCGACCCCACACTGTAGATTGCATACCGTATGGAGTCGCCATCATCGTGGCCGCAGCGGGCGTCGTTGTCCAGAGGCCGTACGTGATTCCGCACGGAACCGTCGAACCGCACCGAAGTCGCCCGGTGACCCAGGACTGTTGGCGGCACGCACGCAAAGGTTCGGCGGCACGCACACCGCGACGGGCGCCCACGGTCAGCCGACGGCGAGGACCCGACCGATCGGCGAATTGGTCCTCTCCGCCAGCCGGTAATTGGTCCATGCCGCCGAGATGTCCAGCACGTACGGTCGGGATCATGACGACAGCAGCGCCCACCACGATGAAGATCTGTGTATTCCTCTCCGCCGCAGACCTCGACGAGCACTACACCCGGCCGGCCCGCGAACTGGCGGAGCTGCTCGGCAAGGGCGGTCACACCTTGGTGTGGGGTGGGTCGGACACCGGGCTGATGAAGGTCGTCGCCGATGGGGTGCGGGAGAGCGGAGGGCGGCTCGTAGGGGTCTCGGTCACCTTTCTTCAGAAGTGGGCCAGGCGAGACGCCGACGAGATGGTGTTCGCCGATGATCTCGCCGAACGGAAGGCCCTGCTGCTCGCCCGCGCGGACGCGGTGGTCGTGATGGCGGGTGGCCTGGGCACGCTGGACGAGGTGACCGAGATCCTGGAGCTGAAGAAGCACGGCCTGCACGACAAGCCGGTGGTGCTGCTGAACACGGCAGGCTTCTACGACGGTCTCTCACTCCAACTCCGCCGTATGGAAGAGGAAGGATTCTTGCCGGTGCCCCTGAACAAGTTGCTCTTCCCCGCCTGCACGGCTGCCGACGCCTTCGCCCACCTGGAGCGATCCGTCGGATCGCGGTGAGTCGACCACGGCGGTGATTCCCACTCCCCTGATGCACAAGGGCCGGTTCCGGTAGCGGCGCAGCGGTGGCCCTGCCCACGCATCAACCCTGCGCCCGGGGCATCACCCTGCACAATGTGTCCAGCGCACCCGTCCACGCACTGTCCGAGGGCGCCGCGTAGTTCACCACGAGTGCGTCCTGTTCGGGCAGCCGCCGGCCGGACTCGGGCACTTCGTAGCGGAACTCGGCGAGCCCGCTGACGGCGAGGCCCTGCCGCGCTGCCGCCTGAGTGACCGACTGCTCCGTCCCGTTCGGGAGTTCGAGGACCGCTTGCAGCCCGGCAGCCATGCCGGTCACGCGGACGTGAGGGGCTCTCCGGGCCAGAGCCGTGACCAGTTGTTCGCGACGGCGCCGGTAGTGCAGCCGCATCGAGCGCACATGACGGTCGTACGCGCCCGACGTCAGGAACTCCGCGAGCGTCAGCTGCTCCAACGCACTCGACATGTAGTCGCCGTACCCCTTGGCCGCAACGATGTCCGGGACGAGTTCCTGCGGCAGGACCATCCAGCCGAGCCGAACCCCGGGCGCCAGTGACTTGCTGGCCGAGCCGAAGTACACCACCCGGTCGGGGTCGAGTCCCTGCAGGGCGCCCACCGGCTGACGGTCGTATCTGAACTCCCCGTCGTAATCGTCCTCAAGGATCAGCCCACCGGTGCGCCGCGCCCATTCGACAGCCGCCGTGCGACGGTCCGGGCGCAGCGCGACCCCCGTCGGGTACTGGTGGGCGGGTGTCATCAGTACTGCGCCGATGCCGTCCAATCGCGCCAAGTCGTCGGTGCGCGCGCCGTATTCGTCGACGTGGACGGGCGTGGTACGCAGACCGGCGCCGGTCAGCAGGTCGCGATAGAGGTCGAGTCCGTACGCTTCGACGGCCACCGCCCGGACCTGTCGTGCGCCGAGCGCCCGTGCCATCAACGCGAGCCCGTGGTGGAAGCCGGAGCAGATCACGATCCGTTCCGGCTCGGCGTACACCCCGCGGGCACGCGCCAGATAGTCCGCGAGGGCGGTGCGCAGTCGGATCTGGCCGAGGGCGTCGCCGTAGCCGAGGGCGTCGTGCGGTGCCGAGGTCAGGGCGCGGCGGGCAGCGGTGAGCCACTGCGTGCGGGGGAAGTTCGCAAGGTCCGGTGAACCTGGCTGCAGGCCGTACATGGGGCGTTTCCGGGCCGGCTGCGCGCGGGAGGCGGCGGGTCTCGCCCGGCGCGGTTCGGCCCGCTTGGCCACCCGGGTCCCCGATCCCTGTTGGGCGGTGAGCCAGCCCTCCGCGACGAGTTCGGCGTAGGAGTCGGTCACGGTGTTGCGGGAGACACCGAGATCGGCGGCGAGCGAGCGGGATGGTGGCAGCCGGGTGCCGGGAGCCAACCGCCCCGTACGCACGGCGTCCCGGAGGGCGTTCGTCAGCCCGGCGCGCAGCCCGGGTCCGCGCAGTTCCAGATGGAGGTCGGTGCCGGGTTCGGAGGGCGGACCGGTCTCTGAATTGGTCTGTGAATCTGTCACAGAAATGGACCCTACTTCAGTGCCACTGGATGCGTAGCGTTGCAGCCATGAACACGAACGAAGCACACGAGAGCCCGGAACGTCTTCCCGAACACGCACCCCGACTGGACTGGACGAAACTCGCCCCGGAGGCGTTCAAGGCCATGATTCGCCTCGACACGGCGGCGAAGCAGGGAATCGATCCCGTCCTGCTGAACCTGGTCAAGATCCGCGCCTCTCAGATCAATCACTGCGCCTTCTGCCTGGACATGCACAGCAAGGATGCGCTTGCGGCAGGCGAGTCCGCGGAGCGGATCTTCCAGCTCGACGCCTGGCGGGAGTCGAGGCACTTCTACACCGCCAAGGAGGTCGCGGCGATCGAGCTGACCGAGGCGGTCACCGTGCTCACGGACGGGTTCGTGCCGGACGAGGTGTACGCGCGGGCCGCGGCGGAGTTCAGCGGGAGCGAGCTGGCCCGCCTCATCGTCGCGATCACCACGATCAACGCATGGAACCGCTTCGGCGTCTCCACCCGCCTCGTCCCCGGCCACTACACCCCCGCCGGCTGACAGGTCGGAGCGGGTCCGGGACGACCGGGCCCGCTGTTCGGCACCGCCCCGGCTCCGCTCCTGCTTCGGGCAGGCCCACACCAGGAGATTTTGGTGAGTACCGTCACTTCTCTGTCACCTCCTCCGCGCCTGGCGCGTGCCGCCGACGAGTTCGCACTCACCACCGTCCTGCTGTTCCTGGCGGTGACGGTCGTCAGGTGGCTGCGCGACCCGGACTCCGCGCTCTACGTGGGCGACCTCGACGCCGCGCTCGCCGTCATCGGCATCCTCAGCGGGGCCATCCTCACCGGGCTGATTTTCAGCCCGCCCGGCCGACGCAGTGGGGGCCACCTGAATCCCGCCGTGACGGTCTCCCTGTGGCTCATGGGCGCCTTCCCCGGGCGCAACGTCGTGCCCTACGCACTGGCCCAACTCGCCGGGTCCGCGGCGGGGACGGGTCTTGGCCGCTTGGTGTGGGGGCCCGCGGCCTCGCTTCCGTCGGTGGACTACGCGGCGATCGTGCCCGCACCCACATGGCAGCCCACGTCCGTCTTCGTAGCCGAGGCGGGCAGCATGACGATCATCATCGTCGCTGTCGGATTCACCATGACCCATGCCCGTCACGCACGCCTGGTGCCGTACGTCATCGGGCTGTCCGTCGCCCTGGTGATCGCTGTCCTGGGCCCCCGCAGCGGCGGCTCGATCAACCCCGCCCGCCAGTTCGGCCCTGCCGCACTCGCCGGGCAGAGCACTGATCTCTGGATCTACCTGGTCGCGCCGGTCCTGGGAGCGGTCCTGGGGGCCTGGCTGTACCGCTTGCTCAGCCGGCGCCGGCCGCTGACACGCAGAGTTCGGGGAGTCGCTCCCGGGCACGCTGTCGCTGCCGAGCCGCCTGCCGATCGGACTCGTGGTAAGCGCGATACAACTGCCCTGCATCCGGGTGAACGACATCCGGACCTTCAAGTACGGCATCACCCGTCCACCGCAGCTGGGCGACAAGCTGACGGAGGCGGTACCCGAGGCGGAGGCCGAAACCCGGGCTGATCAACGACTTCATGATTCCTCATAAAGCTCTTGCCCCTCTGCGCCGCCTCCCCTGTGAGAGGGATTCCCGAACCGAACGAAGGACTGATCCCCATGCGCATCTTGATCGCGGGCGCCACCGGCGCCGTCGGCCGACTGCTCGTCCCCCTGCTGCTGGACGCAGGACATCAGGTCACAGGACTCTCCCGTACGCCTGCAGGAGCCGAACGCGTGCGACGCCAGGGCGCCTCAGCCGTCCAGGCCGACGCCTTGGACAGAAACGGTCTGCTGCAGGTGATGGCGGCAACCGCACCGGATGCCGTGATCCACCAGCTCACCGCCCTGTCGGACGCGGACGGGGAAGCGACCAACCGGCTGCGCCGGGAGGGGACACGCAACCTGGTCGACGCGGCCGAGTCCGCCGGGGTGGGAAGGATCGTCGCCCAATCCATCTCCTGGGCGTACGCACCGGGAGAGGCCCCGGCCGACGAGACCGTCCCGCTCGACATCGGGGCGGCGCAGCCGCGAGGGGGAATGGTGGAGGGCATCCAGGCGCTGGAAGAAACCGCGGCCGAGCTGGAGACCTCCGTGGCGCTGCGGTACGGCATCCTGTACGGACCCGGCACCTGGTACGCGCCCGGCGGCGCCGTTGCCGCTGCCCTGGCAGGTGACTCGACCGCGCGTCTGCTCGCATACCTTGAGGCGGACCGTTCGGTCACCTCGTTCGTCCACGTGGCCGATGCCGCAAGAGCTACCGTCGCGGCCCTCGACTGGCCGTCCGGCCCTGTCAACATCGTGGACGACGAGCCGGCGCAGGGGCGCCAGTGGCTGCCCGTCCTGGCCGAAGCTCTCGGCGTACCCACTCCGGAAGCCACATCAGGACGGCAGAGCTGGGCAAGGGGAGCGTCCAACGCCCTGGCACGCTCCCGCGGATGGCAACCGGAACATGAGACGTGGCGAGACGGCTTCGCGACACAGGACGCGACCTGAGACGGGATCCGATGCGCGATTTCCGCCGGGACCGGTCGACGCGTCCCCAAAGAAGCCGCCGCCTTCGACGACGCCCTTCCCGTCACAAAGCCGCAGACGCGTCGCCTCGGTCACGGAGCTGCCCCCCGGCTTCCGTCGAACGTGGGCTGAACGCCACGACGCCGGCCCGGCTACGCGCCCCCGCCCCCGCCTCTGGACGACGCCCGGTCGGATGTTGCGGCCGAGACCACCCCGAGGGGGCGGGCCAGGCCGATCAACCCTTCGTCCAGGCGTTGCAGATGCCGCAGGACTCGGTCCGTGACACGGTCGTGCCGGGGGGTGCCGGGCGTGTCCGTCTCCAGCATGGAGGCCAGGCTCGCGCCGGTCTCCACCACGCCGTCGCTGTCGTCGTCCTCGACACGCGCGACAAGGACGTCGATGTTGTGGGCGATGCGTCGGCCTGCCCCTTTCAGGAGAGGGTCCGCGGCAACGCTCTTGCTGTTCGGAAGGAGTTCGGCCGTAGCCGCAAGAGAACGCGCGTGGTAGGCGCACGTCTCCAGCAGCGCCACGACGTAGCGAGCGGTCTGGCGGCGGGTCCGCAGCGGGGTGATCGGGTGGGTCAACGGCTGCGTGGAGGACCGCAGATCCTCCATGGCCGTATCGAGCTCCCGGGCCATGTCCAGCAGATCGCGCGCGACCCCACCGCTCAGCTGCTCCACCGCGGCATCGGTGACTGCACCGAGCCTGGTCAGCACCGTGCCGAGGAGTTCGTCGGTACGGCGATCGGTGTGCACCGGCAGGATCACGGCCGCCGCGATCACGCCACAGGCGGCGCCGAGCGCCGTCTCCTCGATGCGCAGGACGAGCACCGCGGAGCTGTAGGTGTTGAGCAGGGTGTACAGCAACCCCAGTGCCGCCGTGACGAAGAAGGACATCAGGGCGTACGACAGCGGCGCGGTGAAGAACATGGCGAAGACGAACAGCAGCACGAGTGCGAACGCCGTCCAGGTGTGGTGGCCCACCAGCCCAGCCAGGCCGACACCAGCGACGACGCCGAGAACCGTACCCAGCAGGCGCCGATAGCCCTTGACCAGGATCTCTCCGGTGGACGCCGTGTTCAGGAAGACGACCCAGCAGGTCAGCACGGCCCAGTACCAGCGCTGACTGGAGAGGAACTCCCCGCCCACGATGGCCAGCGCCGAACCCACCGACACCTGGACCGCGGCACGCGTCGTGGGACGCTCAAGTCCCTTGCGGACATCCTCGTCGGCATCGGTCTCCTCGGCCTGCGCGATGGCGATGTCCTCGGCCTCCAGTTCCTCACGCGAACGTGTCGTCGTGGGCGTGTCGTCGGACTCGTCCTGGGGCCCGTCGAGGGCCAGCCGCAGGCCCATGACACCGCGCGCCGCCTCCCCGATGCCACGGAAGACGTCCTGGACGGCAGCCGGGGCGCGCGGCAGATTCTCCTCGTCCCGATAGCCGAGCAGCCGGTTTCGCAGGTGGGCCACCGCCGCACCGCGATTGTTCGACGCCGGGCGCGCGACGAGCAGGCGCAACGCGTTGAGATCACGACGCAACGTCGCGGTGACGTCGTCCTGTGTCCGCAGCTGGTTACCGGGCGCCGGTGCCGGCGCGTGCGGCAGATGAAGCGTGAGCGTATCGGCGCGCTCGGAGCTGCGCGCGGTGAGGACGAGGACACCGAGCCGCTCGGCGGCGATCTCGGCGTCGGCGACACGACGCTGGACGAGCAAGGCGGTGGCTCTGTCGCTGGTGCCCTCCTCCAGCCGCCCCTGGATCATCATCGCGCTCTGATGGAGGCGCGCGGTGTACCGGCGTGCGTCCTCCAACGCCTTCTCGACGTGGTCCGGCCCGGCGACGAGCAACTCTATCTGGGCGGCCACCAATTGGGCGAGTCGGGCACGGAATGCCTCGCGCAGTCGCAGCAGAATACGTTCGGGCGTCTCGACGACCAGGCCGAATCGCACGACCGCGCTGCAGACGAACGCGACGACCAATGTCGCGCACAGCCCCGGCAGCGCAGACACCGTGGCCCTGACGAACAGGGACACGAAGTAGATCTGAAACCCGATGAGCCCCAGGGCGGTACCGCGGTCACCGAACCGGCGGCTGTAGACCGCCGCGAAGATCAAGGCGAGGAAAACGAGGTCGCCCGCGACGACCTCGGTGCTCAACAGCGCTCCCAGTGACATCGCCACGAGCGCCACGGGCAGGCCGAGCGCAAGGGTGATGGCCTGTCCACGCCGCTGCTTCTCCTTGATGGCGAAGGTCGCGACCATGGCGGAGATGGCACCGGCCACCATATGGCTCACATCGGCCTCGAGCAGCGCCAGGGCCGCGAGCGTGAGCGCGATGGCGCCGACCGTCCGCAGGCCGGCCATCAGCCGCAACAATCCGGGATCGGAGGCCGAGAACCGGTCCCAGATCCTCGTCCGGCTCGCCCGTGTCACTGTCCTCACCCTGCCGCTTTCCACGCTCGCCACCATGAACCGGAAGTTCCAGCATGGCACGCGTCAACCCCCGCCCTGGCCCCGCCGTCCCGCGGGAGTGATCAAGCGGTTGTGTGTACATGCCGGACGAGAAGGGCTGGAGTGAGACACTCGGCCCGGTCGTCCTGATCACCGCGGCTCGCCAGGTCCTGGTGGACGGATTCCGCACCTCCGGCCCGGGCTTCTTCCCGTGAGTCGAACCGCATGGACGCGCCGTCGAGCAGCACCTCCGCCTTCGTCCTGACGTCGTTGTCGTCGATCAGCTCGGCGATCTCTCCCTCGTGGACGGCGAAGTCCGCTCTTCGTACTGCTTCGACGTGGCCGGATCTCTTGACGATGTCTCGTGCCTCCAGCAGTGGATCGCGCGCAACGGCACCTCCCTCTGTTCACCCTCATCGGGCTCTCGCAAGGTCCATCGAGTCGTGAGTCGTCGCAGCACAGGAATTCCTGGCGCAGCCGAAGACGCAGGATCTGGCCGAACACCCCTGCGGACGGGACGCTCACCAGCCGCAGCAGCTCCACTACAACATCACCATCACGGGCGCACTGAGATCCGTCCTCCCGCTGGTCCTCGCATTCCTGATCCTGCAGCGCTACTGGCGCTCGGGACTGAGCGCCGGCAGCGGAAAGCTCTGCCCCTCTCACCCCGCCTTCGCAGGCACGCCCGTGACCGACCGGCCCGTGCTGCGCGGCGACGCAGGCGACCATCTCCTGAATCCCGCAGGCCGCGCAGACTCCGGCGCCGACGTGCCGACCGTAGTCGCTTCCGCCGCATGCCCGGTCAGGTACGTCGTGCTGCCCATACGGTGCGCTCGGTACGCACCGTCAGGTCGTCGCGGCGCAGAATGCTGCGAGGGCTGTCGGTGTCGAGCAACTGGTCGAGAGCGGTCAGGTCTTCGACCGTCAGCGCCTCGGCGACGCTGCCGCGCATGCGGCGCAGGCCGCCGAGTGCATAGCGGCCGACCGCCTCGGTGTGGGGCGGGCCGAGGTTCACGGTGATGGTGCGTTCGCCCTCGACGGTGAAGCCGGCGGCGGTCAGCATGGGCCCCCAGTCGGCGCCGCGGTGCGGCATGTGTTCGGCATGGTGACGGTCGAGTGCGGCATGGCAGCGTTCCTCGAGGCCGGGCCGGTCTTCCGGGGCGTCCTCGGGCAGGAATCGCGGGAAGCCTGCCAGTTCGACGACGGCGAACAACCCGCCTGGCGCCAGTGTGTCGTGAACCTGGCGCAAGGTGCGGTCGGGGTCGGCCATGTGGTGCATGGAGGCTGATGCCCACACGAGATCGGGCGTGCCGAGATCGGGCCAGGCAGCGTCGAGGTCGGCCAGAACGGTATGGACCCGGCCGGCCAGGCCTTCCGACTTGGCCTTCTCGAGCAGGCGGTGATGGTGGCTGGTCGAGGTGTCGACGGCGGTCACCTCGGCATCAGGGAAGCGCTTGAGCAGTGCGAAGGTGCCGGCTCCGGTCCCGCTGCCCAGGTCCACGATGTAACGGGGGGCGGCTTCGACGGGCAGCCATGCGGTGATGGAGGCGATGTGCTCCGCGAGCACTTCCGCATCGAGGTCGAGGATCTCCGCCAGGTCGTCGGCGTCCTGCTGCTGTCCGTGCTGGTGCACCGAGTGCGCGCCGTGGTCGTGCGCCGCATGCGGGGATGTGTGCGTCATGGCACCCACGCTAAGAGGATCAGAGGTGTGCGGCACGGTTGCTTTCCGAATGCGCAAGACGATGGCTGCTCGGACTGCCGAATACGCAAGCGGCTCTCGACCTGCGGCGGGGAAAGGCGGCTTCGCGGCGCTCCCGTCACTGCGGCGAACGGCCGGTGTCCCCTGCGCTCACGCCGGTTTGGTGCCCGCGGCGGGCGTCCCGGTCGAAGATGCCCAGGATCTCGCACGGGCCGCCTTCTGCTCCGACGGCATGCGGAAGCATGGTGGGAAACTCCGCGGACTGATTGGTCTCCACGCGAAAGCGGCGGTTGCCCAGCAGCAGGATTGCGGTGCCGGAGAGGACGACGAGCCATTCGTGGCCTGGATGGGCACGCATACGTGAAGGGCTGTCGGGCGGCGGATCCGTCATCCGCTGACGCACGACCGTCATGCCCGGGTCCGCCCGGACGGGCCACCGCATGAGCTGGCGGGCCCCGTCGATCATGGGGCTGGAGATGACATCGTCTGTGGCCGTCTCGACGAGCTGATCGAGCGAGGTGTCCAGGGCTCGGGCGAGGGTGACGAGCTGGTCCAGAGCAAGGCGGCGCTGACCGGTCTCGATCCGGCTGAGCGTGGAGGGACTCAGCCGGGCTCGGGCGGCCAAGTCGTCGAGCGACCAGCCCTGCGCCACCCGCAGCGCCCGGATCCGTTGGCGTACCAGGCTGTCGAGCTCACCATCACCTTGCGTCATGAGCAAGACTATATGCTCCATACGCAAAGCGTGCGGTGTGAACGCATGAGGGCCCGCGGCCTGCGGGTGTCGAACCCGGCAGCGTCACCCGGTTCGAGGATGAGAACGCGCTCGCCGAGTACCCAGCGAAGCGTTCCGCTGCGGACGTGGATCCGGCGGTCCACTCCGGCGGACGCCGACGCAGTCCGTAGAGACGCTCGCGATCATGTGGAGGTCCGCATGCACCTCGACATGAGACAGGAATCCGGGAGGCCGCCGCCTGTCTCCCCGGCGCACCGGCTCCGGGGAGATGAGGGACTCGTCAACAACATGGCCGTCCAGCACCGCACACAGCATCTGCCGAGATGCCCGAGTTCTGCGGTGGACGGAGATTCTCGCCGGGTACGGACCATGACGTGCCCGGCGGCTCAAACCTGTGACGGCAGACATCCGCGGCCGACAGGCGACCACGGAAGCCCAACAGCATACTGAACCAAGTGAGCATGAATAGCGGACTCGATCGCCAACGTGTCCGGGGTATGCCGTGAGAGAACCGGGGATCGACTACCACGCCATCTTCGAGGCGTCACCCAGCGCAATGCTGGTGCTCAATTCCGTGCTCGTCATTCTGGACGCGAACAGGTCTTATCAGAATCTGGTTGCTCGCAACCGCGACGAGCTCATAGGCCAGTACGTGTTCGATGCCTTCCCACAGGACGACGAATCCGAGATGGAGGACCTGAAGGCGTCACTGCGCCGGGTTCTGGAGAGCCACGACCAGGACGTGGCGGGCCCTATCCGCCACGACTTGGAGGAGCCGGACCGGCCGGGAGTGTTCGCAGAGCGCTACTGGAGCCCGATCAATGCCCCTGTCCTGGACTCCGACGGTCAGGTCGCGCTGATCGTGCACCGCCTCGAGGAAATCACCGACCTCGTCCGCGCCGGCGGCCCGGACGCCGATCATCAGAGTCGCCAGATGAAACTCGAGCTGTACGCCCGCTCCCGCGAATTGCAGCAGGTCAACGAGCGACTGCGCCAGACCAACGCCCGCGAACGACAAATCGCCCTCGCGCTCCAGGACTCGATGCTGCCCGCCCCCCAAGCCCTCGCCCACCACCAGGCAGCGGTCCGCTACCGCCCCGCTGTCCACGCCCTCAACGTCTGCGGAGACTGGTACGACGTGACCCAGCTCCCCAACGGCAAGTACGCCGTGGCCGTCGGCGACGTCGTCGGGCACGGCCTGGCCGCGGCGGGCGTCATGGGCCAGTTGCGCAGCGCCCTCAGCGCCGCCATCCGCGTAGTGGGCGGCCCCGCATCGGCCCTCGACGGACTCGACATGTATGCCCGTTCCGTTGACGGTGCCCTGTCCACCACCGCGGTGCAGACCATCATCGCCTGGGCCGACCACCGCATCACCTACAGCAGCGCCGGCCACCCGCCTCCGGCCCTGGCCGACCCCGACGGCACCGTGCGCTTCCTCGACCAGGCGACCGACCCGCCGTTGGGGGCCAGCATGGAACACACCCCCAGGCCCCAGGCCTCCACCACCTACGCCGACGGCGCCACGCTCGTCCTGTACACCGACGGGCTGATCGAGCGCCGCGGAGAGGACATCGACCAAGGACTGCAGCGCCTCGCCGACCATCTGGCTCGCCATGGCAACGGCGAGGTCGAAGCACTGGCAGATGCACTCATCGACCTCAGCTCCGCCACCGATGACACGGCCGTGGTCGTCGTCCGCCTGTGACCTGGCCGCCACCCATCGGCCGGGAGGAGCGAGCAACGCCGTCCCCACACGGGGATGTTCGGCACGCATTGGGCACGGCATGCGGAAGCGACCGGAACGCTGTCACCGCAGCGGCTCGCTCGGCTCCAGACAGCTCGAGGCAGAGGCCGACGCCCCCTCGTCGCCGAGATCAATGCGACCTGGCCTGTGAACACCCACCGATCCCACCTGGCTCCACCGCGCTGAACGACCACCCGACCTGACCCGTTCGATGTCGGCGGCCGGATACGACGTCCGTTTGCTCACCGTGAGCAGCCGGCGGTGGAACCCGTCCAGCACAACGGCAGCCCGGGCGTGCCGGTCGATGATCGCCGCGATCGCGGGCGGGATCCTCTCGGACCTTTCACCTGCGATCCAGTTGCGCAGAAACACCTCGTGCTCCACCTCGCCGCGCAGGCCGTCGGGCAGATGGTGGCGCAGCAGGTGGTTCGCGACGTAGCAACTGTCATACGCGAGATGGGCGGTGAGGAACTCGAATTCCTCCTGAGAGAGTTCGAACCCGGAGCTCAGAGCGAGACCGAAGTCCGCGAAGTAGATCGACCGGCCGTCGGTCAGGACGTTGTCGAAGTGGGCATCGAAGTGGACGAGTCCGCGGGAGCTCATGAAGGCGGCTCCGCGCGTCAGCGCTTCTTCAGCCCACGCGTGCGTCAGGCCGTCTTCGCCATCCGGAGCGGCCTTCCGTTGCTCGCCCAGCCACGCGGCAAGTGTGTGCGGGACGTGTTCCAGGAGGAGCACAAGACTGTAGGAGGACCGGCCGAGGGCCTCCAGCCGCTCCCGCACGGCTGACGAGCCCTCCCAGTGCGCGACCGCCCCGTCGATGCTCCCGAATGCGTCGGCGAATCCCCGGGGAGGAGAGTCCGGCAGGACTCGCCAGTGGTACATCAGCGGAAAGCCCTCGTACTCGTTCCCGAGGACCCAGTTGGTGGTCATCGTGTGCACGGCCAGCTCGCGCCAGGCCCCGAAGCCGGCTGAGCCCACCCCGTACTGATAGAACATCGGCAGGCCGAAGTGGTTCGCCGTCGACCGTAGGTTCTCCGGCCACATCTCGATGTCCGTCAGAGGGACTCGCTTGACGAAGACTCGGGTCCCGCCGACCTCGAGCTCCGCCGACCTGCCCCCGATACCGGACCCGAGCGGGGTGGCGGCGGCCACGACTTCGCCGAGTCGATGGTCGCTGAGCAGCGACAGGTGCGTGGAAACAGATCCGTACGTGGCCAGGCGTGCCACATACTGCGGATCCGGGTGGTCCATCAACGACTCCTCAATGCCCGAACCATCAACGTCTTCGATCGTGCGAATGTAATCGACCCTGACTCCGGCAGCCGACCGGCAGCGTGAGCACCGATGTCTCACGGCCCGACAGGCCAAGAGTTCTCCACGCGCAGAACTCCGACGGTTCCCATCTGCGGCGGCGGATACCCGAGTGTGCGAATCGACCTGAACGGGGGCCGCCGCACGCGACGGCCCCCGTTGCTGTTGCCCGGCGTGTCCGGGGAAGCCGGCCCCCGGACGGACGACGGGACCGCGCGCCGCTACCCGGCGTAGGTCTCGTACTCGGCGATCTTCGGTGTGCCCGTCGAGCTGACGATCTCGAAAGTGATCTTGCTCAGCGAGGTCCGGGGAACCGCGATGACACCCGCACCACTGCCGGACGTCAGGACTGCGCCGGTGTCACCGTTGACCACCCTCCACGATCCGATGCTGCCCTCGGAGCCTGACCCCTCCCGGATGTTGATCCTGGATACGGCAGTGGAGGAAGCCCACTTGATCGAGATGGAACCGGTCGAGCCGGCCGGCGACCAGTACGTGCTCATGTCACCGTCGCGCACGTTGCCGAAGCTCGTCCCTCCGGCCTTGCCGGAGCCGTCGGAGCCGGCGCCGATGCTGAGGTTGGTCCCGCCGGGCTGGGTCGGGTCCGGTGTGGGAGTGGTGGGGTCGGGCGTGGGGGTGGTCGGTGTCGGGGTCGGGGTCTGCGGCGAGCAGTTGCCGTTCGACACCTGCAGCCCCTTGTTGGCGCCTGCCGTCTGCGTCACGATGTCCGGCACACAACTGGCCGCATCGAGGTTGTAGGAGTAAGGGATGCTGACAGTGGTGTTGGACTGGGGGTTGGGGCCGGCGGGGTTGTTCTCGCTGCCGGGGCTGGACCAGGTCACGTTGTCGAAGGTGTTCCCGCTGACCTGCCAGTAGCCGGCCGCGTCGGTGTAGAAGGTGCCCAGGACGTCCTTGGAGTCCTTGAAGTAGTTGTTGTCCACCTTGGCGCGGGCGCCGGCTCGGGAGTTGATGCCGGATTCGTTGAGCTTCACGTAGTAGTTGTTGTAGATGTGCGCTATACCGCCGCGCAGCAAGGGGGTGCGGGAGTCGATGTTCTCGTACAGGTTGTGGTGGTACGTGATGAAGCCGTTCGAGAGTTCGGTCTCGCTGGATCCGACGAGGCCCCCGCGGCCGGAGTTGCGCAGGATGCTGTAGGACAGGGTCACGTACTGGGTGTTGTCCTTCATGTCGAAGAGGCCGTCGAACCCTTCGGACTCCCCACCCGACGCCTCGAGCGTGGTGTGGTCGACCCAGACGTTGCGGACGTCGCTCTCCATGCCGATGGCGTCACCACCGTTGGACGTGGGTGAGCCCGATTTCTTGACGTTCCGGACGGTCACGTTCTGAATGATGATGTTGCTGGACTCGCGGATGTGGATGCCCAGCTGATCGAAGACCGCTCCGCTGCCGACGCCGACGATCGTGACATTGCTGATCTGCTTGAGTTCGATCACGCCGGCGGCGGTGTTGCAACTGTCGCCCGACACCTTGGCAGTGTTGCCGTGGTTGATGGTCCCCTCGACCTCGATGGTGATCGGGGTACTGCTGCTGGCCCGGCTGCACAGGGCCGCATGGATCGCGGTCCCCGTGGTGGCCCGCACCGTCTGGCCACCCGTACCGCCGGTGGTCCCACCGTTCTGGGTCGCGTAGCCGGTGGCGCTACCGGTTGCCGCCGACGCCTCGGGCATCGACATGACCAGACCGGTCGCGGCCGCAAGGGCCATCGTGGCCAGCGCCGCATTGAGTCGTAGTGCGACTGGTCGTCTCATCCTCGCCTCACCTTTCGTTGTCGAATGCTGGGTGTTGCTGCTACGTACCGTGCTCATTTCGGCGGGCCGTCGAGGCTGCCGACCTGTTGCCTGGCAGGTCGCCGGTCGGCCCAGATGCATGCGTGAAGGCCGTTCCCGATTCACAAGAATTCTTGTATGAGAATCGGGTTCGTGTATGTGAACAGCGGTGACGGTACGTCACCCGCTTTGGCTCGTCAAGAAGTTGAGACGAAGGATCAGCCGGCCGGTTGCTCCGGGGCGCCGGTGGAGTCCCTGACGACCAGCGATGTCGCCAGCATGGTCCGGGCCGTTGCCGGTTCACCGGAGGTCTCCAGAGCCTGGATCAACAGATCGACCGCCGTGCGCCCCGCCGCCGCGGTGGGCATGGCGACGGTGGTGAGTCGGGGGCGGTTCAGCCTGCCGGCGACGGTGTCGTCCACGCCGATCACACTGATGTCCCGCGGCACACGTACGTTCTGGCCGTCGAGCCCTTCGATGAGCCCGATGGCGACCAGGTCGTTGTAGGCGATCACCCCGGTGGCGCCCGTCCCCAGGACGGCGGGCGTTGCCGCGATGCCGCCGTGTTCGGTCGGCGGATTGGGGCCGAGGACGTCCAGCCTGACCCCCTGGTCGGCGGCGGCCTTTCCGGCCGCCCGTCGCATCTGCGCACTGGTCCACGAACCACGGGGACCGCAGACCAGGGCCAGGTGACGGTGGCCCAGCCCGGCGAGGTGATCCACCGCGAGGGCCGCACCGTTCGCCACGTCCATGAGTACGGCCGAGAGCCCCGCCACGGAACGGTTGACCAGCACGAAAGGCAGCTCGCCGCCCAGCCGGCCGATGACGTCGTTGGCCAGCCGGGGGCTGACCAGGATCACACCGTCCACCTGGCGGGCCAGGGTCTGGATCAGTTCCTCCTCGACGGCCGCGTCCTCGTCGGTGTCGGCGACGAAGACCTGGTAGCCGCGGACCCGCGCGTAGGCCTGAGCAGCCTTGATGAGCGGCGGGAAGAAGGGGTTGGCGATATCGGAGACGATCAGTCCCAGATTCCGTGTGCGGCCCGTGGTCAGAGCGCGTGCGGTCTCGTTGGGCTGGTAGCCCAGTTCCGCGGCGATGGCGAGCACCCGTTCGCGGGTTTCCCGCTTCACCAGATGGGGGGCGGAAAAGGCCCGGGAGACGGTCGAGACATGAACCTCGGCGGCCTGGGCTACGTCACGGATGGTCATGACCACGGTTGCTTCCCTTGCCCGCCGTAAGCACGGTCGGCCGACCTCTGCCCGAAACCGGCCAACTCTTCGTCAGGTGCACACACTAGCCCGCACCGACAGCACCGCCTTTCATCGTGCAACCGGTTGCAAACATGGTCGGCGAAGAGGTGGTGGAGGTGATCGGTTCGACTCCGCATCTGCTTCCACGAACGCTTTGGCGGCGGCCGTGTCCTGTGGCTTGTAACACCGGAAGTCCTCTCGACTGGGGGGTCGATGGGGCGTACGAAGCGTGGGGACACCTCGCCCCTCCGGCATGCGACCCACAGATACTGGGATGCAACCGGTTGCATTCCGAGCTGGCATCAGAGTGGCGGCGAGTCCTGAGCATGTCAATGCTGCGGTCAAATCCCGTGCTGCGTAACGTCCTTGTTCCATCAGCGCGATATCAGCCTCGAAGGAAGCCGGCGCTTGCGGGCCGACGACCACGTCGTCAACCCGCTCGCCGTGCGCCGGGTGGGTCCGCCGGCCCACCGGCCGAGGAGACCGGCCGGTGTCGCGGAGCGGAGCTGCGGCGTTGCCGGCAGCCTCTGGCCTGTGGCCCAGGTGCCATGCAGGTGACTGTGTCGCCGGCACCCAACTCGAGTATGTGGTGCCCATCATGTGGTGCCGGTCAGATGCTCGCTGCACCGACCTGACCCCCGGATCAGCGGGGCGACCGATCGACATTCGCGACACCCTCATCGCTCGTATCGCCGAAGCCGAGCGCCAAGGCCGGCTCGGCGAGTTCGAAGGATTACAGGTCGGTCTCGCAGGCGCACGGAATGGGCTCGCCCAGAGCGACCGGCATGCCTACCAACGGACAACTGCCGGGCTCTGCAGGCCTGTGACCTGAAGCGGAGATCAGCGAGCACCGGTTCGGACCAGGAAGAACCGGACCATGGGATGAGCGCGTGTGCCGATCGAGCGTCTTCAGGCGTTCTGGGCTTTGCGGGCGAGCAGGTGAATCTCCTGGAACTGCCGTCGGTCGGTGGGCAGAGGCTCGCGAACCATCCGAGCCACCTCGGCCAATCCGGACTTGCGCAGCATCTCGGCAAGGTGATCAGGCGACCACCGATAGGCCGTCGCGACTGCGTGATCGAAGGCCTGCGTCGGGCGAGACGGATCATCGCTGGCCGAAAAGCCGACCAGAAGGTGGCCACCCGGTGCCAGCACACGGTGGAACTCCGCCAAGACGACGGGGAGTTCTTGCGGCGGAGTGTGGATGATGGACCAGCGTGAGAGTACGCCGTCCAGCAGGCCGTCGGCGATGTTCAACGCCGCCATCGAGCCCGTGTCGAACCGCAGGCCCGGATAGGCATTTCGAGCCAACTTGATCATCGCGGCAGAGGCATCAACGCCGAACACGGGAAGACCCAACTTGTCCAGATGGGCAGTGATATGGCCGGGCCCGCACCCCAGATCCGCGACCTGACCGTCCCCACTGGCGCTTACGACCTCGGCGAAGGCACTCAAGATCGCGCGGTCAAAAGGCCTGTCACGCAGCTCGTCGCGGAACAACTGCGCGTAAGTAGGGGCAACGGCATCGTAGGCGTCGCGAGAGACACTGAGGGCATCGTGTTCGACCATGCTCGCGACAGTAATTCCCGGCGCGGAGGTGAGCCGAGAAAATCGCGAACATCCCTCCCGCCTGTTCGTCCGGGCCGCCACTGATTCAGAGAAGTGATCAGGCCGAAGCTTGCCGGGATGCGGAAGCCGACCCTGTCACAGACTCTCGTGCGACCTGGGTGTATTCCTGCCTCTGGTTGATGGCGGCCAGGGCCGAGAGGGTAGGCGATGACAACAGCCCGGGCGAGGGCTGGGTCGCCCGGGACGTCGACGACCTGCTTCTCTCTTCGGCAGCCGGCCGCCGCAAGGTCAGCAACGTGGAGCGCGACGCGCGGGTGAGCCTGACGATCCACGACCGGGTCAACCCGCTGCGATGCCGGGAGGCGCACGGTACCGCGACGGTGACCGAAGATCGGGGCCGGATGCCGGCCGTCGCACTGGCCGAGCGGTACGAGGGGCCCGGCGCGGGTGAGACGTACCCGGAACCGCCACCCGAGGTGGTGCGGGTGGTCGTCAGGATCACCCCACAGCGGCAGGTCGGCGCCATCACCGACTGACTGATCGTTACAGAGCGAGTCGGGCCCGCGATGTCGTGCCTTGCGTTGTTGATCGCGAGGCCGTGTGGGTGGTTGCTGCTCTTGTTCCGGACGACCTCCGGGAGCGCGTGGCTCCGTTGCTGCCGCCCGTTGCCGAGCGCCGGCCTCACCGCCCCGGACGTCTGCGTGCTCCGGATCGGGCGGCGCTCCCCAGCACCGGTCCGCTCATGATGTCCGACGCTCTCGACCACCTTCGCACCAGGCAGAGCCGAGCGGTCGCGGGCAGGTGGGCGGCCGTATGCCCTCGACGGTGTTGTCGTGCCGTGCACGTTCGGCGGCCGGTACGGTCAGGTGGCTGGTGAGGGATTCGGACTTCACCAGACCGGGGTCTCCGGTGGCGACGACGGCGATGAAGGCGTCCATCAATCCCGCGTCGCCGCCCCCGTGGCCGCCGGCCGCATCCATCGTCCCCTCCGTGCCGAGGTCGGTCACGGGGGCACCAGGCCGGTCCCCCGGTGCCCCCGCGCTATGCGGGAGTGGGAGCTCCGCATTCCTCCGGGCGAATCCAGGTCCGGGCGAGTTCCGCGACCCAGGTGGCTGCCGCGTCGGGAGCGGGCGGGGGTGCGCCGACGACGACGAGCTCGGTGACGCCCGCCGCACCGAGTGCCGGGAGGTCCTCCGGGATGCCGTCGCTCAGAGCGACGGCGACCGTGAGCTCACCGAAAGCGCGACCGTGGCGGGCGCACTCATCGGCGAGCACGGCGACGCGCGCCGGGACGTCCGACGCCGCGACGTCGAAGCCGTACCAGCCGTCGGCGAGCGTGGCCGCGCGGTGCAAGGCGGCGTCGCTGTTGCCGCCGACCACGACCGGGAGACGGCCGCCGCGCAGCGGCTTCGGGTTGACCCGGATCGCGTCGAAGCGGGTGAACTCCCCGGTGAAGGACGCCGGGTCCTCGGCCCAGAGGGCGCGCATCGCGGCGAGGTACTCCTCGGTCCGCCGCCCGCGCTCGGCGAAGGGCACTCCGAGTGCTGCGAATTCCTCGGCGGACCAGCCGACCCCGACCCCGAGGCTGAATCGCCCGGCGGAGAGCACGTCGAGTGTGGCGGCCTGTTTGGCGACCAGGACCGGGTTGTGCTCAGGCAGCAGGAGTACGCCCGAGCCGAGCTCGATCCGGCTTGTGACGGCTGCCGCGAAGGTCAGGGCAAGCAGCGGGTCCAGCCAGTCCGCATCCGCGGGCACGGCGATCCTGCCGTCCTCGGAGTAGGGATAGCGAGAGGCAGGCGCGTCCACGAGCACCACGTGCTCGCCGCACCAGAGCCTCGCGAAGCCGTGCTTCTCCGCGGCTGTGGCCACCGCACGGATCACCTCGGGACGGGCACCGTCACCGATGCCGAGCGCGTGCAACCCCACTCGCATTCTCCACCTCCGGACGTCGCTTCAAGTACTCCTCACGAAATGATCTCTCCCCCACGGACGGACATCGACGGTCAGCCATCAACCACGCGCCGCGAAGCGAGGGTCCGCAGGCGCCGCTGTGGTGGTTCATTCCGTTAGGACTTCTAACGATCTGAACCGCGACCAGTCCGACCGAGGGTCCTCATCGGTGGGTGAGTCAGGGAGTTCTGCGATGGGGCTGCCGGACCGGCTCCACCCGGTGTCGGCCCGGCAGCGTTCACCAGCCGACCAGATCCATGGACCTTCGAGCCAGCCAGTCCATGAACGACACAGGCCGACCGTCGAGATTCAGAGGAAGGATTCGGTCGCAGGTGGCCCGGCCGTCGAACCACAGTGAGCCCTGGTAGGGACCGGCGACAACGAGCAGGGTCGAGAAGCCACAGCCGTTGTCCTGGATGAATACAGCTCCGGACGTCTTGCGCTCCTGGAACACCTCGTACTCGGCATCCCACTGCTTCCATGCCGCCTGGTGGGCGTTGTGGTCCGGGAAGTCCTCCGGCAGCGGCTCGCGTGCGTCCAGCTCATCCTCGTAAGCACGGTAGGAGTCCGGATGCGGGAAGGCGGTAGTGAGCAGGTCGTAGTTGGTGCTTGAGTCCCCATGCCAGCCCCAGCCTGCCGCGGACCGGCGTAGGCGGTTCACAGCGCCGTCGGGGCTGTGCCGGAGCAAGTACTCTCGGTACTGGTCCGGGAACGCGATGCCCAGCTCCGCCTCCGCTTCGCGGATCTCCGCTTCGGAGAGCGGCGGCGCCGGGCAGGCGTCCTGCCCCGAGGGGGGACAACTGAGCTCCTCAAGGCGCCGCCCCCGGGCGATGCGTTGGGCTTCCGCCATCCAATCGGTCGTCATACGGGTGAGGGTAGACGCGCACGGAGAGAGATGATCTCGGCGAGTGCCGCCGACGGCGCCGACCCGTCAGCCGCCGGCTCCTCCACTGCCAAAAGCCCCACCGTTGTCCTCCTTGCGTGCGTCGCGCAGCGAAGAGGGTCGGTTGATCTCATAGGGGCTGAGGCCTTCCCCGAAATCATCGGCGTCCCTCAAAGTCCGACCGCTTCGGGAGGAACGGTCGGTCCGTGGTCCCTGCAGTCGTGCTCGAGACCGACGGCGCGCGTCCCACCAGAGGAGGCCAAGCAGAACCGCCACTACGACCACCGCTATGCCGACGGGGAAGATCCAGCGCACATCCGTGGCGGCCATTGTGATGTCACTGATAGGCACCTGGCTCACAAAGTGGCTCATCTGGCCCACGTCCTTCCTGAGGGGATTCCACCGCTCACAAAGCGAGGCAGAGGCTTCCGCTCATTGGCGAGAGCCCGCGATGGCCGGAGCCGTGGGAAGTTCGAATCCCGCCGCCCTTGGCTGGATCATCTCGCGTGGCCCGCCTGAACTGGACGCCTGGCAAGGCTCAAGCTCACTTCAAGTTTACGGCGGGCAGCGCACGGCGGCCGCTCCCCGCCCGGACAGAGCCTCACGCCGCCACGCACGCCTGAGGGCCGCCCCAAGTCGTGATCATGTTGCGGGGTGGAGGCTGAGCATCCAGATCACTGCTCCGCGCAGGTGAAGACCGACGAGGTAGTTGTCGGAAGTCTTGTCGAGCGGGTCTTGAAGCAGCGCCACGCCTTGATCTTGTTGATGCACCGTTCGGCGCTGTTGCGATCTTTGTGGAGTTCTGCGTCGTGAAAGGCGGGCCTGCCGCCCCGGTGGCCGGCCGTCTTGTGGTTCGCTGCCTGGTCGGCCTTCTGCCGGATGACTGCCTCGATGCTCTGTTTCCGCAGGTGAGCGCGATTGGCGCGAGAGTGCGCCTGGTCGATGGCCACCGCGTCGGGCCAGGTGCGCAGGCGGCCGACCGCGCCACGGACCTCGGTCACCGTAGTCCGATGTCCTGGTGGATCCGGGGCTGACCCTCGGGAAACGCGATCCCCATCGTCAAGGCCGAGCACGTGCACGCAGACACGATCCGGGCCGCCCTCGCCGCCGGATACCTGGCGGTCAGGGACATGAGCGAGCGCAGCGTCCCTCTGTTCGGCTGGGGCCCCGGCGGCGCAGGGGTGACCTGCCCAGTCGCAGCATCCTCCCCGGCAGTCTGCGGGACCTCAGAGATGATGCTGCGCTTCGCTACAGTTCGCCTCGGCGCCAGCTGTCTTCTTCGTATGCAAGGGCCTGGCCAGCCGGCTTCCGCTGCCTCTGTACCTCGCCCCAGTCACCGGCCAGGTCGGCAAAGGACGAGAGATTTCCCTGCGTCACCATGTCGTCGACAGCGAACAGCGCGAGCAGATCTGCGGCGGCAGGATCCATGGCGTCACAGCTCGAGCACAGCAGAGAGGCGCGCATGCCTTCCACATCCTGGTTTCGTTGGTTCTTCCAGGAATGGGGAAACGAGGCGAGCATCAGTCCTGGCCTGCTGCAGCGCGCGCAGTCAGGCACTCCGTCGACCTGGACCAGAAGCGAGGCTTGCTCGCTACTCACGCGACACCCAGCCATGCGTCGGTACCGAAGGTTCCCTTGATGTCAGAGGCCACCGACGTGGGGTCCACCTCGAAGCCCAGCTCGTACACCACCGTCTTCACCGGTGTACGCACCTGAAGCCGGACAGGGCTCTCTCCCTTGTGCGCCGCCAGGATCCGCTTGAGTTCCTGGACGGTGGGCTCGTTCATCCTGTGGGCGAGGAAGGAGAGCTGCACCGGCGGCCGGCCGCCGTGTTCGGCCGACGACACGTCCAGGACCTGGATCTCCTGCCCGAAGATGCTGACGGCCCCGTCCCGGTCGTTGAGGCGTCCTTCGACCGAGACGACGCTGTCCGGGATCAGGGCGTGCTGGACCAGGTTGTACACGGCGGGGAAGAAGAGGACCTCCATCTCGCCGTCACGGTCGGCAAGGTTGATGATCGCCCAGGCGTTGCCCTGCTTGGTCACCCGTCGGTCGACGTTGGAGATCAGACCGGACAGACGCACGACTCCCTCGGTGCGTCCTGAACCGAGGAGTTCGCTGATGGTGGTGTCGCGGTTGCGGGAGAGGATGTGTTCCGTGCCGTCCAGCGGGTGCGCGGAGACGTACAGGCCGAGCATCTCCCGTTCGGTGGAGAGCAGTTGCTTGCGGGGCCATTCGTCTTCCCCGATCGGGAAGTCCAGACCGAAGCCGCTGTCGGGGCCGGCGCTGTCGGCGCCGAGGTCGGCGAAGAGATCGTCCTGACCATAGGCGGCTGCCTTCTTCACCGGGATGACAGAGTCGATGGCGTCCTCGTGGACGGCGGACAGTCCCTTGCGGGTGTGGCTCAAGGAGTCGAACGACCCGGCCTTGATCAGCGACTCGACAGCCCGCTTGTTCAGGGCGGGCAGGTCAGCCTTGTCGAGGAAGTCTGCGAAGGAGGTGAACTTCCCCTTCGACTTGCGCGAGGCCACCAGCGACTCGATGACGTTCTCGCCGACGTTGCGGACGGACCGGAGCCCGAAGCGGACGTCGTCGCCGACGGCTGTGAAGTTCGCCACCGACTCGTTGATGTCCGGCTGCAGCACCTGCACACCGAGCTTACGTGCGTCCGCGAGGTAGATCCCGGCCTTGTCCTTGTCATCACCCACGGAGGTGAGCAGGGCTGCCATGTACTCGGCCGGATAGTTGGCCTTGAGGTAGGCGGTCCAGTAGGAGACCAGCCCATAGCCGGCGGTGTGGGACTTGTTGAACGCGTACCCGGAGAAGGGCAACATGACGTCCCACAGGGCCTTGATGGACTCCTCGGAGTAGCCGTTGCCCTGCATGCCTGCATGGAACTTGTCCCACTCGGCAGCCAGCACTTCGGGCTTCTTCTTGCCCATCGCTCGGCGCAGGAGGTCTGCGCCGCCCAGGGTGTAACCGGCCAGTTCCCGGGCGATGGCCATGATCTGCTCCTGGTAGATGAGCAGATGGAACGTGTTGCCGAGGATGCCCTCCAGGGCGTCCTTGAGTTCGGGGTGGATCGGTTGGATCTCCTGGCGGCCGGTCTTGCGGTGGGCGTAGTTGGTGTGCGCGTTGGCCGCCATGGGGCCCGGACGGTACAGGGCCAGGGCGGCTGCGATGTCTTCGAAGCGGGAAGGCTCCATCAGCTTCAGCAGGGTGCGCATACCGCCGCCATCGAGCTGGAAGACACCGAAGGTGTCGCCACGGGCGAGGAGCTCGAAGGTCTTCTTGTCATCCAGCGGGATGCCCTGGGCGCCTCCCATGGGGACGGTGTCGGTGGTCAGGTCGACGCCGCGGTTCTCGCGGATGTTCTGGATGGCGTGGTCGATCACACCCAGGTTCCGCAGCCCCAGGAAGTCCATCTTGACCAGCCCCATGTCCTCGCAACTGGGGTAGTCGAATCCGGTGATCTTGACGCCGTCCTTGGCGCGCATATGGAGCGGGATACGGTCGGTGAGCTTCGTCTTGGAGAGAATGACCGCGGCCGCATGCACACCGGTGCCGCGGATCAGGCCCTCGACGCCCATGGCGCCGTCGACGACCTTCTTGACGTCCAGCTCGTTCTCGTACAGAGCCCTGATCTCACCGGCTTCTCCGTGGCGGGGGTGAGACGAGTCGAAGATCCCCGAAATGGGGATGCTCTTGCCCATCACGTCCGGCGGAAGCGCCTTGGTGATCCGCTCACCGTGGCTGAAGGGGTAGCCCATCAGCCGTGAGGTGTCCTTGATCGCGTTCTTCGCCTTGAGCTTGCCGAAGGTGTTCACCATGGCCGTGTACTCGGTGCCGTACTTGTCGACGACGTAACGCACCATCGCGTCACGCTGGCGGTCGTCGAAGTCGAGGTCGACATCCGGGGGGTTGATGCGCTCAGGGTTGAGGAACCGCTCGAAGAGCAGACCGTGCTCCAGGGGGCACAGCTCGGTGATGCGGGTCGCGTAGGCGACGATCGAACCGGTTGCCGATCCACGGCCCGGCCCGACGGGGATGTTGTTGTCACGGGCATGCTGGACGATGTCGGCGACGACGAGGAAGTAGGAGGAGAAGCCCATGGGGCCGATGACCGTCATCTCGGTCTCGAACCGCTCCATGACCTCATCGGGAATCGGAGAGCCGTAGCGCATCTCCAGGCCTTTGAGAACGTCCTTGCGCAGCCACGATTCCTGGGTCTCCCCCTCGGGGACGTCCGGGAACTGCGGCATCTCGTCCTCGGGCGCGAAGACTTCTTCGTAGGACTCGACACGTTCCGCGATCAGCAGCGTGTTGTCGCAGGCCTCGGGCAGCTCGGAGAACAGTTCCCGCATCTCTGCGGCGGTCTTGAGGTAGTAGCCGCTGCCGTTGAACCTGAACCGGTTCGGGTCGTCCTTGTTCTTGCCCACCCCGATACACAGCAGGTTGTCGTGCGCATCCGCGTGCTCTTCCAGCACGTAGTGCGCGTCGTTCGTCGCCAACAGCGGGATACCGAGATCCTCGGCCAGGCGCAGCAGGTCGCCTCGGACGTTGCGCTCCAGGTCCAGGCCGTGGTCCATCAACTCCAGGAAGTAGTTCTCCTTCCCGAAGATGTCCTGATACGCGCCGGCGACCTGCCGAGCCTCGTCGTACTGGTTCAGCCGCAGCCGCGTCTGGATCGCCCCCGAGGGACAACCGGTCGTCGCAATGATCCCCTCTGCATGCTCAGAGATCAGCTCCATGTCCATACGCGGCTTGCCCGCCGGGAACTGCCCTGTGTAGGACGCCTCGGTCGACATGTAGAACAGGTTCCGCAGGCCCTGGACGTTCTGTGCCCACATCGTCATGTGGGTGAAGCGGCCACCGCCGGAAACGTCCTTGGAGCCCTCGCCGTCGTCCGACATGGCCCGGACACCGCCGGGCCCCCAGAACTCCTGCTTGCGGTTGCGCCGCGAGGACGGCGCGACGTACGCCTCGATTCCGATGATCGGCTTCACGCCGTCATGCTTCTTGGCCACCTGCTGGAACTCGTAGGCTCCGAACATGTTGCCGTGATCACTCATCGCGATCGCCGGCATCTCCTGACGCGCGACCTCGGCGAACATCGGCCCAAGCCGTTGGGCGCCATCGAGCATCGAGTATTCGGTGTGATTGTGCAGGTGAACAAAGCTGTCGGACACCGGGCAGGCACCTCCGAGGCGCTCGTGGAGAGCCCTCACCCTATCCCTCGGTCGGACGCGGCAGACGCTCTCCGACACGCGTCGAAGGTGACCCCGAAGGGATCCGACGGTGACCTCGGTCGATCACACAAAGTTGTCACCGAGCATGCTTACGTTGCCGTTCGGGGGATTCCTACGTCTCGTAGCGGCCCAGCGCTCGGACGAAGGAGCGCCACGACGGCGCCTGCTCCGGCTCGCCGCTGCTGCTCCTGCCCTGAAGGGTCGGCGGAGCCGTACAGCCTCCCGGCGACCTGATCCCTGTCGAAGGCCGCGCCGCCACCCGCTCCCTGATTCTCAGCCTTGCCGTCCTGTTCAACCTGGGTGCAGCAGACGACGATCACGCCGGCCGGTCGATGCCGCGATGCCCCGGCCGTTGCAACCAACGGCAGCGGCTTCGTCCCGGCCGGACAGAGACCGTGCACGCGGTACGGGTCCGGGTCAGGCCGCGGCGGCCGCCGGCACCACGATGACGCATCCCCTCCGGTCACGGCTCGACGAGCGAGCCGGGCACGACGCGGCGGAACGGCCGGCTGCGCCAACGGCGAAGGAGCACTCGCTGGGAAGGCACCCAGTGTGAAGCAGCCCGCCCGCCACGGCTCCGGCCGGGCCACCCCGGTTCACCCGATGTCGGGGCGCGGGCGGCGCCTCGACCTCTGTGCCGGCCGCGATCTGCGCTTCCTCCCGCGGTCCCATTTCCGGTAGCGCTCGATCGGCCGGGCCCGTCAGCCCTTCGCGGGGCGCAACTCGATCTCGTGCCGGTTGGTCGCGATGATGCTTGGCATGGGCAGGCCGCTTCCCGTGTCCAGGTGCACAAGGGTCGTTTCCACCTCGGCCGGCCCCGGTGCCACCGGGGCTCCGAGCACGAGCTTGTCCTGGTTCACCCATGTGTGTTCGACGCCGTCGCACGTTGCCGCCGTGCCGCCGATGCCGTGCCGCACTTCGCCGACCCGCACCGAGGAAGACACGAAGACCGGTCCGGCACCCGACAACGGCGAACAGCGATAGGTGCCGAAGACGGTGACGGTTCCGTCTGTGGAAACCGTTCCGGTCGGGGCGGCGGACACTGCTTGACCATCCGCGGCACCGACCGGGCCTGCGGCTGCTGTCAGAAGAGCGCCGCCAATGACAACGACACCGGCGGCGACAAGGCTTCCTCGCACTGGCTGATCTCCTTGATCGTAAGAACCTTCCTGCAGCTCAACGAGATGCCTCGGGGGCGGAAACGACGACCGGAGCAATTGCGGGCGCGGTGTACGCCACCTGGCCGTAGGGGTACGAGACCAGGGTCGGTGCGGACGGCTTCGCCTGGGCGAAGCCTCGCGTGCCCGCACCGAGGAGCGAGCGACCGCACGCCACACGACAGTTGAGCCGTGCGCTCTTCGGCGGTCCCACAACCGAAGGATGGAGGCCCGGGGACGTCCAGGGTCTCGGCGTGGCGTTGCTCGCGCCGATCCCGCCTGCCTCCCCGGCACGGTGCCCCCTCCTGCTTTCGGACCACCAGGCCCTAGATCCCCCGCTCCGGGAGAACGATGGCACCGACCGGGCACGCTCCGGCGAATATCGGGCCTGCCGCTGCAGCCCGGACCGATCGCGTGTGGCTTCGCGCATGCCACCCGCCGGAACCGGATCCTGGGCATGACCGCTCACCCGCGCGAGGCCCGGGTGGTCCAGGTCGTGGGAAATGGGTGAGCGCGCCGGACCGGCGGATGACGGCCACATTTATTAGGTCACTTTCACCATATTTTTGCCCTATCATCCGAAATAAGGCCGGTGCTGGCGGATCCTATGGTCCGGAGCACCGGCGGACAGCGTGCCGCCGGCAGCCGGACGTCCGTGGTCATACCGAGGGGCACGAGCGATATGCGGGCGCATACGGTGCCGGGGCCGCGGCGACCGCGGTCGGCACCCACTCCCCTTCGGCGCAGGAGGACGGCCATGCCCAGACACACGACCCGCCTGCGGCAACTGCTCAACGACCCGAACATCCTGGTGGCTCCGGGAGCCTACGACGGAACCGGTGCCCGGCTGGTGAAGCAACTCGGCTTCCAGGCGGTCTACCTCAGCGGATTCGAGACGGCTGCCAGCATCCTGGGGCAGCCCGACGTGGGCTATCTGTCGCACACACAGATGGTGGAACGAGTCACGGCCATCGCCGATGTGGTGGACCTGCCACTGATCGCCGACGCCGATACCGGCTTCGGCAACCCGCTCAACGTCCGCCGCGCGGTCATCGCCTACGAACGGGCCGGCGCCGCGGCCATGCACATCGAGGACCAGACCTTCCCGAAGCGCTGCGGGCACATGCTCGGACGCGAGGTCGTCCCCGTCCACGAGATGGTCCAGAAGATCAAAGCAGCGGTCGACGCGCGGCAGGACCCCGACTTCGTCATCATCGCCCGCACCGACGCGCGGACGACACACGGGCTCGACGAGGCGATCGACCGAGGTGCCGCCTACCACGAGGCCGGCGCCGACATGTTGTTCATCGAATCCCCCGAGAGCGAGGAGGAGATGCGGCGGATCTGCGAGACGTTCCGCGGCATCGTCCCCCTTCTCAGCAACCAGGTCGAAGGCGGCCGGACGCCGACTCCGGGTGTCGGTGTCCTCCAGGACATGGGATACGCCCTCGCAATTTTCCCGGTGGGGACGGCATTCGCGGCCGCCCAGGGAATGCGGGACTACCTCGAGGTGCTTGCGACGGCAGGCGACACGCGAGGCGCACTCGAGAACCGGATCCAGTTCGATGAGTTCACCGCGCTGATCGGTCTTGGCGAACACACCGAACTCGAGCGGCGCTACCAGTCCGAACAGTAGGACCGTGCCCTGCATGGTGGTTGGTCCTTGAGAAACGTATGGGGAGCGTCGGGTGGGGCTGGACCGTCCCGGACGAACTGCGGGGACCGCCCAGCCCTTGTCGCCACCGGCCCGCCCGGGGCCGCAGAGCGATGGGAGTGCGGACAGGGCAGTGCGTGATCGCGATCTGTCCGGGTCGATCAGGTGAAGGGGAGGGATGACAGCGGGGTCACGGACGTGGTGCAGGAGGTTCTCCATGCCCCGGTGACCTCCGATCCACCCGACGCGCGCCTGCCGTCATCCGGTGGACGCCCCACCGCATGAGACCGCCGCACGCGCACCTCCGCCATCCGCCACAGGCACCCGCCGATCCGCTGGACAGGCACCTCATCGGCCCACCGGGCGGGCAGCCCGCACCCGGACGACCCGTCAGACCGCCTCCACCACCATCGCGTTGGCGAGTCCGCCTGCCTCACACATCGTCTGGAGGGCGTAGCGGGCGCCGCGCTCGCGCATCGCGTGGACCAGGGTGGTCGTCAGGCGGGTGCCGCTCGCGCCGAGGGGGTGGCCGATGGCGATCGCGCCACCGTGCACGTTGACCTTGGCCAGGTCGGCGCCGGTCTCCTGCTGCCAGGCCAGGACCACGCTGGAGAAGGCCTCGTTGACCTCGAACAGGTCGATGTCGTCGAGCCGCAGGTTCGCCCTGCGCAGCACCTTCTCGGTCGCCGGGATGACGCCACTGAGCATCAGCAGCGGGTCGGAGCCGGTGACGGCGAAGCTGTGCAGGCGGGCGAGGGGGCGCAGGCCGAGGCGGGCCGCGGTCTCGCTGGAGGTGATCAGAACGGCCGAGGCACCGTCGTTGATGGGGCTGGCGTTGCCCGCGGTGACGTTCCACTCGATCTGCGGGAAGCGTTCGCCGAAGCCGGGCTCGTAGTAGGCAGGCTTGAGGCCGGCCAGGATCTCCGGGGTGCTGCCGGGCCGTACGCACTCGTCGCGGGTGACGCCCTCCAGGGGCGCGGTCTCGGCGTCGAACAGTCCGGCGTCCCAGGCGGCGGCCGCCTTGTGGTGCGAGGAGACGGCGAAGGCGTCCATCCGCTCGCGCGTGATGGACCACTTGGCGGCGATGAGTTCGGCGCTGATGCCCTGCGGGACGAGGCCTTCGGGGTAGCGCTCGGCAACTCCGGGGCCGAAGGGGTCCTTACCGTCGGGCACGTTCGACCACATCGGCACCCGGCTCATCGACTCGACACCACAGGCGACGACCAGGTCGTACGCGCCCGAGATGACCCCCTGCGCGGCGAAGTGCACCGCCTGCTGGGAGGAGCCGCACTGACGGTCCACCGTGGTCGCCGGGACCGTCTCGGGGAAGCCCGCCGACAGCACGGCGTAACGGGTGGTGTTCATGGCCTGCTCGCCGACCTGGTCGACGGTCCCGCCGATGACGTCGTCGATGAGGGCGGGATCGATTCCGGAGCGCTCGACGAGGGTGCGCAGGGTGTGAGCGAGGAGCTCCACGGGGTGGACGTGCGCAAGCGCGCCGTTCGGCTTGCCCTTCCCTATCGGCGTGCGTACGGCTTCGACGATGACTGCGTCACGCATGGTGCGGGCCTCCTGACCGCCGGTGCGCCGGGCGGACCGCCCGGCACGGTTACCGGTGAGTTGCAAAATCAAACTCACTCTAACTCCATGAGTTGGAAAATCAAACTGATCCAACCGACCAGGCACGGAGCGTTGGCAGCCACGGGTCATGGCGATCAGGACGTTGTGACGCTCTGTGATCACAGGGGAGGTCCGTGCCGGTGCCGCTCGCAGAGCGCCTTTGCCACGCTTCACCCGCTGCTTCGAACGCTGCGCCACCGTCGCGGTGCTACGGCGAGGAAGGTCACTCGGGTGCGCGGGTGGCCCGGAGGAAACGGGCCCCCCACTCCTGGACATGCGCGGCGAACTCCGGCGGCCCCAGGACCTCGAACTCGACGCCCACGTTGCCCAGTGCCTGGGTCGGCCAGTCGAGGGAGGCCGAGGTCATGGTGAGCCGGCAGCTGTCCTGGTCGAGCGGCTCGATCGTGCCCCACCGGCCGACCACCTGCCGCACCCGTGCGGATGGCGCGTGGACGAGGACCTCGACCGTGTACGGAGCCGGGGCCCCGCTCGCCGCCTGGACGAATGCCACGGCGTCCTCGGCCGGGAGCAGGCGGGGCCGGAAACGGGCTCCGGTCGCCGTCGGCCCGGTCAGCCGGTCGAGGCGGAAACTGCGCCAGTCGTGGCGGTCCAGGTCGTAGGCGACCAGGTACCAGCGCCCGCCGAGGGCGACGACACGGTGTGGTTCGACCTCGCGCTCGGTGGGTGCGTGACCCCTGGATGCGTAGCCGAACCGCAGCCGCTCCTCGTCACGGCATGCCTGGGCGACTGCGGTGAGCACCCTCGCTGCGACGACCGGCCCGGACGCGGCAGCGGAGACGGTCATCGCGCGCAGGGCATCCACCCTGGCCCTGAGCCGGGGCGGCAGGACCCGCACCACCTTGGTCAGTGCGCGCAGGGAGGCATCCTCCAACCCCGCGATCCCGCTCTGCGCCGCGTCGCCGATGCCCACCGCGAGCGCCACCGCCTCCTCGTCGTCCAGCAGCAGCGGGGGCAGGACAGCGCCGGGCGCAAGCTGGTAGCCGCCGTCCGTCCCCCGGGCGCCGCTGACCGGGTAGCCGAGCTCGCGCAGCCGGTCGACGTCGCGGCGCAGGGTCCGCTCGGAGACTCCGAGCCGGTCGGCCAGTTCCAGGCCGGGCCAGTGCCGGTGGGTCTGCAGCAGGGAGAGCAGTTTGAGGGTCCGTGAGCTGGTGTTCGCCATGCCGGAATACTGCCCCGAGTTCCGGCCAGTAAGTGTCCGGAAGCCTCCTTAGGGTCGATCTCGAAGGCCGTACCGGACCGATGTGAGGACGAAAAAAATGATCACCCGTGAGATCCGACTGGCCGCGCAGATCACCGGCGTACCGACGCTCGACCACTTCGCCGTCGCCGAGACCGAGGTGGACGGCGAGGTACTGGTACGGACCGACCAGGTGGGGCTCGCCGCGACGTACCTGGAGCTGATGCGGGCCGACTGCACCCTCCCGGTGCCGGCCTGGCAGCCGGGCCGGCGGGTAGGAGTGGCCGCCATCGGCACGGTGGTCCGGTCCGACAGCCCCGAGCTCGTGGTCGGGGACCTGGTCCAGTCGATGGCCGGTTGGAGCGAGTACTCGGCCGGTCCGGCCGCGGGGTACGTCAAGCTCGACCGCGAGCTCTTCGCCGACCCCGGGTACCACCTCGGCCAGGGGCCGACCGCCTACTACGGGATGGCGGATGTGGCGGCCGTCGGCGAGGGCGATGTGGTGTTCGTCTCCGGTGCGGCGGGCGGGGTCGGCTCGCTGGCGGGGCAGATCGCCAGGTGTCTCGGTGCGGCGCGGGTGATCGGCAGTGCCGGAAGCCCGGAGAAGGTCGAATACCTCGTCGACGAACTCGGCTACGACGCCGCGTTCGACTACCACGACGGCTCCGCGGCCGACCGGCTGGGGGCGCTCGCACCCGAGGGCATCTCGGTGTTCTTCGACGTCGTGGGCGGCGAGCAGTACGACGCCGCGCTGCAGGCGGCCCTGCCTGGGGCGCGCTTCGCCCTGTGCGGCTCCCTGTCGAGCCAGCTCGGTGACGCGGCCGAGCGCTTCCCGAAGCCCGACCGCGCGGCTGCCGAGGCAAACGGCATCGAGCTGCTGCCGTTCTCCTGCTACCACACACCCGATCAGATCGCGGCCTGGAGTAAGCACTTCAGCACGTGGCTGGGCGAGGGCCGCTTCATCTACCCGCAGACGGTCGTGGAGGGCGGGATCGAGGACGTGCCGCGGGCCTTCCTCTCGCTGCTTCAGGGTTCCCACCGGGGCAATGTCTCGGTGCGGCTGTCGTGAACACCCTCTCCCTCCGGGCCCTGAACCGGGCACTGCTGGACCGACAGTTCCTCCTGGCGCGCACCGATCGCACGCCTGTGGAGGTGATCGGACGGCTGGTCGCACTGCAGGCACAGGAGCCCAACTGGCCCTACGTCGGGCTGTGGAGCAGGATTCACTGCTTCACACAATCCGAGCTCACCGCACTGCTGGAGGACCGGCAGGTGGTCCGCTCCGGCCTGCTCCGCAGCACCCAGCACCTCGCTGCAGCCGACGACTTCCGTCGGCTGCGGCCGCTGCTGCAGCCCGCGCTCGACCGCACCGCCGGTTCCCCCCACTTCACCCGGAACAGCACAGGGCTGGACGCCAAGTCCTTGGTGGCCGAGGGACTCGACCTGCTCGGGGGCGGGACGCTGTCCCGCAAGGAGCTGGCCCGGAGACTGGCCGAACGCCACCCGGGACGCGACGGTCGGATCCTGGCCGGGGAGGTCGAACTGCGCACTCCTCTCGTCCACGGCGCTGCCACCGGTGCCTGGGGCTCCTGGGGAAACCGGTCGGCGGTCTCCGTCACGCCCGCCGAGGCGTGGCTGGGAAAGCCGATGGTTACCGCAGGGGCGGCGGCCGGCGTCAAGGATTCGGCAAAGGAGCTGATCCGCCGTTATCTGGCGGCCTTCGGCCCGGCCGGGGTGAAGGACGTCCAGGCCTGGTGCGGCCTGACCCGCCTGGGCGAGGTCGTCGCGGACATGCACGCCGAACTGCGCCGCTACTGCGGCCCCGATGGCAGGGAACTGATCGATCCGGCCGACGCGGAGCTGCCCGACCCCGAGACCCCCGCCCCCGTACGGCTGCTGCCCGCATTCGACAACGCCCTGCTCGGTCACGCCGACCGGACCCGCGTCATCAGCGACGAGGACCGCAAGCGCGTGATGCCCGGCCAGGCGCAGGTACGGCCCACCTTCCTGGTGGACGGCCGGGTGCAGGGAACGTGGTCCCTCGGCGCCGGGACGCTGCGGCTCACCCCGTTCCGGCCGCTCTGCGCAACCGATCGCGAGGCCCTGGAACAAGAGGCCGACCGGCTGCTGCCGTTCGTGGGAGGCACGACGGTGTCCTACAGCGACACGGCGTCAACCCGGTCGTCTTGAGGTTCCACCCGGCATCCACCGCTGGAACGAGGCGCCCGACGCCCAACACGACGTCAGTGCCCCTGCGGCCGACGCCGGGCAGCGTGAAACGGTACTGACGCCGTGGCGTCCCGTCGGCAGGTGTGCGGTCATGGGTCGCCCTGCGATGCTCCACGCCATCCCCTGACCTGGTGCTGCTACAAGTGGAGCGGGTCGGGAGCGAGGTCGACCCTCATCCACGGCACGGCACGCTGACGGAAGCTGTGCCCCACGGGCTCCAGGCCGTCGATCTGCTCGGTGAGGCTGAATGTCGTCACCATGACCATGTCCGAGCCGTCCGCCACCGAGACGAGGTGGGTGCCGCAGCGCGGGCAGAAGCCTCGGCTCAGGGTCGGCCAGGTCGCGTACCACGTCGGCTCCCCGCAGCGGCCGGTCCAGATCAGCGTCTCCCGGCGGAACCCGGCCCACGACATCGCCGGTGAGCCGGACAGCAGGGTGCAGTGCTCACAGGAACACAGGTGCGGATCGTCCGGAACGCCTGTCACCTCGTACGCGATGTCACCGCACTGGCAGCGGCCCGTCCGCAGGTCGGGAGCGGTGGTCGATTCGGTCACTGCGACATCTCCTTCGACGCGACGTGCGGTTGCGGTGCCAGTGTGCTGCCCCGGAGCAGCCCGCGCCGGTGTTCGGGATTCCGCACCCCAAGTGGAGAGACATGTTCACCCCTCGCGGTGAACGGAAGCCCGGAACGCATGCTGGGCCACTCCGAATCGGGACGGCAGAGCTTTCATGTGTGTCGGGCGGAGCGGCCGGCCTCGACGCTCGGTCGGCCGAAGCTCGCAGCAGCCTCTCCCACGTGCTCCCGGGCAGCTCCCGGGCAGCGCCCGACGCAGGACCGGTGCAGTGGAACTGGGCGCGTCGGCGGCGCCCTCGACAAGATCGCGCGGCACGCCGGCGCCGACTCGGCTCACAGGCACGGTGCATCCAGTTCGGGTCGGCCCCCGCCTCATCGGCCGCAGCCGTCAGGGCGTGCGGGGCGACGTCCGGGTCACACGGACATCTGACGAACCATCAATCGAAGAGCACCGTCTGCGCCATACGCCGCGCCTCGTCGGCCGAGTCCGTCGAGCGGGCGGCGGACGCCGCGCGTCGGCACTGCGCGAGTGTGTATTTCGCCAGCGTCGCCCGCACGTACGGGATGGACGCGGCGCCCATCGAAAGTGAGGTGACACCCAGGCCCGTCAGCACACAGGCCAGCAGCGGATCGGAGGCCGCTTCACCGCACACGCCGCAGCTCTTGCTCGCTGCCTGCGCTGCGTCCGCCGCCAGCGCCACGAGATCCAGCAGCGCGGGCTGCCACGGATCCTGCAGCCGGGAGACGGCACCGACCTGCCGGTCAGCCGCGAAGGCGTACTGTGCCAGGTCGTTGGTACCCAGCGACAGGAACTCCACCTCCTGGAGCACCGAACGCGCCCGGAGCGCGGCGGAGGGAATCTCCACCATCGCACCGCACTTCGCCTGAAGCCCCGCCTCGCGGCAGGAGTCGGCGAACGCCTTCGCGTCGGCGCGGTCGGCGACCATCGGCGCCATGACCTCCAGGGACACCGGAAGGCCCTCGGCCGCCCTGGAGAGCGCGGTGAGCTGGGTCCGCAGTACGTCGGGGTGGTCCAGCAGACTCCGCAGACCTCGCACACCGAGCGCGGGGTTGGGTTCGTCGGCCGGCGTCAGGAAGTCGAGAGGCTTGTCGGCGCCCGCGTCCAGCACCCGTACCACGACTCGGCTCCCGGTAAAGGCTTCCAGCACCGCACGATAGGCCTCGACCTGCTTCTCCTCGGACGGCGCCTGCTTGCTGTCGTCCAGGAAGAGGAACTCCGTACGGAACAGCCCGATGCCCTCCGCGCCCGCCTCCAGTGCGGCCGCTACGTCACCCGGTCCGCCGATGTTCGCCAGGAGCGGCACCCTGTGTCCGTCCGACGTGGTGCCGCGTCCGGTCGAGACGGCGAGCGCGGCCTTGTGCTGCGCGGCGGCACTCTCCATCTCGGCCCGCGCCTCGGCGCTGGGCTCGACGAAGACCTCACCGGTGCGGCCGTCGACCGCGACGACGGTTCCCTCGGCCAGCTCGGCCACGCCGGGCAGTGCGACCACCGCCGGTATGCCCAGTGCCCGCGCAAGGATCGCGCTGTGGCTGGTGGGACTGCCCTCCTGGGTGACGAAACCGAGCACGAGTGTCGGGTCGAGCAGTGCGGTGTCCGCCGGGGCCAGGTCGCGCGCGACAAGGATGTACGCCGAGTCGCTGTCCGGCACGCCGGGCATCGGCACGTCCATCAGGCGGGCCACGATCCGGTTGCGGACGTCGTCGAGGTCCGCAACCCGTCCCGCCAGGTACTCGCCCGCATGAGCGAGCAGCGCGCGGTACGCCGCGAAGGCGTCGTGGATCCCTCGCTCCGCCGAGCTGCCGGCCGCGATGCGCCGCTCGGCGTCCGCCATGAGCTCGGGGTCCTGTGCCATCATGGCCTGCGCTTCGAGGACCGCCTGCGCCTCGCCGTCGGCCTGGTTGCCACGGGCGACGAGGTCTGCCGCGACCGCCTCGGCCGCTCGACGGGCGCGACCCTGCTCACGCTCCACCTCCTCGGCCGGAACCTGCTCGGCAGGCGGCTCCAGGTCCGCCGCGCCCATGTGCCGCACTTCGCCGATCGCCCATCCGTGGCTGACACCGACGCCCTGCAGTGTTGTCTCCATGTAACCGTCCCCGATGGTGCGGAGGTTCCGCCCCCGCGCCGGATTCCTGACCGCGTCCCGGCCGTGCCCCGTGGTGGTGTGACCGCCCGATGCTCTGCTCCCGACCCGGCCACTCCGCTCGGCGGGCCGGGGCGCGGACGCGCGGCAGTCGAGGTGGGGCGGCCCTCACCCACGTCGCTACAGCTGCTGCTGCAGCCGCTCCACCGCCTCGCGCACATTCCCGTGAGCGGTGAGGTCGCTCCCGATGCTCACCGAGAAGGCACCGGCCGCCAGCCACTCCCCCGCCTGTTCGACACCGACGCCGCCCGTCGCCATGATGCGCGCCCCCGGGAGCACGGACAGCAGGGACTTCAGGTACGGGATGCCGCCCACATGCGCGGGGTAGAGCTTGGCGACGCCTCGGAGTGCGGCGGCCCTGATCTCGGTGGGGCTGTGGCCGCCCTCGACGAAGAGCCGGTCCGCGTCGTCGGCGACCGGTCGTACTTCCGGCACCTGGAAGGGGCTGACGAGGAAACGGGCACCGGAGGCCAGGCCGGTTTCGGCGATCTCGGCCGAGGTGACCGTGCCGAGCCCGACCAGTACGTCGGGCCTGCTGCCCGTCCAGTGCTCCACCAGCCCCTCCCAACCCGGCGTGGTCGCGGTGAATTCGAAAGCGGTGATGCCGGCCGCGACGAGCTGGTCGGCAAGGGCGTGGGCGCTGTCGGCGTCGGCGGCCCGTACGGTCGGCACGGCGCGGGCGGCGGCGAGTCGGTCGATGACGTCCTGTACGGCGGGGGTGAGGGGCATGGGGGTCTTCCGTTCGTGAGCGGTCGTGCGGTCAGGCGGGCGCGGCGATGGCGGCAAGGGCGTCGACGGCCTGTCGGGCCGTTTCCTCGTCGACGCCGTCCGCGCGCAGCACGATCTCCTCGCCGCATCGGACGCTGAGGGCGAGCAGGGAGAGCACGCTGCGGGCATTGACGGGCCTGGCCTCGGGGCCCGCGTCGGCGCGGGCGACCGTCACCTGGGCGTCGGTGCGGGTGGCGGCTTGGACGAATGCGGCGGCGGGCCGGGCGTGGAGCCCGGACTCTTCCGTGACCACGAGGCGTCGTTCGACGACGGGCACAGCGATACCTTCCTTACGGAGTTTTGTGGGGGCGAGGGGCCGGCCCGTGCGGATGTGCGGCCCCGTCTCGCGGCGTTGCCGGACGGGGAGCTTCAGTGCGCCGTGCGGTGGCGCCCGATCAGTCCCGGGCGGGGAGCAGCTCGGTCAGGCGGCGGACCAGGATCTCTTCCTCGGCGTCGGACAGGGGACGCGGATCGACGGCCAGTCGCCCCGAGGATGCGTGGTGGTCGCGGAGGTGGATGCCGGGGGTTCCCGCGACGAGTTCGGCCGCCAGTGACACGGCGTCACGCCCGGCGGCCTCCGGGTGGACGGTGAGTTCCGTGCGGAAGATCTGCCGGCCCGCCTCGTCCTGCACCACGCGCGCTTCGATCCCGGGCAGGGCGCCGAGCCGCGCGGCGAGAGCGTGCATTCGGGTGCGCTGCCGTTCCCCTTCGGAGGTGGTGGCCGCCCTTCCGTACGTGCGTACCGCCTGCACCAGGCCGGCGACGGTCTCCTTGCCGACCTTCATCGGCCGGCCGATCCCCGCGTACTGGGCTCGGCATGCGGCGATGAGCTCCGACGAACCGCAGATGAAGCCGGAGGCGGGGCCGCCGATGGCCTTGCCTCCGCTGTAGACGACCAGGTCGGCGCCGGTGTCGGGCCATCGCCGCAGGTCTTCCTCGGCCGCCGCGTCGACGATGACCGGAATGCCGTGCTCACGTCCGACGGCCACCGTCTCCGCCAGCGAGACCATGCCCTTCTGTACGGCATGGTGCGACTGTACGTACATCAGGGCGACGGTGCGGTCGGTGATCGCACCTTCGAGGTGGGCCGCGCGGACCTTGTTGGCCGACCCGGCCTCGACTGCGCGGCCGCCGCCGAGCGCGATCATCTGGGTGAGGGGCGCGCCGAAGTGGACGGCGTGGCCCTTGGGGAGGATCACTTCGCAGGGACGATCCCCCGCGTCCGGAAGCGCCTCGATGCGGGCGACGTCCGTTCCGGCGACGAGGGCGGCGACGGCTATGGCGACGCCGGAGGCCGCTCCGGTTGTCGGGCACGCGTCCTCGGTACCAGCGGCGGCGGCCAGTTCACGACCGGCGGCGACCATCAGGTCGTCCATGACGACATGTGCCCTTGCCGCCGCGCCCATCGTCTCGATGGTCTCCTCGGAGAGCCTGCTGCCTCCCAGGGCGGTCATCTTCCCGTTGGCGTTGACGGCGGGTGTGAGGCCCAGGGTGTCGTAGAAATCTGCCATGGTCGTTCTCCTGTCTCTCAGCTGCCGGGGATGGGGAAGATGACGCCGAAGACCATCGCGCCGAGGATGGCTCCGCCGGTCAGCGGCTTCTTCCACAGGTAGAAGAGGAGCGCGCCGATGGTGGAGCCGATGCCGACCGGGAGGGAGGCGGTGGCAGCCGCGATGATGACCAGCGGTCCCAGGTAGCGCCCCGCGGAGTTGCCGGCGCCCATCATGACGTCGGCTCCGAAGGTCGACGTGTTGCCCGGTGAGTTCAACGTCGCCCGGCGTATGGCGATGATCAGCAGGCCGATGAGCGCGCCGCAGAGTGCTCCGGTGGGCAGGGCCAGCCAGAAGTTCTCCAGGGGCGCGGTGATGCCGGCCGCCAGGAGCATCGCGGGGATGCCGATGCCCACGCCGGTCTGCAGGGAGCCCCCGATGTCGAGGATGCCGACCATCGGTCCTTCGATGATCCGGGCGAACAGGAATCCGGCGCCGAAGGCCGCAGCGGCGCCGTAACTCCCGTTTTCCATACCGGCCTTGAGCAGAGCGGTGACGGCGATGTCGCTGAACGTACCGGTGTGGTAGACGTAGTAGAGGTGTGTTCCGGTGAAGATGCCTGAGGCCAGCATCGCCACGAAGAGCGGGAAGGCCCATTCGGAGAGCCAGAAGCTGCCCTCCTGCGGCACGTTCACCTTCGAGGATGTCGGCGCCCCGGCGTCGGAACCGGCCGAGGCGGCACTGGCGGTCGCGTGCGTCATGAAGGTGCCCCTCAATCGGTGGGTTCGGTGCCGGTGGCTTCGTGCAGTTGATGCAACCAGTTCGGGGCGTGGACCTTCATCTGCTCCAGGATGTCCAGGTCGACGCCTCGCAGGAAGGCGCTGGCGATGAAGAGGACCGCGACCGCGCCGGCGAGGACGCGGGTCAGGCGGGTCCAGCCGAGGTCGTCCAACGCCTTGCCGATGACGATGCCGAGGACGATGCCGGGCACCGCGTTCCCCATGACGATGTGCGCGACACCGCCGAGGACGGTGCCCCACGCGCCGGTCCGGCGGCCGGCGTCGACGGCCGCCATCCAGAAGACGATCGGCATCACAGGGTTGATGAGCCACTCGGACGCGGGCCCAAGGACGTCGGCGGCGATGCGCTGGAGCGAGTCGGGGATCGACGCGGCAGTCGTGTTGAGCGCCGAGACGAGCACGATGCCCACACCCGTACCGACGAACGCCATGCGCCGCGGGTTGTGCAGTGTCTCGGTGAGGTTGCGGTTCTTGACCATGGACAGCGCCGCGGCCCAGTGGGGCACGATCCGGTGGTCGACGTCGGAGCTCAGGGCGCCTGTGCCGACGGCTCCGGCCCAGGCGTTGAAGAAGAAGCCGAGGCCGAAGGAGAAGTGGGCGACCGGGTCGTTCTCGCAGGCGTTGAGCTCTCCCAGCGTACGGAAGGCGCCCATGCCCTGGACCTTCGGCGCGTGGAACATGCGGGCCACGCCCGCCGAGGCGGCGAATCCGATCAGCCCGCCGACGACGATGGATTCCAGCAGAATGGTGAGTGTCTGATTCATGGCCGGTTCACCTCATGTGGAGCGCGTGCTGGAGCGGCGTGAGGCGCTCCTCGCGGACGATGAAGTCGAGTCCCTCCAGGTCGAGGTGGCCGGCGCGCACCCGGACCAGCAGGTTCAGCTCGAAGCGGCGGCGCGCACGGGCGAAGAGCAGACCCAGGAAGCGCTCCGTCCAGCGGTACTCGGTGGCGGACGCCACCTCCAGCGACTGCGGTTCGACGCGGTAGCAGACGCCGTCGACCTGCTTGCCGACCTCCTGCCGGACCTGCTGCATCGCGGCGGCGAAGGCCCTCTCGCGGGTCGGGCCGGTGCCGGTGACACGGACCGTGAGCAGCGTCTCCCTCATGCCTGCTCACCCAGCTTCTTCAGCAGCGCCCCGGCGATGGCCCGGCCGAGCTCCTCGGTGTCCATGAAGCCGAACCCCAGCACGGTGCGGCCCTGTTCGACGGCGGTGATGCCCGCCTGAACCGAGCGCATGCCGAACTCGATGTCGTGCCCGTACTTCGCCTTGGCCGTGACGGCTCCGGCGCCGCCGCTGCCGCAGAACGAGATGCCGAGCGCGGCGCCCTCGGCAGCCATGATGTCGCCGACCTTCATGTCGGCGCCGGGGCCGGGGATCAGGACGGGCTCGGCGCCGGCCTTGCGGATGCCCTCGGCCACGCTGTCGCCCTTGCCGAGGCGGTGACCTATCACGATCTTCACAGTCATGCTGGTGCTCCTTCAGGGTCTGTCGGGGGTGGGGTACGCGCGGTGCGTCACGCGGGAAGGTCGAGCGCGGACGTCGACTGCCGGGCCGCCTCGAAGTGCAGCGCGAACAGGAGCACTTCGGTCTCGCTCGGGGTCTGGGCACGCGGCGTGCAGTAGAGGGCGAGCATCTGCCTCACATCGCGCAGTCGTTCTTCGGGCACTTCGGCGAAGACTTCGGGGCCCAGGTCGTCGAGGCGCTCGCCGTCCCGCATCCTGCGCACGAAAGCCAGCGCGTGGACGGCGATGGCGAGCCGCCGCTCCTGGGTCGGGGACAGCGTCTCGTCGGCCGCCTGCTGCTCGACGAGCGTGAGCAGCACGAGCAGTTCTGCCCGGTCGTCGTCGGACACCGGTCGGGAGGTCTGTGCCACCGTCTCGGCGAGGAGGTCGATCAGGGAAGACAAGGATCGGTCGGTCACGCAGCGGCCTTTCGGTGGTCGTGGAGGTGGGTGAGCAGCCCTGCCCGCACGACGGCGACAGGCACCAGCCGGCGCCGCGCGGTGCGGGTCTCGCCCTCGGCGTCGGTCAGTCCCGCTTCCTCCGCATCGAGGCGGAACAGGCTGACGTCGGCGCAGGAACCGACCCCGAGGTCCGCCAACTCACCCGCGAGGCCGAGCACTTCTGCCGGCCGCCGGGTCGCGCAGTCGAGGACCTCGTGGAGGGGCAGCCCGAGCACGAGCAGTTTGTTCAGCGTCGTGGCCAGCGAGTGGACCGGCCCTTCGACGTTGCGCAGATGCAGATCCGAGCCTGCGGTGTACGGGCGGATCCCCGCGTCGAGCGCCCGTTCCGCCGTCCGGAACGAGAAGCTGGCGCTGCCGTGGCCGACGTCCAGCCGAACGCCCCGTTCGAGCGCGGCGCGGGCCTGCGGCAGCGGCTGCGCGCCGCCGCCGAACAGGCCACCCGTCTTCCCGTGGAACGCGTGGGTCACCACGTCGCCCTCGTCGAGAAGGTCGAGCACGTCCCCCAAAGCGGGCGGTGCGTTGCCCACATGCACCATCACGGGCACGTGTCCGATCTCGGACCGCAGGCGGGCGGCCGTCTCCTTGGCCACCTTCAGCGGCAGGAGGCCGCTGTCGCCCAGTACGGAGCTGCTCATCCGGACCTTGAGGCCGCGGATGCGGTCGCGATGGCGCAGGAGCAGTCCGGCGGTGGCGTCGACATCGATGTCAGCGGCACCGCCGGCGAGTTCACGCACACCGTTGACGAGGCCGTGCCGGGAGATGTTCAGCCAGCTGAGCACGCGGGTCCTGGCGGCATCGACGACGTGACCGGCGAAGTGGTCCCAGTGGTCGCTGCCGCAGCTGCCCGCGTCCACGAGGGTGGTGACGCCCTGTTCGACTCCCGCCCGGTCGGCCTCGAGTCCCAGCCCGGTACTGGCGTGGTAGACGTGGGCATGGAGGTCGACGAGGCCCGGGGCGAGCAGATCTCCGCCTGCATCGTGCCGCTGCGCCGCCGGCGCCGCCGCCAGACTCCCGGCCCCGCCGATGTGGGCGATCCGGCCGTCGCGGACGGCGAGTTCGACCGGCTGGAGCTCGCCCGTGTCCGGGTTCGGGCGATTGGCACCGGTGATCACGAGGTCGAACGGATCCGGATCTTGTGAAGGGATTGCGGAGTGGTGTACAGCCATGGATGGCCGCCTTTCCCTTGCGGGGGTGGGGAGGCAGACACGCGGCAGCGAGAAACCGCCGCGTTCCGTACAGTGGACTATCATTCCGCTGTACGGATTACTGGAATCTAGCTGGCTGATGCACGGAGGGTCAATGGATCACGGGAAATCGGCGAACTCTGCCGCGAAGACCTTGCGGGTTCTGCATGCCGTGGCCCGGCTCGACTCCGCGCGCAAACTCAGCGAGATCGCCGAGGAGTCCGGTATCCCCAAGGCCACCACGCACCGCCTGCTCGGCACACTGATCGAGGAGGGGTACGTCGTCCCGGAGGGCGGCGGCAGCTACGGCGTGGGGCCCCAACTACGATCCATGGCCGCCCAGGTGCTCGCGGACGACACCGTCGGAATCGAATCGACCCTGCGCGCACTCCAGCAACGCCTGGGGCAGGCAGTCCATCTCGCCGTCCTGGGCGGCGAGTTCGCCACCTATACGCACAAGGTCGAGCCCGGCCACGCGTACCGCATCGCCACCGGCGTCGGCATGCCCGTACCCCTGCACGCCAGCGCCGCCGGAAAGGCGCTGCTCGCCTACCTTCCCCCGGCGGAGGCGGCCGCCCTCCTGGACCGCGCGGGCCTCCCCGAACGCACCACCCACACCATCACCGACCGCGGACGGCTGGACGACGAACTGGCACGCGTACGCGAGCAGGGATATGCGTCCGAGTACGAGGAGGCCGACGAATCGGTCTGCTCGATCGCGGCCCCCGTACTGGACCGGGACGGCTATCCCAGAGCCGCGGTCTCCGTATCCTCACTGACCTTCCTGGTCACCGAGGAACAACTGCGCACCTTCGCCCCCACCGTCTGCGACACCGCGGCGGAAGTCGCCCGGAGACTGTGACCCACCCGAGGCAGACGCCGGCCGGGCGGTCCGGCATTCGTTGTCGGGGACACGGTGGGCACGGACGACGTCCGCGCTTCCGGAGCGCCGGTACGTAGCATGTGCAGGCATGACGACGTCGACCGACGAGACCATCCACCCGTTCCGCATCGACATCCACCAAGACGAGCTGGACGATCTCCACGAGCGTCTCGACCGCACCCGCTGGCCGGACGAACTGCCCGGAGTGGGCTGGGCATACGGCATTCCACGCGACTACCTCGAGGAACTCGTGAGGTACTGGCGGCACGAGTACGACTGGCGTGCCGCGGAGTCCCGGCTGAACCAGTGGCCGCAGTTCACCACCACGATCGACGGGGCGAATATCCATTTCGCTCACATCCGGTCGCCGGAGCCTGATGCGACCCCGTTGGTCATGACGCACGGCTGGCCGGGCTCGATCGTCGAGTTCGCCGAGGTCGCCGGACCTCTCACCGACCCGCGAGCCCACGGCGGCGACCCTGCCGACGCGTTCCACCTGGTGCTGCCGAACATTCCCGGGTTCGGGCTGTCCGGGCCCACCAGGGAACGGGGCTGGGAGTTCAAGCGGGTCGCCGCCGCATTCGCCGAGCTGATGGAGCGCCTCGCCTACGAACGGTACGGGGTACAAGGCGGTGACTGGGGAGCAGCCATTTCCCGGGAGCTCGGCCGGATTCGGCCCGACCAGGTCATCGGCGTACACCTGAACCTGCTGCCGAACTCAGCCGCGACGCAGGACCCCGGCGCGGACGACCTGGACGCGCTGGGCCCCGCCGAGCGCGAGCGGACGCTGGCCTCCTGGCAACGCATGCGGGAATGGAGCAGTGACCGCCAGGGCTACGCCGACATCCAGTCCACCCGGCCGCAGACCCTTGCCTACAGCCTCACCGACTCACCCGTGGGTCAACTGGCCTGGATCGCGGAGAAGTTCAAGGAGTGGACCGACTCCGACAACCGCCCTGAAGACGCCGTCGACCGCGACCAGATGCTCACCAACGTCATGTTGTACTGGCTCACCGGCACAGCAGGCTCGTCCGCCCGCATCTACTACGAGCGCGCGCATGCCGACTACCGGGGCACACCACCTGAGCCCTCGACGACGCCGACCGCGCTCGCCGACTTCCCCCGGGACAACTTCATTCCGCTGCGGCACATCGCGGAACGGACGAACAACATCGTGCAATGGACGCAGTACGACCGCGGCGGGCACTTCGCGGCCATGGAACAGCCGGACCTGCTGGTCGGCGATGTAAGGAAGTTCTTCCGGGACTTGAGAGACCGTCGACGGAGCCACCACGAGTGACCCGGGTCGCCGGTCCCCGATCGAACCCGTGCACCACTTCCTGGGCGCTGCCGCTCGCATCTCCCCAGGAAGCTGTCGTTCGAATCCTGGACACCATGACCATATATCGAGACTCGGTTGCGAAGGGCCGGGCCCGCATCGTCTCATCACGCTCGTGCAAACCGAACAGATGATCACTGATCGCCCGGCGTCCGGCGACAAGGCAGCCCGACGCGCCGTCACCGTATTTCCCGTCCTCGTACTCGTGGCAGGCGCAGCCGGCCTCGTCTCGCCCGGCGCGTTCGCGGGCTGGACGAGCTCGGTTCCCTACCTGCTGGGAACCGTCATGTTCTGCATGGGACTGACGATGACCCCACTCGACTTCAGAGGCGTGGCGAAGCGTCCGTGGGCCGTGGCGATCGGCCTGGTCGCGCACTACGTGATCATGCCGGGGCTCGGCTGGCTCATCGCCCATCTGCTCGGGCTCCCGCCACAGTTGGCCGCCGGTGTGATCCTGGTCGGCTGCGCGCCGAGCGGCACGGCGTCGAACGTGGTGACCTTCCTGGCCCGCGGCGACGTGGCCCTGTCCGTCTCCGTCGCCACCGTCTCCACCGTGCTCGCCCCGCTGGTGACGCCGCCGCTCACACTGCTGCTGGCCGGTGCGTACCTGCCGGTGGACGCCGGTTCGATGATGACGGACATCCTCAAGACGGTGCTGCTTCCGGTGCTCGGTGGCCTGCTGGTGCGGCTGGTCGCGGGCAAACTCGTCGACCGGGTGCTGGGCCTGATGCCCTGGCTGTCATCGCTGGCCGTCGCCGCGATCGTCGCCGCCGTCGTGGCAGGCAGTGCCAGTGCCATCAAATCGGCCGCTGTCAGCGTGCTGATCGCCGTCGTGCTGCACAACGGCTTCGGACTCGCTCTCGGCTACGGCGTGGGCAAGGCCACCGGACTCGGCCGACCCGCCAGCCGCGCCATGGCTTTCGAGGTCGGCATGCAGAACTCGGGGCTTGCCGCCTCACTGGCGACCGCTCACTTCAGCCCACTGGCCGCCCTGCCGGCAGCGGTGTTCTCCGTGTGGCACAACATCTCGGGCGCCCTGGTCGCCGCCTGGCTGTCCCACCGGTCACGGCACAGTCGTCCGGCGCCCGCGGCCGCCGGCCACGCACTGGCCACAGCCGAGGAAGCCTGACAAGAAACGTCCGGACGGCCCCGGCGCCGATTCGCGGGGTCGTCGCAACCGGCCGGTCGACCGGACCGCGAACAGACGCCTGTCGGGCCGACCGGCGTGCTCGGATTCGGCTGGTCAGGTCGTGACCTGAGGGCCACGAAATCCACGGCAGCCGGCGGACGGGGCACGAGGCCGGTGCCCCGTCCGGGGCCGGCCCCACCGGCTGCTGTCAACTTCTCTCTTCACCTGGGCGGTTGTCCCAGCGCCGGATCCTCCGGCTGCGGCGGATGATGTCGCGCACGGGACACGTTCACGTGACCCCTACCAGCCAGGGTGTGGAGCGTCTTGCCGCCGTCCCGGTACTCGTTTCCCCACACCGGCCGCCGCGTCGGGCTGAGTGAGTGATCCCGGTCGGGGTCGAGATCAAGCTCGGTCAGCGTGCTCCGGCGCGCGCTCGCTCATTTCTGGCCGAGCTTCATGCGCTCGGTCAGACCGCCGATCTCGCTGCGGAGCTTCTGCACGAAGTCGGCAAGGCACGCCAGGGCGGACTCGATTTCGACCACTACGGCAGCGTGTTTGTCCATGGTGGCTGCGTGCTCCAGCTGTGCCCACACAGCTGCTTCCGCCACCAGTGCGTTGCGCTGGGGACTTGCGACCGGGTGCCGGGATGCTTGGGCGAGCAGTTCGCAGGCCTTCTTGCCGGGGGCGCTGTCGGTCATGCCGAAATCCTTCCAGCGGGACACGCGCAAAAGGGATGGTGGGCGTGCCGATCGGGCCTACGGCCTCCTCTGCGGTCCAACCGAGCCGGCCGAAGGGGACCAGTCGATCACCCGCCTGCCGTCATCGATTCGCATGAGCACGTCTCCGCTGGTCATGGCCGCACACCTCCGCTCCGGCCCGTACCCACGAGCCGCTCGGCCGCAAGCAGTACTCATAGGCGCAACGGCGCCCACTTCCATAGTGGGGGCCGCAGGTGGTCCACCGACAACAGCAAAGAACGCGCTACGGGCTCGGTCGCCCAGGAGACGTCAGCCATGAACGGTCGCGCTCGTCCCCCTCGAAGGTGCGGGCACGACGCGGGGGCGGCGAGGCTCCCGGACTCGGCAGGTCACCGGTCACGGGTCAGAAGTCGGCCGAACAGTGCGCGTCCCGAGGCAACCAGTCCGGACCCGCCACGGCCGGTCGAGGCCCTGCTCCGCGACTTGGACTTGGACTTCGGCTTCACCTTGGACTTGACCTTGGACACAGGCGTGGCCTTGGTCCTGGATGACGGCTTGGACCTGGGCTTGGGCTTGGTCTTGGACGCCGGCTTGGACTTGGTTTTGGACGCCGGTTCGGGCTTGGTCCTGGACGTCGGTGCGGACTTCGGCGCAACCTTCCGCTTGGGCTTCGGCTCCGGAGCCGCCTCCGCTCTGGTCGTCCCCTCCGCCAGGAGGTGATAGCGATGGCTGATCCGCCGCCCCGCCAGGAGATATCCGAGCAGTGCGCCGCTCGTGTTGAGGATCGCGTCGTCGATGTCGAAGGCGCGCCCGGGGACCAGGGCACCCTGGACGAGTTCGATCACCACCATCACCGTCACCGTCAGCGCGACCATGCGCAGCATCCGAAGCCGGCGCGGCACGAGAATCGGCAGCAGGATGCCGAACGGGACGCCCAGCAGGAGGTTTCCGCCGGCCTGCTTGCAGGCCGCGAGAAAGGTGTAGTCCTCTGCGTACTGCCGCAGCGACCTTCCTGGCCGGAGGTTGGACCGGACGAGCTCCTCCGATGCCGGTGACGGGGTGAGCGTCACCTTCGCCAAAGCGATGGAGAATGCGGTCAGGGCCAGGAATGTTGCCACCAGGACGAGCGCACGCAGCAGCGTGGTTCCCCACACTCTGCGTCGCCGAGCTTCACTGTCCACCTCTGCAGCCATGGCACACAGTTGCCCTCATCGGCCGCGAGCACACCTGCGGAACGCTCTGTCATGCCCTCGCGGGCCGGAAGGGGACGGAGGCAGGCGACGCGCAGGGCCGCTCGACGATCCCCCGCGCCCCAGCACCCCCACAGCCTCCATGGGGCGAGGCGCAGGCAGGATGCCGACGGTCACGATCGGTGGCCGTTCGCGCGGCAGATGAGGAGGGCGACGTCGTCGTGGTCGTGCGGATGGCGCAGCGCACCCAGGAGGTGGTCGCAGGTGGCTTCGAGTGTCGGTTGCGGCTCGGTGAGGAGGTCGAGGAGGGTGTTCAGACGGGTGTCGATGGGTTGGTCGCGGGTTTCGACGAGGCCGTCGGTGTAGAGGAGCAACTGGTCCCCGGTATCGAGCTGCAGGGTGGTCTGCTCGAACGCGGCGAGGCCGACGCCGAGGGGGGTGCCGGTGGGCAGTTCGACAAGTTCGGGTGGCCCTCCGAGCCGGGTCAGGACGGGCGGTATGTGGCCGGCGAGGGCGATCACACAATGCATGCGATGCGGGTCGTAGACGGCGTAGATGCAGGTGGCGAAGCCGGGCTCAAGGCCCGCGGCGATGTGATCGAGGTGCAGGAGGACCTGCGCGGGGTCGAGGTCGAGTTCGGCCAGGGTGCGGACGGCGGTGCGGAGCTGTCCCATGGTCGCGGCAGCGTTGATCCCGCTGCCCATCACGTCACCGATGACCAGGGCGGTCTTGTCGCCCGCCACGGGAATGGCGTCGAACCAGTCACCGCCGACCTCCGCGGAGACCTGGGCCGGCTGGTAGCGATAGGCGATCTCCAGGCCGGTCGGCTGGGGTGGCAGGTGGGTCATGAGGTGGCGTTGCAGCGTCAGGGCGGTGCGACGCTGGTTCTGGTACAAACGGGCGTTGTCGATGCGCACCGCAGCTCGGTCGGCCAGCTCGACGGCCAGGACGACGTCGTCGGGGTCGAACGGCAGCGGGTTGCGTGCGCGGCACAGGTCCAGGGCGCCCAGGACTTCACCGCGGGCGATCAGCGGCACGGCCAGGTAGGCGTGCAGGCCGGCCTGGGCCAGGAGGGCGGCTCCCCGTGGCTCGGCGGCGATGTGCTGCAGGTCCGTGTCGGTCACTTGATTCACCAGGACGGGGCGGCCGGTGATCACACACTGGGTGATGAGCCGGTCTGCGGCGTAGGCGGCCATATGTCCGGTCTGATCGGCCGCGTAGACGGCGTCGGTGGGATAGGCGGCGGTGACTGCCAGCGCCCTGAACACGGCGGGCGCTCCGGGGGACACAGTTTCCGGTTGCCGGTCGTCGAGGACTGCGTCGAGGATGTCGACGGCGGCCAGATCGGCCAGCTCGGGCACCAGGATGTCGGCCAGCTCCCGGGCGGTCTTCTCCACATCCAAGGTGGTGCCCACCATCGCCGAGGCCCGGGCAATGGTCGCCAGCCGCTTGCGGGCAGCGGCCGCCTCCAAGCCGGCGCGGTGCCGCTCGGTACTGTCCACCACCGACGCCGCCACACCCAGCACCCGTCCGGCGGGATTCTCGAGCCGGTAGTACGACACCGACCGGGCTATTTCATCGCCCGGATCGGTCGGGGACCGGCCCACGATGAAGTGATTGATCAGCGGTCTGCCGGTGTCCAGAACCTGCCGCATCATCGACGCGACGGCCCCGGTGTCGTCCAGGAACCGCAGGACCTGGTGGACGTCCCGGCCGATGTGCTGGGCCGCCGATTGACCGTTGAGGCTCTCCAGCGCCGGGTTGACCATCACGTACCGCAGGTTGCTGTCCAGAACGGCCAGACCGATCGGGGACTGGGCCACCAACTGCACCGACAGCGCCAGGTCCCGTTCCACCTCTCGCAAGGTGGCCTGATCGGTCGCGATGCCCAGGGCGTACGGCATTCCCTGCTGGCCCAGCAACCGCATGTTGCGGAACTCCACCAGCCGCGTGCTGCCGTCCTTGTGCCGCACGGGAAACACGCCGGCCCAGGTTTCGCCACTGCTCATCACCTGCGCGAACAGGTGCAGGACGAGGTCGAAGTGCTCGGGAGCCACCAGCAGGGGGGCCGCGAACCGGCCCAGCGCCTGGTCGGCGGTCCAGCCGAACAGTTCCTCGGCCTGCGGACTCCACAACGCGATCCGACCCGCGCTGTCCAGCACCACCGCGGCCACACCCAGCACGTCCAGCAGCCCACCCGGCTCGGCCGGGGCGACCCCCACCGACGCAGGACCCTCCGGGAACTCACCGGTGGCACCCATGAGGCACCTCTTCTCCCGAAATACATAGCCGTGCCCGACTCCCTGGCCCCCTCACCAGGCATCGTCTTCCATCCTCTCTCCCGACGCTACCGACCACAGCCTGAGGCCCTGGCGGATGGAAGGCGGAGAGAATGCAGTACGAGGAGTTCTCCGACTGAAGGCCGGGGGGGTGGGCGGGGTGGCAGCCACCCGTCTGGGTCAAGGGCCGAACACACCCATGGGAGAACCCGCGCGAAGGCGGTCCACGGCCGGGCGAGGCCCTCAGGAACCTCCGCAGTGCTCCCACTGCTGGTGGAAGCCCGACACCTCCGGCGGACGGCACTCGACCCGCCGTCCCGCCTGACTCCGCGGCGCGGACGCGGCACCACCGGGTCGGATCGCGGGCTGATCGGCTCCGTGCCGGCAGCCGATCGCCGACAATCGTTACGGACCGTCACCGAGGTGCGTCTCACTGGTCACCCCCGGGGTCCGATTCACCGCATCCAGCACGTGCGACCCCGCTTGGCGCGATCTGACGGCAGGACCGAGAGATCCTTGAATCACCAGTGGACTCGAAGGCGAGATGATCGGCCCATGGACACACCGGCAAGCACGCCAGGTGACTCCCTCACCCCCGCCGCGGCTCTGGCCGTGGCGGCTCCGGATGGCACGCTGACCGGCTGGAGCACCGGTGCGGAGCAGTTGCTCGGGTACTCCGCCGGTGAGGCCGTAGGTCGGCTCGCGACGGCGCTGCTTGCTGCTCCCCTCCCCGCCGGGGTCCGTGAGCGTTTCGATCGGCAGGAGGATTGGACAGGACACGTGGTACTCCGCCACCGGGACGACAGCGCCGTCGAATGCCGGCTGCGGGCACGCCCGCTGCCCACCGGTGACGGGCGAGCCGGATGGCTGCTGGAGGGAATCAGGGAGGAAGAGGACGACCGCGAACAGGACCCACTGATCCGCTGGTCGTTCGACCAGTCCCCGTTCGCCCTGGCGATCTACGACACCGAGGGCAGGTTCCTGCGGGTCAATGAACACATGACCAAGCAGCTCGCCGCCACGGAACGGGACGTTCGCGGGCTCCGGATCACCGAGCACATGCCCGATCCTGCCTTTCGAGCCCCTGAGCAGTCGGTCGATCACGTGTTGCGTACCGGGGAACCCGAACACATCGAGAACTACGTCAAGGTGCCGGGCGAGCCCCAAGCCCACCCCTGGACCATCCATTTCACCCCGCTCAAGGACTCCCTCGGCCTGGTGCAGGGCGTGCAGCAGGCCGCTCTCGACTTCTCCGAGCAGTACGCGGCCCGCGAACGTCTGGCGCTGCTCGATGAGGCCAGCAGGTGTATCGGCAGCAGCCTGGACGTGGCCCGCACCGCGCAGGAACTGGCCGACGTAGCCGTGCCCGACCTCGCGGACTTCGTCTCGGTCGATCTTCTCGACGCCGTGCTGCTCGGGGACGAGCCCCCACCGGTTCCCGACGACGGTCCTCTGGTACTGCGTCGCGTGGCCACCCGCCCCGTCGCAAAGGCTGTCGTCGCGGTCGGCGGGTTGTCCCGCTACCCGGAGTTCTCGCCGATCGCTCGCAGCCTGGCCACCGGCCGCGGCACCCTGCACCAGGTCGGCGAGCCCGAGGTCACCCACTGGCTGGCCCACGACCCGGTCCGGTCCGCCTGGATGAGCCGACAGCACGCGCACTCGATGATGGTGGTGCCGCTGCGCGGCCGCGGCACCAACCTCGGCGTCGTGTTCTTCGCCCGCCTGGATCCGTCTGCCGCACCGTACGAGCAGGCAGACCTGCAGATCGCCAAGGAGCTTGCGGCACGCGCCGCGGTCTGCCTCGACAACGCGCGCCGCTACACGCGCGAACACACGACGACGCTGGCCCTCCAGCACAGCCTTCTGCCACAGGGGATCGCCGAGCAGGTCGCGGTCGATGTAGCCAGCCGCTACCTGCCCGCAGACTCGAAAGTGGGTGTCGGCGGTGACTGGTTCGACGTGATCCCGCTCTCCGGCGCCCGCGTCGCCCTGGTGGTCGGCGATGTGGTCGGTCACGGGATCCACGCCTCCGCCGCCATGGGCCGGCTTCGCACCGCGGTACGCGCCCTCGCCGACGTCGATCTGGCCCCGGACGAGCTGCTCGCGCATCTGGACGACCTGGTCGTCCGGCTCAAGTCCGGGCCGGAGGCCGGAACCGGGGCCCCCTTCGGAGAGTTCGGAGCCACCTGTCTGTACGCGGTGTACGACCCCATCTCCCGCAAGTGCTCACTCGCCAGCGCAGGCCACCTGTGGCCCGCTCTGGTGACCCCTGACGGCACGGTGGACTTCCTCGAACTGCCCACCGGCCCGCCGCTCGGCCTGGGCGGACTGCCGTTCGAGGCGGTTGAACGCGAACTGCCCGAAGGCAGCCTGCTGGCCCTCTATACGGACGGCCTGGTCGAGGCACAGCATCGCGATGTCAACACCGGCCTGCAGACTCTGCGCACGGCCCTCGCCGACACGTCTCCGTCGTTGGAGACCACCTGCGATCGCGTGCTCGACACTCTGCTCGGCGAGCGGCCTGCCGATGATGTCGCGCTGCTCCTCGCCCGCACCCGCGCTCTGGACAACGGACACGTCGCTGTCTGGGATCTTCCCGCCGATCCGGAATTTGTGGCCGAGGCCCGTTCCAAGGCGACCGCCCAACTGCACGCCTGGGGACTGGACGACCTGGCCTACGTCACCGAACTCGTGGTCAGCGAGCTGGTGACCAACGCGATCCGCTACGCCTCCGCACCCGTTCAGCTTCGGCTGATCAAGGAACGGACGCTGATCTGCGAGGTCTCCGACGCCAGCAGCACCGCCCCCCACCTGCGCCGTGCCCGCATCTTCGACGAGGGCGGACGGGGCCTCATGCTGGTCGCTCAGCTCACCGAGCGCTGGGGAATGCGGCATACCGGCACAGGCAAGACCATCTGGGCCGAGCAGCCCCTTCCCGAGTAGGTGTACGGGGAACCGGTCACGCGGCTCACCGGGCGGCACGGGGCCATGAACCGGGTGCCCAGCACACCGCTCGCCCACGCGTGACCAGGCGCTCGCGGTGCGTGGACGCGGCCGGCGGACCGGGTCCGGGTTCAGTCAGGGAGCGAGAGCCTCCTGGTCAAGCACATCGCCGCCGACAACATCCCCACCCTGACCCGAGTGGTCCGGTACATCCAGTCCGACCGGAAGGAGATGCCGAGCGAACCGACCTGGTCACCGCTGTACACGGGCACCGCGGCACACGTCGTACCGCGGCGGTACTCTTCCCGGTCCATGACGACCGGCTCTGTCCGCGAGGAGTCGAGTTCCTGCATCAGCTCCTCCCTGCGCGTGATGGTGCGGGGGGTGAGTTCGGCCAGGGAGTGCCGGGAGAGGTAGTCGGCGCGCGCCTCCTCGCTCAGCTCACGCAGCACGCTCTTGCCCAGCGCGGTGGCGTGCCCGGCGTCCTGGAAGTCCACCCAGAAGTCCACACGCGGAGCCTGCGCACTGTCGACGATCTCCATGACACGGATTTCGCCCTGCTCGTACAGGCTCAGATAGACAGCGACCGACAGATCGTCCCGCAGGGACATCAGGACAGGTCGGATGCGCTCCACCAACCCCTGCCCGTCGTGCTCCGCACCCAGCGGGTGATGTCTGCAGGAGAGGGCGAATGCGCCGTCGTCCAGTTCAGTCACGTATCCGTCCCGGGCGAGTGCGGGCAGCAGTCGCTGGACGCCGGCCAACGGCAGTCCCGTCTCCGCGGCAAGCTGCTGCGCGGGGGCACCTGCCTCGTGCGCGCCTACGGCCTCCAGCAGGCGCAGGGCCCGGTCGACGGACGCGATGAGCTCGGGGCCGGTCTGGTCACCCATGCCACCAAGCATGGACCCGGTGCCGGAGGGCGGCAAGGCGCCTTGCTACGTGCCCACCCTGACGCAAGGAGTGAGGAGCGACGACCGTACGTGGGAGTCCGCCCGGTTCACCGCCCCCGCGTGTCCCGGTAATCGCCCTCGCCGGCTTGGTGGCCCGGTCGTGATCGTCTTTTCGAGGGATCGACGCGCTGCCGCAGCACAGGGTGCGGGGCGTATGCAGCTCGGAGTGATCCGATGTGATCCGGAGTCAATGGATGAGCGAGAGGGATGATCATGTTGAAGATCTTGGAGAGGCGGGCTCGGCACATCGCAGCGAGCTCGGGGGCTGCCGCAGTCGTCGTGCTCGGTTCCCCGCTGCTTGCGGCTGCTGCTCCCGCTCAGTTCGCTCCTCCCGTACAGCCTTATGCCACGGTGACCAGCCAGAGTGGTTTGAACGAGCGGCAGTACCCGAGCACGGACTCGTCGGTGGTGGCCGTCCTCGAGTACCAGGATCAAGTGGGCCTGCGGTGCAAGGTCCGTGCGCAGACCATCGCCGGCAACGACGTCTGGTACCTGCTGCGTGACACGCAGGCATGGATCTCGGCGAGTTACGCAGCACGGACCGGGACGGTCCCGTACTGCAAGGACGTCCAGGTGAACCGGCTCACTCACAGCCCGCAGGCAACCGACGCCATGGGATGACCGGGCCTGTCCCTCAGATGTTCGCACCATGGCGAACCGTGGTCCTGATGGCCCCGCCCGAAGCCACGGTCCGCCACGGTGTGCCCCGTTCCGTCCGGCCGCGGACGCGACCCACGTCGGCCTCTACGACAACAACGAATCCGTCACTTCCTCGGCAAGCGCCGGAGCGGCCGTGACCGGCTCATCGGCGCACCACGGAATGAGCGACGGTCGGCGACGCGTTGGGAGGTATAGGGCGAGGAGCAGCGACGTGACAACTGCGAGCATCACCACACCACTGGGCCGGATCCTTCGGTCCTGGCGTCGGTCGGCGCCGGGCCCCCTGTGGTTGGTGGTGCCCCTGACGCTCATCATCGCCATACCGGTGGCCGACTACTTCCTGCCGCCGGACATTCACCTGGCCCACCTGCTCATCGTGGCCCCCGCGGTCACTTCCGTCGTCTCGGGCCCTCGGCTCACTGCTCTGATCGGCGGGCTGGCGGTGGCTTCACTCGTCGTCGCGGGGACGGAGCGGGGCGTCCTGACCACCGAGAGTGTCCTGGTCGAGTTCGGGTCCCTCGCGGTGCTCTCCGTGCTCTTGGTGATCTTCGCGCTTCTGCGGGACCGACTGTGGCTGGAACTGCGCCGGGTGCGTTCGGTCTCCGACGCGACACAGCGCGTCGTCCTGCGCCCGCTGCCGGAGAGGGCCGGGCCGGTGTCCATCGCTTCGGAGTACCGCAGCGCCGAGGCCGACACCCGCATCGGCGGCGACCTGTATGCCGTGGCCCGCGCCTCCGACTCCACTCGGTTGGTCATCGGGGACGTACGGGGCAAGGGCCTCGCCTCGATCAGCGACACCGCGATCATGCTCGGTGCATTCCGCGCCGCGGCCCACCGCCAGTCCCCACTGCCGGAGCTGGTCGCGTACCTGGAGGGCGCGGTCCGGTGGGGTCTGGCGGAGTTCTCGGAGTCCTCGGGGTCCGAGGCGGACGTCGGGGAACGCTTCGTGACCGCCGTGGTGGTGGACATCCCGGACGACCAGCCGGTGGTCCACGTGATCAGCTGCGGGCATCCGCCGCCGCTTCTGCTGCGCGACGCCACCGCGACCGCGCTCACTGTGCCCTGCCCCGCACTGCCTCTCGGTCTCGGAGGGCTGTCCGACGACACCTACGTCCAGGCGACCTTTCCGTTCGCCTGCGGCGACCGGCTCCTGCTCTACACAGACGGCGTCAGCGAGACCCGCGACGTACAGGGCACCTTCTATCCGCTTGCCGAGCGCGCCGCCGCCTGGACCGATCAGGAGCCCGGACCACTGGTGCAGACGATCACCGCCGATCTCAAGGCGTTCGCGGCAGGCCCACTGAACGACGACATGGCGATGATCGTCGTCCAGCGCGACAAGACACCGGACGGTCCGAGCACGCCCTCGAGTCAGCACATCGTCCCTCACGACCGTCATCATCCGGATGCGTCGGCCGACGGCGTGGTGCGCGGCATCGGCGACCACGGACCGACACACGGACCCGGCAGACCCCACGCACACCCATCGCACCCGGCGGGTGCCGGTAACAACTGGAGACAGACTCCCAAGACGGCCGAATGAGTCGGAGCAGCGGGCAGGACGTACGGAGTGGTCCGGCACCGCAGGCCTCGGGTCAGCCTGTTCCGTTGGGCGCTGATCGGGAGCGGGTCGGCCGGTGGGGGTCGCGCCGCTCCAGCCGGCCAGGATGTCGAGGGCTTCAGCAGTGGGTGAGGCCGGCTCCGGGTGTATATGACAAGAGTCTGCTCGGGTCGTCCTCGACGGCCAGGACGACGTAGCCCAGGGCGGGTCGCCGACCAGCGGGGGCTGGAGGCGTTTCGTGCCGGTGGTGTGGGCATGAACGTCGTGGTCGGCCCACATGGGCAGAGAACGCTTCGCTGTGCGGGGACAGTTCGCCGATCAGCTCGGTGAGCTGTGGGTCGTCGGGGTGGCGGCCCGGCGTACAGGCGCAGGGTGGCGACGCAGTCGCGGCCACCCGTTCCCGGTCGGCGTACAGCGTGCGGGCGGCGGTGGCCTTCCGGACGAGCGCTGCTGCGCTGTGGGTGTCCACGGCCCAGGGGCATCCCCATTCCAGCCGCATATCCAATTCCGGAAGAGAGCAGGTCAGATTGCACTGACGTGCCCGAATGCAGGCTGATCTCAATTCGTGTGCATGGTCAGGGAATGGTGGGGCAAGCGATGGTACGGAGGTCGATAAATATGGTTCCCCTGCTTCTCGTTCTTCTGCTGGCCCTGATTCTCTTCGGCGCGGGTTTTGCGCTGAAGATTCTGTGGTGGGTCGCGATCGCCGTGCTGGTCCTGTGGCTGATCGGCTTCGTCGCCCGCCCGAAGGGTGGCAGTGGCCGCTGGTACCGCTGGTAGCCGACACCTTCGGCGCATTCCAAGCAGTGCAGGGCGGTGGCCCGTCGTCTTCCGGACGAAGCAGCAGGCCACCGCGTTCACAGCAGGCGCCGCCGCTGTTTTCCGATGGCGGATTGAAGCCGGATATCGGGGGAAGGCGGACGATGCCGGGTGGTCGCCGTGACTCAGCACAGAGAACGCCTGCCCTTCTGAAGATTGGAGAAGGTCCCGATTCACTTTTCCATCGGGGCGACAATCTTCGGATGCGGGACACCCGGACCGCACGCGGTCGAAACCGCTGTGCACGACGTACGGAGAAAGGAGGCCGGCGGGAATCCCTGCCGCCCTCCGTTTACCGGAGGAGTTGTTTCGCGTGACTGAGAACGTGTGGAATTACAAGTCGACTGCGGGCCGTGCGACGGGCCCCGACCTCACCGGCTACAAGGTCGAGGCGACGGACGGCAGCATCGGGAAGGTCGACAAGCATTCCGATGAGGTCGATGACGCCTACCTGGTGGTGGACACCGGCGTGTGGATCTTCGGCCGGGAGGTCCTGCTCCCGGCGAGCACGGTCGTCGGCATCGACCCGGACGAGCAGAAGATCTTCGTCGACCGCACCAAGGAGCAGATCAAGGACGCCCCGGAATTCGACCGGGAGAAGCACCTCGGCGACCCGGGCTACCATGCCCAGCTGGGCACCTACTACGGCGCCGGCACACCCTTCGGCGGTCCGTTCATCTGACCCTGCGTCCGTTCTGTGCCGCACGGCCCCCGGGACTCCTCAAGGAGTCCCGGGGGCCGTCGCATGCCCGGCAACGATGCTCGGCCGACAGGATGTTTGCCGGCCATGCCTCATCAGAGGTGCCGCCTCCGACTCGGCAGATCGTCAGTCACGACCGCAGGCCTGTGCCCGTCGGACAAGGATGAGGGGCTCCGCTCGGCGCTCGACAATCCCGGGAACGGAGTAAGGCCCGAGGCACTGGCCGCCACAGTCGACCGGGTCGCCGCCGACACCGCCGTCTTCACCTCCGACACCGGAATGGCCACCGTGTGGCTCTCACGATTCGTGGAGATGCGCGGTACACGACGCCTCCTGGGCTCGTACAACCTCGGCTCCATGGCCAATGCCATGCCACATGCTCTGGGAGCGCAGTACCTCGACCCATTCTGCGATGACGGCGGCCTGAGCATGCTTCTCGGTGATCTCATGACCCTCAAGACCGGCAATCTCCCCGTCAAACTCGTCGTCTTCGACAACCGCCGCCTCGGCATGGTCAAGTTGGAGCAGGAGCAGGCGGGACTGCCTGAGTTCGGTACCTTGCTGGACAACCCGGATTTCGCCGCGGTGGCCACCGCCATGGGCATCACCGGCATCCGCGTCACGGACCCCGCCGAGCTGGACGAGTCGGTACGACGCGCATTGTCCACGCCGGGGCCGCTCCTGCTCGACGTACTGACGAACCCTGACGAAATCGCCGTCCCGGCCGAACCGACACTCGCACAGGGCTGGGGATTCGCCGTCGCCAAGGTGAAGGAGGTCGTACGGAGTCACCGCGAGCCCGGCTCCGACTGATCCGGGGACCGTCGACTCCCCCATGTGCCGGCAGTTGACGGCACCGCCGGGCGCGCTCACACCACCGGCGATGCCGGGGCGGCTGTCGAGCCGCAGACGCTTCCGGCCGTGCGGCGCCGCACGGCCAACCCGCGAACCGGTGGTGTCGGCCGTGGCGGCGCGGGATCAGCCGTTGCCTGCTTCCCGCGCCGCGCGCTCCAGTCGGCTCCGGTGACTCTCCCACCACGCCTGATCGCCCGGTGGCACGTTGTCACCGCCCTTCAACAGCCCGACGGTCCCGTCGATGAGCTCACGCACGATGTCGGCGTGACCGGCGTGCCGTTGCGTATCGGCGATCACACGCACCAGGACGTGGTGCAGTGTCACCTCCCGTCGTTCCTCCGGCCACCACGGGACGTGACCGATCGCGTCGAGCGTGAGCGTCGCGAGCGTGCTGTTCGAGTGCTCCCACACCTGGCGGTACAGCCCGGTGATCTCCTCGCGCGACTCGTCCGCGGTGGCCCACATGTCCGCGTTGGGTTCGGCGTCCTCCGTGTACCACCAGGGCGGCGGTTCGTCGTCGAAGAACGGTCGCCCGAACGTGTCGCCGAGGTACCCCACCTCCACGCCGGCGACATGCTTGACCAGTCCCAACAGATTGGTTCCGGTGGGTGTCAAAGGGCGGCGGACGTCGTACTCCGAGAGCCCGTCGAGCTTCCACAACAGGGCGTCACGACCGTCTTGCAGGTAGCGAAGAAGATCCGACTTCGGGTTCGGTTCGATCATGCCGGGCAGTCTTCCATTCGCCACTGACAATCAGGCTCTGCAAGGCAACGCACGACGGTGCCGCAGGGACTCTGCCTCGCGACACCGTGGTGGATGCTTTCACCGGCCGGCCAGCCGGCCTCCCCCGCGACCGTCCTTCCGCGATTCTCCGGAGCGCCTTGCGCTCTCGCCCACGCGATACGGTGACCTGCCCAACGGGTCCCGCCCGTATCCGACTTGGGGCAGTGGGCCGGGTGAGCGCCGGTGCCGAGCGCGTTGCGTCCTGCGCCCGTGATCACCGAGGCGCCGACGACCCGGACCGAGTCCTGTGTCGTTCGCCGCCCTTGGTGACGGTCCGGGTCGGGCAGACGGCCCACCTCCGAGGGACTTCCGAAGGGAGTGGATACTGAGCTCCGGATACGGCCACGGACGAGAGGTACGACCAGTGACCAGCGACAATCGCACAGGACCGCCCAATTTCGGCAGCGAACGCGACATGCTGCGGGCCTTCCTCGACTACCACCGTGCGACTCTCGCCATGAAGTGCGATGGACTTGCCGACGAGGAACTGCGGCAGCGCTCGATGCCACCGTCAACGCTCTCACTGCTCGGTCTGGTGCGGCACATGGCAGAGGTGGAACGCGCCTGGTTCCGCCGGGTGTTCGAGGACAACGACGCGCCCATGGTCTGGTCCGACAAGCCTGACTTCCAGGCGGCGTACGACGCAAGCGCATCAACCAGGGACGAGGCGTTCCGTGCCTGGGAGGCCGAGGTGGAGAAGTCACGCTCCATCGAGCGGGAGGCCGACTCCCTCGACCTGGCCGGGTACCAGCCGAGATGGGACGAGGAAGTATCACTGCGGATGGTGATGGTGCACGTCCTCCTCGAGTACGGCCGCCACAACGGACACGCGGACCTTCTGCGGGAGGGGCTCGACGGGACTGTGGGAGCCTGAATCCGCGAGAGGCGCCGCTTCGAAGCCCGGCAGGCAGCCGGAGTTCGCTCTCCCGGCAGCTGCCGAGGTGGCCTCGCCCCGCCCTGAAGGACGGGGCTCACCATGTCTCGGAGTCGGCGGTCGAACGAAGCATCGAGCCGCCGAAGCTCGACCGGCCGAAGCCCACCTCGATCGCCAGGTCGACGCTGCCGCCGCCGAGAGGACCACCCGGGTCGACTCGGCTGTCGAGCTACCGGCCGGACACCGGATCGACGAGCGACGAGCGGATACGTGAGAGCGCGGGCCGGCCTTCGGGAAACGGTTCAATCCGATTCGCGCGCGAGTTCGAGTGCAAGGGCCTGAAGAATTTCCTCCGTCGGTGTCGCAGGTGCTGTCTCGTCATAGGCGTCCGCAACGGCCTGGAACGCGAGCACGAATCCGGTGATCAGTGCACTGAGCGGCTGAGAGAGCTGGCTCAGAACGGACAGCCCGACCTCGCGTGGACCTGCGGCGGCAGACACGACGAAATGCTCGGGAACCACCTCGCCGAGCAGGTCCGAGACATAGTCCGTACCGACCCCGCTGCGCAGTGCGGTGAGCGCAGCGATGGCCTTGAGTTTGATCTCGTTCTCGGTCATGGGACGAGGGTAGGAGCAAACCTCAGCACTTGGGCGGCACGGACATCCCGTCGATGTGCGATGTCGGGTGGTCGTTCACTGTGGCCGGCGGTCCGCGCCGCCGGTGTCGGACCGGGAGTCGCAGCACCCACTCCGTATCGCACAAGTGGTTCCAGCGTCAGGACGACGCCTCGGGCGGCAGACTGCCGCGAGTGGCGAGCCGGGAGCGATCTGCGGCCGGCCGGCCAGGACAGTGCCCGCTCCGGTCAGGACGCGCTGCGCTTCTTCGCGGAAGTCTTCCTGGGCGTGCGCTTCTTCGCAGCCGCCGTGGTCCTCTTCGCCGGGACAGCCCCCGCCCGGCGGGGGCATGCCGGCGGGCGCGGCGCCGGATGCGGGGATGTTGTGCCATGCTCCCCTGCGGACACCGGTCGACGGTTCAGCCTGTGGTCGTACGGCTGCTGACCAGGTCGCGTACACGGTCCACCAGTCCGACGCCGGGCGCGAGCAGCTTGTTGGCGGGCGGAGTGTTCGGGAGGGAGGGGTGCGGTCGGGTGGGGGCCATCTCCTTGGCCCGCCGCACCAGCCGCCCCAGCTCGTCCAGCTTGTCGGATGAAGACGACGCCGCGAGTGTCGGGAACAGCTCGTGCTCCTCCTCACGCACGTGGGAAGCGACCTCGAACTTCAGCTTCGCGACGATGTCGTTGAACTGCGGATCGTCGGCGCGCAGGTCTTCGAGGTCCTTGAGCATCTGCTCGACCTTGGCGTGATCGGCGAGTTCCTTGTCCGCCAGTGCCGCACCGTGCGGTACATCCTTGCGCACCGTCGGATACAGGTACATCTCCTCGGCGACGCAGTGCCGCACCAGTTCCGCGGTCAGCCGGTCGGCCAGCTCACGTCGCCGTGGATGCTCGACCGGCTGAGCTTCGATCTGCGCGAACAACTCCTCCAGCTCGCGATGATCGGCCGTGAGCTCCACGATCACATTCCCGCCGTGTCCCATGACAGTGCCTTCCTCGGGTTCGTCGCCCTCCGCAGAACGGAGCCGCAGACACTCAGACAACAGGTCGGGGAAGCAAAACCTGCGCTCTGCACGCGAAGACGGACACGCCAGTCACCTCCCCGGCGCAGCCACTCCCCGGGCACGCCCCGGCGCTTCCGCTTCCCTGCGGCACGGCGCGCCCGAGCCGGACCAACGTCTCAGCGGGGTGTCGCGACCCGGCGAGAGAGTCCTCACTCCGCACGCCGCTCCGAGGCCGTCGGTGGCACGTTCCGCCTCTTCCGGCCGCGGTGGCTCGTGTCGCACCAAGGGAAGATGAGGCTCCGTCGGCAGGTGCACAGTGCGACGACAGGCCGGTCCGAGCGAGCAATGGTGCCGTCCTCCTGGACGACTTCGACGGGCCCTTCCACAAGCATGGGTCCACCCGGCTCCTGCATGACGCGTCGTGCGGCTGCCCGAGACGTGGCCCCTGGTTCATCACGGCCGTTCGGCACGGATCACCACCAGTTCCTCCTTCTCCTGGCCTCGCGCGATCAGCCCCTGGGCCTCCAGCCAGTCGGCACGTTCACGCAACACAGGGCCGAAGGGGACGAAGCGGCGGTCGGTCACGGTGACGTCCAGTTCGGCTTCGGTCAGCCGCTTCACGGTCATCGCCGGGTTGCTCATCACGGAGTGGACCGCGAGCAGCACACCCCCTGGGCGCAGCAGAGCGGGAGCTTCGGCACAGAGCCGGTCGATGACGGCCCGGCCGTCGATCCCCGCCTCCCAGGCCCGAGCAGCGCCGCGGCCGGTCATGCGAGCGTCCGCCGACGGTACGTACGGTGGGTTCGCCAGCACCATGTCGAATCTCAGGCCGGTCACAGGTTCCGTCAGGTCGCCGCGGCTGACCCGGATTGCCCGTGCGTGACCGGAAAGCAGCGCGTTCAGTCGTGCGGTGAGCACCGCCGCAGCCGACGCGTCGATGGCGACGACGCGGGCAGCACCATGGTGGGCTGCGGCGATCGCCAATGCGCCGGTACCGGTACCCACGTCCAGCACATCGGCCTGGGGTGACAGATGTTCGCGCCGCAGGGCGGATATCAGCATGGCTGTGTCTTCCTGCGGCGCGTAGACACCTGGAGGCTTGAGGAGTTTCACTGTCGCGTCCGACCATCAGCGCTCACGCAGAGCGGGCGGGGGCTTGTGAACCCGTCCACCCCGCCATGGCTGTCCTGTACGCAACACGAACGCTCAGGAACAGCCATGGCGGGCACGGGACGACGGGCCGGGCGCGATGACTCCGCCTGCGAAGAGGCGTGCATGACGGGTGATCGGCCTGCGAACCGGTGTTGAAAGAAGCTCGACTCGGCGTTCGCTGAACGCCGGCGAAGTCCGGTAGCACCGAGATCTGAGGCTCCGGCGCACGAGCGTGAAGCACGAACGCCGTCAGCCCGGCTGCGCGGTCCTGCCTGCGTCCAGCCGGACAACTACCGTCCGGACTTCTTCAACCGCTCGGCCGCCTTTGCTGCGGTCTCCTGGGACTTGCCCGTCAGTCGCTCGCTGCGGCCCTCTGCCTGCATACCCTTGTCGCCCATGGCGTCGCCGGCGGTTTCCTTCAGCTTGCCCTTGACCTGCTTGGCCTTCGCCTTTGCCTTGCTCATAACGATGCTGTCCTTCACTGTGAGGGGGACTGACGTACTCACCCTGCGCCGATGACTCCGAGGCCGCAATCGGTGACGTACCGCGCGCACGAGAGCAGTCCGGCGAGGAAGGGTCGAAGGGGCGCACGCCTGGGGCCGGCCCCGCACCCGGTCGGCGCAGTCGACCTGACTACGCTGAATGAGGCAACCGCTGTTCGCGCCGGAGTCGGTGAAGCGAGCGCCCTCGGGGTCACGGATGCTGAAGGGGCCCTTGAGGCGCCAGTGGATGAAGGCACCGGTGACGAATTCCTCCGGCAGCGACGGCGGCCGTCACAACTGCATTTGCTGTTCCGGGCATCGACACCGCACCGGGCTCCCGGTTCCGGATCGGAATCGATGCGGCGTAGCGGAGAGTGAACCGTTCGGGGTCAGATGTCCCCTGGCTCACGGCGACGGCACCTGCTGCTGATTCCCCCGTCCGGGTGGCGGGCTCCACAGGGCGCCGTTCGCCTCATGTCCCGGACGGGCGAAAGGAGTCGGCCACGGAGGGTCCGATCAACCACATCGAATCGTCGGCGCTCACGTTCCCAGACGATCCCGCGGGACCAGCGGCGACAGGACCCGCATCGCCCGCTCAGGGTCGGAGACGGAGATCGCCAGCCTGCTGAACGGCGCGCACCGGCGCAGTTCCACACACAGCACCGGCCCGCCGGCCCGTACCAATGCGAAATCCTGCCCCTTCTGAAGCGGGCGGATACCCGCGCACAACTGTCCAGGAATCCAGGTTCCCCGGCCGCGCCCACCGCGAAGCGCCCGCCACCAGTCCGGCTCGAGATACAGCCCGCGAAGTGCCGATCCCGGTACCCGCACCTCGCTGTGGCGTGCCGCGATCTTCTCCCACCATGACAGGCGAACGACGATATCGGTGCCCTCCACTTCCACCCTCGCCATGACCTCTCCTCATTGTCGTGTTGCGAGGGCGGTCGGACCTGGTGCCTCGTCCGAGCCCCTGCGCGATGCCGAAGACGCGGTCCGGTCTCCATCGGGCCGTCGGGAATTTCCTCAGTAGGCCGACTCCGAAGCAGCCGACGGTTGCCGGTTCCATAGTGGTCGGGCCCCGACGGCTCCTCTGCAGCCGCCGACCACTTCGGAACTTCCGCACCACCCCGGAGATGTCCGACCGCTTCGATCCCGCTGTCCACAGGGCCGGCCGGGCGACCGACGTCGGCCACGGCCTCAAGGCCCCGTTGCGCGATCGAACCGACCTCAGTCGTCACGCTGCTGGACGTCTGCGCGGGAGCGCCCCTGCCGAAGAGGAAACGGGAGACCTCTCCGGCGCGGACACGTCCCCGGATGTCCTCTCGCGTCAGTTGGGCCGACCGGGCCCAGTTCGCATCCTTTGTAGCCCGGCGGGGACTTCGGTCCTGGGCATTGACCACATCGTCGGCGAGGCGGCGTACCCATCGCACTCTGCCGGCACCCGCACCGGTCGGACGCGGGGTGCTCGGTGACGCGGAACTGGTGCCCCCGGCCGGTGGTGGTGTCGGCACTGCTCGGAACTGGTCGGTGCTCATCAGGGCACGCAGGGTCGAAGCGTCGGAGAGCAGGCCGGTGACATGGCGAACGGGGACAATGGCCCCAGGGAGTAGCAGCACGGTGGCCGCCGGTACTCCGCACCGGTCGCGCCGCCGAACTGCGGGGCCGACGTCAGGGCGTCCCCCTCCCCGTGTGCGATCGGCCTCGGCGACGCCGCCCGGCTCATCGAGCCCCTCGCTCACGCCCACCCATACATGGAGGACGGAACCGCCACTCCTGCCGACCGCGTGGACCTCCTCGTCCAGCAGATCGAGAGGTTGCTCAGACATCACAAAGGGCGACGCCGGGATGTGAGCGTGAGCGTGGCCCCGAGCAGGCGGCCGGCCCGGACGCCGCACTGCGGCCGGCCAGGGAGGCGGACGATACTTGACCCAGATGCACTCAGGTTTTATCAATGAATGAGCATCAAGCATTGCCCGGGAAATGGAGGCAGTGATGGCACGCGCTGTGGGCGTTGACCTGGGAACGACGAACTCCGTGGTGTCTGTGCTCGAGGCCGGCGAGCCGACGGTCATCGCGAACACCGAGGGCGCGCGGACCACTCCGTCGGTGGTGGCGTTCGCCAAGACGGGTGAGGTGCTCGTCGGCGAGATCGCCAAGCGGCAGGCGGTGACGAATGTCGAGCGCACCGCGCGGTCGGTCAAGCGGCACATGGGAGAGGCCCAGTGGCGTTTCCCCGAGTCCGGCGACATCGATGGCAAGCGGTACACGGCGCAGGAGATCTCCGCGCGCGTGCTGCAGAAACTGAAGCGGGACGCCGAAGCACACCTCGGGGAGGACGTCACCGACGCGGTGATCACCGTCCCGGCGTACTTCAACGACTCCCAGCGCACCGCGACCAAGGAGGCGGGCCACATCGCGGGCCTGAACGTGCTGCGGATCATCAACGAGCCGACGTCCGCCGCGCTGGCCTACGGCCTGGACAAGGAGAACGACCAGACGATCCTCGTGTTCGACCTCGGTGGCGGCACCTTCGACGTGTCCCTGCTGGAGATCGGCGAGGGGCTGGTGGAGGTCAAGGCCACCAATGGCGACACACACCTCGGCGGTGACGACTGGGACCAGCAGATCGTCGACCACCTGGTGAAGCAGTTCAAGAACGGCTACGGCATCGACTTGTCCAAGGACAAGATGGCTCTGCAGCGTCTGCGCGAGGCCGCGGAGAAGGCGAAGATCGAGCTGTCGTCCGCGACCGAGACGACGATCAACCTGCCGTACATCACGGCGTCCGCCGAGGGCCCGCTGCACCTGGACGAGAAGCTGACGCGCGCGCAGTTCGAGCAGCTCACCGCGGACCTCCTTGAGCGCTGCAAGGGTCCGTTCCACAACGCGGTCAAGGACGCCGGGATCAAGGTGTCGGACATCGACCATGTGATCCTGGTGGGCGGTTCGACGCGGATGCCGGCAGTGACCGAGCTGGTGAAGGAGCTGACCTCCAAGGATCCGCACAAGGGTGTGAACCCGGACGAGGTCGTCGCCATCGGTGCCTCGCTCCAGGCCGGTGTCCTCAAGGGTGAGGTCAAGGACGTCCTGCTCCTCGACGTCACACCGCTGTCCCTCGGTATCGAGACCAAGGGCGGCATCATGACGAAGCTCATCGAGCGCAACACCACGATCCCGACCAAGCGGTCCGAGATCTTCACGACGGCCGACGACAACCAGCCGTCGGTACAGATCCAGGTCTACCAGGGCGAGCGCGAGATCGCGGCGTACAACAAGAAACTGGGCGTTTTCGAGCTGACCGGTCTGCCGCCGGCCCCGCGTGGTGTCCCACAGATCGAGGTCACGTTCGACATCGACGCCAACGGCATCATGCACGTCGCCGCCAAGGACCTCGGCACCGGCAAGGAGCAGAAGATGACCGTCACCGGTGGCTCCTCGCTGCCCAGGGACGACATCGACCGCATGGTGCAGGAGGCCGAGCAGTACGCGGAGGAGGACCACCGCCGTCGCGAGGGTGCCGAGACCCGCAACCAGGCGGAGTCCCTGATCTACCAGACCGAGAAGCTGCTGCAGGACAACGCGGACAAGATCCCCGGTGACGTGAAGACGGAGGTGGAGACCGCGCTCGCCGAGCTGAAGGAGAAGCTCGAGGGTGAGGACACCGCCGAGATCCGTACCGCCACCGAGAAGGCGAGTACGGCCGCACAGCGGATCGGCACCGCCCTCTACGCGCAGACGCAGACCGAAGCCGGTGAGGGCGGCACGGCCGACAGCAGCACGGCTGGGGGCGCGGCCACCGACGAGGAGGACGTCATCGATGCGGAGATCGTCGATGACGAGCAGAAGGGAGGCGTCGGATGAGCAAGGATCCGCACCTCGGGCATGAGGGTGAGCGCTCCGTGGTGACGCGCGACGTGCGCAGGACGGACCCGGTCATCCTCCAGTCCCGCCGACGCCAGGATGTGTCCGGTCCGGACGGCGTCGGTCAGGGGCGCCCGGACTCCGATCGAGCCGACTCCGCACGGCTGCGTGAGCAGATCGCGGATCTGACCGAAGATCTGCAGCGGGTGAAGGCCGAGTACGACAACTACCGCAAGAGGGTGCGCCGCGACCGCCTGGCCGTACGCGAGATCGCGGTGGTCAATGTACTCACCGGACTGCTGCCGGTCCTGGATGTCGTGGAGGCGGCTCGAAGGCAGGGCGACGACGCTGCGGAGGTCCTCTTCGACGTACTCGAGGAGCGGCTGTCGGCCCTGGGGCTGCGCACCGTCGGTGCGGCGGGTGAACGCTTCGACCCGAACACGCATGAGGCAATCGACTACTGCGCCTCCGGTACGGGCCAGGAAGCCGTGTGCGCCGAGGTGCTGCGCCACGGCTACCGGGTGGGCGACCGCCTCCTGCGCCCGGCTCAGGTGTCGGTGTCAGGACCCGCCCCTGCCGCCTAGTCCCCGCATGGACGCAGTGCCCGAGTGGTTGGAGCGGCAGTCCGGGGCCTCGTCGGCGGGAAGGTACGGGAACGCGATGTCGTCGTCTCCCCTGCCTTCGTGGTGTCACCCTTGTCGGCGGAAGTCCAGCATGTAGAAGACCTTGTCGTACCGGCGTTCACCGACGGCGACGAAGTCGGGAAGACGGCCGTACTCGGTGAAGCCCAGCGACCGGTAGAGGCGAAGGGCGTCGCTGTTGTCGCCACGGGCGTCCAGGGTGAGGACCTCCACACCCGCCCGCCGGGCGTCAGCGATCAAAGCAGAGGTCAGCGCCCGACCCACGCCACGACCCTGGACAGCAGCATCCACCGCGATCTTCTCCAGATCGGCGTGCGGTCGGTGAGTCGGCCGCACGTAGCGCAGCCAGTACCCCAACCCGACGAGCCGGCGGTCGAGGTAGGCGGCGCGCAGAGCCCCGTCCCCGGCCTGCACGGCAGTGACGACGTGGCCGAGGAGTTCTGCCACCTCATCGCGCGAAGGGGGCTCGACCCAACCCAGCGCGGCACCTCCACGGACCAGGTCCGCCAGGATCCGGTGGGCCGACTCCACCAGCCGGGCTCCCAGTTCGGGATCGGAGGTCAGCTCCGGCACTCCGAGGATGGCGGGTTCAGCGGTCCCGCTGCTGGTCATGGTCGTATTCACGAGCGACATCCTAGGAATCGGCCGGAGTTCCCGCACCGCGCCGTCGTCGGCCGAGCCCCGTTACCGATTCGCGCTCCTGGCCACGCGGCACATCATCGAGGATCCGCGGTTCATCGGTTCGCACAACCATCAGCCCGTACAGGCCGCCGAACGCGTCCTGCCCGCCGGGGTCAGCGGTCGGCGATGTCCTCGCGGAGGCCGTCGGAGAACTCCCACCACGACAGCGGTAGCCAGTCGCCGTTGACGAAGGCATCCACAGTCGCGCCGCGACCACGGACAGTCACCGTCGTTCCGGGCGGGTACATGGTACCGGACAGGCCAGGTACTGGGACGAGCAGGGTCCCGAGCCGTTGTGCTGCCACTCCTCGCCCTCCTTTTCCATATCTCGGTGCGACACCTGGGTGGGCATTTCTCCCGAGATTACCGGGTTGTCTGTTGGCGCAGGCCGGAGAATCATGAGAGATGGGTCACGCGGAAAATCGCGGGGCCTGGGTGGGAAGCATGCGTGCATCGCCGAGCGGAGGTGGCAGGCGTGAAAGCCGTTGTGTACAAGGGACCGTTCACCGTGGCGGTCGAAAACGTTGAAAAGCCCAGGATTCAGCACCCGAACGATGTGATCGTACGGATCACCTCGACCGCGATCTGTGGCTCTGACCTGCACATGTACGAGGGTCGTACCGCAGCTGAGCCCGGCATCGTCTTCGGCCACGAGAACATGGGACTCATCGAGGAAATCGGCCAGGGGATCACCTCGCTCAAAGAAGGCGACCGCGTGGTCATGCCCTTCAATGTCGCCTGCGGATTCTGCGTCAATTGCGTGGAGGGATTCACCGGATACTGTCAGACCGTCAATCCCGGCTTCGCGGGCGGCGCTTACGGCTATGTCGCCATGGGGCCCTGGCCTGGCGGCCAGGCAGAATACCTGCGCGTTCCCTACGCCGACTTCAACTGTCTGAAGCTGCCGCCGGGAGACGAGCATGAGACCGACTTCATGCTGCTTGCCGACATCTTCCCCACCGGGTACCACGGCTGTGAACTCGCCGATGTCCGCCCGGGCGAGAGCGTCGCCGTGTACGGCGGCGGGCCGGTCGGGCTCATGGCCGCGTACTCGGCCCTGCTACGCGGCGCGAAGAAGGTGTTCGTCGTGGACCGGGTCCCTGAGCGGCTGGAGAAGGCCCGGGAGATCGGTGCGGTTCCGATCAACTTCGCCGAGGGCGATCCCGTGGAGCAGATCAGGGAGCAGACCGAGGGCGTCGGCACGGACAAGGGCGTGGACGCCGTCGGCTACCAGGCGACGGCTCAGGGCGCGGACCGCGAGGAACCGGCGACCGTCCTGAACTCACTCGTCGACACGGTCCGGGCCACCGGAGCGCTCGGCGTGCCCGGGCTCTACGTCCCGACCGACCCCGGAGGCCCCAACGAGCAGGCCAAGCACGGCATGCTTCTCGTCTCGATCGGCAAGCTCTTCGAGAAGGGCCTGCGGATCGGTACTGGGCAGTGCAACGTGAAGCGCTACAACCGGTACCTGCGCGACATGATCATCGAAGGCCGGGCGACACCGAGCTTCGTCGTGTCCCATGAACTGCCTCTGGATCAGGCGTCGTCGGCGTACGACAAGTTCGACAAGCGGATCGAGGGCTACACGAAGGTCGTGCTGCACCCGTAGCGGAACATGAGCACGTCCTGGCCACATCACGCCGGGCCCGTGGGGCCGCGGGAAACTGTCGGAGGAAGCTGCGACGCGTGGCCCCCTCGGGCGAACGGCACCATGTTGCGGTGGCCGGAGTCCGGGCAGAACGCCCGGACTTGCCGGCGGCCGGGGGACGCAGTGGTCAGCTGCGGTTCCAGCTGCGGAGCTTGTCGGGGTTGAGTACCAGCCACACGTCTGTGATCTTCTCGTCCTGGACGTGGAAACTGACGACACCGGACACGGTGGTGTCATGACGGAGGACCAGACCGGCCTTGCCGTTCACGGATTGCAGGGTCGCTCGGAGCTTGGGGTACTGCAACAGCGCGGCAAGCATGAAACGGGCCGTGCGGTCCGCGCCGTGGATCGGCTTCAGGGCAGCGCGTGCCTTGCCGCCACCATCGCTGAGCGTGGTGGCGTCCGGGTCGAGCAGTGAGACGAGAGCGGGCAGGTCGCCGGTGTCGCAGGCGGCCCAGAAGGCCGTGACGATGCGGGTGTGCACATCGGACGCACTCTCCCGTCGATGCCGGTCGCGCAACTGCCGACAGGCGGCGAACGCGAGTCTCCCGCACATCTGCGAGGTACGGCCGACGATGGCGGCAATCCCTCCGAACGACAGGGCGACCATGTCGCGCAGGACGAACGCGACCCGGGCCGCAGGCGTCAGGGATGCGGGCACGACCGTCAGCGCCGTTTTCCCGGACTCGTCGAGGGTGATCCGGTCCAGCGCCCTCACCGGCGTCGAAGACACGGTGGTCGTCCCGTCCGGCACCGGCTCAGGCAGCCACTCACCCACGTACAGCTTCCGCCGGTGCCGGGCGGAGTCGAGGATGTCGAGGCATATGCGTGCAGCGACGTGTGTCCGCCCCACCTGCGGTATCTCGCTGACTTCAGCGATGGACAGGTCCTCGTCGTGGTTCTCATCCATGGGGGATGGTCCTTTCTGCTGGTGCGTCGGACGGCGGCCACCGGGCTCGCGTCGGGTGCCGGAGCGGACACGGACTCGCACAAGCCCGGGACAGGGCGCCGCACGGCCGCTGCGTGGCCGCGATGCGCCCTCTGTCGCTCCCGCCGGGACAGCCGATCCCCCGCGCCCGGTGGGAGGGGGCGGGGCGGAAGGCTCAGGTGGCCACGGCGGAGAGTTTCGACGGGTTCATCATCCACAGCACCCGGTCGATGCCGTCTGCGCTCACACCCACTGTGACCACGGCGAAGACGTCCCCGTCACGGTACAGACGCACCGAGGCCCGGCCGTTGGTCTCGACCTGCTCCACCGTCGCACCCGACCAGAAGGTGTCGGCGAAAGCGTGGATGTACTTCGCCACACGGTGAATGCCCACGACGGGAAACTTCGACGCCCGAACGGCCCCTCCGCCGTCGGCATACGAGACGACGTCCTGTGCGAACAGCTCCTCCAATGCGGCCACGTTCCCTGTCTGCGCCGCCGCCACGAACGCCGTCAGAAACCGCTGGTGCTCGTCGGCCGCGACACTCGCACGTTTCTCCGCGGCCAGATGCTTCCGCGCCCGGCTCACCAACTGGCGTACGTTCGCGTTCGTCTGACCGATGATCTCCGCGATCTGCTCGTACGGGTAGTCGAACGCCTGCCGCAGAACGTATGCCGCCCGCTCCGTAGGCGTGAGCTTCTCCAGCAGCATCAGCACCGCGACCTCCAGAGCCTCGCCGCGCTCGGCGCCCAGCGCCGGGTCACTGCTGGTGTCGACCGGCTCCGGCAGCCACGGGCCGACATAGGTCTCACGACGGACCCTCGCGGATTGCAGGACGTTGATCGCAAGCCTCGTGGTGGTCGTCGCGAGGAACGCCGGCGCGTTCTGCACCTTGGACCGGTCGTAGGTCTGCCAGCGGATCCAGACCTCCTGGAGGATGTCTTCCGCCTCGCTCACGCTGCCCAGCATTCGGTAGGCGATCCCGAACATGCGACCGCGGACATCGCGGAACACCGCCTCGGCCTCCTGAAGGCTCTCGACGTCTTCCGCTGGATCGTTCTTCGACGACATGGTTCGTGACCCTTGCTACTCGACGGGATTACCGGCGGTCGAGACCTCACGCATGGAGGCCGCATGTCGTCGGGGCCGGTGGTGCGGCCGGCACTTCCACCGGCCCGGGACCGGACCGCACCGGAATGACCTGCGGTTCGCAGGGTCAAGGGTGCAGGCCGCTCCACGCCGATCGCGTACAGGCCGTCGACCCCGGTCCCGTGATCCTCTGACCGGACCGAATCCGTCCGTCTTCGGTCGCCTGCCCACCCGCGAGGACGTCGCCCCTGCCTCCGGCGAGCTCGACGGCGTCGCGCAGGCCGGACCCTCCCCACCGGCGACGAGGACGGACCCGGCGATCCGTCGTTCGGACGTGTACATGTGTGCTCCTCGGCCATTGCGAGAACGTGCTCCTCATAGCTATGACCGCGTACTCCACTGATGTGTGACCCGATCTGTCGAAGCCGACGACACAGAACCCGAACGGCCGACATGAGTCGGGGAGGAACCCTCACCGGTCGTCGGTCCTGGCCGACGCCTCGGACGTCCCGCGGACGTACGGCGGGAACGGGCACTCGCGGGACCGGCGCCCACCGCGGGACAGGCATCGCGCTCACCGAGCAAGAGCGATGCCTGTCCGCGACGGCGTTCGTCAGCGCGGCCGGCCGTGATCCTTCAGGACCGGCGCGCGTGATGCGCGGCCGCCCGCGCTGTCAGAGGTTGGAGAAGCGGCCTGCCTGGGCGAGGATCTGCTCGGCGTCATCGACCGGGGGGTAGATCCACAGCGTATTGATGTCCCGCTTGAGGGACTTGGCGCCCTCGCCGGTCATCTGGACCGTGCGGTCCCAGCCCTGCGTGACCACGGCGCCGGCCGGCCCGAGATCCAGGCACACACCGTAGGGATCGGGAGTGAAAGGCAGCGGGTCCGTGCCCAGGAGGTCGGCGGCCACGTTGTGTCCGGCGAACTTCCCCATCGGCTGGGCGTGCTGGCAGCTCTGCGTCGTGTAATGCCCTTCCTCCGCGAGAGCGGAGGCGGTGTCGCCGGCGGCGTAGACGTCAGGGACTCCCGTCACCCGCAGGTAGGCGTCCACGCTCAGCCGTCCCAGACGGTCGCGGTCCCCCGGAATCTGTGCCGTCAGAGAACTGGCGACCATGCCGGCCGTCCAGACGACGGTCGCCGTGGGGATCACCTCACCGTCCGAGAGGGTGACGTCCTCGGCGGTGGCCGACGCCACAGTGCGTCCCAGGCGTCGCTCGATCTTCAGCTCGTCGACCGCTCCGTCGATCTGCGGGCGGGGTCCAGGGCCGAGCTCCGGTCCGAGGACGTCAGCGCGGTCGACCAGAACGACCCGCACCTCCTCGCCCGCGCCGTGTGCGTCGGCGATCGCCCGCAGCCGGTCGCCCAGGCCGGTCGCCACTTCCAGGCCGGTGAAGCCGGCGCCCACCACGACGGCCGTGTACCGGCCCGGGTACGGTGCCCGCTGCGGCAGCCGCCGCAGGTGATGATCGAACGCAGCCGCCGTGGACAGGGTGTCGACGTCGAAGACGTTCCGCGCGCCCGGGAAGTCAGGGCGCACCAGCCGACTGCCGGCGGCCAGCACGAGCTTGTCGTACGACAGGGTCAGGTCCTCGCCTGCTCGCCCGACGGCCCGAACCGTCCGGGCACCGGTGTCGATACCGGTCACCGTCGCTGTGACCCGGCGCACTCCGATGGGCCCGAGAACGCGGTCCAGAGGAACCCGCTTGCTCTCCGGCTCCTCTTCGTAGAGACGGGGGCGCACGACCAGATCGTCACCACCACTGATCAGGGTCACCCGCACCTCCTCGCCTGCCTCACGCGTGGCGCGCACGGCCCCTGCCGCACTCCATACGCCGGCGAATCCCCCACCGATGACAAGGATGTCCTTCATTGCTTCTCCCATGCCGCGTCGACAGTTACGCAGCACTGACAAGACGGCGAGGCGAAGTGTGACAGCACGGAGAATCTGATGTGCGTCTCTGCTGCCGACGGGCGCGCAACCTGGTCCGCCGGTTGTCGGCGACCCGGCCGAGGCCCCATGGCCGTCATGTCACAAATGACGAGGTGGGCCGGTCATACCCGACGAACCCGCAACTGCGATCACAACCGGAGTACTCATGGCCACCACGGAACGTCGGTTCTCGATGGTTCACGTGATCGACACCGGATGGTCCGGCACGCGCGCCGTCAGACCTGGCACCGATCGGCGGGCGACGGGACCGGGACCAATCGTTCCGTCCAAGGAAGCGGACACCCGACCGCGAGCGAAGGGTGAAGTCGATGTTCTCCAACTGTCACGACCAGCCTGCGTGCCCGCCCCGTTGCCATGACTGCCCCGGAAATCGACCGACCACGGCTTCGGCCGTCAGGCCGTTCTGCATCCATGTCACGCGTATGCGCGACGGTCGCGTCGTCCTCGCCGTGACGGGCGCTGTCGACTGGGCCACTGCCGGCGCGCTGCGAGCCACCGCTTTGCAGGAAATCGCAGCAGGCGCCCGGAAACTGGTACTGGACTTCTCGTTGCTGTCCTTCTGGGACTCCAGCGGCATGGGAGCTGTCGCGTCCGCATACCGCGGCGCGAGCCAGGTCGGCGCCTCAGTGGCCCTTGCAGGTCTCTCGCCGACGTTGGAGAAGGCCTATCGGCTGACCGGGATGGACACAGTGGTCCCGCTCCACCGCGACGTCTGCACGGCACTCACGGCACAGGGCAGTGAGGACCTTCGGTCGGCGGCTGAGGGTCGGCTTGGCCGCCGGGGCCCGTAGTCGGCTCGTTCCTCAACCTCTTCGATCTTCGATGTACATCGACCAACAAGGATGTGTTCAGTGATGTCCAGCCGATTTGCCAACCAAGTCGTGATCCTGACCGGCGCCGGCTCCGGGATCGGGCGAGCTGCCGCACTGGCGTTCGCGAAGGAGGGCGCGCGGGTGCTGGGAGTCGGGAGACGAGCGGAGGCGCTGCAGGAGACGGCCGATCTCCACCCGGCCATCGAGACGCTCAATGTCGACGTCAGTGCCGAAGGCGCACCCGAGCGGATCGTGCGGGCCGCGGTCGATCGATGGGGCCGCGTCGACGTCCTGGTCAACAACGCCGGAGTCCTCGCGATGATGCCCCTCGGTCAGGTGACCGCCGAAGGCATCAACCAGCTACTGGCCACCAACGTCACCGCTCCGAGCCTTCTGGCCGGCACCGCCCTTCCGTACCTGCGGAGCTCCCAGGGGGTGATCGTCAACGTCAGCAGTACGTTCGGGCACAGGCCCATCGCTCACGCCTCTCACTACGGTGCCTCGAAGGCTGCGATCGAACAGCTGACCCGAAGCTGGGCACTGGAGTTGGCGCCCGACAACATCCGGGTCAACGCAGTGGCTCCTGGCCCCACCGAAAGCGGAGCCTTGGCCGGCGCAGGCTTGTCCGCCGGGGAAATCCAACACCTCAAGGATGCCGAGGCAGCACGCATTCCGTTGGGCCGCCGTGGTGAACCCGATGAAGTGGCCGAGTGGATCCTGCGTCTGGCCGACGCGCAGACCGCCTGGCTCACCGGGCAGGTGCTCACGGTCGACGGCGGACTCGAACTCGCCTGATCATGACGCATGTCCAGCGACAGATGGTGTTCCGTCCGGGTCCTTCGGACTCCCGTGCGGTAACAGAAGCGGCACCACCGAGGTGAGAAGGTGATCCGGCTCCACTCGGCCCGCACAGGTCTCGGTGCACTAGCGTGCTCGGGGTGATGACAGCTGATGACGTGTTGTCCGTGCTTGCGCTGATGCGACGGGCCGAGGTCGGAGTCTGGATCGGCGGGGGTTGGGGCATAGACGCCCTGCTCGGCAAGCAGACCCGTGAGCACCGCGACCTGGATCTCATGCACCCCGAGGACCGGGAGGACGATGTTGTGAGAGCCCTGAACGGAGTCGGGTTCGTCGAGACCTTGAACTGGCGGCCCGTGCGGTTCGTGGTCGCAGCATCGGACGGACGGGAAATCGACCTCCACCCCCTCACTCCTGCAGCGGACGGCTCCGCCCTGCAGGCATCCCTCGACGCAGAGCGCCCGTTCGTCTATCCCGCGACGTGCTTCGTGACCGGCATGATCGGTGACACGCCGGTTCCCTGTCTTTCGGCCGAGCAGCAGGTCTATTTCCACCAGGGTTACGAGCCGACCGACCATGACCGTCACGACATGGCCCAGCTCCGGCGTGCCTTCGGAATCGCCACCCACTTCTGAGGTGGGCAGCGTTCGGTGAACACACGAGCATGTGCCCGCCCGGGTGCACTGCTGCGGCAGGCGGCTGCCGGACCACAGTGGTTCCATGGGGTCCATGACCAGCAGGACAGTCGTCGTCGAGCGCCGCATCGCCGCATCCCAGGGGACCGTGTGGGAAGCCCTCACGGATCTCAGGGGCATGGCGCAGGTGCTGAGCGGCGTATCGAAGACCGAGGTTCTCACAGACGGAGCCTTCGACGTGGGCACACACTGGCGCGAGACGCGGCGCATGTTCGGCAAGGAAGCCACCGAGGAGATGTGGGTGACCGCGAGCGAGCCGCCCGAGCGCTACGTGGCGGAAGCCGAATCCCATGGCACCCACTACGTCTCGGAGTGGGCGCTGCGGGCGGACGGCCCGGCGACGACGACGGTCCGCATGACTTTCACGGCCGAGCCGGCCGGCGGCTTCACCGGCCTGCTCGCCAAGGTCCTGGGCGGTGTGGGCGCACGGGCCGTGAGCAAGGCGATCGCGAAGGACCTCGACGACGTCGCCACAGCGGTGGAGGGTCGTAGCAGCTGAACGTCCCACTTCCTGAAGGATTTTGGGACCGGTCGCAGCAGGCGGCCGGAGATGCCGATGGACGGTCCCCCGTCGGTTGCCATGGGACGGCACCACGTTCGAACGCCTTCAATGGCCGTTGCCCGACGCAGCGCAAGTCCCGTCCGCCCCGTCCACCGGCATGCCGGCGAAGTCACCTGGCGCCTGTCTCGGGTGCAGGTCCGGGTGGTCCGCACGGGGCTGCGACAGTGACATTGCCCCTGTCGGTCTCGTCGTCGTGTGCCTCGCATCCACTGGTTCCTCACCCTGAAGGGAAGGGTGAGACATCACCCGACTGGCACATGAGGGCTCTCCTCGTGCGTACTATCTCTAGACACTGCTGCACATTGCGGCAGTTATGTCCTGCGGGTGACCCGGTCGGCACAGCCTGGGCACCTGCCTCCACTCACTCGCGGACCAGGTTCGTACTCTTCACCGCCGTACCCGCGAGCTGCAGAAAGGCCCATGACATGACTGAAATTCAGGCCCACGCCACAGGACTGACGTCGCAGTACATCGCCCAGGTGACGGGCGACCTTGAGCGCAACGTCAAGGAGCAGGAACGCATCAGTGCGGAAATCGAGGCGCTGCAGCAGCAGTTGGGTGCTCTGCAGCACGACCACTCCGTGCTGGTGAGCATGCGGGAGGCGCTCGGCGGCGCGAACGCGGCCGGCGAGGCAGACACCACGGCCGCGCCGACCGTACCGCGTCAGGCCACCGCCGAACCCCTGCAGGGCAAGCCGAAGAAGGCGGCCGCCACGAGCGCAAAGGCGACGGCATCCAAGAAGAGCGCCGCCAAGGCCCCGTCCGCGAAAGCCCCGTCCGCGAAGGCCTCCTCCGCCAAAGCCCCGTCCGCGAAGGCCTCCACCGCCAAGGCTTCTTCCGCGAAGGCACCCAAGACAGACGCGAAGCCGACGCTCGTCAACCTGATCCGCAGTCACCTGGGGCAGCAGAGCGAGCCGCGGTCCGCCACCGAGATCTCCGCCGCGCTCACGCAGGACCACCCTGACCGCGGCGTCAAGACCACCGTTGTGCGTACCACCCTCGAAGGGCTGGTCGCCAAGAGCCAGGCTCAGCGCACCAAGCAGGGTTCGTCCGTCTTCTACACCGCGACGGCCGATTCGGAGTCTGCCGCGGCCGAGCCTCAGCAGGAGAAAGTGGCCGGCTGAGGATCCTCAGGAGCGCCCATCTAGTCGCCACCAGGGGGCGGTCCGGTGACGCTCCGGCCGGAACCTCGTCGTGCGGGGCCGAGTCGGCGTGCGGCGGTGCGGGAGTGGGCCTCCCCCACGCCGTCGCTCGCACGCTCCGGTCCAGCACCGAGATCCTTGGTCCCACTTCTGTTCGACCAGGTTCCGACTGACGTGTGTCAGCTCAGCAGCCGTGGCAGCACGAAGGGTGTCACTGTCGCTGCCGGCCGGCTGGGGGGTGCCCAGCACACCAAGCAGGACAGTTGTCATCGACGGGGCGGCCCTGTTGCGACCGCCGCCCCGTCGGCAACCTCGTTGCCACGCTCCACGGTCGCGGCAGACCCCTCGGGCGTCTGATCCTCGCCGTGGCCATGGCCGCCTCCCTCGGAAGGCACGTGACCGCCCGAGTTCCGGTGATCGGGATCCGGGATCGGACATCGCTCAGGGGTGCATGCGCGCGCCCTTGAGGACCTTGTCCACCGCGTTGCGCGGCCCGTGAACAGCCATCCCCACCAGATCGAGCTGGTCCCTTCCAACGGCCCGTACAGCTGCCCGGTTGTCCCGGTCGTTGCCCGTGCCGAACAGATCCGAAGTGAACACGGCCCTCGGCAGCGACCGCGACAGCGCACGGCCGTGCGCAGCGGTCAACACCTCCTTCGTCCCCTCGAAGACCAGCACGGGCTGGCGGAACATCGGCAGGTACGCGGTGCCGTCGGCGTCCGCGTACGGCTCGCCGATCACCTCGGGTGACACCGTGCCGAGCCCGCTGACCAGGAAGGCGGTCACATTCAGCCGCTGCCAGGACTCAAGATCCTCCCGCAGCAGAACAGCGATCTTGGTGTCGAAGCGGACGGGCACGTTCTCATCCCATGCGCCGGTCTCGATCCCGGTTCCGGTCTCGGTCTCATCGTCATTTCTCATGCTTCGAGACTCCTGGGTTCGCGCCTTCCGCGTCTTGTACGTTCTTTGCGTGATGCCCCGGCAGGAGATCTCCGCTTGGCGCCCCCCAGTGGCGGGCGTCGTGGAGGTTTTCCACGCACACTTCACCGAGCACGCCTACCCCATGCACGTCCACGACGCCTGGACGCTGCTGATCGTCGATGACGGCGCGGTCCGTTACGACCTGGACCGCTACGAGCGCGGCACCCCGAGCGACACCGTGAGTCTGCTCCCGCCGCAGATCCCGCACAACGGCTCGCCGGCCACCCCTCAGGGATTTCGCAAGCGCGTGCTCTACCTCGACACGACACAGCTGGACGAGAGCTTCATCGGGCCGGCGGTGGACGGCCCGGACCTCACCGATCCTGTGCTGCGCAGACGCGTCGGACAGCTGCACACGACTCTCGCGAACCGGGGAGACGAGTTCGAGGCGGAGAGCCGTCTGGCCTTCATCGGCGAGCGACTGCGCGAGCATCTGCGCCCCAGGCTGGTCCTCGGTGGCGCGGCGCCCGACCGCGACATCGCCGGGAGTCTGCGTGACCTCCTCGACGAGCGCCTGCTCGAAGGCGTCGCTCTGGAAGAAGCCGCGCGGTTGGTACACGCCCACCCCACGCATCTCGTGCGAGCCTTCAGCGGCGCCTTCGGCATCGCCCCGCATCAGTACGTGATGTCCCGTCGCGTCGACCTGGCCCGTCGTCTGCTGCTCGACGGACAGCCGGCCGGCGAGGTGGCTACTGCCGTCGGCTTCTACGACCAGTCCCACCTCACCCGGCACTTCAAGCGAGTTGTGGGCGTCACCCCGGGCCGGTACGCCCGGACCGGGACCGTCCACCGATGACGGGCCGCGGGCACTTGCCGCCACACTGTGCCCCGACGGCGGAAGCACACTGACGGTCCGGGGCCGCTCGGCGGCGCTGCGGACTCCGGGCTGGGGACCGGCGAGCGGGCTGAGCCAATCGGTGTAGCTGCCGGATGAGCGGGCCTGTCGTCGACACGGGCTGGGCAGGGATGGCCGCGGAGGTGTTTTCGAATGCCCAGCGGCGACGTGCTCGTACTGATCGATGACAGTGGCCGGGTGGTCGAGTGGGGACGTCCGGCCGAAGAGCTGTTCGGGTGGTCCGCCGAGGAGGCCGTCGGCCGGTCCGTGACCGCGCTCATGAGTGAGGCCGCCGCTGACGGTGAACGGCTGCGGGAAAGGTTCTCGGACACGGCCTCGGTGCTGGTCAAGCCGGCGCTGCGAGGTACTTCCGTGATGTGGCAGGTGCTCTCGGCGGGGGACGCCGGGCCGGGGCAGGATGTGGCGATCTTGAAGGCCATGTTCGCCCGTTCCCCGGTGGTACTGCACGTCCTCGACAATCAGCTGCGCGTGGTCCGCATCAGCGTCGCCGCCGACAGTCTGAGCAGCACTCCGGTGCTGGGCAAGCATTTCACCGAGGCGTACGAGCTCGAGGACCCCGCGGAAGAAGCCACCGTGGCCCAAAGAGTCCTGGAGAGCGGAGAGCCGGTGGTGAACCGGCTCGTCCGGCGCACCAAGGGACCGGGCCGACCCACGCGCCGTATCCACTCCGTCTCCTATTTCCGTCTGGAGGACTCCCACGACCGTGTGCTCGGGCTGGTGACATACGCGGTCGATGTCACCGAGCGGGAGAACGCACAGAATCGCCTGGCGGTCCTGGACGCGGTCCGCAGAGGAGTGGGGCACCTGCTGAACGTGGGCATCGTCTGCGAGGAGCTGGTGGAGGCGGTGGTACCCGCCTTCGCCGACATCGCCGACGTCCAGGTGATCGAAGACGTCATCCGCGGCAACGAGCCCCCGGCGGTGCCCGTCCGCACGAACGTTCCACTGCGGCGAACGGCCTTCCAAGGCCGAATCGCGGATCAGCTGGTCGAAGACGTGCGCCCCCTGCCGACCGGCACCCCCTTCTCGGACGTCCTGTCCGACCTGCGACCGCGCCTGGTATCGATCGAGGAGGACAGCTCGTGGCTGGCCGCCGACCCGGCCCGAGCCGAAGTCATCAGGAGATCCGGTTCGCACTCCCTGATCGTGGCTCCGCTGGCCTTGCGCGGGCATGCTCTGGGCGTGGTCAGCTTCTACCGCCACCAGCAACACGACCCCTTCGAAGAGGAGGACCTCGCGGTGGCGTCCGCGGTGTGTTCCCATGCTGCGCTCTGCATCGACAACGCCCGGCAGTACATGCGCGAGTGGATCATCGCGCAGACCGTCCAGCGCAGGCTTCTCCCCCAACCACCGGCCACACACACCACCGTGGACATCTGCCAACTCCACCTTCCGGCTCCGGAGGCCGGCGGCGCATGGTTCGACGCGATCGAGCTGCCCGGCGCGCGGACCGCGCTGATCGTCGGCGACGTGGCGGGGCACGGCATCGCCGCAGCCATCACGATGGGACTCCTGCGGACGGCCATCCACACTCTCGCGGCCCTGGACATGCAGCCCGACGAGCTGCTGGCCCGCCTCAGCGACACCGCAGCCCGTCTCGCGGCCGCGTACGCACGACTGCCCATGGATCCCCCGGCCTCCGAGCCGCTCACCACCGGTTGCGCCATCGCGATCTACGACCCGGTCGAACTCACCTGCACCATCGCCCGCGCCGGACTCCCGGAGCCGGTCGCCGTACTCCCGGACGGCGCCCCGGCCGGTCTGTCCGTCCCCTCAGGTCCCCCACTCGCCGGAACAGGCAACGCCCCGTTCCCCGCGACCACCGTCGGCCTCCCCGAAGGAAGCACTCTGGCGATGGGCACGGCCGCGCTCGCGGACGAGGTCCTGGCGCCGTCCGGTCCGCTGCGCCCGCTCCTGGACGGCGCCGGCACAAGGCCCCTGCCTGACCTGCGCGACGACATCGCACACGCCCTCCCGGCCGGCAACCGGGCCGGCGAGACACTCATGATGCTCGCCCGGACGAAAGCGCTGCCCAAGGACCGGGTACTGACCCTCGACCTCCCTGCGGGTTCCGAGGCCGCACCGATCGCCCGCGCAGCGGCCCGCCGGCAACTGGAGGCCTGGGGGGTGGACGAGGAGACGGCGTACACCACCGAGCTCATCGTCAGCGAACTCGTGGGCAACGCGGTCCGCTACGGCACTCCACCCCTGCAACTACGCCTGATCTTCGAGCGGATGCTGACCTGCGAGGTCAGCGACAGAGCGACCAGCGCTCCGCAGGTGAAACATGCCCGCACCATCGACGAGACCGGCCGGGGGCTGTTCATCATCGCAAGCCTCGCGGACCAGTGGGGCACCCGCTCCCGATCCCAGGGAAAGACCGTCTGGGCACAGCAACCGACAGGGGTGTCGACGGAGCGCCGAAACGATGCCGGACACCTTGATGATCGCCACTTCGGCGGGTCGGGGAATTCGTAGGGTCAGGGTGCGGTCGCCACGCGTCGGAGTGCGGCGGCGAGTGCGGCGAGGTCATGGCCGGCGAGGTTGTCGAGGACGTGCCGTCGGATGCTGTCCAGATGGGACGGCCAGGCTTCCCGCAGACGGGCGAGGCCGTCGTCGGTGAGGACCGCGTTCCATCCGCGTAGATCTTCCTCGCACTTGGCTCGTCGGACGAGTCCCTGCTTCTCGAGGCGGTTGACGACGCGGGTCATTCCGCTGAGGGACAGGTTGCAGGCAGCGGCGAGCTCGCTCATCCGCATCCGGCGGTGGGGAGCCTCGGACAGGTGCATGAGGGGGGTGTACTCGGACAGAGGAAGCCCTCCGTCACGGACCATGTCCGCGTCCACCAGTCGTGGCAGCGCCGTCATGACATGGCCCAGAGCGCGCACGAGCATTTCCTCGGTCCCATCCAAGGGGCGCAGGGGCTCTTCGTCATGGGGCATGCCTCACATCCTAGCTCCTTGACAAGGCAAGCACTCAGCTCATTTACTTGACTCGGCAAGTACATATCCAAGCAAAGGGACAAACGATGACAAAGATTGGCATCATCCTCGGCAGTACGCGCCCCGGACGTAACGGCGAGGCGGTCGCCCACTGGGTGCACGAGCTGGCCACGGCCCGCACCGATGCGGAGTACGAGCTCGTCGACCTGCTGGACTACAAGCTGCCGCTGCTGGATGAGATCTACCCGCCTGCGATGGGTCAGTACAACCAGCCGCACACGCAGGAGTGGGCCGCGAAGATCGCCTCGTTCGACGGCTTCGTCATCGTGACCCCCGAGTACAACCATTCGGTGCCCGGCGCCCTGAAGAACGCCATCGACTTCCTGGCCGCCGAGTGGGCCAACAAGTCCGTCGGCTTCGTCAGCTACGGCTCCACCGGCGGCACCCGCGCCGTGGAGCACCTGCGTCTGATCGCCGGTGAGCTGCAGATGGCGGACGTCCGCTCCCAGGTGGCGTTCTCCCTGTTCACCGACTTCGAGAACTTCAGCGTCTTCAAGCCCGCCGATCTCCACCGCGACTCCCTCACCACCACCCTCGACCAGGTCGTCGCCTGGAGCAACGCCCTCGCTCCGCTGCGCGTCGGCTGACGCGAGGTATCACGAGGCTCCGCCGACATGCCCCGCACCGGCGTCCCCGACGCCGGTGCGGTGCGCAGGGCCTGCACCACCCTTTCGACCGCTGCGGGACATGACAAACCCGTCGATGTCAGGGCCCCATCACGCTCGGACCGGACACGGTCGGTGACGTGACCCACGACGCCCAGGACCGGCCGCTGTCACACGGCGAAACGATCCGGACCCGGTGGCGGAGGGGTGTCCTCGCCCAGGGACAACACAGAAAGACGGACAGAATGCAGTTCGGAATCTTCACGGTCGGCGACATCGCACCCGACCCGGTCACCGGCTACACCCAGAGCGAGGCGGAACGCATCAGCAACCTGGTGCGAGTGGCCCAGCGGGCCGACGAGGTCGGCCTGGACGTGTTCGCACTCGGCGAGCACCACAATCCCCCCTTCATCCCGTCCTCGCCCACCACCCTGCTCGCGCACATCGCCGCGCTGACCGAGCGCATCATCCTCAGCACCTCGGTCACGCTCATGACCACGAATGACCCGGTGAAGATCGCCGAGGACTACGCCATGCTCCAGCACGTGGCGAAGGGACGGCTCGATCTCATGGTCGGGCGCGGCAACACGGTGCCGGTCTATCCATGGTTCGGCAAGGACATCCGCAAGGGTGTGGCTCTCGCTCTGGAGAACTACAACCTGTTGCACCGGCTCTGGCGGGAGGATGTCGTGGACTGGGAGGGCACCTTCCGCACCCCGTTGCAAGGCTTCACCTCGACCCCGCGGCCCTTGGACGATGTGCCGCCGTTCGTCTGGCACGGCTCGATCCGCACGCCCGAGATCGCCGAGCAGGCCGCCTACTACGGAAACGGGTACTTCGCCAATCACATCCTGGCGCCGAACCTGCACTTCAAGCCGCTCGTGGACTTCTACCGCGCACGTTTCGAGCACTACGGGCACGGCACGAAGGAACAAGCAATCGTCGGTCTGGGCGGGCAGGCGTTCATCGCCCGACGCTCCCAGGATGCCGTGAACACCTTCCGCCCGTACTTCGAGGAGTACCCGGTCTTCCGGGGGAGCTCGCTCGACGACTACATGACCCGCACACCCCTGAGCGTCGGCAGTCCGCAGGAGGTCATCGACAAGACCCTCACCTTCCAGGAGGGTTTCGGCGACTACCAGCGCCAGCTCTTCGCGCTCGACGGCATGGGGCTGCCCGTCGAGATGGCGCTCGAGCAGGTCGAGCTGCTCGGGACCGAGGTCGTCCCGGTGCTTCGCAAGGAGATGGCCGCCAGGCGCGCCCCCGGAGTGTCCGACGCCCCCGTCCACAGCACCCGGGTCACGGAGAAGTACGGCGATGCCGAGCCACGGCAGCCGCGCCCGAACCCGAACCGCGGCGACAACCTCTCAGGCGCGTCCCCGTACCAGGACAGCGACCCGGCCGTCGAGGCACACTTCCCGTCGGCCGTGTGACCAGGGCAGGCAGCGTTTCCACTCGCGATCGAGGCGCGCGAGGCCTTCTCCCGGGCGAGGTGCTCCGCGACGTCGGCCTCGCGCGCCTCGACGCCGCCGAGTGCGAGGCAACGACATCCACCGCACCCAAGGAAGAGGTAAGGAACCCCGTATGAGCCTCAACACCTCCGCCCCGCACGATTCCGCCGAAGTGGACGAGCCGTTGCGCCTCGTCGTCGTCAGCGCTGGTGTGAGCGAACCCTCGTCCACCCGCCTTCTCGCGGATCGCACCGCGCAGAAGGTTCTCGACCTGCTCCTCGAATCCGGCAGTTCCGCGACCGTCGGTGTCATCGAACTCGGCCCGCTCGCGGTCGACATCGCCCAGGCGATCGTCTCCGGATACCCCGGCGAGCGCCTCAAGACCGCGTTCGAGCGCCTTGCCGCTGCCGACGCCGTCATCGCCAGCACACCCGTGTACAAGGCAGGCATCAGCGGGCTGCTGAAGTCCTTCGCCGACATCCTCGACAACGACCTGCTCATCGCCAAACCGGTCATCCTCGCCGCCACCGCGGGCACGTCCCGGCACGCCATGGTTGTCGACGAGCAACTCCGGCCCCTGTTCGCCTTCCTGCGCGCTCTCCCCGCACCCACCTCCCTCTTCGCCGCACCCGAGGACTGGGGCCAGGCCGCGCTCGGCGACCGGATCCAGCGCGCCGCCACCGAACTCGTACTCCTGCTGCGCAGCGGCGTCGGCCGGTCGATCGCCGACAGCGCCTGGACCGGCTACCAACACCAGTTCGGCGGCAACGCCACCCGCGCCGAACACACCGCCGACGACGTCGACTTCACCACGGACCTCATGCGGCTCGCCGCCGGTGGAACGGCGGGAGAGCGCGAATAGCCACCGGCGGAGGCGCCGAGCGGGAACATCGCCGCACGACGGCGGCGACCCGTTGCAGGAGGGTGCACAGCACTCCGGTGGCCAGGCGTGGTGACGGGTATCGCGTCAACTGCGTGCACGGTCAGGTGGAAGCGTCGCTCTCCGGGCCGGTGCCCGCGCCCACCACCGCGCCCAGACTCAACGGGCCGGGCCCAGGGCGCGCCTCCCCCGAGCCGGCGTCGGCTCGGTGAGCGCACGCGGGTCCGGTACCCCGGCACGCACCAGCGCACTCAAGAGCCCCAAGGACGCCTCCTCCAGGCTCCCGAGAACCGTGCGCCGGTCCCTCGGTTCGATGGGTGCGACGGACGGGACCGCGAGGACGTGGCAGCCCGCCGCCTCCGCCGAGGCGACGCCCGTGGGGGTGTCTTCCACGGCCACACAGGCGCCCGGGGACACACCGAGGGCTTGGCAGGCGGCGAGGTAGGGGTCGGGGTCGGGTTTCGTGCGGAGCGTGTCGTCGGCGGTGACCGTGGTGGTGAACCGGCCCGCACCCAGAGCCTCCAGGGCCTTCACGACGGTGTCGGCGACGTGCCGCGGCGAGGCCGTGACCAAGGCGGTGGGAACGCCTTCGCTGCGCAGCGCCACGAGCAGCTCGACGGCGCCGGGGCGCGGCACGACGTCGGCGCGCACCCGGGCCGCGAATTCCCTGTGGAGATCGGCGGCGACCGCGTCGACCGGAACTCCGGCGGCCCGGCCCAGTGCCTTCGCCGTGTGCTCCACGGGGCGGCCCAGCACATCGGGCTGGTCGGCCTCCGTGAGTGCGTACCCCAAACCGGCAGCCACCTCGTCGACGGCCCCCCACCACAGCTGCTCGGTGTCCACGAGGGTGCCGTCCATGTCGAACAGCACGGCTTCCAGCAGCGATGGCTGAACGGGCGTGGTGCTGGGTTGCTTCACAAAGATCTCTTTCGGCGGCTCGGCGTAGGGCGGGTGTCGACGTGCTGCAGGGCTGTGCGCCTGCAGACGTCCTGCGGGCGTTCGGATGCGGCGGCGCCGGGGTCAGTGGCGCCGCGCCGCGACGAGCACCGGCCGGTCCGGGAGCATCACGGTCACGGCGGTGCCCGCGGTGAGTACCGCCGCTTCGTGTGTCTGCAGGTCGGCCTTCACCTCGGTGCCGTCGGCGAGGCGGACGGTGACTCGGGTGACGGCGCCGAGGAAGGCGGTGGCTACGACCCTGGCGTCGGCCGTGTCGTCCACGGCGAGCCGGACCGCTTCGGGTCGTACGAGGACGTCCACGTCGTCGCCTTCGCCCGGGTCACCGTCCACGGGAAGCCGTCGTCCCAGGACCGTCACCGTCGTGCGCTCGGCATCGAGGACGCCCGGGATCCGGCTCATGGTGCCGACGAACTCGGCGACGAACGCGGTGGCGGGCCTCGCGTACAGCTCGGCGGGGGCCGCGCACTGCTCCAGCCGTCCCGCGCGCATCACGGCGACGCGGTCGGCCATCGAGAGCGCCTCCTCCTGATCGTGCGTCACAAAGAGTGTGGTGATGGCGAGTTCCTGCTGCAGGCGACGGATCTCCTCGCGGAGCGCCAGCCGCACCTTGGCGTCGAGCGCGGACAGCGGCTCGTCGAGAAGCAGGACCCGCGGGCGCAGCGCGAGCGCGCGGGCGAGTGCGATGCGCTGCTGCTGCCCGCCGGAAAGCTGGTGCGGGAAGCGCTCACCCCTGTCCCCGAGGCCCACCAGCTCCAGCAGCTCGGCGGCGCGGGCGCGCCGCTCGGCCGTACGGACCTTGCGCATGCGCATCCCGAACGCGACGTTGTCGAGCGCGGTGAGGTGCGGGAAAAGGCTGTACGACTGGAAGACCATCCCGGCGTCGCGGCGGTGGGCCGGCACCCGGGTCACGTCCTCACCGTCGACGAGTACCTCGCCGGAGTCGGGGTGTTCGAACCCGGCGAGCACGCGCAGTGCGGTGGTCTTGCCGCAGCCGGACGGGCCGAGCAGGGCGAGGAGTTCTCCGGGCCGCGCGGTCAGGTCGAGGCCGTCGAGGGCGACGGTCGCGCCGAACTTGCGGCGCATGCCGCGGAATTCGACGGTTGCGGCGCCGGTCGTGGCGGCCTTCTCCGGCGTGGTGATCGTCATGGTGAGGGTCATCCCTGGGAGACGGTACGGGAGGGGGCGCGGCGGCCGCCGAGGGTGGCGACCGCCAGGAGGAGTGCCCAGGTCAGGAACAGGCTGAGCACGGACACGGCGACGGACATCTGGGCCTGGGAGCCGCCGATGCTGTAGATCCACACGGCGAATGGCTGGAAGCCGAGGAGCTGGGCGACGGTGAACTCCCCCAGTACGAGTGCCAGCGTGAGGAACGCCGCGTTGAGCAGCGCACCGCGGAGGTTCGGCAGCACCGCGCGGACGAGGGCCTGCGGCCAGCCCGCACCGCAGCTGCGGGCGGCCTCGACGAGCGTGCGCACGTCGACGGCGCGAAGCCCCGCGTCGAGGGCACGGTGGACGAACGGCAGAGCCATCACGACGTAGGCGAGGACGAGCACGATCGGGAAGTCCGGGTTCTGGAGCGCGACGAACGTCTGGAAGAGCGGCGTCGTCGCGAGGTACTCGGGACCCCACTTGAGGACCGTTCCGATCCCGGCGACGAACGCGATCGGCGGGACGATCAGCGGCAGCGAGCAGATGACCTCGACCACGGGCCGCAGCCGGGGTGCGCCGAGCCGCAGCGCGACCATGGCGGGCACCATCAGCAGCAGAACGACGGCGATCGTGGCGGCGGCCAGTTCGAGGGAGAGCACCAGGCTGGGCAGGAAGCCGTCGGTGCCGAGGATCCGCGCGTACGCGTCGACGTTCAGGCCCTGACCCGGCACATCGACCGTGAAGATCACGGAGGCTGCCAGCGGCACCAGGAAGTAGAGCCCGGCGACGGCGAGAACCGCGGCCCGTCCGGGGCGGAAGGTGGTGTTCAGGCGAGCCATCGCGCGCTCCGTCGTTGCAGGGGCAGGTACACGGCCATCACCAGGCCCGCGACGAGGACCATGTCGAGGCTGAGGGCCAGAGCCACGTTCTCCTGGCCGACCAGGACGTTGCCCGAGATGGCGTCGGCGATCTGCAGCGTGACCAGCGGGACCGAGCTACCGACCATCGCGGCGGCAGTGGCGTAGGCGGCGAACGCGCTGCCGAACAGCAGCACCAGACCACCGAGCAACGACGGCGCGAGCACCGGCAGGGCGACGTGCCGCCAGTACTGGGCATGCGTGGCGCCGTTGTTCCGGGCGGCCTCGCGCCACTGGGAGCGCAGCCCGTCGAGGGCGGGCGTGATGGTGAGGACCATCAGCGGGATCAGGAAATAGAGGTACGTGAGAGTCAGGCCCCAGAAGCTGTACAGGGTCCAACCCGCGTCGGCGAGGCCCAGGTGCCTTGTGAGGACACCGGAGTTGCCGAGCGTCGCGACGAAGGCGAAGGCGAGCGGGACACCGCCGAAGTTCGCCAGCACCCCGGAGGCGGTGAGTACGGCCTCGCGCAGTGCGCGGAAGCGGGAGACCACCACGGCCTGCGCGAGCAACAACCCGAGGAGCATGGCGATGGCCGCCGAGACCGCGGACAGTTTTACGCTGCCCAGGAGCGCTGTCAGATAGGCGCCGTGCAGCGACGTGGTCAGATTGGCGGTGGTGTAGGACGTGGCGCCGGTGGCCGGGTCCTTGACCGTGAAGGCGCCGTTCAGCATGGCCAGGGCCGGGATCCCGAAGGCGATCGCCACGAAGACGAGCAACGGAACGACGGCGAGCCACCCGGCCCCCCGGCGCCGCCGCCCCGCGGCAGCGGCGGCGGGCGCAGCGACGACGGGGGGCGGCGCGGAAGTGACAGACATGCCGGAGGTCATCCCGAGACGGCCTTGCCCCAGCCCTGGGCGATGACGCCCTTGGCCTTGTTCTGCTGGGCCTCGGTCGGGAACGTGACCGCGCCCGAGACCTCGGGCAGCTTGGCGGCGGCGTCCTTGTCGAGCGTCCCCGCCTTCTCCATGGCGGGCATCAGCGCCGGGCGGGCGTAGCCCTTGAGCCAGATGTTCTGGCCCTCGACGCTGTACAGGTACTCCTGCCAGAGGCGGGCGGCCGCGGGGTGCGGCGCGTCCTTGGTGATGGCCTGCGAGTAGTACTGCGCGTACCGGCCGTCGGACGGGACGGAGACCTTCCAGTCGACGCCCTTGCTCTTGAACTCGTCGGCGTAGCCGGCGTTGAGGTAGTCCCAGTCGATACTGATGGGCGTCTCGCCCTTCTCGACCGTCGCCGGGGTCGACTCGACCGGCGTGTAGTTCCCGTTCTTCTTCAGCTCGGCGAAGAAGTCCAGTCCCGGCTGGACGTCGTCGAGGGAACCGCCGTTCGCCAGGGCCGCCGCGTAGACACCGCCGAACGCGGAGCCGGACTTGGTCGGGTTGCCGTTGAGCGCGACCTGGCCCTTGTACTCGGGCTTGAGGAGGTCCTTGAAGGTGCTGGGGCAGTGCTTGACGCGCTTGGCGTCGCAGCCGATGGAGACGTAGCCGCCGTAGTCGTTGTACCAGCGTGCCTGCGGGTCCTTCTGCGCGGCCGGGATGTCGTCGTACGAGGCGACCTTGTACGACGCGAACAGTCCCTGCTGGGCCCCGCTCAGGGCGAATGAGCTGCCAAGGTCCAGCACGTCGGGGGCACGGTCCTGGCCCTTGCGCGAGGTGACCGCGTTGATCTCGTCCTGGCTGCTGCCGTCGGGGTTCTCGACCTCGATCTTGATGCCGTACTTCTCGGTGAAGCCGTCGATCAGCGCGCCGTAGTTTGCCCAGTCGCGGGGCAGGGCCATGGCGTGCAGCGTGCCCTCCTTCTTCGCCGCGGCGACGAGGGCGTCCATGCCGCCGAAGTCCGTCGCGGAGGTGGCGGTGTTCGCCTTCTTGCCGTCCGGGGTGGTGGCGGACTGGCTGGTGGCTGCGCCACAGGCGCTGAGGCTGAGTGCGGCGACGGCGAGGCCGCCGGTGAGCACGGCGATCCTGGACAGGGGCAACGTCACGATCTCTCCTGGTGTGGCGCCCCGGGCGGAGATCCCCGCTGGGGCTCGACAGAGAACTTGTTTGAACAAGTTGACCTCAGTAGGCACGTCCTCCATGTCGTCTCGGTGAACAGAGGGGCAACTGTGACCACCACTCTTCTGCACACTCGCCGGATGCCCCCCAGGAGAACGACCCCCTTCCCGTTCTCGTCTACGCTGGTTCACCTGCACACTGCGCACAGCACGAGAGGGAACCATGGCAGCCCGACACGAGGAGATCGCCGAGGAGTTGCGCCAGGCGATCGATCGCGAGGAGTACGCGGTGGGCAGCCGGCTGCTCCCCGAGACAGAACTCGCTGCGCGCTACGGCGTCTCGCGCGGCACCGTCCGGCAGGCCGTCGCCACCCTGACGTCGGAGGGCCTGATCGGGTCCCGGCAGGGCGCGCGGCGCGTGGTGCTCGCCAGCCGCCGCAATCAGAGCTTCGCCGAGCTGCGCAGCTTCGCCCAGTGGGCGCGCGCGATGGGCCGCACGGCGACGGGCCGGGTGGTGTCCTCGGAGTACCGCCCCACGACCGCCCAGGACTCGGTACGACTCCAGATGCCCATCGGCGTACCGGTGCTGCACGTCCTGCGACTGCGCGGCCTGGACGGCGAACCGGTGCTGCTGGAACGGACGGTGTACGCGGACTGGATCGCCCCGGCTGTCGAGCGCATCGAGCCGGAGTGTTCATCAGTGACGCAACGGCTGTACGAGGACTCGGGGTTGGTCTTCGCATACGGTGAGCATCTGATCGACGCCGTCGCGGCGGGAGCGCAGGACGCCGAACTGCTGGGCGTGCGCCGGACGAGTCCGCTGCTGCGGGTGCGCCGGGTCACGACCACCCGCGAGGGCCGCCCCGTCGAGTGGTCCGACGACCGGTACTGCTCCGACGCGGTGAGTTTCAGCGTCCACAACTCGATAGGCAACAACGCGCTGGCTCGTCGGACCGGCCCGGGCGCGACGCCGGCGACTCAGGGCCGACAGCGCTGAGCCGTCGGCCCTGAGTCGCACCGGATCTCGGCCTCGAGGCCCAGGCACGTCCGTAACCGTCCCGCCTGCCCTGCGACGCCTGGCGCGCACACGCGCCACCGCGCGCGCCGATCCGCCCCGCAGGAGCCACCGATGGGCGCATCCGGCACCCGACCCGTCCGGGAAAGAAGGCTCCACGCAGCGAGGCAGCAGGAGGACCGCAGCTCGCCCAAGGTTCCCTGACAGCTGCCCGGGAACGGGCGAGCCCTGCCGCCGGCCGTCCGATGCTCGCAGCGTGCAGGCAGACGCGGATGACGTTCACCGCGGCCGGATTCGCCGACGGGTGGAGCCCGCACGCTGCGCTCCACCCGGTGGGCGCGACGGACCGATGCCCGGAGCCAGGACCGCCGGCGTTCCGCGCCGCGCGCTGCGGCCAAGGTGAACAGCAGTGCCCTGGTGGGGTGTTCCCGGCGTTCGAGCCGCTTCAGCCCGGTCCGCCCTGCCTCCGGCCACCGGGCCGGGTTGGCACAGGTTTCCCGAACGGTTCGCTTCTCCGCCGCCACTTGTTTGAACAAGTTGGGAAATGCTGGCCGCTGCACACTTTACGGCCCACGGATTTTCCGGGAGACATGCTCTTCATGAATGCCATCGACCGCAGACGGTTCATGCAACTTGCGGGCGGCACTGCCGCTCTGTCCGCTCTCTCCACCAGCATCGCTCGCGCGGCGGAGATCCCCGCGAACCGCCGGACCGGCTCCATCAAGGACATCGAGCACATCGTCGTCCTCATGCAGGAGAACCGTTCCTTCGATCACTACCTCGGCACGCTGCGCGGCGTTCGGGGCTTCGGGGACCCGCACCCGGTGACGCTGCCGAGCGGCAAGCCGGTCTGGTACCAGTCGGACGGCACCAAGGAGATCCTGCCCTTCCATCCGGACGCCAAGGACCTCGGCCTGACCTTCCTGGAGGACCTGCCGCACGGCTGGAACGACACCCAGGCCGCCTTCAACAAGGGCAAGTACGACCAGTGGATCCCGGCCAAGTCCGCCACGACGATGGCGCACCTGACCCGTGAGGACATACCGTTCCACTACGCGCTCGCCGACGCCTTCACGGTCTGCGACGCCTACCACTGCTCGTTCATGGGCTCCACCGACCCGAACCGCTACTACATGTGGACGGGTTGCACAGGCAACGACGGCAAGGGCGGCGGCCCGGTCCTCGGCAACGACGAGGCGGGCTACTCCTGGACCACGTATCCGGAGCGGCTGGAGAACGCCGACGTCTCCTGGAAGATCTACCAGGACATCGGCGACGGCCTGGACGCGGACGGCGGCTGGGGCTGGATCGGCGACGCCTACCGCGGCAACTACGGCGACAACTCGCTGCTGTACTTCGACCAGTACCGCAACGCCGAGCCCGGCGACCCGCTGTACGACAAGGCGCGCACCGGCACCGACGCGCGCAAGGGCGAGGGCTTCTTCGACGTCCTCCGTGCCGACGTGAAGGCCGGCAAGCTGCCCGAGGTCTCCTGGATCGTCGCGCCCGAGGCCTTCACCGAGCACCCGAACTGGCCCGCCAACTACGGCGCCTGGTACATCTCGCAGGTCCTGGACGCGCTCACCTCCAACCCCGATGTGTGGAGCAAGACGGCGCTGTTCATCACCTACGACGAGAACGACGGATTCTTCGACCACGTCGTGCCGCCCTTCCCGGCCGGCTCGGCCGCCCAGGGCAAGTCCACCGTCGATGTCGGCGGCGACCTGTACGCAGGCGACAGCGGCCGCCCCGCAGGGGCGTACGGCCTGGGGCAACGCGTCCCGATGTTCGTGGTCTCGCCGTGGAGCAAGGGCGGATACGTCTGCTCCCAGACCTTCGACCACACGTCGATCATCCAGTTCATGGAGCGCCGCTTCGGCGTGACGGAGCCCAACATCTCCCCCTGGCGCCGCGCCGTCTGCGGCGACTTGACCACGGCGTTCGACTTCCGGCACAAGGACAGCCACACACCGCGCCTGCCCGACACCACCGGCTACCTGCCGCCGGACGGTGACCGGCACCCCGACTACGTGCCGACACCGCCGGCCAAGGGCGCGCTGCCCCGCCAGGAGCACGGTCTGCGCCCCGCCCGGCCCATCCCGTACGACCTGACGGCCGACGGCAAGATCAGTGCCGCAGGCTCGCTGCGGATCGACTTCGCCTCCCACGGCCAGGCCGGCGCCGGCTTCCTGGTCACCTCCGCGACGGACGCCTCCGGCCCGTGGACGTACACCGTCGGTTCGAGGCACTCGCTGTCCGGCGTCTGGAACGTCTCCGCGAACTCCCACGGCGCCTACGACTTCACCGTCCACGGTCCCAACGGCTTCCTGCGCCAGTTCGCCGGCAAGGTCACCGCTGCGGGCCCCGAGATTGCTGCCCGCCACGACGGCAACGACGGAGCCGTGCGCCTGGTCCTGACCAACGACGGCCACAGGACCGTCACGCTCACGATCAAGGACGAGTACGGCAAGCACAAGCCGGCCACCTACCGGCTGCGCCCCGGCGCCCACGTGGTGCACTCGGCCAGGACCGAGCGCACCCATGGCTGGTACGACCTGACCGTGACCGCCGACCACGACGGCACCTTCGTGCGTCGTCTGGCCGCCCACGTGGAGAGCGGCCACGCGAGCACCAGCGACCCGGCCTTCTCCGCCCGCTGACCCCGCTCGTCCGTTCCGGCCGCGGCCCGGTGCCACCGGGCCGCGGCCGACGCCGTCGCACGAGCCGTTCCCTCAGGGGGACGTGCTCCGCGCGGTGGTCACCCGGCGCTCCATTCGGAACTCGGCCATGCGTACTCGTCGAAGCCGGCCGGAAGCTTCCCGCACGAGGTATGGACACTCACGGCGAGCGTCCCGGTGTGCTCGTACCAGTCCACGGCGACCGTTTCGTCGGTGTCCGGGCGCTCGAAGCGGAAGCCCATGTCGGAGAAGTTCTCGCCGGTGAGCCTCCAGCCCTCGTACTCCAGCCGTCGGCGTACGCGCTCCTGTCCGGCACGGGCGTCGCTCCGCAGGACGTCCGTCACCTGCCACTCGAGAACAAAGCTGCGCACGTCGCCACGGCCTTCGTCGATATGGGCGATGGACCTCAGCCCCCGGTAGTAACACGTGCCCGTCTCCACGCCACTGGAACTCACACCAGGCCGGCCAGGCAGCGCCACTTCCTCGTAGACCCGCTGCGCCTCCCCCTTGAGGCGTTCCGCAACCTGATCAGGCACGACTGTCGGATACGGTTCTCCCTCCCACACCCGGTAACCGACCACGGACACGCCCACAGCCAGCACAGTGCCGGTGAGCCACAGAACCCAAGGACCGGGGCGCCTCCTCAGCATCCGCGGCTCCCTCCCCCGACCCTTCGGGCGGCCGGACAGCAGACACCCGACAACACAACGACGACATCACTGGTGAGACCCCGAACCGACCACATGATCCAGACGGTAGAAGGCCACGACCGCCTCGCACCTGAGGGCAACTACTCAGAGCTCCATGAGTAGTTGCCGGATCGATGCCACAACGGCCGCGGACGCGGCCCGACATGGTGTCAGGCTGCCCTCTTCAAGGCGCTCTTGGGCTCGTCGGGAGTTTTGTGCACTGCCGTCCGTCGGTGGGCCGTCACCAGCGTCGTGCCCAGCGCCAGGCTCAGCGTGGGCAGCGCAGGGAAGCGGCCGCCGTACGCGAAGCCCCGCATGGCGAACCAGGTCAGAGCGGCGACGCTTGTCGCCAGGCCGAGCCACAGCGGCCAGGGACGGCGCAAGCCGATGGCCGGCCGGATTCGCTCGTACAGGAGCGCCTGCCGACGCTCCAGCGGTCGTAGCGCCAGCAGAACGCCGACCAGGACAACTCCGAGAACCAGCAGCCAGGGCAGCCGCAGCCCCCACCATGCCCCGGACCCGAACGCCGGCTCGGGCGCGATCCCGGTCAGATAGAACGCGGCGGCGACGACGAGCACCGGCAGCATGTGCCACAGGTACAGCGTCATGCTGGCGCCGCCCACGTGGCGCACCGCTCGCCAGACACGCTCGCGGTCCAGAAGCCGCCGTACCGCCGGCGCGGCGAGCAGACATAGGCCAACCTGGGCCACTGCCCACGCCAGCATGGCCGCCGACGGCGGATCGGTGTTGCTGGGGTCCTGCCCGGTCACCAGGATCAGGCTGACCGGGAACGGCCCGAGCGTGATCAGCACCGCGCAGGCCAGTCCCCCGCCCGCCGCCATCGCGGCCGGCATCCGCCGACGCCCCGTCAGCAGGCCGTCGCGCCAGCAGAAGCCCAGCTGGTAGGCAACGCCCCACACCAGCACATAGTTGAGCAGACCGATGTACGGCACCCGTACCGCCAGTGCCAACGCGTCGGCCGCAAGGGCGGCAGCGCCCATCACCACGGGAACGAGCAGACCCCAGCGCCGGTGCGCCGCGTGCAGCGACGGAGTCAGGACGCTGAGGATCAGATACACCGGAAGGAACCAGAACTGCATCGCCATCGCCCACCCCACCAGCGCGAGAGTGTCCGGGTCCACGCCGACAGCCGAGCAGATCCCGACGGCGAGCAGCACCAGCCCGCTGTACACCGCCACCGGAAGCAGCAGCCGCAACGCCCGCTGTCCCACCCATCCGGCGGCCGTGTCACCCGTCTCACGGGCTCGCGACCAGGAGCCGCCCGCTGCGTGGCCCCCGGCGAGGAAGAACAGCGGCATGATCTGGAACCCCAGGGTCAGCCACTGGGTCCAGGGAATGGTCGCCAGGAGCTCCGGCGCGGTGATCTGCCCACCCGGTCCCAGGACCAAGGCGGTGATCAGCCAGTGCCCCGTCACCACCAGGAGGATGGCCCATGCGCGCATGAAGTCGACGTAGCGGTCTCTGCTCATGCGTCGCCATGGTGTCGCAGAGCCGATGGAACCACGATGGGAAGTAGAGACCGCAACCATTTCGTGCTCGGTACGACATCACTCCCGTGCCGGGTCCGCGATGCAATGGCTTCTGTCTCGTCGGCGCGACCACCATCGCCGAGTACCCCAAGAACATCGAGAAGGTCGCCGCCCTCGAACGGCGGTTCCAGCCCGTGATGGTGCCCGAGCCGCCGTGGACGAGACCGTCGAGAGCCTGCGCGCCGTGGGATGCCACGCCCGATCTGCCCTCATGTCCCCTGGGTCGTCCCCCAGGGTGCCGAGGCCGCCTGCCGCACACACCGCCCGTCGGATGCGGCAGGATGGAAGATCGTTCCGGATCCGACGATCAAGCAGGTAACACAAGGTGACAATGAATCACATATGGCGCCCTCCAACGGGTTCCGCCGCCGGTCCGCTCGTCCTGCCGGCGGGAGGCAACCGGTGAACCGGGCACTCACGCTCCATGACCTGATCGTCGCCGGGGTCATGGTGGTGGCGGGCGTCCTGGCGGGACTGTTGCTGCGCGCCGCCCTGAGGTGGCTGGGCGAGCGTGCCCGCCGGACGCGGTGGAGCGGGGACGACGTCATCGTCGACACCCTGCGGACGCTGGCGCCCTGGGCGGCGATAGCTGCGGGCGTGGCGGCGGCCGCCGCGGTGCTTCCGCTGACCTCGCAGGTCGGACGCAACGTCAACCGGACACTGACGGTGTTGCTCATCCTGGTCGCCACACTGACCGCGGCACGGGTGATCACCGGTCTGGTGCGGTCCGTCGCCCAGTCCCGGTCCGGTGTGGCGGGGTCGGCCACCATCTTCGTCAACATCACGCGCATCGTGGTGCTGGCGATGGGCTTTCTCGTCGTACTGCAGACTTTGGGCGTCTCCATCGCCCCGCTCCTCACCGCCCTGGGTGTGGGCGGCCTCGCGGTCGCTCTGGCGCTGCAGGACACCCTCGCCAACCTGTTCGCGGGCGTGCACATCCTCGCCTCGAAGACGGTGCAGCCCGGCGACTACATCCGGCTGAGCAGCGGCGAGGAAGGGTACGTGGTCGACATCAACTGGCGTAATACCGTGGTGCGTCAGCTGTCGAACAACCTGGTGATCATCCCCAACGCCCAGCTCGCCGGCACCAATATGACCAACTTCAACCGGCCGGAACAGCAGATGTCGGTGCTGGTCCAGGTCGGAGTCGGCTACGACAGCGACCTGGAGCACGTCGAGCGCGTGACCGCCGAGGTCGTCGAGAGCGTCATGACCGACATCACCGGCGGCGTCCCCGACCATGAACCGGCCGTCCGGTTCCACACCTTCGGGGATTCCAGGATCAACTTCACGGTGATCCTGCGGGCCGGTGAATTCAGCGACCAGTATCTGATCAAGCACGAGTTCATCAAGCGCCTGCACCAGCGCTACCGGGCCGAAGGCATCAGGATTCCCGCCCCGATGCGGACGGTGGCGGTGCAGCAGGCCGAGACGCCGGTGCCGATCCCGCACCAGCGCACAGTCGGTCTGTGAGCTGCTCCGAGCCCTGACAACCGCCGTGGTCGTGGCGCTGACATCGGTCGACGACCGACCTCCGCCGCCAAGCGGCCGGTCGCGGCGGGTGTACGGCCCGGTGACGGTGGCAGAAGCGGAAGTGGTAGCAAGGATGTCCATACACCGGGGGATCCGCTGCCTCCCCCGGCGCTGCCAGGCCGCGCCGCGCCTGACCACGTCCCCGGAGAACCAGCCGTGCCGAGCAAGACCACCGCAACCGCCGCCGGACACGTCCCCCGCCAGGCCGGCCCTGCAGGGCGGGCCGCCCACTGGCGGTCCGCTCTGTGCCGTACCCCTGTATCGATCTGGAAGGACGACCTCTCGGACTGGGCCGCCGCCCTGACGTACTACGCCATCCTCGCTCTGCTCCCGGCGCTGCTGGTCACCGTCGCTCTGATCGGCCTGGCCAATCCCCGGGCCACCGACGCGCTGATCACCGACATCACCGCCTTCGCCCCGGCGGAGTCCGGAGCCGCGCTGCGCCAGCCGCTGGAGGCCGCGACCCACGAACGCGGCGCCGTATGGCTGCTGATCGCGACGGGGACCGTCAGCGCGGTGTGGTCCGCCTCCAGCTATCTGGCCGTCTTCCGCAGGGCACTGCACGCCCAGCACGGGGTGCGGGACAAGCGGCCGGCGCTGCGCAAGGCCCACATCATCGTGGCCACCGCCGTGGGACTTCTCCTGCTGCTCATGACCAGCGCGTTCGCCCTGGTGCTGACCGGACCGCTGGCCCGCTGGCTGGGACACCGGCTGGGCCTGGCACATGCCAGTGAAACGCTGTGGGCGGTGCTGAAGTGGCCCGTCCTGGTGTTCCTGGTCGCCTGTCTGATCATGGTGCTGTTCCGTACCGGGCCGGCGTCGGCCAGGGGTCTGAGGCGGGGGCTGCCCGGCGGGGTGCTCGCCGCGTTCCTGTGGCTGGTCGCCTCGGCCGGATTCGCCCTGTACGCCACGCACATCGGCTCGTACAGCCGGCTGTACGGCTCGCTCGCCGGGCTCGTCGTCTTCCTGATCTGGGTCTGGTTCACCAATCTGGCTCTGCTGACCGGTGCCCAGTTCAACGTCGAACTGGCGCGGCCGGCACCGGGCCGCTCGTAACGGCCTCGGCCGGGTGACGGCGTACGCCCCGGAACTCGGCGCTCCGGGGCGTACGCGTCCGCGATGTGCCGGGTGTCAGTGACGCGGCGCGTGGTAGGCCTTGGGCAGGCGCATGCCGCGGTCGGCCATGATGTCCCGCACGCGGTTGGGGTAGTCGGTGATGATGCCGTCGATGCCCATGTCCATGAGCGCCTCTATGGTGGCGGGGTCGTCACAGGTCCACGGGATGACCTTCAGGCCGCGCTCATGGGCCTCGGAGATCATCTTCTTGTCGGGGTAGAAGCGGAAGGCCGGGTCGGCGATCGTGCCGTTCTGCGGGAAACCGTAGTTCGGGGACAGCGCGGTGACACCGGGGACGGCAGCGGCGGCCTTGACGAAGTCGCCGTCGTAGTCGTCGGCGTCGATGCCACCGAGCCACGGGGAGGCGCCGGGCTTGCCGACCTCGAGGAAGTCGTAGTTCGTCAGCGCCACCAGCGGGTACGACGGTGCGAGCTTGTGCATCGCCTTCAGCGCTCCCCAGTCGAAGGACTGGATGGTGACCTGCTTCTCGATCCCGGAACGGTGGATCTCCTCGAAGACACGCCGGACGAACAGCTCGCGCGGCGCGGTCTGCTCGGGGGCGCCGGCCTCCACCTTGGTCTCGATGTTCAGCTTGACCTGCTTGGCCTTGTAGCTCTTGACCAGGTTGAGGACGTCCTTGAGCTCCACCATGCGGAAGCCCTTGATCTGCTCCTGCTCGGGGAAGCCGGGCAGCTGCTGATAGCCGCAGTCCATGCTCTTGATCTGGGCCAGCGTCAGATCCTTGATGTACTTGCCGACATACGGGTACATCGGGTCACCGGGCGTCACGGGACCGGTGTCCTTGCACTTCTGGGCGCTGATCTGCCGGTCGTGGTTGACCACGACCTTCTGGTCCTTGGTGATGTGGGTGTCCAGCTCCAGGGTGCTCACGCCGAGGCGCAGAGCCTTGCCGAAGCCCTCCAGGGACTCCTCGGTGGTCAGGCCGAGGCCGCCACGGTGGGCCTGCAGGTCGAAATGAGTCTTCTGGGGCGGTACGTGGTGGTGGTGCTGGGCCGTGGCCGCCTGGGCGGTCGCCGGAAGGGCGAGCACGGGCAGGACGGCTAGGCTGGCGACTGCATGCCGCAGGGACATCTATGCCTCGTCTGTTTCGGGCGAACTGGACCCTGCGAAGCTAAGCCGCAACCCCGGATCGCACGAAGCTCAGGCATGAGGTCATCGTGAACAACCGGGAAACGATCGCTTCTTCGGACCCCGGGGCAGACAGAAAGTGCTAATGCCCCACGGTCACGTGTGTGGCCTCGTGTGTCGGGAAGGCCGTCCCTGCCATTCTCGGCCGACGGTGCCATCACGGGGCGAGCTGTCCTGGTGCCCGACTGACGGTCGGCGGCGTCGGCAACGTGCGCCCGCGCCGCGATCGATGCGTCCGCCAGGTCGAGATCCGGCGACAGGCTTCGCCCGGAATCGCGCTGGTTGCGGCCGAGCGGGGCACGTAGTGTCGGCCTGCGCGGAAGCTGGGCCCTACGGCCAGTGCCCGTATCGGATCAGGGCATGGGCCCAGGACGGATTGACACATATGCATCTTCTCCCTTTCGCCACCGCGCACGCCGCCACGGTGGCGGACTGGCCGACGGCCTCCGCGGAAGTCGTCATGTGGTGCGGGCGGCAGGAGTTCCCTGTGTCTGCACAGACGATCTCCGCGTGGCAGCAGGACGACGACGTTCAGGCTCATGTACTCGTCGAGGGCGAGAACCTCGTGGGTTACGGGGAATTGTGGTTCGACGCCGAGGAGGACGAGGTCGAGCTGGCTCGGATCATCGTGGCGCCCGACGCCCGCGGGAAGGGGTTCGGCCGCGTGCTCGTCCGGGGCCTGCTCGCGCAGGCTCAGGAGTCTGGTCGGGCCGATGTCTTCATGCGCGTGCACCCGGACAACGGGAGGGCTCTGAGGTGCTATCTGGCGGCCGGGTTCGTGTCGGTCGCACCTGGCCTCGCCGAGAACTGGAATGCCGCTCAGCCGGTCGACTATGTCTGGCTTCGGCACGATGCCGAGAGATCGGGCGACTGAGTTGCCGTCGTTGACGTCATGTTGCCGGACTGGATCGGAGGCCAGGGGCTCAGCCGTCACTGCTCCGTGGCGTCGCGCGAGCGGCCCCGCGGTGGATCCGTGGGTGAGACGCTGAGCAGCACCGTGCAGACGAGCACGGGCAGGACTCGGTGCGTGACAGCCGGGGCAAGGTCCTCCAGCGCGAGCAGACCGAAGATGATCGAGGCCCCCCGGGGCCGAACCAGCCTCAGTGGTCGACGAGGTCGTGGGCGGCGCGGGCGATGTGGGTGCGTGAGATGCCTGTGGTGTCGAGAAGTTCGGCCGGGGTCCCGGAGCCGGGCAGGTCGTGCACGGCGAGGTGGGCGTATGCGGGGGTGAGGCGCTGTGCGGCGAGTGCGGACAGCACAGCCTCGCCGATGCCGCCCTCGGGGTGGTGATCCTCGACGACGACCAGTGCACCGGTCTCCTGGGCGGCGCGAGCGAGGGTGCCGACATCCAGGGGCTTCACGGAGTACAGGTCGATGACGCGGGCGCGGATGTTTTCGGCGGCCAGCTGGTCGGCGGCGGCAAGGCACTCGTGGACGGTGACGCCGGCGCCCAGGAGAGTTACCTGGTCGCTGTCACCGGCGCGCAGGGTCTTCGATCCGCCGACCGGGAAGGTCTCGTCGGGTGCGTAGAGGACGGGGTAGGCACCCCGGGTGGTACGCAGGTAGGAGATGCCGTCGAGGTCCGCCATGGAAGCGGTCAGGGCGGTGGCGGATGTGGCGTCGCTGGGGTACAGCACCGTGGAGCCGTGGATGGCGCGCATCATGGCGAGGTCTTCCAGGCCCATCTGGGAGGGGCCGTCCGCGCCGATCTCGACACCGCAGTGGGTACCGCACAGACTCATCGAGATCTGGGAGATGGCGGCCATACGAATGAAGTCGTGGGCTCGGGTGAGGAAGGCTGCGAACGTGGTGGCGTAGGGGTGGTAGCCGCGTACGGCCATGCCGACCGCGGTGGCGATCATCTGCTGTTCGGCGATGTAGATCTGGAAGTACCGCTCGGGGTGTGCCTCGCCGAAGTCCTCCGCGTGGGTGGAGTTACCCACTTCGGCGTCCAGAGCCACGATGTCGGGGCGGGCGCCGATCGCGGCGAGCGTCTTGCCGAATGCGACGCGGGTGGCGACGGCTTCGCCCGTCTTGAACTGCGGCAGCGTCACCTGTACCGGAGCGACCGGGTCGGTGGAGGTGGCGGCGGGCGGCTGGGGGCCGCGGACGGTGTGGTGGCGTACGCCGCCCAGTTCCGTGATCGCGCGGGCGGCCAGGTCGTCGGGCAGCGGCTTGCCGTGCCAGCCCTCGGCGTCCGCGACCTCGGCGACACCCTGGCCCTTGACGGTCTTGGCGACGATGACGGTGGGGGCCTGGCCGTCGTCCGCGACAGCCAGGGCTTGTTCGACGGCCGCCAGGTCGTGGCCGTCGACGACGAGAGCGCGGCAGCCGAAGGCTTCGGCACGGCGGACGTAGGCGTCGGTGTCCCAGCCCAGCTCCGTGGGACCGCTCTGGCCGAGGCGGTTGACGTCGATGATCACGGTGAAGTTGGCCAGCCGGTGCTGTCCTGCCTTGTCCAGGGCTTCCCACACCGACCCTTCTGCCATTTCGCTGTCGCCACACAGCACCCACACACGGGAGGACTGTTGTTCCAGGTCCCGTGCGGCGAGCGCGACGCCGACGCCGTAGGCGATGCCCTGGCCCAGGGAGCCGGTGGCTACGTCCACCCAGGGCAGGACCGGAGTGGGGTGGCCCTGAAGACGCGCACCCTTGCGGCGGTAGGTGGTCATGAGTTCCTCTTCGTCGATCGCGCCGGCGGCGAGGAACATCGCGTACAGCAAGGGGGAGGCATGCCCCTTGGAGAAGATCAGGTGGTCGTTGGCCGGGTTCTTCGGGTTCTGCCAGTCGTAGCGCAGATGACGTGTCATGAGGACGGCCATGAGATCCGCGGCGGACAGGCTGGAGGTGGGGTGGCCCGAGCCGGCGGCGGTGCTGGAGCGGACGGAGTCCACCCGCAGCTGCTGAGCCAACTCGAAGACCTCATCCAGGTCACTGTCAGGCCCCAGCCAGACTGTGACGGTGTTCTCAGCCGACATCGCGGACTCCTCTCGAGACGTGCGTTCCGATCCGGTTGCTTCGACGGCCGCCGGCTCGCGGGCCGCGCGCAGTGGCTGCGGGCGGTCCGTAGAGGCTGCGTGAGACGGCCGTACCCTTGCCGACCGTATGCCCGTGGGACGGAGGCCGCGATTCAAACGCGTGCCGGTCGGACGGCGCGGCCCAGGAACGCCGGCAGTGCGGTCCGGTGGCGCCTGTCCGCTGTGCAGCGGTTCATCGCCGGCCTGCGATGGTGGGAACCACCCGAAGTCGACGGCGCGGCCGGGGCCCGGTCGGGGGAACGTCCTGCCGCGGAGAGCTGAGCCCCGCCGCGTTCCCGGGAGCTGGTGGGGGTGCTACTCGGCTGCGCCGTCGCGGGTGCGCTGGTAGTGGCGCCTGGCCTTCATCCTGTTGCCGCAGACGGCCATCGAGCACCAGCGCGCCTTGTTGGTCTTGCTGCGGTCGAGGAGGAACCGCCGGCAGTCCGGATTGGCACACGGCCGCAGTCGTCCGGGTGTCGCCTTCTGCAGCGCGCTCCAGGTCATGACCGCCTGCACCGCCATCAGGCGCTCCTTGCGAGCGTCGAGATCCCAGGACACTCCGGCGGAGGAGACCTGGGGGTGGGACGTGACACCCTCGAGAACGGGGGCCAGTGACGTGGCCGGCCGGCTGCCACGCACCACGTCCTGCAGGGCGTCGCGCGCCTGCACGAGGTGGCGGTGCTCATCCGCGGTGCCGCTGCCGCCGTGCGCACGCTGCCAGGCCTCGGCCGCTGCCGGATCCGCCAGCTGATCCTGGACCATCCCGTTGACCACCGGCGTCGTGTTGAGGAGTTCCAGCAGTGCGTCCTGCTGCTCTCGATCGCCATCGGCCGCCATCACGCCTCCTAACCACATTGAATTACTTGAAAGGTTACACGAACCAAAGCGCGATCTAACCATGAAAGGAATTTTTGAAGGTTAGCATCGGACGAGACGTTCACCGCGGCCGCGGGTAGCACGCACACACGGGCTCCCACCAGGTCGAGATCGCCGCACCGAGTGCACTCATGCCCGACGGCTCCACTGGCCGGCGGGTCGCCGACGGGCGGAGGCTTGAAGAAGGCCCCATATCCGCGCCGATCCGGGCCCACCGCGCCCCGCGCTCCCGACCGGCGACGACCGCCTCCCGCCCCGGAGACAGCCGCGACGGCACCCCTCACAACTCTAACCATCAAAAGCTCCTTGACAGGTTAGAACCGGCGTGGTCGACTGATTTCATAACCACTCAAGCTCGATAGAAGGGTTAGGAACATGACCTACGCAGTCCACCACCGCACGGCCACCGTCAACGGCCTCGAGGTCTTCTACCGGGAGGCCGGCGACCCCCAGGCACCCGACCTGGTGCTGCTCCACGGCTTCCCGACCAGCTCACACATGTTCCGCCACCTGATCCCGGCACTCGCGGACCGGTACCACGTCATCGCTCCCGACCACATCGGGTTCGGCCAGTCGGCGATGCCCGCCCTGAAGGACTTCCCCTACACCTTCGACGCCCTCACCGAGGTCACCTCCGGACTGCTTCGGCACTTGGGTGTCGACCGGTTCGCGATGTACGTGCAGGACTACGGCGCCCCCATCGGCTGGCGCCTCGCGCTTCAGACCCCGGACCGCATCACCGCGATCATCACCCAGAACGGCAACGCCTACGAAGCAGGCTTCGTCAAGCCCTTCTGGGACGGCGCCTTCGCCTACGCCCAGGCCCCCGGGCCCGACACCGAGGCCCCCATGCGAGGCGCCCTGACCGCAGAGGTCACCCGATGGCAGTACGTGAACGGAGTCGCCGACCCCACCCTGGTCAGCCCCGACAACTGGGTCCACGACCAGGCACTGCTGGACCGGCCCGGCAACGACGGGATCCAGCTCAAGCTCTTCCGCGACTATCCCACCAACGTCGACCTCTACCCACAGGTCCACCAGTACTTCCGCGACTCCCGGGTCCCGCTGCTGGCGGTCTGGGGCGCCAACGACGAGATCTTCGGCCCCGCGGGGGCCGAGGCGTTCAGCACGGACCTGCCGGACGCCGAGATTCACCTGCTCGAGTCCGGCCACTTCGCCCTCGAGAGCCACCTCGAGCCCATCACCCAGCACATCCGCGACTTCCTCGGCCGCGTCCTCGCCTGACATGGAGGGTAGAGACGCCACCGCCATCGACGGCAAGCTCGTCCGGACCCGCTGTCGCCGACCGGAGGTCGCGGTCTCCCGCGGCTCCTGCGAGCTCAGACCGGGCAACCACCACCCGACCATCCCGGGGTACGGCCTCCCGCCCACCCCCCACCCGGAAGGAAATGGCCATGGGACTGTCCTGGCAGCAGGGACCCCTTTCCGCAGCGTCGATCGGACACTTCCTCACCCCCGGGCCCCTGCCTGAGCGCCTGCTGTTCGCCGAGCCGCTGCGCCGCCGTATGCGCGTGAAGTTCAACGGCACCTGGATCGCCGACAGCGAGAACGTGATCGTGCTGCACGAGCCGGGTCGCTACCCCGTCGCCTACTTCCCCCGTGGGGACGTGGACCCCCAGGTCCTGGCCACAGCCGACAAGGTCACCCACCACAAGGACCTGGGCGAGACCACCTGGTACGCGGTCCACGCCGGCGACCGCACCACCGAACGCGCCGCCTGGGAGTTCGCCTCGCCGCCCGAGCATGCCGCCGCGCTGCAAGGCCGCATCGCCTTCGCGTGGCGGGCCATGGACGCCTTCTACGAGGAGGACGAGCGCATCCTGGGCCACGCCGCGGACCAGTACCACCGCATCGACATCCGCAACACATCCAGGCTTCTGGAAGTCCGCCTGGGCGACACCGTGGTGGCCCGCTCCGAGCACCCCGTCGTGCTCTACGAATCCGGATTCGCCCCGCGCTGGTACGTCCCGCGCGCCGACATCGACGAGACCCGGCTGCGCCCCGTCGAAGGACAGACCTTCTGCCCCTACAAGGGCCTGTGCGACTACTACGACGTGGGCGATGTGCACCGCGCGGCCTGGACGTACCGCAACGCGTACCCCGAGGTCGGACGGATCGGTGACATGGTGTCCTTCGAACCGGACCAGGTCGAGATCCACCTGGACGGCAAGCGCCTGGAACTCGAGTCCGGGCAGAGGGTCGTCCCCCACGGCGTCGACCGCGGCCTGGACGCCGACGAAGTCAGGGCCCACTGACCCGGCAGGAGCCGAAGAGCGGACCCATCGGCGTGGAAACGGGTCGAGCGACGCGGAACACGGAACGCGGCACCACCCGACCGGTCTCACCACCGGCCCCGTCAACGCCGGCAGCGCCGACGGCTGGGGCAGCATGGACAGCGGAGTCCGCCCGGGAGCCCTTCGCACGTCGACCGGGCGGACCACCTTGGGCGTCGTCCCGTGACCTGCCGGCCGACGACGGATTTCCCGGGCCGGCCGTGCCGCGGGCCGCAAATCCGGCACAGCAGCGTCTGGTGGCCGCAATCGGGACGGCTCGGCTGCGGCGCTCGCCCGTTCGGCGGGGTGCCGACGACCACAACCGCCGCGTCGGCGAACGATCCGCCGCCCTGGTCTTCGGCTCCGGCGGCCCGTCCGCCGCGGAGCGTGACCGCATCGCCGATGTTTGTTCCATGGCAGGGCTCCTGGGATGAGCGGTGAACGGAAACCCAAGACCTCAGGCGGGGAACTCGATCGAGGTGTCAGCGGGTAGGGATGGCACCGCCCTCATGACGGGCTGGAGGACGACAACCCACTGCTCCGGCGGTAACTCCCTTACGAACCAATCGACTTGACGTGGTCCCGACACAAGAAATTTACCCTCCCGGATCTACTCGCATAGACCTCATGCCGTCATCCTGGGCGCAGACGTCCCAGAACCCGTCCCAGCAGCGCAGACGCCCACCCGGCGGCTCCGTCCTGGGCGGAACCAGCTCTCGGCATCAGGAGGATCTCTTGAGCAAGAAGCAGTTGCGGCGTACCACCCTCGTGGCGGTCCTTCTCGCCGCGGTCACCACCGCCACGGCGCAGGGAGCCGCATCGGCGTCCGCGGAGGCGTCCACGGCACGGCCGTCCGCCGCGGCGCCGTCCACCGTGCGCGGCATCGAGGACGATGTCGCCCGCTCCCTCGCCGTCTCGCTGACGGATGCGGGCTGGCGGTCGCAGGTGCGTAGCGCGGCCCTGTCATCCGCCCAGGTCGATGTACAGGACCTGGCGGCCCGGGCCACCACCCGGAGCGGCAAGGCACTGATCCCGGCGGTCCGCGAGGCGGACCGCCGTATCGCTGCGGCCAAGGGGCTGGCCGCGAGCACCGGTTCGCTGCTGCGCGTACGTCTCGGCGACGCCTCGATGCGTGAGGACCTGACCGGCGGGGCCGTCCCACTGGTCGCCGCCGCCCCTGCCGACGACGCCGCCGAGACGATCACCGCGTATGACAGCCACGGGCGAGCGCACATCCTCGACGCCCGCAAGGTGCCCCAACTGCCTGTCTACGTGGTGGACATCGACGTCTCCAAGGCCCTCGCGGCGGGACTCGGCGTCCTGAGAACGGAGTTCGCGAAGCATGGTGTCGCCACTCCCGGGCCGCAGTCGCGGCAGGCCGCGGGCGGCTGGTGGTCCACCCGTGTCACATCCGTCGAGCTGGCGGACGACGAAGAGCCCTGGGTCAAGGGTGACGCCGAGGTGTACACGCTGGTGACCGGCTTCGGGCTGGACGGCAAGGCGCGTGTGGACACGGTGGACATGCCCTATCTGAACAGCGACGGGGTCGTCTACTACCCCAACCAGATCCTGGTCAACTGGTCGAACTACAAGTACAACCTCGCCGACGCCGTGATGATGGAGGACGACGGCGACACGAACTACCAGGCACTCGCCCAGGCCCTGACCACGGCCCTGCTCACCATCACGGACCAGGGGGCGTACATTCCCCTGGTGAACGCGGTCCTGGCGGCCATCCCCACCTCCTGGTGGACCGACGACCCGGACTACGTCGACTCCTGGTACACGCTCGCCCGGACTGACTCGGGTCGCCGTAACGGGGCAGCCGGCAACGGCTGGATGACGGTCGAGCCGTACTTCGTCGAGCAGTTCTGACCGAGCGTACGCACGACGCGTGAAGGCCGCCCGGGGGCGGCCTTCCGTGTTTCCGGGCACCGGCCGTTCCCTCTCCGAACGATCACTGATGATCACCGAGAGAAGCCAGCGATGGTTCCGGCCCGCCGGCCGACCGCTCACCGAGGCCCTGGAGACGCTCTCGGCGCACGACGTTCGGGGCGATGGCCCGCGGCTTCGACGTCGCCGGCGGCGCGTGCGCGGCGGGTGCAGCTGCTCCGCGTCAACGGGGCGTCATGTGCTCCCTCTTCACCACCAGTCCGTTCGGCGCTTCGATGTGAGCCGTGCCGTCGGCGTCGACGGAGATGTCCAACCGGTCGCCGGCGACGTCGAGGCCCTCGACCTTCAGCGGCCGGTACTCCTCCGCGAATCCGGGCGCGACCGTGAGCGTTCCGCTGGGGACATCGGCAGAGAGCCCCAGCATCGACTGCAGGATCATGACGGACGAGGCCGCCGCCCAGGCCTGGGGACGGCAGGACGCCGGATAGGGCGAGGGCCGGGCGTCGGTCGCGGCGCCATGACCGGCGAACAGCTCGGGAAGTCGCCCGTCGAAGCCCGCGGAGGCGGACAGCAGACCCGCGGAGAGGGACGCGGCCGTTTCCGGGAACCCAGCCCTGACCAGGCCGTGTACCGCGATCGCGGTGTCGTGCGGCCAGATGGAACCGATGTGATAGCCGTACGGGTTGTAGGCCACGGAGTCGCTGCTCAGGGTCCGCAGACCATGGCCCGAGTCGAGGTCGGGCGCGCCGAGCCTGGCGGCCAGCAGAGCGCTCTCCTCGTGGTTGAGCAGACCGGTTCCCAGCAGTTGGCCGAAGCCCGAGGTGACCGAGTCCACCGGCTGCTTGTCCCCGTCGAGCGCGACAGCCGGATACGGACCGTGTTCGTCCTCCACCCAGAAGTGGCTGCGGAAGCGGTCACGCAGCCGTTCCGCCCACTCCTCCCACTGGTCGGCGCCGGGACGGCCGAATGCGCGCAGCAGGTCGGCGCCGCCGCGGGCCGCCTCGTATGCGTACGCCTGGACCTCGCAGAGCGCGATCGGGGAAGTGGCGAAGCGGCCGTCGCGATACCGGATGGAGTCGCCGGAGTCCTTCCACCCCTGGTTGGCCAGGCCACGTCCGGTGCGGTCGATGTACTTCAGGAATCCGTCCCCGTCCGCGTCGCCGTGGTCGCGCATCCAGGCGAGTGCGGACTCCGCGTGCGGCAGGAGCTGCTCCACCTGCTCGGGCGCGAGGCCCCAGCGCCAGGAGTCGTGCAGCAGCGTGATCCAGAGCGGGGTGGCGTCGACCGTGCCGTAGTAGCAGGGCGGCAGGGAGAAGTTCTCGTTGAAGTTCTGGGTGGCTCGGCGCACTTCGTGCAGGATCTTGCCGGGCTGCTCCTCGGTGTCCTGGTCGGACTTCACGCCTTGGCGGCGGGCGAGGGTGCGCAGCGTACCGGCGGCGAGATCGGTGCCCAGCGGCAGCAGCATACGGGCCGCCCACAGGGAGTCGCGGCCGAAGAGGGTGAGGAACCACGGGGCGCCGGCGGCCAGGAACTGGTCGGCGGGTTCGTCCGGATCGGTCAGCCGCAGTCGGTCGAGGTCTGCGGCCGACTGGCTCAGCCACTGGTCGAAGCGCCGGTCGGCGCTGCGCAGTACAGGCGTGCGCCAGGGCAGGCTGTCCGCCGGCGGTGCGGGGAACTGATCGCCGTCCTGATGAGCCGCGTCACAGTGCAGCACAGCGGTCCACGACGAGCGGGGGGCGAGTTCGATGTCGTACTCCAGCCGTCCGGCGGCCGCATCGACGGAGGAGGGCTCCGGGGAGCTGGTGAGCCGTACGACGAAGGTGTCCCCTGACCAGTCGAGTCCGCTCCCGGTGGCGGTGGCGGAGAGCGGGCTCTGCGCGTGTCCGGACTTGACGCGCTCCATCGGGGCGAGGTCGGTCCCGGCAGTGACGATCAGCCGGAAACGGACGTTCTGCCGTCCTGCGTTGGCGACTTCGAGGGTCTCCTCCAGGCGCCCGGGGGTGACACGGCGGCGCCGGTGCAGGGTGACCGCCGGGTCCGGAGTCTCCTCACCCAGACCGCGCAGCACACCGCGGAAGGCCGCCCGGTCCGCTCCTTGGAAGGCTCCCCGGACCGGCGCGATCGCGATCCCGTCCGCCGCGACGGTCAGGCGGGCGAGCGCCCTGCTGTCGCCGTGGTAGAAGCCGTCCGCGGAGCCGTCGATCTGTCCGTCGGCGTGCGAGATCGCGAAGCTCGGGGCGTACAGCGTCACACAGGCGTCATGCAGGAACGGCTGGAGTCCTTCGGCCGAAGGGCCGGGCCCCGTGTCGGAGTTCGTCATGTCGTGGGTCTTGACAGTGGTGTCCAACAGAGCAGAACCTCTCAGGCATTGGAGCGTTCCAAGAACCCTAACTACGACTTCACAGCGTTGACAACGGTATTGGAACGCTCCAATAAACTCGTCCGTTCGCACAACCGGTTCCGGAGACAGCCATGCCCCCCTCCCCCAACACCCCCGCATCCAAGGCAGGTTCGGTGACCCTGGCCACGGTGGCGAGGCGGGCCGGCGTCTCTCCGCAAACAGTGTCCAACGCGATCAACTCGCCCGAACTGCTGCGCCCGGAGACCCTGGAGCGGGTCCGTCGCACCATCGACGAGCTGGGCTATCGCCCGCATCGAGCTGCCCAGACCCTGCGCACCCGCTCCAGCAGACTCATCGGCTACGGGATACGCCCCACCGCCCCCGGCACCTCGGCCCCGGTCATGGACCGGTTTCTGCACGCCTTGTCCCAGACCGCCGACGAGGCCGGCTACCGGATCCTGCTCTTCGCCTCACCTCCTGGCAGCACCGGCCTCGAGGGGTACGAGGAACTCCTCGACCTGCACAGCGTGGATGGCTTCGTACTGAGCGGCACCGAGCGGGGCGACAGGCGCCAGGCCTGGCTGGAGAAGCGCGGTGTGCCGTTCGTGGGCTTCGGCCGGATGTGGTCCGGCCGCCAGATAGGCGACTGGGTGGATGTCGACGGCGCCTCGGGCACGGACTCCGCGGTCGAGCATCTGGTCGGTCTGGGGCATCGCAAGATCGCGTTTCTCGGCTGGCCGCGCGGCTCCGGAGTCGGCGACGACCGAGCCGAGGGCTGGCAGCGCGCCATGCAGCGGCACGGCCTTGCGGTACGTGGCAAGCGGGCGCACAGCATCGATGACATCACCTCGGCACAGGCCGCCGCCGGGCCGCTGCTCGACGCGGGCGCGACAGCCGTGATCGCCGCCAGCGACATGCTCGCCCTCGGCTGCTACCAGGCCCTGCGCGAGCGCCAAGCCGTTCCGGGCACGGACGTCGCCGTCGTCGGCTTCGACGACTCCCCCACGGCGGCGCTTCTCTCGCCCGGACTGTCCACCGTCGCCCAGCCACTGGAGGCCGTCGGCCGCGAATGCGTCCGACTTCTGTTGGCCCGCATGTCGGAACCCGATGCTCCGGCTGAGCGCGTCCTGCTCGAACCGTCTCTCGTCGTGCGTGACAGCACACCCGCGTCGGTCAACTGAACCACTCCCCGCGCCCGTTCACGGGCCACCGAATCACAGCACGCCCTTCCGGGCAGCTGAGCCGCAAGTTATGCCTTCTGGAGGAACTCATGGTCACCCGTACGGCCGTCGCCGCCCTCGCCACCTGTGCGGCGCTGCTGGCCGCCACCGGCTGCTCATCCAGCTTCGGCAGCGACAAGGAGCCCGAGCAGGACAAAGCCGGCAAGCAGAGTCTGACGGTACTGATCGCCACCTCGGGGGACGCCGAGACCCAGGCAGTCAAGACAGCCGCCGCCGCGTATGCGAAGAGCTCCGGCAACAAGGTCACGGTCGAAGTCGCCAAGGACATGAACCAGCAGCTTGCCCAGTCCTTCGCCGGGCACAAGCCGCCGGACGTCTTCTACGTGAACTCCGACCAGTTCGCGAACTACGCGAAGGGCGGCTCGCTCTACGCGTACGGGGACCGGATATCCGACGCCGACGACTTCTCCGAGCAGCTGCGCGCCTCGTTCTCGTACAACGGAAAGCTGGTCTGCCTGCCGAAGGACACCTCCACCCTCGGCCTCGCCATCAACACCGATCTGTGGAAGAAGGCAGGGCTGACGGAGAAGGACTATCCCAAGAGCTGGGCGGAACTGAAGACCGTCGCGGACAAGCTCACGGGCAACGGCGTCACCGGTCTGGTCACCAGCGACGAATACCAGCGACTCGGCGTGTTCATGAAACAGGCTGGTGGCTGGCTCACCGACGCCGACCAGAAGAAGATGACCGCCGACACCCCCGAGAACGCCAAGGGGCTCGCCTTCGTCCAGTCCCTGCTCAAGTCGGGCTCGATGAAGTTCGCGAAGCAGGTGGACACCAGCTGGGGTGGTGAGGCGCTCGGCAAGGGCAAGGCCGCCATGACGATCGAAGGCAACTGGCTCGACGGCGGTATGAAGCTCGACTACCCCGACGTGAAGTACGCCGTCGCGCCGCTGCCCGAGGGACCGGCCGGCAAGGGCACCCTCGCCTTCAGCAACTGCTGGGGCGTCGCCGCCGACAGCGCGCACCGCGCGGCGGGCGTCGACCTCGTGAAGTACCTCACCTCCGCCAAGCAGCAGCTCGCATTCGCCGACGCCTTCGGCGTCATGCCGTCGCGGACGAGTGCGCTCGAGACCTACGCCGAGAAGCAGCCGGCCGCCAAGGCGTGGGTGGACGGCAACGCCTACGCGCAGGGCCCGGTGACGATCGCCGGCTTCGACAAGGTCCTGAGCCAGTTCAACACCGATCTGCAGTCGCTGCGTACCGCCGACCCGAAGAAGATCCTCGCCGACCTTCAGCGCAACGGCGAACAGGCGATCGTGAAGGGCAACTGAGCCCCATGCCCATCCGCACGACGCACGCGAGCGGCACTCCCCGCACGACCGGCTCCCCCGGCGCACCTGACAGCGCACCCGGCGGAACCGGTACGACCGCGAAGGCCGGCCCCCAGCGCGCGGGCCTTCGCGGGGAGGGCACCTGGGGCTGGCTGTTCGTCAGCCCCATGGTGCTCGTCCTCGGCCTCTTCATGGTGCTCCCCATCCTGATGGCGCTGTGGGTGAGCCTGCTGCACTGGGACGGACAGTCCAACCCGTTCTCCGGTCAGGCCGATTTCGTCGGCCTGGACAACTACCGCACGCTGCTCACCCAGGACGGACTCGACCGCACGCTCTTCGCGACCTCCTTGCGCAACAACGCCTATTACGTACTGCTGACCGTCCCACTGCAGACCGTGCTGGCACTGGCTCTGGCCCTGATCGTCAACCAGAAGATGCTGCGGGGCCGGGGTGCGCTCCGTACAACGTTCTTCTTCCCGTCGGTCACCAGCTCCATCGCCGTCTCGACGGTCTTCCTCTTCCTCTTCCAGGGCAGCGGAGCCGTCAACTCCATGCTGTCCTGGATCGGGCTCAAGGGACCGAACTGGTTCGCGGACCCGCGCGGAGTGCTTTCCCTGATCCTCAGCGGTCTGGGAATCGTCGATCCTGAACGGCCCGCCGGGATGCTCGCCGATCACTCGATGATGGGACTCTCGTGGTTCGAGTGGCTCGCGGGCCCCTCCGTCGCAATGTGCACGATCATCCTGCTCGCCGTGTGGACGACCTCGGGCAGCTTCATGCTGATCTTCCTCGCGGCGCTCCAGAACATCCCGCGGGAGCTGGAGGAGTCGGCTGCCATGGAAGGGGTCAACCGGCGGCAGATGCTTCGCCATGTGACGCTGCCCGCGCTGCGTCCCGTGCTGTTCCTGGTCCTCACTCTGGGACTGATCTCCACCTGGCAGGTCTTCGACCAGGTGTACGTGATGGGCCAGGGCGCCCCGGGCAACACGACGCTCACGCCGGCATTCCTGTCGTACTCCGCGGGCTTCGACAACGCGGACTTCGGGCAGGGCTCGGCGATCGCGTTCATCCTGCTGGCCCTGATCCTCATCCTGACCGCGTTCCAGCGCTGGGCGCTGCGGGAGCGTGGCGTACACACCGGGAGGAACCGATGACCGCCGCCGGTACGGCCGTACGCGACCGGGCCCGGCGGTCCCCTCGCCGTCGCGCATCGCGTGAACGACGACACCCCGTCCTGAGCCGTTTCCCGCTGCCGGCCCGGTTGGTGGGCTACGCCGTGGTGCTGGGGCTGGGTCTGCTCTATCTGCTGCCGTTCGTCCTCCAGCTGGTGACCGGTTTCAAGACGGACCCGGATGCCGCCGCGCATCCGCTGGCCCTGTTGCCCACCACACCGACGACGGCCGCGTATCAGCGGCTGTTCGGACTGAGCCAAGCATCGGAAGGGATTCCCTTCCTGCGCTGGCTCAGCAACTCGGCGCTGGTGGCGGTACTGGTGACTGCGGGCCGGGTGCTGTTCGACTCGATGGCCGGGTACGCGCTGGCGCGGCTGCGTTTCTGGGGCCGCTCGGTGCTGTTCGGCTTCGTACTCGCAGTGATGGCGGTGCCCGGAGTGGCTCTGCTCATCCCGAAGTTCCTGGTGCTCAACACCTTCGGGCTCTTCGACACATACACCGGCATGATCCTGCCGTTGCTCGTGGACGCGGCAGGCATCTTCATCATGAAACAGTTCTTCGAATCCGTGCCACGCGAGGTCGAGGAGGCCGCCCGGGTCGACGGGGCAGGCGTGTTCCGGATCTTCTGGTCCGTGGTCCTGCCGATGGCCAGACCGGCGTTGATCACCCTGACGATCCTGTCGTTCCAGGGGTCGTGGAACGAGTTCACGCACTTCCTCGTCAGCACCCAGTCCGGCCAGTACGAGACGCTCACCACGGGCCTGGCCCGCTTTGTCTCGGGAGGTCTCGGCGGCGGCACGCAGTATCCCCTGAAGTTGACGGCAGCCCTGCTCTCCACCATCCCGGTGGCCGCGCTGTTCTTCTGCTTCCAGCGCTACTTCGTGAGTGGCGCCAACGAAGGGGCGGTCAAGGAGTGAGCTCGGGCGCCGTCAGGAGCTGACGGCGCCCGAGCGTGATGCCCACTTTCCTGCTGCGTCGGCGGTCGGGGTCCTTGCTTCCGAGGCCACTTCTGTTTGTCGAATATCACAGGCCGACATTGTGCCTAAATCGGATAATTAACCCCACTCATCTCAAATTCCTGCTCTCTCGGAACGTATGGTCGCTTTGAGATATGAAATGGGGATCCAATCCGGTTTGGCTCGGCCATTCTCCCCATTCATCGCTTCTCTGCGGCCCACACAGGTGCCAGGGCAGTCACCTGCCGCAGCCCACCTTGCCGACCGGTCGAAAGCAGGCATGGCGGGAGCCGATCGCCCCGGCCACGCGAGGTCCGGCGAGATGAACTCCGACACGCAGCAGGACGGGACACAGCCTTCATGCATGGATCGCACATATTGACCTGCTCTCGGCGCAGTGTGGCCGCTGCCCTTGCCGCAAGCTCATTGCTCGCCGCATTCACCGCAGCCACCCCCGCCTCGGCAATCACGGCCGTCGCCACGGTGGGTGGTTCGAAGGTCGTCTGCGCCTCGGAGAAGGCCGGCCTGGCCTCCCGGCTGTCCCATGACATAGCCGGTGCTCTCCGCGGGCGGCAGGACACGTCGGCGCTGGCCCTCTACGACCGGATCACCGGAACCACCTGCGAGCTCAGGGCCGACGCACACTTCGACTCCGCCAGCGTCGTCAAGGTCACGGTCCTCGGAGCACTGCTGCGGCAGGCCGAGGAGGCACACCGGAAGCTGACTCCGCAGGAGGTGAAACTGACCACCGCGATGATCACCAAGTCCGACAACGACGCGACCTCCGCCCTCTGGCACCAGATCGGATCCGCCGGCTTCGAGAAGTTCCTGGCCCTGGCAGACATGAAGCACACCGTCCCAGGTTCCGGTGTCAGCTGGGGGCTCACCCAGATCACCGCCGCCGATGAGCTCCGGCTGATGCGGCTGCTGACGACGGAGAACTCGGTGCTCACCGCGACCTCGCGCGCCTACGCACTCGATCTGATGGAGCACGTCGCCTCCGACCAGAGGTGGGGGGTGCCGGCCGGATCGCCCGCGTCGGCGACGGTGCACGTCAAGAATGGGTGGCTGCCGCGCGCGACCGGCGGATGGCGGGTGCACAGCGTCGGCGCCTTCACCGGCAGCGGTCACGACTACGGCATGACCGTTCTCTCGAGCGGCAACCTCACGATGGATTACGGCGTCGCCACCATCGAAGGAGCTGCGCGCGTCATCCATCGCGATCTGACCAGCGCGCGATGACAGCGAGCCGGTGACCGGAGGAGCCCGACTCCAGGGATCCGCATCGGCCCGGGCCCCGAGGAACGGGGCCCGGGCCGACGATCGGACCAACACGCCATCGGCCGGGCCCGCGGCGCACCGACCACGAAGACCAGTCGGGCCGTCGGGCGGACCAGAACAACGCCCCGGGCCCCGGCGAAAGACATTCCCGGCGACCGCTGATGCAGGTGCGGGGGGCATCAGCGGTCGCTGTACCGACCAGGCACTGCTGCCTATCCGAACTGGCCGGGCTGGTAGTCACCGGCGGGCTGCTGGACGATGACGTTCATACGGTTGAATGCGTTGATCAGGGCGATGAGAGACACCAGGGCGGCAAGCTGCTCCTCGTCGTAGTGCTTGGCCGCATTCGCCCAGGCCTCGTCCGTGACGCCGCCCGCCGCGTCGGCGATGCGGGTGCCCTGCTCCGTGAGTTCCAGGGCGGCGCGCTCGGCGTCGGTGAACACCGTGGCCTCGCGCCAGGCCGCGACCAGGTTGAGACGGGTCGAGGTCTCCCCCGCGTGCGCGGCGTCCTTGGTGTGCATGTCGGTGCAGAAGCCGCAGCCATTGATCTGGCTCGCGCGGAGCTTCACCAGCTCCTGCGTCGCGGCCGGCAACGTCGAGCTCGAGACCGCCTTGCCCGCGGAGACGATGTGCCCCAGGAACTTGGTCGCGACCGGGTTGCCGAAGAGGTTCAAACGAGCATCCATGATGCCCTCCTTGCCGTTGTCGGTGCCTACACCTCCCTGACGGAGCGGCTCGGCCGGATGTGACAGGACCGAATGTGACGTGGGTCTCCTCTCGTGCTCGGCGGCGGGGCCACCCGCGATCACGTTCGGGACCGTTACCGAGACGTCGTCGCCCCGCCCGTCAGGACCGATGATCCGGACGAAACCGCCCGGATCCCGGGGCGTGGTCGTCTTCGCCAAGCAGGCGGACGGTCGTCATGGAAGGCGGCGGACGTGGAGCGCCCGGACTCCTCGGCCGGTCACGCGTCCCCGTTGCAGATGATGAAGTCGGGGAAGACGTGCCGTCCCGGTCGGCCGCCGATCTCGTCCATCGCTTCGCGAATGCTGCGCAGCTGGCTGATGGTCATCTGCAGCGGTGGCTCATCCGGCTGGTACGTGGTCAGGACCGGGTAGTCCACACCGGGCTCGTTGGTCATCTCGATGTGGCAGCCGAGGACATGGGTGACGGGCCGGGTGTCAGCGAACGCGATCAAGCGGTCGACAGTTCTTCCGAAGGCGTCCCAGTCCTCCACATACAGCCGTCCCGGGTACACCGTGTCGCCGGTGAGCAGGAATCCGGTGTGCGGGTCGTAGTAGGTGACGGCCGCCTCATGGTGGCCGGGGGTGGCAAGACACTCCAGCACTCGGCCGCCGAGGTCGACCCGGGCCACCCGGTCCGGGTCGTCGGTGAAACCGAAGTAGCCCCAGGCGCTGTTCCGGTCCGCCCGCACGACCGTGGTGTGGGGACGGTCGGTGAACTGTGCGTCGGCCGCGATGTGATCACCATGGCCATGGGTGTGCAGGACGAGCAACGTGTAGGCGTCCCGGGGATGCCCGGCCAGCCACCGCCCGACCAGGTCGTCGACAACCCGGCGCAGCGGAAAGCACTGGGCGGACTCGGTGGCCCCGGTGTCGATGAGTACCGCTCGACTGTTGCCGAAGATCAGGAACAGGAACGGCGCCTCGTAGTTGATCGCCATGTTCTGGCGCAGGATGAACGTGTGCTCGTCGTACGCGTGCACCTGGATATCCGGGTCGGTGTTGTGTTTCGCCGACGGGGAACCGTGGATCCAGTCGACGGCCGGCAGTCGAGGTTCGGGCGCCTCCGACACGAAATCGACCTGCGCCTTGCTTCCGCCCATGACCTCTCCTGAGTACGTCGTCTCAGCAGGCCGGGCCCGGCGCACACGTCCACGCAGATTCGCGTCTCCCGGCCGAACCTACTACGCGCAGATCGAGTTGATCAACGGTTCATCCGCCGGGCCGGGTGAACCGGCCCCCCACGCCACTCTGCATCAGGCTGCGGTCAGCCGACGGACGACAGCCTCGGCGACCGCCCTGGCACTGCCCGGGTTCTGACCGGTTATCAGCCGTCCTTCTTCGACGACATAGGTTTCGAACGGTTCGTCGGCCGTACTGTAATTGGCGCCGAGCTTTTTCAACTCTTCCTGCAGGTTGTAGGGAACCGCCTGCGCCCTGTTCGCCAGTTCCTCTTCCTGCCAGGAAAAACCGGTGACATTCTTTCCCTTGACCAGGGGCTCCCCGTCACTCAAAGTCACATTCAGCAGGCCGGTTGCGCCGTGGCACACCGTCGACACGACTCGACCGGTCTCGTAGAACTGAGCCATCAGGCTTTCGAGATCCTGACTCCGGGGAAAGTCGAACATGACTCCATGGCCACCGGTGAGGTAAATCGCGTCGTAGTCTTCGACGTTCACCTCTGAGATCCTCTTGGTGTCCTCGAGGAGATCCATGAACCTTCTGTTCTCATATCGCTTCCCGGTGTCCAGCTCAGCCAGCACCTCATGCGACAGGCTCTCCGGATCGATGGGAACCTTCCCTCCGGACGGACTTGCGATATCCATCGAGAATCCGCTGGGCTCGGCCACGTCCCAGAAGTGGGTCAACTCACCCAGCCAAAGGCCGGTCCGCATGCCGGATTTCGTGTATTCATCGACATTGGTGACGATGACCAGAATCTTTTGGGTCGCATCCACAATGCATCGCCTCCGATCGCATCGTCATGCTCTCCAACCGTAGACCTGGGGAGTTAGACCAACCACCTGTAACCGAGAGTGGCGGTCCATGCCTGTGCCGTCTTCCCCGGCTCAGCGGGAGGTGGGCGCCCACGGGCCGACGCCGCCGATGCGCTCCACGGAGTAACGCACGAGATAGCCGGGACCCTTCGGCGCCGGGAATTCGGCGTCCTGCGACATATAGACCTTCGCCAATCGGTTGAGAAGATCCCATGCGTCGTCGCTCGGCTGGACTTCGGCCCTCGCCCGCAACACGGCGTACTCGTTCAAGAAGACACCGGATACCCGCGGCGCGTCGAAGGACAACACGACCCGTGGGTCGCGCTCGATGTTGCGCAGCTTCACGTGGTGCGACATGTGACCACTGACGAGATCATCGCCGTCCAGCCCGATCCAGATGACTGTCACCTGCGGGCTTCCATCGGGGTTGATCGTGCTCAGGTGAACCATGGGCCCGGACGCGATCAACTCTCGCAGTTCGCGCGGCAGGCCGCTCATAGCTTGATCCTTGCTGCCACAGGCTCACCCTATGTCTCGCTCGGTCCGAACGACCGCAGCTCGAGGACTCGTCCTGTGCGCGTTCACCGATACGGGTCACCGATGACTCGCGTCGAGGGCCCGAACACGGTGAAGTCGACCCGCTCTCGTACGAATCGGAAACCGCGCACTCGGCAGCCGTTCCCGCTGCGGGCACCAGCACCGCCGAGCAGCCCTGCAAGTGCGCCCAGAACGCGCCCGTCATGAAAGGTTTCAAGTAGAACGCAGGGAACCTAGTGTCGTAGTACGAGCAGTGTCAACGGCACAGACATGCAACGCTTTGAACCCCTAGCGCCTGCGCCCAATCCCTTGACAGGTCACTTCACTCACTCTAGTTTCCATGCCTGAAACGATTCATCATCGAGTCGTAGGAGCCGAGCGTGATCAGCAGAAGAAGACTGCTCAGCACGACCGCCACAGCAGCCCTGGGGACGGCAATCGCCTCCGCCGCACCGGGCGCCACCGCGCAGGCGACTCAAGCCGCCGGGGCCGCCACCGGAGGAACAGAAGTGACGCAGGGCGTACGCGTCAACGGACCGACCGTCGAGTACGTGAGTCACCCGCTCGGTCTTGACGTGCCGCAACCCCGGCTGAGCTGGCCGCTGGCTTCCGACGAGCCGGGCCAGGCCCAGACCGCCTATCAGATACGCGTCGCCGGCTCGCCCGGCCGCCTCGCGAAGCCGGACGTGTGGGACAGCGGCAAGGTCATGTCCCCGGACTCCGTCCTGGTGCCGTACGCGGGACCCGCACTCTCGTCACGTACCCGCTACTACTGGTCGGTGCGCGTCTGGGACGCCGGGGGCAGAGCCTCCGCATGGAGCGAGCCGTCCTGGTGGGAGACCGGCCTGTCGGAACGATCCGACTGGTCCGCGCAGTGGGTCGGCGCGCCCGCCGAGCTGGTCGGCGCCCCCGCTCTGGACGACGCCTCCTGGATCTGGTTCCCGGAGGGCGACCCGGCCGCCGGCGCTCCCGCGGCGACCCGCTTCTTCCGCGGCCGCGTCGACATCCCCGAAGGGGTGACCCGTGCACGCCTGGTCATGACCGCCGACGACGGCTACACCGCATACGTCAACGGGACGCAGGTCGCGCACGCCGAAGCAGACGGTCCCGCGGAGAACTGGCGCCGCCCCGCCCTCGTCGACGTGACCGCCCACCTGCGGACCGGAGCCTCGGTGATCGCCGTATCCGCCACCAACGCCACGGACTCACCCGCCGGTCTGCTCGGACTCCTCGAGCTGACGACCGCGGACGGGGTGCGCGCCTTCGCCACCGGCGCCGACTGGAAGGCCGTCGACGAAGAGCCGACCGGGGACTGGTGTTCCGCCGCTTTCGACGACGCCTCCTGGCAGCAGGCGAAAGCACTCGCGAAGTGGGGTTCGGGCCCATGGGGCAAGGTGACACCGTCCTCGTCGCCTGCCGCGCAGCTGCGCCATGAGTTCCACCTGAAGCGCGCATCGGTCGCGCGGGCGCGGCTGTACTCCACGGCTCTGGGCCTGTACGAGGCTCATCTCAACGGCGAGCGGGTCGGCGAGGACCGGCTCGCGCCCGGCTGGACGGACTACCGCAAGCGGGTCCAGTACCAGACGTACGACGTGACGAAACTGGTCCGGGCCGGGGCCAACGCGCTCAGCGTGACGGTCGCCACCGGCTGGTACGCAGGGAATGTCGGCATGTTCGGTCCGCACCAGTACGGTGAACGACCAGCTTTCCTGGGCCAGTTGGAGGTCACGTACACCGACGGCTCGACCGAGCGTGTGCTGTCCGGCACCGACTGGCGGGCCGCGACCGGACCCGTCACGAGCGCCGACATCATGTCGGGCGAGGAGTACGACGCCCGCCTGGAGACCGAGGGCTGGACACGCCCCGGATTCGACGACTCCGCCTGGGCGGCGGTCGACGCCTTCGACAAGGTGAGCGCCGCTCTCGTCGCCGAAGCCGGCGGCCCCACGCGCGTGGAGCGCACGCTGCCCGCCAGGAAGGTGACCGAGCCGAAGCCCGGAGTCTTCGTCTACGACCTCGGTCAGAACATGGTCGGCGCGGTCCGCCTCACCGTCTCGGGCAAGGCGGGGACGGCCGTGCAGCTGCGCCACGCGGAGGTCCTCAACCCGGACGGCACGATCTACACGACCAATCTGCGCTCCGCCCGCGCCACCGACACCTACATCCTCAAGGGTGGCGGCAAGGAGACGTACGAACCTCGTTTCACCTTTCACGGCTTCCGCTACGTCGAGGTGACCGGTTATCCGGGCAAACCACCGCTGAACGCCGTAGCGGGGCGGGTCATCCACACCGATGCACCCTTCACCATGGACTTCTCCACGAACGTGCCGTTGCTCAACCAGCTGCACAGCAACATCACTTGGGGGCAGCGCGGTAACTTCGTCTCCATCCCCACCGACACCCCCGCGCGCGACGAGCGGCTCGGCTGGACGGGCGACATCAACGTCTTCGCGCCGACGGCCGCGTACAACATGGCGTCGGGACGCTTCCTCACCAAATGGCTCGTCGACCTGCGTGACGGTCAGTCGGACGACGGTGCTTTCACCGACGTGGCTCCCTTTGTCGGCACGGTCGGCAAGGGCGTGGCGGGCTGGGGCGACGCCGGAGTGACCGTGCCCTGGGCGCTGTACCAGGCATACGGCGACACCCGGATCCTCGATCAGTCCTGGCCCTCGATGCTGAAGTGGCTCGACTACCTGGAGACGCACAGCAGCGGCTTCCTGCGACCGGCCGAGGGGTACGGCGACTGGCTCAACATCCAGGACGAGACCCCCAAGGATGTCATCGGCACCGCGTACTTCGCCCATGTCGCCGACCTCGTCGCCCGTGCCGCTCGGGCCCTCGGAAAGGACCCGGCACCGTACACCTCACTCTTCGCAAGCGTCCGTGACGCCTTCCGCGCGGCTTACGTCTCGAGCGGCGGCAAGGTGAAGGGCGACACACAGACCGCGTACGTGCTGGCCCTGTCCATGGACCTGCTGGCGGACGCCGACCGGGGCCCCGCGGCCGACCGCCTCGTCGAACTCATCAAGGCCAAGGACTGGCATCTGACGACCGGGTTCCTCGGTACCCCTCGTCTGTTGCCCGTGCTCACCTCGACGGGTCATACCGATGTCGCCTACCGACTGCTCGTCCAGCGGTCCTTCCCGAGTTGGGGCTACCAGATCGACAAGGGTGCGACGACGATGTGGGAGCGCTGGGACTCCATCAAGCCCGACGGCAGCTTCCAGGACGCCGGAATGAATTCCTTCAACCACTACGCGTACGGCTCGGTGGGCGAATGGATGTACGCGAACATCGCGGGCATCGCACCGGCCGCACCGGGCTTCCGGGAGATCCTCGTCCGACCGCGCCCGGGCGGCGGTGTCACGGAGGCGGAGGGACGTTACGACTCCGTCCGCGGCCCTGTCATCACCCGCTGGAAGCTGGACGACGACGGATTCCGCCTCGCCCTCACGGTGCCCGCCAACACCACGGCCGAGGTATGGATCCCCGCCACCGAGGCTGCCCAAGTCACCCACGGCACTTCCGAGTTTCTCCGGATGGAAGACGGCTGCGCCGTCTTCGCTGCGGGCTCCGGCACGCACCGATTCTCCAACTGACCTGTACAGGGGACCCACCGGTCGACGCTGGTGCGCGAGAGCTGATGCTGAAGCCTGGGCTCTGTCGGTAGCCCGGCCGTCCGGGTCCCCTGCTCTCACCGCCATGGCTGGGGGCGGGTGCCGGGCGAGTTCGTCGTCGGCCTGCCCGCACGTGCGGCAGAGTGAATCCGTTCGTCGCCGACGACGCCCGGGACGAGTCACCGACCGGACTGAGTGAACTTCGTGCGCGGACCGGCCCCGTAACGTGCCCTCGGCGGGCGGGTACGGGGCCGGTTCCGTAAGGACCAGATCAGCTGGTGGGTTCCGTCGGCCGACGCTGTGGGCGGGGGCAGCACGTTTCGGTTGCGCCTATACCGCAGCAGCTGACCTGCGCTACTTCTCGTGCCGGACCGAAGTGCCCGGACGGGCCTGACTCCGTGCGACGCCGGTCACGCGGCGTCTGTCCGCGCGTGGCGTTCCTGCATGCGCGCGACGACTCGTTGCCGACCCAGTCTCGGTCACAATTACGCAGGTCAGCGCCGTGGAGAGCGCACCTCTGGGTGGGGTAGGACCAGCCGGCGCCACGAACACACCTGATGTGATTTTCGGACGTACTCAACCCGTCAACTGGTGTGCAGTCACGCCGCACTCCAGTTGACGGAGCGGCAAGGCTCAGCGCTTCTGGGCTGCCGGACGCTCTCGGGACGCCGTCCGGTGCCACTTTCGAATGAGTCGGCCTTCGTGCAAGGAGTCACGCGCTCGGTTCGGGTCCTGGTCCGGCGGTTCCTTTCCACCAGACGAAGACCTCGGTGCTCGGCCGACGTTCGGAGAACCTGCCGGACGGGGAGACCTCCCGCAGCAGTCGACGCAGGTCTGCCTCGAAGTCGTCGCGGTGCACACCGAACAGGTGCGGAGCCGAGAACGACATCGAGAACGCCCACGCGACGACATCGTCATCAGTGCGCTCCAACGCCTGCCCGCCAGGCACCACATGGCGCTGGGGACCGGCGAATCCCGCCCGGGTGAGCACCGCCGCCTCATCGCCGGGCGTGCCGTGTGGCAGCGTCCCCCGGCCGGCTCGTCGGACCGGTCCCAGGTACTGCCTGACCAGCTCCTCCACCGCCGCATAAGGGACCGCCGGATGCGGAAGGCCGTCGACGGCTGGGGACTGCGTCTTCAGGTCGGAGATGTGCACCAGCGCCCCACCGGGCCGAAGCATGGTCCTGACGGTTGCCGCCACCAGATCGCGATCCATCCAGTGGAAGGACTGGCCGAAGGTCGCCACCGTGAACGTGCCGAGACCTGCGGGCAGATCCTCGGCCCGGGCCCGCACCCACTGCATCTTCCCCGTCAGTCCGCACTCGGCGGCCCTGCGCTCGGCTTCGACGATCATCCCGCTGTCCGGGTCGACGCCGACGATCTCACGGAACAAGTGCGCCAGGGTCAGGGCAAGGATGCCCGGTCCACAGCCCACGTCGACGAGACGCCCTTGCCCGTCGAGCCTCAGGACCTCGGCGAGCACGTCCGCCAGCCCGGGGGCGTAGGGCAGCCTCCCCCGCTGATAGTGGGCGGCCGTGCCCAGGAACAACGTGTCGTCCCACTCCCAGTCGGCAACCACATCCACCCACCACCGTTCGTAGAGATACCCGCCTGCCCAGCGGCCCGATGATTCCACGGCCCGACCGCCGCCGACGATCGGCGCAGCCCGCCGCCCCCCAGTGCCGGAACTCTTGTGCCGCTGCCACGATCAGTTGTCCAGGGGCGCGGGGTCCGGCACGATACGGCCATGACTGGCGATCTGCTGCTCGGCCGGGCTCGGGAGCTGTGGACTGAACTGGCGGTGACGCCGGTGGAGTTCCCCGCGAACGGGGCGAACGTCGTGGTCTCCCCAGGCTCGCGGTTGTGTCCGCCGCTGTGGACGGGAGTCGTGTTCCTCGGAGGTGCCGGCATCGTCACCACGCCGAGTGTGCAGGCCGCCCAGCTGATGGCGGACGCTTCAAGGAAGCTGTCCCCCGAGGAGCTCGTCGACGACGATCGCTTGCGTGAGGTGGTGCCCGTCCTCGATGCACTTGGGCCGGCCTCCCTCTTCTATCTCGACCGGGCGGACTTCCTTTCTGCGCATGAAGGCGTCGCTGTCGAGGAGGTGATGTGCGACGACGACGAGTTGGCCTCGCTCCTGGCCCGTGCTGGTGAAGAGGACGCAGACGAGAGTGGTCTGGAGACCATCACCTCTCCTGCGTTCGTCCTCCGCGAGGGTGAGGACGTTGTTGCTGCGGCCGGCTATCGAGCTTGGCCGCAGTCGGTCGCTCACCTGAGCGTGCTGGTTGCGCCTGACTGTCGAGGCCGGGGACTGGCGCGGTTCGTGGCGTCTGCGGCGGTGACCCGCGCGCTGGACGCCGAGCAGCTTCCGCAATGGAGAGCACGGCCGCATCCGTCAAGGCGTGTGGCGCATGCTCTGGGCTTTAAGGAGCTGGGTTCCCAGCTGAGCGTTCGCCTCGGCGACGGTACTGATTCCGTGCGACTGGATGTGCGTCCACGTTGACGCATCCGTCACCGCTGCCACCCGCGTCACTGCTCGGCGGGCTTCACCGACCGGCGCGCTCGGCGATCAGGGGGCGAGTTTGATGCCGGCGGCGATCGGGAGGTGGTCGCTGCCGGTGGCGGGCAGGGTCCGAACGCCGGTCACGGTTGCCGAGCGGGTCATGATGTGGTCGATCCGGGAAACGGGGAAGACCGCTGGCCAGCTGAAGGCGAAGTCCTGCGCCTGCGGGTTCATCTGCGAGGTGACGGGGGCCAGCCCGCGATCGTCCACCGTGCTGTTGAAGTCACCGAGCAGGATCACCTTGTCCAGCTTCTCGGCGGCGATGGCCGCGCCCAGCAGTTCGGCGCTTTCGTCCCGCCAACCCGAGTCGAAGCCGGTCCGCCGGACACGGACCGAGGGCAGATGGGCGACGTAGACAGCGGTCTCGCCCCACGGCGTCCGCGCGGCGGCCCGCAACCCACGGCTCCAGCCCTCCTCGATCCCCTTGGGTTTGATGTCCAACCGGCGGACGTCCGCCAGCGGGTACTTCGACCAGAGGCCGACGGTGCCTTCGACGGCGTGGTACGGGTAGTCGGGTGCCAGAGCCTTCTCGTAAAGGGCCGACGCGGGCGGCGTCAGCTCCTCCAGAGCGATGAGCTCCGGCGCGGCCTCGACGAGTGCTTCCGCCGTGCCGACAGGGACGGTGTTCTCGTCACTGACGTTGTGCTGGACCGCCGTGATGTCATGCGCACCGCGGTCCCCGGGGAGGAACAACGCGCCGAAGAGGTTCGCCCAGACGGCTGCGGGGAGAAGCAGGAACACCAGCGCGGTGGCCGAGCGGCGCAGCAGGGCCAGGATGAGCAGCACCGGGACGGCCAGGCCGAGCCAGGGCAGGAATGCCTCCAGCAAACTACCCAGGTGGCCCACGGTATTGGGCACGATCGCGTGGAAGGCCATCAGGCCGGAGGTCAGCACGGCAAGTGAAGCGAGGACACGCCCACGCGCCCAGGATGACCGGCCCTTGGCGTCCTTGCCCCACCGCCGCCGCCACCCACCTGCTTGAATCGGCCGCCACCGGGACATCGCATCCCTGGATTCCGACACCACCGTGCCGGCAGCCCGCTTCACCATGTCCCACCCATCTGCCTCGGACCCGTCCTCGGCCTGGAGCCATGAGCACGACGTGACCGATAGGACGCAAGAGGTCGGTGATCAGGTTCCGGCCCGGGTGGATGGTGCCGTCCCAGGTGGATGGGCGTGCTGTCCATCGGGTCCCGCCGGCTCACGCCGCGGGGCCCCTCCGTCCGACAACCCGCGTCGCCTCCGGACACGACAACGCATCCGCCACGGAGAAGCGGTCGGATCCACCTACGGGTTCCAGGCGGCGCTGTTCTGCTGCACGGCGCGGGAGGCGGGCGTTCACCCTGGACGCAACGGCCGAGGACGGGCTCACCGAGCAGCAGGAGAGGACCCGATGTCAACCACTCATGCCCACAAGGGCGGCGAATCCAGGTTGCCATTCCCAGTGGATGTCGGGGTCACGCGCCTTGCCGAAGCCGGACCAGCCCGTCACGAAACACGGCCTGGGCGCAGGTGGCTGGTGGTCAGTCGGCTCGCACGATGGTGGCGAGTACGTCGTTGAAGGCTTCGGTGGAGGTGGGGTGCTGGTAGACGGCGTCGCGGAGGTCGGCCGCCTTGACGCCGTGCCGCATGGCGAGCGCCACGGTGTTGATGAGTTCCTGCGCGTCGATGCTGAGCAGGGCGGCGCCGAGAATGTCGTCGGTGTCGGCGTCGAGGACGAACTTCATGACGCCTCTGGGGTCCTCGACGATGTACGCGCGCGGCATGGCGATGATCTCGGCGACCGGCTGACTGGCGATCTTCACCCGGTGTCCTGCCGCGCGGGCCTCCTTCTCCGTCAGCCCGACGGTTGCCAGCGGCGGGGTCATGAACAGGGTGTGCGGGATGGCCACCCGGTCCGCTGTGGAGCGCTTGCCCTCACCGATGAGCTGATCGAGGACGATGCGGCTGTCGTCGAGAGAGATGTAGGTGAACTGGGGACCGCCGTTGACGTCGCCGAGGGCGTAGATGTGCGGCTGGCTGGTGCGCAGGAACGCGTCGACCTCGACCGCTCCCCGCTCGGTGGTACGGACCCCGGCTGCCTCCAGGGCGAGATCGCGGGTGGCCGGGGCGCGGCCGGTGGCGGCCAGGATGGCGTCGGCTGCTACGGAGTGCTGGTGGCCGTCCTTGTCGTAGACGACGGTCGCGCCGCCGTCCCCGTCGCGGACCTGGCTCACGTGCGCGCCGGCAATGATCTCGATGCCCTCGTCGGTGAGGATGTCCTGGGCGACGGCGGCGACGTCGTCGTCGACACGGCCGAGGATCTTCGGAGATGCCTCGAGCACGGTCACCTGCGAGCCGAACCGACGGTAGATCGCGGCGAACTCCAGGCCGAGGTATCCGCCGCCGATGATGGTCAGTCGTTCCGGCAGGACAGTGGTCTCGATCAGCTCGGAGCTGGTGACGGTGTATTGGCTGTCACGCAGACCAGGAATGTCGCGGATGATCGGCTCGGAGCCGGTATTGATCAAGATGGTGTCGGCGGTGACCGTAAGTCGTTCGCGGCCTGTCTGGACCGCGACGGTGTGCGGGTCGACGAACGCGGCCTGACCAGTGAGGACCGTGACGGTCTCCATGCCGTTCAGCCCTGCGTAGTTGCCGTCGCGCATCATCTTGGTCACCGCTTGGACCTTGGCGACGGAACGCTCGTACCACTCCTGCGCCGCATCCTCCGGCCGGCGTTTGTCGGCGTGGTGGACCAGCGCCTTCGTCGGGACGCAGCCCACGTTGGGACAGGTGCCTCCGTACATCCGGTCCGACCGCTCCACGAGCACGACCCGCTTGCCGAGGCGACCCATCTTCGCGGCCACCGTCTTGCCACCTTTGCCGTAGCCGATGACCAGGACATCAGCGTGGAGACTGTGGTTTGCGCCTTCCATGCTCACTTCCGTTTCCGTGGAGATCGGGCGTCAGCGCGGAGAGGGTCCTGCGTGAGCGCGGCGTCTTCGTCACCTCAACACCAACACCAACCCCTCGAGGTCGCAACCTGCTTCGACACCGATCGTCACCGACAGTAGTCTGCGTACAAGTGTGCTGAGCTGCCCAGCAGATGCACGCGGACTTGCGTGGGCAGGGACCCGAAGCTTGTGCCGATAGCGGATGGCTGGGCCGCCGACGGTCACCGGTGTCACGCGCCTGAGACCCCTTCCTCCGGGGGAGTGACTCCGTCGGTCATCCGCCGACTCACCCGGCCGCCGTCTCGTGATCGGCGGCCGGGCACGGCCGGGGGCAGTGGCACATCAGGGCGTGGGCGCAAGCGATGCTGCCTCCCACGCGAACCCGTCCGGGTCGGTGAAACGCCCGGCGTCGCCACCGATCATGAGCCGGTGCGATCCGGTGCCTTCGGGAGCGACGCCGACGTCCTTGGCCAGGGCACGGCGCCTGTACAGCGCCAGCTTGACGGGACTCGGCCCAGCGGCGAACTCGACGTACACGCGGCTGAAGCTCTTCGCCACGGCAAGGCCGCGCTCGACGTAGAACCGCTTGCTCGCGACCACGTCCGCGACTCCCAGCAGGAGCACGATCTCGTCGATCTGCCGGGTGTCCGGACCGGTGTCCTTCTTCGCCGAGGTAGCGACCTTCCAGATCGTCCCGTCCGGGGCTCGCACGACGCCCCCGTAGCCCCAGAACGATTTCGCGGCAGGCTTCAGCGACGTGGCACCGGCTTCGAGGGCCGCGTCGATGAGGCTGTTGACGGTGGCAGGCTGGGACACCGTGAGCGACAGCGTGAACCCACGGAAGCCGGTGGTGGGTGCCTCCGAGGCCCGCAGGCGTATCTGCCTGTCCAGGCCGAAGGCTGTGGTGTAGAAGCGGTCGGCGGCCGAAGGGTCGGCCACGTCGAGGGTTACGGATGCGATGGATGCCATGGCCATCACGCTAGTTGCGGCTCGACGGCCGGCGCTTCTTGATTCCTGACCGGTCTTGTCACCTGTTTCGCCACGCACGGCGGCATCCCCGCCACCGCGCCTGTTGCGCGGCGCCGGTAGGCGCTGGGCGGCATGCCGACCAGCTCGGTGAAACGGGTGCTGAACGTGCCCAGCGATGAGCAGCCGACCGCGAAGCAGACCTCGGTGACGCTGAGATCGCCACGCCGCAGCAGCGCCGTCGCACGCTCGATGCGACGCGTCATCAAGTACGTGTACGGCGACTCGCCGTAGGCCAGCCGGAACTGGCGACTGAGGTGCCCGGCCGACATGTTCACGCCGCGGGCGAGCGCCTCGACGTTCAGCGGCTGCGCGTACTCGCGGTCGATCCGGTCGCGGACGCGGCGCAGTCGCGCGAGGTCGTTCAGGCGATGCGCCACGATGCGTGCGCGCCCCCACGAAGGGTGACACATGGGAGAACTCCATTTCCTCGATGTCCGCGAGCACCTGGGACGCGAGCCGCAGCGCACGGCGAAGCACTCGGTGGAGATGGCCGGCTTGCGGGAGTCCACGAGCCGGTCGAGCAACTGCTCGACGGCGGCGGGACGGAGGCCGGGGCGGCTCACGCTCTTCGACGCCCGGCCGCCGAGGGACGGGTTCAAGGAGAGCGGCCGGGGAACGCCGGCCGCCGAATTCGCCGAGGTGGTCGCGACGTCGGCCGTGATGGCCGAATCGATGACCGGACGGCTCAGCGAAGCTCCTGGATGCGGACCAGGTTGCCCGCGGGATCACGGAAGGCGCAGTCGCGGATGCCGTACGGCTGCTCGGTCGGCTCCTGCACGACCTCGGCATCGCTGGCCTGCACCTTCTCGAAAGTGCCGTTGAGGTCCCGGGTGGCCAGCAGGATCCACCCGTAGGTGCCCTTGGCCATCATCTCGGCGATGGTGCGGCGCTCGTCCTCGGTGACCCCAGGGTCGGCAGCCGGCGGCGCCAGGAGGATGGACGTGTCGGGCTGGCCGGCAGGGCCGACCGTGATCCAGCGCATCTTGCCCTGCCCGAAGTCGCTGCGGACCTCGAAGCCGAGGGTGTCGCGGTAGAAGGCCAGTGACGCGTCCGGGTCGTCATGCGGGAGGAAGCTTGTGTGAATGGTGATGTCCATGACTGTCATGCTAGGTGCGGCTCCGTGGCCCGCGCTTCTCGAATCCTGACCGATCCGGCCACCTGTTTCACCACACAAGTCGCATCGCACCGTCGCGCGCATCGCCTGCGGCTGCATCGCTCAGGATCTCCTCACCCGACTCCACCTCCGACGGTGGAAGACGGCCCCCGGCGCAACAGATCGATGCGGATGAGCCCAGCCCAGCTCAGGGCTGTCCCGCCCCGGCTTCGAAGTGCGGGATGCACCCGACGCTGGTGCACGCAGCAGGGCCCAGGTCCGTCCGGACCTGGGCCCTGCTGCGTGTCCCGGGCGTGGTGTCCCGGTGGTCCCCCGCCCCGAGGGGGGTGGCCGGTGAGCGCGTGGGCTGCGTGCCGCCACTTCGGGGGCGGGGGGTGGCGGCACGCAGCCGTTCCGGGAGGTCCGCTGTGGCTGTCAGCAGGCGGTGGCGGACGGGGTCAGGTCAGCGGCGGTGTCCGCGGTCGTTGTAGCGGTGGTCGCGGTCGCGGCCCCAGGACTTGGTGTCGACGGTCCGACCGTGGTCGTCGCGCAGGGTGGCCTTGTCGGAGTAGTTGCTCCAGACGTAGTCGAAGCGGCGGTCCTGGTAGACGTGGGCGCGGGTGTCGTAGCCGCGTCCGGTGTGGACGCGGACGGTGGCCCGGGCGCCCAGACGCAGGTCGTCGAAGCGGTAGCGCTTGCCGTCCCGGTTCGACAGTGTCCATCCGTCCAGGTTCACCGGCCGGTAGCCGGTGTTGGTGACCTCGACCCATTCCCCGTTCAGCGAACGGTTGGAGTGGTCGTCGACGCCCGGGCTGTTGTACTGGATGCCGCCGAGCACCACACGGGAGTACGTCTGGTGGTGACGGCCACGGTGGTGGCCGTCGTCGGCCGATGCCGGCATCGCCACGACGGCGACAAGGGAACCGGCCGCCAGACCGGTAGCGACGAGACGACGGACAGTACGAGAAGCAGACACGTGATGTCCCCTCAAGTAGAGGCGCCCAGGCCCAGGTCGGAGCCATGTTGCGCGGTGCGGGTCCCGGCTCAACAAGCCGAGGACCCACACTCTGAACCACCCGCCCGCCCACCGGCACAGGCTTCAGCCTGCGTTACAAAATGCGGATATTTCCGTAACCGACGACTGCAGTCGTCACACACTCCCCACAGACGTGACCCTGACAATCACTGAGCACGGCAACCACCCCCGCCACCCCCGGCGACAAGCCCTTACCGGCGCACCCGCACACCACGGCACACCACCCCGCGCTCCGCCACCGGTGTCACGTAAATCGGGTAACAGGCACAATGCTTCACATTCGGAGGACGCCGCCCCTCAGCTCACTGTCGCCCCTTCGCCCGGCGCGTCGACGTACCGCAACGAAAAGGCACGGGGCGAAAGCGAATGACCCGGCCTGCTTCGCTGCCCGGAGCCGCAGGCCAGGCGGTGGGCGCGTGGCCGTCGGGTGCCCTGTCGCACCCGACCGGACCGGGCACAGGATGTCGGGTGAGGCAAGGTGAGTCCTTCCTAACGTGAGTGACCGAAAGGGAAGGAGTCCGGGGTGCTGGAGCGGCTGAACCAGGCCATGGAGCACATCGAGTGTCACCTTGATCGACGGCTCGAGGTGTCCGACCTGGCGCGGATCGCGGTGACGTCGGAGTACCACTTCCGGCGGCTGTTCTCCGCGCTGGCGGGGATTCCGCTGTCGGAGTACATCAGGCGCAGGCGGCTGACGGTCGCGGGTGCCGAGGTGCTGGCCGGGGAGCGGACGCTGCTGGAGGTCGCGGTGCGTTACGGCTACACCTCGGGGGAGGCGTTCGCGCGTGCTTTCCGCGCGATGCACGGCGTCGGTCCCGGCGAGGCCAGGCGGGTCGGTGCGAGCCTGCAGTCCCAGCCACGGATGTCCTTCCGCCTCATCGTCGAAGGGAGCAGCAGCATGCGGTACAGAGTCGTGGAGAAGGAGGAATTCCGTGTGGTCGGCAGGAAGGCGCGCGTTCCTCTCGTGCACGAGGGGATGAACCCGGCCATCGCCGCCTTCATCCGGGCCATCGACCAGGAGACGCTGCAGCGCATCCGGAGTCTGTCCGATCAGGAGCCGGACGGGATCGTCTCGGTGAGTGACGATCTGGACGACAGTCGCGCCGAAGGGACCGAACTCGACTACTACCACGGCGTGGTGACGTGCGCCGCCGTACCCGAGGACATGGACGCGCTCGCTGTCCCGGGCGGCACGTGGGCCGTCTTCGAGAGCTCGGGGCCGTTTCCGCAGACGCTCCAGTACCTGTGGAGGGACGTGTTCACACAGTGGTTCCCGTCCAATCCGTACCGGAGCCGGCCGGGGCCCGAGATCCTGCGGACCCGGCTGTCGCAGGACGCGTCACAGGCGGACGCGGAGCTGTGGATCCCCGTGGAGCGGACGGCGGTCTGAGCGGTGGCGCGCGGCGGCCCATGGGCCGCCGCGCGCCGGATATGGTGATCGAACTCGTGGAACGATCTCAGGATGACTCGAGGCGATCTACCGGACGGGCAATGCGCCTCGCTGCAGCGGCTGTTGTCGCGGACGGCGAAGGTGGGTCGACCACCAAGGGCCCGGCGGCACAACTCAGCGACATCTCGACGTCATCGGACCGACGTCCGCTCCCCGGAGAGCCCATCGACAACTGCTCGCGACTGTCACCTGCTACAGCGCGTTGCCCTTCTCCAGGTCAGCAGGCAGTCCAGGGCCTGGAACAGGCTCTGGACTGTTGCGCCTATTGGTGACGCGCTTGCCGAGCAGGGTGAACAGGAGGATCAGGCCTACGGTGAGGACCGTATGGCCAAGGCCCGCGATCCATGAGACCGCTTCGGGGACCGGGTGACCGAGGACGGTCTGCGTGCCACGGAAGATCATCGCGCCCACAGTGATGGCGATGCCCGCGTTGTAGAAGGCGAAGAAGTACGTGAAGTGTCGGCTGCCGGACAGGGTGAACAGCTTGTCGAGCGCGAGGACGACGAGGAAGGCCAGCATGCCCAGAGCCAGTAAATGGGTGTGGACTACCGACAGTTGGGTCTCCCCGTCGAATCCGTTGTGTTTGGTGAGTTCTCGGTAGTAGAGCCCGGACACGACGCCCAGGATCATGTAGACATGGGCCGCGTGCAGCGATGCCCGGACGGTCATGACTCCCCCTCAAAAGTGTCTCCCGTACAGGGCTGAAGATATCCCCTGGGGTGACGTCGTGGAGCGAGCGTCACCGAGCCTTGCGTGGTGTACGCCGTCAACAGGCCGCGTATCTGGCGGCATGTCATTTCCCGTTCTCGGACGAGGTGTTGAAGGGGAGTGAAGAAGCTTCGAGGTCCGCCCGCAGGAGCCGCTCCGCCGGGCTCAGTCGCTCAGCCACCGACGGACGCGGGCGGCTGCGGGGGAGAAGAGATACCGAGCGGCAGGTCCGTCAGCCACGGCAGTTGCGATCGGCCCGCGGCATCCGCGGCTCGGTGTTGTGTTGGCGGAAGCTACGGACGGGCCTTCTCCGTGTGATCGGTCAAGACAGGATCTCGACGTATCCGTCGGTTCCGTGCATGCGGATCCGCTGCCCGTCCCGGATCAGCCGGGTGGCCTGCTCCACGCCCACGACGGCCGGCAAGCCGTACTCCCGGGCGATGACTGCGCCATGGGTCATCATGCCGCCCACCTCCGTCACCAAACCGGCGATGCCGACGAACAGTGGCGACCAGCTGGGGTCCGTGAAGGCCGTGACCAGGATGTCGCCCGCTTCGAGATCGGCCTCCGCCATGTCAAGGATGACGCGGGCCCGTCCCTCGACGGTCCCGGCGGAAACCGGTAGGCCGATCAGGGCGCCGGCCGGCACGTCGTCGCGTCGGTACGCCCCGGTGAGGGCCTCACCGTCCGATGTGAGCACCCGTGGCGGTGTGAGCGCGTGGTACGACCGGAACGCGTCCTTGCGCTGCTGGATGAGCCGGTCATCCACCTGGCGCGAGCGCACGACGTCGCGGAGCTCCTGAAACGTGAGGTAGAAGATGTCCTCCTTCTCGGAAAGCACGTCGGCCTGCGCGAGGCGCTCGGCCTCCTCCGACAGGGCCTGCTTGTAGACGAAGTAGCGGCTGACGATGCCGTACTTCGGGTACTCCCGGTATCCGACGAAGGCTCTCACCTGGTCGATCATCCGCTTGGTCTCGTCGGCCTTCCGGTCCCCGTCCGGCAGGGTGCGCAAGCGGGACAACACCTCCAGTTCCTTCTTCTGCGCCTTCCGCCGACCCCGCTCGAAGCGCCGCTCGGCGGCGCCCGGCTCGAAGTTCCTGACGTTGTCGAGGATCACGGGCACGAGCGTGGTAGGGCGCTCGCGCCACCGTGGCCTGGTGATGTCGATCTCGCCGACGCAACGCATGCCGTACCGGTCCAGGTAGGCCTCGATGGCATCGCGCGCTTCGGTCCCGCCCGCAATCTTCGGCAGCTCGTCCAGGAAGCCCTCGTCCTCGACGCCCTGCAGGAACGCCACCACCTCCGGCCGCGAGCGGATCACGTCCGCGACGTCGAGCAGCGCCAGCCCCATCTCCGACGTGACGTTGTCGGGGGCGGACAGCGTCAGCGTGTCAGCCGCGTTCTTCTCGCCCAGCCACTCCTGCAGCTTGTCGTTGAGCCACCACGTGGCCTCCATCCCTGCCATGATCGCCTGAAGGTTCAGCGGATCGCCGAGGACTCTCTTGTGCTCCTCGAAGGCATCCAGCAGGAAGTCGAACAGCGCGGGTCCGGTCTTCGTCCGGATGTCGCGCTCCAGGGCGGCGATGGACAACTGGCTGCGCTCGATCAGCTCGGTGACGATGGCCGGATCGGCCTCGACCGGGGCGGACGCATCGCGGGCCGGCGGCCTGCCGGGACCCCCGTCCGGGAGGGACGGGACGAAGTCGTCGCGGTCGAGGACGGTCTCCAGAGCGTCCCTGATCAGCGGATCACCTTTCCCCATGGCGTCCAGGAGGCCGTCGCGGCTCGCGGGCGAGGCCAGGCGCCGGGTGACGTCGACGAACAGCCTCCCGCCGGCCTCGTGCATCGGCACCATGGCCGTCAGTCGCCACATGGAGTGCCCGAGGGGCTTCATGGGGTCGGTCATCATCTGCCCATGCCCAACGGAGACGTAGACGTGATTCTCCTGGTCGCCGGACTCGGGGATGGGGAACAGCGTCGTGACCGGCCGGCTCTGAACGATCTGGAAGCCATGGTCGACCAGGCACCATTCGATGTCCTGCGGGCGGCCGAAGTGGGCTTCGATCCGCCGCCCGAGCTGCACGAGCCGCACGACCTGCGCGTCCGTCAGCGCCGGCTGATCCTGCCGCTGCGAGTCGACCGCCACTTCCTGCGTACCGCCGGCCGGCAGGGCGTGGACGGCACGCTTTTTGGCGGCGATCGCCTTGGCGACGACTTCGCCGTGCCGCACCTTGAAGACGTCCGGGTTCACCAGACCGGAGACCAGGGCCTCACCGAGGCCGAAGCCTGCGTCCACGGTGGCGACCTTCCGGTTGCCCGTGACGGGGTCCGCCGTGAACAGGATGCCGGCCGCGTCCGCGAAGACCATCCTCTGTACGACCACGGCCATGTGGACCGTACGGTGATCAATGCCGTTCCGCCGGCGGTAGGTCACGGCCCGCTCGGTGAACAGCGAGGCCCAGCACCGGCTGACGTGCTGGAGGATCGCCGTCGGTCCCACGACGTTGAGGTACGTGTCCTGCTGGCCGGCGAAGGAGGCCGTCGGCAGGTCTTCCGCCGTCGCGCTGGATCGCACGGCGTAGGCGGCCTGCTCGCCGAGCTGGGTGACTGCGCGGGTGATCGCCGCCGCGAGATCGCCCGGGATGGTGATCCCTTCGATGGTCCGGCGGATCTCCGCGCTGAGCGTGCGGGCCGCATCCCGGTCGTCCGGGTCCAAGCGCGACAGCTGATCGAGCCGATCGTCGATCGACGGCGCTTCCGCCATGATCCGCCGGAAGGCGTCCGTCGTCACGCAGAAGCCGGCCGGCACGCGGATGCCCTCGATCCGCGACAGCCCGCCCAGGTGAGCACCCTTGCCGCCGACGGCCGCGACCTGCGTCTCGTCAACCTCCTGAAGATCCCACACGTACGGCTCGATCATCGCGATACCTCCGAGGCAGTCGTATCCCGTCGCACTGCACCGGCCGATCGAATCACCCGCGCCTCCAGCTCTGTCGAACCTCTTGCCAGGCACGTCGTCGTCTCTGGCTGCCCTCCCTCTGACGAGCCGGCCGGCCGCTCATCCCCGTCGAGCGGCGCGCACACCCGCACCACCGCTCCGAGCGCTCGCGACCGTACCGCCACTCGCACCACTGATTCGACGTCACCGCGTCCCCCATACGCCGACAACACACGCACCTCGTGCCCTCATTTCCGCAGGTTGTGGCCTCAGCGGACGATTTTGCGCCACCACCCGGGTCTTGCCGCAAGCCCCCCGGTGCGCTATACGTTGAGAGTGGCAGGGAGAGGGATCTCCCTGCCTTTGTCTTTGCCTCCTGCCGTCCACTGGGACCGACCAGCTTCTCGCGTGGCGGCGCGCCGACCACGGCGATACGCGTCGTCGGCCCAGGCGGATCTCGCATCGGCCTACGGACGCAGCCGCGGAACCAGAAGTACTTTCCCCTGCCGGCGCGGCCCGAACGTCGTAGAGCGTGTCGTCCTCTCCCGGAGGTCGTCGCACCACGCGAGTGCCGGGCCGGGTTCGCCGGAGGGACGCTCGACGTCAGCATGATCCCACCGGAGCCATGGAACCCGGCGCCCACCCGACGCGACAGCCGGGCTGTCAGCCCGGCCACCACCAGGCCCGACAACCGAAACAGCGGGCCGAAGAAACCGACGGACCGTCACGAGAGATCGGGACAGCCCTTAGGCTTCCGGCCATGACACAGAACGCGGTTGACCTGGTGATCTTCGACTGTGACGGCGTGCTGGTGGACAGCGAACGAATATGCGTGAAAGTGGACGCGATGATCATGGCTGACCTGGGCTGCACGTTCACCGAGGCGGAGATCATCGAACGGTTCGTCGGCTCGTCGGACGAGGTCTACACGGCCGCTGTGGAAGAACGACTTGGCCGGCGCCTGGAGAAGAACTGGCAGCGGCGGTACGAGCATCTGTATCGGGCGGCCTTCGCAGCCGAACTGACCGCTGTCGACGGCATCACGGAGGTCCTGAACGGCCTCACCACGCCCATCTGTGTCGCCTCCAACGGCAGTCACGACGACATCAGGCACAGCCTGCAGATCACTTCGCTGAGCGACTACTTCAAGACGCACATCTTCAGCGCCGCCGACGTCCTCAGCGGCAAGCCCGCGCCTGACCTCTTCCTGCACGCTGCACGCACGATGGGAGTGGAGCCCGCGCGGTGCGCGGTGATCGAGGACAGCGCGTACGGAGTACAGGCCGCCCGCGCCGCAGGCATGCGCGCATTCGGCTACTGCGGCGGTCTCACACCGGCATCGAGGCTGGAGGGACCGGACACCGTCGTGTTCGAGGCCATGCGCGACCTGCCCGAACTGCTGGCAACCGCAACCTGCTGAACATCCCCGGCCCCTCGTGGGCGTCCACCCGTGCCCTGCGTCGAACGGAACGACCGCGGTGTAGCGCCGGCCGGCAGCACTGTGGCGCGGCGGCCATGGCCGCCGCGCCACAGGTGCGGTGGGTCAGGTGATCAGGAGTCAACTCGCGCTGCGGTCGGCTTCGTCGGGGGGTGGGACGTTCATCCGCTCACCGTGATATTCGAGTTCCCACTGCTCTGATATCCCTCCGTCGCGAGGATCATGTAGTAATTGAAACTACCCATGGGCATTCCATGGCCGGCCCACGCGTCGAAGTGATTTCCGGTGGTTATGGTCCCACCCGTCCTCTTCGACTGCCGGACGCTCCAGTACTGATTGAAGGTCTTGGTGCCTTCGACGGAAGGGGCGTTGGTTCGCGTCGTCTGGTAGATGTCGTAGGTGCCGCCGTCGCTGCTGACGGTGCCCTTGTACGTGCCCGTGGGCCGGTAAGTGCCCCAGTTGTCGACGATGTAGTACTCCACGAGTGGGTTTGACGTCCACCCGTAGAGAGCCAGATAGGCGTTGCCGGACGGATTGAAGCTGCCCGAGTAGTTCACACTCCTGCGCCCGCCGTTGCTCCATCCCTTACCGCAGACGAAATTCCCGACGTTGCTCCATGAGGTGCTGTAGTTTCCACCGGACCCCAGGGTCATGGAGACCGACCCACCGCCATCGGTCCAGAATGAATAGTAGTAGCCGTTATTGGTGCCCGTTTGATTTGTGGTGATGGTCGTGGCGGCGTGGGCGGTGCCGGGCAGCATCATGGCGGACGAGAGCGCCAACGCTCCGGCGCCGCCGATGAAACCTCTGCGGCTGAGCGGTTGGGTGGGGAGGTTGTTCATGGGGGCGGGGGCGTCGTTCATGTTCATGCTTCCTCCTCGTGAAGGCCGGCACGGAGGCCAGACAGCGTGATACGACCTGGCCGGCCCGTCGGTGGCCAGGGTGACGCGACCGCGCGTCAGCGTCGTCCAACGCTGCGACGGTGGGCGGTCGTCGTGCGATCAACGACCGGAGAACAAGGTCGCACGGGCGACCCGGATCGACAGGGGTTGGGGTCCGTCGATGGCGATAGGTTGGTGCGGCTCCGTAAGGTTGTCAACACTTTCGGCAAGGATTCCGAAATCTTATCCTTGGCCAGGAACTTACCGAGACTGCATCAAGCCTGGTCACCGGCCCTATCTGGTTGATCGAATACGAGAAGCGTGGCGGAATCCTAGATTCAGCGAACAAGTTCCGCGCTAATAATTTCGAAAGTTTCGGAGATCTTCCCGATCGCGCTGCGGACGGCAATGGGCTGACGGCCCCGGCGGCCCAGGACGGCCGGAACACGGTGGGTACAGCCCGCAGAAGGCAACGGTTGCCGTGCCGACTGCCGTACGACCGGCGATGCACCGGCGCGAACGAGCGGGATCCGGCCGGGTTCGAGGCCGACGGCGTCGGCGACTCGGACGGCGAGGGCCGTCGCGTGCGGGCCGGCCTACCGGTCTCCGGGCGCGTGGACGCACGTCTCGCCCGCGGCCTGATCACCCGGGGAGGGCGGACCACCGGCAGCCGGGAGGAGCCTCAACCGGCGAGTCGGAGGGAATTGCGGGGGTGCTTGAGAGCAAGGAGGTCCCGTGCGGTCATCGTGTCCGCGGCCCTCATGTGTGGCGCGGCCTCGGAGCAGCGGTGCTGGCGCTCCAGGACGCGGGCGAGAGCGAGGTGAGCAGAGGGGTGGGCGGGCTCGGCGCGCAGGACGTGCCGAAGCTCCGCCTCGGCCAGGGAAAGCTGCGCCGTGTAGTAGTACGAACGAGCGAGGAGCATCCGGAGGTCCAGGTTGCGGGGAGCCGCGGCAACCAGATCCTTGAGAACCCGGGAAGCCGCGCGGTAACGCTGGGATTCGAAGAGACGGCTCGCGTACTGCCGCCGCTCGTTCCAGCTCACTCCCTGTATGCCGACCATCACGTTCTCCGTTCACTGCACGAGCATGCGTTCCGCGGTGCAGGCACCTGGCGCCACGGGGTTCCGGGGCGCGAGGGCCGATGAGCCCTCTTGGCGTCTGAAACTTCATTGAAGTTTGAATCATTCCCATGTGGTTCCGGCCATCGGGGAGGAAACCCCCGCACATCGGGTTGAACCATGCCGCAGAGCCGCCACGGTCAGGACACCGCAGGCCGTCGTACAACCAACCACGGGCGTCATTGGTCTCTCTCGCGCCCGGACAAGATCCGGCTCATCGTTTTCGGAGAAACATGCGCATTCGTTCCACCAAGGCCGCCGGCGTCGGCGCTCTGGTACTGCTCTCGTTCCTGACGCCGGCCGCACACGCCGACGCCCGGAAGGGCGACACCGCCTTCACGTCGCTGTCCTTCAGCAAGCAGACAGTCAACGCCGGAGTCAGCGCGGCGCAGACGCTGACCGTCACTGCCGTCGCCAAGGACGGGTCCGGGATCAAGGACATCTACGGTTCCAAGCTGGTCAGCGCTGACAGCCGGATCATCCACGCAGGCTCCGCCGACTGCACCAGGCCCACATCCACCACCAGGAAGTGCGTCTTCAAGTTCACCCTCGACGCCAATCGCACCGACTACTACGACCTCAGGAACAGCTCGGCCGGCACGTGGCATTTCACTGCCGAGGCCGCCGCCGATGACGGGGACTTCTACGACCTCGAGGACAGCGCGCCGGTCAAGGTGAAGCGTTACGCCAAGCTCGCCGACACCCAGGCCTCCCCCGAGCCGGTCACCAAGGGCGGCACGCTCACCGTGACCGGGACGCTCACCCGGGCCAACTGGGACACCAACGCCTACGCCGGATACAGCGGCCAGGCCGTGACCCTTCAGTACAAGAAGTCCGGCTCCTCCACCTACACCACGGTCAAGAAGGTGACCACCGACAAGAGCGGCAAGCTCAGGACGACGGTCACCGCGAATTCCGGCGGTACCTGGCGCTGGACATTCGCCGGCACAGGCACCACGAGCACCGCGACCGCTTACGGTGACAGCGTCGCCGTGAAGTAGGGCCTTCCCGCCCGGGCCCTGCCCTTGGAACATCCGCAGGACAGGGCCGCAGGCGCAGAGACACACTGCTTTCGGCCACGGGCCGGGGCGGTAGCACACAACGCTCTGCTCGCAGGGTTCGTCAGCGGCACGTTCGCGGTGTCACATACGAAAGCGGCGTCTCAGCATGACGAGCTGGGAGTTCTCATCGCCCGATCGCGACGGTCCCGAGACCTCGCCGCCGGTACGAGGCCTGCGACCCGATACGGAGCCGCCCCGGCCGGTCGGCCTGCGGACGGACGGCACCGCCGCCCGACAAGTGCTCCGCTCGGCATTGCGCAGGGCGCGGGAATTCCCGGGAGCGCACACGGACCACGCCCCTCATCCTCACCTGTGCCTCCGCGTACGCGGCGGACGTAAGGGACCGAGGTCACCGGCGGGCAATCGGTGCAGGAGATCGTTCACCCGATCTTCATGCCCCTTGTGCGATGCGGTACGCGGGATACATCTTGGCGTGAGCATGCTCTGTCTGCACCGCCCCCGCCACTCCCCCACCGGAGGTTCCCAGTGCCTGGCAGATCCGTGTTCGACCGCAGTCGCACCGCCCTCACGTGTGCCCTGACCCTCACCGCTGCCGCCGTCGTCGGCCTGTGGACCGGCATCGGCGGCTCCTCGTCCGCCCAGGCCGCGGCCGGTGTGCCAACTCCCGACCACGTGATCGTCGTGGTCTTCGAGAACCACGGCTACAGCCAGGTCATCGGCTCCTCAAGCGCCCCGTACATCAACTCGCTGAAGAGCGGCGGCGCCAACCTGAGCGCCTCGTACGCCGAGACGCACCCCAGCCAGCCCAACTACTTCGCCCTGTTCTCCGGCTCCACGCAGGGCATCACCGACGACAGCTGCTACACCCCCGGCTTCTCCAGCAAGCCCAACCTCGCATCCGAGCTGATCGCCGCGGGCAAGACCTGGGCGAGCTACAACGAGACGCTTCCCAGCCAGGGTTCGACCACGTGCAGCAGCGGCAGCTACGCCCGCAAGCACAACCCGTGGTTCGGCTTCAGCAACGTCCCCACCTCGTCCGCGTACACCTTCCAGCAGTTCCCCACCGACTACACGAAACTGCCGCAGGTCTCCTTCGTCGTCCCGAACCTGTGCAGCGACATGCACGACTGCTCGGTCTCGACCGGTGACACCTGGCTGAAGAACAACCTCGGCGCCTACGCAACCTGGGCGAAGACCCACAACAGCCTCCTCGTCGTCACCTTCGACGAGGACAACCGGCTCAGCGGCAACCGCATCCCCACAGTGCTCTACGGCCAGCAGGTGACCCCGGGCGCCACGTCCTCCACCACGTACAACCACTACGACCTGCTGCGCACGCTCGAGGACATGCACGGCCTCGGCCATGCGGGCAACGCGGCGTCCGCCAAGGACATCACCGGGGTCTGGGTGTCCTGACATGTACGTAGCGGACAGCCGCGCCGCCCGCGCGGGGTCCGCCGAGCGCGCCGCCGGGCCGGGCACTGCCCCGGCCCGGCGGCGCGTGGCGGTCGCCCCCACGGTGCTGGCGCTCGGCACGGTCAGTCTGATCACCGACGTGTCATCGGAGATGGTGACGGCGGTCCTACCGCTCTACCTCGTGGCGGGGCTCGGCCTGAGCCCGCTCGGCTTCGGGCTCCTGGACGGCGTCTACAACGGCTTCTCGGCCCTGGTGCGGCTGGTCGGCGGCCACTTCGCGGACCGGGGCGGCGGGCGCCACAAGCCCGTCGCGATCATCGGCTACGGCCTCTCGGCGCTGTGCAAACCCCTCCTCCTCATCGCCCACACCCTCACGCCCATAGGCCTCGTCCTCGCGGCCGACCGCACCGGCAAGGGCCTGCGCACCGCGCCGCGCGACGCTCTGATCTCGTTGTCATCACCACCCGAGGCCCGCGGCCGTGCCTTCGGTGTCCACCGCGCGATGGACACCGCGGGCGCCCTGCTCGGTCCGCTCGCGGCCTTCTTGATCCTGCGGGCCACGGTCGACGGCTACGACGCGGTGTTCACGGTGAGCTTCTGCGTCGCGTTGGTCGGCGTGCTGGTGCTGGTCCTCTTCGTGCCGGGCGGTGCCGCCGCACGCCGTACCGACCGGGCGGCCCAACGGCCCCGCACCACGCTCCGAGCCGCCCTCGCCCTCCTGCGGCAGCCCGGCATCCGCCGTATCTGCATCTGCGCCCTGCTGCTCGGCCTTGCGACCGTCAGCGACTCGTTCGTCTACCTGCTGCTCCAGCACCGTCTCGGCGTGCCCGACCGCTGGTTCGCGCTGCTGCCGATCGGGACCGCGGCGGCCTTCCTGCTGCTCGCTCTGCCACTGGGGCGGCTCGCGGATCGGGTGGGCCCCTGGCGGGTGTTCCTCGCCGGCCACGGGGCACTGCTCGGCGCGTACGGACTGCTGCTCTCGTCCTGGCACGGTACGGCGCTCCCGTACGTCGTGCTCGTCCTGCACGGTTCGTTCTACGCGGCCACGGACGGCATTCTGATGGCGGCGGCGTCGGAGAGCGTGCCCGAGGAGCTGCGTTCGTCGGGGCTCGCCCTGGTGCAGACCGGACAGGCCGTCGCCCGGTTCGTCTGCTCGCTGGCCTTCGGCGCCGCGTGGACGGCGTGGGGCGACCGCACGGCGCTGCTGGCGGCCGCGGTGGCGCTCGCCGTGTGCTCCGTCTTCTCGTTCCGTCTCGGCCCGACCACAAAGGTTTCCGTATGACGAACACCCGTACCAAGCTGCTCGTCCTCGTCTGTGCGGTCACCCTGCTCGCGGCGGTCGCCACGACCTCCGTGCTGCACGCCGCCGCGCGCTCAGAACGGCGTGACGTGGCTCGTCCGGGCGGCCCGACGGTCGCCGCGGGCCGGGTCACGCTCACCGACAAGCGGCGGATCGTGTTCCGGAACATGGCGTGGGGGCCGCACCGCGACGAGCTGACGACGGTCCCGGCGGCGGCGCCCACGGGTGCGCGCACGGCGTCGGGCGTCAAGTGTCTGCGTTTCTACGCGGCTTCGGGCACCGGAGTCTGCCTCCAAGCCGTGCACGGGGCGATGCAGGACAGCTACCGGGCCACGATCCTGGACTCACGCCTCAGGGAGCGGGCGCATTACTCGATCCCCGGCATTCCGTCCCGCGCCCGGGTCTCCCCCAGCGGGCGGCTGGCGGCCTGGACGGTCTTCGTAGGCGGCGACAGCTACGCCGGCACGAACTTCTCCACTCGTGCGGCAATCCTCGACACCCGCACCGGCAAGCTCACTCCGACGCTGGAGGGCTTCGCGATACGCAAGAACGGTCACCGCTACCGCGCCGCGGACGTCAACTTCTGGGGCGTCACCTTCGCGGCCGACGACCGGCACTTCTACGCGACGCTCGCCACCAAGGGCAGCACGTATCTGGTACGGGGCGACCTTCGCACCCGCACGCTCACCACGCTGCGGCCGAACGTGGAGTGTCCCTCCCTCTCACCCGACGGCACCCGCATCGCCTACAAGAGCCGCGACAAGGGCCTGCCCGCCGACGCCCCGTGGCGACTGCACGTCTTGAACCTGCGCACGCTCAGGGACCATCCTGTGGCCGAAACCCGCAGCGTCGACGACCAGGCCGTCTGGCAGGACGACACCACCCTCGCGTACGCACTCCCGGGCGACTACGGGGCAGACCTCTACGCCGTGGCGGCCGCCGGCGGAGGCGCACCGCACCGCGTCCTGACGGCAGCGGTGTCCCCGGCGTACCTGTGAGCGAATGACATCGTGTCAGCACCTCCGTGCACCGTTGGGCGCACCTCCCCGGGTCGTGTCCGGTCACGGGTGCTCCGGCGGGCCGCGTGCGCATTTCGTCACGCGTTCGGCGGTTCCTTTGTACGCGTGCCGTCATGTACGGGTTCGGGTTCGAGCCCGCCGTCCGCGACACGCTTATGCTCAGTTGACGCTCGAAGTGGCATAGGTGATGTATAGGAGACACCGGGCCCGGGCCGCACGTGAATGTGGCCCCCGGAGGAGGCAACCGCCGAGAAGCTCCCCACGCCGGAAACCCCGGCCCGATTCCGACGGGCCGGGGTTTCCGTGTTGTGCGGGTGGAGCTGTTACCACTTGTTGCCGTAGCCGTAGTGGTCCCTGACCACGCGGAAGCTGCCCACGACGCCGTTGCGGACCTTCACGCCACCGCGGACCTGGCGGGTGAAGACACCGTTGCTCGTGCTCCAGGGGCCGACAGTCGCGACCGGGGAACCGTTGTCGCAGGTCGCCCCACGGAAGAGCTCCAGAGTCCGGTGGCTGTCGTTACGGACGTTGAAGCTCCGCGAGCCCAGCCCGCTGACCACAGTGATGCAGCCCTCCTCCGAACGGGCGGAGTAGGAACGCTCGTTGATGAAGATCCGGCCTTCGTACTTGTAGCCGTGGCCACCACCGTAGCCACCGCCACCCCCGTAGCCGCCTCCTTCATTGCCCTTCCCGCCCACGTTCCCGCCTTCGTTCCCGCCCTCGCCACCGAGCGGAGCCGCCGCAGGAGCACCCTGCTGGACGGCAGGCGCGGCCTGCTGGACGGACGGGGCAGCCTGGGGGGAACCGGCAGCCGAGGCATAGGTGATACCAGTAGTGGCGAGGACCGCGGCGCCCACAGCGGCGGCGGTCACGGCGACGGTACGCGTCGTCATGTCATTCTCCCTTGTCTCTGAGGGTCGGCCGGGCAACCGGCCTGAATTAAAAGTACTTATGGGGTCTTTACCTGTCATATCGGATACGTCGAGAGCGTGACGCCAGGGGGCCGAACGGGCGTACAAACAGGCGCGATCGCACACGCGTCGCGGGCCTGACGATCCGCCAGCAGGCAGGGAAACAGACCCACTTGGGAGGCAATTAGGCCTTCTGAGCGACTTCATGACACCCACTCACCCTCCCGGTCCCCGAATGGCCGTCATGAGCACCCGACCGCACCGGCCGATCACACCGCCGTTCGCGCACCAAGAGAGCGCCGGCATGCCACGCAGGCCTCGCGGGCACCGCCACGCCCCACGCGGTCGACGGAACCCCCGTCAGACCGACCTGGTGGCGCGGCTTCGACCGAGGCATCGGTGAAGCATCCCGGGGATCCATCGCACGTAAGGGGTTGCTTCACTTCGAGGAAGCGTGTCCCTTATGCCCCCTATGCACCGATGTGCTAGACAACTTCATTAATCCGGTGCCCCACGCCGGACCCGCGGGACGGCCCTGACATCACACCGATGACGACGTCAGGGCCGTCACCATCCGGCGACGCGCCGACACGGCGGTATGACTCAGCAGAAACGGCGCATACCCATGGGAGCCGTGCGGGGTCGGTTCCGGTCGGCATGCGGGAGGCGTCCAGGGCGTAAACGGTCCCCAGGAGCCGGCGATGCGCCTTCGAGTGGAGCGCCCGGCCGGCGGGGAGTGGAAAGCCGCACGACGGTCCCGGCCGACGCGGGTCACGATCCTCAGGCGCGATGACGCGAAGCAACCACGGTGGATCCACGTCCGGCGAGTGCGGCCATCATTCCCGCAGCTCTTGCCTGGCACGTGGTGGGCGGCCCGGACAAGTTGCGCACCTGGGCGCTCGCCTGGGACGGCGGCGACCGCTACGCAGGCCTCCTCCAGCTCGGACTGCTCGACGACCTCTTCGTGCTCGCCGGACTCTGCTACGACGGCGGGGTGATCGCCGGAGCGGTGGCGCGCCGAAGCGACCGGTCGGTGGGAGATTCCGACGTCTTCGCACCGGACGAGGGCACGGAAGCCGCTTGGCCGCGCGTGAAAGACGCAGGGCCGGTGGTCGGCCATGAGCGCGGTGATGGCCCGGCGGCCGCGGTCCGCCATCACTTCGAGCCGGTCGGACCGCTGCGGATCCGGGTGCACGGCCGGCAGCTGTCCCGTAGCCCTTGGAGGTCTCACGACACAGTGCGGCGTCGGATGCGGTGCATCGCAAGGCGGGCGTCGTCGCACCGGGCGCATTCCGGCGTTCCGACGACGCAGCGAGGTGCTCTAGCTGTCGTCGCGCGCCCGCCAGGGATTTCAGCGGGGCCGTGCCGACCGGCCGGCCGGGGAATCGTCCGCGTCGTATGTCGTGCCGACCGGCGCCCCGGAATCGTCCGCGTCGTACGTCGTGCCGACCGGTGCCGCTTCGACCGCAGCCACGGGGTGGGGGTACGCCACGGGTGGGGGCGTGCCGTCGGTGGCTGTGGGAGCGGCGGTCGTGGGCAGGCCGGTCGTGGGGACGCGGCCTGCGGTTCTGCGCCCGGTGGTTCTGTGCGGGGTGCTGGTCGCCCGGGACGTGCTGGGCGACCGGGGTGGCTCGTCGGGCCGGATCAGTAGGCCGAGTTGACGTTGTCGATCGAGCCGTAGCGGTGCGCGGCGTAGTTGGCGGAGGCCGTGATGTTGGCGACCGGGTCGTAGATGTTCGTCGAGGTGCCGGCGACGTGGTACGCGTTGAAGGTGGGGTCGATGACCTGCATCAGGCCCTTGGAGGGGATGCCCTTCATGGCGTTGGAGTCCCAGTTGTTGATGGCCTGGGGGTTGCCCGAGGACTCACGCATCAGGTTCTTGCGGATGCCCTCGTAGGTGCCCGGGATGCCCTTGGCGTGCATGACCTTCAGCGACTCCTTGATCCAGGCGTCGACGTTGCCGCCGGACTGGGCGGGAGTGGCGGCCGAGGCGGCCGGGGCGCTGACGACGGTACCGGCCACGACGGCGGCACCGGCCGCGACCATGCCCAGCGAGATCTTCTTGGTCTTGGTCATGCGAGCGAACTTCTTAGGCATCGTGGTGATCCGCACGTGGTAATTCCTGTTCTGTCGGGGGGTGATGCCAAGAATTGTTAAGGGAGGTGGAAACCTGGGTCAATGCCCACTTTTTACTACCGGCATTCGTACCGAGTTCTGAAAATGGTCGGGGAAGCGTCTTCGGGGCCTGCGAGCGGGGCGCAGTGGCCTACTATTCGGTTTCGGAGTGGCGCCCGTCACGTGGTCCACCCCACACGGCAAATGCCTCAAATCGGCGCAAGAGTGACGCAGGTCATGTGGCCTGTGTCATATCGGAATCGCTTTATTCGCTCGCCGTAATGCCGGATAAGCGTTCCGTATCGGCGGTGAGGACGGTCGGTTATTCGCGCGAATCGGCGGGAATCCCGGCCTCTGGTCGTGCGTGACCGATGCGGCGGCGCACGCCACGCGGTCGGTACAAAAAACTGATTCGGCGCCGCGCGTCGTGCGCATGGGTGGACCGGAGACGGCCGGGGACACCGAGCGGGAGTGACACATGGGCGCGCATCGGTGCGCCGCCGCTGGGCTTCGGGGGGGCTGCCATGTCCCCGAGCCCGTACGCGGTCACACGACTGATCGGCCCCCTACCGCGCGCCCCGTATTGCGGACCTGTTCATCCTCGGGCGCCACCGGGTCAGCCCGTGACGGGCGGGGTGCCGAGGAAGCCGGACAGCGCGTCCAGCAACCGGTCGACGTCCTCGTCGCTGCTGTACGGGGCCAGGCCGATCCGCAGCCCGCCCTCGTCGCCCAGTCCGAGCCTGCGGGAGGCCTCCAGTGCGTAGAAGGACCCGGCCGGAGCGTCGACACCGTGCTCCGCCAGGTACTGCGAGGCGGCGGTCGCGCTGTGGTCCGCCAGGGTGAGCAGCAGGGTCGGGGTGCGACGGGCGGCCCGGGAGTGCACGGTGACGCCGCCGAGCGCGGCCAGCCCCTGTTCGATGCGGGCCCGCAGAGCGTCCTCGTGGGCCTCGATCGCCGCGAAGGCGGCGATCAGCCGTTCCCGGCGGGTGCCGTCGGCCCCTGGGGCGAGACCGGCGAGGAAGTCCACCGCCGCGTGGGCCCCGGCCAGCAGCTCGTACGGCAGGGTGCCCAGCTCGAAGCGCTCGGGGACCGCGTCGGTCGAGGGCAGCAGCTTGTCCGGCCGTAGCGTCTCCAGCATTTCGGGACGGCCTGCCAGCACGCCCAGGTGCGGGCCGAGGAACTTGTACGGCGAGCAGACCAGGAAGTCCGCGCCCAGGCCGGACAGGTCGACCGCGGCGTGCGAGGCGTAATGCACAGCGTCCACGTGCATCAGGGAACCGGCCCGGTGCACCACGTCGGCGACGGCGGGGATGTCGGGGCGGGTGCCGATGAGGTTCGACGCTGCGGTGACGGCCACGAGACGGGTGTTTCCGGAGAGTACCCCGGCGATGTGCTCGGGCGTCAGCTCGCCGGTGGCCGCGTCGAAGTCTGCCCATCGGACGGTGGCGCCGGCGGCCTCTGCCGCCTGGATCCAGGGACGGATGTTGGCATCGTGATCGAGTCGGCTGACGACCACCTCGTCGCCAGGGCCCCAGTTCTTGGCCAGGGCGCGGGACAAGTCGTAGGTGAGCTGAGTGGCGCTGCGGCCGAACACGATGCCCCGCGGATCCGCGCCCAGCAGGTCGGCCAGTGCGCGGCGGGCGCCGGCCACGATCGTCTCCGCGTTGCGCTCGCCCTCGGTGGTGCGTCCCCGGTTGGCGAGTGGGTTGGCCAGCGCATCCACGAGGGCGTCGATCACCGGTTGCGGCGTCTGGGTGCCGCCGGGAGCGTCGAAGCGGGCAGAGCCGGACTTGAGGGCGGGGATCTGCGCGCGGACCGCGTCGACGTCGAAGGCCATGCGTACTCCTGAGGGCGAGGGCGTGCGGGGCCGCGGGCGGCTCCGGGCGGCAGGTGCCGGGGATCAGCGCCACCGACGCGGGAGCACTGCCCCGCAACCGGCTGCGGTATGCTCCGCGGCCCGCCTGCGGGCTCCAGCGCATTCGCTGGTGGTGATTCAGAATTCCACCACATGGTCGATGCCCGACTCGGAGCGGTACCGGCCGAGGACGTTCCTGCAACCTGCCGGGGCCGTTTCGGGTGGCGTGGCATCGCATGTTCCTCCGGGCCACGCCTATGGATGGAGGGTGCCGGGCGGCCGGACCCGCCGCATCTGCCCGGCGGCCGCGCCGGCTGAGGCCGTCATTTCCTGGCCTTTGCAGCAATGATGGATACATGCCGAACCCGACGATCCTGACTGTCGACGACGATCCGGCAGTCTCCCGGGCGGTCGCCCGCGACATCCGGCGGCAGTACGGCGACCGCTACCGCATCCTGCGCGCACTCTCCGGCCGCGATGCCCTGGAAGCACTGCGTGAGCTCAAGCTCCGTGGCGATCCGCTCGCGCTCATGCTCGCCGACTACCGCATGCCGCAGATGAACGGGATCGAGTTCCTCGAGGCCGCCATGGACCTCTTTCCGCTCGCCCGTCGCGTGCTGCTGACCGCCTACTCGGACACGGAAGCGGCCATCGACGCCATCAACGTCGTGGACCTCGATCACTATCTCCTCAAGCCCTGGAGCCCGCCGGAAGAGCATCTGTATCCCGTGATCGACACGCTGCTGGACCTGTGGCACGCCACGCCTGATCCAGGAGACATGGAGACCCGCGTGGTCGGGCACCGTTGGTCCGCTCCCTCCTTCACGGTCCGCGACTTCCTCACCCGCAATCTCGTCCCCTATCGGTGGTTGTTGTCCGACGATCCGGAGGGAGAGCGCCTACTGACTGCCGCGGGCCTCTCCGCGGCCGATGTACCGCTGGTTGTCACCCCGGACGGAAAGACGCTGGTCTCCCCCACCGAGCGGGAGCTCGCCGCGCAGGTCGGACTCAGTACCGTCCCGGCCTCGGATTTCTACGACCTGGTGGTGGTCGGTGGAGGGCCGGCCGGCCTGGGAGCCGCTGTCTACGGCGCTTCGGAGGGACTGCGTACGGTGCTGGTGGAGCAGCAGGCGACCGGCGGTCAGGCCGGTCAGAGCAGCCGTATCGAGAACTACCTCGGCTTCCCCGACGGCGTCTCCGGTTCCCAGCTGACCGAGCGGGCCCGCCGCCAGGCGCTGAAGTTCGGGGCGGAGATCCTCAGCGCGCAGCAGGCTGTCGCACTGGAGGTGGCGGGATCGGGCCGGGTGCTGCGCCTGGGTCCGGAGAGCACCATCGCCGCGCACGCCGTGGTCCTCGCCACCGGGGTGTCCTACCGGCGGCTGGCCGCCGTCGGGCTGGAGGAGTTCACGGGAGCGGGCGTCTTCTACGGGTCCGCCGTCACCGAGGCGCCCAGCTGCTCCGGGGAGGACGTGTACATCGTCGGCGGCGCCAACTCCGCAGGTCAGGCGGCTGTCTATTTCTCACGCTACGCACAGCGCGTTCACGTTCTCATCCGCCAAGGCGACCTGAGCCGTTCGATGTCCAGCTACCTGATCGACCAGATCAACTGCATCTCCAACATCGACATCCACCCGTGGACCGAGGTGGTCGGCGCGGAGGGCGAAGGACACCTGCAGCAGCTGTCCCTCCGTGAGAGCCGGTCCGGCGCCGTGCGCACCGTTCCCGCGTCGTGGCTGTTCATCTTCATCGGGGCCGAGCCGCATACGGAGTGGCTGGCGGGGGTGGTCACCCGTGATGAGCGGGGATTCGTGGTGACCGGCCCCGACCTGGTGGCCGGAGGGGAGCGGCCGGCCGGGTGGCGGCTGCCGAGGGATCCGTACCACCTGGAGTCGAGCGTGCCCGGTGTCTTCGCCGCGGGGGATGTGCGCTCCTCCTCGGTCAAACGTGTCGCGTCGGCCGTCGGCGAGGGAGCCATGGCCGTCGCGCTGGTGCATCGCTATCTGGAGGCGCAGTGACCACGTCAGCACATCTGTCACCGGCACAGTTGCGGACTCTGTTCCTGTTCGAGGAGCTCAGCGACGAGCAGCTCGACTGGCTGGCGGAGCGCGGCCGTGCGGAGCAACGGCCTGCCGGGAGCGTGGTGTACACGGAGGGCGAGCGGGCCACATGCTTCTTCGTGCTGCTCAGCGGAGCGATCGCGCTCAGCCGTGTGCTGCACGGCGACGAGGTGGAGGTCATCCGCACCGATCAACGCGGTGTCTACAGCGGGGCGAGTCGCGCATACCTCGGGGACCGCGTCGAGCAGCGGTATCCCCACACCATGCGGGCTGTCACCGATGCCGAGTTCTTCGTACTGCCTGCCGATGATTTCGCGACCGCGATCAGCACATGGTTCCCGATGGCACTTCACCTGCTGGAGGGCTTGTTCTTCGGTTCGCGTGCGACCAATGCCATCGTCAATGAGCGCGAGCGGCTGCTGGCTCTGGCGTCTCTGTCGGCAGGACTCACACATGAGCTGAACAATCCTGCGGCAGCCGCCGTACGGGCCACCGCGGCTCTGCGGGAGCGAGTGACCGCTATGCGTCACAAGCTCGCCATGATCGCTGACGGCCGCCTGGACGGAAGCGAGCTGCATCGTCTAGTGGAGCTGCAGGACGACGCGGTTCGACAGGCCGCCGCGGCTTCCGGTCTGCCGGCGCTGGCCGCCGCGGACGCGGAGGACACGGTCGGCGACTGGCTAGAGGAGCACGGGGTCACGGAGGCGTGGGAGCTCGCGCCGACGCTGGTCGCCGCGGAAATCAGTGTGCCGTGGCTGACCTCGGTGGCCGACACCATCGGCGAGGACAATCTCGGCTCCACGGTGAGGTGGCTGGCATACACCATCGACGCGGAACTTCTGATGGGTGAGATCGATGACGCCGTGACGCGCATCTCCGGACTGGTCGGCGCCGCACAGCAGTACGCGCAGCTCGACCGGGCGCCGCAACAGACCGTGGATGTGCACACGTTGCTCGATGCCACATTGACGATGCTGCGGGCGAAGATTCCGGCCGGTGTCGAGGTGGTCAAGGACTACGACCGAGAACTACCGCCGATCCTGGCCTTCGGAGCCGAGCTGAATCAGGTGTGGACCAACCTGATCATCAACGCCGTCGACGCCATGCCTGCCGGGGGTACGCTGACGATCCGGACGTGGCGGGAGGATGCCCACCTGCTCGTGGAGGTGGGCGACACCGGCACAGGGATTCCGTCCGACATCAGACCCCGGATCTTCGAGCCCTTCTTCACCACCAAACCGGTCGGTGAGGGCACTGGGCTGGGGCTGGACATCACCTACCGCATCGTGGTCAACAAACATCACGGGGACATCCGGGTCTCCTCACAGCCGGGCGACACTCGCTTTCTGGTCTGTCTGCCCATCGAACCGCAGGACGAGGGGCCCTGACGGCGTCGCAGGTGGCAGCCTGCCCGCTTTCGGCCAGGTATCCACGCAGCTCCCTGCACTGCGGGACGGAACAGCGCGGGCCGGCTGCTGTGCCGGGCGCCGTCGGGCCGGAATCTGCCCTGGCGCCGGTCGGGGACGCCGCCGGTGTGGTCCGTCTTGCCAGTTCGCGCGAGGCGGCGGGCGCGCGACGGGCTTCGACGACACCGATCCGGGCCGCGGCACCGTGACCCGGCCGACGACGGTCCGTCAGCCGTAGGCGGAGATGGGCCGGATGGCCGTCTCACGGCTGATGCGGGCTGCTGGAGCGCCACAATGTGAGCACTGGGCCATGGAGCTCGCCACCCATCTCGTACTGCGTGATTCGACGGGGCCCGCGTCGCGCGTCCGACCTCTGCCACGGCCTGCTGCCGGGTCCGGCTGCCTCGATGAGACGAACGACGGAGCCGGGCCGTGGCCCAGGGCCTGCCGGGTCAGATGAGTGCGGCACGCACGTCGGCGAGCGCCTCGTCGAGGGTGGTCGCAACGTTCTCGTGACCGCTGAAGCCGTCGTCCTCACCCGGGTCGACGGTCCAGCCCCAGCCGCTTTCGGGGTGCCCGTCGATGGTTGCCGCGTGCTTGCCCTTGGTGATGGTGATGGAGAGGTTTCCGCCGGGGAAGGTCTCCACCTCGACGTGTGCCGTGTCGCCGAACGCGTGAAGGATGGCGTCGCGGGCTTCCTGCTCGGTGGTCATGGGCTGCTCCTGATGGACGGTGACGACGACGGTGCGGCCGTCCGAAGGTGAGGATGAGGGTGCCGACGGGTGCGGTGGGGCCGAAGCGTACCGAGCCGGCGACCTCTCGGCGGGCGCAAGAGCAACTCGATCACATCCCCCACGTTGTCACTTGCTTCGCAGGGCCGCTCCGCGCGTCACTCCAGTACCCGCGCGACGTGCGCGACCTGACACCGAGTGGGAACCAATCACTCCATTGATCCTCCTGTTGGCGGCGCGCGTGGAATACCCCCGCCGGGCAGCGCCAGGGGTACGTCGTCATCGACGGATGTGGACTCAACTCGCCCGCCCGGACTTCCGCACGCTGGACCCCTACGTACAACGATGAGTTCAACGACCGGGCCGGGCCGGACGCCGCTGCCCGGTGTCGAGGACGAGCAGCGGCGTCTTCGTGACGGTGCGGCCGGGGGTATGCGACAGGCCGGCCGCAGCAGTCAAGGCGGGCCGATATGGGGGTCGATGACGGCTCCTCAGGACGGTGCGGGTGTGCGTCCGCACCGTTCCGGGATCGGCGGCATGCTGCCAGTTGAGTGACAGAATTCATATTTCCGGCATGTCGGATTTGGCAGATAAACAGACTATCCGTACTTTCATTCACAGGTCGGCATCCCAGCCGACGTCTCTGAGAAGAAAGAAGTGACATGACCACGCGTACCGTCGCAGTGACCGCCGCTGTAGTTGGCGCCGCGGTTCTCGCTACAACTGGTATCACCTACGCATCGGCTGCCGGCTCCACCCAGGCGGCTCCGTCCATCCAGGCTCCTGCCGCGGCCCCCTTCGGCGGTGACGGTGGAACCGCTGGAACGGCGAAGGGGAACGAAGGCAAGGGCAACGAGGGCGGCTACGGCGGCGGCGGCGGCTACGGCGGCGGCCGCGGCGGCCACTACTACGAGGGAAGGATCCACTTCAACGAGCGGACGTACTCCGGCCGCCCGGACGGCTGCATCACTGTGGTCAGCGGGCTGGGCTCGCGGAGCTTCAACGTCCGCAACGACAGCCGTCACACGGTCGAGGTCTTCCGCGGGGCGACCTGCGACAACGGTTCCCCGGTCGCGACTGTCGGCCCCTGGAGCACCAGCAACGGCGTCTTCACCCGCCAGATCCGCGGTGGCGTGAAGGTCCGCAACGGCGTCGTGGGCAGCTTCCGCGTGGTCAGGGACCACTACGGCTACGGCAACAAGTGGTAACAGCTCCATCCGCACAACACGGAAACCCCGGCCCGTCGGAATCGGGCCGGGGTTTCCGGCGTGGGGAGCTTCTCGGCGGTTGCCTCCTCCGGGGGCCACATTCACGTGCGGCCCGGGCCCGGTGTCTCCTATACATCACCTATGCCACTTCGAGCGTCAACTGAGCATAAGCGTGTCGCGGACGGCGGGCTCGAACCCGAACCCGTACATGACGGCACGCGTACAAAGGAACCGCCGAACGCGTGACGAAATGCGCACGCGGCCCGCCGGAGCACCCGTGACCGGACACGACCCGGTGGGGGCGACCGTCCCCGGCAGCTACCGCAGTCTGCGAGCGCCCGTCACGGATTCGGATGACGAGCGGCTCGACCACCGACGGAGCAGCCGAAACACCCCCTACTACTCCACCCAGGTTATTAAACCGACTGTATGTGCGTTGATGTCTGGAACTACGAGCCGGGGATGTCACTGTTCAACCACCGCCCTCCGATCGTGAGAGGTGTCATGAAACTCCTGTCCAAGATTTTCAGAGGGTCGAAGAACCCGGCTGACGCAGAAATGTCGCAGCGGCTCGAGGAAAGCATCGAAAGTGCCGGCTACTGGGCGAACAGAATGCCGAGGGAAGCGGCTCGGCTGGTGCAGAAAGTCCGTCTGTACACCTCCACCGCCGCAGCACTGAGCCTTATCACGGGGCTCCTGGCCTGGCCCGTCATCGGAGAGTCCTCGCACCTCACTGCCCAGGTGCTCATCTCGGTGTTGTCGGGTGTCGCCGCGTTGACGATCGTCGCCCCTCATGCCATCGGCCTGAGCGATCGCGGGGACGAATCCATCAAGCTGTGCAGCACATACGGGGCGATGTACCGCGAACTTCTGGAGGCAAAGGAACAGCTCGCCACCGGATCCTTGAAGGACCCGTCCCAAGTAGCGGACATCATCTGCCAGTTCGAGCGCATCCAGGAGCGGAGGGATGCCCTGGCGCTTCCGGTCGGAGACGGGCACACGGACCACGCGTACGCCCTGGAGCGGATCAAGGAAATCGGGCGACGTGGCTGGAGCGTTCCGGGCGGATTGCGAGAGATCGCACGGCCGTTGCTGCCGTCGGTGAGGACGCGCCCGCAGGTCTCCCGGACATCGACCGTCGATGACGAGGCCGTCATCGCCGCGCTCATCTACGTGCTGAAGAGCGGGGGCGCGGCACAGCAGATGCCGCCCTACTCCGAGGTTCCGACGTCCAACGTGCACCGTCCGCCGCTCCCGGTCCGGCCCCGCACCGAGGTGCGCGGGGAGAATTCACCGGGCGAAGCCGGACGCAACAGCCGACCGGGGTCCGCCGATCCTTCACCGCTGGTCATCGATTCGACCCACGTACGGGCCACGGAGACGGCGAAGCCGCACATCGGAGCCCCGCATTCCGAGACAGGTCTCCCCACCCTCTGACTCTGATGCAGCTCGCACGGTCACGTCGCAGCCATCCGAAAATGGTTGCGACGTGACCATGTGATGACCGGCGACCTAGAGGTGGTGGGGCCGGGGGGGGGGGAGCGATCCGCAGGGGGACCGTCAGGGTCTCAGCGCATGGTCGTGGCACGTGCGACGAGTTCGGTCGAGGTGTCCCACAGACGCTCCGCGTTGTGGGTGTCGAGCGCCCACGGGGCGACTCCGCCGCCGAACACGACGGGCTTCTCGCGCAGGACCGGGGCTTCGTCGCAGTCCTCGAAGTAGCGGCCCCCGACGCCCTCGACCAGGGGTGATGCGGCGAGCAGCACGGAGGTGGCGGCACCCTGCGCGGGCGTCTTCCGCTTGTCGACGGGTGTCTGCAGGCCGCCGGTGTGCTTCTGCAGCCCGGTGGCGATCGCCCCGGGGTTGAGAGCGTTGGCGAGAATGCCCTCGTGCGACCACCGACGGTCGGCTTCCACCGCGAGCAGCACATCGGCGGTCTTGGACTGGGCGTAGGCCGCCCACCGGTCGTAGGGACGGAACCGGAAGTCCAGGTCGTCGAAGATCACCGGCGAGAACAGGTGCGCGCTCGAGCTGACCGAGACGATCCGGGCGCCGGAAGCCGCGGCGAGTGCGTCGTGCAGGCCGTTGGTCAGGGCGAAGTGACCGAGATAGTTCGTGGCGAACTGGAGTTCGTGCCCTTCCGGGGTCAGTTCCAGCTCGGGCAGCGCCATGATCCCGGCGTTGTTGATCAGGATGTGCAGGGGCCCGTTCCAGGACGCGACGAAGGCGGCCACCGACCGCAGATCGCCGAGGTCGAGTGCGCGGGCGCTCACCAGGGGATTCCCGGTCAGTTCGGTGATCTGTGCGGCAATGCGGTCACCGGCTTCGCGGCGCCGGACTCCGAGGACCACTTCGGCGCCCGCCGCGGCCAGGGTGCGCGCGGTCTCGACCCCGATTCCGGACGTCGCGCCGGTGACCAACGCACGCCGTCCTGTGAGGTCGATCCCGGCGATCACGTCGTCGGCGGTCGAGGAGAATCCGAAGGGCGTACGCAGGAGGTCGGTCATGGTGCGACGTGCTCATTTCTGTTCGCGTGATGTTGTGTGCCGCAGCCCGACTGGGGGTGCCTGCGGCTGGTTCCCGTTCACGCTAGATTCGGCTCGCCGGACCGACCAGGCCCCGCTGTCCCTGGTACCGACAGGGACAGGACGCGGCAGCCGACGGGACCTACCCTGGAATTCATGGCAACAGCAAGCAAGCTGGGTGACTACTTGCGGGCCCGCCGCGAACAGGTGCGTCCCGAGGACGTCGGACTGCCCGCCGGAGAGCGCCGGCGGGTGCCCGGCCTGCGCCGGGAGGAGGTCGCCCTGCTCGCCGGCATCAGCGCCGAGTACTACCTGCGTCTGGAGCAGGGCCGCGACCGACACCCCTCCGACCAGGTCCTCGACAGCATCGCCGGCGCCTTGCGGCTCGAAACCGATGCCCGCGTGTACATGCGCGCCCTCGCCCGCTCGCCCCGGACCGCCACGCGCAGGAGCTCCCGTCCGGAGAAAGTGAGTGCGAGCATCCAGAGCCTGATCGACGGCTGGCCCACCACGCCCGCGCTCGTCCATGGCCGCTACATGACCACGCTGGCCGCGAACCCGATGGCCATCGCGCTCAACCCCCTCTTCGCGCCTGGAATCAACACACTGCGAGCCGCATTCCTCGAGCCGGAGATGCGCGAGTTCTACCGGGACTGGGACACGATGACCGCCAAGGCCGTCGCCTATTTGCGGTCGGTCAGCGCGGCCGCGGTCGACGACCCCGAGCTCGTCCGGCTGATCGGCGAACTCAGCCTGCACAGCGAGCGCTTCCGTACGCTCTGGGCCCGCCAGGACGTACGGCAGAGGACGAGCGGAATCACCCGCCTGCTCCACCCTCAGGTCGGTCCTCTCGATCTCCACTACGAGAAACTCGCGCTTCCCGGTGCCCCCGGTCAGATGCTCATCGCCTACCACGCCGAGCCCGGCTCCCCGACGGGGGAACGGCTTCAGATGCTCGCGCACCTGGCCGCGCCCCCGCCTTCTACGGGTACCGACACCGACTCGGCTGCCGCCGCCGAGGCGGTACAAGCACCGGACCAGTGAGCTCCGGGCTCATCCGCCCGACGGGGACGCTCAACCGGCCTCCGGCGCTTCGAGCAGGTCGCGGACCTCTTCGGCGCTCGTCTCCTGGATCTCCTCACCGAGGAGCAACCAGCGGGTGATGCCCGCCGATTCCAGGAAAGCCAGGTCGTGGCTGGCGATCAGGAGCGCTCCCCGGTAGGAGTCGAGCGCGCTCGTCAGCTGTCGCACGCTGGCCATGTCGAGGTTGTTGGTGGGTTCGTCCAGCATGAGCAACTGCGGGGCCGGTGCCGCGAGCATGGTCGCCGCGAGGGCGGCCCGGAAGCGTTCCCCGCCCGACAGGGTGCCCGCCGGCTGTTCGGCACGTGCCCCCTTGAACAGGAACCTCGCGAGCTGAGAGCGGATGTGGTTGTCGGTGACGCCGGGAGCCAGGCGTGCCACGTTCGCGGCGACACTCAGCTCCTCGTCCAGCACATCCAGGCGCTGCGGAAGGAACCGCAGCGGCACACAGGTCCTGGCCTCACCGGACAGCGGTGCGAGCTCTCCGGTGAGGGTGCGCAGCAGAGACGTCTTTCCGGCCCCGTTGCGTCCGACCAGCGCGATGCGTTCGGGCCCGTGCACCTGGAGATTGCCTTCGCGCAGCTTGCCGAACCGGAGGCCCAGGTCGTGCAGACTCAGGACCGTGCGGCCGGCGGGCACGGCGGTATGGGGCAGGCTCACCCTGATCTCGGCGTCGTCGTGGACCGCGTCCGCGGCCTCCTCGCGCCGCTCGCGCGCCTCATGAAGACGGTCCTCCTGGAGGCCGCGGAGCTTGTCCGCCGACTCCTGCGCGGACCGCTTACGCTCACCGGCGACGATTCTCGGGGCCCGCCGCTCGGCATCCATCTTCTTGCTGTGCCGCTGGCGTCGCGCCGCCTTGATCCGGGCCTCCTCCAGTTCCCGCTTCTGCCGGCGTACATCCGCCTCGGCGACTCGCAGCATCCGGCCGGCCGCTTCCTGCTGAGTGGCCACCGCCGCCTCGTAGGCGGACCAGCCGCCCCCGTACCAACTCACCGAACTGGCGCGCAGTTCGGCGATACGGTCCACTCTCTCCAGCAGCTCACGGTCGTGGCTGACCACGACCAGTACACCGGAACGCCAGGAGTCGACGGCCTCGTAGAGCCGACGGCGCGCGAACAGGTCGAGGTTGTTGGTCGGCTCGTCGAGCAGGAGGACGTCGGGACGCTCCAACAGCAGTGCGGCCAGGCGCAGCAGAACGGTCTCCCCGCCGGACATCTCGCCCACGGTGCGGTCCAGTTCGACGTCGCCGAGTCCGAGCGAGCCGAGTGTTGCCAAGGCCCGCTCCTCGACGTCCCAGTCGTCGCCGATCGTCTCGAAGTGCTCGATGCTCACGTCTCCGGCCTCGATGGCGCGCAGCGCGGCGCGCCGCCCGGCGATGCCCAGGGCCTGGTCGACGCGGAGCGTCGTGTCGAGGGTGATGTTCTGCGGCAGATAGGCGAGGCTGCCGCCGACGGTCACCGACCCCTGCGAGGGCCGCAGTTGGCCGGCCAGCAGTCGCAGCAGAGTGGACTTGCCGGTGCCGTTGGCGCCCGCGAGGCCGGTGCGGCCCCGGCCGATGGTGAGGGAGAGCCCGTCGAAGACGGTCGTGCCGTCCGGCCACCGGAAGGACAGGGCGGAGCAGGTCACGGAGGTGCTGGGCGCAATGGGGTTGGTCATGATGATTCTCGCAGTCGCAAGCGCAGGGGCAGGGGCTTCGTATGCGAGCACCACGCGGCGACCGAACCGGGAAGAAGAAGGAGCTGTGACCGCCCTCCGGAAGGTGAGGGACGGCTCATGCACCGAGGTCGCATCCACGCGGGGTCACGGGCGGCAAAAAGCCGGCTGCAGCGTGACAGGCGTACGGCTGATGCCGTACCGCGCGATGATCGCGAACCTCAGATGCGCAACGTCCACCTCTATCGGAGACAACAGGACTCAGGAACTGTACCTCAACCTCTCACTCGGTGTCCGGCACCTCGTGTTCCGGCGGGCTCGGTCGTGCTGCCCCGGGGCGGGTGTCCCCGACGAAGATCTGACCGTGGCGGCCGGACGAGGGCTGTCCGTGGGTGTGGGCCGTCCGTCGCCGGATCATAGGCGGGTCCGCGACCGCGTCGACCACATCGCCGACCCGGAGGAAGCGGCGATGCGGTCGGCCCGGTTCCCACGGCACCGGCGCGGATCGCCGCTGCGGAGGTGCCGGCTGCCGGGGCCGTGGGATTCCGTCGGCCGCCCGGACCGGTTCGCCGGCGGTGCGATCACTGCCCGGCGCGCTCTGTCCGGGCGCGCAATGCCTGGATGGACCAGTCGAACACCATGGTCAGACTGTGCGGGGCAGGCCAGCCGTTGATCACGGCGAGGAGCTGAAAGTACCGCTCCCTGCGCGGGTCGTTCACAGTCTCCAGCCGGGTCAGGAGCCGGCGCCGGAGATCGCCGTCGTCCCGGTGACCGGAGACACACGCGTAATGAGCGGTGAGCGCGGCGACCACGGGGTCGGCCTCGGGCGAGGCGGGGGCGACGCCCACTGCGAGGGCGGGGCCGACCTGGTCACGGATGACGGCGGCAAGGTCGCGGCGCACCACCGCGGTGTCGCCCTGGGCGCGCTCGGCCGCCTGGTCGTCCGCCATCCGCCGCACCGCGGCGCGGAAGTCCGGATCCTGGGACATTTCGGCCAGCTCCACCCACGCCTCGACCTGCTCCGCCTCGGGGTCGTCCGGCAGCTCCGGCGTCATCGTGCGGATCACCGCCGTGAATGCGGGGTCGGCATGGAGGTGGGCGAAGACGTCGTCGAGGAATTCGGCGATCAGCCCCCCGCGCTCCGCTTCGGAGAGCTTGGCGAGTCTGTGCATGAGATCCATCTCCGCAGGGGTGGGCCCGCGCCTGGCCACCGCCGTCAGCACCGCGCGCCGCAGGCGCAAGGTGCGGATCTGCACCGCCAGCGCTTCGGCGTGCGCTGCGGCAACCTCGGGCAGCGGCAGGTCCCGGTCCACGACCTTGCGGATCGTGGGCAGGTCCAGGCCCAGCGCGCGAAGGGTCCGCACGAAGTCCAGGCGCGCAACGGCGTCGATGTCGTACAGGCGGTAGCCGGCCGGGCTGCGGCCTGTCGGCGTCACGACCCCGCGGTCGGAGTAGAACCGGATGGTCTTGACCGTCAGCCCGGTGCGCCGGGCCAGATCGCCGATCGAGTAGAGCGTGTCGCCGTCCATGCCCCCACCTTCTTGTCTCCCCCTGCTGGAGACTCAAGCCCAGTCGGCCACCAGCATCGAACCACCTCCTCGCGGACGGGGCGACGGAGCCGGCGAGCCGCTGCCGAGCGTCGCGCGGCGCCTTGGGAAGGGCGTGACACACCGCGACGGTCACGCCTGGTCGCGGTCCTCAGCGGCACGGACCGTGGCAGGATCGGTGCCATGAACGAGAGCGCCGATGAGGAGTCCGTGACACCTGCGGTGCGAGAGCTCTACGAAGAGCTGCTCCGCGCCTGGAACCGCCGCGACGCCCACGCCTATGCGGCGCTGTTCACCCCTGATGCCGCAATGATCGGGTTCGACGGAAGCCAGGTGCGCGGCTCGGAGGTGGAGGGTCATCTCGCACCGATCTTCGCCGACCATCCGACCGCGGCATATGTGTGGAAGGTGCGGGAGGTGCGGCCCCTGGGCGGCACCGCGGCGATGCTGCGCGCCATCGCGGGGATGGTGCCGCCGGGACAGTCCGAGCTGAATCCCGCGGTGAACGCGGTGCAGACCCTGGTTGCCGAGTGCGGTTCCGGATCATGGCGCGTGGCCCTGTTCCAGAACACTCCGGCCGCGTACCACCACCGTCCGGATCTCGTGGAGCAGCACACCGGCGAACTTCGGCAGATACTCCGGGCAGAGCACGGTCAGCATCAGGGCTGATCAAGACCTTGCCGGTGGCCGAACAGCCGCTTGCGGGCCTCGACCCGGTCGTACGCAATTCCCGCACGGCACAGATGCGCGGAATGGATTATCCGTTCGCCGCAGGGCCTGACGGGCCGGAACGGCGGGCCACCGGGGCTGTCGCGGCGTCGTCGCATTGACGATTGCAACGGAGAGGCGCACGCTCGTTATATAAGTGCGAGATACATGTTGTTCGATTGTCGCGAAAATGCGCACGCGAGGATCCGCGGCGATGCCTTGCGAGGTCGAGCCATAGGCAGGAGGCATCTATGTGCGGGATCACCGGCTGGATCTCCTTCGACCGCGATCTGCGGTCCGAGTCCGCCGTACTGGACGCGATGACCGCGACGATGGCGTGCCGGGGCCCGGACGACAGCGGCACGTTCTTCGACGGCCCGGCCGGCCTGGGGCACCGCAGGCTCGCCATCATCGACCTGCCGGGCGGCCGTCAGCCGATGACGGTCCCGACCTCGCAGGGCGACGTGGCGATGGTGTACTCCGGAGAGGCGTACAACTACACCGAGCTCCGAGTCGAACTGGCCGGTCTCGGACACCGGTTCATGACCGACTCCGACACCGAGGTCGTGCTCCACGGCTACCTCGAGTGGGGGGACGCGGTGGCCGAGCGGCTCAACGGGATGTACGCCTTCGCCGTGTGGGACGCCCGCACACAGAAACTGGTCATGATCCGCGACCGCATGGGCATCAAGCCCTTCTACTACGCCCCCACCGCGGACGGCGTGCTGTTCGGTTCCGAGCCGAAGGCGATCCTCGCCAACCCTCTCGCCCGGCGCGCGGTCACCCTGGACGGGCTGCGTGAGCTGTTCGCCTTCGTGAAGACACCGGGGCACGCCGTGTGGGACGGGATGCACGAGGTCGAGCCCGGCACGGTCATCACCGTCGACCGCGACGGGCTGCACCGGCGCACCTACTGGGCCCTGGAGACGCGGCCGCACACCGGCGACCAGGCCACCTCGATCGCCACCGTGCGCGAGCTGCTCGACGACATCGTGCGCCGCCAGCTGGTCTCCGACGTACCGCGCTGCACACTCCTGTCGGGCGGTCTGGATTCGTCCGCGATGACCGCCATCGCCGCCCGGCATCTCGCGGAGAGCGGCGAGACGGTGCGCAGCTTCGCCGTGGACTTCGTGGGGCAGGCGGACAACTTCGTCGCGGACGAGCTCCGCTCCACGCCCGACACCCCGTATGTGCACGACGTGGCCCGGGCGGCCGGTACCGAGCACCTCGACATCGTGCTCGACTCCCAGGAGCTCGCCGATCCCGACGTGCGGGCGCGGGTGATCCGGGCCCGTGACCTGCCGATGGGCTTCGGCGACATGGACGCGTCGTTGTACCTGCTGTTCAAGGCGATTCGCGAGCATTCCACGGTGGCCCTCTCCGGCGAGTCCGCCGACGAGGTGTTCGGCGGCTACCTCCAGTTCTTCGACGAAGAGGCCCGCGCCGCCGACACCTTCCCGTGGCTCGTGAAGTTCGCGGAGCACTTCGGGGACGACGCCGATGTCCTGCGCCCCGAGCTGACGGACGCGCTCGACCTGCCCGGGTACATCCGCCACAGTTACGCGGTCGCCACAGCCGGGATCCGCCGCCTGGACGGCGAGTCCGACTTCGAGTACCGGATGCGGCGGATCTGTCATCTGCACCTGACGCGCTTCGTGCGCGTACTCCTGGACCGCAAGGACCGGACGAGCATGGCCGTCGGCCTGGAGGTTCGAGTGCCCTACTGCGACCACCGGCTCGTCGAGTACGTGTACAACGCGCCCTGGTCGCTGAAGTCGTTCGACGGACGGGAGAAGAGCCTGCTGCGGGAGGCCACCCGCGATGTACTCCCGCAGTCGGTGTACGACCGGGTGAAGAGCCCGTATCCGTCGACGCAGGATCCGAAGTACGCGATCGCCCTGCAGGAGCAGGCCAGGGATCTACTGGCCAGCCCCTCTCACCGGGTCTTCGAACTCGTGGACCGGGACCGGCTGAAGCGGGCCGCGCACCGTGAACTCCCGCAGATCACCCAGGCGTCGCGGCGCGGGCTGGAGCGCACCCTGGATCTGGCTGTCTGGCTCGATCTCTACGATCCTGAGCTGCTGCTGGACTGATACGTCGTGTCCGCGACGCTGGGCGACGACGACAAGCCGGCGTGGGTCAACACCACGCGTACCTCCGGTGACGAGGCGGTCCCCCGCATCAGGGAGCTCCACAGGACCGACGGAGGCGACCTGTTGGTCATGGGGAGTCCGACACTCGCGCGCATCCTCCTGCGCGAGGACCTGGTCGACGAGCTTCGGCTCATGATCATGCCGGTGATCTTCGGTGGCGGGAAGACGATCTTCCCTGACGACGGGGCGCAGCGGACGCTGGAGCTGGTTTCCACGGTCACCAGCGATACGGGCGTTCAGGTGTGCACCTACCGGCCGGTCGCCGTGGGATAGGCCGGGGCAGCTGGGCACACGGACGGGCGTGCCAGGCAGCGAAGTGAGAAGCAGGGACGCGATTTCCTGGCCGGGACCGGCGTGTGTCAGGCCGCTCACCAGGACCGTTCGACGGTAGCGTCGCCCTCACTCTTCTCTCTGCCTGGAGCCCGGGGGTTTCTGCCCGTGCAGCAATCGTTCTTCGCGCTTCTGCTCGGTCGCCTGCTGACCAACCGGTGGTGGCGCACCTTTCATGCCCGGGCCGCCCTGTCGGTGTCGGCGGCCACGGCCGCGGTCCTGTTGGCCGGTGCGGCATTGGTCGTTCCCGCCGAGGAGGGCGCGGCCGGCGCGAACATCACCTCCTTCCCCAAAGCCGTCTGGTGGTCCATCGAGACCGCGACGACGGTGGGGTACGGGGATCTGTACCCCGTGACCGCATGGGGGCGGGTGATCGCCTCGGTGATGATACTGGCCGGTATCACCACCTTCGGCATGGTCACCGCGTCCATCGCCACATGGTTCGTCGGCCGGGCCGAGCAGGATGCCCAGCATGTGGGCAGGGCGGTTCGCCGCTATGCCCGCCACGGCGAGGAGGTGTTCGACGCAGAGCTTCGGGCGCTGCACGACAGGTTCGACCGTGTGGAGCGGCTGCTCGAGAGAAACGGCGAACGCTAGGTGCCGACGGGCAGTCGGTCACCCGTCGGGCGCGGCCACGGGCTCCGGCCGTGTCCGGGGAGCGTGAGCAGCGACGGAGTGGTCGCTCAGTCCCCCGTCACCCCGTCGAGGCGTTCGCGCACGAGATCGGCGTGGCCGATGTGACGCGCGTACTCCCCGATCATGTGGACATGCACCAGGCGCAGTGAGAAGAGCTCGCCGTTGTGCGTGAAGGTGTCGTCGAGCGACGCATCGGCGACGACGGCGTCGGCGAGGCGGCACTCCTCGACCAGGCGTGCGTAGTCGTCGGCCGCACGGGCCGGGTCCAGATCCTCGAAGTCCGCGTCCTTGCCCTGGGCCGGGTCGTACATCGGGTCCAGCCGCTGTCCGGCGAATCGCTCCCGGAACCAGGTGCGTTCGACCTTCGCCATATGGCGGAGCAGTCCGAGAAGTGTGAGGTTGGACGGCGGAACGGTCCTTTCGGCGAGCTGTTCACCGGTCAGGCCGGCGCACTTCTGCAGCAACGTGCTGCGGAACCAGCCGAGATATCCCGTGAGCATCTCCCGCTCGCCGGCGACCAGGGAGCCAGGGATGCGCTTCGCTGCAGGTGCTGTCCAAGTCATCCCATGATCATGCCTGTTGGCCGGAAGTCCGCGCCAGGCCTTTCACCAGTCGTCGGCGGTGTCCGACGTCCATGACGTCGTCGTGGAGGTGGTGATGTCGGCGGCCACTCCGACGATCAGGAAGAGGATCAGCAGGGCCTTCCCCGTACCGCTCATGACCAGCGGTCGGGTGGCAGAACGTGTCTGGCGCTCCGGTACGGAGAGGGCGTCGTCGCCGAAGAACCCCTTGGGGTAGGCCGGTGTGAGCATCATGAAGTAGGCGGAGAAGCGCATGGTGTAGCGGAGTGTGGCGGCCGAGGCCTCGAAGAGGGGGCGGGGCATGCGCCCCAGGACGAGAGTGATCAGCCACCAGATGAAGGACAGCGCCCACCAGCCCGACGAGGCGAGGCCCTGCACGACGGCCGCCGGAATCATCAGGAACAGCCGGAAGAAGACGGCCAGCCGGTTGAGCTGCGTGGGCCTTACCTCGATCTGGACCGGGTAGTCCGGCGACGGGTTCAGCGTGAACGGCGGATAGCGGTCGATCAGCAGCATCGAGCTCGCGCCGACACGCATCTGGTAGCCGAGATATCCGGCGAGGAAGCGGAAGACCGGTTCGGGCAGCCGCCCCATGACCAGGGCGGCGAACCATCCCACGATGACGGTGAAGAAGGCCGCGATGTGGAGGAAGAACAACACGACGAAGTGCGGGATCAGCAGGAGGAGTCGTACCAGGACGGTGAGTCGCCGTTGTCGCGGCGGCTCGATGAGGTCCAGGACGGGCAGCCATTCGCCAAGGTCGGCTCCCCTGGGGCCCGTCCACCGGGCGTCAGCCATGTCGCTCCTCCTCGGCGGGTGACACGTACGCCATCCGCACACACGTCATCACCCCACGCTGGGCCCTCGGAAACCGGCCCGCAATCGGTCACGGGCCGATCGGGGCCGATGCACCCGGCCGACCGGGTGATGGTCGCTTCCGGCCCGGTAGGGACGAGGCCGTGTCACCCCCATCAGGTCGCGATGCCGTTCGTCCCGGCCACCGGGAACGGGGATCAGCGCCCCGGCCGGTCGGACCTCCAGGGCCGCGGCCGGACCGGCACCCGGTCCACGGACCGGTCACGACCGAGGGCCGCGCGGCTCCCGTCGTGGTCCGCCATGCCCAGCACCCGGGCCGTACGGCCCGGGATGACGACCCGTCGTCGCCGTCGGATCCGAACGGCCGGTTTCCGTACCCCTGCCCGTCACCCAACTCTCCTATCGTGCCTGTCGTTTGACGCGTTCGCATCAACGATGAAGGTGAGGACCATGGGAGACGGACGGCACATGGGACACGGATGGCGTCGAGGGCTGACGACCGCGGCGGCCGGTCTGCTCGCTGTCGGACTGACTGCGGGATCCGCCCGTTCGGCCGACACGGGTGAGTCCGCCTACTCGGCGACCACCGGTGTCGGTGTGCACAACGCGTACGAGAAGGGCACCTATCCCTACTTCGCCGACGCACTCGACTCCGGTGCGGCGCTTCTCGAACTCGATGTGTGGACCAACGTCTTCGGCAGTTCCTGGCGGGTCTCGCACAGCAATCCGATCGGCAACGACAACAACTGCGAGAACGCCGCGAATGCCGCCCAGTTGCGCACCAAGGCGCGCAATCAGAATCTGGCCGGCTGTCTCGCGGACATCAGGGCCTGGCACGACGCTCACCCCGGACACCGGCCGGTGGTGCTGAAGCTCGAACTCAAGGACGGCTTCCAGGCCAAGAACGGCCGGGGCCCCGCCCAACTGGACGCCTTGCTGTCCGACAAGCTCGGCAGCGCGCTGTTCCGGCCCGCTGATCTGGCCGATGGGCACGCCACGCTCGACGAGGCGGTACGGGCCGGCGGGTGGCCCACCCGGTCCGCGCTCGCCGGGCGCTTCGTCGTGGAGCTGATCCCGGGGACCGTCGAAGAGGGCAACCCCGCCGACACGCTGTGGACCGACCGGGAGTACGCCACTCACCTGCGCGATCTCGCGGCGGTCGGGCGGCTGGGGGACGCGGCCGCCTTCCCCGCCGTGCACCGGGCCGAGACCGGTGACCCGAGAGGGCGCTACACGGACACGGGCATCCGGCCCTGGTTCGTGGTCTTCGACGGGGACGCCGCCACGTACGCCGGTGGGTCCATCGACACCGGGTGGTACGCCCGGAACCAGTATCTCGTCGTGATGACGGACGCCCACGACGTGGCGCCCGCCATCGACGGCACGAGTCCGACACAGGCTCAGGCCCTCGACCGGCTCGCCCTGTTGGCGGGACGGCACGCAAGCATCATCACCGCGGACTGGCATGCGCTGACCCAGGTGCTCTCGACGGTCGTGCCGCGCGCGGCGGGCTGACGGGTGCCGGCGGGGCCGACGAGGTCACGGCGCAGCGCGGCCACCGGTCCGCCGTCTGCGCCGAGCAGTTCGCGGCCTGAGGGCTGTCCGCCCGGTGCATCCGCCGATGCCGCCGAAGTCGTGGAGTCGCGCGCAACGTATCTGTCGGTTCACGGAGCGGAACCCTAGGGTGGCAGCGTGTCCACTCCTACGGTGCCCACCGGCCGGTTCAGCGCGGATCCCGCACGCGATCCATGGGGCGAATGGGCACTGATACTTCTGTCCGCCGCGTCCGGGGCCGCGGATGCGTTCGCCTTCCTCTGTCTCGGCCAGGTGTTCGCCGGGGTGATGACCGGCAATCTCGTGCTGCTGGGCGGCTCCGCCGCCGGTGTCGGGGAGCACGGGGTCGCACTGCGCGTCGTCACCGCGCTCGTTGCGTACGGCTGCGGGGTCGCGTGCGGCGCGTGGATGGATGAGAGGCTGCGGTGGCGGCTGCCGGCGATGCTGCTGGTCGAGGTGGTGCTGCTCACGGCGGGCGCCGTGCTGTGGGGGCTGGAGCTGATCACGTCCGGCGGGGACCGGCTCGGGCTGTTGGCGGTGATCTCCATGGCGATGGGGATTCAGGGCCGGATCCGCGCGACGCCGACCAACTACTTCACCGGCACGCTGACGTCACTTGTCGGGCGGGTGGCCCTGCGGTCCCTGCGTGGCGAGGACGGCTGGGTGATGGGTCGGCTGATCGCTGTCGTGGTGGGTGCGACGGCGACCGCGCTGACGGTCCGGCTCTGGCCGGGCGCCGCTGCCTGGGTCGCCGCGGCGATGGCGGCGGCGGCCCTGCTCGCCGAGATGGTGCCGAGGCGACCGTCCCGGGGGTGAGGAACGGGCGGACAGCGAGAAGCCCCGGCCGGATCGGGGGAATCCAGCCGGGGCAGCTTCGAGTGTGGGCGCTCACCGCGTCATCCACATGTAGATGAACGATAAACCATCGCGCCCCGTTCCCCTGAATCGACACCGCCGACTGTGACGGGTCGCACGGCGCTTCAGTGTCCGGCGGGCTGCGTCGTTCCGTAGCGGCGCCGGAACTGCTCGATCCGTCCGGCCGCGTCCACCACCCGGTCGGTCCCGGTGTAGAACGGATGACTGGCGGACGAGGTCTCCACATCGATGACCGGGTAGCTGTTGCCGTCCTCCCACTCCACACGCTGGTCGGCGTCAGCGGTCGAACGGGTCAGGAAGGCGACCCCCGCGGCGCGGTCGCGGAAGACGACCTGCCGGGAGACGGGGTGGATGCGGGGCTTCATATGTGTTCCTTCCTTGGCGTCATGGACGGGGAGGACTATCGCTGCCGACCGTGCCCGACGGGTCAGCGTTCCTCGCGGAAGAGGACGTGCTGCCCGGCGGTGGGGTCGAACTTGCGCAGAACCAGCCGGTCGGGATTGTTGCGACGGCTCTTCCGTGTCACATAGGTCTGACCCGTGCCGGCGGTCGACCTCAGAGTGACGACGGGGCGGGCTTCACTGCGTGCCATGGGCACCTCCGGACGCTCTCACCGACCCCATCCAACCCTTACGGGAATGGGTGTCGTTTTCGTTCTGGTGCTGTAACGCGAGAGGGCCGGGCCGCATTCCCGTCCCGGACGCCCGCACGGAGGGACCGAGATCGAGAGGGATCCAGCCTTGGACACCGGGTACCGAAAGCCCGACCCCATGACGAACCGGGAAGATCCACGCGCGCGCCCGTCCACACATCGACCTCCCCGCCTTCAGGCCCTGCACCGGACCCGAGGTCGTGATCACCGTCGCGAGCGCCGCCGTGCACACGTGGCGGACGGGCCTCCGCAGCCCGGCAAGCCCGGGCCACGGCCCGACGGCGTGTCAGCTCAGCGTCGAAGGCTCCAGCGCATATGCCCCGATCAGGTGCGGCGACCCGCGCAGGAACGGCGCGCGCAGGCGCGCGGCGAGCCGCACGCGCCGGATGACTTGCATCAACGGCCGTGGAAGGCAAGGCTGTTCGAAGAACCGGGGCTCTGCGCAGCCTGTGGCATATGCCAGAAGCAACACCGTATCGAGTGTTGCCAAACTACTTACGGGCTCCCGCAGCCTGTGCCACAGTCGTCTTCGGTCCACCCTTCAGACCTGGTTGTGCCGCGCCTGTATCGGAGTACGAGATGCCGTCCCATGTGTCCGCGGACCGCCCCGCCCCACAGCCTCCCGAGCGCGATGCCGTCGACCTGTTGATCAACCGGACCCGTCGGCTGCGCGGAGACGTGGATGCCGTGCGGCGGGACACGGTGTTGGTCGACGAGGACGATCCGCAGCTGCGCTGGCAGCGCGCGCTCTGCGAGCTGGCCGTCCATCATCTCGACGATCTCGGCACGCATCTGGGACAGCTCAAGGAAGGCCCGCCGCCCGGGTCGGGGGAGCAGCCGGCAGAGGACGCGGAACGGGCACAGCAGGCGGACGTCGCCGAGCCGCAGGCCGGTGCGCTGCTGAGCCGGGTGGGCAGCGCCGAGTGGAATCTGCTGACCGACGAGGTCAGTTGGTCGGAGGAGTTGTTCGAGATCTTCGGCCGGCCCCCGCAGGCGGGACCGCTGTCGCTCGACGAGCTCCCGTCCGTGCTGTTCCCCGAGGACCAGCCACTGCTCACCACACTGGTGACGGACTGCCTGGTCGACGGGAGGCCGATAGACGGCGAGTTCCGCATCCTGCGGACCGACGGCCGGATGCGCACCCTGCACATGATGGGCGAGCCCGTTCTCGACGCGGACGGTTGCACCGCCTCCATGTGGGCCGTCCTGCGGGATGTCAGCGAACTGCGGCGCAGCCAGCGCGTGGTGCGCCAGACCGGCGACACCTTACGACGCCAGCAGCACATGGCGCAGACCGAGCGTCGTATGGCGGTCGAGCTCCAGGAGGCCGTACTCCCTGCATGGCGCGGCTCGCTGCTGCTCCCGCAGCGCGGAACCGGCGCACTGGACGTCGCGGCCCGCTACCTGCCGTCGGATGCCAGTGATCTGATCGGCGGCGACTGGTACGACGCACTGGAGCTGCCGGACGGCAGGACACTGCTCACGGTCGGCGATCTGACCGGTCACGGCATCCCGGCCACCTCGGCCATGGCGATGCTGCTGGGTGCGCTGCGCGGGATGGCGGTGGCAGGCATCGAGCCGGGCGCCCTGATGGGCCACCTCAACCAATTACTCGAAGCCTCCGTGCAGCCCGCGCTCGGCAGTGCGCTGTGCTGCCGTTTCGACCCCGTGACCCGCACTCTCGCCTGGGCACAGGCCGGTCACCCCGCACCGATGCTGTTCCGCGACGGAGCGGGACGACCCCTGCCATCACCGGACGGGGTGCTGCTCGGCGCCGCCTCCTCGGTGGCGTACGAGCAGGACGAAGTGACCCTGCTGCCCGGCGACGTGCTGGTTCTGCACACCGACGGACTGACCCGCCGCAGCGACCGGGGGGTGGGCCCGGAGGCGCTGCTCGCACTCGCACCGCGCTTCGCCGAGGCGCGCACGGCCCAGGACTGCGTACGGACGGTCGTCGAGGAGTTCGGTGGCACCGAGCGCCTGGACGACGCATGCGTGCTGGTCGCCCGTATCGGGATGTGAGCCCGGGTCGGGTCAGGAGCGCGACTGCACAGCACAGGGACGCAGGCAGAAGCTGCCTGCCTCGCGTGGTGCGGAGCTAGGACGGTGGGTGATCGGCGCCCTGTCGTCGCAGCGCCCCCGGATCAGATCTCCGAGCTTCTCGGCCGCTTGATCACGGAGCTCTGCGGCATCGCGAGATGGATCTCCTCACGCAGGTCCTCGATCTTCGCGTACCCGGCGAACTGCCCGGTGAGCCGGTACATCTCGCGCAGCCGGTCCCAGGTTCGGTGCGAGGAGGTCTCCCCCATCGTCACCAGGGCGAGCCGCGCGTATCGGTCGGCCTGCTCCGGGTCGTCGGCGATGAAGCACGCCGAGGCGAGCGAGATGTAGTCGAAGATCTTGGAGCGCTGGCGCCCGTTGGCGCGCAGTTCCAAGGCCTGCTTGGCGTGGCGCTGGGCGATGATGGCCACCGACGGATCGTGCTCGGCGAGCGTACGGAACGCCAGAGCCTGCATGCCGTGCAGATCCGCCTCGTCGAACAGCTGCATCCAACTGGGCGGCGGCACATCACTCTTGTCCGATACGAAGAGCTCCTCGGCCTTGCCGAGCGTGCGGCGCATGGCCTGGCCGCGGCCCATGGACGCCTGCGCCCAGGCCTCGATGGTGTGCAACATCGCCTGGGTGCGTGGCAGCACCATGTCCCCGGAGCCCGACTTGGCGAGCTTCATCAGGTCCAGCGCGTCGTCGGGACGGCCCAGGTGGACCATCTGACGGGCCGCCCGGGAGAGCGCCTCGCCCGCGCGCGGGCGGTCGCCGCCCTCGCGTGCCGCATGGGCGGCGATGACGAAGTACTTCTGGGCGGTGGGTTCGAGACCGATGTCGTGGGACATCCATCCGGCGAGTACGGCGAGGTTGGCTGCAACACCCCAGAGGCGGCGCTGCAGATGGTCGGGGTGGCGGTAGGCGAGCATGCCGCCCACCTCGTTGAGCTGGCCCACGACCGCCTTGCGCTGGAGTCCGCCGCCCCGGGAGGCGTCCCAGGCGCGGAACACCTCGACGGACCGTTCGAGCGCTTCGATCTCCTCCGACCCGATGGGCGCGGCCTCGTACCGGTCGAAGCCGGCCGGGTCCGCGTGGAAGGGATCGTCGATCCGTGGAGCGTCGGCCGCCAACACGGGGTCGGTGTGCAGCCAGTCGTGCATGGGGCCGGTGATGGTCGATCCTGCGGCGAGCGCGGCGCCCGCGCTCACCAAGCCGCGTCGGTTGAGCATGAGGTCCATTCCCGTGAATTCGGTGAGGACCGCTGCCGTCCGTTCGGGCGCCCACGGCAGTCCGTCGGGATTGTGTTCCGTCCCGACTTCCTTCCGCTTCCCCACACGCCCGCGCCGGCCGAACCCGAGGTCCTCGATGGTCACGACACGACCGAGTCGCTCGGTGAACAGGGCTGCCAGCACTTCGGGCACGGGATCGCGGGGGGACTCCCCCATGTCGATCCAGCGCCTCACGCGCGAGGTGTCGGTGGCCAGCTGCGGGTAGCCCATGGCCGCCGCCTGCCGGTTCACCATTCTCGCGAGTTCGCCCTTGGACCAGCCGGCAAGGCCGAACAGATCCGACAGACGGGTGTTGGGTTCTCCGGTCACGTCAAGCCCCCAGGTTCTCGGCTGAGTTGACAGTAACCCCCTGTCAGATGCCTTGCGACTATTCGCCAGGGTTCGCCAGGGTCCGCCAGATGGTCTGCCACCCGCACACCGGTGTCAGGTAGGAAAGCGCCACCCCGCCCGGCAGCCCTAGGCACTCCCCAGGGTGCCGAACGGCCGCCGGCCGGGGCGGCGCACGCAACTTGTCGGCGCACGAAGGGATCTGTCTCGCCCATGTACACAGCATCGTCCTCCGTGTCCGCCCCGCCCCGGCCCCTGCGTCCCATGGGGGCGGGCGCCGGACCGTACCTCTCCCCGCATGCCGGTCCGTCGGCGCCCGGCACGGTCCGGCCCCGGCGGCCGGCGGGGCCGGGCGCCCCACCGCTCAGCGGGCGTCTGGACCTGTCCGGTCCGCAGGGCGCTCAGCTGAGGATGGCGATCGCCTCGGTGCACCGGATCTGCCCGGAGTTCAACCCGGTCCAGGTGCTGCGCCGCAGCGGGCGTTCGGTACTGCTCGTCGGCACCACCGGACGCACGACGGCGGTCGCGAAGTGTTTACTGGACCACTCCCCCGTCTGGTCGGAGCGGTTCCGCCACGAAATAGCGGCATACCGGGCGTTCGTCCGGCACCGTCCGCCGGTCCGGGTGCCGCGGCTCATCGCCGCCGACCCGGAGAACTGCACACTCGTCATCGAACGGATGCCGGGACGTGTGGCGGCGCTGACGAGGCACCCGTCGGAGGCTCCGCCCAGGGCCGATGTACGGGCCGCGCTCGGTGCGATCAGCCGGGTCAATGCCTGGCGGCCGGCCGCCGGGTTGTTCGACGCCCAGCTGGACTACGCCTCACGCATCGCCCGGTATCACGAGCTCGGTCTCTTCACCGACCGTGATCTGGGTGACCTGCAGAAGCTGCTGCACGGCCTGGCGCATGCGGGCGGCCGTCAAGGCATGGGGCAGTTCTGTCACGGTGACGCCCTGCTCTCCAACATCCTGCTGTCGCCGACGGGTCCGGTGCTGGTGGACTGGGAGCACGCGGGCTGGTACCTGCCGGGTTACGACCTGGCGACGCTCTGGGCGGTGCTGGGCGACGCGCCGGCCGCGCGGCGCCAGATCAGCCAGCTGGCACAGGCCACGGGTCCCGCGGCGCGGGATGCGTTCCTGGTGAACCTGATGCTCGTACTGACGCGGGAGATCCGTACGTACGAGACAGCCGTGCAGCGGGCGATGCGGGAGACCACGCCCACGGGTGGCGGTCAGGAGCGTCCGGGCGTGCTGTCGTCGGGAGAGGAGCAGCGGCTGCTGCTGCGCCGGCTGCACGACGACTGCGCGATGGCCCGGCGGGCTGTGCGTGCTGCGGTCGGCACTCGCTGACGCGGCTCCACGAGGGATGTGCGCTGCGGGTCCGGTGCCGACACACCGGGCCCGCAGCGCGCTGTTGCGTTCAGTCCCTCCGGCAATCGCGGAGCGGGGCGGTTTCGCGGGCAGAGCCGCTGACAGGCCCCGCCCGCTCATCCCCGAGCCGTCACCGCACCCGCACGACATCCACATCGGACGCCTTCACGAAGGCGATCCGGTGCCCGATCTGCACCGTCACGTACTTCTGCCGTCCCTTGAAGTACGCGTGGTCGAGCGGATACGACGCGTCGATCGTCGGTGCGTAGAAGAACCCGGTCGGCGCCTCGCCCCCGCCGGGGTACGACTGCCCCGCCTTGATGGTGTACGGCAGCGGCGTTCCCACCCGCTGGTCCGCGAAGTCCGCCGGGTACTCGGACTTCTCCGGGTAGGCCACCCCGTACACCGGCACATCGGTACGGCCGGCCTTCGGCCGGACGACGTAGCCGGCGGTCGGCACGGTGGTCCGGGACTTCGCGGGAGTCTCGAACCAGGCCTTCTGGCCGTACCACCAGATCGCCGTCCAGCCGGGCGCGTGGTCTGCGACCACCGCCTGCTGAGTCGCGCTGATCTTGCTGCCCCAGTCGGCCGCGCAGTTCGTGCCGGGTGAGCCGTCGGTGTGCAGGCCCGGGTCGGAGAACAGCGGTGCGTCGGCCGACGGTTCGGTGTGGAGCGGGACGGCGCTGCTGCCCTGCACCGGCAGGTCGACGTTCTTCTCGCAGTCGCGGAAAGCCTGCTTGTTGTCCTTGAAGCGGGGGCTGACGGTGACGAGCGGGCTGCTCTTCGGTGCGCTCGGCACGGTGGTCGGCTTGCCGAGCAGCGCCATGAAGCGGTTCCAGTCCCAGTACGTTCCCGGGTCCCAGTGCATGTTCTTGGTACCGGCCGTGCTGGTGGGCGGCACGCCGTCGTGGCCGATGATGTGCTGCCGGTCGAGCGGGATGTCGTACTTGGCGGCGAGATAACGCACCAGCTTCGCCGTCGAGTTGTACAGCTCCGGGGTGTACCACTTGGCACCCTCGACGGCGACACCCTCCTGCTCGATGCCGATGGAGTGGGTGTTGACGTACCAGTTGCCCGCCTGCCAGGCGACGTCCTTGTCCTTGACCATCTGGGTGACATGACCGTCGCCCGAGCGCACCACATAGTGGGCCGAGGTCTGATTCAGCGGGTTCTGGAAGATCTTCAGGGTCGTGTCGAAGTCTTCTTCGGTGTCATGCAGAACGATGAATTTGATCTTGTTGCTGTGCGGGCGGTCCGCGGTGTCGTAGTTGCCGTACGTCTCCTTGTCGGCCGGATCGCCGGTCTGCTGATAGGCCGCCGGGACCCAGTCGCAGTCGAGGCCGCGGGGACATTCGGGCCGCACCCCGTCCGCACCGGCCTGCACCGCTGGAGAGAGCAGCGCGAGACTCAGGGCGCCGACGGTGGTCAGGGCGAGAGTGAGTCTGGTCCTCTGCTTGGACGTCATGACAACCCTTCTTGGAGCTGCGTGCTTCGAAAGTCGTACGTGGTCCGATGTCACTGTTCGGCTATGGGCGCACACTCTCTGACCTCAGGTGATAGCGCGTCAAGAGCCCAAGGCGGGTTGTCGGACGAGCCACTGGACCAGACCACTGGCAGGGGCTCTGACCTGCAAAGGTCAGGAAGCAACGACGGTGTGGCGGTGGGGCGTTACCTGAGTTTTACGGAGCGGCCGGGCCGGTGCCGCGGTCCGCCGACACCTCGCAGGCACACGCGCCTTTTGTCTGACTAATTCCTGGTGTGCGTGCCCCGGACGGCCGAAGGGTAGTGCTCGCGCGGACACGAAAGGTCCGCGCGGCCCCGCGCGGAATTCCTCGGAAAGGCCGGACGCACATGGCTCAGCCCTTCACCCTGCCGGACTTCTATGTTCCGTATCCGGCGCGGCTCAACCCCCATGTCGAGGAGGCGCGACAGCACACCAAGTCCTGGGCGCGCAGCATAGGGATGGTGGAAGGGTCCGGCATCTGGGAGGAGAAGGACCTCGACTCCCATGACTACGCCCTGCTGTGCGCGTACACCCACCCCGACTGCTCGGCGGAGGCCCTGTCACTGGTCACCGACTGGTACGTGTGGGTGTTCTTCTTCGACGACCACTTCCTGGAGCTGTTCAAGCGCACCCCGGACCGGGAGGGCGGCAAGAAGTACCTGGACCGGCTACCGGCGTTCATGCCGATGGAACGAGGGGCTCGGACACCCGAGTCGACGAACCCGGTAGAGGCGGGGCTGGCCGACCTGTGGGCGCGGACGGTGCCGAGCATGTCCGACGCCTGGCGGGCCCGGTTCGCGGAGGCGACCGAGAACCTGCTCAACGAGTCGCTGTGGGAACTCGCCAACATCAACGAGGGCCGCATCGCGAACCCCGTGGAGTACATCGAGATGCGCCGCAAGGTGGGCGGCGCACCATGGTCGGCCGGGCTCGTGGAGTACGCGGCGGGCGCCGAGGTCCCCGATTCGGTGGCCGACGAGCGGGCGCTGCGGGTGCTGCGGGACGCCTTCTCCGACGGTGTGCATCTGCGCAACGACCTGTTCTCGTACCAGCGGGAGGTCGAGGAGGAGGGCGAGAACAGCAACGGTGTGCTGGTACTGGAGAGGTTTCTGAACTGCTCCACCCAGGAGGCCGCCGAGGCGGTGAACGATCTGCTGACCTCGCGGCTCCAGCAGTTCGAGAACACCGCGCTCACCGAACTCGGACCACTGTGCGCGGAGAAGGGACTCGATCCGACGGAGACCGCGGCGGTTCTCACGTACGTCAAGGGTCTGCAGGACTGGCAGTCCGGCGGCCATGAGTGGCACCTGCGCTCCAGTCGCTACATGAACGGCGGCGGGGCGGGCGAGGCCGCCCTCGGCTTCGGCATGTCCGCCGCGTCGATCCGCTTCACCCCACGCTCGGAACTGGCCCGGCTGCGCAGCCACACCCATGCGCCCTACCGGCACGTCGGCCCGTCGCTGCTGCCCGCATTCGACCTGCCGTTCGGTACCACACTCAGTCCGCATCTGAACGGGGCGCGGGTCAGGCTCGTCGACTGGGCGCGCCGGATGGGGATCCTGGAGGCGCAGCCGGGGGTGCCGGGCTCGCACATCTGGGACGAGGAGCGGCTCGTCGCGATCGATCTGCCGTTGTGCGCGGCGGGTCTGCACCCGGACGCGACGGCGGACGAGCTGGATCTCGACTCGGGGTGGCTGGCCTGGGGTACCTACGGCGACGACTGGTTCCCGGTGGTGCACGGGCGGGCAAGGGACCTGGCCGGGGCGCGGCTGGCCAATGCGCGTCTCTCGCTGTTCATGCCACTGGACGACTCCGCCGCTCCGGAGCCGGTCAATGCGCTGGAGCGCGGTCTGTCCGATCTCTGGCAGCGCACGACGGCCCCGATGGACGACCGCGCGCGGCGCGCGTTGCGCACGGCCATCGAGTCGATGACGGCGAGCTGGCTCTGGGAGCTGGCCAACCAGGCGCAGAACCGGATCCCGGACCCGGTGGACTACATCGAGATGCGGCGGATGACGTTCGGTGCGGACCTCACGATGAGTCTGTGCCGACTCGGTCACGGCAAGAAGGTGCCGGAGGAGATCTATCGCAGCGGCCCGCTGCGCTCCCTGGAGAACGCGGCGTCGGACTATGCCGCGCTGCTCAACGACCTGTTCTCGTACCAGAAGGAGATCGAGTACGAGGGTGAGGTGCACAACGGCGTCCTGGTCGTGCAGAACTTCTTCGGGGCCGACTATCCGACGGCGGTGGCGATCGTGCACGACCTGATGAACTCGCGGCTGCGCCAGTTCCTCCATGTCGCCGAGCAGGAACTCCCGGTCCTGTACGACGACTTCGGGCTGGATGCCGAGGCCAGGGAGACCATGGAGGGGTACGTGCAGGAGCTCAGGCACTGGCTCGCCGGCATCCTGATCTGGCACCGGGACTGCCGCCGCTATCGCGAAGAGGATCTGCGGCGGGGTGCCGGCGCCCCGTGGCACCTCAGTGGTCCCACGGGGCGCGGCGTCTCGGCGGCGCGGGTCACCGCGCTGTTCTCTCAGCCCTCGGCTCTGCCCTCGGCCACCAGCGTGTAGCGGCCGCCCGCACGGGCCTTGAAGGTTCTTTCGCCGCTCGGCCACAGGGAGCCGCGGACGGTCACCTCGCGGCTTCGGCCCGCCGTGATCACCACACGGCGGGCCTGCCCGTCGGACCATTCGATGTCGACGGTGAAGCCTCCGCGGGCGCGGAGTCCGCGCACCGATCCCTCCGGCCAGCCGGCCGGCAGGGCGGGGAGGATCTCGATCACGTCGTACTGGCTCTGCAGCAGCATTTCGGCGATGCCCGACGTGGCACCGAAGTTGCCGTCGATCTGGAACGGCGGGTGGGTGTCCCAGAGGTTGGGGAGGGTGGAGCTCTTCAGCTGTTCCGCCAGCATCTTGTGGGAGTGGTCGCCCTCGCGCAACCGCGCCCAGAAGTTGATCTTCCACGCTTTGGACCAGCCGGTGCCGCCGTCGCCACGCGCCCCGAGAGAGACCTTGGCCGCCTCGGCCCAGTTGCTGCCGGGCTCGATCTGCCGGCCTGGATGGAGGGCGAAGAGGTGCGATACGTGGCGGTGGTCGTCGGCCGGATCGTCCCGGTCGGTCTTCCACTCCTGGAGCTGTCCCCAGGAGCCGATCCGCAGCCCGGGGTCGAGCCGGTCCAGGGCCGTCCGCAGTCGACTGCGGAAGGCGGGGGCGTCACCGAGTGTGCGGGCGGCCTCCAGGGTGTTGGTGAGCAGGTCATGGACGATCTGCTGGGACATCGCGGCGCCCGCGGTGAAGTCGCCGTGCTCGGGAGAGTAGCTGGGGGTGACGACGAGCAGCCCGTCGCGCGGGTCGGTGCGCAGATTGGCCAGCCAGAACTCGGCGGCCTCCTTCATCGCGGGATAGGCGGTGGAGCGCAGGTAACCGGTGGAGCCGCTGAACCGGTAGTGCTCGTACATCTGCTGGGTGAGCCAGGCGGCAGCCTCGGGGAACCAGAAGGCGGTCGACCAGTCGTGGACGCCGGTGAAGCCGTACGGGTTGGTCTCGTTGTGCACCACCCAGCCGGCCGTCCCGAACATCTCCTTCGCCGTGCGGCGCCCCGGTGCGCGCATCGCCTCGATGTAGCGGTCGTACGGTGCGGTGGTCTCGGCCAGGTTGGTGACCTCGGCGAGCCAGTAGTTCATCTGGAGGTTGATGTTGCTGTGGTAGTCGGCGGACCACGGCGGGGTGGTGGAGTTGTTCCAGACGCCCTGGAGGTTGGCGGGCAGCGAACCCGCCCGCGAGGACGCGATCAGCAGGTAGCGGCCGTACTGGAAGAACAGCGCTTCCAGCGCCCGGTCGGCGGGGCTCGTACCGCCGGTGTACCGGGCGAGCAGTTGGTCGGTCGGCAGGTCGGGCAGTTGCTGGCCGATGTCGAGGGCGACCCGGTCGAAGAGTGCGCCGTGATCGCGTACGTGGGCGGCCCGCACCTTCTCGTACGAGGTTCCGGCCGCCTCGTCCACCGTGCGGGTGACCGCACGGTGCGGGTCGTCGCCGCGGTAGGCCGGATAGCGGTCGGCGTAGTCGGTGGCAGCGGCGAGGACGAACCAGGCGCTGTCGGCGTCGGTGACGGTGAGTGTGCCGTCAGGCCCGGCGGTGACACGACCGCCAGTCGTACGGATCCGGATCTGGGCCTCGAAGCGCAGCCCGTTGTCCTCCAGCACACCCCGCACGGTCAGCCGGTCTCCAGCGGCGGTAGCGGTGAAGTCGCTGCGCGGCGAGGTGTAGCGCAAGGTGAAGGAGACCTGTCCCGGACGGTCCGCTCCGAGCCGCCCGGCGATGACGCTGCCGGGGTGCGAGACGAAGAACTCCCGGGTGTGGTGGACGTCCTGGTGGGCGTAGGCGACGGTGGCGAGCGCCGACCGCAGGTCGAGGGCGCGCCGGTAGGACCCGTCGGGGGTGGCCGGGGCATTCGACAGATCGAGCAGCAGGTCACCGAAGACCTGGTAGGCGCCGTAGCCGCGGCGTGCCTGGCCGAGCGCCGCGGCGACCGAATCCGGGTCGATCGCACCGTCGTTGTCGAGGTGTTGCTGCACTGCGGTGAGGGCGCCGGGTCTGGGGGCGGTCCAGTTCCCGAAGTCGTACCCCTGGGTGGAGCCGGGGCCGCCGGTCCACAGCGTCTTCTCGTTGAAGGTGAGCCGTTCGGAAGCGAGTGTTCCGTAGACGCTCGCTCCCAGGGCGCCACCACCGATGGGCAGCGATTCGCGTTCCCAGTCGGCAGCGGGGGTCCGGTACCAGAGCACCGGGTCCACCAGCGTCCTGGCCTCGTCCGGCCCCTCCGATCCGGCTGATTCATCGGAGGTACTGGCGGCAGCCGCCGTTCCGGCGAGTGCGGGAACCCCCAGCGCCAGGGCACCTGTTGCGCCGATGGCTGTCTTCACTGTGGTGCGTCGCGTCATCCCGGGTGTCATGGCGCACGACGCTAAAGGTCCGACGACTATTCGGACAAGGTGCATGACAGAGCAGCCTCTTGGACGGAGGCTGCTCAGGATTGGACAAAAATGCTCCGCGGCCGTCCGGATCGGTGCGGACGGCCGTGCCAGGGACGTTTCAGCCCTGCTGGAACAGCTCGGCGGGCAGGGGCTTCAGCAGGGTGTACAGATCGTCGGTGATCGGCCGGTCCCAGCTGGCGATGGTGACGAGCACCCCGTCGCTGCGGTCGAACTGGACGCAGGAGATCCGGGTCTCGGACAGCTTCACCCGGCGGACGATCAGCAGGTTGTCGCCCTGCATCACCGGCATGTCGTCGGTGCCGGTCACCTCGACCGGCTCGTCGTTCTCCAGCGCGAGCAGCAGCTGCGCGACCTCGAACGGGACCTGGCCCTCCTCGGTCTCGCGGGCGGGCGAACCCTCCGGGAGATTACCGATGATCATCGCGGGGCCGCGGCCGCCGAACAGGTCGTACCGCAGGAAGACACCCTGACAGCTCCCGTCGGGTGCGGGCAGCAGACCGGCGCCGAGGTTTCCGGGCCAGTCCCCCGGGTCCATGGCCAGGACGTCGAAATCCGGGCCCGCGGGTGTGGCGGCGCTACGGCGGCGGAGGAAGGACATGCAGACATGTTACGTGTCCGGGCTCACGTTGCGGAGCCGGGCCCGCGCACGTCGGACGGCCGACCGGCGGGCCCAGGCGTGTCCGGCGCATGATGACCCGACTCCGCGGCCAGCGCCTCCAGGACGCCGGCAACAGCTCCGGGGGCGTGTGGATGATGGAGTACCAGGCGATGATGCCGCCGAGACTGCCGTCCTCCAGATCCAGCGCGTTCATCGAACCCACGTCGAAACGAAGGTCCGGATGGGTCCGACGGGCCACCGCGATCATCTCCGGCGACAGGTCGATGCCACGTGCGGTCAGGCCCAGTGACTGCAGATGCCCTGTCACTCGGCCGGGACCGCACCCGATGTCGGCGACCGGTCCGGCATCGGACGCCTGCACGAGTTCGACGAATGCGGCCAGCATCGCCCGGTCCAGCGGCCTGTGTCCGAGTTCCGTTCTCAGGATTTCGGCGTAGTCCGCGGCGACGGTGTCGTAGGACGCCCGGGTGATGCGCAGGTAGGCGGGTTCTGTCATGGGTGAGCAGCGTAGTGGCTGACAACAATTGCATTGCCCACGCCCCCGGCCGCCCCCATCATCTGTTCATGAACTCGATCACCGCCCTCCTGTCGCCGACCCCTGCCGCCGCCCGACCGGTACGGGGCCAGCAGCAGCCCGGCCCACCGCGGAGGCTCGACCCCCTGCACACGTGATCGCCGCCCTGGTCGCGGGGCTCCTGGCCGGCTTGGGCATCGCCATGCCGATCGGAGCGGTCGGGGCCTACCTGGTGACCCTGACGGCCCGGACGTCCCTGAAGACCGGTGCCGCTGCCGCGCTCGGCGTCGCGACGGCCGACGGCCTCTATGCGCTGATCGCGGTCGTCGGTGGTTCGTCGCTCACGCATGTCATCGAACCTTTCGCGCTGCCTCTGCGCTGGGTCTCGGCGCTGGTGCTCGTCGCACTGGCCGCTCTGGGTGGTGCCACGGCGATCAGCAGGTACCGCACGCGGCATTCGGCGGTCCGGGCCGACGGGGCACCCCTCGGCCCCGCGCGGGCCTATCTGGGGCTGCTCGGAATGACGATGCTGAACCCCACCACCGTGATCTACTTCGCGGCGCTGGTGCTCGGCAGCCGGACCGCCGCTGCGGATCCCGACCGCTGGGAACAGTCGGTCTTCGTCCTCGCGGCCTTCGCGGCGTCCGCGGGCTGGCAACTGGTGCTCGCCGGTGGGGGAGCGCTGCTCGGCCGCGCGCTGACCAGCCATCGTGGGCGGCTCGTCACCGCCCTGGCATCCAGCACGCTGATCACCGCACTCGCCGTCCATCTGCTCGTCCCGTCGTGATGACGCCGGGCTGCCGGCCGAAACGGCCGGCAGCCCGGGCCCTGCTCGACGTCACTCGAGGGCGCGACGGCGCGCCTCAGTCCGCGGACACCGTCCACCCGTTGGCCTCGATACGCCCCGCGTCGGCGGACCTGCTGTCGTCGAAGACCGTACGGCCGTGGTCCTCGACCCGGATGCCGTCCACGTACGCCCCGCGCCCGACGTACAGCTGGTCCGTGGTGTACCGCCACCGCAGCCGCACCTCCTTGTCGCGCCAGGCGGCAAGGTCCGCTTCCAGTCGGTGCCAGACCCGGCCGGACCAGCCGGAGACCGAGCCGGCCGGATGCGGTTCGGGCTCCGTCCCGTGGTGTTCGACCGATGTCGGTACGGTGGTGAACGGCACCGGCTGCCAGGTCGCCCCGGCGTCCGACGAGGCCTCGAGGAACAGGAAGTCGGAGCCCGGCTCGGTGTCCCACCACAGCGCACAGCTCAGCGCGGCACGCGACGTCACCGGACGCAGCACGGGCAGAGCGAGCGTGGCGGAGGCGGCGCTCGCCATGCCGGAGAACCAGGCGGTACGGCCTCGGGCCGGGCGCACCGCCACCGCTCGCGCCATCTGGTTCGCCGTGGCGACCCGTGGTGCGCTGCCGGAGCGCCAAGTGCGCACCGGGTGGACCGAGTTGCCCAGCACGATCAGGAACGAGTCGGTCGTCGGATCGAGGACCAGGCTTGTGCCCGTGAAGCCGGTGTGGCCCGCGGTGCGCGGGGTGGCCATCGCCCCCATGTACCAGTGCTGGTAGAGCTCGAAGCCGAGCCCGTGCGCGTCACCCGGGAACGCGGTGTTGAAGTCGGTGAACAGGAGATCCACCGACTCGTCGGAGAGGATTCTCGCGTGCCCGTAGACGCCGCCGTTGAGCAGCGTTCGGGCGAGGATCGCCAGGTCCCAGGCGCAGGAGAAGACTCCGGCGTGGCCGGCCACCCCGTCCAGGCTGTAGGCGTTCTCGTCGTGCACCTCGCCCCAGACGAGGCCGCGGTCCAGGCCGGACCAGGGCAGCCTGGCGTCCTCGGTCGCCGCGATCTTCGGCTTCCAGGCGGCCGGCGGGTTGTAGCGAGTGCGGTGCATGCCGAGCGGAGCGGTGATCTCCTCGCGGAGCAGGACGTCCTCGGTGCGGCCGGTGATCTTCTCCAGGACCAGCTGCAACGAGATCAGATTCAGGTCGGAGTAGAGGTACACGGTGCCGGGCGGATTCGCCGGCACCTCGTTCCACAGCAGCTGCAGTTTTCCCTCCCGCGTCGGCGCGTTGTAGAGCGGAATCCAGGCGCGGAAACCCGACGTGTGCGTGAGCAGCTGACGGATCGTGACGTCCTGCTTGCCGCCCCTCGCGAAGTCGGGCAGATACGAGGCGACCTTCGCCTCCAGCTCCAGCGCCCCGCGCTCGATCTGCTGCACGGCCAGGATCGAGGTGAACAGCTTCGACACCGACGCCAGGTCGAAGACCGTGTCCTCGGCCATCGCGATCTGCTGGTCCGCCGGGAACTCCACCCCGGTGTCGGTCTTCTCGTCGTACGCCGCGTACCGCACCGCCTTGCCGATCGGCCGGTGCAGTGCCACCGTGCCACCGCGCCCTGCGAGCAGCACCGCGCCCGCGAACCACGGGTGCTTGGGGGAGGCGCCGAGGAACTTCTCGGCGTCGGTGACCAATTGGTCCAGCGGACCCTGCAACAGGCCCGCGCGGGCGGCGGAGCCGCGCCGCAGCGTCGGCCGGCCGTGCGCGGCATCCGCACCCGGTCCCGATGTCCCCGCCTCCGATGCCCCCGACGATCCCGCCCCAGATTCCATGGCCGACGCCGTCTCCGCGAACGGAATCGGCGCCAGGGCGAGTGCCCCGCCCAGTGCCAGCATCCCGCCGCTCAACCTGCGTCGGCTGATTCCTCTGGCGGCTGCGTCCTCGGTCATCCGGAACCCCTTCCTACCGGGTGAAAGTAACTTTCGTCATCCAGTCCCGTGCTGAAACTTCCTGCCGCCGCAGAGATTACTGTCACCCCTGCCGTCCCGGAGGCTCCCGGCGCCACAAAGAATCTGACACTGCATCAGAAAACCTCTTCCTTCGGATGTCCGACTGCGGCATCCTGCCGCCCATGGAGACGGAGCTGAGCAAGAAACTGGGAGTCGAGCACGCCATCTTCGGCTTCACGCCGTTCCCGGCGGTGGCCGCGGCCATCACCCGGGCCGGCGGGTTCGGCGTACTCGGCGCGGTCCGTTACACCGCCCCCGACGATCTCGCGCGCGACCTCGACTGGATGCAGGAGCACACCGACGGCAAGCCGTACGGCCTCGATGTCGTCATGCCCGCCAGAAAGGTGGAGGGGGTGACGGAGGCCGATGTCGAGGCGATGATCCCTGCCGGACACCGCCAGTTCGTCCAGGACACCCTCGCCAAGCACGGCGTCCCCGAACTCGCCGAGGGCGAGGCCTCCGGCTGGCGGATCACCGGATGGATGGAGGAGGTCGCCCGCAGCCAGCTCGACGTCGCCTTCGAGTACCCCATCAAGCTGCTCGCCAACGCACTCGGTTCGCCCCCCGCCGACGTCGTGCAGCGCGCACATGACGGGGACGTCCTCGTCGCCGCCCTCGCCGGAAGCGCCAGACATGCCCGGCACCACGCGGATGCGGGCATCGACATCGTCGTCGCCCAGGGGTACGAGGCGGGCGGCCACACCGGAGAGATCGCCTCCATGGTCCTCGTCCCCGAGGTCGTCGACGCCGTGGGACCGCTCCCCGTCCTCGCCGCCGGAGGCATCGGCAGCGGAGAGCAGGTCGCCGCCGGACTCGCTCTCGGAGCGCAGGGCGTCTGGCTCGGCTCGCTCTGGCTGACCACCGAGGAGGCGGACCTCCACTCCCGCGCGCTGACCCGCAAACTCCTTGCCGCAGGCTCCGGCGACACCGTTCGCTCCCGTGCCCTCACCGGCAAACCCGCACGCCAGCTCCGTACCGAATGGACCGACGCCTGGGACGACCCGTCGGGACCCGGCACGCTCCCGATGCCGCTCCAGGGGCTGCTGGTCGCCGAGGCGGTCTCCCGTATCCAGAAGTACGAGACCGGCGCACTGCTCGGCACCCCCGTCGGCCAGATCGTCGGCCGGATGAACACCGAACGCAGCGTGCAGGCCGTCTTCGACGACCTGACCAGCGGCTTCGAGCGCGCCGTGGACCGGATCAACCGCATCGCCGGACGGAGCGTCGCATGAATCAGTCGCCGAACGGCTTCTGGGCCCAGGCCACAGCCGACCCCGAACGCACGGTCCTGGTCGGGCCCGACGGGCAGACCTGGACCGCAGGCCGGCTGCACGCCGCCGCCAACCGCCTGGTCCACGGGCTTCGTGCGGCAGGGCTCCGGCAGGGCGACGCGTTCGCCGTCGTTCTCCCCAACGGCGTCGAGTTCCTCACCGCCTACCTCGCCGCCTCCCAGGCCGGCTTCTACCTCGTACCCGTCAACCACCATCTCGTCGGCCCCGAGATCGCCTGGATCGTCTCCGACTCCGGCTCCAAGGTGCTGATCGCACACGAGCGGTTCACCGACGCTGCGACTGCCGCCGCGGACGAGGCGAAGCTGTCGGCGAGCCACCGGTACGCCGTCGGCGAGGTCGACGGCTTCCGCCCCTACGCCGAACTGCTCGACGGGCAGTCCGACGCCCCGCCCGACGACCGCACGCTCGGCTGGGTCATGAACTACACCTCGGGCACCACCGGCCGGCCGCGCGGCATCCGTCGCCCGCTGCCCGGAAGGCTCCCCGAGGAGAGCCATCTCGGCGGATTCCTCGGCATCTTCGGCATCAGGCCGTTCGACGGCAACGTCCACCTGGTCTGCTCGCCGCTCTACCACACCGCCGTACTCCAGTTCGCGGGCGCCGCCCTGCACATCGGGCACCCCCTGGTGCTGATGGACAAGTGGGCGCCCGAGGAGATGCTGCGGGTCATCGACGCCCACCGCTGCACGCACACGCACATGGTCCCCACCCAGTTCCACCGCCTCCTGGCCCTGCCCGACAAGGTGAAGGAGCGGTACGACGTCACCTCGATGCGGCATGCCATCCATGGCGCGGCCCCCTGCCCCGACCACGTCAAACGCGCCATGATCGACTGGTGGGGACGGTGCGTCGAGGAGTACTACGCCGCCAGCGAGGGTGGCGGGGCGTTCGCCACCGCCGAGGACTGGCTGAAGAAACCCGGCACGGTCGGGAAGGCGTGGCCCATCAGCGAACTCGCCGTCTTCGACGACGACGGCAACCGCCTCCCGCCGGGCGAACTGGGCACCGTCTACATGAAGATGAGCACCGGTGGCTTCAGCTATCACAAGGACAGGACCAAGACGGAGAAGAACCGCATCGGTGACTTCTTCACCGTCGGCGACCTCGGCATCCTCGACGAGGGCGGCTATCTCTTCCTCCGCGACCGCAAGATCGACATGATCATCTCGGGCGGCGTGAACATCTACCCCGCCGAGATCGAAGCCGCCCTCCTAGCCCACCCCGCGGTCGCCGACGCCGCCGTCTTCGGTATCCCGCACGCCGACTGGGGCGAGGAGGTCAAGGCGGTCGTCGAGCCGGCTGAGGGACACCTGCCGGGCGACGGGTTCGCCACCGAGATCCTCGCCCACTGCGCGCAGCGGCTCGCCGGGTACAAACGCCCCAAGAGCGTCGACTTCATCGAGACGATGCCGCGCGACCCGAACGGCAAGCTGTACAAGCGACGGCTGCGCGACCCGTACTGGGAAGGCCACCGGCGGCGACTGTGACCGACGGGCCGGCACCCTGCCGTCCCCGGGCGGGGTACCGGCCCACGGCGGACTACCGGTGCTCGTGCACCCGCACCACCCGCAGTGCCGGCGAGCGTGCGATGTCCTTCTCGCAGAACCGGGAGGTCACCCAGCGCTCACCCGAGTAGAGCTCGGTCTGGTCGCTGAAGTGCGGCGACTTCGGATTCGAGGACTGGGAGTACGTCAGCAGGGTTCGGGCAACCGGGCACTTCGAGCCGTCCCAGCCGACCGCCTGGACATAGCTCGAGCCGGCCGACACCTCCGTGTAGCCGCCACCTGCGGCGTCCCACACCGGCTCCGTCTTGTTCCAGATACCGAGGGACTCCGTGCCGCCGCCCACCGGGATGCGCTTCCCGTTCCGCACGACCCCTTGGTGGTCGCCAAGCGGTGCGTCCAGGGCGATCCCGGCCGCGCGCAGCTCGGCGACCGCGTCGGCGAGCGCCGAAGTGACCCCCGGAGCCGAGGTGTTCAGCGTGTTCGGGGTACGGACCGGGTCCGCGGCGGAGAAGGGCACCTTCCACAGCTCGGCCGCCGGCACCGCGGTGGCCCTGCGCCAGAACCGGTCGAAGAGCAGCGCCCCCCGGCTGCCGGTGTCGACCCTGCGGTCCCAGTGGGCGAGCACACCGCACGCCGCCGAGACATCGACCGCTGTCCCGTCACTGCCGACGGCACGCCCGCCGGGCAGCGCGGCGCAGGCGCGCGCCAGGTCGGCCGCGGCCAGATCCCCGGCCGGGGCGCGGTTCGCGTACTGCTGGTCCTGCAGATCGCGGAGGGTGAGCCGGCCCTTCGCCGCCATCGCCGACACATCCTCGATCGCTCCCCGGGTCCGCATCGACCGGGGCGCGGCGACCGTACCGAAGACCCGCTCGAAGCCGGTCAGCGGAGCGTCGGCGTTGGTCAGCCAGGCGCTGTCGTTGGAGTTCTCGACGTACGGGGCGTCCTTGACGGTCGGCATCCGGCCCGGCCCGAAGATGCCGGGCTGCACCGCATCCGGGTCCGAACCGAGGGCGCAGTCGCTCCTCGAACCGTCCAGCACCGCGAGCCCGGACGACGGGTACGTCGCCCGGCCCAGCGGGGTGGAGCACCGCTGAGCGAGCTCGTCCGTGATCCTCGGCAGCACCTGCGACTGGGAGAAGAACGAATGCCCCGACGAATCGGCGGCGATGGTGTTCACCCACGGCAGCCCCTGGGTGCGGCGCAACGCGGTCTGGATGTCGGCGGTGCTACGGGCCCTGCTGAACCCGAGACCGGTGTCCGGGGATCGCAGATTCGTGGCGTTCGGGTCGTTGAGCGCGTACGCGGTGGCCGCCGTCCACGGCAACGGCAGCCCGGCCCCGAGCGAGTTGACGACCGGACCGTACCGGGTCCACCACTGCGCGCGGGTCACCGCGGCGCCGCCCTTCACGGCCACCGAGACCGTGCGTTTCACCATGCGCTCCGGCCGGCCGTCCACCAGATAGACGGTCGGATCCGCCGGGTCCAGACTCAGCTGATGCAGATTGAGGGTGACACCGGTGGCGACCGTGTGGCTCCACGCGATGTTCGCGTTGTGCCCGATCGACACGGTCGCCGAGCCGAGCAGCGAACCGCCCGCCACGTTCAGCTCCCCGGGGATGGTCTGCTGCGACTGCCAGAACCGCCGCCCACCCTGCCACGGGTAGTGCGGATTGCCCAGCAGCAGCCCACGCCCGTTCGCCGTCGAACTGCCCCGGAACGCGACCGCGTTGGAGCCCATGTCCGCGTTCTGCGTGGACAGCAGCCGCTGCGCCGCCTGCGCCGCGTCCGTGGGCCGGACACCGGGCGACGCGGCCGTGCCCGTCGGTGGCTGCGCCGCTGTGATGCCGTCGATGCCGCGGCCCTGGCCGCCCAGCACGGAGAGCGCGAAGGCGCGGGTCGTGACGTCCAGGGCCGTCACCGGCCGCACCCAGTCGGCGTTCCGGCAGGCCGGATCCGTGATCCGGTTCTGGGCCAGCCATGCGTTGTACCCGGCCGCCCAGCCGCGTTCCAGCTCCTTCACGTCATGGCTCTGACCCGCCGGAGCGGGCACCTTCAGCAGCTTCTCGACGGTGTGGCTGTCGCGTATCCCGCGGAAGTAGAGATCACTGGAGAGATTCTTCGTCGCGGAGGACAGCGAGCCGTCCGGCGCCGCGTCCGGGCCGAAGTACCTCGACCGCTCGCCGCGCAGCGTCACGAAGCCGTCGGCGAGCGTGCACACCTGGTCGGCGGCCTGCGCCCAGCCGTTGCCGAACCCCAGATCCGCGTAGTCCTTGGCCACGATGTGCGGGATGCCGTACTCGGTGTAGCGGATCACGGCGGAGAGCCCGCCGCCCGACGGGTGCCGGTCGTGCGAGGGATCGGCCGCGGCCGGTGGCAGGGACGCCGACACGGTGAACAGAGCGAGACCGGATACCGCGAGAAGTCTGAGCCGGTTTCGGAGGGGCAAGGGTCCTCCCAACTGTGCGTGCGCGAAAGGCGGTTGCTCGGATCTTCCGAGACGCCACGCGCAACTCAGCCAGCACCTCCGTACCCCTGTCAACATCGAGGCCGGGATCCGCCCTTGACCACCGGGCCCCGGCCGCACAGGATCACGCCATGACAGGTGTACGCAGCTCCACAGTCGACGGCGTCGTGACGCGCAGCGCCCGGCGCACTCCTGATCGCACCGCTGTGCGGTATGCCGAACGGTCCTGGACCTACCGGGCCCTCGACACGGCGGTCAGCACCGCTGCCGCCGTCCTGCTCGACGGACACGGCCTGCACCCCGGCGACCGGGTCGCCTCCTACGCGCACAACTCCGACGCGTACCTGATCGCGTACCTCGCCTGCGCCCGCGCCGGCCTGGTCCATGTGCCGGTCAACCAGAACCTCACCGGCGACGACCTGACGTACATCCTGCAGCAGTCGGGCAGCGCCCTCGTCCTCACCGATCCGGACCTTGCCGACCGGATCCCGGCCGGTTTCGCCGTACGTCCGCTGCGCGACGCGCCGCACTCCCTTCTCGGTGAACTCGCCAGCCCACGCTCCTTCACCGCTGAGCGCGAACCGGCCGCCGGCGACCTGGTGCAGCTGCTCTACACATCGGGCACCACCGCGCTCCCCAAAGGCGCGATGATGACGCACGGCTCCCTCGTCCACGAGTACGTCAGCGCGATCACCGCCCTCGATCTGCGTCCCACCGACCGGCCCGTCCACTCACTGCCGCTCTACCACTCCGCCCAGATGCATGTGTTCCTGCTGCCGTACCTCGCGGTCGGCGCGGAGAACACCATCCTCGACGCGCCCGAAGCGGGCAGGATCTTCGACCTCGTCGAGGCCGGGCAGGCGGACAGTCTGTTCGCCCCGCCGACCGTCTGGATCGGCCTCGCCAACCACCCGGAGTTCGCCACCCGAGACCTCGGCGGGCTGCGAAAGGCGTACTACGGGGCGTCGATCATGCCGGTTCCGGTGCTGGAACGGCTCCGTGAGCGGTTGCCCGCGCTCGCCTTCTACAACTGCTTCGGACAGAGCGAGATCGGCCCGCTCGCCACCGTCCTCGGGCCCGACGAGCACGAGGGCCGGATGGACTCCTGCGGCCGGCCGGTGCTCTTCGTCGAGGCGCGAGTCGTCGACGAGCACGGCAAGGAGGTCCCCGACGGTATGGCGGGCGAGGTCGTCTACCGCTCCCCGCAGCTGTGCGAGGGCTACTGGGACAAGCCGGAGGAGACCGCAGAGGCGTTCCGCGACGGGTGGTTCCACTCCGGCGATCTCGCGGTCCGGGACCCGGAGGGCTTCTTCACCGTCGTGGACCGGGTGAAGGACGTCATCAACTCCGGTGGTGTCCTCGTCGCCTCCCGCCAGGTCGAGGACGCGCTCTACACTCACCCAGCCGTCGCGGAGACAGCCGTCGTCGGATTGCCCGACGAGCGCTGGATCGAGGCCGTCACCGCCGTCGTGGTCCTGCGCGCCGACGCCACGGAACAGCAGCTGCTCGACCATGTGCGGGAACGGCTCGCCCACTTCAAGGCCCCGAAGAAGGTCCTCTTCGTGGACGAACTGCCGCGCAACGCCAGCGGAAAGATCCTCAAGCGCGAGCTCAGGGACCGTTTCACGCTCCCTGGGTGACGGTTTCGGCCGATCCCGACGAAGGCCCCCGACACGGCGGCGGCCCGGGCAGAGGCCGGGAACACCGCGGTGCCCGTCCCATCCGCCGGGGGCGAACGGCGCCCGCTCCCCGGCGGTCCGACGGCGGGCGCTCAACGCCCGCCGCGCTCGTCCACGATCCGCTTGAACTTGCCGACCGACCGCTCCAGCGTCTCGGGGTCGACGATCTCGACCCCCACCGACACCCCGATGCCCTCCTTGACAGCCGTCGCGATCGTGAGTGCCGCCGCCGCCCGCTGGTCCGGCGTCGACTCCGCCCGCGCCTCCGCCCGCACCGTGAGCGCGTCGAGCCGGCCCTCGCGGGTCAGCCGGAGCTGGAAGTGCGGCGCCACCCCGGGTGTACGCAGCACGATCTCCTCGATCTGGGTCGGGAAGAGATTCACCCCGCGAAGGATCACCAGGTCGTCGCTGCGCCCGGTGACCTTCTCCATACGCCGGAAGACCCTGGCCGTGCCGGGCAGCAGGCGGGTCAGATCCCGGGTCCGGTAGCGGATCACCGGCATGGCCTCCTTGGTGAGCGAGGTGAAGACGAGCTCGCCCTCCTCGCCCTCCGGCAACACCTCACCGGTCAGCGGGTCGACGACCTCCGGATAGAAGTGGTCCTCCCAGATGTGCAGTCCGTCCTTCGTCTCGACGCACTCCTGGGCGACACCGGGGCCGATCACCTCCGACAGGCCGTAGATGTCGACCGCGTCGATGGCGAACCGCTCCTCGATCTCCCGGCGCATCTCCTGCGTCCACGGCTCGGCACCGAATATCCCGACCTTCAGCGATGTCGTGCGCGGATCGACGCCCTGCCGCTCGAACTCGTCGAGAAGCGTGAGCATGTACGACGGCGTGATCATGATGATCTCCGGCCGGAAGTCCTGGATCAGCTGCACCTGGCGGGCAGTCATGCCGCCGGACGCGGGGATGACCGTACAGCCGAGCCGCTCCGCTCCGTAGTGCGCCCCGAGTCCGCCGGTGAACAGCCCGTACCCGTACGCCACATGGACCTTCTGGCCCGGGCGGCCGCCGGCCGCACGGATCGAGCGGGCGACCACATCCGCCCAGGTGTCGAGATCCCCCTGGGTGTAGCCGACGACGGTGGGGCGGCCCGTGGTCCCGCTGGACGCATGGATGCGCCGTACCTGGTCCTCCGGCACCGCGAACATGCCGAACGGATAGTTGTCGCGCAGATCGGTCTTCGTGGTGAACGGGAAGCGGGCCAGGTCGGCGAGACTGCGGCAGTCGTCCGGGCGAAGCCCCGCCGCGTCGAACGCCGCACGGTAGAAACCGACGTGGTCGTACGCATGCTGAAGTGTGGCGCGCAGACGTTCCAGCTGCAGCGCCTCCAGCTCCTTGCGGTCGAGCCGTTCCGCCGCGTCCAGCAGAGCCGTCATGCCGATCTCCCTCGTCCCGAGCAGACGACCGATCATTCGGTCGATCGTTACGGGAGCAGTAATTCAGGATGATCCGCGACCTGGCAAGGGGGGCGGCACAATCGTGCCGGTCGGGGCCGAACCGCGGCGCGGATACGCTCACACCGAACACCGGTGCAGCCCGGCGCGGCGCCTGTTTGGATGGCGTGCATGCCGTTCTTTCACACATATGACGGGACCGGGCTCACCTACCACCTGCAGGGCGAGGGCGAGCCACTGATCTGTGTGCCCGGTGGGCCGATGCGGGCCGCCGTCTACCTCGGCGACCTGGGCGGACTCTCCGCCCACCGGCAGCTGGTGCTGCTCGATCTGCGGGGGACGGGCGAGTCCGCGGTGCCCGACGACCCCGCGACGTACCGCTGCGATCGCCTCGTCGACGACGTCGAGGCGCTGCGCGTGCACCTGGGCCTGGAGCGCATCGACCTGCTGGGACACTCGGCGTCCGGCAACCTGGTCGAGCTCTACGCCGCCCGGTATCCGCAGCGGCTGCGCTCGCTCACGCTCGTCACTCCGGGAGCCCGGGCCGTCGGGCTGGAGACGACCGACCAGGACCGGACCGACGCCTTCGCGCTGCGCAGCGGCGAACCCTGGTACGAGGCCGGGGTCTCGGCACTGAAGGAGATCCAGGCCGGACACGGCGGCAGCGAGCAATGGGCGGCGGTCGAGCCGTTCGCCTACGGGCGGTGGGACGCCGCGGCTCGCACGCATGCCGCCGGGAAAGCGGCACAGTGCAATACCGGGGCGATGGCGGTCCACCACCAGGACGGCGCCTTCGACACGGCGGCCACGGTTGCCGCACTGCACGACCTGCCGGTCCCGGTGCTCGTCCTCGCGGGGGAGTACGACGCGGCACCGACCCCCGACCGCGCCGCCGAGCTGGCCGCGCTCTTTCCGCAGGCCGAGTTCGCCGTGCAGCGCGGTGCCGCGCACTTCCCGTGGCTCGACGACCCCGGCGCGTTCGTCCGCACCGTCCGTGCGTTCCTCGACCCCGAGGTGCACAGCGTCCAGGCCGGCGGCATACGGCTCGCGTACCGCGTCTGGGGCGATCCGTCCGCCCCGCCCGTCGTCCTCGCACACGGACGGGGCGGCAACAGCCGGGACTGGACGGAGATCGCCGAACAGCTCGCCGCCGACCATCGGGTGTACGCACTCGACTTCCGCGGCCACGGCCTCAGCGACTGGACCGGCCGCTATTCGTTCGAGCTGTTCCGCGACGATCTGCACGCCTTCATGGAGGCCCGCAATCTGGCCGGCGCCACCGTCGTCGGGCACTCGATGGGCGGGGCCGCCGCCTATCTGCTCGCCCAACGGGAACCCGGACTGATCGGCAGACTCGTCATCGAGGAGGCCCCGACGCTCATCCCGCTCGACCCGCCGCGTCCGCCTGCCGAACGCCCGGACCAGAAGCTCGACTTCGACTGGCCGGTCGTCCCGTCGATCGACGCCCAGCTCAACGACCCCGATCCGACAGGCCATGAGCGCCTCGGCGACATCACCGCCCCGACACTCGTCATCGGAGGGGGCCCCGGCAGCCACCTCCCACAGGATCAACTCGCCCGGATGGCGCAGCAGATCCCCGACTGCCGGTTCGTCACCATCGACGCCGGACATCTCGTCCACACCGCCCGACCCGCCGAATTCCTGGTGGCACTGCGGTCGTTCGGCATGGACTGAGAAGTCGGCGACGTGCCCCGACGGAGTCAGTCGCGGCTGAGCAGGGTGGCCAGGACGTCGTGCAGGGTCGCCTCCGGGTCGGGTACGGAACCGGCCGACCGCCAGGCCACGAAACCGTCGGGGCGCACCAGCACCGCGCCCTCGGCGGTCGTCCCGTGGGCCTCGGCCCAGTCCGCCCCGTTCTCCGGTTCCAGATCGGATCCGGAGCCGATGCCGAACGCGTCGAGCCGGAGCGACAGCCGGTCGGCGACGCGCGCGGCCGCACGACGCCACGCCACATCCGCGCCGTCGCAGAGCAGCACGAACGAACGCTCGTACAGATCCAGTGTGGACTTGCGCTCGCCGGACTGACGGACCCACAGATGCGGCGCCCGGGAGCCGGGGTCACCCGTCAGCTGCAATCCGCGCGGCACCACGGGCTGCTCGGGGTCGGCGCCCACCACGGCACCACGGACGTAGCGGTAGCCCAGTGCCACGGGCAGCAGCCCGCCCTGCTTCCCGCCGCCCGCACCGGGAGGCGGGGCATACCCGGGGTGGCTGTGTTCCGCGGAACGGGCGGACGCCCGCTCGCTCGTCGCCCGGGCCACCGGCTGCCGCTCCGCCTCGTACGAGTCCAGCAGTCCCGGGCCGGCCTCGCCGCGCAGCACGGCGGCGAGCTTCCAGGCGAGGTTGTGCGCGTCCTGGATACCGGTGTTGGAGCCGAACGCCCCGGTGGGGGACATCTCGTGGGCCGAGTCGCCCGCGAGGAACACCCGGCCGGAGCCGTACCGGTCGGCGACGCGCTCCGCGGCGTGCCACGGGGCCTTGCCGGTGATCTCCACATCGATGTCCTGGGCGCCCGTCGCCCGGCGGATGTGGTCCGCACACCGCTCGTCGGTGAAGTCCTCCAGGGTCTCACCCTGCTCCGGCTTCCACGGCGCGTGGAACACCCAGTCCTGCTCGTTGTCCACGGGCAGCAGCGCGCCGTCCGCCGCCGGGTTGGTGAGGTAGCACACGATGAACCGCCGGTCGCCCAGCACATCGGCGAGCTTCTTGGACCGGAAGGTGATGCTGACGTTGTGGAACAGGTCGCCGGGGCCCGACTGGCCGATCCGCAGCTGCTCCCTGATCGGACTGCGAGGGCCGTCGGCCGCGATGAGGTAGTCGGCGCGGACGGTCGTGTGCTCGCCGGTCTCCCGGTTCTTCAGCACCGCGTCCACCGCTGACCCGTCCGAGTCGAAACTGAGCAGCTCGGTGGAGAACCTCAGGTCACTGCCCTGCTCACGGGCCTGGGCCAGCAGCACCGGCTCCAGATCGTTCTGGCTGCACAGGCACCAGCCGCTCGGGCTGAACCGGGCGAGTCCGCCACCTGGGTCGATCTCCTTGAACAGCCACTCCTGGTCGTCGCCGGTCAGCGAGCCCGCCTGGAGGATGCCATGGTTGTCGGCGAGGACCGAAGCTGCCTCCCGGATCCGCTTCTCCACCCCCGCCGTGCGGAACACCTCCATGGTCCGGACGTTGTTGCCGCGCCCCCGCGGATGTGTGGAGGTGGCCGCGTGCTTCTCGACCAGCAGATGCTCGATGCCGAGCCTGCCGAGGAAGAGCGATGCGGACAGGCCCACCAGCGAGCCTCCCACGATGAGGACTGGTACGCGGTGGTCGACGTTCTCGTTCATCAGTTGCTCCCGCTAGGACGCTGTGCAGATGCACTGTCCATGCCCTTGTGAGAGCCGTTCGGACGGCTGCCGGAGCGCTGCTCACCTGAACGGTTCATAAATCTCGCGTCAGCCGGACCAGCGTTTCACGATCGGTCACGGAGAGATGCCCGCGGTCCGGGGGCGGACCGTACACATCCGCCGGGAGAAGCCCCGCTCCGATTCCACTCGACAACCGACGGCCGGCCAACCGATACGGCCACCGCACCGTCTCGAAGGAGAGCGCAACCATGACCACCCTCTCGGAACGGATCTCGCAGTCCGCCTTCGACGGCTCCAGGCTGCGGATCGTTCTGCTGCTCGATCTGCACGACGGAGCCCAGAAGCAATTCCTGGAGGCGTATGAGGACATGCGCAACCAAGTGGCATCCGTCCCCGGACACATCAGCGACCAGCTGTGCCAGTCGATCGAGAACCCCTCCCAATGGCTCATCACCAGCGAATGGGAGAGCGCGCCGCCCTTCCTCGCCTGGGTCAACAGCGAGGAACACGTCAAGACGGTCCAGCCCCTGCACAGCTGCGTACGCGACACCCGCTCGCTGCGCTACAGCATCCTGCGCGAGACCGGCAGCGCCTTCGACGCGTTGCCCGAGTCGGCCAAGGGCGGCCTGCAGGCCTCGCCGCGGCTGGGTGACGGCGTGGTCCGCCACGCGCTCACGTTCACCGTCAGGCCGGGCACCGAGGAGATCGTCGCCAAGATCCTCGCCGACTACGACTCACCGCAGTCCCGGGTCGACGAGCACACCCGGCTGCGCCGGACCTCGCTGTTCATGCACGGCAACCGTGTCGTACGGGCGGTGGAGGTCGAGGGCGACCTCCTCGCGGCGCTGCGCCACGTCTCCCGGCAGCCCGAGGTCAGGGCCGTCGAGGAAGCCATCAACCCGTACCTGGAGCAGGACCGGGACCTCACCGATCCCAACTCCGCCCGGATGTTCTTCACCCGAGCGGCGCTCCCCACGGTCCACCACGTGACGAGGGGCCGGCACAACCCCGCCGAGATCCGCCGGCACGCGCTCTTCTACCAGGCCAAGGAGGGCTGCGGCATGGCGCTCGCCCGGCTCCTCGCGGGCTACGACGAAGAGGCCGCCGACGACACGACGAGCCCGATCGACAGCAGCACCATCTTCCAGCGCGACGACATCGTCGTCCGGCTCCTCGAAGCCGTCGGCCCGCTCGACGCCCAGGCGGCCCAGGCCGTCGGTGTCGACGGCCCCGGCAAGGTGGCCAGACTCGGACGCCTCCTCGACGAGGACGCCAACGCCGTCCCCACGAACGACCGGGAGATCTCCCGCTTCATCACGCATGCCGAGATGAAGCTGATCACCGATCGGCGGGCCGCGGAGTCCTGAACCGCGCGTCAGCACCTGGGGGGTTCTCGCTCAACCCGTCACCATCACGCGCACTGCGCCAGGAGGAAAGCAGTCATGACCACGCACCGGCCACGCATCGTGGACCTCAGTGAGACCCAGCCCAACCGCAGGCGCGGAGGCGATCTGCGCGCCATGCTCACGCCGACAGCGGTGGGCGCCACCAGCGGCTTCATGGGGCTGGCCATCGTGCAGCCCGGCGACCGCATCGGAGAGCACTATCACCCGTACTCCGAGGAGTTCGTGTACGTCGTGAACGGTCTTCTGGAGGTGGACCTGGACGGTGAACCGCATGCCCTGCGGCCCGACCAGGGTCTGCTGATCCCTCCGCACGTACGCCACCGCTTCCGCAACGTGGGCGATGTGGAAGCGCGCATGGTGTTCCATCTCGGCCCGCTCGCCCCGCGGCCGGAACTCGGCCACGTCGACACCGAGCACACCGAGACAGCGGACCGGGCCGCGCCGCCAGAACGAGCCGAGGCCGCTTCATGACGCGGCGCGTGGCGGTCACCGGGGTCGGCGTCGTCGCCCCGGGCGGAATCGGCGCGCCGGCCTTCTGGGACCTCCTCGCGAACGGGCGCACCGCGACACGGGGCATCACCCTCTTCGACCCGGCCGGGTTCCGCTCCCGGATCGCCGCCGAGTGCGACTTCGACCCGGCGGAGCACGGTCTCGACGAGGGGGAGATCGCCCGCGCGGACCGGTACATCCAGTTCGCGCTGGTCGCCGCCAGGGAAGCTCTCGGCGACGCGGGTCTCGACCTGGAGAAGGTGGATCCGTGGCGGATCGGGGTCTCGCTCGGGACGGCAGTGGGTGGCACCACCCGACTGGAGCACGACTACGTCGCCGTCAGCGGCAGCGGCGCCCGCTGGGACGTCGACCCCCGCCCGGCGGGCCGGCATCTGGAGCGGGCCTTCTCGCCCAGCTCCCTCGCCTCGGCGGTGGCCGAGGAGGTCGGCGCGCACGGCCCGGTGCAGACCGTTTCGACGGGCTGCACCTCCGGCCTCGACGCGATCGGGTACGCATTCCAGTCCATCGAGGAGGGCCGCGTCGACGTATGCATCGCCGGCGCGTCCGACTCGCCGATCACCCCCATCACGGTGGCCTGTTTCGACGCGATCAAGGCGACCTCGGCGAACAACAGCGACCCGGAGCACGCCTCCCGGCCGTTCGACGCCCGTCGGGACGGCTTCGTCATGGGCGAGGGCGGAGCCGTCCTCGTCCTGGAGGAGCTGGAACACGCCCGCGCCCGCGGCGCGACCGTGTACTGCGAGATCGCCGGCTACTCCACCTTCGGAAACGCCTACCACATGACCGGGCTGACCCCCGAGGGACTGGAGATGGCCGAGGCCATCAACCAGGCCCTCGGTCACGCCCGTATCGACGGTTCGGAGATCGACTACGTCAACGCGCACGGCTCCGGCACGAAGCAGAACGACCGTCACGAGACGGCCGCGGTGAAACGGGCCCTGGGCGCGCACGCCTACGACGTGCCCATGAGCTCCATCAAGTCCATGGTCGGTCACTCACTCGGTGCCATCGGTGCCATCGAGATCGCCGCCTGCGTCCTCGCGCTGGTCAACCAGACAGTGCCGCCGACGGCGAACTACGAGACCCCCGACCCCGAATGCGACCTCGACTACGTGCCGCGTACCGCACGTCCCATGAAGCTGCGCAGCGTCCTGTCGGTCGGCAGCGGCTTCGGGGGTTTCCAGTCCGCGGTGGCCCTGACCAGAAGAGGCGGGAGGACACGATGAACGTCCGAGAGGCCCGGCGCACCGTCGTCACGGGCATTGGTGTCGTCGCCCCCAACGGCACGACCACGGAATCGTTCTGGAAGATGACGCTGGAAGGGGTGAACGTCCTCGACCGCGTCACTCGCGAAGGCTGCGAACATCTGCCCCTGCGAGTCGCCGGCGAGGTCCGGGGCTTCGACCCGGTGGCGCTGGTGGAGGAACGTTACCTCGTACAGACCGACCGGTTCACGCACTTCGCGATGGCCGCGGCGGATCTCGCGCTCGACGACGCCCGGCTCGGCCGGGCCGACTACGAGAACGCCCCGTTCGGCGTAGGCGTGGTGACCGCTGCCGGGTCGGGCGGCGGCGAGTTCGGCCAGCGCGAACTGCAACGGCTGTGGGGTCAGGGGTCCAAGTACGTCGGCCCCTACCAGTCCATCGCCTGGTTCTACGCCGCCAGCACCGGCCAGATCTCCATCCGGGGCGGTTTCAAGGGGCCGTGCGCCGTAGTCGCCAGCGACGAGGCGGGTGGCCTGGACGCGCTGGCGCACGCCGCCCGGACCATCCGCCGCGGCGCCGACGCGGTGGTCGTCGGCGCGGCCGAGGCTCCCCTGGCCCCTTACTCGGTCGTCTGCCAGCTCGGGTACGAGGACCTGAGTGTCTGCGACGACCCCGCACAGGCGTACCGCCCCTTCACCGCCGACGCCTGCGGCTTCGTGCCGGCCGAGGGCGGCGCCATGCTCGTGGTCGAGGAAGAGGGAGCGGTACTGCGCCGCGGGGCCAAGGTCCGGGCCGAACTGGCGGGCCATGCGGCGACGTTCACCGGGGCGTCCCGGTGGGCGGAGTCCAGGGAGGGTCTGTCCCGGGCGATCAGCGGTGCGCTCCGGGAGGCCGACTGCGCGCCGGAGGAGATCGACGTGATCTTCGCGGACGCGCTCGGAGTACCCGCGGCCGACCGGGCCGAGGCGCTCGCCATCGCCGACGCGCTCGGCGCGCACGGCAGGCGCGTACCGGTCACGGCGCCCAAGAGCGGGATCGGCAGGGCCTACTGCGGAGCGCCGGTGCTTGACGTGGCTGCCGCGGTGCTGGCCATGGAGGACGGACTGATACCGCCCACCCCCAATGTGGTCGACGTGTGCCACGACCTCGACGTGGTCACCGGCCGGGCACGCCCCGCCGAGCTGCGGACGGCGCTCGTGCTGAGCCGCGGCCTCATGGGTTCGAACGCGGCGATTGTGCTGCGGCACCCCACCGACACCCACGCGTGAGAAGGAGAAGCCCCTCATGACCAATCCACTGACGTACCAGGAGCTGGCCGCGCTGATGAAGAAGGGCGCGGGAGTCACCGTCGACCCGAGCGACATGGAGAGCCGGCCCGCGTCCGGCTTCGACGAGTTCGGCCTGGACTCGCTCGGCCTCCTCGGCATCGTGGGTGTGCTGGAGAACCGGCACGGCCAGGCGCTCCCCGCCGACGCGGACCGCTGCAAGACCCCCCGCGAATTCCTCGACCTGGTCAACAACACCCTCGTGACAGGAGCCTGAAGTGTCCGGACACACCGAGAACGAGATCACCATCGCCGCCCCCCTGGACCTCGTCTGGGACGTGACGAACGACCTCGAGAACTGGCCGCGCCTGTTCAGCGAGTACGCATCCGTCGAGGTCCTCGAGCGGGACGGCGAGAGGACGAAGTTCCGGCTGACCATGCACCCCGACGAGAACGACAAGGTCTGGAGCTGGGTCTCCGAGCGCACCACCGACCGCGCCGCGCGGACGGTCATCGCCCGCCGGGTCGAGCCCGGCCCCTTCCAGCACATGAACATCCGCTGGGTGTACTCGGAGGTCCCCGGCGGCACCAAGCTGCACTGGCAGCAGGACTTCGCGATGCGGCCCGACGCACCCGTCGACGACGCGTGGATGACCGACAACATCAACCGCAACTCCCGCGTCCAGATGGAACTCATCCGGGACAAGATCGAGCAGCGCGACCGTGAGCGGCGCACCGCCCCCGTCAGCGCCCGCTGACGTTCCGCCCGTCCACCCCGCCGCACGGCGGGTACCAGAAAGGCATCCTCTCGATGCACCATGCTCTGATCGTCGCCCGTATGGCGCCGGATTCGGCGCCGGACATCGCCGAACTGTTCGCCGCCTCGGACGGCAGCGAACTGCCGCACCTCGTCGGCGTCACCCGGCGCAAGCTGTTCCAGTTCGGTGACGTGTACCTGCATCTGATCGAGTCCGACCGCCCGCCCGGTCCGGAGATCGCCAAGGTGCACCAGCACCCGGAGTTCCAGGATCTCAGCGACAAGCTCACCGCTTTCATCAGCCCGTACGACCCGAAGACCTGGCGTGGTCCGAAGGACGCGATGGCGCACGAGTTCTATCGGTGGGAGCGGGACTCCACCGCCTGAGCAGCAATGAGCGATTGCCCCGGGTCCGGCTCGAGAGCCGGACCCGGGGCGATTCCACAGCCCGAAACTTCCGCGGTCCGAGGAGCGAGCGGGTCAGGCGGGGACGGCGCATTCGAATGCGTGCAGATACGCATTGACCGGACTGATGTCGCCGACGATCAGGCCGGCCTCCGTCATCCGGCTCATCAGACTCTCCCTGGTGTGCTTCGCTCCGCCGACATTGAGGAGCAGCAGCAGATCCATGGCCGTGGTGAACCGCATCGACGGCGTGTCGTCGACCAGGTTCTCGATGATCACGACCCGCGCACCCGGGCGGGCGGCCGTCATCACGTTGCGCAGCGTCCTGCGGGTGCTGTCGTCGTCCCATTCCAGGATGTTCTTGATGATGTAGAGGTCGGCCTGGACAGGGATCTCCTCGCGGCAGTCCCCGGCGACGATGCGGGTCCGTCCGGCGAGCGGACCGCCGTCGCGAAGCCGTGCGTCGGCCCGCGCCACCACGCCGGGCAGATCCATCAGCGTGCCGCGGACCGACGGGTGCTTCTCCAGCAGGCTGGCGAGCACGTGTCCCTGACCGCCGCCGATGTCGGCGACCTCGGACACCTCGGCGAGGTCGAGGAGTTCGGCGACCTCCAGCGCGGACTGCATGCTGGAGGTGGTCATGGCCCGGTTGAAGACCTGGGCCGACTCGTGCGCGTCCTGGTGCAGGTAGTCGAAGAACCCCTTTCCGAACACCTCGGGGAAGACGCTTCTGCCGGTGCGCACAGCGTCGTCCAGACGGGGCCAGACCTCCCAGGTCCAGGGCTCGGTGCACCACAGCGAGATGTACCGCAGGCTGTTCGGATCGTCCTCCCGCAGCAGCCGGGACATGTCGGTGTGGACGAACTTGCCGTCCTCGGTCTCGGCGAAGATCCCGTAGCAGGACAGGGTGCGCAGCAGACGCTTCAGCGGCATCGGCTCGACGCTCAGCTGGGCCGCGAGCTCCTCCGCGCCGGTGGAGGTCTCTCCGAGCGCGTCGGCGACGCCCAGCCGGGCCGCCGCACGCACGGCGGCGGCGCAGGCCGCGCCGAAGACGATCTCGCGCAGTCGCATCCCCGGATGCGGGGTGATGGGGGTGGTGGTGATGGGGGTGGTGCTCACGGTGGTCATACCGTCTCGCTTCTCCTCGTGCGGGGGGACATGGGTCAGCACATTCCGGCCGGTGCGGACGTCGCGCATACGTTGCGGGCGAAGCTGTTGCGCTGTGTGGTTTCCTGGTTGGTCAGGTCCGCCGGCTTGTTGCCGGTCGCCCGGTTGTCGCTGATGGTGTTGCCGGTGTTGTGAGCGCCCACGAAGCTCTTGAACAGCACGATCCCGCCGGAGAGCGGGGTGGCGCCCACGTTGTTCTCGACGGTGTTCGAGCGCACATCGGTGTCCACGGTGCCGGTGAGGATGATCCCGGACCCCTGGATCGCGGGCAGTCGCTCGGTCTTGACGCAGTACTTGTTGTTCTTGGTGACATGGTTGTCGTGGATGGACATCGCCCCGGCCTGCGGCTTGCCCTCGTCGCCGACGACGAAGACACCGCTGCAGTTGCCGGTGAGGGTGTTGTTGTGGATCGAGAGGTTGCGGACGCGGCGGGCGGTGAGGCCGATCCGGTTGTCCGTCAGCGTGTTGCCCTGGACCTTGGTGCCACGGGTGTCGGTTGCGCCACCCTCCTCGTCCACGGTGTTCGCGACGAAGATGCCGGCGTCGCCGTTGGAGCGGGCGGTGTTGTCCCGGAGGTCGGAGCGGGTGGACCGTTCCTGGGCGATGCCCCAGACGCCGTTGGACCGGGACGTCACCTGCCGGACCGACAGCCCGTCGGTCCAGGAGGCCCAGACTCCGTTCTTCTTGAATCCGGAGACGGTCAGCGAGCGGATGCGTACCCCGTCGACGGGGTGTTTTGACGTGCCCTGGACGCAGATGCCGTTTCCGGCCTTCGCGCAGGCGTTGGCCGCCTTGGCCCCGGTCGCGGGCGGCATGAGCACCGTCCCGGCCTTGGCGCCCCGCAGGGTCAGGCGAGCCTTCTTGATCAGGACACTCTCGTGATAGGTGCCGGGCCGGATGTCGATGGTGTCACCCGACCGGGCGGCGTCCACCGCGGCCTGGATCGAGTGACCCGGACGCACCACGCGCACGACTGGGGAATCCACGGAACGGGAGGCGGCCGCGGTGCAGGCCGGCACAGCGGCACCCACGGCGCTGGCGGCCACGGCGAGGCACAAGAGCTGTTTGGTGTGACGTTTCTCCATGAGCCGAAACTATGGGCGAACACCCTCTGATGCCACGCAGGGTGAGCGGTTGGACACATCACGTGCCTGAATGGCTTACGTCGGAACAGCCGCCGCGCACAAGTGGTGGACGCGCGGCGGCGCACTCGGGTGAGATTGCACGGCTCGGCGACGGTCCTCGCACCCGGGTCGGGTCCGGGATCAAGGGCGGCCGTTCAGTCCTGCGATCCGAGGCCGGGTGTCCGCGGTCCGCGGCCGGGCGCGACGATCGAGCGGGCCCACCGGTAGTCGGCCTTGCCGCTGGGTGAGCGCTGGATGTGTGGGGCGATCACCAGCTGCCGGGGGATCTTGTACCCGGCTAGACGGCTCCGGCAGTGCGCCTGGACCTCGTCGAGCGAGGGTTCGGCCGCTCCCTCGCGCAGTTGCACCACCGCCGCCACGTGGCTTCCCCACCGTTCGTCGGGCACCCCGGCGACGAGCGCGTCGTACACGTCCGGATGGGACTTGAGCGCCTGTTCGACCTCCTCCGGGTACACCTTCTCGCCCCCGGTGTTGATGCACTGCGAGCCGCGGCCGAGCACGGTGACGATGCCGTCCGCGTCGACGGTGGCCATGTCGCCGAGCAGCACCCATCGCTCCCCGTCCCTGCGGAAGAACGTCTCCGCGGTCTTGCGCGGGTCGTTGTAGTAGCCGAGCGGTACGTGGCCCCGCTGGGCGATGCGGCCCGGCTCGCCCGGCGCCACCGGATCGTACGTCGCCGGGTCGACGACGGCCGTACGGGAGTTGACCTGGATGCGGAACCCGTTCTGCGGACCGGAGTCGGCCGTCGCGGTGCCGTTGAAGCCGGACTCCGACGAGCCGAAGTTGTTGAGCAGCATCACGGTGGGCACCAGCGACTGGAACTCCGCGCGCACCGAGTCGGACATGATCGCGCCCGAGCTGGATACGGAGAACAGTGACGAGCAGTCGGTGCCCTTCAGGGGCCCCCTCAGCGCGTCGATCAGCGGTCGCAGCATCGCGTCGCCGACCAGAGACACGCTGGTGACCTTCTCCTTCTCGATCGTACGGAGCACCTCCTCCGGCACGAACTTGCGGTGGACGACGACCCGCTGACCGAAGTTGAACCCGATGAACGCGGTCAGCGTCGACGTTCCGTGCATCAGCGGGGGAGTGGGGAAGAAGGTGATGCCGTCGCCGCCCGCGGCGACCCGCTCGGCCAGCTCCTGCGGGGTCTTCACCGGGTCACCGGTCGGCGCGCCGCCGCCGAGACCGGAGAAGAAGAGGTCCTCCTGGCGCCACATCACACCCTTGGGCATGCCCGTGGTGCCACCGGTGTAGATGATGAACTGGTCGTCGCCCGATCGGGGCGAGAAACCGCGCCCGGGATCCCCGGCCGCGTCGGCGTCGGCGAACGCCACGGCATCCGGACCCGGCGCGCCCGCCGCCGGCGTGCCGACCCGTACGAGGTGGCGGAGCTCGGGTGCCCTCGGCGCGGCGGCCGCGACCCGCTCGTCGAACTCGGCGTCGAAGACCAGGGCCGTCAGATCCGCATCCCGGTAGAGGTAGACCAACTCGTCTTCCACATACCGATAGTTGACGTTGACCGGCACGATGCGCGCCTTGAGGCAGGCCAGTACGGTCTGGAGGTACTCGATGCCGTTGTAGAGATGGAGCCCGAGGTGCTCGCCGGGGGTCAGACCCGCGTCGATCAGATGGTGGGCGATCCGGTTGGCGGCGCCGTCCAGCTCCGCATAGGTGAGCCGCCGCTCGGCACCCGTACCGGGATGGTCGAGATACACGAGCGCCTCGCGATCCGGGACCGCGTCGACGACCGACTCGAACAGGTCGGCAAGGTTGTACTCCACCGTTCCTCCTGACCCCGGTTGCTGAGTGGTCCGGCGGTCATTAGAGCGCCGACCGGCACAACTGGGAAGGGGCGCCGCCGAAGAAAACTGACTGACTGTCAGAAAACTATTGAACTGGGCCCCCACCTACTGCAACCTGTTCTAGATCTGGAGACGGGAGGCAGGCAATGGGTGGTACGGAACACCTCACCGTGCAGCGCGAAGGCGCCACACTGGTGCTCACCCTGAACAGGCCGGAGGCGAAGAACGCGCTCTCGCTGCCGATGCTGGTCGGGCTGTACGACGGCTGGCTGGCCGCGGACGAGGACGACGGCATACGTTCCGTCGTCCTCACCGGCGCAGGAGGCTCCTTCTGCGCCGGCATGGACCTCAAGGCCCTGGCGGGCAAGGGCATGGAGGGCGAGCAGTACCGGGACCGGATGACGGCCGACCCCGACCTGCACTGGAAGGCGATGCTGCGCCACCACCGCCCCCGCAAGCCGGTCATCGCCGCCGTCGAGGGGCACTGCGTGGCGGGTGGAACCGAGATTCTTCAGGGCACCGATATCCGTATCGCCGGTGCGAGCGCCACATTCGGGCTCTTCGAGGTCAAGCGGGGACTGTTCCCCATCGGTGGCTCGACGGTACGGCTGCCGCGCCAGATAGCCCGCACCCATGCCCTCGAGATGCTCCTCACCGGACGCCCGTACAGCGCCGACGAAGCAGCCCGCATCGGGCTGATCGGCAGAGTCGTCCCCGACGGCACCGCACTGGAACAGGCCCTCGACGTCGCCGAGCGGATCAACGCCTGCGGTCCGCTCGCCGTCGAGGCCGTCAAGGCCTCCGTGTACGAGACCGCCGAGATGACCGAGACCGACGGGCTCGCCGCCGAGCTGAAGCGCGGCTGGCCGGTATTCGCGACCGCCGACGCCAAGGAAGGCGCCCGCGCCTTCGCCGAGAAGCGCCCGCCCGTCTTCCGGCGCGCCTGAGTCAAGGAGACAACCGTGCCCGACGTCCTCAGCGCACCACTGGTGGTCGAGTTCCCCTTCACCCGCTCCCTCGGCCCGGTCCAGAGCGCCTTCCTGACCGGGCTGCGCGAACGGACCGTGCTCGGCGTGCGGACCGGCGACGGAAGGGTCCTGGTCCCGCCCGTCGAGTACGACCCCGTCACCGCCGAGGAACTGCGCGAACTGACCGAGGTCGCCACCACCGGCACCGTCACCACCTGGGCCTGGAACCCGGCCCCGCGCCGTGACCAGCCCCTGGCCACCCCGTTCGCCTGGGTGCTGGTCAGGCTGGACGGGGCCGACACCGCCCTGCTCCATGTCCTCGACGCGCCGGGACCCGAAGCCGTGAACACCGGCATGCGGGTCCGGATCCGCTGGGCCCCGCAGCGCACCGGTGCCATCACGGACATCGCCTGCTTCGAACCGTACGAGAGCGAGCCCACGGCCGGAAGCACCCCGCACAGCGGCGAGTTCGCCGACCCCGTCACCGGCATCGTCACCGCGGCCCGCCTCGACTACACGTACACGCCCGGCCGCGCCCAGAGCGCGTACCTCAACGCCCTCGCCGAGCAGCGCACCGTCGGCGAGCGCTGCCCGTCCTGCCGCAAGGTGTACGTCCCGCCCCGCGGCGCCTGCCCCACCTGCGGCGTAGCCACCGCCGAACAGGTCGAGGTCGGCCCGCGCGGCACAGTCACCACGTACTGCATCGTCAACATCAAGGCGAAGAACCTCGACATCGAGGTCCCGTACGTCTACGCCCACATCGCCCTCGACGGCGCCGACCTCGCACTGCACGGACGGATCGGGGGCATCCCGTACGACCAGGTGCGGATGGGTCTGCGGGTCGAGCCCGTCTGGACCGAGGGCGCCCGCCACCCCGACCACTACCGGCCCACCGGAGAGCCGGACGCCGACTACGACGCGTACAAGGAGCTGCTGTAGATGCGAGACGTAGCGATCGTCGCCTTCGCGCAGACGGACCATCGGCGGCGCACCGACGACCTCTCCGAGGTCGAAATGCTCATGCCGGTCCTGCACCAGGTCCTCGACGCGACCGGCCTCAGGGCGCGCGACATCGGCTTCACCTGCTCGGGATCCAGCGACTACCTCGCCGGCCGCGCCTTCTCCTTCACCATGGCCCTCGACGGCGTCGGCGCCCAGCCGCCGATCTCCGAGTCCCATGTGGAGATGGACGGCGCCTGGGCGCTGTACGAGGCATGGGTGAAACTCCGGACCGGTGAGGCCGACACCGCCCTCGTCTACTCCTACGGGAAGTCCTCGCCCGGTGAGGTGCGCGACGTCCTCACCCGCCAGCTCGATCCGTACTACGTCGGCCCGCTCTGGCCCGACTCCGTCGCGCTCGCCGCACTCCAGGCCCAGGCACTGATCGACGCGGGCGAAACCGACGAGGCCGCCCTCGCCTCGATCGCCGCCCGCAACCGCACCGCCGCCGCGGACAATCCGCACGCACAGCTCGCCGGCTCCGTACCGGCCGGCGACTACGTCGTCCGGCCGTTGCGCACCGGCGACTGCCCACCGGTCGGCGACGGCGCCGCAGCCGTGGTCCTCGCCGCCGGTGACACCGCGCGCGCTCTGTGCACCCGCCCGGCCTGGATCCGTGGCATCGACCACCGCATCGAGGCCCACAGCCTCGGAGTGCGGGAGCTGACCGACTCGCCGTCGGCCCGGCTCGCCGCCGAACGGGCCGGTGCCTTCGAACGGCCTGTCGACACAGCGGAGTTGCACGCCCCGTTCACCTCCCAGGAGGTGGTGCTGCGCAAGGCGCTCGGACTCGACGACAGCGTTCGCGTCAACCCGTCCGGCGGTGCGCTCGCCGCCAACCCCGTCATGGCCGCCGGGCTGATCCGGCTCGGCGAGGCCGCGGCCGGTATCCACCGCGGCGAGTCCGACCGGGCGCTGGCCCACGCCACATCGGGACCCTGTCTGCAGCAGAATCTGGTCGCCGTCCTCGAAGGGGAGACCACGCATGTCTAAGGAGCCCGTAGCCGTCGTCGGCATCGGCCAGACCAAGCACGTCTCCGCCCGCCGGGACGTGTCCCTCGCCGGTCTCGTCCGTGAAGCCGCCGTACGCGCTCTGGAGGACGCCGCCCTGACCTGGGCGGACATCGACGCCGTCGTCATCGGCAAGGCACCCGACTTCTTCGAGGGCCTGATGATGCCGGAGCTCTATCTCGCCGACGCCCTCGGCGCGGTCGGAAAACCGATGCTCCGCGTGCACACCGCGGGCTCGGTCGGTGGTTCCACGGCGCTCGTCGCCGCCAATCTCGTCGCCGCGCGGGTGCACCGCACCGTGCTCACCCTGGCCTTCGAGAAGCAGTCCGAGTCCAACGCCATGTGGGGGCTGTCGCTGCCCATCCCGTTCCAGCAGCCGCTCCTCGCGGGCGCGGGCGGCTTCTTCGCCCCGCACGTGCGCGCGTACATGCGCCGCACCGGGGCGCCCGACACGGTCGGCTCCCTCGTCGCCTACAAGGACCGGCGCAACGCGCTCAAGAACCCGTACGCACACATCCACGACCCGGACATCACGCTGGAGAAGGTGCAGGCCGCACCGATGCTCTGGGACCCGATCCGCTATTCCGAGACCTGCCCGTCCTCGGACGGCGCGTGCGCGATGATCCTCACCGACCGGACGGGCGCCGACCGTTCGCCGCATCCGCCCGCCTGGGTGCACGGCGGCGCGATGCGCAGTGAACCGACCCTGTTCGCCGGCAAGGACTTCGTCTCGCCGCAGGCGGGCAAGGACTGTGCGGCCGATGTGTACCGGCAGGCCGGGATCAACGACCCGCGACGGGAGATCGACGCCGTCGAGATGTACGTCCCGTTCTCCTGGTACGAGCCGATGTGGCTGGAGAATCTCGGTTTCGCAGCCGAGGGGGAGGGCTGGAAGCTCACCGAGTCCGGCGTCACCGAACTCGACGGCGACCTGCCGGTGAACCCGTCGGGCGGTGTGCTCTCCACCAACCCCATCGGCGCGTCCGGCATGATCCGCTTCGCCGAAGCGGCCCTGCAGGTACGCGGACAGGCAGGCGAACACCAGGTGCCGGGCGCCCGTAAGGCGCTCGGCCACGCCTACGGCGGCGGGGCGCAGTTCTTCTCCATGTGGCTGGTCGGAGCCGAGCCTCCCCGGACCTGAGACGAGCACCGTCCCGGGCCGGCCGAGCAAGCCTTGGCCGCGGCCTGTCCGGGACCGCCCGCGGTGGCTAGGCTTTGGCCGGGACGACTAGCGGGAGGAGCCGACGTGGCGGAGAGCACCACCACCCAGCAGCCCTTTGCCGGCTGGGACAAGCCGGACCTCGACCTCAGCAAGGCCGACTGGCAGTCGGGCACACAGGGGGCCGGGGATGTCCAGATCGCCTTCGTCGAGGGATTCATCGCGATGCGCAACGCCGGTAAGCCCGGCAGCCCTTCACTGATTTTCACCCCGGCCGAATGGCGGGCCTTCGTGGTGAACGCCCGCGACGGCGAGTTCGACCTCACCTGACGTCGCGGCCCGCGCGGGGTCAGCTCAGGGCCACAGCAGTTCACGATCCCAACCGGTAGCCGTGGCACGGTAGTTGAGCCGGGTGTGGTTGCGCTGCTTGTCGCCCTGCCAGAACTCCACGGTCTGCGCCCGCACCGAGTGCAGCGTCCATCCCGTCGGTACGAGATCCGGCTCCCGCTCCACCCGGGCGAGCGACCGACGTACCGCCGCGTCGCGCACAGCGAGGTCCGTCAGCGGGCTGCTCTGCCGCCCGAGCAGCGCCTCCGCCCTGGCCCCAGGTCCGCGGGCCAGGAAGTCCGCGGCGCTCCGCTCGGCGCTCTCGGCGACGACGGGCCCGCGCACCCGCACCTGGCGCGCCGACTGCGGCCAGTAGAAGGTGAGAGCGGCGAACGGGCGGTCCGCGAGATTGCGGCCCTTGACGCTGCCCGCGTCCGAGGCGAACTGCCAGCCCTGTGCGGACACGTTCTTGAGGATGAGTGTGCGGGCGGTCGGATTCCCGTCGGCACCCGCCGTCGACAGAGTCATCGCGTGCGGCTCGCGGACCCCGGAGTCCAGTGCGTGCAGCAGCCACTCGGTGAAGAGTTCCTCGGGGGTGTCAGGGGCCGTCCTCGGATCGAATTCGGGCAACTCGCCCTGGAACACCTCGATGTCACGCAGCAACAGACGCAGCTCGGTCATACCGGTCCCTCCCCGCACCTAATGGTTATGGCTGACGCTACCATTAGCCTTATGTCCGACACCCGGCTCGCGCTCGACCTCGCACTCACCGTCCGCCATGACGGACGGGGCGGTGTCGCCGACGACCTCGGCACCCCCGAGGGGCTGACCGCCTGGGTGCACGAACGGCCCGGTCTGCTCGGGCCCGGCCCGGAGGCCGATGTCCGGGCGGCGGACTCCGCGTCGGCCGATGTCTGGGAGGCGGACGAGGAGAGCCTCGCCGCCGTACGGTCCCTGCGTGCCGCCGTCCGGGCCCTCTTCGCGCACGCCGTACGCCCCGGTGAACCCAGTCCCGCCGATGTTCGCGACCTGGTGCCCGTGTCCGAGGCACTCGACCGGCTCAATGCCGCGGCCGCAGTTGTCCCGACCGTCTCCCGTCTCGACTGGCCGGACGAAGGTGACCCCCTCGTCTCCCACCACCCGACCGGCGCACCGCAGCGCGAGGGCGCATTGCCCGCCGCCCTGGCCCGCGCCGTGATCGGCTTCCTCGCCGGACCGGACCGTGCCGGGCTGCGTGCCTGTCACGCCCCACGGTGCGTGCGCTACTTCATCAAGGAGCACCCACGCCAGGAGTGGTGCAAGCCCTCGTGCGGCAACCGGGCCCGGGTGGCCCGCCATCATGAGCGGCACCGCTCGTCGCACCCGTAGCGGCGTGAACCGCCGTAGCGTGGTGATCATGACTGGCGAACGCGACCTGCGAACCCTGCTGAGCGGCATGAGGCCGGAGCTGAACGCCGGCCGGTACGTGTTCACCACGGTGCCCGACGGTGCTGCGCCCGCCGGTCTCGCTCCCGTGGTGACGGTCACCGAGCGCGAGGGGCTGACCTTGGTGCTCCTGGAGGAGGAAGCCGTCGCCGCCGGGCTGACGTACGACTATGTGGCGGCCTGGATCACCCTGCGCGTCCACTCCGCTCTGGACGCCGTGGGGCTCACCGCCGCCGTGGCGCTCGCTCTCACCGATGCGGGGGTGAGCTGCAATGTGGTGGCCGGCTACCACCACGACCACCTGTTCGTCCCGCACGGACACGGCACCGAGGCGGTGGGTTCTCCGAGTTCCACCGGGTGCTGGCCCCGGGCGGCCATCTGCTGCTCGCCTTCAAGGCGGGGGACGAGATCCGACACCTTGAACACGCGTACGGCCATCCTCTGGCGCTCGACGTCCACTGGCTGGAGCCCGAGCGTGTGGCGGAGCTGCTGCGCCGGGCCGGGTTCGTCGTGGACGCCACACTCGTGCGCGAGGCAGGCCGGGACGAGGCCGGCCCCCAGGCGTACCTCATGGTCCGCAGACCGGCGAACCCGTAGTCGGCAGGCCCGCCCCGTCGCCCTCGCCACGTGGCGTCCGGCCTCGGGTCGGCCGGCTGGATCCCGGCTGCCGTGCGACGTCTTCGCTGTGCGCCGGATGGACACGCCCCCTCTCACCGAGCCGCCCGGGTACGCCCGCGATGACCGTCCCGACCGTGCCAGGCGTCGGCACCATGCTGTCAACTCGCACCTGCACCGCCTCCCGACAAATCGCCGGAAGCGTGAGCAGGCGGGGCGTGGCGAATCCCCGTCGTCGCGCCCTGAGCTGGTGCACCGCTCCCCTGCACCGTTGTACGGAACAGGGCGAAGTGCGGAATCGGCGGGCGGTTCCGTTCCCGACTCCGGCTATCCCCCGAGCGACTGACCGGCCTCCGTCGGCGCAGGGACGGAGGCGCCGGCCGGAATGGGCTCCGGGGCCGGGGCCGTCGACTCCCGTACGACCAGTCGCGGCCGGATGAGCAGGGAACGCCCGGCCACCGGGGCCGAGTCGATCCTGGCCCGCAGCTGCTGGAAGGTCTCGGCCGCCATCTCCGGCAGCGGCTGCCGGACCGTGGTGAGCGGCGGTTCGAAGAGGTCGGCGAGCAGGATGTCGTCGAAGCCGACCACCGAGACGTCCTGTCCGGCGCTGTGCCCCGCGTCCTTCGCGCCCCGGCAGATACCGATCGCGCACATGTCGTTGACGGCGACGAAAGCGGTGGGCGGGCGCGGTCCGGACAGGAGCTCCCGCGCCGCCTTGCGGCCCAGTTCGGCGGCGTCCTTGTCGCTGAACTCGGCGGTGTCCGCGCCCGGCCAGACCACCGCGTCGGCCGGATCGAGTCCCGCCGATTCCAGGGCGGACCGGAATCCGCGCAGTCGCTCGCGGCGGTTTACGCTGTTGACCGACCCTGAGACGAACGCCAGCCGCCGGTGGCCGAGTTCGATGAGATGACGCGTGGCGAGTTCGGCACCCATCGCGTTGTCCACGCTGATGGAGGCCAGTGACGGCGGGTCACCCGCCTGGGCGGTGCGGTCGAACGCAACCATCTTCAGACCGCGGCTGAGCAGTGGCGCCACGTGGTCGAGCGACGGCAACGAAGAGCACAGCACCACTCCGCTCACCCCGTCGGCGAGCAACTCCTCGCCGTACTTGAGCTCTCGGGCCGGATCACGCTCACTGTTGCAGAGCAGTACGTGGTAGCCCTCGGCGAGCGCGATGGACTCCAACTCGCGGGCGAGCGAGCCCCAGAAGGGGTTGGCGACCGACGGCACGATGAGACCGATGACTTTGATCCGGCCGGTGCGCAGCATCCTTGCCGCACGGTTGGGCCGGTAGCTCAGCTGATCGATCGCCTGCTCGACTCGGGCCAGGGTGGCCGCCTGCATACGGTCCGTACGTCCGTTGAGGACGTTCGAGACCGTGCTCGCCGAGACCCCAGCAGCCTCCGCGACCTGATGGATCGTTACCCCGCTCATGCCACCTCCGGTTCGGAACCCATTCCACGATCCAGTGTACCGATTTACTGAACACTCTTCACCGGTACACCAGTTAACTCCCTTGAAAATTCTCGTGCATCAGCTGTTGACGTCTCTCTTGAGGCGTTCCTAGCATCAGTGCATCGATTTACCAGCGCTTCCCAGTACTGGCCGGGTTGCCGTCGCTGGATCGATCTACAGTTTCCACCTCCAGAGGGGTGTCCCATGGAACTCAACAGACGGTCGCTGCTTGCCGCGATCGGTGCGGGCGCCGCTTCCGCGGCGCTCGGCGGATGCGGTACCGGCACGTCGACGGCCGGCTCCGCCGACGGCCCCGCCGAAGGTGAGATCTCGCTGCTCACCCCGATCTTCGAAGGTGCCGACGGCAAGACGCTGCTGGAGGAGGAGATCCTCGGGGGCTTCAGGAAGAAGCATCCCAAGGTCAAGGTGAGCGTCGACTACACGACGTACGCGCAGCTCAACGAGAAAATCACCACGGGTCTCGCGGGTGGGCTGCTGCCCGATGTACTGATGATGGGAGTCGGCTGGATCCCACCGTTCGCCGCCAAGAAGGCGATCGCCGAGCTGCCCGAGAAGCTGGCCTCCGCGCACGACTACGAGAAGCGGGTGCTCGAGCCGTCGCGGTACGACGGCAGGCTGTACGCACTACCGGTCGTCCTCGACACCCGCATCGTCGTGTACCGCAAGGACCACTTCTCCGCGGCCGGAGTCAGGAAGACCCCGGGCGATTGGGCCGAACTCAGGTCCGTGGCAAAGCAGTTGACGAGGGATGGTCACCTCGGGTTCGACCCGTTCTCGATCGATCTGCGCCAGTGCTGGGAGACGTTCCTCTTCGCCAACGGCGGCCGGCTCTTCAGCGCGGACGGCAAGAAGGTGCTGTTCAACAACGCACGCGGGGTGGAGGCGCTGCAGTTCTTCAAGGACCTGGTCAAGGACGGCTCGTCGGACTACGCGAAGAAGACCGACCTGGGTGCTCCGTCGAACATCCAGACCGGCAAGGCCTCGATGATGATGTCGACCAGCGCCCTGTGGAATCAGCTGAAGGACACCAATCCGGAGCTGATCGAGGACGACAAGGTGGGCGCGTTCATCCTCGCCAACCGCAAGCCGGCGATGCTTCAGGGCGGCACGCTCGTCTCCCAGTCCGCGAGCTCCAAGCACCCTGCCGCGGCCCGCGCGCTCGTCGAGCACCTCGCGACGCCCGAGTCGATCCTCGGGGCCGCCAAGCAGCGGGGCTCGGTGCCGGGGCTGAAGGACCTCAACGACACCAGCTATGTGAAGGAGAACAAGTTCGTCGATCTCTCCCTGCAGAGCATGGGCGACGCCTGCTCGGAGGGCGGCACCGCGGCCTGGATGGAGATACGCGAGAAGATCAAGCCGACGCTGGAGCCCGCGATCGTGGGCGGTCAGTCCGCGAAGGACGCCATCGCGGAACTCGGCCGGCTCGCCGAGTCCGCCATCGGCAGGATGTGAGGACCCGTCACTGTGGGAACGACATCCGTGGTGAAGGCCAGGCCCGCACGGCCGGCTTCCCCGCCCGAGAAGAAGACGGTGCCGAGGCGTACCGGCAGGGTCCCGACGGGCCCGGGGCGTCGTCGGCGCCGGGCCGGAATGCTGATGGTGGCGCCCGCGCTGCTGCACGCCTCGCTCTGGATCGGCCTGCCGGTCGTCGCCTCGGTGGTCCTTGCCTTCACGAAATACGACGTGCTGACGGCGCCACAGTTCGTGGGCCTGGACAACTTCCGGGACATGCTGCACGACGCGGTCTTCCGAAAGTCCATCGTCAACACGGTCGTCTACACCTTCTTCACCGTGCCGTTCGGAATGGCGTTGGGTCTGCTGATGGCCCTGGCGCTGCACACCGGACTGCGGGCCCGCGGCATCTTCCGAACCGCGATCTTCCTGCCGCAGGTGACGGCGACCGTCGCGATCGCGCTGGTCTGGCTGTGGATCTACAACCCTGGCAACGGGCTGCTGAACGCGCTGCTCTCGTTCCTCGGGATCGACGGGCCGGCCTGGCTCTCGTCGACGACCTGGGCGATGCCCTCGGTGATCCTTGTCGGAATCTGGCAGGGCATCGGCATGAAGATGCTCATCTACCTGGCCGCGCTGCAGACCCTGCCGAAGGAGCTGTACGAAGCCGCTTCGGTGGACGGTGCCTCCAAGGTGCGGCAGTTCTTCTCGATCACGCTGCCGCTGCTGAAACCCGCCACGTTCTTCGTGCTCATCACGTCGATGATCAGCGCGTTCCAGTCCTTCGACCAGATCTACATCCTGACCGACGGCGGTCCCGCCAACAGCACCACGATGATGACCTACGAGATCTACAAGTCCGCCTTCCGGGAGTTCCGCGTCGGCTACGCCTGTGCGCAGTCGCTGGTGCTGTTCGTGCTGCTCATGGGGTTCACCCTGGTCAACCGGCGGATCATGGGAGGCACCCGTGGCCACAGCTGAGCTGCAGAAGCCGAGCGCCCGGACAGGTCCTGCGCCCGGCCCGTCCCCGAAGGTCTCGGCCGGGCGGATCGCGCTCCACGTGACTCTGGCCGTCATCTCGCTGCTGATGGTGGTGCCGTTCATCTGGATGGTGCTCACCTCGTTCAAGACGCCGACGGAGATCGCCTCGCAGGACGCCGGACTACTGCCGCAGCACTGGGAGTTCGGAAACTATCTCGATGCGCTGAAGGCGGCGCCGTTCGCCACGTACGCCCGCAACAGCTTCATCATCGCCATCAGCCACACGGTGCTCAATGTGATGGTGGCGTCGATGGCCGGGTACTCCCTGGCCCGGATCAGGTTCCGTGGCAGCGAGGTCATCTTCTATCTCTTCATCGCCGCGCTGATGATCCCGACGTACACAAAGGTGCTGCCGGAGTTCCTGATCGTCCGCTTCATGCCTCTGGCCGGCGGGAACGACATCCTCGGCCAGGGCGGCAGCGGCTGGCTGGACTCCTGGTGGGCGCTGATCGTCCCCGGCGCCGTCACCCCGTTCGCCGTGTTTCTCTTCCGCCAGTTCTATCTGGACCTTCCGGTGGAGCTGGAGGAGGCGGCCCGGCTGGACGGGCTCGGCGAATTCCGGATCTACGCACGGATCATGACACCGCAGGTCAAGCCCGCACTCACCACGGTGGCGCTGCTGACCTTCGAGTCGTCGTGGAACAACTTCCTCTGGCCACTGCTGGTGACCCGCACGGACAGCCTGCGGGTGATCCAGGTCGGGCTCTCCGTCTTCAAGACGGAGAACGGCACCCAGTGGCACTTCCTGATGGCGGGCACGACGCTCGCCACCCTCCCCATGGTCGTGCTCTTCCTCATCGGCCAGCGCTATTTCGTGCAGGGCTTCGCAACTGCCGGTCTCAAGTGACCGGTTCCGGTCCCGAGCGGCCGGTCATCGAAAGGGTTGTCTCCCATGTCTGCTGATCTCAACGGATCCCGCGCGCTGGTGACAGGAGCGGGCCACGGCATCGGCCGGGCCATCGCCGTCGCCCTCGCCGAGGCCGGCGCCGATGTCGCCGTCCACTACCACTCCTCGGCCGACGAGGCCGCGAGGACGGTCTCCGCCATCGAGGCGCTGGGCCGTAGGGCGAAGGCGTTCCAGGCCGATGTGACCGTGACCGCGGACGTCGACCGGGTCGTCGACGAGGCAGCCGGCTTCCTCGGCGGGCTGGACGTACTGGTCTGCAACGCGGGCCATCTGATCGGTCGCACCACGATCGCCGAGATGACCGACGACCACTTCGACCGGGTCATGTCCACCAACCTGACGTCGACGTTCCGTACCGTACGGGCCGCGCTGCCGCATCTGACGCAGTCGTCGGCCGGCCGCATCATCACCATGTCGTCACTGGCCGCCCACAACGGCGGCGGCCCTGGCTCGGTGGCGTACGCGGCGGCCAAGGCCGGCATCCGCGGATTCACCAAGGGGCTGGCCAAGGAACTCGGCGGCACCGGGATCACGGTCAACACCGTCGCCCCGGGCTTCATCAAGGGCACCGCCTTCCACGACACGTTCACCGCGCCGGCGGCCCAGCAGGCGATGGAGGCGGGCATCCCCGTCGGCCGGGCCGGCACGCCGGAGGACGTGGCCGCGGCCGTCGTCCACCTGGCGTCGCCGACATCCGGCTTCCTCACCGCCACCACGGTGGACATCGACGGTGGCGTATGGCCGCGTTGAAGCGGATCGCCCGGGAACGAGGCGGCTGGTGGCACGCGTACGTCTGCCCGGCACACGGGATCGAGCTCGACCACGGTGATCTGCTCGCCGGGACCTTCCCGGACGGTGGTGCGCGGTGCGCGTACGGCTGCCGGGTGGACGACGAGGCGGTACGTGGCGCCTGGCTGGTGCTGTCGCACCAGGCGTGGGCGCGACATCTGCGGATACTCGCCCACCGGGGTGAGCGGGCGGAGGCGCTGGCGCGGCTCGTCGAGTACGCCGGTCTGTACGCGGAACTCGCCACCGAGCGGCACGGCGATGCGCAGACCTGGATGCTGCGCGGCCGGCTCTTCCACCAGGCGCTGACCGACGCAATCTGGGCGGTCAACATCGGTCACACCGTCATCACACTGGCCGAGGACTCCGCGGACGGTCTGGTGACGGTGCTGCCGCTCCTCGACGATCTGGAGCGCGCCGCGCTGGACGCCCGGGATGTGCTGACGGGGCAGGGGCATCTCGCTTCCAACTACACGGCGTGGCTCAACGCCGCAGGGGTGGCGGCGAGTCGTGGCGCGGCCGCGGCCCGCGGTCAGCAGTGGGAGGGCGCGAAGCTATGGCTCGACGGCGACCACGGGCTGTACGCGCATCTGCGCGTCGCCGTCGCCGACGACGGCTGGGAGTGGGAGGGCAGCACCTACTACCACGGGTTCGTGCTGCGGGCCGCGCTGCTGGCGCTGCGCTCCACGGATCCGGCGGCCATTCCGTCCGATGTGGCCGACGTACTCGCCGGAATGACAGACGCACTGGCGGCCGTCGCAACACCCGGCGGCGTTCTCCCCGCGCTGCACGACGGCCCATATCTGCGCCATCCGCTCGCCCTGGAATGGCTCGAACTGGTGGCACTGGCCCAGCAGTTGGTGCCGTCCTCGGCCCTGGAGGCGGTGGCGGGACGGGCCCGGTCCGCACTCGGTACGCACGACGACGGGCTGGACCGGTCACTGGGCGGCTGGTTCGCGGGCCCGCCGCTGCCGGAGCGTCCGGCACCGGGTCGGGTCACGGTGTTCCGCACGACCGGATATGCGGTGCTGCGCGTTGCGGGGATCCATGCGCTGCTGGACTTCGGTCCGCACGGGGGCTCGCACGGACACCGCGACAAGCTGTCGCTGTATCTGTACGGGAACACCACCTCGTGGCAACCCGACTTCGGTCAGGTCCCCTATGCCCACGCCGAGTTCCGTGACCTGTACGCGTCCACCGAGGCGCATCCCGCCTTCCGGGTGGACCGCGCCGAGCAGGCGGAGTGCACCGGGAGGCTGCTCGATCCGGACAGCTCGTCCGTCCGCGCCGAGGTGACCGAAGCGTACGAAGGTGTGCGGGCGGTACGGCGGATCACGGTCGGCGACGGCTATCTCGTCGATCTGCTGACGGTCACGGCGGAGGACTCCCGGCAGTTCACCGCGCAGCTGCGCCCCGGCGTCGCGCTGGACGTCCAGCTGCAGGCCGACGGTCCCGTGCGCACCACCTGGTACGGCGACGAGACGCTGCACGGCTGGCACACGCACACCGTCGGCGTACCGGTCCGTCCGGTCACCCGGCCGGGCCCCGGCCCGGCCGACGATCCGCAGCGGATGTGCACCCGGGTCGACTTCACTGCGCATGCGCAGCGGGTCACGTTCGCCTCGGTGTACCAGGCGTCGTCGGCGGGGCCCGCCGTCACCGACGTGCGACTGGACGATGACGGGCTGACGGTCGGTCTGGCCGACGGCAGCACGACATGGTTCCGGACGGAGGACTGAATCGTGTTGCTCTCGGCGACCCCGCCGCCCGGCCCGCGCCCCACCCAGGAGGCACGGTTGTACGAGGAGGCCACCCGCCTGCGCGGGCTGGACCCGCCCCGCACCCACCCGCCGGCCAGCATCACCTGGCTGGGACCCGCCGCGTCCAACCCGGCGCTGGCCCACCGGGTCGGTGGCGATCCGGTCCATCTGGCGGAGAGCCGTCGCTGGATCGAAGCGGCGGTCCGGCTGCCGCACTGGGGCAAGGCCCATATGCCGGACCACGATCTGGACGCCGGCTGGTTGCTGCACCATCTGTCGCTCGCCCATCGGTGGATCGGTGACGAACTACCGGACGGGCTGCGGGCACTGCTGCGGTACAAACTGCTGCTCCAAGGGCGGCGGATGTACGACTTCGCGGTGGCGAGTGAGGGCGGCTGGTGGTCGTCGTCGTACTGGCAGAACCACAACTGGATCTGTTACGCGGGGCTGGCGACGGCCGGGTACGTGCTGGGCAAGGAGGAGTGGACCGAGCGCGCCAAGGAGAACCTCGGAACGGTCCTCGATCTGATGCCGGAGGACGGCTCGCACGCCGAGGGGGTCGTCTACTGGCGCTACGGCGTGCCGTTCCTGGCGATCCACCTGGATCTTCTCCGGGAGGCGGAGGGCATCGACTGGTGGGACCGGGGCGGTTTCCTCTCCCGTACGTTCCGCTACCGGCTTCACCAGACCGCCCCCGGCTTCGCCCGCAATGTCGACCACGGCGACTGCCACGACCGGCGCAGCGGGCACAGCGCCGCCCTGTACTACCGCCTGGCCGCCCAGTACGGCATCCCGGAGGCTCAGTGGATGGGCGATCTGGCGTCGGGCGAGCTGCTCTGGCAGGAGGCGTCGGGGAGCGGGGTGCGACCGGGGATCCTGCCGGAGGCCTACCTCGAATACCTCTGGTACGACCCGTCCGTGCCGGCCACGCGGCCCACGGGGACCCGGGCGTTCTTCCCGGATCTGGGACTGCTCGCGGCACGCACGGGATGGGACGACGACGCCACGCTCGTCTCGTTCAAGGCGAGTCCGGGCGGCGGGCACAAGGCGTGGGAGACGTCTGCGAAGCACCGGGCCGAGCGTGGCTGGGAGACCCTCGACCAGGGGCACCACCACCCGGACTCCGGTTCCTTCGTGATGGTCTCGCAGGGTGAGTTCCTCGCGGTCGACGAGGGGTACAGCAACCGCAAGCGGGCCGCGCACCACAATCTGCTGCTGGTGGACGGGCAGGGCTACGCGGACGAGGACCGCTACCACGTCTACAAGGACCTTCCGTTCGAGCGGCAGGCGCGGCAGCGCGATGTGCTCGTCGGCGACGAGTGCGACTGGGTGCACGCGACAGCGGAGATCGCCGCGATGTACGACCCGGGGCTCGGGGTGCGGCGGCTCGACCGGACGCTGGTGTTCACCCCGTCGGGACGGCTGGTGCTGCTCGACCTGGCGGAATCGGAGCCGGGCGAGGGGCGGGAGTGGACGTTCCTCCTCCAGACCGACCGGCCCACCGAACGGCAGCCGGACGGTACGCGGCTGATCCGGTCCGGTCCGGCCGTGGCGCGGGTACGGCAGTTCGCCCCGCTCGACGCATCGGTCACGTCGGAAGTCACCGAGGTCGAGGCCAATCCGACGTCCAGCACACCGGAGCTGCGTCTCACCCGCACCCTGCACACGCTCCGGTCGACGTCCCCGCGGTCGGTCTCCGGGCTGTTCCTCACGGCGATCACGCCCGGTGCGGCGGACCCCGGCGAGCGGGCCGAGTGCACGGACGGGCACGGCGTCACCTTCCACGGCGAAACGGTGCTGCTCTCCCCCGTCGCGCGCCGGATCCGTACCGCTGCTGTGTCCGCCGATGCCGCGGCCGTGCTATTTCGCGACGACGCCCACGCACCCTACGTCGTCGCGGCCACGCGGCTGGAGCTGAACGGACGCGTGCTCCTCGATGTCCCGGAACCGTACACAGGAAAGGTCGGCTGACCCGTGCAGGTAGCATTCCCGCCCCGGGAACAGGCCCACGCCCCGTCCGGATGGCCGACCCTGCTGCGCCGGCTGGAGTTCGTGGCCTACCCCGCGGCGGCCGGGGCCGCGTTCGCCGTACTGTCCCTCGGCGTCGTGACGTGGCTGCCCGCGCTCGCCGCGATGGCGTACGCCCTGCAGCGGTGGCGCACCGATGGGGACACCCGCTGCTTCACCGGCGCGTTCACCGCGTTCCCGCAGTACTGGCGCGCGCTGTGGCCGCACTCGTTGGTGTCCACCGTCGCGGCGTTCGTCCTCACCGCCAACATCACCCACCTGCTGGGCCGTTCGGAGCCCTGGACGTTCGTGGTGGTCGCCGCTCAGGTGGGCATCGCGGCGGCCGCGGTCATCCACCATGTGGCGCTGGCGGCCGAGGCAGGCCGTTCGCCGCGGGGGACGGTCCGCTCCTGGTCCCGCGCCGCGCTGGTGCTCGGCTTCGGGTCCGCGGCCCGTGGCACCGCACTGCTCGGCGCGGTGATCTCGGCAGCCCTCCTCTCCCTCGTCGTACCGCTGGGCCCACTGCTTCTCGGCCCGAGCATTCCCGTACTGCTCGCCCTGTCCTTCGCCGATCCCAGGAGGCACACCTCATGAGCCGTTTACTGCGCACAGCTCTCGTCGCCGCACTCGCCGCGGGCGCTCCGCTCGCCTTCCCGCCGCCGTCCGTCGCGACGGAGTCGGCGACCGCCTACTACGTGTCGCCGTCGGGCAGTGACTCCGATGCCGGTACGTCGGCGAGTGCTCCGCTCGCCACCATCCAGAAGGCCGTGGACCTGGCGCCGACGGGCGCGGTGGTGCATCTCGCCTCCGGTAGGTACGAGCAGGACGTGGTGACGAGGCGCCCCGGCGTCACGATCACCGGCCCCTCGACGGCGGTGGTGAACGGGGCGGGCGACGCCCGGATCATTCAGGTGCAGCACGACTCGACCACGCTGAGCGGCTTCACCGTGGACGGGCTGCACGGGGCGTCCACCGATGTGTCGGGCTACCGCCTGAAGCTCATCTACGTCATGAGCACGACCCCTGGAAATGGTGTGGGCGCGCTCCACATCACCGACATGACGCTGAAGAACGCCGCGGACGAGTGCCTGCGGGTGCGCTATCTCGTCACCGGCGCCGACATCTCCGGCAACACCATCACCGACTGCGGCGTCGCAGACTTCAAGTTCGGCGGCGGTGGCAAGAACGGTGAGGGCATCTACCTCGGCACCGCCCCCGAGCAGCAGGGCGCGAACGGAGCCCCGGACGCGGCGCCCGACATCAGCAAGAACAACCGCATCCATCACAACATCATCGCCACCCAGGGCAATGAGTGCGTCGACGTGAAGGAGAACTCGACGAACAACTACGTCGAGTACAACGACTGCAGCGGCCAGAAGGACTCGAGCTCCGGCGGTCTCGACGCGCGCGGCAGCGGCAACATCTTCCGTTACAACACCGTTCACGACAACGTCGGCGCCGGCATCAGGCTCGGTGGTGACACCGAGACGGACGGTGTCGGCACCAGCGTCTACGGCAACACCATCACCGACAACGCGGGCGGCGGCATCAAGTTCATGCGCACTCCGCAGGGACCGGTGTGCACCAACACGATGAGCGGCAACACCGGCGGCGACGCCGTCGGCACCTACGGCAGCGAGTACACGCCGACGGGTGCGTGCCCGCAGTGAGTGGCCGGGGACCCGCGAGACGCGGGTTACTGACGGCGGCGGCCGGACTGGCCGCGGTGGCCGCGACGGCGCCAGGTCCGCAGGCCGTGGCGGCGCCGAGCCGCGATGCGGGCCGTTCACGCTGGACGACCTCCTGGGCGGCCGCGCAGACCGCGCCGACCGCCACCGACACCGTGGCGAACTCCGGACTGACCGACGGGACGTTCACCGCCGCCGTGCGGCTGTCCGCCGGCGGACAGGTCCGGCTGCGGTACGGGCATGCCTTCGGCACCGCGCCGGTCCTGGTCGGGCCGGTGACTGCGGGCGGGCAGGCCGTGACCTTCGGCGGGAAGCCGCAGGCATGGATCGCTGCGGGCGCCTCGCTGACGAGTGATCCGGTCGCCGGTCTGCGTACCACCGAAGCGGCCCGGTTGACCGTGGAGACCCGGCTGCCGGGCCCCACCGGACCGCTCTCCTTCCACCGCAACACCCACGCCTCGCACAGTGTCGACGGCGTCCGCACGACCTCCGTGTTCCTGCTGACGGGCGTCGAGGTGACCGGCGCGCACGGGCCGGTGATCGCCGTGCTCGGCGACTCCATAGCCGAGGGTGTCGGTACCCCGGACGACGCCGATCTGCGCTGGCCGGACCAGCTGGCGCGACGCCTTCCCGGCTCGGCCGTCGCCAATCTCGGCATCAGTGGCAACCGGGTGCTGCTGGACGACGCCAGGTTCGGACCGAGCGGACAGGCCCGCTTCGACCGCGATGTGCTGTCGCTGCCCGGGCTGCGGACCGTGTTCGTACACCTCGGGATCAACGATCTTCAGCAGCCGCCCGGACAGACCGATCCCGCGCTCGTCCTGGCCGGCTACCGCCAGCTCGTCCTGCGCGGCAGAGGAGCCGGGCTGCGGGTCGTCGGCGCGACCGTCACGCCGTTCGAGGGCTGGGCCCGCTGGACGCCCGGGCTCGAAGCGGTCCGGCAGCGGATCAACGCGGCGGTGCGCACCGGACGGGTCTTCGACGCCGTCGCCGACTTCGACGCCGCGGTCCGCGACCCGGACCGCCCCTCGCGGATGCTGCCCGCGTACGACAGCGCGGACGGACTGCACCCCAACCCTTCCGGCCATGCGGCGCTCGCCGCGGCCGTCGACCGCCGACACCTCCTGTGAGGGGCCCGCATCATGAACCGAGGCACTACCCGGGGCACGACCCGACGCGCTGTTCTCGCCGGAGCGGCGGTGCTCGGCGCAGCCGCCGCGATGCCCCTCACGTCCGCCGGAGGGACCGCGTTCGCCGCAGCGGGTGACGCCGCCGCGCTGCGCAGCCGCTGGCACACACTGCTCACCGGCGGCCCGGGGCTCGATCTCACGGACCCGCAGATCGCGGCGACGGTGGCCAGGATCGGCAAGGCCGCGACCACCGCCGCCAAGGGCCTCGACCCGACCCGGACCGACGGGCTGTTCCCCGATCTGACCAGTACCACGCTCTCCAACCACGTCACCACGTCTTTCAAGCGCCTCGCCACGGTCGCGACCGCGTGGGCAGTCCCCGGCACCCCGCAGTACGGCGACACCGCACTGCGCGATCTGCTGCGGGATGGGATCGACTGGATGCTGACGAACCGTTACGGACCCGAGCACACCAGGTTCGACAACGACTGGGACTGGGAGATCGGCTCCGCGCTCGCCCTCGACGACTCGACCGTTCTGCTGTACGACGCCCTCGGTACCGAGCGGCTCGACCGGATCACCACGGCCGTCCGGCACTACACGCCCGACCCGAACCTGTGGCGGGCCGACCGGCAGATCGCGACCGGTGCCAACCGGGTGTGGATCTCGACCGTAGTCGCGGTCAACGCGGTACTGCGCGACGACGGCGACGATCTCGTCCGGGTCCGTGACGCTCTTTCGGACGTCGAGGGTTCGGGGGCCAACAGTGTGCTGGCGTTCAACGACACCGGTGCGGCCGTGGAGGGCACCGGCGAGGGGTTCTACTCCGACGGCTCGTTCCTCCAGCACTACAAGCACCCGTACAACGGCGGCTACGGCAAGGAACTGCTCGGAAATCTCTCGCGGCTGCTGAACCTGCTCGCCGGGACGCCGTGGACGGTCACCGATCCCGATCTCGACAACGTCCGGCACTGGGTCGACGACGGCTTCGACCCGCTGATCGCCCGGGGCGACATGATGGCGTCGGTCTGCGGGCGCGAGATCGCCCGCCCCAGCAAACAGGGGCATGTCTCTGCCCAGACGGTCATCGAGGCTGTGGTGCGGCTCATCCCGAGCTTCCCCGGGGACACCGCCGACCGGTTCACGGCGCTGGTCAAGCAGTGGATCGCCGAGGACACCTACCGGGACTTCCTCGCGGTCACCGACCTTGCCACGCTCGTCGCCGCGCGGCAGATCATCGCCTCGCCCGTCCCGGCGCGCGGCCCGCTGGTCGCCCACAAGCAGCACCCGCGGATGGACAAGGCGGCCCACCACCGGCCGTCGTTCGCGCTCGGCATCTCCGCGTACTCGTCGAGGATCTACAACTACGAGTCGATCCAGAACGAGAACCTGCACGCCTGGCATCTCTCCGACGGCATGATCCTGCTCCACACCGACGATCTCGGGCACTACAGCGAGGACTACTGGCCGACCGTCGACCCCGCCCGGCTGCCCGGCACCACCGTCATCGCCGGTCGCCCTGCGGATGCGGCCGGGCAACGCACCACCAGCACTGCGGACTGGGCGGGTGGTGCGGCACTGCCCGGAACGACGCTCGGAGCGTACGGCATGGAGCTGCGCGCGTTCGGGAGTTCGCTGCGTGGTCTGAAGAGCTGGTTCTGCCTGGACGACGTGATCGCCTGTGTCGGCTCGGGCATCACCGCCGACGCGGGCACCGCAGAGACGGTCGTGGAGAACCGCAAACTGCGCGACCCGCAGGCGGCTCTCCTCGTCAACGGCACAGCCGTTCCGGCCGGCGCAGGCTGGTCGGATCGGCTCGACCGGGTCCGCTGGCTGCACCTCGCCGGGACCGGCGGCTACATCTTCCCCCGGGCCGGCACGGTCTACGGCGTGCGCGAGGAGCGCACCGCGACCTGGCGCGAGATCAATCTGAAGTACGGCACCGACACCCCTGTCACCCGCCCCTATCTGACGCTGTGGCAGGACCACGGAACGGCACCGGACGGCGCCGGCTACTTCTGGCTGCAGGCGCCCGCCGCGTCCGCCGCACGAACCGGACAGTGGTCGGACGCGCCGCCGGTGAGGCTCGTCGCCGACTCCACGGCCGTGCACGCGGTACGCCGCTGCGCGGACGGGCTGTTCGCGGCGAACTTCTGGACCGCGGGCACCGCTCAGGACCTCACCTCCGACGGGCCCGCGTCGGTGCTGTTGCGTCCCGAGGGCAGGACGGTGACGGTGTCCCTGTCCGATCCGACCCAGCTGCGGTCCTCCGTCGTACTGGACCTCGCGCAGCGCGGTCTGACCGTCGTCTCCGCCGATCCGGGCGTCAGCGTCTCGACCACGACCACGGGTATCCGGATCACTGCCGACACCGCCGAACGCCACGGCTCAACCGTCACCCTCACCCTGAAGAGGAGCTAGACCCTTGCTGTTCGACATGGACCTGGAGCGGCTGCGGGCGTACCGGCCGGAGCCGGAGGAGCCCGCGGACTTCGACGCCTTCTGGGCGAAGACGCTCACCGAGGCGGCCCGTCACGAGCTGGAAGCCGAGTTCGTCCCGTACGACGCCGGGTTCGCGACGGTCGATGCCTTCGATGTGACGTTCCGAGGCTGGGGCGGACAACCGGTGAAGGCGTGGCTCATGCTGCCGCGGGCGCGCTCGGCGCCGCTGCCCGCCGTGGTTCAGTACATCGGCTACAACGGCGGCCGGGGCATTCCGTACTCCTGGCTGACCTGGAGCGCCCTCGGCTACGCGCATCTGGTCATGGACAACCGGGGACAGGGCGGTGGGGGCAAGAACACCGCGGACACCCCGGACATCGGCCCCGACGGCCACGGCTCCTCGTCCCCCGGCTTCCTCACGCGCGGCATCGAGGATCCGTACCGGCACTACTACCGGCGGCTCATCACGGACGCGGTGCGGGCCGTCGATGCGGCGAAGGCGCACGAGGCCGTGGACGCGTCGCGGGTCGCGGTCCTCGGCGGCAGCCAGGGCGGCGGGCTCGCCCTGGCCGCTGCCGGGCTGCGCGACGACGTGGTGGCGGCGGTCGCCGATGTGCCGTTCCTCTGCCACTACCGGCGCGCCTCGCAGATCACGGACGCGGGCCCGTACGCCGAGATCGCCCGCTGGCTGTCCGGGCACCGCTTCCGGATCGACGAGGCGATGGAGACGCTGTCCTACTTCGACGCGGTCAACTTCGCGGCGCGGGCGACCGCGCCGGCGTGGTTCTCGGTGGGTCTGATGGACAAGGTGTGCCCGTCGTCGACGGTGTTCGCCGCCTACCACCGCTACGCCGGACCGGCCGCGATCGAGGTGTTCACGTACAACGGGCACGAGGGTGGCGCGGAGTACGACCTGCCGCGCAAACTGGGTGCGCTGCGCGGCGTGTTCGGTCAGTAGGTACGGAGCCGCGGGTACGGGTCACCGGCCCAGCGCCGCCATCGCGGCGTTGTGGCCGGGAACCCCGCTGACCCCGCCTCCGCGTACGGCGCCCGCCCCGCACAGCAGCACATTGGCGTGCGCCGTCTCGACGCCCCACCGGCCGGTGGATTCCGTGGCGTATGGGAAGGCGAGATCCCGGTGGAAGATATGGCCGCCGGGCAGCCGAAGATCCCGTTCGAGGTCGAGCGGGGTCTTCGCCTCGATGCACGGCTCGCCGTTCCCGTCGACGGCCAGACAGTCGGCGATCGGCTCGTCGAGATGCGCGTCGAGCTCGGCGAGCGTGGCCGTGAGGAGGGCGGCGCGTGCAGCCTCGTTGTCCGCTGCGAAGAGCCGGGCGGGAGTGTGCAGGCCGAAGAGGGTGAGGGTCTGGTAGCCGCGGGCGGCGAGTCCGGGACCGAGGATCGACGGGTCGGTCAGCGAGTGGCAGTAGATCTCGGACGGGGGCGCCGCGGGCAGCCGCCCCGATGCCGCGTCCCGGTAGGCGTCGGCCAGCTGCCCGTACCCCTCCGCGATATGGAAGGTTCCGGCGAACGCCTCGCGTGGGTCGACGGAGCGGTCGCGCAGCCGGGGCAGCCGGCGCAGCAGCATGTTGACCTTCAGCTGGGCGCCTTCGGCGGGGGCCGGCGGCTCGTCGCCGAGGAGTGCGGCGAGGGCCTGCGGCGACGCGTTGACGAGGACCCGTCGGGCGGCGACCCGGTGTTCACCGTCGGGTGAGCGGAAGGTGACCTCGGCCCGGGTGCCATCGGTCTCGACGCGGGTCGCCTCGTGCCGGACCCGGATCTCGGCACCCGCCGCCCGGGCGGCCTGCGCGAGGGCGTCGGTGAGCGCGCCCATGCCGCCGACGGGAACGTCCCAGTCGCCGGTGCCCCCGCCGATCACGTGGTAGAGGAAGCAGCGGTTCTGGAGCAGGGACGGGTCGTGCGCGTCCGCGAAGGTGCCGATCAGGGCGTCGGTCAGCACGACTCCGCGTACGAGATCGTCGGCGAAGTTCTCCTCGACGGCCACACCGATCGGTTCCTCGAAGAGCATCCGCCAGGCGTCCGGGTCACCGATCCGGTCGCGGAGCGCGTCCCGGCTGGGCAACGGCTCGGTGAGGGTCGGGAAGACCCGCTCGGCGACCTGCTGCGTCATGCCGTAGAAGCGCTGCCAGGCCGCGTACTCGCGCTCGCCGCCGGTGAGCGCGGCGAAGGACTCCCGGGTGGAGTCCCCGCCGACGAGCAGTCCGGTGGCGCGACCGCCCCGCACGGTCGGTGTGTACGAGGAGACGGTCCGCTTGCGTACGGCGAAGTCCAGCCCGAGATCACGGACGATCTTCTGCGGCAGCAAGGACACCAGATACGAGTAGCGTGACAGCCGGGCGTCGATTCCGTCGAAGGGACGGGTCGAGACGGCCGCTCCCCCGGTGTTGCCGAGGCGTTCGAGAACAAGGACGGACTGTCCGGCGCGGGCGAGATAGGCGGCGGCGACCAGACCGTTGTGGCCGCCGCCCACGATCACTGCGTCATACGTGTCAGGTGCGGGCATGGCCCTTGGTAACACGGGACGATCGCCTCTGGCCAGAGGCGGCGGGGCGGAAGTTGCTGGTCAGTGCGGTTCGACGCCCCGCTGCTGGCGCAGCGCCGCAACCTTGCGGTACAGCTCGACCGCCTCCGTGCCGCGCCCGAGCTGTTCGAGACAGTGCGCCTCGTCGTTCCGGCTGGCGAGCGCGTCGGGGTGGTCGGCGCCGAGGACGCGTTCGCGCGCCTCGGCGACCGTCCGGTACACGGTGAGGGCATCGGCCCAGCGGCCCAGCCAGCCCAGGCCGACAGCGACCTCGCGACGGCTCACGAGGGTGTCGGGGTGGTCGGGGCCGAGGATGCGCTCCCGGATCGCGCACACATCGCGCGACTCGGCGAGCGCTTCATCCCATCGGGCCAGTCGCCCCAGATTGACGCCGAGGCCGTGGCGGGCGCGGAGCGTCTCGGGGTCGGCGGGGCCGACCACCCTGGTCCGGTCGTCGACGAGGGCGCGGTACAGCTCCAGAGCCTCCGCGCTGCGGCCCAGCCTGCCGAGGCTGATGCCGACCTCGTAGCGCGCGGAGAGCGTGTCGGGATGGTCCGCGCCGAGCGTCGTCGCGCGGGCCCGGGCGACCTGCTGGTAGGTCTGCAGCGCGTCCGACCAACGCCCCAACTGACCCAAGGTGTAAGCGACTTCGTAGAGGGTGACCAGGGTGTCCGGGTGACTGGCGCCGAGCAGCCGGCTGCGGGCGTGCGCCACGTCGCGGGCCATCCGGAACGAGTCCTCCAGACGCCCGAGCCTGCTGAGGTTGAACGCGAGGTTGTGGCGGCAGCGCAGGGTGTCGGGGTGGTCGGGGCCCATCGACCGCTCCCTGGAGGCGAGGACCGCGGCGTACACCTGATGGGCCTCGAAGTGGCGGCCGAGCTGGCCCAGTACGTACGCCGCCTCCTGTCGGGCGGCGAGTGTTTCGGGGTGGTCGGGGCCCATGGTCCGTTCCCGGCCCTGGGCAACCCGGTCGAACTCGCGGAGAGCGTCCGCGGCGCGGCCGGTGCGGCTCAGGGTGAACGCGACCTCGAACCGGCTGGCGAGGGTGTCGGGGTGGTCGGGGCCGAGGGCGTGCTCGCGTTCGGCGGCGACCGCACGGTGCACCTCGCCGGCCTCCTCCCAGTGGCCGAGCCGCCCCAGGTTGAGGCCCGCGCTGTGCCGGTTGGCGAGGGTGGAGAGCAGTTCCGGCGAGGGTGTGGGCCGCTCGGGCCTGGCGAGCGGGACGCCTCCGGTCAGGGCCCGCAGGTCGGTGCCGGTGGTCCATTCGCCGGTCAGACCCGCGGAGTGGTCGGGCGTGGCGAGACCGAGGTGCGTGGCCCCGGACGCCCTGTGTCCGACGGTCATGCCACGGGTCCAGGACGGCAGTCGCGGCCCGGGGCCGAGGGGTTGCCGGCCAGGGCGCAGGACGGGAACCGGCGGGGCGAGCCGGACCCGTCCCGACGGCTGGGGATGCCCCGCCGGCGGGAGGTGCTGTTGCTCACCGGTGCGTCCGACGGCGATCCGCTGCCGCAGGTCGCCCGCGTCGACGGGCCGCTCCTCCGGCGTCTTGGCGAGCAGCTCCAGGACGACCCGGTCGAAGAAGCCGGGGAGTTCGGCGCGGTGGGTGCGCAGCGGTTCGGGCTGGGTGTCGCGGTGCCCGACGAGGACGGCCCAGGCGTCGTCGAGGTCGAACGGCGGGACCCCGGTGGCGATCTCGTACAGCACACAGCCCAGTGAGTAGAGGTCGCTGCGGTGGTCGACATGCCCACCGCTGATCTGCTCGGGCGACATGTAGTGCGGGGTACCCATGGCGATGCCCGTACCGGTCAGGCGTGAGGTGAAGCCGATGTCGCGGCCGAGTCTGGCGATGCCGAAGTCGCAGATCTTCACCGTGCCGTCGGTCAGCCGCATGATGTTGGCGGGCTTCAGGTCGCGGTGCACGATGCCCTGTTGATGGGTGTAGCCGAGCGCGTCGGCGACCTGCTCGGCGATGTCGACGATCTCGGGCACCGGCAGTGGGTGCTGTTCGTTGTCCTCCAGGAGCTGGCTGAGGTTGCGGCCGTCGAGGAGTTCCATCACCAGGTAGAGCACACCGTCGTATTCGCCGAAGTCATGGACGACGGTGACACCTCGGTGCTGGAGGGCGGCGGCCACCCGGGCCTCGCGGCGGAACCGTTCGCGCAGGATCCGGGTGAACGACTGATCGTGCTGGGGCCCCATCGGCTTGAGACATTTGACGGCCACGTGGCGGCCGAGCGACTCGTCGCGGGCGCGCCACACCTCGCCCATGCCCCCGCGCCCGATCACATCGAGCAGCCGGTACCGGCTCTGGATCAGCCTGGTGTCCGCCATCGCGTGCTGTCGCCCCCGTTGCTTCGCCTACTGCTGCGCCCTCCCCGGCCCGTCCAGTATGGCTGCCTCGTCACGGAGTTTGGAGGGGGCGGGGCGGCTACCGGGGCCGAGCCGTTCCATCGCCTGCACGATGTGGCCGGGCGGGAGTTGCCAGCGCAGCCGCGACGGGATGCAGCGCAGGGCGGTTCCGGTGGCGCGCAGGCGCCGGTCGACGGTGCGCAGGGGTGGCGCGGGCCTTCCGTAGAGGTCATGGGCGTACGGGGGCAGTGACTGGTAGGCCAGTGCCGCGACGCGACGCCACAGCAGTTCGCGCGCCGGGATCAGCAGGGCATGGACGGGCGGACGGCGGAGAAAGTCGTCGACGACGAGCGCCTCGGCGCCCGCGACGAGTTCGGGCCGCACCCGGTCGAAGTAGGCGGCGAGCTGGGCGGTGGTCGCGGGTACGTCGTCGGGGTCGAGGCCCACCAGGCGGGCGCTGGTGCGGTGTTCGTCGATGTAACGGTCGGCCTGCGCGGCGGTGAGGGACCGGCCGGAGCGGAGCTGCACCTGAAGGTAGGAGTCGACCTCGGCGCAGTGCACCCACAGCAGCAGCTCCGGTTCGTCGACACCGTACGTCTCACCGGTCGCCGGGTCGGTGGCCTTGAGGAGCCGGTGGATCCTGCGGACCCGGGCGCCCGCCTTCTCGGCGGCTTCCGTGGTGCCGTAGGTGATGGTGCCGACGAAGCCGGCCGTGCGCATCAGCCGTCCCCACGCGTCCTTGCGGAAATCGGAGTTCTGCATGACGCCGCGGACGGCGCGGGGGTGCAGCGCCTGGAGGTACAGGGCACGCACGCCGGCGATCCACATCATCGGGTCGCCATGGAGCTGCCAGGTGACGGTATCGGGCCCGAAGAGCCCCGGATCGGCGTGCGCCATGCCTGCTCCTGCCTCCCGCTCGGCCGCGTCCCTGCGAACGACGTGTGCACCCACAGGATGCGCCGGTACCCGGCCGACACTCCAGACCCCCGCGTTCCGGCCCGGTCACACCCCCGCGACGACCGCCACGCCGACCCGGCCGCCGTCGACGTCGAGCACGGTTCCGTGGACGAACGCCGACTCGTCGCCGGCCAGGTACACCGCCGCCTGTGCGATGGACTCGGGGCTGCCGACCCCACCGGCCGGAGTGCCCTTCATCATGATGTCGCCGGGGCGCGCCTCGGTCTCGTCGGGGGTGGGCGTGCGGACCACACCGGGCGAGATCGCGTTGACCCGCACGCCGGACGGGCCGAACTCGGCGGCCCAGGCCCGGGTCAGGGTCTCCACCGCTCCCTTGCTGGAGCTGTAGAGCGCTCCGACGGGAATACCGAGGCGGGCGATCCACGATCCGAGGTTGACGATCGCGCCACCGCCCGCCTCGGCCATGGCAGGGGCGAGGGCGGCGGTCAGGAAGAAGGGCGCCTTGACGTTGACGCCATAGACCTGGTCGAACGTCTCCTCGTCCGTGTCCGGGGTGGTCGAGCCCGGATAGATGCCGGCGTTGTTGACCAGGATGTCGACCCGACCGCCGAGCACCCGGGTCGCCTCGTCGGCGAGGGCCCGGGAGGCCGCCGCACTGCCGTCGAGGTCGGCGGGGACGAAGTCGGCACGCCCACCGGCTGCCCTGATGCCGTCGACGACCTCTTGTCCGCGCTCGTGGTTCCGGCCGGAGACGGCGACGTGCGCCCCCTCGGCGGCGAATGCCTCGGCGATCGCGCGTCCGATGTTGCTGGTGGCTCCGGTGACCAGAGCGGTCTTGTGGTGCAGGCGAGTGCCCATGATGCGGTGTCTCTTCTCGTCGGCGCGGCGTCGTGACGGCGCGCGGAATGAACTCTGTGGATCCGGTCGATCCGGGCCGCCGCAGGGCGGCAGAGTGGACCACTAGGTCCAGTGTGGACCGTGGGGTCCAATGTGAACCCGCGGAACTGGACTGTCAAGTCCAATGGAGTTAGCCTGGTCACCCTCGACGCCTCCCGGAAGGTTGGCCGACAAGGAGGTCACCGACACCGTGCTCACCACCCGTGGAGCCGCCACCCGGCAGCGCATCATCACCGGCGCCGCAGCCCTGATCCGCGACCACGGCGTCGCCGGAGTCAGCCTCGACGACATCCGCGCGGCCACCTCCACCAGCAAGAGCCAGCTGTTCCACTACTTCCCGCAGGGCAAGTCCGACCTGCTCCTCGCGGTGGCCGAGCACGAGGCCGAACAGGTCCTCACCGACCAGCAGCCCATGCTCGGCGACCTGACCAGCTGGCAGAAGTGGCAGGACTGGCGCGAGCGCGTGATCGAGAAGTACGACGCCCAGCGTGCCGGCTGCCCACTGTCCGCACTCACCGCCCAACTCGACGTCGCCCGGCCGACCACTCAGGGCATCATCACGCGGCTTTACGACCGCTGGCACGCCCATCTGTCCGAAGGCGTACAGGCCTTGAAGGACTCGGGCGAGGCCGAAGCGGACCTGGATGCCGGCGCGGCGGCAACGGCCATTCTGACCGCCGTCACCGGCGGCGCCACCCTGCTCCAGGCCACCGACTCCCTGACCTACCTCGAGACCTCCCTCGACCAGGCGCTCAGCGCCCTGCGCCGGGACGCGACACCTGTGGCACGGGTCAGCGGCTGACCATCAGAAGGAGCCCGGACGGATGCCGTAGTCGGCAGGCCCGGCCAGAACCTCGCTCCGAGACGCCCGGACGAGCTTGCCGCCGGTAAGGATGTCTTCATGCTTGATGTGCGGCGCCTGCGGATCCTGCAACACCTGGCCACCTACGGCACGGTCGCCGCAACCGCCGACGTACTGCACCTGACCGCGCCGGCCATCTCGCAGCAGTTGGCGGTCCTGGAACGCGAAGCCGGCGTACCGGTCGTCGAGAAGCACGGGCGTACGCTGCGCCTCACCGCCGCCGGGGAGCTCCTGGTCGCACATGCCGAGGTCGTCCTGGGCGACCTGGCCGCCGCCGAGGCCGACCTCGCGGCCCTGCGGGGCGGAGAGCACGGCGTCCTGCGCGTGGCCTCCTTCGCCTCCGCCGCCCGCCGGCTCATGCCGGCCGTCTTCGCGCGCCTGGGAACCGAGGAGAGCAGGAGCCACTCGCTCTCGCTGCACCTCGTCGAGCAGGAACCCGACCTCGCACTGGAAGCCCTGCGCAAGCGGGAGGTGGACCTGGCCGTGGTGCACGGTTACACCGTGCTGCCGCGCGACTTCCCCGCCGGTTGCGAGCCCTCACTGCTCATGGAGGACCCGGTCCTGCTCGCTCTCGCGCCCGCCCGGGCGACGGCGCTGGGCCTGGCCGAGGGTGAGGCTGCCGATCTGACCCGCCTCGCGGACGACCCCTGGCTGACCCCCGGTCCGGAGACCTCCTGCTACGAGATGATCCAACGCACCACCGGGGCCGCCGGATTCGTCCCCGGCATCAGGGTCCGCAGCAGCGACTTCTCCGTACTGACCTCGCTCGCGGCCGCCGGAGCCGGGGTCGCGCTCGTGCCTCGCCTCGCCCTGCCCGAGGCCAACGCGCCGCTGAGCCTGCATCCACTGATGCGGCCCGTCACCCGGACGGTCTACACCGCCAACCGCACCGGCACCGCCCGCCGGCCGGGCCTGCGGCACCTGCTCGACATCCTCACGGAGACAGTCGCCGCCTCTCTGACCGCCCCGGCCTGAGACCGGCCATCGACCCACTCACGCGTCTACCACGGCATCGCGGGCCCCTGGAATGAGCAGCACCACTCCGACGTCTTCCTCTCAGCCCCGCACACCGCTCACGAGGATGCCGCCCGGGCGACCCGCCGATGGAAGGCCGAGGGCCGGGTACGTCAGCGGGTGGTCAGCACCATCCGGAAGCGGGCCGCGCCGGAGAGCATCTTCTGGTAAGCCTCATCGGCCTGGTCCAGCGGCACGATCTCGGTCATCGGGCGAATTCCGTGCAGGGCGCTGAAGGCCAGGGTGTCCTCCACGTCCTGCGCGGTGCCGGACGGATGGCCCCGGACGATCTTGCCACTCATGAGCAGCTGGTTCGGGCTGATGCCCAGTGGCTCGGTGTCCGCCCCGATGACCACCAGCTCGCCGCGGGGCGACAGCCCCTCCACGGTCGCTGTGGTGGCGTCGGAGTTGGCAGCGGTGGCCAGGACGACTCTGGCGCCGCCCAGGGACTGCAGCGCGTCCGCGACGGGGGTGTCCGCCGTGCTGTCGATGTAGTGGTGCGCACCGAGCTGCTCGGCGAAGTCGGCCTTGCCGGCTCCGCGGGCGATGGCCACGGTCTCGAAGCCCATGGCGGCTGCGTACTTCACCCCCAGGTGGCCGAGGCCGCCGATGCCGAGCACGGCGACCAGGTCGCCCGGCCGGGCGGAGCTGCGCCGCAGCCCGTTGTACGTGGTCACCCCCGCACAGCCCAGGGGCGCCGCATCGGGCGCGGCCAGCGCGTCGGGGATCCGGGCCAGCGCGTCTGCCGGAGCGATCACCGCTTCGGCGTACCCTCCGTCGTAGGCCCATCCGGGAACCTTCAGGTTCTCGCACACGATGAAGTCGCCCTGCCTGCAGGGCTTGCAGTGTCCGCAGCTGCCGCCGAACCAGCCCACCGCCACCCGGTCGCCCACACGCCAGCCCTTGTCCTGCGTTCCCTCGCCGAGTTCCTCGATACGCCCGGCGATCTCATGCCCCGGGACCAGCGGAAACCGCACGCCCGGGACCCCGGCGTTCACGAAAAATACGTCGCTGTGGCAGACCCCGCAGGCATCCACGGCAATCCGTACGTGGCCTGGACCCGGCTGCGGCATCTCACGCTCGACAATCGCGAGCGGACCGCCGGGGGCGGAGACCTGGGCGACTCGGTAGGTGCTCATCTCGATCTCTCCGGGCTACGGGTACGGCACCCCCGGAAGCCAGTAGAGCAGCCCCGGCCCGAAGGCGCGCGCCGACTCCTCGCTCCCGAGATCGACCGCGGACCCCGTTCTGAGCCAGCAGGGATGCGAATCGCGCTCACACGTTCCATGTCCCGCGTCATGCGACCTGGAGAACCGTCCCAAGAGGAAGATCGCGACACCGGCCTTCTGGCGCCCGGGACAGGCACCACGAGACGATCATCCGATGGCAGATGTGATTTTCTTCGATCTGGACGGCACCCTGGTCGATCATCGAAGCGCTGTCCTGGAAACGATCGGCCAGATCGTCCGGGCCGCGCCGAACGCGACGGCTCCGCCGGCGGAGCTGGTGGCGCTGTGGTGGACGCTGGAGGCGCGCCACATGCGGGAGTACTTGGCCGGTCAGTGCTCCTTCGCCGAGCACCACCGGCGCAGGCTCCGCTCCTTCCTGCCGATGCTCGGCGAGCCGGTTCCTGAAAGTCCCGGCCTTCTGGACGCCTGGATCGCTGAGCGCTACCTCACCGTGTTCGCGGAGTCCTGGCGGTGCTATCCCGATGTCCAGCCATGCCTGGAGACCCTGAAACGGCTTCCCCGAGGACCGCGTCTGGCTGTTCTCACCAACGGGGACCCCGAGCAGCAGCGCGCCAAGCTCGCCCGCTTCGGCCTCCTCGAATACTTCGAGGCCGTCCTGACCTCGACCGAGCTCGGAGCGGCCAAGCCCGTGGCCTACGCCGCCGCCTGCCGGCGGATGCGGACGGACCCCGCGCAGGCGGTCAACGTGGGCGACATGCTGGAAGGCGATGTACACGCGGCCGCCGTCGCCGGACTCACCGGCATCTGGCTGGACCGAGGCATCGACTTCGTCACCGGTGGACCATCGCCGACGGCAGACGAGACGGTGCTCCGCATCGAACGGCTCACCGACCTCCCCGACCACCTGTCACGCACGAAAGCCTGATCGGCTCTCATGGCCGTCACGAGGGAGCGACCAGGGTGCACGCCTTCCCCGGGGTACGCATCGGCTGCCCATGTGGTGAGGCGGCATCCGGCCACGGAGCCTCGGCAAAAACCCGTTGGCAGACCCACGGCGGCCGCTGCTAGTCTCCCGGAGGCCGTGCGAGAGAACGAGGAGGTGGTACCCGTGAACGCAGTAACTACATGGGTGCTTCCCTCCGGGGTCACGGTCGGGCGATAGGTCGTCCGGGAGCGCCGTTCAAGAGCCCTCCCGAAAGGCACGACCGTGCAATTCACTTCTGAACAACGCCTCGACGACGGCGTCCTCGAGCGCGAATTCAACCTCGGCGAGATCCCCGGCACCCTGTGGACGTCTGGATCCGCACCGGCCCCGCTGGTCCTGATGGCCCACAACAACGGCCTTCCCAAGGCGGAACCCCGGCTGGTGGCCCGGGCCCGGTACACCGCGGCGCGCGGCTACGCGGTGGCCACCATCGACGCCGCCGGGTGCGGTGACCGTCCCCGTTCCGCAGCCGATGAGCAGGCCCGTACCGAGCTCCGGCGGGCGATGCAGGCCGGCGAGCAGGTCGACGAGATCTTCGAGTCCTTCATCGGCCCGCTCGTCGAAAACGCGGTCCCGGAATGGCAGACCACTCTGGACGCACTCCTTGAGCTGCCCGAGATCGACGGCCCCGTCGGGTACTCCGGGGGGTGGACCGCCCTCGGTATTCGGCTGGCGGTGGCCGAGCCGCGCATCGCGGCCGCAGGCTTCTTCGCCGGTGGGTACGTGCCCCGTGCCCAGCGCGAGGAGGCCCGGCAGGTCACCATTCCGCTGCTGTTCCTGCTGCAGTGGGACGACCAGGGGAATCCACGGCAACGGGCCCTGGACCTGTTCGACGCGTTCGGCAGCAAGGACAAGACGCTGCACGCCAATCCGGGAGGGCACACCGGCACCCCGTGGTTCGAGCTGGAGGACGGGTGCCGGTTCTTGGACCGCCACCTGAAGTGAGGCCGGGCCGCCTGGCGGGCGGCGGACAGTAGGAGGTGTCGGCCGGGATGCCGCCATCGAGGACAGGTCCCGGCCCTCCTCGATGGCGGTGACCGGCAGATGCACAACCGCCCCGACCGGCCGGTACCGGCCGGTCGGGGCGGCGCTCGGCCATCAGCGCCGCCATCAGCCGGGACCATGCCGTGAGGCACTCGACCCGCAGCTTGCGGACCGCGGTGTTACCAGGAGCGCTAGTTGGCACCGGGGGGCGTTCGTGACCTGCGGGACGAACGAGAACACGAACGGGCTTCTGCGCCAGTACTTTCCCAAAGGCACCGACCTGTCCAGGTGGTCGCCCGACGAACTCCAGGCAGTGGCTCACGCCCTCAACAGCCGGCCCCGCAAAACACCCGGATGGAAGACCCCGGCCGAGGCACTCAACGAACACCTACACTCGGCCCAGAAAACCGGTGTTGCGACGACTGGTTGAATCCGCCCAATACACCAGCCACCAATTCGCAATACTGGCCGACCAGTTCGGCGTTCGACTGCCGGTCGGCCGCACCGGTCGGTGCTGGGACAACGCGCTCGCTGAGTCGTTCTCTCGACCATCAAGCGCGAATTGCTCGATACCGCCGTCTGGCCCAGCCGGGCAGCCGCCCACACTGCGATCTTCGATTTCATTGAAGGCTGGTACAACTTGCACCGACTGCACAGCAGCCTCGGCTACCTCAGTCCCGCCGACTACGAGACCGCACTCGCAGCCTGACCACCACACCAAAGGTGTCAGTCAAAGTGGAACAAGCTCAGGCCCGCCGCCCATTCCACCAAGTCCTCAGCCCGGCCGATGCGCCTCGGGGCGGACCGCACGGGGGGTACTGGGGCCAATCGGCCCCGCCGCTTACCCGCTCAGCCCCTGTGGCCCACGGAGCACGCGCCGAACACTGGAGAGGAAGCGTCCGGAAGGAGATCTTGCGATGACCGGCACCAAGGAAGCCCCGGTGCACGCACTGCTGGGCGACGGCACCACCGTACGGATTCGCCAGGCGGGATCGGCGGACCGCGAAGAAGTGCTACGGCTGTACCAGGAGATGTCGCCGGAGAATCTGCGGCTGCGGTTCTTCTCCGCCAACCCCGCCTCCGCAGGGAAGGCCGCCGACCGCGTGGCAGCGGGCGAGCGGCCTGGCTACCGCGCGCTAGCAGCTGAATACGCGGGACATCTGGTGGGCCTGGCGGAATACGAGGTCCTGCCACCAGGAAGCACCGCCGAGATCTCGGTGGCCGTCGCCGAAGGGTGGCACCGCCGGGGTGTGGCGACGCTGTTGCTGGAACACCTGGCGGACGCGGCCCGTACGGCAGGGGTGACGGCGTTCAGCGCGGACGCCCTGGCCGAGAATCACGATGTGCTGAAGGTCTTCCACGACCTGGGGCTGCGCGTCACCAGTCACTTCGACGGTCCTGAGGTGCACTGCACGGTCGAACTCACGGAGGACAACACCTACCTGAATGCCGTCGAGATCCGGGGCCGGGTCGCCGACGTCGTCAGCCTGCAGCCGCTGCTGCGGCCGAGGGCCGTTGTGGTGATCGGTGCCGGACGCAAGCCAGGCTCCGTAGGGCGGGCGATCCTGAGGAACATCCGCACCGGCTCCTACACCGGGCTGGTCTACGCCGTACACCCCGAAGCGGCAGCCGTCGCCGGAGTACACGCCTACAGCTCCGTCGCCGATCTGCCGCAGGTGCCTGACCTGGCCGTGATCGCCATACCGGCCGCGTACGTCGACGGAGTGGCAGAGGAGTGCGGGAAGGCTGGCGTGCGAGCCTTGCTCGTGGTCTCTGCGGGACTGAACACGCACCAGGCCGCGGGCCTGATGGGCTCGTGCCGGCGCCACGGTATGCGACTGGTTGGTCCCAACTGCCTAGGGCTCGCCAACACGGAGGACCGCGTACGTCTCGACGCGACCTTCGCTGCCCGCCATCCCGGACCGGGAACCGCTGGAGTCGCCGTGCAATCAGGCGGTGTCGGCATCGCGCTGCTGGATGGCCTCGCCCGCCTCGGCATCGGCGCGTCCAGCTTCGTCTCGCTCGGCGACAAGTACGACGTCAGCGGTAACGACATGCTCCAGTGGTGGGAGAGCGACGGGCACACGGACCTGGCGCTGCTGCATCTGGAATCCTTCGGCAACCCCCGTGCCTTCTCGCGCACCGCCCGCCGAGTGGCCCGGGCGATGCCGATACTCACCGTGGACGCCGGCCGATCCGAGGCCGGCCGGCGCGCCGCAGCCTCCCACACCGCGGCGGCGGCCACCCCGACCATGACCCGGCAGGCTCTGTTCACCCAGGCCGGTATTACTGCCACCCGCACCATCGGCGAGCTCCTGGACACCGCTGCCCTGCTGCATGCACAGCCCCTGGCCGCAGGTACCAAGGTCGTTGTTGTGAGCAATGCGGGGGGAGCGGGAGTCCTGGCCGCGGACGCGTGCACGGACGCCGGGCTCGTCGTCCCGGCGCTCAGCGCCGACCTGGTGGACGAGCTTCTTGGCCTACTGCCGGATGGTGCCACTGCCACCAATCCCGTGGACGTCACTGCGGCGGTCGGCGAAAAGCAACTACAGGCGTGCGTCAGCCTCCTGGCCCGGCACGGCGCCGTGGACGCCGTACTTGTGGCACTGGTCCCCACTGCTGTCGCCACCGCCACCGGCGAGGACTTGGTACGCGCCCTGACATCGGCCCCAGAGCCGCTCCCTCGTCCGGTCATTGCGGTCCTACCCGCCCAGGCAGCCCGTGTCGAACTTCTACCGGCCACCGACGAGACCGCCGTCCCCGCGTACTCGGACGCCGAGGACGCCGCCCGTGCCCTCGCCCACACCGCCGCCCGCGCCGACTGGCTCTCCCGGCTACCGAGTTCAGTACCCGATTTGCCGAGCGTGGAGACCGGCCGCGCACGGGATCTCGCCGCCGCATATCTGGACGGCAACCCGAAAGGTGGCTGGCTGGATCCGCAGGCGACCGCGGCGCTCCTCGCCTGCTACGGCATCCCTCAGATCCCCTGGGCGTGGGCCCGGGACGAGGACGAGGCCGTCGACGCGGCCGAGCGACTCGCAGGGCCTGACGGGCGCGTCGTGATGAAGGCCTACTGGCCAGGGTTGCTGCACAAGAGCGAGCAGCACGCCCTCCACCTGGACCTGCACAACGCCTCCCAGATCAGAGCCGCTCACCGTGATCTGGTCACCCGGTTCGGTGACCGGATGACTGGGGTGGTCATCCAGCCACTCGCCGAACGCGGCACCGAACTGTTCGCCGGGGTCGTCCAGGACGAGGTCTTCGGACCCCTCGTGGTGTTCGGGCTGGGCGGTACGGCGACCGAACTGCTCGCCGACCATGCGGCCCGGCTGGCCCCGCTGACGGAGCTCGACGCGCACGACCTGCTGACCTCGCCACGCTGCTCGCCGCTGCTGTTCGGCTACGCCGGCCGTCCCACCGCCGACCTCGGTGCTCTGGAGCAGCTGCTGCATCGGCTGTCGCGAATGGCCTCGGACCTGCCCCAGCTGGCCGACGTCGACCTCAACCCGGTCCTCGCCGGGGCGCACGGGATCACGACGCTCGACGCCCGCGTCCGGCTCGTCCCGCGCCATGCCCACGACCCGTATCTGCGTCGGCTGCGCTGACACGGTCCCCACAGATTGAAGGAGAAGATCGGCGCCGTCATGCGCACCGTAGCGAGCGAACGGGCCTGCTCCATCGGGGTTCGGGCCAGGCGAGCGGTGTCAGTTGGGGAGTGTGAGGCGGAAGGTGGTGTGTCCGGGACGGCTGGTGACGGTGGCGGTTCCGCCGTGAGCGGTGATGACGGCATGGACGATGGCGAGGCCCAGACCGGTGCTTCCTGTACTGCGGGAGCGGGCATGGTCGGCACGTACGAAGCGGCCGAAGACCTCGGGCCGAAGCTCTTCGGGGATGCCTGGCCCGTTGTCGCTCACGCTGAGGGAGACGCCGGCCGGCTCGGTGGTGAGGGCGATGGTCACGTCGGTGCCTGGCGGGGTGTGGGTACGGGCATTGGCGAGGAGATTGCCGATGGCCTGCTGGAGCCGGTGGGCGTCTCCGGCGACGGTGACAGGATCTTGGGGGAGGTCGAGGAGCCAGCGGTGGCCGGGGCCGGCGGCGCGTGCGTCCTCCGTAGCGTTCAGGATCAGCAGGGTCAGATCGACCGGTTCATGTTCGAGAGGGCGTCCGGCGTCCAGGCGGGCGAGGAGCAGCAGGTCGTCGACAAGGCGGGTCATACGCTGCGACTCGGCATCGATGCGTTCCAGGGCGTGACGGACTTCGGCGGGGACGGGGCCGTGCCGGCGCAGGGCGAGCTCGGCGTGGCCGCGGATGTTGGCGACGGGGGTACGTAGCTCGTGGCTGGCGTCGGCGGCGAAGTGCCGGAGCCTCTCCTCGCTGGCCTGACGCCGGGTGAGGGCGTCCTCGACGCGGCCGAGCATGTGGTTGAGGGCGGTGCCGACCTGGCCGACTTCGGTGCGCGGGTCGGTGTCGGGAAGTGGTTCCGGCATGGCGACTTCGCCGCTGGCGAGCGGCAGCCCGGCGACCTCCGCCGCCCGGGCGGTGACCCTCTGGAGGGGGCGAAGGGAGATCTGCACCCACAGCGCACCGGCGATGCCGGTAGCTACGAGGGCGGCGCCGAACAGTACGGTTTCGACCGCTTCGAGCCGGTGAACGGTCTCTTCCACCGGGTGCAGGGGCAGGCCGGTGATCAGAATGTCCTGGTCGTCGCCCTGGACGGCCGTGACGCGATAGCCCCCCAGTGTGGAGAGGCGGATGCTGTGCCCGCTTCCGTCGACGGGAATTCCCGCAAGGGCGCGGCGATCACTGGGGGTGAGGTGGAGGGGTTGGTCGGTGGCTTCATCGACGACGGCTGCCTGGGTGACGGTGCCGTTCAGGAGGCGGGCGCCGAAGGTCGCCTCGGCCTGACCGCGCGTGTCGGGACGGTTGTCCGCGTCGGGTTCGGCCTCGTGTTCCAGGCTGGCGGCGAACCGGCCTCCTGAGGCGGAGAGCTGTTCGTCCAGCCGCCCCATCAGGAAGCCTCTCAGAGCGAGGGCGGTGGTGATGCCGACGACGAGGCAGGCGAGGGCGAGCAGAGTGACGAGTCCGGCGGTGAGCTGACCGCGCAGGGTACGGGGCGGCAGGCGCCTCATGGGGAGTCCGGCTTCAGGACGTATCCGACGCCGCGCACGGTGTGGATCATCGGGGTGCGTCCGGCATCGATCTTCTTGCGCAGGTAGCTGATGTAGAGCTCGACGACATGGGCTCGTCCGCCGAAGTCGTAGGCCCAGACGCGGTCGAGGATCTGGTCCTTGGACAGCACTCGGCGCGGGTTGCGCATGAGGAAGCGTAGGAGTTCGAACTCGGTGCGGGACAGGTCGACCGTGGTCCCGCCGCGTCTGACCTCCCTGGCTTCCTCGTCCATGATGAGGTCGCCGACGGTGAGCTGGTTCGTGCCCGGCTCGGCAGTCATCCCGGCCCGCCGGAGCAGCCCGCGCAGCCGGGCCAGGACTTCTTCCAGGCTGTAGGGCTTGGTGACGTAGTCGTCGCCGCCGGCGGTGATGCCGGCGATACGGTCCTCGACGGCGTCACGGGCGGTCAGAAACAGCACGCACACGCTGGGCGCCTCGCGCCGAAGGGCTCGCAGGATGTGCAGGCCGTCGAGGTCGGGCAGCATCCAGTCCAGGACCACCGCATCGGGCCGGAAATCACGGGCCGTGGTGAGCGCGGTCGCTCCGTCTGCGGCGGTACGGACCTGCCAGCCCTCCCCTGTCATGACCCCGGCCAGCACGTCCGTGACGTCGGGCTCGTCGTCGACGACGAGCACCCGTACGGGCGCTCCGTCGGGGCGGTGCAGCAGCGAGGTCTTACGTGGCTCGTCCATGGTTCCTTCAGCATCCCCCAGCACGGACCACAGCAGGGCTGGCCCTGCCTCTGAGTTTCCTCTGAATCGGCCCTGAAGGCGGCCGACGGGGCCGTTTCAGAAGGTACACAGAAGTTGGACTGTGAGGCTGGCCGCCCATCACCGGAGCATGTCTCATCCGGAGGAGCGCCATGACCGCCACATCCACCACCACGTACGCGAGTCGTGGGATGCGCCACCGGCGCCCGCGCCGCAGCGTCGTGCCGATTCTGGCGTCGCTCGTGATCTGGGCCGGCGCCGCCGGGGTGCTCGCCCTGTGGTGGAGCGACACGACCTCGGTCGTCGGTCCGGCGGGCTGGCTCACCGGTGCGGGACGTATCACCGGGCTCCTGGCCGGCTACGGCTGCGCGGTCCTCCTCGCGCTGATGGCCCGCATGCCGCTTCTGGACCACACCATCGGCACGGACCGGCTCGCCCGCTGGCACGCGTTCGGCGGCCGCTGCACCATCTCCCTGGCCCTCACCCACACCCTGCTGATCATCTGGGGCTACTCACTGACCTCGCACACGAACGTGGTCAGCCAGACCTCCACGCTCGTCCTGCGTTACCCCGACCTGCTCAAGGGCACCGCCGGCTTCCTGCTGTTCCTGACCACCGGAATCCTCTCAGCCCGCGCGGCCCGCCGCCGAATGAGTTACGAGACCTGGCATTACCTGCACTTCGCCACCTACCTGGCCGTCTTCCTCACCTTCGGACACCAGCTCTCCAACGGAGCCGACTTCGTCGGCAACCGCTCCGCCCAGGCGGCCTGGTACACGCTGTTCCTCGGCGTCGCGGCGCTGGTCGCCTGGTACCGGTTCGCCGTACCCGTCCGGCGCGGACTGCGCCACCGACTGCGCGTGGCCGCGGTCCATCCCGAGGCACCGGGTGTGGTCTCCGTCCACCTCACCGGCGACCACCTGGACGAGCTGGGGGGTGAGCCGGGGCAGTTCCTGCGCTGGCGCTTCCTGACCCGCGGGCTGTGGTGGACCGCCAACCCCTACTCCCTCTCCGCCCCCGCGCAATCCGGCCGCCTGCGCATCACCGTGAAGACGGCAGGCGGGCACAGCGCCGCGCTCGCCCGCCTGGCACCCGGCACCCGGGTCTGGGCCGAGGGACCTTACGGCGCCTTCACCGCGAGGCGCCGCACCGCCCCCAAGGTCCTCCTTCTGGCCGGCGGTGTCGGCATCACCCCCTTGCGCGCGCTCTTCGAGACACTGCCTGGCCAGGTCACCCTCGTCTACCGGGCCCGCCGCCCGGCCGACCTCGCCCTGCGCAGTGAACTCGACGCGATAGCCGCCCGCCGGCGCGCCGGCGTGCACTACGTCGTCGACGAACCGGCCGCCTACTCCTCACCCCTCACCGCCCGGGGCCTGACCGATCTGGTGCCGGACCTGGCGGCACACGACGTCTACCTCTGCGGCCCTCCCGGCATGACCCAGGCCGCGATCACAGCCCTGCTCGACGCCGGTGTGCCGGCACGGCGCATCCACCACGAGTCCTTCGCGTTCTGAGGAGAACCGCCATGCGCCCAGCCGTCCTCGCCACCACCGGGATCAGCGCCCTCGTCGTAACCCTGCTCGCCCTCAAACCTCACCAGCTCCCCGCCCTCGCAGGAGTGGCCCCCAGGTCCCCAACAGCCTCCGCATCGCCACACACCCCCGCCGGTGCGTCCACGGGGACGGGCACATTCACCGGAGATCCGATCGATACCCAGTACGGAGCCGTGCAGGTCGCCGCCGTCCTCTCCAAGGGAAAGATCATCTCCGTCAAGGTTCTTCAGGCACCGGACCAGAACGGCCGCGACCAGCAGATCGCCGCCTACGCCCTGCCCCGCCTCACCCAGGAGGCCATCGGGGCTCAGAGCGCACACATCGATGCCGTCTCCGGTGCGAGCTACACCAGCCAGGGCTACATCCAGTCCCTCCAAAGCGCCCTGGACCAGGCCCATGCCTGACCCCGCGCTCGGGCTGCGCCACGTCGAGCACGTCATGGGCACCGTCTTCTCCTTCGACATCCGTGACAAGCCCACCACCGCCATCCACCGCGCCCTCGCCGAGGCTGTGCACCACCTCCACCGGGTCGACGCCGTGTTCTCCACCTACCGGCCCGACAGCTACATCAGCCGCCTCGACCGCGGCGAAATCCGCCTTCAGGACTGTCCGGCCGAAGTCCACGAAGTCCTGTCCCTGTGCGCACAGGCCACCCACGACAGCGACGGCTGGTTCAGCATCACCCCCTCCGGCACCCTCGACCCCTCAGGTCTCGTCAAAGGCTGGGCCACCGAAACGGCGTCCCAGCTTCTTTACGACGCGGGCGCGCACCACACGTGCGTCAACGGCGGCGGTGACCTGCAGCTCCGCGGTCAGGCCGGCCCCGGCACTCCGTGGCGCATCGGCATCGCCCACCCACTGCGCCCCGGCGAACTGGCCACCGTCATCACCGCCGGCCACGACCTGGCCGTCGCCACCTCGGGCACTGCCGAACGCGGCGTTCACATCGTCGACCCGCACAGTGGTACACCCGCCGCGGCGTTCGCCTCCCTCACCCTCGTCGGGCCCCGCCTGACGCTCACCGACACCTACGCCACCGCCGCATTCGCCAGAGGCGACGGGGCACAGGGCTGGGTGGAAACACTGGACGGATACGAAGCACTCGCGGTGCTGCCCGACGGCCAGGAATGGCGTACCCCAGGATTCCGGCGATATGGATCATGAGACAGGGCGCGGACTCATTCCCGCTCGCAGGGAACGGCCGCCTCCCGGTCACGGCCGCGGCTTCGCCACCGAAGGCGCCGTAGAAGCTCTACTTGTTCCCTGTCCAGCGTTGAACACCAACCCCGAAGGAGCCCCGCTGTGGGACCCGACCTGATCAACGGCATTCCCGCGCACGTCTTGTTCGTGCACTTCGTCGTGATCCTGGTACCCCTCACTGCTCTCGCTCTGATCCTGTGCGCCGCCCTCCCCTCGGTCATGCGCCGGTTCGGACTTGCACTCCCGGCCCTCGCCCTGGTGTCCCTGATTAGCGTGCCGTTGACGACAAACGCCGGCGAGTGGCTGGAGCGGCACGTGGACAGCGACGCCCTGGTCCGCAAGCACACCGAACTCGGCGAGGAACTCCTTCCCTGGGTCGTCGCACTCTTCCTGGCGGCCACGGCGGTGTGGTGGTCCTACCACCACACCGCCCACCGCACCCCCGACGCGGGGGGATCCACCAGCACGGTGGCCATCCCGCTGCGCATCACGGCAGCGGTTCTGTCCCTCGTCGTCGGAGTCGGCGCGGGCGTACAGGTGTACCGAATCGGCGAGTCCGGTGCCAAAGCCGCCTGGCACGACGCCTACTCCTCAACCGCGCACTCCAACCGTGACTGACCGGCATCCGTCGGGGGGCACCCCAGCCCGGGGACCGCGCTCGTTGACAACGACACAGCATCCAGCCCTTCTGCTTGATGCGCATTGAGCACCAAAACCAAAAGCAGGAGGTCCAGGACATGCCCGAGCACCACTACTCGGCTCACGCGGTCGGTCCCTGTGATCACACCGCGAACCACACGGGGAACTGACCACCGTAACCGCGAAGCGCCGGTGGCACAACGGCTGCTTGTCACAACGATCCATTCCCGGAGCAAGATCAGAATCGGGTCACCGGGGCGTCGCTCGGATCGTTTCTCAGAGCTCGCTCGCGCGCAAAAGCAAGTCGACCCCTTCCGGGGAGATGTTCTCGCCGTCCGTGGGGTCGAGGTTGGCGCCGTGCCGCGCGTTCGGCCCGCGTTGGAGCGGTGAGCACGTCGATGGCACCGATCCCGGTAAGCATCGGCTCGGAGGCCGACCCCCGCCGACAGGGCTGATCGCCCTGCTGCAAACCGGCACAAAGGCCCGCCGTCGGCCGGCGCACCGCTGCCGTCACAAAACCTTCCCAGCGATGGTGCCAACCGGAATACGCAGCGACGTTCCCGCGAACGCGGACCGGTCTGCCCGAGCTGCGCCATGCGTGGCGTGCCGCTTTCGGAGTAATGAGCGGGTTAAGCTATTTGATCGTGTCACGCTGTGATCTTGCTTGATCACGGTCGTGTCAGGAGCCCGAGATGCACCGCTCGCGTGAGTGGGTGATGAGCCGATCCGTCGTGCCTGCCACGCGGATCCCACTGTCACAGCCCGGCGTTGGCCCAGGGGTGCAGGAACAGCACAGACGCCGGTGTCGCCGGAGCTGGGGTACCTGAACCTGGACAAGAAGCCGTCAACACCTCGTCAAGCAGTGACGTAAGGCCTTCGACCAACGCGAGGTTTCGTGCGGCAGCCCCTCCCGACTCACCTTCACGGCAGTCTGATCCACACTGGTACCGACTCCTGATGGGCTGAGGGCCACCGAACCGAAATCGAATCACCAGGCGGCCGTGATGACCGGGAATGCCGAAGCCCCCCAACAGCACCCTGACCCCACGCTGCGCCTGCGTCTGGGCACTGAGTTGGAGCGGATCGCCGAGCAGCTCAGATCGTTGGCCCGGGCCCAGGACCAGTTGCATGACCTGTACGAAGCCGTCCTGAGCCGCGACGTAGAGCTGCCCGTCGTGCTGGGTCTGATCGTGTCCACAGCGATGGAACTGGTCGGCGCCCGCTACGGCGCGCTGGGCGTGCTTGACGAGGAGGGCGAAAACCTTGAACTGTTCGTCCCCGTCGGCCTGTCCGAGCAGGAACGGGCAGACCTGGTCGGCGTGGAGCTCCCTCGCGGGCGCGGTCTGCTCGGGCATCTGATCGCCCACCCTCAATCGTTGCGCGTCGATGACATCGCCGACCACCCTGACTCAGCAGGCTTCCCGCCCGGCCATCCGGCCTTGCGGACCCTGTTGGGAGCGCCGATCAGCATCCGCGGGAAGATCTACGGGGATCTGTATGTCTCCGAGCGGCTCGACGACCGGCCCTTTGATGCCCACGACGAAGTCTTGATCGTCGCGCTGGCCGGCGCCGCGGCCCTGGCCATCGACGACGCCCGCCTGTACGAGCAGGCCAGCCTCGACGCCGAGCGGTTCCAGCGGCTCCTGCTACCCAGGCTTCCCGAGCACCTGGAGCCGTTCGAGGCTGCCGCTGCCTATATTCCTGCCAGCACACCCGGACAAGTCGGCGGAGACTGGTACGACACTCTATTGGTCCCTGACCAAGCCTGCGCCGCAGTCATCGGCGATGTCGTCGGCCACGACCTCCAGGCCGCCGCCGCGATGGCCCAGACCCGCAACATGCTGCGCGCCCTCCTCTACGACCGACACACCCCGCCCAGCGCCGTCCTCAGTCGACTCGACCGCACCCTTCAAGCCATCACAGACAGCCCCGTCACCACCGCATGCCTTGCACGCATCGAACCCAGACAACCGGTTGGTTGGACACTGCGCTGGAGCACCGCAGGCCACCCCCCACCACTGCTGATCACCCCGGACCACCGGGCTCGCTATCTTCATGCCGACCCTGACTTGCCCCTCGGCGTCGACATCGCCCAGTCACGCCACGACCACACCTACCCTCTGCCCCCTGGAGCGGTGGTGATGTTCTTCACCGATGGGCTCGTCGAACACCGTGAGCACCCGATTGAAGAGAGGCTGGAACGCCTCGCAGCCAGCGCTGTCGCCCACGCCGCCATGCCCCTGCACGACTTCGTGCAAGCACTGGCCGACAACCACCCCAGCGACGGCAACGACGACATGGCCATCCTCGCCCTGCGAACCCCGCCGAGCCCCGGGGAGACTCCGGACGAACACCGTCCGTCGAACGCTCGTCAGGAACGCGGCCCAGGGGACCCGCCATTGCCGATCTGACGGACAGTCACCGCTCCCCCATCAATCAGTGCGAGCTGGCCGACGGAGTCCACACCGCGCGTGCGCGTCCCGCAAGCCACGAAAGGGCCCGGCCATTCCTCATCAAGATCATCGGCTGAAGTGGCGCGAACCCGGCCGTCAAGGTCTGTGCAGACAACACGGACCGGCGTTCACCCGTTGCGCGAAGGGCCGACGGTCCCGTCGCCGCCCCGGTCCTGAATGGCTCACGTGCCGGTGGGGGAATTCCGGTCGTCGTCGGTGCGGTGCGCGATGTGCTCAGAGACCGAGACCACGCCGTCAACGCTCCGGCACAGCCGCTCGATGATGGGGACCAGGCTCTTGAACTCGACAGATCCATTGAGGGTGACCTGCCCCTCACGTACCTCGACCGTCACCTCCGAGGGAGCGAGGCCCAACGTCCCCTGCAGTACATCCCGGTTGATCTCCTCGCGAATGGCGTCGTCACGGCGCAGGAAGATCCGCAGCAGGTCACTGCGGCTGACGATGCCCTGGAGCCTGTCCGTCTCGTCGACGACGGGCAGGCGCTTGACGTTCTGGACTGCCATGAGGCGGGCGGCCTCAACTACGGTCCACTCCGGACGGGCGCACACCGCGGGAGCCGACATCAGCTCCTCTGCCCTGGCCCCCTCGGCCTTGGCGCGCTCCCACGCCTCCAGATGTGGGATCGGGGTCCGGCCGGAGGGATCGGCCTGGTCCGCGGATTTGCGCAGGAGGTCGGCCTCGGACACCACCCCCATGGGGCGGTCCCGTGCATCCACCACGGGTACGGCGGTGACATCGTTCTCCGCCAACAGCTTGACGATCTCCTTGAAGGGCATGTCACGCCGTGCCCGGACGACGTCTCGGGTCATGAGCTCTGCGACCGTTCGGTGGTGCATGATGCTTCTCCCTTCGGGGGTGTGACACGCACATGTGAGGCGAATCAGGAACCAATCGCCCACAGGTGAGCCGCCCGGGTCCGTTTGGGGGGGAGCCCCAGCCTGGCCCGTTGAGCCAAGGAGGTCAGGGTTTCACCCCGTGCGGCAGCACGCCGCGCGTGGCACGTTGGATACAGCAACATATTGAGGAAACGGCGGCGATCATGCGAGCTCACCTCGGCGATCAACTTGTGGTCGAAAGCCCAGCCACCGGCGCTACCAGGCGCGACGGCGAGATTGTCGGACTCCACCACGAGGACGGAACCCCTCCCTACGACGTGCGCTGGTCGGATACGGACGCGGTGACTCTCGTTTTCCCGGGCCCCGACGCGCATGTCCAACACATCGAACACCGGCCCGAGAGAGAAGCCACGGATGAGGCGGGTGCCGAGTCCGCCAGGACCTCGCTTGGCAGGGCACCCAACCCTGGCGACATCGGTCGGCGCGTGGCGTTCGAACGCAAGCGCCAGGGACTCACCCGGGCAGAAGCAGCCCGCCTCGCCGGAATGGCGCCGGCCTACCTGGCGTATCTCGAAGAACGGCCGGCCGACCCGACTGTGGCGAGTCTCATCAGACTGGCCGGCGCGCTGGGCACCAACGTTGCGGTCCTGCGCGGAGCCGGCATCGACCGGCCGCCAGGCCAAGGTCGCGCGCTCGTGCACCCCCGTCTGCAGGACATAGGCCCAGACGAATGCCGAGCCCGGCTTTCCACGCATGGCGTGGGGCGAGTCGCGGTGTCGACACCCGACGGGCCAGCCGTCATCCCGGTGAACTACGAGGTCATCGATGACGCGATCGTTTTCCGGACCGCGCCTGCCTCGGTGCCCGCAGCAGCTGTGGGAACGGATGTCGCATTCGAGGTCGACCATGTGGATGAGGCCATGAGCCAGGGCTGGAGCGTGCTCGCAGTCGGCCCTGCACGGGTTGTTACGGAGCCCGACGCGGTACATCGGCTAGCCGTTCGCGCCCATACCAAGCCTTGGGCAGGGGGCCAACGCGAGATGTGGGTGTCGATCCGGCCCACGCGCCTAACGGGGCGTCGCATCAGTCCTGCCGATCAATGAGGGCCACGGACTGCGGCTTGCCCGGCGCGCGTTCCACGACCGCGATCTGACCGTCACCGCAAAGCGATTCCAGGAATGCGGCAGAACCGCACGGCTTCTTCCCTGGCATGCGTACGGGATGCGAAGTGTTCACACTCGCTTTGAGGAGAACCAGTCGGGGCGGTCCGGCTCAGTGCGATCTCCCTGAGCAGATCATCACGAGACAGGGGAGCGCTCCGCGGGGGTGACGTTGATGCTGCACCGGCGGGAGAGGGCGCTGCGCTTGGGCGCAGGGTCGTGACGGCTCCTCCCCGTCTGATGCCGGTCACGGCGTCCTTGATGCGAACGGTCGGCAAGGGCATCCTCAGGGGTCACCCGTGTTTCGTGGAAGGCGGGGAAGCGCGCAGGGTCGTCAGGCGCCGCTGGTACTCCTCCTCGTCGATCTCGCCGCGGGCGAACCGCTCGGCGAGCAGTTGTTCGGGCGAGGGCCCAGCCTGGACGTGGGGGCGCTCAGGGGTGCGGCCCAGGGCGCGGAAGATGAGCACGCCGATACCGACGATCACCACCCAGAACAAGACCATGCTCACCGACATCGCGAACCAGCCCCAGCCACCACCGTGGCCGTACCAAAACATCGCGTTTCACTTCCCGGTTGTTGCCGGGGCCCCGGGCGCGGAGCCCGCTGTCCTGCCACGTTCTCTGTCACTGTCACTGTCACTACCACGGTCCCTCGGCCCTGACCGCCGGTGTAGGGCCGGATGGTCCCCGGTTGCCGGACGGTCAGCCGCGTGCTCGCAGGACGGCCCACAGGGCGTGCCGGACGGACCTCTCCGGCACGCCCTGTGGGCCAGTAGGCCCAAGCCCGGAACAGCTCACACGGCGCAGAATGGAGGCCGGAACAATTCGAGAAGGATCGTTTCTGCGCCGAATCCTCGTACTTCGCCGTCGTGGGAAACCGGCGTGCCGACGGCGGTCGCGCCCCCGGCAGGCTGGACCATTCAACGGAAGGAAGGCTTGGCCATGACCCTGCACACCGGCACCGAGAAACCACACAGCAAGCACTGGAACGTGGGTCTGGACCTCTTCGAGGAAGGTGACCTCACCAAGGTTCACGCCGTCCTCGACACCGGTGACACCACCCTTCGGAGTCGCACCTCCGCCCAGCGCAACCCTAACGACACACCCGTTCCCGAGATCGGCGACGAGTTCGCCGTCGGCCGAGCCCTGATCGACCTCGGTAACCAGCTGCTCCGCGCCGGAAGAGCCGACTCCGCGTCGGGTGGCCTTGCCGCGCCCGGTTGAACGGGCGTCGAGGGCAGCCGCCCCCGACCGGTGGACAGAAGAGGTCCGCCACTGCACAGCGTCGGCCGTCGCGCTGCCGCCCGATGTCCGACCCTCGGGATGCACCTGTACGCGGCACCAATGCGTGCCGTGCGGCATTCCCCTGTTGTCGGCCCAGTTCACGGGCGCGGCCGACCTCCGTCGAGGTGCCGGGGCGACTGTTGCAGTACGGCCGAACGAGCTGCGTCGACGCCGCGGCCTACGCCGGCCCAGTAAGCTGCCACGCCGATTCACGCACCGCCCTCGTTCGGCTTTCAGGTCCGCTCGACGGTGAGATTGAGGAAGTGGGCCGAGCATGAGATGCACGGGTCGTGATTGCGGACCGCCCGTTCGCACAGGGCGGTCAGCTCCGCGTCGGTGGGATCGCCGTCTCCCAGGCGTTCCTGCACGATTCGGCGGAGGTCCTCCTCGATCGCACCCAGGTTCTGCGCGGTCGGCGGGACAAGGCTGGCGTCGGTGACGATCCCTTCGGAGTCGAGGGTGTAGCGGTGGTACAAGAGACCGCGCGGCGCCTCGGTCGCCCCATGCCCGGTACCGGCTCGGGAGGGCACGTCGACGTAGGGGTGCGGCGGGGGTTCGTAGGCGTCGATGATCCGCAGTGCCTCGTCGACCGCGTAGAGCACCTCAACCGCTCGCACGATGATGCTGCGGAAGGGGTTTCGACAGACGGTGCCCTGCCGGGGGTCGCCGAGTCCGGCGTCGTGGGCGGCCTGGAGGGCGATCGGGGACAGCCAGCGGCCGCTGATGGCGTACCGGGCGAGTGAGCCGGTGAGATGGCGGCGGTTGTCCAGCGCGGAGTGGAGGGCGGTGGAGTGGGGTACCTGGCTCTCGGTGACGCGGGCGCCGAAATCGTGGACCCCAAAGGTACGGGTGGGCAGCGCGCGGTCGGATTCGGGGGGAAGGCCAGCGATGTGCGGCGCGGGCATGACGGTCGGGGTGCCGGACTCGATGGCGTAGGTGCCGGGCTCGGACAGAGCGAACAGGTCGTTGTCACAACCGGCGTCAGGGAACTCGAAGCCGGCCACCCAACGGACGGTTTGGGCCGCGTCGTCCCGGGCCTGGCGCAGCCGATCGGCCAGCGGGCGCAGTTCGGTCGTGATCGGGATGCGGTGGAAGCCACCGAGGCGGACATTGACCGGATGGATCGCCCGGCCGCCCAGCAGTTCGAGGATCGCGTTGCCGGCCTGCTTGAGCCGAAGGCCGCGTTCGATGTCGGCGCGCCGGGTGCGTGCGAGGTCGATGGCGCTGTCGCAGCCGAAGAAGTCGGGCGCGTGGAGAAGGTAGATGTGCAGCGTCTGGCTCTCGATCCATTCGCCGCAGTAGAGCAGTCGGCGCAGCGCCGCCAACTGCCCGTCCACGACGACGCCGCAGGCGTCCTCGATCGCTCGGCAAGCGCTCATCTGGTACGCGACCGGGCAGATCCCGCACACCCGTGAGGTGATGTCGGGCGGCTCGGCGTAGGAGCGTCCGCGTAGGAACGCCTCGAAGAAGCGTGGCGGTTCGTAGATCGCCAGCCGGGCCTCTGCGACCTCGCCGCCGTCCATGCGCAGATGCAGTGCGCCCTCACCCTCGACGCGGGCGAGCGATCCGACTTTCAACACCCTTGAGCCGCGGTGGGTCACTCTTCCAGTTCCTTCCGGGAGGCCGCGTCGAACTCAGGGGCGGCGGCATTGAAGGTGCGCAGCACCCGCACCACGTCGAGAGTGTCCATGCCATCGCGGCGCAGGAGGGGAATGAACGAGGGGAAGTTGGTCGAGTTGGACGGGCCGAAGCAGCCGTAACAGCCGCGCCCGTACGCGGGACAGATCGCACCGCATCCGGCGTGGGTGACCGGACCCAGGCAGGGTGTGCCGTGGGCCACCGTCACGCAGACCGTGCCGCGCTGCTTGCACTCGAAGCAGACGCTGTGCGCGGGTACGTCGGGTTTGCGTTCGGCCAGGTAGGCCGTGATGACTTCCACCAGTTGGCCTCGGTCGATGGGGCAGCCGCGCAGTTCGAAGTCCACCGGGACATGGGCGCTGATAGGTGTGGAGGTAGCGAGCGTCTCGATGTAGTCCGGTCTGGCATAGACGACAGCCTGAAAGTCAGCGACATCCGCGTAGTTGCGCAGCGCCTGGACGCCACCTGCGGTCGCGCACGCCCCGATGGTCACCAACCGCTTGGAAACCGCCCGGATGTGCCGGGCCCGGTCGACGTCCTGCTGGGTGGTCACCGATCCCTCGACCAGCGACAGGTCGTACGGCCCCGGCGCGTCGGTGCTGGAAGCCTCCAGGAAGTGTGAGATCTCCACCCTCTCGGCGATGCCGAGGAGTTCGTCCTCGCAGTCCAGCAAAGTGAGTTGGCATCCGTCGCAGGAGGCGAACTTCCAGACGGCGAGTTTCGGACGATCGCTCGCGGTCATGTCACAACTCCCTGACCATGAGGAGGGTTTGGGCCTTGCTCCAGCTGACGACGGGGCCGTCGCGGCAGAGCAGGAGGGGGCCGAGCTGACAGTGCCCGCAGTGGCCAGTGGCACAGTGCACATTTCGTTCCAGCGAGACCTGAATCAGGTGCGGATCGATGCCTCGGTGTACCAGTTCGCCGGCGGTGGCGCGCATCATCGGCTCGGGGCCGCAGATGAACGCCGCAGACGCTGCGGGCCCGAAGGTGGCCCGATCGAGCAGGGTCGTGACGACGCCGACCTCGCCCTGCCACAGCGGGTCAGCGCGGTCCACGGTGGTCAAGACCCGGGCAGCCGACTGCCAACCGCGAACGTCCTCGGTGTAGAGCAGCTCGTGGGGCGTGCGCGCTCCGATGAGGACGTTCAGCCGTCCGTAGCGCTCGGGGGCGGCGAGCGCGTCACGTACAAGTGGGCGCAGCGGCGCCAGACCGATACCTCCAGCGACGACGAGCAGGTCGGTACCAACTGCGGCAGGTAGTTCCCAGCCGTGGCCGAACGGGCCACGCACTCCGACCGTGTCACCACGCCGCAGCCCGTGCAGCGCGCCGGAGACCGCTCCGACCGTCCGGACGGTGTGCGTCAGCCGGTTCCCGTCGATCCCGGAGACCGACAACGGGATGTCACCGATGCCGAAGGCGTACACCATCGCGAACTGCCCGGGCGCGAAGGGCTGCAGCGCCGAGCGGACCGGTTCCAGGACGATCGTGGCGGTGTCGGGCGTCTCGGCCTCGCGATTCACCACCCGGTACGCAATGGGGACGGTTCCCGGCCGAGCAGTCAATGTTGCGGAAGCCATGATCACGACTCACCGGCGTCGGGGGGCCCGTACAGGTCGAGCAGGCGGATTCGGGTGGACTTCAGCCGTCGTGCGATCACCTGCGCAACGCAGTTGGTCAACGCCAAGCCGAACGACGGGTCCTTCTCGCACGCGGCTCGGACCTGCTGCGCGTCGAACTCTGACGCCGACACGGCGCTGCGGGCCTGCGCGCCGAGGTGCCAGAGGTACGGCTCGAACAGCCAGTACCAGCCCAGCAGATCGCCTTCACCAAGGGTCTCCAGGACTGCCTCGCGGCGGGCCGGAACATGAACGTCGAGCGCAACGAGCCCGGAACGGATGATCCAGAACCGGTCGGCGACACCGCCCTCGTCGAAGATGCGGGTGCCACCGGGGAAGGAGACATCGTGGGCGAACGTGATCAGCCGCTCGCGGTGGCCGGGCGACAGGGCCCCGAGAAACCCGTGGCGCACAACGGTCATTGCGGGCTCTCCCCCGGCTCCTGCCGGGCGGCCTCCCGTTCCAGGTTCAGCGCCTGGGCCTCCTCGGTGATGTCGATACCGACCGGACACCACACGATGCAGCGCCCGCAGCCGACGCACCCGGAGCTGTCGAACTGGTCGTGCCAGGTGCCGAGTTTGTGGGTGGCCCACTGCCGGTAGCGGCTACGCGAGGAGTTGCGGACCGGACCCGCCTGCAGATGGGAGAAATCCAGGTCGAAGCAGGACTCCCAGCGCCGCCATCGCTCGGCGTGGTCACCGGTGAGGTCCGTGATGTCCTCGGTGGTGGTGCAGAAGCAGGTCGGGCAGACCATGGTGCAGTTTCCGCAGGTCAGGCAGCGGTCCGCGACGTCGTCCCAGCGCTCGGCCGTGAGCGTCTCGCGCATCAGCATCTGCAGGTCCACCAACGGCATGCTGCGGCCCATGCGATCCGCCGCGTCGGCGACACGCTCACTCGCCGCGGTCCGAGTCGCGGCGTCGGCGGGACCGTGGGGCAGCTCGGCCAGGACCGACTCTCCCTCCTCGCTCCCGATCCGCACCAGGAAGCGGTGGCCGTCGGAATCGAGCACCTCGGTCAGCGCCAGGTCGTAGCCGGGCCCCACGGCCGGCCCGCTTCCCATGGACACGCAGAAGCAGGTGGCACCCGGCTCGGTACACTCCGCCGCCACCAAGAAGGCCCGCTCACGACGCCCACGGTACGCCGGGTCGTTGTACTTCCCGCCGGTCAGCACCCGGTCCTGAATTGCGATGGCCCGCAGGTCGCAGGGGCGCACGCCGAGGAACGCGTACGACGACGGTGATGTCCGGTCCTCGGTCACCATCAGCTCGCCGTCGGCACCGCGATCGGCAGTCCACTGCCGCTCCCGCGGCGGATGCAGAAACGTTTTCCAGGACTGAGGGCCCGCGCTGTGCGCGAACACGGCGCCGTCCTCACGGGCACGCAGCCGGTAGACGCCTGCCTCCAACTCGACTCCCCAGCCGTAGGGGAGTTCGGCACCGCCGGAGATCTCGGACAGGACGATCGCCCCGTCGCGGACGGTCGGTCCCACGACCGTACGGCCGCGCCCGGCCAGGACCGTGATCAGCGCGTCCAGGCCGTCCTTGCCGATCACCGCGGCCGTGCCGCCGCCGTCCGCCATCGCCAGCCTTCCGACGTCGCCGATGATGCCTTCCCGGCCAGTATGCGCACGGACCTGCTGCCCGCCATGGCCGACCGGCCCCTGCGTGGTCCAGGTGGCGGTGTCCGTCACCCCGTACGGCCCCCGCGCGGACCCGGTACAACTGGCGGGCCTGTCCGGCGGGAAGAGGCAAGCGCGTGAACCTCACTACGCGGATCGCCGTCATCGGCGTCGGGAACGATTTCCGCCACGACGACGGTGTGGGCTGGGCTGTCGTGGCCCGGCTGGCAGAACGAACCGAGGAACGGCCACTGCCGAGTGGGACCGCCCTTCTGGTGTGCGACGGTGATCCCGCCCGCCTGATCACCCTGTGGGAAGACGTCGACCTCGCCATCGTGGTGGACGCCGCACACGCACACCCCGGGCATCCCGGTCGGCTACATCGCCTGAAACTGGATGGTGGGCAGCTGTCGCAGACAGGCAGTGCGACGAGTTCCCACGGGCTCGGGCTCGGCGACGCCGTCGAACTCGCCCGCGAACTGGACCGCCTGCCCGGACAACTGGTCGTCTACGCCATCGAGGGGGCCGACAGCAGCGTGGGCACCGGCCTGTCAGCACCCGTCGCAGCCATCGTGGAGCCGCTCGCCGAACGGATCGCGGAAGAGATCGCGCTGCACGTGGGTTCTGTCGGCAGTCGGTAGGCACGAATTGGCTGCTTGCGACGTGTACGTTCCCTTTTCCTGCCGCCATCTCCTGTGCCGGAGCACTTCCGCACCCGGTTCCCCGACGCACCCCCCGGCCGCTCGCCCCCACCCTCAGCGGGCGGCTGCACCACACCCACCCATGGCACGGCCACGGAGACACCCGCGTCACCTGTCTGCCGCCCCAGTCATCCGCGGACGCCGTAACGGGTCCGCGCGGCGAGGTCCGTGCGGCGCTGACGCTTGACTTCGAGCGTGGTCCACTCCGTAACGTCATCCCATGGCAGACGAGAAAGGCAAGCCCGGAAAGCTGCGGCGCTCGCTGTACGAGCCGGAGCTGTACCGACTCCAGACCGAGCTCGTGAAGCTCCAGGAGTGGGTACGGGCCGAAGGCGCACGGCTCGTCGTGGTGTTCGAGGGACGAGACGCGGCCGGCAAGGGCAGCACGATCAAGCGCGTCACTGAACACCTCAATCCTCGGGTAGCACGCATCGTCGCGCTGCCGCGACCCACTGAGCGCGAGCGCAGCCAGTGGTACTTCCAGCGGTACACCGAGCATCTTCCAGCTGCAGGGGAAGTGGTCCTCCTCGACCGGAGCTGGTACAACCGGGCGGGCGTCGAGCGCGTCATGGGCTTCTGCACCATGGAGGAACACCAGCGGTTCCTTCGCCAGTGCCCGATCTTCGAGCGGATGCTGGTGGAGGACGGCATTCTGTTGCGCAAGTACTGGTTCTCGGTGAGTGACGCCGTGCAGGAGGAACGGTTTCGACGCCGGCTGGAGGATCCCACCCGTCGATGGAAGCTCTCACAGATGGACCTGGAATCGATCACCCGCTGGGAGGCCTACTCCCGCGCAAAGGACGAGATGTTCGTCCATACGGACATCTCGGAGGCTCCCTGGTATGTGGTCGAGAGCGATGACAAGCGTCGGGCCAGGCTGAACATGATCGCCCATCTTCTGTCATCCGTGCCGTACGAGACAGTCACTCCACCGGTGATCGAAATCCCTCGGCGGCCGCCGGCCACCGGATACCAACGGCCGCCGAGGGACCTTCAGACCTACGTCCCCGACCACGCCTCAGAACTAGCACAGTGAGCGGGAAGGTGCCCCGCACGGTCAGGACGATGGTCGACCAGGACATGTAGGACTCGGCCGAGCTGGAGACCGAGGTGGACGGACGTGATCCGCCTGGGCCACACCCATGACGTGCCCCTTCACTACAGCAGCGGCAGGAGGTTCGCTGGGCGCCGCCTGGCACTGGGCTGGTCCACGGGGCGTCGGAGGCCGATAGTGGAGAGGGAGGACGCAGGCAGCCAGGCACGTGAACCGTAAAGGGCGGGAAGGTGCCGTCGATGTCGAATGCTACGAGCACCGACCTTTACGAGGTCACGATGGCCCAGTCGTATCTGAGCGAGGGCATGACCGGTTCGGCGACGTTCAGTCTGTTCGTGCGCAACCTGCCTCCGGACCGCGGATTTCTTGTCTGCGCCGGGCTGGAATCAGTCCTCGACTTCCTCTCCGCCTATCGTGTGGATGCGGACGACGTAAATGTCTTCGCCTCTGTGATGGGACGACGGCCCGAGGATCTGGCACCGCTGCTCGGCCTGGAATTCACTGGTGAGGTCCGGGCAGTGCCCGAAGGGCGCATCGTGCTGGCCGGCGAACCCCTGCTGGAAATCACTGCGCCCCTTCCGCAAGCCCAGCTGGTTGAAACCTACGTACTTAACCAGCTCAACCACCAGACCTCCATCGCCTCCAAATGCGCCCGGTGCGTCCTGGCCGCCGACGGACACCAGGTGGTGGACTTCTCCCTGCGGCGCACTCATGGCATTGAAGCCGGACACCGGGCCGCCAGGCTGGGTGCAATGGTCGGCTTCGCCGGAACCAGCAATGTTGCGGCGGCTCACGCCGAGGGCCTGCCCGCAGTCGGCACAATGGCCCATTCGTACATCGAGGCATTCGGTCTTGAGGAGGACGCGTTCCGGGCCTTCACCCGGTCCCATCCAGGCCCTGTGACACTCCTGGTCGACACCTACGACACCGTGACGGGCGTGGCGACGGCGGCGCGCGTGCTGCGCGATCTGGGGCTCGGTCCGGGGTGTGCCATCCGGCTGGACAGCGGTGACCTCGGAGCCCTGGCCGTAAAGGCTCGGACGATCCTTGATGCCGCCGGTCTACAGGAAACACGCATCGTGGCAAGCGGTGGTCTCGACGAGTTCGCCGTGGACAAACTGGTCCGCTCCGGAGCGCCGATTGATACGTACGCCGTCGGGACCCGGATTGGCGTCTCCGCGGATGCCCCTTACCTGGATTCCGCGTACAAGCTGGTGGAGTACGACGGCCGGCCGGTAATGAAACTTTCTTCGGCCAAGGTGACAGCGCCAGGGCGCAAGCAGGTGTTCCGAAGGCCGGGATACGCGGATCTCATAGCTCTCATCGACGAACCGCCGCCTCCGGATGGTGTCCCGCTGCTGGAGTCGGTCATGCGGGAGGGCCGACGTGTTTCGGATCGCACAGAGCTGGACACAGCCCGGAAAAGGTTCGCGGCCGACCTCGCGGCACTGCCACCCGGGGCCCGCACAATAGGGGCGCCCGTCGCACCGAAGGCGGAACTCTCGGGTCTCCTCAGCTCACTCGCCGCACATGTCCGCGGATATATCGAGAAGAATCTGATGAGGGACGCGGGCGAAGTCATTTGATCCGATCTCGCCACCACGCACAAGCCATGGTTCTCGCCAACTGATTGCAGGCCTCTCGGATCCGTCTCCATGACCTTTACGCCCCTCACGGCCGCGGCAGCTGTCCGTGATGAGCGCCGTCGCGCCCCCGAATATCCCCGCCCGAGGAGCACCCCATGACTGCATCCCGGTACACCGTCAGCGACGTCATGACCCACACGGCCGTGGCCATCGGCCGCGAAGCCTCGTACAAGGAGATCGTGGAGCTGATGCACCAGTGGAAGGTCAGCGCAGTGCCGGTGCTCGAAGGCGAGGGCCGTGTCGTCGGGGTCGTCTCCGAGGCGGACCTGCTGCCGAAGGAGGAATTCCGGCAGGATGAGCCGAAGCTGCCCGACCAGCTCGAGGAGGCATCCAAAGCCGACGCGGTGCTGGCCGAGGAGCTGATGTCGAGTCCGGCCGTCACCGTCCACCCCGATGCCACGCTCGCCGAAGCCGCCCGCATCATGGCGCGCAAGCGGGTGAAGCGGCTGCCCGTCGTGAACAGCCTCGGCATGCTGGAGGGTGTCGTGAGCCGCAGCGACCTGCTGAAGGTCTTCCTGCGCCCGGACGAGGAGATCGACGAGGAGATCCGCTCCGCCGTTGTCGCGGAGCTCGTTCCCCCGGTCGAGCTGGACTTCTCGGTGCTGGATGGTGTCGTCACCCTGCGAGGGCCGCTCCAGAACCGTTCCCTGGTGCCGCTTCTCGCTCGGGCCATTCGCGCGGTCGAAGGCGTCGTGGACGTGCGCATGGAACTTGTCTGAAGCTCCCTCCAGGCACTGCGTCCCGCAGCAGCCGGTCCGGCTCCGCCGTGCGGGTGGTCGCGACTCAGCAGGGGTATCGACTGATCCGGGCGACCTGAAACGCTGCACTTGCACGAAGACCTCGGCCCGCGACGTTCCGAGTGGCCCTTCTTCGTTGTGTCCGAAACACTGGAACGGTTTCTGGGACCACAGCCGATGGGGGGCCGTGTCCAGGAGGACTCAGATGGCCACAAGGCGTCAATTCATCAAGGCCGGCCTAGGCGGCGGAACCTGCCTCTTCCTCCCGGCCGGTCCTGCCTCCACGCCCGCCTGGCCGGGGTTCGCCAGTCGCGTCCTGGACCCGACGACGATCGACAAGTACGTCACCGAGCTCGCCGTCCCGTCAGTCATGCCCTGGGCCGAGAGGGACGAGGCAGGACACGTCGATCACTACACGATCGGTGTTCGGCAGTTTCGGCAGCAAATTCTGCCGGCCGGTATGCCTGCCACGACGGTGTGGGGGTACGGGTCGACCCGCCATCCGGGAAGCTTCGCCTACCCGTCATGCACCGTCGAGGCGACCTTCGGCCGGGCCATACAGGTCACGTGGGTGAACCAGCTGCTCGACCGCCACGGCAACCATCTGCCGCACCTGCTGCCGGTAGACCCCACACTGCACTGGGCCAACCCTGAAGGTGGTATTTCATGGCGTGATGCCCGACCGACCTTCACCTCGACACCCGGCCCCTACACCGGGCCCGTGCCGATCGTGACCCACCTGCACGGGGGGCACAACACGCAGGAGAGCGACGGCTACCCCGAGGCGTGGTATCTACCCCGTGCATCCGACATCCCCGACGGATATGCACGGGTGGGCTCCTTCTATGAACAGTTCAAGATGATGTTCGAGGACCAGTTCCATGCAGCCTGGGAGCCAGGAACCGCCGTATTCCAGTACGCCAACCAGGAGCGTGCCGCCACCTCCTGGTTCCATGACCATGCCCTGGGGGTCACTCGGCTGAACGTCTACGCGGGGCTGGCGGGCTTCTACCTCCTGCGTGGCGGGCCTGCCGACCTTCCGAGCGGTGTGCTTCCGGGGCCGGCACCGAAGCTCGGTGACCCCCCGGGGAGGCACTACTACGAGATCCCGGTCGTCATCCAGGACCGGTCGTTCTCCACCGACGGCAGCCTGTTCTACCCGTCGAGTCGTGCATCCTTCGACCACTTCACCGGTCCCTACACCCCCGGCAGTGACATCTCTCCCATCTGGAACCCGGAGTTCTTCGGCAACACGATGGTGACCAACGGCCGTACCTGGCCCACTCTCTCCGTCGAGCCGCGCCGCTACCGCCTGCGGATTCTCAACGGCTGCAACGCACGCTTCCTGATCCTGAAGATCGTCACCGACCCGATGGCCCCTCGTCCCTCAGCTCCGGTGCTCCCCTTCTGGCAGATCGGTTCGGAGGGAGGTTTCCTGCCCGCACCTGTGCAGCGCGACCAACTGCTCACCGCCCCCGCCGAACGCGCCGACGTCATCGTCGACTTCACCTCGATCCCGGTCGGCACCAATCTGTACCTCGTCAACGAGGGCCCCGACGAGCCGTTCAAGGGCGGGAAAGCGGGCACAGACTTCCAGCCGGCGGCTCCCGGGACCACCGGACAGGTCATGAGAATCACCGTGGCACGACCGCTCGCTACACCGGACAGGACCATACCCCCCGCCCAGCTCACCCTTCCGCCGTTCGAACCACTGGGTCCAGCGAGCCACACACGGCAGGTCTCCTTGCAGGAGCAGAACTCCGCAGTCCTGCGGGGGGTGGGCCCCCGCATGGTGATGCTCGGCACCGTGGACCGGAACGGAAACCGGATCCCCATGGGATGGAGTGATCCCATCACGGAGAACCCGGCACTCGGGGCGACCGAGATCTGGGAAATACACAACTCCACCAAAGACGCCCACCCGATCCACATCCACGAGGTTCAGTTCCAGGTCGTCGACCGGCAGACCGCCGGGCACAGTGCAAGACCTCCAGAGCCCGGGGAGAGCGGTTTCAAGGACACGGTGATCGCCTATCCGCACGCCATCACCCGGGTCAAAGCCACCTTCGACCGGGCAGGACAGTATGTGTGGCACTGCCACATGCTGGAACACGAGGACAACGAGATGATGCGGCCCTACCGTGTCGGCCCTCCCTGAACGGAACGCCAGAACCCCTGCTTTTACGCTGCCATCGCTCTATGACGTAACCCCTCGTACCGAGTCGGCACCTACCGCCACCGTGCTCCGGTCTGCGGTGACCAGCCGGTTGAAGATCGTGCGGCGGTTCACGGTGGGCGAAGACTCGCACCAGTCTCATGACTTCGCCTCCGCGGCCTTCCTTTCCCGGAATGCATGTCGTGTGAACCGAGCAGCCAGGTAGCCACTCATAAGGGCGGCCGTCGCAAGAGCGGCCCCGGACCAACCGAGCGGCTCGGTCTCCAGAACCGACCGCAGCGGCGGAGCGTACAGGGCCGCCAGCGCCAGCAGGGCAGATGCGAGCACGGCCAGGGGGAGGAAGGGGTTCTGCCGGGTCAATAGACGCGTCCGCAGCCCCATGACGACGCCGAGTTGCGCGCCGAGCAGCGACAGGAACAGGACGCTCTGCCATGGAAGGTCCCAGGCACGTGCAAGAACCCCTGCCGCCAGACAGACCGCGGTAACGACCGTGGCCAGCACGAGGAGACGCTGCCAAGCACCGGCGCCGAGGATGTGCTGACCGGGTGGCCGCGGTGGCCTGTGCATGGCATCCGGGGACGCCGGCTCTGCGCCCATGGCCACACCGGTCAGACCATGGGTCAGCAAATTGATCCACAGGATCTGGCCGGCCCGGAGGGGCAGCGGGAGTCCGACAAGGGGACCGACCAGCATGACGAGGATCTCCGCGGTACCGCCAGCCAGGCCATAAATCAAGAAGCGCCGGATGTTGTCGTACACGCGCCGGCCCTCCTCGACGGCCGCGACTACGGTCGACAGGTCATCGTCGGTGAGGACGAGGTCAGCCGCCTGTCGTGCGACCTCCGTTCCCCGCTTGCCCATGGCCACACCGATGTCGGCCCGGCGCAGGGCCGGGCCGTCGTTGACACCGTCGCCGGTCATGGCCGTGACCGCCCCTCGGGAACGCCAGGCATCGACGATGTCCAGTTTCTGCTGCGGGTTCGTCCGGGCGAATACCCGTGCTGTGGTGAGGTCGTCTGTGCGCCCTGATGCCAGATCAGGGCCAGTGAGTACCGAGTCGTCACCGCAGACTCCGTCAATGAGTCCCACACGAGCGGCCACCGCGCGTGCTGTGGCGGGGTGATCTCCCGTAATAAGGACTGGTGTGATCCCCGCTGCACGGCAGGCGGCGAGCGTAGCGGCCGCCGCTGGTTTCGGGGGATCGCTGATGGCAGCGAGGCCCAGCAGCCGCAGGCCTGTCTCAGCTGTGGCAGCGTTGCTCGGTTCGTTCCGCCGCTCGGTGGATGCAACGGCGAGCACTCGGAAGCCGCGGGAAGCAAGGATCGCCGCCTGCTGTCGCGCGCCCATCAGGACGTCCTTGCGGTCGGCGAGCACGGAGACGTCGAGCACCACTTCAGGCGCGCCCTTCAAGCACACGAGCAGAGCACCTGAAGCCATTCGGTGCACTGTGGTCATGCGCTTGCGGAGACTGTCGAACGGTGCTTCCCATGTCCTCGGGTACAGCCGCCTGATTTCCGTTTGATCCGCACAACCTGCTTTGGCCGCTGCCGCCAAGAGTGCGGCTTCCATGGGGTCACCGACGGCAGTCCACCGGTTCTCATGGGCGGCATGATCCTGCGGTGGCCGCAGGGCGGCGTCATTGCACAACGATGCCGCCGTCAGCAGGTCCCGTACGGGGCCAAGTTCAGCGGGCGTCGGCTTCCTGCCGTCGACCTGGATGTCCCCATAAGGTTCGTAACCCACCCCGAAGAGATCCGCTGCCGCCCGCGGCGTCCAAACGTGCTGAACCACCATGCGGCCTTCGGTGAGGGTTCCGGTCTTGTCGGTAGCCAGCACTGCCACGGAGCCGAGCGTCTCCACGGCCGGGAGCCTGCGTACGAGGGCGTGCCGGGCCGCCATACGCCGGGCGCCCAGCGCCAGTGCGAGGGTCACGACGGCAGGCAGGGACTCGGGGACCGCCGCGACGGCCAGGCTGATCGCCGTCACGGCCATGGTCCCGGCCGGCAGGCCGCGTGCGAGCCCGAAGACGAAGACCACAAGGCAGAGTCCCAGGGTGACGACGGCCAGGATGCGCCCCAGGGAGGCGAGACGGCGCTGCAGTGGTGTCGGCTCGCGTGCACCGTCGAGGAGTGCGGCGATACGGCCGAGCGCACTTTCGGCGCCGGTGACGGTGACCGTTGCGACGCCCCGTCCGCGCACCACGACAGTCCCTGCGCCCAGCAGCGCGCCGGAATCCTTGTCCACAGGGACGGACTCCCCGGTAAGCATGGATTCGTCGATGAGTAGGGCAGATGCCTCGATGAGCTCGGCGTCGGCAGCGACGATGTCGCCCTCGCCGAGCAGCAGTACGTCGCCGGGCACCACAACCGCTGCGGCGATCTCCCGTGCTGAGCCGTCCCGCAGGACACGAGCGCTCGGTGCCGACATCGCCGACAGAGCTGCCACGGCGTGGTCGGCGCGGATCTCCTGTGCGACCCCCACCGTCGTGTTGAAGACGATCACCAGACCGATGACCACCGCGTCCGCGTGATCGCCGATCACAATCGTCAGCAGTGCCGCACCGAGCAACACCATGATCAGCGGATCACCGAGCTGCGCAACGACTCGGCTGTACAGAGGTGCGCTACGCACCTCCGCCACCTCGTTGCGGCCGTGCTCGGCCAGACGGCGCTCGGCCTCCGTCGAGGTCAACCCGCCGGGCTCCTCTACCGGCACTCGTCCACGTCCGAGGTGGTAGTCACGATGAGGCTTCACACGAGGGGAACCGTGATCACCGGGCAGTGCGCGCGGTGCAGCAGTCCGTGGACGACCGAACCGAGCCGCATGCCCGTGTAACCGCCCCGGCCGCGGCGGCCCACGACGACAGCCAGGGCGTGCTCGGACGCCTTGGCTAGCTCCTCCACCGGATGTCCGGTCGGCACTTCGTGGGCCAGGTGCACGTCCGGGTACTTCAGCGACCAACCTGCTGTGGTCTCGGAGAGCATCCGACGCTGAGCCTGCACGGCGGCCTTCGCGTCGTGAAGCATGATCACGGGCGGCTGCCACACCGAGACGGCGCGGAGCGCGGCTCCGCGGAAGTCTGCCTCCTCGAACGCCAGCCCCAGCGCCGCCTTCGAGGACTCGCTGCCGTCAATTCCCACGACCAGGTAGGTCGGCTGTTGGGTGACGTGCTCCGCGTCGCCCACGACCACCACGGGACAACGTGCCCTTGCCGTGACGGGGACGACGAGGGAGCCGGCGCTGAAGTGCTCCGCCGTACGGTTCAGGTGTCGGGATCCGAGGACGACCATCCGGGCGTCCTCGGACAGTCGGGCGATCACCGAAGCCGGGAAGCCATCGAGCAGATCGGTGACCGGCTGCAGTTGCGGATGGCGCTCCCGGGCCCAGTCGGCAGCTGCTTCGAGAGCGTGTGACCCGGCTTGGATCATGGACATCCTGCGCGCGCTGTCATCGCAGTGCTGCGTGTCGTGCAGTGGAGATACGGCCACGACGAGCCGAAGCTCCAGCCCGCGTCGATGGGCCTCGTCCGCCGCCCAGGCCAGCGGCAGGTGCCAATCCTTGGCCGGATCGATGCCGACGACGAGCTCGCGGCGTTCAGCGGCGGCCATCACGACTCACTCCCGTGGCCGGGACCGTGCCGCGGAATAAGCTGCACTGGACAGTGCGCGTGGTGCAGGAGAGTGTGTGTCGTCCGCCCGAGGGTGCGTCCGATGTAACCGGGTGACCGCCGTCCGCCCATCACCAGCAGATCCGCGTGGTGGGATGCCTCGACCAGAACTCCGGCCACAGTGAGGCTTCCCTCAGCATCCGCCTGCACGGTCAGGGCCGGGAATTCATCGCGGATCCCGTCCGCCACCGCCGTCAGTTGGTGAACCTGTTCGCCGGCCATTCCTTCGACGTTGTCGAGCATGGTCACGGCCAGTCCGGCGGACTCGAGTACGTTCCACACGTGCAACAGCCGCAGCGATGCCTGGCGGAGCTCGGCTTCGCGCGCCGCGTAGCGGGCGCATTCGCCGTCGTGCTCGTCACGGACCGCGGCGAGCACCACTCCGGCCTCACCTCCCTTCTCAACGCCCCTGACCACGATCACGGGCGTCGTGGCACCGGCAGCAACCTTCAGACCTACGGATCCGAGCATGAGAGATTCGAAACCGCCGAGACCCCGGTTCCCCACCACGACAGTGCCTCGGAGCCCCGCGGTCCGGTGCAGGCTGGGGACGGCGGAGCTGCGGCTGAGCTCCGTGGTGATGTGCACACCGGGATACTGGTCCCTGATGGCGGCGGCAGTGTCCCGCAGCAGTTCTTGGCCCGCGTTGCGTACACGCTCGATGCTCTCCACTGAAAGGTAGAGAGCCCGGCGGTCCGTTTCGGCGGCGTGGACGATGTGCAGTGGACTGTCACGGCGTACAGCCTCGGCCGCCGCCCACAAAGCTGCCTGGCGGGCCGGCTTGGAGCCATCGACGCCGACGATGACGGCACCCAGTTCCAGCCTGCCAGTGGTGCCTTCCATGGTTCCTCCTCACCGAGAGCCGGCAAAATGGGCAGCTCTCACGCTGCCACCGCGGGGCCCCGCATGTGGAGGGCCGCTCAGGACCGCCCGGGGCCCAATGGTCCCTGTCGAGGGAATCCTGCCCTGTCCGAGCACTCGAGCCGGGTCCGACCGGTCCCGGCTGAGACCCATTCGGCCCTCCTCACTCCGGTACGGCCGGCGGATCGTGGTCTCTGAACGACCTCCGGCATTGCGTCCGTGCGGGTCGGCGAGACGGCAGGAGGAGCCTCCATGAAGCACATCAGAGTGGGAGACCTGATGACCGACGAGGTCGTCTCGGTCGTCCCGGCCACCTCCTTCAAGGAGGTCGCGAAGCTGGTCGCCCAGTACAACATCAGCGGACTGCCGGTGCTCGACGAAGAGGACCATGTCGTCGGCGTCGTCTCCGAGAGCGACCTGGTGAACCGACAGGCCGCGAGACACCTCGCGCCGAGCGACAGACCGGACGCCGGCACCGGGACCGGGACCGCAGTGTCGTCGGGAGCTGAATTCATGGCTGCCGAGGTCATGTCGACCCCGGCGGTGACCGTCCACGCAGACGAGACCGCACCGGACGCCGCTCGGCTGATGATGCGTAGTGGCGTGGAGAGGCTGCCGGTCGTGGACGACGAGGACCGACTCGTCGGTATCGTCACGCGCCGGGATCTGCTCCGTCTGTTTCTGCGCCCCGACGCGGAGATACGACGACGCATCATCGAGGACGTAGTTGTGGGCACCATGGGGCTCGGAGCCGACGCGGTCGCCGTCCATGTGATCGACGGCGTCGTCACTCTGGAAGGCCAAATGGAGAGCCGGAGCCAGATTGCGATCCTGACACGCCTTGCAGAACAACTCGACGGGGTGGTCGCGGTCGTAGGCCATGTGACCGCGCACACCGACGCCCCCGCACCCGCCCCCCACAGTGTGCCGCACATGGGCTGACCGGAGAGCTGCGAGACGCGTCCCCAAGACACGGTGGGGCTGATCGGCCCCGCAACGGGCCACATGGCCCCTCCTCCGCTCCTGGCCCGCGGGCCACACTGAGAGAGGACGACAAAGCTGCGAGACGGGAGGTTCGTGGCATGAAGCACCTCGTGACAGTCGGCGTCGACGGATCCCCCGAGAGCCGGGCGGCCGCCGTCTGGGGCGCCAAAGAGGCGTCCTTGCGGGAGGTGCCGCTGAGGCTCGTCCACGTGATCGACTGGCCCATCAGTCCAGCCGTTCCGCGGTTGGACTGCCACACGGCCGGTCGGTGGGCCGACGAGGTGCTCGCCGGGCCTCTGGAGGATGTACGGCGTCGTCACCCGCATCTGGAGATGACCACCCGGTATCTCTCCGGCAGGCCGGCCGCCGCGCTGGCCGTCGAAGCAGCCGGTGCCGACCTGCTCGTCCTTGGTTCTCGCTCCTTGGGCAGCCTGCTGGGCTTCCTCGTCGGCACGGTGGGCACGGCGACCCTTGTAGCCACCGAAACGCCGGTGACCCTCGTACGGGCGGCTGATGAACCGGAGGACGCCGAGCCGACCCGGTACGGCGAGATGATCGTGGGGGTCGACATCCACGAAGCACCCGACAAGGTTCTGGCCTTTGCCTTCGAAGAGGCCGCCCGCCGCAGTTGCGCCTTGCGGGCGATTCACAGCTGGAAGCTTCCCCGCGCCTACAGGTCCTTCCCCAACGTCGACCCCGACAACGAACGGGAAGCAGGTCGGAGTGTCGCGAAGATGCTCGACGAACTGCTGGAGCCCTGGCGCCGCAAGTTCCCGTCGGTGAACGTCGACCAGGTCGCGCTCATGGGACCGGCGGGTCCTCACCTCGTCCGGGCCTCGCTGGACGCGGACCTCGTCGTCGTCGGCCGGCACCTTCGCCGGTCCCCTCTGGGTGCGCATCTCGGACCGGTGGCCCATGCCGTCCTGCATCATGCCGCAGCCCCCGTGGCTGTCGTAGCCCACGGCTGACAGCCCCGAACGAAAGGGAAATCGGACCATGTTGCACCGTACTGTCTCCGAAGTCATGACCCGGGACGTGGCCACCGCCAGCCCAGAGGCGACACTCAAGTCGGTCGCCTGGAGCCTCGACTACAACGATGTCTCGGCTCTGCCCGTTGTGGACACCCGCCATCACCCCATCGGCATCATCTCCGAAGCCGATCTGCTCCGCAGGCAAGCCGGGCTGCCGGACACAGAGGGCCGTGACCAAATGCGCGAGACGGCCGCTGTGGACCGCCGCATAATGGACGCCCGCACAGCTGGCGAACTGATGTCCACGCCCGTGCTGACGGCCCGGCCTGACTGGGGCATCGTCGAAACAGCCCGCTTCCTGAACGCGCGCGGGGTCAAACGCCTTCCGGTGGTCGACGACACAGGAACACTCATGGGCATCGTCAGCCGGTCCGACTTGCTGCGGCCGATGCTCCGCCGCGACGACGCCATACACGATGAGATCGTCGACGAGGTGCTGGGCCGAACTCTCCGGATGACGCCAGGGGGCGTCACAGCAACCGTGCAAGAAGGGGTCGTCACCCTGAGCGGCACGGTCGAGGAACACTCAACAATTCCGATTGTTGAACACCTGTGCCTTTCCGTCGATGGTGTCGTCAGCGTCGACCAGTACCTCGAATACGCCGTGGAGGACCTGCCCCCGGATTCAGCGCGTGATACAGACGACCGCTGAGCACTCACACCATGGGACGGAAAGAGCCGACCGCTTCTCGCGGTTCCCGATCGTGCGGTGCACGGCCGCCAGCCGCTTCTCCGCATCCTCGCAATGACTCTTTCCGTCAATTTCATGAAAGCACCGTTCACGTCAGGACAACAGAGCCGAACAGTCCCCTGTGGACCCCGGGTGGTCCTACCGCCGGCAGACAACGCTGCCGACGCCGGGACATATAGGGCCGTTCGTTCTCGGAGGAATCATGAAACAAATGCGTACCGTCGATGACGTGATGACGCATGCCGTTATCCCGGTCAACCGCACAGCGCCGTTCAAGGACATCGTGAAGACCATGCGGCAATGGCGGATGAGCGCCCTGCCCGTCCTGACGGACGAGGGACAAGTCGTCGGCGTGGTCTCCGAAGCAGACCTTCTGCTCAAAGCGCAAGGTGGGGACGAGTCCCGCGCTGTCTCCGCCGGTCAACTCATGACCGTGCCCGCCGTGACGGTTACCCGAAATGCAAGCATCGCGGGTGCCGCTCGGCTGATGGCCCGCGGCCACCTCAAGCGGCTGCCCGTCGTCGACGACGACGGCCGCCTGATCGGGCTGGTCAGCCAGGGTGACCTTCTGAAGATCTATCTCCGCCCGGACGAGGACATCGCCGAAGAACTGCGTGAATTGATCATGGCTGAACTCATCCCGTCCGGCTCGGCAACCGTGCACGTCCAGGTGTCCGACGGTGCCGTCCGCCTGGACGGCTGCATCCCCGACCCATTGCTCAACGACGTGCTGGTCCATGTCGCGCGCACGGTGCCGGGAGTCGTGGACGTCACGGCCCGGCTCGACGTCGAAGTCCCCGCCTGAAGGAGAGGGACGATGAGGCATCGCAGAGTCTTCGACATGATGACGCCGACGGTCGTAAGCGTCCAGCGCGGCACCACGCTCAAGGAAATCACCCGGCTCCTCGACGAGTTCGGCATAACTGCCGTGCCTGTCGTGGACGAGCACGATCGTCCCGTAGGCGTCGTCTCCGAAGCCGACCTGCTCCGCAGTCGCAGCTCCAGGGGCCGCGCGAATGCCGCCGTCGATCTCATGAATCGCCCGGCGATCACTGCGGCGCCTGAGTGGAACGTCGTCCGCGCGGCCCGTGTCATGGAGAAGCACAAGATCAAGAGATTGCCCGTTGTCGACGGCGAAGGCCGACTGATCGGCGTCCTGAGCCGCGGCGACCTCCTACAACTCTTCCTGCGCCGGGATCACGCAATCCAGGAAGAGATCCTCGAAGACGTCCTGACGCACACACTCCGGCTCAGCCCCTCGTCGCTGACCGTCGAGGTCGCCGACGGTCTCGTGACCCTCAGCGGCACCGTGAGACGGCGCAGTCTCGTCCCCGTCATCCCGCGCCTGTGCCGGAGCGTCGATGGCGTCGTGGACGTGATCAATCGGCTCAATTACGAGCAGGACGACATGCCGGTCGATGCACGGACGGGCACCCTGGGGTAGGAGAGGGGCGTGAATCGCCAAGACCGCCGGTGCGAGGTGATGACCGCGCGGTTGTCACCGCCTTGGAAACGCCTCATTCAGATGTCCGCAAGAACGAATCCCGTGGCCGCAAGCCTGTCCCTGTCCGAGGAAGGCCATCATGAACCAACGTATTGTCGTCGGCCTCGACGGATCCAAAGAAAGCATCGCGGCGGCCCGTTGGGCCGCGCGCGAGGCGCTCCTTCGCAATGCGCCGCTGCACCTTGTCCATGCCGAGGAATGGTCGTCGCCTCCCGGTATCCCTGCCGCCAGTTCCGATGTGCGTCGCCCGTGGACGGAGGCCCTCCTGCGCGAGGCTCATGACGGTCTTCGAGAAGGACACCCGCAACTGGACATCACCACCGAGTCGTTCGATGGTCGGCCGGCCGACTCGCTGGTCGGTGTGGCAGCGAGCGCGGGCATGCTCGTCCTCGGCTCCCGAGGACTGGGCACGCTCACGGGATTCGTCCTCGGTTCCGTCGGCATGGCGGTCATCCAGGCCGTGGAGCGGCCCATTGTCCTGGTGCGCGCGGCAGAGGACGCAATGCCGCACGCCCATGGGCGGCACACGGACCGCGACATGGTCGTGGGCATCGACATCAGCCGACCGTGCGACGCTCTCCTCGCCTTCGCATTCGACGAGGCGTCACGGCGGGCCTGCACACTCCGTGCTCTGCACAGCTGGATGCTTCCCCCGCTGGCGGGGTCCGGATTCGCGTACAGCCCGGAAGTCAATGCGCAGATCACTCAAAGCATGAACACCGGCCTGGACGACATGCTGAAGCCGTGGCGGGACAAGTACCCGACGGTCCCCATCGACGCGCAGGCGACGATCGGAAGTGCCTCCGAGCAGCTCTTGGAGGCAGGTTCCGAAACAGGCCTCGTAGTCGTCGGCCGTCGCATCCGCCGGTCCTCGATCGGCGCACACATCGGACCGATCACTCACGCGGTCCTCCATCACGCCACCTCACCTGTCGCCGTCATCGCGCACGAATAGGCCACGGCCGCGACGCGCATCGTTGCTGTAGCCACCACTCAGGTGAAGCTGGGCCTTGACTTCCGGCGAGATCCTCAGACCGCTCAGCCGAAACGGGCACGCGTGACCAGCCCCTCACGTTCTCCGTCAACGGGCGCACCGCGCGCAGGTGAGCCTCCGGAACATGCGTCAGGGCTGTGTTTTTCGGTGTGCGCGTCGGACCCAACGCCGCAGTTCGTCCGTACCCCAGACAAGCACGGGGAAGGTAGCAATCAAGGCGACGACGTCGGGGGGCAGGGCGGCCGTACCGAACAGCCCTTGGAGGAGCGGCACATAGACGAGTACTGCGGTGAAGGCCAGCTCGAAGGCGATACCGGCCAAGAGCAGGGGGTTGGTGAACAGACCGATGTCTCGCAGCGCGGCGTGGTCGGTGCGGGCGGCCATCGCAGTGCCGACCTGGCAGGTGACGATGCCGGCGAACGTGGCGGTGGTCGCGGTCATGTACGCGTGGTGCAGCGCCGTGCCGGGGCCTGTCGCACTGCCGGGGTGCCAGCCCGCCCGCCACAGCACATAGAAGAAGGCGGTCATGATCAGAGCGGCGGAGACCGCGCCCAGTCGGCCCCAGCTGCGGAGAAGCATGTCGCGGGAAATCACTCCCTGCGAACTCGGGCGTGGTGGGCGGCTCATGACACCCGGCTCGGCTCGTTCGCGGCCGAGTGCGAGCGCCGGGAGAGTCTCGGTACCGAGGTCGATGGCCAGGATCTGCAGCACGGTCAGCGGCAGTGGTACGGCACCGGCAGAGAGTGCAAAGACCAGGAAGGGGACGACTTCGGGGGTGAGGTGGGCAAATATGTAGACGATGAACTTGCGCACGTTGTCGTAGACCCGACGCCCCGACTCGATGGCATCGACGATGGTGGCGAAGTTGTCGTCGGTCAGCACCATGGTCGCAGCCTCACGGGCGACATCCGTGCCGGAGCGGCCCATGGCGACACCGATGTGTGCCCGGTGGAGGGCGGGGGCGTCGTTGACGCCGTCGCCTGTCATGGCGACGATCTGCCCGTGGGCGCGCAGGGTGTCGGCCACTTTCAGCTTGGTCTCGGGTGAGGAGCGCGCGAAGACGACCTCTGCGTTCCCGTGTGCCAGGACCTGGTCGAGGTCGTGGTCGCCGATCGACTCGGACTGCGCCACCACGTGCAGGCTCGGTTCTCCGATGCCCACTTCACGGGCTACTGCCGCGGCGGTGGCACCGTTGTCGCCAGTGACGATGTGGACGCGGAGTCCGGCCTCGTGACAGCGGCGAACGGCGTCCGCGACTTCCGGCCGTGGCGGGTCGTACAGGCCGACAAGGCCCAGGAGCCGCAATTCTGTCTCCGCGTCCTGGCGCCGGGCCGGCAGCTCGGATCCTGAGGACAGCTCACGGCCGGCGACGGCCAACACGCGCATGCCGTCATGCGCGAGATCGTCCGCCGCGGCCAACGCCGCCGCATCGTGGCCGTCGGACAGGGAGCGGGACACCGATTCCGGTGCGCCCTTGACGATGACGTGCATATGCTGCGCATCGTCACCCTGGACGACCGACATCAGGCGCAGCCGTGGGTCGAAGTGGAAGAGGGCGTGACGCCCGGTGTCCCGCTGGTCGAGGTCGACGGGAGCGGCGTGGGCCGCGGCACCCTCGATCAGGGCGATCTCTGTGGGATCTCCGTGCAGTTCGCCCTGGGCGTCGCGGGAGACTGTGGTACACAGTGCGCTGGTTCGCGCCAGCGCTCCCGCCCAGGGGCCGTTTTCCCTACCGTGCTCCGGCGTCCACACGGCTTGGAGCTTCATGCGGTTCTGGGTGAGAGTGCCGGTCTTGTCCGTGCAGATGACGTTTGTGGATCCGAGCGTCTCCACGGCGCTCAGGCGTTTTATCACCGCTCCTTCGCGGGCGAGTACGCGCACGCCGACAGCAAGTGCGAGGGTGATGGTCGGCAGCAAGCCCTCGGGCACGTTGGCGACGAGCAGGCCGATCGCGAACATGAGGGAGTCAGTCAGCGGCAGCCCCACGGCCACACCGGCCATCAGGAACACCACGCCCATGGCAACCGCTACGGCGGCAATGAGCCAGGCGACCTTCTTTACCTGCTTCTCCAGGGGGCTGGGGTCACGTCGAGTGCGCTGGCTCAGCGCGGCGATACGTCCGAGCTCCGTGTGGTCGCCGGTGGCGAACACGATCGCCCGGGCCTGGCCCCCCGTGCACGTGGTGCCACTGAAAATGAGGTTGGGCTCCTGCAACAGCGGTGCCCCGACGAGTCCGGGACCGGCGATGCGTTCGGCAGGCGCGGACTCACCGGTCAACATCGACAGGTCGACTTCAATGCCGCCGTCGGCCAGACGTGCGTCGGCGGGGACCTTGGCACCCTCTTCGAGAACGACCAGGTCTCCCGGCACCAGTCCCCTCGCTGCTACGGTCGATGGGTGGCCGTCCCGGATCACCATGGCCTGCTCGGGCAAGTATTTCGCCAGCGTCTCCACCGCCCGTTCGGCCTGCCGCTCCTGAAGGAGCGCAAACCCCGCGTTGACGATGACGACGGTGACAATGGCCCAGCCGAGCACCGGGATGTCGGCGACGAACGCCAGCGCTGCGGCCGCCCAGAGCAGCAGGGCGAGCGGGTGGACCAGCTGCCGGACGAGTTCGCGCCCCAAGGGTGACCTCGCCTTGCGGCGGACCTCGTTGGGACCGTAGACGGCGAGGCGGCGGGCCGCCTCCCGTGCGGAAAGGCCGCTCGCCCCTGTGCCGAGTTCGCGCCGCAACAACGGCAGGGGCTCCAGTGGGTCGGGGCTCAGCAGCGGCCCCTGGCCGGTGGTGTGTGGGGTGGTGTCGGCTTCAGTCATCTTCCGCTCCCGGCCTCCGCCGCGGCCGGTCGGCTTCCGCTCCCGGCCCCCGCCGCGGCCGGTCGGCCCAGCGGGGGTCCGACGTGCCAGTGGCCGTGCTGTCGGTCAGCGGCGCGTCGCAACTCGTTCGCACGACAGCCGAACAACCGCCGCACCTGCCGATCCGTCACGACTCGGCGTCACCGTTGGTTGTGGCCCTCTTGACGGGGATGCTGCGTGCCGTGTCTGGTACGTCAGGCCCCATCTCTACGCGCACCGTGAGGATGCCGTCCTCGTACTCTGCCTCGACCCCCTCGGACGGAATCTGAGCCGGCAGGCGAACGGTGCGGTGGAAGGAGCCGTAACGGAACTCCGAGTGATCCTTCTCCTCCTTGCTCTCAGTGTGTTCGGCGCTGACGGTGAGGGTGTCGCCCTCGACCGTGATGTGGATGTCCTTCGTGGGGTCCATCCCGGGGAGCTCGGCGCGCAGCACGTACTGTCCCTCCTGGCTGGTCACCTCGATCGGGATCAGGTGGACTCCGGACATCGGCCGCCACATCGGGATGCGGGGAAAGTCGGTTCCGAACCAGTCCATGAGGTCGGGGAAGAGGTGACGCCTGCGCTCCATCTGGGTTCCGGACATGGTGTCCTCCGTCTCCAGTGCCTTGGCGGCGCTTTCCGCGGTGTCGGGTTCAGTTTCAGTCGCTGGACGTCAGGCCCGCTCGGGGCGGTCGGGTCCCGAAAGGGCCGTTCGGTCCTCCCCGTGCAGGTTCATTTCGGCAGCAGCCACGTGCTGCTTCACCGCGGCGAAGCTGTCCGGTGCCACTGAGATCGAGTCGATGCCGGTCTTCACCAGGAATTCCGTGAAGGCGGGGTCGTCGCTGGGGCGTTGGCCGCAGAGGCCGACCGTGCGGCCGACGGACTGGGCGCGCGGAACCAGCGTTTGGATGCTGCGCGTGACCGCGGGGTTGGTCTCATCGAAGACATGGGCGAGGGCTTCGGAGTCGCGGTCGACGCCCAGGGTGAGCTGGGTCAGGTCGTTGCTCCCGATGGAGAAGCCGTCAAAACGCGCGGCGAAGTCCTCGGCCAGAATGATGTTGGACGGGATCTCCGCCATGACGTACACCTTGAGGCTGTTCTCGCCCCTGCGTAGCCCCTGTTCCGCCATGACGGCCAGAACCCGGTCGGCCTCTTCGAGGGTGCGGCAGAAGGGAATCATGATGATGACGTTCGTCAGGCCGAAGTCGTCGCGAACCCGTCGCAGTGCCCGGCATTCCAGGGCGAATCCTTCGCGATAAGCGTCACTGTAGTAGCGGCTCGCGCCGCGCCAGCCGATCATCGGATTCGCTTCGACCGGTTCGAAGGCCCGGCCGCCGAGCAGCCGCGCATACTCGTTGGTCTTGAAGTCGCTGGTCCGTACGACGACCGGGTCGGGCCATCGAGATGCGGCGATGCGGGCCACACCGTGCGCCAGTCGGTCGACGAAGTACTGGCCGCGGTCGAGGCAACCCTCGGTGAGTTGCTCTATGGCGCAGCGGTCGTGCTGGTCCACTCGGTCGGGGTGCAGCAGAGCCATGGGGTGGGCCTTGACCTGGTGGGCGACGATGAACTCCAGGCGCGCGAGCCCGACGCCGTCGGCGGGCAGGCGCCACCAGCGGAAGGCTGCGGACGGATCAGCGAGATTGAGCATCACGCGGGTCCGGGTGGCAGGGAGTTCGGCGAGATCGGTTTCGTGCTCCTCGTAGGCCAGGAGTCCCGCGTAGACCTGACCGCGGGCACCCTCGGCACAGGAGACGGTCGCCTCATGGCCTGTGCACAGCAACTCGGTGGCCCGGCCGGTGCCGACGACGGCTGGGACGCCGAGTTCACGGCTGACGATGGCGGCATGCGAGGTCCGGCCGCCATGGTCGGTGACGATGGCGGAGGCACGCTTCATGACCGGTTCCCAGTCCGGGTCGGTGATGCCGGTGACGAGCACCCCGCCGGTCGGGAAGCGGTCGAGATCCACAGGCGAGTCGAGGACGACGACCGGGCCGGACCCGATGGCTTCGCCGACCGCTATGCCCTCGATGAGGCTCTCCCCCGGTCTGACGGTCAGGCGACAGCGACGCAGCGTCGTCGTACGGCGCCGGGACTGTACGGTTTCGGGGCGGGCCTGGACGATCGCCAGCTCGCCGGTCAGGCCGTCCTTGGCCCATTCCAGGTCCATGGGGCATCCGTAGTGCTCCTCGACGGTCATCGCCCATTCGGCCAGTTGCCGGACTTCCGCAGCTGTCAGGACAGGTCGCGAGCGCTCCTCGCCGGTCGTGTCGACGGTCCGGGTCAGGCCGTGCTCGCCATAGACCGCCTTCTTCCGCTTCGCTCCGACCCGTACATCGATCACGGCATCCAGTGCCGAGTCCTTCAGGCTCGGCTTGAAGACCGTGTGCTCGTCGGGGTCGACCTGGCCACTGACGACGGTCTCGCCCAGGCCCCACGCCGCGCTGACCACGATGACCTCGGGGAAGCCGCTTTCGGGGTCGAGGGTGAAGATCACTCCGGCGCCCGCGAGGTCCGAGCGGACCATGATCTGAACGCCGACGGAGAGAGCGACCGAAAGGTGGTCGAAGCCCGTCCGCTCCCGGTAGTCGATCGCGCGGTCGGTGAACAATGAGGCATAGCAGCGGTGGCAGGCCTGCAACAGCTGGGCAGGCCCGCGGACGTTCAGGTAGGTCTCCTGCTGGCCGGCGAAACTTGCCTCTGGCAGGTCCTCGGCGGTAGCACTACTGCGCACGGCGACTTCGGGATCCTCGCGGCCCTGGTCGCGCGCGAGCCTCTCGTACGCGGTGACGATCTCGCTCCCCAGTCCGGTCGGCAGCTCCTCAGCCATGATCATCGACCGGATCGCCACCCCCACCTCATCCAACCCGGCCCCTTCGTGCAGACGCCCGATCTGCGCTGCGATCCGCGCACGCAGTCCGTGGCCGTCGAGCAAATCTCTGTACGCGTCCGCCGTCGTCGCGAAACCAGGAGGCACCCGCACGCCTGCAGATGCCAGATGTGCGGTCATCTCTCCCAGGGAGGCGTTCTTGCCACCGACACAGCCGACATCCTGCCGACCGAGCTCTGCGAACGGTACGACCCGTCGAGCGGTTGCCATGATGTCCTCCGCCATATGTGCGGTAGCCGGGGGTTCAGTAGGGCATCGACCGACCGAAGGGGGTACGCAGATCCAGCTGCGGGCGCTTGCGCGGCTGCCTCGGCCGCATCTGCATCCGAGTGCGCTGCATCGTTGTCACCTCTCCGGAAGGCGGAACCCGAGACGGCGTTCGACTTCCACGATCGCTCCGGAGGCGCCATCGCCGCAGTGCCGAGGGGACCAGAAGCACGGGGCCGGGTGGGCTGTACGGAGGGGCCGACCGGCCCATCGGAAAGAGCAGCCCGGAGCCGGTGACCACCGAAGGGCACGCACATCTCACAACGGCGTCTGCTACGCGTCCCGGTACAGACGGTCAAGGTCGACGAGCATGACTTCGCCACGAGCATGCGCCGCATGGAGCTCGGGGCTGAACCCCGAAGCACCGTATAGGGCCAGTCGGACGTGGCTTACATCCTCAAGGGAATTGAGTCCATCCAGGATGCACCGCAGACGTTGCAGATGGTGGATGCCCATGCCGGTATGCCATCGTGCGAGCCCCACCGACAGAAGGGAACCGGCCATCGGGCCGTCCTGTCGGCGGACCACGACCTCGGCATCCAGCCCGGCCGTCGCCGACGGGTCGCCGAGGGAGCCGTACGACGCCGTGACATGGTCGGCACCGAAGACCGCCGAGTCGGCGAAGCGGACCGCCCACTCCCGGCAGACTTGAGCAAACTGCGGTCCGGCGACAAGAGAGTTGAAATCGGCTCGCGCGCCTGCCCACACCGTCTCGGCGTCGCTTTGCTCAAGAGCCGCCCTGCGTGGGCGCGCCAAGGCGTGCTCGAACGCGAGGAGCGGGTCCGCGATGCGATGGCGCTTGACCCCCGACTGCAGCCCGTCCGTCTGCGATTGGAGCAGACCGTGGTCGCGGAGGAGGGCGAGGGTCCGGGAGGCATCTGTGAGCTGCTGTCCCAGGAAGGTGGCGATTTCGCCGTGGGTCGTGCAGCCTCTGGCCAGGGCGGCAAGTACGGAGTGACAAACCCCGTGGCTCCAGGGCCCGGTCTCCTCGTCGAGGAGATGGCGAGCCTCGTGGAAAAGCGGCATGCGCGGATTCAGGACGGTGCGGCAGACCCAGGCATCGAAGTCGTCACGATCGACAGGAACATCGTCGTCGACGTAGTCGTGCCGATAGGCGGGCGTCCCGCCGACGACCGTGTAGACGAGAAAGGCGAGCCTCGGGTCGTCGATGCCCCACAGTTGCGCCGTCTTGCGGAAGTCCAGGGGCTGGATGTGGAGCTTCAGAGCGGCGAGTGCGTGCAGCGGCGAGGAGTGCGCGAACAGCCGGATCATGACCGGTGCGGTCTCACCACCGAGCAGCAATCGCGCACGACTTTCCAGTGGCGGTCTGTCGAGGTGCCGGAGGGCTCCGTGGATGACAGAGGGCAATGCCGGGCTCGCCGCGACAAGATCGGGGAACGAGTCGATGATGACGGGCAGCGGCCGGGTGTCGCCCAGCGCCAGCAAGGCATCGATGCCTTCCTTCCAATCACGCCAGTGGCTGGGCTGTGCGACCTGCCGGTATCGCGCGTACTCCTCGCCCAACCTGCGCAAGGACTCGGCTTGGGTGGCTTCCTGCCCACAGAAATAGAACCCGCCCGTGGCGCGTGCCACCGATTCCAGCAGGAGCGTTTTGCCCTGCCTGGGCCGACCCATGACGACGCCGAGGCCCTTTCCCGGATGCGGATCGCTCGAGAAGGCCATCAAGGCTGCCCATTCGTCTTCCTTGTCGAAGAGGCGATCGGGCCTGGCTGAGCGTTCAGGCTCCACGATCGAGGTCTGCTGCTGTCCGTGTACGGCATTCACACCATGCACCTCCGGAACCAGCTGAGAGCTACTCCATTCTCGGGCTCGCGGCCGTCGAGCGCGCGCTGTACCGACCATCGTTGTCACGACGAAGAGAGCGCACGGGCAGACGAAACCAACGTTGTTCCCCCGCGGCCACGGTCACCAGCCGCTCGCCGGCTAGACACACGGGCAGAGGGGATTGAGTCGCGAGTGAGGCACGCGAATCCCCAACCGGCCAGGCAGAAACTGGACGCGAATATCCCGGTGCCCGCGGTAACAGAACGTGAACGAGCAGCGCGGCACCTCCCGGAGCGGGACGGGGTCGATGCGGAGTCCGTCCGGGCCTGCCTCGAGTCCTGCGACGACCCGTTCGACGAGATCGAGGGTGCCGGCCATGGCACCCAGGTGGATACCTTCGCCGGTGGTGCCGCCCTGAATGTCTGCCACGTCGCTGAGCAGGGCTTCCTCCCAGTACCGCCAGGCGTCCGGCCCCTTCCGGCGGGCGAGGACCCAACCATGCACCAGGCTGCTGAGGGTCGATCCGTGACCGGTACGAGTCAGGTAGTAATTGACGGTCGTGCGCCACACTTCGTCGTCGAACCGGTACCCGAGGCGGTCGAAAAGTTCCTGCAGATCGGCGGAGCGGAAGGCGCCGACGTACTACTGATGGAGTCGTACGGCGATCGTCACCATGATCCCGGAAGAGCCCACGCCGCGTTCGCAGCCGTACTCACGCGTGCGCTCGCGCGCGGCCGAACCGTCGTCATCCCGGCCTTCGCGATCGACCGCACCGAGGTTGTCCTCCACGAGCTCGCCGCCCTGCGCCAGGACGGGGTCCTGCCCCGGTCTGTTCCCGTCTATGTGGCCAGCCCCATGGCTCTGGTCGCGCTCGACGTCTACCGCGAAGCACTGCGTGCCCGCTCCCCCGAGATCAGGCCCGAGATTCTCGACCACGGCGAGACAGCGATCAGCCCTGACCCGTTTCTGCCCGCGCGAACCGTCCAGGAGTCCATCGACCTCAACAGCACGCCCGGTCCCGCCGTCATTGTCTCTTCGGCCGGCATCGCCACCGGCGGCCGGGTCCTGCACCACCTCCACCGGCTCCTGCCCAATCCACGCAACGCCGTCGTCATCGTCGGTTTCGCAGCCGCCGGCATCAGGGCCCGCGACCTGGTCGACGGCGCCCACACACTCAAAATGTTCGGCGAATACGTCCCCGTACGCGCAGAGGTGGCCGACCTACCGCACTTTTCGGCACACGCCGATACCGACCGGATCATGGACTCGCTGCGCGGCTCCCCCGCACCACGTACGACCTATCTGGTCCACGGCGAGGAGTCGTCGTCAGAAGCCCTGCGGGACCGGATCAACCGTGAACTGGGCTGGACAGCGGTGGTACCCAAGCCCGGGGAAGCTGTCCTGGTCCGCTGACCGGGACCGAGCGGCTTGCACCATCTGACGCCGCGGGACTCTCCCGCGCTCCGTTACCGCCAGTGCAAGGCTGCGAGTGAGGGGTTGGAGGCGAACCATGGAGGCTATGAAGGCTTCGCTCGTCGACGTGTCGTCCGATGCGTCTCGACACCACGGCCGTAGCGGGCCTCTGCGGGGAATTCTCCCGAGTCGCCGATCACCGCGGCCACGGCCCACGAGCCGCCTGCCGCCCCGGCCGCGCGCGCTGTTGGGCACCTGTGCGCCCCCAGGGCACCAGTCGGCCGCTCGCCCACACTCACCGAGGGATTTGCCATGACCTCTGGCCGGTACACCGTCAACGACGTGATGACGAAGACTGTCGTCACCATCACCCTTGACGCGGAATTTAAAGAGATTGCCGCCGCCATGGAGCAGTGGAAAGTCACGGCCGTACCCGTCATCGAAGGCGAGGGCCGAGTCGTCGGCGTCGTCTCCGAAGCCGACCTGCTCCCGAAGGAGGAGTTCCACGACCACGCGCCCGGAATGATCGAGCAAATGCACCACCTGGGCGACATCGCCAAGGCCGGCTCGGTCCGAGCCAAGGATCTGATGACGAGCCCCGCCGTTACGGTCAAGCCTGACGCGCCCCTCCCGCAGGCCGCCCGGCTGATGGTCGACCGGCATGTCAAGCGCCTACCGGTCGTTGACGCCGATGGCAGCCTCAAGGGCATCGTCAGCCGCGCCGATCTCCTCAAGGTTTTCCTGCGCGCCGACGACGAGCTCGCGGCCGAGATTCGTCGTGAGGTCGTCAACCGGCTATTCCCCGTCTCGGACCGAGTGAAGGTCAATGTCACCCGGGGTGTGGTCACGCTCACCGGTCGTGTCCGCCACGCCACCCTTGTTCCCGTCGCCGCCCGCCTCGCTCAGTCCGTGGAAGGCGTGGTCAGCGTCGACTGCCGACTCGAAGGCCTGTCATCTGCATGAGCTGGCGATTGCCTTGCCCGCAGGCACCGAGCCGAAGGGTCCCGGCGCCATGGCGCCGCCCCGGTGAGGCGTCGTCCTGCGACAAGCACGAGCAAGCGTCTGGACGTTCGCTGTCCCGTATGTCCGGCAACACGTCCCCATCCGTCCTCCTCGCGAGAATCGAGCACCCAGTGGCCCCGCCGGGGAGTCCATCCGGCCCTGTCGAGGGACGAACGGCCCATTGGTACGGGACTCCGATCCGCCCCATTCTGAAGAGGCCATCGACTGTTCCCGTCTCTCCGGGAGACCTGCGATGCTCACCAAAACGCTCCACGACGCCACATTGACCGACCTAGTCGCCGATGCCACCACCGCGCCGTCCATGCACAACGCCCAGCCCTGGCAGTTTCGCTACGAACGCTCCAGCCGCACCCTCACGCTCCGCGCGGACCTCGATCGTGCGATGCCGGAGGCCGACCCCTCCACCCGCGGACTCCATGTCGGCTGCGGCGCGGCCCTGTTGAACCTGCGGGTATCTGCCGCCCACCTCGGCCTGGACTGCGTCACCACGCTCCTGCCCGAACCGTCGGACCCGCCCCTCCTGGCCGTCGTACGCCTGGGCATCCGCGCTGACTCCGCCCGGAAGCCGGCGGACGAAGCACTCGCGGCACTCCACCCCGCGATCCGGGATCGGCATACCAGCCGCTATCCGTTCGATGAGCGGGCCATCCCCGAGGACATTCGTGCGCGCTTCGCCGAAGCGGCCCGCATCGAGGGCGCGGACTTCGCCTTCATGACTCCGACGCATCTGGAGACCGTGCTCGAACTAATCCGGGATGCCGAGGGATACGACCGCAGGGATCCGGCGCGAGAGGCGGAACAGCGCAGCTGGACCCGGGACACAAAGACAGAGGTCCCAGCCGACGGAATTCCGGATTACGCGTTCGGGCCGCGTGACGCGTCCGATAGGGCGACCGTCCGCGATTTCGCAGGCACAGCCGTCCTCGCAGGGCGAGTACGCGTCCTGTTCGAGAACCGGCCGCAGCTGGCTCTTCTGAGCACCGCGGGCGACCGTCCCGAGGACTGGCTGCGCGCCGGGCAGGCCCTGGAACGTGTCCTGCTCACCGCCACACTTCACCACGTGTCCAGCTCCTTCGCGACACAACCCCTCGAATGGCCGGACCTGAGATGGGTCCTGCGCGACCCGGTCTTCGGCAAGGGACATGCACAAATGATCATCCGCCTGGGATACGGCCCGGCGGGGCCCCGGACACCACGCCGCCCCCTTGACCAGGTACTGACCATCGAGCCGTAGAAACTCGGGTCGTATGCCACCGAGGCAGGCGGCCGTTCGAGCAGGGAAGGCGGTGGGAGCGATGCAGCTCCCTGTAGTCGTCGGAGTGGACGGATCAGAGGGCAGTCTGCGCGCACTGGACTGGGCAGCGACGGAAGCGGCCCGACAACAACTCCCTCTGCGCGTCATCCATGCGTCATTGTGGGAACACTACGAAGGGCTGCGCCCCACATTCGACACCGAGCGTCCCGCCGAGCAGATCCTCGCCGAGCATCTCGTCGCCTCCGCGCAGGAGCGGGCGCAACGTCTCCGTTCTGAGGTGAGCGTGGCCGCCGACGTGCAGCCCGAAGACCCGGTGACCGCACTCGTCCAGGAGAGCCACGAGGCAGCCCTTGTCGTGCTCGGTTCCCGCGGCCGGGGCCGAATCGCCGGGATGCTCCTCGGATCCGTCAGCCTCGCCCTGGCCGGCCGGTCCCACTGTCCGGTTGTCGTAATTCCGATGCCCCCGCCGAGCACGCAACCGAAGCCCGGCCGCATCGTCGTCGGGATCGGAGACGCCGCAGGTCCTTCAGCAGCCGCCCGCTTCGCACTCGAACAAGCGGCGTCGCGTCAAGGTGAACTGATCGCGGTACGGGCCTGGCGCTGCCCCGCCCACGAGGCCATGGACCATCCGCTTCTCTCGGGTTCCCCGGCATCCGCCCACCGCCAACAGGCCGAGGAACACCTCGAAGACGTCCTGTCGGTGCTGGACCGCACTGGCTCCGATGCCGTCATCGAGCGATCGGTGGTACAGGGGCCCGCTCACCAGGCCCTGATCGAAGCAGCTATGGGCGCGGAACTCCTCGTCGTCGGCGCGCGGCGGGGCAGTGGACGTCACGGGCTCCACCTCGGCCCGGTGAATCACGCGGTTCTGCATTACGCGCCCTGCCCGGTGGCCGTCGTGCCCCACACCCGCTGAGCATGCCGACGATACTCGTGGCCGCGGTGCCTGAGATCTGAACGGCCGGAGCGTGGGCCCGTTCGGCCCTGGTGCGTAGCTCCTGTGCGGACGCACTATGACGGAGGGGCGGGACTGCGCAACCCTCGACGGCGAGGAGGGCACCATGAGCGACGAGACGGGGTTCTCGACCCAGAGACCGATCCGCGTGTTCCTGCTCGACGATCACGAGGTGGTCAGGCGCGGGGTGCAGGATCTGCTTGACGCGGAACCTGACATCAAGGTCGTCGGCGACGCCGGCACAGCCGATCAGGCTCTGGCCCGCGGCCCGGCGCTCCGCCCGGACGTCGCGATTCTCGATGTGCGGCTGCCGGACGGCGACGGTATCGCCGTGTGCCGGGAACTGCGCTCTCGGATGCCGGAGCTGTCCTGTCTGATGCTCACCTCGTTCGACGACGACGAAGCGCTGCTCGACGCGATCATGGCTGGCGCGGCAGGCTACGTGCTCAAGGTAATCAAGGGTTCTGACCTTGTTGCCGCCGTCCGCACACTGGCATCCGGGCGTTCGACCCTCGACCCGACGACCACCGCACGGCTGATGAGCAGCCTGCGCGAGGAGGAATCCGCCGCTGAACCCGAGGGGGACGACGCGCTGTCCGGGCTATCCCCGCGGGAGAAGGACGTCCTCGAACTGATCGGCGAAGGGCTGACAAACAGCCAGATCGGCAAGCGCCTCTACCTGTCGGAGAAAACCGTCAAGAATGATATCTCCCGTCTGCTGGCCAAGCTCGGCGTCGAGCGCCGCATCCAGGCAGCCGTGATCGCTGCGCACGCCACGGAACCTTCCCCGCCGCCTGAAGCCGGACAGCACCAGACGTAACCGTGCGGCCCCGAAACATCAGGGCAGCCGCAGTGGCACCCGCCAGTTCAGCTGGGTGCCACCCTTCCCCGACGCCCCCACTCTCATCTCGCCATCGAGCTTCTCGGCACGCCGTGCAAGGTTGGCGAGCCCGCTTCGGGAACCACCGTTCTCGGGCATGCCCACACCGTTGTCGGACACGACGAGGTTCAGCGCCCCCTCACCCACCACGAGCGAGATGTCCACCGACGTGGCCTGTGCATGGCGAGCAACATTGCTCAGCGCCTCCCCCAGAACGGCGATCACCTGCTCGGCGATCTCTGCCGGCACATCTGTGTCAATGAGCCCTCCCATCCGCAGGGAGGGTTGAAAGCCCAAGGTACGTGCGGCCTGTTCCACCGTAGCCACCGTCCGGCCTCGCAGCCCCTGGTCGGCACGGCCCGGTCCGCGTGCACGTAGGCCAAAGATCGTGGATCGGATGATCTTGATGGTCTCGTCCAGATCGTCCACCGCGCGCAGCAACCGCTCGCTCGCCTGTGGATGATCCACGAACCGCACCACGCTCTGCAGGGTCATACCGGTGGCGAACAGCCGCTGAATGGCCAGGTCGTGCAGATCCCGGGCGATGCGGTCCCGGTCCTCCAGCAGAGCGATCTGCTCGGCGGACTTGCGCCGTTCGGTGAGTTCCATCGCCAGCGCAGCCTGACCTGCGAAGGTCAGCAGGGGCAAGGTTTCCGACGTGGTGAAGGCAGGACGCTCCCGTACGCGGGCCAACAACAGCACCCCACGGGTCCGCTCTCCCGTAATCATCGGGACCGCGACAGCCGGGCCGAGCCCCGCCCACCTCGGCGGGCCCTCGGTGATCCGCGGATCGTGCCCGACATCGCGGCTGGTGATCGGCTCGCCCGCATCGAGAGCCGCGCCGACGAACGATCCTTCACGTGGCAGGACCAGACCTTGATGAATCTCGGCGTCCACACCTGACGCCAGTGCCACCCGGAGGCTCCTACCCTCCGTGGGGAGTGCCAGGACGCCGAGGTCCGCGGAGAGAATATGCGAGGCACGATCGACGATCATCTGCAGGACGTGAGCCTCGTTCACCCCGCTCAGCAGACCCGCGACGATCTCACTATTGGCTTCCTGCCACCGTTGGCGATCGCACGTCTCCGCGTACAGGCGAGCGTTCTCGATCGCCACTCCCGCCGCCACGGCCAGCGTCGACAGCACGGTCTCGTCCTCTGCGTCGAATGCACGACCGCCCCGTTTTTCAGTGAGGTACAGATTGCCGAACACTTCGTCGCGAACCCGGATGGGCACCCCCAGAAACGAATGCATCGGGGGGTGGTTCGGCGGGAACCCGTACGACGCCGGATGCTCGGCAAGCTCCGCGAGCCGCAGGGGCTCAGGATGACGGATGAGCTCGCCCAGGAGGCCGTGCCCCGCTGGCAGCGGGCCGATGGCCTCCCGCTGCTCCACGGTGACGCCCACGGGCAGGAACTGCGTCAGCCGGGTTCCCTCGCCAACCACTCCCAGGGCTCCGTACTCGGCATCGACCACAACAACTGCGGCTTCGACGATCCGGCGCAACACCTGGGGCAGATCGAGTCCCCTTCCCACCGACATCACGGCATCCAGTAGCCGGGCCGTCCCGGCAGAGCTATGGGTCACGGCATCAAGGCGCCCCTGGAGGTCGGCCGGCAACGTGCTCAGCCGACGTCGCGCCCCACCACAGCGGTCAGTTCCGTTGTCGCCCACGGTGCCTCCACCTTGCCCCACCCATCCCAGGCGGGCCACACCTCCACGGTAGGACCGACCACGACGAGGCACCTGGTGGACTCCAACCCACTCAGCCGTACAGTCGAGCAGCGCCTGGGGCAGTGCACGGAATCTGCAGGCTTCTCGTCGATCGGAACCAGCCGCGGCTGGCAGCCCGCCGCATGCGCCCGCGCGTTGCTGGACACTGTGTGCGAGCCCGATGACCGGAGCGAGGCCCCGGCCTCCTTGCATCCGATCTCGGCCGAGGCGAACACTTCCGCTTGAGTCAACGGCTGAGCCTCTACGCGGCGCAGCTCATGACAGCCTGCGATCAGAACCTCCCCTTACGTGATCCCGTACGCTCGTTCGTCGAGCGGGAGACACGCACGCACGATGCATCCAAACCTCGACATACCTACCAAAACATCAGGTCAGCGGCCTCGCGAAGTCGACAGACAAGGCCCATCGCCCGTCAGTCCAGAGGTGCCAACTATCCATCTTTTGTGCCAACCATAGATCCTCGTCACACGCGGTCAGCGGCGCACGCGCGGCATCCCCAGGCCGATCCAGGAGATGATCTCCCGCTGGATCTCGTTGTTGCCGCCACCGAAGGTGAAGATGACGGCGGACCGGTATCCGCGTTCCAGTTCGCCGTGCAGGACGGCGCCCGCCGAGCCCTCCTTGAGCGGTCCGGCCGAGCCGACGACCTCCATCAGCCAGGCGTAGGCGTCACGGCGCGCCTCGGAGCCGTAGACCTTGACGGCGGAGGCGTCCTGCGGGGTGAGGGTGCCTTCCTGGACGGCGGAGACCATCTGCCAGTTGAGGAGTTTCATGGCGTCGAGCCGGGTGTGGGTGCGGGCGAGTCGGGTGCGGACCCAGCCGAGGTCGATCACCCGGCGCCCGTCGGCCAACTTGGTGTCGGTGGCCCAGCGCTGCACGTTGTGGAGGGCGCGGATGGCCATGGTGCCGTGGGCGGCGAGGGTGACGCGTTCGTGGTTGAGCTGGTTGGTGATGAGCCGCCACCCCTTGTTCTCGTCGCCGACGCGGCGGGAGACGGGGACACGGATGTTCTCGTAGTAGCTGGCGGTGGTGTCGTGCGAGGCGAGGGTGTTGATCAGCGTGCAGGAGTAGCCTGGGTCGCCGGTCGGGACGAGCAGCATCGTGATGCCCTTGTGGGGCGGGGCGTCGGGGTCGGTACGGACGGCGAGCCAGACCCAGTCGGCGGTGTCGCCGTTGGTCGTCCAGATCTTCTGACCGTTGACCGTGTAATGGCCGGTGTCCTCGTCGCCGTCGCGCACGGCCCGGGTCTTGAGGGCGGCCAGGTCGGTTCCGGCGTCGGGTTCGCTGTACCCGATCGCGAAGTCGATCTCGCCGGCCAGGATCTTCGGCAGGAAGTACGCCTTCTGCTCGTCCGTGCCGAACTGCATGATCGTCGGTCCGACGGTGTTGAGGGCCATCAGGGGCAGCGGTACCCCCGCCTGGGCGGCCTCGTCGAAGAAGATGAACTGTTCCATCGGGGACAGGCCACGTCCGCCGTACTCCGTCGGCCAGCCGACGCCGAGCCAGCCGTCGGCGCCGAGGCGGCGGATCGTCTCGCGGTAGAAGCGTTTCTGGGCGGCGGGGTCGTCGTACCTGCTGTAGGCGTTGTCGGGAACGAGTCCGGCGAAGTACGTGCGCAGCTCGGCGCGCAACTGCTGCTGCTCAGGCGTGTATTCGAGGTGCACGGCCCCTCCAGGAGTCTCGCGGTCGCGTCGCCCGTGTGCGGCGGCGCACACAGTAGAACGTGTTGCAAGAATCCGGAAGGGCCACGGGGACCCGTCCCGTCTGTCAGCGCTTGACGGCGCGCAGCACGACGAACTTGGGGTCACCGGCGACGGTGGTGCAGTTGCCGAAGGTACGGCGCAACTGGGTGTGGTAGCCGAGGTGCCGGTTGCCGACGACCCACAGCTCGCCGCCCTGCCGCAGCGCGGTGCGCGCCCCGTGGAACATGGTCCGGGCCGTGGCGTCGGTGGTCGCCAGGTGCGAGTGGAACGGCGGGTTGTTGAGCACCAGGTCGACACTGCCCGGCGGCACGTCCGCCATCCCGTCGCCGACCACGAAGTCGGCCTCGGCGTCCGTCCCGAGGTTGGCCCGGAACGTCGCCTCGGCCGAGGCGACCGCCTGGTACGACTCGTCGATGAAGGTCACCGTCGCTTCGGGGTTGGCGAGCGCGGCGGAGGTGCCGACGACCCCGTTTCCGCAGCCCAGGTCGACGATGCGGTCCCGGCCGCTGCGCTCGGGCAGATGGTTCAGGAAGAAGCGGGTGCCGATGTCGAGGCGCTCCGCGCAGAAGATCCCGGCGTGGTTGACGACGGTCCGGCCGGAGACGGTGCCGATGCCGTCGGGCAGGTCGTAGCGGTGCGGCCACGGGCTGAGGGTACGGGCCAGGGCCGGGTCGGGGGTGCAGAAGATCAGTCGTGCCTTCTTGACCGCGAGGGAGGTGCGGGTGGGTCCGATGATCCGCTCGAACAGCTTGAGGGTGGAGGTGTGGATCTCCTTCACCATGCCGGTGCCGATGACGACGGTGCCGGCGTGCACGGCGGGGGCGAGCCGGTGCAGCTGGTCCTCCAGAAGCGCCAGACTTTTGGGGACGCGCACGAGAAGGACGTCGATCCGCTCCGGCGGCGTGTCCCTGGGCGACAGCAGACGCACGGTGTCCGGGTCGGCACCGTTGCGGACGAGGTTCGCCAGGGTGGCGCGCTGCGCGAGGTACGAGTCGGTGATCTGCACGGGGCGGTGCCCGGCCAGCACGGTGGTCAGCGCACCCCAGCGGTCGCCCACCACGACCACGGCGCCGGACAGGTCGACCGGCTCGGCTCCTTCGATCCCCTCCAGCTGCCGCAGCAGATATTCGTCGGCAGCGTCCCAGGCGCGGAACGGGTCGCGCGGGTGCTCGGGGAAGCGGGCGAGGTCGAACCCGCCCTGTGACGTCGTCAAACGGTTCATTGTGCATTCAGGCTAGCCGAGCGGCGGGGAGCGCCCACACACTCCCCGCCGCACCGGCCGCCTACGGCAACTGCTTCTCCATCGCCGCCCGGCCCTCTCGTGCCAGCCGGCGCTGCGCCCACTCAAGATTCTGCGGAGTCAGGTCCCGCCCGGAGGCGAGCACCAGATCCTCGGCCGACGGATGCTCGCTCCCGCCGGTGTGCAAGAGGCTGTCCGGGGTCACGCCCCGAGCCATGGATACGGGTACGGATTCGGGCTCTTCGCTCATGCCGCCTCCTCGTCCTTGCCGCAATTCTCGCCCTGCGGCTCCGGGACCGCATCCGAGAGCCCGATTGACCTGCACATGATAGGTACACAGCGTTCACACCTCGGTCACCGTGCGTGTGGAAGGCTCCCGCTGACCACGTACCGCACACGAACAGCGCGGCACCGTCCCCCACCCCGTGACGGCGCCGCGGTGCCTGTTTTTCCGGAGAGGACACCCCACATGTCCCGTCGTCACCTTCCCTACCGGCGCCCACTGCTGGCCACCTTCGCCGCCTTCGCGGTACTCGCCGGCACCGCGGCCGCCGCACCCGCCACGCCGACCGCACCCCGGACCACACCGGTGGCCGCGACGCCGCTCGCCACGCTCGACGACACGTACTACCAGGACGCGCTCGGCAAGACCGGAACGCAGCTCAAGAGCGCCCTCCACTCGATCATCAGCGTGCAGACCAAGATCTCCTACAGCCAGGTCTGGGACGCGCTCAAGGACACCGACCAGGACCCCGCCAACTCCTCGAACGTGATCCTCCTCTACACCGGTCGCTCCGAGCCCAAGAGCGACAACGGCGGCGCGGTCGGCCAGTGGAACCGCGAGCACGTCTGGGCCAAGTCCCACGGCGACTTCGGCACCAGCACCGGACCCGGCACCGACATCCACCACCTGCGCCCGGAGGACGTCACGGTCAACTCCATCCGCGGCAACAAGGACTTCGACAACGGCGGCACCGCGGTGAGCGGAGCGGCCGGCAACTACACCGACAGCGACTCCTTCGAACCGCGCGACGCGGTCAAGGGCGACGTCGCCCGCATGATCCTCTACATGGCGGTGCGGTACGAGGGCGACGACGCCTTCGCCGACCTCGAACCGAACGACCAGGTGAACAACGGCTCCGCGCCGAACATCGGCAGGCTCTCCGTGCTGAAGCAGTGGAGCCAGGAGGACCCGCCGGACTCCTTCGAGGAGCGACGCAACGACGTCATATTCGACCGGTACCAGCACAACAGGAACCCGTTCATCGATCACCCCGAGTGGGTCCAGGCCATCTGGTAGCAGCGCGGTCCGGTGCCGTCAGGTCGTCGGGCGTCCCGCCTCCCGCGCGGCGCGCTCGACGGCCTCCTCGCGGGAGGTGAAGCGCCGGGGAGCCGTCGGGTCGCCGCCGGTCACTTCGAGATGACCGGCCGGGTCGACCACGGCCGTGCGCCGGCCACCCTCCGTGAGCCGGGCCAGTCCGGAGCACAGCATCGACCTCGCCACCGTGTCGATGCCGGTCACCTGCCGCAGATCCAGCACCACGGACGCGGTCTCCTCCGGCCCGGACTCGTCGAGCGCGTACAGCACGCGTTCCGCCGCGGTGAAGTCGAGGGCGCCCTGCGCGGCGACGACCGCCACCCGTTCCCGCAGGGCGCGCTCCTGCTCCTCCGTCGGGGCGGACGGCAGATCGTCGGCGGTGGTGACCAGGGTGACGGTCGAGGCGGCGAGCGCCGGGTTGTGCATCAGATGCAGCCCGAGCCGTTCCGACAGCGCCCCCAGCGCGATGCGCCCGCGGACCGATGTGCCGGTCGGATCCAGCCGCGGGCTGTAGGCCGCCAGGCCGAACCGGGCCGGTCCTGCGGCGATGAGGCCGCCGGACACCCCGCTCTTGGCGGGCAGCCCCACCCGCAGCAGCCAGTCGCCCGACGTGTCATACATGCCGCAGGTCGCCATCACGGCGAGCACCTGCGCGGCGACCGGTTCCTCGACGACCACGTCACCGTTGAGCGGGTTCACACCGCCGTTGGCAAGGGTCGCGGCCATCGCGGCGAGGTCCAGCGTGGTGACGCGTACCGCACACTGCCGGAAGTACGTCTCCACGGCTCCCACCGGGTCGACCGGCAGCGGGCCCGCGCTGCGGATCAGATACGCGAGGGCACGGTTGCGGTCGCCGGTGGCGACCTCGGAGGCGTACACCGCCTCGTCCACGTCCAGCCGCCGGCCGGCGAACCGGCTCAGACAGTCGAGGATGCGGTCGAACCTCGGAGTGTCGGCGGTGTCGGGGATCAGCGCGGTGGTGACGATCGCACCGGCGTTGACCATGGCGTTGTCCGGCCGGCCGGTGCCCGGTTCCAGGCTGATGGCGTTGTAGGCCTCACCGCTGGGCTCGGCGTTCACCCATCGGGACACACCGTCGAGTCCGAGCTCGCACAGCGCGAGGGCATAGACGAAGGGTTTCGAGACGGACTGCATGGTGAACGGGACGTCGGCCTCACCCGTGCTGTAGCGATGGCCGTCCATGCTGATCAGGGCCAGCCCGAACGCCTCCGGGTCGGCCATCACCAACTGCGGGATGTAGTCGGCAGGTACGCCGTCGCGCACACCGGCGAACCGGGTGCGCAGTTCGTGCAGCGCATCCGTCACCGCACCGGCCGCGGAGCTCACCTCGCTCCGGCCGTCAGCTGCGCTCGGCCTGGGTGATCCGGGGGAACGTCTTGACTCCGGCCGCCTTACGGCTGTTCGCGTGTTCACTGACCGTCCGGCCGGGCGGGGCGTCCGGGAAGCCGAGCACCACCGAGTCGAGCACCTTCCCCGATGCGTCGACGAACTCCACCCGGACGGCGTAGAAGGCGGCCTTGTCGGTGGGGTTGGTGACGCGGACCAGCGCACTGCGGAACTGCTCACCCGTGGCGATCGGCAGCCCGTTCACCGAGACGTCCTTGATCGCGTTGCCCTTCCCCTTGACCCCTGCGAGCTGCTGGGCGGCCTTCTGCCGGCTGCGCTCGAGCTCTGCGGAGACCGAGGCCTCGAAGTCGCTCTGGGAGCGCGGCGAGGCGCTCGCGGAGGGCGACTCGTGCGGCTCCGGGGACACCGTCCGGGTGCTCCTGGCCGTTCCCGGAGACGTTCCGCCGGAGTCGCAGGCGGCGGCGCCCGCCATGAGCACCGCGGCCAGCACGGCGGGGGTCAGACTGCGGGCTGCGCGGCCGCCGAGGGCGCGTCGCAGAGGGCTGAGCTGGTTCACGGACACTCCGGGTCTGCTCGGAAGAGAGAGTCAGGGGGATACGGCTGGACGGGCGGAAGACACCGGATCACTCGGCGTCCTCGCCGAAGATCTCGCGGAGCCGGGCCTCGCTGAGGGTGTCCAGGTTGCTGTGGAGAAGCTCGGCGCCGCCGCCGGGGAGCGCGTCGCTGATCCGGTCGGGCACCTCGTTCGTGGTGAGCAGGAACAGCGCCGAAGTTCCGGGCGTCACCTGCTTCTTGACCTCCGCGATGAAGTCGTCGTCGATGCCGACGTCGGCCAGCTTGCCGCCCAGCGCCCCGGCCGCCGCACCGATGGCCGCGCCCAGCAGCGGCATGAGGAAGATCAGCCCGAAGAGCATCCCCCAGAACGTGCCGCTCAGGGCGCCGGCGCCGACCAGGTTGAGCAACTGCTTCGTTCTCGGCTTCGCCTTGTCGGTCGGCCAGCTGACCACGGCGGCGTCGAGGATCTTGATCAGCCCCTCCTTCTGGAGGACCTTCAGTGTGCTCTCCACATCCTCCGCGCCCTCGGCGGACTGGAACTTCCACACGGTGAGGGTGGACATCGCGCATACCTCCGGACTCCGGAACCGATCAGCTCGCCCATATTAGGATCAAAAGGTATGAATCGACCCGCTGAATCACGTGGACCGCGTCCCGCCACACACCCGAACGGGTGACCCACGCAGTTGAGCCGCCCAGCTGCGGTCCCGGCCGCACGAAGGGCTGTCGGCCGCGCCCCGTCGGCGGGGCCGCACCGCCGTCGCCCGACCGGCCGCGGCCGGGCCGCCGCCGACGGACACGCGCACGCCACGGCTGCGCGAGCACCCGGGCGGCCGCACGGGACCGTATTCCGATGCAGGCCCCGGGAGCCGCTGGGACACTGGGTGGTGCACCCCGGACCGTCCCTCTCGGGCACGGAGGCCACGGAGAGGAAGTGACCGCACATGCCACGCGGATCCAGTCCCAGGCGCGAGCGGCAGTACGAGCACATCAAGGAGAGCGCGCAGGAGCTCGGAGTGAGCGAGGAGCGGGCAGAGGAGATCGCGGCGCGCACGGCGAACAAGGAGCGCGCCCGCTCCGGTGAGCCGACGACCGCGAGCCGTACGTTGGTCCACGACCTCTCGTCCCTGCGGCGCGCCGAGCTGCGCTCCCACGACGGGGCCCAGGACCCCACGCGCGACCAGCTCTACGAAGAGGCCAGAAGGAAGAACGTCAAGGGACGCTCGACCATGACAAAGGCCCAGCTGGCCAAGGCCGTCGGCCGCTGAGCCCTCGCCGCCGGGCGGAACCCGCCGGGCGACTCGGCCGGAACGTCCGAATACGACCGGTACGATGACGCCCCTCCGCCTTGCGATGCACCGCATCCGATGCCGCGTGCCGATCCACCAGGGATGACGGGACAGCCCTCAGGAGCCGCTTCCGTCCGGCTCGGGGCCGTACCAGACCGTCGTGGCATTGCAGAATTCACGGATGCCGTGACCGGCCAGCTCCCGCCCGTAACCGGAGCGCTTCACCCCGCCGAACGGCAGCGCGGGGTGGGAGGCGGTCATGCCGTTGAAGAAGACGCCGCCGGCCTGCAGGTCACGCACGCACCGACGGCTCTCGTCGGCGTCGCGCGTCCACACGTTGGAGCTGAGGCCGAACGGGCTGTCGTTCGCGAGGGTCACGGCTTCGTCCAGGTCCTCGACGCGGTACAGCGTGGCGACGGGGCCGAAGGTCTCCTCGCGGTGGATCCGCATGGCGGGGGTGATCCCGCTGAGGACGGTGGGGGTGTAGAACCAGCCGCGGTCCAGCTCCGCACCCAGGCCGGTGGGCCGGCTGCCCCCGCACAGTGCGGTCGCGCCCTGGTCCACGGCGTCGTCCACCAGCTCCTCCAGGTCGGCGCGGCCCTGTTCGCTGGAGAGCGGGCCGACGTCGGTGGTCTCCTGCTGCGGGTCACCGACCGTCAGACCGTTCATGCCCGCGGTGAACCGCTCGGCGAACTCGTCGTACACATCGGTGTGCACGATGAATCGCTTGGCGGCGATGCAGGACTGCCCGTTGTTCTGGACCCGGGCGGTCACCGCCGTGCGGGCGGCCTGCGGGATGTCGGCCGACGGCAGGACGAGAAACGGGTCGCTGCCGCCCAGTTCCAGCACGGTGTGCTTGACCTCGTCGCCCGCGATCGACGCGACGGAGCGGCCGGCCGGTTCACTGCCGGTGAGGGTGGCGGCGACGACGCGGCGGTCACGCAGGATCGCCTCGACCGCTCCCGCTCCCACCAGCAGCGTCTGGAAACAGCCGGGCGGGAAGCCTGCCCGGCGGAACAGGCCCTCCAGGTACATCGCGGTCTGCGGGACGTTCGACGCGTGCTTGAGCAGGCCGACGTTGCCCGCCATGAGTGCGGGGGCGGCGAACCGCACGACCTGCCACAGCGGGAAGTTCCACGGCATCACGGCGAGGACCGGGCCCAGCGGACGGTAGTGGACGTAGGCCCGGGAGGCTCCGGCGTCGCGTACGTCGTCGGCCGGCGGGTGCTCGTCCGCGAGAAGTCCCTCGGCGTTGGCCGCGTACCAGCGCATGGCCTTGGCGCATTTCGCGGCCTCCGCGCGGGCCGCTTTGATGGGCTTGCCCATTTCGGTGGTCATGGTGCGGGCGATGTCCTGCTGGTCCTCGTCGAGGAGGTCGGCGGCCCGGTTGAGCAGCCGGGCCCGTTCACCGAAAGCGGTGGTGCGGTACTCCCGGAACGTGGTGTCCGCGGTCGCGAGCCGATGCTCGATCTCCGCCTCTCCCAGTGCCTCGAACGTCTTGAGGGTCTCACCGTTCGCCGGGTTGACCGTCGCGATGGGCATGACTGTGGTCTCCTTGCCTCGGATTCTTCGACCGTGCCGCGCGACGCCCCGTCGCGCAACGCGGGTTCCGGTGCGGACACCCGACCGGCGCGGATCGTACGTGCGCTGTGCACGTCATCCGCGCCGGTGGGCAGAGCAGACTTCTTCGCGTAGGGACTCGGATACCGGTCCGGGCAGGGATCCCCGCCGCCCCTGTCGTCGGCGCCCGCCTCAGACGAGGGCGGGCTCGGCAGGCTCGGAGGCCGGCGGCAGCAGGAACTCGCGTACTCCTGGCAGGGGTGCGCGCGGCAGCAGATCGGTGTTCCGCGGCGCCTCGGCGTAGCGGGTGAACCAGACGACTTTGCCGTCGAGGGTCCTACAGGTGCCCCAGCTGTGGCTGAGGGCCATGACACGGCTGAGACCACCGCCGCCGCTGCTGAGCAGTCGCGGCATCTCGGAGCTGTTGTCGGCGACGGAGACCGTGAGGTGCCGTCCGGACCAGCGGAGTTCGACGACGCACTTGTTGTCGCCACCGACGTGCCGGTGGACATTGGTCAGCAGCTCCTCCACACCCCGGCACACCGGCCGGATGTGAAGTTCGAGACTCCAGTGGCGGAGATGCGCGGCGACTATTCGTCGCAACTGCGAAACGCGCTCTTCCGATACCTGGAGTTCGACCAGATAATGCCGGTCGAGTGGAACGGTCATCGTCGAGGCTCCTCACGTCCAGGCCCATCTGCTTCGCCCCGTTGAACCAACGACCCCCGAATACGAAGAGTGAGCAGATGTCACTATTAGGTCACTCCTTAGGGTGACCCGGTGGGACCGGTTGCGCAACACGAAGGTGAGCGGACCGCTGAATGCACCACGGAGCGTGACCACGCCGCATCCACCCTTACGGCAGATACGGCAGCAGCTTGTCCGGCGTGAGCGGGAGGCTGCGCACCCGGGCGCCGGTCGCGTGCCGCACGGCGTTGCCGAGAGCGGCCGCGGCGCCCACGATGCCGATCTCACCGATGCCCTTGCTGCCCATCGGGTTGAGATGCGGGTCGTCCTCGTCGATCCAGTGCGCCTCGATCTGTGGGATGTCGGCACAGACGGGCACATGGTAGGAGGCGAGATCGTTCTGCGTGAAGTCGCCGAAGACGGGGTCGATCGTGCTGCCCTCGGTCAGTGCCATGCCGAGCCCCATGATCATGCCACCGATGAACTGGGAGCGCGCGGTTCGGGAGTTGAGGATACGTCCGGCGGCGAAGACGCCGAGCATGCGGCGCGTCCGGACCTCACCGGTGCGGGTGTCGACGGCGACTTCGGCGAACTGCGCACCGAACGCATGCCGTGCGTACGGGGATTCCACCGCCGCGTCCTCCCAGGTGTCCGCGGTGACCGTGAGGCCCTCGTCGGGAAGGGGCCCGGTGCGCTCGAGCAGGTGTCGTGCCAGGGCGGCGGACGCCTTGTGCACGGCCCATCCCCAGGAGGCCGTACCCGCGGATCCTCCGGCCAGCGGCGCTTCGGGCAGTGCGCTGCTGCCGATGTCGATCCGGACGTCGGCCACGGGGGCGTCGAGCACGGACGCGGCGATCTGCGCAAGGACGGTGCGGGCGCCGGTGCCGATGTCGGTGGCGTTGATCCTGATGAGGTAGGTGCCGTCGGCTGCTGCGTGCGCCGACGCGCTGGAACCACCGACGTACACGGGGTACGTGGCGGAGGCGACGCCCGTACCGAGCAGCAGTGGGCCTTCGGTGCGGACTGCGGGGCGCGGGTCGCGGTCGTACCAGCCGAACCGTGCGGCACCCTCCTCCAGGCAGGCGGCGAGGCCGCGGCTGCTGAAGGGGCGGCCGGAGTCGGGTTCGTACGCGGGGTCGCTGCGCAGACGCAGTTCGACGGGGTCGATGCCGAGGGCCACGGCGAGCTCGTCCATGGCCGACTCCAGCGCGTACATACCGGGGGCCTCGCCGGGTGCGCGCATCCAGGAGGGGCTGGGTACGTCCAGGGCGGCCACCCGGTGAACCGTACGACTGTGCCCGGACGAGTACATCGCGCGGGCCGGCACGGCCGCCTGTTCCACGAACTCCTTGACCGTGGAGGTGTGGGTGATGATCTCGTGGGCGAGCGAGGTGAGGGTGCCGTCGAACTCCGCGCCGAGTCGGATGCGTTGCACGGTGGGTGCGCGGTGGCCTACGACTGCGGACAACTGGCGCCGCGGCAGGGCGAGTTTGACGGGGCGCCCGGTGTGGCGTGCGGCCATGGCGGCGAGGACGGTCTGTGGGCGCGCGGTGCCTTTGGAGCCGAAACCGCCGCCGACGTGTTCCGAGACGACCGTGACCTGATCGGGCCGGAGCCCGAACACGGTCGCCAGGGTGTCACGGACCGTTCCGGTGCCCTGGCTGGAGTCGTACACGGTCAGCTGCCCGTCGTCGGCCCAGTGGGCGGTGGAGGCGTGCGGTTCCATGGGGTGGTTGTGCAGGGGCCCGAGTGTGTACGTGACGTCGATTTGTACGGGGGACCCGGCGAAGGCGCGGTCGAAGTCTCCGCGTTCGCGGACGGCCGGGTATCCGCCGTTCACCGTCTGCGGTGTGTACAGGCCCGGGTGGTCCTCGGTGAGCCGGACATCGTGTCCGGCGCTCTCGTACTCGATCCGGACGGCCTCGGCTCCTGCCCTCGCGGCCTCGAACGTCTCGGCCACCACGAGCGCCACCTGCCGGCCCCGGTGCGGGACCCGGTCGTCCTGGAGGACGGCGAGGGCCGGGTCGTCGGGCTGCCTCAGTCTCGGGGCGTTCTCATGGGTGAGGACGGTGTGCACGCCGGGCAGGGCGAGTGCCTCGCCGGTATGGATCGCCGTGATCCGGCCGCGTACGACGGTGGCGGGTACGGGCCAGGCGTACAGGCAGCCGGGCGGGGTGTGCTCGGCTGCGTAGCGGGCGGCTCCGGTGACCTTGTCCCGGCCTTCGCGGCGGGCCACGGGGCTGCCCAGCGGCTGGGGGGCCTGGCTCATGGCGGGAGTCCTCACGTTCTCAGACGGCGGCGGTGAGTGCGGTCAGGGCGTCGACGGCCAGACCGCGGGCGAGCTCCACCTTGAACGCGTTGTCGCGCAACGGCCGGGCGGCCGCGAGTTCGACGTCCACGGCCCGGGTGAAGGTGTCGTGGCCGGCGGTGGCGCCCCGCAGGACCTCTTCCGCGGCACGGGCCCGCCACGGGCGGTGGGCCAGCCCGCCGAAGGCCAGCGCGGCGTGCTGGATCCGGCCGTCGCGAACGGTGACGACCGCGGCGACGGAGGCCAGGGCGAAGGCGTACGAGGCGCGGTCGCGAGCCTTGCGGTAGAGGGAGACCGCGCTGTCCGGACCGGGCGGCAGCAGCACCTCGGTGATCAGCTCGCCCGGCCGGATCACCGTGTCGCGCTCGGGTGTGTCCCCCGGCAGCCGGTGGAAGTCGGTGACGGGTACGGAGCGTTCGCCGTCCGGTCCGTACAGCTGGACCACCGCGTCCAGGGCGGCCAGGGCGACGGCCATGTCCGAGGGTTGGGTGGCGACGCAGTCCACGGAGTGACCGAGGACGGCGAGATCCCGGTGGGCGCCTTCGCGGGCGGGACAGCCGGTGCCCGGTGCCCGCTTGTTGCAGGGCTTCGAGGTGTCCTGAAAGTACGGGCAGCGGGTGCGCTGCAGCAGGTTTCCGCCGGTCGTGGCGGTGTTCCGGAGCTGCCCGGAGGCCCCGGAGAGCAGTGCCTGCGACAGGGCGGGGTAGCGGGTGCGCACGGTGCGATGGCCGGCGAGGTCGCTGTTGCGCACGGTCGCGCCGATGCGCAGACCGCCGTCGGCCGTGTCCGTCACCTGGTCCAGGGGCAGCCCGCTGACGTCGATGAGCAGGTCGGGGGTGGTCACACCCAGCTTCATCAGGTCGATCAGATTGGTGCCTCCGCCGAGATACACGGCTCCGGGGCGAGCGGCGCTCGCGCGGACCGCCTCGGCGGTGCTGCGGGCGCGCAGATACTCGAACGGCTTCACGGCGCCACGTCCAGGATCGCTTCGACGATTCGGGGGTACGCCCCGCAGCGGCACAGGTTGCCGCTCATCCGTTCGCGGATCTCGGTGGCAGTGAGCCGGGCCGGGCCGGAGCCGGGCAGGCCTGTTTCGGTGGCGTGGGACGGGAAGCCGTCGGCTGCCTCGGCGAGCATGCCCACCGCCGAGCAGATCTGGCCGGGGGTGCAGTATCCACACTGCAGGGCGTCCCGGGCGAGGAAGGCTTCCTGCAGGGGATGCAGCTCGTCCCCGTCGGCGAGCCCCTCGACGGTGGTGATCGCGGACCCGTCGTGTGCGACGGCGAGCAGCAGACAGCTGTTGGCGCGCCGGCCGTCGACGATGACGGTGCACGCCCCGCACTGGCCGTGGTCGCAGCCCTTCTTCGCGCCGGTGAGGCCGAGGTGCTCACGCAACGCGTCCAGGACGGTGGTGCGGTGGTCGAGCGACAGGGTCCGTTCGGTTCCGTTGATGTGCAGCGTCAGCGTCGAACGGTGAAGAGCCGACTCCGGATCACCGGCACCGCCCTCCCACCGGCTCGCATGTTCCACCCGTTCGCACCTCTCAAAGCAGTAGCTTTTGGGTGCTTTGTACCAGATACGCCGAGGCCTCCCGATGCATTGCGCCGACTCCGGGCGCAGGTGCGCGCCTCACCTGCTCTCCACCCGCAGGCGTACCTCCTCCTCCTGGTCGCCGGAGACCGTTCCGACGACCCGCACCGTGAAGGCGTCCGCCAGGTGCCTCCTGAGCTCGTCGACCGCCCAGTAGCCGCCCTGCACATCGAGTGTCACGGGCCTGCCGATCGTGATGGGGCCCGAGACCACCCTCGCCTCGGACACATCGACGGTCACGTTCCATACGGTGGGTCGTTTCCCGCCCAGGTCCTGCGGCACGTCCACCGAGGCGCGGTCGGTGGTGAAGGCGGCCCGCAGCACGTCGAAGACCATCCGTGCGTCGTCCTTCGAGCATCCGCTGACGGCGACCGCCACCTCCTTGCCGTACCGGTTCTCGTCTGCCTGCTCCTGTGTGCTGTTCACGGGGGGTTCCTTCCGCTCTCGGTGCTGCCCCTCCTCCAGGCTCACCCCACGGCTGGGTGTCGGCGACACGAAGCGGTCGGCGAGCACTGAAACTCCTTTCTCGTTATATCCACTTAAAACATGAATTCAAGGTCATAGCCGAGTGACGGCCCCGGCTCGGGGTATCCGGCATGCATGGACGTATCGAATGGAGCCCTCAATTCCCTGGCCGTCACGCTCGCGGACGGGCGGGGTGCGCTCGGCGTCGTGATGGCGATCGTCGGCGTGGCCCTCGTGGGCATGCTGATCGGCGCCGTCTGGCTGGGACGGCGGCGCCGGGCCGAGGAACTGCCGCCGCCCCGGCCCGATGAGCAGCCGCTGCGGCCGGACCACCGCACACACGTCGAGGAGCGCGACGTCCACGGCGACGACAGCTTCCCGGCCGACGGGCGAGGGCTCTCCCCCTACGAACTGGGTGACCACGGGAACGAGCCCATCCGGCACGAGAAGGACGAGACGCGCGACTGAGCAGGTGCATGTCCGCATCGGCGCGTGTTGCGCGACCGACCGACCGAAGTGAGGCTGGTAGAGGCCCGACCGCCACGGCATGCGTGTGCCGCAGAACCGATGAAGGCAGCAGCACCATGACGGGAAGCAGACCCAGGACCGCGCCCCCCTCGGCACCGCTGACCGGACCGTCGGCGCCCTGCTGGGTCAACCTCATGACCCGGGACCTCAAGTCGGCACAGGAGTTCTACACCGCCACGCTGGGGTGGTCGTTCCGGCCGGGAAAGCTGGGGCAGGAATTCTCCGTCGCACGCCGCGACGACGTACCGGTGGCCGGTATCGCGGCGATCGCCACAGCCATCCGGGTCGCGGTGGCATGGACTCCGTACTTCGCCGTGCAGGACGCCGATGTGGCTGCGTCGCGTATCCGTGAGCGCAGCGGCACGGTGGCGGTGGGGCCACTGGCACTCGGCAAGGGACGCGGCGCCCTGGCGGCGGACCGCGACGGCGCGGTGTTCGGCATCTGGGAGCGGACCGAAGCGGCGACCTCACCGCCGGCGCCCGACGACCACTCGAACGCGTGGCTCGAACTGCGCACCAGGGACGCTTTCGACGCCGCGATCTTCTACGGCCAGGTCCTCGACTGGGCGACCGGACGTCCCGGCTGCTGCGAGGTCTCGTACGAGAAGGACGAGGTCGTGGTGGACTGCGGCGGCAAGCGGCTGGCCCGGATCAGCTCCGGTGCGGTCGAGGCCGCGCCGGATCCACTGGTCCGCCCGCACTGGCAGGTCCACTTCCCGGTGTCCGATGTGGCGGCAGCCGTCTCGGCGGCGCGGCAGCACGGGGGTTCGGTGGTCGAGCAGCGGACACAGGGGCACGGCACGGAGGCAACCCTGCTGGACCCGGACGGCGGGCTCTTCACCGTCACCGACATCCGAAGCCCGGCTGCCGAGGACATCTGAGCCGAACGGTCGCAGTCAACTGTTCGGCTGCCCGCCGCACGCCGCGTACGCCTCCGAGGTCACTTCTCGCCTTCCGATGCCGAGCGCGCCAGCACCCAGACGGGGAACACGAACCAGCAGATGAGGAACCACAGGGCCATGGCGCCCACCAGCCACAGTGCGAGCGCGTTGTGGAGGGCCACCCGCAGGATGAGCAGCAGCGCGGAGCACATCGTGCAGAACAGCAGCACGAGGCCGAGCACGGTCAGTCGCGACGCCCACACCACGGTCTGCGGCTTGAGCCGGTGCCCGGTGAGCAGCCGGTGGAGGGAGACGGGCCCGATCAGCGCGGCGGCCGTGGCCGACCCCAGCATCACGGTGACCACATAAATGGTGCGGTTCATGTCCGACAGAGCGGCGAACCGCGACTGGAAGACGACGGCCAGCAGAAAGCCGAACAGGATCTGGACGCCGGTCTGGGCGACGCGCAGTTCCTGGAGCAGATCCGTCCACAGCCGGTCCGCCCGCTCCTCGGCCGTCTCGTGGCGGCCGAGGTCGGACTCCCGACCGCTGTCCGCTTCGCGGTCCTCGCCGGGTGTCGGGGTCACCGTGAGCCTCCGTCCGCGGTAGCTGTCGAACCCGTTGCGCCGCCTCCTACCCCACCGTAGAGATCTCACGTCGGGGCGGCAGCCCGAATGCGCCGTCGGCCATGCCCTCGACGAACGGTGCCGGACGCGCCTACGATCTTGAATACGGCATCGCGCGCCGGTCACCGGCCGGGTGAGGCGTGGAGGTGCCCGTGAGATGCCCGTTGGAGGCATTCCACAGTGTCAGTCGAGTTGAATCACACCATCATTCACGCCCGGAACAACCGGGAATCCGCCGAATTCCTTGCACACATCCTGGGTCTGGAAATCGGGGCGGAATGGGGCCCGTTCGTGGCGGTCGCCACGGCAAATGGGGTCACGCTGGATTTCGCGACCATTCCCGCCGAATCGATCGTCGGGCAGCATTACGCCTTCCTGGTCTCGGAGGCGGAGTTCGATACGTCGTACGCCCGCATCAAGGAGCTCGGGATCACCTACTGGGCCGATCCGCACCGGAAGCATCCGGGCGAGATCAACCACAACGACGGCGGCCGGGGCATCTACTTCCTCGACCCCGCCGGACATGCCATGGAGCTCATCACGCGCCCGTACGGTGGCTTCGCCTCGTAACGGTTCCCGGCGCACCAGGCGTTCGGCCGGGATCCGGGTCACCGGGTCCCGGCCGTTCGGCCGGGATCCGGGTCACCGGGTCCCGGCCGGGCTCCCTCGCGGCCTGTCAGGCGACCGGAAGTGTCAGTTCGGGACGGTCCCACATCACCGCGGGCGGGTTGGCCGTGGCAGTGCCGGTCCGCAGGGCACCGACACTGCGGTAGAAGCCCTCGGCAGGCGGATGCGAGACGATGCGAACACCGGTGAGCCCGGCCAGCTGCGCCTCGCCGCGCAGATGCGCGATCAGCAGCCGTCCGATACCGAGACCCTGCGCATCGTCGGCGACGAACATCAGATCCAGTTCGGCCGGTTCGAGCACCAGCGAGTAGAACCCGAGCAACTGGTCCGTACCGCTGTGGACGGCCACGAAGACACGATGGGTCTCGATGTAGTCGGGCCCCACCCGGTATCCGGCGACCATGGGCGCGTACGGCCCCTCGTAGGCGCGGGAGTTCCTGACCAACCGGGTGAGACGCTTGGCGTCGCGCGCCGTCGCCCGCCGGATCAGCACATCCCGGCAGCCTGCCCCGCCGACCGGTCGCGTAACACTCGGTTTCATAAAGGGAGTATTACGCATCGGAGGCCGGGTCCACTCCCGGCCTCCCCTGCCCGCTGCCGTGACCTACGCCGGACCGCGCTCCGCACGCCATGCCTCGACCACGGCGTCGATGTCGAACGGGCGCATGTTCAGCAGGGGGCCCGGCGGCGGCCTGCGGATCGCCGCCTCGATCTTCTCGTTGACCTCGGTGAGCATCCGGCGCACCTCGGCCTCCGAGCGGGCTTCGGACACCGAGGCACGGGTGTCCTCCGCCTCCTTGCGCAGGGCCAGGGCCGGCGGCAGCATCGACACCCCCTCACGCTGCATCTTCGCCTTGATCCACCAGGTTTCGTCGTACGGGCGGTCGATACCGGGCAGCGGCTTGCCGAAACCCGGCAGCTGGGAGAAGTCGCCGCGCTGCTCGGCCTCACGGATCTGCTTGTCGACCCACGATTCGAAGCTGACACCGGCGGGTTTGCGCTCGGTCAACGTGCACCCCTCTCGGAGAACCCTTGATCCCGTACTCCCACGATACCGAGGGTGGTCCGGGCGCCGGTTCCCCGGTACCCGGGCCGCTCCTCGCGTATGACCGCGGAGTGTCCTCGTCCGCGGCCCGGCCCACGGCAATCACCTCGGCCGTGCAGGCAGGCGACGACCTACCCGTCAGGGGTATGGAGTCGACCGATGGATCCTTCGCGGATGACCGCTTTGGCCGATCAGGTGGCGGCAATGGCCGGTTCCGGCCGGGCGGAGACCACGAGCCCGCTCCGCAGCCGCTCCACCACGGGCTCGGGGATGCGCAGACCGTCACGCACATAGCCGTCCAGACCGCCCCACCGTTCGTCCATCGCGTCGAGCGCGGTCGAGAGATAGCGGGGACGGACCTCGATGATCGCGGCTGCGATCTCGGGATCGCCGCCCGCGTCCAGGAAGCCCTGCACATACGGCTGGAAGGCAGCCCGCACCACCGGATTCACGGCGAGGAACTCCGCCCGTACCACATCGCGTGACGCCCCGACCATGAGCAGGAGCAGCGCGGTGGCCCACCCGGTGCGGTCCTTGCCCGCCGTGCAGTGGAACAGCACCGGCCGGGCACGGTCGTCCGCGGCCGTCTCGACGAAGGCACGGTAGGCGGCCGCGGCGCCCGGCGACAGCACCAGCTTCCGGTAGGTCTGCGCGAACAGCCCCTCGGCCTTTCCACCCCCGAGCACCTCCTCCGCGGCCACCGGATCGCTGAGCAGCGCGCGCAGCCGGGCGGGTGCCACGCCCGGGTTGTCGCCGAGGACGTCGGCGACGAAGAGCCGGGCTCCGGGCGGCAGCCGGTCGGGGGCCGCCATGCGCTCGTCGGCGGTGCGCAGATCGACGACCGTCCGGATCCCCAGGGCGGTCACCGCCACGTCCCGGGCCGCGTCGAATGCGCTGAGCGGTCCGGAGCGCAGCACCGCTCCCGACCGGAAGCAGCGGTCGCGACCCAGCGAAATGCCGCCCAGGTCACGCAGATTGACAACGGTGGCAGCCGCAACGGCCCTGGCGGTTTGCACGATGGATTCCCCTTATTCCGGACGCGACTCATTCCGGGCACGGCTTACTGCCGACACGGCTGATGAATGGATTCGCCCCGGCCGGATTCAGCCGGCCAGAATCTTCGCCTTCTGCGCCTCGAACTCGGCGTCGGTCAGGATCCCTTGCTTCTTCAGCTCGGCCAGTCGTTCCAGCCGGTCGATGATGTCGTCCGCCGGGGGCGCGGGAGCCGCTGCCCGGGCAGGGGGGGTCTGCTGCTGTGCGGTGGCCTCCTCCTGTGCGGCCGCTTCCTGCGCGCCCCACCTCTGCTGCTGGCGCTGCTGGACCCGTCCGCTGACCGCCGATGCCGTGCCCGCGACGACGGCGGTGCGCGCCACGGTGCCCAGCAGTCCCGGTCCTCTGCGGTTCATGCCCGGTCCTCGGAAAATCGGCATGATGTGCGCCCCTTCCAGTGCGGTGCGGTGCGTACGGTGCGACGGCCTGTTGCGGGCCGGGCAAGGTCAGCCGGTGGGACCGCCGGCGGCCACGGCCGCCTCCGCGATCTCGGCGGGGATCCGCTCATGCGCCACCACCTGACCGCCCGAGGCCCGGACGGCCGCTGTGAGCGGCACGGCCCACAGGTCCTCCCACACGATCAGTGCGGCGGAGCTGCCCGGTGGCACGCTCTCCCCGAGAGTCCGGATGTCCTCGCTGTTCAACAGGCCACCGACCACTCCCTCGACCGGCTCGAACGACACCAGGTCATCAGGGTCGAGGTCGTCCAGCTCCACTGATTCGAGCGTGCCGTCCTCGCCCCGGTACACAAACGTCAGGTCGAGGATCCGCACCGCCTTCGAGGCGACCGCTTCGGCCAGCGCCGGCGCAATGGCCCCGGTGAAACGGCTCCCGGGAAATGCGACGACGAGGTACTCCACAGGTCCCACAGTCACGGGCGTGTCCTCTCCTGACGGATGGATTGCCTGCAGCATAACTTCGGATATTTCGTGATGCACTGTGGCAATTCCCCTGGAACGGAGAGCTGAGCGGCCGCCTTGCGGGGTCCCTGATCGAATGCGCGGACGCGGTCGGTGCCGATACCGCTTCGACGGGGTCGGGGGTGACGATCGGACAGACGCCGCCGAAACCGGCGGGACCGGTGAGCCGGGTGCGGTGTACCCGGACGCGAGTGGGCCGATCGGGTGTCACGAGGGGGTGTCGAACAGCGGCGGGCGGGGCGGCAGGGGTGCCCGGTCCTGACCGCCGACAGCTCCCCGATTACGCCACCGTCCGTAAAGGATCAAGTGCGCGCGGAGAGGGCAAGGTCACAGGCGGTTCCCCTGCTGCTCATCTGAGCCTTCGCCTAGCATCTGGGCATGACGGTCCTGCCTGCTGACGGGCTTTCGTTGGCCGCCGAATTCCCTGACCCAGCCCATGAGCAGTGGCAGAGCCTTGTCGAAGGTGTGCTGCGCAAGTCGGGCAAGGATGTTGCGGGTTCGGCAGCCGAGGAAGCACTGTCCACCACAGTGGAGGCCGGGCTCATCACCCGCCCTCTGTACACCTCACGCGATGACGCGCCCGATGCCGGTTTTCCGGGCTTCGCCCCCTTCACCCGCGGCAGCAAGGCCGAGGGGAACGCGGCGAACGGCTGGGACGTACGGCAGCGGCACAGCCTGACGGATCCGTCCCGGCTCAACGAAGCCGTGCTCGCAGATCTGGAGAACGGTGTCACCTCGTTGTGGCTGACCGTCGGCGGTGCGACGGGCGTGCCGGTGTCCGGGCTCGCGCGTGCGCTGGACGGCGTCTATCTCGATCTGGCTCCGGTCGTGCTCGACGCGGGCAGCGAACTCGACTCCGCCGCAACGGAGTTGTTGCGGCTGTATGCGGAGCGGGGCGTGGCCCCGGAGTCCGCCCGCGGCACTCTCGGCGCCGACCCACTGGGCCACGCGGCGCGCAGCGGCAGTGCACCGGAGCCGGCGGCCGCCGTGCACTGGGCCGAGCGGTGCGCCAAGGAGTATCCCGGGCTGCGGGCGCTGACCGTGGACGCGCTGCCGTACCACGAGGCCGGTGGATCGGCGGCCCAGGAGCTGGGCAGTTCGCTGGCGACCGGTGTGGCCTATCTGCGCGCGCTGACCGGGGCGGGGCTCTCCGTCGACGCGGCCTGTGCCCAGTTGGAGTTCCGGTACGCGGCCACCGCCGACCAGTTCCTGACCATCGCCAAGCTGCGCGCGGCGCGCCGGCTGTGGGCGCGGGTCGCCGAGGTGTGCGGGGCCGCGGACGCCGGCGCGCAGCGCCAGCACGCGGTGACGTCGTCGGTGATGATGACGCGGCGCGATCCGTGGGTGAACATGCTGCGGACGACACTGGCATGTCTGGGCGCGGGCGTCGGCGGGGCCGACTCCGTCACCGTGCTGCCGTTCGATCACGCGCTGGGTCTGCCGGACGCGTTCGCCCGTCGTATCGCCCGTAACACGTCGACGATCCTCATGGAGGAGTCGCATCTGGCCCGGGTGATCGACCCGGCGGGCGGCTCCTGGTACGTGGAGCGGCTGACCGCTGAACTCGCCGACTCCGCCTGGGCGTTCTTCCAGGAGATCGAGCGGGCCGGCGGTCAGGCCGCGGCGCTCGGCTCCGGCCTGATCGGTGAGCGGTTGGCGGAGACCTGGGCGGCGCGCAGCAAGGATCTGGCACGGCGCAAGGAGCCGGTCACCGGTGTCAGCGAGTTCCCGCACCTTGCGGAGCGCCCGGTGGAGCGCGAGGTGACCCCCGCCGCCGACGGCGCGTCGGGCGGGCTGCCCACGGTGCGTCGTGACGAGGCGTTCGAGGCGTTGCGTGCCCGGTCGGACGCCCATCTGGCGTCGACGGGCCGACGGCCCCGGGTGTTCCTTGCGGCGCTCGGCCCCGCGTCGGCGCACACCGCGCGGGCCACGTTCGCCTCGAACCTGTTCCAGGCGGGCGGGATCGAGCCCGTGCACGACCCGGCGACGGTGGACGCCTCGACGGCGGCCGAGGCCTTCGCGACCAGTGGGGCCACGGTGGCGTGCCTGTGTTCCGGTGACGCGCTGTACGCCGAGCAGGCGGAAGCCGTGGCCTCGGCGCTGCGCGCGACCGGCGCGCAGCGGGTGTTCCTCGCGGGCCGGCCCGCCGAGTATCCCGGTGTCGACGAGTACGTCTTCGCGGGCTGCGACGTGGTGGCCGTGCTCTCCTCCGTTCTCGACCGTATGGGTGTGGCGTAATGCGGATCCCCGACTTCTCCGACATCGAACTCGGGCCGGGCACCGGCGCCGAGGGGTCCGAGGACCAGTGGCACACGGCGGTGAAGGAGTCCACCGGTGGCTCCGACGGCGATCTTCTGTGGGAGACTCCGGAAGGCATCGAGGTCAAGCCGCTGTACACCGGGCGTGACCTGGAAGGGCTCGACTTCCTCGGTACGTATCCGGGCATGGCCCCGTATCTGCGCGGTCCCTACCCGACGATGTACGTCAACCAGCCCTGGACGATCCGGCAGTACGCGGGGTTCTCCACGGCCGAGGAGTCCAACGCCTTCTACCGCCGCAACCTCGCAGCCGGGCAGAAGGGACTCTCCGTCGCCTTCGACCTGCCGACCCACCGCGGCTACGACAGTGACCACCCGCGGGTGACCGGCGACGTCGGCATGGCCGGTGTGGCGATCGACTCGATCTACGACATGCGCCAACTGTTCGACGGCATCCCGCTGGACAGGATGACGGTGTCGATGACGATGAACGGAGCGGTGCTTCCCGTACTCGCGCTGTACATCGTGGCCGCCGAGGAACAGGGTGTACCGCCCGAGAAGCTGGCCGGGACCATCCAGAACGACATCCTCAAGGAGTTCATGGTCCGCAACACCTACATCTATCCGCCGAAGCCCTCCATGCGGATCATCTCCGACATCTTCGCGTACACCTCGCAGAAGATGCCGCGCTACAACTCGATCTCCATCTCCGGGTATCACATCCAGGAGGCGGGCGCGACGGCCGACCTGGAGCTGGCGTACACCCTCGCCGACGGGGTGGAGTACCTGCGGGCCGGTCGGGACGCGGGTCTCGATGTGGACGCGTTCGCACCCCGGCTGTCGTTCTTCTGGGCGATCGGCATGAACTTCTTCATGGAGATCGCGAAGATGCGGGCGGCCCGCCTGCTGTGGGCGAAGCTGGTCAAGGAGTTCGAACCGAAGAACGCCAAGTCCCTCTCGCTGCGCACCCATTCGCAGACCTCGGGCTGGTCGCTGACCGCGCAGGACGTGTTCAACAACGTCACCCGGACCTGCGTGGAGGCCATGGCCGCCACCCAGGGACACACGCAGTCGCTGCACACCAACGCGCTCGACGAGGCCCTCGCACTGCCGACGGACTTCTCGGCGCGGATCGCCCGGAACACCCAGCTGCTGCTCCAGCAGGAATCGGGTACCGGCCGGGTCATCGACCCGTGGGGCGGCAGCGCGTACGTGGAGAAGCTGACGTACGACCTGGCGCGGCGGGCCTGGCAGCACATCGAGGAGGTCGAGGCAGCGGGCGGGATGGCGCAGGCCATCGACGCGGGCATCCCCAAGCTCCGGGTGGAGGAGGCCGCGGCCCGTACCCAGGCGCGGATCGACTCCGGGCGGCAGCCGGTGATCGGAGTCAACAAGTACCGGGTGGAGACGGAAGAGCAGATCGATGTGCTCAAGGTCGACAACTCCTCGGTGCGCACCCAACAGATCGAGAAGCTGCGGCGGCTGCGCGCGGAGCGCGACGAGGCAGCCTGCCAGTCCGCCCTGCGGGCACTGACGGCCGCGGCCGAGAGCGGTCCCGGCGCGGGTCTCGAAGGCAATCTGCTGGCGCTGGCGGTCGACGCGGCGCGGGCGATGGCCACGGTCGGCGAGATCTCGGACGCCCTGGAGAAGGTGTACGGGAGGCATGCGGGGCAGATCCGTACGATCTCCGGTGTGTACCGCAACGAGGCAGGGGAGTCACCTTCCGTGGACCGTACCCGGACGCTGGTCGGCCGGTTCGAGGAGGCGGAGGGGCGCCGTCCGCGCATCCTGGTCGCCAAGATGGGCCAGGACGGTCACGACCGCGGTCAGAAGGTGATCTCGACGGCCTTCGCCGACCTGGGCTTCGACGTCGATGTCGGCCCGCTGTTCCAGACGCCGGCCGAGGTGGCGCGGCAGGCGGTCGAGGCGGATGTGCACATCGTGGGCGTCTCCTCGCTGGCTGCCGGGCACCTCACCCTCGTACCGGCGCTCCGTGAGGAGCTGGCCGCCGAGGGCCGCGACGACATCATGATCGTGGTCGGCGGGGTGATCCCGCCGCAGGACGTCGAAGCGCTGCACGAGGCGGGTGCGGCGGCCGTGTTCCCGCCGGGCACGGTGATCCCCGATGCCGCCTTCGATCTGGTGACGCGGCTCGGTGCCGCGCTCGGCCATGAGCTGTGAGCCGCTGACCCGATGCCTCCGACGATCGAAATCGACAGCTATGTGAAGGGGGTGCTCGACGGGAAGCGGGCGCACATCGCGCGCGCCATCACTCTCGTCGAGTCCACCCGCCCCGATCACCGGGCGCTGGCCCAGCAGTTGCTGCGTGAGCTGCTGCCGCACTCCGGCAACGCGCGGCGCGTCGGAATCAGTGGCGTACCGGGGGTCGGGAAGTCCACGTTCATCGATGCACTGGGCACGATGCTCACCGGGCTGGGGCACCGGGTCGCGGTGCTGGCCGTCGATCCGTCCTCCAGCCGGACCGGCGGCTCCATCCTGGGCGACAAGACCAGGATGGAGCGGCTTGCGGTCGATCCTGCGGCGTTCGTCCGCCCCTCCCCCACCGCCGGGACGCTGGGCGGGGTGGCCAAGGCGACCCGGGAGTCCATCGTGGTGATGGAGGCGGCGGGTTACGACGTGGTGCTGGTGGAGACGGTCGGGGTGGGCCAGTCGGAGACGGCCGTGGCCCAGATGGTCGACACGTTTCTGCTGCTCACGCTGGCCCGCACCGGCGATCAGCTGCAGGGCATCAAGAAGGGCGTACTGGAGCTGGCGGACGCGATCGCGGTGAACAAGGCCGACGGTCCGCACGAGCGGGACGCGCGTGCGGCGGGCCGCGAACTGGCGGGCGCCCTGCGGCTGATGCACCCGGCGGACGCGGCCTGGACTCCGCCGGTGCTGACGTGCAGTGCCCGTGAGTCGACCGGCCTCGACACCCTGTGGGAGCGGCTGGAGCAGCACCGTGCGCTGCTCGACTCGACGGGGCGGCTGGCCGCGAAGCGGCGTGACCAGCAGGTCGACTGGACCTGGACGATGGTGCGCGACGAGCTGCTGGACAGCTTGCGCAGCCATCCGCAGGTCCGTGCGCTCACACCTTCGCTCGAACAGCGCGTGCGTGACGGCGAGTTGACGGCAACCCTCGCGGCCGAAGAGATCCTCGGCGCTTTCCGGGGCGACTGAGCGGACCGGGCAGGGCGAGCAGGGAAGGGCGGTGGCTGCACAGCAGCCACCGCCCTTCCGTATTCCCGGCACCTGACGCGTCCGCCAGGTGGTAAAGTGCAAACGGCACGTGTGTAACGCCCCGATTCGGGCGCCGGTGCCGTTCTCCTTCCTGTCGCTGCTCCGTCCGTCCTTTCCTGACCGGCGACGCAGCTTCCCGCACCACCTTCCTCCAGTCCGGTACGGACTTTCCTGCCCGTCGTCCGGGGCGTGATCCCACCGCCCCTACGCATCCGTCGGGCCCCTTCATTCGCCATGTCGCGAAAGGACCACCCCGCATGACCACCACCCTCAAGCACCCTCTTGACCAGCGACAACTGCCGACGAACGTGGCAGGAGTCCTCGACCTGACGCACCAGGGGCACGGCGCGCTGCGCACAGACGGCGGCCACCCCTCCCCCGCCGACGTCCAGGTACCTGCGGCCCTCGTCCGCCGGCACGGCCTGCGCAGGGGCGATCTCGTCGAAGGCCTCTGCGACCGGCCGCGCACCCTGTCAGCGGTCGAGCGGATCAACGGCCGTCCCCCGCAGGCGCTGAAGGGCCGGCCGCACTTCGCCGATCTCACCCCTCTCCACCCCGGGCAACGGTGCGTCTGGAGACACCCGGCGGCAGCCCGGCAACCCGCATCGTCGATCTCGTCGCCCCCGTCGGCAAGGGACAGCGCGGGCTGATCGTCGCCCCGCCCAGGACCGGCAAGACAGTCCTGCTGCAGCAGATCGCCGCCGCTGTCGCAGCCAACCATCCGGAGTGCCCCCTCATGGTGGTGCTGCTCGACGAGCGCCCCGAGGAGGTGACGGACATGCGCCGTTCCGTGCGCGGCGACGTGTTCGCCTCTACGTTCGACCGGCCCGCGAAGGAGCACATCGCCCTCGCCGAACTCGCGGTGGAACGCGCCAAGCGGCTCGTCGAGCAGGGCCAGGACGTGGTGATCCTGCTCGACTCGCTCACCCGGCTGTGCCGTGCCCACAACAACGCGGCGTCCGCCGGAGGCCGCACCCTCAGCGGTGGTGTGGACGCCGCCGCCCTGCTCGGACCCAAGCGACTCTTCGGCGCCGCGCGCCGCACCGAGGAGGGCGGCTCGCTGACCATCCTCGCCACCGCGCTGACGGACACCGGGTCCCGCGCCGACGACTACTTCTTCGAAGAGCTCAAGAGCACCGGGAACATGGAACTCCGGCTGGACCGCGCACTGGCGGACAGACGGATCCACCCGGCCGTGAACATTCCGCAGTCCGGCACCCGCCGAGAGGAACTGCTGCTCCCCGCCGCCGAACTGACCGCCGTACGAGGACTGCGGCGCGCACTGCACACGAGGGACCCGCAGGCGATGCTGGAAGTGCTGCTGGACAGGATCCGGCAGACCCCCGACAACGCGGACTTCCTCCGCCGGATCCAGGGCACCGTGCCCGACGCCTGAGTCCTCCCGGCCGGCACACCGGCGCACGCTTAGCATGACGTGTTCACGCATCAGCACAGGGAGAGCAGGCACATGGAATTCCGCCGACTCGGCCGCAGCGGTCTGACGATCAGTGAGATCGCCTACGGGAATTGGATCACCCACGGCTCCCAGGTGGAGGAGGACGCGGCCGCCGCCTGTATCCGGGCCGCCCTGGACGCCGGAATCACCACCTTCGACACCGCGGACGTCTACGCCGAGACCCGCGCCGAGGCCGTCCTCGGCCGGGCGCTGAAGGACCAGCGCCGCGAGAGCATCGAGGTGTTCACGAAGGTCTACTTCCCGACCGGCCCCGGGCAGAACGACCGCGGTCTGGGCCGCAAGCACATCCTCGAGTCGATCGACAACTCGCTTCGCCGGCTGCAGACCGACTATGTGGACCTGTACCAGGCGCACCGCTACGACCACAGCACGCCGCTGGAGGAGACCATGGAGGCGTTCGCCGACGTGGTCCGCTCCGGCAAGGCCCTCTACATCGGCGTCTCGGAGTGGACGGCGGACCAACTGCGCGCCGGACACGGCCTGGCCCGCGAGCTCAATGTTCCGCTCGTCTCCAACCAACCGCAGTACTCGGCTCTGTGGCGGGTCATCGAGAGTGAAGTCGTGCCCGCGTCCGAGGAGCTCGGCATCGGTCAGATCGTCTGGTCGCCGATCGCCCAGGGCGTGCTGACGGGCAAGTACAAGCCGGGGGCGCAGCCGCCGGCCGGTTCGCGGGCTACGGACGACAAGGGCGGGGCATCGTTCGTCGCCGGTTGGCTCCGCGACGACGTCCTGGAGCGGGTCCAGCAGCTGGGGCCGCTGGCGAACCAGGCCGGTCTGAGCCTTGCTCAGCTGGCCGTCGCCTGGGTGCTGCAGAACCCCAACGTCTCCGCCGCGATCATCGGTGCCTCCCGGCCCGAGCAGGTCACGGAGAACGTGAGGGCAGCGGGCGTGAGGTTCGACGCGGATCTGCTCAAGGCCATCGACGACGTTCTGGACCCGGTGGTGGAGCGCGACCCGGCGCTGACCGCGGGCCACGAAGGCAACGGCTGAGCCGCCCGGTCTCCGGGAGGCCGGTGCCCGCTCTCCGGCGGTCACCGGCCTCCCGCGCGTGTCGGAGTGCCGGCCTCCCTCGCGTGTCGGCGTGTCGGCGTGTCGGCTCCCGGAGCGTGTCGCAAAGGCCTGGTCCCATGGGTCACTCGTACGACACGGAGCGACGGAGGAGAGCGACCGATGGACGAACAGGAACTCCTGGCGGCCCGCTTCGAGGAGCACCGGCCCCGGCTGCGGGCAGTGGCCTACCGGATGCTCGGCTCGGCCGCAGAGTCCGACGACGCCGTCCAGAGCACCTGGCTGCGACTCGTCCGCACCGACGTCGGAGACGTGGCGAACCTCCGTGGATGGCTGACGACGGTCGTCGCCCGGGTCTCGCTCGACATTCTGCGCAGCCGCGAGACCCGCCGTGAGGATCCCTGGGAATCGCGGCTGCCGGGGTCCGCCGTGGGCCACGACTTCGGCGTCGGGCCGGAGGAGCGGGCGGAGCTCACCGACTCGGTCGGGCTGGCGCTGCTCGTGGTGCTGGACACGCTGTCGCCCGCGGAACGTCTGGCGTTCGTGCTGCACGACATGTTCGCCGTGCCGTTCGACGAGATCGCCCCCATCGTGGAACTCACCCCGGCCGCGACCCGGCAGCTCGCCAGTCAGGCGCGCCGGCGCGTACAGGGCACGGTCCCGGATCCCGGGACCGACATGGCCCGTCGGCGTGAAGTCGTCGACGCCTTCCTGGCCGCTTCGCGCGGCGGCCACTTCGATTCGCTGCTGGCCTTGCTCGATCCCGACGTCGTACTCCGTGTCGACTCTGCGGCGGCCTTGTCGGGCGTGGCCGGGGCGGTGGGGGCCGCTGCGGTGGCCGGCACGTTCGCGGCGCGCGCCTCGGCAGCACGGCCCGCCCTGATCGACGGGCTTCCCGGCGCCGTCTGGGCCCCGGGCGGAGGACCGCGGGTCGTCATCGGCTTCACCGTCGAGGCCGGTCGAATCGTCGCGATCGACCTCGTCGCGGACACCGACCACCTCGACCGGATGGATCTGCGGATCCGCGACGTGTGAGAACGGTGGCCCGTCGCCTCACCGACGCGACATGCCGCTCCCTGACTTGTCCCGGATCAGCCTCGGGCGGTCAATGAGGCGGTGTGCTGGCGGACCTGTTCCGGGGTGAGGTAGGAGTTCGTGTGCTCGAACTCGCGCAAGGTGCCCGGCTTGCGGGACTGGAATCCGGTGCGTACGAAATCGTCACCGGCTATGGCGTTGAGCATCCAGTTCGTCATGACCCGGGCCTTGGCCACATTGGTCCGCATCGCCGACCAGTGGTAGCCGCGGGCCACGGCCTGCGCGGCGATTCCGTGCATCTCGACGCCGAGCGGCTTGGAGACCGCGTCCCTGCCACCGAGGTCCACGACGAGCCCGAGGTCTCTGTGTTCGTACGGCTTCAGCGGCTGGTGACGGAGCGTGGCGATCAGGTTGTCGGCGAGCCTGCGGCCCTGCCGCATGGCGTGCTGCGCGGTGGGCGGGCAGACCGCGCCGCCGCCCTTGACCAGGTCGGGTACGGCGGCGGCGTCGCCGAGCGCGAAGACACCGTCGAAGCCCGGCAGGGTCATCTCCGGGGTCACCGCCAGACGGCCCCGTACGGTCTCCGCGCCGAAGGTGGCGACCAGCGGGCTCGCGGTCACACCGGCCGTCCAGATCAGCGTGCGGCAGGGCAGCACCCGGCCGTCGGTGAGCGTCACCTTGTCCGGCCCCGCCTCGGCGACCGAGACTCCGAGCGACACGTCGATCCCGCGTTCGCGCAGCACCTCCAGGGCGCTGAGCCCGAGCTTGTCCCCCAGCTCGGGCATCAGCTTCGGGGCGATGTCGATCAGATGCCACTTGATGAGTTTCGGGTCCAGCCTGGGGTAGTACCGGACGGCACTTGTGGTGAGCCGCTGCAGGCAGGCCGCGGTCTCGGTGCCCGCGTATCCGCCGCCGACCACCACGAACTGCAGCCGGGAGGCCCGCTCCTCCTCGTCGTGGCTGGCGTCCGCCAGGTCCAGCTGTGCGATCACGTGGTCGCGTATGTAGGCGGCCTCGGCCAGAGTCTTCATCCCGCGGGCGTTGTCGAGCAGGCCGGGGATGTCGAAGGTGCGCGTGACACTGCCGGGGGCAAGGACGATGTAGTCGTACCGTTCGTCGACGACCTCGTCGGTGATCTTGCGGATGACGCAGATCTTCGCCGTCGTGTCCACGCCGATCGCCCCGCCGGGGATGATCCGGGTGCGGTGCCGACGGCTGCGGCGCAGCGACACCGCGACCGACTGCGGTGTGAGCACGCCTGACGCCACCTGCGGCAGAAGTGGCAGGTAGAGCTGGTACGAGAACGGGGCGACGAGCGCGATGTCGGCCTCACCGGGTTTGAGTGCGCGCTCCAGACGGCGTACGCACTCGACCCCGCCGAATCCGGCGCCGACGACGAGAATCCTGGGTCGTGCCACGGTGTCCGTCCCTTCTCGGGTCTGCGCGGGCGCCCGTTCTCCTGCCAGGTCACACACGCCCGTCACCCACCATCCTCACGAACCGGGTCCGAGTTCGCCTGCTGAGGACGACAGAACGGACGACCGCCCGATGTCAGCGGGTCAGCAGGGTGAGAGCCGTGCAGGTACCACTGACCGCGCCGACGGTGACGACTGCCGCCGCGACACAGCGCGCCCTGAGCCTGCGATAGCGGTCGTTGTACTCGCCGCGCAGTTCGGTGGAGCGGGTGGCGATCCGGGCCACCATCGCCCGGGATGCGACGACACGGTCCGCGGTGTACACGCGGGCCACGTCCTCACGCTGGGTGGTGGTGAGCCAGGGCAGTTCGTCGGTGAAACGGCGGGCCAGCCTGCGCGCCTCCTCGACCTCTGCGCTCCACAGCAGATAGCCCTCCATCTGTGCCAGTCCGCGGGCGCTCTCCTTGTCGGGGTCCACTCGGTGCTCCTTCCTCCTTCTCGGCGGACTGCCGCGCTCACGCCTACCGGTCACCGGGGGTCGCGGGTGTGGCGCCGGGACGGTGGGCGCCCTCGTCGAGGGTCCGTACCGAGGGGTGGTGCAGGTCGAACGCCGGGGACTCGGAACGGATCCGCGGCAGGGTGACGAAGTTGTGCCGCGGCGGCGGGCAGGAGGTCGCCCACTCCAGCGAACGGCCGAAGCCCCACGGGTCGTCGACCTCGACCTTCTTGCCGTACTTGGCGGTCTTCCACACGTTGTAGAAGAACGGCAGCATCGACAGGCCGAGCAGGAACGAGGAGATCGTCGAGATCGTGTTCAGCGCGGTGAAGCCGTCGGCGGCGAGATAGTCCGCGTAACGACGCGGCATGCCCTCGGCACCGAGCCAGTGCTGCACCAGAAATGTGCCGTGGAAGCCCACGAACAGCGTCCAGAACGTCATCTTGCCGAGCCGCTCGTCCAGCATCTTGCCGGTGAACTTCGGCCACCAGAAGTGGAATCCGGAGAACATCGCGAAGACCACGGTGCCGAAGACGACGTAGTGGAAGTGCGCGACGACGAAGTACGAGTCCGAGACGTGGAAGTCCAGCGGGGGCGAGGCCAGGATGACGCCGGTCAGACCACCGAAGAGGAACGTCACCAGAAAGCCCATGGACCAGAGCATCGGTGTCTCGAAGGACAGCGATCCCTTCCACATCGTGCCGATCCAGTTGAAGAACTTCACACCGGTCGGTACCGCGATGAGGAAGGTCATGAACGAGAAGAACGGCAGCAGCACACCGCCGGTGACGTACATGTGGTGCGCCCACACGGTCACGGACAGGCCCGCGATCGCGATGGTGGCACTGATCAGGCCGACGTAGCCGAAGATCGGCTTGCGGCTGAAGACAGGAATGACCTCGCTGACGATGCCGAAGAACGGCAACGCGATGATGTACACCTCCGGATGGCCGAAGAACCAGAAGAGGTGCTGCCAGAGCAGCGAACCGCCGTTGGCCGCCTCGAACACATGCGCCCCGAACTTACGGTCTGCCTCCAGCACCAGAAGTGCAGCCGCCAGCACCGGAAAGGCCAGCAGGACCAGTACACCGGTCAGCAGCACGGTCCACACGAACATCGGCATGCGGAACATCGTCATACCGGGCGCGCGAAGGCAGATGATCGTGGTGATGAAGTTGACCGAGCCGAGGATCGTGCCGAAGCCGGAGAAGGCCAGACCCATGATCCACATGTCGCTGCCGATCCCCGGTGAATGAACCGCGTCGGTCAGTGGGGAGTAGGCGAACCAACCGAAGTCCGCGGCGCCGTTCGGGGTGAGGAAGCCGGCCACCGCGATGATCGAGCCGAAGAGGTACAGCCAGTACGCGAACATGTTCAGCCGTGGGAACGCCACGTCGGGTGCGCCGATCTGCAGCGGCATGATCCAGTTCGCGAACCCGGCGAACAGCGGCGTCGCGAACATCAGCAGCATGATCGTGCCGTGCATCGTGAACGCCTGGTTGAACTGCTCGTTCGAGACGATCTGCGTGCCGGGACGGGCCAGCTCGGCGCGCATGACGAGAGCCAGCACACCACCGACGACGAAGAAGCCGAACGACGTGGCCAGGTACATCGTGCCGATCGTCTTGTGATCGGTGGTGCTCATCCACCTGACGATGATGTTTCCCGGCTCCCTGCTGTGTACCGGCAGCTCGTTCGCGTACGACTCGTCTGTCTCGTCCGCCCCTGCTGTGCCCATCGTCGTCACTACGACGCTCCTTCGATCGGTCCTTCGCGGGTGGGCTCGGCACCCGGCAGGGCGCCGCTTCCACCGGGGGCGGCCGGCGGCCCCCCGGAGCCTCGCGCCAGTTTCCAGCTGCAGCAAACCAGCCATGGGGGCGACATGTGCGGCCCGGCGCCCGCCGGGCCGGGACATTCACCCGTCAGGGCGTGCTGACCACATGTGGCAGTGCGAGCGCCATTGCGGCGCTCAACACACAATGAGAAAAACTGAGTTGTGCGTCTCTCCGACGATGACTTCGCCGACGGAGACCCCGAACCCCCTCAGACGCTTCGTCGAAGCACCGCCGCGCGAACGTGCGACGGTGCCACCTCCGACGGACGGGCGGCGGCAAAGTCACATGATCACGGCGATCGGTCTCGGCAGCCGGCAGGAAGAGCCCCATCCGGCCATCGACCGATGGACCCGCCCTCATCCAGGAGCAGGAGCGCATCCATCGGCTGCGCCGGCATCCAGCTCACCGACACCGAAATCCAGATCCGCGCCGAGGACGGCACCACCATGCCCCGGGGCAGCAGGGGCGAGATCCGGGCGCGCGGCTTCCGGCAGCGTTCGGGGTGTCAGTCGTGAATGCGAGCCTGTCGAGCGCGCCTTGACGCTCCGGCTCGCTCAACTTCCCGCCGCGCAAACCCCGGTCGAGCCACGCGACGGCCCGGGACCGGCCCGCCGCCGGAGCTGCCTCGCCACGCTCGGCGACCTTGACGTCCAGGCCGGACCTGACATGGACCTCCGTGATGCCTGGCCCCGTCAAGCCGCAGCCCACGACGCGGATCCTGCTGCATTCAGGCATGCCTGGACGTCCTCACCGGAGGCATCTCGCGGCTGCCGGTGATGTCCGGGCGTCCGCCTGCGCGGGGACCGGTTCACTGCCAATCGGCGCGCCCGACCGGGTCGCAGAGTTCGAGGAGGGGCTCCCCGGAGTCCGGGTCGGCGCCGGTGACGGGGCGCACTCGCGCGCCCACGTACACCAGATGCGGTGCGGCACCCACGACCTGGCACCGGAACACGAAGCCCTCGGGCAGCCGGACCAAGGACTCGTTGCGAGCAGCCTCGGTATAGCGGTGCACCACGCTGGAGCGCACGACGACACCCAGGCCGTCGCTGCGTACGGATTCGAGATCGCTCGATGCACACACCGGACACAACAGCCGCCGGAACGACGCCGTACCGCACCAGTGGCAGAGCTGGTGGATCAGTCCGGCTTCTGCCGGCACCGTCGGCGCGGCCTTACTTGCTGAAACTGAATGGGACACGTCTCGACCCCTTGGACTCGGCTCGGGTGCGTCGGCGCCGTGCTTCGACGCAGACGCACCATATGGCACTGAGTGCCGAGACGTAAAGGTACTGAGTACCTACTCCGAGGTCAGTCCGCGGCGAGGGCCGATTCGACCTTCTGCACCACGCGCCACATGGGCGTGCCCTTGGCGGCGACCACCACGACGACGTCGTCGCCCGCGGCCGGCGTGGCGACGCCTTCGGCTGCGGCTCCCCAGACCTGCTGCACGACCCCGAGGGCATGGTCGACCGAAGCCTCCGCGTCCCCCTTGCCGCCCGAACGCAGCCACGACCGCAGGCCGTTGTTGTGCGCGGCGACCACGGCCGCGGCGATCACCTCGGCGTGCAGCGGGCCGTCCGGGGTGCCGTCGTAACGGCCACGGAGATACTCGGCCAGCGTGCGTTCGTAGCGGCGGACCACGGACAACTCGTACGTCCGCAGGCCGGGGACCTCCCGCGTCAGGTGATAGCGCTGGACGGAGAACTCCGGATTCGCGGCATACATCCGTAGCACGAGCCGGGCCGCGTCGCACACCGTGCCCACCGGGTCGCCGTCGTCGGCCGCCTCCAGAAGCGCCGTCATATCGGCGAGACAGCGCTCGTGGTCGGGGAAGACCACGTCCTCCTTGGAAGGGAAGTAGCGGAAGAACGAACGCCGCCCGACCCCGGCCCGCGCGACGATGTCGTCCACCGTCGTCCGCTCGAAGCCCCGTTCCAGAAAGAGCTGGAACGCCGCCTCTGCGAGCACCTCCCGCATGGGTGGCTTCTTCACTGGTCTGCGCGCCTCGGTCATGCCGGGAACCTAACACCAACTGCGGCCGTTCGACACTACGTACCTTTACAGAGGGTACTGAGTGCCATATGGTCGAAATCAGGAACCACACCGAGGTAGGAGAGCCGGCGTGAGCTTGAGGATCGTTGTCTGTGTGAAGTACGTGCCCGATGCGACGGGTGACCGGCATTTCGCGGATGATCTGACGCTGGACCGTGAGGATGTCGACGGTCTGTTGTCGGAGCTGGACGAGTATGCGGTGGAGCAGGCGTTGCAGATCGCGGACGCGGCGGATGATGCGGAGATCACCGTGTTGACGGTGGGTCCGGAGGATGCCAAGGACGCGTTGCGTAAGGCGTTGTCGATGGGTGCGGACAAGGCTGTTCATGTCGAGGACGACGATCTGCACGGTTCGGATGTGATCGGTACGTCGTTGGTGCTGGCGAAGGCGATCGAGAAGACGGGTTACGACCTGGTCGTGTGCGGGATGGCGTCGACGGACGGGACGATGGGTGTGTTGCCGGCGGTGCTGGCGGAGCGTCTGGGTGTGCCGCAGGTGACGTTGTTGTCCGAGGTGCGGGTCGAGGGTGGCACGGTGACCGGGCGTCGTGACGGTGACAGTGCGTCGGAGCAGTTGCAGGCGTCGTTGCCGGCGGTGGTGTCGGTGACGGACCAGTCGGGTGAGGCGCGTTACCCGTCGTTCAAGGGGATCATGGCGGCGAAGAAGAAGCCGGTCGAGTCTTTGGATCTGGAGGATCTGGAGATCGATGCGGACGAGGTCGGTCTGGCGGGTGCGTGGACCGCGGTGGATTCCGCGGCGCAGCGTCCGGCTCGTACGGCGGGCACGATCGTCAAGGACGAGGGTGAGGGCGGCAAGCAGCTCGCCGAGTTCCTCGCGGGTCAGAAGTTCATCTAGAGCCGGCTGTTGCGTCCGTCCCTCGTTCCTTCGTTAGTTGCAGGAGATTGAAGTCCCATGGCTGAAGTTCTCGTCTTTGTCGATCACGTGGACGGTGCTGTCCGCAAGCCCACTCTGGAGCTTTTGACGCTGGCGCGTCGGGTCGGTGAGCCGGTTGCGGTCGCGTTGGGCGCGGGTGCCGGGGCCACCGCTGCGGTGCTCGCCGAGCATGGTGCGGTCAAGGTCCTCACCGTGGATGCCGCCGAGTTCGCGGATTATCTGGTCGTGCCGAAGGTGGATGCGCTGCAGGCTGCGGTCGAGGCGGTGTCCCCGGTCGCGGTGCTGGTTCCGTCCTCTGCCGAGGGCAAGGAGATCGCGGCCCGTCTCGCGGTCCGGATCGGTTCCGGGATCATCACGGACGCGGTGGATCTGGAGGCCGGTGAGCAGGGGCCGGTCGCGACGCAGTCGGCGTTCGCGGCGTCGTTCACCACGAAGTCCCGTGTCTCGCGGGGTGTCCCGGTGATCACGGTGAAGCCGAACTCGGCGCCGGTCGAGGCGGCTGCGGCCGCGGGTGCGGTGGAGTCCCTGGCGGTCAGTTTCTCGGCGCAGGCCACGGGCACGAAGGTGCTGTCGCGGACGCCGCGTGAGTCGACCGGGCGTCCGGAGCTGACCGAGGCGGCGATCGTGGTCTCCGGTGGCCGTGGTGTCAACGGTGCGGAGAACTTCGCGATCATCGAGGCGCTCGCCGACTCGCTGGGTGCGGCGGTCGGTGCCTCGCGTGCCGCGGTCGACGCCGGCTGGTACCCGCACTCCAACCAGGTCGGCCAGACCGGCAAGTCGGTGTCCCCGCAGCTGTACATCGCGTCCGGTATCTCGGGTGCGATCCAGCACCGGGCCGGGATGCAGACCTCGAAGACCATCGTCGCGATCAACAAGGACTCCGAGGCCCCGATCTTCGACCTCGTCGACTACGGCGTCGTCGGCGACCTCTTCCAGGTCGTCCCCCAACTCACCGACGAGGTCAACACCCGCAAGGGCTGACCTGCCGAACCGGCCGCGGGTGCGCCTCACGACTCCCGCGGCCAGGCGTTCGCGTGAGGCCGGCGGCCGCGGTCAGACGCCGGCCGCTTCCTGGATCAGGTCGGTGACCGCGCCGGGACGGGAGGCCAGAGAAGCATGGCTTGCGTCCAGTTCCACGATCCTGCGCGGGTTCATGCGCTGCGCCATGCGACGTTCGTTGTCCGGGTGGATCATGCGGTCCGCGGTGGAGACCTGGTACCAGGAAGGCTTTGCGCGCCAGGCCGGGGTGGTGACGGTGTCGCCGAATGTCGATGCGAGCGGCGCCTTCTGGGTCACCGCCATGACCAGCGCCTCGTCGGGCGGCAGATCCTGGGCGAAGCTCTCGTGGAACTTGTCCTGCTTGATCCAGAGATAGCCGTCGGAATCCGAGGCCAGGTTGGCCATCCCGGCCGAAGGCGTCTCCTCGCTGATCCGACCGGCGCTCTCCCCCGCGTCCGGGGCGAATGCGGCGATGTAGACCAGCCCAGCCACGTTGGACAGGTCCCCGGCCTCCGTGATGACCGCTCCGCCGTAGGAGTGACCCACCAGCACCACCGGTCCCTCGATCCGCTGGACCATCTTGCGCGTGCGTGCGGCGTCGTCGACCAGCGAGGTCAGCGGGATCTCCACCGCGTGCAGGGAGTTGAAGCCCCGCCTGTGCAGCTCGGTGATGACCCTGCCCCAGTGGGCGGCGCCACCCCAGAAGCCGTGGACCAGAACGATGGCGGGCTTGTCGGCCATGGGGTTCACACCCTTTCGCTGTCTCCGGGCCTCTGCTGCCATCGGTCACGCTAGGCGGGCCACCTGACGCCCGCCACCGCACACCGGCGCAGGGCGACAGCCGGAAAGAAGGGCCACCTGCCAGCGGCTGCTTGCAGGTGGCCAGTGACCTACTGCCCCACGGCTTTCGGACCCCGTTTCCTCAAGGCCCTCCGCGACGCGGTCGATGTCGCCCGGCAGGCTCTCACCAAGCGCTCGGAGTGCAGTGTGAGGTGTCGGCCCGGCAGGCCACGGCGCCGCGCCCGTACCAGCCCCTGCCGCGATCGCAGCCCGGACGGCCCGTTCGGGTGACAGGGTGCACGGCTCGGGGCAACTGTCCGCAAGAGTGGACGGCTAGATCTCCGAGGCGGTGTGCGGCCGAAGAGCCCAGACCCCGCTCACCGGGACCGGGGCTCACAGATCACACCTCATCGTCAGCCGCGGACGGAGCGCCCAGGCACGCGCGGCCGGTTCTCGACGACGGTCAGCCCCAGCGAGACGTAGCGCTCGACGAGTTCGTCCTCGGTGACAGGCCCGTCGGACCGGTACCACTGCGCTGATGCGCGCGTCGGACGTCGTCCGCATCGTCGTGCATACCCCCGAAGCTGCGGTGCACCCGCTGATCCACTCGAAGCCGCGCACCGGGCTGCAGGGCAAATTCAGCCTGGAGTACGCGCTGACCTCGGCCCTCCTCGACGACCACCCCGGATTCGTGTCGTACACCGACGGCTACGTCGAGCGCCCGCCCGCACAGCGCCTCATCGGTCCGGTGGAGGCTGTTCGGACCTCCAAAGGCCCGGGACTGCTGACCGGAGACACATCCGTCCAGATTACGATCGGCCACGGAACCGTGCCCCGCACGACCCTCGCACCACCGCCCGGATCCCCCCAACTTGCCGCAAGCAAGGAAGAGTTCGCCGCAAAAGTCGCCGACTGCGGGGCAGATGCACCCGGACTGCTCCTCGGCCTCGACCGGAAGGGTGCCGCACAACTCATGCGCGACACTTTCCCCGTACACCATCCGGAGGACTACGCATGAGCCCGCTTCCCCTCGAAGGAATCACAGTCGTCAGCCTGGAGCAGGCCGTCGCAGCGCCCTTCGCCACCCGTCAGCTCGCCGACCTGGGGGCCAGAGTCATCAAGGTCGAACGCCCGCGTACCGGTGACTTCGCCCGGGGCTACGACGAGTCCGTGCACGGCCAGTCGAGCTACTTCGTCTGGCTCAACCGGTCGAAGGAGTCGCTGACACTCGACATCAAGACGCCCGCAGGCCGTGACGTCCTGGAGCGGCTGCTCGCCGGTGCCGACGTCTTCGTGCAGAACCTTGCCCCGGGCGCTGCCGGCCGACTCGGACTGGGAGCGGCTGAGTTGAGTGAGCGTTACCCCTCCATCGTCGTCTGTGACATCTCCGGATACGGCAACACAGGCCCGTGGGCGGACCGCAAGGCGTACGACCTGCTGGTGCAGTGCGAGACGGGTGTGGTGTCGCTGACCGGTTCACCCGAAGAGCCCGCCAAGGCGGGCATCTCGATCGCTGACATCGCAGCGGGCATGTACGCGTACTCAGGCATCCTCACCGCACTGTACGAACGGCGGACGACGGGCCGGGCCCGCTCCGTGGAGGTGTCGCTCTTCGAGGCGCTCTCGGAGTGGATGGGCTCCCCTGCGTACTACACGGCGTACTCGGGCACGCAACCCGCACGCGTCGGCGCCCAGCACGCGACGATCGCCCCGTACGGACCGTACGGTGCAGCGGACGGCAGGACCGTGCTGCTCGCCATCCAGAACGAACGCGAATGGGTGTCCTTCTGCGAGGTCTTCCTCGGCGACGCCTCCCTCGCCACCGACCCGCGGTTCCACCGGAACTCGGCCCGGGTGGCCCGCCGTGACGAACTCAACGCCATCGTCGCCGCTCGCTTCGCGACGCTGGACGCTGCCGACGCGGTGAAGCTCCTGGACGACGCGAAGGTCGCCAACGCGCGGCTCAATTCGGTCGAGGAGTACTGGAATCACCCGGTCCTGTCCGGCCGTGACCGCTGGCGGGACGTGTCGACTCCGGGGGGCGCGATCAAGGCCCTGCTGCCGCCCGCCACCCTTAGTGGGCTGGACCCCCGCATGGACTCTGTTCCCGCCGTGGGCGAGCACACGGACAGCGTGCTGCGCGGGCTCGGCTACGACGGCACCGCCATCGCCGCCCTGCGCGCTGACGGCGCGGTCTGACGTCACTGGGAAGGCTGCGCGCCATGCCGGAGGAGCAAGGCCCCTACGATCAGTCGTCCACGGGCCCGTCGCGAGGGTGACGCTCAACCGCCCCGAAGCCCGCAACGGCTGCACCCGCCACATCGCCGACGAGACGGCCATGGCGTACGAGCTGCGCTGCGGCAGCCGCAAGAGCCCGCCGGCGGCGGCGACGAGGCCGCGCTTGACCTCGGGGATCCCGAACCGGGAGCTGTCCGCGGCGACGAGCATGCCGCAGGCGGGGACGATTTCACGGCCACCGGCCTGCGCGTAGCCGCGGCGCCGCGGCTGACGGTCCGGGCAGGGGCGTCCACCCGCATCCGGCTCGGCCGGTACACCTGGCACCACGGCTGGGCGTAACCCGCTCCCTGGAGCCACATTTGATGACGTGTTACCGCCAAGGCGTGTAACCGCCAGATCTGAACGGCCACAAGCAGGTGTCCGGACCGGAAACTCTTCGCAGCACCCGGAACCACCGATTCGCCGGGTGCGCGGAGGAGAGACATCCATGACCAGAGCATCCGCGAGGCGGAGGTCTCGGCTGCTGGCAGCCGGGCTGTCGCTCGTACTGCTGCCGGCCGGGCAGGCCGTCGCAGCCGGGACAACGGGGACGGCGTCGGACACCGATCGTGCCGCGTCGACCGTGCACGCACCCACCACCGCGCGAACCGTCACCCTCATCACCGGTGACCAGGTGACCGTGACCGACCTCGGAGCCGGGCAGAAGTCGGTCGCCGTCGAGCGGCCCGAAGGCGCTACCGGAGCGGTCCGAAGCGAGATTTCCGACGGCCGGATCACTGTCATACCCGACGAGGCCAGGCCCTACCTCCAGGCGGGCGTCCTCGACGCCGAGCTCTTCGACGTCACCGCTCTGCTCGAGCAGGGGCTGGGTGACCCGTCCTCCGACGGGCTGCCGCTCATCGTGACGTACACGAAGAACGCCCGGAGCGCGACGACGCCCCACGGGGCCCGCCAGGTCCGTGGACTGCCGAGCGTGGGCGGTGCGGCGCTGGAGGCCTCGACGTCCGGTGAGTTCTGGCGTTCGGTCGCGCCGGACGTCACTTCCAAGGCGCGCGGCGCGGCTCCGGGCAGCGTGCGCCTGGCGGGCGGCGTCGAGAAGATCTGGCTGGACGCCCGGGTCGACGCCGCCATGGAGACCAGCAACGCCCAGATCGGCACCCCCGCGGCCTGGGAGGCGGGGCTGACCGGAAAGGGCGTCAAGGTCGCCGTCCTCGATACCGGTGTGGATCTGACCCACCCCGATCTCAAGGACCGGGTGAGCGAGACCAAGAGCTTCATCGAGGGCCAGGAGGTCGCCGACCGGAACGGGCACGGCACGCACGTCTCCTCCACCGTCGGCGGCAGCGGTGCGGCGTCCGACGGCAAGGAGAAGGGCGTCGCGCCGGACAGCACGCTCGCCGTCGGCAAGGTCCTCAGCGACCAGGGGTCCGGCACCGAGTCGCAGATCATCGCCGGGATGGAGTGGGCGGCCAAGGACGTCCACGCCAGAATCGTCTCGATGAGCCTCGGCTCGTCGGAGGGCAGCGACGGCACCGACCCGATGGCCCAGGCGGTGAACACCCTCTCCAAGGACACGGGCGCCCTGTTCGTGATCGCCGCGGGCAACGCGGGCGGCCCCGGCACCATCGGCTCCCCCGGCGCCGCCGACTCCGCACTCACGATCGGCGCGGTCGACTCCGCCGACAAGCGTGCGTACTTCTCCAGCCAGGGTCCGCGCCTCGGCGACAACGCGCTCAAGCCCGACCTGTCGGCGCCGGGCGTGAACATCCTCGCGGCCCGCTCTCAACTCGTCACGGGCAGCGGCCCGTACACGTCGATGAGCGGTACGTCGATGGCGACCCCGCATGTCGCGGGCGTGGCGGCGCTGCTCGCCCAGAAGCATCCGGACTGGACGGGGCAGCAGCTCAAGGACGGCCTGATGAGCACGTCCAAGCAGATCGACGGCACGTCGTACGAGGTGGGCGCGGGCCGCGTCGACGTCCCGGCCGCCGTCTCCGCGCAGATCACCGCGACCGGCAGCGCAGACCTGGGCTTCGTCAGCTGGCCGTACGAGGGGAACAAGCCGGTCACCAGGACGCTGACGTACAGCAACTCCTCGGACCGGCCGGTCACCCTGGGGCTGTCCGCAGAGGGCGCTCCCGCCGGTGTGGTCGCCCTCGCCGACTCCACCCTCACCGTGCCCGCGCACGGCACCGCGCAGACCACGGTCACCGGTGACGGCACCGCAGCAGCCGTCGGCGTCACATCGGGCCGGATCGTCGCCAGGGACGGTGACACGGTCGTCGCGCACACGGCCTTCGGTCTGAACAAGGAGGAGGAGCGCTACACCCTCACCGTCCACGTCAAGGACCGCGACGGCGCGGCCACCGCCGCCAACCTGGCCGTGCAGAAGCTGGCTCAGGGCGCGGATCCCTTCCCTGCCGCGGTCAACGACTCCGGCACGCTGCAGCTGCGCCTGCAGCCCGGCACATACACCCTGTCCAGCTTCCTCGACGTACACGGCAGCAAGGGCAAGGACTCGCTGGGTCTCGGTTTTCTCGCCGAGCCCGAGGTCACCTTGGACCGCGACCGTGAAGTCACCCTCGACGGGCGGACGTTGCGCGAGATCCGGGCTCAGGTGGATCAGCGGACTGAGACCCGCCAGCTGAACATGAAGTTCAACCGTTCGGCCAACGGCGCGTCCTACACCGGAGCCGTGCTGGTTCCGCTGAAGTACGACAGCATCTTCGCGGCGCCGACCCGCAAACCCGCCACGGGCACCTTCGAGTACCGGACCGTGTGGCGGCTCGGCAAGCCGCGGCTGGATGTCGAGGCAGGCGGCACTCGGCTCGGCGAGGCGGTCGTCCAGAGCGGATCGGACCTGTTCACCGGACGCAAGCGGATGTCCCTGGTGGACGCCGGCACCGGCAGCACTGCCGACTACGCCGGCAAGGACGTGACGGGCAAGGCGGTCGTCGTACGCCGCACGGCCGCGATCACCCCCGCCGAGCTGGCTCAGAACGCGCAGGACGCGGGCGCGAAGGCCCTGTTCGTCACCGATGAGGCGCCGGGGCGCCTGTCGGCCACGTTCTCCGGGGCCGACGGGGCGACACGTCCGCTGTACATCGCGACGGTGAACGCGGCGGACGGAGCGCGGCTCGTCGAGACTGCGCGGCTCCACCGGAGTGTCGAACTGACCGGCACCGAGAACACGCCGTACGTGTACGACCTCACCAAGGGTTACCCGGGGGCGATCCCCACCGACCTGACGTACCGCCCGGGCAAGAGTGAACTGGCCGTCGTGGACAACAAGTTCCACGCGACGAAGGCCGCGGACGGTGGCGAGTTCCGCTACTCGATCACCGATACCTTCCCGATCGGCATTGGCTTCCAGGAGAAGATCAAGTTCCCCGTGGAGCGCACCGACTACATCAGTGCCGGCCCCGACAACGGATGGCACGTCTCCATGTCGAACGGCCCGGGCGCCATCGAGCAGCGCACCGGCGTCGTGCACCACCGCGGCGGCACGCGCTCCGCGACCGACTGGTTCAAGCCGGTCTGGCACCCGTGGCTGGGCACCGGCCTCGGCTGGGGCCAGCAGCGCCTCGGCAACAACCTGCGGTTCAACACACCTGGCTGGGGTGACTCGGGACCGGACCACACCGGCTTCGGCGATGTGTGGAACGAGACCTCGATGACCCAGTTCACCGAGGTGTACGTGGACGGGGTGCGGGTCGACCGCAAGACCAGCTCGGGCGCGTACGCCCGGAACGTCAAGCCCACCGAACAGGACTTCAAGGTGGTCACGGACACCACCCTGGACCCGGACGTCTGGCGGCTCGCCACGAAGGGCCACTCCGAGTGGACCTTCAAGTCGTCCGCCACACCGACCGACCACTGGACGTTCCTGCCCATGCTCAACCTCGGGTTCGACGTCGACACCGACCTGCACGGTGATGTGCGGGCCGGGAGGCGGCTGGATCTCGGGATCTTCTCCGAGTACGTCAAGGGCGCGCCGGACACCGGGCGGATCACCGGCTCCACGCTGGAGGTCTCCTTCGACGACGGCGCGACATGGAAGTCCGTCGAACTCGACGGCGTGCGCGGCAAGTCCGCCACGTGGGCCGGCTCGGTCCGGGTGCCGAACGACGCCCAGTACATGTCCGTGCGGTCCTCGGCCTCGGACGACAAGGGCGGCTCGGTCAAGCAGGAGATCATCCGCGCGGTCGGCGTGCGGAAGTAGCAGGCCGGGTGGGAGCTGCGCAGACGGCGGCGCGGCTCCCACTCCCTGCCGCATGCGCCGAGGATCAGCCGGAAGGCGAAGGCGGGGTGGGGCTCTGACATACCTGGACGCGCCGACCGGTGAGCCGAGTGGGGGCGATGGTCAGCCACAGGTCGCGCGGTCCGTCCGCCCACGGGGCCGTGTACGCCACCTCGTTCAGGTGCTGTACGACGTTCGGGTCGTCCACCGTCGACGCCGTGCCGATGGCCAGAACACTCCACCCCTGACTCAGCGCGTCGTCGATGTGGTCGACCTCGAAGGCGACCACGTGGCCCGCCGCGCCGGCAGGCGTGGCACCGGCTGCCGTCCGGAAGGCCAGAAGGCTGTCGACGACCACGTAGTTCACCGGGACAACGGTCGGCCCGTCCGTCGTGGAGACAGAGATTCGCCCCACCCCGTGGGTGGACAGCAGCGCACGGCACTCGTCAGCGCTCAGCTCGATGAGTCGCGAGTGGCGACCCGCACGGCCGGTACCGGGCGGAAGATCCATGCTGCTGCCGGTGAGCTCGGAAACGGTCGTGTCCAGAGCATTGGCCAGCCGCAGCATGAAACTCATGCTGGGCATGGCCGGCTGTTCCTCGAGGTACTGAATGTAGGTGGCGGCCGAACCGGACCTGTCGGCCACCTCCTGCCTGGTCAGCCCCAGCTCTTCGCGACGTGCCGCAATGCGTCTGCCCACGTCACCCGGCGTCGTCGCGCGTTCCTCGGGCGAGGGGCCCCGGGGTTCTTCCTCCGACATGCTGCGCACATCCCTCTGCTGGTCGGTGCAATCACTGTTGCTGGTCGGTGCGATCACTGTCCGCGCATTCGCGCAGATCGGCCTCAGCATCAATCCTGTGCCGGAACGACGCAGACCGCACGGGCCGACCGGCCCGGTGCACACCCCGCTCAGCCCATTCCCGGGTCCGGCCACGGTGTTCCGCAGGCCCCGCGGACGGCCACGACGACGCGGGCCCGATCCCTTCCGGAGCCCTATCGTGCGAGGTGGGCGCCAACCGGACCGGAGGGGATGGTGTCGCGGTGAGCGAAGAGCATGCGGCGGGTGCCGAGGGCCTCGCGCTGTTCCCTCTGGACGAGCTTCTCCGCGAGCTGGAGATCCGCATCAGCGCCGTACGCGGAACGCGGGACAGCCTGCACAGTCTTCTCGAGGCGGTTCTCTCGGTCGGGAGGGAACTGGACCTGGCCCAGGTACTACGCGGAATCGTGGAGGCTGCCGTCGAGCTGGTGGACGCCAGGTACGGCGCGCTGGGAGGGTGACCGCGGCCATCGAGGCCGCGGCGCCCTCGCTGGGCTTCAGACCCACACTGCGGGTGGACGGTTCCATCGACGCCGAGGTGCCATCAGCGGTGTCCGGCCCTCTCATCGCGGTCCTGGAGGAAGCGCTGAGCAACACCGCCCGTCATGCCGCCGCTCGCAACGTCGACGTGCACGTCGAGGCGGCCGCAGGCATGGTGACACTGACCGTCACCGACGACGGCGTGGGCGTCCCGCCAGGAGCTGCGCGAAGTGGACTGCACAACATGCAAGAGCGAGCCCTCGCACTGGGAGGTGTGTTCCGTCAGGACACCCCGCCCGGGGGAGGAACCAGGATCGTCTGGCGGGTGCCTCTGTCCGGCACGGAAACGGACGGCTGAGCAGCGCGCCCGGTACTGCCTGCGCGCCGCACAGCTGTCAGGGGACCTTCGGCCCGCACGCGGGCCCCTCCGGCCCTCGTCCGGCGCAAGGCCGTGGTGGCAACGTGAAGGATGCCCCGACGTGGCAAGGAGGAATGATGACGAGCAATGCTTCCGGCCCTCCGCGACACGGGGTGGTCGTGGTCGGCACCGATGGTTCGGCCGCTGCCGGTTCCGCACTCCTGTGGGCGGCCGCTGAAGCGGCGCGAAGAGAAAGCCCGCTGCGTATCGTCCACGGCACGGACACCGAGAACCGGGCCGCGCACCTGTCCGTCGAGACACTGGACCGGATCGGGAAGGCGGGACGGGAGCTGCTGGAGAGGGCGGCAGCCGAAGTCACCCGGCACTACCCCGGTGTCGAGGTCACGACCGAACTCAGCCGGAGCAAGCCGGCGGCCGGTCTGCGCTCGGCAGCCGGAACGGATGGCACCATCGTTGTCGGCAGCCGCGGACTGGGCGGGTTCTCCGCATTGCTGCTCGGCTCGGTCGGACTGCAGGTGGCAGCGGAGGGCGAGGTGCCCGTCGTCGTGGTCCGCGACGACGGGCAACGCGCACGGGCGGGTGTCGTACTGGCCGCCCTGGGCGGCGCAGCGGACCTGGAATGTGTCCGCCATGCGGCACGGGCCGCCGAACTGCGCAAAGCCTCCCTGCGCATGCTGAGCGTCTGGAACGTATTCCAGTACGTAGGCCTCGTCACTCCTCTGATGGATGACGTCGACGAGATCGCCCATCGGCGCTCCAGCGAGATCTCGACGGTCGCCGACCGGATCCGGGAGGAGTTCCCCGGCCTGGCCGTGACGACGGATGTGGAGAAGGGCAACTCGACGGCCGGTGTGCTGGTCGAGGCATCACGCGACGCGGACCTGCTGGTCATGGCCGGCGGGCGGGGTCCCCGCCTCTTCGGGCCGTCGCTGGCACGGGTCACCCATGCCGTGCTCCACCATGCCCACTGCCCGGTCCTGCTCGTCCCGCGTGCCCGTGGGGCCGCAGAACCGGAACAGGAGAAGTCATGACCAGCAATCTGGACCACTCGGAAGTGCTCGTCGGTGTCGACCTGAACAGACCGTTCCATCTGCCGCTGGTCTGGGCGGCCGACGAGGCCCACCGCAGAGGACTGACCGTACGGCTCCTGTTGGCGGTCCCTCCGACCCACCACGGCCACCATGTGGACAGCACCGCACAGCATCTGGCCCTGCGCGCCCATGGAGACGACTCGCTCGCGCAGGCGGCAGCCCGTATCCACGAACGGCACGAGGACCTCGAGGTGGTCACCGAGCTGCTGGACGGAATGCCGGCCCCTCTGCTCTGCCGGCACAGCCGGCAGGCCCGCATGATCGTACTGGGGACGCGCGAGCTGGGCCGCCTCGCGGAATTCCTGAGCGCGGGTTCGGTGACCGTGCCGGTCAGTGCGCAGGCGCCCTGTCCGGTCGTCGTGGTGCGCGAGCCCGAGCACATCACCCAGCAGCCGCCCCACGTGGTCGTCGGAGTCGACGGCAGCCCGGCGTCGGACGCAGCTGTGGCTTTCGCCTTCGAGGAGGCCGCCCTGCGTGGCGCCGAACTCCGTGCCCTGCTGGTGCGGCCGTCGTCCATGATCTCTTTCAGGGAGTCGGCTTCGGCGGAGCCGGAGCGGCTCAAGCTGCTCACCGAAGCGGTCGCCGGGCCGTCCGCCGAGTACCCGGACGTGCACGTCACCCACGAGGTGGCGCGGGGGCACCCTGTGGAAGAGCTTGCCCGCGCCTCCGAGGACGCCCTGGCCGTCGTGGTCGGCCGACGAGGGCAGGGCGGATACACCGGCATGCGGCTCGGCTCGGTGGTTCATGGTCTGCTGCACCGGGCGCACTGCCCCGTCATCACCGTTCCGGGACCGGCAACCGTTCCCGCGCCGTGATCCGGGCGCGAACGTTCCGGCGCCCCGTGGGTGCCGCGGTCGCGCCTCGTCGCAGCCGGTGAGGCCACCGGCTGTGGTGGGCGATCTTCAGCGCGCTTCGACCCCAGGTGGGAGGTCCGCTCGGCGGGGCGACGGCTCAGGTGCTGTTGGTCAGCCCGCTTCCGTGCGGGGCGTACAGGTCGAGCAGCCGGGCCCGGGTGGACTGCAACCGGTGGGCCACCACCCGGGCGACCCACAGAGCCACGGCGGTGGCCAGCTCGGGATCCGCCTGGCACTCCTGGCGTACCTGAGCCGCGTCCAGCTCGTACGCGCGTACCAGGGTCATCGCCTCTGCTCCCAGCTGCCACACATATGGGCTGAACAACCAGGACCAGCCGATGAGTTCACCATGACCGAGGGACTCGATGACCGCCGGGGGGCGTCCCGGCACACAGAAGTCGAGAGTGACCGTGCCGGTCCGCACGATCCAGAAGTGGTCGGCGCTCTGTCCTTCCTCAAAGATGCGTGTCCCTTCGGGGAACGACACTTCCGTGGCGAAGTGCATGAGCCGGTCGCGGTGCTCGGGACCGAGCGACCGCATGGTCGGAGAGGTCATATCGGGTCTCCTCCACAAGGGCGGCATTCGTCGTCGGTGAGGTGGCGAGAAGCGGATGGATCTCTCTGCGCTCCCGTGCCGTCTCGTACGCCTCCTCCGACGGACCTGGTACCAGTTTCCACCGGTTTCCCGGTGGTCGGCAGGGGCTGTCCGGGGTGGCCCGGGGGCCGACCGGCCCTAAGGCCTGTCCCGTGGTCTCTGGCGGGCCCTCGGCAGCCCGGCTCGCCACCGAGCGGGGCGGACGAATCCGTCGGCGCCGCGTCCACCGCTCCGGGCAGCCGCCGCTCCCGTTGGGCCGAACGTCCCGCATTGGGGACCGATCGTCCCTCCCGCCGATCCCGTGCGGATGTCACGGTGGCGACACGGGGTTCTTCCAGCCGCGGGAAGAAAGGCGGTGGGGACGATGGAGCTGCCCGTGGTCGTGGGCGTGGACGGATCGGATTCCAGTCTCCGGGCAGTCGACTGGGCCGCGGACGAGGCCGCCCGTCACGGGCTGCCGCTGCGACTCGTGTACGTCTCCCGGTGGGAGCGTTACGAGGCGGCAAGCCTGCAACAGAGCCTCGAACGCCCCTCCGAGCAAGTGCTGGCGGACAGCATCGTGACCGATGCGGCCGCGCGTGCCGCCGTCCGTGACCCCGAGGTGACGGTCACGGCCGAGGTGCTGGCCCAGGACACGGTCACCGCGTTGCTGGACGAGGGGCACAGGGCCACGATGCTGGTCACGGGCTCAAGGGGCCGCGGCCAGCTCAAGGAGCTCCTGCTGGGCTCGGTGAGTCTGGCCGTGGCGGCCCGCGCCCACTGCCCCGTCGTCGTGGTGCGTGGCGACGCCACGGGAACCGTCGGCGCGCACGGCCGCATCCTTCTCGGTGTGGCCGACCCGGCACGGGGAACGGCTGCCGTCGCGTTCGCGTTCCGGGAGGCCGCCGTCCGGAAAAGTGAGATCGACGCCGTGCGCTCCTGGCGTCGCCCGGGGTACGAGGGCACCGGACTCCTGCGCGACACGAGCGCTCCTGGTGTCTCCCGCGAGATGCGCGCGGAAACGGAACTCGATCAGGCCCTCGGACCGTTCCTCGGCAGACATCCCGATGTCGCCGTACGCCGCTCCACGGTCGAAGGACCGGCCCATCTGGTGCTCGTACACCGCTCCGCCGCCGCCGACCTGCTCGTCGTGGGAGCACCGCGGCGGCACGGGCTCGTAGGCCTGCAGATCGGCCGTACGGCGCACGCGGCACTCCACCATGCGCACTGTGCGGTCGCGGTGGTGCCGCAGCCCCAGTGACGAAGCGACAGCAGGACGTCCTCGACCGTGATCGAGGACGTCCTTCACGCTGTCATGCGGGTACATCGACGACGTCGTGCTGCACGCCGCCCAGCACCACCTTGAGTGCGCCGGTCTCGGCTGCGGCTGCAAACACTTCGTACGCCTCCTCCATCTGATCGAGGTCGAAGTGGTGCGTCACCAGCGAGCCCGTGGACAGGCGGCCGGCGGTCAGCAGGCGCAGGAGGACGGGCGTGGAGTACGTGTCCACGAGCCCCGTCGTGATCGTCACACCCTTGATCCACAGGTCCTCCAGGTGGAGGTCTACCGGCTTGCCGTGCACCCCGACGTTCGCCACACGCCCACCCGGGCGGACCACCCTCGTGCACAGTTCGAAACTGTCCGGTACGCCGACCGCTTCGATGGCCACATCGGCCCCGAGGCCTTCGGTGAGGTCTTCGACGAGTTGCTGAGGATCTTCTCCCGCGTTCACCACGGCGTCCGCCCCGAACGCCCGTGCTGCCTCCAGCCGGGACCGGGCCAGGTCCACAACGATGATCCGCCAGGGGGAGTACAGCCGTGCGGTGGCGATGGCGGCCAGTCCGATCGGGCCTGCGCCGACGATGACCACGGTGTCACCCGGGCGGACCCCGCCGTTGAGCACCCCCACCTCGTAGGCGGTGGGCAGGATGTCGGAGAACAGCACACCGTCCTTGTCGTCCACCGCGGCGGGGAGCGGGTGCACCGACAGGTCGGTGTGCGGGATGCGCACGTACTCGGCCTGCGTGCCGTCGATCAGGTGTCCCAGTACCCATCCGCCGCCGCCGCGGCACTGTCCGTAGCGCCGCTCGCGGCAGAAGCGGCAACGGCCGCACGAGGAGATGCAGGACACCAGTACCCGGTCCCCGGGACGGACCGTCCGCACGTCGTCGCCCACCTCCACTACTTCCCCGACGGCCTCGTGGCCGAGCACCCGGCCCGGTGTCACCTCGGGCACGTCACCTTTGAGGATGTGCAGATCCGTGCCGCAGATCGTTGTCGTGCCGACTCGGACAATGGCGTCCGACGCGTTCTCGATGTCCGGGTCCGGTACCTCGTCCCAGGAACCCTTGCCCGGCCCGTGGAAAACGAATGCCTTCATCGCGATCGCTCCCTGGTGCGCGTTGCTCCGTGGCGCCCTTCCACTGCCATCCTGTGCCGAAGTACTGCCGACACGCATGGGCCGGTCGGTACCCAGAACGGGTGCACCGGCCCAATCGGAGAAACCGGCGGGAGAGCGAGAGTGGAATTGCGCCCGCAGCACCAGGGCTCCGGGCCGCCGCACGCGGGACCGGGCATGGTCGATGTTGAATGGGAACCCAGCCGTCCCGTCGGGAGAACGCAGGCTCCACGGCACACGGCCATGAGCCGTCCGGGCCTGGCACCACCCGGAAGATGTGGGCAGGACCGGGCCGGAACGCACGAGCGGGCAAGGGGCAATCATGGATGACGCACCCCAGTTCTCGGAATCAGCACCCATCAAGGTGTTCCTGCTCGACGATCACGAAGTCGTACGCCGGGGCCTGCGCGACCTGCTCGACACCGAGCCGGACATCGAGGTCGTCGGTGAAGCCGGCACCGCCGACCATGCGCTCGCCCGCGGGCCCGCGCTACGACCGGATGTAGCAGTCCTGGACGTACGTCTGCCGGACGGCGACGGCATCACCGTCTGCCGCGAACTGCGATCCCGCATGCCCGGCCTGGCCTGTCTGATGCTCACCTCGTTCGACGACGACGACGCACTGCTGGACGCGATCATGGCCGGCGCCGCGGGATACGTGCTGAAGCAGATCAAGGGATCGGACCTCGTCTCGGCGGTCCGGGCCGTCGCATCGGGCCAGTCCATGCTCGATCCCGCCACCACCACACGTTTGATGAGGACGCTCCGGCACGACGACACCCCTGCCTGTGCTGCGGACGACGCCCTTTCGGGGCTGTCCCCGCGCGAGCGCGAGATCCTGGACCTGATCGGCGAGGGGTTGACCAACCGCCAAATCGGCAAGCGGCTCTTCCTCTCGGAAAAGACCGTGAAGAACCACATTTCGCGGCTGCTCGCCAAGCTGGGTGTAGAACGCCGCATCCAGGCGGCCGTCATCGCCACCGAGGCCCGTCCTCACTCCCCCTACGCCGACGGGAACCACTGAGGAACAACGAGCGGGGCAGCGGCGCGGGCCGACTTCGCCGTGGCGCGACTCGTAGGGTTCAGGCGCCTCTGCGTGATCGGTCGCGCCGCCCCTCGTCCGTAGCGCGCAGTCCCCGGCCCTCCGGAGAACGCTGGAATTCGGCGTTCACCCTGGCGGACCCAGCGGGCCACCGCATCGTCAATTCCCGCTGCGCACCAGCGCGGGCCCCGTCCCCTTCCGCTCGGTTTCCTCGGTCGCCCCCGGTCCGCCCATACCTACGACCAAAGGCCGGGATTCCGCGTCGGTTCGCGCGAATAACCCACCACCCCCACCCCCGATACGGAACGCTTATTCAGAATTACGGTGAGCGAATTAAACGTTCCCGATATGACGCAGGCCACATGACATGCGTCACTCTTGTGTCGTTTTGAGGCATTTGCCGTGTGGGGTGAGCCATATGGCCCGCGTCACTCCGAAGTCGAATAGTAGAACCACCGAGCCCCGCCACCCGTCCCACGAAGCCAGTTCTTCAATCATTCTCTGCGCCTGGTACTAATCGCAGTAGTAAGAGGTGGTCATTGACCAGGGATTCCCTCCTGATTAACAATTCTTGGCATCACCCCCCGACAGAACAGGAATTACCACGTGCGGATCACCACGATGCCCAAGAAGTTCGCTCGCATGACCAAGACCAAGAAGATCTCGCTGGGCATGGTCGCGGCCGGTGCCGCCGTCGTGGCCGGTACCGTCGTCAGCGCCCCGGCCGCCTCGGCCGCCACTCCCGCCCAGTCCGGCGGCAACGTCGACGCCTGGATCAAGGAGTCGCTGAAGGTCATGCACGCCAAGGGCATCCCGGGCACCTACGAGGGCATCCGCAAGAACCTGATGCGTGAGTCCTCCGGCAACCCCCAGGCCATCAACAACTGGGACTCCAACGCCATGAAGGGCATCCCCTCCAAGGGCCTGATGCAGGTCATCGACCCCACCTTCAACGCGTACCACGTCGCCGGCACCTCGACGAACATCTACGACCCGGTCGCCAACATCACGGCCTCCGCCAACTACGCCGCGCACCGCTACGGCTCGATCGACAACGTCAACTCGGCCTACTGATCCGGCCCGACGAACCACCCCGGTCGCCCAGCACGTCCCGGGCGACCAGCACCCCGCACAGAACCACCGGGCGCAGAACCGCAGGCCGCGTCCCCACGACCGGCCTGCCCACGACCGCCGCTCCCACAGCCACCGACGGCACGCCCCGGTCACGCGCAGACGGCGCATCACAGCCGGGGTCACAGCCCCCGGCCCCGCGCCCTCGCCAAGGGAAGCGGCGTCCACCCGGCGTCGAAGTGCCGACGCACACCCACCGGTCGACGCCCAGCACCGGCTGTCGTGATGGCGCGCACGACGCCACCTTCGCGCCGTGCCCTGTCAGCGTCCCGGACCCCTTTCGTCGACAGCGACGCTCTCAGGGCTTCACCGGTGACACGAGCGGACGTCACCGAATGGCGCGACGTGTTCCGGCTTCTCCCCGACGACAGGACTCGCGGCCTTCACCGGCGACCGACAACTCCTCCCGCCGGGGGCCTGCATGCCGCGTACGCTCCCGCGCCTGCCGCCAGCAGCATCACGCAGCCCGTGAAGATCAGTCCGGCTTGGCGCAGCCCGAGCCATGTGGCCAGGGCACCCACCCCGACCACCGGCACCGAGATCCCGGTGTAGGCGACGACGAAGAACGCCGAAATGGTGCCGCCACGATGCTCTGCCGGGGCGGCACTGCTGACCAGGGTGAGTGCCGCGCGAAAGGCCAGTCCCTGGCCGGTGCCGCCGCACAGGGCACCCAGGACGAGCAGCACCATGGATTCGGCGATCAGCGACGACGCCACCAGCAGCAGGCCCGCGACGAGAATGCCGCACCCCACGGGGAGCGCGAGGCGGGCGCCGATCCGTTGAGTCAAGGACTGCCCGACGGTCGAAGCGAGAAACACGGAGAAGACCACGGCGCCGGAGACAGCCAGGTTGTGCACACCCAGCGTCCGCGCGTCGAAGCTCGGCGCGACCGCCGTGAACAGCCCGAGAAGCGCGAAGCCGGCGAACGCCGCCAGCGAGGCGGGCGGGAACACACCCTTCACTTCGGAAGGCACCGTGACTCCCTGCGGCGTCAGAGGCGGCCAACTCTTCGGCTCGGCCACGGTCTCCGGCAGGAACCAGGTAATCACCGCGGCCACGGCCACCAGCCCCAGGTGGACCCAGAACGGCAGCGTCAGCGGCCAAGGCGTGTACTGCGCGAGGAAGCCCGAGAGCAGTGGCCCGCACCCCAGACCACCCATGTTCGCCGCAGTGGCGGCGAAACCGGCACGCGCCTTCTGTCCTGGACCCGCCAACTCGATGACGGCCGCTGTTGCCGCACCGCTCAGCAGGCCGGCCGCACAGCCCGACAGCAGTCGCCCCGCGAAGAGCAGCGGCAGGCCATTCTGCAGGAGGAAGCATCCCGCGCTCGCGGCCGACAGAGCCATCGCGCACAGCAGCACGGGTCGGCGGCCGACCTCGTCGGAGTAGTTTCCCGCCACCAGGAGCACGGTGATGACCGCGACGGCGTACACGGCGAAGATCACGGTCACCAGCAGCTCGGAGAACCCGATCTGTTCCTGGTAGAGCCCGTACAGCGGAGTGGGCAGTGTGGTCCCGGCCATCCCGATGGCGAACACCACTGCCGCCGCCGGATAGCCCGGCCGCCGGCCACCGGCTGCCTTCCCTGCGCCGTCACGAACGATCACGCAGGTCACCCTACGAGCGGCCCCGCACCGCAGCGGCGACCGGCACGAGGTGGCTCGCCGCTCCGTGCAGGCGCGAGCGCGGGGTTCTCATGTCGTCTCCCCCATCGGCGGATGATCTCCCGTGACTCGTCGCACCGCTGCTCCATCCCGGTCTGACCGGCAGGGCGTCCCACAGCCGGGCGCTGCGACCCGGCAGGATCACGCCCATGGTGCACCGACCCTCGATCCCCTCACCCGAAACCGCCCTGACCCTCGTGACAGGCGCCGCCGGCGACGTCGGCCGGAGGGTGGTGGAACGCCTACGCGGCGACGGCCTGCCGGTTCGCGCATTCGTGCACCGGGACGACGAGCGCGCCGCCGAGCTCCGCGACCTGGGGGCGGACGTCGCCGTGGGCGATCTGACACGGGCGGCCGACGTCGTCCGGGCGCTCGACGGCTGTCGCCGGATGTACTTCGGGCTGACCGTCTCCTCCTACTATCTGGAGGCGACTGTGACCGCGGCGGTGGCCGCCCTGGACCAGGGGCGTCTCGAGATCTTCGTCAACATGTCCCAGCTGACGGTCTCCCAGATGACACTGGCCAGCACCAGCGAATCCAGGCAACAGCGTCAGCACTGGCTCGCCGAACAGACCCTCGACTGGTCCGGACTCCCGGTGACCCACATCAGGCCCACGGTGTTCATGGAGAACCCGATCTTCCTGATGGCCATGGCCGCCGACGTCGCGCAGGACGACACCATCCGGCTTCCCTTCGGATCGGGCCGTACCTCCCCGGTCGCCATCCAGGACGTCGCCGAGGTGGCGGCCACCATCCTCGCCTCGCCGGACGCACACGTGGGCCGCACCTACGGCCTGACCGGAGAGCGCTCCCGCGACATGGCAGCCATCGCGGAAGAACTCACCGACGCATTGGGCAGAGACATCACCTACGCCGACGTACCCCACGAGGAATGGGTACGCACCAGGCTCACGCCTCTGGGCCTGCCTGATCACATTCGCGATCACCTCTCCACGATGGCGCGCCTGCACGCCGCGAACAGGTACGACCGAGCCACCGACGACGTGGAGCTGATCACCGGACACCCCCCGCTGAGCTTCCGCGACTTCGTACGGAGCCATTCCGCGGCCTTCACCGGCACCACGCGCGCACAGTGATCAGCCGCAACTAATCGAGCCGGGACACCTGGTAGTGACTGATGTACCAGCGGTCCTCGACTCGCTTCACCAGTACACCGAGATGGACGCTCACCGTGGGCCTGTCGGTGAACGAGAAGTCGACGCTCAGATAGCCGTGCACGAGGTCGTCGGCGGGCCGCCTGGTTTCGAGAATCCGATACGCGGCCGTCATCCCGAGGGGTTGGGAGTCGTAGTAGTCGGCGACGCCCTGCCGTCCGACGCTGTAGGGGCGCAGGCCCTGGAAGATCGCGTCCTCGGTGAAGTGGTTGGCGACCCGCTGCGGGTCGTGCCCGTCGACGGCTGCTTTCCACTGGTCGAGGACACCGCGCAGGATCGCCTCGCTGTCTGTCGTGCTGTTCATCATGGATCTCCTGTCAGGTGTGACGGGGGCAAACGGCTTCCTGCCCGGCGGGTCACGATGCAGGTCCCCGAGTCTGCGCCGGGCTCGGGAACGGCGATGGCGGGGACCGCCCGCGACGACGTCGCGCGCATGGCCGGGCGGCGCGAGGCGGCGGTCCGAGTGGCCGCGCCCCTCGTGGCCCGCACCACGAGGCCGTCGGCTTCGCCCCTGGTACGGGCTGTCTGAACACGGCCTCGACGCGCCCCGCCCGACGGCGACCACCGCGCGACGGGCCCTGCCCAGCGGGCCACGGGGCACGTCAGAGGCGCCTTCGGGTCAGCGGCCGGCGCTCTGGCCGCCGTCGACGTGGAGGATCTCGCCGGTGACGAACGGGGCGTTCTCGAGGTAGATCACCGCGTCCACGATGTCGCTGAGTTCGCCCATCCGGCCGACCGGGTGCAGTCCGGCGAGCGCCTCGTGGGTCTCCTCGGCGTGCATGGGGGTCTTGATGATGCCCGGAGAGACGGCGTTGGTACGGATGCCACGCTTGGCGTACTCGATGGCGAGGGACTTGGTGGCGGACTGCAGGCCGCCCTTGGTCAGCGAGGCGAGCACGGAGGGGACGTTGGAGTCGGCGTGGTCGACCAGGCTGGTGGTGATGTTGACGATGTGCCCGCCGCCCTGGGCGAGCATGTGCTCGATGGCCAGCTGGGTGATGCGGAAGAAGCCGCGCAGGTTCACGCCGGTCGCCGTGGCGTAGTCGTCCTGGGTGTACTCGTGGAAGGGCTTGGCGAGGAAGATGCCCGCGTTGTTGACCAGGGTGTCGACACGGCCGAACCGCTCGACGGCGGCAGCGATGACGCGTTCGGCGGTGGCGGGGTCGGCGATGTCGCCCTGGACGGTGACGACGTCCGTGTCCTGCGACTCGGCGACGGTCCGCGAGGTGGCGACGACGCCGTAGCCGAGCTTGCGGTAGGCGTCGACGAGGCCTGCACCGATGCCCTGCGACGCGCCGGTGATGACTGCGACCTTCTGGCCCTGAGCACTCATGATGATCTTCTCCATAACGGGATGTGTTCCGACCGATCGACTAGCCGACCGGTCACCTATCGAAAGGTAGACGACCGGTCGAGAAAGAGTCAACGAGCACTGACGTCAGTCCAAGGACCGGATTCCTCATTGCTGATAGGCGCAGCCTCCCATCCCAGGCTGGCCGAGGCCGGGACCGACGCCGGTTCGCCGGAGGAGCGGGGCCGCCTATTGTCCCTGCGCGCCGCTGTCGGGGCGCCAGGCGCCCGGGGCGTCGATTCCCAGGTCGCCGACGCCGTCGCAGAGCGCGTCGACCACGGCACGTACGGCCGGGCGGGCCTCGCTGCCGCGCCAGACCAGGAACCAGGGCCAGTACACCTCAGGCCCGCGGACCGGACGGGGGACCAGGTCGGGCGGCAGCTGGGCGGACTGTCCCTTGGGCGAGTTGATGACCGGGCGGCCACTGCGCCGGACATGGTCGAAGAACGCGGAGCCGGTGATACCGCCGTCCGAGATGTGTACGGCGCGGGCCCCGGTGTCCCGGGCCAACTGTTCGGCATAGAGGTTCCAGGACGACCAGGAGGTGGTGTCGTCGTCGAGGAGGACATCGGTGTCGCGGGCGAGTACCTCGCCGGTGTCATCGCCGGTGGCGACGGCGTAGAGCCGGTCGGCGCCGATGAGCCGCGCCTGAAGGCCGAGCTGCTCCAGGTCCTCGGTCCGCACCCAGCACACCGCGAGGTCCAGACTGCCGTCGGCGACCCGGGCGGCCTGCGTGTGGGAGGGCGCGATCCACGCGTCGATGTGGAGTTGGGCCACCGCGGGGGTGCGGGCGACCAGGTCTGCCGGGAGCCAGTTGACGTAACCGAGCCGGACCCGCTCCGCTCCGGAAAGCCGGCCGGCTCGGCGCTGGAGGTCGTCGGCCCGTTCCAGCAGGTCGCGGGTGTGCGGGAGCAGGGCCGCCCCGGCCGGGGTGAGGGACACCGAGCGGCGGTCACGGTCGAACAGGCTCACGCCGAGGTCGCGTTCCAGCACTTTGATCTGCTGGGACAGCGAAGGCCCGGCGATCAGGAGCCGCTCGGCGGCCCGGCCGAAATTCAGTTCCTCGGCGACCGCGACGAAGTACCGCAGTTGACGCAACTCCACGCCCGCCATGCTACGTCCGGTGGGAGGCTGCGCCTACAAGTACCAAGGATGCCGGTCGTGGCGTCGGCCCTCGTGGCAGGTACACGATGGCCCATGGAAACCGTCCGCACCAATGGCGCACCGGTGCGAAACCGGACGCCGACCGAACGGAGCAGAACCATGCGCGAATTCCTGGTCGAGATCACCACCACCATCCCTGAGGGCACCACCCAGGACGAGGTCGACCGGCGTCGCGCCGCCGAAGCCGTCCGTGCCAAGGAACTGGCCTCCACCGGCCACCTGGCCCGGCTGTGGCGCCCGGTCGGCGAGTTGCGCAGCATCGGCGTCTGGCGTGCCGCCGACGAGGCCGAGCTCCACGAGAAGGTGCTCGGCACGCTGCCTCTGCGCTCGTGGATGTCGCTCGACGTCACCCCTCTCGAGTCCCACCCCAACGACCCGGGCCGGACCGACGCCACGCGGTGACCCGCGGTCTTCCTTCGGACATACACCGCCGCCGTCACGCGGCCGCAGCAAAAGACCGCGCCCCGCACACGCGCACGGCCCCACGAGGACTTCGTCATGAGACTGCGAACCCAGCGCCGCTCCTCCGCCCGGTCCAGCGGCCCGTTCCGCTCGCCGTGGACCCACGTGGCGCAGGCCGCCGCAGCGCTCGCCGCGGGCATGGGGGTCGGCCGCTTCGTCTACACCCCGATCCTTCCCCTGATGCACACCCAGGCAGGGCTGTCCTCAGCCGCGGGCGCGAACCTGGCCACCGCCAACTACATCGGCTACCTCGTCGGAGCGCTGATGGGCATCGCGATGCCGGCACTGGTCCGCTCACCCGCAGTGCTGCGCGGTTCCTTGATCGTCCTGACCGGCAGTCTCGTCGCGATGCCCGCCACCCACAGCGTCACCGTGTGGATCGTGCTGCGACTGCTGGCCGGCCTGACCAGCGCCCTGATCTTCGTCGTCGCCGTCAGCTCGGTCCTCAGCCACCTGCGCGATCACCCCGCTCACCTGCCCGGCTGGGCGTTCGGTGGAGTCGGCGCAGGCATCGCCCTGTCCGGTCTGCTCGTTCTCGTCCTGCGTTCCGTGGCCGACTGGCGGGCCGCCTGGTGGGCCTCGGCCGGACTCGCCGCCGTCTTCGCCGCTGTTGCATGGAATCTGCGCCCTGAGGGCACACCCGCGTCCGACGCCGGCTCCACGACGGGGCCCGCCCGACCGAGCCCGCGCCCGCGCCCGCACCGCTGGTTCACCGCCCTGTTCGCCGCCTACACCCTGGAGGGCATCGGCTACATCGTCGCCGGCACGTTCCTGGTCGCCGCGATCGAGCAGAGCTCCCCGGGCTGGGCGGGCAGCGGCGCCTGGGTGCTCGTCGGTCTGGCTGCCGTACCGTCCTCGGCGCTGTGGGCCCGGCTGGGCCGGCACTGGTCCCGCCCCGACCTGTTGTGCGCCGCCCTCGTCATCCAGGCGGTCGGCATCGCCCTCCCCGCGCTGATCGGCGGCGTGACAGCTGCCTTGATCTCCGCGCTGCTGTTCGGCGCGACGTTCCTCGGCGTCAGCACCATCGCCCTGGCTGCAGGAACCCACCTGCAGTTCCCCAGGTCGGTCGCCCTGCTGACCGCCGGCTACTCCGTGGGCCAGATCCTCGGCCCGTTGGTCGTCACCCCGCTGCTTCACCACGGCTACCACCAAGCCCTGATCCTGGCCGCCCTGGTGGTCCTCGCCGCCGCCGGTGCCGCCGCCGTGCTGCGGATCGGCTTCCCGCACCACATGGCCGTCGTGCGGAGCACCGTCCCCGGACGGCGGTCCGCGTCGGCAGAAACCGCGCCGATTCGGAGCGATCGCCCTTGACACCCCTTGTCGCCCGCCGTTCAGCCCCTGGTGCCGGCCGCCGCTCCGGGCGGGGGTGTCAGCTGCCGGCCAGTGCCTCCTGCGGTGCGCGCGCACCGAGCAGGGCCAGGCAGTTCGCCCACAGGGGGCTGAGCCTGTGGGTGTTGTTGTAGAGCTTGGCGAACAGCACCTGTCCCTCGAGCTGGGCGACGACGGACCGTGCGGCTTCCCGGGTGTCGGTCACGCTGACCTCGTCGCGTTCAAGAGCCTCGGTGATGACCGAGTCGACCATCTCGACCTGTGCGTCGAAGATCTCCTGCAGTCGGGCACGGATGGCCTCGGTCTGGTTGCTCATCTCCAGGGTGAGATTCCCGAACAGACAGCCCGAGACGGTGCCACAGCTCTGCTGGCCGGCGCGCTGGCCGGCCTCCGTCACCTCGAACAGCTGCCGCAGCCGGTCCAGTGGTTCTGCTTCGCTGTTCAGAATGCCCGTCCAGTCCCGCTTCTGGCCGGCCCAGTGCTCGTCGATGACGGCAAGGGCAAGGGCCTCCTTGGACTCGAAGAAATAGTAGAAGCTGCCCTTGGGGACACCGGCCGCCTTGCAGATCTCGGCCACGCCCAACGCCGAGTACCCGCGTAGCTCGATGAGCGACTGCGCGGCACTGAGGATCTTCTCTTTGGCGTCACTGGTCCGTCCCATGTCGCGAGTGTACGACCCGACCGTCACTTACTGGACCGGTCGGCTACGGGACAGCCCTTTGCGGATTCCGGTTGCCGTGCGCCACCCCGGGGGACGCGGATCAGCCCGCGCCGGCCAGGTCCCCGTTGCACAAGGGGCACCGCTCCTTGCCGTCCCAGGCGTGCCAGCCGAAGACGGCGGGTACCAGAGACTGCCCCTCCAGTTCGTCGCGGACGGCGACTCGGTAGGCCCACACGCTCGCGATGTACGGGTGGTACGCATCGTGGAAGGCGGGTGAGGAGACGGGCGCGCCCGTCGCGACGGCGCTGCGCAGTGCGCGAAGCTGCTCGAACATCGCCTGGCCCGCGCCGGCGACCGTCGCGCTGGCGTCGATGAACAGCCTCTCCCGTACCTCGTACAGTCTGGCCTCGGTCAAGGCGGCGCGGCTGGCCGACTCCAAGTCGGTGGCGGCATCAGGTGCCTGCGCGAGTCGGCGCAGCTGCGTATGCGCGGCGCCCGCAGCAGCGATGAAATCGATGTACGCCTCGCGGCGCCGCGCGCCGAGGCCGCGGTCGGCCTCCTGTCGCGTGCGCAGACGGTCGGCCAGAACGGTTCCGGATATCGCGATCACGGCGCCGCCCAGCGTCGCAACCAACGTCCCCCACTCCATGCGCACACCCCCCTGTCCGCCGGTTCGGACGGCACCGTAGCACCACGCCGTGGACCGCGCCGGTGGGCGCGGGGTCGGCCGTTCACTCGGTCGCGGTCTCATACTCGGTCGGCGGCGGCGTGGCGGGGCCGACCACGCAGCTCCGCAGAGACGCTCCGCGTCGGCGTCGGTGTGGATGAGCGGGTCGGTGTGGACGAGCGGCAGCACGGCCCCGCCGACGGAACTGGGACGCCGACGGGACCGTGCTTGCGCGCGGCGGCTATGCGGAGCCGGCCTTGCGACCACGAGCGATGGCCACCCCGGCTGCGACAAGCCCCAGAACGCCCGCGGCAAGCCCGGCGATGCCGAGGCCGCGTGCGGTCGAGTCACTGCTCGACGCCTTGGCCGTGGCCTCCGGCTCCGAGGACGAGGCGGTCATGGGTGCGCTCTCGTCACCCGCGGTACCGGCCGTGAGCTTGAGGACGGGTGCCGGGCTCTCCGGCTCCTCCGCACCCTTCTGCGTCTCCTCGATCCAGCGGATGACCTTGCCGTCGGAGTAGGTCTGCAGCGTCTTGAAGCCCAACTGATCGGTGTCGTGCGGCAACTGACCGAAGACGACGTCGAAGTCCTGGTACTCACCGGATCGGATCCGTCCGCCGGACCAGGTGATCTCGGAGACGGCGTCGGTGATGGTGCCGTCGTCGGTCTTGACGGGGGTCTTGAGCCTGGTGGTCGTCACCTTCGCGGTCCAGCCGTCCTGAGGGGTGACGAGTACTCCCAGGACCGGGTGGTCGACGGGCAGGAAGACCTGCACCTTGGTGGTGTCGGCAGTGTCCTCCTCGTTGGGCACGCGGAAGGTGAGGACTCCGTCCGTGGCGCCCTTGGCGTAGCTGTCGGGGTGGACGGTGACGTGCGCGAAGGCGACGCCCGCAGCGGTCAGGACGCCGGCGGTCGCGAGGGCGGCCACGGTGCCTGCCCGGCGCAGGGCGGTGCGTGTCGAGGGCATGACTGGAACTCCGTACTGGGGTCGGTGGATTCAGGGCGCGTACGGGCTCCCGGTGGGCGGTCCTCGACGGTGGACGGCATGTCGCAGCAGTACCTGACGCCTCGGCCGCAGCTCGCCCGCGATCCCGTGTACGAAGCCCACGGCGACCGGTGCGACACACAGCTCTCTCCGTGCGTGCCACCGACCCACCAGCGCCGGTACCCACGCGACCGCCGCCCGTCGCAGCAGCGACCACAGCGCGGACTCGCCGCGTCGCAACCACCAGGTCACGAGGACGCCCGCCGCGATATGGACCGCGGTGGCGTGGGGCGTCAGAGCGTGCTGATGGGCCATACGCAGGCCCTGCATGGTGTGGATGCCCAGCACGGCATGAGGCCGTCCGGCGTCGAATGCGTCGTGCAGCCCGCCCTGGGCCGCGAGCGTCCCGCCGCCGATGCCGGCCAGCGACCGCTCCCGGCCGCCCAGCAGCCAGCCGCCCGCGAAGACGGTCGCGAACCCGACGGCCTGCACCCATACCGGTGGTGCCGCACCCGTCGCCAGCGCATGGCCCCAGGCTGCCAGCAACACTGAGAGCACGGCGAACACCACCGCGCGCACGCTGCGTACCGAAGGGGACGCCCTCATGGCGCCAGATACTCCCACGCGAAGCCCTCAACGGACCTGCCTGACTGCCGCATCCGCCTCGTCGTCGACCGTCGTGCCGACCAAGGGGGTGGAGCCCGTGTCGGCCGGGCGGGATGCCGCTCCCTTGGGCGGGACGACCGTATCGTGACAGTGATGCCTCGTCGGCCGGCCTGCGGACGGCGGGGCCACTGCGGGTCGCCGACCATCGGCGGCGATGAGCTACGAGCCCTGCGACCGCCCGCCGCTGCCCAAGCGGGTACGGCTCGTGCGGGTCCGGACCGAGGAGACCGCGCTGCCTCGGCTACGCGAGATCGACGCCGACCGGTGTCCGGGCGTCGCCGGTTCCCGGACAGACCGGACCGCACAACGATTCCGCAAGGAGCACCCCATGTCTGTGGAGCACGAAGACCTCGGCCTGCGCCCCCTTACCGCCCTGGTCACCGGGTCCACCTCCGGCATCGGCCGGGCAGTCGCCGAGCGGCTGGCCGCCGACGGCATGTCCGTCGTCGTCAGCGGCCGCAACGCCCAGCGTGGTGCCGAGACCGTCGACGGGATCACCGCCGCCGGCGGCGAGGCCCGGTTCGTCCAGGCGGACCTCGAGGACCCGGCCGGCATCGACCGGCTTGCCACCGAGGTCGGTGAGATCGATGTCCTGGTCAACAACGCAGGTCACGCCGTCCTGGCGCCGACCGAGGAGATGAAGGTCTCCGACTACGACTCGATGTTCGCCGGCAACGTCCGCGCGGCGTTCTTCCTCGTGGCGGCGTTCGCCCCGGCGATGGCGGCAAGGGGATCGGGCAGCGTGATCAACATGGGCAGCATGGCCGGCAGCCTCGGCCTGGCCAGGGGAGCGGCGTACGGCGCGACCAAGGCCGCGCTGGCGTCCCTGACGCAGAGCTGGACGGCTGAGTACAGCGGTCGCGGCGTCCGTTTCAACACCGTCGCGCCCGGCCCGGTCTACACATCAGGCGCGACCCGCGAGTTCTTCGACGCAGTCGCCGAGACCACCGCGATGAAGCGCGCGGCCGAGCCCGCCGAGATCGCCGAGATCGTCGCATTTCTCGCGTCGCCGAAGGCCGGCTACATCACCGGCGCGACCGTCGCGGTCGACGGCGGCCGCACCGCCATCTGACCCCGCCTGCTCCGAGGGACAACGCCGTGAGCGACACCGCGTATGCCCTGTGCGTCGTCGATGCCGCCGACGCCGAAAGACTTGCTCGCCGCGTATGAGCACGACTTCGTCCATCAACGGGGTCGTGTCCGCCGCCGCGGGCGGCCTCCGAGCCGGCCGCCTTCGACATCGTCACAGCGCCTGCGCCCAGTCAGGTCACAGAAGGTGCAGGTCCACCCACGAGGGCAGAGTGCCGATTCCCCGGACGCGATCGCGATCAATCGCGAGGGAGAGCCTTCGCAGATGAGCCAGCCCCGCCAACGGGGAAAGGTCGACGTCCCCTTCTGCCGTCATGTCGCCGGTGATCTCGCAGAGGATCAGTCCCGGGAAGGCTTGAGCCAATCGGTTGACGGCCGCCTGGACAACGCGTTCACCGCCACCGCCGATGAGGGACAGGCTGGAGACGCTGCTCAGGAGCGCGGTTGCCGGAAGGGTCTCGAGTGACGCAGCGGTCGTGCTGAGGTCGGTGAGACGGGACAGACCACGGATCTCCTCCCAGTCGTCGGTCGAAGCCGGACTGGACGGGGGGTTGAGCGTGAGGCTCGTGAGCTGTGTGAGGTCACCAAGCCCCTCGAGCCCTCTCTTGGCGCGCGCCTCTCCGGACACGCTGAGGCTGTTCAGCGGGGCTTGCACCGGGAGATCCTGTGGGGACCACTCAAGGCCGGAGGGACCGCTGATCCTGAGGGTCTCCAGAGTCCGCAGCTGCGACACGGGATGAAGATCCATGTCCGAGCCGGCACCGGTGATGTCCAGATGCCGGATCGACAGCCCACTCAGCGCGGTGACGTCCACGAGAGCCGGGCAGGCGCCGATGACGAGTGATCGCAACTCCGTATGTCCGTCCAGGAAACCGAGGTCGGAAACCGCGTCGTTCGAGAGCATGAGGCGCGTCGACCTGTGTCGGGAGATGTACGAGACCAGGGCCTCGAGTGACACACCGGCCCTGATGTCCAGGCTCTCCGGCTCCAGCCCGAGGCGGTTCAGTTGACGAAGCTGGTCGTCCGACCGAATGGCGTAGTTGAGGTTCGCCGGGTCCAGACGCGCGATGATCTCCTCGGCGTACCGGGCCGTGTCGAAACGCGACCATGCCCATGAGAGCTGGGAGCGGACCAGGAGAAAGGGATGCTCGGCGAAGCGGGCAAGAAAGGCGACGGCAGCGTCCGACTTGATGTGGGTGGCCGCGATGACCACGTGGAATGCGGCCACGTCGCCGACCTCGTCCGGGCCCGGCAGGAGATTGAGAATCAGGGGGCCGACTTCGGCGAGGGCCCGGGCCTCCTCCTCGTTTCCCGGGGGTATGAGGGTGGCGGCGCGCTGCTGCACCTCTTGGCGTACAGCGGGATCGAGGGAGGTGGCGTGTCCCAGGCAGGCCGCGGCAAGCAGGTAGACACGGGCCTTGAGACGCTTGTCCTCGGTACGATCGCCCAGGTCCAGAAGTCCCCGGAAGATGATGACGCGTTCGCCGGCGCGGGCGAGGGCGACCGCCATGCGAATGACGTCCGCCCATTGATCGTCCGCCGCATGTGCGACCAGCAGTCCGAAGTCGCCTTCTTCCAGGACGGCCCGGGCGCCGAGGAAGTCCTGGAAGGTGCGGTGGATGAAGTCCACCGTGTCGGGGGCGGGTTCGCGGAGGAGTCCGCTGCGCTGGAGGAAGTACTCGAAGACGGTCTCCGCATCACCCAGTTCGGCGACTTCCGGCACTGCGGGAAGGGCCCGGCCGATGATGTCCATCGCACGGGAGCGGTCCATCTCGGTACGGCCGTTCCTGATGAGCCAGTAGGCAAGTCGCTGCAGCACGTCGAGTTGCGGGGCGTCGGCGAGGTCGGGCCCCGTCATGTCCCGTTCCCGGTCCCGGCGGCTGAGGAGCATCGAGAGTGCGGCCTCGTAGAGGTCCTTGCGGCCGTGGGGAAGATAGCCTCGCCGATCACGGTGGAGGGCGCAGATCAGCCCGCACATCAGGGGGTTGACGGCGAGGCGGCCGAGATCGGACTCGGTTCGTACGGCGGTGAGGAGTTGGCCCTCCAACCTGTCGAGGTCGGCGGCATCGTCGCCGCCGACCCTGGCAGCGTCGTGCCAGCGTCCGATGAAGGTGGCGATGTCGGCGGGTCCCATGGCGGACAGCGTCAGCCCGGTGAAACCGTCCTCGGCGAGCCATCCCTGGTCCACGGCCGACGGACGGGACGTGACCAGCCACCGGTTGTCACCGTCGTAGGTCTCGATCAGGTCCTGCAGCCATCTCCGTGTCCGCTCACGCTCACGGTCGGGGATCTCGTCGATGCCGTCGATGAGGATCAGGCCACGCCCCGCGCCGAGGACCCGGTGCTCCCAGCCGGTGGGCTGAGTGCCGGCAAGCGGGCAGCCGGTGACGGCGAGGAAGTCCTTGGGGGCGGGTAGCCGCTCCCCGTGGCGCGTGAGCGTCCGAAGGGGCAGGACGAACGGGATACGGTCGTAGAGGTAATCCATGCGGTCGGGAAGGTCCTGACGGGCGGTGCTGACAGCGAGCCACTGGATGAGGGTGGTCTTGCCCGAGCCGGCTTCGCCCCGGAGGAGTATGCGCCGGTCGGTGGCCAGAGCCTGGTCGGCGGGCTGCGAGGTGAGCGACTCGCGGAACGGCTGGTCGGCTGCCATCTCCCGGAGGACGAGGGAGTTCAGGCGGTCGACGTTCGAACTGTGCCGTTGCGACGGCTCGGACCGTTCGGCAGCCGCATGCGGGAGCCGCTGCGAAGTGTCCTCCACCTGCTCCCTGGTGCCGGACGAGGGCAGGCTCCCCGCCTCGCTCGTCGGAACAGCTCCGGTGGTGGTCGAGGAGCTGAGCAGGTGGTGGGACACGGAGTCGTCCCCACGAGTGCCCGGCCGGAGCGTGCGAAGCCATGCGGACGACTGCCACGGCCCCGAGAGCGGCGACGCCTCCAGGCTCAGATACGCCACGTCCAGCGGCCATCGTGTCGAAGAGCTGTCGAGATCGATCCCGTAGATCGTGAGCTTGCCGTGCTTCTTGGTGATGTGCGCCAGGTACGCCTGCTCGAAGGCGGCTTCCTCGCCGCCGGGGAGTGTGCTGCGGCGCATCAGCTCGTCGACCTTGAGGATGAGTTCGTCGACCGCGCGGGTCTGCTGGACCAGGGTGTGCGCGACGAAGGTCGAGCGTTGCGTGAAGAAGTGGAGGATATGCAGGCAGGCGGTGTCGAGCAGGGCCTCGTAGAAGTACGCGCCGTCGGAGGTGAGATGGCGTTCGGGATTGTCACTCACATGTCGCAGGTCGCGGGCGAAAGCCTGATGGCCGAGACGGACGGCGTCGAGATCGCTGATGGTCAGTTCACCGAGGGCCTGGAGGGTGCCGGCGAGTGCGTCGGTGACAGCCTGCTGTTCGTCCTCTCGTATGGGGTGTTCGCCTGCGCGCAAGGCTTGTCTGACGAGCTTGGCGGCGAGTTCACGCACGTCGGATTCGGTGAGGGCTCGCTTCTCGCCTCTGAACGAGACGTAGCCGGAGATGCGGATCGGCTTGTCGACCAGGCCGGCTCCGGGCCCCTCGGTGACGAAGAGCTTCTTGACGAGGGGGGCTATCGCAGCCGAGGCCAGTCGGGTGCCGATGGCAGTTGGTTCCAAGTTGTCCCCCTGTAGACCCGTGGCCAGCGCTGCCGTCCGATCCTATGGCGCCTCGAAGGACGCCGTCGGTGTCGGTGCGGCGTTACCGGGGACCTTGAGCGGAACGCCCCGCGTGGGCGCGGCAAGCGCCGGCTCTTCGGTGACCTTGCACGTGCCGAGCGGAACGTCCCCGCGTCTGCGGGGAGGATGCTGCTCGCGCGTCCCCTTGGCACTCTCATTCGGCGTACTCCGACCGTCGCGCCGCCGCGTGCGGCCAGTGACCGCACGCGGCGACATCTGTTACTCACTACGGTGCAGAGAAATGGGAGCGGGCTGCTCCCGGACCACCCCGCTCTTCGCTCATCGAATTCAGAGCATGATGAGCAGACGCGTCTCCGGCTTGAGCTTTCTGTTCACTGAACGACTCTGCACGTACACCTCCAACTTGGGATTGTTGCCCGCCTTGACGGAGACGGTTCCCTGGACATCCGTACCGAACAATAGGCTCCGTGCCGCGTCGCCCGTATAGGCGCGGTCGGTGTCCTTCTCGACCACGACGACTTCCTTGTTCTGCTGGACCTGAGCCCGGGCGCCCAGCTGGTAGTAACACGAACCACGTTCGTACGTCACGCCCGGATGCGAGTTGACGAAGGGGCGAATTTCGATCTCCTTGTCGACCTTCAGGAGCCGGTACCTGTCGGCCGGAATCGGTTCGAGGTTCGCGCGCACCTCGTCAACCGATATGTCCTGGCCGACGGCGAACAGGTTCTTCGTGCCGCGCACCCCCTGCTCCCGCCCGCGGAGGAAGCTGGTGGCGGCAGCACGCACCGTGCCGATCGCCTCCTCGACGCCCTTCTGGGAATCCGCGTCCCAGATGGCGATGTTCCCGGCCGGGAAGCCATAGTTCTGGGCGGTGCGCTTGGCCAGGGAGTTCGGAACGAGGATCGCGGAAGTCCAGTGGCCGGGAAGCCCTCCCATCTTCGCCGCGATCTTGTCGAGCCATGGGCCGAGGATGGTCATGTCACCGTCGTGCCGCCTGTCGCCGCCGGAGGCGTTCTCCTCACCGTCCGTCACCACGATCTGGAGGAAGCTGTGTTCGCCGTACTCCTCCCAGATATGGCCCAGGTCGTCCAAGGACTTCAGAGAAGCCTCTATAAGGGCCGTAGCGCCATTGTTCACCTTGTACAGCCCCCGCATGGAAGGAAGATGCTTCACGTCCATGTCCCAGACCAGGTTCTCCACCTTGTGGTCGAAGGAGTAGAGGCTGATCCGTGTTTCGTGGCCGAGGCTGTCCGACTCGGCCTTCAGCCCCGCCACGAATTCGTCCACAACTCGGATGAGTTGACTCTGGTGCGGACGCATTGAACCCGAACAGTCCACTACCAGCGCGACGTGATTCACCTTGTGCTGAATCCTGTTTGCGGACACGTTTGTGCTCCCCCTCCGATGCTCCCCGAGTGATGTCTCCACTTTATGGGGAGGCACTGACAACGGCGTCGAACGCCCAATCACCGCCCGCAAGTTCGCGATGGCCTCGACGCACAGGTCCGGCGGGTAGCCGAAGAGCGTGAACCTGGTGATGTCGGGCAGCCGGTGCGTCCAGTGGTTCAACCGGGTGGCCGGTGGCCGGGCCACCGCTTCGGCCAATGTTGTGTCGGCTCCTCCCGCTGCTCGACAACGGCAACGCCTACGACGCCCTCGCCCCTTCCACAACCGTCGGTCGAGCTGCTCGGCCAGTCCGACGACGATGCCCTCGGCACCGCGCACGTGGATTGCCACCCGGAAGCGGGAGCGGCCCTGGTTGCTGACTGGCCAGGGTCGCCCGCGGTTCCACGTCTCAGCGGTGTGTCGTTCGGATCTGCGGACAGTTGCTGCCGGGGCTCAGGCACGCTCGGGCCAGGAGAATCCGAGTTCCTCGGCGCGCTCGCGGTTGCCGCCGCATACCTGACCATAGGTTTTCGGGTCTTCCTTGGCCAGCCGGCGCAGGGCGGCCGCTGCCTGTGCATCAGGCGCGGTGCCGTCATCCGGCACGACCCAACGGAATTGGAGGGGAATGCCGTCCGGCTTCCCTGAGCCGAGTCCCGGCGCGTACTCAAAGGTCACCACGGGGTGTCGGGGTCCTCGAAGCCGCTGCTGATCCAGCCCCGTTTCGCGTCCCACCGGCTCAGTAGATCCGGCCGCTCAACCAGCCCTGCTTTGATCAAGCGGGCCGTGGTGCGGGCCGGCCGGGACCAGGAGTGGTCGGTCTCGGCACGGGCGATCTCCGCGTCGTAGACCACGGCGTCGAACCGGTAGGCAGCCAGTTCGGGGGCGGGCTCCCGGCATGGTGGACGGCTGCCGCCAGTTCTCCCATAGCACCTGGTCTCCATCACGTCGGATGGTGACGTAGAGCGCGCCGCAGCATCCCTCGGTGCAGTATGCCTCCGCGAGCTGTACCTCCCTGGGCTCCGAGGCGGCCCGGAGCAGGCCCTCGTCCAGCAGGAAGTCGGGGCTGTTGGCTGGACCGCGGGCGAAGAACTCCGGAACCACGGGACGCCCGTCGAGAAGGATGCGGGTCTCGACGGGTGCCCGGTCCACCGGATCGCCCGCCACCACCTCGACACGCAGCACGCCGGGTGTCGCCGGGCGCCCGAAAGGTTGCCGACCGGCGCGGCGGATCCACCCGGCCCGCAACTGCTGGTCCGCCTCGCCTGCGTCGGTATCCGGCGGCGAGGCCCATCGGGGCTCGGCCAGCAGCCGTCCAAGTGATTCCAACAGAGTCACACCCCGTCCAGGAGGTCGGGGCCTGCCGCCTCGCCCGCGAGGTCGACGGCCCGGTCGGCGCCGAACGCGCCCATGATCAGCCAGCAGCCGGCCGCGTGGAACACGGTGAGAAAGCCGATGGCGATGAACGTGGCCCGGGAAACCTTGCGGCATGGGTCGCGCGCCTCCTCCGCGTAGATCGCGGTCGCCTCGAAACCGGTGAAGGCGCCGATGACGAGCACACACATGCCGGCGATGCCGCCGGTTTCCGCCCGACCAGTCGGGTGTACCTTATGGCGCCTCCGGTCGCGCCAGGATGGCACTGGTCCGTGCGCCGCCAGGGGTACGTCGAAGCATTACGTGCCTGAAGCGCGTTGGCCTCCCCTCGTCGAGAAGCACGCAACTGCGTCTGATGCCAGACTCGACGGTGCCCTCCAGCAACTTTCGGAAATCAGGGACTACGGACCCGTCCCACGGGTCCCCCGCATCCTTGAGCCCTTGCCTTTCCCAGCCCGGACCTGCCGCGATCAATGCTTACGGAGGCGTGATGCCAACCCGACCGATCCGCCTACTTCTCGCCGACGTCGACGGCACTTTGGTCACGAGCGACAAGCTCCTCACCGACCGCGCTGTCCAGTCGGTCCACAAGCTCCACGACGCCGGAGTCCTCTTCGCGGTGACCAGCGGGAGACCACCCCGCGGCATGTCCATGCTCATCGAGCCCCTGGCCCTGGCCACTGAACTCGCCGCCTTCAACGGTGGTCTCATCGTCAACCCGGACATGACCGTCGTCGAACAGAAGGTCATTCCCGAGGAGGTGGTGGCCCCGGCCGTCGCACTCATGGAGTCGTTCGGCCTCAGCGTCTGGATCTACCAGGGCGCCGACTGGTACGTGCGCGATCTCAAGGGACCGCACGTTGATCGCGAGAGCTGGACGGTGCAGTTCGCACCCACGCTCGTGCCCAGTTTCGACGGGCTGGAGCAGGGCGCCGCCAAGATCGTCGGGGTCAGCGATGACCACCAGGTCGTGGAGAAGGCCGCGGCCGCAGCTCGCGCACAGTTCGGCGAGCACGTCTCGGCCGCCCGCTCGCAGCCCTACTACCTCGATGTGACCCATCCGCAGGCCAACAAGGGTGGTGTCGTCAAGTACTGGTCCACCAAGCTCCGGATTTCCCCCGAACAGATCGCCACGATCGGCGACATGCCCAACGACGTGCTGATGTTCGCCCACTCAGGACTGTCCATCGCAATGGGCAACGCCAGCCATGAGGTCCAGCGCGCGGCGAGGCGGGTTACGACGAGCAACGAGGACGAGGGTTTCGCGAACGCGGTCGAGCAGTTCATCCTTTGACCCGCTCGACCGCATGACGAGGTTGGGAAAAGGCGGCATCCCGCGTCTCCTGGGAGGGCATTCAGGCCAGCGGATGTCCGGCTCCCGTACTGCTCCCGCCCTTCAGTTCGCAGCGGGTAAGGGCTGTCCCGTAATCCCTGGTAGATCAACGCGCACGACGTCAGATGCGGTGCATCGCAGGACGGCGGGGCGACGAGCTGTCATGCCGGATTCAGCCGGAGAAGAGGCAGCCGGGGCCGCCCGAGGAGGCCAGTCGGCGCTATTTGCCTTGCCCGACAGCCGCAGGATGCCGCTGGTCGAGGAGGACGTGACACACCGGACCCGTTACGCGAACACTCAGCGTTACGGCGTCGCGCTTCGGTCGACACCGACTCACGGGGTCACATGCCCACGCCTCCCCCGCCCACTCCGCCCGTGCGGCCGCCGTTCAGGCGCCTGGTCCCGGGGCCGCCGCTTCGACGGGCAGGCCGCGGGTCGTGACGAGTTGCGCACTGCCGTCGGCCAGCCGGTAGGACAGGCCCACCACGGCGGTCCGCCCGGTGGCGACCTGGTCGGCGAGCACCCTGGAGCGGTCCAGGAGGAGGTCGACGCTGTGCCGTATGTGCTCGGCGATGATTTCGTCGTCCTGGGTGAGCCCGGCGGCGCGGGCGGCCAGGACGCTGGGGGTGACGCGTTCGATGACGTCACGCACGTACCCGGTGGCGGCGACGCCGTCGGTCAGGGCGGCGCGGGTGGCCGCGACCGCGCCGCATGAGTCGTGGCCCAGCACCACGACCAGCGGGCAGTCCAGCACGCTCACGCCGTACTCGATGCTGCCCAGCACCTCCGGCCCTGCCACGTGGCCCGCGGTGCGGACGACGAACAGATCACCCAGGCCCTGGTCGAAGATGATCTCGGCGGCGAGGCGTGAGTCGGAGCAGCCGAAGATCACGGCGAACGGACGCTGGCCGGGTGCGGTCTCCGCACGGCGCGCGGCGTCCTGGTTCGGGTGCTGCGGGGTGCCGGCGACGAAGCGCTGGTTTCCGGCCAGCAGCAGTTCAACGGCTTCGGACGGAGTGAGCGGCGGGGCGTCATTCATGGCCGCAGACTACGTCCAAGCCCCGCTCACCACAGCGTCGGGGTCCGCCAAATGGGGATCAGGGGCAGCAAACCAGGTCTGAACGCCTCAAAGTCACCAGGCTTCCCTGGGCGCCGCGGCAGCGGCTTCCAGGCGGAGCATCCAAGCGCGGTGAACCAACCAGGTGCGACGGCATGCGGACCGCCACCGTGCCGTGGTCTTCACCCGGATCCCATCCAGCGACGGCTGATGGCCGGCACCCGATGTCACCCCGCCCGGCCGGACGCCTCCACAAGCGCCCGGCCGTACTCGAAGAAGTGGGTGACCAGATGGTGCAAAGCATCCGTGGAGGCGACCAGCACCGGCCGAGGGCATGGCCCGGCCCCGGCCCTTGGCCTCCAGCGGACTGCCTGCCGGCGACGATGCGCAGAGCGCGTTCAAGGGTTGGCCCGACATCGGTGAGCGCCGGCTGGCGGGATGACGACGCGGCCCGGAACATTGGGAGGGGAGAGCCCTGGACAGAGGGGACACCCATGGTTGCCGCCTGGTACGAGCGCCACAGGTGGGTGGAGCTGCCCCTCGGCGTCAAGTTTCTCCTCGGCCTCGGCTGTTTGATGATTGCGGCGTGCGTAGCCGTCGATCTGGTGTCCGGGCCGGACAGCACCCTTTCCCCGGTCCTGATCTCGGTGCCTGTGCTGGCGGCCGTCGGAGCCCGGAGGGTTTGGGCTCCGCTGGCTGCGGGTGTTCTGGCAATCGTCCTGGTGTTCGTACTCGCTCGGGCGAATCCGAGTGTGCCGACAGTGATCCACGTGAGCTCCGCGGGCTGCGTGGTGCTGGCTGCCGCCGTCACTTCGGGCGTTATCGCCCTCATGCACAGAGAAGAGCAGGCGGCGGCCCGGCTGCACAACATCACCGAGGCGGTTCAGAGGGCCCTGCTGCGCCCGCTCCCACCCCGGGTGGGCCGTCTGCAGGTGGCGGTGCGCTATGCCGCTGCGGAGCCGGATGCCCGAATCGGCGGGGACCTGTACGACCTGCTGGACACCAAGTTCGGCGTCCGGGTGCTGCTGGGCGACGTCCGCGGCAAGGGATTCGAAGCAGTGGAGGTCGCCGCCGACATCCTCGGCGTCTTCCGTGACGTGGCCCGAACCGAACCCGGCCTGGAAAGCGTGGCCACGCGACTCGACGGCGCGATCACCCGGCGCGGCCGAAGCGAAGAGTTCGCCACCGCGATTCTGGTCACCACGGCACCGGAGGAGAACCACGCGGCCGTCATCGTCAACTGCGGCCATCCCCCACCGCTGCTGCGCCACCGCGAGGGGACCGTCACCGAGCTGTCGGCCGAGGTGGCCGCGCCACCCCTGGGGCTGTGTGAGCTGGCCGGTGACTGTTATCGCTTGCAGAAGGTCCCCTTCCAACCCGGTGACCTGCTGCTGCTCTACACCGACGGCACCTCCGAAGCCCGCAATCGGCAGGGCCGCTTCTACCCGGTCGCCGAACGCCTCCGAAGCATCGGCGAGAGCGATCCGGACGCCCTGCTCGACCGCTTGCTGGACGACCTGCGCTCATGGACCGGCGGCCGGATCCGCGACGATGTGGCCTTGATGGCCCTTCGCTGCATGCGATGGTGACCGGCCCGACAGGCCTTGACTTCCCCATGCCCAGCGCCCCGCTCACGGGACGCTTCGGCGGCCCGGGTGCTCGGCGGTGAGCGAGCCCGGAGGGCCCATGACCGGGCCCCGACTGCGCTGAAAGAGAGTAGCCGCCGTTGCACGTTGGTTCCGTGCAACGGCGGCCGCGTCAGCAGGACAGCTGGTTACAGCTCCCGCTCGATCTGGTTCTCGCTGACCTTGTCTTCACGCATGGTCGCCTCGTTCTGGACGGCGTAGCGCGTTTGCGCCCCGCTGCCCTCGGCGCTCCGGATCTCGCCCCGCTGAAGCTCGTCCTGGTGGTCCCGGTACTCCACGTGCTGTCCCTTGCGATAGGGCATGGGAATCTCCAACTCTCGTGTGGTTCGGTGGGGAGCTGACCCCGCCCGTTCGGCGGGCCACTCCTGGCGCCGGCGACTATCAGCAGGCGCACTGACAGCCCACCTCCAACGACGCTCACCAGCAACCACTACGGGCCGAATGGGGGACGACCCACCCGGCAGGGTTCTGTGAGCGACAGGTACGTCCTGCGCGAGGCGATCGCGGCTCGGCCCCAGGTCTGGATCGCCATCGTGTCCTGGACGAGGTCGTGCACGTGCTGGGTCGTCTCCCCCACCTCTCGGATCCGGAACTCCTCCCCCGGCGGCAGCCGGGGGCTCCTCGCCAGGCCTGGTCGGCCCGGCCCGGCCCATAGAGCGTTCAGGGCGCCCACACTGTCGGCGCGCGCCGAGTGGCCGCACGAGCCGCAGCGGAATTTCTCCTGAGTGGGCCGGTTCTCCTCGGCGGTGTGCCCAGATCTCCGAAAAACGCTCGACCGCGTCGTCCTACCGAGCGAACCTGGCTTCCTCGGTCTGCTTCCCTGCCGCGCTGCGATACCGGATCTCGTACGCCCTCGGACACTTCGACCGGCGTGACCCGGAGTGTTCGCAGTCCTCCCCGGCTCGGTTGAACTCATAGGGAAGCAGGGCTCGTTGGGCTTCGGCGTGATCAACTGCCCGGCATTCCCACACTCGATCGAATGCGGACAGGACCGCCTCGGAAACCTCGCACCGACGCCGAGCACCGTGCCGATGGTCGGCCTCGTCGGAGCCCGACCACCCGGTGGGGCGGAGGACATCACGCGGGCGGTTCTCGCATGATGGCGCCGGAGTTCACCTTCCGTGGTGGTACATCACGTGCTTGGTGCGGGAGCAGTCGTCCAGGGCGTACAGATGACGGTCTCCGTGCACGGGTCGACCACTTCTCCGAGGCACTCCGTACGGCTGTCGAGGAAGCAGCCGTCGATGTAGCGGCGGAGAGGCGGGAGTGCAGGACCAGCTGTTGCCGCTACCCGAATGAGACTCGCCGTCGGCCTACGCGAGCACGGCCAGGTCGGCGGGACGCTCGGCTCGGCGTGTGCCGCCGGCTTGCAGATCGACGCGCGCCATCCCCGCCGAGCGTCTTCGCTGGAGCGTATGAGACACCCGGCTCCCACTGGAACCGGGGCGGCCCTATTGGTCATTTCGAAATGGAACTGAGCCCTGAGAACGCTTCGGTGGTGAGCTCCTGGAGATCAGCGAGCGGGATGTCGCGGAGGTGCTGCGTCAGCCCCCAGCGATGACCGAACGGGTCGAGCAGTTGCCCTTCCCGCTCGCCCCAGAAGGTGTCGCTCACCGGACGGATCACGGTGGCACCGGCATGGACGGCCCGCTGCCAGGCGGCGTCGACATCGTCGACATGCAGGTAGACGGCACCGTAGGTACCGCCGAAGTGCTGTGGTCCGAAGGACTCCAGCTCCGGGAACTCGTCGGCCAGCATCAGGGTGAGTGTCCCGATGCGGAGCTGGACGTGGATCAGTCGGCCGCCGGGCACCACCAGCCTGGTGAGCTCCTCGGCTCCGAACACCTTCTGATACCAGTCGGATGCCTCGTCCGTGCCCCGCGCGGTGAGGTGCAAGGTGTGGGCAGTGAGGGTCATGACGGTCCCCTTCTGAGGTCTGGATCAGGCCGGTGCAGGCACCGCACCGGCCGCGCAGTCGGCCTGTCGAATCGACGGCGCAGCAGGGCGAGTTGTCAGCGTCCAGCAGGCCGGGCGGATGTGTCGGCCCAGGGCCGCAGCTTGTCCGGGTTGCGGATCGCCCAGATCCGTTGGATGCGGTCGTCGTCGATGTCGAAGGCGTAGACGGTCAGTACGTCACGGCCCTTCATCGCGACGAGTCCCGGCTGGCCGTTGACGGTCCGTTCGAGAAGGTCGAGCCGACCCGCGAGAGCCGCCAGGCGCACCAGGAACTCCGCGACCGCCCCCCGGCCTTGGACCGGGACCGGGGACGCCATCGCACGACCGCCACCGTCCGCGACCGCGACGACCGACGGGTCGAGCAGTCTGATGAGGGCATCCACGTCCTTGGCCTGCCAAGCCTGTCGGAAGTCACGGACGAGCACGGCACGGCGCGGCGCCGCCGCACCGCGGCTACGGGCAGCAGCCACTCGGCGGCGGCCCGCGGAGGCCAGTTCGCGGCAGGCCCCGGGGGTACGGCCGACGATCTCGGCCACCTCGCCGAACGGCACCCGGAAGACATCGTGCAACATGAAGGCGACGCGCTCGGCCGGCGTCATCGAGTCGAGGACGACCAAGAACGCCATCTCGACGGACTCGTCCAAGGTGATGTGGTCGGCCGGGTCCCTCGCCATCGATCCGAGCGGGAGCTCGCTCCACTCCGCACGCACCGGCAGCGGCTCGGGAATCCATTCACCGACGTACCGCTCGCGACGCACACGGGCCGAACGGAGTTGGTCGAGGCAGATCCGGCTCACGACGGTGGTCAGCCAGGCGCCTGGAGAGGAGATCGCGTCGCGTCGCGCCTCAGGGAGCGATAACCAGCGGGTGTAGGCCTCCTGGACCGCGTCCTCCGCCTCGGTCAGCGAGCCGAGGAGGCGGTAGGCGACATTGGCCAGGGCGCGGCGTTCGGGCTCGAGCAGATGGTCGTCCGGCCGCGCCGTGGGTTCGTCGCGTCCGCCTGTGATCTTCATCGGTCCAGTCCCCTTCACTCACCGAGTTCGCGTCTCCTCGTGATTCGACGAAACAGCGCCCATGGATGTCAGCCGTCGACACGGGCCGGCCGTCGTCCTGACAATTGCGGTCGCTGCCCCGTCGGTCCGCGGTGACGGCGAACTGCCGAATACGACGGTGGGGACCGAGTACTCCGTGGCACTTCGCGGGTCCCCACCCCCTTTCGCGACAGGAGACAGCACAGTGAACAGGATCGGCATCATTCTCGGGAGCACTCGTCCAGGTCGGCTCGGTGCACAGGTCGCCGGGTGGGTCCACGACATCGCGGGGCGACGCGGCGACGCCGACTTCGAACTGGTGGACCTCGCGGACTTCCGCCTTCCTCACTTCGACCAGGCGGTTCCTCCGGCCAGGGGTGGGGAGGGTGGCCCTGAGGCGCAGGAGTGGGTGCGGACGATCGACGGCTTCGACGGATTCGTCTTCGTCACGCCCGAGTACAACCACCAGATGCCGGGCGTGCTCAAGGACGCCGTCGACTTCGTCTTCGCCGAGTGGGCCGACAAGGCTGCCGGGATCGTCTCCTACGGCGTCGCCGGGGGCACGGGCTCGGCAGCCCAGTTGCGGCAGATGTGCGGCCTGCTCGGACTCGCCGACGTCCCGGCACAGGTCTCGCTTCACCTGGCTTCGGACTTCGAGGACTTCTCCGTGTTCACGCCGAGTGAGTTCAGTGATGACGCCTTGAGTGGGCTGCTCGATCGCGTCGTGGAGTGGACCGAGGCACTCGCGCCGGTACGCAGACGGCGTGCGGTCTCCGTGGCCTGAGCCCTCACCGGTCTCACCCACACGGTCGCCACACTGCTGGAGCCCGCAGAGGAGAAGAGCACCCTGCTGCGCGCGTGGATCGCCTTGGTACAGGCCGAGGACCTGCCGCACCTGGGCGCGGACCTGCTGGACGTCTCCGGCAGGGCGCTTGAAGCTTTCCGGTGCGCGAGTTGCGCCGGCAGAGGTGCCGCCCGCCGTCAGCGAGGCGGGTGAGGCGGGAGGGCATCAGGGTTGGCGCCCTCGGCCTTGGCCGCGTCGGCAAGGGCCGCGGCAGCGGCTTCCTCCGCCTGAGCCTTGTCGTTGGCGGCCTGGGCGACCATGTCGTCCGAGGGCTTCTCTCGGGTGGCCGGTGACTGGGGCAACACCTCGGTGAAGGCGCGGGACACCCCCTGGAGTGCAGAGGTGATCTCACTGGGGATCACCCAGAAATTGTTGCCCGAGCCTTGCGCGAGTTGCGGCAGCGTCTGGAGGTATTGGTAGGCGAGCAGCTTGGGGTCGGGATCGTTGCGATGTACGGCCTGGAACACCTCGTCGATGGCCCGGGACTGGCCCTCGGCCTGGAGAATCGCAGCGGTCCGGTTACCCTCCGCGCGCAGGACAGCCGCCTGTTTGTCGCCTTCGGCGGTGAGGATCTGCGACTGGCGCTGCCCCTCGGCACCGAGAATCGCGGCCCGCTTGTCCCGCTCGGCTCGCATCTGCTTCTGCATCGCGTCCTTGATGGACTGCGGAGGGTCGATGGCCTTGATCTCCACCCGGTTGACCCTCAGCCCCCACTTTCCGGTGGCTTCGTCCAACACCCCGCGCAGCTGGCTGTTGATGGTGTCCCGTGAGGTGAGCGTCTTTTCCAGGTCCATGGATCCCACGACGTTGCGCAAGGTGGTGACGGTGAGCTGCTCGACCGCCTGAAGGAAATTCGCGATCTCGTAGAAGGCCGCGCGTGGGTCGGTGACCTGGAAGTACAGAACGGTGTCGATCTCTACAACCAGATTGTCTTCGGTGATGACCGGCTGCGGTTTGAAGGAAACAACCTGTTCGCGCAGATCAATCACCGGATGAACGCGGTCGATGTAAGGGATCACGAGGCTGAGGCCGGGATTCAAGGTCCGGTGATAGCGGCCGAGCCGCTCGACATTACGAGCGCGTGCCTGGGGCACGATACGGACCGCCCTCACCACGGTGAAAACCGCGATCAGCGCGACGATCAGGCCGGCAATCAAGAACGCCGAAGTTTCCATGTTTTCAGTCCCGGGGGTAGACAATCGCGGTGGCGCCGCTGATCTCCATGACGTCGACGGTCTTTCCAGGAGGGATCACCAGCGTCTCGTCGTAGGCGCGGGCCGTCCACTCCTCACCGTCGATGCGAACCCTGCCGCCCCGGCCCGTCACCTCCGAGACGACATACGCACCCCTGCCGACCAGTGCGTCTACGCCGAATCTCTCCACTTGGGGCTGGAGAACGTGGCGCAGCGCAATGGGGCGCACAAACAGCACGGTGACTGTAGCTACGACGGTGAACACCAGGAACTGCAACGGCAGCGGCAGTCCGACCGCGGCGGACCCCGCCGTGACCAACGCGGCCGCACTCAGCATTCCGAGCGCAGCAGTAAGGGTGAAGATCTCCGCCGCAGCCAATACGGCTGCGATGATCAACCAGATCAGCCATGGATCCATTGCATGCCTCTTCTGACCGATGTGGGTGCGGAAGGACCTGACTCCCCCCATTGCACCCCGATACGGGACAGCCGGATACCCCTTGGGGAAGGAAACCCTGCCGAACGATCGGAGGTGTGCCGGTGCAATGTGCACCCCGAGCACGCTGCTTCATCTCTTTACGTTAATTTTACCCATGGAAGAAGATCGTCGAACTCCTCAGCGCGGGTCAGCTGGGCGCAAAGATCACCCGACCTCGGACTGGGTCGTTGAGTTCGGCATCGGGGTCGGTGCCGACCCATCGAGGTCGCGTCGGCGGGTGCCACGCCGCCGGAAGGCGCCACCGGGCCATCACGCGCGAACAGGCCCTCGCCGCCCACACTGACGGGATCCGGACCTGCCACCGCCGGCCGGACACCGAGCTTGGGGTGCTCGGGCAGTCAGGCGCTGCGGGGCCTTCGCGCCTTGTCCGCGCGGAGTTCGACGGGTCGGCGCCGCCGTGGTGGCGGAGCAGAGCGGGCGGGTCTCCGGCTCTGGCCAGGCATGCGTGGTGGTAGTTCAGCGAAGCCGGATCTAGTCGCCGGTCGTGCCGTCGAGCATCTCGCGCAGGATGTCCAGGTGGCCGTTGTGGCGGGCGGTCTCCTCGGTGAGGTGGAGGAGGATCCAGCGCAGGTCGACGTGGAGGCCGTTGCGGACGGCTCGCTGGGCCTGCTTGTCCAGGCCGTTCCCGGCGACCAGTTCGCGGTAGTGGGCGCTCTGTTCGGCGTATTCGTCGAGCAACTGCGTGAGCGGGAAGTCGATCGCGATTCGCATCTCGCGGTCGGGGTCCTCCTCGGTCCAGGGGCCCCGGTCTTCCTCGCCGAGGAAAACCACTTGGAACCAGTAGTACTCGACCCAGCGGAGGTGGTTGATCACTCCACTCATGGTCATCAGCGGCGAGCCCGGCAGGAGCGCCTTGCGTGCATTCTCCGCAGAGACGCCATCGCACTTGGCGCGGGCGGTGTCACGTGCGTAGTCGAGAAACGTGGTGAGCTGCGTGCGCTCGTCCCACGCGGGCGGCGTGTCGTCGATTCTGGTCATCGCGCGAAGCCTCCCCGATCACCGCGACCGATGTCGAGGCATTTTTCGACGAACCCAACCTCCTCCACCCAGCTCCTTGTCCGGCGGGTCCCTACAGCGATTCAGCGCCGATGGGCTCCCCGGCAGGATCGACCGGACGGGCCGCACTGAGCGATCTGGCCGACACGCACCCACCCGTGAACAGCGCGCCAAGGAATCCGGTCACGCCTCGGGCCATGAGCTTCTTGTGGAGGATGACGATCAACAGCGTGAGGGCGAGGCCCGCCATGCTGTAGCCGGGGAACACGCCGGTGAACATGCGGATCTCGTCGTGCACGAGGCTCGACGCCATGGCGAAGGGCGGGCCGGCCGCGTTGCAGGCGGCCCCGGCGATCATCGACAGGACCAAGCAGGCACCCCAGCCGAGTGGCTTCACTCGCCGCCGGTGCTGGAGCCGAACCACAGGAGTGCGGTCAGGGCACCGGCGAGTCCGACAGCCCTCAGGGCTTGTCGTCAACCCGTCTGCCCCGCTGGGCGGCCGACGGTCCCCGCCCGGCGGCCCGGCCCGGCGAGGCGACGACCCCAAAAGCCCTTCTCACCTGCTCGCTTCACCCGGTACGGTCTCGACCATGTTCCCACTACGGGAAGCCCAAGAGTTCCGCGCGGTTGCCCCAGCAGTTCCCACGTTGAGAGTAGGTTTCGTCAATGGCATGTCGTATCAGTGAGCTCGTGCTCGGTTGCCGCGACCCCGAGGTGCTGGCGCGGTTCTGGTGCGAGGTCCTGGACTTCGTAGTGCTCGATCGCGAAGGGAACGAATACTTCGAGATCGGGCCACGCGAAGGGTTCGGCGGCCCGCAGCCGACGATCATCCTCAGCCGCAGGGACGAGCCGGAGCCGGGGAAGCTCCGGCTACACATAGACGTCAACGCCACCGACCGCGATCAGGACGCCGAGCTCGAACGCCTCCTGAAGCTCGGGGCGCGCCCGGCTGACATCGGCCAGACCGGCGAGGAGCAGTGGCACGTTCTTGCCGACCCCGAGGGCAATGAGTTCTGCCTGCTCAAGGCCCGTCTCAACCCGCTCTGACCGCTCTGTGTCCCCGGTGCGGCCCCAGGGCCGTGTCGGCAAATGGTGATCTTGAGTGGTGGATCATGGTCGGGTGATACGCCGCCATGAACTGTCTGATGGTGAGTGGGAGTTCGTCCGGCCGCTGCTGCCCGCCTTGTTGCGGGGGCGGAAGCGGTTGGATGACCGGAGGTTCCTCAACGGGATCGTGTGGAAGCTCCGTACCGGGATCGCCTGGCGGGACGTTCCCGAGCGATACGGGCCATGGGCCACACTCCACACGCGTTTCCGCCGGTGGGCGCTGGACGGCACCTTCGACCGGATGCTCCGAGCCGCGCAGGCCCGGGCGGACGCGGCCGGTGACATCGACTGGCTCGTGTCGGTCGATTCCACCGTCGTCCGCGCCCACCAGCATGCCGCCGGGGCCCGAAATGGGGGATCCGAAACCCCGGACTCGGACGCTCTCGAGGCAGCCTGACCAGCAAGATTCATCTGGCCTGCGACGCCGTGGGACGGCCTCTGGCCTTCACCGTCACCGGCGGGAACACCAACGACTGCACCCAGTTCACCACTGTCATGGAAGCGATACGGGTGCGCCGCCTCGGTCCAGGATGGCCCGGGTGCGGCCCGCCCATGTGCTGGGCGACAAGGGATGCAGCCCGCTGCACCGTCCCCGAACAGGCCGACCAGGTCCGCACGCCGGCACTCAGTGAAACCAGCGCCACCCGGGCGGCGAGCGCAGTGGGCGGCAGCCAAGTCGGCGAGTGCCTCCGGAGATCAGCGCCGGGGCACGAGCGGCAGAGGCCGCTGCCGCACGCGTGTGCGCCGGAGTGGGCCGGTGCGACGCGATGTGTACTGGGGCAGCTGTTGTAGTGCCAAGCCCAACTGCGCACCACCGTACGCACGAACCCGCTCTGGCCTCGTGCTGGCTCCTCCCACGACGTGGCGTGGTCAGCGCCGGAAGCTGTCCTTCGACTTCTCCTTGATGTCCCGGGCCTTGCCCCGGGCCTCCAGTGCGGCTCCCTTGGCCGCGGTGGTCTCGTTACCCATAGCGTGGGCCACCTTCCTCACGGCCTTCCCGACCACCTGCTCGGTCTTGGCCTTGGCCTTCTCTCCGGCACTCATGTCGGTCCTTTCGTAAGCACTCACTCATCCGCCTGCCCCTGACCCCGGAGCGGAAACTACGGCATCGCTGCGCTGCGCCTCCTCCGACGTCCGTGCTCTCCAGCAGCTCACCCCGGCACAGCCCACACACTTCATTGTGTTCCCGGCACGAGGTGTTTGGCGGCGCTCGATTCGCAGTTTCTGGGGCGCAGGTGCCTTGATCTCCATTTCGGCCGGGTCGGCTGAGCTGGGTCGGCTGCGGAGGTTCATGGCTGTAGGCAGGTGGGAACGGCTGCGGCCCGACGCTCGAGTCGGGTGCTCCGGGTTCCTCGGGTCATGGGTAGGGAGAGGCAGGGCCACGGTCATGTGGCCGGTCTCGGCAGGGCGGACACGGCGCGCGCCACCTCCCGTCCGGGGCGGCTTGCGGCCCCTGCACGACCGGCCGGGGTCTGGACGAAGCCGAGGCCGAGCAGCAGATGCGTTGCCGAGTCCCTGCCGTGAGGGTCGGGACGGGACTTTAAGAGCGCTTTATGCGAGCGCGTCCGGTCGATCCCGTGACGCGATTACTCCCTGGACAGCGAGTTGTCACTGCTGCCCGGTAGCTTCACCGCGTGACGAGATGCAACGCCGTCACCCAACTCCTGCCCTGCTCGACGAGGTCCCCGCCATGGTCGGCGTCGTCGGCCGACCCAGACGCCTGCCCCGCCACGGCGGCCGTCCGCCCCAGCACTGAGGTTCGGTAGGATCCGCAGGTCTTCGTACCGGGGAGGAATCATGGCCGAGGGCCGCAGCGCCGAAGGCACGAACAACAGCGCGCAATCCTCTGACGACGTCGTGGACGAGCAGACCGCGGTCCAGCTGGTGTACCGGCCCCAGTCCGCCGACACACTGGTCGGCCTGCGGGTCCGCGAGCGGATCAAGCGGACCGGGTTGCTGCTGCGGGGTGTGTTCCTCACCCTGTGGGTAGGGCAGTGGCTGCTCTCCACCGTGGGTCGCGGGAGTTTCGACGTGGTCTCGACCGTTCTGTTCTTGTTCGTCATCCTGGTGGTGTGGGGGTACCCGCGCCTACAGGCGGCCAATGTGCAGCGGATCATCGGATGGCAGGGCGAGTACCGCGCCACCGTGTCTCCGGCCGGGATCACCTGCCGCACCGACCACAGCACGTTGGTCCAGAAGTGGTCCGTCTTCCAGGGCTACCGGGAGACTGCCGGCCACTTCGTCCTGCTCAGCCGGGACCCCAACATCATGTACCTCGGTGTCCTGCCCAAGCGGGGCGTGCATGACGCCGAGGGCCTCGACCGGCTGCGGGCCGTCCTGGACCAGCACACCACTCGCATGTGACGAACCTGAAAGGCACCCGGCGTCGGCTCGTCGATCCGGCTGCGGGCACTCCCGCATGGCTTTCCACCGCGCCAGGAGATGTGACGTTTCCCTGTTGAAAGGGGTTGCCGACGTTGAATTCGTGCTGTCGGTCGGGATGTTCGTGGACTGACGGTCAGGTCGGTCTCGGCGAGGCAACCTTGTATGAGGTGCCTACGGTCCTGGCAGTGCCATGTCTGATGCGCTTAATGAGGTGCTTTGGCGTAGAAGACCACGTTGGAGAGCCAGCCTCGCCGTAGCAAGGACCGGATCCCTTCGACGGGGTTGATGTCGGGTGCGTAGGTCGGCAGGTGGTCGATGGTCAGCCGGTGCCGGGCTTCGGCGAACTCCCGCCTCCCAGCCGTGCGCGACAGGTCAGTGATGGGCGGCGATGAAGTCGCGGCTCGTCAGTCCTGGTGCACGGCCCGGAAGCCATGGCGCACGGCACGCGCCTGGCAGGCGAGGGCAAGCAGCCGGCCGGAGGTGGACCAGATGGCGCTGTCGTCGATGGCCCAACCGCTTCCGGCGTGCTCGGGATCCGGACCAGGGCCCAGCCCTCGGCCGGTGCTACGTCCAGGGCGTCGGTGAAGTGCACGGTCAGCTCCGCGGTCGGCACCGGGCGAGGAACGGTCCACAGAGCGAACAGCGCGGGCGGCAGGGCGTCAGCGAGGACCACCAGCGCCTCGGCGTCCAGCGGCCTGCGGTCGACGAAGCGTATCCAGGCAAGGAGTTCGGCCCTCTCCCCGCCACCGAGTGGGCGGGCATCGGTGGCCGGGCGATTGTCCAGGTGGGCGGCGAAGGCCGCCAGGTCGCGCGGCAGGGTGAGGGGCGGACACGCGTACCAGCCCGGCACGGCAGGTAAACGAATTCCTCGACCGCCCAGAGACTGCGGGCGTCCATCAGCACCTCTGCACGCAGTCGGGTCTCGGGGGTGAGCACATGGACCCACTGACGGTTTCATCCGATCGCCGAGCCGGCTGGCCGGTCGTCGAGGTCGCGGGTGAGCTGGACATCGCGACCGCCGATCAACTGGGCAGCCGGCTCGCGGACGTCATCACGGCTCACAGTCCGGCCAGGATCGTCCTGGACATGTCCAAAGTGCACTTCTGTGACGCGAGTGGTCTGCGCGTGCTGGTTCGAGCCCATGGCGCCGCCCACCAACACCACGGCCTGCTGCACCTCGTGTGCCCGAAGGCGAAGGTCCGGCGTCTGCTGCGGATAGCCGGCCCTGGCCGAGGTGATCCCCGCCCACGCCACTCCTCCCTGAGGTCCTGATCCCGGCGCCGTGCGAGGGCGGAGAAGAGGCCGTCTGCCGTGGAGAACTAGTCATCAATGTTTGACGCCCCACCGCCCTGCGGACCCGGTCGCTGGATTCGGAGTTCCCCCGGTAGGACCAGAGTTCGCGCAGGGCCGGCAGCAACTTCGCCTGGGCCGACGCAAGAAGAGGTGCTGGTGTGCTCTGCCGATCTGGACGAGTGCGATCTCTGCTGAGCCCGCGTCGGCGAAGGCCTGTACAACTCGACGAGTCGCCAATGTCATCCCACACGGAACTGCCTTCGCGATGTCGACGGTCCGTGGTGAACACCACGCGGTCGTGCGGATCGGGCGGGTCAGCCTCTGGCCGGAAGACCAGTTCCCCCGTCACACCGAAGTGCAGCAACACGGTGAGCCCGGCGGCGCGGGCGAGCAGCCACTTGCCTTGCCCCTCCGGTGCGTTGAACCGGTGGCCTACCAGATCGCGGCTCAGGCGCCCCGCGCTCACCCCGTGCAGGACGCCCATGTCATGCGCGTCGACCCGATTGATCCGCTTGCCCTGCGCACAGGAGGACAGGATCTCCCGGAACCCCCCGACACGGGCATGCCGGCACCCGCCGATCTTCGTAGAGTTACCCTGCGCTGTTGGCCGTATGTTCAGGATTGCACCGCGGATGGATCACCACCAGGTGATCACCAGGCCGGCCCTTGCCGTTCCCCGGCCCGGGGTCGTCGCGGACGATCCTGGGGGCACCGTCCGACGCTCGCTCCCTCGCCCCGCAGGCGAGGGACAGCCGGTGAGTCGGGCTCCGGTCACGACGCCGAGTCCCGTCATCACGGTGGCTCGCAGGAGGGCGCGTCACCGTGGAGCTGCGGTCATGCGTCGAGGCGGCGCTCGGCGAGCCAGGTGACGATCTTCGGATCGTGGTGGTCGAAGAACAGCGAGCTGCCGGTGTCGAGGGTGGCGATCCGCGCCATCTGCTCGTCGGTGAGCTGGAAGTCGAATACGTCGAGATTCTCAGCCATCCTTTCGGGCCGGACGGACTTGGGGATGGCGATGACGCCGCGCTGGGTGAGCCAGCGCAGCACGACCTGCGCGACCGATTTGTCGTACGCCTTTCCGATCTCGGCCAGCAGAGGGTTCGTGAACAGGTCGTTCCTGCCCTCGGCGAAGCCGCCCCAGGACTGGATCTGCACGCCGTGCTCACGCATCAGGTCCTGGTAGTCGACGCGCTGGAAGAAGGGATGGGTCTCGACCTGGTTGACGGCGGGGGTGATCTCGTTGTTGACGATCAAGTCGAGCAGCCGGTCGGGGTAGAAGTTGGCGACACCTATCGCCTTCGCTGTGCCTGCGCGGTTGAAGGCTTCCATGGCGCGCCACTGTCCGTAGACATCGCCGAAGGGCTGGTGCATCAGATACAGGTCGAGGTAGTCCAGACCCAGCCTGGTCAGCGAGGTCTCGAACGCGCGCTTGGTGTTGTCCTGGGCGGGTGCGTCCTGGACCCACAGCTTGGTGGTGACGAACAGATCCTCGCGGGCGATGCCGCTGGACTTGACGGCGCGACCGACGGCCTCTTCGTTGTTGTAGGCGGCGGCAGTGTCCAGCAGGCGATAGCCGGCGGCGAGCGCGTCGGAGACGGCGCGCTCGGTGTCCTCAGCGGGGATCTGGTAGACGCCGAAGCCGAGCAGCGGCATCGCGACGCCGTTGTTGAGGGTGGTGGACTGCATGAGGGGGCATCCTTAGCTGTGCGGGTGGGAGTCAGGGGCGGATGAGGGCCTTGAGGACCTGGCGGTCGGCCATGGCCCGGTAGGCGTCCGGTGTCCGGTCGAGGGTGAACGTCTGATCGAAGACGCGGCCGGGGACGATGGTGCCGTCGAGGACATCGGGCAGCAGCTGCTCGATGTAGGCGCGGGCGGGGCCGGCGCCGCCGGTCAAGGTGATGTTGCGCATGAACTCGGCCGGGCCGATCGGCCCCTGTTCGTACTGCGGGACGCCCAGGCGGCTGATGGTGCCGCCGTCCAGGACTGCGCCCAGCGCGGTGTCGAGGGCCTGGCGGGTGCCGACGGCCTCGATCACCTTGTCCACTCCGCCGGTCAGCTCGTGGATGCGGGCGATGCCCTCCTCGCCGCGCTCGGCGACGACGTCGGTGGCGCCGAAATGGCGGCCGAGGTCGGTGCGGGCCTCGTGGCGGCCCGCGAGGACGATCCGCTCGGCGCCCAGCCGCTTGGCCGCGATCACCGCGCACAGGCCCACCGCACCGTCCCCGACGACCAGCACCGCGTCCCCGCGGCCGACGCCGGCGGTGACCGCGCCGTGGTGCCCGGTGGTCATCACGTCCGACAGCGCCAGCAAGGACGGAAGCAGCGCGGAGTCGGCGGCCACCGGCAGCTTCACCAAGGTGCCGTCCGCGTACGGGACACGAACGGCCTCGCCCTGACCGCCGTCGACACCGTCGAAGCCGTACCGGCCACCGTTGCGGCACGAGATGTGCAGGCCTTTGGCGCAGTAGTCACAGGTGCTGTCGCTGTACGTGAACGGGGCGACTACCAAGTCGCCCGCTGTCAGGCCGGTCACGTCCGCGCCGGTCTCCTCGATGACGCCGAGAAACTCATGCCCCATGGGCCGGCCGGTGTCGGTGGCGGGCATCGACCCGTACGGCCACAGGTCGCTGCCGCACACACAAGCGGCAAGGGTCCGCACGACGGCGTCGGTAGGCTGCACGATCTTCGGGTCGGGCCGGGCTTCGACACGGACGTCTCCGGCTCCATACATCACTGCTGCACGCACGAGGGGTAACTACTCCAAACAAGGATGGGGCTTGCGCTCCGGGTGGCGGGTGGCGCTCAGCGTTCGAGCATCTGCGCCTGGGCTTCGGTGTGGGTGTCACCGGCGGCGGGCGGCAAGCTGGAGAGCTTGTCGAGCTGCTCGCGCGTCAGCGTGATCGCGTCGGCGGCGGTGTTCTCCTCCACGCGGCCGACCCGCTTGGTGCCAGGGATCGGGGCGATGTCGTCCCCCTGGGCCAGCAGCCAGGCCAGCGCCACCTGCGCGGGCGTGGCCCCGACCTCCGCGGCCAGGGCCTGCACCTCGTCGGCGAGCGCCAGGTTGCGCTGGAAGTTCTCGCCGGAGAAGCGCGGATTGTCCCGCCGGAAATCAGAGGCATCGAACTGGTCGGTGGAGCGAACGGTGCCCGTCAGGAAGCCGCGGCCAAGCGGCGAGAACGGCACCAGACCGATATTCAGCTCCCGCAGCACCGGCAGGACACGCTCCTCGATACCGCGCGTCCACAGCGAGTATTCCGACTGCACCGCGGTGACCGGCTGGACGGCGTGCGCGCGGCGGATCGTGTCCGGGCCGGCCTCCGAGAGACCGAAGGCGCGGACCTTGCCTTCGTCGATCAGCTCGCCGACGGCGCCGGCGGTGTCCTCGATCGGCGTGTTCGGATCAACCCGGTGCTGGTAGTACAGGTCGATGTGGTCGGTGCCCAGCCGCTTCAGGGACCCCTCGACGGCGGTGCGGATGTTGGACGGACCGGAGTCCAGATTCCACGCCCCGTCCCCGGCGTGGGAGACCAGGCCGAACTTCGTCGCCAGCACCACTTGGTCACGGCGCCCCTTCAGGGCCCGGCCCAGTAGTTCCTCGTTGGTGTACGGGCCGTATATCTCGGCGGTGTCGATGAGCGTGACACCCAACTCCAGCGCACGGTGCACGGTCCTGATCGATTCCGCCTCATCGGTGCCGGAACCGGTGTAGCCGTGGGACATCCCCATCGCACCCAGGCCGATCCGGGAAACCTCCAGGTCACGCAGCTTGATGTAGTGCATTTCGCCCTCTCCTGTTCGTGGCGTCGCCCGGCACTCTCGCTCTCGCCCGACCGGCCAGATCCTGCTGTGGCGGCCTTGGCGGGGGCCGGGGTACCGGCGGTCCTGCTCCTTCACCCTCGCGTGGATTGAGCCCCCGTGGCAGGGCGGGCTCTTCGGGGGTAACGACAGGGCCCCCCTCCCACCGGCACGTCGGAGGTTCGGCGGGTGAGACTGTAGGCATGGCATCCGAGAGCGCGCACAGCGAGGGCGCCGAGCTGGGCCGCTACCTGCGCGCCCGCCGCACCCAGACCAGCCCCGACCACGTCGGCCTCACCGTCGGCGCCGGCATCCGCCGCACCCCTGGGCTGCGTCGCGAGGAGCTGGCCACCCTCGCCGGAATCAGCATCGACTACTACGTACGACTGGAGCGCGGCAAGGAGACCCGCCCCAGCCCATCGGTCCTCGACGCGCTCGCCCGAGCCCTGCACATGGATGATCAGGAGCACCAGCACCTGCGCGAGCTGGCCGCCCGCTCGGCCCGCTACATGCCCGAGCCGCCACCTGTCCCGAGCCGTACGGTGCGACCGCACCTGAAGCTGTTGCTGGAGTCACTGCGCCCGAACCCGGCCTACGTCATCAGCCGCAGCATGGACATGCTCGCCTGGAACCCCGGCGGCCTCGCCCTCTACGCCGGGCTGGACGACTGGCCGGCCAAGCACAGAAACCTCGCCCGATACCTCTTCCTGCACCCCGCAGCCCAGGACCTGTTCACCGACTGGGACCGGCAGATCACGGCCTGCGTCGCCCGCCTGCGCGCCATCGCCGGCACCGCCCCCGACGCCCCCGACCTCACCAACCTCGTCGGTGAACTCCTCCTCAAAAGCCCCGACTTCGCCGGGCTGTGGGAGCGCTACGAAGTGACCGGACGCAAGCCCGCACTGAAGACCTTCCAACACCCCCAGGTCGGCCCAGTCACCCTCACCTCGCAGTCGCTGCAGGTGGAAGGCACCCCCGGCCAGCGCATCGGCGTCTACACCGCCGAACCCGGAAGCCCCGACCACGATGCTCTGCTCCTGCTCGACATGACCGCACCGCGACCGGCGCAACGCCCGTCGTCCGCCCCCGAGACCACCGGTCAGCAGCCGTGAGCCGGTACCTCCGTCACGAAGGCTCCACGGCATGCGCCTGACGGCCATCGCCCTCACGAGCCCGCGAGGAAGCACCACGCCTGAGTCAGCGCAGCTCCGCCGCGCAGTCCTCCAGGGCGTCGCGTGCGTGCGTGAGCAGGGCACCACGACATCGGCGGCGGGCTCGGGACGCATGGTGAGGGGATGGAGCAGCCGTCCTTCCGGTCCCGCGTACCCCGCCTGCCAGGCGGCCATGCGCAGTACGCCCACCCCGACGGGGTCCGGCGGAACACCGACGCGCCAGGCACAGGCCGCCGTCTCGACCAGGCCGCGCTGGTCTTTGCGGGACATGACGCTGGTGACACGGCCGATGCCGGTGAAACCGAGGTGCCTCGACGGACATCGGTCAGGTACCGTGCGGACCATGTCGAGTCCTGAGTCGGACACGGTGGGGGCTTTCGGTCACGCCGTCAGCCCCCTGAACCACTGAGCTCGTAGCCCTGTCGTCGCGCCACATGCCGTGGTGGGACGAGTGTGTCCTGGGGACTGGCCGCGGTGACGAGATGACCTTCTCGTGCTTCTCCTCACCCCCGGAGCCACTCGATGCCTTTCCCGCTGTATCTGCTTGCCATGGCAGTCTTCGCCATGGGCACCTCGGAGTTCATGCTCGCCGGCCTCTTGCCGGACATCGCCTCAGGTCTCGACATCACAGTCGGGACAGCAGGCATGCTCACCCCTGCCTTCGCGATCGGCATGATCGTCGGTGCCCCACTCATGGCCGCGCTTGCCCGCAACTGGCCCAGTCGCTCCAGCCTTTTCGGGTTCATCCTCGCTTTCGCTGCAGCTCACGCTGTGGGCGCCGTCACCACCAGCTACCCGGTCCTGTTCGCTACCCGAGTCGTCGCCGCGCTCGCGAACGCAGGGTTCCTTGCCGTCGCTCTGACGACTGCCGCCACGCTCGTATCGCCCGACAAGAAGGGACGGGCGCTCGCCGTACTGCTGTCAGGCACGACGGTGGCCACGATCGTCGGTGTCCCTGGTGGATCGGTACTCGGCACGTTGCTCGGCTGGCGGGCCACATTCTGGGCTGTCGCCGCTCTCTGCCTGCCTGCAGCTCTGGGCATCCTGAAGGGGATCCCAGCAGGACGTGCGAAGGACGAGACGACTGGCGGGCCGGCCCTGCGCGCGGAGCTCGCCCAACTCACAAAGCCACGGTTGATCCTGGTGATGGTGCTCGGCGCGCTGGTGAACGCGGCAACCTTCGGAAGCTTCACCTTCCTTGCCCCCGTGGTGACCGGCACCGCCGGGTTGGGCGAGCTGTGGATCTCTGTCGCTCTGGTGCTCTTCGGTGCCGGTTCCTTCGTGGGTGTCACCGTCGCCGGACGGTTGTCCGACCAGCGCCCCGCCCCAGTCCTCGCAGTCGGCGGTCCCCTGCTGCTTACCGGCTGGCCGGCCCTGGCCGTGCTGGCCGACAAGCCGGCCGCTTTGCTCTCCCTCATGTTCATCCAGGGCGCGCTGTCGTTCGCGCTGGGCAGCACGCTGATCACACGGGTCCTTTACGAGGCGGCAGAAGCCCCCACCATGGCCGGCTCCTACGCGACCGCCGCACTCAACGTCGGCGCCACCGTCGGACCCCTCGTCGCTGCGACCACCCTCAGCACCGCGCTGGGAAACCTCGGGCCGCTGTGGGCAAGCGGCCTACTGGTCGCTGTCGCTCTGCTCCTCGCGTTCCCCCTCCGCAAGGTGATCGCAGCGGGCCAGAGCACCGAGGTGCTCCCGTAAACGCATGCAAACGCCCCCTGAACATCGAGGGACGCCGAAGGCTCGTGGAACGCTGCCGCAGCCGCCCCATCGCGTACGTCGCCGCCGAAGTGGTCCGCCCGCAGGATCTCTCTGGAGCTGCGGGCCGGCCAGCGCGCGGACCTGCGAGCGCACCGTGGGCCGGTGGCCGGCCTACGCCCGCACCCGGACTTCCGAAGCAGAGCGAGCCCGGGCAATCGCCGTCCGGAACGTCCACTACAACTACCGACGGCCCCACACCACCGCCGGCTTCGTAGAGGAGGTCGGCAGCGAGGTCTCCTCGGTCAAGCGGGGCCAGTTCGTGATCGGCTCCTTCGCCGCCGTGCGTTGTCTCGTTCCATTCGTGAGCGCTGTCGTCTCGTTCCTGCGGCATGCGGCGCACGCCGTACACGAGCCGCATCGCGCCGCTCCCCTCGCCGAGGCCGCCCACGGCCCTCCGGCCGCCGCGGCCCAAGTGGTGCACGCCCCGACCGACTGCTCGGCGCCCTCATGTCGCTGCGTGCGAACGGCAGCGTGCCGGGTAGAAGCGTCGATGGCAGCCGAACGGATAAATCGGGTGACAGACAACCTGTGTGCGCCCGCTGAGCCGCGCCGGGTGCATCCTGGGGTCATGGTGAACGCGCCGATCGTCGTGCACCGGCCGTCTCGGACAGGCGGCCGACGCGTCACCGCGTATGACCACATTCTCGGGCTGGCCCACGACGATCATGATCTGATCGAGTTCCTGCGCCGAGCTGGGCTCCCGGACGCCGAGACGCTGATCGACGACCCGCAAATGATCGAGTGGCGCGGGGGCCGGGCCCACGTCTACGAAGCGGCATAGGACCAGGCCACCGCACAAATCCGCCCCTCCCCGAGGGGCGGATTGCCACCAGGTCGCAGCCCCACTGGCCGCGAAGGCTGCGACCGGATGGCAGCGCGAGCCGACCAGCTCGCACAGCCGCACCCAATAGCCCTGTCGGCCAGATGGGTGTACCGGCTCCAGACGCACGAAAGCGCCTCCTGCTCGGCCCTTGACGGCCGAGCGGTGTGGTCAGCGGAGGAGCGCGAGGACTTCCGTCACCGTGCCCCGGGCCGGGACGTCTCGTGGACGACCGAGGCGACGTGCACGCACTCGCGGGCCAGCGCACAGACCGAGCCGGGCTTGTGTACGGCGGACGGGGGTCGGCACGACCAAGGAGTCAGCGACTTGTGGCACCAGACGGTCGCGGCCGGTTCGTGCCGAATCGCCACGGTGCCGGGTTCTCACGTCCGGCTCGGGTGCGCGAACCGGTTGGTCGCTGGGACGGGGACCGGGGCGCAGCGCGGCGCCGATGATGTTGGCGCGCGGTCCGGGTCACCGAGACGCCCACATGGATCAGATGAGGCTCGCGAACGGGTGTGCCGTACGCCTTCGCGTGAAAATGCAACGAGCCTGGTCTATCTCTGTATGCCCATGGGACGACGGTGGGCACGGCTTCCCGCCCTCCCGATCGGGGTAGCCGTACGGGCAGCCGCCGAGCGCCGATGCCCTACCGGACAAGGAGCACGCCCATGCGCCTCTACGCCCAGACTCCGGCACGTCGGAGCCGCCAGGTGTTCGCAGACCTGATCGCGGCGGCCCTGATCTACGGTGCGGTGAAGCTGGCCTTGGCCGTGCACAATGCGATCGGGCGACTGGCCGAGCCGGGCCGCAAGGCGGAAAGCGCCGGCAACAGTCTCTCCGACGGACTCGTCGACGCGGGCGACGCCGCCTCGAAGGTGCCGTTCGTCGGAAGCCAGTTGAAGAAGCCGCTCAAGTCCGCCGCCGAGGCCGGCACCGGGCTGGCCGACGCAGGTCGTTCGCTCCAGGACACGGTGGCCCACGTGGCGACGCTGACCACGGTCGCCCTGATCGTCATCCCGGTGGTGTTCGTGCTGTTGCTGTGGCTGCCCCCGCGCCTGCGATGGATCCGCCGCAGCGCCGTCACCCGGCGCCTCGCCGCCGATCCGGGCGGCGCCGACATCCTCGCGCTACGCGTCCTCACCGGCTCGCAGCGCGAACTTGCAGCGCTGCCCACGCCACCTGGCGGCTTCGCAGACGCTTGGCGGCGCGGCGACGAACAGGTCATCGCCGACCTGGCGGCGATCGGCCTACGGCAAGCGGGTCTACGCGGCTGACGGGTGAGCAGACGGGTCCTACCTGTCGTCGTTGTCCCGGCTGTCTTCGAACACGAAGAGTGGCTTGGGGCCACGCGCGGGTGTTTCGGCGAGCGCGATGGCTTCAGCGAAGCGTTCGAGCGGGAACGGCTGGCCCTGGGGGATGCTCAGCACTCCATCAGCGACGAGACTGCGAACCTCGGACAGCGCGCGCAGCGCATCCTCAGGCGAGGCCGTGCCGAACCATCGGTTCAGCCAGAAGCCACGGACTGCTTTGGTCTCGTAGATGAGCGAGCGTGCCTGCAGCGGGATCGTCAGCGCTGCAGGGTCGGTCTGCCGATGGGTGGAGAGCGCGCCGTAGACCACGACCTCTCCTCCCGGAGCCAATGCCTGGGACACCTGGGCACCTACGGGTCCCGCGACACAGTCGATGGCCTTGCGCACGCCGGCCGGTCCTGCGATCTCGGCCACACGCCGCAACAGGTCCTCGTCCTCCGTGCAGATGACCTCGTCACCACCGAACGCTTTGATCTCCTCAACGGCAGCGCGCCGCCGCACGACATTGATCGTGCGAATACCGAGATGCCTGGCCAGCTGAATGACGAGCCGGCCGACGGTGGAGCCCGCGGCCGTCTGCAACAACCATTGCCCCGGCTGGACGTCGAGTTCGCGAGTCACCAGTAGAAGCGCGGTCAACGGATTGACCGCGAGCTGACAGGCGCTGAAATCGCTCAGATGGTCGGGGACCGGCAGAAGCCTTCGTGTATCGGCAACAAGGTATTCCTGCCAAGTGCCGGCCACATGGGGCCCGGGTACTGCCGGTACGGCAGCGACCACCACACGCTCGCCGACCTTCGGTCCCTCGGTATCCGGGCCCAGGGCCTCGATACGGCCCACGCATTCCATGTGACCCCCGACAGCGGGAAACTCGGGCGAGAAACCGTAGCGGCCACGCAGCACGTGCAGATCACTGGCGTGAATCGGAGTCGCCTTCACACGGATCAACGCCTGACCGGCTGCCGGCGTGGGAACAGGCCGGGATTCCAGCCGCAGGACATCGGTAGGCTCGCCGACCTTTCCGGCTACGAGCGCGCGCATGGATTGTGGCATGAGTGACCTTTCGTCTCTCAGCGCCCGCCGAACTCGGCGGGCGTTCTGGACAGAAAACGATGCTGGTGCCGAAATCCTCATCGGCGCCCAGGCCCCGGATCCTTCCCTGTCAATGGAAGGGGCCGGTGCGCAGAATGTCGTCGACGTCGGCTCGCACGGTAGTGATCGCAGGCATCCCGGTGGAAGGCGGGAATCCCTTCAGACCCATGGAATGTCCCGGCGCGAGGCAGGGAAGTGGGAAAGTTGAAAATCGCCGACGCCATCAGGGTGACCCGGTCCGCGGACTCGTTCTCCTCGAATCCAGAATATGCTCACCAGCAGGTTTCCACGATTTCCTGATCATGAGAGACGTTCCCTCCGGGTCTCAGCGGAAATGAATTGGACGTGGTTCATCCGCAGTCGGAATCCGACAGTTGGTTACCCTTCGACGGGTCGGCACAGTACTTCGCATAATCTGTCCCTGCGAAGTGCTCGCCCAGCTTCCGGGAGAAGTACTGGAGCATCGGCAGCGGACGGTGGTTCATCACAAGATGTTGTGTCTTCCCCTCTTCGTTCTTATAGACGACAGCGATGTTGGCTATCGGCCTGCCGTCCACCGTCGCTGCGTAGTCCTCGACGAAGCCGTTCTCTCCGTACTTACCGATGTAGATGAAGTCCTGGAATTCGTACAGAGTGCGCGCGTAGGAGAGTACCGCCAAAACGTCCTTGGCTCCGTGGATGGTCCCGTTGAAAACCCCGGCCTCCAACGTCACATCGTCGGCAAGATTGTCCAGCCAAGGGGGGTAGTAGTCCGTGCGCTGCCGCGCCGGGTCGCCGCTGCCCAGATATGTCGGTGGCGTCTTGCAGGTCATCTTTCAGCCTCCTGTATCGGTTGAACTTCCAACAGAATCGCTGGACGCGACAGGCGCTGTCCAACGAAAGTCAGAGACTGCCGCCATCTCGCTGAGAGATACCCTGGGGGCTCACCGAGGGATACTCGGAGCGTGGAACTGCGCCAACTCGAATACTTCGTCGCGGTCGCCGAGGAAGCGAACTTCACCCGTGCCGCCGCGCGGCTGCACGTCGTCCAGTCCGCGGTCTCCACCACAATCAAGAACCTCGAGCGAGAACTCCGCACGCCGCTGCTGGAACGCACCCCCAAACGCGTGCTTCTCACCGATGCCGGTGCTGCTCTGCTGCCGCGTGCCCATGCCGCTCTCGACGCTGCCCGGGAGGCCGCAGACGCGGTGGGCGAGGTCCGCGGCGGACTGCGCGGCACACTACGGCTGGGCGCGATAACCACGGTCGGGCTCATCGACCTTCCCGTGTTCCTCGGTGAATTCCACCGGCGTCATCCCGGCGTGTTCCTGCAGACCAGCGCCGCCCCCACCGGCTCCCAAGGGCTGGTCGAAGCCCTCCTCGAACGGCGTCTCGACCTCGCCTTCGTTTCGGGGCCCGGACCACGCCCGACGGGCATCACGATGACCGCCCTCGCCACCTCGGTGCTCGACCTCGTCGTGCCGGCCGCCCATCCGCTCGCGAAACGCCGCAGCGTGTCGATCACCGAACTGGCCGACCTGGACTTCGTCGACTTCCCCTCGGGGTACAGCAACCGGACCGTTGCCGACCGGGCCTTCGCCGCTGCCTCCGTCCCCCATCGCGTCGCCATCGAGATCACCGACCTGACCACCGGCGTGGCCTACGTCCGAAACGGCCTGGGCCTGGCGCTGCTGCCACGGGTCGCCCTCGGCAAGGGACAGGACGTCACCGCGCTGACCGTCGACGACGCCGACCTGGAATTGCAGTTCTCCCTGGCCGCTCCGTCCGAGCGCACGCCCGGTACTGCGGCACGCGCCATGATCGCAATGGCGCGCGAGTTCCTCTGGCAAGGATGAGCATCACTCGGAGGGCGCTGTCGCGTCGTCGGTTGGGTCGACGTCTGACATCAGGGGATCTCGCAGCCGACCGTCGGTGATTGTCTCAGCGCCTCGTGCCTGGCGAGGATCGAAGTCGACCAGGAGGACTCGCAGGCCGAGGCCGGGCAGGTCTCACCCGGCGCATCTCACCGACTTCACTGCCTTCGGCCTCGCGGCGGCAGTGTCCGAGCGGCGCAGTCCGACTTCCGCCCCGAAGCAACTCCCTTTCCGCTGCGGTGCGTTGTCCCCGGCCAGTCGCCGGGATCGCGGCCCGCCTCGATCGCGACTGCGAACGCAGGGGCAGTGACGCGCCGTTGTGCACTCCCAGGGGCGTCCTGGGCCGCTCGGTCGTCTTTTCCACCGGCACGTCACCGCTTTTGATGAATCATTAGAAAGTTACAGAGATTCGTACCGAACCTCTGGACACCCCCTGGGCGGCGCTCTAGTGTCTCGGCCCATCGAGACATGTGTTTCGTCGCAGTAACACCGCAGCCGATCGGCGTTCACTTGAACGCCCCGCAGCTCACGAGTCTCTCCACGTCTCTCCCCCCACTGCCGGGCCACCGCCCGTCACGAGGCGCTGTGCGATCGCCGTCACAGCGGTCGTCGCTCACGCACCGTGCAGCACCCCCGTCGATACACGGGAACCGGCCGGGTCGCCGACTCTGCCGAGACCGCAGCGGAAGGGAAGCGACATGAAGATCCGTACGTTCATCGCAACGGCGTCACTGGTGGCATCCGGGAGCCTGATGGCTGTCTCCGGCTCGGCCCAGGCCGCCCTTTACACCACTTGTGTCGGTGACGGCGGGGCCGTGACCGTCAGCAACGACCTGGTCGTACCGGCCGGGAAGTCCTGCACCCTCACCGGCACGAAGGTCAAGGGCACGGTGACGGTCGAGGCCGGAGCCGACCTCGTAGCGGCCGGCGCCACCTTCAACGGCGCGGTCACCGTCAAGGAGAACGCCTATCTCGACCTCACCGACACCACCGTCAAGGGCGCGCTGACCACCGACTCCGCTTTCGGCACCCACCTGGAGAAGAGCAGCCTCAAGGCGGTCGACGCCACGAAGGGGTTCGTCTACGCGGTCGATTCGACGCTGGCGGGGAACGTCAGAACCGAGGCCGGCGAGCTGTACGTCTCCGGCAGCACCCTCAGCGGCTCGCTGACGGGTGAGGGCAACCAGTACAGCGACGTGTACGACACCACTGTCAAGGGCGCGCTCACCGTCGACGGAAACACCCTCGGCGGCGTGTTCTGCGCCAGCGAGGTGTATGGCGCCGCCACGTACTCGGGCAACGCCGACAACCTCCAGATCGGCGGCGAGGGACTGCTCGGATCCTGCGCGGGCGCCTCGTACTTCGGCGGTGACCTGGAGATCACCGACAACAGCGCGAACGCCGTGCTCGACAACGCGATCGTGCGCGGCGGCCTCACGGCGACCGGCAACAACCCCGTCCTGGTCGTGGGCGAGTTGGCGCGTATCCGTGGCGCCGTGACCGGAGAGACTGCCGCCGCGGGCGCGTCGTTCTCCCGCTCGGCAAGGGAGGCGGCACCGCAGGACCGTGGCGCCGCCCTCGCCGCGAAGGCCGACGAGCGCGCCACCGCGGCGCGGGCCGATGCCGACGCGGCGGGCGACTCCGGCCTCTGACCCGGGCCGGCGCACCCGGCGCTGCCGACCGGAACCCGCCGCGACACCGGCACCTGACGGCTGCTGTACCTGCGCGCCGCTCGGCGTGTCGCCGGCACCGGCCGTCCTGCGCCCCCGCGGCGCCCACCGCCGGGCAGCAGCCCGGCCGCGCGCCCCGGTCCACACCTTCTTCTCCTCATTTCCCCAGGAGTGACCGTGAGTCATATCCGCAAGTCCTTCGACCGCAGGAACTTTCTGCGGGCCACCGCCGGCACCACCGTGGCCCTCGCCGCCGCCTCCGTCACCGGGGCCGCGGCGACCTCTGCCAACGCTGCGTCGAGCACCCTGTCCATCCCCAAGGACCGCATCGGCATCCAGCTCTACAGCATCCGCGACAAGGTCAGTTCGCTCGGCTTCGCCGTCGTCCTCGCCGAGCTGGCCCGGATCGGCTACCAGGAGATCGAGTTCGCCGGATACACCCAGTCCACCTCCATCCTGGGCCGGCAGATCACCCTCCCGGAGATCCGCACGCTGCTCGACGACCACGGGCTGCGCGCGGTCGGCAGTCACGTCGGCATCGGCAATCTGCGCACCAACCTCCAGGGTGAGCTGGACGCCGCGCAGATCCTCGGCATGCCGCACGTGGGCACTGCCAACGCACCCTCGAACGTCAACACCGTCGCGGCCTACCGCGCCGCCGCCGACGAGTTCAATGCCTGGGGCGCCGCAGCGACCGCGCGCGGGCTCAAGCTCTACCAGCACAACCACTCGGGCGAGTTCGCGTTCGCCACCGACCAGCCGTCGGTCCGGCTGTACGACGTGTTCCTCAAGAACACCGACCCGCGCCACGTCTATCTGGAACTCGACATCTACTGGGCGTACGTGGGCCAGTACCGCTGGCCCGGATTCGACCCGGCCGCGTACGTGCGCAATCAGCCCTACCGCTACCCGCTGTTCCACATGAAGGACGGCGACGCCAACGCGGCGAACGCCAACGGCTACGACATCGTCGAGTTCGGTGCCGGAGACCTTCCGTACGAGAAGTTCATCCGCGACATCGGGCCGCGGGCCTCGCATGTCGGCATCTGGGAACAGGACACCGCGCCCAACACCCTTCCCAGTCAACCGGGTTCGCTCGGCGCGGCGGAGCGCAGCTTCACGGCGCTGAAGGGACTGCTCGACTGACAGAAGTCCGTCCCGCCGAAGAACACGAGGCGCCACCGCGAACGACGGCGCCTCGTGGGTCCGCTCCTTACCGCCAGCGATCAAGGAGACACATCACCGTGCACCGCACCCTGAGACGCCTGATCACGGGGGTCCTGCTCGTGGCACTGCCCGCGCTGGGCGGTGTGGCCATCGCGCCCGCCGCCCAGGCGCACCCGGACCACGAGAATGCCCTCGACTGGTCGAACTACGAGAAGGTCACCCTGACGAAGGACACCGGCGAGCCGATCGACCTCGCCGTGCTGCCCGACAGCCGCGTCCTGCACACCGCCCGCAACGGCGACCTGCGGATGACCGACCCCGGCACCGGTGTCACGAAGGTCGTCAACCACATCGACGTGTACCAGAACTCCGAGATGGGTTTGCAGACGGTCACGCTCGACCCGGACTTCGCCACCAACAAATGGGTCTACCTCTACTACTCGCCACCGCTGAGCACCCCGGCCGGCTCGGCACCGGAGAAGCTGCCCGCCGGGCAGACGGACGCGTACTGGAAGCAGTGGGAGGGGTACGACTCCCTGACCCGCTTCAAGTGGACCGGCGACAAGCTCGACCTCTCCACCGCGCAGGAGATCATCCGGGTCGACACCAATCGCGGTCAGTGCTGCCATGTCGCGGGTGACGTCGACTTCGACAGTCACGGCAACCTCTACCTCTCGACCGGTGGCAACACCCCTGCGTCGGGCCCGAACGTCAACGGCTACACGCCGATCAACGACGCGGCCGGCTACAACCCCGGCCTCGACGAGCGCCGCGGCTCGGGCAACACCAACGACCTGCGGGGCAAGATCCTGCGGATCGACGTCCAGGAGGACGGCAGTTACACGATCCCGGAGGGAAACCTCTTCGAGCCGGGCACGGCCAAGACACGTCCCGAGATCTTCGTGATGGGCCTGCGGAACCCCTACCGGCTGGCGGTGAACCGCGAGACCGACGCCGTGATGTGGGGCGACTACGGCCCCGACGCGGGAAACGCCGACCCGAACCGCGGGCCGATGGGATACGTCGAGTGGCAGACCACGACCAAGGCCATGAACAGCGGCTGGCCGTTCTGCACAGGTGACAACACCAAGCCCTACCGGGACTTCGACTTCGCCACCCTGACGCCCGGCCCCGCCTTCGACTGCGCGTCACCGGTCAACGACTCCCGCTGGAACACCGGCCTGACCCAGCTGCCCGCGGCCACGCCGGCCACGCTCTGGTACGGCGACCGGGACACCGACCAGCCGTGGCCCGAGCTGACCGCCTTCCGCGGTCCCGGCGGCCCGGGCGGCCAGGCGCCGATGGCCGGTCCGGTCTACCACTACGACGCGGACAGCACCTCGCCGGGCAAGTTCCCGGAGTACTGGGACGACAAGGCGTTCTTCGGGGAGTTCTCGCAGGACTACGTGGCCGCATTCACGCTCGACGGGCCGAACGGGCCCGTCAGCAAGCTGGAGAACGTCCTCCCCAACAGCGAGCGGTCGCAGAACGGCATCCCGCCGTGGGACAACCCGATGGACCTGGAGTTCGGCCCGGACGGCTCGCTCTACGTCCTCGACTACGGCGACGGCTTCTTCCGTCAGAACCCCGACGCCGGTCTCTACCGGATCGACTACGCCGAGGGCAACAAGGCTCCGACCGCGGTGATCAAGGCCGACAAGACGTCGGGCCAGGCACCGCTCGCGGTCTCGTTCAGCGCCACCGGCTCCAGTGACCCGGAGAACGGCGAACTCACCTACCAGTGGGACCTCGACGGCGACGGCACGTTCGACGCCACCGGCCCCACGGCCACCCGTACGTATCCGGACAACGGCCAGTTCCAGGCCCGGCTCAAGGTCACCGACCCGCAGGGCAAGTCCGGACTGTCGAGCCGTCAGATCACCGTGGGCAACACCGCGCCGACGATCCAGATCTCCTCACCGCCCGACGGCGGGTTCTTCAACTGGGGCGACGCGGTGCCCTACGCGATAGCCGTCGAGGACCCTGAGGACGGCACCACGCCGGACTGCGCCAAGGCGGCCTGGACCTTCGGTCTCGGGCACAACCAGCACGGACACCCGGTCAACAGCGGCACCGGCTGCACGGGCGGCATCGCGACGCCGGCCGACGCTGGGCACGGCGACACCGAGAACGTCTTCGGCGTCCTGGGGATCACCTACACCGACAAGGGTGCGGGCGGCGTGCCGCCGGCGACCGGTGACGCCCAGGTGGTGCTCAATCCGGCGCTGATGCAGGGCGAGCACTACGACTCCGCGGAGGGCGTCACGATCACGGACGACACCACGGCGTCCGGGCAGCGCAAGCTGACCTCTTTCGACGCGGGTGACTGGATCGCCTACGACCCGGTGTCGTTCGCCGGGATCAACGGGGTCAAGACCCGTGCCAGTGGCGCCGGCACTCTGGCGCTGCGCTGGGGCTCGGCGGACGCCGAGCCGTTCGCCACCGTTCCGGTCCCGGCCGGAGAGGGCTGGCAGACCGTCACCACCGACCTGTCGAAGGCCCCTTCGGGATCCGGCAAGCTCTTCGTCACCAGCTCCGGCGGTGTCGAGCTGGACTCACTGACCTTCCAGGGCGCGGGCGTCGCGGACAAGACCGCTCCCAAGGTCACCGCCACACTCAACCCGCCCCGGCCCAACGGTGACGACGGCTGGTACACCAGCAACGTGTCGCTCGCGGTCTCGGCGACCGACAACGGGACGGTCGCCAGCCGTCAGTACTCGGTCGACGACGGGACGACCTGGCAGTCGGCCAACGCTGCGGTCACGCTGTCCAAGGAGGGTGCCACCACCGTCCGTTACCGGGCGACCGACAACGGAGGCAACGTCTCCGAGGTGGGTTCGCTCACCGTACGAGTCGACCGCACCGGTCCCACGGTGACGGCCACCGGTCTCGACGCCGACGGCGTCTACGGGGACTCCAAGCGTCCGACCCCGGTCCTCTCCGCGACGGACACGGTCTCCGGCGGGGCCACCGCGACGGCCACGCTGGACGGCAAGACCCTCACCTCCGGCCGGCCGCTGGAACTGTGGCGACTGCCGCTGGGGAGCCATGACCTCACGATCACGGCCCGGGACAGGGCAGGCAACACCACCACGAAGACGGTGTCCTTCACCACCCGTACCTCCTACGCGGACATCCGCTCACTGATCACCCAGCTGCGGGCCGACGGCCTGATCACGGCGCAGGGACAGCAGCGACTGACCGTACGGCTCGACCAGGCCCAGGCGCATGCCGACGCGGGCCGCGCCAGCCAGGCCGCGGCCGTGCTGGAGTCGTTCGCCGGCTACGCGGCCGACGCCACCCTGGTGCCGGACAGCGCGGCGGGCGCGGCCCTGGCACGGGACGCGCGGGCGCTGAAGGGAGGCACCACCGGCTGACGCCGGGACCGACAGAGCTGCCCCGCTCTCCGGCGGGGCAGTTCTGTGCCCGGACCCGACTCCGTCTCGGATCCTGATGCCGGGGCGTGGCATCCCCACCAGGTCATGTTCCGTCAACAGGGCGGCAACTTTCTTCATTCTGTGAAAAAGTTGCCCGAAGCCGACCGCGCCCCTGCGATCCTGCCACCCCGCGGGCACGGGTCCTGCCGGGCGGTACGATACCCGGCCCCATGCCGCCCGCGTTTTCGCCTCGTGACACCTCCCGACAGCCGTCCGAAGGCGCCCAGAGGAAGTGAGTCCGTGAACATCCAGTACCGCGTGTTGAGTCTGCTGCGTGAAAACGGCCCGCTGTCCCGCGCTCAACTCGCGGACCGACTGGAGGTTCCGCGCCCGCGGCTGCTCGGCGAACTCGACCGCATGGTCGCCGCCGGGCGGGTCAGTGAGGCGGGCCCCGCCGCGTCGCGCGGTGGGCGCCGCTCCACCCTCGTCCAGCTCGATCCCGGTCTGCGGTTCGCCGCCGTCGATCTGGGCGCCAGCTCGGTCGACATCGAGATCACCGACGGCGCGCTCGCACCGGTGGCCTCCTGCTCCGAGCCCGCCGACATCCGCTCCGGGCCCGTCGCCGTGCTCGGCCGCATCAGCGAACTCCTGCGCGCAATGGCCGACCAGGGACACTACACGCGGCTCGACGCCATCGGCATCGGCCTGCCGGGGCCGGTCAGCTTCCGGGAGGGCATACCCGTCTCACCGCCGATCATGGTGGGCTGGAACCGCTTCCCCGTACGCGACACCCTCGCCCGCGCACACGACTGTCCCGTCGTCGTGGACAACGACGTCAACGTCATGTCCCTCGGGGAACGGCACAGCGGGGTCGCCAAAACCGTCGACCATCTGCTCTTCGTCAAGATCGGAAGCGGAATCGGCTCCGGCATGCAGCACCACGGCCGCATCTACCGGGGCGCGGAGGGCTGCGCCGGAGACATCGGACACGTCCAGGTGGAGGCCGAAACCGACGGACCCGTCTGCTCCTGCGGGAACACCGGCTGTCTGGAGGCGTACTTCGGCGGAGCGGCCCTGGCCAGGGATGCCACCCAGGCCGCACGGTCCGGCCGGTCGCCCGCCCTCGCCGCACGACTCGCCGAACGAGGAACACTGACCGCCCTGGACGTCGCAGAATGCGCCTCCGGCGGCGACAGCACGAGCGTCAACCTCGTCCGGGCCGGCGGGCACCGGGTCGGACAGGTTCTCGCCACCCTGGTCAACTTCATGAACCCGTCGATGATCGTGATCGGCGGCGGTTTGACCGGGCTCGGCTATCCGCTGCTCGCCGAGATCCGCAGCGTCGTCTACAAGCGCTCACTTCCCCTCGCCACGGGCAATCTGCCGATCGTCATGTCCGAACTAGGCCCCCGCGCAGGGGTCGTGGGCGCGGCCTTCCTCGCGAGCGAACTCGCGTACAGCGAGGAGTCCTGAAAGGAACAGCCAGTCCTGGCGTTGAGAACGAACCGCCCACCGGACAACTGCCTGCCCCGGCGCTCGGCCGCGCAGCTCGGCAGTGGTGACGGCCGGGACCAAGGCGAGCCTGCGGAACAGCATTCCCAGGGGAGGCGTCGCCCGGACCTCCGGCCTTATCGCAGGCTCCGCGCACCCTTCCCTCCCAGCGACCTCACAGGAATGCGATGGAATGCGATCTCTTCGTACGGGCCGTCGTCCCCGGTCTCATACAGAGTCCCGACCGTCCTGTCATCAAGCTGCACCAGGTCCGAGTACCCGGCCTTCCGTGACGACAAGGTCAGCACCTTCCGGAATGAGCGCCCACCATCCGCACTGCACCAGAGGGCCATGGCGACTCGCCGGGACGGCACCGAGGGCCCGGAGAACAGCAACTCACCCTGAGGTTCGCTCAGTTGCAGCACACTCCCTTGGACCATCGGGACGTCGTTGAGGGTTGGCTGCACCGCGTAGGGCCGATCGAGCGACGCACCATCGTCACCGGAATAGGCGTCCAGACGATTGCCCGGGATCGTCCCGCGCTGATCCCTGGCACTGAAGTACAACCGGCCGTCGGGCAATTGCGCGGCAGCGGATTCATTCGCGTTCACCGCACCCTCGTACGCATCATCCACAAAACCAAGGTGCCAGGACCGGCCCGAATCGTCGCTGTAGATCGCATGCGCCCCGTAGTACTTGGGCTCCTGCCCGGAGTCCCCGGACCCGGCAGAGGGGGCGGCAGAATGGTTCGCAGGCACCACCAGACGGCCTGCATGCTCGCCGCGGGTCAGCGCGACCGCATGGCCCGGCCCCGTCGCGTACCACCGCCAGTTCGCGCGCTTCACCGCTGATGTGATCTCACGGAGCTCCGAGAACGACCGCCCCTCGTCCTGGCTCGTCTGCACGAACACCCGACGGCTCTCCTCGTCCGTCGCGTCGCCTCTGAGGATCTGGGCCTCGGTCACCTCACCACTGTTGTAGGAGGTGACCAGCACGATGTCGCCGGTGCGGGGATCGACCACCGGTGCCGGATTGCCCCGGGTGTCCCCCCGCCCTGCGGCGACAACTTGCAGCGGCCCCCAGGTGCAACCCCCATCACGAGACCGCCTGACCACGACGTCGATGTCACCGCTGTCTGCCCGCCCGCCGACACGACCTTCGGCGAACGCAAGCAGCGCACCCGCGCGCGTCCGCACGACAGCGGGTATCCGGTATGAGGCATAGCCACCGGAACCCGACCTGAAGGGAGTCGACATCGTGCAGCCTCGTTCCGAACCCCGGACCTTGTCGCCCATCTCGTCCGCTCCGGATCGCACTACGGCTGCACCGACTATCGCAATCACGGCCAAACCGAGAGCGGACATCCTGTGACGAAGAGAAAGACAAGCCATGAACTCCACCCCTCAGCACATCCAATGCCGTCACCTACGCCACACCGATCTCGAGCGACAGGATTCAATCCGAACTCTCATCGCAAGCGGATGATGCAGGGCCGGCGTTCCGGTGACCAGCAGGTGGCATTCAGCTGGAGTACACGCCGTTTCAAGATCGTGCCGACATAGTTCCATCTCGTGCCTACCTCACACTCGCGTGCCGGCGTCGCCTCTGTATGCGCCGCGGCTTTGACGCTTTCAGGACTGCTCATCACAGGCGTGCTGGCCGCTCAGCCTGCGGCCGCCGCGGACCCGGCCGGCTACCAGAACGTTCGGATCAACGAAGTCACCTCGTCGAACGACGACACGGTGGAGCTGTACAACATGGGCTCGACCGCTGTGAGCATCAGCGGCTGGAAGATGTCCGACGACAGCTTCTCGCCGCAGTCGTTCAGCCCGTCCTCCAGCACGATTCCGGCCGGCGGCTTCGTCACCTACAACTCACCCAAGGGGCTGGGTGATTCGGACAAGCTGGTGATCTACACATCCAGCGGCACGGTGGTCGACCGCGTCGACTGGGCCACCGACAAGGCGAAGCCCGCGATGGCGCGTTGCGGCGGCGACGGCACGGGTGCGTGGGTGACCGCGACCTCGGCGACCACGTTCGGCGCCTCCAACGCCTCGCGCTGCCCGTCGATCCCGGCGGCGAGCCGGGTGCGGATCAACGAGGTCACCTCGAACGGCTCCGACACCGTGGAGTTGTACAACGGCGGCACGAGCGCGGTCAGCGTCGGGTCGTGGAAGTACGTCGACAGCGACTCCTCCCACTCCGCGGCCTCGATCTCGTCCTCCTCACCGAGCGCGACCAGCATCCCCGCGGGCGGCTACGTCACCTTCAACTCCACCATCGGACTGGGCGACAACGACTCGGTCTTCCTCGTCGACAGCAGCGGCAACACCATCGACTCGGTGACCTGGGCCACCGACGGTGCCAAACCGTCGGACGAACGTTGCGCCAATGGCACCGGCAGGTTCCAGACCGCCACGACCGCGACGCTCGGCAGAGTGAACTCCTGTTCCGGCAGCGGCGGTGGCGGTGGCGGTGGCGGTCAGGACGGCCAGTTGCTGGGGGGCGGTGGCTCGCTCACCAGCGGCTGCACCCCGGAGGCCCCCAGCGGCACGGGTTCCACCCCCGCGGGCACCCTGGCGTGGCCGGGCGGGCTTGACGTCACGATCGCGGACAACGTCTGCGCGTTCACCACGTCCACCGGCCCTGAGGGCCGGGACGTGAGTGGCCTGACGTTCGACCCGTCGAACCCGTCGGCACTGTGGGCCGTCAAGAACAAGAACTGGCTGTACAAGCTGGTCAAGAGCAACGACAAGTGGATCCCGGACTCGTCGTGGAGCGCGACCGGCAAGCAGATCCGGTTCGCCGGCGGCTCCGGCGAACCGGATGCCGAGGGTCTGACGTTCGGCAGTGACGGCCACATCTACGTGACCTCCGAGCGCGACAACGCCAAGAACACGGCGCCCAAGGACACGATCATGGAGTTCGACCCGGCGGCGACCGGTTCGACGCTGACACCGGTTCACCAGTGGGACATGACCTCGCAGTTCCCGGAGCTCAACACGGGTGACAAGGACGACGCCAACCTGGGCTTCGAGGGCGTCAGCTACGTGCCGGACAGCTGGCTGACCGCGAACGGCTGGGTCGACCCGCTCACCGGCGCCGCCTACAACCCGGCGAACTACCCGCTGCACGGGTCGGGCCTGTTCTTCGCCGGTCTGGAGTGGGACGGCACGTTGCACGTCTACGGCCTGAACTCGAACGGCACGTTCACCACGTTCGGCACGATCGCGACCGGCAAGGCCGCCGTGATGGACGTGACGTTCGACGCCGGAACCCAGCGCCTCATCGCGACCTGCGACAACACCTGCGGCGAGACGCACACCTTCATGAAGGTCAACGCCGGCGGCGCGCTCGTGCCGGACGTGACCTACAAGAACCCGGCCGTCATGCCGACCGACAACTTGGAGGGCTTCGCGATCGCGCCGACCTCGGCCTGCGTCAACGGCTCCCGCGAAGCGGTGTGGAGCGAGGACGGCATCTACGGCTTCGGCCCCGGAAGCTCCTCCTACGGACACGCCCTCTACAGCGGCGCCTTCCCCTGCTGATCTCGCCGACCACGGCAGACAGCTCACGCACGGGGCCGCCTCCAAGGTAAGGCGCCCAAGCAGTACACAGAGATGAAGCTCCTGGCAGACGGGGTGACGACCAGGCCCACCCGCCGACCGCCAGGAGCTTCTTCGTGCCTGTCCTCCGGACCGCCTTCAGCCGACAGGCACCGGAAGCGGCTCATAGCCCATCGACAACGGCCTCATCCTCAGCGTCCGGCCGCGCTTCGACCGCTCGGGGTCGGAACTGTTCGAGTTCACCGGTTCTCGGGTGCTGCCGAATACCATGCTCTGGCTCAACTTCCGTGGTTGCGTCGCCATGAGTGTTGGCCGGACAGAAGGCAAGGTCGTTTCGCAGACGCGTGCTTCTCGAACGCCGAGCGAGAGTGGCGAGTTCTAGTCTGCAAGGTCCCTCGCCTCGTAGCCGGTGAGGCCGATGGCGAGCAGGGGCGGTACCAGCTTGTTCAAGTACCACGCGGTGTCAGTCAGCTCTGACGCTCCGGAGAGGCCCCGCCGGTCGATCGTCGGGATGAAGGAGCAGTGCGAACGGCCGGCATGAAAAAGGAGCTGGCCACCGGTTTTCGCAGCAGAGCTATAGATGCACACCCCGACGTGGTGGTGAATGTTGTCCGGTGAATCCACCAGGGCCAGGATCCGAGTCACCTGGTCAGTGGGAGCGGACTGCCAGTTGTACAGGCCGTCGCTGTTGACCATGTACGAGACGCCAAGCGGTTCCTCCAACGACCACCGCTCGCCGGCCAAGGCCCCCACCACGGCCGCTACGGTGACGGCATGTTCGAACACGAGATCTATGTCTGCGGTCCTGGACACTCGTCACTCCTGGGGTGAGGTCGATCGATGTCCGCAGCGTTTCACGTGCGTCCTGATGCGGTTGACGTGTCCTCCGACGACGTCCGAGTTCCGGGGCAGGATCATGCCGGCGGTGACGGCGTCGCGGTCGCCGTCGATGCCGGCGGCGAGGGTGCGGTGACCGCGTCAGTCAACAGGCACCTGGTGCGGGAAGAGGCGTGAACTCGCCGGTAGCTGCCACTGTGGCCGAGTGGCACGATCTCCTCCCCCATGGTCTCCGGGCGTTGGCGCGGCCCTGGTCCAGGGTTCATCCGGACAGGGCTTGAACTCGTCGGGAACGATATGCACCCGAAACTCGCACTCGACGCCGCCTAACCTGACAATGCATCACGAGAGTCAGCATTGAGTCGGTATCAGTACCGCACGAACCGTCCTTCGCCGCCATGAACCACCGAGATCAAAAATTCGCACCACATGCTCTGACCTGCAACATCCCTGCTCAGCAGCTCGCCTGCTAATCTCGTCAGGAGGTACTTATGAGGATGCTGATCAACGTCCCGGAGACCGTCGTTGCGGACGCATTGCGCGGAATGGCCGCCGCTCACCCCGAACTGACCGTGGATGTCGACAACCGCGTCGTCATGCGGCGCGACGCTCCCGTGGCCGGGAAGGTGGCGCTCATCTCCGGGGGTGGGTCCGGGCACGAGCCGTTGCATGCCGGGTTCGTCGGACCGGGGATGCTGTCCGCCGCATGTCCCGGTGAAGTGTTCACCTCGCCCGTTCCCGACCAGATGGTGCGCGCCGCCGCCGCGGTCGACAGTGGCGCCGGGGTGTTGTTCGTCGTCAAGAACTACACCGGTGACGTGCTTAACTTCGAGATGGCCGCCGAACTCGCCGAGGACGAGGGCGTGCAGGTCGCCAAGGTGCTCGTCAACGACGACGTGGCGGTGACGGACAGTCTGTTCACGGCCGGGCGGCGCGGGACGGGCGCGACGCTGTTCGTCGAGAAGATCGCGGGGGCGGCAGCCGACGAGGGTGCACCTCTGGAGCGGGTGGCGGCCGTCGCCCGGCAGGTGAACGAGGCATCGCGGAGCTTCGGGGTGGCGCTCAGTTCCGTCACCACACCCGCCAAGGGCTCCCCCACCTTCGACCTCCCGCCCGGCGAGCTGGAGCTGGGGATCGGGATCCACGGTGAGCCGGGGCGGGAACGACGTCCGATGATGACGTCGCGGGAAATCGCCGACTTCGCGGTCCACGCGGTGCTGGACGATCTGCAGCCGACCAGTCCGGTGCTCGTGCTGGTCAACGGGATGGGAGCGACGCCCCTGCTGGAGCTGTACGGGTTCAATGCCGAGGTGCAGCGAGTGCTGTCCGAGCGGCATGTCTCCGTGGCTCGTACGCTCGTGGGGAACTATGTGACCTCGCTCGACATGGCGGGATGTTCGGTGACGCTGTGCCAGCTCGACGAGGAGCTGCTGCGGCTCTGGGACGCTCCGGTGGAGACACCCGCCCTCCGCTGGGGCCGCTGAGAACGTCCGCCCGTACACCCATGACGATGTTTCAGGGACAAGGAGATCTTGTGCTGGACGCCGACTTCTTCCGCCGTTGGATGGCCGCAGTCGCAGCCGCGGTGGATCGCGAGGCGGATCACCTCACCGAACTCGACTCGGCGATCGGGGACGCCGATCACGGCAGCAATCTGCAGCGCGGATTCGCCGCGGTGACCGCGGTGCTGGAGAAGGAGTCCCCGCAGACGCCGGGGGCCGTACTGATGCTTGCGGGACGGCAGTTGATCTCGACGGTCGGAGGGGCCTCGGGTCCGTTGTACGGGACGCTGCTGCGACGTACGGGGAAGGCGCTGGGCGACGCTCCCGCGGTGACGGAGGAGCAGCTGGCCGAGGCGTTCGCCGTGGGTGTCGCTGCCGTCGCCCAGCTGGGCGGGGCGCAGGCGGGGGACAAGACCATGCTCGATGCGCTGCTGCCGGGCGCCGCGGCGCTGGGGACCTCGCCAGGAGCGGCCCGGGACGCGGCGGAGGCGGGCGCCGCCGCCACCGTACCGATGCAGGCCCGCAAGGGCAGGGCGAGCTATCTCGGTGAGCGGAGCATCGGGCACCAGGATCCGGGGGCGACGTCCTCCGCACTGCTGATCGCCGCGCTGGCCGGGACGAGCGGCGCAGGCGCGGAGAACGGGGGCGACGCATGAGCGAGGAGAAGCAGGTCGGGATCGTGCTTGTCTCGCACAGCGGCCCGGTCGCCGAGGCGGTCGCCGAGCTGGCCAGGGGGCTGGCGGCCGGTGGTGCGACGGCGCCGGTGGCAGCGGCCGGCGGCACGCAGACGGGTGGGCTCGGCACCAGCGCGGAGCTGATCGCCGAAGCCGCCCGTTCCGTCGACGGCGGCGTGGGGATCGCGGTGCTGGTCGATCTCGGCAGCGCGGTGCTCACGGTCAAGTCGATGCTGGCCGAAGGCGACGAACTGCCGGACGGAGCACGCCTGGTGGACGCACCCTTCATCGAGGGCGCGGTGGCCGCCCTGGTCACCGCGTCGGCCGGGGGCGATCTGGCTGCGGTGGAGGCCGCGGCGTCGGAGGCGTACTCCTACCGAAAGGTGTAGAAGCACGGTTTGCGGTGCGAGCGAAGGTCCCGCACCCGGCTCTCCGCGGAGAGCCGGGTGCGCGACCGATGTGTCCGCACAGGGATTGCGGAGGGGCCGTTGGTCAGGCCGCCGAAGCGGCGGCCGCCGCGGCGATGTGGATCTGCGCCCGCTGCGTCGTCCCGTTGACCGTCACCGCGAGCGTGACCGTGCCCGGCCGGAGCGCCGTGAGTGTGCCGGTGACCGGGTCGAAGACCGCCGCGTGTCGGCGGCGGGCGCCGTCCCGGTCGCCGATGCGGACGTTCGGGGACCCGGTCCAGTCGGCGGCCAGCGGGAACGCGACCGGAACGCTGCGGGCGCCCTGGCTGACGGTCGCCGTGACCTTCGCGGTGTTCCCGGCAGCGAGGGCGGACGGGGCGTCGAGGGTCAGCGAGTCGACATGCGCCCTGGTCTGAACGGAGACCCAGTCGGGCGCGCCCTGCCACGGCTTCTGCCGGGCGGCGGCCTGTTCGCCGCGCGAGACGTGGTCCGCGCCGACGAGGGACCAGCCGGTGAATCCGCCCTCGTCCGCCGGGCCGGCCGGTGCCTTACCCGAGTTTCCGTTGATCAGATAGGGCACCCCGTCGACGTGCGAGGCGTGGAAGACCCCGACATGGCTGCCGATGAAAGCGGCTCCCTTGCCCGTCGTACGGCGGAAGTCGGCGAGCCACTGTTCGACCAGTGCCGCCTCCTTGCGGTCCCCCAGCTGGCTGCCCTTCTGTACGGTCGGGTCGCGCGGCGGTACGTGTTCGATCAGCATCACCGAATCGATGTCGCGGTCCTCGGCTGCCGCGTCGAGCTGGGCGCGCAGTTCCTTGATCTGGGCGAAGCCGCCGCCGCGCAGGGTGAGGCCGGAGGTGTCGAGTGTGATGACACGGGTTCCCTCGTGGTCGAACGTCCGCTGGGCGGGTCCGAATTCGGTGATGAAGTTGTCGATCTTCCCGCCCATCACCTCGTGGTTGCCGGGCACGTAGTACCAGGGCAGTGAGTCGCCGAGTTCTTCGGTCAGGATCTGGTGGGCGAAGGCGAGGTCCGCGGGTGATCCCTCGTCGACGAGGTCGCCGTTGACGACCAGGAAGTCGGGGTGCGTTGCCTTGATCTCGCGCAGGGTGCGCCGGGCCTGGGTGACGATCGCGCTGTCCGGGTCGCGGGCGACGAACTGGGCGTCGGACATGACCGCGAACTGCCAGTCCCGGTGTTCGGTGACCGTCGCCGGGTCGATCAACGGGTCGGCGGGGGCCGTCTGTTCGGGCAGGTCGACGGTGGGCGGCACCTGGGCGGTGAGGTCGTCGATGACGATCTGGCCGGTGTACTGCTGGGCGGCCGCCGTCTCTGCGAGGTAGAAGCGGTACACGCTGAGCGGTGTGGCCGCGCCCGCCGGTACGGCGAAGGTCACCTGCCGCCAGCCGGTCCAGGTGACGTACGGTCCGCGGAGCAACTGGTCGGAGCCCGCTGCGTCCTTCAGGTGCAGTGTCGGCCAGGCGCCCTTGCCGTCGCCCTTGATCCAGAGCTTGAACGACTGGGGTTGGCCGGGCACGGCGACGGGCTGGGGCGGCGCGGCGTAGGCGGCGCGCGTCGCGGTCGACTGGGTGAAGTCGTAGCTGAGCTGGAGGCCGGTGCCGGTGTGGCCGTCGGGGGTGGCGGAGAGGGAACCGCTCGCCCGGGCCTGGCTGAACTTCCAGGATCCGGCGTCGTCGAAGTCGGAGACGGCCTGCTCGGTGAGGCCGACGCTGACCGCCAGGGCGGTGGTGACTCCCGCGACGGTCGCCTTGATCTGCCCTGCGCCGCTGCCGGTGCGTGAGGTGACGGTGAAGTTGCCCTGGCTGTCGTCGCGTACGTCGAAGAGGGCGTGGTCGTATGCGAGGGTGACGTCGCGCGGTTCGACGGGCGCACTGGTGCCGTGCGCGTCGAGCCCGACGATCCCGAAGGTGCCGATGGCTCGGGCGTCCGCGAGGCCCACCCGCCGGGTCGTCGGTTCGATCCGGGCCAGCTTGTCGAGAACGGTCAGTGTGGTACTGCCGTGGGCGGTTCCGCGTTCGGCACGGACGTCCGTGGTGCCGCTGCGGCGCGCGGTGAAGAGGCCGTTGCGGTCGACCGTTCCGGTGTCGGCACGCGTGGTGCGCCAGCGCGGGATGCCGGTGGCGGGGCCGTACGTCTCGTCGTATCCGGTCGCTGTCAGGCGCCGGGTGAGTCCGGGGAAGACCCGCTCGGGGTGGCCGCCCTTGACCGGGTCGACGCCCGGTGCGGCGCCGGCCGGTGTGCGGGTGTCGACCCAGAATCCCTCGAGGCGGCCGCTGCCGTCGGGGGCGGTGAGTGCGAGACCGTTGGGGACGGTGCGTTCGGTGCCGTCGGAGGGGCTGTTCTCCACCTGGAGCGCGTCACTGCCGGGCCGGCGGGCGACGAGGGTGGAGGAGCCGCCGCCGTCCAGGTTCAGTGCGCTGTACGAGCCGGCGCGCCGCATCATCAGGCCGAGTTCGGTGAGGGTGACACCTCCGCTGTCGGCCTGTCGGCCGTCGATGGTGAGGATCTGCATCGTGCGGCCGTCCTGGGAGAAGCCGACGGCGGTGCGGGGCGCGGCGGTGTTGTTGCCTTCGCCGTCGTGGTTCTGGGCGACGCCGTCGACGACGAGGAGTTCCCGGCCGCCGACCGCTGTGCGCGGTACGGAGCCGCCGTCGGTGCGTGCCCGGTAGGTCAGCGACACGGGGTCACCGGGCTGGAGCGCCTTGATCGCGTCGGCTCCGGCCTCGCGGCCGACGAGGACCGTGGTGTCGTCGGGGACGGCGCCCGAGCCGGGGGTGGAGGACACGGACACGATCCTGCCGTCCCGTACCACCGCTTCGGCGACCGGTGTTGCGTTGTCCACGGTCAGTGCGCGATCGGCGGTTCCCCAGGCCGATGTGTACGCGCCCACTCCCCCGGCCGGCACGTTGGCGGCGTTGTACGCGGCGAGCTGCTGCTGCCCTGAAGGCAGGGTGAGCGTGCCCTCGAAGTACAGGTTCAGGATGCGGCCCGCGCTGTCGGGGCCGATGCCGACGGCCCGGTTGACCCCGGGGGCCGGGGACTGGACGGTCGCGCCGTCCTTGATACCGACGCCCTCGGGCGCACCGGTCTGGTTGATGTCGAAGAAGTCGGCGTTGATCGCGGCGACGGTCCGGCGGCCGGGGCCCGCGTCGTGTCCGGCGGCGAGCTCGGAGACCGTGCGCCGGTCGGAGACCTTGCCGGTGGAGAGGTAGTCGGCCTGTGCGCCGCTGCCGTCGAGGTCGACGGAGAGGGAGTCGACCCGCAGCCACTTGTCCGACTCGAGCCGGTCGTAGGAGCTGAGGCGGATGCCGGGTGCGATCGGGCGGGATGTACGTGCCGTCTCGATGCCGTCGCCGTCCACGACGGATCGGGGCGCTCCGACCGGGTTGCTCGCGGCCGGTGGCGCGACGGGTCTGAGGACCTCGGCGGAGTTACGGGGACGGGGGTCGGGGGTCGAATCGGCGACGGCGGGGGCGATGGCTCCCACCGTCATCACGGACACCGTCGCAAGCAGTACGAGGGGTCGCGTTGCTCTGCCGACTATGCCAGGTCCCACAGATCCTCCTGGATTGGCGGTGGTTGGGCGGGCAGTAAGCGCTGTCGGCGGACAGCATGGCCGCGCCCACCGCCACGCACCAGGGGGCCTCGGGAACCTCAGGGGAAACAGGGTGCGGCGGCTCGATGACACCCGTGATCATTGGGGAGACTTGACGGTATGTCGTCTCAGAAGCGCAGTGCGGGTCTTCTGCTGTTCCGGTCCACGGACGGCGAAGCCGGGTTCGAGGTGTTCATCGGGCACATGGGCGGCCCGTTCTGGGCGAGGCGCGAGGCGGCGGCGTGGTCGGTCCCCAAGGGCGAGTACGGCCCCGATGAGGAGCCCGAGGCCGCTGCCCGCCGGGAGTTCGAGGAGGAGTTCGGCCATCGGGCACCTGACGGAGTGTGGGTGCCGCTCGGTGAGTCCCGTCAGACCGGTGGCAAGTCGGTGGTCGTGTGGGCGATGGAGGCCGATGTCGATCCGGTGCGCGCCGAGCCCGGGACGTTCACCATGGAGTGGCCCCGGGGGTCCGGCGTGCAGAAAGAGTTCCCGGAGATCGACCGGTTCGCCTGGTGCACGCCGGACGAGGCGGCGGAGCGTCTCGTCACGGGCCAGCGGGTCTTCGTGGAACGGCTGGCGGAATACGTCCGGGACCGACGTCGAGAGGCTATGCGCCGGCCGCGCGGTTGATCTCTCGGCTGTGCAGGATGTGTTCGCCGGAGCCGTGCAGGCCGACGACGGCGATCATGGCGCGCCCCATGTTGTCGGTGGTCGTCACATGGTTCGGCATGATCCGCCGGAGCACCGGGTACAGCCAGGAGACACCGCGGTACATCCAGCGGTACATGGCGGTCTTCGACGTCGCGCCGTGCAGCGGCTGGATGTAGCCCGGCCGGAACATGTACGCGTGGAACCCCATCGCCAGGAGCTCGTTCTCGGTGCGCCCCTTGACCCTCGCCCACGCGGTGCGGCCCTTCTCGCTGCTGTCAGTGCCTTCGCCGGACACGTACGTGAAGGTCAGCCCCGGGTTGTGGGCGGCGACCGCCCGGGCGGCGGCCAAGGTGTACGTGTACGTGATGCGGGAGTACTCCTCCGCGCTCAGACCGGCCGAGGTGACGCCGAGGCAGAAGAAGCACGCGTCGAGGCCGGTGAGCTCGGCGTCGATCGCCGAGAAGTCCGTGAAGTCGCTGTGGACGACCTCACGGACCTTGGGGTGCCGCACGCCTGCCGGCGTGCGGCCGACGATCAGGACGCTCTCGACCCGGTCGTCGAGCAGGCAGGCCCGCAGTACGCCTTGGCCCACCATCCCGGTGGCGCCGAAAATGATCACTCGCACAGAAGCTGCTCCGGGTGGCTCGTCTCGCATCGGTCATGCCGCTCGAACTCTACGTGCGGGTCCCGGCGACCGTTCGTCCGGCACGGAGCTCCAGTCGGTCGCCGGCGAACCTGCCACGGAAGCTGCGGTCGTGCGACACGACGACCACCGCTCCTGTGTACTGCGCCAGTGCGGCCTCCAGCTCCTCCACCAGGTCGAGCGCGATGTGGTTCGTCGGCTCGTCCAGCACCAGCAGATCGGCCGGGCGGGTGACCAGCCGGGCGATGGCGAGCCGTCGTTGCTGACCGACGGAGAGGGCGGCGACGGGCACCGTCAGATCCTCCGGCCGGAACAGGCCCAGGGCGAGCAGGTGTTCCGCCCAGGTTTCCGGGTGGCCGGGACGACCTGCGGCGAAGGTCGCGAGCAGCGTACGGCGGGTCGGCCTGGCGGGAAGTTCCTGCGGGAGGTAGCCGATCCTGGCCCGGCGTCGGACCGTGCCGCGGTCGGGGCGGAGGTCTCCTGCCAGGACTCGCAGCAGAGTGGTCTTCCCGGCGCCGTTGGGGCCGGTGACCAGCAGTCGCTGTCCCGCAGTCACCTGCCAGGCAGGCAGGTCGAGCCGGTCGCCGACCACGATGGAGTCGAGTTCGGCAAGCGGCTCCTGGTGCGGTCCGCCCTCCGCCGCCACGGTCAGTTCGGCGGTGAAGCGCAGCGGTCGGGGCGGGGCGGGCACGGGTGACCGTCGCAGCTCGTCCAGTCGGGTCCTGGCCGCTCTGACCTGTCCGGACAGCTTGGCCTCGTGCGAGCGGCGGTGCTTGCCCCAGCCCTCGTGGGGGTCCTTTCCGGTGCCGGCCAGCCGTCGGCCCGCCGCGTCGACGAGTTCCTGGGTACGGGTCAGTTCGTCCAGCCATGCCTGGTGGTCCTGCGCCCAGCGGCGGCGGGCGGCGGCCTTCGCGCTGCGGTAGCCGTCCCAGCCGTCCCCGTAGCGCGAGACGCTGCGCAGATCCCGGTCGACCTCCAGGATCACGGTGGTGGTGCGCTCCAGGAAGGCCCGGTCGTGGGTGACGACGACGAGGGTTCCGCGGTGGGCGCGCAGGTGGTCCTCCAGCCAGTTGGTGGCAGGGAGGTCGAGATGGTTGGTGGGCTCGTCGAGCAGCAGCAGTTCTGGGGCGGAGGCCAGCACGCAGGCGAGTGCGAGCCTGGACTGTTCGCCGCCGGACAGGGTGCCGAGAGAGCGGTCACGGGTGAGGTGGCCGACTCCGAGGCCGTGCAGCGCGGCGTCTGCACGGGCATCGGCCCGGTAGCCGTCGCGTTCCTCATACGCCGTCAACAGGTCACCGTATGCGGCGAGTTCGGCCTCGGACGGGGTCTCGGAGGTGGCCAGCGCGGCTTCCGCGGTGCGGATCCGCCGTTCCAGTTCACGCAGCTCTGCGAGTGCCGCGTCGACGGTGTCCTGCACGGTGTGGGCGGCGCCGAGGGCAAGGGTCTGGGAGAGGTGGCCGATGCCGGCGTGGAACCGGACGGAGACGTCGCCGGTGTCCGGCTTCTCGGCCCCGGCCATCAGCCGGAGCAGTGTGGACTTCCCGGAGCCGTTCTCACCGATCACGCCCACGCGGTCGCCGGGGCGGACGGTGAGTGACACCTGGTCGAGGACGGTTCGGTCTCCGTACGCCTTGGAGACGTCTTTCAAGGTCAGTTGGGCGTGATCGTGCTGGACGGGCATGGGTGGGCTTCCCTGAGGTGGCATGCCCTCGACGGCGCACGAAAGGGGCGCTGCGGAGGCGGGGGTCCGATGGGCAGAGAGAAGGGATGCGCAGCACGCGGTGGTGACCGCACGGGTCACAGGGCGACGCTCGGCGCGCGGTGGCGTCCCTGCCCGGAATCAGCGGAAGAAGTAGTACCAACCCATGACGGCCAGTGTAACCACGCCGTCGTCGGTCGACGGCGTGGCTCGACGGCGGGCAGAGCCCTGGACCCCGGCCGTCGGCGAGGAGTTGCCCCGGCCGCACACGCTCGGCGCTCGCGGGAAGGAGAACCGCGCCGTGCGGTCTCAGTGCTCCGGGCTCTCGCCCTGCGCCACCTCGATGCTGCTGTGCAGATCATGTGTCGCGTCGAGCGCGGCCGCTCCGGACAGGGCCAGGCACGCCAGGAGTGCCGCCGCGGCCGCACGGCCGACACGCGGCCGGGGGGTCGCCCGGCCGAGCAGCGCCGCGACCCGGCGCGGTACCGGCCCCGCCGTTGCGGCGAGCGCCACGCGGGGACGACCCTCGACTTCTTCGGCGGCGCGCACGGCGAGCGCGGCTCGGCCGATCGCGCGTGCCGCGACCCGCCGGTCGCCGACCGCCACGGCCGCCGCCTCGTCGGCGCAGCGCTCCAGCGCGTAGCCCATGGGGGCACGCAGGAAGCGCAGCGCGGGGTGGCAGAGGGCGGCCAGTTCGGCTGCCGCGAGGAAGAGGTGGTGGCGACCCGCGAGGTGGGCGCGCTCGTGTGCGAGCAGGGCGTCTCGTTCGGCGGGGTCCAGGGCGCGCAGCATTCCGGTGGTGACGACGATCCGGCCGGGGCTGCCGGGGAGACCGGGCAGCGCATAGGCGTCGGGGCGGTTGTCGCGCACGACGGCCAGTTCACCGTCCGAGCCGTTGCCCGGCACGCCTGCGCGATGCAGCTCCGCCCAGTGGCGGCGGGCCGTGCGGGTGACTGCGACGGCGCACCCGGCCAACAGGGCGACTGCGGCGGCTGCGAGCGGGACGGTCACGTCGGGTGCGGCGTCGGCAAGCGGCTTCACGAGTTCGCCGACCGCGGCGACGGCGGAGAGCCGGGTCGCGCCGGGCACCACGAGCAGCACCAGGGCGAGCGTGCTGAACAGGGCGAGGCCGACGGCCGTCGAGGCGAGCAGCCGCACGGCGCGCACGGGTGACAGGGCATCCGCCAGGCGGCGGGCCGCTGGGACCGCGACGAACGGCGTCAGCAGCGGAACCCACACGGCGTAGATCATCGGGTGTCTCCGTCGAGCAGCTCCCTGAGCAGCTGCTCGTCCTCGTCGGTGAGCTGCGAGACGAATCGGGCCAGCACGGTGCTGCGGTCCTCCTCCTTCCGCAGTTCGCTGTGCATCCGGCGGGCGGTGAGACCGGGCGCGTCCTCGGTGGGGGTGTACGCGAAGCCGCGCCCCGAACGGGTGCGGGTGACCGTGCCCTTCTCGTACAGCCTGGTCAGGATCGTGGTGACGGTGGTGCGGGCCAGGGGCGCGCCGAGGGCGCCCTGCACCTGACCGGGGGTGAGCGGGGCGTCGGCCGCCCACAGGGCCGCCAGGACCGTGGATTCCAGCTCCCCGGCCGGCCGTCGCTCCGCGCTCGGCGCCGAACCGGACTCAGGGCCCGGCCCGCCATGCGGTCGAGGGCTTGTCTCACCGGGCCCGAGCGGGTCCGGATCCCCGCTCGATATCCCCTGCGCCTGGGACATGGAACTCTCCTCCCGCCTTGAGCGTCTACAGTGATGTAGACCGTCTACATCACTGTAGTCAGTCGAGCGTTCCGCCGGAACGCCCGCTCACCATTATGGGAGGCCCTCCGCCGTGTCCGTATCCTCACTGGCGGCCGCGCCGCAAGCGGTGAACCTGCTGGACGCGGGGTCACTGCTCGCCGCGTTCGGCGTACTGGGCATCGCGGCCGTGCTGTTCGCCGAGACAGGGCTGCTCGTCGGCTTCTTCCTCCCCGGCGACTCCCTGCTGTTCACCGCGGGACTGCTCAGTGTTCCCGGCACCCACGGCCCGGTCCGTCTGGCCCTGTCCCAGGTGCTCATCGCTTCCGTGATCGGTGCGCTGCTCGGCGCACAGACCGGGTACTGGATCGGGCGCCGCGGCGGCCGCGCCCTGCTGGCCCGGAGCCGGGCCAGGAGACTGCACGAGGGCGCGAGCCGCGCGGAGGAACTGCTCGACAGATACGGCCATGCGCGGGCGATCGTGCTGGCCCGCTTCGTCCCCGTGGTGCGTACGGTGCTCAACCCCTTGGCCGGGGCGCTCAACGTGCCGGCCGGGCAGTTCGCGCTCTGGCAGATCGTCGGCGGAACGATCTGGACGGTCGGGCTGGTGCTCGCGGGCTACGGGCTGGGGTCGTCGGTGCCGAATGTGGACCGCTATCTCCTGCCGATCGTGGCCGTCGTGGTCGTCGTCTCCCTCATCCCCCTCGCTGCCGAGCTGCTGCGCTCGCGCGGCGGGCGCGCCGCCGAAGGAGACCGGAACTGATGCTGCTCGCCTCGACCGCCACCTCGCTCGACGGTGGCCTCTACACCTCGATCACCGAGCTCGCCCGGCAGTCCCCCGCCGCTCTGGACTCCACGATCCACGCCTGGTCGGACTACGGTCTCGGGCTCTACGCCGTGCTGATGCTCGCGGCCTGGTGGCGGTCCCGCGCCTGGGACCCGACCCGCGCGGCCATGGCGCTCTGTGCGCCCCTGATCGTGGTGGCCGCCTACGGGGCCAACGATCTGCTGAAGCTCGCCGTCCATGAACAGCGGCCGTGCCGCACCCTGCATGCGGTCACCGTGGAGGTATGCCCGCCGCTGGGCGACTGGTCCTTCCCCAGCAATCACGCCGCCGTTGCGGCAGCCGCGACGGTCGCGATCCTGCTGACCGACCGCCGGCTCGGCGCGGTCGCCGTCCCTGCGGCGCTGCTGATGGCGGTGTCGCGGGTCTGGATCGGTGTGCACTATCCGCACGACGTGCTCATCGGGCTGGTCACCGGTGCGCTCGTAGCCCTGCCGCTGACCGTCGCCGCCCGACGCTGCGCTCCGGCCGTCGCACGGCTGCGCGAGAGCCGGCTGCGTCCACTGGTGGCGGCGCGGTGAGCGGGGAGACCTCGGCGGTGGAGCAGGCCCGGTTCCCCGAGGATCCGATCGCACCTCGCATCCGTACGGCGCTCGGGGCCGCACTGATCGGGGTCGTCGGATTCCTGGGCCTGACGGCGGTGGTCCTCACGGCCCGGCACGGGTCCGTGCTGCCGATCGACCGGGCCGCGCACACCTGGTCCCTCCACCATCGGCCCGCCGCTGTCGTCAGCGTGTCCAGGGCGGTCACGGCGACGGGTACAGGTGTGTTCCCTTACGCCGCCGCCGTGGCCGCCGGGCTGACCGCCGGCCGGGACGTACGCCACCGCCTGACGTACGCGGCAGGCGCCCTCGCCTTCCTGCTGCTCGGGCAGGCACTACGCCTCTGCCTGATGGAAGCGATCGCACGCCCCCGCCCGGCGGCGGGCGACTGGGCGACCCACGCCTCCGGGTTCGCCTTCCCGTCCGGGCACGCGACGACATCCGCGCTGACGGCGGGTCTGCTGGTGGCGGCAATCGGTCACCGGGCGCGGCTTCGCCGGGCCCGCGCCGCTGCCCCTGGCAGAGGCACCGGCACCGCCGCCGCAGCCGTCCTGCTCGGCTGCTGGGCCGCAGCCGTCGGGACGAGCCGGGTTCTGCTCGGAGTGCACTGGGCGACGGACGTGGCGGCCGGATGGCTGTTCGCCGCCGTCTGGCTGGGGCTCGGCGCCGCGCTGATACGGATACGCACGGCCCCGCCCGGATCGCACTGATCACCGGACGCCCCGGTGCGGGCCCATGGAGGCCGTTTCGCCGGGACCACCTCGCTGCCCGGGGGAGCCCGCTACGGTGGGCACATGCCTCACTCCTCCGCGCTGCTCGTGATCGACATGCAGAACAGCTTGGTGGCGATCGCGCACCGGGCCGCGGAGACCGTCGCCGTGATCGCCGGACTCCGCGAACGCGCCAGAGCCGCCGGCGTACCGGTCGTGACCATCCAGCACCGGGGCAACGGCATGGAGGCCGGTACCGAGGGCTGGCAGATCGTGCCCGACCTCGCGCCCGCCGCAGACGAGCAGGTCGTCCACAAGACCAGCGCGGACAGCTTCCTGGACACGCATCTCGACAAGACCCTCACGGCGCTGGGAGTCACCGAGGTGGTCGTCACCGGGTTCGCGACCGAGATCTGCGTGGACACCACGGCGCGGCAGGCGCTGAGCCACCGGTACGACGTGGTGCTGGTCGCCGACGGGCACACCACATCCGTCCGTCCCGACTCCGGCGATTACGTCCGGCCGGGGCAGTCGATCGCGCACCACAACGAGATCTACCGGCACATCGACTTCCCCGGGCGGAACATCCGTGTGCTGCCCGCGTCGGAAGTGGATTTCGCCGACCCTTCGGTGCTCTGAGCACGGGACGGCGCTGTGGGCGCCTCGCCGTGACTCGGATCGCCCGCTACGAGCTCGTTGCTCGGCACCGACCGGAGCGGAAGACCACCTGAGGTTGGCGTCGACGATCCGGACGGGGACCAGCAGATGCCCGTCGTCTACCGTTCGCCGAATGCCTGCGCAGCACGTCGCGCGCCCTCGCCGGCCAGTACGGGGCTGCGGCTCCCGGCCGGCGCCCTGCGCAGCGCGAGTACCGCGATGTCGTCGCGTCGTACGCCGCCGGTGAAGGCGTCGAGATCCGCATGGAGGGCGTCCAGCACCTCGCGCGACCCGCTCCCTGCCCAGCGGCCGAGCCGGGTGTCCAGCGGGTAGAAGGTGCCGACGGAGTTGCGGGCCTCGGTCACTCCGTCGGTGAAGACCAGGAGCGTCGCGCCGGACGGGAAGTCGAGTTGTTCCGCCACGCGCGGCTCGCTGCTGAGCTCGGCCATGCCGAGCGGGACGGAGGTCTGCCGGAGCGGCACCGGGGCGGCAGCACCGTCATGCAGCAGCCGGGGAGGCAGATGGCCGCAGTTCACGGCCAGCACCCGGTCGCCGTCGTCGATGCCGAGGATCAGGGCGGTGACGAAACGTTCGGTCTCACCGGTCTGGGCGGAGAAGGTGTTGTGGCGGACGACCGCGTCCTCCAGTGCGTCCGCCACTCCGGTCAGGGTGGGCTCGCGGATGGCCGCCTCCCGGAACGCGCCGAGTGCGGCGAACCCCGCTCCGATGGCCGCGATCCCCTTGCCCTGGACATCGCCGATGATCACCCGTGTTCCGTAGGGCGATTCGACGATCTCGTAGATGTCGCCCCCGACCAGCCGGTCCTCCTCGATCGGGGCGTAGACCCCGTGGGCGACGACATGGCCGGTCAGGACGGGCAGCGGGCGCAGGATCTGCCGTTGGAGAGCGACCGCCGCGGTGCGCAGTCTGGCGATCTCGGTGGCGTGACGGATCCGCAGCACACAGGAACCGACACCCAGGCCACAGGCCAGCACCGTGAAGACGACTCCGCTGGCAAGATCCCAGAACGACCCCCCGGACACCAGCCGGGAAGCGACGACGACGGCCATGATCCAGGTGGCGACGCCCACCGTCTGCCGGATGGTGCCGAAGACCGAGACAAATGCGGGCACGACGACCAGCAGAGGCACGATGCGCAGGTCGTTGCCGGTCGTCACGTCAAGGACGACGATCAAAGCGGTCAGCAGAGCCAGACCGCCGAACAACGCCGCGTTCCCGACCCGGGCCGCGGAGGCCTCGGCTTCCCCTGCGTCGGTCACCGGCAGCACCGCACTGCGTACGGCTGCGGAGCGCTGGAGCCCGATCGTCACTGCACTGCCTCCTCCTGCAGGCGCCGGAGGGTTCCGGCACTCATCTTCCAGTCCACCCGGCATCCGGCGTTCGGCACACGAGGCTTACGGCCTCATGGGCCGTGCCAAAAGTCCCGGGGCGGGGCGGACCGACGGCAATTCGGTCCGGAAGTCCCGGGCCGAAGGTCCCTTCCTTCGGTCCGGGACTTCCGGACCGGGACTGCAGATGCAGGAAGCGGGACTGCGGGAGCGACGGCTCGAGGTCAGCGCAACGCTTCCGCCCGCGCGTCGTCCGCGCCGCGGGTGCGGTCGGACACCGGCAGGTCCGGCGGTACGACGACGGAGAGGAACGATGTCCGGCGCCGGAGCCGGAAGCCCAGCGACTCGTAGAGCCTGATGGCGTTCGTGTTGGTTGCCGACGCGTGCAGGAACGGCGTCTCGCCACGCTCCCTGATCTCGTGGGCCACGGCGAGTACGAGCCGTGTGGCCAGCCCCTGGCCGCGCACGGATTCGTCCGTGCAGACGCCGCTGATCTCGCTCCAGCCGGTCGGGTGAAGCCGTTCCCCGGCCATGGCCACGAGGGCCCCGTCGCGGCGGATACCCAGGTAGGTGCCGAGCTCGACGGTGCGTGGCAGGAACGGTCCGGGGCGGGTCCGTGCGACCAGGTCGAGCATCTCCGGCACATCGGCCGGGCCGAGGAGGACGGCCTCCGGCTCGGGGGCCGCTGCCACCCCGTCGTCGACGAGCTGGACGCCCTCCGCGCGGAAGGTGACCTCCCAGTCGCCGGGCGGCGGCTCACGCAGCGCGGTGAGGGTGACGGACGCTCCGGGGCCGGCGAGTGCCGCAACGTCGGCCCAGTCCTCCGCGTCCGGGAGATCCGGCAGTGCGAGCCAGGGCGAGACGTCGGCCGGATAGCGAAGAACGCGGCCCAGACGCTCGGCGAAATGGGCGTGCGGTCCGGTCAGCGAGGCGCGGGCCGGGTTGTCCAGCGGGTGCGCCCCGGGGACCGTGGGGTACGCGGCGCTCATGCGGCGGCCACCTCGATCACGATCTTTCCGCGGGTGTGTCCGCTCTCCACCGCGCGCAGCGCCGTGGCGGCTTCGGCGAGCGGGTAGGTCTGTGTCACGTACGTCCTGAAGGCGCCGCTGACGGCGAGGCGGGCCACTTCGTCGAGAACGGCGGCGGTACGGGCCCGGACGACGGCTGCCCCGCCGAGTTCCACGGCCAGCGGCTTGCCCCCTGCGCTGATCAGCCGCTTCCGGTCCGTGAGCAGCTCCGCGACGGCCCGCAGGGCGTCACCGCCTACCAGGTCGTAGACCGCGTCGACCCCGTCCGGGGCCACTGCCCGCACGCGGTCGACGACGCCGGGTCCGGCCGGTACGTGCACGGCGCCGAGCGACTCGACGAAGTCCTTCTTGGCCGCGCTCGCCGTACCGATGACCCGGACCCCGAAGTGGCGTGCGAGCTGCACCGCTGCCACACCGACGCCGCCTCCGGCGCCGTTGATCAGCAGGGTCGATCCGGGCGCGGGGTCCAGCTGGCGAATGCCGTCGTACGCGGTGGCCGCCGCGACCGGCAGTGCGGCCGCGTCGGTGAACGACAGCCCCTCCGGCTTGTGCGCGGTGACCGCGACGGGCATCAGGGTGTACTCGGCGTAACCACCGGTCAGCGGGTTGCCGAAGACCGCGTCCCCGACTGCGAACTCGTCGACTCCGGGGCCGACCTGCTCGACCACCCCGGCCGCTTCGCTACCGAACACGGCGGGATACTGCGGCGGTTCGCTGCCGGGCCTGGTGTATCCGTTGCGCAGCTTCCAGTCGACCGGGTTGACCCCGGCGGCACGGACCGCGACGAGCAGTTCCCCGGGCCCGGGGGTGGGCGCCTCCTGCTCGACGAGGGCTTCCACCTCCGGTCCGCCGCTGCGGGTGAATACGTACGCCTTGGGCATGAGCTCCCTCGCTCCGGTTCATGGCATCGGCCACCTCGGCAGCCGTTACCGGCTACAGCTGCAAGAGCTCCGTGCGGCATGCATGTATTCCCGGGTGGTGGACTGTTCACAGGGCCGCAATGAATCCGGGTGGGGCCGCGTACTTACCGACAGGCCCCGCCCCGCCGCCTTACACGGTCAATCTGCTGTGCACCGACCATGAGCCGGTCCGCAAAGCGATCCGCCGGACCCGACTGCCCGCACGCACAGAGCCTGGCCGGCTCGCGCAGCGAGGACCGGCCGGAGTGCGCACCGGTGTGGTCAGGCCAGGCGACACCGATGGTCGACGACGTCCCCCATTCGCCGGAGACGGTGGACGCGGCCCGCTGTCGGGGCTCAGCAGCCACCACTGCACGGCGCAGGACTCCCCACCGTCACGCATGTCCTCTCCGTCACGCATGTCCTCGTCGGATACTCGCGCGCCCGACGGCGCCCACCATCCGGTCCGGGATCGATTTCCACTCAACTGCCCACGGACGCGTGCCGGTCGGGCCCCATTCGGTCGCCGCCTGTGGCAGGCTGGTGGCGACCGCCCCACCGGGCTCCCCCGTACCGGTGGGGCGGTTCTGCGCGGCTCCTGTCGCCGCCCCTCCCCCACATTGCGGCTTGATGAAATCGGGCGGGGCCCCCGGGTGCCCGCCGCCGCACGCCCGCCGGTCTCCGCGCACTCCTGCGAATGGATCTGACTGTGCAGGTCAGAGGCCACGTGGGTGGCTGCAGGGCAGTGAGGTGAGCGTCGTCCGCTCCGGACCTCGGGGCCTCTCCGCGGACAGCGCGACCGGAGTTGACGGGCTCCGGAGCCGCTGACACGCTCGCGGCATGTCCGCGACTTCGACTCTCGTCTCGCGGCGCCACGTCGATCTGGGACGCGTAGCGTCCGCGGCGTGTAGCCGCGCTCTCCGCTGCGACCGGCTCAGCTGAACAGCTGACACACGCACAGACGTTGTTGCAGCGACGACTCCCACCCGGGCACCGCCGACGCACGGCCGTGCCCGCGCTCGTCCGTCACTCCCAGACACACCATTTCCATACGGAAAGGGCTCCGCCATGACCTCTGCACCCGTCGTCGACCCGGCCCCCGACACCACCACCGTCGCCACCAGCCCCGTCACCGTCCAGAGGATCGGCGGACGTATCGGAGCCGTCGTGTCCGGCGTCCGGCTCGGCGGCGATCTCGAACCCGCCGTCGTGGCAGCCGTGCGCGCCGCGGCACTCGAGCACAAGGTGATCTTCTTCCGTGGCCAGGACCACCTGGACGGGGAGAGCCACGAGGCGTTCGGACGGCTCCTCGGTACCCCGGTCGCCCACCCGACCGTCCCGTCCGCCGACGGCCGCTACGCGCTCGGCATCGACTCCGACCACGGTGGCCGGGCCAACCAGTGGCACACCGACGTCACCTTCGTGCCCGCCTACCCGGCATTCTCCATCCTGCGGGCGGTGACCGTTCCGCCGTACGGCGGCAACACCCTGTGGTCCAACACGGCAGCCGCCTACGCCGAACTGCCCGAGTCGCTGCGCGCCCTCGCCGACGGTCTCCGGGCGATCCACTCCAACGACTACGACTACGCGGCGGTGCGCCCCGACGCCCGGCCCGAGGCGTTCGCCAAGTACCGCGAGGTGTTCACCTCCACGAAGTTCCGCACCGAGCATCCGGTGGTGCGTGTCCACCCCGAGACCGGCGAACGGGTGCTGCTCCTCGGCAACTTCGTCCAGCGGATCGCCGGGCTCACCGGCCGCGACTCCAGGGCCCTGATCGATCTGTTCCAGTCCCACATCGAGCGTCCGGAGAACACCGTGCGCTGGCAGTGGCGGACGGGGGATGTGGCCATCTGGGACAACCGCGCCACCCAGCACTACGGCGTGGACGACTCCGGCACGCACGACCGCAAACTGCGCCGGGTCACCGTCGACGGCGATGTCCCGATCGGCACGGACGGCCGCCCGTCCGTCCTGATCAGCCCCGACACCGTACCGGCCCCGGCGTTCGGGATCCCGTCCGGCGCTTCCACGGCCGACTGACCGACCACCACGCCACTCCCTCGACTCTCCTCTCTTGCAGGGTGTTGCAGCCTCACGGCATGCCGGAGGCAAGCTTCCGCCCTCGCTGCATCCTGCCGCTGCACCGGCCCGGTTGTTGTCTCCCCACCCTGGAGTGTTCATGAGATCCGTTCCGCCGTCCGAGGCCGCGTACGACCGGATGCGACTGCGCCAGTGGTCGCGCGGGGCTGCCCGGTCCGCCGGTATCCAGCGCCGTGATCTGCTGAGGTTCGTGGCCGCCGCATCGGTGACCGGTCTGGTGTCGGCAGCCCCCGCCCAGGCTGCCGGCTCACCCGCCCCCGGCATCGTGAAACCGCTGCCACCCGAGCTGTTCACCGTGCGCGGCACCAATGCCGAGACCAACTTCGCGGCGCTACGGTCCACCGGCCTGCTCACTCCGGCCGACCGGTTCTTCGTACGCAATCACACCGTCACACCACGGATCGACGCAGCCGGCTGGCGGCTCACCGTATGGGGCAGCGGACTGACGGGCTCGGCCGTGGACTTCACGTACGACCAGCTGCGCGCCCTGCCGTCCGTCACCCGCACCGCGTTCGTCGAATGCGCGGGGAACGCCCGCAGCTTCTACTCAACGCAGCAGAACCAGCAGGTCAGCGGCACCGCATGGACCCTGGGCGCAATCGGTACGGCCCGCTGGCGCGGAGTGCGGCTCGCGGATGTACTGCGGCGGGCGGGCATCGGCAGGAACGCGGTCGACGTGTTGCCCCGCGGGCTCGACGACGAGGTCGTCAGCGACGGGACGAACCTGGGCCGGGTGCGGCGGCCGCTGCCCGTCGCGAAGGCGCTGGACGATGTGGTTCTCGCGTACGAGATGAACGGCAGGCCTCTGCCGCCCGACCACGGATACCCGGTGCGGATGATCGTGCCGTCCTGGGTCGGTATCGCGAACATCAAGTGGGTCGGCGACATCGAGGTGAGTGCAGAACCCCTGCTCTCACCGTGGAACACCGGTCTCTACCGGCTGTTCGGCCCCGCGTACCCGCCGGAGGGCAGCGCACCGCTGACCCGGCAGACACTGAAGAGCGCGTTCGAACTGGCACCCGGCGCGTCGGTTCCCGTGCATCGGCGCCAGGTGCTCACGGGACGTTCCTGGTCGGGCGGGGCCCCGGTGCGCACCGTCGAGGTCAGCACCGACGGCGGCGCCCGGTGGCGGCACGCCCGGCTGCGCGACGAGCCCCGCAGCGGAAGCTGGGTCCGCTGGTCTGCCGACTGGCTGCCGAAGGAACGGGGTCCGGCGGTCCTGCTGGCGCGGGCGACGGACCGGACGGGGCGTGCGCAGCCGGACGTCGCGGTCCACAACACGCAGGGCTATCTCTTCGACGCGGTCGTACGGCACGGGGTGCACGTCGTCTGACGGGGGCGGTCGGCTGAAATGCTGTGGCACGTGCCTCGACCGGGACTGATAGGACTTCGGGATGTCGAACAACTCCCGTTCCTCCCTTGACCAGTTGGAACTGTTGCTCGCCGAGCGGGCCTGCGAACGTCTCGTCATCGAGTTCGTCCGCCGGCTCGACCTCGGGGAACCGGCCACGGTCGCCGAGCTGTTCACCGCCGACGGCACATGGGAATGGCCCGGTGGCGAACGTCGCATCGTGGGGCGCGCGGCGCTGCGTGACTACTTCGGCGGCCGGCCGGAAGACCGGTTGTCACGGCGGATGTGTACGAACATCCTCGTCACAGTGGACTCGGCGACGACCGCGTCGTCGACGACCTACTTCGCGACCTATCGGGTCGACGGCCGGAGCGACAGCCTGCCGTCACCTCGGCTGCCCGCCAACACCGGTCACTACGAGGACACGTTCCGCAAGGTCGGCGGGGTCTGGCTGCTCGCCTCACGCACCACGTTCCTCGCGTTCGGCGGAGCCACGGAGCGCGTGGCCCCGGCTCGTGCCGCGGCCGTCGACGGTCAGTCGACGGCCTACTCCGGCGGACGGCCCGCGTAGTAGGTGGCGATCATGTCCTCGCCGCCGTGGCCGGCCGCCTCCGCGCGCTCGAACCGGTCGGCCGACGCGGCGACCAGGTCCAGGATCACCCCGGAACGTCCGGCGGCCTCGAGGATGAGACGGGTGTCCTTGAGCGCGGTGGACAGGGCGAAACTGGGGGTGAGGTCGCCGGAGAGAACCGCCGCGGACTTGCCCTGGAGGTAGGCGGAGTCGAGCGGGCCGCCCTTCATCACGTCCAGGAACGACTGCGGGTCGATGTCGAGCCCCTCGGCGAGGTTGAGGCATTCGGCGATGCTGCCCACCATGTTGATCACCCAGGTGTTGACCACGAGCTTCAGTCGTGATGCATCACCGGGTGCCTCGCCGACCCAGATCGTGCGCTGCCCGATCGCATCCAGCACCGGGTCCACCGACGGCCGGACGGCGGACGGGCCGGAGACGAGGACCGTCAACGCGCCCTGTTCCGCGGGCTGTTTGGTACCGGCGACCGGGGCGTCGAGATAGACGAGTCCCAAGTCCGCCGCCCGTTGGGCGAGATCGGCGGTGGCGTCGGGTCCGACGGTGGAACTCTGCAGCAGGATCTGGCCGCCGTGCAGGCCCGACGAGGCAGCGGTGAGCGCGGCGGCGACGGACAGGCCGTCGTTGAGCATGGTCACGATGACATCCGCGCCCCGTACGGCTTCCTCCGCCGTCTCGGTGACTGTGGCGCCGTCGGCGGCGAGTGGAGCCGCCTTGGACTGCGTACGGTTCCAGGCGCGAACGCCCAGTCCCGTCCGGAGCAGGCTTCGCGCCATCCCTGATCCCATGATCCCGGTACCGAGGACGGCCACGGTCGGCCGCTTGCGGGTGACGTGGACAGGTGTGGACGTCATGAAAGCGTGGTCCCTTCGTCGGCCGCGCACCGCGTCGGCGCGGGGCGGTGAGAGGTCAAGGTTGCCGCAATGCGCCGTCGAGCACAGCACCGTGCACTGCTCTGGCGAGTCGCGATCCCCACCGCGAGCGCGGGCCTGCGAACGGCTGCGCCGCGACCCCCGGTCCGGCCTCGGGTGCGGCGACGCACACGGCGTCCGTGGGGGTGCCGGAGCAGTCGAGCCCAGCGTCCAGGAGCGCCTGGACCTTCGCCTCGGTGGCGGTCGCGACCGCGTTGACCAGTGCGGCGTCGGTCAGAGCCACAGGAACGGTGACGACGATGTTGACCGTGCCCGGCGGCGGTGGTCCGTCGGTGCCCGCAGCCGGGTCGGCGGCCCAGCCCCGTACACCGAGGCCGCTGGTCACCGTGGCGATCACGCCCTCGTCGGTGGCGACCGTGTACGCGGTGACATCGGCCGCCGTCATCAGCGCGGCGCCGGGGCCGGCAAGGGCCTCTGTGGCAGCGATCTCGGCGAGATGGGCATCGGGGTCGAGCCGCGGATAGCCGCCGGGAACCTGCGCGTTGAGGATCCATGCGCGCGGACCGATGCCGCCACCGAGCACGGCGCTGCTGCACACCCGCCAGCCGGGCCCGAGCCGCCAGACGAGATGGTGCAGGGCGACGCCGTCCTCCTGCCGGTCCAGCAGTTCGACGCGCTGTCCGGGCGGGCGGACGAGTACGGAACGAATGGTGCACTCCCGGTGGCACAGAAGAGGGCGGTCGGCAACGGCCCGTCGATCATATGGGGTGGGGACGGCAGCACTGCGTGCGGTGCCCCGCCTCAGCCCGCGGCGGGGCCGGTGTCCGGGCGGAGGCGTACCGGCAGTGTCCGCACGCTGTTGCCGACAAAGCTGGCATGGCGCACGAGTTTCTCGTCGGGCACGGTGACGTCCAGCTCCGGGAACCGGCGGAACAGCTGCTCCAGCGCGATCGTCGCCTCCATCCGTGCGAGCGGCGCTCCCAGGCAGTAGTGCGGCCCGTGGCCCAGGGAGAGGTGGCGGGCCGCCGACGTCCTGGCCGGCCGGGTGACGTCGAAGCGGTCGGCGTCGGGGCCGTGCACGGACGGGTCGCGGCCGGCGGCCGAGTATCCGGCGAGTACGGGGGTGCCCTGGGGGATGACGGTCCCGTCGAGGGTCAGGTCGCGGGTCGGATAGCGGAACGGGAAGTAGCTGACCGGGCTGTCCCAGCGCAGTGTCTCCTCCACCACGTCGGCCCATCCCGCGCGGCCCGTGGTGACCAGGTCGAGTTGGTCCCGGTGGGTGCACAGCGCGCGTACGGCATTGGTGACGAGGTTCAGCGTGGTCTCGTGACCGGCGATGATCATCAGGAGCAGGGTGCCGATGAGTTCGTGCCGACCGAGCCGGTCTCCGCCGTCGTCGCGAGCGGCGATCAGCGCGCTGGTGAGGTCGTCGCCGGGCTGCTCGGCGCGGGCCGCGGCGACGGTGCTGAGCAGTTCCACCAGCTCCCGGTTGGCGGCCATGGCCTCGGCGGGCCCGATGTCGGTGGCGACGATCTGGTTCGACAGATGGTGCAGGCGGTCCTGGTAGCGGCCGTCGACGCCGAGGAGCTCGCAGATGACGCCCATCGGCAGGGGCATCGCGAACCCGGCGCGCAGATCCACCGTCCCGTCCCCCTCCTCGGCCGCCGTGTCGATCCGGTCGAGCAGCTCGGCGGTCAGAGTCTCGATGCGTGGCCGGAGCGCTTCCACCCGCCGGGCGGTGAACGCCTTGCTCACCAGCCCACGCAGCCGCCGGTGGTCCGCATCATCGGCGGTGGTCATGCCCTGCACGGTGGCGAACGTCCGCAGTGGCCAGCCGTCGGGGATCCGCCCTTCGGTCAGTGCGGTGAAGTGGCGTGCGTCCTTCGCGACATCGGGGTGGGCCAGAAACTCCTTCAGCGCGTCGTGCCCGAGCACCGCCACCCCCGGCACATCGCCCGGCAGCACGACGGACGCCACGGCACCCCGGGCCAGCAGCCGGGCATTGTCGGCGTGTGGGCACCCGCCGGCCGGATCCATGCGGTGTGCGGTGGCCTGCCCCGGTATCGGCGAGATGTTCAACGGGCCTCTCCTGACGGTCGTCGGCTCCGGAGCGGCGGCTGACGCAGCCGTTCGGGGCGGCCGATGGCGGGATGCCGATCCTACGTTCAACGCGTGCGGGACGAAGGGTGGTTGGGCGGACGTGCGGCCGTTCCCCGTGCGGGCAGGATGGTGACACCGACGCGGAGACGGGCTCTTCGCAGACCGGTGGCGGGCACGGCCACCCTCGTCGAGATCGCTCCGCCAGCGCGAACCGTACGCACCCGGGACGCCGGGCGAGGTCCGCCCGGTCCGCGGCTCCGAATGTCTCGAACCCGCGCGGTCTTACGAGGCCTCACCCGAACGGCCCAGTGCACGGGCGGGGGCCCTACCGGTGTCGCACCCCGCTCCCGGGGACACGCCGGACGGCCGCAGCGGGCCGAGAGGTTGCACCGCCCATCCGGGTGAGGCGCGATGGAGTCCGGACGCGCCTTCCCGGTGGGCCCGCCCACGGACGCGCCCGGGCGAGGAGGAATCGGGCATGGCAGCCCCTGACGGATTCATGGATCCCGGAGAGCTCGACGGCTTGACGGTGTACGACACCGCGGGCGAGAGGGTGGGCAGCGTGGGGCGGGTGTATGTCGACGACGAGACCGGTCGGCCGGACTGGATCACGGTGCGAACCGGCCTGTTCGGCATGAGGGAGAGTTTCGTGCCGCTCCACGGGGCCCGCAAGGTGGGCTCCGATCTGCACATCAGGTATCCGAAGGACAGCGTCAAGGAAGCCCCCAGGGTGGACGCGGACGCGCATCTCTCCGTGGTCGAGGAGGAGGAGCTCTACCGGCACTACGACCTCACGGGGAAGCTCGGAGGACAGGCGCGGTGACCTGGCTCTCGGTTACCCGAGAGGCGAGGGTCGGGCCCGCACCGTGCCGATTGCCGCGGGCCGGTCCGGTCACACCGCAGCCACGCCCGGGGAACCGCGCTCCTGGGCGTCCGGCTCCGATACCCGTCAGCCACGACCGAGCTGCGCTCCACCGTCAGGCGAACAGCGACAAGGCGCCGGAGCAGCCCCCGGCAGCGCGGCGGGACCCGCCGGTCACGACGTCGCGTTCGACGCCGCCCAGGGACGTTCCGCACGGCGAACCGCCGGTACCGCAGGGCCTACGGGCGCTGGAGGGCGAGCACGGCGTTGTGGCCGCCGAACCCGAAGGAGTGACTGACCGCCCGGCGGACCGGCCGCAGGAGAGGAGCCTTGGTGACGCAGTCGATGTCGAACTCGGGTGCCGGGGAGTCCAGATTGGCGACCGGTGGTACGACTCCGTGCTGGAGCGTGAGGATCGTCAGCCCGGCCTCGATGGCTCCGGCTGCGCCCATGCAGTGGCCCAGCACTCCCTTGGGAGCCGTGACGGGCGGCCGGTGCGGATAGACCCGGCCGATGAGGGCGGCTTCGGTGGCATCGCCCAACGGTGTCGACGTGCCGTGCGCGTTGACGTGTTCGACGTCCTCGGCCCGCCAGCCCGCGTCCCGAAGCGCCGCCTCGACGGCGGCCCGGGCGACGGCGCCGGACGGATGCGGGCTGGTGGGATGGTGAGCGTCGGTGGTGGCCCCCGCACCTGCGATCAGAGCCCTCGGCGCCGCGCCCCGCGTCCGGGCGTCGTCCGCCCGCTCCAGCACCATGAGTGCGGCGCCCTCACCCATGACGAGTCCGGCACGATCGGCCGCGAACGGCCGGCAGAGACCGGCCGGGTCGCCGTCCCTGCGGGCGGCGGCGCCGGACCGGGCGAAGCCGGTCATGGCGACCGGGAAGACGATGGACTCGGTGGCGCCGGCGATCGCGATGTCGCACTGGCCGGTGACCAGCAGGTCCCGGGCCACGGACAGCGCGGTGACTCCGGAGGAACAGGCGGTGCACGGCGCCAGGCTGGGACCCGTGGCCCGCATCCGGATGGCGATCTCGGCCGCCGGCATGTTCGGGATGGTGAGCAGGATGCCGGACGGGGAGGTGGCCTCCGGCCCGCGCCGGTCGAGCGCGACGGCCTGTTCGGTCAGGCCGGCGGACCCTCCGCTGCTGGTGCCGACGACGACGGCCACCCGGCTGCCGTCCCAGTGGGCCGGGTCGAGTCCGGCGTCCGCGACCGCCTCCCGTGCCGCGAGGACGGCGAACTTGGCGTACTTCCCCATCCGGAACGCGGTCCGGCCGCCGACCGCCTCGTCCAGATCGATGCCGGAGACCGTGCACGCGAAGTCGATCTCGCACCCTTCGAGTTCGGGGACGGTGCGGGCGGGCGAGACCCCGGAGCAGACCCCGTTCCAGGTGGTTTCGGTGTCGTTGCCGGCCGGGGTGATCATACCCAGGCCGGTGACGACGACGGCGGGCCTGTTCATCGGGGGTTGCTCATCGCTGCCTCGCCGCTCGCCGTCGTCACGCCGCCGACCGTCTCGTCGATGAACCGTGTGATGTCGGCCAGGGTGGCGTCCTTGTAGAGCTTGTCCGAACCGGCGTCGACGCCCAGCTTCTCCTTGACGATGACCGCGAACTCGGCGACGGCGAGCGAGTCCATCTCCAGGCTGTCCATCGTGGAGTCCGGGAGGATCTCGGCGGCGGGCACCTTGAAGGTGCCGATGAGGATGTCGGTGATCTTGGGATGAATCGCGCTCATGATCTTCCTCTTCACTCTGTGGTGCAGGTGCGTCGAGCCCGATGAATGCACCGTCCCGACGCCGAAGTAACGGGATGACGTTCCTCCAGTTACGCCTTGCGGCGAACCGATTCGCCTACGCCCGTACGCGCGTTCGCACGGCGCCGGGCGAGAAGGGAGGTGGTGCCCCAGTACGCCAGCAGCACGGCCCGGACACCGAGGGCCGCCGCGGCCTCCCGTACCCGGCGTGCCCGCCCGGCGGTCGCCCGCTCCTGCGGGGCCGTCACCGCTCCCCCTCGGTCTTGGCGGCGGTCTGCCACGCCGCCTCCGGGTCGTCGTACGCGTCGGCGTAGTCGGCGCCTGCGATGGGCCAGTCCGCGAGCACCTCCTCCGGCAGCGCGAAGGACTCGATCAGGATGGGCAGATGCGCGGCGACATCTGCGACGAGCCTCTCGACGACGTCCGGCAGACTGTTGACCTGCTCGACGGTCAGACGACCGGCCGCGAGCAGATCGCCGCTGTTGCGGTCCACCCAACGCAGGGCGAACAGCCTCTGCAGTTCAGCGAGTCGGTCACGTGCGGGCCCCTCGGGCAGGCCGGCGACCGCGTGCGCGTACGCCTCCGCCGCCTGCCGGTGGGCGTGGGCCTCGACGCCGCGCAGCGCCGGCCCGGACGCCGCGTTCCACCGGTCCAGCGGACCGTCGTTCCGGGCGTCGCTCATCCGCGCCCGGGCCCGGGCGAACCAGAGATCCTCGACATGCGCGTGCAACCGCCCGAGGAACCGGGGGTCGGCGAGATCTCCGGGCTCGGCATCAGGCGCGCTGTCCTGTGAGGTCTGCGGAGCGGTGAACAGCATCTCGGCGGCGGCCTTGGCGTGGATGGCCAGGTTGTCCCCCTCGGCGGTGATCACGCCCTCCGCACCGGCTACGAGGTCGGCCATGCCGTTGTGCTCCAACAACGCCTGCGCTCCGCACCGTTCACGGCACTCGACGATGACCGCACGAGCCCGCCAGGTGATCCACCCCTTCGCGACGGCGACCAGCCGCTCCGCCTCGGCCCGCTCCGTCGCCGTACCCGCCTGTGCCTCCCACCGGTCGAGGACTCTGCGGTGCAGCAGGCTCATCGCGAAGACGGTGGCCGTCGCCTCGGCCAGTGGCCCGTGGTGGCTGCGGTGGGCGATCACCGGCACCGGCTGCGTGGCGCGCGGGCCGGAGATGTACCGGTGGCCGCCGTAGCGGACCGCGACGGCCAGCGTCGCGCGCGCGGCGCCGACAGCGCAGGCGCTCATGGAGATCTTGCCGATCGTGACGCGCCCGATCGAGGTGAGGAAGCGACGCCTGCGGTTGCCCATGGCGCTGCTGAACTCCCCGTTGTCGCCGACCCGTCCGTGCTCGCCGCCGAGCAGCGCCTCGCGTTCCACGAAGACCTGATCGAAGGAGGTCAGACAGTGGTCGACCGGGCTGCCCAGGCGTGCCGGGAGCCTGCGGACCCGCACCCCGGGCAGCGGCCGCACCTCGTCGGTCAGGGGCACCAGGAAGAGGTAGACCCCGTGGTCGGCGCCGTCGGCCAGCAGGCGTGCCGCGACCAGTCCGGTCTTGGGGCCGCCGGCCGGGCTGGCATTGGGCATGAACTTCTGTGCCCCGGAGTGCGGGGTGTGCAGGACGAATCCGTCACGTGCGCGGTCGTACGTCGCGGTCGTCTCGACGGCCACCGCATCATTGCCGTGCGCCACCTCCGTACAGAGGAAGGTGCCGATGCGCCGCAGTCGGAGGAAGTCCGAAAGATCGCGACGGGTGTCGGCGTCATGGTCGAGGAGGCTGCCGAGGAAGAGGTTGTAGTGGATCCCCGCGACGGTGGTGAGCGCCGGATCCACCGGGCCGATCCACTCGTGCAGGGCGGCGAGGGCGCGCGGGTCGGTGGCCGTTCCGGCGGCGCTGTCGAGCGTGCTGTTGAGGATTTTCAGCCGTTCGTACGCGAGGGAGAGGCGCGCGTCGGGTGTGCGGTCGGCGGGACGGCGGAACGGTTCCGTGGCGATCAGCCGACGCCAGGAGCTGTGCTCCTGGCGGAAGTTGCTCCCGAAGAGCACACCTTTGAGGGTGTCCGCCGTGGACTCGGTGGCGATGCTGTCGATCGTTGCGGTCATGAGTACTAGAACGATCAATGAACGGCGAGGACACACTCCCTCGCCGTCCGTCGCACAGGCGGGACAACCGGTCAGGCACGCTCGAAGGCCAGCGCGACGTTGTGTCCGCCGAAACCGAAGGAGTGGCTGACAGCCCGTCGGACGTCCTGCCGGCGCGGCTCCTTGGTCACGCAGTCGAGGTCCCACCCGTCCGGCAGGGCGTCCAGGTTGGCGATCGGCGGAACGACGCCATGTTCCAGCGTCAGTACGGTCGCCACCGCCTCGATCGCACCGGCAGCGGCGAGGGTGTGCCCGATCACCCCCTTCGCGGCGGTGAGGGAGGGACGGTGCGGGAAGAGCCGGGATACGAGTTCGGTCTCCATCGCGTCGTTCAGCGGGGTGGACGTCCCGTGCGCGTTGATGTGGTCGACATCGCGGGGGGTCCAGCCCGCCTCGTACAGCGCGGCCTCCACCGCCTGTTGCGCACCGCGGCCGTCGGGTGCGGGAGCTGTGGGGTGGCGGGCGTCCGTACTGGCACCCGCGCCGGTCAGCAGCGCACGCAGCCGGCCGCCGCGGGCACGGGCGTCGGCGGTCCGCTCCAGTACGAGCATGGCGGCGCCCTCGCCGAGGACGAACCCGTCCCGGTCCGCGGCGAACGGCCGCGACGCGCCCGCCGGATCGCTTGTCCGGGTGGAGAGCGCCCCCATCTTCGCGAAGGCCGCCACCACCAGGGGTGTCAGCACGGACTCCGCCCCGCCGGCCACCACGGTGTCGCACCGGCCGCTGGTCAGCAGGTCACGGGCGACGGCGATCGCGGTGGACCCGGAGGCGCAGGCGGTGGCGGGCGCGAGGCTGGGGCCCTGAGCGCGGAGTTCGATCGCGACCTCGCCTGCCGCCGCGTTCGGAATCATCATCGGCACCAGTAGCGGAGAGACCGCCTCCGGTCCGGCGTCGTCCAGTTTGCGCACGTTGTCGACGAGCAGGGACACGCCGCCGACGCCGACGCCGACCACCACTCCGACCCTGGATCCGTCCCAGGTCTCCGGGGAGAGTCCGGCGTCCGCGACGGCCTGCCGGGCGGCGATCAGGGCCAGTTTCACGAACCGTCCCATCCGCCATACCGATCGGCCGCCCACCACCAGGTCCAGGTCGATCCCGTCGACCGGGCAGGCGAAGTCGACCGGCAGTCCTGCCAGGTCGTCGCAGCGCCGCGCCATGGAGCGCCCCGCGCAAAGGCCCTCCCAGAAGGTGTGTTCATCGGCGCCGGCGGGGGTCACCAGTCCCACTCCCGTCACCGCGACCCCCATGTCAGCCTGCGTCATGTTCTGTTCCCTCCGTCACGCACCGTGCGTCGTTCATACGGGTTCCCGGCCAGCGAAGAGCAGCGGATCCCCAGGTCAGACCGCCTCCGAAGGCGGTGATCAGCATCTGGTCGCCGGCTCGGAACCGGCCCTCGGCGGCGGCGTCGGCGAGCGCCAGCGGAATCGATGCGGCGCCTGTGTTCCCCACCCGTTCGAGGTGCGTGACACACCGCCGCGCGTCGATGCCGAGGCGGGCGGACACCGCCCGCAGAATCCGCGCGTTGGCCTGGTGCGGGACGAAGTGGTCGACATCGGCGGCGTCCCACCCCACCTTGGCCAGCAGCGCCCGGCAGGATCCCGTCATCCGCTCGACGGCGTGCTGGTACACGGCAGGTCCCTGCATACGGAAGAACTCGTCGCCCTCGGCGGCCCGCGCCGGCGTCGAGCGGGACCGCGCACCGCCCCCGGGCACGGTGATCAGGTCGTACCCGGTGCCGTCGCTGCCCAGGTCGAAGGCGAGCAGCTCTCCGGGGGTCCCCGCCCGACCGGCCCCCACGACTGCCGCCCCGGCCCCGTCGCCGAACACCACGCCCGCCGACCGGTCGGCCGGGTCCAGCCAGGCCGAGTACACATCTGCGCCCACCAGCAGCACCCGGTCGTGGAGACCGGAGGCCACAAGTCCCCGGCAGACGGCGAGCCCGTAGACGAAGCCGCTGCATGCGGCGCCGATGTCGAATGCGGGGACCGTTCCCAGACCGAGGCGGGCAGCGAGGGCGGGGGCCGTGGCGGGGCAGGGATGGTCCGGGGTGGCGGTCGCGAGCACGAGTGCGTCCACCGGCCCGGCGGCGGTCGAACCGCCGTCGCCGACCAGTTTCCGGGCCGCTTCGAAGGCGATGTCCCCGGTGGCCAGTCCCACCCCGGCGCGGTGCCGGCTGACGATTCCGGTGCGGGCGCGTACCCACGCGTCGTCCACGCCCCACGCCGCGGGCAACGCGTCATTGCCCACCGGCTCCCCCGGCACCCACCCCGCGACGGCTTCCAGGACCGCGGTCCGTACGGGGGCCGGGCCGGGGCCCTGGCCGGGCACGGTCAAGGGTCGGGCGGACCTGAGCCGTTCCGTCTCCCGCTCCGTATCCGGCTGCACGCCGCCGTCGAGTACGTATCCCCTCGCCACTCGCTGCTCCGATTCCGTGATCGATCACGCCTGCCGGGTGTCGAACGGCAGTCGCCCCCACGAGGATGCGCTTACTGGGCCGAACGGGGGCGCGCGAGGCCCAGGGGCGTGAACCGTGCACCCCCGCGAGCCCCCCTGCTCACCCTTTCGCAGCAACTCGCCGCGCTGCACGGACGCGCAGGGCATCCCCTTGGGTCATGGCAACACCGGACCCCGATCACTTGGATTCCTCCCCCTCCCGTGCCGAGCTGGATGCGCTGCGCGCACGGATGGCGCAACTGGAGGCGCGAACTCCGGCGCGGTCCCGGCCCCGGATCCGTTCGTTCTTCGCTGTGCTGCTGATCCTCGTCGCGGCCGTCCTCACCCCACTCGGCATCGTCGCCGCCTGGGCCAAGAACGACATCGGTGACACCGACCGGTATGTGGCGATGGTGAAGCCCCTGGCCTCCGATCCCGATGTCCAGGCCGCCGTGTCGAACCGCGTCACCGATGCCGTGATGACGCATCTGGACATCCACGCCCTCCTGGAACAGGTGGCCCCCGCGGACCGGCCGGTCGTCGACAAGGCGCTGGGGCGGCTCAGCGGCCCGATCACCACCGGCGTCTCGAACTTCGTGCACGGGACGGTGGACAGGTTCGTGACCTCCGACGCCTTCGAGAGGGTGTGGGTCGCCCTCAACCGGGACGCCCACGCAGCGGCCGTCAAGGCGCTGACCGGCAGCGGAGGCGGGGCCGTGAAGCTCACCGACGACACGGTCGTCATCGATCTCGCCCCGGTGATCGACCGGGTGAAACAGCTTCTGGTCGACCACGGGTTGACGATCGCCGCGAAGATTCCCGAGATCCACACCGACTTCACCGTGCTGACGTCCGATGCGATCGGCAAGGCCAAGAAGGGGTTCCGGCTGCTGCAGATCGTCGGTTTCTGGCTGCCGTTGCTGACCCTCGTGCTCGCCGCCGGTGGGGTGCTGCTCGCCGTGCGCCGACGCCGCGCGCTGGTCACCGCGGCCCTCGCGGTCGCGGTGGGCGCCGCGGTGCTCGGCGTGGCGTTGTGGGTGTTCCGTGCGTTCTACCTGGACAGCCTCCCGGCGCCGGTGTCGCAGTCGGCGGCCGGTTCGATTTTCGATGCGCTGGTCGGCTACCTCCGCGCCGGGGTCCGGATGGTGATCACTCTGGGCGTGGTGGTCGCTCTCGCCGCCTGGCTCTCCGGCGAGGGTCGCGCCGCCACCCGGGTCAAGGCCATGTGGAACGGCGGCATCGGAGCCGTACGCGACGCGGCCGGGATCACCGGCGGTCCGGTCGGCGCCTGGGTGCACCGGGCGAAGGACCCGCTGAACTGGACGGTCGTCGTGGTGGCCGCCGTTGTGCTGATCGTGTGGGACCGGCCGACGGCGATGGTCACCGTATGGATCGCGATCGCGGCACTCTTCGCCCTCGCGGTCGTGGAGTTCCTCGACGACGACAGCACACCGCATCTGCTCCCGCCGCCGCACCGGGAGGCGCACGGGTGACGACCGGGTGATGCGGGCCTCCCACTCGCACGCCGAGGGCAGGGCATGACGGTGCCACCGTTCCCGCGAGGGGGGCGGTGGCACCGTCATGCCCGGACCCTGTTCAGAAGCGGCTGAGCGCCTCCTCCAACTCCGCCTCGTCCGGCGGGTTGGCGCCCGCCCGTGCGACGGTCACGGCGGCCGAGGCCGCCGCGTGGCGCAGGACATCGGTCACGGTGTCCCGGTCCAGGGAACGCAGCCGTTCCCGGCTCCCCGCGCCGAGCAGCCCTCGCGAGGCGAGAGCGTGCAGCGTGCCCGACATGAAGGCGTCGCCCGCACCCACCGTGTCGACGACGTCGGTGGGAAGGGCGTCGACCGTCACGTGCCCGCCCGCGAACACGGCCAGCGCGCCGTCACCCCCTCGGGTGACGAGGACGAGGGCCGGGCCGGTGGTGCGCCACCGCTCGGCGACCTGTTCCGGCTCGTGGCCCGGGTACAGCCACTCCAGGTCCTCGTCACTGGCCTTGACCACATCGCTGAGTGCGACACAGCGCTCGACCTCGCGCACGGCCGCGTCGTGGTCCCCCATCAACTCGGGCCGCACATTGGGGTCGTAGCTGACCGTCGCACCCGCCCGCAGTGACTCGACCGCGCCCAGGACAGTCGCGTTGCCGGGGCTCATCACCGCCGCGATGGAACCCGTGTGCACGTGGTGCGGCGGCCGGTCCAGGGAGACCGGGTCCAGCGTCCAGGTGATCGCGAAGGTGTACGCGGCCCGGCCGGCGCCGTCCAGGGTCACGGCGGCGGACGGGGTGGGCGTCGTCGCGCCGTCCGTGCGGACCTCGACCCCGGCGGTGGCCAGATGATCCCTGATCAGCCGCCCGTTGTCGTCCGGGCCGAGCTGGGTGAGCAGCGTGGCGTTACGCCCGAGCCGGGCCAGACCGTACGCGACATTGGCCGGGCTGCCGCCCGGGTGGACCTGATCGGCCGCACCCGGCAGCCGGACGATGTCGGCGACGCATTCGCCGATGACCAGCAGGTCGAGTCTGTCGAGCATGAGGGTGGGATCTCCTAGAGTGCGCAAACGACGGTGTCCTGTCGACATCCTCCGCCCCGCAGGCCTGGCAGCATCCATCCAGGTCAGGGTGCGACTCGGTTAGTGGTCGACGCTTCATCGCATGCCCGTCGGCGAAGACTGCACTGACACCCGCGATGTCCTGCGGAGTTCGGCACTCGGTGACGATCTCGCTGTCGAGCGCACCGTTGGTGTCGGCGTTGCCGGACCAGCAGGTCTCTTCCTGGCACACGAACACGACGCGGCTCTCGCGGCTGCCGTCGGTGGCGAAGCCGCAGCCGTCGCAGCGGTTCATGCCGGGCAGCGCCGATGAGGTGTCCGGGCCGCTGATGGTGACCCGGCCGTCGCGGCAGAACAGTTCGACCGAGGAGGCCTCCATGACAGGCTTACCCGCAGGCGCTGTTCACCGTGTCGGGGGACAGCGGTGCGCACCCGGTGCCGGCGTCGTAGCCGACCCCCGCTCGCCCCCCGGTGCGGATCCGGAAGCCGAGTTCGGTCGCGGCTCCTGTGCCCGGCAGGGCGGTCTCTGCCTCAAGTTCGTACGACCGGCCGCGCACGGCGGCGCGACGGTCGGCGGAGTCCGGACACCACGCGGGGCTGCGGCGCGGTGATGCGTCAGGAGGCGTCCTTGTTCCCTTCCTCCCCGTACCGCCGCTCGAACTTCGCCACCTGCCCCTCGGTGTCGACGACTCGGGCCTTGCCGGTGAAGAAGGGGTGGCTCTCGGCGGAGATCTCCACATCGATGACCGGGTAGGTGTTGCCGTCGTCCCAGTCGATGGTCTGGTCGCTGGACGCGGTGGACCGGGTGAGGAAGGCGTAGCCCGCGGAGCGGTCGCGGAAGACGACGGGACGGTAGGAAGGGTGCTTGTCCTGCTGCATGCCTGCTCCTGGGGACGTACGGACTCGGCTCAGCCCAGCCTCGCGAACGAAGCCGGTGGGCGCGATCGCAGACGGTCCGTACGGGGGCGCGAGGCATCACCCCGTTGCGGGGCCGCAGGCATGGAGGCGGCTTGACCGGAGCCCGGGCCCGGGGGCGGCGGCCCGGGCACGCCCCGGGTGCCGGGCAGGTCGCCGCCTCCGATGATCCCCCGGCGTCAGGAGCTACGACGCCCCGGCAGGACCTGAATCGTGTCGCCGACGGCGCGTTCACCCGTGGCGTCCGAGGTGACGTTGACGAGGGAGCCCTTCACCGCCATCGCGGAGGACCCGCCTCCGTCGAGGTTGAGAGCCTGCACCGCGCCCAGCGACCGCATGAAGCGCGCGGCCTCGCCCAGCGTGAAGCCCTCGCTCACTCCCGGCTGCCGCCCGTCCACCGTGACCAGCAGCAGCCGTCCCCGCCCGTCGATGCCGGCCAGGGTACGGGGCTGGCGGACGTTGGACCAGGCGAATCCGAACGAGAGGTCCTGCGGGTCGAGCGTGCCTTCGGTGGCGGCATCGATGTGGATGCGGCCGTCCTCGACGAGGGTGGGAGCCGCACTGACGATGCTGTCATCGGGGCCGAGCCTGACCTGCCGCCCCGAGGAGTCCCGGACGACCTCACGCAACGACAGCCGCTTGCCGACGTGTGCGTGATCCATGAGCCAGTTCCCGGCCGCCCCCGTGCCCTGCAGGACCGAGCCGTGCTCCGGCGCGACACCACCGCGGCCACCTGTGGAGACCACGATGCCGTGCTTGTCGAGGACCGTCTGGACGCCCGGGCCCGTGGGGAGCGGAGCGCGGAACGCGGGGGTGAACTTCACGAGGTCGTCCGCCAGGGTACAAGTGGTGTCGTGGCGGGGCTGGTCGGTGGGGGCGGCGCCGGGGCGTCCGCAGTTGCGGACCTTGCCCGGCACCCGGTTGATTCCCTGCACCCCGTACGTTGCCGCTCCTGCCCGTACGGTGACCGTGGTGGACAGGTCGGCGATCCGCGGCCGCCGACCCCCGTCGCCCAGGATCAGCGCGGCACGGGAACCGACCGCCATCGACTCGAGCCTGCCGTGCACGGCGGACAGGCCGGCCACCGTACCCTGGACACCGTCGGAGTCCGACGTGATGAAGAAGCCACCGTTGACGCCGATCAGTGAGCCGAGTCGGGCGGCCACCGCCGAGGTCTTCTCTCGGTCGGCCACGTTGCCACCGTCGCTGACCGCGATCGTCCCGTGAAGACGCGCCGGGTCCAGAACGGCGACGTGAATGTTCTCCGCGTCGGCCGCCTGCCGGCCGTCGTAGCCGGTCCATTCGACGGACGTACGGAACCCGGCGGCCGACACGGCCGAGTTCATGGTGCCCGCCTGGTCCTGGCTGGCATACCGGCCGACCCTGACCTGCCAACCCATCGTGCCGCGCGGGGTGTCGGCGTACTCGTCCCACAGCACCTGTTCCAGGCGCGGTTCGAACCCGGCTTCGCGTAGACGCCCGGCGGTGGAATCGGCCCAGGCCCTGTCGCCGAGCGGGGCCCATGTGGCCACACCCGTCAGGCGGTTGACAGCAGGCGCCTGCACCGTGACCGTCCATACCGCGGCGACGCCGGAGTTCCGAAGAACTCCGGTGCGGACCTGGGCGCCGGGCGCCACATCAGCTGTCGTCCACGCGATTTCGCCGGAGCCGGAGCCGGAGGCGACGGGCCGACCCGAGTCGGCGGCCCCCGCGTTCGCGACGGCAGGAGGGACGAGAGCGGCCAAAGTGAAGGCAGCCCCGAGTGCGGCCCCTCGCCATGCGGCCTGCTTCACCCGGCTCGCACTGCGACGCGACTTATCGGCGATGTCGGACATACCACTCCTGACGTTCTTGGTGTTCCGGCGGCGCGCGTCCTTTCACGCGCCGCCAACCACATCCCAGACCCATGCGAGGACACGCACACCACGTGCCGAGGACACCCGGGGAAACCCTCGGTGACAAGCGCCCGGCGCTTCAGCCCGGGGACGCCGCACGGCGGGACCTCCACCTCGGCGACCGTGAGCAGAGCGACAGGCTCGCGCGGGAGGACGCGGTGGCCCCGGAGGCGCCCCACGACGGACGGGAGAAGCCCGCTGCCGCCGGCGGGCGCCGTGACCTGCTCGACCTGCTCGTTGCCGCGGCGAGCGAGATGTCTGTCTGTCCACCGGGCTGAGGCAACCGGTCGTTCATGTACCCGTCGCTGTGGAACGGCTTGCTGGAGCGAAGTTATCTAGACAACTTGGTTCACCCGGGTACCGCCATGGCGGTACCCGGGCGGAGAGGACCCAGAACCGTGTCACCCCTCCCAGGTGTCGCCGCATCCGGTGACGCCATCGCGATCAGCTCCACCACACCCCCGCAACGGGGCGACAAACTGACCTTCAACTGGTCGACGGACGCCCCCGACCCGACCAACTGGATCGGCGTCTACAAAGGCGACCGCAAGCCGTCCAGCGGCGTCGGCTCGCTCGTGTGGGCATACGTCCCCGGCGCCTCCGGGAACACCACCCTCGACACCTCCGGTCTGAGCGACGGACCGTACACGGCCTACCTGTTGGCCAAGGACGGGTACGACATCCTGGCCCGGACAGATCCGTTCACCTTCACCGGCGAGCCGCTCGTCGACTCGCTCGTGCTCAAGGCGCCGGCCACCCTGTACGAGGGTGACCGAGCCACCTTCGGCTGGGCGACCGGCACACCCCACCCGCAGAATTGGGTCGGCATCTACGACGGTGACCGTCGGCCGGGCGACGGCGGCTCCCTCGTCTGGGAGTACACGCCCGCTGCCTCCGGCGACGTCACCCTCGACACCTCCGGCCTGAACGGCGGCCCTTACACCGCTTATCTGCTGGCCAAGGACGGGTACGACATCCTGGCCCGGACAGATCCGTTCACCTTCATCCCCCGCCCGGTCATTCCGCGGCCGCATGCGGTGGTGGACGCCCTCACAACCGCCCCGCAGACAGCGGGCACGGACTTCTCGGTCAGCCTGGGCGGCCTGTGGATCCGGCCGGAGGGCAACGCCGCCGGCACCCCCTCGTTCCAGCGCGTCTCCGGGGACAGGTGGCTCTCGGTGACCGCTGACGGCACCATCAACGGCAAGGCGCCGTCCTTCCGGTACAAGTCGCCCGGCCGCGTGGTGGTATCCGTCACCGACAGCGCCGCGGGCCGGGACACCATCACCGTCCAGGTGCCGGTGCGCTCCTCCAAGGACCGCCTGCGGATCAAGGTCGCCACGCTGAACCTCTGGGACGCCGGCTCGCACATCGACGGATTCCTGGAGAAGCAAGTACGGCTGGTGCTCACCCAGGGCCTCGACCTCGTCGCGCTCCAGGAGAGCGGAGCCACCGGCGCCCGAGACCTCGCCCGGGCTCTCGGCTGGCACGCGTACCAGGCCGGCGCCGGCCTCGGCATCGTCAGCCGCCATCTTCTCACCGACCTCGTCGCCCCCACCGCAGCCCTGCCCGCCGCCGCCGCGACCGTGCGACTGCCCGGCAGGCGCACGGTACGGCTGTGGACGGCCCAACTGGACGAGGCCGGCTACGGGCCGTACGCCGTACTGGCCGGCCGCAGCGCCGCGCAGGTCGAGGCGGCGGAGAAGCAGACGCTCCGCTACCGGCAAGTGCAGGCACTGGTGGCCGCGATGCGGCGGGACCTCGCCTCCGACGTCCCCGTCGTGCTCGCGGCCGGCCTCGCCTCACCGTCCCACCTCGACTGGACGAGCCGGACGTCCCCCGCGCACGGAGGGGTGGGCCGCGTCCGCTGGCCCGTCACGGAGGCCCTGGAGAAGGCCGGTCTGACCGACGCCTTCCGCGACCACAACTCCAACCCGGCGAAGGCACCCGGCAACACCTGGTCCCCCGTGCGCCCGCGGCGCGACGACGGCAGCGCGGAACCACAGGACCGGGTCGACCAAGTCCAGTGCGCGGGACCGCTGAAGGTGGTCGAGGCGCACACCCTCTTCACCGGGTGGCCCACGCCGGTGTCGCACACCGCCCTCAACGGCTGGCCTTCCGACCACGCTTCGGCCGTCGTGACCTTCTCCCTGTCCGCCCGCGGCTGACCCGAACGATCCTAAGGACTTCCTTTCCCTATGACTGAGATCAGCCGCCGCGCCTTCATCGGCACCGCAGCAGCCGGAGCGGCCGCGGCCGGACTCCCCGGCACGGCCATTGCCTCCGAGAACCACAACCGGCACGGAAGCATCAAGGACGTCAAGCACGTGGTCGTCCTGATGCAGGAGAACCGCAGCTTCGACCACTACTTCGGCACGCTGAGCGGCGTGCGAGGCGTCGACGACCGTCAGGCGCTCGCCTTCCCCGACGGCGACTCGGTCTTCCGTCAGCCGCACCGCGGACGCGCCGATGGCCACCTGTTTCCCTTCCGGATGGACACCACCAAGTACAACGCGCAGAACGCGGGCGGTCTGCCGCACGACTGGGAGACCGGCCACACCGCCGTCGACAGCGGCGCCATGGACAAGTGGGTCGCCGCCAAGGGCGAGCGGACCATGGGCTACTTCAACCGCGAGGACATCCCGTACCAGTACGCGTTGGCCGATGCCTTCACGGTCTGCGACGGCTACTTCTGCTCGCTGAACGGTCCCACCGACCCCAACCGCCTCTACCTCTGGTCCGGCACCGCCGGACCCGGCACCGACGGCACCACCGGCCCGTTCACCGACAACTCGGTGGTCACGGGCAATCCGGTGGCCGACTGGACGACCTACGCCGAGCGGCTGGAGGAGGCCGGCGTCAGCTGGCGCGTCTACCACAATCCGGACGGCACCGACGACCGGTACGGCGACTACGACGACAACGCGCTGTCGTACTTCAAGCAGTTCCACGCCTTCCCCAAGGACGACCCGCGTTACATCAACGCGATGACGAAGTTCGACCTGACCGCCTTCGACAAGCACTGCAAGGACGGCACCCTGCCCACGGTCTCCTGGCTTGTGGCGCCCTACCTGTTCTGCGAGCACCCGGATGCCAGCCCCGACTACGGCGCGCACTGGGTGAACACAGCCCTGCAGTCGCTCTTCGCCAACCCGGATGTGTGGGAGCACACCGTCTTCCTGTTGATGTACGACGAGAACGACGGGTACTTCGACCACGTGATACCGCCGTTCCCCGAGCCGGGCACGAAGGACGAGTTCGCGAGCGGCAAGGCACTGGGCCTGGGCAGCCGGGTACCCCTGTGGGCCGTGTCGCCGTGGTCGCGCGGCGGCTGGGTCAACTCCCAGGTGTTCGACCACACCTCGGTGCTGCGCTTCCTCGAACGCGTCACCGGTGTGCAGGAGCCCAACATCTCCGAGTGGCGACGCACGGTCTGCGGTGACCTCACCACCTGCTTCGACTTCACCCGGCCCGACTACACCATCCCCGTCCTGCCGGACACGGTCGCCCTCATGGCCAAGGCCGATGCCAACAAGAACCTGCCCGCGGTCAAGGTGCCCACCGAGCAGACCATGCCCGCGCAGGAGAAGGGAGAGCGACCGCATCGCGCGTTGCCGTACCGGCCGTGGGCCGATGTGTCGGTCGACCGGGCCACCGGCAAGGTCACCTGCACGATGACCAACGAGGGCAGCGTCGGCTTCCACTTCACCGTGCTGCCGAACATCGCCCTGCCGTTCGTCGGCACGCCGTTCACGGTCCCACCGCGCTCGTCCCGTACCTACGTGTGGGACGCCACGGCGACCGACGGCCGCTACGACCTGTCCGTGCACGGTGCCGACGGCTTCGTCCGCCGTTTCTCGGGCACCGTCCTCCGCGAGGGACAGGACGACGTGGCAGTTCCGTCGGTCCGGGCGTCACTACGGCACCCCGGGCGGTCGAAGGATGCCTCGATCGAACTGGACCTGCGCAACGACGGCGGCACCGAGGTCGCCTTCACGATCACGCCGAACGACTTCGCCGGCAAGGAGCAGACCGTCTGGGTCCATGCGGGCGGCCACTCCCGGATGACGTGGCCCACTGACGACGGGCGGTACGACATCACCGTCACCGCGGGCACCGGAACCCGCTTCGCCCAGCGTTACGCGGGAACCGTCCACACCGTGTGAGGCGGGGCGGGACCAGGTGACGACCGCCTTGCCGACCCGGGCCCGTCCCCGGCCCTCACTCTTCGCGGCACGCCCCTGGCCCGGGGCCGCGGTGGACCGGGACGCGGCCGCGCCGCCTGGCAGCTCGGCCAGGTGGCGCGGCCGGTAGGGTCTGGTGATGTTCGGCCAGAAGGCCTCACGACACAGCAGCGGCCCAGGAGACAAGGTGCAGGAGGAGCACGGCACCCCGGACAGAGATCTTCGCTACCGCAGGGTTGCCGCCGAACTACGCGAGGCGATCATCGCGGGCGAGTACGCCGCCGGTGCGAAGCTGCCGCCGGAGGGAACACTCGCCGAGCGTTACAACGTCTCCCGGGGTACGGTCCGGCACGCGCTGGCCGTGCTGCGCACGGACGGCCTGGTCACCTCGCGGCGCGGAACGCGGCGTACTGTGCTCGGTGGCCCGCGGGCACAGAGTTTCTCGGAGCTGCTCAGCTTCACCAACTGGGCCCGCTCCACCGGCGAGACGCCGGGCGGCCGGGTCGATCGCGTCGTCCGACGGCCGGCCGAGCCCCTCGATGCCGAGCAACTGGGCCTGGAGGCAGGGGCGGAGGTGTATCTGGTGCTGCGCCTGCGGACCTTGTCCGGTGAGCCGGTCATGGTCGAACGGTCGATCTACCCGGCCAGGGTGGGCGCCCTGGTGGCCGAACTGCCGCCTGACACCGTCTCGCACACCGAAGCCCTCGTCGAGCAAGGGGTGCATTTCACCGACGCCGACCACACCATCGACCTCACGTGGGCCGACGCGGACGACGCCCGGCTCCTGGACTGCCCGGTCGGGCAGGTGCTGCTGCGCGAGAGGCGCCGCACCACCGACCCGGCCGGAGTGCCGGTGGAGTGGTCCGAGGACCGCTACCTGCCCGGCACCATCGCGTTCACGGTGCACAACTCCGTGGCCACCTCGACCTTGGGTCGGCGGCACAGCCCCCGCACGGTACCGGTCGGCACCGACGGACCGTCGGCTGCGTGACGCGTCGCGGCACCGGCGGCCGTGGCCTGTGGCCTGAGGGCTGCCCCGTAATCCCTGGCGGGCGCACGACGACAGCCACGGCACCTCGCCGCGTTGTCGGAACGCCGAATACGTCCAGTACGAGGGCGCCCCTCCGCCTTGCGACGCACCGCATCCGACGCCGCGCGCCGATCCACCAGGGATTACGGGACAGCCCTCAACCCCGCAGCAGTGCGGTCAGCAACGGAAGGAAGTGCTCGAACGGGGGGGTGGGTGCGTCCGGATCCTTCGCCTCATCGTCCCAGCGACGGATGGCGACCGCGTCGGCCGCGCCCGGCAGGGCGGCGAACTGCGCCACCTGTGCCGGGGTCATCACGCCGCCCTGGACGCGCAGCGTGTACTGCGACGCCTCCGACAACCGGTTGTGGTACCCGGGTTCCACAGCGCACAGGTAGCGTTTGGCGGCCACGTGAAGGCGCACCGGCTCGGTGACTGCGGGCCCGAACCAGCGGGCCAGCAGGTCGGCTCCCGAGTGGCTGTGCCGGTTGTCGGTGCCGGACATCAGCCCGTGGCCGGTCACGGCGCCCGCGAAGTGCCCGACGTCGTGCAGCAGCGCCCCGGCCACCAGGTGCGGCGGGGCGCCGTCGGCCTCCGCCCTCGCACCGGCCTGGAGCATGTGCTCGGCCATGGAGACCGACTCGCCCAGATAATCCGCCGACCCCGGTCCGGCGAACAACTGGGCCAGCGGCTCCAGGGTGTCCGCGCGCCGCAGCACCGCCAAGGTGCTCGCCAGACCGTCCAGATCGGCGTAACAGCCCTGGAGGTGGCGTGCTCCGTCCTGGGCGAAGGCGGTACGGGCGTGCAGCAGCCGGGTGTTGTCGAACACCAGGCAGTCGCCCGGCGACAGCCGCAGATCCAGTTGCAGCTCGGGGCGGAGCAGCAGTTCCGCGAACGTGCGGTAGGCCACGTAGAACGCTTCCACCTCGGCGGCGGGCAGCCGCAGCGTGCCGATCGAACGGTTGTTGAACCGCACCTCGCGCACCCGGCCGAGGGGGTCGGTGCCGATGAGCGGACGGTCGGCTCGCAGTTCGGTTCCCGCATCACGGAAGACGAACGGCACGGGCGTACGGGTGAGGACGTCGAAGGCCTCCGGATCCTCCTCCCGCAGCAGCGCGGCCGCGGCGAAGCCGTCGACGAGACCCGAGTCGCCGCCGTCGGCGTCGTTGACCAGGCAGTGGAGCAACTGGATCGTCGGGACGGGATCGCGGTACGGGTTGTCGGTGTGCGGCGTGATGCGGGCCGATGTGAAGGCGAGGTTGTTCGGGTCGGGCTCGACGCGTACGTCGAAGAGCTTCCCGTAGTTGGTCTCGCGGACGTGGCCGAAGGTCTCCGCCACGTCGAGCACCTGTCCTTCGCGCTCCGGTACCCCGCTCAGCAGCATGAAACCCAGCCGCAATACGGAATCCAGCATGCGGGCCCGCACACCCGGCGCGCCCAGATACTCGTCCCAGCCCGCTTGCGGCAGCCGTCCGGTCAGGTCGCCGGCCTTCCACAGTTCCTTTCGGTCGTCGGTGCGCCGGTCGCCGGTCGCCGGCCCACCGGGCCGGTTGGCCTCCAGCCAGGTCAGCGGGTAGGTCGAGCGGTGTCCGTCGGGGGCCCATATCACCTCGACGGCAGGCCCCTCCGCCTCGTCCGAGTCGGTCACCGTGTCGAGCCGGAGCGCGGCGGGCAGCGCGCTGATCTGGAACAGCTTCTGTCCTGAGCGCGGATCGCGGCAGTCTGCGCACGGGCAGTTGTCGCGAAGCCACATCACCGGAAAGTCGTCGATCGGGAAGGTGGGCAGGGTCGGCACGGTCACTCCTCGGGTCAAAGTTGTATAGCCAACTTTTTCGACCGTCACAGGCGGATACGACCGGAACATGATCGCAAGGTGTCCGCCGAGCCAACCCCCGTCGGAAAGCCGGCCCGGGCGCTACCTCGGCGCATCGGTGAGCGCCGCGCCCCGGTCCGCTCCCGGCACAGAAGCCTGTTGATCACCTTGCGGTGGCCGGCCCCACAACCGCACAGCCGAGCGAACTTCGGGAGATGCGCCATCAGCCGAGCCCACTCGTCGTTCGTCGGATCTCCCCTCCCCGTGGCGGACACGACGCCCCCGCCCCGGGGATGGTCACGTGATCCGCCGGACAGGGCTCCGGCGCCGCACTGCGCCGATCCGGCGCTCGACGACGGACCTCGGCCCCGTCATGAGAGCTCGGTACGCCGGACCGGTCATCGGCATCCCATGTGCTGCTTCACGGCGGGCCACGCCTCCACCCCGTCCGAGGTGCGGACATAGACCCTGGACATGTCGTCCGTCAGCCACAGTTCCCGGTCGTCCAGGTGGTAGCCCGTGGACCGGGCACCGGCGGGCATCGTCACGTCCCCGTCGTACGCCGACGTGAGCATGCCCGAGGGGAGGACGCCCTCCGGATCTCGCGCGTACACCTTCCGGTCGGCCGAGCCCTCGCCTCCTGAACCCGCGCCCCATTCGAGGAAGTCCGCGTCCTGCCAGTCGCAGTGCGCCGAGCCCGCCGAACTGCTCACCTCGGACACGGGTACCCGGCGGCCGTCCTTGTCGGTCCAGACGCGGTACGGCTGCTTGTCCGTATAGCTCGACGGCAGCTCGGCCGGGTCGCACATGGCGGTGGTCTCCGGGCCCCAGCCCGGGCGTCCTTTGCGGTCCTTGGCGACGATGACGGCGATCTTCGTCCTGCGGTCCACGTCGAACGAGTACAGGACCCGGTCGGCTTCCTCGCGTTCCACGCGGTATCCGTACCGGGGCAGATCGGGCTGCTCGATCTCGAAGTGCAGCTTCAGCCCTTCCTCGGGCGTCGCCCCGCCGTCGCCCTTGCTCCAGGGTTCGCTGCCGCCGCCGGAGTAGATCTCCCCGTCGCACTCCAGAGCGCGGCCGGCGGCCCCCGATTCCGTCATCCTCGCCTGCGGGGTGTCGCCTTCGACGTTCGGGTGGGGCAGGTGGAGCGGGCCGCTGTAGGGCACGGCCGGCCGGTTCCCCTCGGTCACGAGGTCCTCGGGGGCATCCTCGCCGCATGCCACCGCCGACAGTGCGATCACCAGGACCCCGGCGACCGTTGCGCCCACTCTTTCTCTGTTCATGCCCCGCCCCTGTCCGCGTGCTCGCCCCTCAGCCCCTGCTGGTTGCCGGTCGGACGTACCGGGCGGCGCAGTGGTTCCGGCGCGCTAACTGCCCTGCGCCGCCTCGACGGCGTCCGCCACGAGCGTCAGGAACCGCGCATGGGCCCGGGGGCTGCAGATCGGTTCCGGATTCCACGGCACGACTGCGGCCGCCTGCTCCGGCGCCGACCGGAGCCGATCCAGAGGTGTGGCGTTGGACCGGACGTCGGTGAGCAGGATCCCGGGCCGCAGAGCCGTCACCTCCGGCCAGCCGACCGTTGACCAGTTGGCACCGGGCCCGGTCGGCGGTTCGAGGACGTCGACGCCCAGCTCCGTCAGCACGCGCAGCTCAGGCCACATGCGGGGACGGGCGAGATGCGCCTGGTCCTGCCCGGCCGGTGACAGGGCAAGTACCCGGGGCCGGGACGGACCGGCGGTGAGGGTGCGCAGCCGGTCCCGGGCGGCCGCCAGGTCCTCCGTCGTCGGAGTCTCCTCGGCGCCGAGCGAGCGGGCCAGCTCGGCGAACCGGTTGCCGATGTCGGCGAGGGTGCGTGCCTGTCCCACGTCGACGACAACGACCGGAACGTGCTCCTCCAGGTGTTTGGCGGTCTCGGGGGCGAGCCCGTAGACATGTCCTCCCCCGTAGCTGACGGCCACGACGAGGTCCGGCTCGCCTCGTAACAGGGTCTCCACGTCGAGGACGCCGCCCGCACCGAGGTACTCGACCTCGGTCAGCGGCAGGAAGCCGGTCTTCGCACGGTCGGGCTCGTCACCGTCGTGGCCGGAGCCGAAGATCCCCCACGGATGTATCCCGTAGTCCCACAGGGTGGCGCCGGCCTGGACATAGGCGAGTACCTTCGACGGCCGTCGCTCGGCTGCCGACAGCTGCCCACGGTCGTCGGAGAACTGCCACACGGTCTGCTCCCTCACGCCACACACCCCTCTGTACCGGCTGCCTCGCCCCTGTTCCGGGCTCATGCACCAGTACCTGCCCAGCTCGCCGGCACGACACCCCTGCCAAGCGGAGTTCCCGGCGCCTCGTCCGCCGTGGGTGGGACCGACGGGGTCAGCCGGTGTGCGCGCTGCGCCTCACAGGTCCGCTGCGGTGCTGCGCCCCAGGTAGGTGATCGGTCCGGGGTCCGGTACGTCGATCTCCTCGAAGCCCAGGCGGTCGTAGAAGGCCCGGGCCGGAGTGTTCGCCGTGACCATGGAGAGATGCACGGCTTCCACACCCTTGGCGCTCAGGGCGGCCAGGAACGCCCGCATCAGCGCTCTGCCGTACCCCTTCCGCTGCCATGCGGGCAGCAGATCGATGTGCAGGTGGGCGGGGTGGGCGGCCACTTCGGGGACGATCATCCGTTCCGGGTTGTGCAGGAGGGCGATCATCTCCTCGCTGGGGGTCCGCGGCGCGCCGTCGAGTTTCGGGAAGCGGTCCTCGACCAGCGGCAGCCACTGCTTGCGGAAGGCGGCGACGAACTGCGGCGTGTCCGCGGTCCCCAGGATGTAACCGACCGCCCGGCCCGTACCGTCGTCGACCACGAACGTCAGATCGGGTTCGAGGTACGCATAGGGGGCGGCGAAGATCGAGGGCATCAGGTCGAGGTCCGGATACAGGTGCCGGGAGTCGCCGCCGTTGTCGGCCGTCCGGACGCAGATGTCCGCGAGGGCCTCACGGTCGTCGGGGTGGTAGGCCCGTAGGCCGGCTGGCTTGGTCATCACCCCATCCTGCCGGTGCTGGGAGCGCTCCCACAAGACTCTGTGCGGCGCCGTCCTCGGGATCACGAGCGTCCCGGGGTGCTCCCCGGAAAACTTTCCGGGAACACGACCGTGTTCCGTGTCGATCCGGGTGGAAGCCGTTCGTATAGAGGGTGAGACGCCGGCGCGCTGCCGACGTCGTACTCGAGGAGGCACACCATGAAGCACTACCTGCTGAGCGTCATCACACCCGCTGACGGCGAGCCGCCCGCCCCCGAGGTGCTGGAAGGGATCATGCGGAACGTGGGCGTCTTCCACCGGGAACTCCAGGAGGCCGGGGCGTGGGTGTTCGCGGGCGGACTGCACGCCCCCGGCACCGCCACGGTGGTACGGCAGAAGGACGGGGACACACTGATCACCGACGGGCCGTATGCCGAGGGGAAGGAGTATCTCGGCGGGCTGTGCATCATCAAGGCACCCGACCTGGACGCCGCCCTCGACTGGGGCCGCAAGGCCGCGCGGGCGATCACCCTGCCGGTCGAGGTCCGGCCGTTCGAGGGTGAAGTGGAGGGCTGATGCCCGACTCGCCCGGGCCGTCCTGTGCCTCCGAAGTGCCCCGCACTCCGGACGACACACCCGCCGTACCCACAGCGGAGATCGAGCGCCTCTTCCGTGCGGAGTACGGCCGCGCGGTCGCCGTGCTCGTCGGCGCCTTCGGTGACATCGACATCGCGGAGGAAGCCGTCCAGGAGGCGTTCGCCACCGCGCTGGAGCGGTGGCCGTCCACCGGGCTGCCACCCGCCCCGGCCGGCTGGATCATCACCACCGCACGCAACCGGGCGATCGACCGCCTGCGCCGCGAGGCGTCCCGCGCCGACCGCCAGGCCCGGGCCGCGCTCGCGCAGGAGCTGAACGTCCGCGGCGAACCGGCCGAGGAGGGTCCCGTGCATGACGACCGACTGCGGCTGATCTTCACCTGTTGCCACCCCGCACTCGCCACCTCCGCGCAGGTCGCGCTGACCCTGAGGCTGCTGGGCGGGCTGACCACCTCGGAGCTCGCGCACGCGTTCCTGGTCCCGGAGCCGACCATGGCACAGCGGCTGGTGCGCGCCAAGGGCAAGATCCGTGACGCCCGGATCCCCTACCGGATCCCGGCCGACGCAGACCTTCCGGACCGGGTGGGCGCGGTGCTCGCCGTTGTGTACCTGATCTTCAACGAGGGGCATACGGCGAGCTCGGGCGACCGTCTCGCACGCGAGGATCTCTGCGCGGAGGCCATCCGTCTCGGCCGGCTGCTGGCGAATCTGATGCCGGACGAACCGGAGGTGCTGGGTCTGCTCGCCCTGATGCTGCTCACCGATGCGCGCCGCACCGCCAGGTCGGACCCGGACGGCGCACCGGTGTCCCTGCCCGACCAGGATCGCGCCCGGTGGGACCGCGCGCTGATCGACGAGGGGCAGGCGCTCGTACGCAGGTGTCTGCGCCGGAACCGGCCCGGCCCGTACCAGATCCAGGCCGCGATCAACGCGGTACACAGCGATGCGCCGACCGCGGCAGCGACCGACTGGGGGCAGATCCTGCGGCTCTACGACCAGTTGCTGGCGCAGGCACCGACTCCGGTCGTGGCGCTCAACCGTGCCGTCGCGGTGGCGGAGGTCGACGGACCGGGTGCGGCGCTCGTCCTCGTCGAGGAGCTCGGGCTCGACCGTTACCACGTGTTCCACGCCGTGCGGGCCGATCTGCTGCGCCGGCTGGGCCGCCGCGCCGAAGCGGCATCGGCGTACGACACCGCCATCGCCCGGACGGACAACGCCGCCGAGCAGGAATTCCTGCGGCGCCGCCGACGCGCGCTGCCGCCTGCCTGAGGGAACGTCACGGCCGGTCGGCGGCAGCCTCCGTGTCGATACCGAGCCCGGTCAGGAACGCGGCGGCCGCGGGGGTGGGGCGGAATCTGCTCCAGACCAGGCGTTCCGTGCGGGCCGGGGCATCGCGCACCGGGAGCACGGTGACTCCTGCCAGTTCGGCCGCGAACGCGGCAGGCAGCAGCGCGACGACCAGTCCGCTTCGCACGAGGCGGACGATGAAGTCGGTCCCGCTGACCTCGAAGGCCACCACGCGGGTGAGCCCCGACGCCTCGAACGCCTCCTCCGACTGGGCGCGGGCTGCGGTGCCTTCGGGGTAGTCGACGAACGTCTCCGCCGCCAGCCGCTCCAGATCCACGTCGGCCTCACGCGCCAGCGGATGGGTGGGAGCGACCACGGCGGCGAGCTCGCCCCGGGCGAGTTCGTGATCGCTCACGCCCTTCGGCCGATAGCTCGGCAGCACACCGAGGAAGGCCACATCGAGCGTGCCGTCCTGCACTCCCTGGACCAGATCCTTGCTCGGCCCCTCCTTGAGGTCGATACGGACCTTCGGATGGTGGAGGTGGAACTCGCGCAGCGCGGCCGGGATGTCGACCGCGCCGAGCGTCGGGATCGCCCCGACGGCGAGGCGCCCGCTGACCTCCCCCGTCGCTGCCGCCACCTCGGCGCGGGCCCGTTCCGCCGCGTCCAGGGCCTGGCGGGCCGCGGGCAGGAACGCCTCACCTGCTGCGGTGAGACGGACATGGCGGCTCGAGCGGTCGAACAGCCGGGCCCCCAGTTCCTTCTCGAGCCGCGCGATCTGATGACTCAGCGCGGATTGGACGACCAGGCATTTCTTCGCGGCGCGGGTGAAGTTCCGCAGGTCCGCCACCGCCACCACGTATCGCATCTGCTGAAGCTCCATCCATCCATCGTGAATCACGATCGATGGAATGAAAAACATGTGTTGGACTCATCAATGGCCGCACCTCGAGGCTGTGGGACATGGCATTTTCCGCACAGCCCCACCACGGGACGCGACACCCTGGCGCCCCGACGAACGCACTGAAACCGCTGCCCGTGCTCGGGCGTGGACTCGTCGCCCTGATGGCCGTCGCGGCCGGGCTCTCGGCCGCGGGGAACTACTTCGCCCAGCCCCTGCTCGACGTGATCGAGGCAGAACTGCACATCGGGGTCACTGCGGCGGGGCTGATCGTGACCGCGGCCCAGGGCGGGTACGCACTGGGCCTGATCCTGCTGGTGCCGCTCGGGGATGTCATGGAGCGCCGCCGACTCGCCGTGGGCCTCTTCGGTCTCACCGCGATCTTCCTGCTGCTGACGTCCGCCGCCCCCAGTGGCCCCCTGCTGATAGCGGGGACGGCTCTCACCGCACTGACATCCGTCGGCGCCCAGATCGTGGTGCCGTTCGCGGCGACCCTCGCGGCTCCGGCCGAACGCGGCAGGATCGTCGGAGTCGTCATGTCCGGTGTCCTGCTCGGCGGACTGGTCGGCCGACTGGCCTCCGGCGCGCTGTCGGAACTCGGCGGCTGGCGCACCGCCTACTGGATGAACGCCCTGCTCATGGCCGGCATGGCCGTGCTTCTGCACCGCAACCTGCCCCGGCTGCCCCGGGCGGGCGCCACCACCCCGATGCGTTACGGCGGACTGCTGCGCTCCACGCTCTCGCTGCTGCGCGAGGAGCCCGTGCTACGCATGCGGTCGGCCGTCGCGGCCTTCTCGATGGCCTCGTACAGCGTCCAGCTCACGGCGCTGACCTTTCTGCTGGCCCGGCCGCCCTTCGGCTGGAACGCGGCCGCGATCGGCTTCTTCGGTCTGCTCGGCGTCATCGGCGTGGTGGGTATGAACGTCGCCGCCAGGCTCGGTGACCGCGGCCGCGTGCAGCTGGTCTCGGGAGTGTCGGCCGCCCTGCTCACGCTCTCCTGGCCACTGCTCCTGGCGGGCGAGTCCTCTCCGCTGTGGCTCGCCGTCGGCGTGATCTCCCTGAACGTGGCCCAGCAGGCGGGGCTGAACAGCAGTCAGTACGTGATCTACGCACTCCGCCCCGAAGCCCGCAACCGGATCAACTCCGGCTTCATGACCCTGTTCTTCCTGGGCGGGGCGGCCGGGGCCGCACTCGCTTCGGTGGTCTGGTCGCGCGCGGGCTGGACCGGCGTATGTGTCCTGGGCGGCTCCCTCGCCGCGGGCAGCCTCGTGCTGTGGGTGTGGGAGCGGGTACGCGTACGGACGAGGTGACGGCGTCACCGACGGTTCCGCGCCGGGCGCACCGTGGTCCCGACGGATCCCCGAGCGTGGGCAGGAGTCAGTCGTTGACCGCGGTCAGCAGGACCACCGCGTCCTCCAGCGCCAGCAGTCCGTGCCGTTCATGCGGGATGGGCTGCAGTCCTCCCGCGGTCAGTTCCACGTCGCCGGAGGCTGCGGTGAGCCGTACGGCCCCGCGCAGGACCTGGAGCGAGGCCGCGGGCGGCGCGTTGTGCTCGTCCAGGGCCGAGCCCGCGGTGAGCGCGATGACCGTCTGCCGCAGCGGCTCCTGTCGCAGCAGCAGGTGGGCGCTGCGGCCGTGCGGGGACGTGCGCGCGGCGGCCAGATGCTCGTCGGCGAGGGCGTTGAGATCATCCATGTGCCCACTCTGCCGCAGCCCCGAGTCCACCGCGATCCGCCCGCGGACCCGCGTGTCGGCCCGCGGGTACGCGCCCCGGATCAGCTCCGCAGCCAGACCGCGGTGTCCTGCGGGAGCCTCCCCCCGTCGGCCGGCGGGCCGCTGATGAGCAGCACCTCGGTGTGGCTGGGCAGTTCGACGGGCTCCTCGGTCAGATTGACGATGCACATCAGCCCGTCGCCGCGGGTGAAGGCAAGCACCCCGGGCGCGGTCGGCAACCACACCAGTTGCTGCCCCGGCGTCCCTGAGCTGCCGAAGCCGGGCGCGGTGCGGCGCAGCCGGAGCGCCGCGCGGTACAGGCTGAGCATCGAGTCCGGATCGGCACGCTGCAGATCGGCGGCGTACGTCGACCAGTCCGCGGGTTGTGGCAGCCAGGGCTCGACGGTGGATCCGAAACCGGCGTACGGCGCCTGCCCCGCCCAGGGCAGCGGCACCCGGCAGCCGTCGCGTCCCGGGTCGGTCCCGCCGGAGCGGAAGTGCATCGGGTCCTGGATCCGGCCGCGCGGGATGTCCGCTTCCGGAAGGCCCAGCTCCTCGCCCTGGTAGAGGTAGGCCGCGCCCGGAAGGGCCAGCGAGAGCAGCGCGGCGGCGCGCGCCCGACGGGTGCCCAGTGCGAGATCCGTCGGGGTACCGAAGGTCTTCGCCGCGAAGTCGAAGCCGGTGTCCTCACGTCCGTAACGGGTGACGGTGCGGGTCACATCGTGGTTGCACAGGACCCAGGTGGCGGGCGCGCCGACCGCGGCATGCTCGGCGAGCGTGTCGTCGATGGCGGAGCGCAGCCGTCCGGCGTCCCAGGGACACGCCAGGAAGTTGAAGTTGAAGGCGGTGTGCAGCTCGTCGGGGCGCAGATAGCGGGCGAAGCGCTCGGCGTCCGGGAGCCAGACCTCTCCGACGAAGATGGCCCCGTACTCGTCGGCGATGGCTCGCCAGGAGCGATAGATGTCGTGCAGCTCGTCCCGGTCGACATAGGGGTGGGGGTCGCGTCCCTCGACGAAGTCGGGCAGTGCGGGGTCCTTGACGGGCAGGGCGGCCGAGTCGATCCGTACACCCTCCACACCTCGCTCGAACCAGAAGCGCAGGACGTCCTCGTGTTCCTGACGGACCGCCGGGTGCGCCCAGTTGAGGTCGGGCTGCTGCGTCGCGAACAGGTGCAGATACCACTCGCCGTCGTCGAGCCGGGTCCAGGGCGTGCCGCCGAACTCGGAGACCCAGTCGTTGGGCGGCATCTCGCCGTCCGCGCCACGTCCGGGCCGGAAGTGGAAGAGCTCCCGCTCGGGGCTGCCGGGGCCGGCCGCGAGGGCGGCCCGGAACCAGACGTGCTGGTCGGAGACGTGGTTGGGGACGATGTCGATGATCGTACGGATGCCCAGTTCGCGGGCCTCGGCGATCAGTTTCTCGGCCTCGGCGAGGGTGCCGAAGGCGGGGTCGATGGTGCGGTAGTCGGCCACGTCGTATCCGCCGTCGGCGAGCGGCGAGAGATACCAGGGGGTGAACCAGAGTGCGTCCACCCCCAGTTCGACGAGATAGGGCAGCTTGGCCCGTACCCCCGCGAGATCGCCGGTGCCGTCACCGTCGCCGTCGGCGAAGCTGCGTACATAGATCTGGTAGATAGCGGCGTCGCGCCACCAGTTCACGGTGGCCTCGGACGGACGGTTGTCTGCCACGTGGCGTTCCTTTCGGGCAGGTGGGACTCCGCCGTCGGCCCCGGACAGCGGGGCGCTGGATGGGAGGGCCGGCGGCGGAGCGCTGAGGAGGAGAAGGCTGCTGCGGTGGGTGGTCTCTAGCCCTTGAGGCCGCCCGCGGTGAGTCCGCTCATGATGTTGCGCTGGAAGAGCAGGAAGATGAGCAGCGTCGGGATGGACGCGATGGTGAGTGCCGCGATGAGGACGTTCTCGGGGACACCGCTGGCCAGCGAGTAGATGCCCACGTTGAGGGTCTGTTTGCTGGGGTCGGGCAGGGTGAGCATCGGCCAGAGGAAGTCCTTCCAGACGCCGACGATCGCGAAGATGGAGACGACGCCGAGGATCGGCCGGCTGATCGGCAGGACCACGGAGCGCAGGGTGCGCAGGGGTGAGGCCCCGTCGATCGCGGCGGCGTCGAGGAGTTCGCGCGGGATCGAGTCGAAGAACCGCTTCAGCAGGAAGATGTTGAAGGCGTTGGTGACGGACGGCAGCCAGATCGCCCAGGGCGAGTTGAGCAGATTGCGCTGCACGATCGGCACGTCGAGGACGGTGAGGTACTGGGGTACGACGAGGACGGTGGCCGGGATCATCAGCGTGGCCAGCATCATGCCGAGGATGACCTTGCCGAAGACGGGCCGCAGCTTGGAGAGCGAGTAGGCGGCAGCGACGTCGAAGAGCAGCTGGAAGGCGAGCGCTCCGAACGCGTAGTAGAGGGTGTTGAAGAGGAGCCGGGACAGGTCCATCACCGTCCACGCCCGGGAATAGTTCTCCGTGTGGACCGACGTGGGGAAGGCGGTCGGCGGGCTCTGCACGACTTCCTGGGTGGTCTTGAGTCCGCCGGTGACCATCCAGTAGAGCGGCCCCAGGAAGGCCACGGTGAACAGGAGGATCACCACGCCGAACACGATCCAGTAGACGGTCCTGCCGCGGGGCCGGGCGAGCTGGGCCGGTGAGATCAGTGTCCGCTGGCGTCCCAGGTCGGCGGCGCGCCGCTCGGCCCTGCGCTGTCCGGAGCCGCGCCGTCGGGAGACGAAGGCGTTCGATGCCATGGTCGGGCCCCTCCTAGTCTTCGCTGCTGCGGCTGAGTCGTACGTACACCGCGGAGAAGCCCGCGAGGACGACGAGCAGGACGAGTCCGAGGGCCGCCGCACTGCCGTAGTTGTTGAAGTTGAAGGCGTACTGGTAGATGAGGTAGACGACGGTCGTGGTGGAACCCTCTGGGCCCGCACCGTTGGTGAGGAGGAACGGCTCGGTGAAGACCTGCATCGTCGCGATGATCTGCATCAGCAGCAGCAACGAGAGGATGAGCCGGGTCTGCGGGATGGTGACGTGCCAGACCCTGCGCAGCAGTCCCGCGCCGTCCAGTTCGGCCGCTTCGTACAGTTCGCCGGGGATCGACTGGAGTGCGGCGAGGTAGATCAGGGTGGCGCCGCCCATGTTCATCCAGGTGGCCGCGATGACGACGGAGAGCATCGCGGTGTCCGTGGACTGCAGCCACTGCTGGGCGGGGAGGTGGAAGACCTCCAGGATGCGGTTGAAGAGTCCGTAGCCGGGGTCGTAGAAGTACTTGAACAGCAGGACCGAGGCGACGGGCGGCAGCATCACCGGCAGATAGACCAGCAACCGCAGGTAGCCCTGACCGTGCCGGAATTCGTTGAGTACGACCGCGACGACGAACGGGACCAGGAAGCCCAGCAGCAGGGCCAGGCCGGTGAAGAGCAGGGTGTTGCGCCAGGCCTGCCAGAAGGCCGGGTCGTTGACGACGTAGCTGAGATTGGACCAGCCGGCCCAGGTGGTCTTGCCGTTCTCGTTCTTCTGGAAGGCCAGGATGAATTCCCGGACCATCGGATACCAGGAGAAGAACGAGAAGCAGAGCACCGCCCCGATCAGGAAGCCGTGCGCCGAGATGTTGCGGCGGACGGCCCGTACGAACTCCTCGCGGGCGGAGTTCGGGCGGGCGGGGCCCGGGTGTCCGTGGCGTGGCCTGGTCGCCTTGCTGGTGGACAGGGTGGGGGCCGACATGGTGTCTCCTCGGTGCCGGTGTACTTCAGACGCGGATGGACGGTCGGGGGCGGGGCCGGGTCCGCGTGACCCGGCCCCGCGCGTCCGTCACTGGTTCGCCAGCACCTGGTTGACCTGCTTCTCGGCGTCGGAGAGCAGCTTGTCGATGTTCGCGTTCTTGTTGGTCAGGACGCCGGACATGGCGTTGTCGAGGATCTTGTAGATCTCCTGGGCCTTCGGCGGCTCGGCCTTGCCGGTGACCGGGTTGTCCATGAAGGCCTTGAAGTTCTCGACCGGCATCGTGGCGTTGGCGACCCGCTGTGCGTCGTCCTTCGTCTTGGTGTCGCCCAGGAAGAAGTTCGGCTGCGGCAGTCCGACGGGCAGCTGGTCGGCCTTGGTGCGCGCCCAGTCGAACTGGCCCTTGCCCTGGGTGAGGTTCTTGAAGTTGAGCCAGGCGACGGCGGCCTTGATCTGGTCGGGCGAACTGCCCTGCTTGATCATGTAGTTGTTGCCACCGAAGAGCGTGCCCTTGGCTCCGGGGATGGGGCCCATACCGAAGTTCTCGTACTTGGCGCCGAGCTGCTGGACCATGTACGTGATGTCGTCGGGCGCGGCGAGGAACATGCCGAGCTTGTCGCTCGCTATCTGCTTCTGCAGATCGCCCCACTTAAGCAGCTGGGTCTGGCCCATGCTGTTGTCCTCCCACCGCATGTCGTGCAGCTGCTGGAGAACCTGCTTGCCCGTGGCGTCGTTGAAGGCGGCCTTCTTACCGGTGGAGTCGACCACGTCCCCGCCGAGGGAGTACTGGGCGGCGGTGAAGTGCCAGCCGCCTGTGTTGGCCGCGCTGTACTCGCCGTAGCCCGCGATGCCCTTGCCGAGGGCCGCGATCTTCTTGGCGGCGGCCCGGACCTCTTCCCAGGTGGCCGGCGGCGTGTCCGGGTCGAGGCCGGCCTGGGTGAAGAGCTTCCGGTTGATCATCAGGCCCATGGTGTAGTTGCTGGTCGGCAGGGCGTAGAGCTTGCCGTCCTTGCGGGCCACGTCGAGGACTTGCGGCTGGATGTCCTTCAGCGCCGGGACCGACTTGTCGGTGACGTACGCGGAGATGTCGGTCGCCCCGTCGTTGTCCAGTACCTGTTCGAGGTCGGTGAAGTACGCGTAGAAGACATCGGGCTGCGACTTCGCCTTGAGCATGGCGGTGAAGCGCGGCGGCTCCAGGCACTGGCCCGGGGTGGACTTTCCGTTGATCTTGACGTTCGGGTACTTCTTGTTGAACGTCTTGATGTCCTCGTTCCACTCCCGCAGTTCCGCGGCCTTCGCCGCCGGCGGCATGCAGTCGATCGAGAGGGTCACCTTCGCCTTCGGGTCCAGCGGAGCTGACGGGTCGGACGAGCCGCCGGAGCCGCCGCCGTTGTTGTTGTCGCTGCTGCTGCTCGTACCGCATGAGGCGAGAGCGGTCAGGGCGAGGGCGGTGACGAGGGCGGCCGCGGAGGTGCGGCGTGTACGGCGATGACTGCGGAACCCAGCACTTCTCATCGATGGTCCCTTCGGGCATGGGCGTGGAAGTCCCTCGGCCGGCTCTCTGCCGGGGCGCGGCACACTCAACCACCGCTGACATCCGTGCGCAATATCTCGCGCAGATTTCGTAAAAGTTTGACAGTGCTACGCATGTGACGTGCGTGGCAGAGCTTTCGCGCCGCTCGGAACGCCGCCCGCCCAGAGTCCCGGGCGGCGTCCCTGACCTGCGGTTCCGCGTTACGGGTTGATGTTGATCCGGAAGGTGGTGGTCGTGTTCTTCACGTCCTGCGCGTTGTCGGTCAGCTTCAGGCCGTTGAAGGTGACCTCACCGACCGCGGGCCCCTGGCCCGCCTCCGGCATCTCGTTGGCCCACAGCCCGAAGCCGGACTTGGCGTCGTACGCGTCGCCGCTCTTGCGGGCGCCGGAGATCGAGATGTCGCTGAGGACGGTGTCCTTGATCGGGAACTGGGGCTGTCCTCCCACATAGTTGGTCTGGAACATGATGCCGCTGTATGTCGGATCGACGATGTCCACGTTGTTGATGTGAATCCCCTGGAACACCTTGGACGCCGAGAACAACCAGATCCCGGGGAAGGTCTGCGATCCCCAGAAGTGGCCGCCTGAACGGACGACCGACACATTCTCGATCGTGGTCGGTCCGGTCCCGAACCCATTCATCGGGTATCCGAAGTCCAGCGAGCTGACAGTGATTCCCGAGTAGACCAGGGTGTCCGCGACGCGGATATTGCGGAAGGCGTTGTCGTAGCCGCCGTAGACGGCGACTCCCGCGGCACGCCAGGTGAGGATCGAGGTCAGATTCTCGTAGACGTTGTTCTTCATGTCCGATCCCCCGGCATCGATCGCCGAGAACAGTGCGAAGCTGTCGTCGCCCGTGGCCCGGGCCTCGTTGTTGGTCACGAGGTTGTCGGTCGAGCCGTTGGTCATGTTGATGCCGTCGGCGAACAGATTGCGGATGCGGGAGTTCTTGATGGTGACGCCGTCGGTGTTCGCTCCCCAGTAGAGGCACACCATGTGTTCGTTCCAGATGTTGTCGATCACGATGTCGGAGACATTCGAGAAGTCGAACACCTTGCCCGGTCCGTCGATACGCGAGGTGTAATTGCCGAAGTACGCGAAGTTCGCGAACGACGAACCCTTCGCACTGGCCTCCGCACGGAATCCGACATCGGTGTTCTCCTGCCCGGACGGAGCGTGGAACCTGGTGTACCAGGGCCCCGCGCCGACGACTTTCACAGCCTTTCCGTAGACCTGGAATTTGCTGGACGTCTCGTACTCACCGGCCGGCAGATAGACACCCACGAGCTGTCCGGTGGTGTCCATCCGGACCTTGTCCAGGGCGTTCTGGACGTCCTGGTGGGTGAATCCGACGGGGACGGTGTACGAGGCGGGGTCCGGGTTGGCGACCGGTGCGACCTGCTCCAGGCTGACGAAGTCGATCGCATAGGTGCTGGTGTTGGCCGCGTCCTTCTGCAGCCGGATCCTGCTCCCGGCGGGAACGGTCTTTCCCAGCATCATGTTCGCCTCGTCGTAGATGTGCCGGGGCGCCCCGGATCCGGGCGCGTTGCCGGGACCCGTCTCGGCGCCGTACAGCCACGCGTACTTCGAGGTGAGGTCGATGGCCTTCAGAAAGGTCCCGTCCACATACACATTGAGCTTGGTGTCGATGCCGCCGCCGCCCGCGGAGTCCGGCACGGAGAACCGCGTCACCAGGGTGTTGGTACTCGCTCTGGTGGTGAACTCGACATAGTTGCCCGTGTTGTTGAGGGTGACGGCCTTGCGGCCCGACGCCTCGCCCGCGATGTCACCGACGGTCCGGTTCGGGCCGACGACCTGGGCGCCGCCGCCCGTGACGCCCTCCTCCGCCTCGTACGTGTCGTACGGCATGTCGGCCCCACGGCCGACGAAGAGCGACTCGGTGCTGGTGTTGTTCCCCCGTTTCACCGGGAGCTCATTGGCGTCGTCGGCGAGGACGACCTTCACGGTGTACGAGCCGTTGGCGGCCGTCCAACTGCCCAATTTCACCGGCGCGGTGGTCGCACCGGCGGCGACGGCTCCGCTGTGCGTGCCGGTGAGAGTCTTCACCGTGGCGCCCTTGGAGTCGATCAGACTCAGCGTGATGGCATGACTGCCGCTCGCGGATGCCACGGTGCCCTGGTTCTTCACCGCGACGGAGAACGTGACGTCGTCGCCGTCGGCCGGGGCCGACGGCGAGGTGGTGACCGCGGTGGCCACCAGGTCCGAGCTGGACACCGGTTTCACCACCAGCGCGTCCGCACGCGCATAGGTGTTGTCGGTCTCGTTCTGCTCGATGACTTCGCCCGCCGCGTCCGCGACGGCGCTCAGTTCGTACGAGCCCGCGTCGCGCGGCCCGATGTCCGCACTGACCTGGGTGGACGATCCGGCAGCCAGGGCGCCCACCGGCACGGTGGCCACCTTGGAGCCGCCCAGCCGGAATTCGAGCTTGCTCGCCGGCGCAGCGACCGCTCCGCTGTTGCGCACGGTCGCGGCCACGGTGATCGGGTCCGACTCGACCGGTGCGGCAGGAGCGACGCCGACCGCGGTGACCTGAAGGTCCGGGTTGGGAGCCGGGGCACCCAGGACCTGGAACTCCGCGACCTGGCCGGCACCGGAGCCCGTGTTGGAGGTGAACCTCAGTTGGACGTCGGCGACCCGGGCGGCGACCGGGATGGTCACCGTGTTGCCGGTCGCGGGGCTGAACGCGTAGTCCTTCGCCCCCACCAGACCCGTGAAGGACGTGGCGCTCTGCTCACGTCCGAGCACCTGGATGTTCTGGGTCCGGGCGCCCCAGCTGCTGTCCGGGTTGAGCTTGACCACGACACTCTCGGTGTCGGCGTTGGCACCCAGCTTCACGGTGAGGGTGTTCGGGTAACTGCCGCCCGCTCCCTCCCAGTAGGTCGTCAGCTGGTTGTCGTCGGCGTTCTCGGCGACGAACGTGTGGACCACGGACGAGGCCGTGATCGGCTTGCCGACGGCCAGGTTGGAGGCCGATCCGCTGCTGCCGTTGCGGGTGACGGTGTTGCTGTCGCCGGACGTGTTGCCCGCCGCGTCCTTGGCCCGCACGACGTACGAGACGGTGGTGCCCGCGGACTGGGTGTCCGTGTACGTGGTGACGTCGCCGGCCACACTCCTGCGGAGGACGTTGTTCGCGTAGATGTCGTAGCCGGTGACGCCCTTGTCGTCCGTCGACGCCTGCCAGGTCAGCTTGATCTGACCGGAGGCCGGCTCGGTGAGGGCGAGGCCCGCGGGTGCGGTCGGCGCCTGGGTGTCCCCCGTGTCGGCCCTGCGGGTCACGGTGTTGCTGTTGGCCGACTCGTTGCCCGCCGCGTCCTTGGCCCGTACGAAGTAGGCAACGGTGGCATCGGCGGGACGCATGTCGGTATACGTGGTGACGTCCCCGGCCACGCTGGTCAGAAGTGTGTTGTCGGCATAGATGTCGTAGCCGGTGACGCCCTCGTCGTCCGTCGACGCCTGCCAGGTCAGCTTGATCCGGCCGGAGGCCGGCTCGGTGTACGCCAGCCCCCCGGGTGCGGTCGGCGGCTCGGTGTCGCCCGTCCCGGGGCCGTAGATCTCCAGTTCGGAGAGTTGGGCGGCCGCCCGGCCGGTGTTGGCGCTGACCAGCACCCGCACGTAGCGCGTGGTGGTGGCGTCGAAGGAGACCGTCACCGCCTCACCGCCGGCGGGAGTGAATGCGTAGTCCTTGGACGGGGTGAGATCCGTGAAGTCCGAACCGTTGGCACTTCCCTGGATCTTCAGTGTCTGGGTCCTGGGTTCCCAGCCGTCCGGCAGCCGTAGCACCACCCGGTCCACGCGCACCGAAGCTCCCAGGTCGGCCTGGATCCACTGCGGCAGATCGCCGTTGCGCGACTCCCAGTAGGTGGCCGGGTTGCCGTCGTTGGCGTTGGGAGCCACATATGTCTCGGTGTAGCTGCTCGCCTGAAGTGTGCGACCCGCGGCGAGGTCGACCGACGACTCCCCCGCCGCACGGACCTCCAGCTCGGAGAGCTGCGCGGTCCGCCAGCCCGTGTTCGCCGTGATGTGCACACGCACGAAGCGGGTTCGGGTGGCAGGGAAGGAGATGGTCACCTCGTTGGAGCTGCCTGGAGCGAAGGTGTAGGCGGCCGAGGTCTTCAGAGTCGAGAAGCTGGTTCCGTCGTCGCTGCCCTGGAGCGAGAGCGTCTGTTGCCGGCTCTCCCAGCCCGCGGGCAGCTTCAACGTGACCTCATCGACACGGGTGGCGGTTCCGAGATCGGTCTGCACCCACTGGGGCAGGGTGCTGCCGGCCCCTTCCCAGTAGGTCGACCGGTCTCCGTCGTTGATGTTCCTGGCGGTGTACTCACCGTTGGCGCTGCTCGCGGCGGCGGGTCGGCCGACGGCGATGTTCGGGCCGCCGGCCGCCGAGGCGGTGAGCGCCGGCCACCCGATCATCAGAAGACTGGCGGTGACCACGGCGGAAAGGACCCGCCGTCTCCAGCATTGGGTTCTCATATGTCCCCGATCTTCGGCCTCGGCGCAGGGCGCGACGAGGGCGCGGCTCTGTCTGCGAACGTGTGCGGCACGCACTTTTCTGCACTGACTGACGGAACTTTTGCGTTTTGCGGTCAGAGAGTTGCAGAGGATTGAGAGTCAGTCCACCGTTCTCGCAGAACGGATGACCGGCAGATGCATGCGCGATGCCAGCAATTTTCAGCCAACTCAACCTCGACACAGGCCCTTACGGGCGAACCGCCAGCACTGGAAGTGATCTGTAAATTACGCAACCAATTTGCGCGACTGTGAAAGGGTCGTGCAAGGTACCTGCTCACGGGTGGGCGGGACGAATGTCGCGCCGCGCAGCACGAAGCGGGGCCCGCAGATGCGGACCCCGCGCTCGTTGTGCTGATTCAGCTGGTCGACGTCGGAGACCGGCGGTGCAAATAAGGCGGCCGAGCGGACACACGTCCCGGGCCGTACATCCACAGGCACGAGCCGTAGTCGCTGAAGCCCGTTTCCCGGTCCTGGCCGGCGCCACGCGCCGTGCCCACACTGTTCTTCCTTCGTCCGGGATGCGCTTCGCCTGGAACGTGATCAGCCGGACAACTCAACTCGTCGGCATGCGGAAGCAGTCAGCCCCGCGCCGTCCACCGGTACAGGACGTCCGGTTCCTTCTCCTCGTTGCGGCTGCCGTCGTTGAAGTCCACGGCGGCGAATCCGTGCCGCTCGTAGAACGCCCGGGCATCGGTGTTGCGCTGGAAGGCATACAGGGTGAGCTCTTCGGGAGAGATCTCGCGGGCCTTTGCCAGAAGCAACGAACCGATGCCCCGGCGTCGCACATCGGGGCGCAGATAGAGGTGTTCGAGCTCGGTTCCGTCGACGGAGGCGAACCCGAGGACGTCACCCGTCCCGGTCCCGGTCTCGGCGACCCACACCGTGGTCCCTGGCAGGACGACGTGGGTCATCCAGGCGAGGGTGTCCGCGTCACTGTGCACCTTCGGGAGATACGGCATGGTCCGCGCGCGGGAGGCGAGGAAGAGCCGGGTGAGGGGCTCTGCGTCCTTGGCTTCGGCCTTCCGCAGCAGTGGGCGGTCGGCCGGTGCGGGCTCGTTCGGTGCCATGTCGTCTCTCCATGTCCAGGCGGAGCCCGTCGCGCCTCCCCGTGCGCGGTGAGCTGCTCACATCGCGGACGAACCTATGCCGGAGCCCGTGCGGATCGCCACACATATAGAATCAGGGGAGCGCTTCACGCCGCTGACGCTTCCTCACCTGGCCAGGGCGCACCCCTCTCCATCCCTGACTGTCCCCGGATTCACTTTTTCAGCAGGCCGGCACACATGGGCGTATTCAGGGCACGGTGATCGTTCACGGGGTTTTCCTGTCCGTCCAGCCCCCATCTGGCCCATCGGGCGCCGCCGGCGGGCATCTGTGCCGCCGGCGGACGGGCTGCGAGGTCAGCGCCGGGCTGAAAAGGGTCGCTGGCCCGCCCAACGCCGTGAACGCGCCCGCCTCCGCATCCGCAGCCGCAGCCGCAGCCGCAGCCGCAGCGGGAAGGGTATCCGCTGGGGCGGACGTCCCCTGGCCGCAGCGGCCTGACACCAGCTTGAACCCGGTGAGTGCCCGCGGCTGACGCGTCATCTGACCTTGTCGAGCCAGGCACGGAAGTGGCTGTTGAAGGGTTCTGCACTTGCGCGCAGTGCTGCTTGGAGCCAGTGGGCCGAGGCGGCCGCCCGGTTGATGACGTCAGGCGGGTAGGTGTAGCGGACTTGGTGGTCGACGAATTCGTCCTGGTCGTCGATGAAGATGTCACCCCCTTCTCGCACGCGGCAGACATCGAGGTCCAGGTCGACCATGGTGACCTCGCCGGGGTTCGGCCACCGGGACGGGGTGGTGACGTCGCAGTAGGCGTCCAACCGCTGGGGCGCGTCCAGGAACAACGCCGTCCACCAGGCGTCACGGGGGATGAGCTTGACCCGGGCTTCCTTGGATTCGTACACCGGCCCCGTGTCGCCCTTGCTGTGGACGGTGCCGGCTGGCATGCCGAGCCAGATGCCGTGGTCGTCCTCGCCGAGCCGGAGCATGGTGCAGTGCCAATGCAGGCTTCCGTCGTACTTGCGGGCGGAGAACAGAACCTCAGAGGCATTCATGCCCAGCACGCTACCGCGAAGATTGTAGTCGTCCTTGTCGAATTTCGGTGACCGCACTCCGCGCGAACCGAGCTTCTTGCGGTTGCGGACCTGATCGGCCTTTCCGGGATTGTGCAGCCGATACCGCGTCCGTGCAGTTAGGCGCGGTTGCCTCGGGAGCCATACGCCGTGTCCGCTCTGACCTTGTCGGGTTCGGTGCGCGGCCGACCTCTGCCGAGCCGCGGTACCCGTATCGCCTCCAGGACCGCTTGGAACTGCGGACTGTCGTGCCAGTGGCCAGCAGTGACAAAGAGCCCGACGGGCGCCGGACGTCGATGCAGCCGATGGCCGGACGCCTTGGCGTCGATCGACCGAGGTGCGCAATTCACCGATGCAGAACGCCCCGCGATCGGGCACAGTGGAACGGAGGGCCGAATGACCGGGACGGCGCCTCTTCAGGGCACGCACCCCCGAAGGTGAGCAAGGCGCTCGAGTGATGTCGCTCGGTGTCGGAACAATCCGCACCGGCTCAGGAAGAGACCTCACGTCACCGGACCGGAATGCGCTTCGGAAGGACATCCGCTGTACCGAACTTGCCACATCAGTGGTTTGTCATCGCGTGAGGAGCGCCAGGTGGAGATCAGGAAGACCGACACGGCGGTTGTGTTCATTGACCCACAGAACGATGTGCTGAGCGATACCGGCGCGAACTGGGACGTGGTGGGAGCGAGCGTCACCGAGAACAGGACCGTCGAGAATATGGAGAGAATCTTCGAGGCGGCGAAGGCGGGCGGATACGAGGTCTTCATCTCGCCTCATTACTTCTACCCGACGGACAGCGGATGGCGAATGAACGGGCCGCTCGAGACGAGCGAGCTCGAGACCCACACGTTCGCACGGACGGGACAACTCGATCTGACCGGGTTCCGAAACTCCGGGGCAGACTGGCTGGACCGCTTCAAGCCCTACATCGAAGACGGCAGAACAGTGGTCGCCAGCCCGCACAAGGTATTCGGACCGGAAACCAACGACTTGGTGCTGCAACTGCGCAAGCGGGGAATACAAAGGATTATTCTTGGCGGGATGCTGGCGAACATGTGCGTCGAGTCCCATATGCGGCACCTCATCGAGGAGGGATTCGAGGTCGCCGTGGTCAGGGATGCAACAGCTGGACCCCGACACCCGGTCTGGGGCGACGGCTATCAGGCGGCGATCATCAACTACCGTTTCTTCGCCCATGCGTTGCTGTCGACTGATGAAGTAATCGATCGAATGCACTGAGGAGCTCGCAGCCGGGAAATGGCCCTCGCGTCGGTGCGATGGTTACGATTTCAACAGGCGCCATCGACAGTCGCCGGTCTACTGCGCGGGGAGTTCCGTGGAAACACGTCCAGCGAGACTGCAGCCGACGCTCGGAGCGATGTGTCGGTAGCAACAGAGGTTGCGGAACGGGCGTTCCCAGACAATACCGGGATTGAGCACGAACGGGATGCCCTGGAAGACCAATCGGTCCGGATACCGCTTGCGACCCGGGTGCCGAACGCGACGTTCCACCTTGGGTGGCAAAGGGTCGACCACAGCTCACAACTCGCCTTCGTCGTCCGACGGCTTCGGCCGAGCCACGTCACACCCCCAGAGCAAGCGGTTCTGGCTGATGGTTTCAGCGGTTCGGAGTCGTCTCAAGCAGATGATCCTGCGGGCGAGTTGGAGTAGACCCCCAGGTGCAGGTCGGCGCGTGTCCAGCAGCGCATTCTGAGTAGCTTGAACTGGTGGAGACAGGCGAAGGTCCGGCCGACGACCCAGCGGTTCTTGCCCAGGCCGGAGCCATGGCTGCGCCCTTGCGGGCGATCTCCGGTGTGATGCCGCGGGCCAGGAGAAGCCGGCGGTATTTGTCGTAGCCGCGGTCGGCGAACAGCTGGCGTGGCCGGTGACGCGGCCGCCCGTGGGCACCGCGGATGCGGGGTATCGCGTCCAGCAATGGCATCAGCTGAGTGACGTCGTGACGGTTTCCGTTGGTCAGCGAGTCGGCCGAGGGGGCGCCGTGCATGTCGACGATCAGGTGGCGCTTGCTGCCGGGCCGAGCCCGGTCGACCGGCGAAGGTCCAGTGTGAGCCCACCTTTTGAGAGCCCTGACGTGGGAGCCGTCAATCGCCCCATCGTCCATGTCCAGCAGGCTCGTTGCTCGCAGGCCGTTCTCCTCAGCGCAAAGGAAGTACGCCCCACTGGCGAACTCCCCGGCGATTGCCTGCAGCGGCGCACCCGAGGCGAGCCTCAAGCCGTCGCCGCACCGCTTCCGCCCGACGTCGAAACTGAAGGATGACCGCAGCAGCCCGTGAATGTCTGCGTGTTCTGGATCAGGTCGAGTAGATGATCACTTGAGGTCATGGCACTGAACCCATCAGTTGAGCAACGAATACCTCAGAGCGGCCTCGAAGCCCACCTGGTGCCACCGCCACAGTATGGCGCAAGCTAGTCCTCATGGATTGGTTACCGCTGCTCTCCACCCTGGCCGGAGCCGCGATCGGCATCGTCGCTACGCTCATCGCGGATCGGAATCGGTGGAAACGCGAGGATGCCAAAGAAGCTCTTCGGCTGCGGCTCGACATCTACACGCAGTACACCACCGCCGTGAAGGTGCTCGGTGAGACCCTGCGAGCCTTGGCCGAGCGCGAGCACCCCTCCGTCGACGAGCGGGCGCTTGCGCTGCGCGAAGTCTTCCGAGAATCAGGCATCGCCACCGCATCCGAACGGATGTGGCTCATCGCGCCCCAACCCGTCGTCAAGGCCTCCAACAGCGTGTTCCACTGCCTGCGACGCATCTGCGACGGATACATCGACGGCACTGCTGTCAGCAGTCCAGAGGACCACGCGCGCTGGGAGGCACGCGGCGAAGCAGCCGCCAAGATGCGCAAGCTCATGCGCGAAGATCTCGGCGTCGGCCCAATCACCGAACGCCACAGCGCCTGACTGATCATTTCAGAGTGAAGTTCGCAGCCGCCTCAGCAGGGCGGCGTCGTTCAGCCGCCCGTCCGGTCTGATCACGTGATGCCGAGGGTGGCCACCGGTCGGGTGGCATCTCGGCCGTGCTTGCGCAGGCCAGCTGCGATGTTGTCGTAGTCGGTCAGGCGGAGGGCGCCGATGGCCAGGTTGCGCAGTGCCGCCATGGCCCGGGGCGCGGTCCCGGTCCGGACGCGGGAGGCGTCCTCGGCGAAGGTTTCGCCTGAACGGCGTCTCCCTGTGTCGCTTGGTCCCGCTCGTACGTCACGCCGTCGTGGCTGCCCGGCGCCGGAATCACCCCTGGGCCACTCGCCTGGCCGGATCGGGAGCCTGGCCGGATCGAAGAAGGGCCGTTCCCCACTGCGGTCCGCGACGACCCGATCGCTGCCGAGTTCAGCCCCGACGTGCAGTGGGAGTCCAGGCCTATCGGCCGGGAGGAAGCAGGTTCCAATCAAAGGGCCGTTGGTCTTTGATTCCCTCTGCTCAGTCCCTTAGGTTCGAGGTAGTCGACCGGTCTACGAGTACCCGGACCCACCGATATCCACATCCCTGATTACCCCATTGACTAGGACTTGAGGTCATGACATCCACCGAGCGCATCCGCACCCCCTTCGGGGAGGAGTCGACGGCCGCCGAGGTCATTGAGGGTGTCGACCTTTCCGGCAAGCAAGCAGTCGTCACCGGGGCGGCTTCAGGTCTCGGCACCGAGACCGCGCGCGCCCTCGCTGGTGCCGGCGCGTCGGTCACCCTCGCGGTCCGCGACACGGACGCCGGCGAGCGGGTCGCGGCCGACATACGCGAGGCCACCGGCAACGACGCCGTCCATGTCGGCCGGGTCGACCTCGCCGACAAGGCGTCGATCGCCGACTTCACGAGCGCATGGACGGGGCCCTTGCATATCCTCGTCAACAACGCTGGCGTGATGCAGCTGCCCACGCTCGATCGCACACCGGATGGGTGGGAGCTGCAGTTCGCGTCCAACCATCTCGGCCACTTCGCGCTCGCGTTCGGCCTGCACGACGCGCTCGCGACGGCCGGCAGCGCGCGCATCGTGTCGCTGAGCTCCCGCGGCCACCATGCCTCACCTGTTGAGTTCGACGACATCAACTTCGCCTCCCGCCCCTACGACCCGCGACTCGGTTACGGGCAGTCCAAGACTGCCAACGTCCTCTTCGCGGTCGGGGCGACCAACCGCTGGGCAGCCGACGGGATCACCGCCAACGCCGTCCACCCCGGCGTGATCCTGGGGACGAATCTGACTCGCTACATGGAGCCGGAACAACTCACACAGCTGCGCGAAGCCGCGGCGGCCGGGGAATTCGGCACGTTCCAGGGCGCGCCGTTCCGGTTCAAGACGGTCGCTCAGGGCGCCGCGACGAGCGTCCTGGTCGCGACCTCACCCCAGCTGGAAGGAATCGGCGGCCGCTACTTCGAGGACAACAACGAGGGGGAGAAGCTGTCGGCCGAGGCCGTAGGGAAGTCCCCCGGGGGCGTAGCCCCGTACGCGGTCGACCCGGACGCCGCCGAGCGTCTGTGGGAACTGTCGCGCGCCGCAATGGGCGCGCAAATTGCATGACACTGCCTCGGTCCCGTGCGCGCCCAGTAGCACTGGCCTGGCGTAATTCTGGTTTGCCGGTTTACGCCTGGCGTCGATGTCGATTTACTCAGCGAGTGCGGCCCCTGATGATCTTCTAGTTCTCTACGCTGAAGGTCGTCGGGAGCCGCCCTCATGCCTGCATCGTTGTCGACAACAGGTGAATGGATGACTCGACCTGTGCATCAGCCCATCCAGTTCGACCCGGAGGACGGCGGCCGGAGTGCTCCGTCGGTATGGCCTGCCCGGACACCAGCGCTGTGGATCGTGGACGCCGTGCGGCACGGTGATCGTGCCGAGCGGCTCGCCCCCGGGATCCTCGACACCGGGGAACAGCGGCGGGCCGAGAGCTTTGCCGCGTCGGTCGACCGCCGCTGCTATGTCGCGGCCCATGTGGCGCTGCGGATACTGCTCGGTGCCCGTCTGGGCCTCGAACCCCGCGACGTAACGATGGTCCGCGAGCCGTGCCCGTCCTGCGGCGGTCCGCACGGCCGGCCCGCGACCGACGGCGGGGTGCACTTCTCGCTCTCGCACAGCCGGGACCTGTCGCTGCTCGCGTTCGCCGCCGTGCCGCTGGGCGTCGACGTGGAGGCCGTACCGAGCAGCGAGGCCGCGGCGGAGGTCGGAGCGATGCTGCATCCGGCGGAGTCCCGGGAACTGGCGGCGCTCTCCGCTTCGGACCGGCCCGTCGCCTTCGCCCGGGCCTGGACGCGCAAGGAGGCATATCTCAAGGGCGAGGGCATCGGGCTGGCCCGCGATCTCTCCCTCGACCATCTGGGCACCGGGCCCGTGCCGCGGCCCGGTCCGGCGGGCTGGACGGTCGCCGATGTGCTGGTTCCGGTCGGCTATGCGGCCGCGGTGGCCGTCCGTGCGGCGGGGCAGCCACCGGTCGCGAACGGCCACCGGCGAAAATGATCCGGCGGGCAGAGCAGGACGACCGATCGATACGGAGGAGTGGGCAGATGCCGCACGAACGAGCTGGACAGCAGGCGCGGCCGGAGGACCTCACCGATGTGGCCCGGCTGGTGACGGCGTATTACACGCTGCACCCGGATCCGGCCGAGCCGGACCAGCGGGTCGCGTTCGGCACCTCCGGCCACCGCGGTTCGTCGACGGCCACCGCGTTCAACGAGGACCACATCGCTGCGACCAGCCAGGCCATCAGCGAGTACCGGGCGTCACAGGGCACGGACGGGCCGCTCTTCCTCGGGGCGGACACCCATGCGCTGTCGGAGCCCGCGCGGGTCACCGCCATCGAGGTGTTCGCCGCCAACGACGTGACGGTGCTGATCGACTCCGCCGACGGCTACACCCCGACCCCGGCGGTGTCGCACGCGATCCTCACCCACAACCGGGGCCGTACGTCGGGTCTCGCCGACGGTGTGGTGGTGACGCCGTCCCACAATCCGCCGGCCGACGGCGGGTTCAAGTACAACCCGCCGAACGGCGGCCCGGCCGGATCCGAGGCGACCGGCTGGATCCAGGAGCGGGCCAACGAGATCATCGCGTCCGGCATGAAGGAGGTACGGCGGCTGCCGTACGTCCGCGCGCTGGCGGCACCGACCACCGCGACGTACGACTTCCTCGGCAGCTACGTGGCGGATCTGCCGTCCGTGCTCGATCTCGACGCGGTCCGTGCCGCCGGGGTGCGGATCGGCGCGGACCCGCTGGGTGGCGCATCGGTCGCGTACTGGGGCCGCATCGCCGAACAGCACCGGCTCGATCTCACGGTCGTCAATCCGCTGACCGACCCCACCTGGCGGTTCATGTCGCTGGACTGGGACGGCAGGATCCGGATGGACTGTTCCTCGCCGTACGCGATGGCGTCGCTGATCGAGCAGCGCGACCGCTACCAGATCGCCACCGGCAACGACGCGGATGCCGACCGGCACGGCATCGTCACCCCGGACGCCGGGCTGATGAACCCGAACCACTACCTCTCCGTAGCCATCAACTACCTGTTCGCACACCGCGCACAGTGGCCGGCCGCGGCGGGCGTCGGCAAGACACTGGTGTCGTCGGGGATGATCGACCGGGTCGCCGCCGATCTCGGACGGCAGCTGGTCGAGGTGCCGGTCGGTTTCAAGTGGTTCGTGGACGGTCTGGTCGACGGGTCGTTCGGGTTCGGCGGCGAGGAGTCGGCCGGCGCGTCGTTCCTGCGCCGTGACGGTTCGGTCTGGACGACCGACAAGGACGGCATCATCCTGGCACTGCTGGCGTCGGAGATCCTCGCGGTGACCGAGAAGTCCCCGTCGGAGCAGTACGCGGCACTCACCGCGCGCTTCGGTGAGCCGTCGTACGCCCGCATCGACGCCCCCGCCGATCGCGAGCAGAAGGCGGTACTCGCCAAGCTCTCGCCGGAGCAGATCACAGCCGACACGCTGGCCGGCGAACCGGTCACGGCGGTACTCACCTCGGCTCCGGGCAACGGCGCACCGATCGGCGGTATCAAGGTCACCACGGAGAACGCCTGGTTCGCCGCCCGCCCGTCGGGCACCGAGGACGTCTACAAGATCTACGCGGAGTCGTTCCTGGGCTCCGATCACCTCGGCCGGGTGCAGGACGAGGCCAAGGCGGTCGTCTCGGCGGCCCTCGGCGCCTGAGTCCGTTCGCGAAGACGAGCAAGCCGCCTGCCGCGACCTCGGCCGTCGCGGGAGGCGGCTCCTCGGTGGAGGGTGGACGTGCCGCTGCGGCGGGAAATGTCGGCGGTGACCCACAAGCACACAAAGGGACCAATAGATAGAATTCGAGCATGGTAGACCGGCCTGTCACGTCGACCGCGCCCGAACTCGTACTCGAAACCGATGCAGGACCCACGGTGATGAGCCCGAGCCGGGATTACCACGTCGGCCGCGACCCCCTGAGCGACATCGTCATCGACGACGTCCGGGTGTCATGGCACCATGCGGTGCTCCGGCCGGTGGCCGACCACTGGTCCCTGGAGGACGAGAACAGTACGAACGGTACCTACACCGGGGGCAAGCGCATCCATGAATCGGGCGTGGGCCCCGGCAGCGTCATCCGGTTCGGTCACCCCGCGGACGGGCCGTGCGCCGTTCTGGTCGGCCAGGGACCCCCGTCGCCCACGCTGCACCCGGCCGACCGTCCGTCCGCCGTCTCCATGCCCTCGGCCACCGGAACGTTTCGGCAGCCGACCACCGTGCGGCCGCGGCCCGTCCATACCGTACGTATCGGCCGCAGCGCCGACAACGACCTCGTCGTCGACGACCTGACCGTCTCGCACCGGCACGCCGAACTGCGGGCGCATCCGGACGGCACGTACGAGATCGTCGACCTCGGCTCGCACAACGGCACCTATCTCAACGGGCAACTGGTCGGCCGCGCACCGGTCGCCGCCGGTGACATCGTCGGCATCGGTCACTCCGAGTTCTCTCTTGTCGGCGACGTGCTGCAGGAGTTCGTCGACACCGGTGAGGTCTCCCTCGATGTACAGGACCTGGCGGTCACCGTGGACGGGGGCCGCAAGACCCTGCTCGACGACGTCTCCTTCCCGGTGGGCGAGAAGTGCCTGCTCGGCGTGGTGGGTCCGAGCGGCTCCGGAAAGTCCACCCTGCTCAACGCATTGACCGGCCTCCGGCCGGCCGACGAGGGCAGTGTCCTCTACGACGGACGCGACCTTTACCACGACTACGCCGAGCTGCGCCATCGCATCGGGCTCGTCCCGCAGGACGACATCCTGCACTCCCAGCTGACCGTGCACCGCGCCCTCGGGTATGCCGCCGAGCTCCGCTTCCCGCACGACACGGCCCCGTCCGAACGCCGGGCCCGGGTCACCGAGGTGATCCGTGAGCTGGCACTGGAAAAGCGGACGGAGCAGCCGATCCACAGCCTCTCCGGCGGTCAGCGCAAGCGCGTCAGCGTCGCACTGGAGCTGCTGACGAAGCCGTCGCTGCTCTTCCTCGACGAGCCGACCTCGGGGCTCGACCCCGGCATGGACCGCTCGGTCATGCACATGCTCCGGGGGCTCGCCGACGACGGACGTACGGTCATCGTCGTCACGCACAGTGTGCTCAGCCTCGATGTCTGCGACCGGCTGCTGGTGCTCGCCCCCGGCGGGAAGACCGCCTATTACGGGCCGCCGGACGATGCACTCCCCTTCCTCGGGTTCAAGCATTGGCCGGAGGCGTTCGAGGCGTTCGAGAACGACCGGGACCGGGACTGGTCGGCGGAGTACCGCGCGTCCCCGTTCCACCGGCAGTACATCGCGAACTCCACCGCGCAGCCCCGGCTTCCGCACGCCCCGGTCGCACCGGTCGCACCGCCGCCGAAGACCCGGAGCGGGGGTGCTCAGCTGCGGACGCTGGTCCGCCGGTACACCGCCGCGCTGAGCGCCGACCGGACCTTCCTGGCCGTCATGATCGCTCTGCCGTTCGTGATGGGCGCGATGACCCGGGCCCTGGCCGGCAGCCGGCTGAACCAGGACACCGCGATCAACGCACTGCTGATCCTGTGCGTGGGCGCCGTGCTCACCGGCGCCGCCAATGCCGTACGGGAGCTCGTCAAGGAACGGGCGATCTATCAGCGGGAGCGTGCCGTCGGGCTGTCCAGATCGGCGTATCTGATGTCCAAAGTGGTTGTCCTGGGCACCATTACGGTGCTGCAGGCCGTCGTCCTGACCCTCGTCGGCCTGGCGGGGGTCGATCTGAACGCCCCGGGCGGCAAGGGCGTTCTTATGCCACCACTGGTCGAAATGACGCTGGCCGTGGCCCTGTTGTCGTTCACCGCGATGATGCTCGGTCTGCTCGTCTCCGCACTGGTGCGCAAGGAGGAGGTCACCATGCCGCTGCTGGTCCTCCTCGCGATCGTCCAGGTCGTCTTCTGCGGTGCGCTGCTGAAGCTGCACGGCGTGCCCGGGTTGGAGCAGCTGGCGTGGCTGGTGCCGTCCCGCTGGGCGCTCGCGGCGATGGGCGGGACCATCGATCTCGGCAGGATCGTGCCGGGAAGGGTGAGCGCGGATCCACTGTTCGACCACACCGCGGCAGCGTGGCTGCTGAACATGGGGATGCTGGTCGTGCTGTCGGTCGTCTTCGGACTGGTGGTGGCGCGGCTGCTCCGCCGGCACGAGCCCGTCATCATGCGGAAGTAGCGGAGGCGGGGAGCCCATGGCGACACCGGAGTTCCGCCCCACACACGTGGTCCCCCCGGACGGGATGTCCACATGGGAGGCACCCGACATGTCCCGGCCTACCGCGCCGCTCGACCCGCTGCTCCCCGTCCAGCTGGTCGGCCGGCGCGGCGACTGGGGGCGGATTCTTTGCGCGAACGGCTGGTCGGCATGGGTGGACGGCCGGCTGCTCGTCTCCGTACCGCACGGCCCGCCGGAGCCCGGTCAGCCGCTCGCGCGCACCGCGGACCCCCGGCCGCTGATGGCACAGGTGCAGGAGTCGCTGGCCCGGTACCGGGACGCCGCGGAGGAGCTGGCCGAGGGCCGGATCGACGGGGAGACCTTCCGCTGTCGTACCCAGGGGCTGCGGGTGGGCATGGTCGCCGACGGCGAGGCGGTGTGGCTGTACGACGCCGAGCACGAGCGCTGGGTGTACTGCGACGGGACGCAGCTGAGTACGTACGCGGCCTCGGCCGGTCCGGGCCGCCCGAGCGATGCCCCTGTGCACCCCGGGACCGAAGACGTGCACGCACCGGAGCCTGAGCCGACGCAGATCGTCGACCCCGCGCGGCTGGCCGCATACCACCCTGCGGATACCGCCGATGCCGAGCCGACGCAGCTTCTGGGATCCGTCGACGGGCCCGGACCGGACACCGCCCATCCGCCCACCCGGACGGGTGACGCATGATGTCCCCCGACCCCGCCCCCGCGCCGGGCCCTCCGCGCTCCCCCGACCCGCGTCGGGACACGGAGCTGCCCGTGGGCCGACCGTCCGACCTGCTCGGCAGGCAGATCGCGGATTACCGGGTGGAGAGCGAGATCGGCCGCGGTGGCATGGCGGTCGTGTACCGCGCGAGGGATCTGCGGCTGGACCGGACGGTCGCGCTCAAGCTGCTCGCCCCCGAACTCGCCCGCAACGACACCTTCAGGAAGCGGTTCACCCATGAGTCGAGGGTGGCCGCCGCGATCGACCATCCGCATATCGTGCCGGTCTTCGAGGCCGGGGAGACCGAGGGCATCCTCTACATCGCGATGCGTTATGTCGCCGGCCAGGACCTGCGCGCCCTCATCGACCGTCAGGGGCCGATGCAGATCGCGACGGCGGTCCGGATCGCCGCGCAGGTGGCGTCCGCGCTCGACGCCGCACACGACCACGACCTGGTGCACAGGGACGTCAAACCCGGCAACATCTTGGTCGCTGCGGGCACGGACAGCGACCACCCGGAACATGTGTACCTCACGGACTTCGGGCTGACGAAGAAGTCGCTGTCGCTGACCGGGTTCACCTCGGTGGGCCAGTTCGTCGGCACGCTCGACTACGTGGCGCCCGAGCAGATCTCCGGGCGTCCGGTGGACGGCCGGTGCGACGTCTACAGCCTGGCCTGTGTGGTGTTCGAGACGATGGCCGCCGCACCGCCGTTTCAGCGGGACGACGACATGGCGCTGTTGTGGGCCCATCAGTTCGACCCGCCGCCGCCGCTGACCGGCAGGCGCCCCGACCTCCCGCCCGCCGTCGACGACGTGCTGGTGAAGGCCCTGGCCAAGAGCCCTGACGACCGGTACGACTCCTGTCTGCAGTTCGTCGCCGCGCTGCGCTCGGCAGCGCGGAGCACGGTGCGGAAGGACCGTCCGCCGACGCAGGTGGACCAACGAATCGGTGCATGGGCCACCGGGCCCGGACCACCGCCCGCGCCGCCGCACTGGGCCCTTCCCGTGTTCCCGGGGCTCGTACGCTGAAGGCTGTGGCCGAGCCCGTCTCAGCCGTCCGCCGGCACTTCGCCGCGCCGGTCGACCCTGGAGGCGAGCAGACCACCGAGGAAACCGGTGACCAGGCCCCAGAGAGCGGCGACAGCGAGTGCGGACCACAACCGTGGACGCAGCGTCAGCTCTCCGCCGAGACCGCGGCCGAGGTCTCCGATACCGAGCAGCGACACCCCGTAGTGCGCGGAGACCCTCGCAAGGAGACAGATGGTCAGCACGGTGAGGACGAGCGCCACCGCCATGTGTACGGCGTGCTGCCAGGGCCGGATCCGGGCCGGTGAGCGGACCGCCATGAGGAACGCGGCGGCCACGGTGAGCACGGCGGCGGCGACGACCAGCCACCACGCCCGCCCGTCCTGTTCGGCGAGCGTGGAGACATCGACCGTGGAGATGTCCGGCGTACGCAGTACGGAGTCGAGCATCTGCGGCATCGGCAGCCCGAAGGGACCGTCCACCTTCCCCTCCCAGGACGCGCCCAGCCCCAGCGTGTAGGCGAGCCAGACAAGGTTCGGCAACCCCAGGAGGATCACGGCGAACGTGTCGGCCGGGTGCCCGCGGACGGCCAGGACGACGAGTGCGACCACCAGACCCACGACGACGTACGCCAGCAGCAGCACGACCATCGCATACGCGGCCGGGCGCACCGACTCCTGGAAGCGCACGAGGCGGCCCGGGAGCGGCGCACCGCGCGATACGAGCAGGGCCAGGACGAGGATGCCGGCCAGCCAGATCAGGCCGAGTACGAGGGTGAGGAGGATGTCGGTCCGGAAGCCGACCTTCGGGGCGACGCCCAGCAGATCCGCGACGGCCGCCTCCGTCTCGTCGCGCACGGGAATGTCGAAGGTCGCTCTGGCCAGGACCGAAAGGCCGATGAGGACCAGCGCCCACAGCACCGCCACCCGGGCGGCCCAGCCGGCCAGTTCGCGCGATCCCGCGACGGCCCGGTGGCGCAGCGGCCGCAGAAATCCCACGGCGATCACCAGGGCGCCGACCAGGGTCACCGACAGCGGAAGCACCGAGAACTCCGCATGGGTACTGGCGAGATCCCCGGCGTTGCCCGAGAGCTCGACGGATCCGCCTGCCGCCATCACGACGACGGCCGCGACGACGCGCGGGAAGGCGCTGTCGGGCAGGCCGGCCGCGCCCGCCGCCCAGAGCCCGAGGGCGGCCGCGACGACCATGACCACCAGCCCGGCGAGCACCGTCAGGAGGGCGTGACCCCAGCCGTGCGCGGGTCTCGGCGCACGGCTGCGGTCGCTGGATGCCTGTTGGCTCACGCTGCCACGCTAGGCAGGCCCGGGACGGACCGCCCCTTGGGAGGGGCCGACAGCGTCAGCTTGCGAGGCGCGCCGTTGCCGCGCACACAATGAGCACACACGGGAACAAAGGGGGCCTGATCCTTACGTGGGGAAGAAGAGGCCGTGAGCAGCCAACCGCCGTCGTCCGACCGCCCGACAGGCCCCCCTTCCGGCCCCCCTGTCGGGTCCCACGCAACCGGGGTCCGTGCCTCCACCGCCCGGCACTCCGTCAGGCTCCTCCGGCGGGCCACCGAGCAGCGGTGACTCCGGCACGGGCGGGCCCTCGGGGCCCGGCGGCCCGAGCGGGTCCGGGGGCGGCCCCGGCCGCCCGTGGTGGAGGTCCGTTCCCAAGGTGGCGACGATCGCCGCCGTGATCATCGCCGTGGCCGTGATGGCTGTCGTTTTCATCCGCCCCGACGGGGACGGCGGTTCGACGGCGCGCGGCGAAATCTTCCTGCAGCCGGCGGGATCGGCCGGGCAGGACCCGTTCACCGACTCGACGTCACGCAGCAGCGCCCCGGAGACACCGACCACGGCGCCCACCCCGACCAGGACCGGGGCGGGGGTCACGCAGGGCGTGGACGGCTCGACCCCAGGTCTGTACGGCGGGACCCGCAAGGTCGCCAGCTGCGACGTGGAGAAGCAGATCAAGGCGCTGACGGCCGCACCGGACACGAACGACGCCTTCGCCGGGGTACTGGGTATCGATCCGTCCGACGTCCCCGCCTATCTGCGGACGCTGACCCCCGTCCAGTTGCGGTTGGACACCCGGGTCACCAACCACGGGTTCCGGGACGGCTCCGCCACCAGCTATCAGGCGGTGCTTCAGGCCGGTACGGCCGTGCTCGTCGACGACCGCGGCGTGCCGCGGGTGCGCTGCGCGTGCGGCAATCCACTGCTCGAACCGGTCCCGTCGAAGGGCAGTCCGGAGGTGAGGGGTGAGCGATGGCCCGGGTACCGTTCCTCGAACGTCGTGGTGGTGGAGCCCGCACCGCGCGTGGTGAAGAAGTTCGTCATGTACGACCCGAGAAGCGGCGGCTGGTTCACCCGCGGCACGGGTGACACCGGCGGCAGCGACAAGAAGACGAAGCCGCCCGCCGAGCACCCGCCGTCGCCCTGTCCACCGGCCCCCGAGGGGAAGTCCACCGAGCCGTGTCCACCGGCCTCGGACACGTCGCAGTCCCCGTCCCCCGAGTCCGTCCCGCCCCGGTCCCCGTCCCCCGGATCTGCGACCCCCGAGTCCCCGTCCACCGCGTCCCCGTCCACCGAGCCGTCGGGCCCGCAGCCCCCGCCCTCCCCTGAGGAGCCTTCCGGCCCGCCGCCCGTCATCGAGTCGCCGGCGTCCGGGTCGGCCCCGGAGCCGTCACCTCCCGGGCCCGCGTCACCGGAGTCCTCGGCGATGGCCTCGGTCTCCGGGACCAAGTCCCCGGCCGGTCACCCGTCCGCCTGAGCGGCGCCGGTGACTTGTGGGGATGTGCCGTACCGGGCGCCCGGCGCGGCGGCACCGAGCCCTCCGCGCACGCGAACGGCCTGCCGGAACGGAGGACCGTCCCGGCAGGCCGCTTGGGTTCACGTGCCACTCACCCGGAGTTCAGCGGTTGAGCGCCGTCACTTCCCGTAATACGCGTTGTAGATCGACACGGACGACTTGTTGCCCTTCTTGTCCGTGAAATTGGCCTTGAAGGAGATCGACTTCCCCTTGGCCGGGTTCTTCACCGAGATCTTGCCCGACTTGACGGTGACCTTCTTCCAGGTCTTGCCTGCGTCGTAACTGACGTACACCGTCAGCGACTTGAGGTTCGTACCGGCGGCAGCACCCAGCACCTTCACCGGAACGGACGCGGTCCTGCCGGCAGTGACCTTGCTGTCCAGGGTCACCGTGGGCGAGAAGCGCACCGTGGATGCCGGGAGCTGTGCGGCCGAAGAGGTCTTCTTCGACCGGAAGGTCCAGCTGGCGTCGATCCGGGAGGACACCGACGCCACCTTCGCCGATCGCTTCACGGAGGTCGTGAGCCGGTACTCGGCGTCACCGGAAGGGACCTTGAAGAAGCTCTGCCCGTCCAGCGCGTCCGTATTCTCGGCGACCTTGGTGCCGTTGCGGTACAGCGACGTCTTCACCGAGGTGTAGGCGGACGAGCCGGAGTGGGTCTGGCCGTCGGCGAAGAGCGGCAGCACACCGATGAGGTCGTTCCCCTCGCGGAACAGACCGTACGACTTGTCGATCCTCGGGCCGAACACAGCCGTGTTGAAGGTCTTCCCGTAACTCTTGCCCGCCGCGAAGGTCTGCGGTGCACCCAGCGTGTAGAACGCGTCGGCCACCGGGAAGCCGTCGGAGTCGACCCCGCCGTACTGCTCGAAGTCGAAGCTCCACTTCACCTTGTTCGCAGTCGAGAGATAGAGCGTGCGGGTGGCGGGGAGCTTCTGCTCCGACGGGACGGAGATGTTGGAGAACGACCCGGGCACGTAACCCCACGGAGCGATCCCACCGGTCTTCCCGGCGGCGGAGGTGCCCAGCCCGATCTTCACCTTGGCCATCTGAGCAGTGGTGAACTTCTTGGTGTACCCGGTCGCGACCTGCTTCACCGGTCCGCCGAAGACGACGTCGTAGCCGGTCGATGAGCCCTTGGCCCAGATGCCGGACCAGAACTGGGACAGCGAGCCGTCGGTCACCTGCGCGCCCAGATGGGCGGTGCGGAACCCCTTGAACGAGTCCAGCCACCACCCGAAATCGTAGCCGCTCTGCTCCGTCTCGAGCTGGATGTCGGCCGAAGCGAACTGCGACTTCGCGCCGGTGTCGGGCACGGTGATGTCCACCGGCTTCGTCTTCCGGGCGTCGAGCGTCACGGTGACGTCCTTGGTGACGCTCAGCTTCGGCTGGAAGATCCAGTCGGCACCCTTGCCGAAGTCCTCCCGGTCCACGTAGATACCGGTGTTGACCGCGTAGGTCCCCCTGGGGACACGCACCTTCACCGTTCCGGTCGGTCCCGTCGGGTCGAGCCACACGTCCGCCACGTCCCCGCCGATACCGACGAGACTCGTGTCGTAGAGCGCGGCGGACTTCCCCTGCCGGTCGAGGTGCTTGAGCGTCACGGTGTACGACTCGGCCTCGCGCTCGACCGCGGCCGCGGTGCGGACGGTCTGGCCGCCGCCGCTGCCGACGACATAGGCGGAGTAGCTGCCGTCCGTCGTGCCGCCGAGCTTGGTGTCGACGGTCAGCGGTACCTCGGCGGTACCGCCCGCGGGGACGGTGACCTTGTCCGCGCCGAGGGCGAAGAAGCCGGCGGGCGCGGGCTTGCCCGTCGGGCCGGTGGCCGTCACCGCCAGGTCGAGGGTGACGTCCGTCGCACCGAGGTTACGGTACGTCACCTTCTTGACGACCGGGGTGTCATCGGTGTGCGGCCACTGCTGCACTCCGAAGCCGACCGAGACCGGATCGGCAACGACACTCTGGCCGATGGCCCGGTCGACGGCGATCCGGCCCGAGCCCTGCTCGAACGGCGTGTACGCGCCCGGCTTCGTGGACGCGGTCAGCGCGCCCTTGAGCTCGGCGTACTTCCACTCCGGGTGCTCCTGCTTGAGCAGCGCCGCGGCGCCCGCCACGTGCGGGGTCGCCATCGACGTACCGGAGATCGTCAGATAGCCGGGCGGGTTCTGCCCGACCTCCTGGTCGATGACGGAACCGGGTGCGGCTGCGGCCGTGATGTCCACACCGGGTGCGGTCACATCGGGCTTGATCGCACCGTCGCCGATACGCGGACCGCGGCTGGAGAACGCGGCCAACTTGTCGTTGTCGTCGACCGCGCCGACGGTCAGCGCGGCGTCCGCGCTGCCCGGCGAGCCGACCGTGCCGGCCCCGCCCTCGCCCTCGTTGCCCGCCGCGATGGCGAACAGGACGCCCTTCTCCGCCGACAGCTTGTTCACTTCGGCTTCGAGCGGATCGATCTCAGGGCTGTCGGGGCCGCCCAGGCTCAGGTTGACGATGTCGGCGCCCTGCTCGGCCGCCCACTCCATGCCGGCCAGGATGCCGGAGTCCTCACCGTAGCCGCTGTCGTCGAGCACCTTGCCGTTCAGCAGCTTGGCATCCGGGGCTACGCCCTTGAACTTCCCGTCCGACTTGGCGCCCGTGCCGGCCGCGATGGATGCCACATGGGTGCCGTGCCCGAAGCGGTCGACCGCGTCGGCCGACGTGGAGAAGTTCTTCTCGGCGAGGACCTGGCCCTGGAGGTCGGGGTGGGTGGCGTCCACGCCGGTGTCCAGGACAGCGATCTTGACGCCCTTGCCGGTGTAACCGGCCTGCCATGCGGCCGGCGCACCGATCTGGGGCACGCTCTTGTCGAGGCTCGCCCGACGCACCCCGTCCAGCCAGACCCGGTCGACACCGGAGGCCGTGGCGCGTTCGCCGCTGCCCGCGCGCTTGCTGGTGAGCGCCTGCCAGATATCCTCGGCGTCGCTCTTCGGGGTGGTCAGCGCGTCGGCATTCAGCGATTTCAAGGTCCGCCGGACCTTCGTACCGCCCGCTTCCCGGACCTCGGCCTTCGCCGCGGCGGCCTGCCCGCCCCGATACCCGACGATCAGTTTCAGGCCCGCCTTCTGGGCCTTGCGGTTCACCGCGCTGTTCAGCTCGGTGACGTCGAAGAGCCGCTCGTCGAGCTTGCCGTCGGCGATCAGCCCCCGGGCGTCGCTCGGAACGAGGAGCGTGTGCCCGTCGCGTATGCGCTTGGCCACCGGTATGTGTTCGCGCCCCTTGGCGGGCTCGAACATCACGACACGGCCCTTGGCATCCACGGAGACGCGGTCACCGGTGATGAGTGTGATGTGGTGCGGGGCCACGAGCTGTGTGCCCGTGGCCCTCGCGTGCGTGCGATCCACTGTCGCCACGGCCGGGGTGGTCATGCCCGCCGCGAGCGCCACGGCGGCTGCCGCGGCAAGGGTGGATACGCACGCACTCTTCACATGTCTGTGCAAGTCTCCCCCTGGAGATCAAGTGGTTCCTCGGAACCGCCAGTTCCGCGGGGTCACGCACAAGTCTCCGCACCCCCCGGTCGACGCATTATGGCCGAGCGGCACCCGAACGCATGAACATTTCTGCGACACGCGTGCGGAGTTGACGGAAATACACCTATGGGTGCGGAAAAGCACCCGTGGCACTGATGGCGGCCGGCCGGAGCGGTCCCGCCATCCCGCTGCCGGTGACGATGCTCGGGCCCGGCGGTCGGTCGTAGGCGGGCGGCGTTGGGTGACGATTCCCTCCGGGCCGGGTGGCTTCGTACCGGACCGGCCGGCGCCGACCGTAGGGGCTCCGTGGCGAATTGGCCTGCACTCGGCCGGGGCCGTTGTCGGTCCCGCGCCGTACTCTTTTCGTATGCCCCGACGCCCTTCGCCTGCCACGCCTGTGCGCTCTCCCGACGCGGTGAACGAGGACATTCGCGCGCTCTGGGCGCGGTCGGGTGCCGTGCTGTCACCGGAGGGCCGCCGGGAGTACGAGCGGCTGCTGGTGGAATGGGCGACCGCGGTCCGGGCGGATGTCGTCGAGGCGGCGTGAGCTCCACGGCTCCGGCCGATCGTCAGCGCCACCGTTTGCGATCCGGCCGTGGCGAAACCGGGTGACCAGCTGATCGAACCGGCGCGTACCCCCGCCCGCGCAGGGGAAGGCCCCGAGTGAGCCGCACTCCGGACGAGCGCTGGGCGCCGTGACGCAAGGCGGCAGAAACGCTCCAGGCTGCCGTGACCGCCCCCGGCCGGAGGCCATGCCACTGTTCGAGACAGGTGACACCGGAACTCAGCGGGCGGCACCGTCCTGAGAAGCGCCGAAGCCGTACCGGATTTCTGCTGTGCCCGTTGTCGCGGCCCGCACAGCGGTAGCGTCGGGTTCCATGATCGTATGGCTCAACGGCACCCACGGCGCAGGCAAGACGACGACCAGTGCACTCGTGCAGCGACTGATCCCGGATTCACGGGTGTTCGACGCCGAGAAGGTCGGCGAGACGCTCATGGACATCACGCCGGGACTGCCCGGAACGGACAACTTCCAGCACTGGCCGCCGTGGCGGCCGCTCGTGGTCGAGACCGCCCGCCGCGTACTCGAATACACCGGCGGCACTCTGGTGATGCCCATGACCGTCCTGGTCGAGCAGTACTGGCGCGAGATCAGCACGGGCCTCGCCCAACATGCCATTCCGGTACGGCACTTCGTCCTCCACGCCGACCAGGACACCCTCCGCGGGCGCATCGAGGGGGACACTCTTCTCGGCCCCTCCCCATTCCGCCTCAAATACCTCGAGCCCTACGCCGAGGCGGCCCGCACGTGGCTGCACAGCGAGGCCGAGGTCGTCGACACCACACACCTCACGCCCGCCCAGGCCGCCCTGCAGATCGCGGAGGCCGTCAAGAGTTGACGCCCGCCCGCCACGCGAAGGCGGAGGCCCGGCCCAGCCCGGCACCGTGGACATGGCCGGCAGCCGACACACACCGCAATCGAACATGCATCTGATCCTCTGTCGCCCGACCTGTCGCACCTGCGCATCCTGCGGACCTGGACTGCCAAAGAGGTAGAGCGCATCGACGCGGCCACCGAGCGGCGGGGCGAGAAGGGGGGCCGCCCGGTCAGCCGCTGCTCGGCAGGCGGCGGCCTGAGGATGCTGTGAGCGGCCACCTGATGCACCCTGGACGCATGGGTGCCCCGATAGTCGTCCACGGCCTCTCCCATACCGGTGGCCGGGCGGTCACCATCAATGATGAGATCGTCGGTCTCGTCTACGACGACTGGGGCCTGATCGAACTTCTCCGGTGGGCGGGTCTCTACGACGCCGAGCATTACCTCGAGGACGCGCACTGGATCGAATGGCGCGGCGGCTGGCCGCGCCGATACCGGTGGGGATATTCCTAGCGGGTGCGCCCACCCACTGCGCGGACGCCGAATCCGGCGGCCGTATGCGTGAACTCGGGCCGGGCGCGACGGCGCGACGTTGCAACCTGCATCGGATCGAATGGCGGGACGGCCGGGCGCTTCGCTACGAACCGGCATGAGCCCGGGCATGCCCCGACCCTCCCGCAGGGAGGTCGGGAGGGGCGGCGGGGCCCACCCAGCTCACAACTGCGGGCGGCACCCGAAACGGGGCCTTGGCCTGGGGGCTTCGGGGATCCCGCGTGATCAACAATGCACCCGAACCAGCCAAAGGGGTAGAGGCGTGACTGAAAAACGTCGGGGCGTTCCTCTCCTCCCCTGAAAGGAACACCGAGTACCCCGAATCGCCCGGGCCGTACCCACGACGAAGGCCCCGGACCACGAGGTCCAGGGCCCGAACGCGGATCGGTCGCCGCAGCCTGCCTGCTGTGCGTGTACTTATCAGTCGGCGATGTCTATGTCGATCCGGCCGATCTTGGCCTGCCGGTTGTTGACGGTGGTGACGATGAGGCTCTTGCCGTTCACGTCCTTGGTCTTCTGGACGAGTTCGCGGAGGTCGTCGAGGGTGATCTCTTTTCCGGACTTGGGTGTCAGGTGAGTCGTCACAGGTGGCATGTCCCCCATCATCCCGATCGTCAAGCGCCCTGTCACGAGGGCGTCATGGCCTTGATCAGGTACAGCATCAGAGCGCTGGCGTCAGTGGCCAGCCGACTCGATGAGCCGGCGGGCCCGACAGAGGGCGCAGCCGGCCGGTACGGCGTCCGCGGGAGGATCGGAGATGGTCACGGTCGGAATTCACTCGTCTGCCGTTCCTCGGTGGCGGGGCGAACCGGGAGCCCGGACGCTGATCGCATACGTGACGAATCGCAGGGTGGGCGGAGCCTGATGGGGGTGACACCGTGTCGGACGCAGGTGCACCGGTCCCCGCGTCCACGAAGGACGACGGTCTGGACGCGGCGCTCCTCGACAGACTGTTCGACCAGTCCGTGGTGGGCCTTCATGTGCTCGATCCGCAGCTACGTCTGGTTCGGATCAGCTCACCACCCGGTTCCGACCTCGCCGAGCAGGTGCTCGGGCGGCACTTCACCGATGCGTACCATCTCGACCGGCCGAACTCCTCCACCGCGGAGCTGCTGCAACGCGTGCTGGACACGGGTGTACCGGTGCACGATCGGCTGGTCCACGGTCGCGCAGAGGGAGCGCCCGGTCCGAGCCGCAGCTTCCTGGTCACCGTCTACCGGCTGAACGGCAAGCAGGGGCAGGTCCTCGGCCTGCTCGCCGCCGTCGTCGATGTCACCGAGCGCGAGAAGGCACGCACCCGGGCGATATACCGGGCGAGGTTGCTCAGGAGTGTGGGCCGGTCTCTCGATATGGCGACCACGTGCCAGGGGCTGGTCGAAGCCGTCGTGCCGGGGTTCGCGGACTTCGCCGTGGTCGAGGTCGTGGACGAAGTGCTGCGCGGCGCGGATCCTCCGCTGGCCCCGCTGGGGGCGGAGGTCCCGCTGCGCCGGGCCGCGCTGCGCGGACTCATGGACGCCGAAGGCCGGGACGGGCTCGTCAGTGACACGCGCCGGCTGCCTGCCGGCACCCCCTTCGCCCTGGCGGTGTCGGACCTGCAGCCCCGGCATGTCGCACTCGACGCGGACTCCCCGTGGCTCGCCGCGGATCCGCAGACCGCCCGGGTGATGCGGGCGCTCGATGCCCATTCACTGATGGTGGTCCCATTGACTCTGCACGGCGCGGTCCTCGGGCTGGTGAGCCTGTACCGGGGCCCTGGATCGGAGCCGTACGACGCGAACGACACCACGCTCGCGCAGACCGCGGCCGTCCATGTCGCGCTCAGTATCGACAACGCGCGCCGGTACGAGCGCGACCATGTGATCGCGTCGACGGTCCAGCGCCGACTGCTGCCGCAGGGCGACAGTGCCAGGATCGCCGTCGACACCGCGCACGTCCTGCTGCCCGGCCGCAACATCGGATGCTGGTTCGACACCATCGGCCTGTCCGGCGCCCGCACCGCGCTGGTCGTCGGCAATGTCGCGGGTCACGGCCTCCAAACAGCCATCGCCATGGGGCAGTTGCGTACGGTCATCCAGGCCCTGGCCGGTCTGGATCTGGAGCCGGCCGAGGTCCTGGCCCGGCTGAACGACACGGCGGACCGGCTGGCCGCCGAGCGCGCCGCGCTGCCGGCGGGCGACACGCTGCACCGGGAGTCACTGAATGCGTCCTGCGTCTACGCGGTCTACGACCCGTTCTCCCGCACCTGTACGGTCGCCCGCGCGGGACATCCCGCGCCGATCGTCATCGCACCCGACGGCAGCACGCCCGCCGTGGACGTACCCGAGGGGCCGGCGCTCTTCGCCTCCGACAGCGCCCCGTTCGCCACTGCCGTCCTCGAGATCGACGAGGGCAGCATCCTGGCGTTCGCCACCGGCGCACTGCTGCCCGACGACGAGTCCGCCGCGCGAGTACGGAGGGCGCTGGCGCGCCCCGACCGCGATCTGCAGAGGCTGTGCGACGGCGTCGTCTACAGCCAGCCGACCGACAGTCTCCCTGACGGCGCGGCCCTTCTCCTCGCCCGTACCGGCAGAGTGCCGCCCGAGCGCGTCGCCACGTGGGAGCTGGTTCATGAGCGGACGACACCCGCCGTCGCCCGTACCCTGGTGCGCGACCGGCTCGACGGCTGGAACCTCGACGACGAGACGGTCCAGGCGACCGAGTTGATCGTGAGCGAGCTGGTGACCAACGCCGTCCGGTACGGCACCCCGCCCCTCCAGCTGCGGCTCATTCTGGACCGGTCGCTGACGTGCGAGGTCCACGACAGCAGCCCGGTGGCACCGCACCTGCGCCATGCCCGGACGGTCGACGAGGGCGGGCGCGGACTGTTCATCGTCTCCCAGCTCGCCACTCACTGGGGCACCCGGTACGACCGGCACGGCAAGGCACTCTGGACCGAGCAGGAGGTGCCCGGCCTCCGGTGACGAAGCCGGTCCCGGCGCGGGGTGGGTGTCACGGGCATCCAGTCGGCTCGACGTGGGGCAGGGCACGCGACCGGGTGCTGGACCGCCTCGCACCGGTGCGAGGCGCAGGGGGGCAGCCTCGTGAGCTCCATCGGCGTGGACCGCACGACGATCTGGGACGCCCGCGGGGCGGTCGACGCGCTCGACGCCCAGCATGTCGCGCGCCGGGCCGCCGACGAGTAGGCCGCGCACGACGCGTGCGGCGCACCGCGGCCGGATCGGCCGCGGTGCGCCGTGAGCGAGAGGCGGGGGCCGCTCCCGGGTCAGGGAACGGCCGTCAGAGGGTCAGCGACGACCGCCACGATCGTGGTCGCGCCCGTTGTCACGTCCGTTGTCGCGCGGGTTGTCACGTCCGTGATCGCGCGGGTTGTCACGCCCGTTGTCGCGCGGGTTGTCACGCCCGTGATCGCGCGGGTTGTCACGCCCGTTGTCACGCGGGTTGTCACGCCCGTGATCGCGCGGGTTGTCACGCCCGTGGTCACGCCCGTGGTCACGCCTGTTGTCACGTCCACGGTCGCGATCGTGGCCGAGGCCGAGGCCGTATCCGAGGATGCTTCCGAGGCCGTACCCGATGTGATGGCGGCCCCAGGACTTGGAGTCGACCGTGTAGCCGCGGCTGTCACGCAAGGTCGCGGTGTCACTGTTGTCCCAGACGTACCGACGGAGGTCCTGATAGACGTCGTAGCCGTTGTCACGGCCGATGCCGGTGTGGACCCGCACCGAGGAGCGACCGGCCAGACGCAGGTCGAACCGGTAGGTGCGGCGGCTCTCGTCACTGAGCGTCCAGCCGCGGAGGTTGACCGTCTGCCGGCTGGTGTTGGTGACGGTGACCCACTCGTCGTTGAGGCTGCGGTTGGAGCCGTCATCGCGTCCGGGGCTGTCGTACTGGATCTGCCCCAGGACGACGGGCGAATACGAGGTGTACCGACCGCGGTCATGGCCGTGGTCGTCAGCGGCAGCCGGGAGTGCTGCGGCCGCCACCAGGGCGCCGGCCGCGAGAACGGAAGCGGTGAACCGCCGTGCGGAACGGGACATGAAGACCTCTCAGATGCTGGCCCGGACCGCAAGGTCCGAGCGTTGTTCGATCCCGGCGTGATGCCGAGAACGCACACTTTGGCCCGAACACCCGATTTATGTCAGACGCCCCGATCCGTGTTACGAAATGCAGACATTTCTGTCACACACGCCTGCATTCGACACGCATCCGATCCCCGGCCATCCGTCAATCGCTGACCACTGCATCCACCCGTTCGGTATCGGCACGCCTGGCCTCGCACACCCTCACGCCACTCGGTGTGCGCAACGACTCACCCTGCGCAACAGGCGCCGGGTTCTGTAACAGCCACCCCACGGCCAAGCTCGAACGATTTTTCAGTTACCGGCAGAAATACGAAACAGCGTTCTACTTCCAGCCGTTCACAGCGCGCCGTTCCCGATCATTGCGCGGGGAACGCAACGGTGGTTCAGTGGAAGCTGAAGTTATGAATCGAGGTTCAGATCATCGTGGCCTACCGCCCCACCGCCCGCACCGAGGCGACACGGCTCGCGCATCGCCAGCGGTTGCTGGACGCCGCACGACAGCTGCTGGCCGAGGGCGGATACGCCGCGGCCAGCATCTCCGCGCTCGCCGAGCGCGCCCAGGTCGCCACCGGCAGCGTCTACAACCACTTCGCCTCGAAGCAGGAGTTGCTGGCCGCGGTCTTCCGGCATGTCGCCGGCCATGAGCTCACCGCGGTACAGGAAGCCGTGGGCGCGAAATGCGGGGCGGCCGAGCAATTGCGCGCCCTGGTCGAGGTGTTCGCGTTCCGGGCCCTGCGTACGCCGCGTACGGCCTGGGCGCTGCTCGCAGAGCCCGTCGATCCGCTGGTCGAGGCGGAACGACTGACCTACCGGCGCGGCTATCACGCCCTCGCCGAAACGGTCATCACAGCCGGCATCGAGTCGGGTGAGCTGCCCGTGCAGAACGCCCGGCTGTCTGCCGCCGCGGTGATCGGCGCGATCAGTGAATCGCTGCTCGGCCCGCTGTCCCCGGTGGGCGAGCGGACCGACCCGGAGCCGCTCGTGGCAGGTATCGCCACCCTGTGCCTCAGAGCCGTGGGAGCGGTCGGCACCTGACCCGCTCCCCGCAGCCCACCGTCACTCCCCAGTACCGGCCGACCAGACAGCCGACGTCAGACAGGATCTCCGAGATGACCGTCACCGCATCCCCGACCGGCCTCCGGCCGGAGGCTCCCGCACCGCACCCCACCCATGAGGTCACCAACCAGGCGCCGCCCCGGACCAGCCTCGACGAGTACGGCACCAATCTGCCGCTCGCCGAGGCCGTCCGGACATTCGGCGCGGCATGGCACGAGCCGGAACTCCACGAGATCGGCAGCCTGGTCGGCTCCACGAAGTTCCAGACCGATGCGGAGCTCGCCCACACGTCCCCGCCCGTGCTGCGCACCCACGACCGGTACGGCAACCGGGTCGACGAGGTCGACTTCCACCCGGCGTACCACGAGATCATCGGCGCGGCCGTGCGTCATGGCGCGCACACCGCGGCGTGGGCCGATCCGAAGCCGGGTGCCGCCGTGGCCCGGGCGGCGTCGTTCATGCTGTTCGCCCAGGTCGAGCCGGGCCACGCCTGCCCGATGTCCATGTCGCACGCCGTGGTCCCGGTCCTGCAACGCGACCTCGAAGTGGGCCAGGACTGGCTGCCGGGTCTGCTCAGTCGCTCCTACGACCCGCGGCTGATCGCTCCGGGCAGCAAGTCGGGGCTGACGTTCGGTATGGGGATGACGGAGAAGCAGGGCGGCTCCGACGTCCGAGCCAACACCACGCGCGCGGTCCCGGTCGCCTCCGACCCCGACGGCCGAGCCCATCTGCTGACCGGTCACAAGTGGTTCTTCTCAGCCCCGCAGTCGGATGCCTTCCTGGTTCTGGCCCAGGCGGCGGCCGGGCTGACCTGCTTCCTCGTACCGCGTGTGCTGGCCGACGGCACGCGTAACACGGTCCGTATCCAGCGGCTGAAGAACAAGCTCGGCAACAAGTCGAACGCCTCCTCCGAGGTGGAGTTCGACTCCACGTGGGCGGTACGGGTCGGCGAGCCGGGGCGTGGCGTTCCCACCATCATCGAGATGGTCAACCACACGCGCCTGGACTGTGTACTGGGCACCACGGCGGGCATGCGCCAGTCGGTCTCCGAGGCGATCTGGCATGCGGAGCACCGCAGCGCCTTCGGTGCCCGGCTGGTCGACCAGCCGGCCATGACGGCGGTCCTCGCCGATCTTGCCCTGGAGACGGAGGCCGCGACCTGGACCTCGCTGCGGCTCGCCCAGGCGTACGAGACGGGCAGCGGCGACTCCGAGGCGATGTTCCGCCGGCTGGCCACGGCGGTGGCCAAGTACTGGATCTGCAAGCGCGGCCCGCACCACGCCTACGAGGCGCTGGAGTGCCTGGGCGGCAACGGCTACACCGAGGACTGGCCGCTGGCCCGCCGCTACCGCGAACAGCCGGTGATGGCCGTGTGGGAGGGCTCGGGCAATGTCATCGCCCTCGATGTCCTGCGTGGCATCGCCAGGACCCCGCAGTCGCTGGACGCCTTCTGGGCCGAGCTGGAGACGACCGGCGGTGCCAGTGCCGTACTCGACGCACATGTGCGCCGGGTGCGTCGTGAGCTGGCGGAGGACCTGCTCGATCCCCTTGCCGCACAGACGCGTGCCCGGGCGACGGTCGAGGCCATGGCGCTGGCCCTGCAGTCCTCGCTGATGCTGCGTCACGCTCCGGCGCCCATGGCCGAGGCGTTCGTCGCCGCCCGCCTGGGTGAAGACCGTGGCCATCAGTACGGCATCCTGCCGCGCGGCACGGACGCCGCCGCGATCGTGGAGCGGCACTTCGGCGGACTCTGAGGGCTGTCCCGGCCGATCGGCCGGGCACCGACCTGTCCTCTCAGTGATGCTGCAGCGACGTTCGATCGGTGACCGGCGGACGGCGCGTCCAGCCGAGCAGGACCACCGAGCACACCGCGGCGAACGCGCACCAGGTGGAGATGAACTCCAGACGCCACAGCGTCGCGCAGATCGCGGCGCCGGCGGCGACGAGGAAGCCGAGGAGCCGCAGCAGACGGTCACCGGCGAGCAGCAGGGAGCCGACCGTGGCCACGAGGTAGCCCGCGACGAGCAGTTCCGAGTGCGGAAGGTCGAGGACGTAGCCGAGGGTGTGACCGCGGATCTCCGCGGTCACAGGGCGGGCGGCCAGACCGTACGCGAGGCAGGCGGCGGTCACGGCGCCGACCACCACGGGGAGCAGCAGCCGGCGCCGGGCCCGCGGCGGCGCGGCGCTCAGCACTGCCGACGGCACCCAGAGCGCCAGCAGCGGAAGGGCGATGACGGCCCAGGCCACCGTGGCGGGTCCGGCGCCGCCGCCGGAGCGCCAGATGAACGACTCGATGATCTGATGGGCACCGAGTAGCAGCGGCAGCGCAGCGAGCGGCAGATCGCGGGACCCGCGGGTGCGCGCGACGCAGACCGCTCCGATCGCGGCGATGCCGGAACCGGCCACCAGATCGGCGGTCGCACTCCAGCACATGAAGTCACCCCGGCCCCGAAGTCGTGCGAGTCGATCTCTGACGGGGGCAACGCTAGGGCCTCCTCACGGGACAAGACCGGCGCCCCGCCCACACCTGATGGGCTTCGAGTGGCGGCGCTGCCGGCGTTCCGATCCCGGGAGCCGTCAACTACGGCTCACTGCACGGGCGTCGGTGGCGAGCACCCGCCGGCAGCGGTCAGGTGCGTCCGTTCGCGCTTGTTCGCGCCAACTCATTGACCGTCGCATCCCGTTGACGTACCGTCACCGCTGTTCGCGTACAAGAAATCGGTTCAGAATACGGAACGTCGTTCCCTGGCCGAGGAACTGCCTTTACCACCGCACCAACCACCTCACGGGTGCCTGCGGAGGACACCGCAGGCGGTGAAAGGAACTCCGAGTGCGCACAGAGAATCAGCATGCCAGACGGCGGGGCGGCCGGGCAGCCGCCTCGTTCATCGCGGTCGTCTCACTGATCGCCGCGGCTCTCACAGCACTGTTCGCGACCGGCTCGGCCACGGCCGCGCCGGCAGCGGGCTCGTACAGCCTGTCGAACGCAGGCAGCGGACTGTGTCTGGAGGTTCCGGCCTCCGCAACCTCCGACGGTGTCCAGCTCAGCCAGAACACCTGCACCGGCGCCGCCCGGCAGACGTGGCGGCTCACGGCCTCCGGAAGCGGCTACACCCTGGCTGCCTCGCACAGCGGCAAGTGCGCCGCGGTGCGTGACGCCTCCACCAGCGCGGGCAAGGCGGTCGAGCAGCAGACCTGCAGCGGCGCCTCCAGTCAGGTGTGGACGCTCGCTCCGGTCAGCGGCAACACCTACCAGGTCGTCAACAGCAACGGCGGCAAGTGCCTCAACACCAAGGACAGTTCGACCGCGGTCGGCGCCGTGGTCCAGCAGAACTCCTGCGACTCGGTGACCAGCAAGCGCTGGACCTTCACCGCGGCGGGCTCCGTCCCCACGGATCCGCCGACCACTCCCCCGACCACTCCGCCCACGACGCCGCCCACCACCCCCGGGGCACCGCCCGCATGGCCCACCGCCAACGGCAGTCAGGCCGTGACGGCGACCATCGGAGTGTCCGGTACCTACGACGGCGGCCTGAAGCGCTTCTACGGCAGCGGTGACCTCGGCAGCGACGGTCAGGACGAGGACCAGCCGGCCATGTTCGAGCTCGCGGACGGTGCCACTCTGCAGAACGTCATCCTCGGCGCCCCGGCCGCCGACGGCGTCCACTGCCTCGGCGCCTGCACGCTCAAGAACGTGTGGTGGGAGGATGTGGGTGAGGACGCCGCGACCTTCCTCGGCGGCTCCTCCTCGCTGGTCCGCACGATCGACGGCGGCGGCGCGAGGCTGGCGGACGACAAGGTGTTCCAGCACAACGGCGCCGGCACCCTGATCATCAAGAACTTCCGGGTCGAGGACTTCGGCAAGCTGTACCGCTCGTGCGGCAACTGCTCCACGATGTACGGCCGGCACGTCCAGGTACAGAACGTCTGGGTCACCTCGCCGGGTGACAGCATCGTGGGCATCAACACCAACTACGGTGACACGGCCCGGTTCTCCGGCATCACGATCTACGACGACGCAGATGCCGATATCGACATCTGCACCAAGTACAAGGGTGTGACGAGCGGCGAGCCCACCAAGATCGGTACCGGGGCGGACGGCACCAACTGCATCTACTCCCCCTCGGACATCACCTACGTCGACTGACGCGAGGTCCGGAACACCGAGAAGAGGCCCGCCCCGGCAAGGCGAATTCCAGGGGTCGTAGCAACACAGTTGTCAACTGGCTGAAGCCAGGAGCTTAGCCAGACGCTCGGCTGGGGTTTCCCAGCCGAGCGTTTTGCGTGGCCGCCGGCTCACAGGGACATCGGTCGCGGCCGGTGGATCGCCCCTGCGGTGTCGGCGAGGGGGGCGCCGGTGCCGCCCCAGCGCAGTGCGACGATCTCCGCGGCGATCGAGACAGCCACCTCCTCGGGGGTGCGGGCGCCGAGATCGAGGCCGATGGGCGAGCGCAGTCTCGCCAGTTCCGTCCCGCCCAGGCCGGTCTCCCGCAGCCGTGCCAGCCGGTCCTCATGAGTCCGGCGGCTTCCCATCACGCCGATGTACGCGGCCGGGCAGCGCAGAGCCACCTCCAACAAGGGGACGTCGAACTTCGGATCGTGCGTGAGCACGCACATGACGGTCCGCTCATCGGTGTCCGTGGAGCGCAGATAGCGGTGCGGCCAGTCGACGACCACCTCCACACCGTCCGGGAATCGCCGGGGGTCGGCGAAGACCGGCCGTGCGTCGCAGACGGTGACCAGGTAGCCGAGGAACGCTCCGATCCGGGCCACCGCGGCGGCGAAATCGATCGCACCGAAGACAAGCATGCGCGGGGGCGGCGCGAAGGAGTGCAGGAACACGGTGACGTCGTCCTCACGGCGCTCGCCACGTGGACCGTAGTGGCGCAGGCCCGTTGCCCCTTGGGCCAGTTCGCCCCGTGCGTCGGCGGTCACAGCCGCGTCGAGGCCGCTGGTTCCGAGCGAACCGGACACCGTGTCCGGCCAGACGGCGAGCGCGGCGCCGTGCCGGGCAGGGCCGTCCGTCACGGTGGCCAGAACCACCGGCCGGTGTTCGGCGACCGACGCGGCGACCTCGCCGAACGCGGGGTCGGTCGCGGGCGACACAGGGCGTACGAGAAGGGTGATCTCACCACCGCAGGTGAGGCCGACCGCGAAGGCGTCCTCGTCGCTGTAACCGAACGTCCGCAGTTGTGCCCGGCCGGTCTCGACGACCTCCGTGGCCAGGTCGAAGACGGCTCCTTCGACACAGCCGCCGGACACGCTGCCCACGACTTCGTCACCGGGGCCCACCGCCATCGCCGCGCCGGGGCCGCGGGGCGCGCTTCGGGTGACCGCGACGACGGTGGCGAGCCCGAACGGCTCTCCGGAGGCGTACCAGCGGCTCAGCGCCGGGAGGATCTCACGCATGACGAGCACCGCCCCCAGCTGTCTCGCCGCCGACACCTGCCGTGAACGGTGTCCGGAGAGCCTGCAGGCCGTGTCTCTCGACCAAGGCATCCATGAATGTGCCGTCGGCGGTGAGGCCGTAGGCCTTGCGGCCTACGGCGTCAGCCCGCCACATCCGGCCAGGCGTACGGCTTGCCCAGGGGCCCCTTCGTGGGGCCGGCGCCCACCGCCTCCATCTCGCGGTCGGCCGCTCTCATCAGCTGGCCCGCGACGTCCTTCATGGCACGGCTCGCCGCGAGTTCGTCACCGATGGTGGGGATGTCCACGTCCTGCGGGTTGCAGCGGGCGACCCCATGCCCCATGAGCTTCTCGGAACCGGTGTCCAGCACGGCTTCGGCCTTGGTCGTACCGTTCTCCTCGGAGAGATCGAGGTGGACATTCCACTCCAGTGTGCGTGTCATCGCGCACCTCCCTCACCCGCGTCCGGGCTGTGCCGCCACGACGCGTTCCTGTCATCAGGATCCACCCAGCACGGCCGGTTCGCGCGCTCCGGGCTCGGCGGGTGCCGCCCCGGGACCCTGCGGAATCGGTGACCGGCGGCTCACCCTGCGGGAGTTTCGGCACCGAAATATGATGCAGGGAGCAACTGCCACGGGTGTCGTCGCCGGACGGTGCCCGGCCGCGCGGTGCCCACGGGACTGTGCGGAAGGCGTCCCGGATCCGCCCGCCACATAGCCCTGTGTTGCGGCTCGCGAACGAATGCAGTGTGGAGCGGCCCATGAACCGGCGTCGTCCTCACCGTTCCGCGAGTGCCGAGGAGCTGCTCACCACGCTGCAGCAGCTCACCGCCCGGGCACGGCACGAGGTCCAGCTGCACCAGGCTCGGGTGGAGCTGGCCGAGGCGTTGCAGCAGGAGTTGCTCCCCGTCGGCCTTCCCTCGTTCCCGGGGCTGCAGACCGCCGCCCGGTACTCACCGGCTCGCAGCGGACTGGACATCGGTGGCGACTGGTACGACGGTTTTCCACTGCCGGACGGCACCCTCGGGTTCGCCATCGGGGATGTGCAGGGCCATGACGTGGAGGCCGCCGCGTTCATGGGGCAGATCCGGATCGGCATGCGGGCGATCGCAGCCACCACCGCGGATCCCGGCGAGATCGTGGGCCGGACGAATGATCTGCTCCTCTCCATCGACTCCACCCTCTTGGCGACCTGCACGTTCGTCCGTTTCGACCCGCACGCCGGGGAACTGCGCACGGCCCGGGCCGGACATGTGGCCGCCGTCTGGGCCACGACGGACGGGCGGTCGGGGATCACACAGGACGCGGGCGGACTGCCGCTGGGTGTCGGTGAGGCGGAGAAGTATCCGGTCACCCGCCACCGGCTGACCGCCCCAGGAGCGTTCGTGCTTGTCACGGACGGAGTCGTCGAAGGGCCCTCGTTCCCGATCGACGAGGGGCTGGACGCGGTCGTGCGACTGGTGGCCGCGCGGGCCTCGGCGTCGGCCGAGGCGCTGGCCGACGAGGTGATGCAGACGGCGGAGCGCACCGGTCACCAGGACGACGCGGCCGTCCTGGTCCTGCGCCACAAAGGCTTCCCCGTCGGCTCCGGGTGACCGGGCCGAGCGTGTCACGCCGCCGCGCGTCCCGGGCCGCGGTGTCTGATGAGATCTGTGATCCGCAGCGAGGAAACCAGACGTACGGCGTCAGCCGTGCTCCGCATCCTGGTCGTCGCCGCCGGCTACTACGGGGCAGGACAGATCGGTCTGCTGAGAAAGATGACCGTCCACGGCGCCACGGTCACTCCGCTCTGGCCGTCGACGGGGATCGCCCTGGGCTGCTTGCTGTACCTGGGCATCGGCGTCTGGCCCGGCATCACCCTCGGCGCCCTGCTCAACATCATCACGCTCTCCGACACGGTCTCGCTCTCCGACTACGGCATCATGATGAGCAGTACCGTGGCGCCCGTCTGCTCGTACCTCATGCTGCGCAGATTCGGCTTCCGGATGGAGCTGGACCGGCTGCGTGACGGCGTCGTACTGGTCTTCCTCGGCGCGATGGCCGGAATGCTGATCAGCGCGACGGTCGGCACCGTGCTCTTCGTACTCGACGGCAAGCTGCCCGCAGGCCATTTCTGGCCGGTCTGGGCGGCGTGGTGGTCGGGGGACGCCATGGGCGTGCTCGTGGTCACGCCGCTCATGCTCGTCATGCGCAAGGCGCGGCTGCCCCGCGCCGACGACAGATGGCTGGAGGCGACCGCACTGGCGGTCGTCTCCGTCGTGGTCTCACTGGTGGCCACGCGGAGCGAACTGTCGATGATCTATCTGGTGTTTCCGCTGCTCATCTGGGCCGCCCTCCGCTTCCAGCTGGCGGGCAGCGCGCCCTGCGCGCTGCTGGTGTCCGTGCTGGCAATCATCGCGGGAGGGCAGGCGGTTGGTCCGTTCGCCGGACACACCGTCCTGCAGGTGATGCTGAACCTGGCGATCCTGAATGGCTCCGTGGCGCTGACCGCGCTGCTGCTGGCGGCGATCGTCACCGAGAAGATGGACATCCGGCGCCGGATCGAGCAGGCCTGTGTGGAGCTGGCCGACGTGGTGGACCACCTCGCGCCGGGCAGATCGGCGACCGCGTGGCCGTCGCGGTACAAGGAAAGACGCGACGGCCTCTGACGCCGGGCGGCCGGGTCCCCCGACTCACCCCCGCGCGCCGCTCGCCGGCGTCACTGCGGAAAGTGGCGGTCCAGGAAATCGTTGCGGAACTTGCCCGCCGGGTCGGACCTGGCCATCAGCTTCTCGAAGCCGGCGTACTGCGGGTACAGCGTGCGCAGCGTCTCGGGTGCGGTCGTGAACACCTTGCCCCAGTGCGGACGGGCACCGAACGGTGCCAGGGCCTCCTCGATCGCCCCGAGCACCGGTGTGACGGCGGCGATGTCCTGCACCCAGGTGAAGTGGAAGGCCACCGCGTCGGTCCCGCCCGCGGGGCTCAGCCACAGGTCGTCGCGGGCCACGGTGCGGATCTCGCCGATCTGCAGCAGCGGGGCGATCCGGTCCCGGAGCCGGTCGAGCGCGGCGAAGGCTGCCGCGGCGTCGCTCCGAGCCACGAAGTACTCCGACTGCAACTCGTCCCCGTTGCTCGGGGTGAACTCCAGCCGGAAGTGCGGCAGACGCTTGTGCCACGCACCGGGAACACCCTGCTGGCGCGTGCAGTTCTCGGCCGGCATGCCCTGGATCGGGTGGCGCGGACCGTCCGCGAGCCTCGCGCCGAGCCACTCGGCGGGCGCCTCCGCCGCCACGTCCGCATCCACTCGCTGCTTGAGCCAGACCTGGTTGACGGGGCCGCCCCGCCAGTCGGTGAAGAGACTGACGCTGTAGGCGGCCGACATCACCTCGTCGAACCCGGACCGGTCGCCGATCCGGGCCTGCGGCAGATCCTCGTAGACCCACTGCCGTACGTCGAAGGCGGGCACCAGGTCCAGCGTCAGCCGGGTCACCACGCCGAGGGCGCCGAGGGCGACCACCGCGCCGGGGAAGTCCGCGTCTCCGCGGGTCAGCCGCGCGGTGGTCCCGTCCGCCGTGACCATGTCCAGCGCCCGGACCGCACCGGCCAGGGAGGTGTTGGCCACGCCGGAGCCGTGCGTTCCGGTAGCACAGGCGCCGGCCACCGAGATGTGCGGCAGCGAACCCAGGTTGTGCAGGGCGAAGCCGTGCTGGTGGAGTTCGTCGGCGAACTCCCCGAATCGCAGTCCCGCGCTGACGGTGACCGTCCCCGCCTCCCGGTCGATGTCGACGGTGCGAGGCAGTCCGGCAACCGACACGAGGTCTCCGGCCGTGTCGGCGACGGTACTGAAGGAGTGCCGGGTGCCCAGCGCCCGTACCTTTGTGCCGGTGGCGACGATCTCCTGCAGCTCGGCCTCCGAGCTGGGGGTACGCAGCCGCCGCGCACCGAAGGTGATGTTTCCGGCCCAGTTCTTCTCCGCGGGAGTCACCGCACGTCCTCTTTCGCTCGTGGCCGGCCATCGCCGCCTCCGGCCAAGTCTCCCAGACGCGGAGGCGACCGTACGAGGTGGTGACACGTCCGCGCACAATCCCAGCGCGGAACCGCCCAAATGCCAACAGCCGACCACAAGACCCTGTGATCCGGCTCGGAAGGGGACGAGACCAAAGCGGCAGCTCGCGTTCTGAACTTCACGAGAACTCCAGCGAAATGGCACGTGTGTGGATATCGTGCACCGAGCGAGGGCGCATCCGTCAGTCCACGGGATCGGCGGATGCGTCCTGTTTGTGGAGATGCAACTGTGACTGGGGGGTTCATGGGGCATGTCGAGCTACCCGAATCCGAAATATCAGGACCCGCGGGACTGGCGGGCGCGCCACGTCCACGGACTGCTTCAAACCGGCCGCACAGCACGGTACTCGAACAGCTGTGGAGCGCCCCGACCGTACAGCGCAACCGTTCCGACCACCGGCCCGGCCCGAAGAAGAGACCGGGCCGATACCTGCCGCTCATCGTCTGCGCCGATCTTCTCGGCATGGGGATACCGGCCTGGCTCGTACTGGGCGCCTACGGACAGCCGCGGGCACAGCTCGCCGCCGTGGTGTCCGCGTCGGCGTGGGCAGGCGTCCGGGCCGTGCGTGGCAGGTACACGAGCCCGCGGCCGGCGGGCTTCGCGGGCGCGCTGACCGCTCCGGGGGACTGGCTGCTGTTCATGGGCGTGATGGCCGTGCTCGCGACCGTGTTCAGCGAGCCGGTCCAGCCGGTGACCGCGGTCGCGGCGCTGGCGCCCGGCCTGCTGGTGACCGTCGTCGTGTCGACGGTGCGTCACCTCCCGTGGCCGGGAGGGCGACAGCAGGCCGCGCACCGGGTGCTGGTGGTCGGCGAAGCGCCCGGGGTGGACCGGGCGGTGCAGCTGCTCGGTTCCCGTACGGACCACGCCTACACCGTGGTGGCCGCCATACCCGTGGGGACGGCGTCACTGAGCGGTGAGGCTCCGGTGCCGGGGCGGCTCGCACCCGCCCCGGCGGACGACGACGTGACGACGGTCCTGGGCGGAGCCTTCGCCCATGACGCGGACCTGGCACTGGTCGTACCCGGACCACAGCTCTCCGGGGAACGTCTGCGACGCCTGTCCTGGGGGCTGCACGACGGGGGGCTCCAACTGTCCGTGCTGTCGGACCTCTCGGACATCGCGGCGGGCCGGGTGCGTCCCGCCTCCGCGGCCGGGCTGACGCTGCTGCACATCGTGCCGCCGCTGCGCCGGGGGCCTCAGATGGCGCTGAAGGCCGTGGTGGACCGCATCGGTGCGGCCCTCGGACTCGTTCTGCTGACACCGCTGTTGCTGCTGATCGGGGCGGCCATACGGTTCACCTCCGCCGGCCCGGTGTTCCACCGTCAGATCCGTCAGGGGCAGCACAACCAGCCTTTCACCATGTGGAAGTTCCGCACGATGGTGGAGGACGCCGAGACGCACAAGGCGAAGCTGGCGACGGCCAACGAGAACGACGGTCCGATGTTCAAGATGCGGCGCGATCCCCGGGTGACCCGGATAGGCCGGGTCCTGCGCCGGACCTCGCTCGACGAGCTGCCGCAGCTGCTCAACGTCATCCTTGGCGACATGTCACTGGTGGGTCCGCGGCCTCCTCTGCCGGAGGAGGTGTCCCGCTACGACGAGCGTGAGCTCCGGCGGCTCGCGGTCCGGCCCGGGCTGACGGGCCTGTGGCAGGTCAGCGGACGTTCGGACCTGTCCTGGCAAGAGACCGTCGCACTGGACCTGTGGTACGTCGACAACTGGTCGGTGGCCACGGATCTGGGGCTCATGGCCCGCACGCTGCGCGCCGTCACCGACGGCCGCGGGGCGTACTGAGAGCGGCGGGACACCGGACGCGAGAAGTGAACGCCGGCCGGTCGGGCGGCCGTCGCGCTGCGACGGCCGCCGCGGCCCGGCGGAGTCAGCGGTCGGTGTCCCGGTGTTCCAGCCACCAGGCGTAGGTGCGGGCGATGCCGTCGCGCAGCGGGATCTGTGGTTTGAAGCCGAGAGCGGAGAGGCGGGAGATGTCCAGGAGCTTGCGCGGGGTGCCGTCGGGCTTCGACGTGTCCCAGGAGACGCTTCCTTGATATTCCGTCACATCACGTACTGTCGAGGCGAGTTCACGGATGGTCAGATCCTCGCCGCAGCCGACGTTGACCGGCTCGTCACCGTCGTAACGCTCGAGGAGCAGGAGGCATGCCGCGGCCAGGTCGTCGACGTGCAGGAACTCGCGCCGGGGGCTGCCGGAGCCCCAGAGGGTGACCTCGGGTGCGCCGCCGTGTCGCGCCTCGTGGAAGCGCCGGATCAGGGCGGGCAGCACGTGCGAGGAATCCAGGTCGAAGTTGTCGCCGGGCCCGTAGAGATTGGTGGGCATGGCGCTGATGTACGAGGCGCCGTACTGCCGTCGGTACGACTGGGTCTGCACGATGCCGGCGATCTTGGCGAGCGCGTACGCCTCGTTGGTCGGCTCCAGCGGGCCGGTGAGCAGGGCGTCCTCGGAGATCGGCTGCGGGGCGCGCTTGGGGTAGATGCAGGACGAGCCGAGGAAGAGCAGCCGCTCGACCCCGGCGGCATGCGAACCGGCGATCACGCTCAGCTGGATTCGCAGGTTGTCCTCGAGGAACTGCACCGGATACGTGCTGTTGGCCATGATCCCACCGACCTTGGCGGCGGCCAGCACCACGGCGTCCGGGCGGATGTCACGCAGGAAGGCCTCGGTCGGTGCGGCGTCACGCAGATCGAGGCTGTCGCGACCGCGGGTGATCACCTCGTGGCCTTCGGCGCTGAGGCGGCGCACCACTGCCGAGCCGACGAGCCCGCGGTGGCCCGCGACAAATATGCGGGCTCCGGGTCGCAGGAGGGGGCGGACGGATTCCTGGGGAGTGCCGGGGAGATCAGTCGTCATGGCTCGGATTGTGCCAGTAGCCGTGCAACGCGGTGCAGTTTTGCCGCAGATCACGCAAATACTGATATTTCGGTGACCCAACAGCCTCTCGAGCGGCCTCGGCGGGCGAGGATGCGGCGAAGGCCGCATTCATCCCTGGTGAGTCGGCGCGCGATGTCAGATGCGGTGCATCGCAGGGCGGAGGGGCGCCTCCATGCGGGCATGTCCGGGCGTTCCGACATCGCAGCGAGATGCCACGGCTGTCGTCGTGAGCCCGCCAAAAATTACGGGACGGCCCTGAGTCGGGCAGCGTACGGACCGATTCCGGTCAGCTCCGGCGCGTAGTCGGTCCAGACGACGGGAAGCCGACGGCCCTCGAACGGCTTGTGATGATCGGCATCGGACATCGGACGATCGTCTTCCCCCGGTACAGCCCCCGTTCCCTCCAGGGAACATCCCCAAAAGTGAGCTTATCCGTTCACGTGATGCGCAAGTGGTCTTCACAGTAAGGTCATTGCACCATCAACACCGATACCGATATCCCGCAGGACCGGACGCCATGTCCGGACACCTGACCGGGACACGGACGTCACGTTCACCGTGGGGGGAGAGAACGGATGGTGCACAGGGTCGGCTACGCGCCAGGGGTCTACGACCTGTTCCATGTAGGGCACCTGAACATCCTGCGGCACGCCCGCAGCCAGTGCGACTACCTGGTGGCGGGGGTTGTCTCGGACGAGATGGCCGCGCTCGCCAAAGGCCACAAGCCGGTGATTCCACTGCCGGAGCGGCTCGAGATCGTCCGCAGCGTGCGCTATGTGGATGCGGCGTTCGTCGAGACCGTTCCCGACAAGGTCGAGACGTGGCAGCAGGTCAGGTTCGACGTCATCTTCAAGGGGGACGACTGGCGGGGCACGGAGAAGGGGAAGCGGCTCGAGCGCGACTTCGCCGAAGTCGGCGTGGAGGTCGTCTACTTCCCGTACACCGTGCATACGTCCAGTACCCAGCTGCGCCGGGCACTGGACAGGCTCGTCAGCCCGCCGCCCGGAGCGCTTTCAGCTCCCTGAACCACTTGACGAGGAAGGCCACCAGGAACAACGCGTGCACGACGGCGAGTACGGCATAGCCGATACGGAACGCGGCCTCGTTCCCGAGCAGTAGGAACACCAGGCAGAAGACCCCGTAGTCGGCGGGAAGCAGCGCCACGGCCCGCACCCGGGACACCGGGGCCGTGGCGCTGCCGGGCGGTGCGGGGTGGGCAGCGGCCCTCCCGAGCTGTTCGCGCAGCAGACCGGCACAGAAGGTCAGCACCGCGACGAACAGGAAGCCCAGCGGCAGCAACAGCCAGATCTCCCCGGGCAGCTCGAAGAACCGGTGGAAAGAGATCAGCACGGCGGTGTGGACGAGGATCATCTTGGCGCAGTCCACGACATGGTCCAGCCACTCGCCGTCGGGCCCGCCCCGCCCGGTCAGCCTGGCGAGCTGCCCGTCGGCCGAGTCGAAGGCGAAGCCGAGCACCAGAGCGGCGTACACGACTGCCCCGAGCCCCCAGGACGGACGGACCAGCGCCACCGAAGCGATGGCGGCGAAGGTGAACACCGCGCTGACCAGTGTGACCTGGTTCGGCGTCAGCCCGGCCCGAAAGGCGCCGGCCGCAAGCACCCGTCCGGCCGGGCGGTTCACGTACCGCGAGTAGAGCGACACACCTTTGGCGGTCTTCTGTGCGCCGCGCAACTCGCGCAGCACCGTACCTGTGGATCCCATACGCCCCCCAGCGTCCAGCCGTTCCCGCAGCGTCGGCGGAGCACCGCGGACGCTGCGGTCGGAGCCGCATCATGGCACGGAGAGCGCCTGTTACGGGGCTACTCCCGAGGTCGGACCGGCAGTCGGTCGCCTCAGGCGGGCGCGGTACGGCACTCGGGGTGGCCCCATCCGTTCGGATTCTTGGCGATCATGTCCTTGGCCGCGTAGGGCTTTCCGCAGTGGCAGCGCCCCGCGAACCTGGCCCGGACAGTGCCTCCGGTGCGCGCGGGGCGTGTCGCACCGTCCGTCTTCTTCGCCGCCGCACCGCCGCTCCGGCCCCCGGACGCCCTGGCAGGGGCGGGGATCGGCAGCGGGGACCCATGGGCGGAACCCGCCGCCCGCTGGGCGACGGCGGCCTCGCTGGCCGCCTGGTCGGCAAGGGCGTTGAGCGGGTCTCCGTCCACCTGGTGGGCGGGCACGTAGACGAAGTTCACGGTCCGGCCGCTGAGCAGCGTGTCGATGCGGACCACCAGATCGCGGTTGGCCACGGGCTTGCCGGCCGAGGTCTTCCACCCGTTGCGCTTCCACCCCGGCAGCCATTTCGTGACCGCGTTCATGGCGTACTGGGAATCCATCCGGACCTCGATCTCCGCGCCCGGGTCGGTGGACTCCAGCAGTTCCTGGAGCGCGGTGAGTTCGGCGACGTTGTTGGTGGCGGTTCCCAGCGGCCCCGCCTCCCAACGTCGAGGGCTCCCCTGGGCATCGGCCACGACCCATGCCCAGGCCGCAGGCCCCGGATTACCCTTCGATGCCCCGTCACACGCGGCGATCATGCGCTCGTTCATGCCCCCGATCATGCCAGCGTCACGCCGTCCCACGGCCGCGCAGCCCTGACGGTGACGCAGCGTAACGCTTCGGAATGCGGAGAGCCCGCGACGCTGGTTCTCTGATGGAGCCCGCTCTTCACCTAGCGTCCAAGGAGTGACGATGAGCGTTGCAGGCGAAACCAGTGGCCGAGCCCAGCAGATGCGCGAGAAGGCCAAGCACATGACCGAGGCCGCGGAGCGCGCCACCGATCCCGAGCAGCGTCAGCGGCTCGAGGAGAAGGCTCGGAAGCTGCAGGAGCAGAGCGAGCAGCTCAGCAACATGAGCGGCGACACGCGCCCGCACAAGTAGGACCGCAGCACGCACAGGCCGATGGTTTCGCCGCTCTGTCCATGAGTGGGCGGCGAACCATCGGCCTCTGCCGTGGGCTCACCGCTTCTGCCGTCGGCCACCCGGAGCGCGGTTACCCGGTGCAGCCGTCTCGACACGGACGGACCGCGGACAAGCATCGGCGCACGCCCCATCGCATGCCCATTGCCCGTTCAGCGAATTCCCGCGTAGCGAGGCCCGCCTGATCTTCCGTCAGCCCCCCAGAAACGACGACCCGTTGGAAACGACGGCCGATGGTCGAGGTGCACCACCGGCCGTACCGAACCGAGCAGTTGGATGCTGATGATCACCACCGCGGACCCCGCAGCGACGCACCTGGAACGGGTCCTCATGCGTGCGAACGAAGTGTCCATCGACAGCTGCGTTCCATACCACGCACGAGGTCGCTCAGTGCTCGCTGACCGCACGGACCAGTGGTGAGCCGAGCACCTGGTGTCCGCCGCTGGCCATCATCCGCACCTCGCCGTTCTCGCTGATCTCCGCGCGTACGATGCCTGTCTCGTCCTCGTAGATGGGGTAGCCGCCGGCCCCCTCCCGCACGGTCCGCCGAACGATCACGGCGTCGTCCTCGACGGCAGATGCCTGAAATACCAGCTCGTAACTTTCTGGGTAATCCATAAGGGGCTCCGCCCAACGATCTTCGGCGGCGAGTCCGCTGCCTGCGTCTTCCATTGTCGCCCACACCCGCGCGCTGTGCCTCAAGAGGATCTGGAGGCACAGGCGCCTCAGGACGGCAGCGCGGGCTCGTCCGAGCCGCGGGTTCCCCGGCGGATGAGGCCGTCTATGATCGCGTCGAGCTCGTCGGCGACCGAGTAGTCGGCGGCGTAGGCGCGCCACTGGTCCTTGATCGCAGTGAGCCTCGGCAGCTCCTCCGCGTCCTCCTCGGTGACCATCTCGGGGAAGTAGTGCCTGCTCGGCGGGTGCTCCGCACGGCGGGCGGCGGCCCTGCGGAAGATCAGGTCGCCGTAGATGTACTGCCAGATCGTCCAGCAGGCCCGTACCGCCCGGGCCGGGGAGAGACCGCACTTCTGGGAGCAGTCGAGGATCTCCTCCACTATCCACAGGGCATCCCTGTCGGTGAGCTCGCCCAGCGCCAGGACGTCGAGCACCCACGGCATCCGGCGGAGGATCTCATGCGCGTGCACAGAGACCGCGAGCAGCCGCGCGCGCGGGTCCTCGGGCAGTTCGGGGCGCGGCAAGGCCCCCGCGGTCCCGGACAGGGTGAGCATCAGCAGCTCGTCCTTGTCCCGTACGTAGTGGTAGAGCGCCATCGGCGTGCTGCCGAGCTCCTTCGCCACCCGTCGCATGCTCAGGGCGTCCAGGCCCTCTTCCTCGAGGATGCGCCGCGCGGTGGCGACCATCGTGTCGGGGTCGAGCCTGCGCGGCCGTCCCACGGACCGCCTGCCCGCCGCCTGCTTCCTGTCTGCACCCGACACATGACCATTGTCCCTCTCACCTCCCCCGCAACCGTTTTCGTATAGGTAAAACAATCTGCCCGTGAAGGTCAGCTACGGCTCCGCACGCGCAGCCCTGCGCCCGCATCCGATACGCAGGTGATCTGCCAGACCACTGCTGCGACCAGTCCCCAGACCAGCCACACCGCACCGAAGTGGCCGGCGAACCCGCCGAGCGCGAGCGTCAGCAGCAGACAGGGCAGCGCCCAGGCGAGGGTGTGCCCCCATGGCGCACGGGCCGCCGCCGCGGCCAGCAACCCGACACCGAAGTACACGGCGAGACCCACGCACAGCAGCCAGCGTGCCTCGTCCGGGGCGGGGCCGTGCGGATGGGCGATGGCCAGCCCCAGCCCCGCGGCCAGGACGGCGATCGTGCAGCTTGTCACACAGTGCAGCGTCAGGGTCACCCGCACGGGCAGGTCGTCCGGTCCGGGCTTCGGCACGCCGCCGAAGCCGTGCAGCAGGGACATGCTCCACAGCGCGACGAGCAGGACGAAGCCACCGGTCGCGACACCGGCCATCGGCACGTCCCAGGCGGTGTCCGCAGCTGCCGAGGTGATCCGGACGACCCCCTCGCCCAGCACGATGATGACGAAGAGGCCCAGTCGCTCCACCATGTGCGGCACATCGGAGTAGGCCGCCTCGATGACCGGCAGCCGATCGGAGTGTCCTCGCTTCCTGACGACGCGCTGCACGCGGTCCTGTGCGTCCCGGAGCATGCGGCTGCCCGAGGCGGTGAGCATGATCAGCAGGTCGAACGCGAGGCCCAGAGCCCACAGCCAGTACCGCACCGGGGCATCCACCCACAGCGAGACGATCCAGGGCAGCGTCCCGCCGCCCACTTGAGCGAGCGGCCAGTCCACCACGATCTGTCCGGGCCGCCAGAGCCGGCCGGACAGCCAGCGCACGAAGGCGTACGCGATCGCGAACGCCAGGGCGTGGTCGGTGCTGATGCCGGGCACGGACGCGACCATGACGGCCAGCCCGAACATCGCCAGCAGGAAACCGGGCGTCCAGGCGCGGCTTCCCTCCACGTTCCCGTAGACGGTGAAGCAGACCCACGCGATCCAGAACGCCAGGTAGAGCACCACGTACAGGCCCAGGTCGGCGGCTGTCGGGCTGTCGTGCAACAGGTGCGAGAGCTGGAGGACACCCGCGACGACGACCAGGTCGAAGAAGAGCTCGATCCAGGAGGCATGCCGCCGGGCGGCGGGCTGACGTGTACTCATGAGGGAATCATGGGACAGGTGTTCCGCTCCTGGACGCAGGCGGCCACGTCTCGCGGGGCACGGTCCGGGCCCGCGGGGCGGCAGGACATCGGCGGACGGGGAGGGTCAGAGCCGGACGATGACCAGGGCGGTGTCGTCGGTGGGGCCGTCGGGCGGGAGCAGATCGAGCAGGACGGCGTCGGCAAGGGCTTCGGGGTCGATGTCCTGGTGGCGGACGAGGGAGTCGGCGAGGCGGGCGAGGCCGACGTCGATGTCCTCGCGGCGGCGTTCGATCAGGCCGTCCGTGTACAGGACGAGGGCCTCCCCGGCGGCGAAGACGGCGGTGCCCTGGGGCCGGGGAACGAAGTCCGGGTGGGCGCCGAGCGGGGGGTCGGTGGCCTGGTCGAGGAACTCCACGGCGCCGTCGGTGTGCAGCAGTGCGGGCGGGGGGTGCCCGGCGCTGCTGTAGCTGATGGTGCGCGCGTCCCAGTCGATGCGGGTCGTGACGACGGTGGTGTTCTCGGCACCGTCGACCGAACGGGCGTACAGGTCGACGACCTCCAGGGCCTGGGCGGGGCCGCGGGCGACCCGGGACGCGGCGCTCAGCGCACTGCGGAGCAGACCCATGACACCGGCGGCCCGAAGGCCGTGTCCGACGACGTCGCCGACGGCGACGCCGACGCAGTCGCCGGGCAGATCGACCAGGTCGTACCAGTCGCCGCACACGTTCAGCGAGCCGGCTGCGGGCCGGTACCGCACGGCGGGGCGGTGGCGGCCGACGGGTCCGGGGACGGGCAGCATGGCCTGCTGCAGGGCGAGGGCCACCTCACGCTCCCGGGCATGGGCCTGCCGCAGCCGTTCGTTGACCTCCTGCAGCTCCCGGGCCCGGGTGTAGAGCTCGGCCTCCAACACGCGGGTTCGGTCGGTGTCGGGGCCGCCGCGGGCCTTGATGAGCTCGGTCACCTCCTCCACCCGGTGCACCAGCAGGACCACCCGCCCGTCGGGGCCGAACACCGGGGCGTTGACCGGGCTCCAGTACCGTTCCACCCATTCGCCCGGCCGCTCCAAGGACTGGACGTCATAGGGTTGCAGCGCCATGGCGTCCCGCTCGCCGGTGGCCAGCACCCGTCGGAGCGACGCCTCCAGATTCCGCATGCCGGTCGCGGCGGGGTTGTTCGGATTGTCGGGGAACACGTCGAACAGGTACCGGCCGACGACCTGGTCGCGCGTGCGACCGGACATGCGAAGGAACTCATCGTTCGCATCCGCGAACATCAGTTCCGGGGTGATCAGCGCCACCATGCCGGGCAGGCCCCGGAACACTGCCGTGTAGTCGATGCCGTCATCCTTCATGGTCCGCCTGCCTCAGTGTCCGCCGTCACCGTGTGACCCCACGCTCCGGCCCGTGCCGCCGACGGGACGGGCCGGGGAGCACAACCGTCTGCACGGGAGAGTGCCCGGAGCGGGCGAGTCGGTTCAGAAGTCGACGGGTTCACGGATGAGCGGGCAGGTCATGCAGTGGCCGCCGCCACGCCCACGGCCGAGTTCGGCGCCGACGATGGTGATGACTTCGACCCCGGCCTTGCGCAGAAGGGTATTGGTCTGCGTGTTGCGGTCGTAGGTGAAGACGACACCGGGCTCCAGGGCGACGGCGTTGTTGCCACTGTCCCACTGCTGCCGCTCGGACGCGTACACGTCGCCGCCTGTCTCGATCACCCGCAGACCGGGCAGGCCCAGACCCTTGGCGACGACATCGACGAACGCCGACGATCCCTCGTCGGTGATGCCGACACCAGGAGCGTTGTCTTCGGGGCGCAGGGAGAAGGTATGAACCGCTTCCATGATCGTCGGGTAGACCGTCACGATGTCCCGGTCGGCGAAAGTGAAAACGGTGTCCAGGTGCATCGCCGAGCGGAGCTTCGGCATCCCCGCGACGATGACGTGCTCGGCGGCGCCGTTCCTGAAGAGTGAGGCCGCGACCTGGGTGATGGCCTGGCGGGAGGTGCGCTCGCTCATGCCCATGAGCACGACGCCGTTGCCGACGGGCATGATGTCGCCGCCCTCGAACGTGGCCTGGCCCCAGTCCAGTTCCGGGTCTCCCCACCACACGGTGGAGCCCATGAAGTCCGGGTGGAAGGTGTAGATGGCCTTCATCAGAAGGGTTTCGCCGTGCCGGGCCGGCCAGTAGAGCGGGTTCATGGTCACGCCGCCGTAGAGCCAGCAGGTGGTGTCACGCGTGTAGAGCGTGTTCGGCAGCGGTGGCATGAGGTACTCGCGTGCGCCCGTCGAATCGCGGGCCAGGGTGACGTACCCGGAGCGGAACTCGTCCGGCAGATCCGTTGTGGCGAGACCGCCGATCAGGTACTCGGCGAGCCCGCGCGGATCGAGTGATTCCAGAAAGGCGCGTGTGTCGTCGATGAGCCCGATGCCCACCTCGTTCGCGGTGATCTTCCGGTCCAGAAGCCATGTCCGGGCCTCGGGAATCGCCATGGTCCGGGCGAGCAGGTCGTGCAGTTCGACGACCTCGACACCGCCTTGCGCCAGCTTGTCGACGAAGTCGGCGTGATCGCGCTGGGCGTTCTCCACCCACATGACGTCGTCGAAGAGCAGGTCGTCGGAGTTGGTAGGGGTGAGCCGGCGGTGTGCCAGACCCGGCGCGCAGACCAATACCTTGCGCAGCCTGCCGACCTCGGAATGGACGCCGAGTGCCGGCGCGGACGTTGATGTGTCGGTCACGGTGTGTGCCTTTCCGCATGGGGCGAGGGAGACGGGACGGCTGAGGCAGGCAGGTCAGAGCTCGATCCAGCCGACCGCCAGGGCGATCACGCCCACGACGGCACCGGCGATCGAGACGGCGCAGATGACAGCTTCGGCGGGCGAGAACAAGCGCCTGTTCTGCTCCCGCCTCGCCTTGACGAACAAGAACGTCGCCGGGGCGTAGAGGATGAACGAGAGCAGTACGAACCTCAGCCCGGCGGCGTACACCAGAAACGCGGTGTAGAGCGTCGCCAGCGCGGCGATCACCAGTTCCCGGCGGGGCCCGCGCTCCACGGCACTCTCCGGGCCTGGCCTGTATGCGATCTTGACGGCGAAGGCGGCCGCGAGGAAGAACGGGATCAGACTGAGCACACTGGTCAGGTCGAGGGCGAAATTGAAGGCGTCGTCCGAGAACATCGTGACGACCAGGACGATCTGGCTCAGTGCGGTGGTCATGAGAAGGGCGGGCACGGGGACGTCGGCCTCGGTGGCACGACCCAGGAAGCGCGGCATGTCCTCGTCCTTGGCCGCGACGAAGAGCACCTCGGCGGCCATCAGCGTCCATGCCAGATAGGCACCGAGTACGGAGACGATGAGCCCGACACTGACGAAGACCTTGCCCCAGGTGCCGACCGCGGCCTGGAGCACGCCGGCCATCGAGGGCTGGCGCAGCTCGGCGATCTCACTCATCGGCAGAATTCCGTACGACACGATGGTGACCGAGGCGAAGACGGCGAAGACGCTCAGGAATCCGAGGACGGTGGCTTTGCCGACGTCCTCGCGTCGCTTGGCGTGGCGGGAGTAGACGCTGGCTCCCTCGACACCGAGGAAGACGAAGACGGTCGCGAGCATGGTGCCGCGGACCTGGTGGAAGAGCGAGCCGGCGTAGTCGGCGCCGCCGAAGTTCGCTGCGAAGACGGACGGGTCGAAGTAGAAGAGGGACAGCAGGATGAAGACCAGGATCGGTACGACCTTGGCCACGGTCACCACCCGGTTGATGGCCGCCGCTTCCTTCACTCCGCGCCGGATGAGCAGGAAGAACGCCCACAGCCCGACGGTGGACAGGACGACCGCGAGGAGCGTGTCACCGTCGCCGAGTACGGGCGCGATGGCGCCGATCGTCGACATGATCAGCACCCAGTAGGTGACGTTGCCGACGCACGCGCTGGCCCAGTATCCGAACGCCGCGAAGAAGCCCAGATATTCACCGAATCCGGCCTTGGCGTAGGCGTAGACGCCCGCGTCGAGATCGGGCCTGCGCACCGCGAGGGCCTGGAACACGAACGCCAGCATCAGCATGCCGATGCCCGCGATGACCCACGAGATCAGCGCGCCGGCGACTCCGGTCTCCTCGGCGAACCGCCGTGGCAGGGAGAACACCCCGGCGCCCACCATCGAGCCGACGACCATCGTCGCCATCGTGAACAGGGTCAGTTTGGCCGCAGGCCGCCCCTCGGCCGCGGCGGACGGTGTGGTGCCGGTGTCGGAGTCGGTCATCAGATCCCTCATCGACGCGCCCTGTGACGGACGAATTGGCTGTCAGTGGGCCGCGGCACCGGCTGTGACCGGTTGCGTCTTCTCGATCTCGGAGCCGCTGCCGCCGTGGAGCACGCTCAGGGCGGGGCCCGGCTCGTCGAAGAGGGCGTACGGCGGGTACGACAGCGCACCCTGGCCGGTCCGCTGTACGGCGGACCGGCTGCGACCGTTCTTCGTCGCGACGAGCGCGGCGGGCATCGCGCGCATGCCCAGGGGCACCTGGCTCGGGCCGTCCGGAGCATCGAGAACGAAACGCGCCGGTGTGCCGGCCATCAGGACGGCCGGCACAACAGATAATGGGGACGACCGCGTCAGCCGATGAAGGCACCCGGACGCGCGCTCGCGCTCCGCCTGGTCATCGTCCGCCACATCAGCTCCGGTTCGCACAGGGGCCCGCCGACCGCAACGCCGCACTTTCGCCCAGACGGAAATCTAGTACCGTTCAATACCTTTGTCGCGCTTTACACCATTTAAGAACTTGATGCGGTTCTTGCCGCGCGCCCTGCGCCACGGGGCTCGCCGGCGCCCCGTGCGCACAGGGCGCCCTCCCTTCATGGCGCAGGGACCGGCCACCGGCGGACTCGCAGCCGTCCTTCTCAGTCGGTCACCTTGAAACCGTCGAGCGTGGTGTACTGCCCGCTGCGCTTGACGATCTGCACGGTGTGCTCACCCGCGGTCAGCCCGTCGATTCCGAAGATCTCGGCCTGTACCTGGCGCGTGGCGGCGGTCGTGTCCACCAATCCCTGCGACGAGCCGTCGACGAAGACCTCGACGCTGCCCTGGTCGGAGAACTTCTCGCCGAGGACCGCGACCCCGGTGCCGTGGAAGGTCAGCGAGGCGGACGCTCCGTCGGCGGTCGTGTAGTGGACGTCGTCGGCGAGGTCGCCGGCGCCACGGTTCACCGAGAGGCTCCAGTTCCCGGCGAAGACGGTGCCGGACGTGTTGTTCAGCGTCTCGGTGCCGGACGGTTTGGCCAAGGTGACCTCGGCGGCCGCCTGGTTGCGCCAGACCGAGAGCTCGACCGCGCCGCCCGCCGCCAGCTTGTTGTACGGCGTCCAGTAGCTGGTCCGGTCGGTGACCTTCCGGCCGTTGATCTCCCGGATGACGTCATTGACCCGCAGACCGCTCCGGTAGGCGTACGAATCCTCCGGCACGGTCTTGAGCACGAGGCCGTCGTAGTCGGTGAGACCCACCGACGACTTGATCTCGTCGGAGTAGATCTGGGTCGCGGTGGCGCCGAGGAGCGGCTCGGCGAGGGACTTGTACGGATCGGCCGGTGCGGCCCGCCACTGCAGCGGCGGAGGGGTGGGTGCGCCCGCCTTGCCGAACCCGCCCATCGCGATGTTCTCGAAGCCGAGCCCGAGCGCGGGTGAACCGGCAGAGACCGTGTAGTCGAGCTTCTTCGGGTCCATGAACGGGTTGCTGCCGGTGAACTGCGGATCGGCGATCACCGAGCTCACGTCCAGACCCTGCGCCCGCCAGGCGTCGTCGATGCCGGCGACACCCTTGCCGTTGTTCCAGAAGACGTTCTTGTCGATGACCGGCCTGGACCTGGCCATGTCGACGCCGATCAGGTCGTACGGGTCGTCCGTGGCGAAGACGTTGTTCTCGATCACGTCGCCGTTGTCCGCGTACCAGACGTGGAAGTGCGCCCCGCCGTTGACGAAGATGTTGTTGCGCACCGTCCGGTGGAAGCCCTCGCGCAGTTTCACCCCGCCGTTGAGCAGGAGATTGTTCTCGATGAGGTAGTTCGACGATCCGTCGTCGAGGTCGATGTCCCAGTGCGAGGAGTGCCAGATCCTGTTGTGCCGGATGACGGTGGTCTCCATCGCATCGAGCTTCGCATACGACTTCTTGGTGGCGTCGTCGGCGTCCAGCGGCCAGAAACGGTCCCGGCCCCACGCGTTGACGGGGCCGTGGTCGGAGGTCTCCTTCACACAGTTGAAGATGTCGTTGTTCTCGATGACGTGCCCGCCCCAGGTGCCGTCGTTGATGTCGATGCAGGCGCGCGGACCGTCGTGGATGGTGTTTCCGGAGACGGTGATCCGGCGGCTCATCGACATCTGCACGCCCGAGGTCTGCTTCTCGAACTGTCCGTTGTCGTGCATCCAGTTGTCGCGGACGACGATGTCGCGCGGGTAGTTCTCGGACTTCGGGCCCGGCGTGGTGTCGGTGATGGTGGTACGGAAGGCTTCCCAGGTGGACGGCTCCCGTACCGCGTCGGGGTTGCCGATGATCGCGACGTCCGAGGCACCGGAGTGGCTGAACTCGTTGCCCGCGACGGCGTTCCTGCTGTTGTAGCCGTCGAGAAGGACGGCGTTCCCGCCCACCTGGTCGAAGCGTGAGTCGCGTACATCGACGTGCTCGGTGTTCTTGAGGTACACCGCGCCGGTCCGCGCGATGGCCCAGTCCCCGAGCTGCAGTTTCTCGTACGGGTGGTTGAAGAGGGTGCGATGGGCCTGCGTGAAGGTGAACCCGGAGAAGGTGAGATGGCGTACCGGGCTGTCCGGACCTTCGCCGACGACCCGGATCAGTTCGTCACGCTCGGCGGTCTCCATCCGCGCGGTGGACAGGTCCGCGCCCTCGGGGGCGTAGAAATAGAGCTCGCCCGCGGGCTTGTCGTAGAACCATTCGCCGGGCGCGTCCAGCTCCTCGAAGATGTTCTCGACCATGCGGTACGTGGTGTGCATGCCGCTGCCGCGGTTGTTGTCGCCGACCCATGCGAGCTGAGCCGAGCCGTCCTCACGGACGCCGGTGATCCTGTACGAGTTACCACCCCACATGCCGTTGTGCAGGGCGCGGACCAGCCCTGTGGTGGGGTTGTGCCACGTCGCGATCCGGGCCGGGGATATGGCGTCCGCCGCGGTGCCGCCCAGGATCGCCTGGTCGGGGTCGAAGTCGGGGTACCGGGCCAGGATCTGGCGCCTGCCGTCGAGGAAGAGTTCGTCGAAGTCGAGTCCCTTGCCGATGTCCGCGACCTTGATCTTCTCGGTGTGGTCGTGCCACCGGGGCGTGAGGGCCCGGCCGCCGCTGATGACGACCTTCTCGCCGGGCGCCGCGGTGTAAGTGACCGGAGTATGCGCACTGCCGGAGTCACGGGTGTCGAAACTGAGAGTGTGCTGCAGGTGATACGTACCGCCGTGCACGACCACCCGGACCGCCACATGCTTCGTGCGAGCCAGGACACGCGCCGTCTTCTGTGCCCGCTCGATCGTGCGGAACGGACGAGCGGACGTGCCGGCGGCGCGGTCGCTGCCGGCCACGGAGACATGCAGGCTCACGCTCGCGACGCCTTCGGCGTGCGCGACGGCCGCCGGCAGCAGCGTAAGCCCCGCGCTCACGGCCGCCGACGTCACAACGGCCCACAATCGGCGGAACGGGCGTGATGGTTCCGATCTCCGGCTCAACGGGGCTCCTTGACGTTTCGTCGGACGCCTACCGCATCATTCATCCAATGTATGAGCGGACTTCTAGGCGCTCTGCAGGACTGTTGAGCCGAGAACGTAGAGAGTCATCGGATGACCGTCAAGAGATTCAACGGGATCGTCCGAGGAACACGGTGGTCTGCTCGCATGCCGCGCGCCCAGGAGAACGCGGCCCGAGTGGTCACGGGATCCGCCCACACCGTTGATCACCGAGGTCGCATACGAAGCGGATTCCCACGTCGAGATCTACGACGCCACCCACGTACCGGCGGCCGTCGATCGGGCCATGTCCTGTTCGGCCAGGAGCATCTGACGCCGCATCGGCTTCCGGTCCCGATCCGGAACTCGCCACGGGCCGTTCAGGCCGGCTCCCCCGCTTCGTGGACCAGCTTCTGCTCGGTCCAGATGGTCTTGCCCTGCTGCGTGTAACGCGTTCCCCAGCGGTCGGAGCACTGGGCTACGAGGAACAGCCCCCGGCCGCCCTCGTCGGTGGTGCGGGCATGTCGAAGCCGTGGCGCGGTGCTGCTGCCGTCGAAGACCTCGCAGGTCAGGACGAGGTCGTGGATCAGGCGCAGTCGGATGGGGGCCTCGGCGTGCCTCATGGCGTTGGTGACGAGCTCGCTGGCGATGAGCTCGGTGGCGAACGCCTCCTCGCGCAGGTTCCATGATGTGAGTTGGCGGGTGACGAGCGACCGGGCCGTGGAGACCACGGCCGGGTCCGTCGGCAGGTCCCACGATGCGACCCGGCCGGGGTCCAGCGCGTGGGTACGGGCGACGAGGACGGCGGCGTCCTGGCCGGCCTGCTCCGGGACCAGCGCCTCGGTGATCATGCAGGCCGTCTCCTGCACCGACCCGGACGGCCGGGCGAGCAGGTCCGCGAGTCGCGCCTCTTCCGGATCGCCGCCGCGCGCCCGCAGGCGCCCGCTGGTGTGGAGTGCGAGCACCGACCCCTCCGGCAGCATCACGTCGGTCTTCGCGAACGACGGCCCGGGGAGGCCGAGTGGAGCGGCGGGCGGAACGTCCAGCATCATCGCTGTCCCGTCCGGGTGGACGACAGCGGGGCCGGGATGGCCCGCGCCGGCCGCGCAGCAGCGCAGGGAGATGGGGTCGTAGACCAGATAGAGGAAGGTGCACCAGGCACCCGAGTCGGCATGGGGCGCTTCGGAGCCTGCTTCGTGGGCGGGTTCGTTGCCGTCGCGCCGCGGACCGGCGTCGTCGGCGAGACGGCGTACCAGGTCATCGAGGCGAGCGAGCATCTCGTCGGGCTCCAGGTCCAGATCGGAGAGCGTGTGCACGGCCGCGCGGAGCCGTCCCATGGCGGCGGCTGCCTCCATGCCACGCCCGGGCACGCTGCCTGCCACGAGCGCCACCCGGGCCCCCGACAGCGGCACGACATCGACCCAGTCACCGCCGGCCCCGCCGTGCACGTACTCGTAGGCCACCTCCACCCCGTTGTTCCGGGGAGGTCCCGTCGGAAGCAGACTGCGCTGCAGCGCCATCAGGGAGTCGTGCTCGCGCAGGTAGCGGCGGGCGTTGTCCAGACAGAGAGCGGTGCGGCGCCCGAGCTCGGTGGCCACCGTGAGATCGTCCTGCTGGAACGGGCCCTGCTCCCCCCAGCGGTAGAAGGTGGCGATCCCCAGGGCACGGTCCTGGGCGACCAGCGGTACGAACATGAGTGAGTGGATCTTCTCCTCCAGCATCCGCCGGCCGCGAACGGGATCGCTCCGCACCCAGTCGCTGTCGGGGGTCAGCGGGCTGATCAGCCGCGGTTGCAGATCGGAGAGAGCCTGCGACGACGGTGACGTCGGCGGGAAGGTGCTGGACTCGCCGACCGGGTAGGCGCCCGGCCGGGTGCCCGGCCGCCGGGACCGCGACGCGGCCCGACGCAGCACGGCCCCGGACTGCACCGGGCCGGAAGAGATCTCCTCGCCCATGAGTACCGGCTCCAGAACCTCCACGCCGATGCTGTCGGCCAGCTTGGGCACCGCCACCTCGGCCAACTCCTGGGCCGTGCGCATCACATCGAGTCCGGTACCGATGCGAGAACCGCCCTCGGCGAGCAGAGCGAGCCGCTCCTGCGCGAGGTAGCGTTCGGTGACGTCGACCGCGGCGTCAGCCACTCCCAGAACACGGCCGTCGTCGTCCTCGAGGCGGAACGCGGAGACCGAGTAGACGTGCGTGTGGTCAGGATCCCCCGGCGGCTTGCCGTGCTTCTCGAAACCCATCACCGGTTCACCCGTGTCCAGCACACGAGTCAACACCCGTTCCACCAGCTCCGGGCTGAAGTCGGGCCATGCCTCGGTCGGCCGTTTGCCGAGCGCTCCCGCAGCAGGGGCGCCGTGCATGCCTTCCGCGGCGCTGCTGAACCGCACCAGCCGCAGCTGCGGGTCGAGAACGAAGAGCCCCACCGGGGACCGGGTGAACAGCGCTTCGAGCAGCGCCCGGTCCAGGTCCGACTCAGGGGGGCCCGTCGGGACGAGCGTCACCGTCCACCGCGCGTCGGCACCGCTTCCTGTCCCCGTCGATTCCACAGGGCAGATGGTCAGCCTGCAGGGCACCGGTCGGCCGTCGCGATGACGCACCACGCTCATTGCGCCATCGGCATCAGTCGATTCCACAGCCGTGGCCAGGAACTCCGTCGCCGGTCGGCCCAGCACCCATTCGGCCGGGTATCCGAGCAACTGCTCCGCTTCCCGGCTCCATCCGGTGATGACGCCTCGCACTCCGACTTCGGCCCGGGCCCCGATCCGTATCGTGTGCGCGTCGAGCCGGTCCGTTCGATTTTCGACGTCCGGTGCACCCATGTCCACCAGCCTCGTCCTGCATCTGCGTCCTCGTGCTCCCAGTCTCCTCCACGGGAACCGGCTCACAACTTGTCCCCCGGCCGCCCCACCCCGTACCGCAAGAGATTACCGTTCGGTAACACGGGTGCAGAGGCATTGGCGGTGCGGGCAGCGCGAGGTTGACTCATCAACCATGACTGACTGGACCGGCCGCACCGCCGTCGACATCGCTGCCGCCGTACGTGAAGGACGGGCCGGCGCGGCCGACGTCACCCGCCAGCATCTGGACCGCATCGCGCGGCTCGACCCGAGCCTGTCCGCCTTCCGGCACGTGCGGGCGGAGAAGGCGCAGGCAGAGGCCGAAGCGGTGGACCGGAGGGTCGACCGCGCTTCCCTGCCGCTCGCAGGGGTCCCGGTTGCGATCAAGGACAACATCGCGGTCGCGGGCGAGCAGGCCCGCAGCGGATCCGCTGCCACTGCGCCGGACCGCAGCGCCGCCGACCATGTGATCGTCGAGCGGCTGCGGGCCGCGGGCGCCGTGGTGATCGGTCTGACCAACGTGCCGGAACTCTGCCTGGTCCCGATGGCGGACAGCGTCTACGGGATCGCCCGCAACCCCTGGAACGAGCAGCGCACACCCGGTGGCTCCTCGGGCGGCAGCGCGGCCGCGGTGGCCGCCGGCCTGGTCCCACTGGCGCACGGCAACGACGGGTTCGGCTCGATCCGCATCCCCTGCGCCTGCTGCGGAACCATCGGGATCAAGCCCGGGCGCGGCGTCGTGCCGCACGCACCGGACGAACTGACCTGGTTCGACCTGGTCGAGAACGGACCGATCGCGACCACGGTGCGGGACGCCGCGCTCGGACTGGCCGTGATGTCCGGTGAACCGGACTACGCGCAGCTCGGCGAACCGGGCCCGCTGCGAATCGGTGTCTCGGTCCGGTCGATGTCGCCGGGCTTTCCGATCGCCGCCGAATACCGCCATGCCGCGCTGAAGGCCGGAAAACTGCTGGAAGGACTCGGGCACACGGTGACCCGGCACACCCGGCGCTACCCGGCATGGCTGGGACCTGCGTCGCTGGGCACCTGGTACGCCTCGGCGCACCGGAGCGCCGAGGGACTCGACCGCGCCGAACTCGACCGGCGCACCCGGCGGTTGGCCGCGATCGGCAGGACGCTGACGGCCACGCACCTGCGAGGGGACCAGGCGCGGGACCGCTGGCGCACCGAAGCGGCAGAACGCTTCTTCGGACAGATCGACGTCCTGCTGCTGCCCGCGCTCAGCCGGCCGGCAGCGCAGGCGAAGCGCTGGGGCGAGCACGGCGCGCTGCGCACCTCGGCGGTCAGCACCCGTACGGCCTCACTCTTCGGCTCCTGGAACATCGCGGGTTGGCCGGCGCTCGCCGTGCCTGTGGGGGTGGACGACGACGCGATGCCTGTCGCGGTGCAGCTCGTCGCCAAGCCCGGCGGTGAGAAGCGCCTGCTCGAACTCGCCGCGCAGATCGAAGCCGCCAGGCCCTGGCCGCGGCACGCGCCGCGCTATGCCGTGGACGCCACGGCAGCACCGGGACAGGGGTTGTGAGCTACTACCTCGGCCACTCCGCGGCACCTGCACCATCGGCCCGCGTACGGGCGACTTCGGCCGCGGCGAAACCCGACTGACCCGGCCGCCCGAGTCGCTTATTGTCAACGTGATTCCTGGCGTAAGCCGTCGGCTCGGTCAGGACGAGGACGATGACGTGGAGGATGATTGTGCGCTACCGCGAGCTGGGACGCAGTGGACTGTCCGTGTCCGAGATCGGATACGGCGCGTGGGGCATCGGTGAGTCCAGCTGGGTGGGTGCCACGGAGGACGAATCCGTACGCGCCCTGCACCGGGCCATCGACCTCGGCGTGAACTTCATCGATACGGCGCGCGGCTACGGCGAGAGCGAGCGAATCGTCGGCCGGGTCGTCCGTGAGCGGGCCGACGACGAGGTGCTCGTCGCGACCAAGGTGCCGCCGAAGAACCGCACGTGGCCGGCGCCCGACGGACTGGACCCGGCCGAGGCGTTCCCCGGCGAGCACATCCGCAAGAGCCTGGAGACCAGTCTGCGCAGCAGCGGCCTGGACCACTTCGACGTACTCCAGTTCCATGTGTGGAGCGATGACTGGGTCGGCCGTGGTGACTGGCTGGAGACGATCGCGGAGCTGAAGCAGGAGGGCAAGATCCGCCTGTTCGGGGTCTCCATCAACGACCACCAGCCCGACAACGCACTCGCGCTCGTGCGCAGCGGCACGGTGGACAGCGTGCAGGTCATCTACAACCTCTTCGACCAGGCGCCGGCCGACGCGCTGCTGCCGGCCTGTGAGGAGCACGGCGTCGGTGTCGTCGTGCGAGTGGCGCTGGACGAGGGCGGCCTCACCGGCCGGATCACCGCCGGTACGACGTTTCCCGAGGGCGACTGGCGCAACCGCTACTTCCGCGACGACCGCCCCGCACAGGTCGAACAGCGGGTGGCCGCGATCGTCGCCGACCTCGGCATCGCCCCCGATGAGATCGCCGAGCACGCGTTGCGGTTCGTACTGAGTTCGCCCGCGGTTTCCACCGTCATCCCCGGAATGCGCTCCGTACGCAACGTCGAGCGCAACACGGCCCTGAGCGACGGACGCCCGCTCACCAACGACCAGCTGGCCGTGCTGGCCAAGCACCGGTGGGAGCGCAACTTCTACTCGTGATCCGTGGGCAGCGTCGCCGGGCCCGGGCGGCACGCGGAGCGCGCACCGCCCGGCCGCGAACGGCGCTACCGGCGTTCCAGCGAACCCCGGACGAATGCTGCCTGGCCGACATGCTGCAGGTCGTCCGCGACGACGCTGATCAGACGCACGCCGAGGGTGACCGGCGGCGACCAGGTCTCATCCACGATGCGCTCCAGGGACCTGGGGTGGAGCCCGCTGATGAACTCGACGCTCTGCTCGTGGACGGCGTCGTAGTAGCCGAGCAGCAGTTCGGGTGAGCCCACCCGGACAGCCGCGACCTGTTTGCTGCCCTGCCCGTATCCGGTGGCTCCCTTGTCGAAGGGCAGATCGAATCGGGAGGCCCAGTCCTGGGAGAACCAGACCTGCTGCACACCGGCCGCATCCGAGACATGGTCGTCCTGGATCCGGGTGAGGTGCCACACCAGCCAGGCGATCGAGTTCGCGCCGTCGTCGAGCCGGACGTGCAGGTCGTCGGTGGACAGGCCCTCGACCGCCGAGTGCACCGCTTCCTGGATTCGTGTGAACGCGTCCGTCAAAAGGTCTGCGCTGTTCATGCGAACACCATCGCCGTTCCCGCGCCCGGACCCTGCCATCGACACGCGTCGCAGGTCCGCCGCACGTCAGGTGGGTCGCGGGTAGCGGACGCCGACCGCCCGCCCGGAGCGGGTCGTCCCGTCAGTGACGTCCGCACCGGTGCCACGGACACCGGCGCGCGCTTTCGCCTCCACGTGGTGAATGCGCGCCCAGGAATCCGATTCCCATGCCCAGCATCCAGAAATCCTTGGCCAGCGGGATGCCGTTCTGGGTAGGACGCAGACTGCCGGGCTCCCGCATTCCGGGAACCCTCAGGTACAGACCGACCAGCCCCGCGGAGAACCCGGTGAGCGCCGCTCCGGCCAGCCTGGTCGGTACGAAGGGGGTGAGCAGCGTCCCGCCGACAGCGATCTCGGACAGGGCGAGCAGCCGGGTGAAGCGCCGTGCGTCCAACTTCTCCAAGAACGGATAGGCGATGCAGGCCATGCCGTGCACGCCCGCCGCCGTCTCCTGGTCCGCTCGCAATTTGCTCAGCCCCGAGTTCAGGATGAACACACCGGTGGCGAGGCGCGGGGCCACGTCGCGCGCTTCAAGCTTCAGTTCCATGGGAGCCTCCGTCGATCAGGTACTCGGGCCCCTCGTCGACCTTAGCCAGAAGGTGACAGAGGCGCTTGACGGAGGGATCGGCCTCTCCGTCAAGCGCCTCTGTCGCCCTTCGCCGGGCGCCGGTCCGTATCGCATCAGCCTCGTACGGCGTGTTCCGCCGTTCGGGGGATCGGCTTGCCTGAGGTCAGCCTGCGTTCTTGACGAACTCCGTGGTGAAGGTCTTGTCGAGGTCGACCTCGGCGTTCTTCAAGTTCGGGTTGAAGGCCTTCAGGACCCGCTCGACGGTGGCAGGTCCGTCCGCCGGCATGACGCCGTCCGTGGTGAACATGGGCAGCGTGCTCTTGATGGCCTGCGCGTAGAGGGCCTTGCCGCCTCCCTGCGCGTAGTCGGCGGGCATCTTGGCCGCGATCTCGTCCGCGCTGTGCGTGGACATCCACTTCAGTGTCCTGACGAAGGCGTTGGCCAGCTTCTGGACGGTTTCCTTGTGACTGTTGACCCATTCGGTCTGCATGTACAGGCTGGAGGACGGGTAGAGCCCGCCGAGCGCCTGCTTGGACCCTTCGGGGGTGCGCATGTCGACGAGAATCTTGCCGAGCTTCTTGTCCAGGATGGTGGCGACGGTCGGGTCGGTGGTCATGCCGCCCTGGATGGAGCCCTGCTGGAGGGCGGAGATGAAGGTCTGACCCGCTCCCACCGCGACGGGCGTGAACTGGCTGGTCTGCACATCGCTGTTGACGGCGAGGTACTTCGTCAGGAAGTCGGTCGAGGAGCCGATGCCCGTCACACCGAGCTTCTTGCCCTTGAAGTCCTTCGGTGACTTGATGTCGCCCGCCGCCTGGTTGGAGACGATCTCGACCTCGCCAGGAGCCTGTGAGAACTGGACGACCGACTCGACCTGCTTGCCCTTCACCTGGAGGTCGAGGGTGTGGTCGTAGAAGCCGACCGTTCCCTGCACATCTCCGGAGACCAGGGCGGTCTCGGCCTGGACGCCCGCCGGCTCGGTCAGGAGCTGTACCGACACCCCTTCGTCCTTGAAGTAGCCCAGCCGCTCGGTGAGCATCGCGGGCAGGTAGATGACCTTGTCGAGTCCCCCCACCATGATCTTGACCTTGACGTTCTTGCCGTCGGAGGCACCGCCGGAGGAGTTGGAGCCACAGGCGGTCAGGGTGGTCAGGGCGAGTGCGCCGGCGACGGCGACGGCCGAGACCCGGGTGAGTGTACGCATCTGGTTCACGTCCTCGTGAAGAAGCAATCGGATATTCGAATGGCGGGCGGCCCGGGGAGTGGGCGCCGCTGTGTGGAGCAGAGGTCAGCGCGCGGAGTCGGCGTCAGCCGGCTTCCAGCGGAAGAGCCGCTTCTCGAGGAAGGTCAACAGGCCTTCGGCCAGCAGCGCGACGACCGCGAGGATCACCATCGCGGCGTAGACGCCGGCGGCGTTGAAGGTGCCCTGGGAAGCGGCGACCAGCAGTCCGAGCCCCTTGGTGGCACCGATGTACTCACCGACGATGGCGCCGATGAGCGCGAAGCCGAAGCTCACGTGCAGGCTGGTGAAGATCCATGAAGTGGCCGAGGGGATGACCACCTGGAAGGTGACCTGGCGGTTGCTGGCACCCAGAATGCGGGAATTGGCGACGAGGTTGCGGTCCACCTCCCGGGCGCCCTGGAACGCGTTGAAGAAGACGGGGAAGAACACGAGGACGACCGCCGAGGCCACCTTCGAAGCGGGGCCGAGGCCGAACCAGATCAGGAAGATCGGGGCGAGCACGATGCGCGGCAGGGCGTTGAGCACCTTGATGTAGGGGCCGAGGACATCGGCGGCGAACTGGATCCGGCCCAGCGCGATACCGAGCAGCACACCGGCGATCACACCGATGACCCAGCCGAGCAGTGCTTCGTAGAGCGTGTACCAGATCTGCTCCCACAGGGAGCCCTGTGCGGTGCCGTCGACGACCCAGGTGCGGATCTGGTCCCAGATCTTCGACGGCATGGAGAAGTTGAACGGATCGATGACCGCGGTCCGGGCCAGCCACTCCCACAGCCCGATGACCGCGAAGAGCAGCGCGATCCGGCTTCCGAGCACCAGGAACCTGCGGTTGCGGGTGGCTCGCGCTCTGGCCTGGGTCCGCTCGGTCTTGGTGACGGCGGCGCTCGCGGTGATGGAATCAGGCGACATCGAGTGCACCCCTCTCGCGGGTGATGCGGACTTCTTCGCCGAGCGAGGACCAGATCTCCCGGTAGATCTCCAGGAACCTGGGCTCCAGACGCACCTGTTCGACCTTGCGCGGGCGGGGCAGATCGATCTCGAAGACCTCCTTGACGGTGGCCGGTCCCGCGGTCATGACCACGACCTTGTCGGCCAGCGCGATGGACTCCTCCAGGTCATGGGTGACGAAGACGACGGAGGCGCCGGTGCCGGCCCACAGCTCCAGCAGTTCGTCGGACATCAGGGCCCTGGTCTGCACATCGAGTGCGGAGAACGGTTCGTCCATGAGCAGGATCTCGGGATCATTGACGAACGTGGCCGCGAGTGCGACACGCTTGCGCTGGCCGCCGGACAACTGGTGGGGATAGCGGTCCTCGAAGGAGGACAGGCCGACCCGGGCGAGCCACTCCCGGGCGCGTTCCTTCGCCTCGGGCTTCGGCACGCCCCGGAAGCGGGGGCCTGCCATCACGTTGGACAGCACGGTGCGCCAGGGGAAGACCGCGTCCTGCTGGAAGACGAAGCCGACCTTGTCGCCGATGCCACGCACCGGCTCACCGGCGACCAGCACCTCTCCCTCGGTGGGCTCCTCCAGGCCGCTGACCAGGGTCAGCGTTGTCGATTTGCCGCAGCCGGTAGGTCCCACCACGGCAACGAACTCACCGCGCCCGATCGTGAGGTCCAGATCTCGTACGGCGGTGTGGAGCGCCCCCGACGGAGTCCGGAACGCTTTGCTCGCCCCCCGCAGCTCGATGGCGGGGCTCGTTTCGCTGTTCATGGGGCGGGACGCTAGATGCGGCCCGGGCACGACGGCACCCTTGCGCTCACAACTCCTGCTTCTGCCCATAACCTGCGGTTCTGCTCGTTCTGCTCACGCCGGAAGAACGAAAGTGCTACGAGGGCTGGTCAGCGACGGCAGCGACGTTTACGTTGCGTTTACACAGCAAACGGATCAGCAGATTCCCAGGCGGGCGGAAGGCAGAGGACGAGCACATGCGGATTCACTGGCCCCGCCGTGTCTTCGCCCAGGTCCTGCTCACCCAGGTCGCCATCACGACCGGGGTGGTCATGCTCGTCACCGGGCTCTTCCTCGCCCCGCTCAGCCACCAACTCGACGACCAGGCGATGCGCCAGGCTCTGTCCATCGCCCAGACGACCGCCGCCGAACCCGGCCTGGTGCACAACCTGACCAGCACCGAGCCAAGCCCCGGCGGGCCGGTACAGGCCGAGGCGGAACGGATCCGGCGGGCGACCGGCGCGCTCTACATCGTGGTGATGGACACCCGCGGGGTCCGCTGGTCGCACACCGACACCCCACAGATCGGCAAACACGTCTCCACCGATCCCAGCACGGCCCTGGCCGGCCGGGAGATCATGCAGATCGACGACGGCACCCTGGGCCGCTCGGCACGCGCAAAGGTCCCCCTCCGCGACGCACACGGGACGATCGTCGGCGCCGTCTCGGTGGGCATCGCCTACGACAGCGTCCGCGAGCGGCTGCTCGGCACCATCCCGGGACTTCTGCTCTACGCGGGGGCTGCGCTCGCCGCGGGGGTCCTCGCCGCCCTGGCCGTCTCGCGACGTCTGCAGCGCAGCACCCATGGCCTTGCCTTCGCCGACATCTCCGCGCTGCTGGACGAGCGCGAAGCCATGCTGCACAGCATCCGCGAAGCAGTTCTCGCCCTCGACGCCCGGGGGCGGATCCGGCTGCTGAACGACGAGGCGCAGCGTCTGCTGGAGCTGACGCCGGACGCCGTCGGCCGTGCTCTGAGCGAGGTGCTGCCACCGGGGCGCGCGTCAGAGGTGCTGACAGGGCAGGTCGACGGCGTGGACCTGCTCACCGTCTGCAGGGGACGCGTGCTGATCGCCAACCGCATGCCGACCGGTGACGGCGGCGCGGTGGTCACCCTGCGCGATCGCACCGAACTGGAGCTGCTCGGCCGCGAACTGGACTCCACGCACGGCCTTCTCGACGCGCTCCGCGCCCAGGACCACGAGCACGCCAACCGGCTCCACACCCTGCTCGGACTCCTGGAGCTCGGGAGGCACGAAGCGGCGGTGGAGTTCGTGGCAGAGGTGGCCAACGGTCGCCGGGCCTCGGCGGAGCAGGTCGCGGAACGCGTCAACGACCCGCTGCTGTCCGCGCTGTTGGTGGGCAAGTCGGCCATCGCGGCGGAGCGGGGCGCGTCCTTGCACATCTCCCCGAACACCATGTTCCCCGACGTCGTGGTGGACCCGCGCGATCTGGTGACCGTCCTGGGCAACCTCATCGACAACGCACTGGACGTCGCTTCCCTCATCGAGGTCGAGCTCCGCGCGGAGGGCACCACGACGGTCCTGCGGGTCAGCGACAACGGTCCGGGCGTGGCTCCCGATCTGCGCGAACAGATCTTCACCGAGGGCTGGTCCACCAAGGAGTCCCCCGCACACCGGGGCCGTGGACTCGGCCTGGCGCTGGTACGCCGCCTCGCGGAGCGTTACGGCGGGGTGGCCCGCGTCGGCGCGAGGGCCGGTGGCGGCGCTGTCTTCACCGTCGTACTGCCCGAGACGCTCACCGTCCGGCAGCTGACCGAAGTGGGAGGGGTGCAATGATCGACGTCCTCGTGGTGGACGACGACTTCCGGGTGGCCGAGATCAACGCTGCGTACGTGGCCAAGGTGCCCGGCTTCCGGGTGGTCGCTCGCGCACACACCGCCGCCCAGGCACTGTCCGTCCTGGAACGCGACCATGTCGACCTCGTACTCCTCGATCACTATCTTCCGGACGAGACGGGACTGACGCTGGTACGGCGACTGCGCCAGCTCGGCCACACGGCGGATGTGATCATGGTGACGGCCGCTCGCGATGTCACGACCGTGCAGACCGCCCTGCGCTACGGAGCCCTGCAGTACCTCGTGAAGCCGTTCAGTTTCGGCGGTCTGCGGTCCAAGCTGGAGAGCTACGCGGCTCTGCGCCGCACTCTCGAAGGCGTGGGGGGCGGCCGGGGCGAGGCCGGCCAGGAGCAGGTCGACCAGATCTTCGGGGCGCTCCGCACCCCGGAGGCCGTTCCCGCGGCCGGTCTGCCCAAGGGGCACTCCGCGCCGACCGCCGAAGTCATCCGCCACGTCCTGTCGGCGGCGGACGAACCGCTGTCCGCACACGAGGTCGCTGTCCGGGCCGGGTTGAGCCGATCCACCGCCCAGCGCTACCTCAAGTACCTGGAGAGCGCGGGCCGCATCAGCCTCAGTCTCAAATACGGCGACACCGGCCGGCCCGAGCACCGCTACGCGTGGGCGAGGGCCGGCTGACTTCCGTGCTGTGCCGGAGGCATCCGGCACAGCACGGACCGGGTAGGGGCATCGAGGCCGCGTGATCAGGCCCAACGGTCACGCGGGCAGCCGCGGCACGCTTTCGACGAGGCGACGTGTGTACGGGTGGGCGGGAGCGCCCAGCACCTGTCCCGTTTCGCCCTGTTCGACGATGCGGCCGCGCTCCAGGACGGCGGTGCGTTCGCACAGCGAGGCCACCACCGACAGGTCGTGGGAGACCATGACGAGAGTCAGACCCTGCTTCTGCTTCAAGTCGTGGAGCAGATCGACGACTTTGACCCGGGTCGTGACATCGAGTGCGCTGACGGGTTCGTCGGCGAGCAGCACCCGTGGGTCGCACACGGTCGCGCGGGCGATCGCGATGCGCTGGCGCTGACCGCCGGAGAACTCGTGCGGATAGCGCTCGGCGGCGTCGGCCGGGAGACCGACCCGCTCCAGCGCGTCGGCCACCTTGGGCCCGGCCGTGCTCCGGCTGCCGATACCGAGGGAACGCAGTGGTTCGGACACGATGCTGCCGACACGCCTACGCGGGTCCAGCGACGAGTACGGGTCCTGGAAGACGCACTGCACGCTGCGCCTGAAACGCCGCATCTGCTCGCGGTCGCGCGGCTTCAGCTCGTCGCCGTCGAACCGGACGGTCCCGGAGGTTGCCCGGGCCAGCCCGAGCAGCAGCCGCAGCAGGGTCGTCTTGCCCGCGCCGGATTCGCCGACGAGGGCGAGACTGTGCCCGGGCTCGACGGCGAAGGAGATGTCCTCGACGACGGGCGCGGTCTGCCCTCGGTAGGCGAAGGAGGCCGCGTTCAACTCCAGCACGGGCGTCATCCTGCGCTCCTGAGGTCGAGAGCCGATTCCAGCTGCCGCGCGCTTGCCACCAGCGCCTTGGTGTACTCCTCGCGCGGGGCCCGCACGATCTCGCGGACGTCGCCCTGCTCCACGGCGTGGCCGTCCTTCATCACCAGCACACGATCGGTGACCTTCGAGACGACCGCGAGGTCGTGACTGACGAAGAGGACGGCCATGTCCCGTTCCCGTACGAGGGTGTCGAGCAGGTCGAGCATGTCGGACTGCACGGTGACGTCGAGGGCGGTGGTCGGCTCGTCCGCGATGAGCAGCTTCGGGTCGCAGGCCAGGGCCATGGCGATTGCGACGCGCTGCCGCTGTCCGCCGGAGATCTCGTGCGGGAAGGCGCGGGCGATGCGGTCGGGCTCGGGCAGCCGCACCTGCTCCAGGGCCGTTACGATGGCCCGCTTCAGCCCGGTGCCCCTGAGCCCTCGCCTTCTGGCCAGCGGTTCGGCGATCTGCCTGCCGACGCGCATCAGGGGGTCGAGTGCGGTGAGCGGCTCCTGGAAGACGACGGCGGCGTCCCGGCCGCGTACGCCCGTGAGCTGTTTCTCGCTCGCGCCCACGATCTGGGTGCCGGCGAGTTCGGCGCTGCCGGTGGCCGTCATGCCGTCGGGCAGCAGGCCGAGGACGGCGAGAGTGGTCAGCGACTTCCCGGAGCCCGACTCTCCGATGAGGCCGAGTCGTTCGCCGGGGGCGATGGTCAGCGAGAGGCCGTCGACGAGGATGCGTCCGTCGGCGGTACGGATCGTGAGGTCGCGTACGTCGAGGATGTTCATGCGCTCCTCCGTCGGGCCGCCGGGTCGAGGGTGTCGCGCAGTCCGTCGGCGACGAGGTTCACACCGATGACGAGCAGGACGAGCAGGATGCCGGGGGCCAGTGCACCGGCGGGGGCCGTGGTGAAGGTGGCCTGCGCCTCCTGGAGCATGCGGCCCCACGAGGCGTTGGGCGGCGGTGCCCCCAGGCCCAGGTAGGACAGGCCGGCCTCGGCCAGCACCGCGAGTCCGAACTGCAGGGCCAGGTTCACCACGAGCGTCGGCCAGATGTTGGGGAGCACATGCCCGGCCACGATCCGCGGCCACGACGTGCCGGACGTGCGCGAGGCCGTGATGTAGTCCTGCGCCAGGACCCGCTTGACCAGGACCCGCACGAGCCGACCCACGACCGCGCTCTGCGCGAGGCCGATCGCCAGCACCGCGGACCCCAGTGTGGCCGAGTGCGCGGCGACGATGAGCATCGCGAGCAGCAGCGTCGGGAAGGCGATCAGGATGTCGAGGAACGCGGAGAGCGTGTCGTCGAGCCAGCCCTGGGCGAACGCGGCCAGCACACCCAGCGTGACCCCGACGGCGGCCGCGATGAGGACCGAACCCAGACCCGCTTCGAAGGCGACCCGGGAGCCGGTCATCAGCTGGGTGAACAGATCACGGCCGAGCTTGTCGGTGCCCAGCAGATGGCCCGCACCGGGGCCGGTGAGCCGCCCGCCGGACGTGTCGTCGGCGGCGTACGGGGCCCAGAAGAGCGAGACCAGCGCGAGCAGCGCGATCAGACCGGCCAGCGCGCATCCGAAGGTCAGCGTGTACGAGCGCTTCGTCGACTGCTTCACCGGACACCCCCGGAGAGCCTGCCGCGGAGCCGAGGATCGATGATCCGCTGTACGAAGTCGGCGGCGAAGCCGATGACCAGCACCGCGAGCGTGGAGACGAACAGGACGCCCTGGATCACCGGGTAGTCGTGCTGCGCGATGCCCGTCGCCAGCAGCGAGCCGAGGCCGGGAAGCGCGTACACGGACTCCACGACGACCGCGCCCAGCAGCGTGGACGCCAGCTCGATGCCGAGGATCGAGATCACCGGCACCGAGGCGTTGCGCAGCCCGTGCCGCCACATGGCCCGTCCGAACGACGAGCCCAGGGCTCGCGCGGTGCGCAGATAGTCGCTGTCCAGCACGTCGAGCGTGGCCGACCTGACGTAGCGGATCAAGGACGCGCTCATCACGAGCGCGATGGTGACGACGGGCAGGACGAGCGAGCGGACCGCCTCGGCCGGCTGCGACCAGCCGTCCGGCGGGAAGCCACCTGCGGGGAGCCAGCCGGCGTTCAGCGCGAAGACGGCTATCAGGATCATTCCGAGCCAGAACACGGGAACGGCGATGCCGAGTTGGGAGACCCCGCTGAGCAGCGCGCCGTACCAGGTCCTGCGCCGGTGCGCGGCGACGAAGCCGACCGGGACGGCGATGAGGACCGCCAGGACGAACGCCGTGAGCGTGAGCGGGATCGTGACGTTCAGCCGCGAGGCGACCTCGGGCGCGACCGGCAGCGAGCTGACGAACGACGTACCGAGGTCACCGCCGGCCATCTGCCCGATCCAGTGGACGAACTGCTCGGGCAGCGGCTTGTCGGAGCCGATGGAGTGCCTCGCCGCCGCGATCTGCTCGGGGCCGGCGCCCACCGCGGTGAGCGCGTTGGCGGGGTCGCCAGGCAGCATCCGCAGCAGCACGAACAGGACCACGCTCGCGAGCGCCAGCGACACCAGCAGGAAGGCGAGGCGGCGCAGGAGATACCGCGCCATCAGCCCTTCTCGATGTCGTACGCGAAGAACTGCGAGTTGAGGCCGTTGACCGGGTATCCCGAGAGCTTGCTGTTCGCCACGACGATCTGCGGGTAGAGGTACAGCCAGTCGCTGGCCGCGTCCTCCGCGGTCCGGCGGTTGACCTTCTTCAGCAGTTCGGTCTGCTCAGCCGTGCCGGACGCCTGCTCGGCCTCTTCGACCCACTTCGTGACCTGCTTGTCGTCGTAGCCCCAGTAGAAGTCGGGGTTGCCGTACCAGACCAGGTCGCGGTCGTTGACGTGTTCCTGGAGCGTGGCCGTGAAGTCGTGGTTCTTGTATACCTTCGTGTACCACTCGTCCGGCGTGATCGTGTTGATCTCGACGGTGATACCGACCTTGGCGAGCTGCGACTTGATGAAGGTCGCCGCCGTCGGGTGCGGGTCGTAGTTCGGGGTGTCGAGGGTGAAGGTGAAGCCGTTCTTGTATCCGGCATCGGCGAGCAGCTTCTTGGCTCGCGTGGTGTCGTAGGCGTTGACCTTGGTGAGGTCCTCGTACCAGGGGTCGGTGGGCGGCACCATGGAGCCGATGAGCTTGCCGTAGCCGCCCCAGACCGACTCCAGCAGCTTCTTGTCGTCGATGGCGGAGGAGACGGCCTGGCGGACCTTGACGTCCGTGAAGGGCTTGGCCTTGTCGTTGAAGGCGAGCAGCAGCTTGGTCGTCGAGTTGCCGTCGCTGACCTTGTAGTTCTGGTTGCTCTTGAACTGGTCGAGGGCGTCGGGCGACTGCTCGCTCGTGACGACGTCCACGGCGTTGGTCAGGAGCGCGTTGTTGAGAGCGGTCGCGTCCTTGTAGTAGTGGAAGACGACCTGCTTGTTCTTGGCCGCGTCACCCCAGTACCCGGCGAACCGGTCGAGGCCGAGAGCGGAACCGCGGGTCCACTTGTTCAGCCGGTACGGGCCGGTGCCGTCCTCGCTCGTCTTGAGGCTCTTCGCGTCGGAGTTGATGATCCACACGTAGGAGAGGTTGTAGACGAAGGAGATCGACTTCTTCGACAGCTGGACCTTCACCGTGCGCGCGTCCGGTGTCTCGAGGGACTTGATGACCTCGAGATTGCTCTTGCGCGCGGACTGCGAGTCCTTGGCTATCACCTTCTCCAGGCTGTACTTGACGTCCTGGCTGGTGAGCTTCTTGCCGCTGTGGAACTTCACACCGTCGCGCAGGGTGAAGGTGTACGTGAGCCCGTCGCCGCTGACCTTGTAGTCCTGGGCGAGCAGATTCTCGACCTTGCCGTCGTCGGTGAGCTCGAACAGCCCCTCGTACACGTTGCCGTTGAGCGCCTCGGTGACGCCCTGGCCGCCGCCCGCGGTGTTGTCGAGATTCTGCGGCTCGTAGAGCGAACCGATGTTGACCGTGGCGCTCTTGTCGTACGCCCCTGTGGCGGCACCGCCCCCGTTGGAGCCCCCGCCGCAGGCGGTGAGGGTCAGGGCGAGGGCAGCGGCGGTGGCGCCGCCGTACACAGAGGTCTTCTTGATGCTCATGAGGAGTACGCGCTTTCGTGCGGCGAGGCGGGAGTGCGGGATGGATCAGTGCTGCGCGAGGAAGCCGTCGCGGAAGACGGGGCGCTTCTCTCCGGCCTCGACGGGCAGGTGGAAACGGTTCTGCCGCGGCGGCATCGGACAGTTGTACTGGTCGGAGAATCCGCACGGCGGCACGAAGGCGCGGTTGAAGTCGAGGAGGACACGGCCCTCACCGGTGTGGGTGACGAAGAGGAAGCGCCCGGCGCCGTAGGTGCTGCCGCCGTTGGTGGGGTCACCGAAGACGAGAAGCAGGGTGCCGTCGTCGTCGAAGGCGCTCAGCACGTACTCCTGTCCGTCCAGCGTGAGAGTGATGTCACCCGGCACGGCGAGGTCACGGGTACCGCCGTTGTCGCGGATGTGCTCGAAACCGACCCGCCGGGCATCCGGCACCGGGGTGTACGAGGCCTCCAGCACCCAGTCCGGGTCGTACGGGAAGACATCGGTGCGCTCGAAGTTCTGGATCGCGGGCGACTGCGCGTCCCAGAAGCGCAGACCGTGCTCCGGCTCGCCGGTGACGAGGTCGGTGCGCTGAACCGTGGTGACAGTCACGTTCTCCGGCTGTCCGGCACGGGCCGCATCGAGGTCGGGGCGCTGACCTGCCGGGGCCCAGCGCGTCTCCACGAGGGCGAGGTTCCCGGAGGGCGAAGCGACGGAGCGCCGCCGCTCGGCGCGCCATGCCTCCCAGTCCGCGGCGGGGTCGGTCGGCTGGTCCGGGACGGCGGCGTGGGACACGGCTTTACTCATTCGCGTAGACGATCATCGGCTGTCACACGTCGAATATCACGCTGCGTGAAGTTCAGCCCAAAGGACCTTCTTTATCTTTCATAAGGCAAGCTAATGTCAAATTCGGGCCACTGGCCGAGATGAGACTGTCTGTTCCAGCAGGTGGGAGCCCGGAAGGCGCACAGTGTCACCCCCGGAGGGCGCCTCCCGGGTTGCTCGGCGTGCGACACGCGGTGTGCCGGAGCACGCTGGTCGTGAAGCTGCCTGTCCGCCCGACCGGCAGCAGGCCAGGAAAGGGGTGGCAGCCATGTTCGCGAGGCTGAGCACCTATCAGGGTTCACCGGTTCCTGCAAAGGGAGACCTGACCGCGAACTGGGAAGCGACTCTCCAGCACATCCAGGAGGCTTCGGGCTTCCGAGGCGTGTTCTACCTCGTCGACCGGGCCTCCGGAAAGGCCGCGTCGCTGACTCTGTGGGAGGACGAGGAGGCCATGCAGGCCAGCGAGGACAGTGCCGCCCAGCTCCGCGAGGAGGTCGCGCACAGGGAAGGCCAGCGCGTCGCCTCGGTCGAGCATTACGAGGTGGGTTTCGGTCGCGTGGAGCCGTCGTAGTCGGCGCACCAGGCGTCGACGGCGACGCAGAGTCGCCGGACGGGCATCACGGGCCCCACCCTGGCCGGGTCGCGGTCGGCTCGGGATCCGCCACCTGGCCGACGCAGCCGGCAAGCGGGGTTGAGCCATTCGTGTTGTGATCGAAGACAGGGGAACACGCCGGTCGAGGACAGGAGGACACCATGTCCGAGAAGCTGCTGGCCCGGGACATCATGACCGGTGGGGTGCAGTGCGTCGGCGCACACGAGTCGCTGTTCGAGGTGGCGAGGACGATGCGCGATCTGGGCGTCGGTTGCCTTCCCATCTGCGGCGACAACAACAGGCTCACCGGCTTGATCACCGACCGCGACATCATCGTCAAGTGCTGCGCCGAGGGCATCGACCCTGCAACCGTGCAGGCCGGATCCCTCAACGCCAAGATCCACTGGATCGATGCCGAAGCGGACGCCGCCGATGTCCTGACGACCATGGAGGAACACCAGATCAAGCGACTGCCGGTGATCGACGTGAAGGGCGGCCACCGCCTGGTCGGCATGATCACGGAGGCCGATCTCGCGAAGAACCTGAGCGACGAACAGATCGCTGAATTCGTGAGCTGCGTGTACGCGACCGCTCAGTAGCAACTCCTTCAACTGCCGCCGCACCACAGGCCTCTCATGAATTGGTCGGTGAGTATGCTCTGCGCATGATCCAAGCGGTGTTGCTGGACCTCGATGCGACCTTGCTCGACTACGGCACGCCCGCTTGGAGGGCGACTGTGCGGGCGGTGTGCGACACCCTCGTCCGGTCATCGGCCCCCGACCTCGATGCCCAGGCGCTCCACGACGCCTATACACGCCGCTACCTCGACCACATGCGCGCGGGCGGGGACGGGGCGCAGCACCCGCCCGGCCGGATCCCGGATGCCGATTCCATCTGGAGGGAGTGCTGGCGGCAGGCACTCGACGAGTGCGGGCACGCCGAACTCGCCGGTCCTGCGACGGATGAGTACAAGCGGCAGCGTCGTCGGCGCTACGTCCTTTTCGACGACGTGGCGAGCACGCTGAGTGCGCTTCGCAGCGCCTCGTACCGGGTGGGGCTTGTCACCAACGGTCCGGGCGACGCGCAGCGGGACAAGATCACGGCGACCGGCCTGGACAGGTTCCTGGACCTCACCGTGATCTCGGGCGAGGTAGCCGTGTCCAAGCCCGACCGGAGGATTTTCGAGATCACCCTCGAACGCATGGGGCTCGGGCCCACCGATGTCTGCCACGTGGGCGACAGTCTGGTGACCGACGTCGGCGGAGCGCTCAACGCGGGTCTGGGTGCCTCGATATGGCTGAACCGGTCGCGCGCGGTGCGGGACCCCCTGCTGCGTCCCCCGTCGCACGAGATCACTTCTCTTCACGAACTTCCTGCACTGATGCGACTCCACGCACCACGGTGACATAGCCGCTGCGCGGCGGGCCGCTCCCTGATCCAGCCTGATCCGAACGACAGACCCGGGCCCGAGGGGCACCCGTCGTGCGGTGACAGCTTCCGCCGGGCGGCCGTCGTCCGGCGGAAGCAGGGATTCGGCCGGGTCAGGCGTGCGCCGTGGCGCGGGTGGGGCGCAGACGGGACTTGACGCCCACGAGCACGGCCGACAGCACCGCCCAGAGGGCGAGAGTGAGCAGCGGCACTCCTGCGTGGGCACCGTCGAAGTAGCTCAGATCGCTCACCACTCGTACCGCCGCGCCGGGCGGCAACAGAGCGGAGACGGCACGGGCCGCGGCCGGCAGCAGGTCGGAGCTGATGGTGGCGCCGCTGGTCGAGTTGCCGACCGTGAGCAGAAGCAACGTCGCCACCGGGACGCCGATGGGGCCGAGGTAGGTGCCCAGCAGCTTCGTGGTGAACGCTGCCGCTGCCGCCAGCAGCGCCAGTGTGGCCGCCAGTGGGAAGAACGGCGCAGGGACCGCGTCCAGGACGGGGCCTGCGATGATCGCGGCTACGGTGCCGGTCGCCACCGAGACGCCCGTGATCAGCCAGAACCGGTGCCGCAGGTGGAGCACGTTCGCCATGCCCAGGGCGTTCTGGGCGAGGACGAATCCGGCGAGGGTGACACCGAAGGACACATAGAACCCGGCGAGACCCCGCCCGTCGAACGGAGCGAGCGGCACCACGTCGGTCGTCGTGACCTGCTGGCCGGATCCCGCGGCGTACGCGGACACCACGCTCTTGACCGCGCCCGTGGTGGACAGGCCGTTCGCCCCGGCCACCTCCAGGTTCAGCTGTCCGGCGCCGCCGGAGCTCAGCGCAGCGACCACGTCGTGCTGTTCCACTGCCTGGCGGGCTGCGACCGCGCTCTCCGCGGGGCGTACGGCGACACTGTCGCCGAGCGACAGTTCCATCTTGTGCGCGAGCGTGTTGCCCACGACCGCCACCGGCAGCTGATGCGGCTTCGGGTCGCGTTGCAACCCGACGTAACAACTGATGAAGGCCGAGACGAGGACCAGGGCGATCACCGCGGGCTGCAGCAGCGTCCGCAGCGGCGGCCGACTGCTCGGACCCGGGTGGCGCGGCGCGGACGCCTCGCCGGGTACGGAGCCGGGCGGTGCGGTCACTTCCTCGCTGCGGGCGGAGGCGGGTCCGACGGTGGGTGTCATGAGGTAACTCCGGTGTTCTGAGAAATGATGGGGCCGCTCGAGACCGCGGGGGCCGTGCTGCGTCAGGCGGCGGCCGACCGCGTAGCCAGGACCCGCTCGCCCTGACCGCTGACGTCGTCGGCGAGGAGCCTCGAGAAAACCGTGCTGCAGGCCGCGTCCAAGGCCTACGTGGCCATCGAGACGGGGTCGATCTTCTGGCCGACGGGGACGTGGCCGGCCATGCCCATGAGGCAGACGTGCAGGGTGCATACGGCGATGCCGTGCGGAGCGAACTCCCGGCCGACCGATCCGGTCAGCGCCCAGGAGGCGGCCTCGGCCGCGGAGTGGACCTCGCACCCGGGCAGGTGGCCGCCGGTGCCGGAGCCCTTCGGTCCCATGCATCTCCCCGTGTCGGCCGCGTCGGCCACCTTCCGTGAGCGCAGCGGACCAACAATAGATTTCACTAACAATCTAAACAGGGTCGTACGATAGATTGCAAGCGACATCCATGTGGAGGAGGTGGCCGATGGGCCGCGCGTCACAGGCACAGGCGCAGGAGAACCGGAAGCGTGTGGTCGCCAACGCCTCCAGGCTGTTCCGGGAGCAGGGCACCGGAGTGAGCGTCGCGGACCTGATGAAGTCGGCCGGGATGACCCAGGGCGGCTTCTACAAGCAGTTCGCCTCGAAGGACGCCCTGGTCGGCGAGGCCGCCGTGCACGCCTTCGCCCAACTGGAGGCGCGCCGCGCGGCGGAGCTCGACGCACACGACGGGCGACGTGACGCCGCCCGTCAGGGCATGATCGACCACTATCTGTCCACCCGGCACCGCGACAACGCCGGCGACGGCTGTCCGACCGCCGCGCTCGCCGCCGATATGGCCCGGGACGCGGGTGATGCCGCCCACGACGTCTACATCGAGGGTGTACGCGACTTCGCCCAGTGGCTCGCCACCGACGACGAAGACGGCCTGGCCCGCCTGGCCACCCTGGTCGGCGCTCTCCTGCTGGCCCGCGCCACCAACGGCTCCCCACTGTCCGACGAGATCCTCCACGCCGCCCACGCGGCCCTGTCGGACGACAGCTGATCCGCCCGGGCTCTCCGCACCCACCGGCAGGGCGCTCGTCAGGACCCGCTACGTGGGCGCGACATCTCAAAATGCGCGGGACGACGCCTGCGCCCCCATGCTGGGTAGGTGTGCGCATCACCCGTACGGAGAGGAGTGCCCGAGATGATCCGCCGCAAGTGTGCGGCCCTCGGCGCAGCGCTGCTGACCGCCGGGGCCCTGGCGACGACTACGCACGAGGCCGCCGCCGCCGAGAAGACATGCCCCTACACGTCCTCCATCGATCGCCCCGCGCTCACCGGCGTGAGCACCGGTCTTTCCGTGAAGCAGGCGCAGTGTCTGAGCAACGTGTGGGGCGGCGTTCCGAAAGTCGCGGTCGACGGGGTCTTCGGCACCGCCACGTCGAAGAAGATCATCTGGATTCAGGGATGCCACGGACTGGGCAGAACCGGAGTCGTCGACCAGGCCACCTGGCGGGTGCTCTACGACCCCGCGCTGGACTGCTACGACCCCTATCCGAAGTGACCTCGCCGGATTCGGCCGCGACGGCCGACGCGGAAAGCGCGCGCCGATCGGAGGCTTACGGTCGAAGTGGCCCCGCACAAGTGACCAGCCGATGGCCTCGCGCGGCTCGAAGGTCGCGGGCAGCCACCGGCTGGCGCATGCACACGGCTCTTACACCATGGGGTCGATGTCCCCGCCGCCCGCCTGCTTGCTCTGCTGCTTGAGCTCGCGAGCCTTGTCCTTCAGCCGCTGACGCTCCTGCGGGTCGGAGATACGCTCCGCGGCCTGTTCCATCTCCTGTGCCTTCTGGAGAAGTTGCTGGGCACGGGCACCGGACTCGCCTGCAACGCTCATGATCACTCCTTGGTGTCATCGGGGAAGAGCGGGCCACCCCAGCGAAGCAGCGCGCCTGTGCCCGCGCATCTCGAAGGCTCACCCACCGTTATCCGCGCAGGCCGCGGCATGCACATGAGGGTGCGGACGCATCCGCGGGACCGACGCACAAGCGGCTGCCCACGGAGGCGGGTTGAGCAGTACGAACGACCGTGCCCGGGCGGGGCGCCGGCCGCTGCCCCTGCGGCCGTACGCCGGCATCAGACGCGGCAGTGCTGTGGTGGGTGAACGTGCGGCCTACCTGTCGACCTTGTCGATGCGCCACGCAACCATCCCCGTGGCCCCCGGCATCCCCTCGGTGTCGATCTTCACCTTGGCCGCTGGGACCGTGATGCGTCGGCGAAGCGGGACGCCGTCGCAGGCCATGGTCCGGTGGACGGGCTTCTGCAGGGCCATGGACAGGATGATCTTTCCCTTTCCCGCGCAGACGACGGACAACCTGTACGAACGCCCACGTGTCAGTTCCGGCACGGTGTGGAACCCGTCGCTGACACGCTCAAGACCCGCCTCGACGAACAGCGGATCGCTGTCGCCGATCTCCTCCGTGCCGAGGGCTTCCTCGACCTGCTCACCGAGTCTCTCCTCGGCGTGGGCGGATGTTTCGGAGGTGTGCTTCCGTTGCTTCCTTGTACTGCTCTCCGGTGTGCTGGGCCCGTTCGGCTCGCCGGGTGCACTCGTACACCCGGCGGCGAGGGCGACGGACAACAGGGAAGCGCAGAGGACGAGGCTGCGCCGCAAGGGGTGAGGAGGCAGCGGAGTCATCTGTTCGCCGACCGGTATCGCCAACCGCGTATCGTAGTAGGAGACTTCACAGCGCCTGAGCCCAACTTCACTTCGCCACAATGTCGGAACTGGTGCAGTACGTGGTCCAGTTCACCACTCCTAGGCGGGGACGTCGCGCGTGAGCCGGTGGCCCTGGGTGGCCCCCGCTTCCGAAGGTCACAACCTTCGCGCCCCGCAGTCAGCCCCCATGGAAGACGTCTCCGCTACCGGGGCGGACGGTCGAACCAGTCTCTGGTGTCCTGTCCGGTCGAGAGGACGATCACGAGAGCGCCGACTGCGACGGCAATCCCCCACGCGCCGTTGTGCAGCTTCGCGCTGGTCGCAGTGCCGGCGATGATCGATGAGCCGACGATGGTCAATGATCCGACGGCAACAGCGCCGATGCGGACGCGGTGGCCGCCGTTGGTGAACTTCGCGGCAATGACGATCGCGGCTGCGGCGAGCGTCCCGAACGGGAGCGCCGCAAGGAGGAGCAGGCCGATCACCAGCTGTCCCATGGCACCTGTCTGCAGGGTTACAGCGGCCATCATGAGCCACAGGGAGGCCACGATGTTCCCTGCGCCCACGACGAGGAGCAGGGCGCGGGCGGACTTGACCGTGCCGGGCATCTGGACCATGCGGGTTCCTTCGAACGGGCTCGCCTGGGTGGCGACGTACACGGCGCTGCCGGCCACTCGTCGTCGCCCGTGCACCGGTGCACCGCGTCGTGGCGATGGCCGCGGAGGCACAGGATAGGAGCAGGTCGGGAATGGAAGGCCGAGTCATGCGAAGTCGTTATCAGCGGGCGGATCCAGACCTTCATCAGGATGGCTGACCGCTCTCCTGATCGCATACCGCCAGGACCAGCAGGCCACCCTGGGCGGACGACGATTCTGCTGACGGGAGTGGAGTGCACCTCTGCTGCTCGGATGCCAGTGCTCTCTGGCGGCCCTGCGGGCCTTGTTCGCCGCGGATGGAACGCCAACCGCTCATTGCCGCTGGAGGTAACCGCTGGGCAGACCCGTCAGCGGGAACCGGGGCCAGCCGCAGACTGGCTCTCCCCGTTGCTGCGCCATTGAACGTCCACGGGAAGCGATGATCGCCGACGAGTCTTCCTGTCGAGACCGGGTAAGCCCCGCGCCCAGCCGCCTGACGGCTCACCAGGGCGCTGGGCCCTCGTCGTCGGTGAAGGTGCCGGTCGGTCCGTCGGCGCCGATGGTGGCCATCCGGACTGCGGCCACCGCGCCTTCGGCGGGGGTGCGGTGGCCGCGGTGGCCGTTCAGGTCGGTGGCGACGTAGCCGGGGCAGACCGCGTTGACCTTGATGCCGTCGGGCAGCAGGTCTCGGGCGTACTGCAGGGTAAGGGCCGTCAGCGCGGACTTCGACGTGACGTACCCGGCGGAGATCGGGATCGGCGGGCCGTCGGTGCGTTCCAGGTCTGCGTTGATGCTCAGTGAGCCCACGGAGCTGGACACGTTGACGATCCGCGGAGAGGCCGATCGGCGCAGCAGCGGCAGCATCGCGTTGGTGACGGCGATCACCCCGAAGTAGTTGGTCTCGAAGATGGCGCGCAGCACGTCGAGGTCCGCCGTGCTGGGGCGCTGGTCGCCCATGTCGCTGCTCGGAGGGCCGCTGATGCCGGCGTTGTTGACCAGCGTGTCGAGCCTGCCGTAGCGGGACTCGATCTCGGTGGCGGCTGCGGCGGCCGAGACCGGGTCCGTCACGTCGAGCACGACTGAAGCCGCATCGGCGCCGCTCTCGCGCAGCTCCGTGGCGGCCTTCCGGCCGAGCTCGGCATTGCGGGCGCCGATCACGACGATGTGGCCCAGGGCCCCGAGCTGGCCGGCGATTTGGCGGCCGATGCCCTTGTTCGCTCCGGTCACCAGGGTGATCTTGGTTTCGTTCATGGATCCAGCACAACACCGCACCGAACGCGCTGGCCAACACCCGTAGCGTCTCGAACGATACCCTGCAGGTATGGATGTGCCGGAGACGCGGGAGCTCACTTACTTCGTCGCCGTCGCCGAGGAACTGCACTTCGGGCGCGCCGCACAGCGCCTGGGCATGGCGCAGCCCCCGCTGTCCCGCGCCATCGCCCAGTTGGAGCGGCGCATGGGCGTGCAGCTGCTGGAACGCACCAGCCGGGCAGTGAACCTCACCGCCGCCGGCCAGGTCTTCCTGACGGAAAGCCGCAAAGCACTGGACGCGGTATCGGCATCGGTCCGGCGCGCGCAACGGGCGGGACAAACCGATCCGAAGCTCACGCTGGCGATGAAGCCCAACGGGGATGCAGGGCTGCTGGAGTCGATCCTGCGACGCTACCGCCTCGATTCTGATGCCGTCGACATCGAGGTGATCGTCTGCGGCATCGGGGAGCAGACTCCGATGCTGCGCGACGGCAGGGTCGATGTCGCGTTCCTGACCGCGCCCTACGACGACGTCGCGGGATTCGACACCGAAACGCTCGTGACCCAGGACCAGGTGGCCATGCTTCCCCGGGCCCATCGTCTCGCCGGCCGCGCCGCCTTGACCCTCGCCGACCTGGCCGGCGAACAGCTACCCCGATGGCCTGATGACGATGTGCACGCCACCGATGGCCGTCTTCCCCAGGTGCGTGATATCTCGCAGCTGATGCAGCTGGTTGCTCTGGGTCAGCTGGTCGCGGTCCTGCCCGAGTCGGTGCGCCGGCGTGCCTGGCCCGACGTGGTGTGCGTGCCGCTGCTCGATGCGCCGCCCACCGCGGTCATCATGGCCTGGCCGGAGCGGACGACATCACGGGCGGTGGCCGCGCTGATCCGCGCCGGCGCGGAGGCGGCAGGGGCGGGCGCGCTGTATCAAGACGAGCACCGCGGCCAGGACGCCCTGACGTAGGCTTCACACCTTGCGGCGTCACACCTGCGGTTGCTGAGCGCGGGCAGGAACCATGGCCGCAGCCGCCGAGGCCGTCGCACAGTCCTCACAAACCACGATCATCATCGGCCCGCAGCGGGATCAACTGTCGGCGTCCGCGGGTAGTTCGGGCTGTTCGGCGGCGATGCGCTTCGACAGCGACCATCCACACGAGCACCCCTGGGACCGGCGCTCCGCACGATGTCGGGCGGGGCACCAGTTCGGCACGTCGGTCCGATTTACGGCGGCGGCAGCCTGGTTCGGCCGAACGAGCAGCGGTCCCTACTCGGGTCGAACGACTTCGTCTACAAGATGACGAGCAGCCAGGAGTGACTGCCGGGCAGAAGTGGACGAGCGAGGCCACCCCGGGGCGCTGGGGACACTGGCGAGCAGATGACACCGAAGCCCGGCCGTCGCATCCGGCCGAGATGCCCACCGCTGCCGGACCCCTTCGATCAGGGTGAGGAAGGGGTGTTCGTGGCCGTGGCGGATGTCGGCAAGCCGGCCGGCATCGATCGTGTGGGATCGCCCTGCTCACTCCGGGCGCCCGGGATCTGCCCGGGCCGGGGGATGTGATCCAGGTAGGTCACGGTCAGGAACTTGATCTGGCGTGCACTCACCGACACCAGTTGGTGATCGGTGAGCGGCCGGCAAGGCGTTCCGGGGTGAGACCGGTATTCCAGGGGAGCGACCAGGGCCAGTTCGCGGTCGCCGGTCTCCTCGGCCTGGTGTGCGAAGTGCTTGAGCACGCCGGCCAGATACGATCCGTCGACGAGTTCGCAGCCGACGTACGTGCACTTCGCCCCGGTGAGTACCGGGTAACGGCCGAACAGCAGCCACCACGACGACTCGACCGACAGTGGGCCCGGACCACGCGGCAGCAGCTGGGCGGCGGCCAGCGCGGCACCGGCCGCGGCGACGAGCAGGACGCAGGACCACAGTGTCAATCGCCCGTAGTCGGCGCGCACATAGACCCAGCCTTCGCGCACGAGACGGCCGGTGTCGGGGGTGAGGCCGGGTGCGGCCGTACGGATCAGCGCGAACACCGCGAGCGCGATCCCGTCGAAGGCGAGGCTGGCCAGTACGACGCGGGTGGTCTCGCGGAACGCGGACGAGGTGCGCTCGGGCAGGCGCAAGTCGCGGGCTGCCGCATAGACGAATCCCGGGACCAGGCAGACGACGAAGAGAACCAGTCCGAGAATGGAACTGGGCATGGCGCCTCAGCTCTCCGCGTCGTCCGTACGGTGCTCCCCCTGCCGCCCGGCACTGCCCGCCGTAGCGCTGTCGGCAGGGCCGGCCGGTGCGTCAGGGATGCCGGAGGCCGGTGCAGGCAGGCCCACGCCGGCGATCACGGCCTGGCCGCCGTGCTTGGGGCCGTGGAGGAGTTCCTCGCGCGGGCTGGTGAGTGGCCGCCGTCCGCGCGGCTTCGGTGGCGGGGTGGAAGTGGTGGCGCCGGCGCCCGCGTCATCGCCCGTCATCAGTGCCTCCTTGCGCATCATGCGAACGTGCGTACTGATCCTCTTTGTCGGCTCGTGAGCCGGCGTGCGGACCGCGGTGATTCACGGGCCGATGTGGATGAAAGGTGTCCAGATCGCCAGTTCCATACCCGGCTGGGCACGCAGCTCCCGCACCGCGCAGTGGAGTGCGAGTGCGCATTCCTCGGCCGCCAACTCACCTTCGAAGGCGAGGGAGTTGTACAGATGGTCGGCGACGGAACCAGCATAGCGGCCGAGTACCGTCCACATGGTGGCCACCACGTGCCGGTATCCGGCGAACTGGAGCGCGGCAGCGACGTGGATCGCCTCGTCGGGCTGACCGTAGCCGGTGAGCGCCGTACCGCAGCTGGACAGGAAGGTGAACTCCGCGTCGTCCAGGCTCAGTCGGCCGAGTTCGGCGACGGTGAGCGTCCCGTCGTGCAGTCGCAGCCCGCTGTGCGAAGGGTCGAGAGGGTCCAGGTCACCGTGACAGGTGATGTGTGCCCAGCTGTGGTGGCCCAGTGCCCGGCGCACGGCGTCCCGAGTGGCCTCGGGGCCGACGATGACGCTGGTCCGCTCGGGGAAGAAGGCGCTCACCGCCTCGACGTCCTCTTCCGCGTCCGGGAGCGGTGGCCGCCCAGGTGTCTGCGGCATGGCGACAAGAAGCATGCGGCGCCGTCCGGGCCGGGCGGTCGGGCGAGTACGGGCCCTGATGAGGGTGCGCAGAGTCGGCGTGTAGGACGACACGACCCGGTCCAGTACGCAGGCCCCCGGCCGGGGCTCCGGGTGGTAGTGACCCGCGGCGTGGAACGGCAGGAAGGTCAGCGGGCCGACGGGGCACCACCACACTCGCGGCCAGGCGCCGTCGGTCGGCTCGCCGGTGTGGCCGAGCGCGTCCAGGACGGGTTCGACGGCGGCCTCCCACAGCCAGTTCAGGACGTCCCTCATCATCCGGCCGAGCACGTCGAGTTGTCCGTCCGCGTCGTGCTTCATGTCGAGAGCCAGCAGCAGATCCACGTACTCGTACGATTCGAGGGCGCTCATGTACGTGGTCACGCGTTGCTGCACGACGTCCGGGTCGAGCTGGGGCAGAGGGATCACCGTCAGCCCGTCCTGGCTCAGCGCCAGGGCATCGCCGCGGCGTTCGGCGATATTGATCAGGACCACTGTGCCGTTCGTGGCCGCGGTGCACAGGTGGGCGAAGCCGGGCGGGAGCAGGAAGTCCCCGCATCCGGGGACATGCTGTCGTACCTGCTCGCACAGCACGTCCCATCGGCGGGCCAGATCCATGCGCAGGTCCGTGTGGTCAGCTGTGGTGTTCAGGCCGTCGGGTCCGGCGTCCATGGCAAGCAGGCGGGTGCGCACCTGGTGCAGTTGCTCGGCGAGTTCGGGCGCCGTCCGGCGTACCGCGTCCAGGTCGGTGTCGATGTCGAGGGACTGCCTCCACAGGATGGCTCGGCCGTGCTCCAGCAGTTCGACGGCCCGTTCCGGACGACCGGCGTCCAGGGCCGCGGCGGCAGCCTCCTGAGTGAGGGGGCCGATGCGGGTCAGGTGCCGCTCGCGGTCACGGCGGCCGAGGCCGTGCCAGGCGACCAGGGGGACACAGGCCATCGCCTGCTCGTAGGCGGCCAGGGCGGCGGCCGGTTCGGGCGCCTGAGCAGCCAGCTCGCGCAGTGCTGTCATCCGCAGCAGGGGGGAAGCCGTGGCCGCCTCGGCGGCCTCCCGCAGCGCATCGGAGGCGGATGTCCGGTCGGCGGCCGCGGTCGGGCCGGGGCGCGCGTCGGCCCCCTTGAGCAGCAGCCGTGCCCGCAGGTACAACAGTTGGGCTCGCTCGGGCCGCCCCGCCGGGCACTCCTCCAGGGCGTCGGCGACGCCGGTGAGCGCTGCTCGGTGATCGGCCCACCGTGAGGTCGCCGAGAAGCGGTCCGTCAGCGCGTTCGCCAGGTTCGCCAGCAGGCCCGGGCGAATGCGCCGGCCGACGGGAACGGCGTCGACCGCCTCACGCAACAGGTCGATCGACGTGTCGATGTCGTACGTCAGCAGATCGGTGTCATCGGCAGACACGCTGAACGCGCCGTCGAGATCGAGCGCTGGTGCCGACTCGTGGAAATGGCTGCTGTGGGCCAGTGCCAGATTCGACAGATAGGCGGGGCGCAGCGTATGGCGGGGCGGTATCGCCCGGACGGCCTGCCCGCCTGTCTCGATCGCCTCATCCAGGTCCATCGGGTCGCCGAAGTGGTCGAACCGCAGGCGCAGCGCGATTCCGGCCAGGTGCAGCGCGGTGTGCCGTTCGTGTTCCGGAGCGGCCTGTGCGGCGGCCCGGCTGAGTGTGATGGCTTCGTCGAGATCGGCGCGCCCGCCGCGGCGCAGGAAGCGGTCGAGGCGTACGGTCGCGTGCCCGCTGAGAGCGAAGTGATCGGCGTCTGCCGCAGCGGCCTCACGGTACGCGGCGATCGAGGCGTCGAGGTCATCGACGTTCCCGGAGATCGCCGCGCGGGCCCGCAGCGCGTTGCCCAGCCCGGCGTGGGTACGAGCGCGCTGCGGTGAGTCGGCAGGAAGGATCTCGACGGCCTTGTCGAGCGCCTCTACGGCGTGGTCCATGTCCGACGGCGAGCCGGACGCCTCCCCGCGCAGTGTCAGCGCATAGCCGAGGAGGAGCAACCGGGTGGCGTATCCGGCCGTGCTCCGGCCGTCCTCGGCGGACCGTTCCACCCCGTCCTGTGCCATCTCGACGGCGAGGTCGAGGTCATCCGGATGCGGCTCCAGACGGAACCTGTCGCACAGGGCCTGCGCCAGCGTCGGGCCGATGGCGGACTCCCATTGCGCGGACCGGGAGGCATCGGCGTCGGCCGCGGCTTCGAGCAGGACCTCCTCGGCGGAGGCGATCGCGGCATCCAACTCGTCGCGGTCTCCGCGGTGATGGTAGGCCGCGTAGTGCACCTCCGACCGGCGGACCAGAAGCCGCATACGCGCTTCCGTCCTGTCCTCACGCTCCAGACACTCGCGGACTGTCCGGGCGGCCTCCTCGAGGTGGCCGCCGTCCCCGTCGACGCGATACAGGTCGAGCAGCGCGGCCACGAGCAGCTGAGCGACTTCGGCCCCCGTCCGTGCGGCCCCGGACGCGGACGACGACGTGTCGTGGGCGGCCCGAAGGCTGAGCACGCAGTCGTCGAGGTCCTGTCGACGATGGTGTCCGAGGTACAGCGCTCGGCAGGCGCTGCCGAGCATGTGGTGCGTCTGTGCCGCCTCGGGACTGCCTTGAGGGTGGACGGTGAGAACGCGCCGCAGAACGGCCGCCGCCTCCTCGTAGTGACCGGCCAGAAGCAGAGCGGCGCCGAGATTCTGGGCGGGCGCGAGCCACTCGGGATCGTCCGGACGGAGGGGGGCCGGCCCTCCGTGGGCCTGGCGCAGCTCGGCCAAGGCCGCGTCCAGGTCCTCCGGCAGGCCCCGCAGTTGATGGCGTCGCAGGTAGGCCCGGCCCAGGTAACCGTGCATCACGGCCGCAGTCGCCGGGTCGTCGGGGGCATGCCGCACCGCGTTGCTCAGATCGGCGACAGCTCTGTCCAGATCCTCCGCCCGGCCGAGCACCTCGTAGAGCGCGCACAGCTGATGGCCGCGCAGGCACCGGTAGACCACGCGGTCGGCGTGCGCACCGGCTTCGAGTGCCAGCACCTCGGCCTCGGTCAGGACCGCGATCGCCCAATACATGGCGTCCGGATCCCGCCTGTGCGAGGCATCGCGCGCGAGCGCCGCCGCCAAGGCTGTGTCCAGTTCCCGGGCAGCGGCACGGACCGCGTACTGCTGCTCCATCAGCGGGGGCAGCACCGCATCGGGATCCAGATCGCGCACCAGGAAGAACAGCCGCACAGCGGCACTTGTCGCCTCCTCGTGTGCGCGCTCGACAACCTCCAGACGCAGATACCAGTAGAACCAGGCCAGTACGGTGGCTGCCTCCAGGTCCGGTCGAGGTGCCTGGGCCAACAGTTCCCCGGCGGCGGTCACTGCCGTCGGGTCTGTCACCGCGTCGCGCGTGCCCTGCTCGTACTGGACGATGCGGCGCCGCAGTGTGGTGAGCCGATCCAGTTCCTGCATTCGGTTCCCCCGTGTCCCGGAACTTCTCTCAGACGCTAGCACCGGACATGACAGGATCGAGGCCGTCGCCGGCATTGCCCACCCCGCTTCGCCGCACATCCGGCCCACCGCCGCTCGACCTCGCATCCGCCCCGCGGCAGCGATCGCCGGCGAGATGCCGCCGGATACGGGGAGCCGCCCGAGTCGCGCTCGGCCGACCGAGCTGACCGACCGGACGAGTGTCCGGCTCACATACGCAGCAGAAACGGCCCATCGGCGGCAGCACCACACCGACATGACGTTCCGTCACTCCTTGCGGCCCTGCCTCACCTCCACGGGCCACTGGGGTGGTACGTGGCGACACGGCATCCGTGGGCGGCCCGGGTCCGGGGGACCGGCTCCGGATCCGCGTTTAATCGCGTCCGAGAACCGGAACGCCGGGCACGGACAGCGCTGACGGGCGCGGATCCCCGGGCCACGCCCCACAGCGTTTGAGGGAGACTGCCATGAGCGGCACAACGGCTTTGCCGACACCGTCCGGTCCCTACCTGGGCGAAGGGCTGTTGCCCGCCGACTTCTACGCCTACGAGGATCTGCTGTCGGACAGCGAGCGGGAGAGGGCCGAGTCCGTGCGCGCGTTCCTCCGCACGCAGGTCGCCCCGATCGTCGACGACTGCTGGGCCCGGGCCCTTCCAACTCGTCGAGAGCTTCGGGAAGCTCGGCTTGATGGACTGGGCCGACCCGGACTCCCAGGAGTCGGGGCCGAGCAACCTCCTCGCGGGCTTCATCGCGCTGGAGATGGCGCATGTCGACGCGTCCATGGCGACGTTCGCCGGCGTGCACATGGGTCTGGCCATGGGCACGATCCTCACCTGCGGTTCCGACGAACAGAAGCGGCGATGGCTGCCGGCGATGAGCCGCTTCGAGAAGATCGGCGCCTTCGGGTTGACCGAGCCGCACGGCGGCTCCGACGTGGCCGGCGGCCTGCTGACGACCGCGCGCCGCGACGGCGACGTATGGATTCTCGACGGCGCGAAGCGGTGGATCGGAAACGCGACGTTCGCCGACCTGGTCGTCATCTGGGCCCGCGATGTCGAGACGCAGCACGTGCTGGGCTTCGTCGTGGAGAAGGACACCCCCGGGTTCACCGCGACGAAGATCGAGAACAAGATGGCGCTGCGGATCGTGCAGAACGCCGACATCGTGCTCGACGGCTGCCGCGTCCCGGAGGCCAACCGGCTGCAGAACGCGAACTCCTTCAAGGACACCGCCAAGATCCTGCGCCAGACGCGCAGCGGCGTGGCGTGGCAGGCGGTGGGAATGATGTTCGGCGCCTACGAGATCGCCCTGCAGTACGCGAAGGAGCGCGAACAGTTCGGCCGCCCGATCGGGGGCTTCCAGCTCGTGCAGGACCTGCTGGTGAAGATGCTCGGCAATGCCACGGCCTCGTGCGGGATGATGGTGCGCCTGGCCCAGTTGCAGGACGCCGGCGTGTACAGGGACGAGCAGTCCGCCCTGGCGAAGGCCTACTGCACCGTGCGGATGCGCGAGAACGTGGGGTGGGCGCGGGAACTGCTGGCCGGCAACGGCATCATCCTCGACTACAAGATCGGCCGCTTCGTCGCCGACGCCGAGGCCATCTACTCGTACGAAGGCACGCGGGAGATCCAGACCCTCATCGTCGGACGTGCCGTGACCGGCGGCCTGAGCGCCTTCGTGAGGTGACCGGGATGACCACCGAATCCGTCTTCACCGGCTTGAAGGTCCTCGACGCGTCGAGCTTCATCGCAGGACCGGCCTCAGCCACCGTGCTCTCCGACTTCGGAGCGGACGTCATCAAGATCGAGCCGCCGGGGACGGGCGATCCCCAGCGGCGGCTGAGCTCCGTGCCGCCCAGTCCCCGGGCGCGGGCCAACTACAGCTGGCACCTCGCCAACCGCAACAAGCGCGGCATGGTGATCGACCTGAAGTCGCCGTCGGCCACCACGGTCCTCAAGCGCCTCGTCGAGTGGGCCGACGTGGTGATCACCAACTTCCCGCACGGCACACGCGAGAAGCTGCACCTCGGCTACGAAGAGGTCGCGGGCTGGAACCCGCGGGTCGTCTACGCCGACATCACCGGATTCGGGGACGCCGGCCCCGACGCCGGCCAGCCGGGCTTCGATCTGACCGCCGCCTGGTCGCGCAGCGGACTGCTGGCCTCCACCCGGGACGCGGGGGCCCCGCCGACGGTGCCGGTCTGGGGCAGCGGCGACTACATGTCGGCGATCGCGATCTACGCGGCGATCGTGACCGCCTTGTACCGCCGTGAGCGCACGGGACAAGGCGCCAGTGTCGGGACGTCGCTGCTCGCCTCAGGCGTCTGGGCCACGGGAACGCTCGTGGCCGGCGCGCTCGCCGGCGGCACGCCGTTCGAGCTGCACGACCGGAAGGCGCCGGCCAACCCGCTGATCAACCCCTACCGGACCGCGGACGACGAGTGGTTCATGCTGGTCGCCTCTCCCCCGCACTGGCCGGGACTGACGCGGGCCATCGGTCACCCCGAACTGCTCGACGATCCCCGCTTCGCGGACGTCGAGGGCTTCGTCAAGAATTCCGCCGCGTTGAGCGAGCTGCTCGACGCCGAGTTCCGCACACAGCCCTTCGCCCACTGGAAGGACGCCCTGGGCCGGGAACGCGTCACCTACAGCCTCATTCAGACGCCGGAGGAGGCCGCGCAGGACCCGCAGCTGCGCGCGAACGACATCGTGGTGCCGCTGGAGGGCGTCAGCGGGCTGACGGAGACCATCAGCAGTCCGGTCAACCTCCGAGGGGTGCCGAAGGTGCCGGCTAAGCGAGCGCCCGATCTGGGCGAGCACAACGACGAGATCCTCACCGAGCTGGGATTCGGCCCCGCCGAGATCTCCGAGCTGCGCGCCCAGGGAACGATCCCCGGCACGTCGGAAGGCGCGGCGTCGCCATGAACACGGCGCACGAGGCGTCCGCCTCGGTGCTCCACGAGCGCCGCGGCGGCGTACTGACCATCGCCCTCGACCGCCCGGCGCAGAAGAGCGCCGTGGACCACGAGGTCGCGGCACGGCTCGCGTCAGTCTCGGGATCGGCTCGACGCGGACCCGGAACTGTCGGTCGCCGTACTCACGGGCGCGGGCGGGGTGTTTCAGTCACCCACCTCCCGACCGGCGTCCGACTCCCAGGAGCAGTGACCAACCATGAATGCGCACAGACCCGTCCACCGCGTGACGATCGTCGGCACCGGCACCATCGGCGCGAGCTGGGCGACGCACTATCAGGACGGATCGCGGGGACCCCCCTCGGGGCAACAGCGTGAACCGCTCGCCGATGGACCCGCCGTACGGGCGGCGGACGCCAGAGATCCTGTTGACCCACCTGATGGAAGGCATCGGCCTCGCCCTCGATCGGGACGCCGGCCTCATGTACGTGACCGACCTGGCCGGGAACGTCTACGCCGCCGATCTCGACGGATCGAACCGGACGGAGATCCTCGTCCCGCAGGGGAACCTCACCGGCATCGCCCATACCGTGTTGCCGGCCGGAACGAGTGTCTGACTGATCTTCGACCTGTGGGACAAGAGCCGGGTGGGCCGATCCGGGGGTGTCTCCTCGGTTGTCGAACTGCCGATCAGTCCCGAGGTGGGCGGCTTGCGGTGTGCCCGCTCGCGCGCGGGGCTTCCTCCGGCCACATCACGCACTAGGTTTTGATCCGGTACCGCCGCACGGCGCCGCGTTCGGTGTCCCGGATGTCCTCGAGGACGCCTCCCTGATGTTCGATCGTCTTCACCGAGGCAAGGTTGTCGACGGAGCAGACGATCAGCACCTGTTCCAGACCGAGCGTCCGCGCTTCGTCGAGTATCCGGCCCAGCGCCCAGGTGGCCAGCCCGCGCCGACGCGAGGACGGCCGGATGCCGTAGCCGATGTGGCCGAACTGCAGCACGTAGTCGTTGAGCCCGTGCCGCAACGCGATTCCGCCGTGCACCCGGTCGCCCTCGACGATCCATCGATACGTACAACCTCGGCCGGTCTCCGCGGCCTCCGGACCCGACTCCTCAGCCAGCAGCGCCACCCACGCCGCGAACCCGTCCGGCGAGTCGACTTCGTCCGACGGCCCCAGCCCGAATCCGTCCTCGTGGAAGCCGGGCCCCCACTCGTCACGTGCTTCCCGCCAGGCGGCGTACAGGCGAGTGGTGGGCGCGATCAGTTCAGGCACACGGCAAAGATACCGATCCGGACCATCGTGATCTGCGGATGGACTACGGAACGCGTTCCGTGGTCGACTCCGCAGCCGTCTGCGAATGACACGGCAGGCGAGGACGCGGCAGACTGCAGCCATGTGGACAGGGGCGGCAGCGATGATGCTGGTCTTCGTGCTCGGGTCGGCCTCGGCGATCGGCAAAGCTCGCAAGGGTCAGTGGTGGACGGCCGGCGCGGTCCTTCTTCCCGTCCTCGGCATGGTGGGGATGCTGCTCGGCGGCGTGGCGTGGCGGAGCACGTCGCTCTTCTGGCTGGGATGCCTGTTCGTGGCGGCCGGCTTCGGCGCTGAGGCCATGGCCTACTGGACAACTCGAACTCCCGGAACGGACAAGGCAGTTCGGTGACGGGGCGCCACTCCGAGGCAGGTCGAGTGCCCTGCGCCCTCGCCGCTCAACCAAGGTCGGACACGATCGCCTCGACGACCACAAGCTGCGCGCCATCGCCGAAGCCCAGGCCGCCGGTCCGGTGCGCCAGGGAGATCCGTTCGACGTGATGGCCATGGTCATCACCATGGGCCATGGCTTGGTCACCGGTCAGCAACGTCTACGCGGCAACCGCCCAGGAACCCCCCGAAGTACACGAGCCGCGTCGCATCCTCCTCCGCGAATGCGTCCGGCGTGCCATGGCAGCCGACTGACGGAGGAACAGATGACGTCGCCCCGGGCACACGGAGGGGCCCGGTGAACACACCGGACCCCTTGCGTCGTACGCCTTGGCCTTCGTCAGCTCAGCTGAACGGTGTCGCCGGCCGAAGCGACCTGCATCGTCGTGGTCGTGCCGTCGAAGTACCAGCGCCAACTGCCGGCCGAAGCGGCGGTCACGGTGGTGCTGAGCTTTCCGCCACTGCCCGTCTTCACGGTCTTGACCGTCGTGTACGAGGTGGCACCGGCCTTCTTGAACTGGAGCTTCACGGCCTGCCCTGTGAACCCGTAGTACTTCAGGTCCTCCCAGTGTGCCCGCGCGAGCTTGCCGGTGACAGTGAGTTTGCCGCCCTTCCTCACCGGCTCCGGCGAGGCGTTGGTGACGAGGGTCGCGGCACGCTTGACCTTGTACGAGGCGATGCCGTCGGAGATCCAGTAGTCACCGTCGTTGGCCTTCACCGTCGCGCTCACCATCCACACCCCGGCCATCGCGTTGGCGTCGTCTGCCGAGTACCCGGGCATCCAGCCCGGGACGATCTTCATCATCGCGGTGCAGACCGACGTCGTGGCGCTCTGCTTCACGCACGTAACGGAACCGTCCTGCTCCGGGACCCCACTACCGCTGCTGTAGCTGTACGTGCTGACCCGTGTCACCCCCTTCACCCCTGAGTTGTCCTTGATCGTCATGACGATGGGGTACCTGATGGTCTTCGACGTCCCCACGATGACGTTGGTCCCGTGATCGACGACCGTCCTGGTCACCCGGATGTCGCCCCGCCCCTCGGCGTGCGCGCCCGACACGGTGACGAGCGTCAGCGCCGCCGTCCCCGCCGCCACGGCTACGCCTCTTGTCCTGCGCATACGTGCATGTCCCTCTCCCCGGCCCCGATGTGGTGCGCGGAGCGTACAACAGGGCCCGGGGAGCACCTGCGGTGAGATGCCTCGCGAGAATCCCACCCTCTGAACGGTGGGTCGGGGTGGCCGGCCACCGATGGCGACGGTCGCCGGTGAAGCCGCGGACGCTCGAGCCGCCCGGGTCCCGATGTCGTGCACGGCCTCCCTGCCGCTCGCGATCTCACTGGGCGCCGAACGGGTCGGTGATGCGGCCGGATGCGCATCCTCCCGGTGTCGGGCCGGAGGCCGAACCGCGGGCGGATGGACACCCGCCGACCTGCTACAAGAAGCTCGCACAACTCACCACGTGAGACATGCTCCTTGAAAGTAGGGTGGCGCATTGTGAAGGCTCTCGTGCTGTCGGGAGGTTCGGGTACGCGGCTGCGGCCGTTCACGCACACTTCGGCCGAGCAACTGTTGCTCGTGGCCAACAGGCCCGTCCTCTTCCACGGCCTCGATGCCATCGCCGATGCGGGCATCACCGACGTCGGCATCGTCGTCGGAGAGACCGCCGACGAGATACGCCATGCGGTCGGCGACGGTTCGCGGTTCGGGCTCGACATCACCTACATCCCACAGGGGGAGCCGCTCGGCCTGGCCCACGCGGTGCTGGTCTCCCGGGAGTTCCTCGGTGACGAGGACTTCGTGATGTACCTGGGCGACAACATAGTCGTCGGTGGCATCACCGAGTTCGTGGACGCGTTCCGCGTCGACCGCCCCGAGGCCCGGATCCTGCTCACCCGCATGCCGGACCCCACCGCGTTCGGCGTGGCCGAGTTGGACGGGTCGGGGGCCGTGGTCCGGCTGGACGAGAAGCCGGCACGTCCAAGGAGCGATCTGGCGCTGGTGGGGGTCTACCTGTTCTCGCCCGCCGTCCACGAGGCGGTGCGCTCCATCGCGCCTTCCCGGCATGGCGAGTTGGAGATCACGCACGCCATCCAGTGGCTCATCGATCACGGCCGGGACGTGCGCGCCACGACGATTTCCGGTTATTGGAAGGACACCGGCGACGTCAGCGACATGCTGGAGGCCAACCGCGCGGTACTCGAAGGGCTTCGGCCGTGCATCGCGGGCGAGGTGGACACGGCCAGCGAGATCGCCGGCCGGGTCGCGATCGCCGAGAGCGCTCGGGTGCACGGCTCGCGCATCGTGGGCCCGGCCATCATCGGCCCCGACGCGATCGTCAGCGGCTCCTCCATCGGCCCCTTCACCTCGATCGCGGAGGGATGCCGGATCGAGGACAGCGAGATCGAGTTCTCCATCGTGCTGCCCGGGGCCTCGATAAGGGGCGTGCACGGGGTCGAGGCGTCGGTGATCGGACGCGACGCCGAGGTCAGCCCGGCTCCGGCCTTCCGGCGCGCCCACCGTCTCGTCCTCGGCGATCACAGCAAGGTGCAGATCTCGTCCTGGTCACCACCGCGGTCCTGGTGACCGGCGGCCCGGTCACATCGGCTCGCGTCGTGGAGCGCCACGCGGTCGGCGTCGGCAGGGCGCAGACCCGCCCGCTCGGCCTCGGCCGCACGAAGCGCCGTGGCGTCCCCGTCCGTCCGTCGACTCGGTTCAGGCAACGGGCGTTCGGGGGCGAACAGGCGGGCCGTGCTCGCGCCGCGGTGCGTAGCCCTTGCCCGACCGGCACCCCCGTGGCACCGCCGGTCGGCTCCGGAGCCCATGGCAACGCCCGCCGCTCAGGTGGGCCGCGCGGTGGCCCGCTCGTCCAGCCACACCGCCTCCCACCGTCTGCACACATCGCCGAAGAGTGGTCGGGGTCTTGTCTACCGTGTGAGCCGTACTGGATCATCGTGGCTCCAGGCGTAGCAGGGCGTAGCGGAAAGAGACGCGGAGCGCGTATGCACTCATCCACGGTCGCGCACCTCCTGCTCTCTGCCCGCGCCGAGGACGAACCGCACCGGTGTGCGCTCGCGGTCGCCGGGGGCGCGTCCCTGACCTTCGGTCAGTGGCGGAACGGCGCCTGGCGGGTGGCCGCAGCGCTCGGTGAGCTAGGTGTTCGCCCTGGTGACCGGGTCGGGCTCGCGTTCGACGAGGCCGACTGGGACGGCTTCGCGGTCGCCTGCTTCGGGGTGCTGGCCGCGGGCGGCGTCGCGGTGCCGCTCTCCAACCGGATGTCGGCGGAGGCCACCGCACGGGTACTGGCCCATTGCGAAGCGGTCGGGGTCGTGCACGGCGGTGAGGCACCGGCCGCCGGATGGGCCGCGCCCGTGGATGAGCTGGTCGGAGCCGAACCCGTGGCCGAGCCGGTGCCGGTGCGTCCGGGCGACCCGGCTCAGATCCTCTACACCTCCGGCACCACCGGCGCACCCAAAGCGGTGCTCGCTTGCCACGCGAACCTCACACACGGCTGGGCGGCCCGGCCGAGGCAACGGCCGCTGGCCCACTCCCGACACTTCCTGCACAGCTTCCCACTCGGAACGAATGCGGCGCAGACGATGCTGTTCAACGCACTGGGTGCGGCGCCGACGGCGGTGATGGTGCCCCGCTTCCGGCCGGACGACTTCCTCGCTCTGGTCGAAGGTTACGCGGCGGGGACGGTCTTCCTCGTCCCCGCCATGGCCGCCGAGTTGGTGGCCGGCACGCACGCGAGCGTGCCGGGCGTGCAACTGGTCGGCTGCACCGGGGCGGCCCTGCCGCCGCCCGTCGCCGAGGCGCTCACCGCGAAGTTCCCCGGCGCCACGGTGGTGAACTACTACACCTCGACCGAGGCGGCGCCCGCCCAGACCACGATGGTGTACGACCCTGCGCGGCCCACCTCCGTCGGGCGGCCGAGTGCCGGACAGATCGAGATCCGTGACCCGGACGGCCGTCCACTACCACCCGGCGCGGCAGGTGACGTGTGGCTCGCCTCTCCCACCACGACGCGCACCTACCTCGACGACCCGACGGGCAGCGCAGTCGTGTTCCGTGACGGCTGGACGCGGATGGGTGACGTGGGCCGTCTGGACGCCGACGGGTACCTGCATCTGCTCGACCGGGAGAGCGACGTGGTGCAGGTGGGTGGCTTCAAGGTCGCCACGATCGGGGTGGAGGCGGTGCTGTTCGCACACCCGGACGTCGCCGACGCCGCGGTGCTCGGCGTGCCGCATCCCGTGCTCGGCGCGACGGTCGCCGCGGCCGTGGTGGCAAGGAACGGCGCCCGCTTGGACATCGGTGATCTGCGGGCCTTCGTCCGGGCCCGGATGACCGAGGCCGAGGTGCCCACCAGGATCGTCACGATGCAGGAGCTGCCCCGCAACGACGGGGGCAAGGTGCGTAAGCGCGATCTCCTGGACGTGTTCACCGCGCCGGACACCACTCCCCTGCGCACCGCGGACGAGCGGAAGCTCGGTGCGTTGTGGGCGAAGGTGTTGTCGGTGCCGGAGGTTGCAGCGGACGCGAATTTCTTCGCGCTCGGCGGTGACTCGTTCCGCGCCGCCGAGTTGGCCGCCGCGGTCGCCGAGGCGTTCGGCGTGCACGTGCCGACCACATTCGCCTTCGATGTTCCGGAGTTGGCCGGTCAGGCGGCATGGCTGTCCGAGGTACGCGATGGGGGGTCGACCCGGTGATGCGGGGATCGCAGACACAGCAGGGGATCTGGTTCACGGAGCGGGCGTGCGAGGTCGGAACGGCCTACCACATGCCCCTCGCGGTGCACCTCGACGGTGCGGTGGACGTCGCCGCGTTGCGTACCGCCGTGGACACGGTGCTCAGTCGGCATCCGCTGTTGTGCCAGGCCGTGGTGGACCGCGACGGGGTGCCGCAACTGGTACCCGCGGCGACACCCCCCTCGCTGTCCGAGGTGGACGGCGACCCGGCCGACGTGCTCCGGCGGGAAACACTGCGTCCGTTCGACGTGGCGACGGGCCCCCTGTGCCGGTTCACGCTCGTCCGGCGGCCGGGCGGAGTCACCCTGATCGTGGTCGCGCACCACATCGTGTTCGACGGCGGTTCCAAGGACGTGCTGGTTCACGACCTCGCGGCCGGCTACCGCGGCATGCTCGACAGCGAGCCGGTGCCGTTCGTGACCGACGAGGACGATCGGCTCGCGTCGGCGCTTCCCGCAGCCAGGGAGTTCTGGAGCGAACACCGGCACGGCCACGCCGACCTGGTGCTGCCGGGCTTGCGGCACGGCACCGACGAACCGGCGGCAGGCAGCGTGGCGGTCGACCTCGGCGGCCGGCTCCCACAAGCCGCGGCGGCGCTCGGCGTCACCACGTTCGAACTGTTGCTGACCTCGTGGTTCGCGCTGCTGCACCGCTACGGCAACGACGACGCGGCCGTCGGCGTCGACCTCGGCACCCGGACCGACGGAAGCGGGACCGCGATCGGGCCGTTCGTGAACGAACTGCCGGTCCGCGTCGGACGGCACGGTACGTTCCGCGAGCTCGCCACCGCAGTGCGGGCCCGGCTGCGGTCGACCTACCCGTTCCGTGCCGTGCCGCTCGGCCGCGCGGTGCCGGGGCTCGCACCTCGGCCGGCCGTGGCACCCACGTCGATCAGCTACCGCAGGCGCGCGGGCGATCCGGTGTTCGACGGTCTCACCGCGGCGGTCGACTGGGCGCTCCCCTCCTACGCCGTCCGCGCCACCTTGCATCTGCAGGTGGTCGACGGCTCCGCCGGGCCCGTCGCGAACCTGCAGTACCGCACCGACCGTCTCGACCATGTCGCGGCCGCTCGGCTCGCCGCGGATCTCGGTGCGCTGCTCGCCGATGTCGTGGACCGGCCGGACGCCCAACTGTCCGCCGTGCACCCACCGGTGACGGTCACCGAGGGGCCGGTCCTACCCGTCCCGGACGCCACCGTCCGGGACCTCTTCACGGCCGGTGCGGCCGCCACCCCGGACGCGGTCGCGGTGGTGGGACCGGACGGCACACGGGTGACGTACGCCGAGCTGGACTCCTGGTCCGGGCGGATCGCCGCCGGCCTTCGCCACACCGGCGTGCGGCCGGGCACGCTGGTCGGCCTGAGCCTGCGGCGAGGCCCTGCGATGATCGCCGCCGTGCTCGGCGTGTGGCGGGCGGGAGCCGCGTACGTACCACTCGACCCCGGCCACCCCGTCGAGCGGCTGTCGTTCATGCTGCAGGACAGCGGCGCGGAGCTGCTGCTCACCGAGCGCCGGTTGGCCCCCGTCGCGGGAGCGCCCGTGTGGTACGTCGAGGACGCGCCCGCCGACGCGACGGAACCGGCGCCGAATGCCACGGCGGACGGGCTCGCCTACGTCATCTACACGTCCGGCTCCACCGGGCGTCCCAAGGGTGTCGCGGTGCCGCACCGCGCGCTCGTCAATGTGCTGCTCGCCGTCGGCGACGTGGTCGGAGCCGCGCCCGGTCACCGGTGGTTGGCGCAGACCTCGCTGTCGTTCGACATCAGCGGCATCGAGCTGTTCCTGCCGCTCGTCACCGGTGGCCGGGTGGTGCTGGCCGGCGACGGCGCCGGACGTGACGGTGCACGGCTGGCCGAGCTGGTCGACGACGAGGGCGTGACCCATGTACAGGCCACCCCGACCGGGTGGCGGGTGCTGCTGGACACCGGCGTTCGCTGGCCGGCGGTGACGGCCCTGGTCGGCGGCGAGGCGCTGCCACTGCCGCTCGCCCGCGAGCTTCGCCGGAGGGTGCGGCGGCTGCTCAACATGTACGGGCCGACCGAGACCACGATCTGGTCCACCTGCTGGGAAGTGCCGGCCGACCCCGCGTCCGTCTCGCTCGGGCGGCCGCTCGCCAACACCCGTGTCTCCGTGCGTGACGACGGCGGCGTGCCCGTGCCCGACGGCGTGGTCGGTGAGCTGTGGATCGGTGGTCTCGGCGTGGCCGCCGGCTATCCGGGCCGAGACGACCTCACGGCGGATCGATTCCCAGCCGGCTCAGGGGCACGTCACTACCGGACCGGCGACCTGGTGCGACGGCACCGGGACGAGTTGGAGTTCGTCGGCCGGGCGGACACCCAGGTGAAGGTGCGTGGCCACCGCGTCGAACTGGGTGAGATCGAAGCCCGGCTGACCGAGCACCCGACGGTGCGCGCGGCTGCCGTGGTACTGCGTGGCGACGACCTCGTCGGCTACGTCGAGGGCGCGACAGAGACTGCGGAGCTCCGTGCGCACCTGGCGCGGACCCTGCCCGACCACATGCTCCCGGTACGCTTCGTGCCCGTGTCGGACTGGCCGATCACCCCCAACGGCAAGCTCGACCGGGCCGCGCTGCCCGAACCGCCGGCGGCCGAGCCGGCCTTGGCCACCACCGACGACGGGCTGCTCGCGCGGATCGGGGACATCTGGCGGGAGGTCCTCCGGGTGGATGACGTCGGACCCGACGACGACGTGTTCGACCTCGGCGGTCACTCCCTCACGATCACGCAGATCGCGTCCCGCGTCCGCGACCGGCTCGGCGTCGACGTGCCGCTCGACCAGTTCTACGACGCGCCGACCCTCGCGGAGATCACCGCCGTCGTGGCCAAGTTGCGCGGGGACGAGGAATGCTGAGCCGAACCGACACGCAGGCGCCCGCATCCCCCGCCCAGCACCGCATGTGGTTCCTCGACCAGCTGACCCCCGGCGACCCCGCCTACCACATGTTCCTGGCCGACCGGCTGCATGGACCGCTCGACGTCACCGCCCTGCGCCACGCCGTCGACGCCGTGGTGGCGCGGCATGAGGTCCTCCGCACCCGGTTCCCCGCCCCGGACGGACAGCCGCGCCAGGAGGTCATGCCCTCCGCACCGGTGCCGATCGAACAAGTCGACCTGACCGGGCTGCCGTCGGCGGACCGGGAGGACCGGGCGAAGGATCTGGTCGCCGAGCGTACGAACGCCCCGTTCGACCTCGCCGCCGCACCGCCGCTGCGGGTCACGCTGTTCCGGCTGGACGACGAGGACCACATCCTGTGCCTGGTGCTGCACCACATGATCGCCGACGGCTGGTCCCTGTACGTGTGGCGGCGTGAGCTGACCGCGCACTACGCAGCCCACCGGAACAGCACGGCGCCGGACGTACCCGAGCTCTCCCTGCAGTACGCCGACGTCCCGCACGAGCAGAGCGACGCCGAGTCCCTGGCGTACTGGACCGAACGGCTCGCGGGCGTACCACCGCTGGACCTGCCGACCGACCGTCCGCGCCCGGCCGTGGTCGACAGCGCGGCCGGCGTCGTCACGTTCCACATGGACGAAGAAGTGGCGGCCGGGGTGTCCAGGCTTGCGCGACGGTGCCGTGCGACACCGTTCATGGTGCTGTTCGCCGCGTGCCACACGCTGCTCGCACACCTCAGTGGGCAGCGGGACTTCTGCGTCGGTGTTCCGGTCGCCGCCCGCGACCGGGTGGAACTCGAGCCGATGGTCGGGCCCTTCGCCGGGATGCTCGCCCTGCGGCCGGACCTGTCCGGGGACCCGACCTTCGCCGAACTGATCGTCCAGGTGCGGAAGGTGGCGCTCGGCGCGTTCACCCATGGCCAGGCGCCGCTGGAGCAGCTGGTCGACACACTGGGTCTGCCGCGCGACCTCAGCCGGAACCCGCTCTACCAGGCCGTGTTGGCGCTGCATACCGCCGGCAGTGGCTACGGTGACGACGCCGGGCTGCCCGGTGTCACCACCACGCCGTTCCCCCACGGATGCTACCGCGCCAAGGTGGACCTGGCGCTCGAGTTGTGGCCGCGACCGGACGGACTGCACGCCGAACTGACCTACCGCACCGACCTGTTCGACCACGGCACCGCCGAGTGCATGGCCGAGAGGTTCATGGCACTGGTGTCCGCGGCGGTCGCCGATCCGGACGTCCGGTTGTCGGCACTGTGGCCGTCCGGTGGGGACACCGAGCCGGATTCCGAGGCCGAGGTGCCGGACGCGACCGTCGTCGACCTCGTGCGGGAACAGGCACGGCGGTGGCCCGACGCGACCGCGGTGGAGTGCGGCGACACCCGGATCGGCTACGCCGGGCTCCTCACGCTGGCCGAGCGGGTGGCGACGGGGCTGGCGCGCGAGGGGGTCGCGAGGGGCGACGTGGTGGCGGTCCGGCTGACCCGGTCGGCGGAGACGGTGGGCGCGCTGCTCGGGATCATGCTGGCCGGTGCGGCGTACCTTCCGGTGGACCCCGACTATCCGGCCGCACGCATCGCTTACGTGCTGGCCGACTCCGGCGCGCGAGTGGTGCTCACCGACGACTGGATGCGGCGGCTCCGCGAGGGCGGGCCACCCGGGCAGTCCGGACAGTCCGGACAGTCCGGCGATACCGCATACCTCATCTACACGTCCGGATCGACCGGACGGCCCAAGGGAGTGGTGATCCCTCATCGTGCGCTGACCAACCTTCTGGTCGGCATGCGGCGGCTGCTGGACGCCGGACCGAACGACGTGTGGCTGGCCGCCACGTCACTGTCGTTCGACATCTCGGCGCTGGAGCTGTTCCTCCCTCTGGTGAGCGGTGGCCGGGTCGTGGTGGCCGACCGCGGCACGGCCCGTGACGGCGGCGCGCTCGCCCGGCTGGTCCGCGCCCGCCGTGTCACCCACGTCCAGGCGACCCCGTCCGGGTGGCGCACCATGCTCGACGGCGGCATCGACGCGACGGCGGTCTGCGCGCTCGTCGGCGGCGAGGCGCTCCCTCTGGCGCTCGCCGGGGAGCTGCGGGCCCGGGTCGCCCGGCTGCTCAACGTGTACGGGCCGACCGAGACCACGATCTGGTCCACGTCATGGGAGGTGCCGCAGGACCCCATGCGTGTGTCGATCGGTCTGCCGCTCCCCAACACCCGGGTGTCCGTCGTGGACGGCGAGTTGCTGATCGGCGGTGCCGGACTCGCGGTCGGCTACCACGGCCGGCCGGAGCTGACCGCGGAGCGGTTCGTGTCCGATGCGGACGGCGCACGGTGGTACCGCACGGGCGACCGGGTCCGGCGGCGTCCGGACGGCGAGTTGGAGTTTCTCGGCCGACTCGACGACCAGGTCAAGGTACGGGGCCACCGAGTGGAACCGGGCGAGATCGAGGCCGCGCTGGAGACGCAGCCGTCGGTCCGCCGGGCCGTCGTGGTGGTGCGCGACGACCGCCTGGTCGCCTACGTCACCGGGTCCGCGACCGGAGTCCTCACGCGCGTCGCCGAGGTGCTGCCCGCATACCTCGTGCCGGACGCCGTGGTGGAGCTCGACAAGCTGCCACTGACCCTCAACGGCAAGGTGGACCGCAAGGCCCTGCCCGTCCCCGGCCGCGTGGTGTCCCGCGGCGGGCCGCCCCGTACCGCGGCCGAGCGGAGGGTGGCGGCGGTGTTCGCCGAGGTGCTGACGGTCGAGACCGTTGGCGTCGATGACGACTTCTTCGCACTCGGAGGCCACTCGCTGCTCGCGACGAAGGTCGCCGCCCGGCTCGGCGCGTTCCCGGTGCGCACCCTCTTCACGCATCCGACCGTGGCCGCGCTCGCGGCCACGCTCACGGAGCACGCCCCTACCGAAGGGCCCCGGCCACGCGGCGACCGACCTCCGCCGCTCTCCCCCGCACAGGAACGTCTGTGGTTCCTGCACCGGCTCGATCCCGCCGACGCCTCGTACACGATGTACCTCGTCAGGCGGTTGCGCGGCCCGCTCGACGTCGCCGCGTTCGAACGCGCCTGCACCGAACTCGTGGCCCGGCACGAGGTGCTGCGTACGCGCTTCCCTGACGACGACGGGCGCCCGGTCGCCGTCGTGGAGCCACCGGCACCGGTGCGGGTCGAGCACCTCGAGGCGGCCGACGACGAGGGGGCCCATCGTTTCGTGGCCGAGCGGGTGAACGCCGCACTGGACCTGGCCGAGGCTCCACCCGTGCGGTTCACGTTGATACGGGTCGACGCGCACGAGCACGTGCTGTGCATAGTGCTGCACCACATCGTCGCCGACGGCTGGTCGCTCGCCACCATGCTGGCCGAACTGTCCACCCTGTACTCCGGCGGGCAGCTTCCGCCGCTACCCGTGCAGCACGGCGACGTCGCACAGTGGCAACGGGAACGGGACAACGGCGCGGAGCTCGCGTACTGGCAGGCGCAGCTCGCCGACCCCCCGGTGCTCGAACTTCCCGCCGACCGGAGGCCCGAGGACACGCCCACGCCGGGCGAGTTCCAGTCCCGGCGCGTGTCGCTGGAGGTGACCGAGGCGCTGGAGCGCATGTCACGGGAGCGGGGCGTCACGCTGTTCATGACCCTCCTCGCCACCTACCAGCTGCTCCTCGCGCGGCACACCGGGCAGCGTGAGGTGCTGGTCGGATCGCCGACCGCCGGCCGTGACCGGGTCGAGCTCGAGCCGCTCATCGGCTATCTCAGCAACACGGTGGTACTGCGCGGGACGCTGCGCGACGGCGACTCCTTCGCCGACCTGTTGCATCGCACGCGCGACACCGTGCTGGAGGCCATGGCTCACCAGGAGGTACCGTTCGAGGAGCTGCTGACGACACTCAGGATCCGGCGGGACCTCGACCGGACACCGCTCTTTCAGACCATGGCCGTCCTGCACAGCCAGGACACCGACCAGGACGCCTTCGGTGACCTGCAGCTCGAACCGTTCGACTCCGGCTACCGGCAGGCGAAGTTCGATCTCATGCTCGAGGCGTGGCGGCGGCCCGACGGCTTGTTGCTGGCATTCACCTACGACACCGGGAAGCTCGCCGAGGGGACGGCGGCCGCGTTGGCCGACCGGTTCGTCACGCTGCTGGAGGGCGTCGTCGCGACACCGGCGGCCCCGCTGACGGACCTGCCGGTGCTGACCACCGCCGACCACGAGCGCCTCACCGGCCTCGCCGGCGCCGTGCCGACGGATGACGACGCCCTGCCGGCGGATACGGTCCCGGACCTCATCACAACGTCCGCACGGGCGCACACGAACGGGACGGCCGTGGTGTGCGGCGCCGTGGAAATCAGCTACCCCGAGCTCGACAGGCGCGTCGATCGGCTCGCCGCGACGCTGCAGCGGGACGGCGTGGTCCGGGGCGCCGTCGTCGCCGTGTCCCTGCCCAGATCCGTCGACGCGATCGTGGCGCTGCTCGCCGTATGGCGGGCGGGCGGAACATACCTGCCGCTCGACCCCGAGCTCCCGCCCGCACGCATGACACGGCTCGTCATGGACAGCGGCGCGGTGCTGGTGGTGGACGAGAAGTACCGGTCGGCCGACTCGGACCGTCCGTGCGAGCCCGTCGAGCTCGGGCCGCGTGACGCCGCCTACGTCATCTACACGTCCGGCTCCACCGGCGCGCCGAAGGGGGTGGTGGTCGAGCACGGCGGCCTCGCCGCCCGGGTCCGGTGGATGCGGGACGCCTACGGACTCTCCCCCGCCGACCGGGTCGTCCAGTTCGCATCCCTGAGCTTCGACACACATGCCGAGGAGATCTACCCGGCGCTGGTGGCCGGCGCGGCCGTGGTGCTCCTGCCCGGTGGCGGCACCCGGCTGCCCGAGCTGCTGTCGCAGCGGCGCGACATCACCCTCCTCGACCTGCCGACGGCCTACTTCCACCAGCTGGTCGACATGGTGGACGACGTGCCGTGGCCGGACGGACTACGGCTCGTGGTCATCGGCGGCGAGCAGGTGCGCGCGGCCGCCGTGGCACGGTGGCGGCACCGGTTCGGCGATCGCGTCCGCCTGCTGAACACCTACGGTCCGACGGAGACCACGATCGTGGCCACGGCCGGCGAGCTCCACGACGACGTCCACATCGGGCGGCCGATCGCAGGCACAACCGCCCGAGTGCTCGACGAGCACGGCCGGTTGGCGCCGCCCGGCGCACCCGGCGAGCTGGCCATCGGTGGCGCCGGGGTGGCGCGCGGCTACCTCGGCCTGCCGGCACCGACCGCGGCGCGCTTCGTCCCGGACCCGTGGGGGCCACCGGGAGCGCGCCTGTACCGGACGGGCGACCGTGTGCGGTGGCGGCCGGACGGCGCGCTGGAGTTCCTCGGCCGCCTCGACGACCAGCTGAAGGTGCGGGGCTTCCGCGTCGAGCCCGGGGAGGTGGAGGCCGCTCTGCTGACCCATCCCGCCGTGCGCGAGGTGTCCGTCACCGCGTTCGGCGAGGCACTGGTCGCGTACGTGGTGACCGATGACGACGCGCTCGAACAGGCTGCGCTGCGCGGCTACCTCGCCGAATTCCTGCCCGCGTACCTCGTTCCGTCCGCGTTCGTGAACCTGTCGACACTGCCTCTGACCTTGAGCGGCAAGGTGGACCGCTCCCGCCTGCCCGCCCCGCGACCGGTACGCACGGGGCGGAGCGCAGGGCCGGGGACCGGCACCGAGCGCGCGATCGCCGACGTCTGGGCCGAGCTGCTCGACATCGAACAGCCGGGCGTCGACGACGACTTCTTCGACCTGGGCGGCCATTCCCTGCTGGCCGTCCGGGCGGTTACCCGCATCGGGCGCGTGGTCGGCCGCCCGGTCGCGGTGATGGACCTGTTCCGGTACCCGACCGTACGGCGGCTCGCCGCGATGATCGACCGCCCGGGCGAGGACGACCGCGATCTGCTGCAGAACCTGACCCCGGACCGCGCGTCGGCGGCCACGACCTACGTCTGTGTGCCCTACGGCGGCGGCAGCGCCGTCGTGTACCAGCCGCTCGCGGAGGGCCTGCCCGAGCACTGTGCGCTGTGGTCGGTGGCGACACCGGGCCACGACATCGGCCTCGCCGAGGAACGCCTGCCGTTCGACGAAGTGGCCGGCCGGTGCACGCGGGAAATCCTCGACAGGATCGGCGGCCCGCTCGTGCTGTACGGCCACTCCGGCGTCGGGGCAGCGCTCGCCGTGGAGATCGCCCGGCGGCTGGAGGCCACCGGGAGGGCCGTCGACGCCGTCTACATAGGCGCGGTGTTCCCGTTCGGACGCCCGGGCACGAAGCGGTTCTCACGCCTCACCCGCCTGGACGCCCTGCGCGGCGACCGCACCTATGCCAACTGGCTCATGTCGATGGGCGTGGACGTGCACGACCTCGAACCGGCGCAGGCCGAGCGGATCGTCCGGAACATGCGGCGGGACACCGAGGCCGCCGAGGAGTACTTCACCGACCTGTTCGCGGAGCCGGCCACGCGGTTGTCCGCGCCGATCGTCGCCGTGGCCGGCGACCGCGACCCTGCGACCGAGTACTACCAGGAACGCTTCCGCGAGTGGCACCTCCTGACCGATGTCGCCGCCGTCGTCGTCCTCGACGAGGCCGGGCACTTCTTCCCGCGTTTCCGGGCCGGCGAGCTCGCCGACATCGTGACGCGCACCCACCCGGCCGTAACAGCGGGCGAACCGGCACCGGCGGGCGAGCACTGGCGACTGCACGCCATCTCCCGGTCGGCGACACCGGTCACGCCACCGGGCCCTCGCCCGAGCATGCGCCGGTTCCTCGCAGTCGCCGCCGGCCAGCTCTTCTCGATGACCGGCTCCGCGCTGACCCAGTTCGCGTTGCCGCTGTGGATCTACCAGACCACCGGTTCCCTGGCCCGGTTCGCGCTGTTCGCGGTGGTGGGCCTGGTGCCGGGCATGCTGGCCGCGCCGCTGGCGGGCGCCATCGTGGACCGGACGTCCCGGCGCGCGGTGATGCTGTGGGGCGACGGCACTGCGGGCAGTGTGCAACTCCTGCTCGGCGTGCTGCTGTGGACGCACAACTTGGCGGTCTGGCACGTCTACCCGCTGTTGGCGCTGCTGTCCGTCGCGCTCGCGTTCCAACGAGTCGCGTACACCTCGGCGGTGCCGCAGCTCGTACCGAAGCGGTACCTGGGGCACGCGAACGGAATCGTGCAACTCGCAGGCGGTACGGCACAGTTGGTGGTGCCGCTCGGGGCCGCCGGACTCATGGCGGCGATCGGGCTCGACGGTGTGCTGGTGATCGACGTCGCGACGTACGTGTTCGCCGTCCTCGTGACGCTGGCCGTACGGTTCCCCGACACGATGCCCTGGCAGCGGAAGGAACCGGTCCTCACGGAGATCTCGGCCGGGTTCGCCTACTCGTGGCGGCATTCCGGGTTCCGTCGGATGCTGCTGTTCTTCGCCTGCCTCAACGTGTTCCTGTCGCCGCTGTTCCTGATGACCTCACCACTGGTGCTGTCGTTCGGCACGCTGTCCGACGTCGGGACGGTGTCGTTCGCCGGCGGACTCGGCGTGGCGCTGGGCGGCATCGTGATGACCGTGTGGGGAGGGCCTCGGCACCTGCGCATGCGGGCGGTGCTGCTGTGCACGTTCGCACTGGCCGCCTGCTCTGTCGTGACCGGAGTGCGGCCGGACCTCGCCGTGATCGCAGTGGGGGCGTTCGGCATGGCGCTGTGGCTCACGCTGCTGAACGGGATCTACAACACGATCGTGCAGGTCAAGGTTCCGCAGCGGTTGCACGGCCGGGTGCTGGCGCTGAACTCGCTGATCGCGTGGTCCACGCTGCCGATAGGCTTCGGGCTGGTCGCACCGTACGGCGGTCGGCTGCTGGAGCCGCTGCTCGCCGACGGCGGCGCGCTCGCGTCGACGGTCGGCGCGCTCATCGGAACCGGGCCCGGGCGCGGAATCGGGTTGCTGTACGTGTTGCTCGGCGCCGCCATCGTCGTGGTCGCCGCCCTCGCCCTGCGCGGCCGGCTGGCGCGGTTCGACGAGGAGGTGGCGGACGCGGCGCCGGACGATCTGGTCGGCCTCGAGACGCTCAGGTCGCGTGCTCACGCACCGCGGTGACCAGAGCGGCCTGCCGAAGGATGGCCTCGCCCGCCGGTGCGAAGTCCGCGCCGTCGAGCACGGTCCTGGCGAACCGTTCCGCGATGTTGACGAACGGCCGGTCCGGCGGCAGCGCCACCTCCCGCACGCCGTCCTCGCCTTCGATGCGTACGATCGGGGCCAGCTCGTCGGGCGGAGTGAACGCCCTGCCCAGACTGAGCCGGCCACGGCTGCCCCACAACGCGTAGGTGTTGCGGTAGGCGTGTTCGAAGCCGAACGACAACTCGGCGGTCACGCCTCCCGGGGTGGACAGCAGCGCGCTGCCGGCGACGTCGACACCGTGGCGGGGGTCGTGCCGCAGCACCGAGCCGACGACGGTCAACTCGGGCCCGAGGAACAGCTGTGCCGCCCTGATCGGGTACACGCCGAGATCCAGCAGCGCGCCGCCACCGAGGTCGGCGCTGTATCGCACGTCCCCGTCGGGCCGAGGCGGGACACCGAACGCGCTGCTGAACGACCTCGGTTCGCCGATCACGCCGTCCGCGACCATGGCCCCGACGGCCGCGTGCTGGCTGTGGTGGAGGAACATGAAGCTCTCCATCAGCAGCAGCCGTGCGTGCCGCGCCTGCTCGACCAGGGACACCGCCGTCGCGTGATCGGGGACGAGTGCCTTCTCCGACAGCACATGCTTGCCGGCGGCGAGCGCCGCCCCGATCCACCGGGCGTGCAAGCCGGTAGGCAGCGGGATGTACACGGCGTCGATGTCCTCGCGGGCGAGGAGTCGCTCATAACCTGCCACGGGCACGAGGCCGAACTCCTCGGCCGTACGTGCAGCCGTGGCCCCATCCCTGCTGGCCACCGCGACCGGCTCGATGCTGGGCGCCGCCAGCAACGCGGGCAACATCCGCCTCCGGGCGATCGAGGCCGTACCGAGCACACCGAACCGCAAACGCTTCATGACCGCCTTCCGCCCGCCATCGCGAGACCCGCGAGCAGGCTGCGCGCCTGCACGTTGAGGTAGTAACTGTGCCGCAGCAGCCCGGTCAGTGCGGCGAGGTCTGCCCAGCGGAAGTCGGCCCCCACGTCCGACGGCACGGTCTCACCGGCGTCCACCACCAGGTAACGGCTCTCGGCGTGCCAGAGCCGGCCGCCCTCCTCGGAGAGGACCGTGTCGTACCACACCCGCCCCGGGGCGGCGGCGAGCGCCAGCACGGCCGACAGCAGGGGCTCGTCCTGGCCGGTGCCGGTCTGTACGGTCGGCCCCAGCTCAGCCACGTCCCGGCAGCCGATCTCCGGCCTGGCCCGAACGAGCAGCTGGGTGCGGCCGGCCGTGGTGGTGCGCGCGAGGAACGCGACCACGCCCGGAGCTTCGGGTGCCAGCAGCGGCTGGGTCCACGCGGTCGCCTCCCGGTTGGGCGCCGTCACCGACACCGCGAGCACCGTGAACCCGGTCCCGTCCGTGCTGCGCAGTTCCGTCGGGGTGCGCAGCCAACCGGGCACGGTGTCCAGCCCGACGAGCGCCGTCGTCCGGTCGTGCCGAGCCTTCATCTCGGTGAACCAGTTCAGCAACGCGGGGTCGGCTTCGAGCGCGTGCCGGCCCAGCAGGCACGCAAGCACCGTGCGCGTGTCCATGTTCACCAGGTTCGGGACGGTGAGCAGCGTGCCGACCTCGGACAGCGGAACCCACCGGAAGTCGTCGTGCACCGGCACGTCCTCGTCCGTCTCCACGATCACGTTCCGGTTGCGCTTGCGGTGGAACCACGCGCCGTGCTCGGACTGAAGCGTGTCGACAAGCACCCGTCCTCGGCCCGGGTCGGCGAAGTAGTCGAGGTAGCGCACCGGCGCGCCGCGATGCACGCGGGTGTAGTTGCTGCGGGTGGCCTGCACGGTCGGCGAAAGCTGCACGGTGTTGACGTTGCCCGGCTCCATCTTCGCCTGCAGCAGGCAATGGGGCGCCCCGTCGATCCGCTTGACCAGAAGACCGAGCACGCCGATCTCCGGCTGATGCAGGACCGGTTGCACGTCCGCACCCGAGCGAGCGCCGCACACGGTGAAGAAGCGGCCGCTGCGGTGGCCGAGATCGCCGGTGCCGGGATCGAACCGCCACTCGTCGAGCTCCGCGAACGGGATGCGCCGCACGGTGAACCGGTGCGCCCGGCACCGCCCTGCCCACCAGTCGGCGAAGTCCCCGTCGAGCACGGTCGACGTGCGCGCCGTCATCGGCACCCGGCTCACCACCCGCTCCTGGTCCCGACGATGGTGTCGCCGTCCGCCGCAGCCACGATCAGCCCTTCCAATCGGCGCAGGAATGCCGGAAGCCGCTCGTGAGGCAGGGCCGCGCCGTTCGCCAGCAGGGAAAGCGTCACGGCGTCTGCGTCGTCGGTGATGGCGAGGTAGCGCGTCAGCCCGGGCAGCCGGAAAGGCTCACCCCAGCGGAAGGTGCTCGCCACCGGGCTCGTGGCTGTGGCCAATCGCGGCCGCGCGCTCGCCCGGAGGTCGTTGACCAGCACGGAAAGGTCGGGCCTGGTGCCGCGGTCTGCGGTGATCTCGGCAACGAGCGGCCGCACCGCCGCCGGGTCGTAGCGGCTGTGGCGGGCCGCTCGGCGGTAGTCCTCCCAGGTCCGCGTCACCACCGCGTCGAATGTCTCACCCGACACCTCGACCGGCACGAACATGTCCATCGCGAACGGTGCCACGCAGGCCATCTCGGCCGGTGTCTGCCGGTTGTGACTGATCGTCTTGAGCACGTGCCGCCCGGCGCCCAGGGCCACCGCGGCCGCCGCCAGGTACACAACCGCCGCCGTGGTGCGGCAGCGTGCCGCCACCGTCCGCGCAGCCGGGTCGACGATGGCGGAGCGGAGCTCGCCCAGGTGCCACGCGTCCGGGTCGGGGGTCGCGCCGGGCGGCTCGGTCGGCGCCGTCAGCAGTACCTGTCGCACGTGCGCCAGCGCATCCGCCTGCCGCGTGACGCTGTCCGGCGCCGCCTCCACCTCGGCCTGCTCCACCGGCTGCCTGGCCGTTGTCGCGCGGGTCCGCCCGGGTGCACGCAGCAACGAATTCAGGTCGTCGACGACGAGGTTGGCCGCCCACGCGTCCACGGCCAGGTGAGACAGGCACAGGACCACGGAGCGCGGCCGGTCGCGCCGGGACACCACGGCGACGCGGATCCCCCACTCGGTCGCGACGTCGAACGGGTCGGTGGCCAGTGCGGCACGCGCGTCCGCGATGCTGTAGCACGCCCGCACCGCGAGCGTACCCGCGCCGTCCACGACCTGCTCCCGTGAGCCGCCGGGAAAGCGCGTCCGCAGCGTCTCGTGCCGGCACACGAGGGCATGCACGGCGTCGCACACGGCATCGAGGTCCGCGCCGGGCGGCACCGGCACCACCCGGTCGATGTTGTAGGTGTAGTCGGCGTCGGCGCTGCGCTGGGACAGGCTCTCGAGGACGATCCGCTGCCCAAGGGTGAGCGGGCCCCGCGCGGTGCGCAGACCGTCGAAGCTCAGCAGGGTCATGGCAGCACCCGGAGGTACGCGACCGTGGCGTCGTCATGCCGCTTCACCCGGGGGTGGCGCACGCCGTCCGGGTCCGCCGCCTCCAGCTCACGGACCGCCGCGACGAGACCGTAAGGACCGCGTGAGGCGAGCAGAGCGAAGGTGTCCGACCAGCTCCACACTCCGCAGTCCACCGGCCATGATGCGCCGTCGGTGCACACCACCGCCCGGCGTAACCCGGCTCTGGGAAGTGTCGCCGTCGTGGCCCGTCGGGCGACGTCCGGGTCGGCGGCGGCCACCCAGAAACCACCGGGCCGGTTGCACGCGGTCTCCCGCTCGGCGAGCAGGCCGGCCACGGCAGCCGCGTGCGCGGCGGTACCGATGTGGTGCCCTGCCAGGCCCGCCCCGACCAGACCGGCTCGTGCCTCGGCGTGCCGGTCGACGACCACATGCAGGCCGTCCGCACCCAGGTCGACCGCGATCGCGACGTCCGCCAGTGACAGCAGGTCCACACTGTCCGCGCCGATGCGTAGCACCCCGACCGCCGCCGATGGCGTGTCGGGATGGGCGAGATCGCAGTCGCGGTGACGGGCCGCCACCGTATGGATGGCCGACGCCAGCCCGTCGGCCAGCAGGACGTCGTCGGCGGCGACCGCCGCCAGCGTCGCTGAAGCCAACTGCCGGGCGTACCAGGCGACGCCGTGCCGGCACCCGCCGGCCGGCAGGCCGACGCCGTCCACGACGACCATCGCCGAGGGCCCGAGCGCACCATGGTCCTCGCTGCCCTCGTCGGTACGGCCCGGCGCCGGCACGCAGGCGAGGCCGGCCTCGACGATCACCGGAGGATGTCCCGCAGGGACGAACGGTCCCGGCGCAGCGTCTCGTCCTCGATGAGGTCGGCCTCGACCCGGCCGCCGGCACAGACCGGACCGGCGAGCACGAGCCGCTCCGGCGCACTGCCGAGCACGGCGATGTGCTCGCCGCCGTCCGTGCCGGCACCCGTGCCGACCCGCACGACGAGCCCGAGTTCTGGATCGGCGTGCGCGGCCCGCACTCGCTCCGGGCTCAGTCCCGCCTCGGCGAGGATCAGCTCCTGGGCCGCCGTGACCGGCCGGGCCTCCAGTCCTTCGGTGAACGCGGGGCCGATGCGTTGCAGCAGCGCGAGCTTCGCGACGCGGCGGTACACCGGGGAGTCGCATGCGCTGAGGAATCGGGTCAGCACCTCGGTCTGCGCGACATCCTTGTCGAACAGTGACGAGTAGCTGGCCGCTCGCACCCGGTAGACGTAGGTCGCCTCGTCCGGCTTGGACACCATCGCGCCGGCCGCCACCAGCCGCAGCCACAGATCCCAGTCCTCGCCGTACCGCGTCCGCCGGTAGCCTCCGATCTCCTCGTACAGCTTCCTCGGGTACATCGCGCCGACGAGCACGTAGTTGGTACACAGGAGCTGGGCGAGCTGGTCGCCGGGCAGCGGGAACCGTGCCTTCGGGTAGTCGGCCTGCTGCCACGGTCCCCGTCCGGTCCAGGTGAGCGGGCGGGGGCTGACCAGACCCGGGCGACGGGTGTACGCCTCACACATCACCTCGACGTGGTGCGGGGCGAACATGTCGTCGGCGTCGAGCTGCATGACCAGATCCGTGGTGAGCTCCGCGATCCCGGCCCGCCGACCGCCCCAGATGCCCGTCCGCCGACCGGTACCGATCACCCGCAGCGGCAGGACCGAGGTCCAACGGCGGGCGTGCGCGGCGGTGTTGTCGTCGGAAGAGTCGTCGACCACCACGATCTCGTCGACCGGAACGGTCTGCGTGGCGAGGGACCCGAGTGCCTGGTCGAGGTACTCGACGGAGTTCATCGCGGCGATGACGACACCCACGCGGACGGTCACCGGCCCACCGCCTCGGCCACGGGCAGGTAGCGGTCCAGCACGTCCCGGTAGTACTCGGGGCCGAAGCCGTAGCCGACCACCTCGGGTACCAGCGCGCGCAGCCGGTCGATGCCGATCTCGGCCTCCTCCGGTACGTCCACGACCGTCGAGACCGGCCGCAGACCGAGCCGGTCGGCGATGTGCGCAACTATCCGCTCGACCGGAACGGCCGTCCCGGAGGCCACGTTCACCACCTCGCTCGCCGCTCCCGTCGTCAGCAGGGAATCGACGATGGCGGCGACGTGTGCGACGTCCACCAGATCGCGACGGGCGCCCCGCCGGATCCCCACCCGGCCGGTGCGGACCTGGGCGACGAGCGCAGGAACGACTTGGTGCGGTGGCTGGTGCGGGCCCACAGGGTAGGCGAGCCGCAGGATCAGGTGATCCACGCCGCTCGCCCGGACGACCGCCTCCATGGCGAGTTTGTGCCGCCCGTACGCGGAGCACGGGAACACCGGCCCGGACTCGCGAAGGAGCGGCCCCGGCCGCCCGTAGAGCCCGACCGACGACGTCGACAGGTAGACCAACCGGCCCCCGTCGGCACGGCACTCCGCCACGGTGGCGTACAACCGCTCCGCGTCCCGCGCGAAGGCATCGGCGTCACTGACGTCGCCACCCGACGGCCCGGCGGCGTAGATCGTGACGCCCGGATGCACACCCGGCTGACCGGCCAAGTTCCGGGCGAGGAACCCTGAACCAATGATCCTCATCCCGGCAAGATATCCACCGGACAGAATGCGAACAAGTGTCTCGTCCACCGCCCTGCGGTGAACCTTGAACAGTGTCCACCGGGCACACCCCGAGTTCAGGACACCCGGTTCACGAGCGGCTGCGCGAACGCAGTTCCCGCCCATGTCGCGGTCCCGGTGAGCCGGCAACTCGGGACTGAGCGGCCGCCGTCGTCGCGGGAGACGCGCGACGCCGGCCGCCTGCCCGACCACCGACAGCTCGCCGGGACGGACAGCGGCCGGAAGGGCACTGCGACACAACTGACGGGGGGCCGTCGGCAGCGACGGCGACGACCCGCAGGTGGAGCGTCACTCGACGCTGCGCGAGCCCCGGGCCGGACATACCGGCCGGACGGATACTCTCGATCGACGGGATACGCGGGCACCCCGCGACAGGAGGTGTGCGAGCGAATGCAGGCACCTGGCCACATCCGGCGCGGGCAGCCCCTCGCATGGTTGCGTACCCACGATCCGGAGTTGGCCGCCACCCGCAGAGCCGCACGCACTGCACTGGTGATGCCGACGCTGTTCGCCTTCTGCAGTCAGGTGCTCCACTCGCCGACGATGGCGACCTTCGCAGCCTTCGGCACGTTCTCGATGCTGCTGCTGGTGGAGTTCACCGGCCCGATGGTGCAGCGGCTGCGCGCTCACCTGGGTCTCACGATGGCGTGGGTGGTGCTCATCTGCCTCAGCACGCTCGTGGCCGACAGGACCTGGCTCGCGGTCGTCACCACCGTCGTGGTCGGCTTCCTGGTGCTCTTCTCCGGCGTGGTCAGCTCCGTCCTCGCGGAGGCGACGACCGCTCTGCTGTTGGCCTTCGTCCTGCCGGTGGCCACACCCGCACCACTGTCCCAGCTGCCCGAGCGACTCGCCGGAGCGGGCCTTGCGGCGGTCGGCGCCATGCTCGCGATCTCCCTCCTGTGGCCCCGGCCCGCCACCGATCCGCTCGGTCCGCACGCCGCCCGGGTCTGCCGGACCGCCGCGGCACAACTACGCGCCGACGCCGACCGGCCGGCCGGAGAGCCTGACGAAGCGGGGGTCCGGCGGTGCAAGGACACCGCCGATCAGGCCGTCGCAGCGGCAGCCGATCTCCGTACCGCCTTCGACGCCACCCCCTATCGGCCCACCGGGCTGTCCACCAGCTCCCGCGCCCTGGTCCGCCTGGTCGACGAACTCACCTGGCTGAGCACCATCGTGGCCGAGAGCAGTCCCCCGCACAGCGGTCGCCCGACCTGCGATCCCGAGGCACACGCCGTTCGACAGGGTGCCGCCGCGGTGCTCGACCAGGCGGCCGACCTGCTCGACGTACCGTACGGCGCACCCGACGCGCTCCGAACCGCCTCCGGCGACCTGCGCGAGGCCATGACCGCCATGGAACGCAGCGCGACCACCCGACTGCCCATGAACCTGCCCGGGTCCGGCGCGAAGTGGGAGCCCCGCGCCTTCATCGCAACCCTGGACCTGTCATTCCGGGCCCAGGAACTGGGTTTCGCAACCATCCAGATCGCAAGAAACGTGGACCTGGCAGCGGCGGCCGAACGACGCAGCTGGCCGGATCGGCTGCTCGGCCGCGAGCCCGGCGCCCTGGCTCGACCACTGGCCTCGGCCCGCGAGCGGGCAGCCGCGCATCTCCGACCGAACTCGGTCTGGCTGCACAACAGCCTCCGGGGAGCGGTCGGCCTGGGCATCGCGGTCGCCCTCGCCGACCTGACGAGCGTTCAGCATTCGTTCTGGGTACTTGTGGGGACCCTCTCCGTGCTGCGTTCGAACGCGCTCAACACCGGGCAGAACGCGGTCCGCGCGTTGGGCGGCACGATCGCGGGTTCGCTCATCGGGGCCGGACTGCTGCATCTCATCGGCCACCACGGCACCCTGCTCTGGTTGCTGCTGCCGCTCGCCGTACTGATCGCCGGCATCGCCCCCTCAGCCATTTCCTTCGCGGCCGGCCAGGCGGCTTTCACCATCACCCTGGTGATCATGTTCAACATCGACCAGAACCCGGACTGGCACATCGCGCTGCTGCGGATCCAGGAAATCGGCATCGGCTGTGCGGTAAGCGTCCTGGTGGGTCTGTTCTTCTGGCCGCGCGGCGCTGCCGCAGCCGTCAACCAGGCCCTCGCCGAGGCGTACACGGACAGCGCCCGGTATCTGGCCGGGGCGGTGGACTACGCGGTCAGCCGCTGCAATTCCGGGCCTGCACCGGCCGACGCCCCGCTGCAGGAGAGACGCCAGGCGGCGGCTTCCGCCCGAAGACTCGACGACGCCTTCCGCAGCTACCTCGCCGAACGCGGTCCGAAACATGTGCCGCTGGCGGACATGACCGCTCTGGTCACCGGCGTCGTCGGACTGCGCCTCGCCGCCGACGCCGTGCTCGGGCTGTGGCAACGCGGCAGCGAACAGCGCACCGAAGCGGACCGGACCGAAGCCCGCCTCGTACTGCTGGACATCGCGGGTCGGGTGTCCGGCTGGTACCGCGACCTGGCGGCCGGCCTCGGCCGCAACACCTCGCTCCCGGATCCGCTGCCGCGCAGTCCTGCCGCCGAGGCTCGCCTGGTCCACTCCCTCCGCCACGACCTGCGTGACGAGAACGGGCCGGCCGCGGCCACGGCCGTACGCATCATCTGGACGGCCGACCACCTCAACGCCGCCCGCCGCCTCCAGCCGGCACTGGCAGCGGCGGCGAGGCCGGGCAGTCCGTCCTGACTCAGGACAGCCCACTCCAACTGCCCTTCCGAGCAGGCCGCCCGCTCGCCGCAGTCATGCAGTGGCCGCACGGACAACCGCTCCCTCGCGCATCCTCGATCAGGCATCCAGGGATGGGCGGGACACATCTCTGGCATTGTCCCGGTAGTCACGGCGAGGTGTGCACCGCTCCGGTGCAGGGACCGCCAGAGGGAGGGCCGGATGAATGGCGTCGGTCGCGGACAGGTGCTGGTGGTGGACGACGACCCGGCGATCCGGCGTTCGTTGGAGAGGGGACTGCGGCTGGCCGGATTCGCGGTAGTCCTTGCCGGAGGAGGGCGGCCCGCTCTGGCCCATGTGCGCCGGGAACGGACCGATGTGGTCGTCCTCGACATTTCCATGCCCGATCTCGACGGAATCCAGGTGTGCCGGGCCCTGCGCGAGGACGGCAACGACCTGCCCGTGCTGATGCTGTCGGCGCTGGACGAGACGGCGGACCGCATCGCCGGGCTGCAGGCGGGTGGCGACGACTACCTGATCAAGCCCTTCTCGCTGCAGGAGTTGGTACTGCGGCTGGATGCTCTGCTACGCCGGCGGCCGCCCAGGAACACGGACACGGTCCGCGTCGGCCGTCTGGTGCTGGAACCGGCCTCCCGTGAGGCATGGTTGGACAGCGAGCTGCTGGCACTGACCCGGCGCGAGTTCGAGCTGCTGGAGGTCCTCGCGCGCAATGCGGGGATCGTACTCACCCGGGACCAGTTGCTGGAGCGTGTCTGGGGCTACGACGTCGAGGTGCGTACAGATGCCGTCGACACCTTCGTCAGCTATCTGCGGCGCAAGCTCGAGAACGGCGGCCGGGCGCGGATCATCCATACCGTGCGGGGAGTCGGTTTCGTCCTGCGCCCGGACAGCGGGGGTGGGAACGCGTGAAGCTGGCCACGCGCATTGCGCTCGCCGTCGGTGCCACCGTGCCGGTGCTGGTGCTGGCGGCGGGATGGCTGTTGCTCCTGCTGGTCGCCCATGACCTGCACGCCGAGCAGGACGCTCATCTACGAGAGCGCGCCGACGCAGCCGCCGTGAACGCCCGCCAACTGTTGCGGGTCACCGCTGCCGACCGTCCCGCAGCGGTCGAGCAGGCCCGTGAGCGGCAGTTGTACGCCTCCGGTCTGGATGTCGGCATCCGGCTGACAGGACCGCACGGCACCGTTTCGGGCGGCCCGCAGCCCGACGCCTCCGTGCCCCTGCCGACCCGTGCACGGACGCCGGTCACCGTCGAGGACGGGGCCAGGAGCTGGCGGGTGCTGTCGGTCCGTGTGCAGGGCTCGCGCCCCGGCGTCCGGGGCACACTGTGGCTGTTCTCCCCCGACACCGCGAGCAAGGACCAACTGGCTCTCGTACGCCGACGCGTGGTGACCGTGGCGCTGCTGGCAGCCGTGACGTCCGGTCTGATGGCGTTGGCTGTCGCCTCACGGGCCGGCCGCCCGCTGCGCCGACTGCAACAGCGCACCAGCGGCCTCGATCCGAGGGTGGACGCGGCGAGGCTCGACCACACACGGACCGGGGTCATCGAGGTGGACGACCTGGCCCGGACTCTGCAGACCGTGCTGGCGCGCTACGACGAACAGGCCGCGCGGACCACGGAAGCCCTGACGACCGCCCGGTCGTTCGCCGCCGCCGCGGCCCATGAACTGCGCACCCCGCTGATGAGCATGCAGACGAACCTGGAGATCCTCGCGCACCATCCCGACCTCGCATCGGCGGACCGGGACGAGGTCCTGGGAGATCTCCAGGCCGAGCACGCGCGGCTGCTGGGTCTGCTGGTGATGCTCAGGGAGCTCGGACGGGGCGACCTGGTCGAGGCCGATGCCTTCGGCCCGGTGGACCTCACCGAAGTGATCGACGCCTCCGTGGCCGACGCCAGGCGCAGGTATCCCACGGCGGAGATCACCGTGCCGGTCATGCCGCGTCTGAGCGTGCACGCATGGGAGCCCGGGGTGCGGACCATCATCGACAACCTCCTGGCCAATGCCCTGGTTCACGGCCGGAGCGGGGACGGACGCGCACGAGTGGAACTGGGCCTTCGAGCAGGCGGACACCCCACGGGATCGACAGCAGTGCTGACGATCGACGACCGTGGCCCCGGCATCCTTCCTTCGCAGCGTGACGCCGTGTTCCGTCGCTTCGAGCGCGGTGCTGACAGCCCAGGCTCCGGACTCGGCCTGACCCTGGTCGCGCAACAGACCGCCCTGCACACAGGCCGCGTCCGGATCCAGGACTGCCCCGGCAGCCGGGGCACGCGGATCGAGGTCCGGCTCCCCGTGCGAGACAGCAGGCGGACCGACATCCCCTTGCCGGCCGAGCGGGACTGGCTGATCACAACCGCCGGGCGCCCACAAGGTTTCCACAAGGACGGCTCCTAACTTCTCCGCATGCGCGGGCACATGGGACCTGCGCCCCTTCCGGAGGAGACACCGTCATGAGGACCACCAAGACCGCTGTCCTGGCTCTCACCGCCGTCGGCGCACTGCTCGCCGCCGCAGGCACGGCCTCGGCCGGGGGCGGAACAGCGACGCCGAACGCCACGCCGACCGGAGACGGAGCGCACGTGCTGTGCAAGCGGGTACCGAAGATCGAAAAGCGTCTTGAGCGCTCCCTGAACCGCCTCGGCGCGGACGCGACGCGGCGCGGCTCCATCGCACGGCTGGCGAAGCGAGTGGAGAACGCGAAGACGGCCGGTCACACCGAGATCGAGACCTACCTCAACGACAAACTCACCTTCCGCCGCTCCCTCGTTCCCACCCTCGAGAAGCGCCAGAAGGACCTGGCGACGGTCAAGACCTGGTGCAAGGCCGACAAGAAGGGGAGCGAGAAGTGATGGCCCGCAGCGCCGCCGCTGTCGCGGCCGCCCTCCTGATTCTCACCGCCGCCACCGGTTGCGGTCAGGGCAGCGCAAGGAAGGGCAGCGAAAGCGTGGACCGTCCCGTGACCACCGGCCCTGCAGAGGTCACCCGCATGAAGAAGCTCGTGGATGCCGCGGAATCGGCCGCCGCCGCAGCGGAATCCGCGGTGGCGGAGGACGGCAAGGACTGACGCAGCGCCGCCGCCTCCCCCACAGGACGCCATGGCAGTTCATTGCGGGACGTGCGGCCTCGCACGGGGTCCCCCGAGCGAGGGGGCGGGTGCCGTACGGCTCGTGGCCAGGTCACACCTGCCGCACGTGCACGCCCGCCGCGGCCAGTGCGTCGACTTCTTCCTCCGGCGCGGACTCGTCGGTGACCACGGCGTGCAGTGCGGTGGCGGGCGCGACAAAGGCAAGGGCGGTACGGGAGAACTTCGCGCCGTCCGTGACCGCGATGACCCGGCGGGCCGATGCGATCGCGGCCCGCTTGGTGGCGGCGTCGTCCAAGTCGTACGCGGTCAGGCCGTTCGCCGCGTTCAGTCCGCAGCAACCGATCACCGCGGTGTCGAAACGCAGGGCGGCCAGCGATGCCTCGGCGAGCGGGCCGGTGAGCGCGAGCTCGCCCTGCCGGGGGCGGCCGCCCGGCACCAGCAGTGTGAGCTCCGGCGCTCCGGTCAGTGCGTTCACCGCGTGCAGGGAGAGCGGCATGACCGTCAGGCGCCGGTGCTCCAGCGCCCGGGCCACCTCCAGGCAGGTGGTGCCGCTGTCGAGGACCACGGACTCCCCGTCGGCGATCAGCCCGGCGACCTCGGAGGCGATGCGCCGCTTGGCCTCCAGTCCCTCCGTCGCCCGCAGCCCGAAGGGCGGTTCGTCGCCGCGCAGCAGCAGACTCCTCGCTCCTCCGCGGTACCGCTCCAGGACGCCCTGCTCGGCCAGGGTCTCCAGGTCACGGCGGATGGTCATCTCCGACGCACCCGTCAGTGCAGCCAGCTCCGCCACGCCGGCGCTGCCCGCGTCGCGTACCGCCTCGGTGATCCGTCTCAGTCGATCCGTACTCGCCACATCAACAATAGAACACCATTGATGTTCGAAATACAATCTTTCAAACATCATAGATGTTCGTTATGTTCGTCGACATGGAGAGATCGCTGCGGACCGGCCGACTGGTCACTACCGCCTACTTCGCCCTGAACGGCTTCGTCCTGGGGATGTGGGTCGTCCACATCCCTGCCGTCGAGCGCCACGTGGGCATCAGTCACGCCGTGCTCGGCTGGCTGCTGCTGCTCCTCGGCGCGGGAGCCTTCGTGGGGATGCGGATCACCGGCCCGCTCACCGATCGGTGGGGTGCCCGCACCGTCGTACCGCTGAGCGCGGCGCTGTGCAGCGCAGCCGTGATCCTGCCGGGCCTGGCCGTGGACGCGTGGACGCTGGGAGCGGCACTTGCGCTGCTCGGACTCGGCAACGGCTGTCTGGACGTCAGCATGAACGCCCACGCCATCCAGGTCGAACGGGGCTACGGCCGCCCCGTCATGTCCGCCTTCCATGCCACGTTCTCCATCGGCGGCGTCCTTGCCGCGCTGCTCGGCGCACGCACGCTCAGCTGGGGCTGGAGCCCGGCGGTGACCCTCGGCTCGGTTGCCGCGCTCGGTATCGCCGTCGCCGCGCTCACCGCCCGCGGGCTCCTGCCCGCCGAGCACACCCCCGCGCCTGCCGCGGAGGCTCCCGCCGGCGTGACGAAGCCGGCGCACCGGCCGTCCCGCCGCATCTGGGCGCTGGGCGCGCTCGCGCTGATGCTCATGCTCTGCGAAGGCGTCGCCAACGACTGGAGCACTCTGCATCTGCGGGATGTCCTGAACGCCTCCGCAGCCGTCGCCGCTCTCGCCTACGGTGCGTTCTCGACCGCCATGACGATCGGCCGACTGCTGGCAGACCGAGTGGCCATGCGCTTCGGGCCGGTGGCCATCCTCCGCTACGGGGCGGCCCTGGCCGCGGTCGGACTGACGACGGCCACCTTCTCCACGTGGATCCCACTGGCCCTGGCCGGCTGGGCCGTGTTCGGGGCCGGGCTGTCCGGCTGCATCCCCCAGCTCTTCAGCGCCGCCGGCCACGCCGATCCGAGCGCCGCCGGAACGAACGTCTCGCGCGTCGCCGGCCTGGGCTATCTCGGCATGCTCGCCGGCCCGGCCGTCATCGGACCGCTGACGCACTTCATGCCGCTCAACCTGACGTTCCTGCTGCCTCTCGGGTTCTGCGTCGTGGCCGTGTGCTCAGCCCGCATACTGCGCTCGCCGCACGCCGCTCCCAGTCGTCTGCAGGCCGAGGCGGCATGACCGGGACCGACCACGCGACCCCGGTACGCGGAACACCCGGTGCCGCGGTGCACCCCCGCGCCCTGACGATGTAGCGGGCGCGGCCCGAGCCGCGTCCCGGTGCGGCCGACTCCCTTGTCCCCGCCCGGCAAACTCGTCGCGTCACGGCACTAGGAAGTGACAGGCCCTCTCGCTACCCTCCGCGCATGATTTCCACGGTGGTCTGGGGCACGGGCAATGTCGGCCGCGCCGCGATCCGCGCTGTCGAGGCACATCCGGCGCTCGAGCTCACGGCCGTGCTCGTCCACAACCCGGACAAGGTGGGACGTGACGCGGGCGAGCTCGGTGGGCTCGGTCGTCCGCTGGGGGTCGTGGCTGACGACGACATCGGTGCCGTGCTGGCCACCGGCCCCCGGGCCGTGGTGTACGCCGCGTCCGGCGACATCCGCCCCGACGACGCCCTCGCCGACATCAACAGGGCGATCCGGGCGGGGGCCGTTGTCGTCACCCCCGCGCTGTACGCCCTGTACGACCAGCTGAGCGCCCCGCCGGAGCTGCGGGATCCGGTGCTGGCCGCCATCGCGGACGGTGGCGGCTCACTGTTCGTCTCCGGTGTCGACCCCGGCTGGGGCAATGACGTACTCCCCTTGCTGATCAGTGGACTCGGCACCTCCGTGGACGTGATCCGCTGTCAGGAGATCTTCGACTACTCCACCTACGAGCAGGAGGAATCGGTCCGGTACCTGGTCGGCATGGGCCAGCCGATGGATTACGAGCCGCTGATGCTCGCACCGACCGTCCCGACCATGGTGTGGGGCGGGCAGATACGGCTGATGGCCAGGGCTCTGGGAGCCGAACTCGACGACATCCGGGAGACGTTGGACCGGCGCCCGCTCGATGCCACGGTGAGCACCAGGACCATGGGCACGTTCGAGGCCGGCACCCAGGGCGCGGTGCGGTTCGAAGTGCAGGGCATCGTCGGCGGCGAACCCCGCATCGTCATCGAGCACATCACGCGCATTCACCCCTCGTGCGCACCGGACTGGCCGACACCGCCCGACGGCGACGGCGCGCATCGAGTGATCATCGAGGGCCGCCCGCGCATCGAGGTCACGGTCGAGGCCACCGACGAGGGCGAGAACAGATCCGCGGGCGGGAACGCCACCGCGGTCGGCCGGCTCGTGAGCGCCATCGACTGGCTCGTGAACGCGGAACCAGGACTCTACGACGCGCTGGACGTCCCGCTGCGCCCCGCAGTCGGCAGGCTCGGAAGGAGACAACCGTGAACATCGACATCCCCGAGGGCAAGGACGCGATCGAGTACGTGTGGGGCGAGATGGTGCCCGGGATCGGGATCGCCGCATCGAACTTCTCGCTGGCGGTGTACGCCCATACGACCCTGGGACTGCGCGAGTTCGAAGCCGCGCGGTTGCGGATCGCCCAGATCAACGGGTGCGCCTTCTGTCTCGACTGGCGGACCGAACGGGACGGTGTGAAGGTCGAGGAGGATTTCGCCGACGCGGTGACCCAGTGGCGGACCACCGACGTCTTCGACGACCGGACCCGGTTGGCCGCCGAATACGCCGAGCGGTACGCCCTCGATCACCACAACCTCGACGAGGCGTTCTGGTCCCGGATGAGCGCGCACTACAGCCAGCTCGAGGTCGTGGAGCTGAGCATGAGCATCGGATCATGGCTGGCGTTCGGTCGGCTCAACCATGTGCTGGGCCTCGACACCGTGTGCGCGCTGCCCGGCCGTTGATCGTCACAGGTCGGTGGCGATGATCTTCTCGATGTTCCGTTCGGCGAGCGCGGTGATGGTGACGAACGGATTGACGCTGGTGTTGCCGGGGATCAGCGAGCCGTCGATGGCGTACAGGCCGGAGTAGCCGTGCAGGCGGCCGTAGTTGTCGGTGGCCCGGTTCAGCACCGCGCCCCCGAGCGGGTGGTACGTGAGGTGGTCGCCCCAGATCTTGTAGGTACCGAAGAGATCGGTCCGGTAGATCGTCCCCTCCTTCTGGTTGATCCTGTCGAAGATCGTCCTGGCGGCGTCGATGGACGGTTGCTTCCAGGCGGTCTGCCAGTTCAGGTCGACCTTGCCGGTCGCCGCGTTCCAGGCGAACTCGGCCCGGTTCGGGTTCTTGGTGATGGACAGGTAGAAGGAGGCGAACGTCTCGATCCCGGTGGGCAGCGGGGCGACCTCGGCGAACGCGCCACCGGCGGCCCAGTTGTCGATACCCCCTGTGGGGATGGAAGCCTGGAGGCTTCCGGTCGGGTCCCACAGGTGGTTGGCCCGGCCGCACATGACGTTGCCGTTGTCACCCCACCCTTTGCCGATCTCGCTGTTCAGTCCAGGGAGCGCGCCGGTGGCCTTCAGCTTGACCAGCAGCTTGCTGGTGCCCACGCTGCCGGCCGCGAAGAACACCCGGTCCGCAGTCACCGTCTTGGTGGCCGTGGTGGCACCGCGGGTGTCGAGCTGGTCGATGACCACCGTGTAGCCGCCACCTGTCGCCGGTGCGACCGAAGTGACCTTGTGCAGCGGCGAGATGACGACCCTGCCGGTGGCCCTGATCCGGTCGATGTACGTCTTCTGCAGCGACTTCTTGCCGTAGTTGTTGCCGTACAGGATCTCGCCGGCCAGCGCCGACCTGGGTACGGTTCCGGCCTCTTCCTGCTTCATGTAGTCCCAGTCGTACACCGTGGGCACGAAGACGAACGGGAAGCCGGCACGCTGGGCGTGCTTACGCCCGACCCGGGCGTACTGGTAGCAGGCAGCGGTCTCGAACCAGGCGGGATCGATGGTGCCGACGCCGAGGCCGGCATTGGCGCGCGGATAGTAGATCCCGTACATCTCGTCGGCGTCCACCGACGGGAGTACGGCTCCGAAGTTCTCCCGCTTGGGGGTGACGGCCATGCCACCGTTGACCAGCGAGCCGCCACCGACGCCGCGGCCCTGGTACACCGTGATCCCGCTGAACTCCTCGGCGTCGAGGATCCCCGTGCTGCGGGTGACGTCCTTGTCGATGGGGAAGCCGAGGAAGTTGCTGAGCGGCTGCTTGGTCCTGGTGCGCAGCCAGTACGACCGACTGTCCGGGGAGGTCGTGTTGGCGAAGATCTTGCCGTCCGGGCCGGCGGTGTCCCAGGCCATGCCCATTTCGATCATGTGCACGTCGACGCCCGACTGGGCGAGACGCAGAGCGGCGACGGATCCGCCGTACCCGGTGCCGATCACGAGGGCCGGGACATGGGCCCCGGAGTCGATCGGAGCGGCTGCGGAGCCGGCCCCGGCCTGAGCCGGGGTGCTGTGACCCGCGAGGGCCACGGCGCCTAAAATAGAACCAGTTCCTGTGAGGAATCTTCGACGGGAAACGCCCTTGGGGCCTTCATCATGCATGGTAGAGTCACTCATGTGACACGCCTCACTCTCGACAGAGTGAAACTGGTTCTACTGCCGTTTGCGTGGCAAGTCACTACATACCCTTGAGTAACTTGCGCCCGACCGGGGCACGCCATGCATCAGCGCACAGTCGGCCCGCCCCGGCCACCAGTTCGCGATCGCCCCGCCGACGAAGCATCGCGGGACGACCTGCAGACGATCTTCGACACCACGGACCGTCTTGAGCAAGCAGACCGGGTCCCGCCCCGGAGGCGCCTCCCGGGATCACCACGACGACACCGGAGTTTCGGTCGTAACCGGGCCATGCCCCCGATCGGGCAGAGAACGGGAACGGGTGGCGAGGCCCTGTCGGACCCTCGCCACCCGTCACACCTCGACCGGCATCAACACGACCGGGTGTCAGTACGCCCCGAACACGTTGTCGATCGAACCGTACTTGGCCGCGGCGTAGTTGCACGCAGCCGTGATGTTGGCGACCGGGTCGTAGATGTCCATCGACGTACCGGACACGTGGTAGGCCTTGAACGTGGGGTCGATGACCTGCAGGAGCCCCTTGGACGGCGTGCCCTTGGCGGCGTTCGAGTCCCAGTTGTTGATGGCCTTGGGGTTGCCCGACGACTCGCGGATGATGTTGCGGTGGATACCGTCGTAGCTGCCGGGGATGCCGTGCTGCGCCATGACGGCCAGCGACTCCTTGATCCAGCCGTCGAGGTCGTTCGTGTACGTCACGGTCCCGGCGGGGGCAGGAGTGGAAGGGCTCGCGGCCGGCTTGGTCTCGGCAGGCGCCGCGGCCTTGGCGCCGATGGTCAGCTTCATGCCCGGGTGGATCACGGCGGGGTCGGCTCCGATGACCTCGCGATTGTCCTGGTACAGCTGCTGCCAGCCGCCACTCACCGCGTGCCCGACGGCGATCTTGTAAAGCGTGTCACCGGCTATCACGGAATAGACGGAGGGCGTGGCCTTCGCGGCGGCAATTCCCTTGGCAGGGGCCGCAGCGGGCGCCACGGTCTTTGCGACGGTGGCGACGGACTGCACCGGCGCTGCCGAAGCAGTGGTCGCACCGATCACAGGAAGTGCGAGAGCGGCTCCGCCCGCGGTCACGGTGATGAAACCGCGAGTCAGCGAACCGGACTTACGACGACGGTGGTTACCCGTTGCGGGCATGGCGCATTCCTCTCCGTCGCCTACGAGGTGAGCTGTCGGGTTCAGGCTGGAGTTGCCTGGCCGTATGGGAATACGACTTCACCCCTAGCCGTTCCAGAAACCGGATCGGCTGCTTACCTGGGTCCCCCGCTCCTGCCGTACGTGAGTGGTCGGATTACCGGATGGCGGCAGGATTAGGCGTTCCATCCGGATTGACGGTGACCGTAAGCGAGAAACTCCGACCTGAACAAGCCCCCACTTTTCGATCACAATTCATTTACAAGATCGAGTCGGGGAATTATCCGCACTCCACACCCGCCCGCGAAGCCAAATTTCTTGGCGTGGCAGGGAACCGAGCGGTACGCCGTCGCATCCGCGGGCCCGGAAAGTGACTCTCGCCACTAGGCCCGAAAAGGGCGATTTGCCCGGCAGGCAGAGCTCGAGTCGTGCGAGTCATGCATTCATCAGCAAAGGCCGCCATTCCCCTCGATTGCCAAAATTCCGACATTTAAGACATCGGTGGGCGGGTGAGGGGCCTTCGACTCGTCGGGAAAGCCGTCCTCCGCGTGAGGTGAGAGCGGATGCCGCAGCGCGCGTGACGTGCTCCGCCAGCCGCGGCGCACCAGTGGTCGCCCACCGGCCCGGGCGCGCAGGCGCAGGCAGAACGGCGGTCCCGGCGGGCGCAGAACGGCGGTCCCGGCGGGCGCAGAACGGCGGTCCCGGCGGGCGCAGAACGGCGGTCCCGGCGGGCGCAGGAGGTGCCGTACGCCGTCGGCGCGGCCGCCACAGTGCGCAGAGATGCCCGCCGACCTCCCGGGACCGTCCGGCAGCACGAGGGAAGTCGTGGCGATGGAGAGCCCGCGGCGCTGATCACCGTGCCGCTCTCGCCGCGCGATCGTCGCCCGGCCACCGCCTTGCCGCGTACCGGCCGTCCGGACGGTACGCGGCATGATCGCCATCGCTCAGCCGGCGGCCGAGACGGTCGGGCCGGATGAACCCGACGTAGCCTCCGAAGGCTGCCGGATAGATCTTCTCCAGCCTCTCGGCGATGCGGGCGCGCCCCGCACGCGCCCTCTCTTCGCCCTCTTCAAACGAGTACCCCTCGGACCCGTCCGGTTCGGGGAGGATTCAGGAATCGGTCACACGGCAGGCCGAAGCAATGCGGCGAGCCCATTGCTCATCCTTGCGGAACAGCCGTTGACGACAGTCAAATCCTCGGCTGCTCATGCGAATCCGGCCTCGTCCTGAGCGTCGGAACCAGTGGTGCGCACGCCTCCTCCGGAGAAATGGGGCAACGCCCCGCTCGTCGCCTTACGTTGATACTGCGATCGCTGGAAGAGGAGAAGGGGCAACGGAGTCGAGGGCGAACATTCCATCGCTCCATTCCTGCCACCCACAATCCTGCCCAACTCGACCGATTCATCGCACGAAACGTCATGTCGAGTCGTCCCCCGCACGTCGGTATGAGCTCGCGTGCACCCATCGACATCTGATGTGTCACCACCTTGCGCGGCCCTCGCAATCGAATCGGCCCGGCAAGAATTACGTTGCGCATCAGGCGCCTCGTGACGGAGTCGGGACACGTTCCATTCCGAATCGATTGAATCAGCCGATGTCACCTGAACTCTGATCAGATGCCCTCCAGATCCACCATGTTCGATGCAAACAGAAAGCCGTACCGGTTGCGGACAGGAGTACGACTCCGACCCCACCGCCAACCCTTGGCCCCCCGGCCCGGTTGCCCCCAGATCCGAACGACGTACCCCTTCCGCCGAGGATCCAGATGCCTGATGATCTCTTTCCATGCGCATGCCAACGATTCATCGAAGATTCCGCCATCGGGCCTTGCTCTGGGCCGTCGCCGCGAGCCTGGCTCTCACCGCCACCTCAGGAGTCCCGGCCGGGGCGGACTCCCCGGTGCCCGGCCTGTCGCAGACCCTCGACCACATTCTCAGCGACACCCGGCTGGACGGCGCCCAGGTCGGAGTCGTCGTCAGCGACGCCGAAACCGGGCAGACGCTCTATCAACGCAACGGCGGCGGCCGTCTGGTACCCGCATCCAGTACCAAGCTTCTGACGTCGACCGCGGCCATGGCGCTGCTCGGTCCCGACTACCGCTACAGCACCGATGTACTCGCGGACGGTTCCCGCCACGGGTCCGTGGTCCAGGGTGATCTTTATCTTCGCGGCACCGGCGACCCCACGATGCTGGCCGAGGACTACGACCGACTGGCCGCCACGGTCGCCGCATCGGGAATCCGCCGGATCACCGGCCGACTGGTCGCCGACGACACCCGGTTCGACAGCAGCCGGCTCGGCGCGTCCTGGGCGTCCGACGACGAGTCCGCCTATTACTCGTCGCAGATCTCTCCGCTGACGGTGGCCCCGGACACCGACTACGACGCGGGCACCGTGCTCCTCTCGGTGACCCCGGGCTCCGCGCCCGGCGATGCGCCCAGGGTGAAGGTCACCCCGTCGAACGACTACGTCCACATCGACAACCGTGCCACCACGGTCGCCGCCGGTGGAAGTCGTGCGATCACCGTCGATCGCACGCACGGCAGCAACACCATCGTGGTCAGCGGCAAGATCCCCGTCGAGAGCACACCCGCCACGTCATGGACCAGTGTCTGGGAACCCACCGGATACGCGGCCGCCGTCTTCGCGGACGCGCTGGCCGCACACGGAGTGAAGGTGACCCGAGGGACGGTGCTGGGCAAGGCCGTTCCGCAAGGTGCCTCCACTCTGGCCTCCCATCCGTCGATGCCGCTGAAGGACCTGCTGACGCCGTTTCTGAAGCTGTCCAACAACAACCATGCCGAGGTGCTGGTCAAGACCATCGGATACGAGGTGAAGGGCAGCGGCACCTGGTCGGCCGGGCTGTCGGCGATCGCCGACCACCTGCGTACCCTCGGACTGGACCCCTCCGACCTGCGTCAGATGGACGGCTCCGGCCTGTCGAGGATGGACGTGGTGTCCACCGAGCAGTTCGCCGAACTGCTGGTCGCCGCACGCCATCAACCGTGGTTCGAGGAGTGGTACGACGCCCTGCCGATCGCCTGCGTGTCCGACCGGATGACCGGTGGAACGCTGCGCTCCCGCATGTGCGGGACCTCGGCTGCGGGCAATCTGCACGGCAAGACCGGTTCGCTGACCGGCGTGTCGGGGCTCTCCGGCTATGTCACGGACGCCGACGGCCGGAAGCTCGTCTTCAGCTTCGTCAGCAACAACTACGTCGCGAGCTCGGTCAAGGACATCGAGGATGCGGTCGGAGCGGCGCTCGCCGGCTACAGCGTGAAGGGCGCACAGCAGCCGCAGGGTGCGGCCCGGTCCGACCGGCCGTCGACCGATGCGCCCACTGCCAGGGATGAGCAGTCCGGGCGTACCGACCTCGAGTGCTCCTGGACGAAGCCTGTGAGCTGCTGAGCGACGGTCGGGGCACTCCAGGACAGCGCACGGATCCGCGTGGCGCCGACCTGGTCCGGCCGGAGGTCGACCAGGTGAGGGGCGGGGCGCACTCCACCCCTCACCTGTTGCCGTTGCCGGCCTGCACACGCGGCTCAGCACGCGAGAGGTGATCAGGGGCGCTGATGCCGGGTCTCGGGTCGGGCGGGCCACCGCCGACGGGTGACCTGCGCGACTCGGCGGACACTCGCCGAGGGCCGACCGGGTCACTGGGCAGGCGCTGGCGGCCCGGCGGGGAATACATCACAATGATCCAACATTCAATAAAAGTGATACGGCGCGGACCGCACGGGAGAATCGCATGGGACTTTCGACCTCCGGCGAAACCATGCCTGAGCTGGGACTCCTCGACACCACCGGCATCCTGCGCCGACCAGGGGTGAGCCCCGAGCGCACCAGCTCAGGACTGGGCTGGGAGCACGTCTACGTCTCCACCCAGCGGGAACAGCCGTATCACGCGACATTCGAGGCTGCGCCCACCCACCTTTTGATCCTGCACCTGGGCGGCCCGGTGACCGTCCGGCGTCGCATCAGCCGGTCGATGCGGGCCCAGCTGATTCCGGCCGGGGGCATCTTCCTCCACCCCGCGGGCCGCGCGCTGGACGTGGAACTCCAAGGAGGACTCGACACCGTCCACCTGTATCTCAGCGACTCGGTCCTGCAGGAAGCGCACGGTGAGGGCGCGACGGTGGAACTCGCCGAGGAGCTGGGCAGCTCCGATCCGCTGATCGAGCAACTCGTCCTGGCACTGGACGGCGTCGTGCGGCTCCGGGAGCCATCCGCCCGTACCTATGTGGATCACCTCGTGGGCACACTCGCAGCTCGGCTCGCCCGGGCACACGCGGCCGGCCGACCCGTGGACCGCGAGAGCGCGTCGTCAGGACTGACGAGCCGACAGCTCATGTCGGCACGTGAGTTGATGGAGACACGGATCTCCGAGCCGCTGCCCGTCGCCGAGCTGGCCTCGGCCACCGGTCTGAGCGCGAGCCAGTTCAGCAGGCAGTTCAGAGCCAGCACGGGTAAGTCGCCCCACCAGTTCCTGCTCCAACTGCGGCTGGACCACGCACGTCGGCTGCTGCGCACCACGACGCTGCCCATCGCCGACCTGGCCGCCCACTGCGGCTTCTCCCATCAGGAGCACCTGACACGCGTGATGCGCGCCAAGCTGGGCACGACCCCTGCTGCCTTCCGTCGGGCTTGCTGACCTTCGATTCCGCGTCCCGCGCCGCCGCATTCACCCCTGCCCACCCCACCGCATGCGCCCGCGCACCGCCTTCCGGTGCGGCTCAAGCCCGTCCGCGGCCCCTCACGGCCATGGCGCCGCGCCGATCCGGCAGAAGATACGCGCGAAACGTGCAGGAAACCGGATGTCCACGGCCCCGACACTCGGTGGCAGACATCCAAGGACCCACGGCACACGCGAAGGCGGAAAGCGATGAGGAACTTCGTCCACACCTCCCACCCCTCGCGGGTCATCTTCGGCACCGGAACGGTCGGTCAGGTCCGCGACGAAGTCGAGCGGCTCGGCTGTTCCCGCGTCCTGCTCCTGGCCGGCCCGGCGGTGGCCGAGGCCGCCGCCCGAGTACGTGACGTCCTCGGGGACCTCATCGTGGCGGAGTTCGACGGTGCCGCGATGCACACCCCGGTGGAGGTGACCGAGCGAGCGCTCGACGTACTCCGGGAACACGCCGCCGACTGTCTGGTGGCTGTCGGCGGCGGCTCCACGACAGGGCTGGCCAAAGCACTGGCGCTGCGCACCGATCTCCCGCAGGTGATCCTTCCGACCACATACTCGGGCTCCGAGGTCACTCCGGTGCTGGGCGAGACGCAGGGCGGACGCAAGATCACGCAGTCCTCGCCGACGATTCTGCCCGAAACCGTCGTCTACGACGTCGAGTTCACCCGTGACCTGCCGGTGGGCATGTCGGTCACCAGCGGAGTCAACGCCTTGGCCCACGCCGTGGAGGCCTTGTACTCGCCGCAGGCGAACCCGGTGATCGACGGTATGGCCCTCGACGCTGTCGGCAGGATCGCCCGCGCCCTGCCGGTTCTCGTCGCCCAGCCGTCCGACACCGGAGCACGCGCCGACCTTCTCCATGCCGCGTGGCTGGCCGGTACCTGCCTCGCCTCCGTCGGCATGGGACTCCACCACAAGCTGTGCCACACCCTGGGCGGTACGTTCGGCCTGCCGCACGCCGAGACACACACGGTGATCCTGCCGCACGCCATGGCCTACAACGCCCCCGCAGCCCGGGACGTCATGAACCGGATCGCCGATGCACTGGGCGTGGCGGACGCCCCGAGCGGGGTGTTCGACCTGATCGCCTCCGTGGGAGGCCCCACCTCGCTGGGCCCGCTGGGCATGGCGCAGGCGGATCTGTCGGAGGCCGCGCGGCTGGCCGTCGCCACGCCGTACCCGAACCCCCGGGAGCTGACGTACCAGGGCATCGAGGGCCTGCTGCAGGATGCCTGGCGGGGCCGCCGTCCGGCATCTCCCGCGGTGCAGGTTCCCCCGGCGCTCGGGGCGACGGCGGACCTGGAGCGCCTGACCGAGCAGGTGGTGGCGAGCTTCGCAGACGCACCGGATCCGCGGGTCGGACAGCTGCTCGGCGACCTCGTACGGCACCTGCACCACTTCGTGACGAGCAACGACGTCACCGAATCGGAGTGGCAGCACGCCGTCGACTTCCTGACCCGCACCGGGCAGATCTGCACGAGCACCCGGCAGGAGTTCGTGCTGCTGTCCGACACGCTCGGCGTCTCCAGCATCGTCGACCTGCTCACCAATTCGCGCACCCCCGAGACCACACCGTCGGCGGTACTCGGACCGTTCTACACGGACGGCCCCCCGGAGACCCCGCAGGGCGCCGACATCTCGCGGGGTGTCGCCGGCACTCCGCTGTGGGCCGACATCCGTGTCACCGACACGGAGGGCCACCCCCTGCCGGACGCCGTCGTGGATGTGTGGCAGGCCAACAAGGACGGGTTCTACGACGTCCAGCTGCCCGAGCACGAAGGCCCGGTGCTGCGGGGGCGTCTGCGCACGGACGACGAGGGCCGGCTGCGCTTCTGGACGACCCTGCCGGCCGAGTATCCGATCCCGGACGACGGTCCGGTGGGACAGATGCTCCAGGCCGTCAACCGTCATCCCTACCGTGCTCCCCACCTCCACTTCATGATCTCCGCACCCGGCCACCGGCGCCTGGTCACCCAGCTGTTCGTGAAGGGCGGCCCCTACCTGGACTCCGACACGGTGTTCGGCGTCAAAGAAGGACTCGTCATCGACTTCGCGCCCCGCACCGACCCGACCCCGGACGGCCGCGCCGTCGACGGGGAGTGGCGCAGCCTGCAGTTCACCTTCCGCATCGCCCGCATCGCCGACGCACCGGCAAGCTGACGAGGAGCAGTCCCATGGAATCGACCCACGCCTACGACACCGACGTCCTGGTGGTCGGCAGCGGCCCTGCCGGCGGCTCCGCGGCCCTGCTTCTGGCCACCTACGGCGTCCGCACCCTGCTGGTCACCAAGTACGGCTGGCTGGCCAACACCCCCCGCGCACACATCACCAATCAGCGCACCATGGAGGTGCTGCGCGACCTCGGCGTCGACACCGAAGCAGCCGCGGCCGGGAGCCCCGCCGAGCTCATGGGCGACACCGTCCTGTGCACCGCCCTGGCCGGCGAGGAGATCGGCCGGATCCGCAGCTGGGGCACCGGCCCGCACGCGGCGGCCGAGTACGGCGCCGCCAGCCCCGTGCAGATGATCGACCTTCCGCAGACCTATCTGGAACCGATCCTGGTGAAGAACGCCGCGGAGCGGGGCGCCAAGGTCCGTTTCGACACCGAGTTCCTCAGCCTGGAACAGGACGCCGACGGAGTCACCGCCCGGCTCCGGGACCGGCTGCGCGGAGACGAGTTCACCGTGCGCGCCCGCTATCTGATCGGTGCGGACGGCAGCCGCAGCGGTGTGGCCGAGCAGATCGGGCTGCCGATCGCCGGGCAGAGCGGCAAGGCCGGCAGCATGAACATCACCTTCAAGGCCGATCTCTCCCGGCATGTGGCCCACCGCCCGAGCGTTCTGTACTGGGTGATGCGTCCCGGCGCCCATATGGGCGGCATCGGCATGGGCCTGGTGCGCATGGTGCGGCCGTGGAACGAATGGCTGCTGGTGTGGGGTTACGACATCGATCAGCCCCCGCCCGAGATGGACGAGGCGACCGCCCGGGACATCGTCCACGACCTGATCGGCGACCGGGAGATCCCCGTCGAGATCACGTCGAGCTCGCTGTGGACGGTCAACCACAGCTACGCCACGACCTACTCGGCGGGGCGCGTCTTCTGCGCCGGGGACGCGGTGCACCGGCATCCGCCGTCCAACGGCCTCGGTTCCAACACCTCGATCCAGGACTCGTACAACCTCGCCTGGAAGCTCGCCATGGTCATCCGTGGTCAGGCCGGGCCCGGGCTGCTGGACTCGTACACCGCCGAGCGGGCGCCGGTCGGCAAGCAGATCGTCGACCGCGCCAACCTCAGCCGTGACCAGTTCGGCCCGATCTTCCAGGCGCTCGGGCTCGACGAGTACAGCGAGGAGGACGACATCGCGGGCGGCCTCGCCGCATGCCGCAGCGAGACGGCCGACGGCCTCGAGCGACGGCAGGCGCTGGAAGATGCCATCCAGCTGAAGAACTACGAGTTCAACGCCCACGGCGTCGAGATGAACCAGCGTTACGTCTCCTCCGCGGTCGTCCCGGACGGCGACGCCGGCGAGGTGTGGGCACGGGATCCGGAGTTGTTCCACCAGCCCTCGACCCGGCCCGGCGCGAAACTGCCGCACGCCTGGCTCGTCGACGGCGACGGCAACCGGTTGTCCACTCTCGACATCGTCGGCAAGGGCACCTTCACCGTGCTCACCGGGCTTTCCGGTGGCGTGTGGGAAGCCGCGGCGGCCGAATGCGGGGACACCCTGGGAATTCCGCTGAAGTGCGTGCGCATCGGCTCCGAGAACAGCCGCGACGCCTACGGCGAGTGGCGCCGGGCATCGGGGACGGCCGAGGAGGGTTGCCTGCTCGTCCGCCCGGACGGACACATCGCCTGGCGGTCGACCCAGGCACCACAGGCGGGCTCCTCGGCCTACGCCGAGCTGCTCGGCGCACTGAGAGCCGTGCTCCAGTGCTGACGGCACTGCACAGGCCCCACAAGGGACCACACGAATCGAGGCTGACGCCGGTCCGGCGATCTGCCGGACCCGGACCCGAACGGAGCGCAGTACACATGGACAAGGTGGTCGCCACCGCCGAGGAGGCGCTGGCCGGTGTCATGGACGGAGCGTCGTTGGCCGTGGGCGGCTTCGGTCTCAGCGGTGTTCCCGACGTGCTGATCCAGGCTCTGTACGCGACCGGCGCGAGCGGGCTCAGCGTGGTGTCGAACAACTGCGGCGTGGACGGCGGCGGCCTCGGCATCCTCCTCGCCGCGCGCCGCATCGCCCGTGTCACCGGCTCGTACGTCGGCGACAACAAGGAGTTCGCCCGCCAGTACCTCTCGGGGGAACTGCTGGTCGAGCTGACGCCGCAGGGCACGCTCGCCGAGCGTCTGCGAGCCGGCGGCTGCGGCATCCCCGCGTTCTTCACCCCCGCCGGGGTCGGCACCCAGGTCGCCGACGGTGGCCTGCCCTGGCGCTACGCGCCCGACGGCACCGTGGCAGTCGCCTCACCGCCCAAGGAAATACGCGAGTTCGACGGCCGGCGGCACGTGCTCGAGCACGGCATCACCACCGACTTCGCACTCGTCCGCGCCGCCAGGGGCGACCGCCACGGCAATCTCGTCTTCCACCGCTCGGCCCGCAACTTCAACCCGCTCGCCGCCATGGCCGGCCGCGTCACCGTCGCCGAAGTGGAGCAGCTGGTCGAGCCCGGCGAGCTGGACCCCGACGAGATCCATCTCCCGGGTGTCTTCGTCCAGCGGGTGGTCCAACTGACCCCGGAGCAGGCCGAGGACAAGCAGATCGAACGGCGCACTGTCTCCGCGCCTCAGGTACGAGGGACGGTGCGGCGCTGATGGCCTGGACCAGGGACGAGATGGCTGCACGCGCGGCGGCCGAAATCCGGGACGGCGACTACGTGAACCTCGGCATCGGACTGCCCACGCTGGTGCCCGAGCACATCGCCGAAGGGGTGCACGTGGTGCTGCAGTCGGAGAACGGCATCCTCGGCGTCGGCCCGTACCCGGCCGACGCGGATGTGGACCCGGACCTCATCAACGCGGGCAAGGAGACGGTGACGGTGCTGCCGGGCGCGAGCTTCTTCGACTCGTCACTGTCCTTCGGGATGATCCGGGGCGGTCACATCGACGCCGCGATTCTGGGGGCCATGCAGGTCTCCGCCGCCGGGGACCTCGCCAACTGGATGATCCCGGGCAAGATGGTGAAGGGCATGGGCGGTGCGATGGATCTCGTCCACGGCGCCCGGCGGGTGATCGTCGTCATGGACCACTGCGCCAAGGACGGCAGCCCGAAGGTCGTCGAGGCCTGCACCCTGCCCCTGACCGGCAGGTCATGCGTCGACCGCATCATCACCGACCTCGGCGTCCTGGACGTCACCGAGGACGGTCTCGTCCTCGTCGAAACGGCTCCCGGCGTCAGCGCGGACGACGTCGTCAGCCGTACCGCTGCGCGCGTACGCGTGCCCGACACCATGGGCTGACCGCGGTCCGCCCATCCCCCTGACCGCCCGTCGGCCGAGGCTCCCGGACAGCGCCCCGGACCGGCGGGCCGGCACCACCCACCCCCGCTTCTCTCTCCACCACAGAAGGAGTCCCGATGAACGAGTACCTGCGGGACGTCTACGTCGTCGACGCCGTCCGTACCCCGATCGGCCGCTACGGCGGGGCGCTGTCCTCGGTGCGCCCCGACGACCTCGCCGCCGGCGTACTGCGTGGCCTGCTCGACCGTAGCCCCGCCCTGGATCCGGGCCTCATCGGCGACGTGCTCTTCGGAAACTCCAACGGCGCCGGGGAGGAGAACCGCGATGTCGCCCGTATGGCGGTACTGCTGGCCGGACTGCCCGTAACGGTCCCCGGAGCCACCGTCAACCGGCTGTGCGGCTCGGGGATGGAGGCCGTCATCCAGGCCGCCCGTGCAGTGGCGCTCGGCGATGCCTCCATCGCGGTGGCAGGTGGTGTGGAGTCCATGAGCCGCGCCCCGTGGGTGTTGCCCAAACCGGAACGGGCGTTCCCGGCAGGCAACCAGCAGCTGTACTCCACCACCCTGGGCTGGAGGATGATCAACCCGCGCATGCCCGAGGAGTGGACCATCCCGCTCGGCGAGAGCGCCGAGCTGATAGCCGACAAGTACGGAATCACCCGCGAGGCCCAGGACGTCTTCGCGCTCGCCAGTCACCGGAAGGCCTCGCAGGCGTGGCAGGACGGTGCCTACGACGCCGAGGTGGTCCCCGTCGACGGTGTCGATCTGCCCCGCGACGAGGGAATCCGGGACGACACGTCTCTCGATGCGCTCGCCCGCCTCAAGCCCGTCTTCCGTGAGGGCGGTACGGTCACGGCCGGGAACGCCTCGCCTCTCAACGACGGCGCGGCAGCCCTGCTGCTGGCCGACGAGGCAGGGCTGGCCGAGATCGGGCGTGAGCCGCTGGCCAGGATCCGGGCCGGCGCCGTGACCGGCATCGAACCGCAGTACTTCGGTCTCGGCCCGGTCGAAGCCATCCGCAAAGCCCTGACGAAGGCCGGCCGCGACTTCGGCGACCTGCGCACCGTCGAGCTCAACGAGGCCTACGCGGCCCAGGCCTTGGGCTGCCTCGCGGCCCTGCCCGACCTCGACTCCGGCCTCCTCAACACGAGGGGCGGAGCCATCGCCCTCGGACATCCCCTCGGCGCCTCCGGCGCCCGCATCGCCGGAGCAGTCGCCCACCAACTCGCCGAAGCGGGCTCGGGCACGGGACTGGCGGCGCTGTGCATCGGTGTCGGGCAGGGCCTGGCCCTGGTCCTGGAGCGCTGAGCCGAGCACTGCTTTCGGCGACCGCGGCGTGGCGGTGGGCGGGGCACGGTGGACGTCCCGGCGAGGGCCGCGGTCGCGGGGCCGTGACCCCCGGATGGCGGTACCTCACTGGATCGACGCACTTGGGACGGTTCCGGCCGTGTGCACCACCGTGCGACCGCCGAACAGCGTGTGGGCGTCGCCCTGCCGTATCGAAGCCGCGGCGTCCCGGGAGCCGTCATCACCCCGCGGCGCTCTCCCAATTGGCCGTCACACGACCCGGCGCAGCTCCCTGCCGAGTCGGCCACACGCCACTCGCACGCAGTGGGCCATGACCCTTACGCGGCTCATCGCCGTCCCTCCCGTCGGAACCGTGGACCAGGAACGAACCGGGCAGTTCGAGTGGCAGCCCGACGGAGGCCAGCCGAGACTGAGGCAACGGTGTTCGAACCGGACAAAATACCCGGCCTCATGACTTCCGGACCTTTCGATCCGGCCATCGAAAAGCGCGCGCAAAGGGCGCCGACCGTCATGGCCGACGGCTCTCGAAAGTTCCTCAAGGAGCTCGCATGGAGGAGAAATCCCTCGAAGTCCTGACGCCCGGGCCCGATGAATCCGCGATCGACAAGTGCGGGTACACCGACCCGGAGCCCGGCATCGAGAGAGATCTCGCCGAGGTGCTCGCTGACGTCATGTGCGTCGAACGGGTGTCGGTCGACAGCCACTTCTTCGACGACCTGGGCGCCAACTCGTTGGTGATGGCCCACTTCTGCGCACGGGTCAGGAAGCGGACGGACCTCCCGTCGGCGTCGATGAAGGACATCTACCGGAACCCGACCATCCGAAGCCTGGCGACGGGGCTCGCGGACACCGCGCCCGCCCCTGTCGAATCGTCGGCCCCGGTGTCGACCGAGGTGGTGACCCCGGTCGGCACGGTGCGGTACGCCCTCTGCGGAACGCTGCAGTTCCTGCTCTTCCTGGGATATTCGTTCCTCGCCGGACTTGTTGCCGACCTGGGCTATGCATGGGTCTCCGCCGGCTCGGATGTGATCGACATCTACCTGCGATCGTTCGTCTTCGGCGGCACCGGATTCGTCGGTCTCTGCACCTTCCCGATCGCGGCCAAATGGCTCCTCGTCGGCCGGCAGAAATCGCGCGAGTTCCCGGTCTGGGGCCTGACGTATCTACGTTTCTGGACCGTCAAGGTGTTGATCCACGCCAACCCGATGATCTTCTTCGTCGGCAATCCCCTGTACGTGCTGTACCTGCGGGCCCTGGGCGCACGGATCGGCAAGGGGGTCACGATCCTCTCCCGCAACGTTCCGGTCTGCCCCGACCTGCTCACGATCGGCCCCGGCACGGTGATCCGTAAGGACTCGTTCTTCCTCTGCTACCGGGCGCACGCCGGCCGCATCCAGACCGGCCGCGTCACCCTCGGCCGGGACGTGTTCATCGGCGAGAAGACCGTCCTCGACATCGACACATCGATGGGCGACGGGGCGCAGCTCGGCCACACGTCCACGCTGTACAGCGGCCAGGCCGTCCCGGGCGGTCAGCGCTGGCACGGATCCCCGGCGCAGCTCGCGCAGCACGACTACCTGAGGATCGGGCCGGCCAGGTGCAGCACGCTGCGCCGGGCGGGCTTCGGCCTCGTCACCGTGCTTCAGATGCTCTTCCTCTACGTACCGCTGACTGTCGGGGGCGCGTACATGCTGGTGACCCTGGTTCCGGCGCTGAACAACCGGTTGGGCCCGGACACGATGGGGTTCACGTCGACGGATCTCTACATCGACGCGCTGCTCCTTTCCCTGGTGTTGTTCTTCGGCTTCGTCGTCGTGGGTCTGGCCGTGCTGTTCACCGTTCCGCGCCTGCTGAACCTGGTCGTCAAGCCGGACAAGGTCTATCCGCTGTACGGCTTTCACTACTCGGCGCACCGGGCGATCGGGCGTATGACCAACATCAAGTTCTTCAAATGGCTGTTCGGTGACAGCTCCTACATCGTCCATTACCTGCGCGGCCTCGGATACGACTTGTCCCGGGTCGAGCAGACCGGGTCGAACTTCGGCACGGAAGTGCAGCACGAGACCCCGTATCTGTGCTCTGTCGGCACCGGGACGATGGTCGCCGACGGGCTCTCCATCGTTAATGCCGAGTTCTCGAGCACGTCCTTCCGGGTGTCCCGGGCCTCGATCGGCCCGTACAACTTTCTCGGGAACAACATCGCCTATCCCTCAGGGGCCAGAACGGGTGAGAACTGTCTCCTGGCGACGAAGGTGATGGTTCCGCTCGACGGCGAGGTGCGCGAGGGGGTGGGCCTGCTCGGCTCGCCGTGCTTCGAGATCCCCCGGTCGGTCGAGCGCGACTCCCGGTTCGACCATCTGCGGACGGGCGACGAGTTGCGCCGCAGCCTCGCCGCGAAGAACCGCTACAACATCCGCTCGATGGTCTTCTTCCTGCTGGTGCGGTGGCTGCACTTCTTCGTGCTCACGATTCTCGGTTTGGCGAACGCCGAACTGTACGACTCCTACGGGCATGTGCTGATCGCTGTGTTCCTGGTGTTCAGCCTTGGGTTCACCGCTGTCTACTTCGTACTGGTGGAACGCGGTATCGCGGCATTCCGGGCGCTGCGACCACAGTTGTGTTCCATCTACGACCCGTACTTCTGGTGGCACGAGCGCCTCTGGAAGGTGCCCGACACGTACCTCAACGTCTTCAACGGCACCCCTTTCAAGAACGTGATCTGGCGGATGCTGGGTGTTCGGATCGGCAGCAGGGTCTTCGATGACGGCTGCTATCTGACGGAGCGGACGCTCACCACCATCGGGAGCGACTGCACGCTGAACGCCGGAACCAAGATCCAGTGCCACTCCCAGGAGGACGGCACCTTCAAGTCCGATCGCAGCACCATCGCCCCGGGCTGCACCCTCGGTGTGGGAGCCCACGTCCACTACGGCGTGACGATGGGCGACGGCGCAGTACTCGCCCCCGACTCCTTCCTCATGAAAGGCGAGGAAGTCCCCCAGCACGCACGCTGGGGGGGAAACCCCGCCACGGAGATGCGCGATGCCCCTTATCGGCCCGAGGCACTGACGAGGAAGGGATAGCAGCGCCGCCCTAGTCGGGGCGAACGGCTCGGTGGCGACGGCGAACGGAGAGGGACGACCAGATGGGAAAGCAAGTGCAGGCCGACCGGGAGTTCTGGCGCACTGTGCTCCTAGCCGGTGGATTCACCGCAATACCGCGGTGGACCCTCGATCCGGTGGCGGGCGTCGGCGAACACGAGGCGACGATCCCGGACGACGTCGTGGCAGCGTCGGGCCGGTTGGCCAAGGACCTGGCGGTGCCGCTCGAATCCGTGCTGCTGGCCGCGCACGCCAAGGTGCTCGCCTCGCTGTCCGGCGAGCACGAGGTCGCGACCGGTTACGTCACTGCGGAGGGCGGCCGACCGCTGCCCTGCCGGCTGACGACCGACCCCGGCTCGTGGCGGACGCTGCTGATGGACGCCCATCGAGCCGCGTCGGATCTGCTGTTGCACAAGGACTTTCCGGTCGATGAGCTCAGGCGCGAGCTGGGACTGGCCGAACCGCCGATCGAGACCGTGTTCGATCCCCATGGCTCGGGCGGCGACATCCCCGGCAACACCGTGCTGTGGGTGGGATTTTCACAAAGCGGCGGCCATCTCGTGCTGCGGCTGCGGTACCGGACCGATGCGCTCGACGCGGACTGCGCGGCCAGGATCGCCGGCTATCATCTCACCGCCCTCGCGCTCGTCACCGCCGATCCGGACGTCGAACACGAGCGGCAGAGCCTGCTCTCCGCCGAGGAACTCCGCTTCCAGCTCGAAGAACTCGCCGGTCCACGCCGGGAGCTGCCGGACCACCGGTTCCACGAGCTCTTCGAGCAGCGGGTGGCGGCTCACCCGGATGCCGTAGCCGCCGTGCACAAAGAGCAGCAGCTGACGTATCGGGAACTCAACGCGCGCGCCAACCGGGTGGGGCGGGCCCTGCTGGCGCGGGGGCTGCGCCCCGAGGGTGTCGTCGCGGTGGTGACCGAGCGCAACCTGGACTGGATGGCCGCCGTGCTCGCTGTCTTCAAGGCCGGCGGTGTGTACCTGCCCATCGAGCCGCACTACCCGGCCGATCGCGTCGCGGCCATGCTCTCCCGTGCCACATGCGGACTTGTGCTGACCGAACCCGGCAGCACCTCCACGCTCGACCAGGCACTCGGCTCTCTGTCCGGGATCCAGAGGCTCTTCGTCGCCGCGGCCTACGAGGAGGACCATGCCGACGACGATCTGGGCCTCCCCGTCGCACCGGACCAGCTCGCCTACATCTATTTCACCTCCGGCTCCACGGGCGAGCCCAAGGGGGCGATGTGCGAGCACGCGGGCATGCTGAACCACCTCTACGCCAAGATCGACGACCTGGAGATCCGCGAGGGACAGGTGGTCGCCCAGACCGCACCCCAGTGCTTCGACATCTCGCTGTGGCAGCTGGTGTCCGGACTGCTGGTCGGCGGGCGGACCCTGCTGGTGGAGCAGGAGGTGATCCTGGACGTCCAGCGGTTCGTCGACAAGATCGTCGACGGCCGGGTCGCCGTCCTCCAGGTCGTTCCCTCCTACCTGGACGTCGTCGTGTCCAGTCTGAAGCGGCACCCCCGCGAGCTGCCGGACCTGCGATGCGTGTCGGTCACCGGCGAGGCGCTGAAGAAGGAGCTCGCCCAGCGCTGGTTCGCCGCCCAGCCCGGGATCAAGCTGGTCAACGCGTACGGGCTGACCGAGACCTCGGACGACACCAACCACGAGGTCATGGACCGCGTGCCCGACGGGGACCGGATCCTGCTGGGTCCCGCGGTCAACAACGTGCACGTGTACGTCGTCGACGAGCACCTGACCCCGGTGCCGCTCGGCGCCCCCGGTCTGATCGTCTTCTCCGGCGTCTGCGTCGGCCGCGGCTACGTCAACGACCCCGAGCGAACCCGGCAGGCATATCTGGCCGATCCGCACCGTAAGGGTGCCCGGCTCTACCGGGGCGGTGACTACGGCCGCTGGCAGCCCGGGGGCAAGCTGGAGTTCCTCGGCCGCCGGGACAACCAGGTGAAGATCCGCGGCTTCCGGATCGAGATCGGCGAGATCGAGAACACCCTGTTGCGGGTGCCCGGTGTTCGCGACGGTGCGGTGGTGGTCACCGAGCGGGCCGACAGGAGTAAGCACCTGGTGGCGTTCTACTCCGGTCGGCGGCAACTCGAGGTCGGCATCCTGCTGGACCGGCTCGGTGAGTCGCTTCCCGACTACATGGTGCCGTCGGCCTTCCACTGGCGGGAAAGTCTGCCGCTGACGGCCAACAGCAAGATCGACAGGAAGACGCTGCGGGCGCTCGCCGGAGAGCTCGGTGCCGTCCAGGACGAGTACCGCGCGCCCGTCACACCGACCGAACGGCAACTGGCGGCCGCATGGGCCAAGGTGCTCGGCATTCCGGAGAACCAGATCGGACTGGGGGACCACTTCTTCGACCGGGGCGGCACATCGCTGTCGGCGGTGAAGCTGGCGATCACCCTGGACCGTGCGGTGTCCCTCAAGGACGTCACCCGACACCCGGTGCTCGCCGATCTGGCCGGGGTGGTCGACGGGAGGTCCGAGCGGCACTCCGAGCGGCGCTCCGGGCTGCTTCAGTCGCTGTCGGAATCGGACGGTACGCAGCCCGCCGCCCTGGTGTGCTTCCCCTACGCCGGCGGCAATGCGGTGAACTTCCTGCCGATGGCCAGGGCACTGTCGGCCGGCGGCCCGGCGGTCCTCGCCGTCGAGCTGCCCGGTCACGACGTGGCTGCCGGGAGCGAGCCGTTCGCTCCGATGGCCCAGGTGGTCGAGCAGGTCGTGGTCGAGATCATCGGGCGTGGCTTGACCAAGGTCCTGCTGTGGGGCCATTCCTCGGGCACCGCGTTGGCCGTGGAGACAGCCGGAAGGCTGCAGGAGCGCGGGGTGGACGTCCAGCGGGTGTTCCTCGGGGCGCAGCTGCTCGGCAGCGCCGACGACCGGCGCGCCACCGTCACAGAGCTGACGGGGCGAAGCGACGCCGAGATCGCCGCGAGGCTGAGCGCGGACGGCGCGTACACCGAGCTCGGTGAGCTGGATGCGCGGCACGCCGAGCACATCGGTGCCGCCTACCGGCACGACTGCGTGTCCGCACACCACTATTTCGCCGACGCGCTGGACAGCCCGCCGGTGCTCAAGCTGTCCGCGCCGGTCACCGTGGTCGTTGCAGCCGACGACCCGAGCGCGGCGGAGTACCCACGCCGGTACCGCGACTGGCAGCTCCTGGCCGAGCAGGTCGACCTGCACGAGCTCGCCGACGGAGGCCACTACTTCCTGCGCACCCGTCCGACCGAGGCGGCGCAAGCCGTGCTGCGCGCCGCCAATCTGTTCGCTTCTTCCTGAGTGGCAACTGAAAGGACACCGAGATGTCGTCACTATCCACGGCGTCGCTGGTCGACGTGGAACGTGAACCCGGCAAGCCCCCGCTGCTGCGGGCCGAGGCCACCGGCGACGCGCTGAGCTGGGCTGCCGATCACCGGGACGCGCTGCGCGCGGTCGTCGCCGAGCACGGTTCGGTCCTGGTCCGCGGCCTCGGGCTGAGCGACGCAGCCGGAACGGGCGCCGTCTTCTCGAGCCTGGCCGCGGGTCTGATGACCGAGAAGGAGGTCTTCGCGCCCCGCAGGACCTACTCCGACGGCGTGTACTCCTCATCGAAGTGGCCGCCGAACCAGCCGATGTGCATGCACCACGAACTGAGCTACACGCTTGAGTTCCCCGGCATGATGATGTTCGCCTGTCTCAGCGCGCCCACTGACGGCGGGGCGACCGCGCTGGCCGACTCACCGACCGTGCTCGACGCGCTGCCCGCCGAGTTGACCGAGCGGTTCGAGCGGGAGGGCTGGCTGCTCACCCGCAGCTACAACGACGAGATCGGGGCGACCGTCGCCGAGGCGTTCGGCACCGATGACCGTGGCGCCGTCGAGAGCTACTGCCGCGCCAACGCGATCACCTTCGAGTGGCAGCCCGACGGTGGACTGCGCACCGGACAGCGCCGCAGCGCCGTGGTGCGTCACCCGGTCAGCGGCCGGCGCTGCTGGTTCAACCAGATCGCGTTCCTCAACGAGTGGACGATGGCCCCCGAGGTGCGCGAGTACCTGGTGGACCTCTACGGCGCCGACGGACTGCCGTTCAATACCCGCTTCGGCAACGGGGACCCGATCGGGGAGGACGTCGTGCAGCTGCTCAACAGCGTCTACGAGGCCAATACCGCACGCGAGCCCTGGCAGGCCGGCGACCTGATGCTCGTCGACAACATCCGCACCGCGCACAGCAGGGAGCCCTTCGAGGGACCGCGTGAAGTGCTCGTCGCCATGGCCGACCCGGTGCATCTGGCCGACTGCTCGCCGACCGTCGAGGTGACCACAGGATGACCGCCGTCGCTTCCACCGCACCGGAGTCCGCCCTGTCCGCGCCGATCACCGTGCCACCGTTCGCGGTGATCTCCGGTGCCCAGGTCCGGCGCGCGCTGCACGGACGTGAGAAACGAATCGTCGAGCTGGTCGAGGCCACCTACCGGGTGCACGGCGCCGGTGATTCGGTGAACCCGCCGTCGTACTTCCTGCGTTTCCCCGACCGTCCGTCCTCCCGGATCATCGCGCTGCCCGCCTCGATCGGCGGGGAGGTACGGGTGGACGGCCTGAAGTGGATCTCCAGCTTCCCGGACAACGTGACGGCGGGCATCCCGAGGGCCTCAGCCGTTCTGATCCTCAACGACCCCGACACCGGCTACCCGTTCGCCTGCCTGGAGAGCTCGATCATCAGCGCCACCAGGACGGCGGCGTCGGCGGCGTCGGCCGCCGACTGGCTGAGCCGCGACCGGCCACGCCCGACGCGTGTCGGGTTCTTCGGGGCGGGCTTGATCGCCCGCTACATCCACACCTTCCTGGCCGGCACCGGCTGGTCGTTCGACGAGATCGGCGTGCACGACCTGTCCGCCGACAGTGCGGCAGGCTTCCGCTGTTACCTGGAACAGACGGGCGCCACCGGCCGGATCACCGTGCACGAGAGCGCCCAGCAGCTGATCCGACACAGCGACCTTGTCGTCTTCGCAACCGTCGCCGGCCAGCCGCATGTCAGCGACGTGTCATGGTTCGCCCACAATCCACTGGTGCTGCACGTGTCGCTGCGCGACCTCGCACCGGAGATCCTGCTCGCCTCGACCAACATCGTCGATGACGTCGAGCACTGTCTGAAGGCCGACACCTCGCCGCACCTGGCCGAGCAGCTCACGGGCAACCGGGACTTCCTGCACGGCACGTTGGACGACGTGATGGCCGCACGCGTGACGGTGCCGACGGACCGACCGGTGGTGTTCTCGCCCTTCGGCCTCGGGGTGCTCGACCTCGCGGTGGGCAAGGACGTCTACGACGAAGTGGTCCGCAGCGGAGAGTTGCACGTCGTCGACGACTTCTTCCACGAACTGAGCCGGTACGGATGAGCCGGCCGAGATCCCAGGAGGCTTGTGCAGGGCCGGTCCCAGGAGAGATCCCCGGTCACGTCGCAGGTCAGGACAGACGGAACAGCGGCCGCTGACGCAGGGCCGCCCGGCTCGGTCGGACACGGGCTCCCGGCGACAGGACGCGAGAAGCCCACCCACGGTCGGATGGACGTTCCGAAACTGCTCTGCGCCAGATGGAGGAGACCACGGTGCCCGTCATATCCGTTCCCTACGCCTTCAATGAAGAAGAGCTCTATGTCGACCTTCGGTCGATCTTCGGGCACTCGCTCTACCTGAAGTGTGAGGGCTTCAACTTCGCCGGCTCGATCAAGTTGAAGGCCGCGACCGAGATGGTGGAGACGGCTGAGCGAGATGGAGTCCTGACGCCGAAATCGATCCTGGTCGAGTCCTCGTCCGGAAACCTCGGCGTGGCACTGAGCATGATCGCGGCGAGCAAGGGCTACCGGTTCCTGTGCGTGACGGACGCCCGCGGCAACCTGTCGACCAGGCTGATGATGGAGGCGTTGGGCAGCCAGGTGCACGTGATCGCCGACCAGGAGGCCAACGGCGGCTTCCTCGGTGCGCGAATCGAGTACATCCGCGCGCTGTGCGCCTCCGACGACCGGTACGTCTGGCTCAGCCAGTACACCAATCCGAGCAACTGGAAGGCGCACTACCGCACGACAGCGCCGGAGATCGCCCGCCAGTTCCCGCGGCTGGACGTGCTGTTCGTCGGGGCCGGGACCACCGGAACCCTGATGGGCTGCGCGCGCTACTTCCGGGAATGGCACCGGCCGGTGCGGATCGTCGCGGTGGACAGCGTCGGCAGTGTGTCCTTCGGCGGCCCGCCGGGCCGCCGGATGATTCCCGGCCTGGGGATGAGCATGCGACCGCCGTTGCTCGACGAGTCCTATGTGGACGAGGTGATACGTGTCGAGGAGGCGGACACCATTCGTACCTGTCATCGTCTGGCCAGGCGCGGATTCCTGTTGGGCGGCTCGACCGGCACGGTGGTCAGCGGCGCGTCGGACTGGTTGGCCCGGCATGACGCGCGCGAACTCACCGCGGTGGCGATCGGCCCGGACCTCGGTGAGCGCTACCTCGACACCATCTACCACACCAACTGGCTGGAGGACATCTACGGCGAGGACGTGCTCAACTCCCGTGAGGTGAATGCCGGTTCCTGGGACTCGGACGCGCCGGTGGCACGGTGGCGCCGGCGGCTGGACCTGCAGACCGGCGACCTCAACGGCGACCAGCACCATCAGCTCCAGGATCGTAAGACCTAGGGTCTTTCGTTCGTATCAGGCTGGATCAGGGAGCGGCCCGGAATCCGTCGACCGCGTCCTGCAGCCGTGAGGCGGCGTGCCTCAAGCGGCGGCGCGCGCCTCCTCGGCGGCGCCGGCCTCGACGGCGGCCAGGACGGCATGGTGCTCCTGCCGGACGGCTTCGACGAAGTCGCCCCGTCGCGCCTCGTTCGCGCGCGTGACGCGCATACCGCTGCGCAGCACCTCGCCGAGGTACCGCACCGTCGAGCCCATCACCGTGTTCCCGGTCGACTCCGCGATGGACCGGTGGAAGGCGAGATCCTCCTCCGCACCGTCACCGCCCACCGCGACCGCCGCGTCGATCGCGGCCAGGGCCTGACGCATCCGGGCGAGGTCGGACGGTGTGGCGCGGGTGGCCGCGAGATGGGCGGCCTCGCCTTCCGGCGCGCGGCGCACTTCGACGATCTGCCACATCCGACGCCGCGCGCCGATCCACCAGGGATTACGGGACAGCCCTTACATTAGGGGCTCGATCACGAGCAACGGGCCGCCGACCGAGGCCGCTCGCAAGGCCGGACACACCCAACAGGCCACCGAAGGTGAGCCCGCCTCAGCGCAACCATGGTCGGGAGTGGTTGCGATGAGCGGCGCGTGCAGATCTCCTTCGGACGGCGAACTCCGCAAGATATTGACCCTCGCGGACCGAGAACAGGACACCGCTGAGCGTCATCCCGAAGTCGATGAACGCACTCATGAAGTAGGTCCGGAACCCGGACCTGACTGCTGAAGTTCCGGATGTGATTCAGGAAGCCGGAAGGGCTCCGGACGGCTGAACAGGTCGGTGCTCGCCGGGGTGCCCCTCGTGCTCACGGAGCTCGGATTCGCCCCGTAGCGGGTGGCCGAGGTCGCACGGGAGCTGGTGCAGTCGCGGCGGTGGGCGAGGACATGACGGCATCGCCCAGGAGCCGGAGCCCGCCACGGCTCGTCCGCCAACGCATTGATCCGTCACCACCGCGCTCTGAAGAACGGGAAGTCGGCCATGACCACTGACACACCCATGCAGCTCGGCATGATCGGGCTCGGCCGGATGGGCGCCAATCTCGTGCGCCGACTGATGCGGGACGGCCATCGCTGTGTCGTCTACGACCTGGACAGGGAGGCCGTACAGAAGCTGGAGAAGGAGGGGGCGACCGCGGCCTCCTCCCTCCACGACCTGGTCGACAAGCTGGAGAAGCCGAGAAACGCCTGGCTGATGCTCCCCGCCGGTGTGGTGCAGTCGACGCTGGACCAGTTGGCCGCCCTGCTCGACCCCGGTGACACCGTCATCGACGGCGGCAACTCGTACTACCGGGACGACATCACCCGGGCGAAACAGCTCGCTCCGCGCGGGGTCCACTACGTCGACTGCGGGACCTCGGGCGGCGTCTGGGGTCTGGAGCGGGGCTACTGTCTGATGATCGGTGGCGAGGAAGAGGCGGTAGGCCGGCTCGACCCCGTCTTCCGCGCCATCGCCCCGGGCACCGGAAACGCCGAGCCCACCCCTGGCAGGACCCGGACCGACGGGACCGCGTCCCATGGCTATCTGCACTGCGGCCCGAACGGCGCGGGCCACTTCGTGAAGATGGTCCACAACGGGGTCGAGTACGGGATGATGGCCGCCATCGCCGAGGGGCTCGGCATCATCAAGCACGCGGACGCGGGCCTGCGCTCGCGCTCCGTCGACGCCGAGACCGCCCCGCTGCGCGAACCCGAGGCCTACCGGTACGAGATCGACGTGGCCGAGGTCGCCGAGGTGTGGCGCCGCGGCTCCGTCGTCGGGTCCTGGCTGGTCGACCTCGTGGCCGACGCGCTGTCCCGCTCGCCCGAGCTCGACGATTTCGCCGGCCGGGTCTCCGACTCCGGAGAGGGCCGGTGGACGGTGATCGCGGCCGTGGAGGAGAGCGTGCCCGCGCCCGTCATCAGCGCCGCGCTCACCGAGCGGTACGAATCACGCGCGCTCGGCGAGTTCAGGGACAAGGTGCTGTCCGCGATGCGCGGCGAATTCGGCGGTCACGCCGAGAAGGCGCGGTGAACCATGGCCAGCGGCCCCGGGTCCGAAAGCAGTGGTCCGGTCCCCGACGACCATGTCATCGTGCTGTTCGGTGCGACCGGTGACCTCGCCCGGCGCAAACTCCTGCCAGGGCTCTTCCATCTCGCCAAGGCCGGGCTGCTGCCGGCCCGCTACCGGATCGTCGGCTCCGCACCGTCCCAGGCCGCCCTCAGCGACGACGCCTTCCGCGAGAGGGCCCGGGAGGCGGCCGCCGAATTCGGCAGGTCGAAGCCGGAAGGCCCGGAGTGGCAGGAGTTCGAGGAAGCGCTGACATTCGGCGCGGCCGACCCGGACGACCCCGAGCCGCTCCTTTCGGCCGTACGGAAGGCCGAGCAGGCCGTCGGAGGTGAGCCCTGCCGGCTCTTCCACCTCGCGGTGCCGCCGAATGCCTTCGCCTCCGTGATCGAGATGCTGGGCGCGACCGGCCTCGCCGAGAACGCCCGCGTCATCGTGGAGAAGCCCTTCGGCACGGACCTCCCCTCGGCCCAGGCCCTCAACGCGACGATCCACTCCGTGTTCGACGAGTCCCGGATCTTCCGCATCGACCACTTCCTCGGCAAGGAGTCCGTGGACAACATCCTCGCCCTCCGGTTCGCCAACGGTCTCTTCGAGCCCATCTGGAACCGCGACCACATCAGCCATGTGCAGATCGATGTGCCGGAGAAGATCGGAATCGAGGGCCGGGCACAGTTCTTCGAAGGCACCGGCACCTTCCGGGACATGATCGTCACTCACCTGTTCCAGCTCATGGGATTCATCGCGATGGAGCCCCCGACCGCACTCGTCGCGAAGTCGCTGCGGGACGAGAAGGAAAAGGTCTTCCAGTCCATGCGGCACCTGGACCCGGCACAGGTCGTACGTGGCCAGTACGAGGGGTATCGCGACGAGCCGGGCGTCGATCCCCGGTCGGACACCGAGACGTTCATCGCGCTGCGCGTCGAACTCGACAACTGGCGGTGGGCAGGTGTGCCGTTCTTCCTGCGTTCGGGCAAGTCGCTCGGAGAAGGAAGGCACGTCGTGACGCTCGGCTTCCGGGAACCGGCCCTGCGGATGTTCCCCCAGCCCGCGCAGGGCGGCTCGGAAGCAGCCCGGACCAACGAGCTGGTGATCGATTTCGACGATCCCGGCCGCATCGCGACCAGCTTCCTGGTGAAGGAGCCCGGCCCTGCCATGCGCCTGGAGGAGGCCGGGATGGTCTTCGACTACGGCGGCTCCTTCAACTCGATGTACGCGCTCGAAGGATACGAACGCCTCATCCTGGACGCGATGCTGGGAGACCAGTCCCTGTTCACCCGCTCCGACGGGATCGAGCGTCTGTGGGAGACATCAGCCCCGCTGCTGGCGAACCCGCTGCCGGTCGAGCCGTACGCCCCGGGCTCCTGGGGCCCCAAGTCGGTCGACCGGCTCATCGCTCCGTACCGCTGGAGTCTGCCTCACCGCCGCTGACCGGAAACCGGCGCGGGAGCCGGCACCAGGGCGCCGAACCGTGCCGGACAACGCATCTCGGACAGGCGTCCGCCGGCTTCGGTACGGTCCTCGAAGCAGTCTCGAGGCGCCTGTCATGGTGGCCCCGCGCACACCCGGCCCGAGAACTATGGTCCCCCACCACATACGCCCCTGACCTGCCCCTTCCTACGGTGTGGCGACACGAAACGTCCCCGCAACCGTCCGGAAGTGGTACCCATGGCCGCCTCGGCATCCGCTCCACCGACCGCCCGCTCGCTCAAGCGCATCGTCGCCGCAAGCCTCATCGGGACCACCATCGAGTGGTACGACTTCTTTCTCTACGGGTCAGCAGCCGCTCTCGTCTTCCCCAAGCTGTTCTTCCCCGAGTCCGACCCGCTCGTCGGAACGCTCCTCTCCTTCCTCACCTACGCGGTCGGCTTCGCAGCCAGGCCGCTCGGCGCCCTGGTGTTCGGGCACTACGGCGACCGGCTCGGCCGCAAGAAGCTGCTGGTGCTGAGTCTGCTGCTGATGGGTGGGGCGACCTTCGCCATCGGGCTGCTGCCGACGCACGCCACCGTCGGTGCCGCCGCTCCGGTACTGCTCACGGTCCTGCGACTGGTACAGGGCTTCGCCCTCGGCGGCGAATGGGGCGGGGCCGTGCTCCTCGTATCGGAGCACGGGGACGCGAAGCGGCGTGGGTTCTGGGCCTCCTGGCCGCAGACCGGAGCGCCGGCCGGGCAGCTGCTCGCGACCGGGGTGCTCTCCGCGCTCACGGCGCTGCTGTCGGATTCCGCTTTCGGGACGTGGGGCTGGCGCATCCCGTTCCTGCTGTCCGGCGTGCTCGTGATCGTCGGCTTGTGGATTCGTCTCTCTGTCGATGAATCACCGGTGTTCAAGGCCGCGCTGGCGCAGGCCGAGGCACGCAAGGGGGCCGCCGCCGCGGCCGAGAAGATGCCGCTCGTCGCCGTGCTGCGCCACCACTGGCGGGATGTGCTCATCGCCATGGGCGCCCGGATGGCGGAGAACATCAGCTACTACGTGATCACCGCGTTCATCCTCGTGTATGCGACGACTGCCGCTGAGCTGAGCAAGCAGACGGCACTGAACGCCGTGCTCATCGCCTCCGCCATCCACTTCGCGGTCATCCCGGTGTGGGGCGCGCTGTCGGACCGGTTCGGCCGCAAGCCCATCTATCTGATCGGGGCGGTCGGTGTGGGGCTGTGGATGTTCCCGTTCTTCGCGCTGATCGACAGCCGCAGCTTCGGGAGCCTGCTGCTCGCCGTCACGGTCGGACTCATCTTCCACGGGGCCATGTACGCGCCTCAGGCGGCCTTCTTCTCGGAGATGTTCGCGACCCGGATGCGGTACTCGGGTGCGTCGATCGGCGCTCAGTTCTCGTCGGTCGCAGCCGGTGCCCCGGCGCCGCTCATCGCCACCGCGCTGCTCGAGAACTACCACAGCTCGACAATGATCTCGCTGTACGTGATCGCCGCGGCGCTCGTCACCGTGCTGGCTGTCGTCTGTGCGAAGGAGACCCGGCTGCGCGACCTCGAGAACATCGAGGCGGCACCGGCGCCGGACACGGCGGCGGCTGTGGCCGCCGACGCCCGTACCGCATGAGCATCTGACTGTGCGAGCCATGGAATCGCCGGACGGGCTGAGTGGTCGAGCCCGTCCGGCGTCCGCATGAGCGGCTGCCGCCCATACGTCAATGCTGCCCGGCGGGCTCGAACCAGGTGGGTTCGTCCGTGAGCGACCGCTTGATCCGCAGGAGCCCGAACTCGTTCAACGGCGGCAGGGCGTCGACCGGGAACCAGCCCACCTCCAGCGACTCGTCGTCATTGACACGCGCCTCGCCCCCGGTGGCCCGGCAGCGGAAGGTGACGTCCAGGAACTGGCACCGGTCGCCGTTCGCGTACTGCACGGGATCGAGCATCTGCGTGAGCACGACCCGCTCCGCCACGCAGTGCACGGCGGTCTCCTCGTACACCTCACGGACAGCCGATACGGCAGGCTGCTCACCCGGTTCGCAGATGCCACCGATGACCGACCATTTGCCGGTGTCGGAGCGTCTCCCGAGCAGCACCCGGCCCTCGTCGTCGAAGACCACGGCAGTGACGCCCGGCAGCAGGAGCAACTGTGTACCGGCAGTGGCACGGAGTTCGCGGATGAAGTCAGGAGTGGCCATGAGGACGACCCTACGTGGCCCGCCCGGTGCGGCTCACCGCCCGCGGCGGACCCGTACCGACCGGACAGCCACCCGGCCCAGTCCCGTCACGGCGATCAGCGCGAGCAGCCCTTCAGGGAGCGTGCCCAGCCGGGTCGCGGGGGTCAGGGACGAGCGCAGCGGCACCTTGTCCACCAGCGCGTCCGCGGTGAACATCTTCGTCTGCTGGACGATCGTCCCGTCCGGACGGATGACCGCGCTGACCCCGCTGGTGACCGGGACGACGACGGACCGGCTGTGCTCGACGGCCCGCACCCGGCTCATGGCCAGCTGCTGGTACGTCATCTCGCTCCGGCCGAAGGTGGCGTTGTTGCTGGGGACTGCGATCAGTTGGCTGCCGTGTTCGACGGTGTCCCGTACGGCGTCGTCGAAGGCGGCTTCGTAGCAGGTGACGAGTCCCACCTGGGTGCCCGCCAGATCGAAGACGCCGACCTTCTTGCCCGGTCCGAAGTCGCGCTGCACCCGGTCGACGTCCGAGCTGAAGACGCGTGCGACGGACCGCATCGGCATGTACTCGCCGAAGGGCTGGATGTGGCGCTTGTCGTACGTGGCGACGGGGCCGCCGTTCGGGTCCCACTGGATCAGGGTGTTGCGCAGTTTGCCGGTGTCGGGCTCGACGACCGCGCCGACCACGGTGGGGGCGTTGATCGCCTTCACGGCCTCGTCGATGACGATCCGTGCGTCCGCGTTGCGGTAGGGGTCGAGGTCGGAGGAGTTCTCCGGCCACAGGACGAAGTCGGGCTGCGGCACCTTGCCCGCCTGCACATCGCGGGCGAGCTGTTCGGTACGGCGTGCATGGTTGTCGAGGACGGCCCGGCGCTGGGAGTTGAAGTCGAGCCCGAGGCGGGGCACATTGCCCTGGATCGCCGCGACGGTCGCGGTGCCGTCCTCCGCCGAGTCGTCGACGAGCGGCAGCGCGGCCAGCGCCCCGGCAAGGGGTACGAGGACCGTCACGGCCGCGGCGGCGACCGCGGCTCGGGGGACCTGACCGGTGCTGCGGTACATACGGAAGGAACGCACCGCTTCGAAGAGGCCGAAGCCGCACAGCACCACCGCGAACGAGAGCAGCGGTGTGCCACCGACGGCCGCGAGCGGCAGGAACACACTGTCCGCCTGTCCGAACGCGATCTTGCCCCAGGGGAAGCCGCCGAAGGGCACCCTGGCCCGGACCGCCTCGTCGAGCGTCCAGACGGCGGCGGCCCAGACCGGCCACCAGGCGAGCCGGGACACCGCGGCGATCCCGATGCAGCCCACCGCGACGAACAGCGCTTCGGCGACGGCGAGCGCCAGCCATGGGACGGGGCCGACCTCCTCGCCCGTCCAGTGCAGCAGCGGCAGCATGAAGCCGAGGCCGGCCAGCAGGCCGAGGCCGAATCCGGCGCGCAGCCGACGGCCGTGCAGGGTCCAGCCGAGCAGTGCGAAGCCGGGCAGAACCAGCCACCACAAGGGCCGGGGCGGGAAGCTCAGATACAGCATCACCCCCGAGAGCACGGCCGCGGCAGGCCTTACGAGCCCCGGCAGAAGCCGTCTGCCCCCGGCCGGAGGGGCGGACTGCGGGTCGTCGACTGGGGTGATGGTGGCGCTCACCAGGCGGAGTCTACGGTGGTCGGCTGTGTGCGGGCAGTCCCGTGCCCTTGCCGGAATCCTCCTTGCTGGATCGTTCCTGTGCTTTTCCTCCACAAAGTCGCACCACTGCCGATACCGTGTGCGCCAGTCCCCCGCCGACCGGCCGCATCCGGCCGTCGCGGACGGGACGGTCACAGTTCGGGGGGTCGGACGGATGACTGCACCGGCAGGCGCTTACGTGGCTCGGGAACGCGGCAACGCGTCCGACGGAGCCGGAGCGGTGATTCTCGCCGCCTGCGCGATCTGGTCGCTGGTCAGCGCGGCCGGGCGGGAGACCAGGCCGGAGGGCGTCCTGCTGGCACTGCTGGCCGTCGCCGCGGGCTTCGCCTGCGGTCGGATCTGCGGCACGCTGCTGCCGGTGGTCACCGCCACGGCCGCCGCCGTCGCCGCCCTCGTCATGGCCCTCCTCTCACGCCGCAGTGGCATGCCGGGTGCCACCGCCGCCGTCGACATCGCGCCCGGTCACACCGGGGCGGCGGCCGCGCTGCTGGTCCTGGCCGCGGGCTCCGCCTGCTGCGCGGCAGCCGCGGCCCGGCGCGCTCCGTTACGCCTCGCACTGCGGCTGCTCGCGTTCGGAACCGCCTGCGCAGCGCTGACCATGCGGTCGGGGGCCGGTTTCGTCGCGGCACTCGGGGTACTGCTCTGTTCGCTGGCCGCGGCGAGAATGCGCCGCAGGCTGCTCGGGCTCGCCGGGTTCGCACTGGTCGCGGCGCTGGTCGTCGGTGCGTCATGGGCGGTGGCGGAGGAAGCGCTGCCCGACGGCCTGATGATCTCCCTGGAGGGCCAGCTCACCGGGAACCGCGTGCTTCTGTGGGAGGACGCGGTGACGCTCGCCAAGGAGCATCCGGTGCTGGGCGTCGGACCCGACCGGTTCGCCGAGATGAGTCCGACCACCCAGCAGACCCTGCGGTCCGACGGAAAGCCCCACTCGGCGCCGCTGCAGCAGGCCGCCGAGCAGGGCGTGGTGGGGTTGGCGCTGCTGGGTGCGGCCTTCGGCTGGCTGCTGTACGTGCTCTGGCGCTCCCCCCGCTCCACGGCAGTCGTCCTGACGGCGGGCGCCGCGCTCACCGCGCTTGCGGCCCTGGCGAGCGTCGGGAACGCACTGAGCTTCACGCCCGTGACGGCGGGCGCAGGACTGCTCGCGGGGCTGGCATCGGCCCGGTTGCCGATCGGGGACGGCCGCGCCGCTTCGGACACTGCGGGAGCGGCCGACGGCACCCGTAGGGAGGGTGACGAGGACACGGGACGTGCCGCGCACCGGAGCCGGACCGAGGCCGAACGCGGCCGGCGGGCGGATCACACCCCGCTCTGACCGACCGGGGAGGTCGAACCACTCAGGTTTCCACCCGTTCAGGCACCGGCCGCCGCGCCGGCCGCCGACAGGTGGAGCTGCTCACGGATGAACCGTACGCCCGCCTCAGCGTCATCCACCGTGACCGTGAAGGTCCGGCCGTCGCCGAGCGTGAGCACCAGGCCCTCTCCCTTGCGTACCACCACGGCCGTGCCCTGCTCGGGGCGCCAGCGGTAGCCCCAGCCGCCCCATTGCCGGGGGGTGACCCGGGGTACGAAATCCGCGCCCACCACGTGGGTGAGAAGGATCCGGCGGCGCGGCAGGCCCATGTGGCCGCAGCGCACTTCGAGGGCGTGCCCGTCGACCCGGACGGCCACGTTCACAAAGGCGAGCGTGCCGAACAGCATGAGGAGTCCGGCCGCCACGCAGCCGATCACCGACATCAGCAGCGGGATGACGCCGGAGGTCCAGTTGGAGCTCACGGCGAGCTGAATACCCAAGGCCGTGCAGGCCGCACCGGCGGCGGCGAGCACCCACTGGGCCTTGTTGGTGGCCCGGCCGGTCCAGACGGCGGGAGGCGTCTCGGCTCCGGCATGCGTCGGTTTTCGGGGGTGGTCCCTCATGCCAGCAGCGTACTCAGAATCCGGGCAGCCGCGACGGGTCCGACGACTGCCAGCAGGCCGCCGCAGGCTCAGCGGGCAGGGCTGGCGGCCCCCAGCAACAGGCCCTCGGCGTAGGCCAGGGCGGCGTCCGGCAGTTCGGCGGCGCGGCCGCTGAGGAGCACGGTGAGCGAGGTGGCCGGTTCGGCCGAAGGAGCGGGTGCGGCACCGATCCGGCGCAGCGCCTGGGCGGCGACGGCTCCGGCGGAGCCGTGCAGTGTGACGGGCGGCAGGCCGGGCTGCTGTACGGCGGCCCGGATCCGCTCGGCGACCAGTTCGTAGTGGGTGCAGCCCAGAACCACTGCCCTTACGTCCGGTGGAGTGAGAGCGGCCGCCGCGGCGACGGTGCGGTCGATCGCGGCTTCGTCCGCGTTCTGCACGGCGTCGGCGAGACCGGGGCACGGGACTTCGGTGACGGCGACCGAGCGGGCGAAGTCCCCGATGAGTCCGCGCTGGTACGGGCTGCCCGTGGTGGCCGGGGTGGCCCAGATCGCGACCGGACCGCCACCGGCCGCGGCCGGCTTGATCGCGGGGACGGTGCCGACGACCGGCAGCGTGGGTTCCAGCTCGGCGCGCAGCGTCGGCAGGGCGTGTACGGATGCGGTGTTGCAGGCGACGATCAGTGCGTCGGGCCGGTGGGCGGCGGCCGCGCGGGCCACGGCGAGCGCGCGTGCGGTCACGTCCTGCGGCGTACGAGGACCCCACGGCATGCCGTCGGGGTCGGAGGAGAGCACCAGATCGGCGTCGGGCCGCAGCCGGCGTACCGCGGCGGCCGCCGCGAGCAGGCCGATTCCGGAGTCCATGAGCGCGATCTTCACCCGGTCACCATAGTCGACCGCCCTTGCGGTCTCGTCACAGTGGGGCAGACTGCGGCGAATGAGTGCCGTTGCCTGGATCGCCGTGGGTTCGCTGGCCGCATGGGTGTGGCTGCTGCTGGGACAAGGGTTCTTCTGGCGGACCGACCAGCGGTTGCCGCGGCGTACGGCGCCGGACGGCTGGCCATCGGTCGCGATCGTGGTGCCCGCCCGTGACGAGGCGGACATGCTGCCGGTGAGTCTGCCGTCGCTGCTTGCGCAGGACTATCCGGGAGCCGCGGAGGTCATCCTGGTCGACGACTGCAGCAAGGACGGCACGGGGGATCTTGCCCGTGCGCTGTCCGTGCGGTACGGCGGGCTGCCGGTCACGGTGGTGTCGCCCGGGGAGCCGGAGCCGGGGTGGACGGGCAAGCTGTGGGCCGTGCGGCACGGGATCTCCTTGGCACGGGCCAGGGAGCCGGCGCCGGAGTACCTGCTCCTGACGGATGCGGACATCGCGCATGAGCCGGACAGTCTGCGGGAGCTGGTCGCCGCCGCCCGCTCGGGTGGATTCGACCTGGTCTCGCAGATGGCGCGACTGAGGGTGGCGAGTGCATGGGAGCGCCTCGTCGTGCCCGCCTTCGTGTACTTCTTCGCGCAGCTCTATCCGTTCCGGTGGGTGAACCGGGCGACGGCGCGGACCGCGGCCGCGGCGGGCGGGTGCGTGCTGCTGCGGACCGGTGCCGCGGAGCGGGCGCGGGTGCCGGAGTCGATCCGGCAGGCGGTGATCGACGACGTTTCGCTGGCGCGGGCGGTCCGGCGCAGCGGCGGCCGGATCTGGCTGGGGCTCGCGGAGCGGGTGGACAGTGTGCGGCCGTATCCCCGGCTGGTGGATCTCTGGCGGATGGTCTCGCGGAGCGCGTACGCCCAGTTGCGGCACAATCCGCTGCTGCTCGTCGGTACGGTCCTGGGCCTCGCGCTCGTCTATCTCGCACCACCGCTCACGCTCGCGGCGGGGCTGCTGGGCGGGGATGCGCCGGCGGCGTGGGCGGGCGGCGCGGCCTGGGCGGTGATGGCCGGGACGTACATGCCGATGCTGGGCTTCTACCGGCAGTCGCTGTGGCTGGCCCCGCTGCTGCCCTTCACCGCCCTGCTCTATCTGCTGATGACGGTCGATTCGGCGTTGCAGCACTACCGGGGCCGTGGCGCGGCCTGGAAGGGGCGTACCTACGCCCGTCCCGAGGCCGCGCCGGACCGATGAGCGGATGGCGGTACCGGTCCGCCGACGGTGGCGGGACCGGACGGCCCGGGGGTCATTTACGGCCGGGTGTCCAGTTCATCCCCCACCCGTAGGCGTAGTCGATGGTGCGCTGCGGGCTCACCCCGCGCTCGGGTACGAGATAACGGGCTTCGCGTTGCACGGTGAGGTCTCCCCCGTTGTTGGTGATGAGTGCGAGCGCGCAGACCGTGGAGGGGACGGTGCATTCGTCGAGCGAGAAGTCGATCGCGGCCCCGTGCTGCGGCTGCAGGGTGACCGTCGCGTGCAGATCGGCGAAACTCCGGGCGCCTTCATAGATGGTGACGAAGATCAGGACGCGGCGGAGCCGGTCCTTGTGATCGAGGTTGATGGTCAGGTTCTCGCCGGTGGAGACGGCGCCGGTGCGATCGTCTCCGTCGAGATGGATATAGGGGGGCTGCCCGAGAGCGCCGAAGGCGTTTCCGAGGGCCTGGACAACTCCCTTCCTGCCGTCGGTCAGTTCGTAGAGGGCGCAGAGATCAAGATCGAGGTCCGCGTGGTTGGCGATGGCTCTGCCGAGTTTGCTGCCCCAGCCCGTGAACTGTTTGCGCACTTGCCAGTTGAGATTGACGCGCATGGCTCCCGAAGTGCCGCCCTGCTTGGCGAGGGAGACCGAGGGCGCTTCCTTGGTGAGCGTCACCTTGGTCAGCCGGACGGGCTGCGCGACCGGCGGAGCGGCAGGGGGCGACGGAGGTGCTGGTGGTGCCATCGGGGCGACAGTCGGGGACTGGGGGCGCTGCCCGGGGGGCACCTGCGGCGGTGGCGGCAGGTCGACTCGCGTCGCCGTTTGGGGCTGCTGCGGTTGCTGGGGATGTTGCGGTTCGTCGACGGAGATACCGAAGTCCGTCGCGAGACCTTCGAGACCGCTGCTGTACCCCTGGCCCACCGCCCGGAATTTCCAGGCCCCCTGGCGCCGGTACAGCTCACCGAGAATGAACGCGGTCTCCACCGTCGCGTCGGCACTGTCGAAGCGCGCGATCTCGGTGCCGTCCGACGCGTCCATGATCCGTACGTGGAGCCCCGTCACCTGCCCGAAGGTGCCACCGTCCGCCGAGGCGGCCAGGACGACGCGATCGATGGCCGGCTCCACCCGTCCCAGGTCCACCGCGAGGCTGTCCGTGACGCCGTCGGCCACGCTCCGTCTGCCCTCGTGACGTACCGCGCCGGAGGCGTGCACCGGCTGGTTGTAAAAGACGAAGTCCGCGTCGCTGCGTACCTTTCCCGACACGAGAAGGAGCGCCGAACCGTCCACGTCCGGTGCGCCCGGCGTGGCACGCCACCCCAATTCGACCCGCACGGCCTGAGCCGCCACCGGAACATTGGTTCCTTTAAGCATGGTCATGCTCGCCCCCATCGCGAGTACGGCTGCCGAAGTCTTTCCCGGGCCAACCTAATCCGCCCTCCCTCGCGGAGCCCACAGCGATGACCGACCCCGTGCGGCGATCTGCCGGTAACCCCCCGTGAACTCGCCCTTTACACGATTCCAACGCGCTCGGACGCCCTTTTTTCCCAAGTTCGCTCGCATTGGGGATCCTGGTTCACTCACATCTCGTAAACCAACCCTCTTATCGGGCTCCCCAACCAGCACATCGTGGGCTTAACTTATGTTCCATGACCTCCCCCCGCTCCACCTACGGCGGCGGCTACTACGCCGCATCGTCGTTCCCCGACACTCCGATCTACGACTCCCTGGTCGCGGAGCGGGGTACCCCTCAGATCGCCCCGATCCGAGTGCCTGCCGCGTACGACAGCGGCAACAGCTACCTGCCGGCGCTCCCGTCGGCGCTCCCGGCTCTTCCCGCGGCGCCGTCCCAGCCCAACCCGTCGTACGGCTACCCGCAGCCGATGGCCGCGCAGCAGCAGGGTTACGCGCCGATGCAGCCGGCCCATCTGCAGCACGCCCCGGCGCCGTACATCCCGCAGCAGCCGACCGGGATGCGTGGCGGCTATCAGGCGCCCCAGCAGCAGCAGCGCCCCGCGCCGGGTACCGGGTACGAGTCGATGCGTCCCGCGTCGCCGCGGCCCGCGCCCACGCCTTCTCCGTACGAGGACCCGTACAACCGCCCGTACCAGGGCCGGGGGTACTGAGCCGGAGGGACGGAACACGGCGTACCGAGCCGGAGCGACCCGCCGCACACGGGCCTGTCCGGGGACGGGCAGGATGCGGCCGGACGCCCTTCCGCACTGAGTGCTGTGCCCATGCATCCAGTGAGCGCGCCGTCGAGCCATGGGGACTCGACGGCGACCGCCACCGGATGCCTTCCGACGCCACGGACCGGGCCGTCACACCACGTCAGCAGCCGCGCACGGCGCCGGCCCGGCCGTCTCGTCACCACCTGATCACCACGGCCCGGTCGAGGGGGAACTCACCGGGGTCGCCCGTGCGTTGGACGGGGTGAAGTAGCTCTCTCTTCGCTGCTCCAGCGCGCGATCTGTGCCGTATCAGGTTATGACGGATGCGGAAGGGGGTGCAGAACTGTGCGAGCGGTATCGGGAGTCTGGCGTTGGAAACACAATCCCCTGCGCCGCGCCACCGACCGGCGCGAGGCATGGGTGGCTCTGGTGGCACTGCTGTTGATGGTGCTGGCGGCGCCGGCGCTCGGCTGGCTGTGCGGGGCGGTCACCGACGACGCACTGCAGCAGTCGGTGCGGTTCCAGCAGACGCAGCGCCATGCCACGACGGCGGTCGTGGTGCGCCGGGCACCGGGGGCGCGGCACTTGGTCACCGATCCCGAGGTGCCCTCGGAGCGTGCGACACAGACAGCGGTGCTGGCGCGCTGGAAGGCCCCGGACGGCACACCCCTCAGGGGCAAGGTGGTGACCTCCTCCCGGGTCACGGACCCCGGCGCCCGGGTGTCGATCTGGACGGATCCGCAGGGTCGCCCGGCACCGCGCCCCATGGACGCGGCGACGGCCCGCACGCATGCGGCGCTGGCCGGGTTCGGGGTGACGCTGATCTGTGTCGGTCTGATCGAGGCCGGGCGGCGTCTGGTCGTATGGCGCATGGTGCAACGGCGGTACGCAGAGCTCGACCGGGCATGGGCGGAGGCCGGTCCGGACTGGGGCAGGACGGGCACCGGCAGCTGACGAGCTGCTGATCGCGTCAACTCCCGCCCTCCACGCGCGCTACGGTGGACCGGCCCGCCCGCCTCTTCGGCGGGCGGACCCGGAATGACCGCTGCCGAGAGACCGGTGGTCAGGGCATCGCACACGCACGAGGTGGGGGCACAGCAGCGCCATGGCACAGGGCACGGTCCAGGTGACGCACACCGGCACGTCGCGGTGGCGGCGCCGCACTGGCGAATACGCCTCCCTCACCGCGGCCCTGGAGGCCGCGGCGGACGGTGATGTCCTCACCGTCGCGCCGGGCACCTACCGGGAGAATCTCGTCCTGCACCGCGCGGTCACGCTGCGCGGCCCGGAGGGCTCCGTCGGCTCCGTACGGATCGCGCCGGTCGACGGCGTACCGCTGACGCTCCGCGCCTCCGCCGTCGTCCAGGATCTGCATGTGGAGGGCCAGGACTCGGCGGCCCCCGCGCTCCTCGTCGAGGACGGTGCTCCGGAACTGACGGATCTGCGGATCGTGACGCGGTCCGCCGCCGGGATCGAGGTGCGCGGTGCGGCACGCCCCACCGTGCGCCGCTGCACGGTCGACAACCCCGCCGGGGTCGGCATCGCCGTACTCGACGGTGCCGGCGGGGTGTTCGAGGAGTGCGAGATCGTCGCGGCCGGACAGGCCGGGGTCTCGGTGCGCAACGGCGCGCATCCACGGCTCGAGCGCTGCCGCATCCACCACACCTCCGGCGCTGGGCTGAGTGTCACCGGTGAGGGCAGCGCTCTGGAGGGGGTCGGCTGCGAGGTGTACGAGATCAAGGGCAGCGGAGTACAGGTGACGGCCCGCGCGGCCGCCCACCTCACCGACTGCACGGTGCACCGCACTTCGTCGGACGGGGTCACTCTCGACACGGATGCGGTGCTGACGCTCGCCGACTGCGACATCCATGACATCCCGGAGAACGCGGTGGATCTGCGTTCCCGTTCGGTCCTCACGCTGACCCGGTCCACGGTGCGCCGCTTCGGCCGCAACGGCCTGTCCGTGTGGGACCCGGGCACCCGGGTCGACGCCAACCAGTGCGAGATCCACGACAGTACGGGGGACTACCCGGCGGTCTGGGTGAGCGACGGGGCGACCGTGATACTGGACTCCTGCCGGGTCCACGACGTGCCGGACGCGATCTTCGTCCTCGACCGGGGTTCGCGCGCCGACGTCGTCGACAGCGATCTCACCCAGGTCCGCAACACGGCGGTGTCGGTGAGCGACGGGGCGACCGCGCAGCTCGACGACTGCCGGATCAGGGAGGCGTCGACCGGTGCCTGGTTCCGTGACCACGGCAGCGGCGGCACGCTGAACAACTGCACCATCGACGCGGCGCAGACCGGCGTCATCGTCACCAAGGGCGCCGATCCGACGATCGAGCGCTGCACGGTCACCTCGCCCGCCGAGGCCGGTTTCTACGTCTCGGCCGAGGGCCGCGGCACGTTCCACAGCTGCCGGGTCACCGGAAGCGACGGATACGGCTTCCATGTGATGGACGGCTGCCGTACGACGCTGACCCGTTGCCGCACGGAGCGGTGTGCCCGCGGAGGCTACGAGTTCGCCGAAGGCGGCTCGCACGCCGACGGCCAGGGGTCGGGCCCGGTCGTGGAGGACTGCACCAGCGACGAGAGCGGGCTGCGCACTCCGCCTCCCCCGCCCCCCACGGTGCTGACGGCGACCGAGGCGGTCCCCGGGGTGCTCGGTGCGGTGCCCACGCAGCGTGCGGTCGTGCCCTCCGTCCTCGACGTGCCCGCCGAGCCGGTGCGTACGTCGGGCGCCGTTCTCGGCGAACTGGACGCGCTGGTGGGCCTGGACAGCGTCAAGCGCGAGGTGCGGGCCCTCACGGACATGATCGAGGTGGGCCGCCGCCGTCTGGAGGCCGGGCTCAAAGCCGCTTCGGTGCGGCGCCATCTCGTCTTCACGGGCTCCCCCGGCACCGGCAAGACCACCGTGGCCCGGCTGTACGGCGAGATCCTCGCCTCGCTGGGCGTGCTGGAGCGCGGGCATCTCGTCGAGGTGTCCCGGGTCGATCTGGTCGGCGAGCACATCGGCTCGACCGCCATCCGTACCCAGGAGGCCTTCGACCGGGCGCGCGGTGGCGTGCTGTTCGTCGACGAGGCGTACGCCCTGTCACCCGAGGACTCGGGCCGGGACTTCGGCCGCGAGGCGATCGACACGCTGGTGAAGCTGATGGAGGACCACCGGGACGCGGTGGTCGTCATCGTCGCCGGCTACACCCACGAGATGGAGCGGTTTCTCACCGTCAACCCCGGTGTGGCATCCCGTTTCTCACGGACCATCACCTTCAGCGACTACGATCCCGCCGAACTGCTGCGGATCGTCGAGCAGCAGGCCGAGGAGCACGAGTACAGCCTGGCCGAGGGCGCCGGGGACGCACTGCTGAAGTACTTCACCGAGCTGCCCAAGGGCCCCGCGTTCGGCAACGGCCGCACCGCCCGCCAGACATTCGAGTCGATGGTCGAGCGGCATGCGGGCCGGGTCGCCCAGCTCGCCGAGCCGAGCACGGACGACCTCACCCTGCTCTACCCGGAGGACCTGCCGGAACTCCCCTGAGCCTCGCCGGAGCCCCGTTCGGCCTGGCGGGGCAGGAGCGGGCCGAGCCGGACGAGCAGTGCGGCCCTCTCCTCGGCGAAGACCGGGTCCGCCTGGTAGTCCGAGTGCCCCAACACCGGTTCGGGCAGCGGATGTTCCGGCGTACGCCCGTAGAACAGCGGGTCCCGCAGGGGCCCCCGGTCAACCTCGGGCTCGGTCCCGCCGTCGAGCCGGACCCGGCCGCCGATCGGGTCGGTGACCCGCCACAGATTGCGCCAGCAGTGCACGGAGCGGTGCAGTCCGTGCAGCGGTCCGGGCCCGAAGTAGGCCGGGAACCAGCGCCCGTAGAGGCGCTCGATCGGCGAGCCGTAGGTCAGCAGGGCGACCCGCTTCCGGGTCTCGGCGGGCAGCTGCCAGACCGCGGACGCCGCGAGGACGCTGCCCTGGGAATGGCCGGAGATGACGAGCCTGCCGCGGGTGCGGCCGGTCCAGCCGGACATCCTGGACGCCAGGTCGGGGACGGCACGCTCGGCGTAGCACGGTGGCGCGAAGGGGTGAGCGGCGCGCGGCCAGAACGTACCGACGTCCCAGAGGATGCCGATGGTGCGCCGGGCGGAGGCATCGCGGTAGGCGCGCCGCCCCCAGGTGACGAAGAGTATGAAGCCGAAACCGACCATCCACGATCCGGTCGACTGGGCCGCTTCCGCCACCGCCTCGATGAACGGGCCGGCACCGTCCAGCGCCAGTCCCGGCACCTCTCCGCTTGCCCACGCGCCGGCGACGGCCCCCGCGCCGAGCAGCAGGGTGGCGCCGGAGACCAGGCCGAGCAGCCAGGGCGCGGAGTCGGTCAGCGCGGCCGTGGCCCGGGTCCTGGCGATCTGCCGGGTGCGGGCCGGGTCCGGCACCTTCTGCCCGTACTCCTGGTCGACCTCCGGTTCCAGGGCACGGGCGGCGAGCCAGGTGCGTACACCCAGCACGGCGGCGGGGACGAGCAACAGCACCAGGAGTACGGGGATGACGGAGGCCTGCCAGCTGAGCAGCACCGGCGGCCCGTCGATGAAGGATTCCCGCCCCATGCCGGGGGTGCCTGAGCCGTCGAGCCAGTCGGCGACGCGCTGGGCGACCCCGCCGGACATGACACCGCCGAGGGCACAGGCGAGCATCGCGACCGCGGGGCCACCGAGTCCGTGCATGACCGTCCGCGGCTCGGGCGTGCGGCGGTACAGGCCGAGCGCCACCACTGCGAGGGCGACCACGAGAGCGCCCTGGCCGACGGTGAGGACACGGAACGTGACGTCTCCGGGGAGCGAGCCCGCGGAGACCCAGCCGGGGCGGGACCAGGCGGCGTACACGACGGCGACGACGAGCAGGGCGAGGGCGGCGCCCGGCAGGCAGCTGATGACGGCACGGTCGAGCCGGTTGTCGATCCGCCGCTCGCTGCGGCCACGACGGCTGACCACCCAGAGCACAACGAGGCCGCCCAGCACGAGCATTGCCTCGATCAGCCGGCCGAGGAGGTCGGGCACGGGCCCGCTGACGGCGCGGTCGTGCCGGGCGGCGGCGCCCGCTACGGAGGCCGCCACGGTCAGGAACCCGGCGGCGGTGTGCGCGGCCCGCAGCCGGGCGACGAGCCGCCGGCCGTACCAGAAGCCGGGGCGGCCGAGGGCGGGACGCACGACGGGGGAGGAAGTGGCGTCGGTCCCGCCGACGGAAAGGTCGCCGGACCGACCGATGGGACGGTCGGCGGGAACGTCCTCGGGCCCGTCTTCGTCAGGAGCGATGTCGTCCGGTTCGGCGCCGGTGAGCGGCCGCTGCGACTCGTACGCGCTCCACGTCCGGTTGGACAGGAACCAGAGCAGTCCCACCAGCGCGGTGGGCACCAGGGCCGCGAGAGCGAGCCGGCGGCCCGGCTGCGACCACCAGCCGCCCTGCGCCGTCGACAGGAAGCCGAGCCAGGACCGCCGGTTCGAGCAGTCGGGTACGCCCGCGCACTGCCAGGCCACCAGGTCGAGGGCGACCTCGCAGGCTGCCGCGGTGAACAGCACGGTGAGGCTGAGCGCGACGAGCCGGACGAACACTCCGTACAGCCGCACCGCGCGGGTGCGGCCCTTGGCGGTGGGCCGCATCCAGTGAGCCAGGTTGACGACCATGAACGGGAGCAACAGGAGCCACAGCGCGCGGGAACCGTTGCCGGATGTCAGGTTGGACCAGCAGTAGGCCTCCTCGATGGGCCCGTCCCGGTACCGCTCGGGGTGCTGCTCGGCGTCGATGTCCCCGGTGCGACGGTAGATGGCCGCCGTCGCGTCACCGGTGACCCGGGCGATACGCGGATCGTCGAGCATGTCCTGGGGAGTGGCTCCGCCGACGCCGTGGACGAGCAGTTCCAGCGCGGCCCCCGTGCTCTGCGGGGCCTCGGTGACAGGGGGCACGTGGGTGACTCGCTCTCTCGCTCTCGCGACGTTCCGGGCGGTGTGCTGATGCGCAGTCACCAGAATCGCGGAACAGCCGCCACGGTGGCACCTGTCTCACCGAATCTCCCCAGTGCGGCGCCGGACGGAGCTGCGTGGCAGGATGACCCCGTCCGACAGACGGCCAGCCTGCTACAGGCGAGAGGGAAGGACCGGACCCGGCGTTGAGCGAGAATCAGAACCTCCTCGCGGAGCAGCGGCGTGCCCTGATCCTCGACGAGGTGCGCAGGCGCGGCGGGGTCAGGGTCAATGAGCTGACCCGCAAGCTCAGCGTCTCCGACATGACCGTCCGCCGGGATCTGGACGCGCTGGCCCGTCAGGGGGTCATCGAGAAGGTGCACGGCGGCGCGGTGCCGGTCGTCGAGGCGAGCACGCACGAGCCCGGCTTCGAGGTGAAGTCGACGCTGGAGCTGACCGCCAAGGAGGACATCGCGCGGGTGGCCGCGGCCATGGCCGTGCCCGGCAGCGCGATCGCGCTCTCCGGTGGTACGACCACGTATGCGCTCGCCCAGCATCTGCTGGACGTACCCGAGTTGACGGTGGTGACGAACTCGGTGCGGGTCGCCGATGTGTTCCACACCGCGCAGCGTTCGGCGGCGACGGGCGGACCGCGTGCCGGGGCCGCCACGGTGGTGCTCACCGGTGGGGTACGGACTCCGTCGGACTCCCTGGTCGGCCCGGTCGCCGATCAGGCGATCGGTTCGCTCCACTTCGATGTGCTGTTCCTCGGGGTGCACGGGATCTCGGTCGAGGCCGGGCTGTCGACGCCGAATCTGGCGGAGGCCGAGACCAACCGGCGCTTCGTGCACTCGGCGCGGCGGGTGGTGGTCGTCGCCGACCACACCAAGTGGGGCACGGTGGGCCTGAGTTCGTTCGCGACGCTGGAGCAGGTGGACACCCTCGTCACCGACTCCGGTCTGTCGGCGCAGGCCCGCGAGGAGATCGGGGAGCACCTGCCGGGCCTGGTGGTGGCGGGCGAGACCGCCGGGGACGAACCGTCCGACAGCTGAGGGCTGTCCCGTAATCCCCGGCGGCACAGAGTCGGGCGACACGTTCCGCTCTGCGCACATCGTGCCCGTCACGTCCTAGAATCGTGCCGTGGCCGTCTTCCGGATCGAGCGATTCAGCCCCCTTCCCGCCGCCGAGGCGTGGCGCCGGGTGACCGACTGGGAACGGCACGCCGCTCATCTCCCGCTCACCCGGATCAGTGTCCCGCCAGGGCCTCCCACCGGAATCGGGGCCGTCTTCGTGGCCCGCACGGGCGTGGGCCCGCTGGGGTTCGACGACCCGATGGAAGTGGTGCGCTGGGCACCGCCCGCGGCCGGCCGGGCCGGGCTCTGCCGGCTGGAGAAGCGCGGCTCCCTGGTGCTGGGCCGGGCCTCGATCGACGTGTATCCGGCGGAGTGCGGCTCGCATGTGGTGTGGGTGGAGGAGCTGCGCGTCCGGCTGCTGCCGCACTGGGGAGACGCTCTGCTCTCCGGTGCGGGCCGCCGGATCTTCCGCCGGGTGCTGGACGGCCTCCTGGACGACCCGGTGCGGCCGTAGCTGCGACACCTGCCGGTGCGGACATCTGACGGTACGACAGATATGGTGTCGCTCCTCGCGGACGGCGGCGTCCGCGGCCGATCGCACGGGAGGTGCGTTCCATGGCACGTCGACTCCGCTCCGTGGACCTCGACTTCGTCCCGGTCGCCCCGCTGCGACTGGTGTTCGCCGCCGAGGTGTCCGCACCCCCCGAGGCGGTGTACCGGGCGCTCGCCGAGGACGTCGAGGGCTGGCCCTCCTGGTTCACCGCGGTGACGGCTGCGCGTCCCACCGCGGCCGGCGCGGGCCGCGAGGTCCGGCTCAAGGGCGGCACCGTGTTCCGGGAGACGGTTCTCGCGAAGGAGCCGGGTGAGCGGTACGCCTACCGGGTCGACGAGACCAACGCGCCCGCAATCCGAGCCCTGTTGGAGGAGTGGCGGCTCGCCCCGGCCGCGACCGGGGCGGGCACGAGGGTGCAGTGGACCTTCGCCGCCGACGGGCCGGTGCCCTTCCGGTTCACCCTGCGGCTGGGCCGGGCCGGGCTGGGCCGGGCGTTCCGGGACGCGGTGCGCAATCTCGACGAACGGCTCGCCGCCACCCCCGCCTGAAGGATCGGGTCGAGGGTGAGGGACGGGCTTCAGCTGGGCCAGATGCCGGTGGCCAGGAAGCGCTCGATCGTCGCGGCGTACGGGGCGATGTCGAGACCCTGTCCGGCGAGCCAGCTGTCGGAGTAGTACTTGTCGAGGTAGCGGTCGCCCGGGTCGCAGAGCAGCGTGACGACGCTGCCGGTGCGGCCCCGTTCCAGCATTTCGGCGACGAGCTTGAACGCGCTCCACAGCCCGGTGCCGGTGGAGCCGCCCGCCTTACGGCCGATGGCCTGCTCCAGAGCGCGTACGGTGGCGACACTGGCCGCGTCCGGCACCTTCATCATCCGGTCGATGGCGCCGGGCACGAAGCTGGGTTCCATCCGGGGCCGGCCGATTCCTTCGATGCGTGAACCGCAGTCGCTGGTGGCGAGGGCGTTGTGCTGGGTCCAGCCGTCGAAGAAGCAGGAGTTCTCCGGGTCGGGCACACAGATCCGGGTGTCGTACTGCATGTAGTGCACATAGCGGGCGATGGTCGCCGAGGTGCCGCCGGTACCGGCAGTGGCCACGATCCAGGTGGGTTCCGGGTAGCGCTCCAGCCTCAGCTGCTGGTAGATCGACTCGGCGATGTTGTTGTTCCCGCGCCAGTCGGTGGCCCGCTCGGCGTAGGTGAACTGGTCCATGTAGTGACCGCCGCTCTCGGCGGCGAGTCTGGCCGACTCCTCGTACAGCTTCTGGGCGTCGTCGACGAAGTGGCACTGACCGCCGTGGAATTCGATCAGCCGGCACTTCTCGGGGCTGGTGGTGCGCGGCATCACCGCGATGAACGGCACCCCGATCAGCTTCGCGAAGTACGCCTCCGAGACGGCCGTCGAGCCGCTGGACGCCTCGATCACCGGCTTGCCCGGCCGGATCCAGCCGTTGCAGAGCCCGTAGAGGAACAGCGAGCGGGCCAGCCGGTGCTTGAGGCTGCCCGTGGGGTGCGTCGACTCGTCCTTGAGGTAGAGATCGATCGCCCAGGCCTCGGGCAGCGGGAAGCGCAGCAGATGCGTGTCGGCGGAACGGTTGGCGTCGGCCTGGACCTTGCGCACGGCGTCGTTCAGCCAGGCCCGGTACTCGTGGTCCGTGCGGTCGACGTCGACAGTCGCCACGACCTGGCCGTCAAGCCTGTGCCCATCGGTGTCCATCAGCACGCTCCTGCTCGTCGTCACCGGACTGCCGGACCCCCCGGACCCCCGGACTCTGCACATCAACGATATGCCCCCTACCTGCACAAACATTGACTTTGGGGGTCCATAGCCCTGCCTTGGCTTCGGCGGCCCGGACGGCGGCCGCCCGCGCCGGCGCAATTGCGACATCCGCTCCCGATACGGTCTGGTGCACCGGCCGAGCCGCATGCAGACTTGCCGACGGAAGCATGCGGAAGGGGGTGAAGCAGTCATGACGGAAACGGAGTTCAGCGCGACGGGGGTACGGATCGAACGATGGGCCCGCTCGCTCACGAGAGCCGGGCAGGTGATCGTGAAGGACGGCCGGGTTGCGCTGCTGACCAGCTACGGCCGGGAGATCGACAGCGCCCCGGTGGGGGTGGTCAGCGCCGGCAGGCCTTGGTTCGCCGGTACGGACTCGACGGTGGCGCGATTCAACGGGACGCGCTACCGGCTGACGATGGGACAGCGCGATCACGGACGGGACCGAGCGGGCCCGTCGCACCGGTTCCTCGAGGCACTGCGCAGTGCGGGCGCCCGACTCGACTGACATCACGGGCCGGCCTCACGCAGCCGATGTCGCAGGGGCTGCACAGCGGTGCTGACACAGGGAAGCTGTTCGGACACCGTAAGTTGCGGAGCCGTTACCCCTGAGCGACATTGGACACACGTCACTCATGGTTCACCGGCGGTGACACTGCGATCCAGTCCGCCGGCCCGGGAACGGCAGCCGGTTCTCCGCCGACTCCGTTCCGCCGTCTTCTTCCGGACCTATTTCGGGGAGTCGCAGCCGTGATCAGCGAGCCAAGCAGGCACTGCACGGTGGAGCTCCAGGCCCTGCCGTCGCGGATCGGTCAGGTCCGCAGAATCATCTCGGCGCAATTGCGCTACTGGCATCTGGACCCTCTGATCGACCAGGCAGCGCTGGGCGTCACCGAACTGCTGACCAACGTCCACCGGCATGCACAGCCGGACAAAACGTGCACCGTAGAGATCGAGTTCCTGCTCGAACGACTGACTGTCTCCGTCCACGACCACGACCCGCGGCTGCCGACGGTGCGCGAGGCCGACGCGTCCAGCACATCGGGGCGCGGGCTGGCCCTGATCGCCGCGGTCAGCGAGAGCTGGGGGGTCCGGCCGCGGGGCCGGGCCGGGAAGGTCGTGTGGTTCACCCTTCCGGCCCCCTCCCTGTTCGCCGCGGTGCGGCCGCACTCGGTGTACGGGGCGACGACCGACGGTCCGTTCGGCGATGTCGACACCCCGTCCCTGGAGAAGGTGGCCCACACCGACGCCCGGTCCGCCGCGGTGGGCTGAGGGCTCTCCCACAAGCCCTGGCGGGCGCCTCAGGGCCTCGCTCTCGGATCAGAGATGCCGCGAGGAGCGGGGCGCCCCGGTGGCGCTCCGCTCCTCGTGCGTCCCGCGGTCGTCCAGGGCCTCTCGTTCGGATCATGCTGGGCCCGCGGGGTCCGGCACGCACATCCACCGCGTCGTCGGTCTTCCCCGAGCTCGCGGTCTCGCTCGAGCAGGGGAGACCCCATGCGCTCCGCGCGGGCTCCTTCCTCCGCCTTGCGGCCGCACGCACCACGGTGACATCAGCGCCCGGCGGACGGGCCCCTCCCTGATCCAGCCTGATCGTGCGCCCGCGAGGGGTTGCGGATCGGCTGTCAGTCGGCGGCGATGGCGCGGAGCACGTCCAGGCGTGCCGCACGCCGCGCCGGTCGCCATCCGACCGACGCCCCGGCGGCGATTCCCACCAGGGGGACCACGAGGAGCCGCGTCGGCGGCAGGGCGAAGGCGAACGGGGTGTCACCCGCCCCTTCGGACGCCTTGACCAGCACCCAGCCGAGGAATCCGCCGAGCAGCAGGCCGCCCGCCGTGCCGAACGCGGCGACCAGGACGGACTCCCGGCGGACCATGGCCCGCAGCTGGCTCCGGGTCTGTCCGACGGCGCGCAACAGGCCCAGTTCCCCTGCGCGTTCATGGATGGCGAGGGTGAGGGTGTTGGCGAAGCCGAGCAGCGCGATCACTACCGCGAGCGCCGGCAGCGCGTAGACCAGTGTGAGCATCATGTCGATGGAGCCGGCCGAGGACCGCGCGTACTCGCCACGGGTCTGTACGTCCGGAGCGGAGCGAGGAGATGCTGAGGCGCACGGATGCGCGGGTGCTCGTCATGACGTCCCCGCCGAAGTACCGGGTGTGAGGTCGAAGGCCTTGAGGCGGTCGAGTACGCGCTCCGCGGTGCGATCCGGCATCCGGTCGACGAGGCGTCCGTCGGCGAGGAAGACGACCTCGTCGGCGTGGGCGGCGGCAACCGGGTCGTGGGTGACCATGACGACCGTGCGGCTGGTCTGCCGGACGGTGCGGCCGAGGAGCCGCAGCACCTCCTGGCCGGACCGGGAGTCGAGATTGCCGGTCGGTTCGTCGGCGAACACGACATCGGGGCGTCCCGCGAAGGCGCGGGCCACGGCGACGCGTTGCTGCTGTCCCCCGGAGAGTTCGCCGGGCCGGTGGTGCAGCCGGTCCCGCAGGCCCACGGTGTCGATGAGGGCGTCGATCCACTCCCGGTGACCGCGTTCGCCGGCGAGGTCCATGGGGAGGGTGATGTTCTCGGCGACCGTGAGGGTCGGGATCAGGCTGAAGGCCTGGAAGACGAAGCCGATGCGCTGCCGGCGCAGCAGAGTGAGCCTGCGGTCGTCGAGCGCGCTGAGGTCGGTCTCGCCGATGAGGGCGGAACCGGAGGTGCGGGTGTCGAGTCCGGCGGCGCAGTGCATCAGGGTGGACTTGCCGGAGCCGGAGGGCCCCATGATCGCGGTGAGGCGGCCGACCGGGAAGTCGACGCTCACCCCGTCCAGGCCCCTGACCTCGGTGTCGCCGGTGCCGTAGATCTTCACGGCGTCGACGCGGGCGGCGGCGGAGGAGGAGGAGGTGACGGTCGAGCTGACCGTGGTGGTCATGCGGCACCTCCCCGACCGGTACGGCCGAACTCCTCGTCCAGCACGGAAAGCCGTCGCCAGTACTCGTCCTCGTCGATCTCGCCCGCCGCGAAACGGCGGCCGAGCAGGGTGATGGGCGACTGTTCGCCGGGGAGACCCGGAGCGCCGTGAGCGGTGCGCGGGCCCCACGGGCCAGGCCGGCCACCGCGCCGGCCGGAACGGCGCAGCACGGTGACGACGGTGACGACGACGGCCGCCCAGATCAGCGGAAAGAGGAGGATCCACGGTCCGGGTCCACCGGAGTACGCCAGGGTGTTCATCTCGGTCAGCTCCCTCGGTGCGAGGTTCTGTTGTGCTGTTGTTCTGTCGCTGACGAGCCTGGCTCCAGGAGGGGGTCCGAGTCGTCGTACGGCCAGCGGCCGTATGCGTACCCCCGTGGGAGTACGCGGCCTTCGGGCAGCTGCTCTCCCCCGGACCGGCCACGATCCTGGAGCTATGTACCCACCCGTCGACGAGACGATCGACCGGCTGCGCGGGCGGCTCGGCGAGATCGTCCAGCAGGGCCCGGACCAGGGCGCCCGGCGTGAGGCAGGAGGTGCGGGGGCCGTTCTCGCTCTCGGCGGTCCTTCGCGGGCGAACCGCACGACGCGCCGGCGTCCGCCGGAGAAGCCGGCGGCGTCCGACGCGGGATCCGGCGGGCATCTGCTGGGTCACGACACCACGGTGCCGGAGACGCCGGGGATGGCGATCTGCTGCACCGGCTGCGGCCTCGGCTCGAACACGCCCTGGGGAACCAGCTGTTGGACGCGACACCGATCGAGAGCCCGGCGCAGGCGTTCGTGTTCGGCCCGACCGCGTGATCCCGCCGCTCGTGCGCCGGCGTGCCCGGCGGAGCCACAGGCATGCGGGCTCCGCGGAGCAGCGGCACGCGGATCACCCCGCCGGCGCTCCGCGGCCGCCGGTTCAGACCAGTGCGGCCAGCGGGTCGTCGAGAACCGGCTGCCAGGCCAGTTCGGCCGCGCCGACCAGGCTGTTGTGATCGAGGGTGCACGGCAGGATCGGCACACTGCCGCTGCGCCCCCACAGGCTGCGATCGGCGACGACGGCGCGCAGTCGCTCCGGGTCGGCGTCGAGCAGTGCGCGGTGCAGTCCGCCGAGGATGATCCGGTCCGGGTTGAGGATGTTGACGAGTCCGGCCAGTCCGAGGCCGAGCCGGTCGATCAGTTCGTCGGACGCGGCCCGGACCGCCGCGTCCTCGTACTCCGTGCGCAGCAGGTCGCTCGCCTGCTTGAGCAGTGACTCCTCGGGGCCCGGTTCGCGGCGGGCGGCGACGAGGAAGGCCAGCGGGTCGGTCTCGACGTCGAGGCAGCCGCGGCCGCCGCAGTGGCACGGACGCCCCTCGGGGTTCACGGTGAGATGACCGACCTCTAGGGCCAGCCCCGAACTGCCGGTGTGCAGGCGGCCGTCGAGGACGAGGGCGCCTCCGACGCCGCGGTGGCCCGTGGCCACACAGAGCAGATGCTGGGCTCCGCGGCCGGCGCCGTGCCGGTGCTCGGCGAGTGCGGCGAGGTTGACATCGTTTCCGGTGAACGCGGGGCCGGGGATGCCGGCTTCACGTACACACGTGGCGAAGATCTCACGGACCTGGGAACCGGCCGGCCAGGCGATGTGCAGCGGGTTGAGAGCGGTGCCCTCCGGTTCGGCCACGGCGGAGGGGACGGCGAGGCCCGCACCGACGCAGCGCAGCCCGCTGTCACGCAGCAAGCGGGCGCATGCGTCGACGACTTCGCCCACGACCTGGGCCGGGTCCGACGTGACGGTGACGCAGCCGGGATCCGTGGCGACGAGCCGGCCGCCCAGCCCCACCAGCGCCGCACGGAACCCGTCGGCATGCACCTGCGCGGCGATGGCGACCGGCCCGGACTCGCGGATGGCCAGCCGGTGCGACGGGCGGCCCTGCGAGCCTGCCGCGGAACCGGGGCTGGAGTCGACGCGGATGAGACCGAGCGCCTCCAGCTCCGCGGCCACCGCACCGGCGGTCGCGCGGGTGACGCCGAGCTCGGAGGTGAGCACGGCGCGGGTGGGCGCGCGTCCTGTGTGGACCAGTTCCAGGGCGGGCCCGAGCGCGCTCCGGCCCCTCTCCAACTTCGTCCGGGTGGTGGTCGCCTTGCCGTTCATGGGGGCGAGTCTCCCATGATCCGGAGCGACTGCCGACGCTCCGGTCGGGCGCTCCTGCCCATGTGCCGCCACGGCGGACGCCGTTCCGGTCCGCGGCGGCCACCCCTCCTGGTCACCGCGATCGCCCCTCACCGTCGCTGTCATCCCTCCTCCCGGTCACCTTGATCGCAGCTTCCGACCGTGTCGGCCCTGGCCGTCCGCCGTCTTGCATCCCTTGTCCACGGGCCCCTATGCTTCTTTTGTGCCGCAACTAAACAAACTGCGGACGGCCCTACCGGGGGGACCAGGCGGAGACACCGCCCCACCCTCGTCGGCCCGCCTCCGTACCGCGCTGACCGTGTTCTTCGCCCTCGACGGTTTCCTCTTCGCCGGCTGGGTGGTCCGCATCCCGGCCATCAAGCACCAGACCGGCGCCTCCGCATCCGCCCTCGGCCTCGCCCTGCTCGGGGTCTCCGCCGGAGCCGTCATCACCATGATGCTCGCCGGAAGGCTGTGCAGGCGGTTCGGCAACCACCCCCTGACGGTGGTGTGCGGAGCACTTCTCTCGCTCGCCATCGCCCTGCCCGCGCAGACGCATTCGGTCCTCGCGCTCGGTCTGGTCCTGCTGGTCTTCGGCGCCGCGTACGGCGCGATGAACGTCGCGATGAACAGCGCCGCGGTCGATCTGGTCGCCGGCCTGCGTCGCCCGGTGATGCCGAGCTTCCATGCCGCGTTCAGCCTCGGCGGCATGCTCGGCGCCGGGCTCGGCGGACTGGTCGCCGGTGGCCTCTCCCCCGCCACCCATCTCTTCATCCTCACCGGGGTCGGACTACTGGTCACCGCCGCCGCCGGACCGACCCTGCTGCGGCACCCGGCCCCCCGGCCGGCGACCGCCGCGGACCCTGCCGAACCGCCACGGCGGATGGCGGGGCGGGCCCGTAACCTGGTCCTGCTGTTCGGTGTGATCGCGCTCTGCACCGCGTACGGAGAAGGGGCCCTGGCCGACTGGAGCGCACTCCATCTGACTCAGGACCTGCACGCGCGTCCGGGCGTCGCCGCCGCCGGATACTCGCTGTTCGCCCTGGCCATGACCGCCGGCAGGCTCACCGGCACCGCCCTGCTCGAACGGCTCGGCCAGACCCGCACCCTCGTCGCGGGCGGTGCGACGGGCGCGGCCGGAATGCTCCTCGGATCGCTGGCACCGACCACCTGGCTCGCCCTTCTCGGCTTCGCCGTCGCCGGACTCGGCCTGGCCAACATCTTCCCCGTCGCGGTCGGCCGGGCCGGCGAGCTGGCCGGCCCGAGCGGAGTGGCCGTCGCGTCGACGATCGGCTACGGCGGGATGCTGCTCGGGCCGCCCGCGATCGGATTCCTGGCCGACTGGTTCTCGCTGCCGCTGGCCCTCACGACGGTGGCGGTGCTCGCCGGTGCTGCGGCGGCGCTGGGGTACACGGCACGGCATGCGACGGCCCGCGCCTGATCGTCGCAGGGGCAGCAGGCCTCCATGGCACGCACATCTGCCCGATTGAGTAGGCGTACTCAGGCAGGACCGGCTCCCCGGCCGCACGATGGAGGCATCGACCATCCACGGGGAGCAGGCCATGAACAAGCCGGTCATGAACAAGCAGCACCTTCGCACGCTCGCACGGCTGACCTTCGGCAATGCCGCCTCGCTGATCTACCTCGGGGTGGTGCTGGCGGCGGCGGTGTTCGTCGCCGTGGACACGCTGTTCGTCCCGCACGAGGACGCCTCGTTCGCCGGCGTCTGGCTGTTCCTGCTCGCGGCGCCCACGGTGTTCGTGTTCCTCGTCGGCGGCGAGCTGTGGGGAGCGGACGCGGCCGGACCGGCCTGGTTCATATATCTCGCCCTCGTGGTCTCCGTCCTCGTGCAGGCGCTCGCCCTCGGCTGGTTCGTACAGCTGGTGCGCGGCGGGGGACGATCCCGTACCGCGCATCCCCAGGGCGTCTGAGCCACTGGCAGAATCTCCGCCATGGAGACCACGGACCACGTCAAGTCCCTCACGGAAGCAGGACACTTGCTGGCCGCCGCGGCGGAGCAGGCCGGGCCCGGCGCTTCGGTGCCGACATGCCCCGGCTGGCAGGTGCGCAATCTGCTCCGGCACACCGGCATGGTGCACCGCTGGGCGACCGCGTACGTCTCAGAGGGGCACACCTCGTACCATCCCGACGGCGGCGAACCCGATCTCGACAGCGGGGAGTTGCTCGACTGGTTCCGCGAGGGGCACCGTCTGCTGGTGAACGCGCTGGAGAGCGCCTCGGCCGACCTGGAGTGCTGGACCTTTCTGCCCGCGCCCTCCCCACTGGCTTTCTGGGCACGGCGGCAGGCCCACGAGACGACGATCCACCGGGTGGACGCCGAGTCCGCGCGCGGCGGCCCGCTCTCGGGCGTGGCGGCCGGCCAGGCGCTGGACGGGATCGACGAGCTGCTGCTCGGGTTCCACGCCCGCCCGAAGAGCAGAGTGCGCACCGACACACCACGCATGCTGCGGGTACGCGCCACGGACACGGGCGACGCCTGGACCGTACGGGTCTCGTCGGAGCCTCCGCAGGCCGTACGCGAATCGGATGCCGACGCACACCGGGCGGGGTCCGTCGACTGCGAATTGAGCGGGACGGCCGAGGGTCTCTATCTGACGCTGTGGAACAGGCTGCCGCTCACCGCGGTCACGGTGACGGGCGACCGGGGACTGGCCCGCCTGTGGTGCGAGAACTCCGGAGTCACCTGGTCCTGACAGACGTACGGGAACGAGGGTCCCTGCGGCGGCCGGTTCCGCACTCAGCCGGTCGCGCCGTCCAGCATCCGGGCGAGCACCGACCGCTGCAGCGGCTTGACCTCGGCATGACGCGCCCGGCCCTTCGCCGTCAGCTCGACCCGGACTCCGCGCCGGTCCTCGCTGCACATCCCGCGACACACGAGGTCGTCCTTCTCCAGCCGTGCGACCAGGCGTGACAGCGCACTCTGACTGAGATGGACACGGGAGGCCAGCTCCTGTACGCGATAGGCGGCGCCGCCGTCCTCCGACGCGCCCTCCGCGAGGACGTCGAGCACCTCGAAGTCGCTGGCGCCGAGGCCGTGCCGGTGCAGCTCACGATCGAGCTCGCACAACGTCCTGGCATGCAGCGCGAGCATGTCCCGCCACTCCTCGACGAGCACTCGTTCGGGCTTGTTCGCTGCCATGACCGCACGTTAGCAGAGATGGAGCCGTTTGTTGCGTCGGAATTAAATGCACTTGCATTCAATGCATGTGCATGTACCTTCGTGGCCATGACCTCTCCGCTCAACGTCTCCGATTCCCATGCGCATTGGAGCCCGCGTCTATGGGGCACCCTGCTCGTGCTCTGCGCCGCGATGTTCCTCGACGCGCTGGACGTCTCCATGGTCGGCGTCGCCCTGCCGTCCATCGCCGACGACCTTGGATCGTCAGCGGGTACATCCTCGGCTACGGCGGACTACTGCTCCTCGGCGGCCGCGCGGCCGATCTGCTCGGCAGGCGCCAGGTCTTCCTGATCGCGCTCGGCATTCGTCGGCTCCGGGCCGCCGCTGATCGCCCAGGGGGCTTCATCAAGGGGCTGAGCGCCGCGTTCACCGCACCGGCCAGGCTCTCGAACATCACAATCGCACTGCTGACCGTCTTCGTCACCATCGAGCGACGCACCGCGAACCCGCTGATCCGGCTCGGTGTGCTGCGCTCCGGCAGCCAGGTCAGGGCGCAGCTGGGCGCCGCCGCGTTCTTCGGCAGCTACGTCGGTTTCCAGTTCCTGGTCACCCAGTACATGCAGTCGCTGCTCGGCTGGTCGGCCCTGCAGACCGCGCTGGCCTTCCTGCCCGCGGGGGTGCTGGTCGCGCTGTCCTCGACGAAGATCGGCGATGTGGTCGACCGGTTCGGGACGCCGCGTGTGATCGCGGCCGGCTTCACCTTCCTTGTCGTCGGCTACGGGCTCTTCCTGCGGATCACCCTCACCCCGTCGTACGCGGCGGTCATCCTGCCCTCGATGCTGCTGCTGGGCGCGGCCTGCGCACTGACCTTCCCGTCGCTCAACATCCAGGCCACCAACGGGGTCGACGACGACGAGCAGGGCATGGTGTCGGGTCTGCTGAACACCTCGATCCAGGTCGGCGGGGCGATCTTCCTGGCCGTCGTGACAGCGGTGATCACGGCGCACGGCAGCGGCGACGGCTCCTCGCAGGCGGTCCTCGACAGCTACCGGCCGGGCCTCGTGGTGGTGACGGCGATCGCGTTCGCCGGGCTGCTGATCACGCTGACCGGGCTGCGTCGCCGCAGGCCCGTGCAGCACTCCGTGCCGGTCGCGTCGTCCGAGGGCGACCGGGCCGCCGCCGAGGCAGCGGACGCCCAGCAGTCGGCCGCGCAGAAGGTGGCGGTCCGGGACTGACCGACCCGGCACTCCCCCCCATGGCTGACCGGCGAGGGGGAACGGGGCGGTGGACGGCGAGGCATCCTTGTCCGTCGCCCACCGCCCCTGTGACACTTCGGACATGGGACGCCGAAGTCAGGAAGACCGGGACGCCATGACCGTCGAGATCGGTTTCGCCCTGGTGAGCGCGGTCTTTCTGGCCGCGGTCGCGTTCGTCGCGGTCACCATGACCACCGTGTTCCTCGATCTGCCCCGTACGGCCGAACATGTGCTGGTCCGGATCGGAGCCGTCGTCGCAGCGGTCGTCTTCGTCGCCCGCCTCGTCGATGTGCTGTGGGGCTTTCCCCGCCGGGGCAGGCGGGGTCCGGCCGTCACGCACCGACCGCAGACTCCGTCTCAGCCGAGCCAACCGGGGCGTACGAGTCCCGACTCATAGGCGAGCACCACGAGTTGGGCCCGGTCGCGGGCACCGAGCTTGACCATGGTGCGGCTGACGTGGGTCTTTGCGGTGAGCGGGCTGACCACGAGTCGGCGGGCGATCTCCTCGTTGGAGAGGCCGATGCCGACCAGCGTCATCACTTCCCTTTCCCGTTCGGTGAGTTCGCTCAGTCCCGTCGCGGCCGCAGGCTCCTTGGAGCGGGCCGCGAACTCGGCGATCAGCCGTCGGGTCACTCCGGGCGAGAGCAGCGCGTCGCCGCCCACCACTGCCCGTACCGCCCGCAGCAGTTCCTCGGGTTCGGTGTCCTTGACCAGGAAACCGGAGGCGCCGGAGCGGATCGCCTCGAAGACGTACTCGTCGAGCTCGAAGGTGGTGAGCATGACCACCTTGACGTCGTCGAGATCCGGATCCCCGGTGATCGTGCGGGTGGCGGCGAGGCCGTCGAGATGCGGCATCCGGATGTCCATCAGCACGGTGTCCGGTCGCAGTTCGCGCACCAGACGTACGGCCTCCTCGCCGTCGGCGGCCTCCCCCGCCACCTCGATGTCCGGCTGGGCGTCCAGCAGTGCGCGGAAACCGGCCCGGACCAACAGTTGGTCATCGGCGAGCAGTACGCGGATCACGGTGTCTCCTCCGTCGTGTCCTGCACAGTGTCCCCCGTCGCGTTCCGTGTCGAGTCCTGCCCGGGATCCCCTGCCGCGTTCCGTGTCGAGTCCTGCCCGGGATCCCCCGTCGCGTCCACGAAGGTGCGCTCCGGTGGCGCCGGGCGCAGCGGAAGTTCGGCCCGCACCCGGAAGCCGCCGTCGGGCCGGGGGCCCGCTTCGATCGTGCCGCCCAGCGCGGCGGCCCGCTCCCGCATACCGGCCAGCCCGTTGCCGCTGCCCCCGGCGTCGCTGCCGGTGGCGGGTCCGTCGTCGTCGATGCGGAGCCGGATGCGGTCGGCCCCGTAACCGACCCGGACCCGCGAGCTGCGCGAGCCCGAATGCCGTACCACGTTCGTCAGCGCCTCCTGCACGATCCGGAAGGCCGCAAGATCCGCACCGGGCGGGACGGCGTTCCGTACGCCGTCGGTCTTCACCGTGACGGTCAGTCCGGCACTCGCCGCCTGATCGACCAGCTCGGGCAGCCGTTCGAGGCCGGGGGCCGGGGCCCTGGGCGCGTCGCCGGGGGTGCGGAGCGTGTCGAGGACCTGACGGACCTCGCCGAGCGCTTCCTTGCTGGCTGCCTTGATCGTGGTGAGCGCCGTGCGCGCCTGCTCGGGGTCGGAGTCGAGCAGCGCGAGTCCGACGCCCGCCTGGACATTGATGACGGAGATGCTGTGGGCGAGCACGTCATGGAGCTCCCTGGCCATGCGCAGACGCTCCTCGTCGGCCCGCCGTTTCTCCGCGGCATCCCGTTCGGCCCGCTGCGCTGCCCACTGCTCACGGCGTACACGCACGAATTCCGCTGCCGCCACGATCGCCACCACCCAGGCGGCGATGCCCAGTTCCTGCCCCCATGGCGCGGCCGAGTCGCCGCTCGGCGGCAGCCAGCGGTAGAGCCAGTGAGCCACCAGCAGATGCCCCAGCCACACCATCCCCACTGCTGACCAGGCAGCCCGACGGTGCCCCGCGACAACGGCGCTGAAGCATCCGACGGCGACGGCCAGGAAGACCGGACCGTACGGATAGCCGGCCCCGAGATAGATCATGGCCGCCGCCGCGGAGACGAACACCGCGAGGACGGGGTGGCGGCGGCGAAGCAGCAGTACGGCGACGGCGACGAAGAGCAACGCCCGGGCGAAGAGGTCCAAGGGGGCGCGCTCGCCGAGCTGGCCCCGGGCCGCGACGGACGAGCCGATCATGACGATCGCACCGAGCAGGAGGGTGGACGGCCACGGCAGACGGGCGGCGGACCTCGCGCTCCTCGCTGTCAGCCAGCGCGGCGGCCCGTCGTGCTCCCACGGTCCGCCGGGGCCCGCGTGCGTCCAGGACCGCCGCCGCGGCGGTCCGCCCTGCACCCGAGGGGGACCGCCGCTTCCGTGTGAGTGCTGCTCTTCCATACCGGCAACGCTAGACGGCGGGCCACGCCAGCGGCGTCAGCCGGGCGTGGCGATCACGCGTACTCCCAGCGGAGTACACGGTCGGCACGGTTTGCGAGCAGGGCGGGGCAAGGGGCCGCGGCCGGCTCAGGCGCCGGTGCCCGTCTTGCGACCGCCCCGCTCACCGAGCAGTCCGACGTGACGCGCCAGTTCGCCCACGGCCTGCCGGAAAAAGGCCTCCCGCTCCTCGACGAGCCGGTTGAACTGCCCGAAGATCTCGAAGGAGATCAGTCCGAAGAGCTGCGACCACGCGGCCACGAGCGGGGGGACCACCGCCGGTGGGAGGTCGGGGGCGAAGTCGGCGGCCATCCGTGCGGCCTCGCCACGCAGCTCGGCGGCGAGCGGCGGCAGCGCGAGGCCGTCCGTGCGATGGGCGTCGCCGACGATCGCGATGAGGACGAAGCCGACGCGGGAGGCGGGGCCGACGGTCGCCTGGGGCGCGGTGTAACCGGGCACCGGCGAACCGTAGATCAGACCGTACTCATGGGGGTGGGCGAGGGCCCAGTCGCGTACCGCGCAGGCGACCGCGATCCACCTGGCGAGGGGGCGGGCGGAGGCGGAAGGTCCTGCGCAGGATGCCCGGTCGGCGGCTTCGGCGGCCTCGCCCACGGCGTCGTACGCATCCACGATCAAGGCCGTGAGCAGTTCGTCGCGGCTGGGGAAGTAGCGGTAGAGCGCGGACGAGACCATGCCCAGTTCACGGGCGACGGCGCGCAGGGAAAGTCTTGCGGCGCCGTCGGCCGCGAGTTGCTTCCTCGCCTCGTCCTTGATGGCGGCGGTGACTTCGATACGGGCCCGTTCCCTGGCTCCTCGGATGGTGCTCATGGCGATCAGTCTGCCATGAACCCGGAGCACCGACCAATAACGAGAGCAGTGCTCTTGCTTTTGAGCACCAAGCACGTGCACACTGATCTCAAGCGAGAGCAGTGCTCACACTTTCCGAAGGGGAATCTCGATGTCCGTGCACGTTCAGAAGCCCGGTTGGTTCACCGTCAACGTCCTCAACCGCACCATCGCCTGGATCACCCGGCGCGGCATCAGCGTCTGGGGCTCGCGGGTCCTGGCCGTCCGCGGCCGCAAGAGCGGCGAGTGGCGCCGTACCCCGGTCAACCTCCTGACCGTGGAAGGCCGGCGGTACCTCGTGGCGCCCCGTGGCCACGTCCAGTGGACGCACAACATGCGCGCGGCCGGCGGCGGCGAGCTCCACCTGGGCAAGAAGGTCGACGTCTTCACCGCCACCGAGGTTCCAGACGACGAGAAGCCCGAGCTGCTGCGGGCGTACCTCAAGCGGTGGAAGGCGGAGGTCGGCGTCTTCTTCGGCGGCGTCGGCCCGGACTCGTCCGTCGAGGAGCTGCGCCGCATCGCCCCCGACCACCCGATCTTCCGGGTCACGATCGAGGCCTGACGGACCGGAGTACCCGCATCCGGCCCGGACCGGGCCGGTCACGCCCTACGTCACCCCTGCCGCTGAGGGCCTTCCAGCTCGTCCCGGCCGCCGCTTGCCTGCCGGTCCGCCTTTTCGAACCTTCCGGCTCCTCCGGACTCCGCCTGCCCATCGGCCCGTCGGCCCGTCGGTGCGGACCCTTCCCCACGTCCGTCCAGGGTCCTTCGTCCGGATCAGGCCGGCTCAGGGAGCGGCCCGCCGCGCAGCGGCTGATGTCACCGTGGTGCGTGCGGCTGCAAGGCGGACGAAGGGGCCCACGCGGAGCGCAGGGGGTCTCCCCTGCTCGATCGAAGCCGAGAGCTCGGGGAAGACCCACGACAACGCGGCAGATCCGCGTGCCGGCCCCCGTGAGCCCAGCATGATCCGAACGGGAGGCCCTAGCGGTCCATCGCCGACAGGGCGCGCTGCGCCAGCGGATGCGTACGGACCAGCTCGGCCAGCGAAGTGGTCCCGCGGGTGATCCCGGCGAACGCCTTCCAGGCCGGGCGGAATCCGGTCAGCACCGCGTGCAGTATGCCCGGGCGGCGCTCGAAGAGCTTCAGCATGCGCCTGCCGACACCCATCTCGACGCCGAGTCCGGCCTTGATGGCGAACGCGTAGTTGAGCGCCTGGCGGCGGGCGTCCACCGCGTCGTGCGACTCCGCGATCCGGACCGCCCACTCACCGGCGAGCCGCCCCGAACGCAACGCGAACGAGATGCCTTCACGGGTCCACGGCTCCAGCAGGCCGGCCGCGTCGCCGCAGACGAGCACCCGCCCGCGCGACAGCGGCGAATCGTCGCTGCGGCAGCGCGTGAGATGACCGGAGGAAATCTTCGGCTCGAAACCGGCGAGGCCGAGCCGGGCGATGAAGTCCTCGAGATACCGCTTGGTCCCCGCGCCATCGCCGCGCGCCGAGATCACACCGACGGTCAGGGTGTCGCCCTTCGGGAACACCCAGCCGTAACTACCGGGCATCGGGCCCCAGTCGATCAGCACCCGCCCCGCCCAGTCCTCCGCGACCGTCGCCGGGACCGGGATCTCCGACTCCAGGCCGAGGTCCACCTGGTCGAGCTTCACCCCGACATGGGCCCCTATGCGTCCCGCGCTGCCGTCGGCGCCGACGACCGCACGGGCGAGGACGGTCTCGCCGCCGGACAGCACCACGGCGACCGTGCGCCGGTCCGGGACCGCGGCGCCGTGCTGCTCGACCCGTGTCACCGTCACTCCGGTCCGGAGTTCGGCGCCCGCCTTCTGTGCCTCCTCGACCAGACCGGCGTCGAACTCGGGCCGGTTGATGAGCCCGAAGAGCATCCGCTTGGAACGGCGCGTCCGCGCCAGCCTGCCGTTGAGCGAGAACGTCACCGCGTGGATCCGGTCCTGCAACGGCAGTTCGAATCCGGGTGGCAGCGCATCACGCGAATATCCGATGATGCCGCCGCCGCAGGTCTTGTACCGGGGCAGTTCCGCCTTCTCCAGCAGCAATACCCGTCGGCCGGCTACCGCCGCCGCGTATGCCGCGGAGGCTCCGGCCGGCCCGGCGCCGACTACGACGACGTCCCACACGGACGACTCTTCCGGCTCACGTCCGGCGTCTGCGTTCTCGCTGCTCACGATGTGCTTCTGCTCCCGATCCCGACCAGTGGCCCACACTGCTCACGGCATCCTACGGCGCGTTGCGGCCGTCCCCCGCTGTGGGAGGATCGACCGTGCGTTCGCCATACATGCAACGCCGCATCCACGGCGTTCGTGCAGACGGATTCGTACACATAACGTCGCACCCACGAGGAGCGTGCCCATGACCGCCCATCCGATTTCCGAGACTGTCGCCTCGCTGATGCCCCGCGCCAAGGCGGAGCTGGCCGAGCTGGTGGCCTTCCAGTCGGTGGCGGATCCCGCGCAGTTCCCGAAGAGCGAATGCGAGGCGGCCGCCAACTGGGTCGCCGACGCACTGCGCGCCGAGGACTTCCAGGACGTCGCCCTGCTCGACACCCCCGACGGCACCCAGTCGGTCTACGGCTTCCTGCCCGGTCCGGCCGGCGCCCCGACCGTGCTGCTCTACGCGCACTACGACGTGCAGCCGCCGCTCGACGAGTCCGCCTGGCTCTCCCCGCCGTTCGAGCTGACGGAACGCGACGGCCGCTGGTTCGGCCGCGGCGCGGCGGACTGCAAGGGCGGCTTCATCATGCACCTCCTCGCCCTGCGCGCGCTCAAGGCCGACGGCGGCGTCCCGGTCTCCGTCAAGGTGATCGCCGAAGGCTCGGAGGAGCAGGGCACCGGCGGTCTGGAGCGGTACGCGGAGGCGCACCCCGACCTGCTGGCCGCGGACACCATCGTCATCGGCGACACGGGCAACTTCCGGGTCGGTCTGCCGACGGTCACCGCGACGCTGCGCGGGATGACGATGCTCCGCGTCACGCTCGACACCCTTGAAGGCAACCTGCACTCCGGGCAGTTCGGCGGCGCCGCGCCCGACGCGCTGGCCGCGATGATCCACCTGCTGGCGTCGCTGCGCGCCGAGGACGGCACCACGACCGTCGACGGGCTCGTCACGGACGCCGACTGGGAAGGACTGCAGTACCCGGAGGCCGAGTTCCGTACGGACGCGAAGGTGCTCGACGGCGTGGAGCTGATCGGCACGGGGACGGTCGCCGACCGCATCTGGGCCCGGCCCGCCGTCACCGTCATCGGCATCGACTGCCCGCCCGTGGTCGGCGCGACGCCGTCGCTGCAGGCGACGGCGCGGGCGCAGGTCAGCCTGCGGGTGCCGCCGGGCCAGGACGCCGCCGAGGCGACAAGGCTGCTGACCGCCCATCTGAAGGCGCACGCCCCGTGGGGTGCGCGGGTGGCCGTCGAGCAGGTGGGCCAGGGCCAGCCGTTCCGCGCGGACATCTCCAGCCCCGCGTACGCCTCGATGGCGCAGGCCATGGAGATCGCCTACCCCGGCGAGAAGATGCAGTCGTCCGGCATGGGCGGCTCGATTCCGCTCTGCAACACTCTCGCGACGCTCTACCCGGAGGCGGAGATCCTGCTGATCGGCCTGAGCGAGCCGGAGGCCCAGATCCACGCGGTGAACGAGAGCGTGTCGCCCGAGGAGCTGGAGCGGCTGTCGGTCGCCGAGGCGCTCTTCCTGCGGAACTACGCGGAGTCCAAGGGGGCCTGATCCCGCATTGCTCCCGCCGGTCCGGCGCCGGCGGGAGCACTCCGCGGCGGTGTTGCGGGCGTCAGCCGACCGGGACTCCGGCTTCCAGGTTGAGCACGGTCGACAGCTCGCGGGCCCGCAGTGCCCAGCGAAGCCGTTCGTACCGGATGGGTGGCAGCATCGTCGCCGCCTCCGCCTCGGTGACGAACCGCCAGCCGCGCAGTTCGGAGCCGGGCAGCCGCAGCCGTTCCGCTTCCTCGCGGTGCAGCAGGCCGCCGTCGAAGAGCAGCCGCAGTCCCCCGTACCCGGGCGGATTCGGTGGCTCCCAGTCGACGACCAGCAGCTTCGGTATCCGGTCGAGCCGTATCCCTAGCTCCTCGGCCACTTCCCGTATCCCGGCCTGGGCCGGTGCCTCGCCCGGCTCCACCACGCCCCCGGGGAACTCCCAGCCCGGCTTGTACGTGGGGTCGACGAGCAGGACCCGGTCGTGTTCGTCGAAAAGCAGCACCCCGGCTGCGACGGTCTCGGCGGTGGGCTCGGGCGTCTGCACGATCTCGCACGCGCCGACCGCTCCGATGCGTACGGCCTCGGCGATGCGCTCGGCCGTCTCCTGCGGGGTCAGTGTGCTGGTGTCGATGGTGTGGGCGTCCGCGGTGATCCAGTCGAGAGCCGCCCGGTAGGGCTCGATGTGCTCGTAGGCCCACTGCCGTACGCGTTCGCTCGCTTCCGGGTCGTCCGGTACCTCATCTCGACCGGCGATCCGCTGCCGCAGGATCGTTTCCTCAGGTGAGAGCAGCACGTGGTGCACCGGAATGCGCCTGGAGGCGAGCCCTCCGAATATCTCGTCGCGGTACTCCTGCCGCAGCAGCGTCATCGGCACCACGAGCACCCCCGGCAACTCGGCGAGCAGAGCCGCTGCCGTGTCCACCACCATGCGCCGCCAGATCGGCAGATCCTGATAGTCGGTCACCTCGGCGAGTCTCTTCTGGGGCAGCAGGTACCTCAGCGCCCCGCCGATCAGTTCGGGGTCGTAGAAAGTACTGTTCGGGATCAGCTCGATCAGTTCGCGCGCGGCGCTCGTCTTGCCCGCGCTGAACGCACCGTTGACCCAGACGATCACGGTTCCCCCTCTTCCGTAGCCCCCTGTGGCTTGCCCGCAACACCCTGCCGCGAAAACCCGACCGTGGCGATCCTGTTGCACGAACGGGGCCGCCGGAAGCCGCCGACGGGCGTCCCACTGTACGAATCCGGACGTCCGCCCGGCCGTAACGACGACGGCGGGAGGTCGTTGGAGCCGTCGAGGGCAAAGGGGTACACCGTGCGACGCACAGTACTGGAGCGGTTCCCGGCGGGCGGTCCGCGGGGCAGCTGGCCTGCGGAGGAGTTCGCGGCAGCACGCCGTGTCGAGGGCATGGCGGCCGAGGTCGTGATGGACCTGGAGGAGGACGCGTTCCTGGTGGTCGTACCGCAGCAGTCGGCGGACCGGGGGCACTGATCCGGCTCGTGGGAGTCGCCGGGTCAGCGGGACCGGTCGGATGCCGCGGGAACCGCCCGGCGGTCCGCGCGCAGCGGGCAGCCGGAGCTCAGGTCGCCGGCGACGTCGCTCTCAAACCTCGGAGAAGACGGAACGCGCGATGCGGAATCCCACGTCGTCGACCTGGAAGGTCGGGTGGCTTCGGCGCCGCACCGAGGCCCGGCAGCTCCAGTGCTCGTCGAACCACCCACCGCCACGCAGCACCCGATAGGTGCCGTAGACCTCGGCGTCGTAGATGTCCCAGCACCACTCCCAGACGTTGCCCAGCATGTCGTACAGACCCCACGCGTTGGGCTGCTTGCCGCCCACCTCATGAATTCGCTCGTGCGAGTTACCGCGGTACCAGGCGATCTCGTCGAGCCGCCCGTACCGGGCATCGACCGAACCGGCACGACACGCGTGCTCCCACTCGGCTTCGGTCGGTAGCCGGTATCCGTCGGCAGATGTGTCCCACTCGATGCATTCGTCGTCGGCATGGAGGCGATAGACGGGGGCCAGCCCCTCACGCCGGGACAAGGCGTTGCAGAAGCGGACCGCGTCCCACCACGAAACGCCCTCGACGGGCAACCGTTCGCCCTGCCCACTGCTCGGCCGTCGACCGGTGACCTGTGCGTACTGCGCCTGAGTGGTCGGGAACGCAGCCAGCAGGTAGGGCGCGAGCTCGACCGACCAGCTCCGCTGCGTCCGCCGGTCCGACAACGTCACGGGCCCCGGCGGGACGGCGATCATCTCGTTCTTCGCGTTCACGTCCATGTGCAGGTGATCATAGTGAGTCGCGGTCCAACAGCACTTCCCACAGTGGTTGGTGACAAAGCATCAGAGTCCGTTATGGGAACTCCGCCCGTTGCTCGACCCCCAGCGTCGTCCCCGCGACGAAGTGGCGCTGGAGCAGCAGGAGGACCACGAGCATGTCGTTCAGCTACGGCCAGGTGGCGAGTGACGCTGGGGGTGGTTCCGGGCTGTCGTGTCCCCTCACCGATCGTCACATTGGGCTGAACGGGTGATGTCGGCGCGAAGGCGGGTGCCACCCCGGCATGACGGACCGGCTCGGCCGGTGCCGTGGACGACGGTGCCGTTCCGCACCGTCGTCCCCTTGCAGGGGACAGGACTCTCCCGCGACGGAAACTCGGATGCGAGTACCGCACGGTCACCCCTAGGCTGCGCTGGCCCGGGAGGGCAAGGCGCCGTATCGACCGTCAGTGGATCGGAGATGCACCGGGTATGACCAGTCAACTGTTCGCGATCTGCTTCAACGCGACCCGGCCGTCGGGCCTGGCGCAGTTCTGGTCCGGGGTCCTGGGCTGGGAGTTGGCCGACGGTTCGGACGACGACGTCGCGATCCTGCCCCCTGATGCCGCCGGGTTCCGCATCCGTTTCCTGCCGAGCCAGGAGCCCAAGATCGGCCAGAACCGGGCTCACTTCGACCTGACGAGCAGCTCCCCGGAGGATCAGCAGCAGACGGTGACCAGGGCGCTGGAGTTCGGCGGGAAACACATCGATGTGGGCCAACTCCCTGAAGATGGACATGTGGTGCTCGCCGATCCGGACGGCAACGAGTTCTGCGTCATCGAGGCGGGCAACAAGTTCCTCGCCGACACAGGCTTCATCGGAGCGCTGGCCTGCGACGGTACGCAGGAGGTCGGCTACTTCTGGAGCGAGGCGCTGGGGTGGCCGCTGGTCTGGGACCAGGACCAGGAGACCGCGATCCAGTCGCCGAACGGCGGTACGAAGATCACGTGGGGTGGTCCTCCGGTGGCGCCGAAGACGGGAACGAACAGGCTGTACTTCGAGCTGGCGCTCCCCGCCCACGCCGACCGGCAGGCGGAGGTCGACCGCCTGATCTCGCTCGGCGCGACGTGCACCGACATCGGCGAGGGCGACGGCGGCCGGGTGCTGATGCTCGACCCCGACGGCAACGAGTTCGCCGTACAGAAGCCCCGGTAGCGGGGCTGTTGTCGGATGGACCGTGTTCACAGGCGAACGCCTGCGAAACGCGCAGTCACTCGGCAGCCCACCTTGCAGACAGCGGCGGCCTCGCCGGCGTGGCCGAGCTGTACGACCACAGCCCCGAGCGATACGCAGGGCTGCACACCGGCTGGGCGGACGATGCCGTAGCCGACGGCGACGAGCCGCTGCTCCTTTCGGTACTCCCCGCCCGGAAAGGGACCGAGGCCCGGCCCGCATGTACTGGCGGATCTCACCCAGGCACGGATCGGATGCCGGCTGTGCCGCCCGGTCCATGCGGTCGATGGCGACGGCCGACAGTTCGTAGCAGCCGAGCTTCACGCTGATGTCGTGGCCGGTCCGGTAGGTGGAGGCGAGGGCCTGCCACAGCTCCGTCGACGGGTCGTGCAGCCTGATCCTGCTGTCCGTCGGCCCCGCGCCATGGCACTCCGGGGGCGCGAGGTGCCGACTCTCGACACTTCACGAAGTGTCGTAGTCCACACCCCCTTTGGCCCTCGCGATTCGGTCACAACTCCGTCACCACCGGAGCATCCAGCTCCCATGCACCCAGACGACATCGCTACGGTCATCCCTCCATGAACCGCACTTGGGGGACATCTTGAACACCCGCACCGCCGCCGCTGCCGTGCTCGTCTGCCTCGCGGCTGCTGCTCTCGTCGGCTGCGATCCGGCGACCACGAGCCGGCAGCCCACAACCCCGACCACCGTCGGCGCCATGTCGAAGCAACCGTCGTCCGATGACAAGCCTGCCGAGCGGAAGGCCGTCCCGGACTTCGTCGGTATGGGGCTCCAGTCCGCGCAGGACGCGGCTCAGAAGGCCGGGTTCTACGCCCTGACGTCCCACGACAGTGCCGGCCGGGATCGGCTGCAGGCGTTCGACCGGAACTGGAAGGTCTGCAGCCAGAACCACAAAGCGGGGAAGACCATCCCGCTCGACACCGAGCTGGACTTCGGGACGGTCAAACTCGAGGAGTCGTGCCCGGCCTCGGACCAGAAGGCACCCGCCAAGGCCATCGGCACCATGCCGAACTTCGTGGGGAAGTCCGTCAACACCGCCCGCGGTGCGCTCGACTCCGGCACCTCGATCACGGTGACCGATGCCATGCCCGATGACCGCATCGTGTTCCTGGAAAGCAACTGGCAGGTGTGCACGCAGTCCCCGCGCCCCGGCACGGCGTTGAAGGGACAGCCCGTCGAGTTCACCGCCGTGAAGTACGAGGAGACCTGCCCGTAGGAACAGCTGAGCCCCGCCACCGATCACCCGGTCGGCGGGGCTTCTTCCTGTCGGAACTGGGTCACGACGAGGTTCCGCGAGTGCGGCTCGGCCGTCGCGTCGCCCCTGGTCGGGATGAGCGCATGACCCTGTCTGCGCAGGTCAGGTCCTACCCCTTGCTGGACCCCAGCGTCAGCCCCGCGATGAAGTGGCGCTGGAGCAGCAGGAAGACCACGAGCGTCGGCAGGGCGACGATCACCGAGCCCGCGGCCAGGAGGTTGTAGTCGGTGAAGAACTGCCCGCGAAGGTTGTTGAGGGCCGAGGTGATGGGGAGCTTGTCGCCGTCGGAGACGAAGACCAGTGCCCAGAGGAAGTCGTTGTACATCCAGGTGAACTGAAGTGTGCCGAGCGCGGCGAGAGCCGGGCGGCACAACGGCAGCGTGATCCGCCAGTACTGCGTCCAGACGCCCGCGCCGTCGACGATGGCGGCCTCCAGGATCTCCTGCGGCAGTGTGCGCATGAAGTTGGCGAGGACGAAGACACAGAAGCCGATCTGGAAGCCGATCTGCACGACGACGACGGCCCAGTAGGAGTCGTACATCGTCATCGAGTCGGACATCCAGTACGGCAGCGGGATGCGGTTGAACACCACGTACAGCGGTGTCACGATCACCTGCTGCGGCAGCAGGTTCCCGGCCGTGAAGAGCATCAGCAGGACGATGCCGCCGCGCATCTTCAGCCGGGCCAGCGCGAAGGCCACGAACGAGGCGAGGAAGAGGGTGACGAGCACCCCGGGGACGGCGATGATCATCGTGTTGACGAAGTACTTCGTCATCCCCGAGTCGGTGAACGCCTGCCGGTAGTAGTCGAACGAGAGATGCTTCGGGAGCGAGAAGTAACCGTACTCGGAGGTCTCTTCGTACGGTCGCAGCGAGGCGTACACCGCGAGCAGCAACGGTGCGAGGAACGCGATCGAGACCGCCATCAGGAAGGCGTGCACCCCGAGCCGGCCGGGACGGATTCTGCGGCGCCCGGCCGCGGGCGCCGCGGGCGCGGGCTGCGCGGCGGGGCGGGCGGGGGCGGTGTCGACGGTCATCGGTTCTTCTCCCCTCGGAGCTCCTGGACCAGGTACGTCACGACGAATCCGAGGGAGACGGTCAGCAGGACGACGGCTATGGCGGAGCCGAAGCCGACCCGGCTGGCCTCGCCGATGATGTTGTCGGTGACGAGCACCGAGAGCAGTTCGAGTCCGTTGCGGCCGTGATTGACGGCGTACACGATGTCGAAGGCGCGCAGGGACTCGATGACGGTGATGACGCCGACGATGACGTTGACCGGCCGCAGTGTGGGAAAGACGATGCGGAAGAAGGTCTGGGCCTCGCTCGCCCCGTCGATGGCGGCGGCTTCCTTCAACGAGGGGTCGACGGCCTTGAGCCCGGCGAGGTAGAGGATCATCACATAGCCGGTGTGCCGCCAGGCCGCGGCGAGCAGGACCATCCAGATGTTGAGGTCCGGGTCGCCGAGCCAGTCGGTCGGCGACTTGGTGTCCCCGACGATCGCGTTGAGGGCGCCCTGGTCGCGGGAGAAGACGAGCTGCGCGATGAAGCCGACCACGGCGAGCGACAGCACGACCGGCATGTACAGCGTCGACTGGTAGAAGCGACTGAACCGTACGCCCCGGTCGATGAGTACGGCGAGGAGCAGTCCGAACGGCGTGGCGACGAGGCCGAGGAAGGCGAGCCAGAGCAGGTTGTGCCGGGCGGCGGGCCAGAACTGCGGGTAGTTGGTGAAGAGGTTCGCGTAATTCTGCGTACCGACCCACTTGATGTCGCCGATGCCGTCCCAGCTGGTGAAGGAGAGCACGACGGAGGCGAGGGTCGGGCCCCACACGACGGCGATGTCGAGCAGGACCGGTATACCGAGCAGCAGACCGATGACGACGAGGTCGCGGCCGGAGAATCGCCGCGGGCCCCGTCGTTCGGTTCGCCGGGCCGAGAGGAACGACACGGTCGGTACTCCAGGTTCAGTCGGAGGCGAAGATGGTCTTCTTCTGCCGCTCGATGCCGTTGACCAGACCGTCCACATCGTTCGGGTTGCTGATGAACTGCTGGATGGCCGGGATCATGACGGTCGAGGCGAAGTCCGGCCGGGTGTCGCGGTCCAGGAACTGCGAGATCTGCTTCGCGCCGGAGACGAGCTCCACCGCCTTCTTCTGCAGCGCCGAGTACTGGGAGATGTCCGCCTGGTCGTTGACGGCGATGTTGTTGGGGTCACTCTTGAGGTAGATGTCCTCGGCCTTCCCGGTGGCCAGCCACTTCAGGAGGTCCTTGGCACTCTCCACGCTCTTCTTGTTCTTGAGGTTCTTGGACTTCTTCGCCAGCAGGAAGCCGTCGATGGGAGCCTCGACCGCGTCCTGGCCGTGTTCCGGGTTGATGACCGGGAACGGGAAGAAGTCGATGTCCTCCTGCTCGCCCTTCGGGAACTGGGCACCGGGGTGCGGCAGGCCGAAGACCGCCATGCCGGCTTCCTTCTTCTGCAGGCTGGTCGCGGCCTCCTGCCAGGTGCGGCCGTTGGCGCCCTGCTGGCAGTACGGGAGGAGACGTCGCCAGGTGTCGAAGACCTCCTTGACCCGCTTGTCCGTCCAGGCCGCCTCGCCGGCCATCAGGCTCTTGTGGAACTCGTAGCCGTTGGTCCGCATGTTGATGTAGTCGAAGGTGCCCATCGCGGGCCAGCCGTCCTTGTCGCAGAACGCGATGGGGTCGAGCTTGTCCTTCTTCATCTGCTTGGCCAGCGCCACGTACTCGTCGAGCGTCTTGGGCGCCTGGTAGCCACGGTCGGCGAAGAGGCTCTTACGGTGGAAGACGGCCCACGGGTAGTAGTAGTACGGCGTGAGGTACTGCTTGCCGTCCTCACCGGTGGACTGGGCCTTCAGCGCGTCCGAGAAGCCCTCGTAGTGCTGCCAGTTGTCACTGATGTCGTACAGCAGACCCTTCTTGGCGAAGAACTGCATCCGGTAGCCGGCGAACCACATGAAGACATCGTCCGGATTGCCCTGCAGGTACTTGTTGATGTTCTCCTGGAAGGTGTTGTGGTCAACGGTGTTCACCGCGATCTTGCGGCCACCGGACTGCGCCTCATACGCCTTGAACGCCTCGGCGAACGCCTTCTTCGGAATGGGGTCGGACGAATTCGACCCCATGTGGATCGTCTTGCCGTCACCACCGGGGCCGCTGCCGCATGCGGTGAGCAGCGAAGGCAGCGTGATCGCGCCCGCACCGACTGCCGCACCCCGCAACACACTTCGCCGGGACATCCGATGTCCTGCCACACTGCCCGGCACGCCTGAACTGTCGTACGAAGAGTGCGCCATGACCCCCTCCTCCGGGATGCCAACCCAACACAACCGAACGTGCGCTTGGATCTCACCTCCAAGCCAGGGTGCCGTCAAGGGTTTTGACGAGATACCGAACAACCGTTACCGCTCCCCTTCCAACAGACTTCAACAGGCCCTAACGTAATCGCGCGTCACTGGCGTGCACATGACGTCATCCGATCCGGCACGAGTATGGAGGAACGTAACGATGCGTCATCTTCCAACCCGTACAACCCGCACACGCCACAGAAGAGTCATCGGAGCGCTGGCGGCCGGGCTGCTCTGTACGGCAGGGGCAGCCGCTCCCGCCGTGGCGGACTCACCGGCCCCGGCCGCTGTCACCGCGGCCGCCGCACCGCAGTCCGGAAACGGTCTCGCGCTCACCCCGCCGATGGGGTTCAACAACTGGAACTCGACCCACTGCCGGGCCGAGTTCAACGAGTCGATGGTCAAGGGCATCGCCGACATCTTCGTCGAGAAGGGCCTCAAGGACGCCGGCTACCAGTACGTCAACCTCGACGACTGCTGGGCGAAGCCGCAGCGCGATGCGGACGGCAAGCTCGAGGCCGACCCGGTGCGCTTCCCGAACGGCATCAAGGCCGTCGCGGACTATGTCCACTCCAAGGGGCTCAAGCTCGGCATCTACACCAGCGCCGGCACCAAGACGTGCGACAGCGTCGGCCTGCCGGGCGCGCTGGGCCACGAGTACAGCGATGCGCAGCAGTTCGCGGACTGGGGCGTCGACTATCTCAAGTACGACAACTGCAACAACCAGGGCGTCGATGCGAAGCTGCGCTACACGACCATGCGTGACGCACTGGAGGCCACCGGCCGTCCCATCGTCTACAGCATCTGCGAGTGGGGCGAGAACAAGCCCTGGGAGTGGGCCGCCGACGTCGGCAATCTCTGGCGCACCACGGGCGACATCAGCGACAGCTGGGGCAGCATGCTGTCGATCATGAAGCAGAACCTGCCGCTCGCCTCTGCCGCGGGACCGGGGCACTGGAACGACCCCGACATGCTCGAGGTCGGCAACGGCGGAATGACGGACACCGAGTACCGCACCCACTTCTCCATGTGGTCCGTGATGGCGGCGCCGCTGCTGATCGGCTCCGATCTGCGCAAGGCGACGCCGGAGACCTTCGAGATCCTCTCCAATCGCGAGGTCGTCGCCGTCGATCAGGACCCGCTGGGCAAACAGGGAACTGTGCTCTCCTCCACCGACGGACGGTGGGTCGTCGCCAAGGAGATGCGGGACGGCAGCCGGGTCGTGGCGCTCTTCAACGAGTCCGGCAGCGCTCAGCGCATCACGACGACCGCGAAGGCGGCGGGACTGCCGCAGGCCGCCGCGTACACGATGCGCGACCTGTGGGAGCACGCGACGTACAACACGGCAGGCACCATCTCGGCGACCGTCCCGGCACACGGCACGGTCCTGCTGCGCGTCGCTGCCGACCGCAAGTGGGCCGCCCACCCGCCCGCCGTGGAACTCGGCCTGAACGGAAGCCCGTTGGTGGAAGCGGGTCACATCGCGCCGCTGACGACGACCGTCACCGATCTGGGTCGAACGCCCGCCGAGAAGGTCTCCGCGGCGCTCACCGGCCCGTCGGGCTGGCAGATCAAGCCGCTGTCGCCGACCGGATCCCCGACCGTGCCGACCGGCAAGGCGCTGACCACGCGCTGGCAGGTGACGCCTCCCGCGGGCACGGCCACCGGTACGTACGATCTGACGCTCTCGGCGCAGTACCGCTCACCGGCCGGGACGCGTGTCCGGTCCTCGGTCCCGTTCCAGGCCCATGTGGTGGTGGCGCCACCGGGCGGCAGCAGCTATCTCAGCGATCTGCCGCAGCTCTCCTCCTCCAACGGCTGGGGACCGGTCGAGACGGACACCAGCAACGGTGAGAGCAACGCGGGCGACGGCAATCCGCTGACCATCGGCGGCACGGTCTTCGCCAAGGGGCTCGGGGCGCACGCGCCGAGCACCGTCGAGTTCTACGCGGCCGGTGCGTGCAGCGCCGTGACCGCGCAGGTCGGCGTCGACGACGAGAAGGGCGCCAAGGGCACCGTGGCGTTCGAGATCTGGGCGGACGGCACGAAGGTGGCGTCGACCGGTGTGCTGACCAATGCCATGGCCGCGCAGCCGATCACCGCTGATGTGAGCGGCGCGCAGGTGGTGCGTCTGGTGGTCACCGACGGCGGGGACGGCGTCGACTCCGACCACGCGGACTGGGCGGACCTGCGGATGGGGTGCTGAGCAGAACGGGAAATTGAGTCGGGTCGCAAGCTGCGCCCAGGCGGGTGCCGGGCCGGACCTTGTGCCGAGTCCGGGCCTGTCGCCAGGTCCGGACTCGGGTGCGTGGGTCCGGCGCAGGTGCCGGGTCCGGACTCGGGTGCGTAGTCCGGTAAAGGGACCAGGTCCGGTACGAGTGCCGGGCGGGCACAGCGTACGGACCTGGTGTCACGACGGCTCGACGGCGTCCGGTCCGGCCCGGACCGGACGCCGTCGAGCCGGACGTTGATGACGACGGTGGCCAGGACATGTAGTTGTCGTCAGTCCGCCGGTCGCGTCCTCAACGCCCCCCGCGGTCGAGGGCGGCGACCTCGCGTACGGCCTCGGCGATGGCCGGGAAGTCCTTCTTGAGGAGCGCACCGTGGTTGCCGGCGACCTTCGCGCTGATCCGGATGTTCGGGTTGTGAGCGGTCACCGCGTCGAGGCTGGTGCGAATCCGTTCCTGCTCGTCACCGCGGCTCCCGAAGGACGTCCCCGAAGCGACCACGTAGCGCACCGGGACGGTGATGCTGTCCAGCACGGGACCCAGCTCGCGTTCGCGGGAGAGCCTGCCGAGCTCGATGTTGCTGTTCGCCTGCTGTTCGGCGGTCATCCGAGGAGCCAGGCCCGTCGGGCGCAACAGCGGCAGGAACCAGCTCATCCGCCGGAACAGCTTCCGGATCCGCTGCTCCATGGCCTCGTCGAGCCAGTCGTACGGGAACGCGCCGTCGACCAGGACCGCGCCCAAGGCACGCTCCGGATTGCGGCCGGCCCAGTGCGCCCCGACGACCGCTCCGTAGGACCAGCCCACCACCAGCGCCCGGTCCACACCCCTGGCCGCGAGAACCGCATCGACGTCCCGGACGGCTGCCTCGAAGGAATAGTCCGCCGAACGCTTCGATTTGCCGCGCGCCCGCTCGTCGTAGGTGATGTGCCGCCACCCCGTCCCCAGTTCGGCGATGACCCGCCGCCAGTACCCCTGAGTGGCGAACTGGCCATTGAGATAGAGCACAGGGATACCGGGACCTCCGGTGTCGGTGACGGCCAGGGCCGAATCGTCGACCGGCACCATGCCGGTCCACTTCGAACTCGTCGAGGAAGTGCTGTTCTTCGTCATGTGTTCCACCTGGTCGCGTGAGACGGTCTTGTACGACTTCTCCGGGCCCTGCACGTGGATCGCGGGCCCCTCGGGACGGACGGCCGCGCCCTGGGCTACGACCGAGGGGATCTCGATCGCGGTGGGCACGGCCGGGTGGTCCCGGTTCTGCTCCTTCAGAGGCTGCGGGCGGTGATGTCGCCCTGGGAGGTGGTGGCGCGGATGGCGAGCTCGGCGGTGCCGTCGTTCTTGAGGTCGTTGCTGATGCGGCCGTGGTCGGTGCCTGCGTCCAGGGAGGCCGAGACACCGGCGGCGGCGGTGACCGAGATGTCACCGGACCGGGTGTGAAGCACGACCTTGCCGCGCACGGCCTCGGTGATCCGGATGTCGCCCCTTGCGGTGCTGATCTCCGCGGGGCCGCCCAGCCGGCCGACCTCGACGTCACCGTCGAGCGCGGTGATGCGGACGCTCACGGCCTCCTCGATGCCGACCGAACCCTGCGCGCCCTCGAAGGCGACGTCGCCGAGCCGTCCGACGGTCCGGAACTCGGCGCCGGCCGTCTTCGCCTCGATGCGGGAGGCGGTGGGCAGTTGGACGGTCACCTCGACGGATCCGGAGGGGCCGAGGAACTGGTTCTTCGCCGAGGCCTCGATCCGCAGGACGCCGTCGCCGTACGCCACCTCGGTCTGCTCCGCCGCCTTCACGTCGCGACCCTTCGAGGCGTCCGCGGGCAGGACCTCGACGGTGGTGTCGGCCCGGTCGGCGGCGATGAACCGGATGCGTCCCGCGGGGATGTCCAGGACGGCGGAGATCGGGGCGGGGGTGTCGAACTTCTGCATTGTGCTCTCCCGTACTCGTTCGCTGTTTCTGACACCGGAAACGCTACGTTGCTTTCCATGATCCGGCAACATAGTCGTTGCGCAGAATGCGTATCTACACAGCTCAGAACCTCGAAAGTGTTGCAACGGTCTCGCACGTAACGCAACGACCACCACTTCGATCATTGCAATGAATAAGGGCGAACGCTACGGCGAGGGGATCAGGAACCGCCCCGAAGGATGACCGAGGAGATCGCGCTGCCCGGAGGCAGGCTCACCCGGCAGGAACGCCGGCAGATCGCGCTGGGGCCGGCCGACAGCCTCCCCTACGCCGAGTTCGCCCGATGCCTCGGCCGTCCGACCTCGACGGTCGCGCGAGAGGTGATGCGTAACGGCGGCCCGACCACCTACCGCGCCGACCTGGCCCACCGCGCAACCGAACGCCGTGCCCGCCGGCGCAGGCCCGCCTCCTCGCGAGGGCCGGAGTCGCTCCCCCAGCCGCACGGAGGCGACGCCGAGGCCATGGCCGTAGCTGCGCAGGGCGCGGCGCAGCGGGGCGAAGAGGACGTCGCGTACGAGGAGAGGTTCTCCGGCGTCCTCATGGCTTCGGGCCTCACGAGGATGGCGGCCCGGATGCTGATCTGTTCTGTTCACCACCGACGCGGGCAGCCTCACCGCGTCCCGACCCGCCCGGCGTCCCCAGGTCATTCCGGCGTGCGTCTCCAAGGCGATCGCCTACCTGGAGAGCCGGAGCCTCGTCCGCCGGCAACGCGACGAACGCCGCCGCGACCCCCACGTCGTCGACGACGAACTCTTCCACCAGACGACGATCGCCGGCGCCCGATCCGACGACCAGCTCGTCGAAACCGCACTCCGAAACGTCCACGTCCTCGGCCCCCACACCCCCGCCGCCATCCGCCTCGAGAACATCGCCCGCTTCCTCGGATTCATCGGCGAAGGCATCACCCGCGCCGCCGAGCAGGCGCCCGAAGTCCTCCACACCAAAGCCGCAACAACCTCGAACGACACCGCCCGACCAGGTCCGGACCCCGGGTAGCGGGCCGCCTCGGTCGTCACAGCCATGAGACGGAGGCCGGCTGCGTCCCTGGGGAAAGCCGCGTTCCCGGGGAAACACGGGAAGGCTTCACGGGCGTCCGGCCGCCGATACTCCGGCAGTTGCCCCCGGGACCGATGGACGCTCGGCACCGGTTTTCGTTCCGCTGATCCTCAACCCGGGGTCCGTGCACGGCGACGGCATCCGCCCACGGCCGTGATCGTTCTCACCGGTATCCGCTGTACCGAAGGTCCCCAAGGCCGGTCCCGGCACGCGATACGGCAGCCGGACCCGCCCGACCGCTGGCCCGCGTTCATCCGCTCAGCGCCGCCGCGGCTGCCGTCCCGCCGAGCCTGACCGACGTTGCGGCGGCCGCTGCGCCGACCAGGCCGGCGTCCGTGCCCATCACCGCAGGGGCCACCGTGAGCTGCTGCACGAAGGAGAGCGTGGCGTAGCTGCGCAGGGCGCGGCGCAGCGGGGCGAAGAGGACGTCGCCCGCGCCCGCCACTCCCCCGCCGATCACGGCGATGTCGATCTCGACGAGCGTGGCGGTGGCGGCGATTCCGGCGGCCAGTGCCTGGGCGGCGCGCTCGAACGACGCGACGGCGACCGGATGTCCGGCCCGGGCGGCGGCGGCCACCGCGGCGGCCGTGGCGTCGCCGTCCGGGCCGGGCTGCCAGCCACCCTGCAGGGCGCGTCGCGCGATGTTCGGTCCGCTGGCGATCCGCTCGACGCAGCCGCGCGAGCCGCACGGGCACAGGTCGCCGTCCAGATCCACACTGATGTGACCGATGTGACCGGCATTGCCGGTGGGGCCCGGGTGCAGCTTGCCGCCGAGGACCAGGCCACCGCCCACTCCGGTCGACACGACCAGGCACAGCGCGTTGTCGTAGCCGCGGGCCGCACCCAGCCAGTGCTCGGCGGCGGTCATCGCGACCCCGTCGCCGACCAGCTCGACGGGCAGCCCGCCGACGGCCTTCCGTACCCGCTCCACCAGAGGGAAGTCACGCCAGCCGGGAACGTTGACGGGGCTGACCGTACCCGCCGACGCATCCACCGGGCCGGCACTGCCGATGCCGACGGCGGTCGCCCGCCCCCACAGCGGCGAGGCGGTCAGCTCGGCCAGCACATCCGCCACCGCACCCATCACCGTCTCGCCGCTCTCCCGGGCGGGCGTCGGCCGCTGCGCCCGTACGAGAAGCGCGCCGGTGCCGTCCACCAGGGCGCCGGCGATCTTGGTGCCGCCGATGTCGAGCGCGGCGACGAGGTCGGTATGCATCGGTGTGGGCTCCGGATGGGTGAGGGGGTGGACCTGCATCTTCAGTAAATAGTCTGCATAGTCTCCATTCAGCTGACAACGTTGTCCAGGGCCTATGCTCGACGCCACAGCCTCCGGCCCGCTCCGCAGCACCGACTGCGGGCCCGCCGGACAGCCCCGCACCCGACGACAGGACAGCGCACCGTGGCAGAGACCGCCCGTCATCACGAGCCCCGTTACGGCAACCGGCCGACCATGAAGGATGTCGCCGCCCGCGCCGGAGTGGGCCTCAAGACGGTCTCCCGCGTGGTCAACAGCGAGCCCGGCGTCACGCCCGACACGGAGCGCCGGGTGCAGGAAGCGATCGAGGCGCTCGGTTTCCGCCGGAACGACAGCGCGCGGGTGCTCCGCAAGGGCCGTACCGCCTCCATCGGCCTGGTCCTGGAGGATCTCGCCGACCCCTTCTACGGGCCGCTGAGCCGCGCCGTGGAAGAAGTGGCGCGCGCGCACGGAGCCCTGCTCATCAACGGGTCGAGCGCGGAGGACCCGGAGCGCGAGCAGGAGCTCGTGCTCGCGCTGTGCGCCCGCCGGGTGGACGGGCTGATCGTGATCCCGGCCGGTGACGACCACCGCTATCTGGAACCGGAGATAAAGGCGGGCATCGCGACCGTCTTCGTGGACCGCCCGGCCGGGCAGATCGACGCCGACATCGTCCTGTCCGACAGCTTCGGCGGCGCCCGCGAGGGTGTCGCCCACCTGATCGCGCACGGCCACCGCCGAATCGGCTTCATCGGTGACCAGCCCCGTATCCACACCGCCACCGAGCGGTTGCGCGGCTATCACGCCGCGATGGTGGACGCCGGGATCACCGTCCAGGACTCCTGGGTCTCCCTCGGCTCCACCGACCCCTCGCGGGTCCGGGCCGCGGCCGAGGCGATGCTCTCCGGCCCCGAACCCGTCACCGCCCTGTTCGCCGGCAACAACCGTGTGACGGTCACGGCGGTGCGTGTGCTGGCGGACCGGGAACGCCCGGTCGCCCTGGTCGGCTTCGACGACATCGAGCTGGCCGACCTGCTGGGCATCACGGTCATCTCCCAGGACGCCGCGGCCGTGGGCCGGACGGCGGCCGAGCACCTCTTCCGCCGGCTGGACGGCGCGGACGACGCGCCGGCGCGGGTGGAGCTGCCGACCTCACTCATCGCCCGCGGCTCCGGCGAACTGCCGCCTGCCTGAGCCGGGACGCCGACAAGGCTCCGCTCCGCTTCCGGCGGGCGCAGGCGGCACGTCCGCGGACATACGTGCGTAGAGGGCCGAGCGTCCGCCGGGTGGGCGGTGAAGGTCCGCGTCCCCGGTCCCTCAGCCCCTGCCGAGGCGTCCGAGCGCCAGCTGCGCGAGGAGCGCCGCCGCGTCACCCAGCACGGAGTCGTCGAAGAGGGCTTCCGGGGAGTGGTTGTAGGGGGCTGTGGCGGGGTCGAGGTCGGCAGGGCAGGCGCCGAGCATCAGATAGGCGGAAGGGACGTGCTGACCGATGAAGGCGAAGTCCTCGGCCCCGGCGATCGGGTTCGGCAGCTCGAAGTAGCGGTCGGCTCCGAACAGTTGGCCCGCGGTCTCGGCTGCGTACGCCGCCTCGGCGGGGTCGTTGACGGTGACCGGGTAGCCCTCGTCGACGACTGCTTCCACGGTCATCCCGTGCGCCTCCCCCACGCCGCGAACGACCCGGGGCGCCTCGTCGTGCACACGGGCCCGCGCCTCGGCTGAGAAGGACCGGACGGTCGCGGAGAACACGGCCTCGTCGGGAATGACGTTGGGGCTTGTGCCCGCGTGGAAGCTGCCGACTGTCACGACAACCGGGTCGAAGGCGTCGAAGCGGCGGGTGACCATGGTCTGCAGAGCTGTCACCGCTTCGCAGGCGGCCGGGATCGGATCAAGGGCGCTGTGCGGACTGGACCCGTGCCCGCCGCGCCCGCGCACGGTCACGTCAAGGGCATCGGCGGCGGCCAGGATCGGCCCGGGGCGCGTGCCGACGACTCCGGGCGGCAGCATCGCGGACGCGACATGAAGGGCGTACGCGGCCACCGGCCTGGTGCCCGCGGCATCGAGCACACCTTCGTCGACCATGACCCGCGCCCCGGCGTCGCCTTCCTCACCGGGCTGGAACATGAACACCACGGTTCCGGCCAGTGTGTCGCGCCGTTCGCAGAGCAGCCGTGCGGCGCCGACCAGTCCAGCGGTGTGCAGGTCGTGGCCGCAGGCGTGCATCACGCCGGGGATCTCGGAGGCGTACGGCAGCCCGCTGGTCTCCTGCACCGGCAGCGCGTCCATGTCGCCGCGGAGCAGCACCACCGGGCCGGGCAGCGCGCCACGCAGCACGGCAGTGACCGAGGTGAGCTGTTTGCCGAGGGTGATCTCCAGGGGCAGTCCGTCCAGCGCTGCCCGTACTTTCGCCTGGGTCAGCGGCAGTTGCAGGCCGATTTCGGGCTCCCGGTGCAGGGCACGACGCAGCGCGACCAGTTCGGGCAGCAGCGCGGCGGCGGATCCACGGAGGTCGGTGGGGCGGCGAGCTGCATCGGTCATGGCGTCTCCTCGCGAGTCGGTCCCCCCATCCTCACCGTTCTCGGCTCCCGTGCCACACGGTCCTCACAAGGTCGACCGGCCTGGCCGGGGAGCTCCGCGCGAACCGCTCGTCGTCTCTGTCGTACGGTCATCAGGATTGCGCCATGTCTGTCTTCGCCGCCGCCGACGGAGCCGAACTCGCCCATCACCACATGGGTGAAGGTGAGCCGCTGCTCGTTCTGCCCGGTGGCCCCGTGCGCGCCTCCGCCTACCCCGGTGATGCGGGTGGGCCGTCGAGCCGACGCCGACTGGTGATGCTCGACCTGCGGGGCACCGGCGACTCAGGCATCCCCGCCGACCCGGCCACCTACCGTTCTACGGGCGTTGGGACGCGGCCGCCCGGGCCCACGCAGCAGCCGGCGTCGAGCAGAGCGACTACGAGGCCGCGGACGTCTACGCGTCCGACAGGGCCTTCGCCCCTGCCGCGGCCCGCGCCGCCGTCGCAACCCTGGACGCCCGGGTGCTGATCCTTGCGGGCCAGCTGGACAGTGGTCCGCTTCCTCGCGTCGCGGCCACCGTCGCGCGGTTGTTCCCCAAGGCCGAACTCACCATCCAGCCGGGCGCCGGCCACTTTCCGTGGCTCGACGATCCCTCCGCTTCAGCGGGACCGTCGAGACCTTCCTGCGGGGCTGACGGCACGGGCCGTAGCCCACGCCTCTTCCGAGGGCGGTTCACGGCCCGGGCCTGAACCGCCGCGCTACGGCGCCGTAACCGTCAGTCCCCCGCGTCGCGGCGAGGCGAAGGCGTCGAGGTCCGCCCGGGTCAGCCCTGTCAGGCGGGCGACCTCGGCGGTGTCCAGGGCGCCGCAGTCGATGCCACGCAGCAGGTAGCCACTGAGGGCCTTGGCGGTGGCGGGCTCGTCCATCACATCACCACCCGCCTTGGCCACATATGCGGCGAGTCGGGCCGCAGCCTGTTCCAGGCCCTCGCGGTAGAAGGTGTAGACAGCCGCGTAACGGGTCGGCAGATGGCCCGGGTGCATGTCCCAGCCCTGGTAGTAGGCGCGGCCCAGGGCGCGGCGGGTGAGCCCGTAGTGGAGTCGCCAGGCCTCGTGGACCCGGTGGGTGGGGCCGACAGGGAGGACGTTGGTGGAACCGTCGGAGACGCGCACGCCGGTGCCTGCGGCGGCCACCTGCATGACGGCCTTGGCGTGGTCCGCGGCCGGGTGGTCGCTCGCCTGGTAGGCGGCGCTGACGCCGACACAGGCGCTGTAGTCGAAGGTGCCGTAGTGCAGGCCGGTGGCGCGGCCGCGCGCGGCGTCGATCATGCGGGCCACGGCGGCGGTGCCGTCGGCGGCCAGGATCGACTGGCTGGTCTCGATCTGGATCTCGAAGCCGAGCCGGCCCGACGGCAGACCGTGGGCCTCTTCGAAGGCTTCGAGGAGCCGGACGAAGGCGGTGACCTGTTCGGGGTACGTCACCTTGGGAAGGGTGAGGACCAGGCCCTCGGGGAGGCCGCCCGTCTGCATGAGGCCGGTGAGGAAGATGTCCGTGGTGCGGATGCCCCGGTCGCGTACGGCGGCCTCCATGCACTTCATCCGGATGCCCATGTACGGGGCCGCTGTGCCGTTCTCGTACGCCTCCGAGATCAGCCGGGCGGCTCGGGCGGCCGCCTCGTCCTCCTCGGCATCGGGCCGGGGTCCGTAGCCGTCCTCGAAGTCGATGCGGAGGTCCTCGACGGGCTCGCGGCCCAGCTTGGCGCGTACGCGGTCGTGGACGGGCGCGGCGAGCTCCTCCGGGATGCCGAGGACGGCTGCGAACGAGGCTGCGTCGGGGGCATGCTCGTCGAGGGCCTTCAACGCCTGGTCGCCCCAGGAGCGGATGGTGCCGGCGGTGAAGGTGTCGCCGGGGACGTAGACCGTGTGGACGGGCTGGCGGGTGCCGGGGTCTCCCGGGTAGCGGCGGGCGAGCTCGGCGTCCACTGCCGTGAGGGAGGCGCTGATCTCCTCGCTGACCGCACCGGCGAGGCTCGTTGCCACCTTCTCCTGCTGACCCATTTCGGCACCCTCCACACTCTCACTGTTTCCGCTTCCCGGAATCAGTAATCCGTATAGTGAAGTTATAAGGCTGTCGGACCTGCGTCAATGGTGATCAGAAACGGTCCGGGGCCGCGCGGTGAGAACACACCACGCGGCCCCGGACCGTCGAGATCGGGTACGGCTCCTCGGAGGATCAGCCCTTGCGGGTGTTGACCTCGTCGGTGAGTTGGGGGACGACCTGGAAGAGGTCGCCGACGACGCCGTAGTCGACGAGGTCGAAGATCGGGGCCTCGGAGTCCTTGTTGATCGCGACGATGGTCTTCGAGGTCTGCATCCCGGCCCGGTGCTGGATCGCACCCGAGATACCGGACGCGATGTACAGCTGCGGGGACACCGACTTGCCGGTCTGGCCGACCTGGTTGGAGTGCGGGTACCAGCCGGCGTCGACCGCGGCACGCGAGGCACCGACCGCCGCACCCAGCGAGTCGGCGAGCGCCTCGATGATCGCGAAGTTCTCCGCACCGTTGACACCACGGCCACCGGAGACCACGATCGCCGCCTCGGTCAGCTCCGGACGCCCGGTCGACTCACGCGGCGTCCGCGACAGCACCTTCGTGCCCGTGGCCTGCGCCGAGAAACTGACCGCCAGGGACTCCACCGCACCCGCGGCCGCAGCCGCCTCGACCGGCGCCGAGTTCGGCTTCACCGTGATCACCGGGACACCCCGCGAGACACGGGACTTCGTGGTGAACGACGCCGCGAACGCCGACTGCGTCGCGACCGGCCCCTGCTCACCGGCCTCCAGATCCACCGCGTCCGTGATGATCCCGGAACCGATCCGGACCGCGAGACGGGCCGCGATCTCCTTGCCCTCGGCAGAGGACGGAACCAGCACCGCGACCGGGGACACCGCCTCGACCGCAGCCTGCAGCGCATCCACCTTCGGCACGACCAGATAATCCGCGAACTCGGCGGCATCCACGGTGAGGACCTTGACCGCACCATGCTCGGCGAGCACCGCAGCGGTGGCCCCGGCACCCGCGCCCAACGCGACCGCAACCGGCTCACCGACCCGACGCGCCAGCGTCAAAAGCTCCAGAGTGGGCTTGCGGACAGCACCGTCCACGTGATCGACAAAGACGAGAACTTCAGCCATGGGACTTCAATCTCCTGCAACTAACGAAGGAACGAGGGACGGACGCAACAGCCGGCTCTAGATGAACTTCTGACCCGCGAGGAACTCGGCGAGCTGCTTGCCGCCCTCACCCTCGTCCTTGACGATCGTGCCCGCCGTACGAGCCGGACGCTGCGCCGCGGAATCCACCGCGGTCCACGCACCCGCCAGACCGACCTCGTCCGCATCGATCTCCAGATCCTCCAGATCCAAAGACTCGACCGGCTTCTTCTTCGCCGCCATGATCCCCTTGAACGACGGGTAACGCGCCTCACCCGACTGGTCCGTCACCGACACCACCGCCGGCAACGACGCCTGCAACTGCTCCGACGCACTGTCACCGTCACGACGCCCGGTCACCGTGCCACCCTCGACCCGCACCTCGGACAACAACGTCACCTGCGGCACACCCAGACGCTCCGCCAGCACCGCCGGCAACACACCCATCGTCCCGTCCGTCGACGCCATCCCGCACACGACCAGGTCGTAACCCGTCTTCTCGATCGCCTTCGCCAGCACCAACGACGTACCGATCACATCCGAACCGTGCAGATCGTCGTCCTCGACATGAACAGCCTTGTCCGCACCCATCGACAACGCCTTACGCAACGCGTCCTTGGCATCCTCCGGACCCACCGTCAACACGGTGATCTCCGCATCATCCGCCGCGTCCGCGATCTGCAACGCCTGCTCCACCGCATACTCGTCCAGCTCCGACAACAGACCGTCGACATCCTCACGGTCCAGCGTCAGATCATCCGCGAAATGCCGGTCACCCGTCGCATCGGGCACGTACTTCACACAGACAACGATCCTCAAGCTCACGCCGGCTCTCCTACTGCATCGTCATTTCTGGGCTGCCTTGATGCACGCAGCATAGGCGCCTGATGGGGCGGATTCCGGTCGGGGCGACCGACGCTCCGAGCGAAATATTACTCGCCAGTACACCCAGTGCGGCACCCATAAGCAAGCGCTTTGACTGTGACCTAGCCGACGCTGGCCGCCCGTGCGCCGCCTGGGATCTCTCAGTCCCGCAGCGCCGTGAAACGGCCCTGGTGGTAGAGGAGCGGACGGCCGGCTCCGGTCGGATCTCCGACGACCGCCTCCGCGATCACGATCCGGTGGTCGCCCGCCGGGATGCGTGCCACCACGCGGCAGACCAGCCACGCCAGCACTCCGTCGAGCACCGGCACTCCTTCCGGGCCGTTGCGCCAATAGGTGGACGGGCCGAACCGGTCGGCGCCGCTGCGCGCGAATGTGGCGGCCAGTTCCTCCTGGTGCTCGCCGAGTATGTGTACGCCGACGTGGTCGGCCTCCGCCACGACCGGCCAGCTGGACGACGAGGTCCCCACACCGAAGGAGATCAGCGGCGGCTCGGCGGCGACGGAGTTCAGAGAGGTGGCGGTGAAGCCGACCGGCCGGTCACCGGCGGCGGTGATCACGGCGACACCGGTGGCGTGCTGCCGGAAGACGGAGCGGAGGAGGTCGGGGGACGCCGTGCGGGCGGTGCCGAGCTCGGGCGAAGCCGTCATGGAGATGTCCTTCTGCGAGGGAGGCGTACGGGGCCGTGGGTGCTCAGGCACCCGGACAGCGCGCACTCGCGTTGCGGGCCAGGTCCACGTGGGCCCGGCTGTGAAGAAGGGGTTCCGGCGGCATAGCGTCAGACTGACGATGCGTGGTGGGTGCAGTCAAGCAGGTTCCGCAATGTGGGAGATGCATCACGGTCCGTCACATCGCGTGTCCCAGTGCCGCGACGACATCCACGGTGCGTGGCTGCCCGACCGCTCGCCGGACGATCCGGCCGGCCGCGTCGAGCACCAGCACCGTCGGGGTACGGCTGATGTCGAGTGCGCGCACGAGAGTGAGATGCGCCTCGGCGTCGATCTCGACGTGGGCGACGCCGTCGACCATTCGCGCCACCTCGTCGAGAGTGCGGCGGGTGGCCCGGCAGGGCTGGCAGAAGGCGCTGGAGAACTGCACGAGGGTGGCCCGATCCCCCAATTCCGCGCCGAGTTGGGCGGCGTCCAGCCGTCCCGCGTGTGTCTGCCCGTCCACCTTCGGCCTCCTGTCAGAGCTCTTCGCAAAGGGTCAGCACCACGGGGCGCGGAGGCATTCCCGGCCCTTCCACGTGATGAGAATCTCGCGCCCCGTGCCCGCGGAGACTGGCCAGCGCGACGCACATGGGGCACGATCGGCGCAATGCCGAAAACCTACGGCTGCGTAACTTCCGCCGGGAGAACCCTCCTCAGGCGCAGAAGAAGGGTCTTCTCCAGATGGCAGAACTCGTCTATCGGCCGGTCATCGGCGCCGCTCGCACCATGTTCAAGGCGCTGGACCTGAAGATCGACGCTCAGGGTTCGGAGCACATCCCGAAGACCGGCGGTGCCGTACTGGTCAGTAACCACATCAGCTACCTCGACTTCATCTTCTCCGGGCTGACCGCACTGCCGCAGAAGCGGCTGGTCCGCTTCATGGCGAAGGAATCGGTCTTCCGGCACAAGGTCTCCGGTCCGCTGATGCGCGGCATGAAGCACATCCCGGTCGACCGGAAGCAGGGCGAGGACGCGTACGCGCACGCACTCGCCTCACTACGGTCCGGCGAGATCATCGGCGTCTTCCCCGAAGCGACCATCTCCCAGTCGTTCACCCTGAAGAGCTTCAAGTCGGGCGCCGCACGACTGGCCCAGGAGGCCGGCGTACCCCTGATCCCGATGGCGCTGTGGGGGACGCAGCGGATCTGGACCAAGGGCCGGCCGCGCAACTTCAAGCGCAGCCACATCCCGGTGACGATCCGGGTCGGTGAGCCGGTCGAAGCCCCCACCGATCAGTACGCGGGTGCGATCACCCGGCGGCTGCGCGAGCGGGTGCAGGAGCTTCTCGAAGCCGCCCAGCGCGCGTACCCGGTGCGGCCGAGGGACGCGAGCGACACCTGGTGGGTGCCCACGCATCTCGGCGGTACGGCTCCGACGCCCGCCGAGGTGCGTGAGATCAGCTGACCCGACCGGGTCACGCCCACGGCTGAAACGTCACTCCGGGGTGCGGACGGTGATCTGTGCTCCGGGGCTGAGCTTCTCCAGCGATTCGGCGAGTTCGGTGCCTGCGGCTTCGAGCTCGCCGATCGTCATGGGGGCGAGGGCCTCCAGCAGGAACAAGGCGTTGACGGACTCCTCGGTGAGCCGGGTACGTACGCCCTGCCGCCAGTTCCACCGACGGCAGGTGACGCCCTCGTCGTCGCACCAGACGACTTCGCCGGGCTCGGGATGCTCCACGGCCTCCTCGCCACCCGCGACGGTGCGGAACGGCTCCTGGCCGGTGGAGCGCACCAGCCGCATGGCGCCTTGGATGCGGTCGGTGTCCTCGCCGCCCACCGGGATCAGATGGGCGACGCTGATCGCGTTGTAGAGGTCGACCAGCACGTTGATGCGCGGCAGACCGGCGTCCGTGAGAGCCCGCCTGGCGAGAGCCTCGGCGGAGTTGCGGGTGCGGGACGGCTTGGCGCCGAAGGCGGTGTAGGCGTCCCGCCAGGCGGCGACATGGGGGTCCTCGTGCGGCGCCCTGCCGTCGAGCCGCGCGACGAGACGCCGGGTGGCATCGTCGAGCAGAGCCGAACTGTCTTCGTTGCTCTCCCCGTTGACCAGGCCGCGCGCCTCGACGGTCAGGTAGGTGAAACCGGGGGCGAGCGTGCGTACGTCGTCGGAAACGGTGAGCGTCGGAGTCATCGGCTGCCTTGCCTCGATACGGTTCAGAGCGCGGTCGGGAGAGTGCGCCAGAGCTGCGTGCGATCCTCGGCACACTGCATGGCGAGCAGAACCGCCGGGTGCGGTGCTTTATAGAGTACTGGATAGTCCACTCCATTGGACTGCGGTCCGATCGCCCAGGCCAACCGCTCCTCGTCGAGCGAGAACTGGGCGTCGATACCGGGCTTGTTGCCTCGCGGGTCCTGGCGGTCCCACCGGTCCCGCCCCGGCAGGCGCACGGCGATCAGGCCGTGCAGGACCTCCGGATCCCCGTTGTCGTCGGCGAAGCCCTGATAGCAGAGCGCGGTCGGGATGCCCGCCGCGCGCAGGAGGGCGGCCAGCGCGTGGGACTTGGAGTGGCAGATGCCATTACGGGTGGCCAGGACGTCCGAGGCCCGCCAGGTGACCCGCGGATCACCTGAGTCGACGGAGTGCTCAATGGTGTCGCGTACCCACTCATAGGCTGCGACCGCGTATGAGTATGCATCGACAGTATCGGCACGAAGGCGGTCGACGGTCTCCCTCACGAGCGGATGCTCATGATCGATAGCCTCGTCAGTAGCGAGATAGGCGGAGATCTCGGGGACTTCCTGTGCCAGTTCCATGCGCACAGAGCATACGGAAGCGGTCGACCGGAAGGCAATTACTTTCCGGTCGACCGCATATTCATACGATCACTCGCGCTACTTGGCCATCTCTTCCTTCAGCGCGAGAACGAATGCGTCGACGTCGTCCTCCGTGGTGTCGAAGGCGCACATCCAGCGCACGTCGCCGGCGGCTTCGTCCCAGAAGTAGAAGCGGAAGCGCTTCTGGAGCCGCTCGCTCACCTCGCGGGGCAGCCGCGCGAAGACGGCGTTGGCCTGCACCGGGTGGAGGATCTCCACGCCGTCGACCGCACGGACGCCCTCGGCGAGCCGCTGGGCCATGGTGTTGGCGTGCCGGGCGTTACGGAGCCACAGGTCCCGGGCGAGCAGCGCCTCCAGCTGCACCGACACGAAGCGCATCTTCGACGCGAGCTGCATGGACAGCTTGCGCAGGTGCTTCATGGCCCGTACGGCGTCCGGGTCGAGGACGACGACGGCCTCGCCGAACAGGGCCCCGTTCTTGGTGCCGCCGAAGGAGAGGACATCGACCCCGACCGCATTGGTGAACGTACGCATCGGCACGTCCAGCGACGCCGCGGCATTGGCTATCCGCGCCCCGTCGAGATGGACCTTCATGCCCCGCTCGTGGGAGTGCTCGCAGATGGCCCTGATCTCGTCGGGCGTGTAGACCGTGCCGAGTTCGGTGTTCTGCGTGATGGACACGACCTGGGGCATGGCACGGTGCTCGTCGTCCCAGCCGTACGCCTGCCGGTCGATGAGCTCAGGGGTGAGCTTGCCGTCCGGCGTCGGGACGGTCAGCAGCTTCAGGCCACCGACACGCTCCGGGGCACCACCCTCGTCCACGTTGATGTGCGCTGACTCGGCGCAGATCACCGCACCCCAGCGATCGGTCATCGCCTGGAGGGAGACGACATTCGCGCCCGTTCCGTTGAAGACCGGGAACGCCTCCGCGGAGGAGCCGAAGTGGCTGTGCATGACCCGCTGGAGGTGTTCGGTGTAGTCGTCCTCGCCGTAAGCGATCTGGTGACCGCCGTTGGCCAGGGCGATGGCCGCGAGAACTTCCGGGTGGGCACCCGCGTAGTTGTCACTGGCGAAACCGCGCACCTGCGGATCGTGGTGACGTCGCGCGTCGGTCCTTATGGTTGCGGGGTCAGCCACAGACGCTTTCCGTTCACTTCCGGGGCGGGCCGTTCCCATACGCCGGCGATGGCATCGGCCAGCTCCTTGACGTCGGTGAAGCCCGCGAACTTCGCATTCGGGCGCTCGGCGCGCATCGCGTCGTGCACCAGTGCCTTGACGATCAGGATCGCAGCCGCCGTCTTCGGCCCTGCGTCGCCCCCCGCCTTACGGAAGGCGTCGGCGAGCGCGAGGGTCCAGGCCTCGGCGGCAGCCTTCGACGCGGCGTAGGCGGCGTTGCCCGCGGTGGGGTGGCTCGCCCCGGCCGCGCTGATCAGCAGGAAACGGCCGCGGTCGCTGCGAAGCAGGCCGTCGTGGAATGCCAGCGAGGTGTGCTGCACGGTACGGATCAGCAGCTTCTCCAGCAGATCCCAGTCGGCGAGGTCGGTCTCGGCGAAGGTGGCGCTGCCGCGCCAGCCGCCGACGAGGTGGACCAGGCCGTCGATCCGGCCGAATTCCTTCTCGGTCTTGGCCGCCCATTCGCGGGTGGCGGCCAGGTCGAGCAGATCGACGGTGTCGCCGGTGACGGTGGCGCCGCCGTGGGCGTACCGCGCGGCGTCGACGGCCTCGGCCAGCCGGGTGGGGTCGGCGTCCGAGGCGACCACGATCGCGCCGGCTTCCGCGAGCCTGAGAAGCGTCGCTCGGCCGGCCGGTCCTGCGGCTCCCGCGACCGCGATGACAGCGCCTTCGAGCGCGCCGTTGCCGTTGCCCGTGCCGTTCGCGTTCATGGCCATCGCCTCCTCGGTACGGGCGCTCACGCGGCTGCCTGCTCGGCGTGCGCGGCGGTGATCCCCTTGGTGGAGGCGATCACATGCTTCAGCTTCTTGGAGAGCGCCTCATAGAACATGCTCAGGGGAAACTCGTCCGAAAGCACGTCGTCCACGAGCTTGCGCGGCGGCTGCGTCAGGTCCAGGGCGTCCGGGCCCTTGGCCCAGCGGGAGCCGGGGTGCGGGGCGAGGTAGGTCGAGACCAGGTCGTACGCGGCGAACCAGTGGACCAGCTTCGGGCGATCGATGCCGTCGCGGTAGAGCTTCTCGATCTCGCCGCAGAGCTGATTGGTGACCTGCGGGGCGCGGTCCCAGTCGATCTTCAGGGTGTTGTCGGTCCAGCGGATCACATCGTGCTTGTGGAGGTACGCGAAGAGCAGCTGACCGCCGAGACCGTCGTAGTTGCGGACGCGCTCGCCGGTGACCGGGAAGCGGAACATCCGGTCGAACAGCACGGCGTACTGCACGTCGCGGCCCTGCGGGAATCCGTCGGCCTGCAGCTTCACGGCCTCCTTGAAGGCGGTGAGGTCACAGCGCAGCTCCTCCAGGCCGTACATCCAGAACGGCTGGCGCTGCTTGATCATGAACGGGTCGAACGGCAGGTCGCCGTGGCTGTGGGTGCGGTCGTGGACCATGTCCCACAGCACGAACGCCTGCTCGCAGCGCTGCTGGTCGCCGACCATGTCGCGGATGTCCTCGGGCAGCTCGACCCCGAGCAGTTCGACGGAGGCCTCGGTGACGCGGCGGAAACGAGCGGCCTCGCGGTCGCAGAAGATGCCGCCCCAGCTGAAGCGCTCGGGCGCCTCGCGCACGGCGATCGTCTCCGGGAAGAGCACCGCGGAGTTGGTGTCGTAACCCGAGGTGAAGTCCTCGAAGGTGATGCCGCAGAACAGCGGGTTGTCATAACGGGTGGCTTCGAGCTCGGCGAGCCACTCCGGCCAGACCATCCGCAGCACGACCGCTTCGAGGTTGCGGTCCGGGTTGCCGTTCTGCGTGTACATCGCGAAGACGACCAGGTGCTGCAGGCCGTCGGCGCGGTTCTTGGCAGGCTGGAAGGCCAGCAGCGAGTCGAGGAAGTCCGGCACGCCGAAGCCGCCGTCCGCCCAGCGACGCAGGTCCATGACAAGGGCGCGGTGGTACGCGGCGTCGTGCGGGAGCAGCGGGGCAAGCTCCTCGATCGCGGCGATCACCCGGTCCAGCGTCGCCCGGACGGTGGCCGGGGAGGGCGCGCCGTCGGCGTCGAAGTCGATCGATCCGTCCTTCGACTGCCAGGGGCGGATCTCCTCCACGGCATTCTTGAGCGCAGGCCAGGCCGGCTGCTCAACCACCCGCTGTGCAGCAGTTATCGCGCCGGCGGCGGCATCGTGCACAAGAATTTCCGTCATCACACTTCCTCCACGGGAGAACCTCGCGTTAAGCAACCGTATCCGTGTGCGGTTCCTCGAGACAAGTGGGCCCCAGAAAATTATCCTGCCGACCCCCCATGGTCACCGACATTTTTCCTGTCGCACCTCGCTCCTGCGGCGACTTCCGCCGCCTGGACGGGCGGCGCAGCGTCTTCGACTCGTACACCTGTTCGTTCAGACCGCGCCCGGCACGCCCACGCACGGGTGACACGGCTCGCGGCACACCTGCCGCCGGCGGTAGGACGGACGGCATCCACCCCCGCCGACCGCCGTGCCGGCCCCTGCCGCACCACCCACCCGACGGGAGACCTTCCGCGTGAGCATCCGTGCCGTCCTGGTCGCAGCAGTCATCACGGGGTTCCTGCTCGGCGCCGCCGAGATCCAGGGTCACGGCGCCACTCCCCCGCGCGGGGCCACCCACCTCCTCGCGCCGGGTCGCTAGGCTGCCGAGTGCCGAAATGCCGCAAGGCTGTAGTGCCGTACTGCCGCGTGGGTAGGAGCAGCACGCGGGGAGCCGCCGTCGACGGAAGCGAGATTGCCTTGACTTTTCTCACCATCGGTCATCGCGGGGTGATGGGTGTCGAGCCGGAGAACACTCTGCGGTCGTTCGTCCACGCCGAACGGGCCGGGATGGACGCCATCGAGCTGGACCTTCACCTCAGCAAGGACGGCGCGCTCGCCGTCATGCACGACGCCGAAGTGGACCGTACGACCGACGGCACGGGCCTGATCGCCGACAAGACCCTCGCCGAGCTCCGTGAACTCGATGCCGGGCAGGGCGAGCGGGTGCCCGTCTTCGAGGAGGTGCTCGACGCCGTACGCTCCCCCGTGCAGGCGGAGATCAAGGACGTGGCGGCCGCCAGGGCGCTGGCCGAAGTGATGCGGCGGCGCGATCTCGTCGACCGGGTCGAGGTGCTGTCGTTCCACGACGAGGCGGTCGCCGAGATCGCCCAACTCGTGCCGGGGGTGCGGACCGCGCTCGTCGCCAGCCGCTGGAAGAGCGACGTGGTGGACCGGGCCAAAGCGGTGGGCGCGGCGACGCTCGTGCTGAACATCCGCCGCCTCACCCTGGAGGTCGTCGAGCAGGCGCACGCCGAAGGCCTGAAGGTCATCGGCTGGGTGGTGAACACCCAGGATCACCTGCGGCTGGCTCGCGGCCTGGGGCTGGACGGCGCGACCACCGACTTCCCGGAGATCCGCCGCGCCGGCCGTTTCACGGCGTAGGCGCAGTACGCGGTGCTGCTGCTCACCCTTGTGTGCTGCGTGCGACCGCTCGTACCGGGTACCGCTAGACGTTCAGATCCTTGATCAGCAGTTCGAAGGCGAGATCGTCACGCTGCGGGATGCCGAAGCGTTCGTCGCCGTACGGGAACGGGGTCAGCTTTCCCGTACGGCGATAGCCGCGGCGTTCGTACCAGGCGATCAGCTCCTCGCGCACCGAGATGACGGTCATGTGCATCTCGGTCGCGCCCCAGCTCTCCCGGACGGTGCGCTCGGCCTCGGCGATGATGATCTTGCCGAGTCCGCCGCCCTGCAGCTCGGGACGGACCGCGAACATCCCGAAGTAGGCGGCCTCACCACGGTGTTCCAGCTGGCAGCACGCGATCGGTTCCCCATCCCGTTCCACCACGAGCAACCGGCTGCCGGGAGCTTCGACGACCTGACGGACCCCGTCGGGGTCGGTCCGCTGTCCGTCCAGGATGTCCGCCTCGGTGGTCCATCCGGCCCGGCTGGAGTCCCCTCGGTACGCCGACTCGATCAGCGTCACGAGTGCGGGCACATCGGCGTCGGTCGCGTCGCGGAAGGTCAGCTGTCCCGAGTCACGGGGCGGGGCGGTGTCCATGGTGAGGCTCTCCGTTTCTCTGCTGGGCCGTGCCGCAGCAGCGTAACCCGGAGCTCTGTGCCTAGGGTCTGGCCCATGGTGCATGTGCTGAGCAGCAGGGTCCTGTTGAGCCCGACGGATCCCGAGCGGTCACGGGTGTTCTACGGAGAGTCCCTCGGACTCCCGGTGTACCGGGAGTTCGGCACCGGTCCCGAGCGGGGCACGGTCTACTTTCTCGGCGGTGGCTTCCTGGAGGTCTCCGGGCGCTCCGCAGCGCCGCCCTCGCCCGCGCTGCGGCTGTGGGTCCAGGTCGCGGACGTCCAGGCGGCCTACGAGGAGCTGTCGGCCCGTGGCGTCGACGTGGAGCGGCCACCGGTGCGCGAGCCGTGGGGGCTCGTGGAGATGTGGATCTCCGATCCCGACGGCGTCCGGATCGCGGTCGTCGAGGTGCCGGCGGACCACCCGTTGCGCTTCCGGCCCTGATCCCTCGACGGCGCGGAAGTGGTGTTTCCCTCCGGCCGGTTCCCGCCACGCGCTCCCCTCGTACCTCAGTGCGCCGCGTACGACCTGCCCGGCCGGGGCATCGACTAGTCGACACCGACGTCGTACGTCCTGGGGAGGTGCACTGTGCACGGACCGGCGATGTCCAGTTGGCTGCTGATGGCGTTGTGCGGGGTGACGGGTGCGTACTGCCTGCTGCGGATGGGCAACGGGACGCGGGAGGAGCGCAGAACGGCGCGCGCGGAGGCCCTGATGGGCTTCGGGATGGCGGCGATGGCGGTGCCCGCCGCGGTCGTCACGCCGCCCGTGTGGGGATGGGCGGTGTACGTGGTGCTGTTCGGCGGGGCCGCGTTGCGCGCCCTGTGGTTCGCCCGGCACAAGGGTCACCATCTGCACCATCTGGTCGGCTCGCTGGCGATGGTCTACATGGCGGTGGTGATGGCGGCGCCCGGCAGTGGCGCGTCGGCACACGGGGGTCGAGCCGGTCACGGTGGGCATGAGATGGCACAGGTCGCCGGGGGGCTGCCGCTGCTGACCGGGGTGCTGCTGGTCTACTACGCGGCCTATGTGCTGCGGTCCGGGGCGCGGCTGATACCCGTCGCCGCCACGGTGGGCGTGGCCGGCGGACCGACCGGGGGCGCATGGGGCGCACGGCCCGAGCTTGCGCTGGCCTGCCGGCTGACGATGGGGATCGCCATGTTCGCGATGCTGCTCACGTTATGAGACAGAAGGCACGGCAATCCGTGGCGTACGTCACTTGCCGAGCGCAGCCATACCCGTGGGTAGTGCGCCGCTCATAGGCTGACGCCATGTTGGTCTCGCTTGCGCTGCTGCTGCTCGGTGCACTGGCCGCCGTCGTGACCCCGCGGCTGATGGCGCGGGCCGAATGGCCGGAGCGCGAGCCCGTCGTGGCGCTGTGGGTGTGGCAGTGCGTGGTGGCTGGGGTGCTGCTGTCCTTCGGGCTCTCCATGACCTTCAGCGCGGCCGCCGCCTGGCAGGCCGTACGCGGGCAGGTGTTCGCGCCTGCTCCCCATGCCGTGGTGGAGGCGTACGCGCTGGCCGCGTACGGGCCGTGGTCCGCCGTCATCGCCGTGCTGCTGGCGCTCGGCGGCGTCTGGAGCGGTGCGATGCTGACCCGGGAGGTCCGCCGGGCACGGCTGCGCCGCAGGAGGCGCCGGGCCGAACTGCTGGTCCGTTCCCCGTTGATGCCCGGCGAGGAGGCCGGCAGCGGCCCGCTCGTGGTGCTGGAGGGCGAACGCCCGGATGCCTGGTGGCTGCCGGGGACCGCACCCCAACTGGTCATCACCACCGCCGCACTTGGCCGACTGAAGGGCCGCCAACTGGATGCGGTGCTGGCTCATGAGCAGGGGCACGCCCAGGCACGGCACGACTGGCTGCTGCACTGTTCGGCGGCGCTGGCGACGGGCTTTCCGCAGGTTCCGGTGTTCGCCGCGTTCCGCGACGAGATGCACCGGCTCGTCGAACTGGCCGCCGACGACGTGGCTTCGCGGCGCTTCGGACGGCTGACTATCGCTCTGGCCCTGGTCGAACTGAACGAGGACCGGGGTGTGTTCGGCCCGTGCCCGACGCCGGACGCGCAACTGCCGCTGCGGGTGAACCGGCTGCTGTCCCCGGTGGAGCGACTCACCGCCGGACGCCGGCTGCGGCTGACCGCGGCAGCCGCCCTGGTGCCGGTGGTGCCGCTGCTGGTGGCCTTCGTGCCGGGACTCAGCGCACTGGGATAGCCGGTGCGGCGGTCCGTCCGCGAAGATCTCCCCCATGCACTCCCCCTCACCACCCCTTTCCCCGCCGGACCGCGCGCCCGCCACCGCGCCCCCTCTCGGCACGGGCATCGTCTGCGGATCCCTCGCCCTGGTGCTGTTGATGCTGGTCACCGTGGGCTGGTCCCCGTTGATGTCGCTGGACCGTACGGTCGCCGACTCACTGCACCGGCGGGCGGTGACCGAGCCCGGACTCGTCCACGCCAACCGGATCCTGACGGACTGGGTCTGGGATCCCTGGACGATGCGTGCCCTGACCGCCGTCGCCGTGGTGGGGCTGTGGTTGCGCGGCGCCCGGATGCTCGCGGGATGGGTGGCGGCGACGAGCCTGCTCGCCACCCTGCTGCAGCAAGGGCTGAAGGCCGCCGTGGGCAGGGAGCGGCCTCGGTGGCCGGACCCGGTGGACTCCGCCCATTACGCGGCGTTCCCGTCCGGACACGCCATGACCGCCGTGGTGACGTGCGGCCTGCTGCTGTGGCTGCTGCGCCGGCACGGCGCGGGGCGACGGGTGTGGTGGGCGGCGCTCACGGTGGCGTGGGTCTCGGTGGCCGGAGTGGGGCTCACCCGGCTCTACCTGGGGGTTCACTGGCTGACCGATGTGCTCGGCGGCTGGCTGCTCGGGGCGGCGGTGGTCGCGTTCTCGATCGCGGGGTTCGCACGGTACGAGGAGCGTGGGCGGGGCGGCGCAGACGGGGCGGCCTTGCCGCGTCGTCCCTGAAGCGGCAAGGATCGGACCCATGGTGTTCAAGGGTGCGCTCTTCGACTTCTCCGGGACCCTCTTCCGCGTCGAATCGGTCCGGTCCTGGCTGGGCGCGGTCCTCGCCGAGCGGGAGACGACCGTGACCGATGAGGACTTCGACCGGTATGTGGAGGGGCTGACGACTGCCGGGGCGCTGCCGGGCGGCCCGGACCCCGAGCGCGTACCCGAACAGTTGGCCGAGGTGTGGGCCACCCGCGACAAGAGCGCGGAACGGCACCGGGCGGCGTACACCGGGCTGGCCCGCCAGATCGGCCTGCCGGATCCGGGGCTGTACGACGCGCTGTACGACCGGCACAAGTCACCGGCGGCGTGGCGCCCGTACCCGGATGCGGCCGAGGTGCTGGGGGCGCTGCGCACGAGCGGGGCCCGGATCGGCGTGGTCAGCAACATCGGCTGGGACCTGCGGCCGGTCTTCCGCGCCCACGGTCTGGACGCCCTCGTCGACGCCTACGTCCTGTCGTACGAGCACGGCATCCAGAAGCCGGACCCACAGCTTTTTCACATCGCCTGCACGCTTGTCGGACAGGACCCCACGGATGTGGTGATGGTCGGCGACAGCCGACACGCGGACGGTGGAGCGGCGGCACTCGGGTGCGAGGTGCGCTTCGTGGACCATCTGCCTGTGGAGCAACGGCCGGACGGACTGCGGGCGCTCGGATTGGTTCCATGATCCGGGCAAGGAGACATGTGAGAGATGTCCCTGACGCCCAATGGGTCGGATTGTCACATCGGGGCCTTAGCCTGTAAGCATGTCCCGTTCTCCGCGCTCCTCCAATTCCATGCGTTCCGCCGCAGTGGTGAATGAAGAGATTCGTGACCTGTGGCAGCGCTCCGGCGGATGTCTCTCACCGGACGACGAGCAGGAGTACCAGCGGCTGCTGGTGGAGTGGGCCGCGGTGACCGGCGGGAGTGCGAGGTCCGCCGCCTGACGACCGGACCGGCTGGGCCATTCGCTGTGCAGCCGCCCTCGACGCGTCGCACCCTGGGGGCATGACTTCTCCCCCGATCGTGATTTTCCGCCCATCCCCCTCCGGCGGGCGCCGCGTCACCGTGCAACGAGACGGGCGGGTCCAGATCCTGGGGCTGGCCCACTCCGATCACGATGTGATCGTCTTCCTGGAGGGTGCGGGGCTCGAGGACCCCGAGCACATCCTCGACAGTCCGGAGTGGGTCGAGTGGCGGGGCGGGCGGGCCCACCGGTACGAAGCCGCGTGAGGAACAGCCGATTCCGGCGATCCCCTGCGTCGCCGGAATCAGGCAGCCGCGCCGGTCGACCGGGTCCGTCGGACACCGGTCGGGGCCGCGCTGATGACGGACGACATGAACCGGTCAACGCAGAGGTACAGCATGCGCCTGCGCCGGACGCCGGTCAACGAGGCGTCGCACCGCGATTGACGGCCGTGTGCCGCCGGGCGGGGATCCGCCCGGCGGCACACGGCGTGAGCATGCGGTTCAGTAGTGACTGCGCGGCCGGGTCAGTGGTCGAAGTAGTCCGGCTGCGTCTGCACGTTGAGCTCCGGCATCCGCACCCGCTTCGCGGGGTCGGTCCGCCGATCGTCGAGCTTCAGGACGTCGAAGCCCTTGGCGATGTCGTTGGAATAGATGTAGCCGTTGTAGTAGTACGCCGACCAGGGGCCGGCCGTGGTGACGGCGTCCAGACTGACGGGGCCGCGCTCGAAGTACGCGATCTCCTTCGGCGCCGAGGAGTTGGTGAAGTCCCATACCGAGACTCCGCCCTGGTACCAGGCCTGGACCATCAGGTCGCGGCCCTTGACCGGGATGATCGAACCGTTGTGGGCGACACAGACCTCGGTGGCGGCCTGCGGACGGTCGATCTTGAAGTAGCTGCGGAAGACCAGCTTGCGGTGGTCTCCCCGGCCGACGATGTCGTAGATGCCGTCGGCGCCGCGCTTCGGCCCGATCTCCTCGTTGCAGGTGGCGGCGCCACCGCCGCCGAGCTCGTCGGTGAAGACGACCTTGTCCGCCTTCTGGTTGAACGTCGCCGAGTGCCAGAACGCGAAGTTCACATTGTCCTGGACCCGGTCGATGATCTTCGGGTTCTCCGGATCCTTGATGGAGAACAGCAGGCCGTCGCCCATGCAGGCGCCGGCGGCCAGGTCCTTCGAAGGCAGCACGGTGATGTCGTGGCAGCCGGTCGTCTTGGAGACTCCCGGGTTGGTGGGCGCGCCCGGGTTACCGCCGTCCGGGAAGAGCACCGGGAAGTTCACGATCGCGGCCGTCTGGGGCGACTTGCGCGGCACCTTGATGACGGTGATCCCGTCGTGCGGCGGCTGACAGTCGGGGAACGTCTCGTTCGGCGAGTACGAGGACACGTACACGTACACGCTGCTGCGCTCCGGAACCAGCGTGTGGGTGTGCGAGCCGCACGCGGTCTCGACGGCGGCGACGTACTTCGGGTTGCGCTTGTCGCTGATGTCGAAGATCTTCATGCCCTCCCAGGAGGACTTCTCCGTGGCGGGCTGGGTGGTGCTGGCGCACGAGTTGTCGCTGCGCGAGGAGTCGGTGGACAGGAACAGCAGGTTCCCGGAGACCGAGACGTCGTTCTGCGATCCGGGGCAGAGGACCTGGGCGACGGTCTTCGGGGACCTCGGGTTGCTGATGTCGAAAATCCGGAAGCCGTCGTAGTTCCCGGCGAAGGCGTACTTCCCCTGGAACGCCAGGTCCGTGTTGAGGCCCTTGAGCGCGTCCTTCGGGATGTTCGCCAGCGGGGTGATGTTGTCGCTGTGGACGATCTCGTCCACGCCGGGTATCTCGCCGTCCTGGATGGCGGCCGCGGCCACAGCCTCCTGGCTCGCGGAGAGACCGGTACCGGTGGCTGGGTGATCACCGGGGTCGGGTGTCGCGGCCGCTGGTCCGGCCATCAGCAGAGTGGCGAAGAGCCCGGCGGCGGCTGCCGCCACACCCAGACGTCTGCGCCGCACTCGGGTGGTGTGCAACGAAGTCACTGCGTCCTCCCCTGTACCAATGCGTGGTTGAACGGTTGACTGACCCCGGCAGTATCGTCCTTCCCATGGGTATCCCAACAGATGGCAACAGGAACGTAATGAAAGTTCCCGCCACTTGAGATCGCGCAAGTGCGTCGAACGATTGGCAACCACCCCATATATCGCTGGAGGCAGCCTTGTTGATATACCGTCAGGTTGCGCACGTGCGCAGATCCCTGGTCGTGGCCGCTGTCGCGGCCGCCGTGCTCTGTCTCGGCGCGTGCGATGCGGGCAGCGGGGATCACGACGCGAACGCACGGGCCGGCGGGGGCCCTTCGGTCGTGGCACCGGGCAAGCCGGGCGAGCCCGCGCAGACGCTGTCCGCCGAGGATGCGGCGAAGGCCACCGTCGACGACACTCCCAACTCGGCCGACTTCCGCTACGTGCAGCTGATGATCCAGCACCATGCCCAGGCCCTGGAGTTGACGGCGCTGGTGCCGTCCCGTTCCTCGTCCACCCCGGTCAAGCGGCTCGCCGAGCGCATCTCCGCCGCCCAGAAGCCGGAGATCGGTGCCATGGAAGGGTGGCTCAAACACAATGGCGGCGAGAAGCGCGCGGGTGGCCACGACCATGCCGGGATGCCCGGCATGGCGACGCAGGCGCAGCTGAAGCAGTTGCGCGCGGCCGAGGGCAAGGCCTTCGACGAACTCTTCCTGAAGCTCATGATCACCCACCACCAGGGAGCGATCACGATGGCGACCGAGGCCCTCTCGGAGGGGAACAACGTCCTGGTCGAGGAGATGGCGGGCGACGTCGTCGCTCAGCAGACGGTCGAGATCGACCGGATGCGCGCACTGTCCACCTGACGCGCCGAGCGGCCGCGTCTCTCCCCTGCTCCGCCTCCCGGTGCGATGCTGGAGGCACGCTCCGGGAAGAGGTGCACCGTGCTCCGTGTCGCCGTCGTCGGCTCCGGACCCAGCGGGGTCTACACCGCGCAGTGTCTGGTCCAGCAGTCCCGGATGCCCGACGTCCGGGTGGACGTGCTGGACAGGCTGCCCTGCCCGTACGGCCTCGTGCGTTACGGCGTCGCCCCCGACCACGAGAAGATCAAGTCGCTGCAGAACAGCCTGCGGACCGTCCTGGAGCACGAGCGGATCACCTTTCTCGGCAATGTCCAGGTGGGCGGGGACGGACTGCCACCCGATCGGCTGAGCGAGCTCTACCACGCGGTGGTCTACTGCGTCGGGGCGGCGACCGACCGCGGTCTCGGCGTTCCCGGCGAGGATCTGCCCGGTAGCCACTCGGCGACCGAGTTCGTCTCCTGGTACAGCGCGCACCCCGATTCGGCCGCGGACAACTTCGCTCTGCGGGCCCGTTCGGTCGTGGTGATCGGGGTCGGCAATGTGGCGGTCGACGTCGCGCGGATCCTCGCCCGCAGCGCCGAGGATCTACGGCCCACCGATGTCCCGCACCCGACGCTCGGTGCGCTGGCCGGCAGCCGGGTGCGCGAGGTGCACATGGCGGGCAGGCGCGGACCGTCCCAGGCCAGGTTCACCACCAAGGAGCTGCGCGAGCTGGGCGGGTTGCCGGGGGCGCGGGTCGTGGTGGACACGGCTGAGCTGGCCCTCGATCCGGCGTACGCCTCCGCCGGGGCGCCGGCGGATTCGCCGGTGCCGCTGCCGGCGGTGGCGCGGCGCAATATCGAGGTACTGCGTGGGTGGGCGGAAGCCGACGTCCCTGCCGCCGGGCCCGACCCGGTGCGCACGATCCACCTGCGGTTCTTCCTGCGCCCGGTCGAGCTCCTCGAACGGGACGGGCGGGTCGCCGGGGTGCGGTTCGCGCGTACCGCACCGGACGGCGGCGGAGGCATAAAGGACACCGGGACCTACGAGGAGATCGACGCCCAGCTCGTGCTGCGGGCCGTCGGTTACCGCGGGCTGCCGCTGCCCGGTCTGCCGTTCGATCCGGCCCGCGGCACCGTGCCTCATCTGGCGGGGCGGGTGCTGCGCGACGGGGTTCCGTCGCCCGGCGAGTACGTCGCGGGGTGGATCAAGCGGGGGCCGACCGGAGTGATCGGCTCGAACCGGTCGTGCGCGAAGGAGACGGTCGCGTCGCTGCTGGACGACGCACCACTGCTCGAGGGGCGTCCGACGGCCCCCGATCCGGTGGCCGCGATGCGGGCGTGGGGGCTGCGGCCCGTGGAGTGGGAGGGCTGGCAGTCGATCGAGCGGGCGGAAGCGGCACTGGGGCGGTCGCTCGGCCGTGGGCCGGTGAAGATCCCGGACTGGGATGGACTGCTGGAGGCCGCACACAGCGGCCGGCGCTGAATCAAGGACCGCGGACGGACCCTCGGCGCGGTGGCGGCACCGAACGCGCTGTCAGCCTTCGCCGAGCCGGTCCCCCTGCCGGGTCACGGCGGCGAGAACGGTGTCGAGGAGTCCAGGGAAGAGTGCGTCCAGGTCGTCGCGGCGCAGCCCGTTCATCTTGGCGGTGCCCCGGTAGGTCTGACTGATGATGCCGCTCTCGCGCAGCACCCGGAAGTGGTGCGTGGTCGTGGACTTGGACACCGGCAGTTGGATACGGGAGCAGGTGAGCTCGCTCTCCGCGGCCGCCAGCTCGCGGACCACGCGCAGCCGCATCGGGTCGGAGAGCGCATGGAGCACCGCCTCGATGCGGATCTCCTCACGTGCCGGGTGGGCCAGCACGCGGGCACCGGTGCCCGGGGCGGCGGTGCCACTCGCGGCAGTGGCGCTGGTCGCGGTCACGTCGGCTCCTGTCGTCGCTTCGTCCGGAAGCTCCATGGTACGAGACTCATCGTACTTCGCCGTGCATCGCACCACGGGCACGGGACCGGCAGACCAGATCCTTCCGCCTGAACGAGAGCGGGCACTGCGCCGACGTCATACATGAGGCGGGGCGCCCACCGTCGCGCACGGCCGGTCCGCCTGCGGTCAGCCGCTGCGCGGGTCCGGGTTTCCGGCGAGAGAGGCGGGGCGGCCGGCCGGATCGGCGGTGAGCCTGCGGGCGGCCAGGTCGAGCATGCCCGCAACGCCCGTGACCGACGCCGCGACCGCGCCGTCCTCCTTGATGATCTTCTGCATCACCTCGAAGGTCTTCCCGCTGCCGTACACGAACCGACAGGTCCCGCGCCCTCGCTCGCCGCCCAGTTCGGGTGGGAACTTCACGCCGCTTCGAGCGCGACCGGCCCACGCCACCGGCCGGCAGTTTCTCCTGCGGCAGGCCGGCGACTCGCAGCAGCTCCCACCGGGCGTGCTCGGCGTACCGCGGATGGACGGCCTGGTGCAGGTGTCCCTGCGTATCGGGTCCGGAGCCGCGCACCGTCACTTCGACCAAGAAGGCCATGGACGTCGCAACATCGCTGCGCCGTCCGTCATTCTCAGCGCCGGGACGCCCGAAACCGTCGCATACGGGAGCTGTGTTCCTGAGGTTGCCCTCGAACCTCCTTGCCGATCAACGCGGTTGGTGACCGGAACGGCTTCACGAGCTTGGTAAGAAATTTTCGGCAATAGGTAGTGCAACGCAACTCAATGCCGCGCTACGTTTCGCCTGCCCTGCTCACGGCGGCGCCGCACGACGATGCGAGCCGGCCCCGTGGTTCGGGTGAAAGGCGCATGTCCTGTCCATCCCAGAAGCCGACCTGGAGTGCCATGAGACTGCCCAGACCACCACGAGCGCGCCTGCGCGCCGCGACCACCGTGGTCACCGCCCTGGCCGCACTGAGCACCGCCGCCCTGGCCGGCGCCGCGGTGCCGGCCGGCGCCGCCGACGGCGCCAAGGATGTGTCCTACCGGGGCTATCACGTACGTGTGCCCAGTAGTTGGCCGGTCATCGACCTGGCCGCGCACCCAGACACCTGTGTGCGCTTCGACCGCCACGCGGTCTACCTCGGCCACGCCACCGATGCCGGTCAGGCCACCTGCCCGCCCGGCCTGGTCGGCCGTACCGAAGCGCTGGTGATCGAACCACTGGACGCCGCCGGCCGGAAGGCGGTGGACGGCTCCACCCGCATCGCGCCCGAGGGCGCCGCCAGGGCCGCGTCCCCGCGGACCGGTGGTGCGCCGTCCGGGCGGATACGCCAGGCGGTGCCGGCAGCCGGAGTGCTGGTCACCGCCTCGGTGGGCACGGACGAAGCGGCCGCGCAGACCATCCTCGACAGCGCCGATCTCGACGCCGACGCCGAGGCGGTGAACCTGTCCGCAGCCCCGGCGGGCCGGGCCGAGGCCATGTCCGCGTCCGCCGTCGCCGCCCAGCCCGGCACGTACACGGGTCTCGGCTTCGACCCCTGCGCCGCACCGTCCAACGCCCAGATGTCCGCCTGGTCCGCGTCGCCGTTCCGGGCCATCGGGGTGTACATCAGCGGCATCAGCGCCGCCTGCGACCAGCCGAACCTGACCGCGCCGTGGATCCAGACGCAGACCTCGGCGGGCTGGCACATCATCCCCATCCATGTGGGACTCCAGGCGCCGTGCAACTCCTTCAGCCACAAGGTGTCGTCCACCCTCGCCACCGCCGCGAGCCAGGGTCACAGCGAGGCGCAGGAAGCCGTCGCCGCCGCTGCCGCGCTCGGGCTGCCGCAGGGCAGCGTGCTCTACGACGACATGGAGGCGTACGACCAGACCAACACGGCATGCAGCAACGCGGTGATGACCTTCCTCAGCGCCTGGACCGAGGAACTGCACGCCAGCGGTTACCTCTCCGGCGTCTACACCTCCGCCACCTCCATGGCCGACCTGGCCGGGGAGTACACCACCGGCACCTACACGATGCCGGACCACATCTGGTTCGCCCGCTGGAACGGCAAGGCCGACAACGACGCCACGCCCTACGTTCCCGACGAGTACTGGGCCGATCACCAGCGCATCCACCAGCTCAGCGGGGACACCGACGAGACCTGGGGCGGCGTGACCATCAACATCGACCGCGACTACCTGGACGTCGGAGTGGGACCGTTCGCCGGTTCCTGCACGGCCAGCCTCGACTTCTCGGCGTACGGATCGATTTCCGCGGGCTCCTCCGGCGGCCTGGTCAGCGCCGCCCAATGCCTGCTGACACGCCAGGGGTACTTCACCGGCGCCGTGGACGGAGCCTTCGGCTCGGGCACCACGAGCGCCGTCCAGTCCTTCCAGAGCGCCAAGTCGCTGCCGGTCACCGGCACCGTCGACTCCCACACCTGGACCGCCCTGCTGTCCGCGGGCACCAGGCCGACCCTCCAGTCAGGCTCCACCGGAACCGACGTCAAGCGCCTGCAGCGTGCGCTGATCGCGGCCCGCGGTCAGACGCTCACCATCGACGGCGACTTCGGCCCGGCGACCACCACCGCGGTCAAGGCCTACCAGACCGCCCAGGGCCTGACCTCGGACGGGATCGTCGGCAATCTGTCCTGGTCCGCCCTGCAAGCCGGCAAGTGACCCCCGATCCATGGCGATTCAGACTCCTGGGAGAACCATGCCTGCATACGGAAATCTCCGCCGGGCCGGCCGCGGTCTCGCGGTCGCGGCGGCAGCGGGACTGCTCGCACTGAGCACCGCGATGCCCGCGGCGGCCGCGACCATTCCCGCACGGACCAATCTGCTCTCCTCCGACTGCCCGAGCACCGTCAAACAGGGCCAGTTCAGCGGCTGTGTGACCGAGCTGCAGACGCTGCTCGACCTCGGCGGCGCCTCGCTGACGGTGGACGGCGACTTCGGCCCGGCGACCACCGCGGCGGTCCAGGCGTACCAGACCTCCAAGGGCCTCACCTCGGACGGTCTGGTGGGCCCGGCCACCAAGTCCGCGCTGTACTACGAGGACCCCGCGGTCGCCATCGACCTGCGCACCCTGCGCTGCCCGGTGGACCTGGAGCCCGACGAGAACGACGGCTGCGTCACCGAGCTGCAGAACAAGCTCAACGCCCATGGCGCCTCGCTGACCGTGGACCATGTCCTCGGCACCGGCACCACCAATGCGGTACGCACCTACCAGTCCTCGGTGGGGCTGCCGGCCACCGGTGTGGTGAACCCCGCCACCAAGGCGAAGCTGTACGGCGACCCGGCGCCCCAGCAGCCGGCGGACCTCGGCTCGGGCCGCTACGCGGCGGTCGTCGACTTCGGCGAGCAGGCCACCGGCCAGAACATCCAGTACGTCTGGGGCGGCGGCCACGAGACGGACTTCGGCCCGTCGATCGGCATCTGCGACGACTACGGCGGCTCGATCACACCGTGCCCGGCCGACAAGGAGGTGGGCCTGGACTGCTCGGGGTTCGCCCGCTGGCTGTACTGGCGGGCGGGGGCCGGCGACATAGGCCAGACCACCAAGGACCAGGTGGTCAACCCGCGCTTCATCAAGGTCACCGCCGCCACCGCGATCCCCGGTGACCTGGTGTTCTTCGGCGGCTCGGCGGCGACCGTGCACCATGTCGGGGTCTACACCGGCACCGTGAACGGGGTGGCGATGATGGTCAACGCCCCGCAGACGGCCTCGTACGTGCGCGACGACACCATCGCTTCGCACAGCGACCTGCTCGGCTACTACCACCTCTCCAGCTGACGCTCGGCTCGACCCGGCTCAAGGCGGCCGGCTCCGCACGACGGGGCCGGCCGCCGCTCTCGCCAGTCGATCTTTGTAAATTCTTGCCGTCGCTATGGACTTTGACGCACATCACTTACGAAGATGCACACCAGCCAATGCGCCTCCGCTGCATTCCCGTCCCCGCCCAAGGGAGTTGCCCCCTGTGAACGTGCGCATCCCGCGCAGAGCCGCCGCCGCCCTCGCCGCTCTCGCCCTGCCGATCCTCGCCCTTCCCGTGCCCGCCGCCCGAGCCGACGGCGCCGGCACCACCCTCCGGGTCACCATGGACACCTCCGGAGTGGACACCCTCAATCCCTTCCTTGCGTACTTCGACGGCGCCCTGGACATCTTCGGCCAGGTCTACCCGTCGCTCAACTCGCTCCGCCCGGACGGCAGCGCGGCGCCCTACCTCGCCGACTCCTGGACCACCTCCGCCGACAAGCTCAGCTGGACCTTCAAGATCCACAAGGGTCTGAAGTGGTCCGACGGCCAGCCGATCACGGCCGAGGACGCCGCCTGGACGCTGAACCTGATCATGACGAACGAGACCGCAGCCACCGCCAACGGCTCGCTGGTCCGGAACTTCGCCAAGGTCGAGGCCACCGATGCGAACACCCTGGTGATCACCACCAAGGATCCGCAGTCGAACATGCTGTACGTCTCCACCCCCAGCAGCATCCCGATCGTGCCCAAGCACATCTGGGAGAAGCACACCGGTGACCTGAAGAGCTTCAAGAACAACAGCTTCCCGCTGGTCGGTTACGGCCCCTGGAAGCTCGTCACCTACAAGACCGAGCAGTACGCCAAGCTCGACGCCAACAAGGACTTCTTCCTCGGCGCCCCCAAGTTCGACCACCTGCTCGAGCAGCAGTACAAGACCACCGACGCCGCGGTGGCCGCACTGCGCAGCGGGCAGCTCGACTACGTCACCTCGATGAACTCCACCCAGTTCAAGGCCCTGCAGAGCGAGAAGAACGTCAAGGCCTTCCAGACGCCCGGTCACCACTGGAGCGCCATCGAGATCAACGCCGGGGCGAAGACCCGTAACGAGAAGGCGATCGGTACGGCGAACCCCGTGCTCGCCGACCAGGCCGTGCGCACCGCCATCGCCTACGCGACGGACAAGAAGACGCTGGTCAAGAAGGTCCTCAACAACCTGGGCGCGCCCGGTGTGGGCTACCTGCCGCCGGCCTGGAGTCAGTGGGCGTGGACCCCCGAGCCCGGTGAGGCGACGGACTTCGACCCGGCCAAGGCCAACGCACTGCTCGACGAGGCCGGTTACAAGAAGGGCAAGGACGGCATACGCACGGCCCCGAAGTCCGGCAAGAAACTGGATCTGCGCCTGGGTATCCACTCCGACAGCACGGGCGACGCGCAGATCTCGTCCTACGTCAAGGGCTGGCTCAAGGACATCGGCATCGAGGTCACCATCCAGCCGTTCGGCATGACCAAGCTGAACGACAACCTGGCCAAGGGCGACTGGGACATGTTGATGGACAGCTGGGGCACCGGCCCCGACCCGAGCTACATGCTCGGCATCCAGACCTGTGACACACGCCCGCAGGACGACGGCACCAGCGGCTCCACGGACGCGTTCCACTGCGACAAGGAGTACGACAAACTCTTCCAGGAGCAGATCAAGGCCTTCGACCCGGCCGAGCGCGCTCGGATCGTCGGTCGGATGCAGGACATCCTGTACCGGCACAACCAGGACATGATCCTGTACTACGACAACGGCCTGTACGCGGCCCGTACGGACACCGTGAAGGGGCTTGTCTCCGGCAAGGCGGACGCGACAGGCGTGATGCCCACCCAGCTGGCCTTCTGGAACTACGCCAAGGCCGCACCGGCCGCAAGGAGCGCCGAGTCCTCCATGTCCACCGGGACCGTGGCCGCCGGTGTCGGTGCTGTGGCAGTGCTCGGCGTCGTCGGCGGGCTGGCGGTCCGCCGCCGCAAGGCCGGCGCGGGCGACCGGGAGTAGCCCACGCACCGGGTCGGCACCGAGGCCACCACGGCCTCGGTGCTCCGGCCGACAACGCAACCGCAGCGGTTTGCGGGATCGTGCGGCTGGTCGGTGGCTCAGGCGTCCCAGCCCATGTAGACGGACTTGGACCAGGAGTAGAACTCGGTGGCCACGGCTCCCTGCTCCCGGAAGGTGTTGCTGGACGAATCCTTCACTCCCCCGAAGGGCACGTTCAGGTCGAGTCCGGTCGTCGGGCGGTTGACCTTGATCACGCCGGCCCGGACGCGCGCGGCGAACCGCTGCGCGTCGGCGAGGCTCCGGGTGCACACACCTGCGGCCAGCCCGTACCGGGAGTCGTTGACCAGCTCGATCGCGTCGTCGAGATCCTCGGCGACGAGCACGGCCACCACGGGCCCGAAGATCTCGTCACGCGCGACGGCGCTGTCCCGGCCGGCACCGGTGAGCACGGTGGGTGCCAGCATCAGGCCCTGGGGGGCGTCGCCGCCGGCTGCGACGGTCACGCCCTCGTCCCGCGCCCGCTCGATCGCCGCGCTGACACCGGCGAGCTGTTGCTCGCTGACCACCGGGCCCATCAGCGTGCCACCGTCCAGACCGTTGCCCGGACGGTAGCGTTCCGCCTGCTTGGTGAGCGCCGCGACGAAGGCCTCGTACACGCCCGGGGTACAGATGACCCGGGAGGACGCGGTGCAGGCCTGTCCGGTGAGGGCGAAGCCGCCGGCCGCGGCGATCTGTGCGGCCTGCTCGACGTCCGCGTCGTCGAGCACCACCAAGGCGTTCTTGCCACCCATCTCGACCTGCACCCGGCCGCGGCGCTCGTGGACGGTGCGCTCGATGTGCATGCCCACCGACGTGGACCCGGTGAACGACACCGCCGACACCCGGGGGTCGGTCACCAGCGCTTCACCGACGACCGGTCCGGCGCCGTGCACCACATTCAGCACGCCGGCCGGCAGACCCGCCTGCACCAGCGCATCGGCGAGGTGACGGGTCGACACCGGGGTGAGTTCGGCGGGCTTGAGGACCACCGCGTTGCCCGCGATCAGTGCCGGCGCCATCTTCCAGGCCGGGATGGCGATCGGGAAGTTCCACGGGGTGATCAGTCCGACCACGCCCAGCGCCTCGCGTCGGGTGTGCACCAGGGTGTCGGGCTGCGAGCTGGGCAGCGTCGTGCCGCCGAGCCGCCAGCCCTCGGAACCGAAGAAGCGGAACACATCGATCGCCCGGCGCACTTCGCCCCGGGCCTCGGCCAGCGTCTTGCCTTCCTCCCGCACCAGGTCGCGGGCGATCTCCTCGTGACGGCCGCGCAGAATCTCCGCCGCGTCCATCAGGATGGCGCCGCGCGCGGGCGGGGGCAGCGACGCCCAGCCCGGCTGGGCGTCGCAGGCCGCCGTGACCGCGGCGTCCACTGCATCCGCGCCGGAGGCCGGCGAGACGGAAACCAGGTCGGACGGGTCCGCGGGATTGCGACGCTCGTAACCGTCGCCGGGGAAGTCCTTGCCACCGATCAGGTTGCTGATCCGATGCAGAGTGCTCATGAATTGTGGTCCTTCATCGGGTGGATTCCGGCCGGTCACAGGCTGCGGACGAGGCCGCCGTCGCACCGGAGCGCCGTTCCGGTGACGTACGAGGCGGGCGCACTGCAGAGGAAGGCCGCCGCCGCCGCGAACTCCTCCGGGGTGCCGTACCGCCCGGCGGGGATCGCGGCCCGGGAGTCGGCCGCGACATCGGCGACCGGTCGCTGCTCCCGCTCGGCGCGCGCGGCGTCGAGCTGCGCGACCCGGTCGGTGGCGATCCGACCCGGCAGCAGCAGGTTGACGGTGACTCCGTCGCGGGCGACCTCGGCGGCGAGGGTCTTGAGGTAGGCCGCGAGGGCGGCCCGGCCTGCGTTGGACAGCACCAGGCCGGCCAGCGGCTCGGCGACACCGCTGGAGCCCACGGCGAGGATCCGCCCCCAGGCACGCTCCCGCATGCCGGGCAGCACCTGTGCCACCAGACGTTGCTGGGCCAGCAGGAGCGAGTCCACGGCCGATCCGAGGTCCGTGCCCGCGCCGTCGAGGTCGACGGCGCGGCCGGGCTTCGGGCCCGGGCCGTTGAGCACCAGGATGTCCGGGTCGCCGTACGCCGCGCGTGCGGCCTCGATCAGTTGACGCGGCCCGTCCGGTGCCGTGAGATCGGCCTGGACACCCACGGCCTCGGGCAGCCCGGCGGCGATCTTCTCGGCCAGGTCACCGCGCCGTCCGGCGACGACGACGGCGGCCCCCTCGGCCGCGAGCGCCTCGGCCACCGCGCGGCCGAGGCCACCGGTGGAGGCGGCGACGACAGCGGTACGTCCACGTATTCCGAGATCCATCACCGCACCCCCTTCCGCAGAGCGGCCAGGGCCGGCCCCAGGTGCCGCTCCAGTTGCGGGACGAGCGACTCCGGCATGGCAGCGGCCGGCGGGCGCACGCCGGCCTCCATGACCAGCCCGCGACGCCGGATCGCCTCCTTGCGGACAGCCAGTCCGATTCCCGCCTGGGCCTCGAAGTTGACCAGCGGCAGATACGGCAGGTACGCCTCGCGGGCGGCGTCGTAACCGCCGCCGCGCCAGGCGTCGACGCAGGCGACCAGGCCCTCCGGGCAGGAGAAACCGGTCATCGCGCCGGCGGCCCCGGCCGCCAGCTCGTCCAGCAGACCGAGCCCGCCGAGGCCGCCGAAGACGGGCACGTCGAGCTGGGCGGTCAGGACCGCGACGGCCGCCGGGGTCGGCGGTGCCTCGGCCTTCACGCCGACCGCCGAGGGGACTGCCTGCACGGCGCTGACCAGGTCGGCCGTACGGACGGCGACTTTGCTGGCCTCCGGATAGTCCTGGACGACGATGCCGGCGCCCGTGGCCTCGTGCACGGCGTTCAGGTGCGCGGCGACGACGCGCGGGTCCGGGGAGTTGACCTGGACCATGAGCCCGGCGAGGCGGTCACCGACCACCTCGCGTACCAGCCGGGCCTCCTCGATCACCGGTGCCGTGGCGAGTCCGGTGACACCGACGACGAGCGGCAGTTCCACGGACGAGGCGACCACTTCGAGCACCGTGCGGCGTTCGTCGGCGGACAGCCGGGCGGCCTCGCCGAAGACGCCGAGCACGGTGAGACCGGTGGCGCCGATGCCCTCGTAGTGCTTCACCAGCCGGGACAGGCTGGTCTCGTCGACCTCCAGGGACGGGCCGAGGAACGGTGTGGCGACCACTCCCCACACGCCGGATGACAAATTGTCGACCATGAGTTGCTCTCCTTTACCGGCCCGGCCAGACGGGCGCGCGCTTCTCCTGGAAGGCGAGCACGCCCTCCTTGCCGTCCTCGCTGTCCAGCGCCTCGGTGAGGGCCGGCAGCCGCATCGCGTGGGCCTCCCGCGCCGACAGGTGCTCGGTGCGCTGCACCATCTGCTTGATGGCGCGCAGCGAGGTGGGGGCACAGGCGAGGATGTCGGCGACCCAGCGGTCGACGGCGTGGTCCAGCTCCTCGGCCGGTACGACCTCGTTGACCAGTCCCATGCGGTGAAGTTCGGCCGCGGGCACCTTGCGGCCGGTGAGCAGCAGTCCCATGGCCTGAGTGTGCTGCAGCCTACGGACGAGCCGGAAGACGCCGCCGTCGAGCGGGATCCGGCCGACGCGCGGTTCGGTGAGGCCGAACCTGGCGTTATCGGCGGCCACGACGATGTCGCAGCCGAGCACCATCTCCATGCCGCCGCCGAGCGCGTAGCCGTTGACCCGGGCGATGACGGGGACGTCGAGGCTGGTACGAAGGCTCAGGCCGCCGAAGCCGTTGGGGTCGAGATCGGCCCAGTACTGCAGGCCGGTCTTGTCGACCGCGTCGGCGGACATGTCGGCGCCCACGCAGAACGCCCGGTCTCCGTCGCCGGTGACCACGACGACGCGGACCTCCCGGTCGGCCTCGATCTCGGCCCAGATCTCGTTCAGCCGGGCCAGCGTCTTCGCGTCGACGGCGTTGAGCACCTTGGGACGGCTGATGGTGACCCGGGCGACGTGCCCGTCGCGCTCGTAACGCACCTCGTCGGTGTACGGGTCACTCATCGCAGGATGCCCTTCTCGCGCAGCACGGCTATCTGCTGCATGTCGTAGCCGAGTTCGCCGAGGATCTCCTCGCCGTGCTCGCCCAGTCGGGGCGGCACCCGGCGAACGGTGGCCGCGCCCTCGGACAGGTGGATCGGCGCGTTGAGCGCGCGGATACGGCCCGCGACGGGGTGGTCCATCTCGACGATCATGTTGTTGACCGCCGTCTGTTCGTCGTCCAGCGTCTGCTCCAGACTGCGCACCGGGGCGCAGAGGATGTCCTCCTCCTCCAGGCGCTTGACCCAGTAGCCGGTGGACCTGCCTGCGACGGCCTCCGCGAAGATGCGCTGCAGCTCGGGCCTGTGGGCGAACTGCTTCTCGAGGGTGTCGAACTCGGCGCGTTCGCCCAGGTCCTCGTCGAGCTCCAGGGCGCGGCTGATGTGGTGCAGCGGGTCGGCCTTGAAGCCGCCGACCATGATCAGTGCACCGTCGCTGGTGGGAAGCACGGCGGTGAGCGGCATGGCGGCCCAGTTGATCTCGGATCCGCGGTTGAGCTGCTGGCACGCCTCCTGCATCTGCATGTGGAGCATGGAGTCGTACATCGACACCTCGACCTTCTGCCCCTCGCCCGTCCGGTCGCGATGGAGCAGGGCGAGCAGGATGCCCTGGAGAAGGTGCATGCCGGTGGTGTAGTCGCACAGCGTGGTCGGGTAGAGCGTCACGGGGTCGTCGTCCGCGACCCGGCGCCACATCACACCGCTGTACGCCTGGGCGATGGCGTCCTGGCCGCCCTTGTGCGCGTAAGGCCCAGAGGTGCCGAAGCCGGTTCCGGATGCCCAGATGATCCGCGGGCTCAGCTCCCGAAGCGCCTCGTAGCCGAGGCCGAGACGCTCCATGACACCGGCCCGGAAGTTGCTGACCACGACGTCGGCGCCGCGCACCAGTTCCTGGACGGCCTCGAGTCCCTCCTCGGTACGGGTGTCGATGCTGATGCTCCGCTTGTTGCGGTTGATCGACAGGAAGATGGGGTTGTCCAGGCCCGCCGGGTCCGGGATCGAGGTACGGGCGATGTCGCCCGTACCGGGCCGCTCCACCTTGATCACATCGGCGCCGTAGTCGCCGAGCAGCTGCGTGCACGACGGGCCCATGAAGACCTGGGTGAAGTCGACGACGGTGATGCCGCTCAGCGGCTGTACGGTGCTCATGCGCGGACCTCCATGGTCGCGTCGACGGTGGCGTTCTCGGCGGGGACGTCGCCCGGGTCGGCGCCCTGGTCGCGCATCCGGCTCTGGATCACGGCCGGGTCGACGTCCCGTACCGGCACGCCCTGCTCGACCGCGGTCGCCGCGGCGATACCGGCGGCCTGGCCCATGGCCATGCAGGGCGGAATCTCGCGCGAGATGCGCTGTGCCTCGGGAGTGGCCGAGTAGTGACGGCCGGCGACCAGCAACTGGTCGACGCCGCGCGGCAGAAGCGAGCGGTACGGCGTGTAGTAGTCACGGCCGCGCGAGACACTGTCGGCGAAGTGGCGACGGGAGGTGACGTCGTCCTTGGTGACGACGTACTCGCCCTGCAGCAGACGGGTCTGGCGGACACCCATCTGCTCGGCGACATCGAGCAGATACGCACCCTCGAAGCCCGGCAGGTCCGACCTGATGTGGTCGAGCACGTTGCCGATACGGCTCCGCGCCTCGAACTCGGCCTCGGTGAGCGACTCCGGATCGGTGCCGTCGAATCCGGTCATGTGCGGCGCGTTGCACCACACCACACCGGGTACGGGCGTCTTGAGCCACCACAGCTCCCAGGCGCCGCCGAGCAGCCGCTTGATCTTGCGGTTGATCGCGCGGGCCTCCCGCGGGTTCTCCTGCTCGAAGCGCTCCGCGGCCGCGGTGTCCACGCCGCCGAGCCGGAAGACCAGGGTGACGAGGTAGTTGTCCTTGTCGTACGTGGCGCCGGCGCGGGATGCCACGTCGATGTCACCCGTGGTGTCGATGACGACATCGCCCATGACCGCCTGCGGACCGGACTTGGTCTCGCAGACGACACCCTTGACCGCCCCGTCCTGGACGATCGGCCGGGAGAACCAGCTGTGCAGCCGGAGGTCGACCCCGCTCTCGCGGACGAGGTCGTTGGACACGCGCTTCCAGCCGTCGGGGTCGAAGGCGACCGCGTAGCAGATCGGCTTGGGGCTGGTGTGGGAGTGGAAGTCGAATGCCCCCCAGCGGCCCCACTTGTTCCACATCTCCTGGGAGGAGACGCGCTCCTCGGCCGGCGGGTAGACCGCGAGTCCCAGCTTGGCCATCCGCTCGACGTACTCGTCGACGATACCGGTGACCGTGATCTCGTTGCCGTTGATCATGTCGTCCAGGACGAGGACCATGCCGCCGGAGGCGAGTCCGCCGAGCGCCGAGTAGCGCTCCAGCAGTGTCACGCTCGCCCCGCTGCGGGCGGCGGAGACCGCGGCGCTCACACCGGCGGGGCCTCCGCCGACCACGACCACGTCGGAACGCCGGACGACCGGCGCCTCGATGGCGTCAAGTGTGACGGACTGTCCGTGGACAAGTGCGCCGGACGGCGCGGCTGTTGTGGACATGGTGGGACTCCTTTCAGCTTCCGGCGCGTACGGAACCGCGGCGGAAGGCGAGCATGTAGAGCAGAACGCTGAGCAGGCAGAGCACGGCGACATAGACGGGGAAGGCCCATCCGGCGCCGGCGTCCTGCAGCCACAGCAGGACGTACGGGGCGGTGCCGCCGAAGCCGGCGACGCCGACCGCGTAGCCGAGACCGACGCCGGTGACGCGACAGCTCGCCGGCATCAAGGTGGCGGACACCGTGTTGTAGAGGCCCATCGTGAAGGCGAGTACCGGGGCGCCCACCAGCATCACGAGCGCGAAGGTGGTCATCCCCTTGCCCTGGTAGGCGAGGACGACGAAGACCAGTGGGACGACCGCGAGGCGGGTGACGATGAACGTCCGCGAGATACGCTTCCGGTCGGCGAGCCGGCCGACCAGAGGGTAGAGCGCGCCGACGACCACGCCCGACAGGGTGGTGACCGCGAACACGGTGCTGGGGTCCTCCGCGTATGCGGAGCGGGCCAGGTTGGGCAGACCGGTGGTCCAGGTGTAGTTGATCGCCTGGGCGGCTGCGACGACGAAGATGACGGTGAGCAGCGCCAGCTTGTGGTGGGCGACCTCTGCCCACACCTCCCCCGTCCTCCGGGGCTTCCCGGCGGTGTCGGGGTCCGCGGCGTCGGCCGCGCTGTGCAGGGTCTCCGGCAGGGAGCGGCGCAGCCAGAGGAAGAAGAGGCCGCCCAGCGCGCCGATCACGAACGGGATGCGCCAGCCCCAGTCACCCATGACCTCGGGGCCGACGGCCTCGCTGGTGAGGAAGCAGACCAGTGACGCCGCGACGATGCCGACCTGGACGTAGATGCTGATGATGCTGCCGAAGCGGGCGGTGCGGCCCTCCGGCGCCATCTCCACGATGTAGGCGGAGTTGAGCGGTGCCTCGATGCCGGTGGACAGCCCTTGCAGGATCCGGCAGGCGAGGAGGATCACGCCTGCCCACACGCCGATGACCGCGTGGGAGGGCAGCAATGCGATGACCGTGGTGGTGAGGACCATCGATCCGATGGACAGCAGCATGACCAGCCGCCTGCCCAGTCGGTCGGCCAGCGTGCCGAACACGATGGCGCCCAGTGGCCGGGCGGCGAACCCCACCGCGAAGACGGCCAGGGCGGACATGGTGGACGACAGGCCGTCGGTGGCGGGGAAGAACTGCGGTCCTATGGAGGACGCGAGCAGGCCGTAGACCATCCAGTCGTACCACTCGACGGCATTGCCGCCGCCGAGCGCCAGCAGTGCGCGCCGCTGGGAGAGGGGATTACGGGCTGCGGTAGCTGATCTTTCGTGGAGCGATGCCATAGCGGGGGCACCTCGCGGTGAAAGGCGCACGGCTCAGGCCGTGCGGGACCTGCGCCCGGGCCGACGGCCGGGGCGTTGAGGAAGGGGAGTACGGCGGAGGCCGCCTACCAGCTGGGCGGGGTGATGACCCAGACGGAAGTCGACGGCTCGTCGCCGGGGTTGGCGTACCAGTGCGGCGTACTCGACGAGTACGTGATCGAGTCACCGGCCTCGAGCCGGTGCCGGACGCCGTCGAGATAGACGTCCTTGACGCCGGAGAGAACGATTCCGAACTCTTCGCCGTTGTGGCGGAAGGGCGTGCTGCTGGTGTCATGCCCCGGCTGGGTCTCGACCCAGAGGACCTCGAGCGCGCCGTTCAGCGTAGGGGTGAGCAGCTCGTAGCTGGCGTCGTCGAGTCCATCGGTGCCGTGGAAGTCGAGAGTGCGCCGTTCGGCACGCCGCACCACGGGGCTGATCTGTTCGGTCAGGTGGAAGAGCCTGCCGATGGGGATGTCCAGCCCGTGCGCGATCTGGACCAGGGTGGCGAAGGACGGATTGCCCTTGCCCCGTTCGATCTGACTGATGAGGCCGGTGCTCACACCGGATCCTCGGCTGAGGTCGTCGAGGGTGTAACCGGCTTGCTTGCGCAATGCCTTGATCTGGATTCCCACTGTGGCGACGAGCGCGTCCAGATCCGGCTGACCGTCCTGGGGTACGTAGTTTGCGTCACTCACAGCTTCGACCTGCCTCAGTGGCGTGGGGACGGAAGGAGCTTCGCCGGTGAACAACGAGCGCTTCGGCGGAGCATGTGCGGCCTCGGCGACCCGGGCTTGGTCATATTGAAGAGCTTCACTAGATTGAAAACAACCCCTCAGAGTGAAGAACTTCAACCGAACAGGCGGCGGTCCGTACCGCGTCCGTCGCAGCGGTCGCCGGCGAATGATCAGCCCGGGTCAGGACATGCAGAAGCGGCGGGGAACTCCTCCCCGCCGCGTCCGCACTTCTCCGGCCGATGTTCCCGGCCACCGCCCGAAGGGCGCCTGACCGGCCGTCGGTCCGGTCAGGCGAGCACCGGTCCGTCGAAGGTGAGCGTGCCCCCGTCGACATCGAGGCGGGCCGGTACGCCGACCGGGAAGGTCTGCATCGGGACACCGTGGCCGATGTCGGCGCCGGCCAGCACGGGGGCCCCGAGGTCACCGAGCCGGTCGATGAGCAGGGCGTCGATCTCGGCCGGGTCACCGCAGCCGGTGAAGGTGCCGCAGAGGATGCCCGCGACCCCGTCGAGGTAGCCGGACCTGCGCAGCTGGGTGAGGATGCGGTCCAGCCGGTACGGCTCCTCGTCGACGTCCTCCAGGAAGAGGATGCCGCCGCGTGCCGGGCGCGAGGTGGGGGTCGCGAGCGAGGAGCAGAGCAGGCTGGCGGTGCCGCCGAGCGTGACGCCCTCGGCCGTGCCACCGACCAGGGTGCGGGCCGCGGGGAAGGAGAGCCGGGTGGCCTCGGCCGGGGTGAAAAGGGTCCTGGCCAGGGAGTCGAAGGCGTACGAACCGGCGGAGAAGTCGTCCGAGACGGGCATCGGGCCGAACAGTGACACCCAGCCCAGGTGCACCGAGACCGCCTCGATGAGCGCGGTGACGTCCGAGTAGCCGACCAGCACACGTGGCGTGGGGGTGCCCAGGGAGGCGAAGTCGACGCCCTCCAGGGTGCGTTGGGCGCCGTAGCCGCCGCGGGCCATGAAGACGGCACGGTAGCGGGGGTCGGTGAGAGCGGTCGTGAGGTCGGCGGCGCGGGTCGCGTCGTCGCCTGCGAGATAGTCGAATGGGACGCCGGCGGCGCGCGCCGAGGGCAGCACGTCGACGATCAGACCGAGACTCTCCAGGGCCGCGACGCCCTTCTCCAGGTCCTCGGCGCGCGGCGCGCCCGAGGCGGCGGTGACGGCGACCCGGTCACCTGCTCCGAGAGCGGGCGGGCGGAGCAGGCCTGTGTTTTCGGCGGAGGTCATGCGGACTCCTCGGGTGCGATGAGGTAGGCGGCGAGCAGAGCGGCACGGTCCAGAAGTGAGGCGACCGAGGCGCGTTCGGACATGGAATGGGCGCCCGCGCCGTCCGGGCCGAGGCCGTCGGCGGTGGGTATGCCGAGCGAGCCGGTGAGGTTGGTGTCACCGGCGCCGCCCGAGGTGCCGGTGAGCAGATCGGTGCCCCGCTCGGCCGCGAGCGCGGCGAGTCGCGCAGCAAGGGGGTTTGCCGGGTCGCGCTCCCAGGCGGGGCGGTACGACAGCCGGGTGACGGTCAGCTTTGCGTCCGGGCGGACCGGAGTGAGGGAGTCGAGGGCGCCGAGTACGGCAGCCTCGGCGGCAGGCGTGGCGAAGCGCAGGCCGATCTCGGCCGAAGCCGTCCCTGCGACGACGTTGGCGCGGGTGCCACCGCTGATGCTGCCGATGTTGAACTCGGCGGCGGGCGGCGCCGGGACGGCGCCCCGCACCACCGCGATCTGGTCGATGAGTTCGTCGATCGCTGAGGTGCCGAGTGAGGCGTCGAGCCCGGCGTGCGCCTCCACGCCCTGGACGTCGATACGCACCCGGGCCACTCCCCGCCTGCCGGTCTTCAGTGTGCCGCCGGGCAGCGGCGGTTCGAAGCCGAGGGCTGCGAAGGCGCCCTCGGCGTGGGCGGCGATGATGCGGCGGCCGTCCGGGGAGCCGATCTCCTCGTCGTTGACGACGACCAGGCGCACCGGGCGGGACGGGGAGAGGCCCTGTTCGCGAAGGAGAACGAAGGCCAGCTCGATGGCGACGAGGGAGCCCTTCATGTCGTACACGCCGGGGCCGGTGACCGTGTCGCCGTCCTCGTGGAGCGTGAAGGGACGCTCGACGGTGGTGCCGACGGGAAGGACGGTGTCGCTGTGGCCGATGAGGAGTATGTGTGCGTCGTCGGGGGCCGTACCCGGCCACTCGCAGACCAGGTGGTCGCCGTCCGGTCCCCTCTCGCGGGTGACCCGGGCTCCGAGAGCCCGATAGGCCTGCTCCAGATCGGCGTTCACGATCCGGAGGAGTTCGGGTTCTCCCGACGGGCTCTCGGCCATGACGAGGGCCTCCAGGCGGGTGAGTGCCCGATCGCGCAGCTGCTCGGCGTCGAATCGCATCGGTTCAGCCTTCCTTCAGTACGGCGTGCCTCAGCCGGTTCGCCCGGATCAGGGACTCGTCGACATGGACACCGAGGCCCGGGCGGGCGTCGGGCACCGGGACCAGGCCCTCGGTGGCGCGGATCGGCGGGGTGACGATGTCCTGGCGGTAGTACTTGTCGGAGCCGGAGACGTCCGAGGGCAGGGTGAAGCCCGGCAGTGAGGCGACGGCGAGGTTGGCCGCGCGCCCGATGCCGAACTCGTGCATTCCCCCGCACCACACGGGGACTCCGGCCTCGCGGCACACGTCGTGCACTGCGACGGACGGTCCGATTCCGCCGAGCCGGGACACCTTGATGTTGACGATGTCGGCCGCGCCCAGGTGCAGTGCGGTGGCCAGTACGGCGGGTGAGGTGATCGACTCGTCGAGACAGACCGGGGTGTCGAGCCGGGCGGCGAGGCCGGCGTGGCCGAGCAGGTCGTCCTCGGCGAAGGGCTGCTCGATCATCAGCAGGCCCTGGTCGTCGAGGGCGGTGAGGGCGGCCAGGTGCTCGGCGGAGTCGGCCCGGTAGCCGGTGTTGGCGTCGACCTGGAGGGCGATACCGGGGAAGGCCGCGCGTACTGCCCGTACCGGCTCCAGGTCCCAGCCCGGTCGGCACTTGAGCTTGATGCGGCGGTAGCCGTCACCGACATGCCGGGCGACCTGATCCAGCAGGGCGTCGACGGTCGGCTCGATGCCGAGACTGACACCCGCGCTGATCCTCTCGGCGGTGCCACCGACGAGGGTCGCGAGGGTCTCGCCGCGGGCCTGCCCGTACAGGTCCCAGCAGGCCATGTCGAGCCCGGCGCGGGCGAAGTGGTTGCCCGAGAGGCGGTTGGTCAGCGCCGTCGCGTCGTCGGGGTGCTCCCAGGCGTGGCCGAGGACCATGGGGGCGAGGTGCTCGCTCAGTACGTACCAGCAACTCTCGGTGGATTCGCTGCAGTAGTACGGGTCGCTGGGCGAGGCGCACTCGCCCCAGCCGACCGTGCCGTCGGATGCGGTCGCCCTGACCACGATGTGGTCGAGGTGCGACTTACGGTGGGAGCTGGTCTCGAACTCATGGATCAAGTCCAGTCGTACAAGGGAGAGTTCGATCTCGGTGATGGTGATCGTCATGAGGCGCCCTCCTGGTCGGTGCCGCGCGGAACGAACCGGTAGACCGCGAGGTCGTCGGTGACACGCAGGCAGGAGACCCCGACATGGGTGGTCAGGGCCTCGATGAAAGTCTCCCTGAGCGAGGTGCGCAGCGCGGCGGCCGCGGCCGCTCCTATGACGGTGCGGTGCAGATCCCATCGGGCGGGTACGGCGATCAGCAGGTCGTCGCCGTGGGCGAGACGCTCACCGGGTCGCCAGGCCCGCTCGGGGAGTCCCGGCTGGACCATGGCCGGTCGCGTCAGGTCCCAGTCGAGGAGGAATCGGTCGGTGGGTTCGCCCGCGTCGTCGCCGAAGCCCTCGCCGCCGTACATCGACGGCTTGAGCACGCGCACCCGCCCGCCGAGCACATCCAGGTTGAAGTGCGCGTTGCGGGTCTTCAGGGGGTCGTACGACCAGCGGATGCGGGTCAGTCCCATGGCCAGGGTCCGCTCCCGCTGCGCATGCTTGAGGAGCCGCCCCACTCCCTGCCCCTGGAGGTGGCGGGCGACCACGGCGAGCTGTGAGAACTGGAACAGCTCGCCGCCCCCCTCGCGGGCCAGGAAGCTGTATGCGAATCCGACCGGCCGCGCCGGGTCGCCGTCGCCCTCGTACGCGGCGACGACGATGCCTCCGTTGGACTGGATCGCGGTCAGCAGGCGGGGGTTGAGGCCCCCGTCCGACGGCCGCAGCCCCATCACCTCGGCATACAGACCGATACAGGCCGCCATGGCGGCAGGACCTTCGACGTCGCGTACGACGAGTGCGGGCTCAGCGGCCATGGGTGAGATGGCAGGCCGCCTGGGCGGGAGCCGGGTCGGCGGTCAGTACGGGCAGCTCGCGTGTGTCGCAGCCGGCGGCGGCCCGCTCGGCGCCCTTCAGTTCCGGCCAGAGCGGGCAGCGCGGGTGGAAGCGGCAGCCGGACGGGATCCGGGTCGGGTCCGGGGGCTCACCCGTCAGCACGGTCGGCCGTTGGTCACGTCCGGCCTCGGGCAGCACCGAGAGCAGGGCCTTGGTGTACGGGTGCTTGGGGTGCAGCAGCACCTCCTCGACGGTGCCGACCTCGACGATCCGGCCGAGGTACATCACGGCGACCCGGTCGGCGATGTTCCAGGCCAGACCCAGGTCGTGGCTGACGACGAGGGCGGACAGGCCCAGGCTGTCGCGGAGTTCGAGTATCAGCTTGAGGATCTCGCCCCGCACCGAGGCGTCGAGGGATGCGACCGGCTCGTCGGCGACGATCACCGAGGGGTCCAGGGCCAGGGCTCCCGCGATGACGACGCGCTGCTGCTGGCCGCCGGACATCTCGTGCGGGAACCGGTGCAGGAACCGCTCCGGAGGACGCAGCCCGGCACGTGAAAGAGCCGTGTGCACACGGGAGTTGAGTTCATCCGTCGTGCCGTGCAGCCGGGGCCCCTCGGCGACGGCGTCGTAGACGTTCTGCCGCGGGTTGAGGGCGCCGCCCGGGTCCTGGAGTACCAGCTGGGCGTGGCGGCGGTACTCCTTGAGCGCCCGGGCGGAGTAGGTGAGGGGCTTGCCCTGGTAGCGGATCTCGCCGCTGGTGGGCTTGATGAGGCCGACGAGGGCGCGGGCGAGGGTGGACTTGCCGCAGCCCGACTCGCCGATCAGGGCGACGATCTCGCCCTGGCCGACGGTCAGGTTGGCTCCGTCCACGGCGCGGGCGGGCCCACGGCCCGCGCGCGCCGGGTAGGTGATGCGGAGGTCGCTGACCTCCAGGGCCGGGGCGGCGGTACTCATGCCTGGCTCCCTTCGGTTACGGGGGTGTGGGCGTCCAGAACGCGCAGACAGGCGGCGCTGCGCCGATCGCCCGCGGGCCACAGCTCGACGGCCTTCGTACGGCAGGCGTCGACGGCGTGCACACAGCGCGGGACGAAGGCGCAGCCCGTGCCGAGCGCCGCGACGTCCGGCGGGTCGCCGGGCAGTCCGGAGGGCGCGAACCGGGACGCCGGGTCACCGATGGTGGGGAACGCCCTGGCCAGTGCCTCGGTGTACGGGTGCCGGGGAGCTTCGATGACCTGCTGCGAAGGGCCGGTCTCGACGATCTCGCCGGCGTACATCACGGCGAGCCGGCCGCACATCTCGGAGAGCACCGAGAGGTCGTGACTGATCATGATGACGCCGACGCCGGAGTTCCGTACCAGCTCGGTGAAGAGCTCCATGATCTGCGCCTGCACCATCACATCGAGGGCGGTGGTGGGCTCGTCGGCGATGATCAGGTCGGGGCGGCAGGCGAGGGCCATGGCGATCATGATGCGCTGACGCTGGCCGCCGGAGAACTCGTGCGGGTAGCTGCCCATGCGCCGCCGCGATATGCCGACGCTGTCGAGCAGTTCGGCGGCGCGTTCGCGGGCGGTGCGCGGGGACACCTTCTCGTGGAGCAGGATCGGCTCGCAGATCTGCTCACCGATGGGGCGCACGGGGTTGAGCGCACTCATGGCGCCCTGGAAGACCACGGACGCGCCGTTCCAGCGCACGGTGCGCAGTGCGGACCACTTGGCGGCGAGCAGGTCCTCGCCTTCGTACAGCACCTGTCCGGTGACCTTGGCGCTCTTGGGCAGCAGCCGCAGCAGGCTGAGCACCATGGTCGACTTGCCGGAGCCGGATTCGCCGGCCACGCCGAGGGTCTCGCCCCGGTCCAGGGTGAAACTGACACCGCGCACGGCGGGGATGAGGCTGTCGCCGTCGCGGTAGGTGACGGAGAGGTCGCGTACGTCGAGCAGGGTCATGGTCAGCCCACCATCCGCGGGTTGAGGACGTGTTCCACGGCACGCCCGGTGAGGGTGAAGCCGAGGACGACGAGAAGGATCGCGATGCCGGGCGTACCGACGTACCACCAGGCACCGGAGGTCATGGCGCCTTGGTAGAAGGCGGCATTGAGCATGGAACCCCAGGAGACGCCGGTCGGGTCGCCGAGACCGAGGAAGGTCAGGGTGGCCTCGGAGAGGATCGCCGAGGCGACGGTGAGGGTGGCGGAGACCAGGATCAACGGGGCCACGTTCGGCAGGACATGACGAACCATCACCTGGCGGTTGCCCGCGCCGAGGACCTTGGCGCGCTCGATGAACGGGCGGGCCTCCACGGCGAGGGTCTGGGCACGGACCAGGCGGGCGGTGGACGTCCAGGAGGTCACCGCGATGGCGATGGTGATGGACGCGGTGCCCTGCCCCAGGACCGCGGCGAGGGAGATGGCCAGCGGCAGGCTGGGCAGCGCGATGAACCAGTCGGTGACGTGCATCAGGGCCTTGCCGAGCTTGCCCGGGTAATGGCCCGCGAGCAGTCCGATCGTCGAGCCGAGCACCATGGTGAGCACGGTCGCGATGACACCGATGGACAGCGACGAGCGCGAACCCCAGATCAGCAGGTCCACCACGGAGCGGCCGGCCTGGTCGGTCCCGAGGAGGTAGCCGGAACCGGGCGCGGAGAGCAGCGGGCCGTCGACCTTGGTGACGTCGAGCTGCTCGGGGCCTATGAAGAGCGGGGCGCAGAGCGCGAGGACCGTGGCGACGAGCAGGATGCCCAGGCCGACGAGACCGGACGGGCGCTTGGCGTAGGCGCGCATGAAACGGCCGACGGAGGCCAGCCGGGGAGGTGAACCGGCCGGGGCTGCCGCGGCGGTGATGTCAGTGGTGTCGGAAATCGTCATCGCACACGCACCCGGGGGTCGAGGAAGCGGTAGAGCACGTCGGCGAGGAGGTTCATCAGGATCACACTGGCGCTGAAGATGATGAACGTGCCCTGCAGTACGGGGATGTCGGGCACTTTGAGTGCCTCGATGGTCAGCGAGCCGAGACCCGGCCAGCTGAACACGGTCTCGACCGTGATCGCTCCGCCGACCATCGTGCCCAGGTGAAGAAAGATCACGGTGACCGAGGGCAGCAGCGCGTTGGGCACGGCGTGCTTGCGGCGAACGGCGTCGTCGACGAGTCCCTTGGCCCGGGCCGTCAGCAGATACGGACTGCCCAGCTCATCGATGATCGACGAGCGCATGATCGACACGTACTGGGCGAACACCACGAGCACCATCGTCAGACACGGCAGCACCATGTGACGGGCCACGTCGAGGACATGGCCGAAGCCGGTGGCACCGAGCGACGGGTCGGACATGCCGCCGGAGGGGAACAGATCGAGGCCGACGCTGAGCCAGATCAGCAGGATCATGCCGAGCCAGTAGGTGGGGACTGACCAGAAGGTGAGCGCCGCCGAGGAGGTGATCTTGTCGAAGAGGCTGCCGTGCCGCCATCCGCTGCGCACCCCCAGCCACAGGCCGACCACCACGGATATCGCGGTGGCCGTGCCCATCAGGAGCAGGGTGGGGCCGACGCGTTCGCCGATGAGGGAGGAGACATCCTGCTGGTACTGCCAGGAACGGCCCAGATCCAGGTGGACGATGTCGTTGACGAAGTGCAGGAACCGCTCCCACACCGGCTGGTCCAGGCCCAGCGTCTGGCGCAGATGAGCCATCTGGGCATCGCTGGTGGGCCGGCCGCGGGTCATCGTCTGGACCGGGTCCGAGGGCATCAGCTGGAAGATCACGAAGCCGATGCCCAGGACGATGACGAAGCTCACGGCAGCTGCGGCGAGCTTGCTGCCCAGGAAGCGGAGGAAGTCTGCCCGCCCCGAGCCCGGGCGGGAGGCGGCGTCGGCCGCGTCGCTCCCGGGCACGGGGCCGACGGCGCTCGCGCTGTCGGACGTATCGGACGTAATGGTCATGAGTTCTCGATCTGCTCGGTCTGGTGGACCCCGCACACCCGGTGCTGCGACCAGGTGCGCGGGGCGGGCGAGGTGGTTACTCCCGCTCGTCGGCCGACGAGCGGCGCTTGATGCCGAAGGCGAGGCCCGCCACGACGAGCACGCCGATGCCGATGCCGGCCCACAGGGTGGTGGAGCCCGACGAGGCTTCCTTCACGGCGGCGACCGGGGTGGCGCTGCGGAACTGGCCGAAGGTGTACTGCATCGGGTAGACGCCCGCGGAGTCCGCCTTGCCGACCGCGAGGTTCTTCACCGTACGGGCGTTCGTCGCGCTCAGGCCCGTGGCGTAGTACAGGATGACGTTGTTGTCGGCCTTGTAGAGGATGTCCTGCATCTTGCCGACGGTCGCCGCGCGCTGCGCCGGGTCGAACTCGGTGACCTGCTGCTTGAAGAGCTTGTCGAACTCCTTGTCGCAGTGGAAGGAGTCCGTGGAGCCGTTCGTGCCGTCGTCCAGCGGCAGCGCGTCGCAGTTCTGGATGGAGAGCAGGTACGTCGGGTCGGGGCCGGTGCCCCAGCCGTCCATCAGCAGGTCCCAGTCGCCCTTGGCGAGATCGTCGTTGAGCTTGGTGGAGCTCAGCGGCTCGGCGGTCAGCTCGACACCGATCTGCTTCATCCACCCGGTGAGGTAGGTGGCGATCTGGGTGTCGGTGGCGGCGTCGGAGTGGGTGCCCAGGCGCAGCTTCAGCGGCTTCTTCGTCTTGGGCGAGACACGGATTCCGTCCTTGCCCTTGGTGTAACCGGCCTCGTCCAGTATGGAGTTGGCCTTCGCCATGTCGTACGACTGCTCGTCGCCCGGGGCGGGCTTCCACGCCCACTGCTTCCAGGTGGGCGGGATGTAGCCGGAGCCGACCTGGCCCAGGCCGTCGAGCACCTTGTCGACGAGGGTCTGCTTGTCGGTCGCCTGCGCGATGGCGCGACGCACGGCGGCGTCGGCGAGAGCCGGGTTCCCGGTGCCGATCTTCTTACCTGAGCGGGTACGGGCACCGGAGTTGATCGCGACGCTCATCCAGCGGCGGCCGGCGTTCTGGAAGGCGGTGGTCCGCTTGTCGCTCTGCAGGGCCTTGAACTGGGTGGAATTCAGATCGGACACGTAGTCGAGCTGGCCGCTGCGCAGTGCGGCGACAGCGCCGTCGACGGCCTTGTACCGCTGCTGGACCAGGTGGTCGAACTTCGGGGCGCCGAGGACGAAGTCCTTGTTGGCGTCGTACTTGACGTACTGCTCCGGCTTGTAGGCCGTGAGCGTCCAAGGGCCGTAACCGACGATGTCGCCGGAGTCGTTCTTGAAGTCCTTGAGGTCCGTGACGTGCTTCTCCCAGACGTGCTTGGGAACGATCGGCACACCGCTGTAGGGGATGGACACGAACGGGGTGTTCGCCTGGGGCTTCTTGGTCTTGATGACCAGCGTCGTGGCGTCGGGCGCGGTGACCGAGGCGAAGTTCTCGACGAGTGAGCCGTTGGCAGTGCCTGCCACCTCGTTCGTACGGATCAGATTGAGGGTCCAGGCGGCGTCCTCGGCGGTGATCGGCCGGCCGTCCGACCACTTCAGTCCCTTGCGGAGGGTGAAGGTCCAGGTGAGCTTGTCGGCCGACGGCGTCCACTTGGTCGCCAGGTACGGCGCGGGAGTGCCGTCGGTGTTCAGGGAGTTCAGTGAGGGGTAGACGGCGCTGAAGACGTCCAGCGAGCCGGCGAAGTACGCCAGGAACGGATTCAGCGAGTCGATGCCGTTGCCGGTCATCGCGGCGCGCAGGGTGGTGCCCTTGGTGTCGGCTGCGGCCCCGGGGGCCAGAGCGACCGAGCCGAGGGCGAGAGCGCCGGTGAGGGCTGCGGCGGCCAGTGCCGTAGCACGACGGCCTGTCGAGCTGCGGACCATTGTGTGTGTCATTTCGTGCCAATCCAGGAGCGTGGGCAGGACGCGGACCTCGGGGGTCCGCGTCGCACCGGTGAACGTGCTGTGTGCTGGCTTGCTGTGGCGAGCCGGGGCGATGCCGCGTGTCTCGTCTGTCGTGCGGCCGGTGAAGGCCGTCGGGTCAGCCCGATGCGGGGCCGGCCGGATCCGCCCGGAGGAAGGTGTCCAGGACCCGGACACCGAAGGCGAGGCTGTCGGTGAGGACGTGCTCGTCGACGCCGTGTACGTAGTTCCAGCTGTTGAAACCGGGCGGGGTGGTGCCGGGGGCGAAGCCGTAGCCGGCGATGCCCAGCCGGGCGAAGGCCTTGGCGTCGGTGCCGCCGGACATGCAGAACGGCAGGACCAGGGCCTGCGGGTCGTGGGCGCGCAGGGCGTCCGCCATGGCCGCGAACTCCGGCGAGGTGTGGTCGGCGGCGACCGGCTCGGTCCAGCTGGCGAACTCGCGGGTCACCTTGGTACCGAGCACCGCGTCGACGGCGGCGAAGAACTCCTTTTCGGCTCCGGGCAGGACGCGTCCGTCGATACCGGCGGTGGCTTCGCTGGGGATGACGTTGTGCTTGTATCCGGCGTTCAGCCGGGTCGGGTTGAGCGAGTTGGACATGGTCGACTCCACCAGCCGTGCGGCCTCGCCGAGTCGGGCGACGCTCGCCGGGTCGGCCGGGTCGATCGTGATGCCGAGTTCCGACCCGAGCCCGTCGAGCAGCGCCCGGACCGGCGGGATCAGATGAACCGGCCAGGTGTGCGCGGTCAGTTCGGCCACGGTGCGTACCAGAGTGGCCACGGCGTTGTCGGGGTTGCGGCGGGAGCCGTGGCCCGCGGTGCCGTGCGCGCTGAGGGTCATCCAGGCGCTGCCGCGCTCGCCGGTGGCGACCGGGTAGAGACGGCGGCCGTTGGGCAGATGGACGCTGTAGCCGCCGGACTCGCTGATGGCGGCGGTGACACCCTCGAAGAGTCCGGGGTGCTTGTCGACGAGGAACCCCGCTCCGTACGCGCCGGTGTCCTCCTCGTCGGCGACGAACGCCATCACGATGTCGCGCGGCGGGCGGGTACCGGTCCGGGCGAATCCGGTGGCGCAGGCCAGCATCATCGCGTCCATGTCCTTCATGTCCAGGGCGCCCCGGCCGCGTACCGCGCCGTCGGTGACCTCGCCACTGAACGGGTCGAAGGACCAGTCGGAGGGTTCGGCCGGCACGACGTCCAGATGGCCGTGGACCAGCAGTGCGGGGGCCAGCGGGTCGGCGCCCGGGATCCGGACCACGGTGGAGGCGCGGCGCGGCTCAGACTCCAGCACCTGCGGCGTGTATCCGGCGTCCGCGAGGACTTCGGCCACCCATTCGGCGGCTTCCCGCTCACCGCGCGAATCGCCGCCGCCGTAGTTGCTGGTGTCGAAGCGGATCAGCCGCGAGCAGTGGTCGATCGTGTCGGCGGCCAGTGTCTCGTGGTGGGAGAACTGCTCTGCGGAAGGGTCGGTGAACTCCGGGATCACGGAGCGGTCCTCTCAGGAGGGTCGGCGGGAGTGGTGCCCTCGCCGTCGCTCAGCGCCCAGGTGAGTGCGTGGCGGCGCTGGGCGCGACGGGCCGCGCCCTTCGCTCCGGCCGCGGCAAGTGAGGCGAGCAGATGGCCGGTGGCGGTGACGGCGGTCGGCGAGTGGGTGCGCGACTCGCTCCGGGTGTTCACCGCGAGGACATGGGTGGCGTAGGCGCACACCGGGCTGTCGTAGCCGTCGGTGATCGCTACGACCGTGCCGCCCAGCGCATGGAACTCACGGGCCACGCGTACGGTGTGGCGGCTGTAACTGCGAAAACTGAAGGTGATCAGTACGTCCTGGTCGCCTGCGTCGGCGAGGGCGGTGACGGCCGCTCCCATTCCGGGCTGGACGAGGGTGACGTCACGGAGCGCGGCGGAGAGATCGGCCGCGACCAGAGCCGCGTACCCGATGGACTTCATGTCACCGAACACCCAACGGCGGCGGCCCGCGACCACGGCGCGCGCGGCGAGTTCCAGGGCGCCGTTGGCATGCAGCGCGTCGAGGGTGCCGGCCAGGTTCTCCTGCTCCCGCGCGAGGATACGGCGCAGCGCGGTCCGATCTCCGGGTTCACCTTCCCGGTCGGCGATGCGCTGGTCGGGAACGGGCAGCCGGCGGCCCGTCTCACGGGCGGCGCAGGCACGCAGGTCCTCGGTGTCGGCGAAGCCCGCCATGGCGAGCAGCTGGTCGAGATCCTCGGCGTTCGCGTCGGCGGCGCGCAGGAGTTGGGCGGGGCGCCGGGACAGCGCGGCGGGGAAGTCCGCAGCGAGTACGGCGTGCAGGCGGACGGCCCCGGGGCCGCAGTGCGCAGCGGCGCGCTCCAACAGTCGAAGCACGAGGTCGGGCGTCAGGACAGACATCAAAACCTCCCTCCATGCCGTGAACTCCACCGCTACGACCAGGGATTTCTTCCCTGAGTATCACTTGCTGGCGGATACATTGATCTAAGGTGGCGCGAGTATTACTGTCACCGCATGCCTGAGTCAAGGGATGTTCCAGCCCCCGCCCCGCCGACGGTCGACTCATCGGTCGAGGCGTCCGCCGCAGATCGGGCAACCGCCCGACTGGCCAAGGTCGTTGCCTCGGCACGCAGGACGGCAGGCCTGACCCTGGCCGCCACCGCGGCCGGGTCAGGTCTCTCGCCCGCGTACGTGTCGCAGATCGAATCCGGCTCGGCGAATCCGACCGTCCGCAGCCTGGCGCAGCTCGCGAAGGTGCTGGGTCTCGAACTGCACGAGCTGCTCGGCGCCGGACGTGGCGACACTTCCGACAACAGCCCGTTCCCGGCACGTTTCACCACACTTCCGGGCTTGACCGCAATGTCGGACGGTCAAGGAATCTGGAACATGACGGCTCATGACGCGACCGTGCTCCATTCACGCCTGATAAGGGGTGAACCGGGCGATCACGCCCGACCGATCCGGCACGCCGGAGAGGAACTCGTGGTGGTGCTGGCCGGACAGTGCCGGCTCCGCGTCTCGGACACCGCCCGCGTGCTGAATCCGGCCGACGCCTGCCATTTCGCCGCATCCGAAGAGCATCAGATCACGCAGACCAGCGACGACTTGCTTCTGCTCGTCGTCCTCACGAAGGAGTGACGCAGGTGGTTCCACCAGTCGACAACTCGCCCGACGCCGCCCCCACCCGCGCCGCGGGACCGGACGAGGCACCGGACATCTGGCCGCTCACCGCCAAGGACATGGACGGCGAACTGCACGTGGGTTCCGTGCCGATGACGGCTGTCGCCCAGGCCTGCGGCACGCCGCTCTACGTCGTGGACGAGGCGGACTTCCGCGAGCGGGCCCGCCAGTGGCGGGAGTCCGGGGCGGACCGCGTGCACTACGCGTCAAAGGCCTTCCTCTGCCCGGAGATGGTCCGCTGGGTCGGCGAGGAGCGTCTGCACCTGGACGTCTGCAGCGTCGGCGAGCTCGAACTCGCCGTCGCCGCGGGCTTCGACCCCGCCCACATCGTGCTGCACGGCAACAACAAGCTCCCCGCCGAGCTCAGCGCGGCCGTCGAGCACGGGGTCGGGGTGGTCGTCGTCGACTGTGCCGAGGAGATCGACCGGCTCGCCGGCTACGCGGCCGACGCCGGCCGGGTCCAGGACGTGTATCTGCGCATCGCGCCGGGCGTCGCCGCCGACACCCACGACTACATGGCCACCGGCAGCGACGACGTGAAGTTCGGCTTCCCGGTCAACGGTGGATTCGCCGAACGGGCGGTCCTCACCGTCAGTGGCATCCCCTCGTTGCGCCTGACGGGCATCCACTCCCACCTGGGTTCGCAGATACTCGACCCGTCCGGCATCCGGCGGGCCGCCTCGCGGGTGGCCGCATTCGTCCGCATGCTCGCCGAGCGGCACAGCATCCGTATCGACGAGCTGGATCTCGGCGGCGGCGCCGGAATCGCCTATGTGCCCGGCCAGCAACGACTGGCGCCCGCCGAGTTCGTGGCCGCGCTGCGGGCCGGGGTCGCCGAGGAGCTGGACCCTGCCTCCGTCCGGCTCGCGGTGGAGCCGGGCCGTTCCCTGATCGGCACCGCCGGTGTCACGCTCTACGAGGTCGGTGTGGTCAAGCAGGGCCTCGAGCGACGCTTCGTCTCCGTCGACGGCGGTATGAGCGACGCTCTGCGCCCCGCCCTCTACCAGGCCTCGTACACCGCCTGGACCGCCAACCGCAGGCTGACCGGCCGGCCCGTCCACTCACTCGTCGTCGGCCGGCACTGCGAGAGCGGCGACATCGTCGTACCCGACATCGCGCTCCCGGACGACCTGGCCGTAGGCGATCTGCTGGCGGTGCCCGCGACCGGCGCCTACCACCACGTCATGGCCAGCAACTACAACTTCCAGCCGCGCCCCGCCGTCGTCGCCGTACGCGATGGGCAGGCGCGCCTCCTGGTGCGTCGCGAGACCCCCGCCGACCTGTTGCTCCGCGACGGCGCCGGCGCCGCCATAGACCTCTCAGGAGACCTTCGATGACCGAGCGCCGCGTCCTCCCCTACGGCGAGTGGCCCTCACCGCTGACCGCCGATTCGGCCGCGGCCGGCTCCGGATCCACGAGCTGGCCGTCCGGCGTCGGCGAGGAGACCTGGTGGTGCGCCAACGACCCGGCGACCGCCACCGTGAGGCTGTTGCGCACCGGCTCCGGGCACGCCCCCGAGCCGGTGCTGCCGGAGGGGGTCAGTGTGCGCAACCGTTCACTCGGCTACGGCGGCCGCCCGTATGCGGTCCGTCCCGGCCAGGACGGCGCCCCGCATCTGCTGGTCTTCACCGACCACCGCGATCAGCGGCTGTACGCGACCGGGACCGCCCCCCTGGGAACGGGGGGTACCGGTGAACTGACCCCTCTGACCCCTGCCGACCCGGCCGAGTACGAGACCTGTTGGGCGGACCCGGTGTTCGCGCCGAGTGGCACCGAGGTCTGGCTGGTCCGGGAGGTCACCCGGGCGGCCCGGGAACCGGGCGAGGATCCGGCTCCCCGCACCCGTCGCGACATCGTCGCCGTGCCGCTCGACGGCTCGGCCGTCACCGCGCCGGACCGGCTGCGGGTGGTCGGCGGCGACCACCACTTCCTGTCCACTCCGCGGATCAGCCCGGACGGACTGCACTTGGCGTGGCTCGGCTGGGACCACCCGCAGATGCCTTGGGAGACCACCGAGTTGATGGTCGCGCCGCTGGCCGACGGCGTCGCGGGGGAGCCGGTGCGGGTACTGGGCGGCGGTGAGGTTTCCGTACCGCAGGCGGCTTGGGCGCCCGACGGCACGCTGTACGCGATGGCCGACCCGGACGGCTGGGCGAACCTCTTCCGGATCACCCCGGCGCCCGACGGGGACTGGCTCGCCGAGTGCGTACTACCCATGGAGCGGGAGTGCGCTGGTGCCCTGTGGCGGGTCGGCGGAAGCTGGTTCGCGGCCACGGCGGCGGGGGTGGTGCTGCGGCACGGCGTCGGCGAACAGCGGTTCGCGCTGTGGGATCCCGCCGACGGCACGCTGCGCGATCTGGCGCCCGAGTGGACGGAGTTCGGCTCCGACCTGTGGGCCGACGACCACGCCGCGGTGGTGCTGGCGGCCTCCCCCACGCTCGGCCACGCAGTGCTGCGGGTGCCGCTCGACGGCAGCACTCCGGTGCGCTGCAACGGTGAGCGCGACACCACGTACGACGCCTGGCGGGCGGTGCCGGAGCGGCGGGTCGCCAAGGCCGCGGACGGAGGCGACGTGCAGTACGTCTACTATCCGCCCACCAGCCCGGACTGCACCGGCCCGGCAGGCGAGGCACCGCCGCTGCTGATCCACATCCACGGTGGGCCCACCAGTTCCAACGGCGCCGCCCCCGATGCGGAGTTCTCACTCTTCTGCAGCCGGGGCTTCGCCGTGGCCGCCGTCGACTACGGCGGCTCCACCGGCTACGGCCGCGCCTACCGGGACCGGCTACGGCACACCTGGGGTGTCACCGACGTCGAGGACTCGGTGACGGTCGCCTCGGAACTGGCCTCCGCCGGGCTCGCGGACCCGTCGCGCACCGCGATCCGCGGCGGCTCGGCGGGTGGCTGGACGACACTCGCGGCGCTGACGTCGACCGACACCTTCTGCTGCGGGGCGGTGTACTACCCCATCAGCGACCCGGAGACCTGGATCTACGGGCAGACCCATGACTTCGAGTCCCGCTACATGGAGTACCTGGTCGGGAAGTTGCCCGAGGACCAGGAGCGGTTCGACCGGGTGTCGCCGATCCGGAAGGCCGGGCAGATCACCGGCCCGCTGGTGATGCTGCAGGGAGCCGACGACTTCATCTGCCGCCCCGACCAGGCCGAACGCATCGTCGACGCGGTGGCCCGACGCGGGCTGTGGCACCGCTACCTGCTCTTCGAGGGCGAGGGCCACGGATTCCGTCAGGCGTCCAGCGTGAGCGCCTCACTGCGCGCCGAGGCTGAGCTGTACGGGCACGCGATGCGCATCGACGTCGACCTCTCGGACACCAGCGGCGCAGCGGCGGGGGTGCAGGGCTGAGCAGCCTCCCGCGCCCGGAGGAGCGTCACGGTTCGGCCCGCCCGGCCGGTTCGTTCGCCCTCCGGGCCGGGCGGGCACGAGGGCGAGGTCAGCAGCTGAAGCGGGCGGCAGCCGGAGGCCCGGTCAACGGCTCCGGCAGCCGCAGCGGCCCGTGGCCCGGGGTGAGCCGGCCCAGCACCCGTCCTCCCGTCGCCCCGGTGCAGCTGGGCAGCGTACCCGGCAGACCGTGCGCGGTGAACCAGCCGAGCAACGCGAAAGCCACCGCCTCCTTGGCGGCCGAGGGCAGCCCCAGCGCGTCGGAGCGCAGCAGCTCGACTCCCGGCAGCAGTGCGCCGATCCGCTCGGTCAGCACCGGGTTGTCCGCGCCGCCGCCGGACACCACCAGGCTCCGCAGGCCTCGCTCCCGTACCGCGTCCGCAACCGTGCGCGCAGTCAGTTCGGCCAAGGTGGCCAGGAGGTCCTCGACCGGGAGCGGGGGACGCCCGGCCAGATACCCGGCCAGGTAGTCGGCGTGGAAGAGCTCCTTGCCGGTGCTCTTCGGCGGCTCGCGCCGGTAGTACGGTTCGGCGAGCAGAGCGGCGAGCAACGCCGGGTCCACCTGTCCGGCGGCGGCGAGCCGGCCGTCCTCGTCGTACGGCCGGCCGGTCCCTGCCAGTGCGGCCGCGTCCATCAGTGCGTTTGCGGGACCGGTGTCGAAGGCAACCGGCGCGCCCCGCCCGACCGACGTCAGATTGGCGATGCCACCGAGGTTCAGCGCCCCCGCCGGACCTGGCAGTCCGCTGAGCAGCAGCGTGTCCAGCAGCGACACCAGGGGTGCGCCCTGGCCGCCCGCGGCCACGTCGGCGGTGCGGACGTCGGACACCACCGGCACGCCCAGACGCTCGGCGATCCAGGCGGGCTGGCCGAGTTGCAGGGTGCCACGCACGGTCCCGTCGTCCACCCAGTGGTAGAGGGTCTGGCCGTGCGAGCAGACCAGGTCGACCGGCCCTGCCGCGGCCACCGTCGCCGCCGCGGTGTCGGCGAAGGACTGTCCGATGAGGGTGTCCAGTCGGCACACCGCGGCCAGCGTCACATCCCGCGGGGGCAGTGCGTCCAGGATCTCGGCGCGCAGTTCGGCCGGGTAGGGGTGTGCGGCCGAGTGGACGAGGGTGCCGTGCAAGGTGTCGTCGTCCAGGCCGAATTCGACGACGGCCGCGTCGATCGCGTCGTGCGAGGTGCCGGAGCTGAGTCCCAGGACTCTCACGGGGTTCCTTTCTGAACATGGGTGCGGGCGGGCCCGCCCCCTGGATGGAGCGGGTCCGCCCGATGCCTGATGCCGGAGGTCAGACGGCGGCCGGCGCAATCTCGACACCGACCACGCGCCGCGCCGTGGGGTGGAAACAGGCGTGGAGCTGTCCGGACTCCCCCACCGCTTCGAGGACGGGCCGTTCGGCCGTGCAGCGTTCGGTGGCGAACGGGCAGCGGGGTGCGAACAGGCAGCCGTCCGTGGCCACCTTCTCGTCCAGCGGGGCCAGTGGCGCCAGCCGGTCGGGTCCCGCCTCCTCCAGACCTCGCATGATCGGGATCGCCGAGAGCAGGCACTGCGTGTAGGGATGGACGGGTCCCTGGATGACGTCGTCGGTGAGGCCGCTCTCGATGACCTGCCCGCGGTAGATGACGTGCAGCTCGGCCCCCTCGCCGACGTACCGCGCCGTCGCCACGTCGTGGGTGATGAAGACCAGCGAGATGCCCAGGCGTTCACGCAGGTCGTGGAGGAGGGCGAGGATGCCCAGGCGCATCGAGACGTCGATCATCGAAACGGCCTCGTCCGCGATGAGCACCTCGGGGTCGACGGTGAGCGCGCGGGCGATGACCACACGCTGACGCTGACCGCCCGAGAGCTGGTGCGGGTACTTGGGGAGGACGCCGTCCGGCTCCAGACCCACCAGTTCCAGGAGTTCCGAGGCCCGTGCACGTACACCGGACGCCGAAGAGGCGCCACCCGTCTCCTTCGCGCGCATCCGCAGCGGATCGCCGAGGATCTGCTCGATCGTACGGGTGGGGTTCAGGGCCGAGTACGGGTCCTGGTGGATCATCTGGATGCGCCGGAAGTACGGGGCGCGCTTACGCGGCGAGAGCTTGGAGAGCGCCACGCCGTCGACCACGAGTTCGCCGCCGTCGAAGGTCTCGATCCCCGTAAGGATCTTGCCCAGCGTCGTCTTGCCGCAGCCCGATTCGCCGATGAAGGCGACCGCACCGCCCTTGGGGAGCGTGAAGTCCACGCCACGCAGGGCGTGGACCGTGCGCTCGCCGGTGAAGGCCCCGCGGGAGTGGTAGGTGCGGGTGATGCCGCGCGCCTCGATCACGACGCGTCTCCCTTCGAGGTGGTGGGGCCGACCACGGCGGCGTCCGCGTGGCACGCCCGCCGGTGGCCTGCCGAGTGCTCCGCGAGCTGCGGCTCGTCCTCGGCGCAGATGTCCATCTTGAAGACGCAGCGGTCACGGAACACGCAACCCGTCCTCGGGATGGTGGTGAGGTCCGGCGGGCGGCCCGGCAGGGCGCGGGCCGCGGCCGGGTCGCCGACGATGCGTGCCGTGGCGCCGATCAGAGCCTTGGTGTAGGGGTGGGTGGGGTTGCGGAGGAGATCCAGCGTCGGGCCGTGCTCGACGATCCGGCCGCCGTACATCACGGCCAGGTTGTCGGCGAGTTCCGAGACCACACCCATGTCGTGGGTGACGATGAGGGTGCTGAGGTTGTTCTCGTCGTGCACCTGGCGGATGATCTTCAGCACCGCGGACTGGGACAGTACGTCCAGAGCCGTGGTCGGCTCGTCCAGGATGAGGACCTTGGCGTTCAGCACGAGGGCGAAGACGATGCCAAGGCGCTGGCGCATGCCGCCGGACAGCTCGTGCTGATAGGAGTCGAGAACGCGATTGCCGTCCAGGCCCATCCGTTCGGCGATCTGCTTGGCGCGGGAGAGCAGGCCCGGGAGATCTTTGACGTCGTGCGAGCGGCCCAGGTCCAGAATCTGCTTGCCGATGGTCTTCAGCGGGTTCATGGAGTTCTGCGACGCCTGGAAGACGTATCCGAGCGCCGAACCCCGCACCGTCCGCATCGTCTTGGCGCTGAGCGTCGTCACGTCACCGATGCCGTCGACGTGGATGGCGCCGCCCGCGATCCGGCCCGGCTCGGGCACGGCGTTCATCAGGGACAGGGCCAGGGTCGACTTGCCCGATCCGGACTCCCCCACCAGGCCGGTGATCTCACCGCGACGCAGGTCGAGGGAGGCGTTCGCGACAGCCGGGTACTCCGAACCGTTGATGCGGTAGTGGACCCTGAGGTCGCGCACGCGGACCTCGGCCTCCGCGGCCTCGGGCGCGGACTTCTTCGTCGTCGTGGTCATCAGCGCTCCCTCAGTCGCGGGTTGAACAGCTCGTCGATCGCGTCCAGGAACAGCACCACGCCCATGATCAGGAGCAGGATGCAGGTGAGCGGGGCGAGCAGGTAGAAGATCGCCTCGGGGCTCTGCAGCGCTCCTCCGGAGAACACCGCCTGGTTGATCATCACGCCCCAGTTGGTGCTGGTGAACGGCACGATGCCGAGGAAGAACAGCCCGACCTGGGCCTCGACGAAGCCGATGACCGACAGGAGCAGGTGCATCGCCACGTACGGGGCGATGTTCGGGAGGAGCTCGCGCACGATGATGTGCCGGCTGGGCAGCCCGAGGCCGCGTGCGGCCTCCAGGAAGCCGCGCTCGCGCAGGCTCAGCGCCTGGGAGCGGACGGCGCGGGCGATGCCGCCCCAGCCGACGACGCCGAGCACGAAGCCCATCTCCAGCGGACTGTCGAACTTCCACACGGTGGTGAGCACGACGAGCAACGGCAGGCCGGGGACCGTGAGGACGAAGTCGGTGAAACGCATCAGCGCGGAGTCGGGCAAGCCGCGGTGGAAGCCGGCCAGGAGACCGACGGTGGTGCCGATCGTCGAGGCGAACAGGGCGGCGAGGGAACAGGTGAGCAGTACATAGCGGCTGCCGACGACAGTGGCCTGGAGCACGTCGGAGCCGGCGAAGTCGGTTCCGAGCCAGTGCTCCGCGTTCGGCGCCTGATAGATCGCGTCCGGGTCGATGGCGAGCTGGTCGCCGTAGAGCATCGGGCCGAAGGTGCCCATCAGGACGAAGAACACCAGGATGGACAGGCCGACGATCCGGCCGGGCTTGCGCGTGAGGACGCGCCAGATGCCGGTCCAGCGGGAACGCCTCGCAGAGGGGGCATCAGCCGGACGGGACGGCTCGGTGAGCGTCGCGGTGGTCATGGTCAGCGCCTCACTCGGGGGTCGATCACGGAGTAGAGGAGGTCCGCGACGATGTTCGCAAGCACCACCGCGGTGGTGATCAGCAGGAAGGCACCGGTCATCAGGGGATAGTCACGCTTGCCGATGCTGTTCAGCAGCAGCTGCCCGACGCCGGGGTAGTTGAAGGTGGCCTCGATCAGGATCGCTCCGCCGAACAGCGTGCCGAACGAGAGGGCGAGGGTGGTGAACAGCGGCAGGATCGCGTTGCGGCCGATGTAGCGCATCCGCGTGCTGGGGGTGATGCCTCGCAACTCGGAGGCGAGGATGAAGTCGTCACCGAGGACGGAGACCACGCTGGAGCGCATGCTGAGCATCCAGCCGCCGTAGGAGATGAGGACGTACGTGGCGACCGGGAGGATCGCGTGATACGCGACGGACGACATGTACTCGGCGTTCCATCCGGGGTCCACCAGGAGTGTCTCGGAGACGGTGCCGCCGTACGGCAAGGCTCCCAGGTTGGTGTAGAAGACGGTGATGAGCAGGATCGCGATCACGAACGAGGGGATGCCGGCGATCATCGAGGCGGCCAGGCTCAGCCCGCTGCCCAGGCGGGACGACCGCTTCACCGCCGCGACCACACCACTGCTGACACCGATGCAGAAGCTGATCAGCAGGCCGCTCATGATGGGGATGACGGTCCACGGCAGGGCGTCGCCGATGACATCCGCGACCGGCACGCCGCTGTAGGAGATCGAGATCCCGAGGTGACCGTGGAGCAGGTCGCTGATGTAGTGCGTGTACTGCGTGAACAGCGGGTCCTGCGAGGTGAACCCGTAGATGACCGAGGCCTTGGCCTTGGCCTCCTGGGAGTTCATTCCCATGGCGACGTACTTCTCGTACGCCACGTCGCCCGGTTTGCCGGGCAGGGCGTGGACGAGGAAGAACGTAAACGTGGCCACGATCCAGATCATGACCGCGCCGCCGACCAGTCGGACCGCGATGGTGCGCGCCAGTCCCTTCACGTTCCTGCACCTCCTTCCTTGTCGTAGGGGTTGTCGTGGATCAGCGCGCGAGCGGGGCGACGGCCTGGTGCGGCTGCCGCCCCGCGGTGGTGCGCCGTGCGGTGGTTGGTGCGTTTACCCGGCCTGGATCACTTGCCCTTGGCCTGGATGTAGCCCTGCATCATCCACACGCCGGGCTGGTTGGCGAGGATCTCGTCCTGCCCGTTCTTCGGCCAGTTGGTGAAGTTCTTGTCGTAGGTGAACTTCACGTTGGTGTAGTCCCACATCGGGATGACGGGAACTTCCTGGTTGGTGGCCTTGACGAGCTGGGCGATGACGGGCTTCTTGGCCTCGGTGTCGAGGCCGGCGAGGCCGGCCGTGAGCTGCCCCGGGTTGATGGACTGCCCGTCGACCGTGAAGGTCTCGTCGCCGTGCATCCAGTTGCCGTCACCCTTCTTCTCGGTGTGGGTGACCTTGTTGCCGTTGGCGACGAAGCCGTCGCTCTCGCCGTACAGGCGCTGGAAATTCTGGCGCGGGTCGGAGCCGACGGCGGTCAGCCACCAGCCGACGTCGAACTTCTCTGCGGCCATGTCCGTCTGGTAGGCGCCGAAGTCGGCGGAGAGGGCCGGCTTGGTCTCGATGCCGAAGGCGGTGAGTTCGTTGGCGACGACGGTGGAGGCGGCGATCCAGTCACTGAAGCCGTTGACGGTCTGCAGCGTGATCTTCCACTGCTTGCCGTTCGCCAGGTACCACTTGCCGCCCTTCTGCTTCAGGCCTGCGCCCTTCAGCAGTTCGGCGGCCTTCGCCTCGTCGTGGGCGTACGGGTTGAGCTTGCCTACCGCGTCGGCGCCCAGCCACTGCTCGGTCGACTTGCGGATCATGCCGGTGGGGGCGGTGGCGGCCATGCCGCCGACCGGCTGGCCCACCTTGGTGATGGCCTCACGGTCGAGGATGTACGCCAGGGCCTGGCGCACCTCCTTCTTGTCGTAGGGTGCCTTGCTCTGGTTGAAGGCGATCGAGGCGTTGACGTAGGAAGTGCCGTCGGCGCGCTTGTACCCCTTGGCCAGGATCTGGTTCAGGACGTTCGTGGGGATGGCGGTGAAGGGCGCGGCGTCCAGGTCGCCGTTCTTCATGAAGCCCCAGATCTGCTCGTTGCCGGAGTAGTGGCGGATGACCACCTGGCTCGGAGCGATCTTGTCGAGGTCGTAGAAGTACTTGTTGCGGACGAGGATGGCCGAGCCGGGGTTGACGCGCTTGACCACGAACGGGCCGGCCGAGACGTCCTTCTTCGGCGCGAAGGCCGCGATGGCCTTGCCGGTCTCGTTCAGCTTGTCGACAGCGGCCTGGGCGGCGGTCGCCTTGGACGCGTCCACCTGCTGGCTTGCGGCGATGGTGTCCCAGATGTCGGCCGGCACGAGGTGGCCGTAGACCGACTTGGGGACGATGGACTGGCCCAGGATCTGCTTCGCGAAGTTCGCGTTGTTGGTTCCGGCGGCCTGCTTGAACTCGATGTCGTGCTTGCCGACGGAGGTCACGGAGGCGACGTTGAGGCCCTCACTCAGCTGGCCGGAGCCGACCGAGGCGGTGCCCTGGGTGAGCGCGATGGCCATGGACATCTTGATGTCCTCGACGGTGACCGGCTTGCCGTCGGACCACTTGGCGCCGGGCTGCATGTGCGCGACCAGGGTGTCGCCCTTGATCTCCCAGCTCTTGGCGAGGCCCGGGAAGGAGTCGTTCGCATCCATCGGGTTCTTCTTCTCGAACCCGAGACGCATCGAGTTGTAGCTGAGGAACGTGTTCCCGTTCGGGCTGTACGGGTTCATCGGCGCGCCCGGGGTGATCGGGTTGTTCGCGTCGACCGTGGTGAAGACGCCACCGCCGTTGGCGCCGTTCTTCGCACCGGAATCCGGTGCGCACGCGGCGAGGGTACCGAGCGTCGCGAGGGCGGCGGACGCTGCGACAAAGTGCTTGAACCGGACCATAGCGCGTGGTCTCCGATCGGCAGGCAGAAGTGGAGTGTGTGGGACAAGGCCTGGGGGGTGAGCAGACCGTAGGAGCGGCGCCATGGTTATGTCAATGAGTTGCGTTGGCCGAATCCAGTTCGTAATTTACCGCCACACGCGGGGGCCGAGATCGCCCGAATCGCGGTGAGAGGTCGACAACGACCCATCCGCCCTGGCGGAAACTTACGCTCAACTCTCAAACCATGTGGCAAAGTTACGCGCGCTCGTCCGCCCGCCCTCCCACCGAGAGGAAACCGCGATGCACCCGCAGCTTCCGGTACGAATCGACGCCCCGACCGAACGCCGTAACCCACGCACCCGCGACATCGACGACGTGCCCACCCTGGAGGTGCTGCACCTGCTCAACGCCGAGGACCGGATCCCGGCCGAGGCAGTCGCCGCAGTACTTCCCGACATGGCCCGGCTGGTGGACGAGACGGCGCGCCGGGTCCGGGCCGGCGGCCGGCTGCACTACTTCGGCGCGGGCACGTCGGGCCGCCTCGCGGTGATGGACGCCGCCGAGCTGATCCCCACCTACAGCCTCCCGCCCGGCGTCGTGGTCGCCCACCACGCGGGCGGACTGCGCGCACTGGTCGAGCCGGTGGAGGGCGTCGAGGACCAGGAGTCCGTCGGGGCGGCCGACGCTGCCGAGGTGGGGCCGGGCGACGTCGCGGTCGGCATCGCCGCGAGCGGCCGCACTCCCTACGTCGGCGGCGCCCTGCGCGCCGCTCGGGCGGCGGGCGCCTTCACCGCACTGGTCAGCGCCAACCCCGGGGCCGAGCTGGCGGATCAGGTGGACATCCACCTGGGGGTGGACACCGGTCCTGAGGCGATCGCCGGCTCCACCCGGCTGAAGGCTGCCACCGCGCACAAGATGGTGCTCAACAACCTGTCCACGGCCGTGATGGTGGCGCAGGGTCGTACGTACTCCAACCTGATGGTCGATGTGGCCGCCACCAACGACAAGTTGCGCGGTCGGGTCCTCAACATCGTGGTGGAGGCCACCGGGCTGGACGAGGACCGCTGCGGCGCCGCCCTCACCGCCTCGGGAGGGGAGTTGAAGACGGCTCTCGTCGGCCTGCTCGCCGACTGCTCCCCGCAGCGGGCGCGCGAGGCCCTGGAGGCCGGCGGCGGGAGCGTCCGCGCGGCCCTGCGCACCCTCACCTGAGTGCGGACGAGGATGCCCCGCGACCCGGTGGGTCGCGGGGCATCCTGGTCACCGGGGGCCGGTCACTGCGGGGACCGCCGCCGGTGCACCGCCGTGTACGTGCGCTCCAACGCCCGCGTCGTACGGCTGTAGTTGCGCTGCGCCACCCCGACGAACAGGCAGTCCACCAGCGTCAGCGCGGCGATCCGGCTGGACATCGCGCCCGACCGGAAGGTGGTCTCACGCACTGCGGTGGTCAACACGTGGTCGGCCACTTCGGCGATCGGCGAACGCGGGAAGTTGGTGATCGCGATCGTGGTGGCACCGTTCTCCCAGGCCTCGCCCAGCGCCGCCACGGTGTCCGTGGTGGCGCCGGTGTGCGAGATACCGATCGCCAGGTCACCGCGGCCGAGCAGAGCGGCGGACGTGAGCGCACCGTCGGGGTCGGGCCAGGCGGTCGCCCGGCGCCCGATACGGTGCAGCTTCTGCTGGAAGTCGAGCGCGATCAGCGCGCTCGCGCCGACGCCGTACAGGTCCACCGCGCTCGCCCCGACCACCTCGTCGATGGCCCGCTCCAGGATGTGGAGGTCGAGTTGGGCAATGGTGTCCTCGACCGCGCGGGCGTCGGCGAAGCCCAGCTTGCCGACCACGTCGGCCAGCGAGTCGCCGGGCCCGATGTCGCTACCGGCGCTGGACCAGGCGGGGCCGCTCTCCTCGCTGCCGGCCGCCGAGGCCAGCTTGATCCGCAGGTCGGGGTAGCCCTTGAGGCCCACGGCCCGGCAGAACCGGACGACGGTGGTCTCGGAGGTGCTGCATTCCGCGGCGAGTTCGCTGATGGTCTTCCCGGCCACCCCGACGGGATCGGCGATCGCCGCTTCGGCGACCCGCCGCTCCGAGGGTGGCAGAGAAGGCAGCAGGGCCCGGATCTGCACCAGCACCGTCTGTGGCGGCGTCGCGCGCTCTGCGGTGGGTGCTGCGGAGCGCCGGGAGGCGTCGCCGCCTCCGCGCTGTCGGTCACGTGGGGCAGACATGTGGGAATCCTACGGGTTCGTTGGGGTACGCGTCGCTGAGTGTCCGGGATATGTACGATTCGGGCCCTTGATGCACCACTTGGCGCTCAGCCGCGCACGGGCTCGGCGCGGGCCGCCACGGTGGCGTGCACAACACGTCGCAACTCCTTCGCCCGCGCCCCGCGTCCGTAGTGCACGGCGTTGGTCAGCAGCACCACCCAGATCCCGGTGACCGGGTCGAGCGCCAGGCTCGTGCCGGTGAAGCCGGTGTGCCCGGCGCCGGTCGCGGGCCAGTGCGGGGACATGTGGTCCCAGACGTCGCCGGGCAGCGTCCAGCCGAGCCCCCGCGCGCCGTCCAGCCCCACGGTCTGAAGGCTGAGCGCCTCGGAGCGGGTGCGGGCCGACAGCGGCGACTCGTCGGCCAGCCAGCAGGCACGAAGGTAGTGCGCGAGGTCCGGCGCGGTGCCGAACAGCCCGGCGTGCCCGGCCACGCCGCCCAGGCTCTCGGCGTTCTCGTCGTGCACCACGCCACGCTTGGGCTCTCCGCCGGGTGGTGCCTCGGTGGCGGCGGTGGCCGCCCGCCAGTCCGCGGGCGGCAGGTAGCGGGTGGCGGTCAGGCCCAGCGGGTCGAGCACCAGCTCCCGCACGGCGGCGTCGAGCTGTTGTCCGGCCACCGTGACGACGATCTCGCCGAGCAGGATGAACCCCAGGTCGGAGTAGTTGACGACGGTGCCGGGCAGATGGTCGAGGGGCTCTGCGAGGACGGCGGCGATCCGGTCCGCGGGGCCGCCGGGAAGCTTCCAGTAGTCCCGGTGCGGAGGCAGGCCGGAGGAGTGCGACAGGAGATGACGGATCGTCACTTCGCTCTTGCCCGCCCCGGTGAAGCCCGGCAGGTGGCGGCGCACCGGGTCGTCCAGTCGCAGCGCCCCGGTGTCCGCGAGCCGCAGCACGGCGGGAGTGGTGGCCACCACCTTGGTGAGGGAGGCCAGGTCGAAGACCGTGTCCGCGGTGACCGGGCGCCCCGACGGACCGGCGGCGGTGGTACCGAACGCGGCGGTACGGACGGGGCCGTGCGCACCGCGTCCGGTGATCAGGACGGCTCCGGGAACGACACCCTGCTCCACCGCGTTCCTGACGAGGTCTGCCGGATCGGGGAGACTTGCGGGATCTTCGCGGACGGTCATCACGGCCTGCTTTCCGATGAGGTGCGGGGGGCTGACATCCCGATCATCTCGCTGGTAAATTTCCACCGCAATACCGAGCCCCGATGTCATTCACTTACAATCCGGTGTCCCCGGAGCTAACTCGAGGTGAGCAGGCATGACGAACCTTCCGGCGGCACGCACCGCGACCGAGCACGACCTGCCCGCCCTGCGAAGCCTCGCCCGCGCTGCCCTTGTCCACGACAGTGACGCCGAGGACGTGTTCGATCTGCTGTGGTCGCAGACCGCGGGCCACCCGCAGCTGCGGGTCCTCGCCGAGGACGAGGGGAAGCCGGTGGGCGTCGCCCTCGCCGCACTCCGTCCCGCCACTGCGAGCGCCCCCGCCACCGGCCACATCGATCTCATCGCCGTGCACCCCGGGATACAGAGCCGCGGCGTCGGCCGCGCTCTGCTCACCCGTGCGGAGGAGCTCCTCGTCGTTGTTGGGGCCGGCCGGCTGATGATCCGCGGCAGGCCTCCGTACTACGCCTGGCCCGGCATCGACATCCGCTACACCCGCGCCGTCTGCCTGGCCGAATCCAGTGGCTACACCCGGGGCCCCGAGGGCCTCAACCTGAGCGTCGATCTGCGCACCGCCCCGCTCGGCACCGTCGAGGACGAGGCACGCCTCGCCGCTGCCGGGGTACAGGTCCGCCGCCTCACGCCGGCGGACGAGAAGCCGTTCCTCGCCTGGATGAACCAGTGGGGCGGCTCCTGGGACGGCGAAGCGGCTCGCGCCCTGACCTACTCCCCTCCGCGCGGCCATGTCGCCGTCCGCGAAGGCGCCGACGGCCCGGTCTATGTCGGCTTCGCCTGCCACGGCGTCAACCGACGCTCCTGGTTCGGCCCGATGGGCACCGAGTCCTCGGAACGCGGTCTCGGCGTCGGCACCGTGCTGCTCCGACGCTGTCTCGCCGACCAGCGCGCCTTCGGACTCGACGAGGCGGAGATCGGCTGGACCGCCCCCATCCACTTCTACGCCCGCGCCGTCGACGCACAGCTCGGCCGGGTCTTCTGGACCTACAGCAAGGACGTCTGACCTCTCGGCGGGCCGGCCCGTCCCGAGGAACCGACCGCCCAGCCCGAGAGGAACCGCCATGCCGCCCACCCCCGCCCCCCGTCCCACTCGGGCCGACGGTGAACTCCTCGCCCTCGCCGACCGCGTGCTGCAGCCCGGCTTCCGTGGCACCACCGCCCCTGACTGGATCCGCCGCCGACTTTCCGGCGGACTCGGCTCGGTACTCCTCTTCGGGCCCAACATCCGAGACCGCGCGCAGACCGCCGCACTCACCGCCGCCTTGCGCGCCGAGAACCCCGATGTACTGATCGCCGTCGACGAGGAGGGCGGGGACATCACCCGGCTGGAGGCCGCGACCGGGTCCTCCTATCCGGGCAACCTCGCCCTCGGCACGGTAGACGACCCCGAACTCACCGCCGCCGTCGCCACCTCCGTCGGCGGTGAACTGCGCGCCGTCGGCATCGGCCTCGACTACGCCCCCGACGCCGACGTCAACTCCAACCCCGACAACCCGGTCATCGGCGTCCGCTCCTTCGGCGCCGACCCGACAGTCGTCGCCCGGCACACCGCCGCCTGGGTGCGCGGGCTGCACGACGCGGGGGTCGCCGCGTGCGCCAAGCACTTCCCCGGCCACGGCGACACCGACACGGACTCCCACCTCGACCTGCCCACCGTCGCCATGGACGCCGACCGCATCGCCGAGCTGGCCCTGCCGCCGTTCCGCGCCGCCCTCGCGGCCGGCGCCCGCGCGGTGATGACCGCCCACCTTCTCATCCCCGCCTACGACCCGGATCGCCCCGCCACCGTCAGCCCCCGTGTGATCATCCAACTGCTGCGCCAGGAGCTGGGGTTCGACGGGCTCGTCGTCAGCGATGCCATCGAGATGCAGGCGGTCCGCGCCCGCTACGGACTGGCGGGCGCGGCCGTCCGCGCACTGTCCGCCGGGGTCGATCTGATCTGCCTCGGTGACCGATCCGGCGACACCGAGTTCGCCGGCCTGCGTGCCGCCGTCGCGGACGCGGTGGTCCGCGGCGAACTCCCCGAGGAGCGGCTCGCCGAGGCCGCGGCCCGTACCGCCGGGTTCGCCACCTGGCAGCGGGCCCTGGCCGCGTCCGTTCCCGCGCCGTCCCCCGATCGGGCGCTCGGACTGACCGCCGCCCGCCGCGCGTTGCGCATCAGCACCGATGACGCTGCCGCGCTGCCGCTGCAAACCCCTGCCGTTCTGGTCGAGTTCGGTGTCCCCGGCACCGTGGTCCAGGGCGACGCAGTGCCATGGGGCCTGGGCCCTGCCCTCACCGCACTGATGCCCGGGACCGTCCGCACCACCCTGCCCGCCCTCGCGCCCTTCGACCCGGCGCAGGCCGACCGGATCCTCGCCGAGGCCGCCGGCCGACCGCTCGTCCTCGCTGTCCGCGACGCCCACCGCCGGCCCGCCGTGCGGGACTGGCTGCGTGTACTGCTCGCCCGCCGTCCCGACGCGATCACGGTGGAGCTCGGTGTCCCGCACCCCGGACCGGCCGGTGCCGTCCGTATCGACACCCACGGCGCCGCCCGCGTCTGCGGGCAGGCGGCCGCGGAGGCCCTCGCAGGGCGGACACTTCCCGGAGTGTGACCGTCGCTGTGCTGTGGTGCCGGCCGGCACCACAGCACAGCGCGATGCCGGCCGGTCGCGACCGGCCGCGCCGTGACTCTTTACGTACCTGTCATGCACGGGTAACTTCCTGACCGCAAAAGATTGCAGCAAAATTCTGACGGCTCTTGCTGACGGGATGCACTGCTCGCCCGAACCCCGAGGCGCGTCAGGGTTCTCCGGCGGGACCGCGGTCGCTCGATGGGCGGCCGCGCTCTTGGTTGCCGCGGCCGACCGGCCGCTGCCCTCCCCCCTGGAGATGCGTATGAGACGTTCCCCCCACCGACTGCTGAAACGCCCTCTGGCGGCAGCCGTGGTGGCCGCCGGGCTTCTGGGGCTCCTCACGGCGGTACCGCACACGGACGTTCCCGCCACCTCCGTCCCGGCCGCGGCCTCGGAGAACACGGCGACGGTCTTCTACTACACGAAGACCCGGAACTGGTCGGCGTACAAACTCCATTACGCGCCTGACGGCGGTTCGTGGACCACCGTGCCGGGCGTCCAGATGGAAGCGGCGTGTACGGACTGGGTGAAGAAGACCGTGAGTCTCGGAAGTGCGAGCGGGCTCGCCGCCACGTTCAACAACGGTTCGGGCGTCTGGGACAACAACGCCGGAAAGAACTACGCGTTGGGCACCGGAACCATCACGGTCAAGGACGGGGTCGTGGCCCACAGCGACCCGTGCTCCGACGGCGGCACCGACCCGACGCCCTCACCCACTCCGGGTGACACACACACCGCCTCGGTCTACTACTCCACGGCGACTGTCGGCTGGACCACCACCAATCTGCATTACCAGCCCGAGGGCGGTTCATGGACCGCCGTCCCGGGCGTCGGCATGGAAGCGGCCTGTACGGGGTGGGTCAGGCGGTCCGTCGATCTGGGCAGCGCCACCAAGATGCAGGCCGCGTTCAACAACGGCAACGGTGTCTGGGACAACAACAACGGCAGCAACTACACGATCCTCTCGGGCGTTTCCACGGTCGAGAACAAGCGGGTCACCGCCGACGCCGAGGATCCGTGCGCCGCCGAGCCGCCGGACACCCAGGCCCCCAGCGCGCCGACGAAGGTGACCGCCGATGCCGACGGCGTGTCGGTCGTGCTGACGTGGGACCCGTCCACCGACGACCGAGGAGTGACGAAGTACCAGGTCACCCGTACCGGCGGAACCAAGGGCACCATGGTGACGGACGTCGGCTCCACCGTCTTCTCCGATGCGAACCTGGAGGAGCGGACGGCGTACAACTACACCGTCAAAGCCGTGGACGCGGCGGGCAACACATCGGCCGCTTCGACCGCCGCCACCGCCACGACCGGCGAGAAGCCGGCCGCACCGGCGGCCGGAACACCGCTCGGCACCGACCCGCGCAAGGACCCGATCTACTTCGTGCTCACGGCGCGGTTCAACGACGGCGACAGCTCCAACAACCGGGGCGGCAGCCAGCATGTGAAGTCCGGCAACGCGGCGAACAACGACCCCATGTTCCGAGGTGACTTCAAGGGCCTGGTCGACAAGCTCGACTACATCAAGGGGCTCGGCTTCTCCGCCGTCTGGATCACTCCGGTGGTGCTGAACCGATCCGACTACGACTACCACGGCTATCACGGCTACGACTTCTACAAGGTCGACGCCCGCCTGGAGTCCGCGGGCGCCTCGTACCAGGACCTGATCAACGCCGCCCACGCCAAGGGCATGAAGATCTACCAGGACGTCGTCTACAACCACTCCTCGCGCTGGGGCGCCAAGGGCCTGTTCACCCCGACCGTCTACGGGGTCCGGGACGACCAGTGGAGCTGGTACTACGACGAGAGGAACGACGGCTTCGAGTACGACGGTCTGAGCGTCGAGTCCAAGACCGGGAAGTCGTACTACAACGGTGATCTCTGGTCCACCGCGGAGCCGTCCGGCAACACCTGTCTCAACTGGGGCAAGCCCACCGGGGGCACCTCCACCGAGGGCTACAGGATCTACAACTGCCAGTGGCCGAGCCCGACTTCGGGCATGTTCCCGAAGACGTACTACCACAACTGCTGGATCGGGAACTGGGAGGGCGAGGACTCCCGCAGCTGCTGGCTTCACGAGGATCTCGCCGACTTCAACACCGAGAGCGCACCCGTCCAGAACTACCTGATCGGCGCCTACGACAAGTACATCGACATGGGGGTCGACGGCTTCCGCGTCGACACCGCCGTCCACATTCCCCGCACCACCTGGAACCGCCACTTCCTGCCCGCGATCCAGGAGCGCGTCACGTCGCAGTTCGGTGCGGAGGCCGCGAAGAACTTCTTCGTCTTCGGCGAGGTCGCCGCCTTCGTCAACGACAAGTGGAACCGTGGCTCGGTCAACCACTCGGCGCAGTTCTACACCTGGAAGGAGCGCAAGGAGTACGACGGCGACGACGCGAAGGCCGCCCTGGAGATGTACGACTACGAGCAGCAGCTCGGCACCGGGAACCAGCCGACCTCCACCAACGCCTTCCTGAACGGAAACGCTTACCACACACCGGACCAGAGCCGGTTCTCCGGCATGAACGTCATCGACATGCGGATGCACATGAACTTCGGTGACGCCAACAACGCGTACAACAACGGTAAGGACTCCGACGACAGTTACAACGACGCCACGTACAACGTCGTGTACGTCGACAGCCACGACTACGGGCCCAACAAGAGCAGCGAGCGATACTCCGGCGGCACCGACGCATGGGCCGAGAACATGTCCCTGATGTGGACGTTCCGCGGCATCCCCACCCTGTACTACGGGTCGGAGATCGAGTTCCAGGCGGGCAAGAAGATCGACTGCGGGCCGACCTGCCCGCTGGCGACCACCGGCCGCGCGTACTACGGCGACCACCTCACGGGCACGGTGCAGGCGTCCGACTTCGGCAAGGTCTCCTCGGCGACCGGCGAGGTCGCCAGTACGCTCGACAAGCCGCTGGTCAAGCATCTGCAACGACTGAACGAGATCCGGCGGTCGGTGCCGGCCCTGCAGATGGGCCAGTACTCCACCGACGGCATCACCGGCTCGATGGCGTACAAGCGCCGCTACACCGACACCGCGAGCGGAGTCGACAGCTTCGCCCTGGTGACCGTCACCGGAGCGGCCACGTACACCGGCATCCCCAACGGCACCTACAAGGACGCGGTCACCGGGGACACCCGGGTGGTGACGGGCGGCACCCTCGCAGTCCCGGCACCGGGCAAGGGCAATCTGCGGGTCTACGTACTCGACCTCGGCGGCAGCAACGCGGCGCCGGGCAAGATCGGGACCGACGGTCCCTATCTGAAGTAGGCGCGGGCACCGACCGGGGTGACGGGCGTGCTCCGGGCACGCCCGTCGCCTGCGGCGGCGGCTCAGCGCGCGGACGCGTCGAGGTGCGGGAACCGGAACTCGGTGCGGCTGCGCGCGGTCTCACCGGGTCGCAGGACGGTACCGGGGTAGTCCGGGCGGTTGGGTGAGTCGGGCAGGTGCTGGGTCTCCAGGCACAGCGCGCCGTGCCGCTCGTGTCGCCGGCCCGCGGTGTCGGCGAGCGAGCCGTCCAGCTGGTTGGCGGTGTAGACCTGGATGCCGGGTTCGGTGGTCCAGACTTCCAGGATCCGGTCCGTCGTGGGAGCGGTGAGCCGCGCGGCCCGTCGCACGGCATCCGAGGTCTCGGGCGCGCGGACGATCCAGCAGTGGTCGAAGCCGCCCGCCATGCGCAGTTGTTCGTCCGGCAGCACGATCCGCTCCCCGATGGTCTGCGGGGCGGTGAGGTCGAACGGCGTGCCGCGTACGTCGGCGGCGGGGCCCTGCGGGATGCCCTCCGCGTCGACGGGCAGGTAGGTGTCGGCGTCCACCTGCAGCGTGTGGTCGAGGATGTCGCCCTCCGCGGTCAGGGCGAAGTACGCGTGGTTGGTGAAGTTGACGACCGTGGGGCGGTCGGTGGTCGCGGTGTAGTCGAGGGCGAGTGTGCCCGCCGTGTCGAGGGTGTACGTCACGGTGACGTCGAGCGCTCCGGGGAACCCCATGTCGCCGTCGGGGCTGTGCAGGGTCAGCCGGACGACCGCGGCGTCGTCGCGGGTGTGACCGGTGGCCTGCCACATTCTGGTGTGGAACCCCTCGGGGCCGCCGTGCAGTGCGTGGCCGCGGTCGTTGGCGGGGATCTCGTGGGTGGTCCCGTCGAGGGCGAAGCGGCCGTGGGCGATGCGGTTGGCGAAGCGGCCGATGAGAGCGCCGAAGAAGGGGTTCTTCCCCATGTAGTCGTCGAGCGTGGCCAGGGACCGTACGACCGAGGCGGCGGATCCGTCGGTGTCGGGCACGGTGAGGCTGTGCAGGATGCCGCCGTAGGTGAGGATCTCGGCCTGGACTCCCGTACCGGAGTCGAGAGTCCAGACATCGACGTCGGAGCGGCCCTGGGCGGCGCCGAACGGTTGGTGGTGCACAGTGGGGCGAGGCATCGGAGATCCTTCTTCGGAGAACCTGGTGACAGGCGGCGGACCAGGCAATTTTAGGGACGGGCCCGGGACAGCCCCGGAGGTTGCCCGGCCGGCGGGCCCGGCTCGACCGGCCGGACGGGCCCCCTCAGGGCCCGGACTGCTCGGCGGGCGGCCGCATCACGGTCGATTCGCGGACGATGAGCCGGTAACCGGGGCGGGGCCGTCGAGGTTCCGGTACCGGACTGCCGGAGAGCCGTTCGACGAGACTGTCGACGGCGAGCCGGGCGATGGCTTCCTTGTCCGGTGCGATGGTGGTGAGGGTGGTGGCTCCGTACAGGCTCTCCTCGATGTTGTCGAAGCCGACGACGGCGACGTCGTCGGGAATTCTCAGCCCGCGCTCGGAGAGGGTGCGCATGGCTCCGATGGCGATGAGGTCGTTGTACGCGAAGACGGCGTCGGGCCGTTCGCCGCGGTCCAGGAGGGCCGCCATGGCGACGGCCCCGTCCTCACGGCCGTATCCGTCGGTGACGACGACCAGGGACTCGTCGGCCTCGATGCCCGCAGCGGCGAGCTCCTCGCGCCAGCCTCGCAGCCGCAGGTGGGCAGGCTGACGCTCGCGTCCGGTGCGTGAGCCGAGGAACGCGATCCGGCGGTGCCCCAGGTCGATGAGGTGCCGCACGGCGTCGCGGGCGGCCGCCACGTTGTCGATCGCGATGTGGTCGTAGGGGGCCTCGTACTCACGCTCGCCGAGCAGGACCAGCGGCGCCGTCTCGGTGCGTGCCATCAGGTCCTCGGTCTCCAGATGGATGGGGCTGAGGATGAGGCCGTCGATGACATGGGACCGGAAGCCCTGGCTGACCAGGAGTTCCTTCTCCCGGAGGCCGCCGGTGTGGTCGACCAGCACGGTGTAGTCGTGCCGGGCCGCCGCGTCGACGACCGCACCGGCCAGCTCCGCGAAGTACGGGTTTCCGAATTCGGGCACGGCGAGGGCGATGATGCCGGTCCGGCCCTTTCGCAGATGGCGCGCGGTGAGGTTCGGGCGGTAGCCGAGTTCGTCGATGGCCTGCTGCACCTTGGCGCGCATCTTGGGTGTGACGTGCTGATAGTTGTTCACCACGTTCGACACGGTCTTGATCGACACGCCCGCCCGTTGCGCAACGTCCTTGAGGCTGACGCCCACGGCACTCCCTGACTCGACTCGGCGCGCGGTGTCGCGCATGGGATCGCTTGCTCCGGCCCGGGACCGGCGGACCCGGGCCCGGCACGGTTCAGGTGGTTCTGCGGCTGCGCGCCAGATAGCGCTGTGCCACGACGACAACGATAAGGAACCCACCGCTGACCACCGACTGGTAGGAGGAGTTCAGCGAGCCGATCTGGTTGATCAGATTCTGGATGACGGCGAGCAGCAGGACACCCCAGAGCGTGCCGCTGATCGATCCGGCGCCGCCGATCAGAAGGGTGCCGCCGATGACGACGGCGGAGATCGCGTCCAGTTCCATGCCCACGCCGATGATGGTGACGCCGGAGGACAGCCTGGCAGCGTTGAGCGCTCCGGCGAGTCCGGCCAGCAGACCGCTGAGCGTGTAGACGAGGATCTTCGTTCGGGCGACGGGAAGGCCCATCAGGGTGGCCGCGTCGCTGCTGCCGCCGACGGCGAACAGCGTCTGTCCGAACGAGGTGCGCTGCAGGAGCAGCCCGCCGCCGGCGAACAGCACCAGGGCGATCAGGATCGGGTGGCCGAAGCCCCAGATGCTGCCCTGCCCGAGCTCGGCGAAGGCGGAGCCCTTGGGCACCAGGTACGTGGTCGCGCCCTCGTCGGTGAAGGCGAGGAGGATGCCGCGGGCGGCGAGGAGGGTGGCGAGCGTGACGATGAACGGTGCCATCCCGGCGCGGGCGATCAGGAGCCCGTTGAGCAGACCGATCGCCGCACACACCAGGAGCGGTACGAGCAGTGCGGGCAGGAGACCCCACTGCGAAGCCCAGGCCGCGAGCACTCCGCCCAGGGCGAAGACGGATCCGACGGACAGGTCGATGCCGCCCGTGATGATGACCATCGTCATGCCGAGGGCGACGACGGCGAGGAAGGACGCCTGCACTGTCACGCCACGGGCGTTGTCCAGGGTGGCGAACGTCGGATACACGAACGAGGCCACGATCACGACCGTGAGCAGTACGGCGAGCACGCCCTGGCGCTGCACGAGTTCGGCGAGCCGCTGTGCGCGGGTCGGCTCGGTGCCGCCGGACGGTGGCCGGGGCACGCCGCGGCCGGCGGACGCGGGCGCCTTCTGCGGCACGAGCGCCGGGGCTGCGGGGACGGGGGCGGGTGTGGTTTCGTTCATCGGGACCGACGCTCCCGGGCGACGTAGACGGCGGCGATGATGATCGCCGCCTGGGCGATCTGTGCGGTGGAGTCGGGCAGGTCGTGCTTGACGAGGGTGGCCCGCAGCAGCTGCATGAGCAGGGCGCCGGCGACGGTGCCGAGCACCCGGATGGAGCCGCCGTTCAGCGGGGTGCCGCCGACGACGACGGCCGTGATGGCGGAGAGTTCCATGAGGGTGCCGAGCGAGGAGGGGTCGCTGGCGGTGAGTCTGGCGGTGGCGAGGATGCCGGCCAGGGCGGCGAGCACCCCGCAGAGCACGTACACACCGATCAGTACGCGCCGGACGGGCAGCCCGGCGAGGGCGGCGGCGGGCCGGTTGCCTCCGACGGCGACGATCTGACGGCCGAAGGTGGTGCGCTGCACGAGGAACGCGACGGCGACGGCGAGCACCGCGGCGATCAACACGACCAGCGGGATGCCGAGGAAGGAACCGGTGCCGAGCGAGAGCAGGTCGGGGTTGACGATCTGCTTGAGCTGACCGTCGGCCATGACCAGGGCCAGTCCCCGGCCGCCGACGAACAGGGCGAGCGTGGCGACGATCGGCTGCAGCCCGATCAGCGAGACCAGGGCGCCGTTGACCGCTCCGACGACCGCTCCGGCGAGCAGGGCGACGGCGAGCGCCGGCACGAGCCCGTATCCGAGGTAGAGCGGGAGGAGGGCGGCGGCCAGCGCCATCGTCGAGCCGACGGACAGGTCGACGCCCTCGGTGCCGATGACCAGGGCCATGCCCAGGGCCACGATGACGATGGGGGCGACCTGGACCAGCTGGGTACGGAGGTTGTCGGCGGTCATGAAGTGCTCGGTGAACACGGCGTTGAAGACCAGCAGCACGGCCACGGCCGCGTACACGCCGTACTCCTGGTACCAGGAGGGGTTCCGCAGCCACGCGAACGGACGGGCGGGTGAGGCGAGTGTCGCCTGGGTGGTCATCGAGGGTCCTCCTGAGCTGCCGGGGCCTTCCCGGTGGGCGCCGGTGCCGACTCCGCGTCGGGGCGGGGCGCCGGTGAGTGGTCGGCGAGCACTTCGAGCAGCTGGCTCTCGCCGACGTCGTCGCCCGTCAGTTCACCCGCGACGGATCCGCCGCGCAGGACGACGATGCGGTCGGCACCCTCGATGAGTTCCTCGATGTCGGAGGAGATGAGCAGGACGGCCAGCCCTTCCCCGGCGAGGTCGTCGATGAGGCTCTGGACCTCGGCCTTGGCACCGACGTCGATGCCGCGTGTCGGCTCGTCGAGCAGGAGGACCTTGGGCTCCAGGCAGAGCCATCGGGCGAGGAGGACCTTCTGCTGGTTGCCGCCGGAGAGTTCACCGACCTTCTGCTCGGGGCTCGCCGCCTTGATCCGCAGTCGTTTCATGAAGATGTCGACGATGCGGTCCTGCTTGGTCCGGGAGACCACACCGGCGCGGGACAGGCGGGGCATGGCGGCCAGCACGATGTTCTCGCGCACGGAGAGGCCGGGGACGATCCCTTCGGCCTTGCGGTCCTCGGGCAACAGACTGATGCCGGCGCGGATGGCGCCCGCGGAGGTGAGCCGGCGCAGCCTGCGGCCGCCGACGGTGAGCTCGCCCGCGTCCAGGCTCAGGGCGCCGGCCAGGGCCTTCGCCGTCTCGCTGCGGCCCGAGCCGAGGAGGCCGCCGAGTCCGAGTACTTCACCGGCGTACAGCGACAGGGATATGTCGTGGAGCTGGCGGTCGCGGGAGAGTCCGTTCGCGGTGAGTACGGGGGTGCGTGCCGCGTCGTGACCCTCGGCGGCGAAGCCGGTCGTGCCGTTGCGGCGGACCTCGGCCAGGTCGCGGCCGAGCATCATCGAGACGAGCTGCATGCGGTCGAGGTCGGCGAGGTCTCCGGTGTGGATGTGGCGGCCGTCGCGGAGCACGGTGACGCGGTCGCAGATCCGGTAGAGCTCGTCCATGCGGTGGCTGACGTAGAGGACGGCGATGCCCTGGCCGCGCAGGTTCTCGATGACCCGGAACAGCGTCTCGACCTCGCGCGGTTCGAGCGAGGAGGTGGGCTCGTCCATGACGACGACCCGGGCGTTGACGGAGACGGCGCGGGCCAGCGCGACCATCTGCTGGGTGCCGATGCCCAGGGTGTGCAGGGGCCGCCGGGGGTCGACACGTACGCCGAAGCCGTCCAGCAGGTCGGCCGCCTCCCGGTGCATACGGCCGAAGTCGATGAGGCCGAGGCGGTTCTTCGGCTCGCGGCCCAGGAAGATGTTGCGAGCCACGCTCATCAGCGGGACGAGGTTCACCTCCTGGTAGATCGTGGAGATACCGGCCTGCTGAGCCTCGAACGGCCGGGCGAACCTGACCTGTTGGCCGGTCATCCGCAGTTCGCCCTCGTCGGGCCGGTACACACCGGTCAGTACCTTGATCAGGGTGGACTTGCCGGCGCCGTTCTCACCCACCAGCGCGTGGGTCTCCCCCGCGCGCAGGGAGAAGGTCACGTCGTCGAGAGCGACGACGCCCGGGAACCTCTTGCTCACCGAGCGGGCTTCGAGGACGGTGTCGGCCGCGGGCGGGGCAGTCGCCTCCGGTGCCCGAGGTACTGCTTCGGGTGGTGCCATGGATCTTGGCCTTCCGCTGTTCCAAGGTGTGGGCCCGCAGCCGCCGTGGCGGGTGGGAGCGCCACGGCGGCATGAACCTGATGAGTCGGTACGGGAGTCGTTACGGCTCAGTACGCGCCGCCGAGCGAGGCCTTGGCGTTGCTCTCGTCGTACGCGCGGTCGGAGATGATCACGTTCTCCGGGATCTCCTCGCCGCCGTAGAACTTCTGGGCGGTGGCGAAGGCCAGCGGACCGAAGCGCGGGTTCGACTCGATGACGGCGTTGTACTCGCCGTTGACCAGTGCCTGGACGGCGTTGCGGGTGCCGTCGACGGAGACGATCTTGACGTCCTTGCCGGGCTTCTTCCCGGCGGCCTTCAGTGCCGTGACGGCGCCGAGCCCCATCTCGTCGTTCTCGGCATAGACGGCGGTGATGTCGGGCTTGGACTGGATGAGCTGCTCCATGACCTGCTGCCCCTTGTCGCGGGCGAACTCACCGGTCTGCTGGGCGACGATCTCCATGTCCGGCGCCTTCGCCTTGATCTGGTCGACGAAGCCCTTGGTGCGGTCGGTGGTGACGTTGTTGCCCGACGCCCCGAGGAGGATGGCGATCTTGCCCTTGCCGCCGGTCGTCTTGATCATCGCGTCCGCGGCGCGCTTGCCCTGCTCGACGAAGTCGGAGCCGAGGAAGGCCACGTAGTCCTTGCAGGCGGTGGAGTTGACCTTGCGGTCGATGGTGAGGACGGGGACCTTCTTCGCCGCGGCCGCCTTGAGGGCCGGCTCCAGTCCGTCGGAGTTCAGCGGCGCGACGATGAGGAACTGGGCGCCCTGGGACAGCATGTCCTGGATGTCGCTGATCTGCTTGGAGAGCTGCGACTGCGCGTTGGTGGTGAGCAACTTCTTCACGCCGATCTTCGCGGCCTCGTCCTTGATGGACTGGGTCTCGGCGATACGGAACGGGTTGGCCTCCTTCTCCGACTGGGAGAAGCCGACCACCGCGTTCTTCAGGTCCAGCTTCGGCGCGCCATAGGTCTGCAGCGAGCAGCCGGAACCCGAAGCGGCCTCCGGGGTCTTGGCGGCCTGGGCTTCCTGGCTGCTGTCGCCGCCGGCGTTGTTCGAGCTCTCCGACTTGGAGCAGCCGGAGGCGGCCAGCGTGGCGGTGGCGGCGAGCAGGCAGGCCGCGGCGAGGGTACGGGTTCGACGCTGGATCATCATGCGCGGGGACGCTCCTTGGCGGGATGACGGCACACCGGCGGGCGTGCGGTCGGGGCATGGCTGGACGATGCATCAGCCGCTCGGCGGCTGATGTCACTGCATTCCTCACGGCCCCGCTTCGAGCTGCACGGACTGCTGCTTCCAGCTGCGGTCGTGAGAGCCTGCGCGGCCTGTCGGCGGCTCGGTTTACAACGTTATATAGGCGGTGCGGCACAGGCGGCAAGAGCGTTGTCGATGAGTTTCCAAAATGTGTCGGCGTCGCACGCCCGCGACTGCCCAAGACCGGCCCATGGAGGGCGAGTCGATGACGCGACACCTCTGGACAGCCTCCGGACGGCGTGCTGTCATACGGCCGAACGCCAAGTTTCCAACGTTGCAATGCTGTTGACGTCCGAGCCACGCCCGGCGCGACGGCTGTTGTTGTCATGCGCGGAAACGGCGACCGGTCGCGGACCGGTTCGTCATGGCCGCACCACGCGCCCCCCTTGCCCGCTCGAGCCGCCAGAACAGGAGCTCCCCTCCATGCCCCTGAACCGCAGACAGCTCATGACCAGCGCACTGGCCACCGCGGCCGCCACGACCGCGACCGGCCGCTGGGCCACGACCGCGACCGCCGCCGAAAACCGGGTGGCAGCCGTCCACGGAGGCCACTACTCGCCCAACGCAGCACCTCTGCATCCGACGGCATTCCTGAAGCTCCCGCCGGGCCGGATCACCGCACGCGGCTGGCTCGCCGGCCAACTCCGTCTCCAACTGGACGGGTTGTGCGGTCATTACGAGGAGTTCTCGCACTTCCTCGACTTCACCGCCACCGGCTGGGTCCGCCCCGAACTCGGCGGCTGGGAGGAGGTCCCGTACTGGCTGCGCGGGTACACCGATCTCGCGATCGTCACCGGGGATGCCAAGGCCCTGGCATCGGTGCGCCGCTGGTTCGACGCGATCCTCACCACGCAACAGCCCGACGGCTTCTTCGGTCCCAAGGCGCTCCGTACCTCACTGAACGGCGGCCCGGACTTCTGGCCGTTCCTCCCGCTCCTACAGGCGCTGCGCTCGTGGCAGGAGTACAGCGGGGACGGCCGCATCATCCCGTTCCTCAGCAAGTTCTTCCGCTATATGAACGCCCAGGGTCCGGGCGCGTTCAACACGAGTTGGATCGCGCTTCGTTGGGGCGACGGCCTGGACAGTGTGTTCTGGCTCTTCAACCGCACCGGTGACACCTTCCTGCTCGACCTGGCCGACAAGATCCACACCAACGGGGCGGACTGGGGCGACAATCTGGTCAACCTGCACAACGTCAACATCGCTCAGGGCTTCCGCGAGCCCGCCCAGTACGCGCTGCGCAGCGGTTCGCCCGACGACACCCGGGCCACCTACGGGACGTACGGCAAGGTCATGGACCAGTACGGACAGTTCCCCGGCGGCGGCTTCGCCGGCGACGAGAACGCGCGCCCCGGCCACCGCGATCCGCGGCAGGGGTTCGAGACCTGCGGCATCGTGGAGTTCATGGCCAGCCATCAGCTGCTGACCAGGATCACGGGTGACCCGCTCTGGGCCGACCGCTGCGAGGAGCTGGCCTTCAACTCGCTGCCCGCGTCGCTGGATCCGTCGGGACGGGCGATCCACTACATCACCAGCGCCAACAGCGTCGATCTGGACGACGTCCCCAAGAGCGGGCGGCAGTTCCAGAACGGCTTCGCCATGCAGGCGTATCTTCCGGGCGTCGATCAGTACCGCTGCTGCCCGCACAACTACGGCATGGGATGGCCGTACTTCGTCGAGGAGCTCTGGCTCGCCACCCCGGACGGGGGCCTGGCCGCCGCCATGTACGCCGCGTGCGAGGTCACGGCCAAGGTCGCCGACGGCACGGAGGTCACCGTCACCGAGGAGACCGGCTATCCCTTCACTGACACGGTCTCGCTGACCGTGAGGACGCCCAAGCACCTGCGGTTCCCACTGGTGCTGAGGGTTCCCGCCTGGTGCTCCGAGCCCGAGATCAGGGTCAACGGGCGTCGCGTCGGCGCACCGGCGGGCCCGGCCTTCACCCGTATCGAGCGGAACTGGTCCGACGGGGACAAGGTCACCCTGCGCTTCCCCCAGCGCACCACCGTGCGCACCTGGGCGGACAACCACGGCGCGGTGAGCGTCGACCGCGGGCCGCTCACATACTCGCTCCGGATCGGGGAGGAATACCGGCGCATCGGCGGCACCGAGCAGTTCCCGGAGTACGAGGTGCACGCCACCGGGGCCTGGAACTACGGGCTCGTACTGGACAAGCAGCGGCCGACCGCATCATTGCGGCACCGCACCACCGGCCGCCCGCCCGGCGACAACCCCTTCACCCTCGAAGGCACGCCGCTGACCATGACCGCACGCGCGCGTCGTATCCCCGAATGGACCGCGGACGGCGAGCATGTCGTGGCACCGCTCCAGGACAGCCCCGCGCTGAGCACCGAGCCGGTGGAGGATGTCACGCTCGTCCCGATGGGGGCGGCCCGGCTGCGCATCACAGCGTTCCCGACGGCTGAACCCGACGCTCCCCGGTGGCTGTCCGACGGCTGGTTCCGGATCCGTAATCTGCACTCGGGCAAGGTCCTCGGCGTCGACGACATGTCCACCGCCGACAGCGCCCACGTCGTCCAATTCGACGACAACGGCACCGACGACCACCTCTGGCAACTCGTCCCCGACGGCGACGGCTGGTACCGCATCCGCAACCGCCACTCCGGCAAGGTCCTCGGCGTCGACGACATGTCCACCGCCGACAGCGCCCACGTCGTCCAATTCGACGACAACGGCACCGACGACCACCTCTGGCAACTCGTCCCCGACGGCGACGGCTGGTACCGCATCCGCAACCGCCACTCCGGCAAGGTCCTCGGCGTCGACGACATGTCCACCGCCGACAGCGCCCACGTCGTCCAATTCGACGACAACGGCACCGACGACCACCTCTGGCAACTGCTGGCTCCGTGACCTGACGGACCGCTCCCGACACAGGCCGGCCCGGCACCGACGGTGTTCCGTCGCTGCCGGGCCGTCCTGTGTCGTGCTACGGCTGCTGGCTGTCGTGGAGTGCGCTCACCTCGTCGGTGCCGAGAGCCCTGTCGAACACGCTCACCTGGTCGATGGAGCCGTTCCAGAAGTCGCCCTTCTCTGCCGCGTACTGGGCACGCCCCACGGAGAGCGGCCCGGTGCTGACGTCGGCGGGACCGGCCGCGGCGGTCGACACGAGCTTCCCGTCGAGGTAGAGCTTCACCTCGTCACCGTCGCGCACACCCACGAGGTGGTACCAGGTGCCGAGCTCCGGCTTCATCTCCAGCCGCGCCCGGTTGCCGCCCGGCGTACTGAACGCGAAGGCGCCCTGCCCGTACTGGAGGTAGAACGGATTCTCGGTCCGCCTGCCGTCCTGGCTCACGGCGGTCGCGTAGTTGCCCGGGAGCGAGTCCAGCGACACCCATGCCGAGACCGTGTAGTTCCCGGTGGTGTCGACGGCGGGACCACCGGTCTGGGCGTACTGCCCCTGGCCGTTGAACTTCAGCGCCGAACCGTGCACACCGGGTGTCCAGGAGGTGCCCTCGCTCAGCGTGAGGCTGCTGTGGTTGGGGCCGAGATCGGCGGATGTCGTGCCCTTGCCCTCGTCCAGCGGCCAGTCGGCGCCGCCCTTCACCTCGTCGCGGTGTCCCGCGGCCGCACCGGCGGCGATGACCTGCTGGTTGATCTGCCGTACCTTCTTCGGGTCGACCTTGATCTCGCGCCGGTCGTAGGTCCAGAGTCCGTTCAGCTCGTTCTCCAGGTCGCTGACCTGGGTGTAGACCGAGCCGGACAGCTCGGCGTCGGCCGCCGCGAGATAGTACGTGCGGGTGTTGTCGACGTACTTGGCCGTCAGGGCGTCCTTGTCCGCCACACCGCTGTAGATCGCCGCGGGCGCACCCGGCCACATGTGTCCGGGGGTACGGAGCGTGAAGCCGCCGTGCTCGCCGTCCATCGCGGCACGGTCGTCCGGGAACGGCGCCTCGCGGTTGAGGTAGTCGTGGTGATCGATGATGTCGCCCTTGCCCGAGTCACCCTTCGAGGAGCAGCAGTTGACACCGCTGTGGGCGTTGACGACTCGGGACGGGTCGGCCGCCTTGACCGACTCGGCGATCTTCCCGGTCTCGGTGCGGTCCCACTCGCCCCAGCCCTCGTTGAAGACGATCCAGCCGCCGATCGACGGCGAGTTGTGGAGCTGCTGCATCATCTGCTCGCCCTGGGAGAGGAAGGCCTGCCGGCCCTTCTCACCGGTGATGTCGCTGGAGACGAAGTCCTGCCAGACCAGCAGGCCGAGCTTGTCGGCGTGGTAGTACCAGCGCGCGGACTCCACCTTGATGTGCTTGCGCACGGCGTTGAAGCCGAGGTCCTTCTGTGCCTTGAGGTCGAAGGTGAGCGCGGCGTCGCTGGGCTGCGTGTAGAGACCGTCGGGCCAGAATCCCTGGTCCAGCATGGCGAGCGAGTAGAACGGCTTCCCGTTGAGAACGAGCTTCTGGTAGCCGCCCACCTTCGCGATCCCGATGGAGCGCATCCCGAAGTAGCTGTCGACGGTGTCCTTGGAACGGCCGTCCGTCAGGGTGACGTCGAGGTCGTAGAGGTACGGGTCGTCGGGGGTCCAGAGATGCTGCTTGCTGACGGGCAGGCTCAGCGGGGTGTTGGCCCGGCCGCTGACCGTGCCGACGACCCGGCCCTTCGTGTCGCGGGCGACCGCCGTGACGCGGGCGCCGGACGAAGCGGCGGCGGAGTTGACGGTCAGGGCGAGGGTGCTCCTGTCGATGTCCGGCGTCGTGGTCAGCGAGTCCACGGAGGCCACGGCCACCGGCTCCATCCACACCGTCTGCCAGATTCCGGAGGAGGGGGTGTAGACGATGCCGCCCGGGTTGCCGGACTGCTTCCCCTTCGGCTGGTCGGGGCCGGTCGTGTCGGTGACGGCGACGACGATCTCCTGCGGGCCGCTGCCCTTGATCGCGTCGGTGATGTCGGCGCTGAAAGAGGTGTAGCCACCGGTGTGTTCGGCGACCTTCGTGCCGTTGACCCAGACCACCGACCGGTAGTCGACGGCGCCGAAGTTGAGCTTCAGCCGCTCGCCGTCCTTGCCCTTGCCCTTGCCGACGGACCAGCTCTTGGGAACGGTCACGAGCTTGCGGTAGAACATGTGGTCTTCATGGCGTTCGAGTCCGGAGAGCTGCGACTCGACCGGGAACGGCACGGTGATGCGCTCGCCGAGCTTCTTGCCGAAGACCGGCTGCTCGTCGGCATCGGCGCCGGCGAACTCCCACGGGCCGTTGAGGTTTTCCCACCGGTCACGCACCTGCTGCGGGCGGGGGTACTCGGGCAGCGGGTGCTTGCGGTCGAGCTTGTCGCCCCAGGTCGTGGTCAGCCGGTGCGTCGAGAGGTTCTTCGCCGTACGGCTGATCTGGGGAACCGTCTCGCCGCCCGCCTGGAGCCCGCCCTTCCCGTCGTACGCCACCCGGACCTGCTGGCCCTTCTGGACGGGCGCGGTCAGGTCGACGATCACGGCGTGGGAGTTGTCGGACGCCTTGGACACGGACTTCACCGGGATGGGCGAGGTGTCGGCCTCGACGGCAAGGTGGTCCTGCACGGAGCCGAGGTTCTTGACCTCGTCCTTGAAGGTCGCCTGCAGGCGCTGTCCGTCCTGCGTGACCGTCAGCGCGACCGGGTAGACCTCGAAGTCGGCCGGCGGCGTGAAGGCGGACTCGGGAACGATCTGCCTCTTGAGCTTCGCGCTGGACCAGCGCAGGAACATGTTGGCGCCGCCGGTGTCCTGGAACATCTCCAGGCGGAACTGGTGCGGCTCGCCCGCAGTCAGCGAGACGGGTTTGCTGGTCTGCTCGTTGTCCCAGTCCGGCAGCCAGTGGTCGATGACGACGTTTCCGTCGATGGAGAGCCTGAAGCCGTTGTCGCCGCTGGCGGCGAAGGTGTAGTCACCCGTCTCGGGGGCTGTGATGCTGCCGGTCCAGCGGGCTGTGGTGTTCTCCGTCCTGCCCGTTGTGGACTCGAACGTCCCGGTCAGACCAGGAAAATTGATCTCCGGGTCGAGTGCGACCCCACCGAGCTCGGCGAAGTCGCGGGCGCCCGGGGCGGACATCCGGAAGTACTCGCCCTTCAGCCCGTGCACATCGGCGGTCGGGTCGTCGTCGGCGAAGGCCTTCGCGGTGGCGGTCGATGCGGCGCTCGCGGGGACGGCGGCAGCGGGGGCGGCGGCAGCGGCAGGGACCAGAGTGGCCCCGAGGGGAATCAGCAGCGCGGCCGTACAGGCCATCGATCTGAACAGGACTCGGGGGCGGGGCAGTTGTCGTCTCAAGGCGTCGTCCTCGTCGAGAGCTGAAGTGCCTCGCACACAGCGAGGCACGCACACAATCGAACATTGAGCCACAACGTCAAACGCATAACAACGGTCGTGCACAGAGAATTTTCAACGATAGAAATCGGCGACCGGCCCCCGGCGAGCGGGCCGTGCGACCCGCTCGCCGGGATCCGGAACCGATGGGTACGCCACCTGCCGAGGCGGCCCGGAAGTTGCCGTGCCCCGACGGAGTCGGGCGCTTCAGCCAACCGGAAGGCGTGGGTGACGCCACGGGTGACCAGACTGGCATCGGTCCAGGACCGGTCGCTGGTACGCCCGTTGACCCGGACCGCGTCGACGTACGGATGGCCGACATCGGCGTCCGGCGCACCGATCGTGATGTCCCTGCCGTGTGCGCGGTCGATCAACGCGTCCGGGAAGAGCGGGTGCCCAGCGGCATCGTGGCGCCTCCCGGCGTCCGCGGGTACAGCCCCGACGCCGAGACGACGTACCACGCGGACATGGTCCCCAGGTCGTCGTTGCCGGGCAGGCCGCCGGGGCCCGTACCGTACACGGTGTCGAGGATCCGACGGACCGTCACCTGTGTCTTCCACGGCCGGCCCAGGTGCGATGTGAAGCCAAGGGGCTTGGATGCCGGGCCCGTTGGTCGGTGCAGCGCAGCACGTCGCCGCCCTTCACCGACCAGGACCCGTCCGCGTTCGTCGAAGAAGACGTCGAGCCGCCGAGCGGCCCGGTCCCGGCCGCCCATGGCCTCGGCCAACCCTTGGACGTCCTGCGGAACCATCCAGGCGTACGTGGCGCTGGTCCCATCGCGAAGCCGAGGTCGCTGCCGGGGCCGTACGGGGTCACGCACGAACCGTCGACGTCGCGCCACCCTGATCCGGCACCCTGTCCCGCGTACGGCAACACTGACGCGGAGTCCCGCGTTGCGGCCGCCCGCAACGCGCCGAGCCCCGGCCGGATGCCCGGCAGGGGCTCGTCGTGTCGGACGGAACGAAGGCGTCGCCTCAGACGGCTCGAAGGTACTGGGCCGGCTTGTGGACCTCGCCGCCCAGTTCGCGCGCCGCGTGCTGGGCCCACGACGGGCTCCGCAGCAGCTCCCGCCCGAGGAGCACGGCGTCCGCCTGCCCGTCGGCCACGATCTTCTCCGCCTGCTGCGGCTCGGTGATCAGCCCTACGGCCGCGACGGGCAGCGAGGTCTCCTCGCGCACCCGGGCGGCGAAGGGGACCTGGTATCCGGGGCCCGTCGTGATGCGGGCGCCCGCAGCATTGCCGCCGCTGGAGACGTCCAGCAGGTCGACGCCGTGCGCCTGCAGCTCCTTGGCGAGCCGTACCGTCTCGTCGACGGTCCAGCCCTCACGGTCGTCCTCGTCGTTCTCGCTGAGCCAGTCCGTGGCCGAGATCCGGAAGAAGACCGGCAGATCCTCGGGCCATACCTCGCGCACGGCGTCGACGACCTGCAGGGCGAACCGGACGCGGTTGTCGAAGCTGCCGCCGTACTCGTCCGTGCGCCGGTTGCTGTGCGGGGAGAGGAACTGCCCGACGAGATACCCGTGGGCTCCGTGCACCTCGGCGACCTCGAAGCCCGCGTCGACGGCCCGCCGAGCGGCTTCGCGGAACTGGTCGACGACGCCGTGGATCTCGTCCACGGTCAGCTCGTGCGGGACGGGATGGCCCTCGTCGAACGGGAGCGGGCTGGGGGCGACGGGCTGCCAGCCGTGCTCGTCCGGTCCCACGGGCCCTCCGCCCAGCCAGGGGGCAGCGGTCGAAGCCTTGCGGCCGGCGTGGGCGAGCTGAATGCCGGCGACGGCGCCCTGGCCCTTGATGAAGGCGGTGATCCGCCGGAGCGCGGCCACCTGGGTGTCGTTCCAGATACCGAGGTCGGCGGGGCTGATCCGGCCTTCGGGGCTGACGGCCGTCGCCTCGGTGAGAATGAGACCGGTCCCGCCTGCGGCGCGCGCCGCGAGGTGGGCGAAGTGCCAGTCGGTCGCGACGCCTGCATTCGGCCCCACCGCTTCCGCGCTGTACTGACACATGGGCGCCATCCACACCCGGTTGGGTATGACAAGCGACCTCAAGGTGCAGGGCTCGAACAGGACACTCACGGCGGACTCCGTTTCGCCGGGACGGCAGGATCGCTAGTACGATACCTCCCGTACTACGACGTCCGTCAAATTACGAAGACTCTCGTACGACGCGACAACGCGGACGAGGCCCTCCCCCATTCCGGGAAGGGCCCCGTCCGCGAGCCGTTCGCGACTCAGGCGCGGCGCCGCAGCGTGATCTCCACGTCCGCGTCGTAGCCCTGGGTCCAGTTGCGCCCGGCGCCCGACTTCCAGGTCACGTAGGCGGTGGCCCCGTCGACCCTGACGGCTTCCACCGTCATGGCCCGGTCGCCGTCCCGTACGTCACCGCGACGCAGCTCCTGCGCCGTGACGGTGACGGGCTCCGCCGACTGCGCGCTCTCCACCTCGTCCGCCGCACGGGCGAGAGCCGCAGCCAGTTCCCGGGACCGGGCAGGGGTGCAGATCAGTGAGAACTCCCCCGCCGGACCCGCCACCCGGACCTCGACCCCCGCCCCAACGGGGGTCACGCCCAGGATCGCACCGTGTCCGTCGGCGTCCTCGATCTCACTCTTCATCGCTCTGCTCCCCTGCCCGTCCCATGGCTCACTTCAGCCGGAGGCTCTCCTGCGGGCCCAGGTAGCTGGGCTTCAGGCCGCCGGTGTCGACCACCAGGTTCTGCAGCACCACCGTCGGGTCGACCATCCAGAATTTCAGCACATGCACACCGGCCCGGCCGATGTCGTGCACCGTGCTGGTGCGGTTGACGTTGTCGGAGGTGTTGCGCGCCCACTGGACGTTCATGGTGCCGTCGTCGGATCCCGTCACCGCCGTGACGTTCACGCTCTGCGGCGCGTCGTCGTCGAAGGAGACGGCGTACGTGAGGCCGTCGGACGCCAGCGCGTTGTTGCGGGGCGACAGGTACGCGTGCACCGTGACCGGCCCGGTGGTGAACAGGCTGACTCGGTACTCCAGCCGGGGGCTGCCGCCGCCGGGGGTCTGGCGGGCGGAGGTGACCGGGAAGGGTTCCATTCCGGCGCCGGTACGGCCGATGCCGGGGATACGCGTCCAGGTGATCCCGTTGCCGCCCACGGACCGGGAGTAGTGGTCCGCCTCGATGGACACGTACCCGTTGGCCTCGACGAACCCTTCGAGCTGCGAGCGCCTCTCCTTGGGGTGGTCGATCACGGCCTGGACGACGACCTCGCGGCCGTCCGGACCGCTGACGGTGATCGGCACCTCCGTGACGCCCTTGGGCGCCCGCGACCAGTCGACGCGGAAGGTGATCCGGTCCTGCTTGTCGACCCGGCCCCTGACGCGGTCGGCGACGAGCCAGGAGGCCCCTGTCCTGATCCTGTAGTCGAACGGGGCGGCGCCCCGGTTGAACACCTCGATGTACTGCGCGGCCTGGCTCTGGTACGGGCTGAAGGCCGGCAGAACGGCTGGGGAGCTCTCCTCGGGCCACCACTTGTCCGAGCCGTCGACGGCCACGCCCATCTCGGCTCCCGCCGGGAGGTCGATGCGCTTGACGGCGGGGAACAGCACGTCCTTGATGGCGACGTTGTTGAGCTCGGGCTGCTGCCAGGGGGCGTTCGGCCCGTAGCGGGCCACATCGCCGTAGTCGATGTGCGGCTGGGTCTGGAACCCCTGCCACTTCCCGTCGGCGACCTTCGTGTTGAAGCGGTCGGCCAGCGCCAGGTCGTCGGCGAGCCGGGACTCGGCGGCGGCCGCCAGATCGTTGGTGAGGGCCCGGCCCTGCGCGGCGTAGTGCAGGTTCTTGAACTCGGCCTCACGCAGGGCGTAGAGGTTGGCGGTGGCCTGCACCTCGTAGCCGACCAGTTCGTACCAGGCGTCCTGGACGGAGGCGGGCAGCTTGCGGGTGATCCGTCCGGCGTCCGCCCCGAGCTGCTGCCACTCCTCGGTGACACGCTCCAGCTCACGGTAGTCGGTCAGGCTGAACGGAGTGGCCTGGTCGTCGTAGACGATCGCCGACGCGTCCTTGGCGGGGTCCTTGGCCGGGTCGAGGGTGATCCTGCGGTTGAGCAGCTCGGGCTTGCGCCGGGACTGCAGCTGCGCATACCTGCGGAGCACCTCGGCGATGTCCTCGGCCTGCTGCTCGCCGAAGTTCTGCCGGGCGTACTGCTCCTCCCACTCCGGCAGCCGGTCGAGGGTCCAGCGCTCGGGGTTCCAGGCGTACTCCAGGAAGAACTGCGTGGGCAGTTCGTTGCCCTTGAGGTCGCCGACGTTGGTGACCCAGAGGCCGTGGTTCCCGTAGGCGACGGACTGGTGGAGCTGGTCCCACATATTCGGCAGCGAAGTGGTGTCCACCCACTTGTAGTTGCGGCCGACCCCCACGTAGTCGAAGTGGTAGTAGAGGCCGTAACCGCCTTCGCGCGCATCGTTCTCGAGGTCGGGGAGCTTACGGATGTTGGCCCAGTTGTCGTCGGTGAGGACGACGGTGACGTCGTCGGGCACGCGCAAGCCGCGGTCCCAGTACCGCTGGACCTCCTTGTAGAGGGTCCACACCTGCGGAATCGTGGTGACGTCCTTGCCGGAGACCTCGGCCAGGATCTGCCGCTGGGTGGCGATGATCTCGGTCATCAGCTCGATGCCGTCGCCGTCCGGCAGGCTGACATCGCCGTTGCCGCGCATGCCGAGGGTGACGACGCCCTCGAAGTCCTCGTCCTTCATCCGGCGGATGCCGTCGGCCCAGTACGCCTTGATCGCCTCGGCGTTGCGCCGGAACGACCACTCGCCGGTGCCGCCGTAGGGGTCGTGACCGGGGGTGGTGATGTTGCCCGCGCTGTCCCGGACGGCGGCGACGGCGTGCCGGTTCCACTCCTCGATACCGCGCATCATGGGCGCCTCGTGCGAGGTGCCCATGACGACCCCGTACGCCTTCGCGGTGGCGTGGTTCTTCGGGTCGTCCTCGGCGAACGCGCGGCCCCAGACAGCCGGCCAGAGGTAGTTGGCCTTGAGGCGCAGCATCACTTCGAAGATCTTGGCGTAGAAGTCGGCGTTGAAGCCGCCCTCGAAGCCGGGAGCCTTGCCGGGGCCGAAGTACGCCGGTGCCCATGTACCGAGCGCCGGGTTCTCGTCGTTGATGAAGAACCCGCGGTACTTCACGGCAGGGGTGCCCTGCGTGTGCCGGCCGGGCAGGACGTACAGGCCGTCCCGGTGTACGGGGGTGACGTCGTCCCACCAGTACCAGGGCGATACGCCGATCCCCCGGGAGACGTCGTACGTACCGTAGATCGTGCCGCGCTGGTCGCTGCCCGCGATCACGAAGGCGCGGTCCACGCCGGGCAGCGGCTTCTCGACGACGGTCTGGAGGCTGGTCTCCCACTTGCCCTTGATACCGGAGACGTTCAGCTTGCCCGCCGCGATCAGTCCGTCGATCAGCGGGCTGCGGCCGATGGTTCCGACGATGACGATCTCACGGCCCTTCGGTGTCGCACCCCGCGAGAGGACGGGGCGGACCCCGGTGACGCGCTCGATGTCGGCCTGGAGGTCACCGGCCACCCGGACGACGCCCGCGTGGTCCCGGTCGCTGACCAGGATCGGGGCCGCCGCGCCCGATCCGAAGAGCGGGAAGCTGCCGGAGCGGGGCGTGAAGGAGATGTACGCGCCGGGGTCCGTCGGCAGTCCGGCCGCGGCCGGTGCGGCGGCCAGGGCCTCCGACGAGAGACCGAGCAGCGAGCCGAGAGGTGTCGCTGTCAGGGCTGTGAGCCCCAGTCCGAGCCCCAGAATCGATCTGCGGCTCGCATGTTGCGGGAAGTGCTTGTCCATACTGCTCTCCCAGTTTTGTTCACACTCATGACAAATTGGACGGTTGTGCACCTTGACGAGTTGTCGGGCAGGGGTTCGAGGTCCGGGCCTCGTCAGTCCGAGGCGCCGGACGCGGTGGCCTGCGGCACCGCGGCGGCCGCCGGCTCGCTGTCGCCGTCGGGGGCGGGCGACACCGCGGCGACGATCGCGTCGGCCGTCGCGTCGGGCTCCGGGCTGAGCAGGCCGACCACCACGTACACCACCAGCGAGGTCACCAGCGGGGTGACGATGATGACGGTCTGGTCCGTGCTCTCCAGCACGAACTTCACCAGGACGTAGCCCAGCAGCCCCAGCGCCCAGGAGGACAGGGCGGCCCGCGGCCCGCACTTGCGGAAGAGTGGCAGCAGTCCCAGCAGCATGGGGATGGAGATCGGCCCCATCACGGCCGCGACCAGACCGACGATGATGCCCAGCACCCCGCCGAAGTGGTCCGCCTCGATGGCGACGAGCATGCTCACGGTGATGAAGACGACCGTGCACACGCGCGCGACGAGCAGTCCGGTGGCCGGCGGCAGTTCCTTGGCGCGGCGCACGACCGCCGGGATGATGTCCCGGGTGACGACCGCGGAGACGGCGTTGGCGTCCGACGAGGCCATGGCCATGGTGTGCGAGAACATCCCGGCGAGCGTCAGACCCACCAGTCCGGCCGGCAGGTACGACTCCGCCATCAGCGCGTAGACCTTCTGCGGGTCGGCGATGTCCGGAAGCAGCACGGCCGCGGCAACGGGCGGGAACAGCAGGACCGCGGGCCAGATCACGTACAGCAGCGCGGAGAGCCCGGCCGAACGGCGCGCGGCCTTCGGGGTGTCCGTGGCCATGTAGCGCTGGGCCAGGTTCCACATGCCGCCGTTGTACTCGAAGAGCTTCACGACGACGTACGCGCCGAGAAAGGTGGCGGTGTAGGGGCCCACCAGCGGGTGACCATGGCCCTCGGGCAGCTTGTGCCAGAGAGTGCCCAGGCCGGAGATGCCGTCGCCGAGACGGTCCAGCACCACCCAGACCATGGCCAGCGCCGCGACGCCCTGGACGACGAACTGCCCGAAGTCGGTGAGCGCATCGGCCCAGAGCCCGCCCACGGTGCAGTAGAGCAGGGTGACGACGCCGGTGATCAGGATGCCGGCCGTCATCGACATGCCGGTGAACACATTGAGCAGCACGGCGACGGACGCCCATTTGGCGGCCACGTCGAACACCTTGAGCAGGGCGCCGCTCCAGGCGAGCGCCTGCTGGGTGGGCACGTTGTAGCGCTTGGCCAGATATTCGAGCGGTGAGGCGACCGCGTATCGCTTCCTCAGCCGGTTCCACCGCGGCGCGAACAGCCAGGCACCCACGGCGGTACCGAAGGCGAGCGGCAGGAACGCCCACACGTAGACCGTGATGCCGTAGCTGTACGCGATGGCCGCGTAGGCGACGAACACGGCGGCGCTGTAACCGGACATGTGGTGGGAGATGCCGGACAGCCACCAGGGCATCCGGCCGCCACCGGTGAAGTAGTCGCTCACATCACCGACGCGGCGGTGCGACCAGAGGCCGATGATCAGCATCACCAGGAAATAGCCGCCGAGGGCGGCCCAGTCGAGCCAAGCCATGAATGCTCCTTGCAATGCTGTGATGCGCGGAGGTACCGCGGCGGCCGTGAGCCGCCGTCGCTCACCAGCGCGGAGTCTTCTTCTCGTAGTGAGGGTCGATGCGCTGCATGTAACCGGTGTCGTCCCGGTTGCGCAGACCGCAGTCGAGGTACTGCTCGTGCAGCCGGGCGAGCGCGTCGCGGTCGAGTTCGACGCCGAGCCCCGGCCCCCGCGGAACCCGCACGGCTCCGTCGGTGAACGTCAGCGCGCCCGGTTCCACGACTTCTTCGGTCTTCCACGGCCAGTGGGTGTCACAGGCGTAGGTGAGGTTCGGCGTGGCGGCCGCGAGATGGGTCATCGCGGCCAGACTGATCCCCAGATGCGAGTTGGAGTGCATGGACAGCCCCATGGCGAAGTTGTCGCAGATACCGGAGAGCAGCTTGGAGCGGTGCAGACCACCCCAGTAGTGGTGGTCGGAGAGCACCACCTGGACCGCCCGCTGCTCGACCGCGGGAGCCAGGTGGTCGAACGCGACGACACACATGTTGGTGGCCAGCGGGATCGGTGTCCGCCTGGCCACCTGCGCCATGCCGTCCAGCTCGGGAGTCGGGTCCTCCAGGTACTCGAGGACACCCTCGAGTCGGCGGGCCACCTCGACCGAGGTCCCCACGCTCCAGGCGGCGTTGGGATCGAGCCGCAGCGGCACGTCGGGGAAGGCCTCGCGCAGTGCGAGGACCGCCTCGACCTCCTCCGCGGGCGGCCGGACACCGCCCTTGAGCTTGATCGCGGTGAAGCCGTACTCGGAGATCATCCGGCGCGCCTGGGCGACGAGGGCCTCCGGATCCAGTGCCGCACCCCAGTCGTCCGGCTCCTGTCCCGGGTGCGCGGCCCACTTGTAGAAGAGGTACGCGCTGAACGGCACGGATTCGCGTACCGCTCCGCCGAGCAGGTCACTGACCGGGCGACCGGCAGCCTTGCCCTGGAGGTCCAGGCAGGCCACTTCGAACGGGGAGAACACCCGGTCCACGGCGCTGCTGGTGGTGATCATCCCGGTGAGTCCCGAGCCGCCGACTCCGTTGTCCGAGGACAGGACTTCGGCGACCCTGCGGTGCATGGCACCGAGCGCGTACACGCCCATGCCGATGAGGGCGTCCGCAGCCGCCCGCAGCCGGCGCAGATGGCCTTCGTCGGCATAGGTCTCGCCGAGGCCGACGAGGCCTTCTCCGGTGTCCACCTCGACGATCGCACGCAGGGCGTACGGTTCGTGCACGCCGACCGCGTTGAGCAGCGCCGGGTCACGAAAGGCGACCGGGGTGATCCTCACTGCATGGATCCGGAGGCCGGCCGTCACAGCGCCGCCTCCACCGTGCTGTCGATCATGTGCGCTGTCAGTCCCTGCCTGCGGCCAGCGTCAGGTCCTGGCTCATCGCGTTGTACGCGGCCTTGGCCTTGTAGTTCTCGTCGAGGATGTTCGCCGCGCCCTCGCCCGTGAAGACGCCGGGAACCCAGGAGTACTTGTCGGTGAAGCCCCACACCGTGAAGTCGGTGCAGTGCTCGGTCAGCAGGCAGCCCCGCAGCAGTACGTCGTAGGCCTCCGCCTGCGCCTCCAACTCGGTGTTGTCGGCGGGCATCGGGATGCGGACGTCGGCCTCGGTGATCGCGGTCTCCAGACCGAGGTCGTCGAAGCGCTTCATGTTGGTGGCGATGTCGTGCGGGGCGCTGTACTGGACGTCCAGGTGTCCCTGGATGCCGACGCCGTCAACCGGCACGTGCTCCTTGCGGAGCTGTACGACGAGGTTGTAGAGGGCGGTGCTCTTCGCGTTGACGCCCTCGATGTTGTAGTCGTTGATGAAGAGCGTCGCCTTGGGGTCGGCCTGGTGCGCCCAGCGGAAGGCGTCGGCGATGTAGCCGGGGCCGAGCTTCTGCAGCCAGATGCTGTCGCGCATGGTGCCGTCGTCGTTGAAGGCCTCGTTGACGACGTCCCACTGCCAGATCTTGCCCTTGAAGTGGGTCACCTCGTCGGTGATGTGCTTGTGCAGGATCTGCCGCAGCTCGTCGGCCGTGAAGTCGCCGTTGTTCAGCCAGGCGGGCAGCTGGCTGTGCCAGACGAGCGTGTGACCGCGGACCAGCTGACCGTTCTCCTTGGCGAAGTCCACCAACTCGTCGGCGGGAGCCCAGTTGTACGTGCCGCGCTGCGGCTCGACGGACTCCCACTTCATGACGTTCTCCGGGGTGACGGAGGAGAACTCCCCTGCGGCCTTGGCCCGGTAGGGCGCGTCGGAGGCGAGCGCCGACATGTCGACCGCCGTGCCGATCCGCAGGTCGGCGCGCTTGCCCAGGGCGCCGAGGGTCTTGGCCGCGGCGTCGTTCTTCGGCTTGGTGTGGTGGGATGCGTTCTCCGCGGTGGCACTGGCGGCGACGGTGAACGTGGAAACCAGCAGGGCCGCGGCGGCGGTGCCGACGACGGCAGCCCGAGTTGCCTTGTGCATGACATGTCCCTTCGATGGAATGTACCGAGTCGAAAGTTTCGGGAACCTCCCCGCAGCTGGAGCGGGGAGGCCCGGGCGCCCCTCAAGTGGGGGGCGGATTCAGATCAGTTCGATCGACGTGTCGCAGACGAGTCGGCGCCGGTGATCGACCGTGCGCTCGGGACCGGTGAGCCGCAGCTTCACGGTCTGCTTGACGTCGTCGGCCGCGCTGGATGTCGCGAGCCGCAGTTCGAGATCGCCGGGTTCGACGATCCGTCGGCCGCCGATACCGGTGAAGGACACCAGATCGGCATGGAAGTGGAACCGCACGCGTCGGGCCTGCCCGGCGGCGAGCTGCACCCGGGCGTACCCGATCAGCCGCGACTCCGGGCGGGTGGTCTGGGCGACCGGGTCGTGCACGTAGAGCTGCACCACCTCGGCGCCGTCACGGTCCCCGCTGTTGCGAACGGTGAGTTCGATGTCGGTGGAACCGTCGGTGGGGAGCTCGGCCGGGGCAGCGGCGCCGGCCTCCCACTCGAACGAGGTGTACGACAGACCGTGTCCGAAGGGGTGGAGCGGCGTCGGGTCCAGGTTGCTGACCCCGCTCGCCAGCCCCAGCGGCGGTTGCAGATACGTCCACGGCTGGCCGCCCGGGCCGTGCGGGACACCGACCGGCAGCCGGCCCGAGGGGTTCACGCGGCCGGAGAGCACACCGGCCAGTGCCGGACCGCCCTCCTCGCCGGGGAAGAACGCCTGCACGGTCGCGGCCGTCCGGTCCGCCCAGCGGCCCAGCGCATACGGACGGCCCGTCAGCAGCACCAGGATCACCGGGGTTCCGGTGGCCAGCAGCGCGTCGAGCAGTTCGCCCTGGACACCGGGCAGGGCGAGGTCGGCGGCGTCGCAGCCCTCACCGGAGGTGCCGCGGCCGAACAGCCCGGCCCGGTCGCCGAGCACGGCGATGCACACATCGCTGTGGCGGGCGAGTTCGGCCGCCGCCTCGATGCCGGAGGTGTCCGTGCCGTCCACGTCGCAGCCGGCCGCCGAGCCGATGTCCGCCCCGGGGAACTCCCCCCGCAGCGCTTCGAGCACGGTCGGAATGTCGATCCCCATCGGCACCTCGGGGTGCGAGACCCCGACGTGGCTGGGGAAGGAGTAGCAGCCGAGCATGGCCAGCGCGTCGTCGGCGCGCGGCCCGACGACCGCGATCCGGCCGTCGCCGCGCAGCGGCAGCGCACCGCCGGAGTTGGCGAGCAGCACGACTGCCTGCTCGGCCAGCTGCCGGGCGAGTGCCCGGTTCTCCGGCGGGTCGAGGTCCACCGTGGCACGCGCCTGCTCGGGGTCGGCCCCAATCAGCGCGGCCGGCAGCGGCGACCATTCCGGGTCGAGCAGTCCGAGTTCGCACTTCTGCAGCAGGACCCGGTTCAGCGCCCGGTCGACCAGCTCCTCGGCCACGGAGCCGTCCCGTACGGCGGCGACGAGCGCATCGCCGTAACTGCGGACGGTGGGCAGTTCCACGTCGACCCCCGCGCTCAACGCGAGGCGGGCGGCGTCGCCGCGGTCCGCGGCGACCTTGTGCAGTGTCTCCAGGAAGCCGATGCCGAAGTAGTCGGCGACGACGGTGCCGTCGAACCCCCAGGTGTCCCTGAGCAGTTCGGTGAGCAGCGCCGGGTCGGCCGCCGCGGGAACACCGTCGATCTCGGCGTACGAGTGCATCACCGAGCGGGCGCCGCCTTCCCGCAGTGCCATCTCGAAGGGCGGGAGGATGACGTCGGCCATCTCGCGCGCACCGGCCCGGACCGGAGAGAGGTTACGGGCGCCCGCCGAGGCGGCGTATCCGGCGAAGTGCTTGAGGGTGGCGACGATCCCGGCTGATTCCAGGCCGCGGACGTACGCGGTGCCGATGGTGGCGACCAGGTAAGGGTCCTCGCCGATGGTCTCCTCCACCCGGCCCCAGCGCAGGTCACGCACCACGTCGAGAACGGGTGCCAGCCCCTGGTGGATGCCCACCGACCGCATGTCGCGGCCGATGCGGTGGGCCATCTCGGTGACCAGCTCCGGGTTCCAGGCGGCTCCCCAGGACAGCGGGACGGGATAGGCGGTGGCGCCCCAGGCGGTGAAGCCCGCGAGGCACTCCTCGTGGGCGAGCGCCGGGACACCGAACCGGCCGGCCTCCACGATCCGCTCCTGGGCGCGGGCCAGGGAGACTGCGCCGACGCCGGGGTCGACCGGCGCGGTGCCGAACGGCCTGGTCAGCTGACCCAGGCCGCGGGTGGTGAGCTCGTCCAGGTCGACCGGGTCGACCATGTCGTTCTGGTGCGGTGCGACCCCGTCACCGTCCACGTCGGCGCCCACCCATACTCCGTACAGCTGCGCGGCCTTCTCCTCCAGCGTCATCCGGGCGACGAGGTCGGCCACCCGTGTCTCGGGGGTGAGTGAAGGGTCGCGCCACGGGCCGTCGACGGCGGTGGGCCGGGAGGCCTGGTGGACATGCTGGGCAGGTGGGATTGCCATGGCGGCAGGGGTTCCTCTCATGAGTGGGTGGTGCGGGGCGGCGTGGGTGTGTTACTTGCCGCCCACCCCCATCAGTCCGTTGATCAGCGCCTTCCGTGCCACGAGGTAGACGGCGAAGATGGGTACGACGGAGAGGACGATCGCGGCCAGAACGGCGGGGATGTTGACTCCGAACTGGGTCATGAAGTTGAAGAGACCGAGGGTCAGCACCCGGTTCTCCTCGGACTGCGTCAGGATCAGCGGGAAGAGGAAGCCGTTCCACGCCTGGAGCGCCGTGTAGATCGCCACCGTGCTGATGCCGGCCTTGGACATGGGGATCGCCAGCTGCCACAGCATTCGCAGGGGCGAGGCGCCGTCGAGCGCCATCGCCTCGTACATCTCCTCGGAGACATCGCGCATGGTGCCGCTGAGCACCAGTACCGCCACCGGCATCGCGAAAGCGGCGGTCGGCAGGATGATCGCGGGCAGGGTGTCGTAGAGCCCCATCTTGCCGATGAGCAGATACAGCGGCACGATCACCGCCTGCGCCGGGATCGCCACGCCGAGCAGGAAGGTCCGGAAGGCGAGCGAGGAGAGCCGACTGCGGGTGCGCACCGCCACGTAGGCGACGGGCACCGCGAGCAGCAGCACGATGACCACGGTGGACGCGGCGACGATCGCCGTGTTGGCGAGCATCGTGGAGAAGCCGCTGTCCAGCACGGTGCTGTAGTTGTCGAGCGTCGGGTGGGTGGGGAAGGCCAGCGGGTCCCCGTTGAGCGCCTCGTCCTGGTGCATCAGCGACGAGGAGATCAGCGTGTAGAGCGGTACGACCACGATGACGAGCCAGACCAGCGAGCCCAGACCGGCCAGTGGGTTGCCCCAGCTCTTGCGGCGGCGGGCGGCGGCCCCACGGCGTCGGATCGCGGGCGACACGGCGGGCGCCTCGGGGCGGGTGTCGATTGACATCTCGTCACATACCTTCCCGGGTGGACCGCATGTTCCCGAAGCCGCTGAAGCGGACCAGGATCAGCGACAGGGCGGTGGCCACCACGACCAGGGCCGTGGCGATCGCCGCGGCATAGCCGAGGTCATAGGTCTGGAAACCGGTCCGGTACATGAGGTACGGCAGGACCGTGGTGTCCGTGCCGGGACCGCCCTTGGTCATGATCAGCACGGTGTCGAAGTACGTCAGCGAGCCGACGATCATCAGAACCGACGAAGTCGTGATGGTGTGCCGCAGCTGCGGCAGAGTGATGTGGAAGAACTGCCGGAACATGCCGGCGCCATCCATCTCGGCCGCCTGGTACAGCACCTCGGGTATCTGCCGGGCGCCGCCCTGGTAGATCAGGGTGTGGAACGGCATGAACTGCCAGCCGCCGACGAACGCCACGGTGAGCAGGGCGCCGGTGGAGGACCCCATGATGTTCGGGTCGATCCCGAGCCAGGGCCCGATCTCCGTGATCACGCCGAAGTTGGGGTCCAGCAGGGCGTGGAAGAGCATGGCGATGGCGGTGGTCGACAGCAGCAGCGGGATGAAGAAGACCGCGGAGAGCACGGCTCTGCTGCGCTGCCGGCCCGCCGCCCAGACACCGAGGAGCAGTGCCACAGGGGTCTGGAAGGCCCAGCTGATGGTGGTCAGCAGAAGGCTCAGCCAGGCGGCCTGGCGGAATTCCGGGTCCTTGAACAGCCGGGTCCAGTTGTCCAGGCCCGTCGGGGTCGGGGAGTTCAGCCCGTCCCACTGGCAGAAGGAGAGGTAGACGGCGATCGCCAGCGGGACGATCGCGAAGACGGCGAAGAAGAGGATGCCGGGCAGTGCCCAGCTGACCGGAGGACGGCCGACGTTTCCGACGGCCGTCTTCCTGCCCCCACGCGTCTTCACGTGCGGAGTGTGGTGGGACATGCTTACTTGACGGCCTTCATCGCTGCGACGAACTGCTCCGGGGTGGACTTGCCGGCGAACAGCTTGCTGATCTCGGTGAGCAGCGGGGTGGCGTACCGGGACTCCAGTGCCTGGTCCCACGAGAGCGTGAAGCTGGGCGCCTTCTGGACCAGGCTGTACTGGTCGTTGGCGAACTGCGGGTTGGGCGACGTGCTGAGCATCGAGGCCGCGTTGGACGTGGTGGGGATGTCACCGTTGTCGACCAGGGCCTTGGCGTAGTCCTGCGAGGCCATCGTCTTCAGGAACGCGATCGCGGCGTCCTTGTGCTTGGTGCGCGCGTTGATCGACCAGTAGTTGGTCGGGTTGCCCACCACGTCCGCCGCGTCGCCGACGCCGCCGGCCACGGTCGGGAAGGCGGTCCAGCCGAGGTCCTTCTTGGCGAACTCCGGTGCCTTGCCCAGCTGGGTCGAGTACTCCCACGAGCCCATGAGGTGCATGGCGGCCTTGCCCTTGTTGAGGAGCGTGGGCGCGCCACCGTTGCCGTAGTCGACGGAGTTGAAGTTCTTGCCGAAGGCACCCTGGTCGACGAGGTCCTTGACGGTCTGGGCCGCCTTCAGCACCGCGGGGTCGCCCCAGCCGGAGGTGTCGCCGTTCTGGATCTTCTGGAAGACCTCGGGTCCGCCGATCCGGTCGAGCAGGTACTCCATCCACATCAGCTCGGGCCACTTGTCGGCGCCGCCGAGAGCGAAGGGCGTGATGCCCTTGGCCTTGAAGGTGGTGATGGCGTTCTGCAGGTCCTCCCAGGTCTTGGGGGCCTCGAGCTTGTTCTCGGCGAACAGCGACTTGTTGTAGAAGAGCATCACGGGCTGCATGCCGCGCATCGGCACACCGTAGATCTTCCCGTCGAGGCCGCCCGCCGTCATGATCGACGGAAGGAATCCGTCCTTGAGCTCAGGGGTGCTGTTGACCGTCGACGTGAGGTCGACCAGCTGCTTCGCGTCGACGTACGGCTTGATCGAGCCGCCGCCCCAGTTGAAGAACACGTCCGGGGCGCTCGGCGAGCCCATCGCGCTGCGGAGCTTGTTCACGTAGTCGGTGCCGGGCACCGACACCAGCTTGACCTTGACCTTCGAGGTCTTGTTGAACTTCGTGACCGCGGCCTGCTGAACCTTGACCGCGTCATCGCCGTAGACGTACGCGGTGATGGTTCCACCGTCGCTACCGCTGCCCCCGCTCGTACCGCAACCCGCCAGCAGACCGGCCATTACCATGGCCGCACCCGCTGCGGTCCATCTCGCCGTACGCGTGCCCTGAGTGAAAATGCCCGACCGCATGACCGCACCTCTGTCGAATGTTTCGGGGTGTCTTTCGAATGTTGCCGGAACCGTACGGTCGTGTTTCGGGCACGTCAAGAGGTTCGCGGAAGGATTTTCCGAACCCTGGCCCCTTCCCCGTTCCGAGCGACATGAAGCTACGATTCGCGCATGAGCCCTGCAAAGGTCCAGTCACCACAGGAGAAGGCGTCTGCCGACGTGCCGTCGCAGAGCACCGCCACGTTGGCGGAGATCGCTCGCGCGGCTGGAGTCTCGGCACCGACAGTTTCGAAAGTGCTGAACGGCCGAGCCGACGTCGCACCCGGTACGCGCACCAGGGTGGAGGAGTTGCTGCTACTCCACGGCTACCGGCGCAGGCGGGGTTCCACGGCACAGTCGCAGCTGATCGATCTGGTCTTCCACGAGCTCGACAGCAGCTGGGCCATGGAGGTCGTCCGGGGCGTCGAGAACGTCGCCCGGGAGGAAGGGCTGAGCCTGGTGCTCTCCGAGAGCGCCGGCCGGCTGACCCCGGGCCAGACCTGGGTGGACGGCGTGCTGGCCCGTCGGCCGGTGGGTGTGATCCTGGTGCTCTCGGACCTGACCGCGGCCCAGCGCGCCCAGCTGACCAGCCGCAACATCCCCTTCGCGGTGGTCGATCCGGCAGGCGACCCGGGTGACGACGTGCCGTCGGTCGGAACGACCAACTGGCAGGGCGGGCTGGCCGCCACGCGCCATCTGACCGGCCTCGGACACCGGCGGATCGGTGTCGTCAGCGGCCCGTCCCGGATGATGTGCAGCCGAGCCCGGGTCGACGGCTACCGAGCCGCCATGGAGACCGCGGGGCTGCCCCTCGACCCCGCTCTGGTCCGGGAGGGCGAGTTCTCGCACGAGGACGGCTACACCGCGGGACTGGAACTCCTGCGGCTGCCCGAGCCGCCCACCGCCATCTTCGCCGGCAACGACCTGCAGGCACTCGGCGTCTACGAGGCCGCCCGCGAGCTGGGCCTGCGCATCCCGGAGGACCTGAGCGTCGTCGGCTTCGACGATCTGCCCCTCACCCGGTGGATCGGGCCGCCGCTCACCACGGTGCGCCAGCCGCTCATCGAAATGGCCGAGACCGCGGCCCGGCTGGTCCTCGATCTCGGCCGGGGCCAGCAGCCCGCGACCACGCGGGTCGACCTCGCGACCAACCTGGTGGTGCGCAGCAGCACGGCGGCCCCTCGCCTCTGACGTCCCGGCCGACCAGAGGCCCGACCTCCGACGGATTCACCACAGAGGTGATCGATCGCCCGGAGGCGGGCAGCGGGTCGCGGGCGGCGCCCTACGACGGCCTCGGTCGCAGCTGTGGGGCACCCGCCGACCAGGCCACGACAGCCGTGCGGAGCGGGCGTCTGCCACGAGGACAGGCGCGAGCAGGGGCCACGAACCGTCCGAGGGGCGCGGTGACGGCCCTGCCCCCGGCGTACCGCGCCTTTTGCCCATCGAGCGATACTCCTTCGAATTCTCGTAGGGACATAGCTGGTAAAACTGAGCTATGGGTAGCTTTGGCAGATATGTGGCAAAGCTCCGATCATCGCGTCCTGGGCACTCCCACACCTTGCTCGGCGTGCGCACCGTGGCCGGGCAGGTGCTGCTTCTGGAGCTGGCGCTCGTGGTGCTGCTCGTCGCCGCGGCGGTGGTCTCGCTCGTGGTGCAGGGCCGGCACGCCGCCGTTCAGGAAGCCCGAAGCCGTTCGTACGCCGTCGCCGTCACGTTCGCCCACTCCCCGGGCATCGTGGCGGCGCTGGACGGCCCGGATCCCACCGCCGTACTGGAACCGCTCACGCAAGCGATCCAGAAGAGCACACACGTCGAGTACGTCGTCGTGTCCAGCACACGCGGTATCCGCTATACCCACCCCGATCCCACGATGATCGGCAAACACATCCTCGGCCCGTACAAGGAAGCGGTTCTGGGGCACGGCTTCACCCGCACCTATCCGGGGAGCCGAGGGCCGGCCGTGAACTCGGTGGTGCCCGTACCGAGGTCCGACGGCTCGACCGCCGGCCTGGTGTCCGTGGGCATCAAGGTCACGAACATCAACAAGATGGCCGACCGCGAACTGCCGGTGCTGGCCGGCTCCGCGGTGACCGCACTTGCCCTCACCTCGGGCGGAGCGGCGCTGGTCAGCCGGCGTCTGCGGCGGCAGACGCGCGGCCTCGGCCCCGCCGAGATGACGCGCCTGTACGAGCATCACGACGCGGTGCTGCACTCCGTACGCGAAGGTGTGCTCATCATCGACGGCGACGGACGGCTGGTGCTGGCCAACGACGAGGCCCGTCGGCTGCTGCGCCTGCCCGCGGACGCCGAGGGGCATCCGATGACGGATGTCGGCCTGCCCCCGCCCCTCGCGGAACTCCTCGCCTGCGGCCGTGTCGCCTCCGACGAGGTGAGCGTGGCCGGCGACCGGCTGCTGGCCGTCAACCTGCGGCCCACCGACGAACACGGCGGACCTGCCGGGACGGTCGCGACCCTGCGCGACACGACGGAGCTGGCCGCGCTCGCCGGCCGGGCGGCAGAGGTACGGGGGCGGCTGCTTCTGCTGCACACGGCCGGTGCGCGCATCGGGACGACCCTGGACGTGACCCGGACCGCCGAGGAGCTGGCGGAAGTGGTGGTCCCCCGTTTCGCCGACTTCGCCTCGGTCGACCTGGCCGAGTCCGTCCTGCACGGTGAGGAGCCGTCGGTGCCGCTCGGCGCCGTGCTGGACATGCGGCGTACGGCTGCGGCAGGCGTGCGCGGCGACCACCCCTTCTATCCGATCGGAAGGATCATCGGGTTCGTTCCCGCCAGCCCGCCGGCCCTGGGCCTGATCAGTGGGCACACGATGCTGGTGCCGGAGCTGTCCACCGAGCCGCGCTGGCAGGGGCCCGACCCCGCACAGGCGGCGAGGATCCTCGCGTACGGAGTCCACTCCCTGCTCTCCGTTCCGCTGCACGCCCGTGGTGCGGTCCTGGGGATGGCGAATTTCTGGCGCGCGGAGAATCCGGAACCCTTCGACGAGGACGATCTGACGTTCGCCGAGGAACTGGTCGCCCGGGCAGCCGTCTGTGTCGACAACGCCCGCCGCTACACCCGCGAGCACGAGATGGCGGTGACGCTGCAGCGCAGCCTGCTGCCCCGCGGCCTGCCCGAGCAGGACGCTCTCGATGTCGCATACCGCTATCTGCCGGCTCAATCGGGGGTGGGCGGCGACTGGTTCGACGTCATTCCGCTGCCCGGTGCCCGCGTCGCGCTGGTCGTCGGTGACGTCGTCGGACACGGTCTGCACGCCGCCGCGACGATGGGCCGCCTGCGCACCGCGGTCCACAATTTCTCCACGCTGGACCTGCCGGCCGACGAACTCCTCGCGCGCGTCGACAAACTGGTGGCGCGCATCGACCAGGAGGAGCACGCCGACGGCGACCGCGCGGAGGTCACGGGGGCAACCTGCCTGTACGCCGTCTACGACCCGGTGGCCGGCATCTGCTCCGCCGCCCGGGCCGGCCATCCCGGTCCCGTGCTGGTACTGCCCGACGGCACGGTGCAGATCCCCGACATCCCCGCAGGTCTACCTCTGGGCATCGGCGGACTGCCTTTCGAGGCGGTGGAGTTGCCACTGCCGGAGGGGACCCGTCTGGTGCTCTACACCGACGGTCTCGTCGAGTCGCGCGAGCGGGATTTCGATACCGGGCTCGACACATTGCGCGACACGCTGGCCGGACGGCACCGGACTCCGGAGGAGACGTGCGACGACCTGATCACTGCGCTCCTGCCCACCCCTCCGGGTGACGACGCCGCCGTCCTGGTGGCCGCTACGCACATCTTCGCCCCCTCCCGTATCGGCGAATGGGACATCGAGCCCGACCCGTCGGCCGTCGCCGGGGTCCGCAAGAAGGTGTCCCAGTGGCTCACCGAACGGGGGCTGGAGGAAGAGATCTTCGCCACCGAGCTGATCCTCAGTGAGCTCGTCACCAACGCCATCCGCTACGGCGGCGCCCCCATCCGCGTCCGGATGCTGCACAACCACGCGCTGATCTGCGAAGTGTCCGACTCCGGGAGCACCGCACCGCATCTGCGCTATGCATCGACGACGGACGAGGGCGGCCGCGGCCTGTACCTCGTCGCCCGGTTCGCCGACCGCTGGGGCACCCGCTACACCGCCAAGGGCAAGGTCATCTGGTCCGAACAGACGCCGGGGGCGGGTGGAGCACCGGCGTTCGACTGGGCCGACGACGCCTTGGGGCTCTGAGCGCACCACCAGGAGCGCTCGAAGCATCGGAGCACGGCGGGGCGCCCACGAGCTGCGGGTCGCGCCCGGCGGGCACGGCCTGGGCCGCCGCCTGGCGTGGGATCAGCCGCCGTAGACGTCGAGACGGCCGCACATCCCGAACTTTCCGTATGCCGAAGGCTGTGCGGCGTGCACGGAGGCACGGGCGAGATGGCCACCGTCCCCCCGCGCCAGGGAGTCCAGTTGTTCGCCGGTCGCCCGGGACGCGGCGGCGGCGCCCTGCTCCCAGCGCCCCCGCCAGTCGTCGGTCCGATGCTTCACGAGCGCGGCAGCAGCCCGGTGGAAGGCGGCGAGCGGCTCGGGGTCGCCGGCCTCGGTGGCGCGGCGCAGCGCGAGAAAGCCTTCGACGGCGAGATCGCGGCGGGCGCGGGCGGCACGTTCCTGTTCCGGCTCCGCGACGTCGGCCGGGAGTGCGACCGCCGCACGGTAGGTGTCCGTGTCCGTCAGGTACCGGGGCGGCAGGGTGAGAACGGCGTCGCCGGCTTCGGGCAGTCCGCTGTTCTGCATCAGGACGACGATGCGCAGTGCGTCGTCGTTGACGAGGCGGTGGATCGTGCCCGGGGTGAACCACACCAGGGACCCGACGGCCAGCGGCGTCTGCCGGAAGCCGGACGCGGTCAGGGTCTGCACGGAGCCGGCGCCGCCGACCACCACATACCCCTCGGAACAGGTGAGGTGGAGGTGGGGCGTACCACCGCGCAGTCCGTCCTCGGTGGGCCAGTCGTAGACCCGGAGGTGGGAGACGGCCACGGCGCCGGGCAGTCCTTCGAAGGTCACCACGGGTGCTCCTGGGTCCGGATCGACGGCGGGGCAAGCGCTTTCTACCGCACGCTACGGCCCGCTCCGGACGGTGGTCAAGACAGCCCGCGGGGACGCCGCCGCATCCCCTCCGCCGGAGGCCCGTCCGCCTCCCGCCACCCCCGTCCGACCTGCACAGACGTCGTCTCTGCCCACCACTGTCAGTGGCCGGGTGCAAACTGACCCGTGTCCGCGACAAAGGCGTTTCGGGAGGAGTCGGCCATGACCGACGTACTGCTCACTGTGGGAACCCGTAAAGGACTCTTCATCGGCCGAAGGCGTGGTGGCGCCTGGGAGTTCGGCGCTCCGCACTTCAATGCGCAGGCGATCTACTCGATCGCCATCGACACCCGCGGTCCGGTGCCCCGGCTGCTGGTCGGCGGGGACAGCGCGCACTGGGGGCCGTCGGTGTTCCACTCCGACGACCTTGGCGCGACATGGGTCGAGCCACAGCAACCTGCGGTGAAATTTCCACCGTTCACCGGCGCCTCGCTGGAGCGGGTCTGGCAGCTGCACCCGGCGGGCGCCGAGGCGCCCGACGTCGTGTACGCGGGGACCGAGCCGGCCGCGCTCTTCCGCTCGGAGGACCGCGGGGAGTCCTTCGAGCTGGTGCGCCCGCTGTGGGAGCATCCGACGCGTTCGAAATGGGTGCCGGGCGGGGGCGGCGAGGGGCTCCACACGATCCTGACCGATCCGAGGGATGCGCGGGACGTGACGGTGGCGGTCTCGACGGCCGGGGTGTTCCGCACCAAGGACGGCGGTGCGAGCTGGGCACCGTCGAACAAGGGGGTGTCGGCGGTCTTCCTGCCGGATCCGAACCCGGAGTTCGGCCAGTGCGTCCACAAGGTCGCCCGGGACGCGGTCGATCCGGACCGGCTCTATCTGCAGAATCACTGGGGTGTGTTCCGCAGCGACGACTCCGGGGACAGCTGGACGGACATCGGCGTGGGGCTGCCGTCCGACTTCGGCTTCGCCACTGCGGCCCACCCGCACCGGGCGCAGACGGCGTACATCTTCCCGATCAATGCCGACGCCGACCGTGTCCCGGCCGAACACCGCTGCCGGGTGTTCCGCACGACCGACGCCGGCAACAGCTGGGAGCCGCTGTCCGCCGGACTGCCCGAGGAGACGCACTACGGCACGGTGCTGCGTGACGCGCTCTGCACGGACGACGCCGACCCGGCCGGGGTCTACTTCGGCAACCGCAACGGCGAGGTGTACGCGAGCAGGGACGACGGGGACAGCTGGGAGCAGCTCGCCTCGCATCTGCCGGACGTTCTCTGCGTTCGGGCGGCCGCCATCGGCGGTTGATCGGCCCGGCCGAACGGTCCCTGCGATCCGACGACGCCGGTCGGCGGGTGACTCGCCCACCTCCAGCAGCATGTCCGTCGCACCCACGACGAACGGATCCGGCTTCTTTACGACCGGATAGCCCTTGGTCGGGTAGCGCGCGGATCCAGCAGGGTGCGCACGCACTGAGCGACCTGGAGGAGGGCGAGCCGGACGGTCGGGTGCGCGAGCGGTTCGGACTCCTTGACCAGTCAGCCGTGCATCGTGGTCCTGTAGATGTACAAGGCGATCACACCGGCGACGCAGGCGAGGACCACCCATGATCCGAAACTGGTGTGTCTCCCACTGCCTTTGGGCCGCGCGGCCTTCCCGGACCGGTTGGACCGCCCGCGCGCTGCCCGTCCCGGCGCGACCGGTGTCACATCAGCCGCCGCCTCGGCGAGCAGGCGACGGCAGGTCGCGGCGAGCACGCCTGTACCGGCGGAGAGTGGCACCACGGCCTCCGAACGTGCCGGGGCGGTGGTGCCGCCGTCCAGGATGCGCCCCGCGCGTACGAGGACCACGTCCTGGCCGCCCGCCGGAGCGAGGCTGATCCACCGCCGTACATGCTCACCCCGAATGACCACACCGCCGGATCGCTCCCGGTACACAGTGTGTTCCCGCCACAACATCTCCGCCAATTCGGCGGCCGTGTCCCTCAGTTGTGCGCTCACGGCGCCTCCCCCTCCACCCCACGGCAAATCGAACAAGCCTCGCACTCTAGCGACAGGCGCAGAGCGGGGGTCCAGCAGTCCCCCACCCCGAGTGTGGTGGGGGGTGGAACGACGCAGTCGGGGACAGGAGCGGCCGGCCAACCTCCGGCCAGGAAGTGCACATGCGAGTCTTGCCAGGCCTGCATTCCCAGGTCGAAGGCACGTGGCGGCGATATGCAGACCGGTCTTGAGAACCGTCATTGCGTACGCGGTGGAACTTTCTCTACATTCATCAAGAGCCCGCGCAAGCGCGGGCCGGGCCCAAGGGGCCGGTACCGGTCACATGTTCCGCGACTTTCGTCGGTGACCTGGACGTTGGGGCAGCCGTGGGCCGGGCCTACGCGCTCCGCGTGTTTGCCCAGGTCACCCTGTACGCAGAGCGTTCTTGAATCTGCCGCTCCAACGGATCGGCATCGTGCCTGCCGGGTGCGTGTGCGGTGTCCGCTCAGCTCCATGTCGACCCACTGTGCACTCAACTCCGTTCGGCCGAGGGCCCATTCTCCTCATGCGGCACCGGCCGCCCCGTGAAGGCGTCCAGGAGGACACGGTCGCCGACCGGCCGGTCCAGCTTCACCGTCACCTCTTTCGCAAGCAGCTGACTGGTGCAGGGACCGTCCTTGGTCCCGACGACGGATGCGGACAGCACCACGGTGCCGCCGGTCTCCAGCACGTCCACGGCGGGGCCGTCGTCGCAGGCTCCGTGGTTGGCCACCACAGTGACGGACCGGCCGTCCCCAGCCACCCCGACCATCCGGCCGAGCGGCGCCAGTTCGTCGGCGGGCACCTCTCCGGCCGGCTTGATGGGCGCCTCGGGGAGCTTCGACGGGCTGAGGGCAACCCGCTTGAGCGGGGTGTCGTAGCCCTCCAGGGCGAACAACCAGGCCGGGACCGTGGCCGGGCCACGGCTGGTGGCCAGGGACATCTCGCCCAGCTTGACCACGGTCACGGTGAGGTGTGGTCCGTCGCTGCTGCCGCCGGCCACAGTTGCGAACGCCTCCCGTGCCCCCATCAGGGGCAATGTGAGCGAGTCTCCGCTCTCCCACTTCACCTGTCCGTCCTTCTGCGCGGTGGCGGGGAGCTCGCCGCGCAGGACGAGGTTCCGGGCCCCGTAGGCGAGCTTGTCGTCTCCGCTACGGAAGGCGTTCTCGGGCAACTGGACCACCTCGCCCATCGGGTAGTAGCCCTTGGCCCACGCCTCGGCGGCCTTGGAGCCGTCCCAGGCATCGGCGACCTGGCGGGCTCGGTCCTGCGACTCGGGCGCCTGATCGGCGCCGCGGACCCGTGTGCCGCTGCCGGCCCTCTCGCTGCCGCAGCCGGTGACGGCACCGGTTCCGACGGTGAACAGGGCGAATACGACGAGCAGATCGGCTGTTCGTGCGGCGCGCGTGCGCATGGGGTCCCCCTGGTCGGTGACGGTGACGAAGGCTGTGCGGTGAGAGGTGGAGGCCGTATTGCCCCTGTGACGAGCCGCCCCCGGGTCGGGTTCCTTCAGTGACGGCGAAGGTTCGGTCCATGCGTCGGTCTGCTCGGTGAGGACGGCGGTGACCGGGCGAAGGACGGCAACGGTCGAGGTACGGACGCCTGGCCGACGGCCCGCCACGACGCACGTCCGTCCGCCGCTTCCCGCAGCGGGAGGCCGGCCCGTAGCCCGGCCAGGTCGCCGGTTGTCAGGTCCCGCCTGATGGGCCGGCGCAGTGTGGACAGGCTCACCGGCTCGCTTCTGGTCTTCCCGGTGTCTTTGACGAGTTGTTCGTGGCCGCGTTCAACGTTGCCGCGCGCGTCCCACCGCGCCCTCGCCGCCTGCGAGCCTGCGCCCCGACGGCAGGCCGACTCGGCTCGCGGCGCACCTCGACTTGATAGGCAAGTGAGCGATTGCCTATTCTGTGGTCGTGGCCGACGACCTCTTCAAAGCCTTGGCCGACCGCACCCGCCGCACCATCCTCGACGAGCTCACGGAGAAGTCCGGACAAACACTGTTCGAGATCTGCTCGCGACTGAGCATGAAGCATCAGCTCGGCATCTCGCGTCAGGCGGTCTCCCAGCACCTCGCCGTACTGGAGGCCGCCGGGCTCGTCGAGACCAGGCGGGAGGGCCGATACAAGTTCCACGACCTGAACACGGCCCCTTTGCGGCAGATCGCCGAGCGATGGCTCGTGCCCGACACATCCGGACCGAAGGAGAGCACTCCATGAAGATCCATCTGACCAGCGTCTTCGTCGACGACCAGGCCGAGGCCCTGCGCTTCTACACCGAGATCCTCGGCTTCGTGAAGAAGCACGACGTCCCGGTGGGCGAGAAGGACCGGTGGCTCACCGTCGTCTCGCCCGACGAGCCCGGTGGCACCGAACTCCTCCTCGAGCCCGCCGGCCACCCGGCCGTCCAGCCCTACCGCGACTCGCTCGTCAAGGACGGCATCCCGCTCGCCCAGTTCGCCGTGGACGACGTGAAGGCGGAGTACGAGCGCCTGCGCGCCCTCGGCGTCCGTTTCACCCAGGAGCCCCTGGAGATGGGCCCCGTCACCACCGCCGTCTTCGACGACACCTGCGGCAACCTGATCCAGATCGCGACACTGCCGCAGTAGCTCGACACCGCATGATCAGGAACTGCAGCTCCCGGGTCGGTTCGGCCAACTATCCCTTTCACCGGCCAACCGACCTTGGCCTGAAGGGTACGGAAGCCGCTACGACGATCCGCGGGTGTCCGCCGGACGTTCCGGACCGGGATCGCGGAGCTTCCGGGCCCCGCGCCCGGGTGAAGGGGCGACGGCACTCCGGAACAGCTCTTTCCCGACTTGCCCCAGGAGTTCGGCGGCGAATTCGGCACCGGCTCCGGACCGCCCGAAGTGGTGGCGTGAGTCGATCAGCCACCACGCGGCCAGTTCGCTCGCCCGCCGCGCGCGCAGCTCCGAGCCGGGCCTGGTACCGCGCCGTGCGACGACCGGATCGACGGACCGTGCGTCGCTCACGCCCGCCGGCTGCCTACGGCAATCGCCAGTCCACCGGCTGGGCCCCCTGCCGGACCAGAAGGTCGTTGGCCCGGCTGAACGGCCGCGAACCGAAGAACCCGCGGTCCGCGGACATGGGGGAAGGGTGCGAGGACTCGATCGCCGGGTAGTCCTCAAGGAAGGGCCGCAGATTCCGGGCGTCACGCCCCCACAGGATCGACACCAGAGGCTTGCCCCGCGCGGCCAACGCGCGGATCGCCTGCTCGGTCACTTCCTCCCAGCCCTTGCCGCGATGCGCCGCGGGCCGCCGCGGGGCCGTGGTCAGTGCCCTGTTGAGCAGCAGCACCCCCTGCCGGGTCCAGGGGGTCAGGTCGCCGTTGGACGGCCGGGGCAGTCCCAGATCCGTGTGCAGCTCCCGGAAGATGTTCTCGAGGCTGCCCGGCAACTGACGCACTTCGGGCGCGACCGCAAAGCTGAGCCCGATGGCCATGCCTGGGGTCGGGTAAGGGTCCTGACCCACGATCAGAACCCGCACATCGTCGAAGGGTTGCTGGAAGGCGCGCAGGACGTTGGCTCCGGCAGGCAGATAGGTGCGGCCTGCCGCGATCTCCGCACGGAGGAAGTCGCCCATGGCGGCGACACGACCGGCCACAGGGCTCAGCGCATCCGCCCACCCGGGCTCAACAAGTTCGTTCAACGGTCGTGCTGCCACGAAAGATCACCCTACCGTCGTACACGGCGTACGCCCACACCCGACCGGTGCACTTCGGCTCACCGGCGAGCGTCATCCGCCGCCCGCCCATGCGGTGTTGTCCCCGCTCACCGTTCACGAGGAGACGCACGCGATGCCATCGGGCCCACCGGCCCACGTCCGCAGCGGTCAGGATAGGCTCCCGCCGTCACTCATCTTCTTCCTGGAGACGGTCCATGAGGTCGCGTAGGCACTCGCCGGAAAGTAGCGGTGCTCGTTGCGCCCAGTGATCAAGCCGTTCGGCTTCAGCGATCGACACCGGTCCGCCCCCTCTGCCGAGAAGACACATTCCCACCCCACCGACCATGCGGTGGGGCTGAGCTCTGCGGTGGCACCCGATGTGCGTCCAGAGCCCTCGCACTCCTCCCCCATGTCCGCAGACCGCGGGTTCTTCGGTTCGCGGCCGTCCGGCCGGGCCGATGAACTGCTGGGACGCCAGGGAGCGCAACCGGTCGACCGGCGGCAGTCATGACCGCCGCCGTGGGGCCGTACGTCCTCGGGGTGGACTCGGGCGGTTCGGGGATGCGGGTGGCGCTCGGCGTGGTCGGGGCCGAGAAGCCGGTGGCCACCGCGGTCTGCGCCGCACCGGTGCGTACCGGACCGGCCGGGATCGATGCCGGACACCTGCTGGAACAACTGCTTCCCGCCACCCGGGAGCTGCTCGCCCAGGCCGGTGAGCAGGAGCGGGCCGCCGAGGGTGCCGCCATCGGCGCCGTGGCGATCGGCGCCGCCGGCATGGCGACGCTTGGGGGTCAGCTTCGCGCCGAGCTTCCGGCGGCCCTGGAGAGCGCGCTCGGGGTACGACTGCTGGCGCTGGCCGCCGATGCGGTGACCGCCTACGCCGGAGCGGTCGGGCAGCGGCCGGGGGCGGTCGTCGCCGGCGGCACGGGCATGATCGCGCTGGGCACGGATCTGACGAGCTGGCGCCGGGCCGACGGCTGGGGTCACCTGCTGGGCGACAGCGGTGGCGGCGCCTGGATCGGCCGGGCCGGACTCGATGCCGCCATGCGCGCACATGACGGGCGGCGCGGCGGATCGGCTGCGCTGCTGGCCCGGCTCGAAGCGGTCTTCGGTCCGGCGGCGGACCTGCCCGGCGTGCTCTATCCGCGTACCGACCGGCCCGCTCTGCTGGCTTCGTTCGCACCCGAGGTCGCCGCGTGCGCCGGGGACGATCCCGTCGCCGCCGGCATCCTGCGCGACGCCGCCGGACACATCGCGGAGGCGGCCGCGGCGGTGTGCCCGCAGCGCGGGTCGGACGACGAGCCGTGCGAAGTCGCCCTGACGGGTGGCTTGTTCCGGATGGGTGCCCCGCTCCTCGTACCGCTGCGCGAAGAGCTCGCCCGGCAACTGCCGCAGGCGCGGACGGTCCCCGGTTCGGGTGATCCGCTGACCGGTTCGCTACACATCGCCGAGGCGCTGGCCACCGGTGATCTGCGGCTGCCGCTGCACCCGACGATGCTGTGCGTACCCGCCTACGGGCCTGGACAGGAAGGGCTGTAAGGACCGACAGAGCAGGGCAGTTGGCCGGTAAGCCATTCATCGGATAAAAGCGGACAGATAACGCCCGACTGGGCCCTCCCCGAACAGTGGGGCACCCAAAACCAGTAGCATGCGGCGCCATGAGCACCCCCACTGGGCCCGCTTCCGGCCTGCCTGTACGAATGCCGCGACCTCGCCAGTCCGGACGGCACCGCCGCCCGGAGCCCGTGGTCGCACCTGAGGGCGCTGCCGCGCTCGTTCTCGCCGTTCCCGGTACCCCCTCCTCGGCCACCCGAAGCCTGGCCGAAGAGGTCATCAGCATCGCCCGGTCCGAGCTGCCCGGTCTCAATGCACGGATCGGCTATCTCGACGGCGACGACGCCGAATACCCCACGCTCACCTCCGTGCTCGCGAACGCGGCCGCCGAGCGCATCGCGCGCTTCGAGCAGGCGCAGGCCGCGGGCCGTGAGGTCGCCGAGCCCGAGGGTCCGGCCGCCGTCGTGGTGCCGCTGCTCGCGGGTCCGGACAGCGCCCTGATCCGGCGGATACGCCAAGCCGTCATGGACAGCCGCGCGCAGGTCGAGCTGACCGATGTGCTCGGTCCGCACCCGCTCCTCGCCGAGGCGCTGCACGTACGCCTCTCCGAGGCCGGTCTGGCCCGCGCCGACCGCGCCAGGCTGTTCACCGTGGCCACGGCCGCCGACGGCATCGTGCTGGCCACCGTGGGTGGCGAGGAGGGCGTGCAGGCCGCCGGGATCACCGGCATGCTGCTGGCGGCCCGGCTCGCGGTGCCGGTGATGGCCGCGGCCCTCGATGTCGAGGGTTCGGTCGCGTCGATCGCCGAGCAGCTGACGGGCTCCGGTTCGGTACAGCTGGCGCTGGCGCCGTACCTGGTGGGTCCCGAGATCGCGGAGGGTCTGGTGGACGCCGCCGCGAAGGAGGCGGGCTGTGCGACGGCCGAGCCGCTCGGTGCGTACCCGGCGATCGGCAAGCTCGTGCTGTCGATGTACATGACGACGCTGGGCATCACCCCGGGAACGCCGCAGGGAGCCCAGGCCCTCTGACCTGGCCGGTCCGGAGCAGCGGGGCCCGTACCGGTGGAACCACCGGTACGGGCCCCGCTGTCCGCTGCGTGGACGCGTGTACTGCGCGCTACCCGTCCGGGGCGGTCAGTCCGCGTCAGCCGAAGACGACGCAGGAGGCGGCTGGAGCCCTCAGGGAGCCCCTGTGGCGCGGGATGCCGGTCGTCGCGTCCACGGCGAACCAGCTGACGTTCCCGGCCCGCTCATTGGCCGCGTAGAGCCACTGGCCGGTGGGGTCGAGGGCCAGGTCGCGCGGCCAGTGGCCACCGCAGTCCACGTTCGTGACCAGGGACGCCTTCTCGCCCGATTCGTCGAGAGCGAGGACGGCGATGCTGTCGTGCCCCCGGTTGGCGGCCCAGAGGAACCGTCCGTCGCGCGAGACGACCACCCCGGACGGATAGACGACGGCCTCGGGGTCGGCGACCACGTCCTCGGGCACGACGGCCGTCTCGGCGAGCGGTTCGAGGACACCGGTGGCCGGGTCCCACCGGCAGACGGTGACGGTCGGTTCGAGCTCGTTCAGGACGTAGGCGTGCGCGCCCGCCGGGTGGAAGGCCAGATGCCGCGGCCCGGTGCCCGGCCGCAGCGCGGTCTCGCCGTGCAGCCGCAGCGTCCCGCTGCTCGGGTCGAGCGCGCAGATCCGTATGGAGTCGGTCCCGAGATCCACACTCAGCACCCAGTTCCCCGACGGGTCGGGCTGCACCTGGTGGGCGTGCGGGGCGTGCTGGCGGTCGGTGCGCGGACCGCTGCCCTCGTGCTGGAGCACGGAAGCGGCGGCGCCCAGCGATCCGTCCGCGCGCACCGGGAGGGCGGTGACGCTGCCGGAGCCGTAGTTGGCGGTGATCAGATGGCCGCCGGCGATCGCCAGATGGGTGGGGCCGTCGCCCTCCACGGGCCGCATCTCACCCAGAGGCTGTGGCACGGCGCCGGTGATGTCGAGCGCGGCGGCCGCGCCGGTCTCGGTCTCACTGACCGCGTAGAGGGCGGTGGAGCCGGACCCGGGACCCAGGACGAGATACGAGGGATCGGGGACGGCGTCCGTCGCACCGAGGACGGTCAGCTCCCCGGTCTCCCGGTCGACGGCGGCGACGGTGACTCCCCGCCCGCCCGCCGACGTGAACGACCCGATGAATGCCCGCCCGGCACCGTTGCTGTTCACCGCTGCTGCCCCTCTTCGCCGACTGATCGCGACGGTCCGGCCCGTCGCGATCTTCCGGGGCGACGGTAGCAGTGCACCCCTTGCGGTCTAGACCAGGGCCGTGACGTCGCCGACCGCCTCCGTGGAGCCGCAGGTCAGGCGGGGACGAGCGGGGACCGCGGCGAGGTGTGCAGGGGTGCGGCCAGCTCCGCGAGGGCTCCCTCCAAGGCGTGCAGATGCGTGAGGGCGGCCTCCGCGCCGGGGTGGTGGTGCGGCGCGGACGCGGGAGCGGCATGCGGCTCCCGACGGACCGGGCGGGGCTGCGCCAGAGCCAGCACCGCGGACTCGACCCTGCGGCAGGCCGCGTCGAGCCGGACGTCGTGCGAGGCGTCCGGGTCGGCGGCCACCGCGGCGAGGCCGCGCACCTCACGTGCGCAGAGGTCGAGCAGTACGAGGACCTGCCGGGCGCGCGCCCTGCGGGCCCGCAGCGGGTTGAGGGGGTGCACGAGCGGGGCGAGCGAGAGACGGACCCGGCCGAGCAGCGCCTCCAGTTCGGTCACGCGCGGGGCGGGGTCGGCGGTGGGGGATCCGGCGAGGCGCGCGGCGGCCTCGGCGGTGCACGCGTGCACGCAGTGCAACGCCCGCCGGATCCAGGCATCGGTGGTCGCATGGAGGGTGACAGGCAGCACGAGGACGACGGCGAGCGCCGCCCCGAGAGCCCCCACCCCGGTCTCCGTCAGCCGCAGGACGAGGAGTCCCGGGTTCAGTACACCGAGCAGCCCGTAGAGCAGTCCGGCCATCACGGTCACGAAGAAGACCATCCAGCTGTAGGAGACAGCGGCGGTGTAGAAGATCCCGAAGACGCAGACGGCGACGAGGACGGCGGTGAGAGCCGTGTCCCCGTGCAGCGGGACGGCGACCAGCAGCCCGACGGCGATGCCGACCACCGTGCCGAGGACCCGGCGGAAGCCGCGGACCAGCGTCTCGCCCCGCGAGGCGGTGTTCACGAAGATCCACCAGACGGTGCCGACGGCCCAGTACCAGCGGTCCACGGAGAGAAGCTGTCCGGCACCCAGCGCGAAGGCGGTGGCAGCGGTCGCCTGGAGCGCCTGACGCGTCGTCGTGCGGGCCAGACCGCTGCCGCCGTGAAGCGCGGGTACGACGGGCACCGGCAGTCGCCGTTCGTAGCACCAGAGACCGAAACGGACGGTCGACGAAGTGGCGAGGGAGAGCGCCACGGCGGCGTACAGCTCTGGCAGCTGACCCGGTACGGCGTGCAGGAACTGCGCCATGAAGAACGCCATGAACGCGAAGATCCCGAGGGCATGGCCGCGCGGCCCCCAGCGGCGCGCGTACACCCCGGCGCACACGACGGCGAGGAACGCCAGATCGCGCGCCGGCGGATGGTCGTGCAACACCGTCGCCAGCGCCAGCACCGGAAAGCCGACGAGGGGCAGCAGCGAGGTGGTGAGCGCCTGGTCCCTGACCCTGGCGTCGGTGACCGTGAAGAGTGCGAGCAGTGCGGCCAGGCCGCCGGCGACGGCCGCGGGGAGGGAGTGCGAGGCGAGGCCCGAGAAGGTCACGGCGAGGCCGATCCCGAGGACGGCCCGGGTCGCGTTGCGAAGCCGCAGCCGCCCTGGGTCCGGAGCCACCAACATCCGCTTCAGCACCGCTTGGCTCTCCCCACTGTGTCCTGACATGACTGTGTCCCGGCATGAAAAAGGCGCCGCGGGAGTCCGCAGCGCCATCGACTGGGTTCATGACAGCATCCGAACACCATCCGGCTCAAGTCACCCAGATCCAGCTGTGCCATTGGCACAGCCGACCGCCCATTCGGTGTGCCACGGGGACACCAATGGACGACGACGGGCCGGACCGCCTCACGCAGCTCCCCCGGGGGTGGTCCCCGATACTTCCGGGCGGCGCCGGGGGGCCGGTCCTCCGCCACGACCGATGCGGCGAGCGAACCGCGAAGGCAGCCGCACCGAACACGGCACCACGCCTGCCGCCCCCGGTCCGGGCCGATGCCGTCGAGCGGGCCCACACCCCGCCCGGCTCCCCAAGAGCAAAAACCACGCAACGTGACCGGTAACACTCTGCGATTCCCGTCGCGACCGATCCACTGATCATCCCCGCCCCCACCTCCTTCGTATCACAGGTATATGTGCATGTGAACCTCGCATTCGAAGGATATGAGGGCGAATCTGGCGTCAATCTCGCCAGTCGTTAATACGGCGTCAACAAGGCCTTCATCTACGAATATCGCTAGCAGATCGCCGGAAGGCGACGAATTCCGAAGGTAATTGACGGTTGACGTGACGGATCCCACAGGTTTCGATAACGCGCCGGGAGCAGACGAAACCAACATCGCAGCAAGCCACGGAGGCGATACCGCTCCCGCGTCACCCGTCACACCCAGTCGATCGGAACCGCCCCATGACCGACATGCTCAGCCAGCCCGTCACCTCCGGCGCCGCACCGGCGGCAGCCGATCCCGGCGGCCAGGACGGCCCGCGCGCCCTCAAGCGTTCCATCGGCGTCGTCGGCGGCACGCTGCTCACCCTGTCCTGCGTGACTCCCGCCTCCACGCTCTTCGTCGTCGTGCCCGACCTGTTCGGCGACCTCGGGACCGCCACCGCGCTCACCATCGCGATCGGCTCGCTGCTCTGTATCGCCGTGGCGTTCTGCTACTCGGAGCTGGGCACGCTGATCCCCAGCGCGGGCGGCGAGTACGCCATGGTCACCACCCTGACCGGCCGGCTCGCCGGCTGGCTGGTGTTCGTGCTGTCGCTGCTGGTCGTGATGATCGTGCCGCCGGTGATCGCCATGGGCACGGCGGACTACCTCGCTCCGCTGGTCCATGTGCCGGCGGAGGCCGCCGGTGCCGGGGTGATGGTGCTCGCCACCCTGGCCGGACTGCTGGACCTACGTGCCAACGCCTGGATCACCGGCGTCTTCCTGGTGCTCGAAGTGATCGCGGCGGGCGTGGTGGCGGTGCTCGGCTTCGCCCACACCGAGCGCGGCGCCGGCAGCCTGGTGCACGGTGTGGTCGCGAGCGACGACGGGGTGTCCCGCCCGGTCACCGCGATGCTGGTGGTCTCGGGTCTGGCCATCGCGCTCTTCATCACCCAGGGTTTCTCCACCGCCGTCTACCTCTCCGAGGAGCTGGAGGACCCGCGGCGCAACGTCTCCCGTACAGTCCTCGCCACCCTCGCCATCTCGACCGCCGTCATCCTCGTCCCGGTGGTCGCGATCACCATGGGTGCTCCCGACCTCGCGGCCCTCACCTCGGGCGACATCGGCCGGATGGTCACCACGTGGAGCAACTCGGCGGTCGGTACCTTCGTCAGCCTGTGCGTCGCACTCGCGATCATCAACGCGGGCATCGTCATGGTCATCCAGAACTCCCGGGTGCTGTTCGCCTCGGCCCGTGACAAGGCGTGGCCCGAGCCGGTCAACAACGCCCTCGCCCGCCTCGGCCGCTTCGGTTCGCCGTGGGTCGCCACGCTGGTGGTGGGGGTCCCCGGCGCGGCGCTGTGTTTCGTCAACCTCGACACCCTGTACGGCGTGACCGGTGTCTCCGTGACGGGCATGTACCTGCTGGTCGCGGTCGCCGCGCTGGCAGCCCGCCGCTCCTCCCACAAGGACCTGCCCGCCTGGCGGATGCCCCTCTGGCCGGCGATGCCGGTGGCGCTGATCGCCGTACTCGTCTACATCCTCAGCCAGCAGGAGGCCCAGTACCTGCTGTGGACCGGCGGCATCATGGCGGCGGCCACCCTCTACTGGGCGTTCTACCTCCGCCCCCGCAAGGACACCCGCTGGCTGGTCACCCTCCCCGAGGACGCACTCCCCGAGAACGCCCACCTCTGAGACGAGTGGCACGACCGGACGGTGCGACGGTGGGCCATGGGTACAGTCGGAGCCCGTACCGACCGACCGGGAAGGGGCCATCGGACCATGGCGGTGGACGCACTGGACACCCGCATCCTGCGGCTGCTCATCGAGCAGCCGCGGACCAGCGTGCGCGAGTACGCGCGGATCCTCTCCATCGCCCGGGGCACCCTCCAGGCCCGGATCGACCGGCTGGAGCGCAACGGCGTGATCACCGGTACGGGTCCGGTCGTCTCCCCCGCCGCGCTCGGCCACCCGGTGCTCGCCTTCGTCCATCTGGAGGTCACCCAGGGGCATCTGGACGAAGTGGGCGAGTCCCTCGCCGCCGTCCCGGAGATCGTCGAGGCCTTCTCGACCACCGGCGGCGGGGACCTGCTGACCCGGGTCGTGGCCCGTGACAACGGGCACTTGGAGGATGTGATCCAGCAGCTGATCCAGCTGCCCGGTGTGGTCAGGACCCGTACGGAGGTGGCGCTGCGCGAGCGAGTGCCGCACCGGCTGCTGCCACTGGTCGAATCGGTGGGCCGGGCCGCGGCCGGCCCGACCGGCTGATCACCGGCTCGGCAGCTGCTTCCCCGTGAGGGCAGAGCGAGTTCTCCGGGATGGGTAGACCGAGTTCACTGCGCCGCGCGTACCACCGCCGGTCGAAGCTCGGCCATCTTGATCTTTCCGGTGGCGGCCATCAGGAACTGTCGAGGAGTTCGATCCCGGGGACCTTCTCGTCGAGGCTCCCGATGTCGCCGGTGTGCAGCCGGCCGTCACGCAGCACGGCCGCGGTGGCCGCGGTGGATTTCCAGTAGCGGGTGAGGAGGGACGGGCCGCGGACGACGATCTCGCCGGCTTCGCCGAGCGGCAGCGGCTCTCCGGTGGTGAAGTCGACGACCATGAAGTCGGCGCCGGGCAAGGGCAGTCCGCAGAAGACCGGGTCGGTCAGCAGATCGTGGACGCCGTCCTGGAACCGTGAAGACGGGCAGGAAGCAGAGCGAGACTATGCCGCCGCTGCCGCCGGGGACCGCGTCGCGGATGGCGTTGTCCGTGCAGACCATGCGGCGCTGGGTGTGTTCGCAGCCCTCGGGCATACCGGTGGTGCCGCCCCTGTATTCACGGGCGGCGAGCGCATCGAGGCCGTCGCCGATCCGGTCGAGCGGGGCGTGTTCGAGCAGCCGCTCCCAGTCGCCGACGCAGGCGAGCGCCGCCCGTTCATCGACACCTGGTGAACCACCGATGGAGCCGGGGGTGGGTCCGGGCCACCACCGTCACGAGGACGACGGTCGCGCCGCCGGCTCAGGAGGCTGTCACCTGTCCCGAGCGTCGAGGGCAGGCCCGGCTCCCCAGTCCACCGAAGGCCCTCCGTACGGGTTCGCACCATCCCGCATCGATCGGGACGTATCCGAAGCAGCGCTCCTACCTGCTGTTTTCGCCTCTCAGCTCACCTTCGGTAAACCTGCACACCTCATGCCCAGACCGGTCACCCCGGCCCACCTGGACGCCCTGGCCCGGAACAGCCGCAGGGGGGTTTGAACAGGAGTGTCCCAGTTGAAGTAAATGGACTTCCAGGCAAAGAGAATTCAGACGGTGAAGCTTGTGAAGAAGCCGCCGTCGATTCATGAACACATCTGCACGCAGCGCTAATTCATTGCATGAAGAACCCCTGATCAGTGCCGGTCCGATTAGCTGCGCACGGCGTCAACGTGCTTTGATCCTGGCCAATGCGGCGGCCACACCAAGGGGTTACCGCTATGAATTACCAAGCTGAAAGGCAGCCTTCATCATGAACCACACCCCCCAGGTCGAGACCCTCGAGATTTCCGACAACGACCTCGACAACGTGTCCGGCGGTCTCGTCGGCGGCCTGCTCGGCAACGTCACGGGCACCGTCGACTCCGTGGCCCCGGTCTCCGGCGTCGTGGGCTCGGTCACCGGCATCGTCACCTCGACCACCGGTGTGAACACCGGTGCCGTCAGCGGCCTGGCCACCGGTCTCATCGCCGGTCTCTGAGACGGCCCGTGAGCCCCGGAACCTCATGGTTCCGGGGCTCACTGCTCACATCTGACAGCGAGGGAAGAGTTCCGTGCAGTTCCGCCAACAGGCCCTTTCCAAGCTGCAGTCGCCGGAGGAACTCGACCTGCCGGTGCGCTTCGCACGCCCGCAGGGCCGGCTCGCCCTCGGCGTCACCGTGCTCGTCATGGCCGCCGCCGGCTTCTGGGCGGTGACCGGCACCGTCTCGTCCACACTCCGGGCGCCCGGCATCTTCACTCACGCGCAGGGCAGTTACATCCTGCAGAGCCCCGTCGCGGGACAGGTCACCGCCGTACTCGCCAAGGAAGGCGAGACCCTGCCCGCCGACGCACCGCTACTCAAGGTCCGTACCGAACAGGGAGACCGGGTCGTTCGCACGATCGCCGCAGGACGGGTGACCGCTCTGACGGCCTCGATCGGAGCGGTGGTCACCACCGGGGCGGACGTGGCGAGCGTGGAGCGGACCCGTGGCGCCGACGACCCCCTGATGGTGATGCTCTACGTGCCGGGCGACAGCGGCCCTGGCATCACCGTGGGTGCCTCCGTGGATCTCACCGCCCAGTCGGTGCCGGCCCAGAAGTACGGAGTGCTGCGCGGCCGGGTGGCCGCGGTCGGCAGGAACTCACAGACACCCCGGCAGATCAGTGCCTTTCTCGGCGACGGGCAACTGGGCGAGCAGTTCTCGCAGCACGGCCGGCCGGTCGCGGTTCTGGTGCGACTCGACCGGTCGTCCGCCACGGAGTCCGGCTACCGGTGGTCGTCGGCCCAGGGCCCTCCGTACGCGATCGACTCCATGACCCTGGCCACCGGCGCCGTCCACCTGGCCGACCAGCGTCCGATCGATTGGCTGCTCCCGTGACCGCACCGCGCACCTCTCCCGCCGCACCGCAACTCCCGCCTTCCGGCCGCGGCCGGCACCGGCCGGACGCACCCGGCAGCAGGCGGCGTTCGGGGCCGCGGCCCTCGGCACCGAAGGGCAAGAAGGCCAGGACCGTACGCAGCCCCACCGTGCTCCAGATGGAGGCACTGGAGTGCGGTGCTGCCTCGCTGGCCATGGTGCTCGGTCACCACGGCCGTCATGTACCGCTGGAGGAGCTGCGCATCGCCTGCGGCGTCTCGCGCGACGGATCGCGGGCCAGCAATGTTCTCAAGGCGGCGCGTAGTTACGGGCTGCAGGCCAAGGGCATGCAGATGGAACCCGCGGCCCTCGCCGAGGTGCAGGCACCGGCCATCCTCTTCTGGGAGTTCAACCACTACGTCGTGTACGACGGCATGGGCCGCCGCTTCGGACGGCGCGGCGTGCACATCAACGACCCGGACAAGGGTCGCCGTTTCGTGTCGGCCGAGGATTTCGACACCAGCTTCACCGGCGTCGTACTGGTGCTCGAGCCCGGCGACGGGTTCCGCCGCGGAGGCAGGAAGCCCGGGATCATGCGCGCCCTGCCGGCGCGGCTGCGCGGCACCTCGGGCACGATGCTGGCCGCGCTGCTCGCGAGCCTGCTGCTCGTGGCCGTCGGCGCGACGCTGCCCGCACTGAGCCGTGCGTACATCGACATGTTCCTGATCGGTGATCAGACCTCGTTGCTGAGCGTCCTGTTCGCGGCCATGGGCACCATGGTGGCGCTCACCGTCGTGCTGACCTGGCTGCAGCAGGCGAACCTGCTGCGCGGTCGCATCATCTCGTCCACGCTCAGCAGTGCCCGTTTCTTCCGGCATCTGCTCAGGCTGCCGGTCACCTTCTTCTCCCAGCGCAGCCCTGCGGATCTCGTCCAGCGACTGCAGTCCAACGATGTCGTGGCCGAGACCCTGGCCCGCGACCTCACAGCGGTCGGCGTGGACGGAGTCGTCGTCCTGCTCTATGCCGCCCTGCTGTGGATCTACGACCCGCAGTTGACGGTCATCGGCGTGGGGCTGGCGCTGCTCAACGTGGTGGCGATGCGCATCGTCGTGCGCCTGCGGGCCACCCGTGCCCAGAAGCTGCGGGCCGACAGCGCCAGGCTGACCAACACCTCGTACACCGGGTTGCAGCTGATCGAGACGATGAAGGCCACCGGCGGCGAGAACGGATACTTCCGCCGCTGGGCGGGACAGCACGCGACCACACTGGAGGAGCAGCAGCGCCTCGGTGTGCCGAGCGCCTGGCTGGGTGTTGTCGCCCCCGCGCTCGCGACCCTCAACAGCGCCCTGATTCTGTGGATCGGCGGGCTGCGGGCCGTCGACGGCCACATTTCGATCGGTCTGCTCGTCGCGTTCCAGGCGCTGGTGACCCGCTTCACGGCTCCGGTCGCACGGCTCAACTCGGTGGCGGGCCGAGTGCAGGACTTCGCCGCCGACGTGGCCCGTCTCAAGGACGTCGAGAACTTCCCGGTGGACTCGCTGTACTCGCGCCCCGAACCGGCTGCGAGCACGCGCAGGCTCAAGGGGCATGTGACGTTGGAGGAGATCACCTTCGGCTACAGCCCGCTCGACAAACCGCTGCTCACCGGCTTCTCCCTGTCCGTCGGCCCGGGACAGCAGGTGGCGCTGGTCGGTGGATCCGGCAGCGGCAAGTCGACGGTCTCCCGGCTGATCTCGGGGCTCTACAGCCCGTGGGAGGGCACGATCCGGGTGGACGGGCAACGTCTGGAGGACATTTCCCGCAGTGCCCTGGCCGCCTCGGTCTCCTTCGTCGACCAGGACATCTTCCTCTTCGAGGGCACCGTGCGGGACAACGTGGCGCTGTGGGACCCTTCGGTCCCGGACGACGCCGTCGTCGCCGCCCTGGAGGACGCCGCCCTGTACGAGGTCGTCGCCCGCCGCCCCGGCGGGATTCACAGCCGGGTGGAGCAGGACGGCCGGAACTTCTCCGGCGGGCAGCGGCAGCGTCTGGAGATCGCCCGGGCGCTTGTCCGCCGGCCGAGCATCCTCGTTCTCGACGAGGTGACCAGCGCCCTGGACGCGGAGACCGAGCAGATCATCATCGACAACCTGCGGCGGCGCGGCTGCGCCTGTGTCGTGATCGCGCACCGGCTGAGCACGGTGCGCGACAGCGACGAGATCGTGGTCCTCGACCACGGCTCCGTCGTGGAACGGGGCCGGCACGAGGACCTGGTCGCTGCCGGAGGCCCGTACGCCGAGCTGGTCAAGGAGCACTGAGGTGACATCCGTTCACCATCTCGAGGGCGCGGGCTCGCACCCGTCCCCCGCAGAGCACGACGCGGTCATCGGCGCCCTGGGAGGGCTCGGCGAACAGGTCGACTGCCACGGTCTGCGCAGGCTGTCGCTGGAGGGGCCGCAGGTGCTGTGGCTCGTCGTGGGCGGCGCCCTGGACCTGTTCGCGGTCGACGCGGCGGAACAGGGCCACTGGCACTTCCTCGGCCGGCTGGAACCCGGGACGCTGCTGCTGGGCCCCGTCGAGGGACCGCGGCACACACTGATCGGCAGGCCTCTGCAGGAGTGCGTGCTGCGCCGCATCCCGCTGCGCGAGCTGTACCGGCCGGAGTACGTGGACACGGCGGCCTACGGCGGCCAGTACCCCAGCTGGTACGACACCGGGGACACGGCTCTGAGCCTGCTGGAGCACGCCGTGGCGCTGGGCGTCGGGCGCAGCAGGCAGGTCCTGTTCGAGGCCCCGCTGGACGGCCGGACGACCGTCGACGAAACGGTGGCGGACGACGACATCCTGTGGCTGCCGGTATCTCCCGGAAGCGTGCAGTACGGCGCCGCGTACAGCGCGGAGGCGGCAGGCGATCTGCTCGTCGACGGCACGCTGTGGCAGGCCATGGTGAACCAGCAGTACCGCCTGCTGTCAGCGCTGGACCGCTGGATCGAAAGGATGGAGCTCGCACACGAGGACCGCACGGCGGCCGGCATCAAGGCCGGCGAAGCCGTCCGCGACGAGGCCGACCGGACGCTGGTCTCCTCCATCGGCCGGTCCCGGAGGGCTTCTTCGCGTGCGGCGGGCGCGAGCGACGACGCGACGTACGCCGCGTGCCGGCTCGTGGCCGAGGCGGCCGGGATCACGCTCGCGGAGCCGTCGAAGAGCGGTGTGGTGAGCGACCGGATCGATCCGGTCGAGCGTGTGGCCGTCGGCTCGCGGATCCGTACGCGCCCGGTCCGGCTCGACCGCCGCTGGTGGCGCGAGAACACCGGGCCCCTGGTGGGACACCGGGCCGCGAGCGGAGCGCCGGTCGCCCTGCTGTGGCGCCGCGGCGGGTACGACGCGGTGAACCCGGTGACCGGCCGCCGCACCCGCGTCGACGCGGCCAATGCGGAAGAGTTCGAACAGCGTGCGGTCATGTTCTACCGTCCGCTGCCGGAGCGGCCCATGGGCAAGTGGCAGCTGCTGCGGTTCAGTCTGCGCGGAACCCGGCCCGACATGCGCAACCTGGCGCTGGCGGGAGTGGTGACGGTCGCCCTCGGCGCGCTGGTGCCGATCGCGACGGGACAGGTGCTCGGCGTCTACGTACCCAACGCCGAGAACAGCCTCATCGTGCAGGTCTCGCTGGCCGTCATCGTCACGAGCATCGTCTCGGCCGTCTTCATGCTGATGCAGAACCTCACCATCCTGCGCATGGAAGGACGCATCGAGAGCACGCTCCAACCTGCCGTGTGGGACCGGTTGTTGCGACTGCCGACAAAATTCTTCACCGAGCGTTCCACGGGTGAGCTGGCGAGCGCTGCGATGGGCATCAGCGCCATCCGCAGGGTGTTGTCCGGCATCGGTCCGATCGCCGTGCAGGCGGGCACCGTCGGGGCGATGAACCTTGTCCTCCTGTTCTGTTTCAGCATCCCGCTGGCGTTCACGGCGATCGCGATGCTGATCGTCATAGCCGTGGTGTTCCTCACCATGGGGCTGTGGGAGCTGCGGTGGCAGCGCCGGCTGGTCGAGCTCGGCAACAAGCTCAACAACCAGGCGTTCCAGACACTGCGGGGACTGCCCAAACTGCGGGTCGCCGCGGCGGAGAGCTTCGCTTACGCGGCGTGGGCGGGAGAGTTCGCGCGGAGCCGCGAACTGCAGCAGCGCGCGGGCCGGATCAAGAATCTGACGACCGTCCTCAACGCGGTGTATCTGCCGCTGTGTTCGTTGGCCATGTTCGTTCTGCTGGCGGGCCCGGCCCGCGGGTCGATGTCGGCCGGGGCGTTCCTGACCTTCAACACGTCCGTGACCATGCTGCTGACGTCCATCACCCAGCTCACGGGTGCCTTCGTCTCCGCTGCCGCGGTCCTGCCCATGTTCGAGCAGATCAAGCCGGTGCTCGACGAAGCCCCCGAGGTACGCGGAGCCAGCACCCAGCCGGGCGTCCTGTCCGGGGAGATCGAGGCACGCAATCTCTCCTTCCGGTACACCGATGACGGTCCGCTCGTCCTGGACGATGTGTCCCTGCAGGTGCGCCCCGGCGAGTTCGTGGCGATCGTCGGCCCCAGCGGCTGCGGCAAGTCGACGCTGCTGAGGCTGCTCATCGGCTTCGACAAACCGGTGTCGGGCAGTGTGCTCTACGACGGCCAGGACCTGGCCTCCCTCGACCAGGCGGCCGTGCGCCGCAGCTGCGGGGTCGTCCTGCAGAACGCCCAGCCCTTCACCGGATCGATCCTGGACTGCATCTGCGGCGCCGAGGTCTTCACCCAGGAAGAGGCCTGGGAAGCCGCCGCGATGGCGGGCCTGGCCGAGGACATCAAGCGCATGCCGATGGGTCTGCACACCATGATCGCCGGTGGCGGCTCCATCTCCGGCGGCCAGCGCCAGCGCCTGATGATCGCCCAGGCCCTGGTGCGGCGTCCGCGCATCCTGTTCTTCGACGAGGCCACCAGTGCGCTCGACAACGAGACACAGCGCATCGTGATCGAAAGCACCCGCTCGCTGAACGCCACACGCGTGGTGATCGCCCATCGGCTCTCCACGGTCCTGGACGCCGACCGGGTGATCGTCATGTCGGACGGCCGTGTCGTCCAGCAGGGACCGCCCGCCGAACTTCTCGCGGACACCAACGGCCGGCTCCACGAGCTGGTCCGGCGTCAGATGCGCTGAACTTCGCCCTGGGTCGCGTCCCACAGATCGCGCCCGGCGCCCGACGGGATCTGTCCGACACGGCTCAGGGTTTCCGAAGCTCTTCGCCGCAGCCTCGGTAACCCCGCATCCTGCGGCTCGACGTGGGCCACGAAAGGTCCCACCCTGCCGCCGCCCCGCCCACCGCCCCGGTCGGCGGGCGTCACGGTGCGCTCGAGCCGCAAGGACCCGGCCCCGGTCCTTGCCGGGTTCCTTCATGACACCCAGAACCGAATGGAGTTCTAGTATTCTGATTTACAATTCGCATCCTGGGAGGAGCGCCCATGTCCGGATCCGACGAGGAGGCCCAACTCCGTTACGCCTGGCGCGCGTTGTCGGTCGTCAGTCTGGCGAGCATCCTGACGGCGCTGGGCAGTAGCTCATTGAATGTCGCATTACCGCAGGTGGTGCGACATTTCGATGCGAGCGCCACCGCTGCGAACTGGATCCTGCTGTCGTTCATGCTGACCAATACCGGACTGATGGTGGCGTTCGGCCGGTTGGCGGACATGTTCGGGCGGCGCACCATGTATCTGCTCGGCCTGGCCACCTACACCGGAGCCAGTCTGCTGCTGGGCTTCGCGCCCGGCGTGTGGTACCTGATCGGCCTGCGTGCGGTGCAGGCCGCCGGCGGTGCGATGTTGCTGACCAACAGTGCGGCCCTGCTCGCCGACGCGTTCCCGCAGCGTCATCTGGGGCGCGGCATGGGTGTCTACATCGCTTCGTTCTCCGTCGCCCAGCTGGTGGGACCGACCCTGGGCGGCTTTCTGACGGACCGTTTCGGCTGGCAGTGGGTGTTCTGGTACAACGTGCCGATCGGGCTGGGGTGTCTGACCTGGGGTGCGGTCGCGCTGCGCAAGGTGGGCGGCCGTGCGCGCGAGAGCGGCATCGACGCGACGGGCAATCTGCTCGTGCTGATCAGCCTCGGAAGCCTGCTGTTCGGATTGTCGCAGGTCGGTGAGAGCGGTTGGACCGATCCCGCGGTCGTCGCCTGCCTGACCCTGTGCGCCCTGCTGGTACCGCTGTTCGTGATGGTCGAGCGACGCAGCCCGCACCCGGTCATGGACGTGACGCTGTTCCGGGACCCGCCTTTCGCCCTCGGCCTGCTCACCTCGTTCCTCAACTCGGTGGCGCGGATGGCGGTGGTGCTGTTGATCGCCTTGTTCTATCAGGCAGTGCACGGCGAGTCCCCGGTGTCGGCCGGATTGAAGGTGCTGCCACTGTCGGTGGCCGCAATGATCGCCTCGGCGTGTTCGGGGATGCTGCACGCAAGACTGGCGCCGCGCACGATCGCGCTGCTGGGCACCTCCACCGGCACCGCGGGCCTGCTCCTCCTGCTGCTGAACATGTCGGCGGACACCGGCTACCCACCGATCGCCTGCGCGCTGGTCCTCATCGGCGCCGGATCGGGAATGTTCATGCCGGCCAACACCACGGCCCTGCTGGACGGGGTTTCGTCCCGGCGCATCGGCATCGTCAACGCGATGCGCCTGATGGTGCAGAACACCGGTGTCGTGGTGAGCACGGCTCTGGCCATGTCGCTCGTGACCAGTCCACTGCCGGCCGGCCTTCGGCAGTACGTCTTCGCCGGCACGATCGCCGATGTCTCCTCGCACGGGGTCATGCAACTGGTCACCGGATATCGGCTGGCCCTGCTGGTCATGACGGGGATCTCCGCGCTGTCGGTGATCGCCTCACTCGGCCGGCACCGGGCGACGGGCGTCACCACCGGAGGCATCCGGCCGAGCGAGGAACCGGTCGGCAAGGCGCCGTGATCTCAGTCCGCCGCGCCCGTGCCCGTGCTCGCGGTCGGCGCCAGCACGGGCATCACCTCGGTGCCCGTACGCCGCCACGGCCCGTGGAACAGCAGCACCGCCGGGATGAACAGCACCGTGCAGCACATTGCGATGATCATCCAGGTGTGCCAGCTGCTGCTCTCCACCACCCGCGGCACGGCGAACAGGGCCAGGACCGCCGCACCCTTGGAGACGAATCCGAACAGGCCCCAGGCACTGCCCTGCAGCCGCGGATCGATGTCTTCGGCGTCCTCGGAGAAGTTCGCCATCCACGGCCCGTACGCGACGCCCAGTGCGCCGCCCAGCAGCGCGCCGGTGAGCATCAGATGGATTTGGGAAACGTCCTGACGGCCCATCAACATCACCAGATATCCCGTGATCGCGACTGCCGCGGCAGTCCCGGCCACACAGATCGGCTTGCGCAGCTGCAACCGGTCCGAGATCCGGCCGCTCACCACGACGGTGAGCAGATTGAGCACCCAGAAGACCGACATGATCCCCGACGCCTTGGCCGCTCCGAGGCCGAAGGAGTGCGCGAGCATGGTCGGACCGTACAGGGAGAGCGTCAGGTAAAGGATCAGCCACAGTCCGATGCCGACGACATGCGCCCAGATGGTGCGGTGTGTGAGCAGGTCACGGGCCCGGGGCGCCGTGCCACGGCCGTCCGGTGTGAACGCCTGCCGTTCGGTCTGCTGGATACGCGCGCGCAACTGCGGCGACAGGTCGGCGATGTTGAACGCGATCATGAGGGATACCACGAGTGATATCGCGGCCATGATGACGAACTGGGACCGCCAGGAGTCGTGGAAGAGCGGCAGAGTGGCGCTCGCGACAGCGGCAGCAAGGAAGTTGGCCCCCACAGGCCCCCAGGTCCAGAATCCGAACGCCTGCGCGCGGCCCATCCGCGGTGAGAAGTCACGAACCAGCGGGGCGGTGCCGGCCATGGCCATTCCGTCGATGACGGACAGTGCGATGCGGGCCAGCATCAGTTGCGTCGGTGAGTGGACCGCGGTCATGACCAGGCAACAGACGGTCGTCAGCAGCATGAGCGGGATGAGCAGGCGCACCCGGCCCAGGTTGTCGGTGAGCCGCCCGCCGAGGACCGAGGCGAGCGCACCGGCGACGGTTGCCAGCGCGGACACGGTGCCGTAGGTGGCCAGGGACATGTGCAGGTCCTTGAGGAGCAGCGGAACCACGGGAGCGATCTGCCCCTCGTAGGACCCGATCAGGACGGCAAGGACGGCCATGGTGAGGATCCGCATCCGGCGCCCGCCGGTCGGGTATTCGTCGAGTTCGCGTACGTAGGAGAGCTTCATCGCTCTGACCTTTCTGCGAGTGGATTTCCGGCTGGTTCCACCGGCGCCGCCCCGTGGTCGCAGGCGGAGCCGCGGAACAGAATTTCCCTCTGTGATGCGATTTCCATCGATATCGGACTGCCGTGCCGGGGCCAGGGAGGTGCACGTCTCCCGGCTGCATCCCGGGGCCGTGGTCCTGCCTGTAGGCGGAGGGCGCAGGCCGCGCTCCGTCGGAACCGGACGGCACCGCTCGCGCCCCGGCCCGTATCGACGGTCCGGAGAACAGGGCAGGCGGCTACCTGCCGGACCCCGGTAAGGCGAAGGCCGCCACGGTCGCAGCAGGCGACCGCGGCGGCCTTCGGACAGGTGCCGCAGGTGTGCGGCTCAGCTCCAGGTGATCAGCGCGTCCAGCGCCTCGACCCGACTCCCTTGAACGAGAAGGGGGTTGACCTCCAGTGACTCGAGACCGGGTCCCAGGCCGGCCGCGAGTCCGGCGATACGGGCAATGACCTCGGCGACCCTGTCGAGGTCCGCGGGTTCGGTGCCGCGTGCGCCGTCCAGCAGCCGGGCGCCACGCAGTTCGCCGAGGGCCCGGCGTATGTCGTCGGCGCCGACCGGCAACAGGCGCAGCACCGAGTCGCGCAGTACCTCGACCCACACGCCGCCGAGGCCGACCGCCATGGTCAGCCCCCACGCGGGGTCACGGACCACGCCGACGAGCAGTTCCACTCCGCCGCTGCGCTGCGGCTGCACCAGGGTCCCGATGCCCGCGAGTCCGCGCTCCCGCAGGACGGCACATACCTCGCGGTGGGCCCGGCGCACTTCGTCGGCTCCTCCCAGTCCCAGCCGGACCCCGCCGATGTCGCTCTTGTGACCGAGGCCGTCGGCAACTGCCTTGAGCACCACGGGGTATCCGAATTGTTCCGCCGCCACCACCGCCTCGTCCTCCGTTGCGGCCGGGGCGGAAGGCACGACCGGGATGCCGTTGTCGCCGAGCAGCTGCGAAGCCCGGTACTCCGTCCACACCCCGGAGGTCGGGCCGTGCACCACCGGCCGGGGGCCCGCCGCAGGCCCCACCGGGCCGGCGGCGGCCCGGGGCAGGTCCCGGGACCAGCGCACGGCCGCGCCGATCGCCGTCACCGCATGCTCGATCCCGCCGGCCACATACGGAAAGCCGGTCTCCTCCTGTACATGTCGGCCGAATTCGGTGATGTCGGTGAGGATGTTGCTGGCCACCATCACCGGGCGGCTCGCGTCGCGGATGCGCTGCGCGGTGGCTCCGAAGTGCAGGAGTGTCAGAGCCGGATCGGCCGGCACCACCCGGGGAAGGTCGGACAGCAGCATGACCGCGTCGATGCCCGGGTCGTCGGCGACGACCTCCAGCGCGCGGCCGAGCAGGGTCCGGTCCACCACCACGTACCCGGTGACGTCCAGGGGGTTCTGCACGGTCGCGAAGCCGGGCAGGATCTCCTTCAGTCGCGCCACCGTCTCCGGTGCGAAGGGGGGCAGCTCGAGCCCCTCCTGCTCGGCCCGGTCGGCGATGACCTCGCAGGCCCCGCCCGAGGGTGTCACCACGCCGATCCGCGGACCGTCGATCCGGCCGACCTGGGCCAGCAGCCCGGACGTGATGATCAGGTCCTCGAGCGAACTGACCCGGACCACACCCAGCTGCCCGAACGCGGCGTCGATCACGCGATCGTCCCCCACCAGTGCCCCGGTGTGGGCCTGCGCGGTGTGCGAGGCGATCTTGCTCGACCCGATCTTGAGCGCCACGATCGGTTTGCCGGCCCGAGCGGCGCGGCGGGCGGCGCGGGCGAACCGTTCCGGGTGACGCACGGACTCCAGGAACAGTGCGATCACCTTGGTCGCCGGGTCGTCCACCAGGTAGTCGATGACGTCGGTGACCGACACCATCGTCTCGTTGCCCATGGAAGTGAGCAGGCTCAGCCCCACGTTCCGTGCCTGCGCGAAGGAGAGTATGGAGCTGGCCAGGGCACCGCTCTGCAGCACCACCCCCACCGGGCCGCCGAGCAGCGGCGCCGGGATCGGGAGCCCGTAGGGGGTCGTCCCCGCCGTGGCGTTGATGTAGCCGTTGCCATTGGGGCCCAGTACGGTCAGCCGGTTCTCGCGTGCGAAGTCGAGGATCTCCTCCTCCCTGCGCCTGCCCTCCGGGCCCGTCTCGCCGAAGCCCGCGGTGAGCACCACATAACTCCGGATGCCCAGACCGGCACCTTCCCGAAGTACCGGGAGCACAGCGGCTGTCGGCACCATGACGTAGGCCATGTCGACCGGCTCGCCGATGTCCGAGAGGCTGCGATGGGCGTGCTGTCCGTGCACCACCTCGGTGCGTGGATTGACCAGATGGACACGTCCTGAGAAGCCGTGGTTGCGCAGGTTGTCGAACGTGGCCAGCGACCATCCCGACTTGTCGGTGGCGCCGACCAGGGCGATGGACTTCGGGGCGAACAGCGCGCGCATGGCCTCGGCACCCGCTTGCGTGGTGGGCGCGCTCATATCGCCTCCACCACCCGGAAGCACGGCAGCTCCGGAGAATCGTCGCCACCCAGGCGGGTGATCTCCAGCTCGACGCGGTCGCCGATGCGTACCCGGTCCCCGCCGACGATCCTGGACATCATCCGCACGCCCTCGTCGAGGTCGATCAGCGCAACCGTGTAAGGAGGCTCCCCGGCGGACGGGCTGAAGGCGCGGTGCGCGACGGTGTACGAGTAGACGGTGCCGGTTCCCGGCGAAGTGAACCACTCCAAGCGGTCACCGAAGCAGTGCGGGCAGAGCGCCCTCGGATAGAACACCGCACGGCCGCAGTCGCCGCAACGCTGCAGGCGCAGCTCTCCCGCGGCTATGCCGTCCCAGAACGGCCTCGTCTCGACATCCGGAGCAAGGTCCGCCACGCTGATCAACTCCTTCCGAGTACGACGGTCGAGGTGGACGACAGCACGCCGCCGGTCCCGTGCACCAGGGCCAGTCCGGCACCGTCGACCTGGCGGCGCGGGTCGCCGGCGAAGTCGTGCCGCAGTTGCCGGGTCGCCTCGATGAGCAGGAAGATCCCGTACATACCGGGGTGCGTGTAGGACAGACCGCCGCCGTTGGTGTTCATCGGCACCGGTCCACCGGGGGCGGTACGCCCGTGGGCGACGAAGTCCCCGGCCTCCCCCGGTTTGCAGAACCCCAGTGACTCCAGGGTCAGCAGGACTGTGATGGTGAAGGAGTCGTAGATCTCCAGCAGGTCGAGGTCGTCGTGCGTCACGTCGGCCATCTTCATCGCCGTCGGTCCCGAGCGGGCAGCACCGGTGACGGTCAGGTCCGGCATCTGGGCGATGCTGCTGTGCGTGGTGGTCTCGCCGTGGCCGAGCACGACGACCGGACGGGTGTCCACGTCGGGCCAGCGGTCCTCGGCCGCCACGACCACCGCGCCGCCACCGTCGGTGACCAGGCAGCAGTCCAGCAGGTGCAGCGGATCGCTGATCATCGGCGAGGCGAGCACGTCGTCGACCGTGATCGGGTGACGGTGGTACGCGTCCGGGTTGAGTGCCGCCCACTGCCGTGCGCTCACCGCCACTTCGGCCAGCTGTTCGCTGGTCGCACCGTACTGGTGGAGGTAGCGGTTGGCCGCCAGCGCGTAGGCGCCGACCGGCTGCGGCAGCCCGTAGGGCCGGTCGAACTGCTCGGTGAGCGACGCGGGTGGCCGTGGGGCGTTGCGTGAGCGGTTGCTGCGCTGGGTGCTGCCGTAGGTGATCAGAGCGACGTCGATCACCCCGGCTTCGATGGCCGCCGCCGCGTGGCCGAGGTGGGCCTCGAAGGACGATCCGCCGATGTTGGTGCCGTCCAGGTAGTCCGGCTGGAGTCCCAGATACTCGGCCAGCGTCAGCGCGGGTGCCCAGGACCAGTTTCCGGCCACGAACAGGGCGTCCACGTCCTGGGGGCCCAGCCCGGCCTCGGCCAGCGCCCCCCGGCTCGCCCTTGCCTGTTGGGACAGCACGGTCAGGTGCGGGGTCCTGCCCACCTCCGACTCGGCCACCCCGACGATCGCCGCGCGCCTGCGGGCCCTCATTCGCCGATCCCACCCAGCCGCACATGGCCCTTGAGCAGGTTGCGGGCGATGGTGCGGCGCTGGATCTCGTCGGTGCCCTCGAAGATCCGCAGCAGTCGCAACTCCCGGTACCAGCGCTCGATCGGCAGTTCCTTGGTGTACCCCATCCCGCCATGGATCTGCAGCACACGATCCACGACCTGGTTGGCCATGAGCGCGCCGTTGAGCTTGGCGATGGAGGAGGCGTGGCGCGCGTCCATGCCCTGCTGGACGCGCCAAGCCGCGTACAGCGTGAGCCACTTCGTGGACTCGATCTCCACCTGCGAGTCCGCGATCTGCCACTGGATCGCCTGGTACTCGGCGATCGGGTTGCCCATGGACGTCCGGATCTTGGCGTAGTCGATCGCCATCTGCAGCATCCGCTCGGCGGAACCGATCGCACGGGCCGGGATCATGTAACGGCCCTGGCCGATCCACCGCAGCGCCAGCGCGAAACCGTGGCCGACCTCGCCGAGTACGTTCTCGTCGGGAACACGCACGTCGTCGAAGACGAGTGCCGCCGGACCCCACTGGCCCATCGTGGGGATCGGTTCGGACTTCCAGCCCATGTCCCGGTCGACGAGGAAGCAGGTCACTCCGCCGTCCGCACCCTTGTCCGGGTCGGTGACGGCGAACACCATCACGAAGTCGGCCTCGTTGCCGCCGGTGATGAAGGTCTTCTCCCCGTTGATCACCCAGTCGCCGCCGTCGCGCATCGCGCGGGTACGGATGTTGCGTGCGTCGGATCCGGCTCCCGGCTCGGTGATCGCGAAACAGGACCGCCGCTCACCCTCGATCGTCGGGATGAGGTAGCGCTGCTTCTGCTCGTCGTTGCAGCTGTAGAGGATGTTGTCCGCCGAGCCGCCGAAGCTGAAGGGAACGTACGTCCTGCCGGTCTCCATCGCCAGGATCGCGGACATGACGGCGCCCAGGTTCATCCCGCCGTACTCCTCGGGCGTGTTCATTCCCCAGAAGCCCGCCCGGCGGGCCTTGGCCCGCAGCTCGGCCAGGACATCCAGGGCGATCGCGGGAACGCCCGCCCGTTCGTTGCGCAGCACCTCCTGTTCCAGCGGCATCACCTCCTTGGAGATGAACGCGCGGACCGTGTCCCGGATCTGACGTTCCTCGACACTGAGGGAGAAATCGACCATCGAGCGGTGTCCTTTCCTTCTCAGGACGCGCGGGTGACCACCCGGGGTCCTTTTCTAGAACGGAACTCTAGGAATTGGCTCAGCCTGCGCCCGGCCGGACGAGCGTGTCAAGACGCCTGCCGCAAGCCGGTTCACGCACAACCGGCCGCCCTTGGCGGTAACTTGCGAATCGGCGCCACCACGGCCGACGCCACCGATCATGGAAGACTCACGAAACGTCGACGAAACATCCCCGACGGCAATTCTAAGATTGGATTCGGTACGGTGGACCGCGTCGATGCCCGTCAACGAAGGCAAGGAGGGGATCCCATGGCACGAAGCGCGAGCAGCGCCGCGGCCGGCGGGAACGCCTGGCAGTGGAGCCGCACAGCGGAGACCCGCCGGGTGTTGCTCAACGCCGCGCGTGAGGTGTTCTGCGAACAGGGCTTCGCCGAGGCGAGCATCGCAGGGGTGGTGGAACGGGCCGGGTCCAGCGTGGGCAGCCTCTACCACCACTTCGGCGGGAAGACCGAGCTCTTCCTCGCCCTGTGGGAGGAACACCAGGCCGCCCATGAGCAGAACGCGGTGACAGCGGTCGCCGCGGCCCGGGCCGCGGGCGAGGGTGAGGACCCGCTCGACCTGTTCGTCGTGGGCGCCCGCGCATTTCTCGAGGGCTCCTGGCAGCGCCGCGATCTGGCCAGGCTGTTCATGGACGGCGACGGGCCACCGGGCTTCGAGCTGGTCCGGCGCACCCGCAGCCGGGAATGGGTCCGGCAGAACGCCGTGCTGCTCGGCGCCGGCATCGACTCGGTCGACCGGCTCACGGTGGCGGTGCTGACCACGATCATCGGCGAGGCGGGACGAGAGATCGCGACGTGCCCGAACAAGCGCCAGGCCAACAAGATCACCGAAGCCGCGATCGTGCTGATCCGCCGACTCGGCTCACCCGGCCAGGACACCTGACCGGCGGCCGGAGCATCGGGACCGCACGGCCACCGGCCGGCCGGTGCACCGGCATCCCGGCGGCGCACAGCCCGGCACATCGACATGTCGACACATCGGTTCCCCAGGAAGGAAACGCCCGTGGCCCAGGCCGAACAGCAGGAGGCCTTCTTCACCGGTGCCGGAGACGAGTTCGTCCCCGCCCCCCACGCACGCAGCTGGTGGGCGCCCGGCATGATGCACGGCAGGCTGCTCGGCGCACTGGCAGCCCGGGCCCTGGAGCGTGAACACGCCGCCGAAGGGCTGCACTTCACCCGACTGACCGTCGATCTGTTCCGCAACGCGCCGATGGCTCCGGTGCGGGTGGAGACCCTCCGGGTACGCGACGGCCGTCGCATCCGGGTCGTCGATGCGACCGTGCACGGCGCCGACGGCGTCGTCGCGCGGGCCGGCGCCGTGCTGCTGCGCCGCAGCGAACAGCCGCCGGGCCATGTCCCCGCCACACCGCCCTGGGACGCACCCGCGCCTGAGGAACTTCCCGCACCGCGCGAAGGAGCCTGGACGGTCTGGAAGTTCGACGAGCACAACACGCCTGTGCGGGACGGCGGGCAGGGAACGGGCAGACGCCGGGCCTGGCTGCGGGAATCGTGCGAACTGGTCGCCGGCGAGTCGCTTTCGCCGTTCGTACGGGCGGCGCTCGCCGCCGACACGGCAAGTCCACTCGCCCATGCCGGCGACGCCGGACTGCAGTTCATCAATGCCGACTACACCCTGTGCCTGAGCAGACTGCCGCTCAGCGACGCCATCGGGCTGGAGTCCACCGCCCACAGCAGCGAGGACGGGGTCGCCGTCGGGCACTGCACACTGCACGACACCGCGGGCCCGATCGGCTACTGCATGACCACCGCGGTGGCCAACCCCAGGGCCGGCACCTGACCGGTGTCCGGCGGACCGCGATCGGGGGCGACACCGACCAGGGCCGCCCCGTCTCCGCGCACGGCGTCCGACGGCGTCACCCCGGAGCGACGGCCCGTCAGGCGCCAGGGCCGCCCGCCCCGCGGACGGCGGCCCGTCCACGGTCGATCACGACTGTTCCGTCGGCCTTGGTGGTACGGAACTGTGCGGTGTCACCGTCCCTCCAGATGGACACGGTCAACGACTCGCCGGGATGGACCGGCCTGCTGAACCGGCCCGACATGGAGACGAACCGGGACGGTTCCGATTCCGCCAACGTGTGCAACAGGGCGCGTCCGGTCACCCCGTAGGTGCACAGGCCGTGCAGGATCGGACGCTCGAATCCGGCTTTCGCGGCAAACGCGGGATCGGAGTGCAGTGGATTGCGGTCACCGGAAAGCCGGTACAGCAGTGCCTGTTCCGGTCGGGTCGGGCAGGTGATCCGGTGGTCCGGTGCACGAACGGGCTCCGGCCAGCTGTCACGCGGCCCCCGGTCCCCGCCGAAGCCACCCTCCCCTCGGATGAAGACGGCACTGCGCGAGGTGACCACCGGATCACCCGTGCCGGGATCCACCGCCACCGCCTCGCTGGTCACCAGCGCACCGGATCCCTTGTCGTACATGCCGGTGATCTTCGAGGTGACCCGCACGGTCCCCGCCGGCGGCAGGGGACGGTGCAGTTCGAAGGACTGCTCCGCGTGTACGAGCATCGCCGGGTCGAACTCGCCGATGCTCCGGCCCCGGCCCCCCTGCGCGGCCAGCACGGCGAACGTCGGCAGAACCTGCTGGCCGATGCCGTGCGAGTTCTCCGTGGTGAAGGCCAGTTCCCGCAGCGGGTCGTCCTGCCCGGCTCCGACCCCGACCGCGTAGAGCAGGGTGTCCTTGGAGGTCCAGGACCGCTCGACCGGTGGGGACTCGATGCCGATCACACTGTGGTCGAGGGGCACGTCAGCGGTCCTCCCCCGGCGCGCGGCCGTTCTGCAGCGCGTTCGGACGGGCCTTGTCGACCAACGCCGGTATCGCCCTGTCGAGTTGGGACTGTTCCCAGCGTGATTCGTTTTCGGCGGCCGGCCCGGCGTGCCAGCCCTCCGCGACGCTGATCAGTCCGCCGCGCACGTTGAAGACCCGACCGGTGATGCCCCGCGCCGCGGGACCGGCCAGCCAGACGACCAGCGGAGCTATGTTCTCCGGTGCCGACGGGTCGAAGGTGCCGGGCTCCACCACGGTACGGTCGGACCGCAGCCCCTCCGTCATACGGGTGAGCGCCGCCGGTGCCACGGCGTTCACCGCGACGCCGTAGCGCTCCAGCTCCAGGGAGGCGATCACGGTCAGCCCCGCGATCCCCGCCTTGGCCGCTCCGTAGTTCGCCTGTCCCGGGTTGCCGTAGATGCCCGACGAGGACGTCGTGTTGATGACCCGGGCATCGACCTGCACCCCGGCCTTCGCCTGCGACCGCCAATAGGCCGCCGCATGCCGCAAGGGACCGAACGTACCGCGCAGGTGCACCCTGATCACCGCGTCCCACTCCTCGGCGCTCATGTTCACCAGCATCCGGTCGCGCAAGATGCCGGCATTGTTGACCAGGACGTTCAGGTCACCGAAGTGCCTGATCGCGGACTCCACCAGCCTGCGAGCGCCTTCGAAGTCGGACACGTCGTCGCCGTTGGCGACGGCCTCACCGCCGGCCTCGCGGATCTGCGTCACGACATCACCCGCGGGTCCGGACGAGGAACCGGTTCCATCGACCTCCGCGCCCAGATCGTTGACGACCACTTTCGCGCCCTGCCGGGCGAACTCCAGCGCGTGCCCGCGTCCGATCCCGCGTGCCGCCCCCGTGACAACCACGACCCGGCCCTCCACGACGCCACCCATACGCCTCTCCCGTCCGCAACTCCGCGCCGGCCCGCGCTTCGGCGAGCCGGCCAATCATAGAATCACTTTCTAAAAAGCGTCTCGGTGCGGTAGTCGGATGTCAACCCTCCTGCATGCGCGGCCACTCCGGACGTTCGGCCTTCGGCCATGCCGTCCCCCGTCCGTCCGGCTCCCGGCGTCAGCCCTGTTCGCGCTCCGGAGCCGGCACATGTACCCGATCGACGTCCAGCCGGAATCTGAGCCTGCGGATCATCGCGCCGGTGCCACGGCCTACGACGTGCGCCACCACCGCGACCCGCTGGTTCCGGAGCACGCGCCCCACAGGTGGGCGGGCCCCGCCGGTCCCGCCCGATCCCCGCGAGCTCCTTGCGCCGACCGGCCGCGTCTTCACTCGCCATTCGCCCCGGCTGCCGTCAGGCACGCGTCAGGACCTGCGGCACCGGCATCAGCACTTCGTCAAGACACGATGACCGTCCGACTCGCCGTCCTTAGCCTCAGCGCCATGGAACGACGCATCACCCGCGCGGTGCCCGACGCCCACTCCGGCCGTCGAGGCCGCGTCCTGCCTCCCCCGGGCACGACGGCGCACGACGAGGACTGGGTCGGCCACGTGCGCTTCGCGGTCGGCTGCGCGGCCGCGCTCCTGGGGCTCCTGCTGGCAGTCGACGCGGCCGCCGGCCGGCTCACCTGGCTGCGCGTCCTGCTGTGGACGGCTCTCGCCACGACGCTGTTCGTGGTGCTGGTGCCACCACGGGTCCGCGCGGGCGCCGGGTGGCTCTCCTCCCGCGGCCTCCTGCGCGCTCACACGGTGCGTACGGACCGACTGGTCTCCGTCCGCTGGTCGGACGGCGTCGCGCAACGTCTGGTGCTCCGGGACGCCGACGGCTGCCGGGTCGAGGTCGATCCGAGGGTGTTCGTCGCCAACCCGGCACTGTGGCACCGGCTGGACCAGGACACCCGCGCCTGCGTCGAGCACGGGACGATGCTCTGCGGGGTGACCGCGCTGCGGCAGCTCGCGGAGCGCATCGACCGCCGGACGGCCCAGACGGTCTTCCAGGTGTCCGGCCTGGAGTAGCGGCGCTCCCCGGCCGGTCGCATCTCTTCCCCCCGACCCCTCTGCGGTCCCGCCGGGATGGACGCTCTACGGTGTCGCTGCAGCCACCTGGCTGGGGGTGAGGGGCACGAGGGGAGATCCACGGATGCGGCGCGCTGGGCGAGGGTTGTTGATCACGGGGGCTGTGCTTGCCCTCCTGGGGGTCGTGCTGGCAGCGGGCGCGCTCTGGACCGTGCGCAGGGACTACACGGTGGTCACCCTGCCCGGTGGGTCGATGGAGCCCACCTACGCTCGGGGCGCCCGCATTTTCATCGCGAAGACGTCCGGCGCGAAGGTACGGCGGGGCGATGTGGTGCTCTTCGGCGTGCCGGAGCAGTTCGACGGCAAGCCGGTGCTGAAACGCGTCATCGGACTGGGGGGCGACCATGTGGTCTTCGACGGCACACGCCTGACCGTCGACAGCACCCCGCTCAAGGAGCCCTACCTGAAGGACGGAGAGGTCGACGGCGGCCACGGACCGTACGACGTGAAGGTACCGGCCGGGCGGATGTTCCTTCTCGGCGACCATCGTGCCAACTCCTACGACTCGCGCTACTTCGCGGGCGAGGACTCCGGAACCGTACCCGTGACGGCCGTGCGGGGCCGGGTGCTCGACGACGCCGTCGTGCCGGTGGTGCTGGGACTGGGCGTGCTGCTCGGTGTGGTTCTTGCCCTCGCGGGTGCCGTCTGCACGTTGGTCGGCTGGTTGAAGCGGCGGCACCGGCCGGTGCCGCCCGCGCCGATCGCACACCCTGTGGCGTGACCCGTAGCGACGGACCGGGTGGACGCTGCCGGACCGCGCTCAGGCCAGCTGGTTGACCAGGTTGGTGAAGGCCGCGGGGAGACGGCTCGCAGTCGGGACGATGCGGCGGGCCAGTCGCGGGTGCTGCCGGGCCAGCAACAGCGATTCGGTGAGCAGGCGGTGGCGCCGGGAGACCTTGCGCCACGCCCGCTCGTACGCCTGCGGCCGGTCGTTCCGGACGCAGCGCACCAGTTGAGCGGCTCCGGCGAGAGCCAGCGAGACTCCTTCACCGGTCAGGGCGTCGATGTATCCGGCGGCGTCCCCCACCAGGAGGACCCGTCCTGCCACCCGGGAGCCGACCCGCTGGCGCAGCGGTCCGGCGCCACGCACCGGCGTGGTGGTGCTCGCAGGCAGACGCCGGGCCAGCAGGGGGAAGCGGGCCAAGTGGTCGTCGAACGGGCCGCGTTCCGTGGTCAGGACGGCGACGCCGACCAGGCGTGGGCCCAGCGGGGTGACGTAGGCCTCGGCCCGTGGTGACCAGTGCACCTCGACGCAGTCCGTCCAGGGCTCGATCACGAAGTGGCGCCGCAGTCCGAACCTCGGGGGGCGTGGGTCCGGCAGGTCCAGGCCGAGTTGGCGTCTGATCGGTGAGTGCAGGCCGTCGGCGGCGGCGAGGTATCGGGCGCTGACGCCTGCCGCGTGGACGCTGTCGGCGCTCTGCCGGACGCCGCCCGACCGCACGGGGATCACCCGCACGCCGAGTTCCGCCGCGCGGCGGGCCAGGGCGGTCTGCAGTTCGGTGCGGCGGACACCGCGACCGGGGCCGGGTGCGAAGAGGGCTTCTGCCCGGTGGCGGTCGTCGAGGTAGCGGATTCCGCGCAGCGGGTGTCCGGCGACGGTGACGCCGAGTCCGGCCAGAGCGTTCACGGCGCCCGGCATGAGCCCCTCGCCGCAGGCCTTGTCGATCGGAGTGGGGCGCGGTTCGACGACCACCGCTTCGAGCCCGGCCTCGGTTGCGTGGATCGCCGTGGCGAGGCCGGCGGGTCCGCCGCCGACGACCAGCAGGTCGATCACGGCGCCGCCGGGGCGGCGGCGAGGGCGGAGTTCTCGCACCGTACGCGGGTCGCGAGGAGCGGCAGGTTGAACAGGGTGAAGGCGGTCGCGGTGAGCCAGTTGGTGTGGACGAGGGGCAGTGCGACGCCCTCGACGATCACCGCGACGTAGTTGGGGTGGCTCAGCCACCGGTACGGTCCGGCGGTGACGAGCGGCAGGTCCGGCACCACGATGACGCGGGTGTTCCAGCGCGGTCCCAGCGTGGTGATGCACCACCAGCGCAGACCCTGGGCGCCCAGGGCCAGGGCGAGCATCGGCCAGCCGAGTGCGGGCAGGAAGGGTCGGCCGCCGAGCCAGGTCTCCGCCAGGCAGCCGGCCAGCAGTCCGGTGTGGAGCGCGACCATGACGGGGTAGTGGCCCTGCCCGTACTCCGCCGCGCCGTGGCGCCGGCTCCAGTGGGCATTGCGTCGGGCGGTGACGAGTTCGGCGAGTCGCTCGACGGCGACCAGAAGGACGAGGACGGTGTAAGGGATCACGGGGCGGCTACCAGCGGAGCAGGACGAGTTCGGTGCAGAAGCCGGGCCCCATCGCGAGAAGGAGCCCGGGAGTTCCGGGCGGTGGTGAGCGCAGCGCCAGGGTGTCCCTGAGGACATGCAGGACGGAGGCGGAGGACAGATTGCCGACCTCGGCCAGCGAACGCCAGGCCAGTTCCAGTGCTCGTGCGGGCAGATCCAGCGTCTCGCGTACGGCTTCGAGTACCTGGGGGCCGCCCGGGTGGCAGACCCAGGCCGTCACGTCCTGCGTCTTGAGGTCGTGGTCGGAGAGGAAGGAGTGCACCTCTTCGCCCAGGGTCTCGCGTACCAGGTTCGGGAGGTCGGCGCCGAGTACGATCCGGAAGCCCTGGTCACCGATGTCCCAGCCCAGTGTGCGTTCGGTGCCGGGGTAGAGGCTGCTGCGGGTCGCGACCACCACGGGCCCTGACTGTTCCCGGTGGTGCGGGTGGTCCCGGCCGACCGCGAGGACGGCGCCGGCGCCGTCACCGAACAGTGCGCCAGCCACCAGGTTCGGCACGGATGTGTCGGTACGTTGCAGGGTCAGCGAACAGAGTTCGACGGAGAGCAGCAGTGCGACCTGGCCGGGGTGCCCCTCGAGGTAGTCGTGGAGCCGGGCGAGACCTGCGGCCCCGGCCACGCAGCCGAGCCCGAAGATCGGTACGCGTTTCACGTCGGGCCGCAACCCGATCCGTCCGGCGAGCCGCGCCTCCAGGGACGGGGCGGCGATGCCGGTGACGGAGGTGGAGATGACCAGGTCGATGTCGCGCGGGTCCAGGCCAGACCGGTCCAGGGCACCGCGTACGGCCTGTTCCCCGAGCTCCAGGGCGACTTCGATGAACGCGTCGTTGGCCTCGCCGAAACCGCTCAGCGCGGCGTACCGTTCCAGGGGCAGCGCCAGATGGCGGCCGCGTACGCCGGCGGACCGGTGCAGGCGTTCCAGCACACCACGGTCCGCGCCCGGAGGCAGGCACATGTCGGCGAAGGCGTCGGTGATCCCGGACTGCTCGTACCGGTGCGGCGGGAGCACTCCGTGAATCGCGATGATTCGCGTCATGACGTCACCATAGGTGTGGAATGGATGTTTTGATCGAACATCATGAATCAGACTTTTCAGGCGCGCTCTTTGTCGGCCACCCCGCCCTCGCCGGCACCCGTACCGGCTGAGGCCGCGGCGCGTGCGGGTGCCCCCGGCCTCGGCCGCGGCGCCTTGGCGCTCCTCCTGTCGGCCCACCCGGCCCCCGCGCTGGCCGTGACCGCCTTGATCACAGCCCTGGGCGTGGCAGCGGGGCGCGACGTCCTGGGCAGTTGTCTGGTCGCCCTGGCCGTACTCACCGGACAGCTCTCCGTCGGCTGGAGCAATGACCGAATCGACCTCGCGCGGGACACCGCGGCACACCGGCGCGACAAGCCGCTCGTGGCGGGCGAGGTGGGGATGCGCAGCGTGTCGGTCGCGGCGTGTGCTGCGCTCCTGCTGTGCACTCCCCTGTCCCTGGCGAACGGCGCGGCGGCGGGCGGCGCGCATCTGATCGGGGTGGCCGCCGCATGGTCGTACAACCTCGGCGTCAAACGGACGCGGTGGTCGTGGCTGCCCTACGCGCTGGCCTTCGGACTTCTGCCCGCCTTCCTCACCCTCGCGCTGCCCGGTCACCCCTGGCCCGCCGCCTGGGTGATGGCCGCCGGTGCCCTCCTCGGGGTGGGTGCACACTTCACCAACGTCCTCCCCGACATCGACGCCGACCTGGCCGCGGGCGTCCGGGGCCTGCCCCAACGTCTGGGCCGGCGCCGGTCCCGTACCGTAGCGGCACTCGCGCTGCTCGCGGCCTCGGCCGCCCTCGTTCTCGGGCCGCCCGGACCACCGGACGCCACGGGCTGGAGCGGCCTCGCGGTGACCGGGGCGCTGGCCGTCGTCCTGTGCCTCCCGCCGGGCACCTCCCCCGACAGCCGTCTGCCGTTCCTGGCCACGCTCGGCCTGGCCGCGACCGACATCGCCCTGCTGGTCGCGCGCGGTACGTCTCTGGTCTGATCGCGTGGCCGGCGCCGGATCCCGTACCCCGGCCGGCATGTCGGCCTCAGGGCCGTCCCGATCACAGGACAGCCCTAAGGTTGACCTCCGGCGAGGGTCACCGGCACCGACGGGGAGAATCACGCATGTCGAGATATCACGAGATGAAGTTCCGGGCCGTCACGTCGTTCCAGCGGCGGATCGGCAATCCGTTGGTCCGACTGCTGCCGCGCCAGACACTCCTGGAGACCACAGGACGCACATCCGGACTCCCCCGCCGGACGCCGGTCGGCGGACGCCGCGTCGGGAACGAGTTCTGGCTGGTCTCGGAGTACGGCGAGAAGTCGCAGTACGTGCGCAACATTCAGGCCGACCCGCAGGTCAGGATCCGGATCAAGGGGCGCTGGCATGCCGGTACCGCCCACCTGGTTCCGCAGGACGACGCCCGCGCACGACTCAGGACGTTGCCGCGCCTGAACAGCGCCACCGTCCGGGCGGTCGGTACGAACCTGCTGACCGTGCGGGTCGATCTCACCGGCTGACCGGGCCCGGGCCCGGCCGGCCGCGCCTTCCGGCTACCAGCGGTGGTGGACCTCCGCGCGGATCCGGCGGTCGTACAGGTCCCGTACGGCGTCCAGGGTGCTCTGCGGCAACGGCGGAAGTGACGCGGCCGCCGCGTTGGCACGGGCCTGCTGCACGGAGCGCGCGCCGGGGATGACGCTGGTGACTCCGGGCTGCTGGATGATCCAGCGCAGTGCGGTCTGGGCCGGTGTCGCCCCCTGCGGTGCGAGTTCGGCGAACTCGGCGGCCGCGGACACCCCGTTGCCGTACTCGATTCCGGAGAAGGTCTCGCCCTGGTCGAACGCCTCGCCGTGCCGGTTGTACGAGCGGTGGTCCTCGGGGGCGAAGACGGTGTCCTTGGTGTACTTCCCGGAGAGCAGTCCGGAGGCGAGCGGGACCCGCGCGATGATGCCCACACCTGCCGCACGGGCAGCCGGGAGGACTTCGTCGAGCGGCTTGAGACGGAACGGGTTGAGGATGATCTGGACGCTCGCGACGCCGGGGCGGGCGATGGCGGTGAGCGCCTCGGCGCACGTTTCGACACTCACCGCGTAGGCGGCGATCCGCTGCTCGGCGACGAGAGTGTCCAGCGCGTCGTAGACCTCGTCCGAGGAGTAGACGGCGGTGGGCGGGCAGTGCAGCTGCACGAGATCGAGCGTGTCGACCCCGAGGTTGGCCCGTGAGCGGTCGTTCCAGGCACGGAAGTTGTCGAGGACGTAGTTCTCCGGAACCTGGTCGGCACGCCGCCCCATCTTGGTGGCGACGAACACACCGGCGTCCGGGCGGTCCTTCAGATAGCGGCCGATGAGCTGTTCGCTGCGGCCGTCGCCGTACACGTCCGCCGTGTCGAAGAAGGTGACGCCCGACTCGACCGCCGCGTCCAGGACACCGAAGGCGTCCGCCTCCTGCACCTCGCCCCAGTCACCGCCGAGCTGCCAGGTGCCCTGTCCGACGACGGATACGTCCTGTCCGGTCCTGCCCAGTGTGCGCTGTTCCATGGGGATCATGCTACGCCGGTGCCCATGGGCCGCCGGAGGGCGGCAGAGCACACGCCCGTCCCGAACGGCGTCTTGATCGAACACCGGTTCCCTGAACGGCCATTGGCCGTCTCGCGCGGGCATGCCGATAGAGTGGCTGCCGGGCGGTACCCACGGAGCAAGGAGTTCTGGCCCTGAACGGACACCTGCTGGCAGTCAGCGACCTGCACGTCGCATACGCCGACAACCGTGACATCTTCTCGTCCCTGCGCCCCGGCACCGACGCCGACTGGCTCATCGTCGCAGGTGACGTCGGCGAGAAGGTCGCCGACGTGGAGCGGGCACTGACGCTGCTCAGCGAGCGCTTCGCGCAAGTCGTCTGGGTCCCCGGGAACCACGAGCTGTGGACGCACCCGAGCGATCCCGTGCAGTTGCGGGGCGAGGCACGCTACCTCCACCTGGTCGACCTCTGCCGAAGCCTGGGCGTCCTCACCCCCGAGGACCCCTATCCGGTATGGGAGGACGCGGACGGGCCGGTGACCGTCGCCCCGCTCTTCCTGCTCTACGACTACACGTTCCGCGCCCCCGGCGCGACCACCAGGGACGAGTCCCTCGACCTCGCCCACAGGGCCGGGGTCGTCTGCGCCGACGAGCACTTCCTCCACCCCGATCCGTACCCGACGCGCGACGACTGGTGCCGGGCGCGGGTGCGGGAGACCGAGCTGCGGCTGGCCGGCATCCCCGAGGACCACCGCACGGTCCTGGTGAACCACTACCCGCTGGTGCGAGAACCGACGGACGTGCTGCGCCACCCCGAGTTCGCGCAGTGGTGCGGGACCGAGCTCACCCGGGACTGGCATCGCCGCTTCCGCGCCGCGGCCGTGATCTACGGACATCTGCACATTCCGCGGGTGACCCATCACGACGGGGTGCGGTTCGAGGAGGTGTCGATCGGCTACCCGCGCGAGTGGCGGGCCCGCCCGCCGCGCGAGCCCCTGCGGACGGTCCGACTCTCGCCACGACCGTCCGGCGAGACCCCCTGAAGCCGACACTCCCGGGCCGCCTGCGCCACCACCGGTAAGGACGGATCGACGATCCGGTCGCCCCACACCATTCGTTCAACTCTTGTTCTCAACAGGCCCTGAAGCAGCACCCGCTGCACATCTATTGACGTGTCCGAGTCAAGCGAGAAGTATCTTCCGCAGCTGAGAGCGCTCTCAGACTGCGCGTCGTGCACCCGCACCACGACTCAGGAGACGAACCCCCATGTACGCACCCCCCGTACTCCGCAGACCTGCCCGTTCATCGACCGGACGACGTAGCGGTGTGCTCGCCGTCGTCGCCGGTCTCGTCATCTCGCTGCTGGCGTTCGTCCCCGCGACCCCGGCCGGCGCGGCGCCCTCACTGCTCTCCCAGGGCAGAACCGTGACGTCCTCCAGCGAGGAGAACGCCGGCACCCCCGCCGCCTCCGCCGTGGACGGCGACGACGGCAGCCGCTGGTCGAGCGCCTTCTCCGACCCGCAGTGGATCAAGGTCGATCTGGGCGCCTCCGCCTCGGTCTCCCAGATCGTGCTGAAGTGGGAGGCGGCCTACGCCACCGGCTACCGGATCGAGTTCTCCACGGACAACAGCACATGGACCACCGCCTACTCCACCACCGGCGGCCCCGGCGGCACGGAGACCCTGAACGTCTCCGGCACCGCCCGTTACGTCCGGCTGACCGGCACCGCCCGGGCCACCCCGTACGGCTACTCGCTCTGGGAGTTCCAGGTGTTCGGCACCACCGGTGACCAGGGCGGACCGCAGATTCCCGGCGGCGGCGACCTGGGACCGAACGTGCTGGTCTTCGACCCGTCGACGCCCGGCATCCAGGCCAAGGTCGACGAGATCTTCAAGCAGCAGGAGTCCGCGCAGTTCGGGAACGGCCGCTATGCGTTGCTGTTCAAGCCGGGCACCTACAACAACATCAACGCGCAACTCGGCTTCTACACCTCCATCGCGGGGCTCGGCCTCAAGCCGGACGACACGACCTTCAACGGGGACGTGACCGTCGACGCCGGCTGGTTCAACGGGAACGCCACGCAGAACTTCTGGCGCTCGGCGGAGAATCTGGCGCTCAACCCGGTGAACGGCACGGACCGTTGGGCCGTGTCGCAGGCAGCGCCGTTCCGGCGGATGCACGTCAAGGGCGGGCTCAACCTGGCGCCCGACGGCTACGGCTGGGCCAGCGGCGGCTACATCGCCGACAGCAAGATCGACGGCCAGGTCGGTCCGTACTCCCAGCAGCAGTGGTACACCCGCGACAGCTCGGTCGGGGGCTGGACCAACGGCGTCTGGAACATGACGTTCTCCGGAGTCGAGGGCGCGCCCGCGCAGAGCTTCCCCGACCCTCCGTACACCACGCTCGACACCACCCCGGTCTCCCGCGAGAAGCCGTTCCTCTACCTGGACGGCTCCGCGTACAAGGTCTTCGTCCCGGCCAAGCGCACCAACGCGCGCGGCATCTCGTGGGCCGGCACGCCGCAGGGCGAGTCCATCCCGCTGAGCCAGTTCTACGTGGTCAAGCCCGGCGCCACCGCACAGACCATCAACGCCGCGGTGCGGCAGGGCCTGCACCTGCTGTTCACGCCCGGCGTCTATCACGTGGACCAGACCATAGACATCGACCGGGCGAACACGGTCGTCCTCGGTCTGGGGCTCGCTACGATCATCCCGGACAACGGTGTGACAGCGATCAAGGTCGGCGACGTGGACGGCGTGAAGCTGGCCGGTCTCCTGATCGACGCGGGTCCGCAGAACTCCTCGGTGCTGCTGCAGGTGGGCCCCGAAGGCGCCTCTGCCGACCACTCGGCGAATCCGACCACCGTGCAGGACGTGTTCGTCCGGATCGGCGGCGCGGGCCCCGGCAAGGCCACCACCAGCATGGTCATCAACAATGACGACACCATCGTCGACCACACCTGGATCTGGCGCGCCGACCACGGAGACGGGGTCGGCTGGGAGACCAACCGTGCCGACTACGGGATCCGGGTCGACGGTGACGACGTCCTCGCCACCGGCCTCTTCGTCGAGCACTTCAACAAGTACGACGTGCAGTGGAACGGCGAGAACGGCAGGACGATCTTCTTCCAGAACGAGAAGGCGTACGACGCACCGAACCAGGCCGCCGTCCAGAACGGCACCGTCAAGGGGTACGCCGCCTACAAGGTCGCGGACTCGGTCGACAACCACGAGGGCTGGGGCCTGGGCAGCTACTGCTACTTCAACGTCGATCCGACCATCCGTCAGGACCACGGCTTCGAGGCACCGGTGAAGCCCGGGGTGAAGTTCCACGATCTGCTGGTGGTGTCCCTGGGTGGCCAGGGACAGTACGACCACGTGATCAACAGCACCGGTTCGCCCACGTCCGGGACCTCGACCGTTCCCTCGACGGTGGTGTCCTTCCCCTGAGCAGGGTCCGGGAACGACCCGGTGAGGCGCATGAATGACGTGGGGTCCGGCAGTGACTGCCGGACCCCACGGCCACGTCTCACCGCCGCCCGTGCCGGGGCGGGCCACGCCGCCACCCCGCGAGAGACGCGCCGGGTGGAGCCGGACCCGGCGCGCCGGCCCGCACCCACGTCGGCCGACCCGGCCGGCCGTCCGCCCTGCTTTTCGGCGGCCGGCCCGTCCGTCTCAGCCGCCCGTCGGCCGGCCGGCCGTCTCGAGCGCGGCACCCGCCTGGTCGGCCAGTGTCACGGCGACAAGACGGGCCTGCAGTGTCGGTACGGTTCCCGGCGTGGGATCGAGCATGTACCTGCCGACGTAGTGGCCCTGTCCGCCGGCCCGCAACTCGATCTCGCCGTCCGGCCAGCCGCCGCGCGCGAGGTCCCAGCATCTTCGGCCGACGGACACACTTCCGTCCTGCTCCAGCCGCGGTGGCCGCCCCAGCAGGGTTCCGTACTCGAACCGGCAGCCCCGCAGCTGCAGCAGCTCGACGAGCTCACCCCGCACATGGGCGACGACGGCGTCGGCGGAGGTCGTCGCCTGCGCCAGTTCGGCGGTGTCATGGATTCGGGCGAGATGCCCTGCATCCGTCACGGCGATCACCTCGAGCCGCCGTGCCCGGGCGGCCAGCTGCGAGACGATCAGGCCGACGATCAGGAGCAGCACGGCCGTTTCGATGTCGTCGCCACCATTGATGGTGAACCGCTGGTACGGGCGGGTGAGGAAGAAGTCGAACCAGACGGCGGCGGACAGTGCCGCCACCGCGCCGGCGACCCGGCTGCCGAAGGCGGCGACCGCGACGACCACCACGACGAGCACGAGGGCGGCATTGGTCCTCGACAGGTCCGTACGGAACGGCACGAGTACCAGCGCGACCAGCAGCGGTCCCACCAGCGCGGCCACGAATGCGAGCCGGTCGCCGAGCGGTTGGCGGGTCATGTGTCACCTCCTACGCCCTCCGTATCACGGGCCGCCGGTGGCTGCCCGGCGAGATCTCGATGTGCGCGCCCCGGGCGGTGATGATCACTCGCCCGCCCGGGCCACGCCACGGACCGGTCGCCCGCGCCACCCCGGGTTCAGTCTGGGTCCGCCGCGATCCACGGACGCCATGCGTTGATACGGCCCTGATACGTCGCACACCCGAATTGACGCCACGCTGACGGGGTGGGTGACGAATCAGGCGTCCGGCCGGTTATGTGAACCGCCGCGTGCGGCGAACCGATACGCACCGCGCCGTTCCGATCGCACCGCGTCACCGGTGAAGGTCCCGGCCTTCGCGTCCGCAGCGGTCGCCGGTGCGCTTCCGCTCGTCCCGACGGCCGACACCGCACATGATGAGAACGAGGGCATGACGCGAACAGGACGTCGCCCCGACGGTTCACTCCCGACATTGGAGGTGACATGGACATCGACACCACGATGGGCGACGAGGTCTACCAGCCGGACGGCTCGGAGGTGCAGGACGACGCCGGGCTGCTCGACGTGGAGGACACTCTCGACGACCGGGCCGGTGCGGATCCGCTCGATGCAGGCTATTCGCCACCCGAGCGGCCGTGGGCCGTGGAACACCACGGTGTCACGGCGGCCGAGCAGCACGAAGGTGAAACGCTCGACCAGCGCCTCAGCGAGGAGGAGCCGGATCTCGACGTACCCGACGGAGACGAGATCGGTGACGTACTGGACACCGACGGTGAGGTCCGTGACGAGGAGGTCGGCGGTCTGCGCGCCGGACGGCTCGTCGCACCCGACGAGGGCGCTCACGAGGACGACGAGAAGGACATGATCGCGTTCGACATCGGCATCGACGGCGCGGCCGCCTCGGCCGAGGAAGCGGCCATGCACGTGGTCCCCGCCCCGGAAGGTCCGTAGCTCCGCCCCGCCGCGCACCACCGGCCGCCACACTCCGGGATGCGGGGGTCGCATGGATCGCGGTGCCGCGACGCCGCGTCCGGGCGCCACACCGACCGAGCCGTGCGCCCGCTCGGCGGGCTTCCGGCGACACGCCTCACATGCCTGGTCGACGGCGCCTGGCCGAACGACGACGTGACCGAATTGCTGAGCAGCCAGCACGGGCGGCTGGTCAAGGTGCCCACCGGCATCGGCCGATGCTCCCGCGGCGGCACGAGTCCGCACCGAGTCCGCTCCGGTCAGGCAGGGAGCCCTGAGCACCCTCTGCGGGTCGACGTCGGCCTCAGGCCAGCCTCAAGTCGACGAAGCGCACACTGTCACCCGGCAACAGGTATCTCTCGACCTCGACGAATCCCTGCGCCAGCGCGAACCGCAGCCCGTCCGCGTTGGACTCCAGGACCACCGTCTCGACGACGTCGGCTCCGAGTTTGCGCGCATGCGCCAGCCCTCGGGCGTACAGTGCCCCGCCAAAACCCTGTCGCCGGTGAGTCGGGAGCACTCTGGCGATCACCGTGGCAACGGATGCTTCTGCCGTCGGCGGGCGCACGGTCGAGCAGCCGACAAGGACGTCGCCCAGATACGCGACCTCCAACCGGTTGCGTCCGACACGCTCGCGTACCTCGTCCAGAGACAGGGCAGCCGTGGGAATGATCGCGTTATGGACATGCTGCCAGTCGTGAAGCGTGGCGTCGCCGTCCACCGGCGCGATGCGAAGATCGGTCATCGCAGCAGGAAATCGCGCGCCCGGTGTGCCGTCAACTGCAATAGCCGCACGACAGGTCATGTCATTCGTCGGCCCGGCCTCCTTCCGCCGCGGCCAGGGTGAGCAGTTCGACCCGGCTGATGAGGTCGGTCCCCGTCGCCGGCACGGTGCAGGCATGGGCTCCGGCGATCGCGCCGTAGAGACCGCACCTCTGTGGTGACTCGCCGGACAGCCGGCCGAACAGATAGCCCGCCACGAACGCGTCGCCTGCACCGTTGGAGTCCACCACCGGCGCGAGCGGTGTGACCGCCGGAATGTGGGTCAGCTCCCCGTCGCACAGTTGATACGCCCCCTCAGCTCCCGCCGTGGCGACGACCGCTCGGGCCCGGCCTCGCTCGGCGATCTGCCGCATGGTCTTCTCGGGGTCCACCAGGGCCGCGGTCGACAGGAAGACCAGGTCGGCCTCGTAGGCGAATGCTTCGTGGTAAGCCTCCGCACCGTCCCAGTTGTGCAGGTCGGTCGAAATGGTCACGCCGGCCTCACGCAGCGTGGGAAGGGCGAACGCGCAGGGATAGGTGATGGAGACGTGGGCGTGGCGACTGACCGCGGCGAGGGCTCCCACCGTTTCCGGGGGCAGCCGGTCCGCCTCCTGCGAGCGGCTGTTGTCGTACAACGAAAGCCGCCGCCCGTCGGGGCCGACGAGATTCACCGCGCGCTTGGTGCCTGCAGGCAGGGGGACTTCGGTGAGCGCGATGCCCCGGTCGCGGTGCAGCGCGCGGATCAGGTTACCCGCGTCGTCATCGCCGATCATGTCGATGTGATGCGTGCGCAGCCCCAGAGCGTGCACCCCGAGCGCCACGAAGTCGCCGGTCTGTCCCGCCCGCGTTTCGATGGCGGGCACCATGTAGCTGTCGGCGTACGGAAGAGGCAACTGAGGGACGTACACGATGGTGTCCACGCCGGCGCCCCCCAGGACGAGGATGTCGGTCTCGGTACTCAACGGCGCTCCTCCGGTTCTTGAACTCCAGGTGCAGCGTATCCGCGGGGCGTACCTCACCGAAGGGCATGGCCGCAGCGCGGTCCGTCCACTTCGGCTCGGCACTCGTGGACAGCGGTCCCGGCCCGGCCGCGTCCCCTTGTCGCCGCTCGGCCGTTCTGGTTGACTCCGGCCGCCGGGTCGCCAACTCACAGGCGGAGGACGCCATATGGAGATCACCCGCAGAAGTCTGCTGGCCGCTCTGTCAGCCACCGGTCTCCTGGCGGTGATCCCCGCACAACCGGCGACCGCCGCAGGTGTCGCCGCGGGCTGCACACGCCTGATGGCCAACACGGTGGCGGCCTTCGCCGGGACCGCGGAGTCCAACTCCCGTCCCGAGACGGCTGCCAAGCTCGCCGCCGTGGACAACGTGGCGCGGACGAATCTCAGGGCGATGGACTCCGCGGGCCCCGGCGAGCTGTTCGCCGGGCTGGTGCTCGGCAGCAACGAGGCCAACCTCAACAGCGCCTTCCAGCGGCTGTACGAGATCGCTCTCGCCACCTGCACACCCCCGGGTGGCACCCCCTCCGACCTGTACGGGAACACCGTCGCGCAGCGCCGTGTGCTCGACGGCCTCGGCCGGCTGCACGACCACTACTACGGCGACCAGTCCAAGGGCTACTACGGCAACTGGTTCTACTGGGAGATCGGTCTCGCGCAGCACATCAGCAGGACCCTCGTGCTCCTCGCCGACGAAGTGCGCGCATACCGCCCCGATCTCGCACAGACCTACGTCGCCTCCATGGACGCCTACCTGCGCAACGGCATCGACGGCGACGTGAATCTCGATTCGCGCTTCCACACCGGTGCCAACCTCGCCGACATCACCACCAACCGCATCCTGCAGGGCGCACTCCTCGGCGACGAGGCACGCATCCGCAAGGCCCTCACCGACCAGCTGACCGTGTTCGCCACCATCGACCCTTACCACCTCGACCACGGTGTCACGGACGGGTATTACGCCGACGGATCCTTCATCCAGCACGCCTCCGTCGCCTACACCGGTTCGTACGGGAAGGGCCTCCTGACCCGCGTAGTGCAGACCCTCAAGATCCTCGACGGTACGGGTTTCGCGCACGGCGAGGAGCTCGTACCGACGGTGCGCAGCTGGGTGCAGAACGGCTTCGCGCCGCTGATCTTCGAGGGTTGGATGATGGAGATCGTCAAGGGGCGGGCGGTGTCACGGCCGGACAGCGGCTACACCGATGTCGCCGTGGTCGTCGAGGCCGTGGTCGACCTGGCCTCGCTCGCGAGCGGCGCCGACGCCGCCGCTCTCAACAGCTACGTCAAGCACATCCGGTCGACCTCGCGCGGCACGCTCGATCCGGGGCGTTTCGTCTCCCCGGTCAGTGTCGTGCGTTACGCCGACATCATCGGCGACCCGGCGGTGCCCGCCGAGGATCTCAACGCCACCGCGCGCAGCGTCGCCTTCAACGCCATGGACAGGAATGTGCACCGCAGGCCCGGTTACGCCTTCGCGCTCGCCCGCAGCTCCGACCGGATCAGCAAGTACGAGTACATGAGCGGCGAGAACCTGATGCCATGGTTCCAGGGCGACGGGGCCTACTACCTCTATCTCTCCGGGCAGGACCAGTCGCAGGTGTACGGCGTCGACTACTTCACCACGGTCTCGCCGTACGGCCTCGCCGGTGTCACCGCGCCGGTCGAACACCGACGGACCGTCCCCGACCTTTACGGGAAGCCGTACTACGACAACCCCGGCCACCCGTTGAACTTCACCTCGTCGTCCGAGTCGCAGAACACGTACGTCTACTTCCCTCGTGGCACCGATCAGCGCTCCGGCGGCGCCGTTCTCGGGGCGTACGCCGCGGCCGGCATGGTGCAGTCCGGCGATGTCGCCGACCGCGACAGGCACCTGCTGCCTGACGATTTCGTGGTCTACCGCAATGCGACGGCGACCAAATCGTGGTTCCTATTCGACGAGGAGATCGTGGTCCTTGCCGCAGGGGTCGGTGATCCTGCCGGGCGGGCCGTGACCACGACCGTCGACGCCCGCACCGCCGCGCCGGGCGACCAGGTCGCGCTCACCGGGATGCTCCGTGGCGGCCGTCCGTGGAGCGGCGCGGGCACCGGCGACCTGGCCTGGCTTCGCTATGCCAACACCACACAACGCACCGCCGTCGGCTACGTCTTCCTCGACACCCCTCAGGTCCGGGTCTCGCTGGACGAGGTCACCCGCAGCCGCCGGGTCGTCCGCACCTCGAACCCGGACACAGCCGTCACCCGCGCCGTCCTCGGCGTGACGGTCGACCAGGAACCCGGGTCCGAACCCGTGCGCATCGCCTACGCGTTGGTGCCGAATGCCGACGGGACGCAGTTGGCCTCGTACCCGAACGGTCCGCTGCGGGTCCTGGCCAACACACCGCGTCTGCAGGCCGTGTCCCACACCGGCCTCGGTCTGAGGGCGGCCAATGCGTTCACGCCCGGCCGGCACGAGGTCGCGGGTCTGCGCATGGACGGCCCGGCGTCGGTGATCGTGCAGCGCCGCGGACACCGGGGCCCGACCACCGTCGCCGTGTCCGACCCGACGATGGGCCGGGACACGGTCGGCGTCCTGATCCGAGGCAGGTCACTGCGGAAGGTGTCGTCGGACGACGGGGTACGTGTGAGCCCGGCCCACGGCGGAACCCGCGTCGACGTCGACACCCGCCACGCGTACGGGCGCAGCTTCACGGTCACACTGCGGGACTGAGTCCGAGCCGTGACGGTGCGGTCTGCGGGGCCGGTGCCCTTCCCCCCGTTTCGAGAGGGACAGCCGCAGTGACCCTCCGAAGTGAGGCGTTCCTGGACCGTGTCCAGGAACGCGGCGGCCACGGCATCCGGGACGAAGCGGAACGGGCAGCCCGCGTCGTGCCGGCCCTCCTGGGCGCGCGTCCGGCCCGGATCGAGGGAGCCATCGAGGGGACCGCGAATTGGCACGTCGGCGCCGGGCTCGGCGCGACCGCTGACGCTGCGGGCGAGGACTCACCCGGCGGGTCCTGCTCCCGCTACCGGTGGGCTTCGACCTCCTCTTCGGCCGCACCCTGCCGGCGTGACCATCCGCCGGGACACAACGCGGCATCCGGCAGTCGTTCGATGGCGACCATGGCCGCATCGTCGCCCAGGCGCCCGCCCGCGTGCCGTAGGAGGTCGGCACGCACGTACTCCAGCAGGGATTCCGCGCCGTCCCAGGACCGGGACGCGACCCGCTCGAGCAGTGGGTAGAAGCCCCCTGACCGGTCCCGGGCCTCGATGACACCGTCGGTGTACAGGAGCAGCACCTCGCCGGCGCCGAAGGTGAACGTCTCCGCGGTGAATGCGGGGGCGAGCAATTGCGCGAGCCCGAGAGGCGGAGCGGGCTCACGCACTTCGAGGGACAGCACCTCGCCGGCACGGATCAGCAACGGCGGTGGATGACCGCAGCTGACCAGGCGAAGTTCGGAAGCGGCATCGGGGATGTCGAGGACGGCCGCGGTCACGAAGGCCTCCGCGGTGTAGTCGTCCTCCTCTTCCTCGTCCGTGGTGCCGTTCCGGTCCACCGTGACCCCGTCCTCCAGGTGCCCCACCAGTTCGGGCAGCCGCGCCTCCCTGTGGGCCAGAGCCCGGAATGCGCCCAGTACGCCGGCTGCTTCGCCGATCGCGTCGAGTCCCTTGCCGCGGGCGTCGCCGACGATCACGCGGGTGCCGTCGGCGGTGCGGGCGAGCGCGTAGAGATCACCGCCCAGCTGCGCCTCCGCCTCTGCGGCCAGGTAGACCGAGGCGATGCGCAGGGGGCCGCTCCGGCGGGGCAAGGGCTGCATCAGCACGTGCTGTGCCGCTTCCGCCACCGAACGCAGCTGCGTCATCTCCCGCTCGTGCCGTTCCCTCAGGTGTGCGAACAGCGTGACAAAAGCGGAGATCAGACAGAGGGCGATGATCTGGTAGGTGTGATTGAGGTCGTTGAGGCTGGTGCGTGCGATGGCGACCACGGACTGGGCCAGCACGGCGACCGCACCCACGAAGGCAGTCATACGGGGGCCGGCAAACGACGAGGTCACAGCGGGCGCAGCCACGAGGAACGGGCCCAGGTGGACGTCCGGCGGCGCGCTGATGTCCATCACGGTGACGGCGGCGATAAGGGTGAAAGGCATCGCCACGAGTGCCGTCGAGTGCCGCCGGGTCGCGTGGAGCGAGCGCAGGAACCGCTGCGAGTTCATAGTTCCGGAATACCTCAGACCGTCTGCGACCGCCCTTCCGGTGCCCGCGGATCCGGGCGCGGGCACCGGCGTCCGGGCGTTGCCGCATCTCGGATCTCACGCACCGGATCCACCCGTCGGTGGACCCGGAGGCTTCAGCGTCGGCCTCGGAAGGTGCGACCCGGCGCCTTTCCGTTCCGGCGCGCCCCGGGCCGGCCGCACCTCCAGATCCGGCCGACCGCACCGGAGTCCCTGGCCCGGCACGGGCCCCGCCGGTAGGCTCACCGGCCATGCCCGACATGGACGAGCAGGGTCGCCCGGAACCTCCCCTTGCGGCCGACGAGACCAGCACCCTCCTGGGTTTCCTGGAGTTCCACCGCGCGACCCTGACGTGGAAGTGCGCCGGACTGGACAGGAGCGGCCTCGGGGCGACCGTCGGTGCCTCCTCGATGACGCTGGGCGGGATGCTCAAGCACTTGGCCTTCGTCGAGGACTACTGGTTCTCCCGTTGGCTGCACGGGCGGGACCCCGAGCCGCCGTGGGACACGGTGGACTGGAAGGCCGATCCCGACTGGGACTGGCACTCGGCCGCCGAGGACACCCCCGAACAGCTTCGTACGCTCTGGCAGGACACCGTGGCCCGCTCCCGCACCCTGGTCACGCAGGCGCTGGCCGACGGCGGCCTGGAGCGGCTGGCCAGGCGCACCTGGCCCGACGGTCGTGCACCCAGCCTGCGATGGATCCTGGTCCACCTGGTCGAGGAGTACGCCCGCCACAACGGGCATGCCGACCTCCTCCGGGAGTCGTTGGACGGGCGCACCGGGGAGTAGCCACGGGGCAGCGCTCGTCCCCCGCGAGCGCCGGTGCCACCGGACGGACGGCGGACATCCACCGTCGTTCACATCGGCTCAGAACTTCTCCGCGCCTGCCGCGATGGCCTCACGGATGCGGTTGTACGTGCCGCACCGGCAGATGTTGCGTATCTCGTCGAGGTCGGCCTGATCGATCTCGCGTCCCTCCTCCCGGGCGCGCCGGACCTTGGCGACGGCGGTCATGATCTGGCCGGGCTGGCAGTAGCCGCACTGCGCGACGTCGTACTCCAGCCATGCCTCCTGCATCGGGTGCAGGTCCCGGCCGACCGTGGCGGGCAGGCCCTCGATCGTCGTCACCTCGTCGGCGGGACCGACATCCTTGACCGGGACGCTGCAGGGGTTGAACGCCTTGCCGTTGATGTGGCTGGTGCACGCCTGGCAGACGCCGAGCCCGCAGCCGTACTTCGGTCCGGTGACGCCCAGGACGTCGCGAAGCACCCAGAGCAGCCGGACGTCGTCCTCGATGTCCACGGTCACCGGTTTGCCGTTGAGGATGAAGGTGTGTTGCGGCACGGGAGCTCCTGGTCGTCTAGAAGGTGCGGTCGAGGCCGTCGGTCGGCGAGGCGGGGATCGGCGGGGTGGTCGGCAGCGGGTCGAAGCCGAGAGGCTCACCGTGGTTGATGGGGAAGGTGGTGGGCATGGTGCCGGTGGCCCGGCCGTAGGCGCAGGCGACGGCCGCCATCGCGCCGGCGACAGCCAGCTCCCCCGCACCACCGGGCTTGCCTGTGGTCGGTGGCATGACGACGATCTCGAGCTCGGGCGGGGTGTTCCACTGCCGGGTGTAGAAGTAGTTGTCCCAGCTCCCCTCGAGGAAATGCCCGTTCTGGAGGTGGAGGCCCGCGGTGAGGGTGACGGCGATGCCGTCGATGATGCCGCCCATCATCTGGGCCTCCAGGCCGCGCGGGTTGACGGCGAGGCCGACGTCGACGGCGCAGACGACCTTGGTGACACGAGGGCCGGTGTAGGCGTCACGGACCTTACGCCCGGTCGTCTCCGGCCGGCAGTCGATCTCGGCCAGGACAGCGACGAAACCGTGGTACTCGGGGTGCACCGCAATCCCCTGCCCCGTTCCGGCAGGCATGGACCGGCCCCACCGGCCCACTTCCGCGACCTTGTCGAGGACGGCCCTGGCCCGCTCGTCCTTGAGGAACCGACGCCGGAACGCGTGGGCGTCCCTCCCCGTGCGTTTCGCCAGCTCATCCACGACGAGTTCCTGCGCGCAGCGGACGTTGGGCGAGTAGATGTTCCGCATGGAGCCGGTGTTGAAGCCCTTGTCGGTCTCGGCGAGGAGCTGGGTGGTGACCCCGAAGTGGTACGGACTCTGCTGCGTCAGAGCGAATATCGTCTCGGAGAACGTCAAGTCGCCGACCGGCAGTTGGGCCGCCTCCGAGGTGATGATCTCGCCCAGGCCATGGCCGAAGTCGGTGGCCACCGACGTGTGCCGCTGCTCGTACGTGAGGACCTCGCCGAGCGTGTACGTGGCCCGCACCCGCGAGGTGGACATCGGATGGGTGCGACCCTGCCGGAAGTCGTCGGTCCGGTGCCACATCAGCCTGACCGCCTTGCCCATGGCCCGGGAGATCTCCGCGGCCTCGCGGGCGGCGTCGTGGAAGAGTTTGCGACCGAACGAGCCGCCGCCCTCCGTGACATGGACCTTGACGGCGGTGAGCGGCAGACCGAGCTGGAGGGCGATCTCTTCCTGTGCGGCGATCGGTGACTTCAGACTCGCCCAGATCTCGGCGGAGTCCGCCCGTACGTCCGCGACGGCGCAGTTGGTCTCCAGGGCGCCGTTGCTGGCGAAGTGGAAGGTGAACCGTGCGTCGACGGCCTTGGTGAGGAGGGGCAGCGGCGGTACGACGAGGGGAAGTTCGGCTGCCCGCAGCTTCTTGAGGACGGTCGTGTCCGAAGCACCTTCGGCAGTGCCGGGTGCCCAGGTGACCTTCAGGGCGCGGACGGCGTCGATGCACTGCCCGAACGTACGGCCACGGACGGCGACGCCGGTGGAGATCCGCGCGACGTCGGTGATGCCCGGCATGGTCCGGACCTCGTCGAGGTTCTCCACCGAGCGGACCGTGCCGTTGATCGTCGGCGGCCTGCACACCATCGTGGGCAGGGCGCCGGGCACCTGCACGTCCATCGCGAACTTCTTGCGGCCCGTCACCGCAGCCAGGGCGTCGATGCGCCGCTGCGCCGTTCCGATGACCTCGAACTGCGAGGGCTCCTTGAGCGTGACCTCGACCTGGCCGTCCGCGTGGGCGGCCGCCTTCACCGCCAGCTCGCCGTAGGTGATGCTCGCCCCGGCCGGGGAGGTGATGACGCCGGCCTTCGCCGTGAGGGAGCCGATCGCTTCACCCAGCTCCAGAGCCGCGGCCTTCAGCAACTGCCCTCGCGCCACGGCCGCGGCCACCCGGATCGGGGTGAAGGTGGAGATGGTGGTGTTCGAGCCCCCGGTGAGCTGGTTGAACAGCAGCTCCGGCCGGGCGTCGGCCAGCGTCACCGATATCTTCTCCAGCGGGAGGTCCAGCTCCTCGGCGATCAGCATCGCGGAGGACGTGGTGATGCCCTGCCCGACCTCCGCCCGCGGCAGGGCGAAGGAGGCCGTGCCGTCGGCACCGATCCGGATCGTGATCAGATTCGACGTGGGCAGTGCGGCGTGGGTCAGCATGTCGTTGAGGTCGTATACCTCGGACGGCCCCGGCACCGAGGGAACGACGGCGGCGGCCCGCGACGGCGCCAGCACCACCTCTCCCAGCTGGGCGGCGACCGTGAGCGTCGATCCCGCCACGACGTATCCGAGGAACCGCCGCCTGCTCACCCCGGCCGTCCCACGACCGAGGTCATCGCCCGGGTTCTCGTCCCGCAGGCGCTTCTCCACATCCATCAACGGTCCTCTCGTCGAGTCGGAGTCGGACTGGGACCGGCGACGGCCGGGTGCGACGGGGCCGGAACGCGCCTGACCACCGCCCGGAACCACCTGTCATGTCGTCGGAATCACCAGAGTTATACGCGAACTGAAGCCACACGCCGGGCGGGGTGGGGAAAACTTCCACCGTATCGGCATGAAGAACGCACCAGTTGCGTCCCGCCTGGTCGCCCTCACCGGCCGGCCCGGCCTGGTGAACGGCCGGGCATCGGCTCGCCGCTCGGTCCCGTGCGCGCCGAGGGTCCGATGTGCGTCGGCGGAGAAACCGGGCGCGCCGAGCCCCTCGTGCCGGTCCGCACCCGCCCCCGGGCCGGGCATCCGAACCGGCTCGGCACAGGAGGCGAAAGGGCGTAATGATGGAAGACAACAAGCCGATGTCACTCAGTTCGTAAAGACAACGACCGGCGGCCTGACCGGACTGACGCGAGGACGCCGACGGTGGTCCTGCTGTCTTCCTGCTCCGGCTGCGTCGCGGTCCGCCACACATGGCAGTGCCCTTGAAGGCGCCATGGTGACCAGACAACCGCCCTGCTGAGTCCTCGGTGGTCGGTCGGCACCTCCGCGGGACCTCGGAGCAGAGAAGAGCCCCCGGTGAAGTACATCCCTGAACAACTTCGCGCCTCCCCCGAGCCCGCCTCCGCCGCGGCACGGCCCGCAGTGTCCGCCGCCGACTGCGCGCTGCTTCTCATCAGGGTGACGATCGGCCTGCTCATGGCAGGGCACGGCGCCCAGAAGCTCTTCGGCCTGTTCGGTGGCGACGGCCTCACCGCCACGGGTGCGTGGCTCGCCTCGACGGGATACCGCCCCGGGAAGGTCTACGCCGTCATCGGTGGCGGATCCGAGCTCCTCGGCGGCCTCGGACTGGCTCTGGGACTGTTCACGCCACTGGCAGCGGCTGCCGTGATCGGTGTGATGATCAACGCCATGGCGACCGTTACGGCGGCACACGGTTTGTGGGACCAGGACGGTGGCATGGAGTACAACCTGTGCATAACGGTCGTCGCACTCGGCATCGCGGCCATCGGCCCCGGGCGGCTCGCCCTGGACCGCCCCTTCCGCTGGGGGAAGGGCGGCTGGCGCGAAGCTGCCTTCGCTCTGTGCCTCGGCGGCGTGGTGGCCGCGATCGTGCTGAGCCTCTGAGGTGGTCCCGTGTCTGCCGGACGCCGCTCGTGCCGAAGTGTGTCGGCACCCCCGAGTCGACGCAGCGGACCCGCTCCGCCCCGCCCGGATGGCGACGTCGGCTTCGTCGGCGCCCCGCACGGCGTCCGGAGCGACGGCGAGCAGTGTTCTGCTCGCCGTCGCTCTGCGTGGCCGGCCGGCGCCGGTGCGCCGTGTCCCGCCCGACGTGATCGAAAGGGCCTCGACAGCCGCATCGGCCCCGGCCAGGAACTCTCGTCCGGATCGGGCGGTCGAGGGCTACCGCGCGATGGACGAGTGCCCTGCTGTCACGGCTCCGCTTCACCCCGACGCGGCAGCGTGCGCAAGGCATCGGCGCGGAGCGCCCTTGTCATCGACGAGGAGTACGGCGGCCGCGTCGGACGCGGGCATCGACTGGCCGGCGTGCTGCCCTACGTATGGCCGCCCCCGGAGTCATCCCGGCGCCGCTGTTCCTGATCGGCGCACGCCGAGGAGGAAGGCATGGCCTCCTGGGGTCTCCATCCCCAGGCCGTGATCATTCCGGGCGACAGCGCGGCGCAGTCGGGTGAGTCGAGGTACCGGATCGCCGCGTCGACCGTCGCGTCGTCCACCAGTCCGGTGGCCAGGATCGCCTCCCTCGCCCGGTCCCAGCTGCGGGCCCAGAAGCGGCTGATGGGGCTCCCGGGGACCAGGGGCGGTACGTGGATCTCGGCGGCGACGGACTCGAGCCCCGCGGTGCGGAACAGATGTGGATACTCGGGGACCCACGAGACGTCGGTGCCGATGGTGTCCCGCAACCCTTGCCACATGGCCTGCATGACCCGGGTGTACGGCGTCGCGGGCGCAGTCGCGGTGGTCAGGTCGACGGCGTCGCTGAGGACCAGCACCCCGCCTGGAGCCAGGAGTTCGCCCAGCCCGGCGATCAGGCGCTGCCGTGAAGGCAGGTGCATCAGGAGGAATCGGGCGTGGACCAGCTGGAACCGGCCGGGGTCGAACCCCGGGGCGTCGATGTCCGCCTCAAGGACACCGAGCCCGGGCAAGGGGTGGGCGGTGAGGAAACGTACGTCGCGGTCGACGGCGAGCACGGTCGCGACGCCCGCCTCGTACAACAGCCGCCGGGCGACGGTGCCGGTGCCGGCTCCCACGTCGAGGCAGTTCCAGCCCGGCCCGACCCCCAGGCTCCGCAGACGGGCCATCGTGACGTCGTCGTACACGAGCGCGCCGAGGTCGATACGGTCGTCCTCCCCCGGCTGCTCGGGACGGAACACCGCCTCACCGTAGTGGCCTGTTGAGGACAGTCCCGGCCGCACCCCGCCGGGCCGGGCGTGTGCGCACATGTGTCATCCACCGCCTCTGTGCCTCAGCGGGCATCGTGCGGGCGGCGTGGTGCCCCTGGGGTGACGGTCACCGCCCGCGGCGCGTACTTCTCCATTATGGGTGGAGTGCTCGGCGCCTTCCTGGCGTGACCGCGGGTGACGTCACGCCGCGCCCGCCACGCGCCCCGGGTGCGGCCGGGCTCGCCGAACCACGTCCTGCTCATGCTCGGCGTCCTGTGGCGCGTCAACCCCGGCCGCGACGGTGATGCCCGCGCGGACCGCCTCATCGATCCTGTCGTCGACGACCCGCGCCACGTCCTGGCAGCCCACCAGGTGGCTCGCCAACCGGCCCGCGAGGGTGTCATCGGCCGGTGACTTCCACCAGCTCCAGGCCGACGAGGTCCGCCAGCGCCCGAAGTTCGGGCAGCAGCCGGCCGGTGGCCAGTGCCCAGTGGTGGCCGACTCCACTCGCGCTCCAGGCGTCCGTCCACTCCCCCGGGTCGGTTCCGAAGTCCACCCGCGAGGTGGTGTTGCCGATCTGGAGCAGCGGACCTCCGACGACCTCGCCCTCGGAGGCGATCAGCCGGTAGCGGCCGTCGCGGGACTGGCCGAGTCCGACGAGGGTGACCGGGCCGTGCCTGACGTCGAACTCGACCGAGACGCCCCAGCCGCGCTTGCCGTGGTAGACGCCCAGGCCCCGCAGCAGCGGTTTCCGTTCGCTGATGGCGAGGTGTCCCGGGCCGTCGTGGCCCATCTCCACCACGCCGTCCCGGAAGTTGAGTGCCTGCAGTTCGGTGAACGAACCGCCCGCCCCCAGCCGGTCCGCGACCAGCATGGCGAGCGAGGTGCGCAGTTCGTACTCGCCGCACGTGGGCACGCCGCGCGCGGTCAGCAGGGAGGAGCCGAGGATCATGCCCGCCCCCAGCCGCTCGTGGGTCTCGCCGTCGAGGCCGCGGTGGTAGTACGCCAGGGAGTCCAGGTCGAAGTCCTCGACGAGCCGGTCGAGTCCGACGGACACCCGCGCGGCCCAGACCAGGTCGCCCTGGTCAACGGATTCGGCCAGCTCGAACACCTCGCCGACCTCGGCGAGTTTGGCCTCGACCTCTTCGTCCCCGGCCTTCTCGACCCGCACCCGCAGGTCGTCGAACTCCAGGACCTCGACGTGGCCGCCCAGGTTGCCGGCGACCATGGTCAGGTCGGTGGACACGTCGTACATGCCCGGGTAGAGGTGACCCATCAGCCCGTGCCGCCCGTGCCGCAGCACCGACCGTACGCCCGCGGTCCGGATCCACCGGCCGATGCGCTGCCAGGCACGCTCGTCCTCCAGGTGGCCCGAGACGGAGCGGAAGGGAACTCCCGCGCGTTCGAAGGCACCGGCCATTTCGGGAAGCGGGCAGGCACCGCAGTAGGCGAGCCACGCGCCCGTGTCGAAGGACGCGTGGTCCATGGCCTCCGTGGGCTGGAGGTTGATGAGGAGTACGGGGGCGCCGCTGCGCTGGGCGATGGGCACCAGCATCGTGGCGGTCATATAGGTGGTGAGGAACCCGACGATCAGGTCGCAGCCCTCGGCCCGGAGCTTCTCGGCCGCGACGGCGCCCTCCTGGGCGTCGGAGATGAAGCCCACGTCCACGACGTCCGCGTCGAACTCCCGCATCCGCTCGGTGACGCGGTCGGCGGAGCGCCGCAGTTGCGGGAGGAGGTCGGGGAACTGGGGCCAGTAGGCGCCGAGTCCGCCCGCGACGAGCCCGATCTTCGGCCTGCGTGCGGTGGCGGGAGTCCTTGCGGTCACGGTCGGTCCCTTCCTGTGCCGGGTCATCACGGTCGATCGAGGTGGAAGATTTCGGTGAGCGGCTTCATCGCCTCGTCCGGCTTGGCGCCGTCCAGGGCTTCGAAGAAGCCCGCCATGTCGGCCTGCCAGCGGGTGTTGACGTCCGTGGCGGCCATTGCGGCCTGCGCTGCCGCGAAGTCCTCGGTCTCCAGGTAGCCGACCAGCAGGCCGTCCTCCCGGAGAAAGAGCGAGTAGTTGTGCCAACCGGCGGCGGAGAGCGCCGCGAGCATCTCGGGCCATACGGCCGCGTGACGCTCGCGGTACTCCTCGAGCCGCTCCTGCCGGACCTTCAGCAGAAAGCAGACGCGCTGCATCGGACGCTCCCGGAACTCAGAAGTCGAAGTCGTCGATGTTGTTCTTGTCGAAGACGGTCGGCGGGCCGAGGATGACCTCGCCGTCCTTGCCGACGGTGTACTCGCCGAGGTCACCCGCCTTGAACTTCTCGCCCTCCGCACCGGTGATCTGGCCCGAGGCGAGAGCGGCGGCCGCGTACGAGCCGAGGTAGCCGAGCTTCTTGGGGTCCCACAGGGAGAACTGCTCGACCGTGCCGTCCTTGACGTACTTGCGCATCTGGTTCGGCGTGCCCAGGCCGTTGATGACGACCTTGCCCTTGTAGCTGGAGTCGCTGATGTAACGGGCGGCGGCGGCGATGCCGACGGTGGTGGGCGAGATGATCCCCTTCAGCTTCGGGTAGGCCTTGAGCAGGCCCTGGGTCTCCTGGAAGGACTTCTGGTCGTCGTCGTCCCCGTAGGCGACCTTGACCAGCTTCATGTCCTTGTACTCGGGCTTCTTCAGCTCGTCCTTCATGAACCCGATCCAGGTGTTCTGGTTCGTCGCGTTCTGCGTGGCCGAGAGGATCGCGATCTCGCCCTTGTGGTCGAGTTGCTCGGCGAGGTGCTGGACCTGACTGCGGCCGATCTCCTCGGAACTGGCCTGGTTGATGAACAGCTGGCGGCAGTCCTTGGCGGTGTCGGAGTCGTAGGCGACGACCTTGATGTCCTGCTTCATCGCCTGCTTGAGCGGGCCGCACACCGCGTTGGGGTCGTTGGCGGCGATGAGGATCGCGTCCTGGCGCTGCTGGATGAGGGTGTTGATGTACGAGACCTGCGAGGAGGCCTTGGCGTCGGAAGGGCCGACCTCCTTGCCCGAGCCGCCGAACTCCTTGACCGCGCCGATCCCCGCGTCGTCGACGATCTTCTCGTACGGGTTGTTGATCTGCTTCGGCAGAAAGGCGATCTTGAGGCCCTTCTTCAGCGGTGCATCGGGGTCGGCCTTGGCGCTGCTCGCCGCCTCCTTGGCATCGTTCTTGGTGTCGTTCTTGGTGGTGCCCGAGCAGCCGGCCAGCGTGACGGCGAGGACGCAGGCCGCAGCTGTGGCGGTGAGGGTGGCACGGCGGCGCGTGCGGGAGTGCGCAGACATGGTGACGTCCCTTTCGGAGGGCGGGAGTTGAGGGTGGGAAGGGGAGCTAGGCGGAGGCGGTCGCGGCGCGCCGGTGGCGGCGCTCGGAGACGGCGGCGACGACCCGCGGGGTGAGGACGGAGGCCACCAGCAGCAGGCCGGTGACGATCACCTGGATCTCGTTGGACACGTCGTTGAGGGTGAGGAGGTTGTTCAGCAGCCCGATCAGCAGCACACCGGCGACCGCGCCGCCGAGGGTGCCCCGCCCGCCGTCGAAGTCGACCCCGCCGAGCAGCACCGAGGCGATGACCACCAGTTCGAGTCCGACCCCGTTGTCGGCGCGGGCGCTGCCGTACCGCAGGGTGAAGACGATTCCGGCGAAGGAGGCCACGAAGCCCGCGAGGACGAACAGCACCAGTTTGATGCGCTTGACCCGGATGCCCGCGAAGTAGGCCGCGTCCTCCTGCGCGCCGATCGCGTACAGGGACCTCCCGAAGGCCGTGCAGTGCAGGACGACGGCGGTGATGACGGCCAGGACGCCGAACAGGGCGACGGGGTACGGGATGAAGGTGCCCGGCACGGTACGGGTGTAGGTGGCCCACTGGGAGTACGTCTCGGGGAAGTCGGCGACCGCCTTGTCACCGAGAACGACGGAGGCCAGGCCCCGGTAGAGAGTGAGCGTGCCGATGGTGACGGCGAGCGAGGGCAGCCCGACGCGGGTGACGAGCCACCCGTTGAGGAGGCCGCCGAGCGCGCCGACGAGCAGGCACAGGGGCACGATCGTCTCGAAGGCCCAGCCGGCCTCCCACAGCGAGCCGGCGAGCGCGCTGGAGAGTCCGAGCATGGAGGCCACGGAGAGATCGACCTGTCCCGCGACGACCAGCAGGGTCATCGGCAGGGCGATGAGGGCGATTTCGGCGGTGTCGTCGAGGGCGGCGGAGAGGTTGGCGGTGTCCGCGAATCCTTCCGTCGTACCGGATCCGGCGAGGAAGACGGCGATCAGGAGTACGCCGACGACGGTGTCCCAGCGCAGGTATTTGACGAGGGTGTTCATCGCCGGCTCCTCTTCCTCAGCGCGCTGGTGGTGCGCAGGTTCACGATGCGGTCGGTGGTGATGGCCGCGAGCAGCAGCACACCGGTGATGGCCTGCTGCCAGAAGGAGTCCACCTTCAGGACGACGAGGGCGCTGCCCATCGTGGTGAGCAGCAGCGCGCCGAGCGCCGCGCCCCAGACCGTGCCGACGCCGCCGGTGATGGCGATGCCGCCGACGACGACCGAGCTGACGACGGTGAGCTCCCAGCCGTTCGCGGCGTCGGCGACGACCGTGCCGAAGCGGGCGAGCCACAGCGCCCCGGCAAGGCCGGCGACGGCGCCGGAGAAGGCGTACGCGGCGAGCACGCGGCGGCGGATGGGGATGCCGGCCAGGCGGGCGGCCTCGGGGTTGGACCCGATCGCGTACAGTTCCCGGCCGCTGCGGTAGGTCCGCAGGTAGTAGGCGGTGCCGACCAGGACGGCGGTGGAGATCAGCGGCAGGTACGGGATGCCGATGACACTGCCGCTGCCGAGGCCGAGCACGTCGTCAGGGACGTCGGCGGCGTTGATCTGCTCGCCGTGCGCCCAGGCGTGGTCGATGCCCTGGATGACGTAGAGCATGCCGAGGGTGACGACCAGCGCGGGCACCCGGCCGAAACTGACCAGCAGGCCGCTGACCAGGCCGCACAGGACTCCGAGTCCGATGCCGAGCAGGACGACGGTCAGCGCGCTGTGGTCCGTCCCCGAGACGAAGCTGCCGCAGGCGAAGGCGGTGAGCCCGACGACGGAACCGACGGACAGGTCGATGTTGCGGGTGATGACGACGACGGACTGGCCGACGGCGAGCAGCACGAGGATCGAGGAGTTGAGGAGCAGATCCTTGATGCCCTGGTCGTCCAGGAAGGACGGGTTGGATATCCAGGTGCCGAGGATCAGCACCACGAGGGCGCCGCCGATGCTCAACTCACGGGCACGGAAGACCAGGTCCATGAGCGAGCGCGCGGATCGCCGGTCCGCCTCCGGCGCGGCCGGCGGAGATTCGAGGGTGGCCGTCACGCCGCTGTCCTTCCGTGTGTGTCGTGCGAGCCGCCACATCGGCGGCGGCCGCTGAGACCTGGCTCGACTGTCATGCCGCCTTCTCCTTGCCGGTGAGGCGACCCGTGGCGGCGGCCATGACCGTCTCCTCGGTGGCCTCTTCACGGGGGATCTCCGCCACCAGTCGGCCCTCGTGCATGACGAGCACGCGGTCGGCCATGCCGAGCACCTCGGGAAGGTCGGAGGAGACCATCAGCACGGCGAGCCCTTCGGCGGCGAGCGAGGACAGCAGCCGGTGGACCTCGGCCTTGGTGCCGACGTCGATGCCGCGCGTGGGTTCGTCGACGATGAGCACGGACGGGTCGGTGGCCAGCCACTTGGCGAGCACGACCTTCTGCTGGTTGCCGCCGGACAGCACCCCGACCGTGTCGGAGAGCCGGTTGTACTTGAGCTGGAGCTTCACCGCCCAGTCGGTGGCCCGCCCGCGCTCCAGGGTGCGGCGCACCATCCCGCCGCTGCCCAGGCTGCCGAGCCCGGTGAGGCCGATGTTGCGCTCGATGGACATCTCCATCACGAGCCCGCGCTGGCGCCGGTCCTCCGGTACGAGCGCAACTCCGGCGTCCATGGCGGCAGTCGGCGAACCTGCGCGCAGCGGAGTGCCGTTCACGTGCACCTCGCCCGCGTCCGCCTTGTCCACGCCGAAGACGGCCTGGACGACTTCGGAGCGGCCGGCGCCGACCAGTCCGGCGAGCGCCACGATCTCGCCACGTCGCACCTCGAACGACACGTCCCGGAAGACGCCTTCGCGGGTGAGCCGCCGCACCGACAGGGCGGTCTCGCCGACGGTCGTGGCCTGCTTGGGGTAGAGCTCGTCGAGGTCCCGGCCGACCATGCGGCGTACGAGGTCGTCCTCGGTGAGGCCGTCCAGCGGCTCGGAGGCGACCCATCGGCCGTCGCGCAGCGTCGTCACGCGCTGGCAGAGCCCGAATATCTCCTCGAGGCGGTGCGAGATGAACAGGACGGCGGCGCCGGAGGCGCGCAGCGTCCTGACGACCGAGAAGAGGCGCGCCGTCTCGCTGCCGGTGAGGGCGGCGGTGGGCTCGTCCATGATCAGGACGCGGGCGTCGAAGGAGAGCGCCTTGGCGATCTCGACGATCTGCTGGTCGGCGATGGACAGTCCACGGGCGAGCCGTTCGGGGTCGAGGTCGACGCCGAGCCGGGTCATCAGGGCGGCGGTCGCCTCGCGTACGGCCCGGCGGTCGATCCGGCCGAGTGAGGCGCGCGGCTGACGGCCCATGAAGATGTTCTCGGCGATCGACAGGTCGGGGAAGAGCGTGGGTTCCTGGTAGATGACGGCGATGCCGGCATTGCGGGCGTCGGCCGGGCCGTTGAAGACGACCGGCTTCCCGTCGAGCAGCACCTGGCCGGAGTCCGGCCGGTGCACCCCGGCCAGCGTCTTGATGAGCGTGGACTTGCCCGCGCCGTTCTCCCCCGCGAGCGCGTGGACCTCGCCCGGCAGCAGTTGCAGGGAGACGTCCTGCAGCGCCCGCACGGCACCGAAGGACTTGGATACGTCCGTCAGGGCCAGGACGGGGGCCGGGCCCGTGTCGGGCTGGTTCATGGATGCTCCGTGGAAGGTACGCCCCGAAGGCGCCGTGAAAGGTTTCAACTAAGTTTCACGGAAGCTAGACGCGCAACACCCACGCCGTCAATGGGTCAACCCATGAAACCTCTGAACCGACTCAATCCCTTGACATGCCTGCTGGGTGGTCATAGCTTCACCCTCGATGAAACGATTCACATATCTGCTCGGCCCCCGGGAGCGCTGATCCATGACTGCCGTATCCGCCGTGAAGGCGGCCCTCAAGACCCAGGCCATCGAGACGCCGTCATGGGCGTACGGCAATTCCGGCACGCGCTTCAAGGTGTTCGCGCAGCCCGGCGTGCCGCGCACCCCACGGGAGAAGCTGGACGACGCGGCGCGCGTCCACCAGCACACCGGAGTTGCCCCGACCGTCGCCCTGCACATCCCGTGGGACAAGGTCGAGGGCTCCGACGGTTACGCGGACCTCGCCACGTACGCGCAGGAGCTCGGACTCCGGCTCGGCGCCATCAACTCCAACGTCTTCCAGGACGACGACTACAAGCTGGGCTCGGTCACCAACCCCGACCCTGCCGTCCGCCGAAAGGCCCTCGGGCACCTGCTGGAGTGCGTCGACATCATGGATGCGACCGGCTCGCGCGACCTCAAGCTGTGGTTCTCCGACGGCACCAACTACCCCGGCCAGGACGACATCCGGGCCCGTCAGGACCGGCTGGCCGAGGCCCTGGCCGCAGTGCACGAGCGGCTGGGCGAGAACCAGCGGATGCTGCTGGAGTACAAGTTCTTCGAGCCTGCCTTCTACGCGACCGACGTCCCCGACTGGGGCACCGCGTACGCGCACTGCCTGAAGCTGGGCCCCAAGGCACAGGTCGTGGTGGACACCGGCCATCACGCGCCCGGCACCAACATCGAGTTCATCGTCGCGCTGCTGCTGCGCGAAGGGAGGCTCGGTGCGTTCGACTTCAACTCCCGGTTCTACGCGGACGACGACCTGATGGTCGGCGCGGCCGACCCCTTCCAGCTCTTCCGCATCATGTACGAGGTGATCCGCGGCGGCGGCTTCACACCCGACGTGGCCTTCATGCTCGACCAGTGCCACAACATCGAGGCGAAGATTCCGGCCATCATCCGCTCCGTGATGAACGTCCAGGAGGCGACGGCGAAGGCGCTGCTCGTGGACGGCGAGGCGCTCGGCGCTGCGCAGCGCTCCGGGGACGTGCTGACCGCCAACGCCGTCCTGATGGACGCGTACAACACGGACGTACGGCCACTGCTGGCCGAGGTGCGCGAGGAACTGGGCCTCGACCCGGACCCGATCGCGGCGTACCGACGTTCCGGCTGGGCGGAGAAGATCGTCGCCGAGCGGATCGGCGGTACGCAGGCGGGCTGGGGGGCGTAAGGCCTCCCGCGGGAACACGGAGGGGCGGCGTGCGTGGCCACCACGGTGGAGTGGGGTCGAGCACGACGCCCGCAGCCGGTTCGGCACCGCCGGCCGCCCGTTGTCGCGTCGGGAAGCGGGCGCCGCGGCGGGACCACGATCTCCCGCGGCGGTTTGCGTCCCACGCGGGGCAAGCCCTGCGACGTGAGCCCACCGCACCCCGTCGGCAGGAAGCCATGACGAAACTCGAAGGAAGCAAGTGATGACAAACGCACCTCACGAGCGCGTGGCGGAGCTGCTCGCTCGGTCCCACCGACTGGGCGCGGACGCCCGCAACACCAACTACGCGGGCGGAAACACCTCCGCGAAGGGCACCGCCACCGACCCCGTGACCGGCGGCGACATCGAGCTGATGTGGGTCAAGGGTTCGGGCGGCGACCTGGGCACGCTCAAGGCCGACGGGCTCGCCGCACTGCGGCTGGACCGGCTGCGCGCGCTGACCGGGGTGTACCCGGGCGTGGACCGCGAGGACGAGATGGTCGCGGCGTTCGACTACTGCCTGCACGGGAAGGGGGGCGCCGCGCCGTCCATCGACACCGCGATGCACGGCCTCGTCGAGGCCGCCCACGTCGACCATCTCCATCCCGACTCCGGCATCGCGCTCGCATGCGCCGCCGACGGCGAGGCACTGACCAAGGAGTGCTTCGGCAACCAGGTCGTGTGGGTGCCGTGGCGCCGCCCCGGCTTCCAGCTCGGCCTGGACATCGCGGCCGTCAAGGCTGCCCACCCCGAGGCCATCGGCTGCGTCCTCGGCGGCCACGGCATCACCGCCTGGGGCGGGTCGTCCGAGGAGTGCGAGCGCAACTCCCTGCACATCATCCGCACCGCCGGGGCGTTCCTCGCCGATCGTGGCAGGGCGGAACCCTTCGGGCCGGTACTCGACGGGTACGGGGCGCCGGCCGAGGACGAGCGCCGGGCCCGCGCCGCCGCGCTCGCCCCCGTCGTCCGTGGTCTGGCCTCCACCGACCTCCCGCAGGTGGGCCACTTCACCGACTCCGATGTCGTACTGGACTTCCTGGCGCGCGCCGAGCACCCGCGGCTCGCCGCACTCGGCACCTCCTGCCCCGACCACTTCCTGCGGACGAAGGTCCGTCCGCTGGTCCTCGACCTGCCGGCCGGTGTCCCGCTGGAGGAGGCGGTCGCACGGCTGACGGAGCTGCACGCCGCCTATCGCGAGGACTACCGCGCGTACTACGAGCGGCACGCCGACGCCGGCTCCCCCGCCATGCGCGGCGCGGACCCGGCCATCGTCCTCGTCCCGGGCGTCGGCATGTTCAGTTTCGGCAAGGACAAGCAGACCGCACGCGTGGCAGGCGAGTTCTACGTCAACGCTATCAACGTGATGCGCGGGGCCGAGGCCGTCTCCTCCTACGCACCCATCGAGGAGTCCGAGAAGTTCCGCATCGAGTACTGGGAGCTGGAGGAGGCCAAGCTCCGCCGGATGCCGCCGTCCAAGCCCCTGGCGACCCGGGTCGCGCTCGTGACGGGGGCCGGCTCCGGCATCGGCAAGGCCATCGCGCACCGGCTGGCCGCCGAGGGCGCGTGCGTGGTGGTCGCCGACGTCGACGCGGACAGCGCCACTGTGGTGGCCGATGAGCTGGGCGGCCCCGACAAGGCGGTCGCCGTGACCGTGGACGTCACCTCCGAGGAGCAGATCGTCGCCGCCTTCGCCGCCGCGTCGCTCGCCTTCGGCGGCGTCGACCTGGTGGTCAACAACGCGGGGATCTCCATCTCCAAGCCGCTGCTGGAGACCACGGCGGAGGACTGGGACCTCCAGCACGACATCATGGCCCGCGGGTCCTTCCTCGTCTCCCGTGAGGCGGCGCGGGTGATGACTGCGCAGGGCATCGGCGGCGACATCGTCTACATCGCCTCCAAGAACGGCGTGTTCGCGGGCCCGAACAACATCGCGTACGGAGCGACCAAGGCCGACCAGGCCCACCAGGTCCGGCTGCTGGCAGCCGAACTGGGCGAGCACGGCATCCGGGTCAACGGCATCAACCCTGACGGGGTGGTGCGCGGTTCCGGTATCTTCGCCGGCGGCTGGGGGGCGAAGCGGGCGGCCGTGTACGGCGTGGAGGAGGAGAAGCTGGGCGAGTTCTACGCCCGGCGGACCCTGCTGAAGAGGGAGGTGCTCCCTGTGCATGTCGCCAACGCGGTGTTCGCTCTGACCGGCGGGGACTTGAGTCATACGACGGGGCTCCATGTGCCGGTCGACGCGGGGGTCGCGGCGGCGTTCCTGCGGTAGCGCCCGTGTGCGGGGCGGGCGTCCTGCCGCGCCGCCGCCCTGCACCGCGGCGCGCCGCCGGGCACCGCCCGCGCCGCCCGCGGAGAGCCGTTCCGCCCTGGTGCGGGCAGGCACGGCGCCGCACCACAGCTCGTACGAACCCTCACGAAGGACTGACAAGACGTGGCACCGACCGATCCCCGCCCCTTCGCAGCCGTCGACCTGGGCGCGTCCAGCGGCCGCGTGATGGTGGGCCGGGTGGCCGCCGGAACGCTCGATCTGACGGAAGTGCACCGCTTCCCCAACACTCCCGTACGGGTCGGCTCGACCCTGCACTGGGACATCCTCGCCCTGTACCGCGGCGTGCTCGAAGGTCTGCAGGCCGCAGGCCGGTTCGCGGGCGGGCCCCCGGCGAGCGTGGGGATCGATTCCTGGGCCGTGGACTACGGCCTTCTCGACGCGGACGGCGCGCTCATCGGCAACCCCGTGCACTACCGGGACGGCCGTACGGGGAGCGCCATCGCGAAGGTCGCCGGGACGCTGCAGCCCACCGCTCTGTACGCGGCCACCGGGCTGCAGCACCTCCCCTTCAACACCGTCTATCAGCTGGTCGCCGCCCAGGGCACACCCGCACTGGCCGCGGCCCGCAGGCTGCTGATGATCCCGGACCTCGTCTCGTACTGGCTGACGGGCGAGGTCGGCACCGAGCTGACCAACGCCTCCACCACCCAGCTGATCGACCCACGCGCCCGCGACTGGTCCCGGCCCGTCGCCGACACCCTCGGAATCGACCTCTCGCTCTTCGCGCCCCTGCGCCGGCCCGGCGACCGGGCAGGGCAGTTGTTGCCGGAGGTACTGGCCGAGACGGGGCTCGGGGGACCCGTGCCCGTGACCGCCGTCGGGTCGCACGACACCGCGTCCGCCGTGGTGGGCGTACCCGCACGCGGTGACCGCTTCGCGTACATCGCCACCGGCACGTGGTCGCTGGCCGGGCTCGAACTGGATGCGCCCGTCCTCACCGAGGACAGTCGCCGCGCCAACTTCACCAACGAGCTGGGCGTGGACGGCACCGTCCGCTACCTGCGCAACATCATGGGTCTGTGGCTGCTCCAGGAATGCCTGCGCGCCTGGGAGTCGCAGGGCCGGACCTACGAGTTGGACGAACTGCTGCGCCGCGCCGCCGAGTCCGCCCCCCTTCGCTCGGTCGTGGACGCGGGCGATCCGGAGTTCATCGCACCGGGCCGGATGCCGGAGCGGATCTCCGAGGCCTGCCGCCGCACCGGCCAGCCCGTGCCACGCGACGCGGCCGAGACCACCCGCTGCGTGCTGGACTCACTGGCCCTGGCCCACCGCCGCGCGCTCATGGACGCCCAGCGGCTTTCCGGCCGTACGGTCGACGCCGTGCACATCGTCGGCGGCGGCGCCCGCAACGAGCTGCTGTGCCGGCTGACGGCGGACGCGTGCGGGCTGCCCGTGGTGGCGGGCCCGGCCGAGGCCGCGGCGCTCGGCAACGTCCTGGTGCAGGCCCGTACCGCGGGCGCGGTGGCAGGTGACCTGTCCGACCTGCGCCGACTGCTGTGCGAGACACAGGAACTGCGGCGCCATGAGCCCATGGGTGATCGCAGAGCCTGGGAGCGTGCGGAGGCCCGCATCGCGGACGGCCGGGAGTCCCACCGGCACAGCGAGGGTGAGGACGAACAGCCCCGCGGCTGACGTCCTTCGTCGCCTGACCTCACGAGCCACTCCGCGCCTCGAACATCCAACGACCCTGTCTGGTAGTCGACTTGATGTCCGCTCAGCGCCGGTCCCAGCGCAACGGCGCCGAGTGGATCAGGTCCGCACGATGAACAGGAAAGTTTCCTAATCAAACTATTGACAAGCGATTTGCCACTTCGGGAAGCTGTCGACCCAGCCCGACATGCGCTTCCCCGGCCCGTCCCCCGCGGGCCGGGAGGCCATTTTCGCTCGTGTCACCGGCGTCGGTGTCGACGCTGTCGCGGTTCGCGTTTGTCCCTCGTCCCCACAACGGAGGTCCCGTGCGCACTCGATCACGCCTGCTCGCTCTGGCAGGTGCAGTCCTGCTCGGTACAGCAGCCACCCTGACCGTTCCCGGCACAGCATCCGCGGCGAACCTGGTCAACAACTCCGGCTTCGAATCCGCAACCCTGTCGGGCTGGTCGTGCAGCGGCGGCCTCGCTTCCGTGGTGTCCAGCCCGGTGCACAGCGGCAGCAAGGCGCTGGCGGGGGCCGCCGGGGACAGCGACAACGCCAAGTGCACCCAGACCGTCGCCGTGCAGCCCAACACGACGTACACGCTGTCCGGTTGGGTACGTGGCAGCTACGTCTACCTCGGTGTGACCGGCGGCAGCTCCACCTGGACCACGTCGACGTCCGGCTACACCCAGCTCTCGCTCTCCTTCACCACCGGCGCGTCCCAGACCAGCGCCGAGATCTACCTCAACGGCTGGTACGGCCAGGGCACTTACTATGCCGACGACATCACCCTGGACGGACCGGGAGGCAGCGTCGACACCCAGGCACCCACCGCGCCCAGCGACCTCCGGTCCACCGGCAAGACCTCCTCCAGCGCCACTCTTTCCTGGACCGCCGCCACCGACGACATCGGCGTCACGGGATACGACATCTACCAGGGCAGCACCAAGGTCAGCAGCGTCACCGGAACCGGCGCCACCGTGAGCGGCCTGGCCGCGAGCACGACGTACTCGTTCACCGTCAAGGCGCGCGATGCGGCCGGCAACGTCTCGGCCGCGTCCGACGCGGTGAGCGTCACCACCAGTTCCGGGAGCAGCGGCGGGACGGGCTTCAAGCAGGCCGCCCCCTACCTCTACCTCGGCTGGGGCAACCCGCCGGCCCCGAGCACGGTGATGAACGCCACCGGAGTCAAATGGTTCACCATGGCCTTCATCCTGTCCTCCGGTGGCTGCAATCCGGCCTGGGACGGCCAGCGCGCGCTGACCGGCGGTGTCGACCAGTCGGCCATCGCCGCCATCCGGGCGGCCGGCGGTGACGTCGTCCCGTCCTTCGGCGGCTGGCAGGGCAACAAGCTCGGCCCGAACTGCTCCACCCCGGCGGCGCTGGCCGGCGCCTACCAGAAGGTGATAGACGCGTACGGGCTCAAGGCGATCGACATCGACATCGAGAACACGGACGAATTCGAGAACACCGTCGTGCAGGACCGTATTCTCGGCGCTCTGAAGATCGTCAAGCAGAACAACCCGGGTCTGAAGACCATCGTCACCTTCGGCACCACGACCACCGGACCGAACAGCTACGGCAACCGTCTCATCGACCAGGCCAAGGCCCTGGGCGCGGACATCGACGTCTTCACCATCATGCCCTTCGACTTCGGCAACGCATCCACCGACATGTACGCCAGTACCGTCAGCGCGACCGAGGGCCTCAAGGTCAAGCTGAAGTCCGCCTTCGGCTGGGACGACGCCACCGCCTACGCCCACATCGGCATCTCCGGCATGAACGGCGTCAGCGACAACCAGGAGACCACCACCGTCCAGAACTGGACCGACATCCGCAACTGGGCCAACTCGCACCACATCGCACGCCTCGCCTTCTGGTCCGTCAACCGCGACCACGGCTGCCCCGGCGGCGGCCTCCAGGAGACCTGCTCGGGCATCGCCCAGAGCGACTGGCAGTTCACCTCCATCACCGCCGGCTTCACCGGCTGACCGGGTGACCAACAGCCGGTGGGGCACCCGGACTTCGGGTGCCCCACCGGCACGTCGGTCGACAGGTCCGTCGTCGGTCGGCGCCCTTGCGGCGGGCTCCGCCACATCTCCGCGCGGCCCGGGCGGTCGCTTCACCACTCCGCATCGAGCCCGCCGGTGTCGGCGGCTACGTGCTGCTCCGCGGCTCCGTACGCGCCAGAACGTCGCCCACGGCGTCCGTGGGCATGCCGGAGCCGGCCCGGCCGGCCGCTCGTACCCTCGTGCCGCCGTCGACGAGCAGGTCCGTGCCGGTGACCCAGTCCGCCTCATCGGAGACCAGCCACAGCACCGCGCGCGCCACGTCCTCCGGTTCGCCGATCCGGGCCAGCGGCAGGCTCCGGGCGATCCGCTCCTCGGCCCGCTCCCACACGAATCGCGCCATCTCGGTCCGCACCAGGCCAGGCGAGACAGCGTTCACCCGCACACCGGGCGCCAGCTCACCAGCGAGCTGGCGGGTCAGGTGGAGCAGGGCCGCCTTGCTCGTGCCGTACGCGCCGACCTGCGGCCCCACGCCGTAGGTGCCCTCGGTGCAGATGTTGACGACTGCTCCGCCGTGCTCGCGCATCCATGCCCGCCAGGCGAGCTGGATCAGGCGCAGCGGCGCCTCCACGTTCACGGCGAAAGCGTCACGCCAGACCTCGGGCTCGGCCTCCATCAGCGGGCCGAACGGGGCATTGGTCCCGGCGTTGTTGACGAGGATGTCGAGCCGTCCGAACTCCCGCACCACGAGATCCGTGCACGCTGCCAGGTGCGCGGGATCCGCGACCGAGCCGGCGCGGCCGACCGCCCTGACGCCGGTGGCGGAGAGCCGGTCCACGGCCACGTCCACTCCCGCGGGGTCGCGAGCGGTGATGCAGACCATCGCTCCCGCCTCGCCCAGGGCCTGCGCCGTGGCGAGGCCGATGCCCCGGGAGGCCCCGGTGACCAGAGCCGCCCTTCCGTCGAGTGCCGGTGATGAGGTCATCTCCGTACCGTCTCATGACGGACCGTCAAAAAGGCGTGTACGTAGACGAGGATCGTTCACTCACCGGACCACCGTGCACAGCTGACGGAACGTCGATTCGCTCCTACCGGGGGCGCAGGCCGTCGAACGTGATGTTCAGATGGCGGGGGCCGCGCAGGACGGCGTTCTGCCGGTAGGGGGGCGGGTCCTCCACCAGGCGAGGATTGTCGAGCCTGCGGGCCAGCTCGGTCAGGGCGAGCTGCGCCTCCAGCCTGGCGAGCGGTGCGCCGAAACAACTGTGGATGCCGCTGCCGAAACCGAGGTGCTGGATGTCCTTGCGGTCCGGGTCGAACCGCTCGGGGTCCTCGAAGCGCTCCGGGTCCCGGTTTCCGGCGGCCAGGACGAGCCAGATCGACGAGCCCTTCGGGATGGTGACCCCGCGGACCTCGATGTCCGCGATACACGTGCGCTGCGGCACCAGCTGCACCGGCGGCTCGTAACGCAGCAGTTCCTCCACGATGTTGACGGCGAGGAGCGGGTCGTCCCGGAGCCTCTGCAGTGCCTCCGGGTGGCGCAGCAGGGTGAGCATCCCGTTGGTGATCAGGTTGACCGTCGTCTCATGGCCGGCGATCAGCAGCAGGGCAGCGGTGCTGAGCACCTCCATCGTCGTCATCGGACCGTCCGGTCCATGGCTGGTCACCAGCTCGGAGAGCATGTCGTCACCGGGTGCCTTGCGGCGCTCCTCGACCAGCCCCGCCAGATACATGCCCAGCTGCGTCCTGGCCTCGTGCGTGACGCGGTTCCGCTCGGTGGGGTCGTCGCCCGGAACCGGGTCCAGGCCGGCGGCGATGGTGTCCGCCCACGAGTGGAAGCGGGCCTCGTCCTCCCGCGGCACCCCGAGCAGCCGGCAGATCACGGTCACGGGAAAGGGATACGAGAACTGGTCGACCACATCGATCCGGTCCGTGTCCCCGAAGCCGGCGATCAGGTCCGAGACGATCCCGTCGAGCTCGCCGCGCATGTCGTGGACCCGTCTGGGGCTGTGCGGCGGGCCGAACGGACGGTTGGTCATCCGACGCAGCCGGTCGTGCTCCGGAGGGTCGAGCCGCAGGAAGCTGGGCGGCAGAGCCGTCTCCTCCTGCTCGGTCAACTGGCCGTCGCCGCGCGCGGTGAGGTTGGCGGCGTCGGAGCTGATCCGCGGATCGTGGAGCAGGCTCTGGATGTCCCAGTACGTGCTGATGACGAACGGGCCACCGTCCTCCTCCTGGAACACCGGGGTCCTGCGGAGTTCCGCGTACAGCGGGTACGGGTCGGCACGGTTGGCGTAATCGGTGATCTGGCGCAGGAGCGGGGCTTGCGTCATGGCGGGTCCTCGGGGCGTGGGAGCAGAAGGGGCCGTTTCGGCGTCGGGCAGCGGGCTGTCGGGCCCCGCCGGGGGTCAGGAGTGGGCCGGCTTGAAGACCAGACGTCGGTCGGCGGGCGAGTAGCCGCTGAGGGTGACGGTCGGCCCGTGGGTGGGCAGCGAGGGGTCCGGGAAGTCGGCCGGGACGGGTTGCCGGCCCTCGGGCCGGCGGTCCACGGTGAGGAACGCCGGCGGGAACGGCGCGGCCGTCTCGATCAGCCCCTGGTAGAACTGCAGCCATCGTGAGTTGTCGAAGGTGACCGCACCGATGACGCGGCCCTGATAGCCGTACGCACCGGTGAAGCGGCGCTCGGCGAGCGACCCCTGCGCGATGAGGATCTCCTCGCCCATGGACGGGACTCCGACCGACTTGATGTTCACCCCGAACTGGGACGACCAGAAGGCCGGTACCCACATGTGCGGACGGCGGTCCGTGCTGGAGCTGATCATGTTGTGCGCCGCCACCTCGGACTGCGTGACGGCGTTGCCCCAGTGTTCGAGGGAGAGGAACTGATAGCCGAAGAGCGGATGTGGGGACCGGGCCACATCTCCGGCGACGAAGATGTCGTCGGTCACGATGCCCCGGTAGTCGAAGGCCCGGCATCCCGCGTCGCAGGCGATCCCGCGGGGTCCCGCGCCGAGTCCGGATCCGGCCAGCCATTCGGTGTTGCGGGTCGCGCCGAGCGAGACGACCACCACGTCCGTCTCGACGGTGCTGCCGTCGGACAGATGAGCGGCGCGCACCCGCCCCACCGAGTCGCCTTCGAGGCCGGTGACCATGACGCCGGTGCGCAGGTCCACCCCGTTCTCGCGGTGCAGCTCCGCGGCGACCGCACCGACCACCCCTCCCAGCGCACCCACCAGGGGCGCGTCGGCGCGCTCCGCCACCGTGACCGGGAGGTCACGCGCGCGGCAGGCGGACGCGATCTCCGAGCCGGTGAAGCCGGCGCCGATCACGAACACCCTGCGGGGCGAGGCCATCAGCCGGCGCTGCAGTCCGGCCGCGTCGTCGCGCGTCCGAAGGACGAAGACGCCGTCCAGCTCGGCCTCCGCCGGGCGCGGCCACGGCCTGGCCCGTACACCGGTCGCGATGAGCAGCCGGTCGTACTCCACCTCGTCGCCGTCGGCCAGCAGCACCCGCTTGGCCGCCATGTCCAGCCCGGTCGCCGCGACACCGAGCCGCCACTTCGCTTCCACCGATCGGCGCCGGGGCAGCTCGGTATGGGCCGGCGACGCCTTGCCCAGCAGCACAGACTTGGAGAGCGGCGGCCGGTCGTACGGCTCGTACGGCTCGTCACCGATCATGGTGAGCGACCCCTCGAAGCCCTCGTCGCGGAGCGTCTCGGCCGCCCGCAGGCCGGCCAGCGAGGCACCCACGATCACGATCCGGCCCTCGCGCCTGAGCCACGCCAGGAATGCGTCAGCGGCCATGGGACTCCTCCTCGCCCGGCGCGGCAGCCCTCTCTCCCGGTGTGTCCGGCGCGTCGGCCAGAATGGCCTGGACGGGGCACGCCGCGACGGCGCGCGCCACGTTCTCGTGCTGGTCCTCGTCGGCCCGTGGGTTGTAGATGAGCGCCTCTTCGCCGTGCATGGCGAAGACATCGGGCGCGAGGAAGGCGCACTGCGCGTATCCCTGACATTTGTTGAGATCGACGACAATCCTCATCGACGCTCCGCCCCTTCCGGCAGCCTGATCCGGCGCCGTCCGCGCCTTCTCGGCGACGGGACGGCGGGTCTTCTCCCCCACGCCAGCATCGAAGGACAGGCCGGTTCGGCGCTCGCTCAGGAGAGCCGAAGGAGTGAGCGTGCCCGGAACCTGGGGCCGCAGCCGCGGTCAGGCCACCTTCGCCGCTTCGGGCCCGGGGGCGCGGCTGACCACGAGAATGTAGATGCTGACGATCAGTGACCAGAACGGGAAGACCAGCTCGGACCAGGCGACGGTGGCCGCCACGAAGAGCAGCGTCAGGGCGACCAGGAGGCCGAGCAGGGTGAGCCACCGGGAGAAGATCCCGAGGCGGTACCCCAAGGTCGACGTGGTGAGCGTGAACACCGCGGCCATCCGCATCGCATAGTCCGTCAGCAGCGTGTACGCGAAGTGGCGGCCGAAGTCCCAGGACGGCAGCCCCGGGTCGTTCCCGGACGGAACCCCGACGGACAGCACGCCCCCTGCGGCCGCGGCCGCCGCGAACAGCGAAGCCACGAAGATCAGACCGCTGCCCAGGAAGACGGTGGCGACGAACTTGTCCTCCGCGTCCCCGACGTGCGCGCGCAGCACGCCCACGAACCACAGGAAGAAGATGCCCGCGAAGGGGACGAGCGCGAGCGCCGTCTTCACCGCGTTCCGGCGTGAGGAGTCGTCGAACCCCCGGACCGTGACCGCGTCGGCGCCTTCGGGGATCGCCAGCCGGATCAGGATGATGGCGGCTGCGAGCAGCACCGCGAAGACGACCCCGGCCAGTCCTGCCGCCCGCGGAGTCTGCAGCGGGTGCCCCTTCGTCCTCTGCGTCGCCATGAGCACTCGCTTCCTCTCCCCGGGGGACCCTGGGACCAGCAAGCAGCCGGCTGTGCGACGGCGCCACCGGGAGGCGGCCGAACGGCAGTCCGCCGTATCCGTCGGGAGAGCGATGAACGGTACGGCGGACGTGTACGGCCCAGTCGTCCGGAACATTTCCCGGCCGACGTCGGCGAAGGCCATGAACAGGCACTCGTGCGGGCCTACGGTACGTCCGCGACCTCGCTCGTCGCCGTGCTGCCGGGCGCGTGCGCCCGAGTCGGACCCGGCGCCGCGGCACTCACCGCCTCCGCTGTTCCCCGCGGCCCGGACGTGGGCGTCGATCGCGTCGGCCTCAGCCGGCGGACGGCCACGGTGTGACCACCGGGCGGAGGGACTGAGGCGTCGCCCGCCCCTCCACCCCGTCTGCCGTTGCCCGGGGGGCCGGGGCATTTCTGGCCGCTCGCTCGCCCGGCTCACCTGACGCCCGCATCCTGCTCAGCAACTGGGTGACGGTGAGCGGCGTGCCCAGGATCGCGCGGGTCGGACGACGCCGACGGAGCTGCTGACGTGAGGGGTGGCAGCTCTCGGCCGGGGCGGGCACGTACCTCTGCTGCCGGCGCTTGATGTCGTGGGCCAGAGCTTCACGGAGCAGGGGCAGGTGTGCGGACACGGCTGCGAGGCAGTCGTACTCGTCCCGGCAGGCGGGGCAGGTGGTCAGGTGGGCGCAGACCTGAGCGGCTTCCTCGGGCGCGAGGGAGTTGAGGGCGTATCCGGCGAGCAGTTCACGGATCGTGCGGCATTCCTGGGGCGAGGTGAACATGATGGGTCCTCTCCGTGCTGGGTGGTCCACGCGGTCGGCGCGGCCACGGGTTCAGGCGCGGGCGTCATCGTGGTTTCGCTCGGTGACGTCCAGGGCGGTGCCTGTTCTACGGTGCTGTCCTGAGGCGTGGGGTCGCCTTCGGTGTGTGCACGAGCCCGATGGGGGTCGGCGGTTTCGGCCATGGACCGGGAGTACGGTGGGCGGGCTCCGTCCGCAGCGCGGCGGCTTCCTGCAACGCCGGTCAGGCGTCGCGTCGCTTGAGGAGCCAGGCGGCGATGCCCAGGAGGGCGACGGTGTATCCGGCGAAGAGTGCCAGGCCCGTCCAGGGAGCCATCGCGGGATCGGGGACGATTGAGAGCACGGCCTGTCCTGCGTTGCTGGGCAGGTAGGGGTCGATGTGCTGAGCCCAGTCGGCCGGAAGCAGGGCTCCCAGTCCGGGCAGGACGAGCAGGATGCCCACCAGTGTGGCAATGGCTCCCGCTGAGCTGCGGATGATGGCGCCCAGGGCGACGCCGAGCAGTCCGACGACGGTGAGGTAGAGGGCGGTACCGAAGACCACGCGGATGACCCCGGGGTCGGAGAGACGCATGGACAGGTGAGCGTGAGCGGAGGACAGGACGGCCTGGCCACCGAAGAAGGCGGCGAAAGAGGCCGCGGTCATCAGGACGAGGACGACGCCGGTGAAGACGGCTGCCTTGGCCGCCAGCATGGACAGCCGCCTGGGGACGGCTGTGAGGGTGGCGCGGATCAATCCGGTGGAGTACTCACCCGTGAACATCAGGACGCCGAGGACACCGATGGCCAACTGTGCGGGCCTGTACATGCTCAGGCTGACCTCGGCTCCGTTGAAGTGCGCCAGGTCCCGCGTGTTGAGGTCGCCTGCCCGCAGGTGGGTGACCAGCATGCCCAGCCCGACCATCGCTGCCACGGCGGTCAGCAAGGTGATCGACGTGGAGCGCACGGTGCGCAGCTTGATCCATTCGGACCTGAGCACCCGGAGCGGGGTCACCTTGCCGGGGCGCACTGTCGCGCCGAGCGGGCGCGTGAGGATCGTGGTCATGACGCGCTCCTTGCTGCGACCGTTTCGCCGGGGGTGGTGGAGCGGTACTCGACCGCGTCCCGGGTCAGTTCCATGAATGCCTCCTCCAGGGAGACCCGCTGGGGAGAGAGTTCGAGCAGGGTGAGCCCGTGGTCGGCGGCCGTGAAGCCGATCTGGTCGGTCGTCAGGCCCACTACATCCAAGGTGTACGGCCCACAGGTGGTAAGGGTGACGTCCGGCCCCGCCAGCAGACCTTTCAAGCGGTCGATGTCCGGGCAGCGCACGCGCACCACGGTGCGGGCCGCGCTACGGGTGAATTCCTCGACCGAGGTGTCGGCGATGAGCCGGCCGCGGCCGATGACGACAAGATGTTCGGCGGTGACCGCCATCTCACTCATCAGATGCGACGAGACGAACACCGTTCGCCCCTCCCCCGCCAGGCCCTTGAGAAGATTCCGGATCCACCGGATACCCTCCGGATCGAGGCCGTTGACCGGCTCGTCGAGAATGACAGTGGCGGGGTCACCGAGCAGCGCGCTGGCGATACCGAGGCGCTGGCCCATGCCCAGAGAGAAACCGCCGGCCCTCTTGTCGGCGACCTCGCGCAGGCCGACGAGGTCGATGACCTCGTTCACGCGCCGTCGGGGGATGCCGGTGGTGGCGGCCAGGGCCAGCAGGTGGTGGTAGGCGGTACGGCCGGTGTGGGTCGCGCGGGCCTCCAGCATCGCCCCGACCTCGTGCAACGGCGCTGCGTGGTGCGCGTAAGGGCGGCCGTTGACGGTGGCATATCCGGCGGTAGGGGCGTCCAGGCCGAGGATCAGCCGCATGGTGGTGGATTTCCCGGCCCCGTTGGGGCCGAGGAACCCCGTCACGATGCCGGGGCGGACCGTGAAGGACACATCCTCGACGGCTGTCTTGCTGCCGTACCTCTTGGTAAGGCAGTGGGCTTCGATCATTGCGAAACCTCCGTTCACCACCTCACTCTCGCTCGTGACCGACCCCTCGCACATCGTCTCCGTGCAGCGATTCCCGGCTACCACGTCCGCGGTACTGGGCGCATCGGCCTACGGCTGGGACAGAACCCCGCACGTACCCGCGCCGGCGACTACACGGGTGTCGACGGACCGCTCGGCTCCATCGCCGGGCTCACCAGACCGCACTGGTAGGCGATGACCACGAGCTGGGCCCGGTCACGAGCGTCCAGCTTGGTCATGGCCCGGTTGACATGGGTCTTGGCGGTCAGCGGGCTGATGAACAGGCGATCGGCGATCTCGTCGTTCGACAACCCCAGTGCGACGAGTGCCAGGACATCGCGTTCCCGTGGCGTCAGGCACGCCAGCCGCTCGTGCATGACTGCCGGGCACGCTTCCGGCTGCGTCAGAAATCGTGTGATCAGCGCTCGGGCGGCCGACGGGCACAGCAGCGCCTCCCCGCCGGCGACCGTGCGCACGGCGTCGAGAAGCTCCTCGGGCCGCGCGCCCTTGCCGAGAAAGCCACTCGCACCCGCACGCAGCGCCTCGGCTACGTACTCGTCGTCCTCGAAGGTGGTCAGGATGAGGACCTTGACCCCCGCGAGGTCTTCCGATTCGCTGATCAGCCGCGTCGCGGCGAGACCGTCCATCTCGGGCATGCGGATGTCCATCAGGAGCACATCGGGGTGCTGGGCATGCGCCAGCTCCACCGCCTCGCATCCGTTGGACGCCTCGCCCACGGTCTCCATGTCGTCCGCGGCGTCGAACAGCATCCTGAAGGTGCCCCGTAGCAGGGCCTGGTCATCGGCCAGCAGTACGCGGGTCGTCATACCCATCTCTCCTCGACGGTCCGTCCCCTGCCGGACCGACCGTTGCGGTGCCGGCTCGCAGGGGCAGATCGGCAGTCACGGCGAAGCCGCCCTGCGGGCGGGCTCCCGCGTACAGCGTGCCTCCGACGATGGCCGCACGCTCGCGCATCCCGATCAGCCCGTGGCCGGTCCCCTGGCGGGGTCGGTGGTGGTGCGGGCCGACGCATCCGTCGTCCTCGACGGTGATCGTCAGCCATTCGGGGCGGTAATGCAGAAACAATCGGGCGTGGTCCGCGCCGGCGTGCTTGTGCACATTGGTCAGGGCCTCCTGCACGATGCGGTACGCGGCCAGGTCCACCGCCGGCGCCAGCGGTTCGCTGACACCGCGCTGGCTGTGCCTGACAGCCAGTCCGGCACCTTCGAACGACGCGAGCAGGTCCGGCAGCTGTGTCAGACCCGGCATCGGATCGCGTGGCGCCGCCGGATCGTCGGTCTGCCGCAACAGACCTACGGTCGCCCGCAGTTCGTCCAGTGCCGACCGGCTGGTGTCCCGGATGGTCTCCAGGGCGGCGAGTGTCTGCTCCGGCTGCCGCTCCGCGAGATGGACGGCGACACCCGCCTGAGCATTGATCAGGGCGATGTGGTGCGCGACGACGTCGTGCAGTTCGCGCGCGATCCGGACCCGTTCGGCCGCCACCCGCTGTTGTGCCTCCTGCTCACGGGTCCGCTCCGCGTGCTCGGCCCGTTCCTCCACGGCCGCCACATAGGCGTGGCGTGACCGCACCGCGTCGCCGATGGCGGCAGCCAGAGCCGTCCACGCCAGCATCACCGCCTTCTCCGGCTCAAGCCACGATCCGGGGGTGAACAACAGGGCCGTGCCCACCAGGACGGCAGCCGTGGCCGCCGCCGTGGTCCAGGTGGTGCGCCGGTCGGTCCGCACGGCAACGGTGTAGAGGGACACCACGACCGGGCTGGACACCAGCGGACTCTCCCGGAATCCGAGCACCTGAAACGCCACGCCGCAGCCGACCGCGACAGCCAGTACGCCGAACGGGTGGCGACGTCGCCACATCAACGCCGCGCAGCCGATCGCCGCCAGCACCACGCCCGGCCACCGGAACGCAATCCGGTGCTCGTCCGGCACCACGGCAGAAGCCAGTCCCGACAGCGCGAACAGCACGGCCGCCAGCAGCGCGTCCACCGCGCCGGGCCGGGCTCGTGCTTCCCTCCTCCAACCGTTGATCACTGCCATCCCACCACCGTAAGCGCGGTGGCCGGACCGGGCAGTGCGGCAGCGCCGCCCCTGAGCACACCGCCCGGTCCGCAGTGGACGATGTGGAAGCGAGCCGTGGAACGGCCAGGCCTCGAACCGGATGGCCGCGATGACCGGCGCAGGCCTGTTCCACGGGGTCACCGGCGCCGCTTCGGACGCCTGTCGTGACAAGAGCGCCCCGACCGCCGACCGGCACGCCGGATGACAGCGGGACGCCCGAACCGGCGGCAGAGCACTCGCCCCTCTGCCGCCGTTCCCATCGGTGGTCAGCAGGAGTGCGTCAGCCGTGGTACGTGATGTAGCCGTTGCGGTCGCGGTCGTTGCCGGTCTTGGTGTAGGAGTGGACGTCCGCCCGGCTTCCCGACGGCTTGTACAGGTAGATGGTGTCCTTGTCGTTGTTCCAGATGAAGTTGCAGTTCTGCCGGTAGACGACGTTCTTGGCGTCGGAGTCGGTGCCGTGGCCGCCCCGCAGCTTCACGTAGTCGCCGGGCTGGAGATAGTGGCTGGCCGAGAAGGTGAAGCGATTGCCGGTGGCGTCCTTGACTACGTAGCCCTTGAGATTGACGGTCGCCGTCGACGAGTAGTTCTTGATCGTCAGGTACTCGTCCTTGCTGTTCCCGGTGGAGCACTTGTTGGAGTCCGTGCCGGGCGCGTCGTACTGGACACCCTTGATCTTCAGCGCCGACGAATACTCGGCTGCCTGTGCCGGAGCTGCGACGACGACCGCGAGGGTCCCGACGGCGACAACAGTGGATATGACATGGCGTATGCGCATGAGGAATCCCCCCAGTGGTGGTGCGGACAGAGCGCCTGGAGCATACACAATCCGTGACGATGGGGTGTCTAAAAGGTGATGAATATGTGAAGGGGGTTGTGCAGCGCATGCCCGGTGTCGCTCGAGTGCCAGTGGCAGCCGAAGAGTTGGTGGACCTGGCAGACCACGTCACCCGAGCAAGATCGCCGAACAGGACCTCTGGCGATTCCGCGTCCGTCGCCCGGGATCTCGTCGCCCGGCGTCGCCGCGGTGGTGCCCGGCGAAAGACCCACATCGGTGACCTCCCGCTGAGCGACGCCACCGCTTCGCCGGGCGCATGGGTGCACGATCAGCCCCGGATGCGCACCGAACCGAAAGGCAGCCGCGAACGCGAACCGATCGAGGCGAGCAGTGCGGATTCGGGGCCGCTCCATGGGACGTACACTCCACCCATGGGCGACACACATGCAGTGAGGGAGTGCCTGCGACAGGCCCCTCACGTGCTGGGACCAGTCGCGCCCAAGGCGCTCTGCCGCGCGCTGCACGGTCACGGTTAGCCAGGCACTCACGGACTTCTCGGTTTCAGTCCCGATGGTCTGATCCGCACGTTCTCCCATCGCTTCCGCTCCGCCCATGGAGCGCTTCTCCACCCCCTTCGCTGTGCGTTCCGCAGCACCCCGCACTCGCGCAGCTCCTCGGCGTGCCGCCGGCATCCCCTTCGGCGACGGCCGAAGGGGCGTGGCGCATTTTCGAGAGGACCCTGCATGAAGTTGAGGGAGTTGCTGGCCGGTCACGATCACGAGGTCCTCCTCGGCGATCCGGATACGAGGATCAGCGCAGGGACCTGTTTCGACGCCCATCGCGTTTCACCGGGTTCGCTGTTCATCGCCGTGCCCGGTCATCGGGAAGGGGGTCCCGAGGCCGTCGGCTCGGCACTGGCACGCGGCGCCGTGGCGGTACTCGTCGACAGGGCGGCGCCCGATCTCCCGGCGGGAGTATGGGCATCGGCAGGCGATGCATGCGTCGTCCGCGTGCCGGACACCCGGGTGGCGGCGGCGGTCGTCACCTCGCGCTACTACGGCGAACCCGGTCGGGATATGGACATGGTGGCCGTGACCGGTACCAATGGGAAGACCTCGGTGTCGTACATGGTCGAGTCCGTCCTGAGGATCGCCGAAGGCGCGAAGGTGGGCGTGATCGGGACATCAGGCAGCCGCATCGGCGACGAACTGATCCCGATGCCGCGCTCAGTGCTGACCACACCGGAATCGCCGGACTTCCAGTACCTGTTGGGCCACATGCGCGACCACGACGTGGGCACGGTCGTCCTGGAGGCCACCTCGATGGGCCTGCTGAACCACCGGGTGGACCGTGCGTTCATCGACGTGGGGGTCTTCACCAACCTCACGCAGGACCACCTGGACGACCACGGCACCATGGAGAACTACCGCGATGCCAAGCTCCGCCTCTTCCAGGGGCTTTGCCGGCTCGCCGTGGTCAACGCCGACGACTCCGTGGGGGCCGGGATCAAGCGGATCATGCCGGGCCCGGTCACCACGTACGGTATCGACGCGGAGGCCGATTACCGGGCGACGGACCTGATCATGAACGCCTTCGGTACGCGTTTCACCCTCCACCACGCGGGGAGCAAGTACCCCGCGGCGATCCCTGTGCCCGGCCGGTTCTCGGTGGCCAATGCGCTGGCCGCGGTGGCGGCCTGCCACCTCCTGGGGCACGACCTGGCGGGTCTGGTTGCCGCACTCGACCGAATGCCCCCGGTCCCCGGGCGACTCGAACGCTTCGAGACCCCCCACGGCTCGTCCGTGATCGTGGATTACGCACACTCCCCCGACGCCCTGGAAAAGGCGCTCTCCGCCATCCGGGACTTCGCGCCGGGCCGGGTCATCACCGTGTTCGGCTGCGGGGGCGACCGGGACGCCACCAAACGCGCGCAGATGGGCGAGATCGCCGGGACCCACTCCGATCTGTGTGTCCTCACCTCGGACAACCCACGGAACGAGGACCCCGAGGCGATCATGGACCAGATCACGCCTGGGCTCGTGGCCACCGGCACCCCGTTCGAGAGGTTCGCAGACCGCCGCCGGGCCATCGCCTTCGCCTTGTCCGCCGCCGGTCCGGAAGACATCGTCCTGGTTGCGGGCAAGGGCAGTGAGCCGTACCAGATCGTCGGCGAACAGCTGATTCCGTTCAGCGACATGGCCACGGTGCGCGAACTCGCGGCCGCGCAGGCGTAACGTACGGCGGTCTCAGGTCGCCCTCGCTCGCACCGTGCGACTGCTGAGGTGGTGCCGGGAGACGGTGCGGAGGGGCTGTGCGCCAGGACGCTCTCGGATTCCGGTGCTCTCAGCCGGCGCCACCGGAGGCGAAGGTGACAGGCAGACGCTCGGGGCCCCGCAGCCCGCCCGGCCGCCAGCGCAGCTCGCCCGGCGGCACGGCAAGCGCGAGGTCCGGGAGGCGGCGCAGGGCGGTTCCGATGGCGATCTGACCCTCCAGTCTGGCCAGCGGCGCCCCCAGGCAGTAGTGGATGCCGTGCCCGAACGCAAGGTGGGCGGTGTCCCGTCGGGTGATGTCCAGCCGGTCCGGATCGGCGAACCGCGCCGGGTCGCGGTCCGCGATGGCGGAGGCGATCAGCACGGTCGCGCCGCACGGGATGTTCACGCCCGCGATCTCGACGTCCTCGCGCGCGAACCGGGCGATGCCGGGGTTGACCGGTCCGTCGTAGCGCAGGAACTCCTCGATCGCGCCCGGCAGCAGCTCCGGATCGTCCCGCAGCATCCCGAGCTGACGGGGGTTGGCCAGCAGCGCCGCGATGCCGCCGCCGATCAGGTTGACGGTCGTGATGTATCCCGCCACCAGCAGCAGGAAGGACATGGCGATCAGCTCGTCCTCGTTCAGCTGCTGCTCCTCGTCCTTGGCGGTGATCAGCGCGCCGAGCAGATCATCCCCGGGCCGGGCCCGTTTGGTCTCCAGGAGCTTGGTCAGGTACGAGTGCATCCGCTGCCATGATTCGTCCACGAGTGCCGGGTCCGGAAGTTCCGCCCCTCGCAGGAGCATGTCGTCCGTCCACCGCTGGAAGTCGTGCCGGTCCTCCACGGGCACGCCGAGCAGTTCGCTGATCACGGTGACCGGCAGCGGAAGCGCGAAGTCCGCGACTAGTTCGGCCCGGCCGGCCGGCGCGACCGCGTCGAGCAGCCGGTCGCTGATCTCCTGGATACGTGGCCGCAGCTCGGCCACCCGGCGCGCCGTGAACGCCTTGGAGACCAGACGGCGCAGGCGGGTGTGGTCGGGCGGGTCGGAGCGGAGCATGTTGCTGATCATCGACTCCCGTTCCGTCACGGGCAGCTGTCGCAGCAACCGGGGATCCGAGGCGTCGCGGACGTCGCTGCTCAACCGGGGGTCCGCCAAGGCCGCGAGACCGTCGTCGTACCGCGTGACCAGCCACGCCTCCAGACCGCCGGCGATCACGGCGCGGCGTACCGGCCCCTCCTCGCGCAACTGCCGGAAGAGCGGGAAGGGATCCGAGACGAAGGCCGGGTCGGCGTAGGGCAGAAGGACCGGCTGCTGGCTCATGATGCCTCCAGGGATACGTTGCGACCCCTTAGTACGGACTTGTCGGAACTGAGGGTATATCTCCCGATATGACTAATCCGGGGATTTCGCCGAAAGGAGCGGTTCCGATGGAGCGGACCACGTGCTGCGTGGTGGGCGGTGGCCCCGCCGGCATGGTCCTCGGGCTGTTGCTGGCCCGGGCGGGGGTGGCGGTCACGGTCCTGGAGAAGCACGGCGACTTCCTGCGCGACTTCCGCGGTGACACTGTGCATCCGTCCACCCTGGCGCTGCTGGAGGACCTGGGGCTGGCCGAGCGATTCGGCAGGCTGCCACAGCGCCGAGTGAGAACGGTCCAGCTGCCGCTCGGCCCGAACCGTTCGCTGGTCACCGTCGGAGACATCGGCGCGCTGCGGGGCAAGTACAACTACATCGCGATGGTGCCCCAGTGGGATCTGCTCGATCTCCTCGTCGACGAGGCCGCACGGGAGCCCTCCTTCTCCGTGCGGATGAACACCGAGGCGACCGCCTTTCTGATGGAACGCATGGAGGCCCCTCCTGGTCGAGCGAAGCCGCGAGCTCGCGGGAGGGTCACAGGGGTCCGGTACCGCACGTCCGACGGCCGTACCGGTGAGCTGCGCGCCACCCTCACCGTTGCCTGTGACGGTCGGTCCTCGCTGGCCAGGGCACTGCCCGAACTGGGACTCCGGAGGTTCACCTGCCCGATGGACGCCTGGTGGTTCCGGCTGCCGCGGCGGGAGGACGACCCGCACGGCCTCGTGGGAGGCGTCGGCGACCGGTTCGTCAGCGCCATGATCGACCGCGGGGACTACTGGCAGTGCGCCGCACTGATCCCCAAGGGATCCGACACCCGGCGCAGAGCCGCCGGTCTCGGCCGGTTCATGGGCGAATTCACGGCTGCCGTCCCCTGGCTCGCGGACCGGGTGCACGCGCTCGGGTCGTGGGACGACGTGAAGCTGCTCGACGTACAGCTGGATCGACTGCGCCGCTGGCACCGCCCGGGACTGCTGTGCATCGGCGACGCGGCACACGCGATGTCTCCGGTCTTCGGCATCGGCATCAACCTCGCCGTCGAGGACGCGGTGGCCGCCGCCCGGTATCTCGTCGAACCGCTGCGCGCGGGCACGGTCGGCCTGCGGACCGTGCGCCGCGTCCAGCGCCGCCGCCGGCCGACCACCGCCGTGACACAGGCCCTGCAGCGCTTCGCCCACGCGAACGTCATCGAACCGGTCCTGTCGGGCCGCCCGGCGTTCGGCAGCCGGAAGCGCGCCCAGCGGCTGAGCGAACTCATCACGAGCTCAAGGTGGCTGAACCGGCTGCCGGCCTACTTCCTCGCCTACGGCGCCCTACGCGAACGCCCGCCGGCCGCTTCGGTGCGCTGACCGGCCGCTTCGGTGCGCTGAACGGGAGCCCATGCGCCGGCGGGGCCGACACCATGCCGCCGCCCCGGTGCCCGCACGCGGCTGAGCAGGACTGAGCCTGATGACCTGGTGTCACATCGAGCACATGCGTTCCGATACGCCCGACGCCACCTGACCCGTTCGCCGACCGGTGCGAGGAACCTGCTCGCGACGGAGCCGACCGGGGGCAGCTCGGGCGCGGGCTCCGGCTGGGGCTCGGCCGCCGGGGGCTCGGGCGTGGGCGGGTCCTCGCGGACTCGCGAGCCGTAGTTCGCGACGCCGGTCATCGGGCGGTCGCCGGCCGCGGTGGGGCTCGCCCGGCTCCTGGTCTCGGCCCCCCGACTCCGGCTCGGTGCACTGCATCGTCACCACAGCCACGCGGTGGAGTGCCGCACCCGGAACAGGGCGCGCGCACCGCAAACGCCACGTCGGGTCGAACTCGACGCACGACTCGCGAGACTGGTCGCGGGCTGGCGCGGTCAGGTGGTCAGCGAGAGGCGGGGACGAGCTCAACGCCAAGCTGGCGCAGCCACTCCAAGTTGTCGTACTGGACCCACTCTTCCGCCAGCCTGCCATCCTCGTCGTAGCGGAAGACATTGATCAGCGTCAGCGTCACCTGCTTGCCGTGCGGCTGCACAGTTCCGATCGGCGTCGGGTCAAAAGGCCTAATAAAGACACCGCCCATCTCCGTTCGGCAACCGATCACATTCCCAGCAGAGACGATCTCATATCGCTCGCAGTAGTAGTTTGCGAATGCGTCGCGCATCTGACTGAAGAAGATTTCCAGCTGCTCGAACCCGAGGTCACCGTCGGGGCCATGGAACTTGAAGTCTTCACTGAAATAGCTGCGCAGTGCGCTTGGGTTCTCCTTGGAGATGGCGTCCCGTCCAATGCGGATGAGCGCGCGGGAGCGCTCGTCGTAGCGGGTGTCATCGGGAGAGATGAAATTAGACATGTTGTTTCCTCTGGATCAGGCTGAAGGTGCAATTGTGGAACCTGGAGTCAGCTTCCGGGTCAGAAGATTTGCAGGGAAGGACTCCGCGCAGTCCAGCAATGAATGCCGAGCGCAGATGTTCTAGCCACAAACTCGCCGAGAGCTTCTTGCTCACACGTTTCGCTTACACTGCTTTTCCTTTCATAGAGTGCTCGGTCCACCTGTGGCCCGGCCGACGGCATGGGGGTGCGGCGCGTCGGCGCTGCCCGCTACCTATGGGGCCCACGCTGAGGCTGAGGTCCGCCTTGCGCAGGCGCGCGATCGCCCGGAGCGCCGGACTCGTAGCCATTGCCGGATACGTACCGACGACCACGCGTCCCCGGATTCGGTCGCGGAGTCCCGCCATCTCGGGTCGACTGCTTCCATGTGCGCAAGCACGTGTCGCACGTGTGCCGGGTCGGAGGCACCGCGGGCGCTTCCGACCCGGCTTGTGTCAGATCAAATGACTGGAGGCTTGCCGGCACGCAGGTCCGCCATCGCCGCAACTGTTTCGGTGTCGAACCAGAGAATCTCGGTGTGGACCCCGGTCACCGGGCGGGAATCGAAGTAGGCGAAGTGACTTCCACCGGTGGAGAAGTTTCCGGCTTGCACGGCGGGACCAAACTTGGCAGTCAAGTCTGCGGCCGTCGTGTCGAAGTCGTGTACCTGGAATCCCAGATGGTGAAGGCCGCCTTCCGGCTGCGCTTCGAGGAACTCGGTGTAGAGATTTGCATCCCCATCCCGGCGAGGGCTGATGACCTCGATATTGGTGTCGCCGATGTAACCAAGCGCCATGTCCACGCGCAGGTCGATCGGCTCACCGCGGTAGGTCGTCTCTAGCAGAGGGGCATTTTCCATGATCCAGAATCCTGCGGGGCCGTACACCCGCTCCAGTTCGGCACACTTCGACTCCAGATCCGGCGCGACGACGCACCACTGAAGGAATCCCTGGGCCAACTGGTTTTGTGCCGGGCGAGCGAGGTCGAAAGCGGTGAGCTTCTGCACTGTTTCGTTCATGTAGACAGCGTTGCACCGTTGAAGCCATTCGACTAGCGACGTCTTTTCATCCCTGCCATGCGAAAACCGCATGGCTGGCGCCACCCGGCCCGATCACCCGAGCGAGGCCCACAAAACCCTTCTCGCATTGACCTGCGCGCATGGCCCGCCGTCCTCGCACGGAGCGGGGAAACACCCATACGATCGCCACGAATCTCACCGGATTCGCTCCAGCTCGCCCGCCGGGCGGTCCAGCGCCGTCGTGCACAGGACGGCGGCGTGTTTGTCCAGCTATAAAGCATCGACTGCCACACCACCTTCCCAGGCTTCACGGTCTACCACGCTTTCAAGTTGGGTCGTGGGAGGGGCACTTCGCGACGCTGACGGCGGAGTTCGCACCGTTCGGGATCAAAACGGTGCACATCGAGCCGGGGGTGATGCGGATGAGTTCCTACGACGCTGGAGCGGGCTCCGCTGAACGCGCCATACCGTGGCGGTCCTTCGGACGCTCACCAGCCAAGCGTTGGGGGATATGGGCGACAGCCAGTCCGGCGTCGCACACGCCACCATCGAGGCGGTGTTGTCCGACGACCCTCACTGCCTGTTCTGAACTCCGACCTCCGGTCGTGGTCGGCACACAGCCCGCTGTCGCGTCGCCGCGCCATGCGCGGCATGAAGAGTCGTTCTTTGCCTGCCCCTCGGTTCACGCATATCGTCAGGCCATGCCAGAACTGACGCTGACGGGCTTGCGGGTCACGCTCGAAGTAGCTCAGCGCGGATCTTTCACCGCGGCGGCCGAAGCGCTCGGCTACACGCAGTCCGCAGTGTCTCGCCAGATCATCGCCACGGAAGCGGCGGTGGGAGCCCCGCTGTTCGAGCGCCTTGCCCGCGGGGTTCGGCCGACACTCTCCGGGGAGACGCTGCTGCGGCACGCGCGCCGCATGTTGGCGCATGCGGAAGCGGCCGAGCTGGAGATCGCCGGGCTCCGCGACCGCCTCGCCGGCCGTCTGGCCGTCGGCGCGTACCCCACCGCGGCGGCTGCGCTGGTACCCCGGGCCATCGCTCGCTTGCAAAAGGCACACCCGGCCCTCACCGTGAGCCTCTGGGAGACGGGCAGCCCCGCCCAGCTGCGCCGCCTTCGCGCGGGACGCATCGAGATGGCTGTAGTGGCAATCGGGGAAGGACTTCCCGACTACGACTTCACCGGGCTGCGCATCGAGGTCATCGGCGCCGGCCGAGGCATGGGCGTGGCCGTCCACGCGTCCCATCCGCTGGCTTCCCGGGACGAGGTGCACGTCGACGAGCTGGCGCAGGAGGCCTGGATCGTGGGAGCCGGCGAGGAGGGCGCACCCCAGTTTGGTGCTTGGCCCACCCTTGAATCTCCGCGTGTGGCCTACGAGGCGCGCGGCTGGCAGACGCGTCTGGGGCTCGTCGCCGCAGGATTGGGTATCTCAGTGGTACCTGGGTTGGCCGCGGACATCGTCCCGAAGGATGTGAAGTGGCTGCGTGTCGAGGATCCCGCGTTCGTACCAAAGAGACAGACCGCGATGGTCACGGCAGCCGACGCGTCGGCCGGCGCGCGAGCCATGCTCCAAGCCATGCGCGACGAGATCACCGGACTCACCGCGGAGCGCCAATCAGCCGTATGACGGCTCCGCTCTGTTCAACGAGTACGTAGCTGCCGAGGTAGAGCTCGCCGGCCGGGGCGGCCACGGGGAGCTTCTTGCCCAAGCACGGGATCACGACGACGAACTCCGGGGCGTGGGGCGTGGTGGTCATGAGGGTGTCCTCTCTGTCCGGACACTGTCCGGATGGCTGTCCGGACAGTGTCCGGGCCGGTGTCCGCGTGCTGGCGTTCGTGCAGGTCGGCATGTGTCCGGACAAGCCGCCATGGACCGGCTCCTGCGCGGAGAGATCCGGCCCGGTGCCGCTCGAACTCGGTGCGGAGATGGGCGTAGGGGCGGGTGCCGTAGAACGCGGCGCCTCCAGGCACTCCAAGATGCTGGCGAGATCCCCGATCCTCGCGAGGCTCAGGTCGCCCGGCTCAAGGCGGAGAACTCCAAGCTCAAAGAGCGGCTGGCCCAGTCGGAACAGACGATCGACGCACTCACCGACTTCCGCGCCCAGGCCCTGGCCCGGCTCGCCGCCCAGCACGAGGAAATCGTCCACCTGCGTCAGACCACGGCCACCGCGAGCCGTGTCGCGCGACTTCCCGCAGCCCGATCGTCAACAACCGTCATCGGGACACGCAGTTGATGCCGCATACCCGACCGGGTACTGGCCCTCGCCCAGTGACAGTCGGACTTCACCAGCGATCAAACCGACGCATCTTCGCTCAGCGAAGGCACGGCGCACGGACGGAGGACCATGAGCGAGCCTTCCAAGGTCGCCGCCATGGCAAAGGGGAATCGGTCGAGCTCAAGGCAGAGTGCAACGTCATCAGGATGGACTCCTTGACGCACCCCCTCCGCCAGCTCGGCGGCGGCGCGGGACTCGGCAGCGCGACGGAGGAACTCAGCAGCATCCGTCCCAGCCTCGGTGGCCCTCCGAGCGATGTATTGAGCACACGCCAGATCCTCATCGGCCTGCCCATCTTCGCCAGTGACCACGAACGTGACACCGTCACTCTTGCGTGTCCGCAAGAGCCGAGCCGTTGCTTCGGCCACCACGAAGCCGGCGCACAGCACCAGCGACGACTCCTTGACCGCAAGGGCGCCGACCGTCCCTGCCGTGGTCTTCTGCACAACGGTCCGTCCGCCAAGGTCAACGGACCTCAGCAGGCCCGGCGAGTTGACCATCTCGAACCCGGGCGCGGGCGGACCGTCTTTGAGCGCCGCCCAATCCGGGTGGCGAGCCTTGAGCGCCAGGGCCTCGTCCAGCGACTCAGCAAGAACGATCTTCTCCGCCCCCTGGGCAAAGGCCCAGGCAGCCACGGTGAAAGCACGCATGACGTCGACTACGACCGCCACGGACGGGGCTTCGACCAGATCGGCGATGCCAAGGAAACGAGTGTCCATTCCGGTCATGATCGCGCATGCCCGATCCGAGGCACCCGGAGAGTGATACGCATCACATCGACGGTCTCGGAATGCAACACCTCCGGCTACCTGCGTCGCGAAAGTGGTCCGCAACCACACGCCTACTCAATCGCCACACGGGATCACCCGCACACGGCCTCTGCGGACACAAGTCACTCTTACGTCACGCATCTGACCGAGGACGGAGTCGACCGCCGGTCCAGCAGCAGGTCGGCCATGAGTGCGACAGCTCCCTGGCCATCCACACGCACGTCAGCGACGACTTCATGAACACTTCCCTGCACAAGGCACTGGCTCCGGCGTTCACCGGGGCTTGACAGGAGGGAGCCGGCGATTGTTGCCTTGCTGAAGTGCTCGGCGGAGCGGATGTCGCAGTTCCCGAAGGTAGGGAACATGTACATCTCCAGCACCCGGATGCACTGCACTTTGTAGCGCTTGCTCGCGGTGCGGTTCTCGACGGGCTCAAGCGCCCATCGATCGAAGCGGTAGCGCAGCGTGTTCGCGGCTGTCGGATCGATGTAGCCCCGGCCTTTCACCCAGCCGGGGGGCCAGTGCTGCCCGGCCTCGTCGACGGCATCCTTGAAGACCTTGGCCGAGTCCTCGTCGTCGAAGCGCTCCGACTGCCACCTATCGGACCGTGCGCCGCCGTCCTTCCACTTCACCTGGTAGCTGTGGATGCCCCGGCCTTGTTCCTACGCGGAACGATGCTTGCCATGGCGGGAGACCAGTTACGTTTTCCCACCGTTTTCCCAGCCACCCGTTTGAACCAGCCAAGTTATATCGATACTTGCAGGTCAGAGCGAAGAGAGACAAAGACAGCCGGAGCCGAACGCGAGACGGTTCCGGTGTCGTGCATGAGGATGGTGCGCCTTTCATCGTGCTGGGTGGCGTCGCCTGCCCCGCGGGGCAGCGCCACGGCCCCCTGCCCGTGCAGCGACTGCCAGGCGTGCGGGCGCACGCCTGCTGCGGGAGTCGCCGGGGGATCACCTCATGCTCGGATATCGGACACCGCACACAAAATCGCCGGTGAATGTTCACCAGGGTCCCGGCCGCCACCGAAAATCGGACGGACCCCGGCCCGTGTGACCGCGCATCCTCCGCCACCGGATCGAAGACTCCGACTGACGCCGCAGCCGGCCGTCGCCCGCCCGACGGGCCAAGGAACGGCCGACGCGAGCGAGCGGCGTTTGGCGCCCGGGAGCCGCCCGACCAGGGCTCCGTCGACCCACCTCAGCCGGCGCCCGGCCGGGGCCTCCGAGGACTCGATCGGCATCAGCGGCCATTGGCGATCATCCTGTGGAGCACGGCCCGGACCCACCGGGCCGGCCGCGGTTCGGGTGGTGGCGGACACCCGGGCGATATACGTTCGGAGCGGGCTGCGCTGCGCCGTCGCACACGTCGCGACGGCCGGTCCTCGGCCCTGCAACGCACCGTCGGGGAGGTTCTCCCATGAAGGTCCAAGGGTCTGTCGCTTTCGTCACCGGAGCCAACCGCGGCCTCGGTGAGCAATTCGTCCGGGCGCTCTTCGATGCCGGGGCGGCCAAGGTCTACGCGGGAGCGCGTGACCCCGGAAAGATCACCGTGCCCGGGGCGATCCCGGTCCAGGTCGACATCACCGACCACGAATCCGTGAGCGCGGCAGCAGCCCAGGCCCAGGACGTGACGCTCCTCGTCAACAACGCCGGTTCGACGACTCGCGCGGACGTGCTCGGGTCCGACCTGGACTCGTTCCGGAAGGAATTCGAGACGCACGTGGTCGGCACCCTCGCCATGAGCAGGGCCTTCGCCCCCGTTCTCGGACGCAACGGCGGTGGCGCGCTGGTCAATGTCCTGTCCGTGATGTCCTGGATATCGATCCCGGCCAGCTCCGGATACGGCGCGGCCAAGGCCGCCGAATGGTCGGTGACCAACGCCTTGCGGGTGGCTCTTGCGGAACAGGGCACGCAGGTCACCGCCCTGCACGTCAGCTACATGGCGACGGACATGGTCGCGCATCTGACCGGTCCGAAGGCCGAGCCCGCCATGGTGGCCCGCGCGGCCCTCGACGGTGTCGACGCCGGACTGCACGAGGTGCTCGCCGACGACGTCAGCAAGCAGGTCCAGGCAGCGCTGTCCTCGGGCCCGGAGGCGCTGTATCCGCAACTCGCGGGCCGCCCGGCGCTGGTCTGATCACCTTGTCCACGGGTCTTTTCGCCTGCCCTCCCCAGAGGCACTCCTCCCTGGTGGTCAGTGGGAGAGGAGCTGCTGGCCGCCGTCGACGTCGTACGTTCCACCCGTGAGCGCGTCGTTGCACATGATGTGCACGGCCAGAGCAGCCACGTCGGCCGGGACGACGACCCGTCGGATGGGAAGCGTGGCGCGCAGCTCCTCGCGCCGGGCGTCGAGCTGATCGCCCAGGAGCGAGGCCGACAGGGGTGTGTCGACGAATCCGGCAGCGATGAGATTGACCCGGATCGGCGCCAGTTCCAGCGCCAGGTTCGCGGTGAGGGCCGGCAGAGCCGCGGTGACGGCGGACATGACGGTCATGCCGACACCGGGGCGCCGACCGCCGGTGCCGCCGATGAACAGCAGTGTGCCTCCGGCTCGCACCTTGTCACGGCTGTAGAGGGCGACCGCGAGTGTCATGGCCAGGCGCTCGTCGAAGGCGCGGCGGGCGTCTGCGAGGTCCATGCTTTCCAAGGGCAGGTAGAACGGGCCACCGGCCGTGACCATCACATGGTCGACCGGGCCGGGCAGATCCTGGAAGAACTGCTTGAGACGGTCGGTGTCGGTGGCGTCGAACGCTGCTGTGCCGAGAGGGTGGAGCTCGAGTGCGACCTGCTGCAGCCGTTCGGGGTTGCGGCCGACCAGGACGACCTGGCCGCCGCATGCGCGTACCTGACGGGCCGTCTCCAGTCCGATACCCGCGCTGGCGCCGATCACCACGACGGTCTGGTCGGCGAGATCGGGCCGGCGTCGGGCGCCGGGGTCGCCGGGTGCGGCACTCATGACGAACCACCGCCGCCCGGAACCGTCATGCCACAGCCGTGGGGTCTGCTGCCCGCCATCCGTACCTCCGGGTATCAGTCTCTGGTTCCGCAGTCGCGCTTCAGACCGCAGATCGCTTGCCTGTCGACCCGGCTGCCGGCACTCCACGCCCGTCCCGCCCCGGGTCACTGATGTGATGTCAGCGGCCGGGGGCCCTCTTCCTCACTTCCTGGAGCACCCAGCCGTTGCCATCGGGGTCACTGAAGGTGGCGTAGGAGCCGTAGTCGGCACGATCGGGATGCGGGCCACCCACCCGTCCGTCGCCCCCGGCGCCGTAGGAGACACCGCCGCCATCGTGACCATGGTGGAAGACTCCTCCGGCATCGTGGAACACCTCGCCCACTTCGACGCCACGGCCGACGAGTTCCGCGCGGGCCGCCTCGACGTCGGGGACGACGAGGTACAGGCCCTGGGCCGAGCCGGGCGCTGCGGAAGTGACCCCCTTGCCCAGGATGATCGAGCACTCGGAGCCGGGCGGCGTGAACTGCACCACCCGGTAGTCCTCACCGGCGACGTGGTCGATGTCCATCCGGAAGCCCGCCGCCTCGTAGAAGCCCTTGGCCCGGTCGACGTCGGAGACGGGCAGCACGATGACTTCGAGTTTCAGGTCCATGCGGATGTCTTTCTCTCTTGACGTCGGCGAGCCCCGCACCCTGTGCGTCGCCGGTTCAACGTGCGGCGATCCTCACATGCGGCGGCGCCGGCGGCCGTCCGACCCGCCGACCTGACCCCACGTCCACGCACCACGCCCACCGGCGTGCGTACCGGTCACCGCTACGCCGCCCGGCACGGACGGACTGCACGGCCCGGATCATCAGGCCGGGAGCCGTCCGCGCAGGTGATCTTCGCGCGGGTGCGGCTCATCCCGCCCGCGCGTCAGCTACTGGCCGTGGCGCCTGCTGTCCGTGTGCGTTCGCCGGAAGATCCCGTTGCACGCCGGTCCCTTCCGTGAGAACACGGATGAGTAGGCAACGAGCGAATGGATTCGTTTCGGCGAGTCCGACCTGGAGGCACTTCCATGGTTGACCTGCCTGATCCTCCCTCTCCCCGTCTCGAGTCGGCTGCCCAGGAACTGGCCGACGCGACCAGCCCTCACCCGCGCATCTACGAGGTCCCGCCCGAGCAGGGACGTGACATCCTCGCCGGCCTCCAGACCGGAGAAGGCGTCGAGAAGCCCGACGTCGACGAAGAATGGGTGACCGTCGACGCCGGCCGGTACGGGCAGGTGCGTACGCGCATCATCAAACCGGCCGGGGCGATCGAACCGCTGCCTGTCATGCTCTACATCCACGGCGCAGGCTGGGTCCTCGGAGACGAGAACACGCACGACCGCCTGGTCCGCGAGCTGGCGACAGGCGCAGACATGGCCTGTGTGTTCCCGGTCTACGACCGGGCACCGGAAGCGAGGTACCCGACCCAGATCGAGCAGAACTACGCGGTCGGCCGCTGGATCGTCCAGCACGGTGCCGAACACGGCCTGGACGCCTCACGCCTGGCTGTCAGCGGTGACTCGGTGGGCGGAGACATGGCTGCCGTGTTCGCCCTGATGGCCAAGGAACGCGGCGAGATCGACGTCAAGGGCCAGGTGCTTCTGTACCCCGTCACCGACGCCGACTTCAATACGGCGTCCTATCTGCAGTTCGCCGACGGCTACTACCTCACGCGCGACGGCATGATGTGGTTCTGGGACCAGTACGCGGACCCCAGCCAGCGGATGGAGCCCTACGCCGCACCCCTGCGGGCCGGCCTGGATCAGTTGAAGGGCCTGCCGCCCACCCTGGTCATCACCGACGAGGCGGACCCCTTGCGCGACGAGGGTGAGGCCTACGCCGCGAAGCTGCGAGAAGCCGGCGTGGACGTCACCGCAGTGCGCGTCGAGGGCATGCTGCACGATTTCCTCATGCTCGACAGCCTCCGCGACTGCAACGCCACCAACGTCGCGCGCCACCTCGCCATCGACGCCCTGCGAACGAGCGTCGCCGCCTGACGCCGGCAGATGCGTGTAAGAAGAGAGCTCGGGGAAGAATCGGACCCTCATCACCTGCACGTCGCCCTCCCCCGGAGGTGACCGGGCCGGTCTGTCAGCAGCTGACCGCTTGCGCCGGATCGAGGGCGGTCAGTCACGCCCCGGGGAGGCCGTGGGGCCCCGGACCCACACAGGTCGGTGCTGCGGACATGGGCGCGGGATCAGCGGGCCGAGGTGACCCATGTCCTCTCACACCACGTCGGCCCCGGTCCCGTCACCGGGCGGCAGCACACGGTCCACCAGGTGTCGCAGCCGCTCGTCCAGGAGCTTGCGCGCGTCGGGCGTGCACGACGCGAGCGCGACCATGCCTGTCACGATGACGTCGCACAACTCCTTGTTGACGTCGTCCCACGTATGGGACGCCCCCTTGCGCGGATTGGCGCCCATCACGCCGTGCAACGCCTCGGCGACCTCACCGAACTCCTCGCCGATCTTGAGTACGCGCAGCAGCCGCACGTCGCTGTCCGAGGCCTGGACGGCGTTCTCGTCCAGCCAGGTCCGCAGCCGCTCCACACGATTCCACGCTTCGTCCTGCATCAGGTTCCCCTCGGATCGTCCGTACATGTTCGCCCCGTCGGCCGCCCGGGGGGGGGGGCAGCTGGTGCCGAGTGATGCGCTTTCCTCGGTGTCGAGCTGGTGGTCCGCCCAGACGTAGCTTTCGGGAAGCAGGTCGGTGATGGAGACGGTTCTGAGGCCGGTGCTCGTACCGACGATGACCTTGAGGGCGGGGAAGTAGTCGACGAGGACCTGGCGGCAGCGGCCGCACGGCGGTACGACGCCTCGGTCGCGGTCGCCCACCGCGACGACGGTGTCCAGGTCGTAGACACCCTGGGTGGCAGCCGTGCCGATGAGGACCAGCTCCGCGCACGGGCCTCCGGTGAAGTGGTAGGCATTCACAGCGGTGACGATCCGGCCGTCTCCGGCGCGGGCCGCCGCCGCCATCGTGTGGTTGTCGCCGCGGCAGCGTGTGCCGGCGACGTGAGCTGCGGCCCGGATCAGTTCATGGTCGACGCGGTCCGTCCGTGTGGTCATCTTCCCTGCTTTCAGGTGGTGTCAGGCGACATCGACTCGGGTGTCGATGGTACGGAGGCGGGCATCGGCCCGCCGGTGTCCTCCGAAGTGAAGTCGACGGGGCACCGCCGCGTACCGCTTACTCGTATCGCCATTTCGGACACTCCCCCACGATCCCGAGGCGGCCGAACATCACCCGATAGGCGTGGCTCCCCTTCTCGTTGCCGATGATGGACTTGCGTCGTGCGGCCATGAACGCCCACGCCATCGCGGTCGTCAGGTTCGAGCAGGAATGGACCCGTCTCGGCAAGTGCCTCCAGAAGGTGGTGGAGGCGGGCGAGGTGACGGCCCGCACGCTTCCCGAGCGGGCGCACCCGGCCTGGGCCCTCGCCGCGTGCGCCGGGTCCGGTCCGGCTTCACGTACGGTCGAGGGCCGGACCGGCCCGTCGGACGGCGGCGTCAGGCCTTCACGACCTTCAGGCCGTTCTCACCCACGACCGTCACCTCGTACGGCCGGTCCGTGTCCGCCGTGACACGGACCGTGTCGCCCTCGCGGACCACCTCGTACGTCGCGGCGGGCGCACCCGTGAGGTCGGGGACCGTCACCGTGCGGGTGAAGTCACCGATCCCCTCGGGGGCGTGGACCCGCAGCTCCAGGTCGTCCGGCCAGTCGCCGTCGGGCCGGGAGGTGTCAGCGCCCAGGGCCAGGACCGCGCCCGGGCGGACCAGCAGCGGGAGGCTGTCGAAGCCGTGGATCTCGTGGCGCCAGGCCGGGCCGGTGACGGTCTCACCGGAAAGCAGGTGGGTCCAGGTGCCTTCCGGGACGTAGTACTCGACCTGGCCGTCCTCGCTGAAGACCGGGGCCACCAGGAGATCCGGGCCCAGCAGATACTGGCGGTCGACGGTACGGGTGGCCGGGTCGTCGGGGAACTCCAGGAGCATGGGCCGCATCGTCGGGACACCCGTGCGATGGGCCTCGACGGCTGCCCCGTACAGATATGGCATGAGGCGGTGCTTCAGCTCGGTGAACTGCTTGGCGACGTCGACCGCCTCGTCGCCGAACTCCCACGGCACCCGGTAGGACGAGGATCCGTGCAGTCGGCTGTGCGAGGAGAGCAGGCCGAAGGCGAGCCAGCGCTTGAAGACGGCGGGGTCGGGGGTGCCCTCGAAGCCGCCGATGTCGTGGCTCCAGAAGCCGAAGCCGGACAGGGAAAGTGAGAGTCCGCCGCGCAGGGACTCGGCCATCGCGCCGAAGGAGGACCAGCAGTCGCCGCCCCAGTGGACGGGGAACTGCTGGCCGCCGGCAGTGGCCGAGCGGGCGAAGAGGACCGCGTCGCCCTGACCACGTTCCTTCTCCAGGAGTTCGAAGACGGCCTTGTTGTAGAGGTGCGTGTAGTAGTTGTGCATCCGCTCGGGGTCGGCGTTGTCGTGCCAGACGACGTCGGTGGGGATGCGCTCGCCGAAGTCGGTCTTGAAGCCGTCGACACCCTGGTCGAGCAGGACCTTCAGCTTGCTCTGGAACCAGGCGGTCGCCTCGGGGTTGGTGAAGTCCACCAGCGCCATGCCGGCCTGCCAGCGGTCCCACTGCCAGATGTCGCCCTCGGGCGTGTGCACGAAGTAACCCTTCGCCGCGCCCTCCGCGTACAGGGGGCTCTTCTGCGCGATGTAGGGGTTGATCCACACGCAGATCTTCAGGCCCTTCTTCTTGAGCCGGGCGAGCATGCCGACCGGGTCGGGGAAGGTATTCGGGTCCCATTCGAAGTCGCACCACTGGTACTCGCGCATCCAGAAGCAGTCGAAGTGGAACACCGACAGCGGGATGCCGCGCTCGGCCATGCCGTCCACGAAGGAGGTGACGGTCGCCTCGTCGTAGGAGGTGGTGAACGAGGTGGTCAGCCAGAGGCCGAACGACCAGGCCGGGGGCAGGGCCGGACGGCCGGTGAGTGCGGTGTAGCGGGTGAGGACGTCCTTGGGGCTGGGACCTGCAACGACGAAGTACTCCAGCGTCTGGTCCTCGACGCTGAACTGGACCTGGCCGACGGCCTCGGAACCGACCTCGAAGGAGACCTTGCCGGGGTGGTTGACGAAGACGCCGTAGCCGCGCGACGAGAGATAGAACGGAATGTTCTTGTACGCCTGCTCGCTGCTGGTCCCTCCGTCCGCCTGCCACATGTCGACGACCTGGCCGTTCTTGACGTACGGGGTGAAGCGTTCGCCCAGGCCGTGGATGGTTTCGCCGACTCCGAGGCCGAGCTGGGCGAACATGTGGTGGCCGCCGTCCTGGACGGTGGCGAAGGCGGTGCCCTTGTGTCCGGCGGAGGTCAGCAGGTGGCCGTCCGCATCCAGGAACTCCAGGCCGAAGGCACCCTCCGTGGGCAGCCGCAGGGTGAGGGGGCCGGTGGTCAGTTCGGCGGCCCGGCCCTCCGTACGTGTGGCGGCGGCAGTCGTGCCGGTCGCGCCCGGCAGGGCGAAGTCGGGCCCGAGGTTCCGCTTGCCCGCGAGGTGGGTGACCCGCACGCCGATGACACCTTCGGCGGCCGCGTACGCCTCCACCGTGATCAGGGGCGCGTTGAGGGTGTCACCGCGCCGTTCGACGCGCTTGACGGCGGCGTAGGCCGTGAGACGGTCGGCGCCGAGCTGGAGGTCGCGGATTTCGGTGGCGTACGAGGCGTGCACACCGTCTCGCATCTGCCAGAAGCCGTCGGTGAACTTCATGGGGGTCTTCCTTAGCCGGTCAGGAGTGCGTGTTCAGAAGTGACGGGGTGGCGCGGGCAACCGGGTCACGGGAGCTCTCGCGGGCGCCGTGGCGGCCGGGCGTCGACGATCACGGCCCTGGTGGACGGAGCGGGGCTGCCCACCCCGAGGACGGCCGGCACCGGTGCGGTGGCCGTGGCTGGTCGCGGCGGCATGACGTACCTCGTTCCACTGAATCCCGATTTTGATCGTACACAAAACAAAAATTTTGTCGAAGCGCTTCGACAACGCACCAACCCCCTCCGAACCCGCCCCGATCAAGCGCAGGATCCTCATGGAAAGCGGTCAGGTTGTCTGGATGTGACGTGTGTGTCACATGGATGCTCTAGAAACAAACGTCAAGATGCCGTATTAGTACTGCCAGCCAACAAATCGGTCGGTCGGCGATGCAGCCGTCCGGTCCCTTGTCGACAAGAGGCAGATTCATGTCGAAGCGCTTCACTCCCACCTCCGCGGACAAGTTCACCTTCGGTCTCTGGACCGTCGGCTGGCGCGGCAACGACCCCTTCGGTGACGCCACCCGTCCCGCGCTCGACCCGGTCGAGTCCGTCGAGCGGCTCGCGGAGCTCGGTGCGCACGGTGTGACCTTCCACGACGACGACCTGATCCCGTTCGGCTCCTCGGACAGCGAGCGGGCCGCGATCATCACCCGGTTCAAGGACGCCCTGGACCGCACCGGTCTCAAGGTCCCGATGGCGACGACGAACCTGTTCACCCACCCGGTGTTCAAGGACGGCGGCTTCACCTCCAACGACCGCGACGTGCGCCGCTACGCGCTGCGCAAGGTCATCCGCAACATCGACCTCGCCGTCGAGCTCGGCGCCACCACATACGTGGCCTGGGGCGGCCGCGAGGGCGCGGAGTCCGGCGGCGCCAAGGACGTACGGGTCGCGCTGGACCGGATGAAGGAGGCCTTCGACCTGCTCGGTGAGTACGTCGTCGAGCAGGGCTACGACCTGCGGTTCGCGATCGAGCCCAAGCCGAACGAGCCGCGCGGCGACATCCTGCTGCCCACCGTCGGCCACGCCCTCGCGTTCATCGAGCGCCTGGAACGCCCGCAGATGTACGGCGTCAACCCCGAGGTCGGCCACGAGCAGATGGCCGGGCTGAACTTCCCGCACGGCATCGCGCAGGCCCTGTGGGCCGGCAAGCTCTACCACATCGACCTCAACGGCCAGTCCGGCATCAAGTACGACCAGGACCTCCGCTTCGGCGCCGGCGACCTGCGCCAGGCCTTCTGGCTCGTCGACCTCCTCGAGACCTCCGACTACGACGGCCCGCGCCACTTCGACTTCAAGCCGGTGCGCACCGACGGCATCGACGGCGTCTGGGAGTCCGCGAAGAACTGCATGCGCAACTACCTCATCCTCAAGGAGCGCGCCCTCGCGTTCCGCGCCGACCCCGCCGTCCAGGAGGCACTGGCCGCCTCCCGCCTCGACGAACTCGCACAGCCCACCGCCGAGGACGGCCTCAAGAGCCTCCTCGCCGACACCACCGCGTTCGAGGAGTTCGACGTCACCACCGCCGCCGAACGCTCGATGGCCTTCGAAGCCCTCGACCAGCTCGCCATGGAACACCTGCTCGGCGTCCGCTGAGCCCACGGGGGTGTACCGACGTACTGCCGCCGGACACCCCCTCCCGCCCCTACGGACCTGCCGACCCGTACCGAGGCGTATGCATCTCCTGGCCGGGACAGAGAGGTCCCGCCGGGTCGGCACCCCTCTCATGCAAGGGCACGCACGTGACAGCATCATCCCCGGACGGCCTGCGCCATCGGCGCCGTCGTCGCAACAGGCGGGTTATCGTCCCGCTCACCGTCGTCTCCGCGATCGTCGTCGGCACAGCTCTCTCAGGGTGTGGCCAGCAGCGGGACGACAATGTGTACACCGTCCTGAACTCCTCGACCGACGACTCGTACCACAGCTGGGACGCCGCCACCCTGTCGCGGTGCAGCACGAAGCTCGGCGTGACCATCGAGCAGCAGAGCGTTCCGGCCGCCCAGGTCATGACGAAGTCGCTGCGCATGGCCTCCTCGAAGTCGCTCCCGGACATCATCCAGTTCGACGGCTCCGAGATGCCGACGTTCGCCGAGACCGGCGGACTGAAGGACCTCGAGAAGCTGGGCGTCTCCACCGCCGACATACCCCGGGGCATCTTCGACTACGGCTCGTACAAGGGCACGTACTACGGCGCGGCGCGCACGGTGAACACTCTCGCGCTGTTCTACAACAAGGACATCCTGAACAAGGCCGGCCTGGAAGTGCCCACCACCTGGGCCGAGATGCAGGAGAGCGCCAAGAAGCTCACCCAGGGCAGCCGGTACGGCATCGCCCTGAGCGCGGGCGGCGCGGAGGACGGCGTCTACCAGTTCACGCCGTTCATGTGGTCCAACGGCGGAAGCGAGACCGATCTCGGCAGCAAGCAGGTCGTCGAGGCGCTGGACTACTGGAAGGCGCTGCTCAAGGACGGCTCGCTGTCCAAGTCCACGGTCAACTGGACCCAGGCGGACGTCAACGACCAGTTCATGGCCGGCAACGCCGCCATGATGATCAACGGTCCCTGGCAGGTCGAGACCCTCAACACCAAGAAGGGGCTCAACTGGGGCATCGCGCAGATCCCCGTCCCCGAGGCCGGTGACGACTCGGTCGGTCCGCTGGGCGGCGGCATGCTGACCATCCCCGACATCGGTGACACCGTCCGGGAGAAGACCTCCGCCCGCATCATCAACTGCATGACCAGCGAGCAGGAAGAGATCACCTACGCGCTGAACAGCTGGATGATTCCTGCCAACCAGAAGGCCGCCGACACCTGGCGCAAGAAGGTTCCCGAGCTGAGCTCGCTGGCCGACCAGGTCGCCACCGCCCGGTCGCGCACCGCCAAACTCGGCGCGGGCTGGTCCTCGGTGTCGCTCGCTCTGCAGAGCGCCTTCCAGGCCGCTCTCACCGGCCAGTCCAGCGAGAGCGTCCTCAAGCACGCACAGCAGCGTGTCGAGAGCGGGAACTGAGGTAACTGAACATGTCGACCACCACTGCTCCCGCGCCCGTCGCGCCGATCGCCACGAGGACGAGGACTCCTGACCCGCTGAGGGCCAAGCGCCGCAGGAAGCTCGCCCAGTGGGGCTTCCTCGCCCCCGCGGTCGTGTTCATGCTGCTGTTCTTCGGCTACCCGCTCGTCCGCAACGTCGTGATGAGTTTCCAGGACTACTCGCCGTCCACCTTCTTCACCGGCAAGGCCCCGTTCAACGGGTTCGACAACTGGAAGAACGTCTTCCAGGACGACCTGTTCGGCAAGGCTCTCCTGCAGACCATCCTCTTCACCATCGGTTCGCTGATCGGCCAGTTCTGCATCGGTCTGGCGCTGGCGGTGTTCTTCACCAAGCGGTTCCCGCTCAACGGCGTGCTGCGCTCACTGATCCTGCTGCCGTGGCTGGTCCCGATGGTCGTCTCCGGCATCGTCTGGCGGCGCATCCTCGACCAGGACACCGGTGTCCTCAACTCCTTCCTCGGTATCTTCGGCCTCGGTGACACACCGTGGCTGACCAGCACGAGCATGGCCCTGGTCTCCGTCGTCCTGGTCAACATCTGGATCGGCATCCCGTTCAACATGGTGATCCTCTACGGCGGACTCCAAGAGGTACCCAAGGAGCTGTACGAGGCCGCCGCGCTCGACGGCGCATCCGCGTGGCGGACCTTCCGGTCCATCACCCTGCCGCTGCTCAAGCCCGTCATCACCGTGGTCCTGGTGCTCGGCTTCATGTCCACCGTCAAGATCCTCGATCTGATCCTGGCCCTCACCGACGGCGGACCCGCCGACTCCACCCAGACCCTGGGCACCCTGACCTATCAGAACTCCTTCGTCTCGCTGGACTTCGGAGCCGGTGCCGTGGTCGGCAACATCCTGATCCTGATATCCGCCGTCTTCGCGGTGTTCTACCTGCGGGCCAACCGCAACGAGGGGAAGTGACCGGAATGGCGACCATCACCCACACCCCCGCCGTCCCGTCGCAGGCCGACCGGAACAGGCCGAGGCGCCGCTGGGGCTCCATGATCGCGGGCCTCGCCATCCTCTGCGTGATGCTCTTCCCGCTCTACTGGATGATCAACACCGCGCTGCAACCCGAGTCCGGGCTGCTGGAGGTGGACGCGATCCCGCACAGTCTGGATCTGTCCGGATTCAGCTCGGCCATCGGTGAGCAGGGCACCAACCTGCTGACCTCGCTGGCCGTCGCACTCGGCGCCGTCGTCATCTGTCTGGCCATCTCCGCGCCCGCCGCCTACGCGCTCGCCCAGTTCAAGCTGCCGGGCACCAAGTTGATCGTCTTCGGCACGCTCATCACCCAGATGGTCCCGGGCATCGTCATCGCCAACGCCCTCTACAGCGCATACGTGGACCTCGGGCTGGTCAACTCGTACTTCGGCCTCATGCTGGCGGACTCCTCGCTGGGCATCCCGTTCGCAATCGTGCTGATGCGCTCGTTCATGGTGGCCATCCCGCGCGAGGTCATCGAGGCCGCCGAGGTCGACGGTGCGGGACGCTTCCGTACCTTCGTCCAGGTCGTGCTGCCGATGAGCCGCAACTCGCTGATCACCGCCGGTCTGTTCTCGTTCCTTTACGCGTGGAGCGACTTCATGTTCGCCCTCACGCTGAACACGACCGACGACGTCAAGCCGATCACTCTGGGCATCTACCAGTACATCGGCGCGCACGTCGGTGACTGGGGTTCGGTCATGGCCGCGGCCGTGCTGTCCGCGATCCCCGCGGCGATCCTGCTCGTCCTCGCCCAGAAGTACATCGCTGCCGGTATCTCCGGCGGCTCCGTCAAGTAAGGTCCGTGATGAGTGAGTTCCCCGCCTTCCCGCCCGGATTCGTCTTCGGCGCGGCAACGGCTTCGTACCAGATCGAAGGTGCCGCGCAGGAGGACGGCCGCGGCCCCTCCATCTGGGACACCTACAGTCACACGCCCGGCAGGACGGACGGCGGCGACACAGGTGACGTGGCCTGCGACCACTACCACCGCTACCCCGAGGACATCGCGCTCCTTCGCGACCTGGGAGTGGAGTCGTACCGCTTCTCCATCGCCTGGCCGCGGATCCAGCCCGACGGCAGCGGGCCGGCCAACCGGAAGGGCCTGGACTTCTACTCCCGGCTCGTCGATTCACTGCTCGAAGCCGGCATCGAGCCGGCCGCCACCCTCTACCACTGGGACCTGCCCCAGGCGCTGGAGGACCGGGGCGGCTGGCGGGTACGGGAGACCGCGGAGCGGTTCGGTGAGTACGCGTCGATCGTCGCCGAGCACCTCGGCGACCGGGTGCCGCGCTGGATCACGCTCAACGAGCCGTGGTGCAGCGCCTTCCTCGGCTACTCCGTGGGCAGGCACGCACCGGGTGCCAAGGAGGGCACCGGGGCGCTGGCCGCCGCGCACCATCTGCTCGTCGGTCACGGCCTGGCTATGAACGCACTGCGCGCCGCGGGTGTCCGCGAGGCAGGGATCACACTCAACCTGGACCGCAACGTCCCGGCCACCGAATCGGACGCCGACCTCGCCGCCGTCGTCCGCGCCGACACCCAGCACAACCTGGTGTGGACCGAGCCGATCCTCGCCGGCCGCTACCCGGCGACCGACGAGGAGACTTGGGGCGAGCTGATCACCGCGCAGGACTTCCGCCGTGAGGGCGACCTGGAGCTGATCTCCCAGCCGCTGGACTTCCTGGGCATCAACTACTACCGCCCCATCGTGGTCGCCGCCGCCCCCTACCGCGAGGCCGACCCGGCGCTGCGGGTCGCCACGGACAACCGGTACACCGAGACGGAGTACCCGGGCGTCCGGCGCACGGCGATGGGCTGGCCGGTCGTCCCCGAGTCCTTCACCGATCTGCTGACCGCGCTGAAGCGGACGTACGGTGACGCCCTTCCGCCGGTGCACATCACCGAGAACGGCTCCGCCGAGTTCGACACCGTCGGCCCGGACGGTGCCGTCCGCGATGCCGACCGGGTGAGCTACCTGCAGAGTCACCTGACGGCTCTGAAGGCGGCGATGGACGCCGGTGTCGACGTACGCGGCTACTACGTCTGGTCGCTGCTGGACAACTTCGAGTGGGCACTGGGCTACGCGAAGCGGTTCGGGATCATCCGGGTCGACTACGACACCCAGGAGCGGACCCCGAAGGACAGCTATCGCTGGTATCAGCGGCTGATCGCCGCGCACCGGTCCTAGACGCTGTCGCCGGACGGGCCTGATGCAGGCCTGTCCGGCGACGGGGTCCCCGTGCACCACCCGGGCGGTGAGCGGACGTCCGAGGACCATCGCGCCACGGCATGAGCCCTCGCAACATCCCGCCCAGGACGACCGCCTCCGGGTCGAACAGGTCCACCGAGCCGGGCGGGCCCCGTCCCGCCGCCCGACGGATGACCCCGTGACCGCCGGGTGAGCCGTCAGCCACTCCTCCACCGCACGCCCGGCACGGCGTGTGCTCCACATGGCCGATCAACGTTGGCCGGTCGCTCCAGGCACTCGCAGAGTTGCGCACAGAGCCCGGCCCGCTGTCCGTTGCCGTGGAGGACTGATCCATGCCTGACCGACTCGCCGTCGGCCCGCGAGTGGCGCAGATGCGGCTCAGCCATGCCGACAACGCGCACAGCCGTGCCTTTCCCTGGCTGGCGTCCGTCGCCGCCGCCTTCGTTCTGGTCCAGTTGGTGCTGGTGGTGCCCGGCTCCGGACTCGGCTGGGACGAGACCGTCTACGTCAGCCAGGTCAGCCGGGATGTTCCGGCCGCGTTCTTCAGTGCGCCCCGGGCCCGGGGAATTTCGTATCTGGTCGCTCCGGTGGCCGCGCTGACCTCCTCCACGACCGCACTCCACGTCTATCTGGCGCTGTGCTCCGGATTCGGGCTCTTCGTCGCCCTGTGGGTCTGGCGTCGCCTTCTGCCACCCGCGGTTCTCGCCGGGGCGGGTGCGATGTTCGCCGGGCTGTGGATCACCCTCTACTACGGCCCGATGGCGATGCCCAACCTGTGGTGCGCCCTGGGTTCGCTGGCGGCGGTGGGCTGCTTCCTACGCGCCGTCAGGGAGACGACCGACGGCAAGGCGCTCGCCGGCCTCGGCGCCGGTGTGGTCCTGGTCGCCCTCATGCGACCTTCGGACGCCTGCTACCTGGTCCTGCCGCTGGCCGTGGCAGCCGTGGCGGTCCCGGGCTGGCGGCGTCCGGCCGTGCTCGCCGTGCTCGTGGCCGCCCTTCTCCTCGGCTCGGCGCCGTGGATCATCGAAGCCCAGCTGCACTACGGCGGCGTGTCAGCCCGGTTGCACCGCGCCAGCGAGATCCAGGGCGGCCTGGGCCGGCACCTCGCCGTCGACGATCAGATTCGAGCCTTGGACGGGCGGACTCTGTGCCGGCCGTGCGATGTGCCCTGGAAGCACCCGGTCACCGCGGCGTGGTGGTTCGCGCTGCCGCTGCTCACGGCCGGCGGCATCATCGCCGCCGGGCCGCGCCGCTCCGCCGCCGTCCTCACGACCCTGGTCGCGGCGTCCATGGCGACCCCCTACCTGTTCATGATCGACTACGCCGCCCCCCGGTTCCTGCTTCCCACCTACGCTCTGCTGGCGCTTCCCGTCGCCGAGTGCCTGCGCGGTCTGTACACCTCCGCCCGACCCGGGTGGCGGCCGACGGTCGCCGTGTTGCTCGCGTACGCCCTGGCCGGTCACTTCGCCGTCCAGTACTGGGTACTCGGCCATGTCGTCGCACGCAGCCGGGTGGCACGACAGGAGTACACGGCGATCGCCGACCGGCTGCACGTTCTGGGAGTACGCCCACCCTGCGTGGTCACCGGCTTCGACGCGGTGCCGATCGGCTACTACGCCGGCTGCGCGTCACGACAGATCGGCGGCCACGACGGGAGCATCACCGCCGAAGGTCTGCGCGCGGCAGCCCGTCACACGCCTGTCGCGGTGATCGTCGCTCCCGGGCACAAGCCACCCTCCTACGCCCGCGCCTGGCGGCCCGAGACCGTGCCGCCGCTGCGCGGGGGCACGGACCTCGCCGTCTACCTGGCATCCCCACGGCGATGAGTCCTTGCGGTGCCGGTTGCGCGGAACGAGGCGGCCACCGATCAGTTCCGCGTGTCACATCGGACTTCGCCCGGTGACGAGATCCGTCGGGAGCGTCCGGCAGGACCCCGGGACGCCCGCGCGGAGCACCGGTGATCCGGTGAAATTCGAGGGTGACACCGCCAGTCGTACGGCCGTCCCTGCCCGCAGGCTCCACCATCGAGTCAACCGGGAGGGACGGAGAACCGATGGCGCAAGACCTGCAGGACGCCGCACCGGCCGCGCCGGTGGCCAACAAGCGCATCGCTGCCGGTGTGAGACTCATGGGGTGGCTGACGACCACGGACCACAAGGTCATCGGCAATCTCTACATGGTCACCGCGTTCGGGTTCTTCCTGCTGGGCGGAGTGCTGGCCATGCTCATGCGGGCGGAGCTGGCCCGGCCAGGACTTCAGATGGTCAGCGCGGAACAGTACAACCAGCTGTTCACGATCCACGGCACCATCATGATGCTGCTGTTCGCCACGCCGATGTTCGGCGGCTTCGCGAACGCCATCATGCCGCTGCAGATCGGCGCGCCCGACGTGGCCTTCCCCCGCCTGAACGCGCTCACCTACTGGCTCTTCCTGTTCGGCGGAATCATCGTGGTGTCCGGATTCGTGGTGCCCGGCGGCGCGGCGCACTTCGGCTGGTTCGCCTACGCCCCGCTGAACAGTGCCGTCTTCTCGCCCGGCGCCGGCGGCGATCTCTGGACCATGGGCCTGGTGCTGTCGGGGGTCAGCACGACCCTGGCATCGGTCAATTTCATCACCACGATCGTCTGTCTGCGCGCTCCCGGTATGACCATGTTCCGGATGCCGATCTTCACCTGGAACGTTCTGTTCACCTCGATCCTCGCGCTGCTCGCGTTTCCGGTGCTCGCCGCCACGCTGCTCGTCCTCGAAGCCGACCGGAAGTTCGGTGCGCATGTCTTCGACTCCGCCAACGGCGGGGCACTGCTGTGGCAGCACCTGTTCTGGTTCTTCGGCCATCCCGAGGTCTACATCGTCGCGTTGCCCTTCTTCGGAGTGGTGAGCGAGATCATTCCCGCGTTCAGCCGGAAGCCGATGTTCGGGTATTTCGGAATGGTGATGGCCACGATCAGCATCACCATGCTCTCGGCGGTTGTCTGGGCTCATCACATGTTCGCCACGGGAGCCGTTCTCCTGCCGTTCTTCTCCGCCATGTCGTTCATCATCGCCGTGCCCACCGGTGTCAAGTTCTTCAACTGGATCGGCACCATGTGGCACGGCAGCATCACGTTCGAGACACCCATGCTCTGGGCGATCGGCTTCCTCGTGACATTTCTCCTCGGCGGCCTCAGCGGGGTACTGATCGCCTCGCCCCCGCTGGACTTCCACCTCACCGACTCGTACTTCATCGTCGCCCACCTCCATTACGTGCTCTTCGGCACAGTGGTCTTCGCGATGTTCGGCGGTTTCTATTTCTGGTGGCCCAAGTTCACCGGCCGCATGCTGGACGAACGGATCGGGCGTATCCATTTCTGGACCTTGTTCGTCGGCTTTCAACTGACCTTTCTGGTCCAGCACTGGCTGGGGGAAGCCGGAATGCCTCGTCGTTACGCCGACTATCTGGCAGCGGACGGCTTCACCTTGCTCAATACGATCTCGTCCATCGGCTCCTTCGTGCTGGGCCTGTCGACACTGCCGTTCCTGTACAACGTGTGGCACACCACCCGTTACGCACCGAAGGTTCACGTGGACGACCCGTGGGGGTTCGGCCGTTCGCTGGAGTGGGCGACCTCCTGTCCACCCCCGAGGCACAATTTCCGGGCTTTGCCCCGCGTACGTTCCGACTCGCCGGCCTTCGACCTGCACCACCCCCTGACCGAGAAGCCGGTCCTCGCCCGAGGCGGGTACCACTCCGTCTCGGGCGCCGAGGAGGAGTCGGGCGAATGAAGATCGAGGCCACTCTGTTCGCCGGAGTCGCGGGGTTCTTTCTCGTGACCGATGTTCTCTACGCCGTGTGGTCCCGGGATCCGACGGGCACGGCGGCGCTCACCATCTCGTTCCTCATGGCGCTGCTGGTCGCGTTCTTCTTCGCCACCAACTACCGGAGGAAGGGACTTCGCCCCGAGGACCGCGGGGACGGGAGGGTCCATGAGCGGTCCGGCCCGGTGGACTTCTTCTCTCCGCACAGCATCTGGCCGTCGCTGACCGCCGCGGGGGCGGCCCTGCTCGCGCTCGGTGTGGTGTTCGGTCTGTGGCTCTTCCTGATCGGGATGGGCGTGGCCCTGGCGGGGGTGTTCGGAATGGTCTTCCAGTACGCGCGTGTGCAGGGCTGAGGGCGGCTCTCAGTCCTCGGGCCCGCGAACCGGATCCGGCGGCGCGGTCCGCTCGGCGATCCGGGACCGCTGCTCGTCCGTGGCCGGCAACTCCACGAAGTCCCTGTAGTACCACCCGCTCAGTGCGGTCCGAACCCGTCGCCGACGCGAGACCGGGCCCTCCGTCGGGAGCTCCAGGGGCGTCGGGACGTCACGCATCAGGATGCGGTAGCGGGCTGTCGGGCTCAGGCCGCGGTGGCTCTCCGCGAGGTCGCCGTTCACCGATTGGGTCACCTGGCCGGTCTCCTCGCCCTCGGTCAGCCGGCGGCGGTCCCGCATCTGAAGCGCGAGGCAGAGGCGCTTGGTCAGCGCGAACGCCAGGAGCGGGGCGACGACCAGCGCGATCCTGAGGATCCATGTCATGACCTCGATGGAAACCCTGAACGAGAAGGCGACGACGTCGTTGCCGCCGGCGACCAGGAGAACGGCGTAGAAGACGATGGCCGCCACGCCGAGCCCGGTGCGGGTCGGCCGGTTGCGCGGTCGGTCGCACAGATGGTGCTCCCCGCGATCACCCGTCACCCACTGCTCGAAGAAGGGATAGAGGAAGAGCAGCGTGAAGACCACGCCCGGCAGCACGAGCGTCGGAATGAACACATTCCACATGACGGTGTGACCCGCGATGTCGGTCTCCCATGGCGGCATCAACCGGAGCGCGCCCTCCAGGAACCCGACATACCAGTCCGGCTGCGCATCGCCGGAGACCTGGTCGGCGCGGTACGGACCGTAGTTCCATACCGGGTTGATCTGGGCGAGCCCGCCCAGCAGGGCCAGTACGCCGAACACCATGAGGAGGAAACCCGTGGTCTTCGCGGTGAACTGCGGGAAGGCCGGTGAACCGACGGCGTTCCTGTTGGTCCTCCCCTGCCCCGCCCAGTGGGTGTGTTTGAGGTAGGCCACCAGCATGAGATGGGCGGTGATCAGCGCCACGATCAGGCCGGGCACGAGCAGGATGTGCACGGCGTACAGACGAGGGATCACGTCGTTGCCCGGGAACTGCCCTCCGAAGACGAACATCTCCACGTAGGTTCCGACGACGGGGATCGACCCCACAATGGTGGCTGCCGTCCTCAGGCCCGTACCGGACAGCAGATCGTCGGGCAGCGAGTAGCCCGCGAATCCCTCGAGGAGCGCGAGTACGAACAGTGTCACGCCCACGATCCAATTGGCCTCTCGCGGCTTACGGAAGGCGCCGGTGAAGAAGATCCGCAGCAAATGGACGGAGATCGCGGCGACGAACACGAGTGCCGCCCAGTGGTGGATCTGACGGATCAGCAGGCCTCCTCGCACGTCGAAGCTGATGGCGAGGGTGGTGGTGTAGGCCTGCGTCATCCTCACGCCCTGCAGGGGCGCGTAGGAACCGGTGTAGACGCTCTCCGTCATGCTCGGGTCGAAGAACAGGGTGAGGTACACGCCGGTGAGGAGCAGGACGACGAACGAGTAGAGGGCGATCTCGCCGAGGAGAAAGGACCAGTGGTCGGGAAAGGCCTTGCGCACCAACTGCTTGGCCAGCTCGCTGACGGGCAGGCGCGCATCCATCGCACCGTATCCGTCGACCGCCGCCTTCCCGGCCCGGGTCTTCAGCTGCGCCTTACGTTTCCGCAGGGGCATGCACCACTCTCCCGTCGGTCTCCCTTCCGCCACCCGTCCCTTATTGTTCCGGTTCGCCCTTTACGGGTAACGCATTACTCGAAGGGATTACGCAGAATCGCGGTATCGGCACCTGATCAGCCGACCTGGCTCCGACGTGCCGGTCGAGGCCGTACCGGTGGGTCGGAATCGGCAGCGGATTCTTCGTGGCGGCCGGGTGCGCGTCGATCGCCGCCGGGCGGCACCGCATCGACAAGGCCACCACCTCCGACGGCCACCGGGGCGCCGACACCTGGCGGGCTCCCGCCCTCCAGCAGGGCCCTGGCGAGCGCATGACGGGCGCCGTTCAAAGCTGCCGCCGCATGCCATGTCGGGACACGGCGGCGCCCCTGTGCGCAGCTCGCACAGGGGCGCAGTGAGGAGGGCCGGAATCAGTGAGACCTGTGTGCGAGCCCCTTCGTCACGAGGAACTTGACGGGCAGTCGGTGACCCTTCAGGTGCATCGTGCGGTGGTGCCGGACGCCGTAGCGGATCTTGTTGGACTTCCCGTGCTGGTTGAACTTCCCGTGCCGGTTGAACTTCTCGTGCTTGCAGTGGTGCTTCGGGCCGCCGTGCGGGGAGTCGGCGCTCGCGACGGTCGCCGATCCCGCGAGTACCGAGATCGCGGCGACCGCGGTGACGACTGCGCGCTTGATGGTGAGGTTCATTTTCGTTCTTCCCTTCCGTGCCGGGCGTTCCGGCGCAAAATCACGATGTCCCGTGACCTCGTTCGGAGCGGTCCTGCCGGGGATCGCGGCGCGCCGCCCCGCCGGTACTGCATCCGGGCGCCCAGGATGAAGATCCTCTGAGAAGAGTTCGTCCGAAGGGGACCACACGTCGGCACGGCGGGTGAATTTCTCTCATCTCCCCTTCATCCAGGGAGTTCTGGCGTACTCGGGAGCGCCCGTCAACTTCACTCCGACGGCTCAATCGCGGGCAGTCCTGGAGACGCGCGCGGTGTCCTCGCAGGCCGACCGGTCGCTTCCCCGATACCAGCAGGCCGTGCGTCAGGCATGCATCGGGCAGCTCGCCATGGCGGTGGCTGCGGGGAGCGTGTCTCCGGATCGTCCTCGACGAAATGGCCAGCCGGCGTGGTGCGGCCGTCGGAAGACCCTTCTCGGCCAGGTGCCCCTTCGGTGGACGACCGGACCTCCGGCTCATCCGCGGCGCCGACGGCCACCATCAGGTCGGCGACGCGGGCCGGAACCGCGTGCCCGGAGCCGGTGGAAGGTAAATACGTCGACAGCGCCCTGTCGCGCCCGGCAAAGTGCACGCTCGTGACGAGCAGTGAACTGTGGACCCGTGCGACCGCCGACCGCTACGACGCCGAGGAGGACGAGATGTCCTCGGGCGCTGTTCTCGGTCCGACTCTCGACTTTCTCGCCGAACTCGCCGGAGACGGCCGGGCACTGGAATTCGCCATCGGAACCGGACGCGTGGGTGTCCCGCTCCGGAAGCGCGGCGTGCCCGTGGTGGGCATCGAACTGTCCGAACACATGGCAGCTGTTCTGCGGCGCAAGATCGACGAGGACGCGCTCCCGGTCACCATCGGGGACATGGCCGCGACCACCGTCCCCGGCAAGTTCACCGTGGTCTATCTCGTCTACAACACCATCACGAACCTGCTCACGCAGGACGAGCAGGTCGAGTGCTTCCGAAACGCCGCGCGTCACCTGACGCCCGGCGGCCGATTCGTCATCGAGTTGGGCGTGCCGCCGCTGCGGTTCCTGCCGCCTGGACAGGTCGCGGTACCGTTCGACGTCTCCGAGCGGCATCTCGGCTTCGACACCTTCGATCTGGTCGAGCAGATCCTCGTCTCGCACCACCTCACCCGCGACGGCGACGACGGCCGCTACCGCCGCGGCAGTTCCCGGCACCGGTACGCGTGGCCGGCGGAGCTCGACCTCATGGCACGGATCGCGGGTCTGGAGCTGGACCTGCGCGTCGCGGACTGGGACAGGGCGCCGTTCACCCAGGACTCCGCGAAGCACATCTCGGTGTGGCGCAAGCCGGCTTGAGGTGAGCCCCTGATCCCCCCGCTCATCGGCCGGTCCGGGACCGACGGGGCCGGACACACCGGACCGTGCCGCACCTGATCATTCCGAACGCTGCACCGACGCCTTGGCTGTCGTACCAGGGCGGTACGGTCACCTCCCGTGTCATCAAGTGCGAGGGCAGGGCTGGGGGTTGAGCGACGGCATGTAGGGCGGCCAGTGTCCCTGTGCCGCGCTCGCCGGACCACCGACGCATTCCGTGACCGCCCGGCACGCCGGCGACGCGCAGACGTGCCACCCGGATTGTGTGCGTCCCCGCACCTCGTTCGCCGCGGCGCGTGACCAACGGCGTCCTGCTGACCGGCCCTCGACGGACCCTGGGCCGGGACGCGAGGGCCCCGTGCCCGATCGGATGCAGCTGCGTCACGCCGGCGGGTTCCCTGACGTACCGTCGGCGAACGGCGTGACGCTGAACCGGTCGTCGCAAGTGGTGATCTCTCCCGGGATCACCAGCGATGCGGTGTCGCCCGGGGGGTAGACCCGCAACCGCGCCGACGTGGGCAGGCACTCCCCCTGCCGATTGATGGTGTGGATCGTGACGCTCGCGGAGCCGCCGGGCTCCAGGACCACCGGTGCGTACGTCCTGCGGTCGCGTGTCGCCGGTGCGCCGATCTGCTTTCCGCCCGCGTCCAGCAGGGACAGCCCCGGGTATCCGGAGACCTGGCACGCACCGGACGTACGGTTCGTGAGCACGAGGTACCGGTAGAGGTTGCCCGCACCGGCGTCGCCGCCGCCGAGCGAGGCGGTGAGCTGCGAAGCGGTGCACATCGGTGAGGTACCCGGCGTGCGACCGGACGGGCCGACTGTGCGGCCGGAAGCACCGGTCGTGCCGGCGGACGGGGCACTCGGCGCGTGGTGGGTGGGGGTCGGGTCGGTCGGGTGCGAAGGGGCGGAAGGAGAGGTGGAGGGGCTGGGCAAGGACGGGTGCGGGCCGGTCCGCGTACCGGTGACGGTGGGTACGACCAGCTCGTCGCCACCGTTCGTGGACATCACCCCGAACAGGTACGGCGCCCCGCCGAGCACCGCGGCGGCCGCCGCAGCCACCATCACCGCCCGGGCCCGCCTGCGGCGCGCGGCCCGGCGGCGGATGCGGTGGAAGGTGCCGGGCGGAGTGGCCAGGTAGGTGGCCGGCGGCCGCAGCAGCGGCTCCAGCGGGTCGGCCCGGCCGGCATCCAGCCGTCCGGTCAGGTCGCCGTCCTCACGGTCGTCAGGCGATCCGGTCATGGTGTCCCCCGAGCTCGGCGCGGAGCAGTTCGCGGGCCGCGTGCAGATCGGCCTTGACGGTTCCTTCCCTGCGACCCAGCAGCCTGGCCACCTCACGTACCGGCAGATCGGCGTAGTAGTACAGCAGGGCGGGGTTGCGCAGCCGCGCGGGCAGCGACTGCACCAGCATGCGTACGGAAGGATCGGTCTCGTCGTGCTGCTTCCGCTGTTCCTGGGCGGTGACACGGCGCATGGCCCCGCGTTCACGCTCCAGTTTGCGCCAGTGGTCGCGGACCAGGTTCGCCGCGGTCACATAGAGGAAGCCGCGGGGCTCCTCGACCCTGGCCCAGCGTGCCCACAAGCGGGTGAACGCCTCCGCGGCTATCTCGTGCGCGGTCTCGTCGTCCTCCACCAGCCGGCGCACCCAGCCCGCCAGCCGCGGGTAGACGGCCGCGAACAGTTCGGAAGCCGCGCGCTCTTGAGACCGGATGGCCGCTCGCCTCCCTCCTGTCGTGACACCCGTCGTGCCGGCCGGCAAGGCGACTGCCCGCTCCCCGCTCACGACGCGGCGACCAGCGAGGCGTAGACGATGACGTTGTCCGAGTAGCCGCCGGCTGCGCCGACCCGGGTGCCGCCGCAGGTGATGAGACGCAGCGCGGGGTGGTCGACGTTCCCGTACACACGCTGCGTCGGGAATCTTGTCTTGGCCACCGTCTGCACCGAGTCCACGGCGAACGTCGCCTCCGAGCCGTCCATGCGGGTGACCGACACCCGGTCGCCCGCACGCAATCGGGGCAGCTGCTTGAAGACCCCGTCCCCGTACCTGCCGACGGTGACGTGGCCGAGGATCACCGACGGCCCCGTCTGGCCGGGCGTCGGCGAGCCGTCGTACCAGCCCGCGGGTGCGTGCGCGGCGATCGGCGGCACGGCCACCTCACCGTCGGCGAGCAGGCCCAAAGACATCACGGCGGTGTCGACGCCGATCAGCGGGATGCGCAGCCGCTCGGGGAGTGAGCGCGCCATGGCGCGGACCGCGGCCGGCTGGGCCGAGGCGGTGGTGCCGGGCGGCGCGGAGACCGCGGCACTGCTGGAGGACGCCTCGGGGGCGGGCGCAGTCGGCGTGCAGCCGCTGATGAGGGTGAGAGCGGCCGCGGTGAGCGCGATCGCCGTACGGCCACGGAGCCGGTACACGGGTGGGGCGAGGGCGCTCAACGCTCAGCCCCGGCCCCACGCCCGACGCCGCAGCGCCACCGCGAAACCGGCACCGCCGAGTGCCAGCACTCCACCCGCTGCTGCACCGAGGGCCCTGCCGGGACGGGCCCCGCCGGTGGAGATGGCGGCCGTCCCGGTGTCCGGTGCGCCGCTGGGCACAGCGGTGACCTGCCCGCCGGATCCTGCTCCGGCGGTGGCGCCGCTGCTCGGCGAGGAACCCGCGGGGTTGCCGCCGGTGCCCGCGGCGAGCGGCGTGATGCTCAGCACGCTGTGGCAGTTGGTGATCGCGCCGACGAGGACCAGTGACGCGGTGTTGCCGGGTGGGTAGACCCGCACCCGGGTGGAGGTGGGCAGGCAGGTGCCCTGATGGTTGACGGTGTGGACGGTGTCGCTGGCCGAGCCGCCCGGCTTCAGAGTCACCGGCTCGTACGACGTGTGCTCGCGGGTCGCGGCCGGACCGATCTGCCGGCCGGAGGCGTCCAGCAGTGACACACCGGGGAAGCCGGTGAGGTGGCAGGTCGTCGAACTGCGGTTGGTCAGCACCAGGTAGCGGTAGAGGTTCCCCGCGCCGGCGTCGCCGGCGCCGAGCGAGCCCGTCAACTGCGAGGTCGCGCACATCGGCGTGCTGGATGTCTCTTGTCCGGGCACGGCCGCCGTCGCGGGGACGACGGTGAACACGGCGACGGCTGCGGCCGCCGCACCGGCGGCGAGTGGTCCCTTGCGCATGTCCTGCTCCCTCTCCTCAGGGCGGCCGCCGGCCCCATGGGCGGAGACCGGGCCGGCCGATCCGGGATTCGCGAACAGAGACGACGCGGCCCAGCATCGGGTTGTAAAGAAACGTCAAAGTCTGAGAGGCGCAGCGGGACTTGGTCCGGGTTCGAGGGTTCGGCTCGCAGCCGGGCAGCAGTGCGGGTGTGCCACGGAAGAGGCGCGTCGGCCGCGCGCTCACCGGGACCGGGGCCCGTGCCGGCAGGTGGGGCGCTCCGCGGGTTGTGGGCCCGCCGGCCGTCCGCTCGGACGGCCGGCGGGTGTCTCCCGTGCCCCGCCCCACGCCCGGTCAGCCACGAAGACCTCTGGGGCGGCCATGACCACCACTGATCATTCGGCGCTCGACCGGTGCACCGGGCGCCGTCCGGTCGCAGCCGTGCGTGCCCTGGCCGTGCACTCCGGGCACGGCCCGTACGGAGCGCTTCCATCGGATCGGGAATACGCTGCCGACGAGGGCTGCGGCCATGATCGAAAGTTGTGGGACGGCGCGGATGGCACGGAACACCGGAGGCAGCCAGGGGAGTGATGCGGTCGTCGGCGCCGAGGTGGCGGCGACCGCTGTGCTGGATTCCCGAGGTGTCGTTGTCCGGTGGAGCCCGGCTGCCGAACGGCTGCTGGGCCGTCCGGCGGCCCAGGTTCTGGGCCGGCCCGCCCTCGAACTGCTCGCCCGGCCCGAGCCGGCCGTGGTCGCCGCAACACGGCGCGCGCTGCGAGGGGTGCCGGAGGTACGGTCCGCGGACGTGACCGTGCGCTGCGGGGACGGCCGACTGCTGGAGCTGGTCCTGTGGGCGTACCCCTCGACCGGCCCCGAAGGCCCCGGGGCCGCGCCGCACTGGGTGGTCCTGGCCGTCGAGGCTGCCCAGATGCGCCGCTGGGAAGGCGACCAGGCGGTCATGGAGGGACTCTTCTCCCAGTCACCCGTCGGCCTGCTGGTCACCGATACCGAATTGCGATGCGTACGGCGCAATGTGGCCCTGGAACGCATGACCGGCATACCGACGACGGAACGGCTGGGCAAACGGATCGGTGAGGCACTGCCGGGCCTGAGCGCCGAGGCCATCGAGACGCAGATGCAGCAGGTCCTGGACACCGGCGTACCGACCATGGACTTTGTGCACCGCGGGCGCACCGTCGCCGACCCGGAACACGAGCATGTGTGGTCCACCAGTACCTTCCGGCTCCAGGACCCGGCCGGAGCCGTCCTCGGGCTGTGCCACGCGGTCATCGACGTCACCGCCAGTTACCGGGCCCAGGAACGGAGAACTCTGCTCAACGAGGCCAGTCTGCACATCGGCACCACCCTGGACGTCATGCGGACCGCGCAGGAACTGGCCGAGGTGGCCGTCCCCCGGTTGGCCGACACCGTCGCCGTCGATCTGCTGGACGCCGTCGTGGAGGGCGAGGCACCCGAGCCGGGTCCGGTCGAAGACAGCGTCACGCTCCGCCGGGCGGCATTTCGGTCCACCTGGCGCGGGCACTCCCGGGCGGCGTACGCGGTCGGCGAGCTGAGCCGGTTCGCCTCTTCCTCGCCGCAGGCCCGTTGCATGGCCGACCTCGAATCCCGCCTCGTCGCCAGACTGGACTACACCGCCGACTGGTTGCGGGACGATGCCCGGCGGGTGGTGGGACTCCGAGCCGCCGGCGCGCACTCCCTGATGGTGGTTCCTCTGGCCGCCCGGAACGTCCTGATGGGCGTGGCCAGCTTCTACCGGTGGCAGCAACCGGACCCGTTCGACGACGAGGACCTCACCCTCTCGGCGGAACTGGCCTCCCGGGCCGCCGTGTGCATCGACAACGCCCGCCGCTACACCCGTGAAAGCGCCGCCTCCCTGGCCCTGCAACGCAGACTGCTCCCCAGCGAGCTGCCCGAACTCCACGCCGTCGAGGTCGCCGCACGCTACCGACCGGCCGGCGCGGAGAGCGACGTGGGAGGCGACTGGTTCGATGTCATCCCGCTCTCCGGCGCCCGAGTCGCCCTGGTCGTCGGCGACGTCCCCGGACACGGCATCCACGCCTCCGCCACCATGGGGCGGCTGCGTACCGCCGTGAACACCCTCGCCGACCTCGACGTCCCCCCGGACGAGCTGCTCACGCACCTCGACGACCTGGTGGTCCGGCTCGCCGAGGAGGACGGTTCCTCCGGCTCCCCGCCGACCGCCGGCACCGTCACAGGGACCACCTGCCTGTACGCGGTCTACGACCCGGTCGAGCGACGCTGCACCCTGGCCTCCGCCGGCCACTACCCGCCCGCGGTGGTGCACCCCGACGGCAACGTCGAGTTCCCGCACCTGCCCGCGGGGCCGCCACTGGGCCTGGGCGGCATGCCCTTCGAGACCACCGAGCTGGATCTCGCGGACGGAACGGTGCTCGCCCTCTTCACCAACGGACTCCTCCTGGGACGGGACCCCGACATCGACGTCGGGCTTCAGGCACTGCGGCGCAGCCTGTCCCATCCCGACCGCCCGCTCGAGCAGATCTGCGACCAGGTGGCCGCCACCCTGCTCCCCCTCCGGCCACCGGACGACGTCGCGCTCCTGGTGGCCCGCACCCACGCCCTGGGGGCAGACCGCGTCGCGTCCTGGGACCTGGCCGCCGACCCGGCGCTCGTCGTGGAGGCCCGGTCCCTGGCCGCACGGAAGCTGACCGAGTGGGGTCTGAAGGAGATCTCGTTCATCGCCGAACTGGTGGTCAGCGAACTGGTCACCAACGCCATCCGCTACGGCCTTCCGCCGATCCGGCTCCGGCTGATCCGCGGCACCGACCTCATCTGTGAGGTCTCCGACAGCAGCAGCACCTCACCTCGTCTGCGTCGCGCCGGAGCGGACGACGAGGGCGGCCGTGGTCTGTTCCTCGTCGCCCAGCTCACCCAACGCTGGGGCACCCGTTACACCCCGAACGGCAAGACCATCTGGACCGAACTCGCCACGCCCCACACGATGTGACGCCACCAGGCTCCGCACCACTCACGGACCGGGCCCGTCCCTCGACCCGAAGCCCCCGCACGGCGGTTGAGCCGCACGGTCGGGGGACCCGGGGTACCCGGAAGGCGTCGGGATCGGCCGCACGGGACGGGGCCGCCCCGCAGCGGCGGCGGACGATCCTCTATCGCCGGGCGCGCAGGGCCTCCCACTGCGCCGCGGCGCCGTCCAGGAGCATCTCGAGGGCGATGGGATAGGCGCTGTCGACCATGCGGGTCGCCAGGAGGGGCGCCGCCTCGGCGATCCGGGGGTGTGTGCTGTGCGGCAGGCGGGCGTACGTCGACCGCCACATGTCCTCGTCGGCTCTGAGACTTTCGCGTGGCAGAGCCAGCGAGGCGGCGTCGAGTGCGGCGAACGCCAGGGTCTGGTCGATGAAGGCCTGGTAGATCCGCACCGTGTCCGGCAGGGGGAACCCCGCGGTGCGAAGCACGTCGAGGATGGCCTCGTCGGCGGCCAGCTCGTGCGCCCGGCCGGTGACCCGGTTCGCTGTCAGCAGTGCCGCCTGCGGATGCCCGACGTACACGGCGTGGATACGCAGCCCGAGGCCACGCAGGTCTGACCGCCACTCCCCCGTGGGCCGCCAGCCCTGCAGGGCCTGCCCGATGAGCGCGTCGCCGATGGCGAGGGTCAGATCGTCCATGCCGCGGAAGTACCGGTAGAGCGTGCTGGGATCGGCGTCCAGGGCCAGGCCGAGACGCCGGGCGGTGAGTCCCGTGCTGCCGTGTTCACGGAGCATCCGCAGGGCGGTCTCGAGAATCAGTTGCTCGGACAGCACGGTGCCGCTCCTGGTCGGACGGCGACGCCGCCGCTTCTCCTCGGGCACCACGGCCTTCGCCATCGCCGCCTCCTCGCCGCGCTCCTTATGCCAACACCATTGACCTTATCCGAGCACCCGGCGTTGGATCTCCCGGCAGGGCGCCCGCACCTCCGGTGCGCGCGGTCACGCCCTGTCTCCAGAGAGGAAGTCCGTGTCATGCGTGTTCTGCTTGTGGGAGCCGGCGGTGTGGGCACCGCGATCACCCGGATCGCGGCCCGGCGCACGTTCTTCGACGAGATGGTCGTGGCCGACTACGACCTGAGCCGGGCCGAGGCGGCGGTCGCCGCCCTCGCGGGTGCCGCGGGCCGCTTCCGTGCCGAGCACGTCGACGCGTCCGATCAGGCGGCGGTGACGGCGCTGCTGAAGCGGCACGGGTGCGACGTCCTGCTCAACGCCACCGACCCTCGGTTCGTGATGCCCCTCTTCCAGGCGGCGCTCGCGGCCGGCGCGACCTACCTCGACATGGCGATGTCCCTGTCGCGCCCGCACTCCGATCGGCCGTACGAGGAGTGCGGGGTCATGCTCGGCGACGAGCAGTTCGCGCGGGCCGCCGAGTGGGAGAAGGCGGGCGCGCTGGCCCTCGTCGGCATGGGTGTGGAGCCGGGGCTGTCCGACGTCTTCGCGCGGTACGCAGCCGATGAACTCTTCGACGAGATCGACGAGATCGGCATCCGCGACGGCGCGAACCTCACCGTCGACGGCTATGAGTTCGCCCCTTCCTTCAGCATCTGGACCACCATCGAGGAGTGCCTCAATCCGCCGGTCGTCTACGAGGCGGACCGCGGCTGGTTCACCACCGCGCCCTTCAGCGACCCGGAGGTGTTCGACTTCCCGGAGGGCATCGGCCCGGTGGAGTGCGTGAACGTGGAGCACGAGGAGGTTCTGCTCGTCCCCCGTTGGATCGACGCGCGGCGCGTGACCTTCAAGTACGGCCTGGGTGAGGAGTTCATCCAGACCCTCAGGACACTGCACCTCCTCGGTCTTGACCGCACCGACCCGGTGACCGTGCCGAGCGCTGCGGGGCCGGTGGGTGTGTCCCCCCGCGACGTCGTGGCCGCCTGTCTGCCGGACCCGGCGACACTGGGCGAGCGCATGCACGGCAAGACCTGCGCGGGCACCTGGGTGCGTGGCACCAAGGACGGTGCGCCGCGCGAGGTCTACCTCTACCACGTGGTCGACAACCAGTGGTCGATGGCCGAGTACGGCTCCCAGGCGGTGGTGTGGCAGACGGCCGTCAACCCGGTCGTCGCCCTCGAACTCCTGGCCACGGGTGCATGGACCGGCTCGGGAGTCCTCGGCCCGGAGGCCTTCCCCGCCCGCCCCTTCCTGGACCTGCTCAGCGCGTACGGCTCTCCGTGGGGGATGCGGGAGCAGTGACCGTCCTGGGTGCAGGGGATTCCGACCTCTTTCCCGGTGATCCCCTGCACCCACGACGACGGTGGCCGCGGGCCGGCCGCCACACCTCGGCCATGTCACCCGACGCCCGTACGCCTCGTGTGCTTCACAGCCGGCACCGACGGCACGGCTAACAGGCCGTCGGCAACCGTGGATTGACGGAACACCGCGGAAGAGAAAAGATCGTCGAGCTTGAATTGACAACGTTGTCGTACGAGAGGATCGCGATGAGAGCGTTGAAACGCGTGGTCACCGCCCTGTTGATAGCCACCACCGTGGCCGCGGCTTCCGTCACCTCCGGCGTCGCGAACGCCGAGGAGCGGGGACCGAAGTTCGCCGATGACCCCACCACACTGGTCGACACGTCGATCGGCAACAACGGTGACGGGACCACCTTCCCGGGTGCCGCCGCCCCGTTCGGCATGGTGCAGTTGAGCCCTGACACGCAGCTGAACAAGTACGCTTCCTACGACTACGAGCAGGACACCATCCTCGGCTTCAGCCACACGCACCTCTCGGGCGTCGGCTGCCAGACGATGGGTAACTTCCGTTTCATGCCGACCACCGGTGCGGTCACATCGTCCGACCCTGCGCAGTCCGGTGCGAAGTTCAGCCATGACAACGAGACCCGCGCGCCGGGCTACTACGGCGTGAAGTTCGACAACGGCATCAGGGCCGAGCTCACCGCAACGCAGCGGACCGGCCAACACCGCTACACCTACCCCGCCGGATCGGGCCCCCAGAACGTCCTCATCGAGGCCGGCGAGAGCAACGGCAGCACCTACGCCGGCGACGTGGAGGTGGTCGGCGACGACACCGTGGAAGGCTGGGTCCAGGGGGGCAACTTCTGCGGTGAGACCGGCAAGGAACGCTACCGGATATTCTTCAGCGCCAAGTTCGACCGGAAGTTCTCGAACTTCGGAACCTGGACCGACGGCACCCTCACCCCGGACCGGCGCGAAGCATCGCGCGGCGCCAAGCGTGCCGGCGCCTGGGTGACGTTCGACCCGGCCAAGGGTGACCAGGTCGGCACTTCGGTGGGCCTCTCCTACACCTCGGTCGACGGCGCGCGGCTCAACCGCAAGGCCGAGCAGCCCAAGTCGTTCGACAAGGCCCGCACCGGCGCGCACGACGCCTGGCAGGACGAGCTGAACCGCATGCGCGTGGCCGGTGGCAGCACCGCCGACCAGCGCACGTACTACAGCGCGCTCTACCACTCGCTGCTGCACCCGTCGATCGGGTCCGATGTCGACAACCGCTACCGCGGCTTCGACGACCAGGTGCATCGCGCGGATTCCACCTACTACCAGATGTTCTCGCTCTGGGACACCTACCGCTCGCAGAACCAACTGGTGGCCCTGCTGCACCCGGACAAGGCCGCGGACATGGCAAAGTCCGTACTGCGCATCTACGAGGACAGCGGCTGGCTGCCGCGCTGGGGTCTCGGCAACGGCGAGACCAACGTGATGAGCGGTGATCCCATCACCCCGTGGATCGTCGACATCTACAACCGCGGCCTGCTCGACAACCGCACCTCGCGCCGGCTGTTCGACGCGCTCTGGAAGAACGTCAATGAGGTCCCCGCGGACCAGTCGATCTTCCGCGGGCGTGACGGCAACCCGACGTACGTCAAGAACGGCTGGGTCGGCTACCAGAACCTGCCCGGTTACAAGTACGGCGACAGTCGCCAGGCGGGCTCGGCCACGCTCGAATACTCCCTCGCCGACTGCGCGCTGTCCACGATGGCCGGCCGCCTCGGCTACAAGGACAAGGCCGCGACGCTCGCCTCGCGCTGCGACAACTTCACCAAGCTCTGGGACCCCGACGTCACGTCGCAGGGCTTCTCAGGGTTCCCGGTCACGAAGAACGCGGACGGCACCGTCGCGGGCGACCCCGACCCGGCCCAGGCCGGCGCGTTCCACGAGGGCACCGCATGGCAGTACGAATGGCTCGCCCAGCAGGACCCGCAGACCCTTTTCGGGCTCATGGGCGGCCAGGCGAAGGCCGAGCAGCGGCTCGACAAGTTCTTCGACATGCCGACCGTGCTCACCGACCCGGCGAAGGCCGCTTCGGAGTCATGGGTGACCGGCGCGTACGACTACCACAACAACTTCGCCTTCAACCCCAACAACGAGCCCGACTTCCACACGCCATGGATGTACGCGTGGACCGGCGCACCGTGGAAGACCTCGGCCGTGCTGCGGGCCATGCGGACGCTCTTCACCGACGACGTGTACGGCATGCCCGGCAACGACGACCTCGGCGCCACCTCGTCGCTGCTCGTCTTCGCCATGACCGGCATCTTCGAGGCCCAGCCGGGCTCCGCCGACTACATAGTCACCGCGCCCATGTTCGAGAAGGTCGAGATCCGGCCTGAGCACGGACGCAGGATCGGCATCGAGGCCCCGGGCGCCAACGCGTCGAAGCTCCAGTACGTGTCCTCCGTGGACACGGACAAGGGCAAGCTGCGCCAGAACTGGCTCTCTCACAAGGACCTGCTCCGCTCCGGCACGATCAGGATCAAGCTTTCCGACAAGCCGACGAGCTGGGGCGTCGACGCCGCCCCGCCCGCCATGGCCTCGCAGGGCTGAGGTTGTGGGGTGCGGTCCCTCCCACAAGGAGGGCCGCACCCCGGCGGAGTCCCGTATGGCGAATTCCCCCTTCACCGACATCGCATCCGACCGCGACAACGCGTTCCATCGGGTCATCCCTGGTGGTTGCCGCACGGCCCACGATGCGCTCTCCGGACGGCACCGCGCCGACCCACGGCGAGACGAAAGGGGCGGGCTCCCAGCAGACCGATGACCTGCGCCGCCGCGCAGTGGAGACGCTGTCGGAAGGTCATGACGTATACGCTCAAGCACATGGTTGAGCATCGGATGATTGACACGAACGGGGTCCGACTGCACATCGCCGAGGAAGGCGAAGGCCCCCTCGTGGTGCTCCTGCACGGCTTCCCGGAGTCATGGCACTCCTGGCACCACCAGTTCGGTCCGCTGGCCGATGCGGGCTTCCGAGCAGTCGCCCCTGACCAGCGTGGATACGGGCGTAGCGACCGTCCCGACGCCGTCGATGCGTACAGCATCCTCCACCTGGTCGGCGACGTCGTCGGCCTGATCCAGGCACTGGGCGAGGAGAAGGCGTACGTCGTCGGACACGACTGGGGCGCGCCGGTCGCCTGGCACACCGCGCTGCTCCGACCGGACATGGTCCTCGGGGTGGCCGGCCTGAGCGTGCCACCCCCCTTCCGGGGTACCGAACCTCCGCTGGTCGCCATGGACAAGAGGTTCGGCGGCCGCTTCTACTGGAACTACTTCAACCGTCCCGGTGTCGCCGACGCCGAGTTCGCGAAGGACACGCGAACCACCCTGCGGAAATTCTTCTACTCGGCTTCCGGTGACGCTCCCGGCGCCGACGCGGGGAAGCAACCGCTGGTCGACCCCGAGCGCGGCTGGCTCGCGGACATGCCGGACCCCGAGGCACTCCCGGAGTGGTTCACCGAGGACGATCTCGACACGCTCACCGAAAGCTTCTCCAAGGGCTTCACCGGTGCTCTCAACTGGTACCGCAACCTCGACCGCAACTGGGAACTGACCGCTCCATGGCAAGGCTCGGTCGTCACCCGTCCCGCCCTGTACATCTACGGCGACCGCGACCCTGTTCCCGCCTTTCCAGGCACGCCCGAACTCATCGAACGTCTCCCCGGCCTGATGCCCGACCTGCGGCGCAAGCCACTCAAGCTGGCGGGCTGCGGACACTGGACACAGCAGGAGCGCCCGGCCGAGGTGAACGCGGCGCTCATCGAATTCCTCACCGCCTGTTCCTGAGCCCGGCCCACCCGATCACTCGACCTGCCATCCGTGCCCGAGCGCGGCAAGTCGCTGCCGGTGGCGAACCGAAGACGGGGGCGGCCACACGTACGGTCTCCATGCGTCAGGGGCCGTCCGAAGACGGCCCCTGACGCAGACAACCGCGCCGCTCCGCTCAGGGAAACTCAGCGATGCCCGGCAGCTCAGATCGCACAGAGCACACCGCACACCCGACCGCGCCCGTTCCCGGGCGACCGGTCACCTACCCGGCCGGTACCTCCGCTCGACATGGCCCTCGAGGTCATCGGGATAGAAGTAGACGCGCCGCAGGTCGCCGTCGGCGTAGCGCTCGGCCTGGTCGTCGAAGTGCGGCGAGTCGGGATGCCCGCTCACCCCGCCCGCCGTCACCGCCCAGGCGCGCAGTCGCGGCCCGAACTCCACCACCGCCACGAAACTGTTGCCGCTGGTGCCGTAGTAGCGCTTCGTCCCCGGGTAGGCCTTGGCTCCGAACGAGGCGAGGGAGCCCCATCGCGACGAGGTGAAGGGCACGGGGATGCTCGGCTTGGCGTCGTTGAACTCCTGGACGATCGCACCGTCGTTGCGCTGGTAGCGGTTGATCTCGCCCCACGGCACCTTCCAGCTGCCGAAGTCCCGCTGCAGCCGCTTCGTCGCCGTCTCGAGCGCGCCGAGCCGCTGCGCGTCCGTGGCGCGGTCGGCCATGTAGTCCCATACCGACATCCCGGCGTCCGCCGCCGCCTGGGAGGTGAGCGCCCACAGGTCCTCACCCCAGAACACGGCCACCGACGTCGCCGTCGACTCCGCGCCCCACCGGTGGTCCCAGTCTCGGAGCAGGCCGATAGGACCGGCCAGCCTCGTCTTCTGCCCGTCGCTCACCGGTAGTTGGTACCAGGCGGCGACGAGGTCCGGCACCAGCCGCGCGAAGGCGGTGAGGTACGGATCGAACGCGGCCTTGATCAGCGACTGCGGAGTGAAGTCGTCGCGTGCGGTCAGCACCCGGACCGCCTGCGGCCCGCGCGGGTTCTCACCGACCCGGTCGAAGTAGCGTGGGTAGTCGGCCGCGACAGGGCTGTCCGCGCCGGCGGCGGTCCAGGGCCAGTTGTTGGTGTTGAAGGCCCAGCCGTTCTTCGGGTTCACGGCCTTCGGCATGCTGTCCAGGCTGTGCAGTCCATGCCAGTCGGTCGCCGGATCACTGCCGTCGACGGGCTTGAGACGGTCGAATCGGGCGTCCCTCACCGGCATGAACTGCGGCATCAGGAAGGCGATATCACCCTTCGAGTCCGCGAAGAGTGTGTTGTTCGAGCTGTTCGCCTTCAGTCCCGCGATCTTCAGGTACTGCGTGTAGTTCTGCGTCGTGGTGCGCAGGAAGCTCTGCTCGAGCGCCGCCACCGGCTTGTTCATCAGCGCACACGCGATCCACTTGCCGTCCGCCTCGCGCACGATCGGGCCGTGGTGGGTGGCGAACGTGGTGAAGCTGCGCTCCTCCTGCCCGCCCTTCTCGGTGCGGAAGGACAGGGTGATCGTCTTCGTGGTGACGGGGCGCAGTTCGCGGCCGTATCGGTAGGACCGGGTTCCGTCGGCCCTCGTCACGATCGTCTCGGCGAACTCATCGATGTTGTCGACGCCGCTCGTCGTGTGCATCCAGCCCGTGTGCGCGTTGAAGCCCTGATAGATGAAGAACTGCCCCCAGGTGGCGGCGCCATAGACATTCAGCCCCTCGCGGCTCGTCACATGCTGCTCCGCACGGAAGAAGAAGCTGGTGTGCGGGTTGATCAGCAGCAGCGCATGGCCGTCCCGCGTGTGACTCGGCGCGATGGCCATGCCGTTCGACCCCGTGGGTTCACGCAGCACCAGCCCACGCTCCTCGTCGGTCATCGGGACGTCCCGCTCACCGTAGAAGGCCTCGAGTTGGGTGAGCAGCACCGACTCGATGTCGCCGCCGATGCTGCCTTCCGAGAAGCTCAACGGCATCCACGGCTCGAATCGGTCGAGCACACGCGGGCGCACCTCAGGGTGCGTCGCGAGGTAGTAGTTGAGTCCGCCCGCCCACGCCTGCATCAACGTGCGCAGCCACGCCGGGCACTTCGCGTACTCCTTCTTCAGAGCCTCGGGGTCGAGGAACAGCCGCTGACGCAGGTCCTGCCAGATCGCGCCCTCGGCCTCGGCAAGACGTCCCAGGGCAACGAGGTAGTTCTGCTCGATCCGGTTGAAGTCGTCCTCCGCCTGCGCGTACATCATCCCGAACACCGCGTCGGCATCGGTCTCGCCCACGACGTGCGCAACGCCCCAGTCGTCCCGCGTGATCGTCACCCGGGCGGCATGCCTGCGCCAGCTGGCCTCATCGGCCGAATTCGGCGCCGATGCGGCGAACGCGGTGCCGGACGGCAGCCCCGCGGCGGCAACGGCCAGCCCGGCGGCTCCGCCCAGGACGCGGCGTCGGCTCGGTCCGGGGTTCTGCGCATGGCTCATGAGTGGCTCCTTCTTCCTTCGAGGGGAATCCGTGCAGCTTCACGTGATCTTGTGGACGGGGCAGGGGCCAGCCGCCGGCACCGTGACGCCCTGTCCGGCCGGCACGGCATGCCTGTCGGACCGCCACGTCGCCGCACCGCCCGACCGGGCGCGATGAGCTCGGCGTCCTCGCGCCATGAAGCCCTGACCCGATCCGTGCGCATGCGCTCCTCACGGCCCGCGACCGGACGCGCATCCGCCATGCGTGGCTCGGATGCGGGACGACCCATCGCTGCCGACGCCTTCGAGGCGAACGGAGTGGTCGCCGTCCACGGTCACGAGGACGCCCGTCGCTCGCGGGGCTCCGCCGGGATCTCACCTCGGTCGCCCACAACCTCAGCCACGGCGGCGGCAGGGCAGGCCGGCCCGTCGACAGGCACATCACGCCGGTCCCGGAAACGCGTGTCGGCGACCTGACGCTGCAACGCCGCTCGGCCCGACACCCTTGGTCGTCCCCCCGAGATGGCGCCCACGGTCATCACCCTGATCGTCACCTCCACCAAGCGCCCGGCAACCATGACCGGATGACCTCCCTCACGGCACGCGCGAGTTCCGGTGATCACCCCACGACAGTCCTATCCAGGAAGAGGAGTCCTGACAAGGCCTCACCCCTTCGCGAGCGGAGGCACAGGTCGACCTGCGGTGAGCGACGACGAGTGCGGGCGCCTCCAGGAGCGCTGCAGCCCACGCGGCATCGTCGGATTCGCGGAAGCCCGCAGGGCCCGACAGACAGGAGCGGCCCGGCCGTTCGGCCGGACCGCTCCCTGCCGCGCTGCTGGTTACGCCACCGTCACCTTTACGATGGCCGATTCCGCCGGGGTGCCGGTCGGGTCGGCCGCGGTGGCTTCGAACGTGTGCGGTCCCGCGGCAAGTTCGCCTGACCCGGTGCAGGTCCAACTGCCGTTGTCGGAGACCACGGCCTTGCACAGCGCCGCATCGTCGGACGTCACGGTGACCGTCGCACCTGGCTCCGCGGACCCCGACACGTCCGGGGCGGCACCGACGGTGCCGCCCGCCGCGGGCGAGGCGACCTTCACCGCCGGCGCGAAGTCGGTGACGTTCGGGACGCCGTCACCGCTGATCTTCACCGCCACACTGTGCACCGTCAGTTGACCACTGCCGTTACGCAGCCGGAAGTCGGCCGCCGAGTGCTGCTGGCCGCCGAAGTAGGCGTCGGTGGCCGTCACGGTCGCGGTCTTCCAGGTGTTGCTGCCGGTCAGCGTGATTCCCGCGGTGGACTTGTACGGGTCGGAGCCGCCGTTGTCGTACTGCACGGAGAACGAACCGGTGCCCTGGTCGTAGTAGGAGAGGGTGAAGGTCGCCGTGTAGTACCCGGCGTGCGCGATCGAGTCGTCGACGTCGAAGTAGATGTTGCCCTGGGTGCTGGTGCGCGCGGACAGGCCGTCGACCACCGAGGCGGTCGTCGGGCCGTCGAAGCCGCCCGAGGGCCGCTCGTCCTCGGTCATCCCGTACGCGTGGTCGGTGGCGCCGACGACCGCGCCGACCACGGCGGTGCCGGGCGGCAGGTCGGAGGCGTCGAAGGCGACCCCGGCCGAGGCGTCGCTGACCATGCCGCCCGGGTCGGCGACCGTCGCCGTGGCGGTCTGCCGCCCCGGGGTGAAGCCACCGTCGGGGGCGCAGCTCCAGGCGCCGCCGTCGTCCGCGGTGGAGGTGCACAGCACCCGTGACACCTCGCGCACGGTCACCGTGCCGTCGGGGATCGCCGTACCGGACACCGCCGAGCCCAGTTTGACGGTCGCGCCGCCGCGCGGGGTGGTGATCGCCGGGGCCGGCGGGAAGGCGCGCCGGTCGGGCACCCAGGCGCCGGTGACCGTCAGGCCCACGCTGTGCACGGTGAAAGGCCCGGCCGCCGAGTGCAGCCGCAGGTCGCCGCCCGCGCTCTGCAGCCCGCCGAACCAGGCACCTTTGAGGGTGACGTCCGCGGTCTTCCAGGTGTCGGTGCCGGTCAGCGCGATGGTGCCGGCCTCGTGGTAGCGGTCCTTGGCCCCGGCGTCGTACTGCACGGACAGCGACCCGGTGCCGGAGTCGTAGTACGACACCGTGACCTTGGCGTCGTAGGACCCGCTCGCGGCCACGTCGTCGGCGACGTCGAAGGACAGGTCGCCTTCTGTGGTCCGGGCGGTGAGCCCGGCCACGTCACCCGCGGTGGTGGGGGAGCCGGCGTCCTCGGTCTGGCCGAGGCCGTAGTCCCGGTTGGTGCCGCCCAGCACGGTGCCGACGGTGGCGCTGCCGGACCGGCCGGCCGCGTCCAGGCCGAGCTGTACGCCGCCCAGGTGCCGGGCCGTGGCCGGCGCGCTACCGGTGACCTGCGCGAACGGCAGAGCGGTGGTGGGAGCGGCGACCTGCTGCACCAGGTAGGACTTGCCGGACTTCACGGGGACGCTCAGCAGGTCCGCGGTGCTCGCACGGACGACGACATGGCCGCTCTTGCCGTCCACGACCTCGGTGGGCTTCCCCGGCCACGGGTTCTTCACCCGCAGAGTGCCTGAGGTGCCGGCCTCGATCGCGGCGGTGACCAGCTTGCCGCCCTGTACCTGCACGTCCACCTTGCTCCTGCCCTGGATGTAGACGCTGCCCGCGCCGTTCCACTCGGCCGGCCAGGCCGGGGCGAAGCGGACGATGCCGTCGTATTCCTGGGCCAGCGCCTCGCCGACCGCGGTCGCGACGCCGGACTCCTGCTCGATATAGGGCTGGAAGCCGACCGAGTTGCCGAGGTCGGCGAAGCCGTTGGGGTAGACCTGGTGCCCTTCGGTCAGCGAGATCAGGTTGGTGCGCACCTCGGCGGGGTTCTGCAGCCGGGCCGCGTCGATGGCGTCCATCGACCAGTCGTTGCCGCCCTTGTTGGGCCGGTGCGCGTAGCTGCGCTGCTCGAGCGAGAACAGGTCGGCGTCCTGGTCACTGATGGTGTTCCACGGCCACAGCGGCTCCAGTTCGATGTTCTCGCCGTTCCTGCGCTCGGCCGCCGGCTCGTACGAGATCGCGATCATGTCCGTGCCGGTGGCGTCCGCGGCGGCGGTCTCGGCCGCGGTGTAGCCGGGGTTGAGCAGCCGGCCGCGGGTGGCCTGGTCGGTGCGCGGGTAGGGCGGGATCTGCGTCTGCGCGGTGGCGACGCGGGCCACCAGGGCCTTGTCCGCGCCGCGGTCGGTGCCGAGCACACGCGCGATCTTGCCGATCAAGGGGAAGACCGCCTGGTCGAGCGCGATGTCGGTGGTCGGGTCATGGACCGCCCACTGGGTCTCGTGGGCGTTGGCGTCGGCGTGCAGCAGGCCGTCGGCGCCCACGGTCTGGTAGGCCAGCTGGAATTCGGTGACCGACTTGATGAACGGCCAGTACCGCTTCAGCGCGGCCTTGTCGCCGGTGCCCTGGTACTGCTCCCACATGTAGAGCGCGACCTCAGGACCCGAGGAGATGTCCAGGGCGTTCCAGTTGGGGCTTCCCGGCTCGCTGCACGAGCCGTTCTCGCCGACCCCGGGAGAGATGCCGTTGCCGTTGAAGCGCATCGTCTCCGGCAGACAGGCGCCAGGACGGCCGCCCATCTGCTGCTTGGTCCACGCCTCGATGGCGGGCAGGTCGTCGGCGTACATGTCGAAGATCGGGGTGTTGAGCTGGTAGTTGCCCGAGCTCATGTTCGCTGCGATCTGGGTGCGCAGGTTCCACAGCCAGTACGCGGACGGCGTCCAGGTCTGGGCGTCCTTGTTCCAGGCGAACATGTCGGCCTCGCCGGCCTGACTGCCCGGGTAGATGCCCTTCTTCATCGACGCCGCCTCTTCGTAGAGGTACAGCGTGCGCAGGTTCTCGATGTATTCGGCGCTGCCGTCCGCCGAACTCATCGCGATCAGGCCCGAATGCGCCCAGAAGTCGTCCCACCAGCGGTCCTGCGTGGACGTCAGGTTCCGTACGGACGCGGTCGCGTCATGGCCGATCACCTTGGCGGCGGTCTTGGCGGCGTCGCCGCCCGTCCAGCCCGGCGAGGCGACGACGACCCGGAAGGTGCCGTCGGCGTGCGGGGTGAAGCTGACCTTGACCTGTGTCGGGCCGCTGACGACGGTGCTCACCCGACGTCCGCCCGCGGTGATGGCGGCGAGCGAGCCGAAGGTCCTTCCGCTGCCGATCGGCGGACTGCCGTCGGCCCAGGTCTCGGCCAGGGTGCCGACGGTGCCGGACACGGCGGCGGTGGGCTTGCGCGGCGACCACAGGTTGATGGTGGCGGTCTGCGCGACGTCCGGGTCCGCGCCGGAGACGTCGACGATCAGCTCGTCCTTCTCCGCCGCGACCCAGGCCTTCATCGACATGCCGCCGCCGGACTCACGCAGCACGCCGTCGGTCAGGTCCAGCTGCCCGCGGAAGTCGGCGGCATGTGAAATGACGGACAGGCCGGGGATGTTGAGCCTGCCGGGCGACTTGCGGTCCGGCATGGTGTCGGAGCGGTTCAGCTGGGCGGTGAAGCCGCCCGCTGCCCAGGCCGCCACGCCGAGCGATCCGTTGCCCAGCGGCATGGACGCGGTCGGGTCGGAGTTCGGCGAACCGAGCACGATGTCGGAGCGGCTGACGACACCTGCCGGGTCGAGCGCGAAGTCTCCGTGCTTCCAGGCGGTGGTCGGTCCCGCGGCCGCGGCGGCGGTGCCGCCGTCGACCACGGCGGTGGCCGCGAGGGCGGTGAGCGCCGCCGAGCAGAGCGCGACGACCCGTCTGTACGGAACCCGCCGGCGACGGCGGGGGAATTTCTGCACGATGCCCTCCAGGGCGTACGGCTCACAGTCAACGGTGTTGACGTAGTGGTCCGATGAATGCATCTGCCTTCATGCATGACTGCACTGCAGCGTGCAGAAATCAGGCGCTGGGCTCGCATAACATCGGATGACTGTCGTTCTAGACCATCCATGACGACGGCGTAAAGACCCAGGACGCACAAAAGCGCCGGCCCGCGGACGCTCCACGGAGGCGAAACCGCCGCCCGACCATCCGCCCGAGCAATTCACCGAGCCGGCCCGCTCCACCGTTCCCGCATGCCACCTCGCCGGTGAGCGGCCTCAGGCGAGCCGAGTCAGGTCGGCTCGCCCGAGACCGCCGCGCAGGGGCTCCCCGCGAGCGAAGCGCTCCGCCTCCTCGACGGCGTAGACGCCGAGGCGGCGCACCTCGCTGCCCTGGGCACCCGCAAGATGCGGGGTGGTCAGGACGTTGGGGAGCGTGAGGAGCGGATGGCCGGCGGGGAGCGGCTCCGGGTCGGTGACGTCCAGGAAGGCGTCCAGACGGCCCGAGGCGCACTCGCGGGTCAGGGCGTCGGTGTCGAGCAGGCTGCCACGGGCCGTGTTGACGACGGTCGCACCGTCCGGGACGAGCGCCAGCATCGCAGCGTCCATCAGATGCAGCGTTTCGGGGAGTTGGGGGGCGTGGATGCTCACCACCGAGCTACGGCCGCAGAGTTCGTCGAGCGGGACCAGCTCAGCACCCAGAGACGCGGCCTCCCGCCGGGTGACGTACGGGTCGGCGAGCAGAAGCCGGTAGTCGCTGTCCGAAGCGGAGAGCCGGGCGAGCACGCCGCGGCCGATACGGGAGGCGCCGATGATGCCGACCGTCCGGCCGTCCGCACCCTCCCGCTCCGAGAACGCGGGCCAACTCTCCCCATAGCGCGCGGCGGTGGACAGAGCACGCTTCGAGGCGAGGGTGATGACGGCGACCGTGTAGTCCACGACGGGGCCCGCGTTGGCGTCCGCCGCCGAGGAGACGAGCAGACCGCGCTCCCACACCGCCTCCGTGACCAGGCTCTTGACCGACCCCGCGGAGTGGACGATCGCCTGCAGCCGTGGTGCCAGGGCCAGTACGTCCGCGGCGAGCGGCGGGCAGCCCCAGCCGGTGATCAGGAGCTGGGTATCGGCGAGGACGGCGCCCGCTTCCGTTCCGGTGAGCGATCCGGTCAGCGGCTCGTCCGTCAAATCGACGCAGCGCCGGAGCCGTTCACGCAGCCCGGGCGGGAACACCGCTGGGGCGACGTCAAGTCCCATGGCCAGCACGGCGGTTGGTCGGTCGGCCACGAATGCCCACTCCTTGCCTGTAACCGGTTCCACAACAGTGCAGGAGGTTAGAGCGGTTTCTCCCAAGAGGTCAAGAGCAGTAAGGGCGCGATGGGTTGACCCCCTCATGTAACCGCTTTAGATTCCTCGCACCTTGTTCCCACGACGGAGGGGTTGCCGTGCCCACGGTGACAGAGAATCGGACCGACGGCGGAGCGGTTGAGCCACCCATCGAGCGGACGTATCACCTCAACTCGGCCATTCCTTCAGAGAGTCAGTGGTGGAAGCGTTTCCAGTCGAGTCGTACCCTCGTGCTGCTGATGCTCCCGGGGCTGGCGTACTTCCTGCTCTTCCACTACGGCGCCTTCATCGGCAACGTCGTGGCGTTCAAGGAGTACGTGCCGTTCGACGGACTGTGGGCCAGCCCCTGGGTCGGCGTCGAGAACTTCAGCCGGATGTTCGGTGACCCGGACTTCTGGCACGCCACCTGGAACACCCTGGCGATCGCCCTGCTCCAACTGATCTTCTTCTTTCCCGTACCGCTGGCCATCGCCCTGCTGCTGCACGGCCTCACCTCGGACCTGCTGCGCCGCTTCGTGCAGTCCGTGGTCTACCTGCCGCACTTCCTGTCCTGGGTCATCGTCGTCGCCCTCTTCCAGCAAGTTCTCGGTTCGACGGGCCTGTTGAACAGTGCTCTGGGCGATGCCGGGCTGCACGCCGTCGACATCATCGGCAACCCCGACGCATACAAGCCGCTCGTCGTCGCCCAGGTCGTCTGGAAGGACGCCGGCTGGGGCACGATCATCTTCCTCGCCGCCCTGATGCAGGTCGACGAGCAGAGTTACGAAGCGGCCGCCATCGACGGCGCCGGCCCCTGGCGCCGCTTCTGGCACGTCACCCTGCCGTCCATCAGACCCGTCATCGTGCTGCTGCTGATCATGCGACTCGGCGACGTACTGTCCGTCGGTTTCGAGCAGATGCTGCTGCAACGGTCCACGGTGGGACCCGGCGCCGGAGAGATCCTCGACACCTTCGTCTTCTGGCAGGGCCTGGTCGGCGGCGACACCGGCTACGCGGCCGCGGCGGGCCTCTTCAAGGGAGTCGTCGGCGCGGCCCTCGTCTTCGCGGCCAACAAGGTCGCACACCGGCTCGGAGAGCAGGGGATCTACAAGTGACCACCGCCGCACATCACGCACGTCCGGCCCGGCACGTCCGTCCCGCCTGGGCGGAGAAGCCCAGGCCCGTCACCCAGGCGGGCAAGGCCGTCGCCGTCGCCGTCCTGCTCGTCCTGGTCCTGATTCCCTTCCTGGTGATCGTCTCCACCAGCCTCGCCTCCAACCAGGAGGTGGTCGACAACGGCGGCTGGGTGCTCTGGCCCTCGCACCCGACCACCCGCGCCTACCGGCAGATCCTCGACGGCGGCATCGTCACCAAGGCGCTCGGGGTGAGCGTCGGCGTCACCCTTTTCGGGACGCTCCTCTCGCTCGCCTGCACGACGTTCCTCGCGTACGCGCTGAGCCGTCCCAAGGTCTTCGGCGCCAAGCCGGCACTCATGCTCATCCTCTTCACCTTCCTCTTCCCGCCCGGCATGATCCCGGCCTTCCTCCTGGTCAAGGGGATGGGACTGCTCGACAACTACGCCGCACTGATCGCGCCCGTACTCATCAACGTCTTCAATCTCGTGGTCCTGCGCGGCTTCTTCCAGGGGATCCCCGAAGAGCTGTACGAAGCCGCCCGCCTGGACGGCGCGGGCGACTGGCAGACCCTGTGGCGCATCGTGCTGCCGCTGTCCAAGGCCGCGCTCTCGGTCGTCGGCCTCTTCTACGCGGTGAGCTACTGGAACGCCTGGTTCCATGCCTCGATCTACATGAACTCCGACCACTGGCCGCTCCAGCAGGTCCTACGCACCTACGTCATCGGTGGCGCACAGATCGCCGACACCGGGGCCAGCGAGGCAGGCATGATCTCCGCCCCGCAGACGACGCAGATGGCAGTGCTCGTGATCGCGACCGTACCCATCCTGATCGTCTACCCCTTCCTGCAGAAGTACTTCACCAAAGGCGTGCTCACCGGCGCCATCAAGAGCTGACCCCACCTCTCCGACACCCCAGCCCCAGAGCCGACTCGAAGGGTTTACCTCGCCATGTCCTCCTCCCTCTCGCGCCGCACCCTGCTGCGCTCCATCGCCGCCGGTGGCGCCGCGATCGCCGCCCCCGCCGCACTCGCCGCGTGCTCCACCAGTTCCAAGGACCGTCAGGTCAGCAACGCCGGTACGAAGCTGGCGCCCTGGCCCGCCTACGTCGCCGCCCCCGTACCCACGCCCGAACTCGCACCGTCCGCCGACGGCGTACAGGCCGGGTACACCCGCTACCCCGACAAGCTGGTCAAGGCGGTGGCGGACAAGCCCGGCAGGGGCGAGAAGATCAAGGTCATCACTATCACCTACGGCACCCCGCCCAAGCCCGCCTCGCAGAACAAGTACTGGGCCGCGATGAACGAAGCCCTCGGTGTGGAGATCGAGTTCACCGTCGTGCCCGACGCGGACTTCGACGCCAAGATGGCCACTGTCATCGCAGGTGGCGACCTGCCCGACATCATCAATGTCGGCGGCGGCCACGTACTGCCCAGCAAGGAACAGTTCGTACGGGCACGCTGCGCCGATCTCACCGAGTTCCTGTCGGGCGACGCGATCAAGGAGTACCCCAACCTCGCCAACATCCCGACCTACTCCTGGCAGGGCCTGGGCCGGATCGCGGGCCGGCTCTACGGCGTACCCATCGAACGCCCGAAGCCGAACGAGGCCATCTTCATCAACCGCACCGCCTTCGACGCGGCCGGCTACAGGCCGGGGATGTCCGCCGCCGACTTCGCGGCCGTGGTGAAGGAGGCCTCGACGTCGAAGAAGTTCGCGCTCGGCTCGTCCATGTCCACCGTCTACGGGCACAAGACCCACGCCATGTGGCACGGCGCCCCCAACGACTGGGAGATAAAGGACGGCAAGGCCGTCGACATGTGGGGCACCGAGGAGTTCAAGGCGACGCTGGAGTACCTGGTCGCCAGGAACAACGACAAGGTGTTCTACCCGGACGCCTCCTCCACCTCCACCGTCGACATCAAGACGCTCTTCTACAACGGCACCCTCCTCTCCATGGCGGACGGTTTCGCCGGCTCCCTGCTCCCGGCCCAGCAAGGCATCAAGGGCGCATACGAACTCGACGTCCTCACCCCGTACACCGTCAGCGGCGCGACCCCCCACTACCAGCAGAACACCGGCTACTTCGGTGGCACCTACTTCAAGAAGGCGTCGAAGGACCGCATCAAACTGCTCCTGCGGGTCCTGGACTGGCTGGCCTCGCCGTTCGGCTCCGAGGAGTATCAGCTGATGCACTTCGGCGTCGAGGACACCCACTTCACCCGCGACGCGACGGGCAGTCCCATCCTGACCTCGCTCGGCCTGATCGAGAACAAGATCAATGTGCCGTTCGCCTACCTCTGCGACGCCCCCACCGTGCTGTTCGTGCCCGGCGACCCCGAACTCACCGAGCGGGTGCACGCCTGGGAGCAGAAGGTGATGCCGATGATGAAGCCCAACGACAGCGCGGGCCTGGTCTCGGAGACCCTCAGCAAGCACAACGCGACCCTCGGCCAGCTTCTCAAGGACGGGACCACCGCCATCATCTCCGGCCGCAGCAAGCTCTCGGAGTGGGACTCCATCTACAAGAAGTGGCGCGACCAGGGCGGCGCCAAGGCCGCAGACGAACTGGTCAAGGAATTCGAGTCGACCCACTGACCAGCAGGTAGGGCAAGATGGTCCCGGGTGACCGCCGCGAGTGCTGTCACCCGGGGCGGCGAACGACAAGAGGGGGCAGTGGTGGGGGAACGGGTCACCATCCGTGATGTGGCGGCGCGTGCCGGGGTCTCGGTGGCGACCGCCTCCCGGGTCCTCTCCGGCACCCATGCGACCTCGGCCGGTGCCCGGACGAAGGTGCTTCGCGCGGTCAAGGACCTCGACTACGTGATCAACCCGCACGCCCGCGCTCTGGCCGGCACCGGTCGCAAGACCGTCGCCGTCCTCATCTCCCAGGTCACCAGCCCGTTCTATGCGAAGGTCGCCCAGGGCGTGGAGGAGGAGAGCGCCAAGCGCGACCGCCTCTGTCTGGTGTGTACGACCGGAGGTGACCCGGCCCGCGAACTCGCCGTCGTACAGATGATGCGCGAGCAGGCGGCGGAGGCCGTGGTGCTGGTCGGCGGGGTCGCGGAGGACGAGGACTACCGGGCGCGGATGGCGCAGTACGCCCAGGCGCTCGCCGCCGCCGGTTCGCGTCTGGTGCTCTGCGGCCGGCCCACGCCCGCACCCGATGTACCCGCGATCGTCGTCGAGTACGACAACGAGGCGGGCGCACACGCCGTCACCAGCCACCTGCTGGGCGCCGGACACCGTGAAATCGTCCTGCTGGGGTACGAACCGGGGCACACCACGGGCGAGGCTCGCGTCGCCGGATATCTCAAGGCCCTCGCCGACCACGGGCTTCCGCCGTCGGCAGCCCGGCTGCACGGCACCCATTTCAGCCGGATCGCCGGGTACGAGGTGATGCGCGAGCTCCTCGACGCGTGCGACGGGCGGCCCGACTTCACCGCGGTCGTCGCGGGGGACGACGAGAGCGCGGCTGCCGCGATGCGCGCCCTCCAGGAGCGCGGGCTGCGGGTGCCGGAGGACATCTCCGTGGTGGGCTACAACGACGACCCGGTGGCCGCCGAGGTCACCCCGCGGCTGACCACGGTCCACATCCCCGCCGAGGAGCTGGGCCGCACCGCGGTCCGGCTCGCGCTGGACGGGCCACCGGCCACCGGTCCCGAACGACACGTCCTGGGCACGCACATCGTGATCCGTGAGAGCGTCAGGCCGCTCCCCCGCATCTGACGTACGCCGCTGGTCGACGCCGCGCACCGAGAAGTGGTCGTGGAGAGGCGGTTCGGGGCCGGGAGGGCCTGGGTCCGGGAAGCGCGGCCGGTGCCGCCGGAGTCAGCCCGACTTCGGCGGCTTCTGCGCGTCGAAGGCGAAGAGAGTGTTCTCGGCCGCGGCCACGATCAACGCACGCCCCGCAACGGTCACGCGCGGGCTTGCGCCCTGCTCGCCCGTCAGACCGTCGGTCGTCGGATCTGTTGTCCACAGGGGCTTGCCGTCGTACGGCGCCAGCGCGACCACCCGTCCGGTGGCCGAGCTGAAATACAGCGCGCCTGCACCCGCGACGGGGCCCGACGCGCCCTCCACGCCCGTCTGCCGCGACCACTTCTTCCGGCCGGTCGCGGGGTCGAGGGCCGTGACGAGACCCGCCTGCCCGCTCACGTAGAGGGTGCCGTCCGCCATGCCGGGCGTCCCCGCGTATGTCTTGGCCAGTCGGGAGTACGTGACCTTCCGCGAGGCCGGGTCGACCCGCGCCACCCCGTCGTAGCCGGTCAGCGCCGTTCCCTCCCTGTGCTCCTGAAGGAGTACGAGACTGCCGTCGGCGACGCCCATCGGCACGGCAGGGCCGTCGACCGCGACGGGCCTGCCCAGTGTCCCCGTGGCGCGGTCGACCGGGTACAGGGTGGGGTGACGCACCTCGGAGGCATCCATCTCCGCATCCGTCGCGCACATCGCGAAGAGCTGTGTGCCCACCGGAACGGGAGCGCACTGAGCACTCGTGGGGAACGACGTCGTCCAGGTGACCTCACCGCTGCGCGCGTCCCGGGCCTCGAAGCGTGAGTTGGAAGCGTCGACCGTCACGACGGCGGAGCCGACCACGACAGCGTCCTGCGTCCGACCCGTGACGGCCGTCGACCGGCCGCCGGACGGTACGGACCACAGCTCCCGGCCGCTGTCCGCGTCGATGGCCACCACCTCGGTGGGAGGGTCCTGCGGGGCGCCCTGGGCGGCGAAGCGGTAACCGAGCACCGTGTCGTCGGTGGCGCCCACCAGGTGCATGCCCTGGACGGGGACGCCCGGACTCTTCGCCGTCCACACCCGCGAGCCGTCCAGGGCCCTGATACGGGTCGCGACGACACCGCCGCCCCCGCAGAACAGCGCGTCGCCGCGCGCGACGCAACGCAGCTCGTCGGGGATGTCCTCGCGACCGCCCGGCACGGTCCTGCGCCACGGCTCGAAGCCGTCCGGTAGTACGGCACCCGGCGCCGCGACCCTGTTGCCCTTGTCGCCGACGCTGTTCCACCCGAAGCCGCCCGCCTTCAGCGCGGTGACTCCCCCGCCGATCGCTGCCACCGCGACCGCGGCCGCGAGCACAGGACGCCATCGTTTGCGCAGACGGCGGCCGATGGGGGTGCCGGTGCTCCCGGTTTCGGGACCGGTCGGTGCGGTGGTCGGGGCATTCGGCGCCGGGGTGGCCGGCGTCGCGAGGTGATGCTGGGTGACCATGTCGCGGGTACGGGCCGCGCCGCCCCCGTCCGCATCGGTCCCTCCGAGGTCGGCCGGCAGGTCCCGCAGCAGCACGAGGAGTTCGTCCGCCGAGGGGCGCCCCTCGGGCTCCTTGTCCAGGCACGACTCGACGACCGCACGCAAAGCCACCGGCACCGCACCCAGCGACGGCTCCTCGTGCACCACCTGATATGCCGTCATGTACGGGCTGTCCGCGTCGAAGGGCCCGTGGCCCGTCGCTGCGTACACCAACAGCGTCCCCAGCGAGAAGACGTCGGACCGCGGCCCCACACCACGCGGCGCCTGCAACTGCTCCGGCGACATGAAGGGCGGCGTACCGATGACCCGCCCTGTCATCGTCAGCGTCTGCTGGTCCACGGCGCGCGAGATGCCGAAGTCGATCACGCGCGGGCCTTCGGGCGAGAGCACGACGTTCGAGGGCTTCAGGTCACGGTGGACGACCCCCACCCGGTGGATGTCGCGCAGCGCCTCCGCCAGCCCGATGGCCAGCCTCCTCAGCTCCGCTCCGTCCAGCGGGCCCTTCGTGGCGATGTGCTGGGCGAGCGTGTGCCCCTCGATATAGGTCGTCGCCATCCACGGCTGTTCGGCCTCAGGGGCGGCGTCGACCACGGCGGCGGTGAACGCGCCGCTCACCCGCCTCGCCGCCGCCACCTCCTGCCGGAAGCGGAGGCGGAACTCGTCGTCCCCCGCGAACTGCTGGTGGATCAGCTTGATCGCGACAGGTCGCCCCGAACTCGTACGGGCCAGAAAGACCGTGCCCATGCCACCCGAGCCGAGCCGCGCCTCGAGCGGATAACCGCCGATCTCTGCTGGATCGCCTCCGCGCAGCGACACTCTTGCCGTCCTCCCGTCCCCCGTGCACCTCTGCCACCACGGGCCTGCGTACCTGTCCTGCAGACAAACTAGCCGCAGGGCAGTACCGCGGAGCAAAGCGGGTGACGAACAGGGAGCCCGGGGCCGTTCCCGTGCCGCACACGGTGGCGGCCATCTCAACCCTGTCTCGGGGTACGGTCCCTGGCCCTCGGTGCTCGACCGATGCCTCGCACCCGGTGAGGGCGACCGGACGTCGACGTAGGGTGGACGGCCATGGACTATCTGAAACTCGGCACGACCGGTCTCGACGTCTCCCGCATCTGCCTGGGCTGTATGAGCTACGGCGTCGCCGACCGCGGTAACCACAGCTGGACGCTGGACGAGGAGGCCAGCCGGCCCTTCGTACGGCAGGCCGTCGAGGCAGGGATCAACTTCTTCGACACCGCGAACGTATACTCCGACGGCACCAGCGAGGAGATCGTCGGCCGGGCGCTCGCCGACTTCGCCCGCCGCGACGAGATCGTGTTGGCCACCAAGGTGCACGGCACGATGCGGCCGGGGGCCAACGGTGGCGGGCTGTCCCGCAAGGCGATCATGACCGAGATCGACCACAGCCTGCGCCGACTGGGCACCGACTACGTCGACCTTTACCAGATCCACCGCTGGGACCCGACGACGCCGATCGAGGAGACCATGGAGGCCCTGCACGACGTGGTGAAGGCGGGCAAGGCCCGCTACATCGGGGCGAGTTCGATGTACGCCTGGCAGTTCTCCAAGGCGCAGTACGTCGCCGAGCGGCACGGCTGGACCCGTTTCGTCAGCATGCAGAACCACTACAACCTGCTCTACCGCGAGGAGGAGCGGGAGATGCTGCCGCTGTGCGCCGACCAGGGTGTCGGGGTGATCCCGTGGAGCCCGCTGGCCCGCGGCCGGCTCACCAGGGCCTGGGACACCACCAGCGCGCGCAGCGAGACCGACGAGTTCGGCAAGACCCTCTACCAGGACACCGACCGGCACATCGTGGACGCCGTCGCGGCGATCGCGGACGAGCGCGGTGTCACCCGCGCCCAGGTCGCGCTGGCCTGGCTGCTGGGGCAGCCGGGGGTGACCGCGCCGATCGTCGGTGCGACCAAGCCACAGCACCTGGACGACGCCGTCGCATCGGTCGGCCTGCAGCTGAGCGACGACGAGTGCAAACGCCTCGAGGAGCACTACGGCCCGCGCGGCGTCGTCGGCTTCGCGTAAGCCCGCCGGACCCACCGCAGAGGGGCGGTCCGGCCGTTCGGCCGGACCGCCCCTTCCCGCGCTGCTGGTCACGCCAACGTCACCTGCGCGGTAGCCGGTGCCGATCGGGTCGGCGGCATCGCACCGCCGCTTCGGTCCTCGAAAACCAGGAGTGCCTTGCGGACGCCCCCGGGCGGCGGCCCGGCTGCCGAAGATCCTGGCCGCATGAGCACGTGGGCGGGCGTCCGCAGCGCCTCACCGCGGAGGCGCTCCGGAGCACCTTCTTCCTCAAGAGGCGTCCTGCTTGGCGGCCTTCACCCGGTCACCTTCCGGCATGGCGGCCCTCACCAGCTCCGCGGAGCGGATGGTGCGGGTGCCCCGCGAGACCCTCAGCCGCACCTGGGCACCGGTCGCGATGCCTTGCGAGGCCGCGGGCAGCGCCCAGGCGGTGGTCAGGTCCGTGTTCCCCTCGTCGAGGACCAGGAACCGGGCCACATCCTTGCCCCTGCGCGACTCCACCCTCAGCACCTCACCGGTGATCGTGTCGGGCTCCCGCCGCTCCAAGCAGGCGAGTACCAGGAGGTAAGTCGCCAGCGCGCCGAAAGCCGTGATCGCCGCCAACTCGACGAGCAGGGGCCCCTCATGGGCCGCCGCATCACTGAACCAGCCGTGGCTGCCGCTCGCGAAGTTGCCGGGCCACGACGAGCGTGGGCGATGCAGCTTTCAGATGCCGCCGTATTCGGGCCTGAGAGTCGCGGCGCGTATCACGCCCTCGTGCCGGCTACCGCACCTGCTAAGGGCTGAGAGTGAACCGCGCCGGGGATCATCCCGGGTCGGCGACGGCACTGACCCGAGCGGTGACGCCGCTCAAAATGCACTGTCGTGCGCTTGCCGCGTGCCCTCGATGACGATGTCCATGTCTGCGCTGAAGATGATGACCTTCTCGATCAGGTTTCCGTTGAGCTGGAGAGTCTCCGATCCCAGTGCCGACTTGTCACCCGGGAAGCCGAAGTCCCAGGCCCAGTGGATGAATTCCTTGTTCTGGAAGTGGCTCACGAGCCGGCCGTACAGGGGCGGTGCCTTGCGCTGCACAACGCCGATGTAGTCGTTGATGGCGTCTCGCCCCACGTAGACGTCATCAGGCTCCATGAGCGTGATGTTCTCCGCGTAGATCTCCTGCATCGCCTTGGCGCGCTCGGCGGGGTCCGGGATCATCCAGACATCCAGGTGCTTGGCTATGAGCACCCGGGCGTGATCCGATCCACCGGTGAGGCTCAGGTGGAGCCGGGAGATCCGTCCATCCGAGTCCAGAGTTACGGCGACGTGCCCACTTCCGGACCTTCCGTTGCCCCGCAGGTCCAGACCGGCCTGGCTCCAGCTACCGGTGAGGGATCCGTCGGCTTCCTCGGAAGTCGTCCAATGGTGCCGGGACTCCTTCCACTTGGCCGCTTGTGCCCGATGGAATTCCACGGCCGGTTCCTGGCCCTGGACCATCTCCCCGCTGTGCATCAGCAGCACGTTCTCGGCGAAGACCTCACGGAGGTCGTCCAAGCCGGAGTGGTTGCTGTCGGCCGAATCCACGATCTCGAAATATTGGTCAAGCGCTGTCGTCATGCTTGCACTCCGTTCTCTTCACATGTCCGGGTTTGCATTTGTGCCACTGAGGGATGGCCTCTCGTCGCTGCGGGACGGGCCCCGTCCGCCCTCAGTGTTGTCGTCCGTCAGGGCGGTAGATCACTGACCGATGGGTTGGGCTTTTCCGCTGCCGTTCGCGTTCCATGAGGGAGACGAGCCGGAGCGGGCTTGTGTGACAGACCGGAGGTCGACATTCATCTGCGAATCCCGCAGTACGACGGGCTGCTGAACCGCCGAAGGGCGGACGGGAACGGCGCTGTCACAAGGGGGTGGTGCGGTCGATGGGTTGGTTCCATCGTCGCAGTTTGTCCGGGTTGAGAACGGCCCAGACGTGCGCCACACGGTCGCCGGCGACGTCGAGGCTGATAACCGCGACCACCCGCTGTTCGTAGCGAACCACCATTCCGGTACGGCCGTTGACGGACTGGGCAGCCACCGTGGTGCGCGGATGCGGGCCGAGCACCGTCAGCAGGCTGCGTGCGACCTGCTGAGGACCGCGCACCGATCGCACCCGCGTCCGGACTTTGCCGCCGCCGTCGAAGACGGCCGTGGCATGCGGGCAGAGCATGGACTCGAGCAACACGGCGTCCTCTGCAACGCACGCCGCCCGGAGAGCACGGGCAACCGCGTCATGTTGCCGGAGCGTCGCCGGACGAGACCGTGCTCCCGGGAGCGAGCAACATGGGTGATCGATAAGTTCCACGTACTCGGGCTCCGCACGGTCGACGGCATCGTTGACTGTGTCGTGCGCCGCCCTGACGACATCGGTGAGGACGAACGCCGCCCGTTCGGCCGGCGGAAGCGCCTGCAGGACACTCAGCAGGACCTGACTGACCTCGTCGTCCGGCGTGGGGCCAGTTCGCTCGACCGGCGTCGGCGCGGGTCCGGCTTCGTGGGGTCCTTCGGTCCGGGCGGGCCGGGCCAGGCAGATGTCGGCCACGGACTTCGCCAGCCACGCGCGGGGCGAGGCGATGTCCGCGCGCGCGGTTTCCGGCAGCTCGTACCACTGGCGGTAGATCTCCTCGATCACGTTCTCCGCCTCATTGCTTCTGCCCAGCAACCGGCGGGCGACATCGAGAAGATGCCGCCGCTCGTCGAGCAGCTCCGCGATCGGCATCACGTCACCGGCATCATCCATACGGCATCGTTCCTCTCATACAGGACCGCAGAACGCGGCGTCATGCATGGACCTCGGCGAAGTGCAGGAGACGGCGCGACGACCACAAAAGCCCTCATCGCGCCCGTCTGGGCTGCAGGGACTGCTCTTCGCCCCTCAGTGACGCCTCCCGCGGGGTGACTACGCGTGGGCGCAGCAGCCGCACCACAGCACCGTGGAGATACTGCGCGGGTGGACAGCGCACCGCAGCGACGTCGACTCCCGGCCGCGGATCCAGGGGCCCTGCGACGGGCTGCCTCTGCCATCCACCACTGCGGTGGGTGGATTCCTCGGCAGGCGTCCCGTTGTTTACCGTCCGCGGCTCGTCAGGGAGACGAGATAACGCACACGGGTGTGACAGCTCAGCCGCATGCACTTCGCGGTAAGCAGGCCTAAGAGATCATCTCAAATTGGCAGATGCGCTCATCGGTGCAGATGAGCCAGGTCCCCTTCGTTCACGGGGTAGGGATGTTCACGGGGCAGGAGTTGCCGTGCGGCGTCCAGGTCTCCGTCCTGTACATGCGCGTGGATGGTGTGGGCGAGCGATGTGATGTCGGTGATAGAGACGGTCCACTCATCGGCGTAGAGGCGTGCGGCCTCGCCGACGAGGCCGAGCTGGAGCGACCGGTGGGCAAGCGGCTGAAGGTGCAGGTCGCGTTCTGGGTCCCATTGCACTCGGGCCGGAGCCCGCTTCAATTGGCGCTTCCACGTGGCACGGTCGGCGTGGAGGCCATGCTCGTAGTGGGACAGGCACGCGTGTTCCAGTGCCCACTCGAAGCCTTCACGCGAGATCTCGACAGCCAGGACGGTCTCCTGGCCTTCTTTGGCGCCCCACCCGCAGCGGTACATCATCCACAGGAACGACGGCTTGATCCATGTCATCCGGTCCCGCTTCCGCACCTCCGGGAAACGGCCCTCCCGGGCTGCCGGCAGGCCGATCTCCTGGGCGTACGCCTGGTAGACGGTGACCGTGGAGTCCGTGTGCACGGCTCGAATCTGATATTTGGGTTCTGCCACGGGGACCAGAGTGGGCACACTGTTCCGCGCGCGCCATCGAATTACCGCGGTGCAAGGCCGCCCATCCTGCGATAGCAGAAAAGGGTGGCGGCGATGCCGGCGAAGGCGAGGAAGTGCGCGGCCTCGCGCTCATAGCGGCGGTGCAGGCGGCGGCATCCGGCAAGCCAGGCCACCGTTCTCTCCACGGTCCAGCGGTGGTGGCCCAGCCGCTGCGAGGACTCGATGCCCTTGCGGGCGATGCGCGGCGTGATGTTCCGCGAGCGGAGCCATCGACGCAGGTGGCCGTAGTCGTACCCCTTACCGCCGTGGCGCTTGGCGGCCGTCGCCGACGAGGCCCGCGCCGGGAGCTGACGGGAGGTATGCCGCGCACCAGCGGCTCCAGCCCCTGGCTGTCGTGGGTGTTGGCAGCGGAGACGCCGATCGAGAGGGGCAGACCGGTCCGCATCCAGTTCCCCGCGTGCGCCGAGCTCGTCCAGGACCAGGCGGTGAAGCTTGCCCCGGACCCGGGCCCTGCTCCACTCGGTGAACCGTCGGTGCGCGGTCGGGCCAGGCGGCCCGAAGACTGGCGGCAGTTGCTGCCACGCGCACCCCGTCGTGGCTACGAACAAGATCGCGGCCAGCTCCTCCCGGTCACCGTGACGCCGTCGGCCCCCGCCCTGCGGGCGCACCGGCGCTGGGGGTACCACCCGCTGGAACAGCTCCCACAGCCCGCCCGGAACCAGGCGCTCCACCGTCGTCAGCACGAAGGAGAGACTAACGATCAAGCCAATCGAGAGGGTCTCTGAGGACTGACGGCGGTGTGCGACACGTGTCAGGCCGCCCCGTCCGCCGCGGGGCGGGGGCTGCCGGGTCGACCGGAGCTGCGCGGGACGCCCTCAACCCTGACGGCTTCGCAGTGATATGCGGCGTTCGTTACACCATGCGACCAGTTCTCCCTACGGAGCAGTCCCGGCGCGAGGAAGGCCCACAGTTGGTGGCCCCCCGGGCTCGCGGCGACGACTCCGGCCGTACTCGCCACTTTCGGCGCGAGTCCGAAGGGCGACATCCAGTCGGGCCCGCCCGGGAGGCCGGCGGGGGGTCAGCCTGCGACCCGGTACCGACTGGTGATCGCGACTCGGTTGAACGCGTTCATCACCGTCGCCAGCCAGGCGACCGCAGAGACCTGGTCCGCGGAGAGCACGGCTGCGGCGGCGTCGTAGTCCGCGTCGCCCACGTGCCCCTCCGACACGTGCGCGATCGCCTCGGTCAGGCGCAGGGCGGCTCGATCGGTCTCGGAGAAGTAGCCGGATTCCTCCCACGCGGGCAGCACCGCGATCCGGTCCGGGTTCTCGCCCTTCTTGACGGCGTCACGCGTGTGCATCCGGAGGCAGAACGCGCAGCCGTTGATCTGGGACGTGCGGAGCTTCAGCAGTTCGACCAGGAGCGGGTCGAGGCCCGCCGCGGCGGCGCTCTCCTCCACCGCCACGGACAGGGCTAGAAGGGCCTTGTAGCTGGCCGGGTCCTGCTTTCCGATGTTGACGCGCTGCTGCTCGGTCATGGGTAACTCCTCTTGGTGTTGCCTGTCGGGTAAGCCTTGTCGAGGGTTCGCCGTCTCGCACGGCGACGTTCCGTCCGGTGACGGCTCAGATGTGCGCGATCTCCTCCGGGTTGAGAACCCTGCGGTACGCCGAGACCAGACCGTCCTTGATCTCCACCGTGCCCACGGAGAAGACGCGGCCTGCCCGGCGGCGCAGGAGCGCAAGGCTCGCCGCCGACCTCGACGAGGTCGATGCGATCGGGGCGCCACCGGAGGCCCCCCACCCCCACCATCAGCTTGGCGATGCGCGGACCGCCGTGGACGAGCTTGCGCGCCGTGGAGACCTCGCCGCCGCCATCGGTGACGTACACGGCCTCCGGATGGAGGAGCCGCACGAGTCCTACGTATGTCTCCCTGCGGGCACGTGCGGACTTCAGGACGTCGTAGGACCGCCGCGCGGCCACCGTGACCAACCACGCCCGCAGGTCATCGATCCTCCGCAGATCCGCCCCCGCCGCACGTAGCCACGCGTCCTGGGCCACGTCCTCGGCGTCGGCCACGCTTCCGAGCAGCCGGTACGCCACGCCGAAGACAGCGGGCCGATGCAGCTCCCATTCGACCTCGAGGACCCCGGGTCCTCCGGGCATGCCCGTCATCGTCATCCTGATGCACCTCCTTCGCTCGGTCTCCGCTCCGGCAGTGCCGGCTCGTCGGCGCTGCGGCGCCCGGCCGGCCTTGCTGATCGCCGATCGGCCAGTCGTGACATCAGCGCCTCCAAGGACATAATCGGGATAGTTTTGATCCAGAATCGGAATACAGCGAAACGCGCGGCCACACAGTGCGGAAATGGGATCAGTCGCGCCCCATGCCTCGCCTCACGTGCGACGCCAGGGCCGGTGCGTGCGCCACAGCCGTCGCCTGTACATCGGCGAGGCTCTGCTCGGCCAGCGCCCTCTGCCAAGCCACCTCGGCCCGCGCCATGGCACTGTTCACCGCGCAGGGCCGACTGAAGCCGCTCTCCGGCACCTGCTCCCCGATGGTGCCGCACCGGCGGATCTCGGCACAGCGGAACACGGGCTCGTCTCCCTCGATGGCGAGCACCACGTCCAGCATGGTCACCGCCTCGAGCGGCCAGGCCAGCCGAAAGCCGCCTCGCGCGCCCGGCACCGACTCGAGCAGCCCGGCCTTGACCAGGTGCTGCAACTGCTTGTTCAGATAGGACGGCGACAAGTCATGACCTGCGGCCAGCTGTGCAGTCGTCACCGGCTCCCCGTCGCCCAGCCACGCCAGGTTGAGCAGCGTGTGCACCGCCCACTCGACACCCTTGCTCGTCCGCATATCTGGATAGTAAACATCCAATTAGTGCGGGTCAAAGCCCCACGGCCGCTGACGGGCACGCCGCGCCCTTCAGCAGATGGTCTCCGAGGCAGGCGAGGAAGTCGACGTCGGCCCTAACCCAGGACCCCGGCAAGTTCCAACCGCTTTTGGGGAATGCTCCCCCGCTGCACGGTGAGCGCGCTACGACGTCCGGACGCCGACTCGACCAGAATGCGGTTGGTGCGCAGCGGGTCCACATCGCGGCCTACACGCTTCAACATCCTTCTGGGCGGGGCCCCGGGTCACTCCGGGGGCGCCTGGGTCAGTTCACCGGGTCGCGAGCGGCGAGTTGCCGCAGGCGTTCGGCGGTGCCGTCGCGACGGGCGCGCCATAGGCCGTGCTTGGCCAGCAGGCCGTTCGACACTGTCAGGAGGGTTTTGTACGGTGGCGCGGCCAGGCCCTTGGATGTGTGGGGGGCGTAGAGGGCGCCTTCGTCGGTGACGGTCAGCCAGCCGGTGAGGGTTCGCATGCCGAGTCCGATGCACTGCGGTTGGAAGGCGTGGGCGAGGAGACCGGCCCTTCGCCCTCCCGGCGGCAGAAGTCCCGGCGGTACGTCGAGGTGCAGCCCTGTGTCGTCGTGCCCGCTGACCGCTACTGGGACAATGACAGGGAGGCCGTCTGCGCCCTGGTAGGCCAGAACCCGGTGCGGCAGTCCGCCGATCCGGCGAGCGACCGCGGAGACGTCGACGCGCGGATCTGTACCGTTTTTCGGCGGCTTCTGCCCGGTCGCCATCTCCGGCCGGTCGGCACCCGTGACCGTCACCGCGCCGCGGGCCGTCAGGTCGGGCCAGACAGCGACACGCTGGATGTCGACGTCGACAAAAACGCGCTCCTGGTGATATTCGCGCAGCAGCCAGTCCCAGATCGGCCCGCGCCTGGTCTCCCCGAGGAAGGGCTCCGAGGCCTGCCTCAGTTCCGCGAGGCGCTGCGGTGACGGCTGCAGGTCGACCGACGCGGCGCCCTGCACGAGTACGTATGAGCTGCTCGCGGCGAAACCGTGCTCCCGCGTGTGGTAGGCGAGCGACACGTGCGGGTTCCGCAGGATGCGCTCCAGCTTCTTCGGGAAGCCGAGCGAGGTGGTGAAGCTGATGAGACCTGCCTCCCGGTCTCCGAGGCCTACCGGAGAGACGCTGGTGACCACCGCGCCCCCGGCCGGGGTGATGTACGCGACCGCGACGGTGAGGTCGCCCCTGATGGCGGGATCCGCCGCGTCCGGCCATCTGACGGGGGCCGGGGTCACGAGCCGGTCCCGCGCAGGATCTGCAGGTCTTCTGCCGCCTGCCGGCGCATCGCGGGGATGAGCGGGCGGACCGGCTCCGGCAGGGCCGCGAGCATGAGCTCAACCTCCGCAGGCGTACCCACCTCGTGGAGGAATCCGACCATGAGATGCCCGGCCACGGGCGGCGTGGTGGCGATCACCTGCTGTGAGAACTCCGCCCATTCCGCGGGACTGATGTGGTCGCGCAGCGCAGGGAAAAGGATCGGCTCTTCATGGGCCAGGTGACCGTGCACCGTGTCGCGTACCGCGACAGCCGCTCGGTGAAGCTCATCCCGGATTGCGTCACCGGTGCTGCCCCTGCCCTGGCCTGCTCCGGAGCCGACAGTTTCGTCGGAGCTGTCGTCGGTCCAGCCATCGCTTACCGCGACGGCAGCAAGCCGGTCGAGCGCCTCGTCCAGTCGCTCGTGTTCCCCGCTCAACTCATCAAGCGCGAGCGCGGTAGCCGGCACCGCCGCGACAATCCGCGGCCACAGGTCCTCATCCTCACTCTCGTGGTGATGGCGCAGGTTCACAACGAGGAAGTCGCGCAGCTGTGCCAGCGCTCTCAGCGGCACCGAAGGGCGAACCGCCGCCTCCGCCAGCAGGGTGGTGGCCACTCGGTGGACGCCATGGGCAAGTCGGGTCTCGAGGACTGCGATGGGCTCAGTAGAAAAATCCGTCATGTAGGCGACCATATTCATAATAGGCATCTATTGTCAATATAGTGACTTACCGGAGGGGAGGTACAATGCGCCGGTGACCAGCAGGAAGTACAACTCGCCCCGTCGTACCGACTCCGCGGCCGCCACGCGCGAAGCCATCCTGAGCAGCGCGCATGCCCTCTTCATGGCCCGGGGGTACGCCGGGGTGACCATCGGAGAGATCGCGGAGGCGGGCAAGGTCGCCGTGCCCACCGTGTACAGCAGTGTGGGAAACAAGCCGAAGATCCTGACGGCCTTGCTGGAGCCGGCCCTCACGGACCCTGCCATCGCCGACAACCTTGCCGCGGTCGAGGCCAGCGACGACCCACACACCGTGGTCGAGCTGACCGCCAAGGGCACCCGGCTCACGCATGAACGCCACTGGGAGCTCGTGTACGGGCTTTTCTACAGGAATCCGCCCGGCGAACCCGCCGTCCAAGCGGTTCTGGACCGGGGGGCGGATGACTACGTCCAAGCCCTCACCCGTGTGGCCGACCGCCTCGTGGCACTCGACGCGCTTCGCGCCGATGTGAGTCCTGCGGAGGCCATCGACCTGCTCTTGTTCTATCTGGGTCCGCACGCCTGGATCACGCTCGTCGGCGAACGCGCTTGGCCGTTCGACCGCGCACAGGCCTGGATCGCCCAGTCCGCCTGCCAGGCATTGCTGAAGGAGTCCTGAGCCTGACATGCGTGATGCGGGCATGGCGCGATGAAGGGATGAGACTCGACCGGGGCGCGGAAGTGCTTCGGGTTCGCCATGACGGCGGCGCGGTGACACCGAGGGGGCCGAGTTCGGGCAGAACGAACGGATGGCCGAAGTTCTCCGCGCGTAGCCGCGGGCCGCTGTGACCAGCAGCTCCACCCGGAACCGCACGCCGCGTGGGACCACCCTCATGCGAGGTGATCGGCATCTCGCCGTCGCGGTCGCTGAACAGTTTGCCCTCCATCGAAGCGTCGGCGGCATCAAGGTGTACGGCCATGTTGGTGGGCTCGACCGGGTCGCCGTGGCCGCCAAAAGTCCACGGGCCGGAGAGAAAGTCCGTGCCGGCCCCCGGGTCGGGTTGCGGGTACAAGAAGGAGCGGTTCATTTCGACCTGGGCGTCGGCGATACCGCAGGAGCCCCTCCGTCCATCCGGCCGAAGGCGCGATGTCGTGCCGACGGCCGGATGCGGTGCATCCAGGCGTAGCGGCTCTTGCCCCGCGGCTCGGTCAAGGAACTGCCCTGGATCTGCTCGGTGTTGAGCCGGAACGGCGGTCGCTGCGCCATGTTTGTCGCTGATCGGCATGGCGCGGTGTCCGCTGTCCGTTCGCCGGGAGACATCGTCGGGTGTTGTGACCCGAAGCCCGGCGGAAGACCGTCAGCTCACCGCACCCGGATACCGGCGCGGAAGACTGCCTGTACGTCAAGGATGGCCGCAGGGTCATCCGCGGGGTTACCGGTGACGACCAGGATGTCGGCGTCGGCACCTGCGGCGATCCGACCCTTGCGGCCCTCCACACGGCACAGGCGGGCCGCCGAGCTGGTCATGGAAATGAGCGCGTCCAGCGGCGCGACGCCCAGCCGGGCCAGGTCGGCCACGCCGTGAGGGAGGACGTTGTGAGGCTTCGCGGGACCGATACCGGCGTCCGTGCCGATGACGACGTTGGCTCCGTGCTTGTTCAGGCTGCTGTAGGTATCCAGGAGTGCACTGGCGAACGCGGCCATGGTCTCGGACAGTTGCAGGGCCACGCCGGGGTCCTGACCCAGCGTCAGGCTGACGAAGGTTCCCTTCCTCACGATGGTGTCGATGAGATCGGGGTCCGAGACGGCGCCGTCGGCGGAGAGGAAGGAGACGTGCTCCAAGCTGTCGACGCCCGCTTCGACTGCGTCCCTGATGGCCTGGATGCCGTGAGCGTGGGCAGCCACCGGCAGCCCGAGGCGGTGTGCTTCGTCCACGACGACACGCAGGTCCTGCAAGCCGTACTGTGACGCGTGCGGCGCTACCGAACCGGGTGTCATATGGCCGCCGCTGGCCATGATCTTGATGACGGCACAGCCTCGGGCGTGATGCTCGCGGACGGCCGCACGAAGCGCTTCGGCGCCCTCGACCTCACCGCCGAAGAAGTGGCAGTGGCCGCCTGGCGTGGTCAGCGGAGGTCCGGCAGCCAGAATCTCCGGGCCGTGCTCCGGGTGCCCGACCATCTCCTCCACGAGAGCCAGCGAGAGGTAGCCCGGGTCACCGAGGTCGCGCACGGTGGTGATGCCAGCCAGCAGAGCGGACCGGGCCGCAGCCCGCATGTGCACCAGCAGGTCGCTGTCGGAGGCGGAGACCAAGGACGTCACGGGGTCCGGGCCGGCGTCGAAAGCAAGGTGGACATGGGTGTCGACGAGGCCGGGCAGCAGGCAGGCCGAGCGGCCGAGGTCGATGACCGCGCTGCCGTCGGCGGGCAGTGCCCCGGTGCGGTCCACGCGCACAATACGGTCCCCCAAGACGTGCACAGTGGCGGGGCCCGACAGGCTGAATCCGTCGAACATCGAACCGGCGTGTATGGCAAAGGAATCCATCGGCATTTCTCCAATCGGAAAGCGTGTGTCATGCGCTGCTTCGGCAAGTCCCGGGCGGCGGAGATCTACGGCTGCTCCGGCCTGGCCGACCCGCCGACATGCGCCTTCTTCGCTCCGTAAAGACCCGGGGCATGTACACCCACCTCGAAGGTCCGGCCGCCGGCCCGTCAGCGGGGTTCGACTCGCGTCAGGTAGACGAGATGACCCACACGGGTGTGACAGCCCAGATCTGCGGCGTCTTCGCCGGCAGCACTCCAGCCGTAGATCGCGATCTTGCCGGTCGAGCCAGGGCGGAGACTGCCGGCGACCACCGTTGATCATGGGAATCTAGTCGGCACATGGCAGACGGCGCGGCATGCATTACACTTAGGAGCAGATGCTCCTAAGTGGCGTCGGCGAGGGCGGACATTCCGGTCCGGGCTGCCGGTTCGCACCCTCGGGCGGCCGGTCCGATGTCGCGACCGGCATTCGCGACCACGCCCGGTCGCCCCGAAGTTCCTTGAAGGCTTGCCCTTGCTGTCGAGCCCGAGGCCTCACGGACCTCACCGACGGCCTGGGAGCCCGAGTTGAATCGTCACCTGTTTGACAGGTGACGAATTCATATGGGAACGTCAAAAGCGTCTACCCGAACGAGGGTTGTTTCGCGAGTCGATCAAAGCCGGCCCTGTCAATCGGGGCCGAAGGGTAGCCCTTCTATCGCTACCGCATCGATTCGCCACCGAATGGAGCGACATGATGCTGAACATATTCAAGACCAATAAGGTGCGTTATCTGAGTGCGGCCGCTGGTGTGGCCACGGCACTCGCCGGCGGCATCACTCTTGCGCCGTGGGCCTCGGCGGACACGCCGACTTCCATCAGCGCTCCCACGGCGAAGCACCGGACCGAAATCTTCGAGCTGGTCGGCAAACAGACCGCAAGCGCAGAAATGGATCTGGGCCAGAAGGGCGCCAGCATCGGTGACGAGCGCGTCGTCCACGAAGACCTCTATCGCGACGGCAAGAAGGTCGGCGATCACAGCGCGATCTGCACCATCAGCCACGTCAATCCGACGGCGCTGCAGTGCCTGGGTACCTTCTCCCTGCCTGAGGGGCAATTCGCCGGGCAAGCGCTGCTGCACCTGCCCGCCCCGTCCTACGTCGACGTCGGCATTACCGGCGGGTCGGGCAAGTACAGCAAGGCCTCGGGCTTCGTTCGCACCATTCCCGCCGGTGCCACCGAGAGGCACTTCACCGTCCACATGAACGGTTGATCAGGAAAGAGCCGGCAGCGGAAGCCGGATCGGCCGCGCCTCCGGGAGCCGGCCCGGTTGTGGTCACCGCCTGGGGCCACCGGCCTGCGGCCGACCTGCTGTCTCCCGTCGCCACCGGATGAACCGGCGCGGGCCGGTACCGGGGACGGATGTCTCTTGCGGACACAGCCGGCCCTCGAAGGCGGGGATCATCACCTCCATGACGAGTGCTCGTCATCACCTTCGAACAGGTGATGGCGAGCGCTCTGAGACCGTGCCCCGAGACGTCTGCCCGCACAGTTGAATCCACCATGGGCGCCGCGACCGGTGTGTATGACGGCTCCGGCGAGGCTGCCTCGGCTCCGCTCGGCGGCGGCCAGAGCGTCTGTGACGAGGTCGGTGCACATGTGAGCGGCGATCGCCGGGTCGACCAGGCGGCGTGAAGCAAGGTCGACGACCGTCGCCGGGTGGTGCAACTTCCCGTTCTCCAGCGGGAGATCGGTGAAGTCGCCGACGTACATCGTGTTCGGCTCGGTCACGGTGAAGCCGCGGCCGATCGGGTCCGGGGCCTTCGCCCTCGGCGGGTCCGCGACCGTGGTGCAATGCCTGCGACGCAGTCGCATGTCTGCAAGGCCGATACTCCGCACGACGCGCGCGATCCGCCGGCAGTTGACGCGCTCGCCTCCATCGCGGAGCTCGGCGGTGATCCTGGCAACACCGCAGGTGCCGTCCGATTCACGATGCAGGACTCGTACCCGGGCGGCGAGCCCGGCAACAGCCGCCCGCCGGCTAGCCCAGGCCGCAGCTGTCCGGCACCAGCAGCAGTAGCTGGAGCGGGCGATGCCGAGGATGCTGCACAGCCGCTTCACGCCGTAGCGGCGCTGGTGGTCGGCGACGACCTGTATGCGGTTCAGAAGCCGTCAATGAACGACTGCCGGTTTCGACACAACTTCGTTGCACCGCATGGCAGATGGGATGGCATGGCTGTAGCGGACGAGACCTTGAGCATCCTGGATGCGAAGTTCGCGGTCCTGCCGCCGCACCTGGACGAGCGACAACGGCTCCCGTATCCGGCCTCCGAGGCCGAGGTCCTGGGCCACGGCGGGATCGCGGTCGTGGCGGCCGGCCGAGGTCTCCGAGTCGACGATCTCGCGTGGGCAGGCCGAGTTCGCCGACGGGGCCGTGCCGCTGGGTCGGGTACGCGGACACGGCGGTGGACGCAACCCGGGAGCCGGGCCTGTCATTCGAGGCCTTGTTCGGGCCCAGGGATGTTGCTGCGTGCAGGGCGGCGGACTCCCACCACCTACGCTGATGAGTGAGTGGCAGGAGCCCGTTTCATCCCTGTGAGTCCGTCGAACGTGCGGTCCGGCTTGCTCGGATCCCGCACTCCCTGGAATGCGGCTTGACAGCCCCGCCCCGAATCAGGGCGCGAGCAACTCCGCACCTGGCGTGAGGTGTCACAAGTGCGCGAGCTTGTCCGGGTTGAGGACCCTGCGGTAGGCGACGACCAGGCCGTCCTTGATCTCCACCGTGTCCACGGAGACGGCCCGCCCTTCCCGACGCAGCAGGAGCGCTGGTTCGCCTCCGACCTCGATGACCTCAATGCTGTCCGGGCGCCACTGGCGCCCCACGCGTACCATCACCATGGCGATGCGCGCGCCGCCGTGGATGTACTTGCGCGCCGCGGCGAGCTTGCCGCCACCATCGGTGACATAGACGGCATCGGGGTGCAGGAGGCGTACCAGACCGGCGATGTCCCCCGCTTCGTACGCGTCGCGGAAGGTGGTGAGCAGGCGCTCACGCTCCGCCCGGGAAGCATGGGGCGTGGACTGCTTTGCCGTGGCCATCTTCCGCCGCGCCCGTGAGGCCAGCTGGCGGGCGGCCGCCCCGGAGGCGCCCAGCACGTCGGCGATCTGGCTGAACTCGAGACCGAAGACGTCGTGGAGGATGAAGGCCACACGCTCCGGCGGCTTCAGTTCCTCCATCACCAGGAGCATCGCCGACCCGACGGATTCGTCGACCAGTACCGGCTCCGAAGCGTCCGGCCCCGTCAGCAACGGCGCCGGCAACCACGGCCCGACATACGTTTCCCTGCGGGCGCGGGCGGACTTGAGGATGTCGTACGACCGTCGCGCGGCCACCGTGAGCAGCCAGGCTCGGAGGTCACGGACGTCGCGCAGGTCCGCTGTGGCTGCCCGCAGCCATACATCCTGGGTCACATCCTCAGCATCGGCCACGCTGCCGAGCAAGCGGTACGCCGCTCCGAAGACGGCGGGCCGGAGGGCTCCCCATTCGTTCTCGAGCACCCCAGGTGGCCTGGGCATACGCGTCACGTCCATTGACGTAGCTCCTCCGCTCTCGCCGGTGCTCGGGTGAGCACCCCCCGGGAGCCAATCGAGATATTTTTTATCCAGAATTTTGTCAGCAAAAATTCATGCCTCACGGGACCTGCCTCGGTCGCGCCCGAGCGCTCTGCCCACATACCGAGTTCGGCGGTTCGCATTTTCCTCACATTAGGAGCATATGCTCTTAATGGAATGACGGCAAGGGCTACGCCTTCGGCCCCCACCTCGGGGAGGTCAGGTGCCCGAACCCACTTGAACCCGAATCCCGTCTTGCGGTCGCCGATCAGGACCCTCCATGCCGAGGAAATCTGCCTCCTTCTCCTGCTCCGTCGGCATGTAGGCCTGCCGTTCCCGTACACCTTCACGCCGGCAAGGGCCCTCCGCCGGTGTCTCCCGGGGGGCCGTCCCCGCCGACAGCAGAGCCGACGGTGAAACGGAACGGCAACCGGGCCCGCCGCTCGACAAGGTCGAAGCCGAGCCGCAGGAGGTGGACGGTGTCGGGCGCACCCTCATGGTCGGTGGTGTGCACCGTTTCGACGTGCGGGACACAGCCTCCCGGCAGGCTGAGGTGGACCCGTGCCGTGCTTCCGGTCCACACCACCCCGTCCGCGCGGATTTCAGGGCGCAGCCGGCTGACGAACACCTCCTCCAGCGGCACCGGGCGTTCTGTCTCCACCTCGTCGACGAGAAGCAGTTGCCCGGTGTCGCGATGCCAGGTGAAGGCGCGGCGCAGCGCTGTCAAGCCGTTCACCTCGTAGGCGCCGGCGAGGTCGAGGGTCAAGTCCGCGCCGTGCGCGTGGAGGTGGAGCTTCAACACCTGTGCCGCGCGGGCGCCGCCCGCGGACTGCTCGCGCGTGTCGACGCGGGGAACGGAGTGCGCGCGCGAGGAGGCGTGCAGGAATGCGTAGCGGGTGGCCTCGTCGAAGTACCCCTTGCGGTACTCGCCGGCGCCCAGGTCGGCGAGCAGCACCTCACCCCGGGCCGCCAGTACGAAGTGGCCGAGGTCGTTGTGATTGTGCGGCTCGGCGTTGTGGCCGCCCTTGGCCGCGAAGGCCACGCCCTGTCCCCGGTCGACCAGCCAGGCGAGGTCGGGGAGGTACGCCGTGGGCGGCTCGGGTTCCGGCGCGGGGGCGGGGCCCGGGGCGCCCCAGCGCAGGGTTCGGGAGAGGTCGGCCCAGTCCCGTGAGAGGTCCGCCCCGCTGTCCGTGGCCTCCACGGCCTCGGCGGGGACCTGGACCCCGAGCCTCCGCGCGAGCTGTCGGGCGAGACCGGCTGGTACGCGAGGCCGTTCCTCCCCGTCCGAGAAGGCGGGGAACAACCCGCCGCCCAGATGCACCGCGCCCGGAAAGCGGGCGATGGCGGACACCTTGGGGTGCGTGAGCAGATCCTCCCCGGTGAACTCCCGCAGCCCTTCCGCGAAGTAGACGAAGTGCGCGAACCCGAACACCCAGTAGCCCACCCCTTCCGCACAGCCCCCGTCCTCGCCGAAGCCACTGAGGTAAACGAGTTGTGCGCGTCGGCACCGGTCCAGGACTCGTGTCAGGCGCGGCCCCGGATCCCACAAAGCCAGTGCCGCGAGCCCCACGCAACCGCCACACACGGCTGCCCAGTTGTGTGCCCAGTCCTCCCACGGAAGCGGGCGTTCGTCGTCGGCGAGCAGGGACAGCACCCGGTGGTCCACCTGGTCGCGCACGCGGGCGGCGACCCGGGGATCCAGCCGGTCGCCGCAGACCTGGACCGTCTCGGCGAGCAGCTGCGCGGTGAGCGCGGCGAACAGGTCGAGGCACTGGTCCATACCCCGGCCCAGGCGGGTCGCATGCATCTCGTGGGCGGGCAGCGCCCAGGTGTACTCGTCGCAGACGGACCACAACGCGTCTTCCAATGAGTCGAGTTGGACTGCCGGGTCAACCACGGCCTCGGCGGCGAGGGCCGTCACCAGCGCTCGGCGCCGGAAGTACAGATCCTCGTACGCCAGACGGTCGCCGTCGTCGTCGAAGCGGCGGTACACGGAGAACGGCAGGTCCGGCAGGTGTGTGCTCCGCGCGGAGGCCGCTGCCGACCGGATACGGGCATGCAGCCCGCCCAACCAGTCAGCGTCCGGCGGATGTTTCCGGTCCCGCGCCCAACCGGAAGCTGTCGGTGACATCACGCCTCCCCTCTCGCGCGACAGGATCGCCCGCCGCGCCCGGATCGCCGAAGACCGCCATGACCCGGCAGTTGCGCCACAACACGAACAGCGCGCACCCAGGCAACACCGCGAGACCCAACAGCGGCGCCTGGTTGACGAGCAACAGGACCACGATCCCCAGCACGAGGTTCATCAGGGCCAGCAGCCCGTGCCGGACCACCGCGTACGGTGCCAGCAGGAAGAGCCGGCGGCCGATGCCGCCACCCCCGGCCACATGCGCGAGCGCGACCGGCCAGGCCGCGACAGCCACCAGCGCCACCACCACCACCATCGGCACGACTGCCGTACCCAGCACGAACGTTCGCAGTGTCACGACATCCGTGACGGCCGCGATCACGAGCAGCACGAAGGGTGCCGAGACCAGCGCCGCTCGCCGGAACAGCTGTCGGTACGCCCGGGCGAACAGCCGTACCGGCGCCTGTTCGTCCCCGGTTGCCGCGTCGAGATACGCGAACGCGGCGGCGAGGGACGGTCCCGGCAGCGTCAGCAGCAACAGCCCGAAGAACAGTGGGTGCCGCCACGGCTGATGGGTCACTTGCAGCGCGGCCAGCAGGGGCAGATTCGTCACGGCGATCCCGAGGTTGACGACCAGGACACGGTGGACGTGCGCCCATATCAACTCCCATGAACCGTAGGCGACATTGAGCCGCGGGCGTCGGCTCGCCTCCATCCTCTCCACCCCTCAGCCCTTCACACCGGTCGTCGCGATGCCCCGGACGAAGTAGCGCTGGCCAAGCAGGAACACCGCCAGGACCGGCACCACGGAGAGCACCGAACCCGTCATGATCATCGCCGACTCCGCGTCGTACTGCCCGATGAAGGCGCGCAGCCCCAACTGCACCGTCCACAGGCGGTTGTCGGTGAGGTAGATGAACGGGCCCATGTAGTCGTTCCAGGTGTTCACGAACGTCAGCAGAGCGAGGCTCGCGAGTGCCGGCTTGGACAGCGGAAGCACGATCCGCGCCCAGATGCCGTACTCGGTCAGGCCGTCGAGGCGTGCCGCCTCGCTGATCTCGTCCGGGATCGTCAGATAGAACTGCCGCATCAGGAAGACTCCGAACGCGCCGAACGCCTGCAGCAGGATCAGTGACGTGTACGAGTTCACCAGGCCGAGCTTCTGCATGATCACGTACTGCGGCACCATGTACGCCTGCCAGGGCACCGCGATCGTCGCGATGTAGCCGGTGAACAGCACATCCCGGCCCGGGAAGCGCATCTTGGCGAAGCCGTACGCCGCGAAGCTGCCGGTGAGCACCTGCAGAAACGTGATCACGACACTCAGGAAGAACGAGTTGCCGAGGTAGGCGGCGAACGGAACCCGCGTCCAGATGGTGGTGAAATTAGCCCATTTGAACTCTTCGGGGATCCACTGGATCGGCACCGTGAAGACGTCGCGGTCATCCTTGACCGACGAGATCAGCATCCAGATGAACGGCAGGAGAACCGCAAGGGCCACCACGGCGAGAAGCGCGTACAGGGCGATCTGCCCGGTGACCACCATCGCGCCGCCGCGGGCGCGGGGCTCCGCCGGAGGACCTGCGGGAGCCGGGTCCGTGGGCGCGCTGCTGTCCTTGCGCAGCACGGGGGTGCTCATCGCTCGCTCCTTCGCTGCATCCGGAACTGGATCACCGTGATCACCAGGCAGATCAGGAAGAGCGCGAGGGAGACCGCCGAGGCGTAGCCGAAACGGCCCTGCGTGATGCCCTCACGGAAGATCAGCTGGGACAGGACGAGGGTGGACCGGCCCGGCCCGCCCTCGGTCATGACCTGCACCAGGTCGAAGACCTTGAAGCTGGAGACCGTGATCATGACGGTGACGAAGAAGGTCGTGGGCCGAAGCCCCGGCAGTGTGACGTGCCAGAACCGCTGCCAGGGGCCCGCGCCGTCCATGCGGGCCGCCTCGTACAGCTCGGCCGGGACGGTCTGCAGTCCGGCCAGGAACAGCACCATGTAATAGCCCATGTCCCGCCACGCGCTCGTGATGATCAGCGCAGGCATCGCCCAGTCCTGGGAGCTGGTCCAGCCCGGCGGGTGGTCGATGCCGACGAACGTCAGGAACTGGTTGACCGGCCCCGACTCGGGGCTCAGCAGCATGTTCCACACCACGGCGACGGCGACGAGCGAGGTGATGTACGGGAAGAAGAAGGCGGTCCGCAGGACGTGCACGCCGCGCAGCTTCTGGTTGAGCAGCACGGCGAGGCCGAGCGAGACCACGAGGGTGAGCGGGATGTGTCCTGCCGCGTAGTACAGGGTGTTCTGCAGCGCGGCCCAGAAGTTGGAGTCGTTCCACAGCCGCTGGAAATTGTCCAGGCCCGCCCACTTCGGTGCGGAGTAGGAGTCCCAGTCGGTGAAGGAGATCGCGAGCGCGCCGATCACCGGGACGAGGGTGAGGGCGGCGAACCCGAGGAAGTTCGGCAGGATGAACGACCAGCCGACCAGGAGGTTGCGGCGCCGCCGGCGCTTCGCGGCGGCCCGGGGGGCTGCGGAAGCGCCGTCGGTCGCGTGCTGCGTGACGGGGGGTGCGACGATACTCACCGGACTTCGTCCTTCACACGCTTGTCCATCTCCTTGACGCCCTCGTCGACGGACTTCTCGCCGCTCATGATCATCTCGTGCTCCTCCTTGAGGATCTGGTCGATGTCGGAGGTCTTGTCGCTGACCGGCATCTCCAGCTGCACCGTGGTCGGCTGCATGGCCTTGCGGGACAGTGCGTCGGTCGGCATGCCGTCGACGGAGAAGAGGGTGTCGAGGATCTTGTCGCTGGTGTACGCGGGCGTGACGCCGATCTTCGCGACGGCGGCGGCGCCCTCCGGACCTGAGGCCCAGGTGACGAACCTCTTGGCGGCGTCCGCGTTGCGGGCCTTCTTGTTGACGGCGAAGGCGGTCGGCGAACCGAAGGTGACGCTCTTGCCGTCGTTCTTGGCCTGCGGCATCGGCGCCATGCCCCAGTTGATGTCGTTCTTGCCCTGCGCCTTCTCGGCAAGCAGCGCGGCCGCCCACCACGAGCCCATCGGGACCATGGCGGCCTTGCCGGTGGTCAGCTGCGAGTCGTAGGTGATCTGATTGCTGGAGGCCGTGGAGAACGGCAGGGTCGCCTTCGCCTTCTGCAGGCCGAGGGCCATCTCGTACTGGTCCTTGAAGAACGCGTAGTCGCCGCCGAGCTGGTCGCCGCCGGTCTGCGCGGAGGAGATCGCCTGGACGACGGAGCGCCAGGTGTGCAGGTAGGTGCCGTAGACCTTGTCGGAGCCGGAGCCCTTGGTGAACTTCTTCGCCAGCTCCGCGTAGTCGTCCCAGGTCAGCTCGGACAGGTCTTCCTTGCCGACCATGTCCTTGTTGTAGAAGAGGACCCAGAAGTCCGAGCGGTAGGGCAGCGCGTAGTACTTGCCCTTGAGGTTGTAGTCGTCGAGACCGGAGTACGACGCCTTGTCCAACTTGGCCGCCTCATCGGTCAGCGGCAGCAGCTGGTCGCGCGTGGCGTAGCGGGCGTAGTCGGTGACGTTCTTCATGGTCAGGACGTCGGTGGTGTCACCGCCCGCAAGCATCGTGGTGACCTTCTCCGGGTAGTTGTCCGCGAGGATGTCGACCGACTGGACGTCGATGTCGGGGTTCTTGGCCTCGAAACCGTCGATCAGGGCCTTGAACTCGGGCGTGGTCTTGTAGTTCCACAACGCGACCTTCACGACCGTATTGCCCTTGGACGACGAGGTGCTGTCCGTGCCGCTGGCGTCGCAGGCGGTGGCAGTCAGGGTCGCGGCGACGACCAACGGCGCGATACGGGCGAGGTTCTTCGTCAACTTCATTGCGGCGGCTCTCCTTTGAGCGGTTGGGGACGGTGGAGCAAGTCGGGGTCAGGCGCTCAGGCCCAGGGCCCAGCTCTCCGCGGTGATCTCGGCCCGCAACTGTTTGCCGGCGACCCAGCGGGTGAGTTCGTCGAGGACGTGGTCGGTCAGCCGGCCGATCTCGCTGCCCAGGGACCCGGCGATGTGCGGCGTGATCATCACGCGGGCCAGGCGGCGCAACGGCGATTCGGCGGGCAGTGGTTCGGGATCGGTGACATCGAGGATCGCGAAGAGCCGGCGGGAAGCGCACTCGGCGGCCAGCGCGTCGGGGTCGACGAGCGAGCCGCGCGCGGTGTTGATGACCGTCGCGAAGTCGGGGAGCGTGCTCAGCTGTTCCGCGCCGATGAGGTGGTGGGTCTCGGGCAGCTCGGGGGCGTGCACGGACAGCACGTGGACCCGCGGCAGCATCTCCTCCAGCGGTACGAGCCTCGCACCGGCCCGCGCCACCTCCTCCGGGTCGGCGTACGGGTCGGCCACCAGGCAGGTGGTGCCGCGCAGCACCTGCAGCAACTCGACGACCTGACGGCCGATCCGCGAGAAGCCGACGATGCCGACGGTCCTGCGGAAGTTGGACAGGTCGCCGTAGCCGGTGACCGAGCCCCACCCCTCGTACGCGCGCTGCTCGTCGGCGGCGAGGAACGGGACCTTCTTCCCGGCGAAGATGATCGCGGCGAGGGTGTACTCCGCCACCGGTACGGCGTTGGCGTCGGCAGCGCTGGTCACTCGGATCCCGCGCCGCCACACCTCCTGCCCGACCAGGTCGCGCACGCTGCCCGCCCCGTGCAGCACGGCCCGCAGGCGGGGTGCCGCGGCGAGCCGCTGCGGTGTGAGAGCGGGCGCGCCCCACGACGTGAGCAGCACTTCGGCGCGGGCCAGGCGTTCGCGCGACCTTGCGCTGTCGAGGTCGTCCGTCCAGCAGGGCTCGTCCAGGGTCACGAGGTCGGCGAGACGGCGCAGCCGGTCCTGATCGAAGTGTGCCTCGAAGCTGGACCTGCTCATCACGACCAGAGCGCGGGCCTTGGTCTGCATGCGGTGCGGGCTCCTCTGCCTTTGGGCACCCGCTCAAACAGCAGGTGCCATCCGTGTTTCCGGCGAGTTCCAGCCAGAAGACGCTGAGTCAGAGATAGTGGTCACCCACACAGACCCACCAGAGCTCGACCACGGACGAAACAAGCCGAACAAACTCGAACATCGCCCGGGCTCGGCACCGGACGGGAGGGGATGTGCCATGGCGTCGACACGGCCCACCGGGCCCGAGGGACCCGCGGGACCTCCCGCGAGGACCGACCAGTTGTTCGCGCTGCAACGCCGCCAACGGCTGATGGATCAGCTGCGGCTGCACGGCGCTGTTCGCGTACGCGATCTCGCGCAGGACCTCTCGGTCAGCGAGCTGACGATCCGGCGCGACATCGCGGCGCTCGCCGAACGCGGCCTGTTGACCCGGGTGCACGGCGGGGCCACGCTGCCCTCCGCCCTGGAGCAGGAGCCGGTGCGCCGGAGGCGCCTCGCGATGCCCGCATTCACGATCGGGATGGTCGTCCCCTCGCTGGACTTCTATTGGCCGCACATCGTCAGTGGGGTCCGCAACGCCGCAGCGGCTCACGGCGTCAACGTCCGCCTGCGGGGGTCCAGTTACGACCAGGCGGAGGACCGCCGACAGATCGTCCGGCTGACCGAATCCGGGCAGGTGCAGGGGTTGCTCCTCGCGCCGAGCCTGGAGGGCCCCGGCATGCACGAGATGATCGACTGGATCGGCAGACTGCCGGTCCCCGTGGTCTTCGTGGAGCGCAACACGCCCGACTGGACCCCGACGCCGCACCAGCTCGAATGGGTGCGCAGCGATCACGCGACCGGGCTGGAGATGGCGGTCCGGCATCTGCACACGCTCGGCCACCGCAATATCGGGCTCGTGCTGTCCAAGGGCAGTCCCACCTCTGCGCACCTCGCCGTGGGGTGGCACCGTGCCTGTGCCGAACTCGGTCTGTCCGCCGGCTTCCTGATACGCGAAAGCGTTGCCCTCGACGTACCGGGACACCGCCAAATCATCGGTGACATCCTGGAAGGCTGCCGCCGCTCCCACATCACCGCGCTCATCGTGCACAGCGACCCCGACGCAATCTCGGTGGTCCAGTACCTGACCGAGCAGGGCATCCGCGTGCCCGACGACCTGGCAATCGTCAGCTACGACGACGAGGTCGCCCATCTCGCCGACCCGGCCATCACAGCAGTACGGCCGCCCAAGGCACTCGTGGGCCGCACGGCCGTCGAGATGATGCTGGCGCGCCTCCTCGAAGGCGGTCGCCGCCCGGCCCAACGGGCGCTCATTCTACCGGAGTTGATGATCCGCGCCTCGTCGCTGCCGGCCGCACCGCACTCCGTGCCCGCGCCCACGACGCTGCGCCGCGAACCGGCCTGAGCGGCCCCGATGAGACCTCCACCGTGACCGCTCGCCTGCACGAGAGCTGTCTACCGGGCGGCGTCCTCCTTGCACGCAAACTGGTCGTACGCCGTTCACAGCCTGCTCGCGAGCTGCTCGGCGCCGACGGTGTCGAGGCCCTCCTGCCCGGCCACGGCGGACTTCGCGGCGGCGACGGCATGTCCGAACACGTCCCACGACGCGACCGTGTACGCCCACTGCTCCGGCGCCGCGACCTCCGCGAGGGCACGGCGGATCGGCGCCGTGTCGACCTCGCTGGCACCGTCGGGACCGATGCGCAGGTTGTCGGCGGCGTCGCTGATCGCCATGCCCTTCTGCTGGCGCTCGCCCAGGGCCGCGGGACCGCCGACCGGGGCGGGGAAGGAGACATCGACGGACGCCTTGTAGTTCTCCCAACGAAATTCGCCGACCATGGTGTTGGGGGTGTTCTTGTTCCAGGCGGCGGTGTCCTTCACGGACTGGTCCATGTACTGGTACAGCACTCCGTCGCCGCCCACCTCCCGTGCGCCGGTCTGGTCGACCATGTAGCGGGGCTGGTTCCCGCGCGAGGCGAGGTACGGCTGGAACGTCCTGCCGACCTTGGCCTTTCCCTCTTCGTACGCGAAGTCGTCCGCGTACAGGTAAGTGTCATGTGTGTCGCCGCGCGCGACCGCGCCCCCGACATCGTTGTCGACAGCGCGGCCTGCACGGGTCGCGGGCCTATGGGATGCGGCAGACCCCGAGGGTGCATCGTGTGCCGGGGCGTGTGGCCGCCTTACGGCGTGTAGACGGCGTCACTGCCGTACAGTTCCCTGGTGAACGCGGAGACGTCGGCACTGCGATCGGTGCCATCGAGGTTGTACGTCAGATAGACGCCGTATCCTTCGCTGACGGTGCGACGGGCGAGGTCGGCGGCCGTACTCTGCGAGGTCCGGCCGATCTCGACGGCTGCAGGCGACAGCTTCGACTTGGGCAGTGCGATGCCGGGGACCTGCCAGGTGCCGTAGTACGGGTTCCAGGCGTAGTCGAACTTGGAGGAGACGTCGACGCCGCCGTAGGACAGACGCGACGCAGCCGGGCCGATGTTGTAGAGACTGATGATCTTGTCCGGCATGTTCGCGCGCAATGCCGTCACCAGGTGCACGAACGAGCTGTCGTTGGGCTGGGCAGTGCCGTTGTTGCCGTACTCGGCGTATTCGTCGTCGAAGTCGATACCGTCGAGTCCGTACTTGACCACGGTGTCCGACATTTCTTTCGCGAACGCCGACGCCGCCTGCTGCGACGGAAAGTTGGCGAACCCTGCACCCTGGTGGTTGCCGAGCACCGAGAGGACGACCTTGATGCCCTTCTGCTGCAACGGCCGTATCTCCGTGGCGGCGTTGTCGAGGACGCGACGCACATTCTCGTTGAAGTACAGATATGCCGCCTTCGTGCTCGTGTCGTAGTTGATGTTCGCCGCGAAGATCACGGCGACATCAAAGGCATTGCCGCCGCCGTTGGCGAGCGTGTACTTGCCGGCGTTGAGCATGCTGTTGTTGTTCACCTCGATGTACGCCACCGAAGTTGGCCCCTGCTTCGCGGGGGCGGGGGCCGCTGCCGCGCCGGTCGTGCCGACGGCGAGGGCTGCGACGGCCGAGAGCGCGAGCGCGGCCGTCCGCACTCTGCTCCATACCAGAGTGAACATCGTTGATCGGGTCTCCCATCGCATGGTCGGCGTCCGACCTGTTCGGAAGCGCCGAGTGAGCCCTCCGAGTTTTCCGCTCCTGTGACCGAATCCCGAGATTCGTACGCGAACTCTTCACGACTCCCACGCGCGACTCACCACAACCCGGCGTCTGGACACGGGAGTTGATGCATGTGGATCAACGGTCGACATACTCCTGTGCGAGATCGGCGGACCCTCGGGAACCCAGACCTTGTCGCGAAGCAGGTCCAGCAGGCACTCAAAGACGTGTGGTCCAGCGCGCCGACAGCGGTGAGGCGTATCGAGCCGTCGGTGGCCAGCTGGTCCCAGGCGGCTTCCAGTTGCGGTCGTTCCAGGTGTGCCTGTTCGGCGTGGGGGCGGTGTGCGGATGCGCTCGTAGAACTCGTTCTTCGGATGGGCATGCCGCTTGAGGGGGGTCATGCGGTGGACGTCGGCCTCAACGGCGAGGGCAACGACAGTGAGGCCATCGGGGGCGCGCAGAGCTGGGACGTGCCAGTTCGCGGTGAGAAGCAAACGGGTGTCTCTGTCAGCGGGCGACTCCCCCAGCCCTTGCCGGCGCCGTCCTCGTCCGCGAGAAGGGCACGCCGTCAGCTCCGGAGTCCGCCGACGCCCCGGACAACGTCATCCCGTTCCGGCTACCCACTACTTGAGATCTTGCAGGGCCAGACAGGTTCTGACGTTGTCGAGAGGATGGCTGGTCAGGCCGGCAACTCCGAGTTCCTTGCGGCTCCGGTGGATGAACTCGCGGACGGTCAGCTCGCGCCGCCAAGGCGCGAGGGCCGCGTCGCACTCGCTGACGTAGTCCTTGGCCCGGGAGGACTGGACCCGGGCGAGGATGTCCACGCTGCGGTTGCCCAGCTCCAGGCCGCGATCCAGATCCTTGGCCTGGAGGTGGGCGGTTCCGACGATGGCGAGCCGCATGCCGACAGAGCGGGCGAACACTCCGGACAGCATTGCGGCGGCCTGCTGGTTCCAGGTCAGGGCCATCCTGGGGTTCTTCAGGTCGCGGAAGATCTCGGCAGCGTCCACCGAGAGGCGGGCGTGGTGACAGAAGTCGATCCACGCGGGTTCGTCGCCGCTGTTGCTTCGCTCGGCCGAGAAGGTCTTCGGAGGCTTTCAGGGCCCGGGAGGCAGCCCGGGGGTCGCTTTCGCGGGCGTGAGCGCGGGCTTCGATGAACTTGGTGAACGCCAGCACTCGGGGCACGGCCTGGCCCTTGGCCCGCTCGAAGGCGCCCTGGGCCATGTCCACGGTCTCCGAGGCGAAGCCTCGCATGAGGGACTGCATGGCCATGGTGGTGAGCACATAGCAGCCGAGCTGCATGTCGCCGCCGGCGCGGGCGAGGCGGAGGGCCTGGATGAAGTGCCGTTGACCCAGTTCGTGCTCGCCGACGTCGAATGCCGTCCATCCCGCGAGCCGGGACAGCTCGGCGGTCACCGAGAAGAGTTCACGGCCGATCTCGTCAAAGAAGCTACCTTGCAGCAGGGGACCGGCCCGGTGGTCGAGGCAGTCGGTGGCGGGGTTGGCCTTCCAGTTCCCGCCGCCGTATTCGGAGTCCCAGCGGCGGGCGTCGTCTGCGGCTTCACCCAGTTCGTCGAGGTCGGCCCGTCCGACCTGCCCGCCGCCGCAGTGGTCGGCGGTCTCGTCGGCGGGGGTGACAAGCCATCTCGTGACGGGGGTGGTGAAGGCAGAGGCGCCGAACGACCCCAGCGCCGCCGTCCAGAACGCCGACTTGCGACTGCACCTGACCGAGTGGCCGCAGTTCTCCCACATCGACCCGCGCCACTTCGCCGCCCGCGCCGGAACTCCGAGGGTCTTCGACGGCCGCGGCACCCTCGACACCGAGACCTGGCGCCAGGCGGGCTGGACCGTCCGCGCCCTCGGACGCCCCTGACGCATCCCCGCTTGCCAAAAGCGTCATTTTCACCGGCGCACTCGACTCGCAGGTTGGCTGTCGTCAAACTGGCGCCACGATGAGTATCGACTAACCGACGAAGCTCAGACGCACCTGACGGTCCGCATTATCGACGTTCGTGTCGACCAGGCACACCGACTGCCATGTCCCCAGTTCCAGCTGTCCGCCGATCACCGGCAATGTGGCGTGCGGTGCGATGAAGGCCGGCAGTACGTGGTCGCGGCCGTGGCCGGGGCTGCCGTGGCGGTGCTGGTAGCGGTCGTCCGCGGGCAGCAGCGCGTGAAGGGTGGCGAGGAGGTCGTCGTCGCTGCCCGCGCCGGTTTCCAGGATGGCGATTCCGGCGGTTGCGTGCGGCACGAAAATATTGAGGAGGCCGTCCCGGCCGACGGCGGCGCGGCTGAGGAACCGTTCGCAGTCGGCCGTCAGGTCGGTGACCGTCTCGGTGTCACCGGTCGTGAGGTGCAGAACGCTGGTGGTGAAGGCATCAGGCATGCCCCCATCTTCTCGCTCGTGGCGCAAGATGGTGCGTCCACGTGCCGAGACAGTATTGACCGGTTCCCAGGTGCGTCGCTACGTTCAGCGACATGTTCCGTTCAGCTCTGCTCACTTCGCGCGGTCACATCGACCTGCTGCGTGTGGCCTCTGCCGCGTGTTGTCGCGGTTGCTGACGTTCCTTCAGCACGTATTCCGCAGGTGAACAAGGGCCCATCCGGCCCGCACCTGGCTTGCGTACCTCTCTGTCGCCGTAGGCGCCTCGCCGTACACCATCTCACCCCGCCCCTTTCGTAGCTCCCGTGCCGTAGCGGGTCCGCCGTCGGGGTGTCGGGCTGTAGAGGCGTGCGTTCTCCTCTTCCGTGGACTGCTCGTGGAGCTTTCATGACCCTTGGCCATGCCCTCGCCCCGCCGGATATATCAGAGGAAATCAACAAATCCGGTACTTGTACGGCGGTCGAACTCGAGCCTGTCGTGCCGGAGTCCGCCCGTGGCTCACGGCTGCGGTCCGTACCCCGCCCGCTGCGACGAGCCATCGGCCCGGTGCTGCTTCTCGCGCTGTGGCAGGTGCTCAGCGCGACGGGCGTTCTGCATCCCGATGTGCTCGCGTCGCCCGGAACCATCGCCCGGGCCGGATCGGATCTGATCGCCGACGGGACCCTGCCGTCCGCGATGGGGATCTCGCTCCAGCGGGTCGCCGCGGGCCTGGTCCTCGGTGGTGTCGTCGGGACCGCGCTCGCCTTGGTGTCCGGGCTGTCCCGGCTCGGCGAGGATCTCGTCGACGCGACCGTGCAGATGCTGCGGACCGTTCCCTGGGTAGGGCTGATCCCGCTGTTCATCATCTGGCTGGGGATCGGCGAGGCCCCGAAGGTGGCGCTGATCGCGCTCGGCGTGGCCTTCCATCTCTACCTCAATGTGTACGCCGGTATCCGGGGCGTCGACGAGCAACTCATCGAAGCGGGCCAGTCGTTGGGGCTCGGGCGCTGGGGGCTCATCCGGCATGTGGTGCTGCCGGGTGCCCTCCCCGGGGCCATGACAGGGCTGCGCTATTCGCTCGCCACCGCTTGGCTGGCGCTGGTCTTCGGCGAGTCCGTCAACGCCGACGCCGGGATCGGCTTCCTGATGAACCAGGCCCGGGAGTTCTTCCGGACCGACGTCATCGTCGTCTGCCTGGTCGTCTACGCATTCCTCGGCCTCACCGCCGATGTCATCGTCCGGATACTCGAAAGGCTGCTGCTGCAATGGCGACCGACCTTCACGGGCCAGTGAGCGCCCGGTCCGACACCGCCGTTCGGGTGGAGGGACTGACCCGTTCCTTCGACGGGCGGGCCGTCGTCGACGGGCTCGATCTCACCCTGCGCGCCGGGGAGTTCACCGCGCTGCTGGGGCGCAGCGGCTGCGGGAAGTCGACTCTGCTGCGGGTACTGGCCGGGCTCGACCGCGACATCACGGGCACGGTGCTGGTGCCCAAGCGGCGGGCTGTCGCCTTCCAGGCGCCTCGGCTGATGCCGTGGAAGCGGGTCTGGCGCAATGTGCTGCTCGGGTTGCCGGACAAACCGGAAAGGGCGGTCGCCGAGCGGGCGTTGGAGGAGGTCGGGCTCGCTGAGCGGGCCGGCGCGTGGCCCAAGACGCTCTCAGGTGGCGAGGCGCAGCGGGCTTCGCTGGCGCGTGCCCTGGTGCGCGAACCCGATCTGCTGCTGCTCGACGAGCCGTTCGGTGCGCTCGACGCGCTCACCCGGATCAAGGCGCAGCAGCTGGTCGCCGAGCTCTGGCAGCGGCGCGGCTGCGCGGTGCTGCTCGTCACACATGACGTGGACGAGGCGCTGCTGCTGGCCGACCGTGCGCTGGTGATGCGGGACGGCGCCATCGCGTACGGGACACCCGTTGATCTGGACCGGCCGCGCACCGTGGGCAGTCCAGAGTTCGCCGCGCTGCGCTCCCGGCTGCTGACCGAACTGGGTGTCGCGGAGGACGCCTCTCCGGCCGAGGCCGCCTGACCGGCCGCCCCCTGCCCAGCACATCTTCCCCATGCGTTCGACCTTCGGAAAGAGGCATGTCATGAGACGCCGTACCCTGCCCGCTCTGCTTCTGCCGCTCACCCTGCTGCTCACCGCCTGCGGTGGTGCCTCGTCCGCTTCCACCACGGACAGCACCGACGGCCAGGGCGGCGTCACACTCGCCGTCGGTGACCAGAAGGGGGGTTACGAGGCGATCCTGCGGGCCTCGGGAGAGCTCGACCACCTCGACTACCGGATCAAATGGTCGACCTTCACCTCCGGGCCGCCACTTCTGGAGGCGGTGAACGCCAAGGCCGTGGACATCGGTGGTGTCGGCAACACACCGCCGGTCTTCGCGGCGGGTTCCGGATCCAAGATCGTGGTGGTGGGTGCCTCCCATGGCTCATCGGCGGGCGAGGCGATCGTGGTGCCGAAGGGCTCCGGCCTGAAGACGCCCGCGCAACTGAAGGGCAAGTCCATTGCGGTGGCCCAGGGAAGCTCGGCCCACTACCAACTCGTCGCCTCGCTGAAGAAGGCGGGGCTCAGCCTCTCGGACGTAAAGCTGAACTTCCTTCAGCCGGCCGACGCACTGGCCGCGTTCAGCCGGGGCAAGGTCGATGCCTGGGCCATCTGGGATCCGTACACCTCGCAGATCCTGCGCAGCGGGCAGGCGCGGGTGCTGAGCACGGGTGAGGGCATCGTCAACGGCCTGAGCTTCCAGGTCGCCTCTCCCGCGGCCCTGAAGGACACCAGGAAGTCCAAGGCGATCGGCGATCTGCTGGTCCGGCTGAAGCGGGCGCAGAGCTGGGTGTTCAAGCATCCGGAGACGTGGGCGAAGGTCTGGGCTAAGGAGACCGGGCTGCCGTACGACGTCGCGCTGGACGCCGTGAAGCGCAGTTACGGGACGCGGGTGCCCGTTGCCGTCGACCCGGCGGCGATCGCGTCCGAGCAGGCCATCGCCGACACCTTCGCCGATCTGAAACTCATTCCACGCAGGTTCGCCTTCAAGGACTACGTCGACACCCGGTTCAACCGCGATCTGCCCGCGTCCTCGGCAGCCCCCCGCTCGTACGGAAAGGCCACGTCATGAACGTCCATCTGCACTGGTTCCTCCCCACAGGCGGTGACGGCCGCACGCTCGTCGACCGCCACGCGTACACCGACGGCGGGATCAAGCGGGACCGGATCACTCCGGTGAGCGGGGTCCGGGCGCCCGATGTCGAGTATCTGGCACAGATCGCCAAGGCGGCCGAGCAGCTGGGCTTCGAGGCGGTACTGACGCCGACCGGCACCTGGTGCGAGGACGCCTGGCTGACGACGGTGGCGCTGGCGCAGCACACCGAGCGGCTGAAGTTCCTGGTGGCGTTCCGGCCAGGGGTGATCTCGCCGGTGCTCGCGGCGCAGATGGCAGCGACGTATCAGCGGATCACCCGGGGCCGGCTGCTGCTCAATGTGGTGACGGGCGGTGACTCGACCGAGCAGCGGCGGTTCGGTGACCATCTGGATCACGACCGGCGTTATGCGCGGACCGCCGAGTTCCTTTCGGTGGTCCGGGGTGTGTGGAGCGGGCAGCCGTACGACTTCGACGGTGAGCACTATCAGGTGGAGGGCGGGCTGACGGCGCTGCCGCCGGACCCGCTGCCGGAGATCTTCTTCGGCGGGTCGTCGTCGGCGGCCGGCCCCGTGGCCGCCGCACACGCCGATGTGTATCTGACCTGGGGCGAGCCGCCGGCGGATGTGAAGCAGAAGATCGACTGGATTCGCGGGCTCGCGGGGCAGCAGGGTCGCGATGTCCGGTTCGGGATCCGACTGCACACCATCTCGCGCGACTCGGCGAAGGAGGCGTGGGCGACGGCGGACCGACTGCTCGGCGATCTCGATCCGGCGACGATCGCCGCCGCGCAGCAGGCTCTGGGGCGGAGCGAGTCGGTGGGACAGCAGCGGATGCTGGCCCTGCACGGCGGCTCGCGCGACAAGCTGGAGATCTCGCCGAACCTGTGGGCGGGGGTCGGTCTGGTCCGGGGCGGTGCGGGCACGGCGCTGGTCGGCAGTCACGCGGATGTCGCCGACCGGATCGAGGAGTACCACGCGCTGGGGGTGGAGCACTTCGTGCTCTCCGGCTACCCGCATCTGGAGGAGGCGTACTGGTTCGGTGAGGGGGTCACGCCGGAGCTGGCGGCGCGCGGACTGCTGTCCACCGTTCCGACTTCGCCGCTGCTGGGGGTGCCTGCCGCGAACGGGCGCCCGGCGTCCGCGCCGGGCGGGGCACCGCTCCTGATCGCCGGGGGTCGCTGACCGGGAAGATCCCGGACCCCCGGGTAGTTGGTAGAAGCGTGAACAACTCTGGGGTCGGCGAAACACGCGAGGTGGATGTGGTCGTGATCGGCGCCGGACAGGCAGGTCTGTCCGGCGCCTATCATCTGCGGCGCGTCGGCCTGGAGCCGGACCGCGACTTCGTCGTGCTCGACCACGCACCCCGGCCGGGCGGCGCATGGCAGTTCCGGTGGCCGTCACTCACCTACGGCAAGGTGCACGGGATGCACGCGCTGCCAGGCATGGAACTGGCCGGCGCCGATGACAGCCGGGCCTCGTCCGAGGTGATCGGCGAGTACTTCGACGCCTACGAGCGCACCTTCGATCTGCGGGTTCACCGGCCCGTCGAGGTGAGCGCCGTGCGCGAGGGCGACGGCGGGCGGTTGTCGGTCGAGACCTCCGAGGGTACGTACGCCACCCGCGCCCTGATCAATGCCACGGGTACCTGGGACCGGCCGTTCTGGCCGCGCTACCCGGGCCAGGAGACCTTCCGGGGCCGCCAGCTGCACACCGCGAACTACCCGGGCCCGCAGGAGTTCGCCGGGCAGCGGGTGCTCGTGGTCGGCGGCGGGGCCTCCGGAACGCAGCATCTGATGGAGATCGCCGAGGTGGCGGCGGAGACCTTCTGGGTGACACGCCGGCCGCCGGTCTTCCGGGAGGGGCCGTTCGGCGAGGACCAGGGGCGGGCCGCCGTGGCCATGGTGGAGGAGCGCGTACGGCGGGGGCTGCCGCCGCAGAGTGTGGTGAGTGTGACCGGACTGCCGCTCACCGACGCCGTCCGGCGGGCCCGCGCGGAGGGGGTGCTCGACCGGCTGCCGATGTTCGACCGCATCACGCCGGCCGGGGTGACCTGGGACGACGGCCGGTCGGTGGAGGTCGATGTCATCCTCTGGGCGACCGGGTTCCGGGCCGCCATCGACCATCTCGCACCGTTGAGGCTGCGCGAGCCCGGCGGCGGTGTCCGGGTCGAGGGCACGCAGGCCGTACGGGACGCACGCATCCATCTCGTCGGGTACGGCCCCTCCGCGAGCACCATCGGGGCCAACCGGGCGGGGCGGGCGGCGGTGCACGCGATCACCCGTCTGCTCAAGGCCCCCGAGGACGGGACCGCTACAGGCAGGACAGCCGCGGACAGGGCTGTGGACCGTGGCGGAGAACGCGCCACCACGCCGGTGTGACACCGGCGCCCACGTGCCGCCGCGAGGATGCCGGACACCCTCAATTTCCGTTCGTCTCCAGCCGGTTGCGGTTGAATTCCTGGACGTTCCGCAGGTGCTCGGCATAGCTGTCGGTGAATCGGGTGTCCCCGGGGGCGACCGTCACGAAGTACAGCCATCGGCCCGGCGTCGGCGTGATCGCCGCTTCCATCGCCTGCTCCCCCGGATTACCGATGGGAGTGGGCGGCAGGCCCTTGTGCTCGTAGCTGTTGTACGCGCTGTCGATCTTGGTGTCGTCGGCGGTGGTGTCCAGAGTGCTGCGCCTCAACGCGTAGTTGAGCATGGAGTCCATCTGGAGCGGCATGCCACTGGCCAGCCGGTTGTAGATGACACGGGACACCTTGCCCATGTCGTCCGTGGTGCCCGCCTCGGCCTGCACGATGCTGGCGATCGTCACGGCCTGATAGACGGACAGATGATTGCGCCTGGCCCCGGCGGCGATGTGGTCCGCTCCGAATCGTTGCCGTGCCGTGTCGACCATGTAGGTCAGCAGGCTCGTCGGAGTGGTGCCGGAGGTGACGGGGTACGTCGCCGGGAACAGATAGCCCTCGGGGTTGCCCTTCACCTCGGGCGGGAGTGCGAGGTCCGCCTTGCCGGCGGCCTTCCTGGTCGTGCCCGGCGGCACATCGAGGGACCTGTCCACGGCCGCGTACACCTGGGAGGCCCGCCGGCCCTCGGGAATGACGAGGGTGCGTGGCGGCGGGCCGAACATCCCCTCCTTGGCCAGCAGCAGGAGGACGGCCGCCGCGATACCGAGGACAAGGACGAGGACGACGCCTGCGAGCAGCGCCGGACGCCCGCGCCAGGTAGGCCGGGTCCAGTGGTGGCGCCGGGTGTCCGGGGACTCGTTCACCATGCGGGCACGTTATCCGGGCACCGACGCCCCGGCGCGGACGACACGGCCCCCGCATGGCGCGACAGAACACACGAACAGGGGATCGGATGTTCGCTGGAACGCGTGATCGCATGGCCATTCGTAGCTCAACTCCTCTGCGGCACCCGATGATTACAGGGCGCAAACGACGGGCTGCAGACCGCGACTGCGCAGTCCCACATATGCACCATGTACGAGGAGAAACACCGAATGAACCTCATCACCAGCCTGCTCGCCGGCATCGTCCACTTCGTGGGTTGGCTCGTCTGACCATTGCTCCACCCGGCGCCGTCGCTCCCCGTCCCACGGGGGCGGCGGCGCCGTCGTGTGCCCGGCATCAGCCCTGGCGCCCCGGCCCTACGAAAGCGGGCAGCGCGGCGAAGTCGGATGCCACACCGACCGCTTCCGCGAGCGCGCCGAGGGTGCGGCGGACCCGGGTCAAAGGGTGGTCGGGGAACTCCGCGTCCGACCGCTCGTGGTCCACCGCATGGAGTACCGTCGCCGCACCGCTGCGCGGAGTGCGTCCGGAACTTCCGATCAGCTTGCTACAGGGGCGAGTTGGGTGTCCCGGCGGAGGAGCGCCGCATAGCGACCGTCCAGCTGGAGCAATTCCTCGTGGCTGCCGCGCTCGGCGGTCCGGCCGCCGTCCAGGACGACGATCTGGTCCGCGTCGCGCACGGTGGAGAGGCGGTGCGCGATCGTGATGGTGGTGCGCCCGGCGGACAAGGCGTCGATCGCCTCCTGCACGGCGAACTCGGTGCGGGTGTCGAGGGCACTGGTCGCCTCGTCGAGGACGAGGACGGGCGGGTCGCGCAGGATCGTGCGGGCGATGGCCAGGCGCTGTTTCTCGCCGCCCGAGAAGCGGTAGCCGCGCTCACCGACGAGGGTGTCGTAGCCGTCGGGCAGCGAGGCGATGTGGTCGTGGATCTGTGCCGCGCGGGCGGCTGCCTGGATCTCGGCGTCGGTCGCGTCCGGCTTGGCGAAGCGCAGGTTCTCGGCGACCGAGGCGTGGAAGAGGTATGTCTCCTGGGAGACCACGCCGACGGCGCGGGCGAGCGTGTCGAAGTCCAGATCGCGTACATCGACACCGTCGAGCGTGACACGGCCGCCGGTGACGTCGTAGAGCCGCGGCACCAGGTAGCTGAGCGTGGACTTGCCGGAGCCGGTGGGCCCGACGACGGCGAGGCTGCCGCCGGCCGGCACGGCGACATCGACACCGCTGAGGGTCGGTCCGCTCTTCTCGTCGTAGCTGAAGTCGACGTCCTCGAAGCGGATCTCGCCGCGGATCTTCTCCAGCCGGACGGGATTCTCGGGCTCGGTGATGTCCACCCTGAGGTCGAGGTACTCGAAGATCCGCTGGAAGAGCGCGAGGGATGTCTGCATCTGCACTCCGGTGGAGAGCAGGCTCACGGCGGGCCGGAAGAGGCCCTGCTGGAGCGAGACGAAGGCGACGAGCGTGCCGATGGAGACGGCGGGGCCGCCGGACCGCAGGGCGAGGCCCGCCGCCCAGTAGATGACGGCGGGCATGGCGGCCATGACGATGCCGATCGTCGACATCCGCCACCGACCGGCCATGCTGGAGCGCACTTCGAGGTCGACCAGGCGCTCGGACTCCTCGGCGAAACCCTTGGTGAGGGAGTCCGCCCGGCCCATGGTCCGGCCGAGCAGGATGCCGCTGACGGAGAGGGATTCGGTGACCGTCGCCGCCATGGCGGCCATCTGCTTCTGGCGCTGGGTGGTGATCTTCTTGCGCTCCCGGCCGACCCGGCGGCTGATCCAGACGAAGACCGGAAGCAGTGCCAGCGAGACCAGGGTGAGCCGCCAGTCGAGCGCAAGCATCGCGACGACGGTGGCGATGACCGCCGTGAGGTTGGAGACCAGCGACGTGGCGGTGGAGGTGACGGTCGCCTGCATGCCGCCGATGTCGTTGGCGATGCGGGACTGCACCTCGCCCGTGCGTGTCCTGGTGAAGAAGGCGAGGGGCATCCGCTGCAGCTGGGCGTAGACCGCTGTGCGCAGGTCGTGCATGACGCGCTGGCCGACCGTGGTCGAGATCAGCGTCTGCAGGACGCCGAAGACACTGTTCATCACGGCGGTGAGGATCATGCCGAGGGCGAGCAGCGACAGCAGTCCCGTACGCCCCTGGGGGATGGCGGTGTCGAGAATCTCGCGCAGCAGGAACGGCGAGGCCACCGAGACCAGTGACGAGGCGCCGACGAGCAGTCCGACCAGCGTGAGCCGGCCGCGGTACGGGTGGAAGAGGCGGAAGATCCGGCGCAGCTCGGCGGGCGGCTGCGTACCGTCCGTGGGCGGGGGCGTCCAGGTGGATTCGTCGGGTTTCATGGGCTCCTTCGACAGGCGTGACAGAGGGAGACGGCCGCGAGCAGCAGTCAAACTTTTGAGAGCATAGCTCATTGTTACCTATACTCACAATGAACGGAGTCCTGATATTGTTCCCGTATGGACTCCCCCGACTCCGACGGCCTGCTGGCCGAGCAGCTGCTGCGGCTGACCCGCCGGCTGCACCGCATCCAGAGCCGCCAGCTGGAGCCGATAGGCATCACCCCGGCCCAGTTCCGGCTGCTGCGCACGGTCGCCCACTACGACGGCCCGCCCCGGATGGCGGATCTGGCACAGCGCCTGGATGTCGTGCCGCGCGCCGTGACGAGCCTGGTCGACGCGCTGGAGGCGAGCGGCCGGGTGCGCCGCACCCCTGACCCGGACAGCCGCCGGGTGGTCCGGATCGAGCTCACCGACGAGGGCCGTGCCACGCTCCGGTCGCTCCGCGACGCGCGCCGGGCGGCCGCAGAGGAGATCCTGGCTCCATTGACGGCCGATCAGCGGGAGGTGCTGGGCGGACTGCTGTCCGCTCTCGTCGCCGGAATGCCGAAACGCCGCTGCTGAGGGCTGCCCCGTCACCCCTGGCGGGCGCACGACGACAGCTACGGCACCTCACCGCGTCGCCGGAACGCCCGCATACGCCCCTGTGCGGACGCCCCTCCGCCTAGCGATCCACCGCATCCGACGCCACGCGCCGATCCACCAGGGATCACGGGACAGCCCCTGGCCACACCGACGGCTGCGGGCCCGCCGATACCCGCGGGCCCGACCGGTCGTCGTGCCGATCATGAACCGGGCACGAGCCGTGCGGATCTCCGCTGGTAGAAAGGTGGGAGTACCGCACCGAACCGCCGAGGGGACCATCGTCATGCCGCTGCTGGAGCCGAAGCCCGAAGCCCTCCGTCCTGGTGCGGCGCGCTCCGCGTCCCACGATCGGGTCCTCGACAGCCGGGCGGCGGGTACACCCGAACCGCTGCGCGGCGAGCTGACCGCCCTGCTGGGGCCGGAGAAGGTGCTGTGGAAGGTCTCCGACCTGGTGAAGTACGCCTCCGATGCCAGCCCCTACCGGTTCGTCCCGCAGGTCGTCGTGGTCCCCGAGGACATCGACGACCTCTCGGCGATCCTGTCGTACGCGCACGGCAAGGGCCGCGAAGTCGTCTTCCGGGCCGCCGGCACCAGTCTGAACGGCCAGGCGCAGGGCGAGGACATCCTTGTCGACGTCCGCCACCACTGGACGGGCATCGAAGTCCTGGACGACGGCGCGCAGGCCCGTATCCGCCCCGGGACCACGGTCATGCGCGCCAATGCCACCCTCGCCCGGTACGGCAGGCTGCTGGGCCCCGACCCGGCCAGCGCCATCGCGTGCACGATCGGCGGGGTCGTCGCCAACAACGCCTCCGGAATGACCGCCGGCACCACCCGCAATTCGTACCGCACCGTCTCCTCGCTCACCTTCGTCCTGCCCAGCGGCACGGTCGTCGACACCGCCGATCCGGCGGCGGACGAGCTGCTGGCGCATGCCGAGCCTCGGCTGTGCGAGGAGCTGCTGGCCCTCAAGGCGGAGATCGAGGCGGATGCGGAGCTCACCGCCCGGATCCGCGCCAAGTACGAGATCAAGAACACCAACGGGTACCGGCTCGACGCCTTCCTGGACGGCTCGACGCCCGTACAGATCCTGCGCGGGCTGATGGTCGGCTCGGAGGGCACCTTCGGGTTCATCTCCGAGGTCGTCTTCGACACCCTGCCGCTGGACCGGAAGGTCTCCAGCGCGCTGCTCTTCTTCCCCTCGCTGACCGCCGCGGCGGCTGCCGTGCCCCGCTTCAACGAGGCGGGTGCGATCGCCGTCGAGCTGATGGACGGCAATACGCTGCGCGCTTCGGTGAGCGTCCAGGGCGTACCGGCCGACTGGGCCGAGCTGCCCAAGGAGACCGCGGCGCTGCTGGTGGAGTTCCGGGCTCCGGACGAGCCGGGGCAGGAGGCGTACGAGCGTGCGGCGGCCGCGGCGGTCAAGGGGCTGGATCTTGTCGCGCCGGTGGCCTCGGTGACCAACGAGTTCACCCGCGAGACCAAGGCCATCTCCGGTTACTGGAAGGCCCGCAAAGCCTTCGTCACCGCAGTCGGCGGCTCCCGCCCGTCGGGTACGACGCTGATCACGGAGGACTTCGCGGTCCCGCCGTCGCAGCTCGCCGACGCCTGCGAATCCCTTCTCCGGCTCCAGGCGGAGCACGGCTTCGACGCCGCCGTCGCGGGTCACGCCGCACACGGCAATCTGCACTTCCTGCTCGCCTTCGACGCGGCGAAGCCGTCCGACGTCGACCGGTACGCCGCGTTCATGGACGACTTCTGCCGACTGACGGTGGAGCGCTTCGACGGCTCGCTCAAGGCGGAGCACGCCACCGGCCGCAACATCGCTCCGTTCCTGGAGCTGGAGTGGGGCCCCAAGGCGACCGAGCTGATGTGGCGCACGAAGCAGGTCATCGACCCCGACGGGGTGCTGGCGCCCCGGATCGTCCTCGACCGCGACCCGAAGGCCCATCTGCGCGGGCTGAAGACCATCCCCGAGGTCGAGCTGATCGCCGACCCGTGCATCGAGTGCGGCTTCTGCGAACCGACCTGTCCCAGCGAGGACTTGACCACCACTCCGCGCCAGCGGATCGTGCTGCGGCGGGAGATGATGCGGCAGCCGAACGGTTCGCCGGTGGAGACCGAACTGCTCGACGCGTACGGCTACGACGCCGTCGACACCTGCGCGGGTGACTCCACCTGCAAACTCGCCTGCCCGGTCGGCATCGACACCGGGGCCATGATGAAGGACTTCCGCCACCAGCGGCACTCGCCGCGCGAGGAACGGATCGCCGCGCTCACGGCGAAGAACTTCAAGGCGGTGGAGGCCTCGGCGCGGCTGGCGGTCGCCGCGGCGGACAGGATCGGCGACCGGCTGCTGGAGACCGTCACCGGGCTCGCCCGCAAGGCCGTACGCCCCGATCTGGTGCCCGAGTGGCTGCCGGAGATCCCTGGCGCGGCCGCTCGCAAACTGCCGCGCACCTCGCGGGTCGGAGCCAGCGCCGTCTACTATCCGGCCTGTGTGAACCGGATCTTCGGCGGCCCCGACGGCCACCGCGGCCCTTCGCTGCCGCAGGCCGTCGTCGCCGTCTCGGCCCGTGCCGGAAAGCCGGTCTGGATCCCGGAGGATGTCGCGGGAACCTGCTGCGCGACGATCTGGCACTCGAAGGGGTACGACGAGGGCAATGTGGTGATGGCCAACCGCATCGTCGAGGCCGCCTGGGGCTGGACGGCGGGCGGCCGGCTTCCGCTGGTCGTCGACGCCTCGTCGTGCACGCTGGGTATCGCCCATGAGGTGGTGCCGTACCTCACCGACGAAAACCGGGAGTTGCACCGGGAGCTGAGCATCGTCGACTCCCTCGTCTGGGCGGCCGACGAGCTGCTGCCGGAGCTGACGATCCTGCGCAAGACCGGCTCGGCGGTCCTGCACCCGACATGTTCGATGCAACACCTGGGTGACGTGGATCAGTTGCGTGCGGTCGCCGAGGCGTGCGCGGAGGAGGTCGTCGTCCCGGACGACGCCGGGTGCTGCGCGTTCGCGGGAGACCGCGGGATGCTGCACAAGGAGCTGACGGCGTCGGCGACGGCGAAGGAGGCCGCCGAGGTGAACTCCCGCGAGTACGACGCGTATCTGTCCGCCAACCGGATGTGCGAGATCGGCATGGACCGGGCCACGGGGCGCGAGTACCACTCGGTCCTGATGGAACTGGAGCGGGCGACCCGTCCCTGATGCCTTCCCCGCACGATCGCGTACCTGCCCACGCCCGCGGCGATCAGCTCCCTCTCGTAGAGGCGGCCGGACGAGAGGGTGGCGTGGTCAGGCCGCCCGGAGCGTCGCCTTGTCGCCCATCACCACGACCGGGTGCTGCTTCGGGTCGAGGGTGCGCAGCAGCAGTTGCATGGCCGATTTGGGCAGGCTCACACAGGCCGACGTACCGCTGCCGTGGTCCATGTGCAGCCAGATGCTGCCACCCTTCGACTGTCCCAGCGGGCGCGTGGGGTCGTTGGGCGCAGTGCCCTTGACGCGGTTGTAGTCGATGGCGATGACGTAATCGAAGTCGTGCCAGTACGGCTTCGACCAGTAGCGCGGTGCCTGGATCGACGCCGACTGCGTGTACGGGAGGAGGGCACCCGGGTCGGCCAGCGCACCGCCCGCGTCGGTGAGCGTGAACACCCCGACCGGACTGCGCTTGTCGTCCTCGTGATGGTCGGTGGTCCAGCCCTTCCTGCCGTTGTGGGCCTTCCAGCTGCCGGTGGTGTCCCAGGTGGCGCCGTGCTTGGTGTACAGCACGACGGTGGAGTCGGCCGAGTTCTTGCCCACGCCGTAGACCGCGACGACCTGCCGCGAGTTCTTGGGTATCTGCGCGTACAGCCGGTCGCCCACGTCGGGAATGCGCTTCAGATCGGCGGTCGGCGCCTTCCGGTTCGTTGCGCCACCGGATTTCGTGTCGTCCTGCTGTCCCTGGGGCGAGCTGCCGCACGCTGTCAGGGGAGTGAGCATGAGACCGCAGGCCGCTGCCGCGACAGCCATTCGTACCGGACCGCTTATTCGCATCCGCCCATATTCGCACCACGGCCGAGCGGCCGGGCTCACGGCCTGTGACCCGCCTCGAATACGAGCCGAATCTTTACCGTCGAGCGAAAAACCGTTTGCCTCGGACCGCGGCAGGACGCGAACCTTGCACGGTTTGGTCCCCCCACCCGTTCCTCGAGGTCTTCGACAGATCTCCGCCCTTCCGAACCATGGGACGTCATGCAGATTCGCGATCTTCCGTATTCAGATCCTGGCGATCCTGATGTCCGGTCAGGCCCACGCTTCCTGCTCTGGCTCGGCCGCAACCAGATCCGTGGCCAGCTCAAGTCCATGTCCTGGGGTCTGCTGCACCAGTGCTCCATCGCCGGGCTGCCGCTGGCCGTCGGCTTCGCCGTGCAGGCGGTGGTCGACCGTTCAGGCGGCCGGCTTGCGCTTGCGGGCGGGCTCATCGCGGTCCTCGGTGTGCTGATCGCGGTCGGCGACACCATGCTCCACCGGACCGCCGTCACCAACTGGATCACTGCCGCCGCCCGCGTGCAGCAGCTACTGGCCCGCAAGACGGCGGAGCTCGGCGCCGCGCTGACCCGCCGGGTCGCCGCGGGCGAGGTCGTCGCAGTGTCCACCGGCGACGTCGAGAAGATCGGCTGGTTCGTCGAGGCGCTCTCGCGTTTCGCCGCCGCGGCCGCCGCTCTCGTACTGATCTGCGTCGGGCTCGTCCTCTATCTGCCGTCACTGGGCATCCTGGTGGTGCTCGCCATGCCGCTCCTGGCGCTGGCGGTGCTGCCGCTGCTCCCCCGCGCCACCCGGCGCGCCGACCTCCAGCGCGAGAAGGCCGGCAAGGCCACCGAGCTGGCGTCGGACACCGTCGCCGGCCTGCGGGTGCTGCGCGGTATCGGTGGCGAGGAGCTGTTTCTCGGCCGCTACCGGAGCGCCTCGCAGGAGGTCCGCAAGGCCGCGGTGCGCAGCGCGCAGATGTGGTCGCTGATCTCGGCGATCCAGGTGCTGCTGCCGGGCGTGCTGCTGATCTCGCTGGTCGTGTACGGAGCGACGCTGGCCCACGACGGCCGGATCGAGGTCGGTCAGCTGGTCACGGTGTACAGCGCGGCGACACTGATGCTCTTCCCGCTGCGGCACTTCGAGGAGATCGCGATGGCGTACTCCTTCTCGCGGCCGTCCGCGCAGCGGGCCGTCCGGGTGCTTTCGCTGCACCGCACCGCCGAGCCTTCGACCGTCGACGCGGTACCGGCCGGTGACCTGTACGACCCGGTCACCGGGCTGATGGCACCGTCGGGCCTGTTCACCGCCGTGGTCTGCGGCGATCCGGACGAGGCGGGCCGGCTCGCCGAGCGGCTCGGCGGACACGCCGAGGTGGGCGCGGAGCCGGACACGGCGGACGACGCCCCCCAGGGCCCGCCGGACAGGACCCCGTCCGTCCTGCTCGGTGGCGTGCCGCTGGACGAGCTTCCGCTGGCGGCCGCCCGGACCGCGGTGCTGGTCCAGGACAAGGACCCGGTGCTGCTCTCCGGGACACTGCGGGAGCTGCTCGACGTGCCGTCGTCCGGTCTGGTGACCGCCGAGGACGCGCTGTCGGCCGCCCAGTGCGGTGATGTGCTGGACGCGCTGGCGCAGGCCTCCGTGGCCACCGACGGCGACCCGATGACCACCAGGATCACCGAGCGGGGCCGGTCGCTCTCCGGCGGGCAGCGCCAGCGGCTCGCGCTGGCCCGTTCACTGGTCACCGACCCTGAGGCGCTGGTTCTGGACGAGCCGACGTCCGCCGTCGACTCGCACACCGAGGCCCGGGTCGCCGCGGGGATCAAGGAGCTGCGCACCGGTCGTACGACGGTCGCTTTCGCTTCGTCGCCCCTGCTGCTCGACCTCGCGGACCGGGTGGTGCTGGTGCACGACGGCACCGTCGTGGCGGTCGGTGCGCACCGCGAGCTGCTGCAGACCGAACCGCGGTACCGGGCGGTCGTCACCCGTGAGACCGAGGACGAGATGGCCCTGACCGCACTGGACAAGATCGACGAGATCGGATCGATCGAGGAAATCGAGGAGAGGGCATGATCGGCGTCGCACAACCGGCGTACGACCCGGCCGCCCCGGAGTCGGCCACGACCCTGCCGGTCGGCACCCCGGCCACCGTACGGGCCTATGTACAGGAGCTGATGCGGCGCCACCGCAAGCCGTTCGCCGTGCTCATCTCGGTCAACGCGGTCGCGGTGATCGCCTCGATCGTCGGGCCGTATCTGCTGGGCGGGCTGGTCGAGGACCTGTCGACCGGGGTCGCCGACCTGCATCTGGAGCGCACCGCCGCGGTGTTCGCGTTCGCGCTGGTGGTGCAGACCGTGTTCACACGGATGATGCGGCTGCGCAGCGCGATGCTCGGCGAGGAGATGCTGGCCGATCTGCGCGAGGACTTCCTCGTCCGTTCGGTCGGACTGCCGCCGGGGGTGCTGGAGCGGGCCGGGACCGGTGATCTGCTGTCCCGGATCACCACGGACATCGACCGGCTGGCCAACGCGATGCGTGAGGCCGTGCCGCAGCTGGCGATCGGTGTGGTGTGGGCGGGGCTGCTGCTCGGTGCGCTCACCGTGACCGCTCCCCCGCTGGCTCTCTCCGTGCTGATCGCCCTGCCGGTGCTGATCCTCGGCTGCCGCTGGTACTTTCGCCGGGCACCGTCCGCGTACCGCTCGGAGGCCGCCGGATACGCCGCGGTCGCGGCGATGCTCGCGGAGACCGTGGACGCGGGGCGGACGGTGGAGGCGCACCGGCTCGGCGCACGCCGGGTGGCGCTGTCGGACCGGCGGATCAAGGAGTGGACGGCGTGGGAGCGGTACACGCTGTTCCTGCGTTCGGTGCTGTTCCCGGTCATCAACGCCACGTACGTGACGATCCTCGGCGCGGTCCTGATGCTCGGCGGCTGGTTCGTCATCGAGGGGTGGCTCACCGTCGGACAGCTGACGACCGGTGCGCTGCTCGCGCAGATGATGGTCGACCCGATCGGTCTGATCCTGCGCTGGTACGACGAGTTGCAGGTCGCGCAGGTGTCGCTGGCCCGGCTGGTCGGCGTACGGGACATCGAGCCGGACGCGGGCGAGACCGAGGTCGTGCCGGACGGCCGGGACGTCCGGGCAGGTGATGTGCACTTCGGCTACCGCGACGGGGTCGACGTCCTGCACAAGGTCTCGCTGGACGTCGCCCCGGGCACGCGCCTGGCGCTGGTCGGCCCCTCCGGTGCGGGCAAGTCCACGCTCGGCCGGCTGCTGGCCGGGATCTACGCCCCACGGACCGGTGAAGTCACGCTTGGTGGTGCGGAGTTGTCCCGGATGACGGCGGAGCGGGTACGTACGCATGTGGCGCTGGTCAACCAGGAACACCATGTGTTCGTCGGTTCGCTGCGCGACAATCTGCTGCTGGCCCGTACGGGTGCCGAGGACGCCGAGCTGTGGGCGTCGCTCGCCGCGGTCGACGCGGACGGATGGGCGAAGGCACTGGACGAGGGGCTGGACACCGAGGTCGGTTCGGGCGGTCTCTCACTGACCCCGGCGCAGGCGCAGCAGATCGCGTTGGCCCGGCTGGTGCTGGCCGATCCGCACACGCTGGTGCTGGACGAGGCGACCTCGCTGCTGGACCCGCGGGCGGCCCGGCATCTGGAACGCTCGCTGGCACGGGTGCTGGACGGCCGTACGGTCGTGGCGATCGCGCACCGGCTGCACACCGCGCACGACGCGGATGTGATCGCGGTGGTCGAGAGCGGCCGGATCAGCGAACTGGGCAGCCATGACGAGTTGGTGGCGGCGGAGGGTGCCTATGCGGCGCTGTGGCGGTCCTGGCACGGCTGACCGGAGCAGATCGAGGCTGTGCGCGGACCGTCACCGGTTCGCGCACAGCCACGCGTCCAGGGCGGCGAAGTCCGCGACGGTGAGCCCCTCGGTGGGGTCGACGCGATGGAGCAGGGCCTGCCCCGGGTGATGTGCGGCCACCCAGGCCCGGTCGGCGGCGGTGATCTCGTCGTCGACCCAGACGAAGGTGCGCCCCGCCGCCCGGTCGACGAGGGGGCGCGTCTTCCAGTGCAGCCCGTCCCGCCGGTCGAGTGCGTCGTCGTACGCCGGCTCCGGCCAGGCCACCACGGGCAGCTCCGGCAGGCCGAGCCACGGTGCGATGCACTCGTTGGCCTCGTCCATCCAGGTCGTGGCCCAGACGAGATCGCAGCCCAGTGCCGTCAGCCGGGGCCCGAGCGCGGGATCGATCCTGCTCAGCAGGGGGTTCGAATCGGGCTTCCCGGATGCGGCCCCCGTTCGGTACGTCGGATACCCGTCCGGGCGCTGTCGCGGCGTGGCTCCGAACGGAATGAGTGGCCCGTCGACATCGAGGAAGAGAAGCGGGCGCTGCGCGGAACCGGTCACGGCTGCACGGTTCCGGCTCTCCGGGCGGACGCGACGAGGGCACCCGTGGCGGATCGTTCTCCGTCCCGGGAACCTTCGTGGCCACGGTCCCGCCGGCTCCCCTTCCACGCGCTCGCCGCGCCTGCGCCCCGCGGGTGGTGATGTCCAGCCCGGCGACGGCGGTGCGCACGGCCGAGCCGAAGACGATGCGGGCGGCGGTGATGTCGCTGACGCTGTTGTGCTCGGCCTTGGCGCGCGGCCCGAAGTCTCCGCCCATCAGGTGGAGGGTGCATACCCCCCGGAGCGAAGCGGCCGTCGAGGCCGATCGCGCGGGCGGTGCGGGAGATCGTTCGCGCGCACCGCCTGGTGCCACGCGGATCCGCCTGACCCCCCGGTGGCCGGGCGGGGTGCTCAGATGAAGTTGAGAGCGGCCGCCGCGCCCGCTCCGCCGAGCACCATGAACACCGGCATGAGCACCTTCAGCTCCACCCAGCTGCCGGCGCGGAATCGCATGACCTTGGGCGGACCCACCGGGTACCAGCGCTTGCGGCCCACCGGGATCGGCCACAGGATCGGGCAGCCGGAGACGGTCAGCGCGTCGCCGATGTCGTGGACGAGGGCACCGAGGACGATCGGCAGACCGAGCCAGAGGTACTCCTGGCCGGGCGCGCTGAAGAGCCAGTCCGAGCCGTTGCCAGGCTTGTCCAGGACGCCCGCCAGGATCCAGGCGCTGGTCGCGCCGAGCAGCCACACCAGGACGTCGCTGGACATGCGGGCGGCCCGCCACAGCAGTCCTTCCACGGCGAGCACCAGATGGACGAAGAGGATCGCGAGGACCGCCCATCGGCCGCCGGCGATCGCCGCCGCGGAGGCGCCGGCACCGATCAGGACGGCCCAGAGCCAGGTGTGCGTCAGGGTCCGGTGGCCACCGTTCCTGCGCGGGTCACCGGAACCGCGGGTCGCCTTGTAGACGGCGTGCGAGAGCTTGTCGACGATCTCGCAGAGTCCGCGGGAGACCGGCCCGAAGGCACGCGAGATGGTCGCGGACTTGTGATCGAGGTCCGGGGCGAGCGCGGCGCCCGCGGTGATCAGTGCACCGACGACCAGGACGGGCCACGGCATCGTATGACCCGCGGCAGCCGCCGCCGCGCCCACGCCCAGCCACGCCGCCGCCCCGGACAGTGAGTGTGCCGGTCCCATCATGGTTCTTCCCGCCCCCAAAGTTGTCCGGCCGCCATCGCCGTTGCGATCCGGCCGAGTTGAGTGGGCAGCGTATCGTCCGTGATCTTCGTCCGGTCGCCCGGTTCCCTCATCCGGTCACAAGGCAGGCAAGATGGGGGCGTGACCCTTATCGATCAGCTGCCCCCGACCGACGACCCGGACGCCCTCTTCGAGGCCTTCTCGTCATGGACCGAGACCCAGGGCATCACCCTCTACCCTGCTCAGGAGGAGGCGCTGATCGAGGTGGTCTCCGGGGCGAACGTGATCCTGTCCACCCCCACCGGCTCCGGAAAGAGCCTGGTCGCGGCAGGCGCGCACTTCACGGCGCTGGCCCAGGACAAGGTCACCTTCTACACCGCACCGATCAAGGCACTGGTCTCGGAGAAGTTCTTCGACCTGTGCAAACTGTTCGGTACGGAGAACGTCGGGATGCTCACCGGCGACGCCTCGGTCAACGCGGACGCGCCGGTGATCTGCTGCACGGCCGAGGTGCTCGCGTCCATCGCGCTGCGCGACGGCAAGCACGCCGACATCGGTCAGGTCGTGATGGACGAGTTCCACTTCTATGCGGAGCCGGACCGCGGCTGGGCCTGGCAGATCCCGCTCCTGGAGCTGCCGCAGGCCCAGTTCATCCTGATGTCGGCCACGCTCGGTGACGTCAAGATGTTCGAGCAGGACCTGACCCGGCGCACCGGCCGTCCCACCTCCGTGGTGCGCTCGGCGACCCGGCCCGTCCCGCTGAGCTACGAGTACCGGCTGACCCCGATCACCGAGACGCTCACCGAACTGCTGGACACCCGGCAGTCACCGGTCTACATCGTGCACTTCACGCAGGCCGCGGCCGTCGAGCGGGCGCAGTCGCTGATGAGCATCAACATGTGCACCAAGGAGGAGAAGGAGAAGATCGCCGACCTGATCGGCAACTTCCGCTTCACCACGAAGTTCGGCCAGAACCTCTCCCGCTACGTGCGGCACGGCATCGGGGTGCATCACGCGGGCATGCTCCCGAAGTACCGGCGGCTGGTGGAGAAGCTCGCCCAGGCCGGTCTGCTGAAGGTGATCTGCGGTACGGACACCCTCGGCGTCGGCGTCAACGTCCCGATCCGTACGGTGCTCTTCACGGCGCTCACCAAGTACGACGGCACCCGGGTCCGTACGCTGCGCGCCCGTGAGTTCCACCAGATCGCCGGCCGTGCGGGCCGGGCCGGCTTCGACACGGCGGGCTTCGTCGTCGCGCAGGCGCCGGAGCACGTCATCGAGAACGAGAAGGCCGTCAAGAAGGCGGGCGACGACCCCAAGAAGAAGCGCAAGGTGGTCCGCAAGAAGGCCCCCGAGGGCTTCGTCGCCTGGTCGGAGACCACGTTCGACAAGCTGATCCAGTCCGATCCGGAACCACTGACCTCCCGCTTCCGGGTCACGCACACGATGTTGCTGTCCGTGATCGCGCGTCCCGGGAACGCCTTCGCGGCGATGCGGCATCTGCTGGAGGACAACCACGAGCCGCGCAAGGCGCAGCTGCGCCACATCCGACGGGCCATCGCGATCTACCGCTCGCTGCTGGACGGCGGCGTGGTGGAACAGCTCGACAAGCCGGACGCGGAGGGCCGCATCGTGCGACTCACCGTCGATCTCCAGCAGGACTTCGCGCTGAACCAGCCGCTGTCCACGTTCGCACTGGCCGCGTTCGACCTGCTCGACGGTGAATCGCCGTCGTATGCGCTGGACATGGTCTCCGTCGTCGAGTCGACGCTCGACGACCCGCGGCAGATCCTGGCCGCCCAGCAGAACAAGGCGCGCGGCGAAGCGGTCGGCCAGATGAAGGCGGACGGTGTCGAGTACGAGGAGCGGATGGAACTGCTCCAGGACGTCACGTACCCGAAGCCGCTGAGCGAATTGCTGTGGCACGCGTACGACGTGTACCGCAAGAGCCACCCGTGGGTGGGCGACCACCCCGTCTCGCCGAAGTCCGTGATCCGGGACATGTACGAACGCGCCATGACGTTCACGGAGTTCACCTCGAACTACGAGCTGGCGCGTACCGAGGGCATCGTGCTGCGGTACCTGGCGAGCGCGTACAAGGCTCTTGAGCACACCATCCCGGACGACCTGAAGTCCGAGGACCTGGAGGATCTGATCGCCTGGCTCGGCGAGATGGTGCGGCAGGTGGACTCCAGTCTCCTCGACGAGTGGGAGCAGCTCGCCAACCCGGAGGTTGAGACCGCCGAGGAGGCGCAGGAGCGGGCCGACGAGGTCAAGCCGGTCACAGCCAACGCCCGCGCCTTCCGGGTTCTGGTCCGCAACGCGATGTTCCGCCGGGTGGAGCTGGCCGCGCTGGACAAGGTCGCCGAGCTCGGCGACCTGGACGGCGACGCGGGCTGGGACGAGGACGCGTGGGGCGAGGCGATGGACGCGTACTGGGACGAGTACGAGGACCTGGGCACCGGTCCGGACGCCCGCGGGCCGAAGCTGCTGAAGATCGACGAGGACGCCGCGCACGGACTGTGGCGGGTGCGACAGACGTTCGCCGACCCGAACAGCGACCACGACTGGGGCATCAGCGCCGAGATCGATCTGGCGGCCTCCGACGAAGAGGGCCGGGCGGTCGTCAGGGTCACCTCGGTCGGCCAGCTGTGACCGCGCTCGCCATACACACGGCATCGCTGCGAGAGTGGAGACGAACCGCATGACGAACCCCGCCGAGCGCCTGGTCGACCTGCTCGACCTGGAGCGGATCGAGGTCAACATATTCCGCGGGCGCAGCCCCGAGGAGTCCTTGCAGCGGGTCTTCGGCGGTCAGGTCGCCGGGCAGGCGCTGGTGGCGGCCGGTCGCACCACCGACGGGGACCGGCCGGTCCATTCGCTGCACGCGTACTTCCTGCGGCCGGGCCGGCCCGGCGTCCCGATCGTCTACGAGGTGGAACGGGTGCGGGACGGGCGGTCGTTCACCACCCGTCGGGTCACCGCCGTCCAGCAGGGCCGGACGATCTTCAATCTGACGGCGTCCTTCCACCGGCCGGAGGAAGCGGGCTTCGAGCACCAGCTGCCGCCCGCCCGGACCGTCCCGGACCCGGAACAGCTGCCGACGATCGCCGAAGAGGTCCGCGAGCACCTCGGGGCGCTGCCGGACGCGCTGGAGCGGATGGCCCGGCGCCAGCCGTTCGACATCCGGTACGTCGACCGGCTGCGCTGGACGCACGAGGAGATCGAGGACGCGGACCCGCGCAGCGCCGTCTGGATGCGCGCGGTCGGCCCACTGGGCGACGACCCGCTCGTGCACACCTGCGCGCTGACGTACGCGAGCGACATGACACTCCTCGACGCGGTCCGCATCCCGGTGGAGCCGCTGTGGGGACCACGCGGCTTCGACATGGCGTCGCTGGACCACGCGATGTGGTTCCACCGGCCGTTCCGGGCCGACGAGTGGTTCCTGTACGACCAGGAGTCGCCGATCGCGACGGGTGGACGGGGACTGGCGCGCGGCCGGATCTATGACCGCGGCGGCAATCTGCTGGTGTCCGTGGTACAGGAGGGATTGTTCCGCCCCCTCGGCTCATAGCCGCCTTCGCCGCTCAGGTACCGGGCAGCGGGTCCTGTTCGACCTCGTGGCGGCGGGTGCGGATGTCCGGTGCGACAGGGTGGAGTTTGGCGTCGCAGGCCGGGCCCAGACCGGTGCGGCGCGAGTCCGTTCCGGTCAGCGGGCGGCCGCAGAGACGGCAACGGACCAGCCGGCGGCTCACGGCGCGTCCGGCCCCGGGCAGGGGCTCGACGTCGGACCCGGGCAACGGTTCGGAGGACTCCACGAATCGATCTTCTCAAGTCCCCGGTCCACTCCGCCACTTCCGAACGCAGACCGTCGACGGGTCCTGGTATCTCGCCCTCCGCCGCTGCCCGGGGGCGGTGCCCACCATGACGCCCCGGCCCGCCTGAGGACGTTCGGCGAGACCTGCGGCACCACAACAGGCCCGCGCCCAGGCGAGATCCGGCGACCGCATGGCCATCGCCGCGCATCTGGGCAGCGGCGACGCGTCCGACCTGTGGGCTCCATACATTCGCCGAGGCGTACGCCGGCCTGAGCGAGCGGGACCATCAGGCCCTGGTCGAGACGGTACGCGCGGACCGGCTCTCCGCGTCCGAGCCGTACGACGACCGGCGGTGATCCATAGGTGGCCCCGGGTCCATGGGGGTGAAGTGCGCTGCTCACCGCAGGGCTACGGTCCGGCATCCCGGGCGAAACGCCCTCGCGTGGTATCACGTTCTGAACGCTCGCGGGCCGGCGCCTGCCTGAGGGCTCCGACGCTGAGGAGACAATGAGTATGTCGGCCAAGCCCGTCGGGGCGTCCGCGGCGGCGCCCCCGGACCCGTTCGCGATCGTTCGTACCCGTGGCTACACGGGACTGCTGGTGATGGCGGCGCTTCTCGGGGTTCCGATCTCGGCTGTGGCCTTCGGTTTCCTCGCACTCACCCACGAACTCCAGTCGCTGACCTACTCCGACCTGCCGAGGGCACTGGGCTTCCACTCCACGCCGACGTGGTGGCCCGTGCCGCTGCTCGTCGTTGCCGGCCTGCTGGTCGGGCTGACCATCCGTTACCTGCCGGGCACAGGCGGGCACAAGCCGGCCGAAGGCATGAAGACGACGGGGGCCCCTACGGCGGTGGAGCTGCCCGGGATCGTGATCGCTGCCCTGGCCTCGCTCGGCCTCGGTGCCGTGCTCGGGCCCGAGGCGCCGCTCATCGCCCTCGGCGGCGGGCTTGCCGTGTGGACCGTACGCCTGGTGAAGCAGGACATCCGGCCGAACGCGAGTGCCGTCGTGGGAGCCGCCGGCAGCTTCGCCGCTGTCAGCGCCCTGCTGGGGTCTCCGCTGCTCGGGGCGTTCCTTCTGATGGAAGCGTCGGGCCTCGGCGGGGCCGTGCTCGGAATGGTCCTTGTGCCGGGCCTGCTCGCCTCGGGTGTGGGTTCGCTCATCTTCGTCGGGCTGGGTTCGTGGACCGGTCTGGGAACGTACTCCCTGGCACTTCACCACGTGCCGCGGGCCGAGGAACCTGACCTCGCCCAGTTCGGCTGGGCGGTCGTCGTCGGGCTGGGGGCGGCCGTCGTCGGCGAAGGGATCCGGCGGCTCGCCCTGCTCCTGCAGGCGCGGGTCGAGCGACGGATGGTGGTGGGCACCGTGCTGATGGGGCTGGTGGTCGGGGTCCTCGCACTGGCGTATGCCGAGGCCACGGGGAAAGCGGCCTCCGGGGTGCTGTACTCGGGACAGAACGCGCTGGACCCCTTGCTTGCCGAGAGCGCCGGATACACGGTGGGCACGCTCGTGATGCTCATCGTCTGCAAGGGGCTGGCGTACTGCGCGTCCTTGAGTTGCTTCCGGGGCGGCCCCGTCTTCCCGGCGATGTTCGTGGGAGCCGCGGGCGGCATCGCGCTCTCCCATCTGCCCGGGCTGAACGTGACGTCCGGCTTCGCGATGGGCATCGGTGCCATGTGCGTGGCGATGCTCAGACTTCCGATGACCTCGGTGCTGCTGGCCACGCTGCTGCTGGGGTCGCCGGGTCTCACCGTCATGCCGCTGGTGATCGTCTCGGTCGTGGTCGCGTACGTCGTCTCGCTCCGACTCGCCCCGGAGCCGGACGGTCTTCCGCACGGACAGGGCGCCGCCTGAACACTCGGCCGCAGGTTCGAGTCCTGCCCGGGCGCACACAGTCGCCACCGCGCCCGGCCGTTCCTCGGGAGGGCACGGACGGGCAGCCCTCAGGAGCGCAGAGCGTCGACGGGCTCCATGCGGGAGGCCCGCAGTGACGGGTAGAGGCCGGCCAGGAGTCCGACGAGGGCTCCGGCGACCGGGGCTCCGAGAGCGAGACGGACGTCCAGGACCGGAGTCCAGTCCCTGATGGCGGAGACGGCCACCACCACGACCATGCCCAGGACGGCGCCGATGACGCCGCCGAGGAGTCCGATGGTCGTCGACTCCACCAGGAACTGGCCGGCGACCTGCCGTCGCGAGGCGCCGAGAGCGCGGCGCAGTCCGATCTCCCCGATCCGCTCCATGACCGTCACCAGCGTCACGTTGGCGATACCGATGGCCCCCACCACCAGCGAGACCAGTCCGAGTACCAGGAACAGGCCGTTGACGTCGCCCTGCACTCCCTTGCGTGCCTTGGTCGGGTCGGGCGGTGCCGTGACGGTGAGGGCGTCCTCGGCCCCGGGAGCGAGCGCGATCGGTGCCTGGTGGGCAACCTGCTTCGCCGCGCCGAGTGCGGTGTTGATCAGTACCCGGGTCACCGTTCCCAGGCCCAGCTGGTCCTCGGCTGTCGTGGGCGGCAGGATCACCGCGGTCGAGAGCTGCTGCTCCCGCTCGGCTCCGCCGAGAATCCCGATCACGGTGTAGGCCTGGCCCTTCAGGAAGACCGCGGGAGAGTCCTGTATCGAGCTGATGCCGAGGAGTCGTGCGGCCTGGTCGCCGAGCACCGCCACCCGGTCGTGCCCGGCGATGTTCCCGTCGTCGAAGAAGCGCCCGGCAGTCATCCTGCCGCGCACCGCGGCGGGCAGCGTGGGGGAAGCGGCGAGGACCGCCATGGTCTGGCCGGTGACGTCCCCGGGGGACACCACGTCGTTCGCACGTACCTGGACGCTCGCGGTGGCGGTGGAGTCGGCGATCGCCGCCACCGAATCGACTCCGGCGAGCCGCCGGACCGCGTCGACACCCGACCAGTCCACGAGCGGCACAGGGTCGGCCGACGGCGGCGGCGGGGGTACCACCACCGTGACCGAGGTGGCGGTGAGAGCGTCGAACCGGCCGACGATCTGATTGCCCGCCGTGGCCGAGATCCCGATGGTGATGACCAGGGTGGTGATGCCCAGAACCGTGCCCAGTGTGGTCAGGGCGGAGCGCATCGGACGGGCGAGCACCCCCGCCAGCGCCTCGGTCCACAGGTCCCGGAAGTCCATCCGGGGACGCTCGATGACCCTGGCCCTGCCGCGGCGCCGTGCACGCCCCCGGCGGGTGGTGTGCCGCCCGCCGGCGTACCGGTCGGCGATCCGCGGGTCCACCCGGTCTGCCTGATCCAGCGGGGCCGCCGGCTCCAGGACGCGTGCTCGGGCCCTCATCGGTTCTCCTCCGTCAGCCGTCCGTCGCTGATCCTGACCCGCCTGTTGGCCCGCTTGCTGACCGCCTCTTCATGGGTGATCACGACCAGAGTCATGCCCTGGTCGCGCAGTTCGTCGAAGAGGTCCAGCACCGACTCGGTGTTCTCGCTGTCGAGATTGCCGGTGGGCTCGTCGCAGAGCAGCAGAGCGGGCTCGCTCATCAGCGCGCGGGCGATCGCCACACGCTGCCTTTCACCACCGGAGAGCCTGTCCGGCCGGAAGCCGAACCGGTGCGCCAGGCCCACCCGTTCCAGCGCCTCCTCGGCCCTGGTGCGGCGGCCGGCACGGCCGCGCCCGGGGAGCGGCCGACGGTAGGCCTCGGCCAGCATGACGTTCTCGTCCACCGTCCGGTAGGGCAGCAGATGGAAGGACTGGAAGACGAATCCGATCCGGCTGCCGCGCAGCGAGGTGCGCTCCAGGTCACCGAGCGTCTTGGTCTCCACGCCGTCGAGCCAGTAGGCGCCCGAGGTGGGGCGGTCAAGCAGTCCCAGGGTGTTGAGCAGAGTCGACTTGCCGGAACCGGACGGGCCGACGATCGACAGGTGCTCGCCACGCCGGACGGTCATGTTCACGTCCCGCAGCGCATGCACCGGCGGTTCGGAGTCGAAGGTCCGGTCGACGGAGACCAGTTGGATGACGGTGTCGGTGTCGGGTACGACGGACATCGGCAGCTCCGTCATTGTCCGACCACCACTTGATCGCCCTCCTTCAGGGCGTCACCGGACGGCGTGACCTCCACCTGTCCCTCCGCGGAGAGGCCCGCCTTGACGGCGACATCCACCACTTTGCTGCCGCGCAGGACCTGCACCTTGGCCTGCCCGTCGGCCGATGTGTGGAGTGCGGCGACGGGCACCGTCAACACGTCAGAGTCCGACGCGCCCACCTTGACGGTCACCTTCGCGGACCCGTTGGCCTTCTTGGTCAGTTCGCCCGACGGGACGGAAATCTGCACCGGTACGGGGGCCGACGCATCATCACCTCCGCCACCCGACGTGCCCGCCGGGTTTTCACCGTTCCCCGCATCGTTCTTCGGCACATCGCCGCCGAGCGCCACCAGTTCCCCCTGCACCTTGTCGCCGTCGGGGGTCTCCACCTGCGCTGTCATGCCCTTGTGGAGCAACTTGGCATCGTTGCTCGGAACCACGGCCTGCACCACGACCTTGGAGCTGGTCACGGTGCCGACCGGTCCGGACGGGGTGTCACCGATCTTCACGGACACCTTGTCCAACCGGGCCGGCAGATCCGGCAGGAAGACGACCTCACCCGCGGGGACTTTGGTCCCGTAGCCGGCCTGGAAGGCCAGGAGCGCGGCGTTGGCCGCGTCCAACTGCTGCTGCGCCGCCTTGAGCTGCAGCCTTCCGGATTCACCGCCGGTGCCGCTGCCCGATCCCCCGGAGCCGCTGCCCGGATTCCTGGCCGCGAGCAGGGCCTGCTGCGCGCTGGTCACAGCCGCTTCAAGCGTTCCCAGCTGCTGTTTGTCCGCGACACCGGGCTCCTGCGCGTGAAAACCCTTGCTCTTGTACCAGCGGCTCACCGCCGCCGCGTCCCCCTGCCCATACGTCCCGTTGGTGCCACCGGAGTCGAAACCGAGCCGAGCCAGGGCCTGTTCGAGCTGCTTGACGTCGTCCCCGGACGTGCCGGGACCCAGGGTGCGGTACATCGGTACCGATCCACGCAGCACCAGAACCGGTCGGCCGCTCACCTGCATCAACACATCGCCCTCCTTCACCTCCGACCCGGCGGCCGGTGCCTTGGTGACTCGCTGGACGACGTCGTCGGTGGAGCCGGATGCCCCGGAGCCGCCGTCCGGAGGGCCGACCGGCCCGGCCAGGAGCAGACTCCGCGGTGAGGCGAACTCCACCGAGCCCTGGGCCACCACACTCGCGGTCAGCGAACGCCGCTCGACCGCGGCGGTGACCGGTCCGGCCTTCGGCGCCTGATGTGCGGCAGCCGCATCCGCCGGCGACTGCATCTGCGAACCGGCGAACCAACCGGCCACTCCTACCAACGCCACCGCGGCAACGATGATCCCCAACTGCCTGGGACGGCTGCTCTCACGCTTCCGGCGCTGCCTCATCCGGCGCCTCCGTGGAACGAGCCCTTCAGGAACTCCGGGAAGCGGACGGTCCGGAACTCCTGGCCGCGCTCCAGGCCCTGCATCGCCGAGGTGATGTCCTGGATGAACAGTGGCAACGGATTCACCGCTACGGCCGGTTGCCGAACGGTGCGGGATCCAGACATTTTCTTCCATTCGATTGCGAGAGCGGGTGGTGCCAACGGCAGAACAGATCGCGAACGGTCCGGTGCCGTCGTTGTGGGCGGAGCTGTTCTCCCCGACTGCTGGGGACCGCTGCTCACCCGGTTCCGGCGCTGTCTCACCCCGCACCGGTGGAACCCGGCGCCTTCAGGAACTTCGGGAAGTAGGCGGCCCGGAAGTCCTTGCCGCACTCCAGGTCTTTCATCGCCAGGTCGATTTCCTTGGTGAGCAGCGGCAGAGCCTCTTCCTTGCTCATGGGTTTCTCGGAGGTCCCTTCCGCGGCGACGCCCGACCCACGGACGCCGACGGGAGCGGACATGGCCGCCTGGAGCTTCACCATTTCCCCGATGCTGGTCGGTTGCGTGGTCGTGACGGGGATGCCGTCCCTCTTCAGGCACGAGGCGTACGACTGCGCCAGGCCGACCAGCTTCTGATCACCGTTGAGTGCCTGCGCGTTCGCCTGGTTCCGGGAAGCGGCTGTGGCGCTCCGCTCCTGGGCCGATGCGGAGCCGTAGGCCTTCTTGTCGGCCGTTCCCATGCAACCGCTCCAGTCCTTTTCGCCGACCTTCGGGTCCGGGGGGCCTCCCAGCGCCTTGTCGTAGGCGGTCTTCTGCGCGGGAGTGAGCGTGGCGACGTACTCCGCGTTGGCCGAGGGCTTGGTCGCCGCCTCACTGCCCGGCACCTGGGGGTCGTCGGGGTAGACAACCGCCGCGGAGTAGCCGAAGCCGTATTTCTGCCGGAACTTCTTGGTCAGTTCGAAGTCCGCTCCGTCATGGGCCCAGGAGGACGCCACATCCATGGGAGGTTCGGGGGTATAGGCGAACCCCTGCTTCCTCATGCAGGACGCGATCGCGTTCTCCATGAGGTACTGCTTCTTGAGGTCCGCGCCGGCGTCCGCGGGAACGTCGAGTTGCCCCGACGATCCGGCCGGGGCCTTCCCGTCGTCCGCCGAGTGAGAAGCCGCCTCGGTGTCACAGGCCGCCAGCAGCGGCAGCAGACTGACCGCTACGGCCAGTTTCCGAACAGTGCGGGATCCAGACATTCTCTTCCATCCGATCGAGAGGGTGTTGATGTCCCGTGACAGGCCGTGGGGAAGCCGTGGGGAGCTTGGGATCGAGAGGCGCCGCCCCCCGCTGCTCGCACCGCCGGCATCCGGCTTTCTCCGCACCGGAGCACTGCGATGTGAGAGTCACCCGCCGGCTCTGAAGACCGGGGCGTTGTCACTGGGTCCAAGACTGGTGTCCGCAGGTGATGGCCACTGGTTCGGACCATGACCAAGCTGTAACGCCGGTTTCCGGCCCCCCGCCAGGTGTGGCCCCGACCCGGGCAGCGAAGCGCCGCGATCCGAGTGCGCACCGTCAGGGGCGCCCGGTCGCCGCCGGTTCACCTCGCGTGCGGCCCGGAGACGAAGTGACCGCTCTTGTCGTAGGGCCAGGCGTTGGCGATGCATCCGTGCAGGCCCTTGATCTGTTGCATCATGACGGGGGCCAGTTGCCCGGGCCCCGCGCAGGCCATGTGCGGGTGGCCCAGAGCGTGCCCGATCTCGTGATTGATGATCAGCGCCCGGTAGTCACTGATCGGACCGCCGAAGGTGGGCGAGCCCTTCACCCAGCGCTTGAGGTTCACGACCACCCCGTTGGGAATCTCGCAGTTGTATTCGCCTTCGGTGTCCTGGTGGATGCCCTCCCAGCACAGGGCGTCCGCCGTTCCCGGTGTCGCGATCTTCACCTTGAGGTCGTAGGGCTCCCCCGCACTCACCAACTGGAACGAGGAAACCCCGTTGTGGGTCCAGCCCCGGGGGGCGGCGAGTATGTCGGCGATCTCGTTCGCCGCTTGGGCGGGCTGGATGTCGAGCCCGGTCTCGACCTCCACCACGTAGCGGAGCAGATGCGAACCATGGCCGACCTTCTCGCCACCGGCACGTGCGGTGACGAACGTGCCGGTGCCCCTCGAGGGGACATCGATCTCGGTGGGGGTGGGGGTAGGCGTCGGGGTCGGCTTCGGCGAGCGCGTGGGCGTGGGCGTCGGGGTGCGGGTGACGACCGTGCTCCGCGGGCGCGGTGCACCGCTCGACGCGCCGCTTCGTCCGCCGTCCAAGAAGAACACCGTGGCGCCGAGCAGTCCGGCGGCCACCAGCACGCCGACCAGATAGCCCCGGCGGCCCGGACGGCCCCGGCGGGGGGCGGAGCGCCGCCGACGGCCACCGCGATGGGATGACCGGTGCTGACGGCCAACGCGGACGGAGGCCACGGCGCTGCTGGTGGGCGGTGCGGATTCCCGCTCTCGTGCCGAATACATGGCAGCTGAGACTGGTCAGGTCAGATGATCGCCATTGGTTCGGATCATCACGAAAGAGTAACGAGCAACTTTCCGGCAGCTCGCGTCGTTTGCGCCCGCAGGCCGGTTCGACAGGACTCTTTGCCCGACCGCACGCCGAGCGGAGACCGCCCACCCGTCCCCGTCCGTTGTGATCCTTCTGTAACAGCTCCCAGGACGGCCCCTCCCCCAGAACAGTTACCGAACACGATCTGTGCATACTGTCAAAGTGCCACGAGTCCTACTTGTCGAAGATGACCCAGATGTCCGCAAGGCCGTCCAACTGGCGCTGCGCCATCAGGGGCATGACGTATTCGCCGCCGGAACGGGTGAAGAGGGATTGGAACAGCTCCGCTCCTTCCATCCGGACGTCGTCGTGCTGGACCTCATGCTGCCCGGCATCTCCGGCCTCGACGTATGTCGGCGGATCAGGGATCGCGACCAGGTGCCGATCATCATGGTGACCGCCAAGGGGGACGACATCGACGTGGTCGTGGGGCTGGAGGCCGGCGCGGACGACTACGTGGTCAAGCCCGTGCAGGCCCGGGTGCTCGACGCGCGAATACGGGCCGTGCTGCGCAGGCAGGACGCGTCGGTCTCCGACGCCGTCCGCCCCAGGGCCGAGTCGCACGGCGAGCTGGTCATCGACCGGGCCGGACTGGTGGTGAAACACCGCGGTGAACCGATCGCGCTCGCCCCCTCCGAGCTTCGGCTGCTGCTGACCCTGTCGGCCTCGCCGCGACAGGTGTTCAGCCGCCAGCAGTTGCTGGAAGCGGTCTGGGAGCACAGCTACCACGGCGACATACGACTCGTGGACGCCTGCGTGAAGCGACTGCGCGGCAAGCTCGGGGAGCTGGGCGGGGATCCCCGGTACATCCAGACGGTTCGCGGCTTCGGTTACCGCTTCGGTATCCAGTGAGTGGCCAGGGATCCGTACGGGCGCGAGAAGGCGTACGGAAAGGCGAGGCCGTCGCAGCCGGGCAGGGATCCAGGCCGACGGGGTACCTTCGGACGGTCCTGGCGCAGGCACCGCTTGCGCTGCGAGGCCTCCGCTCCCGCCTGGTGGTGGCCTTCGCCCTGGTCGCCGTGGCCGGCGCCCTGAGCACCGGAGCCCTCGCCTTCCGGGAGGCACGCACGGGGGTGCTGCAACAGAGCCAGGACGCCGTCATCCGGCAGTTCCGGACCAGCGTCGACGCCGTGGCCGTCTACACTCCCCTGACGCCGAGCCGGTCTGACTTGCAGGCGGCGGTGGACCAGGTGCTCCACGCCAACCAGTCACAAGGGTGGCAGGTAATGGCCACGTACCGCAGCCTCCGCGCCTACTCGCCGGGTGACGTCTCCACCAAGCTGAGCCCGGAACTGCGCCGGTCCGTTGGAACCACACGTGCCGCGGTGTTCCAGCGGGTGAGCACCGACGGGCATCCCTTTCTCGTCGTCGGAATGCCGGTCACGTACAACTCCGGCGAGGGCACGGAGTCCAAGCTCTCGGGGCTCGTGATGTACCTGGTGGTGCCGCAGAACACCGAACAGGCCTACGTCGAAGCGACGGTCAGCGCCATCGAGCACGCCACCCTGGTGGCGCTGGGCCTCGCCGTCGTCCTGGCGCTGCTGGCCGCGCGCGGCGTTCTCCGTCCCGTGCGGGCGTTGCGCCGGGCCACGCGGCGGATGGCCGAGGGGCACCTCGACGTGCGGCTCGCCGTCAACGGCTCCGACGAACTGGCCGACCTCTCGCAGTCCTTCAACCACACGGCGGCAGCACTGGAGGAGTCGGTCGCGGAGTTGCGCCGCCTGGAGGCCCAGGCGCGCCGCTTCGTCGCGGACGTCTCCCACGAGCTCCGCACGCCGCTGGCGGCGATGTCGGCGGTCACCGACGTGCTGGACGAGAAGGCGCTGCGCCTGGACCGGGAGACCGGTGAGGCCTTGCAGCTCATCAGCGAGGGCACCAGTCGACTGAGCGTGCTGGTCAACGACCTGATGGAGATCTCCCGCTTTGACGCGGGCGCGGCGGAACTCAACCTGGACGAGATCGACTTGGCCGAGTTCGTACAGCACACCCTCGCCTCTCGGGGATGGCAGGGCCAGGTGGAGACCCGCCTGCCCCGACCGGGCGTGCTCAGGACGCGCGTGGACCCGCGCCGGCTCGACGTGGTGATCGCCAACCTGGTCGGCAACGCGCTGTGGCACGGAGCACCGCCGGTGCGGCTGGGCATGGGCGTGAGGAAGGAGCGGGCGGACATGGCGTGGGCCGTCATCGAGGTGACCGACAACGGACCGGGGATTACCGAAGAAGCCATGCCGCACATCTTCGAACGCTTCTACAAGGCGAGCACCACACGGACCAGAAGCGAGAGCAGCGGGCTGGGCCTGGCCATCACGGCGGAGAACGTGCACCTGCACGGCGGACACATCAGTGCGGCGAACCTGCCCGGGGGCGGCGCGGTGTTCACGGTCGAACTCCCCCTGCACCGCGACTCCGCGGCCGCCGACGACGCCACCGGGGGTGCCCGGTGAGGCGCTCGCGCGTGGCGGCGCTGCTGGCCGGACTCACGGCCGCGCTCACACTCTCGGCGTGCGGAGTCCCGCCCTCCGACGTCATCCAGGCCGGCGCACCGGCGAGCGGCATGGTCTCTCCCAGTCCAAAGTCCTCGGTGCCAACCGTCATCCCCGTCTATTTCCTGCACAAGGGTGATCTGACGCCTTATCTCCGCAAGATCGGCGACGCCGGGGACTTCGGGGCCGTCGTGCGGCTGCTGTTCGACGGACCGACCACGAGCGAGGCCGTGGCGGCCACCACGGAGCTGCCCCCTCTGACGGGTACACCGAAAGTGGCCATCGGCGACGACAGGACCTTCTCCATCCAGCTCCCCAAGGATGTCCCTCCCCTCAGCCGCCTGGCCATGCGGCAGTTGGTGTGCACGGTGGCTCACGTGACTCTGCCGTCTGCCGCGCCGGCCGGAGACGCGAATCGGGACGGTGCCACTGCGGCTCCTACCGTCGATACGCAACGCTCCCTCGCGCAGACGAGCGTCCACGTGGTCGGGGACGGATGGACCATGACGCAGTCGGACGACTCGTGTCCCGACCCCCTCCAGCCGTAGGAGGGGTCGGACACGGCCCCGGTATCGGTACCACCGGTGGAGATCGTCGTTCGACCGGTCCGTAGCCCCTACTCGGGTGGGGTGCCGTCGCCGAAAGGGCGGCCGCCGAGCTGCTCGCGATGGTGCGGCGTCCGCCAGTCGGAGAGGTCGGGGCCCAGGGGCACGATGCCGGTGGGGTTGATGCCCGTGTGCACCCGGTAGTAGTGCTGCTTGATGTGGTCGAAGTCCACGGTGTCGCCGAATCCGGGGGTCTGGAACAGGTCTCTGGCGTAGGCCCAGAGCACCGGGTTCTCGGTCAGCTTCGCGCGGTTGCACTTGAAGTGCCCGTGGTAGACGGCGTCGAAGCGCACGAGTGTGGTGAACAGCCGGATGTCGGCCTCGGTGAGCGTGTCCCCCACCAGGTAGCGCTGGCCCCTGAGGCGTTCGGAGACCAGGTCGAGTCTCCGGAACACATCGTGGTACGCGGCTTCGTACTCCTCCTGGCCGCTGGCGAATCCGGCCCGGTACACGCCGTTGTTCACGTCGCGGTAGACACCGCCCATCACCTCGTCGATCTCGTCCCGCAGCCGTTCGGGGTAGAGATCGGGAGCTCCGGGCCGGTGCAGCGCGGTCCACTCGGTCGCGAAGTCCAGGGTGATCTGCTGGAAGTCGTTGGTGACGAGCTTCCCGCTGGGCACGTCCACGATCGCGGGCACGCTGACACCACCGGCGTAGCCGGGTTCGCGCGCCTCGTACGCCTCGCTGAGATATGCGATACCGAGCACCGGGTCGCGGCCGCCCTCGTCGAGGGTGAAGCGCCAGCTGCGGTCGTCCTGGATCGGGTCGGCCACGGCGAGCGACAGGGCGTCCTCCAGGCCGAGGAGTCGCCGGGAGACGAGTGCCCGGCTCGCCCAGGGACAGGCACGACTGACGACCAGCCGGTAGCGGTCCGGCTCGACCGGCCAGCCGTCGCGGCCGTCGGCCGTGATCCGGTCGGCGAAGTGGCTCCTGGACCGCTTGAACGGCTTGTGTCCGTACGCTGCGTTGCCGTCCGGCTCACTGCCGGTGGGGGGGCTCATCGTGGTCTCCCTTCCAGTCGGACGGGCCGGGGACGGACAGGCCGTGGGTACGTCGCGCGTTCCGCCGGGAGATCCCCACATCGGTCAGCGCCAGGACGAGAGCGCCCAGCACGAAGGCGGCGGAGACGATGAGCCCGCTGTCGAACGCGCTCCTCCAGCCGGCGGCGGGAAGCCGCGCGAAGAAGACCGAGCCGACCGCGGCGATCCCGATCGCCGAGCCGACGCGCTGGCCGGTCTGGAGCGTGCCCGCGGCGCTCCCGCCGCCGACCACCGGCACCTGCGACAGGGTCAGGGTCAGGTTCGGGGCGATGACGAGGCCGCTGCCCACACCCGCCAGGAGCAGCGGGGCCGCCATCGCCCAGGCGACACCGCTACCCGGGACCAGGTGCACGGCGAACACGGTGCCGCCGAGACCGACGACCACCATGGACAGGCCCACGGCGACCAGCGGTCGCCCGTAGCGGCCTACCATCCGGCCACCTGGCCCGGCGGCGGCCGCCGCCCCAAGAGCGAACGGTGTGATGGCCAGTCCGGCCTCGAGGGCGGTGCAGTGCAGTCCGGCCTGGAGGTAGAGGGTGCTGATGAAGAAGATCGAGGTGAATCCGGCGAAGTACAGCAGGCTCAGCAGACAGCCCAGCCAGTAGGAGTGCATCCGGAACAGCGACATGTCCAGGACGGGCACGGTTCCACGCCCGCCGCACCGGGCCTCCCAGCAGGCGAAGACGCCGAGCAGCACCACGGCCACGGCCACCAGCAGCCACTTCCCGTCGCCGGACCACTGCTGTGCCTGGATGAAGGGCAGCAGCAGGGCCAGCACGCCCGCACCGAGGAGGAGTACGCCGACGGGATCGAGGTCCCTCGGCCGTACGCGGCCCGCTGCCGGTGTGTCCGGGAGTAGGCGCCGGGCGAGCAGGAAGCAGACGAGGCCGAGCGGCAGGTTGACGAAGAACACCCAACGCCAGCCTCCCTCCCGTCCCGCCGCCTGGATCAGCAGCCCGCCCAGCAGGGGGCCGACGGCGGTGGAGATGGCGACCACCGTGCTGAACATGCCGAAGGCGCGGCCCCGCTCCTGGCCGGAGAACATCTGCTGGATCAACGCGGAGATCTGTGGCGAGATCAAGGCTCCGCCGAGGCCCTGAACCACCCGGGCGACCACCAGCCAGAAGCTGGACGGGGCGGCTCCGCAGGCCACCGAAGCCAGCGTGAACACGGCCAGCCCCGCAAGGAACACCTCACGGCGCCCCCGGGCGTCGCCCAGCCGCCCGGCGGGGATGAGGAGGAGCCCGAAGGCGAGGGAGTAGCCGGACAGGACCCACTGCAGATCGGATTCCGGGCTCCGCAGGTCGTTGCGGATCGACGGCAGGGCGACGTTGACGATGGACACGTCCAACAGCGTCATGAAGCCCGCCACCAGGCACACGGCAAGTGCCTGCCAGCGGCGGGGGTCGAGCGCCGGGGCCATCTCGCTCTCGCGCCCCGCCGCGCCTCCCTGGGACGTTGCGCTCTCCGGCATGACTCGCACACTAGGCGGCGAGTCGCGATTCCTCACCCGGGACAGGGCCGACTGCCGTAACGCGTAACGGTCGCCACCCGCCGGGCACAGGCGGGTCAGGGCGTCGAGCTTTGCCCTGCTTCGCGGTGCATGCCCGTGCACAGCGCCCAGACGATGAAGATGTTGACGGCCACCAGCGCCATGGCCCACAAGGGGTAGTACGGCACCCACAGGAAGTTGGCGATCGCGCCCAGCCCGGCGACCAGAACACCGAAGTAGCGCGCCCACAGGGCTCCGGTGAGCACGGCGCAGCCGGCCAGGACGATGACGATGCCCAGGATGAGGTGGACCCAGCCCCAGCCCGCCAGGCTGAACTGGAAGACGTAGTGACGTGTCGCGACGAACAGGTCGTCCCTGGCGATGGCCGCGATCCCCTCGAGGATCGCCATCGCTCCACCGAAGATCATCAGGGCTGCCGCGAGGACGGTGGTACCGGACGTGGGCCCATGCCATGGGGCAGGTCCGGCGGTGCCCGCTCCGGGCTTGGTGGCATCAGTGGCCATGTCGGTCTCCTTGGGTGACGGAGCGGTCCGGCCGAGCAGGCCGGACCGGCGCGATCCCCCGTCTCAGCGTGGCACGACGGTTCTCCCTCGGCATTCCGGCCGATCCCACCCACAATCTCTCTCAGATCAGGGATACCATCTCCTATGTGAGAGAGACCGAAGGGGTGGAACCGACGTCGGTCGATGCCCGGCTGGCCGCCCGGCTGGGTGAGCTGCGCACCGAGCACGGCTGGTCCCTGGACGAGCTGTCCCGGCGCAGCGGCGTCAGCCGGTCGACGCTGTCGCGCCTGGAGCGCGGCGAGCTGAGCCCGACCGCCTCCCAGCTCGGGCGGTTGTGCGCGGTCTACGAGCGGACGATGTCACGGTTGCTGACGGAGGTGGAGGCGGAGCCCCCGCAGCTGGTGCGCGCCGCGCGTCAGCCGGTGTGGCGGGACGAGGCGTCCGGCTTCGTGCGCCGCTCGGTCTCGCCGCCGCATGCCGGCCTATGTGCCGAGATCATCGAGGGGACGCTCGACGCGGGCGCCGGAATCGCATACGAACAGGCGCCGGTGCCCGGTCTGGAACAGCACATCTGGGTACTGGAGGGAACGGTGGAAATCACCGTCGAGAACACCGTGCACACCGTGCGCGAGGGCGACTGTCTGCGGTTCCGGCTGCGCGGCCCTTCGCACTTCCACTGCCCGGGCCCCAGCCCGGTCCGCTACGCCGTGATGATCGTTCTGCCGTGAAAAGGACCCGAGTCATGACCGAAGCCACCCACTTCGCCGCTTCAACTCCTCACATCGAGATCGTCTCCGTCTCCGGACCCGAGCTGATCACGTACGCCGACGAGCTGGCAGCTCTCCTGGTGGAGACCGTGGACGGCGGTGCCTCGGTGGGATTCCTGGCGCCGCTCGACCGCGGTGCGGCCGCCGACTGGTGGCGGGGGCGTGCCGCCGCGGTCGACGCGGGCGACCAGCTCGTCTGGATCGCCCGGGACGGTGAGCGGGTGGCGGGAACCATCGGCCTGAAACCGGCCCCGTTGCCGAACGCCCGTCATCGCGCCGAGATCAGCAAGGTGATGGTGCGCCCGTCGATGCGGGGCCAGGGGCTCGGACGCTCGCTGCTGGCCGTGGCCGAGGGCGCGGCGGCCGAGGCCGGTCTGACGCTGCTGGTCCTGGACACCGAGACCGGAAGCTCCGCCGAACGGCTCTACCGTGCGGCCGGCTGGACCGAGTGCGGAACCATTCCGGACTACGCCGGCGACCCGGCCGGGACCTTGAAGCCGACCACGTTCTACTACAAGGCGATTCGGGCGGCCGGGTAGCCGGCTTCGTGCCGCTGAGGCCGTGGGCATAACAATGACCGGGAAAGCCGCTTGCACCGGATAAGACACTTACAAGGAGACACCCTCATGACTCTGTACGACATTCCCCTTCACACGCTGACCGGAGAGCCGACCACCCTCGGCACGTATCGCGGCCAGGCGGTCCTGCTGGTGAACGTCGCGTCCCGGTGCGGGCTCACTCCGCAGTACGCAGGCCTGGAGCGGCTTCAGAAGACGTACGGGGACCGTGGATTCACCGTGCTCGGCGTGCCGTGCAACCAGTTCGCGGGCCAGGAGCCGGGGAGCGCGGAAGAGATCCAGACGTTCTGCTCGACGACGTACGGGGTCAGCTTCCCGCTGCTGGCCAAGGTCGACGTGAACGGTGACGGACGGCACCCGCTGTACGCGGAACTGACGCAGCTCGCGGACGCGGACGGCGAAGCGGGCGACGTCCAGTGGAACTTCGAGAAGTTCCTGATCTCCCCGGCCGGCGAGCCGGTGGCCCGCATCCGCCCCCGCACGGAGCCGGAGGACCCGGAGCTCGTGACGGCGATCGAGGCCCTGCTCCCCGCCTGACGGGGCGCATCGTGCCGGGCGGGCTGAAGTTCAGCCCGCCCGGCACCCTGACCCGGCCGGGCACGGAATTCAGCCCCGCCGGACCGACCTCGACAAGCCCACCGGGCGCGGAATCAAACCCGTCCGGCGATTGAGGACAGAGGGGCCGGAGGCCCCGCAGACCACCCCCGCTCACGCGGCACCGCGCTAGCGAATCGGCATGCCCGACAGCGTGCGCGCGATCACCAGGCGCTGGATCTCGCTCGTGCCCTCGAAGATGGTGTAGATCGCCGCGTCCCGGTGCATCCGCTCGACCGGGTACTCCCGGGTGAAGCCGTTGCCGCCGAGGATCTGGATCGCCTGCGCGGTGACCTTCTTCGCCGTCTCACTCGCGTACAGCTTGGACATCGAGCCCTCCGCAGACTCGAACGGCTTGCCCGTGGTCGCCATCCAGGAGGCGCGCCAGACCAGCAGCCGGGCCGCGTCGATCTGCGTACGCATGTCCGCGAGCTGGAACGCGATGCCCTGGTTGTCGATGATCGGCCGGCCGAACTGGGTACGGGTCCTGGCGTAGTCGAGCGCCACCTCGTACGCCGCCCGGGCGGTGCCGACCGCCATCGCGCCGACCGCCGGGCGGGACGCCTCGAACGTGGCCATCGCCGCGTTCTTCACACGCTCGCCGCCGGACTGCGCGCGTTCACGGGCCCGCGCCATGCGCTGGTCCAGCTTCTCCTTGCCGCCGAGCAGGCAGTGCCCGGGGACCCGGACGTCCTCCAGGACGACCTCCGCCGTGTGCGAGGCCCGGATGCCGTGCTTCTTGAACTTCTGGCCCTGCGAGAGGCCGGGGGTGTTCGGCGGCACGATGAAGGAGGCGTGGCCCTTGGAACCGAGCTCCGCGTCGACCACGGCGACGACGACATGGACATTGGCGATGCCGCCGTTGGTCGCCCAGGTCTTGGTGCCGTTCAGCACCCACTCGTCCTTGGCCTGGTCGTACACAGCCCGGGTCCGCATGGAGGCGACGTCCGAGCCCGCGTCCGGCTCGGACGAGCAGAAGGCGGCGACCTTCACATCGTTCGCGTCGCCGTACATCTGAGGGATCCAGGTGCCTATCTGCTCCTCGGTGCCGTTGGCGAGGACGCCGACGGCCGCCAGGCCCGTACCGACGATCGACAGGGCGATGCCCGCGTCGCCCCAGAACAACTCCTCCATCGCCATCGGGATGCCGAGCCCCGTCGGGTCGAAGAACTGCTGGGCGTAGAAGTCGAGGGAGTAGATGCCGACCTTGGCCGCCTCCTGGATGACGGGCCAGGGCGTCTCCTCACGCTCGTCCCACTCGGCAGCGGCCGGGCGGATGACATCCGCGGCAAAACCGTGAAGCCAGTCACGGACCTGCTTCTGGTCGTCGTTGAGCTCGAGCGTGAACTCGGCCATGTTCCCCTCCATGCATTACCGTAAAAACAAGTCGTTACTTGCGGTAACGGCAGTCTGTTACCGACTAGTAGCCTGTGTCAACCGGTCGGGCTCCGTTCGGCACCACCGCTGGGCAGAGTGTTACGTTGCGCGTGCGTAACGGACGCGCATGGCCATATGCACGGCCAGGGGTGGGGAGAGGCGACATGGAGACCACACGACAGGCCGAGCGACAGCGGACCGCGGCCGAACAGCGCCGCAGGGAGCTGCTGGAGGCCGCCGACCGCGTGGTGCTCAGGGACGGGCCCAAGGCGTCGATGAACGCCATCGCGGCCGAGGCGGGGATCACCAAGCCCATTCTGTACCGGCACTTCGGCGACAAGGGCGGCCTTTACCGCGCGCTCGCCAAGCGCCACACCGACGCCCTGCTGAGCGCACTGCGGGCGGCGCTCGACGCCCCCGCCGAACGCCGACAGCGGGTCGAGGCGACGCTCGACACCTATCTCGCGGCGATCGAGGCCCGCCCGCAGGTCTACCGCTTCCTGATGCACCCGTCCGACGACGCGGCGCCCTCCACCGAGCAGGGCTTCGACGTCGGGCGGCACTCCGCTCCGCTGTTGCGCCGGCTCGGCGAGGAGCTTGCCCTGGTGATCGCCGAGCGGGTGGACCTGGGGCCGGACAGCCAGGAGATGGCCCGCATCTGGGGCCACGGCATCGTCGGCATGATGCATGCCGCGGGCGACTGGTGGCTGAGTGAACGCCCTTGCTCACGCGCTCAGTTGGTGCGCAGCCTGGCCGATCTGCTGTGGGGCAGGCTGGCCGCCGTGGGCGACCGTCCGGGCGGTCCCGGTTTCTGACGTCCGCCGGCCGAGACGCTGTCGGGCGCACGGTCGCGGTCAGTCGGTACGTCCCCACGGCGCCCGGCGGGCCGCGCGCAGCGCCCTCGCCCGGCGCAGCCCGGTCAGCCGGTCCGTGTAGACGGAGCCTTCGAGGTGGTCGCATTCGTGCTGCAGACAGCGCGCGAACCAGCCGGTGCCGTCGACCCGTACCGGCTCCCCCTCGACGTTCACGCCCTCGACGACCGCATGGTCGAACCGCGGGGTGGCGGCCTCGAGGCCGGGCAGTGAGAGACAGCCTTCCGGTCCGCGTACGGTGATGCCGTCCACCTCGACGAGTTCCGGATTGACGAGATGCCCGAGGTGACGGACGTCTTCGTCGTCCGGACAGTCGTAGACGAACACCCGCAGCGGCACGCCGATCTGGTTGGCGGCCAGCCCGACCCCCTGCGCCGCGTACATCGTGGCGAACATGTCCTCGACCAGCCGGGCGAGCGAGGGCCCGAAGTCGGTGACCTCCTCGCAGGCACCGTGGAGCACCGGGTCGCCGAGCAGGGTCAGGGCACGGACGAGTCCGGAACTGCCGGGGATCGGACGGTTTCGCATGGCCGTAAGAGTACGTTCCACGTGACCTCCACGTTCCTGGTGGTGCCGTGGTGCGGTCGCCGCGCCGGACATCGATAGGCTGGGCGCGGACCGATGCAAGGAGGATCTAGGACGATGGCAGGCAACACGGAGCCGTTGTCGCCGCGGGCCAAGCTGGCGGTGACGGCGGGCAAGGCCGCTGCGGCGGTGTCGCGCGCTGCGGGGCGCGGCAGCGGATCGGTGATCGGCGGCCGGGTGGCGCTCAAGCTCGACCCCGACCTGCTGGGGCGACTGGCGCAGCACCTGGACGTGATCCTCGTGTCGGCGACGAACGGCAAGACGACGACGACCCGGCTGATCGCCGAGGCGCTGCGGGCCGCCGGCCCGGTTGTGTCGAACGCGCTCGGCGCCAACATGCCCGCGGGCATCACCTCCGCCCTGGCCGGTGGCTCGGACGCGAAGTACGGCGTGATCGAGGTCGACGAGAAGTACCTCGCCGGTGTCGCGCGGGACACGACGCCCAAGGTGATCGCGCTGCTCAACCTCTCGCGCGACCAGTTGGACCGCGCCGCGGAGACCCGGATGCTGGCCGAGAAGTGGCGTGAAGGACTGTCCGGCTCGAAGGCCGTGATCGTCGCCAACGCCGACGACCCGCTGATCGTCTGGGCGGCGTCCTCCTCCACCAACGTGGTGTGGGTCGCGGCCGGTCAGGCGTGGAAGGACGACGCCTGGTCCTGCCCGTCCTGCGGCGGTGTGATGCAGCGCCCCGGCGACGACTGGTTCTGCGGCGAGTGCGGCTTCCGCCGCCCCGCGCCGAGCTGGGTGCTGCACGGCGACTACGTCCTGGACCCGCACGGTTCGGCGTGGCCGATCCATCTGCAGCTGCCCGGCCGCGCGAACAAGGCGAACGCCACCAGTTCGGCCGCCGTCGCCGCCGTCTTCGGGGTGCCTCCGCAGGTCGCGCTGGAGCGCATGTATCAGGTGCAGGCCGTCGCCGGCCGCTACGACGTGGTCACCTTCCTCGGCCGTGAGCTGCGGCTCCTGCTGGCGAAGAACCCGGCGGGCTGGCTCGAAACGTTTTCCCTGATCGACCCGCCGCCCACGCCGGTGATCCTCTCCGTCAACGCCCGAGGCGCTGACGGCACCGACACCTCCTGGCTGTGGGACGTCGACTACACCCAGCTCGCGGGCCACCCGATCTTCGTGCTCGGTGACCGCAAGCTGGACCTCGCGGTGCGCCTCGAAGTGGCCGGTCTCGACTTCCGGGTCTGCGAGAGCCTCGACGAGGCCGTGCAGCAGGCCCCGCCCGGCCGTATCGAGGTCATCGCCAACTACACCGCCTTCCAGGACCTGCGCCGCCGTGTCGGCAACTGACCCCGGCCCCGGCCACCTCCGGAGAGGACGAAGCATGAGCAACAACGGTCTGCGTCTGGTCTGGGTCTACCCCGACCTGCTGAGCACCTACGGCGACCAGGGCAACGCGCTGGTCGTGGAGCGCCGGGCCCGGCAGCGCGGTCTCGACGTGCAGCGCGTCGACGTCCGCAGCGACCAGCCGATCCCGACGTCCGGCGACATCTATCTGATCGGGGGCGGTGAGGACCGGCCGCAGCGGCTCGCCGCGGAACGGCTGCGCCGCGACGGCGGTCTCAGCCGGGCCGCGTCCAACGGCGCGATCATCTTCTCGGTCTGCGCCGGCTACCAGATCCTCGGCCATGAGTTCATCAACGACCTCGGTGAGCGCGAGCCCGGCCTGGGGCTGCTCGACGTGGTCTCCACCCGCGGCGAGGGAGCCAGGTGCGTCGGTGACGTACTGGCCGACATCGACCCGCAGCTGGGCCTGCCGCCGCTGACCGGTTTCGAGAACCACCAGGGCGTCACCCATCTGGGTCCGACGGCTCGGCCGTTCGCCCGGGTGCAGTTCGGCCGGGGCAACGGCACGGGTGACGGCACCGAGGGCGCGTACAACGACACGGTCTTCGGCACGTACATGCACGGGCCCGTGATGGCCCGTAACCCGATGATCGCGGACCTGCTGCTGAAGCTGGCCCTCGACGTCAACGCGCTGCCGCCGACGGACGACCGTTGGTACGAGGCACTGCGCGCCGAGCGCATCGCCTCGGCGACCCAGCCCGCATGACGGGCCATTCGCTCAGCTGAGCGGAGTCCATCAGGCGGACGCCTGGTTCGGTCCCGCCACCCTGCGCCGGTAGGGTGGCGGGGATCCAACCGGACGACGTGGTCCGGTCGTCGGCCCACGTTGCAAAGGTTTCCCGGGCAATGCGAATTGGTGTGCTCACCTCCGGCGGCGACTGCCCCGGCCTCAATGCCGTCATCCGTTCCGTCGTGCACCGCGCGGTGGTCGACCACGGCGACGAGGTCATCGGCTTCCACGACGGGTGGAAGGGCCTCCTCGAGTGCGACTACCGCAAGCTCGACCTCGACGCGGTCGGTGGCATTCTCGCCCGCGGCGGCACCATCCTCGGCTCCTCCCGGGTCCAGCCCGCACATCTGCGGGGCGGCGTCAAACAGGCCAAGGGCCATGTCGCCGATCTCGGTCTCGACGCGATCATCCCGATCGGCGGCGAGGGCACGCTGAAGGCGGCCAATCTGCTCTCCGAGGCGGGGCTGCCGATCGTCGGCGTACCGAAGACCATCGACAACGACATCGCGTCGACCGATGTGACGTTCGGCTTCGACACCGCGGTCGGTGTCGCCACCGAGGCCCTCGACCGGCTGAAGACCACCGCCGAATCGCACCAGCGGGTGCTGATCGTGGAGGTCATGGGCCGCCACACCGGCTGGATCGCCCTGCACTCGGGCATGGCGGCCGGTGCGCACGCCATCGTCGTGCCGGAGCGCCCCTTCGACATGGACGAACTGACCGAGCTGGTCGGCAAGCGCTTCTCGGCGGGCAAGAAGTTCGCGATCGTCGTGGTCGCCGAGGGCGCCAAGCCGCGCGCCGGGTCCATGGAGTTCGAGCAGGGCACCAAGGACATCTACGGCCACGAGCGGTTCGCCGGAGTGGCCACCCAGCTCTCCATCGAGCTGGAGCAGCGCCTCGGCAAGGAGGCCCGCCCGGTGATACTCGGCCATGTGCAGCGCGGTGGCACCCCGACCGCGTACGACAGGGTCCTGGCGACCCGCTTCGGCTGGCACGCGGTCGAGGCGGCGCACCGCGGCGAGTTCGGCATGATGACGGCGCTGCGCGGCACGGACATCACGATGGTGCCGCTGGCTCAGGCCGTGGAGACGCTGAAGACGGTCCCGGCCGAGCGGTACGCCGAGGCCGAGTGCGTGCTCTGAGCAACCCCGGATCCTGACGACTGCCCCCGGCCGCAGCTGCGGCCGGGGGCAGTTCTACTCTGGTCGGGACAACCGGCACGAAACGGGGACGTCCCCAGCGGGAGTGAACAGATGGATCACAGCGGGCACGGCATGAACATGGATCTGCCGCCGTTCACGCTGGGACGTGGGCTCCCATTCTCCGCGGACCCGTTCTTCCTGATCGGCTGCGTCCTGGCGCTCGGCCTGTACGGGTACGGCGTGCTGCGGCTGCGCAGACGCGGCGACAGCTGGCCGGTCGGCCGGACGGTCTTCTTCGTCATCGGGGTGCTGACCATCGCCCTGGTCATGTGCACCAGGCTCAACGACTACGGCATGGTCATGTTCAGCGTGCACATGGTGCAGCACATGGTGATCAGCATGCTGTCGCCGATCCTGCTGCTGCTGGGCGCCCCGGTGACACTGGCGCTGCGCGCCCTGCCGGTCGCGGGCCGGGGCCGGAAGGGCCCGCGCGAGCTGCTGCTCATGCTGCTGCACAGCCGGTACATGAAGATCATCACGCATCCGGTGTTCACCATCCCGCTCTTCATCGCCAGCCTGTACGCGCTCTACTTCACCCCGCTGTTCGACTTCCTGATGGGTTCGAAGACCGGCCACCTCGCGATGATGGTGCACTTCCTCGCGGTCGGCCTGGTCTTCTTCTGGCCGATCATGGGCGTCGACCCGGGACCGCACCGGCCCGGCTACGTGATGCGGATGCTGGAACTGTTCGCCGGAATGCCGTTCCACGCGTTCTTCGGCATCGCGCTGATGATGGCGACCTCGCCGATGGTGGAGACGTACAAGCATCCACCGGCCTCGCTCGGCATCGACGCGCTGAGCGACCAGAACTGGGCGGGCGGCATCGCCTGGGCGTTCAGTGAGATCCCCTCGGTGCTGGTGCTGATCGCGCTGGTCTTCCAGTGGTACCGGTCGGAGCAGCGGACGGCGCGGCGCGCGGACCGCGCCGCCGACCGGGACGGCGACCAGGAGCTGAAGGCGTACAACGCCTACCTCGCCTCGTTGCAGGCGCGCGGACAGTAGCGGTGGACGCACCTTCCGGGTGACGATGGGGTCCACGGCCGCGCGGCCGACAAGGAGGGTGCGCGCATGTCCGGATCCACGAAGACGATGGGGATGCTCACCGTCGGGGCCCTGGTGGCGGTCACCGCCTACACAGTGGCGCTGGGGAGCAACGGCTGGCTCTGGTTCGGCTGGGTGGTGCTCGGGCTCATCACCCTGGGGATGGCCGCCACGCGCGACACCTGAGCGGAAACTTTTTTCCGGTGCGACGGGCGGACCCAGCAGGTCCGGGACGACCCGTCCGGCCGAACGGCAGCGCCCCATCGGGATCCCGGCCGGTACCTTCGCCCCGTTCCGCCGGGGCGGCGTCTCGTTCGCGCAGCGCATCACGCGGGCCGCTACGCGCCCCGGCGCCGCGAGACAGTTCCGGCGTGGCGCGTACGGTCGACGGCACCGGTTCCGCGTGGCCGTCGGAGGTCCCGGTGTGTCGCGTGGGCCGTCAGGTGAGCCGGTCCACGCCGCTCCCGTCGTAGGGGACCGTCCGTCGGTCCGAGTCCGGCGCCACGATCCGTATCCGGCGAGGGCGCTCGGCCGGGGCGAATCCTCGGTTCACCGCGTCGCCCTCGACGTGTCGCCTGCGACGGCGGAGCGCACCTGCCCGGTACTGATCATGCTGGAATCGGTTCCTTCGCCTCGATGAGGGAAGGAACCGACATCACGCTCCCATGCCCGCGTGAGCGGCGTGCGCGCCATCGAGCGATGCCGGACGGTGGGCCCTTTCGGAAGCTTTCGAGGAGTTCATCGGCCGCTGGAGACCGCGTAGTACTGAAGGTCCTGCACGGTGACCGTACGACGCACCGGAAAGCGGGTCGTGACTGCGGCGACGGTGGTCCCCGCGCGGCGCACCACGGCCTCGGTGCGACCGGGGCTCAGCGGCAGGCCCCGGGCGTGCACGCCGACGGGAACACGGTAGGTGTGCGGCACGGTGCCCACGCGCGCGGAGACCGTGGCGGGCGCGGTCAGAAAGGTGAGCACCTCCACCTGGTCGCGCGGGGACGCGGTGCCCGGACGCGGGCGCATCAGTCGGGGCTGAAGCGAGGCACTGCCGGCATCGGTGAACTGGATGCGAGAGGTGACGTACACGGTGTCGCGGACGATCTGCGGCCAAGCTCCGGTCTTGAAGCGGGTGAGGTAGTAGGAGGAGATGTCCAGATACGTGTGGCCGTTGTGCAGTGAGGGGGCGAACTGGCTGCCTTCCGAGTAGTCGTTCCAGGTGGTGAGCTGCACCCAGTCCGCACCGTCGGAGATGGCGTGGTTCCAGGTCGACCGCAGGGTGGCGGTGTTCCCCGCCTCGTCGTAGACACCCTGGTTGGGCCGGGCGTCCTGCACGGACACGGCCTGCATCCACTTCTTTCCCAGGGAGTGGGCGAGCTGAATGTCGCCGGGAACGTTGTCCTGGCCGGTGTAGCTGCGGTTGCCCCAGGACGAGAAGGCGTGGCTGATCGGCGCGAACCTCTCGGCGTTGGCACGGAAGTCCAGGAAGACCGGGACGAGCGCGGTGCCGATGCCGTGGTCGCGCAGGCGCGCGACGACTTGACCCCACCAGGCAGGGTCCTGGGCCTCGGCCTTGAACGGGGAGACCACGAGGCGTCCGTCGGCCAGCCGGTATGCGGACGATGACGCGGCGAGCCGGGCCAACTCGTCGGCGAGGGTACGCGGGTCGGTGTGCAGGGAGGTCATGTCCGGCATCAGAACGATGCGGAAGCCCGGATCGACGCGATGCGCCGCGCGCAGCAGCATGTCGACGCGCTGCCGGTTGGTGCCGGTCAAGGAGAGGATGTCGACAGTGAATCCGTCGAGGCCGGCGGCCCGGGCGGTCCGCACCTCCCGTTCCAGGTTGGCGAGTCGCCAGTCGCCGCCGGACGGCTGAACGGGCAGCGGCCGGTCGCGCAGCAGTCCTCCGTAGGCCCCGTGCCTGCCCTGCTCACCTTGCGGCGTGAGGTAGTTGCGGGCGTAGTAGTCGTGCTCGGCGGGCTGATTGTCGAGGGAGAGCGGATACGGCGGAAAGTAGTGCGCGAAGACCAGATGCGGGCTGTCACGGAGCACATCCGCGGTCGGCAGGTCGAAAGGAAGCGCCTCGGCGCCCGTCCGCTCGGCTCGGGATGCGTCTTCCCGGTCACGGGCCAGGCCGGTGCCGGCGATCAGTCCGATCAGCAGCAGGCCGAACAGGGCACCGAGTGCGGCGCGCCGCCGTCGGCCCGACGGCCTCCGGTGCCGGTACGTTCGAAGAGCGGGATGATCCGTCATGGGTGTCCTCCGCGGACTCCGGTGGGCCGCCGGTGGGGACTCTAGTGCACCTGCGGCCCATTGTGCGGCGAAACGTCACCGGGCGGGCAATTCCGGCGGCCGCCGTCCGTCAGGGAGTCGTGGCGCCGAGCCGGTCGGCATCGTGCGACTGCAGGTAGTCGTCGAGGGCGTCCTCGCGCATGGCCCGCCACAGCTGAGGGCCCGCGACGGAATCCAGGAGGACCACGGACTGACCGGAGATCATTCCGGTCCCCTTGGCGGGAGCGTTCATGAAGACGATGTCCCCGGGCCTTACCTCCTTGTTGTCCCACAGCAGGTCACGCAGGTCGCCGTCGCCGAGCCGGTCGTCGACGCTCACGGCGGCGGTGAGGTCGTCCAGCACCTCGGTGGCCTTGACGGGGTTGGAGAAGGTGGACGGCCGCATGACCTTCGCCAGCAGCGTCCGCAGGAAGTACTGCTGACGGTGCGTGCGGTCGAAGTCGCCGCGGGCGAGGTGATAACGCTCACGCACGTAGACCAGGGCCTGCGTTCCGTTCATGTGGCGGTCGGCGCCGTCCACGACGAGGTCCACTCCGCCGACGGAGTCGGTGAGCTTCTTGAAACCGTCCCAGTCGATGACGGCGAGATGGTCGACGCGCACCTTGGTCAGCCGCTGCACGGTGTCGATGAGCAGCGGCGGTCCGCCCCAGGAGAAGGCGGCGTTGAGCTTGGCCTTGCCGTGTCCGGGGATGTCCACCCACGCGTCACGGGGCAGCGAGACGACGTACGCGCCGGAGTGGTCGGCCGGGAGGTGGACCAGCATCATCGTGTCACTGCGCTGGGCACCGTACTTCCACTCGGGGGCTTTGGCGTCACGACCCGTGGTCGGCAGGGCGGAGCGGCTGTCGACGCCGACGAGGAGGAAGGTCTGGCCACCCTCGGAGGGTGCCGGCTGCGCGGCCGCGGGGACCTTCGTCGGGAAGACACCGGAGATACGGTCGACCTTCCCGGTGTAGTGGTCGACGGCCCACCAGGCACTCCCGCCCACCATGAGCAGTCCCACAGCGAGCAGTGCGAGCGCCCCGAGGAGCACCCGACGTGTGCGGTTCCTGCCACGCCGGGGCTGCGTCCGCGATATTCCGGCGGCATCAACTCCCTTTTGCGAAGGAATGATTGACGGATCGCGGACGTCGGACACCGGGTCGGATGCCACCGGACCGGTTCCGCCCGCCGCTGCCTCCCGCTCCCCCGCTTCGTCCAGGTCCGTCGCTTCGGTCTCGGCCGTGTTCCTGTCCCCCACCATGCACTCCCCACATGGACGCGGCGCGGCCCCTTCCGCGCCAGGCGCACACTGTAGCCAGCACGTTCGACCTGCGTATCACTTTCCGTGCGACCGTCACCACGCACAAGATCAACCAGATGGCGCCGTACGGGACTTCGCACGGCTCGACACTTCTCGGTGACGTTCACATAAACGCCCCCATGTGCCCACAAGTTTGCCGTACTGTTCACCATCGCGCCGCATGTTCGCCGTATATGTGTTCGCGACATCCGGCAGCTCGTGCCGCAGAACGTGCCTGGGGGGGTACATGTGGGATGTTCAGGCCGCTGAATCCAAAAGATCACCGAAGGCGCGCTCGCAGCCACGCGCGTCCTCACTGTGGATGGGCCTCAAGTCCCGCCGGGGCGACGGGGTGGCGCACCACACGCCCGTCGAGTGGCGGCGGCCGGACGAACGACCGGGCATGACCGTGCTGCGGCAGATCGACGGACGCTCCGACCGGTCCTGGGACGAGACCGTCCAGCTCGATCTCAGTTACGTCGACAACCGGTCGATCACCAGCGTGGACGTCGTCATGTCCCGCACGTTCCGCGCCGTCGTCGACGGCCGCGGGGCGTCCTGAGAGCGCCGCACGTGGCCGCACAGTGCCCCGGCGCGCGCCGCGCGCCGGGGTCCGTGAACCAGCCGGTCCGGCGGATCAGGGGCGCCGTTGGCCATGATCCGCCGACCCTCGGGGCGGCGAGCTCCACCGTGTCGGGGCGCAGGGTGGCCAGTTCGGCCGCGGTGCGCGCGGCGTCGCGCAGGTCCGGTTCGGCGCGGGCACGGGTGAGCACCGCGCGCCCGGCGGCGGCGAGCCGGCGGGCCACAGCAGAGCTCACCAGGACGCGGTGGCCGGCGACGAACGCACGGGCGCTTTCGGGCAGCAGCGGGCGGTCGTGGTCCGGATCATCCAGCGCGCCGCCATGATCAGCACGTCCCGAACCGCCAACTCTGACTTTGTTTCGAGCAGTTCACGACATGCGTCCCGCGATCGACGGGCGCACGAACCGGATCCGTCCCCGGGGCGGGTCCGGCAGGGAGGGGAACCCGCATGACCAAGACCGCGCTGATCACCGGTGTCACCGGGCAGGACGGCTCGTACCTGGCGGAACTGCTGCTGTCGAAGGGATACCGGGTGCACGGCCTGGTACGGCGGTCGTCCAGCTTCAACACCGAGCGGATCGACCACATCTATCAGGGTCCCCAGGAGGCCGAGCGACGCCTCGTGCTGCATCACGCCGACCTCTCCGACGGGGTGGCGCTGGTGAACCTGCTGCGCGAGATACAGCCGGACGAGGTATACAACCTGGGCGCCCAGTCCCATGTGCGAGTCTCCTTCGACGCACCGCTCTACACCGGCGACGTGACCGGCCTGAGCACGCTGCGGTTGCTGGAGGCGATCCGGGCGAGCGGGGTGGAGACCCGCATCTACCAGGCGTCGTCCTCGGAGATGTTCGGCTCCACGCCGCCCCCGCAGAACGAGGACACCCCCTTCCACCCGCGCAGCCCGTACGGTGCCGCGAAGGTCTTCGCGTACTGGACCACCGTCAACTACCGTGAGGCCTATGGGATGTTCGCGGTGAACGGCATCCTCTTCAACCATGAGTCCCCGCGCCGTGGCGAGACCTTCGTGACCCGCAAGATCACCCGCGCCGTCGCCCGGATCAAGGCCGGTCTCCAGGACCGTCTCTACCTCGGCAACCTGGACGCGGTCCGCGACTGGGGGTACGCACCCGAGTACGTCGAGGCGATGTGGCGGATGCTCCAGCACGACGAGCCGACGGACTACGTGGTCGCCACCGGAGTCCCGGCCACCGTGCGGCAGTTCATGGAGACCGCGTTCGCCCACGCCGACCTCGACTGGAACGAGTACGTGCGCTACGACCCCAAGTACGAGCGTCCCAGCGAGGTCGACGCACTGATCGGGGACGCGTCCAAGGCGCGCGAGACGTTGGGCTGGCGGCCCGGCACCCTGGTCGAGGAGCTCGCACGGATCATGGTCGACGCCGATGTGCGGCAGGTGGAGGACCAGCTCGCGGGCGCCGCCGTGCGCATCGACCGCTGACGCCGGATGCGCGCAGAAGGGCGACCGCGCGTACCGGAAGCGGACGTCCGGTAAGCGCGGGATCATCATGAACACACGGGAATTTCCTACTAGATGAGTCAAGTGCGCTCCATCGCGTGTCATGTACTCGTATGGTTCGCGAGCAAACACGTTCATGCAGCCCGTACGGATCCCGGGGACCCCGGCGGGCTCGTCGAGGCAGAGGGCCCGCCACCGGGCCCGGAAGCCGGGGGGTTCATGCAAAGATCCAGAGGGCTCAGCGCCGCTCTCGTCCTGTCCACCGCGGCGGGCCTGGGCCTGGTGGCCCTGCCGCAGCCGGCCGTCGCGCTGACCCCGCCCATCGCCTTCACCGCCGACGACCTGCCGACCTGGCAGACCAACGGCATCGTGTGGGCACTGGCGGAGGCGGGCGGCACCGTCTTCGCCGGCGGCACCTTCTCGCAGGTGCGTCCGCCGGACGGGGGCAGCGGGACCGCGCAGAACGCGGTGAACTTCGTCGCGCTGAACGCGGCGACCGGGAACCCGACGTCCTGCAACCTGTCCTTCACGATCGGCAGCGGCAGCGCGACGGTGCGCGCGCTCGCCGTGTCGCCGGACAAGAAGACGCTGTACGCGGGCGGCTACTTCGGCGCGGTCAACGGCACGCCGGTCAGCAGCCTCGCCGCGATCGACATCGCCACCTGCACGCCCAAGGCGAACTTCCACCCGAGCGTCTCCGCCACCGTGCGCACGCTCGCGGTCACCGGCGACACCGTGTACCTGGGCGGCGACTTCACCTCGGTCGGCGGCAGCGCGCACGCGCGGTACGCGGCGGTGGACGCCACCAGCGGCGCCGTCAAGCCCTTCCAGGCTGACGTCGACGAGCCCGGACGGGCCGTCGCGGTCACCCCGGACGGCGACAACGTGATCCTCGGCGGTGACTTCTTCACCGTCAACGGCGCGAACTCGCACGCCCTGGCCGTCGTCGACTCCGCCACGGGCGCCAACGTCCGCACCTACCCGGGATTCATCGAGAACAACTCGGTGGTCAAGGCTCTCGACACGGACGCCACCGGCTTCTACACCGGCAACGAGGGCACCGGCGGCGGCGTCTTCGACGGCCGCATCGCGCTGGACCTGTCCACGCTGAACCAGCGCTGGCGCGACACCTGCCTGGGCGCCACCCAGGCCGTCAAGTCGTACCAGGACGTGGTGTACAGCGCCTCGCACGCGCACGACTGCTCCAGCGTCGGCGAATACCCCGACGGGCGCCGTCACCACCTGCTCGCGGAGCCGACCACCGGCACCAACAAGCTCGGCTGGTTCCCGGACACCAACGACGGTCTGGGCGAGGGCATCGGCCCGCGCGCCATGGCAGTCTCCGAGACCTCCGACAACAAGTACATGTGGGTCGGCGGCGAGTTCACCACCGTCAACGGCTCGGCGGCCCAGGGCCTGACGCGCTTCGCGGCGACCCCGGACGTCGGTGCGCCGACGGTGCCCTCGGTCGGCGCGGAGTCGGTCAAGCCGACCGAGGCCCACGTGCGCTGGCGCGCGAGCCTCGACACGGACGACACCAAGCTGACGTACAAGGTGTACCGCAACGGCGGTTCCACGCCGGTGTACACGGTCGACGGCGACTCCGTGGAGTGGTCGCGTCCGCAGCTGTCATTCACCGACACCAATGTCACGGCCGGTTCCACCTACAGCTACCGGGTGACCGCGACCGACGGGGCGGGCAACGCCTCCGCGCTGTCCGCCACGGCCTCGGTGACGGTGCCGACCTCCGCCCAGAAGTACCCGGCGAAGGTGCTCGACGACGGCGCGAACCTGTACTGGCGCTACGACGAGTCCGCCACTCCGTTCGTCGGCGACACCTCGCCCGGCGACCAGAGCGGCATCCACGTCAACGGGCCCTCGTTGCGCCAGACTCCGGCCGCCGTGACCGGTCCGTCCACCGCCATCGGTTTCGACGGCAGCGACCAGATCGTCTACAGCGACAAGCGCACCACGGTGCCGAGTCAGTACTCGATCGAGACCTGGTTCAAGACGACCACGACCAGTGGCGGCAAGCTCGTCGGGTTCGGCGACAACACCACACGGGCCAGCGGAAATTACGACAAGCACGTCTACATGCGCAACGACGGCCGGCTGGTCTTCGGCGTGTGGACGGGCACGGCCCGCACCATCACCACACCCAACAGCTACAACAACGGTGCCTGGCACCACGTCGTCGCCACCCAGGGCTCCTCCGGGCTGGCGCTGTACGTGGACGGCACCCAGATCGGCACGCTCGCCGAGTCCAACAGCCAGGCCTACAGCGGCTACTGGCACGTCGGCGGCGACAACCTCAACGGCTGGCCGAACCAGCCGTCCAGCAACTACTTCGCCGGGCAGATCGACGAGACCGCGATCTACCCGTCGGTGCTGAGCGCGGCCCAGGTGCAGAGCCACTACACCCTGGCCACGGCCCCGGCCGACAGCGTGCAGACGGTCCGCGCCACGGACGACACGTACGTCAACGCCGGTGCCGCGAGCACCAACTACGGCACCTCCAGTTCGCTGGCGGTGCGCGGCAGCGCGGCGTACGAGACGTATCTGCGCTTCGACCTGCCTGCGGCCCCGGCCGGGACCGTGCTCAAGAGCGCGCGGCTCGCGGTGAAGACGACCACGCTGAGCAGTGCGGGCAGCACGGACGACTACGCCGTACGGCCGGTGACCGGAAGCTGGACGGAGGCGGGGACCACCTTCGCCTCCAAGCCCGCCCTGTCCTCGACCTCGGTCGGCACCCTCAGCGGGGCCACCGACCTGTCGACGGTCTACTCGGCGACGCTCAACACCTCGGCGCTCTCTCCCGCTCTGGGAGGCAGCTACGACCTGGCGCTCACGAGCACCGGGACGGACGCGCTGTGGGTGTGGTCCAGTGAGGCCTCGGCCGCGGAGAACACCCCGCAGCTGGTGCTGACCTTCGGGGCGCCGTAACCCTCACGGCGTCCCCGTCGGCGGTGTGCCGGGCAGTGCGCCCGGCACCCCGCCCACCCCACCCGGGCCCGCACCTTCGTGTGCGGGCCCGCCTTCATACCCGGCCCGCTCGGGCCGCAGGAGCCACCATGCACACTCGTACTCTCCGGTCCCTCCGGCGCGGGGCCGCCGCCGGCGCCCTCATCGCGCTCCTCACGCTCTCCGGCTGCAGCTCGGACGGCGGTACCGACGCGGCAGCGAAACCGACGCGGGGCATCTCCGACGACCAGGCGGCCGGTGTCCCGGACGACCAGGCGAGCCCGGTTCCCCAGGCGTCGTCGAGCCCCTCCAAGGGCCCGGTCCTGCCCGACGCGAAGCTCACCCCGGCGACCGGTTCCTTCACCGCCAAGGAGAGGAAGTTCCTGCACGGCCGTGTGCCGAAGAACATGGACCCGGCAGCCGTGCTCCAGGTCGGGCAGGAGACCTGTCAGCGCATCGAGCGCACCGCCACCCACGACAAGGACGCCGCGATCGGCGCGCTCATCGCCGGGGACCTGCCGTCCGCCGACGACGCGATCGCCCATCTGTGCCCGAAGCAGAAGCCGCTGCTGGACAAGGCCGCGACGGGCTTCGCCGACGGCACGCGCAAGAAGCCTGCGCCGGGCACCTACCGTGCGCTGACCAGCGCCGAGGGCTGCACCTGGAAGGCACTGGGCGCGGACGACAAGGTGCTGGCCTCGGGCCCCGGCCCGGACGCCCCGAAGAAGGTCACCGCCAAGATCCCGTCCGGGACCCGTACGTTCGTCTCCTCGGGCTGCTACGCCTGGCTCCCCGCGTAGCGGTTGCCGTTCGGGTCGGCGCGGGTCCGCACCGACCCGAACGACCGGGACCCTTGTTGCCGAGGGCTGTCCCGTAATCCCTGGTGGATCGCCGCGTCGGGTGCGGTGCACCGCGAGGCGGAGGGGCGTCTTCGTACCGGTCGTATTCGGGCGTTGCGACGACGCGGCGAGGTGCCGTAGCTGCCGTCGTGCGCCCGCCGGGGATGACGGGACAGCCCTTACGCCCGCTCGTACACGTCGAGGAGTGTGCCGAGGACGGCGTCCATGGCGAACGTCTCGGCGGTGAGCTTGCGGGCCGCCTCCGACGCGGCGCGCCGGGCGGCCGGGTCCAGCAGGTCGAGCACCGCCGGGGCGATGCCGTCGGCTCCCGTCACCACCCGGCCGGCGCCGGCCCGGTCCACGTCGCGGGCCAGACCGTTGGAGTCGGTCACCACTACCGGCGTGCCCACGGCCATCGACTCCAGGACCGACATCGGGAACGGCTCGTCCACCGACGGCAGGACGTACACGTGCGCCCTTCGCAACTCCTCGGTCATGCGTGGCCCGTCGAGCGGTCCCGGGCAGCTCACCCGCGCCGCGAGTCCCAGCTCGTCGATCCGCCGCCGCACCGCGTCGAGTTCGCCCTCGTCGGGGCCCGCCACGACGAACGTGGCCTCGGGGTGCCGGGCCAGGATCGCGGGGGCCGCCTCCACCAGGTCGACGGGGCGTTTGCGGGCCTGGAGCCGGGCCGCGTACAGGACGCGCGGCGGTCCCTCCGGTGCCGGGCCCTCGGGCTGCGCGGGCACGCCGTTCACCAGGCGGACGGCGCGGGCGAGGCCCGTCCCGCCCACCACGGCCTCCAGGTCCCGCAGTTCACGCGTGGTGAGGTGCAGGACGGCGGTGGCACCGCGCAGCACCCGCCGCACCGCGACCGCGTCGAGAACCCTGGCCGAGCGCCGCTCGCTCGGGTCGACCATGCCGTGCGTCTGGAGGACCAGCGGCTTCCCGGCATGTAGCGCGGCGAGCGCCACCGGCAAGGTCACCAGGTCGCGGGCCAGATGCACATGGACGACGTCGGCCTGCCGCACGAGACGGTGGGCGCCGGCGAGCAGGGACGGCGAGGTCAGGCCGCTGAACCCCAACGGCAGGATCCTGCGGGCCTGGTGGAGGCGGGCGGGCACGCCCTCCACCTCCTCGGGCAGCGGCCCCTGGAAGCCGTCGGCGAGGGCGGTGAGCCGGGCGTCGTGCCCGCGTTCCCGCAGTCCCTTGCAGAGGTTGAGGGCGACCCGGACCGGGCCGCCGAAGGCGTGGGTGGGGCTGTGCAGGGTGACCGCGTGCAGCACTCTCACGCGGGCTCCTCGACGGGTCGGCGCCGGTTGTCGGCGGTGTGCAGGGTCAACTCGGGCAGGTCCTTGTGAAGGACCGCGCCCGCACCCACGACGGCGCAGCGGCCGACCTTCACCCCGGCGAGGACCATGGCCCGGGTCGCTACCCAGGCTCCGTCGTCGACGGTGATCGGTGCGTTGCGGTAACGGAAGTCGGCGGCGCGGTGGTCGTGGCTGCCGGTGCACAGCATGGCCTCCTGGGACAGGCACACATGGGCGCCGAGGGTGACCGGCTCCAGGTTGAGGATCCACGCCCCCTCGCCGATCCAGGTGTGGTCGCCGACCGTCAGCTTCCACGGCCAGAGCACGCGCACCCGGTGCCGGATGAGCACCCCCGTGCCGATCTCGGCGCCGAAGGCCCGCAGCAGCGCCGTCCTGACCCGGGCCGGGGTGAACCACGCCATGAAGACGGTGTTCATCACCGCGAACCAGAGCGCCTGGACGAGTATCCCGCGCCCCTTGTCGTATCCGGCCAGTGTGAAGGCCGGGAGATCACGCATCGATCCATCCCCCCAAAAGCGCCTCCCCAGACGCTACTTCGCCACACTCTAATAGCTGACCGTTCACCACGGGCGAGCGCTCGTTACACTGCGCCGGGGATCTCTTTCGGGGCGGGGGCGCCATGACGCAGCAGATCGACCGGGGCACGAGCAGTACCCCCGTGTCATCGGAGCCGGGCCGACAGGTGGCGGTGCCGCCCTTCCGGCCGCGCACGCTCCTCTCCCGCGCGTTGTCGGTGCCGCTCGTCCTCGGTTTCGCGGTGTTCCTGCCGTTGCTCGTGCTGGTCCAGCCCGGCACCGGTCTGCACGACTCGGCGCTGTGGCTCCAGCTCGCGCTCACCATGTACGCCGGCATCCGGCTCTCGGCGATGATCCTCTCCAGCCGGCGCAAGCTGCTCGCCGGTTCGTTCTGGCTGTTCGTCTACATGGCGATGGGCGTGGCACCACTCGCGCAGGCGGTGCTCGGCCGCACGCCGACACCTGTGGTGGGTGCGCGCACCGATCTGACGGAGGCGGTCGCGCTCGTCCTGATCGGCTGTGTCGCGTTCGACATCGGCACCCTGTTGGCACGCCAGCGGCCCGAGCGGAAGCGGGAGGACAAGCTGCGGCCGGCGCTGGTGCACCGCCGGCGCCTGTACCTGCTGACCCTCCTGGCCTTCCTCGGCTCGGCGCTCCTCGTCGTCAAGCTGGGCGGTCCCGCGGTCTTCTTCACGAGCCGCCAGGAGATCATCAGCAGTGTCCAGGAGGCGGGGCTCTCCCAGGCGGACTCGCAGGCCGGACAGGCCATCGTGCGCGGCTTCGGCACCGTGCCCGCCCTCATCGCCTGGCTGGCGTACACGCGCTGGCTGGTGACCTCGCGGCGGGCCCGCCGTTCCGTGGTGATCATCGCGGTCTGGGGGGCGCTGGCCGCGCTGAACGCGGTGGTCAACAACCCGATCTCCAACCCGCGTTTCTGGTTCCTCACCGTCCTCTTCTCGCTGCTGTTCACCGTCTTCCCGGTGAGCGCGGCCTTCTACCGGGTCGCGCTCAGCCTGGGCGTGATCGTGGCGCTGGTCGTCTTCCCGTTCGCGGACCGCTTCCGATACGACGACGCGAACTTCCGTCCGGTGCAGACCACTTCACCGCTGGAGCCGCTGGCCCTCAAGGACTACGACCAGGTCGGCATGTTCGCCAACACCATCACTTACGTCCGTTCGGGCAGCGGTCACACCTTCGGCCGCCAGATGGCCGGCTCGGTGTTGTTCGCGGTCCCCCGCTCGGTGTGGCCCGGCAAGCCGATGGACACCGGGGTCATGGTCGGCCAGTGGATGGGTGCGACGAACACGAACCTCTCGTCGCCGGTGTGGGCCGAGCTGTGGATCGACTTCGGCCCGGTCGGGATGGTGGCGGGGTTCGTGGCCATGGGATACGCGGCGGCACGTGTCGACCGGCGCTACGCCCGCCGCGCGGTGCGCAGTGCCCGGCCGGGCAGTCTGATCGCCCTGGCCGTGCCGCTGGTCGCCGGCTACTCGTTCATCCTGCTGCGGGGGCCCCTGCTCCAGGCATCAGGGCGCGTGGCCATCGCGGTGTTCTGCATCGCCCTGATCACCACGTTCCGCCAGGACCGGGCGCCGGGGCTGCGCTGACCGGAGGACCGAGGCCCTGGGGAGCGGCCGCGCGTCGTGCGCTCCGCTCCCGACGCGGTGACGTTCAGTTCGCGGGGACCACCGGTACCGCTGCCGTCGGGGTGGCCTCCTCCACCCTCAGGCGCGCGACCCGGGTCCAGGCCGCGACCGCCTTCAGTGCAGAGCCCGCGGCCAGACCCCAGGCCGCTCCGAGCGCCGAGCCGGTCAGCAGGTATCCGGCGAGCATGAGGACGACCGCGAGCAGCGAGAACACCACCTGCACCGACAGGGTGGCGCGCGGTCTGAGCACGCGCAGGGTCACGAGGGCGCAGGTGCCCAGGCCCATCACCGCGTACTGGGCGCCCGAGGCGGGCAACAGGGTTGCGGTCAACTGCCATGTGTCGCCCAGAAGTTGGCGCCCGACGTGGTCGGGAAGTGCGTACAGCACGAGTCCCCAGGCGAGGCCGACGGCGCTGAGCACGAGGCCGAGCAGCGCGGTGGCGCGGGTGGTGGCGCGACGGCCGCCGAGCCGGTTGAGCAGCGGCGGCCCGAAGGCGTTGACCGAGTTGAAGAGCACGTTGAGCGGCCCGAAGAGCGTGGTGGCGCCGCGCAGGGCACCGACCGCGAGCGGGGCGGCGAACAGGCCGAGGCCGAGCACGGCGAGCTGGCTGGAGGCGTTGCCGACGGCGAACTCCACGACGAAGCGCTGTCCGAGGTGGCCCCGGCGCACGTAGGGCCGCAGGTCCGCCCGCGAGCCGCGGACATGGGGCCACAGCAGGCGCAGGCCGAGCAGCAGCGCCGGGGCGGCCGACACACCCCACACCGCCACGAGGAGTCCGGGCGCGGCGTGCCGGGGCTGGAGCAGCAGAGCGGGCACCACGCACACCAGACGCAAGGTGTCGGCGGCCAGGGCCAGGCCGGGGCGACGCAGGGTGGAGAACGCGTACCGCAGCCCGTCCTGCACGAGGACCAGGGGCAGCACGAGCCCGAGGGCGAGGAAGGCTCCACCGGGTCCGGCCCAGCCGCCGGTGACGGCGCCGGTGACCGCGCCGACGGTGGCGAGCAGGACCCCGACGATGCAGGATGCGAGGGAGGTGAAGGTGATCGCGGACCGGCAGGCGGCGCCGGTGTCGCCCCGGGTGAGGACGACGGCCTGGCCGACGTACGCCATGTTGAGGCCGAGCAGCACCGTGAAGGTGAGGTACACCATCGAGAAGGTGGCGAAGCCGTGCACGGTGGAGACGCGGGCGGCGATCACCAGCACGGCGATGTTGGTGAGGCTCGACGCCGCCTGGTCGAGCACCGAGGCGAGGGCGGCCGCCGACCGCCGCGGGGTGCGCGGCGGGTCGGACGGCTTCTCGTACGGCAGCTCTTCCTCCGCGGCGGTCACCGGTCCCCCGAGCGGACGGTGCGCAGCGCGACCGTGTCGCTGCCGTCGCCGTCGAAGTGCCGCTCGGGTTCGGGGGTGTTGCTCGGCTCGGGAGTGGGGGCCGGCTGGCCCTTGGAGGCCCGGCGTCTGCTGCCACGGCGGGCGGCGGGCGTCCGGTCCCTCTTGGAGTCGGTGTGCGTCACCGCACCGAGAACGGTACCGCCGGCACCGACGATCAGTTCGCGGATACGCATCAGGTCGGCGCGGTGCACGGTTCGCGGGTCGCAGACGATGAGCACGCCGTCGACCCGGTCGACGAGCGCGAGGGCGTCGGCGTACGCGAGGACGGGCGGGGCCACGACCACGACGGTGGCGTCCGGATCGTCTGCCTCGGCGATCAGCCGGGTGGTCCGGGCGGAGGTCAGCGCGCGCGGAACGTTGCGCACGCGTTCGCCGGGGACGAGCCCGAAGGATCCCGACTCGCCCGCGTCGAAGAGGAGTTGTCCTCTGCTCGGCCACTCGCCCTCGGCGTGCTCGCCGGTACGGCTCCAGCGGGGCCGGGAGGCGACGGACACGTCGAGCCGCTCGGAGAGCGACGGGGTGCGCAGGTCGGCCTCGACCAGCAGGACGTTCTTGCCGGTCTCGGCGAACGAGGCGGCGAGGTTGACCGCGACGGCGACACTCGACCCCATGGAGCCGCGCGGGGCGACGACGAGCAGTCGGCGCCGGTCGGCGAAGCGCTCGTCGTAAGCGAGGCGGAAGGCGATCGAGCGATACTCCTCGGCCGCCCGGGAGTCGGTGTGTCCGACCACCAGGGTTCCCGCCGAGCCGCGGGGCAGCGCGCCGAGGACGGGACCGCGGACGGCGCGGGCGACGTCACCGGCCGAGCGGGGCGCCGGGTCGAAGACGAGCCGCACCCAGGCGCCGAGCAGGCCGAGACCGACGCCGACGAGGCCGCCGAGACCGAGTGACAGCGGCAGCCCGGGCCCGTCGGACGAGGAGGGGGCCGTGGCGTTGCGGATCACGTTGCCGGGCGTCATGTCGAGCGCCTTCAGGCTGGTGATCTTGCTGCGGAGGTCGGTGATGCGGTTGAGCAGGTTGGCCTGCACCGCGTAGGCGGAGTCCGCTGCTGATCCGTCGGGAAGCTGCTTGATCTGCCGGGAGAGCTCGTCGTTCTGCTTGGCGACCGGATTGAGCTGGTCCTGCAGGCTCTTGAGCATCGAGTCGCGGACGGACTCCCACTGGTCCTTGCGCATGTCGATGTACGACGTGGTGAGGGCGTTGGCGCGGCGCGCCGCCTCCTTCGGGTCGGACGCGTTGTACGTGAAGTGCAGCACGAGGGTCTGCGGCGGGTTGGTGACCTGGAGCCCGCTCTGGAGCTGGTCCACCTCGTCCGCGCTCATCCCGAGCTGCTTCGCGGCGCCTTGCGCGACCGAGCGGCTGAGGGCCGTCTGCCGCTCGGAACCCATGTTGAGCGCCTTGTCGCCGGAGAGCGTCGGCGCGAAGGGGTCGCTCGTGGGCGCGCGGAGCACGATGTCGGTGGTGGCGGCGTAGCTGTCGGCGCCGGTGACGCCGAGCCAGGCGCCGGCCAGCAGTCCGATGCCGACACCGCCACCTATCAGCCACCGGTAGCGCAGGAGTTGGCGGAACTGCTCACGCAACTGCTCCGGCTCGTCCTCCCCCCGGACGGGAACGTGTGTCTCGTTCACCTTCCAAGTCCCCCCATTGCCTCGTCGATCAGCGCGTCGATGCGCGCGAGACCCGCCTCCCGTGACAGATGGGCCGCTACATGGCGCGGACCCGCCGCGCCCAACTCGTCCGCCATCTTCGGATCTGCGGCGAGTCTACGCACCGCTGACAGGAACTGATCAGGATTCTCCGGTTCCACAAGCATTGCGGCACCTGATCGCAGCGCTTCGCGGGCCGTACCACCTTCGGCAGCGACCGAGGCGACCACCGGGCGGCCCGCCGCGAAGTAGGAGGTGAGCTTGGAGGGGACGCTCATGTCGAGGACGGAGGCGCGCTGGGTCACCGCGAGGACGTCGGCGGCGGCCAGGACGTCCGGGAAGTCGGCGTCGTCCACCGGCGGCAGGAACTCCAGGTTGGGCAGCCCCTCGGCGAGTGCGGCGAGGTGCTCGCGCTGGTTGCCGTCGCCCATCAGGACGATCCGGGTGGCCGGGTCGCGGCGGGCTGCGTCCACCAGTACCTCCAGGCCCTGCTTGAGGCCCATGTTCCCGGAGTGCAGGACCACGGTCTGCTCCGGCCGCCAGCCGAGCCGCTCGCGGGTACGCTCGCGTGGCGCCGAAGGGGCCTGTATGTGCGACCAGTTGGGCACCAGGCGTATGCGTCCGGGGTCGACACCCATGGCCCGCACCCGCTCGACGAACGTCTCGTGGATGACGCCGACCAGCGTGGCACGCCGCAGCACCCAGGACTCCGCGCGCTCGGCCAGCTCGGCGGCGCGGCCACCGCCCTGGATACCCGACTGCGCGGCGGCGGCCCCCATGAGGTCCTGCACGACCGGCACGTACGGTGCCCGGTACCGGGCGGCGACGCGGACGCCGAGCACGCCCCCGGCGAGGCTGGGCAGTTGGGCGAGTACGGCGTCGAGGCGGCCGGTGCGGGGCGGCGCGACCAGGCCGTGGGCGAGTATCGAGCTCTCGAACAGGGCCCTGCGCAGGGCGCTCTGGCGCGGTGGGACGCTGTGCCGCCTGCGGTGCACGGTGACTCCGGCGCGCTGCTCGGTCGCCCGCCACACCGTGCGGTAGGCGGGGTCGAGGCGCCAGGACGGGTAGTGCGGGAGCCCGGCGAGGACATGGGTGTCGTGGCCGCGCCGCGCCCAGTGCTCGGCGATGCCGGTGGCATAGGGGCCGATACCGGTGTGCTCGGGCGCGTAGTTGGTGGACACCAGGAGCAACCTGCGTCCGGAGGACCCGACTTCGCTCTCCTTGCCGGCGTTCCCGTCGATGTCCGGCTCGTCGGTGCGCTGCACCGGAACCGGCACCACCGGACCGACCGCCGTACCGCTCCGGTCACGACGCTCGTCGTGGGTATGTGTCACGCGACGAAACCTTCCCCCCGGCCGCCTCGGCGGCCTCCCCGGTGTGTTCGCGCCTCACGGGACCCCCCGGTCCCGCGCACTGCTCGGCAGTGAGCCAGGACGCACCCCAATTGTTCACCCTTCCTGCACCGAGCATGGACGCTATCGTCAAAGTCCGCACATCTCCGCAAAGGAGTGCGCACAAGGGGACATCATCGATCGCGGCACCTGTGCCACTGAGCAAGGCGTATCGCAAGGACTTCGCGCCGGGCGCCCACGATCCTTCCCACATCGGGCACTTGAACATCCTGCGCCACGCACGTGCCCGGTGCGGCCATCTCGTGGTTCCGACCCCGGCCCGCACCGACTCCCATGCGGCACCGGGCCGACACCTTGCCAGCGCGGTCGGCGGAGGGTCGGTATCGACCCGCCCGCAGACGGTTACATGTGACGGCGGCTGCACATAGGCTGTCCTCCCTGAGATCTTCGCTGACCTGGCAGAATGCAGCCCTGGAGCTGATCCGGCAGAGCTTGGAGCCGCCCCGTGTTCTATTACGTGCTCAAATACGTCATTCTGGGGCCGTTGCTGCGGTTGCTGTTCCGGCCCAGGATCGAGGGACTGGAGCACATTCCGGAGGAGGGCGCGGCGATCGTCGCCGGCAACCATCTGTCGTTCTCCGACCATTTCCTGATGCCCGCGATCATCAAGCGGCGCATCACCTTCCTTGCCAAGGCGGAGTACTTCACCGGCCCGGGGCTGAAGGGGCGGCTCACCGCCGCGTTCTTCCGCAGCGCCGGACAGATCCCGGTGGACCGGTCCGGCAAGGAAGCGGGGCAGGCCGCGATCCGGGAAGGCCTCGGGGTGCTGAACAAGGGCGAGCTGCTCGGGATCTATCCGGAGGGGACCCGTTCGCACGACGGCCGGCTCTACAAGGGCAAGGTCGGTGTCGCGGTGATGGCGATCAAGGCCCAGGTGCCGGTGGTGCCGTGCGCGATGGTCGGTACGTTCGAGATCCAGCCTCCCGGCAAGGTCGTACCGCGGATCAAGCAGGTCACCATCCGCTTCGGTGAGCCGCTGGACTTCGCCCGCTACGCCGGGATGGAGAATCAGAAGGCGGCGATCCGGGCGGTCACCGACGAGATCATGTACGCGATCCTCGGGCTCTCCGGTCAGGAGTACGTCGACGAGTACGCGGTCAAGGTGAAGGCCGCGCAGGCCGGACAGACGAAGAAGTTCCCGAGACTGCGACGCTGACCGCGAATCCGCGATCGGCGAACCGGCATGGCCCGACGGGGCCGCCTCCGCCTAGCGTTCCTCCCATGGGCAAAGGGCACGCATGGATTCTTGGAGCGACGGGACAGATCGGGCGGGCCGCGGTGCGGACGCTCGTCGAGGACGGCTGGGAGGTGACGGCGGTCTCGCGCGGCGGTGCGCGGGACGAGCAGTGGGCCGACGGCGTACGGACGGCGACCCTGGACCGGGACGAGGAGGGGGCGCTCGCCGCCGCGCTGGGCGACGGCTGTGACGTACTCGTCGACATGGTGGCGTACGGCGAGCAGCACGCCCGGCAGCTGACCGGGCTCGCCGACCGGATAGGTTCGGCGGTCGTCATCTCCAGCGGTGCGGTGTACGAGGACGATCGTGGCCGCAGCTTCGACACCCAGGGCGAGCCCGACGGTGCCCCGCGGTACCCGGTGCCGATCCCGGAGACACAGCGCACGGTGGCGCCGGGGGACGCGACGTACGGCACCAGGAAGATCCGGCTGGAGCGGGATCTGCTGGCGGCGGGGGACGCCCTGCCGGTGACGCTGCTGCGGGCAGGTGCGATCCATGGCCCGCACTGCCGCTCGCCCCGCGAGCTGTATTTCGTGAAGCGGCTGCTGGACGGGCGCGGACGACGGGTGCTCGCGTACAACGGCACGAGTCGCTTCCATCCGGTCCACGTGTCCAACGTGGCCGAACTGATCCGGCTCGCCGCCGCGCAGCCCGGGTCGAGGGTGCTCAATGCGGCCGATCCTCAGGCGCCCACGATCGCGGAGATCGCGTCGGCCGTCGACCGCGTGCTCGGCCTGGAGACGGAGACGGTGTTGGTGGACGGAGCGCCGCCGGTGGGCGACGTCGGCGATACGCCGTGGAGCAGTGCGCATCCCATCGTGTACGACATGACTGCCGCCGGGAAGGAGCTCGGCTACCGGCCGGTGACGGGTTACGTGGAGTCGCTGCCGGAGACCGTCGAGTGGCTCATCGGGCAGCTGGACGGCCGGGACTGGCGGGACGCCTTCCCGGCGATGCTGCGGGCATACGGCGAGGGACTCTTCAACTATGAGGCGGAGGACGCCTGGCTGGAGCGGTATGACCGGGAACGGCGGGCGCGGTAGGGCCGAGGGTCGGCAACCGAGCCGTACGGGGGGACGGGCGGCCGTTGATGATCTTCCGGCCGCCCGTCCCCTTCGCTCAGCCGACTACGGCTTCGGGGTCGCGTGCGGGGCGCACGTCACGTCCTGCCGGTCGGTCTGCCCGGTGAGCAGGTAGTTGTCCACCCGGTCGTTGATGCAGGGGTTGACCAGGCCCGTGACACCGTGCGAGCCGGCGTCCTTCTCGGTGATCAGACGCGAGCCCTTGAAACGCTTGTGCAGCTCGACGGCACCCTCGTACGGAGTGGCGGCGTCACGCGTGGACTGCACGATCAGCACCGGCGGCAGGCCCTTGCCGGTCTTGACCTCCAGCGGGGTCTGCTGCTTGGCCGACCAGGTCGCACAGGGCAGGTTCATCCAGGCGTTGGCCCAGGTCATGAACGGGTAGTCCTTGTGCAGCCGGGTGTTGTCGCGGTCCCACTTCTGCCAGCTGGTGGGCCACTTGGCGTCCGCGCACTCGACAGCCGTGTACACGGCGTTGCCGTTCTCCGAGGAGGCGTTCCCCGCGAGATCCGACATGTCGGGGCCCGCGGCGTCGACCAGCGCCTGGGTGTCGCCCGCCCGGTAGTCGCTCCAGGTCTGGGCGACGAGGACCCAGGTGGAGTCGTAGTACGGCGCGTTCTGGAAGAAGCCGATGAGCTCGGCGGGTCCGACGACGCCGCCGATCGGGCTCTTCTTGGCCGAAGCGCGCAGCTTCAGCCACTCCTGCTCGACCTGGGCAGGCGTGGTGCCGATGTGGAAGGCCGCGTCGTTCTTGGCCACCCACGCCGTCCAGTCCTCCCAGCGCTGCTGGAAGGCGATGTCCTGGTTGAGGTTGGCCTCGTACCAGATGTTGTCCTTCGCCGGGTTGACCACGCTGTCGACGATCATGCGCCGGACGTGGTCCGGGAACAGCGTGCCGTAGACCGCCCCCAGGTAGGTGCCGTAGGAGACGCCCAGGAAGTTGAGCTTCTTCTCACCGAGCGCGGCGCGGATGACATCCAGGTCGCGTGCGGTGTTCGGCGTCGTCATGTGCGGCAGCATGTCACCGCTGCGCTCGGCGCAGCCGTCCGCGTACTCGGCGGCGAGCTTGCGCTGGGCGCGCTTGTCGGCCTCGCTGTCGGGTACCGGGTCGGCCTTCGGGGCCTTCACGAACTCCTGCGGGTCGACGCAGGAGATCGGCGCCGAGTGGCCGACACCGCGGGGGTCGAAGCCGACGAAGTCGTACGCCTTCGCGGCCTTCGTCCACAGCGGGTTCTTGTTGGTGATCCGGGTGGGGAACCGCAGCCCGGAGCCGCCGGGGCCGCCCGGGTTGTAGAGCAGCGCGCCCTGCCGCTCCGCCTTCGTACCGGTGCTGACGTGCCGGTCGACGGCGAGCTTGATCTGCTTGCCGTGGGGCTTGGCGTAGTCCAGCGGTACGGTCACCCAGCCGCACTGGATCGGAGTGGACAGGGCCCAGTCGGCCGGGCAGTCCTTCCAGTCGATGCCGGTGTGGGCCGCACGTGCGGCGGCGATCTGGACGCCGCGTGCCTCCGAACCGCTGTGGTGGCGGCCGTCGGCTGTGGCCGTCGGTGCGGCTATCGCGCCCGCTATGAGCGTGCCCGCGATCAGAGTGCCGGCCGAGCCGAGCACTGCTGTGCGTCTCAAGTGGAACCTCCCCCATTGTCTGAAGCGCCGCGATCGGCGGCGCAGTTCACTTCGAGACCTCCCGCGGATCCTGTCGCCTGTGAGGTTCCTGAGAACAGGGCGTACACGCACTTCTTTACCGAATCGATAACCGGACACCCGTGTCCCGCTGAGCGGTGCGCGACCGCGTCAGCCCGCCGACACCTCGTCCAGCGCACCGTCCAGGACGCTGCGCAGCTGTCGTGCGTCGGGGGCCACGGCGGTCACCAGGATCGCGGGGCCGACCAGCCGGGTGAGAACGGCGGTCGGCCCCAGCAGCCTCGTATCAGGGCACTTGTCCTCGAACGCCGGGTCCACGACGAGGAGCTGGCCGACCGCACGATGTCCGCCCAGCACGGCGGCACCGTCCCAGCCGCCGGGCGCCCCCGGTCCGTACGCCACCTGCTGATCGAGAAGCGGGCGCCCGGCGCGGCGGACGGTGAGGCGGCTGATGAGGGTGCCGGTGGTCTCTCCGTGGCGCCCGAGGATCTGTTCCTCGCGAAGCACCAGCCTTGCGGTGTCGGCGAGTTCGGCCCTGGTGGTCATGTGCAGCTCGCTGCCCCGCGCCGAAATGAGCTGTTCCGGGAGCCAGTTGAGCTCCGCCCTCTCCCCCACCGTCAACGCGATGTCGTAAGTGGCGGATCGGACATCCGGTCGGGGTCCGGGCAGCGCCACGGTCGCCGCCGCGGAGTCCACGGTGAGCCGGGCACCGTCCTCGACCCGCGCCTCGATGGCGAGACGGTCGCCGCCCAGCGGTGCGCTCATCGCGCCGACGACGGTGACCCGGGCGGACGGGGCGCCGGTGGCCCTGGTCCGGCGCAGGGCGAGCGGCCCGTCGCTCTCGAGGACCGGGAGAACCGTGGCGCCGCGACCGTCGGGGACGGCGGTGACCCGGGCGGTCGCGTGGACGCTCATGCGGTCCAGACGGCGAGCTGCGCCCGTACCCAGTCCGCGACGGGCTTGACGCCCTCGGCGGAGGTGAGGGAGGTGAGGGCGACGGGGAGGGTGCCGCGCTGCTCCGCGGCGTCCCGGGCCATCCGGTCCAGATCGGAGCCGACGTACGGGGCGAGGTCGGTCTTGTTGATCACGAGGAGGTCGGAGGTGGTGACACCGGGGCCGCCCTTGCGCGGGATGTCGTCACCGCCCGCCACATCGATGACGAAGATCTGGGCGTCGACCAGGCCTTTGGAGAAGGTGGCGGTGAGGTTGTCACCGCCGGACTCGACGAGGATCAGATCGAGCGGGCCGACGGTGTCCTCCAGGTCCTCGACGGCTTCGAGGTTGGCCGAGATGTCGTCGCGGATGGCGGTGTGCGGGCAGGCGCCGGTCTCGACGGCCTGGATGCGCTCGGGCGGCAGCACGGCGTTGCGCAGCAGGAACGCGGCGTCCTCGCGGGTGTAGATGTCATTGGTGACGACGGCGATGGACAGCTGGTCGCGCAGCGTGCGGCAGAGCGCTGCGACGGTCGCCGTCTTGCCGGAGCCGACGGGGCCGCCGAGCCCGATGCGCAGGGCGCGGCGGGTGCCGTCGGCGCGTGCGGCGTCGGCGCCGATGGCGGCCGGGCCGTCGTGGGAGTGGTCGAGGTGCATGGGGTGCGGCTCCTGAGGGGTGTGGTGCGGGCTTTCGGCCCTATGAGGCGAACAGGCGGACCGGCCAGGCGGCGTGCGCTTCGGCGGTGACGTCGAGCAGAGGCGCGGAGGCGGCGGGCAGCGCGTCGATGCCGTGGTGAACGGCGGCGGCGGCCTGTTCGGCGACCCGGTCGAGTTCGGGCGCGAGGCGGGCGAGGACGGCCGTGACCTCGAAGGGGTTCAGAGACAGCAGCCGGACCGCCGCGGTGGCCGGTCCGCTGACTGTTTCGTACGCGACGCAGTGCGCGGCGTCCTCGGGGCCGAGACCCGCCGCGCGTGCGGTGAGGCCGAGCACGACGGGCTGGTGGGCGCCGCGCGGCCGGGCCTCCGCGAGTGCGGCGAGTTCAGGGCTGGGCCAGGTGGCACGGGCGGCCCGCATCAGCTGACGGCCGAGCTTGCGCGCGACCGCGCGCAGTGCGGGTGACGGGGTGCGGACATCGGCGGCCTCGTCGAGCGCGAGCGGGTCGAGGCCGTGGGCGGCCGCCGCGGCGAGTGCGGCGGAGGTGAGTCCGGTGGTGTGCAGGCGGCCCCGGCAGAAGGCGGCGAGGTCCTCGACGTCACGGATACGTCCCGCCTCGACGGCCGGCTCGGCGCCACCGGAGTGGGCGTGCCCCCCGGCGGGGAACCGGCCGTCAGCCAGGACGAGCAGTGCTGCGCGGTTCATCACATGGCCCGTCTCAGAAGAGGAAGTAGCGCTGGGACATGGGGAGTTCGACGGCCGGCGCGGGTTCGACCGGTTCGCCGTCGATGGTCACGGCGAAGCTGTCCGGGTCGACCTGGACCCGCGGCAGCGCGTCGTTCTCCCGCATGTCCGCCTTGGTGACCCTCCGGGTGCTGGTGATCGGCACGAAGCGTTTGCCGAGTCCCAGGCGCTCCGGCAGCCCGTCCTCGACGGCAGCGCTCGCCACGAAGTTGAGCGAGTTGGCGGCGGGCGCCCGGCCGAGAGCGCCGAACATCGGCCGGGGCATCACCGGCTGCGGGGTGGGGATGGACGCGTTGGCGTCGCCCATCTGCGCGTATGCGATCTGTCCGCCCTTGATGACGGTCTGCGGCTTGACGCCGAAGAAGGCCGGGTCCCACAGCACCAGGTCCGCGAGCTTGCCGGTCTCGACGGAACCGATCTCCTGGTCGAGACCCTGGGCCACGGCCGGGTTGATGGTGTATTTGGCGACATATCGACGCACCCGGTGGTTGTCGGCCCGCCCGTCGCCGGGCAGCGGGCCGCGGCGCTTCTTCATCACATGGGCGGTCTGCCAGGTGCGCAGGACGACTTCGCCGACGCGGCCCATCGCCTGCGAGTCGGAGGAGATGATCGAGATCGCTCCGAGGTCGTGGAGGATGTCCTCGGCGGCGATGGTGGACGGCCGGATCCGCGACTCGGCGAAGGCCAGGTCCTCCGGGACGGCCGGGTTGAGGTGGTGGCAGACCATCAGCATGTCGAGGTGTTCCTCGATGGTGTTGACGGTGTGCGGCCGGGTGGGGTTGGTGGAGCTGGGCAGGATGTACGGCTCCGAGACCACGGTGATGATGTCCGGCGCGTGCCCGCCGCCGGCGCCTTCGGTGTGGTACGCGTGGATGGAGCGCCCGGCGATCGCGGCAAGGGTGTCCCCCACGAAGCCGGCTTCGTTGAGGGTGTCCGTGTGGATGGCGAGCTGAGCGCCGCTCTCCTCGCACACGTTCAGACAGGCGTCGATGACGGCCGGGGTGGCCCCCCAGTCCTCATGGATCTTGAATCCGAGCGCTCCGCCACGCAGTTGGGCCCGCAGAGCGTCGCCGGACATCGTGTTGCCCTTGCCGAGCAGTCCGATGTTGACGGGGTAGGCCTCCAGCGAGTCGAACATCCGGGCGAGGTGCCAGGCGCCCGGCGTGACCGTGGTGGCCTTCGTACCCTCGGCCGGGCCGGTGCCGCCGCCGACGAGCGTGGTGACACCGGCGGAGAGCGCCTGGTCGACGATGGTCGGTGAGATGAAGTGGACGTGCGCGTCGACGGCCCCCGCCGTCACGAACTTGCCGTTGCCCGCGATGATCTCGGTCTCCGGACCGATGACGAGGTCGGGGTGGACGCCGTCCATCGTGTCCGGGTTGCCGGCCTTGCCGATGCCGGTGATCCGGCCGTCGCGGATGCCGATGTCCGCCTTGACGATGCCCCAGTGGTCGATGATGACGGCGCCCGTGATGACGGTGTCGGGAGCCCCTTCGGCGCGCGTGGTGCGCGCCTGGCCCATCGATTCGCGGATCACCTTTCCCCCGCCGAACACGGCCTCGTCACCGGCGAGTCCGGGGCCACCGGAGCGGTCCTCCTCGATCTCGACGAGCAGATCGGTGTCGGCGAGCCGGACGCGGTCGCCGGTGGTCGGCCCGAACAGGTCGGCGTACACGGCGCGGTTGAGCTCAGCCATCGAGGGCACCTCCGGTCTCGCCGCGCAGCCCCGGGACGATGCGCAGTCCGGCGAGGGGCACGAGTTCGATGTCGACGGGAATGCCGGGCTCGAAGCGGACCGCGGTCCCGGCGGCGATGTTCAGCCGCAGGCCGTGGGCGGCCCGGCGGTCGAATTCGAGGCCGGGGTTGGCCTCGGCGAAATGGTAGTGCGAGCCGACCTGGACGGGCCGGTCGGCGGCGTTGAGGACGGTGAGGCGGGTGACCGGGCGGCCCGGGTTGAGCGGCACCGGCCCGTCCGCGTGGAGGATCTCTCCGGGAATCATCGGCGGCGCCCCGTCAGACGATCGGATCATGGACGGTGACCAGCTTGGTGCCGTCCGGGAAGGTGGCCTCGACCTGGACGTCGTGGATCATCTCGGGGATGCCGTCCATGACGTCGTCACGGGTGAGCACCTTCCGCCCGGACGCCATCAGTTCGGAGACCGTACGGCCGTCGCGGGCACCTTCCAGCAGATGAGCGGTGATCAGCGCGACCGCCTCGGGATGGTTGAGCCGCAGTCCACGCGCCCGACGCTTCTCCGCCACGTCGGCGGCCACGTGAATGAGCAGGCGTTCCTGCTCGTGCGGGGTCAGTTGCAACGCTTCCACCTCACAGTCGTCCGCCCAGTACCGGTGCTGGGCGCAGCGAGACACCAACTGCGCTCAACAGACTGTTGAACTCAGGACCGGTGTCTCACACCGAGGTATTGCACGTTAGGGCGGAAGTTTTTCCGGCGCGTTAACTGATCTCTTGCAGGTCCATGGACATCAGGCCGCGCAGGCCGTTCTCCAGCACCCCGGGCGCGGCGTCCCCGAACAGCGCCAGCTGCACGATGAATCCCTGGGCGGTGGCGATCAGGGTGCGGGCCACATGATCGGACGGCACGTCGGCGGCCAGGATGCCGGCCTCGCGGTAGACCTCGACCAGCTCCGCCCAGGCCAGGCGCAGCCCTTCGTAGGCCTCGCCGAGGGTGGCGGCCAGCCGCTCGCTGCGCAGGGTCTCGGACCACACCTGCACGATCAGCCCGGCATAGGCCCGTCGGTCCATTCCGCGGCTTTCGCCGCTGAAAAGCGTCCGCGTCACACGACCGATCAGCACGTCGGGGGTGGGTGACGGGCTGACCCGGGCCGCCTCCTCGAACGCCTGCCGGACACTGCCGACCGCCTCTCCGGCGATGGCCGCGATGAGATCGTCCTTGCCGCTGAAGTAGCGGTAGACCGCACCCGCCGAGAGCCCGACCTCATGCAGTACGTCCTGCATGGAGGTGCCGTGGAAGCCCTTCCGCGCGAAGCAGCGTGCGGCGCCGTCGAGGATCTGCCGACGGCGGGCGTCGAGGTGAGCCTGGGATACGCGAGCCATGGCCTCAATCTAAAACGAACGTTCCTTCTTGACAAGGCACCGCACCGGAGGACAGTGTGACCACCCGTAAAACGAACGATCCTTCTCTTTGAATCGAGGCCCTCCATGCCCGCCACCCCGAACCGCCGCATGGTGGCGGTCGTCCTCCTGATCCCCCTGGTGGTGACCCTCGCGCTCTGGGCCTTCGCCTGGCCCGCCGCCCGGATCGCCCCACGGCACCTCCCGGTGGGCATCGCGGGTTCCGCACCGGCCGCCGATCGCGTCCAGCAGCAGTTCGAGCGGCACGGGGACGCCTTCGAGATCCACCGCTTCGGTGACGGGACCGCGGCCCGCGCCGCCATCGAGGACCGGGTCGTATACGGCGCGGTCGTGATCACACCGAAGGGGCCGCAGCTGCTGACCGCCTCGGCGGCGAGCCCGATGGTGGCCCAGCTGCTCCGTGAGGCCGTCACCACTCAGGACCTGGCCGGCAGCCAGGTGCGGGTCACGGATGTCGTGGCGGCTCCTGCCGGGGATCCGCGAGGCAGCGCGCTCGGCGCGAGCATCCTGCCACTGGCGATCGCGGGCGTCGCCGCGGGATCCGCCGTCACGTTGCTGAGGCTGCGCGGCGGCCGCGCCGCCGGGGCGCTGATCGGCGTCGCCGCGCTCGTCGGGATCGCCGCCGCGACCCTCACGGACAACTGGCTCGGGGCGATCACGGGTGACTGGTGGACCGAGGCCGGGGCGCTCGCGCTCACCGTGCTGGCCATCGGCGCGACCGTGGCCGGGCTTGCCGCACTGATCGGCCCGTCCGGGGTCGGGATCGGCGCCCTGCTGATGGTGCTGCTGGGCAACCCGTTCTCCGGCGTCACCAGCGCACCTGAGCTGCTGCCTCAGCCGCTCGGCGTCATCGGGCAGTTGCTGCCGCCGGGGGCGGGCGGGTCACTGCTGCGGTCCGTCGCCTTCTTCGACGGCGGTGCGGCAGGCGACGCGGCGCTGACACTCGGCCTGTGGGCGGCGGTCGGACTGACCGCGGTCCTCATCGGTGGCCGACGCCGGACGCCACCCGCGGCTACGGCCCCCGCACCCGGCGCTCCGGCAGCGGCCCTCGCGGGCTGAGCGCCCCTCCCGAACCGCCGCGCACCCCCGCTGTAGCGGACGGGGGTGCGCGGCTCTTCTGCTCCACGCGTCATGGACTCACGGCGTCACCGGGCGTCCCGGCGCCGGGTGACGCCGTGTTGCCGCCGGGGCGGGGAGCACGCACTCGCGCCGCGGCGAGGGCGCCGAGCGAGCTCACCACAGGTCACATACCGTCAGTTGCCCGGGTCCGTCCGCCCCCGGTGTTCCGCCGCGATGCCGAAGCGCCGCCGTTCGCCCGGAGCGGATGCGGCGGAGCCGATCGAGGAGACCGAGCTGATCACCTGCTCCTCGGCAGCCGCTTCTTCCTTCTCGAGTCGCTCCAGGTCAGCGGCCGAAACGAGCGCCACCAGCGGCTTGCCGTGCCGGGTCACCACGACTCGCTCGCCGCCGTAGACGACGCGGTTGATCAGTTCGGCGAGCTCAGCTCGGGCTTGCGTCACCGGAATCTCGTAGGCCATAGTCCCCATCATAACCTTCTGTACGTCCTGTACATTTTTTACAGACGCTTGTGCAGGCCGCACGCAGACGCAGACACCGGAGGAGAGGCTTCACCATGTTCCGCCCTGCCGCCCGTTACGTACTGCCCGAGTTCACCGAACGCACGACCGACGGGACCCGCACCCTCGACCCGTACTCCAAGCTGCTCGCCGAGCGGATCGTCTTCCTCGGCACTCCGGTCGACGACACCGCCGCCACCGACCTGATCGCGCAGTTCATGTACCTGGAACACGCGGCACCCGACCGGCCCATCTCCCTCTACATCAACTCCCCCGGCGGATCGTTCGACGCCATGGCGGCGATCTACGACACGATGGAGTACCTCACCTGCGAGGTGGAGACCTTCTGCCTCGGACAGGCCGGTTCCAGCGCGGCCCTGCTGCTCGCCGCGGGCGCCCCCGGCCGGCGGCACGCCCTCCCCGGTGCCAGGGTCGTCGTGCAGCAGCCCGCGCTTCCCGAGGCGCTGCAGGGCCAGCCGTCCGATCTGGAGATCGAGGCACGGGAACTGATCCGCATCCGTGAGCAGCTCACCCGCCTGCTGGCCCGTCACACCGGGCGAACTGCCGAGCGGATCGCCGCGGACATCGAGCGCGATCTCATCCTCGACGCCCCGGGCGCCAAGGCGTACGGCCTGGTGGACCACGTTCTGGAGAACCGCAAGAAGTCGCTCCCGCCGAACGCCGCGAGGTGAACACCCGATGCAGCCACCGGAGTTCCCGCCGCTGCCCGCACTGACGCGCGCCGAGGCCGAGTTCATCGACTGTTATCTGGAAGTGCTCGACCAGTTGGGGCGGATCAACCCCGCACACGGCAGCGACACCTACGGCGCGCTGCGCGCCGCGCAGGCACTCGCCTCGCGGGCCGTCGCCCTGCGGAACGCACTCGCGTCGATGCACGAGCGCGGTGAAGCGCAGATCCACGCCGCCACCTTGGCGCGAGCGCTCCGCGTGTTGGACGGGGAACGACGGGCCCGACGGGTCACCGTGCCCCCTGCCCAGACGAGTTGATCAACTCCCTTCCGCGACACGCCCGGCGGCCTGATCAAAATTCCTCGCTCGTTCGGCGTAGGAGGTCCCCCGCGCGAGGGATTGTTCAACTTGCGCCCCCGGAGTGGCCGGTGAACGGAGTCTGCCATTCCGCCGCTGGTACGGGACCGGTCGGGGAGACCGGCCGGGTTCACGGTGCGACTGTACCCACCCGTACGGGTCAATCACGACGAAACTTCCATATCGCAGTGAATCCTAGGAAATCCGGCACTCGGTGAGTCAAGATCCGTGGGACGACAAGCCCCCGCCACCGCGGCGGGGCGGTTCGGGCGGACGCCGAGTCCTGCCGCCGCCCGGATGCCTGGTCGACAGAGGTGGATCGGCAGGAGTGGAGGACCCGAGCACAACGGGTCGACCGGACATCCGGTCGACCCTCGGGGTGAAGCCGCCGAGTGCGGCCGGGCAACTTCGCCAGCCCGAACCCGACAGGTCATCCTTCACAGGCGGCTGACGAAGGGTTGCGCATGACTGCGCAGGTTCATGTCCCGTCTCTGCTCACCCGGGCCGGCACCGCCACGGTTCTGACGCTCGCCGCCGTCGGCGGCTCCGTGATCGCCCCCGGCGCTGTGGTCGAAGCCCAGGCCGCGGCTCATTCCACGAAGGCGCTCAACATCGCCGCGTCGAAGAAGGGATCGCCGTACCGGTACGGGGCCACAGGCCCCCACCGCTTCGACTGTTCGGGTCTGACGATGTACGTGTTCAAAAGGGTGGGCAAGAAGCTCCCCCGCACGGCCCAGCAGCAGTACAACAAGACCCGGCACATCTCGGCCTCGCAGCGACGCCGTGGCGATCTGGTCTTCTTCCACTGGGGGCGCGGCGTCTACCACGTAGGGATCTACGCCGGTAGGGGCAGAATCTGGCACTCGCCGAAGACCGGTTCCGTGGTGCGGCTGGAGAAGATCTGGACGCGGAGTGTCTGGTACGGACGGGTCCGCTGACCTCCGCGTCCTCCGCCTTTCAGGTGGCCGGTCACCTCCGTCGGCCCGGGGCAGCAGGGTGCCGGTGGCCAGCACCGTCCCCGGCGCGGTGCGCGCTGCGCGCCGCAGCCGCCCTCGGCGCAGCACGCGTCCTGATCCGGTCACGGAAGGCCCACCGGCCCGCCCCGCGTCGGAGCCCCGTCCGTGGTGCGGCGCGGCGCCGCGTGCAGAGCGCTGATCCCGAGGTGGAGGACGTACACCCCGCCGCGGAGTGGAGAACACTCCGGCCGAGGCGGGGGGGGTGACATCCGCCATTGGTGTGCGGGTACCGGTCCAGGGCCGACCTGCGCCCCGGTCGATGCGGGGATCGGCACGGCGGTGGTGCCTGAGACGGTCGCCGCGATGGCGCCGACGCACCCGTCCACGCGACGGGGAAACCGCGCCTGTCCGGCGGACCATCGCTGTGGCGCACCTCGGCGAGTGGGCCGGCCGCGACGCTGTGCGCACTGCCGCGCGACGGCTTCGGGAGGGCCGCTCAGTGACCATGCACGGCGACGGCCGACGACGCCATCGCTACCGCCACCGGCGACGCGACGTCCGGGCCGGGCCGGGCATGAGTCAGGGTCTGCGAGGACGGTGGTCAGGTCTGGACGGGGAACGTCCAGGGGAGCTCGATCCAGACGGTCTTGCCCCCTTCGGCGGTCGGCGTGACCGTGAGCCGTCCCCCGCACTCCTTGGCCAGGCAGCGAATGATCACCATGCCGCGCCCGTTGTCCTGCCGCACGGCAGCGGGCAGTCGCTGGGGCCAGCGGGGGTGACTGTCCGTCACCCCGAGATGCAGCTGTTCCTCCCGCTCCAGCCGCAGGTCCACCGTGAAGGTGGGCGACTGGCCGAAGGTGTGCTGGACGGCGTTGGTGGTGAGCTCGGAGACGATGAGCCGGATGGTGTCGGCAGTCTCCGTGTCATCGGGGAGACCCCAGTCGGCGAGCACTTCCGCCACGTATCTCCGGGCCGAGGAGACCGAGAGCGGCTCGCTCGGCAGAGTGACACGTGCTTCTTGATGGTCTGCCATGGCGAGCCGTCCTTTTCCCGCCCGGACCGACCCGCGATCGACCCGGGATGCGCTTCGCGCCAGACTGCCACTGATCCGGCCCTCCGTGACGGCGATCCACCAAGATATGCATATATCTGTCGCTCGAAGCGGTGAACTATGGCCCGGAATAACGCACATGGGCGGCAAGATGGCCCCTCGGCACGAGAGGGAGGGAGGCCGCGCATGCAGCACGGTCCCACGGTGCGCCGCCGCAAGCTCGGGGAGGAGCTGCGGAGTCTGCGCCACACGTCCGGACTGACGAGTCGTGACGCTGCACAGCTGCTCGGCTGGCATCAGTCGAAGGTGAGCCGGATCGAGACCGGTACCAGCGGTGTGAAACCGGCCGATGTGAGCCGACTGCTGGATGCCTACGGTCTGGACGACCCGCAGTTGCGGACGCTACTCGAGACGCTCGCGGGCTCGGCGGGCGGCGGCGGAACCGGCTGGTGGCACGCCTACCGCGGTCTCATCCCGCCCCAGTACCGGGACTTCATCAGTCTGGAGTCCCAGGCCCGAACCGCCCGCACGCTGGAGACCTCGGTGGTGCCGGGGCTCCTGCAGACCGCCGATTACGCGCGTGCGGTGACCCGTGCGTCGCTGGACGGACTGCCCGCCGGCCAGCTGGACTCGCTGGTGGAAGTGCGGCTGGCCCGGCAGGGGGTGCTCCGTACCGAGCCGCCGCTACGGCTGACCGCGGTGCTCGACGAGGCGGTGCTGCGGCGCGAGGTCGGCGGGCGCCGGGTGATGCGCAATCAGCTGCGCCATCTGATCCGGGTCGCCCAACTCCCCCATGTAGAGCTGCAGTTGTTGCCGTTCTCAGTGGGTGGATACATGGGACTCACCGGACCTTTCATTATCTTCTCCTTTCCGAACACTTCTGATCTGGATGTGGTCGTTCTCGACCACTTGACGAGTAGCCTCTACCTGGAACGGAAAGAAGACCTTGAGGCGTACAGCTCGGCCTTCTGCACTTTGCAGGCACACGCGCTGTCGCCGGAGCACTCGTTGGACCTGATCGCCGCGATCGACCGCGACGGTTAGTGCCGCGACCGGCACTGTTCGCCCGACGGGGCGAAGCTTGCCGGGAGGGGCACCAGGAACCTCAGACTGCCCGAGGGGGCCCGATGTCCGATTGCCTCGCAGAGCACGAGTTACGGTGGCGGCGCAGCAGCCGCAGCACAGGGATGAACAACTGCGTGGAAGCAGCTCCGTTCGGCCCGGAGCGGCTTGCCGTGCGGGACTCCAAGGACGTGTCCAGGCCGCCGCTGCGGTTCTCGGCGGCGGCCTGGAAGTCGTTCGTCTCCGGCCTGACCGACGGCACGGCCGACTGACGGGCCGGCTCACCGGCCGTTTCGCGGCTCCGGTCAGGCCGCCGGAGCCGTCCGCAGGACGGTCTCCACCGCGTTCGCGATCTGCGCCTCCGTCAGATCGGCGCGGGCCGTGAGCCGCAGCCGCGAGATGCCGTCCGGGACCGACGGCGGGCGGAAGCAGCCCACCGCGATCCCGGCCGTGCGGCAGTCGGCCGCCCAGCGCACCGCCGCGTCCGCCGAAGGCGCCCGCACAGAGACGACGGCCGCGTCGGGACGCACCGCGGTCAGCCCTGCGGCGGTCAGCCGTTCGTACAGGGCGGTGGCGACCGTACGGGCCCTGCCTGCCCGTTCCGGCTCGCGGCGCAGCAGACGCAGGCTCGCGAGGGCGGCGCCCGCGGCGGCCGGTGCGAGCCCGGTGTCGAAGATGAACGTACGGGCCGTGTTGACCAGATGGTCGATCACCCGGGCCGGTCCGAGGACCGCGCCGCCCTGGCTACCCAGGGACTTGGAGAGGGTGGCTGTGGCGACGATCCCCTCGCCGCCCGCGAGACCGGCGGCGGCGAGCGCGCCGCGCCCGCCCTCACCGAGCACTCCCAGCCCGTGCGCGTCGTCGACGAGCAGCGCGGCCCCCCGCGCACGACAGACATCGGCCAGTCCGCGCAGTGGTGCGGCGTCACCGTCGACGGAGAAGACCGAGTCGGTGACGGCCAGGGCGCGGCCGTCGTGCGCGTGCAGCGCCTTCGCGACGGCCTCGGGGTCGGCATGCGGTACGACGGCGGTCTCGGCCCGGGAGAGCCGGCATCCGTCGACGATGGAGGCGTGGTTGCCCGCGTCGGAGACGATCAGGGAGCCCCGGCCGGTGAGGGCGGTGAGCGCGGCGAGATTGGCCGCGTAGCCGGAGGAGAGGACCAGGGCCGCCTCGAAACCGCAGAATGCGGCCAGTTCGCGTTCAAGTCCGGCGTGCAGTTCGGTGGAACCGGTGACCAGCCGGGAGCCGGTGGCGCCCGCACCCCACCGGTGCGCGGCCTCGGCGGCGGCCGCGGTCACCTCGGGGTGCCGGGTGAGACCCAGGTAGTCGTTGCTCGCGAGGTCCAGCAGTTCCGGTTCGGCGGGCCGGGGGCGGAGCGTGCGGACGAGTCCGGCGTCCGCACGGCGGCGGGCCTCGTCGTCGATCCAGTCGAACGGGGCGAGGGGCATGGCGACGGTCCCTTTTGTAGGCAGCTCACAGACCCTAACCGGGGGCGCAGCCGGGCATGGTGTGGCAATACACACACCCTCTGTGGGCTCTGTTGTCCGGTTCCTCCTTGGCTGAGGGCGGTGGAGTAGGCAAGGATCATCGCCATGGACCTCCTGAACACGCTGGTGGACAAGGGGCTGCGGCGCGAGCTGCCGACCCGAGAAGAAGCGCTCGCCGTGCTGGCGACCTCCGACGACGATCTGCTCGAAGTGGTGACCGCGGCCGGAAAGGTACGCCGCCAGTGGTTCGGCCGGCGGGTGAAGCTGAACTATCTGGTCAACCTCAAGTCGGGGCTCTGCCCCGAGGACTGCTCGTACTGCTCGCAGCGGCTCGGCTCGAAGGCCGAGATCCTCAAATACACCTGGCTGAAGCCGGACGAGGCGTCGAAGGCCGCCGCCGCCGGGGTGGCGGGCGGCGCCAAGCGTGTGTGTCTGGTGGCGAGCGGCCGCGGTCCGACCGACCGCGACGTCGACAGGGTGTCGCAGACGATCGAGGCGATCAAGGAGCAGAACGAGGGCGTCGAGGTGTGCGCCTGCCTGGGTCTGCTCTCCGAGGGGCAGGCCGGCCGTCTGCGGTCGGCGGGCGCCGACGCGTACAACCACAACCTCAATACGTCGGAGGGGACGTACGGGGACATCACCACCACCCACACCTATGCGGACCGGGTGGAGACCGTGCAGCAGGCGCAGGCGGCGGGGCTCTCCGCGTGCTCCGGTCTGATCGCCGGCATGGGGGAGAGCGACACCGATCTGGTCGATGTCGTCTTCTCGCTGCGCGAGCTGGACCCGGACTCGGTTCCGGTGAACTTCCTGATCCCGTTCGAGGGCACCCCGCTCGCCAAGGAGTGGAACCTCACCCCGCAGCGCTGCCTGCGCATTCTGGCGATGGTCCGGTTCGTCTGCCCGGATGTCGAGGTCCGGCTCGCAGGCGGCCGCGAGGTGCATCTGCGCTCGATGCAGCCGCTCGCCCTGCACCTGGTCAACTCGATCTTCCTGGGCGACTATCTGACCAGCGAGGGCCAGGCGGGGCAGGCCGATCTGGACATGATCGCGGACGCCGGTTTCGAGGTGGAGGGCGCGGGTACGACGACGCTGCCCCGGCACCGCACGGAAGCGGGGACGGAACCGGAGGCCGGCGGCGGTTGCGGCGGACACTCCACGGGCTGTGCGCCCTGTGGTGACGTGGCCGACGGGCCCACGGTCGTCGACGCCGAGGCTCCGGCCGCGCGCACGGATCTGGTGGCGGTTCGCCGACGCGGCGCGGGGACGGATCTCGCCCCCAATGCCTGACCCTCTCTCCCCCGCAGAGCTGCGGACCCTGGACCGGGCCCACGTCTGGCACCCGTACGGCCCGATGCCGGGCCGGCAGGAGCCGCTGATCGTGGAGTCCGCGTCCGGGGTGCGGCTCCGGCTCGCCGAACCTGCGCATGGGCAGCACGAGTTGATCGACGGCATGTCCTCGTGGTGGTCGGCGGTGCACGGCTACAACCATCCGGTGCTCAACGAGGCGGCGCGCGGCCAGCTGGACCGGATGAGCCATGTGATGTTCGGCGGCCTCACCCATGAGCCCGCCGTGCGGCTGGCGGCCCGGCTGGTCGAGATCACGCCGGAGCCGCTGCGCCACGTCTTCCTCGCCGATTCCGGTTCGGTGTCGGTCGAGGTCGCGGTGAAGATGTGCCTGCAGTACTGGCATTCCACCGGCAGGCCGGCCAAGAAGCGGCTGCTGACCTGGCGCGGCGGCTATCACGGGGACACCTGGCAGCCGATGTCGGTGTGCGACCCCGAGGGCGGGATGCACGGGCTGTGGTCGGGCGCGCTGCCCCGGCAGGTGTTCGCCGACGAGCCGCCCGGCGGTTTCGACACGCAGCCGGACGAGGCGTACGTACGGCACCTGCGGGACCTGATCGCGCGCCATGCCGATGAGCTGGCCGCGGTGATCGTGGAGCCGGTGGTGCAGGGTGCGGGCGGGATGCGGTTCCACTCCCCCGCTTATCTGCGGGCGCTGCGCGAGGCGTGCGACGCACATGACGTGCTGCTGGTGTTCGACGAGATCGCCAGCGGTTTCGGGCGTACGGGGAAGCTGTTCGCCGCCGGACACGCCGGGATCTCTCCCGACGTCATGTGCGTCGGGAAGGCGCTGACCGGTGGCTACCTCACGCTGGCGGCCACGCTGTGCACCTCACGGGTGGCGGACGGCATCTCGCGCGGAGAGGTGCCCGTGCTGGCACACGGCCCGACGTTCATGGGCAACCCACTGGCTGCCGCCGTCGCACTCGCCTCGATCGATCTGCTGCTCGGCCAGGACTGGGAGCAGGAGGTCAAACGGCTGGAGAACGGGCTGCTGGACGGTCTTGCCGGTGCGCGTTCGATCGCGGGTGTACGGGACGTACGTGTCCTCGGCGCCATCGGCGTCGTACAGCTCGATCACGACGTGAACATGGCTGCGGCCACCGAGGCCGCGGTCCGCGAGGGCGTGTGGCTGCGTCCGTTCCGGGACCTGATCTACACGATGCCGCCGTATGTGACCGGCGACGACGATCTGGCGCGCATCTGCCGTGCGGTGTGCGCCGCAGCGCGGGAGGGCTGAGATGCCGGTACTGGTAGTGAGCGGCACGGGTACGGAGATCGGTAAGACGGTCGTGACGGCGGCGGTGGCCGCTGTGGCGGTCGCCGCCGGACGTTCGGTGGCCGTGCTCAAGCCGGCCCAGACGGGTGTCGCGCCGGGGGAACCGGGCGATGTCTTCGAGGTGCGCCGGCTGGCGGGCGAAGCGGTCACCGGCGTCGAACTGGCTCGGTTCCCCGAGCCGTTGGCGCCGGACACGGCGGCCCGGCGGGCGGGCATGGCTCCCGTGCATCCGGAACAGATCGCGGCAGCGGCCGAGAAACTCGCGACCGAGCACGATCTGGTGCTGGTCGAGGGGGCGGGCGGGCTGCTCGTACGGTTCGACGAGGAAGGCGCCACTCTCGCGGACGCGGCCCGGCTGCTGGCCGCCCCGGTTCTGGTCGTGACGTCTGCCGGACTCGGCACACTCAACACGACCGCGCTCACCTCGGAGGCCCTGCGGGCACGGGGGCTCGGGTGCCTCGGGGTGGTGGTGGGCAGCATGCCCGCCGAGCCGGACCTGGCCGCGCGCTGCAATCTCAGTGATCTTCCGGTGGTGGCGGGTGCGCCGCTGGTGGGCGTGGTGCCCGCCGGGGCGGGGGCGCTGACGCCGGCCGACTTCCGTACCCGGGCCACGAGTTGGCTGGCGGCGGAGCTGGGCGGGATCCGGACCGCTCACTGAGCCGCGGAGCGGAGCCGGACGGAAAATCCGGCCGTCGGCTGCACGCCTGAGCGGCGCGGGACGGGGGAGAATCCAAGTAGCCGTACTGTGCCGGTCGGGCTTCTCCGGTCGGTTTCGGGCGAGTCCGGCCCGCCCGCGCCGAGCGGTCCGGCGGAGCCGACCCGGTGGAGCCGGTCCTGTCGAGGAGGTCTGTCATGCGCCTGCGGAGCACGAAGATCCCGAAGGACGCGGTGCACCATCCGGTCTTCGCCCGGGTCTATGCCCGCATGAGCGTGGCCGCCGAGACCCGATCCGGCATGGCGGCGATCCGCGCGGATCTGCTCACGGGTCTGTCGGGACGCATCATCGAGATCGGCGCGGGGAACGGCCTGAACTTCGCCCACTACCCGCCGGCCGTGTCCGAAGTGGTGGCGATCGAACCGGAGTGGTGCCTGCGGCAGTTGGCGCTGCGGTCCGCGCTGCGTGCCGGTATGCCGGTGGATGTCGTGCCGGCCGCCGCGGAGGCCCTGCCGGTGAAGAGCGAGGCGTTCGACGGGGCCGTCGCGTCACTCGTGCTGTGCAGCGTACGGAACGTGGAACGCTCGCTCGCGGAGATCCTCCGGGTGCTGCGCCCCGGCGGGGAGCTGCGTTTCTTCGAGCACGTACGGGCCGACGACCGCGCCATGGCGACGACCCAGCGGGCACTGGACCGGACGGTGTGGCCGATGGTGTGCGGTGGGTGTCACACATCGCGGGACACGCTCGCCGCGATCGAGAGGGCCGGGTTCGTGGTGGAGGAGTACCGCAGGGTCAGGATGCCGAAGAGGGGGATCCGGCTCCCCACCTCCGCGTGCGTGCTGGGCGTGGCCCGCCGGACGACCGCGGTGGACTGACCCCTTCGGTCCTCCTGTTCCAGCTTGTCCGCGAACGCCGCCAGTGCGTCGGCCGGCTCCTTCGTCGAAACCCCGCGCAGGAGGAGGAGTCACAGGCTCCATTGGCGGAGCTCGTCGGCGATGGCCCGGACGTCGGCCTTGCCCTCCTTGACGAGCCGGGCCAGATCGCGCACCTGTTCGGGCGAAGTGATGACCTTCAGTCCGGAGGCGACGAGATAGCCGTAGGCGACGGCGGAGGCGAACATCGCGTTGGAGTGTTCCAGCGCCGGGACATGGAGCAGCAACTGCAGAAGCGCGGCGGCCCTGATGTGCGGGTCGCTGTATACGGGGCTGCCGAAGATCTCCGCCTCGTGACGGGCGACCGCGGCGACGAGCGCACCCCAGTCGACGACCTGAGGATCGCCGGGCGTCTTGTGCTCGGCGACCATGAGCAGCCAGGAAAGGTCGATCCGGAGGTTCAACGGGTGCCTTTGCGCTCCGGGCCGAACTCTTCGGCGAAGACCGACTCGTACTGCTTCATGAAGTCGGCAGCGGCTTCGACAAAAGTATGTCCGACTTCGCCCGCATCCTGTTTGACGAGCTCCTCTATGTAGCGGTTCACGCTCATCCCCCTCTGCAGCGCGCGCTGCCGCGCGGCCTCGGCGGTGGCCTCGTCCACTCGTACGTTCAGCTGAGTCTTGGGCACATCAACACGCTAGCGCGGTATTGCTAGCACAGGCAAGGGGAGCGGTTCGACATACGGACCACGCTCTCCCTCGGCAGAGTGTGTGGCCTGTCCATCGATCAGCCCGGCGCGAGGAGAGGTCATGGCAAGGCCGTTTCGATTCGGAGTGAACATGCTGACGCCGGCCGGCGGGACGGACTGGCGGACCCGCTGCCGCCGCGCGGAGCAGCTCGGATACGACGTCATCCTGGTCCCCGACCACCTGGGCCTGCCGGCATCTCCCGCGCTGCGGCGAACCGCCGGTAGGCGGCGACGCCCGAGCGCATCAACGGCCACCGAACGCGGTCCGTTCGTCACGCTCCGATCCTCGCGGCGGACCGGGTCCCCCGCTTCTGCACCGGCCGGATGCGCCCGCCGTCGCGCGGGGCCACCCTGGAGTCATGGCGACACCACCGATCACCATCCACGCACCCACCCCGTCCGGCGCCCGGCCCGTAACCGTGCACGTCAACAATCGCGACGAGAGACTCGGGCTCGCGCACAGCGACAACGACCTCATCGTGTTCCTCGCCGACGCCGGACTGGCCGACCCTAAACGGATCCTCGACAACCGCGCCGTGGTCCAGTGGCAGGGCGCCGAAGCCCACCAGTACAAGGCCACCTGATTCACGCTGCGCGCGAGCGGTAGTCAGTCCAGCCGGGTCAGGTCCGGCCGTAGCCGTTGCCAGACCGGATGGCGCAGGCGGCCGGCCGTGGTCCACTCCGAGGCGGTGACCTCCGCGACCAGTCGCGGCTCGACCCAGTGCGCGTCCGCCACCCGGACCGGGTCGGCGAACGGAGACGTCGGGCGCGCGAGGACCGCCAGATAGGCGGCCAGTTCGCCCAGCTCACGCTCGGACATCCCCGACCCCACCGAACCCGCGTAGCGCAGGCCGTCCGGCGCGTCCACGCCGACCAGCACCGCGCCCGGCACCTCCCCGGCCGCGCCTCTCCTCCGTGTCCAGCCGCCGATGACCACGTCCAAGGTCTCGACCCTCTTGGTCTTGCGCCAGTTCGGCGAGCGGACCCCCGGCGTGTACGGCGAGGAAAGCCTCTTGGCGACCACGCCTTCCAGGCGCTCGCGCACCACGGCTTCCCACGTCCGGGCACCGTGTCCGCGCACGTATCCGGGCGCCGACCAGTGCGGACCGGCCAGCCCCAGCCCCGACAGGACCTGACGTCGCTCGAGGTAGGAGGAATTGAGCAGCGAGCGGCCGTCCAGGAACATCACGTCGAAGACCACGAGCTGGACGGGTGTCCGCTGTGCCAGGCGAGTGGCGTGGCGTGCGTTCACCACCCCCATCCGGCGCTGGAGCAACCCGAAGTCGGGCCGCCCCTCGGTGTCCAGGACCACGACCTCACCGTCGAGGACGACACCCCGCCCACGCAGGATCCCGCCCAGCGCCTGCAGTTCGGGATAGGTCACGGTGATGTCGTTGCCCGCCCGGGAGGTCAGCCGCACGGTTCCGTCGCCTGCACCGGTCAGGACGCAGCGGGCACCGTCCCATTTGGCCTCGAACGCCCAATCCTCGTCGTGCACCGGCAGCGGCCCCGGCACGGCCAGCATCGGTGCGATCGACGGAGGCGCGAAAGGGGCGCGCCCGCGGTTCGGTGCCATACCTTCGATGATCGAACGCCGCGCATGACTCCGCAGGACCGGTCCGGGCTGCGGCTCCCGATTCCTCGGTGCGGAAAACGTTGGCCGAACGGGCCGGCGTTCTGATTGGCTCACCCGATGAGTGATCTCCACATTCGTTGCGCCGACCTCTCGGACATCGACGCCGTGCTGCACTTCTGGAGCGAAGCCGCAGAAGGAACCAGCATCAGCGACGACCACGACGGGGTGGCCCGGCTCATCTCAAGAGACCCCGAAGCCCTGCTCCTCGCCGAGCGTGACGGTCTCCTCGCGGGAACCGTCATAGCCGGATTCGACGGTTGGCGATGCTCCGCCTACCGGCTGGCCGTACACCCGGACTGCCGTCGGCAAGGCATCGCCACCGCCTTGCTGGCAGCAGCGGAACAACGATTCATCGACCTGGGCGGGCGACGGGTCGACGCCATGGTCCTGGAAGCCAACGAGCGGGCGCACCACGCTTGGGCTGCCGCCGGTTACCACCGCGAGGATCACTGGCGACGCTGGGTGAAACCGCTGTAGGCACAGGCAGACAGCCCTCGCAGGCCGCGGAGCCGGTCGGCGAACACCCGCAGAGCGGGCGACTTTGCCGACCCTTTACTATAGGTACACCGTCGACCCGTACTCCCGAAAGGTGTGAGCGTCCGCCCATGGGCGAGCCTCCCAGTAGAAGCCGACATCGCCGACATCGAGCGATCCTCCTCTCCCTGCCCGATCATGGGACGGAGGTGAACCGATGACCGAAGTGCTCCTGCTGCTCGTGGCGGTACTGCTCTCGCTCGCCTGCGGCGCCTTCGTCGCGGCCGAATTCTCGCTGACCACCGTCGAGCGCGGTCAACTGGAAAGGGCGGTGGCGCAGGGCGAGCGGGGCGCGGCGAGCGCCATGAAGGCGGTTCGCAGCCTCACCTTCCAGCTCTCCGGCGCACAGCTCGGCATCACCGTCACCAACCTGGTCGTCGGCATGATCTCCGAACCCTCGATCGCGAAACTGATCCGCGGTCCGGTCGAGGCGACCGGGCTGTCCCCGAGTGTGGCGTCCTCGGTGGCGCTGGTGCTCGGAACGGCACTGTCCACGGTGTTCCTGATGGTCGTCGGTGAACTCGTCCCGAAGAACTGGGCGATCTCCTCGCCACTCGCCATGGCGAAGACCGTGGCCACCCCGCAGCGGGCCTTCACCGCGGTCTTCCGGCCCTTCATCAGCCACCTCAACAACACGGCCAACCGGATCGTGCGTCGCGTCGGTCTCGAACCGACCGAGGAGCTGGCCTCAGCCCGCAGCCCGCAGGAGCTGGTGGCGCTGGCCCGTCACTCCGCGAAGGCAGGCGCGCTGGAAGCGGACACCGCGGAACTCTTCGTCCGCACCCTCAATCTCGCAGATCTGACTGCGGAGAATGTGATGACCCCACGGGTGCAGGTCACCGCGCTGGAGGTGCAGGCGACCGCCGAGGACGTCGCGAACGCCACCCGGGCGACCGGACTGTCCCGCTTCCCTGTCTACCGGGGCAGCCTCGACACCGTCGTCGGCGTCGCGCACATCAAGGACGTGCTGGCGATCCCGGCCGAGGAGAGGCCACGCACACGCGTGTCGGAGATGCTGCGCGAGCCCCTGCTCGTACCGGAGACCCTCACCGTGGACCGGCTGCTCGACCGGCTGTCGGGCAAGCTCGCGATGGCCGTGGTCATCGACGAGTACGGCGGCACGGCCGGAGTCGTCACGCTGGAGGACATCGTCGAGGAAGTGGTCGGCGAGGTACGCGACGAGCACGACCCGCACGAGACGCCGGACCTCGCACCGGCCGGTGAGGACGCCTACGGACGCACCCTCTGGTCGGCCGACGGCGCCGCCCGCACCGACCAGCTGCGGACCATCGGACTGCGGGTGCCGGAAGGACCGTACGAGACGCTCGCCGGGCTGATCGCCACGGAGGTGGGCCGGATCCCGGCCGTGGGCGACTCGATCGAGCTGGCGGGCTGGCGGCTCGATGTGGCGGACGCCTCGGGGCGCCGCGCGGCGCGGGTGCTGCTGCACGCACCGCTGCCCGGCTCCGACGACGTCACGGAGGACGGACGATGACTGCCGTCCAGCTCTTCATCGGTCTGCTGACCCTGGTCGCCAACGCGTTCTTCGTCGGCGCCGAGTTCGCGCTGATCTCCGTACGCCGCAGCCAGATCGAGCCCCAGGCCGAGGCCGGGAACCGGCGGGCGCGGAGCGTCATCTGGGGTCTGGAGCACGTGTCGGCGCTGCTCGCGGCGGCGCAGCTGGGCATCACACTGTGCACGCTGGTCCTGGGTATCGTCGCCGAACCGGCCATCGCGCATCTGCTGGAGCCCGTCTTCGACGTGGTGGGTGTGCCGCACGGACTGGTCCATCCGATCTCGTTCGTGATCGCACTGGCCGTGGCGACGTATCTGCACATGCTGCTCGGCGAGATGGTGCCGAAGAACATCGCGCTGGCGGAGCCGGTACGGACCGCGCTGATACTCGGTCCGCCGCTGGTCACCCTTGCCAGGGCGCTGCGCCCGGTGATCTTCACGGTGAACGCCTTCGCCAACACCCTGCTGAGACTTCTGCGGGTGGAGACGAAGGACGAGGTGTCCGCCACGTTCTCCGACGACGAACTGGCCCGTCTGGTGAAGGACGCCGGTGACGCCGGCCTCGTCGACGACCGCGCCGCCGAGCGTCTGCGGCACGCCCTGGAGCTGGGCCGCCGCCCGGTACGGGATGTGGTGCTGCCGGTCGACCAGGTGGTGTACACCCGGGTCGGGACGACACCCGAGGAGCTGGAACGGCTCTCGTACGAGTCGGGTTTCTCGCGTTTCCCGGTGATGGACAGCGAGCAGCGGATCCAGGGCTATCTCCATGTGAAGGACGCCCTGGACGCCACACCGCGCGATGTCCCGTTCCCGGTGACGGCCATGCGGCCGATCGCCCGGGTGCGGGCCGCGACACCGCTCGACGATGTGCTGACGGCACTGCGAAGGAGTCGCACACACCTCGCGGCGGTGCTCGACGAGGACGACAAGCTGGCCGGACTGGTCACGATGGAGGACGTCCTGCGCGAGCTGGTGGGACGGCCGCAAGCACGCTGACGGTGCCGGTGCGGGCCGTGTGGTGGTCAGGCGTACGCGCCGGCCCCACGGCCCGCACCGCCCGCCGGGCTCGGTCCGGTCTCCGTGAAAGGCGCCGGACCCCACCGCGATACGATCGCATCGCCATGGAAATGAATGCCTCCTACACCAGTCTTGTCGCGGTCGGCGACTCGTTCACCGAGGGAATGTCGGACCTGCTGCCGGACGGTTCGTACCGCGGCTGGGCCGATGTCCTCGCCGGCCGGCTCGCCACCCGCTCCCCCGGGTTCCGGTACGCGAATCTCGCCGTGCGCGGAAAGCTGATCCGCCAGATAGTCGACGAGCAGGTCGAAGCGGCGGCCGCCATGCAGGCGGATGTCGTGACGCTCGTGGGCGGTCTCAACGACACGCTGCGGCCGAAGTGCGACATGGGCATGGTGCGCGGGCAGCTGGAGGAGGCCGTGGAGCGTCTGGCGCCGGCGTGCAAGAAGCTGGTGCTGATGCGCAGCCCCGGGCGCAACGGCCCGGTGATGGAGCGGTTCCGTCCGCGCATGGAGGAGCTGTTCACCCTGGTCGACGAGTTGGCGAACCGGCACGGGGCGCTGGTCGTCGATCTGTACGGAGCTCCGGCGCTGGGAGATCCCCAACTGTGGGACGTCGACCGGCTGCATCTGACCGACGAGGGCCACCGCAGAGTTGCCGAGGCGGTCTGGCAGACGCTGGGACTTCCGGCCGAGAACGACTGGCAGACGCCTCTTCCCGCCGCCGTACCTCCTCGGTGGGCGACGCGGCGCGTCGACGACCTCCGCTTCGCACGCCGGCATCTGGCTCCGTGGATCGGCCGCCGTCTGACCGGCCGGTCGTCCGGCGACGGACGGACCGGCGCCCAATTCAGCGCCGAGCTCGGGAAGGCCTTCTGGGTCACCCCCGAGGACGACCGGGCCCCGGGCCCGGTGGCGACGTGGCGCCGGGTGGACGGCGCCTGCTAGGAGGCAATCCTGTCGGGGCTGCCGGGCGCAGTTCTCGAACCGGTCATCCGCCTCGGGTCAGGCATCGGCCACCCCGGGCCGCCGATGTCAGCCGTGACAGGTGCTGCAGTTGCTGTCACTGAGGTGGGGGCCGCGTCGCCAGTCCGGGGGCGGAGCCCATGACGCGCTGCGGGTGGCCTGCCGCTGTTCGGCGAACTCGCGGTTGGTGAGCGTCTGCCTGCGATGGGCGTCAGGGAGGTCCGGCATCGACAGGAGCCGGTCGCAGGCTCCGAGCGAGCCGTCGATGTCTCCGACCCGGTTGGCGGTGATCGAGTACTCGAAGAGCAGCCCCCATCGGTACACCCACGGCTGGACGAACAGCAGGTCTTCCGGCGGTTCGCGGTCGACGCAGGCGCTGACGAACGCGTGCGCGGCGCGGTGGCGGCCGAGGCCGCGCAGCCGCGAGGAGAGCTCGTAGCAGGCCTCGAGCCGTTGCGGCCGCGACTCCCAGGCCCGCGAGAGCGCATCCATGGCGGCCGGCCAGTCGCCGGCATCGGCCTTGAGGATTCCGGCCTGCAGCAGTGAGCAGTACACCTCCTCGCCCCAGCCGCCCATCCGCGCGCGGCGCTCGTAGAGGGCGATCGCCTTGTCCCTGTCGCCGAGATCCCGCATGGTCTGCGCCAGATAGAAGACGGTCCGGGCGTTGTCGGGGTCGCGCTCGAGTTCGGCACCGAGCAGTCGTGCATCCCGCTCGTACTTGTCGTGCCGCATCCCGCCGTCGGCGTGGTCCTCGACGACGAGCGCGTCGAGAGTCCGCCGGTCGTCGCGCTGGTCGGAGGTGAGGTACTCATGGGTGACGCCTTCGTACCGCCAGGCGATGTCGCCGCGGACCAGACGCTTGACGCGGCACTCGGTCGCGCCCTCGTGCCGCAGCAGATACGAGTCGGCGGTCAGCCGGGGCAGCGGCCCCTGCCTGCGGATCACCAGATCGGCGTCGAGAAGGAGCAGATAGTCGGCCTTGGCGTGGGCGTGCCTGATGTTCAGGGTCCGGTTGTGGCCGAAGTCCACCCAGGGCTCCTCGTGGAGTTCGCCCGGGATGCCGTCGAGAGCGGCGCGGATCAGCTGCTGCGTTCCGTCGCTCGAACCGGTGTCGGAGATCACCCAGGTGTCGATCAGGTCGCGAACCGAGGCGAGGCAGCGCCCGATGACGTGGGCCTCGTTCTTGACGATCATGCACAGGCAGATGGACGGCTTCACGGCGACACCAATCCCGGACGTACGAGTCCGGGCGACCTTATTGACGGGGCGTCCGGGAACGGTGGCGGCTCGCCGGTGCCACCTCCCGGATCACCTGTCGCGTGCGTACCGTCAGGGCAGAGGGTCACAGGGCGTGCGGTGTCCCGCTGTCGGGCTCGGGGCAACACCGCACTCCACGATGCCCCGCGTCCGCACCGACGGGTCCGGGCTCAGCGCGCGTCGGAGTTGCCCCCGGCGTTCTTCCCGGTTCCCTTCGCCTCCGGGGCCGCCGGTGTCCCTTCCGGCTTCTCCTTCTGGCCGGTCCCGTTCCCCTTCGACGGCTGAGCGGCGAGGAGGCCGTCGCAGTAGTCCGGCACCGCCGACACGCCGCCGGCCGCCGACGCCAGCCGATCGAAGGCCGTCGCGTCCGCGGCCTTCCCGCTGCCCTGCACGTGGCGGTACGCACGGCAGAGCGCCACATCATCCTGTGCCTGGTCGGGGTGGCGGGAAGCACGCCCGGTGGCCGGGGCGTCCGTCGGTCCTTGCTGCGTACGGTCCGCGCGCGGCGTCGGCGTACCCCGATGACTGCCGCCGGGCTCGGCAGGCCGGCTGTTCGCCGGGTGTGCGGGGCGCGGCCGGTCGTGGCCGCCCTCCCCGAACGGTCCCGACATCGTCCCCGAGCCGGCGGCCATCGCGACCCCACCCAGCGCCACCACCGCCGTGAGGCCGGCGACGACGGCCCGGACCGAGCGCACTCCGCGCCACCGCTCGACCGGACGCCAGTCGTCACGCCGACGGCGCCGCAGCAGCGACACCGGTGCGTGCGCGCCCTCGTCGCGCGCCGCCCGGAACGCGTCCAGTGCCCGCTGCTCGGCAACGGGGCCGGTTTCCCCGGTGCGCTGCGCGGCTGTCAGCAGGGCGGCCACTTCGGGGGTCACCGGCACTCCGGTGACCCGCTGCGTTTCATCTCTCATGTCTCATCTCTCAGCGTGCGCCGCGCCGCAGACGTCACAGTGCCCGACCCCGCCGAGGTGATGCACTCGGCCAGTCGCTTCAGTCCACGGTGGGCGGAGGTGCGTACGGCCCCTGCTCGCTTGCCGAGCACACGCGCCGTCGCGGGGCCGTCGAGACCGACGACGACGCGCAGCAGAACGGCTTCCGCCTGCTCCCGCGGCAACTGTCCGATGAGCGCGAGCGCCTGCTCGGTGGAGAGCGTCTCCAGAGCGGCCGCGGCCGTGTCATGACCACTGGGCAGTTCGAGGACGTCCTGCTCCAGGAATGCGGTGCGCGGCCGCCGCTTCTGTCTGCGCAGATGGTCGAGCGCCCGGTGCCGGGCGATCGTCGCGGTCCAGCCGCGGAAGCCGGCCCCGTCCCCGCGGAACCGCCCGAGATCGCGGGAGATCTCCAGCCAGGCGTCCGAGGCCACGTCCTCGCCGTCCTCGCCGACCAGGCCCCGTACGTATCCGAGCAGCCCGGGATGGACCATCCGGTACGCCACCGCGAATGCTTCCTCGTCCCCCTGCTGCGCCCGCTCCACCGCAGCGCCGAGCTCGGCGTCGTCCACTTGCCCGCGGTGTTGTTCCCCGCCCTTGGTCACACTTTCCTCTTCGTACCGACTGCGTCGGACGCGCGCCGCCCCGGCACCGCTCACGGTGCCCATGCCCCCGAGCACGCGAGCCTCTCGACCAGTTCTGCGTGACGGCGCACAGAAATGTCACAGCAAGGGCCCCGCAACGCCGAGGGCACTCACCGGGGCAGCCGCCGCCGGGCGGACGTGAATCGCAGTCAGGAGGGACCGCACCCACGTCTGAAGGCCTCAAGGACCCGACAAGTCGTGTGACTCACGGCACACTTCACTGATCCTTGTGACGTTTCGAACCCCGGGTGCGCTGGGTACACCAGGCCGCCTGTGTGACGGGTGGGTCTCCAGCAAACTTCTCTGAGGGGTGGGGCATTTGAGCCCGCGCACGTCGCATGCGTACAGACCGATGAGCCTGAAACGCCGCGCCTGGCTGACCGTCGGCGCTGTCGTTCTCGGTGGGGCCGGAGTGGTGACGGTGGCGATGGCCAACCCGTCCGACGGCCCGGCCGAACCCAAGGGGCCGGAGGTTCGACCGGCGAAGCTGCGGTCGGTCGCGATCGACGGCGGCACGGCCAGGGAGCGGCAACTGCCGGCTACGGACACCGCGGCCTTCTCGATGGTCGGCATCGGCTGGGACGGCGCGGCCGAGGTCGACGGCACCGCCGAAGTGCGTACACGGGCTGCCGGGACCGGCAAGTGGTCGCCCTGGCGCGAGCTGGAGGTGTCGGCCGACGGGCCGGACGGACGGGAACTGACGGCCGCCAACCGGGCCACCGAGCCGATGTGGGTCGGGGCGTCGGACGCCGTGCAGGTGAAGGTGGGGTCGGGGCGGTCGGGCAAGGCGCTGCCGAAGAACCTGAAGCTGCACATGGTCGATCCAGGGGTCAGCAAGACCGAGTCCAGGAACCCGGCGGAGGCGACCCCCGCACCCAGCGGGCCGGAGAACGCGGCGTTCGCACTGGAAGGGACGCCGACACCCACCGTGTCGGACACAGCCGACGCTCCCACGGACTCCGCCACACCGACCGATCCCGCCACGCCGTCGGCCACGGTGACCACCGCACCCACGGAGACCGCCACCGGCACCCCGACGGAGACGGCGACGGCCACCCCCACGGACACGGCCACCCCCACCCCCGTGCCCACCGCGCCGCCGTCGACCGTCAACCGGCCGCCGATCATCAGCCGCGCCCAGTGGGGCGCCGACGAGTCGATGGTCGAGGATCCGCCCGAGTACATCGACAAGGTGCAGGCGGTCTTCATCCACCACACCGTCGACACGAACAACTACAGCTGTGGCGACTCGGCCGCCATGATCCGCGCGATCATGACGTACCACGTGAAGACCGAAGGCTGGAACGACCTCGGCTACAACTTCCTGGTCGACAAGTGCGGCCAGATCTTCGAGGGCCGCGCCGGCGGCACCGATCTCCCGGTCAAGGGGGCGCACACATACGGCTTCAACTCCTACTCGACGGGCATTTCCCTGCTCGGCAACTTCGAGACGGGCAGGCCGACGCCGGCCGCGCTCCAGTCCGCGGCACGCATCGCCGCGTGGAAGCTCGGCCAGTACGGTGTGAGCCCCACCGCCAAGGTGACGCTGACCCGTCTCGTCACCGACTCCGACGGCAGCACCCACCCCGACGGTGACGTCACGTTCAACACCGTCGCCGGACACCGCGACGGCTTCGCCACCGCGTGCCCCGGTGCGAACCTGTACGCCAAGCTCGGTGCCATCCGGACGTACGCGACCAACGGCACCCGCAACGCCGCGATCCCGACCACCGACTTCAACCGGGACGGCATCACCGACCTTGTGGTCGGCCTGCCGAAGGCGGCGAGCAGCAGCGGAAGCGTCACCGTGCTGCCCGGCACCGAGGACGGCCCGAGCCCGACGGCGAAGCGGACGCTGAACCAGAGCAGTGCGGGGGTGCCCGGCAGCTCCGAGGCGGGCGATCTGTTCGGCTCGTCCAACGCCTGGGGCGACGTGAACGGCGACGGACACGCCGACCTGCTCATCGGTGGGCCCGGCGAGGACATCACGCAGGCCGACAACGGCACCGTCGTCGTGATGTACGGCCCCGCCCTCACGACCGGCAAGAGCTATTCGGTCACCGCTTCGGGCCGGATCGGCGGCGAGAAACTCGGTACGACCGTCACCGCCGGCGACTTCAATGCCGACGGCAAGGCCGACATCTTCTCCGTCGCGCCGGGCAAGCCCGGCCGCTGGTGGGTCTGGGACGGGAAGACCGGTGCGGCCAGGTCCGGTTACCTGAACAGCGCCGCGTACACCGCCGCCGTGGGCTACGCGGCCGCGGTCACCGGCGACTTCAACAAGGACGGCTACGCGGACGCCGCCGTCAGTTACCGCGACCCGAGCGGCATCGGACGCCTGCTGTGGCTGAAGGGGTCCACCACCGGACTCCAGCGCGTCGGCATCCTCGACGCACGCGGCGGACGCTCGCTCGCCGCCGGTGACATCAACGGCGACGGCGCCACCGACCTGGCGGTGGGCCAGCCGTCCGCCACCGAGTCCGGGCACACCGCCAAGGGTGGCGCGGTGACAGCCGTGTTCGGTTCGTCCGGCGGACTGACCTCGACCGGCCGCAGGACGATCCACCAGGACACCACCGGTGTACCGGGCGGCGGCGAGACCGGCGACGACATGGGAGCGTCCGTCTCCATCGGCGATGTCGACCTCGACGGGTACGGCGACATTCTCACCGGCGCGCCGGGCGAGGACATCACCCGCAGCGGCGTGAACGAGAGCAACGCCGGCCAGGTCTTCCTGATCCGCGGCTCCGCCACCGGCCCCACCGGCACCGGGGCCGTCGGATACAGCCAGGACACCACGGGCATCCCCGGCGCCACCGAGCCCAACGACCGACTCGGCTCGTCCGTGTCCCTCACCGACCTCTCCGGCTACAGCCGGGCGGACATCGCGATCGGCGCGGACGGCGAGGACGCCAACAACGGCACGATCCTGCAGATCGACAACACCAGCACCTCAGGAATCAAGACGGACACCGGCCTCTACTACGGGGTGTCGGCGCTCGGTTCATCCACCGGGATCCGGATCGGACTGACGCTGGCGCCGTAACTCCCCGTCCCGCGCCGGACACGGACACCGGAGCCCCTCGGCCTGACCCGAGGGGCTTCGGTCATGTGGTGCGGCAGACGGCCACCGTTTCGTTCACCTTCGATCTGTACGGTGCGCCGGTACAGCGGTGCAGGTGAAGCAAGGGAGCAGCTCGGGGTGGATGCGATGGGCGGTGCGGCCGGCGATGGTGTGAACAGCGGCGCGGGCGACAACGGACTGAGGCGTCGCCTGGGGCTATTCGACGCGGTGGTCATCGGCCTGGGCTCGATGATCGGAGCAGGTGTCTTCGCCGCGCTCGCTCCGGCCGCCCGCGCGGCCGGGTCGGGGCTCCTGATCGGTCTGGCGGTGGCCGCCGTCGTGGCGTACTGCAACGCCACGTCGTCGGCGCGGCTCGCGGCCCGCTATCCGGCCTCCGGCGGCACGTACGTCTACGGGCGTGAGCGTCTGGGCGAGTTCTGGGGCTACCTGGCGGGCTGGACTTTCGTCGTCGGAAAGACGGCCTCCTGCGCGGCCATGGCCCTGACCGTCGGCGCCTACGCCTGGCCCGGGCAGGCCCATGCGGTGGCGGTCGGCGCGGTGGTGGCGCTCACTGCCGTGAACTGCCTGGGGGTCCAGAAGTCCGCATGGCTGACCAGGGTCATCGTGGCCGTGGTCCTCGCGGTCCTCGCAGCCGTCGTCACCGCGTGCCTCACCGGCGGCGTCGTCCAGGCGTCCCGAATGGCACCGGGTTCCGACGCCACGGTGGGCGGAGTCCTGCAGGCCGCTGGGCTGCTGTTCTTCGCCTTCGCCGGATATGCCCGCATCGCCACGCTGGGCGAGGAGGTCCGGGAGCCGGCTCGCACGATCCCACGAGCCGTCCCCGTGGCTCTCGGGATCACACTGATCGTGTACGCGGCCGTCGGCATGGCGGTGCTGTCGGTACTCGGGCCCGCCCGGCTGGCCGATGCCACAGCACCACTGGCGGAGGCGGCCCGTGCCGCCGGCGCTCCCGCACTGGTGCCGGTGGTCCGCGCGGGTGCGGTGGTCGCCGCGCTCGGTTCGCTGCTCGCGCTGCTGCTCGGGGTCTCCCGTACGACGCTGGCGATGGCCCGCGACCGCCACCTGCCGCACGTCCTGGCCGCCGTCCATCCCCGTTTCGGCGTCCCGCACCGTGCCGAAGTCGCCGTGGGCGCCGTCGCCGCACTCGTCGCCGCCACCGGCGATGTCCGTGGCGCGATCGGGTTCTCCTCCTTCGGCGTACTGCTGTACTACGCCATCGCCAACGCGTCCGCCCTCACCCTCACACCGGCCGAGGGCCGCCCCTTGCGCGCGGTTCCGGTCCTCGGTCTGGCCGGCTGCCTGGTCCTCGCTGTCGCCCTTCCCGTGCCATCGGTGCTGGCGGGCGCAGCGGTGGCGCTGCTCGGTGCGGTTGCGTTCGGCCTCCGCAGGGGGCGGACCGCGCGTTCCTGAACCGGGAACCGGCAACGCGGGTGAAGGCGGACTGCGGAGCATGCCCGGCCACACCGGAAGGCCCGAAGCCGAGGTCCGGGCCACTCCCCCGCACGAGCGACCGCGTTCGTAGTAAGCCACAAACCGGGCCGCGGCGCTGGCCTGCAGAAACCGCCAGTAGAATCTGGACACGTGACTGCTGTGTCTGCGAAGCCTCGCATCCCCAATGTCCTGGCCGGCCGCTATGCCTCCACCGAGCTGGCTGTCCTCTGGTCCCCCGAGCAGAAGGTGAAGCTGGAGCGCCAGCTGTGGCTGGCGGTGCTGCGCGCTCAGAAGGACCTCGGGATCGAGGTGCCCGACGCCGCCCTCGCCGACTACGAGCGGGTCCTCGACCAGGTCGACCTGGCGTCCATCGCCGAGCGTGAGAAGGTCACCCGGCACGACGTGAAGGCACGGATCGAAGAGTTCAACGCTCTCGCCGGGCACGAGCAGGTCCACAAGGGCATGACGTCCCGCGACCTCACCGAGAACGTCGAGCAGCTGCAGATCCGGCTCTCGCTCGAGCTGATGCGTGACCGCACGGTGGCCGTCCTCGCCCGGCTCGGCAGGCTGGCCGGCGAGTACAGCGAGCTGGTCATCGCCGGTCGTTCCCACAATGTCGCCGCCCAGGCGACCACCCTCGGGAAGCGCTTCGCCACGGCCGCGGACGAGCTGCTCGTGGCGTACGGACGGCTCGAGGACCTGCTGGGCCGCTACCCGCTGCGCGGCATCAAGGGCCCCGTCGGCACGGCGCAGGACATGCTCGATCTGCTGGGCGGCGACGCCGCGAAGCTCGGCGAGCTGGAACAGCGCATCGCCGGCCACCTCGGCTTCGGTCAGGCCTTCACCTCGGTCGGTCAGGTCTACCCCCGCTCGCTCGACTACGATGTGGTGACCGCGCTGGTGCAGCTGGCCGCCGCGCCCTCGTCCGTCGCGAAGACCATCCGGCTGATGGCCGGGCACGAGCTGGTCACCGAGGGCTTCAAGCCGGGTCAGGTCGGCTCCTCCGCGATGCCGCACAAGATGAACACCCGCTCCTGCGAGCGTGTCAACGGTCTGATGGTGATCCTCCGCGGCTACGCCTCGATGACCGGTGAGCTGGCGGGCGACCAGTGGAACGAGGGCGATGTGTCCTGCTCCGTGGTCCGCCGGGTGGCCCTCCCGGACGCCTTCTTCGCGTTCGACGGTCTGCTGGAAACCTTCCTCACGGTGCTCGACGAGTTCGGGGCGTTCCCCGCAGTCGTGGCCCGCGAACTGGACCGGTATCTGCCGTTCCTCGCCACGACCAAGGTGCTGATGGGTGCCGTCCGCGCCGGCGTCGGCCGCGAGGTCGCCCACGAGGCGATCAAGGAGAACGCGGTCGCCTCGGCCCTGGCCATGCGCGAGCAGGGCACGGAGCGAAACCAGCTGCTGGACAAGCTGGCTGCCGACGACCGCATCCCGCTGGACCGCGCCCAGCTCGACGCCCTGATGGCCGACAAGCTCTCCTTCACGGGAGCGGCGGCCGACCAGGTCACCGCGCTCGTCGCCAGGATCGAGGAGATCACCAAGCAGCACCCGGAGGCCGCCGGATACACGCCGGGCTCCATCCTCTGACGGCCGGAACCACAACCGGATGACACCCGAAGAGCTCCAGGCCGCCCGCGACCGCACCGTTCCCGATGTGGTCGCGGGCGGCCTGCGTGTGTTGTTCTGCGGAATCAACCCGAGCCTGATGACCGGCGCCACGGGGCATCATTTCGCGCGCCCCGGCAACCGCTTCTGGCCGGTGCTCCACCTGTCGGGTTTCACCCCCCGCCAGTTGAAGCCGTCGGAACAGAACGAGCTGCTGGACCACGGTCTGGGCATCACCAATGTGGTGGCCCGCGCCACGGCGCGCGCCGACGAACTGGCGGCCGAGGAGTTCCGCGAGGGCGGTGTCATCCTGGCGGCCAAGGTCGAGCGACTGCGACCGCAGTGGCTCGCCGTCGTGGGCGTCACGGCCTACCGGACCGCCTTCGGTGACCGACGCGCGCAGATCGGCCCGCAGGACCGGACGATCGGCGGTGCTCGGGTCTGGGCCCTGCCCAACCCCAGCGGTCTGAACGCCCATTGGACCGCTCGGACCATGGCCGAGGAGTACGGGCGACTGCGCGCGGCCGTCGGCCCTACCGACTCCCGTCGTCCGGGCTGAGACTCGAACCGCTCCGACGATTCGGGCCCCCCGGGACCGCTCGGAGTCGGATCGGCACCGTCGCCGGTCAGGGCGGATCGATCTCCGTCACCAGGACGCTCAGTTCGCAGCCGGGGCCGTCCTCCTGCAACTGGAGTCCCATCGCGATCCACCGGTCCTCGATGCGCCAGAGTCGCAGGTATTCGCATCCGGCGACCGGGTCGGTCCAGGGCTCCGGTATCTCCTCGCCTGCCATCATCCGCTCCTGCGCACTCCACAGACCGACCATCTGCGGCTCACCCCAGCGCCCCTCGAGCAGCGTCAGCAGCGCGTCGTGCTCCGCGAGACACTGTGCCCGGTGCTCCAGACGCCCTGCCTCGTCGTCATCCCGATGCTCGTCGTCCGCATGCAAGGACACCCTGTGGTAGCCGGGCCCGCTGACTCCTGAGCCCGACTGGATGCGCTCCACGGGGAAGTCCCGGGCCCGCATCCCGTCGATGAGGCGGAGGTGATGTGCGGTCGTCATGCCGCCAGTAAACCGCCCGGCACTGACAATCACCTGCCTGGCCTGAACCTTGAGGGATTCTCAGCCGTCTCGCGACGCCGTAGCTCACCAGGGCTCTGACAGTGGGCGGTCCGGCTCTCAGGCGTCCCTGCGCCGCATCGCCCACCAGCCTGTCAGCAGCGCGGCGCTCGCCCAGGCCGCTGTGACCGCAAGACCGGTCCACGGGCCGAGACCCCCCTCCGGATTCTGTTGCAGCACCAACTGCCCTGCCCGGTCGGGCAGATACTGCGCGACGCCGCCCGCGATGTCTCCGACCACGAAGGAGACGATCAGAATGAACGGGATGAGCAGACTCAGTACGGCGACAGCGCTGCGCAGCAAAGCCGTCAGGCCGGCCGCGAGCAGGGCCATCAGGGCCAGATATATCCCTCCGCCGAGAGCAGCTCGCAGGGCTCCTGGTTCCCCCAGACCGATCGCGTACTTCCCCATGAACAACTGCCCCACCAGAAAGGCGGTGAAGCTGGTGACGAGCCCGACGACCAGGGCGAGTGCACCGACGAGCATCATCTTGGCCGCATAGAACAGGTCACGGCGCGGCACCGCGGCAAGCGATACCCGCAGGGCACCGTTCAGGTACTCCGAAGACAGCGCGGTCGCGCCGAAGCTGATGGCCGCGATCTGACCGAAGTTCAGCGCGTAGAAGGCGCCGAAGACCGGATCGGCATCCGGGTTGTCCGCCTCGGCCTGGCCGACGGTGGCGAACGCGAGCACAGTGACGGCGAGTGTCGCCAGAAAGACCGCTGTCAGGGAGCCGGCCACGGACCGAACCGATCTGATCTTGATCCACTCGGACCGGAGCACTGCGAGAGTCGACATGGTCAGACCTCCTGACGAGTGGTGGGTGATGCCGCTGCGGACGCGAATTCCGCAGCGTCGGCCGTGAGATCGAGATACGCCTGCTCCAAGCTGGCCTGCTCATCCGCGAGTTCAAGAATGGGGATACCTTCGAAGGCGGCTATGCGCCCGATCTCCGCCGCCCTGGCCCCTTCGACGGTCCAGCGCCCGTCGACGCTCTGCGACAACGCGTATCCCTTGCGGGTCAGCACGTCACGGAGTCGGCTGGACTCGGTCGTGCGTACGAGCACGCGCGGGCGGCTGCGGGAGTCGAGGAAGTCCTGCATCGGCAGGTCCACGAGGAGTCTGCCCCTGCCGAGGACCACCAGGTGGTCGGCGAACGACGACGTCTCGTTCATCAGGTGGCTGGAGACCAGAACCGTGCGGCCCTCGCTGGCCAGCCGCTTCATCAGTTCGCGGATCCAGACGATGCCTTCCGGGTCCAGCCCGTTCGACGGTTCGTCCAGCATCACGACTTCCGGGTCCCCGAGCAATGCGGCCGCGATACCGAGACGCTGTCGCATGCCGAGCGAGAACGTCTTGATCCGATGACCACCGACCTGGCCGAGCCCCGCCTCCTCCAGCACCTCTTCGACCCTGGTGGGAGCTATGCGGTTACTGGTGGCGAGAGCCAGCAGATGGTTCCGCGCGGTCCGCGAGCCGTGGGCGGCCTGGGCGTCGAGCAGAGCGCCCACCCGGCGCAGCGGATCGTCGAGCGTGGTGTAGGCCCGGCCACCGATGGTGGCCGTGCCGCCCGTCGGCCGGTCCAGGCCGAGGACAAGTCTCATGGTCGTGGACTTGCCGGCGCCGTTGGGGCCGAGGAAGCCGGTGACCCGGCCGGGTCGCACGCTGAACGTGAGGCGGTCCACGGCGCGAGTGGCCCCGTATTCCTTGGTGAGCTCATGGACGTCGATGCTGGTCATGTCCTCAGCCTGGCGGCCGCGCCCGGCTCCTGGCCTCCCCCACCGGAGGGGATCATCTCCCTCGCACGGGGGAGCCGCCTCGCTGGGGGTCACTGACACGATGGCAGCATGCGCCGCTTCCTCCGTCCGCTGACCGACTCCGTCACCTACACCCGCTGGCTGCATCTGCTCATTCCGACCGCCGTCGTCAGCGTGTGGCTGTTCATCTCCCCCGATAGACCGTGGGCGCCGATGGTCTTCGCCGTGCCGGTGGGACTGCTGCCCGCCGTGCGGCTCGCCGAGGGCGTCCAGGCGCAGTTGTTGCTCACGCCTGACGAGCGGGGCAGTCCGGACGCATCGATCTCTGCCACGTCCGCGGTGACCTGGGCGGACCGCTGGCGCACCGTGGCCTGGCTGGAAGTGCGGTTGTTGCTGTCCGTCGTGGCGACGTTCGCGACGGTGTGGCTGCCCGCTACGGCGGTTGATCTGGTGCTCACCGTGACCGATGCGGGCCCGAGCGGCGAATGGCTCCTGCGCTGGGTGGAGCCGCACTCGTGGTACATCCTGTTCGTGCCGTTGCCCCTGCTGGTGCTGCTGGCCTTCATGGTGGTGTGCGGCAAGCTGGTGACGGCCGCTGCGCGGTGGCTGCTCAGCCAGTCGCCGGTGGAGCGGCTGACCGCACTGGAGGAGCGCACCGAGCAGTTGCTGGAGCGCAATCGCATCGCACGCGAGCTGCACGACTCGATCGGGCATGCCTTGACGGTCGCGGTCGTCCAGGCGGGCGCGGCGCGGGCGGCGAAGGATCCTGAGTTCACCGAGCGGGCGCTGGCCGCGATCGAGGAGACGGGCCGGGATGCGCTGGACGATCTGGAGCGGGTGCTGCGGGTCCTGCGCGAGTCGGACGCACCGGTGAGTCAGCGGCCGACACTTGCAGAGGCGGACCGGCTGCTGGAGTCGGCGCGCGGTTCGGGGGCGAAGGTCGATGCCGAGATGTCCGGCCCGGTGGAGCTGGTGCCGGGCCCGGTGTCACGCGAGGGCTACCGGATCCTGCAGGAAGCCCTCACCAATGTGTTGCGCCACTCCGGGACCGTCCCCGTGCGGGTGCGCATCACGGTGGCGGGCGGTTGGCTCGAGCTGGAGGTGGCGAATCCACTCACCGAATCGGCAGGCTCGCCCGGGGGCGGAAGCGGACTGCGGGGCATACGGGAGCGGGCCGCGCTCCTGGGCGGAAAGGCCAAGACCGGTCCGTACGACGGTGAGTGGCGGGTGCACGCAAGCCTCCCGCTGGACCGCCTAGGCTGATCGGATGCCGGTTACCGTTCTTCTGGTCGACGACGAGCCTCTCGTACGCGCGGGGCTGCGCGCGGTCCTTGAGGCTCAGCCCGATATCAAGGTGGTGGGCGAGGCGGCCGACGGCGCAGCAGTGATCCCGCTGGTGCACAAGTTGCGCCCCGATGTGGTGGCGATGGATGTGCGGATGCCCTTGATGGACGGCATCGAGGCCACCCGGGTGGTGCTGCGCACGGTGTCGGATCCGCCGAAGATCCTGGTGGTGACGACGTTCGAGAACGATGAGTACGTGTACGAGGCGCTGCGCGCCGGGGCGGACGGCTTCCTGCTCAAGCGCGCCCGGCCCGCTGAGATCGTGCATGCGGTGCGCCTGGTCGCCGAGGGAGAGTCCTTGCTGTTCCCGGCCGCGGTCCGACAGCTCGCCGCCGAGTACGGGACGAGCAAGGCGAAGGCAGTCATGAAGCGCGCATCACTCACCGAGCGCGAGGCTGCGGTGCTCCGGTTGATGGCCCGGGGACTGTCGAATGCGGAGATCGCCGCCAAGCTCGTGGTCGGCGTCGAGACGGTGAAGACCCATGTCAGCGCGGTGCTGGCCAAGTTGGGGGCCAGGGATCGGACCCAGGCGGTGATCGCCGCGTACGAGTCCGGGTTCGTGGCTCCGAGCTGACGTCGGCCCCGCCCGGAACCCGTCGCGGCCCACGGTCGCCCTGCTGACGGGCAGCGAGTAGCATCCGCCTGACATGCGCACGAGCTGGAAGGAATCACCGTGGGCCGGCTGACCGGTGGGGACCCGTCGCTGCTGCGACGGATCAATTCCGCGGTGGTGCTTCATGCTCTCAGGGGTGCCCACTCCCCCACGCTCACGGACCTGACCCGGATCACGGGTCTGTCCCGGCCCACGGTGGAAGGCGTCGTCGAGGGGCTCTTCGAGGCCGGGCTGGTCGTCGAAGCGACGCCCGACGAGGGTGAAGCCAGGCGTCAGGGCAGGCCGGCCCGCCGGTTCCGGTTCCGCGCGGAGGCGGGGCATCTGCTCGGCATCGAGATCGGTCCGCACCGCGTCTCCGCGCTGCTGTCCGGGCTGGACGGCCGGATCATCGGTGCCGGATCACGCGAGGTGTCGGAGACCGCCTGCGCCGATGACCGGCTCGATCGGGTCAGAGCCGTGGTCGCCGATCTCCTGCGGCGTACCGGGGTGGCCAGGAGCAGTCTGCGTGCGGTCGGAGTGGGCAGCCCGGGCATCGTGGAGGCCGACGGGACGGTACGGCTGGGCACCGCGCTGCCGGACTGGACCGGGCTCGCCCTCGGTGAGCGGCTGCGGCGCTCCTTCCGGTGTCCGGTCCTGGTGGAGAACGACGCCAATGCGGCCGCCGTGGCGGAGCACTGGAAGGGCGCGGCCACCGAGTCCGACGACATCGTGTTCGTCCTTGCCGGACTGAGTCCGGGAGCCGGTTCGCTGATCGGCGGGCGGCTGCACCGCGGTTTCGGTGGGGCGGCGGGTGAGATCGGCGCGCTGCATCTGCTGGGCCGCGAAGTCACTCCGGAGAAGCTGCTGTCGACGACGGACACGCCGCTGGACCCGTTGGACGAGCAGGCCGTCGCCGCGGTGTTCGCGCAGGCTCGCCACGGTGACGTGCGGGCGATGGCGGCGGTCGACCGGTTCATCCAGCGCCTGGTGCACGATGTGGCGGCTCTGGTGCTGGCGCTCGACCCGGAGCTGGTGGTCGTCGGCGGCTGGGCCGCGGGACTGGACGGCGTCCTTGATCCACTGCGGGGCGAACTGGCCCGGTACTGTCTCCGGCCGCCGCGGGTCGCGCTGTCACTGCTCGGCGAGGCGGCCGTGGCCACCGGCGCGCTGCGCCTGGCACTCGACCATGTCGAGGAGCAGCTGTTCGCGGTGGAGGGCACGGTGACGGCCCGCCGCTGAGTGCGACGGGCCGCGCGTTCATGTGCGGGGCCGGCAGGGCCGGCCGGTCTCAGGAAGCCTTGCGCTCCTGGCCGGGGTGACTGATTTCCAGGTCGCCCGAGGCGCCGAAGGTGAGCCGGCAGGTGTCGGCCCGGTAGGTGGCGACGGACACGGCGGCCGTGCCTCCCGCGGCGAGGTAGCGGGTGGTGACGACGAGGACGGGCGCCCCGGGGAGGCGGTCGAGCTCCTTGGCGTCGTCCGCACGGGCCGAACCGAGCTCCACCGAACGGTCCTGGCCGTCCAGGCCGAGACGGTGCAGTTCGCGCACGACACTGCGGGCGCGGGCGGGACCCGACGGGTTCTCGATCGCTGACAGTTCGGGCACGGATGACGACGGTACGTACAGGAGCTCCGCCGCGACGGACTGTCCCTGGGTGACCCGGATCCGGCGGACGATGTGCACGGGCTCGTCGCCCTCCACGTCGAGCATGGCGACCACCGGGGCGGGTGCGACGGCGGTCGTGCAGTCGACGGCCTGCCAGGCCTCGCCGGCAACGCCGTCGGACCAGTCGTGCTGCGCGGTCGAGACGGCCACACCCAGGCGCGGCGGTGCCACGGTGGTCCCGACGCCACGGCGGCGCTGCAGCCTGCCTTCGAGTTCGAGCTGCTCCAGAGCCTGCCGGAGCGTGGCCCGTGCGACGCCGAACCGGGCAGCGAGCTCACGCTCGTTGGGCAGGATCTCTCCCACCGCAAAGTCCGAGTCGAGTGCCTCACTGAGCACGGTCTTGAGGTGCCAGTACTTCGGCTCCTGTACCGATTCCAGCTGCGTGGTCCCCACCCTGTCCTCCGCAATCACCCAGCGTCTTTTTCCGCGACGTTATTTATTAAAGGTTCCTGTCTTAACGTTGAGACCATAGGACGGCACACCCCCTTGGTCAAGACCAATCCTTGCTCCGTCACGCAGCGAAACGGCATCTGCCGCAGAGCGTTCACAGGACGTTCGTGATGCCGTGAGGTACGCGCAGCACAAAGCCCCACGTCCGGCGGGTCCGTGGGGCTTCGGTGGAGGCAGATGTCCGAGGCGGGGCGTCGGATCAGGAAGGCTCTTCGACGTCCAAGCTGACGAGCTTGTCAGGATTTCGGACGACATATACGCACTGAATGACACCGTCCCTGATGTCGATCTGGAAGACCGAATCGGGCTTTCCGTCCAAAAGTACCAGCAGGGCCGGACCGCCGTTGAGTTCCAGGAATCGGATCTCCATGCCCGAAGGCGGGACGTGGGCGACGGCCATGAGGAAGCGGCCGACCTTGTCCTGACTCTCGATGATCCGCAGCGGCGCCTTCGACTTCCCGCCGCTGTCGCCGACCAGCCGCACATCGGGCGCGAGCAGCGCCAGCAGCTCCTCGATGTCGCCGCCCGCCGCCGCGGCGAGAAACCGTTCCGTGAGGTCACGGCGCTGGGCCGGGTCGACGTCGTAACGCGGCTTGCGCTCCTCCACATGCCGCCGGGCACGCCCGGCGAGCTGGCGTACCGCAGCCTCGGTCCGGTCGAGGGTCGTGGCGATCTCCCCGTAGGGGAAGCCGAAGGCCTCGCGCAGGACGAAGACCGCGCGCTCCAGCGGGGAGAGCGATTCGAGGACGACGAGCACGGCGACCGATACGGAGTCGGCGAGGACAGCCTGCTCGGCGGTGTCGGGAACAGCGGGTCCGAAGTCGGTGACGAGCGGTTCGGGCAGCCAGGGTCCGACGTACGCCTCGCGCCGCGACTGCAACTGCCGCAGCCGGTCGACGGCGAGGCGGGTGGTGATCCGCACGAGAAAAGCCCGCGGCTCCCGTACGTCCTCGCGCGATGCGGACGACCAGCGCAGCCACGCCTCCTGCACCACGTCCTCGGCGTCGGCGATCCGGCCGAGCATGCGGTAGGCGACCCCGGTGAGGACGGGCCGGTGTTCTTCGAAGACGTCGGTCACGGTGTCGGTGGTCACCGCTCCATCCCAGCCGACGCGTCGTGCCGTGTCCAGCCCGAATTGCCCGGTGCCCTTGAACTGCAGGCTACCGAACGGTAATTGTTGTCGACGAGGCGTCTGAACCGCTCCGGCCGACACCACGCGCACGGCCCTGTCCGGAACTGGGCACTCCAGCCCTTCACGCATCGCCCACCCCTGGGAGCAGCAGCATGACCAGCACGGTCTCGTTCAGCGTCGACTCACCCCGAGGTCCGCGGACCGTGTCCGTGGCGTACGAACGGACCGGTTCCGGAGAGCCGCTGTTGCTGCTCCACGGCATCGGACACCACCACCAGGCCTGGGATCCGGTGCTGCCCGCGCTGGCACCGGAGCGGGATGTCATAGCCGTGGATCTGCCCGGGTTCGGCGTCTCCCCGGGGCTCCCGGACGGTGTTCCGTACGACCTGGGGAGCGTGGTGCCGGTGCTCGGCGCGTTCTGTGAGGCGCTCGGCGTCGAACGGCCGCATGTCGCAGGGAACTCGCTCGGTGGACTGCTGGCACTGGAGCTGGGCCGCGAGAAGCTCGTACGGTCGGTGACGGCGCTGTCCCCCGCCGGTTTCTGGACACAGAGCGAGCGACGCTACGCGTTCGCGACGCTGCGGGCCATGCGACAGGGCGCACTCGCCATGCCGATGCCCTTGATCGAAGGGCTCTCGCGCAGCGCGGCCGGGCGTGCCGCGCTGACGAGCACCATCTACGCGCGACCCGGCCGCCGTTCACCCGAGGCGGTCGTCTCGGAGACCGTCGCCCTGCGCGAGGCGGCCGGATTCCACGAGACGCTCGCCGTCGGACGGAGTGTCGCGTTCACCGACGATGTGCCGGGGCTCCCGGTCACTGTCGCCTGGGGCAGTCGCGACCGTCTGCTGCTGCGCCGGCAGGGGATCAGGGCCAAGCACACCATCCCCGGTGCCCGGCTGGTGCGGCTGCCCGGCTGCGGGCACGTGCCGATGAACGACGATCCGGCGCTCGTGGCACGCGTCATCCTCGACACCAGTCGCTGAACAGGCGGAGGCCTCCGGGCCGGCTTCACCGAGCGGCACGGCGCGCCGCAGATCACCCAACGGGAGCTGCACGGACGGGACATCGACGCGTGGCGCGGCCGCTGTTCATCTGAGGTTGGTGTGCTCGCCGCCGACGGGCACAAAAGTGGGGCCCGTCGACCGGCCACCCGTACCTCTGTCCCGTTGCCCCCGGAGGCGCCTCCATGTCGTACCGTCCGCGCATCCCTTCGCCCGACCGCCGCACTGTGCTGCGCGGTTCACTCGCCGCTTCGGCCGCGCTCACGCTCCCCTTGACGGCGACGGCAGCCCCCGCTTTCGCCCTGTCCGGCCGACCGCGCGCGGCCTGGGGCGTGCAGGTGGGTGATGTCACCGCATCGTCCGCCCTGGTCTGGGTACGTTCGGACCGTCCGGCGCGGATGATCGTGGAGACGTCGGCGACGGAGTCGTTCCGGCGGGCGCGCACCTGGCACGGGCCTCTGGTGGGCTCCGGTACCGACTTCACCGGCACGACGCCGCTGTACGGGCTGCCCGCGGGCGAGCAGGTGCACTACCGGGTGACGCTCGCCGACCCGGACGATCCGCGCCGGACCGGTGAGCCGGTGTACGGGACGTTCCGTACCGCGCCCGCCCGGCGCCGTGACGGAGTCCGCTTCCTGTGGTCCGGCGACATCGCGGGACAGGGCTGGGGCATCAACCCCGACATCGGCGGCTACCGGGTGTACGACGAGATGCGCCGTCTCGACCCGGACTTCTTTCTCTGCAGCGGTGACAACATCTACGCGGACGGGGTGATCGAGCCGAGCGTGACGCTGCCCGACGGCCGGGTCTGGCGCAACGTCACCACCGACGAGAAGGCGAAGGTCGCCGAGACGCTCGCCGAGTACCGCGGGAACTTCCGCTACAACCTCCTGGACGACAACCTGAGGAAGTTCAACGCGCAGGTGCCGTCGATCATCCAGTGGGACGACCACGAGGTGCGCAACAACTGGTACCCGGGACAGATCCTGGACGACGTCCGGTACACCGAGAAGAACGTCGACGTCCTGGCCGCGCGTTCGATGCGGGCGTTCCGCGAGTACTTCCCTGTGTCCACCCTGCACGAGTCGTCCGGCGACGGCCGGGTGCACCGTGTGGTGCGGCACGGCCCGCTGCTCGACGTGTTCGTCCTCGACATGCGGTCGTTCCGCAACGCCAACTCCCCCGGCCGGCAGCCCGACGACACCACGGGCATCCTCGGCGCCGAGCAGCTCGACTGGCTCAAGCGCGAGCTGTCGCGGTCCCGCGCGGTATGGAAGGTGATCGCCGCGGACATGCCGCTGGGACTTGTCGTCACGGACGGTGCGACGGACTTCGAAGCGGTGGCGCAGGGCGATCCCGGCGCCCCGCTCGGCCGTGAGCTGCAGATCGCGGAACTGCTGCGGTTCATCAAGCACCGCCGGATCACCGGCACACTCTGGCTGACGGCCGATGTGCACTACACATCGGCGCAGCATTACGCCCCGGAGCGCGCGGCGTTCAAGGACTTCGCACCGTTCTGGGAGTTCGTGTCGGGGCCGCTGGCCGCCGGTGGTTTCCCCGCCAATGCGCTGGACAGCACGTTCGGTCCCGACCAGGTCTTCGTGCGGGCGCCCGACCGGGCGAATGTGTCGCCGATGGAGTCGCCGCAGTTCTTCGGCGAGGTCGACATCGACGGCGGCAGCGGCGAGTTGACTGTGCGGCTGCGGGCTCAGGGCGGTTCGGTGCTGTTCAGCAAGGTTCTGCGGCCGGGACGCGTCGGCCAGTGAGACCGCGCCGCTGACCGACGTGGGCGGAGGCCTCGGACGGCTGTCCGGGGCCGATCGTCAGAGGTGGGTTCCACGGTCTTGCGTGACCCGGTCGTCACAGGCCTCGGTCCGCGTCCGCCCTGGAGTCCTCCTGGCCCGGCCACTCGCTCGGCCGCTTGGACACGACCCTGTTTCGGCAGGAAGCCGGCCGTTCTCCGCCCGGAGTCCGCGCATGCGGCCGCGGTCCGCCTGGGAGCAGGGTGTGGGGCCGACGGCCGTGGACATCGTGCCGTAACCGGAAGCGCCTCGCCGTAACCGGGCGCGCATCACCGTAACCGGGTCGGTCTCCGATCGGCCCGCCCCACCACGCCACTCGCTGCCCGCACCGCACCCGCACCCGCACCCGCACCCGCCGCCAAGCATTCACAAGCTGCCGCAGCCCGCGCACACACCGCCACAACCGTAATCACTCAAGACATTGACCGGCCAAAAACCGGCCATAGGGGACTAGATCCACACTTAACCCATCAGTCACAAGGCGTTCGTGATCAGGCAACACCGCTCCGTCACAGTGGAGCCATGACTGATGTGACATCTGCGAAGAGTGCCCGCCGCCCCCACCACTGGCGGCGGGACCTGATCGAGTTGGCCGCCCTGTTCACCGCGGTGGCGGTGGCCGACGCGATCGCCAACCTGATCGGACACCAGCCGGACGGCCCGTATCTGCTGGTCGCCTCGGCCGTGGCGCTCACCGCGACGGCCACGTTCCACACATGGTGGGCACGGCGGCACAGCCACGCGCCGCCCCCGACCGCCGACGGCCTGATCACCGCCCCCGACAGCTCGGGCCCGGACCGTTCCACCGAACGCCTGACCGTCGCCGCACACGCCGGCGCCGTCGCTCCGGTGACCACGCCCACCGCGGGCCCTGCCCTCTCCACCGGGGAAACGGTGCTGTGGCGGATGCGTACCACTGTCCGGGACACGCCCGGCAGCCTGGCCGCGCTGTGCATCGCGCTCGCCCGGCACCGGGTCGACATCCTCACCCTGCAGACGCACCCGCTGGCCGAGGGGACGGTCGACGAGTTCCTGCTGCGTGCCCCGGCCCCGCTCCAGATGCAGCAGCTGAGCCGGGCCGTCTCCGCCGCCGGTGGCAGCTCCACCTGGATCGAGCGTGCGGACGCACACGATCTGGTGGACGCCCCGACGCGCATTCTGGGCCTCGCCACGCGCACGGCCCTGGATGCGGCCGAACTCCCGCTCGCCCTGCGTCAGCTGCTCGGCCGCTGCACCATCCACTCGCTCCCCGCCGTGTCGATCAGTGGCCGCGCCACCGGCGAGACCACGCCGATCGAGGGGGTGCTGGAAGAGACCGTGATGCGGCTGCGTGACCCGTCCGGCGGTGCGATCACCATCGAACGCCCCTATCTTCCCTTCACGCCGACCGAGTTCGCCCGGGCCCGCGCCCTGGTCGAACTCGACGCGCGGCTCGGCCCCCGCGTCCCGCGCAGCGAGCACGTGCTCACGCTCCCCGAGGGCAACGAGATCACCGTGCGCCGCGCGGACCAGAGCGACCTGGCAGCCGCCCGCGCCATGCACGACCGTTGCTCCGATCAGACACTGCGGCTGCGGTACCACGGCCCGGTCCGTGACGCCGACCGCTATCTGGACCACCTGCTGAGCCCCCGGTTCGGTCGCACCCTGGCCGTTCAGACGGCCTCCGGCCGGCTCGTCGCCCTCGGCCACCTCCTCTGGGACGGCGACGAGACCGAGGTGGCCCTCCTCGTCGAGGACGACTGGCAGCGTCGTGGCATCGGCTCCGAGCTGCTGGGCCGTCTGGTGACGCTCGCCATCGAGGCCGGCTGCGAGAGCGTCTACGCGGTCACCCAGGCGTCCAACACCGGCATGGTCGCCGCGATGCGGGCCCTCGCGCTGCCTCTCGACTACCAGATCGAGGAGGGCACGCTCGTCATCACCGCCCGGTTGGAAGCCACTCCGGTACGGTCCCTGCCGCCGTACGAGCAGGCGGGTCGCTGAGCGCCTGACACAGGTCGGCCCACAGGTCCTCGACGTCCTCCAGGCCGACCGACATGCGCAACAGCCGGTCCCCGACGCCCGCGGCCTGCCGGTCTCCCTCATCCACGATGCGGTGGCTGATGGAGGCCGGGTGCTGGATCAGGGTGTCGACGCTGCCGAGGCTGACCGCCGGGGTGATGAGCCGTACCGCGGAGATCACCCGATGCGGATCGCCGTACACCTCGAACGCCACCATCGCGCCGCCCACCTTCGGGTAGTGGACCCGGGCGATGCGTGGATCGGCGGTCAGCCGGCGGCACAGTTCGGCGGCGCTCGTGGAAGCGGCCCGAACCCGAACCGGCAGGGTGGAGAGCCCGCGCAGCAGCAGATACCCGGCCATGGGATGCAGCACCCCGCCGGTGGCGAAGCGGACTTGGCGCAGCCGGGCCGCGAACTCCTCGTCGCAGGCGACGACCCCGCCCATCACATCGCCGTGTCCGCCCAGATATTTGGTGGCGCTGTGGAGGACGATCCTGGCCCCGTGCTCGACGGGCCGTTGCAGGACGGGGGTGGCGAAGGTGTTGTCGACGAGCAGCGGCACCGAGCCGCAGGAGTGGGCGAGCGCGCGGATGTCGACCTCGGCGAGCGTCGGGTTCGCCGGCGTCTCGACCATCACCAGACCTGTGTCCGGACGGATGGCCCCCGCGATGCCCGCCGGATCGGTCCAGGTGACTTCGGTGCCCAGCAGTCCGGCACCGAGGAGGTGGTCGCTGCATCCGTAGAGCGGGCGGACGGCGACCACATGGCGCAGCCCCATGCTCGCGCGGGCCAGCAGGACGGCGGTGAGCGCCGCCATTCCACTGGCGAACGACACGGCACTCGCGGTCCCTTCGAGCCGGGCGAGTGCCGTCTCGAACCGGGCCGTGGTCGGGTTGTCGAGCCGGGCGTAGACGGGCGGCCCGTCCGGCCTGGCGCCGGTGGTGGCGAAGGCGTCGATCCGTTCCGCCTCTCCCCTGGAGTCGTACGAGGGGTAGGTGGTGGACAGATCGATCGGCGGGGCGTGCAGGCCGAGTGCAGCGAGGTCGTCGCGTCCGGCGTGCACTGCTTCGGTGGCCAGCGCCCTCGACCGGGGTGTCGTCGAGGGCAGCGGCGAGGCTTCGGTGTCCATGACACCACTCTGAACAGTCCCCGGACCGGCATGGTGAAGTGCCGTGCTACGTTCGACGAATGACCGATTCCGTCGTTCTGGACCCGGTGGATCTGCACATTCTGCGGCTGCTGCAGAACGATGCCCGGACCACCTACCGAGAGCTGGCCACGGAGGTCGGGGTCGCACCGTCGACCTGCCTGGACCGGGTGACCCGGCTGCGACGCTCGGGGGTGATTCTCGGCCATCAACTCCGTCTCGACCCGGCCCGGCTCGGACGCGGTCTGGAGGCGCTCCTCTCGGTACAGGTCCGCCCCCACCGCAGGGAACTCATCGGTCCGTTCGTCGAACGGATCAGGGCGCTGCCGGAGTCCCGCGCGCTCTTCCATCTGACCGGCCCTGACGACTACCTGGTCCATGTGGCGGTCGCGGACACCGCGGATCTGCAGCGGCTGGTGCTGGACGAGTTCACCTCGCGGCGCGAGGTGGCCCGGGTGGAGACCCGGCTGATATTCCAGCAGTGGGAGTGCGGGCCGCTGCTGCCTCCGTCATCCGCCGCCTCAGGACGGTCCGCGGAGACCGAATGATCGAGTCCGGCCACCGCGGCCGCATGACCAAATTCGGACACCTCGAAGGCTGTCGCATATGCGACAGGCGGTTGAGCCCGAATGCTAGTGACGCGGAACCCCCTGCCGTACGAGGATGTCCGCATGTCAGACACTACGCACAGCGCGCTGCCCCGCCAGGTCGCCGACGATTACGTCGACGCATTCATCGAACTCGACCCGATCGCAGGCACCTACCTCGGTGTCGAGGAAAGCTCCAGCCGGCTTCCCGACTTCTCCCCCGCCGGGCAGGAAGCACTCGCCGAACTGGCCCGCGCCACCTTGGTGAAGCTCGACGCGGCCGAGCAGCTGCCGGGCGCGGACAGCGATGCCGAGCGCCGTTGCGGCCGTCTGCTGCGCGAGCGGCTGATGGCGGAACTCGCCGTCCACGAGGCGGATGAGAGCTTGCGCGCCGTCTCCAATCTGCACTCGCCGGCACACAGCGTCCGCGAGGTGCTGACGGTGACGCCCACCGAGACCGACGAGAACTGGGCGGCGATCGTCGAGCGGCTGCGCGCGGTTCCCGCGGCCCTGGAGGGGTACCGAGCCTCGCTCGCGCTGGGTCTGGACCGGAAGCTGTACGGCGGTCCGCGGGCCACCACCACCTTTGTCGGCCAGCTGGCCGAGTGGATCGGCGACAACGGGACGGGGTTCTTCCAGAGCTTCGTCGCTCCGGGCCCGGACGCGCTGCGCGCCGATCTGGACGACGCCGCCCGGCAGGCCACGGAGTCCTTGGTGGCGTTGCGCGACTGGATGCGCGATGTGTACGCGCCCGCGATCGAGGGTGCGCCCGACACGGTGGGCCGCGAGCGGTACGCCCGCTGGTCGCGCTATTTCAACGGCACCGATCTGGATCTCGACGAGGCGTACGCGTACGGCTGGTCCGAGTACCACCGGCTGCTCGCCGAGATGAAGACCGAGGCCGAGAAGGTGCTGCCGGGCGCGGGTCCCTGGGAGGCGCTGGCCCATCTCGACGCACACGGCAAGCACATCGAGGGTGTCGACGAGGTCCAGGCCTGGCTGCAGGGCCTGATGGACGAGGCGATCGAGGCGCTCGACGGTACCCACTTCGAACTCGCCGAGCGGGTGCGGAAGGTGGAGTCCCGGATCGCACCGCCCGGCGGCGCCGCGGCTCCCTACTACACGGGCCCGTCGGAGGACTTCTCGCGTCCCGGCCGCACCTGGCTGCCCACCATGGGCGAGACCCGCTTCCCCGTGTACGACCTGGTCTCCACCTGGTACCACGAGGGCGTTCCCGGCCACCACCTGCAGATCGCGCAGTGGACGCACGTCGCCGACAGCCTCTCCCGCTACCAGGCGTCGATCGGCATGGTGAGCGCCAACGCCGAGGGCTGGGCCCTGTACGCGGAGCGGCTGATGGACGAGCTGGGCTTCCTGCCCGACGCCGAGCGGCGCCTCGGCTACCTGGACGCGCAGATGATGCGCGCCTGCCGGGTGATCGTGGACATCGGCATGCACGCGGAGATGGAGATCCCGGCGGACTCCCCCTTCCATCCCGGCGAGCGGTGGACGCCTGACCTCGCCCAGGAATTCTTCGGCAACCACAGCGGCCGGCCTGCGGACTTCGTGGAGAGCGAGCTGACTCGCTACCTGTCCATGCCGGGTCAGGCCATCGGCTACAAGCTGGGCGAGCGAGCCTGGCTGCTTGGCCGGGAGAACGCCCGCAAGGCACACGGCGACGCGTTCGACGCCAAGGCCTGGCACATGGCTGCCCTGTCGCAGGGGCCGCTGGGCCTTGACGATCTGGTCGACGAGCTGTCGAAGCTCTGAACCCGGACCACGCTCGGTGGGACGGCGGCAGGGCGCGGCTCGGTGCCGTGGCCCGGCTGCCGTCGGCCACCCGCGTCCTCCCTCTGCTGTGAGAGTCCGGTCTCCTCGGGTCGGCCGGACCGCCGGGCCGGGAGTGACGACGGACGGCCCGCCGAGCCGCGTGGCCCGATCCGCTCAGCAGCCGCAGTCGTCCGAGTCGACGGGTGCGGTGAACGGGTCGGCGGTGCGCCGCTCGCGGCCCTCCCAGGTCTCGAACTCGAAGCCCTCGCGCGCCCAGTACTCGAATCCGCCGAGCATCTCCTTGACCTGGTAGCCCAGTTCGGCGAGGGCCAGCGCGGCGCGGGTGGCGCCGTTGCAGCCGGGGCCCCAGCAGTACGTGACGACGGGCACGGCGGGGTCGAGGAGGTTCCGGGCCTGCTCCGCGATGAGCGCGGTCGGCAGGTGGACCGCGCCGGGGATGTGCCCCTGGTCCCAGGAGGCGGCGGACCGGGAGTCGAGGACGACGAAACCGGGATCCGCGTCGGCTGCGAGCGCGGCGGCGACGTCCGAGACATCGGCGTGGAAGGCCAGCGAGGCGCCGAAGTAGGCGGCGGCCGCAGCCGGAGAGGCCGGCGGGACACGGAGGACGGGGTTGGCCGTGGAGGCGCTGAGCTGCGAAGTCATGACCGAAAATCTACGACCGGCGATCCTTTGCAGGAAGAAGAGACCCTCGGCACAACACTTGATTCGCCGGGGAATCCCCTGTTGTCTCGCGGCATGACCGACTATTCCCCGGACGCCACCGACTGGCGCATCCTCGATGTCCTGCAACGCGACGGACGGGCCACCTTCGCCGAACTGGCCCGCGAGGTCGCCATGTCCCCCAGCGCGGTGACGGAACGGGTGCGCCGGCTGGAGGAGGCGGGCATCATCAGCGGTTACGCCGCCGTGGTGGAGCCGGAGCGGCTCGGGCTGCCGATTCTCGCCCTCGTCCGACTGCGCTATCCGAACGGCAACTACAAGCCTTTCCACGATCTCCTCGACACCACACCCGAGATCATGGAGGCCCATCACGTCACCGGTGACGACTGCTTCGTACTCAAGGTCACCGCCCGCTCGATGAGCCACCTGGAAGGAGTCGCCGGGAAGATCGGCGCGCTCGGCTCCGTCACCACCAGCGTCGTGTACTCCTCGCCCCTCCCCCGGCGGGCCGTCAGCCGCTGACCGCGCCGCCGGCCCGGTGCCGCACCGCCGATCCGTGCCGCTCCTTGACCACCTCGAGCTGGGCGGGGATACGGCGGCGCAGATCGCCGACATGGCTGACGATACCGACGCTGCGGTCCCGCTCGCGCAGCGAGTCCAGTACGTCGAGCACCTCGTCCAGGGTCTGGTCGTCCAGGCTGCCGAACCCTTCGTCGATGAAGAGGGTGTCCAGCCGGACCCCGCCCGCCTCGTCGGTGACGACGTCGGCCAGGCCGAGCGCCAGGGCGAGCGAGGCGAAGAACGTCTCGCCGCCGGAGAGCGTGGCTGTGTCGCGCTCGCGGCCGGTCCAGGCGTCGACGACATGCAGCCCGAGGCCGGCCCGGCGGCCTCCGGTGCGGGCGTCGGAGTGGACCAGTGTGTAGCGGCCCGACGACATGCGCTGCAGCCGTGCGGTGGCGGCGGCCGCGACCTGTTCGAGCCGGGCGGCGAGCACGTACGACTCCAGCCGCATCTTGCGTTCGTTGTCGGCCGAGGTTCCGGCGGTGAGCCCGGCAAGCCGTGCGACCCGCTCGTACTCCTCGCGCAGCGGTCCCAGCCTGCGCACTTCGTCCGCCGCGCGGCGCGACAGCCGGCCGAGTTCGGTGCAGCGCTCCCGGGTGGCGGCGAGCGTGGCGGCGGCATCCCTCACCTGTCGCTCGGCCGCGTCGTACGCGGCCTGCGCTGCGTCCGGGTCGGCCTGCGGGCGTTCGGCGGCGGCGCGGGTCTCCACCTCGGCGAGCCGGTCGGCGACAGCGGCGGCCTCGGCCTGCCAGGCGTCGATCAGGTGCTGGAGGTCGCGCTGTTCGGAGGCGGTGAGCAGGGTCGCCACGGCGGCCTGCGGGGTGTCGAAACCGGCCCGGAACGCGGCGTCCGAGAGCCGGCCGTCGGCCTCCTTGCTGCGCTGCGCCGCCGCTTCCTCGGCGCGCACCGCCTCCGCGGCGTCGGCGAGCAGGGCGACCCGGCTCTCCAGCAGGGCCGCATGCGCGGCGACGCTGTCGGACTCGCCACGGGCGGTCACCAACTCGGCTTCCAGGGCGGACTGCTCGCGGTCGAGCCCGTCCCGCCGGGAGGTCCGGGCAGCGGCGCGGCGCTCGGCCGACTGCCGCTCTTCGAGCCTCTGGGCCTGCTCCCGTTCGGCGGCTACGAGAGCCTCGCGCGCGGCGTGCGTGCCGGCGGCGGTGCGGTGCGCCTGTTCGTACTCGCTCGTCAACCGGGCGACCAGGGCGCCGAGTTCGACGACGGTGGGGTCCGGTGACGTGACGGTGTGGGCCGCATCGGCAGCGGCGGCGCCGGAAAGCTCGCCGACGGACGGCTCAGCTGCGCGGGCCTCGCTGCCATCTGCCGCACCCGCCGCGTCCCTCGCCTGCGCCGGCCGGGCCGCCTCCCGCGCCGCAGCGTGCTTCTCGCGTACGACTCCGAGTTCCCGGTCCGCCTCCGTACGGACCTGCTCGGCCCGCCGGTAGGTGTCGAGAGCGGCCTCCTCGGCCGACTTGTCGACATGACCGTCACCGGCGCGGGCCGGCTTCGGGTGGTCGCCCGACCCGCACACCTTGCAGGCCTCGCCGTCGACGAGCTGCTCCGCGAGCTCGGCGGCGATGTCCCGCAGCCGCCGTTCGCGCAGCTCCAGCCACTTCTCATGGGCGCCGAGCGCACGCTCCCGGGCAGCGGCCAGCCGGTCCGCGGCGGCCGCCGTCTCCGTCGCGAGCGCATCTCGGCGCCGTGCCGCTTCCAGCCGGCGGCGAGCCGGTTCCAGCCGGCCCGCCAGTTGTTCGGCGCGGGTCGCGGACTCCTGGGCCGCTTCGATGCGTTCCTGAAGGCCGCGGCGGGCAGGTTCCCAGCCCGCGAGCCAGCCTTCCGCCTCCAGGATCAGTTCGTCGTCGGCCCGGGCCTGCCGCTCCAGTTCGGCCCGCTCGGTGTCGATCTCCGCGCTGCGCCGCTCGGCCCGACGCGCGGCGTCGAGGCCGCCCAGCTCCTGCCGGAGTCTGCGTTCCAGAGCCGCCAGCTGTTCCGCACCGGCGTCGGCAAGGGTGTCCGGCAGCTGGGCCCGGGTGCGCTCGCGGGCCGCGCCCGCCGTCCGGTAGGCCCGTTCCGCCTCGTCACGCAGCTCCAGTGCGGGGGCGACACGATCTGCCTTGCGGGCACGTTCGAGCCGGGCCTGGTGCTCGTCGCGGTCGGGGCGACGGGCTTCGAGTTCGGTGGCGCGGCGCCGCGTCTCCTCGTACCGCTGCTGGAGCCTGGCGAGTTCGCGTGCGGCGTCGAGTGCGCGGCGGGCTGCCGCCTGTCGGCTCTCGGCCGCGGCCAGGACGGACTCAGCGATGTCGAGCCGTTCCCGGGCGCCGCTGCGGGCGACGGCGGACCATTCCAGCACGCCGTCGGACAGTCCTGGTTCGCCGGGCTGGGCGTCCGGCAGGGGCAGCTCGCCGGCCGCCGGTCCTGCGGCCTGAGCGATCCGCTGGGCGATCGCGAGAATCTGTTCGTCGCCGGCCTTCACCTGGGTCTCAGCGGTACGGCGCAGTTCGGTGAGGCGTTCCTCTACGGCCGCGAAACGGCGGGTGTCGAAGAGTCTGCCGAGCAGCTTGCCGCGTGCTTCGGCGTCGGCGCGCAGAAAGCGTGCGAAGTCGCCCTGCGGCAGGAGCACCACCTGGCAGAACTGGTCCCGGCTCATCCCGATGAGCTGGGTGATCTCCTCACCGATCTCCTGATGCGACCGGCTGAGCGCCTGCCAGCCGCTCCCGGGGTCGTACTCGCGCAGCCAGCTCTGGGCCTTCTCGGTGGTGAAGCCGTCCCCCTTCTTCTTGGGGCGGGGCTGGGCGGGGCGCCGGGTGATCTCCAGACGCCGTCCGCCGACGGTCAGTTCCAGCCGCACCTCGGTGGGCAGGCCGACCGGCGCATGGTCGCTGCGCAGCGAGGTGCCGGGGCTCTGGCGGGCGCCGGGCACCGCGCCGTACAGCCCGTAGCAGACGGCGTCGAGGACGGAGGTCTTCCCGGCCCCGGTGGGACCGTGCAGCAGAAAGAGTCCGGCGGACGAGAGCGCGTCGAAGTCGACTTCCTGGGTGGCGCCGAACGGGCCGAAGGCGGTGAGGGTGAGTCGGTGGAGTCTCAACGGTTCACCTCGCGTACGCCGTCGTCCACCCGTACGTGGTCGAAGGCGCCGCGCAGCACCGTACGCTCCCGGTCGTCCGCCCCGTGCCCGCCCCGGACATGCGCCACGAAGTCCTCCGCGATCTGCTGGTCGTCGCGCCCCTTGAGGCGCTGTGCGTACGAGGCGAGCGGATCCTCGGGGGCCCGCTCGGGGTCGAGGACGAGGCTGAGGGTGTGCGGGAACCGCGCCATGAGACGGGCCATCGGCTCGTCCGGACGGACGGGGTCGGTGAGGGTCGCCTCCACCCACGCCTCCTCGTGCCGGGCCAGCCGGGGATCGTCGAGAAGCGTGTCGAGGCGGCCGCGGAGCCGGGCGAGCGGCCGGGGCACCGGGAAGTCGATCCGGTCGGCGGTGATCTCTCCCGTGGCGTCGAGATCGATCAGCCACATGGTCTTGCGGTGGTCCACCTCGGAGAAGGAGTAGGCGAGGGGCGAGCCGGAGTAGCGGACCCGCTCGGTGACGGCCTGACTGCCGTGCAGGTGGCCGAGCGCCGTGTAGTCGACGCCGTCGAAGACCCCGGCAGGGACGGCGGCGACTCCGCCGACGGTGATGTCGCGTTCGCTTTCGCTGGGTGCGCCGCCGGCGACGAAGGCGTGGGCGAGCACCACGGACCGGGTGGAGTCCGGCCGTGTCGCGAGGTCGGCGCGGACGCGGTCCATGGCGGCGGTCAGCACGGCCTCGTGTCCGGCCCGCTCTGCTTTGAACACGTCCTTGACGAGGGCCGGTTCGAGGTAGGGAAGTCCGTAGAACGCGACGTCGCCATGGTCGTCCCGCAGGACCACGGGGGTGCCGCACTCCGCGGGGTCGGTCCGCAGATGGATCCCGGCCCGGCCCATCAGACCGGCACCCACGCCGAGTCTGCGGGCCGAGTCATGGTTCCCGGAGATCATCACCGTGGGCACCCCGACGGCGGCGAGCCGGTGCAGGGCCCGGTCGAAGAGCTCCACGGCGGACAGCGGGGGCACGGCCCTGTCGTACACATCACCCGCCACCACGACGGCGTCGACCTCGCGTTCGCGCACAGTCGCCACCAGATGATCGAGACAGTCGGCTTGCGCGTCGAGCAGGGAGGCCCGGTGGAACGACCGCCCCAGGTGCCAGTCCGATGTGTGCAAAATCCTCAAGACCTGGCTCCGACCTGCATGTTTCGATTCCTTCGCACCCGGCGTCCGCACCTGCCGTGCCCGGCAGCCGCACCGCACCGGTGCGGGACTGCACGGACGCCACCGACCACGCTAACGCCGCTGTTCCTCTGATCCCTCACGAACCTGTCTGCTCACAGCCCACAGTCTCCCATCGCCGCGCACCCCCTCCGACGTGTTCGGCGAATGAGACCGACCTGGGTTCCGATGGCCCACTGTTCCGCCTGCCGGAGGCCCCGCGGCCCGGCCGTCCCACCGCGTCAGGAGCGATCAGGCATCTCCGTACGCCTCACCGCCCAGCTCCAGCAGCGCCTCACCCGCGGTCGCGTCGGCCAGCCAGCTCCGGAAGCTCTCGACATCGGAGTCCGGCAGTCCGATCTCGATGATCACCGCCTCCGCGTACCGGACCTCCCGCACGGCCAGTCCCGTGGCCCGCAGATCGTTCTCCAGCCTGCCGGCCCGCTGGTGGCCGACGGTGATCGTGGCGAGCCGGAACCGCTGTCGGGTGATCGTGCCGAGCTCGTCGAGAGCCTCGCCGACCACCCCTCCGTAGGCCCGGATCAGTCCCCCGGCCCCGAGCTTCACGCCGCCGTAGTAGCGGGTGACGACGGCGGCGACGTACCGCATCTCGCGGCGCATCAGCATCTGCAGCATCGGGACGCCCGCGGTGCCGCCGGGCTCGCCGTCGTCACTCGCCTTCTGTACGGACGCGTCGGCGCCGATCACGTACGCGAAGCAGTTGTGGCTGGCGGTCGGGTGCTCCCTGCGGATGCGTGCGACGAAGTCCTGCGCCTCCTGCTCGGTGGCGGCGGGGGCGAGCGCGCAGATGAAGCGCGATCGGTTGATCTCGGTCTCGTGCACGCCCGCTCGGGCGACTGTCCGGTACTGCTCCTGCATCCGGCCACCCTATGCGCAGGACGGGAATGGCCCAGGACCGCAGTCCGTTGATCGAATCATGTATGCAGACACGGGCACAGATGCAGAGACGATCCGCAGGATCCTCCGGAACACAGGCGACACCTGGGCCGTCGTGGGACTGTCCAACAACGAGTCGCGCGCTGCCTACGGCGTCGCCGCGGTGCTCCAGCGCTTCGGCAAACGCGTCGTCCCCGTGCATCCCAAGGCGGAGCGGGTCCTGGGCGAGGAGGGGTACGCCTCGCTTGCGGACATTCCGTTCCCGGTCGATGTCGTGGACGTCTTCGTCAACAGCGAACTGGCGGGCGCCGTCGCGGACGAAGCGGTCAGGGTCGGCGCGAAGGCGGTCTGGTTCCAGCTCGGTGTGATCGACGACGCCGCGTACGAACGCACACGGGCGGCCGGAATCGACATGGTGATGGACCACTGCCCGGCGATCGAGATCCCTCGCCTGGACCGATGAGCGACCGATGAGCGGGCTACCGCGTCTCGGCCGAATGTGCGGGGTGTCACACATGCCGAACGGCTGGGAGAATGTCCCGCTGTGAGTCCTACCGGTGCGTCCGCCGTCCTGACAGTTCCCCATTGCCGAAGCCGGCTGGCCGATGAGCTGTCCGAACTCGGTGTGGCTCGGGGCGGTGTCCTCATGGTGCACGCGTCGATGCGCGCGACGGGGACGGTGAGCGGCGGGGTGCGGGCGGTGATCGGCGCACTGCGGGACGCGATCGGCGCGGACGGCACCCTGGTCGTCCCGTCGTTCACACCGGAGAACTCCGATACGTCCCCGCACTACCGCGAGCGGGTGCGCGGCCTCAGCGCCGCGGCCCGGGAGGCGGTGCGGGCGAGCATGCCGCCCTTCGACCGGGCGACGTCGGCGGCGCCGTCGATGGGCCGCCTCTCGGAGGCGGTACGACAGACGCCGGGGGCCGCCCGCAGCGGCCACCCTCAGACGTCGTTCACCGCGCTGGGCCCGCTCGCCGAGAGGCTCGTCGCGCACCACAGCCCCGACTGCCATCTCGGCGAGGACTCGCCGCTGGCCTGCCTCTATGACTCAGGGGCTCAAGTGCTGCTGCTGGGAACCGGGTTCGACTCCTGCAGCGCGTTCCACCTGGGCGAGTACCGCGTGCCCGACCCGCCCCGCCGCAGCTACCGCTGTGTGGTGAGTAGCGGAGGCAGGCGCCACTGGTGGGAGTACGAGGACGTCGCGCTGGACGACAGCGACTTCGCGGCGCTCGGAGCGGAGTTCGAGCGCACGGCCGGCGGCACTGCGGTACGCACCGGCACGGTGGGGTCGGCGACGGCACGGCTCTTCCGCTTCACCGACGCGGTGGACTTCGCGACCCGTCTGCTTCCGGCCCACCGGGCGGCGCGGCCGTAACGGTGCCGGACGCCCCGTCGGCTCCCGGCACTTGCTGCCGCATCCGCCGAGCCGGGCCGGCCTCGGCACCGCAACGGTTCGAACAGAAGCGTCGGTGCCTCACACCGTGATGCCGAGCCCCTCGACGAGCACTGCGTTCGGCAGGGCCGCGAGCGCCTTTCCCGGGACGATCAGCTTGCCCCGGCGGCTGCCGCTTCCGATCAGCACCCACTCCTCGTCCACCACTGCGGGATCGAGCAGCAGCGGCCAGTCCGCCGGGAGCCCGATCGGGGTGATACCTCCGTACTCCATGCCGGTCTCGCCGACCGCCGTGTCCATGGAGGCGAACGACGCCTTGCGGGCGCCGAGGTGTTTGCGGGCCACCCCGTTCACATCGACGCGGGTGCGGGAGAGGACGACGCAGGCGGCCAGGGTGACCTCGCCGCCGCGCTTGCCCGCCACCACGACGCAGTTGGCCGACCGGTCGAGCAGGTCGGCGCCGTGGTGGGTGACGAAGACCGCCGTGTCCGCGATCTCCGGGTCCGTGTCGACATGGAGGATCCGGTCGGCGGGAACACCGCCCCACCCCTCTCGCACGGCCTCGGCGACCGGAGGGGTGAGGAGGTCGATGCGGTCGACGGCGGGGGCGGCATTGTCGAAGGTGCCGATGGGTGCGCGCATACGCGTCACGCTAACAGCGACCGCACGGCCGCCGGTCGGGCGTCTCAGCGTACGGGCGGGATGGACACCGCCATCGTGAACTCGGCCGGTTCGGAGCCTTCGTTGCGGTAGGCGTGCGGGTGGTGGGCTTCGAAGGTGGCGGAGGTGCCGGCGGGCAGGGAGTGGGCCTCGCCGTCGACTTCGAGGGTGAGTACGCCGGCCGTGACGTGGAGCAGTTCGACGGTGCCTTCGGGATGCGGGTCGGAGGTGCTGCCGTCGCCGGGCATCAGGCGCCAGGACCAGAGTTCGATCGGGCCCCTGGCCTCCGTACCGACGAGCAGGGTGGTGGAACTGCCACTGTCGGTGGACCACATGCGCACCGCCTGGCTCTCGGGCACCAGCCGGACATGCGATCCCTGTTCGTAGTCGAGCAGGGTGGTGATGCTGATGCCGAGGGCGTCGGCGAGCTTGACCGTGGTGCCGACACTCGGATTGGTGCGCGCCTGCTCGATCTGGATGATCATGCCGCGGCTGACCCCCGCGCGCGCGGCGAGGGCATCCAGGGTGAAGCCACGTTCACCGCGCCAGCGCTTGAGGTTGCGCGCGAGCGACTGGGTGAGCTGGTCGAGGTCAGACACATTCCGTCCAATATTCTGGATGACAGAGTCAAAAATACTGCACTACGGTGTGGTGCACCCAACCGTTCACCGCACTGTACTGCGAGGCCTGCCGATGACAGCACTGTTCGCCCTGGCCACCAGCCTGCTGTGGGGGCTGGCCGACTTCGGCGGCGGGCTGCTCACCCGACGTACGCCCGCGCTCACCGTGGTCGTCGCCTCGCAGACCGTCGCGGCGGTCGTCCTGGGCATCGTCGTGATCGCCACCGGGGGCTGGAGCGAGGCCGGCGATCAGCTCTGGTTCGCCGTGGCCGCCGGTGCGGTCGGGCCGGTGGCCATGCTGAGCTTCTACAAGGCGCTCGCGCTCGGCCCCATGGGGGTCGTCTCACCACTCGGCTCGCTGGGCGTCGCGGTACCGGTGAGTGTCGGACTGATCATCGGCGAACGGCCCGGGCTGCTCCAGCTCGCCGGGGTCGGTGTCGCGATCGCGGGCATCGTGCTGGCCGGTGGACCGGAGCTGCGCGGGGCCCCGGTGCAGCGGCAGGCGGTGCTGCTGACACTGGTGGCCGCATTCGGCTTCGGGGCGGTGATGTCGCTGATCGCGGAGGCGTCCACGACGGTCACCGGACTGTTCCTGGCGCTCTTCGTGCAGCGCCTCACCAACATCGCGGTGGGCGGCGCGGCGCTGTACGTGTCGGTACGGCGCGGGGCGCGCGCGCTGCCCGAGGAGGGCGGGGCGGCCGTACTGCTCGCTGGGCTGCCCGCCCTGGCATTCGTCGGTCTAGCCGATGTCGCGGCCAACGGCACCTACTCGATCGCCGCGCAGCACGGCCCGGTCACCGTGGCCGCCGTCCTGGCCTCGCTCTACCCGGTGGTGACGGCCCTGGCCGCCCGCGGCGTCCTGGGCGAACGGCTGCGCGGGGTGCAGGCGGCGGGGGCCGGGCTGGCCCTGGTGGGAACCGTACTTCTCGCCACCGGGTAGGAAGCCGGCCTCAGGGCCTTTCCTCGAGTTCCGCGACGGCCAGCAGCTGTTCGGGCGTGACATCGGCCGGGATCGGCACCGGAGCGGGCGTGCGCAGGGGCGGCTGCCAGCCCTTCACCGGGTCCCAGCTGCGTACGACACGCGCCGGCGCCCCGGCAACCACCGCGTGGTCGGGCACCTCTCCGCGTACCACCGCGCCTGCCGCGACCACCACGTTGCGGCCGAGCCGGGCCCCCGGCAGGATCACCGCGCCGGTGCCGATCCAGCACCCCGGTCCGATGGCGACCGGCTCCATGCGTGGCCACTGTCTGCCGACCGGCTCGTGCGGATCGTCGTAGCTGTGGTTGGTGGACGTGATGTAGACGTACGGCCCGCAGTACGTGTTCGAGCCGATGGTCACCGTGGTGTCGGCGACGACATGGCTGCCGCGGCCGAGCACCACACCGTCCCCCAGGGTCAGGATGGGCGCGGAGCCGAGGTCCAGGTCCGGCATCAGCCCGGCGGTCAAGGTGACCTGCTCGCCGATGATGCAGTGGCCGCCGAGCTCGATCCAGGGCTCACCGAAGACGGTGCCCTGGGGGAAGGCCAGCCGGGTCCCCTCGCCGATGCGGCCGAAACGGAGCCCACCCGGGTGCTGCGCGGTGATCGCGCCCGCTTCCTGGATCGCACGCCAGCCGCGGTGGACGGCGCGGGACAGGACACGGCGCCGCCAGGCGGTGAGGGATGAGAACGTGTTGCTGTTCTTCGGCACTCGCTCACGGTAGTCGGCACGGCCGGAACGATCACTGCGGTGTCCTGTGATGTTCACCCCACTCCACGGCAGGGGTACGGCCGTCGCATACCGTTCCCCTGGCTCGATCGAACAAGGGCGATCGAACAACGGCGGCCGCACCACACGGCCGAACGAACCGGAGCACGGAGGAACGGGCGATGGCAGAGCAGGCGTTGATCACGGGCATGGGCGGCCACGATCCGGACATCGACGTGGCGGCCTTCACCGCGCCGACGTCCGTCGTGATCGGCGAGGTCACCATGGCCGCGGGCTCCAGCGCCTGGTACCAGGCGGTGCTGCGGGCCGACTGCGCTCCCATCACCATCGGCGCCGACAGCAACATCCAGGACAACTGCAGCGTCCATGCCGATCCCGGATTCCCCGTCACGGTCGGCGAGCGCGTCTCGGTCGGCCACAACGCCGTCCTGCACGGCTGCACCGTCGAGGACGATGTCCTGGTCGGCATGGGGGCCACGGTTCTCAACGGGGCGCACATCGGCGCCGGTTCGCTGATCGCCGCTCAGGCGCTGGTCCCGCAGGGGATGCGGGTTCCGCCCGGTTCGCTCGTCGCGGGCGTGCCGGCCAAGGTCAAGCGCGAGCTGACCGAGGAGGAGCTCGAAGGCATCAAGTTCAACGCGGTGGGCTACGTCGAGCTGGCCAAGGCGCACCGCCAGGCGCACCAGGTCTGAGCACCGCACGAGCCGTCGGCCCGAGCGTCGGGCCGGCGAACTCAGTCCGCCGCCGACACCGCTTCCGCCTCGGCTGCGGTGTGCTGCCCGGACTGCGCCGCCGCCTTCTTGGCGCGGCTCTTGAGGACCAGCATCGAGGTCAGCCCGATCAGCACCGCGACCACCAGTCCGAGCCAGGAGAAACGCTTCAGCCAGGCCTCGGCGACGACCCCCACCGAGTAGATGACGGCTGTGGTGCCGCCCGCCCAGACGATGCCGCCGAGCACATTGGCGATCAGGAACTTCCAGTACGGCATCCGCAGGACGCCGGCCAGCGGTCCGGCGAAGATACGCAGCAGTGCGACGAAGCGGCCGAAGAACACCGCCCACATGCCCCACTTCTGGAACGACCGCTCCGCCATGGCGATCTGGTTCGCACCGAAGTGCTTGGGGAACCTCCCGCCGAGCCAGGCGAGCAGCGGCCGGCCGCCCCTGCGCCCGATGGCGTACCCGATCGAGTCCCCGATGATCGCTCCGGCGGAAGCGCAGGCGCCGAGGATCACCGGATTGATGCCGCTGTGCCCGGCGGCCAGCAGCGCCGCACTGACGAGGACGATCTCACCGGGCAGCGGAATGCCCAGGCTCTCCAGACCGATGACGACGCCCACCAGGACGTACACGCTGACCGCGGGGACTGTCTCCAGCCACTCCTGGATGTGCAACGCCGGTTCCTCCCGTGCTGATGTGCTGTCGCCCGCCGGCAACTCGGCGTACCGCGGGCAGCCTACCCGTCCCACCACCCGCCCGGACAGCGCGAAGGGCCGCCCCGCGCCCTTGTCAGGGGTGGGACGGCCCAGGTCGGACGGTGCGGTCCTCAGGCGTTCGGGCGGAGCGTCCAGACGACGGTCATCTCACCGGTCACGGCGCCGTCCGCGCGCTGGATCTCGATGGTGACGGGGAATTCGGGGCGCTTGCCCTCGTCGAGTTCGGCGACGACGTCCGCCACCGGCCGGCCCAGGGTCGCGGTCGCGGTGACGACACCCATCGCCAGCTTCTTGTAGCCGATCTCCGCCTTCACGGCGAGCGGTACGGCGCGGGACATCTGGTCGCCGAAGGCGGCGATGACGATCGCGCCGCTCGCCGACTCGGCGAGCGTGAACATCGCTCCGGCGTGCGGTCCGCCGACGTGGTTGTGGTAGTCCGCCTGATCGGGCATACGGACGACCGCACGCTCCGCGGTCGTCTCGAGGAACTCCAGATTGAGGGTCCTGGCCATCGGAACGGTGGCGACGAGCATCTCTCCGACTGTCATCTGTTCAGCGCTCATGGGCCGAATGTTACTCACGAGTAGAACCGTTTGACCATACCCGTTCCTCTCAAGACGACCACATGGCGGCCGCATTGACCGTTCCCTCGCGGGGGCGGCCGTAGCCGACCGGCCGCCGCCCCTCTATCGTTACTGGCCATGTGGCCAGGACAGCAGCCGCCCGGGGGCGAGCAGAACCCGCAGGACCAGAGTCAGAACCCGTACCAGCAGCCGGGGTACCAGCAGCCGAATCCCTATCAGCAGCCGGGATATCAGCAGCAGGGCCAGCCGGGTTACCCGGAGCAGGGCCGGCCCGGTTACCCGCAGCAGGGGCAGCAACCGGGTTATCCGCAGCAGGGGCAGCCGGGATTTCCGCAGCCGAACCCGTACCAGCAGCCGACCGTGCCGCAGTACGCGGTTCCCGGTCCGCCCGGTGCGCCGCAGCCGGGCGACAACAAGAAGAAGTCGACGACCCTCGTCGCGATCGTGGCGGCCACCGCCGTGGTCGTGGCCGCCGTGGTCACCGGTGTCGTGGTGATGAACAAGAACGACGACAAGGGCGGTACGGACGTCGCCGACGACGGGAAGTCGTCGTCCTCCCCGAAGCCGTCCGACAGCGCGTCCTCGCCCGAGGCGAACCCGCGCGGCACCGACGGGGACGCGAAGCCCCTCATCGCGGGCTGGAAGGTCGTCACCAACCCCAAGTGGGGCACCCAGTTCGACGTGCCCGGTGACTGGGAGGTCGCCGCTCCAGGAATATTCTCCTTCTTCGAGGACGACAAGAAGGGCGACGGGTCGCCCGCGGTCGGCTTCTCCGCGCCGGCGTACTACAAGAGCAAGTGGTGCGTCGACGATGCCGACAAGGACGGCACCGAGGAGGACATGAGCCTGGCCGGTGTCGGCACCAAGGGCGCCCAGGGTGCGAAGAGCACCGACGAGGCGGCGACGAACGAGGCCGCGAACTGGGTGTGGGCCGCCTATGCGCAGCACATGCCGAAGGGCACCATCAAGATCGGCAAGCCCAAGGCGTACACCACCAAGTCCGGTGTCACCGGCAGTGTCGTCACGGCCACCGCGCCCGGCGTCACCAAGAAGAAGAAGTGCGACAGCGACGGCAAGTCGATCGCGTTCTCCTTCAAGAACAAGAACGGTGAGTACTCCTCGTGGATCCTCTACGCCGGAGCGGACGTGGAGGGCGAACTTCCGGACACCACGATCCAGAAGATCCTCAGCACCTTGCGGCTCACGGACGTCACCAAGTCCTGACGCACGTCTGACCGGCTCCTGATCCACATCCGCTCCGCGCACTGCCTGGGCGGTGCATTTGGCAGGTCGGGGTCCGGACAGGGATAGTCCCTTGGTGACTCCCGCTTCCGTCCCTCCATCCCGCATGCGCCGCCCCGCCTGGGCAGGGCGCAACTACAGTCTGCTGACCGCCGCCGCGATCATCACGGGCCTGGGTACCCATGGCGCGTTGATCGCGGCGGCGTTCGCCGTTCTGGAGTCGGGCGGTGACGGCGGCGACGTCGGTCTGGTCGCCGCTGCCCGTACCGCGCCCCTGGTCGTCTTCCTGCTCATCGGCGGCGCCATCGCCGACCGGCTGCCGCGCCACCGTGTGATGGTCGCGGCGAACGCCCTGAACTGCGTCTCGCAGGCCGCATTCGCCTGGCTGGTCCTGGCCGGCGATCCGAAGCTGTGGCAGATGATGGTGCTCACCGCGGCGTGCGGCACCGGGCAGGCGTTCTTCAACCCGGCGGCCGAGGGCATGCTGATGTCCAGCGTCAGCGGCGAGCAGGCGAGCCGCGCCTTCGCTCTCTTCCGGATGTCGATGCACGGCGCCGCGATCGGTGGTGCGGCGCTCGGTGGTGCCATGATCGCGGCGATGAACCCGGGCTGGGTCCTGGCCGTCGACGCGGCGGCGTTCGCGGTGGCCGGTGCGCTGCGCGCCTTCCTCGATGTCGCTCACATCCCGTCGCGCGCACCGGGCGGGGGGCTGCTCTCGGATCTGCGCGAAGGCTGGCAGGAGTTCATCGGCCGCCCCTGGCTGTGGTCCATCGTGGCGCAGTTCTCGGTGGTGGTGGCGGTGGTCGGGGCCGCCGAGTCGGTGTACGGGCCGCTGGTCGCCAGGGACGAACTCGGCGGCGCCCGCCCCTGGGGTCTCGCACTCGCCGCGTTCGGGGTCGGCACGCTGTGCGGGGCGCTGCTGATGATGCGCTGGAAGCCCCGGCGGCTGCTGCTCGCCGGGACGCTCTGCGTCTTCCCGCTGGCCCTGCCGTCGGCAGCGCTCGCGGTACCGCTGCCGGTGGCCGGGCTCAGCGCGGTGATGTTCGTCAGCGGCGTCGCCATCGAGGTGTTCGGGGTCTCCTGGATGACGGCCATGCACCAGGAGATCCCGGAGGAGAAGCTGTCGCGGGTCTCGGCGTACGACTGGTTCGGATCGGTGGCGATGCTGCCGCTGTCCACCGCGGTCGCCGGTCCGGTGGAGGACCTGGTCGGACGGGGTCAGGCGCTCTGGGGCTGCGCCGTGCTGATCGTGCTGGTCACGGGTGCCGTGCTGTTCGTACCCGACGTACGCAACCTCACCCGCCGGAAGGCCGCCACGGTGCCGGTGGCCGCGGGGCCGTCCGCCGCGGCCGGGAAGGCACCGTCAGCCGATGCTGAAGGCGCCGTCGGGCGGCTCGGGTGAGGGCACCGCGTCCGCGTCCCCGACCGGCCGGGCCGCGCCGATGAGCCGGTCCAGCGCGGCGCCGTGCTCGACCCGGGCCGGGAAGGCGTCGGCCGCGCAGCGACGGGCCAGGGTCGCGATGTCGAAGGGGCTGCGGGAGGCGACCAGGACGACGTTCCCGAAGCGCCGGCCGCGCAGCACCGCCGGTTCGGCGATCACAGCGAGCTCGTCGAAGACGGCCGCGAAGTTGGCGAGCTGCGACCGGAGGAAGCCGAAGGGCGCGCTGTCGGCGAGGTTCGCGGCATAGACGCCGTCGTCCCTGAGCGCCCGCCCGGCCGCCTTCGCGTACTCGACCGAGGTGAGGTGCGCGGGCACCCGTGAGCCGCCGAAGACATCCGCGATCAGCACGTCCACGGACCCGGCCGGCGTCTCCTCCAGCAGACCGCGGGCGTCCGTGGCGTGCACGGTGACCCCGCTGCCGTCGGGGACCGGCAGCTGCTCGGTGACCAGGTCCAGGAGGCCGCGGTCGGCCTCGGCGACGATCTGCCGGGAGCCCGGCCGGGTCGCGGCGACATAGCGGGGCAGGGTGAGTGCGCCACCGCCGAGATGGAGTACGTCGAGGGGCGCGTCCGGCTCCCCGGCGCAGTCCAGGACATGGGCGAGCCGTCGCGCGTACTCGAACTCCACGTGGGCCGGATCGTCGAGGTCGACGTAGGACTGGGGTGCGCCGTCGACGGTGAGCAGCCAGGCCCGGTCCCGGTCCACATCGGGAAGCAGTCTGGCGGTGCCCTGATCCACGTCCCGGATCACAGGTATCGGCTCGTTCACCCGTCCATTGTGAGGTGCGGGTTCAGCCGTTCAGAACCGCGGCGACCTTCTCGGTGTACGTCGCGGACTGGGCGAGTCCGGCTCGTGCGGCGGCCGCCCGGCGGCTCGGGTCGAGGGGGTTGCGGCCGAAGGCCTTCCTGGCGGCCGCGTCCGGGGTGATGACGGCGACCCGGGCGCCCCTCGCTTCGAGGTCGGTGGCCTGGGACCGGGGCGAGACGATCACCTTGTTGCCACTGGCCGTCGGTGCGATGACGACGACGCGCTCGCATCCGGCCGCGAGATGGGCGTTGGCCGGGGAGTAGACCCCGCCGTCGATCCAGTCCTGGCCGTCGATGGTGGCGACCGGCCAGACGGCGGGAACGGCGCAGCTGGCGGTGACGGCATCCGCGAGTGGGACGCCGCTGTCCCTGTCGAACGTGTGGAGTTCCCCGGTGGCCGCTTGGACGGCGGTGATGTGCAGCCGCCGCTCGGGCCACTCGGGCGTCAGGAGCCGGCTTGCGATCAGAGCCCGCCGATCGGCCGCGGTGATTCCGGTACGGGCCTCCCGCGCCATCCGGGCAAGCTTCTGCCCGTACGCCTCGGGGGTGCCCGCGGTCAGCACGGCCCGCGCGTAGCGCATGAGGGTGGCCGTGCCGAGCCTGCCGCCGGTCTCGCCCTGCGGATCGGCGAGCTGGCGGGCGTACAGTTCCGGGAGGCCGAGCAGTCCGGAGGCGAGCTGGGCGCCGACGACGGCCCCGGCGGAGCTGCCGATGATGAGGTCGGCGGTGGACAGGTCCACACCTGCCTCGGCCAGTCCGTACAGGATCCCGGTCTCCCAGGCGCTTCCGGTGACGCCCCCGGCTCCCAGCACCAGTGCAATGTCTGCCATGCCGTCAGTCTTGCGCATGGCAACGGACCCGCCTCCCTGGGCACGGGAGACAGGTCCGTCGCATGGCCGGGTACGGATCAGAGCAAGGCGGTCACGGTGCCCGCGCCGACCGTGCGGCCACCCTCCCGGATCGCGAAGCCGAGGCCGGACTCCAACGGTGTGTCACGGCCCAGCTCGACGGTCATGGTGACCGTGTCGCCGGGGCGAGCCACTGCCGCTTCGCCGAGGTCGATGTCGCCGACCACGTCCGCGGTACGGATGTAGAACTGCGGCCGGTAGCCGGTGGCCACCGGTGTGGTCCGGCCGCCTTCCCGCGCCGACAGGATGTACACCTGCGCGGTGAAGCGACGGCTCGGCGTCACGCTGCCGGGCGCTGCCACCACATGGCCGCGGCGGACCCGGTCACGCTCCACCCCGCGCACGAGCAGCGCCACGTTGTCGCCTGCCTGCGCGGACTCCATCGGCTTCCCGAAGGTCTCCAGACCGGTGACGACCGTCTCGATGTCCGCCCCGAGCACGGACACCCGGTCGCCGACACGGACGGTGCCGCGCTCGACCGCCCCGGTGACGACCGTGCCCCGGCCGGTGATGGTCAGGACGTTCTCCACGGGCAGCAGGAACGGTGCGTCGGTGTAGCGCACCGGCATCGGTACGTACGTGTCGACGGCGTCCAGCAGCGCCTCGACGGACGCGGTCCAGCGCGGGTCGCCGGCCAGCGCCTTGAGACCCGACACCCGGACGACGGGGACGCCGTCGCCACCGTAGCCGTGCGCGGAGAGCAGCTCGCGGACCTCCAGCTCGACCAGGTCCGCCAGCTCGGGGTCCCCCGCGTCGGCCTTGTTGAGAGCGACGACGATGTGGTCGACGCCGACCTGACGGGCGAGCAGGACGTGTTCGGCGGTCTGCGGCATGATCCCGTCGACCGCCGACACGACGAGGATCGCCCCGTCGAGCTGCGCGGCGCCGGTGACCATGTTCTTGACGTAGTCGGCATGGCCGGGCATGTCGACGTGCGCGTAGTGGCGGGTGTCGGTCTCGTACTCGACGTGCGCGATGTTGATGGTGATGCCGCGCTGCACCTCCTCGGGCGCCCGGTCGATCCGGTCGAACGAGACGTACGAGGTGCTGGTGCCGGCACGGTCGCTGAGGACCTTGGTGATGGCCGCCGTCAGGGTGGTCTTGCCGTGGTCGACGTGGCCCATGGTGCCGATGTTGAGGTGCGGCTTGGTGCGCACATATGCCGTCTTGGGCATGGCTCGATTCCTTCTGGATACGAAGCTGAGAGAGAAGACCCCAGGGCCCTGCCGACCCTCCCCTTACGGGGTCCGCCGGACTGTCGGGGGAGGGTCAGCTTCGGGCGCCGCCGGAGGGCGCTGCAGCAGCGGCGAGCGCTGCTGCGTCAACTGCTGCTGCGGCAGCGGCGAACGCGGCGGCAACATCGACAGCGGGGACGACGGCAGCCTTCGGCGCGTCCGCGACTGCGGACTGCGCTGCGAGGAAGGCGTACCGGAACATGGGTACGATCATGGCCGACGGCCGCGGAGCCGTCGAATGGTTTTCTCCGGTCGTTCCCGCAGCCCCGACAAAGGAGTTCATCCCCCGGCCGACGGCTTCGGAGCTGCTTCGTGACCCCCCAGCGGTGAGCCCGGCCCCGGGCACCGCCGACGCGGTCCCGTGCTGACGGTGGGGCGGCCCGTACGGGGCACATTACGGCGATCACACAAGGGTGTCGGTTAGTCTCCCCGAATGCTCGACCCCCTCCCCGACGCCCGGTCCGCCACCGGCCTGGCCGTGCGCTGTTCGAGGGCGCTGCGCTCGCCCTGGTCCCGGTTCTCGCTGCTCGTGGTGTTGCTGCTGGCCGCCGCGGCGACGATGCTGCTCCTCGAACCGCAGCGGTTGCTGGCCACCGGCTGGCCGGCCCGGTTGAGCAGCGGCGGCACCGCGGTTGCGCTGTTCGGCGTCGCGTACGGGGCGTGCACCGTGGCGTTCGTACCGCGTCCGCTGCTCAATCTGGCCGCGGGGGCGCTCTTCGGTTCGCAGGCCGGTCTGGCCGCCGCGCTGGCGGGCACGGTGCTGGGCGCTGGCATCTCGTTCGGTCTGGGCAGGGTGCTGGGTCAGGACGCGCTCCGTACGCTGCTGCGCGGGCGCTGGCTGAAGGCGGCGGACGGGCAGCTGAGCCGGCACGGCTTCCGTTCGATGCTGGCCCTGCGGCTCTTCCCTGGTGTGCCGTTCGCGGCCGCCAACTACTGCGCCGCGGTGTCGCGGATGGGGTATCCGCCGTTCCTGGTGGCCACCGGGATCGGTTCCGTCCCGAACACCGCCGCGTACGTCGTCGCGGGCAGCGAGGCATCGTCACCGACGTCGCCCGCGTTCCTGGCCGCGATGGGCTTCATCGTGCTGACCGGGATCGGCGCGGCCGTCGTGGCCTGGCGCAAGCGGCACGGTCTCGGCGGGAAATGACCGGCGCACAGGGCAAGAGGCACGGTTCCGGCGGGGAATGATCCGCGGGCGGCAGCGGCACAACCGACTCGACGCCGAACGACCTGGCAGGCGGCGTCGGCGGACCGCCCGTGCGCGCGCCGAGCGGGACCGGGCACAGCACCGGCTCCGGTCGAGGGCCGGGGGCAGCCGTCACCCCGTTCACCCAAGGGCGATACGCTTCCCGCGCACGACAGACGATCATCGGGCCCGCCGTGGCCCTTCCCTCACATGACCGCACTCCGCACGTTGCCGACGGCCCTGCTGTCCGTCGGCCGATGCACGATGACTTCCGGGATGGCCAAAGCCCCATGAGCTGGTTCGAATCGTTCGTCCTGGGCCTCGTTCAGGGACTGACCGAGTTCCTGCCGATCTCCTCCAGCGCGCACCTGCGGCTGACCGCCGCGTTCGCCGGGTGGCACGACCCGGGTGCGGCGTTCACCGCCATCACCCAGATCGGCACGGAGGCGGCCGTCCTCATCTACTTCCGCAAGGACATCGCGCGGATCGTCTCGGCCTGGTTCCGCTCGCTGACCAACCGGTCGATGCGCAGCAACCACGACGCCCAGATGGGCTGGCTGGTCATCGTCGGCTCCATCCCGATCGGCGTCCTCGGCGTGACCTTCAAGGACCAGATCGAAGGGCCCTTCCGCGACCTGCGGCTCATCGCCACCACCCTGATCGTCATGGGCATCGTCCTCGGTATCGCCGACCGTCTCGCAGCCCGGGACGAGACCGGCGGCAAGCACCGGGCCATCAAGGAGCGGAAGTCCCTCAAGGAGCTGGGCGTCAAGGACGGTCTGATCTTCGGCTTCTGTCAGGCGATGGCCCTGATCCCGGGTGTCTCCCGCTCGGGCGCCACGATCAGCGGTGGTCTGCTGATGGGCTACACCCGCGAGGCGGCGGCCCGCTACTCGTTCCTGCTCGCGATCCCGGCGGTGCTCGCCTCGGGCGTCTTCGAGCTGAAGGATGCGGGCGAGGGGCACGTGTCGTGGGGGCCGACGATCTTCGCGACGTTCATCGCCTTCGGCGTGGGGTACGCCGTCATCGCGTGGTTCATGAAGTTCATCACGACGAAGAGCTTCATGCCGTTCGTCATCTACCGCGTGCTGCTGGGCGTGCTGCTGTTCGCCCTGGTGGGGGCCGGTGCACTGAGCCCGCACGCGGGTGAGTCGGCCGGCTAGTACGGCTTCGAGCCCGATCGGGGCGGGGCGCCCCGGGACAGCGGTGCGGCCGGGTCGCCGCGCGAGACGCGGCGACCGGGCCTGCCGGACAGAGCCCCGCCGCCTGCGCCTATGAAGGACGGGCGAGGTCTGACCGGTCCACAGCCTCATGGGCGGAGGTGACCGCCACCTGTTCCTGCGGGACCGCGAGGACGACGAATCGATCTCCTCGCGACCGGCGACGCCGAAGCGGGAGCGGGCTGCGTCAGTCGGTGTCGGCTGCCGGCAGGTCGGGGGGCGCGACGAACAGCCCCGCGTACTGCGGCCGCGGCCGCTCGACAATGTCGAGGCCGATCGTCGTGCCCATGTCCTCGGCGCTGTCGTCCGCGCGGCGCGGTGAAGCGTCAGCCATCAAGTCTCCTGTGCATAGCGGTCGTTGTGAGGGCGCCGAGCCCGAGAAGGCTACGGCTGGTGTCCGTCGACGGTGCCTCTGCACCACTCCGGCGGCACACCAGGGCGTCCGGACCGTCCGGCGGGGCCTGCAGGGAGTATCCACCAGGACACGTCCGGCCGACAGCACCGGGCCTGCCGCCCCGCCCGTCCCTGCCGTCACATCCGGGCGGCCGGCCAGGCCCGTATCCCCCTTCGGCGCACGTTGTCGGCAACGCCCCGGTCACCGGACCGGGTGCGCTGTCGCGTCAGCGGGCGACCTGGACGGCGTGCACGTGACGGAGGTCGAGCCTCCGGAGTTCTCGATCTTCAACGTGACGCGTCGCCCTGCCCATCGCCGGCCGTCGGTGAGCGCAGCCCCGACGGACGGAAGTCGGCCCATCGTGAAGAACGGACCCGACCCTGCCACCGTTCTGGTGCACCGTCACTTAGTAGCTCTCCGCTCCTGCCATGGCGGCAGGACTGGAAGATCGGCACAGGTGACGGACAGCGCGCCCGCGTCGGTCTCCACGCGGGGCGTTTCCCGTCGATCCCATCGACGGTCGACGAGGCCCGGCTCCCGCCACCACTCCGGGCAGCGAGGCGGGCTGACGCCGACGCGTGGTGCGGACCGGGCCGGCACCGGCCTCATGACCGGTCCGGGGTGAAGTCCCGCGCCTTGATCTTCGCCATCCGCCCGTCGGGGTGGTGCCAGACGATGCCCTCGCACCCGTCGGCCGTGGCCAGGGCCAGTGCGGCGCTCCGGATCCCCTCGAAGGTCAGCTCCGGCACGGTGACGTCCCGCGCGAGGGCGTGCTCGACAAGCCGATGGAAGTCGCTGCGCTCCGGGTTTCCGTTGATCTTCGGGCCGACCAGTTCGAAGGTCCCGGTGATCCCGCCGCGGGGCCCCATGTTCTGGACCGCTTCCGCGTGGAACTTCGCGAACGACGACTGGCCGATCGGTTCCCAGCCGACCGTCTTGCCGGTTGCGTCGTCGGTGGAGATGACCACGTAGTTCGGCGGCGGTGGCTTGCCCGGTCTCACCTCGCGCCGTGCCCACCAGTCGCCTGCTTCGTCGAGCATCACGCACGTGCCGTCGTACTTACGGGTCGCGCGACCTTCCCCGGCGAGCACCCACTCGCAGCCGGGCGTCACCTCCGGCAGCACGCGCGCGGGGCGAGTCGCGAAGTCGCGGACGAACATGGTGGGAATCTTGTTCATGCCGGAAGTCTCCCGGTTGACCGGCCGACCCGCACGCGGATTCCGCTCACGCGGCGTTCCACGCCCACGCGGCGGGCAGTTGTCCCGCCGCGGCAATCCGACTCATCGGTCCGCCACCACGCACCGGCGGACGGCTGCCGCAGCGGTCACGGATCAAGCCGACTCTCCGGGTACGCGACAACTCAGTACGCCACGACCGCCCATGTCAGAGCCCCGACGACGGCCGCCGCGTAGCACCCCACGGCGCCGCGGACGAGGCTGCGCCGGGTGGAGTCGCTCCAGGGTGTGCCGGCCAGCACCCTGGCCAGCACGGGCAGCACAAGGATGGCGTGCAGGCTGACACCGTGCAGCGGCTTGAGCGACGCCGTGGAGGCGTAGCCGGCCAACTGGTGCCCGGTACGCGTCAGATAGACGCCGCGGGCGATCATCGCAGCGCCCGCCAGCAGCCCGACGACAAGGATCGCGAAACCGGCCCGCAGCGCGAGCGCCATCCCGGTCGGCCCTTCGGGGCGCCGGACGAACGAGACCACCGCCAGGACGGTCAGAATGACGACCAGCACTCCCCCGCCGACGGCCAGCGACATCGACACCGCCGTGTCGAAGGGCGTCTCCATGTCGAAGTGGGACGGTACGCCACGCCAGGCCTGGACGGTGATGCCGCCGACCTCCAGCACGCAGTCGGCGGCGAACACCGCGAGCAGCACGGTACGGGTGCGGGGGCGCAGGCGTACGTACGAAGCCACCCAGCAGATCGCGACGAGCGTCAGGCCGAAGGAGAGCCCGAAGGTGACGGGCTTGCGCCAGGAGACCGGGCCGTCCCAGGGGCCGCCGTCGACGGCGAAGACGATCAGATGCAGCAGCCCGGAGACGACGAGCGTCGCACCGGTCGCATAACACAGGCGCTCCACCCGGCTCGGCTGCCGCCCTGCGTACGCGGTCGGCGGTGAGTCGGACGTGCTGCTGCGGACCGGTTCCGTCCAGGTGGATGCGGCGGGCTGTTTCTCCATGCCCGGAACATCTCTCCGGGGGTGTGCGGGCGTCGTCGTACGTCCGGAGGCCGTCGCCGTACGCCCTCCGGAGTACCGCGATCACCCTCGCCGGATGACCTTAAGCCGTGCCCGCCGCGTCGCTCAAGGGGGCTGCGCATATCTCTGCGTGACGACCGGCGGGCTCCACTCGAACGCTCAACTCGACTCCTGGTGTCCAGATAGCCGAACCCATGCGTCGCATATGACCGATTGACTCCTTCAGAGCTCCACATACATGAACATCGTTGTTGTGTATGACCTCTTGGCTCCGCCATCACATGGTGCTAGAACTCCTTTCGCATGGAGAGCAAGATCCTCGGATCACGCTGCGTCATGCCCAGGACCGCCTCCCCGCGGCCCGTCGTCCGCGTTTCGCCACCAGAGTGGAGGCAGTCGTTCGATGCATTTGCCAGTGAGCCGTCGCACCTTCTCCCGCCTCGCCGTCGCACCGGCAGCGGCACTTGTGATCGGATCGGCCGGGCGCGCCTCGGCCGCCGGCACCACGCCCCGCACCGCACCCGCTCCCGCCTCCGCACGGACGCGCGGCGAGATCGCTGCGGCGGTTGACCGCGTCACCACGTTCATGGACGAGCACGTCTCCTACGGCGGCGGCTACGTCTGGAGCTACCTGCCGGACCTCTCGACCACCTGGGGCGAGATGGAAGCCCGGCGCACCATGTGCTGGATCCAGCCGCCCGGCACCCCGTCCGTCGGCCACAGCCTGCTCGACGCCTACCACGCCACCGGATCGGAGGCCTGCTACCGCGCGGCCAAGCGCACCGGACTGGCCCTTGTCGACGCCCAACTGGCCTGCGGCGGCTGGAACTACATCCACGACACGGCGGGCCAGGGATCGCTGCGGAAGTGGTACGAGACCATCGGCGCCAACGGGTGGCGTCTGGAGGAGTTCCAGCACTTCTACGGCAACGCCACATTCGACGACGCGGCGACCTCGACCACCGCTCAGCTGATCCTCCGGCTCCAACTGGAGCGGCCCCACCCCAAGTTCGAGGCCTCCCTGGACCGCGCGATCCGCTTCGTCGTCGCGGCGCAGTACCGCGGCGGTGTCGCCGACGGCGGCTGGCCACAGCGTTTCCCGGCCTTCTCCGGCTCCGTCGAGCAGACGCCCTGGCCGGACGAGCTGCCGCCATGGCTGCCGTCCGGCATCCGGCACGGGATGGAGGACGGCGACTACACCGGACATGTGACCTTCAACGACAACGTGCTCGGCGAGAACATCAAGTTCCTGCTGATGTGCGTCAGCGCCCTTGGGCGCCGGGACCTGATCCCCAACGTCAGGCGGGCCATGGCCTGTCTCCACCGCATGCAGCAGCCGGGTCCACAGGCCGGCTGGGGGCTCCAGCACCTCGCCCGCGCGGCAGGCGGCCGAGCGGCCGGCGCTCCCGCCGGTGCCCGGTCCTACGAGCCGCGGGCACTGGTCACCCACACCACTCAGACCAACGTGTCGCAGCTCTTCGCCTACTTCCGGCTCACCGGTGACCACGAGTTCCTGCGCCGCGTCCCGGAGGCCATAGCCTGGCTGGAGAGCTGCCGGCTCACGGACCAGCAGAAGGCGGAGAACCCACTGCTGGCCTCCAGCACACACCCGACCTTCGTCGAACTGGGCACCAACCGCGCCCGCTTCGTACACCGCTTCGGCTCCAACATCCGCAACGGCGCCTACTACAACGACTACGACCACCGGGACACCCCGAGCCACTACGGCGGTGGCCGCAAGGTCGACACCGCCGCGCTGCGCGCGACGTACGAGGAGCTCATGGCGATGAGCCGGTCCGAGGTCGCCGACCTCAAGGCCCGTTCGCCCCTCTCCGCCCGCGGCAGGCGTGAACTGCCGGAGTACTTCTCGATGAGCGACCTCAGTCTCGACGACCTGTTCCGGGACGCCGATCTGTCGCTGCCGACCGTGACCCGGGCGCAGGCCGATGCCGTCGTCGAGGGACTCGGCGACCGCGATCACTGGCTGACGCCGATCGGTTCGATCACCAACCCCTACCGGGGTCCGGCACCCGCGACGCCGTACGACGGCAAGGCCTATATGAGCCGCAATGTGGGCGACGTCTACGACACCTCGCCCTACGACCCGCTCAAGCCGCCGCTGGAATCCCCTTATACGCCGCAGGCCGGTCCGCTGGGCATCACCACGTCGGACTTCACCGAGAATCTGGGCACCCTCACGGCCTACATCGCCGGCAGCTGATACACCCGCCGCTCCGCCATGAGGACGGCCGTCGCCGGATCGCCCTCGACCGAAGCGCGTCGCAGAAGTCCCGGAGCCGACAGTCCGAGAAGAACGGAAACCTGTCTGCTCGTGCCCTTCCGCGACGCGCTTCGGAGCTTCGCATCGCTTCGCCGATCGCACTCCGGCTGCTCCTGCGCCGGACGCCGACCGGCCGTAGTGTACGGAACACGACCGGGGTAATACGGGGCGGACACGGCCGAAAGTCCATGCCGTATACCTCGTACAGGTACCAGCCTGGGACATGTACCGCTGGACCCTGGAGGACTCCATGACCACCGCCGAGCTTCCTGTGATCGCTGCCGTCGACGGTTCGTGGCGTAGCTACGAGGCGCTCGAGTGGGCCGCGCGCGACGCAGTCCGGCGAGGGCTTCCGCTGACGATCGTGCATGTCAGGCCGCTCAATCGGCGTACCAGCCAGGAGGAGCAGCGGCGCGAGGCGGAGGAACTGCTCGCGGAGGCCGTGGGCCGGGTGGCGCAGGTCGCTCCGACCCTGCACACCTCGACCCTCGCCCCGATGGACTTCCCGGCGGCGGCGCTGACCGCGCTGAGCGAGCACGCGTCGTTGCTGGTGCTGGGCTCGCGCGGACTGGGCGGGTTCCGGTCACTGCTGATCGGCTCGAACAGTCTGACGACCGCTTCGATGGCCAGATGTCCCGTCGTCGTCGTTCACAGCGGCCGGGCGGAAGAGGAGGGAGCGGAGGCGGCGGAGGAGACATTCTCGGACATTGTCGCAGGGGTGGCCGCCGACGAAAGCAGTGAGGCGGTGCTGGACTTCGCGTTCGAGGCCGCGACGACCCGGCCCGGAGCGCGCCTGCGGATCGTGCACGGCTGGACCATGTTCTCGTCGATGCTCTCCGGCGGCCCCGTCTTCGACCGGGATGCGGCGGCAGGCGCGGCCGAGCGGACCCTCGCGGAGCTCACCGCCGGGCGGCCGGAGAAGTATCCGCAGGTCGAGGTCGTGCAGGAGCCGGTCCACGGCTCCGCGTCCCACACTCTGGTCACGGCGTCGGCGACCGCCGCCCTCACGGTGATCGGGCGGCGCAAAGGCGGCGAGGAGCTCGGATTCGGGCTGTCCCCGGTGGCGCAGACGACACTCACTCATGCGCTCGGTCCGGTGGCCGTCGTCCCCTGCTGAGACGGGCACGGGGCGGTGCGGATTCCGGCCGTGGCGTTCTTGTCGTCCGAGCTCCCGGTCCGGGGGTTCCGGGCGGCCGAATCATGATCGGACATGGCGCCGCGTGTGCACAGCCCTTGGCGTCTGCGGTCGGCGGGCACACACTGGCCGGATGACGCAGCGCGTGGCTCTCGCGACCGTGATGGACCAGCTGTCCATCGACGCAGTGATCACCGGCTATGCGGTGGCGGTGGACGACGGCTCCTGGCAGGACTACCGGGACCTTTTCACCCCGGACGGCCGCGCCGACTACCGCAGCGCGGGCGGTGTCGAGGGGTCCGCCGCCGAGGTCGCGCACTGGCTCGAGGAGACGATGCGACTCTTTCCCGTACGTCAGCACCTGATCGTCAATCGCCGGCTCGACCTCCAGGACCTGGGCGGCTACCCCGGTGACCGCGCCGATGTGCGGGCCGACTACCTGAACCCGATGCGGCTGCAGGGTACGCAGGCCGCCGGCGGCGCGTCCCCCGACACCACCGCGCCGAACTTCACCTCCGGTGGCCGGTACGCCTTCGGGCTGTCGCGTACGGACGTCGGCTGGCGGATCCGTACCGTGACCGTCCACGAGAAGTGGCGCAGCCTCTCCGGCTCCCTCGCACCGAGCTGAGCCGCGCGGGCCCGCACCCGGCCTGGCCGCACCCGTTCCGCTCCCCCCACACTGGGTAAGGAGAAAGGGCACCAGCTCACCGGTCAGGTCGAGGAGGCGCAGTATGCGGATTCCGGTCGGTCGCCGTGAGCAGCGGGAGCGGATGCTCCGGTCGCCCTGGTGGCGCGGCGGCGGAGCCCTGGTCGCCGGGGCCCTGCCCGCGCTCGCCTTTCCCGCCCCGTCGCTGTGGTGGTTCGCCTATGTCGCGCTGGTGCCCTGGCTGCTGCTGATCCGCTCCGCAGGTACCGCGCGCCGTGCCGCGCTCGACGGCTGGCTCGGCGGGACGGGGTACCTGCTCGCCGTACACCAATGGCTGGTGCCGAGCCTGCATGTGTTCATCGTCGTTCTCGCGGCGCTGCTCGGTCTGCTGTGGGCGCCCTGGGGCCTGCTGGTGTCCAGATTGATCGGCGGCGCCCCTTCCGTCGCGACGGCCGCGGCAGCCGTGATCGTGGTGCCGTCCGGCTGGCTGATCATCGAGCTGGCCCGCTCCTGGGAGAGTCTCGGCGGTCCCTGGGGACTCCTCGGTGCGAGCCAGTGGCAGGTGCCCGCGGCGCTCCGGGTGGCATCGGTCGGCGCTGTGTGGCTGGTGAGTCTTCTGGTGGTGGCGGTGAACACCGCGGTCGCCCTGCTGCTCCTGTCGCCCGGAGCACGGACGGCCGGGGCGGTCACCATCGTGGTGTGCGCGCTGGCCGTGGGCGCGATATGGACCTGGGCGCCGCGGCCGGAGCAGTCGGGCGTGGCCCGGATCGCCGTCGTGCAACCGGGGGTCGTCGCGGGGCCGAACAGCGTTGCGCTCCGCTTCGCGCGCAGCGAGCAGCTGACGCGCACGCTGGCGGGCCGCGACGTCGATCTGGTGGTGTGGGGCGAGAGCAGTGTCGGCCAGGATCTGTCCCGGCGACCGGAACTGGCCGCGCGGATCGCGAAGCTCTCGCGCGAGGTCGGCGCGGATGTGCTGGTGAACGAGGATGCCCGGCACACCGGCGCGTCGGGCCGGACGGGGATATTCAAGAGCGCGGTGCTGGTGGGGCCGGACGGTCCGACCGGGGACCGCTACGACAAGATGCGTCTGGTGCCGTTCGGTGAGTACATCCCGGCCCGTTCGGTACTCGGCTGGGTCACGTCGGTGGGGAAGGCGGCAGGCGAGGACCGGCTGCGCGGCACCCGGCAGGTGGTGATGTCCGTTCCCGAGCCGCCTCGCACGGACGGCTTCACCGGGTCCCCCACCGAGGTCCGCGCGCCGGAGCACACTCTGCGGATCGGGCCGCTGGTCTGCTTCGAGTCGGCGTTCCCCGACATGAGCAGGCGGTTGACCCGGGACGGGGCACAGTTGCTGATCGCCCAGTCGTCGACCTCTTCGTTCCAGCACACCTGGGCGCCGGAGCAGCACGCCTCGCTCGGCGCGCTGCGTGCCGCCGAGAACGGCCGTCCGATGGTGCATGCCACGCTCACCGGCATCAGCACGGCGTACGGCCCGCAGGGCGGGCGGGTCGGGAAGCCGCTGGGCACGGATACGAGCGGGGCCACCGTTTTCGACGTACCGCTGGCCAGTGGCAGCACCCTCTATGTGCAGCTGGGCGACTGGCCGGTGTACGGCGCGCTGGGCGTGCTGGCGGCATTCTGCGCCTATGAGGGCGGCCGGTCACTGCGACGGCGTAACCCGGTGGAGCCGGTCGGTGCCGTGGGCCCGAAGGCCGGGGTGCCCGCTCCCTGACCGTGCACTCGCGCTATGTCGGGCCGTTCACGGAGACGATGTGCCCCTGCGCGTCGACGGTGAGCGCGACCCGCTCGACCTTGTTCTTCACGGCGAGGACCATCCACACGGCGCCCCACAGGAAGCAGCTGAACACCATCAGCAGGGCGTGCAGCACGTGGTTGAGCGGCTGCCCTCTGACCATCACGACCTGTGTCTCGGCCCGCGACTCCACCCGCCAGCCGGTTGCTATCCGCTGATTGACCGCCCAGTCGAGGATCAGGCTCCGCTGTGTCGCATCGGGCGGCCGCCCGTCCGCCGCGTAGTAGCCGGGCGGTGGCTGGAGCGCACCCCATCCCTGTGGCTCGTCGTGAGGTTTCACGAGGTCACCTCCACGGGCCGGCGGTCCATTGCCCTCAGCCTGCCCCGGGGCCGAGCGGGACGCATCCGGAACGGATCGAAACCCGTCCTGACCTGCGGATTCCGCTGTGGCCGGTCCGCTGCGGCGCCGTGTGCCGGGGGTCCGGCCCTGATCCGCCGACCTCCTAGGCGCAGTCCAGGTCACGCAGGATGCGCTCGCACATCTCGTGGGTCTCGAGGGCGTCCCGGGCGCTCAGCAGCTTTCCGGCCCGCACGGCGTCCAGGAAGGTCAGCACTCCCTGCTCGATGCCGCGCTGGCGGGCGACCGGCACCCAGTCGCCGCGTCGCCGTACGCTCGGCTGCCCCTTGTGGTCGATCACCTCGGCGAGGTTCACCACCTCACGCTTGGAGTCCTGCCCGGAGACCTCGAGCCGCTCCTCCGTCGAGCCGCTGAGCCGGTTCATCGCGCCGATGGCGGTGAAACCGTCGCCGGACAGCTGCAGCACGACATGGTGCATCAGCCCGTCGCGGATCCGGGCCCGTACGACGGTGTGCTCGACCGGGCCCGGCACCAGGAAGCGCAAGGTGTCGACGACATGGATGAAGTCGTCGAGCACCATCGCCCGCGGCTCCTCGGGCAGACCCACCCGGTTCTTCTGCATCAGGATCAGTTCGCGGGGGTGCTCGACGCACTGCGCGTAGCCGGGCGCAAGCCGCCGGTTGAAGCCGACGGCCAGGCTGACACCGCGCTCCTCGGCGAGGTCCACCAGCCGCTCGGAATCGGCGAGTTCGTAGGCGAGCGGCTTGTCGATGTACGTGGGAACACCCGCGTCGAGAAGCCGGCCGGTGATCTCCGGGTGGACGGAGGTCGGGGCGTGGACGAACGCGGCGTCCAGGCCCGCGGCGATCAGCGAGTCGAGGTCGGTGTGGCGCTGCTCCGGCGGGATCCGGTGGGTCTCGGCGACCGAGGCCAGGGTGGCGGGGGTACGGGTCTGCAGATGCAGTTCGACCCCGGGCAGGGTGCTGAGTACCGGCAGATATGCCTTCTGCGCGATGTCGCCGAGCCCGATGCAGCCGACCTTCACAGGGGTCTCCCTCTCGCCCATGACCCGCCCGTCGCTACCGCTGCGACATGGGCGTTTCCTTCGTCCCGGCAGCATACGTGTGCTGCGGCGGCCGCCAGTCGGCGATGCCGTCGAAGGTGCGCAGGACGAGGCCGGGCCCGAAGCGGGAAACGGCTGACATCAGGGTGTCGCGCAGCGCGACGGCAGGAGGGCTGGTCAGGCGCATCAGCCGGGTCACCTGGGCGGCCTTGCGGACGATGCCGCCCGTCCGCGGGACCCGGTCCGCGCTGTACGCGGCGAGGGCCGCCGCCAGGTCGCCGTCGGGCGCCGCGTGGTGGGCGAGCACGATGCCGTCCTCGATGGCCTGGTTGCCGCCCTGTCCGAGCGTGGGCGCCATGGCGTGGGCACAGTCGCCGACCAGGACGGTGCGGCCCCGGTGGAACGCCGGCAGCGGGTCGATCAGATGGTGCACGTCGTTGCGGAGAATCCGGTCGGGTTCGACGGCGGCGATGATTCCGGGGATCGGGTCGTGCCAACCGCCGAACCGGTGCAGCAACTCGGCCTTCTCGTCGTCGGCTCGCTCTCCGGCCGGTGCGACCGCCGCCGCGTAGGCGTAGATCCGGCCGTCCTTGAGCGGCTGGGTGCCCCAGAGGGCGCCGCGGCCCCACGTCTCGTGCGGGGCGAAGGGTTTCCCCGGCGCGGGTACGACGACGCGCCACGTGGTGAAGCCGGCGTACGAGGGACCGGGGTGGGCTGGAAAGAGGAAGGAGCGCACTGCCGAGTTGATGCCGTCGGCGCCGACGACGAGGTCGGCCTCGATGTTCCCGTCCTGCGTCGCGACGACGGCCCGGGCGCCGGCCGCGGTGCCCGGGTCCACGAGCTCCGCCGCCGTCCCGGTACGGATCGCCGATGCCGGCAGTTCGGCGGCGAGGGCACCGATCAGGGTGGCGCGGTGCACCAGGACGATCGGACCGCCGAACCGCTCGGTCGCGGCGGCGCTGTCGGTCCGGGCGAGCCAGCGGCCGTCCGGTCTGCGCATACCGCCGTCGCCCTGCCAGGCGGCCAGGGACCTGATCCGGTCACCGAGGCCGATCACGTCCAGGGCACGCTGGGAGTTGGGCGCGAGGCCGATACCGGCGCCGACGGGCTCCAGGGAGGCGGCCCGCTCCAGGACGGTGACCTGCCAGCCGCGCCGGTGCAGGGCCACGGCGGCGGTCAGACCGCCGATCCCGCTGCCGATGACGACCGCATGGGGCTCGGCCATGACTCCTCCTCGGAACTACAGCTGTAGTGACGGACTCACCGTACTACAGGTGTAGTCGCGGCGGTAGGTTGGTCCCATGGCCACGAGCACCACACGCGCCCCCGGCACCTCCCGGGCCGACCTGATCACCGATGCCGCCCTGGCGCTGCTCGCCGAGCGCGGGATGCGGGGGCTGACCCATCGCGCCGTCGACGACCGAGCCGGGCTCCCCCAGGGCTCGACGTCCAACCACGCCCGCACCCGGCAGGCCCTGCTGGAAGCGACGGTGCGACGACTGGCGGAGCGCGAGGCGCAGGTGCTCGCCCCAGGCGAACTCCCGATGCCGGACGGCGAACCGGCCGACGGGGTGCCCGGGGAAGCCACCGAGGGCCCGGACGCACTGGTCGCCGGTCTCGCACTGGCCCTGCACCGGTATCTGACCCGCCACCCCGAGCTGCTGATCTGCCGGTACGAACTCGCCCTGGAAGCCACCCGGCGGCCGGAGCTGCGGGAGTTCTTCGACGCGACGGGCCGCCAGTTCCGCGAACCCCTGGTGACGCTGATGACGGCGGCCGGTTCGGCCGAACCGGAGCGACATGCACACTCCCTGGTGGCCTGGTGCGAAGGGCTGATGTTCTCCTGCGCCGTGGGGTCGTTCCACCGGTCCGTACCGACCACGGCGGAGCTGCGCACCGGCTTCACCGAGCTGTTGCGCGGAATGCTGGGGCCCCGTCGGTGATACCACCTGGCCCGTACATGATCACTGGTGAACAATGACCGGCCTGCCGACACGCGAACGCTCCGAACCAGCCATCGGCGCTGCCGAACGACCGATTCTCGTCCGGGAGAAGATCGACGGCTCGACCGGCGACTGACCCGGCACAGGATCCGCCCCGGCGCCGACGGAAGGCCGAGCCGGCCCGACCCGCACCTGGCCCCGACCCGCACCTGACCGGCTCCCCGGGGAGCACCGGCGGGCCGGGCGTTGCGCTGACCGGGGGTCACTCGTGCGGGCCAATCATGACTTCCCCGCTCCCGCGATGCGCTGCCCGCACAGCAGAGTTGCCCAGGTGCAACGAACCAGAATCGCCGTGCAGCTCCTGGTCGGGGTGGCAGTCACTGCCGTGTCCGGCTGCGTGTCCGTGGAGCCCCAGCCGGGCCTTGCGCCCCGGCCCCAGACCAGCAGGCCCGTCCAGGACCTGGCCCCCCAGATCGTCCGGCCCCCGGTCCGGGACACGCTGGAGGCCCTGCCCGACCCGAAGCCCTCCGAGGCGGCGTCCGGCCCGGTCGTCGGCGCCCCCTCGGAGAATCGCCGCAGCGCGCCGCGCGCTCCGCAGCAAAGACAGCATCCAGGTGTGACCGGGAGATGGCCGGCCCACGCCCCGCGCGCGGTGCCCGCACCGGTCCCAGCCCTGCCGTCCTCCCCCGCCACCGGGACGGACGTCTGCGCACTCGGGCGCGGATACGGCGGCTGGCCGGCGGGCAGCCCCCAGTCCCGGATCTGCGAAGACACCTACGGCCACTGATCCCACAGCCGCCGCTCCAGCCGCCCGATCGCCGCTCGGACCCCACCCCCGTACCCGTCGTCCATCCCGTCGTCCGCGAGCACGTCGGAGGCCTTCCGGGCACGGTTCAGATGGATCCAGGCAGCTTCCGGGCGCTGGAGCTTCACATAGTCCGCCGCGAGGCTGAGATGGAGCGCGGGATAGAAGGCCCGGACCGCGAGCGCGTCCCGATGCTCCGCGGCCCGCTCGTCGGTCAGCCCCTCCGCGGCGGTCAACGCCCTCAGGTCCCAGGCCAGTTCATCACCCGGATCGTCCTGGGTGTCCGCCATGTAGTGCGCGAGCGTGCAGCGGTGAAGGGCGTCACCGTCCTCACCGATCTCCGACCAGAGTGCGCAGAATCGGTTCCGGGCCTCTTCCCGGTCCCCACCGTGCAGCAGCATGATCGCCTGGCCGATCCTGGTCATGACGGCGTCCCTCGACGCTTCCTGCTGCTGCTCCGTCACCGCGGTCTCCCTCGCGCCTGCCCAGCCGATCCCGGTCGGTCCGACCGCACCGGCCGCCGCGTCGCGCCCGGTCGCTGCATAGCGTCCGGGCGCTGCGTGACGGCCGATGGAGTCCGTTCGAATCCGGTCGGCTCGACGCTAGCCGCTGATGCTGGCAAACCCGCTCAGGCTCGGGCAAAGCGCCCGAGCCTGTCAGGCAGGTGCCCGCGGTCAGCCCAGGTCGGGGATGCGCCAGTCGATGGGCTGGTGCCCCTGTGCCGCAACGGCCTCGTTGATCTGCGTGAACGGATGGGAGCCGAAGAACTTCTTCGCCGACAGCGGCGAAGGGTGCGCGCCCTTGACCACCACATGGCGCTCCTCGTCGATCAGCGGGAGCTTCTTCTGCGCGTAGTTGCCCCAGAGGACGAAGACAGCCGGATCGGGCCGCGAGGCCACCGCGCGGATCACCGCGTCCGTGACCTTCTCCCAGCCCTTGCCCTTGTGCGAGTTGGCCTCGCCGGCCCGGACCGTCAGCACGGCGTTCAGGAGCAGGACACCCTGCTCGGCCCACGGCATCAGATACCCGTTGTCCGGGACCGGCAGGCCGAGCTCCTCCTTCATCTCCTTGTAGATGTTCCGCAAGGAGGGCGGAGTCCTGACGCCGGGCCGGACGGAGAAGCACAGCCCGTGCCCCTGCCCCTCGCCGTGGTAAGGGTCCTGGCCGAGCACCAGGACCTTCACCTTGTCGTACGGAGTGGCTTCCAGTGCGGCGAAGACCTGCTCGCGCGGCGGATAGACCGGCCCCTTGGCCCGCTCCTCCTCGACGAACTCGGTGAGCTCCTTGAAGTACGTCTTCTGCAGCTCTTCGCCGAGGACGCCGCGCCAGGACTCGGGCAGCAGGTCGGTGTCGGTCACTTCAACAACCTCCGGTACGCATATCGGTTCTTGTCCGAGAACCTACCGGGGGCCACTGACAATCGACCGGGCAAGCCCTACCAGCTGGCCTTGCGGTACAACTCCCACATCTGCATGACCGTCTGCGGGTCCAGGGCGCGCTCGCCGCCGCCGATGTCCTCACCCGCCGCCACGTACAGCTTGCCCTGCCACAGCGGCAGCAGCCGGACGTCGTCGACCAGGATCTTCTGCGCGCGCTCGAACTGCTTGCTGACCGCGCCCCGATCGCTCTGCTGGCGGCTCTGCGGCAGCAGCTGCTGGGTGATCTCGTTCTTCACGTACGGCATACCGGTGACGGTGTCCTTGCCCACGAAGGGGGCGATGAAGTTGTCCGGGTCCGGGAAGTCCGGGAACCAGCCGCGGCCGAAGACGGGGTAGTCACCCTTGGTGAAACCCGCCTGGAACGTCTTCCACGGAGCGCTCTTCAGCGCGATCTTGAACAACCCGGAGGCTTCCAACTGCCGCTTCAGCTCATCGAACTCGGGGGCCGTCGAGGAGCCGTACCGGTCGGTGGTGAACCAGAACGTCATCGCGACGGGCTCGGTGATGCCCGCCTTGACGAGGATCTGCCTGGCCTTCTCCTTGTCCGGGTCACCGAAGTTGTCGAAGAAGCTGGTGGTGTGCCCTGCGATGCCCTTGGGCACCATGGAGTACAGCGGTTCGGCAGTGCCCTGGTACACCTTGGCCACCAAGGCGTCCCGGTCCACGAGCTGGGCGATGGCCCGCCGGACGGCAGGGTTCCCGGCCGCCGGGTCCTCGGGGTTGAAGACCAGGAATCGGATGTCGGCGCCGACGGTCTCGATGAGCTGCAGCGTGCTGTTCTTGTCCTTGTTGTCCTCGAGCTTGACGACCTCCTCGGCGGTGAGGCCGCGGTAGGTGGCGTCGATCGCGTTCTTCTGCAGCGCGTCGACCATGGGGGTGGACCCCTTGAAGTACCGGATGGTCACGGCGTTGTTCTTGCGGTTGGCGAAGCCCTTGTAGTTCTGGTTCTTCACCAGCTCGGCCCTGTCACCCGGCACGTACGTGTCCAGGAGGTAGGGACCCGATCCGGTGACCTTGCCGTCCGTGCGGACCTCGTCCTTCGGATAGTCGCTCGGCGCCACCAGGGACATCGCGGGGGTGGCCAGGACGAACGGGAACGTGGCGTCCGGCTTGTTGAGGTGGAAGACGACCTTGTTGTCACCCACGGTCTCGACCCGGTCGAGCGAGCCGAGCAGGCCGACGGGGCCGCCCTTGACCTTGATGGTCAGGATCCGGTCGATGGAGTACTTGACGGCCTCGGCGTCGAGCTCGTCCCCGTTGGAGAACTTCAGCCCCTGCTTGATGGTGCAGCGGTAGGCCGTGCTGGTCCGGTCGGTGAAGGTGCAGGACTCCGCGGCGTCGGGCTCGGGGCTCGTACTGCCGGTGGGGAAGCTCACCAGGGTCTGGAAGACGTTGCGCATCAGCTCCCAGGAGTTGTCCCACGCCGCAGCCGGATCGAGAGTGGAGGGCTCACTCGTGGTACCGACGACTATCTTCTGATCCGCTTCCGATCCGCTGTCGGACAAAAGACCGCAGCCGGCCAGCAAAGAAAGGGAAGCAAGGGCTGCAGCGGCCTGCAGCCTGGCCCGGTAGAACACGTGCACGCTCCTCGATCAGCCATGGGTCGGCAGACCATACCGCAGCGCCCCGTCGGGTCAATCCCTAGGCCCGACGAGGCACTTGAGGCAATCAGGGCCAAACCGGCTCAGGCTGTGCTCAGCCCACACCCGCATTCAGGAAGATGCCTCCGTCGACCACCAACGTCTGTCCCGTGATCCAGTCGGACTGGTTCGACGTGAGGAACGCGGCTGCGCCACCGATGTCCTCGGGGACACCGAGCCGGCCGAGCGGATAGGCCGCGGCGGCCTCCGCCTCACGGCCCTCGTACAGCGCCGAGGCGAACCTGGTCTTCACGACCGCGGGGGCGATGGCGTTGACCCGCACGGCCGGTGCGAACTCGTGCGCCAGCTGAAGGGTCAGATTGACCATGGCGGCCTTGCTCATGCCGTACGCGCCGATGAACGGCGAGGCGGAGACACCGGCGACCGAGGCGATATTGACGATCGCCCCGCCGTTCTCCTTCTGCCAGGCCTTCCAGGTCTGCTGGGCGAAGCCGAGCGCCGAGATCACGTTGGTCTCGTAGACCTTGCGGGCAACAGCCAGGTCGAGTTCCGCGATCGGGGCGAAGACCGGGTTCGTACCGGCATTGTTGACCAGGAAGTCGACGCGTCCGAACGCCTCCATGGTCCGCTCCACAGCCACTGCCTGGTGCGCCTCGTCGTGCGCCTTTCCGGCGATGCCGATGACGCGGTCGGAGCCGAGCTTCTCGACGGCCTCCTTGAGCGCGTCCTCGCCGCGCCCGGTGATGCACACCCGGTCACCGCGGGCGACGAGCGCCTCGGCGATCCCGTAACCGATCCCCCGGCTCGCGCCCGTGATCAGCGCGACCTTCCCACTGTCCTGCACAGTCATGATCTCCGTTGCCCCTTCGGGTCAGTTGAGCGGTCCGCCGGCGACGTACATGACCTGACCGGAGACGAAGCCTGCCTCCTCGCCCGTGAAGAAGGCGATCGCGTTGGCGATGTCCTCGGGGTGGCCGACGCGCTGCACGGGGATCTGAGTGGCCGCGGCGGCCTGGAACTCCTCGAAGCCCATGCCGACCCGGGCCGCGGTCTGCGCCGTCATCTCGGTGACGATGAAGCCGGGCGCGACAGCGTTGGCGGTGATGCCGAACTTGCCGAGCTCCTTGGCGAGGGTCTTGGTGAAGCCCTGCAGACCGGCCTTGACCGCGGAGTAGTTGGCCTGGCCGCGGTTGCCGAGCGCCGAGGAGGAGGACAGCGAGACGATACGGCCGAACTTCGCGTCCACCATGTGCTTCTGGACGGCCTTGGCCATCAGGAACGCGCCCTTCAGGTGCACGTTCATCACGGTGTCCCAGTCGGACTCGCTCATCTTGAAGAGCAGGTTGTCGCGGAGCACGCCCGCGTTGTTGACGAGGATCGTCGGGGCGCCGAGCTCGGCGGCGACACGCGCCACGGCGGCCTCCACCTGGGCGCTGTCCGACACGTCGCAACCGACGGCGAGGGCGGTGCCCCCGGCGGCGGTGATCTTCTCGACGGTGTCCTTGCAGGCCGCCTCGTCGAGGTCGAGTACGGCGACGGCGCGGCCCTCGGCCGCCAGGCGTACCGCGGTGGCGGCGCCAATGCCCCGCGCCGCTCCCGTCACGATGGCGACGCGCTGCTCGGTGGTGGACATGCTTGGTTCTCCTCGCCCTTGGATCGCGGCTCAGCGGACGTCAGGAAGTTCCCGATAACTGAGCAACCGCTTAGTACCTTCAGCAGACGAGACGCTAGAAGCCCTGGCACCCGGTGTCAACGGCCCACGGGGACGACAGCGCATGTCACACCTGTCGGCGCCGCTGCCCGAGCTGGGCAGGGCAGGCGCCGACAGGTGCCGGATCAGCGCACCAGCAGGTCGAGCAGCCGCTCGACCTCGGCCTCCGGATCCGTGGTGAGACCGCTGTGCACCGCACTCGGCTGAACGACCGTGGAGCGCGGGGCGATCAGCCAGCGAAAGCGCCGGCCCGCATCGTCACAGGCGGCCTGACCGGCCGCGTCGCCACCGTCGCAGACCCCCTCGACGGCCCGTAGAGCCGCTCGTACGCCGACCACGTCGGCGTGCGGGTCCAGGGCCTTCAGCTTGTTCTCGTCGAGATGGGTCCGGGCGGCCACGAAGGACTTGGCGCGGCAGTACACCAGCACACCCGCGTTGAAGCACTCACCGCGCTCGACCCGGGGCACGACGCGCAGCAGCGCGTACTCGAAGACCTCGCGCTTGCTCACCGGCCACCGTCCTTGCTGCTTCGCGTGGTACCGGCCAGATCCGAACCGGCCTGTTCGGCCGCGGCCCTCTCGGCCCGATCCTTCTTCGTGGGGTGCGGCCACGGTGCCAGGTGCTCGGTGAGCCACCCCGGCGCCTGGGACGGCTTGGTCTTCGTGGGCGCGTCCATCGAGATCCGCTCATGAATGGTGGCGGCGCGTGCCAGCAGCGGCGCCGCATAGGCGCGGCGCAGCGCGTCGGTCGTGTCGAAGCCGGGCTCGTCGACCAGCCACTCGTCGGGCACCTCGGCGGTCACCTCGGCCAGCAACTGCTCGGTGACGAGCGGGGCGAGCTCGGCGGCCGCGGCCGCGATGTCCGGGCCGAAGGGCGCGAGCACATGGTCGGAGGCGTTGTACGGCTTGGCGGCCGACGCCTGCGCACCCGGCCAGTTGTGGTGCCAGATCATCGTGGCACCGTGGTCGATGAGCCAGACATCGCCGTGCCAGACCAGCATGTTAGGGTTCCGCCACGATCGGTCGACATTGTTGATCAACGCATCGAACCAGACGATCTTTCCGGCCTCTGCCGGGTCCACCTGGTACGCGAGCGGATCGAACCCGATCGAACCGGGCAGATAGTCCATTCCGAGATTCAGCCCACCGCTCGCCTTGAGCAGCTCCTGCACCTCCTGATCCGGCTCCGCGAGCCCGATGACCGGGTCGAGCTGGATCGTGACGAGTTCCGGGACCCGCAGTCCCAGCCGCCGGCCGAGTTCCCCGCAGATGACCTCCGCGACAAGGGTCTTGCGGCCCTGTCCCGCGCCGGTGAACTTCATGACGTAGGTGCCGAAATTGTCGGCCTCGACAATTCCAGGCAGGGATCCGCCTTCCCTCAGGGGTGTGACGTAGCGGGTCGCGGTGACTTCTGTGAGCATTTTCCCAGGCTATCGGGCCCGACAACCAGGCAACGGTGCGGACCGAAGTACGGCCGCCACCGGAGCCCGGCACGGGGCCTGGGGAAAACCCGGAGTGTCGGCTCCGGACTTCGCTCCCCCGCTGCCCGGCGGACCGTCGGTCTGTGCCCCGGCAGCCGCGCGCCTCGATGATCACGCAGGACGTGACGGCGCCGACGGCAGGGCGACCGTCACCGAGCCCGATCCGCCCGACACGAGGGGTCGGGCCGGTGCCGTCGCCCACGGCTTTGGACGTCACCCCTGTCGCGGGCGGCAAGCCACTGCCGAGGACGCTCAGGGATGTGACCTCGCCTCAGGGCCCTGGGGTGCGCCGGCCATGCCCGGAACGGATTTCCCAGCCGATCGAAGCAGCTGCCGAGAGCAGCCGATCACCACCAGGAGGAACACCGAAATGACGATGGACGAAGCCGCCGGGACCACCGGCGGCCTGCCGCTGCAGTCCGCCCGTACCAGGCGCTTCTCGCTCGGAGTGCCCCGGCAGTTCACTGTCTCACCCGACGGCGAACGGGTGCTGTTCATAAGGACCACGAGCGGCACCGACCCGGTGAGCCGGTTGTGGCTGTACGAGGACGGTGCGGAGCGGATGCTCGCCGACCCGGCGGCCGTGCGGAGCGACGACGGGGACGGGGACGCGGTGCCTCAGGAGGAGCTGACGCGCCGGGAGCGGGCCCGCGAGACGTCGTCGGGGGTGGTGTCGTACGGGACGGACGCGGACGTCCGGATCGCCTCTTTCGCACTCCGGGGCGAGCTGTGGGTGGTGCGGACGGACGGCACCGCCCCGCGCCGGATCGCCACCGCGGGCCAGGTGGTCGATCCGCGGCCGTCGCCCGACGGCTCCTTGATCGCGTACGTGTGCGGGGGCGCGCTACGGCTCGTACGGAGTGACGGGACGGACGACCGTGTGGCGGCCGCCCCGGAGCGTTCGGAGCACGTCACGTACGGGCTCTCCGACCACGTGTCGGCCGAGTCGCTCGGACGACAGCGCGGCTACTGGTGGTCGCCGTCCGGTGATGCGCTGCTGGTGGCGCGAGTCGACACGTCCATGGTGCAGCGCAGGTACCTCAGTGATCCGGCCGATCCGGAGCGGCCGCCGCGCGTGATCGCATATCCGGCGGCCGGCACGGCGAACGCGGAGGTGTCGCTGCATGTCGTGCGGGTGTCGGGCGAGCGGGTCGTGGTCCAGCTGCCCGAGGCGGCCGGACCGGACCACCCCGTAGCGACGTGGACGGACCCGGCGTTCGAGTACGTCGCGACGGCCGACTGGGACATGCGCGGGCCCGTGGTCTCGGTACAGACGCGCGACCAGCGTTCGGTGCACGTCCTGGCGGTGGATCCGGCCACGGGAGAGACCCTGCCCCTGCACCGCGCCCATGACCGCGCATGGGTCGCACTCCGGACGGGAACGCCGCTGCGCCTTCCGTCCGGGGCGCTCGTCGTTCCCGCGCAGCCGGGCGGCGACACCCAGGGGCTGGACATCGGCGGCCGTACGACACCGCCGGGACTGGAGGTCCGTGAGGTCGTCGGCGCCATCGGCGAGCGGGTGCTCTTCACCGCGAGCGAGGAGCCGACGGAGATCCATGTCTGGTCGTACGCGGCCGGGACGCCCGGGGACGCCCCCCTGCGTCTGACCCAGGCGCCGGGCGTGCACACCGCCGCGGTGGGCGGCCCCACGGTCGTGCTCGACAGCCGCACCCCGGAGGGACAGACGGTGACCGTGCTCCGTGACGGCGCACCCGTGGGACGGATCGCGGTGCTCGCCGAGGCTCCCGTGGTCCCCCTGCGGCCACGCACGCTGAAACTCGGGGTGCGCGAGCTCCGCAGCAACCTGTATCTGCCGTCGTGGCACCAGCCGGGAGACGGACCGCTGCCCGTGTTGCTCAGCCCTTACGCGGGCCACGGCCTGCAGCTGGTCCTGCCGGTGCGCAGCTGGTGGGCCGCGACCGCCCAATGGTTCGCCGAGCAGGGGTTCGCGGTGCTGGTGACGGACGGTCGTGGCACTCCGGGGCGGGGCGAGGCCTGGGAGAAGTCGGTGCGGGGCGACCGGCTGACGGCTGTTCTGGAGGATCAGATCGACGCGCTGCACGCGGCGGCGGCACAGTACCCGCAGCTGGACCTCGGGCGGGTGGCGATGCGCGGATGGTCGTTCGGCGGCTATCTCGCGGCCGCCGCCGTGCTGCGTCACCCGGAGGTCTTCCACGCGGCCGTCGCGGGTGCGGCGCCGACCGACCGGCGGCTGTACGACACCCATTGGGAGGAACGGTTTCTCGGCCATCCGGATGTGGAGCCGGAGACGTACGAGCGCAATTCCCTGCTTTCCGAGGCGCACCGGCTGACGCGGCCGCTCATGCTGGTGCACGGATGTGCCGATGACAATGTCGCCGTCGCCCACATGCTGCGGTTCTCCGCAGCCCTGCTGGCCGCGGGGCGGCCACACACCGTGCTGCCGCTCTCCGGAACGAGTCACCTGGTCACGCAGGAGGAGACGGCGAGCAACCTGTTGCTGCTGGAACGGGACTTCCTCGCGAAATCCCTGATCCATTGAACACGAGGTCCCGGCGGCGCGTACCCCTGGTCGAAGTCATGAACACCGCGGAAGGGAAAGCCAGCATGAGCGCATCGCAGGAGCACGAGGTCCGTCTCGGGCGTCGCACCGTTGTGGCAGGCGTCGGTGCGGCCGGGGTGGCTGCCGTACTCACCGCGTGCGGAAGCTCGAAGGACTCGGGTGGCTCGCGTACCGTCGAGCCGGCCAAGGGTGCGACCGGCGATGGCGCCGACGACGACGCCGGCGACGGCGGGACCGTTCTCGCGAAGACCGCGGACATCCCGGAGGGCGGCGGGAAGATCTTCGCCGACGCGGGTGTGGTGGTGACGCAGCCGAAGGCAGGGGAGTTCAAGGCGTTCTCGTCGAAGTGCACCCATATGGGATGCGCGGTGACGAGCATCTCGGGCGGCACCATCAACTGCCCCTGTCACGGCAGCAAGTTCGACGCGACGACCGGCGATGTGTCGGCCGGTCCCGCCACCGAGCCGCTGCCCGCCGCGACGATCACGGTCAAGGGCGACTCGATCATGCTCGCGTCGTAGCCCTTCGGGGGCTCTGCCAGCAGCCCAGCACCTCCGGCGTGGTGGTGACGGTGGCAACGAGCGCGAGCGTGTTGCGGATCATCGCGGGGGTGTAGTCGGATGGCACCCCCGCGATGGCATCGGACGGCACGACCGCCGTGTAACCGAGATTCACCGCGTCGAAGACGGCATTGGGGATGGCGACGTTGGCGGACACCCCGACGACGACGAGGGTGCGGCAGCCGAGATTGCGCAGCAGCGCGTCCACGTCCGTGCCGGCGATGGGCGACAGGCCGTGGAGTCGGCGTACGACGATGTCCTCGTCCGCCACCTCGATGGGAGCGGCGATCCTGACCGCCGTGGTGCCGGAGTGCTGTTGGACCGGCAGTCGGCCGGCAGCCCTGAAGAGGCGGGCGTTGCTGTTGGCGCCGCGCCCGTCGGGGCGTCGTTCGGCGACCGCGTGCAGCACCTGGACTCCGGCCCCGTGGGCGACGGCCACCAGTCGGGCGACGTTGTGCAGGGCACCGGAGGCCAGGGCTTCCTTCGCGAGTTCGGGCAGTGCGCTGTCCGGTCCCACGACACCCTGCTGGCACTCGACCGTCAGCAGGACGGTGGTGGCAGGATCGAGCTGCTCGGCAAGCTTTTCTCTGGGCGGCACGGCTGCCCCTCTCGGTAATTCGAGGTGACGGACCTCTCCTGACGGACCGGGCGCGCGAGGCTAACGACCATTGCGCCAGGAGGGAAGAGGCTCCATGATTTCTGACACATGGTCAGCCAGCCGAAGGAGGCGTCCCATGACCGTCATCCAGCGACGGGGCCGTCGGATCATGATGACGGAGGCAGAACGCGACACATATCTCGCGGAGCAGCGCACCTGCCGGGTGGCCACCGTCTCCGCGGACGGCCGCCCGCACATCGGCGCACTCTGGTTCGTCTGGGACGGCGCTTCGCTGTGGCTGTACTCGATCACCCGGAGCCTGCGTTCGTCCCAGCTGCGCCACGACCCGAGGATGGCTGTGGTCGTCGACGACGGCGCCGAGTACGGCGAGCTGCGCGGCGTCGAGCTGTCCGGCGAGGCGGTCTTCGTCGGCGAGGCCCCGCGCACGGGCGAGGACTGCCCCGAATTGGTAGGGCCGGAGAGGCTGTTCGCGGCCAAGTACTTCGGAATGGACGTCATGCCGCACGACGGACGACACGCGTGGCTGCGGCTGACTCCGCAGACGGTAACGTCGTGGGACTTCCGGAAGCTGGCGGACCTGGGCTGAGGTACCGGCGCCACCGCGCCCCCGTCTCCCCGACGTGGGCGCGGCGCCTTCCGCGCGGGTCAGTCCCCGCCGCCGTCCACCGGTGCGTCCAGCTCCCGGCCCGCCGCCCGCAGCGCCATGACTGCTGCCCTGATCGACGGGCGGCGATCCGCGTCCGTCCGCCACACCGCGTGCACATGACGCCGCATCTTCTGCCGTACGGGTACGAGCCGTACCCCGTCCGGTACCACCCCTCGGCCCAGCCGGGGCGCCACACAGACGCCCACCCCGGCGGCGATCAGCGCGAGCTGGGTGTGGTGCTCCCCCGCGAGATGGGCGATGCGCGGTTCGATGCCCTTCGAACGCAGAGTGAACATCAGCCAGTCGTGGCAGAACTCACCTTCCGGCCAGGAGATCCAGTCGTCGTCGGCGAAGTCCTCCAGGTCGACCTCCGCCCGGCCCGCGAGCGGGTGGTCGGCCGGCATCGCTATGTCCGGCGCGTCGTCGAGCAGCTCGGCCATGGTGAGGCCACCGGGCACCGGCAGCCTCTTGTTGCTCCAGTCGAGCACCACCGCCAGGTCGAAATCTCCCCGCAACACGGCCCGGATTCCGGCCTCCGGTTCCAATTCTGCTGTGCGTACCCTCAGTTCGGGGTGGTCCGCGCGCAGTGAGGTGAGCGTCGCGGGAAACAGTCCGCGCGCCGCGGTCGGAAACGCTGCCAGCCGGACCTCACCCACCACCTCGCCGCGCTGGGCCTCGATGTCGGACTGGGCCAGCTCCACCTGGGAAAGGATCTTCGCGGCATGGTCGGCGAGCAGCTTTCCCGCGTCGGTGAGCCGGACCCCGCGGCCGTTCTTGGCGAGGAGCTGCTGCCCCACCTCGCGCTCCAGCTTCGCCAACTGCTGGGAGACCGCTGACGTGGTGACATGCAGGCCGTCGGCCGCGCCACTGACCGAACCGAACCGGGCGAGGGCGTCCAGGGTCCGCAAGCGCTCCAAGTTCAACATGTAAGCAATGCTACGCGACCACTCGCACGAAGTCTCACTTGTCCTACGCGGTTGAATTCGTCATTGTTACTGTCATGACCGCCGCTGCCGTGACCACCGATCCCGATCCCGCGCCGAGCACCGACACCGTGCCACCCGCCCCGACCGGGACAGCCTCCACCACGGCCGCCACCCCGGCCCCCGTTCCTGCGACCCCCCGCCGCCCCGCGCTGGACTGGCGGATCCGCTTCGGGGCGCTCTCGCTCATCTGGGGCTTCAGCTTTCTCCTGATCAAGGTCGGCACCGAGGGGTACGCCCCGTTCCAGGTCACCCTCGGCCGCCTGCTCTCCGGTACCGCGGTGCTCGCCGTCGCCATGGTGGTGCGCCGCGATCGGCTGCCGCGAAGCGCCCGCACCTGGGGCCATCTCGCCGTCGCGGCGTTCTTCCTGAACGCGCTGCCGTTCTCGCTCTTCGCCTACTCCGAACTGACCATCCCGTCGACGCTGGCCGGCATCTGCAACGCCACCTCGCCGCTGTGGGGCATGGCACTGTCGCTCGTCGCACTCTCCGAGGACCGGCCGACCCGTCGCCGTGTGGCCGGCCTCGGTCTCGGCTTCCTCGGCGTGCTGACCGTGCTGGGCGCCTGGCAGGGCTTCTCCGGACTGGACTTCAGCGGTACGGCGATGGCGCTCCTCGCCTCCCTCAGCTATCCGATCGGCTGGATCTATGTCCGCCGGACACTTGCGGGCAGCGGCTCGTCCACCCTTGCCCTCACCGGCAGCCAGCTCTTCCTCGGCACGGTGCAGATCGCGCTGGTCACCCCGCTGTTCACGTCGGCGCCCGACGGCTTCCCGCTGCTGCCGACGCTCGCCGTCGTAGCCCTGGGTGCGCTCGGTACGGGACTTGCGGTGCTGCTGCAGTACGGGCTGGTCAAGGAGGTCGGCCCGACGACCGCGCAGATGGTCACATACTTCATTCCGGTCATCGCCACCGCGGCCGGGGTGGCCGTGCTCGGCGAGCAGCTGAGCTGGAACACCCCGGTCGGCGCGCTGATCGTCCTGGCGGGAGCCGCCCTCACCCAGAGCAGGGCCCGGACGCCCAAGCCCGCACCACGCCCCTGAGCGCTTGAGGCCGGCCACGCGTCAGGGGCCGCCTCAGCCGTAGCTCATCGGCCGGGGCGGTTCCGCCGCTGCCGCCACCGCATCGGCCAGCGGCGCGATGTCGGCGGCGGTGAGCGGTGACACGGTGAGCCGGATCCCCTGCGGCGCGGCGACCCGGAACCGCGCCCCGGGCGCCACCGCCCAGCCGGCGTTCAGCAGCCGGGCCACGGCTCCGGTCTCGTCACTCACCGGCACCCACACATTCATGCCGCTGCGGCCGTGTGCCTCGACGCCGCGCTCCGTCAGCGCCTGGACGAGCGCGTCCCGTCGCTCCCCGTACGCCCGGGCGACCTCGTCGGAGTCCACCGCACCCGTCGCGAGCAGATGCGCCACGGCCCGCTGCAGCAGCCGGCTCACCCAGCCCGGCCCCAACTGCTGCCGCCCCAGGACCCGGTCGACCGTGACCGCGTCCCCGGTCAGCGCGGCAACCCGCAGATCGGGTCCGTATGCCTTGGCCACCGACCTGACGAACGCCCAGCGGTCCGTGGCCCCTGCCAGCGGGTGCAGCGGCAGATCGACGATGGCGTGCCCGTGGTCGTCCTCGATCAGCAGCACTCCACGGTGGCCGGCGAGGACACACCGCAACTCCTCCGCCCGCGCGGCCCCGATTGCCGCCCCCGTCGGATTCTGCGCGCGGTCGGTGACCACGAGCGCACGGGCACCGGCGTTCAGCGCGCGCTCGACCTCGTCGGGGAGCGGGCCCTCGTCGTCCAGGGCGATCGGCACGGGGCGCAGCCCAAGCGCCGGTACGAGGTCGAGCAGGGCGCCCCACCCGGGATCCTCGACGGCGACCGCGTCACCGGGCTTGAGATGGGCGACGAGCACCCGCTCGATCGCGTCCAGGGATCCGGACGCGATGGCCACGGGCCCGGCCGGCACTCCGTCGTCGTCGAGAGCGGCACGCACCAGAGCCTCGAGTTCCGGATCCACACTCGCTTCCCCGTACATTCCGGGCCGCTTCGCGTACGCGCGCGCCGCCGCCGCGAGCGCCCCGTCCAGCGATGGCAGCAACGCCGGGTCCGGGTTCCCCTCGCCCAGATCCCGTACGCCGGGTGGCGCCTCGACCCTGAGCGAGCCGCGCACCGTACCGGCGGGGCGCAGACGCACCCTGCTCCCCCTGCGCCCGGCCGTCTCGATCACCCCGCGCTCGCGCAGGGTGCGGTACGCGGCCGCCACCGTATTGGGATTGACCTCCAGCCGTGCCGCCAACTCCCGCATGGGCGGCAGCGCTTGCCCCGGAGCGAGCTCGCCCGCCCCGACCGCACGCTCCACACTCACGGCAATTTCCGATGCGCGTCGCCCGACGATCCGATACTCTTCTAGCACAAACGAGATTATGCACTAGTGCAATGGAGTTGGCAATGCCGGACACCGCACCGCCGCAGACCACGGGCCCGGAGGCGACTGCCCCGTACGAACCGACCGAGCGGACCGTCCCCACACGTTCCCGGGAGCGTGCCTCGTACGACCGGGAGCTGGTCCATTCGATACTCGACGAGGCATATCTCTGCCATCTCGGCTTCGTCCGCGACGGTGCGCCGGTCGTCCTGCCGACGCTGTTCGGCCGGATCGGTGAGCGGCTGTACGTACACGGTTCGACCGGGTCCCGGCCACTCCGGGCGGCCGGCCAGGCGGACCCCGGTCTGCCCGTCTGTCTCACGGTGACGCATGTCGACGGTCTCGTGCTGGCCCGCTCCGCCTTCCATCACTCGATCAACTACCGCTCCGTGGTGGTTCATGGCGTGGCCCGTACGGTCACCGACCCGCAGGAGCGTCGCACCGCGCTCGACGCGATCGTCGACCACGTCGTTTCGGGCAGGACCGCCGACTCCCGTCCGGCCAACGAGAAGGAGCTCGCCGCGACAGCCGTGATCAGGCTCGATCTCGACGAGGTGTCCGCGAAGGTGCGGACCGGCGGTCCGAACGACGAGCCGGACGATCTCGCGCTGCCGCACTGGGCGGGCGTCGTACCGCTGGCACACGGCTACCGTGCGCCGCAGCCGTCGGACGATCTCGATCCTGCCATCGCCGTGCCCGACTATCTGACTGCTCTCTGACCGCGGTCCGGGAGCGCGGGCCGCCTACGAGGGGTGGGCCCATGCTCCCGGACGTCCTGACGTCCGGTCAGCGGTCGGCAGTCAGCGGCCAGACTCTCGGCGTCAAGCCGGAACGGCCGCCCGGCGGCGGGCGTTCGACGCACTGCGCGTCTCGGCGACGGCGAGTCCCGCCACCGCTGTGAGCAGCAGCAGCGTGCCGACAACCGTGGCCGCGGTGAGCTGCTCATGGAGCACGGCTACGGCGATCACCGCGGCGCTCACCGGTTCGAGCAGCATGATCACGGATACGGTCGCGGCCCGCACCACCGCCGCGCCCGCGAAGTACAGCGCGTAGGCGAGCGCGGTCGGGACAGCTGCCACGTACACCAGCAGCCACACCACCTGGGCGGCGTCCGCCGTGTGCGGCACGAGCCCTTCGGCCGCCGCCATCGGCAACAGCCCGAGTGCCCCGATCCCGAACGCCCAGGCACTGGTGGCGAGCGCGTCGGAGCCGCCGCCGTCGCGGCCGAGCCACCGGGTCAGCAGGGTGATGCCGGCGTAACCGGCTGCGGAGAGCAGCGCCAGCGCGACCCCGGCGGGACGGACCGTCCCGCCGTCGGCGCCGAGCACCAGCACGACGAGCCCGGCGAGCGCGCCCACCACTGCGGCGAGTCCGCCGCCGCCCAGCCGTTCCCCCATGGTCAGCCGCGCACCGACCGCGATGAGCACGGGCCCCGCGCCCAGCGTGACCACGGTCCCGACCGCGAGGCCGGTGGCCTCGACGGCCGCGAAGTACGCGCTCTGGAACACGGTGAGGCCGACACCGGTCCCGAGGATGCGCAGCAGTCGGCGCCGCCGTGGCTCGGCGGGGGCGGGGGTGCGCCGGGGCCGCAGGACGAGCGCGGCGAGGAGCAGCACCAGGCCGCCCACGCAGCGCCAGAACGACAGGGCGAGAGGGCCGAGATCGCTGACCTGGAAGATCAGCGAGGCGGCGGCCCCCGCCGTGCCCCAGGCCACTCCGGCAACGATCAGATAGAACAGGCTCCGCCCGACGGGCAGGCCGGCAGCAGGATTTGACACGTGACTTCTCCACAAGAAAGACAGGACGACGGCCGCTCGGCTCCGCACGCGGGCAGCGACGATCCGCTCGGGGACTGCCCGAGCCCGGTCTTCGTCAGGGGTGGCCGCCCGCGCTAGGCGGCAGGCGGCGGAAGTACGGTCAAGTGCATGATCAGCACATTACGTGGCGGCGCGCTCGGTGGACAACTCGTCCTCGGCCACTGCCGTACGGCCCTCGCCCCGCGCCACGTCGGGGCCCTCGTGCTCCCCTTGGCCCTGCGCCTCACCCGGCCCCGATGCCACGGGCCCGGAGGGCGCCTTCGGCGTCGACGACTGGGCGATGAACGCACCGATCAGCACCAAGGAACCGCCGAAGAGCTGGGGCGCGGAGAGATGTTCGCCGAGCAGGACCCAGGCCAGCACGGTCGCGATGACCGCCTCCAGACAGGCGACGACACCCGCCACCGCCGGGGAGAGCAGCCGTACCGAGATCACACCCGTGACATAGGCGATCACGGTGGCGAGCAGAACGATCCAGACGAGCAGCAGCCACGCGGGCACATCCGTCCCGTTCATTGCCGCGCTGCCGCCGAGCAGGGACCAGTCCATACCCCAGGGCCGTGCGATCACGGTGAGGACGACCGCGCCGATCAGCAGTCCGTAGGCGATGACGCCCACCGGATGCGGAGGCTCCGCGCCCGCCGCGCCGTCCTGGCTCCCCTGGTCGGAGAGGACGAAGTAGCCGACCTGGCAGCACGCGGCACCGAGGGCGAGCAGCAGCCCGACGGCGTCGAAGCTCAGCCCGGACCACACCTCGACCACACAGGCGAGGCCCCCGACCGCGAGGACCACGCCGACCGCCGCGGCCCGGGTGACCGGACGGCGCTGGACGAACCGGACCCAGCCGAGGACGAGCGCGGGCGCCAGGTACTCGACGAGCAGCGCCACGCCGACGGGGACACGGGAGATCGCGGCGAAGTAGCAGGCCTGGACACCTGCGACGGCGAGCAGTCCGAAGCCCAGCAGCAGCACCGGCCGACGGCGTACGAGATCTCGGTGGCGCCAGGCCACGGGCAGCATGACGAGAGCGGCGCCGGCCACCCGTAGCCACACCACATGAAGCGGGTCGAGCCCCGCCTCGATCAGCGGCTTGGCCGCCACCCCGGAACCACCGAATGCGAACGCCGAGGCAAGGGCTAGTCCCAGGCCGGCGCTTCTCCCCTGAGACGCGTGCATCGGGACATCATGACAGGTGCCGTCAGGACCGTCACCATGGTGACCACTGTCATGCGCGTCGGACGAATCACGCGATCGGCGTCAGCTCTGCCGGAGGGCCTTCGTGATCCGGTCCGCGAGCAGCGCCGCGTCGACACCTGCCCGTTCGAGCACCTCGACGGCCCGGCACTCCTGGTCCGCCGCAAGGGCGGCGAGCAGATCGAGTCCCCCGGCCCGCGGGGCACCGCGCAGTTCCGCCCGCCCGCGCGCACCCTCCATCGCCGAGACGGCCGAGGGCGACCAGCCGTCCACGCCCGCCTCCGTGACCGTGGGCAGCGCACCCGAGTCCTCCACCGCGCCCTGCCAGCGGAGCCCGTAACCGATGGAGCGCTGCACGAGATACCCGAGCACCTTGGCGAGCTGCGGCCCACCGGCGAAGGCCGCACGGACCTCCGGGTCCGACTCGATGAGGGAGTGCAGCAGATGGGCCGTGTCGATCTGCCGGTCGCCGTCACGCAGTGCGCGCCTGCGCGCAGCTGTCACCACCGAGGCCAGCTCCAGTGTGAGGATGGCGTCGAGCTCAGCACGGTTCGATGCGGGCTGCTGAGGGATCCGCGGCGTCCGGTTTTGCACACCTCTCACCCCATCAGTCCAGTGGTGCGCGGGCATCCCCGGAGGGGCCCATTTACGTGTCCCACCGAAGTTGGGCACATCAGAGCGGTTCCTCCTCCTTACGGATGAGATCGCGCCATTGACGGACACGATCCCGGGAGATGGCGCGCGCCGCCTTGCCTTGCGCTCCCGGAGCAACCGCGGGCCGCCCCCTGCACGTCCCTCACGCGTCAGCACTTTTGCGACAGCCGGACGGGAGTGCCGGAGCGTCTTGGATGGTCGCCCTGCCGGCGATCGACGGCCGGGAATACGTCTACCGGGTCCGCGCACCCTGTGACGCCCTGCCCGCCGACCTGTTCTGGGCGGCGTTCCACTGCCACGACGACGGCTCGCACCCTCGCGCGTCCGACCCCTTCGACGCGGCGCTGATCTGGCGGGCGGGCCGCCCCGAACATACCTGACGGTTCATCAGTATTGAATGTTGTCGCTACTGCGGCTACGTTCCGCGACACCGTAACCCGACGAGAAGGGGTGGTCGCATGGCCGAAGTCAGTGCCGAAGCACGTATCGAAGCGCCGGCCGAGAAGGTCTGGGCCCAGCTGACGGACTTCACCGCGTACGGCCGGTGGAATGCCACCCACACCAGCTTCCCCAAGGGCGGCCCGGCCACGCTCGAACTCGCGGCCACCTATGAGGAGAACATGAAGCTCATGGGCTTCCCCGCCGAAGTGACCTGGACGGTGGAGGAGCTGGAGACCGCCCGGCTGCTGACCACCAAGGGCAAGGGCCCCATGGGTGTCAATCTGGCCATGCGCTACTCGCTGACACCCGACGGCGATGCCACCACGGTCCGCATCGACGGAGAGTTCACCGGCGCCGCGGTCTCCCTCATGGCGGGCAAGCTCAAGGACTCGGCGACCGCCGCGCTCGCCGAGTCGCTCCGCAAGCTGGGCGGACTCGTCGCCGCCTGACCCATCTCCGTGGCCGACGAGGGGCCCCGCGGCTCGGCCGCGGGGCCCCTCGAACCGCACCCGTCGGGTCGGTGCTCGTCGTGTCAGTGCTCGTCGGCAAGGATCAGATAGAGCTTCTTACGGGCGTCGTTGATCACCGACAGCGCCTTCTGGCGCTGGTCGGCCGAGCCGGTCTTCCAGACCTGGCCGAACGCCTCCATCAGACCGAAGCCGGCCTGCCGGATCTCGTTCACGCTCTCCCAGTCGACCCCGCGCCCGGCCTCCTCCCAAGGCGCCTCGGGCCCCGACTCCGCCTCGGTGCGGCCGCCGTCGGTGAGCGTGAAGAGCTTCTTGCCGCCCTCGCTCGCACTGACGATCAGCCCCTCGTCCTCCAGCAGCTGAAGGGTCGGATAGACCGAGCCGGGGCTGGGACGCCAGGCCCCGCCGCTGCGCTCGCCGATCTCCTGGATCATCTCGTAACCGTGCATCGGCCGGTCCTTCAGCAACGCCAGGATCGAAGCGCGGACGTCACCACGACGCGCCCTGCCCCGGCCACCTCCACGACCGCGTCCCCCACCGAAGGGGCCGCCACCGAACGGACCGCCACCGAAGGGCGGACCGAACGGCCCGAAGGCGCGGCGCCCCTCGAAGTCGCCCCGACCTTGATGACCGGGCCCGCAGTGCCCATGTCCGTGCTCGTGCTCGTGCCCATGTGAACGCATCGCTACGCTCCTTCCATCGTTGATCTGTCGCGATGCGTCAACGATATATCGGAACCGGTCGTACGGCAATCGCTTCGGAAGGGCCTTGCATACTTGCCGCGAGACGGCACAGGACGAAGGCGACGCGACATGACTGCACCCGCCCCGGAGCACGGGTCCGGCCCGGACCACGGCTACCTGCTCGACAACCGGCAGTCCGAAGCGGGCATCCGCTTCGGTGCCCTCGCCGAACTCTTCGACCCGGTGACCTTCCGCCATGTCGATCGGCTCGGGATCACCACAGGCAAGCGCTGCTGGGAGGTCGGGGCCGGTGGCCCCTCCGTTCCCGCAGGGCTGGCCGCGCGGGTCGGTCCGACCGGCGCGGTGGTCGCGACGGACATCGATGTGTCGTGGGCGCAGGGCGCCGCGGACGAGGTCGTCGAGGTGCTGCGCCACGATGTCGCCGCCGATCCCCCGCCTGCCGGTGGCTTCGACCTGGTCCACGCCCGGCTGGTCCTGGTGCACGTCACCGACCGTGCCGAGGCGCTGCGCCGCATGATTCAGGCGCTGCGCCCCGGTGGGGTACTCCTCCTGGAGGACGCCGACCCCGGGTTGCAGCCGCTGCTGTGCCCCGACGAGTCGGGCCCCGAACAGCGCCTCGCCAATCGCCTCCGGTCAGGCTTCCGTGAACTCATGGCGGCCCGCGGTGCAGACCTCACCTACGGCCGGACCCTGCCCCGGCTGCTGCGCGAGGCGGGTCTGGCGGATGTGCAGGCCGACGCGTACTTCCCGATCACCTCACCGGCGTGCACCGTCCTCGAGGCCGCCACCGTGCGCCAGATCCGCGACCGGCTCGTGGCATCCGGTCTCGCGACCGACGAGGACATCGACCGGCATCTGAAGAACGTCGCCACCGGACGCCTGGATCTGGCCACCGCCCCGCTCGTGTCCGCCTGGGGACGTCGGCCGTAACGCTTCGGGGCGGCACTCGACATCCCGGGCCGGCGACCTGGAATTGGCCTTGGTCCGCCGACGTCCAGGACCTCTACGGTCGTCCCATGAAGATCCGAATCGTCGACGCGTTCACCGACCGCCCCTTCACCGGGAACCCCGCAGCCGTCCTGCTCCTGGACTCCGACGCCTTCCCCGAAGCCGACCGGCTCCAGCAGGTCGCCCTGGAGATGAACCTCTCCGAAACCGCCTTCGCGCACCCCCTGCCTCCGGGTGGAGAGGCGGACTGGGCGCTGCGCTGGTTCACCCCTGCCACCGAAGTGGACATGTGCGGGCACGCCACCCTCGCCACGGCGCACGTCCTGCACACCACCGAAGCGGCGAGCGGAACGGTGCGTTTCGCCGCCCGCTGCGGAATCCTCACCTCCACCGCCCACCCGGACGGCTCGCTCACGCTCGACTTCCCCACGGCCCCGCTCACGGCGGCCGATGCCCCGGCCGGACTGGCCGCCGCCCTGGGCGCCGAGCCGCTGTCCATCCATGACACCGGCGACCATATCGGCGACCTGCTCGTCGAACTGGCCGACGAGACGTCCGTACGCGCACTGGCCCCGGACTTCGCCGCGCTGGCCTCCTGCTCACGCCGCGGCATCATCGCCACCGCCGCCGCCGAGGACCCGTCCCGTGGCTACGACTACGTCTCCCGCGGCTTCTTCCCGCGGGTCGGCATCGACGAGGACCCGGTCACCGGCAGCGCGCACACCGCACTGGCCCCCTTCTGGTCGGCCCGCTTCGGCCGGGACGAACTGACCGGCCTGCAGGCCTCGGCCCGCTCGGGTCTGGTCCGCACGTCGCTGCGCGGCGAACGCACACTGCTGACGGGCAGCGCGGTGACAGTCGTCGACGGAGAACTGCTGACCACTTTCTGACCGACGGGAGAGGTGGCGTGCGCGACGATCCGTACGCCCCTTCTGCCGCGCCCCCCGCTCACGGCGTCGGCAGCCACCCCACCTTCCCGGCCAGCAGCGCGTACCCGACGAACGCCCCGATGTCGAGCAGCGCATGTGCCACGACCAGCGGGCCCACGCGTCCCCATCGCCGGTACAGCAGTACGAAGACGACGCCCATCACCATGTTGCCGATGAACCCGCCGATCCCCTGGTAGAGGTGGTACGAGCCGCGCAGTACCGAACTCGCCACCAGGGCGGCCATCGGCGTCCACCCCAACTGCCCGAGCCTGCGCAGCAGATACCCGACGACGATCACTTCCTCCACCACGGAGTTCTGCAGCGCGGAGAGGATCAGGACCGGATACTTCCACCACACAGCGGGAAGCGACTCCGGCACCACCGTGAGGTTGAACCCGGCGGCCCGCGCCAGCAGGTAGAAGGCGAGGCCGGCGCTGCCGATCCCCGCCGCGATCAACACCCCGCGCCCCAGGTCCGACCTGGGCCTGGTCCGGTCGAAGCCGATGACGCGCAGGCTCGCCCCCTCCCTGATCAGCAGATGCGCCACCAGTGCGACGGGGACCAGCGCCGTGGCGATGCCGAAGAGCTGCCAGGCGAGGTCCAGCCAGGGGCGTCCTGGAGCGTACGAACTGTTGAGCGTCGCCGCCTGCTCCTTCAGAGCCCCCGGTTTCGTCAGCGATCCGACAAAACTGATCAGGGCGGACACCGCGCTGGCACCCAGCGACAGAGCCAGCACCAGCACCGTTTCGGACCGCAGGATCCGTCGCGACACGTCCTCCTGAGGGAATGAATCAGCCACACGCCCCTCCTCCACCTGTACACCCGCCTTCAGTTGTGCGTTCGCGTCTCATCCTGCTCCCCGTCCCGCCGGGGTCTCGTATGCAGGTACGAAGATCATGCTCGACCGGCCGGGGGGCGACCACCACTGGTGATGATGTGGTCTCCCATTTCCTTGTTCGTCGTCAAGGAGGGGCACCACCGACATGGGACGCCACAGCTTGCCCGATGACTTCGCGACGCGACCGAACGGGAACAGCTCTCGGCCGCGCCGCCGCCGCACCGTTGTCATCGCCACCACGCTCGTCCTCGGTGTGGCGGCAGGTACGGCACTGCGCAGGGTGTCCTGTTGTCGTTCTCCAGGTCCTGCGAGGGGTCCGCCGTACGGCTCTCCTTGATGACCTCCCCCGACATCGCCCCCGCCGTGCGTGCGGTCGCCGACAAGGCGCGCAAGGACCAGGTCAGGTGCGACGGGCGCTGCCTCCATGTCCAGGTCGTCGCCCGCGATTCGCACCAGGTCGCCGATGCGCTCTCCGCCGGCACCCGCACCCCGGACCACCGGATCTGGCCGCCCGACTCCGATCTCCGGCTGGACCGGGTCGAGGCACGGGCGAGGGCATCCCGATCACACCCGGAGACTCCATCGCTTCCTCGCCGGTCACCCTCGCCGTGACCCCTTCGGCGGCGAAGGCTCTCGGCCGGCCGAAGAAGGAGTACTCCTGGGCCGAGTTGATGGCCTCGGCGACGAAGTCGGACAAGGTGCGTCTCGGTGTGGCCGATCCCGCGCGCAGTGCCACCGGCCTGCTCGCTCTCACCGGCACCGCCGCTTCGTCGGACGAGCAGGGCGGAGTAGGCACAGTCGGCCTATGTGAAGGGGAAGTTCAACGCCGTCGTGATCCTCCGACGGCTCGAACCAGGACGACCGCTCCGTCTCCCGCCGCGCCCTGATCGCGGAGCTCGAGCGGCTCGCCGACCCGGAGCGCCCGGTACCGCTCCTCGCCCTCGCGGTCGGCCCCGAGGCCGACCGCGAGGAGGTGGACGAGATGGCCAGGGCCGGCGGCGGCTACCAGGTCACCGACCCTGCAGAGATCCAGGCCGTGATTCTGCGGGCCGTGACGACAGCCGGACAGAGCGGCCGAGCGCCGCCCAGGGACAGCCGGCGCTCGGCCGGGAACGGCATCGAACAGCGCCCACATGGCGCACCCGGCACAACGTCGGACCGCGCCGGTCTACGGGCTGTCCGGGAAGCCGACCGGCCAGCTGTGCACGGGCTCGCCACTGTGCATCAGCTCGGCATACCGGCGCGTCGTCGCCCCGAGCGCCGCGTCCCGTGCGAGCCCGGCGTCCAGCCCCCGGTGGTATGTGTCCGCCTGCCAGGACGCGCCGTTCACCCGCCGCTTGCAACGCTCCTCGATGACCCCGAGGTAGTGGTCGCGGTCCGCGGGCTCGATGTTCCAGGCATCGAGCCCCGCCGCGGCGAGCGGCAGCAGTTCGTCCCGTACGAGCTTGACGGCCGGTATCCGCGTCAGCCCGCCCGACCGGCCCGGCCGGGGCCAGATCAGTTCGGCGTCGATGCCCCGGCGGCAGGCGGTCTCGAAGTTCTCGGCCGCGGCGGCGAACGGCAGCCTGGTCCACACCGGTCGGGACTCCTCGGCGAGTGCCCGCACCAGGCCGTAGTAGAGCGCGGCGTTGGCCATCACATCGGTGACGGTGGGCCCGGCGGGCAGGACACGATTCTCGACGCGGAGATGGGGTACGCCGTCGGCCAGCCCGTACACCGGCCGGTTCCAGCGGTAGACCGTACCGTTGTGCAGCACGAGTTCCTGGAGCGCCGGCACCCCACCCTCGTCGAGGACCTGGAGCGGGTCCTCCTCGTCACAGATCGGCAGCAGCGGCGGGAAATAGCGCAGATTCTCCTCGAAGAGCTCGTACGCGGAACTTATCCATCGCTCGCCGAACCAGGTTCGCGGGCGCACTCCCTGGTTCTGCAGTTCGGGCGGCCTGGTGTCGGTGGCCTGCTGGAAGAGCGGCGGGCGGGACTCCCGCCACAGTTCCCTGCCGAACAGGAAGGGCGAGTTGGCCCCGAGGGCGATCTGCACGGCGGCGACGGCCTGCGCCGCGTTCCACACGTCCGCGAACCGTGCCGGGGTCACCTGCAGATGCAGCTGGACCGAGGTACAGGCCGCTTCGGGCGTAATCGAGGTGGAGGTACAGACCAATCGTTCGACGCCTTCGATATCGAGCGCGAAATCCTCGCCGCGGGCCGCCACCATTTGATCGTTCAGCAGCGCGTAGCGGTCCCCGTCCGAGAGGTTCGCCGAGACCAGGTCCCGGTGGTCGAGGGTCGGCAGTATTCCGATCATCATGATGCCCGCGTCGACCTCTCCCGCCTTCCGGTGGGCATATCCGAGGCCGGTCCTGAGCTCCTCGGCCAGTTGATCGAATACGCGCCCGTCCAGACGGTGCGGGACTATGTTCACTTCCAAATTGAACATCCCGAGTTCGGTCTGGAAATCACGGCTCGCGATCCGCTCCAGCACCTCCGCATTCATCATCCTCGGCAGGCCGTCCGCACCTGCCAGATTCAGCTCGATCTCCATGCCCATGAGGTTGCGCGGGCGGTCGAACCTCTGCTCCGCCAGGAGCCTCCCCAGCCCCTCCAGGCACAGGTGGAGCTTCCTCCGGTACCTCTGCCGATCGGACAGGTCAAAGGCGCCCGCCACGACCTTCTCCCCCATCGAAGCATCCCTCCTCGAGTGGGCAGCCCGTGGCCCAGGCCGCTCGCGTCACGGTCGATAATGCCCAGGCAGGTGATCGATAACGCCCCCACGGACAGCGCGGAGCCACTAATCTGAGTGTGGCCGCCGGGGGCACATTCCGTCGGCATGAAGCACTGCGCAGTTCCCACCGTACGGCGGTGGTGAAATCGTCGACGTGTTTCGGCCGACCGCGGCCGGGAAAAAACACCAGGCAGCAGCTGCGCCACACACACCGAATCAGCAGGTTCTCCGCATAATAAAGTCCGGATACCGCCTTGCCGGCAATACCTGAGGCGGCTAGCGGAAACACCGTGTGAACACCTGTCGTATAAACTCCGCGGACGAGGCAGAGAGTTGACGCACCGGCCCAATCACCGGCCTCCTCTGGCCCCGCACGCCGACAGCGCCGTCTGCCCCCGCCCACGCATCACCGTGTCTCCGAAGTGAGAGGCGACCCACTATGCCGCTGCACGTACCTCCGGCTCCCGCGCCCGCCCTGCGCAGCGTCCTCGCGGCACTCGGTTCACCCACCGCAGTCCGTGAGGCCCGCACCCCGGCTCTCCGGTCCGTCCAGGGACCGCTGAGCCCCGAACTCCCGTTGCCCGTCCATGTGCTGGACCGGATCGGCCCGAGCGGGCTCGCACCACGCACCAGCCTGGCCGCGTGGCGCTTCCTGATCCGCAGTCCGGAGCGGGCCGTCGCCGCGGCGGACACCATGCTCACCCCGGACGGGTGGACCTTCTCGCACTTCTTCGAGGGTCCGTACATCGCCTCGACCGAACTCGCACTGCGTCAGGCGGAGCCGCTGACCGCGCACTATCAGCCACGGCTGCTCTCCATCCCCGAGCTCTACATGCTGACACTGTGGCTGCACGAGGACGTCGACGCCGATGCGTCCGGCGGAGCCCTCGCCCCGACCGACCTTCTGGTACCGCTGGCTCCCGCCCCACCCGGCATCGCGGCACACCGCCCGCACCGGGTCGCCGATCTGCTCCCCGTGATGACGCTGCGTATCACCCCTGGCCCCGGTCCCCTGCTCGGTTCACCGGCCTGACCACAGCCCGCCTCCGGCCCGCAGTGCTGTGCCCCGTCGCCGTTTCCGGTGGCGGGGCACACTACTGCTCGTACGCACTCGGAGGCCATCCGGACTAGTCCGGTCCGGCCACCCCGAACCACCCGAAGGGACAGTGCAGTTGTGTTGAACCGTCCGGCCGGGTGATGCGTCATGGGAGTAGGAGAAGAGCTGCCGCGAAATCCCTGCGGATTGACGCCCGTGGGGCAACACTGGGACCGGACCGATTGATACGGGGGGCGGCCATGAACACCTCATCAAGCCGCAGGACACTCACTACAACGCAGCGAAAGAACCCACCCATGTGCCAGCACCAGCCACCCTGCCCGACCGCCGACTCAGCCGACCGGGAGGCCGCCCGTCTGATGGCTCACCACCCGGAACAGGGCTGGAGCCTGCTGTGCAACGGCGTCCTGCTCTTCGAGGACACCGGTGAGCTGCTCCCGGACGGGCAGATCATCGCCCCGCACCGCCCGCTGGGAACCGGCCAGGTGATGAAGGCCGCCTGACCGCGGCCCGTACGAACGGGGGCCGGCCCGGAGAAGATCTCCGCACCGGCCCCGACGCATGTCCGCGTCACACCCCGAAGGGTGGGTCAGTTGTCGTACTCGTCCAGCGGCGGGCAGGAGCAGACGAGGTTACGGTCACCGAACGCACCGTCGATCCGACGCACCGGCGGCCAGTACTTGTCGGCGGCCGAGACTCCGGCCGGGAAGACGGCCTCCTCACGGCTGTAGCCGTGCTTCCACTCCCCGCCGAGCATGGCGGCCGTGTGCGGGGCGTTCGTCAGCGGGTTGTCGTCCGCGGTCCACTCGCCGGAGGCGACCTTCTCGACCTCGTGGCGAATGGCGATCATCGTGTCGCAGAACCGGTCGAGCTCGGCAAGGTCCTCGCTCTCGGTCGGCTCGATCATCAGCGTCCCGGCCACCGGGAAGGACATGGTCGGCGCGTGGAACCCGTAGTCGACCAGGCGCTTGGCGATGTCGTCGACACTGACGCCGGTCGCCTTGGAGATCGGCCGGAGATCCACGATGCACTCGTGCGCGACGAGTCCGGCCGGGCCGGTGTACAGGATCGGGTAGTGCGGCTCCAGACGCTTGGCGATGTAGTTGGCGGCGAGTACGGCGACCTGCGTCGCACGCTTCAGGCCCTCGCCGCCCATCAGACGTACGTACGCCCACGAGATCGGCAGAATGCCGGCTGAGCCCCACGGAGCGGCCGAGATGGGTCCGACGCCTGTCTCGGGCCCCGCGGCGGGCTGCAGCGGGTGGTTCGGGAGGTACGGCGCGAGGTGCGCACGGACACCGACCGGGCCGACGCCCGGGCCGCCGCCGCCGTGCGGGATGCAGAAGGTCTTGTGCAGGTTCAGGTGCGAGACGTCGCCGCCGAACCGGCCCGGCTTGGCAAGGCCGACGAGCGCGTTGAGGTTGGCGCCGTCGACGTACACCTGACCGCCCGCATCGTGCACCTCGGCGCAGATGTCGGCGACGTGCTCCTCGAACACACCGTGCGTCGACGGGTACGTGATCATGAGTACGGCCAGCTCGTCGCGGTACTGCTGGATCTTCGCGCGGAGGTCCGCGACGTCGATCTCACCGTCGTCGGCGGTCTTCACCACGACGACCTTCATGCCCGCCATCACGGCGCTCGCGGCGTTGGTGCCGTGCGCGGAGGAGGGGATGAGGCAGACGGTCCGCTGGTCGTCGCCGTTGGCCCGGTGGTACGCGCGAACGGCCAGCAGGCCCGCGAACTCGCCCTGCGAGCCCGCGTTCGGCTGAAGGGAGACGGCGTCGTATCCGGTGACCTCGGCGAGACGCTCCTCGAGCTCACGAATGAGCGTGAGGAAGCCCTCCGCCTGCTCGGCCGGCGCGAACGGGTGGAGCGCCCCGAATTCCGGCCAGGTGATCGACTCCATCTCGGCGGTCGCGTTCAGCTTCATGGTGCAGGAGCCGAGCGGAATCATGCCGCGGTCCAGCGCGTAGTCGCGGTCTGCGAGCTTGCGCAGGTAGCGGAGCATCGCGGTCTCGGAACGGTGCTGGTGGAAGACCGGGTGGGTGAGGAATGCGTCGGTGCGCAGCAGGGAGTCCGGCAGCGCGTCGACGGCCGCACCGTCCAGTGCCTCGATGTCGCCGTCGGTGCCGAAGGCGGCCCACACGGCGGCGATCTGCGTACGGGTGGTGGTCTCGTCGCAGGCGACGGAGACCAGGTCGGCGTCGACGAACCGCAGGTTGACACCGCGCTCACGGGCGTCGGCGACGACCTGGGCGGCCCTGCCCGGGACGCGCACGGTGAGCGTGTCGAAGTAGGCGTCGGTCTCGACGTCGATGGAGGCAGCCCGCAGGCCCTCGGCCAGGATCGCCGCGTACCGGTGCGTGCGCCGCGCGATCGTCCGCAGCCCGTCGGGGCCGTGGTAGACGGCGTACATCCCGGCCATGACGGCGAGCAGCACCTGAGCGGTACAGATGTTGCTGGTCGCCTTTTCGCGGCGGATGTGCTGCTCGCGGGTCTGCAGGGCGAGGCGGTACGCCTTGTTGCCGTCCGCGTCGACGGAGACACCGACGAGGCGGCCGGGCAGGCTGCGGGCGAACTTCTCGCGCACGGCCATGAAGCCCGCGTGCGGTCCGCCGAAGCCCATCGGAACACCGAAGCGCTGCGTGGTGCCGACGGCGATGTCCGCGCCGAGGTCGCCGGGCGAGGTGAGGAGGGTCAGGGCCAGCAGGTCGGCGGCGACCGTGACGACGGCGCCGAGCTCATGGGCCTGCTCGATGACGGGCTTGATGTCCCGGACGGCGCCGGAGGCTCCCGGGTACTGGAGCAGCACGCCGAACACACCGCCCTCGGCGATGTCGGCGGGGATTCCCTCGCTGAGGTCGGCGACGACCACCTCGACACCGGTCGGCTCGGCGCGGGTCTCTATCACGGCGATGGTCTGGGGCAGGGTGTCCACGTCCACCAGGAAGACGCCGTTCTTGACCTTGCCGACGCGCCGCGCGAGCGCCATGGCCTCGGCGGCCGCAGTGCCCTCGTCCAGCAGTGAGGCGCCGGAGGTCGGCAACCCGGTCAGCTCGGCGACCATCGTCTGGAAGTTGAGGAGAGCCTCGAGTCGGCCCTGCGAGATCTCCGGCTGATACGGCGTGTAGGCCGTGTACCAGGCGGGGTTCTCCATGACGTTGCGGAGGATCACCGGCGGGGTGAAGGTGCCGTAGTAGCCGAGCCCGATCATCGGGGCGAGGACCTGGTTGCGGTCGGCGAGCGAGCGCAGCTCGGCCAGGACCTCGGCCTCGGTGCGGGCCGTCGGCAGCTGCAGCGCCTCCGCGCTCTTGATGACATCGGGCACCGCGGCCGCGGTCAGGTCGTCGAGCGAGCCGTAACCGACCTGGGCGAGCATCTTCGCCTGCGCCTCGGCATCAGGTCCGATGTGGCGCTGTTCGAAGGGGATGCCCTGCTCCAGCTGGGAGAGCGGAGTGCGACGGGGGGTCATGGTGGAGGCCTCCTGGTCTGTCACGACCTGCGAGGGGCACCGCGGCGCGGGTGCCCGGACGGCCTCCCCCTCTGTCATCTCAACCTGAGAGCTTCACCGGTCCGCCCTGCGGCGTACCGACTTTCACCGTCGGTGAGGAAGGGATCCGTCCCGGCGTCTGCCGCCACGAAACCCGCCCTGCTTTCCAGAGTGACCTCGTCCGTGCGGTACGGGGGCCTGAGAGATTCCGGGGAGGATTTGCTCCTTCGGCGCCTGCCGGATTTGCTCCGGAGGACTCTCCCGCACGGGGTCAGCAGCCATAACCAGCCTACCAGCGGGCTTGGTCCCGGAAGTCTCGAGTGGCCGAAGCCCCGGATCTGCACTTTCGTAGTGCTGTGGAGTAGCCGCGACCAATGGGAGGGACCGTGCAGACCGACATCGATCCGCGGAGCCTTATCGGCCGCAAGGCGTTCGACCGCAAGGGCACCAAGATAGGCACCATCGACGAGGTGTATCTCGACGACGCGACAGGCGTCCCCGAGTGGGCCGCCGTACGTACCGGGCTGTTCAGCAGGGACGCCTTCGTCCCGCTGGAGCCCAGCGAATTCGTCGAGGATTCGCTCCGCATCCCGTTCGACCGTGCACTCATCAAAGACGCGCCCGACTTCGGCGTGGGCCGCCATCTCTCGCCGGAACAGGAGCTTCAGCTCTACCGGCACTACGGTCTGGACTCGCCCCCAGAGGAGCCGGGACCGGACCGCGACTTCGGCAGGCTGGCCGGCCAGGACGAGTAGTCCACGGGGTCGCGCACCAGTGGCAGCGGATCCGCGGGACACAGCTCCGGATCGTCGACACGGAACGTGCGCACCCGGCCGGGCGGCGACTCGGGTTCCTCGAACCGCACCGTCACCCGGCCCACCCCGCTTCCCTGCACCCACCCGTGACCGAAGGTGTCATGGCGTACGTCGTGTCCGGCGGGCCAGCGCCGGGCCGCGAGCTGCTCGGGGGTCTCCTGCTCCGGTGCACCGGCCGCCGACTCGTCTCCGTGCTCGCCGGGGCCCCGGTCCTCGGCGACCGGGGCGTCGGGCGCGGCCCGTTCACCGGCCGCCTGCGCGAAGAGATCTTCCTGGGTGTAGTCGGCGAGCCCCGTGACACCCACTCCGAGGAGCCGTACGCCTCCGGTGGTGTCCACGGCCTCCAGGAGCCGCGCGGCCGCCTCTCTGACGACCGCGGGGTCGTCCGTGGGCCCCCGCAGCGTCTCGGACCGCGTGAGCGTCGAGAAGTCGTACCTGCGGACCTTCAGCACCACGGTCCGCCCCGATCGCTCCGCGGCCCGCAGCCGCTGGACACACCGGTCGGCCAGCCGGTCGACCTCCGTCCTGACCCGGACCCGGTCGTGCAGGTCCATATCGAAGGTGTCCTCGACCGAGACCGACTTCGCGTCGCGCTCCGCCACGACGGGGCGGTTGTCGTACCCGAGCGCCATGCGGTGCAGTGAGACGCCGTGGGCCTTGCCGAGCAGCCGTACGAGCTCCGCCTCCCCCGCCTCGGCCAGGTCGTCGACGGTGGTCATCCCGGCGCGTCGCAGGTGGTCCCCTGTGGCCGGTCCGACGCCGGGCAGGATCCGCACGGACATGGGCGCGAGCAGCTCGCGCTCGGTGCCCGGCTCGATGAGCAGCAGCCCGTTCGGCTTGGCCTCCTCCGAGGCGATCTTGGCCAGCATCTTCGACCCCGCGAGACCCACCGAACCGGTGAGGCCCGTGACGGCTCTGATGGCCTCCCGCAACTGCTCACCGACGGCCCGCGCCGAGGCCGAGTCGTCGGCCACCCCGCCGGCCTCCAGGTCGACAAAGGCCTCGTCCAGGCTGAGCGGCTCCACCAGCGGTGAGAGCCGCCCGAGCAGCTCCATCACCTGGTCGCTCACGGTCCGGTACAGCAGGAAGCGCGGCACCAGGTAGGCGGCGTTGGGCGCCAGGCGCCGTGCCTGGGCCGTCGGCATCGCCGAATGCACCCCGAACCGCCGGGCCTCGTACGACGCGGTGGCGACGACCCCTCGCGGCCCCAGCCCGCCCACCACGACCGGCTTGCCGCGCAGGCTGGGCTTCGCCGCCTGCTCCGCAGAGGCGTAGAAGGCATCCATGTCGAGATGGAGGATGGTGGGCGCGGCTCTCACATCAATCGATGCTGCCCTACGGCACTGACAATCGCCGCACCCCGGATCCGCACACGGTCAGACCGCGCGGTTGCGCCGCCGGGCGAGCTCGTCGGTGGGGTTGTTGCCGACCAGCGTCTCACCGGTGTCCACCCGCTCGCCGTGCAGCTGCGACAGCGCGGCGTCGACGTCCCGCCACACCACGCCGACGGCGATGCCGAAGACCCCTTGGCCGCCCTGGAGCAGATCCACGACCTCGTCGGGCGAGCAGCACTCGTAGACCGTCGCACCGTCGCTCATGAGTGTCATCCGCTCCAGATCCTGGAACCCCCGGGCGCGCAGATGCTGGACCGTGGTGCGGATGTTCTGCAGCGCCACACCGGTGTCCAGGAAGCGCTTCACGATCTTCAGCAGAACGACGTCCCTGAAGCTGTAGAGGCGCTGCGTGCCCGATCCGTAGGCGGGACGCACGCTCGGCTCGACGAGCCCCGTGCGTGCCCAGTAGTCGAGCTGCCGATAGGTGATCCCCGCCGCCGCGCACGCCGTCGGCCCGCGATACCCGATGTCGTCGGCCGCTGCCGCCCCGTCCCCTGCCATCGCCGCCGGTTGAACCGGTTGCCTGATGGAGTGGCCGGCTGTACTTCCATGCTGCAGATACGGCCCACCCGCTGCCGTACCGTCGCCGCTGTTTCTCACGCCGACCTCCGTCCTTGACCTGCCATCTCGAAGGTAGGCAGTCACTCGGGGTGCGTCAACGATCGCCACACTCGGCACGCCGGGTGATAATCACCCTGAGGGTGGTTTCCCGTGTCCCATTACCGGGAAAGGCTTGCCGGATGCGCTGACGACACCTCCGTCGGACGGTCACTGGCTGTTGGTACCGAAGTCCTCCGGTGAGATCTGGTCGAGGAACTCCCGGAACTTCTCGACCTCGTCCTCCTGCTCGTCCGGGATGGCGATTCCCGCGTCGTCGAGCACCCCGTCACTGCCGTAGATCGGCGTGCCGGTGCGCAGCGCGAGCGCTATGGCGTCGGACGGACGCGCGCTCACCTCGACCCCGCCGGCGAAGACCAGCTCCGCGTAGAAGACCCCTTCCCGGAGGTCCGTGATGCGGACCTCGGTGAGCTCCTGGCCGAGGGCCTCGAGCACATCCTTGAAGAGATCATGGGTCAGCGGCCTGGCCGGAGCCATGCCCTGCTGGGCGAAGGCGATCGCAGTCGCCTCACCAGGACCGATCCAAATGGGGAGGTACCGGTCGCCTCCCACTTCACGCAGGAGCACGATCGGTTGGTTGGAGGGCATTTCCACCCGGACACCCACAACGTCGAGCTCGTTCACACAGCAACCCTAGGACGTGCTCGGCAGGTTTGGGTAGTCGGGCTTCCCCGTGATCAGTGGAGTCGGATCCGCAGAGTGGTCTGCACGAAGGCCGAATGAAGCCGTACGGACAGCTCCGCGAGCTCCTTCGCCGTGGCCTCCGCATGTGCTCTGGTCTGCGGATTCCGGTGCCGGCGCAGGGGAGCGACCACCTGCTCGATCAGCCCGGCCTCACGCTCCGCAGCCCCTCGCATGGCCCGCAGATGACGCGGTTCGAGACCGAATCGACCCAGATCCGCCACAAGTTTGGCCACGGTCACCGTCTCGGCGTCGTAGCCGCCTTCCGCCGTCGGAGCGACAAGGCCGTACGACTCCCACTCCTCGAGCTCGCTCTCGGTGACCTCGGCGGCCGCCAGCAGCTCCGCGCGCCCGATCCGCGCCGCGGTCGCCCGCCCGGACCCGGCGTCGCCGGAACCGTCGGTCAGGTCCCGCTGCCCGCCCGCGGACGGCAGGGACACCTGTTCACCACGGGCGAGGGCGTCCAGATGCTCCCGGATGACCTTCAGCGGAAGATAGTGGTCCCGCTGCATCCGCAGCACCTGTGCCAGCCGCTCGACGTCGTCGGGCCGGAACTTCCGGTATCCGGAAGGCGTCCGCTGCGGCTCGACAAGCCCCTCGGCCTCCAGAAAACGAATCTTGGAGATGGTGACTTCGGGAAACTCGTCCCGCAGCTGCAGGAGCACCGCGCCGATACTCATCGCACGGTCGTCGGCGGTGGCGGTGCCGTGACCGGCACCGCCCGTCGGTGTTCTCAGCATGGACCTTCCCTGACGGGTCAGATGCCCCGCTGGCTCGCGTAGAAGACCAGCCGGTACTTCCCGATCTGCACCTCGTCGCCGTTGGACAGCGCGACGGAGTCGATGCGCTCACGATTGACGTACGTGCCGTTGAGACTGCCGACGTCCTCGACCGTGAAGCTGCCGTCGGGGCTCCGGCGGAACTCCACATGGCGGCGCGAGACCGTCACGTCGTCGAGGAAGATGTCGCTCTGCGGATGCCGGCCGGCCGTGGTCAGCTCGCTGTCCAGCAGGAAGCGGCTGCCGGAGTTCGGACCGCGGCGCACCACCAGGAGCGCCGAGCCGAGCGGCAGGGCGTCGACGGCGGCCTGTGCCTCGGGAGAGAGGGACGGCACGGACGTCTGACCCGTGGCCTCCGCCTCGTACGCCTCGAGACCGGAGATGGAAATGGTCGAGGTCGTCTCCGAGGGGCGCTCGGACGGAGCACCACCCCTCAGCGGAGCACCACAGTTGGAGCAGAAACGACTGGCCTCGGCGTTGCGATGACCGCACCTCGTACAGACCGGCATGGATGCAAACCCTCCACCCGTACTTGAGGTCGATGGATCTCCGAAACCTATGCGGCCCGCACCGGCAGGGTCAACAGACGACGCGCCGGAACCACCCGAAATGTCACCGCCCGCACCCGCCACCTCGTCGCGGAAGAGCGGGCGCTCCGTGCCCTGCTCATCGGCTTGGCCATGGCGCGGTGCGCGATGGCGGGCAGCTTCATCGCGTGCGCTCTTGCCGAACAACTTCCCAAACAACTTCACGGGCGATTCCCCTTGACCGAAATAGACCCGCCCGTGGGGCAGGACGAACCCTGAATGAACACACCTGCCGACCCGGACATCTTCACAACGTCCGTAGTCACTCGACAGTTTCCACCACGCGTCACCATTACGATGCGGCGACCCCCCGCAACCTCGTGCCCGTGTCCTTCGACCCCTGTACCCGGCGGCATCACTGGGAGGACGACCGAGCGTAGTCAGGCCGCTTCGCCGGTCGCAAGGCATCCACGACGATGTCGTCGGCCTGTGCCACATGCACGGTGGCCTGCTCCTTCTCCAGCGTCTGCACGACGCCGCCGGGGATGTTCAGCGCCGGCTCCAGGTCCTGCGGCTTGCCGATGACCTGGAAGACGTACGGCGCGGAGATCCGCCGGTCGTCGACCTTGATGTCACCGCCGTCACCGGAGAAGTACGTATTGGCAACCACCCTCACCCCGTTGACCTCGATCGCCTCGGCACCGGCCGCACGCAGCTCCTGGAGTGCGTCGAGCAGCATGTCCGGCTCCACCGCGCCGCCCGGGTCGTTGATCGTCAACGTGATCCCGGGCCCGTGCGCCGCCACGGTGCCCGCGAGGATACCGAGTTGCCGCTCCTTCTCCACCGTCTGCTTACGCGCTTCCTCAGCCTGGTCCGAGCTGTTCTCGAGCTCCGTTCGCTGATCGTCCAGACGCTGCTTCTCGTCTTCAAGACGCTGCGTACGGTCGTCGAGTTCATCGAGGATACGGACCAGGTCCTCCTGGCGCGCGCCGCGCAGCGCGCTGTTGTCGCTGTTCGACCGCACCTGGATCGCCAGCCCCAGGCCCAGGACGAACAGCAGCAGCGCCACGATGAGTTGAGCCCGGGTCACCCGGGGCGGCCACACGGCGGCGATCAGCCGCCGGCGCCCGGTGAGCTCCTCGGGGGCGCCGGCCGGCGGCTCGCCGGTGCGCTCGGTGTGACGGGAGAATTCTTCGTCGCTCATCGGCTTCAGGCCCGGAAGACGTGCCGGCGGATCGCCGCGGCGTTGGAGAAGATCCGGATGCCGAGCACGACCACCACACCGGTGGAGAGCTGGGCACCCACACCCAGCTTGTCGCCCAGGAACACGATCAGGGCGGCCACGACGACGTTCGAGAGGAACGACACCACGAAGACCTTGTCGACGAAGATGCCGTCGAGCATGGCCCGCAGACCGCCGAAGACCGCGTCCAGCGCAGCCACGACAGCGATCGGAAGATAGGGCTCGACCACCGCCGGCACCTCGGGCCGGACCAACAGTCCGACCACGACTCCCACGACGAGGCCCAGTACGGCGATCACGATGTGCCCTTCCCTGTGTCTGCCGCACCACTGCCGGTGTCTGCGGCCTTCGGCTCTGCTGTTCGTACGATCAGGCTCGGAGCAGCCGGGAGGCGCACCTGGTCCTGGACGGAGATGCTCGTCCTGATGGAGAACGTGTCCTTCAGCGCCTGCAGATACTGACCGTCGGCACTGTCCTGGAACGCGGTACTGAGCCGCTTCCCGTCCCCCACCGCAAGCACCGTGTACGGCGGCACGAGCGGTCTGTTGTCGACCAGTATGGCGTCGCCCGCGGCACGGATGGCCGACAGGGCTGTCAGCCGCTGCCCGTTGATGGAGATCGCTTCCGCGCCGGACTGCCACAGACCGTTGACGACCCGCTGCAGGTCCCGGTCGCGCACCCGCCCGGTATCGGCGAAACCGCTGGTCTCCCGCGGTCCGCCACCTCCCTGATCGGTGTCCTTCGCGTCGTCGACGACGAGCTTCACACCGGGCCCCTGCACCGCGGTCGCCCCGGAGAGCAGCGCCACCAGCTCGCCCTGGTCCCCACCATGCTTTTCCAACGCTTTACGTTGACGCTCGCTCACGTCGCCCCGCAACTTGTCCACCTGGGACTCGAGGCTGTCGGCCGCCGACGTCTCGGCGTCGATACGGTCGATGAGCTCCTCGCGTTCCTTGGCAAGGACGGGCGCCGAGACACGGGCCTCCGCTGCGCCGAGGGTGACCACCAGAGCAGCGAGCACAAGACCCCCCGCGAGAGCCAGCTTCGCCTTCAGCGTGCGGGGCATGCCCGCGCTCCCGTCGGCCTTGCGGCGCGCGGTGGCCTCCGCGTAACCGTCGTCCAGGCTGTGGTCCATCACATTGGTCAGCAGCGACATGGACGCGTCGGGGCGCGCGGGGGGTGAGGCCGTACTCCGATCGGGGGGCTGCTGCGACATGCCGCACATCGTCGCACGTCGCAACAGCTACCGCCGAATGGCCCCACCGGTGCGGCGGGAGCCGCGGTACGGCGCCTCCCGACGCAACCGGGAAAACGTCAGTGACCTGCGCTGTCCACGACCGTCGACCATTCGTCGAGCAGCGCCTGCGCCGACGCATCGTCGGGGCCCTCCGCCCACAAATGGGTGACGGCCTCGGCCGGGTCCGGAAGCACCATCACCCAACGACCGTCCGCCTCGACGACCCGCACACCGTCGGTGGTGTCGACGTCCCGGTCGCCGGCGGCTTCCACCACTCGTCGCATGACCAGCCCCTTGACCGCCCACGGCGTGGCCAGATCGCGGCGCAGGACATGCGCGCGGGGGATACGGGCATCGATCTGGCTCAGCGTGAGCTGCGTCCTCGCGACGAGCCCGATGAGCCGTACGAAGGCGGCCGAGCCGTCGAAGACGCTGCTGAATTCGGGAACGATGAAACCGCCGCGCCCGTCTCCGCCGAAGATGGTGCCTTCCTGCCGTCCCACGCGCGTCAGATCGTCGGGCGACGTCGTCGTCCACTCCACCTGCGTGCCGTGGTAGGCGGCCACCTGTTCGGCAACTCGCGTCGTCGTCACCGGCAGGGCCACGCGCCCGCTGCGCCGCTCGGCAGCCACCAGGTCGAGCAACACCAGCAGTGCCCGGTCGTCCTCCACGATCCGGCCGCGCTCGTCGACGAGGGAGAGCCGCTCGCCGACCGGGTCGAAACGCACACCGAACGCGGCCCGCGCCGAGGACACGATCTCCCCGAGCCGCACCAGCCCGGACCGGCGGGTGTCGGCCGACTCGGTGGGCCGTGATTCGTCGAGCCCGGGGTTGATCGTCAGCGCGTCCACGCCGAGCCGCCCGAGCAGACTGGGCAGCACCAGCCCGGCACTGCCGTTGGACGCGTCCACGACGACCTTGAGCCCCGCAGCGGCGATCCCGGTGGTGTCGACGTTGCGCAGCAGCGATCCGGTGTACGAGTCGAAGACGCTGGACGGGAAGTGCAGGTCGCCGATCTCTCCCGGGAAGGCCCGCCGGTACTCCTGGCGTGCGTAGACCCGGTCCAGCTTGCGCTGGCGCGCCTGGGACAGGTCCGCTCCCCGCTCGTCGAAGAACATGATGTCCACCGAGTCGGGCACTCCGGGCGAGGTACGGATCATGATCCCACCGGCGCTGCCCCGGGCGGTCTGCTGACGCGCGACCGGCAACGGCACGTTCTCCAGGTCCCGTACGTCGATGGCGCTGGCCTGCAACGCCGAGATCACCGCTCGCTTCAGCGCACGAGCGCCTCGGGAGTGGTCGCGGGCGGTGGTGACCGTCGAACCCTTCTTGAGGGTGGTCGCGTACGCACCGGCCAGCCGCACAGCGAGTTCCGGCGTGATTTCCACGTTCAGAATTCCCGAGACACCGCGGGCACCGAAGAGATGAGCCTGCCCGCGGGACTCCCAGATCACCGACGTATTGACAAAGGCGCCGGCCTCGATGGTCTTGAAGGGGTAGACCCGGACATTGCCCTGAATGATCGATTCCTCACCGACCAGGCACTCGTCCCCGATGACCGCGCCGTCCTCGATACGGGCCGCCCGCATGATGTCGGTATTCTTGCCGACCACGCATCCACGCAGATTGCAGTGCTGACCGATGTAGACGTTGTCGTGAATCACTGCCCGGTGCAGGAAGGCACCCGTTTTGACGACGACGTTCGAACCGACGACCGTGTGCTCACGAAGCTCGGCCCCGGCCTCGATCTTTGCGTAGTCCCCGATGTACACGGGCCCCCGCAGAACCGCGTCGGGATGAACCTCGGCGCCTTCCGCGACCCATACACCGGGCGAGATCTCGAAACCGTCGATCTCGACGTCGACCTTGCGCTCAAGAACGTCGGCCTGCGCCTTCACATAGCTCTCGTGCGTGCCCACGTCCTCCCAGTAGCCCTCGGCGACATAGCCGTAGATCGGCTTGCCCTCCTTCATGAGCTGAGGGAAGACATCACCGGACCAGTCCACCGAGACATCGGCTTCGACATAGTCGAAGACCTCGGGCTCCATCACATAGATGCCCGTGTTGACCGTGTCCGAGAAGACCTGACCCCAGGTGGGCTTCTCCAGGAAGCGCTCGACCTGGCCGCCATCATCGACAATGGTGATCCCGAATTCCAGCGGATTGGGAACCCGGGTCAGGCACACCGTCACGAGCCCACCCTTTTCCTTGTGGAAGGCGATGAGATCGGTGAGGTCGAAGTCGGTGAGCGCATCACCGGAAATGACGAGGAAGGTGTCGTCCTTCAACGCCTCTTCGGCGTTCTTCACGCTCCCCGCGGTACCTAGAGGTTTCTCCTCGTTGGCATAAGTGAGCTCCATCCCGAGCTCTTCGCCGTCTCCGAAGTAGTTCTTGACGAGAGAGGCGAGAAACTGGACGGTCACGACGGTCTCATTGAGCCCATGCCGCTTGAGCAGCCGCAGCACATGCTCCATGATCGGCCGATTGGCGACAGGCAGGAGAGGCTTGGGCATGCTCGAGGTCATGGGGCGAAGGCGAGTGCCTTCACCACCAGCCATCACAACGGCCTTCATGTCGGAAACGTCCTCCTTGAAGAGACGACGGTCTAGCCGACTTCACCCGTCAGGGCAACACCTGAGACTTCACCGCGGACCGGCCACACTGCGCGGCACCGCATCAAACGAGCTCAATCGGCTACTACATCCGCCTTGACGAGCCGGCGGACCTGAACCACGTAGAGGATTCCTGCCCACCAATAGAGCGTTGTACCCCATCCTGCGAACGCCCATCCGAAAATGGCGGCCAGCGATCCAAGCCAACCACTTGCATCACTGAGCAGCAACAAGGGGAAGGCGTACATCAGGTTGAAGGTAGCCGCCTTCCCCAGGAAGTTCACCTGGGGCGGCGGATAGCCGTGGCGCCGGAGGATTCCCACCATGACGAGAAGCATCAGCTCGCGTGCCAGGAGCGCCGCCGTGAGCCAGAGCGGAAGGATCTCACGCCACGTCAGTCCGACGAGGGTCGAAAGGATGTACAGCCGGTCGGCGGCGGGATCCAGGAGTCGCCCGAGGCTGCTGATCTGGTTCCACCGGCGGGCGAGCTTACCGTCGAGGTAGTCGCTGATCCCGCTGAACATCAGTACCAGCAGCGCCCAGCCGTCGCTCTTCGGTCCGCCGAACTCGGGGCGAAGAATCAGCCACAGGAAGAGCGGTACCCCGACAAGGCGAGCCATGCTGAGGATGTTGGGGATGGTGAGGACCCGGTCCGTCTGAACCCGAGTCTCCTGGACCTCCACCCGGGGGCCTCCTGTGAAAGAACGTGCCAATGATGCCCCCTGACCTTACCCGCAGCCACTGGCGGCAGATGCACGGGGGTGGCGGTCGGCCCGTAAACGCAGAAAAGCCCCGCACCAGAGGTGCGGGGCTTTCCCGGAATAATTGTTCGGCGGCGTCCTACTCTCCCACAGGGTCCCCCCTGCAGTACCATCGGCGCTGAAAGGCTTAGCTTCCGGGTTCGGAATGTAACCGGGCGTTTCCCTAACGCAATGACCACCGAAACACTATGAAATTAACCAACACCGGGCAACAACACGGCCGTTCGTTATTTCAGAACTAACACAGTGGACGCGAGCAACTGAGGACAAGCCCTCGGCCTATTAGTACCAGTCAGCTCCACCCGTTGCCGGGCTTCCACATCTGGCCTATCAACCCAGTCGTCTACTGGGAGCCTTAACCCCTCAAAGGGGGTGGGAACACTCATCTCGAAGCAGGCTTCCCGCTTAGATGCTTTCAGCGGTTATCCTTTCCGAACGTAGCCAACCAGCCATGCCCTTGGCAGGACAACTGGCACACCAGAGGTTCGTCCGTCCCGGTCCTCTCGTACTAGGGACAGCCCTTCTCAATATTCCTACGCGCGCAGCGGATAGGGACCGAACTGTCTCACGACGTTCTAAACCCAGCTCGCGTACCGCTTTAATGGGCGAACAGCCCAACCCTTGGGACCGACTCCAGCCCCAGGATGCGACGAGCCGACATCGAGGTGCCAAACCATCCCGTCGATATGGACTCTTGGGGAAGATCAGCCTGTTATCCCCGGGGTACCTTTTATCCGTTGAGCGACAGCGCTTCCACAAGCCACTGCCGGATCACTAGTCCCGACTTTCGTCCCTGCTCGACCCGTCGGTCTCACAGTCAAGCTCCCTTGTGCACTTACACTCAACACCTGATTGCCAACCAGGCTGAGGGAACCTTTGGGCGCCTCCGTTACTCTTTAGGAGGCAACCGCCCCAGTTAAACTACCCATCAGACACTGTCCCTGATCCGGATCACGGACCCAGGTTAGACATCCAGCACGACCAGAGTGGTATTTCAACGGCGACTCCACAACCACTGGCGTGGCTGCTTCAAAGTCTCCCACCTATCCTACACAAGCCGAACCGAACACCAATATCAAACTGTAGTAAAGGTCCCGGGGTCTTTCCGTCCTGCTGCGCGAAACGAGCATCTTTACTCGTAGTGCAATTTCACCGGGCCTATGGTTGAGACAGTCGAGAAGTCGTTACGCCATTCGTGCAGGTCGGAACTTACCCGACAAGGAATTTCGCTACCTTAGGATGGTTATAGTTACCACCGCCGTTTACTGGCGCTTAAGTTCTCAGCTTCGCCGACCCGAAAGTCAGCTAACCGGTCCCCTTAACGTTCCAGCACCGGGCAGGCGTCAGTCCGTATACATCGCCTTACGGCTTCGCACGGACCTGTGTTTTTAGTAAACAGTCGCTTCTCGCTGGTCTCTGCGGCCACCCCCAGCTCATGGAGTAAATCCAATCACCAGTGATGGCCCCCTTCTCCCGAAGTTACGGGGGCATTTTGCCGAGTTCCTTAACCATAGTTCACCCGAACGCCTCGGTATTCTCTACCTGACCACCTGAGTCGGTTTAGGGTACGGGCCGCCATGAAACTCGCTAGAGGCTTTTCTCGACAGCATAGGATCATCCACTTCACCACAATCGGCTCGGCATCAGGTCTCAGACTTAATGTGTGACGGATTTGCCTATCACACGCCCTACACCCTTACCCCGGGACTACCACCGCCCGGGCTGGACTACCTTCCTGCGTCACCCCATCGCTTACCTAGTACAAGTCTGGTTCGTCGGCTCCACCACTACCCTCAACTCCGAAGAGATCGGGCCGGCTTCACGGACTTAGCATCGCCTGATTCAGTATTGGGCGTTTCAAAGCGGGTACCGGAATATCAACCGGTTGTCCATCGACTACGCCTGTCGGCCTCGCCTTAGGTCCCGACTTACCCTGGGCAGATCAGCTTGACCCAGGAACCCTTAGTCAATCGGCGCACACGTTTCTCACGTGTGTATCGCTACTCATGCCTGCATTCTCACTCGTGAACCGTCCACAACTCGCTTCCGCGGCTGCTTCACCCGGCACACGACGCTCCCCTACCCATCCGTACTCCCGTTGGGGATACATGTACGAATGACACGACTTCGGCGGTACGCTTGAGCCCCGCTACATTGTCGGCGCGGAATCACTTGACCAGTGAGCTATTACGCACTCTTTCAAGGGTGGCTGCTTCTAAGCCAACCTCCTGGTTGTCTCTGCGACTCCACATCCTTTCCCACTTAGCGTACGCTTAGGGGCCTTAGTCGATGCTCTGGGCTGTTTCCCTCTCGACCATGGAGCTTATCCCCCACAGTCTCACTGCCGTGCTCTCACTTACCGGCATTCGGAGTTTGGCTAAGGTCAGTAACCCGGTAGGGCCCATCGCCTATCCAGTGCTCTACCTCCGGCAAGAAACACACGACGCTGCACCTAAATGCATTTCGGGGAGAACCAGCTATCACGGAGTTTGATTGGCCTTTCACCCCTAACCACAGGTCATCCCCCAGGTTTTCAACCCTGGTGGGTTCGGTCCTCCACGAAGTCTTACCTCCGCTTCAACCTGCCCATGGCTAGATCACTCCGCTTCGGGTCTTGAGCGTGCTACTAAAACGCCCTATTCGGACTCGCTTTCGCTACGGCTTCCCCACACGGGTTAACCTCGCAACACACCGCAAACTCGCAGGCTCATTCTTCAAAAGGCACGCAGTCACGACTGTTGCTCCGAAGAACAACAGCGACGCTCCCACGGCTTGTAGGCACACGGTTTCAGGTACTATTTCACTCCGCTCCCGCGGTACTTTTCACCATTCCCTCACGGTACTATCCGCTATCGGTCACCAGGGAATATTTAGGCTTAGCGGGTGGTCCCGCCAGATTCACACGGGATTTCTCGGGCCCCGTGCTACTTGGGTGTCTCTTAAACGAGCCGTCAATGTTTCAGCTACGGGGGTCTTACCCTCTACGCCGGACCTTTCGCATGTCCTTCGCCTACATCAACGGTTTCTGACTCGTCTCACAGCCGGCAGACTATGAAAAAGAGATCCCACAACCCCGCATGCGCAACCCCTGCCGGGTATCACACGCATACGGTTTGGCCTCATCCAGTTTCGCTCGCCACTACTCCCGGAATCACGGTTGTTTTCTCTTCCTGAGGGTACTGAGATGTTTCACTTCCCCTCGTTCCCTCCACACTGCCTATGTGTTCAGCAGCGGGTGACAGCCCATGACGACTGCCGGGTTTCCCCATTCGGACACCCCCGGATCAAAGCTCGGTTGACAGCTCCCCGGGGCCTATCGTGGCCTCCCACGTCCTTCATCGGTTCCTGGTGCCAAGGCATCCACCGTGCGCCCTTAAAAACTTGGCCACAGATGCTCGCGTCCACTGTGCAGTTCTCAAACAACGACCAGCCACCCATCACCCCACCCCTAAGGGCGAGTTCACTGGGACCGGCAACTGAAGGCAACCTCGCGGCCATACCCTCAGACACCCAACAACGTGCCCGACACGACCGACCATCCCCCACGTTCCACGCCGAAGCAGTACTAGTGAAAAACAACCTGTCGTGCCGAATAGTCAACGTTCCACCCATGAGCTAACCACCGTCGAACATTTGCCGACGTAGTGGCCTCTGACCGAGCAAGCCCGGTAAGAAGTGCTCCTTAGAAAGGAGGTGATCCAGCCGCACCTTCCGGTACGGCTACCTTGTTACGACTTCGTCCCAATCGCCAGTCCCACCTTCGACAGCTCCCTCCCACAAGGGGTTGGGCCACCGGCTTCGGGTGTTACCGACTTTCGTGACGTGACGGGCGGTGTGTACAAGGCCCGGGAACGTATTCACCGCAGCAATGCTGATCTGCGATTACTAGCAACTCCGACTTCATGGGGTCGAGTTGCAGACCCCAATCCGAACTGAGACCGGCTTTTTGAGATTCGCTCCGCCTCGCGGCATCGCAGCTCATTGTACCGGCCATTGTAGCACGTGTGCAGCCCAAGACATAAGGGGCATGATGACTTGACGTCGTCCCCACCTTCCTCCGAGTTGACCCCGGCAGTCTCCTGTGAGTCCCCATCACCCCGAAGGGCATGCTGGCAACACAGAACAAGGGTTGCGCTCGTTGCGGGACTTAACCCAACATCTCACGACACGAGCTGACGACAGCCATGCACCACCTGTATACCGACCACAAGGGGGGCACCATCTCTGATGCTTTCCGGTATATGTCAAGCCTTGGTAAGGTTCTTCGCGTTGCGTCGAATTAAGCCACATGCTCCGCTGCTTGTGCGGGCCCCCGTCAATTCCTTTGAGTTTTAGCCTTGCGGCCGTACTCCCCAGGCGGGGAACTTAATGCGTTAGCTGCGGCACCGACGACGTGGAATGTCGCCAACACCTAGTTCCCAACGTTTACGGCGTGGACTACCAGGGTATCTAATCCTGTTCGCTCCCCACGCTTTCGCTCCTCAGCGTCAGTAATGGCCCAGAGATCCGCCTTCGCCACCGGTGTTCCTCCTGATATCTGCGCATTTCACCGCTACACCAGGAATTCCGATCTCCCCTACCACACTCTAGCCTGCCCGTATCGACTGCAGACCCGGGGTTAAGCCCCGGGCTTTCACAACCGACGCAACAAGCCGCCTACGAGCTCTTTACGCCCAATAATTCCGGACAACGCTTGCGCCCTACGTATTACCGCGGCTGCTGGCACGTAGTTAGCCGGCGCTTCTTCTGCAGGTACCGTCACTCTCGCTTCTTCCCTGCTGAAAGAGGTTTACAACCCGAAGGCCGTCATCCCTCACGCGGCGTCGCTGCATCAGGCTTTCGCCCATTGTGCAATATTCCCCACTGCTGCCTCCCGTAGGAGTCTGGGCCGTGTCTCAGTCCCAGTGTGGCCGGTCGCCCTCTCAGGCCGGCTACCCGTCGTCGCCTTGGTAGGCCATCACCCCACCAACAAGCTGATAGGCCGCGGGCTCATCCTTCACCGCCGGAGCTTTTAACCCCGTCCCATGCGGGACAGAGTGTTATCCGGTATTAGACCCCGTTTCCAGGGCTTGTCCCAGAGTGAAGGGCAGATTGCCCACGTGTTACTCACCCGTTCGCCACTAATCCACCCCGAAGGGCTTCATCGTTCGACTTGCATGTGTTAAGCACGCCGCCAGCGTTCGTCCTGAGCCAGGATCAAACTCTCCGTGAATGTTTTCCCGTAATCGGGAGACACATCACGAGAGCGGGACGATCAGCCGGAATAAGACCGATCGTCCACAGCGTCCTCGCTGTGTAATTGCCTACCGGAACCACAAAGGCCCGGCAGGACTTTCAAAGGAACCACCAACCTGCCGAAGCAGGCCGGGGTATCAACATATCTGGCGTTGACTTTTGGCACGCTGTTGAGTTCTCAAGGAACGGACGCTTCCTTTGTACTCACCCTCTCGGGCTTTCCTCCGGGCTTTTCCCTTCGGTCTTGCGTTTCCGACTCTATCAGACTCTTTCGTGTCCGATTCCCGGTCGAAGCGGCCCCCTGCGGAGCAGGAGAATTTTCACTGCGCTTTCCAGTTCTTCGCTTTCGCGTTTCCCTTTCCGGCGAGTCCGACTCTATCAGGCCTTTTCCGTGTCCCTTGACCAGCCCTGCAGGCATGCAGAAGCTCAGTCCGAGTTAGGGTTTGGGCTTAATAGTCGCCGCCGGCCCCCGACACAATGTCGCACTGGGGCCAGGCAGGAGTAGGACACTACAGGCCGCGGGGAGTCGAGGCAAATCGTTTCCGGTGCGCCCCTAGGTCTGCGTACCCGTTGGACTCGGGCGGAACCGGGACTTCTTATGACTTACGCTGCTGAACAGTACGCCGTCCCCTGCAAGCCGCGGCGGCCCCATTGAAGCTCCACCCTGGGAGGCTCCCTATGACCACTGTGACGTCCCCTCTTGAAGGACGTGCCATCGGACTCGCTGCGGTACCCGACCCGGTCTTCTCCGGTGCGATGGTCGGTCCCGGCACGGCCATCGACCCCTTGCGTGAGCCGTCGGAGGCCGTTTCGCCGGTGGACGGGGTCGTCGTCTCCCTTCACCCGCACGCCTTCGTCGTTGTGGACGGACAGGGGCACGGGGTGCTGGTGCACCTGGGCATCGACACCGTTCAGCTGAATGGCGAGGGCTTCGAACTCCTCGTCAACAAGGGTGACACAGTCACGCGGGGCCAGAGCATCGTGCGGTGGAACCCGGCCGCCGTGGAGGAGGCCGGCAAGTCGCCGATCTGCCCGATCGTCGCTCTGGAGGCCACGGCCGACTCCCTCTCCGACGTCCGCGAGGACGGCGATGTCAAGGTTGGCGACACACTGTTCGACTGGCAGTGACACGTTCGGCGCAGTAACAGCCGACCGGACAACCACCGCGGTGGCACGGATCGCCGCACAATCTGAGACGGGTGAAATGGAGACAACGCTGCGAGGCGTCGGCGTGAGCCACGGTGTGGCGATCGGCGAGGTACGGCACATGGGTACGGCCGTGCTCGAGCCGCCGGCCAAACGGATTCCTGCGGAGGAGGCCGAGCGCGAACAGGGGCGTGCCCGCCAGGCCGTGGACGCTGTTGCGGCCGACCTCAATGCCCGAGGCCATCTGGCCGGCGGCGAGGCACAGGCGGTGCTCGAGGCGCAGGCCATGATGGCCCAGGACCCCGAGCTCATGGCCGACGTGGATCGGCGCATCGCCGTCGGGAGCAGCGCCGAGCGTGCGGTGTACGACGCGTTCGCCGCGTACCGGGCTCTGCTGGCCGGAGCCGGGGAGTACCTGGCGGGACGGGTCGCGGACCTCGACGATGTGCGCAACCGGATCGTGGCGCGGCTGCTCGGCGTGCCGATGCCCGGTGTGCCGGACAGCGATGAGCCGTATGTGCTGATCGCGCGCGACCTGGCGCCTGCCGACACAGCGCTGCTCGACCCCGCTCTGGTGCTCGGATTCGTCACCGAGGAGGGCGGACCGACCAGTCACAGCGCGATTCTCGCGCGGGCGCTCGGTGTGCCGGCCGTGGTGGCTCTCCCCGGTGCCGGTGAGCTGGCCGAGGGCACGGTCATCGCGGTGGACGGCAGCACCGGCGAGATCTTCGTCGAGCCGAGCGAGGCGAAGCGTGCGGAGATGGAGAGCGCCGCCGCGGCCCGCAAGGCCGCGCTGTCCGCTTCGACCGGTCCCGGTGCGACGTCCGACGGTCACAAGGTGCCGCTCCTTGCGAATGTGGGCGGCCCCGGCGATGTTCCGGCGGCGGTCGAGGCCGGTGCCGAGGGTGTGGGTCTTTTCCGCACCGAGTTCCTCTTCCTGGACGACAGCAAGCAGGCGCCGTCCGAGGAGAAGCAGGTCGCCGCGTACCGGGCGGTGCTGGAGGCGTTCCCCGAGGGACGCGTCGTGGTGCGGGTGCTGGACGCCGGTGCGGACAAGCCGCTCGACTTCCTGACGCCCGCGGACGAGCCGAACCCGGCGCTGGGTGTCCGTGGGCTCCGTACCCTGCTGGACCACCCCGAGGTGCTGCGGACCCAGCTGACCGCGCTGGCGAAGGCGGCTGAGGGGTTGCCCGTCTATCTCGAGGTCATGGCGCCGATGGTGGCGGACCGTACGGATGCCAAGGCGTTCGCCGAAGCGTGCCGGGCGGCCGGGCTGCAGGCGAAGTTCGGCGCGATGGTGGAGATTCCGTCCGCCGCTCTTCGGGCCCGCTCGATCCTGCAGGAGGTGGAGTTCCTGTCGCTGGGCACCAATGACCTGGCGCAGTACACGTTCGCCGCCGACCGTCAGGTGGGTGCGGTGTCCCGGCTGCAGGATCCGTGGCAGCCCGCGCTGCTCGATCTGGTGGCGCTGTCGGCCGACGCCGCCAAGGCCGAGGGCAAGAGCTGCGGTGTCTGTGGTGAGGCTGCCGCCGATCCGCTGCTCGCCTGTGTGCTGACCGGTCTGGGTGTCACCTCCCTGTCCATGGGTGCCGCGTCCCTTCCTTATGTCCGGGCCACGCTGGCGAAGTACACGCTCGCGCAGTGCGAGCGGGCCGCTGCCGCCGCGCGCGCCGCGGACTCCGCCGACGAGGCGCGGCTCGCGGCTCAGGCGGTGCTGTCGGGCGAATAGTTCGCGCAACTGGTTGTGAAGGGGCTTCCCGTCGGACTCGGCGGGAAGCCCCTTCGGTGTGTCAGCGGTGTTCCTCCGGTTCGTCCGCACCGATGTCGAAGCCCGCGCAGTACTCCACCCCGGACTCCGGGGCGACGGGATCACCCGTGTCGGCGTCGGTGCAGTAGGCGCTGAAGACCTCACCGGCGGTGAGCGGTACGAGGCTGCCGCGGGTCAGTCGCCAGCCGTGGACCCGGTCGGGGGACCCGGGGCTGCTTGTACGGAGCACGAGTCCGCCGTGGCTTTCCAGGGCGATACCGACGGCGAGGACGGTGACGAACTCTGCTCCTTCGCCCGAATCGAGGAGGGCCGGACCGGTCGTGCCGCGCTCGGTGTGCAGGACGGCGAGGAGTTGTTCGTTCTCCGTGGGGGTGCTGCAGACCAGGTGGTGCGTCCCCGGGCCGGCCGTCTCCAACGTGCGCATCAGGAGGTGGGACGCCCGGTCGAAGGCGGCGCGGCCGATGTCCTGCCCGCAGTCGGCGCATTCGCCGAGGTCGGCCAGGCGCGTCGTGGCGTACTCCCACGTGGCCTGCCGGACCGCTCGGCTGACGAGGAGTGGGATCAGGTCGTCGATGCGTTGTCCGGTGTACGCGACCGTGGCTCCGGTCACGGCGATTTCGGCGGTGAATCGACTGCGGCTGGCCGGGGCGTCGGCGGCGAGGCCGGATTCGGCACAGAACTCCGCGTACTCCTCCGGGTCGAAGAGGGCAACGGTGGTGTGCATGCCCTGGGCAGCGAGCGTTTTGAGCAGGCCTTCGACCTGCTGCAGATAGACGGTGTGGTCGTCGAAGGTGAAGGTGCGGTAGCGCCGCATGGCCGCGAAGTCCCGCTCGTCGGCCAGGAGGCCGATCGTGCTCGGTGCTTCGCGGCGCAGCGTGCGTCGCATCGATGTGCCGGTCCGCCGACAGCCGGTGTTCTTGGTGTTCCTGGTGTGCGCCATGAGTCCCCCAGTGCGCTGACGAGCATTGCTCACTCAGAGTAATCACGGGCACTGACAGTGGCCGCTCTCAGCGGCGCGTGCGGGCCAGGTCCTCGTAGAACCGGAGCAGTTCGAGGTTGTCGATCGAGCCGGGATTGACCGCCTTGGCCAGGGCTGTTCCTTGGAGGAGACGTTTGACCGGAACCTCGATGCGCTTGCCGGTGAGGGTGTGCGGGATGCCGGGAACCTCGATGATCTCGTCCGGGACGTGGCGCGGCGAGAGGTTCTCGCGGATGGTCTCCTTGATCCGGTCGCGTAGGCCGTCGTCGAGAGCGGTGCCGTCGGCGAGGTGGACGAAGAGCGGCATCCAGTAGCCACCGTCGGGCTCTTCGAGGCCGATGACCAGGGATTCGCGGATCTCGGGGAGCCGTTCGACGGCTTCGTAGATGTCGGCGGAGCCCATCCGTACCCCCTGGCGGTTGAGGGTGGAGTCGGAGCGGCCGTGGATGATGACGGATCCGTGGTCGGTGAGGGTGATCCAGTCGCCGTGGCGCCAGACGCCGGGGTACATCTCGAAGTAGCTGTCGCGGTAGCGACTGCCGTCGGGGTCGTTCCAGAAGTGGATCGGCATCGAAGGCAGCGGGTTGGTGACGACGAGCTCGCCGACCTCGCCGATGAGCGGCTTCCCTGCCGGGTCCCAGGACTGGAGGTCCGTACCGAGGCAGGGGGCCTGGAGTTCGCCGATGTGGACGGGGAGGGTGGGGACCGCGCCGGCGAAGCAGCTGCAGACGTCCGTGCCGCCGCTGACGGAGGCGATCCAGAGGTTGTCGGCGACTTCGTCGTGGAGCCAGCGGAATCCGTCGGGCGGGAGCGGGGAGCCGGTGGTGGCCACGCACTGGATGCGCGAGAGGTCGAGGTCGCGGCCCGGGTGGATGCCGGCCTTGCGGCACGCCATGACGTAGGCGGCGGAGGTACCGAAGAGGGTGGCACCGGTCTGTTCGGCGACGCGCCACTGGGCGCTGACGTCGGGGTAGCCGGGGCTTCCGTCGTACAACACGACCGTGGTGCCGGTGAGCAGGCCGGAGACGAGGAAGTTCCACATCATCCAGCCGGTGGAGGTGTACCAGAAGAAGCGGTCGTCGGGCCCGAGGTCGCAGTGCAGTCCGAGCTGTTTGAAGTGTTCGAGGAGGATGCCGCCCTGGGACTGGACGATCGCCTTGGGAAGTCCGGTGGTGCCGGACGAGTAGAGCACCCACAGCGGGTGGTCGAAGGGGACCTGCTCGAAGACGGGTTCGGTGTCCGCGGAGGTGAGGGCGGACCATTCGAGGGCGCCTTCGGGGGCGGGGGTGCCCAGCAGCGGGATGTGGACGAGGGCGCGCAGGGTGGGCAGCTCGCGGCGCAGTTCGGCGACCGTGTCGGTGCGGTCGTGTTCCTTGCCGCCGTAGCGGTAGCCGTCGACGGTGAAGAGGACCACGGGTTCGACCTGCTGGAAGCGGTCGAGGACGCTGCGGGCGCCGAAGTCCGGCGCACAGGAGGTCCAGACGCCGCCGACGGCCGCGGTGGCGAGGAGCGCCACGACCGACTGCGGGATGTTGGGGAGGTAGCCGCTGACGCGGTCGCCGGGGCGCACCCCGAGTGCGCGGAGTTCGGCGGCGAGGGAGCCGACCTGGCGGCGGAGTTCGGACCAGCTGACCAGGGACTGGGTGTGGGTCTCGTCGACATGTACGAGGGCCGGGGCACCGGCGCGCAGCGGGTCCTCCCCGGCACGCAGGGCGTGTTCCGCGTAGTTGAGGGTGGCACCGGGGAACCATTGGGCGCCGGGCATGGTGCGGTCGCCGACCGCGGTCTCGTACGGGGAGGAGAACCGTACGTCGAACCAGTCGGCGACGGCCCTCCAGAAGGTGTCCAGTTCGTCGACGGACCAGCGGTGCAGCGCCGGGTAGCCGCCGTCGGCCGGAGCTCCGTACCGCTCGGCGGCCCAGCTCTGGAAGCGGGTCACCGCCGCAGCGGCGATGCGCTCGGCGTCGGGCTGCCAGAGGGGGGCTTCGTTCGCTGCTGAGGTCATGGGGCGGCTCCCTGGCTGTACGGGTACGCGGGGTGGGCGTGGTTCGCGCGCACACGTGCTGGGGTGTGCGCGTGAGGCGGCTTTCACGGACGATGCCATGTGATCGTCTTCCGCACCAGGGTTCCCCGCCCATGGTTGCCTGTCCGGCTATGTGGTCCGGCCACGGGTGAACGGAAGTTGAACGGATCCCGTTGCCGCTCCGTCAGGTGGCAGGGTGAGCTGCATGAACGGTCGCGACCTGGTGCGTTGGGTGAAGACGGTGGGTTCGGTGCAGGGGCTGCGCATGGTGCGCTCGGCCTGGCGTCGGCAGCGGGCGGATGCCCGGGCGCTGCCGCGCCGTGGCGCGGAGCGGGCGAGAGTGCCGGGTCTCCTGCTGGGGGCGGAGCCCGGGCCCGGTGGCGGTGTCGTGAGGTTCGCCCGTTCGGAGCTGTACATCCGGGTCGCGGTGGGCGGTGCCGTGTTCTGGGCGTGGGACGGGGCGGAGCCGCTGCCGTCGTACGCGCTGCCGGGTCCGTCGCCGGAGCCGGATCCGCGGGCTGTGCTGGAGCCGGACAAGGACGGCGGCTGGCAGGTGGTCTCGGAGCGGCTGACGCTGGTGGTGTCGCGGCACGGAGCGGTGGAGCTGCGCACGCCGGGTGGTGTGGTGCTCCGGCGGGAACTGCCGCCGCGCTGGTGGGAGCCGGTGGCGGGTGGTCCGGCCCGGTGGGTGCAGCGGTCCGAGGTGCCGGCGGACGCCCGGTTCTTCGGGCTCGGCGGGCGGGCGTCGGGGCCGCGGCTGCGCGATGGCGTGTACGAGCTGTGGAACACCGATCCGGGCGGTCGCTTCGTGCCTGGTGACGATCCGCTGTCCCTGACGATGCCGGTGCAGCTGGTGGTCTCGGACGCGGGGACGCATCTGGCGTTCCACGACAACACCTGGGCGGGGCGTGTGACGCTGCGCGAAGGCGAGGAGGGCGCAGGGTCCGGCCATGACCGTCCGGGGCTGTGCGAGGTACGGATGGACGGGGGGCCGCTGCGCTGCTGGGTGGTGGCGGGTACGCCGGCCCGGGTGCTGCAGGGCTGGACGGCACTGACGGGTGCGCCGGCGCTGCCGCCGTCCTGGGCGCTGGGTCCGCAGCACGCCCGGTGGGGGTTCGGCAGTGAGCGTGAGGTGCGGCGGATCGTCGCCGGTTACCGGGATCGGGGTCTGCCGTTGTCCGTTCTGCATCTGGACATCGATCACTACGACGGGCATCAGGTGTTCACCGTCGACCGGGGCCGCTTCCCGGACCTGCCGCGGCTGGCCAAGGAGTTGCGGGAGGACGGGGTCCGACTTGTGTCGATCATCGATCCGGCGGTGAAGGCGGCGTCGGGGAATCCGGTGTTCGCCGCCGGTTCGGCGGTCGGCGGAGCCGGGGCGTTCGTCCGGGACGCGCGGGGGCGGGCGGTGCGTGGGGAGGTGTGGCCCGGTGAGTGCGTGTATCCGGACTTCACCGATCCGCAAGTGCGGGAATGGTGGGGAGATCTGTACGAGGAACGGCTGGCGCAGGGTTTCTCCGGTGTGTGGCACGACATGAACGAACCGGTGTCGTTCTCGGCGTTCGGTGAGCTGACACTGCCGCGCTCGGCCCGGCACTCCCTGGAGGGCCGCGGGGGCGATCACCGGGAGGCCCACAACGTGTACGGACTGGCGATGGCGAAGGCCGGGTACGAGGGGCTCCGCCGGCTGCGGCCGGACGAGCGGCCCTTCCTGTTCTCGCGCGCCGGCTGGGCGGGGATGCAGCGATACGGGGGCACGTGGTCCGGTGATGTGGCGACGGGCTGGCCCGGGTTGCGTGCCTCGCTGTCGCTGGTGCTGGGGCTCGGCCTGTGCGGGGTGCCGTATTCGGGTCCCGATGTGGGTGGGTTCGACGGGTCGCCGTCCCCCGAGCTGTATCTGCGGTGGTTCCAGCTGGGTGCCTGGCTGCCGTTGTTCCGCACGCATGCGGCGATGGACGCGGGGCGGCGGGAGCCGTGGGAGTTCGGACCCGAGGTGCTGGAGCACGCGAGGGCGGCGCTGGTGGAGCGGGAACGGCTGCATCCGTACTTCGTGACGCTGGCCCAGCTGGCCCGTTTGACGGGTGCGCCGTACGTGCGGCCGCTGTGGTGGGGGGCGCCCGGGGACCGGGACCTGCGGGATTGCGAGGACGCGTTCCTGCTGGGGGACGCGTTGCTGGTGGCACCGGTCCTGAAGCAGGGGACGGACCGTCGGGCAGTGCGGCTGCCGTGGGGACGGTGGTACGACACGGCGACCGGCGAGGCGTACGAGGGGCCGGGACTGATATGGGTCGATGCGCCGTTGTCCCGGGTGCCGGTGCTGGTGCGGGCAGGGTCGGTGATTCCGGTGCGGGGCGCTGACGGGGGGCTGGAACTGGAGGTGTGGGCTCCGGCTGCCGGGCGTACCGGGGGTGGCCTGGTCGTCCGTGACGCGGGCGACGGCTGGGAGCAGCCGGAGGTCGAGCGGTATGCGGCGCGGCTGGTGGGCGGGCAGGTGGTGGTGGAGCTGGAGGGTGGTGAGGTGACGTGCCCGGTGCGGGTGCGGGGGGTGTGATGCCCGTCAGAGGTGGTGGTAGCGGCCTTCGAACCAGGCTCGGGCAGCCAGGGTGTGCAGCGGAAAGGCCAGTTCGGCGGGGGCGCGGAGCAGGCTGTGGCCCGCGGTCTCGCCGGTGGGCACGGACGGGGGGAGGTCAGCGGCCGGGCGTGGCGGGAGCAGGCCGAAGAGGAGGAGGTGGCCGTCCGGTGAGCTGAGGGCGTCGGCGAGACGTACGTCCTGCTGGTCGGCTTCGATACCGGTCTCCTCGCGCAGTTCCCGCACGACCGCGTGCCGCCAGTCCTCGGCGTGGTCGATGAAGCCGCCGGGCAGGGCGAGGCCGCCGCGTCGGGGCTCGATGGTGCGGGTGATGACGACGAGGGAGATGCCGTCCCGGTCGGTGACGGGGACCAGCGCGACGGCGACCGGCAGCGGATTGCGGTAGGCGGTGGCGCCGCAGGCGGTGCAGGTGCGGGGCCAAATGCCGGTGGACCCCGGCGCGGGCCGGGGGTACGGCGTGCCGCAGCTGTCGCAGTGGGAGTCCTTCATCGGATCGGGCACCTTTTCCTCCACGTTCTGCTGCGCTCGTTCCTTCACCCGGTTCTCTCTCCGGGCATGGACACGCGCGGACTGTATCCGATCATCCTGCTGGGACCTCCATGACTGATGGATGATGCGGTCATGACAGGTATCGCTTCCGCATTCCGTGCCCTGGCAGCCACTGCCGCCATCCTGCTCGCCGCCACCGTGGCCTCCCCGCCGGCACGGGCCCAGGCCGAGCCGAAAGCCCCCGACGAGTTCGTCGCACTTCGCTCGGTGGACCCCACCATCATCCAGGAGATGCGCTACCCCACCGGGCACAACTTCATGGGTGAGCCGGTCGACGGGTACCGCCAGCGGGTCTGCATCCTGACCCGGCCCGCGGCTCAGGCGCTCCATGCGGCGCAGACGCGGCTGCTGCGCCAGGGGTACTCGTTGAAGGTGTACGACTGTTACCGGCCGCAGCGGGCTGTCGACCATTTCGTACGGTGGGCGAAGGATCTCGACGACGAGGCGATGAAGGGCGAGTTCTACCCCCAGGTGGACAAGACGAGGCTGTTCGCGGACGGTTACATCGCGGAGAAGTCCGGGCACAGCCGGGGCAGCACGGTGGACCTGACGCTGGTGAAGCTGCCCGCCGTGCCGACCAGGCCGTACCGGCCGGGCGAGAAGCTGGTGCCCTGCTATGCGCCGCAGGCAGAGCGTTTCCCCGACAACTCGGTGGACATGGGCACCGGGTTCGACTGCTTCGACACGCTGTCGCACACGGACGACCCGCGGATCCAGGGCGTACAGCGGGCCAACCGGCAGTTCCTGAAGTCGACGCTCACCGACGCCGGATTCGTGAATCTGGCCGAGGAGTGGTGGCACTACACCTTCAAGCCCGAGTTGTTCCCGGACACCTACTTCGATTTCCCGGTGGCCAGGAGGTCCGTCGCCGGGCACTGAGGTCAGCACGGGCGGGCGGCCGGGACCACCCCCGTGGGCTCCGGCCGCCCGTCCTTCCTCTCGGACGCGGATCGGCCGTATCCGGTTTCCCTCCCAGCCGTTACGGTGCCCATATGTCACAGCAGACGTTCGATTCGTACGAAGAGTTCTGGCCCTACTACGTGGCGATGCACTCCAGGGCCGCCACCCGCTGGGTCCATCTGACGGGGACCCTGACCGGTCTCGCCGTCACCGCCTACGGTCTGGCCCGGGGCCGCAAGCGGTACGCGGCGGCCCTCCCCCTGATCGGCTACGGCACGGCCTGGCCCGCACACTTCCTGATCGAGAGGAACAATCCGGCCACCTTCGGGCATCCTGCGTGGTCACTGCGCGGAGACGTGCAGATGATCCGGATGATGCTGGCCGGCCGCGACAGGGAGCTGGCGGAGACCGCCGCCAAGTGGCTCGCCGAGAACGGCTGACCGTGGCACACTTCTGACGTTCCGTCAGATACTGTGCCGGGGAGGGGCTTTGTCGCGTACGCGCACACCCGTGGTGGCCGGTTGGTTCACCGAGGGCACCGCCGAGAAGGACTTCCGGCTGCTGGGCACACGCTGCCGCGCCTGCTCGTCGGTCTTCTTCCCGCGTCAGGACACGTTCTGCCGCAACCCCGGCTGCACGGGCGGCGAGCTGGTCGAGGTGCCCCTCTCCCGGCGCGGCACCGTCTGGTCGTACACGGACGGCCGCTACCGCCCTCCCGCCCCGTACGTCTCCGACCCGGACGCGGCCTGGGAGCCGTACGTTCTGATCGCCGTCGAACTCGCGGCAGAGCGCATGGTGGTGCTCGGACAGGCGGCGCCGGGGGTGGGCATCGGGGATCTGGCGGTCGGGATGACCGTCGAGGTGGTTCCGGGGGTCCTGAACGAGGATGCGCCGCAGGGCGGGGAAACCGTCTGGACCACCTGGCACTGGCGGCCCGTGATCACCGCCACGGGCGCGACCCAGGGTGGTGCCGCGTGACCGGGGATGTGGCCGTCCTCGGAGCCGGGATGCATCCGTGGGGCAAGTGGGGGCGCAGTTTCGTCGAGTACGGCACGGTCGCCGCGCGGGCCGCGCTCGGCGATGCCGGGATCGGCTGGCAGGACGTGCAGTCGGTGGTCGGCGCGGACACCGTGCGCGGCGGCTATCCGGGCTATGTGGCCGGTGCGACATTCGCCCAGGCGCTGGGCTGGCAGGGCGCACGGGTCACCAGCGTGTACGCCGCCTGCGCATCGGGCGCCCAGGCCATCGATACGGCCAGGGCGCAGATCCTGGCGGGCATGGCCGACGTGGTGCTCGTGGTGGGTGCGGATGCGGCACCCAAGGGGTTCTTCGCCCCGGCGGGCGGCGACCGGCCCGACGATCCCGACTGGCTGCGCTTCCGGGTGCTCGGAGCGACCAATCCCGCCTACTTCGCGCTGTACGCCCGCCGCCGGATGGCCCTGTACGGGGACACCCCGGACGACTTCGCACTGGTCAAGGTGAAGAACGCGGCGGCCGGGGCGCTGAACAGCAATGCCCGCTACCGCGTTCCGGTCACCGCCGAGCAGGTCGCCGCGTCCGCGGTGGTCGCCGATCCGCTGAGGCTGCTCGACATCTGCGCGACGTCCGACGGGGCGGCCGCGGTCGTCCTGTCCAGCATGGCGTTCGCGCGCCGCCACGGGGCGGCCGATCCGGTCCGTATCCGCGCCGTCTCCACCGTCACGCCCACCTATCCGAAGGCCGTACTCGATCTTCCGGACATCGCAACCGATTCGGCCGTCGCGGCGGAGCCCGCCCCGGAGACCTTTCGCGCGTCGATCGCCCGGGCGGCGTACGAGGAGGCGGGCATCGGGCCCGACGAGTTGTCGCTGGCCGAGGTCTACGACCTCTCCACCGCCCTGGAACTGGAGTGGTACGAGGACATCGGGCTGTGCGCGGCGGGCGAGGGTGCCAAGCTCGTACGCGAAGGGGCCACGGCGCTCGGCGGACGCATCCCGGTCAACCCGAGCGGAGGACTCGCCTCCTTCGGCGAGGCCGTGCCGGCCCAGGCCATCGCGCAGGTCTGCGAGCTGACCTGGCAGCTGCGTGGCACCGCGGCGGAGCGGCAGATCCCGGGGGCGCGCGCCGGAATCACCGCGAATCAGGGGCTGTTCGGGCACGGTTCGGCAGTCGTCGCGGTCCGCTGAGACCGGCCGGGCGCCCTGGACCCGTACCGAAGTGTCCCCCGGGTGCACTGTGAACTGGGCTTGTTGTCAGCATTCTTGACGACTGATCAGCACCCGTGAAAACTCCTTGCTCAGTCACTGCCGCCACTCCCGCTCTGCGGCAGAGCGACTTGGTCACCACGCTCGTCACGGAAGCCATGGAAGCGCCCGGCGCAATCCGTCGGACAACCCCTAGGAGCGCCATGAGCAATGGAGACATATTCGCCGGGGAAGTCATCGGAACGGCGATCCTCATCCTGTTCGGCGCAGGTGTGTGCGCCGCCGTCACCCTCCATCATTCGAAGGCCAGAGCCGCGGGATGGGTGGTGATCGCCTTCGGATGGGGCTTCGGTGTCCTGGCCGGCGCGTACACCGCGGCTCCCCTCTCCGGTGGCCACCTCAACCCGGCGGTCACGGTGGGCATCGCCGTCGACACCGGGAAGTGGGACAAGGTCCCCCTCTACATCCTGGGACAGCTCGTCGGCGCGGTCATCGGCGCGCTGCTGGCCTGGCTCACGTACTACGCGCAGTTCCGCGCCAACGCGGACGAGGAGACCGCCGTACCGACGCTGGGGATCTTCTCGACCGCTCCGGAGATCCGAAGTCCGGTGGCCAACCTGGTCACCGAGATCATCGCGACCGTCGGCCTGGTGCTGCCGATACTGGCCTTCGGGAAGAACGCCGGGATCGGGATCGGCCCGGTGGCAGGCGCGGGCGCCGGCGTCTACGGATCCGGGATCTCCATACTGCTGGTGTCCCTGCTGGTGGTCGGTATCGGACTCTCGCTCGGCGGACCCACCGGATATGCCATCAATCCGGCCCGCGACCTCGGTCCGCGGCTGGTGCACGCACTGCTGCCGATACCGAACAAGGGCACATCCGACTGGGGATACTCATGGATCCCGGTGGTGGGACCGCTCGTGGGCGGGCTGCTGGCGGGGGTCGTCTTCAACGCCGCCTTCTAGCCATTCCGGCTCCGGCTATTCAGGCGCGGCTCACTCAAGCTCCGGCAACTCGAGTTCTCGACCTCGTGACAAGGGGACGTCATGACGGACAGGTATGTCGCCGCCATCGACCAGGGCACCACATCCAGCCGCTGCATCATCTTCGATCAGGACGGTGCGATCGTCGCCGTCGACCAGCGCGAGCACCGCCAGATCTTCCCGAAACCCGGCTGGGTGGAGCACGATGCCACCGAGATCTGGTCCAAGGTGCGGGCCGTCGTGGAGGGCGCGCTCGCCACCGCCGGACTGCGGCCGGAACAGCTCAGCGCACTCGGCATCACCAACCAGCGCGAGACGACCGTGCTCTGGGACCGGGCGACCGGACAGCCCGTGCACAACGCCATCGTCTGGCAGGACACCCGTACGTCCACGCTCTGCCACGAGCTCGGCGGCACGGACGGGCAGGACCGCTTCCGGGACATCACCGGGCTTCCGCTGGCCAGTTACTTCTCCGGTCCCAAGGCCGCCTGGCTGCTGGACAACGTACCGGGACTGCGCAGCCGGGCCGAGCGGGGCGAGATCGCCTTCGGCACCATCGACTCGTGGCTGATCTGGAATCTCACCGGCGGTACGGACGGCGGCGTCCATGTCACCGATGTGACCAACGCTTCGCGCACCATGCTGATGAATCTGGAGACCTTGGAGTGGGATCCGTCGGTCCTGGCCGCGATGAATGTCCCGGAGGCGGTGCTTCCGGAGATCCGGTCGTCGTCGGAGGTGTACGGGACCGCGGTCGGCGCGCTCGCCGGGGTGCCGGTGGCCTCCGCACTCGGCGATCAGCAGGCCGCGGTCTTCGGGCAGGCCTGCTACGACCCGGGTACCGCCAAGAACACATACGGCACCGGGAGTTTCCTGCTGCTCAACACCGGCAACAGGCCCGTGCCGTCGAAGAGCGGGCTGATCACCACTCTCGGCTACAAGATCGGCGACCAGGCCCCCGTCTACTGCCTGGAGGGGTCGATCGCCATCACCGGGGCGCTGGTCCAGTGGTTCCGCGATCAGCTGGGGATCATCCGGAGCGCCGCGGAGATCGAAACACTGGCGGCGAGCGTCGACGACAACGGCGGGGCGTACATCGTGCCCGCCTTCTCCGGGCTCTTCGCCCCGTACTGGCGCTCGGACGCCCGGGGCGTCATCACCGGACTCACCGGCTATGTCACCAAGGCGCATCTGGCACGCGCCGTTCTGGAGGCGACCAGCTGGCAGACGCGTGAGGTCGTCGACGCGATGTATCAGGACTCGGGAGTGCCCATCACGACGCTGAAGGTGGACGGCGGCATGACGGCCAACCAGCTGCTCATGCAGCACCAGGCGGATGTGCTGGGCGTGCCGGTGATCCGGCCGAAGATCTCCGAGACGACGTGCCTGGGCGCGGCGTACGCGGCGGGGCTGGCGACCGGCGTCTGGTCGGGGCTCGACGAGCTCAAGACGCACTGGCAGCGCGATGTGGAGTGGCAGCCGCGCATGGAGCCGGAGATCCGTGAGCGCGAGTACCACAACTGGCGCAAGGCGGTGGAGCGGAGCCTGGGCTGGCAGGAGGAGGGCGGCGCCGAGCGGTAACCACCCCTCCCGTACGTGATCGCGCATCGGACGGCTTCCGGACGCGCGGTCCGTACCCCGGTCGGCGGGGGTGCGGACCGCGTTCCGCCGGCTACTCAGGTGGTGGCGGGCTCACGGAGACGGTCCGCTCGCGCCAGCGCGTGTTCGACGACCGTGACCAGCACATCGCGCACGGAGGACCGGTCGCGCGCGTCGCACATCAGCACCGGCACCTCGGGGTCGAGGTCCAGCGCGGCCTGCACCGTCCGGGTCGGGAACCGGTCGGCTCCCTCGAAGCAGTTGACGGCGACGGTGAACGGGATCTCACGCCGTTCGAAGTAGTCGACCGCCGCGAAGCAGTCCTCCAGACGCCGGGTGTCCGCGAGAACGACCGCGCCCAGGGCTCCCTGGGCCAGTTCGTCCCAGAGAAACCAGAAGCGGTCCTGTCCCGGTGTGCCGAACAGGTACAGCACCAGGTCCTCGCGGAGCGTGATCCGCCCGAAGTCCATGGCCACGGTGGTCGTGGTCTTGGCCTCGACCCCGGCCGTGTCGTCCACGGGGCGGCCCGCCTCCGTGAGCCGCTCCTCCGTACGCAGCGGTCTGATCTCGCTGACCGCGCCCACCAGCGTCGTCTTGCCCACACCGAAGCCGCCCGCCACCAGGATTTTCAAGGTAACCGGCTCAACGGGCCGCGTGCTGCGGCTAGAGCGCCCGAAGGCCATTGATCACCTCGCGAAGAATGTTCACATCCGGCAGCTCGGCCGGCGGAACGGGACGGGTCACGTGCACGAGTTCGTCCTCGACGAGATCGCCGACCAGCACCCGGACCACCCCGACGGGGAGATCCAGACCGGACGCCAGTTCGGCGATCGACTGAGGCATGTCATTGCAGAGTTCGATGATCTCCACGTGTTCCGGGGAGAGCGTCTGATTCCGGCCCGGATCGTCGGCCGCGGGTTCAGGGACGACGATCGCGATCAGGTCGAGACGATGGCGGGACGCGCTGCTGGTACGGCCCCGGGTCATGGCGTACGGACGGACCACCGGCCCCGCCTCGGCGTCGTACCAGCGCGACGACTGCGGATCGTCGGCAGCGGCCGGGGATCCGGGGGACCCACCCCGGGAGGAGTCAGCGCTCATGCCATCCACTCACCCTCCGGCGTGCAGACCGGACGACCGTGGAGCGTTGGCCAGGTGGACGCCCACGCGCTTGACCATCAACGTCATCTCGTACGCCACCTGGCCCACGTCGGAGTCGGAGTCGGCCAGCACGGCGAGACAGCTGCCGTCGCCGGCGGCGGTGACGAAGAGGAACGCCTCGTCGAGTTCGACGACGGTCTGACGGACGCGACCCGCGTCGAAGTGGCGTCCGACCCCCTTGGCGAGGCTGTGGAACCCGGAGGCGACGGCCGCCAGATGCTCGCTGTCCTCACGGGTCAGGTCCTTGGACGTGCCGGTGGGAAGCCCGTCGCTGGAGAGCACCAGCGCCTTGCGGATGGAGCCGACGCGCTCGACGAGTTCGTCGAGGAGCCAGTTGAGCTCACCGGATCCGTGGCGTGTGGCGTCGGGTGCTGCGGCGTTCGGTGCGGTCATCGACCGTCCCCTCCCGGAGTGGTTCCTTGTGCTGTCTCACCGAGACCGGTCCCGTCCTCGGCGTTCTGCCGACGGCCGCGCTGCCAGCCGCGCTGCATCGAAGCCATACGGTTGCGTACTTCGTCCGCGTCCCGCTCGATGTCCTCCACCGGTTCCGTGGGGGCCGGCTCGAAGGCGCGGCCGCCGGAACCTTCGCGGAGCTGCGGGACGAGGCTGGCCTGCCGGATCCGGCGGGGCAGTCCGTCCACGGTCCCCGGGTACGAGTTCGGCCCGGCGGATCGGGAGGGTGCGGCCGACGGCGTCGCCGCAGCCGGTGCCGACGCGGATGCGGCGGACTCGGTGGGCGGCCGGAAGCCGGAGGCCTGCCGGGGGTCGGCCGACCGCCGGGTGTCGGCTGCGGAGTGCCAGGGGCCTGTGGTGGACCGCCCGGCTCCTGCCCCGGTGCGCGAGGGCCCCGCGTCCGTGGTCGTGGGGTGCGCCCGGCCGGTCTCGTCGACCCGGCGGCCTCGGTCGGTGACCAGCGTGGGCGGCTTGCGGCGCGGCAGCGGTACGGGGCCGCCCGGCCGCATGGCCCGGACGTCGGCGGTGCGCTCGGCGACCTGGTCGGCGGCCTGCTGATGCTGGTCGCGGTCGGCATCGCGGCGGAAGCCCTTGTCGGCGTCGCGCTGAAGGCCCTGGTCCCCTTCACGGCGCAGGTCGCGGGCGCGGAAGATGCCGCCACGCTCGCTCTCGGTGTCGTCGATGTCGGAGACTCCGTCGAGCACCGGGTCGAGTACGGGGTCCAGCACAGGGTCGGTCACCGTGTCGGTGCCGAAGCCGAGCGGTGCGACCGGGGCTTCGAGCTCGACCGGCCCGTCCAGAGCGTTCGGACCCACGAGGCCGGTGGGGACAGGGGCGAGGCCGGTGGACCCCGCGTCGCCCGTGCCGTCGGAAGTCCACCGGTCCGTCCCGCCGTCCCTGCGGTTCTTGTCGCTGCGCGGTCCCTCATTGCTGGGCCGGCCGCTGCCGATCGCCTTCTCGGCGCGGCGGTCGAGGCGGAATCCGGTGCCGTGCGCCTCCGCGGCGTCGGTGAGCAGGGCCGCCGGGATGAAGACGACGGCGGTGGTTCCTCCGTACGGAGAAACCTGCAAGGAGACGCGGACGTTCTGCCGCTGGGCCAGCCTGCTCACCACGAAGAGGCCGAGGCGGTCGGTGTCGGAGAGTTCGAACTCGGGGGTCTCTGCGAGCCGCAGGTTGGCGTCCAGCAGGACTTCGGGAGCCATGCCGAGGCCCCGGTCGTGGATCTCGAGGGTGAAGCCGTTGGCGACGCGGTCGCCGTGCACCTGAACCGCGGTGTGCGGGGGCGAGAACACCGTGGCGTTCTCCAGGAGTTCGGCGATCAGGTGGGTGAGGTCGGCGACTGCGGGGCCGCCGACGCCGATCCGCGGCAGGCGGCGTACCTCGATCCGCTCGTAGTCCTCGACCTCGGCGACCGCTGCCCGCACCACGTCCATCAGCTGGATGGGCTTGCGCCACTGCCGGGACGGCGCCGCGCCGGAAAGAATCACGAGGCCTTCGGCGTGCCGCCTCATGCGGGTGGTGAGGTGGTCGAGGCGGAAGAGGTCAGCGAGCTCGTCGGTGTTCTCGGTGCGGCGCTCCATGGCGTCCAGGAGCGTCAACTGACGGTGCAGCAGAACCTGGTTGCGACGGGCGAGGTTGACGAAGACCTCGGAGACGCCGCGTCGCATGTCGGCCTGCTTGACCGCGGCTTCGACGGCCGCGCGTTGCAGGGTGTTGAGGGCCTGGCCGACCTGGCCGATCTCGTCCCGCTCGTAGCTGAGATGCGGGGCCTCGGTCTCGACATCGACATGTTCGCCCGCGGCGAGGCGGCGCATCACGCTCGGCAGTCGCACGCCGGAGACCTCGTGGGCGTCCTTGCGGAGCCGGGAGAGGTCGCGGACGAGTTCGCGGCCGATCCGGACGGACACGAAGACGGAGACGAGCAGGGCGAGGAAGCCGAGGATGCCCGCGACTCCGGCCTTGACCAGGACGCTGTAGCCGACGGGCCTGCCGCGGTCCTGGAAGCGGTCGTTCATCTCGGTCGAGTCGTCGGCCAGCTGGTCCAGGACCGGCGGGGCCACCTCCTGCCAGCGTTCGGCATCGACCGCACGGGGAGCGCGGGTGGGACCGGCGGCGATGAGCTTGCTCTCCGCGGTGCGCAGCGGCTCGCTGTCCGGGCCGGCCCAGTACTGCTCCACGCGTCGGCGCTCCGCCGACGGGAGAACCTCGATGTTGATCTCGTAAAGCAGCTTGCGGTTGGCGACGAGATCGGAGATCTGCCGGAGTTCGGGGGCGTCGAGCCGTCCGGTGATGAGTGCCGAGGCCACCAGAGCGTCTTCCCGGGACAGCATTTCGCGAGCCCGCGAGACGCCGATCAGAGCGCGTACCTGCTTGTCCATCGACGCGTTCTCCGTCGTGTGCAGGCCGGTCAGGAAGCGGTAGCACGGGTCGACGAGACGGTTGTAGAACTCCAGCGCCTGATTGCGGTCGATGGTGCGTTTCTCGACGGAGTCGCGGAGCGCGCCGAGGCCGTCGACGGCGCTCAGAACCGAGTTGAGCTTCGCTTCCCCCTCGGGACTCAGCGCGTCCCGGATGTCCTTCTGCCGGGCGCTCTCCTTGACGCCCGCCACGACGCGGTCGGTGGCGGCCCGTTGGCGACGCAGCAGGGGAAGTGCGTCGGAGGCGCGAGGGTCCGCGAGGAAGGCGAGTGTCTGGCGGCGCTCGTTCTGGATGGCCCGGACGGTGTCCTCAAGAGGGTGGCCGACCTTCTCCACGATGGTGCTCGCGCCCATCAGGTCTCCGGCCTCACGGCCGGTCAGGAAGGTGGCGAAGCCCCAGAGTGCGGTGAGGGAGACGAGCGGCACAAGCAGCAACGCCACGATCTTCCTGCGGATGGACTTTCCGCGAAAGCGCATGGCCTCCCCCAGCTCGGCCCCGCACGGCGGGGTGGGTGTTCCGTCAACAAACGGCGCGAGCCTACTACTGCCGCACAGGCAACTCGAAGGCACGTCCGGACTATTTTCGGCCGCACCCCCATCTGTCGATCACGGGTTGGCGCGGCATTCCGGGAGATGAAATCCGCGAAAGCGGCAGAAGAGACCCGCCGGAGCCCCTCAATCCCTCTCCCGGCAGTTGGCTGGAACTCTTCGTTCCGCGAGGGATCGAGGGAATCTTCGCTGCCGGAAACTCGTCTGTCTGTACGAGGGAGAGGGATCGCGGGGGAGCGCGTAGGACAGATGGTTCCACCCGCCTGCGTAGAAACGGCGCATGCCGGGCAGCAGCTCTGAAGGTGGACAGCGGTGGGGAGTTGAGAGTCCTTGGACACGGAAGAGCGTCGAAGTACGTCGGCGACGGGCGGGGCACGGATTCCGCGGCAGCCGTTGTGGGTGGAGGAGCCCGCGGTGCGGCGGCGGATGCCGGATCCGGTCCGTACGGCGGCCGTGCGTGCTGTGCTCGTACTGTCGCTGACGATCATTCAGGCCATGGTGGCCCTGCTGAGCACGATGACGGGCTCCTGGCTGGCGTTCCCCATGATGCTGAGCAGTGTGGGCAGCACGGTGGTCGCGACCTGGGCGGTGCTGGATGTGTGGGTGACCCGGCAGGTCTGGAATCAGCGCAACGGTGTGGTGTCCGTGCCCAGCAGTTCGGCGCGGCGGCTGCGCCGGGAGCGGCGCGCGGCTCGGCGGGTGGCAAGGACGGCGGAACGGGAGGCCGCACGGATACGCCGCCGGGGCGCGAGCAGCCTGTCACGGGCTGGATCACGCGCCCCGGTGAGGAGTTGAGTTCAGTCGCCGGTCGGGGTGTCGGGAATCCGGGAGGTCCGAGGGGTCTCCGGTGTCGCTGACACTTCGGGCGCCGTCGATGTGCGCTTGAACATGCGGGTGGCGGTGATCTCGCCGTGCACCGTCTCGCCGTTCGGATCCTGCTGCGGCAGTCCGGGGCGCAGATGTTCCTCCACGCTGATGTACTTCAGGCCCGCCCGCAGGTCCGCGTCGTTGCGCAACCGAATGACCAGCGGGAATTCGGCGAGCGCCGTCGTGTCGAACAGCCCTGTGGTGTAAAGCAGTTGCACGCCGAGGGCGTCCGACACCGCTCGCTGGAGCTCCAGCAGATACGTGGCGTTGGCCCGGCCGATGGGATTGTCGAGGAAGAGTGTGCCCGCGTGGCGGTGCTGGTGGCGGTCGCGGCCCCGGTCGTTGCTGCGCAGCGCGGCCATCGTGCAGTAGAGCGCGATGGCGGCGGTGAGCAGCTGACCGCCGGAGAAGACGTCACCCATCTGACCGACCGGGACGCGTTCGGCGCGGAGCACCGCGTCCGGCTTGAGGATCTCGACGGCGATGCCCTTGGGCTCCAGCGCCGCCTGCACGCCGCGCAGCAGAAGAGACATGCCGTCGCGGCGCAGATCGGAGTTCTTCTTGAGCGCGGCGCGAGTGGCATCGTCGATGACCTCGCCCAGCCGCTCGGTGAGCGTCGCCTGGTCGGGCTCCTCGAAGCGGATCCGGAGGAACTCCTGGCCGGACCACTCCCCCAGCCCCTCCGGGAGCTGGGAGAGCCGCTGGGCGGAACGGAGGGTGGTGAGCGCGGACTCCACGAGTCCGCGGAGACGGTCGACGATGGAGTCGCGGTTGCGCTCCAGCTGGGCCAGCTCATCGGTGAGGACACGGAGACGGGGTGCGAAGGCGGCGGCCCACTTCTCGGCGTGCTCGGGCAGGGCGGCGGCCGGGAGTTCGCGGATCTGCTGGCGGGCCGGGGTACGGACCTGTTCGTAGCGGGTGGAGTTGGCGTGCCGTACCAGCACATCGCTCGCCTCGCGCACCGCGCTCTCGGCGGCGGAGAGGTCGGCGGCGCAGCCGCGCAGTGAGCGGCGGGCCTCGGCGGCGGACTGCCGGGCCTCGTCGAGGCTGCCCGGGTACGGCTCGGGGGACTCGGCGTCGTCGTCCGCGCCGTGGTCCCTGAGCAGGTCGCGCAGGAGGGCCGCGGTCTCGTCGAAACCACCGGCCGAGGCCTCGGCGGTGCGGTGGGCGTGCAGCAGCTCGGCGTGGGCGGCGCGGGCGGTGTCCAGGGCACCGGTTGCGGTGCCGAGTTCGGATGTGGCGGTACGCAGCAGGGTCTGGGCCTGCTCGGCGTCGACGGGGACCAGCTCGTCGGGGAGCTCGGTGTGGTGGTCCTCGCCGTCGGCCGGGCCCAGGCGCTCGGCCTCGCCACGCAGGCGGCCGAGCTGCTCGCTCGCCGTGGAGGCCCGGGTCTCCAGCAGCTGGACCAGGGACTCGGCTCGGGCGGCGGCCGCCTGCCGGGACGGGCCGTCGGCCCCGTCGGTGCCTTCGAGGAGCTGGGCGGCGCGGGTGCGGACCTTGTTGGTGAGCCGGTCCAGCTCGGCGAGGGCGGCGCTCTCGTCGCTCTCGGCGCGGGCCTGTTCGGCGCGCAGGTCGGCGCCGACGCCGACCTTCTCGTACAGCTGGGATGCGGCCCGGTAGGCCTCGCGCAGGGCGGGGAGGGCAGGGCGCGGTGCGTCACCCTCGGGCTCCGGGATGTTCTCGGGGGCACCGGCGATCTCGGCGCGCTCGGCACGCAGGGCGCGGGCGGTGCGGCGGGCGTCGTCGGCGGCGCGCTGGGCGGCCCTGCGGTCCTCGTCGGCGGCGCGGGCCCGCTCGAGGCAGACGGTGGCGCGGGCTTCTGACTCGGCCGCCTCCTCGACCCGTTCGCGCAATTCGGTCTGCCAGCCGGCGCGTTCGCGCAGGCGGTGGGCCAGGCCTGCGAGTACGTCGGCGACGCGGCGGGCGCGCTGGGCGGCCTCCTGCCGCTCGTCGCGGACCCGGGCGGTGTCGGCGGCCGCTTCGTCGGCCTCGGCGCGTGCCGTGCGGGCCTCGGCGAGCACGGCCTGGGCCGTCTCGGCGGCCGTGCGGGCCGTGCGGGCGGCTTCGGCGAGCTCCGCGAGCATGCCGGGCGGGCAGTCGGCGCGCCAGGAACCGATGCGGGCGGCGAGGGACCGGTCCCCGGTGAGTCGGGCCGCCAGCGTGCGGATGTCCTCGTCCCGGGCGGCGGCCCGGCTCCTGAGCGCCTGCCGTTCCTCGTCGGCGGCGTGCTCGTCGTGCATGGCCGGGTTCGGCGGGACGAGGAACACGCCATCCGCGTCGGAGCCGGAACCGGAAGCCGGTACGGGGGCGAGCAAAGCGGCGGCGGTGCCGACGGCCACGGCGGAGCGCGGCAGCAGGGCGGCAGTGCCCAGGACGTCGCGGGCACGGGCGTGCGAATCGGCGTCGGTGATGACCACGCCGTCGACGAGCTCAGGACGGGCGGCGAGCACCGCCGCGTGGTCGGCGGGATCGACCGCCTGCGCGAGGTAGCGCCAGCCCGGCAGGGCCGGGATGCCGTGCTCGCCGAGATATTCGACCGTCGCGAGGACGTCGGGCCCGGGCGGCAGCAGTCCGCCGTCGCCGAGCGCGCCGAGGATGCGGGAGTCGTCGGCGGCCGCGGTGCGCAGCTCGAAGAGGCGCCGTTCGGCGGCGGCGATGCCCTGGTCGAGGAGGTCCCGCAGCTCGTCGGCGTTGCGGTCGAGCTCCTCGGCGGTGAGCGGCTGCTCGCTGCTGACGATGTGGTCGGTGACGAGTGCGTGATCGGCGACGGCTGTCTGCCGGTCGGGTCCGGCGGCCACGGTGCCCGTGCCGTCACCGGATCGGCCGTGGGATGCGGAATGCGCTCCGGACGGGGCGGAGCCGGTGACGTCCGCAGCCGCGCCCGGTTCGTTACCGGTGGTGCCCCGGCGCGGCCGCGGTACTCCGGTGCCGGGGGCAGCAGGCAGGCTCAGCAGGTCGGCCAGGCGGTGGTCGGCGGCGATCGACCCGGCGGCCCTGAGCTCGGCTTCGTACGACTGTTCCGCCGCCTGCGCGGCGTCGGCGGCGCGCGCCGCGGCGAGCTCGGCGCGGCTCTCGGTGCCCGCCGCCTCCCTGGCCCGGTCGGCCGCGGCGCCGGCGGCTTCCCTGGCCGTGTTCCAGGCGGCGACGGTTGACTGCTCGGCGTCGCTCGCGGCGAGGGCGGCGCGCGCCGGGTCTGCGTCCGGCGCGGTGTTGTCGAGCCAGCCCGCCCGTACGGCCTCGGCGGTCTCCTGCTCGACCTCGGCGAGGCGCTGGCGCAGATGTCCGGCCTCGCTGCGGGCGCGCTGGGCCTCGGTGGCGGCAGTGGTGGCGTCCCGGTGGGCGGTCTCGCCTGCGGCCTGGAGGGTGTCGGAGCGCTCCTCCTCTTCGTTGGCCACCTGCTCGCCGGCCTCCGCGGCAGTGTGCAGGGCGCGTACGAGATCGGCGGCAGCTGTGGCGCGGGCGGCGAGCGCGGGGGCGGCGTCGCGCTCGGCCTCGCGGATGGCCACGGCGACGCGCGCGGACCGGTCGGCGGCGGCGCGGTGGCGGAGGACGGCTTCGGCTGCCTGCCAGGCGGAGTGCAGGGTGCGGGCCTCGACCAGTTCCCGGCGCTGGGCGGCGGCGCCCTTCTCGGCTGCGGCCAGCGCCAGGGACGCATGACGGTAGGCCAGTTCGGCGGCGATGAGGGCGCTGCGGCTACGCGCTTCCTCTGCGGCACCGACGGTGTGGGCGGCGCCCGTCACCTGCTGGGCGAGGTCCGCGGCGCGGCCCCGCTCCTCGGCGGCCCGGGCGGAGAGCCTGCGGGCCAGGGTACGGGTGCGGCGCTCGGCGCCCGCGTGGATGTCGCGGGTGCGGGATCGGGTATCGGCGGCCTCGACGATCCGGCCGAGCAGATCGACCGAGCCTGCGGTGAAGTCACGCTCGGCGGTGAGTTCGGCCCGGCGGCCCAGTTTGTTGCCGAAGCCGCTGACCAGATCGGCGAGGCCGTCCGTGTCCCGGGTGTCGGTGACGGCGCGGAGCAGCAGGTCGGTGAAGTCGGAGTCCTTCTTGACCGCGAAGAGACCTGCGGCCTCGCCCTCGTCGGCGTTCATCTCACGCTGGTAACGGAAGAGTTCCGGGTCGAGGCCGAGGTCGCCGAGGTGCTCGTTCCACCGGTCGTGGACCTCTTCCCAGTGCACGTCGAGGTGCTGGTAGAACTTGCCCGCGTCCGTGAGGGCATCCCGGAAGCCCTTCATGGTGCGGCGCCTGCCGTGCGCGCCGGAGGCGCCTTCGACGGGGCGGCCGACGGCGGTGGCCTCGGCGACCGGCAGCGAGTCGAGGCTGAGCCCGGGCCCCGGGCGGAAGGAGTACCAGGCCTCGGCGAACTTCCTGGGGTCGTTGGAGACCTGCCGTCCGCGCCATTCGCTGACCTTGCCGACGACCACGCACTCGCCGGTGAGGGTGTGCTGCCACTCCAGGGCGACATGGCCGCAGTCGTCCGCGAGCAGGAACTTGCGCAGTACGCCGGAGCTGGCACCGCCCAGGGTGTTGCGGTGGCCGGGCAGCATCACCGAGAAGATCAGCTTCAGCAGGACCGATTTGCCGCCGCCGTTCTCCAGGAACAGCACACCGGCGGGTGCGGGGCGGCGCGGCGGGCCGACCGGCTCCTCCTCGAAGAACTCCGCCTGGGCCGGCGCGGGGTGGGGCACGGGCTCGCCCACTCCGCGCAGGTCAAGCACGGTGTCGGCGTAGCGCGCACCGGCAGGCCCGATGGAGTAGAGGCGGACCCGGGACAGCTCGTACATGGCGGCGGACTCTCGTCGTTCGGAAAGCAGGAGTGGGGCGGCGGTGGGGGGTGCTCAGGCGTGGAAGGGCAGACCGGCGTCGGCCGCCAGCTCCAGGTCGTCGCCGTCGGGCGGCGGCAGCAGCGTGGCCGCTCCGTCGGTGACGGGTACGACGCCGAGCTCCAGCAGTTCGGCCATGGCGGCGGTACCCGCCATGTCGCGGACCTGCAGCTGGTAGCGGGCCGTGGTGCGGAAGGCGCCTCCGGCGTCGTCCCCGGTGCGCTGGAGGAAGCCGGAATCGGTGAGGAAGGCGACGGCCTTGCCGACGATGCCGGTGGTGGAGCCCGCCAGCCGCCGGGCGTCCTTCGTCGCACCGGTCGCGCTGCGCCGGGCGTAGATCCGCCAGGCCGCTTCCAGTCCGGGGGCGTCGGTCGCCGGGTCGGTGTTGTCGCCGTGTTCCTCGGCACGCTCCTCCAGGCGGTGGCAGGCCTGGCGTACGAACGCGTCGATGCCGTTGACCGTGATCCGGCCGATGTACGCGTCGTCCGCGAGGTCCTCGGGGCGCGGGAAGGCCATGGCGGCGACGGCGAGGTGGGCCAGTCCGTGCAGGAAGCGGTCGGCGGAGTCGGACGAGGCGCGGCGGGCGTAGTCGCCCATGCGGACGGCGAAGACCGAGTCCTCGCCCGCCGTCACGGCCATGCCCGCCCGGGTGGACACTTCCAGGACGACGAGACCCAGTCCGGTGGCCACGGCGTCGGCGAGCCGGGCGAAGGGGGTCTCTTCCCGGTAGCGCCGGAGCAGCTCTGCGTATTCGGCGTCGCGGGCGGGCAACAGCTTGGGCTGCAGCCCGAAGGCGACGAGCCGGGCCGCGTCGGCCGCGTCGGCCGGCGTGACGGCGGCGGGCGCCGCGGTCTCGTGGGCCGCATCGCCGTCGGGTGCGTACCCGACGGTGGCGTACCCTGCGGTCGGCTCGCCCCACGCGTCGGTGTGCTCTGCGCGGTGGTCGCTCACGACGGTCGCTCCTCGGTGCGGAAGATCGGTGGTAGGGGTTGGACGGTGCCGGCGTCCGTCAGGAACGGTGCGGGCCGCACCACGTACCGGGGGGCGTCGACCCCGCCTCGGCGGTGGCCGGCTCCGGATCGCCGGTGACCGGAGCGGACGCGACGGTGGCCTGGACCGGATCCACGGTGCCCGGGGTAGGGGCCGGGACGGCCGCGGCGCCGCGGCCCGCTCATGACGCCTCCGAGCGGTCCGCGGCCATACCGACCGCGTCCAGCAGGGCCATGCCCACGATCAGGTCCGCGCCACCGAACTCCGGGTCGTCGAGCTCGGTACCGTCGTCCACGGCGAACAGCAGGCGCCGCTCGCCCTGCCGGTAGGCCGTGCCGACCGGCGGGGACGCGGCGTGCACCGCAAGCAGGGCGACCAGATAGGGCAGGTCCGGATCGCTCCGCCGGGCCTCGGCGAGGAGCCCGGAGAGCCGGCGTGGTGCGTCGTGCTCCAGATCGAGGAGATTCATGGCGCTCGCCAGCTGCTCCTCGCTGAACCTGCTGTCGTCCGGGGTGGCGATCAGGTCCGGCTCGGGCATCTCGGCGCCCAGATGCTCACGCTCCAGGGGTGGTGTGAGCAGCATGTCGACCAGGTCAGCCACCCGGACGGAGGTGGGCGTGCGCAGCCCCGTGCCGTGGGCGAAGAACGCGTCGGTGACGCGGGTGGCCTGTTCGACGGGGAGCGGCAGCAGCGGGGCGACCAGCTGCCCGTACAGGTCGAGACCGGTTCTGGCCGTCGGCGTGGCGAACGCCTGCCGGTCCTGCTCGGCACGGAACAGCGGTCCCGCCTCCAGCAGGCGGGACTGCAGCTGGGTGTGGCGGCGGATGCAGTCCTTCACTATGTCGACGAGTTCGGCGGCGCGGCGCTTGTGCTCGGCGTCCTCCGCCTCGTCCCTGGCCTTGCGGATGTTGGTGAGGATCGCATTCTCGTGGCGGTAGCGGTCGGCCACGTGGTCCAGTGCCTCGGCGATCATGTCGGGCACGGCGTTGAGCCAGTCGACGGCCCTGACGTTGCGCCGGGTCGCTTCCAGCGTCCTGCGGAGCGTCTCCGCGTACTGCACGGTGCGATAGCGGGCCTGTTCGGCGGCGAGCTGCGCATCGGCGAGGCGGCCCCGGCTGATCAGGACCTCCAGTTTCACCTCGGCGGCGATCTGGGCGCTGGTGACGTCCGTGTCGAGGGCGCCGACCAGGACGTTGACCGCTTCGTCGGTGGCCCTCAGATAGACGCTGCCGCCGTATCCGGGGACCTCTTCGATCAGTTTGAAGTCGTAGTCCCTGCGGACATACACCCCGTCCGGGCCGAAAGTCCCGTACACCGCACGGAAGCCGCGGTCCACGCTTCCGACATTGATGAGGTTCTCCAGCACCCAGCGGGCGACGCGCTCGTGCTCCGCCACGGGGCGGCGCGGCGCCTGGGCGGCGACGCGCGGGAGCAGCTTGGCCACTATCTGCTCGTGGTCGGCGCCGGTGTCGAAGTCCATGTGCAGCGTGACCTGGTCGATGGCGGCGAGCGCGACCTCCGCCATCGCGTAGACCGTGTACTCACCGGCCAGATTCGCCTTGCGCACGTCGAGGTCGTGCAGCGGCGCCGTGCAGGCGAGCGCGCGCAGCCGACGAGAGAGCCCCTCGTCGGCTGCCGGGCCCGGGGCAGGCCGCGGCCCCGCGCTGAGCTGGGGCGCAGCGTTGTCCGTGTAGGCAGGCGAAGTCACGCTGCACAGATTAGGTCCTCACACCGACAACGGTCGAAACGGCGCAGATGCCACCCGTTGCCCCACCGTCGGCCGGGACCGCACAACGCGGTCGGTCAGCCATGCCGCGGCGGTCGTTCCGGTTCCGGTGGCGACGGGTTGCCGCGCTCCCCGGCTCCGTACCCTCCGCCGCCCGGGGTGCGCAGGACCAGCACGTCGCCGCGCGCCAGGTCGGCCGTATCGCAGCCCTTGAGCGGGGTGGCCGTGCGCGCTCCGTCGGCATGTTCGATGTGCTGGCTGCCCAGCGCGCCAGGTTCGCCGCCCGCCATGCCGTACGGCGGGACGCGGCGATGGCCGGAGAGCAGCGCCACCGTCACGGGCTCGAGGAACCGGAGTCTGCGCTCCACCCCGCAGCCGCCGTGCCACCGGCCCGCTCCCCCGCTGCCGTCGCGTACCCGGAAGCTCTCCACAAGCACCGGGTAGCGCCATTCGAGGACTTCGGGGTCGGTGAGACGGGAGTTGGTCATATGGGTCTGCACGGCGTCGGTGCCGTCGAAGCCGTCGCCCGCGCCCGAGCCGCTGGCCACCGTCTCGTAGTACTGGACACGGTCGTTTCCGAAGGTCAGGTTGTTCATGGTGCCCGAGCCCTCCGCCTGGACGGACAGCGCCGCGTACAGCGCGCCCGTGACGGCCTGGGAGGTCTCCACGTTTCCCGCCACGGTGGCTGCCGGGTGGACGGGTGCCAGCATCGAACCCTCCGGGACCCTGACCTCCAGGGGTTTGAGACAGCCGCTGTTGAGCGGGATGTCGTCGGCGACCAGAGTCCGGAAGACGTACAGGACCGCGGCCATGACGACGGACTTCGGGGCGTTGAAGTTCCCGGGCTGCTGCGGTGAGGTGCCGGTGAAGTCGACGACGGCGCTGCGGGCTTCACGGTCGACGGTCAGCGCCACCTCGATCACGGCGCCGTTGTCGGTCTCGTAGCGGTACGAACCGTCGTGCAGCTCCGCGACGATCCGGCGTACGGACTCCTCGGCATTGTCCTGCACATGCCCCATATACGCGTCGACCACCTCGGCGCCGAACTGGTCCACCATGCGCCGCAGTTCGGCGATGCCCTTCTCGTTGGCGGCGATCTGGGCGCGCAGGTCGGCGAGATTGGTGTCGGGATCGCGGGACGGGTAGGTGGCGCCGGTGAGCAGCTCGCGGGTCTCGGCCTCACGGAACGTGCCGTCCCTCACCAGCAGCCAGTCGTCGAACAGCACCCCTTCCTCGTCGATGGTGCGGCTGAAGGCGGGCATGGATCCGGGGGTGATGCCGCCGATCTCGGCGTGGTGGCCGCGCGATGCCACCAGGAACCGCAGGCCGGCGTGGCCGTCGCCGGATGTCCCGTGTCCGTCGAACACCGGGGTCACGACGGTCACATCGGGCAGATGCGTACCTCCGTGGTACGGGTCGTTGATGGCGTACACGTCGCCGGGGCGCATGGTGGTGCCGTTGCGCCGGAGCACTTCCTTGATGGACTCCCCCATCGAGCCGAGGTGCACCGGAATGTGCGGGGCGTTGGCGATCAGGTTGCCGTCCGCGTCGAACAGCGCGCAGGAGAAGTCGAGCCGCTCCTTGATGTTGACGGAGTGGGCGGTGTTCTCCAGGCGTACGCCCATCTGCTCGGCGATCGACATGAAGAGATTGTTGAACACCTCCAGCATGACGGGGTCCACGCGCGTACCGATCGCGGTCCGGCCTGGGCGCGGGCGGACCCGCGTCAGCAGCAGATGACCGGTGTCGCCGATGGTGGCCTGCCAGCCGGGATCGACGACGGTGGTCGCATCGGCCTCGGCGATCACGGCGGGGCCGGTGACGGTGTCCGACGGGTGCAGGGCCTCGCGCCGGTGGAGCGGGGTGTCCTGCCATCGGCCGTCGGCGAACATCCTCACCGTGTCGTGCGGCTGCGGCGCGCCCTGACAGGGCTTCCGGTCCACCGGGTGCGGTACGTGCCGGCCGGTCGCGCCGGTCGCCTCGACCGATACCGCCTCGACGAGCAGCGGTCGGTCCATGGTGAAGCCGTAACGGGCGCGGTGCTCGGTCGTGAACGCCTCCGCCATCGCGGGCGCGGTGTCCAGGCCCACCGGCAGGCTCGCATCCGTGCCCGCGTAGCGCAGGTACACCCGGGCGTGCGTGCTGATCGCATCGTCCGCCAGGCCGTCGGCGCGCAGCTCGGCGCGGGTGTGGGCGGCCAGGTCGTCGTGGAGCTCCCCCAGCCGGGTCCTGGTCCGCTCGTCGTCCAGTTCCGCCTCGACCGACTGTTCGCGCATGGCGGTCGCGTCCGCGAGACCGATGCCGTACGCCGACAGCACCCCGGCCAGCGGCGGTACGAGGACCGTGTCGACGCCGAGCGCGTCGGCGACTGCGCAGGCGTGCTGACCGCCGGCGCCGCCGAAGGAGGTGAGGGCATAGCGGGTGATGTCGTGGCCGCGCTCCACGGAGATCTTCTTGACCGCGTTCGCCATGTTGAGCACGGCGATCTCCAGGAAACCGGCTGCGACCTCGGCGGCGGTCCGTCGCGTTCCGGTGGCCCGGGCCACGTCGTCGGCGAGATCGCCGAAGCGCTCGCGCACCACGTCGGCGTCGAGCGGCAGGTCCCCGGCCGGTCCGAAGACGGCGGGGAAGTGTGCGGGCTGGACCCGGCCGAGCATGACATTGGCGTCGGTGACGGTGAGGGGCCCGCCGCGGCGGTAGCACGCCGGTCCGGGGACGGCGCCCGCGGAGTCGGGTCCCACCCGGTAGCGCCGGCCGTCGAAGTGCAGGACGGAGCCGCCGCCGGCCGCGACGGTGTGGATGTTCATCATCGGGGCGCGCATCCGTACCCCGGCGACCTGGGTGCCGAGCTCGCGCTCGAACTCACCCGCGTAGTGCGACACATCGGTGGACGTTCCGCCCATGTCGAAGCCGATGACCCGGTCGAATCCGGCCTGTTCGGACGTGCGGGCCATGCCGACGACTCCGCCCGCCGGCCCGGAGAGCACGGCGTCCTTGCCACGGAAGTGGGCGGCCGCGCGCAGGCCGCCGTTGGACTGCATGAACATCAGCCGGACGGCGTCCAGTTCACCGGCGACCTCGTCGACGTACCGCCGCAGGATGGGCGAGAGATAGGCGTCGACGACGGTGGTGTCACCACGCGGTACGAGCTTGATCAGTGGACTCACCTCGTGGGAGGAGCTGACCTGGGTGAAGCCGGCCTCGCGGGCCGCGGTGGCGACCGCGGTCTCGTGGGCGGGGTGCCGGTAGCCGTGCATCAGGACGACCGCCGCGCTGCGGAATCCGTCGGCCCACGCGGCTCTCAACTGCTCGGCCGTCGCTGCCAGGTCGAGAGGGGTGAGGGTCCGGCCGTGCGCGTCGATCCGCTCCGGTACCTCGATCACCCGCTCGTACACGGCCTCCGGCAGGAGGATGCGGCGGTCGAAGAGGCGCGGCCGGTTCTGGTACGCGATGCGCAGGGCGTCGCGGAACCCTTCGGTGATCACCAGGACGGTCGGTTCGCCGTGCCGCTCCAGCAGGGCGTTGGTGGCGACGGTCGTGCCCATCTTCACGCTGCCGACCCGGTCGGCGGGGACCGGGTCGGTGGGGCCGAGGCCCAGCAGCAGTCGGATCCCGGCCACTGCGGCGTCCCGGTAGCGGTCCGGATCGTGCGAGAGGAGCTTGCGGGTGACCAGCCGCCCGTCGGGATCGCGGCCCACCACGTCGGTGAACGTTCCGCCACGGTCGATCCAGAACTCCCAGCGTCCAGTCACCCCTCCATAGTGACGTGCGGCACCGGCAGCGGCGCGGGTGGCACGGCGGGCGGAGTTCTGAACGTGACCGCGGCGAGCGCGCCCTGCAGTGCCTGGTCGGCCCGGCGGTCCAGCTGCGCGCTCGTGCCGCGCGCCCGGTGCCGTATCTCCGCTCCTGCCAGGCAGAGCAGTTGGGGCAGCAGATCGGTGCTCCGGCGGACCAGCCATCCGGTGCCCGCCGTGGCCAGCCAGAGCAACGCGTCGGTGCGGCTCGGCGGCGGCTGCTCCGGCTCACGACCGGGCGGGGTGCCGAGGGCCAGACCGCGGGCGGCGAGCAACCCGTGGAAGTCCGCCGCCACCGTGCGATGACCGCGCTCGGCCGGATGGAGCCGGTCGGCGCTCCACAGCGAACGGTCGGAGACCCACTCCCCGTCCGAGGCATGCAGATGGACGGCGTCGTAGCGCGCGGACAACGCATGCACCACGGCATTCACCGCACTCTGCCGCCGGGCCAGCGGCCGGCCGAGCGGCGCGGGCAACCCGAGGACGGCGCCGGGATCGGGCAGACAGGCCGTGAGGAGTACGGCCCCGCCGTCGGTCAGGAGCGCGCAGACCTCGTCCAGCCGCCGGGCGAGGAGCCGGATGTCGAATGACCGGCGCAGGGTGTCGTTGACGCCGACGACGACGGAGGCCAGGTCGGGCCGGAAGGCGGCGGCTGCCGGGGCCTGCTGGTCACGGACGTCGCTGGAGAGCGAACCGCTGACGGCGAAGTTGCGGAACTCGACGCCCCGCCGGCCGTTCCCGATCCCGTCCGCCAGCAACGCGGCCCAGCCGCGACGGCCACCGGGGACGGGATCACCGATCCCTTCGGTGAACGAGTCCCCGAGCGCGGCGAACCGGATCGGGCGACCGGGGGAGACGGTCTGCGCGGGTGATTCGGGCGCTCCAGGCGGAGCGGACGTTACGGGAAGGGAAGCCGCCACGGACGGTACGGCGGCCGCGGGCGACGCCGACGGCAAGGGCGGAGCCCCGGTCACGGATGCGCGAGCCGGCACAGAAGTCGGCGCGGCCCCGGGCGAAACCGGCAGAACCCCCGCCACGGGCAGCTGAGCCGACGCAGAGCTCGACACGGGCGCCTGCGCCGACGGCACCGGCACCCCTACCACCGCCCCCGTCATGCCCGCACCCCCGGTATCCCGCCCCGGTCCGGCACCTCGTGGGCGGCCAGGAACGCCGCCACCGAGCGGTCCCAGCCGAAGAGTTCGGCACGTTGTCTCGCCGCCGCCCGCCGCCCCGCTTCCGGGCGCGCCAGCAACTCCTGGACGGCCGCGGCGAATGCCTCTCCGGTGTCCGCCGCGGCCACTCCCGCTTCGCCGATCACCTCCGGCAGCGCGGAGCTCGCGCTCGCCACCACCGGGGTGCCGCAGGCCAGTGCTTCGAGGGCGGAGAGGCCGAACGTCTCGGCGGGGCCGGGGGCCAGGCAGAGGTCGGCCGCGGCCTGCAGATCCGCCACCCCTTCGCGGTCCCGCACATGCCCCAGGAACTCGACCGGCAGCCGCTCCGCCCGCGCCCGGCTCTCCAGCCCCGCGCGCAGCGGCCCGTCACCGGCGACCACCAGCGTCGCCCGCACACCCAGGCCGTCGAGGACGGCGAGCGCGTCCAGGGCCCGGCCGGGCCGTTTCTCCACCGAGAGGCGGGAGCACATCAGAAGGAGCACGGACCGGCCGTGGACGTGCCGGGCGCGCAGGACCAGGCTGCGCCGGCCGGGGCGGCAGCGCCGCAGGTCCACGCCGAGCGGGGCGCGGACCACATTGCGTGCGCCGATCCGGACGAACTCGCGCTCCGCCCACTCCGTGGTGCACACGATCCGGGTGTAGGCGTGTGCGCTGAGGGTGTTGAGGCGGTCGGCGGTCCGCGCGGCCGCACCGGCCGGGACGCCCCAGGTGCGCAGCACCCCGTCCGCCGTCTCGTGGGAGACCATCACGGCGGGCACCCGGGCGCGGCGGGCCCACTCGCCCGTCCAGCGCAAGGTGGTGCGGTCGGAGACCTCCAGGCGGTCGGGCCGCAGCGTCTCGAGGAGGTGCCGGAGGGTGCGGCGGCCGGCCAGTACGCGGTAGCCGCCGCTGCCCGGCAGCGCCGGTCCCGGCAGGGTGATGACCCTGCCCTGCGCGGTGCGCACATCGCTCGCGCTGTCGCCGGGCACGACGAGTACCGGATCGTGCCCGGCCGCGAGGTAGCCGCGGCCGAGTTCGTCCAGGGCGGTGCGCAGTCCGCCGGAGGACGGGGTGACGAAGTTCGCCAGGCGGACGATGGTCTTTCCCTGCTCGCGCCCGGTCATGCGGCCACCGCCGTCCGGCCGCGCAGCACCTCGTCGTAGTGGTCCAGCAGTTGATCGCCGACGGCTTCCCATGTCCGGCCCTCGACCATGGTCCGCCCGGCCCGTCCGTAGGCCGCCGCGCGCGCGGGGTCGGCGGCGAGCGCGCCGACGGCTGCCTGTACCGCGTCGGCGTCGTGCGGCGGGACCAGCAGGCCGGTCCTCCCGTGGTCGACGAGATCGAGCGGCCCGCCCGCCGCCGGGGCGATGACGGGCACACCGGAGGCCATGGCCTCCTGCACGGTCTGACAGAACGTCTCGTACGGGCCGGTGTGCACGAACATGTCCAGCGAGGCGAACAGCCGGGCGAGGTCCTCCCCGGTCCGGCGGCCGAGGAAGACGGCGCCGGGCAGGGCCGCTCGCAGCGATGCGCCGCTGGGGCCCTCCCCGACGACCACGACCCGCACCCCGGGCAGCCTGCAGGCCCCGGCGAGGAGTTCGACGTGCTTCTCCGGGGCGAGCCGGCCGACGTATCCGATGATCTTCTCGCCGCCGGGCGCCAGGTGGTGGCGCAACGCCTCGTCGCGCAGTTCCGGCCGGAACCGTACGGTGTCGACGCCGCGCGGCCACAGCCGCACCCGCTCCACGCCGTGCTCGGTGAGGTCGCGGACGGCGGCGGAGGAGGGAGCGAGGGTCCGGTCGGCGGCGCTGTGCACTGAGCGCATCCGGCGCCAGGCGGTGTTCTCGCCGGCACCGAGGTACGTACGGGCGTAGCCGGCCAGGTCGGTCTGGTAGACGGCCACGGCAGGCAGCCCGAGTCGGGCGGCTGCCGCCATGCCACGGGCGCCGAGCACGAACGGTCCGGCGAGATGGACGAGTTCGGCCCGGTGGGCGGTGAGGGCGGCCATCAGCCGACGGCTCGGAAGTGCCACCCGGACCTGGGAGTAGCCGGGCAGGGGCAGGGAAGGGACGCGCACCACGGGGCAGGGCGCGTCCGATTCGAAGATGTCGGGGTTTCCGGAAGCACCCTGGTGCAGGGTCGAGGAGGCCGTGGGGCGTGCGGGATCACCGCCGGTGGTCGGCTCCCACCGGGCGCCGGAGGCGCCCGGGTACGGGGCCGAGGCAGCCGGCGGCCCCGCAGGGTCACTGCCGGTGGGTGGCCTCCGCGGAGCGCCGGAGGACCGGGATGTGGCCATGGCGCCGGCCGTGGCCGGGGCTATGACGAGGGGGTCGTGGCCACGCGCGGCAAGGTGCCGGGCGGTCTGCATGGTGCAGTGGGCCACGCCGTTGACATCGGGCGGGAAGGATTCGGTGACGATGACGACACGCATACCCGTGTTGTCGTCGCACCGGACGTGACGGGGCCGACTTGGATCTTTCCACCCGGGGAACGTCCAGTGAGCGTTCGACGTCCGGTGGCAGGGTGCGCCGCGCTCCCCCGAAGCGCTGCGCCCTTCTGTACGTGCCTCGGGTCAGACAGCCGGGGTGTCGGGTCCGATCCTGCTGCGCACCGCGGTCTGCACCTCGGCCTCCTCGGCCGGGTCGGCGGCCAGTCGGCGCAGCCGTTCGGCGACCCTGATGTCGCCGGTCTCCGCGTGGAGTGCGGCGACCTCCCGGGTGGTCTCCTCGCAGTCCCACAGGCATTCGACGGCGAAGCCGGTGGCGAATGAGGGGTCGGTGGCCGCGAGCGCGCGCGCCGCCCGGCCGCGCAGATGCGAGGAGGACGTCTCCCGGTAGACGTGGCGCAGGACGGGTGCGGCGCAGGCGATGCCCAGCCGGCCCGTGCCGTCGACGAGGGTCCACAGGCGTTGTGCGTCCGGCCCTTCGCCGCGTACGGCGTCGCGCAGAGCGGCGAGGACGAGGGATGCGTCCTGGTCGTCGCCCCGGCAGGCGAGCACACCGGCGGCGGAGGCTCCGAGTGCGTCGGGCCGTCGGGCCCAGATCCGGGCCCGGTCCACTGCCGCGTCGCCGCACATCCGCTCGAAGGCGGCCACGGCCGCGTCGGCGACCGTGCGCGAAGGGCTGACCGCCGCGACCTCGATCAGGTCGAGCACGACCGGGTCCCTGGCTTCGGACAGGTAGTGCAGAGCCGCGCAGCGGGCGCCTTCCGGGCCGCTGCGGGCAGCCTCGAGGATCACCGGCCGGTCGTCGGGGCCGGCGACGGCGGTGAGGCAGCGGGCGGCCGGTACGTGAAGAGGGGTACCGCGGTCCAGTCCCTGCTGGGCCCAGTCGAAGACGGCCTGGACGCTCCAGCCGGGGCGTGGGCCGCCGGGACGCATCTGTCGCTGCCAGCGGTCGAACGAGCCCTGTTCCGAGGCGGACCTGACCCTGGCTCCGACCGCTTCGCGCGGATCGTCCGCCCACAGCCGCCAGGGCCGGGGCTCGAAGGCGTCCCGCACGGCGGCCGCGAGCTCGGCGGTGCCCTCCTCGGTGTCCGGGAACCGGGCCAGGACGGGCACGGCGAGCGTGCGAAGTCCGGCGTCGTCGTCGCGCAGGGCCAGCTCGTCGAGGGCCCACGCCCAGTTGGCGCCGGTCGCCGCGTACCGCCGCAGCAGGGCCAGGGCGTCCGAGCGACCGTACGAGGCGAGGTGGCCGAGGACCGCGAGGGCCAGACCGGTCCGCGAGTCGTCGGTGTCGATGTGGTCGTCCGGATCGCTCAGGTGCTGCTCGATCTCCTCGATGCCGCCGTCGAGGTCGAGATACAGACGTGCGTAGTAGAGGGAGCGGTTCTCGACCTGCCAGTCGTGACGCGGATCGCTCAGGACGCAGTGGTTGAGGGCCGCGAGGGCCTCGGCGCGTGGTGCGGCGAGCGCGTGGAGCGTGCCGTCGCCGCGGCCCCTCTGCAGCAGGCCGAGCAGGGTGCCGCTCGGCGCTATGAACGGATCGAACATGGGAAAAGCCTCACATCAAGCTGTCGACGCAACCGGGACTGTGCAGTTCCAAGTGCCGGGTGGGCACTACGCCGCGCAGCAACATGATCGGCCGACCGCCGTCTTCTGCTTGGTGTAGACCATCTTCCTCTGCCTCTCGTCGGTGGCCCGAATCGGGCCCGCGACGTCATGATGACCCAGCCATTTCGTCACCGCGACCACATTTACCGCGTACCCGCTCAGCGGGAGCCGAAGAGTTCCAGCAGGTCGGCCTTGCCGAACATGCGCGCGGTGTCCAGCGCGGACGGTGTTCCGGCCGCCGGGTCGGCACCTGCGGCGAGCAGTGCCTCGATGACCGCGTCCTCCCCCTTGAAGACGGCGCCGGCAAGCGGCGTCTGCCCGCGGTCGTTGGCCCGGTCCGGGTCGGCGCCACGGCCGACGAGGGCGGTGACCGCCTCGGCGTGCCCGTGATAAGCCGCGAGCATCACCAGCGAATCGCCCCGGTCGTTGGTCAGGTTCGCGGGCACACCGGCATCCACGTACGCGGCGAGCGTCTCGGTCTCCCCGCGGCGCGCCAGGTCGAAGACCTTGGTCGCCAGCTCCACGACCTCGGGATCTGGGACTTCGCTCATCGGACGGACCGCCTTCCATGAACTCGCTACTGCTGACCGGGGGCCGTACGGCACGGGGGCCGTACGAGTGAACCGACAGGGTACTGCTCCCCGGCGCACATGGCCCGGACCGGCCGTGGCAAAGATCACGCCGAGTGACGCAGGGTGGTGCGCCGTGCCGGATGTTCCGACCGAGCCGCGTTCACCTGTCGGCCGTTCCGGTGAAAATAACGACCTTTCACTCCATTGCACCTTTTATCCTATAGATACTTTTTGTGAGCCTGGAAGGACTCATGGTGACTGTCCCCCCAAACAGGAGAACCACTCATGATCCTTTCCATGTCAGGCGTAGTCATCCTCGGCATCATCGTCTTCCTGTTCTTCAGGAAGGACGGCCTGAAGGCCTCTCACGCCCTCGTCACAGCCCTGTTCGGCTTCTATCTGGCCGGCACCGCCATCGCACCGAGCATCACCGCGGGCGGGGCGAGCCTGGCCGGCCTGCTGGGCGGGATCAAGTTCTGACCCCCCGCGACCCGCTCCCACCCTTCAGGAGACCGACGTGGCCCGGCGACCACTCCCCCGCATTCTGAACAGCGGCAGCGCTTCGATCACTCGCGGTCGCGAGTTCGCGCGCACGGCCGCCGACAACGCCACCGACGTCCTTCACCCGCTGATCAGGATCGTTCGTGGTCTGCGGCTGCTGGCCGGCGCGGGACGGCGGAAGTGGGCCGCGACACCCAAGGAGCGGCGTGGTCCCACGCTGTTCCTCGTCGCGGCCTGCGTACTCGTGGTGGCGCTCATCCCGTACGGGCCCCTGCTCGCCCTGGCCGGGGTGATGGGCGCCGCCGCATGGAAGGGACGCGATCGTACGCCGGCGAAGACCGGCCCCGACAAGACCGAGACCGGTCGGCTGCAGGCCCTGTACGAGGCGCTCGTGCCGTACTTCTCGGTGGCCGACGACCCGAGTCCGCTGTTCTCGCACGGCGGCGACTGGGGGAAGGCGTTCAGCGGTTACGAGTTCGACGGCGACGGACGCGTCACCCGGCTCAAGATCGCGTATCCCGCGTACTTCACCGACGGCGAGGCGGCCTCGCGTATCCGGATCGAACAGCTGCTGCACGCCAAGTCGGGGCGTGGCCGCGAGTACCACTTCGCCTGGGACGAGGAGGCCAACCAGCTCGTGATGAGCGTCCTGGACGCCCTGCCCACCTCCATCGCCGCCCAGCGCTTCGTCACCACGCCCGGGGAGACGGTGCTGGGCTTCACCGACGACGGCGCGGTGCAGCGAAAGGTGCCGGTCACCGACGGCGAGGAGACCCGGGACGCGCCCCCGGTCGTCTGGCGGACCGGTGCCCGCTCCACGGAGCCGCATCTGCTGATCGTCGGACAGCCGGGCAGCGGCACCTCGACGCTGATGCGCTCCATCGCCCTGCAGGCTCTCCAGCACGGCGACATCCTCATCATCGAGGGCAGCGGAACCGGCGAGTACGGCTGCCTGCCCGGACGCACCGGGGTGCTGGCCGTCGAATGCGGACTGGCCGGTGCGCTGGCCACCCTGGAGTGGGCGGCCCATGAGACGGAGCGGCGGCTGATCGCCGCCAACCGAGCCCGGCAGGCGGGACATCCCCCTCCCGAGGACACCAAGCGCCCGCTCTGGATCCTGCTGGACCGGCCCAGCGTCCTCGGCCATCTCGCGGCCGTGGACGGCCGGCCCGACCCGCAGGAACTCCTTCAGGTGCCGTTGCGGCACGGCAGGGCGGCCAATGTCACCGTGGTGACGACCGACCAGTTCGACAGCCTGGACACGCTCAGCGAGACCGTACGGAGCCACACCCGGGCCCGGGTCGTGCTGGGCCCCTGCGCACGCGACCAGGTCGAAGCCGTGCTCGGCCTGGAGCCGCACACCACCCCGCCACCGGACGTCCCGCCCGGCCGGGGATACGCGCGGCTCGGCACCGGCCCGGTGCTGCGGCTCCAGGTGCCGGCCACACCGGACCCTTACGACGACGCGACGAGCGAGGCACACCGGCAGGCGGTGCTCGATCTGCTGCCCGCGCGACAGGCGGCGGTCGAGGCGACGGTGCCGGAACCGACAAGTCCGGACCCGTTGCCCGCGGAGACCGCCCTGACGACGGGGCACGTCCTGACAGCCGAGCAGCTGACGCTCAGCGAATAGGTGTACGAAGGGGCGGGCGGGACGGACGGGTGGCGGATCCTGCGATTCGGCACCCGTCCGTCCCGCCCGCCCACAGCGATGTGGCCGTCGGTCCCGTCGGCGATCAGGCGACGAATGTCCTCGGCGCCTCCGCCCCCGCACTCGCCCCCGACCCGACCAGCCGCGCCGCCGCCGCGAGCCGCACCGCCGCCTCGTCCGCCACCGGCCCACCGACCGTGAACGGCAGCCGTACGTACCCTTCGAACGCGCCGTCGACACCGAATCGCGGTCCCGATGGCACCCGCACCCCCACGCGCTCCCCCGCCACGGCCAGTCGCGACCCCGAGAGTCCACCCGTGCGCACCCAGAGCGTCAGGCCGCCGCGCGGCACCTCGAACTCCCACTCCGGCAGTTCCCGGCGCACCGCCGCGACCAGCGCGTCCCGGTTCTCCCGTGCCTGGCCGCGGCGGATCTCCACCGCTTCCTCCCAGCCCCCGGTGCGCATCAGCCAGTTGATCGCGAGCTGCTCCAGCACGGGGGTGCCCATGTCGGCGTAAGCCCGGGCGGAAACCAGACTGCGGATCACGTCCGGGGCGGCCCGTACCCAGCCGATCCGCATGCCGGCCCAGAAGGCTTTGCTGGCCGAGCCGACGGTGAGCACGGTGCTGCCCGCCGGATCGAAGGCGCAGACCCGGCGCGGCATCTCGACGTCGTCGTCCAGGTGGAGCTCGTTCATCGTCTCGTCGACGACCAGGACGGTCCCGGCGGAGCGGGCCGCGTCCACCAGGGCCCGGCGCTGGTTCTCGTCCGCGAGCGCGCCGGTGGGGTTGTGGAAGTCCGCCACGACGTAGGCGAGCCGGGGGGCCGCGTCCCGCAGCACGTGCCGCCAGCGGTTCATGTCCCAGCCGCCGATCCCCTCCTCCATGGCCACGGGCACCAACCGGGCGCCGGCCTCCCGCATCAGCTGCAGGATGTTGGCGTACGACGGGGACTCCACCGCGATCCGCTCGCCGCGCCCCGCGAAGAGATGACAGATGGCGTCGATCGCGCCCATCGCACCGGTGGTGACCATGATCTGTTCCGGCATGGTCGCGATGCCGCGCTCGGTGTAGCGGTCGGCGATCATCTGCCGCAGCGCGGGCAGCCCCGCGGGGTAGTCGCCGTGGGTGTGCGCGTACGGCGGCAGTTCTTCCAGTGCGCCCTGGACGGCGCGGGTCAGCCAGGGTTCGGGCGCGGGCAGCGAGGCACAGCCCAGGTCGATCATCGAACCGAGCGACTCCGGGGGCAGCGGTTCGAGGCCGCGGGCGGGCAGTGGATTGCCTGCCGGTACCGCGGTCCAGCTTCCGGCGCCGCGGCGGGACTCCAGGAACCCCTCCGCCCGCAGCGCCTCGTAGGCGGCGGCGACGGTGGTGCGGCTGACGGACAGGCCGAGCGCCAGTTCACGCTCGGCGGGGAGCCGGGCGGCGACCGGCACCCGGCCCTCGAGGACGAGTAGCCGGATGCCGTCTGCCAGCGCGCGGTAGGCCGGCGGCCTGCGGGTGCCGGGGCCGATGGGCTTCTGCTGCTGGGCCTGGAGCTGCCGGGCGAGCTGCGCGGCACCGACGGCCGAAGTCCACTGCGCCATGAAAATCAGTCCACCTTCCTCGGATTGGCCATAGTTGGTAGCCAATACCCAGCCCCACAGTGTCATGCGTCGGTCCACTGCCACCACACCAGGGAGCACATCTTGTCCAACACCGCCGTCCCGCGCGGGGCGCACCTCACACGACGGCTGGTTCAGCTGTACGTCGGTCTGGCCCTGTACGGAGTGAGCTCGGCGCTTCTCGTCCGCGCCGGGCTCGGCCTCGAACCCTGGGGGGTGCTGCACCAGGGCCTCGCCGAGCGCACCGGGCTCTCCATCGGAGTCGTCGCGATCATCGTCGGCGCGGCGGTCCTGCTGCTCTGGATCCCGATGAGGCAGCGCCCCGGTCTCGGGACGGTCTCCAACGTCTTCGCCATCGGCCTCGCCATGGACGGCACGCTCGCCGTCGTCCCCCAGGTGCACGGCCTCGCCGGACGCATCCTGGTGATGGTCGCGGGGATCGTGCTCAACGGTGTCGCGACGGGGCTGTACATCGCGGCGCGGTTCGGCCCCGGTCCGCGCGACGGGCTGATGACCGGACTGCACCGGAGCACCGGCCGTTCCATCCGGACGGTCCGCACGGCAATCGAGGTGGCGGTGGTGGCGACCGGCTTCGCGCTCGGCGGCTCCCTGGGAGTGGGTACGGTCCTCTACGCGCTCGGCATCGGCCCGCTCGCCCAGCTCTTCCTGCGCCTGTTCGCCGTCCCCGGGGCGGATCTCGCCGGCCGGACCGCCGCCCCCGCGCCGGAGTCCGGCACCACCGCCGTCACCGCACCGTCACCGGAGGAGGCCATACTTCCGCAGTGACCTCCCTACGCCACCCGTATCTGGACCATCCCGTGACGATCCCGTTCGCCCACCGCGGCGGAGCGGCGGACGGGATCGAGAACACGACGGCCGCATTCCACCGGGCCGCCGAGGCCGGCTACCGGTACTTCGAGACCGATGTGCACACGACGTCGGACGGCCGCCTGGTCGCCTTCCACGACACCACCCTGGACCGGGTGACGGACGCCCGGGGCCGGATAGCCGACCTGCCGTGGAGCGAGGTGCGGCAGGCCCGGGTGGCGGGTCGCGAACCGCTGCCGCTGTTCGAGGAGTTGCTGGAGGAATTCCCCGACGCCCGCTGGAACGTGGACATCAAGGCCGAGCCGGCCCTGGTCCCGCTGATCGATCTGATCCGCCGGACGGACGCCTGGGACCGGGTGTGCGTCGGATCGTTCTCGGAGACCCGGGTGGCCAGGGCGCACCGCCTCGCGGGCCCCCGGCTCGCCACCTCGTACGGTGTCCGCGGCGTCCTCGGCCTGCGGCTGCGCTCGTACGGCATACCGGCCGCGCTGCGCGCCGGAGCGGTGTGCGCGCAGGTCCCGGAGAGCCAGAACGGGGTCAGGGTGGTCGACCGGCGCTTCGTCCGGGAGGCCCATGCGCGCGGGCTCCAGGTCCATGTCTGGACGGTGAACGAACCGGAGCGGATGGCAGCGCTCCTCGATCTCGGTGTGGATGGCATCATGACCGATCACATCGAGACGCTGCGCAAGGTGCTGAGCGAGCGGGGGGCCTGGGCCTGACGCCGGCCAGGCGGCGTCCCCACGAGGAGACACGAGGGGGTGCGGGTTGAGCGCCGAGACCGCAGACACCGCTGAGCCGACGCCGGAACGCGCCACCGAGGGTGCCGACGCCGAGGGCCGCAGACGCGAACAACGCGGCTGGTACTTCTACGACTTCGCGTGTTCGGTCTACTCGACCAGCGTCCTCACGGTGTTCCTCGGCCCCTATCTGACGTCGATAGCCAAGGCCGCCGCGGACGCCGACGGTTTCGTGCACCCGCTCGGCATCCCGGTACGCGCCGGTTCGCTCTTCGCGTACGCGGTCTCGGTGTCGGTCGTCGTCGCGGTGGTGGTGATGCCGATCGTGGGCGCCGCCGCCGACCGTACGGGCCGCAAGAAGCCGCTGCTCGCGGCCGCCGCGTACGTGGGCGCGGCCGCGACGACCGGGATGTTCTTCCTGGACGGCCATCGCTATCTGCTGGGGGCGTTCCTGCTGATCGTGGCGAATGCGTCGATCTCGGTGTCGATGGTGCTCTACAACGCGTATCTGCCGCAGATCGCCACGCCCGACGAACGCGACGCGGTCTCCTCGCGCGGCTGGGCCTTCGGCTATACGTCGGGGGCGCTCGTCCTCGTCCTCAATCTGGTCCTCTACACGGGCCACGACTCGTTCGGCCTCTCCGAGTCCGACGCGGTGCGGATCTGCCTCGCCTCGGCGGGGGTCTGGTGGGGTGCGTTCACCCTCGTGCCGCTCCGACGGCTGCGCGACCGGCGGGTGACACCGGGCGGCGAGGGTGCGGTCGGCTCCGGCTGGCGACAGCTGCGCGCCACTCTGCGCGACATGCGCCGGCACCCGCTCACGCTCTCCTTCCTCCTCGCCTATCTGGTCTACAACGACGGTATCCAGACGGTGATCTCCCAGGCTTCGGTGTACGGCTCGGAGGAGCTCGGCCTCGACCAGACGACGCTGATCACCGCTGTGCTGCTGGTGCAGGTGCTCGCGGTGGCGGGGGCGCTGGGGATGGGCCGGCTGGCACGGGCGTACGGAGCGAAGCGCACGATCCTGGCCTCGCTCGTCGTCTGGACCCTGATCCTCGTCTCCGGCTACTTCCTGCCTTCGGACGCGCCGGTCTTCTTCTACGTACTCGCCTCGGCGATCGGCCTGGTGCTCGGCGGCAGCCAGGCGCTGTCGCGCTCGCTGTTCTCCCATCTGGTGCCGCGCGGCAAGGAGGCCGAGTACTTCTCCGCGTACGAGATGAGCGACCGCGGACTGAGCTGGCTGGGGCCACTGGTGTTCGGTCTCGCGTATCAGCTGACCGGCAGCTATCGGGATGCAATCATTTCGTTGGTGATCTTCTTCGCGATCGGTTCGGTACTGCTCGCGAGGGTGCCCGTTCGGCAGGCCGTTGCGGCGGCAGGGAATCCTGTTCCGGAACGGATTTAGACGTTGAAGTAAAAGGCCGGTAGTGTACGCCTTTGGCCTGCCCGGAGGACCGTTACTGCGAGTGGAAGAAGCCAAACCGTTGGGTGACAACTTCTGCCAGATGTGACAAACCGGGCATTGGTGGGTACCCCAACCCTGAAAAAGCAGCGGCACGACGGGCGACGCATGACCGGCAACGGGAATCTTTACCGCCGACCGGACGTTGACCGGATGACGACGACAGCGACACCTGTCCTGTGGGCGACAAGCCCGGGAGGCACGATTCATGAGTGAGCGAGCTCTCCGCGGCACGCGACTCGTGGTTACCAGCTACGAGACGGACCGCGGCATCGATCTGGCCCCGCGCCAGGCGGTGGAGTACGCATGCCAGAACGGACATCGATTTGAGATGCCGTTCTCGGTAGAGGCGGAAATTCCGCCGGAGTGGGAGTGCAAGGCGTGCGGCGCCATGGCACTCCTGGTGGACGGGGATGGCCCCGAGGAGAAGAAGGGCAAGCCTGCGCGTACGCACTGGGACATGCTCATGGAGCGGCGCACACGCGAGGAGCTGGAGGAGGTGCTGGCCGAGAGGCTGGCGGTTCTGCGCTCCGGAGCCATGAACATTGCCGTGCATCCGCGGGACAGCAGGAAGTCTGCCTGACCGCGCAACACCGCACCTAGACAGAGCCGCGGGCCGTGGCACACCGAGCGTGTGCCACGGCCCGCGGCTCTGTCTGTCGTGCGGAACGGGGGCCGCCGGTTCCCTGCCCTGAGGCGCCGGACGGCCCGCGGGGCTCCATGGCGCGGGGCCGAGGGCTCTCCCGTGATCCGTGGTGGGTCGGCGCACGGCGTCGGATGCAGCGCATCCGGCCGACGGTTCCCCTCCCTGAGGCGCCGGACGGCCCGCGGGGCTCCACGGCGCCGCAGGGACAGGCGCTGTCCCGTGAACCCCGGTGGATCGGCGCGCAGCGTCAGATGCGGCGCATCGCAAGGCGAAGGGGCGTCCTCGTACGGACGCACCCGGGCGTTCGGACAACGTGGCGAGGTGCCGTGGCTGTCGTCGCGCCGGCCTGCCAGGGATCACGGGACAGCCCCTGGGTTCCAGGCATGCCCGGACGTCGAGCGATCCCGAACGGTCCGCCGCACATCGCTCGGGCGTCGGAGATGTCCTCGAGCGCCGGACGACCCGAACTTCCCGTCCGGCGCCGACTCGGGTACCAACACCCGACGGGCTCGAATTCTCCGGACGTGAATGCCGGGCACGGGCGGGCAAGCCCGTCCTCGGCTGAAGACGGCAGTCGGGCGCAGGCCGTGGGACGCCGCTCGGTCAGGGGGTCAGCGGCGGGCGGGGGTTGTCGTCCGGCTGGGTGTCGCCCTCACGGATGACTTCGCCCTGGACGACCTTTCCGTCCGGCCGGTGGATCCGGGCCTGCTGGAACGCGTCGGAGAGGCTCCCCGGTGTAGCGGTGCGCATCCGCCGCTCCAGGGACTTCTCCGCGCGCCTGCCGAGCATCGCCCGCACCGGCGGCACCAGCAGCAGAAGTCCCGCCACGTCCGAGATCAACCCCGGGATCATGATCAGCAGGCCGCCGAGCATCAGGAGCCCGTTGCCCTTGCTGCCCGACGGGGCGGCGGGCGACGCGGCGGTGGCCCCCGGCTGCCCCGGCATCCGCTGGAGCGTCTCGGTCAGGTTGCGGAAGGCCCGGCGGCCGGCCGACTTCATCACGACGGCCCCGAGCACGACGCCCCCGATCAGGAGCAGCAGCACGGTGAACCCGCCCGCGACGTCGGCCACCACGGTCAGCAGCCAGATCTCCAGCACCACCCACGCGGCGACGGCGAGGGGGATGAAGGTGCGGGCGCGCGAGCGCCGCGGGGCGGTCGGGGGCGGTGTGCCGGTCGTCATGGTCCCCAGTGTGCCTGGACGCACGTCCGAGCGGGATAAGCGGGATGTGAGGGCGTCAGGAGGGCTTGCGGCCCAGGACCCGGTTCGCGCGGGCGGTGACGCCCCACGACGTGACCCGCCACAGCGCCTCGACGAGGATGTCGCGGCTCATCTTGGAGTCGCCGATCTCGCGGTCCACGAAGGTGATCGGGACCTCGACCACGTGGTATCCCGCGTCGACGGCGCGGCGGGCCAGGTCGACCTGGAAGCAGTAGCCCTGGGAGGCGACCTCGTCGAGGCCGATGCCCTGCAGGGTCTCCGACCGGAAGGCCCGGTAGCCGCCGGTGACGTCCCTGGTCCGCAGCCCGAGCAGCAACCGGGAGTACGTGCTGCCGCCCCGGGAGATCATTTCGCGGGACTTGGGCCAGTTGACGACGCGCCCGCCCGGCACCCAGCGGGACCCGAGCACCAGATCGGCGCCCTTGAGGGCGGTGAGCAGCCGGGGCAGTTCCTCGGGCTGGTGGGAGCCGTCGGCGTCCATCTCGACGAGGACGCCGTAGCCGTGCTCGATGCCCCAGCGGAAGCCCGCCAGGTACGCGGCACCGAGCCCTTCCTTGGCCTGCCGGTGCAGTACCTGGACCTGACTGTCGGCGGCGGCGAGCTCGTCGGCGATCTTGCCGGTGCCGTCGGGGCTGTTGTCGTCGGCGACCAGGATGTCCGCGTCCGGCACTGCGGCGCGCACCCGGATGACGATCGGCTTGATGTTCTCGGCCTCGTTGTAGGTCGGGATGATCACCAACGCTCTGCCGAGCGGGCCGTATCGCCTCTGACCGCCGTCGTTCACTAACTGCCCCTCACGTCCGTACGCAGGTGCACACCATATCGACCGCGTCCGGGGCCGAGGACAGACGCGGTCGGAAGGTATCGGGAGCCGGGCCGGACAGAAGGAGGGAAGTGCGGACAGAAGCTCGGACGGAACTGCGGATCGGGGCCCGGCGTCCTTCGGGCCGACCTGGGTCCCGCTGGCTGCGGGTCGACCGAAAGCCGTTGTCTACTGAACGTCCGGGCCCCACCCGGGTCGCACCTGCCGTCCGGTTCGAACCTTCCCTCGCCCCCGAGGCGCGGGCGCTGAACCTGGCTGTCAGTGGCGGTGCGCCGGTGCGGCGCACCACCCCATGACCCAGCGGCGTTCGACGACTGCGTGGAGGTTCAACCGGTCGGACGTCCTGTGGTGGACTCGGCCGAACCTACCGGCCCGTGGGCGCATTCTGTCAATACCCGTCTGACCTGCAACGTTTACCGAAGTCGCCTGGTCAGTACCGGAGATTCCCAGGTCGCGGGGAAGCGACGGCGCCTTCGATCGGCGGTACGAAATGTCCGGACGTCACCCGTTCGGCCTCACGTAGACAGTTTGTCCGAAGATCACGGTACGCAGACAGACCGGAAGTTCACCGCCAGGGGTGAGGTCCGGCAGTCCCGGCGTGCCGGAACGCGGGTCGGTCGACCAGCGGGCGACCCGGTCGTCCGGGGCCTGCACCACAAGCTCCTCGGTGCGCCAGACGGCGTAGTCGGCAGGTGCACCGGGCACCAGCGTGCCCGCGTCGTCGCGGCCGACCGCCCGCCAGCCGCCCCTGGTGTGCGCGGTGAATCCCGCCCGTACGGAGATCCGGTGCTCGGGCGAGCGGTGGAATGCGGCGGCCCGTACGGTCCCCCACGGGTCCAGCGGGGTCACCGGGCTGTCCGAGCCGAAGGCGAGGGGCACACCGGCCCGCAGGAGGCCCGCGTAGGGGTTCAGGGTGCGGGCCCGCTCGACGCCGAGCCGCTGCGCGTACATGCCGTCCTCGCCGCCCCAGGCAGCGTCGAAGGCGGGTTGGACGGAGGCGGTCAGACCCAGCTCCGCGAAGGCGGCGACGGTCTCGGGGGTGAGCATCTCGGCGTGCTCGACGCGGTGCCGGGCGGCTCGGATGCGGGCCAGTCCGAGCGTTTCGGCGGCTGCCCGGACTCCGGCCACGACGGCGGAGACCGCGGCGTCGCCGATGGCGTGGAAGCCGGCCTGCAGACCTGCCTCGGTGCAGGCGGTGACATGGGCGGCGATCTGCGCCGCGTCCAGGTGGGCGGTACCGGTGTGGCCGGCCGGACCGTCGGCGTACGGCTCGTGCAGGCACGCGGTGTGCGAGCCGAGGGAGCCGTCGACGAAGAGATCCCCGGCAGCGCCGATCGCGCCGAGTTCGCGGATCCGGCGGGCGTCCTTCTCGTCGCCCACCTGCTCGGCCCAGTAGCCGAAGACCCGCGGGCCCGGCCGCCCGGCGGCGAGCTTCAGCAGCCCGGTGAAGTCCTCCTCGTCGGAGATGTCGGGTCCGCCGCACTCATGGACGGTGCCGATGCCGAGCGAGGCGGCGCGGTCCAGCGCGGCGCGCTGTGCGTCGGCGCGCTGCCGCGGCGAGACGGCGTCGTGCGCCGCGGAACGCACCGCGTGGTGGGCGGCGTCGGTGAGCGGGGCGTCGGGGTGGTAGCCGGCCAGCGCGGTGACCCCGGGGACCAGATCGAGGAGCGCCGTGGTGACGACCGCGGAGTGCACATCGATCCGGGGCAGATAGACGGGCCGGCCGCCGGCCGCCGCGTCGAGCTCGCCGCGCGACGGCGGCCGCTGCTCCGGCCAGCGTGCGGCGTCCCACCCATGGCCGAGGACGACCCGGTCGGCGGGGTGCGCGGCCGTGTGCGTACGAACGAGGTCGAGGGCCTCGGCAAGGGTGCGGGCGCCCGAGAGGTCCAGACCGGTGAGGGCCAGACCGGTCGCTGTGGTGTGGACGTGCGCGTCGGTGAACGCCGGAGTGACCAGCGCCCCTTCGAGGTCGATCACTTCGTCGACGCCGCTCGCGAAGGCGTCGGCGGCCCCTTCGGAGCCGACCCAGGCGACATGGCCGCGTTCGACGACCATGGCGGTGGCGAAGGGGTCGGCGGGGCTGTGGACGTCTCCACCGCGCAGCAGCACGGTGCGGTGTTCGCTCTGGGGGGCGGTGCTCTCGGTCATGCCACCAGTCTCGCGCCTGCTCGGAGCGGCGCCGTCCGCACCCCCCTCGGGTCCGGGTCCGGCGCGCCTCAGATCTGCGGGGGCCGCGCCTCGTACGGGGTGGAGAGGACCACGGTGGTGCGAGTGGAGACTCCCGCGAGCGAGCGGATCCGGGTGAGCAGGTGCTCCAGCTCCAGCGGGGTCGCGACCCGCACCTTGAGGATGTAGTTCTCATCGCCCGCGACGCTGTGGCACGCCTCCAGTTCGGGCACGCCGGCGAGCCGCTCGGCGATGTCGTCCGGCGCGCTCGGGTCGAAGGGTTTCACCGAGATGAACGCGGTGAGGGGCAGCCCGACGGCCTCGGGGTCGACGACCGCGGCATAGCCCCGGATCACCCCGCGCTGCTCCAACCTTCGGACACGCTGATGAACGGCCGAGGTGGACAGGCCGGTGGCCTTGCCCAGGTCGGTGTAGCTCATCCGCCCGTCCTTGACGAGCAACTCCACAATCTGACGGTCCAGCTCCTCCATGCGGTCAACCTATGGCCCCGGGTCCCTCCAGGCACAGTCGAAGGGGCTCCGAACAGGGCACCTGCACCGGGCATGTGACGAATGCCACAGGTTTACGGGTGGGTAGCCGGCGACCTCGCGGTTACGGCCGATGCGCGACGGGAAGTGCTTGCTGTGGTCGAGGCCGTGGCGCCTTGTCGGCCCACCCGAGGGGGAGATTCTCCATGCAGAGCCTGAAGCTCACCGGACGTACCGAACCGGAGCCTGTCGAACCCGTCGAGGACTCCGCTCCCGACGCGTACGACACTTTTGAGATGTACCGGGTGATCTGCCCGGACTGTGCGCAGCCGATCGCGCTGCTGGCCGACGAGGTCGTGCTGCCGGAACACGCACTGTGCCCGACCCCGTGGAACCCGTTCGTGCTCACGGTGTGCGCCGGAACCGGCCGCGGCGTCGCGCAGACGCGTCCCGCCGACGAGTCGCTCGAACTCCACGAGCAGGACACAGGCCTGCTGTTGACGCTCCCTCAGGGGCTCGACTGGCGGATGCAGCCCTTCTCGCACGCCGGTGGTGCCGGTTCGCGCCCGATGCGGGTCCCGCAGATGCGGCGCAACGCCGCCTGACACGGTCCGACGCCGCCCCACGCGGCCGTCATTGCCACCGGAGACCTCCGGCAGCACCTGAAGACGCCTGCACTGCACCACGACGGCCGGACCGGCGTGGTGCGGGCAGCATCGAGCCATGCCCGCGAGCCAGGGGAACCTGGCGAACGGGCGCTCGAATCCACCCGGCAGTGACCCGGCCCCGCCCCACGCCGTTGGCCTGACATGACGCTGCTGCATTCAACGACCGGCCCCGGTCGCCGCCGTCTCGCCGCTCCGGCCTCCGAAGAATCGGTTCCGCGACCCGGCTCCCAGCCGGCGCCGAAGACCGCGCCCGCGCCTTCTCCGCCGCGCCCGGTGCCGCATTCGACCGATCCGCCCATCTACCGGGCCATGCTGAGCCATTGGGAGTCCACCGGGCGGACCTTGCCGGGCCGCCATGACCAGGAGTGGAACCGGATCATGACGACGCCCGTGTGGTCGGACCGGCCGCTGCGGCTCAGCGCGTCTCGGGACCTGCGAGGTGGCGCGCGATGACCATGCGCTGAATCTGGTTGGTGCCTTCGACGATCTGCAGCACCTTCGCCTCGCGCATCAGCCGCTCGACAGGGAAGTCGAGGGTGTAGCCGTAGCCGCCGAGGACCTGGACGGCGTCGACGGTGACCCGCATGGCCGCGTCGGTGCAGAACAGCTTGGCCATGGCGGCCTGACGGGAGAACGGCCTGCCGGCGTCACGCAGCCTGGCCGCCTCCAGGTAGAGCGCGCGGCCCGCCTCGATCTGGGTGGCCATGTCGGCGAGCATGAACCGCAGCCCCTGGAAGTCCGCGATGGGACGGCCGAACTGCTGTCGCCCGGTGGCGTATCCGACGGCCTCGTTCAGGGCGGCCTGCGCGACACCGATCGCACAGGCGGCGATACCGAGGCGCCCGGAGTCGAGTGCCGACAAGGCGATGGCGAAGCCCTGCCCCTCCTCGCCGATCCGGCGTACGTCGGGCACCCGTACGCCGTCGAAGTGCAGTTGGGCGGTGGGCGAGCCCTTCATCCCCATCTTCTTCTCGGGGAGGGCCGCGTTCAGCCCCTCCGCGTCGCCGGGGACCAGGAAGGCGGTGATGCCGCGGGCACCCTCGACGCCGCTACGCGCCAGGACGGTGTAGAAGTCGGCGATCCCGCCGTGAGTGATCCACGCCTTGGTGCCGGTGATGATCCAGTCGTCACCGTCCCGCACGGCCTTCGTGCGGAGCGAGGCGGCATCGGAGCCCGAGGCGGGCTCCGAGAGGCAGTAGGCGCCCAGCAGGCCGCCTCCCAGCATCGCCGGCAGATGTTCCGCCTGCTGATCCTTGGTGCCGTATCCGGCGAGGGCGTGGCAGGCGAGCGAGTGGACACTGACACCGAGACCGACGGTGAGGCGGGCGGCCGCGAGTTCCTCGAGAACTTGGAGATAGACCTCGTACGGCTGGTCGCCGCCGCCGTAGGCGGAGTCGTACGGCAGACCGAGGAGTCCGGACTCGGAGAGCAGGGTGAAGACTTCGCGCGGGAACCGGCCGGCGTCCTCCTCCTCGGCCGCCCGTGGCGCGATCTCCCGCTGGACGATGTCGCGGACCAGCGCGACAAGCTGCCTGGACTCCTCGGTGGGCAGACGACGCTCCACCAACTGCGGGGCACGGTCGGACATGACGGCGCTCTCCTCCCTGTCGGGCGTTGCGGCGGTCGCGCGCGCGGGGTGTGAGCGGCGCCGCCGGGGAATTCCGGGCCGGGGCCCGGACAAGCACTACTACTCAGCCGATGCTGCCCTCCCGGATTACGAGAGTTGCTGGCCAGCGGCTGTGGCGGGTCGAGTATGCCCGATCGGACGGTATCCGTCACCGGGTGCCGGATCGGGCGGCCCGGCGGTCCGTGCGGGCCCGGATCGCCATCGGGATGGTCCGAACCATTGACCCAACTGGTCTAGTCCATCTACGGTTCCAATCCGGTCGGCCTTATCGCGTTCATGCCAAATCTGCGCGGGGTCGGCCGTACGTCCCCCCACTCGCACGCCCCCTCCCCCACGAGGAGCCACGATGATCGGACTTCACCGTCCCCGCGCCCGGTTCCGGGCGCTCGCCGCCGCCGTCTGTACCGCCGCCCTCGGCGCCACCCTCCTCGGTGCCGCAGGCCCGGCATCGGCCGGCGCGGCCACCGAGCACGCCTCGGCCACCGCGGCCGCCGAAGCCACCACGTCAGCGGCCGGCGACAAGGTGGTCGGATACTTCACCGACTGGGGTGTCTACCAGCGCAATTACCACGTCAAGAACATCGAGACCTCGGGCTCGGCCGACAAGCTGACGCACATCAACTACGCCTTCGGCAATGTCACCGGCGGCAAGTGCGCGGTCGGCGACAGCTACGCCGACTACGAGAAGGCGTACACCGCCGACCAGTCGGTCGACGGCGTCGCCGACACCTGGGACCAGCCGCTGCGCGGCAGTTTCAACCAGCTGCGCAAGCTGAAGAAGCTGCACCCGAATCTGAAGGTCATCTGGTCGTTCGGCGGCTGGACCTGGTCCGGCGGCTTCGGTGAGGCGGCGAAGAATCCGGCCGCGTTCGCCCAGTCCTGCTACGACCTGGTGGAGGACCCCCGCTGGGCCGACGTCTTCGACGGCATCGACATCGACTGGGAGTACCCCAACGCCTGTGGTCTGACCTGCGACACCAGCGGCCGTGACGCCTACGGCAACGTGCTGGCGGCGCTGCGCGCCAAGTTCGGCACGGGCAACCTGGTCACCTCGGCCATCACCGCCGACGGCTCGGACGGAGGCAAGCTCGACGCCGTCGACTACGGGGGCGCCGCGCAGTACGTCGACTGGTACAACCCGATGACGTACGACTTCTTCGGCGCCTGGGACGCACAGGGCCCGACGGCCCCGCACTCCCCGCTGACCTCGTACACCGGCATTCCGAAGGAGGGTTACACCAGCGACGCCGCCGTCACCAAGCTCAAGGCCCTCGGCGTCCCCGCCTCGAAACTGCTGCTCGGGATCGGCTTCTACGGACGCGGCTGGACGGGCGTGACGCAGGACGCTCCGGGCGGCACGGCGACCGGCGCGGCCGCGGGAACGTACGAGGCGGGCATCGAGGACTACAAGGTCCTCAAGGGCAGCTGCCCCGCGACCGGCACCGTGGCCGGCACGGCGTACGCGCACTGCGGGACCAACTGGTGGAGCTACGACACCCCGGCCACCATCGCCACCAAGATGGACTACAAGAACCAGCAGGGCCTGGGGGGCACGTTCTTCTGGGAGTTGAGCGGTGACACCGCCGCCGGCGAGCTGATCAAGGCGATCAACTAGCCGCGACCCTGCGATCCCGAGGGGCGGGGAGCCCGGGAGGCTTCCCGCCCTCTTCCGCCGACGGCCGACTTCTCACATCAGGCCGGCCTGGGTGACGAACATGGCGACGAGGACGACGAGCGTCCAGCCGAGGACGTTCTCCAGCAGCTTGGACCGGTCCTCGGGACCTCCGGTCCGCGCGCGGCGGCGGGCAGTGACGGTGGTTGCGGTGGTCGCGGTCATGGCATCTCGCTCGGTCGTCCGGCAGTGAAGTCCCCCCATGACCCGTCCAGAGTGCCAGCCGGTCAGGCTCCCGGGGTAGATGACATCGGTCACTGCCCCGGGAGCGCCGGACCGCGTCAGCGGATGCCGACGGCCGCCAGAGCCCGCTGCTGGGCGGGCGTCGGGTGGGCCGGGAAGTAGAGGTAGCAGACCCCGCCTGTGCCGGACGCCACATTGCCGCTCGCGTTGTAGCGCTTGGTGCGGAGCCAGATCGTCTCCCACTCGTGCCGCTTGTAGATCCGGCGGACGGCCGCGTCGTTCGGCGAGGCCGGGTCGTTGGCGATCACGTCGCCGTCCGCCGTGAACCCGATCACGGTCATGAGATGGCCGGAGGTTCCGTACCCGGCCCCGGTCAGCTCCTCCTTGAGGAAGGACTGCGACGTTATGGCCGGGATGCCGGCCCGGATCAATGTCTCCAGGTCGGTCAGCGAGCGCAGCCGCGTGACGACCGCGCTCATGTCGTCGTACGTGGCGGCATACGCGGCGTTGAACGGCCAGTTGCCGCAGCCCTCGTACTGGTAGTCGTACGTGAAGCGGGCCGCGTGGCAGACCTGCGGGTCGGCCAGGCCCGGCTCCACCCAGGCCAGGTCATCGGCGGTGGGTCTGCGCCCCCAGTACTCGATGATCATCTGCGAGGAGGTGGGGCTGCACCACGCCTCACCGCCGTTGTCGTACTCCGGGTACTGGCCCGCGTGCACGCTCTGCGAGTAGCGCGGCACCGGCAGCTCCCGGGCGAGGCCGGGGGCGCTGGGCTCCACGGTGAAACGGTCGGGGATGTCCGAGGCCATCGCGCCGAGCCGCCACACGGTCGGGGTGAGGCTGCTGCCCGGGGTGCGGTACAGGGTGAGTCGCAGCTGGTACGAGACCAGCCGCAGCCCGCTCGCCGCGTCGTCCACCGAGAAGGTGTCGGTCCAGATGGAGCTCCTGCCGTCGGTCTGGTCGTCGACGGAGGTGCGGCGGATGTCGCCGTCACCCGCCGCCCAGCGGCCCATCACGTACCAGGGCGTGTCGGTGCCGTCCGAGTAGCGGCCGTTCAGCTCGATCTGGATCCAGGTGCCTGCCGGGGTGTCCGCGTTCCAGGACGCGATGACCTCGGTCGCCGGGACCGTGGACCGGTGCCGGGGCGAGGTCCAGGTCGCGTACTCCCAGGTGGCGGTGTTCCCGGTGTGCGGGTCGGTGTAGTCGGTACGTCCCCGGGGGGAGCCGATCACCAGACCCGGCCTGCGTCCTGCGACGGCGCGCGTCCCGGTGCCGCAGCCGCTGCGCCAGTCGGTGTACGTACTCCAGGAGTGGTTGTCCACGAGCGAAGCGGCCGCCGCAGCCGCATCGGGCGGGGCAGCGGCCGGGATCGCGGCGGCTGCGGAGCCGGCGGACGACGCCGTGCCGGCGGCGGCCGCCACCGCGAGCGCGGCGGTCAGCACAGTTCTGCGTGAGGTCGGTCGGTTCATGGGCGAAACCCCCGGTCGTAAGCGGAGTGGGGCTGCGGGTGCACGACAGTGCGCCAACTATTGCGGTTCACAGCCGGATTGGGCCAGCGAATCGCAGTGTGCCGACGAACCAATATTGGTCTGGTCCACTGGCGTGACCTGCGGTTGCTCCGGACCGGCTCGTAGGCTGGGCCATATGAACGACCTCTCGCGCCGCGCCTCCGGGCTGCGCACCCTGGCGCCGTCCTGCGGGCCGGTCCGGCTGATCGGCGTCGACGGCCACGCAGGTTCGGGCAAGAGCACCCTCGCGTCCCGCCTCTCGGCCGCGCTCGACGACGCCCCCGTCCTGCGGCTGGACGACCTGGCCACGCACGAGGAGCCGTTCGCCTGGGTGGACCGGCTGCGCGACCAGGTGATCGGGCCGCTGTCGCGCGGCGAGAGCGCGCGCTATGCGCCGTACGACTGGACCGCTCGCCGGTTCGGTCCGCCACGCACTCTGGAACCCGCGCCGGTGGTGCTGATCGAGGGCGTGGGCGCGGGTCGCCGTGCGCTGCGCCCGCATCTCGCACGACTGTGGTGGATGGAACTCGGTCCCGCGGCGTCGTGGGAGCGGGGCCGGCGCCGGGACGGGCCCGCGCTTTCGGCGTTCTGGGACGGGTGGACCACGGCCGAGGATGAGCACTTCGCCGCCGATCCCTCGCGCCCCTACGCGGACGCTCTGGTACTCCAGTTGCCCGTGGGGTACGAGTGGCTGGAGGGACCTCGTGCGACAGCAGGAGCGAACCGTTCCGTCACCCACCGTGATCCTCCCGCAACGACGTACTGAGCAGTCGGGAATGGGTCCGGAACTGCCCCAACTGTGCTTGACCCGGGGCCGGTACAGGTCTTACGTTCTCAATGTGCGGCTTTTCGAAGCCCCCACGGACACGAAGCCCCCGGTTGTTCCCCCGTGATCGGGGGCTTCGTTCTGCTCTCGCACGCCTCTTCCCGCTGCTGTGCACGACCTTCCGCTTACCCTCGGTCACGGTCCCTGCTCTGCCTGCGGCGCTCTTAGTCGCGCACTCCCTGCGCAGGTACGATGCCTTTCGGTGCGGTCAATTCCCTTCCGTGGCACAGTGGTTCAGCGCGCCTCGACGGGCGGTCGTGCGGCGGGAGATCCTGGGGGCACGGCTTGTGGGGGACCTGATGGACATCGGCACGCAGGGCGCACAGGCCCCGGCCGACCTCGCCTGGCTGCGCGGCGTGGACGCCTACACGATGGGCGCATACCCGCAGGCCGAGGAGGAGTTCAGAACAGCGGTGCGGCTGGATCCCGGCATGGCGGACGCCTGGCTCGGTCTCCACGCCCTGCGCATCGACACGACGGCCGCGTTACTGCGGATGTACCGGCATCGCGACCGGTTCGGCGAACAGCGCACCCGCCATCGGCGCACGCTCAACTCCTGGTACTGGCTGGGCTGGTGGGTGCAACCGGTGCTGGAGAGCCCACGCGACCTGCTGCTCGCGCACGCGTCGCACTGGCTGGACGGGCGTCATGTCGCCGAACTGGACCGGGCGTTGGCCGGACTGCCACCGGTGGACACGGACCCGCAGGTGCGGTTCCTGCACGCCTGCCGGTCCTATCTGGTCAAGGACTGGGAACAGCTCGTACGCAACACCGAGCAGCTGGTCGACGATCCGCTGCTCGGCATCGAGGCGGGGCTCTTCGGCGGGATGGCGCGGGTGCGGCTGGAGATGTACGGGCAGGCCGAGCCGCTGCTCTCCACCGCACTGATGCGCTGCCGCAGCGAACAACCGCAGCGCAAGGAGCTGCGCTACTGGCTGGCCCGCGCACACGAGGGCACCGGCCGCAGCGCGGCCGCCCTGCCGCTCTACCGGGCGGTGCACCGGATCGATCCGGCCTTCATGGACACATCGGCGCGGCTCGCAGCCATCGCGGACTACGACGGGCTGGAAGGCACCGACGAGGCGGCAGGTCTGGCCTCCGTGTCACTGACGGGGTTCGGCATGGACGGCACGGTCGCGGAGGCGCAGCAGGACGGCGACTCTCTGCTCGGCACCGATCTGGTGGACGGCCGGGAGCTTCGGCCCGGTGGAGAACCGCAGAACATGCCGGGTGTCGGCGGGCTGCCTCCCGCCGACGGGGCGGGGGCACGGGAGAAGACGGCGGTGCCAGGTCAGTCGTCGCCGCAGCCGTTCCCGGCAGGGCCCAGCGATCCGGTGCTGCTCGCCGAGGCGCTGGCGGAGCTGGAGCGGATGGTCGGCCTCGAACCCGTCAAGCGCCAGGTCAAAGCCTTGTCCGCGCAGCTGAACATGGCGCGGCTGCGGGCCGGCGAGGGGCTTCTGGTCCAACCCCCCAAGCGTCATTTCATCTTCTCCGGACCGTCCGGGACCGGGAAGACCACGGTGGCCCGGATCCTGGGCCGGGTCTTCTACGCGCTGGGGCTGCTCGGCGGTGACCACCTCGTCGAGGCGCAGCGTTCCGATCTGGTCGGCGAGTTCCTCGGCCAGACCGCGGTCAAGGCCAACGAGCTGATCGACTCGGCGCTCGGCGGGGTGCTGTTCGTCGACGAGGCGTACAGCCTCTCCAACTCCGGTTACAGCAAGGGCGACGCGTACGGGGACGAGGCGCTGCAGGTGCTCCTCAAGCGGGCCGAGGACAACCGCGACCATCTCGTCGTCATCCTCGCGGGCTACCCCGAGGGCATGGACCGGCTGCTGGCCACCAACCCCGGGCTCTCCTCCCGGTTCACCACCCGGGTGGACTTCCCCAGCTACCGGCCGCTGGAACTCACCTCGATCGGCGAGGTGCTGGCCGCCGACAACGACGACGTGTGGGACGAGGAGTCCTTGGAGGAGCTGCGCTCGATCAGCGGCCATGTCGTCGACCAGGGCTGGATCGACGAGCTGGGCAACGGGCGGTTTCTGCGCACGCTGTACGAGAAGAGCTGCGCGTACCGGGATCTGCGGCTGTCCGGGTACGCGGCGGTGCCCACACGCGACGACCTGGCGACGCTACGGCTGCCGGATCTCATGCAGGCGTACGGCGAGGTGCTGTCCGGCCGGGGGCCGGTGGACCGGGGGCCGCAGGAGCCTCCGGGACTGTGACGGTGCGGTGGGTCGGGTCGCAGGCACCGGGCCCCCGCCCGGCGGCCGGTCACGGTTTCGCAGCCCCGCCGCCGTGCGGATGTGTCCTCACACACCGGACGGGCGTGAGTTCGCCGTCCCTGACGCCGGACGGGCCCGGATGTGGCTCCCGTCCGGCGATGAGACCTGGCCTGGTTGTCAGGTTCGTGCCGCCAGTGGCTGGAGTTCGTCCGCGCCGGGGCCCGCCGGTGCGGCCTCGACCGTCCGGCGGGGTACCGAGACCCGGTGCGCGGGGTCGCGTACCTCGCCCACCAGCATTTCCAGGACGTCCTCCATCGCGACCAGCCCCAGCACCCGGCCCGACGCGTCGGCCACCTGGGCGAGGTGGGTGGCCGCACGGCGCATCACCGTCAGCGCGTCGTCCAGGGGCAGCTCCGCCCGGAGCGTCGCCATCGGGCGCCAGACGTGTTGCGGAACGGCCCGTTCGCCGTCCTCCAGATCGAGGACGTCCTTGACGTGCAGATAGCCCATGAACGGTCCACCGCCCTCCGCACAGACCGGGAAGCGCGAGTAGCCGGTCCGTACCGTCAGTTCCTCGATCCGGTGCGGGGTGACCGACGGGTCCACGGTCACCAGGGAGGCCCGGTCGAGCAGTACATCGGTGACCGGCCTGCTGCCCAGCTCCAGCGCGTCCTCCAGGCGCTCCTGCGCCTCCGGTTCGAGCAGCCCGGCCTGTCCGGAGTCCTCGACGAGCCGGTTGAGCTGCTCACTGGTGAAGACGGCCTCGACCTCGTCCTTGGGTTCGACGCGGAACAGCCGGAGCACCAGCCGGGCGCAGGCGCCCAGTGCCGAGGTGACCGGGCGGCAGAGCCGGGCGAAGCCGACCAGGCCGGGGCTGAGCCACATCGAGGTCTTCTCCGGGGCCGCCATGGCCAGGTTCTTCGGAACCATCTCGCCGATGACGAGGTGGAGGAAGACCACGAAGACGAGCGCCAGGACGTAGCCGAGCGGGTGGACGAGGCCCTCCGGCAGGTGCACCGCGTGGAAGACCGGCTCCAGCAGATGGGCGACGGTCGGTTCGGCGACGGCGCCGAGGGTCAGTGAGCAGACGGTGATGCCGAACTGCGCGGCGGCCATCATCTGCGGCAGGTTCTCCAGGCCGTACAGCACCTGCCGGGCCCTGCCCGATCCGGCCGCCGCGAGGGGTTCGATCTGGCTGCGGCGTACGGAGACCAGTGCGAACTCGGCACCCACGAAGAACCCGTTCGCCAGCACGAGGAGCCCGGCGAAGAGCAACTGGACGACGCTCATCGTGCGGCCTCCAGGACAGCGCGTTCCGCCGACGGCGCGTCGACGGTCTCCGGCACATCGGCTATGCGTACGAAGCGGACCTGTTCGGCGCGGTAGTGCCCCACCTGGCGAACCGAGATCCGCCAGCCCGGCAGTTCGGCCCGGTCGCCGGGGGCGGGAATCCGTCCGAGGAGATCGGCGACCAGTCCGGCCACCGTCTCGTACGGTCCTTCCGGCACGTCAAGGCCTATCCGGCGCAGGGTGAGGACCCGGCAGCTGCCTTCGGCGTCCCAGGCGGGACGGCCGTCCTCGGGAGCGGCGACGGCCAGTTCGGGGCGGTCGGCGCCTTCCGCGTCGTGCTCGTCCCTGACCTCGCCGACCAGTTCCTCGATGATGTCCTCGAGCGTGACCACACCGGCGGTGCCGCCGTACTCGTCGACCACGACGGCGATCGGCTGCTCGTTGCGCAGGCGCTGGAGCAGCTGCTCGACCGGGAGCGTCTCGGGGACGAGCAGGGGCGGTACGGCGATCCGCCCTGCCGGGGTGCGCCGCCGCTCCTGGGCGGGCACGGCGAGCGCGTCCTTGAGGTGGATCATGCCGACGACCTCGTCGATCCGGTCCCGGTAGACCGGGAAGCGGGAGAGGCCAGTGGCGCGGGTGAGGTTCAGGACGTCCGCCGCGGTCGCGGTCGACTGCAGCGCGCTGACCTTCACGCGCGGGGTCATGACGTGCTGTGCGGTGAGTCCGGCGAGCGACAGGGTCCGTACGAAGAGATCCGCGGTGTCCTGTTCGAGGGTGCCGGCCTCGGCGGAGTGCCGGGCCAGGGAGACCAGCTCACCGGGTGTACGGGCGGAGGCCAGCTCGTCCGTGGGCTCGACGCCGAGCAGTCGCACCAGCCGGTTGGCGACGGTGTTCAGCAGGGTGATCACCGGCCGCAGCGCACTGGCGAAGCGGTGCTGGGGGCCGGCGACGAACCGGGCGACCTGGAGCGGCCGGGAGACCGCCCAGTTCTTCGGTACGAGCTCGCCGATCACCATCTGGACGGCGGAGGCGACCAGCATCCCGATCACCACACTGACCCCGGGTACGGCCCCGCCGGGGAGTCCGGTCGCGGTGAGCGGTCCGGCCAGCAGCTGGGCGAGGGCGGGTTCGGCGAGCATGCCGACGACCAGTGAGGTGATGGTGATGCCGAGCTGGGTGCCGGAGAGCTGGAAGGAGAGCTCGCGCAGGGCGTCGACGACGGTACGCGCCCGCCGGTCGCCCGCGGCGGCGGCGCGCTCGGCGTCCGGCCGCTCCACCGTGACCAGCCCGAACTCGGCTGCCACGAAGAATCCGTTGGCGAGGATGAGAAGGAATGCCGCACTGAGAAGCAGCAAGGGGGTGATCATGCCGCCGCCTCCTGGGATGGGGCGGCGCAGGTACTACCGGACGATCCGTCCATTGCTGGAGGGAGTCACTCCTTGGGTCGAAGGAAAGCCCCGCCGGCCTCAGGGGCCTTCTGTGCGGGGCGGGGCGCACACAGGGCGCCACCGCCCTCCAGAGTAATCAAGAAGTGGCCGAACGGGGCAGGGGGCTCAGCCGTTGTCCGTACCCGTGCCGTGATTCTCGGCGAGGGCGCGGAGCGTGCCGGCGTCTCGAATGGCCTGTTCCTTGGCGATTCCGGGCTGGATTCCCAGGGCGGGCATGCTGGTCCCGTCGCTGAGGTCGAGGAACACCCACGGGTCACCGGCCCGCAGGTTGACGCGGACGATCTCCGCCCAGGACAGCCGTCGGGTGCGGGTGAGATTGACCACGGTCACCCCGTGGTCGTCGGCGACGACCTTGGGGCGGCTGAGCAGCGCCAGGACGGCGAAGAAGAGCAGCGCGGTGAAGACGAAGCTGACCCGCTCCCCCGGGCTGAGCTGCTCCAGGCTCATCGCGATGACGGTGATGACGACGAACATCGCCGCTCCCACGGTCAGCAGGACCACCCGGGTACGGGTCGGCCGGAAGGTGACCGGGAGTGTGGGGAGTTCGGGCCGGGGCGCGGGGGCGGACATGGTGTTCTTCTGTCTTCCGGTGGGTCTGGCTGCCGGTGGGTCGCTGGCCGTCCGGCCGTCAGAGGCGGCAGGCGTGGATGGCCGTCGTGAGGATGGCGCGGGCACCGAGCTCGTACAGGTCGTCCATGATCCGCTGGGCCTCCTTGGCGGCGACCATGGAACGGACGGCGACCCAGCCCTCGTGGTGCAGCGGGGAGATGGTCGGCGACTCCAGGCCCGGGGTGAGGGCCACCGCGCGCTCCAGGTGCTCGACGCGGCAGTCGTAGTCCATCATCACGTAGCTGCGGGCCACCAGGACGCCCTGCAGGCGGCGGAGGAACTGCTGCACCTTGGGGTCGTCCTGGGGGGCACCCGTACGGCGGATGACGACCGCCTCCGACTTCATGATCGGCTCGCCGATCACTTCGAGTCCGGCGTTGCGCAGGCTGGTGCCGGTCTCCACCACATCGGCGATGACCTGGGCGACCCCGAGCTCGATGGCGGTCTCGACCGCGCCGTCGAGGTGGACGACGGAGGCGTTGACGCCCACGTCGGCGAGGTGCTTGGCGACGATGCCCTCGTAGGAGGTGGCGATGGTCATGCCGTCGAAGTCCTGCGGGCCGTGGGCCGTGCCGGGCTTGGTGGCGTAACGGAAGGTGGAGCGTGCGAAGCCGAGCTGGAGGATCTCCTCGGCATCGGCCCCGGAGTCCAGCAGCAGGTCGCGGCCGGTGATGCCGATGTCGAGGCGGCCGGAGCTGACGTAGATCGCGATGTCACGCGGCCGCAGGTAGAAGAACTCGACCTCGTTCTCCGGGTCGACGAGGACGAGTTCCTTCGACTCCTTGCGCTGCTGGTAGCCGGCCTCATGGAGCATCGCCATCGCAGGCCCGGAGAGTGAACCCTTGTTGGGGACGGCGATGCGCAGCATGAGGTCAGGTTTCCTTTGCGAGGAGGCAGTCTTGTGCGGACGTGCGGATGTGAAGGTGTGCGGCGGTCGTGCTCAGAGGTGTGCGTAGACGTCGTCGAGGGAGATCCCGCGGGCGACCATCATCACCTGGACGTGGTACAGCAGCTGCGAGATCTCCTCGGCGGCGGCGTCCTTGCTCTCGTGCTCGGCGGCCATCCAGACTTCGGCGGCCTCCTCGACGACCTTCTTGCCGATGGCATGGACTCCCTTGTCCACCAGCTCGGCGGTGCGGGAGGTGGAGGGGTCGCCGTTGGCGGCCTTGAGCTGCAGCTCGGCGAAGAGCTCTTCGAAGGTTTTGTTCGCCATGATGGTTCTTAGAGTACGGGGTGCCGCCCCCTCGCTCAGCGCCAGGGCTCGCTGACGGTGCGCAGCGTCGCAGCGGTGGCGACGGCCGCGGTGACCGCTTCGTGCCCCTTGTCCTCGTTGGACCCTTCGAGCCCGGCCCGGTCGAGCGCCTGCTCCTCGGTGTCACAGGTCAGTACGCCGAAGCCGACCGGGACCCCGGTGTCGACGGCGACCTGGGTGAGGCCGTTGGTGACGCCGTGGGACACGTACTCGAAGTGGGGTGTGCCGCCGCGGATGATTACACCGAGGGCGACGATCGCGTCGTAGCCGCGGCCGGCCAGCACCTTGGCGACGACCGGGAGCTCGAAGCTGCCGGGGACCCGGAGCAGCGTCGGCTCGTCGATACCGAGGTCGTGCAGGGCACGCAGTGCGCCGTCGACGAGGCCGTCCATGACCTTCTCGTGCCACTGGGCGGCGATCACCGCCACTCGCAGGTCACCGCAGTTGCGTACGGACAGTTCGGGTGCGCCCTTGCCGCTCATGTTTCTCCTACCGCTCGTTTCCGTGTTCGTTACTGGTTGCCGCAGGTCGACACCGAGGCGGCGTCGAGCCAGGGCAGGTCGTGTCCCATGCGGTCCCGCTTGGTGCGCAGGTACCGCAGGTTGTGCTCACCGGCCTGGACGGGCATCGGCTCGCGGCCGGTGATCGCGAGGCCGTGCCGCACGAGTGCGGCGGTCTTGTCGGGGTTGTTGGTCATCAGCCGGACGCCGTGGACGCCGAGGTCCTTGAGGATCTGGGCGCCTGCCCCGTAGTCCCGGGCGTCGGCGGGCAGGCCGAGCTCCAGGTTGGCGTCGAGGGTGTCGACGCCGTGCTCCTGGAGTTCGTACGCGCGCAGCTTGGAGAGCAGGCCGATGCCGCGGCCCTCGTGGCCGCGCAGATAGACGACGACGCCGCGGCCCTCGTCGGTGATGCGCCCCATGGCCGCGTGCAGCTGCGGGCCGCAGTCGCAGCGCTGGGACTGGAAGATGTCGCCGGTCAGGCACTCGGAGTGGACCCGGACGAGAATGTCTTCGCCGTCACCGAGGTCGCCGTGGACGAGGGCGACATGCTCGACACCGTCGACCGTGGAGCGGTAGCCGTACGCGGTGAACTCGCCGAACGATGTCGGCAGCCGCACCTCCGCCTCGCGGCGGACGGTCGGCTCGGAGGAGCGGCGGTAGGCGATCAGGTCCTCGATCGAGATGATCGTGAGGCCGTGCTTGCGGGCGAACGGCACCAGCTCGGGCAGTCGCAGCATCACCCCGTCCTCGCCGGCGATCTCGACGATCGCACCGGCGGGCCGCAGCCCGGCGAGCCGGGCCAGGTCGACGGCGGCCTCGGTGTGGCCGTTGCGGACGAGTACGCCGCCGGACCGGGCGCGGAGCGGGAAGATGTGGCCGGGGCGCACGAAGTCGGCCGGGCCCGCCTGACCGCCCGCCAGCATCCGGAGCGTGGTGGCCCGGTCGGCGGCGGAGATTCCGGTGGTCACGCCGTGTGCCGCGGAGGCGTCGACCGAGACGGTGAACGCCGTGCGCATCGACTCGGTGTTATGGGCGACCATCTGCGGCAGTTCGAGCCGCTCCAGTTCGTCGTTCTCCATCGGCGCGCAGATCAGGCCGCGGCATTCGCTCATCATGAAGGCGACGATCTCGGGCGTGGCCATCTCGGCCGCGATGACGAGGTCGCCCTCGTTCTCCCGGTCCTCGTCGTCGACGACGACGACGGGGCGTCCGGCCGCGATGTCGCGGATCGCCTGCTCGACGGGGTCGAGGGAGAGGTCCTCGACGACGCTCTCGTGTTGCGGGTGCAACCAGGTGGGCTGAGCAGTCATGCCGTGGCTCCTTCCAGAGCGGGTGTCCGCGTACGCAGCCACCAGTCGCGCATGCCCCACAGGACGAGCGCGCCGTAAATGACGTAGACGAAGCCGGAGAAGGCGAAGCCGTTGGCAAAGTTCAGCGGCACACCGACCAGGTCGACCAGCAGCCAGGCGAACCAGAACTCGACCATGCCGCGCGCCTGGGCGTACATCGCGACGACCGTGCCGACGAAGATGTACGCGTCGGGCCACGGGTCCCACGACAGCGTCGGGAACGCGGTGAACAGCCCGCCGACGGCCAGGGTGCCGAGGGCGGCGCCGCCGACCAGGAAGGCGCGCTCGCGCCAGCTGGCGAACCGTACGGCGATGGAGCCGTCCTGGGCCTGCTGCTTGCCGCGGTTCCACGACCACCAGCCCCACGCGGCCACGACGATCACCACCAGCTGCTTGCCCGCACTGCCCGAGAGGTGGGCGGAGGCGAAGGCGGCCAGCAGGATCACGCCGGAGACCAGCTGCGCGGGCCAGGTCCATATGGAGCGCCGCCAGCCGAGCGCGAGGGCGGCCAGACCGACCGTGTTGCCGATCATGTCGGACCACTTGATGTGCTGGCCGAACAGGGCGAAGGCCTCCGAGTTGAGCCAGCCGACGGCGCTCACTTCGTGTCCTCCCGGTCCCGGTCGCCGAGCAGCCTCTCGACGTACTTCGCGATGACGTCCACCTCGAGGTTGACCGGGTCGCCGGCCTCCTTGATGCCGAGCGTGGTCAGGGCGAGGGTGGTGGGGATGAGGCTGATGGTGAAGTAGTCGGGTCCGGCGTCGACGACGGTCAGACTCACGCCGTCGACGGTGATCGAGCCCTTCTCCACCACATACCGGGTCAGTTCCGCCGGGAGGGAGATCTTCACGATCTCCCAGTTCTCGGAGATCTTGCGGTCGACGATGCGGCCCGTGCCGTCGACATGCCCCTGGACGATGTGCCCGCCGAGCCTGCCGCCGACCGCCATGGGGCGCTCGAGGTTGACCCGGGAGCCGGTCTCCAGTGCGCCGAGGCTGGACCGGTTCAGGGTCTCGGCCATCACATCGGCGGTGAACTCGCCGTCGCCGAGGTCGACGACGGTGAGGCAGACGCCGTTTACGGCGATGGAGTCGCCGTGCTTGGCGCCTTCGGTGACTACGGGACCGCGCAGGCGGAATCGGGAGGCGTCGCCGAGCTTCTCGACGGCGGTGACCTCACCCAGTTCTTCGACAATTCCGGTGAACACTCAGTTTCCCTTCCGGGCAGGGCCGGGGACGGCGGTGATGCGCAGATCGGGGCCGATGCGTACGGTCTCGGTCACGTCGAGGCGCAACGCCTGGGCGATGGTGGAGATTCCTGCGTCGGCGAGGGCCGTGGGGCCGGCGCCGAGGAGCACGGGGGCGAGATAGCCGACGACCTTGTCGACCGTTCTCGCAGCGACGAAGGCCCCGGCCAGGGTCGGGCCGCCTTCGAGGAGTACGGAGCGGACGCCGCGCGCGTGCAGGGCCGCGAGCAGGGCGTGGATGTCCAGGCCGGGGCCGGTGGCGGCACGCGGCAGCCGCAGGACGGTCCCGTCGGGCAGATGGCCGGTGTCGGCGTCCTCGGCGACCGCGACCAGGGTGGGCGCCGTGTCGTCGAGGACGCGGGCGCCGGGGCGCACCGCCGTGGCGCCGGTGTCGACGACCACACGCAGCGGCTGCACGGCGCCCTCGACGCCGCGCGCACCGAGCTGTGGGTCGTCGGTACGGGCGGTGCCCGAGCCGACCACCACGGCGTCGGCCTCGGCGCGCAGCCGGTGGACGTCGGCGCGCGACTCGGGAGAGGTGATCCAGCGGCTGGTGGCGTCGGCGGCGGCGATCCGGCCGTCGAGCGTCGCGGCGTACTTCCACAGGACGTACGGGCGGCCGAGCCGGACCGAGGTCAGCCACGCGGCATTGCCCGCCTCGGCCTCGTCGGCGAGGAGCCCCTGTTCGGCCTTGATCCCGGCCGCCCGGAGGGTGTCCGCGCCCCCGGTGGCCTGCGGGGTCGGGTCGGCCACCGCGTACACGACACGGCTGACACCCGCCTCGATCAGCGCCTGGGCGCAGGGGCCGGTGCGACCGGTGTGGTTACAGGGCTCGAGAGTGACGTACGCGGTGCCGCCGCGGGCCTTCTCGCCTGCTGCGCGCAGGGCGTGGATCTCGGCGTGCGGCCCTCCGGCGCGCTGGTGGAAGCCTTCGCCGGCCGGGCGTCCCTCGGCATCGAGGATCACGCATCCGACAACCGGGTTGGGGCTGGTGGAGCCGAGTCCGCGGACGGCGAGCGTGATCGCTCGGCCCATGGCGGTGCTGTCGGCTGCGGTGTCCACCGGGTCCTCCTGCCTCTTCGGGCACGGACTCCGGGGCCTGTCGATGACGACAGATGAAGCGGAACGCAACAGGAAACGCCGAAACCGAAGACACGGACGCAGGTCTTCCGGAATCCGGAAAACGCATCCGCCGACGGCGGCGTATCTGTGACGGCCCGCCGCGCACTGCCTCCCATCCGGACTTTAACCGTCGGTCCAGGAATCTCACCTGGTCAACCGGCCGCTGGATGCGGACGGGTCGCGGACTATAACCGCCGGTTCGGAATTGCACCGACCCCGGAGTGCGCTGCTGTTGTTACAGAATCAGTGTGCCACGCCTGTCCATGGGCCATACGGACGAGAGGTGTGGAGTGGCTCACAGCCCGGCCCCGGGCGGGTTCGCGCACGTACGCGCGGACGGGTTCCCGCCCGCCGATTCGGCTGTCTCCGACAGGCTGATTCCATGACGACGCCTCTGGTGACCGGCGCGACCGGACCCCTCGGGCGAGAGGTGACATCGACTGCGCATCGACGGGCATCAGGGCGTTGAGCCGCCGTTCACAGCCGTATGCCGTCGATCTGCGCGACGGCGCGGGCCGGGGCGCGGCGGTCGACGGCGTGACGCGATCGTGCACCGCGCCACGGCGCCCCGTGGTGACGACGGGCGGTCGGTAGGACCACGTTCGAGGAGTTGTTCCTCATGGTGCGCTGCCGACACCGCCCGGGGTGAACAGCTCGTCCTGAGCCGCATCGCGGGCGGCGAGCAGCGCGCCACGGAGTACCGCGGAGCCGCCCAGCAGACCCGCCCTGACCTCGGTCCGCAGCGGGGACATCATGGCCAGCCGCTCCTCGACCCGGGCCGCCAGCGCTTCGCCGCCCGCGTGGCCGACCTCGCCGGCGAGGACCACACAGCCGGGGTCGATGACCGAGGCGACGGCGGCGGCGCCCACCGCGAGGCGGTCGGCGAGGGCGGAGAGAAATGCCTCACTCTCCCCTTCTCCGGCCAGGGCGGCCCGTAGGGCGAACGCGGCAGCCGGCTCCTGCTCCCCGGCGCCCATCCGCGTACGCACGTCGATGCCGTGCCCCAGGGCCAGTTCGCACACCGGCGCCCCACCCACCAGGGAGTGGAACCCGCCGTCACAGTTGACCGCGGAGGGGATCCCCACCGCGCCCGGCACGGGCAGGAAGCCGATCTCGCCCGCACCGCCGGACGCTCCGCGGCGCAGCTTGCCGTCGAGCATCACGGCGGCACCGATGCCGTGGCCGAGCCAGAGCAGGACGAAGGTGTCGCGGTCCTGGGCCGCGCCCAGACGGTGTTCGGCGACGGCGGCCAGATTGGTCTCGTTCTCGACGAGCACGGTCGCGGGCAGCCGATGCTGGAGCACCCGGACGAGGCGACGGTGCCAGGCGGGGAGGCCGGTGGTGTCGCGGAGCTCGCCGGTGACCGGATCGATCAGACCGGGGGCACCGATGCCCACGCTGTGCAGCGGTGCGGCGCCCGCTTCGCGCGCAGTGTCCTCCAGCAGTGCGGCGGCCTGTTCCGCGGCGGCTTCGGTGCCGGTGTCGCTGCCGATCGGCAGGGTGGCCTCGGCGAGCGTGACGCCGAGGAGATCGGCGACGACGACGGCGACGCTGTCGGTGCGCACGTCGAGGGCGGCGAGGTGGGCGCGGTCGGCGACTATCCCGTACAGCCGGGCGTTGGGGCCGCGTCGCTCGGCACCGCTCTCACCGACCACCCGGATCAGACCGGCGCCCTGCAACCGCTCCACCAGATCGGCGACGGTGGGGCGGGAGAGTCCGGTCAGGGTCTTCAGCTGGGTGGCCGTCAGGGGGCCGTCCTCCTGGAGCAGTCGAAGGGCGAGCCGGTCGTTGATGGCCCGGGCGGTGCTCGGTGATGCGGGCATGCCGGGATCCTTCCAGATCACTGCCGTGCGGCGAGAGACCTTGACGGTCTATTTATCAGGCAGGGTTCCTGATAGTTTACTGTCCGCACCGTGACGACAGGCGCGGAGATCGACCGCGACCGAGAATTCCCAGGGGAGGGCACGGCGGCATGACGACGGAATCCACAGAGACGGTCTTCGGCACGGAGCAGGTGAGGCGGGCCAGGATCGCCGTCGCCGCGGTCTTCACCGTGCACGGCGCGGTGACCGGCAGCTTCGCCACTCGCGTGCCCTGGATCCAGGACCACACCGGTGTCAGTGCCGGGCAGCTGGGCATCGCCCTGGCCTTCCCGGCGATCGGTGCCTCGCTCGCCATGCCGCTGGCCGGTGCGATCAGTCATCGCTTCGGCGCCAGAACCGCACTGCGCGGACTGCTCGCGATGTGGACACTCGCACTGGTGCTGCCCTCGTTGGCACCGAACCTGCTGACGCTGTGCGCGGCACTCTTCGTGTACGGGGCGTCGGCCGGCATGTCGGACGTGGCCATGAACGCCCTCGGCGTCGAGGTGGAGAACCGCCTCGACAAGTCGATCATGTCCGGACTGCACGGCATGTGGAGCGTGGGCGCCCTGATCGGTTCGGCGGCGGGCACCGTGGCCGCCCACACCGGCGCCGACGCGCGGCTGCACCACATCCTCGCCGCTGTCGTGCTCACCGTGCTCGGCCTGGTCGCCTGCCAGGGTGTACTGGATCTGCGCAGCGAACCGGACCAGGAGCCGCCACCACGGTTCACCCTGCCCCCGAGGTCGGCGCTGGTCATCGGCGCGGTGGGGTTCTGCGCGGTGTTCGCCGAGGGAGCCAGCCTGGACTGGTCGGCGGTCTACCTCCGGGACGTCATGGACAGCTCAGCCGGGCTCGCGGCCGCATCCACGACGGCGTTCGCGCTGACGATGGCGGTGGCCCGGATCGCCGGGGACAAGGTCGTCGACCGGTTCGGTGCGGTCAGGACCGTACGGGTGGGCGGAGTGCTGGCAACCGTCGGGGGTGTGCTGGTGGTCGTCGCGCCCGGCGCCGTTCCGGCGATGGTCGGTTTCGGGCTGCTGGGCCTCGGTGTCGCCGTGGTCGTCCCCCTGGCGTTCGCGGCGGCGGGACGCAGCGGGCCGAACCCGAGCCAGGCGATCGCGGGCGTCGCGACGATCACGTACACCTCGGGGCTGATCGCCCCGTCGGCGATCGGGTCGCTCGCCGAGGCGACCTCGCTGGTCGTGTCGTTCGGTCTGGTGACGGTATTGGCGTTCGGTCTGGTGCTGGGAGCCGGAGTGCTGCGGGCGGGCGACCGCCCGGTCACGGCGAAGGCGGTCGGCGTACCGGAGACGGCGGCCGAGCCCCGGGCCTGAAGGGCTCGTTCGGCGGGCGGGGCTCCGGGGGGAGCCCCGCCCGCCGACGTTCAGCCCGCGATCGAGTCGAGCTGTTCCGCGGCGGGCCGCAGCGCCCAGAGGTCGCCGCCGGGCGGCGTCTCCAGGTGCGGCACGGCGGCCTGCGCCTGCCGGTCACCGGCGTCGGCGGCGGCGTGCACGATGTCACTGGCCGCGTACCGGTAGAACTCCAGCTCGGGGTGCGGCCAGGGGGCCGCCCCGGTCGCGGCGGGCAGCAGATAGTCGACCGCCTTGAACAGGCTCTGCCCCTGCGGCCCTCGGTACGCCCAGAGGTCCACACCGACCTGCTTGCCGATCGCGGCGAGCCGCGTGTAGGCGACCAGGTCGAAGGTCGAGTAGTGCCAGCTGCGGGTGCGCGCCAGCTCCTGCGGCTGGGTGCCGTCGGCGGCGATCTGCGGGTCGATCCGCAGCGCACGCGCGTCAAGGACGACCTTGCGGGCGAGGTCCTTGTCACCGGTGGCGAGGGCGAGTCCGGCGATCTGCATGTCCTGGAAGGTGCCGTGGTTGTTCTGGGCGGCCGATTCCTGCTTGCCGAAGTCCGAGTCGACCAGCCAGTCCAGGAAGGAGGTGTTCCAGGCCCGCATGCCGGTCCGGTCGTTCTTCGACCAGCCGGGCGCACCGGTGTCGAGGAGTGCGATGGCGTCCAGGACCGAGGTGTACTGCTGGGAGAAGTCGATGATCCCGATGGCCCGGCCGTCGTACTTGCACGGGATGAACTGCCCGTGGTTCAGGTTGGGGTTCATCCGGGTCGCGGGGTCGAGGAACCAGGTACGCAGGATGTCCGAGGCGTGCTCGGCGTACTGCTTCCGGCCCGTGTAGTACCAGGCGAGGCTGAGCGTGGTGACCGAGTTGAAGACCTTGCCGATGTCGGGGCGGTCGGTGCCGGTGTCGACCTCGGGGTTGCGTTCGCCGTCGCGCTGGACGTACGGACAGCCCCATGGGTTCTCCGCGGTCTTCGGCTGGGAGGGCCACCAGTACGGGGCCTGGCTCAGGTAGTCGTGCGGGTCCCCGCTCGGTGCGGGCTTCGGCTTGTCGACGACCGTCCAGGGGCCCTGGTCGAGCCAGCTGTCCGCCTTCACGGTCAGCGCGTCGACGGCGGTGCGCAGAGCCCGGTCGCCGTGGTCGAGCCGTAGCTTGGCCTGCTGCATGCGGTGGCCGTCGATGACCACGGTCCTCGGCACCCGGGGCGGCGGACGGTGGCCGTGGGCCGTGGCGGCTGCGGAGGAGGCGGCCGGCACCAGGACGGCGGCCAGGGCAACGGCGGTGGTGAGCAGGGCTCCGAGACGCCGACGAGGTCTTTCGCTCATCGAGCACTCCCCTCATGAATCAGATATATGAATGATGTTCACGAGCAAGACCGTGCGAGCGTAGAGCCGCCTGTTCGGAGTGACAATGCTTCGCGCACGATTCATGGATGGGACCTTCGGGCGGGGCTCGCGCAACGCAACCCGGACACGGGTCGACGCCGCTCCGGCATTACCATGGCGCTGATCTTCTCCGCGGTGGCGCCGGCCCGTACGAACACGGCACCGGGCACCGCACGGACCCACACACGGACACACAGGGAGCGACCATGGGCGGCCTCGGCGTGCGCTGGACCTTGCACGGCGACGGAAAGACCCCCGCGCCGGGGGCCGTGGTCCGGCCCGACGAGCGGCTCTCCTGGCCCCGTACGTTCGGTCTCGGCGCCCAACACGTGGTCGCGATGTTCGGCGCTTCGTTCGTCGCCCCGGTGCTCATGGGGCTGGACCCGAACCTCGCGATCATGATGTCCGGTGTCGCGACGGCCATCTTCCTGCTCGCCACGCGCGGCCGGGTGCCCAGCTATCTCGGCTGTTCGCTCTCCTTCGTCGGCGTGGCCGCGACGATCCGGGCCGGTGGCGGGGACAGCGCCGTCGTCACCGGGGCGGTCTTCGTCGTCGGCGTGGCGCTCTTCCTCGCGGGTCTCGCGGTGCAGCGCTTCGGTGCCCGGATCATCCACGCGGCGATGCCGCCCGTGGTAACCGGCGCCGTCGTCATGCTCATCGGCTTCAACCTGGCACCGGTCACCGCGTCGACGTACTGGCCGCAGGACCAGTGGACCGCGCTGCTGGTCATGCTCTTCACCGGTATGGCCGTGGTGTGCCTGCGCGGATTCTTCTCGCGCATCGCGATCTTCCTCGGTCTCGTCTTCGGTTACGTGCTGTCCTGGGTGCTGGACCGGGTCTTCGGCAAGATCCATTCACCGGCGGGCGGCGCGGAAGCGGTCGACCACTGGCGGCTCGACCTGTCGGCGGTGTCCAAGGCCGACTGGATCGGACTGCCGTCCTTCCACGCCCCGAGCTTCGAATGGTCCGCGATCCTGGTCGCGCTCCCTGTGGTGATCGCGCTGATCGCGGAGAACGCGGGGCACGTCAAGGCCGTGGGCGAGATGACCGGTGACTCGCTCGACGACAAGCTCGGCACCGCGATCGCGGCGGACGGCGCAGCCTCCATGCTCTCCACCGCAGTGGGTGGCCCGCCCAACACCACGTACTCCGAGAACATCGGCGTCATGGCCGCGACCCGGGTCTACTCCACCGCCGCATACTGGGCCGCCGCCTGCTTCGCCCTGCTGTTCGGGCTCTGCCCCAAGTTCGGCGCGGTCGTCGCGGCCATCCCGGGTGGGGTCCTCGGCGGCATCACCGTCATCCTGTACGGAATGATCGGCCTGCTGGGCGCCCAGATCTGGATGAGCGGCAACGTCGACCTCCGTAACCCGCTGAACCTGGTACCGGCCGCCGCGGGCATCATCATCGGTGTCGGCGGGGTCAGCCTGAAGATCACCGACGATTTCGAGCTGAGCGGGATCGCGCTCGGCACCATCGTCGTGATCACCGGCTACCACGTGCTGCGGGCCTTCGCCAGTCATCCCCGCTGCGGGCCTCGGCTCGCGCCTTCTCCCGCTCACGAAGGCGATTCCGAAGGAGATGCTGCCGGTCGGTGACAAGCCGGTGATCGAACACACCGTGCGCGAACTCGTGGCCTCGGGCATCACGGACATCACCATCGTCGTCTCGGGCGGCAAGGGACTGATCCAGGACCACTTCCGGCCCAACCCCGCGCTCGTCGCCCAGCTCCGCGCGGACGGCAGGAACGCGTACGCGGACGCAGTGGAGGAAGTCGGCGACCTGTCCAGGCGCGGGCACATCACCTACCTCGACCAGCACGGCCCGTACGGCAACGGAACCCCCGTCCTCAACGCGGCGCGGAACCTCGGTGACGAGCCGATGCTGGTCCTGTGGCCCGATGACGTCTTCGTCGCCGGGACTCCGCGTGCGCAGCAGCTGATCAAGGCGTACGAGGCGACCAGCTGCCCCGTACTCGCGCTCATGCCGATGAAGCCCGCCGACTCCCACCGCTACGGCGTACCCGTCGTCAGGGAGGACATGAACGACGGGCTCCTGCGCATCTCCGGCCTCGTCGAGAAGCCGAAGCCGCAGGACGCGCCGTCGGCGTACGCGGCCATCGGTGGATACGTCGTGACCCCCGGCATCGTCGACGAGCTGCGCCGACAGACGGAACGCTGGTACGAGCACCGCACCGGCGAGGTCTACCTGACCGACGCGATCAACGCCTACGCGGCCGGCCACCCCGTGTACGGGCAGGTCATCGAGGGCCGGTGGTACGACACCGGCAACCCGCTGGCCTATCTCACCGCCCAGTTCGCCGCCGCGCTCGCCGACCCGGAGTACGGCCCCCATCTGCGCAGGCTCGCGCAAGACGTCGGCGAGACGCCTTCGACCTGACGGCGCAGCGCCGCGCTCCCCCGTCCGATGCACCCCGGGGCCCATGTCCGGGACACCGATGGCTCTGCCGTCGTTCCCCCGTTCCGATGAACCCTGGGCCCGTCGGCGCCACCGCGGGCCCATGGCTGGGACGCTGCCCCCATGGCGCAGTTCAAGCAGATGGAGCAGTTCGCGGACCGGGCCGCTCCCGTCGCCGCGCCGCCCGCTGTCACCTCGGTGCTCGGGCGGATGCGTGAGCTTCAGTCCTCCTGGCCGCCGGTGGACGGGGTGGCGGTCTTCAACCGGGTCTATCTGGCAGTCACCGAGAGCATCGACCGGCAGATCACCGAAGGCGCGTTCCCTGACCGGCCGGCCGCGGCCGCCCTGGACGTGAAGTTCGCGGAGCGCTATCTCGCGGCGGTCGACGCTGCGTCGGCGGGACACCGTCCGCCCGACTGCTGGCGCCCGCTGTTCCAGTACCGGCACCATCCCGGCGTACGGCCGCTGCAGTTCGCGATGGCGGGGATCAACGCACACATCGGCCACGATCTGGCGCTCGCCGTGGTGGACACCTGCCGCACGCTCCGCTGCGCTCCGCCGGACCTGCAGGACGAGTTCGACCAGGTGGGCGATCTCCTCGCGATGCTGGAGGAGCAGATCCGGGAGGACCTGATGCCGGGACCCGATCTGCTGGAGGTCGCGGATCCGCTGACCCATCTGCTGGGGTCATGGAGTCTGGACCGGGCCCGTGAGGCGGCGTGGTCGGCGGCCCGGGTGCTGTGGCGGCTGCGTGATCTCCCGTTGCTCGCCGAGGAGTTCCGGCAGCGGATGGACGCGGGTGCGGGTCTGGTCGGGCGCTGTCTGCTCACTCCGTTCCGCTGACCAGGCACCCTGCGAAGGCCACCGCACCGCGAGGGCGGCACATCCGGGCACCGTCTGCCGATGCCGGTGCCGGTGCCTGGCCGGTGCCGGTGCCTGGCCGGGGCCGGGGCCGGCGGCTCAGCGTCCGCCGGCCCGGGTGACGCCGGTCAGTCCTCCGGGAGTTCGACCGGGGCGATGTCGTCGAAGACGTCACCGGGGCCGGGGTTCGTCGCATCCGTGGCGCCGCCGAACTGGCTCATCACACCCCAGACGGCGTTGAGCGCGGTCTGCACGGCGCCCTCGGCCCATCCGGCAGTCCAGGAGATGTCGTCGCCCGCGAGGAAGAGTCCGCGCTTGTCGGCGGGCAGCCGGTCCTGCATGAAGTGGGTGAACAGCCGCCGCTGATAGCGGTAGTGGCCCGGCAGGTTGGCCTTGAACGCGCCCATGAAGTAGGGCTCGTTCTCCCAGGACACCGTCACCGGGTTGCCGATGATGTGCTTCCTGATGTCGACGTCCGGGTAGATCTCGCCGAGCGACTTCAGCATGACCTCCATCCGCTCGTTCGGGGAGAGCGGCAGCCACTTCAGGCTGTCGTCGCACCAGGTGTACGAGAGGCAGATGACGGCCGGCTTGTCGGGCCCGTCGTCGAGGAGGTAGGTACCCCGGGTCATCCGGTCGGTGAGCGTCATCGACATGACGTCCCGGCCCGTGGGAACCCCCCGGTCGTCGACGGCCTTGTCCAGCCAGAACGGCCGGTCGACAGGAACGAACAGCTTCGACGACTCCATGTAGTGGGTACGCTCCATCGCCGTCCAGTGGTCGATGGGGAACAGGGCGTCGTCGCAGTCGATCTTGGAGAGCAGCAGCCAGGACTGGCCGGTGAAGATCGCCGCACGGAAGGTGCGGATGTCGCCGGTCGCATCGGTGACGGTGATCCGGTTCCCGGCGGTGCGGTGCAGCCGGGTCACAGCGGGGCGGGGCTCGCCGTCGTGCAGCGAGGACAGCGACGTGCCGAGCGGCCAGTGCACGATCTTCTGCGGCTCGCGCTCCCAGAGCCGCAGGGGGAGCTGCTGGCTGCCGCCGACGATGCCGCGGTGATGATCGTCGGCCTCGGTGTAGACGACCCGCAGGATCTCCAGGATGGAGTTGGGGAAGTCGGTGTCCCAGCCGCCGGTACCGAAGCCGACCTGGCCGAAGATCTCGCGGTGCCGGAACGACTTGAAGGCGTCGGAGGCGCAGAGGAAGCCGTAGAAGGTCTGGTTGTCGAGCTTCTCGACGAGCTTCGACCAGATCTCCCGGATGCGCGGGACGTCGCGCTCGCGCATCGCCCGGTTCATGTCGGAGAAGTCGGCGCCCTCCTCCAGGCAGGCGTTCCAGGCGTCCATCACATCGCGGTAGACCTGCGGCAGATCGGCGATGGTCTCCGCGTAGTGCGACTCGCCCTTGAGGTCGACGACGGTCGACGGGGTGGCGGGGGACAGCGGGTTGGGGAACGGCTCGGTCCGCAGGCCCACCAGATCGATGTAGTGCTGCAGCGCCGTGGACGACGGCGGGAAGCGCATCGCGCCCATCTCGGCGGTCAGCTCGGGGTCGCAGCCGTCGAAACCGACGGTGCGCAGCCGCCCGCCGATCTGGTCCGCCTCGTAGACGACGGGCTTGAGGCCCATCTTCATCAGTTCGTACGCGGCTACGATGCCGGAGAGCCCGCCACCGATGACGGCGACCTCGGTGCCGTGCTCGGTCGCCGGTATCTGGCCGAGCCCCGCGGGATGGGCCAGGAAGTCGTCGTAGGCATAGGGGAAGTCCGGCCCGAACATGGTGATCGGCGGCTGCGCGTCGGTGTGCTGGACGGCGTTGGGCACCGTGGACGTCATGGGGTACGGACTCCTTGCACGGGAAAGAGAAGGCGGGAGGGCGCGGGCTCAGACGAGGGAGCCGTACAGACCGGGGCGGCGGTCGTGCAGATACGGGTTGGCGGCGCGGGACGCGCTCAGGAACTCCGGGTCGACATCGCCGACGACAAGCTCCTCGCCGCGTCCGGCCCGGGTACGGACGGTGCCGTCGGGGCCGGCCAGGCAGCTCAGCCCGACGAACTCGAACTCGCCCTCCGGACCTGTCCTGTTGACGTACGCGACATACATCTGGCTCTCGAAGGCACGGACCGGCACGACGGACTCGGCGACGAACTGGAAGGGGTGCATCTGCGCGGTCGGCACCAGCAGCAGGTCGGTGGCGGCGAGCGCGTGCGCCCGCACGTTCTCCGGGAACTCGACGTCGTAACAGATCATGATCCCGATGCGTACGCCGTCCAGCTCGGCCTGGACGACGGGCTGCTCGCCGGGGGTGAACCACTGCTGCTCGAAGCAGCCGAACAGGTGGGTCTTGCGGTAGTTGGCGAGCCGGGTGCCGTCCGGGCCGATCAGCTGCGCCGCGTTGAAGATCAGCTCGTCAGCGCGCTCCGGGTAGCCGTACAGGACCGCGAGCCCGTGCCGTACGGCGATGTCGGCGACGGTCCGCGCGGAGGCGCCGTCGGCGGGCTCGGCCAGCCGGGGCACGTCGTCGCCGATGGCGTATCCGGTGAGGAACAGTTCGGGGCAGACCAGCAGCCGGGCCCCGGCCGCTGCCGCGCGGCCGGCGGCCTCGTCGAGCGCCTTGATGTTCTCGGCCACCGAGCCCGGACGTCCGGAGCTCTGGAGCAGGGCGGTGCGCAACGGCGGCATGGCAGACCTCGGGCGGTGCGGGCTGAGCGGGGACGTATAGACGGTACGGGCCGGGATTCCGGCCGGACAAGGCGCGAGCGTTGCGCGTCGACCGTCGATCCATTGCGTGATCCACCGCTGCGGCGGTGATTCGTTGCGTGGAGTGTCGTTGCAGGTCAGAGGGGTGATTTCGGTCTCGCCGAGGACCACCTGTCCCGGTGCCTGCACGCGGCCGCGACATGACGGGCCGGCGAGTCGCCGACCGCCTGTGTGATCAGCCCGGAGTCCCCGAGGAGTACCGCCGCAGCAGCGGCGACAACACCAGCACCGACTTGGTGCGCTCCACATAGGGCTCGCCCGCGATCCGCTCCAGCACCTGCTCGAAGTGGCGCATGTCCGCGGCGAAGACCTGGACGATCGCGTCCGCCTCCCCGGTGACGGTGGAGGCCGATGCGATTTCCGGATAGCGCGCCAGACCGCTCTTGATCGCCTCCGGAGAGGTGTTGCGGCTGCAGTAGATCTCGATGTACCCCTCGGTCTCCCAGCCGAGCGCCGCCGGGTCGACCCGTACGGTGAAGCCGGTGATGGCCCCCTCGGCGCGCAGCCTGTCGACGCGGCGCTTCACCGCGGGCGCCGAGAGGCCGATGATCGCGCCGATGTCTGCGTAGGAGCGGCGGGCGTCCTCGGCAAGGGCGTGGACGATGCGTTCGTCGAGATCGTTCAGTCGCACTTCAGGTGGATCACTTCTCTGCGATGGATGTTCGGGGGACTGCGGCACACCGTGCCGCACCCGAAGTAGAACACGCGGTGGAGGACGGAGCCGTACGGACGTCGGGGCGACGCGGCGGGGTAAGGGTGCAGTGCGCACCCCTACCGAACGGAGACCCGATGACCTGGCTCGACCCCGAACCCTTTCTGCGCGGTGTGGCCTGGCGGGACGGTGTGCGTACGGTACGCGCCGACCCGGCCGATCTGGCCCGGCTGCCGTGGGACACCCGGGCGCGGGCGCGGCTGCCCATCGGGGTACGGCTGGAGTTCCTGGCACCGGGCGCGCGTGCGGTGGAGATCCGCTACCGCGCCACCGTGCCCGACCCGGCGGACGCGCTGCACGACCTCGCGCATGTGTTCGCACTCTGGCAGGGCGACCGGTGCGTGGCGGAGATCTTCGCGGAGCCCGCCGAGGAGGCGGTCGCCGTGCTCAAACTCCCGCCCGGGGAAGGCCCGTTCACGGTTCATCCGCCGCAGGGACAGTCCCCGCTGATCCTCGGCGTGCGGGCGGTGGGCGGCACGCTGCTGCCCGCGCCGGCGCAGCCGCGGTGGGTGGTGCACGGCGATTCGATCACCGAGGGCTGGTGGTCCACGCGCCCCGCCCACGCGTGGCCCGCGGTGGCCGGCCGTGCGCTCGGGCTGGACGCGGTCAATCTGGGGTACGCCGGGTCGGCGCGCGGTGAGCTGTGCGTCGCCGAGCAGATCGCGGCGCTCCGGGCCGACGTACTGACGCTGGCGTTCGGTACGAACTGCTGGTCAGGAGTGCCGTTCTCGGCGCCGCTGCTGTACGAGACGGTGCGCGCGTTCATCACACTGGTGCGCGCGGGCCACCCCGGGACACCGTTGCTGCTCATCTCACCGCTCGTGTGCCCGGAGGCCGAGGACACCCCGAATGCCCTCGGGGCCACTCTGCGCGAGCTGCGGACGGCGCTGGAGGAGGCCGGTGCCGACCTCGTCAGCGCCGGCGACTCCCGGCTGTCCGTGCTGCCGGGACGCGATGTCCTCGGGCCGGAACATCTGGCGGACGGCCTGCACCCTGACGACGCCGGCCACGCGCGTCTGGCGGCGGCCGTCACGAAGGCGCTCACGCCCTACGCAGGGGACTGCTGAGCGGCGTGCTCCCCCGCCGACGGAAGAGGTCCGGGCCGCGTCGGTGGCCCGGACCTCTTCCTCGTCGTCTCCCGGCGCTGCCGGGAACGCGTGACTAGCTCCAGCTGGCGTGCAGCGCCTTGCCCTCGGCGTAACCGGCGGCGCTCTGCACACCGACGACCGCCTTCTCGGCGAACTCCTCCAAGGACGCCGCACCGGCGTACGTGCACGAGGAGCGGACGCCCGCGATGATCGAGTCGATCAGGTCCTCGACGCCGGGGCGGGCCGGGTCCAGGAACATCCGCGAGGTGGAGATGCCCTCCTCGAAGAGCGCCTTGCGGGCACGGTCGTACGCCGACTCGTCCGACGTGCGGTTCTTCACGGCGCGCGCGGACGCCATGCCGAAGGACTCCTTGTAGTAACGCCCGTCGGCGGACTGCTGGAGGTCGCCGGGCGACTCGTACGTACCGGCGAACCAGGAGCCGATCATCACGTTGGACGCGCCCGCGGCGAGCGCCATGGCGACATCACGGGGGTGGCGGACGCCGCCGTCCGCCCAGACGTGCTTGCCGTACTTCTTCGCCTCGGCGGCGCACTCGAGCACCGCGGAGAACTGGGGCCGCCCGACCCCGGTCATCATCCGGGTGGTGCACATGGCACCGGGGCCGACACCGACCTTGATGATGTCCGCGCCGGCCTCGATGAGGTCGCGCACGCCCTCGGCGGCGACGATGTTGCCGGCCACGATCGGCACCTGCGGGTCGAGCGCACGGACCGCGCGGACCGCGCTGATCATGGACTCCTGGTGGCCGTGCGCGGTGTCCACGACGAGGGTGTCGACGCCCGCGTCGAGGAGCTGCTTGGCCTTGCCCGCGACATCGCCGTTGATCCCGACGGCGGCGGCGATCCGCAGCTTGCCGTCCGCGTCGGTGGCCGGGGTGTAGAGGGTGGCGCGGAGCGCGGCCTTGCGGGTGAGGATGCCCACGAGCCGGCCGTCGGCGTCGACGGCGGGGGCGAGCTTGCGGTGGGCGCCGTCGAGCTTGTTGAACGCGTCACGCGGATCGATGTCCGCGTCGAGCAGCACCAGGTCCTTGGACATGACCTCGGAGAGCTGGGTGAAGCGGTCGACACCGGTCAGGTCGTGGTCGGTGACGACGCCGACGGGCCGCTGCCCGTCGTCGACGACGACGCCGGCGCCGTGCGCGCGCTTCGGCAGCAGCGACAGGGCGTCGGCGACGGTCTGCCCCGGGGTCAGCACGATCGGCGTGTCGAGCACGAGGTGGCGCGTCTTGACCCAGGAGATGACATCGGTGATGACGTCGATCGGGATGTCCTGGGGGATGACGACCAGCCCGCCGCGGCGGGCGATCGTTTCGGCCATCCGGCGGCCCGCGATCGCCGTCATGTTGGCGACCACGAGCGGGATGGTGGTGCCGGTGCCGTCCGGCGAGGAGAGGTCGACACCCTGGCGGGAACCGACCGCTGAGCGGCCCGGAACCATGAAGACATCGTCGTACGTGAGGTCGTACGGGACCGAGGGGGACTCTGTGTAGCGACCGGTGCCGGGCTCAAGAAAACGCATAGGTCTCATTTTTTCATACGGAACCGCGCAGGTCGCTGCCCTGAAGACACAGCAAAAGGCCCCCGTGTTCGTACGTTCCTACAAGGGCCGCGTACGGGAGTCCCGGGCAAGTGGAACCTGCCTTACCCACAGACAGTACCCGAACAGCTTTCAACCATTCGCGATCATCTTCCCTGGACCTGGTGACAAGGGGTCAGGTAGCTTCAAACGCGCAGGTCCCGCGGGTCGCAACCAGGTCCCGAGGAACAGGCGGAACGGCCCCAACTTCCGTCACACGTACGACCGGAGAGGATCCAGACCCGCCCGTGGAGAACGAACTGCCGGACATCTACTGCCCGTTCCCCCAGCAGACGAACCCGCACGTCGCGCACACCCGTGCGCACCTGGACAGCTGGACGCGCAGCACCGGTCTGGTACACCGGGATTCAGCCAGGGAGCGCTTCGAGCAAGCCGACTTCGGCGCGTTCGTCGGCATGGTGTATCCGACCGCGAACGCCGAGAATCTCGATCTCGTCGCCGACTGGTTCGTATGGCTGTTTCTCGTCGACGACCAGCTCGACGACGGCCACCTCGGCCGCAGCCCGGACCGGGTTCGCGACGTGGTGGCGCTGATGCGCACAGTGGTCCAGGGCACCGGCGCCGGCCCGCTGCCGGACGAGGAGCTGCCGGCCGCGGTGGTCGCCCTGGCCGACCTGTGGGAACGCACGACGCCGAACGCGGCCGCGCACTGGCTGCGACGGTTCGCCTGGCACCTGATCACGTACCTCACCACCGCCACCACCTGGGAGGCGGGGAACCGGGCGAACGGCGTCGTGCCGTCCGAGGAGACGTACATCGCCAAGCGGCGGCACACCGGCGCCATACATGTCTGTATGGACCTGATAGAGATCGTGGCCGGCATCGAGGCACCCGAGTCGATCCACAACGACCCCAGGTTCATCGTCGCCCTCGAAGCCTCGTGCAACGTCGTGTGCTGGGCCAATGACGTGTACTCGTACGAGAAGGAACAGGTCCTCGGTGAGATCCACAACCTCGTCCATCTGGTCCGGCACCACCGCGGATACGGCAAGCAGCAGGCGCTCGAGCACGTCTGCGCGGAGATCGCCAGGGAGACGGAACGCTTCCTGGCCGCCGAGGCCGAGCTGGTGACGGCCTACCCGCTGCTCTCCGGGATGCTCGTCCCGTACATGAACGGGATGCGGAGCTGGATGCGCGGCAATCTGGACTGGTCACGGCAGACGCCGCGCTACAACCCGGCGGACGTCAGCCAGTACAAGGAGCCGCAGCAGTACCTGGAGCCGACGGTCCTGGGCGTGCGGCAGGACTGACCCCGGAGCGCATCGCAACGGCCGCCGGGCGGGCTGGAGCCCATCCGGCGGCCGGGGTGCGGTGTGGTCGGCGGACGGCCCGTCCAGGGCGCCGCCCTGCCCCGCTCAGTCCCCGTCCGGGTCGGCCCGCTCCAGTGCGGGACGCCGCGGCGCCGCGGACTCCGTCAGCAGATATTCGGCGGCCGATGTGTCCGTCACCAGACTGGTGACCAGACCGGACCGCAGGACCGCCCCGATCGCCGCCGCCTTGCGCTGGCCACCCGCGATCGCCACCACCTCGGGGATCCGCCGCAGCCGGTCCGCCTCGACGGTGATGCACCGCTCGCCCAGGTCGCGGCCGACCCGGCGCCCCTCCGTGTCGAAGAGGTGCGCGGACATCTCGGCGGCGACGCCGAGCGACGCGTAGTGCTCCCGCTCCTCGTCGGTCAGCATGTCGTGGACGGTGGAGATGCCCGGCTCCCAGGAGCCGATGGAGACCGCGGCGACCGTCACCTTGTCGAAGTACTCGAAGGCGCGCGCGATGCCGGTCTGGTGGCGGAGCGCCGCGGCCGTGGCCGGGTCGGGCAGCAGCATCGGCGCATAGATCGGGTGGGCCTCGCCACCGGAGACCTGGGCTGCCCGCCGGACCGCCTCGACCGAACCACGCTCGGCGGTCCCCGCGTCGTACACCCCGGTGAGCTGCACGACCGTGCACGGCGGCAGCCGGTCGAGGGCCGCCGCCATGTGGATGGTGGACCGGCCCCAGGCCAGGCCCAGGACATCGCCTTCGTTCACCAGTTCGCCGAGAAGATCGGCCGCGACCTCGCCCAGGTTCTCCGGATCCGGGGCGTCGTCCTGCTCCTCCGCAGGAGACTCGACGACGACCGCGTGCCGCAGCCCGTAACGGGCCCGCAGCGCGTCGGAACGCTCCGCGTCCAGCTCCGCGGGGACGCGGATCTCGATCCGTACGAGGTCACGCTCGAGCGCCGTCTCCAGGACCCGGGCCACCTTGAAGCGGCTGACGCCGAACTCCTCGGCGATCTGGATCTTCGACTTTCCCTCGAGGTAGAAGCGGCGGGCCATGGCCGCCGCCTGCACCAGCTCCGCGGGCCCCATCCGCAGGGCGGACCGTCCCGCCGACATAGCAGACACCGCGATCTCCTCACTGCTGTTCACACGCTCGATACGCCGTTCATCCTGTCAGATCCGGCGGTCCTTGATCGGTCCCGTCGGACCGCGTTCATCTGCCCTTGGCCGGGCCGACCGGCAACCGGGGCCCGACCGGGCTGCGTCGTCACTGCCGACGTCGCCGCCCGCTTCAGTGGTTGCACGCCCAGGCCGCCGAGGCGATCGTCCCGTCCGCCTTGGCACGCAGGGCGCGTACCGCCTCGGCCGGGTCCTGGGCCCCGTACACCGCGGAACCGGCGACGAAAACGTCCGCACCGGCCTCGGCGCACCGCTCGATGGTGGACTCGGAGACCCCGCCGTCGACCTGGAGCCACAGCTCCAGACCATGCTTGGAGATCAGCTCACGGGTACGGCGGATCTTCGGCAGCATGATGTCCAGGAAGGCCTGGCCGCCGAAGCCCGGCTCCACCGTCATGATCAGCAGCATGTCGAGCTCGGGGAGCAGGTCCTCGTACGGCTCGATGGGCGTCGCAGGCTTGAGCGCCATGGAGGCGCGGGCCCCCTTGGCCCGGATCTCACGCGCCAGCCGTACGGGCGCTGCCGCGGCCTCCGCGTGGAAGGTGACCGAACCGGCCCCCGCCTCGACGTACTGCGGTGCCCAGCGGTCCGGGTCGTCGATCATCAGGTGACAGTCCAGCGGAGTGTCCGTGGCCCGGCTGAGCGATTCCACGATGGGCACGCCGAGGGTCAGGTTGGGCACAAAGTGGTTGTCCATGACATCGACATGCAGCCAGTCGGCGCCTTCGACGGCCTTCGCCTCCTCGGCGAGGCGAGCGAAGTCGGCGGACAGGATGCTCGGGTTGATCTGGGCCATGTGCCAAGCCTGCCATGTTCCGCGGCACTTCCCCGCCCGGGTGCGGGCCAAAGCCTCACGGGATCATTACAGTTCGCGAAATCCAGGGGTTTCCGCCGTCCGATCCGGGCGATTCGGCCCTCGTCGGGCCGATCGGCAACGGTCCGGGTCCTGCGGCGGCGGCATTCTCCCGGCACCACGCACCGCAGGGGCGAGGGTTTCGTTACGCAATTTCGTTACGCGTCGGCCCGGACACCGACCATCGGCGCTCGGGACGCACATTCCGCCACCGGCCGCACGTCACGGGTCGCCACGGTCCGTGAGGCCGGCGGTACCGGGCGTTACACGGTACGCCGCAACAGGGCCAGGTACATCGCGTCCGTGCCGTGCAGATGCGGCCACAGCTGGACGTCGGGCCCGTCGCCCAGCGCGGGCACACCGGGCATCAGCGGGCGCGCGTCCACCCACTCCGCCTCCACCGGCTGGCCACCGCGCCCCTTCAGCACGTCCTCGACGACCACTCGGGTCTCCGCGAGATGCGGGGAGCAGGTCGCGTAACCGACGATGCCGCCGACCCGCACGGCCTTCAATGCCTCCCGCAGCAGGCCCCGTTGCAGCGGCGCGAAGCTCTCCAGGTCCTCCGCGCGGCGACGCCAGCGGGACTCCGGGCGGCGGCGCAGCGCGCCGAGGCCGGAGCACGGGACGTCCATCAGGACCCGGTCGAAGCTGTCGGGCTGCCACGGCGGGCGGGTGCCGTCCGCGGTGATGACCTGGTACGGGCCGGGGTTGCCGGCCAGCGCGCGCTCGACGAGCCGGGCCCGGTGCGGCTGCTTCTCGGCGGCGAGCAGGGCGGCGCCGCGTTCGGCGGCGAGGGCGGCGAGCAGCGCGGCCTTGCCGCCCGGCCCGGCGCAGCCGTCGAGCCACCGGGTGTCACTGCCGTCCACCGGCGCGTTGGCGAGGGCCGTCGCCACCAGCTGGCTGCCCTCGTCCTGGACCCCGGCACGGCCTTCCTGGACGGCGGCCAGGGCGCCGGGCTCGCCGCCCTCGGCCATCCGTACGGCATAGGGCGACCAGCGGCCGGGCAGCCCGTTCTCGTCGCCGAGGGCCGTGAACAGCTCATCGGTGGTGGAACGGCCCGGGCGGGCGACGAGGGTGACCTCGGGCCGTTCGTTGTCGGCTTCGAGGAGATCCTCGATCCCGGCACGGCCGCCGCCCAGCGCGTCCCAGAGGGCGGAGACGATCCACCGGGGGTGCGAGTGCACGACGGCGAGGTGGTCCTCGGCATCCTCGTCGTACGACGGGGCGACACGCGCCACCCAGCCGTCGAGGTCGTCCGCCGAAACCTTCCGCAGCACTGCGTTGACGAACTTCGCCCGTCCCTCGCCGAGCACCACCCGGGCCAGCTCCACACTGGCGGAGACCGCGGCGTGGGTGGGGATACGCGTGCCGAGCAGCTGGTGCACGCCCATGTTCAGCACATCGAGGACCGGCGGGTCGACCTCGCGCAGCGGCCGGTCGATGCAGGACGCGACGATCGCGTCGTACGTGCCCTGGCGCCGCAGCGTCCCGTAGACCAGCTCGGTCGCCAGCGCCGCGTCCCTGGCGTCGAAGTCACCCTTGGCGCGTGCCTTCTTCAGCAGCGGCGGCAGGACGAGGTTGGCGTACGCGTCGCGTTCGTCGACGGCCCGGAGCGCCTCGAAGGCGAGGAACCGGACCGGGTCCTTCTGGGGCCGGCGATGCGGCTTGGCGGGACGGCGACGCTGCTGGTCGTTCACGTGAAAGGTGCTCCGCTGATGGTGAGGGGGCGAACCCTCCCACCCTACGTCGCCGTCGGATCGGGCCCGTCCGGCGATCGAGGGCAGGACAGGCCACCCGACGGTCCTGTCGGGCGTCCCCGCCGGACGGAGTCCCGGGCAGGACGCCGCACCGGTCTCAGACCCCGATCAGCTCCCCCGGAGCGATCCGCACCCCGCGCGCCCAGTCCGCTGCCCGCATCGGCTTCTTGCCCTGCGGCTGGACCCAGAGCAGCTCGACGGCGTGCGACCCGGTGCCGACGTACACATTGTTCTTGGACGCGGACAGCTCGCCGGGCGCCAGGTCGGCGCGGTCCAGGACGGGTACGGCCTGGATCAGCTTGAGGCGCTCTCCCCGGAAGAGCGTCCATGCGCCGGGGGCGGGGGTGCAGCCGCGCACCACCCGGTCGACCCGCAGTGCGGGCGCCGACCACTGCACCTGGGCGTCCTCGACCGTGATCTTCGGTGCGAGGGTGACGCCCTCCTCCGGCTGCGGCACGGCGTGCAGGGTGCCGTCCTCGATGCCGTCCATGGTCGCGGCGAGCAGCCCGGCGCCGGCGAAGGCGAGCCGGGTGAGCAGATCGCCGCTGGTGTCGGTGGGCCGTACCTCCTCGGTGAGGACGCCGTACACCGGTCCCGAGTCGAGTCCCTCCTCGATCAGGAAGGTCGAGGCACCGGTGACCTCGTCCCCGGCCATCACCGCGTGCTGCACGGGGGCCGCGCCGCGCCAGGCCGGGAGCAGCGAGAAGTGCAGATTGACCCAGCCACGGGTGGGGATGTCGAGCGCGGTCTTGGGCAGCAGCGCCCCGTAGGCGACGACCGGGCAGCAGTCCGGGGCGATCTCCCGCAGCCGCGCGAGGAAGTCCTCGTCGCGCGGCCGGGCGGGCTTCAGCACCTCGATCCCGGCTTCCTCGGCGCGCTCAGCGACCGGGCTGGCGACCAGTCGACGGCCGCGTCCGGCCGGAGCGTCGGGGCGGGTGACGACGGCGGCCACTTCGTGCCGGCCGGAGGAGATCAGTGCGTCCAGGGCGGGTACGGCTACCTCGGGGGTGCCTGCGAAGACGAGCTTCATGGGTGGCTGACTGCCTCTCAGGCGGAAACGTACGGTGACGAGCAACGCACCAGTCTAAGGGCTGTCCCGTGGTCCCAGGCGGGCGCGCGACGACGGCCACGGCACCTCGCCGCGTCGTCGGAACACCCGAGTACGTCCAGTATGCGGACGTCCCTCCGCCTTGCGACGCACCGCGCCGCATCTGCCGCCGCGTGCCGGTCCACCAGGCACTACGGGACGTCCTCGGGTGGCGACCGCGCGGGGCGTACGCACGACCGTGCGCCCCGCGCATATGCGCGTACGCCCCTGAAGCGTGACCACAGCCCCGGGTGACGCGTTGGTCAAGAGAGATTGACCGAAGCGGGCCGCCAGGTGCGGTCCGGCCCCTTTCAACGCCGGTTCGAGAGGCTTCTTCATGGCCGACCACGCAACCCACGACGCCCAAGCGCGGGCCAGCCTGCATCTGTTGGTGCGGGACATCGAGCGGGTCCGGCGGCAGGTGGACGCACTGCGCACGCTCACCGCCCAACTCGGCAACGTCTACCGTCCCCGCCGCTCCGGCCCGTCCACGGGCTTCGTCGTCTACGGCAGGGCCCCGGCCCCCACCGTCAGACTGGCCCAAGAACTGCGGGACAGCGTCGAGACCCTGGTGACGGCGGCCGTGGACTTCGACCGCTCGCTGGGCTTCTCCTGGGACGCGGTGGGCTCCGCACTCGGGGTCACCAAGCAGGCGGTCCACCGCCGCTACGGTGCCCGCCGGAACACCCCGCAGCCGGGGGCGGCGGAGGTCGCCGCGGAGACCGCGGGAACGCGTCCCCTGCCCGTGACGTCCGGGCCCGGCGCGTCGTCGGTGCTGCCCGCCGTGCCCGCGGCCCGCTCGATGCCTCCACAGCCATCGACGGACCGCCCGGCCCTGCGTGAGGACCTGCGCCCCGGCGTCTTCCCCGGCCCGCGCAACGGCTGACCGAACCCCCTCTGCCCCGCCGTGCCCGACGCACGGAGGGGCAGTCGTATGTGCCTCGCCGCACGTCCGGTCAGCCGATGTCCGGGGGATCGATCCTGATCCGTACCGGGTCGCCGTTCCCCCGGGCCATCCGCGCCGCCTGGGCCGTCTTCAGAGCGGCGGCGAGCGCGGCGCCGCTGCCCGGCGGCACCCGGAGCAGCGCCCGCTCCCAGCTCTCCCCCATCGGCGCCTCCCACGGTCTGCGCGGTCTGCCGGGTTCGGTGCGCGGCGCCGGGACCGGGCCGAGCACCTCCGCCTCCGCCGGCAGTTCCGCGGCGGCGAGGAAAGCGGCGAGAGCCTCCGGCGGGCCGGTCACCGACGCCATCCGGGACACCGGCGGGAAGCCCAGCTCGGCGCGTTCCGCCAGCTCGCGGCGGGCATGGCCGACCGGGTCCCAGCGCACCAGCGCCTGGACCGGCCGCAGCGTCGGTTCGGCGACGATCACCACCGTGCCGCCGTCCTGCTGCCCCCGTACCAGTGAGGCCGCGGCGGTCCAGCGGCGCAGCGCCTCCTCGCCGGCCCTGAGGTCCGGACGACCGACCATCGCCCAGCCGTCGAGCAGCAGCGCGGCCGCGTAGCCGCCCTCTGCGACGGGCTCGGCGCCGGGGGTGCTGACCACCAGCGCGGGCACGTCGGGCACGGAGTCGAGGATGTGGTCGCGCCCGGACGTGCGCACCGGCACGGCGGGGAACGCCCGGCCGAGCTCCTCGGCGGTCCGCCGGGCGCCGACGATCTGGGCCCGCAGCCGGTTGGCGCCGCAGGCCACACAGTGCCAGGCGGTTTCGGCCCGGCCGCACCAGGCGCAGTTGAGATCCCGCTGGTCCGGTGCCTCCAGCGGTCCCGCGCAATGCCGGCACCGGGCGGGCTCGCGGCAGCGCTCGCAGGCCAGCCGGGGCGCGTACCCACGACGCGGCACCTGCACCAGCACCGGCCCGCTGCGCAGCCCGTCGCGCACGGTCTGCCAGGCGAGGCTGGGCAGCCGCGCCGCCCGGGCCGCCCCGTCCCGGGCCAGCTCGCCGTCGCCGACGGTACGGATCAGGGGCGCCGCTGTCCGCAGCTGTTCCCGATCCGCGCGCAGCGGCAGCGCCCAGCCGCTCTCCACCAGTTGGGCGGCCTCCACCGTGCAGTTCGTCCCGCCGAGCAGGAACGCGCACCGGCCGTGCGCGGCCCGCAGCTCCAGGACCTCCCGGACATGCGGGAACGGGGCGTTGTCGTCGCTGTGACTGGAGTCGCCGTCATCCCACATGGCCACCAGGCCCAGATCCGCGACCGGTGCGAACATGGCGGCCCGCGTCCCGACCACCGCGCGCACGGATCCGCGCCGCACGGCGAGCCACTCCCGGTACCGCTTCTCGGGCCCGGACTCTGCGGTCAGCAGCGCGTGACGGCCCGCCCCCAGCACCTCCGTGAGCGCGGCGTCCACCCGCCCGGCAGTGCGCCCGTCCGGTACGACGACGAGCGCACCCCGCCCGGAGGCGAGGGTCGCGGCGACCGCCCTGGCGATCTCCTGCGGCCAGTGCGGGCCCGGCAGCGCGGTCCACACGGCCCGGGGCGCTCCGCCCTCGGCCAGTGCCCGCAGGAACGCGGGCCCCTGCTCGTACCGCTCCCAGCTGCCTGCCGAGGGCGCCGGAGGCGGCGGCAGCGGTTCCGGCGACGGCTTGGACTCGGCCCGTCCGTTCCTGGGAGGCACGGCGAGCTGCAGCACATCGGCGAGACTGCCCGCGTACCGGTCGGCCACGGCCCGGGACAGGGCGAGGAGCTCGGGTCCGAGCACCGGCTCGGGCGATACGACATAGGCGAGCGCGGCGAGCGCCCCCGGGTAGTCCGACTCGGCACGCCGTTCGACGAGGAAACCGTCGATGAGCCCACCGCCCTCACGGCGCCCGCCGCGGACGTTGCGTCCCCCGGCCCCGAACCGCACCCGCACCCGCACACCGGGCTGCGCCTCTGCGTCGAGCTCTTCCGGCACGGCGTAGTCGAAGTACTGGTCGAGGTGGAGCACGCCCTTGTTGACCAGCACCCGGGCGACGGGCAGCTCCTTGGCGAGTGCGGCCCCCCGCCACGTCCGCGGCTTGGCCCGCGGCACGTTCGCCTTCCGTACGGTCTCCCGAATGAGCGCAAGCTGCTCCGGCGCCCCGCCCTCGGGCTCCACGGACTGCTCGTTGTCGCTGCTCACAGCCAAATTCCTACCAGACACCACTGACAGCGGCCCCGGCCCGGGACCGTTCTCCCCGGCCCACCGGGGCCGCACGCACCGGGGCCCGGACACCGCGTTCGGCGTCCGGGCCCCGGCGTACGGGCGAGAGCGGCAGGCTTACAGCCCGGCCGCCTTGCGCAGTGCTTCCACGCGGTCCGTGCGCTCCCAGGTGAAGTCGGGAAGCTCGCGGCCGAAGTGGCCGTACGCCGCGGTCTGGGCGTAGATCGGACGCAGCAGGTCGAGGTCGCGGATGATCGCGGCCGGGCGGAGGTCGAAGACCTCACCGATGGCGTGCTCGATCTTCTCGGTCTCGATGGCGGCGGTGCCGAACGTCTCGACGAACAGGCCGACCGGCTCGGCCTTGCCGATCGCGTACGCCACCTGCACCTCGCAGCGCGCCGCGAGGCCCGCCGCGACGACGTTCTTGGCGACCCAGCGCATCGCGTACGCCGCCGAGCGGTCCACCTTCGACGGGTCCTTGCCCGAGAACGCGCCGCCGCCGTGGCGGGCCATGCCGCCGTACGTGTCGATGATGATCTTGCGACCGGTCAGGCCGGCGTCGCCCATCGGGCCGCCGATCTCGAAGCGGCCGGTCGGGTTCACCAGCAGCCGGTAACCATCGGTGTCCAGCTTGATGCCGTCCTCGATCAGCTGCGCGAGGACGTGCTCGACGACGAACTCGCGGATGTCGGGGGCGAGCAGCGAGTCGAGGTCGATGTCGCTCGCGTGCTGCGAGGAGACGACGACGGTGTCGAGGCGAACGGCCTTGTCGCCGTCGTACTCGATGGTGACCTGCGTCTTGCCGTCGGGACGCAGGTACGGGATGGTCCCGTTCTTGCGGACCTCGGAGAGCCGGCGCGAGAGGCGGTGCGCCACGTAGATCGGGAGCGGCATGAGCTCCGGGGTCTCGTCGCAGGCGTAGCCGAACATCAGGCCCTGGTCGCCCGCGCCCTGCTTGTCGAGCTCGTCCTCGTCGCCCTCGACGCGCTTCTCGTACGCCGTGTCGACGCCCTGCGCGATGTCCGGGGACTGTGCGCCGATGGACACCGAGACGCCACAGGAGGCGCCGTCGAAACCCTTCTTGGAGGAGTCGTAACCGATCTCCAGGATCTTGTTACGCACCAGCGTCGGGATGTCGGCGTAGGCCTTGGTCGTGACCTCACCCGCGACATGCACCAGACCGGTGGTGATCAAGGTCTCGACGGCGACGCGCGAAGTCGGGTCCTCGCGCAGGAGGGCGTCGAGAATGGTGTCGCTGATCTGGTCAGCGATCTTGTCGGGGTGACCCTCGGTGACAGATTCCGAGGTGAAGAGACGGCGGGACACATCGCTCCCTGGGGGTTGCAGCGGCTGCTGGCTGATCATTGGCGGACCGTCCGGGAGCTGCGCCCGGCACGGTCCGGGACCCAGTTTATCGGTCGCTATCGGTTGTCGGACAACGTGTCTCGCCCTTTGGAAGTTCTGTGACATGCGGCACTGCTTGCTGCGGTACGACAATCACGCCCCGAAACGACCCTGTACGCCCATTTTCAGGGGGTTCCGGTTTCCCGGAAGGGGCGAAACGGGGTATTCACTCGAAACGCGCCGACACAAGATCCCAGATCGTGTCGGCGAGCCCTTCCTTGGGGCCGTACGGCACGGGCGTCTCCCCGCCGTCGACCGCGAGCACCACCGCTTCGTTCTCCTCGGAGCCGAAGGTCTTGCGCTCCCCCACCTCGTTGACGACCAGGAGATCGCAGCCCTTACGGCGGAGCTTCTTCCGACCGTTGGCGAGGACGTCGTCGGTCTCGGCCGCGAAGCCGACGACGATCTGGCCCGGCGTGGCCCGCTCGGCCGAGACCTCGGCGAGGATGTCGGGATTGCGTACGAGCGTGATCGGTGCGGGCTCCTGGCCGTCCTTCTTCTTGATCTTCCCCTGGGCGTACTCGGCCGGACGGAAGTCGGCGACCGCGGCCGCCATCACCACGACATCGGCGTCGGACGCGGCCTTCAGCACGGCCTCACGCAGTTGCACCGCGGTGCCGACCCGCACGACGTCGGCGCCGGAGGGATCGGGCATCCCGGTGTTGGCCTCGATGAGGGTGACGCGGGCGCCGCGGGCGACCGCGGTTCGGGCGAGCGCGTACCCCTGCTTGCCGGAGGAGCGGTTGCCGAGGTAGCGAACCGGGTCGAGCGGCTCCCGGGTACCGCCCGCGCTGATCACCACGTGGCGGCCGGCCAGATCGGGTTCGACGGGCCCGCGGGCCAGCACCCGGCGGCAGACCTCGAAGATCTCGCCGGGGTCGGGCAGCCGGCCCTTGCCGGTGTCGACGCCGGTGAGCCGGCCGACGGCGGGCTCGATGACGACGGCGCCGCGCCGTCGGAGCGTGGCGACGTTCTCCTGGGTGGCGGGGTGCTCCCACATCTCGGTGTGCATGGCGGGCGCGAAGACCACCGGACAGCGGGCGGTGAGCAGCGTGTTGGTGAGGAGGTCGTCGGCGAGGCCGTGGGCGGCCTTGGCCAGCGTGTCGGCGGTGGCGGGGGCGACCACGACGAGGTCGGCACCCTGGCCGATGCGCACGTGCGGCACCTCGTGGACGTCGTTCCACACCTCGGTCGACACGGGGTGTCCCGAGAGCGCCGACCAGGTCGCGGCGCCCACGAAGTTCAGGGCCGACGCGGTCGGGACGACGCGTACGTCATGACCGGACTCGGTCAGCCGTCGCAGCAGCTCACACGCCTTGTAGGCGGCGATGCCCCCGCTGACCCCCAGGACGACCTTCGGCTTCTCCACTGCGTCTCCCCGCACTCGGGTACGTACTCGGACACGTACACCCCCATGCTGCCTCACGGCGTCCGAGCGGCCCCCACGGCCCCGGACACACCACAGGCCCGACGGGTGACCGCCGGGCCTGTGATGAAGGTGCAGTTCCTGCTTACTGCGCGGGGCCCTCGATGGCCTCCGAGGTCAGCAGGCCCGCGTTGATCTCGCGGAGCGCGATCGACAGCGGCTTCTCGTGCACGTGGGTGTCGACGAGCGGACCGACGTACTCGAGGAGGCCCTCGCCGAGCTGCGAGTAGTACGCGTTGATCTGGCGCGCGCGCTTGGCGGCGTAGATCACAAGGCTGTACTTCGAGTCGGTGGCCTCGAGGAGCTCATCAATCGGCGGGTTGATGATGCCCTCGGGCGTGGTGATGGAAGAGGACACTCTCTGCCTTCCGAAGGGGGTAAAAATCAAAGAGATCTTTGACAGTGCTGATTCCGCCGGGGCGGTGATCCGGGTCGGCTGCGTCAGTCGCTGCTCTCACGGCGGGCGGAAGTCTGCAACATCAAGGCTAGCAGCTCGCGTGCCACGTCCTCGACGGAGGTGTTGACCAGCGTCGTATCGAACTCGGATTCGGCAGCGAGTTCGACCTTCGCGGCGGCAAGTCGTCGCTCGATCACCTCCGGCGCCTCGGTCCCGCGGCCGGTGAGCCGGCGCACCAGCTCGTCCCAGCTGGGCGGGGCGAGGAAGATCAGCCGCGCGTCGGACATCGACTGACGGACCAGTCGCGCGCCCTGGAGGTCGATCTCCAGGAGGACCGGTTCGCCCGCCTCCAGGCGTTCGAGCACGGCCCGGCGCGGTGTGCCGTAGCGATTGCCGGCGAACTCGGCCCACTCGAGCAGCTCGCCGTTGGCGATCAGCTTGTCGAACTCGTCGTTGTCCACGAAGAAGTAGTGGACGCCGTTGCGCTCGCCGGGGCGCGGCCTGCGGGTCGTCGCCGACACCGAGAGCCAGACCTCGGGGTGGACCTTGCGCATGTGCGCGACGACCGTGCTCTTGCCGACCCCGGAGGGGCCGGAGAGCACGGTCAGCCGCGGACGTGCGTCCGGGGGTACGGGGGACGTCCCCCGGGATGTTGCAGCCATGGAGCGATTATCCCCGTTCTCAGGGGTGCCTGAGAACGTCAGGCGGGAGAGCCACCGAACTCTCGCTCCAGGGAAGCAATCTGGTTGGAGCCGAGACCCCGGACCCGGCGGCTCTCGGAGATCCCGAGCCGCTCCATGATCTGCTTGGCGCGGACCTTGCCCACGCCCGGCAGGGACTCGAGAAGGGCGGAGACCTTCATCTTGCCGATGACGTCGTTCTCCTGGCCCTGCTTGATGACCTCGTGGAGGGAGGCGCCGGAGTGCTTGAGTCGATTCTTGACCTCGGCCCGCTCCCGGCGAGCCGCGGCGGCCTTTTCGAGCGCGGCTGCGCGCTGTTCAGGGGTAAGGGGCGGAAGAGCCACGCCTACGTCACCTCGGATGTCGATCTGTCGGATACGGACCGGTGAGGAACCTAATCGCCCCACACCTGGTGAGCAACGAACAACCTGTGCACGTTGGCTCTCGACGGAGACTAGCGGCCAAGGCCGCCCGAGTCAGCGAGAACAGACGAAAAGTCCTGGTCAGCCTTGGCCGACCAGGACATTTCAGGCATAACCACCGAGATTTTTGGTCAGGATTCCGCCGACACGCTGTTACGTGGCATCGTCAGCTTGTCGGAACGGCCACGCGGACCTCGTCCGTGAGCCGATCGGCGGCTTCGCGCAGCCCTGACGCGTCAGGTCCGTGGCGCAGCACGCCCCGGCTCACGCTCGGCAGCACATTGCCCACCGCGGCGCCGAAGACGCCCGGCAGATCGGCCGGGGTAGCACCCTGCGCACCGATGCCGGGGGCCAGCAGCGGTCCGTTGACCGCCAGATTCACCCCCGCGTCCCCGAGTGTGGCGCCGATCACCGCGCCGACCGAGCCGAGCGGCGTGGCGCCCTCGTTCTCGGCGGCCACGTGGTCGAGCATCAACTGGGCCAGCGACCGGCCGTCGGCGGCGGTGGCGCGCTGCACCTCGGCGCCCTCCGGGTTGGAGGTGAGGCCGAGGACGAAGACGCCCGAACCGGAGAGGACGGCCGCGTCGAGCGCCGGTCGCAGCGAACCGAAGCCGAGGTACGGCGAAACGGTGAGCGCGTCGGAGAAGAGCGGTGAGCCCTTGTCCAGGTAGGTCGCCGCGTAGGCGCCCATGGTGGACCCGATGTCGCCGCGCTTGGCGTCCATCAGGACGAGCGCTCCGGCGGCCCGCGACTCCTCGACGGCCTTCTCCAGGACGGCGATGCCGCGCGAGCCGAACCGCTCGAAGAACGCGGACTGCGGCTTGAGGACGGCCACCCGGTCGGCCAGCGCCTCGACGACCGTACGGGTGAACCTCTCCAGGCCCGCGACGTCGTCGTTCAGGCCCCAGGCGGTGAGCAGCGAGGCGTGCGGGTCGATGCCGACGCAGAGCGGCCCGCGGGTGTCCATGGCGTGGCGCAGACGCGCGCCGAAGGGTTCAGGGGTCACTTCATGACCTTCCGGGTGTCGGCGCCGACGGCCTCGGCGAGGGTGGCGTACGGGGAGGCGGCGAGGCGCGCGGCAAGGCCCTTGTGGATCGCGCGGGCGTAGAACGGCCCCTCGTAGATGAAGGCGCTGTAGCCCTGGACGAGGGTGGCGCCGGCGAGGATGCGCTGCCAGGCGTCCTCGGCGGTCTCGATGCCGCCGACGCCCACGAGGGTGATCTCGTCGCCGACGCGTGCGTAGAGCCGCTGCAGGACCTCCAGGGAGCGCGCCTTGAGGGGCGCGCCGGAGAGTCCGCCGGTCTCCTTGACCAGCGACGGCGAGGACTTCAGTCCGAGGCCGTCGCGGGCGATGGTGGTGTTGGTGGCGATGATGCCGTCCAGGCCCAGCTCGACCGCGAGGTCGGCGACCGCGTCGACGTCCTCGTCCGCGAGATCAGGGGCGATCTTGACGAGGAGCGGGACCCGGCGGTCGGTGACGGTCCGGTCGGCCGCCTCGCGCACGGCGGTGAGCAGCGGGCGCAGGGCCTCGGTGGCCTGGAGGTTGCGCAGGCCGGGCGTGTTGGGCGAGGAGACGTTGACGACGAGGTAGTCGGCGTGGCGGGCGAGCCGTTCGGTCGACTTCACGTAGTCGCCGACGGCTTCGGTCTCGGGCACGACCTTGGTCTTGCCGATGTTGACGCCGACCGTGGTCCGGAAGACCGGGTTGCGGGTGGCCAGGCGCTCGGCCACGGCCGCGGAGCCCTCGTTGTTGAAGCCCATGCGGTTGATCAGCGCGCGGTCCGCCACGAGGCGGAAGAGCCGCTTCTTGGGGTTGCCGGGCTGCGGCTCGCCGGTGACCGTACCGATCTCGATGTGGTCGAAGCCGAGCATCGACATGCCGTCGATCGCGACGGCGTTCTTGTCGAAGCCCGCGGCGAGGCCGAACGGGCCGTGCATGCGCAGGCCGAGGGCCTCGGTGCGCAGCTCCTTGTAGCGGGGGGCGAGCGCCGCTGCGACGAACGTACGCAGCACGGGGATGCGGGCCGCGAGGCGGATCCACCGGAAGGCCAGGTAGTGGGCCTGCTCGGGGTCCATCCGCTTGAAGACCAGCTGGAAGAAGAACTTGTACATCGGGGTGTCCTCGGTGTCCTCACAGAGAGGGGGACACCGTTTCCGGTGTCCCCCTGCTGGGCCTGCTAGTCGCGCGCCGCGGTCAGATGTTCCGCGTGTTCCTGGAGGGAACGTACGCCGACGTCTCCGTGGTTGAGTGCGTCGATGCCCTGGACGGCGGCGGCGAGCGCCTGGACCGTCGTGAGACAGGGCACGGACCGGGCGACCGCCGCGGTACGGATCTCGTAGCCGTCGAGCCGGCCGCCCGTTCCGTACGGCGTGTTGACGATCAGGTCGACCTCGCCGTCGTGGATGAGCTGGACGATGGTCTTCTCGCCCTGCGGTCCGACGCCCTCGGACTGCTTGCGCACGACCGTGGCGTGGATGCCGTTGCGCTTGAGCACCTCGGCGGTGCCGGACGTGGCCAGCAGCTCGAAGCCGTGGGCGACCAGCTCGCGCGCCGGGAAGATCATCGAGCGCTTGTCGCGGTTGGCGACGGAGATGAACGCGCGGCCCTTGGTGGGCAACGGGCCGTACGCGCCGGCCTGCGACTTGGCGTACGCCGTGCCGAAGACCGAGTCGATGCCCATGACCTCACCGGTGGAGCGCATCTCCGGGCCGAGGACGGTGTCGACACCGCGGCCGTGGATGTCGCGGAACCGCGACCACGGCATGACGGCCTCCTTGACGGAGATCGGCGCGTCGAGAGGCAGGGTGCCGCCGTCGCCGTTCCTCGGCAGCAGACCCTCCTCGCGCAGCTCGGCGACGGTCGCGCCCAGCGAGATGCGGGCGGCGGCCTTGGCGAGCGGGACCGCGGTCGCCTTCGAGGTGAAGGGGACGGTGCGCGAGGCGCGCGGGTTGGCCTCCAGGACATACAGGATGTCGCCGGAGAGCGCGAACTGGATGTTGATCAGTCCGCGGACCCCGACGCCCTTGGCGATGCCCTCGGTGGAGGCCCGGAGCCGCTTGATGTCGTAGCCGCCGAGGGTGATCGGGGGCAGTGCGCAGGCGGAGTCGCCGGAGTGGATGCCGGCCTCCTCGATGTGCTCCATGACGCCGCCGAGGTAGAGCTCGGTGCCGTCGTAGAGCGCGTCGACGTCGATCTCGATGGCGTCGTCGAGGAAGCGGTCGACCAGGACCGGCCGGGTGGGGCTGATCTCGGTGGACTCGGCGATGTACGACGACAGCCGCGCCTCGTCGTACACGATCTCCATGCCGCGGCCGCCGAGCACGTACGACGGGCGCACGAGGACGGGGTAGCCGATCTCGTCGGCGATGGCCTTGGCCTCGGCGAAGGTGGTGGCGGTGCCGTGCTTCGGCGCCGGGAGTCCGGCCTCGGCCAGGACGCGGCCGAAGGCGCCGCGGTCCTCGGCGGCGTGGATCGCCTCCGGCGAGGTGCCGACGACCGGCACGCCGTTGTCCTTGAGCGCCTGCGACAGGCCCAGCGGGGTCTGGCCGCCGAGCTGGACGATGACGCCGGCGATCGGGCCCGCGAGGGACTCGGCGTGCACGATCTCCAGCACGTCCTCGAGCGTCAGCGGCTCGAAGTACAGGCGGTCGGAGGTGTCGTAGTCGGTGGAGACCGTCTCCGGGTTGCAGTTGACCATCACGGTCTCGTAGCCGGCTTCGCTCAGCGCGAAGGAGGCGTGGACGCACGAGTAGTCGAACTCGATGCCCTGGCCGATGCGGTTGGGGCCCGAGCCGAGGATGATCACCGCGGGCTTGGTGCGGGTCGCGACCTCGCTCTCCTCGTCGTACGAGGAGTAGAAGTACGGCGTGTTCGCGGCGAACTCGGCGGCACAGGTGTCGACCGTCTTGTAGACGGGGCGGATGCCGAGCGCGTGCCGCACCTCGCGGACGACGTCCTCGCGCAGATCGCGGATCTCTGCGATCTGGGCGTCGGAGAAGCCGTGCCGCTTGGCCTCGGCGAGCAGCTCGGGGTCGAGCTTGTCGGCGGCGGCCAGCTCGTCGGCGATCTCCTTGATCAGGAACAGCTGGTCGACGAACCAGGGGTCGATCTTCGTGGCGTCGAAGACCTCTTCCTGGGTGGCGCCGGCGCGGATCGCCTGCATGACGGTGTTGATACGGCCGTCGGTCGGCCGGACCGCCTCGGCGAGCAGCTCGGCCTTGTCGCCGGTCTCGCCGACGAAGGTGAACTGCGAGCCCTTCTTCTCCAGGGAGCGCAGCGCCTTCTGCAGCGCCTCGGTGAAGTTGCGGCCGATCGCCATGGCCTCGCCCACCGACTTCATGGTGGTGGTGAGGGTGGAGTCGGCGGACGGGAACTTCTCGAAGGCGAACCGCGGGGCCTTGACCACGACGTAGTCGAGCGTCGGCTCGAAGGAGGCCGGGGTCTTCTCGGTGATGTCGTTGGGGATCTCGTCGAGCGTGTAGCCGACGGCCAGCTTGGCGGCGATCTTGGCGATCGGGAAGCCGGTGGCCTTCGACGCCAGCGCCGAGGAGCGGGAGACGCGCGGGTTCATCTCGATCACGATGACCCGGCCGTCGGTCGGGTCGATGGCGAACTGGATGTTGCAGCCGCCGGTGTCGACGCCGACCTCGCGGATGATCGCGATGCCGATGTCGCGCAGCCGCTGGTACTCGCGGTCGGTGAGCGTCATCGACGGGGCCACGGTGATCGAGTCACCCGTGTGGACGCCCATCGGGTCGAAGTTCTCGATGGAGCAGACGACCACGACGTTGTCGTTCTTGTCGCGCATCAGCTCCAGCTCGTACTCCTTCCAGCCGAGGATGGACTCCTCCAGGAGCACCTCGGTGGTCGGGGAGAGCGTGAGGCCCTGACCGGCGATCCGGCGCAGCTCCTCCTCGTCGTGCGCGAAGCCGGAGCCGGCGCCGCCCATGGTGAAGGAGGGGCGGACGACGACGGGGTAGCCGCCGAGCGTCTCGACGCCCCCCAGGACGTCGTCCATCGAGTGGCAGATGACGGAGCGGGCGGACTCGCCGTGGCCGATCTTGGCGTTGACGGCTTCCACGACACCCTTGAAGAGGTCGCGGTCCTCGCCCTTGTTGATGGCCTCGACATTGGCGCCGATGAGCTCGACGCCGTACTTCTCCAGGACACCGTTCTCGTGCATGGAGATCGCGGTGTTGAGTGCGGTCTGGCCGCCCAGCGTCGGGAGCAGCGCGTCGGGGCGCTCCTTGGCGATGATCTTCTCGACGAACTCGGGGGTGATCGGCTCGACGTACGTGGCGTCGGCGATCTCCGGGTCGGTCATGATCGTCGCCGGGTTGGAGTTCACCAGGATGACGCGCAGGCCCTCGGCCTTGAGGACGCGGCAGGCCTGGGTGCCGGAGTAGTCGAACTCGGCGGCCTGTCCGATGACGATCGGGCCGGAGCCGATGACCAGGACGGACTGGATATCGGAGCGCTTAGGCACGCTGGCCCTCCATCAGGGATACGAAACGGTCGAAGAGGTACGCGGCGTCGTGCGGGCCGGCGGCTGCCTCGGGGTGGTACTGGACGCTGAAGGCCGGCTGGTCGAGGAGCTGCAGTCCCTCGACGACCTGGTCGTTCAGACAGACGTGGGAGACCTCGGCGCGGCCGAACTTCGTGTCGGACACCTTGTCCAGCGGGGCGTCGACGGCGAAGCCGTGGTTGTGCGCGGTGACCTCGACCTTGCCGGTCGTGCGGTCCTGCACCGGCTGGTTGATGCCGCGGTGGCCGTACTTCAGCTTGTAGGTGCCGAAGCCGAGGGCACGGCCCAGGATCTGGTTGCCGAAGCAGATGCCGAAGAGCGGCGTCTTCCGCTCCAGGACGCCCTGCATGACGGAGACCGGGTGGTCGGCGGTGGCCGGGTCGCCGGGGCCGTTGGAGAAGAAGACTCCGTCGGGCTCGACCGCGTACACCTCGTCGAGGGTCGCGGTGGCGGGCAGGACGTGCACCTCGATGCCGCGCTCGGCCATCCGGTGCGGGGTCATGCCCTTGATGCCGAGGTCGATCGCGGCGACGGTGAACCTCTTCGTGCCGATCGCGGGGACGACGTACGTCTCCTTGGTCGCGACCTCGGCGGAGAGGTCGGCGCCCACCATCTCGGGGGCTTCCTTGACCCGGGCCAGCAGGGTGGCCTCGTCGGCGACGGCGTCACCGGAGAAGATGCCGACGCGCATGGCGCCGCGCTCGCGCAGGTGGCGGGTGAGGGCGCGGGTGTCGATGCCGCTGATGCCGACGACACCCTGACGCTCCAGCTCCTCGTCGAGCGAGCGCTGCGAGCGCCAGTTGGAGGGCCGCCGCGCGGGGTCGCGCACCACGTATCCGGAGACCCAGATCCGCTGCGACTCGGGGTCCTCGTCGTTCACACCGGTGTTGCCGACGTGCGGGGCGGTCATCACGACGACCTGGCGGTGGTACGACGGGTCGGTCAGCGTCTCCTGATAGCCCGTCATGCCGGTGGAGAACACCGCCTCGCCGAAGGTCTCCCCCACGGCCCCATAGGCGCGGCCGCGGAAGGCGCGGCCGTCCTCCAAGACGAGTACGGCGGGAACGCTGGAGGCTCCCCGGGTGGAGGTCGTCATCGCGCGATGCCTTCCGTAGTGCTGTCGGTGAGGTGATGGATGGCGTCGACCCAGGCCGGGTGTTCGGCCGAGTGGTCGGAGCGGAAGCCGGAGTCGATCAGCCTGTCGCCGAGCGCCCAGGTGATGATCAGCAGACCGCCCTCGGGGAGGACCTTGCCCGCGATGCCCTTGTCGAGCCGGGCGTCACGCAGCTGCGCGGCCGGGACGAAGAAGTCGGCCGCCCCGGGGCGTACGACGTCGAGTCCCTGTTCGGTCAGGGTGAGCTCGACGCGGCTGCGGGTGCCGAGGCCGTGGGCGACGATCCGGTCGAGCCACTGCCCGGCGGTCGTCGACGCGTGGTAGCGGCCGGTCATCGTCAGCAGGGGTGGCTGGGCGGCGTACCCGTCCGGCGTGGCGGGCAGCTCCGGCAGGTCGGACTGCAGGCTTCCCCGCCACTTCCATCCCTGGCGCATCAGCCAGTAGACGAAGGCGATGAAGACGACGAGTCCGATCACCCAGCTGATGCGGGCGGACAGGTCGGTCACGTCCGCCGACTTCTGCTCGGCGGCCAGCTGGTACAGGGGGGTGAGTGATGTCACGCGAGCTTCCCGTCGACGACCGTGGCACGGCCCCGCAGGAACGTGTGGGTGACGCGACCCGGCAGCTCGCGCCCCTCGTACGGGGTGTTGCGGCTGCGGGAGGCGAAGCCCGCGGGGTCCACGACTCCACGGTATGCCGGATCGACCAGCGTGAGGTTGGCAGGCTCACCGGGCGAGACGGGACGGCCGTGTCCTTCCAGGCGGCCGATGGCCGCGGGGCGGACGGACATCCGGTCCGCGACACCCGTCCAGTCGAGCAGACCGGTCTCGACCATCGTCTGCTGGACGACCGAGAGCGCGGTCTCCAGGCCCACCATGCCCATGGCGGCCGCGGCCCACTCGCAGTCCTTGTCCTCGTGCGGGTGCGGGGCGTGGTCGGTGGCGACGCAGTCGATCGTGCCGTCGGCGAGCGCCTCGCGCAGGGCCATCACATCGGCCTCGGTACGCAGCGGCGGGTTCACCTTGTAGACGGGGTTGTACGACCGTACGAGCTCGTCGGTGAGGAGCAGGTGGTGCGGGGTGACCTCGGCGGTGACGTTCCAGCCCTTGGACTTGGCCCAGCGGACGATCTCGACGGAGCCGGCGGTCGACAGGTGGCAGATGTGCACCCGGGAGTCGACGTGGGCGGCGAGGAGGACATCGCGGGCGATGATCGACTCCTCGGCGACGGCGGGCCAGCCACCGAGGCCGAGCTCGGCCGAGACGATGCCCTCGTTCATCTGGGCGCCCTCGGTGAGGCGGGGCTCCTGGGCGTGCTGGGCGACGACACCGTCGAACGCCTTCACGTACTCCAGCGCGCGCCGCATGATCACGGCGTCGTCGACGCACTTGCCGTCGTCGGAGAAGACTTTCACTCCGGCGGCCGAATCGTGCATGGCGCCGAGTTCGGCGAGGTGCTTGCCCTCCAGGCCGACGGTGACGGCGCCGATCGGCTGCACGTCGCAGTAGCCGGACTCCTTGCCCAGCCGCCAGACCTGCTCGACGACACCGGCGGTGTCGGCGACCGGGAAGGTGTTGGCCATGGCGTGCACGGCGGTGAAGCCGCCGACCGCCGCGGCCTTGGTGCCGGTGAGGACGGTCTCGGAGTCCTCGCGGCCGGGCTCGCGCAGGTGGGTGTGGAGGTCGACCAGCCCGGGAAGCAGAATCTGCCCCTCGGCCTCGACCACCACGGCGTCTCCGGCATCGATACCGGTACCGACCTGCGCGATGGTCTCGCCGTCGATCAGGACGTCCTGCGGCTCGCCGCCGAGGATCTTCGCGCCGCGAATAAGGATCTTGCTCATGGTTACTTGTTCTCCTCGGAATCGGCGGGGCGCGCAGCGCTTCGATCAAGGGTGGTGGCGGGCGAGGGTGCGGCGGGCTCGGAGCCGCCCAGCAGCAGGTACAGGACCGCCATGCGGATGGAGACGCCGTTGGCGACCTGCTCGACGACCGTGCACCGGTCGGAGTCGGCCACCTCGGCGGTGATCTCCATGCCGCGGACCATCGGGCCGGGGTGCATGACGATGGCGTGCCCGGGCATCTTCGCCATGCGCTCGCCGTCGAGGCCGTAGCGGCGGGAGTACTCGCGCTCGGTCGGGAAGTACGCGGCGTTCATCCGTTCACGCTGCACACGCAGCATCATCACGGCGTCGGACTTCGGCAGCACCTCGTCGAGGCTGTAGCTGATGTCGCACGGCCACTGCTCGACACCGACCGGGACGAGGGTCGGCGGGGCCACCAGCGTGACGTGGGCGCCGAGGGTGTGCAGCAGGTGCACGTTGGAGCGGGCGACCCGGCTGTGCAGGATGTCGCCGACGATCGTGATCCGTCGTCCTTCCAGGTCCCGGCCGAGCCCCGCATCGGCCCCGACCAGCCGGCGGCGCATGGTGAAGGCGTCCAGGAGCGCCTGGGTGGGGTGCTCGTGCGTGCCGTCACCGGCGTTGACGACGGCGCCGTCGATCCAGCCGGAGGTGGCGAGGCGGTACGGGGCGCCGGAGGCGCCGTGCCGGATGACGACGGCGTCCGCGCCCATCGCCTCCAGGGTCAGTGCGGTGTCCTTGAGCGACTCGCCCTTGGAGACGGACGAGCCCTTCGCGGAGAAGTTGATGACATCGGCGGAGAGGCGCTTGGCGGCGGCCTCGAAGGAGATGCGGGTACGGGTCGAGTCCTCGAAGAAGAGGTTGACGACGGTGCGGCCGCGCAGGGTCGGGAGCTTCTTGATCGGCCGGTCGGCGACGCGGGCCATCTCCTCGGCGGTGTCGAGGATCAGCACGGCGTCGTCGCGGGTGAGGTCGGCGGCCGAGATGAGGTGACGCTTCATCTGGGTGTTCTCCGGGTGGCTGGAGGGTTCAGGCATGCGGGCGTGCGGAAGCTGTCGTACGACCGGATGTCGGCCGTACGGGTGAGTGCAGCTACTGCGCGCCCGCCGGGGCGGTCTGCTGGACACCGAGCAGCACGGCGTCGCGGCCGTCCTCCTCGGCCAGCTGGACCTTGACCGTCTCCCGCAGCGACGTGGGGAGGTTCTTGCCGACGTAATCGGCACGGATCGGGAGTTCGCGGTGGCCGCGGTCGACCAGGACCGCGAGTTGCACCGCGCGGGGGCGGCCGATGTCGCCGAGCGCGTCGAGCGCGGCGCGGATCGTACGGCCGGAGAAGAGCACGTCGTCGACCAGGACGACCAGTCGGCCCTCGATGCCCTCGCCGGGGATCTCGGTACGGGCCAGGGCGCGCGCCGGGCGCAGCCGCAGGTCGTCGCGGTACATGGTGATGTCGAGGGAGCCGACCGGCACCTTGCGGCCGGTGATCTCATCGAGCTTGTCGGCCAGCCGACGGGCGAGGAAGACGCCTCGTGTCGGGATGCCGAGGAGCACCACATCGTCCGCGCCCTTGGCGCGTTCGACGATTTCGTGGGCGATTCGGGTCAGTACCCGGGCGATGTCGGGAGCCTCGAGAACGGGGCGTGCCGCATTGCCGGTGGCTTCGTGCTGTGCGTCCATAAGAAACGGACCTCCTTCTCCGCCTCACTGGACGGACCTTAAAGGACGTCGAAATTTGCTTCATCAACGTTACCAGGCCTTGCACGGAGCCTTGGTCACAATCCCGGGAGGTGCCGGTGCGGACCATTCGGCTTGACGCATCCAAGTAACGCTGCGTAACCTCACAGTGAGTTACCAGACTTCGTCCGGGGAGCCTTATGTCCAGCGAATACGCAAAACAGCTCGGGGCCAAGCTCCGTGCCATCCGCACCCAGCAGGGCCTCTCCCTCCACGGTGTGGAGGAGAAGTCCCAGGGCCGCTGGAAGGCCGTCGTGGTCGGTTCGTACGAGCGCGGCGACCGTGCCGTGACCGTACAGCGTCTCGCCGAGCTGGCGGACTTCTACGGTGTCCCGGTGCAGGAGCTTCTGCCCGGCACGACGCCCGGCGGGGCCGCCGAGCCGCCGCCCAAGCTTGTCCTGGACCTGGAGCGCCTTGCCCACGTCCCGCCGGAGAAGGCCGGACCGCTGCAGCGCTACGCGGCGACGATCCAGAGCCAGCGCGGTGACTACAACGGCAAGGTGCTCTCGATCCGCCAGGACGACCTGCGCACGCTGGCCGTGATCTACGACCAGTCGCCGTCCGTACTCACCGAGCAGCTGATCAGCTGGGGCGTCCTGGACGCGGACGCGCGCCGCGCGGTCGCCCACGACGAGGGCTGACGTGCGGGTCTGAAGCCGCGAAGAAACGTAACGCCGGGTTGGCCGGGTCCCCCATTCGGGCCCCGGGCATCCCGGCGTTTTTTGCTGTCGCGATCCCCGCGGTGCGGGGTTCGGGGTTCGGGGTTCCGTCCTCAAGCGCCGGACCGGCTTGGGTGCCCCCGCCCGGGCCGTGAGGCACCGTCGCCCCTGGCTGGTGATGGGACGGGCGGTGCCGCACACCCCGGTCCGGGTGGAGGGGTCCGTCCTCAAGCGCCGGACCGGCTTGGGTGTCCGCGCCGGGCCGTGAGGGCACCGTCGCCCCTGCCCGGTGGTCGGGTGGGCGGTGCCCCTCCTCGGTCCGGGTGGACGGTTCCGTCCTCAAGCGCCGGACCGGCTTGGGTGCCCCCGCCCGGGCCGTGAGGCACCGTCGCCCCTGGCTGGTGATGGGACGGGCGGTGCCGCACACCCCGGTCCGGGTGGAGGGTCCGTCCTCAAGCGCCGGACCGGCTTGGGTGCCCCGTCCAGGGCCGTGAGGCACCGTCGCCCCTGCCCCGTGGTGGGGTGGGCGGTGCCCCTCCGGGGCGTCTCCTCGGGACTGGCGCGGAAGCCGGCGACGCGGGCGAGCCCGGCAGGTGCGCCAGCCCCTGCGCGGACTCCCCTGCACGGCCCCACCCGTGCATCACTCGCGTCTGCGACCCGGTGGTCGTAACCGCCCCCGCCCCCGGATGTCGTAACAAGAAGACGCCGCGCAGGTCGTAATCGGAAGGCCCGCCGGGCCGCTGACGCGCAACGGCCGGTCCGGGGCCGTGCGGGGGCCCCGCAGGACGACGAACAAGGACCCGAGCTCCCCCGACGACGAACCCGAACGTTCGTCGTTTGAGGGGCACCGGACCACCACCCACCCGGAGAACGGCGCCGAACCGGACACCCCGAGCCCGTCCGGCGATTGAGGACGGAACCCCGGCCCCGGGACAGGGGCACACCACCACGAACGACGCCCCGACCTGGGGCCACGCACGCCGAAGGGCCCACGGTCACGTGACCGTGGGCCCTTCGTGGGCTGAACGCCGCCGAAGGCTAGGCCTCCCGGCGGAGGTTCGGCTTGAGGTCCTTGAAACGGGCCAGCAGGCCGTTCACGAAGGACGGGGAATCGTCGGTGGAGAACTCCTTGGCGAGCTGGACCGCCTCGTCGATCACCACCGCGTCCGGCGTCCCGTCCACCCAGATCAGCTCGTACGCACCGAGCCGCAGGATGTTCCGGTCGACGACCGGCATGCGGTCGATCTCCCAGTCCACGGCGTAGGTGATGATGAGGTCGTCGATCCGGTCGGCGTACTGCGCGTACCCCTCGACGAGCTCCATCGTGTACTCGGTGACGGGCGGCTGACGGGTGTCGGACCGCGAGAGCCGCACCCAGTCCGCGAGGACCGTCTGCACGGACTCACCGCGCTGGTCGGCCTCGAAGAGGATCTGGAAGGCTCGCTTGCGGGCCGTGTTCCGAGCAGCCACGGTTAGCTGTTCACCCGGCCGAGGTAGTCGCCCGTGCGGGTGTCGACCTTGATCTTCTCACCCGTGGTGATGAAGAGCGGGACGCCGATCTCGTAACCGGTCTCCAGCGTGGCGGGCTTGGTGCCGCCGGTGGAGCGGTCGCCCTGCACGCCCGGGTCGGTGTGCTGGATGGTCAGCTCGACGGCGGCCGGCAGCTCGACGTAGAGCACCTCGCCCTCGTGCTGGGCGACGGAGGCCGTGAAGCCCTCGATCAGGAAGTTGGCGGCGTCGCCGACAGCCTTGCGGTCGACCATGAGCTGGTCGTACGTGTCCATGTCCATGAAGACGAAGTACTCGCCGTCCATGTACGAGAACTGCATGTCGCGGCGGTCAATGGTGGCCGTCTCGACCTTCACGCCGGCGTTGAACGTCTTGTCGACGACCTTGCCGGACAGCACGTTCTTGAGCTTGGTGCGCACGAAGGCCGGGCCCTTGCCGGGCTTGACGTGCTGGAACTCGACGACGGACCAGAGCTGGCCTCCGTCGAGCTTGAGCACCAGGCCGTTCTTGAGGTCGTTCGTGGAAGCCACGGTTGCGGAATCTCCTGGACTGAAGCTGGTGGACGACCAAGGATGCGCGCTAGAGCGCGAGCAGCTCCTTGGTCGTAATGGTGAGTAGCTCGGGTCCGCCGTCCGCCTCGGGGCGCACGACGAGCGTGTCATCGATCCGGACCCCGCCCCGGCCCGGGAGGTGAACCCCCGGTTCGACGGTGACCGGCACACAAGCGTCCAGTTTACCCATGGCTGCCGGTGCCAGCTGCGGGTCCTCGTCGATTTCGAGCCCCACCCCGTGCCCGGTCCAGGGTGCCAGGCCGTCACCGTGGCCCGCGGAGTCCAGAAGATGGCGGGCCGCACGGTCCACGTCGCGGTACGCGGCGCCGGGCACCAAGGCCTCGCGTCCGGCCCGCTGAGCGGCGAAAACCAGGTCGTAGAGGTCGATCTGCCAGGCGGCCGGAGCGGTCCCGATGACGAATGTGCGGCCGATCTCGCACCGGTAGCCGCGATAGTTCGCGCCGAGGCAGACGGAGAGGAAATCTCCCTCCTCGACCCGCCGGTCGGAGGGCCGGTGTCGGCCCTGGCCCGAGTTGGGTCCGGTGGCGACGGAGGTCGAGAAGGCGGGTCCGTCGGCGCCGTGGTCCACCAGCCGCCGTTCCAGTTCCAGTGCGAGATGCCGTTCGGTGCGGCCGACGAGGATCGATTCGAGGAGTTCGCCGAGTGCCTGGTCGGTGATCTCGGCGGCGATCCGCAGGCAGGCGATCTCCTCCTCGTCCTTGACGACGCGCAGCTGCTCCACCGTGGCGCCGAGGTCGGCCAGCCGGAGCCGCGGGGCGACCGCGTGCATGGCCCGGTGGCGGGCGACCGTCAGATCGTGCTCCTCCACGGCGAGCGATTCCGCGCCGGAGGAGGTGGCCAGGTCGGCTGCCGCGACCACCGGATCGCCGTCGGTGGCGGGCAGCAGGGCCAGCCGCAGCTCGTCGTCGGTGCGCCCCTGGACGGGATCGCCGGTCGGCGCCCGGGGGCAGACCAGGACGTCCTCGTCGGGGCCGAGCAGCAGCACGGCACCCGGGGGCGCCCCGCCCGCGAGGTAGCGGACGTTGGCGGGGCGGGAGACCAGAGCGGCCGCGGATCCGACGGCGGCGCACCGGTCCCGCAGCAGCGCGCGGCGGACGGTGTACACCTCTGACATGCCACGAGCCTACGAGCGGGAGCGCCGGGCTGCCCGGTCAGCGCATCCGACCGGGGACCGCAGCAGGCCGGGCCCGCGCTCAGGTGTGCGGCACGGGGACCCGCCGGGCCGTCACCATGCGGGCGGGCTGGCTATGGAGCGGGCGAGTATGTCGTCGAGGACGCGGGCCGTGGTCTCCACGTCGTAGGTCGAGTTGTCGATGATCGGCAGCCCCGAGCCGTACCAGCCCGCCATCCTGCCGTGGATCCGGGCGACCTCCTCGTCCGACAGCCGGCGGTTTCCGCTGCGGGCGGCGTTGCGCTCCAGCACGATCTCCAGGCCGGGGAGGAGCACCACGGGCAGCAGTCCCGGGCCCACATGGCGCTTCCAGCCGCCGAGGCCGACGACCGGGCGGTCGGGGAACACCGCGTCGTCGAGGATGCAGGAGATGCCGTTGGCCAGGAAATTGCGGGCGGCGAAGCCGCAGGTGCGGCGGGCCAGCCGGTACTGGGCCTCCGAGTGGTCGTTCCATCCGGCCTGCGGGTCGGCGAAGCCGGAGCAGACCCATTCGCGGACGTCGTCGAGACTGACGTGCGCCGTGGGGACCCGGCGGCGGCTGGCCCACAGCTTGGCCACGGTGGTCTTGCCCGCGCCCGCCGGACCGATGAGGAGGACGGCGAGCGTCGCCGTGCCCGTGCCGGGCTCGGCGGGTGGTGCGGGCAGCGGGACGGGACCACCTGGCGGCAGCTGGACGTGCCCGGTGGTCTCCCGGGAGACGGGCGCGGGGGCGTGGTGCGGGGCGGGCCCGGTCCAGCCCTGGCCCTGCGGTGCCGGCGGCGCCGGTGGCCCCGGCGGACCGGGGTGTCCGGGGTGCTGGGCCTGGTGCGTCCAGCCGGCAGGTCCGTTTCCGGATCCTTGGGGCGGCGGCAGCGGGGCCCCCACTGCGTGCTGCATCCGGTGCCACTCCGTCTCGTACAGGCAACTGGCGCTGGTGGAACGGCAACCGTACCGTTCCCGACCGCCACAGGGGCAACGGTCGGGGACGGTACGGAGTGCCCGTCGGCCAGGTCCGGCCGTCCGGTACGCGGCCTGTCAGTCCGTCAGTTCGTCCGCGAGGGCGCGGAGCGCCAGCCGGTAGGAGCCGATGCCGAATCCGGCCACGGTCCCCGTGGCGACCGGTGCGACCACGGAGGTGTGGCGGAATTCCTCCCGCGCGTACGGGTTCGAGATGTGCACCTCGATCAGCGGGGCGGTGCGCTGCGCGGCCGCGTCCCGCATGCCGTACGAGTAGTGGGTGAACGCACCCGGGTTGAGAACGACCGGAATCGAACCGTCCGCTGCCTCGTGCAGCCAGCGGATCAGCTCGCCCTCGTCGTTGGTCTCCCGGACGTCGACGTCGAAGCCGAGCTCCTTGCCGAGCACCCGGCAGGCCTCGACGAGTCCGGCGTACGACGTCGCTCCGTACACATCGGGCTCGCGGGATCCGAGCCGGCCGAGGTTCGGCCCGTTGAGCACGAAGACCCTGCGGGTCACGCCGACACCTCCCCGTACGCGGCGAGCAGTACGGCCGGGTCGGGGCCCTCCAGGACGGTGGGCTTGCCCAGGCCGTCGAGGACGATGAAGCGGAGCAGGTCGCCGCGGGACTTCTTGTCGACCTTCATGTTCTCCAGCAGCTTCGGCCACTGGTCACCGCGGTAGGTGAGCGGCAGTCCGACCGACTCCAGGATCGCCCGGTGCCGGTCGGCGGTGGCGTCGTCGAGGCGGCCGGCCAGCCGGCCGAGCTCGGCGGCGAAGACCATCCCGATGGAGACGGCCGCGCCGTGGCGCCACTTGTAGCGCTCGTTCTTCTCGATGGCGTGGCCGAGGGTGTGACCGTAGTTGAGGATCTCGCGCAGCCCGGACTCCTTGAGGTCGCTGGAGACGACCTCGGCCTTGACCCGGATGGAGCGCTCGATCAGCTCGGCGGTGTGCGGTCCGGCGGGCGTACGCGCACCCTCCGGGTCCGACTCGATCAGGTCGAGGATCGCGGGGTCGGCGATGAAACCGGCCTTGATGATCTCGGCCATGCCGCTGACGTAGTCGTGCACGGGCAGCGAGTCGAGGGAGGCGAGGTCGCAGAGCACCCCGGCCGGCGGGTGGAAGGCGCCCACGAGGTTCTTGCCCTCGGCGGTGTTGATGCCCGTCTTGCCGCCCACGGCCGCGTCGACCATGGCGAGCACCGTCGTCGGCACGGCGATCCAGCGCACCCCGCGCAGCCAGGTCGCCGCGACGAATCCGGCGACATCCGTGGTGGCGCCGCCACCGACACCGACGATCACATCGGTGCGGGTGAAGCCGGTCTGGCCGAGCGCCTTCCAGCAGTACGCCGCGACCTCGACGGTCTTGGCCTCCTCGGCGTTCGGCAGCTGGATCGCGATCGCCTCGTACCCCTGCTCGGCGAGGTCCTGACGGACCGCCTCGCCGGTCTCGGCGAGCGCCTCGGGGTGCAGGACCGCGACCCGCTGGGCGCGGTCGCCGATGAGCGACGGCAGCTCGCCGAGCAACTGCCGGCCGATCAGCACCTCGTACGGGTCGGTGCCCGCACTGCCGGCGATCTGGATGCGCGTGGGTCCCTGGTCCGTCATGTGTGTGTTCTCCCGGCCGGGCGCCGCGGGGTCGCCCGCGCGCTCCGGCAGTTCCAGTGCGTCGAGGACTGCTTGGGCGACCTCTTCGGGGGTGCGCCCGTCGGTGGCGACGGTCGCCCTGGCCACCTCGGTGTAGAGATGGCGGCGGGCATCCATCAGCTCACGCCACTGCCGGCGCGGGTTGACGGCGAGCAGCGGGCGCGCGGTGTTCAGACCGACCCGCTTGACGGCCTCTTCGACGTCCATCGAGAGGTAGACGACCGCGTGGTCGGCGAGCAGGGTGCGGGTCGACTCGTCGAGCACGGCCCCGCCGCCGAGCGAGAGGACGCCCGCATGCTCGGCGACCGCGGCGCGTACCGCCTCGCGCTCGAGCTCGCGGAAATGCTCCTCGCCCTCGTCGTAGAAGATCTCGGAGATCGGCTTGCCCGCCGTGGCCACGACGTCCGTGTCGGTGTCCCGGTAGGTGGTGCCGAGCCGGTCGGCGAGGAGCTCACCGACCGTGGACTTGCCGACGCCCATCGGGCCGACGAGGACGATCAGCGGGCCGCTCATCGGATCTGGAGGTGGTCGAGGTACGACTGGACGTTGCGGTGGGTCTCGGGGACGCTGTCGCCGCCGAACTTCTCCGCGACGGCGTCGGCCAGGACCAGCGCGACCATCGCCTCGGCGACGATCCCGGCAGCCGGCACGGCACAGACGTCGGAGCGCTGGTGGTGCGCCTTGGCGGGCTCCCCGGTGACGACGTCGACGGTGGCCAGCGCGCGGGGCACGGTCGCGATGGGCTTCATCGCGGCGCGGACCCGCAGCAGCTCGCCGGTGGTCAGACCGCCCTCGGTGCCGCCGGAACGGCCGGAGGCACGCTTGATGCCGTCCTCGGTGACCAGGATCTCGTCGTGCGCCTTCGAGCCGGGGACCCGGGCCAGGTCGAAGCCGTCGCCGACCTCGACACCCTTGATGGCCTGGATGCCCATGAGGGCGGCGGCGAGGCGGGCGTCGAGACGCCGGTCCCAGTGCACGTGCGAGCCGAGGCCGACCGGCACGCCGTACGCGAGCACCTCGACCACGCCGCCGAGGGTGTCGCCGTCCTTGTGGGCCTGGTCGATCTCGGCGACCATTTCCTTGCTCGCGGCGGCGTCCAGGCAGCGCACCGGGTCGGCGTCGAGCTTCTCGACGTCGGCGGGCGTGGGGTAGACGCCGTAGGGCGCCTTGGCCGCGGCCAGTTCGACGACGTGGCTGACGATCTCGATGCCCGCGGTCTCCTTGAGGTACGACCGCGCGACGGCGCCGAGCGCCACCCGGGCCGCGGTCTCCCGGGCGCTGGCGCGCTCCAGGATCGGCCGGGCCTCGTCGAAGCCGTACTTCTGCATGCCCGCGAGGTCGGCGTGGCCGGGGCGGGGACGGGTCAGCGGGGCGTTACGGGCCAGCGCGGCCAGTTCGTCGGGGTCGACCGGGTCGGCCGACATGACCTGCTCCCACTTGGGCCACTCGGTGTTACCCACCATCACGGCGACCGGGGAGCCCATGGTGAGCCCGTGGCGCACCCCGCCGAGGAAGGTGACCTCGTCCTTCTCGAACTTCATGCGAGCGCCGCGGCCATAGCCGAGCCGCCGCCGGGCGAGTGCGTCCGCCACCATCTCCGTGGTGATCGGGACGCCGGCGGGAAGACCCTCCAGCGTCGCCACCAGTGCGGGGCCGTGCGACTCCCCTGCGGTCAGCCAGCGCAACCTGCTCAACGGTGCTCCTCATGCTCGCGCCTGAAACTGCAACGGCGCGACCGGGTGCGCGGCCCTGGCCCGCCGCCATTGATCCTCCCATGCCCGGGCGGTGGATCTGATCGGCGTACCAGTTGTCGGACACTCGAAGGCTCGGTCCGGACGCACCAGGCGCCTGAATACCGGCCGTGGCAGGCTGCCCGACGGAGCACGGAGGGCCCGGCCCCACATAGGGTGGCCGGGCCCTCCGTGCTCCTGTCGTCAGCCGCAGTTGCCGAAGGTGCTGGTGTGATACCAGTCCCGGATGCTGGAGGCGCCGATCTCCTCGTAGTGCCCCCAGAAGCGGACGCACTGGCCGGCCGCGCTCAGATAGACAGGACCTGCGTAGTACTTGTAGTCCCCGTCGTCCTTCTTCCAGGACCCGCCCTCCGCCTGGATTCCCGCGCCGAGACCGGTCGCCGTTCCGTAGTACGCGCCCGCGTTCTCGTGCTTCACGGTGACCACACAGTTGTTGCGCGTCGAGGCGCTGTACAGCAGGAACACAGTTGTGTTCTGCCCCAGCCCCATCGACTGCTGCCGCTGGACGTAGTAACTGGACCCACAAGCGGCCACAGCCTTGTCCGCGGGACTCGATGCGCTGGCCACACCCGTACCAGCGATCAGCGTGCTCAAGGCAGCAACCGACACCGTAAGCCCGCGGCTCACCAACGTGCGCACAATCTCTCCCCTCCTGGCCGGTGTGATCAACACCGGCTCCACGACGGGAGAACGTAGCAGTCCGACCACCAAAATTGATCAGGTCACGTCAAACCGGCCGGACCCGTGACCGAAACTGACCCCCGGGCCCTTCGAGAGCACGTTCACCGGCCGCTCTCATCTCACGCAACGGCGCGGGAACACAGCCCGTCATGAGTTCCACCTGGAGCACGGCCTGATGCACCAGGAGGTCCATGCCCCCGATGACCGTTCCCCGGCACGACCACGCAGCGGACAATGCCGTCGGCCACGGCTCGTACAGAACGTCGAACAAGACACCGGCGCTGTCCGGAACGGCGCCTGCCAGCTCATCCGTGGCACCCGCCGGAGTCGTAGCGATCACCAACTCGGCGTCAAAGGCCCGAGCGGCCTGGCTCCATTCCAGAGTGCGCAGCTCGACACCGAGCCTGTCGCCCCAGCCCCGCATCTCCGCAGCACGGGCGGCACTGCGTACATAGGCGGTGACAGGCCCGGTACAGATGCGGGAAAGTGCCGCCAGTGCGGATGAGGCGGTGGCCCCCGCACCGAGGATCGACGCGGATCCCACCTGGTCCACACCGCTTTCCCGCAGGGCCGCGATCATGCCCGGAATATCGGTGTTGTCGCCGATCCGTCGTCCGTCGTCCGTGAGGACGACCGTGTTGACGGCCTCCACAGACGATGCGGTCTCGCTGATGGAGTCCAGCAGAGGGATGATCGCGCGCTTGAGCGGCATGGTCAGTGAAAGACCGGCCCACGTGGAGTCGAGCCCCTGGACGAAGCCGGGGAGCGCGGCCTCGTCGATCTCGAAGCGGTCGTACGACCATCCGGTGAGACCGAGTGCGGCGTACGCCGCCCGGTGCAGGACCGGGGAGAGCGAGTGGGCGATGGGCGAGCCGAGGACGGCCGCCCGTCGGATGGTGCTCACTGACCCGACTTCTCCTGTTCGTACTTCTTGCGATTGCGCTCGTGCTCTTCGTTGGTGACCGCGAACACGGTCTTGTCCGCGGTCACGGACACGAAGTAGTACCAAGGTCCGGGAGTCGGCTTGATCGCCGAGTGAAGCGCCGCTTCGCCGGGGTTGTTGATCGGACCCGGCGGCAGACCGTGGACGTAGTACGTGTTGTACGGGTCCTTGAACTTCCGCAGGTCCGACACCGCGCCCGTGTCCAGCGTGCTCTGGGCCTTGGCGTAGTTCACGGTGGAGTCGAAGTCGAGCAGTCCGTAGGTCTCGGTGTTGTTGGGCTTGAGCCGGTTGTAGACGACCCGGGCGACCTTGTCGAAGTCGTGCTTGTACTTGCCCTCGGCCTGGACGAGGCTGGCGACCGTGATCAACTGCCAGGGGCTCTTGAGACCCAGCTTCTTGGCGCTCGACTCGAGGTCGACCTTGCCGTACTCGTCGTTGGCCCGGGAAACCATCTTCTTGAGGACGGCCTCGGGCTTCATCTCCTTGGTGACCGGGTAGGCCGCGGGGAAGAGGAAGCCCTCCAGCCGGTCGTCCACGGCCGGGTCGTCATCGGCCCAGTCCGGCAGCCCGAGATCGCCGACGTTCTTCTTGGCGACATCCTTGGTGGTGCCGGCCTTGAGACCGAGCTTCGTGTCGATCAGCTTGTAGACATCTCGGGTGGTCTTGCCCTCAGGAATGATCAGCAGATTCTGGCTCTTCGGGTCGATCATCATCTTCACGGCCTCGGCCGCGGACATGTGCTCGTTGAGGACGTAGACGCCCGCCTGGATCGATTTCCCCTTGGAGTTCTTGGTCTGCGCTGCGACGAAGGCATCGACGCTCTTGACGACGCCCTTCTCCTTCAGGATGTTGCCGATCTCGTTGCCGAGGGCGCCCTTCGGGATCTCCACCTCGACGCTGCCGGAGCCCTGGCCGGAGTAGTCGGGTGCGGGGCCGAATTGTTTCTGCCAGTACGTGTAGCCGAAGTAGGCCGCGCCGCCGAGGCCGCCGGCGAGGACCAGGGAGACGACGAGGCAGGCGCAGCCGTTGCGGCTCTTCTTCTTGCCCTTGCCGCGGCGTTCGCTGTCGCCGCCCCTGCGCGATTCACGCGAGTCGTCGTCGTACTCGTCATCGTCGTCACGGGGGCGCCGGACATCGCGGTCGTCGTCGACGCCCGTGAAGAAGGGGTGCGTCTCCTCCTCGGGCTCGTCCGGGTCCCAGTCGGGGGTACGCGGTGAGCCCTGTTCGGGCGCGGCCTCACGTCGGCCCGGGGGCTGCGGCGGCGGGTACGCCTCAGGAGTGCCGTAGGGGTCGTGCGATGCGCCGTAGCCACCCGACTGGTTCCCGTACGCGTCCTGCGCCTGGCCGTCGTACGGCGGCATCGCCGCGGGCTGCTGACCGGTGTCCCAGCCACCGTTGTACTGCTGGTGCTGCTGGTGCTGCTGAGCCTGCTGGGCGTACGGGTCATGCGGCTGCTGCGGCTGCTGCTGTGCATAAGGGCCCTGGGCGTACGGGTCGTGCTGCTGCTGCGCGTAAGGGTCCTGCGCGTACGGGTCCTGCGGCGAGCCGTACTGCTGGTGCTGCTGATGCTGCTGATGCTGGGGGTACATCTGCTGCGGCTGCTGCTGGGCGTAGGGGTCCTGCGGATAGGCCTGCTGCGGGCCGCCGTACTGGCTCTGGCCGTGGGCAGCCTGCTGGCCATCCCATCCCTGGTCCCCATAGAGGGGATCCTCGGGATGCCACGGTTCGGAGCCGGGGCCCCGGCCATACTCAGTCATCGATCCCCTAGAGCCGCGAGACGAACTTCCGCCTCTTTGCTGTGCGGTGTTTGTTCGAACACCGCCGCATCGCGCGGAACGTTACCGTATCGCGATCAGACAACCACTTCGACGCCTTCACCCGGAGCTTTACCTGACGCCCGCTCCGACTCCAGAGCGTTCTGGAGGATCACCACAGCGGCAGCCTGGTCGATGACAGACCGGCCCTTCTTGGACTTCACGCCCGAGGCGCGCAGTCCCTGACTCGCCGTCACTGTGGTCATCCTCTCGTCCACCAATCGCACCGGAATGGGTGCGGCCGAGCGGGCGACCTCCTGGGCGAACAGCCGGACCTTCGCCGCGGCAGGCCCTTCACCGCCGCCCAGGGATCTGGGCAGACCGATGATGATCTCGATGGGCTCGTACTCCTCGACGATCTGACCCAGCCGCCGGTGGGCGGCCGGGACGTCGCGTCCCGGCACGGTTTCCACCGGCGTGGCGAGGATCCCGTCGGGGTCGCACGAGGCGACCCCGATCCGGGCGTCCCCGACGTCGATCGCGAGGCGACGTCCGCGGCGCATCTGCGTCACTCCCGCCGTCACGCCGTCTCGGTCACGAGGCGTTCGACAGCGGCGATGGCCTCGCCGATGGCGGCGGGGTTCTGGCCGCCGCCCTGGGCGACGTCCGGCTTGCCGCCGCCACCGCCACCGAGGGTCTTGGCAGCCGTACGCACCAGGTCACCGGCCTTGAGGCCACGCTCGCGGGCGGCCTCGTTGGTGGCGATGACGGTCAGCGGGCGGCCGTTGGCCGTGGTGAACAGCGCCACGACAGCCGGGCGGCCGCCCTGGATGCGGCCCCGGACGTCGAGGACCAGCCTGCGCAGGTCGTCGGCGGACGTCCCGTCCGGCACCTGTCCGGTGACCAGGGCGACGCCGCGTACGTCCTTGGCGGAGTCGGCGAGTCCGCCGGCGGCCTGGAGGACCTTCTCCGCGCGGAACTTCTCGATCTCCTTCTCGGCGTCCTTCAGCTTGCCGAGCATGGTGGAGACCTTCTCCGGAAGCTCCTCGGGGCGGCCCTTGACCAGCTCCTGGAGCTGGGCGACGACCGTGTGCTCCTTGGCCAGGAAGTTGTACGCGTCGACGCCGACGAGGGCCTCGATACGGCGCACCCCGGAGCCGATGGACGACTCGCCGAGCAGCTTCACCAGACCCAGCTGGGCGGTGTTGTGGACGTGCGTACCGCCGCAGAGCTCCTTGGAGAAGTCGCCGATGGTGACGACGCGGACCCGCTCGCCGTACTTCTCGCCGAACTCCGCGATGGCGCCCTGCTTCTTGGCCTCGTCGATCGACATGACCTCGGCCTGGACGTCGAGCTCCCGGGCCAGAACCTCGTTGATCTTCTGCTCGACGTCGGTGAGGACCGTGCCGGGCACGGCTGCGGGCGAACCGAAGTCGAAGCGGAAGCGGCCCGGCGAGTTCTCCGAACCGGCCTGGGCGGCCGTCGGGCCGAGGGCGTCACGCAGCGCCTGGTGCGTGAGGTGCGTGGCGCTGTGGGCACGGGCGATGGCGCGGCGGCGGGTGGTGTCGATGGCGGCGTAGGCGGTGGCGCCGACCGTCACCTCGCCGACCTGGACCGTGCCCTTGTGGACGGAGACACCGGGGACCGGCTGCTGGACGTCGCGCACCTGGATGACGGCCCCGGTGTCGAGCCGGATCCGTCCCTGGTCGGCGAGCTGGCCGCCGCCCTCGGCGTAGAACGGCGTGCGGTCGAGGACGACCTCGACCTCGTCGCCCTCGGTGGCTGCGGGCGAGGAGATCCCGTCGACGAGGAGGCCGACGATCGTCGACTCGCCCTCGGTGGACGTGTAGCCGGTGAACTCGGTGGAGCCGGACTTGTCGGCCACCTCTCGGTAGGCGGACAGGTCGGCGTGACCGGTCTTCTTGGCCTTGGCGTCGGCCTTGGCGCGGTCCCGCTGCTCCTTCATCAGGCGGCGGAAGCCGTCCTCGTCCACGGCGAGGCCCTGTTCGGCGGCCATCTCCAGGGTGAGGTCGATCGGGAAGCCCCAGGTGTCGTGGAGCAGGAACGCCTTGTCGCCGGCGAGGACCTTGCCGCCGGCGGCCTTGGTCTCGGTGACGGCGGTGTCGAGGATGTTGGTGCCGCCCTTGAGGGCCTTGAGGAAGGCGGCCTCCTCGGCGAGCGCGACGGTCTCGATGCGCTTGCGGTCGGTGATCAGCTCCGGGTACTGCTGGCCCATCGACTTGATGACCGTGTCGACGAGCTCGGCGACGACCGGGCCGGTGGCGCCGAGGAGGCGCATGTTGCGGACGGCGCGGCGCATGATGCGGCGCAGGACGTAGCCGCGGCCCTCGTTGCCGGGGGTGACACCGTCGCCGATGAGCATGACGGACGTACGCATGTGGTCGGTGACCACCCGGAGCGAGACGTCGGAGGTGTGGTTCTCGCCGTAGCGCACCCCGGTCAGCTCGGTGGCCTTCTCGATGACGGCCATCGAGGTGTCGATCTCGTACAGGTTCTGCACGCCCTGAAGGATCATCGCGAGGCGCTCGAGGCCGAGGCCGGTGTCGATGTTCTTGGACGGCAGGTCACCGAGGATCGGGAAGTCCTCCTTGCCGTCGCCGGCACCCCGCTCGTACTGCATGAAGACCAGGTTCCAGATCTCCACGTACCGCTCGTCGTTGACGGCCGGGCCGCCCTCGACACCGAACTCGGGGCCGCGGTCGTAGTTGATCTCGGAGCAGGGGCCGCACGGGCCGGGGACACCCATGGACCAGAAGTTGTCCTTCTTGCCCAGACGCTGGATGCGTTCGGCCGGGACGCCGATCTTGTCGCGCCAGATCTGCTCGGCCTCGTCGTCGTCCAGGTAGACCGTGATCCACAGTCGCTCGGGGTCGAGACCGAAGCCGCCTTCCGCCACGGGGGTGGTGAGAGCCTCCCAGGCGTAGCTGATGGCGCCTTCCTTGAAGTAGTCGCCGAACGAGAAGTTCCCGCACATCTGGAAGAAGGTGCCGTGCCGGGTGGTCTTGCCGACCTCTTCGATGTCGGGCGTACGCACACACTTCTGCACACTGGTGACGCGCGGGGCGGGCGGCTTGACCTCGCCGAGGAAGTACGGCTTGAAGGGGACCATGCCCGCGGGGACCAGCAGCAGAGTCGGGTCGTCCGCGATGAGCGACGCCGAAGGCACGACGGTGTGCCCGCGCTCCTCGAAGAAGCTCAGCCAGCGGCGACGAATTTCAGCCGACTCCATCAGTGGTCCTCATTCCGGTTGTACGAGTTGTCGTTGTACGAGTTGTGGGGGAGCTTGCGGTGGGCGGTCGCCTCTGCGCCCGGGGCGGGCTCGGCCGCCTCGACCGCGAAACGACGCTGCACCGGGAGCTCGGGGTCGACCGGTGCCTGCAGGCCCAGTGCCTCCCCCAGCTCCGCCTCGCGCCGGACCATGCCGTCGCGGACGTCGAGGGCGAAGTCCTTGAGCTTGTGACCTCCCTCGATCGCCTTGTCGGCGGCGCGCGCCGCGAGGCTCTCGGGGGTCAGCTGCTTGAGCTTCCGGTTGACCTTGGTGGTGGCCCAGACACCGGCGGCTGCGCCGGCGGTGAACCAGAACGTACGGCGGAACATCGCTGCGTCAGTCCTTCGATCCGCGGGAGCTTCTGCCGCCGCGCTTCTTGGTCCTCGCGGACGGCACCGTACGGCCGACGATCACCGTGCGACGCGGCGCCCGGCGGGCCGGCTCGGCTTCCGGGGAGGTTCGGCGGCCGATGGCCTGCCGCACCCCGTAACCGAACGCGGCCACCTTGACCAGTGGTCCGCCGAAGGTCGATGCGACGGTGGTGGAGAGCGCCGAGGCGTTGGAGGTGACCTCCTGCACGTCCGTCGCGATCGCGTCGACCTTGTCGAGCTGGGTCTGCGCGGAGCGCACCGTCGCGGAAGCGTCGGCGAGCAGCGGAACGGCCTGTTCGGTCACTTCCGCCACGAGCTTGGTGGTTGCCCTGAGCGTCTGGGCCAGCCTCACCAGGACGACGGCGAGGAACGAGACCAGGATCGCCCAGAAGACGGCCACCAGGATCCCGGCCACCTCTCCACCGGACACGTTGCACCGCTCCCTGGCTTGTCGAATCGTCGTCTCCCGACCCTATCGCGCCGGGGGGCACGCCCCCTACCGCATTCGGGACGGGGGAGCGGAGTTGCACAAAGGAGATTGTACGGAGAGCTGCGGGGCCAGTACTCTGCGTATTCATGCGACGCTCCCAGCGCCCCTCCCCCGACGATTCCCCTGACGCTCCGAGCCCCGGCACCGGGGGCAATCTCCCGGCCGAGCTGAACCGATTCGTGGGACGTGACGAGGAGCTGGCCGACCTGGGCCGTCTGCTGACGGAATCGAGACTGGTCACCGTGGTCGGGGTGGGTGGCGTGGGGAAGACCCGGAGTGCCATCCGGGCCGCGGCTCTCGTGGAGAAACGGTACTGCGACGGGGTCTGGCTGGTGGAGCTGTCCGCCGTCCACGACCCCGGACTGCTGGAACATGCCGTGATCGATGCGCTGGGACTCACCGATCACACCAGCCGCCCGCCCCGCACGACACTCCTCGAACATCTCGCCGGACGCCGGATCCTGCTGGTGATCGACGGCTTCGAGCATCTTGTCGACGCCTGCGCCGAGTTGGTGTGCGCGCTGCTGCGCAGGGCTCCGCAGCTGCGGGTGCTGGCCGCCGGACGGCGGCCCCTGGAGCTGGACGGCGAGGTCACCTATCCGCTCGCGCCGATGGCCGTCGAGGACGCGGTGACGCTGTTCGCGGAACGGGCCGCGGCGGTGCGCCCGGAGTTCCGGCTGACGCAGGACAACCGCGGATCGGCGCGGGAGTTGTGCCGTCGGCTGGACGGGATTCCGCTCGCGCTGGAACTGGCCGCCGGACGGCTTCGCGCCCTGTCCACGGAACAGGTGCTGCAGCGTCTGGACGACCGCTTCCGACTGCTGACAGGCGCCGGGCGAAGCGCGCAGGCGCGCCACCAGACGCTCCGTACGGCCATCGGCTGGAGCCATGAACTGTGCGCCCCGGAGCAACGGCTGCTGTGGGCGCGGTTGTCGGTGTTCGCCGGGCAGTTCGATCTGGAGGCCGTCGAGTACATCTGCAGCAGCCCCGAGCTGCCGGCCGAGTCGGTGCTCGATGTGCTGACGGGACTGCTGGCGCAGTCCGTGGTGCTGCGCGAGGACTCGGCGGTGGGCACCCGCTACCGAATGCTGGACACGGTGCGCGAGTACGGCGCCGAGTGGCTGGCCGCCGCCGGCGACACGGACCGGCTGCGACGGCGCCACCGGGACTGGTTCCTGGGGCTGGCCACCTGGTGCGAGCTCGACTGGTTCAGCCCGCGGCAGGGCGAGGTCGCGGCCCGGGCCGAGAGCGAACTGCCCAATCTGCGCCGGGCGATGGAGTGTTCGCTGGAGTGCCCGGACGAGGCCCATCTCGCGCAGTACCTGGCGGGCACGCTCTGGTTCCTCTGGGTCGGCTGCGGGCGCCTCTCGGAGGGGCGCCACTGGCTGAACCACGTACTGGAGGAGGAGACGCCGTACGAACCCTCCCGGCTCAAGGCGCTGTGGGTGCTCGGGTACGTGGCCGTGCTGCAGGGGGACGCGGTCGGTGCGATCTCCGCGCTGCAGGAGTGCCGGGAGGAGGCGGACCGGACCGGTGACGCGGCGGCCCAGGCCTACGCGGTGCACCGCACGGGATGCCTGGCCCTCGTCACGGACGACATGGTCCGTGCGGAGGAGCTGTTGCGGGACGCCCTTGGGCGCTACCGGGACCTCGGCGAGCTGAACAGCAATGTGCTGATGGCCCAGATCGAACTGGCGATGGCGGTCGGGTTCCGCGGGGACCTGGAGGCCGCGGTGGAGATCTGCCGGGAGGTCAGGGAGGCCTGCGACGACCGCGGGGAGCGGTGGGCGCTCTCGTACGCGCTCTTCGTGCTGGCGTACGCGCAGCTGCAGCAGGGGCGGCCGGAGTGCGCCCGGGAGCTGCTCCGGGAGTCCCTGGCCATCGGCCACGCCTTCCATGACCTGCTCGGCTCCGTCCTTGCCCTGGAACTGCTGGCACTGGTCACGGCGGTCGAGGGGGACGCGGCGGAGGCGGCGGTGCTGCAGGGGGCCGCCGAGCGGATCTGGCCGTCGGTGGGGCTGCCGCTCTTCGGTTCGGTGTACTACGGAAGGCCGCGGGCGGAGTGTGAGCGGCTGGCGCGGCGGGAGCTGGGCGACGCACGGTACGAGTCGGGACGGCGGACGGGTGCGCAGCTGGATCCGGACGCAGCGGTGGCACGGGCGCTGGCGTGCCGGCCCGTGGACCGTCCGGGCGTGAAGGCACAGCGACGTGGTCCCGTACCCGCGCCGGACGGCAGAACGCGGAAGCCCGCCGCCTCCCCGACTTCGGGGAGGGGCGGGCCTGAGCGCTGGTGAGAGCGGCTACGCCTGGATCAGCGGGCGTAGTACTCGACGACGAGCTGCTCGTCGCAGATCACCGGGATCTCCTTGCGGTTCGGGTCCCGGTCCAGGCGGAAGGCCAGGGCCTTCAGGTTCACCTGCAGGTAGCGCGGGGTCTCGCCGTCGGGGGCGTAACCACCCTCGCGGGCCACCTGGAAGGGGTGCTTGTCGCGGCTGCGCTCGCGGACCATCACGATGTTGTCGGGACGGACGCGGAAGGACGGCTTGTCGACCTTGCGGCCGTCGACCTCGATGTGGCCGTGGACGACCATCTGACGGGCCTGGTAGATCGTGCGGGCGATGCCCGAACGCAGGACCAGCGCGTCGAGACGGCGCTCGAGCTCGACGACGAGCGCCTCGCCCGTCTTGCCCTCGGCCTTCTTGGCGCGGTCGTAGGCGCGCGCCATCTGGCGCTCGCTGATGTCGTACTGGGCGCGCAGACGCTGCTTCTCGAGCAGACGGACCTTGTAGTCCGAGTTCTGCTTGCGGCCACGGCCGTGCTCGCCCGGCGGGTAGGGGCGGGCCTCGAAGTACTTGACGGCCTTCGGCGTCAGGGCGATGCCGAGCGCACGAGACTTCTTGACCTTGGGACGCGACTGATTAGGCACGTTCTCCAGACCTCCGTTGTGGGTTAGGTTAGGCTCACCTTACTCAAGGAGATCGCATGTCTCGCCCTGGGAACACCACACACGTCACGGACAGCACTGACAGCGTCGACGCCATCGAGGGCGTCGATACGACGGAGGACCGATCAGATCGTGGTCAGCCGCGTCCCAGCGGGCTTGAAAACACTCGGATGCCGTCAGCAGCCGAGCGCACACGAACTCTCGTACAGAGTACCTGTTCGGCGGTACTGCTCATCCCCGGGCTGACCACAGTCGGTTTCGACCAGCTGGTGCCACTGGACCGCAGTGTGGGCCCCGAGGGCGATCTGTTCCTCGAGTTCCCCGCCGATTCCCCGGCCGTACGGGCCGCCACGCACGCCCAGGACGACGAGCTGACCGCCGTGTTGGAGATCACTGACGTCGCACCGGTCTCCGTACCCCACCGCATCCGTGGCCGCGGCTGGGTCTCCGGATGGCTCACCTCCGTACCGGGCATGGCCGGGCCCGGACGGATGATGCTGCGGCTGGAGACCGGTGAGGCGCACGTCGACGATCTGTGGGGCGCCCAGGACGTCGAGCCGGAGGAATTCCGGGACGCGGCCGCCGACCCGCTCGTCGCCCACGAGGCGGAACTCCTGCAGCATCTGCACGCGGCGCACTGCGAACAGGTGGCGCTGCTGTGCGGGCTGCTGGGAGAGCGGGCGGACAGCAGCTGCGCCGCCCACCGGCCCACGGTCGTGCCCGTCGCGCTCGACCGGTACGGGCTGCGGGTGCGCATCTGCGAGGCCGACGGGCGGTGCTTCGACGCACGCTTCGAATTCCCCGAACCGGTGCGCGACGTCACCGGACTGCGCCACGCGATGCACACGCTTTTCGAGGCGGCCGCTCGCTGAACGGGTGCCGCACCGTCCGGAGGAGGAGCGTCACGCGTCCGTCGCGTCGTCGGAACCCCCGCGGCCCAGCCGGCCGCGGACCCGGTCCACCACATCCGCATAGCGCGCCTCGGCGCCGTAACGGGTGGGCCGGTAGTAGCGCTTGTCGGCGACCGCGTCCGGGGCGTACTGCTGGGCTGCGATCCCGCCGGGGACGTCGTGCGGATAGACGTAGCCCTGCGCATGACCCAGTTTGGCGGCCCCCTTGTAGTGGCCGTCGCGCAGATGGGCCGGGACCGGACCCGCCAGGCCGTTGCGCACATCCTCCTGGGCGGCGGAGATCGCCAGCGTCGCCGCATTGGACTTGGGGGCGAGCGCCAGCGCGATCGTGGCATGGCTGAGGGTGAGCGCCGCCTCCGGGAAGCCGATCATGGCGACGGCCTGGGCGGCGGCGACCGCTGTGGGCAGCGCTGTCGGGTCGGCGAGGCCGATGTCCTCGCTGGCGGAGATCATCAGCCGCCGGGCGATGAACCGCGGGTCCTCCCCCGCCTCGATCATCCGGGCCAGGTAGTGCAGCGCCGCGTCCACGTCGGAGCCACGGATCGACTTGATCAGCGCACTCGCCACGTCGTAGTGCTGGTCGCCGTCCCGGTCGTACTTCACGGCGGCCCGGTCGACGGTCGCCTCGACCGTCTGGAGGGTGACCTCCTTCTCCTGCATGGCGAGGGCCGCACCGGCCGCGGCCTCCAGCGCCGTCAGCGCGCGGCGCGCGTCACCGCCCGCGATGCGCAGCAGATGGGCCTCGGCGTCCTCGGGCAGTGTGACCGCGCCACCGAGGCCGTGCTCGGCGGTCAGGGCGCGGCGCATCAGGGCGCGCAGATCGTCGTCGGTGAGCGACTCGAGGGTCAGGAGCAGCGAGCGCGACAGGAGCGGCGAGATGATCGAGAAGTACGGGTTCTCGGTCGTCGCGGCGATGAGTGTCACCCAGCGGTTCTCCACCGCCGGCAGCAGCGAGTCCTGCTGGGCCTTGGAGAAGCGGTGGATCTCGTCGAGGAAGAGGACGGTCTCCTTGCCGTAGCCACCGGTGGCGCGGCGGGCGCTCTCGATGACGGCCCGCACTTCCTTGACCCCCGCGGTGATCGCGGAGAGCTCGACGAAGCGCTTGTTGGTGGCCTTGCTGACCACGTACGCCAGAGTCGTCTTGCCGATGCCGGGCGGGCCCCAGAGGATCACCGACGACGGGCCGGCGGGGCCGCCGCCCCCTTCGCCGACGAGGCGGCGCAGCGGCGAGCCCGGCTTCAGCAGATGCTGCTGGCCGACGACCTCGTCGAGGCTACGAGGACGCATCCGGACAGCTAGGGGGCTGCTGGACGGGTCCTTCTCCTGGCGGTCTTCGGCGGCTGCGGTAAAGAGGTCGGGCTCCACGTTTTGCAGCCTATGTCACGGCACTGACAGCCCGGCCGGGCCGGTGCCCGCTCCCGGCACCGCCGGTCAGCTGGTCCAGAAGTCCCACCAGCGGGTCAGGATCAGCATGCCGATGATGCCCACCCAGAGGACCGGCGGCACCCAGTGGAACTCAGTCAGTCCGTTGCGCAGCCAGTTCGGCGCGGGCACGATCCGGTGCTTGATGTTGTGCGTGGTGACGTAGCAGAACATGAAGATCGTCGCGACCCAGGCCAGGCAGCACCACAGGCAGAGCGAGTTGATGTTGTACAGCGACTGGTACTGCAGCCAGGTGCAGAAGCCGACGCCGAACAGTGTGCCCGCGTTGAGGCCGAGCCAGTACCAGCTGCGGAAACGGGCGCCGGCGAGCAGGGCCAGGCCGATCCCGATGACGACGGAGTAGGTGGCGAGTCCCAGCATCGGGTTCGGGAACCCGAAGACGGACGCCTGCTCGCTCTTCATGATGTTGCCGCACGAGACCACGGGGTTGAGGCTGCAGCCCGGGGTGAAGCTGGGGTCCTCGAGCAGCTTGAACTTGTCGATCGTGATCACCCAGGCGGCGAGGAGACCGGCGGCACCGGTGATCACCAGCAGCAGTGCGAACGCGCGGCTGCCGCCGATGGTCCTCTTCCGGCCGTCCTCGTCCTGTTCCGAGGAGGGATGGTCAACCGCTGCAGTCGTCATATCGCCGTTCCATCAGTGAGTGGCCTGCTGGGCATGGTCATTGTGCCGCACCACCTCATCTGCCATCCGTTCGATGGACATAAAGGTGTGCGGAGAGACGCACGCACGGGCGGCAGAAAACACGCGGCTTTCGCGAACCGGTCCCCGCCATGACCGAACCGGCGAGGACCGTAAAGGGGCTGCCCAGGCGTTTCAGGCACTGCTGACGGCGGGCAGCCACGCCGGTGCGCCGCCCCGGCTCCCACCGCGGACCGCCGTCCTCCCGGTTCGGTCCCGTCCGCAGGATGAACCGGCTGCTGCGGAGTTGACGGCACGGGGGCGGTAACGCGCTGTGCCCGCCCGGCGGACCGGGCGGGCACAGTCGGAGACGGTGGATCAGGCCAGCTTCTGCCGGACCTCGGCGACCAGCGCGTCGAGCGCGACCGCCTGCTGCTCGCCCGACTCCATGTCCTTCAGCTGGACCACGCCCTCGGCGAGATCACGTTCGCCCGCGACGACGGTGAAGCGGGCGCCGGAGCGGTTGGCGCTCTTCATCGCACCCTTGAGGCCGCGGCCGCCGAACGCGAAGTCGGCGGCGACGCCCACTCGGCGCAACTCCGTCACCTTGGCGAACAGCACCCGCCGGGCCTCCTCACCGAGCGGCACCGCGAAGACGCTGGTGGACGAGGGCAGTTCGAGCTCGATGCCCTCGGCCTCCAGGGCGAGCACCGTACGGTCCACGCCGAGCGCCCAGCCGACCGACGGGAGCGCCGGGCCACCGATCATCTCGGACAGGCCGTCGTAGCGGCCGCCGCCCCCGACCGCGGACTGCGAGCCGAGTCCGTCGTGGACGAACTCGAAGGTGGTGCGGGTGTAGTAGTCGAGGCCGCGGACGAGCTTCTCGTCGTCCTCGTACACCACACCCGCGGCGGTCAGCAGATCGCGGACCTCCTCGTGGTACGCCTTGCACGCGTCGCACAGGTAGTCGCGCAGGACCGGCGCGCCGACCAGCTGCTTCTGCACCTCGGGGCGCTTGTCGTCGAGCACCCGCAGCGGGTTGAGGTCGATGCGGCGGCGGGTGTCGTCGTCCAGGTCGAGCTCGCGCAGGAACTCCTGGAGCGCGTCCCGGTAGACGGGACGGCACTCCTTGTCGCCCAGCGAGTTCAACAGGATCCGGAAATTCTGCAGGCCCAGCGTGCGGTACGCCTGGTCGGCCAGGATGATCAGCTCGGCGTCCAGTGCCGGGTCCTCGGCACCGATCGCCTCGGCACCGACCTGCGAGAAGTGCCGGTAGCGGCCCTTCTGCGGGCGCTCGTAGCGGTAGTACGAGCCGGAGTACCAGAGCTTGACCGGCAGGTTGCCGAGCTTGTGGAGGTTGGCCTCCAGAGCGGCGCGCAGCACGGACGCGGTGCCCTCGGGGCGCAGCGCCAGCTCGGAGCCGCCCTTGGTGGTGAGGGTGTACATCTCCTTGCTCACGATGTCGGTGGACTCACCGACTCCGCGCGAGAAGAGCGCGACGTCCTCGAAGCCGGGCGTCTCGATGTAGCCGTAGCCGGAGTTCTTCAGCGGTGCGGAGAGCGCCTCGCGCACCGCGAGGTACTTCGCGGAGTCGGGCGGGGTCAGGTCGTACGTGCCCTTGGGGGCCTTGAAGGTGCTCACGGTTCTAACTCTCGTCACATTCCTCGTCGGGGCGCTGCCAGTCCGTGCAGATACGGGTTCGAGGCGCGCTCGCGGCCGATGGTCGTCTGGGGGCCGTGACCGGACAGCACCACGGTCGAGTCGTCGAGCGGCAGGCACACACGGGCCAGCGACTCGAGCATCTCGGCGTGGTCGCCGCCGGGCAGGTCGGTGCGTCCGACGGAGCCGGCGAAGAGCAGGTCACCCGAGAAGAGGACCTGCGGCACATCCGCGGCCTCGGGCATCCTGAACGTCACCGACCCCCTGGTATGGCCGGGCGCGTGCGCGACACCGAACTCCAGACCGGCCAGCAACAGCTGGGCACCGTCGCTCAGCTCCTTGACGTCGTCCGGCTCCCCCACCGTCAGCTCGCCCATGAGCGGCATCCCGATGGAGCGGCCGAGGCCCTTCTCCGGGTCGCTCATCATGTACCGGTCCTCGGGGTGGATCCAGGCGGGGACGTCGTGCGCGCCGCACACCGGGACGACCGAGGCGACATGGTCGATGTGCCCGTGGGTGAGCACTACGGCGACCGGCTTCAGCCGATGCTTCTTCAGCGCGTCCTCGACTCCCTGGGTGGCCTGGTGGCCCGGGTCGATGATCACGCACTCCTCACCGGCGGCGGGGGCGACCACATAGCAATTGGTCCCCCAGGCCCCGGCGGGGAACCCGGCAATGAGCACGATCGTCCTTAATGGTCGTCCGACGGAGAGGTGCGGCCGACTGCGGCTGAGAAGGTCGCGGCAGTTCAGAGCCTACCGGCGCTCCTCATTCCACAGCTAACCCATATACGGTACGGGGCAACCCAGGCCCGATCACGACGTACAAGGAGATCACCCGGTGGTCAGCAGCGATCAGCGGCGGCGGCAGCTCGCCAGGGAGAAGTTCGAGCGGCAGCAGCAGCGCCGGGAGGAGGCCCGCCGCAGGACCAGGCAACTCACCGTCGTCATCGCGTCCGCGCTGGCCGTGGTGGCCGTCGTCGGAGTCACCGCGTTCGTCTCCCTCGGCGGCGACGACAAGGACAAGAACGACGCGGCGTCGAGCACCAGCGCGTCCCCCTCGCCCTCGCCCTCGGCGAGCGAGAGCAGTGCGCCCGAGCCCGCGATGAAGATCGACAAGAAGTCGAAGTACACGATGTCGCTCAAGACGAGCCAGGGCGACATCGCGTTCACGATGGACGCGGCGAAGACCCCGCACACGACGAACTCGTTCAAGTCGCTCGCGGACAAGGGCTTCTTCGACGGCACGAAGTGTCACCGGCTCACCACGCAGGGCATCTACGTCCTGCAGTGCGGTGATCCCAAGGGCGACGGCACGGGCGGCCCGGGCTACACGATCCCGGACGAGAACCTGACCGCGCTGGGCAAGGCGGGCAAGGACGGCACGGTGACGTACCCGGCGGGCACCGTGGCGATGGCCAACACCGGTCAGGCGCACACCGGCGGCAGCCAGTTCTTCCTGGTGTACAAGGACAGCAAACTGCCGCCGACCTACACGCCGTTCGGCACGATGGACGCCGCTTCGCTCAAGGCCGTGAAGGCGGTCGGGACCGCCGGTGTCACCGGTGGCGCGGCCGACGGTGCCCCGAAGAAGGCCGTCACCATCTCGAAGGCGGCCGTCGACAAGGCCTGAACCGACCGGGGCGGCCGGCCCGGCGAGTCCGGTCCGGCCGTCGTGGTGCGGGCCGAAGAATTCGGCCGCGCTGAGTGCGGACAGCCGGGCGGCCGGTCGCCTAGATTGGCGTTGTGCAGGGCGGGCGCGCAGCCCGCCCCAGGAAACTGTGGACGATGCCAGGGGGGCGAACCCTCTCACAGGCATCAGGTGGAGGAGGCGCTGTGAGCAGCGACCCGTGGGGCCGCGTCGACGAGACGGGCACCGTGTACGTGCGTACAGCCGATGGCGAGCAGGTGGTCGGATCGTGGCAGGCCGGCTCACCCGAGGAGGCTCTGGCCTACTTCGAGCGCAAGTACGAGGGCATCGTGGTCGAGATCGGCCTCCTCGAACGGCGGGTGAAGACCACCGACCTGTCGGCGAAGGACGCGACGACCGCCATCGAGCATCTGCGCCAGCAGGTCGACGAGCATCACGCCGTCGGTGACCTCGACGCGTTGCGCAAGCGCCTGGACGCGCTGGTCGCGACGGTCGAGTCCCGCCGCGAGGAGCGCAAGGTCCAGAAGGCGAAGCAGACCGACGAGGCGAAGCACGCCAAGGAGGCGCTGGTCGTCGAGGCCGAGGAGCTGGCGCAGAGCGAGCAGTGGCGCTCCGCGGGCGAGCGGCTGCGGGCGCTCGTCGACACGTGGAAGGGCCTGCCGCGGCTCGACCGCAAGTCGGACGACGAGCTGTGGCACCGCTTCTCGCACGCGCGCTCGGCGTTCTCCAAGCGCCGCAAGGCGCACTTCGCCTCGCTGGACGCCCAGCGCGAGGAGGCCCGCAAGGCCAAGGAGAAGCTGGTCGTCGAGGCAGAGGCGCTGTCCGGTTCCACCGACTGGGGTACGACGGCCGCGCGCTACCGCGATCTCATGACGGAGTGGAAGGCGGCGGGCCGCGCCCAGCGCGAGGCCGAGGACGATCTGTGGAACCGCTTCCGCGGTGCGCAGGACGTCTTCTTCGCCGCCCGCGGCGAGGTCTTCGCCGAGCGGGACGCGGAGCAGGGCGAGAACCTCAAGTTGAAGGAGGAGCTCGCGGTCGAGGCCGAGAAGCTGGTGCCGGTGAAGGACCTGAAGGCGGCCAGGGCCGCGTTCCGTGCCATCAACGAGCGCTGGGAGGCCATCGGCCACGTGCCGCGTGACGCCCGCCCGAAGATCGAGGGGCGGATGCAGGCGGTGGAGCGGGCGCTCCAGGAGGCCGAGGAGTCCGAGTGGCGCCGGACCAACCCGGAGGCGCGTGCGCGCGCCGAGGGTCTGACCGGTCAGCTGCAGGCTGCCGTGGACAAGCTGCGTACGCAGATCGACACGGCGCGCGCCGCGGGCAACAACGCCCGGGCCGACAAGCTGGCCCGTGAGCTGGAGGGCCGCCAGGCGCTGCTGGACCAGGCGCTGAAGGGCCTGGAGGAGTTCGGCGGCTGAACACCGCACACGAGGAAGGGGGCTCCCGTACATGACGTACGGGAGCCCCCTTCCTCGTGTGCGTGCCGGGTGCGCCTACGGCCTGCGGGCCGAGGTCACGCGGTAGACGTCGTAGACGCCCTCCACGCCCCGTACGGCCTTCAGGACATGTCCGAGGTGCTTCGGGTCACCCATCTCGAAGGTGAAGCGCGAGGTGGCCACCCGGTCCCGCGAGGTCTGCACGGCCGCGGACAGGATGTTGACGTGCTGGTCGGACAGGACGCGTGTGACGTCCGAGAGCAGCCGCGACCGGTCCAGCGCCTCGACCTGGATGGCGACCAGGAAGACCGAGGACTGGGTGGGTGCCCATTCGACCTCGAGGATCCGCTCCGGCTGCTGCGACAGCGAGTCGACGTTGACGCAGTCGGCGCGGTGCACGGAGACGCCGCTGCCGCGGGTGACGAAGCCGATGATCGGGTCGCCGGGGACAGGCGTACAGCAACGGGCCAGTTTGACCCAGACGTCCTCGACGCCCTTGACGACCACACCCGGGTCGGCGTTGGAGCGGCGCTTGTGGCGGCTGCGGGACGGCGGCGAGCTCTCCGCGAGGTCCTCGTTGGCGGCGTCCTCCCCGCCGAGCGCCTGCACCAGCTTCTGCACGACGCCTGCGGCCGCGACATGGCCCTCGCCGATCGCCGCATACAGCGACGAGATGTCGGGGTATCGCATCTCGTGGGCGAGCGTGACCAGCGAGTCGCCGGTCAGGATCCGCTGGATCGGCAGGTTCTGCTTGCGCATGGCGCGCGCGATGGAGTCCTTGCCCTGCTCGATCGCCTCGTCGCGGCGCTCCTTGGAGAACCAGGCGCGGATCTTGTTCCGGGCGCGCGGCGACTTGACGAAGCCGAGCCAGTCCCGGGACGGTCCCGCGCCGGCCGCCTTGGAGGTGAAGACCTCCACCAGGTCGCCGTTGTCGAGGGTCGATTCGAGCGGCACGAGCCGCCCGTTGACGCGTGCTCCTATGGTCCGGTGGCCGACCTCCGTGTGCACGGCGTACGCGAAGTCGACCGGTGTCGCACCCGCGGGGAGCGCTATGACGTCGCCCTTCGGCGTGAAGACGAAGACCTCGTTGCGGGAGAGGTCGAAGCGCAGGGAGTCCAGGAACTCGCTCGGGTCCTCGGTCTCCTTCTGCCAGTCCAGGAGCTGGCGCAGCCACGCCATGTCGTTGACGGTGTCCTGGCCGCGGCCGGTGTTCTTCGGTACGTCCGTACGGACCTTGGAGGCGCCCGCGACGGCCTCCTGCTTGTACTTCCAGTGCGCGGCGATGCCGTACTCGGCGCGGCGGTGCATGTCGAAGGTGCGGATCTGCAGCTCGACGGGCTTGCCGCTGGGACCGATCACCGTGGTGTGCAGCGACTGGTACATGTTGAACTTGGGCATCGCGATGTAGTCCTTGAACCGGCCGGGGACCGGATTCCATCGCGCGTGCACGGTGCCGAGTGCCGCATAACAGTCGCGAACGGTGTCGACGAGGACGCGGATGCCCACCAGGTCGTAGATCTCGGCGAAATCCCGGCCCCGCACGATCATCTTCTGGTAGACGCTGTAGTAGTGCTTCGGGCGTCCGGTGACGGTGGCCTTGATCCGGGCAGCGCGCAGGTCGGCCTGGACCTCGTCGGTCACTATGGCGAGGTACTCGTCACGCTTCGGCGCCCGCTCGGCGACGAGGCGGACGATCTCGTCGTACATCTTGGGGTAGAGGATCGCGAAGGCGAGGTCCTCCAGTTCCCACTTGATGGTGTTCATGCCCAGGCGGTGTGCCAGCGGCGCGTAGATCTCCAGCGTCTCGCGGGCCTTCTTCTCCTGCTTCTCCCGCTTGAGATAGCGCATGGTGCGCATGTTGTGCAGCCGGTCGGCGAGCTTGATGACGAGGACCCGGGGGTCCTTGGCCATGGCGACGACCATCTTGCGTACGGTCTCGGCCTGCGCGGCCTCGCCGAACTTGACCTTGTCGAGCTTGGTCACGCCGTCGACGAGCAGCGCGACCTGGTCACCGAAGTCGCGGCGCAGCGTGTCGAGGCCGTACTCGGTGTCCTCGACCGTGTCGTGCAACAGGCCCGCCATCAGCGTCGCCGGGTCCATGCCGAGTTCGGCGAGGATCGTCGTGACGGCTAGCGGGTGCGTGATGTACGGGTCGCCGCTCTTGCGCTTCTGGCCGCGGTGCCAGCGCTCGGCGACCTGGTAGGCACGCTCGATCTGACGCAGCGTGGACGTCTCGATCTTGGGGTCGTTGCTGCGGACGGCACGCAGCAGCGGTTCGAGAACCGGGTTGTACGGGCTGGAGCGCTGCACCCCGAGCCGGGCGAGCCTGGCCCGTACCCGGTTGGAGGAGCCGCCGGAACGAGCCACGGCGCCGGCCGGTGCCACCGGCTTGACGGCGGGCTTGGCCGGGGGCTTCGGGGCTGTCGGCGCCGGCGAGAGCGGGGCGGGCCGGTCGGCGGACCCGTTCGCCTTGATGGGTGCCTGCGCCGCGCTGCGCACGGGCTCGGGGGCCGGGGGCTTCGGCTTCTCCTTCGCCGCGGGCTGCTTCTTCTCGGGCGTGGCTGGGACCGCCGCGGGCTTGTCGGGCTGCGGGGCGGCGACTGGCTGGGCCTCGTCTGGCAAGAGCGCTCCTCGTGCGGATCCGGACACCCGGAAAGGCCATCGTATCGACCCTGCGGCCGGAGCTCCCCCGGGGACGGTGAGACCTTTGACAACGCGGGACGGGCACCCGGCTGTTCCCGGGTGCCCGTCCTGCGTGTGTGACTGAACCGTCCGCGTACGGCCCGCTACCGCGGGCGACGCTCAGATCGTGATCAGAGCCTCCAGCGGGGCGCCTTCGAGCCCCTGCGCCAGCCGGGCCCGGCCGGCGAGGAAGCCGAGCTCCATGAGGACCGCGACGCCCGCGACCTGGGCACCGGCCCGCCGGATCAGCTCCAGCGAGGCCTCGGCGGTGCCGCCGGTGGCGAGGACGTCGTCGATGACCATGATCCGGTCGTCGGGAGCGAGGTCCTCGGCGTGGATCTCGATCTGCGCGGTGCCGTACTCCAGCTCGTACGCCTGGCTGAGCGTGGCTCCGGGCAGCTTCCCGGCCTTGCGGACGGGTACGAAACCTAGCCCGGCCCGGACCGCGACCGGCGCTGCCAGGATGAAGCCGCGCGCCTCCAGACCGACGATCTTCGTGGCGCCGTGCCGGACGCACAGCTCCGCGAGGGAGTCGGTGAGAGCCGTGAACGCCACCGGGTCCGCGAGCAGCGGGGTGATGTCCTTGAACATCACTCCCGGCTTCGGGTAGTCCGCCACATCACGGATCCGGCTGAGCAGCAGTTCCCTGACGCTCTCGGTGGTGCTGGTCATCAGCGCTTCCCCGGGGTCCGGCCGTGGCCCCTGGGCTGCTGGCGCTGGCCGACCACCGCAGCGGTGGGTGCGGCGTCCACGTGGACGTCGTCGTCGTGCGACTGCTCGTCCTCGGCTGACTCGCCCTTGGCGGCGGCTGCCGCGCGCTTGGCGAGAATCCGCTTCTTCAGCGCCTTCATCTGCGGCTCGCGTTCCTTGAGGTCGGCGACCAGCGGGGTGGCGATGAAGATCGAGGAGTACGCACCGGCGGCGAGGCCGACGAAGAGCGACAGCGAGATGTCGTTCAGCATGCCTGCGCCGAGGACACCGCCACCGATGAACAGCAGACCGGCGACGGGCAGCAGCGCCACGACGGTCGTGTTGATGGAACGGACCAGCGTGCCGTTGATCGAGCGGTTGGCGATCTCGCTGTACGTCCAGCGGGTCTGCTTGGTGATCCCCTTCGTGCCCTCCTTGAGGCTGTCGAAGACGACGACCGTGTCGTACAACGAGTAACCGAGGATGGTCAGCAGACCGATCACGGTGCCGGGGGTGACCTCGAAGCCGACCAGGGCGTAGATACCCACCGTGATCGTGATGTCGTGGATCAGCGCGACCAGGGCCGCGATCGCCATCCGCCACTCGAACGCGATGGCCAGGTAGATCACCACGAGGATCATGAAGACGCCGAGGCCGGTCCAGGCCTTGTTGGCGATCTGCTCACCCCAGCTGGGGCCGACCAAGTCGGCGTTGATCTTCTCCTCGGGGACCTTGAGGTCCTTGGAGAGATCCGCCTTGATCGCGTCGGACTTCGCCAGGTCGACCTCGGTGATCTGAATACGCAGACCGCCGTTGCCGAGCTTCTGGACGATCGCCTGGTGGCCGGAGGCGGTGACCGCGGACTCCTCCGCCTGGGCGACCGAGGCGCTGGTCGACGGAGTGGTGAAGACCGCGCCGCCCTTGAACTCGATCCCCATGTTGAGGCCGCTGACCGCCAGGGCGACGACAGCCGTGATGGTGATCAGGATCGAGATGCCGTACCAGATCTTGCGCTTACCGATGAAGTCGTAACCGACCTCGCCGCGGTAGAGCCGGGAGCCGAGACTGCCGAGTCGCGACATCTCACGCCTCCTTCGGGTCGGTGGGGGCGTTTACACGACGCGTGCGGCGCAGCGGCGGCTTGGCGCCGAGCCGCTTCGGGTCCAGGCCGGACCACGGGTGACCGCCGGAGAAGAACTTCGTACGGGCCATCAGCGTCATGACGGGCTTGGTGAAGAGGAACACCACGACCACGTCGAGCAGGGTGGTGAGACCCAGCGTGAAGGCGAAGCCCTGGACCTTGCCGACGGTGACGATGAAGAGCACCGCGGCGGCGAGGAACGACACGAAGTCGGAGACCAGGATGGTGCGCCGGGCGCGCGGCCAGGCACGCTCGACGGCCGGACGCAGCGTGCGGCCCTCGCGGATCTCGTCCCGGATGCGTTCGAAGTACACGATGAACGAGTCCGCGGTGATACCGATCGCCACGATGGCGCCACAGACCGCGGGGAGGTTCAGCGCGAAGCCGATGGCCGGGCCGAGCAGCGACATGAGCGTGTAGGTCAGGATGCCGGAGACCATGAGGCTCAGGAGCGCGATGAACGCAAGGCCGCGGTAGTAGGCGACCAGGTAGATGACGACCAGGGCCAGACCGATGGCACCGGCGATCAGCCCCGCCTGGAGCTGCTCACCGCCGAGCGCGGCGGTGACGGTGGTGACCGTGTCCTCGTCGAAGGACAGCGGGAGCGCACCGTACGACAGCACGTTCGCCAGGTCCTGGGCGGACTGCTGGGTGAAGCTGCCGGAGATCTCGGCGCTGCCGCTGAGCGTCTCGTTCACCTGGGGCGCCGAGACGACCTCGCCGTCGAGCGCGATGGCGAACTGGTTCATCGGCGACTGCTGCTGCGACAGCTTTGAGGTGATCTGCTGGAACTTCTTCGAACCCTTGTCGGTGAAGTCCATCTGCACGATCCACATGCCGCGCTGCTGGTCGATCGTGGCCTTGGCGCTGTCCACGTCCGTACCGGAGACCTCGGCCGGGCCGAGGACGTACTTGGCGTCACCCTCGGAGCTGCACGCGATCGTGGTGTCGGTGGGCTTCGCGTTGGCACCGGCCTTCGCACGGCCGGCCTTGGTGGAGCAGTCCAGCGCGGCAAACCGCTTCTGGAGCGCGGCGGTGGCCGGGTCGACCGAGGCCGAAGGGCTCGCGGACGCCTTCGGCGACCCGGAGGCGCTGGCGGTCGGACTGGGCGACGTGTCCTTCGTCAGGGCACCGGTGACCGCGCGACCCTGGGTGGTGGCGCTGGTCGACGGGGTGGCCTTCGAACCCGAGGCCGTCTCCTTGTCGCTGGGCGAGACGCTCGGCTTGGCCGAACCGGATGCCGAGGGGCTGGCGGTGTCGGTGGGCGTCGCCTGGCCTGCGGTTACGGTCAGCACGGGCCGGAAGTAGAGCTGGGCGGTCGTACCGACCTGTTCCCGGGCCTGCTTCGAGTTCGTCCCCTTGGGGATGTTGACGATGATGTTGTCCCGGCCCTGGGTCTGGACCTCGGCCTCCGAGACACCCAGACCATTGACACGGCGTTCGATGATGCTGACCGCGGTGTCCATGTTGGTCGGGTTGATCGCGTCGGGCTTACCGGGCTGGCTCTTCGCCTTGAGCGTGATCGACGTGCCGCCCGCCAGGTCGATACCCAGCCGAGGCGTGGTGTGACCGGACAAGAACATCCCGCCGGTGAGCGCGACCATGGCGATCAGGATCAGAGCCAGGGCACGCCCCGGCCTGCCCTGGCCGCCGGACGACCCTCGGCCCTTCTTCGGTGCTGCCACCTTCTCGTTTCTCCCTGTCCAACCGCCCCGCGCCGGGTACGCGCCCGAGCGGCCACGAAGTGTTGTGGGGACCTGCCCCCGCAGAAGACCGCACGTTCCGGGGGATGCCGGACGCCGGTAGGCTCACAGCATCCCCCGGGTCATGCCCTACTTCGCGTCGGCCTCGCCGTCGGCCTTCTCATCGGCCTTGGCGTCCTTCGGCTCGACGTCGTCGGCCTCGGTCTTCTTGCCCAGGTCGATCTTGGCATCGGCCGAGGAGTCCGCGTCGGCCTCGACGGGCTCGTCGGCGTCGGCCGCCTCGGTCAGCGAGGAGGCGTCGTCCGGCACGATCGCGCCGTCGATGTCGTCGCCGTCACCGTGGACGATCCGGTTGTACTCCGCGTCGTCGAGGACGGCGCCGATCGCGTTCTTGGCGTAGATGGCGTGGACGCCGGGTGCGACCTCAAGGACAACCGTGTCGTCGTGCAGCTCCTTGACGGTGGCGTACATGCCCCCGATCGTCCGGACGCCGGTGCCGGGCTGCATGTCGTTGCGCATCTGCGCGGCGGCAGCCTGCTTCTTCTTGGCGGACCGGGTCATCAGGAACATGGCCCCGATGAGCACGATGAAGGGGAGGAGAGTCACGGGATTCACGGGACGAGTTTCCTTCGCACGACCGCGCTGAAATGCGGCCTGATCTACGGGGGTGGGTACGCCGCCCTGTACGGACGGCATCGGCGGAGTCTAAGCGAGTCCGCATCGATGGAACAACGCCCAGCATGGCACCGTGGTTCCTCATCTGGGGCAACCTGTGACGCATCACGCCCCAAAAAGACCCTGTTGTCCATTTCCACCATGAGACGGAGGGACGAGGCCCAGGTGGGTCCAGGCCGCCGGGGTGGCGACCCGGCCCCTCGGCGTCCTGGCCAGCAGCCCTTCCCGTACCAGGAACGGCTCCGCGACCTCCTCGACCGTCTCGCGCTCCTCCCCCACGGCCACTGCGAGGGTGGACAGGCCGACCGGGCCGCCGCCGAAGAGCTTCAGCAGCGCTCCGAGCACCGCCCGGTCCAGCCGGTCCAGGCCCCTGGCGTCGACCTCGTACACCCTGAGGGCCGCGGCGGCGACGGTGCGGTCGATCCGGCCGTCCGCCTTGACCTGGGCGTAGTCACGGACACGGCGCAGCAGGCGGTTGGCGATACGGGGCGTGCCTCGGGAACGGCCGGCGATCTCGGCGGCGCCGTCCGCGTCTATCGCGACGTCGAGGAGGCGGGCCGAGCGGTGGACGACACGTTCCAGTTCGGCGGGGGCGTAGAACTCCATGTGGCCGGTGAAGCCGAAACGGTCGCGCAGCGGGGGCGGCAGGAGTCCGGCCCGGGTGGTGGCGCCGACCAGGGTGAAGGGCGGCAGCTCCAGCGGGATGGCCGTGGCGCCGGGCCCCTTGCCGACGATGACGTCGACCCGGAAGTCCTCCATCGCCATGTAGAGCATCTCTTCGGCGGGCCGTGACATGCGGTGGATCTCGTCGAGGAAGAGGACCTCGCCCTCCTGGAGGGAGGAGAGGATCGCGGCGAGGTCGCCCGCGTGCTGGATGGCGGGACCGGAGGTGATCCGGATCGGGGCGCCCATCTCGGCAGCGATGATCATGGAGAGGGTGGTCTTGCCGAGGCCGGGGGCACCGGAGAGCAGGACGTGGTCGGCGGTGGCACCACGGGCGAGGGCCGCCTTCAGGACCAGGTCCAGCTGTTCGCGCACCTTCTCCTGGCCGACGAACTCGTCGAGGTCCTTCGGCCGCAGGGCGGCTTCGACCGCGGTGTCCTCGCCGTCGGCGCCTGCGTCGACGAGGCGCTCGTCGAGCCGCTCGTCGGTGTCGGGTCCGGTGTCGTCCCAGTTCATTCGGTCAGTCCCGCCTCGGGTGTTTCGGTGCCGGGCCGTGCGATGCCCGTGCGTCGGGGTGTCGCGTGCGGTCAGCGTGCGCGGTTGAGGGTCTGCAGTGCGGCGCGCAGCAGCTGCGGTACGGGCGGCTGGCCGCCCTCGGCGAGGGCCGCCTCGGCCTGCGGGGCTACGGCGGAGACCGCTTCGTCGGCCTCACGGCTCGCGTAGCCGAGACCGATCAGGGCGGCATGCAGCTGGTCGCGCCAGGAGGCGGAGACGGCGGCGCCGATCCCCTGCCTGCCGATGTGGGCGCCGACGGGCTCGCCGAGCCTGTCCTTCAGCTCGAGAAGGAGTTTCTGCGCGCCCTTCTTGCCGATGCCGGGGACAGCGGTGAGCGCCTTCTCGTCTCCGGCGGAGACGGCGAGGCGCAGGGCGTCCGGGCTGTGCACCGCCAGCATCGCCTGGGCGAGCCTCGGGCCGACGCCGCTGGCGGTCTGCAGGAGCTCGAAGACCTGCCGCTGGTCGTCGTCGGCGAAGCCGTAGAGCGTCAGCGAGTCCTCCCGCACGACGAGCGAGGTGGCCAGCCTGGCCTCCTGACCGATCCGCAGGTCGGCGAGGGTGTGGGGGCTGCACTGGACGGCCATGCCGATGCCACCGACCTCGATCACGGCCGTGGTCGGGGCGAGTGCGGCGACGGGGCCGCTGACGAAGGCGATCATCGGGGGACCTTCCGGACGGGAACTGCGGGAGTACGGGGGACGCGCGGTGTGCGGGCCGCCGCGGCGGCCTCATGCGCCTGCTGGAGGCGGTTGACGGCCGGGGCCCGCCATATGTGACAGATGGCGAGCGCCAGCGCGTCGGCGGCGTCAGCGGGCTTCGGCGGGGCGTCGAGCCTCAGCAGCCGGGTGACCATTGCGCCGACCTGCGCCTTGTCGGCGCGGCCGCTGCCGGTGACGGCGGCCTTGACCTCACTGGGGGTGTGCAGGGCGACGGGGATGCCGCGGCGGGAGGCGCAGAGCATGGCAACCGCACTGGCCTGCGCGGTGCCCATCACCGTTCGGACGTTGTGCTGGCTGAACACCCGCTCCACGGCGACGAATTCGGGACGGTGCTCGTCGAGCCACTCCTCGATGCCTCGTTCGATGGCGACCAGCCGGTGGCCGAGTTCCGCATCGGCCGGGGTGCGCACGACGCCGACCCCGAGCATCGTCAGCGGGCGGCCCGCGACCCCTTCGACGACTCCGACGCCGCACCGGGTCAGCCCCGGGTCCACGCCCAGCACCCGCATGAAGCGCCCCCTCTGCCGATCGGTCAACTGTTCCCGCAGGCTATCGGCTCGCACTGACAATGCGACGGGCCGACGGGGTGTGTCCCCGCCGGCCCGCGCTGAAGGCTGTGCTGAGTGCGCCTCAGGCGTCGACCTTCTCCATGACCTCGTCCGAGACGTCGAAGTTGGCGAATACGTTCTGCACGTCGTCGCTGTCCTCCAGCGCGTCGATCAGCTTGAAGATCTTGCGCGCGCCTTCCTCGTCCAGCTCGACCTGCATGGTGGGCAGGAAGTTGGCCTCGGCGGAGTCGTAGTCGATGCCGGCCTGCTGGAGCGCGGTACGGACCGCGACCATGTCGGTGGCCTCGCTGACGACCTCGTAGGACTCACCGAGGTCGTTGACCTCCTCGGCGCCCGCGTCGAGCACCGCACCGAGGACGTCGTCCTCGGTCAGCTCACCCTTGGGGACGATGACGACGCCCTTGCGGTTGAAGAGGTACGAGACCGAACCCGGGTCGGCCATCGAACCGCCGTTGCGGGTCATCGCGACCCGTACGTCGGAGGCGGCACGGTTGCGGTTGTCGGTGAGGCACTCGATGAGCACCGCGACACCGTTCGGGCCGTAACCCTCGTACATGATCGTCTGGTAGTCGACGCCGCCCGCTTCGAGACCGCCACCGCGCTTGACCGCGGAGTCGATGTTCTTGTTCGGGACGGAGCTCTTCTTGGCCTTCTGGATCGCATCGACGAGGGTCGGGTTGCCCTCGGGGTCCACACCGCCGGTGCGGGCCGCGACCTCGATGTTCTTGATCAGCTTCGCGAAGAGCTTGCCGCGCTTGGCGTCAATCACGGCCTTCTTGTGCTTCGTCGTAGCCCATTTAGAGTGGCCGGACATCTGCCTGTCTCCTTCGCGTCACCAATTTCTTAACGAACCCGAGAGATCCTACCGGGATCGAGTCAGCGGACTGCGCGCACCATGTCGACGAAGAGCGCGTGAACTCGGTGGTCCCCGGTCAGTTCCGGGTGAAATGACGTCGCCAGGGCGTTTCCCTGCCGTACGGCGACGATGTGACCACCGTGCTCGGCCACGACCTGGGCCTGCGCGCCGACCGACTCCACCCAGGGGGCCCGGATGAAGACGCCTTCGACCGGACCACCGTCGATCCCGGTGACCTCGACAGCCGCCTCGAAGGACTCGTTCTGCCGCCCGAAAGCATTACGGCGCACGATCATGTCGATGCCGCCGACGGTCTCCTGGCCCGAGCGAGGGTCGAGGATCTTGTCCGCCAGCAGGATCATTCCCGCGCAGGTGCCGTAGACCGGCATCCCCGCACGCACCCGCTCGCGCAGCGGTTCCAGCATGCCGAACAGGACGGCCAGCTTGGACATGGTGGTGGACTCACCACCGGGTATGACCAGACCGTCGACCTCGGCGAGCTCCTCGGGGCGCCGGATCGGCCTGGCCAGGGCATCGGCCGAGGCCAGGGCGATCAGGTGCTCCCGTACGTCGCCCTGAAGAGCCAGGACTCCGATCACAGGGGTGTCGCTCATCAGTGACTACCAGCCGCGGTTGGCGTAGCGCTCGGTCTCGGGCAGCGTGTCGCAGTTGATGCCGACCATGGCCTCGCCCAGGTTGCGGGAGGCATCCGCGATGATCTTCGGGTCGTCGTAGAAGGTGGTGGCCTTCACGATGGCGGCGGCACGCTTGGCCGGGTCGCCGGACTTGAAGATGCCGGAGCCGACGAAGACGCCCTCGGCGCCGAGCTGGCGCATCAGCGCGGCGTCGGCCGGGGTGGCGACGCCACCGGCGGAGAACAGGACGACGGGCAGCTTGCCGAGCTCGGCGACCTCCTTGACCAGCTCGTACGGGGCGCGGAGCTCCTTGGCTGCGGCGTACAGCTCGTTGTTGTCGTAGCCACGCAGCCGGGCGATCTCGTTCTTGATCTGGCGCAGGTGGCGGACCGCCTCGACGACGTTGCCCGTGCCGGCCTCGCCCTTCGAGCGGATCATTGCCGCACCCTCGGCGATACGGCGCAGCGCCTCACCCAGGTTCGTGGCGCCGCAGACGAACGGCGTGGTGAAAGCGAACTTGTCGCTGTGGTTGACCTCGTCGGCCGGGGTGAGGACCTCGGACTCGTCGATGTAGTCGACGCCGAGGGACTGCAGGACCTGCGCCTCGACGAAGTGGCCGATGCGGGACTTCGCCATCACCGGGATGGAGACGGCCTCGATGATCTCTTCGATCATGTTCGGGTCGGACATCCGGGCCACGCCGCCGTCCTTGCGGATGTCGGCGGGCACCCGCTCGAGCGCCATGACGGCCACGGCGCCCGCGTCCTCGGCGATCTTCGCCTGCTCGGCGTTGACGACGTCCATGATCACGCCGCCCTTGAGCTGCTCGGCCATGCCGCGCTTGACGCGCGCGGTGCCGGTCGCCGGGGAGTCGGTGGACTGCGGGGTGGTGGGAAGCGTGGACACGGATCGACCTCACTCGGAGAAAAAGATGCTGATGGTGCTCTCTGGTGCTCTGCTGAGCAAACTCCTCGTGACCAGTCCACAGCAAGGGCCAATGGCAGGCCGGTGGATCGTTTTGGCGGCGTACGGCCGCATACGGGATGGACGGCGCGTCTCCGCCGAGGAGGAGCGTGGGGCCCCGGCCGGCACCGGTGACGGTGGTCCTTGCGGGACGACAGCGTCGCGTGACGGGCCCGGGGGCGGCCGTCGTCCCGTCAGCTGACCGGGCGGTCCGCCAGCGCGACCGGCGGCTCGTCGTCCATCTCGAAGGCCAAGGGGAACGGTGCGTGTCCGGCCAGCCGGAACCAGCGCACCGTGCGGTGCCTGCGCAGCGCACGCGCCGCGCGCACCGCGTCGTTGTGGAACCGCCGCGCCATCGGGACCCGTCGCACCGCCGCGGCCAGCTCGGACGCGGCATCCTCGCCGCCGGGGATCTCCTTCACGGCCTCCACCTGGGCCGGCTCGCCGAACACCGCCCGCAGCGCGGTGCTGAGCTCGCTCTCCGCGACCTCGCGGTGCTCCTCCTCCGACTGCCGGGCGGCGTGCGCGGCCTCGTACAGCACGATGGACGCGGCCGGGTCGAGGACACCGGAGGTGGCCAGTTCCTGGGTGACCGAGGCACGGCGCAGCAGTTGTGCGTCGAGGGCGGCGCGGGCGGCGTCGATCCGCGTGTGCAGCCGGTCCAGCCGTCCGGCGGTCCAGCTGAGGTACAGGCCGATCGCGACGATCGCGACGGCGATCCAGATGAGGGTTTCGGTCACGGGCCGCAAGGCTACCGTCGGCCGCGCGCACCCCGGCCCTCCGGCCCGCACCCCGGCCCGGGACGCAGCCTCGGACCGTGGTCCTCGATCGCTCCGGTCGGGCCCTGGCCGGACGGCCCCGGGATGCCGGGGCGTGCGGTCCACCGCCCCGGTCCGGACCGCACGAAACCCGGACAGCCCTTGGCCGGCCGGCCCGGAACAGGACCGTCCGGCTTCAGGAGCGGGCCAGCCCGAACCGGGCCCGCAGGCCCGTGCGTTCGTCCGTCGCCACCGATGCGGCCCCGTCCGTCACCGTCTCGTACACCGCGAGGATGTCCGCCGCCACCGTCGACCAGTCGAACCGCCGCACATGCGCGCCGCCCCGTTCGCTCAGCTCCGCGCGCCGCGCAGGATCGCCGAGCAGCCGGATCGCCGCCGCCGCCAGCGCGTCCGCGTCCTCGTTGGCGAACAGCTCGCCCGCCGCGCCCTGGTCCAGCACCTGGGCGAACGCATCCAGATCGCTGGCGAGCACCGGCGCACCCGCCGACATCGCCTCGACCAGAATGATCCCGAAGCTCTCGCCGCCCGTGTTGGGAGCCACGTACACGTCGACACTGCGCAGCAGCCGTGCCTTGTCCTCGTCGCTCACCATGCCGAGGAATTCGACGCGCTCACGCATCTCCGCGGGCAGCGAGGCGACGGCCTCCTCCTCGTCGCCCCGGCCGGCCACCAGCAGCCTGGTGTCCGGGCGGGCGGCGAGGATCGCGGGCAGTGCCCTCATCAGGACGGGCAGACCCTTGCGTGGCTCGTCGATGCGCCCGATGAAGCCGATCGTCCCGCCCTGCCATTCGGGCTTGGGCTCGGCCTTGTCGAAGAAGCCGACATCGACCCCGTTCGGAATGACCACCGCGTCACCGCCGAGATGCTCGACCAGGGTCCGGCGCGCGTACTCGCTCACCGCGATGCGCGCACTGATCTTCTCCAGCGCGGGCTGCAGGATCGGGTACGCGGCGATCATCGCCCGGGAGCGCGGGTTGGAGGTGTGGAACGTGGCCACGATCGGCCCCTGCGCGGCCCAGCAGGTGAGCAGCCCCAGCGACGGCGAGGTCGGCTCATGGATGTGGATCACGTCGAAGGTGCCGTCGTGGAGCCAGCGACGCACCCGCGCAGCGGAGAGGAATCCGAAGTTCAGCCGGGCGACGGAGCCGTTGTACGGGACGGGCACGGCCCGGCCCGCGGACACCACGTACGGCGGCAGCGGCGTCTCGTCGTCCGCGGGGGCCAGCACCGACACCTGGTGACCGAGGCGGATCAGGTGCTCGGCCAGGTCGCGGATATGGAACTGCACACCGCCCGGTACGTCCCAGGAGTACGGGCAGACGATGCCGATCTTCACGGCTGCTCCTCCCTGGGTTCGAGGTCGGCGAGCCAGAGCCGCTGCAGCATGTGCCAATCCTCCGGGTGCTCCGCGATTCCGACGGCGAAGGCATCGGCCAGCGCCTGTGTCATCACAGACGTCTTGTCGGTACGCGTACCTGACTCGGGTACCTCGACGGCCGGGTGGATCCGCGCCTTCATCACCGGGGTCCCGTCGTACCGGAGCGTCACGGGCAGCAGCAGCGCACCGGTCTGCTGGGCCAGCAGCGCGGGGCCGGCAGGCATCCGCGCCGTGTCGCCGAAGAACGTCACCTCGACACCGGATGCGGACAGGTCGCGGTCGGAGACCAGACAGACCAGGCCGCCGTCGCGCAGGCGCCGTGCCAGGGTGCCGAAGGCGGACCCGCCGGTGTGCGGCAGTACCTCCATGCCGAGCCCCTCGCGGTAGGCGACGAAACGGTCGTACAGCGATTCGGGCTTCAGCCGCTCGGCGACCGTGGTGAACGGCACCTTCATATCGGTGGTGACCCAGGCCCCGGCAAGGTCCCAGTTGGCCAGGTGGGGCAGGGCGAGGATCACACCGCGTCCGGCGTCGAGACCGTCGGTCAGCCGGTGGGCGTCCGCCACGTCTATGCCGGCCTTGATCCGCTCCGGACTCCACGTCGGCAGGCGGAACGACTCCATCCAGTAGCGCATGTACGAGCGCATCCCGGCCCTGGAGAGCTCGGCCAGCCGGGCCGGGCTCGCGTCCGGCACCACCCTCGCCAGGTTCGACTCCAGCCGCAGCACACTCTTGCCGCGCCGCCTCCACACCTGGTCGGCGAGGGTACGGAAGAGGGCCTGGGCGACCGGCTCGGGGAGCTTCTTGACCGCGCCCCAGCCGAGCCCGTACAGACCGTCGGTCAGCCGGTCCTTCAGCCCTGGCTTCGACTCCCCCCGGGCGTCGCTCACTGTGCGGCCTCGCTCCCCCGGTCCGCCGCCGCGGCGGCCGCGTCGGCCTCCGCGGACTCGCGGCGCACGGTCACCACCCGCTGCACGAGCGTCACCAGACTGCCGACGGCGACGATCCACAGCGCGATCGGCAGCAGGATGTCGATCCCCGGCACACCGAACTTGTGGAACCCGGCCAGCCCGGCCGCCACCAGCGAGATGACCAGCCGCTCGGCACGTTCGACCAGACCGTTGACCGCGACCGGCAGGCCGATCGATTCGCCGCGGGCCTTCGTGTACGAGACCACCTGGCCGCTCGCCAGGCAGAAGATCGCCACGGCGCAGAGCACGTTGTCGTCGCCGTTGCCCGCGTACCAGAGCGCGAACCCACCGAAGATCGCCCCGTCGGCGACCCGGTCCAGCGTCGAGTCCAGGAACGCGCCCCAGCGGCTGGAGATTCCGGCCTGCCGGGCCATGTTCCCGTCGACGAGGTCGGAGAAGACGAAGATCGTGATGACGATCGTGCCCCAGAAGAACTCACCCATGGGGAAGAAGACCAGCGCACCTGCCATCACTCCGGCCGTACCGATGAGCGTGACCGCGTCAGGGCTCACGCCGAGACGGAGCAGCAGTGCGGCGAACGGTGTGAGGACACGCGTAAAAAATGCACGCGCGTACTTGTTCAGCATGGCCTTCCCGAGGGGTCGGTGGGCCGTGCGGCCCCTTCGGCCACCGGCTGGCCCATCGTAGTCACCCGTCCAGGGGTCCAACCTCCGGGCACCCGTCCAGGTGCGTCGGCGTACGACGTATGGACGCAGGCCGACCGGAGTGGAAAGCTCGAATTACCGCGGGCGTCGCCGAAGCCGCCGCGGCGGCTCCCCGTGCCCGCGCCCTTCATCTCCCCTCAACGCGCCAGACAAGCTCCCCCGCACAGCGCACTCCACCGGGAGGCACATCATGGGCGACAAGGCACACGCACACACCGGGGCCGCCGGCAGAGCAGCAACGGCCGACCGGCCCTCCTCCATACGGAATGTGGTGCTGGTCGGCCACAGCGGTTCGGGCAAGACCACCCTCGTCGAAGCCCTCGCACAGACCGCCGGAGCGGTCAATCGGGCCGGCCGGGTCGAAGACGGCGGGACGATCTCCGACTACGACGAGATCGAACACCGTCAGCAACGCTCCGTACAGCTCTCCGTGGTCCCCGTCGAATGGGGCGGATACAAGATCAATCTGTTGGACACCCCCGGATACGCCGACTTCGTCGGGGAACTCAGGGCCGGTCTGCGGGCAGCGGACGCGGCCCTTTTCGTTGTCTCGGCGGCCCAGGAGGCCGACTCCGTGGTGGGCACCACCCGCGCCGTGTGGGAGGAGTGCGCCGCCGTCGGCATGCCGCGCGCGATCGTCGTCACCCACCTCGACACCGCGCGCACCTCCTTCGACGGGATGACCCGGGTCTGCGGAGAGATCTTCGGCGGCGACGACCCCGACGCCGTCCTGCCGCTCTATCTCCCGGTGCTCGGCGCCGAGGGCCCGGACGGGCACGCCCCGCTGACCGGACTCACCGGACTCCTCTCACAGCGGATCTTCGACTACTCCAGCGGCGAGCGGAAGGCGACCCCGCCCGCCGACGACCAGCAGACACCGCTCCAGGACGCCCGCAGCCGGCTGATCGAGGGGATCATCGCCGAGAGCGAGGACGAGACCCTGATGGACCGCTACCTCGGCGGCGAGGACATCGACATCAAGACCCTCATCGACGACCTGGAGCGCGCCGTCGCCCGCGGCACCTTCCACCCCGTCCTCACCGCGGCGCCGGCCACCGACGGCGCCCGTCAGGGCATCGGCACCGTCGAACTCCTCGACCTGATCACGGGCGGCTTCCCGACGCCGCTGGAGCACCCGCTGCCCGCCGTCACCACCCCGCAGGGCGCCCTGCGCCCCGCCCCCGCCTGCGACCCCCAGGGACCGCTGGTCGCCGAGGTGGTCAAGACGGCCTCCGACCCGTATGTCGGACGCGTCTCGCTCGTCCGCGTCTTCTCCGGCACCCTGCGTCCCGACGAAACCGTCCATGTCCTCGGCCACGGTCTCACCGATCCCGGCCACGAACCCCGTCCCAACCACGACGCGGAGGTCCGGGTCGGCGCGCTCTCCGCCCCGTTCGGCAAGCAGCAGCGCGCCCTGACCAGCTGCATCGCCGGAGATCTGGCCTGCGTCGCCAAACTGGGCAGCGCCGAGACCGGGGACACCCTCTCGGCCCCGGAGGATCCGCTGCTGATGGAGCCGTGGAGCATGCCCGATCCACTGCTGCCGCTCGCCATCGAGGCACACAGCAAGGCGGACGAGGACAAGCTCTCCCAGGGGCTCGCACGGCTCGTCGCCGAGGACCCGACCATGCGCCTCGAACAGAACCAGGACACGCATCAGGTGGTCCTGTGGTGCCTTGGCGAGGCCCATCAGGACGTCGCCCTGGACCGGCTGCGCACCCGGTACGGGGTTCAGGTCGACTCCGTCCCGCACAGGGTGCCCCTGCGCGAGACGTTCGCCGGCCCGTCGACCGGTCGCGGCCGTCACGTCAAGCAGTCCGGCGGCCACGGCCAGTACGCCATCTGCGAGATCGACGTGGAGCCGCTGCCCCCCGGTTCGGGCATCGAGTTCGTCGACAAGGTGGTCGGCGGCGCGGTGCCGCGTCAGTTCATCCCGTCCGTGGAGAAGGGGGTGCGTGCGCAGGCAGCCCGCGGAGTGGCGGCCGGCCATCCCCTGGTCGACGTCCGGATCACCCTGCGGGACGGGAAGGCGCACTCCGTGGACTCGTCCGACGCCGCGTTCCAGGCGGCAGGCGCACTGGCGCTGCGGGAGGCGGCCGCGGACACCCGAATCCAGCTCCTCGAACCCGTCTCCGAGGTCCAGGTCCTGATCCCCGACGACTACGTGGGGCCGGTGATGAGCGATCTTTCGGGGCGGCGCGGACGGGTGGTCGGCACCGAGCAGTCGGGGCCGGGACGCACCCTGGTACGGGCCGAGGTGCCGGAGCTGGAGATCGGCCGGTACGCGGTCGACCTGCGCTCGCTGTCACACGGCACCGGCCGATTCGACCGGTCGTACGCCCGGCACGAAGCGATGCCCCCACAGCTCGCGGACCGCATCCGCGAAGTGCAGGAAAACGCCTCGAACGGAACATAGTTGACAGTGCTGCCCGTCCTTGTCCCCAAGGACGGGCAGCGCATTGATCCGGACGATACGCTGTGATCCCAGCTCAGAAGGTGTGCCGGGCGCGGCAGTTGGGAAGGCCGCAGGAGCAGATCCTTGGTGGCAAGTGGGGGCGACGGTGGCCAACGACGGATTCGATTTCTCTCCCGGAGCACAGATCCCGCTCCAGGGGGCGGCCGGACAGGCGGTGGCGACGAACGCCCTTGCCTCCGCCGCGTACCGGGACAGCCCGGTGGAAGAGATTCTCAAAGCCGACAGCGAGTGGCACAAGTCCAAGATCGAGGAGGGCCGTTCCAAGCTCTTCAAGAGCAAATACTTCGCCCCCAACCTCGGCGAGGCCTTCTCCCGCGCCGTGCAGGTACGCATGCTGGGCGGCGCCCGCAAGGCCCTCATCCAGTCCTTCGGAACCGACCCGCAGACCGTCGTCGAGCACTGCCTGTCCGCGACCCGGCTCCGCAAGGCGCGGGACACCAAACTGACCCTGGTCACCGTGGTCTTCGGCTTCCTCTTCCTGCCCGGACTGCTCCTGTGGGTGCTTGCCTTCCGCCTCCGTGACGGCCTGGGCGCCACCAAGGACAAGGCCCTCGGCGCGCTCGGCATGGCCCTGCTCCCCCTCGTCGGCATCGCGGCGCTGTTCTTCCTGATCAAACTGCCGGTGACCGGGCTCCTCGCGCTGTACCTTCGCGCGATGATCGTCGCCCCCGTCATCGGCTGGCTGATCGCCAAGCGGATCGCCGAGACGTCGGCCAAGGACATGCGCGCCCGCTGGGAAGGGCTGCTCTCGGGCGGTGGTGTCATCGCCAAGATCCCCGAGGCCGTACCGAAGAATCCGAACGAGACCGCCCGCGAGGCGCTCCGCCAGGGCCTGGAGAAGCTGGCGGCCGAGCAGCAGTCCAACTCCGTCTTCTACGCCGGCCCCAAGGGCATCCTCGGCATGGGAACCCGCTGGGGCAGCTGGCAGCTCGCCGAGGAGCTCGTCTCCAAGGATCCCGGCAAGGAATTCCACCAGTTCCGCAGCTGGGACCTCATTCGCGTCATCCACGACCAGCTCAAGATGCTGGAACGCGGCCCGCTGCACACCGGTGGATTCCCCACCCCGTCGGTCACGCACTGGGTCGTCTCGCCCGTCGGTGAGAACGCCGACGAGGTGTCCCGCCCGGCCGGCGAGGACGTCGCCACCTTCCAGATCAAGCCCCACGAGATACAGCGGATCTGCAACCACCAGCAGTTCGGCAGCGGCGACCGGCACTACCTGGGTGTCCAGTTCACCCTCTGGGACGGCCAGCTGGTGATCACCATGATGATCACTGTCACGGTGCTCCACGAAACGCTGCGGATCGAGGTCACCGGGCACGCCCTGGGCCCCGTCCACTCGCTCTTCACGAGCAAGCCGAAGGCCAAGGAGAAGACGGTCAACAAGACGGTCAGGTTCTGGGAGACCCGCAAGGTCATACTCCCGTTGGTGGAGCCCAAGGAGGTCGTCCGCCTGGCCCTGCGCGCCCCCTTCACCTGGTACCCGCCGCTGCTCGACTACCTGGGCGGCAAGATCACTCTCCCGGAGCCGTTCGGCCTGCGCCACGCCTGGGCCGAGAAGCCGTGGCGCCACCGCTTCATGGCGGACGACGCGATCCGAGCCGCCACCCCGGTCCTGCGGGCCGTGCACAGCGCGGCGCTCCGCGTCCTCGACGAGAACGGCGTCGACACCGAGCGCTTCGACAACCGCTCCATGATTCTCAGCGGATTCGTGCAGGATCCGACGCCGAAGAAGGCCGACATGTACGACGCATAGGGACGCGGCGGAGACGCGTGTGGGGTGCCCCGGACCACTCCGGGGCACCCCACACGCGTACCGCTCGACTCAGGCCGCGGGCCAGGCGTCGGCCAGCATCTTCCGGGTGTCGGCCAGCAGCTGCGGCAGCACCTTCGTGTGACCCACCACCGGCATGAAGTTCGTGTCGCCACCCCAGCGGGGCACCAGGTGCTGATGCAGATGGGCGGCGATGCCCGCGCCCGCCACCGCTCCCTGGTTCATCCCGATGTTGAAGCCGTGCGCCCCCGAGGCCACCCGCAGCGCCGACATGGCGCGCTTGGTGAAGTCGGCCAGCTCGAGCGTCTCCGGACCGTCCAGCTCCGTGTAGTCGGCGACGTGCCGGTACGGCACCACCATGAGGTGGCCGCCGTTGTACGGATACAGATTGAGCACGGCATAGACCTTCTCGCCGCGCGCCACGACGAGTCCGTCCTCGTCCGATTTCGCCGGGATCGCGCAGAACGGACAGCCGTCGCCGGCCTCCGGGCCGGTCGGCTTGTTCTCACCCTGGATGTACGCCATCCGGTGAGGCGTCCACAGGCGCTGGAACGCGTCGGGCGTTCCCACTCCGATCTGCTGCTCCGGCTCAGTCGTCATGCCGATCAGCATATTGCTTCACTCCCGCCGAGCGTGTCGCCGGGGCCGCACCGGTCGGCGGACGGCGATGCTGAGGCGATGAGCGACCAGCCCACGGACTCCACCCCTCTGCGGTTCAGTCGCTGGGAGCAGCGCACGGAAGTACCGCTCTTCCTCGCGTCGCTGGTCTTCCTCCTCGGGTACGCGGGCCGGGTCCTCGCCCCCCACGACGCCGAGCCGTGGCGCGGCCTCGCCCTGATCCTGGTCTGCTGCACCTGGCTGTTCTTCGCGGTGGACTTCGGCGTACGGATCCGGCTCAGCGGCCAGGGCCTGCGGTTCCTGCGCACCCACTGGCTAGACACGGTGGTGCTGGTGCTTCCACTGCTGCGGCCGCTTCGCCTGATCCGGCTCTACACCGCCCTCCAGCGGCGAAGGGAGCAGCCACGGCTGAGTCTGTACGCCCGGGTGATCGCCTACGCCGGTATGACCGCTCTGCTGCTCGGATTCTCGGCAGCGCTGGCCGTGTACCACCAGGAGCACGATGCTCCGGGCGCCTCGATCCGTACCTTCGGCGACGCGGTGTGGTGGGCGTGCGAGACGCTCACCACAGTGGGGTACGGCGACGCGGTTCCGGTCACGGCGGGCGGCCGGACCGTCGCGACGGGGCTGATGGTCTGCGGTCTGGCATTGCTGGGGGCGGTGACGGGTTCGTTCTCGTCGTGGCTGGTCCAGGTGTTCACCCGGGAGGACGAGAAGGGGCCCACGCAGAGCGACTAGCGCTGCGTGGGCCCCGGGAGTCTCCTGACGGTCAGACCTGGACGCGGTCCTCGACGGCCTTCTGGATCTTGGCGATGGCCTCGTCGACCGGGATGCCGTTCTCCTGCGACCCGTCGCGGTAGCGGAAGGAGACGGCGCCGTTGGCCATGTCCTCGTCACCCGCGATGATCATGAAGGGCACCTTGGCCTTCTGCTGGTTGCGGATCTTCTTCTGCATGCGGTCGGACGAGGCGTCCACGTCGACCCGCAGGCCCTTCTTCCTGGCCGCCGCCGCGAACTCCTGGAGGTACGGGATGTGCGCGTCGCCGATCGGGATGCCGACCGCCTGGACCGGGGCCAGCCACACCGGGAACGCACCCGCGTAGTGCTCCAGCAGCACGGCGAAGAACCGCTCGATGGAACCGAACAGGGCGCGGTGGATCATGACCGGGCGCTGCTTGGTCCCGTCGGGGCCGGTGTACTCCAGGTCGAAGCGCTCCGGCAGGTTGAAGTCGAGCTGCACGGTCGACATCTGCCAGGTACGGCCGATGGCGTCCTTGCACTGGACCGAGATCTTCGGGCCGTAGAACGCGGCGCCGCCCGGGTCGGGAACCAGGGGAAGGCCCTGCTTCTCGGCCACCTGGCGCAGCGTCTCCGTGGCCTCGTCCCAGATCTCGTCCGAGCCGACGAACTTCTCCGGGTCCTTGGTGGAGAGCTCCAGGTAGAAGTCGGTCAGACCGTAGTCGCGCAGCAGGTTCAGGACGAAGGTGAGCGTCTTGTCGAGCTCCTCCGCCATCTGCTCCTTGGTGCAGTAGATGTGCGCGTCGTCCTGCGTGAAACCGCGCGAGCGGGTCAGGCCGTGCACCACGCCCGACTTCTCGTAGCGGTAGACCGTGCCGAACTCGAAGAGGCGCAGCGGCAGTTCGCGGTAGGAGCGGCCGCGAGCGTCGAAGATCAGGTTGTGCATGGGGCAGTTCATCGGCTTGAGGTAGTAGTCCACCCCGTCGTCGAGCTGCATGGGCGGGTACATGCCTTCGGCGTACCAGTCCAGGTGGCCGGACTTCTCGAACAGATTGCCCTTGGTGGCGTGCGGCGAGTAGACGAACTCGTAGCCCTCCTCCTCGTGGCGCTTGCGCGAGTAGTCCTCCATGGCCCGGCGGACGATGCCGCCCTTGGGGTGGAAGACGGCGAGGCCGGGACCGATCTCGTCGGGGAAGGAGAAGAGGTCCAGCTCGTTGCCGAGCTTGCGGTGGTCGCGCTTGGCGGCCTCCTCCAGGAACTCCAGGTGCGCCTTGAGCTCGTCCTTGGTGGGCCAGGCGGTGCCGTAGATGCGCTGGAGCATCGGGTTCTTCTCGCTGCCCCGCCAGTACGCCGCGGCGTTCCGCATCAGCTTGAACGCCGGGATGTTCCGGGTGGTCGGCAGGTGCGGACCACGGCAGAGGTCCTTCCAGCACAGGTCACCGGTCTTGGCGTCCAGGTTGTCGTAGATGGTCAGCTCGCCGCCGCCCACCTCGACATCGGCGCCGTCGTCGGTGGAGGCGGCACCCTTGATCCCGATGAGCTCCAGCTTGTACGGCTCGTCGGCCAGCTCCTCGCGGGCGGCCTCGTCGGTGACGACCCGGCGGGAGAACCGCTGTCCCCGCTTCTGGATCTCCTGCATCTTCTTCTCGATGGCCTTGAGGTCCTCGGGCGTGAACGGCTTCTCGACGTCGAAGTCGTAGTAGAAGCCGTCCTTGACCGGCGGGCCGATACCGAGCTTGGCCTCGGGGAAGAGCTCCTGCACGGCCTGCGCCATGACGTGCGCGGTCGAGTGCCGGAGGATGTTCAGGCCGTCCTCGGAGGAGATCTCGACGGGCTCGACGACCTCGCCGTCGGCGACGACGTACGCGAGGTCCTTCAGCTCACCGGCGACCCGGGCGGCGACGACGGTGCGCTCGCCGGGGAAGAGCTCGGCAGCCGTAGTGCCCGTCGTCACCACGCGCTCTTCCCGCTCGGAATCGCGTTGGATGATCACACGGACGTCTGACACCGGTCTCTCCTGACTGAAGGGGGGTGCGCGCCCTGTTCCACCGCGCACGCAAGACGAATCGTACCGAGCCGACGGCCCCCTTAGCGAAAGGGTTCGCTCCGGCCGCCCGCCCGCCTGCCCGGCACGGTGCGCCTATTCGCCCGTGCAGGCCTCCTCGAAGAAGTCGAGGTTCTCCTGGAGCGATTTCATCAGCCGGTCCCGTTCCGCCTCGTCGACCTGTACGGGTACCACCTGCGAGGCCCGCGTCAGCCGCCGGAAGCCGTCCCGGCTCTCCAGCCGCCCCTCCACCCGGATCGGCAGCCCGACGAGATGGGCGTGACCGGCGATCCGGTACGCCTCCTCGTCGAGCTCCAGCCGGACGTGCGGGACCTCGGCGCCGGCCAGGACCCGCAGTCGCACGATTCCGGCGCCGCGCGGTCCCGAGCGGCGCATCCGGACGACGGCGCCGGTGATCCGGACGTTGACGGCGGGTTCGTCCTCGACGTAGCGGGCGCCGGCCAGCCGCAGGGCGGGCAGGTCGCCGGGTGAGAACTCGACCGGTTCGGGACGGGCCGGGCAGCCTTCGGGGGTTCCCGCGGCGGGCGCCCAGGCGAGGGAGATCCTCGTCCCTTCCGAGCCGCGGACCAGGGCGATGACGGCCTGGGTCAGCTCCCGGCTGACACCGGCCTCGACAGCGCCGTCGAAGGCTTCCATGCCCCCGGTGGCGCGCTGGAAGTCGATGGCCTCGCGGGTGGCGTGCAGGGCGTGGTAGAGCCGTACGGAGACGGCGCGGCCCGGTTCGACGGGGAGATACGCGGTGAGATCGCGGCCGCCCGGCGCGGGTCCGACGAGGATGCCTTCGAGCGAGGCCAGGGCCCTGCGGCGGTGGCGTGCGCCGTGGAAGCCGGTGCGCCCCCGCACGGCGAGCGCCCCGGCGAGAAGGATCTGCCGGGCCGCGGCGCGCAGCTGTTCGGCGCCGCTCCAGCTGGCCGCTCCGGCGGCGCCGGCTGCCCCGAGCGCACCGTCGGGGACGTCGCGCCACCAGCGGATCTCGTCGCTGGGCACGGCGAGGGAGACCAGGACGTCTCGGGCTGAGGGTGCGGCGCTTCGGGCGAGCGCGGTGAGTGCCTCGGCGAGCAGGTCCTCACTGTCGGGGAAGGCGGTGGTGTCGGGTACGAGCAGACTCGTACCGCCGCCGGAGGGTGCCACGGTTCCCGGCGGGGTCCACCGGCTGTACCGTCCGGCCGAGCCGCCGCGGCGACGCCAGCCGTGCCGGTCCAGCAGGGCACCGAGGACCGCGGGGTCGACGCGGGCGGGATCGGGGATGTCCCCGACGGGCGGCAGCGCCGTGGGCCAGTGGCCCACCGTCTCGCTGGGGTGTGGTCGTGTGCCCGACGGCATCGCTGCGTCGACGGGCTCGTCCATCGGCCGGTGCATCAGGGTCTCCCTCCCGCCCCGACCCGCGTCATGATCTCGCAGAGCGCGCGGTCGTCGAATATGCGCGTGGTCGGGATCCGCACAGTGGTCCTGTGCCGGCCTGTCACCGCGTGGCCGGCCAGGTTGGTCCAGTAGCAGCAGTGCCGCAGGTCGAGCCGGTCGTGTCCGGCCCGCAGCCAGTCGTCCTGGCTGCGGGGCACAACCATCACGACCAGGATCTTGTGCACCGACACGGGCGTCCGGGCGAGCTTCACGAGGTGGGCGTTGTCCAGCGTGAAGGCGAACGTCGGTCCGGACGGGTGCGGTGGTATCTGATAGGTGCATTTCAGCTGCACCTTTATGGTCACCTCGTCGTCGACGAGGTGACCGGGGGCGCCGTGGCTGACATGCCAGTCGATGCCGTTGTCGGGGAAGGGCTGCGACAGGGAGCACCCCGCCGCGGCCGCGACCGCGTGCAAGTAGCCCACCTGGAGGGTCTCCATGCAGGCGGTGGTGGCGAGTGTGCCGCGCAGCGGAGCGATCTGCTGGGGCAACAGCCCTCCCCCGTAGCCTTCGGCACGGGAGGGGCCCCCTGATTCGGGCTGCGCGAGCGCCATGGCTCCGTATGCCTTCCGGGCTGTGCCGTTCGGTTCGTTCGGTTGGTGAGTCCTCGGGGCAACTTCTGCGCCCGTCACCTGTGTTGTCACCGCACGGAGCGGTCCGCAAACGGCGTATCAGGCAAAGGGCCCGGGTATCACCGAATCGGGCAGGGGAATCACACCATCTGCCGGTCGGGCACGAGGAGTTCGGGGATGACTCACTGGTATGAGGGGCCACTGGCCGCTTTTGACACCGAGACAACAGGAGTGGACGTCGAGGAGGACCGCATCGTTTCGGCGGCCCTGGTCGTCCAGGACACGGCGGGCGGGCGCATGCGCGTGACCCGCTGGCTGGTGAATCCGGGGGTGCCGGTGCCCGTGGGGGCCACCGAGATCCACGGGCTGACCGACGATCACCTTCAGCGCAACGGCAGGTGGCCGGCGCCGGTGGTGGAGGAGATAGCCAGGGCGCTCGCCGAGCAGTGCGCGGCCGGGCGGCCTCTCGTCGTGATGAACGCGCCGTTCGATCTGACGCTGCTGGACCGGGAACTGAAACGGCACCGGGCGTCGTCGTTGGCCGGGTACCTGGAGAACACGCCGCTGTGCGTACTGGATCCGCGGGTCCTCGACAAGCATCTTGACCGCTACCGCAAGGGCCGGCGCACGCTCACGGATCTCTGTGCGCAGTACGAGGTGGTGCTGGACGGCGCCCATGATGCGGCGGCCGACGCGGCGGCGTCGCTGGAGCTGGTGCGGGCGGTGGGACGGCGCTTCTCGTCCCGTCTGGAGCGGTTGTCCCCGTCGGAGCTGCACACCTTGCAGGCGGTGTGGCATGCGGCGCAGGCGCGGGGGCTGCAGGCGTGGTTCGCGAAGAGCGGTACGCCGGAGGCGGTGGACCCGGCCTGGCCACTGCGTCCGGAACTGCCGGCGGCGGCATGATCGCGGGTCTGCGGAAGCCGGTCCGCTGGTCGTGATCCGGACGTGCAGAGGCCGGTCCGTCGATGAATCCGACGGACCGGCCTCTCCCGGGGTGGGCGATACTGGTTTCGAACCAGTGACCTCTTCGGTGTGAACGAAGCGCTCTCCCACTGAGCTAATCGCCCGGGAACGCAATGAACCATACAGGGCTCGGCGGGTGTGGTTCAAACTCCTTCGAGACGGACCACCAGCCCTCGGCGTCCGGCCCGCATCATCAGCGCGTGGTTCGCCCGGAACACCGCGCGTCCCGGCACCGAGAGCAGCCGCATCAGCCTCCGGCGCACCTCGACCTCCTGCTCGTACGTGGCGCGGGTGCCGGTGCCGTGTGCGGTGACGGTCCAGCGGGCCCAGCCTTCGAGGTCGCCGTCGAGGGTCACTTCGAGCACTCCGGCCGCCGGGTCGCGGCGGCTCTCGCGGACGGTCATGACGAGGTCGTACGGGAGGACGGAGCGGATCCGCATGGTTCCGGTGGCGTCGTCGACGGTGGCGACCTCGCGGATCTGCGGCCACCATCGCGGGTACTCCTCGGCGCGTTCGAGGACTCCGTACACGACAGCGGGTGGGGCGGATACGTCCCAGATACTCACAAAACGGTAGTGGCTCCAGTCCATGGGTCCCAGTCTGCGCGTACTCAGTCCCCCGGCTGAGTATCCGAGCGCATGTCCGAAGCTGTGGGCCGCGCCACACTCCGCTCATGGAACATGTGCCGCCGCCCGCCGAGGAATTGGCGCTCCTCGACCGTGAACTGGCCCGGCTGGACGCCCGCCGGATGCAACTGCTGACCCGTCGTGCCTGGCTGCTGAGCGTTCTGCAGCCGCCGGCCACGCCTCCCGCGGCACCGCCCGGACGACCGGGCCCGGCCGCGTTCACGCCCTCGTTCCCCTCGGCGGCCCCGGTGCCGCCGCGCAGTGCACAGAATGTGCTGCTGACTCTGGGCGGTCTGCTCCTGACGATCGCGGCGATCGCATTCACCCTGGTCAGCTGGGGTCAGATGGGGATCGGCGGCCGCTCGGCGGTGCTCGCTCTGGTGACGGTCGCCGCGCTGGCCACGCCCGCCGTGCTGCTGCGCCGTGGGCTGTCGTCGACGGCCGAGTCGCTGGGCGCGCTCGCACTGGTGCTGATGGTGCTGGATGCCTATGCGCTGCACCGGGTGGCGGCGCCGGACACCGGCGGTCTCGGGTTCGCCTCGGCCGCTTCGGCGGTCCTGGCGGTTCTGTGGGCGGCCTACGGTCTGGCGCTCGGAAAGCTGCGTCTGCCGCTGCCGATGGCTGTGGTGAGCGTGCAGTTCACGCTGGTGCTGTGGACCTGGGCGGTGGGTGCGCAGGCGTCGGTCTTCGCCGGGGCGCTGCTGCTGACGGCGGCGCTGGACTGTGCGATCGCCCTGCGGGGCAAGGGTGTTGCGGTGCGGACGACCGCGACCGTCGGTGGTTGTCTCTCCGGGGCGGCCGGGCTGCTGGTGGCTCTGGCTCTGTCGGTGACGGCGGGTACGCCGGCGGCGGCGGTGGCGCCCGGTGCGCTGCTGCTGGCGGGGGCGGCGGTCGCGCTGTTCGGCGTGTGGCGGGCGCCGAAGGAGTTCGCGGTGGCCGGTGGGTTGTCGGCCGGACTCGCCGTGGTGGCCGGGGTGGGCGGCGTGCTGCGTGCGGGGGCAGACACGGACTGGTCGGTTCCGGTGTATCTGCTGTGCGGTCTGGTGCTGCTGACGGCGGTACGGGCTCCCCTGCCGCGACCGGCCGGGCAGGGCGTGCTGTGGGCGTCGGGTGTGGTGGTCGCCGGGTCGGTGCTGTCCGCGGCACCCGCGGTCGGGATGACGCTGATGGGTCCGGTGTCGCGGTTGACTGCTGTGTGGTCCGGTGTGCCGCAGGGCCGTGCCCGCGGTGCACTCGGGCTGGAGGGGATGGAGTGGTCGCAGCTCTCCACGGCTCCGGTGATTCTTCTGGTGGTGGCCGGTCTGACAGGGGCGGCGTACCGCTGGTGGGCGTGGTGTGTGCGGGCGGCCGGAGCGGTGGTCTCCCCCCGTGCGGCATGGCGGGGTGCGGCGGGTGCGAGTGCGCTGGTGCTCGGCTGGGCGGGGCTGCTGGTGCTGCCCGTTTCCCTGGATGCTCCGTACGCGGTGGCGGTGGCGGTGCAGGCGTTGCTGGTCGCGGCGCTCCTCGCGGTGACGGTGCGGGCGGTGCGCCTCGGCGCGGGCCCTGTGGCGTCGGCCGCGCTGGTGTGCGCCGTGGTCGGGGCGGTGAGCGCGGGGACGCTGTCGCTGGCCGCGGAGCCCGCCACCTACGGTGTGTTCGGGGCGCTGCTGGTGCTGTTCGGGGCGGCGGCGGTGGTGACGCGTGCCGATGCGGCGCCGGCGGCGCGGGTGACCCGGCTGATGCAGGCGGTGTCCGCGTGTGCGGCCGTGGTGTGCGCGATGGTGCTTGCCGGTGCGCTGGGGGCCTCGCTGGAGCTGGCTACGTACCGGGCCGCGCCGCTCATGCTGGTCGTCCCCACGGTGACGGTCCTGCTCGGGGCGCGGCTGCGGGGCGGGCCGCCGACCTTGCCGGTCGAGCTGACCGGCGCCGTCGCCGCGGTGGTGGCGGTCGCGATGGCCGTACCCGATGCGCCGTTCCTGGCTCTGGTCCTCGCACTGTGCGGGGTGCTCGCGGCGGGCACGGCCGTGCGTGCCGAGCGGCGGCCGGCGGCCGGTTATCTGGCCGTGGTCCTGTTCGTCCTGGCGACCTGGGTGCGGCTGTCGGCTTCGGATGTGTCGGCCCCTGAGGCGTACACCCTGCCGGTGACGCTGCCTGCGCTGGTCGTCGGTGTGCTGCGGCGGCGCCGTGATCCGGCGGCGTCCTCGTGGACCGCGTACGGAGCGGGGCTGGCGGCGACGCTGGTGCCGAGCGTCTTCGCGGCCTGGGCCGACCCGTCATGGGTGCGGCCGCTGCTGCTCGGACTGGCGGCGTTGGTCATCACGCTGGCCGGGGCGCGGCTGCGGCTGCAGGCGCTGCTGCTGCTCGGTGGTGCGGTGCTGGCCATGGACGCGCTGCACGAACTGGCGCCGTATGTGATCCAGGTCGTGGGTGCGCTGCCGCGCTGGCTGCCGCCCGCGCTGGCGGGTCTGCTGCTGCTGGTGGTCGGGGCGACGTACGAGCAGCGGCTGCGCGACGCGCGGCGGGTGAAGGACGCCCTGGGCCGGATGCGTTGACCGAGGTCGTGGTCGGCGGCCCGGCCCGGGGCGTGCTTCGGCTGCCTCAGGCCGGCATCCGGTCACCGAGGAGCGCGAGGTTCTCGATGGCGGCGAGTCCGTACAGGGCGGTGTCGTTGGTGTAGACCCAGTTGGCCTCGCTGCCGGCGACGGTGGCGACGGGTCCGCTCACCTTCTCCGTCTTCCAGGGAGCTGATTCCTGGTAGCCGTCGCTCTTGTAGAACTTCTCCCAGGCGCGGGCCGCGAGCTTCGCGTCGCCGGTCTGGACGGCGGCGTACGCGTCGAGCCGCGAGTGGCCCTGGAACAGCAGCAGGCTGCCGAAGTCCGTTCCGTAGCGCGCGCTCTGCTCCGCCTTGGTGGCGTTGAAGTACCGGCAGTAGTCCAGATACGCGTCCTTGAACGCGGGCATGTCGACGAGGCCGATGAGTTCGGCGCACAGTTCGTTCAGTCCGAAGACGGCGGACAGGTGGGAGACGCTGACGACGGGTTCGGTGGCGACGGCGAACTTCCCGGTGTCCAGGTCGTACAGGCCGCTGCCCTGGACGAAGCCGTTGGGCTGAGCGGCGATCGTCTCCATGGTGCCGAGGACACGGGCCTTCGCCTTGTCCGCCTTGGGGCCGCCGCGTTCCCATTCGGTGAGCCAGGCGGAGACGAGCCCGCTCCAGTCCGTGCCGAAGCCGATGGAGAGGGCGTGCCGGTCGGGCGTGTAGGGCTCGGTACGGATCTTGCGGAGCGGGTCGAGGCCGAGGAACGTCTCGTCGGAGTCGACGTTGGCGCGCATCAGGTCGCCGACGCGTTCGTCCGCGGTGAGGAAGTAGTAGAAGCGCCGGTACGTGGTGTTGGCTATGCGCTGCTGTTTGGCGCTGTCGGCGTAGTGCTGGACGCCGTGGCGGGTACCGAGCCCGGCCCAGTCGCCGAGGTGGTAGACGTCGACCTCGCCGGTGTGGCGGGTCATGGCCTCGGCGAAGCGGAAGATGTCCGCGCGGCCGGAGCGCAGGTAGGCGTACCAGAGCCAGAGGTCGGGTGAGAGCTCGGAGTTGTCCCAGGCGTAACCGCCGATGTCGTAGCGCCACTGGTGGCGGGCGGGGTCGTACGAGTGCATGACGTCGCCGTAATCCCAGAAGCCGTACCAACGGCGCATCTCGACCTGGTCCTTGTAGTACGTGAAGAGGAAGTCCAGGTGGTCCTCGATCTTCGCCTTCGCGGGGGTCGAGCGGTCGACCGGGGAGAACAGTCCGCCGAAGACCTTGGCGCCGATCAGCTGGGACGTCGGGGCGACGAGCTGCGGCAGGGTGCGGACGGTGCGTGACTGCTGGGCAAGCGCTTCGGCACCGGGTGTGGAGTCGTTGGCCCAGAAGACGAGTTCGCTGGTGCGGGCGATGCCGTACGGGGTGCCGAAGCCGGGCTCGTAGTCCTCGTAGGTGATGTTGAGGCCTTCGAGCTGTTCGGGATAGGTGTCCTGACCCAGGCCGTCGTGGTAGAAGCGCAGGTCCATCGGCTCGGCCTCGGGCGACCACAGCCAGAGCGTGACCTCGGCGGCCTGGGTGTCGGCGCCCCGGATGTCGAGCTGGGCGGGGAACTTCTCCCAGAAGTCGCGCAGCCCGAAGGAGAGTCCACCGCTCGCCCCGCCGACGTAGCCGAAGCCGGAGGCGCGTCGGCCGCCGCCCGCGGCGATCCAGCCGTGGCCGTTCCTGGTGCGCTTGCGCAGCGTGAAGCCGTCTGCGGACAGCTGGCTGAGGGTGTAGTCGCCCCAGGTCGGAATGAGCGGGAGACGGGTGGTGACGCGCTGGTCCCAGGTGGCGGGGTCGGGCAGCTTCGTGCCTTCGAACTGGGCGGCCTGGACGGCGACGCCGGGGTCGCGGCGCAGCCCGGTGATGCCCTTGACGGCTTCGCGGAGCATGCCGGTGTCGTCGCCGCCGATGCGGACGTGCCGGTCGTACGTCTCGTCACGCATCGGGACGGTGAAGCGGACGCCCAGCCCGCGGATGAAGTCGCCGCTCGCCTTTCCGGGTTCCTGCGTGCCGTCGAAGGTGATGGTGTGCATCATGCGGAATGACTCGGCGCCCGCGTAGAAGTACAGCCGCACGGAGAACGGCAGCCAGGAGCGGCTCCCGCGGCGGTGCTTGCCGTCGATGCGGACGACGGCGCGGACCGGGCCGCTCTGTTCGACCTCCGTCCTGCCGATGGTGCTCTCGAAGCGTTCGTACTTCTCCTGCCCCTGGTCGCCGTCCTCGATCTCGCCCTGCCGGATCAGGACGAGTCGGCCGTCCTTGGCGATCTCGGTGGAGCCGCGGGTGAGGGAAGTGATCAGGGAGGAGCCGGTCTTCCCGATCGTCGCGGTGATGGCCCCCGTGGAGACGGTGATGGCGCCGCCGGTGGACTTGACGTCGACCTTGGCCGCGGGCGCGGTGGGTGCACCGGCGGTGAGGGCGAACTTCTTGGCGCCTGCCGCCTCGGGTCCGACCGCGTGCGCGGTCCACTTCAGGGAGCCGTCGGGCCATGTGGCGGTGGCCCAGGTCTGTACGGGGACGTCCTTGCCGTCGGCTGTGGCGAGGGCGAATTTCTGATCGGCCGGGTAGCGCCCCTGCGCCCATGGCACGCCGAACGTGGAGCCGGGGGCGGCGCCGAGCCCGGTCTCCTCCAGCCAGCCGATCTCGACGGGGCCTTCGTCGGTCTTCGCGGTGGCCGGGCCGGCCGCGGCCGCCTGCTGAGTGGCGTCGCTCAGCACCCAGGAGAGGGGGGTGGCCGCGCCGGTGACGGCGGCGGCCTTGAGGACGGTACGGCGGGGGATCGGGGACATCACGGCTCCAATTCGTTGCGTGAACGGGCATGAATGGGCATGACGGATCGCACGCGGGTGCGTGGTGCGCGCGAGTTCGGTACGAGGGTCGGGTCAGCGGCGGTCCGCCGCGACGGCTGCCGCGGCGAGACACCCGAAGGCGGGCGCGGCCAGGGGCGGCACCTGCCAGGCGGTGAGCGCGAGGGCGACGAACCCACCGACGAGCAGCAGGGATCCGGCCGGATCGGTCAGGCTCCGGCGGCCCGCGGCCCGGACCGTCGGCGCCCAGTCGGCGCCGGGCCGCCAGGCGGCAGCCGTACGGAGTCCCCAGACGGCCAGGGCCGTCAGCCCCAGCACGCTGACGGCGGCGAGCAGCCGGCCGCCCGGCAGCAGCCCCGACCGGGCGACCTGCCGGTCGAAGGCGAGCAGCGCGAGCGCCGCCCACCACAACAGGGACACCCGCCATCCGGTCCGTGCCGCGTCCCGTAGATCGGCGGCGAACTCCCGCAGCCCGCCCCGCTCACCGGCCGGCTGCCGGCGCAGATGCGCGCAGCCCGCGGCGAACGCGGGCAGAAGGGTGATCAGCGGCAGGGCCGCCACGGTGATCCACACCCCGGTGAGCAGGGACTCGGCGAAGAGCGCGAACCGGACGAACTTCTCGGGCCGCTGCGGGCGGCCGGCGGCGCGGGCGATACGTACGGTCATGGTGGTGACTCAGCCCTTCAGCCCGGAGGTGGCCGCACCTTCGACGAGATACCGCTGAAAGGCGAGGAAGAAGACCAGCACGGGCAGCAGCGCGAGCAGGGACATGGCGATCATGCCGCCGTAGTCGGCCGCGCTGTCCTGGTCGATGAACATCTTCAGCCCCATCGACACGGGGTACTTGTCGGGTTCGTTGAGGTAGAGAAGCGGTCCGAGAAAGTCGTTCCACGACCAGATGAAGGTGAAGATGGCGCTGGTGATCAGGGCGGGCCGGCAGAGCGGCAGCATGATGTGCCAGTAGATCCGCGGGTGCCCGCAGCCGTCGAGCCGGGCCGCCTCGTCGAGCTCCCTGGGCAGGTTCCGCATGAACTGCATCATCAGGAAGACGAAGAACGCGTCCGTCGCCAGGTACTTGCCGAGCAGCAACGGCACATACGTATTGATCAGTTCCATCTTCTGGAACAGCACGTACTGCGGAATGATCAGTACGTGGTACGGCAGCAGCAAAGTGCCGATCATCAGGGAGAACAGCACGTTGCGGCCGCGGAACCTGATGCGGGCGAAGGCGTAGGCGGCCAGGGAGCAGGACAGCAGTACGCCGACGACGGAACCCACGGCCAGCACGATCGAGTTGACGAAGAACGTCGAGACCGGGATGTCGGCTATGCCCTCGGTGAGTCGCCGGTAGTGGTCCAACACCGGTTGTGAGGGGAAGAGTTCGAGCCCGCCGACGATGTCCTCGTTGGGCTTCAGCGATCCGCCGATCACCCAGAACAAGGGGTAGAGGACGACCGCGAGCACGGCCAGCGCCCCGATGTGCCAGAGGGCCGAGCGCAGGCTGCGCCGCCGCCCGGGGTGGGTGAGCGTACTCATCGGGCGTCCTCCTCGTAGTGCACCCAGCGCCGCTGGGACCAGAACAGCACGGCCGTGACCAGGCCGACGGCGAGCAGCAGCATCCAGGCCATGGCGGAGGCGTAGCCCATACGGAGGTTCGTCCAGCCCTGCTCGTAGAGGTAACAGGTGTAGACGAGCCCGGCGTCGGCCGGACCGCACTTGCTGTTGGTGACGACATAGGCGGAGGCGAAGATCTGGAACGAGTGGATGGTCTCCAGGAGCAGGTTGAAGAACAGCACCGGGGAGATCATCGGCAGCGTGATGGAGCGAAAACGCCGCCACACCCCCGCTCCGTCCACCTGCGCGGCCTCGTACAGCTCACGCGGTACCTGCTTCAGCCCGGCCAGGAAGATCACCATCGGGGCGCCGAACTGCCAGACGGTGAGCGCCACCAGGGCGTAGATCACCAGGTCGGGGTCGCCGATCCAGCCGCCGACGTCGATGCCGAAGATCTGCTGCGTGCGGTCGACGACCGCACCGTCGGAGAACAGTGCCCGCCAGACGATGGCGATGGAGACGCTCGCACCGACCAGCGAGGGGGCGTAGAAGGCGGCCCGGTAGAACCCCTGGCCGCGCCGGGGTTTGTTGAGCAGCAGGGCGACCGCGAGAGCGGCCGCGAGCTTGAGCGGCGTCCCGACGAGCACGTACGACGTGGTGACCTCGACGGACTTCTGCCAGCGGGCGTCCCCGAACATCTCGGTGAAGTTCTTGAACCCGATCCAGTTCGGGGTGTCGAAGAGGTTGTAGTCGGTGAACGCCAGATACAGCGAGGCGAGCATGGGGCCCGCGGTCAACAGCAGGAAGCCTGCGATCCACGGGGACATGAAGAGATAGCCGGCCAGGGTCTCCCCGCGGGCCCGCCGCTTCGCGGCGGCGGGCCTTCCCGGTGTCTCGCCGGGGGCGGGGCGGTCCGTGCTCACGGCGGACGCGGGTGCCCGAAGGTCTGTCACTGCCGATCCCATCAGGAGGCGAGGGCCGTCTTCGCCTCGGCGAAGAACTGCTTCGCGCCGTCCTCCGGAGAGGTCTTGCCCATGACGACATCGGTGCCGATGCGCAGGAAGGCGGCCTCGCAGATGTCGGCGCCCGCGGGGTGCGGGGTGATCGGCTCGACGTTGTCGGCGACCTTCTTCTCGTACTCGGCGATCTGGGCGGAGACGCCGGTCGGCTTGTACGCCTCGAACTGCTCCGTGGTGGAGAGGACCCCGCGGTCGTAGCCCATGATCGTGCCGACTTCGGGGTCGTGGACCATGAAGTCGATGAACTCGGCGACTTCCTTCGGGTGCTCCGTGCGGGCGGAGCCGCTGAGCATCAGTGACGAGATGTACTGCCCGGTCCGCTTGCCGTCCGTCGTCGGCACCGGCGCCAGAGCCAGCGGGGTCTTCGTCTCGGAGGTGTAGCGGACCAGGAAGTTGTCCCAGGTGAACTCGCCTGCGGAGAGGTCCTTGGAGAGTGCGGAGGTCGGCTTGACCTGTTCGGCCTTCTTGGGGTCGGTGAGGACTCCGGACCTGGTCCTGTCGTAGTTGTCGGTCCACCACTGCTTCAGGTCCGCCTCGGTGAAGCCGAGCCCGTCCTCGGTGAAGAACGCCTTGTCGTGCTGGCGCAGCACCAGGTCGTAGAGGTACATGATGCCGCCGGGGCCGCTGTCACCGGCCAGCTTGCCGTTCTTGCTGATCTTCTCGGTGGCCTCGTCGTACTGCTTCCAGGTCCAGCCCTCCTCGGGCGTGACGCCCACCTTCTTGTACTCGGCCGGGTTGTAGACGAGGGCGAAGGTGTTGCCCCCGACCGGCACGCCGAGCAGCTTGCCGTCGACGTTCCCGGCCTTCTCCAGTCCGGCGCGGAAGTTCTCCATGCTGAGATTTCCGGCCTTGACCTGGGAATTGAGGTCGAGCAGCACACGCTTGTCGTCGTACTTGCGCAGAAATGCGACGGAGTTCTGGAAGACATCGGGGGCATTGCCCGCGGAGGCCTGGGTGTTGAACTTCTTCCAGAAATTCTCGTAGTCCTGGAAGTCCGTCTTGACCTTGATGTTCGGGTGCTTCTTCTCGAACAACGCGATCGTCTTGTTGATCAGCGTGGCCCTCTCCTGGCCGCCCCACCAGGAGTAGCGGATCTCGACCTTCCCGCCGGCCCCCGCTCCCCCGCCGTCACCGCCGCAGCCGGAAGCCATCAGCCCCAGCACCGCCACACCGGCGCCGGCCGCACGCAGCCCCTGGGCACTCCGCCAAGACCTCATGACACACCCCTCCCGGGCGGCCAGCCCCGCCACCACAGTCGATTGAATCGTTTTAGAAAGCGCTTGCTGGGACAAGCTAGAGATCCGAGGGGGCAACGTCAACGGTTGCGACGAAATCGATCGAAGCGCTTCGACCCGCGCGCGGCGAGAGGGGCCGGCGGCACCAAATCGGACCCGGGAAACGCAAAGGGTCCGTGAGACTCTGCAGTCTCACGGACCCTCTGTCCGGGTGGGCGATACTGGTTTCGAACCAGTGACCTCTTCGGTGTGAACGAAGCGCTCTCCCACTGAGCTAATCGCCCGGGCGCACCGCAAACATTACCCCATGTCAGCGGCGCCCTCCGACCACCGTCGGGTCACTCGTGGATCTTCCACGGCATCGCGATCCCGAACTTCCAGACGTAGATCCCGACCAGCACGGCGACGATCACCAGCCCGACCACGGTGAGGATGATGTTCCGTCGCCGGACCTTGGGATCGAGTGCCTTCTGCGCCGCCTCGGTGACCTTGCGACGGGTCCAGCGCAGCACCAGCTGGGCCCAGACGAACTCGGTCGCCCAGATCGCCATGCCGCCGAAGATCACCAGCCAGCCGGGCCCTGGCAGCGGCAGCATGACGATGCCCGCCACGACCACGGCGAGGCCGACCACGAAGACGCCGACCTGCCAGCTCACATGGAGCGCCCTGGACGCCTTGATGAAGCCGGGCGCCCGCGATCCGAGCTCCCGTTCCTCCTTCGTCACACCCTCCGTGACGTCTGGCGTCACGTCCCCCGCCACGTCCCCCGTAGCGGGCGCCGAGGCCGCCGGTGCGGCCGCCTCGTCCCGCGCGTCACTCTCCGCATTCATAGGCCCCAACTTACCGGAACGGTCTTTGTCACCGGAATGGCCGCATAACCCAAAGTTACACACCGCTGCACGAGCTACCTGAAGAGCCACAAAAAGGTCAGAGGGGTTTACAACGCCACCGTAGGTGGCATGTCGATTTCGCCGACGTGCGAATCCCCGAGCGCACACTGAGCGAAAGGCCCTGGCGCTTATGAACACCACGGTCAGCTGCGAGCTGCACCTGCGCCTCGTTGTGTCGAGCGAGTCCTCACTGCCTGTACCCGCGGGCCTGCGGTATGACACGGCCGATCCGTATGCCGTGCACGCCACCTTCCACACCGGAGCGGAGGAGACGGTCGAATGGGTATTCGCCCGCGACCTCCTTGCCGAGGGGCTGCACAGGCCCACCGGCACCGGAGACGTTCGCGTCTGGCCATCTCGAAGTCACGGCCAGGGCGTCGTCTGCATCGCGCTGAGCTCCCCAGAGGGCGAAGCCCTGCTCGAGGCCCCGGCGAGGGCCCTGGAGTCGTTCCTGAAGAGGACCGACGCCGCGGTGCCGCCCGGCACCGAGCATCGTCACTTCGACCTCGATACGGAGCTCTCACACATCCTGGCCGAGAGCTGAGCCAGATCGAGAGCTGCACGGCGCCGTCCGACTCGGGGCGACGGTACCGCGCAGACAACCACATAGGGCAGACACCGGCGCCGTGACCACGGAAACCACCGTGGTGACGGCGTCGGTGCGATGTGCGCCGGTGCACGCCGGAGCACGTCCGGCCGACCGATCCGCGCCTGACATGCCCAGCGCGCCCCCAGTGCCCCCGTACGCCTCCCTCAGCCCCTTGGTGCCCGCCAGGGCCGACAAGCGCTCCGCGCCGGCTCCACGGGCCCTCCAGGGGCCCTGTGCGTCCTCGCCGAGCCAGTAGAGTCAGCCGGCATCGGCGGGCGCCCGCTCGCCGGAGGCCAGGGAGCGAAAGCGTGCTGATCCCCCACGACACCCGGATCGCCCTCGACACGGTGGTCGATCTGGTGAACACCGCACCGGAGACCGACCGGCCCGAGGACGAGCGGAACGACGGCCTCGCCGGCGTCGAAGCGCTTTACGAATTCGCCCGGCGACACCGCATCAGCGGCGTGGGCGAGCTCGGCGAGAAGGACCTGCGGGCCGTACAGGACGTACGGACCCGGTTCGCGGAGATCTTCGCGACGCAGGACACCCGGATCGCCGCCGGTCTCGTCAACAGCCTCGTGGCCGCCGCGGGCACCACACCGCAGCTCAGCAACCACGACGACTACGACTGGCATGTGCACTACTTCGCACCGGACGCGTCGATCGCCGACCACCTCGCGGCCGACTGCGGCATGGCGCTGGCCTTCATCGTCGTGGCAGGCGAGCTGGAGCGGCTGCGGCGATGCGAGGCGCCGGACTGCCGGGACGCGTTCGTGGACCTGTCCCGCAACCGCTCCCGCCGGTACTGCTCCAGCCGCACCTGCGGTAATCGGCTGCATGTCGCCGCGTACCGGGCGCGCCGCAGGGAAGCGGCCGGCTGACCGCTCACAACAGGAAGAGATCGTGCAACGCGGCCATCAGCAGCAGGCTGCCGACCACCGCGAGGAAGATCATCAGAGGGGGCTGGGACAGCGCGAAGAGGCAGCCACGCGGCTCTTCGTCGGGGGGTGCGGGGGCATCGCCCCGGGAGGTGTCCACCATCTCGGGACGATCATGACGCAGGCCGGACCCCGTTGGCGATCAACACGCCTTTTTGTGACGGGAGTTCACTCTCACCGTGACCAAGAGGATTCGCTCCGGCGTCCGATTCGGCGTCACATATTCGGAACCGTGGCCGGCCCCCGCGCGCTCCCCCGCCCCCGTACCGCTCAGCCGAGATCGCGCAACATGCGCAGCTGGACGGCCCGGTGGGCCGATGAGCCGCCCTCGTGGTTGTTCCAGGGGTAGATCTCGATCTCCTTCGGGCCCGCCCAGTGGTTGTAGGCGGCGAAGACCGTCGACGGCGGACAGATGGTGTCCATCAGCGCCACCGAGTAGAGCGCCGGGACGGTGGCCCGGGCGGCGAAGCTGATGCCGTCGAAGTAGGAAAGCGTACGGAACACCTGCTCGGCGCGGCCGTGTTGGGTGGCGAGGAAGTGCACGATCTCCTGGTACGGGTCCTTGTCGGTGATCTCGACGGCCCGCCGGAAGTGGGACAGGAACGGCACGTCGATCAGCGCGGCCTTCACGTACGGGCTGAGCCCCGCCACCGCCTGGGCGATGCCGCCGCCCTGGCTGGCGCCGTGGACGACGATCCGGTCCGGGTCGACGGACGGATGGGTACGGGCCACCTCGACGGCGCGTATCGCGTCGGTGAACACACGCCGGTAGTAGTACGCGTCGGGGTCGAGGATGCCGCGGGTCATGAAGCCGGGCGACTGCGGGTTGGCGCCGCCGTGCGGGTCGGGTGTGGAGCCCGCCGAATGGCTGTTGACGGCGCCCTGACCGCGGGTGTCGACGAGCAGGGTGGCCCAGCCGGCCGCGGGCCAGACCAGGTGGTCGTGCGGCAGTCCGCGACCGCCGCCGTAGCCGAGGTAGTGGACGACGCACGGGAGGGGACCCTCGGCGCCCGCGGGAACGTTCAGCCAGGCACGTATCCGGTGACCGCCCCATCCGGAGAAGGTCACGTCGTGCACGTCGACCGTGCTCAACGCGCCGTCGTACGGCTCGAATTCGGGGTCGAGCGGGAACGCCGACGACTCGTCGAGGGTGCGCTTCCAGAAGGCGTCGAAGTCGTCGGGTTCACCGGACTCCGGGCGGTAGTGGCGGAGTTGATCCAGAGGAAGGTCGAACAGGGGCACGGCGTCTCCGTTTCGGACAGTGAGGGGAAGGTACGGACGGACAGGAACACGGAAGGAAGCGGGTCCCGGGGAACCGGGCGCCGGCCCGGTCAGGGTGCCGCCGCGCTGGAGGCGCGCACGACCAGCTCCGGCTGGAGGACCACGCTGCGGTGTTCGTGCGTGCCGTCCTCCTCGTCCGCCTCCTCCAGCAGGAGCTCCGCGGCCAGCCGGCCCATCTTGACGGCGGGCTGGCGGACCGAGGTGAGCGGTACGGCAGCGGCGGCGGCGAATTCGATGTCGTCGTAGCCGACGATGGCGATGTCCTGCGGCACGCGCACGCCGGCCGCGTACAGCGACTGCAGCACGCCGAGGGCCAGCAGATCGTTCGCGCAGAAGACGGCGGTCGGCCGGGGTACGAGCCCGAGCAACCGGGCCCCGGCGTCGCGGCCCGCCGCCACGTCCAGGCGCTCGGAGGGGATCTCGACGAGCGCCTCGGGCCCCAGCCCGGCCCCGGCCAGGGCCGACAGGGCACCCTCGCGGCGGTCCCTGATCTGGTGAAGGTCACCGGGTCCGCTGACGTACGCGACGGAGCGGTGCCCGGCCGAGACGAGGTGGCCGACGGCGAGGGCACCGCCCCGCACGTCGTCGACGGAGACCGCGCAGGTCCCGGTGGAGGAAGCGACCCGGTCCACCAGAACGAAGGGGATGCGGTGGCGCCTGAACGCCTCCAGATTGCGGCCGGTCGCATCGGCCGGCGTGACCAGCACACCGCACACCCGCTGCTCGGCGAAGAGCCCCAGATACTCGGCTTCCTCCGCCGGGCTCTGGCCGCTGTTGCAGACCATCACCCCGAGACCGGCCTGCCGCGCGGCGCGCTCGGCGCCCCGGGCCACGTCGACGAAGAACGGATTGCCCATGTCGAGGACCAGCAGTGCCATGATCCGGCTGCGGCCGGCCCTGAGCTGGCGCGCGGACTCGCTGCGTACGTACCCGAGGTCATCGATCGCGGCCAGCACCCTGGCCCGGGTCTCCGGCAGCACGGCTTCGGGCCGATTGATCACATTGGACACGGTGCCCACGGAGACTCCGGCCTGCCGGGCCACATCCTTGATCCCTGCCACACGCGCCACTTGCCCTGCCCTACCTGAATTGTTTCAATCCGACCGGGACGCTAGCCCCATCCCCGTAGAGCGTCAAGGATCACGGGCGGGCGTCAAGGATCACTTATGAATCGATTCACCATCGATGCAACGCTACCCTGCCACCGATCCCCTGCCTTCGGGATCTCAGATGCCGTGCTTCTTCAGGATGGCCTCGATGTCGCTGAAGTCCTCACCCGCGGGCTTGGCCTGCTGCTTCGGCTTCGCCTTCGCCTCCGGCTGGGCCGCCGGTACGCCACCCCCGAGGGAGGGCGCCGACGCGGCGGGCGCGACGGCGTCACGCTGCGCCGTCTTTGCGGCGGCCTTGCGTTCCTTGCGGGTGCCGACACCGCGACGTTCGATCGCGCGTGTGGTCATGAAGAGCAGCCAGGCCAGCCCGAGCAGTCCGAAGCCGAGCCAGACGCTGGGCCTGAAGGCGATGTCGGAGACCCACTGGACCACCCCGGTCAGCACCAGACCGATCGGGACCAGGGAGTAGGCGGCGATCCGGGTCGCGGCCAGGAACCGCTTCCGGTACGCGGTCACGGCGGCGATGCCCAAGCCTGCCGCGGACACCGCGGAGCAAATGGTCTCGGCAAGCATCGGGGCCTCCAGGCGCGCGGGGAAACGTCCCTTCCATCCTGCACCGCCCACACGGCGGGTGGCCATGATCCAGGGCCGCATCAGGGACATTTCAGGGCCGGGATCCTCCCCAGGTGCCGACCGGAGTCCGGCCGCACACCGAACCGGGCCGGGTCGGATGCCCACCGGGCCGGCGCGGATGCCGATTGGGATGCGCACGCGGGCCCTGGGAGACTGGCCCCATGAGCGATTCCACCCCCGCAGCCCCGGTCGTCCTCGATGTCTGGTGCGAGCTCCAGTGCCCCGACTGCCACAGCGCCCTCAGCGATGTGCACGCCCTTCGCGCGCGGTACGGGGACCGGCTCGACGTGCGCCTGCGGCACTTCCCGCTGGAGAAGCACAAACACGCCTACGCCGCGGCGCAGGCCGCCGAGGAGGCCGCGGAGCAGGGCAAGGGCTGGCCGTACATCGAGGCCGTGCTCGCCAGGACCGACGAGCTCGGCCGCACGGGCGAGCCGCTGCTGATCGAGGTGGCGCGTGAACTCGGCCTGGACGCCGAGGAGTTCGACACCGCCCTGATCGACGGACGGCACATGCTGATGGTCGACGCCGACCAGGCCGAGGGCAAGGCCATCGGCGTGACCGGCACCCCCACGTATGTCATCGGCGGCGAGACCCTGGACGGCAGCAGGAATCAGGACGGGCTGCGCGAGCGGATCGAGGAGATCGCCGACCGGCTGCTCGCCGAGCAGGCCTGACAACACCCTCTCCGCAGTCGGCCCGGACCCCGACGGCTACAGGGCCTTGACGAGGTTGTACCGGGTCGCTTCGTAACCGAGCGACTCGTACAGCCGGACCGCCGGCGTGTTGGACGAGAGGACGTGCAGACCGATCCGCTCGTGCCCGGCGTCCAGCGCGATGCGTTCCGCCTCGAGCATCAGCGCCCGGCCGAACCCCCGGCCGCGGGAATTCTCCCGCACCTCGACGTCGAAGACGTACGCGACGACCGTCCCCGGGTGCATCTCGAACCGCGCGACCCAGACGTGTCCCACGGTCCCGTCGTCCTCATGGACCAGGGTGTGCAGGTGCGTGCCCTCCGTGGCGAGTCCGTGCGGCAGATACGTCCGGTGGGAGATCTCGGCCTTCCGCATGGCCTCGGCCTCCGGGACGCCGCGGGCGATCCAGGTCTCCGCGTAGCCGGTGATGGCGGTGCTCTCCCACTGCGCGAACTCCTCCGGCGTCATCGGTTGCCCGGTGACGCCGTCCGGCAGGGCGGGAGGGGTCTGCGGCAGATCCTTGATCATGTTCTTGCTGCGCTCGGTGTAGCCGAGCGCAGCGGCGAGCCGCTGTCCGGCTGTGTTGTCCGGCTCCACCGAGAGCGCCAGCCGGGAGCACCCCCAGCCGCGCAGCACCTCCTCGGCGGCGAGTGCGGCGATGGTGCCGCGGCCGCGCCTGCGGTTCGGTTCGTCGATCCGCAGGGAGCGGAGCACCCCCGCCGTCGCTCCGAACCCCGGGTCGGTGCCGATCTCGACGGCCCCGACCGGCCGTCCGTTGTCGCACACGTCGTACGCGCGGGTCCTCGCGCCGTCGGCGCCTTGCTGGATCGGCCCGGTCGGCCGGAGGGTCGTGGTCATCACCGGTGTTCTATCCGCTGAGCCGCGGCCCGTCACCCGATTTTCGCGGATCCGGCCGCGGGACGGATCGGGCTCACGGATCGAGGTCGTTCCCGGCACGCTCGTCGAAGACGCGCATGGCCTTCGCCGTCACCGGTCCTGGTGTGCCGGGCAGCTCGCGGCCGTCGATCCGGTGGACGGCCTGGACGTCCCGCAGGCTCGAGGTCACGAACACCTCCTCGGCATGCTCCAGCACATCCATGGGCAGTTCGGTCTCGTGCGCCCCTGCCCACTCGACGACCAGTGCGCGGGTGATCCCGGCGAGGCAGCCGGAGGCGAGCGGCGGGGTGTGCAGCCGTCCGTCGAGGACGACGAAGACGTTGGTTCCGGTGCCTTCGCAGAGCTGCCCGACGGTGTTGGCGAAGAGCGCCTCCGAGGCGCCCCGTTCATGGGCGCGGGCGAGGGCGACGACATTCTCCGCGTACGAGGTGGTCTTGAGACCGGCGAGCGCGCCGCGCTCGTTGCGCGTCCAGGGGACGGTGATCACGGCGGTGGTGTCGTGGCGCCGGGTGGATTCCCCGAGGGCGACGACCAGGCCCGCCCCGTCGTCGCCACGGTCGGAGCCGAGCGGGGAGAGCCCGCCGGTGTAGGTGATGCGCAGCCGTCCGAGCTCCATGGGGTTGGCGTCGATGACCGCGGCGCAGGCCCGGCGCACCTCGTCGAGGTCGGGGTCCGGCAGGCCGAGACCGCGGGCCGAGCGGGTCAGCCGGTCGAGGTGCCGGGTGAGGGCGAAGGGCCGGCCGGCGGTGGTCTTGACGGTCTCGAAGATGCCGTCGCCCACGGTCAGTCCGTGGTCGAACACGGACACCCTGGCGTCGGCCTCGTCGCGCAGTGCGCCGTTGACCCAGATCCTCATCACGCGGTCCTTCCAGTCGCTCGGTGAGCGCCCGACGCTACAGCGAGCAGCCGGGCCGCCTTCAGCTCGGTCTCGTCCCATTCGCGCTCGGGGTCGGAGCCCCAGGTGATGCCGGCGCCGGTGCCGAACCGGAGGACCGGGGCGGCTTCGGTCCGGTCGACCCAGAAGGTCCGGATACCGACGGCGAGGCTGGCCGTGGAGCGGTCGGCGTCGACCCAGCCGATGCCCCCGCAGTAGGGCCCGCGGGGCGCGGTCTCCAGTGAGTCGATGATCCGGAGGGCGCTGGACTTGGGTGCCCCGGTGACGGAGCCGGGCGGGAACGCGGCGGCGAGCAGCTCGGGCCAGCCGACGCCGTCGGCGAGGCGGCCGCGCACAGTGGAGACGAGATGGACGAGCCCCGGGTGCTTCTCCACCACGCAGAGGTCGGGGACGGTGACCGATCCGGTGGCGCAGACCCGGCCCAGGTCGTTGCGGACCAGGTCGACGATCATCACGTTCTCGGCGTGGTCCTTCTCCAGCAGATCGGCTTCGGTGCGGCCGGTGCCCTTGATCGGTCCGGACTCGACGGTCCGGCCGTCCCTCTTCAGGAAGAGTTCGGGGGACGCGGTGGCGACCTCCACGCCGTGCGCGGGCAGCCGGATCGTTCCTGCATAGGGGGCGGGGTTGCCGAGTGCCAGCAGCGCGGTGAGGGCGTCGACGTCCGCGGCAGCCGGGTCCGGCAGCACCGCGGTCATCACCCGGCAGAGGTTGGCCTGGTAGACCTCGCCCGCCGCTATGTACTCGCGGATGCGACGCACGCCGGCGGTGTACGCGGCCCGGTCCAGGGACGAGATCCAGTCGTCGGCTCCGGGGCCGCGCCAGGCGCCGGGCACCGGCGCGGGCACCGGCGCGGTTCGTACGGTGCCGAAGCGGGCACAGACGAGACCGCCCTCGAAATCGGCACATACGGCCCAGAAGCCGGACGAGTCGAGGGCGGCAGGATCCGTGGTCACGTCCTGCAGATCGGACGCGATGAGGCCGTCGAAGCGGGCCATTGGGGCGAGGTCGTGCACGTTGCTGAGTCTAGGACGGCCCGCGGTGACCTGCGCCGGGGCGAACGCACCGCAGCACGCTGCACAAACGCGTTTTTGTACTGGCCCGGGAATCCGCTAGAGTTCAACACGTCGCCGGGACACGCAAGTGAACCGGAAACGACAAGCGGACGTGGCTCAGTTGGTAGAGCATCACCTTGCCAAGGTGAGGGTCGCGAGTTCGAATCTCGTCGTCCGCTCGAAGTGGGGGATCTTTTCCCGAACCCCTGCACTCCTGGTGGAGTGGCCGAGAGGCGAGGCAACGGCCTGCAAAGCCGTCTACACGGGTTCAAATCCCGTCTCCACCTCCAAGGACGATTAGCTCAGCGGGAGAGCGCTTCCCTGACACGGAAGAGGTCACTGGTTCAATCCCAGTATCGTCCACTGGTCCGCAAGGATCCCCCGCGCGATTAGCTCAGCGGGAGAGCGCTTCCCTGACACGGAAGAGGTCACTGGTTCAATCCCAGTATCGCGCACGCAGTACACGCAGGTTCACCCTGCGCGATTAGCTCAGCGGGAGAGCGCTTCCCTGACACGGAAGAGGTCACTGGTTCAATCCCAGTATCGCGCACCAGCCGAAGCCCCGGTCGTCGAGACGACCGGGGCTTCGACGTTTCTGCGGCGGGCCCGACCGGGGTCAGCCGGTGAAGAGTTGGGTGGCCTTACGGATCAGCTCGTACAGCCCGTAGGCGAACGGCAGGGCGACCCAGAGCCAGACCACGGCAGTGAGTGTTCTACGACTGCTGGTGTGCACGGGTCTTCCTCTCCGCTGCCTCGTGGAAGCGTGGATGGACGGGGCGTACGAGCTCGTTGGCGACGAAACCGACGATCAGCAGTCCGATCATGATCGTCAGCGATGTCGTGTACAGGTCGGACCCACTGCGGCCCGCCCGCTCGCCCGCGTCCGCCACCCAGTTGACGATCAGCGGGCCGAGGACGCCGGCGGTGGACCAGGCAGTCAGCAGCCGGCCGTGGATGGCACCGACCTGATACGTGCCGAAGAGGTCCTGCAGATAGGCGGGGATCGTGGCGAATCCGCCTCCGTAGAACGAGAGAATCACCAGCGCGCAGCAGATGAAGAGCGGCTTGGAACTGCCGAACTCGACGATCGTGAGGTACATCAGGGCGCCGACGCCGAGGTAGATGCGGTACATGTTCTTGCGGCCGATGAGGTCCGAGGTCGAGGACCACAGGATCCGGCCGGTCATGTTGGCCAGGGAGAGCAGGGCGACGAAGCCTGCCGCGGCGGAGACCGAGACCGGCACCGAGGTGCCCGTGAAGAAGTCCGTGATCATGGGAGCGGCCTTCTCCAGAATGCCGATGCCCGCGGTGACGTTCATGCAGAGCACCACCCACAGGCACCAGAACTGCGGTGTCCGCAGCGCGTTGCGAGCCGATACCTGGGCCGTGGTGACGAGGCGGCGGGGCGCCGTCTCCGGCCGGTGACCGGCCGGGAGCCAGCCGTCCGGCGGCACCCGGACGAGGAGCACGCCGAGCGCCATGAAACCGGCGTAGGCGAGACCGTGGACCAGGAAGGCAGTGGCGATTCCCGTGCTGTCGGCGCCGAAGGTTTCGAGCATCCCGGTCGACCAGGGCGAGGCGATCAGCGCTCCACCGCCGAAGCCCATGATGGCGATGCCGGTGGCCATGCCGGGGCGGTCGGGGAACCACTTGATGAGTGTGGAGACCGGCGAGATGTAGCCGATGCCGAGTCCGATACCGCCTATGAAGCCGTACCCGAGGACGACCAGCCAGAACTGACCGGTGGCCACACCGAGGGAGGCGACGAGGAAGCCCGAGGAAAAACAGACGAGAGAGACGAACATCGCCCAGCGCGGTCCGTTGCGTTCGACGAGGGTGCCGCCGAAGGCCGCGGAGAGGCCGAGCATGACGATGGCGAGTTGGAAGGGTAGGGCACTGGCGGTACCGGAAAGGCCGAGAGCCGACTCGAGCGGGGGTTTGAACACGCTCCAGGCATACGCCTGCCCGATCGAGAGATGCACCGCGAGGGCGGCGGGCGGGACTAGCCAGCGGCTCCAGCCGGGTGGCGCGACGGTCCGGGACCTGTCGAGGAAGGTCATGGGCCGGAACTTTAAGGATCAACCATGTCGGTGCCTAGATGTCGGACAAGACTTTGTCGACGGTATGCACCGCGGGTGGCCTCACGTGGTGCGTACCGCGGGCCCGGACACCGTGCGTCCGGGCCCGCAGCATGGCGTCGGCGCCCGATCAGGAGGAGAAGAGCATGTGGCCGAAGCTCTTGTGCCGGTAGTGACCGCCGTGGTGGCCGCCGTGGTGCTGCGGAGCGCCCCAGGCGGGTGCGGGTGCGGCCGGGTAGCCCTGAGGGGCCGGCGGCGCGGGCGGCGCCTGCTGCGTCCACTGCGCCTCGATGCGGGTCAGGGACTCCAGCTCGCCGTAGTCGAGAAATATCCCCCGGCAGCCGCTGCACTGCTCGATCTGGATGCCATTGCGGTTGTATGTCTGCATCTGCGCGTGGCACTTGGGACACTGCATGGTCGGCTCAGCTCCTCGCCGTCGGTTCGCCGTCCCGGAATTCATGCCCGGAGACGATCGGTTCACCCTACGACGAGTTTTCGGCGGCCAACTCGTGCGGGAGGGACGCAATTCGGGCACAGGCGTCGATCATCATCTGTTCCACTTCATCCGGAGTTCTCCCCTCCGCGGCAGACTTGGCGAACGCCAGCGCGGCGGTCTGCACCGTCAGGGCGCGGGCCGGGACGTCCAGGTCGGGCCAGGGGTCGCCATCGGCGCGTACGGCAGGCCCGCCGGCCGCCCGGTAGGTGTCCAGGAAGCGCAGCCAGACGTCGGGAGGCAGCAGCCCGGCCGCGTACCAGGCGGCGGGGCGTGCGAGGTCCCAGGCGGGGTCACCGAGGCCCATGTCGTCGACGTCGATCAGCAGCCAGGGGCCGTGCGGGGCGGGGTGCCGGACGAGCTGGCCGAGATGCAGATCGCCGTGGCAGAGGAAGCGTGAGCGGTGCGAGGGCGCGATGTCCTCGTCGCGAGCCCAGCCGGGCAGCCGCCGCCATGCTTCGCGTACGGGGACGGTGGCCGGGTCGTCGGGCCGGGCCGCGTGCATCCGGGCCACGGCGAGTGCGGCCTTCGCGGGACCGCGCATCGCGGGGAAGGCCCCGATGCCCCCGGGTGAAGTCGGTGGTGCCGTGCGGTGGAGCCGGGCCAGGAGGACGGCTGCCTCCTCCCAGGGGGCGGCGTCGGGGGCTTCGGGGTCGACGGGTTCCCCGTGGGGCCACAGGGTCACGGAGCGGCCGTGCACCGTGGCGTCGGCGGCGGGCCCGGCGCCCCGGGGGACGGGTGGCAGGAGGATGCCGGTCAGGGCGGGAGACGCGGCCAGGGCGAGGCGGGCGGCCAGGGCCGTGGTGTCGGTGTCCGGGGCGTGGGCCTTCGCGACCACCGGACCGCTGCGGACAACTGTGCCGTCGGCGCGGTCCGCGAGCACCGCCGGTGCCGGGCAGGTGCACGGAGCCTCGACGTCCGTGGGCAGGTGGACCGCGTCATGAGCGAGGGCGCCCAGCGCGCGGACGACTGCGGTGGTCACGGTCTCCCCCGGTGGCAGCAGGTGCGGCCCGGTTCCGCCCGGGCCCGCCGATGAGCGTACGCGCCGCCGCGCACGCCCGAGTGCTGCGGCGCCGGGGCAGATGCGAAACCTTCCGGACAAGGCACGGCCGGGCGCGAGGTTCCCAGGTGGCGCGGGGGCCGGGCACGAGCGGACCCCGGAAAGCGCGATGTCCGGTCAGCTCCCCAGCTGACCGGACAAACGCTGCCGTCCGCCGCACCCCCGTCCCCACGGGGCTGTTGGCCCGATGTCCCGGTCCGGACCGCTCTTCCGGACCCGGGGCGCCGCTCAGCGCCCCAGCATCACACCTACGGACGACGCCTGTGTGACCACTGCGTCCCAGCCGCCGAAGACGACCACGAGCAGGGCCGCCAGAGGAAGAACCATGGCCGTCGCCACCAGTGGGTGGCGGGTACCGGACGACTGGCGGCTGCCGAACGCGGCATGTGCCCTGCGCCCCTGCGTACGGAGCATCGTCCGCGCTGCCGTGTCCGCCATGGTTCCTCTCCTGACCTGTTGTGGGAGCGGCGGGCATCTGACCTCGGGGGACGAGTGCATCGCCCGCCGCTCGACTTCAACATTAGGGACACCCGGGGCACGGGTCGTCATGCCCGCGTACCGAATGCCGGGCCTCCCGGAGGATGAGCCGTCGGTGTTCGGCGTACTCCTCTGGGTGGAGATCGGGCACTAGACCTTGGGGTCTTCCCGGAGGGGGCGCTCGGACGCGTCCTCCCTGGGGACCGGCTGTTCGACCAGGGCGAGCACCCTGGCCGCCATGAAGCGGGCGGTGCGCACCACGGAGCCGTTCCGAGTGACTTCACTCACTTCGACCACCCCTCGGCGGACGGCCGTCTCCACCCGGCGACCCGCTCGGCCGGCCACCACTTCGTAGGTACGTGTCGTGTCCCCGGCGTCCACGACTATTTCGACTCGATCGCCCTTCACTGATCCAATCCCCCTTCTGCGACGGACCTTTGAGATCTCGCACCGGCCGGGGAGCGTGGATCCGCGGCTCCCTGACCACCCTTCAAGTTTCCCACCCGGCACTGACAATCGATGGGCGGACGAGGGCGCGGCCTCTGAGCGCGCCGGGCCACGGGTACGTAAGCTGTGCCACGTCAGGCGGACCAGGCAGCGGGGATGGGCAGACATGGCGATGATGCGGCTCCGGCGCGAGGACCCGCGTGTCGTCGGCTCGTTCAGACTGCACAGACGGCTCGGAGCGGGCGGCATGGGGGTCGTCTACCTGGGTTCGGACCGCCGCGGACAGCGGGTGGCGCTCAAGGTGATCCGACCGGATCTCGCCGAGGACCAGGAGTTCCGTTCGCGTTTCGCGCGCGAGGTGTCGGCGGCGCGGCGGATCCGCGGCGGCTGCACGGCCCGGCTGGTGGCGGCCGATCTGGAGGCCGACCGCCCGTGGTTCGCCACGCAGTACGTCCCCGGACCCTCCCTGCACGACAAGGTGGCCGAGGAAGGTCCGCTGTCGGCCGCCGAGGTGGCGTCGATCGGGGCCGCACTCTCCGAGGGGCTGGTGGCGGTGCACGAGGCCGGTGTCGTCCACCGTGATCTGAAGCCGTCGAACATCCTCCTCTCCCCCAAGGGCCCCCGGATCATCGATTTCGGGATCGCCTGGGCGACCGGGGCGAGCACGCTCACGCATGTCGGCACGGCCGTGGGCTCGCCCGGCTTCCTGGCGCCCGAGCAGGTGCGGGGCGCGGCGGTCACCCCCGCGACGGACGTGTTCTCGCTCGGCGCCACGCTGGCGTACGCGGCGATGGCCGACTCGCCTTTCGGGCACGGCAGTTCCGAGGTGATGCTGTACCGCGTGGTGCACGAGGAACCGCAGTTGTACGACGTGCACGACGCGCTGGCGCCACTGGTGAGCGCCTGTCTGGCGAAGGATCCGGAGGAGCGGCCGAGCACGCTTCAACTCTCCATGCGGCTCAAGGAGATCGCGGCCCGCGAGGCGCAGGGACTCCACGAGAGCCGCCCGCCCGTGCAGCGCTCGGCTCAGGAGCTGGACCGGCCGACCGGCCGGCTCGACGGCCCGTACACCGAACAGCAGACCCGGCGTGCGGCGAGCCCTCCCGCGCCGCGTCCGCAGACCCGCCAGACGGCACCCTCGCGCACGACGTCGCCCCGTACGGGGGGCTCGCGGCCGCAGCCGCCGCGCAACACCACGCGCTCCGGCAAGCGCCCCCAGGCCACCAACGGGACGAACGGCACGAAGGGGCGTCCGGGGACCCGGCCCGGGACCCGTACGACATCGACGGGCCGGCGTCCCGCCAACCCGCGGCTGCTGCGGCAGCGTCTGGTCGTCTTCGTCGTGGTGACGCTGCTGGTGGCGCTGGGGATCGCGGCGGCGCAGGGTTGCCAGGGACCGGCCCGCGGGCTGGGCTCCACACAGGCCCCGGGACAGCAGGAGCAGCACGAACCGCAGGAACAGCACCAGGGGCAGCACCTGCTGACCTGGCAGTAGGCGCCGGCGAGCAGCCGGTCAGTCCTGCGGGCGGCCCGTCGCCCCCTCGACGCTCGGCCTGGAGGGGTTGATCCTCCTCGCAGTATGTCGGCATGGGCGTCGCAGCAGCCTCGGCTGACCTCGATCCGGCCACTCGTGTCGGCCGCATGGTGGCTCGCATCCTTGTGGCTGTCGCCCGCGCCGAGGCCGAGGCGAAAGGCGCCGGCCAGAAACCGGCGAACGCTGCCCGTGCCGCCGAGGGCGACGTGCACTTCGGTGGTGTGCGTCCCTCCGCCTTCGAGAACGGCCGGGTCACGGTAGTCCCCGAGGGGGCCTAGGCCATGCGCCGGCTGTGGTGGATGTGCTCGCGCCAAGGCAAACGACCGTCGCCGTCATCACGTATGACCGGGACGTCGCAGCCCGGCTGCCGGGGCGGGTGGAGCCGAGGGGCGGACGGATCGTGAAGGACTCCTGGTGCGCCGGTGCCGCCCGGGAGATGGCCGCGTGACGACGTCGGCAACCGCGGGCCCGCAGGCGGGGCACCGGCCGCCGTCCCCGGCCGCGGACGGCGGGAGCGGAGGGACCCGCCCGGGTCTACCAGCGGGTCCTCAGCAGCGAAGCGCACCACCGCTTCGTGATCGACTCCGTCACCAACTGATCCCTGCTGACCGCTGCGGACGGGAACCGACGACGGACGTGCCACCCGCGGCCCGCGCAGAGGCGGACCGGCGGGCGTCCGTGCAGCACCGACAAGTGGGTGGACGTCGTCGCACAGGAGGAGGCACGGCCCGGCGGACTTCGCCGACGCTTCCCTCCTGACCGGGCCGGCCTCCGGCCGGTGACGGGAACGGGCCCTCCTCGCCGCTCCGAACTGGCGGCTCACACGCCGCGGCCCGGCGGGAAGGACCGGTCGCCGTCTCGGCCGGATCAGCCGGTGATGCTGGCCTTGCCGGTCTCCAGGTGGCCGGTGAACCGCTGCGACCAGGCGTGGTCGCAGTCGGCCGTGACGGTCACGTCGTACCAGCCGTCGCTGATCTCCACCGGGTCTACCACCCACGTCTCCTTGCCGTGGGCGGCAACCCGCACCTTCTTCGGAGCGCCGGAGATGTAGTGGTTGTGCTTGACGGTGAACGTCACCGGCCGACGGCCGTTGTTGCGCAGCGACAGCTTCAGCTTCGGGTGCGCGGTCGACTTGCCGTCGTAGTAGCTCGCCTCGACGACGAGGTCCTTGCCGGCGGTCTCGGTGTCGCCGACGAAGCGGCGCAGGAACCGGTTCGGTCCGGTGACGGTCAGGTCGTAGGCGGTGTCGCTCTCGGAGGAGCCGACGGGGCCGACGCCGGTGGCCGTGTCCTTGGCGCCGACGGTGTACTGGCCCGGGAACTTAGCCGGGTACTCGGCCAGCGTCGGAACGCCGCCCAGGTTGTTGTAGACGGAGAAGTGGCTCGCCTTGGTGACGAACCCGGCCTCGTTGCTGAACTCCAGCTTCGCCGCACCCTGGGCGAACCCGGTCAGGTTGGCGTTGGGCTGGTACGGCAGCGGGCGGGCCGGCTTGATGCCCTTCTCCTGGGTGGGCATCCTGTTGTCGCCCGGCAGCGGGGTGTAGCGGGTCTCGGGGATCAGCTCCCCGGTGTCGGGCAGGTGCGGCAGCCCGTACACCGGCGAGGTGAAGTCGAAGGCGCTGGTGAGGTCACCGGAGACCTTGCGGCGCCACTTGCTGATGTTGGGGGAGATGGCCGGCTTCCCGAGCGCAGTGGTCCACTTCTCCACGAACTGGATGACCGAGGTGTGGTCGGAGACCTCGGAGGTCACCCAACCGCCGCGGGTCCAGGGCGAGACGAGGAGCAGCGGCACACGGAACCCGAGGCCGACCGGGAGCGGCTCGGTGACGCCGTACTGGCTCATGGTGCCGGAGACGAACTCGTCGCCCTCGCCCGGTGCGGGGACCGGCGGCGCGACGTGGTCGAACTGTCCGTCGTTCTCGTCGTAGTTGATGATCACCAGGGTCGAGTTGAAGACGTCCGGGTCGGCGTTGAGGGCCTCCAGCACGCCGCGCATGAAATACGCGCCGTTGCTCGGGGCCGTGACCGGGTGCTCCGAGAAGAACTGGTTGTTGACGACCCAGCTGACCTGCGGCAGCGTGCCGTTCAGCACATCGGCGCGAATCGCGTCGTTGATGTTGTCGGCGTTGCCCGCGAGACCGGTGGCCGGCTCGGGGACGTTCTTGACACCGTTGTCGTAGTAGATGTTGCCCGGCGCGGCCTTGCCGCCCTGGGTGGGATCGAGCTTGGCGAATGTGTTGAAGTACTCAAGACCGTTGTCGCCGTAGTCGTCCTCGCACTGGTAGACCCGCCAGCTGACGCCGGCCTTCTGCAGCGTCTCGGCGTAGGACTCCCACGGCAGGAACTTGTTGCGCTCGTCACCGCCGTCGTTGGCCGTGAAGGTGCCGTGCTTCTTGTCGGCGTTGATCGTGCCGCCCCACAGGTAGGTGCGGTTCGGACCGGTCGCGCTGAGCACGGAGCAGTGGTACGCGTCGCCCACCGTGTAGGCGTCGGCGAGGGCGTAGTGGAACGGAAGGTCCCTGCGGTCCAGGTAGCCGAGGGTGGTCGGGCCGCCCTTGGCGTAGTACCAGCCGTTCATGAGGCCGCCATACCAGGCGCCGTGCTGGTCGGTCCAACCGTGGCTGGTGCCGCCGTAGTTCGCCGCACCGAGCTCGGCGCTCGGCGGGGTATCGCCGTCCCAGGACTTCGCACCGCTCAGCCGCCACGGGTACTGGGTCTCGGCACCCTCCGTGAGAGTCTTCGGCTGCTCCCAGACGGACTTGCCGCCGGGCAACTGGATCGTCGCACGGTCACCGAACCCGCGCACCCCCTTGAGGGAGCCGAAGTAGTGGTCGAAGCTGCGGTTCTCCTGCATGATCACGACGACATGCTTGATGTCACGGATGTCACCGTGCTTGTGACCGGCGTGGCCGTGGTCATGACCGTGCTCGTGGGCGTGTCCGGGTGTCGCCGCGGCGACACCGGGCACCGCGGCACCCACGGCGGCGGCACTGGTGACAGTGGCGGCGGCGCCCAGGAATTTTCTACGGGACAGTGCGGACATTCTCGGTTCCTCCAGGTCAAGGCGTAAACCGAGACACTGATGCCACGATCTTGCGATAAAGCGTCCGGAGTCCGACGTGCAAGTAGCAGGACGCCCAAGAACCGGTGCGTCCTGCACATATTCCCTGCCTGCCGTGCGAGTCGGGCGCCGGCCCCCGGGCCGTCCCGCTCCGGAGCACCCGGCACACGACAGGTCGCTCCGCAGCAGGTGCTGCGGCCCCCGTCATGTTCTTCGCGGTCCTGCAAGAGGGCCGCCGGCCTCCGGGCCCGGCATGACTGTGTCCCCCTGTCGAGCGATGACCTGGGGGGTGGTGTCACCGGGCCCGAGAGGCGCCGTTGGAGACGTGCCCCACACCCTGCGCTCGCTCGAGCTGACTGATGAGATAACCGCCGAACTCAGTCGTCGGGGACCTCGACGCGGGTGCTCCGCGCCCGCTCATGGACTCCTCCATGGCGTCGTAGAAGGCGCTGATCCCCTACGCTCCGGCGTACAAGAAGCGGACGATCGCGGTCCGGTACCACCGGACGAGGAGATCTCCGTACGGTGTGGGTGCCTGCTCGTCGAGGGTGGCCGGCCCGGCGTCCTACCTGCCGCCCCCGGATCCTCGGCTCCGGGGTCAGTCAGACCTCGGCCGGGTGGCATAGAAAGCGACAGCCGAGGCAGCGGCCACGTTCAGGGAGTCGACACCAGCATCCATCGGAATGCGTACATGCTCATCGGCGGCCCGCAGCGCTCCGGCCGACAACCCCTCCCCCTCCGTGCCCAGCATCAGGGCCAACTTTTCGTATCGGCGGCCGGCGAGTTCGTCGAGGGTGATGGACGTCGCCGCGAGCGCGAGCGCCGCGAGCACGAAGCCGTGCTTCCGGACGACATCGGCGTCACGCGGCCATGACTCGAACCTGGCGTACGGGACCGCGAGGACAGCCCCCATCGACACCTTCACGGCCCGTCGATAAAGGGGGTCGGCACAGCTCGGGGTGAGGAACACGGCGTCCACTCCCAGAGCCGCTGCATTGCGGAAGGCCGCCCCCAGATTGGCGTGATCGACGATGTCCTCGAAGATCGCAATACGACGTTGACCAGCGCGCTCCGGTAGACCTGAAGGCAACACCGCGCCGATGTCGGTGTCGTCGTTGACCGACTCCATGACGCCGACCCGGCGGGTCGTCGTCAGCAGTTCGTCGGCCGTCGGCAGTGGTTTGCGCTGCATGGAGGCGAGTGCGCCGCGGTGTACGTGGTAGCCGGTGACGCGCTCGGCGAGCTCCGGGCTGACCGCGTAGACCGGGGCCGGCACCTCGTCGATGACGTCGCGCATCAGGTCGACCCATTTCGCCGAGAGCAGCATGGACCGCATCTCGTACCCGGCGTGCCTGGCGCGTCTGATCACCTTCTCACCCTCGGCGATGAAGAGGCCCTCGGCGGGCTCACGCCTGCGCCGGAGTTCGACGTCGGTCAGGCCCGTGTAGTCGCGCAGGCGCGGGTCGTCGGGGTCGTCGACGGTGATGAGATCTGCCACAGGTTGATACTGCCTTGTCCGGTGTGTGGTGCCAACGGCTTGGAAGAAGATCCGTTACCGCTGGTTACTCGGCGGGGTTCGGGAGGGTGGCCGTACCGACCGCGACGACGTCACCGATGACGATCACGGCCGGGGGGCGTACCTCTTCGGCGGCGGCCCGTTCGCCGACGGTCGCGAGGGTCGCGTCGACCCTGCGCTGTGCCGCCGTGGTGCCCTCCTGGATCAGGGCGACCGGTGTCCCGGGCGCCTTGCCGTGGGCGATGAGGGCCTTGGCGATGGCGCCGATCTTGTCCACGGCCATCAGCAGCACGAGGGTGCCACGCAGCCGCGCGAGGGCCGCCCAGTCGACCAGCGAACGCTCGTCGTCGGGGGCGACATGGCCGCTCACCACGGTGAACTCGTGGGCGACCCCGCGGTGCGTGACGGGGATACCGGCCGCGCCGGGTACGGAGATCGAGCTGGAGATGCCGGGGACGACGGTGCACGGGATGCCCTCGGCGGCGAGCGCCTGTGCCTCCTCCATGCCCCGGCCGAAGACGAACGGGTCGCCGCCCTTGAGCCGGACGACGGCCTTGCCCGCCTTGGCGTGCTCGATGAGCGCCTGGTTGATCGCCTCCTGCGCCATGAAGCGGCCGTACGGGATCTTCGCGGCGTCGATCACCTCGACGTGCGGCGGCAGTTCGTCGAGCAGGTCGCGCGGGCCGAGCCGGTCCGCGATGACGACATCGGCCTCCGCGAGGAGGCGCCGCCCGCGCACGGTGATCAGGTCGGGGTCGCCGGGGCCTCCGCCGACCAGGGATACGCCGGGAGTGGGGCGGGTGCGGTGGTGCGGGGCGGCGAGCGTGCCGTCGCGCAGACCCTCGACGATGGCGTCGCGGACGGCGGCGGAGTGGCGCGGGTCGCGACCTTGCGCGTCGGTGGAGAGGACGGCGACGGTCACGCCCTCGCTGCGGCCGGTGGCCGGGGTCCAGGCGGTGGCGACATCGGCGTTGTCGCTGCGCACGCACCAGGTGCGGGTCCGCTCGGCCTCGGCGGACGCGGCCTCGTTCGCGGTGGCGTCGTCGGAGGCGATGAGCGCGTACCAGGTGTCGGTGAGGTCCCCGTCCTCGTACCGGCGGCGTTCCCAGTGGATCTCACCGGCGTCAGCCATCGCCTCGACGGACGGCGTCGCGGACGGCGATACGAGGGTGATGTCGGCGCCCGCAGCGATGAGTGCGGGGAGGCGGCGCTGCGCCACCTGACCGCCGCCGACAACGACGACGCGGCGCCCGCTCAGGCGCAGTCCGACGGGGTACGCGGGATGATCGGCGTGCTCGGCCATGGCGGTGCGGGCTCCTCGGGCGATACGGGGTGCGTGCGGGCCGCTACGGCGATGGAGCGGCTGTGACGTGCGGTTTTGTGCGGTGTGGGTCCACGATACGGGGTGCGGCGAGGCAGGCCGGTGGGACGGGTGGGGGCCGCTGCGCGGTGCTCTTCCCCACCCACCCCTTCCTGGAACCCGGGCTCCGCCCCGGCCCCATTGCCTCAGGCGCCGGCGGGGCCGAGTACGCCCGGACGCTACTTCTCGGTGACGCCCGCCGAGTCGAACGTCGCCACCTCGTGCATCGCCCGCGCCGCGCTCTGCACGATCGGCAGCGCCAGCAGCGCACCCGTGCCCTCGCCGAGGCGGAGGTCGAGGTCGACGAGCGGGCGCAGGCCCAGCTTGTTGAGCGCGGCGACATGGCCGGGCTCCGCGCTGCGGTGACCGGCGATGCACGCGGCGAGGGCCTCGGGGGCGATCGCCCGGGCGACCAGGGCCGCGGCGCCCGCGCTCACCCCGTCGAGGACGACGGGCGTACGCAGCGACGCTCCGCCCAGCAGGAATCCCGCCATCGCGGCGTGCTCCAGGCCACCGACCGCGGCAAGTACACCGATCGGGTCGGACGGGTCGGGCTGGTGGAGTTCGAGGGCACGGCGGACCACGTCGACCTTGCGGGCGTGCATCTCGTCGTTGATCCCGGTGCCGCGACCGGTCACCTCGGCCGGGTCCATGCCCGTGTACACGCAGATCAGCGCGGCGGAGGCGGTGGTGTTGGCGATGCCCATCTCACCGGTGAGCAGGCCCTTGTTGCCTGCCGCCACCAGATCGCGGGCGGTCTCGATGCCGACCTCGATGGCCGCGAGGACCTCTTCACGGGTGAGCGCCGGACCGGTCGTGAAGTCGGCCGTTCCCGCACGCACCTTGCGCGGCAGCAGGCCGGGGGTCGCGGGCAGCTCCGTGGCGACGCCGACGTCGACGACACATACCTCGGCGCCGACCTGGGCCGCGAACGCGTTGCAGACCGCGCCGCCGCCGAGGAAGTTGGCGACCATCTGGCCGGTGACCTCCTGCGGCCACGCGGTGACGCCCTGGGCGTGTACCCCGTGGTCCCCGGCGAAGATCGCGACAGCCGCGGGCTCCGGGATCGGCGGCGGGCACATCCGGGAGAGCCCCGACAGCTGCGCGGAGATGATCTCGAGCATGCCGAGCGCACCCGCCGGCTTGGTCATCCGCTTCTGGCGTTCCCAGGCCTCACCGAGCGCCTTGGCGTCCAGCGGACGGATGTTCGAGATGGTCTCCTGCAGCAGGTCGTGCGGCTCCTCGCCGGGCAGCGCGCGGCGACCGTACGTCTCCTCGTGGACGACCCAGGACAGCGGGCGCCGCTTGGACCAGCCCGCCTGCATCAGCTCGGGCTCCTCGGGGAACTCGTCGACATAACCGACACAGAGGTACGCGACGACTTCGAGGTGCTCGGGCAGGCCCAGGGCGCGGACCATCTCGCGCTCGTCGAAGAAGCTGACCCAGCCGACGCCGAGGCCCTCGGCGCGGGCGGCGAGCCACAGGTTCTCGACGGCGAGCGCCGAGGAGTACGGGGCCATCTGGGGCTGGGTGTGCCGGCCGAGGGTGTGGCGGCCGCCGCGGGTGGGGTCGGCGGTGACGACGATGTTCACCGGGGTGTCGAGGATGGCCTCGATCTTCAGTTCCTTGAACTGCTTGGCCCGGCCCTTGGGCAGCGATTTGGCGTACGCGTCACGTTGACGCTGCGCCAGTTCGTGCATGGAGCGGCGGGTCTCCGCGGAGCGGATGACGACGAAGTCCCAGGGCTGCGAGTGGCCGACACTGGGCGCCGTGTGCGCGGCCTCGAGGACGCGGAGCAGCACCTCGTGCGGGATGGGGTCACTGCGGAAGCCGTTGCGGATGTCGCGACGTTCGCGCATGACCCGGAGCACGGCTTCGCGCTCGGCGTCGTCGTATCCGGAGGCGGCGGCTCGGTCGGGGGTCTCCGTCACGGACTGCGGCACCTCGTCGGCCGGCACCTCGGCCAACGGGGCCTCCTCGGGCTCCTGGTCCGGCGCGGTCGCCTCGATGTACAGGCCGGCGTCGGTGGGCGTGAGGTCCGGGGTCTCGATGACCTCGGGGCCGGTCTCGGGCTCGAGCACGAGAACCGGTTCCGGGGCCGTTTCGGCGGCGGGCGCGAGGACGGGTTCCTCCGGAGCGGCGACCGGCTCCGGCGCGGCCACGAGTACGGCGACCGGCTCCGGCGCGGCCACGAGTACGGCGTCGGGTTCGGTCACGACGACGGGCTCGGGTACGGCCACCGGTTCGGGCGCGACCACGGGTTCGGGCGCGGGTACTTCGGCCACGGCAGGCGCGGCTGCGACGGGCTCAGGGTTCTCGGGCGTCTCGACGACCGGGGCCGGTACCGGCTCGACGGCGATCGCGACCTGCTCGGGCTGGGCCTGCGGCTCCGGAACGGGTACGGGTTCCGGCGCGACGACGGCTTCCGGCTGCGCGACCTGCTCCACCACGGCGTGTTCCACGACGGCCTGCTCCACGACCGGCGTCGGGGCCAGGTGCGGAGTCGTCGGCACGGATCCCTCCACGGGCACGAACCGACCCATCGATGCGCCGTCCGCAGATGCCTCGGCAGCGGCCGACACGGCCTCCGGTGCGGCCTCGACCGGCTCGGCGACCGGTACCGGCTCGGCGACCGGCTCCGGGACGACCGTTTCTGCGGCCGCTTCCGCGATCACGGCTTCCGTTTCGACCGCCACGGGCGCCGCGACCTGTTCCGGTACGTGGGCCGCCCACGGACTGCCGACCTGCGGCGGGATCTCGCCGAGCTGCGGGCCCGGCAGGTCGAGGTACTCGGGACCGGTGGTGGGCGGTCCCGCGTGCCGCGCGGGCATCGGGCTCTGCGGCGCCTCGGCGGGTCCGCGGTCGGCGAGCGAACGGACCACACCGCCGGTCGGCGTCCCACCGTACGACGGGGTCGACTCGCCCGAGGCCGGGCCTCGGTGCAGCGGCCGGCGCGCGGGGGCGGCCGCGACCGGCGCGGCGACGGAGGCCGGTACCGGCATGCGTACGCCATTGAGATCGACGGCACCCGAGTCACGACCGCCGGACTCGTGCGTGCCCTGCCCGGTCTCGGTCATCGCTCCTGCCACGGCCTGCTGCACGGCGTACACGGCCGGGTCCGGTGCCTCCTGGACCTGCACGGTTCCCTGGGCCTGCACGGTCTGCACACCACCGACGTAGCCCTGCGGCTGCGCCTGGTAGGCGGCCTGCCCCTCCAGCGGCGCCGGTGCGTGCACGGCGCCGCCCACCGGCTGACCGGGGACCGGTGCGACCTGGGGCTCGCTCCAGGCGCCTTGCGGGCTCGGCATCAGCAGAAGATCGTCGTCCTCGGACGCATGCTCGGAGGGAGCGAGGAAGGTGTACGCACCCGGGGCGGGGTTGCCCGGCTGCTCCACCATGCCTGCGTTCTCCGGCAGTCCCTCGCCCGGGATCTGGCCGGTGTCACTCATGCGTACCCCTCGCCCATCGTCAGTGCTCCTTCGGCCCTTCGCCCGGGACGCCCGAACACGGCACGCCGGCGCTCGTCATGAAGAACGAGCGGGCTCGCCGCGCGGCACGAATCGGTCGCGGACACACATCATTCTCGCGGCCGTTCGCCGCCGCGGCAGGTAGTTCCGCCACGGCTCGCTGTGGACTGCGCCACGTTGCGCATCCCCCGGGTCCGCCGTACCACAACGGGGTCCAAAACGGTCCCCTTTTCCGGACATTGACGAACGAAGCGACGAACGGCCGGGTGCGGTACAACGATCGGCCAGCCTACCCCGCGCCGTACACCGACCGGGTCAGGGGGCGAGGTCCGACCGCAGCGCTGAGAGCAGAAACACGACCGAGCGTTCGCGCTCCGACCATGCGGTCGTGTCGAGTTCGACGGACTGGAGGAGGGCGCACTCGACGGTGTAGCCGTTCTCGGCGAGTGCCGCACCGAGCGCTTCGGCCTCGTCCCGGGTCGACGCGTGGGTGACGATCCGTTCCGGCCTGCGGTCGGCGACAGCGGTGACGACGGGGACCCCGCCGCCGCCGATCCGTACGACATCGGGTTCCGGCAGCCGCTCCAGCACGTGCGGGGCGCGGCCCTGGACGACCTGGAGCTGTACGCCGAAGGCCCGGGCAGCGGCCGCCGTCCGGGCGCAGGCGTCCGGATCGCTGTCGACGGCCAGCACCGCGGCGCCGAACCCTGCCGCCTCCACGGCAAGAGCTCCGCTTCCGGAGCCGATGTCCCAGACGAGGTCGCCGGTACGCGGGCCGAGGCGGGCGAGTTGGGCGGCCCGCAGCCCCGGGGACTCGCCCTCGCCCGACTCCCCTTCCGGGTCCGTCGCGCTGCCGGGGTAGGCCTCCGAGGGCAGTGCCCAGCCGCGTACACCCTGGGGGTGACGGCCGGCGATCCAGGAGCCGCCGCCGGTGGACTGCTGCTCGGGGCCGCCACCGATGACGATCACGACGTTCGGGTCGCGCCAGACGTGGTCGGCGGCCTTGTCGGAGGTGACGACGGTGACCTGTTCGCGTGCGGTGCCGAGTTCCTCGCAGATGACGAAGGTGCGGTGCACGCCTTCGAGGAGCAGGGCGAGTTCGGCGGGGCCCGCGCCGGGCGAGGTGAGGACGGCGACCTTGTGGTGGGCCCGGCAGACGTTGACGGCGCGGCGCAGGGTGCGGGGGTGGGCGACGACGATCTGGGCGTCCTCCCAGGGCATTCCGGCGCGGGCGAACGCGGTCGCGACGGCGGACACGGCAGGCACGACTTCGACTTCCAGGCCGTGTTCGGGTGCGCGGAGATTGCGTACGACTCCGAAGAAGCCGGGGTCGCCGTCGGCGAGGACCACGGCGCTGCCGCGGTGGCTGGCGATCCTGCGGGCGGCGAGGTCGATGGAGCCGAGGCGGATCCGTTCGGCGGTCGCCGGGACTTCGGGGAGTGCGAGGTGGTGGGCGGCGCCCGCGACGAGGGTGGCGGCCGAGAGCGCGGCCCCGGCCGCTGCGGTCAGTGGCGAGCCGTCCCAGCCGATCACCGTGACCCGGTCGGCCATCTTTCGTCAGTCTCCTGGAGTTGTCGCAGGTGGGGCTGCCCACGAGCGGCGGGCAGGGTGAGAGTACCTGGTCCCCGGCCGGACCGGACCGGTGCGGTCCCCGGCGTCGGTTCCGGCGTCAGTTCCAGTCGCTGTAGGTGCCGTAGCCGCCCGCGTCGGCCAGCTGCTCGGCGACTCCTTCGAGGTCCTCGGGAAGCAGCCCCCAGACGATCAGATCGGTCCTGATGTCGGTCCAGCCGCCGTCCTCGGTCTGGGTCCTCGCTATCCGGGCGTTGCGCAGGACCCCTTCACTGATGCAGCCGAGCTTCTGGGCGACCTGCTGGGAGGCGGTGTTGTCGGCGGCGGTGCGCAGTTCGATGCGTTCGAAGCCCTGGTCCCGGAAGAGCCACTGGGCGACGGCGAGCAGGGACTCGGTGGCGTATCCCTCGCCGCGGGCCCAGGGGGCGGTGATGTACGCGGCTTCGGTGGCGAGGGTGCGCCAGTCGGTGTTCCGGAGCCGCACCGAGCCGACGAGCCGCTGGGTGAGGAACTCGCTGACGGCGAAGACGATTCCGTCACCGCCGGTGCGCTGCGCGGGGGCGATCCGGCGGACCCAGCGTTCCGCGTCGACCTGGGTGTAGGGGTGGGGCGCCTCCGTCCAGGCGGTGACGAGTTCGTCGTTCATCATCTCGATGTACGCGGGGACGTCCGTCATGTCGAACGGGCGCAGCACCAACCGATCCGTGCTGATGGAGATGGACGGAAAGGTGGAAGTCATGCGCAGCTCCATGCCGAAGACCGTGTAAAGGCACAGCATGCAGCATCGGGCGGATGTTGTGCATGGCCGGGTGCGCACGGCGGAGCCCCGCGCACCCGGGTGGGGTGCGCGGGGCTCGGCCACGCTCGTGCGGTTCGGGTGTCAGGAGTTGACGAGGGGACCGAAGTCGGGGATGACCGAGCCCTGGTAGGTGTCCTCGATGAACTTCTTGACCTCGTCGGAGTGAAGGAGCTTCACGAGCTTCTCGACGCGGGGGTCCTTCTCGTTGCCCTTCTTCACGGCGAGGAGGTTGGCGTACGGGTTGCCGTCCGCCTTCTCCAGCACCAGGGCGTCCTCGGCGGGCTTGAGCTTGGCCTGGATGGCGTAGTTGCCGTTGATGACGGCGGCGTCGACATCGTTCAGGGCGCGGGGCACGGTTGCTGCCTCCAGCTCCTTGAACTCCAGGCCCTTCTTGTCCGTGATGTCGCTGATCTTGGCGTTGGTGCCGACACCGTCCTTGACGGTGATCAGGCCGTTCGCGGCGAGCAGCTGGAGGGCGCGGCCCTCGTCGGTGGTGTCGTTCGGTACGGCGATGGTCTGGCCGGCCTTGATGTCCTTGAGGTCCTTGACCTTGTTGGAGTAGAGGCCGAGCGGTTCCAGGTGCACGTTGGCGACCGCGACGATGTGGGTGTTGTTCTTCTTGTTGAAGTCGTCGAGGTACGGCCGGTGCTGGAAGAAGTTGGCGTCGACCTGGCCGTTCTCGGTGGCGGTGTTCGGCAGGACGTAGTCCGTGAACTCCTTGACCTCCAGCTTGAGGCCCGCCTTGGCCGCCAGGTTCTTCTTGACGAAGTTCAGGATGTCGGCGTGCGGCGTCGGGGACGCGGCGACGACGAGTGCCTTGGAGGTGTCGGCGTTGGCGCCGGTCTCGCTCTTGGAGGCCGGGTCGGACGACGTGCCGCAGGCGGTGAGGCCGAAGGCGAGGGCGGCGGTGGCGGCGGCAGCTGCGGTGATCTTGATGTTCTTACGCACGAAAAGTGCCTCTTTCTGATGGTGAGGGTGGTGCGCCCGGACAAGGAGTTCGGGCTTGTGAGCGGAGTGAAGGTCTCAGGAGGCGGTGCGGCCCCGGCGGGCCAGCAGGCGCACGGCCACGTCGCCGATCAGCTGGACCACGGTCACGATGACGACCAGCAGCGCGACGGTGATCAGCATGAACTGGTTGTCGAAGCGCTGGAATCCGTAGGTGACGGCCTTGGAGCCGAGCCCTTCGCCGCCGACCGCACCGGCCATCGCGGAGTATCCGATGAGCACGATGACGGTCGTGGTGACCGCGGAGACGAGCGACGGCAGGGCCTGCGGCAGCAGGACCTTCCGCACGATCGTCGGGATGGATCCGCCCATCGACTGGACGGCTTCGACGAGCCCGTGGTCGACCTCGCGGACGGCCGTCTCCACGAGCCGGGCGAAGAACGGGATGGCGCCGACGGCGAGCGGCACGATCATCGCGGTCGGGCCGATGAAGGTGCCGACGACCCAGGTGGTGAAGGGGATCAGAGCGATCAGCAGGATGATGAACGGCAGCGAGCGGCCGATGTTCACGATCACGCCGACGACCTTGTTCACCACGGTGTTCTGGAGCAGTCCACCCTTGTCGGTGAGGACCAGCAGTACGCCGAGCGGCAGTCCGACGAGAACGGTGACGACCGCGGACCACAGCACCATGTAGAGGGTGTCGACGGTTCCCTGGGACAGCAGTGGCTGCATTTCGGACCAGGTCACTTGGCCACCTCCTTGGTGAGCGGGGTCTGGGTGAGTGCGGCGGGGGTCTGGGCGGGGATGCCGTCGGCGGCCACCGTGTCCACGACCTCGGCCTGCAGGCCCTGCTCGCGCAGGAAGCCGATCGGGACGACGTTCTCCTCGAAACGGCCGGGCAGCTCGATGCGCATCCGGCCGACCTGGTTGCCGCCGACGGTGTCCATCGCGGCACCCAGGATCGAGATGTCGATGTTGTACGTACGGGAGAGCTGCGAGATCACCGGCTGGGTCGCGGCCTCGCCGTGGAAGGTGACGTCGACGACCGTCCGGTCGGGACCGGAGGCCGTACCGCCGACCGGGAACAGCTCGTGGGCCAGTTGGGAGCCGGGGGTGGCGAGCAGTTCGCCGACCGTGCCGGACTCGACGATGCGGCCCTTCTGCATCAGGGCGGCCGAGTCGCAGATCGTCTTGACGACGTCCATCTCGTGCGTGATGAGCAGGACGGTCAGACCGAGCTGCTGGTTGAGGTCGCGCAGCAGTTGGAGGATGGAGCGGGTGGTCTCCGGGTCGAGGGCGGACGTCGCCTCGTCGGAGAGCAGCACCTTGGGGTCTCCGGCCAGCGCCCGGGCGATGCCGACGCGCTGCTTCTGGCCGCCGGAGAGCTGGCCGGGGTAGGCCTTCGCCTTGTCGGCCAGGCCGACCAGGTCGAGGAGTTCGAGGGCCTTACGGGTGCGGTCGCGACCGGAGACGCCGAGGATCTCCAGCGGGAGCTCGATGTTGTCCTGGACGTTGCGCGAGGCCAGCAGGTTGAAGTGCTGGAAGACCATGCCGATACGGCTGCGCGCCTCGCGGAGCTCCTTGCCGGCCCGGCGGCCCCGGCCGGCGAGCGCGGTGAGGTCCTGGCCGGCCACGGTCACGGTGCCCGAGGTGGGGCGTTCCAGCAGGTTGACGCAGCGGATCAGGGAGGATTTGCCGGCACCGCTCTGTCCGATGACGCCGTACACCTCGCCCTCACGGACATGCAGGTCGACGCCGTCCAGAGCAGTGACCTCTCGGCCGCGCGACTGATAGACCTTCGTGAGGCCCGTAGTGGTGATCACAGGGGTTTCCGTCACTGTCGAGTGCACGGCGCGGTGTCCGCCGGGCACGGGGCATTCGTCTGAAGAGACTGTTCGGACTCGGGTGTTCGGCCGGTGGGTCTCGGCACGGCTGCGGCGGCGGTCCGCCGGGGCAGGTACGTGCTGGAGCGGCTCGTTCCGCTGGGTGCGGACGGCGTGGGCTCGGTCTCGCTTCGGGGCGCGAGGCTCAGGCGGGGGCCCTCAGAAGGCGCGCATTCGACACATACAACGAGCACCGGGCGTCGTGATCGCCTCGGTCGCAAGGGTGCGGCTGCTCGTCGTGGTCATGGGCCAAGTAAAACAGACGTGCGGTTCCGGCCTGCCCGCCTGTCCGCATAGCGGACAGGCATGGACCGTCGTGCCGCCCGGTTCAGTCCGCGGTGGAGATTTCCACTCCCGTGGCTGTGACCTGCACCGATATGGCGGAGAGATCAGCGACGACCACGTCGGCGACCAGCTCCGCGCGTGCGTGCGTTGTGGCCAAGGCCACGGTCGTCATCCCGGCCGCCCGTCCGGCCCGCAGTCCGGCGGGGGCGTCCTCGAAGACCACGCAGCGGGCGGGGTCGACGCCGAGGCGACGGGCCGCCAGGAGGTAGGGCTCGGGATCCGGCTTGCCCCGGGTGACGTCCTCGGCGGCGATCATGACCGGGAAGTCGATGCCTGCCTCGCGCAGCCGCGCCTCGCCCAGCGGGCGGGTGGCTGAGGTGACGACGGCCCAGCGGTGCGCGGGCAGCGAACCGAGCAGCTCCTTTGTGCCGGGGAGCACCACGACGCCGCCGGGGACGTCCTCGACCTCCAGCTGTTCGATACGGGCCAGGGCTCCGTCGACCCGCTCCGCCGGCAGCAACTGGGCGATGATCTCGACGGCCGTACGGCCGTGCAGTTCGATGCCGGAGAAGTCCTCAGCCGTGACGCCGTGCTCCTGTGCCCACCTGGTCCAGCAGCGTTGGACGGACTCGATGGAGGAGAGCAGCGTTCCGTCGTTGTCGAACAGCAGGGCCTCGGCGTGGATCTTCATGTTCGCCGACCCTAGCGCCCGGGTACGGGGGCGCACGCAGGGGGCCGTTTGGTCCGTAATACCCTCGGCTCATGCTTGACGCCCTGACGGTCGCGGTCTCCGTGACCGCGCTCGCCCTCGCCGCCTGGTGCGGTTTCGCCGCCTACCGGGATCAGCCGACCAAGGACTGGCACTTCATCGGAATGGCCGTGGTGTCGCTGCTGGCGCTGACCCAGCTGGTGGTGGGGATCGTGCAGCTCGCCCGGGGCGAGCGGCCGGACCAGGGCATGACGATCTTCATCTGCTATCTGATCGGGGCGTTCGCCGCCGTGCCCGCGGCAGGTTTCCTGTCGCTGACCGAGCGGACCCGATGGGGTTCGGTGACGGTGGCGGCGGGCGCGGTCGTGCTGGCCGTTCTGCAAGTACGGCTCTACGACATCTGGGGAAGCTGACCGTGACCGAGACCGACACCACATCCGGTTCCGCATCCGGGCAGAAGGCCCGGTTCGAGCTGGGGACCGGCCCCGGCCGCGTACTCGTCTGGTTCTACGGGGTGTTCACCGTCGCGGCCGCCTCCCGCTCGATCGTCCAGATGATCCTGGACTTCGGCAGGGCGCCGCTCGCCTACGTGCTGTCGGCCGTCGCCGCGCTGGTGTACGGCTTCATCACGTACTCGCTGGTGCGCGGCGGCGAGAAGGCGCGCAGGACAGCGCTGGTGTGCTGCGCCGCCGAGCTCGCGGGCGTCCTTCTCGTCGGTACGTGGACCCTGGTCGAGCCGTCGGCCTTCGCGGACGCCACCGTCTGGTCGTATCTGGGCCGGGACTACCTGTTCATCCCGGTGATCCTGCCGGTCACCGGGATGATCTGGCTGCGTCGCGCCAAGAACGTGTGACGTCCGCGTCGCCGCTCAGGCGCTGGCGACGTAGGCCCGCGCGGCGGCGTCCTTCTCCAGCAGGATGAGCCGGACACCGTCCTGACCGGTGGTGTTGCCCACGGGTGCGTAACCCGCCCGCCGGTAGAGCCGCAGGTTCGTCTCGCTGCGGTGCCCGGTGTGCAGCCGGAAGCGGGTGGCCGACTGCTCGTCCGCTAGCGCGGACTCGGCGGCCCGCAGCAGCCGGGCTCCGAGTCCGTGCCCCTGGAGCCGGGGATGGACGCAGAGCTTGGCTATCTCCCCGATGCCGTCCGGATCGATGGATCCGCGTACCGCGCCGACGACTTCGTCCCCGAGCCGCGCCACGAACACCAGGTTCGCGGTCAGTTCGTCACGGACCGATTCGAGGGTCTGCACGAGCGGGTCGATCCGGTAGTTCCCGTACAGCTCCGCCTCGCTCTGAAAGCAGAGGTACTGGAGCTTCAAGATCTGTTCGGCGTCCTCTGTCGTCGCCGCCGAGATGATCACACTCATGCCCATGTGTGCATGCCTCCCGCTCACCTGGTCCGCCGGTTGCCTAACAGCTCCTATCCCCGCAGTTCAGGAACGACAACCTCCGCCGCGAGCATTCTGCGCAGACATCCAAGGCATCGGGAACGGATCGGACCCAAACTGCCTTGTGACATACCCAACTTCCCTGCGATCTCCCGGTAGGTGGGGTCGCCCGGAGCGAGCATCGCGGTGAGCAGCCCGGCGCACCGCCCGGGCAGCCGGCCCACCGCGGCGTGCAGCGCCCTGCGTTCGTCGGCGCCGACCGCCGACCGCTCGGGGCAACGGGCAGGATCCGCGGTGGCCTCGTCGACGTACGGAAGTTCACGCCGGGCGGTACGGCGGGCACGGCGCACCTCCGCGCGTACGGTGTCGCGGACCCAGCGCGCCGGGTCCGCCGGCGGTCGCCGGTCCGCGAGCAGCTCCAGCAGCCGCAGCCAGACCGCCTGTTCGAGATCGGCGGGTTCGACTGCCGCACCCGCCGCCGCGTCGCTCGCCTCGGCCGTCGCCTCGGCGCTGACGAGGGGGTACAGGGCGTGGACCACGGCGGCTGGCGCCTGGGCGCCGGCGTCTGCGAGAAGCGTCATACCCCACCCGACGTGGACCGGCGAAGTCCGGTTGCCGTCCGCGGGACGCACCACCCGACCGGGGGCATGCCCGGCCGGGTGCTGACGTGGGCCGCGGTGTCAGTTCCCGGCGAAGTCGGCCGCGGCAAGCAGAGCCGTGTCCGGGTTGTCGGAGAAGATCCCGTCGATACCTGTCGCGAAGTACGCCTGGAACGCGCCGAATGCGTCGCCGTACGCGTTGGGGTCCGTCCCCCGCCGGAAGTCGGCGGGCAGGAAGGTGTTCTCGTTGCGCATGGTGTACGGGTGCAGGATCAGACCCTTCGCGTGCGCGTCCTTCACCAGGGTGGTCGGCGTGGCGAGCCGGCCCGACGCGTCCTTCGGAATGATCAGGTCCAGGGTGGGGCCGATGCCCTGCGCGAAGGACGCCATCCACGCCAGCCCCGAGGGCTTCACGAGATCGTCGACGGTGCGCGGGTCACCGGTCGCCACGAAGTCCCAGGGCTTCGTTCCTGCGCCGGAGAGCAGGACGACCCGCGGGGTGGCCACGAGCTTCGACAGCCGCTGGATGCTGGTGGGCTCGAAGGACTGGAGGATGAGCGGCGACTGCTTGCGGTGTCGGTCGTAGCGGCGCAGCAGCTTGGCAAGCGGCTCCTCCAGGCCGAGGCCGAGACCGCGGAAGTAGGTGGGGTGCTTCGTCTCGACGTACAGCCAGACCTGCTTCCCGCGCCTGCGACCCTCGCGGTCGGCCCACTGGAGCACCTCTTCGAAGGTGGGAACCTCCCAGCGGCCGTCGTAGAGCGTGTTCTTCTGACGGTTGCCGGGGATGCGCTCCTTGGCGCGCAGCGTCTTCAGCTCGGCGAGGGTGAAGTCCTCGGTGAACCAGCCGGTGAGGGAGACGCCGTCGACGGTCTTCGTCGTCCTGCGGCTCGCGAACTCGGGGTGGGCGGAGACATCGGTGGTGGCGGTTATGTCGTTCTCGTGACGGCAGACGAGGTGGCCGTCCTTGGTGGGCACCAGGTCCTGCTCGATGATGTGCGCACCCATGTCGAGCGCCAGCTGGTACGAGCCGAGGGTGTGCTCGGGGCGGTAGCCGCTGGTGCCGCGGTGCCCGATGACGGTCGGCACCGGCAGGTCCAGCCGGTGACCGTGGCCGCCGGACCGCCCGTCGGCGGACCCGGCCGTGTTCTCGGCGGCGTTCGCCGTTCCCGGAACTCCGAGGGCGGCCGCTCCCAGGACGGCCGCTCCCGCCCCCAGGACGGTCCGCCGACCGGGGTTCGCCTGCGCACGCTCTGTCATGACTGCTCCCTCGCATGTGATGTGTGGCACCGTCGAGCGAGGCCCGATCGTAGGGAATTGCGCCATCCGTGCGGCAGCCGATGGACGAACATGGCGGAAACACGCGTCAACACTGTGTATCCACCCGATGAACCCGATGTGCGATCAGCGAGTACCCGCGAGTATCGTCCTCACCTGCATATACCGTCACGATCCCGCGCCTCGGCCGGCCCTGGCCACTACACCGGAGGAACCGTTGTCCCGACACGCACTCATCAAGGCAGTGCTCGGACCGCTCTTGCGCCTGATGTTCCGCCCCCAGGTGGAAGGCGTGAAGAACATCCCCGGAGACGGTCCGGTGATCCTCGCGGGCAACCATCTGACGTTCATCGACTCGATGATCATGCCGATCTGCTGCGACCGGCCGGTGTTCTACATCGGCAAGGACGAGTACGTGACGGGCAAGGGGCTCAAGGGCCGGATGATGGCCTGGTTCTTCACCGGCTGCGGCATGATCCCGGTGGACCGGGACGGCGGACGCGGCGGTGTCGCGGCGCTGATGACGGGCCGTCGGGTGCTGGAGGAGGGCAAGGCGTTCGCCATCTACCCGGAGGGCACCCGCTCCCCCGACGGGCGGCTCTACCGGGGCCGTACGGGCATCGCACGGCTGACGCTGATGACGGGCGCGCCGGTGGTGCCGTTCGCGATGATCGGCACGGACAAGCTGCAGCCAGGTGGTGCGGGACTCCCCAGGCCCGGCAAGGTGACGGTCCGGTTCGGTGAGCCGATGGAGTTCTCCCGCTACGAGGGCATGGACCGCGACCGCTACGTGCTGCGGGCGGTGACGGACTCCGTGATGGCCGAGGTGATGCGGCTCTCCGGCCAGGAGTACGTCGACATGTATGCGACGAAGGCCAAGGCGGCCTGATCCGGCGGATCCGCAGGACATCCGAAGGGCCCGTACCCCGCCTGGCGGTACGGGCCCTTCCGTATCTCACAACCACTCGTACGGCCGAAGGCGCGGCAGCTCGCGGGCCGCTCTACGGATGCTCGATCTCCTCCTCCAGCGCCTGGCCGCGCAGCAGGAACCAGGCGGCGGCCGCCGTCGCGATCAGGACCACGGCGCCGATGCCCGCGGCGATGTGCAACCCGTCGACGAACGAGTCCTGTGCCGCCGCGACCAGTGCGTGCGCCTGCTCCGCCGGGAGGCCGTGAGCCACTTCGACGGCGCCGCCCAGGGATTCGTGGGCCGCCGTGGCGGCTTCGGCCGGAACGCCGTGCGGGGTGACGAAGTCCTGGTAGACGCCGGTGACGATGGAGCCGAGCAGGGCGATGCCGAGGGCGGCGCCGAGTTCGTACGCCGTCTCGGAGACCGCGGACGCGGAGCCCGCGTGCTCCTTCGGGACGCTGGAGAGGATCACGTCGGAGGTCACGGTGAAGGCGAAGCCCGCGCCGATACCGACGACCAGCAGCAGAAGACCGATCAGTGGATAGCCGGTCCCCTGGTGGACGAAGGTGACGGCGGCGAGCGCGGCCCCGACCGCCGCGAGCCCGGCGGACACCACGAACCGGACCGTGAACCGGCGGGCGGCCCGACCGGCGATCAGACCGCAGGCCACCGCGCCGACCGCGGCCGGCAACTCGGCGAGTCCGGCCTCCAGCGGGCCGCGCCCCTGGACCAGCTGCAGGAACTGGGAGAGGAAGAAGACCAGCCCGGACAGGCCGAGGATGGTCAGCAGATCGGCGAGGACCGCGCCCGAGAATCCCCGGTGGTGGAACAGCCGCATGTCCAGCAGCGGATCCGGCAGCGTGAGCTGCCTGCGTACGAACCCCCAGAGCGCGGCCGCACCGCCGATGCCGGTGACGGCTACCTCCCAGCTCGCCCCGTGCGCGGCCAGTTCCTTGATGCCGTACACGACACCGATCATGCCGACCAGGGAGAGCGCGACACTCATCAGGTCCCAGGGGCCCGGCGCCGGATTCTTCGACTCCGGGATCATCCGGACGCCGACGACCACGAGGACCGCCATCACCGGCAGGTTGATCAGGAAGACCGACCCCCACCAGAAGTGCTCAAGCAGGAACCCGCCGACGACCGGGCCGACTGCCGCGCCCGCGGAGGCCATGGCACCCCAGATACCGATGGCCAGGGAGCGCTCGCGCGGGTCGTTGAAGAGGTTGCGGATCAGGGCGAGGGTGGACGGCATCAAGGTGGCGCCCGCGACGCCGAGCAGCGCCCGCGCCAGGATCATCATCTCGGGGCTGCTCGCGTACGCGTTGAGCACGGAGACCGCGCCGAACGCCGTGGCGCCGCTCAGCAGCAGCTTCTTGCGGCCGATGCGGTCACCGAGACTGCCCATGGAGACCAGGAGGCCGGCGATGACGAACGAGTAGACGTCGCCGATCCAGAGCAGCTGGGTGCCGGTCGGCTCGAGGTCCTCGGTGAGGAACGGCGTCGCAAGGCCCAGGACCGTGGCGTCGATGGCCACCAGCAGCACGGCGAGGACGAGCACGGCCAGCGCGATCCACCGTCCGGGGCGGCGCAGCTCGTCCGAGGTCTCCGCGTGCTGTTCGATGCTGGTCATTGCTCCACGCTCCGGCGTGCTCCGCCGAGCAACAGCTCGACGATCATGTACTGGAAGTCCTGTCCGGCGATCCGGCCGGCCTGGACGGCCCAGGCGCCGGTGGAGACGAGCCCGTACAGGGCCTCGGTCAGCCAGGCGGGGGTCAGGTCGATCCGGATCTCGCCGCGCTCCTGGCCGCGCCGGAAGAAGGCGGAGACCCGCGCGTCGAGCCGGTTCCAGCCCTCGTTCACCTCGTCGCCCTCGAAGAGCTGGTTCTCAGTGACGAGGAAGGACAGCAGTCCGGCACTCGGTTCGACAGCCGCGATCAGTCGGCGCAGCGCCTGCTCCGAGGGCCCTTCGTCGAGCGCGGCGGCGTCGAGAGCCGCTTCGAACTCCTGGATCCCCAGGCTCTCCAACGCTCTGACCAGGGCGTCCCGTCCGGCGAAGTGCCGGTGCAGGGTGGCGCGTCCGATGCCCGCGGCCTTGGCGACCTCATCCATGGTGGCGGTCGATTTACGGGTCAGCAGAGCGGCGGCGCTGCGCAGCACCTGCTCACGGTCGACAGTCATGAGACAACTATAAACCAAATGAGACATCATCGTCTCATTCCTGGTCCGGGCTCTCCGGTGTGAAGCGCTGGTTGCCAGCGCCCAAGGGCTGTCCCGTAATCCCTGGAGGATCAGCGCGAGGCGTCAGATGCGGTGCATCGCAAGGCGAAGGGGCGTCCTCGTACTGGGCGTATTCGGGCGTTCCGACAACGCGGCGAGGTGCCGCAACTGTCGTCGTGCGCGCGCCAGGGATCACGGGACCCCTTGGCGGGCGCCTGGGCGGCTTCCGGGCACCGGAAAGGGCGAGATGCGGGTCGGCCGGGGCACCACGGTCGCGGCCGACCTCGCCTTGCCGCGTCGACCGAGGTCGGCCGGGTCGCTGGTCGTCATGCGAGCGACCCTAGGCTTCCGCAGGACCGTCTCGGCACGTCGTGACCGGGCGAGTCCGCGATTCACCGGTTCGCGCACCGTCGCGCGTCCGCCCGCCGACTGCGTCACGCCTCGGGCCGTAGGCATCCACCGGACGGGTGGACAGCCGCGGACCGGCCGCCGGCCACCGACGCACCGTGAATGACCGTGAAGAGCCGGTCGCCGGTGGCTCGTGGCTCGTGGCTCGTGGCTCGTGGCTCGTGGCTCGTGGCTCGTGGCTCGTGGCTCGTGGCTCGTGGCTCGTGGCTCGTGGCTCGTGGCTCGTGGCTCGTGGCTCGTGGCTCGTGGCTCGTGGGGAGGGTGAAGAACTTCTCGTTCCACGGCTGTATCCAGGGGTCCATGGGAGATCGACCTGGGCCGACAGCGCTGAACAACGCGCGGCGCTTCTCGAGGAGGTCGTCCGTCAACAGCGGACGAGGAAGGGGAAAGGGGAGTACCCACTCCTTTCCACTCTCAACTTATAGCGCATGGGGGGGCTTGCGGCAAGGCCCGGGTCATGCCGCAGAATCGGCGGCCGAAGTCGGAACCGACGGAATCGGGAGAGTCACGACGTGCGTGTGTTGCTGTCTACGTATGGGTCGCGCGGGGACGTCGAACCGCTGGTGGGACTCGCGGTGCAGTTGCGGGCACTCGGTGCGGAGGTGCGGGTGTGCGCGCCGCCGGACGAGGACTTCACGAAGCGCCTGGCCGATGTCGGCGTGCCGATGGTGCCCGTCGGCCGGTCGGCGCGCGCGCTGACGACCGCGTCGCCGCCGCCGTCGTCGGCGAACCTTCCCCGGCGCGCCGCCGAGTTGATCGCCAGTCAGTTCGCCGCGGTCACCGCGGCAGCCGAGGGATGTGACGTGCTGGTGGCGACCGGCGCGATGCCGGCCGCGGCCGGCGCGCGGTCGGTGGCCGAGAAACTGGGCATCCGCTCCGTGTCCGTGACCTTCCAGCAGCTCACCCTGCCGTCGCCGCACCACCCGCCGCTGGCCTATCCGGGCCGGCCGTTCCCGCCGGACGTGACCGACAACCGGGTCCTGTGGGACCTGGACGTCCAGCACATCGACGCGCTGTTCGGCGAGGCGCTCAACGTCAACCGGGCGTCGGTCGGCCTGCCCCCGGTGAGCAATGTCCGCGACTACGTCATCGGTGACCGGCCGTGGCTGGCGACGGACCCGACCCTCGACCCGTGGCAGGAGACGCCGGACCTCGACGTCGTACAGACCGGAGCGTGGATCCTGCCGGACGAACGCCCTCTCCCGGACGGCCTGGAAGCGTTCCTCGGGGACGGCGAACCACCGGTGTACGTGGGGTTCGGAAGCATGGCCATGCACGCCTCGGAGGACGTCGCCCAGGTGGCCGTGGAGGCCGTCCGCGCGCAGGGCCGCCGCGTACTCGCCTCCCGTGGCTGGGCCGGCCTGGCCCTGACCGACGACCAGGACGACTGCTTCGTCGTCGGCGAGGTCAACCAGCAGGCACTGTTCGGCCGGGTGGCCGCCGTCGTGCACCACGGCGGCGCGGGCACCACGACGACGGCCGCCCGGGCCGGCGCGCCTCAGGTGGTGGTACCCCAGCTGGCGGACCAGCCCTACTGGGCCGGCCGGGTGGCCGGCCTGGGCATCGGTGCCGCCCACGACGGACCCGCCCCGACCGCCGAGTCCCTGTCCGCGGCGCTCACGACTGCCCTGACACCCGAGACCCGCGCCCGGGCGAGGGCCGTGGCCGGCGCGATCCGCACCGACGGGGCGACGGTGGCCGCGAAGCTGCTGCTCGACACGATCAGCCGGGAAAGGGCATCGATGCCCGCGTGAACCACGAGGGGTCACAGAGCCCCGACCCGGAACACGAGAACCTGCAAACCCTGACGGCCTCGACCGGCGACGGCCACGGGTCCACGCCGGGCAAAGCCTCGCTCGTCATGGCCACCAGGTTCGTCACGCCGGTCCGGACGCCTTGCCGCACGTACATGGTCGCGAGCGACCTCAGATCGGAGCCGATTACGTGAACCCGCTGACCACCAGCGTGTTTGACCTTCCCGACCACCTTTCCCCCAAGGCCGACCCAACTCTGATCGCCGGTGACGAACAGCACTTCGCAGCCCTCGCGGAGACTCTTGAGCAGGCGATCAGCGAACTGTCCGACCGCCTCGATGCCGAGCGAAGGGCTCCCGGTGGCGTGGGCCGGCAGGCGATGGACCGGGACGCGGAGATCCACCGGCTGACCACTCGCCTGCGCGCGCTGCGTCGCTTCGGTCTGGATCTGTGCCTCGGACACATGGTCGGCGCGGACTCCGAGCCGGTGTACGTCGGACGACTCGGCCTTACGGACAGCGCGGGCCGTCGGCTGCTGCTCGACTGGCGCTCCCCCGCTGCCGAGCCGTTCTTCGGAGCCACCCACGCCAACCCGATGGGTCTGGCAAGCCGCCGCAGGTATCGCTGGACCGGCGGCCGGATCAGCGACTACTGGGACGAGGTCTTCACCTCGGACGGGTTCGCCGGGCACGCCGCGCTCGACGACCAGTCCGCCTTCATCGCCAGCCTGGGCAGCAACAGGTCGGCACGGATGCGAGACGTGCTCGGCACGATCCAGGCCGACCAGGACGCCATCATCCGCGCGGGATCCCGCGGCGCTCTCGTCGTCGACGGCGGCCCGGGTACGGGGAAGACCGTCGTCGCTCTGCACCGCTCCGCCTACCTCCTCTACTCCGACCCTCGCCTCGGTCACCGTCGTGGCGGTGTGCTGTTCGTCGGTCCGCACCGGCCGTACCTGGCCTACGTCGCCGATGTCCTGCCCAGCCTCGGCGAGGAGGGCGTGCAGACCTGCACCCTGCGGGACCTCGTCACCGAGGGAGCCGCAGCAGCGGTCGAGGCCGACCCGGACGTGGCCGCCATGAAGTCGTCCGCGAGCCTGGTGACGGCGATCGAGACGGCTGTCAGGTTCTACGAGGCACCGCCCACCGAGGGGATGACGGTCACGACCCACTGGTCCGACATCTGGCTGAGCGCCGACGACTGGGCCGCGGCGTTCGAAGCGGCAGAGCCCGGAACTCCGCACAACGAGGCGCGCGACCAGGTCTGGGACGAGCTGCTCACGATCCTGGTGGACAAGCACGACGGCGACGTCTCGGCCGACCTGCTCCGCAAGTCGCTGCGGCAGGACAGGGAACTGCTCACGACCTTCGACCGGGCGTGGCCGCTGCTCGAAGCGGTTGACCTCGTCGGAGACCTGTGGTCGGTACCCGCCTTTCTCCGGATGTGCGCCCCCTGGCTCGGCCCCGACGACGTTCGGAAGCTGCAGCGAGGGGACGCCCAGGCCTGGACGGTGTCCGACCTGCCCCTCCTGGACGCGGCACGGCAGCGGCTCGGCGACCCGGAGGCGGCGCGGCGCGAGCGTCGGCACAAGGCCGTCCTCGACGCCCAGCGCGAGCGCATGACCCAGGTCGTCGACAGCCTGATCGAGGCGGTGTCCAACTCCGGCGCCGACGGTGACGAGGGCGAAGGCCTCGTGACGATGCTGCGCGGCGAAGACGCCAAGGTCAGCCTGGTCGACGAGTCCGAACTGACCACCGTCGACCCGGACCTGCTCGCCGGCCCCTTCGCACACATCGTCGTGGACGAGGCTCAGGAACTGACCGACGCGGAGTGGCAGATGCTGCTGGTCCGGTGCCCGTCCCGGAGCTTCACCATCGTCGGGGACCGTGCCCAGGCCAGGCACGGGTTCATGGAGTCGTGGCAGGAACGGCTCGAACGGATCGGGCTCGACCGGATCGACCTGGCCTCCCTGAGCGTCAACTACCGGACGCCGGAAGAAGTCATGGCGGAAGCCGAGCCGGTCATCCGGTCCGTGCTCCCGGACGCCAACGTGCCGACGTCCATCCGCAGCAGCGGCGTCCCCGTCGTGCACGGGTCCGTTTCGGATCTGAGCTCGGTCCTCGACACCTGGCTCGCCGCGCATGCCGACGGGATCGCCTGCGTCATCGGCGATCCCACGTTCCGGACGACGTCCCGTGTGCGGTCGCTGACTCCGGAGCTGTCGAAGGGGCTCGAGTTCGACCTGGTCGTCCTCATCGACCCGGAGGAGTTCGGCGGGGGCATCGAAGGAGCGGTCGACCGTTATGTCGCGATGACTCGAGCGACCCAGCAACTCGTCGTCCTCACGAGCTCCTGACGTCGACCCGGGCGGCCTTCCGCCCGGGTCGACGACGAGATCACCGGGCGGGACCGGGAGCGGGCCGCCGGGCACGGACAGGCCGAGGCCCTGCTGCGCCGGTTCGACCCGTGGACCGGCCTCGAGCCGGGCGGACTTCGACGCGCCGGGGCGGGCCGGGGCCGGCCGGCCCCGGCCCGGCGCGTCGTCAGTCGCCGAGGACTGTCAGATCCAGCTCGGGAAGGCGGGCCGGATCGTTGACCACGTACAGCTCGACGACCCTGCCGCGCTCGATCGTGAAGCGCATGACCGAGAACCGCTGCCCGTCGCGGATCGAGATGACTGCCGGGGCCCCGTCGACCAGTGCCATCCGGGACGACTGCGCGAACGGCGCGAACATGATCGCCTGACGGGCGACCGAAGCGGCCCCGCGCACCACCGAAGGAGCGCCGACGCCACCGGCGCCGCCGTCGGACCGTGCCACCACGTCCGGGTCGAGGACGGCGACGAGCGCCTCGAAGTCACCGCCCCGGGCGGCCGCCAGGAACGCGTCGACGACCTCACGCTTGCGGGCGAGATCGGGATCCGGCACCCGGTCGACGCCCTGGACGCGGCGACGAGCCCGGCTGGCGAGCTGCCGGGCCGCGGCCGGGGTCCGGTCCACGATGCGACCGATCTCGTCGAACGGCACCGCGAACATGTCGTGGAGCACGAAGGCGAGCCGTTCGGCGGGGTCCAGGGTCTCCAGGACCACGAGCAGCGCCAGCCCCACCGAGTCGGCGACCAGCGCCTGGTGTTCGGGGTCGCTTCCGGACTGCGGGCCGAGGACCGGCTCGGGGGCGTCGGCACCCGACTGCTGCGTCTCCAGGGGTTCCTCGCGCCGGGACCGGCGCGAGCGCAGCATGTCCAGGCAGACCCGGCCGACGACCGTGGTCAGCCAGCCGCTCAGGTTCTCGATCCGCCGGTCGTCGGAGCGGCTGAGCCGGATCCAGGCTTCCTGGACGGCGTCGTCCGCCTCGGTCTGCGAGCCGAGCATCCGGTACGCCACGGCCTTCAGACGGGTCCGGTTCTCCTCGAAGCGTTCCGCCAGAAACTCGTTCTCGTCCACAGGCCCATTCCTCCGTCGTGTTCCGTCACTGCACTGACGCATCGAACGAGAACGATGTGACACGCCGATGTGACGCAGAATCCGGCGATCAAGGAATCGGGGAGCGCTTCGCCGGTCAGCTCCAGGGCAGCCCGGCGCGGTGGCGCCAGTACGCCTCGGGCTCCTCCACCAGCGCGTCCAGCCGCTCCCGCCGCTGCTCGTCGAGGTCGAGGACGGGGGCATGGAGGTTGCCGGCGAGCTGGTTGACGGTCGCCGCGCCGGAGAGGACGACGCCGGCCCACGGCTGGTGCAGGATCAGTGCGAGCGCGACCGCGTCGCTGCCCAGGCCGGCCTCGGCAGCGATCTCCTGGACGACGGCGGGAGCGTCCGTTCCGGCGAGTCGGCCGTTGGCCATCGCTTCCTTGACGATCACGGTCAGCCCGGCGTCGTGCGCCTCGGCAAGTGCCTGTCCGGCCGACGTCTCCAGGGCGTTGTAGGTGGCCTGGACCGTACGGAAGAGGGGCTCGCCGTCCACGGTGACGGTGAGGGCGGCGCGGATGGCGTCCGCCTGGCCGGGGCCGCTGGTGGACAGGCCGACGGTGACCCCGTCGGCGGCGAGGGCGGCGAGCCGCTCGTGCAGTTCCTTGTCGGTGAGGGCCGGACTGTCGGTTGTCACGGAGTGGATCTGGTAAAGGTCGAGCCGGTCACCCAGCAGCGCCGCGGTCTCGGCACGCTGGCGCTCGAAGGTGGCGAGGCTGTGGTCCTTGACCTCGTGCGCCTCGGCGTCGACGCTCCAGCCGGCGGTGTAGGTGTAGCCCCATTTGCTGCCGATGACGACGTCGCGCACATCCGGGCGGGTGTTCAGCCAGTCGCCGAGGAACTCCTCGGCACGGCCGTAGGAGCGGGCGACGTCGAAGTAGCGGACGCCCTGCGCGTAGGCGGCGTCGAGAAGCTCATGGGCGTGCTCGCGCAGTTCCTCGACGCTGCGGGTCCCGGGCAGGTCCCGGTCGCGGTGGAGATTGATGTAGGCGGGCCTGCCGACCGCGGCCAGGCCGAGACCGATGTGGGCGGTCGGGGTCGTCGCTGAGGCGAGGCGGGCGAAGGGCATCGCGGGCTCCTCGTGGGTCGGGTCCGTAACTCCGTCCCGACAAACGTAGCCCGCGATGCCGTTCCCGTGACCTACTGACGGGCGGTGGCCCACGCGTGCTGCGCCGCCAGGTCGTGCTTGACCTCGGCGAGTTGCACGGCGACGGCCGACGGGGCCGTACCGCCGCGTCCGTCGCGGGCGGCGAGCGCGCCCGGCACATTGAGGACCGTGCGGACCTCGGGGGTGAGGTGCTCGGAGATCTTCGCGAACTGCTCGTCGGTGAGCTCGTCGAGCTCGATGCCGTGCTGCTCGCACTCCTTGACGCACTCGCCCGCGACCTCGTGCGCGACGCGGAACGGGACGCCCTGCTTGACCAGCCACTCGGCGATGTCGGTGGCGAGCGAGAAACCGGCCGGGGCGAGCTCCTCCATCCGCTCGCGGTTGACGGTGAGCGTGGCCATCATGCCGGTGAAGGCGGGCAGCAGGACCTCGAGCTGGTCGCAGGAGTCGAAGACCGGCTCCTTGTCCTCCTGGAGGTCCCGGTTGTACGCGAGCGGGAGGGCCTTCAGTGTGGCCATCAGGCCCGTCAGATTGCCGATCAGTCGGCCGGACTTGCCGCGGGCGAGCTCGGCGATGTCCGGGTTCTTCTTCTGCGGCATGATCGAGGAGCCGGTGGAGAAGGCGTCGTGCAGGGTGACGAAGGAGAACTCCTTCGTGTTCCAGATGATGACCTCCTCCGCGATCCGGGAGAGGTTGACGCCGATCATCGCGGTGATGAACGCGAACTCGGCGACGAAGTCGCGGGAGGCCGTGCCGTCGATGGAGTTGGCGACGGACCCGTGCTCGAAGCCGAGGTCCGCGGCGACCGCCTCCGGGTCGAGGCCGAGCGAGGAGCCGGCCAACGCGCCGGAGCCGTAGGGCGAAACAGCCGTCCGCTCGTCCCACTGCCGCAGCCGCTCGGCGTCCCGGGACAGCGACTGCACGTGCGCCAGGACGTGGTGGGCGAAGAGGACCGGCTGGGCGTGCTGGAGGTGCGTACGGCCCGGCATGGCGACGTCCGGGTGGGCCTCGGCGAGGCCGACCAGCGCGTCCTGGAGCTCGGCGACCAGACCACCGATGATCCGGGCGTGGTCACGCAGGTACATCCGGAAGAGCGTGGCGACCTGGTCGTTGCGGGACCGGCCGGCGCGCAGCTTGCCGCCGAGGTCCGGACCGAGACGCTCCAGCAGTCCACGCTCCAGCGCGGTGTGGACGTCCTCGTCGGCGATGGTGCCGGTGAACGATCCGTCGGCGACATCGGCTTCGAGCTGGTCCAGACCGGCGATCATGCGGGTCAGCTCGTCCTCGGTGAGCAGCCCCGCCTTGCTGAGGACGCGCGCGTGGGCACGGGAGCCGGCGATGTCGTACGGCGCGAGCCGCCAGTCGAAGTGGACGGAGGCGGACAGCTTCGCCAGCGCCTCGGCCGGACCATCGGCGAAGCGGGCGCCCCAGAGGCGTACGTTGCTGCTGCCGTTGCTCACTGCGTGCTCCTCAAGAGACAAGAGGGTGGATGTGCGACCGCCTCCCCGCCGCGGAGGAACGGGGAGGCGGTGACGTAAACGGGGTGGCGTCAGGCCAGGTCACGCTTGGCGGCGATCTTCGACGAAAGGCCGAAGATCTCGATGAAGCCCTGCGCCTTGGACTGGTCGAACGTGTCGCCCGAGTCGTAGGTGGCGAGGTTGAAGTCGTACAGCGACTCGCTGGACTTCCGGCCGGTGACGACGGCACGGCCGGCGTGCAGCGTCATCCGGATGTCACCGGTGACGTGCTGGTTGGCCTCGTTGATGAAGCCGTCCAGGGCGCGCTTGAGCGGGGAGAACCACAGGCCGTCGTAGACCATCTCGCCCCAGCGCTGCTCGACCTGCCGCTTGTAGCGGGCCAGCTCGCGCTCGACGGTGACGTTCTCCAGCTCCTGGTGGGCGGTGATCAGTGCGATCGCGCCGGGTGCCTCGTACACCTCGCGGGACTTGATGCCGACGAGCCGGTCCTCGACCATGTCGATCCGGCCGATTCCCTGGGCGCCGGCCCGCTCGTTGAGCTGCTGGATCGCCTGGAGGACGGTGACGGGCCTGCCGTCGATGGCGACCGGGACGCCCTCCTTGAAGGAGATGACGACCTCGTCGGCCTCGCGGGGGGTGGCCGGGTTCTCGGTGTACTCGTAGATGTCCTCGATCGGGGCGTTCCAGATGTCCTCCAGGAAACCCGTCTCGACGGCGCGCCCGAAGACGTTCTGGTCGATCGAGTACGGGGACTTCTTGGTGGTCGCGATCGGGAGGTTCTTCTCCTCGCAGAAGGCGATCGCCTTGTCCCGGGTCATCGCGTAGTCACGGACCGGGGCGATGCACTTCAGGTCGGGACCGAGCGCGGAGATGCCGGCCTCGAAGCGGACCTGGTCGTTGCCCTTGCCGGTGCAGCCGTGGGCGACGATGCCGGCGTCATGCTTCTTGGCGGCGGCCACGAGGTGCTTGACGATGGTCGGCCGGGAGAGGGCCGACACCAGCGGGTAGCGGTCCATGTAGAGGGCGTTGGCCTTGATCGCCGGGAGACAGTACTCCTCGGCGAACTCGTCCTTGGCGTCCGCGACCTCGGCCTCGACGGCACCGCAGGCGAGCGCGCGCTTGCGGATGACGTCCAGGTCCTCGCCGCCCTGGCCGACATCCACGGCAACGGCGATGACCTCGGCGCCCGTCTCCTCGGCGATCCAGCCGATGGCGACGGAGGTGTCCAGGCCGCCCGAGTAGGCGAGTACGACGCGCTCGGTCACGGGTTTCTCCTTACGGTGCAATCACTGTTGGGTATAACTATGCAGTCCTCTGTATGGTTTGTCAAAGCTACTGGTGAACGGCTCACCCGAACGCTCGAGCCCGGCCACCGTAAATGCCGGGCCCGGACAACGTCCGGCCCTCTACGATCGGCCTCCGCATACATGGGGGGCGCGCGATGGGCAGCGACTACGAGGCCGCTGAACGGCTGACCCGGGGCATGTCTCTCCGGGAAGCACTGGACACCTCGTCGGCAGACGCCTGGACGGCCCTCGATCTCGGTGTACGGATCCTGGCGTACGAGGCGCCCGGACTGCTCCCGTCGTGCGACCGGGTCGACGGTCGGAGACTGCGCTGGAACTGGGACGCCCCGCTGCCCTCGGTGAATTGGTCCAGGACACCTCCCGACGAGCCGTTGCTCGCCGTCGCGCTGTGCCATCCGGACGGCCGGATCCGAGAGGCGGCACTCGAGTGGGTGGGCCGGTCGCCGGCGCTGCACCCGCTCCTGGTCGTACGCTGCGCGGACTGGGTCGGACCGGTGCGCGAACGGGCTCGGGCACTGTTGTCGGAGGTTCCCGGCCGGGAGTTGCCGCCGCTGAGCGCGCTGGTGCTGCGGCTGTCCAGGCGCGGGCACGGTGACTTCGCCCGCCAACGGCTGGAGCGTGCCTTGCGCGACGGTGCCGCCGAGGACGTCGTGGCGCTGCTCACGAGCGAGGACCGGGCCACACGCCGGTTCGCGTACCGCATCGCGGTCGATCGCGGTCTCCTCGCCCCGGCGACGCTGGCCCGCACCGCAGCCGCCGCCTCGGACGATGTGCGCATCCAGACACTGTGTGCGGAGGCTGCGATCGCGGGGATGCGGGACGGGGCGTACGACGAGGTGCTGGGCCCGCTGCTGTCTGCGCGGTCACCGCAGGTACGGTCCGCCGGTGTGACCGCGCTGCGGCGGGCCGGGCGGCAGGGTGAGGCCGCGCCGTTCCTCGCCGATCGGTCCGGGGTAGTACGGGCCTGTGCCCGCTATGTACTGCGGCAGGGCGGCATCGATCCGCTCCCCCTCTACCGGTCGATGTGCGCCGACCCGGCCGCCCGTCCCGCGGCCCCGGCCGGACTCGGCGAGTGCGGCGCCAGGTCGGACGCCCCGGCGTTGTGGTCCCTGGTGACGCACCCGGTACCCGCGGTCCGCGTCCACGCCGTCAACGGCCTGCGCGCGCTCGACGCGGTGCGGCACACAGAGCTGCGTCCTCTCCTCGACGACCCGTCACCCGCCGTCGTCCGGGCCGTGACGCAGGCACTGCTGCCGGACGCCGACCGGATACCGCACGAGTGGCTGCTCGCCAGGACCGGGGTGGACCGGCCGCGTGCGCAGCGTGTGGCGGCGGAGCGGCTGCTGCGGGCCCATGTCCGCGCGACGCTCCGGCAGCGGTGGCCCGCAGGCTGAAATGCCGATGCGGGCGCCGCACCGGAGCCGATAATCGCCACATGGGAAAGACGTACGCACGTATCGACGGACGGCTCAGGACCTTCATCGAAGAGCAGCACATCTTTTTCACCGCGACCGCCCCACTGGGCGGGGACGGCACGGTCAACCTCTCCCCCAAGGGTGTCAGCGGCTCCTTCGCGGTCCTCGACGAACGGACCGTCGCGTATCTGGACTTCGCCGGGAGCAATGCGGAGACCGTGGCCCATCTCCGGGAGAACGGCCGCATCACCCTGATGTGGTGTGCCTTCCAGGGGCCGCCGAACATCGTGCGGGTGCACGGCCGCGGTGAGCCGGTCTTCCGTGACGATCCGCGGTTCCCGGGGCTGCTGGGCCGTTTTCCCGTCGACCCGGCCCCGCACGGGCTGCGCGCGATCATCGTGGTGACGGCCGAGCTGATCCGGGACACCTGCGGATTCGCGGTGCCGTACATGTCCTACGACGAGGACCGGCCACTGCACGCCCGGCGCTTCGCGCGCGAGGACGACACCTCACTCGGCGAGTACTTCGGCAAGAAGGAGCACATCGCGACGAGCATCGACGGGCTGCCGGGACTGCCGCTCCCGCTGCCCGTGATGCCCACCGCGGACTGAACCGCCGGGCCGTACGGAGTACGCGCGGCGGTGGTCCGGCACCGTCGGGTCTACCGTCCGGTCCATGCGCACATCTCTGGTGACCGGGTCGGTTCTGCTCGCCCTCGTGGGTTCGTCGGCGGCCCGCCCCGCCGATACGCCCCCGCTCCCGGAGCGGCTGGCCGACACGGGCGGCGGCTCGCAGCTGATCACGGCCGAGGCGGCCGGCACGGGATCCACCACGGGAACCGTCAGCTGGTGGAACCTGAAGTCGGGGAAGTGGGTACGGGCCGGGTCCGCGCCGGCCCGGTTCGGGGCGAAGGGGCTGGCCGAAGGGGACGAGCGGGTCCAGGGCACGAACACCACCCCCACCGGTCTGTACGACCTGCCGTACGCCTTCGGCGTCGAAGCCGTCCCGGCCGGGACCCGCTATCCGTACCGCAGGGCCGACGACCGTTCCTGGTGGTGCCAGGACAACGAGGCCCGCGCCTACAACCGCTGGGTGGAACCGCGGCCCGCGGACTGCCGGGCCGGCGAGGCCGAGCATCTGGTCGCATACCCGGAGCAGTACGCCCGCGCACTGGTCATCGGGTTCAACTACGACCGGCCGGTGCGCGGTCGGGGTGCGGGGATCTTCCTGCATGTGAACGGGAGCGGTGCGACCGCCGGCTGCGTCTCGGTACCGGCGCCCTCGATGGACCGGATCCTGGCCTGGGCGGACCCGGCCCGCCGCCCGCACATCGCGATCGGGACCCGCTCGGGCACGACCGCGATCACCCGCTACTGATCCGTCCCTCCGGGCCGCTCAGCGACCGTTCTGCGCCAGCCGCAGCAGGTGGTCGGCCAGCCCCTGCCCACCCGCCGGGTCTCGGCTGATCAGCATCAGCGTGTCGTCGCCCGCGATGGTGCCGAGGACGTCGTGCAGCTCCGCCTGGTCGATGGCCGAGGCCAGGAACTGGGCCGCGCCCGGGGGCGTACGCAGCACCACGAGGTTGGCCGAGGCCTCCGCCGAGATGAGCAGTTCGGAGGAGAGGCGCCGCATCCGCTCCTCCTTGGCGGACTCGCCGAGCGGTGCCTGCGGGGTGCGGAAGCCGCCCTCGCTCGGCACGGCGTAGATCAGCTCGCCGCCGGTGTTGCGGATCTTCACCGCGCCCAGTTCATCCAGGTCGCGGGAGAGCGTCGCCTGGGTCACGCTCAGCCCGTCGTCGGCCAGGAGCTTCGCCAACTGGCTCTGCGAGCGCACCGGCAGCCGGTTCAGGATGTCCACGATCCGGCGGTGGCGTGCCGTGCGGGTCTGCGGCACGGACGGCCCGCCGAACTCGGATTCCTGCGCCTCGGTCATCGTCGTCGCCTCATTCTCCGGAGCGCTTCTCTCCGGATCGTCCGTCCCCGTGTGCCGCGTCGAGAGCGCCGGACAGTGCCGCCAGGAACGCGTCCACCTCTGCGTCACCGATGATCAGCGGCGGCATGAGCCGTACGACGTCGGGGGCGGGCGCGTTCACCAGGAGTCCGGCTCCCTGAGCCGCCTGTTGCACCTGCGGCGCAAGGGGCTCGGTGAGCACGATACCCAGCAACAGACCGGAGCCACGGACGTGGGAGACCAATGGGTGCCCCAGGGCTTCGACACCGTCCCGGATCCTCTCGCCGAGCCGCTTCACCCGGTCCAGGGCGCCGTCGGCCGCGAGCGTGTCCAGAACGGCGAGACCGGCGGCGCAGGCGATCGGGTTGCCGCCGAACGTCGTGCCGTGCTGACCGGGCTTCAACAGGTCGGCCGTCGCCCCGAAGGCGACGGTGGCGCCGATCGGCAGACCACCGCCGAGCCCCTTGGCGAGGGTGACGATGTCGGGCTCGACGCCCTGGTGGGCCTGGTGCTCGAACCACTGGCCGCACCGGCCGATACCGGTCTGCACCTCGTCGAGGACGAGCAGGGTGCCGGTGGCCCGGGTGATCTCCCGCGCGGCCTCCAGATAGCCCCTGGGCGGGACGACCACACCGTTCTCACCCTGGATGGGCTCGATGATCACCAGCGCGGTGTCGGTGGTCACCGCGGCCCGGAGGGCGTCGACATCGCCGTACGGCACATGTGTGACGTCACCGGGCAGCGGAAGGAAGGGTTCCCGCTTCTTCGGCTGGCCGGTGAGGGCGAGCGCGCCCATGGTCCGGCCGTGGAAGCCGCCGTCGGTGGCGACCATGCGGGTCCGCCCGGTGAGCCGGCCGATCTTGAAGGCGGCTTCGTTGGCCTCGGCGCCCGAGTTGGAGAAATAGACGCGTCCGGTCCGGCCGAAGAGCTGCAGGAGCCGTTCCGCGAGCTCGACGGGCGGTGCGGCGATGAAAAGGTTGGAGACATGGCCCAGCGAGGCGATCTGGGTGGAGACGGCCTCGACGACGGCGGGATGGGCGTGGCCCAGCGCGTTCACCGCGATGCCGCCGACGAAGTCGAGGTACTCGGTGCCGTCGGCGTCCCACACACGGGCACCTTCGCCTCGGACCAGCGAGAGCTGCGGGGTGCCGTAGTTGTCCATGAGCGAGCCCTGCCAGCGCTGCGAAAGCTCGGCGTTGGTCATGCTTCCCCCTGTGCGTCGGGTTCGTCGGCTGCGTCGGGCACGACCATCGTGCCGATGCCCTCGTCGGTGAAGATCTCCAGCAGGATCGAGTGCTGGACCCGGCCGTCGATGACACGGGCGGTCTCGACACCGTTGCGTACGGCGTGCAGGCAGCCCTGCATCTTCGGGACCATGCCGCTGGACAGCTCCGGCAGCAGCTTCTCCAGCTCGGTCGCGGTGAGCCTGCTGATCACGTCGTCGCTGTTGGGCCAGTCCTCGTAGAGGCCCTCGACGTCGGTGAGGACCATCAGTGTCTCGGCGTTCAGCGCGGCGGCGAGTGCGGCGGCCGCGGTGTCGGCGTTGACGTTGTAGACGTGGTTGTCGTCGGCGGAGCGCGCGATGGAGGAGACGACCGGGATCCGGCCGTCGTCGAGCAGTGCCTGGATGGCCCCCGTGTCGATCGCGGTGATCTCACCGACCCGCCCGATGTCGACGAGTTCGCCGTCGATGGTGGGGCGGTGCCGGGTGGCGGTGATGGTGTGGGCGTCCTCGCCGGTCATGCCGACGGCGAGCGGGCCGTGCTGGTTGAGCAGGCCGACGAGCTCGCGCTGGACCTGCCCGGCCAGCACCATCCGGACGACGTCCATCGCCTCGGGCGTGGTGACGCGCAGCCCGGCCTTGAACTCGCTGACCAGGCCCTGCTTGTCGAGCTGAGCACTGATCTGCGGGCCGCCGCCGTGCACCACGACGGGCTTGAGGCCGGCCTGCCGCAGGAAGACGACGTCCTGCGCGAAGGCCGCCTTCAGCTCCTCGTCGATCATGGCATTGCCGCCGAACTTGATGACGACGGTCTTGCCGTTGTGCCGGGTCAGCCAGGGCAGCGCCTCGATGAGGATCTCCGCCTTCGGGAGTGCGGTGTGTTTCCGCGCCGCACTCATGAGCTGTACGCGCTGTTCTCGTGGACGTAGTCCGCGGTGAGGTCGTTGGCCCAGATGACGGCGGACTCGGTTCCGGCGGCCAGGTCTGCGGTGATCTCGACCTCCCGGTAGCGCATGTCGACGAGGTCGCGGTCCTCGCCGACGCCGCCGTTCTTGCAGACCCAGACGCCGTTGATGGCGACATTCAGCTGGTCGGGCTCGAAGGCCGCCTTCGTCGTGCCGATCGCGGAGAGGACCCGGCCCCAGTTGGGGTCCTCGCCGTGGATGGCGCACTTGAGGAGGTTGTTACGCGCGATGGAGCGGCCCACCTCGACGGCGTCGTCCTCGGTCGCGGCGTTGATGACCTCGATCCGGATGTCCTTCGAGGCACCCTCGGCGTCACCGATCAACTGCCGGGCCAGGTCGGCACAGACGGTCCGTACCGCCTCCGCGAACTCGCCCTGCTCCGGGGTGACACCGCTCGCACCGGACGCCAGCAGCAGCACGGTGTCGTTGGTCGACATGCAGCCGTCGGAGTCGACCCGGTCGAAGGTGGTGCGGGTGGCGGCGCGCAGCGCGGAGTCGAGTCCGGCCGCGTCCACATCGGCGTCGGTGGTGAGGACGACCAGCATGGTGGCGAGTCCCGGCGCGAGCATGCCCGCACCCTTGGCCATCCCGCCGACGGTCCAGCCCTGACCGTCTGCGACGGCGGTCTTGTGGACGGTGTCCGTGGTCTTGATCGCGATGGCGGCCTTCTCGCCGCCGCGCTCGCTCAGCGCCGCGGCTGCGGTCTCGATGCCGGGCAGCAGTTTGTCCATCGGAAGCAGCGTGCCGATCAGCCCGGTCGAGGCGACGGCGATCTCACCGGCGCTGTGGCCGACGAGGACCTCGGCGGCCTTCTCGGCGGTGGCGTGGGTGTCCTGGAAGCCCTGCGGGCCGGTACAGGCGTTGGCGCCACCGGAGTTGAGGACGACGGCGGTGACTTCGCCGCCCTTGAGGACCTGCTCCGACCAGAGGACGGGGGCGGCCTTCACGCGGTTGGAGGTGAAGACTCCCGCGGCGGCGCGGCGCGGCCCGTTGTTGACCACGAGGGCCAGGTCCGGGTTGCCGCTCTCCTTGATCCCCGCGGCGATGCCCGCCGCCGAGAACCCCTGTGCTGCCGTGACGCTCACGGTGCCACTCCGATCGTGGAAAGACCAGTGTCCTCGGGGAGTCCGAGGGCGATGTTCATGCTCTGCAGGGCGCCGCCGGCGGTGCCCTTGGCAAGGTTGTCGATGGCGCTGATGACGATGATCCGGCCTGCCGCCTCGTCGTGGGCGACCTGAATCTGTACGGCGTTGGAACCGTAGACGGACGCTGTGGCGGGCCACTCCCCTTCGGGGAGCAGGTCGACGAACGGCTCCTCGGCGAACGCCTTCTCGTACGCGGTACGAACCGACTCGGCACTCACACCCGGCTTCGCCTTTGCGCTGCACGTGGCGAGGATGCCGCGGGGCATCGGCGCCAGGGTCGGCGTGAAGGAGACCGTGACCGGCTCTCCGGCCGCGGCGCTGAGGTTCTGGATCATTTCCGGGGTGTGCCGGTGGACACCGCCGACGCCGTAAGGGGACATGTTGCCCATCACCTCGGAACCGAGCAGATGCGGCTTGGCCGCCTTGCCCGCCCCGGAGGTTCCGGACGCGGCGACGATCACCGCCTCGGGCTCGGCGAGCTGGGCCGCGTACGCCGGGAAGAGTGCGAGGGAGACGGCCGTCGGATAGCAGCCGGGCACCGCGATCCGCTTGGACCCCGCCAGCGCGGCGCGGGCACCGGGCAGTTCGGGCAGACCGTAGGGCCAGGTCCCGGCGTGCGGCGACCCGTAGAACTTCTCCCAGTCGGCGGCTTCCGTGAGCCGGAAGTCGGCGCCCATGTCGACGACGAGCACCTCGTCACCGAGCTGCTGCGCGACGGCGGCGGACTGCCCGTGCGGCAACGCGAGAAAGACGACGTCGTGCCCGGCGAGCACCTCGGCGGTGGTCGGCTGCAGCATCCGGTCGGCGAGCGGCCGCAGATGAGGCTGCAGGGCGCCGAGCTTCTGCCCCGCGTTGGTGTTGCCGGTGAGGGCACCGATCTCGACCTCGGGATGGGCCAGCAGCAGACGGAGCAGCTCCCCGCCGGCGTATCCGCTCGCTCCTGCTACCGCTGCACGTACCGGCATCGAAATCCTCCTCGTCGATGGCATGACTATACGCATCGCTGCAGTTTTATGCAAAGGCCTCAGCATGCCGCGCCGCCGAGCCCGAGCGCGCCCCTCGGCACACCCTCGCAGTTCCGCCGGCTCCGGATCACGAGCACCCCGCCCGAGGCGCAAGCCGCCACCTGCGCCGGGGGTCCGGGTACGACCCGATGGCCTCTACGCAGGGGCACGCTCGGCCCAGGTCACCCACGGCGTGGCGGCACGGAGACCGGGCGCCGAACCCGGCCGCGCAAGCCGGGTGCGGCGCCCGGTCACACCCTCACCGGCGTCACGCGATCGAAGGGTCCGACTCCTCCTCCACCGTCCAGGACAGACCTTCGGGCAGCGCCCGGCTCGCCTCTCCCAGACCGCGCAGCGCGAGGACGACCAGGGCCGCCGCCGCGGAGACGCACAGGAGCCAGTCGAGCAGGGCCGGCAGCCGGTCGGGGCCGATGCAGAGGACCGGGGCGACGAGCAGAGCGGCGAGCAGGGCGCCGCCGAGAATCCGGGTGTGCACGGGTGGGGCGAACTTGGCGGTGCGGGGCAGGCGCCGGACCGCGCGGTCGGACGACGGGGGCCGGGGTCCGGTCAGGTACGGGCGCGCCTCGTCCGGGTCCGTGAGCCCCATGAGCACCTCGCCGCCGTCGGAGACGAATGCCGCGGGCAGCTCCGCCTCGATCAGCTTCCACCGCTGCGGCCAGCAGAGCCAGCCTTCCTGGCCGCCGAGGCGCAGGACCGCCCGGCCCACCTCCTCGGGAGCACCGCTGAGCCTGATCGCACGTTCGCCGTCCTGGAGGACGAGCCAGTGGTACTGGGTGACGTCGAGTTCGCCCGGCTTGCCGCCACGCCGGAGGTAGCGCATCCGGACGGGTTCGCCGACCCGGACACGTACGGCATGCAGCTCACCCCGTGTCGCGTCGTCCGCCAGCACGCGGAACTTGCTGCGCGCCTCGGCCTGGCCGGCCCTGCGGCGGGCGAACAGGAGGGTTTTCGCCGTCACGACGAAGACCAGGATGATCAGCAATCCGGAGAGCACCCCACCCGAACCGGCGGCCAGCCGGGTCAGTACGAGAGGCGTCAGGACGAGGAGAACGGTTCCGGTCGCCCGGCCCACGTCACGGGCGGGCAGCGGGAGCCGGTGCGGCAGCGGTGGCCGCTCTCCCGCGACGTAGGGCGCGGCGCCGAGCGGCGGCGCCGTACGGCAGGCGAGCGCCCACGCCCCGGCGGTGACGGCGGCCGCTCCGAGCGCGCCGACCATGTCCCAGCGCGGCGCGGGGGCGTCGTACCGTACGAAGACCAGGGACAGGGCCACGGCGGCGCAGAGCAGAGCGGCGCCGCCGAGGGTCCGGGTGATGAAGGTGGAACGTCGCATGGGCGTCCTTGACCGGTGAGGTGGAGCCGGGGGTGGGGCACCGTCTCGCGGGGCTGGGTGTGCACATACCGGTCGCGTCCGCGGTGGGACGCGGGAGGGGAGCGGTGGGCATGCGCGACACATCAGTGTGGACCGTGATCCGGAGAGTGGGCAAAGGGGCGCCGCGCCACTATTTCTGATTCATCGTCAGCTCAGTTCGTCGCCTGCGCCCACGGGGCTCTCACCCCCGGTCCACCTGGTCGCCCTCGGGCGATCCGACCCTCGGGCCACCCCGTGCGGTGGTGACCCACAGCCCGGATGTCAGGATGGAACCATGACGACCAAGGTTTTTTTCGACATCACCATCAATGACGAGCCCGCCGGGCGGATCACGTTCAACCTGTTCGACGACGTGGTCCCGAAGACCACGGAGAACTTCCGCGCGCTGGCGACCGGCGAGAAGGGCTTCGGCTACAAGGGCTCCTCCTTCCACCGGGTCATCCCCGACTTCATGCTCCAGGGCGGCGACTTCACCAGCGGCGACGGCCGCGGCGGCAAGAGCATCTACGGCGAGAAGTTCGCCGACGAGAACTTCAAGCTCACGCACAACAAGCCCGGCCTGCTCTCGATGGCGAACGCGGGCCCGAACAGCAACGGCTCCCAGTTCTTCATCACCACGATCGTGACGTCGTGGCTGGACGGCAAGCACGTCGTGTTCGGCGAGGTCGACGGCCAGGAGAGCATGGACCTGGTCAAGAAGATCGAGAGCTACGGCTCGCAGAGCGGCAAGACCCGGGCGAAGGTCACCATCGCCGACTGCGGCGTCCTCTGACCGCACCAGGGACTCACGGGCGCACGTGAGGTGCCCGGCCGGGACGGACCACACCTCCTGGCCCCCTCCGGGCGCGACACCGCCCCTCCCCGCGTGAACCACACCCGAGCGCGTCGGGCCGGCCACCTGCCGGTCCGGCGCGCTCTGCGTGTCTACGCACACCTTCCACCTTCCATGCAGCGTCAACCGATGATTGACACCGCATGACTGTCAACCTAAAGTTGACACATGACGAATCCCGTACGCATGACGAACCCGGTCCGGCTCGACGACCTGATCGAGGCCATCAAGAACGTCCACTCCGACGCTCTCGAGCAGCTCTCGGACGCGGTCATCGCCGCGGACCACCTCGGTGACGTGGCCGACCACCTGATCGGCCACTTCGTCGACCAGGCGCGGCGCTCCGGAGCCTCCTGGACGGATATCGGCAGGAGCATGGGGGTCACCCGGCAGGCGGCCCAGAAACGCTTCGTCGCCAAGGCTCCCGGCGAACCGTCGGACCTCGACCCCGGTCAGGGGTTCAGCCGGTTCACCCCGCGGGCGCGGAACGTCGTGATGGCCGCACAGAACGAGGCCCGCGCCGCAGGCAACGACGAAATCCTGCCCGAGCACCTGGCACTCGGGCTGCTCAGCGAGCCGGACGGGCTCGCCGCGGCATACATCAAGGCGCAGGGCATCGCGCTGGACTCCGTCCGACAGGCCGCGACCGAGGCGCTGCCGCCCGCGGCCGGCGAGCTCCCGGAGCTCATCCCGTACGACGCCGGGGCCCGCAAGGTGCTCGAGCTGACGTTCCGGGAGGCCCTGCGGATGGGCCACAACTATGTGGGCACGGAGCACATCCTGCTCGCCCTGCTGGAGCACGAGGACGGCTCGGGCGTGCTGAGCGGGCTGGGCATCGACAAGGCGACCGCGGAGAGCGGCCTCGCCGAAGCCGTCAGGCTCGCCGCCGCCGGCGCACGCCAGGAGGACTGACCCGGCGCGAACGGCCGCAATAGAGTGGAAGGGAGCAAGGAGGTGCCTCATGCGGAAGGTCACCGACTGCCGGGAGTACCCCAGCGAGACGAAATGCACCCTTGCCCTCTCCGGTGAGCCGGAGGAAGTGGTCCGCGCCACCAGCGATCTGGCCGTGTCGGTGCACGGTCACGCGGACGACCGGGAGATCCGGGAGCAGACCGGGGCCGGACTGCGGGACGAGCCCACCCAGCTCGCCTGAACCGCCCCCGCACCCCGTACGGACACACACGCACGAGCCCGCCGCGGCCCACGTCTCCTCGTGGCCCACACGAGGGCCGAGGGCCCGACACCTGTGAAGCGACGTCTCGGACGGGCCGGGGAACCGGCCCGGCCGACACGTCAGAGCGCCTCGTACACCGCCTCGATCAGCGCCATCTTGCGCGGGTCGTCGGCGATGCGCGGACCCATCCGGTTCATGACGTACCCCAGGGCGACGTCCGCCTCCGGGTCGGCGAGGCCGCAGGATCCGCCCGCACCGTCGTGACCGAAAGCGCGCGGGTTGGGGCCGTACGAACCCTGTGGGCCGCTCAGCCACAGGCCGAGGGCGATCTCCGTGTCGTGGCCGAAGCCGATGCCGAGCACCAGGTCCCGGCAGCTGCCCTGCCCCTCGCGCGCTCGCTCGGCGGCCTCCTCGGAGAGGATCCGCCGGTCGCCGAGCCGGCCCCGGCCGGCGAAGATCCCGTACAGCGCGGCGACGGCGCGGGCGGTGCCGTGGCCGTTGGCCGCGGGGATCTCGGCAGCCCGCCACTCGGGCGTGTTGGCTGCGGGAGCACCGGTGGGCGGGTTGAGCAGCGAGGCGACGGCCACCGGCGCCATCCGGGCGAACAGGGCCGCCTGCTCGCCCGCGGCCGATTTCGGCACGACGAGCTCCGCGACGCGGTCCGCCTCCTTCTCCGGAAGGCCGATGGTGAAGTCGATGCCGAGCGGTCCGGTGACCTCCTGCCGGAGGAACTCGCCCGGCAGCAGTCCGGTGATCCGGCGGACGACCTCACCGACCAGGAAGCCGTACGAGAGCGCGTGGTATCCCGATCGCGTCCCGGGCTCCCACCAGGGCTCGGTCGCCGCCAGCCGGGTGGTGGTCACCTCCCAGTCGTACAGGTCGGCGAGGCTGTGCGGCTCGCGCAGCCCCGCCACACCCGAGCGGTGCGAGAGCAGATGGCGTACGAGAACGGCTTCCTTGCCGGCCGCGGCGAATTCCGGCCAGTACGTGGCGACGGGGGCATCGAAGTCGATCAGCCCCCGGTCGGCGAGGATGTGGGCACAGAGCGCGGTCGGACCCTTGCTGGTGGACCAGACGTTGACCAGGGTCTCCCGTTCCCAGGGGCGGGTACGGGCCTCGTCGGCCCAGCCGCCCCAGAGGTCGGCCACGGGTTCCCCGCCGACCAGGACGGTGACGGCCGCGCCGAGTTCGTCACGCTCCCGGAAATTCGCTTCGAATGCGGCGCGCACACCTGAGAATCGGTCGTCGCAGTGGCCATGGATCTGCGGCACGGTGGCCTCCCTCGCCTGGGCATGCCTGGTGGTGCAGGGTCGATGGGCAACATACCGACTGGTCGGACCGGCGGGAAGATGTCGGGCACTCCCATGGCGGGGCGGTTCACCGGATCAGCGGGGACCCGCTTCGAGGCGCAAGCTCCAGCGGCCCGGCAGGCCGGCGAGCGTGATGCTGGAGAGCGGGCGGACGTCGACGTTCCAGTACGTCGAGGGCGGCGCCCCCAGCACGTAGACGAGGGCGGCCCGGACGACGGCCGGCTCCGCGACGGCGACGATCGAACCCTCGCAGGCGGGGCGGGTGTCCAGCCAGCCCCCTATCCGCGAGATGAACGCGAGCAGAGGTTCGCCACCGTGCGGGGCCGAGCGCGGGTCGGCGAGCCAGGCGTCCACCGCGGCGGGTTCGCGGGCGGCCACGTCGGAGAGGGTCAAACCGCGCCAGCGGCCCATGTCGCAGTCGCGCAGGGCGGGTTGGGCCATCGGCGCGTAGCCGAGCGCCTCCCCCGTGGCGCGGCTGCGTGCCGTCGGTGAGCAGTAGCGCAGTTCGGCGGCGCCCAGGGGCACCAGGGCCGGCGCGGCGAGCTGCACCTCGTGCCAGCCGGCCTGGTCGAGCGGCCGGTCGTCGTCGAAGCGCTCGGCGAGCAGTGAGGAGCTGCGCGCCGCGGCGACGAGCGAGACTCGAACACTCATGGCGGAGATCGTGGAGCGGAACGCCGCCCAGGTCAAGGGGGCGCCTTGTCAGACGGAACCGGCGGCGTCGAGCCGGAGGTACATCCACTTCTCAGGGCTCCCCAACGGCTTGAAGCCGACCTTCTCGTAGACCCCGTGGGCGTCGTCCGTGGCGAGCGTGAGCCTGCGGATACCGGTCGGGGCGAGGTGGTCACGCACGGCGGCGGCGAGCCGGGTGCCGAGACCGTGACCGCGGGCCGGCCGGTCGACGTACACGTCACAGAGCCAGGCGAAGGTGACATGGTCCGTCACCACCCGGGCGTAGCCGACCTGCGCCCCCGAAATGGTGTCATACGCACCGAAGTTGAGCGATCCGGCGATCGCCAGGTCCTGCTTCTCGCGGGTACGGCCGAGGGCCCAGTAGGCGTCGGTGGAGAGCCAGTGGTGGATCCGGGCCGGGTCCAGCCGGGCCGGATCGGACGAGATCTCGTAACGCTGCCGGGGGCTTTCAGTCATGCCCGGAGGATAGGTGGTGCGGGCCAGGAGCGGCGAAGAGTTTGTCGCAGGCGACGCGCAGGCGCCGCACACCCTCGGCGATCTCGCCCGCTCCGGCGACCGCGGCAAAGCTCAGCCGCACCTGGGCGGACGGAGGTTCGGCGCAGTAGTAGGGGCGGCCCGGCGCGATCGCCACGCCCGCGAGCAGGGCCGCCGAGACGAGTGCCGCTTCGTCCGCGCTCGTCGCGGCGTCCGGCAACCGCAGCCAGAGGCTGCCGCCACCCGCGGGGATGTACGGGAGCGAGAAGGCGGGCAGTTCCAGCCGTAGCGCGGCCGTCATGGCGGTCCGCCGCTTCTTCAGCTCAGTCGACACGGACCTCAGATGGTGACTCCAGGCCGGGGAGCCGACCAGTTCCAGGGCAGCTTCCTGAAGCGGGCGGGGGACGAAGAAGGTGTCGACGACCTGGAGGGCGCGCAGCCGTTCCAGCACCGGCCCACGGGCGGCCAGCGCACCCACCCGCAGGCTGGGTGAGGTGATCTTGGTGAGGGAGCAGACGTGCACGACGACGCCGTCGGGGTCGTCGACGGCCAGCGGCGCCGGCAAGGGGCCCGCATCGTCGTGGACGAGGCGGCGGGCGAAGTCGTCCTCGACGACGAAGGCCCCCGCCTCGCGGGCGATCCGGACGACCTCGCCGCGCCGGTGCGGGGCAAGGACCGCACCGGTCGGGTTCTGGAAGAGCGGCTGGCAGACGAAGACGCGCGAGCCGGTGGCCCGGAAGGCCGCGGCGAGCAGTTCGGGTCGCACCCCGTCGGCGTCGACAGGCACCGGGACCGGCCGCAGTCCGGTGGCGCGGGCGGCCGCCAGCATGCCCGGGTAGGTGGGCGACTCGACGAGAACGGGGGCGCCGGGCGGGGCGAGGGCGCGCAGGGCGGTGGCCAGGGCGCTCTGGCCACCCGCGGTGATCAGTACGTCGGCGGCGGTGAGTGAGGGCCCGATCTCGCGGGCGAACCAGCCGCGTAGTTGGGTGAGGCCGTCGGTGGGCGGGCGGCCCCAGGCGCCGGGGCGGCGGCCGGCCCGGGCGAGGGCGGCGGCGAGTGCCTGTTCGGGCTGGAGCGAGGGGTGGAGGTATCCACCGTTCAGTTCGATGACACCGGGCGGCGGCGCGGCAAGCGTGACCAGGACACCGGACGCGTCGACGGTTCGCGGCACGACCTCGGGGCCGCCGTCGCCGCTGAGGGAGATCTCCTGCCAGGAGGTGTCGCCGGGCGGGGACGCGTCGGTTCGGGGCTGCGCCCGGAAGGCACCGGAGCCGGGGCGGGTGACGACGAGCCCCTCTGCGGCGAGCTGCGCGATGGCCCGGGAGACGGTCACGGGGCTGACCCGGAAGCGCTCCACGAGGGCCCGGCTCGACGGCAGCTTCCCGCCTGGTGAGTAGCGGTTCAGTTCATCCCGGAGGAAACCGGTCAGATCGGCGACGCTGCTACGCTCTTGCATGACAGCACAGGATAGCGCTACCCGATCCACATCGATAGCGGTTGCCCCGCCGGCGGGGCGGAGCGGAGTTCTTCTCGCCGGACTCGGCGTGGTCGCCTTCTCGCTGACGTTTCCGTCCACCGTCTGGGGGCTGGAGAGCTTCGGCCCCTGGTCGCTGGTGACCCTGCGCAGCCTGCTCGCCGCGCTGATCGCGGGCGGGGTGCTGCTCGCGGCACGGGTCCCGGTACCGGACCGCCGCCACTGGAGCGGGCTCGCGGTCGTCGCGGGCGGTGTGGTGATCGGCTTCCCGCTGCTGACCACGCTGGCCCTGCAGACCTCCACGTCGTCGCACGCGGCGGTCGTGGTGGGGCTGCTGCCGCTGACCACGGCGGTGCTCTCGTCGCTGCGGACCGGAACGCGCCCGCCGCGTACGTTCTGGATCGCGGCGCTCGCCGGGGCGGCCGTGGTCATTGCCTTCACCGTGCAGCAGAGCGGCGGCGCGCTGTCCGCCGGCGATCTGTATCTGTTCGGCGCGCTGCTGGTGTGCGCGGCGGGGTACACGGAGGGCGGCAGGCTGGCGGGGGTGATGCCGGGATGGCAGGTGATCGGCTGGGCGCTGGTCCTCGCGGCGCCGCTGATGGTGGCGGGCGCGGCGGTCGCACTCCCCTTCGAGCCGGTGCGGCTGACCGCGCACGGGGTCGTCGGCCTGGCGTGGGTGGCGGTGGGTTCGACCTTCGTCGGCCTGTACGTCTGGTACCGCGGCATGGCGCAGATCGGTGTCCCGCGGGCCAGCCAGCTTCAGCTCGCGCAGCCGCTGCTGACCCTGGCGTGGTCGTTCCTGCTGCTCGGCGAGGAGGTCTCGGCGGCCGCGCCGGTGGCGGCGGTGGCCGTGCTCGTCTGCATCGCGGCCACCCAGCGGTCGAGCGCCAGGCGGTAGTCCGTCCGGTGCGCGGCGGCGTCCGGTCATAGACTTGTCGACAAGGACCGCCACCCGTGAGGAGGTCACTCCCGATGGAGGCACACCCGGGCGACCGGCTGCTGACGCACGGCAGGACCGTGGGACAGCACGACAGGGTCGCAGAGATCGTCGAAGTGCTCGGTGACAGGGGCGCTCCCCCGTACCGCGTCCGCTCCGACGACGGACACGAACACCTGGTTTCACCAGGTCCCGACGCCGTCGTCCAGCACACCGTGGTCCGGCGCCGGGGCCCGGAGACCCCGTAGGGCCCCCGGGCGGACCATCCCCGACCGCACCACCGCGAGGTGCGCTCCCCTCAGGTCAGCGAGGAGGGCGCACCCTGTGGCGGTAATGGTCGGAGACGACCTGTGCCATCGTGCCGATCCGGTCGGTCACGACGTCCTTGCCGGAGAAGTAGACATGACCGCGGACCTGGTCGTAGGCGGCGGCGAAGTCCAGATGGCGTGAGAGTTCGGCCGGGTCCTGCCAGGCGGCCGGCTGGGCCGGGTCGCCGGCCTTGTACAGCGCCTCCCCGACGAAGAGATCGACGCCCGTGCCCCGTACGACCTCGTCCCACCAGGGCAGCAGCTTGGCGTAGTCGGCGGCGGCGAAGCCGATGTTCCAGTAGATCTGCGGGCAGATGTAGTCGATCCAGCCCTTCTTGACCCAGCCACGGGTGTCCGCGTGCAGATCGTCGTAGGTCTGCACGCCCGCCTTGGTGTCCGAGCCGAGCGGGTCGGTCGCGGCGTTGCGCCAGACCCCGAACGGGCTGATCCCGAACTGGACGTTCTTCTTGATCTTCTTGATCCGCTCGGCGGTCTCACGCACCAGCTTGTCGGTGTTGTCGCGGCGCCAGGCGGCCTTGTCCGGGAAGTCCGCGCCGTACTTCGCGTAGGTGGCGTCGTCGTCGAAGACCTGTCCGGCGACCGGGTACGGGTAGAAGTAGTCGTCCCAGTGGACGGCGTCGATGTCGTAGCGGCGGACCGCGTCGAGCATCGCGTCCTGGACGAAGCGGCGGACCTCGGGCAGTCCGGGGTTGTAGTAGAGCTTCCCGCCGTACGGCAGGACCCAGTCGGGGTGCAGCCGTGCAGGGTGGGTGGGGATCAGCCGGGACGGGTCGGTGTGGTTGGCGACCCGGTACGGGTTGAACCACGCGTGCAGTTCGAGGCCACGCCGGTGCGCCTCGCGGACGGCCGTGCCCAGCGGGTCCCAGCCGGGGTCCTGGCCCTGGACCCCGGTGAGGTACTCGGCCCACGGTTCGTAGGGCGAGGGCCAGAACGCGTCGGCGGTCGGGCGGACCTGGAGGATCACGGCGTTAAGCCGCCGGTCGACCGCCTCGTCGAGGTAGGCGATCAGCTCGGCCTGCTGCTCCGCCGCCGTCAGTCCGGGCGCGGACGGCCAGTCGATGTTGGCGACGGTGGCGACCCACATGCCGCGCAGCTCACGCCGGGCGACGGAGTGGGAGCGGGCCTGCTGCTCGGACGACTCACCTGTCCGGGCCCTTGGAAGAGTCTGCGGCACGGCCACGGCCTCACCCGCCCCCGCGGTTCCTGCAACTACCCCCGCGACCACTCCGGCCGCACCCGCCACAAAGCCCCTTCGGGCGATTTGCCGCATTCCGTTGCCACCTGCCGTCTCTATGTCCTCATCCATCACCCTGGTACCGGGCGTAACGCTGAGCATGCCCGCCCCGGCCCGTCATGGTCCATAGGTCGCGGAGTAACGTCGGGGGGTCGAGGCAGAGCCCGGAATCAGACGGGTGTCCGCCGAACGGAGATCAGCGAAAGGCACGAGGTGACGGACTCTATGGCCGACATTGCACGCGTCGGAGTGGTGGGCTGTGGCCAGATGGGCGCAGGCATCGCGGAGGTGTGCGCCCGCAGCGGCCTCGAGGTCAAGGTGGCCGAGACCACCGGCGAGGCGCTGGAGATCGGTCGCACCCGGCTCCACAACTCCCTCTCCAAGGCCGCCGAACGCGGCAAGATCACGGAGGCGGAGCGTGACGAGACACTCGGTCGCCTCAGCTTCACCACCGACCTCGGCGAGTTCGCGGACCGCGATCTCGTCATCGAGGCCGTCGTGGAGAACGAGCAGGTCAAGACCGAGATCTTCCAGGTGCTCGACCAGGTGGTGACCCGGCGGGACGCGATCTTGGCCTCCAACACCTCGTCCATCCCGCTGGTGAAACTGGCCGTCGCGACCTCCCGCCCGGACCAGGTCATCGGCATCCACTTCTTCAACCCGGCCCCGGTGCAGAAGCTCGTCGAGCTGATCCCGGCACTGACCACGTCCGACGAGACGGTCACGCGCGCCGAGGCCCTGGTGCAGGACGTGCTCGACAAGCACCCGATCCGCGCCCAGGACCGCTCCGGCTTCGTCGTCAACGCGCTGCTGATCCCGTATCTGCTCTCCGCGATCCGGATGTTCGAGTCGGGGATCGCCAGTCGCGACGACATCGACAACGGCATGGAGCTCGGCTGCGCCCACCCGATGGGTCCGCTGAAGCTCTCCGACCTGATCGGTCTGGACACCGTGGCCTCGGTCGCCGACTCGATGTACGCCGAGTTCAAGGAGCCTCTGTACGCCGCTCCCCCGCTGCTCCAGCGGATGGTGGACGCGGGCCGGCTCGGCCGCAAGACGGGCTCGGGCTTCTACCCGTACTCCTGACCGCCGATCGGGGCCGCACGGGGCCGGCCGGGGATGCCCCGGCCGGCCCCGCGTGCGTGGCTGTCACGGAACCCGGGTCCCGTCCGGGCGGGTGGTCCGGGCTCACCCCAGCCGTAAGTGATGGAGCATCATCAGCCCGGCCACCATGTTGGCGGCCGGGACCTCGCCCCGGGCGATCATGTCGGGCACCAGCTTGAGCGGAATCCACTCTCGCCGCGACGACTCGAAGTCGTCCTGCGGATGTCCGGTCCAGCTGGCCTCCTGGGCCCAGAAGAGGTGGTGCCGGGCGTCGGTGAGGCCGTTCGACGGCTCCACGGTCAGCAGAGGCCGCAGCGGGCCGGGGCGCCAGCCGGTCTCCTCCTCCATCTCCCGGGCGGCCGCGGCGGCGATGTCCTCGCCGTCCTCGACGACCCCCGCGGCCAGTTCCCACCCCCAGCTGTCGGTGATGAACCGGTGCCGCCACAGCAGGAGCACCTCATCGGCCTCGTTGACGACAGTTGCCGCGGCGACGGGGCGCAGCCGCACGAGGTAGTGGTCGAGGCGCCGGCCGTCGGGGAGTGCGACGTCCGCCAGATTGACCCGGAACCACCGGTTTTCGTACACGGTTTGTTCGTTCAGATTCGTCCACTGCACAGTTCTGCCACCTTCCGACATGTTGGTGGCAACATCGCAGCAGGAGCAGCGCCGGAGGGGAACGTTCAGAGCGGTACGCGCAGCGCTCCTTCGATGAGTTCGGCGGCCCGGTCCGCGTCGGCGCAACCGCTCGCGATCAGATCCTCGCGCACCGCCCGCAACCGGTCCCGCAACCGCTGCGACTCCATCCCCCGGACCCGTTCCGCCATTTCGGCCGCCGTGCCGGCCGCTCGGTCCGCCTCCCCCTGCCGCAGCTCGATGTGCGTCAGCATGGCCAGCCGGTGCACGCGGCCACGGTCGTGCGCCGGCGTCCGTACCGCCGCGGCGGCGTGCTCCCGTGCCCCGGGAAGATCGCCGAGGCGGAGCAGCGCCTCGGCCACCTGCACATTGACCAGGCCCGGCTCGACGTACCCCGTCTCGTCGGGCTCGTGCCCGGGACGGATCCGTCCGGCCTCCGACTCGGCGCGCCGGATGCACCTCAGGGCACTCCGGCCGTCGCCGAGATGGGCGTACGCCTTGGCCTGCATCGCGTACAGATCGGCGGCCAGCGCGGGCGTGATGTCCCGGCCCGCGGCCCGCAGCGCCGCCTCCGCGAACGCGACGGACTGCCGGTACTCGGCCAGGAACAGCGACTGGTTGACGAGCAGGGCGATCACATACCCGCCGAGTCCCCGGTCCCCGCTTGCCTTGGCCAGCCGCAGCGCCTGGTGGAAGTAGCGCTGGGCAAGACCGTGCGCGTCGGAGTCGTAGGCGCAGATGCCCGCGACGGCCACCAGCCCGCCGGTCGCCCGGTGCAGCCGGCGGCCCAGCGCATCGCTGTAACCGCCGCGCAGCAACGGGGCGGTCTCGGCGTTGAGGAAACCGACGATGCGGGAACGGGTCGCGATGCCGCCTGCCCTGCGGTACATCAGTTCGTAGTGGGAACGGGCCGCACGCAGCATCGCTATGTCCGCCGACGAGACACGGGTCTCACCGGCACGGGAGACATCGGCGTCCTCCGGCGGGTTCTCCCACTCCCAGACCGGCATCACCGCCGTCGTACCGGTGACGGCCGCCGAGGCGAGGACGTGCGGACGCTGCTGTTCGTCGGAGCGCCACAACGCGGTGGCCCGCTCGACGAACCCGGTGAGCGTGGAGGCCGGCACGGGTGCGCTGCCACCGGGGCACGCCATGCCGATGTCGTCGAGCGAAACCGGCCGGTGCAGCCGGACGCCGAGCACCTCGCAGATCAGGTCGGGCACCTGACCGCGCGGGCGCTGGCCCTTCAACCAGCGGGCCACGGCGGTGTGTTCGTACCGCAGGGACAGCCCTCGGGCACGCCCGGCCCGATTGACGTGCGCGGCGAGGCCCGCCCGGGAGACGCCCGCCTCGTCGATCAGGGCCTCGAGCAGAATGTTGGGCTCCATTGCCCCTCCTCCGCCGGACACGCCTTGAGGCGTGTCGCCCCAGTGGAGCACGTTTCACACGGGGTGTGAACGGAATGCCCGAACCGTCCCGCTGCGCACTCTGTTGCGCCTGGGCGCCGATCGGTTGAATCAGTCGCCTCGCAAGAGGCGGCCGGGTCGTCTGCTCCCCCTCGTACAGTCGACGACCCGCACCCGCGCCGTTCGCCCTGCCGACCTGCCCGACACTCCGTGGCAGCGCGGGCGGCGCCGGATCGCACGACCCACTGCCCACTGATCGGAGGGTGGCTGCGGGACCGTGCCGGAACCGGGTTCCCCCGGGCCGGGACGGGGCCCGCGTGCGGTCCCCCGCCGTTCGGCGAGCACAGGAGGAGGGGGCGTATCCGTCCACCGGATACGCCCCCTCCTCACCACTTGCCTTCAAGTCCGTCGCAGGATCCCTTCCATGCCGTCAAGGCCACAGAGGGGAGTTCCCGTCCGGAGGGCACGCACACCCTCCGGACGGACACCTCGGGCCTCCTACGCTCCGCGCAGCACCGCACCGGTCCGCTCGGCAGCCAGGGCGACCGCCGCGTCGCGGGCGGCCGTGGCCTCGTCGACGGTCAGCGTGCGGTCCGGGGCCCGGAACCGCAGCGCGTACGCCAGCGACTTCTTGCCCTCACCGATCTGGTCGCCGGTGAAGACGTCGAACAGCCGCAGCGATTCGAGGAGTTGACCGGCGCCGGCGCGCAGCGCCTCCTCCACCGTGGTGGCGGGCACGTCCTGCGCGACGATCAGCGCGACGTCCTGGGTCGCCACCGGGAAGGTGGAGATCCGCGGCGCCTGGAGCGCACCGTCGACGGCCTGCTCCAGGAGGTCGAGCTCGATCTCCATGGCGCAGGTCCGCTCCGGCAGGTGGAGCTCCTTGATGACACGCGGGTGCAGCTCACCGGCGTGTCCGACGAGCGTCTCCTCGCCGGCCGACGTCACGAACAGGGCGGCGCAGCGGCCGGGGTGCCACGGCGCGTGCTGGTCGCTGCGGACGGTCAGCTCGACACCGGCCTCACGGGCGATCGTGCGGGCGGCCTCGATGGAGTCCGCCCAGTCGGCCGGGCGGCCCTTGCCCCACCAGCCGGCCTGCTCGCGGGCGCCCGCGAGGACGACCGCGGCGCGGCGGGGCTGACGCGGCAGTGCGGCATTCAGGCCGGCGATCTCGTCGTCGGTGGGACGGCGGTCGACGGTCAGCCGTTCGGTCCGCGTCTCGTCGCCGGTCGGCCTGAACACCAGACCGGTCTCGAACAGCGCGAGGTCGTGGCTGCCGCGGCCGTCGTTGCGCCGCAGTGCGCCGAGCAGACCCGGCAGCAGCGTGGTGCGCAGCGCCGGCTCCTCGTCGGAGAGCGGGTTGACGAGCTTGACCGTACGACGACGGGCGTCGTCGGCGTCGAGTCCGAGCTGGTCGAGCACGGCGTCGCCGATGAACGGGTAGTTCAGCGCCTCGACATAACCGGCTCCGGCCAGCGCCCGGCCGAACCTGCGGTGCAGCCGCTGGCGGTCGGTGAGCCCGCGGCCGGACGGCGGCGTCGGCAGGGTGGACGGAAGGTTCTCGTACCCCTCGAGCCGGATGACCTCTTCGGCGAGGTCGTTCGGCTCGCTCAGGTCGGGCCGCCAGGACGGCACGGTGACGAGGAGCTCGTCCTGCCCGTAGACGTCGCAGCCGACCTGCTGGAGGCGGCGTACCACGGTCTCGCGGCCGTACGCGACACCGGCCACCCGGTCGGGGTGGTCCGCGGGCATCGCGATGGTGCGAGGCGCGGACGGGGCGGTGACCTCGGTGACACCGGCCTCGGCGGTGCCGCCGGCGAGCAGCACCAGCAGGTCGACGGTGCGCTGCGCGGCAGCGGCCGCGGCCTGCGGGTCTACGCCGCGCTCGAAGCGCTTGGACGCCTCGGAGGACAGCTTGTGCCGGCGCGCGGTCCGGGCGATCGAGATCGCGTCGAAGTGCGCGGCCTCGATGACGACCTCGGTGGTGTTCTCACCGTTCTTGACGTCGGCGATCTCCGTGTTGGCACCGCCCATGACGCCCGCGAGGCCGATCGGACCGCGGTCGTCGGTGATGACCAGGTCCTCGGCGTCGAGGACGCGGACCGTGCCGTCGAGCGTGGTGAGCTTCTCGCCCTGCTGGGCGCGGCGCACCCCGATCGGCCCGTCGACGCGAGTGCGGTCGTAGGCGTGCAGCGGCTGGCCGAGCTCCAGCATCACGTAGTTGGTGATGTCGACGGCGAGCGAGATCGGGCGCATCCCGGCCTTCTGCAGCCTGCGCTGCAGCCAGATCGGGGAACGCGCCTCGGGCTCCAGGCCGACGACGGTGCGCGCGGTGAACCTGTCGCAGCCGATCGGGTCGGCGATCTTCACCGGGTAACCGAACGCGTTCGGCGCGGGGACGTCGAGGAGCGCCGGGTCGCGCAGCGGCAGCCCGTACGCGATGGCGGTCTCGCGGGCCACGCCACGCATGGAGAGGCAGTAGCCGCGGTCGGGCGTGACGGCGATGTCGAGGACCTCGTCGACGAGCTCGAGCAGCTCGATCGCGTCGGTGCCGACCTCGTGCTCCGGCGGCAGCACGATGATGCCGTGCGTACCGTCGTCGCCCATGCCGAGCTCGTCGGTGGAGCAGATCATGCCGTGCGAGGTCCTGCCGTACGTCTTGCGTGCGGCGATCGCGAAGTCGCCGGGCAGCACGGCGCCCGGGAGGACCACGACGACCTTGTCGCCGACAGCGAAGTTACGGGCTCCGCAGACGATCTCCTGCGGCTCACCGGTGCCGTTGGCGGAGCCGACGTCGACCGTGCAGAAGCGGATGGGCTTCTTGAAGCCCTCCAGCTCCTCGATGGTCAGTACCTGTCCGACGACCAGGGGGCCTTTGAGGCCGGCGCCGATCTGCTCGACGGTCTCGACCTCGAGACCGACGGCGACGAGCTTGGCCTGTACGTCACGGCCGGTCTCCGTCGCCGGCAGGTCGACGTACTCCCGCAGCCAGGAAAGCGGGACGCGCATCAGATCTCCATCCCGAACGGCCGGGTGAACCGGACGTCACCCTCGACCATGTCTCGCATGTCTTCGACGTTGTGGCGGAACATCAGCATCCGCTCGATGCCGAACCCGAAGGCGAATCCGCTGTACTTCTGGGGGTCGACACCGCAGGCGATGAGCACCTTGGGGTTGACCATGCCGCAGCCGCCGAGCTCGATCCAGCCCTCGCTGCCGCAGGTGCGGCAGGGGCGGTCCGGGTTGCCGACGGATTCCCCGCGGCAGACGTAGCAGACCATGTCCATCTCGGCGGACGGCTCGGTGAACGGGAAGAAGTTCGGCCGCAGCCGGGTCTTCATGTCCGGGCCGAAGAGAGCCTGGACCATGTGGTCGAGGGTGCCCTTGAGGTCCGCCATGGTGAGACCCTCGTCGACGGCGAGCAGCTCGATCTGGTGGAAGACCGGGGTGTGTGTCGCGTCGAGCTCGTCGGTCCGGTAGACCCGGCCCGGGCAGACGACGTAGACGGGCGGCTCGCGGTCGAGCAGGGTGCGGGCCTGGACCGGCGAGGTGTGCGTGCGCAGCACGACACCGGACTCGTCGCCCGTGGTCGGCTTCCCGTCGGGCGTGGTGCCCTGGACGAAGAAGGTGTCCTGCATCTGCCGGGCCGGGTGGTCGGGCACGAAGTTCAAGGCGTCGAAGTTGAACCACTCCGCCTCGACCTCGGGGCCCTCGGCGACCTCGTAGCCCATGGCCACGAAGACGTCTGCGACGCGCTCCATGATGGTCGTCAGCGGGTGGCGGGCGCCGGCCGGAGTGCGGTCGTACGGCAGCGTGACGTCCACCGCCTCCTCGACCAGCACACGGGCGTCCCGCTCGGCCTCCAGCTCCGTCTGACGGGCGGCGAGGGCCTTGCTCACGGCGCCGCGGGCCTGGCCCACGCGCTTGCCCGCCTCGGCCTTGGCCTGCGGCGGCAGGGCGCCGATCTCCCGGTTGGCGAGCGACAGGGGCGAGGTACCGCCGGTGTGCGCGGTCTTCGCCTGGGCGAGCGCGTCGAGGTCGCCCGCGGCGGCGAAGGCGGCGAACGCCTCGTCCCGCATGCGCTCGATCTCTTCCGGTTTCAGTGCCTCGACCTCGACTGGGTCGTACGACTTGTTCGGTGCCGACATCTCTTCCCGTGCTTCCGATTGGCTGATACTGCTCTTACCGGGGGATACCCCGGACCCCCGTGGCCCCGCTCGACGACTGGAGGACACAAAGGTGCCAAAAGTCGAGTCTAAAGGCCGCGAGGGGTGGAAGAAGCCCGCGGGCTGCTCAGGCCGTCCCGGCCCCCCTGCCTGATTGCTGCGCAAGCCCGCCTATTTCAGGTAGGCCGGCGCCCCCACGGGCAGAATAAATCGGAACTCGGCGCCGCCGCCGGGCCCGCGGCCGACCGTGATCGTGCCACCGTGCGCCTCCACGATGCCCTTGACGATGTAGAGGCCCAGGCCCGTCCCGCCACGCTTGCTCCCGCGCCAGAAGCGGGTGAAGACACGGCCCATCGACTCCTCGGGGATGCCAGGGCCTTCGTCGCTCACGGTGACGGCCGTTCCCTTCTCGTCGCTGGTCGCGGGTGCGGGTGCGACCTCAATGGTGACGGTTCCCTCGCCGTGACGCACCGCGTTTTCCAGCAGGTTCCCCAGCACCTGGTCGACCTTGTCCGGGTCGGCCCAGACGGCGGGCACCGGCTGCCGGGTGCGGACGAGGAACCGGTCGGGGGCCAGGCCGGTCGCCGTGAGGGCCTGGATGTGCCGTTCGACGGCGGCGGAGAGGTCGACCGGCTGGCGGCGCAGCTCCAGACGTCCCGAGTCGATCCGGGAGATGTCGAGCAGTTCGGCGATGAGCCGGGTGACGCGGTTGGCGTCGGCGTCGACGGTCTCCAGCATCAGCCGCTTCTGGTCGTCGGTGAACCGCTCCCATTTGGCGAGCAGGGTCGCGGTGAAGCCCTTGACCGAGGTCAGCGGGGAGCGCAGCTCATGGGCGACGGTCGCGATCAGTTCGGCGTGGCTGCGCTCGGTGCGGCGGCGGGCCTCGGTGCCGCGCAGGCTGATCACCAGCCGGCGTACGGGACCGGTGGGGCACTCGCGTACGTACCGGGCGGAGACCAGCACCTCACGGCCGCCGGGAAGCAGCAGATTCCGCTCGGGCTGTCCCACCCGGGTGGCGAGGCCGCCGTACGGGTCGGTCAGCGCCCACCAGCGGCGGCCCTTCAGGTCCTCCAGCGGCAGTGCGCGTTCCAGCGGGCGGCCGAGAGCGGCGGCCCGGGGGACGGCGGTGATCCGGGCGGCGGCTGAGTTGAAGCAGATGACCCGGCCCGTCTCGTCGGCGATGACGAGACCGTCGGGGAGATCGTCGGGGTCGACGGCTCCGTCCGCGACCGCGACCGTGGTGACGGTCGCGATGCCGTCCGCGCGCTCGATGCGCGACTCGCGCGGCCTGCTCATGCCGACTGCCATATTCCCGTACCCCACCTCTCGAACCGGTGCAGTGGGCCCCGAGTCCGTCACCCTACTAGTCGTCGGTGACGGAGCGACACCCCGTGGCAGCGCACCGCTGCGATGCGCCGGGCGACCGGGTACCGGCCGGCGCGCGGGACGGTCAGTCGGTGGTGCGGCGGGGGCGCTGGGCGCGCGCCGAGGCGTACAGACAGACGGCCGCGGCGGTGGCCAGGTTGAGGCTCTCCGCCTTGCCGTGGATAGGCACCCGTACGACGGCGTCGGCGAGCGCCCGGGTCTCCTCCGGCAGGCCCCAGGCCTCGTTGCCGAAGACCCATGCGGTCGGCCCGCCCATGGTTCCCGCGTCGAGCTCGTCGTCGAGGTCGTCGTCGCCTGCGCCGTCGGCGGCCAGGATCCGTACGCCCGCGTCCCGCAGTCCCCGCACGGCCTGCTCCACCGGCACACCGACGGCGACCGGAAGATGGAAGAGCGAACCGACGGACGCACGCACGGACTTGGGGTTGTACAGGTCCACGGAGGCGTCCGTGAGCACGACGGCGTCGGCGCCCGCGGCGTCGGCACAGCGCAGCACCGTACCGGCGTTCCCGGGGTCGCGTACATGGGCGAGGACGGCGACCAGGGTGGGCTTCGCGGCGAGGATGGACTCGAACGGCGAGTCGAGGAAGCGGCAGACACCGATCAGGCCCTGCGGCGTGACGGTCTGCGACATCTCGGCGAGCGTGTCGCCGTCGGCGAGGTGCACCCGGGCACCGGCCGCGTGGGCGGCGTCGACGATGTCGGTGTACCGCTCGGCCGCCTCGACGGTGGCGAAGAGCTCCAGCAGCGTCGGCTCACCGTCGCTGCCACGGTGCCCGGCTGCCTCGCGCACGGCCTGCGGCCCCTCGGCGATGAACCGTCGCTCCTTGCCGCGGAAGTTGCGCCTGGCAAGGCGCCGGGCGGCGGCGACACGTGGCGATCGCGGGGAGATCAGTTCGGGGGTGCCCATGGTCGGCGGCGGGCCTCTCTGCGTGCGGAGGAACGGATCGGGCGGAGGTACGGAACATGTCGTGCAACGCACCGGACCCGCAGACGACGAGCGCCTGCGGGTCCGGCTCAAAACCAAGAAGTGTGCCCTGGATCAGGCGGCCTTCGGGGCGTTGACGTCGCTCGGGAGGGCCTTCTGGGCAACCTCGACGAGGGCGGCGAACGCGTTGGCGTCGTTGACCGCGAGCTCGGCCAGGATCTTGCGGTCCACCTCGATGTTGGCGGCCTTCAGACCCTGGATGAGGCGGTTGTACGTCATGCCGTTCTGGCGGGCAGCGGCGTTGATGCGCTGGATCCACAGCTGACGGAAGTCGCCCTTGCGCTTCTTGCGGTCGTTGTAGTTGTAGACCAGGGAGTGGGTGACCTGCTCCTTGGCCTTGCGGTACAGGCGCGAGCGCTGACCGCGGTAACCGCTGGCGGCCTCGAGGATTGCCCGGCGCTTCTTGTGGGCGTTGACTGCCCGCTTGACGCGTGCCACTTGTTAACTCCTTGTAGCGGGGCTGGTGTTCACGGTATCGACTCACCCAGCCCGGAAACGAATTGGTCCCGGTGTGACAGAGGTCGTGCCCCCGGATTCACCAGGGGCCCGGCCTCACTTGCCGAGAAGCTTCTTGATCTTCTTGGCGTCGGCCGGAGCCACGACGACCGTGCCGGTCAGCGAGCGGGTCTTCTTGGACGACTTGTGCTCGAGCAGGTGGCGCTTGCCGGCCTTCTCGCGGAGCACCTTGCCGGAGCCGGTGATCTTGAAGCGCTTGCTGGCACCGCTGTGCGTCTTGTTCTTCGGCATCGCGCCGTTCTCTCCTCGTCAGTGGCGCCCCTCGCGGTGCGGGCACCGGACAGCAGGGGCGTCAGATCTTGGTGGGAATTCCGGGGGGACCCGGGGCCGCCTGGATGGCGCCCCCTGAGGTCACGCCTCGGAAGGTGTATCGGCCGAAGCCTCGGGCTGCGCCTCGGCCGGAGCCTCGGCAGCCTCTTCCGCGGTCTCGGCGTCGGGCGTGTAGCCCTGACGCTCCGCCTTGCGGGCGGCCTGGGCCTCACGGGCCTCGGCCATGGCTTCGGTCTTCTTCTTGTGCGGGCCCAGAACCATGATCATGTTCCGGCCGTCCTGCTTCGGATTCGACTCGATGAAGCCGAGTTCCTCGACGTCCGAAGCGAGACGCTGAAGCAGTCGGAAGCCCAGCTCAGGGCGGGACTGCTCACGACCACGGAACATGATCGTGATCTTGACCTTGTCGCCCTGCTTGAGGAACCGAACGACGTGACCCTTCTTGGTGTCATAGTCGTGCGGGTCGATCTTCGGCCGGAGCTTCATCTCCTTGATGACCGTGTGCGCCTGGTTCTTACGCGCCTCACGGGCCTTCATGGCCGACTCGTACTTGAACTTCCCGTAGTCCATGAGCTTGCACACGGGCGGACGGGCGGTCGCCGCCACCTCGACCAGGTCGAGGTCGTACTCCTGTGCGAGTTCCAGGGCCTTGGCAAGCGGAACAATCCCGACCTGCTCGCCGCTGGGACCGACAAGTCGCACCTCGGGAACGCGAATCCGGTCGTTGATGCGGGGCTCGGCGCTGATGGATCCTCCTCGGTAGCACCACGCGGCCGCCTGGCGGACAGCCACGTAACGTCTGTTTTCCTGAGACCAACCGCACCAGCACATCAAAAATGCCCCGGACGGGACACAGGCGGGGCTCCTGGAAAACCGGAACACCGCCGCGGTCAACCGCGGGGCGCATCGGGCGGCTCCATCGTCCGTACGGAACGATGGGCGCCACCTGACCGGTGACCTGCCGTCCCGGAGGATGGTCAGGTGGGAGATCGGAGCCTCCACTTGTGGGCCGGACACATAGATGCCCAGCCGGTCGTTACACAAGGTTAGCAGCTCCCCCGGGGTGGTGCGACCCGAGCACCTCTCGCGCAGCTCCCGCGGACGGGGGCGGGCAGGCGTGGGCCTATCGTATGGCTCATGAGTGACGCGACCCCCAACAGTGAAACCCCCGACTTCGACGACATGGCCCGCGACATCGCGGAGGTCCCCGCGGTCGAGGTGATCGTGACGGTCGCCGTCAATCTGATGAGTGCCGCCGCCGTGAAGCTCGGTCTGACCGAGGACGGCGACAAGCACAAGGACCTCGACGAGGCCCGCAAGCTGGTCCACGCGCTGGCCGGTCTGCTGGACGCGAGCACCACCGAGATCAGCTCGTTCCACGCGGCGCCGCTGCGGGACGGTCTGAAGTCGCTGCAGCTGGCGTTCCGCGAGGCGTCGCTCGTTCCGGACGAGCCGGGCCAGGGCCCCGGCGAGAAGTACACCGGCCCCGTCTTCGGCTGAGTCCGGCCCCGCCCCTTTCCTTCCTTCGACGTCCGTGAGCCCCCTGCCCGTCCGGGCAGGGGGCTCACGCCGTTCGCGGGCCGGTCGGCCGATCAGCGTACGAAGAGAGGCTCACCGGGTGTGAGCGCGTCGGCCGGGAGCAGCGCCAGGTCCAGGCCCCGCACCAGCCGGGCGCGCAGCACCTCGTCGGCGGCCAGGGACTCCGCGACCCGGCGGGCCGCGTCGGCAGGTGCCGCGTCGGGGGCCAGGACCAGGGCGAGGGTGCCGCCTGCCCGGCCCGGGACGAGATGGGCGCGGATCACCGCGGGCTCGGCGGCGACCGCCTCGCGTACCGCGGAGGTGACCGCGGGATCGTCCAGCGGGTCGGCGCTGGTGCGGCCCTCGGCGAGCGCGAGCAGTGCGGAGCCGGTCAGCTCGAACGCGACGGGGCCCGCGAGATCGAGCACCACCGTGTCCGCCTTCTCGTGCGCGGCGGCCTGCAACGCCTGATGCAGGGGTACTGCGACGGGGCGGGCCTGCGGGTCCCAGAGCGCCAGCGAGGCGGTCGAGGTGAAGGCGGGCAGGGCGCGACGGTCCCCGGCCTGGAGCGTGGGCACGGCCATGTCACTGGTCTTCTCCCGGCGCAGCCCGGTTTCGTCCTCCTCCACCTCCCCGAGGACGGCGACGACGGGGACCAGGAGGCGGGCGCCCCCGAGTGCCTCGAGGACTGGGCCGATGGCCGTACGGTCCTCGGCCCAGGCGGCGAGTGCCGCGGTCAGTGCGGGGTCGGCCGTGCCATCGTCGTCGGAGTAACCGGAGTCCGGAATGTTCTTCTGCGCCACAGGCTGAGCGTAGTCGGTGCGGTTTCTCACGAAGCCCTCAGGTGGACCACAGCCCGTTGCCAGGTGCTCTTCCTAGCGTCCGGTTCCATGACCCTGCCGATGCCGAAGACGAAGACAAGTACGAAGATGCGCACGTCCGTACTGTCCGCGTCCGTGACCACCGTGTTCCTGCTGGCCGGTTCCGTTGCGGGCGGCATGTATCTGGTGGGCCGGTGGTCGGACCCGGGGCCCGGCCCCGTCGCCTCAGTGTCGTCGGCCGCGGCCTCACCGGCTCCGGGCCCGCCGGCTCCGGTGGTGACGAGCGAGGAGCCCGAGGTGGATCTGGACGCGGAGCTTGCCACGGCGGTGGCGCCGCTGGCCGGCGACTCCAGCGTGTCGGTCGCGGTGCTGGACTCCGCGGTCGGGGCCGGTGCGGTGTACGGGAACGGGACGTACGCCACCGCGAGCATCGTCAAGGTCGACATCCTCGCGGCGCTGCTGCTCCGGGCCCAGGACCAGGGGCGGGAGCTCACCGCGTACGAACGCGGCCGTTCCGTCACCATGATCGAGAACAGCGACAACGACGCCGCCACCGCGCTGCTGCGGACGATCGGCGGGACGACCGGGCTCGACGCGGCCAACACCCGGTTCGGCCTCGTCGGCACGACCGCCGCGGCTGCGTGGGGGCTGACCCGGACCACGGCGGCGGATCAGCTGGTACTGCTGAAGACGGTGTTCGGTACGCACTCGAAGCTCACCGAGGACTCGCGCGCCTATTTGCAGGGGCTGATGCGGAACGTGGCTGCTGATCAGCACTGGGGGGTGTCCGCGGCGGGCAGCGACTGGGCGCTGAAGAACGGGTGGATGCCGCGGAGCACCACCGGCCTCTGGGACATCAACAGCATCGGGCGGGTGAGGAGCAACGGGCACACGTACCTGGTGGCGGTGCTCTCCACCGGGCAGCAGACCATGGCGACGGGGATCGAGCGGGTGGAGTCGGTCGCGAAGGCCGCGGTCGGGGTGCTCGACAGGGCGCGCTGAGGGCGTACGGGCCTCACTGCCGGACGACCGGGAGGATCGCCGGGTCGCCGCCACAACTTCAGCGGCGTGGCGTGCTTCTCCTGTCGCGCCACAGCAGCACGGCCAGCGCCAGCAGTACGGCCCCCAGACCGCCCGCGGCGGGGGCGAGCCAGCCTGCGGGGCCGTCGTCCCGGTGCTGCGCGGTGGGACCGGGGCCGAAGTACCGCTTGCGGTAGCCGGCCTTCGCGGAGTCGGCGGAGCCGGCCGACTCCGCCTCCGCCCGCAGAGCGGCCTTGCGCAGCTTGCCGCCCGCCTTGATCGCGGCGGCCGGGTCGACGATGCCGTAGCCCCGGGAGTCGTCGCGGCCGCCCTCCGGTGAGTTGCGCGCGGTGTCCGTCAGGAGCTTCTTCACCTGGGCGGGCGTGAGCCCTGGATGAGCGGCCCGGACCAGCGCGACCGCACCGGAGACGAACGCGGAGGCGGCCGATGTGCCCCACTCGATGTAGTAGTGACGGTCGGGGGCCGGGACCACTATGTCTACGCCGGGAGCGCTGACGGTGGCGTACCAGTGCCGGGTGGAGAAGGCCGCGTGGGTGCCGTAACGGTCGACGGCGGCGACCGCGATCACGCCGGGGTAGGCGGCGGGGTACGAGATGTGGTCGCCCTTCTCGCCCCCGTTGCCCGCCGAGGCGACGACGACGGCACCCTTCTTCAGCGCGTACTGGATGGCGGCGTCCTCGCCGCCCTCGGGATGCGCGGATGCGCTGTCGTCGCCCAGGGAGAGGTTGATGACGTCGGCGCCGTGGTCGGCGGCCCAGCGGATGCCGTCGGCCAGGGCCGTACCGCGGGACTCGCGGGCCTTGTCGCGGGACGGGTCGGAGGCTTCGAGGATCACCCGGACCGGGAGGATCTTCGCCTCGGGGGCGATGCCGAGCACTCCGTCGGCGCGGCCGACGCCGTGGCCGCGGCCGGCGATGATTCCGGCCATCGCGGTGCCGTGGCGGGCCCAGGCGCGGTCGCCTCGCCCGGCACCGAAGCCGATCAGGTCCTTGCCGTGCAGTACCTGGCCCGCCAGGTCGGGAAGGCTGTCGTCGACCCCGGTGTCGACGACGGCGACGGTGATCCCTTGGCCCTTGGTCGTCTGCCACGCCCGGTCGGTGTGGAGCGCCTCCAGCCCCCACTGCTGCGGCCGGATGGTGTCCGCGCGGGCGGGAACGGCAGGGAGCAGCGTGAACACGGTGGCGGCGCAGAGCGCGCCGAGGGCTCGGCGGTGGCGGCGGCTGTTCATCGCGGCTGCTCCGAGAGGTCGGTGACGGTCCGGCGTAGCCCACGCTCGATCCGGTCGGCGATGCCCTTGGCCTCATGGCCGAGGCCGGCCTGCGCGGCGACCGTGGTCGCGTCCGCGGCGATCGCCCTCGCGACCGGCTGCGGATCGCTGACCGTGCGTCCGTCCGCGAACCCGGAGACGGCGAAGACGACGACCGGAACCTCGGTCAGCACATGGACGGTCCAGCTGGCGCGCTGCCGGTCGCCGAAGTGGGCGGCGACCGTGTCCTCGACCGCGTATGTACGAGGCATCAGGTCGGTGCGTGCGTCGAGGTGCTGATCGGAGAATCGGGTGCTCAGCGCTCTCATCGCGTCGGTGGAACCCTCGGTGAAGATCATGCCGACCGTGGTGACGCTGCTGGAGGTGGCGTCCACGTAGGTGGCTCGCAGCAGCCGCTCGCAGCCGACCGGGCGGATCGTCTTGAGCAGCAGCGGGTCCAGGGCGGTCGTGCAGCCGCTGTCCGGGGCGACGGCGATCCGGGTCCAGACCCGGTCCGCTCCACCGGGCCCCGCGCCATCACCTTTGAGGGTGCGGGGGAACAGGGTGTCCACGGGGACGTTGTGCCAGACGGTGCGTCCGGTGGCGTAGGGGCTTCGTGCACCGGCGTCGGCCGAGGAGTCGCTGATGAGCCAGCTCCCGGTGACCGCTCCGCCGATCAGTCCGAGCCCGAGCACCACACAGGCCGCCGCGGCGGCTGTCCGTGCGGGGCGGCGGGTGGGGACGGGACGCAGCCGGGTGGTGGTCTCGGCGGGCGTCTCGGGCCTGGGGTACGGCAGGGCGTGGGAGTGCGTCCGCGCGGGAGGGAAATAGCCGCCGGGATGCGGCGGGGTCGCGCCGGGACGCGGGGTGAGATCCACAGCACCTACGGGTCGCCGCCTGGTCGGCGGGGGCGGCGCCGTGCCGGGACGGGGTGGAGCGATAGGGGCAGGGGCGGCAGCGGCCGCGGGCACGACGCGGAGCCGAGTGGTCGTCTCCACCGGCTTCGGCTCCGGTTCCGACGGGTGCGGGGAAGTCGGGGCCGCGGCAGGGGCATGCGCTTCGCGCGTCGGCGCGTCCTGCGCGGGAACGGCGGGTGCGGTGCGCTCGGGCGCACCGAACGCCGGTCCCGGCGGAGCCTGGTCGGCCGGGGCCGCTCCCTGGCGGACCGGAGCCGTCGGCTGCGGGGCCTGGGCCGGGAGCGGCGGCGTCGCCCCGGTCGTACGCCCCGGGTTCCCGTGCGGGTCCGGTGGTGCGGCCGGGCGTGGTGGCGCCGTCGGACGGGGTGGTACGGGAGCGCGCTGCGCCTCGGTACTCATCCGCCCCCCTGGTCCACGTTCCGTACCGCTCGCGGATCACCTGCACAGGCAAGCCTGTTGGTCACCGCGTCCCGTCACTCTACGGGCTGCGACGGGCCCGGCGGGAGTCGGGCGTCGCGCCCCTGGGAGATCTGCCCCGATCGTCCCCCTACCCAGTGGTAGAGGTGTCTGGCAAGCTGCGGCCATGACTGCGCGTGCCGCTGACCGGACCCGCTACGACCGGGCCACCGCACATCTCGACGCCCCGATCGCCGTGGTCGATCTGGATGCCTTCGATGCCAACGCCGACGACCTGGTCCGCCGGGCGGCGGGGAAACCGATCCGGGTCGCGAGCAAGTCGGTGCGCTGCCGGACGCTGCTGGAGCGGGTGCTCGCGCGGCCGGGGTTCGCCGGGGTGATGTCGTTCACGCTCGCCGAGTCGCTGTGGCTGGCCCGGGCCGGTTTCGACGACGTGCTGCTGGCCTATCCGTCGGCCGACCGGTCCGCCTTCGCCGAGCTGGCCGGGGACCCGAAGCTGGCCGCCGCGGTCACGGTGATGGTGGACGACCATGCGCAGCTGGAGCTGATCGACGCGGCACGGGCCGGTGGCCAGGAGGAGATCCGGGTCTGTCTGGAGCTGGACACGTCGCTGCGGCTGCTCGGCGGCCGGGTCAGGATCGGGGCGCTGCGTTCGCCGCTGCGCTCCCCCGCCCAGCTCGCGGAGCTGGCCCGCTCGGTGGCGCGCAGGCCCGGTTTCCGGCTGGTCGGTCTGATGGCGTACGAGGGCCACATCGCCGGCGTCGGGGACTCGGTCGCCGGCCGGCCGTTGCGGTCCAGGGCGATCCGGCTGATGCAGGCGACGGCCCGCAAGGAGCTGGCGGCCCGGCGGGCGGAGGTGGTCCGGGCCGTACGGACGGTGGCGCCGGATCTGGAGTTCGTGAACGGCGGCGGCACCGGCAGTGTGCAGCACACGGCGGCGGAGCCGGCGGTGACCGAGATCGCGGCCGGGTCTGGGCTCTACGCGCCGCGGCTGTTCGACAACTACACGTCGTTCGCGGCCCGCCCGGCGGCGCTGTTCGCGCAGCCCGTGGTGCGGCGGCCCGGCGTGGGGGTGGTGACGGTGCTCGGCGGCGGCTACCCGGCGTCGGGGGCCGCGGGGGCGGACCGGCTGCCCGTGCCGTATCTGCCGGAAGGGCTGCGCTACGACCCGCAGGAGGGGCCCGGCGAGGTGCAGACACCGCTGCTCGGCGCCCCGGCCGACGACCTGCTGATCGGCGACAAGGTGTGGTTCCGGCACGCGAAGGCCGGTGAGCTGTGCGAACGCTTCGACGAGCTGCAGCTGATCGAGGGCGACCGGGTGACGGCGACCGTGCCCACGTACCGTGGCGAGGGGCGGACGTTCCTCTGAACTGCCGGCTCCTGGTCTCCTGACCCGATGTCAGGGAGCCACGGAGCTGCCGACGCCGCCGCTGGTCTCGCTGTCGTCGATCGGCCGGATGGCCCGGGTGAGGGTGTCCATGAGGGAGAGCGGCGGTCCGTCGGGTCCCGCGTCGAAGGCGTAGCGCACGATGACCGGCGATTCGCTGCCGACCGTCGACGGGAAGACGAGCGACTGCACATAGCCGCCTGGCCCCTTGGCCGTGTGGACCCGCCAGCGCACCTCGTAGCCCGTGCGGCCCGCCACGCTGACCGATGCGGACCTCAGCTGCTCATGGGAGGTGATACCTCCGTGGATCCGGTCGCCGACGACGTTCTCCTCGTACGCCTTGTCGGCCGCGGTGGTGATGTCCTGCTCGGCCAGGGCCTCGGCCGAAGCGAGGTCCGTGTCGCTCGCCGTACGGGTGGTCACCGTGCCGTGGTAGCAGAAGGCGGAGGAGTCGCCGGGGCAGGCGTAGGAGTCGGTCGTACGCATGGTGAGCGCCTTGTCGACGGTGCTCTCCGGCTTCTCCCAGCCGTCGGGGATCGGCAGGGTGATGCCGTTGAGCTGGTCGACGAGCAGCGTAGGGTCCGTCGCCGCACCGTCCCCGCCGGCCGTGCCGGTGGCGGTGGGGTGCGGTGCGGAGCGGGTCGGCCCGGAAGACTCGGATTCCGCACCGCCGTCGTCCCGGCCCAGCAGGACGGCCCCGGTGACGGCCGCACCGACGACGACCAGGGCCGCCGTCACGATCGCCACGATCCGGCCGCCGCCCCCGCCGCGTCCTCCGCCTCCGCCGCTTCCTCCGCCTCCGTACATGGGTGGGACCGGCTGCTGCGGAGCGGGCGTGTTCGGCCGGGTGTGAGCGGTCCATGCCGTGCCGTCCCACCACCGGTCGGTACCCGGGGCCGCGGAGTCCGGGTACCAGCCGGGCGGTGTCGCGTTGCTCATGCCTCCACTCTAGGTTCCGCCGTCGACGGGAGCCCGCGGCGGGCGGTTTGACGTGGGCGGTCGTGCGGTCGTGGAGCCATGAGCACGCGCGGGACGACGGGCAGGTCAGACAGGCGTGACGTACGCGCCGGAGATCCCACCGTCGACAAGGAAGTCCGTGGCGTTCACGAACGAGGAGTCGTCGCTCGCGAGGAACGCGACCGCCGCCGCGATCTCGGTGGCCTCCGCGAACCGGCCGACCGGGATGTGGACCAGCCGACGGGCCGCGCGCTCCGGGTCCTTGGCGAACAACTCCTGGAGCAGCGGGGTGTTGACCGGCCCGGGGCAGAGCGCGTTGACCCGGATGCCTTCGCGGGCGAACTGGACACCGAGTTCGCGGGACATGGCGAGCACGCCGCCCTTGGACGCGGTGTACGAGATCTGGCTGGTGGCCGCGCCCATGATGGCCACGAACGACGCGGTGTTGATGATCGAGCCGCGGCCCTGGCGCCGCATGTAGGGGAGGGCGGCCTTGCAACAGAGGTATACGGAGGTGAGGTTGACGTCCTGGACGCGCTTCCAGGCCTCCAGTCCGGTGGTGAGGATGGAGTCGTCGTCGGGCGGCGAGATTCCCGCGTTGTTGAAGGCGATGTCGACGGAGCCGTAGGTGTCGTACGCCGTCCTGAAGAGCGCCTCGACCTGTTCGGGGTCGGTGACATCGGTGCGTACGAAGATGCCGCCGGCCTCCTCGGCCGCGGCCTTGCCCGCGGTCTCGTCGATGTCCGCGCAGACGACGTGGGCACCCTCGGAGGCCAGGCGGCGCGCGGTGGCGAGGCCGATGCCGCTGCCGGCGCCGGTGATGACGGCGGTGCGGCCGACCAGGCGGCGGCAGATGCTCTCGGTGTCGGTGGTGGTCATGCTGGTTCAGGCCTCCGTACTGATGAAGACGTTCTTGGTTTCGGTGAAGGCGGTGAGAGCGTCGGGGCCCAGTTCCCGGCCGAGACCGGACTGCTTGTAGCCGCCGAACGGGGTCCAGTAGCGGACGCTGGAGTGCGAGTTGACGGACAGGTTCCCGGCCTGGACCGCCTGGGAGACGCGCAGTGCCCGGCCGACGTCCCGGGTCCAGATGGAGCCGGCGAGGCCGTACTCGGTCGCGTTCGCGAGGCGCACGGCGTCGGCTTCGTCCTCGAACGGCAGGACGACGGCGACCGGACCGAAGACCTCCTCGGTGGCCACGGGCGAGTCGGGGCGGGCGTCGGTCAGCACGGTCGGCGGGAACCAGAACCCGGGGCCCTCGGGTGCGCCGCCCCGGATCGCGGTCGCGCCGTCGGGGACGTAGGACCGTACGCGTTCCAGCTGGGCCCGGGAGATCAGCGGCCCCATCCGGGTCTTCTCGTCGGAGGGGTCGCCGACGACGACCGAGGCGACGGCCGGGGCGAGAAGTTCGAGGAAGCGGTCGTAGGCGGAGCGCTGGACGAGGATGCGGGTGCGGGCGCAGCAGTCCTGGCCCGCGTTGTCGAGGAAGGCCATGGGCGCAGCGGCCGCGGCGGCCTCGATGTCGGCGTCGGCGAAGACGATGTTGGGGCTCTTGCCGCCGAGTTCGAGGGTCAGCCGCTTCACACGCTCGGCGCACCTGGCCATGATCTGCTTGCCGACCCGGGTGGAGCCGGTGAAGACGATCTTGGCGACGCCGGGGTGCTCGACGAGTGCGTTGCCCGTCTCGGCGCCGGCTCCCGGCAGTACCTGGAAGAGGTGCTCGGGAAGGCCCTCGTCCAGGGCGAGTCGGGCGAGCCGCAGAGCGGTGAGCGGGGTGGTCTCGGCGGGTTTGAGAAGGACGGCGTTGCCTGCGGCGAGGGCGGGGGCGACGCCCCAGGCGGCGATCGGCATGGGAAAGTTCCACGGCGCGATCACGCCTACGACGCCGAGGGGTTCGAGCAGCGTGAGGTCGATGCCGCCGGGGACCGGGATCTGCCGGCCGCTGAGCCGCTCGACTCCCCCGGCGGCGAATTCGAGCAGATCGCGGACGTTGCCCGCTTCCCACCGGGCGTTGGCGAGGGTGTGGCCGGCCTCGAGGACCTCCAGCCGGGCCAGCTCCTCGCGGTGTCCGTCGACGGCCGCGGCGAAGCGGCGCAGCAACCGCGCGCGGTCAGCGGGGGCCATCGCCGCCCAGATCCGCTGGGCGGCCGCCGCCCGGCGCACTGCGGTGTCGACCTCCGCCGGGGTGGTGGCCGGGACGGTCGCGACGACTTCTTCGGTCGCCGGGTTGAGTACCTGATGCTCGGTGGTCACGGAGTGCCTCACAGGCGTTCGAAGGAGCGGCGGAGCTCCCAGTCGGTCACCGCTGCGTCGAATGCTTCGAGTTCGACGCGCGCCATGTTGCGGTAGTGCGCGACGACGTCGTCGCCGAAGGCCGCCTTCGCCAGGTCGCTCTTCTCCCAGAGGTCGGCGGCTTCGCGGAGTGTGGTGGGGACGTGGTCGTACGCGGTGGTGTAGGCGTTGCCCTCGCAGGGTTCGGGGAGTTCGAGCTTCTGCTCGATGCCGTGGAGGCCGGCGGCGATCAGACCGGCGACGGCGAGGTGCGGGTTGACGTCACCGCCGGGCAGCCGGTTCTCGAACCGGGTCGAGCGGCCGTGGCCGACGACGCGGAGCGAACAGGTGCGGTTGTCGTGGCCCCAGGCGACCGCGGTCGGGGCGAACGAGCCGGGCTGGAAGCGTTTGTAGGAGTTGATGTTCGGCGCGTAGAGCAGGGAGAAATCGCGCAGTGCGGCGAGTTGTCCGGCGAGGAAGTGGCGCATCACCGGGGACATTCCGCCGGCGTCGCCCGCCATGACGTTGCGCCCGTCCGCGTCCTGGAGGGAGAGGTGGATGTGGCAGGAGTTGCCCTCGCGCTCGTTGAACTTGGCCATGAAGGTGAGCGCCACGCCCTCCTGGGCGGCGATCTCCTTGGCGCCCGTCTTGTAGACGGCGTGCTGGTCGCAGGTGACCAGGGCCTCGTCGTACCGGAAGACGATCTCGTGCTGTCCGGGGTTGCACTCGCCCTTCGCGGACTCGACGGTCAGGCCCGCGGCCGCCATCTCGTTGCGGATGCGACGGAGCAAGGGTTCGATGCGGCCGGTGCCGAGGACCGAGTAGTCGATGTTGTACTGGTTGGCCGGGGTCAGATCGCGGTAGTTGCGGTCCCACGCCTGTTCGTAGGTGTCCTTGAAGACGATGAATTCGAGTTCGGTGCCGACATGCGCGGTGAAGCCGTGCTCGGCGAGGCGCTCCAGCTGGCGGCGGAGGATCTGGCGGGGCGCGGCGACGACAGGTGTGCCGTCCTCCCAGGCGAGGTCGGCGATGACCATGGCCGTGCCGTCGTTCCACGGGACGCGCCGCAGGGTGGTGAGGTCGGGGTGCATGGCGAAGTCGCCGTACCCGCGCTCCCAGGAGGACATGGCGTAGCCGTCGACGGTGTTCATGTCGGTGTCGACGGCGAGCAGATAGTTGCAGCCCTCCGTGCCGTGTTCCAGCACCTCGTCGAGGAAGAAGCGCGCGGCGAACCGCTTGCCCTGCAGCCGTCCCTGCATGTCGGGGAAGGCCAGGACGACGGTGTCGATCTCACCGCTCTCGACGAGGATCCGTAGTTCCTCGACCTCCAGCGGGGGTGTGCGGTCTGCCACGGGAAGATCCTCCTTCGGTCAGCCGGAAGTCATAAGGTATGGGTAAGAACCATTGTTGGGAAGAGAGGTCGGGACGTGGCGCAGGAAGGCGAGTCCGGCCGGCACGGGTCCGCGCGGCAACTGCGCCCCGTGCTGCGGCCCGTGCGCGCGGGCAACGGCTTCGAGGAGGCGCTCGAACAGATCCTCCAGGTGGTCAGGCTCGGCCTGGTGCCCGGTGGCGAGCGGCTGCCCGCCGAGCGCGACCTGGCCGAGCTGCTCGGGATCAGCCGGGTCACGCTGCGCGAGGTGCTGAAGGTGCTGCAGGTCCAGCGGCTGGTGGAGAGCCGACGAGGGAGGTACGGCGGCACGTTCGTGCTCCCCCGCACCGTCAGCCCCGGCGAGGACGAGTTGCGCCGCCGGGTGGCGGCCGTCGATGTCGAGGACGTCCTGCGCTTCCGTGAGGTGCTGGAGACCGGCGCGGCCGACCTGTGCGCCACGCACGGGCTGACGGACGAGGGCGCGGAACGACTGCGTACGGCTCTGGCGGCGACACACGATGCACCTCTGCCCGACTACCGCAGGCGCGACACCCTTCTGCATCTGACACTGGCCGAGCTGTCCGGCTCCGCTTCGCTGACCGCGCAGTACGCGGCCGTCCGGGCCACCGTGAACGACCTGCTGGACTGCATCCCGCTGCTCGTGCGGAACCTGGAGCACTCGCAGCATCAGCACACCGCGCTCGTCGAGGCGGTGCTCGACGGGGACGCGGAGGCGGCGCGCGCCGTGATGCGCGAACACTGCGCGGGCACGGCGGCGCTGCTGCGCGGATTCCTGGCCTGACCGCTTGCGCGGCCGCCCACCGGAACGCAAAGGTATTCCTCAGCACCATTGAACCGGGTCCGCCCGCAGGCAGTCGACCGGAGAGTCCCGCCATGTCCGTACCGCTCATCGGCGTCACCACCTATCTGGAGCCCGTCGCCCGCTGGGGCGTCTGGGAACTGCCCGCCGCCCTGCTCCCGTCCGCCTACCCGAGGCTGGTCCAGCGCTCCGGGGGCCTCGCCGCCCTCCTGTCGCCGGACGCCCCGGCCCGGGCCGCGGCCGCCGTGGCCCGGCTGGACGGTCTCGTCATCGCGGGCGGCGCCGATGTCGAGCCCGCGCGGTACGGCGCGGAGCCCGGTCCGAGGACGGGACCGCCGAACCGGGAGCGCGACGCCTGGGAGCTGGCGCTCCTGGACGCCGCCCTGGAGTCCGGCACACCGGTGCTCGGCATCTGCCGTGGCATGCAGCTGATGAATGTGGCGCTCGGCGGCACCCTCGTCCAGCACCTGGACGGGCATGCCGGCCCGCACGGGAAGGCCGGGGTTCTCGGCGAGCACCCGGTGACACCGGTGCCGGGGACGCGCTACGCATCGATCGTGCCCGAGGAATCCGCCGTACCGACCTACCACCACCAGGCCGTGGACAGCCTCGCACCGGACCTCGTGGCGTCCGCCCACGCGGCGGACGGGACGGTGGAGGCCGTCGAACTGCCGGGGTCGCGGTGGGTGCTCGGGGTGCAGTGGCATCCGGAGATGGGGGACGACCTGCGGGTCATGCAGGCGCTGGTGACGGAGGCGGCGCGCGGCTGATCGTCCGTCGGCCGGCGGCTACCGCGTACGCCCTCCGAGCCTGCCGCGCAGCCATTCCAGCGCCGCCGCCCCCTGCGCGCCCTGGAACGCCCGCACGGTCGGCAGCCCCGGCGGGTCCGGCATCAGCGAGTGCGCGACGAAGTAGCCGGCGAGTGCGGCAAGGACCGTGTTCACTCCCTCCGGGTCGGCGGCGCGCCCCAGAGGGTGCGTGGTGAACACGGTGTCCGGGTCGGGGCCGCCCTGGGCCGCCACGCACGGCAGCATCACCAGCAGATCGAACCAGGGCGCGGCTCGCAGCGCGTGCGGCCAGTCGACGAAGACCACCCGGTCGTCGGTGAGCAGGATGTTGTCGGCGCGCAGATCCCCGTGGGCGAGGCTGTCGCCGGTGGCGGGCCCGGCCCAGCCGGACTCCAGCTCCGCGAGTACGTCGAGGTGGCGTGCGGCCCACGGGTCGAGACGCCCGGGCGGACCGTCGCAGTCACGCGCGGCAAGCAGGGTCCGCCAGCCGCTGAACGACTCGGCCTCGCTGTCCGCGACGGCGGGCGCCTCGATCGGGGCCGGGGTCAGGGTCCTGTTCAGCTCGCCGACCGCCGTCAGGACCCGGTCCAGCTCCGCCGATGTCCAGGGGATGCGCGGCTGGCGGCCGTCGATGTCCTGGAGGACGAGGGCGACCCGGGTCCCGTCGTCGTACGATCCCAGCAGCCTCGGCACGGGCGCACCGGGTGGGAGAGCAGCGGTGTTCCGGGCCTCGGCGCGGTGCAGGTCGGGGCTGCCCGGGTTCGCCTCGGCGCTGACCGCCTTGACGAACGCGCGTCGTCCGTCGGTGAGCCGGACGCGGGCGGCGACTCCCGGTGAGAACCCGCCGCTCTGGCTCTGCGCGTGGACGACGCGGGCACCGAGGATGTCCTCGACAGCGCTGCGCACGGAGTCCGGGAGGTCGGCCCAGTGGTGGCGGACGCCGACGGCCGGCGGGGCGGTCACTCTCATCTGTGCATCCTTGGCCCCCGGACGCAGGCCGGCCAACCGATTTTCGCGGGGCGAAGCGGGTGACGGCGTCCCTCCGCCTCTGCCCTGTGTCCTCAGCCGACGGACGGGCTCGATCGCCCCGTCAGCGACAGCAGGTCGCGAGCCGGGCCCGCCGGCCGGTGTCCCGACGGCCAGACCGCCCGCAGCTGTCGCCTCAGCCGGACTCCCGCCACCGGGATCTTCACCAGCCGCCGCGAGGACAGTTCCTCCCCCAGCGCCAGTTCACTCAGCACGCACGGCCCCGCACCGCTCTCCGCCGCCCCCTTCACCGCCGTCGTGGACGACAGCTCGAGCAACGGCTGCGCCAGACCGCCGTGCACGGCGAGTGCCGCGTCCAGGACCTGTCGGGTGCCGGAGCCGCGCTCGCGCAGGATCAATGGGGTCGCAGCCAGTTCCCGCGGGGTCAGCGGGGTGCGGCGGCCCGCCCACGCATGGGACGGGGCGACCACGACGACGAGACGGTCGTGTGCGATCACCGTGCCGTCGAGGCCTTCCGGTATGAACAGTCCCTCCACGAATCCGAGGTCGGCCTCCCCGGCGAGCAGGCGCCCCGCGACCGCCGCCGAGTTGCCCGCGAGCAGGGAGACCGCGGTGTCCGGCCGTGCGGCGCGCAGCGCGATCAGCCAGCCGGGCAGCAGATATTCGGCGATGGTCATGGAGGCGGCGACCCGCAGCCGGGAGTCGCGTCGGTCGCGCAGCGCCTGCGCGCCCACATCGAATGCCTCGGCGGCCTCGACGATCCGGCGCGCCCAGTCGGTGACGAGCGCGCCCGCGTCGGTGAGCCGGGAGCCACGCGGCGAGCGGTCGAGGAGCGCCACGCCGAGCTGTCGCTCCATCGAGCGGATGCGGCTGCTGGCGGCGGGCTGGGTGATGCCGACGTCCCGTGCCGCCCGTCCCAGGCTGCCGTGCCGGGCGACGGCCAGCAGGAGCTCCAGCGCGCCGAGGTCGGGGACCCGGTGGGACAGGAGGACGGGTGCGGGTGCGTCGCTGGGCATAAAGCCAGCTTATGACCTCATAGAGGCAAGCTCCCTGGCGGGGGACGGCACCCGGAACAAGGATCGTGGCATGGCCATCTTTTCGCACACCCGCGCCCGGACGGGCGCCCCGTACCCCGCCGCTGTGCGGCTTCCTTCTCTGCGGTACTTCGGCCCCAACTGGTACGCGATGGTCATGGGCACCGCCATCGTGGCCGGCGCGGGCGCGGCGCTTCCCGTGCACGTGCCCGGGCTGCGAGCCGCCTGCACGGTGGTGTGGGCGCTCTCGGCGCTGCTCCTCGTCGCGGTTCTCACCGCCCGCGCCGGGCACTGGTCCGCCCACCGCGACCAGGCCCGCGCCCATCTCCTCGACCCGGCCGTCGCCCCGTTCTACGGCTGCCTCTCGATGGCGCTGCTGGCCGTCGGCGGCTCCACGATGGTGGTCGGCCGGGATGTCGTCGGGTATCGGGCGGCCCTCGCGGTGGACGTGGTGCTCTACAGCGCGGGCACGGCGATCGGCCTGGTCGTCGCGGTCGCCATCCCGTATCTGATGGTCGTACGCCACCGTCCGGCGCCCGGGACGGCGTCGCCGGTCTGGCTGCTGCCGGTGGTGGCGCCGATGGTCTCCGCGGCACTCGGCCCGCTGCTGGTTCCGGAGCTGCCCGCCGGTCAGTGGCAGGAGGCGATGCTGCTCGCCTGCTACGCGATGTTCGGGCTGAGCCTGCTGGCGACGCTGACGATGCTGCCGCTGATCTTCGCCCGGCTGGTGCACCAGGGGCCGCTGCCGCTCGCCCTGACCCCTACGTTGTTCCTCGTCCTCGGTCCGCTGGGCCAGTCGACGACCGCGGTCGGTCAGCTCGCCGATGTGGCGCCTGGTGCGATCGGCGCGCAGTACGCCTCCGCGCTCGGGGCGTTCGCCGTGCTGTACGGGGTGCCGGTGATGGGGTTCGCGCTGCTGTGGCTGGCGCTGGCCGTGTCGATGGTGGTGCGGGCGCTTCGGGGTGGCATGACGTTCAGCATGACCTGGTGGGGCTTCACCTTCCCGGTCGGCACGTGTGTCACCGGCGCGTCGGGTCTGGCCCGGCACACCGGGCTGACGGCGTTCACCTGGCTGGCCGTCGCGCTGTACGTGTTGCTGGTGTCGGCGTGGGCGGTGGCCGGGCTGCGGACGCTGCGCGGGCTGGTCAGCGGAGCGCTGCTCGCAGCGCCGCAGGCGCCCCGGCCAGTGACGGCCCGTACCACGTGAGACATCGCCCGTCGACGAGTGCGGCGGGCAGTGCGGGGAAGGCCTCGGGTCCGTCGCCGGCGGTGAAGCGGTACGGCTCGTCGGGCAGGACGACCAGGTCGGCGCCCGCCGCGTTCAGTTCGTCGAGCGGGATGCGCGGGTAGCGCTCGACGTGACCTGCGTACACGTTCCGCACACCGAGCCGGGCCAGCAGATCGCCCGCGAACGTGTCACGGCCGAGCACCATCCAGGGCCTGCGCCAGATCGGCACGATCGCGCGGCGCGGCTCGTACGGCGGCGGGAGCGCCGCCCAGGCGGCCTCGGCCTCGTCGAGCCAGCGTGGCCTGGCCAGCCCGCAGCCGGTCACCAGGACCCGGTGCAGTTCGGCGAAGGCCTGGTCGAGGCTGCGGATCTCGGTGGTGAGGACCTCGATGCCCGCGTCACGGAGCGCGTCGAGGTCGGGGGCGCGGTTCTCCTCCTCGTTGGCGACGACGAGATCGGGGCGGAGCGCGACGATCGCGGCCACATCGGGGTTCTTGGTGCCACCGATGCGCGCGGCGGTCAGATCGGCCGGACGGGTGCACCAGTCGGTGACACCGACGAGGAGGCCGGGGGCCGTGGCGGCGACGGCCTCGGTGAGCGAGGGCACGAGCGAGACGACTCGGAGCGCCGGGGCCGGGACGGACACCGATTCGGACACCGGGTCTCAGCGCCTCGGGTCGTTCGTGGCGTCGACATGTTCCGCGACCGCGACGACCAGCAGCCGGGTCTCCGGCATCGTGGCCCGCCAGCGGTGCCGTACGCCGCCCGACAGGAACAGAGTGTCGCCTCGCTCCAGCCGGTACGCCTGCCCCTCCGCCTCCACCTCGGCGGCGCCCTCCACCACGTACATCACCTCGTCGTTGCGGTGCTGGAACTCCCGCCCGAGATCCATTTCGCCGGTGAACTCCAGCGCGCTGAGCTGATGCCGTCCTCGCACCACCCTGCGTGCCCCGTCGCCTTCGCCCGCACGGACCAGCTCGACGGCGCGCGCCGAGTCGGCGGCGGCGCGCAGCCGTGCCGTGGTGGTCTCCAGGGCGTCGGCCACCCGGTCCAGCGACCGGGCGCTGGGTCTGGCCCGCTCGTTCTCGATCTGGCTGAGGAACGGCACGGACAGGCCGCTGCGGGTGGCGACCGCGGCCAGTGTGAGCCCCAGAGTTCTGCGTCGTCGGCGGACCGCGGCGCCCACGCGGAGTGCTTCCTTGTCGTCCATGTCCGGCTCCCTCCCGACTCGTCATCCTTCCGGCTGCCAGCACCTTACGCACACGGTTACGCAAGGACGGCCGGTAAAGGAACGTCACACAGCCGGAAGGGGTGGGTCCGCCCATCGGCGGCACCCACCCCTTCCGGCTGTGTCAGGCTCCTGCTACTGGGGGGCCATCTTGTCCGCGATGCCAGGATTCTTGTCCATCCAGGCCTTCACGGCTTCTTCCTCGTGCCCCGTCCCGCGCTTCTGGATCTCGTTCTCCAGGCCGGCCAGCTGCTGCTCGCTGAGCTTGAAGTGCTTGAACCACTTGGTGAGCTGCGGATAGTTCTTCGGGAAGTCCTTGCTCGCGATCGTACGGATGGTGTCGCCGTTGCCGAAGGCCTTCTTGGGGTCCTTCAGTTTGGTGAGGTCGTACTGGTTGTACGCCCAGTGCGGCGTCCAGAGCAGAACCGCGATCGGCTCCTTCTTGGCGTACGCGCGCTTCAGCTCGGCGAGCATCGAGGGCGTCGAGCTGTCGACGACCTTGTACTCCTTGTCCAGGCCGTAGGCGGGCAGCACGTTGTTCTTCAGGTTGGCCATGGTGGCGGTGCCGGGCTCGATGCCGATGATGCGGTTCTTGAACTCGTCACCGCGGCCCTTGAGGTCCTTGTACGACTCGATGCCCTTGACGTAGGAGGGGACGGCGATCTCCAGCGAGGTGGGCCCGTACCACGATCCGAGGTCGGTGAGCCGGGAGCCGTACTTGTTCCAGTAGTTCTTCTGGGTGTACGGCAGCCAGCCGTCGAACTGCACGTCGAGCTGGCCGCGGGACATCGCGGCATACATCGGACCGACCTCGAACTGCTTCAGGTCGATCTTGTAGCCGCGGTCCTCCAGGACGGCCTTCCACAGGTACGTGGCGGCGATGTCCTCCTCCCAGGGGAACCAGGCCATCTCGACGGTGCGGTCGCGCTCGTCCTTGCCGCTCGCGCCCTTCGCCGCCCCGGCCACAGGCGTCCACTTGTCGGCGACGTCCGGGTTGTCCTTCAGCCAGGCACGGACGGCGTCCTGCTCCTTGCCCTTGCCGGTCGTCTGGATCTTCGCCTCAAGACTCGTGAGCTGGTCCTCGCTCATCTTGAAGTTCTTGAGCCACTTGCCGACCTCGGGGTTGTCGTCGGCGAAGCCCTTGCGGGTCAGGGTGTGGATGCCGTCGCCCTTGCCCCAGAGGTTCTTGGGGTCCTTGAGCTTGGTGAGGTCGTACTGGTTGTACGCCCAGTGCGGCGACCACAGCGGGACCACGATCGGTTCCTTCTTGGCGTACGCGCGCTTCAGCTCGGCGAGCATCGACGGCGTCGAGCCGTCGACGACCTTGTACTCCTTGTCCAGGCCGTAGCCCGGCAGGATCTTGTCCTTGAGCAGGCCCGTCTCACCGGCGCTCGGCTCGATGCCGACGATCCGTCCCTTGAAGTCGGACGCCTTGCCCTTGAGGTCGTCGAGCGAGTCGACGCCCTTCACGTACGAGGGAACGGCCAGCTCCAGGGAGGTGGGGCCGTACCAGGAGCCCATGTCCTCCAGGCGGTCCTTGTACTTCTTCCAGTACGTGGCATGGGTGACCGGGAGCCAGGAGTCGGTCTCGAAGTCGATCTGGCCGCCGGCCATACCGGTGTAGAGCGCGCCGGCCTCGTACTGCTTGACGTCGACCTCGAAGCCGCGCTGCTCGAGCAGCTCCTTCCACAGGAAGGTGGAGGCGATGCCCTCGTCCCAGGGGATGTACCCCATGCTGATCTTCTTGCCCTTGCCGATGTTCGCGGCATCGGTGACGGCGCCGGTCTCCGACTTCGACGTACCGAACATGCCCATGCCGCCTGCGACGAGGGCCAGGACGACGACGCCGACGACCGCGACGGCGGGCTGCGGCCGGTGGTTCCAGATCTTCAGTCCGCCGGCCACCGACTGGGCCCTGGCGAGTGCGCGACGGGCCAGCGGGGAGACCTCGCGGCCGAGCGCGCCGGTCATCCGGTCCAGGTACATCGCCAGGATGACGATGGAGACGCCCGCCTCGAAGCCGAGGCCGACGTCGACGTTGCCGATGGCCCGGTAGACGGAACCACCGAGGCCGCCGCCGCCGACCATGCCGGCGATGACCACCATGGACAGGCCCAGCATGATGACCTGGTTGATGCCCGCCATGATCGTGGGCAGGGCGAGCGGCAGCTGGACCCGCAGCAGGGTGTTGCGCGAGGTGGTGCCGAAGGCCTCGGCCGCCTCCACGAGTTCGCCGTCGACCTGACGGATGCCGAGCTCGGTCATCCGGACGCCCGGGGGCAGCGCGAAGATGATCGTGGCGATGATGCCGGGGACCACGCCGACGCCGAAGAAGATGACGCCAGGGATCAGATAGACCATGGCGGGCATGGTCTGCATGAAGTCGAGGACCGGCCGGGTCACCGCGGACACGGCCTTGGAACGTGCCGCCCAGATGCCGAGCGGCACGGCCAGCACGAGCGTGACGATGGTGGCGACGAGCACCAGGGTGAGGGTGTCCATCGCTTCGTCCCACAGCTCGACGGAGTCGATGAGCGCGAAGCCCACGAAGGCGAGCACACCCGGGAGCAGACCGCGCAGCCACCAGGCGATGACGGCGAGGATGCCCGCGAAGAGCAGGGGGGCGGGGGCGGAGAGTACGGCGGCGATGCCGTCGAACATGCCGCTGACGACCGAGCTGATCGCGTCGAACAGCCAGGCCAGGTGGGTCTGCAGCCAGTCGACCGCAGTATCCACCCATTCACCGAGCGGGATCCTAAACATCGGCGGCCACCTTCTTCTCGTTGGTGGCGGCGTCCTGCGGGACCTCGATGGGGCTCATCGGCTCGCCGAGGACGGCGAGCAGCCGGGACCGGGGCACGACCCCGACGAGCCGGCCGTCGGCACCGGTCACGGCAACCGCGACTCCGCTGCGCGAGCAGGGCGTGAACAGCTCGATGATCGGGGTGGACTCGGAGACCGTGGCCGGCGCCGACCGGAGGATGTCGGCGGGCGTACGGATTTCCGTGCCGTCGTCCGCCTCGGTGCCCAGGACGGTGTGCGGCTCGGCCATGATGGCGCCCGCGGTCAGCACCCGGGAGCGGTCGACGTCCTGGGTGAAGGAGGCGACGTAGTCGTTGGCCGGGGTGACGAGGATGTCCTCGGCCGTCCCGAGCTGGACGATCTTTCCGTCCCGCATCACGGCGATCCGGTCACCGAGGCGCATGGCCTCGTTGAGGTCGTGGGTGATGAAGACGATGGTCTTCTTGAGCCTCTTCTGAAGTTCGAGCAGCTGGTCCTGCATGTCGCGGCGGATCAGCGGGTCGAGCGCGCTGAAGGACTCGTCCATCAGCAGCAGATCGGCGTCGGTGGCGAGGGCACGGGCCAGGCCGACGCGCTGCTGCATGCCGCCGGACAACTCGTCGGGCCAGGACTTCTCCCAGCCGGCGAGGCCGGTCAGCTCCAGCGCCTCGGCGGCACGCTTCTCACGCTCGGCGCGCGGCACACCCTGCACCTCGAGGCCGTACCCGGCGTTCTCCAGGACGCTCCGGTGCGGGAAGAGAGCGAAGTGCTGGAAGACCATGCTGATCTTGGAGGAGCGGACGGTGCGCAGTTCGCGCGGGCTCAGGGCGGTCAGGTCCTGGCCGTCGAACAGCACGCGTCCGGCTGTGGGATCCAGCAGCCCGTTGAGCATCCGCAGCAACGTGGACTTGCCGGATCCGGACAGACCCATCACGACGAAGATCTGTCCCGGTTCGACGGTGAACGAGGCGTCGATCACCGCTGCGGTCGTTCCGTCGGCGCGCAGCTCGTCGCGGTCCGTGCCGCTCTCGAGCTTCTGCACGGCTTGATCGGGTCGTCTGCCGAACACCTTGTACAAGTGTTCGGCTTGCAGCCTTGACACATACACCTCACGCGTTGAACCGAAAACGGTCTGCCACCCCCTCCGGCAGACCGTGGAGCGGCGCGGGTTCGGCCCGCTTGACACGCGCTGGAGTTGCAATTGCGACGTGATCCGCTCCGGTGGCGCGCCTGCCCACACTTACCTGGACCAAACAGAAGAGTGATCCAGTTCACTTCCGGGCCGGTGTCAGTGGGGTGCGGCATGATCGGGGTGTGACGCGACGCCTGATGCTCCTCGACACCGCTTCCCTCTACTACCGCGCCTACTTCGGGGTCCCCGATTCGGTGCGCGCGCCGGACGGCACGCCGGTCAACGCCGTGCGCGGACTGCTCGACTTCATCGGGCGGCTCGTCCAGGACCACCGGCCGGACGAGCTGGTGGCCTGCATGGACGCGGACTGGCGGCCGCACTGGCGGGTGGAGCTGATCCCGTCGTACAAGGCGCACCGCGTCGCCGTTGAGACCGCCGAGGGACTCCCCGACGAGGAGGAGACCCCCGACACGCTGGCCCCGCAGGTCCCGATCATCGAGGACGTGCTCGACGCGCTCGGCATCGCCCGGGTCGGTGTCGCGGGGTACGAGGCGGACGACGTGATCGGTACGCTCACCGGCCTCGCCACGGGCCCGGTGGACATCGTCACGGGCGACCGGGACCTCTACCAGCTCGTCGACGACGCCCGCGGGGTGCGAGTGCTCTACCCGCTGAAGGGTGTCGGGTCGCTGCAGCTCACGGACGAGGCGTGGCTGCGTGAGAAGTACGGGGTGGACGGCTCCGGCTACGTCGATCTGGCGCTGCTGCGCGGCGACCCGAGCGACGGACTGCCGGGCGTCCCCGGCATCGGCGAGAAGACGGCGGCGAAACTGCTGGACGCCTTCGGCGACCTGGCCGGCATCATGGCCGCGGTGGACGATCCGGCGTCCAGGCTGACACCTTCGCAGCGCAAGCGGCTCGACGAGGCGCGGGACTACGTGGCCGTCGCGCCGAGGGTGGTCCGGGTCGCCGGTGACGTACCGCTGCCCGCGTTCGATCCCGCGCTGCCCACCGAGCCGCGCGATCCCGCCGCCCTCGAGGCACTGGCCGACCAGTGGGGCCTGGGCGGCGCCCTTCAGCGTCTGCTCTCCGCCCTTCGGACATGAGGTGCTAGCTTAGGCTTGCCTAAGTATTCGGAACAGGGAGAACCTCGTGGCAGAACGACCGGCGCGGCAGGCACCCACGGCGCAGGGGGCCCAGGTCCTGCGCACCGAGCGGATCACCCCGCACATGGTGCGCGTGGTACTCGGTGGTGACGGCTTGGCCGGCTTCGCGCTGTCCGGGTTCACCGACCACTACGTCAAGCTGTGCTTCGCACCCGAGGGCGCGGACTATGCGCACCCGTTCGATGTGGCCCGCATCCGCGAGGAGTACCCGCGCGAGCTGTGGCCCACCACCCGCACCTACACGGTCCGCTCCTGGGATCCGGTCACCCGGGAGCTGGCGATCGACTTCGTGGTGCACGGCGACGAGGGCCTGGCCGGCCCGTGGGCGCTGCGGGCGGCCCCGGGTGACCAGGTGACGTTCCTCGGTCCCGGCGGCGGGTACGGGCCGGACGCGTCTGCGGACTGGCACCTCCTGGCCGGTGACGAGAGCGCCCTGCCGGCGATCGCGGCGGCGCTGGAGCAGATGCCCGCCGGCGCGGTGGCGCACGCGTACATCGAGGTTGCGGACGCCTCCGAGGAGCAGAAGATCGAGACGGCCGACGGGGTGGAGCTCACCTGGCTGCACCGCGGCGAGCGCCCGGTCGGCGAGGCCGTGACAGCGGCGGTGAAGTCGCTGGACTTCCCCGGGGGCGAGGTACAGGCGTTCGTGCACGGCGAGGCGGGGTTCGTGAAGGAGATCCGCCGGCATCTGCGTCTCGACCGGAAGATCCCGCTGTCGCAGCTGTCGATCTCCGGCTACTGGCGCCTCGGCCAGAACGACGACGCCTGGCGCTCGGTGAAGCGGGAGTGGAACGAGCAGGTGGAGCGCGAGCAGGAGCGCGCCGCGTAGGTCACCGCGCCGCGCGCCTCCGGCGGGTACGCACGCCCCGGTCACCGTCCAGGACGGACGGCGACCGGGGCGTCCACGTATCACGGGCTCCCGGACGGTGACCCGGGTGTGCGTACGTCCCGGTCAGCCGCCTCCGCGCGGCTCCCTCGGCCCGTCGTCGCCGTACGCCCTGGCCGACGCGTCCACATGTGCCAGCTCAGTGCGCCGGACATCGCGTGGTGCGCGCGGTCCGCAGGCCGCGGAGCCGGTCCGGGGCGGACGCCCCCGGACCGGCTCCCTGACGCGGCGCCGTCGTAACCCCGCCGCGCTCCTGACCGTCAGACGGACTTCTGGTACGAGCGGAAGGTGCGGGTCGACAGCCAGACCGCCGCCACCGCGAGGACCAGCAGCGCTCCCCCGCGGCTGAGCACCAGACCCCAGTCGGGGTCGGCGGTCAGCGCCGAACGGCCTGCCACCATCGCCCAGTTGACCGGGTTGAAGTCCGCGATCTGCCGCATCCACGACGGCATCTGGCTCGGCGCCATGAACGAGGACGAGAGGAAGGTCAGCGGCAGCAGCAGAAACGTGTTGATGCCGATGATCGACTCACGCTGGCGGACCAGCATCCCCAAGGCGTTGGAGAGCGCGCCGAAGACGGTGCCGAGCAGGATCGACGCGACGAGGAGGATCAGCAGTCCGCCCGCCCCGCCCGGGTAGGTGGCACCGGCGGCCCAGCCGAGCAGCACGATGATCACCGACTGCACGGCGGTGCTGATGCCGTTCTGCACGACGTTGGCGTTCATCAGCGCGTTCCGGCTGACCGGGGTGGTCAGGAAACGGTTGAGCGTGCCCCGCTCGATCTCCTCCAGGGTTCCCATCCCGGCCCACATGCTCGATCCGAGGGCGCTCATCACCACGATGCCCGGGATCAGGTAGTCGAGATAGGACGTGGTCCCGAAGCCGCCGAGCTCGACGACCTTCTTGAAGAGGTTGCCGAACAGGAACAGCCAGATCACCGGCTGGATCAGGGAGATCGCCAGGAAGACCGGCTGCCTGATGATCGCCATCAGCTGCCGCTGGGTCATGTACCAGGTCTGGGCGAGGGTCTGACTGCTCATCGGGGGCCTCCTGCGGCGATGGGAGCGGAGGCCTGCCCGTCATCTGCGGCCTCGGCCTCGGAGAAGCGGCGTCCGGCGTAGCGCAGATAGACGTCGTCGAGGGAGGGGCGGGCGACGGTGGCGGCGGCGACCGACGCACCGGCCTGCTCCAGGGCGGTGAGCAGTACGGGGACGGCGGCGGCGCCGTCCTCGGCGCGGACGCTCACCCGGCGGCCGTCGGCCTGCACCTCGTACACCCCGGGCACCGCGGTCAGGACGCCGGTGATCGCCGTACGGTCGCCGTCGGTGCGCAGCTCCATGTGGACCGCGTCGCCGCGGAGTTCACCCTTGAGCTCGTCGGGGGTGCCCTCGACGACGATCCGGCCGCGGTCGACGATCGCGATGCGTTCGGCGAGCCGGTCGGCCTCCTCCAGGTAGTGCGTGGTGAGCACGATCGTGAGGCCCTCGTCACCGGCGAGCCGGGAGATCTCGTCCCACATGGCCGTCCGGGCCTCGGGGTCGAGTCCGGTGGTCGGCTCGTCGAGGAAGAGCACCTCGGGCCGGTGGACCAGGCCGAGCGCCACGTCGAGGCGGCGCTGCATGCCGCCGGAGTACCCCTTGACCTGGCGTTCGGCGGCGTCGGCGAGATCGAAGCGGTCCAGCAGCTCATCGGCGCGGCGCTGGATCGCGGCGCCACGCATCCCGTAGAGCCTGCCCTGCAGCACCAGGTTCTCCCGGCCGGTGGCGACGGGGTCGGCGCCGGACTTCTGAGCGACGACACCTATCGCGCGGCGGACCCGGTCGGGGTGGCGCAGGACGTCGTGTCCGGCGACCGTCGCGGCTCCGGAGTCCGGGCGGGCGAGCGTGGTGAGGATCTTCACGGTGGTGGACTTTCCGGCGCCGTTGGGGCCGAGGAGTCCGAAGACCGCGCCGGCGCCGACGGTGAGGTTCATGCCGTTCAGTGCGGTGACATCGCCGGGATAGGTCTTGATCAGTTGTCGCGCCTCTACTGCGGGCGCACGGGTGCTCATGACAGAGCTCTCCTGTGGTCAGCGGGGTGTTCGGGCATACCGAGCCGAACCGCGTGAAAGGAGCCGGGCTATCCTGGGTGTGCCGCACCTCGATCGCCTGGCTCGCCCTCACGGCGTGGCCGGTCCGGGGTTCGAGACCCTGGCGGGCGCTGCTCCAACAGCCCCCTGCCAGGGTCTTTCTTCGTCTCCGGTACTTCTTCTCCGGTAGTGCTCCTGTGCTCTCGTTGCGCTACGTCTTCCGCTCCGGGTCGAGGACGATCTCCTGTTCGTCCAGGTCCTGCCAGTCCTGCGGCACTTCACCGGTCTCGTGGAAGGACTTCCACTCCTCGATACCGCTGATCGTGGCGTCGGCGAGCTCCGTGCGGAATTTCTTGATCCACTCCAGCTGTGCGTCGATCATGTGGAGCTGGTACTCGGTCTCCACGACGAACACCCGGGGCAGCTTCCCCGTCAGTTGGCCGAGGACACCCCGGAGCGCCGCGGACTGGAGCTCCAGTGCACCCTCCCGGGTCTCCAGCAGCTCCGCCACGTCCTCCGGCGGCAGCACCGGCAGCAGCGAGAGCGCGGTCTCGAAGAGCGGGTACTCGGCGGCCGGCGCGGCCAGCAGGTCGGAGAGCCAGTCGATCATTTCGACGCGCCCCGCCTCGGTGAGGCCGTAGAGCGTGCGCTCGGGACGGTTGCCCTGACGCTGCACACCGGCCACCTCGACGTAACCGTGCTTCTCCAGGTTCTGGACGACGGTGTACAGCGAGCCGAAATTGATCTTGACGCTGTGTTCCTTGCCGCGCCGGCGAAGCGTCTGGGCGATCTCGTACGGATGCATGGACCGCTCCGCGAGCAGCACCATCACCGTCAACGCCAGTGGATTGGTGAGCTTGCGCCGTTTGGCCACCGCCCCCGCCGCCCTTCACTCCGCCATCGAATACTCGTGGACGAACATATCGCGAGTGACACGACACGTCAACCACGATGTATCGCGAATTCGGTACGACGTGAAAAGATTTCGCGCACTGACCAATCCGCGCTGCCGTCGGCTCCGAATCACCTCACGGAACCGATGCGCATCCTGGGAGGAAGCCCGCGTGAAAGTAGCCGTGCACATCAGCGGAGCACCATCGGCGGGGCCCGACCTCCAGGAGCTCCTGGAGCTGGTGGCCCGGGGCGACCAGGATGCGTTCGCCAGGATGTACGACGCGGTCTGCGGCCCGGTCCTCGGTCTTGTACGGAGTGTGCTGCGCGACCCCGCACAGTCGGAGGAGGTGGCGCAGGAAGTGCTGGTCGAGGTGTGGCGGACCGCCGCACGCTTCCAGGCTTCCCGCGGCAGCGCCATGAACTGGGTGCTGACCCTGGCCCATCACCGGGCGGTGGACCGGGTGCGCTCGGTCGAGGCGACCAAGGCCCGGGAGCACCGGGCGGCGCTGCTGGACCGTACGCCGGAGTTCGACGAGGTCACCGAGCAGGTCGAGAGCCGGCTGGAGCGGGAGCAGGTACGCCGCTGTCTGCGGACCCTGACCGAGCTGCAACGGCAGTCCGTCACGCTGGCCTACTACCGCGGTCTGACCTACCGCGAAGTGGCGGAACTCCTGTCCGTACCGCTCGGGACGATCAAGACACGACTGCGCGACGGGCTGATCCGGCTGCGCGACTGCCTCGGGGTGAGCGCATGAGCAAGGTGGATCGCATGAGCGGGGCCGAACTGCACACGCTGACCGGGGCGTACGCCCTGCACGCGCTGCCGGACGCGGAACGCGGGAAGTTCGAACGCCATCTCGGCGACTGCGAGGCCTGCGCCGTGGAGGTGCGGGAGCTGTCCGAGACGGCCACCCGGCTCGGGCTCGCGGTGTCCACGACCGCGCCGCACGGGTTGCGCGACCGGGTGCTGCGGGAGATCACAGGCGTGCGGCAGGAGTCCCCGTCGCACGGCGGGCGCTCCCGCTCGGGTCTCTGCGCCCGACGGGCCGGCCGCTGGCCGAAGTTCGCACTCGCCGCGGCCCTGGCCGCCGCTGCCGGGTTCGGCGGGATCGCGGTGTGGCAGAGCCAGGTCGCCCGGGACGCGCAGCAGGAGACGTACCGGGCGCAGCAGCGCAGTGAACAGGTGGCGCAGGTCCTCGCGGCGCCGGACGCGCGGACGAGGTCCGGCGCGCTGAAGGGCGGGGCGAAGGGGACCGTCGTGGTCTCGCGGAGCGAGAACCGGGCCGTGTTCGTGACCTCGGGGATGGCGCCGCCTCCCAGCGGCAAGGTGTACCAGCTGTGGTTCGACGACCGTGGGACCATGCGGTCCGCGGGGCTGATCGACCGGGCGGCTACGAGCGACACCGCACTGTTGGACGGCCCGGTCGACGGGGCGTCGGGCATAGGGATCACCGTCGAGCCGGCCGGCGGCTCCCCGCAACCGACGTCCGCGCCGCTGGCCCTGCTGACCTTCCCGACCGCATGAGGGGCTCCCTGCCATGACCGTCTCGGTGGCGCTGTTCACCTCCGACCTGCGGCTGCACGACAACCCCGCCCTGTCCGCGGCGGTGCGCGGGACGGATGCCGTCGTCCCCCTCTTCGTCGAGGACGACGGCATCCGCCGGGCCGGTTTCGACGCGCCGAACCGGCGGGCGTTCCTCGCCGACTGCCTCATCGGTCTCGACGTGGAGCTGCGCCGCCGCGGCGGCCGGCTCGTCGTCCGCCGGGGCGACGTCGTCCCCGCGGTATGCGCCGTGGTCGCGGAGACGGGTGCGCGGAGTGTGCACATCGCGGCCGGGGTGAGCGGGTACGCACGGGAACGCGAGGACCGTCTGCGTACGGCTCTCGAGGCGGTCGGTTGCACCCTGCACGTCCATGACGCGGTGGTCACCGCGCTGCCTCCGGGCCGGGTCGTCCCGGCGGGGCGCGACCATTTCGCGGTGTTCACCCCGTACTTCCGCCGCTGGGAGGCGGCCGGGGTACGCGGCACACTGACCGGTCCCCGGACGGTACGGGTGCCGGACAGCGCGACCTCCGCACCGCTGCCGACGCGAGCGGAGGTCACGGGCGTCTCACCGGGTCTCGCCGAGGGCGGCGAGACCGCGGGGCGCAAGCTGCTGGCCTCCTGGCTGAACGGCCCGATGGCCGACTACGGGACCGGCCACGACGACCTCGGCGGGGACGCGACGTCCCGGCTGTCGCCGTATCTGCACTTCGGCTGCCTCTCCGCGGCCGAACTGGTGAACCGGGCACGGGAGAAGGGTGGACCGGGCGCCGACGCGTTCGTACGGCAGTTGGCCTGGCGGGACTTCCACCACCAGGTCCTCTCCGCCCGGCCGGACGCGGCATGGGCCGACTACCGTCCGCGTGGCGACAGGTGGCGGTCCGATCCTGACGAGATCGAGGCCTGGCGTGCCGGACTCACCGGCTATCCGCTGGTCGACGCGGCGATGCGACAGCTGGCGCAAGAGGGCTGGATGCACAACCGGGGCCGCATGCTGGTCGCGAGCTTTCTCACCAAGACGCTGTACGTGGACTGGCGCGTCGGCGCCCGTCACTTCCTGGATCTCCTGGTCGACGGGGATCTGGCGAACAATCAGCTCAACTGGCAGTGGGTGGCGGGCACCGGTACGGACACCCGCCCCAACCGGGTGCTCAATCCGGTGGTCCAGGGCAAGCGGTTCGATCCGCGGGGCACCTACGTACGGCGCTGGGTGCCGGAGCTGGCAGGCCTGGAGGACGCCGCGGTCCATGAGCCATGGAAGCTCACCGGCCAGGACCGGGCGCGGCTCGGCTACCCGGATCCGGTGGTGGACCTGGCCGAGGCCCGCGCCAGGTTCGAACGGGCGCGCGGCCTCGACTGACGGTCGGCTGCTCAGCGCTTCCGGGACAGAACCCGCCGATCCAGGTCCGGTGGGCGCCGGCCCGTGCCGGGCGAAGCCGCGTGTGTGCCGAACGGGGCCCCTCGCAGGTACCCCGCGAAGGTGATCGTGGCCGCCACCCTGAGGGATCGACCGGCGATTGCTTCTCATTCGATCGGGTGACGGACCAATCCGCGGACCGTCCGGGTGACGAAGCACAGATGTGAGCGAAGAACAGAACGATGTGCAGGAGCACGGGGCCACCGGGTCCCGGCGGTCCCGCTGGGCACGTACCGGTTTCGCCGGGCTCAGCGGCCTGATCGCCGGATTCTGCGCCTTGGCCGTGGCCGAACTGGCCTCGGCTGTCGTACGTCCGGAGGCGGGTCCGGTCGCGGCGGTGGGCGGGGCGGTCATCGACCGCACTCCCCCGGCCGTGAAGGACTTCGCCGTACGGCACTTCGGCACCGCCGACAAGCTGGTGCTCCAGCTGGGCATCCTGACGCTGCTGGCGGTCTTCGCCGTGGCGGTCGGGATCCTGGCGTCGCGGCACCGGCGGCTCGGCTCTGCGGCCGTTCTGGTCTTCGGCGTGCTCGGGGCGGTGGCGGCGGTGGGACGGCCGGAAGGCAGCCCCGCCGATGCCCTGCCCTCGGTGGTGGGTGCCGTGGTGGCCGCAGGAGTGCTGTATCTCCTGGTCGGACGGCTCGGCCCGGTACTCAGTCCCGCTCCCGCGGCCGGCGTGAGGGTCGGGCCGCGGGGCGGCGCCTTCGACCGGCGCGGTTTCGTGATCGCGGCGACCGCTGCGGCGGCGGCCTCGGCCGGTGCGGGGTTCCTGGGACGGCGGCTGACGGCCTCCGTCCAGGCCGGTGCCGCCGCCTCACGGCGTGATCTCGTCCTACCGGTACCCGAGTCGCCGGCGCCCGCCGTGCCGCCCGGGGCGGATCTGCGGATTCGCGGGCTGAGCTCGTTCATCACCCCGAACAAGAGCTTCTACCGGGTGGACACCGCCCTGGTCGTGCCGCGCATCGACGCCGGTTCGTGGCGGCTGCGGATCCACGGCAAGGGAGTCGCCCGCCCTCTCACGGTCAGCTTCCAGGACCTGCTGGGGCGGGAGATCATCGAGCGCGACATCACCCTGGCATGCGTCTCCAACGAGGTCGGCGGCCCGTACGTGGGCAATGCCCGGTGGATCGGTGTGCGGCTGGCCGATCTGCTGCGGGAGGCCGGGGTGAAGCCGCCTTCGCGGGGCGGTGCCGCCGACCAGATCGTGGCGCGTTCCGTCGACGGCATGACGATCGGCACGCCGGTCGAGACGGTCATGGACGGGCGCGACGCGATCCTCGCCCTCGGCATGAACGGTGAACCCCTGCCGTTCGCGCACGGCTTCCCGGTCCGCATGGTGGTGCCCGGATTGTACGGGTACGTCTCGGCCTGCAAGTGGATCAAGGACATCGAGCTCACGACGTTCGCCTCGTACGACGCCTACTGGGTCAGGCGCAGCTGGTCCCAGCAGGCGCCGGTCAAGACGGAGTCCCGGATCGACACACCGCGTCCGTTCGCCTCGCCCGGGCCCGGCATCGTGCCCGTCGCCGGGGTGGCCTGGGCCCAGCACCGGGGGATCTCCCGGGTGGAGGTCCGCGTCGACGGCGGCGCGTGGCATCCGGCCCGGCTCGCGGCACAGGACAACCGGGACACCTGGCGTCAGTGGGTGTGGGAGTGGCCGGCCACCTCCGGCCGTCACACGCTGGAGGTCCGTTCGACCGACGGGACCGGGGCCACCCAGACCGGCGAACGCGTCGGCACCGTCCCGGACGGTGCGACCGGCTGGCACTCGGTGGTGGTCGACGTGTCCTGAGCCGAACGCCCCCCACACACAGCCTCATTCACTTCACCGCTCTCGACCGTCCCGCGCGCTTCGCGCATCTCGCTCCAGGAGAATCACATGCCCCCTCTGCACCTTCGCCGTGCCGCCGTCGCCGTCTCCGCCGCCGCGCTTCTGCCGCTGGCCCTGACAGCCTGCTCCAACGACTCCAAGGACTCCTCGTCCGGCTCCACCGCGAGCGCGGCCAGGACATCGCCGTCGGCCGCGGCGAGCGAGTCGATGGATATGAACAAGCCGTTCGGGGCGGCCTGTTCGTCCGTGCCGAAGGACGGTGCGGGCAGCTTCGCGGGTATGGCGAAGGACCCGGTCGCCACGGCAGCGTCGCACAACCCGGCGCTCTCCACCCTGGTCACCGCTGTGAAGAAGGCCGGCCTGGTCGACACCCTGAACAACGCGCAGGACATCACCGTGTTCGCCCCGACCGATGACGCGTTCGCCAAGATCCCGCAGGCCGACCTGGACAAGCTGCTGGCGGACAAGGAGCAGCTCACCAAGGTCCTGACGTATCACGTGGTGGGCCGGAAGCTGGCGCCGAGGCAACTGGACAAGGGCTCCTTCACCACGCTGGCCAAGAGCGAGCTGACGACCTCCGGCTCGGACCTGGCGTACACGGTGAACGACACCTCGAAGGTCGTCTGCGGCAACGTCCCGACCGCCAACGCCACGGTCTACATCGTCGACACGGTGCTGATGCCCCCGCAGTAGCGCCACAGGGTCGCCATCGGCCGGCCGGGGCTGCGTCACCGCCCCGGCCGGTCTCTGCCGTGCGTGACCGCAGTGAGCACTTCGGCGCCGCACGGACACGACGGTGTCATTCAGCGGAAACAGGTTCTCCCTAATTTCTGTCATCCGACAGGAATGCGGCTCCGGCCGCCGCGCCGCAAGGGGCCGCCATGTCCGCGAGGCCGCACGCCCTCCCGCCGTCCGTTCTCGAACTGACCGGTGTCTGGCACCGTTCGCTGCTCGTCGACGCGGACGGGCGCCGGGACACCACCACCGCCGTGACCTGGGTTCAGGGCCCTGCCCGGTACGCGGATCTGCGGCAGCCCGTGAACCACCCCCGCCACCCCGGCGCCACCTCCCTGTCCGGCCTCCGCTTCGAAGAGCTTCTGGCACTCACCCGCCAGGAGGCCTTCGCGGGGCGGCTGCGGCAGCGCTCCGACGTGTTCCACTGGGCCCGCACCCTCGACTTCGGGCCCGCCGGACTCCCCGACGCCGGGCGGCTGCGCCGTGAGGGCGCCGTGCTCGTCGAGACGGGCGTGCACGTCGCGTACCTCGAGCACTGGCGCCCGGTGCGCAGCGCCGGACCGTCCGCCGCCGTCGAGCTGTTCGATGCGGAGACCGGCTGCACGGGGCTGCTGGTCCGGGCCGGCGACCGGTTCGCCCAGGTGCGTGACCGCGCCGAGCCGCTGCCCCCCGATGTCTCGCTGGCCGAACTGGTACGCGGCGCCGCCGACATCGGCCGGGCCCGTGCCCTCCTCGACTTCGAGCTCTCCCTCGGGCGGATCGACCACGGCCGGTGGACCGTCGAGCGCTCGACGCTGCCCCACCGTGTGGGCGCCGTACCGGCCCCTGCGCTCGACGGCTGCGCGGGACTGGTGGTCAACGACGCGCGGCCCGACGGCACCCCGTACACCCGGGTCTTCGAGATCACCGCCGCCGAGGGACTCCTCGCCGCGCTCCACTCCACCGGAAGCACTGCCCTCGCCGCATCCGCGACCTCATGCGCGCCCGCACCGGAAGGCATCGGCTGATGTCCCCGACCTCCTTCACCGATCTCCCGGTCGTGGACATCACGGCCCTGCGCACCGGCCACCCTGAAGAACGCGCCCGCGTCGTAGCCCAGTTGGGGCGCGCCGCCCGCGAGACCGGCTTCCTCTACCTCTCGGGCCACGGAATCGACCCCGCGCTGTTCGACCGGCTGCTCGCTGCCGCGAAGGCGTTCTTCGCCCAGCCCGTCGAGGAGAAGATGGCCTGCTGGATCGGGAAGTCGTCCAACCATCGCGGTTACGTCCCCGAGGGCGAGGAAGTCTTCGCCGGCGCCACCGCCGACCGCAAGGAAGCCTTCGACCTCTCCCTCGAACTCCCCGACACCACCGGTCCGTTGCTCGGCCCCAACCAGTGGCCGGCGCTGTCCGGGTTCCGTGAGCCGGTCACCGCCTGGTACGACGCCGTCCTCGCCCTGGGCCACACCCTGTTCGGGGGTTTCGCCGAGGCGCTCGGCCTGCCCCGGGACGCGTTCACCCCGTATCTCACCCGGCCTACCAGCCAGCTCCGGCTGATCCACTACCCGTACGACCCGACGGCGGAGGACCGCCCCGGCATCGGCGCCCACACCGACTACGAGTGCTTCACCCTGCTGCGCCCCACCGCCCCCGGTCTGGAGGTGATGAACGGCGCCGGGGAGTGGATCGACGCACCGCCGCTCGACGACTGCTTCGTCGTCAACACCGGGGATCTGCTGGAGCTCTGGACCAACGGCGAGTTCACCGCCACCTCCCACCGGGTCCGCAAGGTCACCGAGGAGCGCTACTCCTTCCCGCTGTTCTGCACCGTCGACCACGACACCCGCATCACCCCGCTACCCGCCTTCACCGGTCCCGGCCGGCCCGCGCGCCCCGGCGTCGTCGCCGGCGAACACCTCTACGCGCAGACCGTCCAGACCTTCCGCTATCTCGGGCGCCGGCTGGCCGACGGCGGGACGACGCTGCCCCCGGGCGCCCTCCCCCTCTCCTCGTTCGGCCAGGAAGCACGCCACACCCCTCGTTCCTGAACTCCCTCCCTTCCCCTCCCCGTCCCTGAGAGCAGGTGCTGCCATGTCCGTCACCGCGCCCACCGACGTACTCCCCGATCCCCCCGTCCCCGCCGAATCCGCCTCCCCCCTGCAGGAGTTCGGCTACCGCCAGGAGCTCCACCGCAGCCTCGGCCGCTACGCCTCGTTCGCCGCGGGCTTCTCGTTCATCTCGGTGCTGACGACGGTCTTCCAGTTCTTCGCCGTCGGCTACTCCTTCGGCGGCCCGGTCTTCTTCTGGGCGTGGCCCGCGGTGCTGATCGGCCAGCTGCTGGTCGCCGCCTGCTTCGCCGAACTCGCCGCCCGCTACCCGATATCCGGTGCGATCTATCAGTGGTCGTCGCGGCTTTCCAACCTGACCTTCGGCTGGTTCGCGGGCTGGATCATGGTCATCGGCCAGATCGTGGTGGTCGCCGCGGCCGCGCTGGCCCTGCAGATGGTGATGCCGCCCATCTGGTCGGGGTTCCAGCTGATCGGCGGCGACCCGGCGCCGTTGTCCCCGACGGGTGCCACCAACGCGGCGCTGCTCGGCACCATCCTGCTGGTCCTCACCACACTCGTGAACATCGTCGACAACCGCGTGATGTCGATCGTCAACCGGGTCGGTGTGACCGCCGAGATCATCGGCGCGGCGCTGATCGTCGTGCTGCTCCTCACCCACTCGGAACGCACTCCGTCCGTCACCTTCCATACCGGTGGCGCCGGGACGGGGGTGTTCGGCGCACTCCTCGTGGGTTCGTTCACGGCCGCGTACGTCATGATCGGCTTCGACAGCGCGGGCGAGATGAGCGAGGAGACCCGCGACCCACGCCGTACCGCGCCTCGCACCATCCTGTCCGCCCTGGGCGCGGCCGGTCTGCTCGGCGGACTGCTGGTGCTGGGCGGGCTGCTGGCGGCGCCCAGCCTGACCGACGGTCATCTCGCGGTCGACGGCATGAGTTACGTGCTGACCAGCAGTCTCGGCGACGGAGTCGGCCGGGTGCTCCTGGTCGACGTGGTGATCGCCATCGCCGTGGCGACCCTCGCCGTGCAGACGGCGGCCTGCCGGATGCTGTTCTCGATGGCCCGTGACGGCCGGCTGCCGTGCTCCGCCCTGCTGTCGAAAGTCAACGCGCGTACCGGTATGCCGACCGCCCCGGCCGTCGTCGTAGGCGTCCTCGCGGCAGTCCTGCTGCTGCTCAACTTCGCGTCACCCGAGGCGTTCCTGGCGATCGGCACCACCTGCATAGTGATGCTGTACCTCGCGTACTCGATGGTGACGGGTCCCCTGCTGGTCCGCCGGCTGCGCGGTACGTTCGCCGCCCGGACGGACGCCGTGGACGAGACGGGCCGACCGCTGTTCTCGCTGGGCCGCTGGGGCCTTGCCGTCAACACGCTCGCGCTGCTGTACGGGCTGGTGATGACCGTCAATCTGGCCTGGCCGCGGGCCGCGGTGTACGACCCGGCCGGCGGGCACTGGTACTTCCAGTGGTTCACGGTCCTGTTCCTTGCCGCGACGGTCCTGCTGGGCGCGGCATATCAGGTGTACCGGAGCAGGTCGGTCTCCCTAGGCTGACTCCATGGACCAGGGCAGCAGGCAGGACCGGGTGGTGGGCGCCGTCGTCGGATCGGCGGTCGGGGACGCGCTCGGGGCGCCGTTCGAGTTCGGTCCTGCGGGTGTGTACACGACCCGGTTCCCCCAGGGTGCCGGAGCGATGTGCGGGGGCGGCGGCTGGGATCCGGGCGAGGCGACGGACGACACCCAGATGGCAGTTCTGGTCGGTGAGTCCCTGCTGGAGCGGGGCGGGCTCGACCTCGCCGACATGTTCGGCAGGTTCCGGCGGTGGGCGGCGGGCGAGCCGAAGGACATCGGTCTGCAGACCGAGTCCGTCCTGACGAGCGGCGATCCCTGGGACGTGGCCGCCGCACTCCACTTCCAGGTCGAGGGGCGTGCGGCAGGCAACGGTTCGCTGATGCGGGCGGCGACCTCCGCCGTGTACTTCGCGCGGGCCGACGGCCCGGAACCGGCGGCGCGGGCCGCAACGATGGACGCCGCCCGCCGGATCGCGGCACTGACGCACGGCGACCGGGCCGCCTGGGAGGGCACCGCCGTCCTCCATGACCTGATCCGGGTGGCACTGAACGGCGACGACCCGCTCACCGCCGTCCCCGGCGCCCTGGCCGCCGTCCACGACGACCAGCGCGAACGCTGGGCGACGGTCCTCGCCCCCGGCTGGCACCCCGGCCTGGCGACGGAGTTCAACGGCGCGGTGTGGCCGTGCCTGGGCACCGCGGTCTGGGCGCTGCGCACGACACGTACCTTCGAGGCCGCGCTGGCGGCCGCCATCGACGTGGGCGGGGACACCGACACGGTCGCGGCCGTCACCGGCGGCCTGGCCGGGGCGGTGCACGGGAGGGATGCGATCCCGTCGCGCTGGACGGAGCCGCTACATGTCCCCCTGCCGGGGTTCGGGGGCCGGGTCCTGCGAACGGAACAGCTGACGTCGCTGGCCCGAAGCCTGGATTCGCACAGTTCCTAAGGGACGAAACATGCACATAAGGCCCAGATAAGCGCAGAATGGTGTGAAGAGGCGCCTACCGCACTTCACCCTCACCCTCCGCGGTCGGGCCTGCAGGATCGAAGGAGACGACTCTCATGTCCAACGTCTCGCACACCCGCGCTGACATAACCAGTCACCCGGATGTTTCCGAAATGCGGGAACGCTATGCCCGCATGCTCGGTGGTCGCGATGTGGCACTCGTGGACGGACCGGTGTTCCTCGTCGGCCTCTACTGCGCCATCTCGCCCTGGGTGCTCCACTTCACCGCGAGCCAGCCCACACTCGTGCAGCACAACCTGATCATGGGAATCGCGATCGCGGTGCTGGGACTCGGGTTCACCGTGATGCCGGCCCGGATGTACGGCCTGAGCTGGGCCATCTGCGCCATGGGCATCTGGATGATCGTGTCGCCGTGGATCGTCGGCAGCAGCCCTGACATGGGCGTCATCATCAACAACGTCATCATCGGCGGTCTGGCGCTGCTGCTCGGGCTGGTCTGCGTCGGTGCCTCGATGAAGAACAGTCGGACCTGACAACCTGCCCGGCGGATCGCCGCCGGGACGAACGGAGGACGGAAAGCCGCCGGCCGGTCCGCACCGAGCGGGCCGGCCCAGGCATGCCCCGTCCGCACGGCCCATACCGGCCGGGCACCCGGCCGACCGAGGCACGGTCCGGCCCCGAAGGCACACCACCCTGGCCGGGCAGCCAGGCCGTCAGTCGGGCCGCGCCCCCACAATTCTCAATGCCGCATCCGCCGTCGCCGCCGCGAACGCGGCCACCGGCCGTTCCGGCCCCGAGCGGCGGACCAGGATCACGCCCTCGATGAGCCCGAAGACCAGATCGGTACGGAGCGCCAGCTCCCCCTCGTCCAGCGCCGCCCCCGCACGGGTCGCCGCCAGCAGCGTCCCGTACGCCTCCTTCAGCTCGTCCCGCACCCGGTGGAAGCCGGCGAACCGCTCGGCCCGCACCTCGGGCAGCACGTACAGCGCACCCAGGTTGTACGGCCCGCCGCACAGCAGCGCCACGTCGGAGCGACAGAGCTCCCGCAGCCGGTCCTCGGCGGCCGTCGCATCATCGGCGAGCAGCTTCCTGGCCAGCGCCAACGACGGGGTCACCGTGGATTCCAGGAGCTCCGCCAGGAGGTCCTCCTTGCCCGCGACGTAGTGGTACATCGTCGCCTGCCGCATACCGGCCCGTTCCGCGACGGCCCGCGTGGTGGTCGCGGCGTACCCGCGGGTGGTGAACAGCCCGGCGGCGGCGGTCAGCAGTTCTTCGCGCGCGGACAGTCCGCTGTCCGCGCGTTGCTGGGCGCGCGGCCGGCCGACCCGTCTCCCGGTGGTGGACATGGGCCGATCGTCGCACATCCGCGTCCGCCCCGATCTTGGTGAGCACTCGGTAACTCCCGTGCAACGGACGGGCAATGGCCCCGACTCGCCCGCGTCCTAATTTCTGTCACGCGACAGAAATGCGCGACGGAAATGCACCACGGAGGTGCGCGACAGAAGCGCGCGATCGACAGGCACGTCGAGCCGGAGGGTCCAGCCATGGCGACAGCGACGACACACGGAGCCCGGGACCACGCCCGCGCCCAGCACGGCACCCGTACCGAAACCATGCCGGTGGTACCCGCGAGCGACTGGCCCGCGGCCGTCCCCGGCACGCCGGTCTGGGCCGAGACCGTGGCAGGGGGCAACTACACCCACCGGGTGCTCGCCCGCGGCACCGAGCTCCGGCTCACCGATCTCGCGGGAGACGCCTGCGCCCATCTGCTGCTGTACGTGGACGGGCGCCCCTGGGAGCGGCTCAACACCGCGGACACCGTCAAGGTCCAGTGGAACGCCTACCTCGGCGCCGACCGGCTGCTCCTCTCCGACCAGGGGCGGGTCCTCGCCGCCGTGGTCGCCGACGGCTCGGGCCGGCACGACGCCCTGTGCGGCACGTCGACCCTCGTACGCAACACCGAGCGGTACGGGGACGGCTCCCCGCAGTCGCCGTCCCCGGCCGGCCGGGAACTGCTGAAGCTCGCTGCCGCGAAGAACGGGCTCGGGCCGCGCGATCTGCCACCGTCGCTCTCCTTCTTCCAGGGTGTCGAGGTACGTGCGGACGGCGCCCTGGACTTCACCGGCTCCGCCGGACCCGGCGCGTCGGTGACACTCCGCGCCGAGCAGGACCTGACCGTGCTCATCGCCAACGTCCCGCATCCGCTGGACCCGCGCCCCGACTACGTCTGCACCCCGCTGGAGGTGCTGGCCTGGCGCGCCCGTCCGACCGCGCCCGGGGACCAGCTCTGGGACGCCACACCGGAGGGTCGCCGCGCCTTCCTCAACACGCTCGACTTCCTCACCGCCAGGGGGCTCGCATGACCGTCGCCACCACTGTCACCAGCACCGTCCGCAGCTCGGACGTGATCCCCGCGCAGGCCGCCTGGTCCGCCGTCGTGCGCGCCGGCGAACAGCTCACCCTGACCGATCTCCACGGCAACCAGGCCGTGGACTTCCTGGTGTACGACGCCCAGGACACCACCGTCCGCTACAGCGCCCCGGACACCGTCCACGCGCAGGGCAACATCTTCCTCACCACCGGCAGCGTGCTGCTGTCCAACGAGCACACCCCGCTGATGACGGTCACCGAGGACACCTGCGGCCGCCACGACACGGTCGGCGGCGCCTGCTCGAAGGAGTCCAACACCCTGCGCTACGGGCACCACACCTGGTCGCAGCACGCCTGTGTGGACAACTTCCTCGCGGAGGGCGCCCGGCACGGACTCGGCAAGCGCGATCTGGTCTCCAACATCAACTGGTACATGAACGTCCCCGTGGAGATGGACGGCACGCTGGGCATCGTCGACGGCATCTCCGCCCCCGGTCTGCGGGTCACCCTGCGCGCCGAACGGGACGTCCTGGTCCTGGTCTCCAACTGCCCCCAGATCAACAACCCCTGCAACGGCTTCGACCCCACGGCCGTCGAAGCCACCATCGGCGAGGCCACCCCATGACGAATTTCGACACACTGCTGGTGGCCAACCGGGGCGAGATCGCGGTACGGATCATCCGCACCGCGCGCCGGCTCGGTCTCCGTACGGTCGCGGTGTTCTCGGACCCCGACCGCTCAGCGCCCCATGTCCGCCTCGCCGACACGGCGGTACGCCTGGGGCCCGCGCCCGCCAAGGAGTCGTACCTCGACGCCGACCTGGTCCTGAAGGCCGCCAAGGACACCGGGGCCGGGGCCATCCACCCCGGCTACGGCTTCCTCTCCGAGGACGCCGGGTTCGCCCGGCGCTGCGAGGACGCGGGGATCGTCTTCGTCGGCCCGACCGCCGAGCAGTTGGAGCTGTTCGGGGCGAAGCACACCGCTCGCGCGGCCGCCGAGGCCGCGGGCGTACCGCTCGCCCCCGGCACCGGGCTGCTCCCCGATCTGCCGTCGGCGGTGGCGGCGGCCGACCGCATCGGCTATCCCGTGATGCTCAAGGCGACCGGTGGTGGCGGCGGTATCGGCATGTCGGCCTGTCGATCCGTCGACGACCTTGCCGACGCCTGGGAGCGGGTGCAGCGGGTCGCCGCCGCGTCCTTCTCCTCCGCCGGTGTCTTCCTCGAACGCCTCGTGGAGGACGCCCGCCATGTCGAGGTGCAGGTCTTCGGCGACGGCCGGGGCCGGGTGGTGACCTTCGGCGACCGCGACTGCTCCCTCCAGCGCCGCAACCAGAAGGTCCTGGAGGAGGCCCCCGCCCCGGGGCTGCCGCCGCACGTCCGTAAACAACTGGCCGCGTCCGCCCAGGATCTGTGCGGGGCGGTCGGCTACCGCTCGGCGGGCACGGTGGAGTTCGTCTATGACGCGGCGCGCGCGGAGGCGTACTTCCTGGAGGTCAACACCCGCCTCCAGGTCGAGCACCCGGTCACCGAGGAGATCTACGGCGTCGACCTCGTCGAGTGGATGCTGCGCCTCGCCCAGGGCGACACGGATGTCGTACGCGAACCGGATGCGCCGCGCGGCCACGCCGTCGAGGCCAGGGTCTACGCCGAGGACCCGACCCGCGACCACCGCCCCGGCGCGGGCCTGCTGACCCGGGTCGCGTTCCCCGAGGGAGTCCGTGTCGACACCTGGGTCGAGACAGGAACGGAGGTGACGACGTCGTACGACCCGATGCTGGCCAAGGTCGTCGCGCACGGCACCGACCGCACCGAGGCCCTCGCACGGCTGGACTCGGCACTCGCCGCCACCCGGATCGACGGCATCGAGACCAATGTCGGACTGGTACGGGCCGCTCTGGCCGACGACCGGGTCCGCACCGCCGCGCACTCCACGGCCACGCTCGCCACCGTCGGCGACCCGACCCCGCGCATCGAGGTGGTCTCCGGCGGCACCCTCACCACGGTGCAGGACTGGCCCGGCCGTACCGGCTACTGGCAGGTCGGCGTCCCTCCGTCGGGCCCGATGGACGACCTGTCGTTCCGCCTCGGCAACACGGCGCTCGGCAATGACGCGGGCGCGCCCGGCCTCGAATGCACGCTCCAGGGCCCGGCCCTTCGGTTCACCCACCCGACCACGGTCTGTGTGACGGGCGCACCCGCCCCCGTGTCGGTCGACGGCGAACCGGTCGCCCTGTGGGAACCCTTCACCGTCCCGGCGGGCTCCACACTCGCGGTCGGCGCACCGGACGGACACGGTCTGCGTACGTACGTCCTCTTCGCCGGCGGCGGCCTGGACGTGCCGGACTTCCTGGGCAGCGCGGCGACGTTCACCCTGGGCGGCTTCGGCGGGCACGGCGGCCGGGCCCTGCGCACGGGCGATGTCCTGCACGGCGGCGCGGTGCGTACACCGGGCGCCGCCGTACCGGACGCCGAACGTCCGCACATCGGTGGCAGCTGGCACATCGGCGCGGCCGAAGGCCCGCACGCCGCACCGGAGTTCTTCACCGAGGAGGACATCCACGACTTCTACGCCGCCGACTGGAAGGTCCACTTCAACTCGGCCCGCACCGGCGTCCGGCTGGTCGGCCCCAAACCACGCTGGGCCCGCACCGACGGCGGCGAGGCCGGACTCCACCCCTCGAACATCCATGACACGCCGTACTCCGTGGGCGCCGTCGACTACACGGGAGACATGCCCGTGCTGCTCGGCCCCGACGGGCCGTCGCTGGGCGGCTTCGTCTGCCCGGCGACGGTGGTGACGGGCGAGCGGTGGAAGCTGGGCCAGCTACGGCCGGGCGACACGGTCCGCTTCACCCCGGTGACGATCACCGGCGAGCGGCGCCCGGACATCGTCGACGGCGGCATCCTGTACCGGAGCGACGACGTCACGTACCGCCGCAGCGGCGACGACAACGTGCTGGTCGAGTACGGTCCGATGCAGTTGGACCTGGCCCTGCGGATGCGGGTGCACGCCCTGATGGAGGCGCTCACCGCGGCGGCCGTCCCCGGCATCACCGGCCTCACACCCGGCATCCGCTCGCTCCAGATCCAGACCGATCCGGAGCTCCTCCCCCAGCACCGGCTCCTGGCGCTCCTGCACGCCACCGAGGCGGCGCTCCCGCCCACGGACGCTCTGACCGTGCCGTCACGGACCGTCCATCTGCCTCTGTCCTGGGACGATCCGGCGACCCGCGAGGCCATCGCCCGCTACATGGCCGGGGTACGCGACGACGCTCCCTGGTGCCCCTGGAACATCGAGTTCATCCGCCGGGTCAACGGCCTGGACTCGGTCGACGACGTGTACCGCACGGTCTTCGACGCCGAGTATCTGGTGCTGGGCCTCGGCGACGTCTATCTGGGCGCACCGGTCGCCACCCCGCTCGACCCCCGGCACCGCCTGGTCACCACCAAGTACAACCCGGCCCGCACCTGGACGGCGGAGAACTCGGTCGGCATCGGCGGCGCCTATCTGTGCATCTACGGCATGGAGGGGCCGGGCGGATACCAGTTCGTCGGGCGCACCACCCAGGTGTGGTCGGGGTGGCAGCAGCGCGGCGCCTTCCAGCCCGGTTCACCATGGCTGCTGAGGTTCTTCGACCGGATCAAGTGGTACCCCGTGGAGGCGGACGAACTCCTGGAGCTCCGCGCGGACATTGCGTCCGGCCGGTTCGTTCCGCGGATCGAGGAGGGCGAGTTCTCCCTGGCGCGCTACGAGAGGTTCCTGGCCGACGACGCCGACTCGATCGCCGGTTTCCGCACCCGTCAGGGCGCCGCCTTCGCGGCGGAACGGGACGCCTGGGAGGCGGCCGGCGAGTTCGCGCGGGCGGAGGCCGCCACGGAACCGGCGCCCCCGGCCGCCGAGGTGACGGTGCCGCCGGGCGGCCGGCTGGTGGAGGCCGAGTTCGCGGCGTCGGTCTGGCAGCTGAACGTCGCCGCGGGTGACACGGTGACGGCGGGTCAGCCTCTTCTCGCCCTGGAGGCGATGAAGATGGAGTCCCGGGTCCACGCCCCGGCGGACGGCGTCGTCGTGGAGATCCTCACCCGGCCGGGTGCCCAGGTGGAACCGGGTTCGGCACTGCTGGTCCTGGCACCGCCCCCCACGAACTGAGGAGCACACATGACCACGCCCGCACCCGTGCTGGCCCGGGTCCGCGCCGCCCACGCCCGGATCGAGGCCGTCGACCGCCCGGAGATCTGGATCGACCTGCGCCCGCTGTCCGAGGTGGAGGCCGAGGCCGGAAACCTCGACGCCCGCGTGTCCGCAGGGGAACATCTCCCGCTCGCCGGCCGCTTGCTGGCCGTCAAGGGCAACATCGATGTGGCCGGCCTCCCCACCACGGCGGGCTGCCCGTCGTACGCGTACGAACCGACGGCCGACGCCCCGGCCGTGGCCCGCCTCCGTGCGGCCGGAGCCCTGGTGATCGGCACGACCAACCTCGACCAGTTCGCCACGGGGCTGGTCGGCACCCGCTCCCCCTACGGGGCGGTGCGTCACGCCCATGACCCGTCCCTGATCAGCGGAGGTTCCAGCTCCGGTTCCGCGGTCGCCGTCGCGCTCGGCATCGCCGACCTGTCGCTCGGCACCGATACCGCGGGCTCCGGCCGGGTCCCGGCGGCGTTCAACGGGATCGTGGGTCTGAAGCCGACCCGCGGCCTGGTCCCGACCGACGGTGTGGTCCCGGCCTGCGCAAGCCTGGACTGTGTGACCGTCTTCGCCCGTACGCTCCCCGAGGCAGAGCAGGCGCTCGCCCTGATGACCACGACCACGCCACGGTCCGCGCCCGCCCGGACACCGGGGCCCTGGCGGATCGCGGTCCCGACGACCGGACAGCTGGGGGACCTGGACCCCGGCTGGGCGGAGGCGTACGAGGCAGCGGCCGTCCGCCTCCACGAGGCGGGCGCACACCTGCAACCGGTGGACCTGGCCCCCTTCCTCGAAGCCGCCGCCCTGCTGTACGAGGGAGCGTTCGTGGCCGAGCGCTACACGGCCGTCGGCGCGTTCATCGACGCCGCTCCCGCCGCCGACGACCTCGACCCCACCGTCGCCCACATCATCACGGCGGCCCGGGACATCCCGGCACACCGTCTGTTCGCCGACCGGGACCGGCTGGCGGTTCTGCGCGACGCCGCCATGACGGCCCTCTCCGACGCCGACGCCCTTCTCCTGCCCACCGCACCGGGTCACCCCACGCTGGCGGAGGTCGCCGCGGACCCGCTGGGCACCAACGCACGGCTGGGCCGGTTCACCAACTCCACCAACCTGTTCGACCTGTGCGCGGTGGCCGCCCCGGCCGGCGACGTGGCCGGACACCCCTTCGGCGTGATGCTGATCGGCCCGGCCGACACGGATGAGCGCCTGGCCCGCATCACCGCGCTACTGACCCCACCCACCAGGCTCGTCGTCGCGGGAGCCCATCTGGCGGGCCAGCCCCTGAACCCTCAACTCCTGGACCTGGGTGCCCACTTGCTCCGCACGACGACCACGGCCCCGATGTACCGCCTGCACGCCCTGCGCACCGACCCTCCCAAGCCCGGCCTGGAACGGGTCGGCGAAGGCGGCGCCGCGATCGAGGTGGAGGTCTGGGAACTGCCCCCTGAGGGCCTGGGCCGCCTCACGGCGGAGCTCCCGCCCCCCATGACACTGGGCCGGGTGGAGCTCTCGGACGGCACGACGGCGCCCGGCTTCCTGTGCGAGCCCTACGCCCTGCGCAGCGCAACGGACATCACGGCGCACGGCGGCTGGCGCGCCTACCTCGACCGCTGACCCGAAGCACGGGGGCGCAGTACCGTCCACCGAACCCGGTCCTCGTCCCCGGACGGTCGGCCCGATCCACCCGGCCCCGCCCCGTCCGGCCCCGAGGGCCGGTGGCCCAGGCCCCGTCACCCCACCGAGCTGTAAGCCACGACCCCCCGCAGCACCGCATCCATCGCCTTGCGCGCATTGCGAGCCACGGAGCTCTCCCCGCCGCCTGGTGCCGCAGCAGCGATCTGTCCCAGCACATCGATCACCTGCTTGCACCACCGCACGAAGTCCCCTGCCGGCATCTCCGCCTCGCGCAGCACCTCGTCCAGCGTCCGCCCCGACGCCCACATGTAGACCGCCCAGGCGAACCCGAGATCGGGTTCCCGCTGTCCGACCCCCTCCGCCTGGTTGATCTTGAAGTCCTCCTCCAGGGCGTCGAGCCGCCCCCAGATATGGACCATCTCGGCCATCGCCGTCTTCGCCGGCCCGGACGGCAGCTTCGGTGCCACCGCGTCGTCCGCCTGCCGCGCCTCGTACACCAGCGCCGACACACACGCGGCGAGTTCCGCCGGGTTCAGCCCCTCCCACACCCGGGCCCGCAGGCACTCGCTCGCCAGCAGGTCAAGCTCGCCGTACAGCCGGGCGAGCCGCCGCCCGTGCTCGGTGACCTCGTTGCCCCGCAGATAGTCCAGCTCGGTGAGGAGCGCGACGATCCGGTCGAAGGTGCGGGCAATCGTGTTCGTCCGCCCCTCGATCCGCCGCTCCAGCTGCTTCGTGTCCCGCTGCAGGCGGTGGTACCGCTCCGCCCACCGCGCATGGTCCTCGCGCTCGGCGCAACCATGGCAGGGGTGGGCCCGCAACTCGGCCCGGTAGCGGGCGATCTGCTGGTCGTCGGCGGCCTCGGCCCGGCCCCTGCGGTGCCGTTCCGGCACGATGTGCCCCGCCTTCGTCCGCAGCGCCGACGCGAGATCGCGCCTCGACTGCGGCGACCGCGGATTGAACGACTTGGGCACCCGCATCCGCTCCACGGCCTCGACCGGCACGGGGAAGTCGATCGCGGCGAGCCGCTTGACCTGTCGCTCGGAGGTCAGCACCAACGGCCGCGGCCCGTCGTAGTATTCGAGCCCCCGGTGCCCGTTGACCCGCCCGGCCGGCAGCCCCGGGTCCAGCACGAGCGCCAGCCCGGCGAACTTCCCGGTCGGCACGTGGATGACGTCGCCCGGCTTCAGCTTCTCCAGGGACGCCGCGGCCGCCGCCCGACGCTGCGACGCACCGTGCTTGGCGAGCTCCGTCTCCCGGTCCTTGAGGTCGCGGCGCAGCCGCGCGTACTCCTCGAAGTCACCGAGGTGGCAGGTCATGCCCTCGCGGTAACCCTCCAGGCCCTCCTCGTTCTTCTGCACCTGCCGGGAGATCCCGACGACCGACCGGTCGGCCTGGAACTGTGCGAACGAGGTCTCCAGCAGCTCGCGCGACCGGTGCCGCCCGAACTGCTGCACCAGGTTGACGGCCATGTTGTACGAGGGCCGGAAGCTGGACCGCAGCGGATAGGTGCGCGTACCCGCGAGTCCGGCCAGCGCTCCCGGGTCCATGCCACGCTGCCACAGCACCACCGCGTGGCCCTCGACATCGATCCCGCGCCGCCCGGCACGACCGGTCAGCTGGGTGTACTCGCCGGGGGTGATGTCCGCATGCTGCTCGCCGTTCCACTTGACGAGTTTCTCCAACACCACGGAGCGCGCGGGCATGTTGATGCCGAGGGCGAGGGTCTCCGTCGCGAAGACCGCCTTGACCAGCCCGCGTACGAACAGTTCCTCGACGACCTCCTTGAAGGTCGGCAGCATGCCCGCGTGGTGCGCCGCGATGCCCCGCTCCAGCCCTTCGAGCCACTCGTAGTAGCCGAGGACATGGAGGTCCTCGCCGGGGATGGACGCGGTCCGCTCCTCGACGATCTCCCGCACCAGCCGGCGCCTGTCCTCGTCGTTGAGCCGCAGTCCGGCCTGCAGACACTGCTGTACGGCGGCCTCGCAGCCGGCCCGGCTGAAGATGAACGTGATCGCGGGCAGCAGCCCTTCCGCGTCCAGCCGGTCGATGACCTCGGGCCTGGACGGGGTCCAGATCCGGCTGCGCTGGCGCCGCTCACGCTCGCGGTCCGCCTCGCGCACCATCTTTCCGCGTCGGCGCTCGCGCGGGTTGTACCCGCGCTGGTTCTCCATGCGGGCGAGCCGGACGAGGTCGGGGTTGACCTCGCGGCGCCCGGCGCCACGGCCGCCGTGGTCGGTCTCCTCCTCGAAGAGGTCGTACATCCGGCGGCCGGCCAGGACGTGCTGCCAGAGCGGCACGGGCCGGCTCTCGGCGACGATGACCTCGGTGTCACCGCGGACGGTGTCCAGCCAGTCGCCGAACTCCTCTGCGTTGGACACGGTGGCCGACAGCGACACCAGCGTCACCGAATCCGGCAGATGAATGATCACTTCCTCCCACACCGCGCCGCGGAAGCGGTCGGAGAGGTAGTGCACCTCGTCCATCACGACATGGCCGAGGCCACGGAGCGCCTGCGAGCCCGCGTACAACATGTTCCGCAGCACTTCGGTGGTCATGACGACCACCGGGGCATCGGCGTTGACACTGTTGTCGCCGGTCAGCAGGCCGACCTTGTCCGCGCCGTAGCGCTTGACCAGATCGGCGTACTTCTGGTTCGACAGGGCCTTGATGGGTGTGGTGTAGAAGCACTTGCGGCCCTGGCGGAGCGCGAGATGCACGGCGAACTCGCCGACGATCGTCTTGCCCGACCCGGTCGGGGCGGCGACCAGCACCCCCTTCCCCGCTTCCAGGGCCTTGCATGCCTCTATCTGGAACGGGTCCAGATCGAACTCGTACATCTCGCGGAAGGGCGCGAGTGCCGTGGCCTGCTCGGCGGCGCGGATCCGGAATGCCTGGTATCGCTCAGCTGGTGAGAGGTCCTCTGTCATCTTGCTTACGAGCGTACCCGTCACCTCTGACAGTCAGCGCGATCTTTATTTCACCGAGCAAGAACCCTGACCGCGCCCGGCACACACGTCGCGGTGAGCGGCAGCGCACCGAGCGGTTCGCCGTCCGCGTAGGCGGTGACGGAGGCGGCGGCCAGCTCGATCGACGAGACCCGGTGCACGGTGACCGCGGGGTGGTCGAGGTGCGTGCCCCGGTAGACCCGGGGGAACACCTTGAGCAGCGTCGTACGGCTGCAGTCGCCGACGACGGTCACGTCGAAGAGCCCGTCGTCCATGACGGCGTCCGCACAGATCCGCATGCCCCCGCCGTAGGTGGAGCCGTTGCCGACCGCGATGAGCGTCGCCTCGATCTCCTGGGCCGGCCCGCCGTCGAGCCTGATGCGGTACGGGATCGTCCGGAACGCGGCGAGTTCGGCGAGGATCGCGAGGTCGTACTTGAACCGTCCGCCGACCCAGCGCATCCGGTTGCCCCGGTCGTTGACCCGGGAGTCGAAGCCGGAGGCGAGCACGGACCCGAACCACCGGTCACCGACCCGGCCGAGGTCGATGTCCCGGATCGCCCCGCCCTTGAGCGCCTCGGCGGCCAGCCGGCCCGCGGCGGCCGGGTCCCGTATCGGCAGACCTAGGGCGCGGGCGAAGTCGTTGCCGGTACCGACGGCGATCACACCGAGCGGCGTCATGGTCCCGGCCACGGCCTGGAGGGCGAGGGACATCATGCCGTCCCCGCCCACGGCTATCAGTGCGCCGGTCCCGCCGTCGACTGCCTCACGGGCCCGCCGCAGCGCGTCGTCGGCGTCCTCGCCCAGGACCGTACGTACGGAGAAGCCGGCGTCCCGCAACGCGGAAGCGGCCGGCTGCGCGGCGTGCGCGCCCCGGCCGCGTCCTGCGGTGGGATTGACGAAAAGGGTGATCTCGCTGGTCACCCGGGGGACCTTACAAGGTCAGGTGATGTCGTCGTAACCGTTCACCCGGTCACGGTCCGGCCCCGACTGCGCCGGCAGCGACCTGACGGACGAGACCGGTTCGATCTCACCCACGTCCTCGGGGGTGAGGTCCAGCTCCGACGCCTCGTCGTCGGCGGGCCCCTCCGCCGCACGCTGTGCCTTGCGGCGGTCGTTGAGGAGCGAGAGCGCCGTCGCGCAGAAGTACAGGACCCAGATCGGCCCGGCGAGCGCCAGCATGGTCAGCGGGTCGGTACTGGGCGTCGCCAGTGCGGCGAAGACCGTGATGCCCATGATCATGCCGCGCCACCAGCCGAGCATCCGCTTGCCCGTGATGACGCCGCCGAGGTTCAGCATGACGAGCAGCAGGGGCAGCTCGAAGGAGAGCCCGAAGACCACCACCATGCGCGTGATCAGGTCCAGCAGGTCGTCGAGCGGCAGCTGGTTGTCCAGACCGGCCGGCGAGAAGTCCAGCAGGACCTTGGCCATCGTGGGCAGCGTCTTGTACGCGAAGAAGCCACCGGCGAGGAAGAGCGGGAAGCCCGCGCCGACGAAGGCCAGCGAGTACTTCTTCTCGTGCCTGTGCAGACCCGGGGCGATGAACGCCCAGAGCTGGTAGAGCCAGATCGGCGACGAAAGGACGACGCCTGCCATCAGGGAGACCTTGAGCGCAAGGGTGAACGGCGTCAGCAGGCCGTTCAGGACGATGCGCGCACAGGTGCCGTCCTCCTGCTTGGCGAGTTCGGCGAAGCTCGAATCGCAACCGACCGCCTTCAGCACCGGGTCGGTGAAGAACTCGATGATCCCCTTGTAGAAGAACGCGGCGACGATCGTGACGACGACGATCGCCAGCAGAGCCTTCGCCAGCCGGTTGCGCAGCTCACGCAGGTGCTCCACCAAGGGCATGCGGCCCTCGGGGTCCGTCTCCTGTTTGCGGGCAGACTTGAGCAACCCACGTCCTCATCTCGTGCAGCAGGCCGTCACCGATCACGGCGCCTGCGTCGGCCCAGTTGTCAGCGGTTGGTCGAGTCGGTCGGCTCGGCGACCGGCCGCGAACTCGTCACATCGCCGGGCGCGGCCTTGATCGTGCGCGGGGCCGCCTGGTCCTGAGCGGGGTCGTGCGGCGGGTCGGCGGGAGTGGCCGACGGGTTGCCTTCCGACTTCATGGCCTTGGCCTCGCTCTTGAGGATGCGGGCCGACTTGCCGAGCGAGCGAGCCATGTCAGGAAGCTTCTTCGCGCCGAACAGCAGAACAATGACGACGAGGATCAGGATGATCTCGGGAGCGCCGAGCCTTCCGAACATATGCGTGTACCTTCTCACCGAGGCAGCAGGGGTGGGGCTGATCGAACGTCGGACAGACGTCCGATCTTCGTACTGTCAGCGATCGTATCCCGCAGGAGTAAACGCAGGGCAATACCCATGCATCCTTGCGATTACGGCCCATGCCTCGCTCTCAGGGCCGCCAGTGCAGCGTACCCCCCGAACCTGAGAAACTGGAGGCCGCGCCCTCCCCCGATCGACCGGCCCGGCCCGAAAGACCCGGCCTACCGCAGGGATTCGCCGGTGGCTGCGAGGTCAGTGGCGGCCCGTTCGAGATCCTCGGCCGCCCGATTGATCCGCTGAGTGGTGCGGGTCACCTGGTGCCCCAGGCGCTGGGCCTCGACGAAGACCTTGACGGCCAGCACGCCGAGGACGGCGATGCCGAGGAACCCCAGGGCGATGGCGAGCATGGGCCAGAACATGCGCAGAGCCTCGATATGTCTAGGTGGGCCGGTGTCCGGAGTGCTGCAGCCCGGTGTGGAGGCGGAGCGTCCGTACACCGCCGCCGGTCAGGAGCTCGATGATCCGCTCCCCGGCCGGCTTGCGGACGGCTGCCCCGCACTCGGGGCAGGTGAAGGAGTAGAACGTCGTACGGCGGCTGGCGCCGATGGCGAGGCGCAGGGCACCCGCCGCGAGCTCGAATCGCCCGCGACAGTCCGGGCAGGCCGCCTTGAACCGTACGGACTCGGGTACCACCACGGTCGAGATACCCGACACCACAGACATATTGCTCATATCTCCTCAGGTATCCGCTCAGGCCGGGCCGTCATAGGCGGCCAGCGCGGCCCGCGCCGCCTGCCGCGCACTCTGCGCCAGCTCCGGCGGGGCGACGATGTGCCCGTCCCCGCCGAGGCGCAGCGCGAGCCTGCGCAGCGAGGCCGGGTCGGGGGTGCGCAACGTGATCCGCAGCCCGCCGTCGGCCAGCTCCTCCGCGCTGTCGTGCGGGTAGTACTCGGCGACCCAGCGGCCACCGGGCCCCACCTCGATCACGACCTCGGGATCCTCGGCCGCCGGCTGCACCAGCCCCTCGGAGAGATCCCTCAGTTCCAGCTCCGGGGGCGCTGAAGGCTCGTCCAGCAGCCGGATCTCGGCGACCCGGTCGAGCCGGAACGTGCGCCGGTCCTCGGAGAGCCGGCACCAGGCCTCCATGTACGTGTGCCCGACGGCGAACAGCCGGATCGGGTCCACCTCACGCTCGGTGAGCTCGTCGCGCGCGGGCGAGTAGTACCGCAGCCACAGCCTGCGCCGCTCGGAGATCGCCCGGTCGACATCGGCGAAGACGCCGCCCTCCGACTCGAAGGTGACCGAGAGCCGGGCGCTCGCCGCCGCCGCCTCGCCGGCCGCCGTCTCCAGCTTGGCGGTCGCCCGCAGCAACGCCTGCCGGTCGCTCTCCCGCAGCCCCGGCAGCGTGGCCACGGCGCGCGCGGCGACGAGCAGAGCCGTCGCCTCGTCGGCCGCGAGCCGCAGCGGCTCGGCCACGTCGTCCGGGTTGTGCCACCAGATCCGGTCGCCGTCGGTGTCGATGTCCAGCAGGTCGCCGCCGCGGAAGCTCGTCCCGCACATGGGGAGCACATCGAGGTCCGAGATCAGCTCGTCCTCGGTGATCCCGAAAGCACGGGCGACGTCCTGCACATGGGCGCCGGGGCGCTCCCGCAGATACGTCACCAGGGACAGCATCCGGCGCGTCTGGTCGATCGCGTTCGTCGCCATGAATACGTCCCCTCAGTCCTTGGCCACGGCGCGCAGCCGGTCCACCACGTCGGCCCGCAGATCCGCGGGTTCCCGCACGACGACGTCCGGGCCGAACTCGACGAGCCAGGCATCCAGACCGTGTCCGTACGGGATCTCCAACTCGTCCCAGCCGTCCCCGAGTTCCCGCACGGATATCGCGCGCGACCGCAGCGGGTAACCGGACCCCGATCGCAGCCTGATCAGCGCGGTCCGGGTCGCCGTCTCCCCCGCCCAGCTCTCCACGGTCTCCCGGACGGTCACCACATCGGGCACCTCGGCGGTGAAGGCGCCGGCCCTCGAGCGGACCCGGCCGGTGATCCTGGACAGCCGGAACACCCGCTCGGCGCCACGCTCCCGGTCCCAGCCCGCCAGATACCAGTGGCCGCGCCAGCACTCCAGTGTCCAGGGCTCGACCTGGCGCTGCTCGGGCCGGGCGGCGTTGGCCTTGCGGTAGTCGAAGGTGACCGGACGGCGGTCGCGGCACGCCAGCATCAACGGCTCGAACGCGGTCTCATGCACCGGAATACGGGGTTCGAGCGCACTGTGCACCTCGTACGCGTCCTCGGCCTCCGGCATCCCCGCGGCCCGCAGCTTCTGCAGCGCACCGCTGGCCGCACCGGCCAGCCGCGCCTGCTGCCAGACCTTCGCGGCCAGACCGAGCGCCGCGGCCTCCTCGGCGTCCAGCGTGATCGGCGGCAGCCGGTTGCTGTCCCGGCGCGCCAGATAACCGGTGTCGCCGTCCAGGTTGTCCACGGTCTCGATGACCAGACCGAGCTCGCGCAGATCGTCCTTGTCGCGCTCGAACATCCGGTTGAAGGCGTCGTCGGAGCCCGCTTCCAGATACGCCTCGATGGACCCGCGCAGCTCGCGCTTGCTGAGCGGGCGCCGGGTCCCCAGCAGGCACAGCGCCAGGTTCATCAGCCGCTCGGCCTTGGCAATGGCCATCGACGCCCCTTTTCTACTTGCTCCACGACGATCGACCGTACCGCTCCCGGGTGTCCGGACAAAAGCGAGGGCCCACGCCGGACGGAACGAGGGCCCGTGCAGTCCAGCACGGGCCCTCGTGATGCGTCCGGGGACAGATATCAGACGGCGACCAGGTCGCAGACGAAGATCAGCGTCTCGCCCGGGGCGATACGGCCGCCGGCGCCGCGGTCACCGTAGGCGAGGTGCGCGGGGATGGTCAGCTGGCGACGGCCGCCGACCTTCATGCCCTGCACGCCCTGGTCCCAGCCGGAGATGACCTGCCCGACACCGAGCTGGAACTGCAGCGGGGTGCCGCGGTTCCAGGAGGCGTCGAACTCCTCGCCGGTGGAGAAGGCCACGCCCACGTAGTGGACCTTGACCATGTCGCCGGCCTTGGCGATCGCGCCGTCGCCCTCCCAGATGTCCTTGATCTCCAGGTCGGCCGGCGGCTCGCCACCCGGGAAGTCGATCTCGGGCTTCTCGATGCTCACTGAACTGCTCCTCCAAATGATGAACTGGACAACCGGGACAGTCTTACATCTTTGCCAGCAGGTCCACGGCGAACACCAGGGTGGACTTGGCGGGGATGGACTGCTGCGCCTTGTCGCCGAACGCCTGGTCCGGCGGGATCACCAGCAGGACACGGCTGCCGATCTTCTTGCCGATCAGACCGTTCTTCAGGCCCTTGAGCGTGACCTGCGCCAGCGGGAAGGTCTGAGTCTTGCCCTGGGCGTAGGTGCTGTCGAACGTCTTTCCGTCCTTCCACAGCAGGCCCACGTAGTTCACGACGACGCTGTCGGTCTCCTTGATGACGTCACCGTCGGACTCCAGGATGTAGTTGGAGACCAGCTTCGTCGGCGGGTCGGTCTTCTCCGGGATCTTCACCGACGGCGCCTTGCCGTCGGTGTTGACGCCCACCTTCGGCAGATCGACGTTGTCCTGGGCGACCGCGGTGCCCTTGGCGGACGCCGGGATCTGTGTGGCCTTCAGGATGTCCACGACGAAGACGAGAGTGGCGTTCGGCTTGATGTCGCCCTGGCCCTGCGGGCCGTAACCGAGGTCCGGCGGAATGACCAGCTGGACGCGACTGCCGACCTTCTGGCCGACGAGGCCCTGGTCCCAGCCCTTGATGACCATGCCCGCACCGAGCGTCAGATCGAAGGGCTGCTTGCGGTCGAAACTGTTGTCGAACGGCTTGGTGGAGTCCCACGCCTGTCCGAGGTAGTTGACCTGGATCGCGTCGCCGTTCTTGAGCTTCGCGCCATCACCTTCGCTGATGACCTGCGTCTTCAGCTCCTTGGGCGGATCGCCCTGTCCCTTGGACAAGGTGGGCTTCTCTCCGAACTTCGCACCCGCGGTGATCGCGGGGAATCCGTTCTTCGAGGCGGAGTCGGAGCCCTTGCCGTCGCCACCGCACGCCGCCGTCAACAGCAGCAGGGGGACAACGAGAAGGGCGGCAAGTCGGCGCACTGGTTCCTCAGATCTCAGACGACACAGATGGTTGAGTCCCCGACACTCTAGGGCGTGCACAGGGCCCCGTACGAGGACGTACGGGGCCCGAGTCGCACAAGTGCCGGGGCGCGTCCTGCGCCGGCTCACATACCCGCGATCAACTTCTCCACTCGGTCGTCCACCGAACGGAACGGGTCCTTGCACAACACCGTGCGCTGTGCCTGGTCGTTGAGCTTGAGATGGACCCAGTCGACGGTGAAGTCCCGCCGCTGCTCCTGCGCCCTTCGGATGAAGTCGCCGCGCAGCCGCGCCCGGGTGGTCTGCGGGGGCACCGACTTGCCCTCGAAGATCTTCAGGTCGTTGCAGATACGGGTGGCCTGCCCCTTCCGCTCCAGCAGGTAGTACAGCCCGCGCCGACGGTGGATGTCGTGGTACGCGAGATCTATCTGGGCGACTCGCGGATGCGACATGGTCATGTTGTGCTTGGCCCGGTACCGCTCGATGAGCTTGTACTTCATCACCCAGTCGATCTCGGTGTCGATCCGGTCGAGGTCCTCGGCCTCGATCGCGTCGAGCGTGCGGCCCCACAGCTCCAGGACCTGGGCGACGGTGCCGGTGCGGATGCCTCGGCGATCGACGAAGTCCGCGGCCTTCTCGTAGTACTCGCGCTGCACCTCGATGGCCGACGCCTCGCGGCCGCTGGCGAGGCGGACCTTGCGCTGCCCCGTGATGTCGTGGCTGACCTCGCGGATCGCCCGGATCGGGTTCTCCAGCGTCAGATCGCGCATCACCGTGCCCGCTTCGATCATCCGGAGCACCAGGTCCGTCGCGCCGACCTTGAGCAGCATCGTCGTCTCGGACATGTTCGAGTCGCCGACGATGACATGGAGGCGGCGGTACCGCTCCGCGTCGGCGTGCGGTTCGTCACGCGTGTTGATGATCGGACGGGAGCGCGTCGTCGCGGAACTGACGCCCTCCCAGATGTGCTCGGCACGCTGGCTGACGCAGTAGACCGCGCCTCGCGGGGTCTGCAGCACCTTGCCCGCTCCGCAGAGCAGCTGCCTCGTGACGAGGAAGGGAATGAGGATGTCCGCGAGCCGGGAGAATTCTCCGTGCCGTGCCACGAGGTAGTTCTCATGACACCCGTAGGAGTTTCCCGCCGAATCGGTGTTGTTCTTGAAGAGATAGACGTCGCCCGCGATTCCCTCCTCGTGCAGGCGGCGTTCGGCGTCGACGAGCAGGCCTTCGAGAATGCGCTCGCCTGCCTTGTCGTGGGTGACCAGCTCGGTCAGATTGTCGCATTCGGGGGTTGCATATTCCGGATGCGATCCCACGTCGAGGTAGAGGCGGGCGCCGTTCCGCAGAAAGACATTGCTGCTGCGGCCCCATGACACAACACGGCGGAAGAGGTAGCGCGCCACTTCGTCAGGAGACAGTCGGCGCTGTCCCCTGAACGTGCACGTGACGCCGTACTCGTTCTCCAGCCCGAAAATGCGGCGGTCCATGACTGAACATTACGCCTTATGGCCCGAGCTGAAACCGGGTTCGACAGCACCGTTTCGATCATTTTCCGATACCCGCACAGCAACCGCCGTACGCCCGGGAACTGCGAGGACCCTTCCCGTGGCCAGCAGAACCAGCAGCGCAACCACCCCACCGGCCCCCGCGACGGCGAAGCCCTGCGCCGTTCCGCCCAGCTCTACGGCCGGGCCTGCCAAGGCCGTTCCGGCCGCCGCGCCGACCCCGAACGTCGTCACGAGCCAGGAGAACGCCTCCGTCACCGTGCCCCGCGGAGCATGCCGGTCCACCACGATGAACGAGCACGCGATCGCGGGCGCCAGGAACACCCCGGCGAATGCGGCCAGTACGGTCATCGGCACCACCCCGGGCGTGAGCATCAACGGCAGATAGCCGAGTGCCAGCAGCGCGACGATGGCCCGCAGCCTGCGCTCCGGAGCCCCGGTCCACTGCCACGCCCCGTACGCCACGCCGCCGATCAGCGCGCCCAGTCCGAGCGCGGCCATCAGCCAGCCGTACACCGACTCCCGGCCGTGGTCGTCGGCGTACGCGACACCGGCCACCGTGATCGACCCCAGGGCGAGCCCGACGAAGAAGAAGGAACCGAGCAGCGCCAGCAGGCCCGGTGACCGCAGAGCGCCCAGCCAGTGCGCCTCACGGGGCGCCGAACGCCAGGTGCGGGAGGGCTCCGAGATCACCACCGAGAGTGCCCCGAGGACCCCGATCGCGTTGATGACGAGCAGCGCGGCGGCGGGCGACCAGAGCGAGACCAGCACCGTCACCATCAGCGGCCCCACCGTGAACATGACCTCCTGGGCCACCGCGTCCATGGCGTACGCGCGGTGCACCCGGTCCTCGTGCCCCAGGACCGTCGGCCACAGGGCCCGCAGGCCGCCCTCCAGCGGCGGTGTGCAGACGCCGGCCACGATCACGGCCGCGTAGGCCAACGGGAGCGATCCGAGGCCCGCCAGGGCCAGCAGGGCCATGCCCAGCGCGGACAGCACGGCCGCGGGGAGCTGGACGCGAGGCTGGCCGTGCAGGTCCACGGCCCGGCCCAGCAGTGGCTGCCCGACCGCCGTGGAGAGGCCGTACACCGCCGCGAGCGCCCCCGCGAGGGTGTAGCTGCCGCCCTCGGCGCGGGTGAACAGGACGATCGCGATGTGCGCGGTGCCGCTGGGCAGCCGGCCCACCAGTGTGCCGACCAGCAGCCGGGTGGCATGCCGCGCCCGGAGGATGTCCAGAAATCCCGCGGCCATGTCTCGCCCCCATCTCTCTCGGACGTCCTTCCGACGCCCGACGTTTTACGTATAACGTCGAGGTTCATACGTACCATGTGCCCAGTCCACAGGTCCACCGCACCGCACGCACCAGCACCGCACCCGTCCGGAGGTCCCCGTGACCAGCGCATCACAGCCCGCCCCGGCCCGGCCCACCAGCCGCGACGTCGCGCGGGCCGCAGGCGTCTCGCAGGCCACCGTCTCCCTCGTGCTGGGTGACAAGTGGCGTGGCAGGGTCTCCGAGGCCACCGCCGAGCGTGTCCGCAGCGCCACCCAGGACCTCGGCTACCGGCCGAATCTCGCCGCCCGCAGCCTCCGCCTCGGCCGCACCAGGACGGCGCTGCTGGTCGTCCCCGCCCTCACGAACGAGTTCTTCGCCCGCGTCTACACCGGTGCCGCCGCGGTCGCCGCGGAGCATGGCTTCGGGGTCGTCCTGTACCCCTCCCCCGACGGCACGGGACCGGCCCGGGACCCCTTCGCCTCCGCCCGCGCCGCACTCGACGGGGTCATCGCCTCCTCGATGGCCGCCGACGCACTCGGCGCCCTGCACGGCGCCGACCTGCCCCTGGTCATGCTGGACAGCGACCCCTCGGACACGGGCGTCGCGGCCCGCGTCAACCTCGACATCGCCGACGGCATGCGGCAGGTGACGGACCATCTGCTCACCCTCGGCCACCGCCGCTTCATCCATCTCGCGTCGGCCATCGATTCCTGGACCTTCGCCGTCCGCGCCCGGGCCGTCCACGACGCCGTACAGGGGGTGCCGGGCGCCGTCGTACGGACCGTGCCGGCAGCGCTCGACGTGCGGGCCGGCCGGGAGGCCGCGGAGCACGCGCTGGCCGCTCCGGGCCCCCGGCCGACCGCGATCATCTGCGACGACGACATCCTCGCCGCGGGCGCCTGCAAGGCGGCCCGTCGGCTCGGGCTCCGGGTCCCCGACGACGTCTCCGTCACCGGCTTCGACGATCTGGCCCTGGCGACCGCCGTCGAACCCGAACTCACCACCGTGCGTCTCCCCGCGGAGCAGGTCGGCGAGCGCGGCATGAGCGCTCTGCTGGCCGTCCTGGACGGCCGCCCGGCCGAACCCGGCAGCCTGCCCGTGCACCTGGTCGTGCGCGGCTCCTCCGCACCCCCACCGCACCGGTCATGACTGTGCCCCGGCCCGCCGGGAACGGCGGACCGGGGCACGGTCACAGCGACGGGCTACTTGTTGTCGGGGGACTCCACGTCGCCACCCGAATCGGTGGACCCGGTGGCATCCGTGGTGCTCGCGGAGGACCCGGAACCCTCGCCGTCCTCGATGTCGGAGGGGGCGTCCGTCGGCGCGGAGCCACCGTCCGCCTCCAGCAGCCGTGCCAGCTGCCGCCCGACGATCCGCTTGAACTTCCGCTGCTGAGGCCTCGTACGGTCCAGGACCGCAACCTCGAGACGCTCGGCGGGGATCTCCCGCTCACTCCCGTTGGGATCACGGGACAGCGCCTGCACGGCCAGTTTGAGCGCCTCGGCCAGCGTCATCCCGTCCCGGTGGCGCTGGTCCAGGAACGTACTGATCTGCTCCGCGTTGCCGCCGACCGCGACGGAGCCGTGCTCGTCCACGATCGAGCCGTCGTGCGGCAGCCGGTAGATCTGGTCGCCCTCGGGCCTGGTGCCGACTTCGGCGACCACCAGCTCCACCTCGTACGGCTTCTCGGCCGCACTGGAGAAAATGGTGCCCAGCGTCTGCGCATAGACGTTGGCCAGTCCGCGGGCCGTCACATCGTCACGGTCGTACGTGTATCCGCGCAGATCTGCGTACCGGACACCGCCGATGCGCAGATTCTCGTATTCGTTGTACTTACCGGCAGCGGCGAACCCGATCCGGTCATAGATCTCGCTGAACTTGTGCAGCGCACGGGACGGGTTCTCGCCGACGAACACAATGCCGTCGGCGTACTGCAGCACAACCAGGCTGCGACCACGGGCGATGCCCTTCCGGGCGTATTCCGCCCGGTCGGCCATGGCCTGCTGAGGTGAGACATAGAACGGCGTCGACACCGGCTATCCGTCCCTTTCTGTCAGTGACGAGTCCATCGAAGAGGCCCTGGAACCGGGATCAGAGCAGCGCGGCACGCGGGCCGTCGGGCTGTTCCATCCGGCGCTCCAGGATCGCCCGGGCGATCTCGGAGGATTCCGCCTCGGTGAGCTTCCTGAAGCCCTCGTCGGTGATGACGGTGACGATCGGATAGATCCGCCGGGCCACATCCGGACCACCGGTCGCCGAGTCGTCGTCCGCGGCGTCGTACAGAGCCTGTACGACCAGGGTGAGCGTCTGCTGCTCCGTCAGGTCCTCGCGGTAGAGCTTCTTCATCGAGCCGCGGGCGAAGATCGAACCGGAGCCGGTGGCCGCATAGCCGAGCTCCTCGGACCGCCCGCCGGTGACGTCGTACGAGAAGATCCGGCCCTTCTCCCGGTCGACGTCGAAGCCGGCGAAGAGCGGGACCACGGCGAGGCCCTGCATGGCCATGGCCAGATTGCTGCGGATCATCGTGGAGAGCCGGTTCGCCTTGCCCTCCAGGGAGAGCTGGGCTCCCTCGACCTTCTCGAAGTGCTCCAGCTCCAGCTGGAAGAGTTTGACCATCTCCACCGCGAGACCGGCCGTGCCGGCGATGCCCACCGCCGAGTACTCGTCGGCCGGGAAGACCTTCTCGATGTCGCGCTGCGCGATCATGTTGCCCATGGTCGCCCGCCGGTCACCGGCGAGCACCACGCCGCCCGGGAACGTCGCGGCGACGATGGTCGTCCCGTGCGGCGCCTCGATGGCCCCCTGCAGGGGCGGCAGGTGCCGGTTGCCCGGGAGCATCTCGGGCGACTGGTCGGACAGGAAGTCCATGAACGAAGAGGATCCCGGCGTCAGGAAGGCAGCTGGTAGACGCCCGGTGCTACGAGTGTTGGCTTCCACGCGTTTCCCTCCAGGTAAGCGATGGCCCTGCGGAAGGTGTCAGGATCATCTCCCAACGTGCCGATGGCCGAATTGCAGTTGAAGCACGGTACGCCACGGACCCTACCCGTCTCGTGGCGGTGATCCACATGGTCTGCAGGGGAAGCTTGCGAAGTCCGAAGTGCCGGTTGCGGCCGCGCGGCACGGGCCTCCTTCGCCCGCACCGCGCGCACCACACCACTCCCCCTTGTTCACATGAGTGGACTACTGTCCACCCTTCTGAACGAAGGAACGGACGAAGTCCTCGGCGTTCTCCTCCAAGACGTCGTCGATCTCGTCCAGAACCGAGTCGACATCGTCGCTCAGCTTCTCCTGCCGCTCCTTGAGGTCCTCCGAAGCCTGCGCTTCCTGCGCCTGCTCCTCGACCTCCTCGGTGGAGCGTGTCGCCTTCTGCTGTCCGCCGCCGGTGTCCTTGGTCGCCATGTAGCTCACCCCGCTCGGTTCGAAGCACTTGATCAGACCCTACCTACGGGGTCCGACATTGGCCCGGTACTTGTCTCAACGCACGGGGGCCATCTCGATGATTCCCTGATCGCGGCCATTTCAGCCGCCGGACAGCACCCGGACCAGCTCTTCCGCCGTACGACAGCGGTCCAGGAGCTCCTTGACGTGGTTACGGGTCCCACGGAGGGGTTCCAGGGTGGGCACCCGCTGCAAGGAGTCATGGCCCGGCAGATCGAAGATCACCGAGTCCCAGGAGGCAGCGGCGACGTCGTCCGCGTACTGTTCCAGGCAGCGGCCACGGAAGTACGCCCTGGTGTCCTCCGGAGGCTTCGCACGGGCCTGTTCGACCTCGTTCTCGTCCAGCAGGCGCTTCATCTTGCCGCGGGCCACCAGACGGTTGTAGAGGCCCTTCTCGGCCCTCACGTCGGCGTACTGGAGGTCCACCAGGTGCAGCCGGGGCGCGTCCCAGTCCAGACTGTCGCGCCGGCGGTAGCCCTCCATGAGCTCCCGCTTGGCGATCCAGTCGAGCTCCCCGGAGAGGCTCATCGGATCGTTCTCCAGCCGGTTGAGCGTGTCCTCCCAGCGGATCAGGACGTCCTTGGTCTGCTCGTCGGCGTCCGCCCCGTACCGCTCCTCGACGTACTTGCGGCCGAGCTCGAAGTACTCCATCTGGAGCTGCACCGCGGTGAGCGTCCGACCGCTACGCAGCGTGATGAGATGCTGCAGCGAGGGGTCGTGGGAGACGTGGTGCAGGGTGCGCACCGGCTGGTCGACGGCGAGGTCGACATTGATGAAGCCGTCCTCGATCATGGACAGGACGAGCGCCGTGGTGCCGAGCTTGAGATACGTGGAGATCTCCGACAGGTTCGCGTCGCCGATGATCACATGCAGGCGGCGGTACTTCTCGGCGTCGGAGTGCGGCTCGTCGCGGGTGTTGATGATGGGGCGCTTGAGCGTGGTCTCCAGGCCGACCTCGACCTCGAAGTAGTCCGCCCGCTGGCTGATCTGGAAGCCGTGCTCGTGGCCGTCCTGGCCGATACCGACGCGGCCGGCCCCGGTGACGACCTGGCGGGAGACGAAGAACGGGGTCAGGTGGCGCACGATGTCCGAGAACGGGGTCTCCCGCTTCATCAGGTAGTTCTCGTGCGTGCCGTACGAGGCGCCCTTGTTGTCGGTGTTGTTCTTGTAGAGGTGGATCGGCTGGGCGCCGGGCAGCTGGGCCGCGCGTTCGGCGGCCTCCGCCATGATGCGTTCGCCGGCCTTGTCCCACAGGACCGCGTCCCGCGGGTTGGTGACCTCCGGCGAGCTGTACTCGGGGTGCGCGTGGTCGACGTAGAGCCGTGCCCCGTTGGTGAGGATGACGTTGGCGAGGCCGATGTCCTCGTCGGTCAGCTGACTGGAGTCGGCGGTCTCGCGGGCGAGGTCGAAGCCTCGCGCGTCTCGCAGCGGGTTCTCCTCCTCGAAGTCCCAGCGGGCGCGTCGCGCCCGGTGCATCGCCGCCGCGTAGGCGTTGACGATCTGGGACGAGGTGAGCATGGCATTGGCGTTGGGGTGGCCGGGCACGGAGATGCCGTACTCCGTCTCGATGCCCATTACTCGCCGTACGGTCATGCGGCCCTCCTTGCCCGGCGGCGTTCCCTTCCGGGATCGGCGCTCAAGTACCGCTGCTTGTCCGGTGCGTGTGCGGTGCCCGTCCCCGCACTGCGCGACCGGGCGGTACGGAAGAGCCTAGAGCGCCTCTGCGCTGGTGGGGAGATCAATTACGTCATTGCTCCGGTGTCGTGGGAGCTGTCCGGAAAGCAACCGGCTGCGGATGCCCGGCCGGGCATCCGCAGCCGGTCTGCGTTCTACAGGTACTGCCCGGTGTTTGCCACCGTGTCGATGGAGCGACCCGTGTCTGCGCCCTGTTTTCCGGTGACGAGCGTACGGATGAAGACGATCCGCTCGCCCTTCTTGCCGGAGATCCTGGCCCAGTCGTCGGGGTTGGTGGTGTTGGGAAGGTCCTCGTTCTCCTTGAACTCGTCCACGCATGCCTGGAGGAGGTGGGAGACGCGAAGGCCCTTCTGGCCCTGGTCGAGGAAGGCCTTGATGGCCATCTTCTTGGCCCGGTCGACGATGTTCTGGATCATCGCGCCGGAGTTGAAGTCCTTGAAGTACAGGACTTCCTTGTCGCCGTTGGCGTACGTGACCTCGAGGAAGCGGTTCTCCTCGGACTCGGTGTACATCCGCTCGACGACGGACTGGATCATGGCGTGCGCCGCGGCTTCCTTGGAGCCGGTGTGCTCGGCGAGGTCGTCCGCGTGCAGGGGCAGGGAAGCCGTGAGGTACTTCGCGAAGATGTCCTTCGCGGCCTCCGCGTCCGGACGCTCGATCTTGATCTTCACATCGAGGCGGCCGGGCCGCAGGATGGCCGGGTCGATCATGTCCTCACGGTTGGAGGCGCCGATCACGATGACGTTCTCCAACCCCTCCACACCGTCGATCTCGGCGAGCAGCTGCGGAACGATGGTGTTCTCCACGTCCGAGCTGACGCCCGATCCGCGGGTGCGGAAGAGCGACTCCATCTCGTCGAAGAAGACGATGACGGGGGTACCCTCGCTCGCCTTCTCACGGGCCCGCTGGAAGACGAGGCGGATGTGCCGCTCGGTCTCACCGACGTACTTGTTGAGGAGCTCAGGGCCCTTGATGTTGAGGAAGTAGCTCTTGCCTGCGGGCTGCCCGGTCACCTCGGCGACCTTCTTGGCCAGGGAGTTGGCGACGGCCTTGGCAATGAGCGTCTTGCCGCAGCCGGGCGGGCCGTAGAGCAGGATGCCCTTCGGCGGCCGCAGCTCGTGCTCCTTGAAGAGGTCGGGGTGGAGGTAGGGGAGCTCGACCGCGTCCCGGATCAGCTCGATCTGGTCGCCCAGGCCGCCGATCTTGTCGTAGTCGATGTCCGGAACCTCTTCGAGGACGAGCTCCTCGACCTCGCTCTTCGGCACCACTTCGTAGACGTAGCCGGACCTGGGTTCGAGCAGCAGCGCGTCGCCGGGCCGGATGTTGATGTCGAGAAGCGGTTCGGCGAGCCGTACCACCCGTTCCTCGTCGGTGTGCCCGAGAACCAGGGCCCGCTCGCCGTCCTCGAGGATCTCCTTGAGGGTGACGATGTCCCCTGCCCGCTCGAATTCCATGGCCTCGACCACGTTGAGCGCTTCGTTGAGCATGACTTCCTGGCCACGCCGGAGGTCGTCGAGCTCGACGCTGGGGCTGACGTTCACCCGGAGCTTGCGGCCCCCGGTGAAGATGTCGCAGGTACCGTCCTCGTTGCCCTGCAGGAAGACTCCGAAGCCGGCCGGTGGCTGTGCGAGCCGGTCGACCTCCTCCTTGAGGGCGACGATCTGGTCACGGGCCTCGCGCAGGGTGTTTGCGAGCCGCTCGTTCTGTGCTGAGACGCCTGCGAGGTTGGTCTGCAACTCGACGATCCGCTCTTCGAGAATCCTCGTATGGCGCGGAGAGTCGGCGAGCTTACGTCGCAGGACGGCGATTTCCTGCTCGAGATAGGCGACCTGGCCGGCTGGGTCTTCAGACCCCCGCCCGGGCCGGATGCCGCGGTTGATGTCGTCGTCGTGGGCTGCCACGGTCCTCACCTCCTCCAAGGGGAGCTGGACGCTTCCTGACCCTACCTGGGTGGGTGCTGATTGAAACCCCTAGATCACAAAGACTCCGGGACGTGTCCGATCTTCACCCTTGCGCTCTCCCTCACGCCAGGGGAATACCCACCCTTCAACATCGGAAAGCGGCCGGTTGTATCGTCGAACCGTTCAACACCCGTCAGGGCTGGCCATTTTTGGTTCGGATACGCAGGAAACGGCAGGAGAAATGACCGTGCAGCAGGACGCCCCGACCGGCAGCGACTCGCAGGATCTGGAGGTCTGGATCGACCAGGACCTCTGCACCGGGGACGGCATCTGCGTGCAGTACGCACCGGAGGTGTTCGAGCTGGACATCGATGGTCTGGCCTATGTGAAGAGCGGCGAGGACGAGCTGCTGCAGGACAAGGGGGCGACGACGCCCGTTCCGCTGCCGCTGCTGCAGGACGTGGTCGATTCGGCCAAGGAGTGCCCCGGCGACTGCATTCATGTACGGCGCGTTTCGGACAGGGTCGAGGTCTACGGTCCCGAAGCTGCCTGATCCGGCCGCCCCGGCCGGCCTGCTGCACGCAGTGACCGGTCAGGCGCTGCCCGTCTTGCTCTGCGCGGCACGGACGAAAGCGCCGTTCCGCCACTGCCAGGTCACCTTTTCCTGCTGGTCGGGGCAGCAGCGCGGGACGTCGACCGAGGAGTAGCCGAGGAGCGTGGCGGAGATGATCCCGTCACGCACGGTGAGGTCGCCGACGCTCATCTTCTGCGCGGGGTCCACCAGGGTCGCAACGATCCGAGGTGCGGCCCCGCTTCCCTGCGTGAGGACGTAGACACCGCTCGGCGGTGTACCGGATCCGGCCGCGCAGTGGACCACCGCGACGGTCTCCGGGCGGCCGTCGCCGTCGAGGTCGCCCGGGGCCCGATCGGCAACGGTGCTGTCCGCCGTCCCGCACTGCAGCGGGAAGGTCACACGGGCCGGATCGGGGGCCGCGACGGTTGCGGTGCCATGCTGCGCGGTCGTGCGGTGCGAGGTCGAGGCGGAGGCCGAGGCGGTCGCGTCGTCGGGCTGGAGCATGCCTGCCCCGGCGATGACGGCGGCCATGGCGGTCGCGGTGGCGAGCCAGTGCATCGGCGTCGTGTCGGTGTGCGCGAGGTCCGGGAGGTCGGAGGTCTGCACGCGGGATGTCTCCTGTGGTTCCTGTGGTTCGGCGATGCCCAGTGACGACGGGACCGGTGGGGCGAACGCCGTAGGTGGGGGTGGCCAGCATCGTGCCATACCTCACAGGGCAGTGGAACGGTGGGGTGGGTACGGATCCCGATTCCCGGCGGGCGGTCCCGTTCAGGCAGCCATCGCGCGGGCAACGAAAAGGCGCCGCCGCCGAGTTCCCGGGTCGGTCCGGGAACTCGGCGGCGGCGCCGGTACGTTGCGCGGGGTCAGCCGCGAGAGGAGCCGCTCTGGCTGCCGGGGCCGTCGTAGTCCTCGCCGTAGGCGCCCTTGGCGGGCCGGCGGCGGCGCAGCGGGGCCTCCACACCGTCGGCGAGGCGACGGGCGGTGACGAGGAAGCCGGTGTGGCCGATCATGCGGTGGTCCGGGCGGACGGCCAGGCCCTCGACGTGCCAGTTACGGATCATCGATTCCCAGGGCTGCGGCTCGGCGAAGCAGCCCATCTCACGGATGGACTCGACGGTCCGGGCGAGCTGGGTGGTGGTCGCGACGTAGGCGCAGAGGATGCCGCCGGGCACGAGCGCCTTGGCGACGGCGTCCAGGCACTCCCAGGGGGCGAGCATGTCGAGGATGACCCGGTCGACGTCGGTGTCCGACAGGTTGTCCTGCAGGTCGCCGACGGTGAGCTGCCACGCGGGGTGCGGTTCGCCGAAGTAGCGCTCGACGTTCTGCTGGGCGATCTCGGCGAAGTCCTCGCGGCGCTCGTACGAGTGCAGCATGCCCTGGTCGCCGATGGCGCGGAGCAGGAAGGTGGAGAGCGAGCCGGAGCCGACCCCGGCCTCCACGACGCGGGCGCCGGGGAAGATGTCGGCGAACGCCAGGATCTGCCCCGCGTCCTTGGGGTAGACCACGGCGGCGCCGCGGGGCATGGACAGGACGTAGTCGGGGAGCAGGGGGCGCAGCGCGAGATAGGCGACGTTTCCCGTGGTTCGGACCACACTGCCCTCGGGCGCACCGATCAGCTCGTCGTGCGGGAAAGAACCCTTGTGGGTGTGGAAGTTCTTTCCGGCTTCGAGCGTGAAGGTGTAGTGGCGTCCCTTGGGGTCGGTGAGCTGGACCTGGTCCCCGACCTTGAAGGGCCCACGTCGGCGGGCGGCACCGGTCGGTTCAGACATGTGACCAGCGTACCGGTGTTTCCGGGGGCTCCGACCGCCCGCCCGGAGCGGCTCAGGCCGCGGGGCGGGCCATGGCGGCGACGAAGGCGCGTTCGACGTCGGCCGTGGAGAGGACGCCGTAGATCTCGCCGGTCTCCTCCAGGACGAGGTACTCGGTGGCCGGGCTGGCCCTGAGGGTGTCCAGGAGCGTCTCGCCGGACAGCTCGACGGAGATCTTCATGCCGTCGGTGAGGTCCTGGGCGAGGGTGCTCACCGCGACCCAGGGGCGACGGTGTTCGGGGACCGAGCCGATGGCGGCCTCGCGGACGACAGCCTTGGGGTCGCCGTGCCCGTCGACGACGACGAGCGCGCGGGCGCCCGCCTCGTTGGCCCGGCGCAGCGCCTCGGAGAGCGGTGTGGCGGCCTCGACGGGCACGGCGCGTCGGGTCAGGGTGCGGGCGCGCAGCTCGGGGAGGTGTTCGCGCAGGCGGGCCATCCGCAGGCTGTTGCCGGCCCCTGTCCAGATGATGGCGCAGAGGATCGCGGCGAGCAGGGCGTCGGTGACGGTGTCCATGCCGCTGATGTCGTCGGTGTTGTTCCCGAACCCCCCGGTCTGGGTGAGGAGCGGGAGTCCGACGAGGACGCTGACGGCGAGGGCGCGGCCGACCCAGGCCGCGGCGACGGTGCCGCTCATCGGGCGTCCGGTGATCTTCCAGACGACGGCCCGGAGCATGCGGCCTCCGTCCAGCGGCAGCCCGGGCAGCAGGTTGAAGGCGGCGACGATGAGGTTGGAGATCATCAGCCCGGCCAGCAGGACCCCGGGGACGGTGCCGGGTTCGACGAACTTCATGCCGAGGTAGAAGACGCCGGCGAGGACCAGCGAGAGGAGCGGGCCGACGAAGGCGAGGAGGAATTCGCGGCCGGGGGTCTCCGACTCCTTCTCGATCTCGGAGACACCGCCGAAGAACTGCAGCTGGATGCGGCGCACAGGGAGTTTGTAGCGGAGTGCGACCACGGTGTGGGCGAGTTCGTGGACGAGCACGGAGGCGTAGAAGGCGATCGCGAAGAAGAGGGAGACCAGATAGCGGGCCGTGCCGAGCTCGGGCAGCACCCGCTCGAGCTGACCGCCGAAGACCCAGGTGATGAGCGCCGCGACGAGGAACCAGCTGGGTGCGACGTATACCGGCACACCGAAGGGACGGCCCATCAGGAGGCCGCCGCCCGGCTCTCGGGGGCGTCGCGGTTTGCCGTTCTCGGGCGCGGCAGGGTCGGTTCCCCCTCCGCCGGGCTGCGGCCGGCCGCTGTCGCCGCTCTCGTCCACGGGGTCCCTTCGGTCGGTGCCGTTCGGCACGATCATGCAGTGTGCGAGGGTCTGTGGTCGATGGTATGCCGATGAGTGTCAGTGGGGGGTCGTAGGGTCTTCGTCATGACTTCCGTGCCCCGGCCGCCGCAGCCCCCTTCGTCCCTGTCGCCGTCGCGGGCGAGTGACTTCATGCAGTGTCCTCTGCTGTACCGGTTCCGGGTCATCGACAGGCTGCCGGAGAAGCCCAGCGAGGCAGCTACCCGGGGCACGCTGGTCCATGCGGTGCTGGAGCGGCTGTTCGACAATCCGGCGGCGGAGCGTACGGCCGGCCGGGCCACGGCGCTGATCCCCGGCCAGTGGGACCGGCTGCTGGAGTCGAAGCCGGAGCTGTCGGATCTGTTCGCCGACGATGCGGAAGGCGAGCGGCTCTCGCGCTGGCTGGCGGAGGCGGAGCGGCTGGTGGAGCGGTGGTTCTCGCTGGAGGATCCGACGCGACTGGAGCCGGCCGAGCGGGAGCTGTTCGTCGAGACGGAGCTGGAGTCGGGGCTGCGGCTGCGCGGGGTGATCGACCGGATCGATGTGGCGCCGACGGGCGAGGTCCGGATCGTGGACTACAAGACGGGGAAGGCGCCGCGGCCGGAGTACGCGGAGGGCGCCCTGTTCCAGATGAAGTTCTACGCCCTGGTGATCTGGCGGCTGAAGGGTGTGGTGCCGCGGCGGCTGCAGCTGGTCTATCTGGGCAGCGGCGACGTCATGACGTACGACCCGGTCGTGGCCGATCTGGAGCGGGTGGAGCGCAAGCTGCAGGCCCTGTGGGAAGCGATCCGGCTGGCCACGGAGACGGGCGAGTGGCGGCCCCGGCCGACGAAGCTCTGCGGTTGGTGCGACCACCAAGCGGTCTGTCCGGAATTCGGCGGGACTCCCCCGGTATACCCGCTGTCCGTACGGGCGGCGGAATCAGGGCAGGGTGTCCAGGGCACAATGGGCCCGGTCCGGGCCGGGACCGGCCGGCCCGCGGCCGTCGAAGGACCTTGAGGAGATCTGGTGGCAATCCGCGTCCTACTGGTCGATGACCAGCCGCTGCTGCGCACCGGCTTCCGGATGATTCTGGAGGCCGAGGGAGACCTTGCGGTGGTGGGTGAGGCCGGTGACGGCCTCCAGGCCCTCGATCAGGTGCGGGCGCTGCAGCCCGATGTGGTGCTGATGGACATCCGCATGCCGCGGATGGACGGCGTCGAGGCCACGCGCCAGATCACCGGGCCGGGGCGGGACGGTCCGGCGAAGGTGCTGGTGCTGACCACGTTCGATCTCGACGAGTACGTGGTGGAGGCGTTGCGCGCCGGTGCCAGCGGCTTTCTGCTGAAGGATGCTCCGGCCAACGAGCTGGTGCAGGCGATCCGGGTGGTCGCGGCGGGCGAGGCGATGCTCGCGCCGAGCATCACGCGCAGGCTGCTGGACAAGTACGCGGACCATCTGCCGTCGGGCGAGGACGCCGTGCCGGACACACTGCACACGCTGACGGAGCGTGAGGTGGAGGTGTTGAAGCTGGTGGCCCGCGGCCTGTCGAATGCGGAGATCGCCGCCGACCTGTTCGTCAGCGAGACGACGGTCAAGACGCATGTGGGCCATGTACTGACGAAGCTGGGGCTGCGCGACCGGGTGCAGGCCGCGGTGTACGCGTACGAGAGCGGGCTGGTGCGCCCCGGCGCCCAGTGATCCGGCCGGTGCGGCCGGGACGGGACGCCGGGGTGGCACCGTGTTTCAGACGGCGCTGCGGCCGAGCTCCCAGAGCTGCAGGTCGGCCGAGGAGTTGACCGACCACTCGACGCCGGTGAGGCCGTCGCGTGAGGCGACGTACTGCTTGCCCTGCCAGATCGGAAGTACGGGAACGTCGGTGGCGACGATGTCCTGGAGCTTCTGGAAGGTCTTGGCGGCCGAGGCCCGGTCGTCCTCCCGGCGGGACTGCGGGATCAGCGTGGTCTGGGCCAGTGCGGACTTGTACGGCGAGTTGAGGAAGTTGTTCCTGTCGAGGAACGGCGCCGTGTAGTTGTCCGGGTCCGGGAAGTCGGGGAACCAGCCCATGCCGTAGACGGCGTAGTCGCCACGCTTCTGGGCGGGGCGGTACTTCGCCCAGGGGGTGCCCTGGACATTGACATCGAACAGCCCGGTCGCGTTGAGCTGCTTCTTCAGCGCCTTGAACTCGGTCGCGGTGGCGGGCCCGTAGTGGTCGGTCGTGTAGTGCAGGGTGAATTTCACCGGCGTCTGGATGCCGGCGTCCTGCAGGATGGTGGCGGCCTTGGTGGTGCTGGGCTCGCCGTACTTGTTGTAGAACGAGTTGGCGTGTCCGGTGATGCTGGACGGGATGAGCGAGTAGAGCGGCTCGGCGGTGGCGCCGTAGACCTGCCCGGCGATCTGGCCCCGGTCGACGACCTGGGCGATGGCCTGCCGGACGGCCTTGCTCTTCACCGCGGGGTCGGTGGTGTCGAAGGCGAGATAGCTGATGGCGAGGCCGGGCATCTCGGTGAGCTTGATGCCGTCCTTCGGCTGCTCCAGCATCTGCTGCGCCTGCCCGGGAGACATGGTGCGGGTCATCATGTCGATCTTCTTGGCGTCGAGCGCCTCGCCCATCGCCTTGGCGTCGGGGAAGAGGTCCAGCTCGACCTTGTCGTTGAGGACCTTCAGGTCGCCCTTGTAGTGCGGGTTCCTGGTGAAGAGGACCTTGACGACCTGGTCGTTCCTGACCTCGGGCTTCATCGTGTACGGACCTGAGCCGTCGACCTGGAAACCGCTGCGCGGGGACCTCGCCGGGTACTTGCTCTTCTGCACGATGCCGGCGGCCGGGGTGGCGAGCTTGTACGGGAACGTCGCGTCCGGCGTCTTCAGGTGGAAGATGACTTCGTCGTCACCGCTCGTCTCGATCGTGTCGATGTTTGCGAGCAGACCGACGGGGCCGCTGTCGGACTTGATGTCGATGACGCGGTTGATGGAGTACTTGACGTCCTCGGCGGTGACGGGCGTGCCGTCGGCGAACGTGAGGCCGGTGCGCAGCCTGCAGCGGTAGCTCTCGTTCTCCCGGTCGGTGAAGGTGCAACTCCTGGCCGCCTCGGGGACGGGCTGGCCGCCGCCGCGCGGCACGTGGGTCAGGGTCTGCACGGTCTGCCGCAGGACGTTCCAGACGCCTGCTTCATAGCCTATGGCGGGGTCGAGCGGCGCGGGGTTGTCCTCGGTGGCGACGAACTGGTCCGTGGTGCCGACAACGATGGCGGCCTTGCCATCGCTCCCGCTGTCCGTCCCGCCGCAGGCGGCGAGTACGGGCGCGAGCAGGCCGACGACGGCCGGCAGCACCAGAGTCTTACGGTTCATCTTGGACGTTCTCCCTCATCCGGCCATTGAGAAAACGACATTAGTGGGCGCCGCCGTTAATGCCGGACGAGTGCTCTGCGCTGTGTAATCGAATGATGAGGGGAATGGCCTGCGAGCCGATTTCCCGAGCGCGGAACGTTCTGCACAGGGCTCCACGAATCGGGACATAAGGGTGGATCAAAACGGACAGCTGGGTCGATCTTGAAGGAACCCAAAAGCCCGAGGCGTGATAAAACTCACGCCCGAGCTATTTCTTGGCTTTGACATGGCCCCGCCTTATGCACACGCACGTACGACGAAATGCGCACATCGCACCGGCGAGAGTTTTGCTGTTTATTCACAGAAATACTCTCGGTATACGTATCAACGCGCTCCGGTGACCAGTCCCCTGAGAAATGCGAGATCGACTTCTTCGAGGGAGCCCACGACGACCCGTCCGGAGGCGGGTGCGATCGGCGCCACGGACGGCACGGCGACGACCCGGCAGCCGGCCGCCTCCGCCGCGGCGACACCGGTCGCGGTGTCCTCGATGACCGCGCAGCGCTCCGGAGCCACCCCGAAGCCCGAGGCGGCGGTGAGGTACGGCTCCGGGTGCGGCTTCGTCCGGGAGACCTCGTCGCCCGCGACGGTGAGCGAGAAATGGTGGTGCCCGACCGAGTCCAGTACCCGGTCGATGATGCGCCGGTGCGAGGCGGAGACCAGGGCGGTCGGCACCTCGTGGGCCGCCAGCTCGGCGAGCAGCCGGGCGGCGCCCCGCATCAGCGGCACACCACGGCCGATACGCGCCTCGAAGCGGTCGTTGAGCAGCACGGTCAGCTCGGGAAGCGTGATGTCCGCGCCGGTGACATCGATGAGGTAGCCGGCGCTGCGGGTCATCGGGCCCCCGACGACCACGTTCTTCCACGCCTCGTCCAGCCGGTGACCGAGATCGGCGAAGACTTCGACTTCGGCGTCCCACCAGAAGCCCTCGGTGTCGACCAGGGTGCCGTCCATGTCGAGAAAGACGGCCTGAAGGGCGGCACCGTCCGCCATACGGGTCAAGGACGCGGAGACCGTACTGGTCATGCGGCACACCTTCCACGAGGGACGAGAAGGCCGGTCACCGTTTCCGGAGGAAAAGGCGACCGGCCTGCACTGGACCGACCAGTCTACGACTCGACCCGCGACAACGCGTCGATCATTTTCTACCGCGCGTTGAAGTACTTCGCTTCCGGGTGATGGATGACGATCGCGTCGGTGGACTGCTCCGGGTGCAGCTGGAACTCCTCGGAGAGGTGCACCCCGATCCGCTCGGGCTGGAGCAGGTCGGCGATCTTCGCCCGGTCCTCGAGATCGGGGCAGGCCCCGTAACCGAGGGAGAAGCGCGCACCGCGGTACTTCAGCGCGAACATGTCCTCGACGTCGGCCGGGTCCTCGCCGGCGAAGCCGAGCTCGGAGCGGACCCGGGCGTGCCAGTACTCGGCGAGGGCCTCGGCCAGCTGGACGGAGAGGCCGTGCAGCTCCAGGTAGTCGCGGTAGGAGTTGGCCTCGAAGAGCTTGGCGGTCTCCCCGCCGATCTTCGAGCCGACCGTGACGACCTGGAGGCCGATCACATCCGTCTCGCCGGACTCCTCGGGACGGAAGAAGTCCGCCAGGCAGAGGCGGCGGCCACGGCGCTGGCGCGGGAAGGTGAAGCGGGTGCGCTCGGAGCCGTCCTCGTGGAGCAGGATCAGGTCGTCGCCCTTGGACACGCAGGGGAAGTAGCCGTAGACGACGGCGGCTTCCAGCAGGTTCTCCGTGTGCAGCTTGTCGAGCCAGCCACGCAGGTGCGGGCGGCCCTCGGTCTCCACGAGCTCCTCGTACGTCGGTCCGTCACCGGCGCGGGCCTGCTTCAGACCCCACTGCCCCTTGAACAGCGCACCCTCGTCGAGCCAGGAGGCGTACTCCTTGAGCTGGATGCCCTTGACGACGCGGGTGCCCCAGAACGGGGGCTCGGGCACCGGGTTGTCGGTGGCGACGTCGGAGCGGACGCCGTCCTGCGGCTCGTCGACCTCCAGCACGGCGGTCTCCCGCTTGGGCACCCGGCGCTGCTTGAGCTCCGGGAGGGTGGCGCCGGGTACGCCGCGCTTCACCGCGATCAGGGCGTCCATCAGGCGCAGGCCCTCGAACGCGTCGCGGGCGTAGCGGACCTCGCCCTCATAGATCTCATGGAGGTCCTGCTCGACATAGGCCCTGGTGAGAGCCGCGCCGCCGAGGATCACCGGATATTCGGCGGCCAGCTTGCGCTGGTTCAGCTCCTCCAGGTTCTCCTTCATGATCACGGTGGACTTCACCAGGAGGCCGGACATGCCGATGACGTCGGCGCGGTGCTCCTGCGCGGCCTCCAGGATCGCGGAGACCGGCTGCTTGATGCCGATGTTGACGACGTTGAAGCCGTTGTTGGACAGGATGATGTCGACGAGGTTCTTACCGATGTCGTGGACGTCGCCACGGACGGTGGCCAGGACGATCGTGCCCTTGCCCTCCGCGTCGGACTTCTCCATGTGCGGTTCCAGGTAGGCCACGGCGGACTTCATGACCTCGGCGGACTGCAGCACGAACGGCAGCTGCATCTGGCCGGAACCGAACAGTTCGCCGACGACCTTCATGCCCTCGAGCAGGGTGTCGTTGACGATGTCGAGAGCCGGACGGGTCTGCAGTGCCTCGTCGAGGTCGGTCTCCAGGCCGTTCTTCTCACCGTCGATGATGCGGCGCTGGAGGCGCTCGTCGAGCGGCAGCGCGAGGAGCTCCTCGGCCTTGCCGGCCTTCATCGACTTCATGTTGACGCCCTCGAAGAGCTCCATGAGCCGCTGCAACGGGTCGTAGCCTTCGGCGCGGCGGTCGTAGATGAGGTCGAGCGCGACCTTCACCTGCTCCTCCTCCAGGCGCGCGATCGGCAGGATCTTCGACGCGTGCACGATGGCGGAGTCGAGACCGGCCTTGACGCACTCGTCGAGGAAGACGGAGTTCAGGACGACTCGAGCGGCCGGGTTGAGACCGAAGGAGATGTTCGACAGGCCGAGTGTGGTCTGGACGTCGGGATGGCGCCGCTTGAGCTCGCGGATGGCGCCGATGGTGGCGATGCCGTCCTTGCGGGACTCCTCCTGACCGGTGCAGATGGTGAAGGTCAGCGCGTCGATGAGGATGTCCGACTCGTGGACGCCCCAGTTGCCGGTCAGGTCCTCGATCAGCCGCTCGGCGACGGCGACCTTGTGCTCGACGGTGCGGGCCTGGCCCTCCTCGTCGATGGTCAGGGCGATCAGCGCGGCGCCGTGTTCGACCGCCAGTGCGGTGACCTTGGCGAAGCGCGACTCCGGCCCGTCGCCGTCCTCGTAGTTGACGGAGTTGAGAACGGCCCGGCCGCCGAGCTTCTCCAGTCCGGCCCGCAGGACCGGCAGCTCGGTGGAGTCGAGCACGATCGGGAGCGTGGAGGCGGTGGCGAAGCGTCCGGCCAGTTCCTCCATGTCCGCGACACCGTCGCGGCCGACGTAGTCGACACAGAGGTCGAGCATGTGCGCGCCCTCCCGGATCTGGTCGCGCGCCATCTCCACGCAGTCGTCCCAGCGGGCCTCCAGCATGGCCTCGCGGAACTTCTTGGATCCGTTGGCGTTCGTACGCTCACCGATGGCGAGGTACGAGGTGTCCTGACGGAACGGGACCGTCTGGTACAGCGAGGCGGCGCCGGGCTCGGGCCGCGGGTCGCGAGGGACGAGGGACGCGCCGCGCACGCGCTCGACGACCTGCCGCAGGTGCTCCGGAGTCGTACCGCAGCAGCCGCCGACCAGCGAGAGGCCGTACTCCTGGACGAACGTCTCCTGCGCGTCGGCCAGTCCTTCGGGGCCGAGCGGGAAGTGCGCGCCGTCCTTGGTGAGGACCGGCAGTCCGGCGTTGGGCATACAGAGCAACGGGATACGCGAGTGGCGCGTGAGGTAGCGCAGATGCTCGCTCATCTCCGCCGGGCCGGTCGAGCAGTTCAGGCCGATCATGTCGACGCCGAGCGGTTCGAGTGCGGTCAGCGCGGCACCGATCTCCGAACCGAGCAGCATCGTGCCGGTCGTCTCGAACGCCAGCGAGCACAGCAGCGGAAGGTCGCTGCCCAACGCCTCGAGCGCCCGTCGCGCACCCAGTACCGCGGCCTTGGTCTGCAGGAGGTCCTGTGTCGTCTCGATGATGAGCGCGTCCGCGCCGCCGGCGATCAGGCCCTCGGCGTTCTGCTGGAAACCGTCGCGGAGCACGGTGTACGGCGCGTGGCCCAGCGTCGGCAGCTTGGTGCCGGGGCCGATGGAGCCGAGCACCCAGCGCTGCTGTCCGGTGGAGGCCGTGAACTCGTCGGCCACCTCGCGGGCGATGCGCGCGCCGGACTCGGAGAGTTCGTGGATGCGCTCGGGAATGTCGTACTCGCCCAGGGCCGAGGCGTTGGCGCCGAAGGTGTTCGTCTCGACACAGTCCACGCCGACCGCGAAGTACTCCTCGTGCACGGAGCGCACGATGTCGGGGCGGGTCACGTTGAGGATCTCGTTGCACCCTTCGAGGTTCTGGAAGTCCTCAAGGGTGGGATCCTGCGCCTGGAGCATGGTGCCCATGGCACCGTCGGCCACGACCACTCGGGTGGCGAGCGCCTCGCGAAGGGCTTCGGCTCGGTTCCGGCTGTCGGCGGAAAGGGTCGGCAACGAGGCCATGGATGTGCTCCCTGGGATGCGACGGCTGTCGGCTTCACGGCTTCCGGAAGAGGCCGCACCTCGCCAGGGTAGCCGGGCAGCGCCTCGGAGCGTCACTGTGTCCCACGTGACGGACGGCATGCTGTGCGGGGGGCCATCCGGAGCCGAGCAGTCGAGCGGGTTCTCCGCACGACCGGACATGGGTCGACATCGACCGATAGTGTTCAGCATTGTCGAACCACAATGGAGGAGTACGGCGTCATGGCCAAGAACATCCAGTCGCTCGAGCGGGCGGCGGCGATGCTGCGCCTGCTGGCAGGTGGCGAACGTCGGCTGGGGCTCTCCGACATCTCCTCCTCACTGGGCCTGGCCAAGGGCACCGCACACGGCATCCTGCGCACGCTCCAGCACGAGGGCTTCGTCGAACAGGACACGGCGTCCGGCCGCTACCAGCTGGGTGCCGAGCTGCTGCGCCTGGGGAACAGCTATCTGGACGTCCACGAGCTGCGGGCGCGCGCCCTGGTCTGGACGGACGACCTGGCCCGCTCCAGCGGCGAGAGCGCCCACCTGGGCGTCCTGCACCAGCAGGGCGTGCTCATCGTCCACCACGTCTTCCGGCCCGACGACAGCCGGCAGGTCCTGGAGGTCGGGGCGATGCAGCCGCTGCACTCCACGGCACTGGGCAAGGTGCTGGCGGCGTACGACCCGGTGGCACACACCGAGGCCGTCGAGGGCGAGCGGCAGCCCTTCACCCCGCGCACCGTCACCGATCTGGAGGAGTTCGAGACGGTGCTCGACCTGACCCGGGCGCGGGGCTGGGCGGCCGATGTGGAGGAGACCTGGGAAGGAGTGGCCGCGGTGGCCGCACCGATCCACGACCGGCGCCGGATGCCGGTGGGCGCGGTGGCCGTGACCGGCGCGGTGGAACGGGTCTGCTCCGGCGGCGAGCTGCGCCCCGAGCTGGTGGCCGCCGTACGGGACTGCGCGCGGGCGGTTTCCCGGGATCTCGGCGCCGGGCGGTTCTGACCGATTTGACGGATCATCGGTAACGATCGTGTTATCCGTCCCACAACCCTTGACGCTTCATTCACCGGGGGTAAACACTGCCGTTCATCGGTCGACATTGTCGAACGCCTAACGGCAATACGCGCTAGGGTGTGACAGTGCCAAGGGCCGGTCAAGCCCTCACCTGAGGGCGCGGACCACCGGAGGGACCCGGGGTTCGGCTTCCCTGGACGAAGGACAAAGGAGTCGCGGGTGTCCAGCTCCGACATCTTCATCGGCGAGACCATCGGTACCGCCGTACTCATCCTGCTCGGCGGTGGTGTCTGTGCCGCCGTCACTCTCAAGCACTCCAAGGCACAGAACGCCGGCTGGCTCTCGATCGCCTTCGGGTGGGGTTTCGCAGTACTGACGGCCGCGTATCTGGCCGGCGGCGTGTCCGGGGCCCACCTCAACCCGGCGGTCACGATCGGCCTCGCGATCAAGGGTGGTACCGCGTGGAGCGACGTACCGCTGTACATCGGCTCCCAACTGCTCGGCGCGATGATCGGCGCGGTGCTGGTCTGGCTGACGTACTACGGACAGTTCCGGGCCCATCTGACCGACCCGGAGACCCTGTACAGCCGACCGAGTGAAGAGGGCATGGTCGACCAGGCCGCCGCCCCGAAGGCCGGCCCGGTGCTGGGCATCTTCTCGACCGGCCCGGAGATCCGAAATGCCGTGCAGAACGTGGTCACCGAGGTCATCGCCACCGTCGTGCTGGTCCTGGCGATCCTCACCCAGGGCCTGAACAACGACGGCAACGGGCTCGGCACGCTCGGGGCACTGATCACCTCCCTGGTCGTCGTCAGCATCGGCCTCTCGCTCGGCGGCCCGACCGGTTACGCGATCAACCCCGTTCGCGACCTCGGTCCGCGTATCGTGCACGCGCTGCTGCCGCTGCCGAACAAGGGCGGCTCCGACTGGGGCTACGCCTGGATCCCGGTCGTCGGCCCCCTCATCGGCGGCGCGATCGCGGGCGGTCTCTACAACCTCGCCTTCGCGTGAACCGTAGAGCCCTGAGCCGTAACCCTCAGATCCCACAGACTTCCAGGAGCACACCGTGACCGACGCACACACCACCGGACCGTTCATCGCTGCCATCGACCAGGGCACCACGTCGAGCCGCTGCATCGTCTTCGACAAGGACGGCCGGATCGTCTCCGTCGACCAGAAGGAGCACGAGCAGATCTTCCCGAAGCCGGGCTGGGTCGAGCACGACGCGGCCGAGATCTGGGAGAACGTCCAGGAAGTCGTCGCCGGCGCCGTCGTCAAGGCGGGCATCACCGCCGCCGACGTCAAGGCGATCGGCATCACCAACCAGCGCGAGACCACGCTGCTCTGGGACAAGAACACCGGTGAGCCCGTCCACAACGCCATCGTCTGGCAGGACACCCGCACGGACGCGCTCTGCAAGGAACTCGGCCGCAACGTCGGCCAGGACCGCTTCCGCCGCGAGACCGGGCTGCCGCTCGCCTCGTACTTCGCCGGCCCCAAGGTGCGCTGGCTGCTCGACAACGTCGAGGGCCTGCGCGAGCGCGCCGAGCGCGGGGACATCCTCTTCGGCACCATGGACTCCTGGGTCATCTGGAACCTGACCGGTGGCACCGAGGGCGGCGTCCATGTCACCGACGTCACCAACGCCTCGCGCACCCTCCTGATGAACCTGCACACCATGGCGTGGGACGAAAAGATCCTCGCGTCCATGGACATCCCGGCGGCCGTGCTGCCCGAGATCCGCTCCTCCGCCGAGGTGTACGGCACCGCGAAGGAGGGCGTCCTGGCCGGCGTCCCGGTCGCGTCCGCGCTCGGCGACCAGCAGGCAGCCCTCTTCGGCCAGACCTGTTTCTCCGAGGGCGAGGCCAAGTCCACGTACGGCACCGGCACCTTCATGCTGATGAACACCGGTGAGACGCCCGTCAACTCGTACAACGGGCTGCTGACGACCGTCGGTTACCGGATCGGCGACCAGAAGCCGGTCTACGCCCTGGAAGGCTCCATCGCCGTCACCGGCTCGCTGGTGCAGTGGATGCGCGACCAGATGGGCCTGATCAACTCCGCGGCCGAGATCGAGACGCTCGCCTCGTCGGTCGAGGACAACGGCGGTGCGTACTTCGTGCCCGCCTTCTCCGGCCTGTTCGCCCCGTACTGGCGTTCCGACGCCCGCGGCGTCATCGCCGGCCTGACCAGGTACGTCACCAAGGCGCACATCGCCCGTGCCGTACTGGAGGCCACCGCCTGGCAGACCCGCGAGATCACCGACGCCATGACCAAGGACTCGGGGGTCGAGTTGACGGCCCTCAAGGTCGACGGCGGCATGACCTCCAACAACTTGCTGATGCAGACGCTCGCCGACTTCCTGGACGCACCCGTGGTGCGTCCCATGGTCGCCGAGACGACCTGCCTCGGCGCCGCCTACGCCGCCGGTCTCGCCGTCGGCTTCTGGCCGGACACCGACGCGCTGCGTGCCAACTGGCGCCGGGCCGCCGAGTGGACCCCCCGCATGGACGCGGACACCCGCGACCGCGAGTACAAGAGCTGGCTCAAGGCCGTGGAACGGACCATGGGCTGGATCGAAGACGAGGAGTAATCGACATGACCACCCTGCAGAGCGTCCCGGCCCTCGGGACGCACCCGGCCTCCGGCTCCCTTCCGAGCCGTGCCGAGACTCGGGAGCAGCTCTCCAAGGCGACGTACGACCTCCTGGTGATCGGTGGCGGCATCCTGGGCATCTCCACCGCCTGGCACGCCGCGCAGTCCGGGCTGCGGGTGGCTCTGGTGGACGCCGGCGACTTCGCCGGCGCCACCTCCTCCGCCTCCTCCAAGCTGCTCCACGGCGGCCTGCGCTACCTGCAGACCGGCGCGGTGAAGCTGGTCGCGGAGAACCACTTCGAGCGACGTGCGGTGTCCCGCCAGGTGGCCCCGCACCTGGCCAACCCGCTCACCTTCTACCTGCCCGTCTACAAGGGCGGGCCGCACGGCGCGGCCAAGCTGGGCGCGGGCGTGTTCGCGTACTCGGCGCTGTCCGCGTTCGGCGACGGCGTCGGCCATGTGATCAGCCCGGCGAAGGCGCAGCGCGATGTGCCCGAGCTGCGTACGGACAATCTGAAGGCCGTCGCGGTGTACGGCGACGACCAGATGAACGACGCCCGGATGGCACTGATGACGGTCCGTGCGGCCGTCGACGCGGGCGCGGTCGTCCTCAACCACGCCGCGGTGACCGGGCTGCGGTTCACCAAGGGGCGGGTGACGGGCGCCGACCTGGAGGACCGTACGGACGGCACGGAGTTCGGCGTCACCGCCCGGCTCGTGCTGAACGCCACCGGCCCGTGGGTCGACCACCTGCGGAAGATGGAGGACCCGAACGCGGCGCCTTCGATACGTCTGTCCAAGGGCGCGCACCTCGTCCTGAAGCGCACCCGCCCCTGGAAGGCGGCGCTCGCCACCCCGATCGACAAGTACCGCATCACGTTCGCCCTGCCCTGGGAGGACATGCTGCTGCTGGGCACGACGGACGAGGAGTACGAGGGCGATCCGGCGGACGTCGCGGTCAACGAGAAGGACACCGCGCAGATCCTGGACGAGGCGGCGTTCTCGATCAAGGACCAGCAGTTGTCGCGCGATCTGATCACGTACTCCTTCGCAGGCCTGCGGGTGCTGCCGGGCGGTCCCGGCGACACCTCCAAGGCCAAGCGCGAGACGGTCGTGACGGAGGGCCGCGGCGGGATGCTGTCGGTCGCGGGCGGCAAGTGGACGACGTTCCGTCACATCGGCCGTACGGTGATGAACAAGCTGGCCGCGCTCCCCGGGCACCCACTGGCCGAGGACATGGAGCCGATGGCCCGTCTGCCGAAGAAGCTCCCCCTGCCCGGTATCGCCAACCCGAACGCGGTCGCGCACCGGCTGCTGGTCGACGGCGGAACGCCCGGACCGCGGATGGCCGCCGACACCGCGCGGCACCTCGCCACCCACTACGGCTCGCTGTCCTTCGACATCGCGCGGCTGGCGAACGACAACCCGGCGCTGGCCGAGCGCATCCACCCGGAGGCGCCGGAGATCTGGGCGCAGGTCGCGTACGCGCGCGACCACGAATGGGCCGAGACGGCCGACGACGTGCTACGTCGCCGGACGACGCTGACGATCCGCGGCCTGGCCACGGACGAGATCCGGACCAGGGTCGAGGGTCTGCTGGCCGACAAGGGCTGAGGCGGGCGACGCGGACGGGGGCGGTTTCCACGGGGGGAGCCGCCCCCGTCCGCGTACCGACGTGCGCCCGTGCCCGCCGGCCTGGAGTGCCGGTGCACGTGCCGCCGTACGCGCGCGATGTGACACGGGGGCGGTGGGGGTCGTGAAGTGATCGGTGCTCCGACCCCAGCACGGTCCATGGAGGAGATCGCCCCCGGTGGTACGACGCGAGGCGCCGTCGACGCTCCGGGACCGGGCGATCGGTCACCAGCTGCGGCAGACCCGGTTCATCCACCGGTTCCGACCCCCATAATGAAGGGAGACATCGGATGTCTTCTTCCGAAGTCTGATCCCGCCCGAATCCAGGAGGACCGTCATGGCTGTCACCGACGAGGCGATCGAGAAGATCAAGGGAATGATCGTCTCGGGCGCGCTACGGCCCGGCGACCGTCTGCCCAAGGAGAGCGAACTCGCGGCGGAGCTCGGGCTGTCCCGCAACTCGCTGCGCGAGGCGGTCCGCGCCCTTTCCCTGATCCGTATCCTCGATGTCCGGCAGGGCGACGGTACGTACGTCACCAGCCTCGACCCTCAGTTGCTGCTGGAGGCACTGAGCTTCGTCGTGGACTTCCACCGCGACGACACGGTGCTGGAGTTCCTGGCAGTCCGCCGGATCCTGGAGCCGGCCGCGACGGCCATGGCCGCGACCCGGATCACCGAGGCCCAACTCGACGTACTGAGTTCTCAGTTGGACGCGCTCGGCGCGCAGCCCTCGGTGGAGGAGCTGGTCGCCAGCGATCTGGAGTTCCACCGCGGCATCGTGCAGTCGTCCGGGAACTCGGTGCTCTGCTCCCTGCTCGACGGTCTCTCCGGGCCGACGACACGAGCCCGCGTGTGGCGCGGCCTGACGCAGGAGGACGCGGTCAGCCGCACGCTGCACGAGCACCGGGCGATCCTGTCGGCGCTGCGGGACCGGGACACGGAGGCGGCGCGGTCGTGGGCGACGGTGCATGTTGCGAGCGTGGAGCAGTGGCTGCGTTCGACGCTTTAGCGGCGCGTGCAGCGGGAAGGGGCGGGTAGTGGTGTTCTTCCCCTACCCGCCCCTTCCCGTATCCGGCCGTTCGCGGATCGGCCCTCAGTCCTGTTCCTCGCGGCTCGCGTAGCGCGAGGCGGCCAGGGCGATGATGATGATGGCGCCGTTGAGGAACTTCTCCCACTGGCCCGGAACACCGGCCAGGGTCATCACATTGACGACCAGCCGAAGGGTGAGCACGCCGGTGAGCGCGCCGAATATCGTGCCTCGACCTCCCTTCAGGCCGATTCCGCCGATCACGGCGGCCGCCATGACGTCGAAGATCATGTCTTTACCCTGTGAGGCCCCCACCGATCCGTAGTGACCGGTGTAGAGAATGCCGGCGAAGGCCGCGAGCAGCCCGCCGATGGCCAGGACGATCCAGGTGATCCGGTCGACTCGGATGCCGGCTGCCCGCGCCGCCTCCGGGTTGCCGCCGATCGCGTAGAGCGAACGCCCGTGCCGCGTCCAGGCCAGCGCCGCGCCTCCGACGGCGAACAGCGCCAGGCAGATCCAGACGGCTGCCGGGGCACCGAGCCAGGCGGCCTTGCCCAGGTAGCTGAAGGAAGCCGGGACGTCGATGATCGACTTGCCCTCGGTGATGCCGATGTGGAGACCGCGCAGCATCATCAGCATGCCGAGCGTCGCGATGAAGCCGTTGACGCGCAGCTTCAGCATCAGAAAGCCGTTGAAGGCACCGATCGCGACTCCGGCCAGCAGACAGAGCGGGATCGCCGTCCAGGCGGGCATCACTCCCAGGCCTGCGAATCGATCGCCCTCCGCCGGCAGAACCAGCCACAGCGCGATGACCGGCGCGATACCGATCGTCGACTCCAGCGACAGGTCCATCCGCCCGCAGATCAGGATGAAGGCCTGGGCGAGCACCAGCAGGCTGAGCTCGGAGGACTGCTGGATGACGTTGATCAGGTTCTCGGAGGACAGGAACACCGGCGAGACGATGAACCCGATCACCATCAGCACAAGGATCACCGGCACCAAGGAGAAATCGCTCCACCGGATCAGCTTCAGCCGGTTCAGCGGGCTGTCGCCCGCGAGCGGACCCTTCAGCGCGCTCTCGATGTCTTCGGCCGCCGGGGGCCGTACCGTGCCGGTCATTCCCTTTCCCCCACACCTTCCATGGCGGCGACGAGTTCTCCGTCGGTCCACCCGCTTGCGAATGTAGCGACCACACGTCCGTGGAACAGGGCGAGTACGCGGTCGCAGACCCGTAGATCGTCCAGCTCGTCGGAGATGATCACTGCGGCGTTCCCCTGGTCGGCGACCTGCCGTACGACCCCGAGGAGCGAGTCCTTGGACTTGACGTCCACGCCCGCGGTGGGCCGGACCGCCACCAGCACACTGGGCTTGCGAGCCAGCGCGCGGGCGACCACCACCTTCTGCTGGTTGCCGCCGGAGAGCCCGGAGACGGGCTGCTCCGGCCCCTGGGTCTTGATGTCCAGCGAGTTGATCATGGCTCGGGCGAACTCCCTGGTACGGGAGGGCAGTACGGTCCCCCACGGGCCGAGCTGGTCGGTGACCGTGAGGGTGGCGTTCTCGGCGACGCTGCGTCCGAGGACGAGGCCCTGGTCGTGCCGGTCCTCGGGGATGTAGCCGATCCCGGCATCCAGCGCATGCGGCACACTTCCCGAGCGCACGGCCGCACCGTGCACCCGGACCGTGCCGCCGCCCGCCTTGCGCATGCCCGACAGCACCTCGCCCAGTGCGGTGTTGCCGCTGGCGGCGGAACCGGCCAGGCCGAGCACCTCACCGGGGCGCACCTGGAGGTCCACTGGTTCGAACCAGCCCTCCAGGGTGAGCCCTTGGGTGCTCAGAACGGGTTGGACCGACGTGGCGGGCGGCGTGGCGGTGCCGGTCGCATGCCAGGCGACGGCGCCGCCAGACTTCTCACCCGTCATCGCCGACACCAGTTCGTCCTTCGCGACGTCGGCGACCGGGGCGGTCAGGACGTGCCGAGCGTCGCGGTAGACGGTGACCGTCGTGCACAGTTCGTACACCTCCTGCAGATGGTGGGAGATGAAGAGGAACGCCACTCCCTGGCTCTGCAGTTCCCGGAGCTTGTCGAAGAGCCGCCCGATGCCCCGGGCGTCGAGCTGGGCGGTCGGCTCGTCGAGGATGATCAGCCGCGCGCCGAAGGACAACGCCCGGGCGATCTCGACGAACTGCCGCTGCTCGACGGCGAGATCGCGCGCCCGGGTGTTGGGGTCGACCTGGACGCCGTAGTCGGCGAGGAGTTGCTCCGCGCGCTTGCGCAGCCGCCCCCAGCTGATCCAGCGGGCATTGTCGTCGAACCGGTTGAGGAAGAGGTTCTCGGCCACGGTCAGGTCGGGGACGACCATGGACTTCTGGTAGACGCATGCGACCTTCGACTGCCAGGCCGTGGTGTCCCCGAAGGCGGGCGCGGGCTCCCCGCCGAACGTGACCGTGCCGGCGTCCGCCTTGTGGAGTCCGGTCAGGACGCTGACCAGCGTCGACTTGCCCGCACCGTTGCGGCCGACGAGGGCGTGCGACTCACCGGGCTGCACGGTGAGCTTCACCCCGTCGAGCGCAACGGTGGGCCCGAAGCGTTTGACGACGCCTTCTGCCTGTACGGCAGGTGGTGGTGCCAGGTCCATGGCTAGCTCTTCTTCTCCAGCTGATTGGCCCACAGTTTCGGGTCGTCCACGTTTTCCTTGGTCACCAGAGGCGCGGGGAGCTGGTCCTCGAAACCATTGGGAATCTTGATGATGTTCGAGTCGTGGTCGGTCGGGCCTTCCTTGAAGGTCTTGCCGTCCAGGGCCGCCTTGGCGTAGTACAGGGCGTACTTCGCGTACAGGTCGGCGGGCTGGGAGATCGTCGCGTCGATCTTGCCCGACCTGATGGCGTCGAACTCCTCCGGGATGCCGTCGTTCGAGATGATCGTGATGTGACCCGCCGTACCGGCCGGCTTCAGCAGTTTCTTCTGCTCCAGGAGCGCGAGCGTGGGCTGCAGGAAGACGCCGCCGGCCTGCATGTAGATGCCGTTGATGTCGGGGTGCGCGGCGAGCGTCGACTGGAGTTTGGCGGACGCCACGTCGCCCTTCCAGTCGGTGGCCAGCTCGAAGACCTTGATGCCCGGGTAGTCCTTGTCCATGCAGGACTTGAAGGCCTGGGACCGGTCGCGGCCGTTGATCGAGGACAGGTCGCCCTGGAACTCGACGACCTTGCCCTTGCCCTTCAGCTGCTCGCCGAGGTACTTGCAGGCGTTGGTGCCGTACGCCTTGTTGTCGGCACGCACCACCATGTAGACGTTGCCCTTGTCGGGGCGGGTGTCGACACTGACGACCGGGATCTTCTTGTCGTTCAGCGTGTTCAGCGACTCGGCGATGGCGCCGGTGTCCTGCGGGGCCATCACCACGGCCTTGGCGCCCTGGTCGGTGAAGGTCTGGACGTTGGCGACGAGCTTGCCTATGTCGTTCTGGGAGTTGGTCAGGGGCAGTGCCTTGACGTCGCCCGCCTTGACGCCCTTCTCGATGTAGCTCTGGTACGAGTTCCAGAAGTCGCTGTCGCTGCGCGGCAGGTCGATGCCGACCTTCCCGGCGCCGGCGCCGTCGTCGGTGGACTCGCGGTTGCAGCCCGCGAGGGCAGTGACGGCCAGCAGTACGGCGCAGACTGCCGCACTTGTCGTACGCACTCTCATTGGTGTCCCGTCCTTTGTGGAGTACCGGCTCGGTGCTGGGTTGGCAAAGACTGGTGCGTGGGGCTCAAGGGGCGCTGGAGCGGGGTCAGTCGGCGGCGGGCCGAAGTCGCAGGCCCTGCATGCCGCCGTCGACGGCGAGTGCCGTGCCGGTGACCGAGGCGGCGGCCGGGCTCGCCAGGTAGACGATCGCGGCGGCCACCTCGTCGGCCGACACCAGCCGTCCCAGCGGCTGCCGGGCGTTGAGGGCGGCGCGCTCGGCTGCCGGGTCGCCGGCCTGACCGAGGAGCCGGCCGATCCACGGGGTGTCCGCGGTGCCGGGGTTGACGCAGTTGACGCGGACTCCTTCGCGGACATGGTCGGCGGCCATGGCGAGGGTCAGCGACAGGACCGCGCCCTTGCTGGCGCTGTACAGGGCGCGCTGCGGCAGCCCGGCGGTCGCCGCGATGGAGCAGGTCTGGGTGATGGAGACGGAGCCGGGGCGGTCGGCCGCCGCGCGCCGCAGATGGGGCAGGGCGTGCCGGGCGGTGCGGACCATGCCGAGGACGTTGATGTCCAGGACGCGGGTCCACTCGTCGTCGTCGTTGTCCTCGACGGTGCCGATGGAGCCGATGCCCGCGTTGGAGACCAGGGTGTGCAGACCACCCAGTTCGGCGGCGGCCCGGTCCACCGCCTCGCGTACGGCGTCGTCGTCGGTGACGTCCGCCTTGAGGGCGAACGTGCCCGCGGGGGCGCCGGCGGTCTCCCGGTCGAGTACGGCGACGTGCGCGCCGCGCTCCAGCAGCAGGGTCGCGACGGCGGCCCCGATACCGGAGGCGCCGCCCGTCACCAGGGCGGACATCCCCTCGAAGTCCCTTGTACCGGTCATCGGTCGGCCTCCTCAGGCGTGCGGCGGGCCTGCCATACGGGGCCCTCCGGGTAGCGGTGTGCGGAGATCGAGGCGGGGAGCATCCGGGCGGAGAAGCCCGGGGCGCGCGGGGCGACGTAGCGCCCCGCTTCGATCACGGTGGGGTCGGCGAAGTGTTCGTGGAGATGGTCGACGTACTCGATGACGCGGTTCTCCCAGCTGCCGGAGACGGCCACATAGTCGAACATCGACAGGTGCTGCACCAGCTCGCACAGTCCGACGCCGCCCGCGTGCGGGCAGACCGGCACGCCGAACTTGGCGGCGAGCAGCAGGATCGCCAGGTTCTCGTTGACGCCCGCCACTCGCGCGGCGTCGATCTGGACGAAGTCGACCGCGCCGGCCTGGAGCAGCTGCTTGAACACGACGCGGTTGGCGACGTGTTCACCGGTGGCGACCTTGATCGGCTGGCCGGCCCGTACGGCGGCGTGGCCGAGGATGTCGTCGGGGCTGGTCGGTTCCTCGATCCAGTGCGGGTCGTACGGCGCGAGCGCGGTCATCCACTCCACCGCGTCGGCGACGTCCCACCGCTGGTTGGCGTCGACGGCGATCCTGATGTCGGGTCCGACGGCCTCGCGGGCCAGGGCGAGTCTGCGGATGTCGTCGCCGAGGTCTCCGCCGACCTTCAGCTTGATCTGGGTGAACCCGTCGGCGACGGCCTCCTTCGCGAGCCGGACCAGCTTGTCGTCGGAGTAGCCGAGCCAGCCCGGTGAGGTGGTGTACGCGGGGTAGCCCTCGGCGCGCAGCCGTTCGGCACGTTCGGCGCGGCCCGGTTCGGCGGCCTGCAGGATCTCGAGTGCCTCGTCGGGGGTGAGGACGTCGGTGAGATAGCGGAAGTCGATGAGGGAGACGAGCTCCTGCGGCGTCATCTCGGAGAGGAACTGCCAGACGGGTCGGCCCGCCTGCTTGGCGGCCAGGTCCCAGGCCGCGTTGACGACCGCGCCTGCCGCCATGTGCATCACGCCCTTCTCGGGGCCGAGCCACCGCAGTTGCGAGTCATGGGTGAGCTCGCGGTACAGCGCGCCGAGATCGGCCGCGGTACGGGGGGCCGCGCGCCCGATCACATACGGGCGCATCGCTTCGATGGCGGCTGCCATGACCTCGTTGCCGCGTCCGATGGTGAAGCAGAAGCCATGGCCCTCGATGACGGTTCCGTCCGCCTCCGAGCCGAGCGGGGTATCGGTGCGCAGGACGACGTAGGCGGCGGAGTAGTCGGGATCGGGGTTCATGGCGTCCGAGCCGTCCAGTTGCTCCGAGGTCGGAAAGCGGATGTCGTGGACCTCGAAGTCCGTGACGGTCTGACTCATGTGCGCCCCCAGGGGAATAACATCGGACCTCTGTTCTGGTCATCCGATGTATAGCGGTGCGACAGCCCCAACGTCCAGAGTTGAGACGAAATCCCCGCGACACAGCTCGGATGTATTCGGAAACAGATGCCCTGGTTGAACCGGTGATGCACCTCGTGGGGCCGGGTTCACCCGGCCGTGCACAGGGGCTGCGGCGGGAGAGGCCGGAAGCCGTAAGGTTGGTGCGTACGCAAGGGAACTTCGGAAGGAGGCCTGGGTGATCGAGCTCGAGGGGGTTCCCGAGCTGATCGACCCGGTCATGGTGGCCGCGTTCGAGGGATGGAACGACGCAGGTGACGCCGCTTCCACAGCGGTCGCGCACCTGGACCGGGAGTGGAAGGGCGAGGTGTTCGCGGCGCTCGACGCCGAGGACTACTACGACTTCCAGGTCAACCGGCCGACGGTGTGGCTGGACGGCGGGGTACGCAAGATCACCTGGCCGACCACCCGGCTCTCCGTGGTCCGCGTCGGCGGGGACAAACCCCGCGATCTCGTCCTGGTCCGCGGTATCGAGCCGTCGATGCGCTGGCGCTCGTTCTGCAACGAGCTCCTGGGCTTCGCCCATGAGCTGGGCGTGGAGATGGTGGTGGTCCTCGGCGCACTGCTCGGCGACACACCGCACACCCGCCCCGTACCGGTCAGCGGGGTCACGTCCGATCCGGACCTGGCGCGCACCATGGACCTGGAGGAGACCCGGTACGAGGGCCCGACGGGCATCGTCGGCATCCTCCAGGAGGCCTGCACGCATGCCGGCGTGCCCGCGGTGAGCCTGTGGGCGGCGGTGCCGCACTATGTGTCGCAACCGCCGAACCCGAAGGCGACCATGGCGCTGCTGAACCGTCTGGAGGACCTGATCGGGCTGCGCATCCCGCTGGGCGAACTGCCCGAGGACGCGCGTGCCTGGCAGCTCGGGGTCGACCAACTGGCCGCCGAGGACAGCGAAGTGGCCGAGTACGTGCAGACGCTGGAGGAGGCCAGGGACACCGCGGAGCTTCCCGAAGCGTCGGGCGAGGCCATCGCCCGGGAGTTCGAGCGTTATCTGCGGCGCCGGGACGTCGCGCCCGGCGGGCATGCCACCGAGAGCGGTGACGCCTCATACCTGCGCGACACGTCGAGCGGGCGGACCAGACCGCCGAAGCCGCCGAAGCCGGAGCCGGGACCGCCGCAGGGAGCCACGGGCGAGTCCGCTCAGGACAGGCCCTCCGACGACGACACCGGTTCCGGTCCCGAGGACTCATCGGGTTCGCCGGATTCATCGGAGGACTGAGGACGGTACGGCAGTGCGTCGCGACCGGCCGAGCGCCGGGCGGGTGTGACCCGCCCGGCGCTCCTGCTGTCAGGAACAGCTGAACCGCGCCGCGGCCCAGTCCCCGTGGTCACCCGTCTTGGAACCGTTGGTGTCGGTGACCTTCAGGTGCACATGGCGCGCACCGGCGACGTCCACCTCGACCGGCACGGTCGCCGACGCCCCGGTCACCTTCGGCGACGTCCACAGCACCTTGCCGTCCGCCTCGACGGAGAAGGCCACTTCGCCGTAGCCGTTGATCTCGTCGTCGATCCCCGCGTCGGCGGTGAACGTGGTGCAGCGCCCGCCGAGATAGACCTCGATGTCGGAGTCGGCATGAGAACCGATCCCCTTCTCGTAGGTCTTCCCGGCAAGGGTGAGGGTGTGCCCGTCGGTCGCACCCGACTCGCCGTTGCTGCGGTCGCGCTCGGCCGGCCCGTAGCCGTTGGTCGACTTCAGCCAGACCAGATCGCTCGCCCAGGTGTCGGCGGTCGGGGGCTGAGGCATCACCCCGGCCGCGAACCGCTGAACGGTGGTACGGGCTTCACCCGCCGCCCGGTAGCGAGCGAGCGCGGTGATCCGGGCCTCCCCGGCCACGGCGTCCTTGGCCGGAGTGACCGCCACCTCGACCCGCCGGGTGGTTCCCGCCGGGATCCGGTCCACGGTCTTCGCCGGGGTGACCTGCCACCCCTCGGGGACGTCCAGGGTGACCGCCGCGTCCGTCACATCGGCGCTGCCCGCGGTGACATCGACGGCTACGGTGCCCTCGACTCCCGCCCCGACCTCCTGCGCGTCCGGCGCGGAGACGACGGCCGTGGTGGACGCCTTCCTGCCGCCGACGGCGCTGGTTCCCTTCAGCCTCAGGCTGAACTTCCGGTCCGTGCTCAGCGGCGCGGTCTTGATCTTCACCACGCCACCGCGGTCGTCCTGGTCGTACCACCAGCCCTGCTTGGCGGTCCGGTACGCGGCCGCGGAGCCCAACCGGGGCAGTGTGCCGTTCAGCTCGACGGACCTCGGTGCCGACCCGGTGTGCACGCTGAACTCGTACGGTCGCCGGCTCTGCTTGCCGGTGAAGTGCCCCTTGCTCTCACCGATGTTCACAGTGATGTCGCCCGAACCCCGGACGGGTGCGTCGACGTCCGCCCGCTGGGTGGCGTACTGGCCGTCGCGGTGCCGGCGGGTGACGCCGTCGTCCTCGTACAGCGTGAAGGAGGACCTGCCCTGCGGGTAGATGTCCCAGGCCAGCGGGGAGTCGCTCGTGCGGTCCTGGTACGAGCGGATGCCCGGCCACATCGGCACGCTGGCACCGGCCTTCACGAAGAGCGGCAGGGTGTCGAGCGGGGCACTGTAGTGGTCGACGGTGGTCGGCCCCTCGTACGTCCGGCCGCTCCAGTAGTCGATCCAGGTGCCCTTCGGCAGATAGATCCCGTCGCGCCGGGTGCTGTCCTGGTAGACGGGTGCGACGAGGAAGTCCTCGCCGGACATGAACTCGTACTTCGCCGCGTCCGTCGCCGCCTTGGGGTCGTCCGGGTACTCGAGGACGAGCGGGCGGACCATGCCGACGCCGGTCTTGGTCGCCTCGTGTGCGTACGAGTACTGGTACGGCAGCAGCGACTCCTTGAGCTTGAGGTAGTCGCGGTTGATGGTGGTGTACGGCTCGCCGTACCGGTAGGGCTGCTTGTCGCTGGCCGCCCAGCCGTCCATCGTCATCGTGGTGCCGAGGAACATCTTCCACTGCAGGTCACGGGTGTACGTCTTGGCGCTGCCGCCGAAGATGCCGTCCACGTCGCCGGTCGTGTAGGCGAGGCCGGACATCGTGGCCCCCGCGTAGGTCGGGATCTGCCAGCGGATGTAGTCCCAGGTGCCGTACTGGTCACCGGACCACTGGACGCCGCAGCGCTGCGCCCCCGACCAGCTCTCGGGAGCGTAGGTGAAGCCGCGGGCGTCGCTGTTGTCCTCGATGCCCTTGTACGCGTCCTTGCAGCCGTCGAGAGCGAACTTGTAGCCCGAGCCGACCCATGCGACGTCGAGCTTGGCCACCCGCTGCCCTGCCTTGACCTGGTCGGCGATCTTGTCGATGCCGTCCTCGGTCCACAGTCCGAGCTGCATGCCACGGTCCTGGAGGCCCTTGGCGGTCTCGGCGAGGTCCTCGTAACCGCAGCCGTAGCCGTCGTTGACGAGCATCCAGCCGTTCGGCATGTCGTGCTCGACGTAACCGTCGGCGATCTTCAGGGCGTCCAGGGTGCGGCGCTCGCCACGGTTGGCGTTGTGCAGATAGCAGTCGGCGTCGCCGATCTCCATTCCGTACACGGGCGGCAGGAAGGGCTTGCCGGTGAGCTTCGTGTACTGGCCGATGACGTCCTTGGCACCGTCGCCGGCGAAGTAGTAGGCGTCGAAGCGCTGTTCCTGCGCGCTGGTGGTCACCGGGTCGGTGAACGCGTAGGTGTTGGGTGCGTACGTGTTGCGGAAGACGCCGTATCCGGCCGAGGAGAGGTAGAACGGCACGGAGTTGGGGTGGCCCCCGTCGTCCCAGTTGTAGTCGACGCCGACCTCGACGGTCTGGCCGCGGTGCGAGGTGTTGCCGCGGCCGTTCTGCATCCCGGCGCCGTAGAACTGCTCGTCGGCGCCGCGGGCCAGGGTCTGGGTGGTCCGCGTCCCGTCCCAGCTCAGCCCCTTGGCCTCGGACCAGACGAGGCTGCCGTCGGCCCGCCGGAGTTCGAAGCGCAGCGGCGACTTGTAGGCGCGCAGGGTGATGCTGCCGGTGGAGAGTTCGTAGCGGTCGCTCCTCTCCTTCCACCGGGTGTGCGGCGGGGCGCCCTGCGGCAGGACTATGTCGTCGCCGGTCGGGTCGGCGAACGTACCGTCCGGGGCCAGTTCGATACGGAAGGTCTCGGTGGAGACGAAGCTCACGCGGGCCTCGGCCGTGCCGGCTTCGAGGTGGTAGACGGGCCCGTCGGCGTGGAAGCCGGTGACATCACCGACCGTCGTGGCGTCGGGCTCGGCCGACTCCGCCTGTGCGCTGCCGGGCCCCGCGAAGACGGCGACCAGTCCCAGCAGAGCTGCAACTGCTGCCACTCTGATGCGCGTTGATGATTGCATAGAGCGCTTTTAGCGCAGTCTCGAGCATTTGACCATGGACAAAACAGAACCGGCCCCGAACTTCGTGGAGAAGTCCAAGGCCGGTCACCGGACGGAAACAGACGGGTCGTTACAACGTGTTAGAGCGCGACACCCAGCAGCGCGTCGACGGTACGCGAGACGAGACCGGGTGCACCCTCGTCCGCACCGCCCTCGGCGTTCTGACGCTCGGCCCAGCGGTCCACGGCCGCCAGGGCGGCCGGGGCGTCCAGGTCGTCGGCGAGGGCCTCGCGGACCTCCTCGACCAGGGCGTCGGCGGACGGTCCGTCGGGCCGGGAGACGGCGGAACGCCACCGTCCGAGCCGCTCGACGGCGTCGGCGAGCACCTGATCGGTCCACTCCCAGTCCGACCGGTAGTGGTGCGAGAGGAGGGCCAGCCGGATCGCGGCCGGGTCCACGCCGTCCCGGCGCAGCGCCGACACGAAGACCAGGTTGCCCCGGGACTTCGACATCTTCTCGCCGTCCAGGGCCACCATCCCGGCGTGCACGTACGCCTTTGCGAACGGGTGCTCGCCGGTCAGCACCTGGGCGTGCGAGGCGCCCATCTCGTGGTGCGGGAAGGCGAGGTCGGACCCGCCTCCCTGGACGTCGAAGCCCATGCCGAGGTGGTCCAGGGCGATGGCCACGCACTCGATGTGCCAGCCGGGCCGGCCCGGGCCGAGCGAGGCACCGTCCCAGCTCGGCTCGCCCTCGCGGGCGGCCATCCACAGCATCGGGTCGAGCGGGTTCTTCTTGCCCGGGCGCTCCGGGTCGCCACCGCGCTCCGCGGAGAGCAGCCGCATCGCCTCGGCGTCCAGGTTGGACACCTCGCCGAAGTGCGGGTCGGCCTCGACGGAGAAGTACACATCTCCGTCGAGCTCGTAGGCGGCGCCGGCGTCCCGGAGGCGTTCGACGAGCGGGACGATGCCGGGTATCGCCTCCACCGCGCCGATGTAGTGCTCCGGCGGAAGCATGCGCAGGGCGGTCATGTCCTCGCGGAAGAGGGCCGTCTCGCGTTCGGCGAGCTCGGTCCAGTCCTGACCGTCGCGCACGGCCCGCTCCAGCAGCGGATCGTCCACGTCAGTCACATTCTGGACATAGTGAACCTGCCGCTTGGTGTCGAGCCACACGCGCTGAACGAGGTCGAACGCGTTGTAGGTCGCCGCATGACCCATGTGGGTCGCGTCGTACGGCGTGATGCCGCAGACGTAGATGCGGGCGACGGGACCGGGGTCAAGAGTGATCCGTCCGCCGGTCGCGGTGTCGTGGATCCGAAGGTCGCGGCCCTTGCCAGGCAGGGCGGGGACCTCAGAAGCGGGCCAGGCATGCATGTCATGAGCGTAACCGGACGTTGCTTCCGGATACGAACCGGATACGCGATCCTGGCCGGAGAGGCGGTCTTGCGCGTGGCGGATGTGTCCTCCTCGCGCCGCCCCTTTCCCGAAGCGGGGCACGGCCTCAAAGCCCCTGGAAGACGCCCTCGGACGCCGGGCGGGACGAAAAAGAAGTCCTCGATCGGCGGACACGTTCGATGCGGCCGTTTCCGCCCGACCGTCAATTCCAGCCAGTCCCGTGCGGCCCCTCCGGCGCTCGGACCGAGGGGCGGGGTCCGGGGTGGATCCCCCGAAGAGCCAAGCCCGTACGGCGCTTGAGGACACCAGGGTCCATGGCTGAGCCCCGGTTCAGGGGAGGGACGGGTGAGGGCAGAACAATGTCTCGTCCGTCACACCGGCGGCCACGGTATGGACGGCCACCCCCCACTCGGCTCCGGATGCCGCCCCGCCACCCGCAGCCCTTCCACTCTCCCCCGCAACGCGTCGATCTCCACCGCGGTGATCAGCTCCGCCAGTCGAGTGACCAGTGCCGCCCCCGGCGCGAGTTCCTCCGCCAACCGCCCCAGCACCTCGACGGCTTCGGCCGTCAACGGCTCGCCCGCCCACCCCCACAGCAGCGTCCGCAGCTTGTCGTCCGCGTTGAATGTCACACCGTGGTCGATGCCGTACAGCCGGCCGCCGGGCGCGGGCAGCAGGTGGCCGCCCTTGCGGTCACCGTTGTTGATCACCGCGTCGAGCACCGCGAGCCTCCGCAGCCGCGGATCGTCCGCGTGCACCAGCAGGGCCGTCTTCCCCTCGCCCACCTCGGCGAGAGCGACGGGCTTCCACCCGTCCCCAGGCTCCTCGTCCTCGACGAGCGCCAGCAGCGGTGAGTCACCGTCCGCCGATTCCCCGGCAGGCGCCTCGATCCACAGCTGGCACATGCCCTCCCCGTACGGCCCGTCCCTCAGCACGGTCGGCGGCACCAGCCCCCACCCCATCGCCTCGGAGACCTCGTACGCGGCCACCTCCCGCTGGGCGAGCGTGCCGTCGGGGAAGTCCCACAGCGGCTGTTCCCCGGCGACGGGCTTGTAGACGCAGGTCCGCTCCTCGCCCTCGTACGCGACGGTGCAGTAGAGCACCGCGTTGGACGCCCCCCGGACCTGACCGAGGACGGTGAGCTGGCCCTTGGTGAGCAGGTTGACCAGCTCGGCGTCCGTCAGGCTCCCCGGCGGTATCCGTTCTGGCGCGGGCATACATGTCCTTCCGGGTCGAGCGGCAGGCTGCACAGCGGGCACGGCGGACGGCCGGCGTTGACGACGTCCAGGGCTCGCTTGGCGAACGCGCGGGCCTGCGCGCCGCTGAGCCGGACCCGGAGCATCGGCGGACCGTTCTCCTCGTCCTGGAGCATCCGCTCCTCGGCCTCCGCGAGATCGTCGTCGGAGTCCGCGTCCAGCTCGACCAGGGCCTGCGCCTCGACGATCATGCGCTGCTCCTCGCCGTCCCAGGCGAGTGCCATGGTGCCGACCCGGAACTCCTCCTCGACGGGCACGTCGAGCGGCGCGGTGTCGGTGACATCCATCGGTGCCACCGCGGGCACCGGTGAGTTCCCTCCGGTCCGCCGCACCACCTCGTCGAGGAGCTCGTCGATCCGTTCGGCGAGCGCGGCGACCTGGGTCTTCTCCAGGGCCACGCTGGTGACACGTCCGCCTGAGGAGGCCTGCAGGAAGAACGTACGACGTCCAGGCAGCCCGACCGTACCGGCCACGAAACGGTCCGGGGGGTCGTAGAGGAACACCTGACGGGACACGTCCTGTCTCCCTTGAGTATTGACGGCAAATGAGGGGCGGCCGGGGTTCCGGGAAGTCGGTCCCCCGGAGAGGCGCCTACGGCGCGTCCACCCTACTGCGCGAAGCGATCACGGCGCCCCAGCGCCGCCCCCGACCGTCGCATCCGTATCCGCATCGGTGCCTGCGCTCTGTTCGCGTGGCTCCAGCGAGGCGAAGTCCCCTGTGTCGCCGAGCCGCAGCAGGAAGGGCCGCAGCCGGGTGTACCGGATCGCGGTGACCGAGCAGGGTTCGGCCTGGATCCGCTGGAAGAGATCGAGGTGCATCCCGAGTGCGTCGGCGACGAGGGACTTGATGATGTCGCCGTGCGAGCACATGACGTACACGGCTCCGTCGCCGTGCTCGGCCTCGATCCGGGCGTTCCAGTCCCGTACCGCGTCGACGGCACGTGCCTGCATGGCGCGCATCGACTCCCCGCCGGGGAACGCCGCGGCCGAGGGGTGCTGCTGCACGACGGACATCAGCGGCTCGTCGGTGAGTTCCGCCAGCTTGCGCCCCGACCAGTCGCCGTAGTCGCACTCGCTGATCCGCTCGTCGGTGTGCAGCGGCAGCGCGGGCCGGGCGTCGAGCAGCGGCTGCAGTGTCTCCCGGCACCGCTGCAGGGGGCTGCTGACGACGGCGGCGAGGGTCAGCGAGGCGAGTCGCCCGGGCAGCGCGGCGGCCTGCGCGGCGCCGCGCTCGTCGAGCGCGACACCGGGGGTCCGGCCCGCGAGCACCCCGGCCGTGTTGGCGGTGGAGCGTCCGTGGCGTACGAGGATCAGGGTCGGCATACCGGCCAGCGTAGGCCGACGTTCCCCGAAAGGTGCGCCAGGGCCCGGAGCAGGGAAGAATGCGCGCCGTGATTGTGGACTGTGCCATCTACCGGGACGGGCGTCGTACCGACGGACCCGCCGATTTCTCGGATGCCCTCGACGAGGCACGGGCCACCGGGGACGCCTTTCTCTGGATCGGACTGCACGAGCCCACGGAGAAGGAGTTCGACCTCGTCAGCAGCGAGTTCGGGCTGCACCCGCTGGCCGTGGAGGACGCGCTGTGCGCGCACCAGCGGCCCAAGCTGGAGGTGTACGACGACTCCCTCTTCGTGGTCATCAAGCCGGTGGTGTACGAGCCGGAGGGCGACACGGTGACCACCGACGAGCTGATGCTCTTCATAGGCGATTCGTTCGTCGTGACGGTCCGGCACGGCGAGAGTGCGCCGCTCGCCGAGGTACGCCGCCGGCTGGAGGCCGAACCGGAGGTGCTCAGGCACGGTCCGACCGCGGTGCTGTACGCGGTCAGCGACGCGGTCGTCGACCACTACATACATGTGGCGGCCGAGCTCCAGGTCGACCTGGAGGAGCTGGAGACCGAGGTGTTCGCACCGAGCGGCAGCGTGGACACCAAGAACACCGCGTCGCGCATCTACACCTTCAAGCGGCAGGTGCTGGAGTTCCGTCGGGCCACCGGCCCGCTGAGCGCGCCCATGGGCCGGCTGGCGGGCGCCAGTGTGCCGTTCGTCGACGAGCACTCGCAGCCGTTCTTCCGGGACGTGAGCGACCATCTGACGCGCGCCAACGAGCATGTGGAGGGGCTGGACCGGCTGCTCTCCGACATCCTGGCCGCGCATCTGGCGCAGACGGGGCTGCGGCAGAACGACGACATGCGGAAGATCTCGGCCTGGGCGGCCATGGCTGCCGTTCCGACCATGGTGGCGGGGATCTACGGCATGAACTTCGACCACATGCCCGAGCTGCACTGGGTGTGGACGTATCCGACGGTGATCGTGCTGATGGGCTGTGCGGTCTTCGGCCTGTACCGCATGTTCAAGCGCCGCGGCTGGCTCTGAGGGGACGGCGGAGCCCACGACGCGGACGGACGGCCCGACTGCGCGGCTCAGGCGTACTCGGGCGCCGGGACCGGCGGGCCGCCGAGCGCGTCGGGCCGCTCGGGCGGTGCCAGGCTGACCATGCGCCGCCAGCCGACGAGGCGTTCGTACACGTAGAGGCCGCGGATCGCGGCGGCCAGCACCCCCGCCTTGGCCTTGGGCCAGCCCAGGATGCGCCCCATGTGGTCCATCACGGCGAGGCTGACGTCGCGGTACACCCGGATCTCGGTCAGCGCGCACTCCCGCAGGATGCGCTGGATCGTCCGGCCGTGTCCGGACCGGGCCAGCCGGAGCAACTCCTCGTGGCAGTAGGACAGATGGTTGTCCTCGTCGTTCGAGATCATCTTCACCGCGCGGCCCAGGTCGGGATGGTCGGCGAAGTACCTGAGGAGCAGTGCCATCTGTTCGGAGGCGCGCTGCTCGGTGACTCTGCTGTGCGCGAGATACGTGATGATGTCCTGCTCGGTGAGCGGTCGGTCACACTTCAGCTGCTCGTGGGCGAGGCCGATGCCGTGCTGCTCCAGGAGCATCGTGTAGTCGGTCTCGTACGGCACCTCGACCGGCTGCAGGCCGCGCCGCTTCAGCAAGGCGTTGAAGATCCGGCCGTGCTTGTCCTCGTCGGCGCCGTGCCGGGCGATCTTGGGGACCAGGGTGCGCTGGCTCTCGGGAGCGAGGGCCGCGATGCGGCCGTTCTCCCAGCCGCCCTGGGACTCTCCGCCGGCGGCGATGGAGCAGAAGAGCCGGAAGGACTCGTCGTTGTCGAGGATCTCCTGGAACAGGTTCTTTGCCGAGAGCATCGCTGGCGCCTCCGTGCCGGTGACCGCAGAAGGAAAGTCAAGTGCGGTACGGAGAAGTCGGCAACCGGAGTCCGGTTCGACGGGGCCGAACGGGCGGAGCGTAACCGATGACGGCGTGGCGCGTTGTGCTGCGTAACGGCCGTGGCGGGGAAGACCCCCGAGCCCCCACCACGGCCGTAGTGCTGTCCGCTCAGGTGGTCACGCGAGGCCGGACAGCTCCAGGGCGTCCGTACCGGCGCGCAGGGCGGCGAGCCGCTCGTCGAGTGTGAAGCCGGCCGGGGCGAGGGTCAGCGTGGTGACACCGGCGGCTGCGTACGCCTGCATCCGCTCGGCGATCCGCTCGACCGAGCCGAGCAGTGTGGTCTGGTCGATCAGCTGGTGCGGCACGGCGGCCGCGGCGCCGTTCTTGTCGCCGGACAGGTACTTGTCCTGGATCTCGGCGGCTTCCTTCTCGTACCCCATGCGCTGGGCGAGCTGGTTGTAGAAGTTCTGCTTGCGACTGCCCATGCCGCCGACATACAGCGCGGTGTACGGGCGGAACATGTCGGCGAGCCCGTTGATGTCCTCACCGACGGCCAGCGGCAGCGTCGGGCAGACGTCGAAGCCCTCCATGGTCTTCCCGGCCTTCTCACGGCCGGCCCGCAGGTGCTTCACCGCGGTGTCCTCGAGGTGCTCGGCGGACGGGAAGATCAGCAGCGCACCGTCGGCGATCTCGCCGGTCTGCTCCAGGTTCTTCGGGCCGATCGCGGCGATGTACAGCGGAATGTGCTCGCGCTGCGGATGGACGGTCAGCTTGATGGGCTTGCCCGGGCCGTCCGGGAGCGGAAGCGTCCAGTGCTCGCCCTCGTACGAGAGCCGCTCGCGGGACATCGCCCGGCGGACGATCTCCACGTACTCACGGGTGCGGGCCAGCGGCTTGTCGAACTTGACGCCGTACCAGCCCTCGGAGACCTGCGGTCCCGACACTCCGAGGCCGAGGCGGAACCTGCCGCCGGAGAGCGAGTCGAGGGTGGCGGCGGTCATCGCCGTCATGGCGGGCTGGCGGGCCGGGATCTGCATGATGGCGGAGCCGACGTCGATGGACTCGGTCTGGGCTGCGACCCAGGTCAGTACGGTCGGGGCGTCGGAGCCGTACGCCTCGGCCGCCCAGCAGACGTCGTAGCCGAGCCGGTCGGCCTCCTGGGCGACGGCGAGGTTGTCGCCGTCCATTCCCGCGCCCCAGTAACCGAGATTGATGCCGAGCCGCATAGCCGCTCCCCTTACCGATCAGTAACGTCCCTGTGCCGGGGACTCTAGCGCGCGGCAAGGGGATCCGGCAGGGGCAGCCCGGCCCCCGGTTGTCCACAGGCTTCCGCCGAGTGGGGCTCTGGCCAGTAATCTCAGCGCCCATGGAGCAGAGGCATCTCGGCCGTACCGGCCTTCGAGTGTCCCGGATCGGGCTCGGCACCCTCACCTGGGGCCGGGACACCGACGAGCACGACGCTGCGGAACAGCTGAAGGCCTTCTGGGAGGTGGGCGGCACACTGGTCGACACGGCCGATGTGTACGGCGGCGGGGAGGCCGAGTACCTGCTGGGGCGGCTCATCGAGGGGCTGGTGCCTCGGCACGATCTGGTCATCGCCACGAAAGCGGGCAGCGTGGCCGATCCGTACCGCCGTTTCGACGGCTCGCGCGGGCATCTGCTGGCCGCGCTGGACGCCTCGCTGGAGCGGCTCGGTACGGATTACGTGGACTTGTGGCAGGTACACGCCTTCGACCCGGTGACGCCGCTGGAGGAAACCCTTCAAGCGGTCGACCTGGCGGTGTCGACCGGCCGCGTCCGGTACGCGGGGGTGTCCAACTTCTGCGGCTGGCAACTGGCCAAGGCGGCGACCTGGCAGCTCGCCTCGCCCGGGGTGCGCACCCGGCTGGCCAGTACGCAGATGGAGTACTCATTGCTGCAGCGGGGCGTGGAGCGCGAGGTGCTGCCGGCCGCGCTCGATCTGGGCGTGGGGCTGCTGCCGTCGTCCCCGCTGGGCCGTGGGGTGCTGACCGGCAAGTACCGGACGGGCACTCCGGCGGACTCGCGCGGCGCCTCGGAGCTGCTGGCCCCGTTCGTCGAGCCGTATCTCGACGACCCGGCGAGCCGCATCGTGGACGCGGTGGCGACGGCGGCCGACGGTCTGGCCACGACGGCCCTGCAGGTGGCGCTCGCCTGGGTCCGGGACCGGCCGGGAGTGGTGGCCCCGATCGTCGGCGCGCGCAACGCGCAGCAGCTCACGGAGGCATTGTCAGTGGAGGCGCTTAGTCTTCCTGACGAGATCTGCCAGGCGCTCGACGATGTGTCGGCGCCCGTGCACCGCTATCCCGACCAGGACTGGAGCACGCTGTGACTGCGCTTCCCCGGGGGGAAACCCCCGGCCCCTCGGCCGCCGGCGACGACACCGTTGTCGCGGACACCGCTGCCGCCGCACCCGACCCGTCCACCGAGGACGTGGGAGGCGACGCGAGCGGGGCCACGGACCCCGAGGCGGAGGAGACGGACGGGACGGACACGGCCGGCGCAGCGGACACGGCCGACCCGGCCGACGGCGAGGCGGCCGCCGCACTCTCCGAGGCCGAGGCCGAGCTCGCTGCCCAGCGTGAGTTGCGGGAGCGGATCGAGAAGCGCAAGGCCGAGAAGGACGGTCCCATCGCGGCCGGCGCCAAGCTGAGCGGGCCGGCCGCCGATCTGCTGGCAGCGGTGCGCGCCGTGGAGAGCGGCGAGAAGCCCGGTGCGGCGTTCTTCGACGCGCCCGCGCCCGCCCCCCGCCGGGTCGCGCCCGCACCCGCGCCGGTACGCCCCCGTGCATCCGAGCCTGTCCGGGCGCCGCAGGGCGCCTCCGCGGAGGCCGTGGCCGCGGTGTCGGCCGTGCTGGCTGAGGGCGGGGCGCCGGAGGTGCTGGCGGGCCCGGCGGCACAGACGCTCGGCGCACAGGCGGCCGACGTTCTGCGTGAGGACCCGTGGCAGCTGCTGGCCGTCGCCGGCGTCCGGCCCGAGCAGGCCGACGGCTTCGCGCGGGCGCTGCTGGGCGCCGCCTGCGGTCCGGACGACGAGCGGCGTACGGCGGCGCTGGTCGGCTGGCTGCTGGAGCGCGCCGCGCTGCAGGGGCATACCGCGCTGGACGCCTCTGCCGTGCGGGCCGCGCTCGCCGAGCGTGCGGTGACCGACCCCGCGGCGGCCGTGCAGCACGCTGTCGCCGAGGGCGTCGTGCTGGTCTTCCAGGAGGGCCTGGACGAGCCGGACGACGAGGGGGCGGAGGAGCTCGCGGAATCCGGCGAGCAGGCCGAGGGCCACGCCGGTCAGGAGCCGCCGCAGGTGCTGCTCGGCCTCGACCGGTACGCGCTCGCCGAGGAGAGTCTCGCCGACGGCCTGGCACGGCTGGTCAACGCCTGTGAGAAGGATGCCGACTGGTCGGAGCCGGCGGCGGCCGCCGGTTCCCCCTCGGCGGCGGAGCTGATCCGCACGGTCGCGGTCGGTGGCCTCGTCGCGCACACCGGCGGTGAGGCGGCCAGGGCCGAACCCGCCGCGCTGATCACCGCCGCCCGCTCCCTCGGGCTGCAGGCCGTCGGCGCCACCCACAGCGTGGACGGCAGGCGGCGGCTGGCCGAGGCGCTCCACGACCCGTCGGCGGCCGTCAGCCTCGCCGGACTGCTCTCCGGCGCCGAGGGACCCGGCCGGGACGAGGACGGGGCGATCGCCGTCGACCTGCTGGTCGTGCTGGACGCCCCGCAGCTGGACGTCGAGACGGCCGCGATGGTGGTGGAGTCCCTCGCCGACGGCACCCGCCTGGTGCTGAGCGGCGATCCGGGAGTGCTGGGCTCGGCGGGTGCGGGCCGGGTGTTCGCGGATGTGCTCGCCGCCCGCGCCTGCCCGCAGGTGGTCTCCCGTACGCCGGATCCCGGTCCGATCGGCGAGCTGGTCTCCGGTATCGGCATCGGTGAGCTGAACCAGGTGGAAGCGCCCGGCAAGGAAGTGGTGATCGTCCCCGTGCACGACGCGGGCGAGGCGGTGCACCGCACCGTGCAGCTGGTCGCCGACTCGGTGCCGCGCGCCATCGGCGTACCGTCGGCCGACACACAGGTGATCACCGTCGGGCACGGCGGCCCGGCGGGCACCCGGGCGCTCAACGCAGCGCTCAAGCAGCGGCTGAACGCCGGCCCCGGACGGTTCGGCGGCTTCGACCCGGGCGACCGGGTCGTGCACATCCCGACGCCCGGCAGGACGGTCCCCGGTGCGGTCGTCTCGGCCGACGCCGAGGGCCTGCATCTGGACTGCGCGGGCACGCCGGTCGTCGTACCGCAGGAGCGGGTGGAGTCGTCGGTACGCCACGGCTGGGCCCTCAGCGCCCACCAGGCGGCCGGGATGAGGTGGCCGGCGGTGGTCGTCGTACTGCCCGGTGATGCCGCGCAGGGGCTGAGCCGGGCGTGGGTGTACACGGCGTTCAGCCGTGGGGAGCGGCACCTGTCCGTGGTGCACGGGGTGGACCAGGCGCTGCCGCGCGCAGTGGCCCAGTCCCCGACCCAGGACCGCACGACCCGGCTGCGCGCCCTGCTGGAGGCGCTGCCGACGGCCACGGTCTAGACGACCGGAGGGCCGGAGGACCGCACACGACATCGGTCCTCCGGCTCCGCCCGCGACGGGATCAGGAGCTGTCGGTCGCCAGGTCGTCCAGCTCCTCGTCGAGGTCGTCCTCGTCGAAGACGGAACTGACGTCGAAGCGGCAGACCACCAGCTGCGGGTCGGCCTCGTCGAAGGGAGCGCTGAGCCACTCCCCCGCCTCGGGCAGCTCCTCGGCCGCCGAGACCCAGAGCGTGGAGTCGCCCTCCTCCAGACCGAACTCCTGGTGCCGGGAGGCGACCTCGTCCGGTTCGTACTCGCCGAAGAGCACACCGAGCGCCGCATGGACACTGGTTCCGGCCGCGGCGCCGGTCCCCTTGCCGCCGTCGCCCGGATCCGCGTCGACGATCCGCTGCGCCTGTGCGAGCAGCCGGGTCGGCTCCACCACCGCGTAGTCGCGGCGGATCAGCACGCTGAGCGCGTTGGGCTCCTCAGGGCCGGCATACGGCGGCATGGAGTCGTCGACGCCGGGGATCTCGAAGGGGGTGACCTCGTCGTAGCGGTCGTAGAGGAGTTCGTCGTAGACCTCGGCCGCAGCGGCCAGTGCGTTGAACGCGTCGTAGACGGCCGGGTCGTCGTCCCCGGACCGGCGCTCGACCGCCTCGAGGTGATGGTCGAGCGCGGCTTTGACGGCATCGGCGGCGGCGCGTACCTCGGCAGCGGTGGGCTGCGCAGCATCAGACATAGTGCAGACGCTATCCGTACACAGCCTCTGCCCGCACAATAGATGCGATGCCGGAATACGAATTTGTCGACGTGTACGTGCCGCGCGGGGTGTCCCGGAAGGAGACGGCCCGCCTGCTGACCGACCATGCCGAGTACGGGCACTGGGAGTTGGACCGACTGACGCTGCGCCGTGACGGCAGCCGCAGGGTGCGGCTGCGTCGACGGATCATCCGCCAGCTACGGGCCACCTGGTGACACGAAGCGGGCCCCGCATCCGCGGGGCCCGCTCGTTTCGTTCCACCTGTGCCCGTGTTCGTCCTGCCGTTACGCGGACATGCGGGAGCGGCGGTACAGCACCGTGCCCGCGCCCGCCAGCAGCAGGCCCGCGCTCGCCGGGACGAGCAGGTCGAGCCCGCCCGCGCCGGTGTGAGCGAGCTCGAGGGGCTCGGGCGCATTCGGAGCGGTGGGCACTCCGAACCCCGTGAGCCCCATCGGGTGGGTGGGCTTGCCCGGGGTGACATGCCTGACCGGCGGTGGTGCGACGTCCGGGTCGTTCTCGCAGCTGTTGCCGGAGGACGGGCTGAGGAGTCCGCCGATGGTGATGCTGTTCCCGCAGGCGTTCACGGGGATGTCGATGGGCGCCTGGACGGTGTTGCCCGAGAGGATGCCGGGCGAGCCCTGCGTGTACCCCTCAGCGGTCGCCCCGCCCCTGCTGTCGCTGCCGACGGCCCGGTGCTTGCCGGTTCCCGGCCCGAGGTCGACTGCCGACGGGTCCTGGGCCCCGCCGTTCGATGCCCGGCTGCCCGATGCGGGGGCGGCCGAGCCGTGTCGGGTCGTAGTCGCGCTTCCCGAACCGCTTTCCGAACCGCTTCCGCAAGCGTTTCCGGCTGCGGGATTGAGCAGTCCGACGACACTCACGGCGTTACCGCACACATTGACCGGTACATGGACCGGGATCTCGACCGAATTCCCTGACAGCACCCCCGGGGAATTCGATGCGTCGCCGGTCGCTCCCGCGTCGGCGTGCGCATAGCCACCACTCAGCGCGAGCACTCCGCCCGCCGCCGCCATGGTGATCAGGCCTTTTCGCGTGACCTGTCGCATACGTTGTTCCTGCCTTCTACCTTCCGGAAAACCCCCGGACTCGACCGTGCGGGGGACGGAGTGCCGGGTCGGCCCCGGAGTGCATGGCGTGCACCCCGGGGCCGACCGGGCTCAAACCCTTACGGGTTGATGCACAACATCAGCCGTTGACGCAGCCGTTGCCGAAGGCGGGGTTGAGCAGCCCGATCACGGAGATCGTGTTGCCGCACACGTTCACCGGCACGTGCACGGGAACCTGGATCGTGTTGCCCGAGATCACACCGGGGCTCCCGACAGCGGCACCCTGCGCGCCCGAGTCGGCGACGGCCATGCCCGCACCCGCGAGCACCAGACCGCCAGTGACTGCCGCAGCAGCGACGACCTTCTTGATCATTATTCCTCCTAGTTGGCAATGCGGCCCCAGCCGCGGACCGCATCACCTGTAACGAGGAAGAAGTAATGGGGCTACGAGCGTATGGTTCCTTTCACTCGTTCCGGTCACGTACGCACACGCTGGCGATTACCGGCGTGCTGATTCAGCAGTTGTCGATGAAACGGTCGAGCACCCGCACGCCGAATTTCAGACCGTCGACCGGCACTCGCTCGTCCACACCGTGGAACATGCCCGCGAAGTCGAGCTCCGGCGGCAGCTTCAGCGGCGCGAATCCGAAGCATCGGATGCCGAGGTCGTCGAAGGACTTGGCGTCGGTGCCGCCGGAGAGCATGTACGGGACGGCGCGGGCGATCGGGTCCTCCGCCTTCAGCGCGACCTGCATGGCATCGACCAGGGAGCCGTCGAAGCTGGTCTCCAGCGCCTTGTCGCCGTGCACGTCCTCGCGCCTCACCCGCGGGCCGAGGATCCGGTCCAGGTCGGTCAGGAACTCGTCCTCGAAGCCGGGCAGGAAGCGGCCGTCGACATGGGCGACGGCCTGGCCGGGGATCACGTTCACCTTGTACCCGGCGCCCAGCATGGTCGGGGCGGCCGAGTTGCGCAGGGTGGCGCCGACCATCTTGGCGATGCCGCCCAGCTTGGCAAGCGTGGCGTCCATGTCCTCCGGGTCGAGCGGGGTGCCGAGCGCGTCGGACAGCTCGTCGAGGAAGGACCGTACGGTCTTGGTCACCCTGACCGGCCACTTGTGCCGCCCGAGCCGCCCGACGGCCTCGCAGAGCTCGGTGATCGCGTTGTCGTCGTTGGTCATCGAGCCGTGCCCGGCGGTGCCGTCCACGGTGAGCTTCATCCAGTGCATGCCCTTCTGGGCCGTCTCGACGAGATAGAGCCGCAGCTTCTCGTTGACCGTGAAGGAGAAGCCGCCGACCTCACCGATCGCCTCGCTGACGCCGTCGAAGAGGTCCGGGTGCTTGTCGACGAGATACCGCGCACCGTACGTACCACCGGCCTCCTCGTCGGCCAGGAACGCCAGCACGATGTCGCGCGGGGGCTTGCGACCGCTGCGCATCCGGTCGCGGACGACCGCGAGGGTCATCGCGTCCATGTCCTTCATGTCGACCGCGCCGCGCCCCCACACGCAGCCGTCCGCGATCTCGCCCGAGAACGGGTCGTGCGTCCAGTCCTGGGCATTGGCCGGCACGACGTCGGTGTGGCCGTGGATGAGCAGCGCGGGCCTCGACGGGTCCTCGCCCTCGATCCGGGCCACGGTGGAGGCACGGCCCTTGTGGGATTCGAAGATCTTCGGTTCGAGCCCGACCTCGGCGAGCTGTTCGGCGATGTACTCGGCGGCCACCCGCTCACCCGGGCCCGAGTGGTCTCCGTAGTTGCTGGTGTCGATCCGGATCAGCTCGCGGCAGAGGTCCACGACCTCGTCCTCGCCGGACGGGCCGCCGACCTTGTTCGTCTCGCTCACACTGCTTCCTTCCACTGTCACCCTGGTGCTCCCGCCCATCCTCCCGCGCCGGGCCCGCTCGCCCAAGGCCGCCCGTCCTCCTGTCACGCGCCGTTCGCACGGCCAGTGGCGTGATCGAGCACCTCCGAATGTTTGCTATTGTTTTCCACGTCGGAACGGGCACGGCCCGCGAGACAGACACCTTGTCCGGGTGGCGGAATGGCAGACGCGCTAGCTTGAGGTGCTAGTGCCCTTTATCGGGCGTGGGGGTTCAAGTCCCCCCTCGGACACCAGCGATCTTCCCCCGTTGTGCGGGAAGACGGAGCAGATGCGGATCGAGTCACTCGATCCGCATCTGCTTTTTTGTGGTCCTACGCCGGTGTCACCACTGCCCCGGGGCCGGTGGCACAGCAGGGCGATCGGTAGAGGCGGGAGCCAGCAGGACGGCGAGGTCACCCGGTCCGGGCAGCGGCCGGTTCGCCTCGGTGACCGGATCGAGCCGGCCGTCGCCCCGGACCAGGAACAGCATGTCCCAGCCGGCCGGCGCGGCCTGGTCTGCGGGCCTCGTCACGATGGACGCCCCTTTCTCGTATCTCCGGGACAGTGCCACCCCGGTCAGCTCCGCGCCGAACAGGACCTCGCCGCCGATGAACGGGGCGACCACACCGACGCTCTCGAGCGGAGAGCCGACGCGATGGACCGATCCCTCGACGCTGCCGCGCAGGACGGTGGCCGCCAGAGCGTTGAAATCGTCCTCGGCGGTCAGCAAGAACACCGCCGTGATGCCCTCCAGCTCGGCGCCCTCACCGGTGGCGGCGGCCAGCAGCTCCCCCGGGGCCAGTTCGAGTCCCGCCTGTCCGATGCGCTCACGCTGCTGCTCCAGGCCGGCCCACATCAGTACCTGCAGTCCCGCCGCCCTGAGCGCCCGCCCGAGGTCCACCACCCATGGCTCGCCGCCGACCAGCAGCGGACGTGAGCGGGCCGGTCTGACGACGCCCAGGCGCCTGGCGACCGCCGATGCCGTCAGCCCGTACAGCGTCACCGTGGCCACGATGACGACGAAGGTGGTGGGCAGAATCTTCGAAGCGCCGCCGATCCCCTTCGCGACCAGGGTGGCGGAGAACGTCGAGGCGGTCGCCGCCGCGACGATGCCCCGCGGTGCCAACCAGCCGACGAAGCCCCGCTCGCCCCTGCTCAGGTCCGTTCCGAGCGTCGACACGAACGCCACCAGGGGCCTGACCAGGAGTACGAGCACAGCGGTGAGCCCCAGCGCGGGAAGCACCACGTGCCGCAGCGACTGCGGGGTGACGGTGGCCGAGATCGAGATGAAGAGCAGACCGAGGATGAGACTGACGAGGGTCTCGAAGAAGGGCCGGCGTGCCGGGACGTCGAACCGAGGGAGGTTGGCGACGGCCAGGCCCGTCATCACGGCGGCGATGAGTCCGGAGTCCTCGCGGACGACGTCGCAGAACGCCGCCACCGCGATCACCACGGCAAGCTGGGCGGTGGTCCCGAGGATCTCGCCGAGCCGGAGCCGGCACAGCAGCACCCGCAGCAGCGCGGCTCCGACGACGCCTCCCGCGAGCCCGACCCCCACGCTTGCGAGGAACTCGACCGCTCCGCCGCCGAAATGACGCCCGGTGGTCGCGCTGACCAGGTGGAAGACGAGGGCACCCAGGATGCCGCCGACCGGGTCGATGAGGGACCCCTCCCAGACCAGGATGTGCTGCAGCCGTTCCTTCGGCCGGACGAAGCCGAGCAGCGGCCCGACGACCGTCGGCCCGGAGACCACGAGAATCGCGCCCAGCATCAGGGCCGCCCGCCGGTCCATGCCCAGCAGCGGCATGGCGAACAGCGTGCCGAGCGCCCAGGTGACCAGGGCTCCGACCCAGATCAGCCTGACGACGACGCGGGGGGTGTGGCCCTTGAGCTTTCTGAGGTCGAGCCCGAGGCCGGCGTCGTAGAGGATCACCGCGACTGCAAGCGAGACCAGGGGGGAGAACGCCGGGCCCAGCAACCGCTGGGGGTCGATCTCGTCCACCAGCGCGCCGGCGGCGAACCCGACCGGCAGCAGCACGATGAGTGCCGGGATACGGAGCCGGCCTGCCAGGACCTGCGACCCGACGGCGAGCACCAGGGTCAGCCCCACGCCCATCAGGACCTGATCCGTCGTCATGCAGCGCCTCCGCGGTGCCGGGTCATCCGACCGGCCGGTGGACGCTCCTGCTGCCCGCGCCCCGGGGACCGGGCCGCATCGAGCACCGCGGCGCAGCCGTCATTCCTGCCACGGGGTGAGCCCCCAGCGGGCCGTGTGCTCCTCACCCGGCCCCAGAGTGACGAGTCCCGTGCCGGTGCGGAACGCGTCGGGCGGGCACGACATCGGCTCGATGGCGACGGAGCGGCGCCGCTGCCCTTCGGGCAGGGTGTCACCGGTGTACAGCTGGACGTGATCGGCGCCCTCTCCGAGCCATACGTCGGTACCCCATGCGCCGGAGGAGTGGGCGAGGCTGACCACGGCCCGCCCGCGCGCATCCCGGTCGAGGTCGCAGAACGGGGTGTCCAGCCGCTGGCTCCCGATGGCTCGAGGCGTACGGAAGTCGAACGGAGTGTCCTGGACCGGTTCGGCAGCCACCGGCAGCCCCCGCTCGCCGGTACGCAGCCGGGTCCGCGCCGGTACGGTCAGCAGCGCGTCGTCCACGGTCGCGGTCCCGACCGTGAGGTAGGGGTGCTGGCCGACCCCGTAGGGTGCGGCGTTCTCGCCGAGGTTGCGTGCGACGACGGCCACACCGAGCCCGTCGTCATCCAGGGTGTACTCCGCGCGGACCCGGAGGTGGAAGGGGTAACCGGGCTGGGGCCACACGGAGACATCGAGCACTGCCCGGTCGTTCTGCGCCTCGACGATCCGCCACGACGTCCAGCGGAGCAGTCCGTGGATGGCGTTGCCGTTCTCCGGTTCGGTCAGAGGCAGTTGCTGGTCCTGCCCGTCCCAGCGGTACCGGCCGTCCCGGATCCGGTTGGGCCACGGCGCGAGGATCTGACCGCGCCCGCCGGTGATCCGGTCGTCCGGCGCGAATCCGTCGAGTACGAGCCGGTCGCCCACGGCGTAGTGGCGTAGGGCCGCTCCGAGTTCGACGACGACCGCGCGCCGGTCCCCATGCCGGAGGGTCAGCTGTCGTCCGGTCCGGCTCTCGTGCACGCGTGGCCTCCTCGGTCTGCTCGAAGGCGGACGGCCCGCAAGTCCGGGCTGGGTGGCGGCCGGGCCGTCGGCCGCCTCTCGGGAGCGTGCGGACAACGACCTGGCGAGTCAAGCGGGACACGGGTGTCCCGCCCCGACGGCCGCGCAAGTTCGCCCACGGGGGGCATACGTGGCGGTCCTCGGCCGGGCCGCCCGTCCACCGCACCAGGGCCACGGTGTGGTCGAGCGGTCACCCCGTGGCACCGGTCGGGCGGGGCCCGCCCGTACCCGTGCAGACCAGGCGCGGGTATCCGTTCTGTCGGATAGTGGTGGTGGGGGCTCGGGGCTTCCTACCACCGGAGCCACGATGGACGAACGCTATCCGCCGATCGCCGAGCACGGGCTGGTCGGCGATCTGCAGACTGCCGCGCTCGTCTCGTCCCGGGGTGTCATCGACTGGTTCGCCGCTCCCCGGTTCGATTCGCCCAGCATCTTCGCGGCACTGCTCGACGTCGAGCGCGGGGGGTATTTCCAGCTGGCGCCGGAGCAGTCCGGCATCAGCTGCAAGCAGCTCTACTACCCCGACACGGCGGTCCTGGTGACCCGGTTCATGTCGCCGGACGGGGTGGGCGAAGTGGTCGACTACATGCCTCCCGACCGGACGGGTACCGCCACCGACCGGCACACCCTGGTCCGTGTGGTGCGGGTCGTGCGGGGGACAGTGGCTTTCACACTCCGTTGCCGGCCGCGTTTCGACTACGGCCGGGCCGAGCACGAGCTCGGCCTCGGTCCCGACGGCGCCCTCTTCCGGGCCCCCGGCATCAGCGCCCACCTGCAGAGCACCTTCCCGCTGGAGCGCGACGGCCGGGATGTCCGGGGGACGGTGACCCTGAAGGCGGGCGAGATCGGCAGCGCCGTGTTCACCGTCTGCGACCCCGGCGGCGCGGCTCCCCCGCCTCTGACCATCGACGGGATCACCGAACGGTCCTGGGACGTCGTCCACTTCTGGAAGGCGTGGCTGCGCACCTCGCGCTACCGGGGCCGCTGGCCCGAGCTCGTACACCGCTCGGCCATCACCCTGAAGCTGCTCATCTACGCCCCCACCGGAGCCATGGTCGCTGCGCCGACCATGGGGCTGCCGGAACAGGTCGGCGGAGAGCGCAACTGGGACTACCGCTACACCTGGATCCGCGACGGTTCGCTGTCCGTGCGCGCCCTGATGGATCTCGGCTTCGTCGAGGAAGCGGCCGCGTTCGTCCACTGGCTGGTCGCCCGGCTGCACGAGCGCGAGGGCAATGGCGGGGAGCCGCTGCAGACCATGTACCGCGTGGACGGCGACCCGAACCTGCCCGAGCAGACCCTGAAGCACTTCGAGGGATATCAGGGCTCGTACCCCGTCCGTGCCGGCAACGGCGCGGCCGACCAGCTCCAGCTGGACATCTACGGCGAAGCCGTCTACGCGCTGGCGCAGGGCCACGAGATCGGCCGGCGCGCCACCTACTCGGGCTGGAAGGCACTCACCAGGACGCTCGACTGGCTCGCGGACGCCTGGGACCGGCCGGACGAGGGCATCTGGGAGACCCGTGGCGGCCGCAAGAACTTCACGTACAGCCGGGTGATGACGTGGGCCGCCTTCGACCACGGGCTTCGCCTGGCGGACGTCTTCCGCAAGCCTGCCGACACCGTCAGGTGGACGAGGACCAGGGACGCCGTTTTCGAGCAGATCATGGAGCGTGGCTGGAGCGAGTCGGAGAAGGCCTTCGTCCAGCAGTACGGCGGCGACGTGCTCGACGCCTCGCTGCTGCTGATGCCGAGAGTCGGGTTCATCGCCCCCGAGGACCCGGCCTGGCTGTCCACGCTGGACGCCATGGATCGCACACTCGTCTCCGACAGCCTCGTCTACCGCTACGACCCCGCGGCCTCACCCGACGGGCTGCGCGGCTCCGAGGGCACGTTCAGTCTCTGCACCTTCCTGTACGTCGACGCGGCGGCCCGCGCGGGGCGGCTCCCACTGGCGAGATACGCCTTCGAGAAGATGCAGACCTACGCCAACCACGTCGGGCTCTTCGCCGAGGAGATCGGTCCGAGCGGGGAGCAACTGGGCAACTTCCCGCAGGCGTTCACCCACCTGTCCCTGATCATGGCCGCCACCACGCTCGACGCGGCGCTCGATCTGGAGGAGGGCCGCTGACCCCGCCGTCCCGGCAACCGCCGGGAGACCGCTCGCCCGGGCAGCCGCCCGGCAGGCTCTCCGAGAGGATCACGGCCCATGACCGCACAGCCACGCCAGGCAGCAGCGTTCTCGGTGAGCGCCGCGGAGTTCGCCGGTCTCCATGCGCGCGTTCGCCGGAGGGCCGCGCCGGGTGCTGCCGACCGCGGCGCCCTGGACAACATCACACCGCGGCAGGTGCGGGCGGCGGCGGACGAGGTCGGATCGGGACTCACGGTGACGATGGCGGCGCCCGTCGAGACCCGGCGGGGGCCGGACAACCCCGATCCCTGCAGACATGTGATGACCGGCGCGGTCGTGGGCGAAATCAAGGAGAGCGGGCTGCAGTTCGCGAGGGACCGCATCGCCATGAACGTGCACGGTGACGCCGACAGCCATCTCGACGCCCTGTGCCATGTGATCTTCGACGGGACGCTGTACAACGGCGTGCCGGCGAGCGGTCTGACGCCGGACGGGGCAACCGATCTGACGGTCGGCATGGCGAGCGACGGCATCGTCGGCCGGGGCGTTCTCCTCGACATCCCGCGCTTGCGCGGGGTCCCGTGGCTGGAGCCGGGCGAGTTCGTCACCGGGGACGAACTCGCTGCCGCCGAGACCGCGCAACACCTCCGGGTAGACCAGGGCGACCTGCTCTTCGTCCGGGTGGGCCATCGCCGCCGGCGCGACGAGCTCGGGCCCTGGGACACCACCGATGCCCGTGCCGGACTCCACCCCACGGCCATGGAGTTCCTGGCGGAGCGCAAGGTCGCGCTGCTCGGCGGCGACGGCAACAACGACACCGCACCCAGCACGACGGAGGGCGTCGACTTCCCCGTACACGTGCTCGCTGTCCACGCCATGGGGCTGCACCTGCTGGACTTCCTGCAGTTCGAGGATCTGGTGCCGGTCTGCGAGGCGGAGGACCGGTGGTCCTTCCTCTGCGTGATCGCCCCTCTCCGGCTTCCCTCGGCCACCGGTTCACCTGTCAACCCGATCGCGATCCTGTGAGGCACGGGGGCTCTCATGCCTGACGACCGGAGTTACGACGTCATCATCATCGGCACCGGCGCGGGCGGGGGCACACTCGCCCACCGTCTGGCCCCCTCGGGCAAGCGTGTCCTGCTCCTGGAGCGGGGCGGCTACCTGCCCCGTGAGATCGACAACTGGGACTCGACCGCGGTGTTCGTGAAGGCCAAGTACCTCGCGCCCGAGACCTGGTACGACAGACACGGCCGTGAGTTCACCCCCGAGGTGAACTACTACGTCGGGGGCAACACCAAGTTCTTCGGCGCCGCGCTGTTCCGTCTGCGGCCCGAGGACTTCGGTGAACTGCGCCACCACGACGGCATCTCGCCGGCCTGGCCCATCCGTTACGAGGACCTCGAGCCGTACTACACCGAGGCCGAGCACCTCTACCTGGTGCACGGCAGGCACGGCGAGGACCCCACCGAGGGGCCGGCCGGTGCCCAGTACCTCCATCCGCCGGTCCGGCACGAGCCGCGGATCCAGCAGCTCAGCGACGACCTGGAGAAGCAGGGTCTGCACCCCTTCCATCTGCCGATCGGTGTCGACCTCACCCAGGCCGACGACGGCAGCGCCACCCACGACAGCGTCTGCATCCGCTGCAACCGGGTCGACGGCTTCCCGTGTCCGGTGAACGGCAAGTCCGACGCCCAGGTGATCTGCGTCGACCCCGCCCTCGAGCACGACAACGTGCAGATGATCACCGGAGCCACTGTGCGCCGGCTGGAGACGGACCCGACCGGACGCACGGTCACCCAGGTGGTCGCGGAGCTCGAGGACGGCTCGACCGCATGCTTCGCCGCCGACATCGTGGTGGTCGCCTGTGGGGCGGTGAACTCCGCCGCGCTGCTGCTCCGGTCGGCGAGCGACACACACCCGAACGGCCTGGGCAACAGCTCGGACGTGGTCGGGCGCCACTACATGAGGCACAACAACCTGGCGCTGATGGCCGTCTCCAGGGAGCCCAATCCGACCCGCTTCCAGAAGACCCTGGCGCTCAACGACTGGTACTTCGGCTCGGAGGACTTCGACTGTCCGATGGGCGGCATCCAGATGCTCGGGAAGTCCGACGCCGAACAGATCCGCGGGGAGGCGCCGCGCTGGGCCGGAAAGGTCTCACCCGACATGCCGTTCGAGGTGCTCGCGCATCACGCTGTCGACTTCTGGCTGTGCGGGGAGGACCTTCCGCTGCCGGACAGCCGCGTCACGCTGGACGGCGACGGAAGGCTCCATCTGTCGATCGACGAGAAGAACAACATGACGGGGCTGACGAAGCTCCGGCAACGACTGCAGGAGATGCTCGGGCAATTGGGGATGTACCCGCACCACCTGCTGGACCACAGCCTCTACCTGCACAAGGGCATGCCGATCGGGGCCACCGCACACCAGGCCGGCACGATTCGATTCGGTACGGATCCCAGGAGCTCGGCGCTGGACATCAACTGCAGGGCCCATGACCTCGACAACCTCTACGTCGTCGACACCAGCTTCTTCCCGAGCATCGGCGCGGTGAATCCGTCCTTGACCGCCATCGCCAATGCCCTGCGGGTCGGCGACCACATCGTCGAACGGCTCCGCTGACGCACGGCGGGACGGTCACAAGGTGTCACCGGGTGCCGGGCCGGCCTGTGTGTCGGCGTCGGTGAGGGAATCCAACTCCCCGTGCGTGTCCATCCAGTAGAGCAGGACCAGCGCGGGCCCGATCAGCACGATCGCGACGACCGCGACGATCACCAGCCACCGCAGCGTCTGCGGCGCGCCGGCCGCGTCGGCCACGGTCAGGGACGTCGGCAGCAGAAAGGGGCGCTGCGCGAAGCCCCACGCGAAGACGGTCAGGGCCACGCTGGCCACGGAGGTGTACCGGCACCACCGGTAGGAGCGGCGCGCAAGGAGAACGGCGGTGCCGAGGCCGCACACCGCGGCCAGGAGGACCAGCAGCAGACCGAGCCCTCCGGTGAGGCCTTCCCAGACGTGGCGGGCATCGCTGTGGGTGACCGGCAGACCGATCAGGGCGAGCACCACGATGGCTCCGAGGGCGGCCAGTGCGCGCCGCCGGAAGTACCCCACAAGGTCCTCGGCGCCGAACCGGCGGGCGTCGGAACAGAGGAACACGGCCCCGAGGAAGGCGGCGGCGGCGACCGCGAGCAGACCGGCGATGACCGAGGTGGGATTGGCCCAGGCATCGGCGGAGGCCGTGGTCCCGACCGCGACCCGTCCGGATGCGATGCCGCCGAGCACCGCGCCGAGGAAGAACGGGGTGACGAGCGAGGAGATGGCGAACACCGCGCCGTAGAAGCGCCTCCGGGTGAGCCGTCGGGCCGGTTTGCGCAGGGCGAAGCCCGCGCCGCGCAGCACGAGTCCGACCGCGGCGAGGGCCAGGGGCAGCCACATGGCTGCGAAGACGGCCTGGAACGTCGTCGGAAATCCCGTCCACATGATGACCAGGACGAAGATGAGCCAGACATTGTTGGCTTCCCAGACGGGCCCCATGGCGTGGTCGATCAGCCGGCGGGGGCGTTCGCCGCGCTCCGCGCCCCCGGCCAGCAGGTCCCAGAATCCGGCTCCGTAGTCGGTGCCGCCGGCGCACGCATAGGCGGCGACGGCGAGCACGAGAACCCAGGCGATGAGCTCCGGCATCATGACGCGCCACCAGGGGGACGGCCGTGGCGCTCGCCGGGCGCGGCGCCGGTGACCGTGGCAAGGGGCTCGCCCCGCGGCCCGTAGGGGGTGTCCGCTTCCGGTGACTGCGGCGCGGTGGCGGACGTCTCGCTCGCGTCGGCGATGCGCCATCGGGTCCGCATCTTCAGCAGCACGGCGAGGAAGGAGGCGAAGATCGCCACGTACACGACCACGACGACCGTGAACATCGTCCACAGCGAGCTCGCACCGGTGGCGGTCACCGCCTCCGAGACCCGCATGTGGCCGTAGACGATCCAGGGCTGGCGGCCGACCTCGGTGGTGATCCAGCCGCATTCCACGGCGACCAGACAGGCGGCCCCCGCGACCGCGGCACACCGGTAGAACCAGCGCGAGCGGGGAAGGTCCCGGTGGCGCCACCAGTACCACGCGTACCAGAGCGCCAGCAGGATCAGCAGGCTGCCGATGATGACCATGACATCGAAGGCCCAGTGGACGATGGTGGCCTGAGTGGCCGTGGGGCGGTCCTCGGGCGGCACGGAGCTGAGGCCGGTGACGCGGGTGCCGGGTCTGAACCCGGCGAGGACGGAGTCGAGCTGAGGAATCCTCAGGCCACCGGAGACCGTTCCGTCGGGGTGCAGCCGTCCGAAGACGTACTCCGGCACATGTGTGTCGGTCTTCCAGACGACCTCGGTGGCTGCGAACTTGATCGGCTGCTTGTGGAAGACGGACCGGGCGATGGAGTCACCCAGTACGAGCTGGATCGGGGTGAGGATCGCGGCGGCCGTGAACGGCAGCGCGAAGCCGAGCCGGTGGTAGCGGTCCCGGCGCCCGCGCAGCAGTCCGACCGCGTAGACGCCGGCGACCACGTATCCGGCGGTCAGGAACATGGCCACCGCGAAGTGCCAGTACTCGGGGCCGAACATCGGCGTGAAGATGGCCTGCCGAACGTCGACATCGACGGGTCTGCCCGCGGCGTCGAGGGTGAAGCCCTGCGGGGTGTTCATCCATGAGTTGGCGGCGATGATGCCGAACGCGCCCAGGAGGGCCGCCAGCGGCAGCGGCAGGCCCAGCCAGAAGTGAGTCCACGGCTTCAGCCGGCGCCATCCGTAGAGGTAGATCGCGATCAGGACGGCCTCGAGGAAGAACGCCCATGCCTCGACGCCGAACCCGAGTCCGAAGACGTCTCCCCAACGGCCCATCATGCCGGGCCAGAGCAGGCCGAACTCGAAGGAGAGCACGGTGCCGGTGACGACCCCGATGGCGAACTGCACGGCCATCACGGCGGACCAGCGCCGGGCGAGCTTGAGTGCGACGTCGTCGCCCCGGCGCAGCCCACGGTGGTGCATCACCAGGGTGATGCACGGCAGCGCGACTCCGAAGGGCACCAGCAGGATGTGCGAAGCCAGGGTGAAGGCCATCAGCTGACGGGCCGGCAGGAGCTGCGGCGGGGCGGCGTTCGCCAGCAGGGCCGTTGTGGTGTGCATGTGCGCCTCCATGGTTCGCGCCCGGGGACGTCGGACGTGAGGGATACGGATGCGGGTCGCGCTCCCGGTCTCGGCCACCGGCCGCCGGAAGCGGCCGGCCCGGCGCTCCTGCGGTGAGGTCGCCGCGCCGCCCGGGCGGCGGCGGATCAGGCGGAGCCCCCGCCAGGTCCGCCTCTCGGCATGGCGCCGCCCGGGCTGCCGGCGGGTCAGCCTCCGGTGGCGAAGCCGGGGAAGAGTGTCATTCCGCCGTCCACGTACAGCGTGGCGCCCACGACGTAGTCGAGCAGATCGGATGCCACCGCGACGACGGCGTTGGCGATGTCCTCAGGCTCCCCGACCCGGCGGTACGGGATCAGCCGCAGAAGGTCGGACTCGGCCTCGGGGGTGTCCCAGGCACTCCTGTTGATGGGGGTGCGGATGGCGCCGGGCGCAACGGCGTTCACCCGGATTCCCTGGGGGGCCAGCTCTTGTGCGAGGGTCTCCATCATCATGCCCACGCCGCCTTTGGAGGAGGCGTAGTTCACATGGCCCGCCCAGGGGACGATCTGGTGGACCGAACTCATGCAGATGATTTTCCCGGCGGACCTGGAGACCTCCGGCACGACGCCGCGCCGCACGAACTCCTTGGCGGCCTCCCGCGCGCAGAGGAACTGGCCGGTGAGGTTGACACTGATGACCTTCTGCCACTGGGCGAGCGTCATCTCCACACTCGGCGCATCCCGCTGGAGGCCCGCGTTGGCCACCATGATGTCGATGGTGCCGAACTCCTCGACCATGCGGGCGACCATGCCGACGACCTGGTCCTCGTCTGAGACATCGGCCTGGTGGGCGTAGGCGCGGACTCCGAAAGCCTTGATCTCGGCGACGACCTTCTCGGCCTCTTCCTCACCGACCACGTAGTTGACCACGACGTCCGCACCGGCCCGTCCGAGTGCCACGGCGGTCGCCCTGCCGATACCCGAGTTGGCCCCGGTCACCATCGCCTTCTGCCCTGCGACGATCCGCGCGGACATCGCGCCCGGGGCCTCACCGGTACTTCCAGCCACCACGACTTCTCCTTCGGCACTCGGGGCGGCCCGTCGGCGGACATGGCCGCCGGGCGGGCCGCTGAACCGGCAGTCGCTTGCAGGAGGGATGTCGCGGCGTCACCGCACCGTCCTGCCGGAGCGGAAGCGAGCCCTTTCGCGCCGCACCACCTTCCCCAGGAAGGGAACACCGAGCGCGGCGAGCGGCCCGGACCCGGCGCGCAGAGCGGTCCGGGCGGAGCGGGAATGTCACGCAACCGGGCCAATGACGCGCCCGGGACGCCCGACGCCGCCGACTGCGCGGGCGGTCCCGCCCGGAAGCCCCGCCTCCGCGCGCCGGCGCCTTGCGCACGCCGGGCTGCCGGTGCCGCCTCTCGGTCCGACGCCGCTCTCCGCCCCCTTGTTGAAACGGTTCATCCCTGGCTAACGTCCAGCATCGAAGCGGGCGTTGCCGAGCAAGGAGAATCATGAGCCGTAAGGACAGCCACCCTCTCCCCTGGCACGTGGACGTGTCCCCCGGCTCGGGCGGACTGCCTCCCCGGTCCTGGTACGCCGGGTCGGACGCGCTGCGGATGTCGTTGAACGGGCAGTGGCGGTTCCGGCTCTCGCCGACCGCGACCGCCGAGGACGCGTCGTTCGCAGGGTCCGGGTTCGACGCGTCCGGCTGGGAGACGGTCGCGGTGCCCGGGCACTGGGTGCTGCAAGGGGCCGGCGGAGCGCCCGCGTACACCAATGTCGTCTACCCGTTCCCGGTCGACCCGCCGCACGTGCCGACCGAGAACCCGACCGGTGACCATCTGCGGACCTTCGACCTGCCCGACGGATGGCCGGCGGGCGGCGACGTCGTGCTGCGGTTCGACGGGGTGGAGTCCGCCGCCCGGGTCTGGCTCAACGGCGAGGAGCTGGGCGATTTCAAGGGGTCGCGGCTGCCGCACGAGTTCGCGGTCGGCGGCATCGTGCGGGCCGAGGGCAACGTCCTGGCCGTCCGCGTGCATCAGTGGTCGTCCGGGAGCTATCTGGAGGACCAGGACCAGTGGTGGCTGCCCGGGATCTTCCGGGACGTCACGCTGCTGCACCGGCCACAGGGGGCGCCCCGGGACTTCTTCGTGCACGCCGGCTACGACCACCGCGCCGGGGGCGGCACCCTGCGGGTGGAGTGCGACGGGGCCGGGGGCCGGGTGGTCGTGCCCGAGCTGGGGGTCGACGTCGCGACGGGTGAGGCGGTGACCGTGCCGGTCGAGCCGTGGACCGCCGAGACGCCCCGGCTGTACGACGGCGAGCTGGTGACACCGGGCGAGCGGATCCCGTTGCGGATCGGCTTCCGTACCGTCGTCGTCGAGGACGGGGTCGTCCAGGTCAATGGCCGGCGCGTGCTGTTCCGTGGCGTGAACCGGCACGAGTTCCACCCGGAGACCGGGCGCGCCGTGGACGTGGAGACCATGCGGCGCGATCTGGTGCTGATGAAGCGGCACCACATCAATGCAGTGCGGACCAGCCACTATCCGCCGCATCCGGCGTTTCTGGATCTCTGTGACGAGATCGGGCTCTGGGTGATCGACGAGTGCGATCTGGAGACTCATGGCTTTGTCGACCTGGAATGGCGCAACAACCCGGTCGACGACGAAAGGTGGACCCCGGCGCTCCTCGACCGGGCCGCGCGGATGGTCGAGCGCGACAAGAACCACGCGTCGGTGATCATCTGGTCGCTGGGCAACGAATGCGGGTCGGGGCGCGGACTGACCGCGATGGCCGACTGGATCAAAGGCCGGGATCCGGACCGGCTGGTGCACTACGAGGGCGATCTGTCCTGCAAGGACGTCGACCTCTATTCGCGGATGTATCCGACGCACGCCGAGGTCGAGCTGATCGGGAAGCGGGCCGAGGACCCGTGGGGCGACCCGGAACTGGACGCCCGGCGGCGCGCCATGCCGTTCATCATGTGCGAGTACGGGCACGCGATGGGCAACGGCCCCGGCGGGCTGAGCGAGTACCAGCGGCTCTTCGAGCGGTACGAGCGCTGCCAGGGCGGGTTCGTCTGGGAGTGGATCGACCACGGTCTCGCCCACCCGGAGCACGGCTTCGCCTATGGCGGGGACTTCGGCGAGGAACTCCACGACGGCAACTTCGTCTGCGACGGGCTGCTCTTCCCCGACCGCACCCCTTCCCCCGGGCTGATCGAATACATGAAGGTCATCGAGCCGGTACGGATCGAGGCCGGGACGTCGGCGGGCACGGTCAGGATCGGTAACGGATACGACTTCGCAGGGCTGGACCACGTGGAGTTCGTCTGGTCGCACGAGGTGGACGGCGGGGTCCGCGGCTCGGGCGCGCTCACCGTCCCCGACGTGGCCCCCGGGGCCCACGCCGAGGTGCCGCTCCCCGGGCAAGGCCCGGGGGTGTGGACCGTGCGGGCGCTGCTCGCCGAGGACACCGCGTGGGCGGAGCGCGGGCACGTGATGGCGTGGGGGCAGGTGGAGGTCGACGCGGCGGTGCCGGCGGCGGCCACGCTGCGCCGGCGTCCGGAGACGGCCGAGGGGGTGATCACGCTCGGGGCCGGTGTCTTCGACGCGCGGAGCGGGGCGCTGGTGCGGATCGGGGGTGTGCCGGTCGAGGGGCTGCGGCTCGACGTGTGGCGGGCGCCGACCGACAACGACAACGGTGCGGCCTGGCAGCCGGACGAGCGGTACGGCCTGCGGTGGCGGGAGGCGGGGCTGCATCGGATGCGTCATCGGATCGACACCGTGGAGGTGGGCGAGGACTCGTTGACCGTACGGACGAGGGTGGCGCCCGCAGGAGTGGACCTGGGACTGCGTACGGAGTACCGGTGGACAGCGGACGGGGAACGGCTCGGGCTCACCGTGTCCGTGGCACCCGAGGGTGACTGGCGGGTGCCGCTGCCCCGGCTCGGGGTCCGGTTCGGGCTGCCGGCCGCGTACGGCGGGGCGCGGTGGTTCGGCGGCGGGCCCGGCGAGGCGTATCCGGACACCCGGACCGCGTCGGTGCTCGGGCGGTGGGAGATGCCCGTGGACGCGATGCAGACCCCGTACGTCCGGCCGCAGGAGAACGGTGCGCGGGCCGACGTCCGGTGGGCGGAGCTGACGGACGGCGGCGGTGCGGGGCTACGGGCGGAAGGCGCTGCGCCGTTCTGGTTCACCGCCCGGCGGTGGACGAGCGAGCAGCTGGACGCGGCGGAGCATCTGCCGGATCTGGTGGCCGGGGAGACCGTCTGGGTCAATCTGGATCACGCGATGCAGGGCATCGGTTCACAGTCGTGCGGGCCGGGCGTCCTGCCGCAGTACCGGCTCGACGTGGCGGCGGCACAGTTCTCGTTCCTGTTCTCGACCGTGGAGTGAGCAGGAGGTGAGGAGGGCCCGTTCCTCCTCGGTGACCGCGCGGCCGAGCGCATCGGCCGCGGCCACCGAGGAGAGGACTCTGCAGCCCGCCGCTGCCGGTGGAGCGTGACCGCGCAGCCGTCGGTGACCTGCGCCGACGCTGTGACAGGATTGCCCGCACCATGACCACCAGCACCTCGAGCCGCCGCGCCCCGGGCGCCGACGGACAGGCAGGGCCTGCGCGATGAGGGGCCGTGCGAAGCCTCCGCCGGCGCCTCTGCCGCAGCGGGACGGGATCGATCCGGTCAGGGTGCGGCTCCCCGAGGATCCGGGCGGGGAGTGGGCGACGGTCCGCGACCATCTGCTGGCGCGGTTCGCCGGTGCGATCGGGGCGGACCGGGTGGACGCCATGTTCGCCGAGGGCCGGTTCGTCTCGGTGCACGGACCCGTGGCCCCTGACGAGCCGTACGCAGCAGGCCGTTTCCTCTGGTTCCACCGGGACTTCGCGCCCGAGGAGCCGGTGCCGTTCCCGGTCGGCGTGGTGTACCACGACGCCCGGCTCGTCATCGCCGACAAGCCGCACTTCCTCGCCACGACGCCGCGCGGCCGGCACATCACCGAGACCGCCGTGGCGCGGCTCCGGCGGGAACTGGGGCTGCCGTCGCTGCAGCCCGCGCACCGGCTGGACCGGCTGACCGCGGGCCTGGTGCTCTTCGTCGTACGGCCCGAGGACCGCGGTGCGTACCAGACACTGTTCCGGGACAAGCTGGTGCGCAAGGAGTACGAGGCGGTGGCTCCGTACGACCCCTCGATCACCTTCCCCCGTACGGTACGGAGCCGGATCGTCAAGGAGCGCGGGGTTATCGCCGCCCGGGAGGAGCCGGGCGAGGCGAACAGCGAGAGCCGGATCGAGCTGCTGGAGCACCGGGAGGGGCTCGGCCGCTACCGGTTGCTGCCCACCACCGGCCGGACGCACCAGCTACGGGTGCACATGAACGCTCTGGGGCTGCCGCTCGTCCACGATCCGGTCTATCCGGTGATCGAACCGGAGGGTGCGGCGGACGACTGGACGCGTCCGCTGCAACTCCTGGCGCGGGTGCTGGAGTTCACCGATCCGGTCACGGGTGGGCCGCGCCGCTTCGAGAGCGGGCTGCGGCTCTCGGCGTGGCCGGACCGGTGAGTCCCGGCGGTCAGTGACCGCGTGCGATCCACTCGTCGAGGTGCGGGGCCTCCGCGCCGATCGTCGTGGAGTCCCCGTGTCCGGTACGGACGGTCGTCTCGGCCGGCAGCGCGAGCAGCCGGTCCCTGATCGACTCGACGATCGTCGGGAAGTGCGAGAAGGACCGTCCGGTGGCGCCGGGGCCGCCCTGGAAGAGCGTGTCCCCGGTGAAGACGGTGGCCAACTCGGGGGCGTACAGACAGACCGCACCGGGGGCATGACCGGGCGTGTGCAGGACCTGGAGCGTGGTCCCGGCGATCTCCAGCTCCTGACCGTCGGCCAGTTCGGCGTCGGGGGTGCGGTGCGGGTGGGTCTGCTTCCACAGCGGCAGATCGTCGGGGTGCAGCAGGATCCGTGCGCCCGTGGCGTCGGCGAGGGCCGGTGCCGCGTCGATGTGGTCGTTGTGCGCGTGCGTGCAGACGATGGCGCGCAGCGTACGGCCGCCCAGCGCGGCCTCGATGGCGGCGGCGTCGTGGGCGGCGTCGATGACGATCGCCTCGGTGTCGTCGCCGACGATCCAGACGTTGTTGTCGACGTCCCACTCGCCGCCGTCGAGGGCGAAGGTGCCCGAAGTGACCAAGTGGTCGATGCGGGCGGTCATCAGAAGACCACCACCGAGCGCAGCACGTCGCCGCCGTGCATCCGGGCGAAGGCCTGCTCGATGTCGCCGAGTCCGATGGTCTCGGTGACGAACGCGCCGAGGTCGATGCGGCCCTGCTGGTGCAGGTCGATGAGCATCGGGAAGTCGCGTGAGGGCAGGCAGTCGCCGTACCAGGAGGACTTGAGCGAGCCGCCGCGGCCGAACACGTCGATCATCGGAAGTTCGATCTGCAACTCCGGCGTGGGGACGCCGACCAGGACGACGGTGCCGGCGAGGTCGCGGGCGTAGAACGCCTGCTTGTACGTCTCCGGGCGGCCGACCGCCTCGATGACGACGTCGGCGCCGTTGCCGCCGGTCAGCGAACGGATCGCCTCGACCGGGTCGGTGGCGCGGGAGTTGACGGTGTGCGTGGCACCCATCTTCTTCGCCATGTCCAGCTTGCGGTCGTCGATGTCCACCGCGATGATCTTCGCCGCGCCGGCCAGCCGCGCACCGACGACGGCCGCGTCGCCGACACCGCCGCAGCCGATGACGGCGACCGAGTCGCCGCGGCCGACCTCGCCCGTGTTGATGGCGGCGCCGATGCCCGCCATGACGCCGCAGCCGAGCAGCCCGGCGACGGCCGGGGAGACCTCGGGGTCGACCTTGGTGCACTGGCCCGCGGCGACCAGGGTCTTCTCCGCGAACGCGCCGATACCGAGCGCGGGCGACAGCTCGGTGCCGTCCAGCAGCGTCATCTTCTGCCTGGCGTTGTGCGTGTTGAAGCAGTACCAGGGGCGGCCGCGCAGACACGCCCGGCACTGCCCACAGACGGCACGCCAGTTGAGGACGACGAAGTCGCCGGGCTCGACGTCCGTGACGCCCTCGCCGACGGACTCCACGATGCCCGCAGCCTCATGACCGAGCAGGAACGGGAAGTCGTCGTTGATGCCGCCCTGCTTGTAGTGCAGATCGGTGTGGCAGACGCCGCACGCCTGGATCTTCACGACGGCCTCGCCGGGGCCGGGGTCCGGGATCACGATCGTCTCGACCCGTACCGGCTCGTTCTTCCCCGGTGCGATGACCCCTTGTACCTGCTGCGCCATACCGCGGTCTCCCTTTTCGTGACGGTCCGGGCATCTGTCAGGTGCGACCGATGCCCGGTGATCGAACGCGAACAACCGTACGCGGTGGGTGGGTGTCACGGCAGCGGTGGAGCGGTGGCGCGCGGCAGGGCGGCCCCTCCGGAGGTCACGCGGGGCCGCCTGCCGGTGTGTCACGCCTCCGTGTCGTGGACCCGGCGTCCGCCGACGTACGTCTGGAGGACGCGGGTGGCGCCGATGTCCTCGGGCGGGCCCGCGTACACGTCGCGGTCCAGGACCACCAGGTCGGCGAGGGCTCCGGCGCGGATGGAGCCGGTGTCGTCCAGGTGGTTCACATGGGCCGAGCCTGCCGTGTACGCGGCGATGGCGGCCGTGAGTCCGATGCGCTCCCCCGGCAGGAAGACCGGCCCGTCGCCGTCCGGGGCGATGCGGTTGACCGCGGTGTGGATGCCGTGCAGCGGTTCGGCGCTGCTGACCGGCCAGTCGCTGCCCGCCGCGACGGTTGCGCCGGACCGCAGCAGAGCGCCGAAAGGGTACTGAAGCGCGGCGCGTTCGTCGCCGAGAAAGGGGATGGTCAGCTCGTCCATCTGTGGCTCATGGGCGGCCCACAGCGGCTGGATGTTGGCTGTGGCACCGAGCTCACGGAACCGCGGGATGTCGTCGGGGTGGACGATCTGGAGGTGGGCGAGGTGGGGCCGGTTGTCGGTACGGCCGTTGACGGTGCGGGCGGCCTCGACGGCGTCGAGTGCCTCGCGCACGGCGCGGTCACCGAGGGCGTGGAAGTGGGTCTGGAAGCCGAGGGCGTCCAGTTCGGTGACGTACCGGCGCAGCTCGACGGGGTCGACGAAGCTGGTGCCGCTGTTGGCGGTGGCGCAGCCGCAGGCGTCGAGGTACGGCGTGAGCAGGGCGGCGGTGCCCGTCTCCGCGACCCCGTCCTGCATGATCTTCACCGAGCCGGCCCGGAACCGCCCGCCCGTCAGCTCCCGCCGCCTGGCCACGAGTTCGGGAATCTGCTCGGAGCCGCGCTCGCGGTCCCACCACAGGGCACCGACGACCCGGGCGGTGAGCGAGCCGTCGCGGGCCGCGGTCAGATAGGCGTCGGAGGCGTCGTCCATCGAGCCGTAGACGCCGACGATCGCGTCCTGCCACGCGGTGATGCCGTACGAGTGGAGAAGGCGCTGGGCGAGGAGCAGGGCGGCGAGCCGGTCGGCGGGGGTGGAACGCGGGGTGTGACGGGCGACCAGGTCCATGGCGCCCTCCTGGAGGAGTCCGGTGGGCTCGCCCCGGTCGTCACGTTCGATGCGGCCGTCGGCCGGGTCGGGGGTGTCGCGGGTGATGCCGGCGAGCGTCAGGGCGCGGGTGTTGACCCAGGCGCCGTGGTGGTCGCGGTTGACCAGGAAGACGGGGCGGTCGGGGACGACGGTGTCGAGCCGGTCCCGGGTCGGGCTGCCGCCGTCGAAGGCCTCCATGGACCAGCCGCCCCCGGTGATCCACTCCTGGTTCGGATGGCTGTCGGCGTAGGCCCGTACCGCGGCGAGGGTGTCCGCCGCCGTACGGGACGCCGTGAGGTTGCACTGCGCGAGTTCGAGACCGGCGGTGACCGGGTGGATGTGCGCGTCCTGGAAGCCGGGAACGAGCAGCCGGCCGGAGAGATCGACGACTTCGGTCCTCGGACCGATCAGTTCACGCACCTCGTCGTGGCCGACGGCGGTGATGCGGTCGCCGGTGACGGCCACGGTGGTGGCGCGGCTGCGGGCCGGGTCCATGGTGAGGACGGGGCCGCCGGTGAGGACGAGATCGGCGGGGGTGCGGTGCATGGGTGGTTCCGTTTCCGTGGGAGTCGTGGGGTGGTGTGTCTCGGGATCAGGCCGCTTCCGTGACCGCGGGTTCGGCAGGGGCGAGGGAGCGGCCCGTGACGAAATACGGGGACTTCCTCACCCACTTGGCCCAGGCCGCCGCGGCTACGCCGGTCAGCAGCATGGCCGCCGGGCAGAAGAGCATGAACCAGCCGTTGTCCGGGCTGATCGCGAAGTGGTCGGCGGAGGTGTAGAAGGACCAGCAGAGGTAGCCGCCGAGGCCGAGCAGTACGGCGGCGCTGAGCACCGGGAGTACGACGGCACGCAGCGCCTCGGAAGGGCTTTCGCGCAGCAGGCCGCGGAAGCGGGCGGCCGCGGCCAGCGCGGTGAGCGCGTAGTAGACGGAGACGACGACGCCGATGGCGTTGACGGAGGCCAGGATCAGGTCGCCGACCTTCGGGAGGACCAGGGAGAGGACCGCGACGGCGGCGGCGACGCAGCCGATCGCGACCGTTCCGGCCGCGGGTGTGCCGAACCGCGGGCTGACCTTGGTCCAGAGCGGACCGAGCGTACGGTCCCTGCTCATCGCGAACATGCCGCGCACGGTCGGGATCACCCCGGACTGGAGTGAGGCCACGGCGGAGAAGGTGAGGGCGATCAGCGGAAGCGCGGCGAGCGGCTGGTCGGCCAGCCGGTCACCGAAGTAGGTGAGCCCCTGGGCGCCGTGACCGGTCAACTCGTCCAGCGAGAGCACCCGCTGGAAGGCGAAGGAGCCGAGGAGGAAGAGGCCGAGCATGGTGAAGAGGGTGATGAGCCCGGCCCTGGAGGCGTCCTGCGGGTCGCGGATCTCCTCGTTGACACTGAACGAGGACTCGAATCCCCAGTAGCAGAAGACCGAGAGGAGAAGCCCCTGGGCGAGCTGCTGTCCGGAGGGGATGGTGAACGGGTTGATCCAGTCCAGGCTGAACGGGTGCGGGCCGACGGCCAGTCCGTATCCGCAGAACCCGAGCAGCACGACGTACTCGAAGACGAGCAGGTACTTCTGCAGGTTGGCGGCGGACCGTAGGCCGGTGATCGCGGTGAAGGTGACGGCGATCAGGACGGCGATGCCGAGGGCGGTCGACTGGGCGGTGGAGTCCGGGTCGAGGCGGAGACCGGCGAGGGTGTGCAGCCCGCCCTCGCCCGCGAGTTGGAGCAGCGCGGATCCGGTGACCGTCGTGGTGTACGAGAGGAAGACGACCGTGGAGACGATGCCGATCCAGCCGACGAGGAAGCCGAGCCAGGGGCTGAGGGAGCGGCCGACCCAGACGTAGCCGCTGCCCATGTTCGGCTCGACCCTGTTGAGCCGGGAGTAGGCGCTCGCGATGCCCAGGATGGGCAGGAAGCCGAGCAGCATGATGATCGGCAGATGGAGGCCGACGGCGCCCGCGGTGACGCCGAGACCGATGCCGATGCTCGTGGTTGCGGCGGTGGAGGACGCGGCGATGGCGAAGCCGTCGACGACGCCGAGGCTCTTCCTGAGGGACGCGGCTGCTGGTGGGTCGCTGCCGTAGGGGGTGGGTGAGTCCGTCACGGTGGCTCCTTCGCCGAGGGGCGCTCATCGGCCCCGATGGCGGCACATCGAACTCCTTGGGGGTTCCGCACGTCAACGCTGTTGTCATAAGGTGCGCCGCATGAGTGCGAGCGAGCGGGTGGTGGCCGAGGGGGCGCGGCGCCGCAGGCGTCCCACCAAGCAGGGCACGGTGCTGTCGGAGCAGCTGATCGTGGGGACGGCGCTGCGGCTGATCGGCGAGCACGGGGCGGCGGCGCTCACCGTGCGCCGGCTCGGCGCCGCCCTGGGGTGCGATCCGAGCGCGATCTACCGGTACTTCCGGGACACGGACGAGCTGCTGCTCGCGGTGGCCGACGAGCTGATCGGCCGTACGCTGTCCGGCTGGCGGGCGACCGGTGACTGGCGGGCCGACCTGCGTGACCTGGGGTTGCGCATGCATGCCGACTATCTGGCGCATCCGCAGGCGGCCTTGCTGACGTGTGCCCGGGTCACCGGCCGTACGCACGAGATCCAGGCGGTGGAGACCATCCTCGGGATTCTGCGTGGGGCGGGCTTCCCGGACGGCGAGGCCGTGCGGATCTACCACGTGTTCGTCGACCAGACGCTGTCGTTCGCAGCGCTGGACGCGTCGACGCTGGTGCTGTCGGAGCGGGCCCGCGCGCAGGAGGTGCGGACGTGGCCGCAGACGTACGCACGACTGGAGCGGACCACGCATCCGCACATCGCGGCGACCGCGCCGGTGCTGGTGGCGGAGATGGGCCGCAGCGGCTATCCGGCGGCGCTGGAGATGATGCTCGCGGCGGCCGCGGCGCGGCTGCAGCATGTCACGGCGAGCCCGTCAGGCACCTGAGGCCGGTGCCGGACCTCAGCGCGCGGTGCGACTCGTGCACGGCGCCTCGGGGAACGCCCTCGGTGCGCGGTGGACCGGCTCGCGCACGGCGCCTCGGGGAACGCTCTCAGGGCGCGAGCACGTCCAGCTCGTGCAGGGCGCCCACGGCGATCTCCTTCGTCAGCCGCTCCGACTCCACCGCGTCGCCCTCCCGCACCGCCTCCGCGAGCCGTACGTGGAGTGTGACCGCCGCCGGGTCGGGATCCTCGAACATCACCTGGTGGTGGGTACGCCCTGCCAGGACCTCGGCGACGACGTCCCCGAGCCGCGCGAACATCTCGTTCCCGGAGGCGTTGAGCACGATCCGGTGGAACGCGATGTCGTGTTCCAGATACCGCTCCAGCTGCTGACCGCGTGAGGTCGCGACCATCCCGAGCGCGCATTCGGTGAGGGCGGCGCACTGGTCCGGCGTGGCGTGCCGCGCCGCGAGCCCCGCCGCGACCGGTTCGATCGCCGAGCGCAGCACGGTCAGGGAGCGCAGCTGGCGCGGCCGGTCGGCGCCCGCCAGTCGCCACCGGATGACCTGCGGATCGTAGACGTTCCAGGCCTCGGTCGGCTGTACGGTCACGCCGACCCGGCGCCGGGACTCGACCAGGTGCATGGACTCCAGGACCCGGACCACTTCACGTACGACCGTGCGGGAGACGTCGAAACGCTGGGCAAGCTCGTCGGTGCGCAGCACCCGGCCCGGCGGGCAGTCCCCCGCGGCGATCTCGAGCCCCAGGGTGTCCAGCACGTGTGTATGCAGCCCGGGGCCCTGTGTGGTCATGGACAAAGCCTACGGGGCACCTTTCGGGAACAAAAAGTACGACGTTTATGTCACAGCATCTTGAATAAGTCGTACGTATGGGTTTCAGTAGCGCGACGGACCGATGTCGAGGAAGACGTCGACGGAGACAGCGAGGCACCACCAATGAGCACCCCCCACGTCGTCGTGGTGATGGGCGTAGCAGGGACCGGCAAGACCACGATCGGTCCCCTGCTCGCAGCCGAACTCGGCGTTCCGTACGCCGAGGGCGACGACTTCCATCCCGCGGCGAACATCGCCAAGATGTCGGCCGGCACCCCGCTGGACGACGCCGACCGGTGGCCCTGGCTCGACGCGATCGGGCAGTGGGCGCACGGCCGGGCCGGACTCGGTGGCGTCGTCAGCAGTTCGGCGCTGAAGCGGGTCTACCGCGACCGGCTGCGGGCCGAGGCCCCCGGGGCGGTCTTCCTCCATCTGACCGGAGACCGCGCCCTCATCGAAGCGCGGATGGCTGAGCGCAAGGGCCACTTCATGCCGACCGCACTGCTCGATTCGCAGTTCGCCACCCTGCAGCCGCTGCAGGACGACGAGGCGGGCGTCTCCGTCGATGTGTCCGGCACCCCCGAAGAAATCACCCAGCGAGCCGTCGCCGCGTTGCGCCGGCTCGAAGTCTAAGGATCATCACCGTGACCAGTCTCAGCGTCGAGATGCTGGCAGCGGACGCCGTCGAACCCATAACTTCGGCCGGTAACGCGCAGCTGGGCATCGCCGTTCTGGCGGGCATCGCCGTCATCGTTCTGCTCATCACCAAGTTCAAGTTGCATGCCTTCCTGGCGCTGACCATCGGCTCGCTCGCGCTCGGCTCCTTCGCCGGCGCCGCTCCCGCCAAGACGATCGCCAGCTTCACCGCCGGCCTCGGCTCCACGGTCGCGGGCGTCGGTGTCCTGATCGCACTCGGCGCCATTCTGGGCAAGCTGCTCGCCGACTCCGGCGGCGCGGACCAGATCGTCGACACGATCCTCGCGAAGGCGAGCGGGCGAGCCATGCCGTGGGCCATGGTCCTGATCGCCTCGATCATCGGTCTGCCGCTCTTCTTCGAAGTCGGCATCGTGCTTCTGATCCCGGTGGTGCTGCTCGTCGCCAAGCGCGGCAACTACTCCCTGATGCGCATCGGTATCCCGGCGCTCGCCGGTCTCTCCGTGATGCACGGGCTGATCCCGCCGCACCCCGGCCCGCTGGTCGCGATCGACGCCCTCGGTGCCAACCTCGGTGTCACGCTGGCGCTCGGTGTGCTGGTCGCCATCCCGACGGTGATCATCGCGGGCCCGGTCTTCTCCCGGTACGCCGCCCGCTGGGTGGACATCAAGGCGCCGGAGAAGATGATCCCGCAGCGCCCGTCCGAGGAGCTGGAGCACCGTCCCAGCTTCGGCGCCACGCTGGCGACCATCCTGCTGCCCGTCGTGCTGATGCTGGCCAAGGCCCTCGTCGACATCGTCGTGGACAACCCGGAGAACCATGTCCAGCGGGTCACCGATGTGATCGGCTCGCCGCTGATCGCTCTCCTCGCGGCCGTCATAGTCGGCATGTTCACGCTGGGCCGGGCCGCCGGTTTCACCAAGGCGCGGCTCTCCACCACCGTCGAGAAGTCCCTCGCCCCGATCGCGGGTGTGCTGCTGATCGTCGGTGCGGGCGGTGGCTTCAAGCAGACCCTCATCGACGCCGGTGTGGGTCAGATGATCCTGGACTTCTCCAAGGACTGGTCGATCCCGGCGCTCCTGCTCGGCTGGCTGATCGCCGTGGCGATCCGGCTCGCGACCGGCTCGGCGACCGTGGCCACGATCTCGGCGGCCGGCCTGGTCGCCCCGCTCGCCGCCGACATGTCGACGTCGCACGCGGCGCTGCTGGTCCTCGCAGTCGGTGCGGGCTCGCTCTTCTTCAGCCACGTCAACGACGCAGGCTTCTGGCTGGTGAAGGAGTACTTCGGGATGAGCGTCGGCCAGACGGTGAAGACCTGGTCGGTGATGGAGACCATCATCTCCGTGGTCTCGCTGGTCTTCATCCTGCTGCTGTCGCTGGTCCTCTAGCCGGACAGCCCCTGACGACGCGCCGGATCATCGTCCGGCGCGTCGGCGGATTCCCCCCACAGCGGGTGTTCGGTCCGCGCCCAATGGCGCTCGACCGACCCGGTGCGCATGCCACGGCGTGCCTCCGGGTCGGCGAGCGCCATTGCCATGTGTCCGGCCAGCACGATGCCGATCGCGAGGGCCAGCCAGTCGTGTACGAAGGTGGCGCCGGTACGCCACATCAGCGGGGCGAGACCGGTGAACCACATCAGCACCCCGGTGCCGATCATGACCAGCACGGCGCCCGCGATCCAGGCCGCGTACAGCTTCTGGCCCGCGTTGAACTTCCCGGCCGGGCGGGACCCGGGCCGGTGGTCACGGTGGCGTACCGCCCGTAGCCACACCCGGTCGTGCGGCCCGAACCGGTTGAGCCGGGACAGGTCGGCGCGCAGCGCCCTGGAGACGAGACCGGCCAGCAGCGGTACGGGGATCAGCAGCCCGGACCATTGGTGCACGGTGACCACGAGGTGGCGGCGGCCGACCAGTTCGGCGAGCTGGGGTACGTACAGGCAGGCCGCGGTCGCCACACACACCAGCATCAGCCAGGCCGTGGTGCGGTGCACCCAGCGCTCCACGCCGCTGAAGCGGCGCATCCGCCCGGCGGGGTCAGCCGGTGGGGTCGTCGTCGCGGCCGTTGGACCGCCCGACCCAGGCATCGACGTCATATCCGAGTTCCTCCCAGTAGCCGGGCTTCACGGAGTCGGTGACGGTGATCCCGGAGAGCCATTTCGCCGACTTGTAGAAGTACATCGGGGCGACGTAGAGGCGGACCGGGCCGCCGTGCGAGTGGGCCACCGGCTTGTCCTGCATACGCAGGGCGACCAGCACATCGGGGCGTCGTGCCTGGTCGAGGGTGAGGCTCTCGCTGTACGTGCCGTCGAAGCAGGTGAAGCGGATCGCCTTCGCTCCGGGCCGCACCCCGGCCGCGTCGAGCAGCGTGGAGAGGCGGACTCCCTCGAACGGGGTCTCGGGAACCCGCCAGCCGGTGACGCACTGGACGTCGCGGACCAGCCTGGTCTGTGGCAGGGCGCGGAGCCGGTCCAGGGTGTACGTGGCGGGCCGGTCGACGAGCCCGTCGATCTTCAGCCGGTAGTCGGTGGCGCTCTTCCGCGGTACGGAAGAGGCGACGGAGTAGTAGCGGAAGCCGCCGCCGTTGGGCAGCAGCCCGGTCAGGCCGGTGGGGTCCTTGTCGGCGACCGCGCCGAGCCCGGATTCCATCATCCGCTGGAGGGCGGGCGCCGCCACGACCGCGGCGGCGCCGAGCCCGAGCATGGTCAGCACCAGGCGGCGGCCGACGGGTGTGCCTTCGGCATCGGGAGGACGACTGTTCACCCGACCATTCGAACACCCGCAGCCGCCCGTCACCAGGGGCTGCGGGTGTCCGTCACACTTCGGTAAGACGCCTGGGCTCAGTGGTGGACGGCGCCGCTCTCGGCCGCCTTCTCCAACTGGAACGCCTCGTTGCCCAGGCCGATCCTGGCGTGCACCTCCGGCTTCGCGGATCGCAGGACCGCGCCGTACACCAGGCCGATGACGAGCGAGGCGACGACAACTCCGGGCAGCACCCAGTTGAGCACCGAGCCCGGGCCCGAGCCGACCAGCACGTCGAAGTCCCGGACCGTGAAGACGGCGATCGCCAGCAACGCCACCCCGGCCAGGCCGGAGGCGATCAGCCGCGGCAGCTGTGCCCGGCCCGCGCCGCGCTTCACGAAGAAGGCGATCACGGCGAAGGAGGCAGCGGCCATCAGCAGGATGACGCCGAGCGCGCCGACGTTGCCCATCCAGGTGAACAGGTGCAGCACGGGGGCCGTCGGGTCTCCGACCGGGTTGTCGTCGGTGACCGCGAAGGCCAGCACGATGACCAGGGAGACGACGGACTGCAGGAGCGATCCGGTGGCGGGTGCGCCGCTGGACTTGTTGGTACGGCCGAAGGCGGCGGGCAGCAGGCTCTCACGACCCATCGCGAACGCGTACCGGGCGACCACGTTGTGGAAGCTGAGCAGCGCGGCGAACATGCCGGTGACGAAGAGCACGTGCAGCACATCGGTGAAGGTCGTGCCGAGCCGGTCCTCGGTGAGACCGAACAGCAGCGCGGGACCTTCCTTGAGCGAGCTGTCCGCGATGAACCCGGGGCCCGCGGCGACGGTCAGCGCCCAGGAGCTGAGCGCGAGGAACAGCGCGGCGTAGCCGACGGCGAGGAACATCACCCGGGAGACGACGATCTGCGGGCGGCTGGTCTCCTCCGCGTACACCGGGGCCTGCTCGAAGCCGACGAACGCGGCGATGCAGAAGCAGAGCGCGGTGCCCAGTCCGGCGCCGGTGAGGGTCTCGGGGTTGAAGGCGTGCATGGACAGGCCCTCAGGACCCGGCTTGGAGACGGCCGCGATGTCGAAGATCACGACGAGGGCGCATTCGACGACCAGCAGCACGCCGAGGACCTTGGCGTTGAGGTCGATCTTCAGCCAGCCGAGGACACCGACGACCACTACGGCGCCGGCGGCCGGTATCCACCAGGCGACGTCCATCTCCAGGTAGGTGGAGAAGAGCCCGGAGACCTCGAAGCCGAGGATGCCGTAGATGCCGACCTGCATGGCGCTGTAGGCGACGAGGGCGACGAGCGAGGCACCGGCGCCCGCGGTCGGGCCGAGCCCCCGGGCGATGTAGGCGTAGAAGGCACCGGCGTTGTGGACGTGCCGGCTCATCTCCGCGTAGCCGACGCTGAACAGCATCAGGACGATGCCGAGGATGACGTACAGCAGCGGCTGGCCCACGATGCCCATCACGCCGAAGACGGTGGGCATCACCCCGGCGACGACCATCAGGGGGGCGCTTGCGGCGAGCACCGAGAGCAGCAGCCCCGCGGTGCCCAGCCGGTCCGCACGCAGAGCCCGCTCCTCACCCTTGTAGGTGCTGATGCCGCCCGTATCGCCGGTCATGCCGGCCTCACTCGTTCTCGAACTGCCCGTCGACATGGCGGGGGTGGTCCCTTCGTTGAGGAGAAACAGGGGAGAAACACTGGGAGTTGCACAACAGCGGGTGGATCCGGGGCAGGCGGATCTGCGGCGGGCGGCTCCTCAAGGAGTACCGAGCGCGGTGCCGCGCGCCGTGAGGAAGGCCTGGTACGGATCCCGGCCCGAGTACGACCAGGGTGCGGCCGTCGCGTGGGGCCCGATGCGGAGGAAGAGGGCGGCGGCCTCGGCCGGCCTGCCCTCACAGACCTTGGCGTGGGCCAGGAAGTTGAGGTCGGCGCGGTTGCGCGGGTGGTCCTCGCGCTCCCATTCCAGCCACCAGTCGAACGCGGCCTTCATCACCTGCCGGGCCCGCCGCCCCGACCAGTGCCCGGAGCGCACCGGGTCGTCGGACTCGCTGCCCGCGGCGACAAGGACGCGGTAGCGCTCGGCGTGGGCGACGACGGGGAGAACGGCGAGCGGCGAATCGGCGGGCGCCTGTTCGGCGGCCCAGGCGGCGAAGTCGTAGACCTCGTGCAACGGGTCCTGGCCGCTGTCGGGATGGTTCTCGGCGAGCCTGGCCGTCATCAGATGATGCGCGTGGTGGTGGTCGGGGTGGCGGATGCGTACCGCGTCGAAGAGCTTCCCGGCCTCCTCCTGGGTGCCGTACGCACGGGCCAGCATCAGCTGTCCCAGCCAGGGCGTGGGGTCGTCGGGGGCCAGTCGCGACGCGCGCAGACAGGCCTCGTGGGCCGCCTGGGGCCTCTCCTTGCCCTGCAGGGCGCGGATCACGGTGGCGCAGGCCAGCAGGGTGGCGGCGTCGGCGCTGTCGGGTTCGGCGAGCAGCCAGTCGCGGGCCCAGCCGGTGGCGGACGGAGTCTCGGCGAGGGCGAGGACGCGATGGCCGCGGCGGTCCCAGTCGCTGCCGGTGCCGACCAGCAGGGAGCGGGCTCTGGTCCACCGCCCCTGGGTGAACTGCCCTCGTACCTCGATGAGTTCGGTGTCGTCGAGCGCCGGGTCGAAGGGGTGGCCGGAGCGTCCGCCCCGTCTTCGGGAGCGGCCCAGGGGAGGCGGGGGCGGGGACACCGCTGGCTTCCTTTGCGAAACGGGTACGCGCAGGTACGGCTGGAAAGGGACGGCGGTGAGGGACTGGGACGAGAGCGGTGGTGCGTGGGCATTCCTGATCGCGGACAGCCAAGCGGTAGGCGAGGCTCCGCGTCAAGAGTTGACCTTGATCAACTGCATTCGTTTACACAAGAGTTGGCCGGTACCCGGCAGTGATCAGCCCGCGTCACGTACGCCACGGGGCATGCCAGACTTGCACCATGTCGAACCGTGAGCCTCTCAAGCCCTTTCTTCTCGCCTTTCCCGGCCCGCTGCGCGATCAGCTGGTGAGGGCGGTGCTCTCGGGCGCGAAGGTGTCGACGACGGGACTGCTGGCGGAGTACGAGGCGGAGAAGGAGGAGCTGCCTCCGGTGGGTGAGCGGTCGGCGGTGATCGACTCGGCCGGCCGGGAGGTCGCGGTGGTGGAGGTGACCGAGGTTCGGATCCTGCGGCTCGGCGACGTCGATCTCCAGCACGCGATCGACGAGGGCGAGGGCGACACCTCGGTGGCCGAATGGCGCGCGAGCCATGAGCGGTTCTGGCAGGGCGAGGAGATGCGGGAGGCGCTCGGCGACCTGGAATTCACGGTCGACGACGACACGCTGGTCGTCGCCGAACGGTTCCGGGTCGTCGAGCAGCTCGTTCCCGTCACCGGGATGGAGGACCGGACGGCCGGCGGTAGGCAGGACTGACCTCCGCCCGGCCGCCGCCGAGGCACCACGCATGGACCTGGCGTGCCGCCGTGCGGTGGAAGGTCAGCAGAACCAACCGTCCTGTACCCAGCCGTGACGATTGATGTCGCCGTAGGCGAACCCGTACGCCCAGCCGCTCTGCTTGCTCTCCACCGTGAAGGTCTGTCCCTTGTAGAGGGTCCCCGTCCAGGCCCCGCCCGGGTCCGTACGCACGTACAGGTCCTGGGCACATACGGTTTCGCGCCGGCCTATGGTGCCGTTCGCGGCCTGGGCCGGCCCGGCGGCCATGAGGAGGCCCGCGGTCAGGGCTCCCACGGCTGCGACCGCTCGGACGGTGCGGGGTACGGGCATGACAGGTCCTTCCGGAGATCGGAGTGCGGGATGACGTGCGGGACTGCGTGACCAGCAGCGTGCCTCACCAGGAGCCGTAGCCGCCGAGGCATTCGTTGCGGACGTAGCCCCAGTCGCCCTTGCCGAAGTCGAAGGTGGCGGCCCAGCCGTTGTAGACGGGGTGGGCGCCGCGGGTGTGGCCGACCTTGTTGCCGTAGCCCAGGACACGGATCAGTCCGGTGGGCCCGGAGGAACTGTCGTAGTTGGCATAGAAGCTCGCACTCTGACACACGATCACCGCGTGCTCGGGCGGCACCACCGCCTGCGCCGGCGCCCCCAGGGCCAACCCGGCGGCGGAGGCCGTGGCGACCAGCACCTTGGTCACGATCCTCATTGCTCATCCTCTCCTGTCGCGTGGGAGATCCGATCTGCGAACGGGGCTTCGTTCCGTGCGTGGACGGTGGAGCGCGGCGCTCACCCCTCGCACGAGGGGGCGCCGGCCGAGGTACGCGATCAGGATGACGTCCCGAGGTCTATGCGGGTAGACCCGATGCACAGAATTTACATGCTCATGACATTTCACAACGCGAGCACCGAGATCGGTGACCACCTGGCCGGCCGAGTCCTCCCCGGACGGCCAGGCGCCTGCCTAGCCGACCGCCTCCGCCGCGGCCCGGCCCGCCGCCCGCCCGGAGAATATGCAGCCACCGAGGAAGGTCCCTTCGAGCGAGCGGTAGCCGTGCACCCCGCCGCCGCCGAACCCTGCCGCCTCCCCCGCCGCGTACACGCCGGACAGGGGTGTGCCGTCCTCCCTGAGCACCCGCGACGACAGGTCCGTCTCCAGTCCGCCGAGCGACTTCCGGGTCAGGATGTTGAGTCGTACGGCGATCAGCGGACCGGCCTCGGGGTCCAGGATGCGATGCGGGGCCGCTGTACGGATCAGCTTGTCGCCGAGATAGGTGCGGGCGCCGCGGATCGCCGTGATCTGGAGGTCCTTGGTGAACGGGTTGGCTGTCTCGCGGTCCCGGGCGGTGATCTCGCGACGCAGCTCCGCCGCGTCGATCAGCGGTTCGTCGGTGAGCGCGTTCATGCCGCGGACCAGCGATTCGAGGTCCTTCTCGACGACGAAGTCCACACCGTTGTCCATGAACGACTTCACCGGACCCGGCACGTCCGCACGCGCCCGGCCGATCACGCCGCGGATCGACTTACCGGTCAGGTCGGGATTCTGCTCCGAGCCGGAGAGCGCGAACTCCTTGCCGATGATCTTCTGGTCGAGAACGAACCAGGTGTAGTCGTAGCCGGACTTCGTGATGTGCTCGAGGGTGCCGAGCGTGTCGAAGCCGGGGAAGAGCGGGACCGGCAGCCGCTTGCCCCGGGCGTCCAGCCAGAGCGAGGAGGGTCCCGGCAGGATCCGGATGCCGTGCTTGGCCCAGATCGGGTTCCAGTTCTCGATGCCCTCGGTGTAGTGCCACATGCGGTCGCGGTTGATGTGGTGGGCGCCCGCTTCCTCGGTGATGCCGAGCATCAGCCCGTCGACGTGGGCGGGGACCCCGGAGAGCATCTTCGCGGGCGGGGTGCCGAGCCGTTCGGGCCACTGCTTGCGTACGAGGTCGTGGTTGCCGCCGATGCCGCCGGAGGTGACGATCACCGCCTGGGCCTTCAGCTCGAAGGCGCCGGTCGCCTCGCGGCTGCTGGCGGTGCCGCGCTGGGCCCCGCTCGGTTCGAGGAGTTCACCGGTCACGGTGTCGATCGAGCCGGCGGTGCGGCCGAGGCCGGTGACCCGATGGCGGAACCTCAGCTGGACGAGCCCCTTGGCGACGCCCTCACGGACCCGGCGCTCGAAGGGGGCCACGACACCGGGGCCGGTGCCCCAGGTGATGTGGAAGCGGGGCACGGAGTTGCCGTGGCCGTTCGCGTCGTAGCCGCCACGTTCGGCCCAGCCGACGACGGGGAAGATCCGCAGCCCCTGGGCGTGCAGCCAGGACCGCTTCTCGCCGGCTGCGAAGTCGACGTACGCCTCGGCCCACTTCCGCGGCCAGTGGTCCTCCTTGCGGTCGAAGCCGGCCGTACCGAGCCAGTCCTGGAGGGCCAGCTCGTGGCTGTCCTTGATCCGCATGCGGCGCTGCTCGGGCGAGTCGACGAGGAAGAGGCCGCCGAAGGACCAGTGCGCCTGGCCGCCGATCGACTGCTCGGGCTCCTGGTCGAGCAGGATCACCGTGCGGCCCGCGTCGACGAGCTCGGCGGTGGCCACAAGGCCCGCGAGCCCTGCCCCGATCACGATCACATCAGCGTCGTACGCCATGGGTTCCATCCTTGTCGGGCGAGCGGGGTGGGCCGGGGTCCGGGTCCGGAGGGTGCGCCGGAAGTTACTCGTGCGTCAGATCTTCGGCACCGGCCGCTGCGGCGTCAACCGCCCGGTCGGACGCGCTCCGGCCGCACCGTCACCCCGGAGGCGCTATCGTCGAAACAAATCACCCTCTCCTGGCCGGACTTGAGGTAGAGAAGCGTGTCGGTGCTGGTGCTCGTACTCGCCGTGAGCGCCGCCTGCTGTCTGGGATTCGGCTTTGTCCTGCAGCAGGCCGCCGCCCGGCACGCCCCGAGGAGGGACTATCTCTCCCCCCGGCTGCTGCTCGACCTGATGCAGGTCCGGAGCTGGCTGGCCGGGATCGGCCTGATGGTCAGCGGAATGGCGCTGGGGGCACTGGCCCTGGGCAAGGGCGAGGTGTCCGTCGTCGAGCCTCTCCTGGCGACCAATCTGCTCTTCGCCATGGCCCTGTCCCGCCATCGCACCGGCCAGCGACTCGGCCGGCAGGGCTGGGCCGGGCTCTGGCTGCTGGCCGGCGGCGTCACCGCCTTCCTGCTGGGGGGTCGGCCGCAGGGCGGCGAGACGATCACGAACGCACTGCGGCACTGGCTGGTGGTCGGCGTGGTCGTGGGTATAGCCCTGCTGCTCACGACCTTCGCCAAGCGCTCGCAGCACGGAGCGGCCGCAGCGCTGCTGGCGGTGGCGGCCGGGCTGCTGTACGGCCTCCAGGACGCACTGACCCGGATGAGCGGGCAGCTGCTGTCGGACTCGGGGTGGACGACGCTGATGACGAGCTGGCAGCCGTACGCGGTGGTGGTGCTGGGCGTGACGGGGCTGATCCTGGTGCAGAGCGCGTTCGAGACGGCGCCGCTGCGGATGTCGCTGCCCGCGCTGACCGCCGCCCAGCCGCTGGCCGGGATCGCCTGCGGCATCGGTTTCCTCGGCGACCAGGTGCGCACCGACGCGGGTGCGCTGGCCTGGCAGGCGGCCGGGCTGGTGGCGATCGTCGTCGGGATCGTGCTGCTGGGGATGCATCCGGCGATGCCGACGGGCCACGACCACCACCGCCGCAAGCGCAGCCTGCAGCCGCACTGACGGGCGGATCGCCGGGTGGGCGGATGATGCGTCCACCGCCCGGCGCTGCCCGGTCGGCGATCCCCGGCCCAGGAGCTGGGGTTGGATGGGCCCATGACTGCTGCTGACGAAATCCTGGACATCGTCGACGAGAACGACGAGGTCGTCGGTCAGGCCCCGCGCGGTGAGGCGACCGCGCGGGGCCTGCGCCATCGCTGTGTCTTCATCGAGGCCAGGGACGCCGAGGGCCGGCTCTTCGTGCACCGCAGGACCCCGACCAAGCTGGTCTTTCCCTCGCACTACGACATGTTCGTCGGCGGAGTGGTCGGCGCGGGCGAGTCGTACGACGAGGCGGCGCTGCGCGAGGCCGAGGAGGAGCTGGGTGTCACGGGACTCCCCCGCCCCGAGCCGCTCTTCAAGTTCCTCTACCGGAGCGCGGAGCACACCTGGTGGTCGCACGTCTACCAGGTGCGTTGCGAGCTGCCGGTGAACCCGCAGGTGGAGGAGATCGCCTGGCACACCTTCCTCACCGACGACGAGCTGACGGAGCGGCTCGGCGACTGGGAGTGGGTGCCGGACGGGCTGGAGACGTATCACCGACTGCGGGAGTTCCGGGCGGGCCGGGCCCCGGCGGACGACCGGATGAGCGCTGGTTAGGGTTCGGGCGTGAACGACTTCGTACAAGGTCTGAGGCTGTGGTTCGCGCCGGAGCGGATCCGTGACGAGGGCGACACGCCCGACTACCGCTTCTCGCTCGCCAACGAGCGCACCTTCCTCGCCTGGATCCGGACGGCTCTGGCGCTCATCGGCGGCGGCTTCGCCGTCGACCAGTTCCTGCCCGACCTGGCCTGGGGGGTCAGAGCGGGGCTGGCGCTCGCGCTGCTCGCGGCCGGTGTGCTGTGTGCGCTGCGGGCGGTCAACCACTGGGTGCGGTGCGAGCGGGCGATGCGGCGCGGCGAGGACCTGCCGGTCTCCCGCTTCCCGGCGCTGCTCGCCCTCGCGGTCGCCGTCGTCGCGGTCGCGATGGTGGTGGTCGTCGTCTTCGGCTGGGAGGCCCGTTGACGGCCGCCGTCCGGGACCCTGGGCTGCAGCCCGAGCGGACCCGGCTGGCGTGGCGGCGTACCACCCTGTCGTGCACGGTGGTGGCCCTGCTGGCGGGCAAGCAGGCCCTGCACGACGGTGCGACCCCGGCCGGCCTCGTCGCCCTGTCCCTGAGCGTGCTGGCCTGGCTGGGCTTTCTGCAGGTGGCGCACCGGCGGGTACGGGTGATGGGGACCGCTCAGCCGCGGCCCCTGTCGCCGCGCGGCGCGCTGACAGCGGCGGTCTGCACGGTGGCGCTCGCCGTGTTCGCAGCGGCGATGATCTTCTGAGTGGCCGGGCCTGCGCCCTCAGCTCTCCCAGGGGACGGTGACGACGATCTTCCCCCGGGTGCGCCCCTCCTCGTTCAGCCGGTAGGCGTCCGCGGCCTGTTCCAGCGGGAAGGTTCGATCGACATGGACCGAGATGACGCCCTCCTCGGCCAGTGCGCTCAGCTCGGCGAGGTCGTCGGCGTCGGGCCGTACGAAGGCATAGCGGCCGCCGTACGAGAAGACCTCGCCGTCCGCGATGGACACCAGCCGGCCATCGGGCTTCAGCACTTCCGCGGAGACGCGCAGGGCCTCGCCGCCGACGGTGTCGAAGGCGGCGTCGACCCCGTCGGGGGCCAGGACCCGGATCCGGTCGGCGAGCCCTTCGCCGTACGCCACCGGTTCGCCGCCGAGCCGGCGCACATGGTCATGGTTGTGGTCGCTGGCGGTGCCGATGACGCGGGCGCCCGCGTGCCGGGCGAGTTGGACGGCCAGTGAGCCCACCCCGCCCGCGGCCGCGTGGACCAGTACGGTGTCGCCCTCCTGGATCCGCAGCGAGCGGTGCAGCACCTGGTAGGCGGTGAGCCCGGCCAGCGGCAGGCCCGCCGCGGCCTCGAAGCTCAGGCTCAGCGGCTTGCGGGCGAGGGTGCGCACGGGGGCGGCGACGTATTCGGCGAAGGTTCCGCGGGACAGGAAGTCCTCCCGCACATAGCCGATGACCTCGTCGCCGACGGCGAATTCGTCGACGGCGATACCGGGCTGTACGACGACTCCGGAGACATCCCAGCCGGGGATAACCGGAAAGACTGCCTCCAGTCCCGACTGGAGATGGCCCTCCCTGGCCTTCCAGTCGACCGGGTTGACGGCCGCTGCCCGCACTTTCACCAGCACACTGTCCGGGCCGACCTTCGGGTCTGGCCGCTCGCCGTACTCCAGGACCTCGGCCCCGCCGTACCTGCTGTAGCTGATCGCCTTCATCATCCGACCATCCGGGCTGCTCAGGCCGGACGCAACTCAGACGGTGGCGGCCTCGGACAGCGGCCGCGGCGTGGGCGGACCGTGGCCGGACGCCCGTCCCCGGACCGGGGCCGCGGTGTACCCGCCGCCCGCCCTCTCGGGAGCGCCTTCGCGGCGGCCTCCCGGCACCTGGCCCGCCCCGCGCTCACCAGCGCGGGATGGCCGGCGTCACCCACTCCGGCTCGGCCTTGCGCATGGCCGCCGCGTCGTCGCGCTCGCGCATCGTGCCGTCGTCGGCGAGCCACCGCCGGTGCAGTACGGCCAGCCGCTCCCGGTCGAGTTCGACGCCGAGCCCCGGGGCGTCGGAGACGGTCAGCCGGCCGTCCTCGAACACATGACGGGTGGTGATGACGTCCTCGGTCTGCCACGGGTAGTGGCTGTCACAGGCGTAGTCGAGGTTGGGGACGGTGGCCGCGACATGGGTCATCGCGGCGAGGCTGATCCCCAGGTGGGTGTTGGAGTGCATGGAGAGTCCGACTCCGAAGGTGCGGCAGATCGCGGCCAGCTCACGGGTGCGGTGCAGGCCGCCCCAGTAGTGGTGGTCGGAGAGCACGACCTGGACGGCGCCGCGGGCGAAGGCCCCCGGGATCTCGGCGAGAGTCGTGACGCACATGTTCGTGGCGAGCGGTACGTCGGTGCCCGCGGCGACGGCGGCCATCAGGTCCGTGCCGGTCGCCGGGTCCTCCAGATATTCGAGTACGTCCTTCAGCTGCTCGGCGACGTACAGCGAGGTCTCGACGGACCAGGCGCCGTTCGGGTCCAGCCGCAGCGGCTGCCCGGGGAACGCCTCGGCGAGGGCGCGGATCGCGGCGATCTCCTGGTCCGGTTCGAAGACGCCGCCCTTGAGCTTGAAGGAGGAGAAGCCGTACTCGTCGGCGAACCGGCGCGCCTGGGTGACGACTCCGGCCGGGTCGACGGCGGCACCCCAGTCGTCCTGTTCGCCGCCCTCGGGGTGGGCGGCCCAGCGGTAGAAGAGGTACGCGCTGTACTCGACGCTGTCGCGGACCTTGCCGCCGAGCAGCGCGTGCACGGGCAGGCCCAGGGATTTGCCCAGGGCGTCCAGGAAGGCGACCTCGAAGCCGGAGACGACGGAGAGCCGGAGCTTGTCGGCGGTCTGGACGCCGCGCAGCCCGCCGGCCTCCACGCGCTCGTCGGCGGCGCGTGAATCGCCGCACACCTCCTCGGCGAGGGCGAAGAGGCCGTTCAGATCGCTGACCGAGCGGCCGACCAGGGCCTGGGCGAGCGGCTCGGCGAGTTCGAGGTACTTGCCGTCCCCGTAGGTCTCCCCGATGCCGGTCGTGCCACCGCGCGTGACGACCTCCACGACGAGCCGTGGGGTGTACGGCTGGTGGACTCCCTGGGTGTTGAGCAGCGGCGGGTCGGCTATGAGGATCGGGGTCAGCCGGACTTCGTCGATCAGCAACGCAGGATTCATACGTGAACCATATTCAGAGGCAGGACCGGACGCCAGGGTCCGAACCCGCTGGGGCCGGAGTCCGCACAGCGGAATCCGGGAGTTCACTGGACGACATACCGACTGGTCGGCATCATGAGCTTCGACGTCTTTTCACCCCGGAGGTGCGCACGATGAGCTCAGTCCACCCGCCAGGTCTCGACCTGGACCGGCTCCGCGGACATCTCGACCGCGAGCGGCCGGGTCTGGTGAACGGACCGCTCGAAGCCCGCCTCATCGAGGGCGGTCGCTCCAACCTGACGTACATCGTCACGGACGGCACCGGTCACTGGGTCGTCCGCCGGCCGCCGCTCGGCCATGTCCTCGCCACCGCGCACGACATGAAGCGCGAGCACCGGGTGATCAGTGCACTGCATCCGACCGCCGTGCCGGTGCCCGAACCGGTGCTCCTCTGCGAGGACGACTCCGTCATCGGGTCGCCGTTCTACCTCATGGAGTACGTCGAGGGGACCCCGTACCGCACCGCCGAGCAGCTCGCCCCGCTCGGCCCCGAGCGCACCCGGGCGGCCATCCTCGGGCTGGTCGACACGCTGGTGGAACTGCACGCGGTGGACCCCGGGTCGGTGGGGCTCGGAGACTTCGGACGCCCCGAGGGCTTCCTCGACCGGCAGCTGCGACGCTGGGGCAAGCAGCTGGACGCCTCCCGCAACCGCGAGCTGCCCGGTATCGACGAGCTGCACGCCGCGCTCGGGCGAGAGCTGCCCGTCTCCCCCGCGCCCACCGTCATCCACGGCGACTACCGCCTGGACAACGTGCTGATCGGCTCCGACGACGAGATCAAGGCCGTCCTCGACTGGGAGATGTCGACACTCGGCGACCCGCTGACCGACCTCGGCCTGCTGGTGATGTACAGCTCCGATCTCGGCCTGCCCGAGTCCCCGGTGTCCACCACCAGCGGCGCGGCCGGCCACCCCGCTCCCGCCGAACTGATCGAGCGCTACGCCACCCGCTCCGGCCGGGACACCTCCGCCATCTCCTGGTACACGGCGTTCGCGTGGTTCAAGCTCGCCGTGATCCTGGAGGGCATCCACTACCGCTACACCCTCGGCCAGACGGTCGGCGCCGGCTTCGACCGGATCGGCGATCTCGTCCCCGTCTTCATCGAGCACGGCCTCACCACCCTTCAGGAAGGCTGATCAGCCCATGGATTTCGCATTCGACGCCCGCACGGAAGAGCTGCGCACCAAGCTGCTCGCCTTCATGGACGAGCATGTCCTCCCGGCCGAGAAGATCGCGGACGAGCAGCGCGCGCTGCTCGCCTCCCCGTGGGACACCCCGCAGGTCGTCGAGGACCTGAAGGCGCAGGCGCGCAAGCAGGGCCTGTGGAACCTCTTCCTGCCCGACGCGGAGTACGGCGCCGGGCTGACCAACCTCCAGTACGCTCCGCTCGCCGAAATCACCGGCCGATCCCCGCAGTTGGCGCCGACCGCGCTGAACTGCGCGGCGCCGGACACCGGGAACATGGAGGTGCTCTTCCAGTTCGGCACCGAGGAGCAGAAGAAGCAGTGGCTGGAGCCGCTGCTCGCCGGTGAGATCCGGTCGGCGTTCGCCATGACGGAGCCCGAGGTGGCCTCGTCCGACGCGATGAACATCGAGACCCGGATCGTGCGGGATGGCGACGACTACGTCATCAACGGCCGTAAGTGGTACATCTCGGGGGCGATGAACCCGGACTGCCGGATCTTCATCGTGATGGGCAAGACCGATCCGGACGGCCCCGACATCCGCCGCCAGCAGTCGATGATCCTGGTCCCGCGCGACACTCCCGGCCTCGAAGTGCGGCGCGCGATGCAGGTGTACGGGTACGAGGACCACTACCACGGCGGTCACGCGGAAGTCGTGTTCACCGATGTGCGGGTGCCCGCCGCGAACCTGATCGGCGAGGAGGGCGGCGGCTTCGCCATCGCCCAGGCGCGGCTCGGCCCGGGCCGGATCCACCACTGCATGCGGCTGATCGGGATGGCCGAGCGGGCCATCGAGCTGATGTGCAGGCGGGCGGTGTCCCGTACAGCCTTCGGCAAGCCGCTCGCCCAGCAGGGCGTCGTGCAGAACTGGATCGCGGACGCGCGGGTCACGGTGGAGCAGCTGCGGCTGCTGGTGCTGAAGACGGCGTGGCTGATGGACACGGTCGGCAACCGGGGTGCGCACACGGAGATCCAGGCCATCAAGATCGCCACCCCTCGCGCGGTGGTCGACATCCTCGACCAGGCGGTGCAGCTGCACGGTGCGGGCGGCGTCAGCCAGGACTTCCCGCTGGCGGAACTGTGGGCGGCGGCGCGGACGCTGCGGCTGGCCGACGGGCCCGACGAGGTGCACCAGAGGTCCCTGGCGCGACGTGAGATCAAGCGGTACCTGTAGACGGTGGCCGGGCGGGCGGTGACCGGATGCGTCCGGTTGCCGCTCCGCCCTCGGACGCCGGACGGACCGTGGCCCGCGCGGGCATCACAGTCCCGTCCGGGCGGCGGAGGACCAACGGGCCCACGGGCGGGGATGATCGAGCCCGCCCGGCGGGTGAGGGCGCAGCGGCGACCACCGCGCCCCGGTGCCTACGGCCGCAGCGCACGCAGCAGCAGGTCGGCCAGATGGTCGGCGACCTCCTGCTGGCTGAGCGGGCCGTCCGGCCGGTACCACGTCGACAGGTGGTGCACCGAGCCGAAGTGGTAGTCCACCACCAGATCCGCCGGCGTCGCCGTCGAGAACACCCCGCTCTGCTGCCCCTCCTCGACCAGCGCCCGGAACCGCTCGTGGTAGCGGCGCCGCTCCACCCGCACCTGCTTGTTCTTCTCCGGGCTCAGATGGTGCATGGACCGGAAGAAGATCGACGCGTCGTCGAGGTTCTCGATCGTCGTGACGACGACATCCGCCGCCGCGTCCCGCAGCCGCTGCTCGACCGGCGCCTCGGCGTCGGCGAAGGCGTCGAGGCGCTCCTGCTGGAGCCGCAGCACCCGGGCGTAGACCTCCTGGAGGAGGTCCTCCTTGGATCCGAAGTAGTGGTAGAGCGCCCCTTTGGTGACGCCCGCCGCCTCGACGATCTCCTGGACCGACGTGCGGTCGTAACCCTGCTCGGCGAAGAGCCGGGTGGCGGCGGCCAGCAGCCGCTGCGGGACCGGGGCATCGTTCCCGTCCGTCGTTCTGGCCATTGCCGCCACCTGCCTTCCGTACGATGATTCCGCTGCTCTACTGCGCTGAACGCAGTTCCCGCCTGAGGATCTTCCCACTCGCCGTCTTCGGGAGTTCAGGCAGGATCTCGACCTCACGCGGGTACTTGTAGGCGGCGAGCCGCTCCTTGCAGTACGAGCCCAGCTCTCCGGGCTCGACCACGGCACCGGGCCGCAGGCTGACGTACGCCCGGACGGTCTCGCCGCGGTAGGCGTCGGGGACACCGACGACGGCCGCTTCCCGCACCGCCGGGTGGGTGTACAGGACATCTTCCACCTCGCGCGGCCAGACCTTGAAGCCGGAGGCGTTGATCATGTCCTTCTTGCGGTCGACGACGTACAGCCAGCCGTCGCGGTCCATGAAGCCGATGTCGCCCGTCCGCAGCTCACCGTCCGGGAAGGCGGCGGCGGAGGCCTCGGGCAGCCGCCAGTAGCCGGAGACGACCTGGGGGCCGCGGACGGCGATCTCGCCCTGTTCGCCGAACGGCACCTCGTCGCCGTTCTCGTCGAGGATCCGGACGATCGTGTCCGGGCCGGGAACGCCGACGGAGAGCGTCCCGGAGACCGGGTCGACGGGGGCTTCCCGCTCGGGCGGTACGGAGGCACAGGGCGCCGTGCACTCGGTGAGACCGTAGCCGTTGCGGATGTACGGGCCGAAGCCCGCACGGAACTTCTCCACGAGCGCGGGCGGCAGCGGTGCACCGCCGGACGAGATCACCTGGAACGAGGCGAAGTGCTCACGGGTCACGTCGGGGTGGGCGGCGAGCGCCATGAAGGCGGTCGACGGTCCGACGGTGTACGCGGGGCGGTGCTCGGCGAACGCGTCGAGGACGACACCGGGGTGGAAGCGGTATGCGAGGACGAGGGTGCCCGCGTTGGTGAGACAGGCGGCCAGCTGGCACACCATGCCGGTGATGTGGAACAGCGGGGCGAGCGCGAAGTACGAGGAGCCCTCGGCGACCGGGTGTCCGGTTCGCTGGCGCTCGGCGTTGACCATGATGTTGCCGTGGGAGTTCATGGCGCCCTTGGGGGTGCCGCTGGTCCCGGAGGTGTAGCTGATCAGCGCCACGTCGGCGGCGGTGAGCTCGCGGTCTTCGGGGGCGGCGAGCCCGCGGCGGGCGACGGCCACGAGGTCGTCGGCGTCCTCGGGGGCCGGCAGCCGCTCGAAGTTCAGGACCCGGTCGTCGTTCTGGCTCTGGAGGTCGAGCTCGCAGGCGGTGACGGCGATCCGTACCGTCGGGGCGGCGGCCGCGGTGTCCCGCAGATACGAGTCCCAGGCCCGGTCCGCGCAGATCAGCGCGGCGACCTCGGCGTCCTTCAGCACATGGCCGACCTCGCCGGACTTGTACATCGGGTTGAGCGGGACGACGGTCGCCCCCGCCTTCCAGGCGCCGAGCAGCGCGAGTACGAACTGCGGGGAGTTCTGCAGCATGATCGCGACCCGGTCGCCGCGCTGCAGGCCCTTCGCGGCGAGATGACCGGCGACCGAGTCGGAGAGCTCATCGGTCTCGCGGTAGCTGAGGCGCCCGTCGAAGTAGGCGAGGGCCGGGTGCTCGGGGGCGCGGGCGACGGAGGCGCGAAAGGCGTGCACCAAGGTCTCGGCGGGGCTGACGGGGGCCCGCTGGGCCTCGCTGAGCAGGGCGATCCAGGGCTTTGCCGCGTAGCCGGACCCGGCGGCGGCGTCGGACTCGGTCATGCGCCGGTCTCCTCCCACTTCTGCTGAAGGTGGTTCATGTTGGCGAGCCAGTGGTCGGTGTCCTTGGTGCGCGCCCGGTAGTACCCGGCGACCTCGGGGTGCGGCAGGACGAGGAAGCGGTCCTCGGCCATGGCGTCGAAGAGCGCGTCGGCGACGGCCTCCGGCTCGATGGCGCTGGGGGCGAGCACGAGCTCACCGGCCGAACCCGCGGCCGTGAGCATGTCCGTACGCACGCCCTGCGGGCAGATCGCGTGGACCTTGACGCCGCGGTGCCGGTAGGTGAGCGAGAGCCATTCGGCGAAGGCGACGACCCCGTGCTTGGTGACGCTGTACGGCGCCGCGCCGATCATCGTCAGCAGGCCGGCGGCGGACGCGGTGGAGACGAACCGGCCGCTGCCGCGCTCCAGCCAGTCCGGCAGCAGCGCCCTGGCCGCACGGACGTGGGCCATCACATTGACGTCCCAGGCCGCCGCCCAGACCTCCTCGTCGGCGAAGACGTCGCCCGGCGAGGCAAGGCCCGCGTTGGCGCAGTAGATGTCGACGGTGCCGTCCAGGGCGTCCCGGGCGGCGTCCACGATCCGTGAGGCGTCACCGGCGACGGCGGTGCCGCCGATCTCCTCGGCAAGCGCCTTGATCCGGGCCTCGTCGAGGTCGTTGACGACGACCCTGGCGCCCTCCGCGGCGAATCTGCGGGCCAGAGCGGCGCCGATGCCACCTCCGGCTCCGGTGACCACTACGCCCGCGCCCTGCACCGTACTCATCGGGTCCCGCCTCTCTCAGCCGACTTCCCCAGCAGACTAACCAGTCGGTATGTGGCCGGGGAAGGGGGCCGGCCCGGGTTGTCGTCACTCCTGTCACAGCAGTCGCGTCCGGCTCGTTCCCCGGAGCGCTCGCGCGCGCTAGCGTGCGTGACCATGACAGTCGAAGCGATCATGGAGGTAGCCGAATGAGCCTGTCCAGACGTGGTTTGCTGGCCGCCGGCAGTGCCGTGGGAGCCCTCGCGGCCACCACTGCGGGAACCGGTACCGCGGCAGCGGGACCCGTGCCGGGGAAGGGACACGGCGCCGGGGGGAACCGGCTCCGCACCGGCTTCGACCGACTGGCCGCGGACGGCTACGCACTGCTGAAGGGGCAGAAGGTCGGCGTCGTCACCAATCCGACCGGGATCACCTCCGATGTGCGCCACATCGTCGACGTGATGCACCCGGACGAGCGGGTGGACCTGGTCGCGGTCTTCGGACCCGAGCACGGCTTCCGCGGCACCGCGCAGGCGGGCGGCTCCGAGGGGCGGTACGACGACCCGGCGACCGGACTCCCCGTCTACGACACGTACTTGAAGAGCGGGCAGCCGCTCGCCGATGTCTTCACCGCGTCCGGCGTAGACACCATCGTGTTCGACATCCAGGACGCGGGCGCACGCTTCTACACATACATCTGGACGCTGTACGACTGCATGGAGGCGGCGGCCCTCGCGGGCAAGCGGTTCGTCGTGCTGGACCGGCCGAACCCGGTGACCGGGCGGGCGGCCCTCGGGCCGGTCCTCGACCCCGCGTTCTCGACCTTCGTGGGGCGCCGGGAGATCGCGCAGGCGCACGGCATGACGGTCACGGAGCTCGCGCTGCTCTTCAACGCGGAGTTCCTGGCCGAGCGGCCGGTCGAACTGGACATCGTGAAGATGTCGGGATGGCGGCGCGCGGACTTCTTCGACGAGACCGGGCTGCCGTGGGTGCCGCCGAGCCCCAACATGCCGACGCCGGACACCGCGCTGGTGTACTCGGGGACCTGCCTCTTCGAGGGCACGAACCTCTCCGAGGGGCGCGGCACCACGCGGCCGTTCGAACTGCTCGGTGCGGAGGGCATCGACCACCGGTGGGCGGCGGCGGCGAACGCACTCGACCTGCCCGGAGTCGCGTTCCGTGAAGCGTACTTCGCGCCGACGTTCTCCAAGTTCCAGGGGAAGACGGTCGGCGGCGTGCAACTGCATGTGCAGGACCGGGAGGTCTTCGACCCGGTCCGCACGGGGATCGCGCTCCTGGTGACGGCGAAGCAGACATGGAGCGGCTTCGCGTGGCGCTCGGACAACTGGATCGACAAGCTCACCGGCAACACACGTGTGCGCACGATGATCGACGCGGGCGCGGACACGGATGAGGTGGTGGGGGCCTGGGAGGCGGATCTCGCCGCGTTCCGGGCGGTACGCAAGAAGTACCTGCAGTACCGGTGAGACGGACCGGGCGGGTCCGGGAGTTCGGACCCGCCCGGCGAACCGGCTCCGTCCCCGGGCACCGGACGGAGTGGAACGGATGCCTACCGGTGGGCGGGGAACTCCACCACCTGCTGGTACGTCGGGCGGTTCTGCCAGTGGATCGCCTTCTGACTGATTCCGCCCAGCGCACGGTGGATGATCGAGTCCGTGCACCACTGCTCGCCGGCACCGCAGTTGTCGTCACCGGGGTAGACCTCGGTGACCGGTTCCGACGCCGCCTGCTTCAGGGAGGCGAGCAGCGTGTCCCGGCAGCTGCTCAGGTCGCCGTTTCCGCAGTACGTCCTGGCGAGCGGCCCCTTGACCGGCCGGCCGAGGACCTGGCGCAGATCCTTGTCCACAAAGCCCCACCAGCCGTACTGGAACGCCGATCCGCTGTGTGCCCCGCTCGGGCCGTGGCTGGCCGCCGGTGACTCGTCGGTGGCGAGAGCGGCGGTCAGCGCCCCGTACAGGCTGTCGCCGAGACCCGGCTCGAACTCGGCCTCGACCAGCTTCGGCCACCATGCGTCCATGATCCGTACCGCGTCCGCGTCGGTGTACGAGTGCGAGCCGGGGCTGCTCTCCCTCCGCTGCGACCCCGAAGCCTGCCAGGACTCCAACTGCTGTATGACTGCGTTCAGTTCCGGGTCGGTGACCGGACGGGACCGGAGCACCTGCAGCAGTTCGGGCAGCAACTGCTCGCCGCGCAGGTCGGTGAGTGCGGCTTCCGCCATGGCCCGGGTGAGCGAGGCACGGGTGACACCACCCTGCTCCACCAGCTTCGCCACCCGGTCGTCGAGCAGATCCGCCCGGTGCACCGCGCTGAGGCCGAAGCCCGCGGACGCGTACCCCTCGGCCTGCTTGTTGTTCCAGGAGACGTAGTAGTCCTGGCCGCTGGAGTGCGGGTGCGCGGCGAACGGGGTGTAGGCGGCGGTGTTGGTGACCGGGTCGTAGCCCTGCCATTCGTAGGCCTTCTCGGCCTTGACGGGCAGGGCCGGGTCGATGCCTGCCGCGCGCACCGGGTTCATGCCGCTGTTGTAGTAGGCGGCGGTGCGGGAGTCGGCGTAGAACCAGTTGAAGGCGTAGTCGATGTTGCTCGCCGCCTGCTGGAAGGAGGCGGCGTCCTTCACGTACGCCGGGTCGTTGAGCATCTGGAAGCCGATGATCGAGTCGGCCTCGTGGCGGTAGGTGGTGCGAAGCGAGGTGTACGCGACGGGCTTGCCACCCACCGTGGCGCGGTGGGTGACGATGCCGTACGCGGTCCGCCAGACCTGCATCCGGTACGAGCCCTTCGCCGTGGAGTCGGCGACGGTCGGTGTCCAGGAGTTGGTCCGCTCCAGCTTCTCCATCGGGGTGCAGGTGCCGTGGTGGAGATAGTGCGTCGAGTCCTTGGTGGGCGCGGAACCGTCCGGCTCGCACAGCTCGATGGCGTACGTGTCGGTGATGTCCTGGCCGGCCGAGGTGGCGCTCCACGCGTAGTCCTGGCCGCGACCCATCTGGACGTACATGCCGACACCGGCGAACGCGACCCCGCGGGCGCTGATGCCGGGGCCCTGGAGCTCCTGGAGCATCATCAGCTGCGGCGCGAAGTAGCCGGTCTGCGGACCGAAGACGGCGATCGGATTTCCGCTCGCGGTGTGCTTGCCGGAGACCAGCAGGGCGTTGGACATGCCGCGCTTCTGGGCACCGGAGCCGGAGCCGGGCAACGAGCCCTCCGGGATGACGCCGTCGTCGTAGATGCCCTGGGCCTTTTTGAGCGCGGCCGGGGCCTTGACCGGGGCCTTCCTGTCGGTGCCCGCGGAGCCGGTGCGGTCGTGGACGAGCGGCTCGGGGGTGACCGAGCCCGGGTCGGGAAGGGCGGTGCCACGCGCCTGGGCGGGCTTGCCGGCGTAGGGGAAGGAGGTTCCGTCGTGGATGGTCAGCACGGCCTCGGGGTCGTTCCTCTGCCGGAACGACTCCCAGACCTTGGTGCCTTCGGCGACCCCGTACTTCTGCTGGGCGGACAGCAGCGAGAGCGCCGCCTGCACTTCGCCGCCACCGCCGCCACCGAACTGACCGCCGACGACCGAGGCGATGGAGATCAGGTCGGTCAGTTTGAACGGCTGGATCTCACCGATGTTGGTGATCGCATCGATCTTGCCGGTCAGGACGTACTCGCCGGGGAAGTAACGTCCCTTCTTGGACTTGTCGCGGTACGCGTTGATGCCGTCGACATACGCCTGCGCGTCGGCCATGGCCTGCTCACCGCGGGCGCCCTCATGGGTCCTGATGTGCGCGACCTGGGCTTCGAGATCGGCCTCGGTGTACGGGGCCTGCGGCCAGAACTGCTGCTCGAGCCCCTGGTTGGCGAGTGCGCCCCCGGCGAACGAGGTCAGTTCACCGCGCCCGATGTGCCGGAAGAGGTCCATCAGCCAGAGCCGGTCCTGCCCGGCCGCGTACCCGGCGCCGAACTCGGTGCCGTAACGGGTGGTGCCCTTGATGTGCGGGACGCCTGACGCCCTGTCGCGGGTGATGGTGACGTCGTCACGCGGCGAGGTGACGGACTCGACCTGGTTCTTCGGTACGCCGAACGACGCGTCGTTGAAGAAGTCGGTCAGCTTCTGGTCGGTGAGTCCGGTGTGCCCGGCCACCAGACCGTTGTAGCGGTCGAGTTGGTCGTCGCTGTGTGCGGGGTGCGTACCGAACGCCTGGTTGCCGAGGATCTCGACGAGCGTGGCGTTGCCGTTCTCGCCGGGCGGCAGGATGTCGTCGCACTGCCCCTGGCAGTAGTCGACGACGGGGACGGGGTCCGCCGCCACGGCGCCGGACTGCGGCGAGGCTGCGAGGAGGGTGGTACCGAGGGTGAGAACCGCCGCAACGGTGGCGGCTCTGAACTTGACGGTGCGTGGGGGCATGCGTGCTCCTCCTGGAGGCCGATGCGCCGGAGGTTACTGGCGGTATGACCCGTCGGTAAGGTGAGCATCGGTCACCTTTTCCGAATCGCCACATGCCGCCGCGTCCGAGCCGGACCCGAGCCGCGTCCGACCCGTTCGAGCCGCGTCCGACGAGCCCTGTCTCGGCCAATGGACGCGAATCGCCTTTCGATGGAGCCGAATCGGGCAGTCGTACGTCCATCCCATGACGCCGAAGTACGAGCGACGGAGGTGGCAGTACGATGGCCGGTTTCCGCAGTCTTGCGAGACAGGTCCGTGATCCGCGGAGTGACCTGGCGCTGCGGCGGTACTCGCTGCGCAAGTGCCTGGAGAGGTTCGCCCCCTACGGTCACCGGGCGACCTGGCACCATCTGTGCATCCGGCACCGGATCGAGCCCGAGGACCGGGCCCCCGACCCGGTGCGCCTGGTGCGCGCGCTGGAGGAGTTGGAAGAGGCCCGGGCCGTCTGGCTCGGCTACGAGGCGGGGTTCGCCGAGCGCCGCAGGCGGGAGAAGCACGAAGGGCTGCGCCGGCCGGGCGCGTTCGACGACTGGCACCGGCGCACCTGGGGCGGGAACGGGGTGGCGCGCTGCGACGATCCGGACGTCCATCCGTCCGCACCGCTGGGCGAGGTGCTGGGCCGGCTCATCGCCGCGCTGGAGTCGGAGCCGGGCACGGCCTGCCCGGTGTGCGCGCGGACCGGGATCGTCTGGCGCCAGGACCTCGACCACGAGCCGTGGTCGGGGCCGGTGTGCACCGACTGCGGGATCGTGGTGCCGCAGCCGGTGCTCACGCCGGGGGCGTTGGCGAGGGTGCGGCGCATACGGACCGGGCACCTGACGTCCGCGGCATGAGGAGCGCCCGCTCCGCCCCGGCCCGCGACTCGCCTACCGGCAGTCCGCCGACCGGCGTTCCGGCATCAACCGGGAGCCGCTGATCGTTTCCCCGGAGATGTCGTTCGGGTTGGAGAGCACACATGTCTCCAGCGACAGGCAGCCGCAGCCGATGCAGTCGGTGAGGTGGTCGCGCAGCCGGCCCAGCTGCTTGATCCGCTCGTCGAGTTCGGAGCGCCATGTCTCGGACAGTCGCGCCCAGTCGTCGCGGTTCGGGGTGCGCTCCTCCGGGAGCTCGGCCAGCGCCTCGCGGATCGTGGCCAGCGGTATGCCGACCCGCTGCGCCGCGCGGACGAAAGCGACCCGGCGTAGTGCGTCCCTGCTGTAGCGGCGCTGGTTGCCGCTCGTGCGGCGGCTGCTGATCAGGCCCTTGGCCTCGTAGAAGTGCAGGGCCGAAACGGCGGCACCGCTGCGCGCGGAGAGCTGGCCGACCGTGAGTTCATGGAGTGTCTGTGGGATCTGGGGCACCCCTCGAACCCTACGTGCACTCCTCGGGGCCGGTCCGTCGTTGACAGGAACGCCACACCCAACCATGCTGAGCAAGCGCTTAGACAGTAGCGATGAACGACGCATGCACGACGATGCACGGTCGAGAGCGGGAAGGCAGGACCAGGGACATGGCAGAGCCGAGGATCTTCACGTCCGCGCAGGAGCTGCGCGACGGGGTGGGCGAGCAGCTGGGGCACAGCGACTGGCTGGAGATCGACCAGAAGCGGGTCGACCTCTTCGCCGATGCCACCGGGGACCACCAGTGGATCCATGTGGACCCGGAGCGCGCCGCGGCCGGCCCGTTCGGCACGACGATCGCGCACGGCTATCTCACGCTCTCGCTGCTTCCGGCGCTGGTCCCGCAGATCATGCGGGTCGAAGGCATGAAGATGGGCATCAACTACGGCACCAACAAGGTCCGTTTCCCGGCCACCGTGCCGGTGGGCTCGCGACTGCGGGCGACGGCCGCCCTCAAGAGCGTCGAGGAGGCGGGCGGCGGCGTCCAGGTCACCGCCGTCGTCACGGTCGAGCGCGAGGGCGGCGACAAGCCGGTCTGCGTCGCCGAGTCGGTGTCGCGCTACTACTTCTGAGCCGGCGCGACGGCGCCCGGTCGCCCTACCGCTGGGCCGCGACCATCCGCAGGACGAGGTCGGCGTAGAGCGCGCCGACCTCGTCGGGCGTCCGGCTCCCCTGCGCGCTGAACCAGCGCGCCACATCGATGCAGAGCGAGAGCACGGCCAGCGTGGTGCCCGGGATGTCGGGGACGTCGAACTCCCCCGCCTCCACGCCTTCACTGATGATCCGGCGGATCACCGCGTCGCTCCTGCGTCGCAGCGCGACGATCTCGGTGCGGTGCTCCGGACCGAGGGCGTCGAGTTCGTACTGGACCACGCGGGCGGTGGTGTGCCCTTCCGCGTGCCAGCGGACGAAGGACCGCACGGCGTGGGCGAGCCGCTCGGAGGCCGTGCCTTCGGCGTCCGCGGCCGTCTCCAGGAGCAGCAGGGCCCGGTCGTGACCGATCCGGCTGATCCGGTGGAGCAGTTCTTCCTTCGTCTTGTAGTGGATGTAGAGCGCGGCAGGGCTCATCCCGGCACGGCCCGCGATGTCGCGGGTGGTGGTCGCGTGGTACCCCCGCTCGGCGAAGGCATCGACGGCCGCGACGAGGAGCCGTCTGGCCGCCTCGGGCGTCACCTCGCCCCACGGCGCGCTGTCGCCGCCGGTATCCTCCGCCGTGCTCATCGTCACCGACCCCTTCCGTTCACCAGGACGCACACCATACCCCGAACCTGAGCAAGCGCTTAGGGGTCCGGCGGCGGAGGTCGTCAGAGCTTCTGGAAGGGGTCGTGCTCGGCGAGGATCTTCTCCAGCCGGGCCTGGTCGACCCGGCTGATGAGCTGCCCCGCCTCCTGGCGGTCCCGGATGACCTTGGCGAGGGTGAAGCAGGACGTGACGAGGTAGAGGACGCCGATGGCGAGGAATCCCCGCACCCAGGCGTTCGCGTCGAGGAAGTAGATACCGAGGGCCACCGCACCCGACGCCACCCCGAAGGATGCGACGGCCTGTCCGTAGAAGGCTGCGGTGCTCTGCTGCTTGACCGATGTCGTCTCACTCATGGTGGACAGCATCGGCCGCCGCGGGGCCCGGCACATCCGCCTCCGTACTCATCCCCCGTACTCAGCCGCCCGCCGGGGTGGGACGGCTCAGAAGGCGGAGACCCCCGTCAGCGCACGGCCGATGATCAGCTTCTGGATCTGGCTGGTGCCTTCGTAGAGCGTCATCACACGGGCGTCGCGCAGCAGCTTGCCGACCGGGTACTCGTCGATGTAGCCGTAGCCGCCGAAGACCTGCAGGGCGTTGTTGGCCGCGCGGACGGCGGCCTCGGAGGCGAAGAGCTTCGCCTTGGACGCCGCGGTGGCGAAGTCCTCGCCGCGGTCGATCAGGTCGGCGACCCGCCAGGTCAGCAGCCGGGCGGCGTCCACGTCCACCGCGATGTCACTGATCAGTTCCTGGACGAGCTGGTAGCTCGCGATGGACTTGCCGAACTGCTCGCGTTCGCCGGCGTAGCCCACAGCGGCGTCGAGGGCGGCCTGTGCGATGCCGACGCACCCGGCCGCGACCGACATCCGACCCTTGGCGAGGGCGGACATGGCGATGGAGAAGCCCTTGCCCTCGGGGCCCAGGAGCGTGGTGGCGGGGACGCGGACGTCCTCCAGGACCACTTCGGCAGTGGCCTGGCCGCGCAGACCGAGCTTGCCGTGGATGGTGCGGCGGGTGAGGCCGGGAGTGTCGGTGGGCACCAGGAATGCGGATATGCCCTTGTGGCCGGGGGTGTCGCCGGTGCGGGCGAAGAGCAGCACGACGTCGGCCCAGGTGCCGTTGGTGATGAACATCTTGGTGCCGCTGATGACATACGAGTCGCCGTCGCGGACGGCCTTCGTCGTCAGGTTCCCGGCGTCCGAGCCGGTGCCGGGTTCGGTGAGGCCGAAGCAGCCGATCGCCTCGCCCGCGGTGAGCCGGGGCAGCCACTGCCGCTTCTGCTCCTCGTCGCCCCAGGTGGCGACGGTCTTGGCGACCAGCCCCAGGGACACCGAGACGATGCCGCGGACCGAGGAGTCGCCGCGGCCGAGTTCCTCGGTGACCAGGCAGTACGCCAGGTGGTCGCCGCCCGAGCCGCCGTACTCCTCGGGGACGGTCAGCCCGAGGAAGCCGAGGGAACCCAGTTTCTTGACGATCGATCTGTCGACATTCTCGGCGCGGTCCCACTCGACGACATGCGGGGTGATCTCGCGGGCGACGAAGTCCTTGGCGAGCTGCCGGACGGCTTCCTGCTCCTCGCTGAGCTCCAGGTTCATCCTTCGGTTCTCCCACTTTTAATTAGCACTGCTAGTTTTACGTTCGCAGGCCCTACTATGTGCCGCATGGCCCGACCGCGCAAGCCCCTCCTCAGCAGAGACCGCATCGTCGAGGCGGCGAGCGCGCTCGTGGACGCCGAGGGGCTCGACGCCGTCTCCACCCGTCGGCTCGCGGCCGAACTCGGGGTCAGCGGACCCTCGCTCTACAACCACTTCCGCAACAAGGACGAGATCCTGGATGCGGTCGCGGACGCCGTGTCCGCGCAGGTCGATCTGTCGATGTTCGACGAGTCCGACGGCCGCGGCTGGCAGGACGCCCTGCACGACTGGGCGGTCTCCTATCGGGCGGCGCTCGCCGAGCACCCGCACATCGTCCCGGTGCTGGCCCAGGGCCCCGGCCGCCGTCCGGCCGGGCTGCGGGTCGCCGACGCGGCGTTCGGTGCGATGGTCCGCGCGGGCTGGCCGCCCGCCCAGGCCACGTACATCGGGGCACTGATGCGGTACTTCATCACCGGCTCGGCGCTGGGCTCGTTCGCGCGCGGCTTCGTCGACGACGAGACGGCGTACGACCCCGCCGACTATCCGCACCTCGGCCAGGCCCACCTGCTGGCCGACCGCCGTCAGCAGGTCGACGAGGGCGCGTTCGAGACCGGACTGCGGGCGTTGCTCGACGGCCTCGCCCTGCAGTACGAGCAGGGGCCCGCCGCGCACACGGTTCGGCCGGCGCCGAAGCGTTCCTGACGCATCCTGGGTACATGGCACGCATGGCACCCCACGACCCGGTCGCACCCCGCCTCGCCGCCCTGGCCGCGCTCCTCGCCGACGAGACCCGCGCCTCCTTCTGTCTGGCCCTGCTCGACGGCCGCGCCTGGACGGCGGGTGAGCTGGCGCGTCACGCGTCGGTGGCACCGTCGACCGCAAGCGAACACCTGGGGAAGCTGATCGCCGGGGGGCTGCTGACCGAGGAGCGGCAGGGCCGCCACCGCTATGTGCGGCTCACCGACGAACGGGCCGCCCACCTCGTCGAGGATCTCGCCGCCGGGGCCGCACCCGGCGACGCGGAGCGGCCACAGACCCTGCGGGCGGCGAGCACGAGCAGCGCACTGGCCCGCGGACGCACCTGTTACGACCACCTCGCGGGCCGGATCGGCATCGCGATCGCGGACGCGATGACCGTGCGGGGACTGCTGCGGCAGGACACCGGCTTCGCACTCACCGACCCGGGTCTCGGCTGGTTCGCGGAGCTGGGCATCGGGCTGGACACCGGGACGCGGCGTCCCCTCGTACGCAGCTGTCTGGACTGGACGGAGCGCAGACCGCATCTGGCAGGGGCCGCGGGCGCCGCGCTGTGCCGGCACGCCCTGGAGGCCGGCTGGTGCGTGAGGATCGGGTCCGGGCGAGCGGTGAAGGCGACCGGGGACGGGGAGCGGGCGCTGCACGAGCTGCTCGGAATCGAGCCGGAAACAATTCGGTGAAGGCCGAACCGTTCCCCGCTTAGAGTCGGGCTCATGACGACACCCATACCCGCCTCCGCCGCGCCCGCCACCGGACCCGCGGTCCGCGACCGGCGGGCGATCGCCGCGGCCTGCACCACCGTGGTGCTGTGGGCCTCCGCCTTCGTCTCCATCCGCAGCGCAGGTGAGTCCTACTCGCCCGGCGCACTGGCGCTCGGCCGGCTGCTCGCGGGTTCGCTGACGCTCGGCGCGATCCTTCTGGTACGCCGTGAGGGGCTGCCGTCCAGAGCGGCGTGGCCGGGCATCGTCACGTCCGGGCTCCTCTGGTTCGGGCTCTACATGGTGGTGCTCAACTGGGGTGAGCAGCAGGTCGACGCGGGCACGGCCGCCATGGTCGTGAACATCGGCCCGATCCTGATCGCACTGCTCGGTGCGCGGCTGCTGGGCGAGGGGCTGCCGCGCAGGCTGCTGACGGGGATGGCCGTGTCGTTCGCGGGCGCCGCGGTGGTCGGTCTCTCCATGTCGGGGCACGGGAGTTCGTCGGTGCTCGGGGTGGTGCTCTGCCTGCTGGCGGCGATGGGGTACGCGGGCGGGGTGGTCGCCCAGAAGCCGGCGCTGCGGCACGGCGCGGCGCTGCAGATCACCGCGTTCGGCTGTGTGGTCGGTACGGTCGCCTGTCTGCCGTTCTCCGGTGTGCTGATCTCCGAGGCGGCCGACGCCCCGGTGTCCGCGACGCTGAACATGGTCTATCTCGGCGTCTTCCCGACCGCCCTGGCCTTCACCACCTGGGCCTATGCGCTCGCCCGCACCACTGCCGGACGGATGGGCGCCACCACATATGCGGTCCCCGCGCTGGTGGTGCTGATGTCGTGGCTGCTGCTCGGCGAGGTGCCCGCGCTACTCACGGTCGGTGGTGGCCTGCTCTGTCTGGCCGGGGTGGCGGTCTCCCGGAAGCGTCCGCAGACTGGACGCACCCGAAGGAGTCGGGCACATCCGGTGGAGGGACGCCGTCATGACCCGGAGCGCCAAGGATCCGAGCAGCCGCAGGAGACGGAAGAAGAGGAACAAGGCTGCCGGCGACGCTGACCACAGGGAGGCCGCCCTCGCGTGGGCGGCCCGGCACGGTGGCGCCGAGCTCGAAGCCTTCGGTGTGACCGACGGCGGGGACGACGACCCGGTCCTGGTGATGCCCGACGGGCGGGCACGCGACGCCTGGCGCGAGGACTATCCGTACAACTACAAGCTCGGGCGGAAGGCATACGAGAAGGACAAGCGCGCGCTGCAGATCGAGCTGCTCAAGTTCCAGCACTGGGTGAAGGAGCGCAACGAACGGCTCGTCATCCTCTTCGAGGGTCGCGACGCCGCCGGCAAGGGCGGCACGATCAACCGCTTCACCGAGCACCTCAACCCCCGTGGCGCACGGGTCGTGGCGCTGGAGAAGCCCACCGAACGCGAACGCACGCAGTGGTACTTCCAGCGGTACACGGCCCATCTGCCGAGCGCCGGGGAGATCGTGCTCTTCGACCGTTCCTGGTACAACCGGGCAGGCGTGGAGCGGGTGATGGGGTTCTGCACCACCCGCGAGTACCTCGAATTCATGCACCAGGCACCGGGCTTCGAGCGGATGCTCGCCCGGGACGGCATCCACCTGGTGAAGTTCTGGTTCTCCGTCTCCCGCAACGAGCAGCGCAACCGGTTCATGATCCGCCAGATCGACCCGGTACGGCAGTGGAAGCTGAGCCCGGTCGATCTCGCCTCGCTGGACAAGTGGGACGCGTACACGGAGGCCAAGGAACTGATGCTGTTCCACACGGACACGGCGGACGCGCCCTGGACCGTGGTGAAGAGCAACGACAAGAAGCGGGCCAGGCTGGAGGCGATCCGGCACGTGCTGCACCGCTTCGACTACCCGGACAAGGACACGACGGTGGTCCGCGAGCCGGACCCGCTGATCGTGGGCCCGGCCTCCCGGCTCTTCGAGCAGGGCGAGATGGATGCCCGGCTGCTCACCACGCACCGGTCGGGGGCCGGGCCGACGGAGTGAGCCCGGGGGTCGCAACACCACCCGGCAGCGGCAACCCCTGCGACCCGTCCCATCGCCGCGAGGTGCCGCGGGAGTCCACAGCGATCACCTCCCGTCCGGCGCGCGGCGGCTCCGGGACCGGTGAGGGGAGCCACCGGCGCCGGAGCCGGACCGGGCCCGGGAGCCGTGATCAGCGTGAACTCGCCCGTCCTGCAAGGACCTTGATGGAAACCAGGGCGATGACCGCCAGGCCGATGATGTAGGCCGCCACCGCCATCGACGTGCCCGTCGCCTCCAGCAGCAGCACCATCACGAACGGGGCGAGGCCGCCGCCGAACACCGCCGCGATCTGGTAGCCGAGCGAGGCGCCGGTGTAGCGCATCTCGGCCGTGAACAGCTCGGCGAACAACGCCGCCTGCGGCCCGTACATGATGCTGAGGAAACAGCTGGTGACAAAGGTGCCGACGGCCATCCAGAGCAGTGACTTGGTGTCGATGAGCAGGAACATCGGCACCGCCCACACGGCGAGACCGGCCGCCCCCAGCGCGTAGATCCGAATCCGCCCGATGCGGTCGGACAGCGCCGCCGACGCCGGTATCAGGACGAGTTGGGTGAGGCTGATGCAGAGCGAGACCATGAGCACGGCTTCGCGCTTCATGCCGAGCTCACGGGTCGTGTAGTCCAGGACTCCGGTGATGATGATGTAGAACGTCGCGGTGTTCACGGCGAACGAGCCGCCCGCGAGGAAGACCGTGCCGAGGTGCTCCCGCACGACGGTGCGCAGCGGCGAGCGCGCGGAGCGGCTCGCCTCCTGCTCGGCCAGTTCCTTCTCCGCCTCACGGAACTCGGGGGTCTCCTCGACACGCGTGTGGATGTACCAGGCGAGGACCAGGACCAGCAGGCCGACCAGGAACGGCACCCGCCAGCCCCAGGCGGCGAACTCGCTGTCGTCGGTGAGGGCCCCGGCGGCGAGGAAGACGGTGTTGGCGGTCACCACACCGATGGGGACGCCGAGTTGGACGAGGCTTCCGTAGACACCGCGCTTGCCCTCGGGGGCGTATTCGGTGGCCATCAGCATGGCGCCGCCCCACTGGGCACCGACCGCGATGCCCTGGACGATGCGCAGGGTGACGAGCAGCACCGGAGCGGCGATACCGATCGTCTCGTACGTGGGGAGCAGGCCGATGCCCGTGGTGGCGACGCCCATCAGGGTGAGCGCGAGGACCAGCATGGGTTTGCGACCGCGCTTGTCGCCGAGCTGGCCCGCGATGATGCCGCCGAGCGGACGGGCCAGGAAGCCCACGGCGAAGGTCGCGAACGCGGCGAGGACACCGGCGGAGCCGCTGCCCGCGGGGAAGTAGAGGTCTCCGAGGACCAGGGCGGCGGCGATGCCGAAGACGAAGTAGTCGTACCACTCCACCGCGGACGCGAGCGCCGCGGCGGTGGCCACCTTGCGGCGGGCCCGGGTCTCGGTGGGGGTCGTGACGGTATGGGTGGTGCCCGGGCCGGCGGATGGTGACGTGTCCATGCGTGCACACTCCGGTGGGTGCGGGGGACGGGGTGCCCGACGGGCTGATCCGCCGGGTCCCGGGACCGTACTGACCGGACGGTATGCCGGTCAACGGGTCGTGCAGCAGGAGTTTTTACCTTCACATGACACTCAGACGACCGCGATGAGGAAGGGCCGGGCACGCCGGAATCCCCGGCCGCCGCCAAGGGCGGCCGGGGTCTCTTCCGGGCATCGGCTAGAAGACCACCAGGGCCCGTCCGCCCTTGCCCGCGATCATGTTGTCGAAGGCCGCCGGGATGCCGTCCAGCGCGATCCGTTCGGTGACCATCATGGAGAGGTCGAACCTGCCGGCCCGGATGTGCTCGGCGAGTACGGGCAGATCGCGGGCGGGGTCACTGTTCCCGTAGACGCAACCGGTCAGCGAGCGGCCCCAGTGGAAGATCTCCAGGGCGTTGAAGGTCACCTGCTGGTCCTTGCCGCCGATGCCGACGACGGTGGTGCGGCCGCCACGCCGGGTGGAGTCCCAGGCGCCGCGGATGGTGGCGGGCCGGCCGACGCACTCGACTGCGACGTCCGCGCCCTGCCCGCCGGTGAGCCTGCGGATCGCGCGCGGCGTGGTGTCGGAGGCGACGACGTAGTCGGTGGCGCCGGCCCGGCGGGCGAGCTCCTCCTTCTCCGGGGAGACATCGACGGCGATGACCTTGGAGGCTCCGGCGATACGGGCGGACTGGAGCACGGCCAGGCCGACGCCACCGATACCGAAGACGACGACCGTCTCGCCGGCCCGGACCCGGGCGCTGTGGTGGACGGCGCCGTATCCGGTGAGAACCGCGCAGCCGAGCAGGGCGGCGTCGGTCAGCGGGATGCCGGCCGGGGCGGGCAGTGCACAGTTCGCGGCGACGACCGTCTCCTGGGCGAACGCCGCGACGTTCAGACCGGGGTGGAGTTCGGTGCCGTCGGCGGTTCGGGCGTGGATGTTGCCCGCACCCGTCAGCGCGTCGGCGCACAGCCAGACCTCACCGATCCCGCAATGGTGGCAGCTGCCGCAGGAAGGCGCCCAGTTGAGTACGACGCCGTCACCCGGCGCCACGTGGGTGACGCCCTCGCCCACGGAGAGGACGGTGCCCGCTCCCTCATGGCCGAGGACGGCGGGGACGGGCACCCGCATGGTGCCGTCGGACAGGGACAGGTCGGAGTGGCAGACCCCGGCGGCGGCGAGTCGGATCCTCACCTGGCCGGGTCCGGGCTCCGGGAGTTCGATGTCGGTGACCTCCAGGGGAGCTCCGACGGCGGGCAGTACGGCGGCGCGGACCACGGACCGGCTCCTTGCTGATCGGGGGTGCATCGGGGACGGTTCAGAACTGGAGGGACTTGGTCTGGAGATACTCACCGAGGCCGTGCGGACCGAGCTCGCGGCCGACGCCGGACTGCTTGTAGCCGCCGAACGGGGCGATCGGGTTGAACCGGCCGCCGTTGATGTCGACCTGTCCGGTCTCCATCCGCCGGGCGAAGGCGACGGCTTCCGCGTCGTCGGCGGCCCAGACGGCGCCCGCGAGCCCGTACACCGTGCCGTTGGCGATCCGGAGCGCGTCGTCCTCGTCCTCGTACTTCAGGATCGATATGACCGGGCCGAAGATCTCCTCCTGGGCGATCGTCATCTCCGGGGTGACATCGGCGAACACGGTGGGGCTTACGTAGTAACCGGTCGGGAGCGGGGCCTCGGGGCCACCGGCGACGAGCCGCGCACCCTCCTCGATGCCCTTCTCGATGTAACCGCGCACCCGGGCCTGCTGCTTGGCGTTGACGACGGGGCCGACCCGCTCCCCCGGTACGTACTTGGCGACCGCCGCGGCGGCGAGCGCGACGGCTTCCTCGTACCGCTCGCCGTCGACGAGCATCCTCGTCCAGGCGCTGCACGTCTGGCCGGAGTTGGACATCACGTTGGCGACGCCGACGTTGACGGCCTTGGCCAGATCGGCCGAGGGCAGGATGACGTTGGCGGACTTGCCGCCGAGCTCCAGCGCGACGCGCTTGACCGCGCCGCCCGCGGTGGCGCCGATCTGCTTCCCGACGGCGGTGGAGCCGGTGAACGAGACCAGGTCGACGTCCTCGTGCGCGGCGAGGGCCTGTCCGGCGACCGGGCCGAGGCCGGTGACCAGGTTGAAGACACCGGCGGGCAGGCCGGCCTCCTCGGTCGCCTCGGCGAAGAGCTGTGCGGTCAGCGGGGTGTCCTCGGCGGGCTTGAGGACGATCGTGCAGCCTGCCGCGAGTGCCGGAGCCACCTTGGCGACGATCTGGTGCAGCGGGTAGTTCCACGGGGTGATCGCCCCGACGACACCCACGGCCTCCAGCAGGACGGTGGAGTTGCCGTGCTTCTCCTCGAACGGGTACGACGCGGCAAGTTCCGCGTACGAACCGGCGACCAGGACCGGCACACCGGCGTGCACCGCCTGCGACAGCGGGAGCGGTGCGCCGAGTTCGGCGGTGACGGTGGCGGCGATCTCGCCCTGGCGGGCCACCAGGACATCGCGCAGGGCGGCGATCCGCGCGGCGCGCTCGACGGGCGGGGTGGCGGCCCAGCCGGGGAAGGCGGCTCGGGCGGCCTGTACCGCGGCGTCGACGTCCTCGGCGGTTCCGGCCGGTACATGGGCGATGACCTGCTCGTCCGCCGGGTTCACGACCGCGATCGTGTCCCGTCCTGCGGCGGGCCGCCACTCCCCGCCGATGTACATGCCGTCGTGGGCCTTCATGGCTGTTCCTCCCGGGCCTGGATACGGACGGTGTCGTCCGGGGCCCAAACTAGCGGCGTTAGTTTTTGGGCGCCAGAGACGACCGTCACGTGCGGCCCGGCCGTTCGCCCGAGCGTCGCCGCGCAGCTCAGTAATTCACCAGTAACGGCCTCCTCCTAGCGTCCCGGATCAGCCCGCCTCCTCCCGTACCCACCCCCTGGTCGCGGAACCGCGGCGGGCTCCCCGTACCAGCCATGGAGGAGCACTTCGATGCATCTGCCCCGATCCCCGCGGCGCAGAACCGCCGTGTGGGCTGCGGCCGTGATCACGGCCACAGCCGCACTGTCCGGCCCGGCAACCGCGTTCGCACAGTCTGCGGCGGACCCGAACCCCGTCACCGCGAAGGTCGACTCCGCCCTTCTCGACACCGTCGCGAAGGGCAAGGAGTCGACCTTCTTCGTCGTCCTCAAGAGCCAGGCGGACCTGTCCGCGGCCAAGGGCAAGAAGTCCCACGCGGCCAAGGCGAAATCGGCGTTCGCCTCGCTGCGCAGCGAGGCGAGGAACAGCCAGAAGCCGCTGCAGTCCTTTCTCGACAAGGAGAAGGTCGGCTACCGGTCGTACTGGATCGCCAATGCGCTCGAGGTGACCGGCGGCGAGAACCTTGTCGACGCCCTGGCGAAGCGCCCTGATGTGGCGAGCATCGTCAAGGAGCACACCTACAAGCTCGACCGGACCGAGTCGAAGTCGACCGACGCCGCCACCGACGCGGACCCCACCGCCGCCGAGTGGGGCGTGCAGGACATCAAGGCCGACCAGGTCTGGGACGAGTACGACGACCGTGGTGAGGGCATCGTCATCGCCAACGTCGACTCGGGCGTCCAGTACGACCACCCGGCACTCGTCGGCAACTACCGAGGCAACAACGGCGACGGCTCCTTCACGCACGACTACAACTGGTACGACCCGACGGGCCAGTGCACGACGTCGGCGCCCTGCGACAACAACGGCCACGGCACGCACACCATGGGCACCATGGTCGGCGCGGGCGGCGTCGGTGTCGCGCCCGGCGCCAAGTGGATCGCCGCCAAGGGCTGCGAGTCCAGCTCCTGTTCGGACTCCTCACTGCTCGCGGCAGGCCAGTGGATCCTCGCGCCGACCGACCACACCGGTCAGAACCCGCGTCCCGACCTCGCCCCCGACATCGTCAACAACTCCTGGGGCGGCGGTGACACGACCTTCTACCAGGACATCGTCGAGGCGTGGAACGCGGCCGGGATCTTCGAGGCGTTCGCCGCGGGCAACGACGGAAACGGCACAACCTGTTCGACCACGCACGCACCGGGTTCCCAGGCTCCTGCGTACGGCGTCGGCGCCTATGACTCGGCCGGGAAGATAGCGGACTTCTCCGGCTTCGGCCCGTCCCTCGTCGACGGCTCGGCCAAGCCGAACATCTCGGCCCCCGGCGTCAACATCCGCTCCACCTGGCCGGGCAACACCTACAGGTCCATCAACGGTACGTCGATGGCGACGCCCCACGTCGCGGGCGCCGTCGCTCTGCTGTGGTCGTCCACCCCCTCTCTCATCGGCGACATCGACGAGACCCGCGCGCTGCTCAACCAGGGTGCACGCGATGTCGACGACACGCACTGCGGCGGCACCGCCGGCATGAACAACGTCTGGGGCGAGGGCAAGCTCGACATCTTCGCGTCCGTCGACAAGGCCCCGCACACCGCGGCGGTCGTCACCGGTACGGTCACCGACAAGGCGACCGGCTCCGCGCTCGCCGGCGTCACGGTGAAGGCCTCGGGCTCCGCCTCGACCCGCACCGTGACCACGTCGGCGGACGGCTCCTACCGGCTCACGCTGCCGGCGGGCACGTACGACTTCGCCCTCAGCGGCTACGGATACGCGGACGGTTCCGCGTCCGGTGTCACGGTCGCCACCGGTGAGCAGCGCTCCAAGGACTTCGCGCTCGGTGCGGTCGCCTCCCACGCGGTGTCCGGCACCGTCCTCGACGTCACCGGCAAGCCTCTCGCCAAGGCCACAGTCCGGGTCGCGGGCACTCCGGTCGCCTCCGTCACCACGGACGCCTCCGGCCACTTCAACCTGCCGAAGGTCGCCGAGGGTTCGTACACACTGACCGCCACGCCCACCGCGCCGGAGCTGTGCAACGGCGTCTACAGCGGCTCCCTCGCCGTCGACGGCGAAGAGACCCTGACCGCCCGCGTTCCGGCGCGCTCCGACGCGGCCGGCAACAGCTGCGCCCCGGCGACGTACTCGTGGATCGGCGGCGCCGGCAAGGTCGCGCTCAGCGGTGACGAGGACGCGAAGACGATCACGCTGCCCTTCCCGGTGAAGCTGTACGGCGTCTCCTACTCCAGCGCGAGCGTCACCACCAACGGCCTGATCAACTTCCTCGAGCCGCGGCTCGGCGACTACGACAACGTCGCGCTGCCGTCGGCCGAGAGGCCCAACGGCACCGTCGCCGCCTTCTGGGACGACCTGGTCCTCGACAAGAAGTCCACCGTGCAGACGGCGACCACGGGTACGACCGGCAACCGCAAGTTCGCGGTCGTCTGGAACGACGCCGGCTTCGTCGGCAACAGCTCGGCCCGCGTCTCCTTCGAGGCCGTCTTCGAGGAGGCCACCGGCTCCGTCACCCTCCAGTACCAGGGCCTGTCCACCGCCTCGCCCGAGAACGGCGCGAGCGCCACCGTCGGCATCGAGAACCAGGCCGGCACCGACGCCCTCCAGTACTCGTACAACGAGCCGGTCCTCAAGGACCGGTCCGCCATCCGCATCGCGCAGGGGACCAAGTGATGAGAACCAACTCCCGGCGGGCGCTGCGGCTCGCCTCCGCGCTGGTCGCGGCCGGTCTGGCGCTGAGCGCCGCACCACCCGCGCTGGCCGCCGACGACGGCAGCAGCCTGCTCACCCTCACGGACAACCAGGCCAGGAAGCTGGCGGACCACGCCCAGCTGAACGCTTACGCGGAGGCCGATCGCGAGAGCGTCGACCCGCAGGGCTCGACCACCGGACCGGAAACTTCCGGTGCAAACCAGGGCACGGACCAGGGATCGGGCTCGCACCTCGACGAAGACACCGGCACGGACGCCGGCGCCGCCGTGACCGTCTCCCCCAAGTCCACGCTGGAAGGCGTACGCGGCCTTGCTGCCACCCTCCCAGCCAGCAAGGGCGGCGACTACTTCACCTTGCACAGCCTCGGCAGCGTCCAGCGCAGCAAGGCCGACGGCACCGCCCTGTGGCGGCGCGACAACGCCTCGCTGTACGCGGACTGGGGGGTCAAGAATTCCCGGCCCTGGCAGACCGAGCCCTACCCGGCGCGCATCGTCATGGGCTACAACGCGGTGAGCCCGTTCACGCCCGCGTCCGACCAGGGATACGTGACCGGCGACCTGACCGGCGACGGCGTGGACGACGTGGTGTTCTCGGCGAGCGTGGGGGTCGCCCCGTACCGCCCCTTCACCTCTCCCGGCTCCACGCTGCCCAACGGCACCTTCGTCACGGTTCTCGACGGCAGGACCGGCAAGACGCTGTGGTCGAAGCTGTACGCGTACGCCTACAACGTGAAGCTCGTCGACAGGACGCTGGTCGTCACGGACGCGCCGTACTACAACCTCAACTCCCCCGCCGCCGCGACCGCCACCGTGTCGGGCATCCGCTTCTCGTACGCCGACGGGGCCCTGACCCCCTCCGACACCTGGACGTACGACACAGGTGTGCGCGCCGGTACGGCGTGGGGAGCCCTGGAGGACCTCGGCGACGGACTGGTCGCCGCCTCGTACAACCAGCGCAAGACCGCTACCACCGCGGGCCGCGGCCACATCCTGGTACTCGACACCGGGGACGGCTCCGTCAAGTGGCAGACGGACACCGCCCTCTACTCGCGTCAGCTCCACCTGGACACCGCGCGCGGACGGCTCGTCGCGCTGGAGCAGTCCGACCCCACCGACGGCGTGAAGTACGAGATCGACTCCTACGCTCTGGCCGACGGCAGGCGCACCACGCTCGACTCCCGGATCAACGCGGTGCCCACCGACATGACGATCGGTGACCTTCGGGGTGACCGGAAGCCCGAGTACGTGGTCAGTGAGTCCACGCTCAGCCCGACGCTGTACATCAACGCCAACACCGTGCGGGTCGTGGACAGCGCGGACCCCAGCAGCGTCCTGTGGTCCTCCACCGTCAAGCGCGCCGCGGACAACGGCCACGACGGACCGAGCGTATGGAGCCTCGACGTCGTCGACGGCAGCCTTGTGACGGCCGCCCAGGACGACACCGGCATGGACACCGCCGAGAACCCCGGGGGCGGGCAGTACGCCTCGCTCACCGTGTTCTCCGGCAGCGGCGACGTGCGATGGCAGGTCAAGGGCGTCGGCGCATCGCCGATGTTCAACCAGGTCTACCGCGACGCCGACGGCCAGCACGTGCGCACCGTCGACCAGGACCAGAACGTCCGGACCTACGGGTTCGGCAACGGCAAGCAGCAGAGCGTCCTGCCGCTCCAGGGCGACCTGTCGTCCGCGCGGTCGGCCGACATCGACGGCGACAAGAAGAAGGACCTGGTCGTCGGCGGCACGTCCAACGGTGTCTGGGCCTACTCGGGTCCGTCCCTGACCGCGGGCAAGCCCAAGCTGCTGTGGAAGGCCACGGTGCCCGGGCAGGTGCACCGGATCGAGAAGGGCGACGTCAACGGCGACGGCCACGACGACTTCGTGGTGGCCGCGGACACGGCCGTCGCGGTTCTCGACGGGCGCACCGGCAAGGTCATCGAGCGCATCGACGGGAACGGGCAGTTCGTCCGCTCCGTCATGGTCGCCGACCTCGACGGCGACAAGCGAGCCGACATCGTCGTGCCGACCGACAAGCTGCGGGCCTACCGCGGTGACGGCTCGAAGCTGTGGACATACGCGGCGCCCGACAGCGCGGGCGGCGTCGTCTTCGGTGACCTCGCGGTGGGCGAGGGGCGGGTGTACGCGCAGTACGCGAGCACCGGCTCCTTCGACAAGGAGGCGCCCGCGGTCGACGGTGCAGCACTCGATGCGAAGAAGGGCACCGTGCGCTGGACCGCCGCGCCGAAGGCCCCGGTCGAGAGCGTGGACGGCAAGCTGTACGGAGCCGTCCTGAACCACGGTGTCTTCACCTCGCCGGAGATCCCGTACGCCGACGGTCACGCGGTCGTGTACACCTGGCTCGCCACTACCTCGACGACGGCGGAGGGCACGCCGGACGGTTCCAGCCTGCGCGCGGTCGTCGAGATCCGTGACGGCCGCACGGGCGAGGTCCTCCACCACGGCGTCGCCGGAGGCCCCTGGAACGTAGGCAGCTACTTCACCGGACCCGAGGGGCTCGTCCTCGCGGGGACGGCGTCCTTCCGCACTTACGCGGCCGACGGCCAGGACTACTCGCTCTATACGCTGCCGTCGACGGAGACCGGCGGGTTCCTCACCGGTCCCGGCGGGCGGCGCCTCCTCGTGGGGGGCGTCCAGGGCGGCCTCGACCTGTGGGACCCGTCCGTCCTGAAGGCGGGCAACAACTACCCCGCCGCCGTGGGCAGCACCACCTTCATCGGCGCCCGGGAGTACTTCTCCGGCGACCTCGACGGTGATGGTGTCGACGAGGTCGTGAACCTCGGCTTCGACGAGACCGGCTTCGACCGCATGACCGAGCTGCTCGGCGGTCGTTATCTGAACCAGTTCACCGCCCTCTCCCAGATGACGGTGTCCACGCTCTCCTGACGGGCCGAGTCCTGCCGTGGGCCCCCGGACTCCGGTCCCGGGGCCCACGGTCTGCGCGAAGAGGCGCGTTACAGTGGCGCCCTCATGAACGCGGAGCACACAGGACACGGCACACAGGCCGGCCCCCCGCTCCTGCGGCTGCACCTTTTCGGTGGGTTCCGGGTGACTCGGGACGGCGGGCCCCCGCTCGCCGACAAGTGGCCCCGCCCCAGCGCCCGCGCCCTCGTGAAACTCCTCGCCGTCTCCCCCGGCCACAGCCTCCACCGCGAGCAGGCCATGGAGATCTGCTGGCCGGACTCCGACGCCCAAGCCGCACTCGGCAGTCTGCGGGTCGCCCTGCACGCCGCCCGCCGCGCCATCGAGCCGGAACTGGCCGCCCGCGCCTCGTCGTCCTATCTGACCGGCGCGGGCACCCTGCTGCGGCTCGATCCACAGACCGTGGTGATCGACGCCGACCAGGCCGAGACCCTGGCCGAAGAGGCCCTGGCCGAGGGTTCGGCCGAGTCGCTGGCCGTCGCACTCGCCGCGTTCACCGGCGAACTGCTGCCCGAGGATCGTTACGCCCTCTGGGCCGAGGCCCGGCGCGAGCAGTTGTCCGCGCTGTGCGACCGGGTGCGACTCGCCCTCGCCGAAGCCCACCTCGCCGACGGCGAGACCGAGTCGGCCACCGAGGTGGCACTGCGCGCCGTGGCCGCCGCGCCCGCCGAGGAACGCGCCCACCGGGTGCTGATCGACGCCTATCTGCGCCAGGGCCTGCGCCGCCAGGCCGTACGCCAGTACCACCTGTGCCGCGAAGCGCTCGACGCGGAGCTCGGCGTGCGGCCGGGGCCTGCCACCGAGCAGCTCCATCTGCTCGCCCTGGACGCGACCACGACGGTGCTGCCCGCCGCCTCCGCTCCCGTGCTTCCGGCGGCGATACGCACCCCGCCCGGTCCACCGCTGCGCGGCCGCACCGACGAGCTCGATGCGCTGCTGTCCGACGACGGTCCGCCGGTACGGCTCATCGAGGGCGAGGCCGGGGTGGGCAAGACCCGGCTGACGGCGGAGGCGGCCCGGCGGGCGGCCGAGGACGGGACGACCGTGCTGTGGGGGGCGGGTCACGACGCCGAGGGACACACGCCGTACGGCGCCTTCGTCGAGGCACTGGACGCCTGGATGGCCGACCGGCCCTCCGTCGAGCGGGCCAGGATCGGCGGCGAGTACCCTGAACTCGCCCCGCTGCTCCCCTCGTTGGGACAGATCGACGCGGGCGCGGAGCGCAGCCCGGAGGAACAGCGCGACCGGCTGTTCCGAGCGACGGCCGGGTTGCTGGGCGATCTGGCGGCGACCGCGCCGGTGCTGCTCGTGCTGGACGATCTGCACGCCGCCGACTCGGGGACGTACCAGCTGCTCAGCCATCTGGCCCGGCGGGCGGTGGCCACCGACGCCGACTGGCGGTTCGCCGTGACGTACCGGGCGGAGGAGTTCGCGGCGGCGGACCCCAGGCGCACCGCGTTGGACGGCCTGATGCGTCAAGGGCTGGCCCGGAGCATGGAGTTGGGGCGGCTCGACCGTGCGGAGTGTCTGGCGATCGCAGCGGATGCGGGCGCCAGGACCGGGCTCGACCGGGTCTGGGAACTGTCCCTGGGCAACCCCCTCTTCGCCCTGGAACTGGCCCGGACCGTCCACGAGGGCGCGAACCCCGCCGCGCTCAGCGCGCCGGAGGGCGTGCGGCAGCTGGTGGCGGCGCGGCTGGCACGGCTGGGGCCGGCGGCCCGTCGGGTCGTGGAGGCCGTCTCCGTGGCAGGCGGTGGCGCAGCACTGTCCGAGGTGCTCGACATGGCCGAGAACGGGCTGCATCCGCCCCTGTCGTCCGCCGAGGCGACGGATGCCGTGGACGCGGCGGTCGCGACGTCGGTGGTGGCTGAGCGGACCGTCGTAGTCGGCGGCCGGCCACTGCCAGGTCTCGCGTTCCGGCATCCGCTGGTCCGGCTGACCTGTTACGACGGACTGTCCGCGGCACGTCGCCGGCAGCTGCACTCGGCGTACGCGGAGGCGGTGCTGCGACGCAGGCCGGACGCCGTCGACACCCTGGCCTCGCATCTGGCCCGCGCCGACGACCCCCGGGCCACCCACTATCTGCGGCAGGCGGCCGAGCGGGCGGCCGCCCTGTGCGCCAATGACACCGCGGACCGCTACTACACCGAACTGACCGCCCGGCTCGACGCGTTGGCCTCCGACGCGGCGCAGGCCCGGATCGACCGCGCCGTCGTGCTGCGCCGGATGGCTCGCTACCAGGAGGCGGCGACGGTGCTGCGCGAGGCGCTGGACGACATGGTCCGGCGCGGCGACGAGGACGGTCAGGTGCTGGCCTCCGCCCGGCTGACCGAGGTGCTGGTGAAATACCGCGGCACCGACGAGGGCGAGGAGCTGCTGCGCACCTACCCGCCCGGTCCGCGCACCCTGCCGCTGGCCGCCGCGACCCACCATCTGGCGGCGGCGGTCCTGCGGTTCGTGACCGGCCGGTACGCGTCGGCCCACACCGCGGCCCGCACCGCACAGGACGCCGCGGACGCCATCCCGGGCAGCGGACGCCGGGGGCTGCTGGCCCGCGCCCTGGGGATGCAGGCGACCTCGCTCGGCCTCGCGGGCCGGTTCGCGCAGGCCCGTGAGGCGGCCGATCTGGCGTTGCCGCACGCCGAGGCCTATGGCGACCAGGAGCTGCTGGCCACCGTCGTCTCCGTACTGCGCGAGCATGCCCGGCGATCGGGCCGGCTCGCCGAGGCGGTCTCCTTCGGCCGACGGGCCCAGCGGCTCGCCGAGCACACCGGCGATCCGACCGCGGTCGCCTTCGAGCGGGCCAACCTCGCCGAACTACACCTGCTTCTGCGGGAGTTCGCGGAGGCACGGGAGCATGCGGAGGCCGCGGCACGGGAGGCCGACGGGGAGCCCGCATGGTGCACCCCGTACGCGCTGGCCGCACTGGCCCGGTTCCGGATGAGGACGGATGAACCGGGCGCCGCGGATCTTCTGGCCCGCGCCGCAGGGGTGGCCGAGGCGCAGGGCGACCGGCAGGCGGTGTACGAGGTACGGACGGCGCAGGCCGAACTCCTGGTGCGCACGGGCCGCCCGCGGGAGGCTCTGGCACTGCCGGCCGACGACGGCACTTCCGGCTCGGCCGCGCTGCTGGCGTGGGCGGAGCTGCTGTCAGGACACCCTGACCGCGCGGCGCGACTGGCGGCGGACGAGTCCGCACGCGCCGAGAAGGCCGGCGAACAGCTGTCGTCGACCGACGCTCGTACGGTTCACGCGGCGGCCCTCGCCACGCTGGGCCGGGCGCGTGAGGCGCACGAGGAGTTCGGCCGGGCCGCCGCCCTCGCCGCGGAACTCCCGTATCCGGCAGGGGCGTTCGCGGTGGAGCGGGCCGCCGGGGCGGACTGGACCACCCGTCCGGGATTCCCCGGCTGACCTCCGGAACCGGTGGCCTCGCCGGTCAGGCGAGCTCCGCGGCCTCCGCACCCGGACGCTCGAACTGGGTGCGGTACAACTCCTCGTACCGGCCGCCGGCCGCGAGGAGTTCCTCGTGGGTGCCCCGCTCCACGATCTGCCCGTTCTCCACGACGAGGATGAGGTCCGCCGTCCGTACGGTGGAGAGCCGGTGGGCGATCACCACCGCGGTGCGTCCCTGGAGGGCCTCGGCCAGTGCCTCCTGGACGGCCGCTTCGGAGGTGTTGTCCAGATGGGCGGTGGCCTCGTCGAGGATGACGACGCGCTGGCGGGCCAGCAGCAGGCGGGCGATGGTCAGCCGCTGGCGTTCGCCACCGGAGAGCCGGTATCCACGTTCGCCGACGACGGTGTCGAGCCCGTCGGGAAGTGAGGCGACCAGGCCGTCCAGGCGTGAGCGGCGCAGAGCGTCCCAGAGGTCTTCCTCGGTGGCCTCGGGGCGGGCGAGAAGCAGGTTGGCGCGGACCGACTCGTGGAAGAGGTGGCCGTCCTGGGTGACCATGCCGAGCGTGTCGCGCAGGGTGTCGGCGGACAGGTCGCGTACGTCGATGCCACCGATGCGTACGGAACCCTCGTCCGTGTCGTACAGCCGGGGCAGCAGCTGCGCGATGGTCGATTTGCCCGCGCCGGACGATCCGACGAGTGCCACGGTCCGGCCGGGTTCGGCGCGGAAGGAGACGCCGCGCAGCACTTCGGTGCCGCCGCGGGTGTCCAGGGTGGCGACGTCCTCGAGCGAGGCGAGGGAGACCTTGTCGGCGGACGGGTAGCCGAAGCGTACGTCGTCGAATTCCACGGACACCGGCCCGTCCGGGACAGGCCGTGCGTCCGGCTTCTCCTCGATGAGCGGCTTGAGGTCGAGGACCTCGAAGACCCGCTCGAAGCTGACGAGCGCACTCATCACCTCGACGCGCGCCCCGGCGAGGGCGGTCAGCGGCGCGTACAGCCGGGTGAGCAGCAGGGCGAGAGCGACCACCGCTCCGGCATCCAGTTGGCCGCGCAGTGTGTAGTACCCACCGAGCCCGTAGACGAGGGCGAGCGCCAGCGCCGATACGAGGGTGAGCGCCGTGATGAACGCGGACTGGGCCATGGCCGTGCGGACGCCGATGTCACGCACTCTGCCCGCCCTGGCGGCGAATTCCGCGGATTCGTCGGCGGGCCTGCCGAAGAGCTTGATCAAGGTGGCGCCGGGCGCGGAGAAGCGCTCGGTCATCCGGGTCCCCATCGCCGCGTTGTGGGCAGCGGCCTCCCGCTGGAGTCTCGCCATCCGCACACCCATCCGGCGTGCGGGCAGCACGAACACCGGCAGCAGGACCAGCGCGAGCGCGGTGATCTGCCAGGAGATGCTGAGCATCACTCCGAGGGTGAGAAGGAGGGTGACGACGTTGCTGACGACGCCCGACAGGGTGTTGCTGAAGGCGCGCTGGGCGCCGATGACGTCGTTGTTGAGACGACTGACGAGCGCGCCGGTGCGGGTGCGGGTGAAGAACGCGACCGGCATGCGCTGCACATGGTCGAAGACCGCGGTCCGCAGATCGAGGATGAGCCCCTCACCGAGGTTGGCCGAGAGCCAGCGGCCGACCAGCCCGAGTCCGGCCTCCGCGACGGCGATCACGGCGATGAGCACGGCCAGCCGCGTGACGGTGCCCGCCTCCTTGCCGGTCACGATCGCGTTCACGACGTGGCCGGCGAGCACGGGGGTGGCGACGGCGAGCAGCGCCGTCGCCACACTCAGTACCAGGAACAGGGCGACCCGGCGCCGGTGCGGGCGGGCGAACGCGGCGATGCGCCGCAGGGTGTTCCGGTCGAAGGGGCGTCGGTCCTGCTGCGCGTTCATGACGTTGTGGAGCTGCGTCCACGCGGTGGCTTCCATGCTCATGGGAAGACCGTACGACCTCCACCGGACTTGAGGTCAACGCCCGGCTTCGAACGTTGCCCTGCGCCCCTGGAGGCTGCCCGCACAGCCCGCACCGTCCCGCGGACGGCCCTCAGACGTCGAGACCGGGGATGTCCTTCGGCAGCGGGCAGATCCGGTGTCCGTAGTGGTCGAAGACGTACAGATGCGCGAGGTCGACCAGGAGCGGGACCTGTCCACCGATGCGCAGCCGCATGTCGGGGCCGGTACGGACGACCAGGTCGCTGGCCGTGATCGCGGGGCGGTCGGGGGTGCGGGTGGCGGGGTGCCCACGGTCCGGTTCCGGTTCGTCGAGGGCGACGACGCGGCCGCTGATGTGACCGGTGGCGCGCTCCCTCAGCCGCTCCAGTACGCCCACCCCACCACCGGAACCACCGCCGATTCCGCTGCCACCGGCGGCGCGGCGGCGCCGCTGGGGCGCCCGGTCGGGACGGGCCGATTCGAGGTCGGGCACCACGGCGGGCTGCGACCCCGTGTTCAGGTGGACCAGTGCCTCGTGCCCCTGGTACTCGACGTGTTCGACGATGCCGCTCAGCGCGACCTCGCCGGGGCGGGCCTGGCTGGGCGCGGCGATCCTGGCCGCCTCCGAGCGCAGTCCGACAATGATCTGGCGGCCCTGCTGGATCCGGAGCAACTGGTGGTCGGGACTGAGCGGTTCGGGCAGTGGCAACCGCTGGCGGCCGAGATCGATCGACATGCGCCCTTCGAGGGGTGCGTGGACGACGGCCTGGAGAAGGTTGATGCGCGGGGTGCCGATGAACGCGGCGACAAAGACGTTCTCCGGCAGGGCGTAGACCTCGCGTGGCGGGCTGACCTGCTGGAGCCGTCCGCCGCGCATCACGGCGACCCGGTCGCCGAGGGACATCGCCTCGGCCTGATCATGCGTCACATAGACGGTGGTGACGCCCAGCTCCCGGGTCAGCTGCGAGATCTCGGCCCGTAGATGGTTGCGCAGCTTCGCGTCGAGGTTGGAGAGCGGCTCGTCCATCAGGAACACGGAGGGGCGGCGCGAGATGGCCCGGCCCATGGCGACGCGCTGGCGCTCACCGCCGGAGAGCTGACCCGGGTAGCGGTCGAGGACACTGTCGATGCCGAGCATCCTCGCCGTGTTCTCGACGCGAGCGGTGTGGTCCTGGCCGGGGTTCTCCAGCTTCAGCGGGAAGCCTATGTTGGCCCGGTTGGTCATCGTCGGGTAGAGCGCGAAGTTCTGGAACACCATGGCCATGCCGCGCTCGCGGGGCGCCAGGTGGTTGGCCGGTTCGCCGTCGAGCAGCAGCTCGCCCTCGGTGATCTCCTCCAGACCGGCGATCATGCGGAGCACGGTCGACTTGCCGCACCCCGAGGGGCCGAGCAGGACGACGAACTCGCCCGGGTCGATGGAGAGCGAGAAGCGGTCGACGGCACGCTGGGACCGTCCGTACGCCTTGCTGACGTGGTGCAGGGAGATGGCGCGAGTCATGTGTGGGTCCGCCCGGGAGAATGGTGAGGTGGAGCGGTGGGGAGCGGCTGCAACGCGCTGAAATTAGCCCACTACCCGGGGTGCTGGGAATGACTCGTGCAAAGGTTGCGCAGCACTGGGGTGGGTGAGACGGAGACGTCAGGTGCGATTCCGGTTCACGGCGGGCAGTTCGGACCTGGGAACGGGTGCGGACGCGGGAACGGCCGGCGTCGCGTCGGCGGTCCGGGCGCGCCCTCCGCGCATCCCCAGCCCCGCCCCCGCGAGCAGAAGCGCACCCAGCATCACGAACGGCGCGGCCGTGCCCGCCACTCCGGCGATCACACCGGCGGACGCAGGGGCCGCGACCTGACCGAGCCGGTTGCCGGTCAGCCGGAGAGCGAGCGCGGTGGAGCGGGCCTCCGCCGGGGCCGCCTGGACGACGGTGGTCATCGACAGGGGCTGGCCGACCCCGAGACAGAAGCCGAGCACGGCGAGCATCGTGGCCAGCGCCCAGACGGGGACCGGCAGGGCGATGCCCGCGCAGAGCAGCCCGGCCAGCAGACAGGTCGTGGTGAGCAGCGCCGTACGGCCGAGCCGGCGCAGCATCGGCGTCATCACGAGGCGGCAGGCGATGGTGGCCGCGGCCCGCAGGCTGAGCAGCAGCCCGATGGTGGCGGGGGCGATGGAGCGGTGCTCGCCGACGACGGGCAGATAGGCGGTGAGGATGTCGGTCGCGGAGAGCACGGCGAGGCTGATGAAGATGCCGGCCGGAACACCGCGGGTACGCAGGATGCGGCCGACGGGCACCTTGGCCGCCCGGGCCGCCGCGCGCGCGTCCGGCGCCGTGCGGTGTTCGATGCGCCAGAGCGAGACGAAGGACGCGGCGGCGACGGCCGCCGAGACGACCAGGGCGAGTGCGCTCGTAGGGGCCAGGGCGCCGTCCCGCTCGGAGATCACGTACCCCGCGGCGATCGGCCCGATGAGTTGGCCGAGCGAGGCGCCGATGGTGAAGTGGCCGAAATTTCGGTCCTGTTCGGCGGGGGCGGACTGACGGGCGACGATCGACTGGGCGCCGATCACGAAGCAGAGATGGCCGAGCCCCATCACACCGCTCCACGCCGCCATGGCCGGAAGGGAGCCCGCCGTACCGCTGAGGGCGCAGCCGCCGGCGATCAGGACGACACCGAGGGGCAGCAGAGGTGCGCACCGGCCGTGGTCCGTCCGGCGGCCGAGCGGGACGGCGGCGAAGAGCGGGAGGAGTGCGTACACCCCGGTGATGACGCCGATGGCGCGCTCGTCCGCACCGAGCGAGAGAGCCCGGTAGGAGACGGCGGGCCGCGCCATCGACACCGCCCCCTGCGCGAAGGCGAAGGCGATGACGAGGCGCAGCAGCCAGCTCCTGCCGGGCTCTTCCGTGTCGGCCATGGATCAGATGATGCCGAAGAGGAGGCCGGCGCAGAGCACCACCAGTGAGGTGAGCGCGGCCCATTTGACGGTAAACCTGGTGTGGTCGCCGAATTCGACCTTCGCCATGCCGACGAGCACATAGACGGCGGGGACCAGCGGGGACGACATGTGGAGCGGCTGGCCGACCAGGGAGGCGCGGGCGATCTCCAGCGGGGAGACACCGTGGGCCGCGCCGGCCTCGGCGAGCACGGGGACGACGCCGAAGTAGAAGCCGTCGTTGGACATGAAGTAGGTGAGCGGGACGCTCAGGATGCCGGTGATGATCGCCATGTGCGGGCCCATGCCGTCCGGGATCGCGCCGACGAGCCAGTCCGCCATGTGCTCGACCATGCCGGTGCCGGAGAGCACGCCGGTGAACACGGCGGCGGCGAAGACCATGCCGGACACGTTGAGGACGTTGTCCGCGTGGGCCGCGATACGGGCCCGCTGGTCGGGCATGTGGGGGAAGTTGACCGTGAGGGCGAGGGCAGCGCCGAGCAGGAAGAGCACCGGGATCGGCATCAGTTCCGTGATCATCGCGGTGAGGAGGGCGACGGTGAGCCCGGCGTTGAACCAGTAGAGCTTGGGCCGCAGGGTGGCACGGTTCGGGTCGAGACCCTTGAAGCCTTCGTCGTCCGCGTCGCGGTGGGCCGCTGCCTCGGGCTCGACGTCCGTGCCCGTACCGGCTCCGCCGGAGGTCTTACGGGTGCGGTCGCTGTCGCCGGCCGCGCCGCTCGCACCGACGAGGACCGTCTCGGGCTCCTGGGACACTGCCTCGTCGAGGGTGAGGAAGCCCAGCCGCTTGCGCTCGCGCCGGCCGAGGACGACCGCCAGGAGGATGACCGCGAGCAGTCCGACGCCGAGCGCCGGGATCATCGGGACGAAGATGTCGCCCGCGTCCAGCTTGAGCGCGGTGGCGGCGCGGGCGGTGGGACCGCCCCAGGGCAGGGTGTTCATGACACCGTTGGCCGTAGCGGCGACACCGGTCATCACGACGAGGCTCATCTTGAGGCGCTTGTAGAGCGGATACATCGCCGAGACGGTGATCATGAAGGTGGTGGAGCCGTCGCCGTCCAGCGAGACGATCGCGGCGAGCACCGCCGTACCGACGACGATCCGCATCGGGTCGGCCTTGCAGAAGCGCAGGATGCCCCGGACGATCGGGTCGAAGAGGCCGACGTCGATCATCACGCCGAAGTAGACGATGGCGAACATCAGCATCGCGGCGGTCGGGGCCAGGTTGCCCACGCCGTCGATCACGTAGTCACCGAGCTTGGCGCCCTGTCCGACGGCGACACAGAACAGTGCGGGGATCAGGACCAGCGCCGCGATCGGCGACATCTTCTTCATCATGATCAGGACCAGGAAGGTCGCAATCATGGCAAAGCCGAGGATTGTCAGCATGTGGGATACCTATCGTTCACCCTTGAACTCCCACCGGAGTCGGCGGTCCGGATGACGTTAGGTCGCCCCTCATAGCGTTAACAAGACGTTGACATGTGAGCAATACGAGCAAAACCCCAGGTCAGTGACTTGGTGCGGCGCTGGGGGCCACCGCGACGGGGATGCCGTTGAGGACGGCGGTTCCGGACAGCGGGTCGAGCAGGGTGCCGTCGAGGAGCTGGTTGACGTTGACTCCGGGGACGGCGGACGCGACGGACGTCCGGGTGCCTGGCCGGTCGTGTCCCCAGCCGTGCGGAAGGCTCACCACTCCGGCCCGGATGCCCTCGGTGATCTCCACGGGTGCGGTGAGTGCACCGCCGGCCGCGGTGATCGTGGCGGGGGCGCCGTCCGCCAGTCCGAGCCGGACCGCGTCGTCCGGGTGCATCTGGAGGGTGCAGACGTTGGAACCGCCACCGAGCGAGGCGACGTTGTGCATCCAGCTGTTGTTGGAGCGCAGATGGCGGCGGCCGACGAGGACGAGCGAGTCGGCTCCCGGCCGGTCGGAGAGCGCGGTGCGCAGCCTCGGCAGGTCGGCGGCGATCGCCGCGGGGAGGAGCTCGATGCGTCCGCTGCGGGTGGTCAGGACCTGCGGGATGCGGGGCCGGAGCGGGCCGAGATCGATGCCGTGCGGATGAGCGAGGAGCCGGTCCAGGGTGAGGCCGTCGGGGTCGGCGCCGAAGCCTTCGCCGTACGGGCCGAGGCGGAGCATCAGGTCGAGGCGGCGTTCCGGCCCGGTGCGGCCGGTGAGCGCGGCGGCCAGTTCGGCGGGGGTGCGGCCGTGCACGGGCGAGAGAGGATCGACGACGGCCTTGGCCAGCGCCCGGTCGATGATCATGGCGTCCACGGCGGCCACGGCGGACCGGTCGGCTCCGCGCATCCCGGAGACGGCGAGGACGAGCCGCGCGAGGATCTCGCTCTCGTCGAGGAGGCCGTCGTCGAGCGGGACCGCGGGCCGGGTGTAGCGGACCTGGTTGCGTACGGCGAGTGCGTTGAACGCGAAGTCGAAGTGGGCGCTCTGCGACGGCGGCGGCGGGGGCAGCACCACATGGGCGTGGCGTGAGGTCTCGTTGAGGTACGGGTCGACGCTGACCATGAAGTCCAGCCCGGTCAGGGCCCGGTCCAGGCGGTCGCCGTCGGGTGCGGAGAGCACGGGGTTGGCGGCAAGGACGATCAGGGCGCGGATCCGGTCGCCCCCAGGGGTCTCGATCTCCTCGGCGAGTGCGGCGACGGGCAGTTCGCCCTTGGCCTCGGGGTGCCCGGAGACCCGGCTCGTCCAGCGCCCGAGGGCGAAGCCCTTGCCGGGAGCGGCGGGCCGCGGGGCGCGGGCGGTGGCGGAGAGCGGGAAGAGGGCGCCACCGGGGCGGTCGAGGTTGCCGGTGAGGATGTTGAGGATGTCGACGAGCCAGCTGGCGAGGGTGCCGTGCGCCACGGTGCAGCTGCCGATGCGCCCGTAGACGGCGGCGGTGGGGGCGGCTGCCAGCTCCCGGGCGATCGTACGGATGGTCGGGGCGTCCACGTCGCATGCCTCGGCGACCGCCTCGGGGGTGAACTCCCGTACGGCGTCTGCCACTTCGTCGAGCCCTTCGAGATGGTCGGCGAGCGTACCGGGGTCGGTGAGCTTCTCCTCGAAGAGTACGTGGGTGAGCGCGGCGAGCAGGAGGGCGTCGGCGCCGGGGCGGATGGCGACATGCCGGTCGGCGAGGCGGGCGGTCCGGGTGCGGCGGGGGTCGACGACCGTGAGGGTGCCGCCGCGACGACGCAGCGCCTTGAGCCGGCCGGGGAAGTCGGGGGCCGTGCAGAGGCTGCCGTTGGATTCGAGCGGGTTGGCGCCGAGGAGCAGCAGATGGTCGGTGCGGTCGATGTCCGGCACCGGGATGGCGTTCGGGTCACCGAAGAGCAGTCCGCTGGAGACGTGTTTGGGCATCTGGTCGAGGGTGCTCGCGGTGAAGAGGGCCCGGGTGCGGAGCGTGGCCAGCAGGGTGGGCGGATAGAGCGCACCGGCCATGGTGTGCACGTTCGGGTTGCCGAGGACGACACCGACGGACTGCCGCCCGTGCTGTTCGGTCAGTGCGGGCAGGGCTGCCGCGATCGCGTCGAACGCCTCGCTCCAACTGGCCTCCTGCAGCACGCCGTCCTTGCGGACGAGGGGGGTGCGGAGCCGGTCGGGGTCGGCGTCGAGCCCGCCGAAGGAAGCGCCCTTGGGGCAGATGAAGCCCTGGCTGAAGACGTCGTCCCGGTCGCCGCGGGCGCCGGTGACCCGTGTCCCCTCGACGGTGAGGGTGAGTCCGCAGGTGGCTTCGCACAGGGGGCAGATACGCAGGGCGGTGCGGGACTCGCGGGAACTGCTGGAGTCGTGCGGCATGGGCCCTCCCCGGGGCGGCGACAGCGGAGACGCGGGCAAGCACGGCCGAGCATACCGACCGGTACGCATGGTGGGGAGGTGTTGTCGCGCCGATGTTGCCGGGCAGGGGATCTCGTCGGATGTCCGCGAAGTGGGGCGCGGTGGGTCGTGCTGCCGTGAGGTGGCGCGCGGCGCCGCGTTCAGTCCAGGACCCGGGCCAGGTACGCCTGGATCAGGATGCGCGTCTCGGCGACGATGGCCTGATCGCCCGACGGCTCGTTGCGGAAGGCGAGTTGGAGGAGGGCGTCGGCGGCTTCGACGCAGACCAGGATCGTCCGGAGCAGATCTCCGTCGGGGGTGCGCCCCAGATGGCCGGAGAGCAGGTGGGTCAGCCGGTCCGCGACGCGGTGGTTGGCGTCGGAGGCCGGGTCCTCCACGGGGGCCGGGGCACCGAAGTCGACGAGCGCGAAGCCGGGGACGGAGCGCTTCATCTCGAGGTACTCGTCGAGCACGGCGTCGATGGCGCTGCGCCAGTCGGCGGCCGGGATGGCGGCCAGGCGGCCGGTGATGCGCTCCGCGTAACTGTCCAGGTTGCGCCGGGCCAGGGCGTCGGCGAGGGCCCGCTTGTTGGAGAAGAACCGGTAGACGGATCCGATCGGGACTTCCGCGCGTGCGGCGACGGCCCGGGTGGAGAGCTGCTCGTAACCGGTCTCGTCGAGGAGTTCTGCGCAGGCGTCGAGTATCCGGGAGAGGCGTTCGGCACTGCGCTGCTGCACGGGGGCGCGGCGGAGGTTCGTATTCGCATGGGGCACGGGCTCCATGATGCCGTGGCTCTCCTCTGCGGGACGTGCGGGTGCGCACCTGCGGTCAGGCCAGGAGCAGGGTCAGCCCGCCGATGGTGTACGCGATCATCAGGGCCAGCAGGGGGAGTTGCCCCGCGACGGCGCGAGCGGGCGGGAAGAGGCGGACGGACCGGTCGTGGGCGGCGACGACGCCGAGGACGTGCCCGATGACGATGGCGGCGACCTGGAGCGTGGCGATGCCGCCGGGGGTCAGGGGCGGTTCGGGCGGGACCGGATCGTCGGTGCCGAGCGCCACCATGACCGTGTGCGGCCCTTCGGTCACGAAGAGTGTGAAGTAGTGGGCGACGAGATAGCCGAGGGCGATCGGGACGAGCGAGTGCGCGAAGGCGGTGAGGGGGTCGCGGAGTTGACCGGAGATCAGCCGGGTGGCACCGGCGCACAGGGCGTACAGGGTGGCGACGAGGACGACGGCGGCGAGCAGTCCGAGTGTGGCCGCGGTGGTGCGCCCCAGGGGTGAGGTCTGGACGGTGGTGATCCAGGAGGGGGCGTCGGAGAAGCCGTCGTAGGCGGTGGAGCCGAGCATGACGCAGACGGTCGCGACGAGACCGGGAATCTGCGGGACGGCATCGAGTCCGTTGAACGGGGAGCGCAGGACGAGTCGTCGGTCGGCGGGCCGGCGGCCGAGGGGGGAGAGACGGGCGAGCAGACCGGAGTACACCTCGAAGGCGTCTGCGTGGTCGAACCAGCGGGCGCCGTGGCGGGCGGCGCCCGCGAGGTGGACGACGCCGTGGAGCACGAAGAAGAGAAGCAGGGCGGTGGACGACGCGGGGTCGGGGGCGACGAGTTCGAGCCAGGTGAAGGCGAGGAGTCCGACCGCGGCGGGCCACAGGCCGAGATGTACGGGGAGGGGGCGACCTGCGGCCGGGTCGCGGCCGAGTGCGCGGCAGACGAGGAGGTGGAGCGTGCGCAGGGGGTTGAGGAGTCGCCAGACGGGGCCGAGGAGGAGCGAGGCGGGGACGAGCCCGACCCAGAGGAGCACATAGACGATGCCCGCGGCCGGGTTGTGCTCCGGCCCGTTCGGGCCGAGGAGGAGGTGGAGGAGGACGAACAGGGCGGCGGCCAGGCCGAGGACGCGCGCGGCCATGCGGGTGGGGCGCGCGTCGGCGAGGCGCTGGAGGGCGACCGGGAGCGGGCGGCCCGCCCGGTCCCCGCGGAATCGGGAGGCGGACCAGAGCAGGCCGAGGGCGAGAAACGACACGAAGAGGGCGGCGAACGCACCGGCGAACGCGTAGAAGGGGGACAGCGGCAGATCGTGCTGGGAGCCGATGCCGTGGGCGAGGACGCTCACCGTACGACGAGCTGGGTCAGGAGCAGTGCGGACTCATGGGTCTCGACCTCGAAGAGCCCGGTGCGGTCGGCGGTGAGGGCAAGGGTGGTGGTCCGTCCGGCGGGCAGGCGCGCTTCCTTGTCGTAGCCGTGGACGTGGAGGGTGTCGGCGTGGTCGGTACGGACGCGCAGCTCGATGCGCTGCCCCTTCTTGATCTCGATACGGCCGGGGGCGGGGCTGACCTTGCCGTGAGAGATGACGATCTCCAGAGTCCGGTCGGGGCGGGGCTCGGCGGACGGGAGGACGGAAGGAGTGGTGGTGAGCGGGGTGGTGGCCTGGATCGGGGTGGAGTGCACGGCCCAGGCGGTGTGATCGTCGGCGTACAGCCGCGCCGTGAGGGTGCGGCCGCCGCCCGCACCACGGACGAGGGAGCGGGGGAGGTGGTACCAGGGGCCGTAGAGCCTGGCCAGTGGGTGACCGTCGAGAAGGAGCAGGGCGTGGCCGCGTCCGGGGAGTGCCGCGCCGCCGACGCTGTCCGGGGTGAAGCTGAAGTTCCGTACGGAGATGTGGACGTTCCACCCGTCCTCGGAGTCCGGCCGTACGGCGACGGTCACGGCGGGGGCGCCCTCGGCGTCGACCTGCCGGAGCCGGCGACCGGATCCGTCGTCGGCAGCGAGGAGCCGTCCGACGCTGCCGGTGGCCTGTTCATGACTGGTGCCGGGTCGGTGATGGGTGGTCGCCCGCCCGCCACAGGCACTCGCACCGCCCACGAGGACTCCTGCGGTGAGGATGGCGACGGTGAGCCGGCGGAAGGCCGTGCGCGCCGTGCGCCTGTTGAGCCTGCTGAGCCGCAGGCGCCTGCGGGGTCGCTTCATGCCGGGTCCCGATCCTGTGCGGAGCTCCGGTCGGACCCGGAATGCGCGTCCGGCCCGGAAGCCGCCGATCCGGACCCCGCATCCACCCCGGCCCTCGCCTCGTCGCCGCCATGTGCGTCCGCCGCATCATCGGCCTCCGGGTCCGAGTCCGGCCCCGCGGCCGTCCCCTTCCCCACCGCGGGACCACCGTGGCGCGCCGAGGCCACCACCGCCCACAGCACCCAGATGACGCCGAGGAGACCGCGCACCCAGGCCGGGCCGATCGGGATCCACGGGATCATCAGGACGGCCTTGTCGAAGGCGTCGAGCAGGGTCAGGACTCCCAGCACCGTCGTGGTCCAGCCCAGTCCGGGCCGCTCACCACGCAGTACGAGCCCGATGCCCGTCCACCACGCCCCGGTCAGCAGCAGCGCCACCGCGGGCAGATAGGAGGACGCGAGGCCCGTCGTCGCACCGGCCACATCCAGCGCGAGGCCGATCATGCCGAGCACCGTGGCCGCCGTGGCCGGCCGGCTGTGCCGCAGGCGGCGCCACCACAGCACCCCGCCGACCAGCACGAGCACCAGGGCGACACCCAGCGCGATCTGCACCTCGATGCGCTCGATACCGCGTGCGCCGTACCAGTCGCAGCCGGCCGGCAGCCGCCGCGCCCGCACGTCGTAGTCTGCGCAGACCAGCAATTGGGCGAGCTTGACCGGTTCGCCCACCAGTCGATCGGTGCGGCCGGAGACCGTGCCGCGCGCCGCCCCGCACTCGGGAAGCGAGCGCGGTGTGGACGGTCCGGTGTCCGACTGCCAGCAGTTGCCTTCGCCTTGGCCGTCCCACCACACATCGGTGCGGTTGGGCCGGGAGCGGCCCGCCTTGTCCGTGCCGAGGTGGTTGCCCGCGTACCGGTTGTGGTGCGAGGTGTCGACCTGCTTCGCCAGGGCGTTCTCGCCGCGGATGAAGGCGGGGACGGCACTCAGGAAGAAGGCGGCGCGGCGCTGACCGTAGATCCAGTTGTTCTCGTAGATGTTCCAGTTGCCGCCCGCGGTGATGATTCCGGTGCCCGGCGGCATGGAGATCTGCGGGCAGACGACACCCTCCTCGTAGCCGCGCTCCACGGGCGGTTCGGCGCAGGTGCCGTCGGCGACGTACGGGTAGTAGTCGGCGTTGTTGTCGTGGATCAGGTTGCGTTCGAACCGTGCGTGGTTCTGCGGGAGGCCAGGGTGGCCCGGGAAGGCGCTGTCCATGGAGGCGCCGCCCATGTTGTGGTCGAACTCGTTGTCGTGGACGTGGACGGAGTCGCCCGCGGTACCGGAGTAGCCGACCATGTTGTGGTGGCTGCGGCAGCCGGTGATCTCGATCGAGTAGCGCGGCACGTCGTAGCGGTATCCGTCGTTGATGTCCGACGCGCTGCCGGGGTAGATGCCGGAGTCGCCGTTGCCGTACGACTCGCAGTTCTTGTACAGGCCGTGGTCACTGGCGAAGGTGAGGAAGCCGTACTCGTCGTTCCACCGGGTGAGGACGTCGTCGATGACGAAGCCGTCCTGGGCCAGCACGTACAGCGAGTTGAACGTGGTGCGCTGGGCGGTGAAGTTCTTGAAGTAGATGCCGTCGGAGCCGTCCGCGCGGATCGCGTTGAGCTTCTGGTACTTGGCGTCGATGACGACGTCGGTGCGCGCCGCCCCGGTCCCCTCGATCTGGAGCTGCTTCTTGCCGAGGATCGCCACCAGGTTCTGGTTGTGCGGACACTGCTTCTGCTGCGCGTACGACAGGATCTGGTAGCCGAGCTTCGAGTTGGGCGCCTTGAGCCTCGCGCACTCCCCCGTCGGTCTGGGCAGCGAGGGCTCCTCCTCGTACAGGCCGGGCAGGATCGCGATGTTCATACCGGGTCTGCCGACCTGGTCGACGGCCTGTTGCAGGTGGCGGTAGCCGGACTTCCGGCACCGGTCGAAGAGTTCGAGATTGCGTGCCCGGAGCTTCGCCGGAAAGCCGGATATCCGGCGTTCGAAGTCGGCCCGGTCGCTCTTGCAGACCAGCAGATCCGGTTCGCCGGCGCGGTGGACCGGGACACTGCCGGAACCGTCGGGCAGCGTCACCGGCCGTTCCTCGTGTGCCTGGGCGGCCGGGGCCGCGAGGAGTGCGGCAGCCAGTGCCACCAGGACCACCAGAAGTCTTCGTGTCCACGACATGTGCGGGAGAGTAGAGCATTGTTCAACTTTTGGAACCCCCTTGGGCGCGACGGACCGAAAGATTTCCGGCGCGACCCGCCCCGAATCCGCGACGCGCCACCACCCCGCCCCGTTGACGTGCCCCGATCTGATTCCTACGGTGACCCATAGGATTTCTTCGGCACCGGGAGCGCGGCATGGGCGGCACCAGCGGCATCGAGCAGGCGAGGAAGACGGCGGAAGCGCTTGCGCACTCCCCCGGTTTCGGCAATGAGCACAGCTCCGAGGCGGTGCCGGGGGCGTTGCCGCACGGCCGTAACTCGCCGCAGCGAGCACCACTCGGGCTCTACGCCGAACAGCTGAGCGGCTCGGCCTTCACCGAACCGCGCGCCCACAACCGCCGTTCATGGCTCTACCGGATCCGCCCCTCGGCCGCCCACCCGCCGTTCGTCCGGATCGAGAACGGCGCGGTGCGTACCGCCCCCTTCACCGAGTCCGTCGCCGATCCGAACCGGTTGCGCTGGGACCCGCTCCCCGAGCCCGCGCCCGGTACGGACTTCCTGGCAGGCCTGTGGACCCTCGGCGGCAACGGCGACGTCACCCAGCGCACGGGCATGGCGGTGCACCTCTACCACGCCAACACGGCCATGACCGACCGGGTGTTCAGCGACTCGGACGGCGAACTGCTGATCGTCCCGGAGCGCGGCGGCCTGCTGCTCCGTACCGAACTGGGCCTGTTGCGCGCGGACCCCGGCCACATCGCGCTGATCCCCCGAGGCGTCCGCTTCCGCGTGGAACTCCTCGACGACTCCGCCCGCGGCTACGTCTGCGAGAACTACGGTCAGCCGTTCACCCTCCCCGACCTCGGACCGATCGGCGCCAACGGCCTCGCCAACGCCCGGGACTTCCTCGCCCCCGTCGCCGCGTACGAGGACGAGGACCGGCCGGTCCAGGTGATCAACAAGTTCTGCGGAAACCTCTGGGCCGCGACGTACGACCACTCACCGCTCGATGTGGTCGCCTGGCACGGCAACCACACCCCGTACGTCTACGACCTGCACCGCTTCAATGTCATCGGCTCCATCAGCTACGACCACCCCGACCCGTCGATCTTCACCGTGCTGACCTCGCCGTCCGACACGCCCGGTCTGGCCGGTGTGGACTTCGTCGTCTTCGCGCCGCGCTGGCTGGTCGGCGAGGACACGTTCCGGCCGCCGTACTTCCACCGCAACGTGATGAGCGAGTACATGGGGCTGATCGAGGGCGCGTACGACGCGAAGACGGCCGGCAAGGGCGGCTTCGTGCCGGGCGGCGGCTCGCTCCACAACATGATGTCGGCGCACGGCCCGGACCGGGAGACCTTCGACCGCGCGAGCGCCGCGGAGCTGAAGCCGCAGAAGATCGACGACGGTCTTGCCTTCATGTTCGAGACCCGCTGGCCGGTCACAGCGACCGGGCAGGCGGCAACCGCAGACCATCTGCAGCGCGGGTACGACGACGTGTGGCAGGGTCTCGAACGCAACTTCCGGCCATAGGCGAAGCCGCCCTTTCCGGCCCCCGCTCGTCGCGTCCGCAGTGTCGCAGTACGGAGAGTCCAGGTGACCCAGGTGCCTCAACTGCCCCAGACGTCCCAGGTGACGGCCTTCGCCCCCGACTCGCTGGTGCTGAACCGCAAACTGCCGCTGTGGTACCAGGTCTCGCAGTCCCTGCGTGCCTCCATACTCGGCCGTGCCCAGGACGCCTCGCTGCGGCTGCCGACCGAGGAACAGCTCGCCGCGCACTACGGCGTCAGCGTCCTCACGATGCGGCAGGCCCTCAAGGAGCTGGAGACGGAAGGACTGATCAGCAGGCACCGTCGGCGCGGCACCTTCATCGAGCCGCGCGCCCGGCGGGTGTCACCGGTGCGGCTGCTCGGCTCGATCGATGCGATCGTCGCCCAGCAGTCGGGCGAGCGGACCACGGTTCTCGGCCATGGTCCGCAGGCACTGAGGGGCGATCTCGTGGAGTACTTCCCGGAGTGCACGGAGGTGGTCGGCTACCGGCGGCTGCGCTGCGACGACGACAGCGGTGAGCCCACCAACTGGGCGGAGAACGCCGTGCATCCCGAGGTCGCGGCCCGGCTCGATGCCGCCGACCTCGAACGCTGGCCGATGACCAAGGTGCTGCGCGACCGCGTCGGTGTCCGGATCGCGCGGATCACGGACACGGTCGAGGCACGGCTCGCCGACCCGGTCACCGCCGAGCTCCTCCAGGTCCCGCTGCTCAGCCCGATCCTCTTCTACACGGGGGTGACGTACGACGAGAGCGGCCGGGTGGTGGATGTGGCGCAGATCCGGTACCGGGGTGACCGGTTCTCCTTCTCGGTGACGGTGGAAGCACACTGACCGGCCACCCTCCCGCGTCACGCCGTTACGATGCCGGGGGCGGGCAGACGTGGCGACGGGGAGGACGACACGGTGGCAGCACGGGCGGGCGCCGGAGCCGGCGGGGACGACGACATCCCGTTGCTCGACGACCTCATGCCATGGTCCGTACGGCCCTTGCGTACCGGGCGCCCTTGGGTGACGGCTCCGGACACCGCTTCGCTCAAGGCCCGTTGGGCGCGGCTGGTGCGCGCCGAGGGAGCCGAGCGCGAACGGCTCTTCGGGCCCACCCGTTCCCGTGGTCCACAGACTCCGGTCGCGGCGCTGCCCGGACAGTCCACCTCCACCGCCCGGTTCGCCCGGGAGTCCGGCCCGTGCCCCGAGCCGGTACGGATCCTGCACGGCCCGTTCGACGAGCAGTGGCTGATCCCCGACCACCGGCTGATCGACGCCGCCCGCCCGGAGCTGTGGCGGGTCGCCGACAGCCACCAGCTTTTCGCCGTCGAGCACGGGTACGTACCGCAGGACGCCGGACCCGCCCTGTCCGTGACGGCACTGCTGCCCGACGGCCACTCCCCGGCGGGCCGCCCCGGGCGGATCCGGCCGCTCTACCGGCGGCCCGGTGGACTGGAACCCAATCTGGCGCCCGGTCTGCTCGGGCTGCTGCGCGCCCGGCACGGGGACGCGGTCACCGCGGAGTCCGTGCTGGCGTGGATCGTCACGGCGGCCCGCCACTCCCCCGCCGGGTGTGTCGTACCGCTGCCCGCCGACACCGCACGCTGGTGGGCCGGGGTGGAGCTGGGCCGGGAGCTGTTGCGGCTGCAGTTGCGCGGTGCCCGTGGCGGGGAGCGCCCCCGGCTGCCCGGCGGGCGGCGCCCCTATGTGCGGGCCGCGCTGCCGGCCGCGCCGGCCACGCTGGAGTACGACCCCGACGACGAGGCGCTCCTGCTGGGTACCGGACGCATTTCGCCGGTACCGGCGGGGGCCTGGGAGTTCCGGGTGGGCGGCGTGCGGATGCTGGAGCTGTGGTTCGAGCGGCGGGCCTCCGCGGACGGGGCGGACGGCCTGGAGGCGATACGGCCCCGGGACTGGCCCCGGGAGTGGACCTCGGAGCTGCTGGAACTGATCACCGTACTGGCACTGCTCACCGAACTCCGGCCTCGGCAGCAGGCGTTGGCCGACGGCCCGCAGCTCGCCACCGGTGACCTGCGGACGGCCGGTGTCCTGCCGGTCGCGGCGACGGCCCGTCGGCCCGCGTCGGTGCTCGACCATCAGGAGGAGGGGCCGGACGGGCAGTTCGCGCTGCTGTGACGGCTTCGGGGTGCGTCCGCGCCGGTGCCGTGTCAGCCACGGTTCGCCCCGGTGCGACGCCCGGCACGCACTGATGCGGCACCGGACGCCGCTCCTTGGCGGGCGAACCCTGACTGATGCGGCACTACCGGTCGAACGAGTCCAGCACCCGGTGCAGTGCCCGGTCGAAAACACCGTCCAGATCGATCGGCCCGGGGTCCTCGGCGAATCCCGCCGCCATCCGCGGATACTTCCCGGTCGCGATCTGGCTGATCAGATAGCCGGTGCGCGCGGCGTGCTCCTGCTCCTCGGACCAGGGCAGCGACCGACTGCGTTCCGCCGTGGCGATCTCGTTGGCCACATAGGTGGTCACCACGCCGTTGACCATGGCGATGAGTTCCATCTTCTCGCCGAACCGTGCGTCGACCCCGTCCAGGCAGCTGAGTGTGTACTCCAGATACCGCAGCGCGTTCGGGCTGAAGCCGTACACGGGTGACATGAGCCGCGGCACCCACGTGTGGCGGTGCATCATCTCGCGGGCCTGATGGGCCAGCGCGACGAGGTCCGCGCGCCAGTCGCCGGACGGCTCCGGAAACTCGTACCCGCCGCTGACCGCGTCGAGCATCAACTCGTGCAGGTCCTCCTTGCGGGGGACGTAGTTGTAGAGCGACATCGTGCCGCAACCGAGCTCCGCCGCGACCTTCCGCATGGACACCGCGTCGAAGCCCTCCGCATCGGCGATACGGACGGCGGCCGCCGCGATGTCGGCGCGGCTGAACGCGGGCCTGGGGCCGCGGCCCGCACGCTCGGGGCGCGCCCAGATCACTTCGGGTACAGCGGGTCGCCCCACCATCGATCATCACCTCGTCCACCATCCTAGTTACGTACACCGTACGTAGTGCGATACGGTAGGCCGCATGACAACTACGTACGCTGTACTTAGTGAAGGTCTGGAGAAAAACTACGGCGCTGTCCATGCGCTGCGCGGGCTCGATCTCGCTGTCGCCGAGGGCGCCGTCTGCGGAGTGTTGGGGCCGAACGGCGCGGGCAAGACCACCGCCGTCCGGGTGCTCACCACACTGACCGCCCCGGACGGCGGCAGCGCCAGGGTCGCCGGGCACGACGTGGTGCGCGAGGCGGCCTCGGTACGCGCGGCGATCGGCGTCACCGGGCAGAACTCCTCGGTCGACGGCGAGCTCACCGGCAGGCAGAACCTGCGGCTCTTCGCCAAGCTCCTGCGGTTCCGCGGCGAGGCCGCGCGCATCCGCGCGGACGAGCTCCTGGAACGCTTCGAGCTGACCGACGCCGCCGACCGCCCGGCCCGCACCTACTCGGGCGGCATGCACCGCCGCCTCGACCTCGCCGCCAGCCTGCTGACCCGGCCGAGGGTGCTCTTCCTGGACGAGCCGACCACCGGACTCGACCCGCACAGCCGCAACCAGATCTGGGCGGCGGTACGCGAACTGGCCGGCCGGGGCACGACCGTCCTGCTCACCACGCAGTATCTGGAGGAGGCCGATCAGCTGGCCGACGACATCGTGCTGATCGACCGGGGCCGGACCGCCCACCGCGGCACCCCCGCCGAGCTGAAGGCCCTCATCGGTTCGTACGCCGAGGTGGTCGTCCCCCAGGCATCGGCGCTGATCCCGGCGGCGGCCGTCCTCGACCAGCTCACCGGCACCGAACCGGTGCTCGACCACGAGCGCCGCACCGTGGGCGCCGTCGCGACCGACACCACACTCACCCTCCCCCGTATCGTCCGCGAACTCGACGCGGCCGGGGTACCGCTGATCGACGCGAGCCTGCGCCCGCCGACGCTCGACGAGGTCTTCCTCCGCCTGACCGGCCGCGGCGACGGCCGCACCTCCCCGCCCCTGAAGGAGACGGCAGCATGAGCAGCACCGTACTGGCCCATGAGCAGCGCACCGGACCCGCCACCAGCACCCTGGTCGCGGACACCCTGGCCGTGCTGGGCCGCCATCTGCAGCGGATCAAAGCCGCCCCGGGCGTGGTGATCCTGACCCAGACCATGCCGATCACGATGCTGCTGTTCTTCGGCTACGTGTTCGGCAGCGCCCTGGCCATGCCCGGCCAGGAGTACCGCGCCTTCCTGGTGCCGGGTCTGCTCGCTGCGACGGCCGCCAACGGCATCATGACCGGGATGTTCCAGTCCGCGCAGGACTGCCACCGCGGGGTGATGGACCGGTTCCGCACACTGCCGATGAGCCGGCCCGCCGTGCCCTTCGGCCAGACCGCCGCCGATCTGCTGACCACGGCCATCGGCATGGTCCCGCTGATCCTGGTCGGACTCGCGGTCGGCTGGCGGATCGAGGGGAGCCCGCTCGCCGCTCTGGGCGCCTTCGGGCTGCTGCTGCTCCTCCGGTTCGCCACGTCGTGGATGGGCTGCTGGCTGGGCCTGCTGATCCGCAACGAGGAGGCGGCCGGCCAACTGGGCAGCGCCACCTTCGTCCTGCCGCTGCTGTCCGGTGCGTACATCCCGACCGACAACCTGCCGGGCTGGCTGCGGACGGTCGCGGAGTGGAACCCGATCAGCGCCATGGCCGCCGCCACCCGCGACCTGTTCGGCAACGCGTCACCGCCCGCCGACGCCGCCTGGCCGGTCACCCACCCGGTGGCGGGCTCACTCGCCTGGTCGGCGGTGCTGCTCGCGGTCTTCGTCCCACTGGCCGTACGGCGCCATGCGCGCGGCGGCGAGTGACCCGGGCCGGCTCCGGCGACCCTTGAGCAGCGTTCCCGCCGCCGGGCAGGCGACACCCGGCGCCGGGGCATGCCGCGCACACGCCCCGGCGCCCGCCCGCTACTTCTGCGGTGTCAGCTCCGGTCCCAGCGAGGAGAACTTCTCGTGCGACACGACCCGCTTCGGCGGCCAGGTGATGTTGTTCGGCGGCCACTTCTGTCCGGTCTTCTTCAGGAACCAGGCCGGCGGCTCGTACATCGGCGGCTCATAGCCTTCCGGCAGCGCCGTCTTCCACTCCAGTCCCTTGGTGCGCTCCGTGAACTCGGCCTTGATCGCCTTCAGCCGCTCGGGCTGCGTGAGCAGATCGACCGCGGTCGCCGCCAGATACTTCGCCGCCGCGAGCACAGCCGCCTGACCGGGAGCGGCGGCCGCGCACGCGGCCGTGGACCAGGTGTGCATCTTGGTACCGATCGGGGCCAGGGCCGCGCCCATCGACACGGTCGGCACATTCCAGCTGATGTCCGCGACATCGGTCGAACCACCACCCATGAAGACCGGGTTGGGCGGGGTGAGCGCGCCGACCTTGTCGTGCATGCCGGCCGCCGGCAGTCCGAGTGACTCCTGGAGTTCCTTCGCCAGCGCGTGCGCCTCGTCGGTGAACGCGGGCGGACCGATCTGCGTCATGTTCTCGTGCAGCAGTTCGGCGAAGGACTTCGACGGCAGCTGGTTCCAGCAGGCCGAGGTGATCCGGTGTCCGACCGTGGTCTGACTGGCCTTCGCCGCCGCTTCGGAGACCGCGATCACCTTGTCGAGCAGCACCTGTACGCGGGCCGGGCTGCCTTCGCGTACGTAGTACGAGATCTCGGCGATCTCCGGGGTGACATTGGGTATGTCGCCACCGTTGTTGATCACCCAGTGGAGCCGGCCCGACGGGGCGAGGTTCTCCTCGCGCAGGAACTCCGACATCGTCGCCATCATCACGGCGGCGTCCAGCGCGCTCTTGTTGCCGAGCGGCGTGCCGCCGTGTCCGGCGACCCCGAGGAAGGTGAATGTCACCGCCGTCATCGCGGTGGTGGTGCCCCAACCGGTGGCGTTGGCCGTGGACGGATGCCAGTCCAGGAAGGCGTCCAGGCCGTCGTACACGCCCTTGCTGACGGCGTACGTCTTGCCGATCAGCGCCTCCTCGGCAGTCGAGCCGAAGAACTTCACGGTGACCGGCAGCCCGTGTTTCTTCGCGGCCCGGGCGACGGCTGCCGCGGCGGCCGCCGCGGCCGTTCCCAGCGCGCTGTGCCCGCAACCGTGGCCGGGACCGTAACCGGGTGCGAACGGGTCGTGGATGTACTCGCGCGGGTCGTGGTGGCCGACGCCCTTGTTCTGCGAGAGGCCGGGCAGCGCGTCGTACTCCCCGCTGAAGCCGAGGACCGGGCCGCCGCTGCCGTGACGGAACGTGGCGGTGAACGCGGTCGGGAAGCCCGCGGTGCCGAACTCGACGTCGAAGCCCGCCTTCTCCAGGAACCCGGCCTCGGCCAGAGAGGAGTTCCACTCGCGCAGGCTGAGCTCGGCGTGGTCCCAGATCTCCGCGTTGAGCCCGGTGATCCGAGCGCTGTTGCCGTCGATCCAGCCCAACGCCGCCTGCTTGGCCGGGCTGTCCTGCGCAAGTCCCTTCGGAGCCTCGTAACCGTCGTCCGCCGCGGCGTCGGCCGCCTCGGAGGCCGCGGCCATCGCCGGGTCGGCGTCGGCCGCCATCACTGCGGTGGTCACCCCTGCCGCGCCGAGCATCTGCATGATCCGTCTCCGGCTGAGGACCGGTCCGGCTGCCATGGCCGCTTCGTGCGCGTGCTCGTGCTGATCGTGCAGGTCACACATGTACGCCTCCGGGGGTGAGGTGCCGTGTACGTGCCAAACGATCAGCACCCTGGCCCTGGAAGTTTTCGACGTCAACATCTCGTGACGAAAAAGTTGTTACGTACACGGGCTCCCGCACACCCGCCGTCGGCCCGTACGACGCACCACGGGTACGGCATCGACCCGGCGGACAGGCGCCGGGTCGAATGCGATGCGGGCATGCGCCGCGGACCGTGCTGCCACCGATCACGGCGCCGGCCGGCACCGGGCGGGGTGGGGGCCGGGAACGAGGACCGAGCCGGCGCTCGGCGAGCACACCGAAGCGCTGCTGCGGGCCGCGGGGATGACGGACGAGCAGGGAGCAGCGCTGCGCCGGGACGGTGTGATCGCCTGAGCGGCCCGAGCGGTGGGCCGGATCAGTCAGGGACGAGCGATCTGTAAGGGGCCGGAGCGGTGGTGACGGTCCGTCGGGTCAGTGGCGGCCGCCGAAGAGCGAGCGTCGCAGTCGCCGTAGCGGCGCGAAGAGCGAGACACGCGCGCTCTTGCTCCGACGGGTGTGCGCGGCGTCGCGCGAGGTGAGCTCGAGCATCAGCAGCGTCGCTTCCGCGGCCTCACCCTGCGGGACGGCGGGGCCGCCGAGCACTGCGAGATGGCGGTCGAGGCGCGAACTGGTCGCACTGCTCCCACATGTGATGGCAGGCACACGCGGCCTGCTGCGCATCGCTATCTGTTCCATGTCACTCCCCACCCGTACGAGGGCACCCGGCCCGGGCAGGTTAACCCTATCCCCCCACTATGACACTCGTGTATCCCGGTCGTCGGATTGAGCACACACATACGGAGGTTGACGACCGGGCTCATAATTCGCTCGATTCCAGGGCGAGTTGGACAGATCGGGAGCGGTTGCACCGCAGCGGCGGATTGTTGCGCAAGGGGGTCTGGAACGGGCCGGTCTGAGCTAGCGTGGAGAGGTTTCCGCCGTGCTGCCGCCACTCCTGCGGATGGAGGATCACCGTGAGCGAAGTGCCGGGCGACGACCGACTGATCGCGGGCCGCTACCGCCTGCTGGGGCCCCTGGGCCAGGGCGGGATGGGGGTCGTGTGGCGGGCGCGCGACGAGGTGCTGGGGCGCGAGGTCGCCGTGAAGGAGGTCCGCGCCCCGTCGGGGCTCGCCTCCTCCGACGTACAACGGCTGTACGCGCGCCTGGAGCGGGAGGCGTGGGCGGCGGCCCGGGTCTCGCACCGCAACGTGGTGACCGTCTACGACGTGGCGACCGAGGACTCCCGCCCGTGGATCGTGATGGAGCTGATCCGCGGACTCGCGCTCTCCGAAGTACTGGACGCCGAGGGGCCGATGACCCCTCAGCGGGCCGCGCGCATCGGCGCGGAGGTGCTGGCCGCGCTGCGCAGCGCCCATGCCTCCGGGGTGCTGCACCGCGATGTGAAGCCCGGCAACGTGCTCCTCGCCAACGACGGGCGGGTGGTGCTGACGGACTTCGGGATCGCCATGGTCGAGGGGACGTCCGCACTCACCATGACGGGCGAACTGATCGGCTCCCCGGAGTTCCTCGCGCCGGAGCGCGCGCTGGGGCGCACGCCGGGGCCCGAGTCGGATCTGTGGTCGCTCGGAGTGCTTCTGTACGCCGCGACCGAGGGCAATTCGCCGTTCCGTCAGAACACGCCGCTGAACACCCTGCGGGCGGTGGTCGACGAAGAGCTGCCGCCACCCCGGCGGGCCGGCCTGCTCGGCCCGGTCGTCGAGGGGCTGTTGCGCAAGGATCCCGCCGACCGGCTCTCCGCCGAACAGGCCGAGCACGAGCTGCGCATCATCGCGGCGGGCGGATCGCCGCGCGCCACCGGGGCGGGCACGCCGGATCCGTACGCTCCGACGACGACGGCCGACACCATCACACCGCGGGCACCCCTTCCCGTGCCCCCGCCCCCCACCTCCGAGCTGTCCACGACGGCCGAAGTCACCCCCGGCGGTCCGCCGCGCCGCGCGGTCACGCTGCTCGCCGTGGGCGTGGTGGTGCTGCTGCTGGCGGTCGGCGGGATCATCTGGACGCTCGCGGACCGGGGCGACGACGGCGACACGGGAGGCGCCACGGGCAGCGGCCCGGGTGCGACCAGCAGCGCTCCGCACACGACGCCCGCCGCACAGGAGGCTCCCGGATCCGCCGGAGCACAGAGCGGCAGCAGCTCCACCGGCGACGGCGACACCGCGGGCGAGGCCGTGGGCGGCGGAAGCAGCCACAGCAGTACGAGCAAGCCGCCGCCGCAGACCGTGACGGTGTATCTCACCTCGGTGCGCGGCAGTTACGAGGGCGGTTGTCCTCCCCCGCACGCATCGGCGCCCGCGGTCGAGGCGACCGTGACGGTGGGGCGTACGCCGGCGACGGTCGAGTACCGGTGGGTGCTGAAGGACGGTACGAGTTCCGATCCCGGCTGGCAGTCGCTGTCCTTCGGTTCCGGAGACGGGCGCGCGAAGCAGCTGTCGCACACGGAACTGACCTACCAACAGGACACCACGTATCACGGAACGATCACGCTGGAGGTCAGGAGTCCGGTAGCGGTCACCTCGAACGGGGTGGAGTTCTCGGTGACCTGCCGGACGGAGACCCCGTCGAGCGGGGCCTCCTACCCGGCGGAGGACTGACCCGGACGGTCCGCCCGGTCAGGCGGCGGAGCCGAAGGCGGGCAGGTAGCCGCCCGACTGTCCGGCGGCGGTGGGGTGGTACGACTCACCGATGTTGAGCCAGTTGAGGCTGTGCAGCCATGCACTGCCCGAGCAGATCTCGTGCCCGGTGAACCTCCCGGTGACATCACTGAAGGTGAAGCCGTGGTCGGCGGCACGCTTGGCGGTTGCCGCGTTGAGGTAGTCGGACGCGCTGTTGATGGCGGAGCGCTCGGTCTCGCTCAGACCGGCGATGCAGCTGCCGCCGAGCTTGTAGAAGCGGGGGTATCCGAGGACGACGACATGGGCGGACGGCGCCTTGGACCTGATCGCCGTGTACACCGAGTTGAGCTTTCCGGGCAGGGTGGTGTCGACGTAGCTGCGGGCTGTGGCGATCCGGCTGAGACAGGTGGACTCCGACTGGAGCACGCAGGTGGTCATGACATCGGCGAAACCTGCGTCGTTGCCGCCGATGGAGATCGAGACGAGGTCGGTCGAGGAGTTGAGCGGGGAGAGCTGTCCAGCCGTCACATCGTCGGTACGGGCACCCGAGCAGGCGGTGAAGGCGAACGACGAGGGCGAGTTGGCGTTCGCCCAGAGGGCGGGGTAGGCCTTGGTGCTGCGCTTGCAGTCACCACTGGCACTGTCGTAGCTGCCGGACCCGACCCCTGAGGAGTACGAGTCGCCGAGGGCGACGTAGTCGACGGCCTGGACGGACGATGCGGCGTTCGCGGTGGCTGCCCCGGTCAGGGCGAGTACGGCACCTAGCAGGAGCGAGGACGAGAACGCCACAAGTCTGGACATTTTCATGGAACCTCCCTTGGACCGAACCGGCAGGATCTCTGCCTACTCAGTGGTAGCAGCAGCACCGCCGGTCCGGAAGTGTCCATGCCAAGTCGATCGGACGAGCGCTTCCTGACGGCCTTCTGAGGTCCCGTCACACCGGAATCCGACATCCTGCGCACCGGCGGACAAAGTCGCTACCGCGGAGTGAACGGCCCATGTACGGGCCTGTTGACGGGAGGTGGCGAAACCTGGGTGCGCCGGGTGCCGCCGTGCCGGATCATGGGCGCCATGTCTGCCAACCCTGAGGCCGCTCTGCCGATCCGGCTCACCGTCGACGACAGCGACTCCCCTGCCGACGTCGTCGACGCGCTGTTCCTCGGCCGCTTCGCGACGGGCGAGCAGCCGTACTCGCACAGTTCCTCCCTCGACCGGGTGAAGTCCGCGGCAACGCTGCTGCCGCCCGCCGCCAAGGTGCTGCGCGCCGCCCGCGACGACGACCGCAGCGCCACACTCGCCGAAGGCGACGGCTGGACACTCCTCATCTCGCGGTGGAACCGCGGCGCCGACGTCACCGTCACCGCGACCACCCCGGAGCTGGCGCAGCAGATCCTCGACCAGGCGACGGACGGCGCCCAGGACGAACCGGAACCGCAGCCCGAGAACGTGACGATGGGCTTCTGGTACGTCTCGCCACGCCGTGGCCCGCACCGCACCACCCGGCAGATCGCCGCCGGCACATGGGACGAGGTGCGCAACAACTACACGGCACCGGTGGCCGATGCCATGGACCGGCTGATGAAGGTGACGCCGGACGACATCGCGGGCCGGCTGCTCCTGCTGCACGGCCCGCCCGGCACCGGCAAGACATCGGCGCTGCGCACGCTGGCGCGGTCCTGGCGGGACTGGTGCCAGGTCGACTGCGTACTCGATCCGGAGCGGCTCTTCAACGACGTCGGCTACCTCATGGACATCGCGATCGGCGAGGACGACGGCACGACCAAGGGCCGGTGGCGGCTGCTGCTGCTGGAGGACTGCGACGAACTGATCCGCGGCGAGGCCAAGCACACGGCGGGCCAGGCGCTGTCGCGGCTGCTGAACCTCACCGACGGGCTGCTGGGCCAGGGCCGCAACGTACTGGTGGGGGTGACGACCAATGAGGACCTGGAACGGCTCCACCCGGCGGTGGTCAGGCCCGGCCGCTGCCTGGCCCGGATCGAGGTGGGCCCGTTGAGCCGCCGGGAGGCAGTCGCCTGGCTGGGTACGGAGGAGGGGCTCGGCCGGGAGGGCGCGACGCTGGCCGAGCTGTACGCCCTGCGGCGTGGCACCGGTCCGGCATCGGTACCGAAGCAGGACGCGGGCGCGGACGCGGGACTCTACCTCTGAGGTGTTGTCCTCAATCGCCGGACAGGCATGCGATCAGGCCCGTCCGCCGGTTGGGGACGGCCTTCGACGCCGTCCGGCGTCCGGCGTCCGGCGTCCGGCGTCCGAGGGGATCTTCGGGCCCGTCCGGCACTCGATGCCGGAACGGCTGCCGGACGGCCCGGGTCGCCCTGTCAGCCCTCGTACGCCACCCGCACGGCATCCTCCGCAAGCGACGCCGCGCGGGCGCGGGACAGCCCGAGCCGCCTCGCCTGCTCCGCATACTCCCGTGCCGCAGCGGCGGCCTTGCGGTCCGCCGTATCGCCCGCGGCGGCGATGAACGTACCGTTGCGCCCGCGGGTCTCGATCACCCCGTCCGACTCCAGCGCCCGGTACGCCTTGGCGACGGTGTTCGCGGCGAGACCGAGCTCCTCGGCGAAGCCGCGTACGGTCGGGAGCCGGTAGCCGACGGGCAGTTCTCCGGACCGGGCCAGTTCGGAGATCTGCGTGCGCAGTTGCTCGTACGGGGCGGTGCCGGCGTCGGGATCAATGGCGATCTTCAAGGTCACGGACCGATTCTCCCCCACCGCCGGAAATTCGGAGGCGACCGGGCCGGATCGCAACGTACCGTCCGGCCATGACTGTCATCGTGCGCGACTTCCTGCCCACCGACGCCGAGGCCTGGGTACGGGTGCGGCGAGCCGCACTCCCCTACATGGTGACCACGCCCGAGCAGGTCGTCTTCGAACAGGCGACCGCTCACCCCGACAAGCGGTACCGGCTGCTGATCGCCGAGGAGGACGGGGAGATCATCGGCACCGCGCAGGTCGGTATCGCCTACGACAGCCCGGAACCCGGCCAGGGCTTCTGCAATCCCTACACGCTCCCCAGGCGGACGGGCCGCGGGGCGGGCTCGCTGCTGGTGCGCACCGCCGAGGAGTATCTGGCCGGTGCCGGGGCCGTCGCCGTCTACACCTGGGTGCTCGACGAACCGGCGAGCCGGGTCTTCGCCGAGAAGCGCGGCTACACACCGAGCCGCCCGGCCCACTTCCTCCATCTCGACCTGGCGCACGGCATCCTGCCGCCCCGTCAGGAGCTTCCGTCCGGTGTGGAGCTGCGTACGGCAGCCGACTTCGCCGACGACCCGCGGCCGCTGTTCGAGGCGGACGCCGAGTCCACGGCCGACGAACCGAGCGACACCCCGGCCGAACTCGCGGACTACGAGGACTGGCTGCAGCACACGTGGAACAACCCCGGCCTCGACCGGGAGCTCACCTCGGTCGCGGTGGTGGACGGACAGGTGGCGGCGTTCAGCGCCGCGGAGACCGACGGCCTGACCCGTTACTGGTCGGGGATGACGGGCACCCGCAGGGCGTACCGCAACCGGGGCCTGGCAAAGCTCGCCAAGAACGACTCGCTGCACCGGGCGCGCGCGGCCGGCTACACGGACGCGTACACCGGCAATGACGCGGAGAACGGCCCGATGCTGGCCATCAACACGTGGTTCGGCTACCGGATCTGCGCCACGGAGGTACGACATGTACGCAAGCTCGGTTGAGGTCGCTCTGGTCAAGGCGGGCCGGACGAAGATCCGCTACCCGGCGGACGTCGTACGCGACGACGGCACCCGGGTGACGGTGACGGCCCCGTGGGCCGCGCCGGGCGTGCGCGACTTCGGCTTCGTACGGTTCGAGCCGGGCGATGTCTTCACCGAGCACTACTGGCGCGACCGGTGGTTCGCGGTGAAGGAGGTCCGCACCGGCGGGGGGACGTTGAAGGGCTGGTACTGCGACATCACCCGGCCTGCCGTGCTGCGCGACGGGGAACTGCTCGTGGAGGACCTGGATCTCGACCTGTGGGTGTCGGCGGACGGCTCCTCCGTACTGCGCCTGGACGAGGACGAGTTCGAGGAGAGCGGCCTGGCCGCACGCGATCCGGCGGCTGCGGATGCTGCCCGCAGGGCGCTGGACGAGCTGGAACGCCTGGCTCTGGCGGGCGGGCTCGCGAGTTTGCTGGCCCTGCCGAGCCCGTCCGGTGACACCCCCTAACGCACCACCAGCTCCACCTCGAATCCCGCCGCGTCCTCCAGATACGCGGCGCAGTGCCCTTCGCCTCCCGCGTACGGGTGGCGGTCGGGGAACAGCAGGCGCCAGCCGTGGTCCGGGGCCCGCCCCACCAGTGCGTCCAGCGTGGCCCGGTCCCGGACATGGAACGCCAGGTGGTTCAGACCCGGGCGGAGCCGGTCGTGCGGCCCCGCGGTCAGATCGGCCGACTGCTCGATCACCAGATAGCTGTCGCCGCGCCGCCAACTGCGGCCGCGCTCCCAGCTCTGGTACGGCACATGGCCCAGCTCGCCGAGCAGCCAGCCCCATCCCGCCTCGGCCGCCGCCAGGTCGGGCACCCAGAGCTCGATGTGATGCACCCCGCCGGTGCCGGCCCCGCCCGGCGGCAGCGGGACCGCGCGGCGGACGCCGTGCGGCTGGTAGGCCACGGTGTCGCCGTCCTCGTGCCAGTGGATCAGGAAGCGCTCCCCCGCCCGGTATCCGTCCAGTGCCGCACGGCAGTACGCGACGATGTCGTCGGGAAGGGAGTCCAGCGGGAACCAGGCGAGTTCCGAGCACTTCTCCGGTTCACGGTTGTACGGCGGGCGGGCGGGGTCGTACTCCGCCTCGAAGAACCAGCCGGTCCGGGGAGCGCCGCCGGGACCGCGGTGCTGCATGACCAGGGCGACCCGCAGCTCGTCCGGGTCCAGTTCGACACCGATCTCCTCGGCGGCTTCGCGGATCATCGCCTCGCGGACGTCCTCGCCGTCCTCCACATGTCCGGACGGGCCGTTGAACAGCCCGTCCGCGTATCCCGTACCGGCGCGGCGGGCGAGCAGGACATCGGGGCCGCGACGGAGAATCAGATGCACATCGACGATCTCGCTGTGCCGGTGCGGCGGCTCGACGCGGGCCAGCAGGGCGTAGCGGTCGTCGTCGACATGCTTGCCCCACAGGTCCGGGTCGTCGGAGAGCCGCTCGTGGTGGATGCGCTCGGTGAGCGGGGCGAGGAGCCCGGTCAGCTGCGCGGCGGAGAGACCCACCCCGCCCCACACCCCTTCGATCATCAGCAGCCGCCCGCCGGGCCGGAGCAGTCCGAACCAGTGGCGCAGCGCCGCCGCGGGGTCGGGCAGCAGCCACACCACATGGCGGACCATGATCACGTCGAACTGCTGCTTCCCGACCGGCGGTCGGGCCGCATCCCCGACCAGCACCTCGGAGCCCGTCCCGGCGAGCTTGGACCGCGCCTGCTCGACCATCCGCGGCGACCGGTCGACGGCGGTGACGCGGTGGCCCTGCCCGGTGACGAGCAGGGCGAGACTTCCGGTGCCGCATCCCAGGTCGAGCACATCCGAGCGCTCACCGGGCAGCCAGCTCTCCAGCCGCTGCGCCCAGGCGTGCCGGACCACCGGATCGAGCAGCCCGTGGTCGGGCTCCTCGTCGAAGGAGTCGGCGGCGGAGTCCCAGTCGATCGTCGTCATGCGCCGATCGTCCCAGCCGCCACTGACGCAGTCGATCAGCAGACCGACCGCTCGCGATGGTGAACGGCGTCGCAGGCGCTGTCCGCACGCCGCTCCGGCGCACCCGTGGAGGGCGGGACGGGGCGCACGGCGCCGGGTGAAGGCGCCCGCCATCCCATATACATGGCATGTATACATGGCACGTATACACGCCATGTATAGTCCTGCGCATGTCCATAGGTCACACCCTCCTGGAGTCCGGTCAGCGCCATGGTTGCGACCTGAAGCGGACCTTCGACGAGAAGTTGGGCCACGGTCGGCCCCTACGCTCCGACCAGGCCGGTTCGACACCGTCCCGCCTGCCGAAACACGACCTCGGCCTCGTCGATACCCGGCGCGCGGAGCGTCCGCGCAGCAGGCACGCGCGCACCGGGCGCAGTCGCGCAGTTGAGCCGGCCGGCCGGCTCAGCTGCGACCGCCCCCTGTTCCACCAGGAGGTCGGCCTGCGCCGGCTGGAACTCACCGAGGCCCGCCTCGACCGGCTCCGCGAGGAGGTGGCCCGGATGACCCCTCCCACCGGCTCCCGGCTCGGCGCCGAGAACCTGCGCGGGGCCCACAGCTCGATCCTCGCCCTGGACGGCACCGACGTCTCCCTCCACCTCGGCGAGGTGGCGCCGGGCACTCACGAGGCACGCATGGCCGCCCACTCCGACCGCGAGACCGCCGTACGCGACGGCCGACCCCGGGACCGGGGGCACACAGCATGAATCCGGGCCTTGGAACAGGACTGCGGAGCCGGGACCACAGTCGGCCGAGTGGGTCCATCGACGCGAATCGACCACACAGAGCGCAGACGCGCCTGGCCGCGATAGACGGGCTCCGCCTGGTAGCAGCAGTGATGGTGGCCGCGTATCACTACCTGGGGACACCCACCCCGCACTTCTGGGGAAAGACCGAGCTCAGCGAATTCGCCCCGTTCCTGCATGAAAGCAGCCGCTACGGCTGGCTCGGCGTCGAGTTCTTCTTCATCATCAGCGGATTCGTCATCTGCATGAGCTGTTGGGGAAGGACTCCCGCGCAGTTCTCCGTCTCCCGCATCTCACGGCTGTTCCCGGCCTACTGGTGCACGGTTCTCCTGGTCGTCGCGCTCGTCCTGGCCGCACGGCTGGGCCAGTTGCCTGCTGCCACACGCATCGACCCTCGTACTGTCCTGGGAAACCTGACGATGGCCCCCGGACCCCTGGGGCTCGATCTGATCAGCGGGGTCAGCTGGACACTCTGGGTGGAGGCCCGCTTCTACCTGCTGATGGCCGTGCTGCTCATCTCCGGGCTTTCCTATCGACGAATGGTGGCCTTCTGCGGAGCCTGGCTCCTGGCCGGTGTCATCTCCCTCGAAGTTCACTCGCCACTGCTCAACGAATTCGTACTGAGCCGATATACCGGCCTCTTCGTCGCCGGAATCGTTCTCTACCTCATGCGCAGGTTCGGACAGAACCTCCTGTTGTGGCTTCTCCTGGGTTTCGCCTGGTGCTACGAACTCACCGTGCTCGAATTCCGGGTGGCCGACCATGTCACCACGTCCAGCGTTGAGGGCCGCCCCTCCTGGGCCGTGTGCGCGACCGTACTCACACTCTGTCTCGGGCTGCTGGCACTGGCCGGTGTCGGACCGTTGGCGGGACTGCAATGGCGTTGGCTGGTCACCGCCGGAGGGCTCACGTACCCCTTCTACCTCGTCCACCAAAGCATCGGAATTCCCTTGGCCAAGGGCTTGATCAAGGCGGTACCGGGGCTGGGGCCGTTGCCTTCGATGGCGTTGTCCGTCATCTGCATGCTGGGTCTGGCCGCGCTCATCTTCAAAAAGGTGGAGCATCGGCTCGGACGCCTCCTGCGACATCGCCTGACAATCGACCTGCATCTGCAGGACCTCGCCGCGGAGCCCGCTTTCACCCGCACGCGATAGCGCGATGTGAAACCACTCATAAGCGATCCGCCTATCGCTCAGCAGGTTTTATCAGTCCTGCAAGGTTCCTTTTCGTTCGCATGCCCACACCGTCGCTTCTGCGCACTTCAGGAGCATCTCTCGCTTCACGGCAACCGTGGAACACACGGACCGAGAGAAACACCCGAGTGCCGTGAAAGTCATCGACAACCGATTCCAGCAGCAATCCGATTCAGGGAAGGGTCTCTCATGCCCCTCAAAGCACGCATACGACGGTCTCGAATACTCATCGCCGTCGCAACAGCCGTGGCCGCCGTCCTGGCCGTGGCGCTGATTCTGGGCCTGACGGTCACGACCTACGATCACACCTCACCGCGCGCCGCCCGAGACAAGGCATCGGGAACGGTGGCCGGGAACGTCGACTGCCGCAAGGCGAAGTGTGTGGCCCTCACCTTCGACGGCGGCCCCAGCCTGACGACCCCCGGGCTGCTGGACATCCTGAAGCAGGAGGATTTGCACGCGACGTTCTTCGTGCAGGGCAAGGGCCACATCGCGAAGTACCCCGACATCCTGCGTCGCATCTCGGCCGAGGGGCACGAAATCGGCAATCACACCTGGACTCATAAGGACTTGACGGACATCGACGTGGCCGACGCCCGTCAGGAGCTGACCGGAACACAGGACGCCATCGAGAAGGTCACCGGTACCAGGCCCATCCTGATGCGCCCGCCGGAGGGCCGCACCAACCGCGAGGTGGCCAAGATCTGCCAGGACTTGGGCCTGGCGCAGGTGCTGTGGAGTGTCACGGCCAAGGACTACGAGACGACCGACTCGGCCCTGATCACCAAGCGGGTGCTCGACCAGACCCACCGCGACGGCATCATCCTGCTGCACGACCTGCACAAAGGGACCGTGCCCGCCGTCCCGGGAATCATCAAGGCGCTCAAGCAGCGCGGCTACACCATCGTCACGGTGTCGCAGCTGCTCGCCCCTGCCGAGCCCCAGCCGGGGATGGTCTACCGGCCCTGAACAACCGCAACGGACAAGCGCCGTGAGGCAACGGCAGGCGATGTCCGTCACGGCGGCGTCATGAGGAGCGGCAGTACCCCCGACGCTCGACACCCTGGTCGGCGTACGGCCCCCGGAGGCGTCCGGTCCGCCGGGTGGCTCCTGGGAGCCGGATCGGGAGCCGGCCAGCACGACATCGGACGGGCTTCCCCCGACGACCACGGACAGCCCATGGCGCATCAAGGCTGCTCACGGGGGCCCACCGGCCGGCTTTCCTGAGTGATGTGAGCCGAGTCGGCGTGTGTCGCGTCCGCCAGGCGGGGTCACCTTCTCGGGGAGGGGGAGCCGGGTGGGGGCATGCGGCGGAAGGGGGGCGACGGACGGGACGCGCCGTCGCCCCCCGATGACGATCCTCGGGTGAGGCGGTGATGCTTAGTAGCCGCCGCCGTAGCCGCCGCCATAGCCGCCGCCGTAGCCGCCGCCGTAGCCGCCGCCGTAGCCGCCGCCATAGCCGCCACGGCCGCCACGGCCACCACGGCCACCACGGCCGCCGTAACCGCCACGGCCACCACGGCCGCCGTAGCCGCCACGGCCACCACCTCGGCCACCTCGGCCACCACCTCGGCCACCGCGGCCGTTGAAGATCGAGAAAGCGCTCATGACGTACCTCCTGTGTGACTGGATGTGCCGGAAGGACTTCGCAGCCAATTGGTCGCCTGGGATCGGCCCCAACGGCACCGAAGACATTCATGCAGCTGGGGTGGGACCCCTTGGCCAATCCGGCGTGGACTGGGGCGATCGATCAGAACCCTCTACGAACGTACCTAGATCAGCCTAAGAGTGCTCGTTCATGCACAGACAGTGACAGCCCTCGTGTGGGTGTGTGACACCTCGGTGGATGTCTCCCGAGGGCGGCAGAGAAGCGACCCGGTTCGCGGCGCCGCCACACGGCTGCGGAACCTGCCTTTGAGGCTGTGCGATCAATGCTGACGTGAACTCAGTAGCCCTTCGCCACATACAGACTGACGTCACATCATGTGTCGTCGGACGGGATGTGCCGTTGACCGCCGCCCGCCATGGGACCGCGCTCGGGCAGCATCGGAGCGGGATGCCACGACCCTCGGGCAGCATCGGAGCGGGGTGCCACGACCCTCGGGCACGTGATCGGAATGGTCGGGAATCGCGTCAGCCATTCAGGTGACGTGACCACCTGAAGAACTCTGTCGCCGGAGGACATCGAGACCGCTGGTCTGACTGCAGTCTTTGACGGCAACACCGGTGCACCCTGCCGTACCAGGAAAGTCGATGCCGGACGCTGCGCAGGACGCTGGCGAGCCGCATACCCGGCCCTTGGGCCGCCGGAAGGAACTCCTGAAGCGGTGTTCTCCGGGCACCTTCCCCCAGGTGTGCCCCAGGAGCGTCCAGCAACGGAGAAGCCACAGGTGAGAGGGGCTAACGGGAGTTCTCTGCAAATCTGCCCCACCGAGCGGGCCTGTCCGAGGGGGTCTGCACAACCTCACCCTCGCCGGGTAGGGCGGCGACCATGCTCAGGCGAACCCGCCGGTCACGTCTGCCGGCGGAGGCGGTGTGTGGCGTGGCCACCGCGCGCCCACGTGTTCTGACGCGGCTGCCCGAAAGGCTTCCATCAGCGCGGACCCGGGATACGTCCCGAACACTTTGTACTTCCATGGGTGACTCCCGGGGAGCCAAATGGGGAGCCACCCAGCACGACATCAGACGGTCTCCCCCGGACGACCACGGACGGCCCATGCGGCATCAAGGCTGGTGACAGGGGCTCACTGGTGGGCTTTCCTGAGCCCCCTCTTAGACGCTCCTTAAGCCCGCCATAAAGATCGCCGAGTGCCCCTTCCAGCAGCAGTTTTCGGGTCGGCGGGCGGCTAGCTTCTCCTCCACGCAGACGTGAACCGCCTAAGGAGAAACGCCACCATGACCGTGATCAGGACCGCTCGCCGCAAGGCCGCCGCAATCGTCACGCTCGGCGTGACGCCGCTCGCGCTGACCGGTCTCTCCGCGATTCCGGCGGCCGCGCACGGCTCGATGACGGATCCGGTCAGCCGAGTCTCCGCGTGCTTCGCGGAGGGGCCCGAGAATCCGAAGTCGGCGGCGTGCGTGGCCGCGGTCGCGGTGGGCGGGACGCAGGCGCTGTACGACTGGAACGGGGTGAACATCGCCAATGCGGCGGGAAATCACCGGCAGTTGATCCCGGACGGCAAGCTGTGCAGCGCGGGCAACGACAAGTTCAAGGGGCTCGATCTGCCGCGCGCCGACTGGCCGTCGACCAAGATGGCGGCGGGCAGCCACACCTTCCACTTCCGGGCCACGGCACCGCACAAGGGCTCGTTCGAGCTGTATCTCACCAAGGCCGGATACGACCCGACGAAGCCCCTGAAGTGGTCGGATCTGGAGTCGGAGCCGTTCGCCACGGCCGCCGAACCGAAGCTGGAGAACGGATCGTATGTGTTCGACGGCACCGTGCCGAAGCGATCGGGACGGCAGCTGATCTACACCGTCTGGCAGCGCTCGGACTCCCCCGAGGCGTTCTACGCCTGCTCCGATGTGGTCTTCGGGGGCAGCGACGGCGTTACCGACGGGAGTGGTTCGGTGGGCGCGGTACCCGCGCCGACCGCGTCCGCGCCGACCGAGCAGGAGATCGCCGGGGGCGCCGACAAGTCCTCCGTGGAGCACGGCGGTCATGGTGACGACGATGCCGGTACGGGCGCGAAGGTCACCCAGGCGGCTCCGGCCGCGGGATCGTCGGCAGGCCCGTCCGAGGCGAACGCACCCGAGCCGGACAGCGCCACCGGCCCCGCCCCGGCGGGCGAGAGCCTCGCCGAGACGGGTGGCGACGGCAGTACCCCGTACCTTGCGATCGGCGGTGCGGCCGCGCTCGCCGTCGGCGCGGCCGCCCTGTTCGCCTCGGTCCGGCGCCGGGCCGGTGAAGCGGCCCGACGCGGACACTGAGAGGCGGTTCGGGCCTGGCCTAACCGATGACGGAGGCGCAGGTGGTCGGGGTGGCGTGCGCCGGGTCCAGGGCGTTCGCCACCTCGTGGTAGGCGATCAGGTCCACGGTCCCGATCGCCACATGCTCGGACAGGTCGACCGGGCACAGGTCCTGGAGCAGGACGTTGCGTACGTTCGGCCCGTTCAGGTACTGCGTGCGGTACGGGGTCACGACCTCGTCGTACCTGGTCGCGATGACCGTGTACCGCACCCCGGGCACGGTGTCGCCGCCCGCGTTGAGCTTGGTGATGAAGGGGGACCCGGCCATCTGGTCGGCGAGACCGGGCGTGTGGGTGTTCAGCAGGTCCTCGGCACCCGGGAAGTACGGCAGCAGGTTGGTCAGCCCGAGGAGGGTGGTTCCGTGGTTGTCGGGGGCGAGTCCGATCAGGGCGTTCACCTTCGCGGCGCCCCCGAGGAACTTCAGGTAGTAGTTGGGCATCATGCCGCCCTGGGAGTGGCCGACGATGTCGGCCTTGGGCGCTCCGGTGGCGGCGAGCACCCGGTCGACGAATGTGTCCAGCTGGCCGGCCGATTTGTCGATCGGGCCGAGGCCGTTGAAGAACGGCACGCCGGGCAGCTGCCCGTAGTCGAGCGAGTAGACGCAGTAGCCCCGGCCGACCAGGTACGGGGCGAGGACGAGCCAGTTGTCGATCGAGTTCCCGAAGGTTCCGTGGACCAGGACGACGGGGCGGGGGTGGGCTGCGGAGGGTTTGCAGGAGTAGTCGTTCCAGCCACGGGAGGGAGCTGTGGCGGCGGTGGGGGTGGCTGCGGTGGCGGTCGCCGTGGGGGTGGCGAACGCTGCGACGGCGAGGAGCAGTGCGACGATTCGTCTCCGCGCACGCGGGGTGCGCGGCGCACGTGTCCAGGGCAGCATCGTGTGGTCTCCTTGCGGCTCAAGGGAGTTGCGATGTCACTGCGCCCTGCGGCCCGGACCACAAGTTCTGTACCGACGTTCTATGTGCTCATGCCAAATTACGCGCGAGTAAGGTAGCGGGGGAAGTTACGCGTCGGTAAAAACTGACGCAGCATCATTCTGGATCCGGACCGATCCCTATGACGGCAGGTCAGGCAGCGAGTCGGCCCGGCATCACGGCCTGCGGACCGAACCTGGCCCGCAGAAGGTCCGCCACCGCCTCGATCCGCCGCGCCCGTTCGTCGACCGGATCGAGCGACAGCTGATGGGCGGCCCGTTCGCGGTCCGTGAGCCCCTCGGCGCGCAGCCCGATCCCTCGCACCCGGGCCCGCTGCAGCCCGAACGAGTCATGGATCCGGTAGGCGAGTCCGGTGAGCTCCGCGGAGTGGGCGGTGGGCTCACGGAGCGTACGGCTGCGGGTCAGCGTCGAGTAGCCGGTCCGATCGGCGTAGCGCACGGAGACCGCGAGCGCCCGGCACACCTGGCCGTCCCCGCGCATCCGGGCCCCCAGCTCCTCGGCGAGCGACATGAGTGCGCGGCGCTGCCGCTCCGGGTCCAGCTCGTCGCGCGGGAAGGACCGCTCGGCGGCGACCGACCGGGCGGCGGCGTTCGGCACGACCTTCGTACGGTCGATGCCGCGCGCCCGCTCCCACAGTTCGCGCCCGGTCCGTACTCCGGTGATCCGTTGCAGAGTGGCGAGCGGAGCCGCCGCGATCCGGCCGACGGAGTCGAGCCCGTATCCGCACAGGGTGCGGGCGGTAGCCGCCCCCACACCGTCCAACGCGACGGCCGGCTCGGCCGCGAGGAACGCGGCGCCCCCGCCGCCGGGCACCACGGAAGTCGTCCCGGGCGCGGCCCGCCGCGCCGCCATCCGGGCCAGCATCGGATTCTCGGCCGCTCCGATCGCACAGTCCACCCCGTGCAGGGCGAGCGCACGGACCCGGATCACCGCCGCCAGCCCTGCCGCGTCCCGCCCGAAGTAGCGCAGCGCACCGCGCACATCGGCGAGCGCCCCGTCCGGCGGCGCCGCCTCGACGACCGGGGTGAACGCGCCGAGGAGAGCGAGCAGCCCGGTGTAACCGGCGCTGTCCGGAAGGCCACCGCCGACCTTGCGGAACCGCAGGTACAGGATCCCCGGCTCCTCGTACGTGTCGCTCATCCCGCACTCCCCGGGGACTGGTGCCACAGCTTCCTTCCGGTGGCGACGCCTTCGCCGGGCGGCTGGAGGTCGGACCAGGGGTTCATCTCGTATCCGGTCGGCAGGTGGATGCGGCGGCCGTTGTCGGCCACCCGGTCGCCCGGGGGCTCCTCCTCCGCTGCGGGATCCTCCGCCAGCCGGGCCGCGACCGCGTCGAGTCCGCCGGTACGCCGCAGCTCGGCCAGTTCCGCCAGGTTCCAGGCGGCCTCACCGACCACGCTGAGACTCTGCGGCCCGCGCCGCTGCACCACTCCACGCACGAGCAGCAGCCAGGAGTGGAAGACGGTGTGCGCGCAGGCGGCGTGGCTGTCGTCGAAGAAGGCCAGGTCGACCAGGCCCGTACCGTCGTCCAAGGTGGTGAAGATGACCCGGCGGCCGGACCGGACCGGTGGCGTCTGAGTGGCCGCCTTGGCGCCCGCGACCAGCACGGTCTCCCCGTGCCGCGCCTCGCGCAGCCGCTTGGCGGAGACCGCGCCGAGCTCCTCCAGGAACGCGTGGTGATCACCCATCAGATGGCGGGAGACGTCCATGCTCAGAACGCCGAGCTCGGCGCTGAGGCGTTCCGCGTCGTTCAGGTCGGGCAGGCCGATCGAGCCGGTCTTCCGGCCGTCGTCGAGCGGGAGTTGCGCGCCACCGGATCCGGACCGCGTCCCGGTTCCCCGCTGGGCGCGATGGAGTTCGGTCAGATGCAGCAGCAGATCACGGCGGTTGGCGCCGAAGACGTCCAACGCACCGACCTGGGCCAGCCGTTCGGCGGCCGGCTTGCCCGGCCGGGCCCGCTGCCAGAAGTCCAGCAGCGAGGTGTAGGGCCGGCCGGCCTCGATCCGGGCGACCTCGGCCTTGCTGATGCCATGGACGTCCGAGAGCGCCAGTCGCAGCCCCCACACTCCGGAACCCTCCCCCTTTCCGGACACCAGTTCGATTTGATGGGCGGCCGCCGACCGGTTCACATCCAGCGGCAGCACCGGCACACCGCGCCGCCGCGCGTCCGCGAGCAGCAGCCGCTTCGGGTACATCCCCGGGTCATGGGTGAGCAGCCCGGCGTAGAAAGCGGCCGGGTGGTGCGCCTTGAGCCACGCCGACTGGTACGTCGGTACGGCGAAGGCGACCGCGTGCGCCTTGCAGAAGCCGTACGAGCCGAACGCCTCGATGATCTCCCAGGTCCGGGCGATCACTTCGGCGCTGTAGCCCTTCGCCGCCGCCCGCTGCGCGAACCCGTCCTTGATCCGGCCCTGCTGCTCGGGGTCGGAGAGCCCGCGCCGCACCCGGTCGGCCTCGTCCCGGCCGCAGCCGGTCATGATGTCGACCATCTCGATGATCTGCTCGTGGAAGACGACCACGCCGTATGTCTCACGCAGCGGTCCCTCCAGGTCGGGGTGGGGGTAGCGGACGGGCGCGCGGCCGTGCCGGGCCTCGATGAACGGCCGCACCATGTCGGCGGCGACCGGTCCCGGCCGGAACAGCGAGATGTCGACCACCAGATCGTGGAAGGTGGCGGGCTGCAGCCTGCCGACCAGGTCGCGCTGACCCGGCGACTCGATCTGGAAGCAGCCCAGCGTCTCGGCGGTCCTGATCAGCCGGTACGTCTCCGGGTCGCCGGGCGGCACGGCGTCCAGGTCGACCTCCTGGCCCGAGGCCCGCTTCACCTCCATGACCGCGTGCGCCATCGCCGACTGCATCCGTACACCCAGCACATCGAGCTTGAGCAGCCCGAGGTCCTCCACGTCCTCCTTGTCGAACTGCGCCATCGGGAAGCCTTCGCCGCTGGTGGGCATGACGGGCGTACGACGCAGCAGCGAGGCGTCCGAGAGGAGCACCCCGCACGGATGCATGGCGATGCCGCGCGGCAGGGCGTCCAGCGCCTCCACCAGCTCCCAGAGCCGCCCGTACTTCTCCTTCTCCCGTGCCACCTCGCGCAGTTCGGGCAGCTCCTCCATGGCCGCGCGGGCGTCGCGGGCCCGGATGTGCGGGAAGGCCTTGGCTAGCCGGTCGGTCTCGGCCGGGTTCATGGAAAGCGCGGCGCCGACGTCCCTGACGGCATGGCGCACCCGGTAGGTCTCGGGCATGGCGACGGTCGCGACCCGCTCGGCGCCGAAGCGTCCGATGATCGCGCGGTAGACGTCGAGGCGACGGGCGGACTCGACGTCGATGTCGATGTCGGGCAGCACGAAGCGGCGCTTGGAGAGAAAGCGCTCCATCAGCAGCCCGTGCTCGACGGGGTCGGCGTGGGCGATGCCCAGCAGGTGGTTGACCAGGGAGCCGGCCCCGGAGCCACGCGCAGCCACCCTGACCTTCATATCCCTTACGTCATCCACGACTTGGGCGACCGTCAGGAAGTAGGAGGCGAAGCCGTGGTAGCCGATGATGTCCAGCTCGTGGTGCATCCGCTCCCAGTAGTCGCGCCTGCGGTCGTAGCCGCGCAGCACCATGCCGGCGGCGGCCCGGGAGGCCAGTACACGCTGGGCGGTACGGCGGCCCGCACCGACGAGGTGCGGCTCGGGGAAGTGGACGGTGCCGAGGCCGAGGTCGCGCTCGGGGTCGACGGCGCAGGCGTCGGCGGTGCGCCGGGTCTCCGCGAGCAGTCGCGCTCCGGCATCGCGGCCGAGTCCGGCGGCGGAAGTGATCCGCTCGGCGGTCTCCCGCATCGCACGGTCGTCCTTGAGCCAGCGCTCACCGCTGTCGAGCGGGGCGCGGCGCGGATCGACGGGGACGAGCCTGCGGGCCGCGTCGAGCACATCGGCGACCGGGCCCTGCCCGGCGTCGGCATACCGGACGGCATTGGTCAGCACGGCCCGTACCCCTTGTTCGGCAGCGAAGCCGACGGTACGGGCGGCAAGCCGCAGCGACCCGGGGCCGGTGCCTTCACGCCCGTGATGGACGGCCTCGAGGCGCAGGTCGTCGCCGTAGATCTCCCGCCAGGGCGCGAGCAGCACGGCGGCCCGGTCGGGGCGTCCGGCGGCCAGCGCCCTGCCGACCTCGGAGGCCGGGCCGAGCAGCACGGTGAGCCCTTCGGCGGGCAGCGCGGACCGGTCGACCAGGGGCTGCCCGGCACCGGTCTGCGGGTCGCCGGTCACGGCATGCGCGGCGGTGACGAGACGGCACAGCTCCGCCCAGCCGCGTGCGCCGTCCCGGGCGAGGAAGGTCACCCTGGGCGCCGATTCATCGACGAAGGCGCCGCCACGGACCGGGGTCCGCAGCCGGTGCGCACGCCCGCCCTCCGGCGTACGCTCCGCGCTCTCCCCCTCCACCGCGAGCCCCACCCCGAAGAGCGGCCGCACCCCGGCCCGGTCGCAGGCCTTGGCGAAGCGGACCGCGCCCGCGAGGGTGTCGCGGTCGGTCAGCGCGAGGGCATCCATCCCCCGCTCGGCAGCGCGCTCCGCCAGCCGCTCCGGGTGCGAGGCCCCATAGCGCAGGGAGAACCCGGAAACGGTGTGCAGATGCGTGAACCCGGGCATCCGCACCTCCTGGACCGATCCGTACTCACCACCCCCTCGCTCTCCACCATAGACTAAGTTTCGAACATTCGTACGATAATCGAAGGCGCACCCGAGACGCACCCGCTCTTCCGCCATTCGACCCGCCCCGCCTGCACGAATGCCGGACTTCCCCGGACCGTGAGGGCATGACCTGCGCCGACGAGGTGAGGAACGCCATCACCGCGCGGGCCGCGCTGCCGGTCCTCGGCGCAGACGGCAGACGTAAGGGCCGGACGCTCGTCGTACGAGCATCCGGCCCCGGGCCGTGACCGGTATCAGTCGGCCGGAGCGAGTGCGTAGCCCCACCACACACCGCGCTCCCTGGCCAGTTGGATGTGTACATGCTTACCGTTGGACAGAGTGAGTTCGGCCTCGGCCGTACCGCCCTGCGGTGCCTCGATGCGCTGCAGGAACGAACGGCTGTCGCTCACCGGTCCGGCGTGTGCCATGACCGGGCCGCCACCGGCCGCCGGTGCGAGCGGGCGCAGAAAGTCAGAGGACTCCTGGGACGCCGCCGCACCGTCGGGGTATCCGTCGGCCAGCGCGTCGATGCCCTTCACGTCACCGTCCGCCAGACGCTGGACGAACACGGTCAGGAAGGTACGCATCTCCTTGGACGGGGACTCGCCCTGGTAGGTGACGCTCACCTTCGGCTCGGCCGCGACGGTGTACGGGGTGTCGTCGGTGCGGTGGAACCACCAGAAGGAGGCCACGCACAGGACGACAAGGGCCGCGGCCACCCCGGTGAGGGTGGCGGCCCGCTTACCAACGCGGAGTGACATGGGCGATCCAGACTGAGCGGGGATGGTTGCGACTGCGTGCGGACGCCATCGTCGTCGTCCGGTGCTTGCTGGTGTGCTGCGCGATGGTGACGCGACTGCCGGACTTGGAGATGACCATGGACGCGTGCTGGATGGGCTTGTTGCTCTTCCACTGCCAGAAGACGACATCACCCGGCGTGGCCTGGCTGTCGTACGCGCGCCAGGTGACCTTCGCCTCCTTGTTGAAGAAGGAGAAGAGGTGGTTGGAGGCGGCCCAGGAGTACGTCTGGTTGCCGAGGAAGCCGTAGCTCCGCCACCAGTAGTGATCGCTGCGGTACCAGCCGGGCCTCTTCATCCCCATCTTGCCGCCCCGGTTGAGGGCCTTGGAGACGAAGTTGGTGCAGTCGGTGCCGAACTCGTCCTTGTCGCCGGCGTGCTTCTTCGCCCAGGCGGCGGCGCCGGAGCGGTTGAGCGAGGCACGGGCCGCGACGGGTGCCGGGTCGGGGTCGGCCGACGAGAACCCGTCGGCGTCCGTGGCGACGGCAGGGGCGTCCAGTGTCTCCGGGGCTTCGTCGGCATCGGTGCTCTCCGACGTCACCGCGACACGTACGCTCTCGTCCGAAGGCAGTTCGCTGTAGACGTCCCGGTCGTCGCTGATCCTCTGGAGGACGGGCGGTTGGCCTGCGCCCGCGAGCGCGAAGACGTACTCCTCGTCGGTCTCCTCCTCTATCGGGTCCGAGGTGTCGCCGCCGTCGACCTCCGTCCGCGCCCCGGTGCGGGTGAGCCGCAATGTCGCGGTACTGCCGGAGGTACTGACCACCGCCTGCGACAGATCGCTGGTGAAGTCCCGGTAGGCGATGTCGTGGCGGGTGTTGGCGGCCCGGTCGGCCAGGATCGAGGGGGCCTGGGCCCGCAGCAGTGTCTCGAAGGACGAGGCGCGCGTGGACGCCGCGAGCGCCGCGTCGACGGTCGGGTAGGTACCGGACAACAGCCCGTCCGAAGCGGTCGTGAACTGCTTGACCACGTCCTTCAGCGCCGCCTCGTCGGCCGCTGCCGCACTGGGCCTGACCAGACCGGAACGGGATGTCTGGCCGGGGCCGTGGGCGTTCACGGCCGCCACCTCGACGGTGTAACCGGTCCCGTTGTCGAGGCTGTCGAAGACGGCCCGCCGGTCGGTGGTGGTGGCTTCGGCCACCTGTGTGTCACCGCTGTCGAGGACCGTCACCCGGAAGGTGAGGTCGTCCATGGCGGAGGTACCGGTGTCCTGCGGCGTGTTCCAGGTGGCGACCAGACCCTTGTCACCCGCGTCGGCACGCACCTCTGTCGGTTTGCCCGGGGCGGTCGCCGGAAGGTAGGCGACGCGCAGCCGCGGCCGGGTGTCCATGACCTCGGACGAGCGCGAGGAGATGTAGGTGATGCCCGTCGTGGTGGCGCTCTCCTCGTCACCGGCCCGTACCGCCAGACCGTTGTTCGACTCCGGGTCGGAGAACCACTGCGTCACGGCGTCGGTCAGGTCGAGCGCTGCGGGGTCGGCCGCCGAGGTGGCGTAGGCGTCCACGCTCTCCGCGGCGCTCAGCGAGTCGAAGCCTCCATCCGCCGGATCCCAGGGGTCGTTGAGCGGATGGGTCTCGATCTGGTGCGCCTCACAGATGCCCAGGCAGCCGGCAGCATCGAGCGTGAGGGTGGCACCGACGATCCGGGCCCCTCCGGGGAGGCCGGACAGGTCGGGCTTGAGGTAGGTACGCCAGTGCGTGCTGTCCTGCGCACCGACTCTGAGCAGTCCGTCCTGGACCGGCCGGGCATCCCCGCTCGGCACGGATGCGTCGGTAGTCACCGGTAGGGTCACTGTGACCGGGTCGGGCTGCACGGGGGGCGTCGGCACCTTCACCGTGAAAGCGTTGGGCGTGGTGTAGGCCGAGCAGCCGCCGGCCGTGCAGGCACGCATCTGCCAGGTGTACGAGGCGCCGTCGGTGACGATTCCGTCCCCGATCTCGAGCGCCGCCCGCTTGCCGCTTTCCACACTGACCGAAGCCAACGGAGTGCTGCCGACAACTGCACCCGCGGAGGTCCTGAGGACGAACTCGGCGGTCGGCGTGCCCGCGCCGGGGGCGGTGATGACGCCCGACAGGATCGGGTTCAGTGTTTCGGCACCGCCGGTGCGCGGTGCCTGCGGCAGGTCGGCGGGCGCGGGCGGGGCCTTGGACAGGTCGACCTTGAACGCCGTCGACGAGGACCAGGCGGAGGTGTCGGTGCTGTCCGTGGTACGGGCCCGGAATCCGTAGGTGTGACCGTCGGTCAGCTTGCCGGCCGGGATCTTGACGTTGACCGTGCTTCCCGCGGCGGCGGAGGCCGTGGTGCCGGAGGCCACGGTGGCCGCGCCCTCGGTCACCTCCCAGTTCGCGGTCAGCGCGTTGTTGTCGGCGTCCGAGGTACGGAAGGCGAAGGACGGTGCCGTGGAGGTGACGTACACCTGGTTGCCGTCGGTCCCACCCGGAGTGGGGGCGCTGACCGTGGGCGTGCCCGGCTTCGTGTTGTACGTGACGGACAGATACGGGTCGTTGCTGGTGGCGTCGGAGGAGTTGAACCGCTTCCATCCGTACGCGTCCGACTCGTCGGTGGCACGCAGACCGAGGTTGCCGACCGTGGCACCCTTCGTGGCCCAGTCCTTGACGAGGGTTGTGGTGTCGGCGCTGACATATCCGGCCGCGCACGTCGAGGAGAAGCCCTTGGTGGCGGTCGAGGAAGCGGACTTCGCCGTCCACGCGGGCTGGTTGGTCCACCGCGTCGAGGCGGATGCCGCGCCGGTCGACCAGACCTCCCAAGCGCGCGGGGAGCACGACCAGGAGTGGTACTCGTACAGGTTCAGCGAGGACGACAAGATGTGCTTCCCGCTGAGAGAACCGGTCGCGAAGCTCATGAAGGAGCGGGCGATCTGCCCCGAGCCGTTGTTGCCGAGCTTGAGCTCGGTCGCGTGCGACTGGTCGGTGCCGTAGCCCTGCTGGACGAACGTGTCGAACGTGTCGCCCAGTTTGAGCGCGGGGTCGATGGTGACCGGGTAGCGGGTGCGGTCGTCCTTGAGGAACGCGGGGTCGGCGGAGAGCCTCAGGTCCACGCTGTCGCCGCGCTGTACGACGTCCATCGTGACCTTGCCCCGGTGCAGATGTTCACCCGAGCGCTCGTCGGTCGTGGAGTCCCACATGACCGGTGCCGGTATGGAGCCCACCGGCAGGCCACTGGATCTGTCCAGGAAGAAGACACTGCCGTCCAGACCGCGCCGGGCCGTCAGCCCGGGGGCGGACAACGGCAGAGTGAAGGTGCCGCTGTCGGTGGCGGTGCGGTTCTTCAGGACCACGTACTGCTCGGCACCGGTACGCGTCGCTTCCACCACGATGTCGGTGGCGGGCAGGGCGTCGCGGTACGTGGCGGTGTCACCGTCGACGGACGGCTCGGGCAGGGTGCCCTGCCATCCGAGGGTCAGGGCCTGGTCCCCCGAGCCCATCCGGATCAGTGGCGCGGTGCCCTTGCCGGTGTACGCGCCGGCCAGGCGAAGCCCCGCCGGGTGGGCCTTGGCCGCGTACGATCCCTTGGCCGCGCGCACCAGATCGGCATCCACGGTCCGCCAGCCGTCCGCTGCGTCCTCGTCGGGCAGACGGATCGGGGCGGCGTGGTAGTCCACCGTCACGGTGCCGTCACCGTTCGCCCAGGTGGTGGTGGTTTCGGTCCGCTCGCTGACGGCCTCGACCTGGTGGCCGGACCGGGCTGCGGCTTGCTGTGCCTCGGCCAGACCATCGACGGGCACGGTCGCGGGCGCGCGGTCGGTCGCGTTCCGCTCGGCCCGGACGGTGGTAGCAGATGCTGTGGTGCTGATGAGACTCATAGCGCAGGCGGCTATGAGGGCAGCACGAAATCTTCGTTTGGTGAGCACGAAGCTCTTCCCCCCATGATGTCTATGCTCCCGTGGTCAGACGGGAGTTGGAATCTAACAGCCCCCTCTCACGCGAATCGCTGCCCGGAAGCACTCCACCTGGCCCGTTACGAGTTCGCCGGGTTGCGGATGGGTCGTTGTTACCTACGGTGTTGCGTGCACGGCCCAACGGTCCGGACGGGCGCGTGCAGAGGAACACCCTTGAATGTGCGCACGCGTCGGTCGCCGCGATCGAGATCTCGCGTGCCCACCCGACGAACCGCTGCTCTCCCGATCGCGATTCGGCCCCGTCGGGCCGGCGTCACCAGCCTCAGAGGTCGCCGTCGAGCCCATCACCCGCCCCGGGTACTGTCCGCTTGTTCGAATCGAGCCCCGAGCCAGGGGCTGCACGCGGGAGGGGCGTCATGAGTGGTGCGGAATCGGTCGACAGCATCCGGAAGCTGAGCGACGAAGAGGGCGGAGAGCTCGCGGGCCGCTGGTGGAAATGGGCACTGTCCGCCCCTGACGACCGCAGCCCGGTCGAGGACACAACAGGCGAGCACGCCGCCTGGAACCAGCCGGACGACCTCTGGTTCCTGGCCGGCACCTACGGCGGCAAGGTGGTGCGGCGCTGCGCGATTCCCTCGGACCGGCCGGTCTTCTTCCCGGTGCTCAATATGCAGCACACCAGGTCGTACTCGAGGGTGCCTCAGTCCATGACGGTGGCAGAGGCCACGGCGTCGCTGAACAGCATTCCGTTGCCGCTGCAGGAGTTCTCCGCACCGTTCAGGACAGGGCTGACCCAGCGCTACGCATGGGGCATCTGGGGCAGCATCGCGTCACTCAGTCCCGGCCAGTACGTACTGGAGATCAAGGCCAGGGCCACGAACGGCTTCTGGGTCGACACGACCTACCACCTGGAGTCGACGGCCTCCTGACCAGGGCCGCTCTGCGAGTCCGGCGCCGACCGGGCGTCTCGTCGAAGCCCCAGATCCTCCTCATCTGGGGCATGCCCGGACTCGTTCGTCGGCCGGGTCCGATCGCGGACCCGGCCGACGAACGGGGGACAACGCCCGATGGCCCGTCTGATCAGCCGATCTCGGCCCCGAACGCGGCCAGCGCCTCGGGCACCGGCTGGAAGAACGTCTCGCCGCCCGAGGAGCAGTCGCCGCTGCCGCCGGAGGTCAGGCCGATCGCGGTGTCGCCCGCGAAGAGCGAGCCGCCGCTGTCGCCCGGCTCGGCGCAGACCGTCGTCTGGATGAGGCCTTCGACGATGTCGCCGTTGCCGTAGTTCACCGTGGCGTCCAGGCCGGTGACCTGGCCGTCGTGCACCTGGGTGGTGGATCCGCTACGGGTCACCGTCATGCCGACGGTGGCCTCGCCCGCCTTGGTGATCGGCTGGGTGGAACCGTTGTAGAGGTCGACCTCACTGGGGTGCGGCGTGTCGGAGGTGTACTTCACCAGCCCGAAGTCGTTGCCCGGGAATTCGGAGCCCGCGTTCGTACCGATCTCCGCGCCGCCCTGCGAGTCGGACCAGCTGCTGATCGCCTCGGTGCAGTGTCCCGCGGTCAGGAAGTACGGCTCACCGTCCTTGACCACGTTGAAGCCGAGCGAGCAGCGCCCTCCGTTGCCCCAGATCGCGTCGCCGCCGGCGATGAACGGCTTGAACTCTCCGGCGGTCTTCTTGAGTTCGGCCTTGCCGCCCAGCCCCTCGACGACCGTGCTGAGTCTGTCCCAGGCCGCGCCGTCGACCGTGCGGTCGGCGGTGACGACCACCTTGTTGCTGACCGGATCGACGGCCCATGAGGTGCCGGGGATCGTGGCCTTGGTAGTGAGCGTCTGCCGGGCCGACGTCAGCTCGGCGAGCGAGTTCGTCACGACCTTCGCCCTGCCGCCCGCCTGCCGCACCTGCTCGGCGGCGGCCCGGTCGACCACGTTCACGACCAGGTTCTTCGACTTGGCGTCGTAGTACGAGCCGGCCGCGTCGCCGCCCAGATCCTGCCCGAGAGTGGTGGCGAGCTTTCCGGCCGCGTTCGCCGTCAAGGTCCGGACGGTGAACTGCGGTACGTCGTCACTGGCGTTCGCACTCTGGAACGTGACCCCCGCTGCGACCAGGGCGACAACGGCCGATCCGGCCATGACCGCGCGCTTCCTGGATATGCGTCGATGCTTCAACTTCTACCTCCTGTGGGGCCGTACACAGGCAAGTGGGGTGCCTGGGTACGGAGGATGGAGCCGCCCACTATTCCGATCGGGCCGATAGCACACAAGGTCGACTTCAGGACGCACACACGACAGCACCGTTTCGACCGCGCCGCGTTCACTTGTCCGGCATCACGCCATGTCGGTTCCGTTTGCGAACACCCCGTGCAACCGGCCCGTCGGCAGTGGGTAAGGACTGGACCTGTCCGATACTCATCGTTGATTTACCTCAATTGGCATTCCACACAGCGACTTTGATGGTCCATCATCGAATTGCACGGAAAAGTCGGGCAACTCGGTGCCCGCACGAGTTGGAGGAGGCGCGGAGTGCGCAATCGGGTGCGCGCAAAGGACGGGCGGCATCTGATGGTGGAGCGTCTGGGCGACCCGCGGGGCAGACCGGTCTTTCTGCTGCACGGAATGCCGGGCAGCCGACTCGGCCCGGCACCGCGCGGCATGGTGCTGTACCAGCGCAAGACACAGCTGATCGCCTACGACCGCCCGGGTTATGGCGGCTCCGACAGACTCGCGGGCCGCTGCGTGGCGGACGTCGTGGAGGATGTGCGGGCCATCGCGGACTCGCTCGGGCTGGAGCGATTCGCCGTGGTGGGCCGTTCCGGCGGAGCCCCGCACGCGCTGGCCTGCGCCGCGCTGATGCCCGATCGGGTCACCCGTACCGCCGCCCTGGTCGGGCTGGCCCCCTGGGGCGCGGACGGCCTCGACTGGTTCGACGGGATGGCCGCCTCCAATGTGCTGGCGTACTCCACGGCGGTGGCCGATCCGGACGGACTGGCGGAGTCGTTCATCTCGCGGTCCGCGGTGATCAGACAGAACCCGGTTCGGCTCATCGACGATCTGCGCCGGGAGCTGACCGACTCCGACCGGGTCATCGTCAACGACGCCGGGATCCGTTCGATGCTGCTGCGCAACTACCGTGAGGGGTTGCGTACCTCAGCGTACGGATGGATCGACGACGCGATCGCTCTCTGTACCCCGTGGGGCTTCGACCCGGCGGACATCACCGGCCCTGTGATGCTGTGGCACGGCGAGAAGGATGTGTTCTCGCCGGTCGGGCACTCGCGCTGGCTGGCCGGGAAGATCCCGGGTGCCACCGCGGTGCTGGAGCCGACAGCTGCGCACTTCGATGCGCTGTCCGTGCTCCCCGGCATCCTCAACTGGCTGCTGGAGGAGCCGGACACCGCCGCCTTGGAGGCCTGACCCAGGCCGAGGCCCGCCATCGGCGAGCCCCGGCCTGCTCAGATGGTGATCGGCTCCAGTTCCCGTTGGAACCGACTGTCGTCCCGTGCGATCCGGGTCAACGGGTGCTCGTCGCCGAGCTGTCGGGTCAGCTCTTCGACCATCTCCGCCCGCACCTGCAACGCCTCGTCCTTGCGGCCCATCTCATCGAGGGTGACAGCGATGTTCGACGTCATGGCCAAGGTCTCCGGGTGGTGCGCCCCGAGGGCCTCCCGGAGCTGCGCGGAGACCCGCCGCTCCGTCTCCAGCACGATGTCGAGGCCACCGAGGTCCGCGGTCGCATTGGCCAGGTTCATGACGCAGAACAGCGTGTGCGGATGCTCGCGGCCGAACACCTCCCGCATCGAGGCGACCACCCGCGTCAGCAGCTTCTCCGCCTCCTCCGCCGCGCCGGCCCCCGAGAGGTAGACGCCCAGGTTGTTCTGGGCTGCCAGGGTGTACGGGTGCCTCTCCCCCGGCACCTTCATGTACTGGTCGACGACTTCCTGCGCTGTGTCCCTGGCCTCGTTCGCCTCACCGGCCGCGAACAGGTCGGCCGCCATGTTGAGATCACAGGCCAGCGACTCGGGGTTGGCCGAGGTGTATTTGGCCCGGTACCTGGCACGGGTGGCCACCGTCAGCCTGCGGGCATCCTCCAGCTGGCCCGCCCTGCGCAGTGAAACAGCCAGGCTCTTCGCCGCGCTCAGCGTGCCGGGGAAAGTGCGCCCGAGGTGCGACTTGTAACTGTCGTAGGTGCGACTGAGCAGACCGACGGAGTCCTCGTATCGTCCTACGTCCCGCAGATCGCGGGCCAGGTTCATGGCGGAGGACAGGCTGTACGGGTGGTTCGCGCCGAGCACCTCGGTGCGCCGGTCGTAGACGTCCTGATCGATCTCCCTGGCCCTGGCGTACTGCCCGACGAGGCGCAGATTGAGCGCCAGGTTGTTGGCCGCCGCCAGCGTCCTGGGGTGCGATTCGTGGAAGATCTGGCTGAACCCCTCGGTGGCTTCGGTAGCCAGCTCGATCGCCCGGCTGTACTCGCCGAGCGTGCCGAGGTCCGTCGCGAGGCTACTGGTGGTCATGTACGTGTGCGGGTGCTCCGAACCCAGCACCTCCCGCTGACGCGTGAGGGTGATTTCGTCGAGTTCCTTCGCCTCCACATAACGTCCGCGCGAGCGATAGATGTTGGAGAGGTGAAAGCAGAGGTAGAGGTACTGGAGATCCCGCTCGCCGAGCATCTCCCCCCACGCCTCGCGCAGTTCGGCGCCGAGGGTGCCGGCAGTCCTGAAGTCACCGCGCTTCCACAGGTAGCGCACTCGGTCGATCAGGAGCCTGCGGGTTTCGGGTTCCTTACAGTTGCGCGCATCGGACGGGCCGAGGTGCGGCCAGATGGTGGCGAACCGCGGCCAGGTCAACGGGTTGTCGATCGGCTCGTCGTCATCGGGCCGGGCACCCGCCAGGATGCGGTGGACGACATGGCGGGCCTCGCGCTGCTCCTCCTCGCTGAGCTGCGCCCGGATCACGGCCTGCACCAGACGGTGCACCTGGATGGAGTTGGAGACCTGGTCGACCTTGGCGAGGGCGAACCGGCCGATCTCCCGGATGACCCGTCCCAGCACCAGTTTCTCCTGGAGCGAGGCGTCGTACGGCTTGAGCGCCTCGATCATCTCCTTGCTGTACAGGAGGTCCCCCGAAATAGGCTCCGGGGCGAAGAAGGCGCAGAGTTGCAACAGCCTCACTGCAGCGGGCGAGCGCTCCTTGAGACGCTGGATGGAGATGTTCCAGGTGGCGGCGACGGGTTCCGGGTAGCCCGCGGGCTGGTTGAGGGCCAGGACCTGGGGGGCCTGCTGGGCGAGCTGTTCCAGATAGGTGTCGATCGGGGTGGCGGTCTCCGCGATCCAGGCGGCTGCCTGTTCGACGGCCAGCGGCAGGTCACCGACGGCGGTGGCCACCTGGGCGGCGTCCTCGTCGCTCAGTCCCGGGGCGCGGCGCTGGAGGTGCTCGATGGACTCTTCCCGCAGGAAGACGTCGACGGGCAGTGCGTCACCGTGCTGGGACCATGTCTGGTTCCTCGATGTGACAAGGATGTGGCCGGAGCCGCCCTGAGGGAAGTAGCGCCTGAGCCGTTCGGGGTCGTCGGCGTTGTCGAAGACCAGCAGCCAGCGGTCCGACGGAACTCCGCGGCGCAGCAGGTCGACGGCCTCCTGGGAGGCGGCCGCCATGTCGTCGCCGCCCTGGGCGCCGAGCCGGATGGCGAGTTCGGCGAGACCGGCGACCACATCGTCGGTCTGCTCGGAGGATATCCACCAGACCAGGTCGTAGTCGGCCATGAAGCGGTGCACGTACTCCAAGGCCACCTGGGTCTTGCCGACGCCGCCGAGCCCGTACAGGGTCTGCGGCTGGGGAAGTACGACGGCCATCCCGCCACCGAGCTGGTCACGCATCCGCTCCAGGACCAGGGAGCGGCCGGTGAAGCCAGGGTTGCGCGGTGGTGCGTTCCAGATCTTCGGCACGGTGCCGGGGAAGCGGGGGCCCGGAGCGACCCCGTCGACGAGCTGCACCGGGCGGTCCAGTGCACGCATCAGCGCCGAGGTGGCGTGTACCTCGTCGAGCCTGAAAAGGTCGACGGGGTTGCGGTCGATGTAGGGCGCGGAGAGACGTACGTCCCCGACCCTGAGGGGCAGGAGCTGACGCCTGCCGCCCCCCGGATCCTCGGCGACCGCCCTGTCCCACAGGCTCACGGCCCGCTGGGACTTCAGATAGGCGCTGGAGAGCAGGACGACGGTACGCGTGGCGGTCTCGACCGCTGCCTGCGCCGGTTGGGCCGCGCCCCGTTCGGCGGAGACGTCACGCGGGACGACGCGGAATCCGGCCCGGGTGAGGACCGATTCGATCCAGTCGGCCCACATCCGGTTCTCCGCCACATAGTTGAGGAAGAGATCGGCGGGCAGTGCGGGCCTGCGCCGGGTGAAGGCGTCGCGGATGCGGAGCCGTATCTCCTCCGCCACGGGGGGCATCGAGGTGATCTGCCGGTCGGTGATGACGGCAGTGAGCCGCTCGAAGGCGGAGAGCAGCGAGTTGGTCAGACCTGCCTCGTCACCGAAGGTGGCCAGGGTCTCCTCGTACGCGTAGTAGGGGCGGTACGGAATTTCCACCGCTCCCCAGTAGGCTGTGAGTTCGTCACTGGACAGGTCTCGGGGCAGCCGGTCGAACTTCAGCCGGGCCAGGGCCCGCCCCGCGTCGGCCTTCTCCTTCTCGCCCTCGTCGATCCGCATCGGGACGGGGAAGATGGAGATGGGGCGGCCGGTGTAGCGCTCGGAAATCTGCCGGGCGACGGATGCGGCGCCGTCGATGGACTGGTCGCTGAGCGTGAAGCAGTCGACGAGCAGGTCCGGAAGGTGGACGGTGCAGATGTCGGCGATGTCGCTGAGGCCGGTCCGGCTGTCGATGAGGACGTAGTCGTAGTTGGCCTTCATGTCGTCGCGCAGGGCGTCGAAGAAGTGGCCGCCGCCGAGCCGGTCGTAGAAGTTGTCCCAGTCGAAGGTGGAGACGGTCGCGGAGTACTCGCGGTTCTGCCGTCCGGCGGAGACGAAGTCGAGCGTTCCGCCCTGTGGGAACTCCCAGCCGAGCGTCTCGGGCGTGAGGGAGACCGCGTGCGGCTGGATCCGGGCGTAGTCACGGTGCCAGTCATCGGCGCGCTGGACCGGGCTGGTCGCGGCCCACGCGTACTCGGTGATCAGGTCGATGACGCCGGTGGTGGCGCCGAGGGTCGAAGGGTCGAGGAATGGGTGGAAGAACCGGTGGAGTCCGGGCGCCTCCAGGTCCCAGTCGACGGCCAGTACCCGCTTGCCGTTGGCAGCCAGGATCCAGGCAGTGTTGGCCAGGGCCATCGTGCGCCCGGTGCCGCCTTTGTACGAGTAGAAAGTGACGATCCGTCCGTCACGCCCGGCCGTCATACGTCCTCCGCATCCGTCGCAGGGTCGTGCATGTCCGGTATGAACTGCGTGTTGCCCATGGGCCCCATCAGTCGTGTCCGTTCAGTGTGGCCGCCGCCCGTCGCCGGCGGATAGACCGCCGCATGGCGCAGGTACTGCTGAGCCGCCGCCTCCACGACCTGGGGCAGTACCTGTCCGAAGGCGTCCATGCTCGGCACTCCTCTTGCCGCGGCTCGGCAATAGGCCCGCCCTTGGCGAATCTTGGACGGCATGGTCTGTTCGAGCTTCTCGGTCAGCTCCGCCTCGGCGGCTCTGCTCTGAGGGTCCTCGCGGTTCCAGGGCACCACCATGGTCACCCATGGCCGGTTCTCGGCGTCGAAGGCTGCGAGTCTGCGGCGTCGGTCCTCGTCCATCAGCGCCCAGCGGTCGACGACGAGGATCTCCGGCCTGCTAGGTGGCCCTTTGCTCTCCGCGTGGCCGGACTCCTCGTCGAAGGAGGTAATGGTGGCCTGATAGTTGAGGGCACGCACCAGGTCCTCGGCGACATAGGCCAGAGGGCGCACAGAGGCCGGATGGTACGGGTTCCAGTCGTGCGGGTTGTCTCCGTAGTAGTCGGCACTACGCCCCTCGGGCAGGTCGTGCCGGGTGGGCGCCACGATGGTCACCTTCATCGGGCGAGGGGCACCGGCACCGCTGCTCAGCGAACCGAAGGCGCTTGGGGCCAGCCGGTAGTCGACGGGGCGACCCACTTCGATCCGGGCGGTGGCCGCGACGCTGACGATTCGTTTCGCGAGTTCGTAGACGGCTCGTTCGTACTCCTCGGCGAAGAGCCTGAGTTTGATCAGCCCGTAGAGTCCGTCACTGACGTAACGGTCCCCGAAATCACGGTGATTGAACTGCAACCGCTCCGCCGGCCCCGGCAGTTGGTTCGGTGGAACCGGCACCCACAGAGCGGGCACGATCGCCTCCGCCGGCTGATTGCTGCGGGCCCGGTGGGCGATGGCACGCTGTTCGAAAGCGTGCCACTCCTTTCCGCACATCTCGCTGGCGAAGTAGCGCGGCGAGAAGAGCGGAACGAACACCCGGCAGGTGGCCAACACGCTACCGAGCCGTTCCGACCACCCCTCGCCGGACCGTATCTCCCGGTCCATGAACCCGGCGGAGGCACCCGCCGGAAGGTCGGTCATGGCCATCACATGGCCGCAGAGATCCTGAAACAGTCGCTCGACCCACATATCCGGGTCCGTCCCACCGCCGTACCCCGGTGTATGCGCATAGCTCAAGAAGAAGTACGGCCGATGGTCCGCCGCTCGCGGTTGCGTTGATGCGTGCACACGACCCCCGTCCTGTGTGAGCACTCGCATCCGAGGAGTGTGGAAAGAATGCGAGCGAATCCATCATTCCGGAGCGGACCTTGCTCCACCCCCATGGCGTTCGGTCATTCAACGCCACTTTTCGGTCATCCGTGCCCGACGCCGTCGATCGCGTCCCTGATCGAATTCGCTCGTGGGTCGCCCCTCCCGGTTGTCCCGTGTGTGCCGGAGCCCGGCCCGAACCGGAATCCTCGCTTCAGACCTCTTTTCTCATCAGGTCGAGCAGCTGCTTTCCGCTGACGGTGAGCTCGGCTGCATGCTCCAGCGTCTCGATGGCCTGCGGTACGCCGTCGAGATAATGCGGCTCGAATGCCCCGAGCGCCACCCGTTCGTACGTTTCAGCCAGCAGTCGAGAAAACGGAACCAGTTCCTCCTGCCACGGCGTCCGATGTTCCCAGGAGCCGTCCGACGCGTAAAGATCTGTGACGTCGAGCAACGCCCGGAGCTTTGCCCGGCGAAAGCCCCGCAGCAGAGCGCGTGGCAACTGCTCGGCACTGTCGTCCGGTCGGATACCGAGCGCGCCGTATCCGTGCCGACCCACCGAGGGCTCCCCCGGCGCCGGGCCGGTCAGTGGCGTCACCGTGGTCAGACTTTCGGCCATCTCCGCGGCGTGCCGAGGTGCGCGCTTCGCGATCCGTGCCCAGGCCCGGTCCAGCCCGGCGCCGAGGCGGTCGGCCTCATCCTGCCGGAGCCGGGCGGCAGGGCGGTCGCGGAAGCAGTCGCGGTACGGGTCCAGGTCGTCGAGCACCCAACGGGGCGCCGAGCCGGGCGCTTCACCGCCGCCGAGCCGGCGCACCGGCAGCCAGTCCCGACCGGCCGCCCCGCCCCGCACGATCCGCCGTTCGAAAGCACCCTGCCGGCTGTCACCCGCACGGCGCACCAGGAAGCCGTCGTCCGTGACGCGCACCTGGGCCGTGCCGTCGTCCTGCGGCCCGTCGATCCGCAGTGAGCCGAGGCCGGGCAGGGCGAGCACGCCGGCCCGGTAGGCGACCGGTACGGCCAGATCGAGCCCGGCACGGATCACGGCAGCCGCGACATACGACGACAGCCGCCACGCGACCCTCCCGGCGCCGGGCCTCTCCTCGTGCACGGCGGAGAGTGCGTCGTGCAGCCAGCTGCGGGCGTAGGGGTGTGCGAGCGCCTCGTCCAGGCCTCGCGATCCGTCCTCGGAGCCCTCGACCGTCGACGCCAGCTCCCAGGCGGCGGCCCAGTGGTCGCCGCCGAGTCCGTCCAGGTCGCCGTGGAGCACGGCGAGTGCGGTGCGGGTGAGGTCCCGCTGTTCGGCGCCCAGCTCGGTGGGGTCCGCCACCGCGGCCGGTACCGCGGAGGCCGACGTCCGCTCCTCGATGCCGCGCACCAGCGCCTCGAGATCCTCGCAGTACACGGAAGGGTGGTCGAACGCCCGGGCTGGATCCACGGCATCCACCGACTTGTAGCGGTGCGTGTAGAGACCGCCGCCGCACGAACGCACGACGGGGCAGCTGCGGCAGGTCTCGCTGACGCCGTCCAGTCCGAGCTGCCGGGCCCGGACCCCGGGATGGGCCGCGACCTCGTCGAAGCTGTGCGTGAAGACGTCGAACCCGGTGGCTGCCGCACCCTCGTAGGCACTCTTGAGCGAGTCGACCTGCTCCAACTGGCCGTCGGTCTCCACGACGACGAGGTCGGTGGGGGCGAGCCCGAGGGACTCGGTGAGGCTGGGGCCGCCGCTCAGCGTGGACAGGACCGAGGAGAAGAACCGAACCGGCACCGGCCGGCCCTGCTCTCTCCAGCGGTCGAAGATCGCGAGGAGCCAGTCGGCATAGGCCGTGGGCGATCCGTCCGGACGTGGCGGAGGCTGGTCCCAGGTGGCGTGCGGAAGAAGGAAGTCGATGAGCGGCGGTTCGAGTTCGGCCAGGGCGTCGAACACCGCGTGCGGATCGTTCCGGATGTCCACGGTACACAGAAGGCCGAGGTTGAGGTGGCGGTAGCGCTGCTGGCGCAGAAGCGCGACGGCTCGGAGGACCAGGGGGTGGCTGGTGCGTCCGTCGGCGAACCGGCGGTGCCGGTCATTGGCGGTCCGGTCGCCGTCGAGCGAGATACCGACCCTGACGCCGAACTCGTCGAAGAGGTCCAGATAGCGCGGGCTGAGCTGCAGGCCGTTGGTATGGATCCGTAGATCGAGAGCGGCGATACCGTTCAGTGCCGAGGTCAGCTCCTCGCAGACGCGGCGCAGACGCGCGGGGCCCGCCAAGAGAGGCTCCCCTCCGTGCAGGATCACTGACACGGAGGGCAGCGCATGCGTCAGAGCATGCTCAGCCAAGCGTTGAGCGGTCCAGGAAATTGCCTCATCAGAGATTGCCTTAGGGCGGGTACGCCAGCTCTGATCAGCATGTTCATAGACGTAGCAATGATCGCAGGCAAGATCACACCTGCTGTGCACTTTGAGCACGATTTCACGGAAGGGGACCAGGGGTCCTGTCATTCCGTCAGTCTAGCCATCTTACGGCGCGACTCAGAGAGCCGAGCTGAAGGTTGACGCCTTGGTGGAGCGGCCGGTTGACGTGCTGAATACCCGATCGAGCTTCCTGGTGACTTCGACACCACTGGCATCGATCTCGGCGAGCGGCACACGGCTCTTCGCATTGGCGAAGGATGAGTTGGATTCGTTGGTCTTCACGGCCGTCCTTGATGGGATTGTTCCGGACACTGAAACGCTTCCGGCTACTGCATAAATGCAGTGTCCGGCGGCACGACTTTACTCCGCTGACAGCGCTTGGCAAACGCCGACGTCGCACGAAACGCAGCTGTCACACAGCATTACGCCAGACGGAACGCGACTCGACATTCCTCCATCGGAGTGGGCAGAGAATGCGCAGGCCGGAGCAGATGACACGAGCCAGTTACGGAAGGCCGGGCGAACCTCCCCGCCGGCCTGTGCGCAGCCCGGCGGGAAGCCCCTGCATCATGGACGGGTGATGCGCCACCCCGATTTAGGGGAAAGCTACGTCGATTTACCTTCGGGACAGATGTCCGATGCCGCGTGTTCACTCCCGCTCCGTCCACCCGTCCGGCGCCACGTCCTGCCGGTTCCATCCGCGAACACCTCGCATCGCCCGCCTCCACCGAGAGGGTGGCCGAGCTCTGCCGGACCTCAGTCGAGCGGGGCATTGAGATCGGTCCTCGCCCCCTTCATGCAGTCCAGGATGCGCTCGTGGGTGTCACCTACGACGTCGGTGATCCTGAACCGTATGTAGAACGCCTCGACGTCACGGACGAACCGCTTCGAGAAGGCACCCACCAGCACCGTGTCGTACCCTCCGGTGCTCACGAGAGGGAAGCCCGGACCGAAGTGGATGATCTGGAAGTCCTGCGCTACGACGAGCCCGGCAGCTGTCAGTTCGGTCGCCGCATCGTCGAGGTCACCCCAGGGCGCACTGATGGAATCGGCCTGTCCGGCCAGGACCAGGCGACAGTCCCAGGCGTCGACCACGGCAAGGTGCTGCCCGCCGTTGAGCACGCCGACGCGCCACCCGGATGCGTCCCCCTGCAGATGCCCCTTCTGCCAGGATCCGCGCCACCCAAGGTACGGCCGCACTGTGCGGGCGTACTGCGCCCTGGCCAGGACCGCGCCACCGGCGACGGCCAGCAGACTGCCCAGGGCGTCCATGTCGAGCAGGTGCAGGCGCCACGGCCAGGCGGACCGCGCCCCGTCCGCCATGTTGGCCCGGATCACTTCCCAGAGAAGGATCGAGGTGAGCAGTGCGAGGAGCGCGAGGGGTGTGGTGAACAGCAGTGGGCTCCGCCGGATCCTGCGTTGGGCACCGACCGGCGACCGCATATCGCCCTGATTCGCATCCTGCACGTTCGCTCCCCCAGCGAGAGGCGAGTCTGAGAGGTAACTCGCCTGAAACAAAAGCCAGTTGACCAACCATGCCACAGCGCATCGGATCACACGAGAGCGACCGGATCCAAGCCGAAGGGCGCCGTTGTCGCCCAGGGCACCATTGCAGTGCCCGGGCGCTCGATCTACTCTCGTGCCCCCGGTCGGCCTCCGCCCACGCACGCGTGCGCCCCGGGCACCGCACAAGGGGCCTCCCAGCTTCCGGTCGGATCGAAGAGGTCATCTGCCTGGCTGAACGAGCATGTCCAAAACTGCAGACGGGGTGAACATGACGGCGATTCCCGGACCGCTTCAGTCCATGGTCTTCAGGAGCGAGGACCTCCCGGCGCTCTTCCACCACACGGACGCCATCGCCATCGCACGCCAGCGGGAGGCGGTCAATACGACCCGCGGCCAACTGATCCTCCTCGTGGTAGGTGCCCTGCCGGCGGCCCTGCCCTGGCACGGCACGGTCGGTGGCTCATTTCAACTACTTGACGGCATAGGCGCGTTGGCCTACCTCGGGGTTCTGTTCACGACCTATGCCGCCTCCCGGCGCAAGGCGAAGTCGCATTGGCAACTGAACCGCTCCGCCGCTGAGTTCATCAAGTCGATGTGCTGGCGATACGCCGTGCACGGCTCCCCGTTCGACACCGGCACCCAGCATCCGGAAGCAGTGTTCGCCAACCGGCTCGAAGAGGGCCTGCAGGAGCTCAGGAAGGTCGGCTGGGTGGATCCCCGTGACGAGATGAGCGATGCCGGCGGCGGGCTCATCACGGAGTCCATGCGGGAGTTACGGAGCAGGGCCTTCACGGTACGCAAGGAAACCTACGTACGGGACCGGCTGATCGAACAGCGGCGCTGGTACCGCAGGCGCCAGCATGTTTCGCGGCGCGGCGCGCTGGTCTGGTCAAGCGCCATCGCCGCGCTGACCACGCCGGCGCTGGCGCTCAGCCTGCTGCAGACATTCGGGGCCGCCCGGTCCTTCGCGCTGACAGGTGCACTCTCGGCGGCAGCGGCTGCCTGCCTGGCATGGAACGAGATGCGTCGTCATCACCCGCTGATCTCCGCGCACTCACTGGTCGAGAAGGATCTGGAGTCGATGCAGGCCGCCATGGAGACCAGTCTGACCGAACGGCAGTGGCCGGTCGCGGTCTTCGAGACCGAGCGGATCGTCTCCCCGGAACACACCGACTGGCTGGCCCGGCATCGCATGTGAGCTGACCGCGGATCAGGCGCGCTCCACCCCGTCGCGCCAGATCACCGTCACCGGGCGGCCGAGCGTCCGGGCGTACGTCACGATGTCGCCCGTGCCGCCGAAGCCGCGGGCGGGCCGGCCGTCCCAGACCGCGAGCAGCCGGTCGCAGTGGTCGGCGATGTAGGCGCCCGCCGCGTAGTACGCCTCGTCCGTGGAGTGCGGGAAGTCCAGCCGGACCTCGCGGGCCGCGCGGCCCTTGAGGCTTCGGTAGCGGGCCAGTTCGGGCCCGTCGGCGAAGCAGGCCTCGTAGTCACCGCTGGGGATGACCGCGGTCAGTTCCGCCCCGCAGGCGAGTGCCAGGTCGGCGAAGAGCTGGTCCGCTCCCACAGCCAGGCTGGAGAGGGCTTCCAGGGAGCCGTCGAAGCCGCACAGCACCGCTCGTATCCCGGCCATCACATGGGCGTGCGCTTCCTCGGGGATGCTGCGGTGTCCGGTCACTCCGATACGTTTCACGGACTGGAACCCCCTGGGGTGTCTGCCGGGGGTCCCGGAGGGCATCCCTCCGGAAGGCACAGCATCCGCCCCCGTTGTTCCTGCGCGACCGTCCTCCCCCACATCCTCTCAAAAGCCGCGGGGTGAACGGGAGCCCCCGCCCGGAATTCGGGCGAGGGCTCTGGCGTTGCCGAACGCGGTTTCGAGAGCGTGCGTGAGGTGCCGGGCGTCAGTAGACGCTGACGCCGTATGCGCTGAGCGCCTCCGTGACCGGCTGGAAGAACGTCGTACCACCGGAGCTGCAGTTGCCGCTGCCGCCCGAGGTGAGTCCGATCGCCCTGGTGCCGGAGTAGAGCGGACCACCCGAGTCGCCGGGTTCCGCACACACGTTTGTCTGGATCATGCCGTAGACGATGTCGCCGCCGCCGTAGTTGACCGTGGCGTTGAGGGCGGTGACGGTTCCGCTGTGGATGCCCGTGGTGGAGCCGCGGCGGGTGACGGACATACCGACGGTGGCGTTGGCCGCGCTGGTGATGTCCTGGCTGCCGACGGTGCCCGCGTGGGCGACCGAGGCGTTGTCGTACCGCACGATGCCGTAGTCGTTGGTCGGGAAGCTCGATCCGACCGTCGGACCGATGCTCGTGGAGTTCGACGAGTTGGTGTACCACGGCGGGTTGCCGTCGGTGCAGTGACCGGCGGTCAGGAAGTAGTAGGTGCTGCCGCTACGGACGTTGAAGCCCAGCGAACAGCGCCAGCCGGGTGCGTAGATGGCGTCGCCGCCGGAGAGCAGCTTGTTGAACGTGCCGGACGTGCGCTCGATCCGCAGGGCGCCGGCGTTGGCTCCCGCAGACTCCTTGATCTGCTTGATCTCGGCCTGGGAGACCGTGCTGTCGACCGTGACCCTCAGGGTCTTGGTCGCCGGGTCGACGTTCCAGGCGGTTCCGGCGATGTCCGCGCCGAGCACGGCGTCGCTCGCGGCGGTGAGCTGGTTGGCGCTGAACGTCCCGGTGGAGTTGGCGTGGGCGCTGGGCACGGCGAGGGCGGCGACAGCGACAAGGCCTGCGGCGATCGCGACGGCCCTGCTTCGTCTCGCCATGCCGCTGAGGGGGGTGGTGCGCTTGATCCTCACTTCTGATTCCTCCCAAGGGGAAACGGGGGTCCGCCCGTGGGGTGGTCGGACCCGTGAGGCGCAGTCGGGCGCACGGCCGTGTTCCGCATTCCGGATACGACGTGCCCCTGACAAGCGCTGCTCGGGAGTATTCAAGGCGTCAACTTCTTGCGCAAGAGGGCCTTTTGGCCTCAGGTCGTCACCCCGCGCATGCGCGCGGCAGGCCACGGACACGCGACGGGCCCCGGCAGCTCGCGAGCTGCCGGGGCCTGTCCGGATGAAATACGAGGGTGGGTCGCCGGTTCGTCAGCGGTACGTCAGTTGTCGATCCGGTTCCGCTCCCCCGCCTCGACCGCGACGGGAAGGGTGTTGCCGGGGGGCGGGAAGGGGCAGATGAAGTGGTCGGCGAAGGCGCACGGCGGCAGCACCGCGCGGTTGAGGTCGACCGTCACACTGCCGTCCTCCGCCGGCGCCGCGGGCCGCAGGAAGCGGAAGCGGTAGCTGCTCTTCCCGCTGGTGGCGTCGGCGAAGACCGCCCAGAGCGAGCCCTCCTGCTCGACCGCGACCTGCAGGGTGTGCTCCGTTCCGTCCACCTCGAAGGCGATCTCACCGCCGAGGCCGAGTCCGCGCTCGACTCCGTCGGCGTTCTCGACCCGGACCGAGCGGGTGGTGCCGTACGACCGGAAGGTGCCCGTCAGCGCCCAGCGGGCGTCGTACGACGTCGCCTCGATGGCCCGGAAGGATTTCCGCGCTGCGGAGTCCGGGTCGAAGTCCCGTACCGCCCACAGCCCTTCACGGTTCAGCACGACCAGCCGCCGCTCGCCGTGCGCGACGCGGGAGGCTTCGATCGCGCCGCGGTCCGCGGTGAGCCGCACCTCGCCGGTGAAGGGCTCCCCGTCGACGGTGAGCCCGTCATCGGGGACGGCTGTGAGCACCAGTTCGTCGCCGTCCTCCCGCCACTGCCCGGGGACGGCCGGAATTCGACCCTCCGGGTGGTCCGACAGCCAGTGCGTGCCGGTGAGGGAGAGCGGTCCGTACGGTGCCGAGACCGTGGCCGTGCGCTCCTCATGCCAGCGGGTCCATTCCTCCTCCGCCTGCCGCACCTGCCCCACTTGTTGCGCCTGCCCCACTTGTTGCGTCTGCTGCGTGTCCGTGCTCATGCGATCAATCCTTCCCTACCGGATCGGCCAGCCCGAGATGGGACCGGAGAGTGGAACCGGTGTATTCGGAGCGGAAGGCTCCGCGTTCCTGGAGGAGCGGGACGACCCGGTCGACGAAGTCGTCGAGGCCGCCCGGGGTGAGATGCGGTACGAGGATGAAGCCGTCGGCCGCGTCGGTCGAGACGAACTCGATGAGCTCCGAGGCGACTGTCTCCGGGCTGCCGATGAACGACTGTCGCCCGGTCGTCTCGATGACCGTCTGCCTGATGGACAGCCCCTTGGCCTCGGACAGCGCGCGCCAGCGGGCCGCGACGGCGAGCGGGTCGCCGATCCTGACCCGGCCCTGGACCAGTCCGGAGTCGGGGTCCGGGTCGAACTCGGGGAGCGGCCCGTCGGGATCGTACGAGGAGAGGTCGCGGCCCCAGACCTGCTCCAGGGCGAGGATCGCGTTCTGCGGGGAGATCTGCTGGCGGCGGATCTCGGCCGCCGACTCCTGGGCCTCGGCGTCGCTGTCGCCGAGGACGAAGGTGACGCCGGGCATGATCTTCAGATCGTCGGGTTGCCGGCCGTACTTCGCCAGCCGCGCCTTGACGTCGGTGTAGAAGGTGCGGCCCGCCTCCAGCGTGCCGTGCCGGGTGAAGACGACGTCAGCGGCGGACGCTGCGAACTCGCGGCCTTCCGGGGAGTCCCCGGCCTGGATGACGACCGGGTGGCCCTGCGGGGAGCGCGGGACGGTGAACTCGCCCTCGATGGTGAAGTGCTGCCCCTGGTGACGGAAGGGGCGCGCGGTTCCGTCGGGGGTCCAGGTGTCCCACAGTTCGCGGGCGGTGGCGACGAACTCTGCGGCCCGGGTGTAGGGGGTCCCCCCTGTTCGAGCGGAGCCGAGAACTTGGGGGAGGTCGGCCCGGTCGAGATAACCGCCGCGCCGGAAGTTCTCCCCGGTGAAGGCATCGGAGGAGGTGACGACGTTCCAGGCGGCCCGGCCGTCGCTGAGGTGGTCGAGGGTGGCGAGCCGCCGGGCCAGTTCGTACGGCTCGTTGAAGGTCGCGTTGACCGTGGCGGCGAGGCCGAGCCGGTCGGTGACGGCGGCCAGAGCGCTCAGCACCGTGAGGGACTCGGGTCGGCCGACCACGTCCAGATCGTGGATCCGCCCGTTGTGCTCGCGCAGCCGGAGCCCCTCCGCGAGAAAGAAGAAGTCGAACCTGCCGCGCTCGGCCGTGCGGGCGAGGTGCTCGAAGGAGGAGAAGTCGATCTGGCTCTTCGAGCGGGGGTCGGTCCAGACAGTGGTGTTGTTCACGCCGGGGAAGTGGGCGGCCAGGTGCATCTGCTTCCGCGTCGGTGCGGTCATGCTCGTCCCTCCGCAAGGGCGTATCGGTTCGCCGGGCGCGCCAGTCCCAGGTGCTCGCGGAGCGTGCCTCCCGGGTAGAAGGTGCGGAACAGGCTGCGGTGCTGAAGCAGGGCGACGGTTCCGTTGACGATCCGTTCGAGATCGCGCTCCGGTGTGATGGGCGTGAGGTGGAAGCCGTCGACGGCTCCGGCCCGGTGCCATCGGGCGATCAGTTCGGCGAGGTCGACCGGGCCGCCCCGGTAGTACGAGCCCCCGGCGGCGAGCGGCGGTCCGCTCTCCAGACCGGGTTCCGGCGCGGTCTCGGCGTCCCCGAGGTCGACGGTGAGCGCCACCAGCACCCGCAGGGTGTCGGGGTCGCGGCCGTACGCCGCGGCGCGGCGCCGTACGTCCTCCCGGATGCCCGCGGCCTGCTCGGGCGCGGTGGCCCGTACGAGTACGACATCGGCGTGGCGTGCGGCGGCGGCCTGGCTCGGTCCGCCCGTCCCGTCGATCACGGTGACCGGGTGACCCTGCGGTGGCCTGGGCACGATGGCCGGTCCACGGACGGTGAACGTCGCGCCCTCGAAATCGACGTAGTGCAGCTTGTCGCGGTCGATGAAGCGGCCGGTGGCGACATCCCGGATCTCCGCGTCGTCCTCCCAGCTGTCCCACAGCCGGGCTCCGACATCGGCGGTCTCGCCCGCTTCGCGCCACAGCTCGGCGGCGGGCGCGGCGGACCGCCGGCCGAACAGCCGGGCCTCGGCCTCGGTCGCCGACACCTCGGCGCTCCAGCCCGCCCGGCCGCGGCTCACCCAGTCCAGGGTGGCCACGGCGGACGAGACATGGAACGGCTCGGTGTGGGTGGTGGTGACGGTCGGGACCAGCCCGATCCTGCGGGTGGCGGGCGCGACCCGGGAGAGCACGGCGAGCGCGTCGAGTCCGGGGCGGGCGAACGAGTCGCCGAGGGTCACGAAGTCGAGTGACCCGCGCTCGGCGAGCCGGGCGAGCTCGACGTAGTGCAGGGCGTCGTAGTGGGGCGGGCCGCCGATCTCGGCGGCCAGATGAAGAGCGGTGGTGGCAGACATCGCTGTGCGTACCTCTCGGGCTCAGTTCTTGGGCTTGGGAAGGCCGGGCGGGTTGATCTCGGACTTCTCGACGGCCTCGTCGGAGAGCCCCCAGCGCCCCAGCACCTTGGCGTACGAGCCGTCTTCGATGATGTGGTCGATGGCGGCCGCGTACGCCTCGACCAGGCCGCTGTCCTTCTTCGTGGTGGCGGCGATCTTCCCCTGGAGTCCGTCGCCACCGCCCGACAGCGTGCCGACGACCTCGGACCGGCCGGCCGACGCCACGTGGTAGTTCACCGACGGGCTGGGGCCGAGATAGCCGTCGATCCGGCCGGACTGCAGGGCCAGGTAGTAGTCGGTGTCCTTCTGGAAGTACTTGATGTCCACCGGCTTGCGTCCGGCCTTGACGTTCTGCTCGCTCCAGTCGACGAGGATCTTCTCCTGGTTGGTGCCGGACGCGACTGCGACGGTCTTCCCCGCCACGTCCTCGGGGCCCTTCACCTTCCAGCCGGAGCCCTTCTTGGCCTCGAAGGCGATGTTGTCGAGCCGGTAGGTCGCGAAGTCGTACTTCTCCTTGCGTTCCTCGGTGACCGTGACGTTCGACAGGACGCCGTCGAACTTGGAGCTGTCGAGGCCGACGAAGAGGTTCTCCCAGGAGACCTCCTCGAACTCCGGCTTCAGCCCGAGCGTGTCGGCGATCAGGGTCGCCAGGTCGATCTCGGAGCCGATCCGGGTCTTGTCGTCGGTGGCGTAGAAGCCGAGCGGCGGCGAGGCGTCGGCGCTCGCGCCCAGCCGCAGCGTGCCGCGTTCACGGACGGCTGCCGGCACCTTCGCCGCGATGGCGTCGACCTTCTTCTCCCGGATCCGGTGCTGGTCGGGGCCGATGTCGATGCCGGTGCCCCGCTGTCCCTTCGGGTTGATCTCGTCGGTGGCGGCGTCGCTCGTACCGCAGGCCGTGAGGAGTCCGGCGGCGGTGAGGGTGGCGAGCGTGGCGGCGAGGGTACGGCGGACGGGCACGTGGGCGCTCCTTGCAGGCGGTGCGGAAGGGGTGGGAAGGGACATGGGAGGGTCACAGGACCTTGGAGAGGAAGGCGCGGGTGCGCGGGTGTTCCGGACGGTCGAGTACGTCGGCGGGGGTGCCCTGCTCGACGATCCGTCCCTCGTCCATGAAGACGACGGTGTCGGCGACCTCGCGGGCGAAGCCGATCTCGTGCGTGACGACGATCATCGTGGTGCCGCCGTGCGCCAAGTCCTTGATGACATCGAGGACTTCGCCGACCAGCTCGGGGTCGAGCGCCGAGGTCGGCTCGTCGAAGAGCAGCAGCTTCGGTTCGAGAGCGAGGGCGCGGGCGATGGCCACGCGCTGCTGTTGCCCGCCGGAGAGCTGCTTCGGGTACGCCCCCGCCTTGTCGGCGAGCCCGACGCGGGCGAGGAGCTTCTCGGCGGCGGAGACCGCGTCCTTGCGGGGGCGGCGCCGGGCGGAGACCGGCGCCTCGATGATGTTCTCCAGGACTGTGAGGTGCGGAAAGAGATTGAAGTTCTGGAAGACGAAGCCGATCCGGGTGCGCTGGCGCAGGACCTCGCGTTCGCGGAGCTCGTAGAGTTTGTTGCCGTCCCTGCGGTAGCCGACCAGGGTGCCGTCGACGCTGATCCAGCCGTTGTCGACCTTCTCCAGGTGGTTGATGGTGCGCAGCAGCGTGGACTTGCCGGACCCGGAAGGGCCGAGGACGACGGTCACCTCTCCGGCGCGTACGGACAGATCGATGCCGCGCAGGACTTCGAGAGTGCCGAAGCTCTTGTGCACGGCGCGGATCTCGACCATGGCGTCGGGGACGGCATCCGTGGAATCGGCAGTGGTGGCGCTCATCGCGCGGCCCCCTTGGCGTAGTGACGTTCGACGTAGTGCTGGAGGACGGAGAGCACGGTGGTCAGGAGGATGTACCAGACGGTGGCCACCATCAGCAGAGGCACGACCCTGCCGTTGCGTCCGTAGACGACCTGGACCTGGTAGAAGAGTTCGCCGATCGCCATCACGGAGACGATCGAGGTGCCCTTGAAGAGCGAGATGATCTCGTTGGCGGCGTTCGGCAGGATGGAACGCATCGCCTGCGGCAGCACGATCCGCCACAGCTGCCGGTGCCGGGGGATCCCGAGCGCGGCGGCTGCTTCCAATTGGCCACTGTCCACGGCGAGTACGCCGCCGCGGACGATCTCCGCCGCGTAGGCCGCCTGGTGCAGTGCGAGCCCGAGGACGGCCGCGCTCATCGCGCCGACGAGGTTCATCGTGTCGAAGGAGAAGAAGCCGGGGCCGAACGGGATGCCGAACCGCAACTCCTTGTAGAGGTAGGCGAGGTTGAACCAGAAGAGCAGCTGGACGATGAGCGGTATGGAGCGGAACGCCCAGATGTACGCGTAGGCGACCGCACCGAGGAACGGACTGGCCGACAGCCGCATGAAGGCGAGCACTATGCCGAGCGCGAAGCCGAGCACCGTGCCGTAGAAGGTCAGTTGGAGGGTGATCCAGACGGCCTCGAGGACGGTCTCGGCGGTGAAGAAGCGGGCGAAGACGTCCCACTCCCAGCCGGGGTTGGTGACCAGACCGTGCAGGAACTGGGCGAGCAGGACGGCGGTGGCGACGACGGCGGCCCAGCGCCAGGGGTGGCGCACGGGGACGACGGTGAGCGCGCCGTAGTCGATGGCGGAAGCGGCATCGTCCTGGGGCCCGGTCGTCCTGTCGAGAGGTGGATCGCTGGTGAGCGACATGAGGATTCCTTGGAATACGGGCCATGGGGCCAAGGGCGGAGGGGGCTGAGGAGGTGGGACGGCACCGCGGTCAGGCGCTGAGGCGGTCGCCGCCGTCCGTTCCGTCGCTGCGGTCGACGCCGTCGCTACAGAGCGGGTCGCGGAGGAACGCCAGAGCCGTCCGTGCGGTGGCGTCGTTCTGCCGGAAGGCCGGGCCGCCGGTGCGCGGCCGGGTGAAGGCGCCGCTCGCCCGTGCGGTGGTGTGCGGGCCGAGGGCGAAGCGCCGGGGGTGCGGGCGGCCGTCGCGGCCCAGGATCCGGCCGTCGTCGGGGTCGACGGAGAGCAGTCCGGTGGCGGTGGCGGCGGCTCCGTCCTCGTACAGTGCCTGGAGGATCGGGCTGCGGGTGCGCTCCGGTGACGGATCCGGCAGCCGGGCCTCGACCAGTGCGCGGGCCTCGATCCACTCCCCCGCAACGGTGGCGCTGCCGGCCCGGAAGACGCCGCGTTCCTCGTCCGCCTCGACGGTCATTCCCGCGCCGAGGAAGCGGACGACCCCGGCCCGCGAGAGGGCGAGCAGCTGGTGCAGACGGGGTCCCGGCGGGCCGGACGCGAGGTAGCTGAAGAAGCCGTGCCACCAGCCGCCGATGTCACCGAGCCGCATCAACTGCCCGTAGACGGAGAGCAGTCCGAGGAAGACGGCGAGGTCCTCGCTGTGCGTGGGGTCGTGGCGGCGGTCGAGGTCGGCGGTGATGTACTCGCGCAGCCCGACCTGGAGTGCGTCGTACGACGGGTGGTGCACGCCGTCCAGCGGGTGGTCGAGCGCTTCGAGGTCGAGCCGGTCAGCCGGGTCGGGCACGGCGGCGACGACGAGGGCGCGCAGCTCCTGGCTGCCCGGGTCGGCGGCCGTGTACTTCTCCTCGAAGACCTGCCAGTCGACGGTCGTGCGCTCGGCGTGGGCGGCGAAGAGCCGGTGGTAGTGGGCGTATCCGAGTTCCTTGTCGACGAGTGGCCACACGTCGCGCCGGAAGTCGAGCGGGCCGGGCCGGCTCAGCAGCTCTGTGGTCTGCTCCGGGCCGAGGAAACGCGGCAGCGGCGGCCGTTCGCCCTGCCGGCCGTAGCCGATCTTGGAGTGGTACGGGACACCACGCCGCGACCCGACGTGCAGGACGGGCTCCTTGCCGGAGGGCAGGTATTCGCCGTTCTCGTACCGCCCTCCGCGTCCTTCGGTGAGCAGCACCATCAGATCGATGAAGGCGAGCCCGAAGCCCCGGACGATGACCGGTTCACCGGCGGGCAAGGCGGTCAGGTCGCTGTCGGCGGTGAAGTCGGGCGGCAGGTGGACGAGCCCGTGCCGGTTCGCGAACTGCGTCAACTCGACGTGTTCGTGGGCGGGTTCGGCATCGAGGTGACCGATGGTGAGTACGACGAGGTCGGCGGTCAGCGGTTCGGCGCGCCCCTCCAGCCAGACGTGCTGACGGCCGTCGCGCCGCCCGGTGACGCGCAGGGCGTGCCCACGGTGCTCATGCACGGTGATGCCCGCCGGAAGCGCGGCCACCGCCTGCTCGTACACCCATCCCAGATACGCGCTCTGCAGCTGCCTGCTCGGGAAGTCGTGTCCTTCCAACGCCTTTATCCGGTCCAGGAGTTCCGGTTCGACTCCAAGGGCGACCCGGCCGTCGCGGACGTCGGCCGCCCAGGTGTGCAGTGCGGGCCCCGGACGTATCGGCCCCTCCTGCTGGACCGTGTCGTCGGTGAACATGGTGACGTCCTCGGCCATGGAGTTCATCCAGAGCAGCGGGGACTGGTCGCGCCGCCAGATCCGGCCGCCGCCGGGCGGGTACGGGTCGACGAGATGGATGTCCAGCCGCCGGCCTTCGTACAGCTCGGGGGCGTTGGCGGCGATGCGCTCGATGAGGCCGGTGCCGCGTGGCCCGGCGCCCACGATGACGAGGGCCGGCCCGACGCTCACCGGGCACCCGCCGTGCCACGGGCGTAGTGCCGTTCGATGTAGTGCTGGCCGACGCTGAGCAGCGAGGTGACCACCACGTACCAGAGAGTGGCGACGAGCAGCAGAGGGATCACCTGGTAGGTGCGGTGGTACACGAGTTGCACCGAATAGAGCAGGTCCTGCACGGCGATGATGCTGACGATCGAGGTGCCCTTGAGCGTGCCGATCAGCATGTTCCCGGCGGGCGGGACGATGGAGCGCATCGCCTGCGGCAGCACGATCCGGCGGAACCGGCGCCAGGCGCCGAGGCCCAGCGACTGAGCGGCCTCGATCTGCCCGCGCTCGACGGACAGGATGCCGCCGCGGACCACTTCGGCCGCGTACGCGGCCTCATGCAGGGTGAGGCCGATGACGGCGACCGTGACGGGCCCGAGGAGGTTCACCGTACGGACACCGAGGATCTCCGGGTAGAGCGCACCGATGTTGAACCAGAAGAGCAGCTGGACCAGGATCGGGGTGGACCTGAAGAGCCAGACGTAGCCCCAACTGACCGCCTGAAGCACACGGTTGGCGGAGAGCCTGAGTACCGCCAGCAGTGTGCCGAGGGCGAAGCCGAGCGCCATGACGAGGGCGGTGAGCCAGAGGGTGAGGCCGAGGCCGCGCAGGACGGAGGCGGTGCTGAAGTAGTCGCCGACGACGTCCCACTGGAAGGCGTCGTTGCGGATGACCGAGTTCAGCGCCAGGGCGAGCAGCAGCAGGACCACAACGGCCGCTGTCCACTGGCCTGTTCGGCGCACCGGGACGATCCGCAGGCGGTCGGCGTCATTGTCCTTGCCGCTGCCCTCGGAGAGCGGGGCCGGGCGTGATTGAGGAAAGGCATCTGTCTGCGCAGACATGCGAAGGCTCCGTGGATGCAGAGATCGAACACGGGACGTGCCTTCACGGAAGAACACAACGCGGACCGGGCCCCTCAGCGCGATCCGCTTCAGAGGTAAGCGCTGTTCACGACATATTGTCAAGCCTGTCCACACTGTGAGTCATACGTCTCAGGTCAGTTGACGGACCAGTGGATGGCCTGTTCCACTTGGGCCATGCATTCGCAGCAGTGGCTGGTCAAGCGCTCCCACATCGACTTCGGTCGCGTGTGGTCCTCCTCCTGTTGAGCTGACCCCCCTGCGGTTTCTCGCGTCCGTGCCTCGCGCCGTGTCCGGCGCCTGAGCACCGTTCCCTGCGCGTCTTCACGTACACAACGTCGCTGCACCCTCCCCTCAGGCTGTTCGCCGTTCCGAGCTTCCTCCGCTCTTCCTTCGCCCCGCCCGTGGCCGTGCTGCCGTGGCGCGCCGCCCGGCGCTGCCCGGCTGCCCCGCGCACGGTCGACGAACCTGGAGAACCACACCTCATGCCCCGTACCCGGCACACCGCCGCCTTCGCGCTGATCACCGTCGCCGCAGTCGCTCTCACCGCGTGCGGGTCCGGCGATCCCGCAGCAGCTCCGGCCGGCGCGGCCGGCCCGGCCGCCTCCGCCAAGGGGAGGGTTCCGACGCAGGACGTCGTGTCGTCGGTCAAGAAGAACAAGGCCGCGGCCGCGCTGCTGCCCCCCGATGTCCGAGCCGCCGGCGCGCTGACCATCGCCTCCAGCGTCGGCACACCGCCCGGTGCCACCTATCTGCCGGACGGGAAGACCGTGGCGGGCACCGACATCGACGTCGCGGACGCCGTGGCCAGGGCGCTGGGCCTGAAGCTGAAGCGCGAGGTGGCCGCCTTCGAGGCGATCCTGCCTGCGCTGGGCAGCGGGAAGTACGACCTGGGGACGGGAAACTTCGGGGTCACCGACGAGCGCCGCCGGACGATCGACTTCGTCACGTACCTCAATGACGGGCAGGGCTTCGCGGTCCGCGACGACAGCAAGCTGGCGAAGGTCACCGATCTCACCCAGCTCTGCGGCCTGACCGTGGGCACCGCCGCGGGCACCACCTTCGAGGTGACGCTGGAGGAGAACAAGCACCGGTGCGCCGAGGCGGGCAGGAAGCCGTACGACGTGAAGACCTACTCCGACCTGGCGGCCGTCTGGGCCTCGCTCCAGCAGGGCCGCAGCGACGTGGTGATGTCGACCATCAACGGGTTGCGCTATGCGGTCGAGCAGCAGGAGGGCGTGCGTTTCCTCAATGAGTTCAAGCGGCTCGACGTCGGCTTCGCGTTCAAGAAGGGCACTCCGCTGGCGCCCGCCTTCCAGGCGGCGGTCAACGGGCTCAAGGCGGACGGAACGTACGACCGCATCCTCAAGAAGTGGGGCATCGGCGCGTCGGCGATCGAGTCCTCCCGGATCTCGCCGCCCGAGATCAAGTGATCCCGGGGCCGTCGAGCCGGCCCGGGGCGTGGCTCAGCAGTCGCACCCGCAGTCGCAGTCGCAGCAGTCGCAGGAGCTGCAGCAGTCCCCGCAGTTGCCGCAGCAGTCGCACGCATCGCAGCAGTCGCTGCAGTCGCACTGGCTGCACAGCCCCTCGCGCCGCTGCCGGCTCCACGGGTCCTCGAAGGTCCCGCAGCACATCTGGCAGGTGCAGGCGAGGCCCGCCCACACCAGACAGCCCGTGATCAGCCCACGCCGGTCACGCGGCGGCTCCGGCGGGGGCTGGGGCGGGCCGAACGGGCTGCCGGGGTTGTTCGGCGCGTACGGATTGCCCGGCGGCGGCCCGAAGGACCCGGTCCGCCGCAGCCCCGCCGCGCCGCCCGGTGCCTTCGCGGAGGGCTCCGTCCGCTGCCCGTCCGTCAGATCCTCATCGGTGCGCCGCGCATCCTCCTGGTGCGAGCACGTCTGCGTGGCGAAGGCCCGGTCCACCGAACGCCGCAGTTCGTGCACGAGCAGCACATGCGTCAGCTTGTCGTCGGTGAATTCGGCGTCGCCCAGCGCCAGCCGCACACCACGCAGCGCGTCGTCGCACAACCGCCGGGCCTCTGCGCGCGAGGTGCCGGTGGCGGTGAGCGGATTCCAGGCACCCGACGCGGCGTCAGCTTCCTGGTCCTCCACGGCATCCAGCAGATGTGCGAGCCGCCCGAAGAGCCGGCCGGCCTCGGCGAGAGGCTCGGCGTTCCACGGCCGGCCCGCGAGCGCGGCGGTGTGGGCGAAGGCCGCCGCGGTGGCCGACTCGGTGGGTTCGGTGACCGTCAGCAGCGGGGTGCCCGGTCCGGCGAGCCGCTCGACGCCGGCCTGCCGGTCGACGGCGTCCACGAGGACGGCGGTGTCGAATCCCAGCTCCGCGCCGGTACGCGCACCGGCCCGGTCCCAGCCCGCGGCGACCCGGCGGGCGGCCGCGGCGACCGGGCGGCGCCTCAACAGCCCGTCCCCGTCCGCTATGTGGTCCCGTACCTTCGCCGAGGCGAGCACCAGCGAGACGGCGGCCGCCAGCCTGGCCCCCTCGCCTCGGGCGACCGGAGCGGTCCGCATGGAGCGCAGTGGACAGGGCCCCGCGGTACGTCGCCATCCGGTGGTGCGCTCGGCCTGAGCCTCCGTCAGGACCGAGACGATCAGGCCGTCATAGTTCGTGACGATCCGGGCGAACTGCCCGTGGTCCGAGCGAAGTGCGAGGCAGAGCCCACAGAGATGGGCCATCCACTCGGTCTTGAGGCCCTCCGACAACCGATGGGCGCAGGGCCTGACTATTCCGAACACGACGATCCCCCGAGAGTCGTTCCGACGTGCGCCGCACTCGTGCGTGTGCGCGACGGGCATCGTATCGAGTGACCCGTTCACCCGTACGCACCTCACGTCACCCGTACGGACCGGGACATCATATTTTCTTTTCACCAGGGGCCCTATGCAGGAGGAACCTTGACGAATCGCCACATCTTCTGCACCAGTAACGTCACGAATCCCCTGCGCGCCGACTATCCACTTGGCGCACGATCCGCATCATGGTCGACCATAGGGATACGAATGAGATGCGGAACACCAAGGAACCGCGGTGAGAGGAGGCGTCCATGGGATCGGTGCGCAAGGCGAGTGCCTGGCTGGGCCTCGTAGAGGACAACGACGAGCGTTACTACGACGACGATGACGAGTACGCCGAGGGTGCACGGACCGGGACCGGCAATGCCTGGGTGACCGACCCACGGGTGCAGGTGGTCTCCGAGGCGGCCGAGGAGACGGGCCGCCGGATCGCCACGGTCACCCCGGACAGCTTCCGGGACGCCCGCGGTATCGGCGAGCTCTTCCGGGACGGCGTCCCTGTGATCATGAACCTCACGGCCATGGACCCCTCGGACGCGAAGCGTGTCGTGGACTTCGCCGCGGGGCTGATCTTCGGACTGCGCGGGTCGATCGACCGCGTCGCCACCCGGGTCTTCCTGCTGACCCCGGCCGACACCCACGTGGTCAGTGGCGAAGCCGCCGGCCGACCGGCCGACGGCTTCTTCAACCAGAGCTGAGCAGGGCGCTCGCCGGAAGGTCCGGCAGGCGTCCGGTTCTACCGGAATGCGTCCAGACCGGTGAGTGCCTTGCCCAGCACCAGCTGGTGCATCTCCACGGTGCCCTCATAGGTGAGCACCGACTCCAGATTCGTCGCATGCCGCATCACCGGGTACTCGAGCGAGATCCCGTTGGCGCCGAGAATTGTGCGTGAGGTGCGGCAGATCTCGATCGCCTCCCGCACATTGTTGAGCTTTCCGAAACTGACCTGCTCCGGGCGGAGCCTGCCCGCGTCCATCCGACGGCCCAGATGGTGGGCGAGCAGGATGCCCTTGTGCAGTTCGACGGCCATGTCCGCGAGCTTGGCCTGAGTGAGCTGGAAGCCGCCGATCGGCCTCCCGAACTGTTCCCGGGTCTTCGCGTAGTCGACCGCTGCCTCGAAGCTGGCGCGTGCGGCGCCCATGGCTCCCCAGACGATGCCGTAGCGGGCGTGGCTGAGGCAGCTGAGCGGACCGCGCAGGCCGGTGACCCCGGGGAGTACGGCATCGGCGGGCAGCCGTACCTCGTCGAGTACCAGCTCACTGGTGACGGAGGCGCGCAGCGACCACTTGTGCTTGATCTCGGGCGCCGAGAAGCCGGGGGTATCGGTCGGCACGACGAAGCCGCGGATGCCCTCGTCGGTCTGTGCCCAGACGACGGCCACCCCGGCCACCGAGCCGTTGGTGATCCACATCTTGCGGCCGCTGAGGACCCAGTCTCCCCCGCTTCCGACATCGTCCGAGGCGGCGGCACCCCCCGGTTCCCGCTTGGCGTACGTCCGCATCCCGGCCGGGTCGGAGCCGTGGTCCGGCTCGGTGAGCCCGAAGCAGCCGATGATCTCGCCGGCCGCCATCCCGGGCAGCCACCGCTCCTTCTGCTCCTCGGAGCCGAAGCGGTGGATGGCGTACATGGCGAGGGAACCCTGGACGGAGACGAGCGAGCGGATCCCGGAGTCCGCCGCTTCGAGCTCCAGGCAGGCCAGGCCGTACTGGACGGCGGTGGCGCCCGCGCAGCCGTACCCCTGGAGGGACATGCCGAGGGCACCGATCGAGCCGAGCTCGCGGGCCAGCTCACGGATGCCGGGCAGCTCGCCGTTCTCGTACCACTCGGCGATGTGCGGCAGGACCCGGCTGTCGGCCCAGGCACGGACGGTGGAGCGGATCGCGAGGTCCTCGGGGCCGAGCAGATCGTCGATGCCGATCGGGTCGGCGGGGTCGAAGGGCGGCAGCTTCGACGGCTTCGCGGACTCAGCGGACTCGGTGGTGGACATGAGAGTGCCTCCGGCGGCTCGCACGGTACTAAAACTAGCAGTGTTAGTTATGGCGTCGTGCTGACGTTACGGCTCAGTGTGCCGCTCGTCCAGAGCCGGTGGCCTCGGCGGGTTGCCGCCGGACAGGCAGCGAACGGGGCGGGTTCCGACGTCCCTGTCCAGGGGCTCCCTGGGGACCGTGGAACGCCTTGGTCTCACGGGACTCGTGGTCGCCCTGCACATCGTGCGGATCGCAGAGAACCCGCGGCGGGCACTCCATCACCCGCGGCAGCCGCAGCGCCGCGAGCGCGCCGAGCAGCAGCAACCCCGCGCTGACCAGCAGCGTCACGTGCAGACCGTTGACGAAGGCGTGCCGGGCCGTGGTCCGGAGCACCTGGCCCAGCGGACCGCCCAGCCGGGACGCCACCTGATAGGCCTCGCCCAGCGAGTGGGAGGCGGCGGTGGAGGCCTCGGCGGGAACGCCCGCCCCGGAGAGCTTGGCCAGCCCAGGGGTGTAGGCGGCGTTCATCACGCTGCCGAGCAGCGCGATCCCCATGCCCGCTCCCAGCTGGTACGAGGTCTCGCCGATGGCCGCCGCGCCACCGGCCCGGTCCGCCGGGGCCTCGCTGAGCATCGATTCGTACGCACCGAAGAGCGTGGACTGGAGCCCGAAGCCGAGCACGACGAACGAAACGGTCAGCAGACCGGGCCGGTCGTGCTGCCCCATCAGGGTCAGGAGCAGCACCGAGGCCGCCGTGAGCACGAAGCCCCAGCCGACCATCCGGCGCGGGCCGACCCGGCGCAGGGTGTACGAGCCGGTGGCACCCGCCGCCATCGCGGCGAAGGTGAGCGGCAGCAGCCGCAGACCGGTCTCCAGTGGGCTGAGGCCCAGGACCAGCTGAAGGTACTGGACCGCGATCAGTTCGAGACCGACCAGGGCCAGCATGGCGAGGACGATGCAGCCGACCGCGGTGGAGAAGGCGGGTCTGGCGAACATCCCTATGTCGATCAGTGGATGCGTACGGCGCTTCTGCCGGCGTACGAACGCGACGATCAGCGCGCCGCCCAGGAACAGCGGCACGAGGGTGGCGAGGACGAAAATCCCCTCGCCGGTGCCCGCGCGCTTCACACCGAGGACCACACCGAGCACTCCGGCCGCGGCCATCAGCGCGCCGAACACGTCCCAGGGGCCGTCATCGCTGCCCCGCGACTCGGGCAGCAGCAGCCGGCCGATCGGAAGGATCAGGGCCATCAGCGGGATGTTGATCAGAAAGACCGAGCCCCACCAGAAGTGTTCGACGAGGAAACCGCCGATGACGGGCCCGGTGGCCGCGCCGACCGCGGCGACCGCGGTCCACACTCCGATGGCGACGGCCCGCTCACGCCGGTCGGGGAAGACCTGGCGGAGGATCGACAGGGTCGCCGGCATGATCATCGCGCCGCCGACCCCGAGCAGGGCGCGCGCCGCTATGAGGACGCCCGGGCTGTCGGCCATCGCGGCAACCGCGGAGGCCACCGCGAAGAGGGCGTAGCCGAGCAGCAGTATGCGCCGGCGGCCGACCCGGTCACCGAGGGTCCCGAAGAGGATCAGCAGCGAGGCACAGACCAGTGGATAGGCGTCCACGATCCACAGCAGACCGACGGCGCTCGGCCGGAGGTCCTCGGTGACGGCGGGGACGGCCACGTGCAGCACGGTGGCGTCGAGCGCCACGAGCAGCAGGCTGAGGCAGAGGACGACCAGGACGACCCATCGGTTGGCACCGTCGGCGGCTGCGCGCAGCCGGAGTCGGGCTGTGGTCGTCCCGGACATGCATGTACCTCCCAAAAGGCCTCGCGCTCGGCAGGCCAACCGGGGATGCAGCGTCTGCTGCCCCTCCAGGCCCGGCATCGACGGGCGAGTGATCCGTCAGCGTACGCGAGTTCGGCGTTGCCACACGTGGTCCATCTCATACCTCGGCGGGCCATGGAGTGTGGCGTACGCCACGCCGGACTCCTCACCCGGCCCCCGACGGACGGCGCCTGTCGCCGCCGTGGGTGCACACCGGACCCGCCCCGTGACCGGCCCTGCACCGTCCGTTCACCCCGGGCGCGACGGCCGCAGAAATGCAAAGGGCATCGTTCTTTGTTATTCGCGGATACCCAAACACTCTTCCGAAATGAGTGCGGGAAAATGGATCGCACGGTCTCCGGGATTCGCCGAACGGTCAGGAAAAGATGCCTGGCTGAGACATAGTCCACATCACATCGTCATCACAAAGCGGCCGGATCGACCGGAACGCGCACTCACTCGCTGTAACGTCGATTGGGTGCGTACCGACATCTTTGCCCGGCTGGACCGGGAGCCGGAACCGCCGAAGATAGAGCCACCGCGGATGAGCCGTCACCGCATCGCTCTCTTCGGCGGGACGTTGGCGTTCTATCTCGCCATCGTCTTTGCCGTGCTGATCGGCTCCTGGCTGGTGACCCTGGACTGGAAGGTCATGCTGTTCCGGCCCTACCAGCAGTGGCCCGGAATCCATGCCTTCCTCGACTACTACGTGGTGCTGGGCCAGCGAGGCCCCACGGCCGTGATGGTCGCCTGCTGGCTCGGCTGGCGCTCCTGGCGGCAGCACACCCTGCGGCCCCTGCTGACGCTGGGCGCCTCACTGCTGCTGCTCAACCTGACGGTGGGCGCGGTCAAGCTCGGCCTCGGCCGGCTCGGCCCGCACTACGCGACCCAGATCGGCTCCGCGGAGCTCTTCGCCGGCGGCGATATATTCCCGTCCGGGCACACCGCCAACGCGGTCGTGACCTGGGGAATCCTCGCGTACCTGGCCACCACTCCGAGGGCCAGGCGCTACCTGTCGGCCGTATCGGCGGTGGTCTCGCTCGGGGTCGGGCTCACGACCGTCTATCTCGGCACGCACTGGCTCAGCGATGTGCTGCTGGGCTGGGCCGCGGGGCTGCTGATCCTGCTCGGCCTGCCGTGGGCCGAGCCGCTGATCACCCGCGCCGAGGACTGGATCTTCGCGGTACGCGAGCAGTGGCGTGCGCGGGGCAGGACAGTGCCTTCGGTGCCTGTCGCGGCCGGCGGACCCCGGACCGTGCTGCTGCCGCAGCGGGCCGGTTCCGATGCCATGGACGAGGACCCGGCGCTCGAACCGGTCGCGGCGGGAAGCCTCGCGACGGCCGCGGCCCCGGCGGGCACCCGGCCACGGGCCCACACGACGCACACGGTGCGCTCGGAGCGGACACCCATCACCCCGGTCGGCAGCCGCCGCCCGCCGCACGCGGACCGTACACCGCGCGGCGGCACCAGCCCGGCCCGCCCGATGAGCGGCGGCTGACGGACCGCACCCCCACGTATCGGGGACGGGTACGCACAGCCTCACCCCGCACAGTCAAGGCCCCGACCTCGGTCGGGGCCTTGCTCGTGTCGCGGGTCTGTCGCAGCGGTCCGGCGGCGGTGCGGTCTCAGCCCACCCAGCAGCGGGTCACGACGGCGTCGTCGACCTCGAAATTGATCCGTCCGGCCCGGTACTCCATGGTGATGATCGCGCCCGGCGGCAGGGATCTCACGCTGCTCCAGCCACGCGCGCGGGCCCTCCGCTCGGCGGCTTCGGCGGCGAGGCCGACATACGCGCCGGGTGTGTCGTCGGGCTGTGCGGGAGGAGTCGGTATAGGTGCCATGTCTCTCACCGTAGGCCGCCCCGGACGGGTACGGAAGCCTGGCTCCGACGGCGGCGCGGCATCCTCACGTACGCCACCGGTCACGCTTGTGTCACAGGATCACCACACACGTTTACTCGAACTGCTTCACTCGAACGTGCGATCCGTAAGCCGACGCACAGTAATCGAAGACGCCGAAGAATGATCTCGGAACGGGCGGAGAAACCTAACGGATTACGGCATCCCAGGTAGTCGAAATTCCTGCCCCGGCGGCGCCCGGAAAAGCAACCGAGCACCGGGAATTCACGCTTCCTTACGGCGGCCTTATCTTTTGGACACGATATCCACACCATCGGACCGGGACGGCCGCCGACATCCACCCGTATACCGGACACAGCGAGTTGACAGACGAAAGAGCACGCCGCGGTTCAGTCGAGCGCCCGGGACAGCCGGTCCCTGGCGGCCCTGATCGCTTCGTTGAGCTCCGGCGGCTCGACGACTTCGAAGTCGAATCCCATGAGCATCACATGGACCACGAGAACGTCCAGACCCGCCGCGCCCGTCCGCAGCAGGCAGCTGTCCTCGTCGATCCGCTCCAGCACGCCGGAGGACGGTGAGATCCGCTCGGCCGCCCGCTCGACGGGCACCTTCAGCCGGATCACGGCATGCGCTGCGTACGCGGCGGTGGAGACGCCCTGGGAGACATAGGCGGCAAGGTCCTCGGCGGGTGGGCGGCGCGGGACGAAGCGGGGACCGTGCGGCGGCGTGGGGGTGATCCGGTCCGCCCGGAAGGTACGCCAGTCCGCGCGGTCCAGGTCCCAGGCGACGAGATACCAGCGGCGCTCGGTGCACACCAGCCGGTGGGGTTCGACGATCCTGCGCGACGCGGAGCCGTCATGGGCGCGGTAGGCGAAGCGCACCCGCTCGCTGTCCCGGCAGGCCCCGGCCAGCTCGGTGAGAACCCCCGGGTCGACGGTCGACGCGTCGGGGCCGCGCAGCATGGGCACGGTGAAGGCGCCCAGCGCGCTCACCCGCCGTCGCAGCCGGTTCGGCAGTACCTGCTCGAGCTTGGCGAGTGCGCGTACGGAGGTCTCCCCGATGCCCTCCACGCCGTGGCCGGCCGCCGTGCGCAGCCCGACCGCGACGGCGACGGCCTCCTCGTCGTCGAGGAGCAACGGCGGCAGCTCGGCCCCGGCACCGAGCTGGTAGCCGCCGCCGGTGCCAGGGCTTGCGTTGACCGGGTAGCCGAGCTCGCGCAGCTTGTCGACGTCGCGTCGGACGGTCCGGGGGGTGACACCGAGCCGCTCGGCGAGCTCGACGCCGGACCAGTCCCGGTGGGCCTGCAGGAGTGAGAGCAGGCGCAGCAGTCGTGCCGAGGTCTCCAACATGGGACGAGTCTGCCAGCGGTTGCGGACAGCTACCGTCCGCGATCCGGATCGGCCTGCCGCGGTGCCCGGCTCCAGCCGGGCGCAGAGGTCGTCACCGACCGAGCAGGGCGCCCGGCGCGAGGTCGTCACGGTGACGGAAAGCCGCCACGATCCCGTTGTCACGCTCCTCCGCCGGCGCACCGGCGGGGTGGGACGTCGCACGGATGACCCCCTGCACGAGGCACCGTTCCCCCGATTCGACCGATGTGCTGCGGGTTGCGCCTGGGGTGACGGTGAGAACCGGCTGCCGTTTCACAGGACACATGGACGCTTTTCAGCCACTGGATACGTGCTCTGATTTCCTGATTTGTCGACCTGTCGTCGTATCCACCCCTCCCCGCCCGGTCTCGCCGATGCGGGTTCGATCAGCGGGTATCGACCGGGAGTAAACCCATCGGTCCCCCGATTCACCCTCCGCGTCGGATGGTTCGATTCCGTTCCCTTTCCCGCGTGACCCCGGCCGCAGCTCACCCGTTGTCTGTTCATGAGCCGGGAACCGCCCGGCGCACGCACCGAGTTCGAGGAGCCACCCGTGCCGCGCATGCTCGACGTCAGCGAGGACGTACGCGCCGAGATCGGCGACGCCGAAGCCGATCGGCTGCTCGTCGGCGACAACGCCCCAGGCAGCTACGACTGCACCTCCTGCCGCACCCCGGGCGACTCGGAGCAGGAGCGCACCAGCACGGTGCTGTTCGTCGGCGACGAGACCGCCGTGCTCGCCTTCGCCCACGCGACCTGCATCCCCTCCCAGGTCGTCCAGGTCTCCGAGGAGCAGCTGCAGGGCGCCGTGCGCAGCATCACCGGCAACGAGCCGGAGACCCCGCAGGGCCTCATGCCCGAGCAGGCCGTCCTGGGCATCACCAGCGGACTCGTCCTGATCGACGACGAGCTCCACCCGGCGCTGGTCGTCGAGCCGACCGGCGCGATCACCCGCCCCGGCACCTACGGCAGCGGGGGCGACGAGTTCCTGCAGCTCCTGCTGGAGCAGGGCTTCCACCCGGTCCACCGGATGGACCAGGTGCCCGCGGTGCTGCACGGCTGGTCGATCCTGCTCGCCATGGGCCAGCTGCACGCCGTGCTCCAGCCCGGGACGGGCGGCGGCGCCCCGGTCGCCTGGTGGCAGGCCCACGCACCGCTGCAGGTCACCGATGGCTGGCGGGCCGCGGCCAACAAGTCCCAGACCGTGCTCGTCTTCGCCGCTCCGGTGGGATCGATCGGCCAGCAGCCCCGCGAGGACCTGCTGCGCGACGCGCTGGAGAAGGCCGCGGCGAGCGGCCTCCTGGTCGCGGCCGCGATGCCGCTGGCCGGGACCTGATCATGTCCGTACGCTCCTCGCACCCCCGGCGAACAGCGATTTCTCCGCCGGGCCCGCATCCGACGGCCGATGGGGTCGTTGGCACATACGTGCACTCATACGACCCCTCCCACCAGCGCCCGAGCCCGATCCCTGCCATGCGTCCGCCGCAGGACCGCTCGGGCGGTCAGACCCATACCCCGATCTACGACGCGCTGTACTCCGAGTACCGCCGGTCGTTCCGGGCGCTGCCAGGTGATCGGAGCGGCGAGGAGAACCTGGGCTTCGTGGCGTTCGGGACCGGCATGTTCGGCAGCCGGGCCCCGCTGAGCGGCCACTCGGGCCACTCCAGCCACATGGGCCACTCCGGCTCGGGCACGCACACCGGAAACCTCGGTTCCTGGCAGCGGGTCGGCCGGCACGCCGGGCGTCCCCAGCCGGCCGCACTGCCCCCGGGATCCCGGGGAGCCTGACCGCACGGCGAGGCCCTGGCACGACGAAGCCCCGCACCGTTCACAGCAGGGACGGTACGGGGCTTCGTCATGTCCGGCGCCATGGCCGGGACGGAGCGGATCAGGCCCGCGTCACTTCTTGCGGCCGCGCTTCTCGCGGACCCGCACCGAGATGTGGATCGGGGTGCCCTCGAAGCCGAACTCCTCGCGCAGCCGGCGCTCGACGAAGCGGCGGTAGCCGTGCTCGAGGAAGCCGGAGGAGAACAGCACGAACCGCGGCGGCTTGGTGCCGGCCTGGGTGCCGAAGAGGATGCGGGGCTGCTTGCCGCCGCGGACCGGGTGCGGGTGGGAGGCCACGATCTCACCGAGGAAGGCGTTCAGCCGGCCGGTCGGGATCCGGGTCTCCCAGCCCTCGATCGCGGTCTCGATCGCCGGGACCAGCTTCTCCATGTGGCGGCCGGTGAGGGCCGAGACGTTCACTCGGGGGGCCCACGCGATCTGCGCGAGCTCCGTCTCGATCTCGCGCTCCAGGTAGTAGCGGCGCTCCTCGTCGAGGGTGTCCCACTTGTTGTACGCGACCACGAGCGCGCGCCCGGCCTCCACGGCCATGGTGACGATGCGCTGGTCCTGGACGCTGATGGACTCGCTGGCGTCGATCAGGACGACGGCGACCTCGGCCTTCTCGACGGCGGCAGCGGTACGCAACGAGGCGTAGTAGTCGGCGCCCTCCTGGAGGTGGACGCGGCGGCGGATACCGGCCGTGTCGATGAACTTCCAGGTGATGCCGCCGAGCTGGATCAGCTCGTCGACCGGGTCACGGGTGGTGCCGGCCATTTCGTTGACGACGACCCGGTCCTCGTTCGCCACCTTGTTCAGCAGCGACGACTTGCCGACATTCGGACGGCCGATGAGGGCGATGCGGCGCGGGCCGCCGAGCGCGGTGCCGAAGCGCTGCGCCGGGGCCTCGGGCAGTGCTTCGAGGACGGCGTCGAGCAGGTCGCCGGTGCCACGGCCGTGCAGCGAGGAGACCGGGTGCGGCTCGCCGAGACCGAGCGACCAGAGCGCGGTGGCGTCGGCCTCGCCGCTCTGGCCGTCGACCTTGTTGGCGCACAGCACGACGGGCTTGCCGGCCCGGCGCAGCAGCTTGACGACGGCCTCGTCGGTGTCGGTCGCGCCGACGGTCGAGTCGACGACGAAGACGACCGCGTCGGCGGCCTCGATCGCGTACTCCGCCTGGGCGGCGACGGAGGCGTCGATGCCCAGCACGTCCTGCTCCCAGCCGCCGGTGTCGACGACCTTGAAGCGGCGGCCGGCCCATTCGGCCTCGTACGTGACACGGTCCCGGGTGACGCCGGGCTTGTCCTCGACGACCGCCTCGCGGCGGCCGATGATCCGGTTCACCAGGGTCGACTTGCCGACGTTGGGGCGGCCGACGACGGCGAGGACGGGCAGCGGGCCGTGGCCCATCTCGTCGATCGCGCCTTCGACGTCCTCGACGTCGAAGCCCTCCTGCGCGGCGAGCTCCATGAACTCCGCGTACTCGGCGTCGCCAAGCGCTCCGTGCTCGTGGTCCGAGCCGTCGGAGTGAATCTGGTCGTTCATGAAGTCCGTTCCTCTTTGCATCATCATCGATGGACCACGATCACGCGGCCCACTACTCAAGTCTTACCTAGCGCCCGGTGAAACGCCTGGCGTTCTCCAGGTGCGAGGTCAGCCGTGCCTGGATCCGCACGGTCGCCTCGTCCAGCGCCTTCCGGGTCCGCAGGCCACTTCCGTCGCCCGCGTCGAAGGCGTCACCGAAGACGACGTCGACCCCGCTGCGCAGCGGCGGCAGTGCCGATATCAACCGCCCGCGGCGCTCGGTGCTTCCCATGACGGCCACGGGCACGATCGGCGCCCCGCTGCGTACCGCGAAGTACGCGAGCCCGGCCCGCAGCGAGGCGAAGTCTCCTTCACCCCGGGTGCCCTCCGGGAAGATCCCGAGCACCCCGCCGTTCTCCAGTACACCGAGGGCCTGGGTGATGGCGGTGCGGTCGGCGCTCGTACGGTCCACCTTCAGCTGACCGATTCCGCGCAGGAACGGGTCGAGGGGGCCGACGAACGCCTCTTTCTTGATCAGGAAATGAACGGGCCGGGGCGCGGTGCCCATCAGCATCGGCCCGTCGATGTTGTGGGAGTGGTTCACCGCGAGTATGACGGGTCCGGAGGCGGGTACCCGCCATGCACCGAGGACGCGGGGCTTCCACAGCCCGTACATCAGCCCGATACCGATCCCGCGCCCGACCGCCGCTCCGCGCAGCGTGGGCGTGCCCGAGGCTGCGGTCACTTCGCGGCCCGCTTCTCCTCGACGAGGGTGACGACACACTCGATGACCTGCTGCAGGGTCAGGTCGGTGGTGTCCACCTCGACCGCGTCGTCCGCCTTGGCGAGCGGCGAGGTCTTGCGGCTGGAGTCCGCGGTGTCCCGCTTTATCAGCGCCTCCTTGGTGGTGGCGAGATCGGAGCCCTTCACCTCTCCGCTGCGGCGGGCCGCGCGGGCCTCCGGCGAGGCGGTCAGGAAGATCTTGAGGTCGGCGTCGGGCAGCACGGTGGTGCCGATGTCACGGCCCTCGACGACGATGCCGATCTCGGCGGCCGCGGCGATCGACCGCTGCAGCTCGGTGATCCTGGCACGCACCTCGGGGACCGCGCTGACGGCGCTGACCTTCGAGGTGACCTCCTGCGTACGGATCGGGCCCGCGGCATCCTCGCCGTCGACCGTGATCGTCGGGGCGGCCGGGTCCGTGCCGGAGACGATGACCGGCTTCCCCGCGGCGGTCGCGACCTCCACGGCGTCCTGCACGTCGATGCCGTTGTTCAGCATCCACCAGGTGATCGCCCGGTACTGGGCGCCGGTGTCCAGGTAGCTCAGGCCGAGCTTGGCGGCGACGGCCTTCGACGTGCTCGACTTGCCGGTGCCGGAGGGTCCGTCGATGGCGACGATCACTGCGGCCGGGGCCGTCCGGGCGGCGGCGCTTACGGTTTCCACGGTGGTGGACACCTTCCTGGTACACGGGGTGGGCGGGACAAGGGCGCGCGAACCCGCCCCGCACAAGGTTACCGAGTGTCGGGACGGTCCTTTGCACCCCTGTGGACAACTCCCGCGGACCCCGGCCGCCAGGGGCCTACTGGCGGATCGACCAGCCCCGCTCGCGAAGCGCCGCGGCGAGTGCCGGGGCCGCGCTCGGCTCGACCATCAGCTGCACCAGGCCGGCCTGCTGCCCGGTGGCGTGCTCGATACGGACGTCCTCGACGTTGATCCCGGCCTTGCCCGCGTCCGCGAAGATCCCGGCCAGCTCGCCCGGCCGGTCGCTGATGAGCACAGCCACGATGTCGTAGGCCGCCGGGGCCGCCCCGTGTTTGCCGGGGACCCTGACCCGGCCCGCGTTACCACGGCGCAGGACGTCCTCGATGGAGTCGGTGCCCTCGCGGCGCTTGTCGTCGTCGCCGGACTGGAGGCTGCGCAGCGCCCGGACCGTCCCCTCGAGATCGGCGGCGACCCCGGCGAGCACGTCCGCGACCGGTCCGGGGTTGGCGGAGAGGATCTCCACCCACATCCGGGGATCGGAGGCCGCGATCCGGGTGACGTCCCTTATGCCCTGGCCACAGAGGCGTACGGCTGTCTCGTCGGCCTCCTCCAGGCGGGCGGCGACCATCGACGAGATCAGCTGCGGGGTGTGGGAGACGAGCGCGACGGCCCGGTCGTGGGCGTCGGCGTCCATGACGACCGGGACGGCGCGGCAGAGCGCGACCAGCTCCAGGGCGAGGTTGAGGACCTCGGTGTCGGTTTCCCGGGTCGGTGTGAGGACCCAGGGACGCCCCTCGAACAGGTCGGCGGTGGCGGCGAGCGGACCGGAACGCTCCTTGCCCGCCATCGGATGCGTACCGATGTACGGCGTGAGGTCGACACCGAGGGCTTCCAGCTCGCGGCGCGGGCCGCCCTTGACGCTGGCGACGTCGAGGTAGCCGCGGGCGACACCCTCCCGCATGGCGGTGGCGAGCACCGAGGCCACGTGGGCGGGCGGTACGGCGACGATCGCGAGGTCGACGCGGCCCGCAGGTGCCTCGTCGGTACCGGCGCCGAGCGCCGCCGCCGTGCGGGCCGACGCCGGGTCGTGGTCGACGAGGTGGACATGGACACCACGCCCGGCGAGGGCGAGGGCTGCGGAGGTGCCGACCAGGCCGGTTCCGATGACGACGGCGGTTCTCACTGGGCGATGTCCTTGCGGAGGGCGGCGGTGGCGCCGAGGTAGACATGCTGTATCTCGGACTTGGCAAGGTACGTCTCGACATGGGCGAGGATGCGCACGACGCGGGGCATCGCTCCCACGATGTCGAGTTCCTGGGCACAGATCAGCGGTACGTCGACGATGCCGATGCCCCGGGCGGCGGCGGCCGGGAAGTCGCTGTGCAGATCGGGGGTGGCGGTGAACCAGATGCTGATCAGGTCGTCGGCGACGAGGCCGTTGCGATCCAGGACGGCGGTAAGCAGGGCGCTGACCTGCTCGTCCATGTGTCCGGCCTCGTCCCGCTCCAGCTGGACCGCTCCACGGACCGCTCGTACCGCCACGTCTGGCTCCTCACTTCTTCGTGCACTTCTCTTCATGCCGCTTCGTGCTTGTCGCGCCTGCTCTGTGCCCGCCTGCGCGATTTCAGCCTAGAGGGGCGCGGCGCCGGACGGCCGAGGCGCTCTGTGGGTGAGACGCGAGGTCAGCGGGGAACGGCGGCGGTGTGCACGGCCAGCAGCATCCGCCAGATCCCGCCGGCCAGCTGCGCCGGGGTGGCGTCGGTCCGGCCGTGCAGCCAGTCGGCGAGGACGCCGGTGAACAGTCCCGCGACGGCGCTCGCGATCAGGTCCTCCGCGGAGCCCGGGGGGCGGCGACGGCGCAGTTCGCTGATGCTGCGCTGCCGCAGCTCCTGGTGCAGCAGCTCGCCGAGCGGTCCCCCGCCGCCCGCACGCAGCAGGCTCCGGTAGACCTCGGCCCGGGTGCGGACCGCCTCCAGCAGGGCGACTAGCTCGGCGGGGGGCGCTCCGGGGCCGGGCGGCACGTCGTCCCAGGCGTGCAGGGCGTCGACCGCCTGCCGGACGATCTCCGCACAGGCGTCCACGGCCAGGGCGCGCAGATCGTCGTAGTGCAGATAGAAGGTGGCCCGGCCGACCCCGGCCCTGCGGACCACGTCGGAGACGCTGACCTGGTCGAGTGGCTGTTCCTCGCAGGCCGCGAGGAGCGCCTCGCGGAGCTTGCCGCGGGTGCGTGCGGTACGGGGGTCTCCGCCGCCTTCCGTCGCTGCGGGCGTCATGGGCTCAGCCCGCGAGCAGGACGAGGACGAGTGCCACGGCGGCAGGGGCCGCCTGGACGAGCAGGATCTTGCGGCTCACGGTGGCCGCTCCGTACACCCCGGCGACGATCAGGCAGCCGAGGAAGAAGATCTGCGCCTGGTACGCGACAGGGTCGCCCGCGAGCAGGCTCCAGACGAGTCCGGCTGCCATGAACCCGTTGTACAGGCCCTGGTTCGCGGCGAGCGCGGCGCTCTCACGGGAGAACGCCGGGGTGGTCGCGAAGACCTTCCGGCCGCGCGCGGTGTCCCACAGGAACATTTCGAGCACCAGGAAACAGGCGTGGATCAGCGCGACCGACGCGACCAGCGCCTGGGCTGCGATGTGCATGGCGGACGGCCTCCCGTATCGATTTCCTGGACAACTGTACAGGAAATCGATACGGGGTTCGGCCGGCCCTGAACGCTCAGAGCGCCTGCGCCCGGATCAGGTCCTCCAGCGAGCCGCCCTTCGGGACCTCGCCCGCGGGGGTCAGCTTGTCGACCGCCTCGGGCAACGACCTGGCGATGTCGTCGGCCGCCTGCTCCGTCGACACCCCCGCGTCCTGGGCGACCTTCTGCAGGGTTTCGTCCGGCAGCGCCTGCGCGATCTGTGCGCCACTCACCGGCTTGTTCTCGCCGGTCCCGACCCAGGACTGGGCCTGGTCGAGAAGACCGGACTTGGCGAGCATCCCGATGAGGCCCTCAAGAGCGTTCGCGCCGCCCCCGCCACCGCCACCGGCGCTCGCGCTGCCGCCCAGCGCACCCAGCAGCGTCCCGAGGATGTTCCCGGCGTTGCCGGAACCCCCGCCTTGGCTTCCGCCGCCCAGCAAGCTGCCCAGCAGACTGCCGAGGTCGTTTCCTGCCATGGTTCTGCCCTTCCGAAGGGGATGGATTATCGACAATGTCGATCAGAACCAGGGCGTCTGCCACTCGGGGCCCGACGGCTACGGACATCCGCCGTCGGGCCCCCGTCGCTTACGCGCCGCCCCGCAGCGCGGCCCGCCGGCCGGCCACGGTGGCCCGGCGCGTGCTGCCCCCTGCCCGGACGCCGAGGCGCACGAGGGCCCTCGCGTACCCTCACCCGCATGTTCACCCCCGATGCCGAGACTCTCGTACGCGACCACACGGTCTACTCCTGTGTGATGGGCTCACGCGCGTTCGGGCTGGCCACGGACGACAGCGACACCGATCGCCGGGGTGTCTTCCTGGCGCCGACCCCGCTGTTCTGGCGGTTCGACAAGCCGCCGACACATATCGAGGGCCCGGCGCAGGAGCAGTTCTCCTGGGAGCTGCAGCGTTTCTGCGAACTGGCGCTGCGTGCCAACCCCAATGTGCTGGAGTGCCTCCACTCGCCGTTGGTGGAGCAGGCCGACGCGGTCGGCCATGAACTCCTCTCCCTACGCGACGCGTTCCTGTCCCGACTCGCCCACCAGACCTTCGTCCGCTACGCGCTGGGGCAGCGCAAGAAGCTGGAGGCGGATGTCCGGCAGTACGGTGCACCGCGCTGGAAGCACGCGATGCATCTGCTGCGGCTGCTGGCGAGCGGCCGGGATCTGCTGCGTACGGGCCGGCTGACGATCGAGGTGGGCGAGGCCAGGGAGGACCTGCTCGCGGTGAAGCGGGGCGAGGTCCCGTGGCCGGAGGTGGAGCGCCGCATGACGCGGCTGGCCGCGGAGAACGACGAGTCGGCACCGGGCTCCCCGCTCCCGCCGGAGCCGGACCGGGCCCGGGTGGAGGACTTCCTGATCCGCACCCGCCGGGCATCCGCGTCGCTCCCCTGCACAGGGTGACCGGCCGCCCCGGCCAATGCGGAGATCAAGCCCGTTCGGAGCGCGAGGACAGAAGCCCGAGCGCCCTCAGCCGCGCTCGCACCACGAACTCGTGCAGCGCGTCGAACCCGCCCGCCCCGTCCGGCAGCCCCGACTCCGCCTGCGCCTCGTCCAGCACCCGGTGCAGCGCCTCGACGTCCCGGGACACCACCGCGCCGTCCACGCCCCCCGCTCCACCGTGTTCGGCCTCGGCCTTCGCCTCGATCAGCTCAGGCAGATACGCGGGCGCCGCCACCTCCCCCAGGAGCGTCGGCAGATGCGCGAGCACCTCACCGCTGCGCATCAGATGAATGCCGGTCAGCAGCGCCCGGAACGTGTAGAGCAGCGGCTTCAGTTCGCCGGTCCGCCCGAACAGCCGCCACTGCGTGCCGGCGAAGCCCCGGTAGTGGTGCGCATGGTTGCGCGTCACCACCGTGGGCGCCAGCGCGACCAGTTCCGCGTGCGGCTCGCTCGTGTGCACCACCAGCGGCGACAACAGCTGTTCCAGCACATAGCCGTTCGGCTTCAGCATCAACCGGACGAACTTCCGCAGGTCATGGGTGACGAGGTCCATCTCGACCCCTTCCCGGTCCCACATCCGCGAGCGCGTCTCGTCCGGCTCGCGCAGCCCCACCAGATCCTCGGCGGGCAGGAGGTGGACCCCCCGCAGGTCCACGTCCGAGTCACGGGACGGAAACCCGTACAGATGCGCCCCGGAGACCGTGGCGAACAACAGCGGGCCTGCCTCCTCGGCAAGGACCGGGCCGAAGTCCGTGACCGGGAGGCCGGCCTCATGGAGGTGGATCGTTTCCGTACGCATGGGTCAAGAGTCCCAGAGTGCCCCCAGCGACAGCAGATCGCTCCGGTACTCGATCCGCTCCGACCACTCCTTGGGCCACGCCCCGGCTCCCAGGTGCGCCCCGGCCAGCGCCCCGGTCAGGCAGCCGATGGAGTCCGAGTCGCCGCGGGTGCAGGCGGCCCGGCGCAGCGCGGTGACCGGTTCGTCGGGGAAGAGCAGGAAGCAGTGCAGGGCCGTGGCGAGGGCGTCCTCTGCGATCCAGCCGTCGCCGGTCGCCTCGCACGGGTCGGTCTCCGGTGACGGGTCGCGCAGGGCGTCCTGGACGCGGGCCAGTGCGGTCAGGCACTCGTCCCAGCCACGCTGGATGTAGCTCTCGCCCGAGTCGTCACCGGCGTACCGCCACAGGTCGCCGAGCCAGCGCGTGAGGTAGCGGCTGCTGTTCTCGTACGCGTACGACCGCAGCTGCCCGATCAGTCCCGTCGGCTCCGCACCCTGCGCCAGCAGATACACCGCGCGCGCCATCAGGTCGGAGGCGGCGAGTGCCGTGGGATGGCCGTGGGTGAGCGCGGCCTGCAACTGCGCCGCGCCGGAGCGCTGTTCCTCGCTCAGCCCCGGGACGAGCCCGACCGGCGCCACCCGCATATTGGCGCCGCAGCCCTTGGAGCCGGTCTGGCTGGCCTCCTGCCAGGGCCGGTCACCGTCGAGCAGCCGGCAGGCGCTCATGCAGGTGCGGCCGGGGGCGCGGTTGTTGTCCGGCGAGTGGTACCAATCGACGAACTCCTCGCGTACCGGCCGGACCAGCCGCAGCGGGGTGAGCAGTCCGCGGTCCATGGCGGTACGGATGCCGCGCGCGAGGGCCAGCGTCATCTGGGTGTCGTCGCTGACGAACGCTGGGTTCGGCAGCCGCATCTGCCGCCACGGCCCGCACTTGGCGAGGATCGACGGAACGTTGTTGAACTCGGTCGGGAAGCCCAGCGCGTCGCCGAGCGCGAGCCCGGTGAGCGCGCCGGTGGCGGCCTGTTTGGTGATGGTGCGGGTCACGATCATGCGCTTCGTCCTTCCGGTCGCAGAAGTGGAGGGTGCAGGGCGGTGGCGGCACCCGCCCGGTACAGAGCAGCCGGCTTCCCCCGTCCGCCGGTGCGGCGTGGTGATCCCTCCACGGCCTGGACGAAGCCGGGCGTGGTGAGGACCTTGCGCCGGAAGTTCGGCCGGTCGAGCTCGACTCCCCAGACCGTCTCGTACACCTGCTGGAGCTCGCCCAGGGTGAATTCGGCCGGGCAGAAGGCCGTCGCCAGGCAGCTGTACTCGAGCTTGGCGCCGATCCGGTCGTGCGCGTCGGTGAGGATGCGGTCGTGGTCGAAGGCGAGCGCGCCGAGTGCTCCGGCGTCCCACCAGCGGGCGTTGGCCGCGTCCCCGCCGCCACGCGGCTCGGGCAGATCCGGGACGAGTGCGGTGTACGCGACGGAGACGACCCGCATCCTGGGGTCGCGGTCCGGGTCGCTGTAGGTGCACAGCTGCTCCAGGTGGAGCGCGGAGACGGTTGCCTCGGTCAGCCCGGTCTCCTCGGCGAGCTCCCGGCGGGCGGCGTCCTCGGCGGACTCGCGGGGAAGCACGAAACCGCCGGGCAGGGCCCAGTGACCCTTGTACGGGTCTTCACCGCGCTCGACGAGCAGGACATGCAGCCGGCCGTCGCGGACCGTGAACACGGCGAGGTCGACGGTGACCGCGAACGGTTCGAAGGCGTACGGGTCGTAGCCCTCGGGCGCGCCGGTGCTCATCGTCGCTCCGGGAGGGGCGCGGCGAAGTCCCAGCCCGCCGCGAGAAGAGTGTCGACGGCGTCGACCGCGGTGTCCATGCGGTGCCGGTGCGGTCCGGTGAGTTCGATGAACCTCCGCCCGGTGCGGGTGAGTTCGGCCCGGAAGCGGTCGGTCATCCAGGGCCGCAGCTCCTCGCCGTCGCGCAGCCCGTCGTCCTCGAAGGCGACGCCCTCGTGGTCGGTGAGCAGCCACAGGTGATGGGCGACCCGGTCGGCGGTCTCCTCGACGAGCGGGTTGCGACCTCCGATGTACCGCTCGTGCCAGACGGTGGTGGCGAAGGAGTCGGTGTCGCAGAAGAGCACCGGGGACCCGGTCCGGGCGGCCGCCTCCTCCTCGGCGTTCTGGGCCGCGGCGATCAGCGGGAAGTCGTCGGTGGTGAACCCCACGTCCTCCCACCGGGCCCGGGGCCACCGGGTGCGCAGAGCGGCCAGCTTCTGTTCGCTGAACTCCCGCCCGTACTCGGCGACATATCGGGTCTGCGCCCAGACACCGCCGCGCCGGCGGTAGTGGTCGGTGAGGGCGCGAGCCATAGTGGTGGTGCCGGTGGACTCGGCGCCGAGGACGACGATGCGGCGGGTGAGCGCTGCCCGTACGGGTGGTTCCAGGAAGTCCCAGCAGCCGACCGGGTCCTTGCGGACGGCGGTGCCGGAGACCGGGAAGACCGTACGGTCGGGGTCGACGCAGACGGATTCGGCACCGAACCGGCGGGCCAGTTCGTCCCCGTAAGGCTCCGAGGTGAAGACGGCATCGACCTCCTCCGGGACGGCCCCTTCGAAGACGGCCATATGGGCATCCCAGATCGCCGGGTCGTGGAGATCCATCCGGATGTCGTCGACGGCGCCGACGACCCGTACGTCCGGGTGCACCTCCCGCATCCAGGCCACCCGGTCGGCGAGGGGGACGGACTCGACGGAGGCGGCACAGACCAGGACGGTCAGCCGCTCGCAGCGGTCCTGGGCGGTGCGGACGAGGTGGTGATGGCCCGCGTGCGGCGGATAGAACTTGCCGAGCACGAGCCCGTGCCTGAACCGCTTCACCCTGTCACCTCCGCCAATTCCCTCTGCGGAACGCAGAGATCACGCTTCCAGTTGCGCAGTCCGACCAGGCACAGCGCCAGGAAGCCGGCGTACAGCAGGGAGGTCAGATAGAGCTCCTTGTACGCGTACAGCGGGATGTACACGACATCGGCGGCGATCCACAGCCACCACGACTCGACGAGCTTTCGGCACTGCCCGTACGTCGCGGCCAAGGACAGCGTGGTCGTCAGGGCGTCCCAGAACGGCACGGTGGAGTCGGTGGCGTGGTCGAGGAGAACGGTCAGACCGGCGGTCCCCAGCACCCCTGCCGCGCACAGCCGGATCCATTCGGCGCGGCCGGTGTTCCGCACCGGCAGGTCCGGCGAGCCCGGTCCACCCCCGTGGGTCCAGGTCCACCAGCCGTACGCGGCAAGGGTGATGAAGACGATCTGCAGGCCGGCGTCGGCGTACAGACCGGACTGGGTGAACAGCAGGACGAAGAGGAGGTTGTTGGCGATGCCGATCGGCCAGTTGGCGAGATGCTGGCGGGCCACGAGCCAGACGCACAGCGCCCCACTGCCGAAGCCGAGCACCTCGGTCCAGCCGACCGGGGTGTCCAGGACTGTCGCCAGGGGTTGCTGCAGGGGATCGAGGATGTCCGCGAGACTCACACCGCCTCCTTAATAGTCACTTTGACTATAAAGGCGATTCGACGGCAGCAAAAGGCCCGCGGCCGGTTTCCTGTTCGAAAATCGAAACCAGGGAACCGGCCGCGGGCCGTACAGCGGACGCCGAAGGCGGACTACAGACCGACCTCGCCCATCAGCATGCCCACCTCGGTGTTGGTGAGGCGGCGCAGCCAGCCGGACTTCTGGTCGCCCAGCGGGATCGGCCCGAAGGACGTCCGCACCAGCCGCTCGACCGGGAAGCCGGCCTCGGCCAGCATCCGGCGGACGATGTGCTTGCGGCCCTCGTGGAGGGTCACCTCGACCAGGTAGTTCTTGCCGGTGTTCTCGACGACACGGAAGTGGTCGGCGCGGGCGTACCCGTCCTCCAGCTGGATGCCGTCCTTGAGGTGCTTGCCCAGGTCGCGCGGGAGCGGTCCCTGGATGGCGGCCAGGTAGGTCTTCTTCACGCCGTACTTCGGGTGGGTCAGCCGGTGGGCCAGCTCGCCGTGGTTGGTGAGCAGGATGATGCCCTCGGTCTCGGTGTCCAGGCGGCCGACGTGGAAGAGCCGCGTCTCACGGTTGGTGACGTAGTCGCCGAGGCACTGACGGCCGTCCGGGTCCTCCATCGAGGAGACGACACCGGCGGGCTTGTTCAGCGCGAAGAAGAGGTACGACTGGGCGGCGACGGTCAGACCGTCGACCTTGATCTCGTCCTTGTGCACATCGACGCGCATGCCCTGCTCGACGACGATCTCGCCGTTGACCTCGACGCGGGACTGCTCGATCAGCTCCTCGCACGCACGGCGCGAGCCCATGCCGGCCCTGGCCAGGACCTTCTGCAGACGCTCGCCCTCCTGCTCGGCGCCCGGGTGGGTCTTGGGCGTCTTGATGTCGGGCTTGTTCGCGTACCTGTCCCGGTTGCGCTGCTCGATCTTGGCGTCGAGCTCGCGCGAGCGGGACGGGGCGCCCTGCGGGCCACGCCGCGGGCCGCCGGTCCTCGCGCCGCCCTGCGGGGGCTTCGGACCGCCCTTGGCGCCACCGCGGGCCGCGGCGCCGCGGCCCTTGCGGGGGCCGTCGCCGCTCTGCTCGCCCGCCCCGGTGCCGCCCACGTCGTAGCGGCGCTCCTCGGGACGGGGCCTGCGGGGACGCTTGTCCTGCCTGTCGTCGCGCCCGGCACCGCCACCCCGGGGGTTCCGGTTGCCGCCGCTCTTGCCGCTGCCGCTTCCGCTGTTCCTGCCACTGCTTCGCATCAAAATTCCGTCTTGTCGTCTGCGTGAGTATCCGGGGTGTCCGGTGCGTCCGGATCGAACGACGGCACACCCTCTAGCGTCTCAGCCTCGATCGCGTCCGCCTCGGGGAGGAAGGGCGCGAGCTCCGGGAGCTCATCCAGGCCGCGCAGGCCCATCCGCTCCAGAAAGTAGTTCGTCGTCCTGTACAGGATCGCACCTGTTTCGGGTTCCGCGCCCGCTTCCTCGACCAGGCCCCTCTGCAGGAGGGTCCGCATCACGCCGTCACAGTTCACGCCGCGTACCGCGGAGACCCTCGACCGGCTGACCGGCTGGCGGTACGCGACCACTGCGAGGGTCTCCAGAGCCGCCTGGGTGAGGCGGGCCTGCTGGCCGTCCAGCACGAAGCCCTCGACGGCCTCCGCGTACTCCGGGCGCGTGTAGAAGCGCCAGCCGCCCGCGACCAGCCGGAGATCGAAACCGCGGCGCTGCACGGTGTACTCGTCGGCCAGCTCCCGCAGCGCGTCGGCGACGGCCCGCCGGGGCCGCTCCAGCACCTTGGCGAGGTGTTCCTCGGTGGCGGGTTCGTCGACGACCATGAGAACGGCCTCCAGGGCGGGCTTGAGCTCAAGGTCCGCGACGGTGCTCGCACCGGTGGGGCGCTGCTCGCTCATGCCTGCACATCCTCTTGTACGTCCATGTCCTGCACCTCTTGATCGAACTCGTCCGTCACCGCGGGCTCCGCCCCCTCGCCCCCGGCCCAGCGCACCATGAGCTCGCCGAGCGCCTCCTCCTGGTCGAGGGTGACGGCCTTCTCCCGGTACAGCTCCAGCAGCGCGAGGAACCGGGCGACGACGGTGAGGGTGTCCGGGGCGTCCTCGGTGAGCTCGCGGAAAGTGATCCCGCCCGCCTCCCGCAGCCGCGCCACGACGATCTCGGCCTGCTCACGCACGCTGACCAGCGGGGCGTGGATGTGATCGACGTACACCTGCGGCTTGGGCTTCGGCTGCATCGCCTTCACGGCGAGCCGCGCGAACCCCTCGGCGCCGATGCTGATCACCACCTCGGGCAGCAGCTCCGCATGGTGCGGCTCCAACCCCACGGTCCGGGGAAAGCGCCGCCCCTCGGACTCCAGCCGGGCGCTGAAGATCTCCGCGATGCGTTTGTACGCGCGGTACTGCAGAAGCCTCGCGAAGAGCAGGTCCCGCGCTTCGAGCAGCGCGAGATCGGCCTCGTCCTCGACCTCGGCGGCGGGCAGCAGCCGGGCGGCCTTGAGATCGAGCAGGGTCGCGGCGACGACGAGGAACTCGGTGGTCTGGTCGAGATCCCAGTCCACCCCCATGGCCCGGATGTGGGCCATGAACTCGTCGGTGACCTTGGAGAGGGCGACCTCGGTCACATCGAGCTTGTGCTTGGAGATGAGCTGCAGAAGAAGATCGAACGGCCCCTCGAAGTTGGCCAGCCGAACAGTGAACCGTCCGTCGTCGGCGGGGGCCCCGGATGCGGCGGTGCCGGCGGGGGCCGCAGGCGCCGCGGCGACGTCCGTGACGGCGGGGGCCGCAGGACCGGCGGAGACGGCTGGGACGGCGGTGCCGACGGACACGGCAGGACCGGCTGATTCGGCGGGGACCGCAGGACCGGCGGAGACGGTTGGGACGGCGGCGACGGCACCGGCGGCGGCTTCAGGCGCCCTGGCGGCGTCCGTGGCGGCCGGGGCCGCAGAACCGGCGGAGACGGCAGTGTCGGCGGCGCCGACGGACACGGCAGGACCGGCGGAGACGGCGGCGTCCGCAGAACCGATGGTGTCGGCCGGGACGGCAGCGGTGTCGGCGGGGGCCGCAGGCGCCGCGGCGGCATCCAGGTCGGCGGTCGAGGTATCCGGGGACGCCTCCCCGGATACGGGAAGGTCGGGGACGGGGGGCGCACCGGGAGTGGCACCCTCCCCCACCGCGGCCCCGGCCGCGGACGGCGCAAGCCGGCCCCCCGGACCGCGCCCCAGGGGGCGCCGGGGCGTGCGGGCGGGCTCGTCGGTCGTCGGCATGGGGGTCCAGGGTGCGGCGGGGATACGGGCGGGCGATGTGCCGTACGGAGACGGCCGGGCAGCTCGGCAGCGGCCCCCCGGGCAGGTTACCGGCCCGCCGTACCGGTCAGCGGCCGCGCAACCGCCGTACGAGGATGCTTGCGTCACCCCGCGACTCCAGGTCGGCGAGGACCACGGCGACCGCCTCGCGGACGATCCGCCCACGGTCGACGGCGAGCCCGTGCTCGCCGCGCAGGACGAGCCGCGCGTGTTCGAGGTCCATCAGTTCCTCGGCCGAGACATAGACGGTGATCTTCTCGTCGTGGCGCTCCCGGCCGCTCGGCCGCCGGTTCGCTCCGCGCCCGCCTCCGCGCCTGCGCTGCTGCTGGACGGCTGGAGCCTCCTGCTGCGTCCCGGACGAGGGCTGGGGCCGACGGCCCGCCTGAGCGGCTGCCGCCCGGTCGTTCTCCCCGCCACGGCTCCGGGAGTCTCCCGTGTCGGCGTCCGCCGCCGAATGTTCCTCCCCCGACGTCAGGGTCCCGGATCCACCGGCCTCGGCCGCTCCGGACCCGTCCGCCGTGGAATCGCTCTCACCGGCCGGAGCCGGAACCCGCGCCTCGCCGTTCGCCTTGCGCCGCCGGTCCGCGGGGGACGAGGACTGCAGCCCCATCCCCCCGGTGGTACGGAACAGTTCGTCGGCCCCGGGCAGACTCACTCGGCGTGACACCGGGCGAGCACCTCCCTGGCGAGCTGGCGATAGGCGGCTGCACCGACCGAGTTGGAGGCGTACGTGGTGATGGGCTCGCCGGCGACCGTGGTCTCCGGGAAGCGCACCGTGCGCCCGATCACCGTGTGGTAGACGTGCTCGTCGAAGGCCTCGACGACCCGCGCGAGGACCTCGCGGCTGTGCACCGTACGGGAGTCGTACATGGTGGCGAGAATGCCGTCGAGCTCCAGCTCCGGGTTGAGCCGCTCCTGCACCTTCTCGATGGTCTCGGTGAGCAGTGCCACACCACGGAGTGCGAAGAACTCGCACTCGAGCGGCACTATCACCTTGTGAGCAGCCGTCAGGGCGTTCACCGTGAGCAGGCCCAGCGAGGGCTGACAGTCGATCACGATGTAGTCGTAGTCGGCCATCAGCGGCTTCAGGGCGCGCTGCAGCGTGGACTCCCGGGCCACCTCACTGACCAGCTGCACCTCGGCGGCCGACAGGTCGATGTTGCTCGGCAGCAGGTCCATGTTGGGCACGGCGGTCTTCAGGAGGACCTCGTCGGCCGACATGCCCCGCTCCATGAGCAGGTTGTAGACCGTGAGGTCGAGCTCCATCGGGTTGACGCCGAGACCGACGGACAGGGCCCCCTGCGGGTCGAAGTCGACGAGCAGGACACGGCGTCCGTACTCCGCGAGCGCGGCACCGAGGTTGATGGTCGACGTGGTCTTGCCGACGCCGCCCTTCTGGTTGCACATCGCGATGATCTTCGCGGGACCGTGATCGGTCAGCGGGCCCGGGATCGGGAAGTAGGGCAGAGGCCGGCCGGTCGGGCCGATCCGCTCGCGGCGCTGGCGGGCAGCGTCGGGCGCGAGGGTGGCCGCGTACTCCGGGTCGGGCTCGTACTCGGCGTCGGGGTCGTAGAAGTGCCCCTGGGGCACCTCGTCGAAGTCGGCGAAGTGGGCGGTCTCTCGGCCACTCTCGTTGCCGGCCATGGCGTTCACGTTTAGGCCGTCCATCATCTGGGGGGCTGTCGTCATGTGCTGGTGGGTGGCGAAGGTGCGGACAGCGACGGAGCCGACAGCCTCCAGCCCGATCGGGCTCTGGCCCCGTGCAGGCATCCCTGGTTGAACACCCCCGGGAGTAAATGTCGACTCATTCACAAGTCGTCTTACCTCCTTGGACGTGACCAGGAAACTTATCGATAGGTCAGCGTGACACCATGCCGACGATTGGCGACTCTATGGCGTGTCACCGGTTCGCAGCAACACAATCCGCCGGACCCGGCCCGATGTGTCGGCAATCGAACACCCGCCTGTCAAGGGTGCACGGTCGCTCCGGCGCACCATTCACGGGTGCTCGAAACGGGTAAAGGGTTACGTTCAAGGCAAGTTGCGCAAGGCTCTCACAGTGACCCGACATGCGTCCGGCCGGACCTTGCTCGGCAAGGTCCGGCCGGACGCGTGAGGTTGACGAAAGATGTTGACCCGTCAGCCGAGAAGTGTGCTCAGCTCGACGTGCTCCAGACCGTGCGCCTCCGCCACCTCGCGGTAAACCACCTGGCCCTCATGGGTGTTGAGGCCCTTGGCGAGCGCGGCGTCACGCCGAAGCGCCTCGGTCCAGCCGCGGTTGGCGAGCTCCAGGATGTACGGCAGCGTGGCGTTGGTGAGCGCGTACGTGGAGGTGTTCGGCACCGCTCCCGGCATGTTGGCGACGCAGTAGAAGACCGAGTTGTGGACCATGAAGGTCGGCTCGGCGTGCGTCGTCGGGTGCGAGTCCTCGAAGCAGCCACCCTGGTCGATTGCAATGTCGACAAGTACACTTCCGGGCTTCATCTTGGCGACGAGCTCGTTGGTGACCAGCTTCGGAGCCTTCGCGCCGGGGATCAGCACGGCACCGATGACGAGGTCGGCCTCGATGACCGCCTTCTCCAGCTCGAAGGAGTTGGAGACGACCGTCTTCACCTTGGTACCGAAGACCTTGTCGGCCTCGCGCAGCTTGTTGATGTCCCGGTCGAGCAGCGTGACGTGGAAGCCGAGACCGACGGCGATCTGTGTGGCGTTCCAGCCGGAGACACCGCCACCGATGACGACGGCCTCGGCGGGTGCGGTACCCGGGACGCCACCCGGCAGCACGCCGCGGCCACCGACCGAGCGCATCAGGTGGTACGCACCGACCTGCGGGGCCAGCCGGCCCGCGACCTCGGACATCGGGGCGAGCAGCGGCAGCGCGCGGTTGGCGGTCTCGACGGTCTCGTACGCGATCGCCGTGGTGCCGGACCCCAGCAGCGCGTCCGTGCACTCGCGGGAGGCGGCGAGGTGCAGGTAGGTGAAGAGCGTCTGGTCCTTGCGGAGGCGGTGGTACTCCTCGGCGACCGGCTCCTTGACCTTGAGGAGCAGGTCGGCGGTGGCCCAGACCTCGTCGGCGGTGGGGAGGATCCGCGCCCCCGCGGCGACGTACTCCGCGTCCGTGATCGAGGACCCTGCACCGGCGTTCTGCTCGACGACGACCTGGTGGCCGTGGCGGACGAGCTCATGCACACCGGCGGGCGTGATGGCCACGCGGAACTCGTTGTTCTTGACTTCGCGGGGGATGCCGACCTTCACGTCGATCACGGTCCTTGACTCAGAGGGTTACTCCGGGCATAGAGGTGCATACCCGGATACACACAGTGTAAATGGAGACACCGCGAACGTACGCGGCAGAGCCAGTTTAATGAAGGGCTTCTCGCTGTCTAGCCTTACAAAGCATTAATTTTCAGTCGACCCACTACGGATTTCGCAGGCTGGCTCATCCTTGCCCAGCAGTCTCTGCGCCGTTCCGCGGTGCAACCCGGCCGCAGCCGGGTCGCCGAGCCGGTCGAGCGTGTCGGCCAGCCGGAGCTCCAGCGCGGCCTGCAGCCGTACGTCCTTGGCCTGCCGCGCCCACTCGACGGCCTCCTGGCAGGTGCGCAGCGACTCCTGCGGCCGTCCCGCGTACTCCTGCACCCGGGCGGCCTCGCTGAGTGCCCGCGCCTGTGCGGCGAGATCGCCGAGCCTGCGGTACACCGCCGCCGCGGCCCGCCAGTTCCGGAGCGCCTCGCCGTACTGTCCGGCGTAGGTGTGGACGGAGCCGAGCCGCCCGTACAGCCGCGCCTCGTCGGCGAGCTCGCCGTGGGTGAGCCGCTGCGCAAGCGCCCGGCCGTACCAGTCGGAGGCCCGGTGGAAGTCCCCCAGCTCGGCGTAGGCGCCTCCTACGGATTCCATCGCCCTGCCCGTCGCGTACGGGTCCTTCGCCGCCCGTCCTGCGTCCAGGGCTGCCCGATAGCGGGTCAGCGCCTCCCGCGTGCGGCCGGTCCTGGCGTCCAGATCGGCGAGATTGAGCAGTGCGGCAGCCCGCTCGCGGGGCAGATCGCGCCGCTCGGCGACGGCCAGGACGAGTCCGTGCAGACCGTACAGATCGGATGCCGCGGCCTCGGTGCCCTGATGCACGGCCAGCGCCCGCACCAGGGCGGCCACCAGCCTCCGCGCCAGGGTGTCGAGTTCACCGTCCTCCACGGCGATCCGGGCGGCGGCGAGCAGGGCCGGACGGCGGATCCGCAGCCAGGCGGCGGCCGCTTCGGGGTGTGGAAAGCGCAGCGAGCGCGGCAGTCCGGCGAGCTTCCGACGGGCCTCGGAACCCTCCGGGTCGGTGATCGCCCGGCAGGACTGGAGCTGACGCACGGTCCGCTCCAGCAACCGGGCCCTGGCGAGCTGGATCTCGGCCGGCCGGTCGCGGTCCGCGAGCAGGGCCTGCAGCAGCGGGGCGAGGCAGCCGGGCACCTCGTACTGCGGCACCTCCGCGCCGTTGGTACGGAGCAGGCCCAGCCGGACGAAGTCGTCGAGGGTCGACTGGGCGGCCGAGACCGAGCAGCCTGCCAGCGCGGACGCGGTGTGGGCGTCGGCGAGCCCTGCGGGGGCGAGCGCGAGCAGTCGCAGTATCCGGCCGGCGGTCTGCGGCAGGGACTCGTAGACCAGCCGGAAGGCGCGGGCCAGCGGGCGGGCGCCGGTGGGCTGGTCGGCGTCGTCCGGCAGCTCGCGCAGCTGCTTGGTGACATCGGCGACCGATGCCATGGGGTGGGCGGCGAGCCAGCCGCCGATCATGACCAGGGCGGCAGGCTGTCCACCGCACTCCTCGGCGAGGCTCTCGGCGGTCAGCGGGTCCACCGTGATCCTTACCTGGCCGATGGCGTCGGCCAGCAGCTGGACGGCGGAGCCCTTGTCGAGGCCGCCGATGGTGCATGGGCGGACGCCGGAGATGCCGGTGAGCGGGCCTTGCGCGGTGGCGACCACCAGGCAGCCGGGATTGTCCGGCAGCAGCGGGTCGACCTGTTCGGCGTCGGCCGCGTCGTCGAGCAGCAGCAGGACGTGCCGGTCGGCGAGGGCCTCGCGGACCAGCTGGGACAGTTCGTCCCCGTCCGCGCCGGGCGGCCCGGCGACCTCCAGCTGGTCGAGGAGGTCCCGGGCGGTGCGTTCGGTGGGGACGGGGGCGCCGCCGAGGTCGGTCAGCCTGACCCGGAGCAACCCGTCGGGGTAGTCGCCGGTGTCCAGCAGTGCGCGGGTGAGTTCCTCGGCGAGTGCGGTGCGCCCGGAGCCGGGGCGTCCGGCAATCAGCAGGACCCTGGCACGGGCCGCTTTGCGCCCGGCCAGGGTGTCCAGTCCGGCCCGTTCGATGTCGGCCTTGAGCTCCTTCAACTCGCGTTCGCGGCCGAAGAATTGGCGTGGTGCGGCGCCGGACGGCCCCTCGGTCCCCGCCGCCGATGCCGGGCCGCTGGTGTCCACCACCTGATCCGTCACGGGCCACGCTCCACTTCGCTGCACGCGTTGCCCGCCGGGACTCCGGCCAGGGCATTCCGAGCGTAGTTCAGGCGGGTACACGAACACGGTGGAGCGCGGCGGACAGGTCCCTCGATCGGATCAGCATTTTGTCCGACCAAAGGACCTCTGTTCGCCGCAACGGACCGTCAGGTCCGGCGAACCGCCGGACCGACGGGGCCTCAGACCTCGAACGGCCTGGCCGGCCACGGCGCCTCCGCCGGCCGCAGCGAGTCGATCCCGTCACCGGCGAGCACCGCCGCGAGCGAAAGAACGCCCACCACGAGGCAGTTGTTGTGCAGCTCCCCGGCGAGCACCCCCCGCACGAGCTCCTTGACCTCCACCCGGGCCAGCTCCATGTCGGCCTCCTCCTCGGAGACCTCGAAGCGCTCGCCGTCGGCCTCGGAGAGATTCCGGGCGAGGAAGATCCGTACCGCTTCGTCGCAGCCGCCGGGCGTGGTGTAGACGTCGGTCAGCACCCGCCAGTCCTCGGCCTTGACGTACGCCTCCTCGTAGAGCTCACGCTGCGCCGCGTGCAGCGGGTTCTCACCGGGGACGTCGAGCAGGCCTGCCGGGATCTCCCAGAGCTTCTGCCGCACGGGGTGCCGGTACTGCCGCAGCACGAGGACCCGGCCCTCGTCGTCGAGCGCGAGCACGGCGACCGATCCCGGATGGACCTGGTAGTCGCGGCGCACGACGGAGCCATCGGGCATCACCACGTCGTCGGTGCGGACGCTGGTCTTGTTGCCCGTGAAGGGGGTCCCGGTCGCGGTGACCAGCCACTCCTCGGGCGTGTCCTGGATACCCATCTACGTCCTCCCACAAAAAACAGAAACCGGGGCACGGACCCTCGTGGATCCGTACCCCGGTCAACGGTAACGCCTGTCTGCCGTCGGACTACTTGCCCGACGTGGTGCCCTGCTTGCCGGCGGTCTTGCGCTCGACAGCCGCCTTGACCAGGCCCGCGAAGAGCGGGTGCGGGCGGGTCGGCCGGGACCGGAGTTCCGGGTGCGCCTGGGTGGCGACCAGGTAGGGGTGCACCTCGCGCGGGTACTCGACGTACTCGACGAGCTTGTTGTCCGGGGACGTGCCGGAGAAGACCAGACCGGCCTTCTTCTCCAGCTCGGCGCGGTAGGCGTTGTTGACCTCGTAGCGGTGGCGGTGACGCTCCTCCACGTACGGCTGGTCGTCGTACGCCTCACGGACCAGCGAACCCTCGGCGAGCTTCGCCGGGTACAGGCCGAGCCGCATGGTGCCGCCCAGGTCACCGGCGCCCTCGACGTATGCGAGCTGCTCCTCCATCGTCGAGATGACGGGGTGGGAGGTGGCGGCGTCGAACTCGGTGGAGTTGGCGTCGGGGATCTCGGCGAGGTTGCGCGCCGCCTCGATCACGATGCACTGCAGGCCGAGACAGAGGCCGAGCAGCGGCACCTTGTTCTCGCGGGCGTACTGGATGGCGCCGATCTTGCCGTTGACGCCACGGTCGCCGAACCCGCCCGGGACGCAGATCGCGTCGACGTCGGAGAGCTGCCCGGCGGCGCCGGCCGGGGTCTTGCAGTCGTCGGAGGCGACCCACTTGACCTTGACGCGGGCCTTGTTCGCGAAACCGCCGGCCCGGATGGCCTCGGTGACCGAGAGATACGCGTCGGGCAGGTCGATGTATTTGCCGACGAGCGCGACGGTGATCTCGTGGTCGGGGTTGTGGACGCGGTCCAGCAGGTCGTCCCAGGTGGTCCAGTCGACGTCGCGGAACGGCAGGTCGAGCTTGCGCACGACGTAGGCGTCCAGGCCCTCGGTGTGCAGCACCTTGGGGATGTCGTAGATCGACTTGGCGTCCACGCAGGCCACCACTGCGGCCTCGTCCACGTCGCACATCAGCGAGATCTTGCGCTTGATGGCGGTCGGTACGTCACGGTCGGCGCGCAGCACGATCGCGTCCGGCTGAATACCGATGTTCCGCAGCGCCGCGACCGAGTGCTGGGTGGGCTTGGTCTTCAGCTCGCCGGACGGGCCGATGTACGGCAGCAGCGAGATGTGCACGACGAAGACGTTGTCCCGGCCGACCTCGTGGCGGACCTGGCGGACGGTCTCCAGGAACGGCAGCGACTCGATGTCGCCGACCGTGCCGCCGACCTCGGTGATGACGACATCGACGTCGTCGGTGGCCATGCGGCGGATGCGGTGCTTGATCTCGTTGGTGATGTGCGGGATGACCTGGACGGTGTCACCGAGGTACTCGCCACGCCGCTCCTTGGCGATGACCTGCGAGTACACCTGACCGGTCGTGACGTTGGCGGAGCCGTCGAGGTCGACGTCGAGGAAACGCTCGTAGTGGCCGATGTCCAGGTCGGTCTCGGCGCCGTCGTTGGTGACGAACACCTCGCCGTGCTGGAACGGGTTCATCGTGCCGGGGTCGACATTGAGGTACGGGTCGAGCTTCTGCATCGTGACCCGAAGGCCCCGCGCCTTGAGCAGGGCACCCAGGCTGGAGGCAGTCAGACCCTTGCCGAGGGAAGAGGCGACACCCCCGGTGACGAAGATGTGCTTGGTCGTCGTGGATGTGGGCTGCATAGCCAAAGGGGGCTCCCGTGGTCGCTGATCTTGAGGTGCGTACCGGCGTTGCCGTTCGGAGAGTCCGAAGGTGCCGTCGCTGCGGTTCGGGGGCCTCGTCCGCTGTCGCTGACGACCACCGGTCCACGGGCTACCAGGGTATCAGCGACTGGGGGAGCCTGCTTCCGGCCACACCCGGCGCACCAGCCTCGCAAGATCACCACACCGTGTTCGGTCCCCACCCGTTCGGCTCAGATGTGTTACCTGGACCGTCGCGCGGATCATGGACGTGCGTCGTATCCTGCTCGGACACTCGCAGCCGGGCGACCCATTCAAGCCCTCGGCTCCCCACAACAACCCCTTGAAACGACCTTTTTACCCGCAGTAAGCGCCCCACGGGGCGACGTGGCCGTTCGACTGGAGATGCACGTGGCCGGGCGCATCGAGGATTACGCACTCATCGGAGACATGCAGACCGCCGCACTGGTCTGCCGGGACGGAACGGCGGACTGGCTGTGCCTGCCCCGCTTCGACTCGCATGCCGTCTTCGCGGGACTGCTGGGTACCGAGGAGCACGGCTTCTGGCGCCTGGGCCCCGCGCACGCGGAAGGGTCCGAACCACCCGTCGCGGACCGGCGGCGTTATCGCGGCGACTCCCTGATCCTGGAATCGGAGTGGGACACGCCGCGCGGCACGGTCCGGGTGACCGATTTCATGCCCCCACGTGACAGCGCACCGCAGCTGATCCGGATCGTGGAAGGGATCAGCGGCCGGGTGTCGATGCGCTCCGAGCTGCGGATGCGGTTCAGCTACGGGCGGGTGATCCCGTGGGTGCACCGGGTCGACGGCCGTACGGTCGCGGTGGCCGGCCCGGACTCCGTCTGGCTTGACACGCCCGCCGACACGTTCGGCGAGAACCTGACGACGTACTCCGACTTCACCGTCGCACCGGGCGACCGGATCGAGTTCACCATCAGCTGGCAGCCCTCGCACCGGGAGCCGCCCGCGCTGCCGGACCCCGCGGGCGCACTGGAGGCGACCGAGGACTTCTGGCGCGAGTGGGTCGAGCAGTGCACGTACCACGGCCCCTATCGGGAGGCGGTGGTCCGCTCGCTGATCACGCTGAAGGCCCTGACGTATGCCCCGACCGGCGGCATCGTCGCCGCGCCGACCACCTCGCTCCCGGAGGACATCGGCGGCTCGCGCAACTGGGACTACCGCTACACCTGGCTGCGTGACGCCGCGATCACCCTCTCCTCCCTGCTGCGCACCGGCTACCGCGAGGAGGCCCGCGCCTGGCGTGAGTGGCTGCTGCGGGCGGTCGCGGGTGACCCGGAGAACCTGCAGATCATGTACGGCATCGCGGGCGAGCGCGAGCTGGGCGAGGCCGAGCTGGACTGGCTGCCCGGTTACGAGAACTCCGGCCCGGTCCGGGTCGGCAACGGCGCGGCGAACCAGCTGCAGCTCGATGTGTACGGCGAGATCACCGAGGCACTGCATCTCGCACACATGACGGGCCTGACCCGCAACGACTACGCGATGGGGCTCCAGCTCAAGCTGATCGAGTATCTGGAGAACCACTGGGACGAGCCGGACGAGGGCATCTGGGAGGTGCGCGGACCGCGCCGCCACTTCGTCCACTCCAAGGTGATGGCCTGGGTCGCCGTCGACCGCACCATCAAGCTGATCGAGTCCGGGGACACCGACGGGCCGTTGGAGCGGTGGCGCGAGCTGCGCGACGACATCCACCGCGATGTCTGCGAGAACGGCTACGACAAGGAACGGAACACCTTCACCCAGTCCTACGGGTCGAAGGAGCTGGACGCATCGCTGCTGCTGATCCCGCAGATGGGCTTCCTGCCGCCGGACGACAAGCGGGTGATCGGCACGATCGAGGCGATCCAGCGGGAGCTGTCCACGGAGGACGGGTTCGTGCTGCGCTACCCCACCACGGGCGAGACCGCGGGCGTCGACGGCCTGGAGGGCGACGAGGGCGCGTTCCTGGCGTGCTCGTTCTGGCTGGCGGACGACCTGGCGATGATCGGCCGGGTCGACGAGGCACGCCAGCTGTTCGAGCGTCTGCTGTCGCTGCGCAACGATCTGGGGCTGCTGGCGGAGGAGTGGGATTCGCGGCTGCAGCGTCAGGTGGGGAACTTCCCGCAGGCCTTCAGCCACGTCCCCCTGATCGACACGGCGCTGCGGCTGACCGCGAGCGGGGCCTACGTCGGCTGACCGAACGGTGGCGTGGCAGGACCGTGTCCGACGGCCGGTGCGGGCCGGGCGGGGCTTCGCGGCCCCGGCCCGAGGGACAGCCCTTACGATGGAACTGACCTGTCACGCCCTCGGAAGGGGGCATCATGACGCCCCGCACCACCGGCATCAGCAGTGGGACGGACCGTGCTCTGGACGGTCTGCGCCGGGACTTCACCGGCGCGGTCCTCGCCCCCGGTGACTCCGCGTACGACGAGGCGCGCACGGTCTTCAACGGCATGATCGACCGGCGGCCCGCGGTGGTCGCCCAGTGCGCGTCGGAGACCGACGTGGCACGGTCCGTGCGGTTCGCCCGCGAGCACGGTCTGGAGATCGCGGTCCGTGGCGGCGGCCACAGCGTCGCGGGCATGTCGTCCACCGACGGCGGCCTGGTGGTCGACCTGCGCCGCATGAACGGCGTGACCGTCGCTCCGGCCGACCAGGCGGCACGTATCGGCGGTGGCGCCCTCATCAGGGACCTGGACCGGGCCACCCAGGCGTACGGCCTTGCGACCACCGGTGGCCGGGTCTCCACCACCGGCGTGGGCGGCTTCGTGCTCGGCGGCGGCTCCGGCTGGCTGGAGCGCAGCTTCGGCCTGGCCTGCGACAACCTGGTGGCCGCCGAACTGGTGACGGCGGACGGCAGCACCGTCCACGCGAGCCTCGACGAGAATCCCGAGCTCTTCTGGGCCCTGCACGGCGGCGGCGGAAACTTCGGCGTCGTCACCTCCCTCACACTGAATCTGTACGAGCTGCCCGCCATGTCCTACGTGATGCTGCTGTGCCGCCCCGAGGACGGGCCCGAAGTCATGCGCGCCTACCGGGACTTGATGGCCTCCGCGCCGGACGGGGCGGGCGGTGCGTTCCTCTACTTCACCGCACCGCCGGAGGACTTCGTACCGAAGCACGTGGTCTCCACGCTCATCTGCGCGGTCCTGGTCACCTGGACGGGTCCTCCGGGCGAGGCCGTCGACGTGGCCCGGCCGGCCCTCGACATCGGCCACGAGGCGGAGGTGATCTCCGACATCCGTTACGCGGAGCTGCAGTGCATGCTCGACGATCCGCCGGGACTGCGGAACTACTGGTCCGCCGAGCATCTCGACAGTCTCCCCGACGAGGCGGTCGATCTGTTCTGCGCCCGCGCCCCCGACATGCCGGTCCCCTCCAACTCGCAGCACGTCCTCTTCCCGATGGGCGGCGCGGTGGCCCGGGGCCCCGCCGACTACCCGGTGCCGTGGCGCACCGCCCCCTGGGCGGTACACCCCTTCGGCGTCTGGGAGAGCCCGTCCGACGACGAGCGCGGCAAGCAGTGGGTGCGCCGGTTGCGCGCCGACGTCCGCCCCTGGTCCAGCGGCGCCGTCTACCTCAACTTCATCGGGCGCGAGGGCGAGGACCGGGTCGTCGCCGGACTCGGCGTCGAGAACTACGCCCGCCTCGCCGCGGTCAAGGCCGCGTACGACCCCGACAATGTGTTCCGCCTCAACCACAATGTCGAGCCCGCCTCCGTCGCCCGATGAACTCCCCCGACGACGCCCTCCCTTCATCCGGCCGGTACCTTCCTGGTCAGGGCGACAGACCGCCCCACGCGAACGGAAGCACGAGGCCCGAACCAGTGGAGAACCAAGGCGGCATCACCGTGCAGCGCGCCCTCGAGCTGCCGGGGCTGCGCAGCGGGCTCCCCGAGGTGGTGGCGGGCGCGGACCGGCTGGGCCGCACGGTGCGCTGGGTGCACGCGGGCGAGGTCCCGAACATCGCCTCGCTGCTCAAAGGCGGTGAACTGCTGCTCACCACCGGCCTGGGGCTCGGCACCCGGCCCGCCGAGCAGCGCGCCTTCGTGCGCAGGCTCGCCGACCGGGGCATCGCCGCCGTGGTGGTGGAGCTCGGGCCGCGGTTCAACAGGCTGCCCGCCTCGATCGTGGACGCCGCGCGGGCCGCCGGCCTCCCACTCGTACAGCTTCACCGCGAGGTGCCGTTCGTGACGGTCACCGAGGAGATCCACACCGAGATCGTCAACGGTCACTACGCACTGCTGCGGCAGGCCGAGGACGTGCACCGGCGGTGTACGGAGGCGCTGCTCGGCGGCGGCGGGATCCCGCAGGTGCTCGGCATCCTGGCGGACTTCAACGCCAACCCGGTCTTCCTGGAGACGCCGGACGGTCAGCTGCTGTACGCGGCGGGCCCCGGCTCCGGCCCGGTCTCCGCCGATCCGCTCCAGATCTGGGACGGGATGCGCGGTGGCCGGGCGGCCCGCGAGACACCGCCCACGGGCGCGGTACTGGTGGATGTGCCCGGCGGCGGCCCCGGAACCGGTGCGGTACGGGCCAGGCTGGTCCTGCTCGCCGTGTCCGGGCCGCTGGTGACCGTGCACCGGATGGCTGCCGAGCGGGCGGCCGGCATTCTCGCCGTGGTGCTGATGCAGGCCCGCCAGGAGGAGGAACTCGCCGCCCGCGGCCGCGGCGACTTCCTGACGGACCTCGCGGAGGGCCGGATCACGCCGGAGGACGCGCCCGCGCAGGCGCGCGTACTGGGCTTCAGGCCCGGCGAGGCGCCGTTGCTGCCCGTGGTGATGCGACTGGCCCCCGAGCTGTCCCCGTCGGGCAACTGGGCGCTCCTGGCGCGCGCGGTCCTGGAGGAACTGTCATCGGTGGGGGTGCCGGTACTGCTCGGCGTAAGGCCCGTGGAGGGCCGGGTTCCGCTGCTGCTCGGGCTACGGTCCGAGACGGAGCGCACGGCGGTGGCCGACCGGGTGGCGGCCGCGTTGCGGGCAGGCGTCGAACGGGCCGGTCTGGAACGGGCCGGCTCACATCCGCCGGTCGTGGTGGTCGGGGTCGCGGGTGGCTGGGCGGCCGCCGGAGCGGGACTGCGACACGCCGCGGAGACGGCGACCGCCGCGCAGGGCCTCGACGACCGGCCCTGGTACGACGCCCGGCGGCTCGACATCGACCTGCTGCTGTGGCGGCTGCGGAACCACCCGGACCTGGCGGCCTTCGTGGACCGGGCGATCGGCCCGCTGCGCGACCACGACCGCACGTCGCGCCCACCGCTGCTGCCCACCCTGGAGTCGTATCTCGCCCACGCGGGCCGCAAGGCGGAGACGGCACGCGACCTGCACCTGAACCGCCAGACGCTCTACAACCGTCTGGCCCGCATCGGCGAACTGCTCGGCACGGACCTGGACGACCCCCAGACGGTCCTCGCCCTGAGCCTGGCCCTGAGAGCCCGCCGCCACGCCGCACCGGGCCCGTCCGGCAGTTGAGAACGGAACAGCGACCGGGACTCAGAATTGAGACCCGGTCGGCGACGGAGGACGAAGCGGCCACCGGGCGCCGCGGCAACACCGCACGTCACCTCCCCCGCGTCGCCAACGGCTGGGTCAACTCGTCGTAGACACTCAGCACTTGCGCGATCGTGTCGTCCTCCGTGGGCCAACTCGCCGCCTGCACCCGCCCCGCAGCAGCCATCCGCTCCCGCGCCGCCGGATCTCCGAGCAGCCGCGCGACCACCCGCGCCAGCGCCTCCGCGTTCCCGTACGGCACAAGTTCCGCCGCGTCCCCCACGAGTTCGGGCACTCCGCCCACCGCGGTGGCAACCAGCGGCACCCCCAGCCGCAGCGCCTCCTGCGCCGGCACCGACCGCGCCTCCCAGCGGCTCGGCAGCACGGCCAGATCCGCGGCGGCGAGGAGTTCCGCGATGTCGTCCCGGCTGCCGACCAGCCTGGCGGGCAGATCCTCGTTCCGGATCCGCCGCTGCAGAGCGCTCCGCTCCCGCCCCTCCCCCGCGATGACCAGCAGGGGTACCGGGTCGAGTTGGCGCCACATCCGGGCCGCGTCGAGCAGCGTGTCGTACCCGCGATGCGGTACGAGACTGCCGACCGAGATCAGTAACGGCCGCCCCACAGAACCGAGTTCTGCGCGCACCTTGCCACCGTGGAGCAGAGCCGGACTGCGCGGCGCAACGGCGACCGGAGCGAGACGGGCGTCACGCGCACCTCGGTGCCGCGCCCGGTCGACCAGATCCGACGACGTACCGAGCACAACGGCCGCAGCCCGGGCGGCCCTTCGCTCCAGCAGGTGGAGCAACCGGCTGCGGGCACCTTCGGCATACGCCCGGGTGTGCCAGGTCAGGACCAGCGGTGTGCGCCGTCCACCGAGCGCAAGACCGGCCCGTACGGCGGCGTGCAGCCCGTGCGCATGGACCACGTCCGCCCCCGCGCATCCCGCCCGCAGCGCGGCGACGGCGGCCGGGTCACTGCGTCGCGGTACGGGGACGAAGCGGGCCCCGGTGCCGGAGAAGTCGTAGGCGCGGTCCAGTTCGGCCGGGGCGCAGACGGTGACCTGCACCCCTCTCGCCACCAGCCCTGCGGCCAGCGAGCCGACGTGAGCGCTGCTGCCGGCACTGCCGCCGCCCAGGACTTGGACCGTACGCAGCTGTGACACGTTGAATGGCTCCCGGAGCTCCCGAGTCGGCGGTATGTGCACCGCCAAGGATGCCAGTCCGTACGCACGTTCCGGGACCGTCGGGCCGTCGTTCCGGCGCGCGCGGCGACAACCGGGCCTGCGTTACCACCCGGACGGGTGAGTACAGCGGTGCGATATTGCCGTGTCAGCGACCCGCCAGCGCCTGGGCGAGCCCGCTGATCCGGCCCCCGTACGCAGCCGCTGCCACCGCCCCCCGCCGCATGGGCGGCCGACGCGGCAGCACAGCGGCGGCCCGGGCGCGAGGCGCCAGCGGCAGGACGGCGGCTCCGACCACGGTGGCGGGCCCCGCGTACAGATCGACGGCGCGGCCCGCGTAGTCGGTGCGCTGCCACCGCTGGTGCGGCCGGGCCCGAAGCGCCCGGTGGACCCCACCGGCGACCCCGGCGGCGACGGCAGCGGCGAGGGCCCTGCTGATCATTGCTCCCATGGGAGCCAGGCTACGAACCCGGCCCCGGACCGAAGCACCGGGGCAACAGGACCCGGCGCTCCCAGGGCGTCGCGCCCCCGCTACCCGTCCGCCCGAGCCGCGGCCAGCAGCTCCTCGGCGTGCGCCCGGGCCGTCTCGGAGTCCTCCTGCCCCGCAAGCATCCGGGACAGTTCCCGTACCCGCTCCTCGCCCTCCAGGACCTTGACACCACTGCTGGTCACCGAGCCGTCGACCGTCTTCTCGACCAGCAGCTGGCGGTCGGCGAAGGCCGCCACCTGGGGCAGGTGCGTCACGACGACCACCTGTGCCGACCTGGCGAGCTTCGCCAGCCGTCGCCCCACCTCGACGGCCGCCTTGCCGCCGACACCCGCGTCGACCTCGTCGAAGAGATACGTGGGTACGGGGTCGGAGCCCGCGAAGACCACCTCGACGGCCAGCATCACCCGGGACAGCTCACCGCCCGAAGCTCCCTTGGCGATCGGCCGGGGCTGGGCGCCGGGGTGCGGTGCCAGCAGCAGCTCGACCTCGTCGGCGCCGGACGGACCGTAGACGACGCTGCGGCCGCCGATCTCGATGCCGGACGCCTCGTCCGCCGCGTCGGTCTGCCGGATGTCGAACGAGACCCGGGCGTGCGGCATGGCGAGCGAGGCCAGTTCCGCGGTCACCGCTTCGGCGAAGAGTGCCGCCGCCGCCGTCCGCGCATCGGTCAACGCCTGTCCGAGGTCGGAGAGTTCGGCCCGCAATGCGTCCCGTTCCCCGGTCAGCTCGCCGATCCGGTCGTCGTCGCCCTCCAGCTCGGTGAGCCGGGCGGCCCCGTCCTCGGCCCAGGCGAGCACGGCGGCGATGTCCTCGCCGTACTTGCGGGTGAGGCCGGTGAGCGCGGCGCGCCTCTCCTCGACGGCGGCGAGCCGCAGCGGATCGGCGTCCAGCTGATCGGCGTATCCGGCCAGTTCGCCCGCGACGTCGGCGAGCAGGATCGAGATCTCACCGATCCGGTCGGCGAGCGCGGCCAGCGCAGGGTCGTGGGCACGGACGGCGTCCAGCGACCGTCCGGCGGCCGCGACGACGGTCGTCGCGTCGACGGCCTCCTGGTCCTCCGGGTTGCCCGCGAGCGCGGCGTGCGCGAGGGACGCGGCGGACGCGAGCGCTTCGGCATGGCCGAGCCGCTCGGCTTCGGCTGCCAGGTCGACGTCCTCGCCGGGGAGCGGTTCGACCCCGGCGATCTCACCGAGCCCGAAGCGCAGCAGATCCGCTTCCTGGGCGCGTTCGCGGGCCCGCGTGGTCAGCTCGTCGAGCTCCGTGACCACGGCCCGCAGCCGCCGGTACGCCGCCGCGTACTTGGCGTGCGGCACGGCGACTCCGTCACCCGCGTACCGGTCCAGGGCCTGCCGCTGCCGGGCGGGCTTGAGCAGCCCCTGCTGGTCGGTCTGGCCGTGCACGGCCACGAGTTCGTCCGCGAGTTCGGCGAGCACGCCCACCGGAACGGACCTGCCGCCGAGATGGGCGCGCGAGCGCCCCTCAGCGGAAACGGTACGGCTGATCAGCAGCGCACCGTCGTCGAGTTCGGCCCCCGCCTCCTCGGCCCGCACGGCGGCCGTGTCACCGGCGGACACAGTGATCCGCCCTTCGACGACAGCAGCTTTTGCGCCGACCCTCACCAGGGCGGGGTCGGCGCGCCCGCCGAGCAGCAGTCCCAGGCTGGTGACGACCATGGTCTTGCCCGCGCCGGTCTCACCCGTCACCGCGGTGAAACCGGGTGACAGCTCCACCACCGCGTCGTCGATGACCCCGAGCGACCGTATCCGCATCTCCTCCAACACGGACACGACCTTACGAGGTCCGGGCCCCGCTGTGCGACGGGCCCCGGCCGCGGATTCACTCTCCCGTGCGCCGTGCGACCACGACCTGGGGTTCCGGAGCAGTCGTCCGGCGCACCGCGAGCGATCAGTGGGGGGCGCCCCGCCACCCCGAGACCGGCAGCGCGAACTTCGCCACCAGCCGGTCCGTGAACGAGGCGTGGTGCAGCCGAGCCAGCCGTACGGGCACCGTGCCGCGCCGCACCTCGACGCGCGCTCCGGCCGGCAGCTCCACGGTCCTGCGTCCGTCGCACCACAGCACCCCGTGCGGCGTGTGCGGCTGGACCTCGACGGCCAGCACCGAGGTCGGCGACGTCACCAGCGGCTTGGCGAACAGGGCATGGGCGCTGATCGGTACCATCAGCAGCGCCTCGACCTCCGGCCACACCACCGGTCCGCCGGCCGAGAACGCGTACGCCGTCGACCCGGTCGGCGTCGCACAGACGATCCCGTCGCAGCCGAATCCGGTGACCGGCCGGCCGTCGATCTCCAGGACGACTTCGAGCATCCGCTCGGGCGACACCTTCTGCACGGCCGCTTCGTTGAGCGCCCAGTCGGTGTGGACGATGTCGCCGTTGCTGTGCACCAGGACATCGATCGTCATGCGCTCCTCGACCGCGTACGCGCGGGTGACGACCCGGTCGACCACCTTGTCCAGGTCGTCGCGCTCGGCCTCGGCGAGGAAGCCGACCCGGCCGAGGTTGACGCCGAGCATCGGCACCCCGGAGGCCCGGGAGATCTCCGCGCCTCGCAGCAGCGTGCCGTCGCCGCCGAGCACGACCAGCAGCTCACAGCCGTCCACGGCTCCGGGTGTGGCGTCCTCGACCGTCTCCACGGACGGTGGGAGCGGCAGATCGGCGGCCTCCGCGGCAAGGACCCTCACACCGAGTCCACTGCGCAGCAGCCCTTGTACGACGAGCTCGGCGCTGCGGATCGCGGCCGGCCTGCCGGTGTGTGCCAAAAGAAAGACAGTTCGTGCCGCATTCGTCGTCAACGAGGCCCCTCCGCCACTGCACGGTCGACATCCGCGGGATCCAGTTCCGGTGCTCCGGCCCGCAGCCACAGAAAGTACTCGACGTTGCCGGAAGGCCCGGGCAGCGGGCTCGCGGTCACCCCGCGCACACCGAGCCCCAGCGCCCAGGCCCGGCGCGCCACCTCCCGTACCGCTTCGGCCCGCAGCTCCGGGCTGCGCACCACACCACCGCTGCCGAGCCGCTCCTTGCCGACCTCGAACTGCGGCTTGACCATCAGCACCAGGTCCGCGTCGGGGGCGGCGCAGCGCGCCAGAGCGGGCAGTACGAGCCCCAGCGGGATGAACGACAGATCGCCGACCACCAGGTCCACCGCCTTCCCGTCGATCGCCTCCAGCGTCAGTTCCCGCACGTTGGTACGGTCCTTGACGGTGACGCGTTCATCGGACTGCAGCGACCAGGCGAGCTGCCCGTAGCCGACGTCGACGGCGACGACATGGCCGACTCCGGCCCGCAGCAGTACGTCGGTGAAGCCGCCGGTCGACGCCCCGGCGTCCAGCGCCCGCCGCCCCTCGGTCTTGAGCCCGAGGGGTACGAAGGCGGCGAGGGCGCCCGCGAGCTTGTGCCCGCCGCGCGAGACGTACTCGGGGTCGCTGTCGTCCTTGATGACGACGACCGCGGCGCTGGTCTCGACCTGGGTGGCGGGTTTGGTCGCGGTGTTGCCGCCGACGGTCACCCGCCCTGCGGCGATCAGCTGGCTCGCGTGCTCGCGAGAGCGGGCGAGATTACGGCGTACCAGCTCGGCGTCGAGGCGGCGACGTGCCACTCCTGCCACGTTCGGTTCAGCTCCTGTTGTTGTACGAGGGCATCGGTGCGGGTACCGGTGCGGGTGCGGGCCGGGCGTCCAGCGCGGTCAGCGCGTCGCGCAGCCCACGGTGTACATCCTCGTACACCTCGATGTGTCCGTCCGCCGGGAGGTGGTCCGCATCCGCCAGCCGCTCCAGCCGTGCGTCCACCTCGGCGTTTCCGGTGGGGGTGCGCACGACGCCGAGGGGCGCGGGGGCGGCGGGGTCGGGGGCGGGGCCGGCCGTCACCTCATACTCCCCGGGCACCGCTGCGGGCTCCGGCATCAAGTCGCTCATGCGGAAACGCTACCGCGAAGGGCTGAGGTACCGTCGATCACGATGGCGACCATGGCGGAGTGCCGCAGCGCACTCGACAGACTTTCCGACAACCTCACGACGGCCGAGGGCGACGTGCGCAGCGCGACCGCCCTGGACCGCTCGCTGAGCTGTCACATCAAGGACCTCGCGATCACCTTCACCGGCCGTCTCAAGGACGGCCGGATCGAGGTGCTGGACACGATCGAGGGCCCACCGGTGGAGAAGGCCGAGATCCGTCTCACGATGACCGGCGACGACCTGGTGGCCATGGTGAACGGCGAGCTGAACTTCGCCCGCGCCTGGGGCTCGGGAAGAGTTCGCCTGGAAGCAGGCTTCCGAGACCTTCTGCGCCTCAGAACGCTGCTGTAGCCCCGACGCCGGCGGTCGGGGGCGGCAGGCCCCCGCCCGCAGCTTCCCCATCCCGCTCCGCCGGTGCACGCCCGCCCGTCGGGTGCTTCAGGACGAAGCGCGCCCGCAGCTCGAGCGAACCACCGCACCCGCCGCGCTTCAGGCACCCACCGAATCGACCGCCCGCGCGCCCCGTGCGCTGCGCGCGGCCGGCACCACCAAAGGCGTACCCGTCTCCGGATCATCGATCACCTGGCACCGTAGCCCGAACACCCGCTCCACGAGCTCCGCCGTGACCACATCCCCCGGCGCCCCCTCGGCGATGATCTCGCCCTGACGCATGGCGATCAGATGCGTGGCATAGCGCGCGGCATGGTTCAGATCGTGCAGCACGGCTACCAGCGTGCGCCCCCGCGTCTCGTGCAGTTCCGCGCACAGGTCGAGGACATCTATCTGGTGCTGGATGTCGAGGTACGTCGTCGGCTCGTCGAGCAGCAGCAGCGGCGTCTCCTGAGCGAGCGCCATCGCGATCCACACCCGCTGTCGCTGCCCGCCGGACAGTTCGTCGACATAGCGATCCGCAAGCTCGGCGACCCCCGTGGACATCATCGATTCCTCGACAATGCGTTCGTCCTCCGGCGACCACTGCCGCAGCAGCCCCTGATGCGGGTACCGGCCGCGCGCGACCAGGTCGGCGACGGTGATGCCGTCCGGCGCGATCGAGGACTGCGGCAGCAGCCCCAGAGTCTTCGCGACCTTCTTCGCCGGCATCCCATGGATCGTCCTACCGTCCAGCAGAACCTGTCCCCGGCTCGGCTTGAGCATCCGTGACAGCGCCCGCAACAGCGTGGACTTCCCGCAGGCGTTGGGGCCGACGATCACGGTGAACGAGTTGTCGGGAATCTCGACCGAGAGGTTCTCCGCGATGACCCGCTGGTCGTATCCGAGGGTCACCGAGTCCGCGGTGAGGCGCTGCATGGTCGTACTCCCGGAGTCGGTGGGAAGGGTCGTCGATGTACTGGCGTCGAGGGACGGATTCGCTGTCCGACGGGCTCTCATATCCGCCCCGCCCTGCGCTCGGAGACGAGCAGCCACAGCAGGTAGCAGCCACCGAGCACCCCGGTGACGACGCCGACCGGCAGCTGCCGGTCTCCGAAGGCGTCCATCGCGATCCAGTCGGCGACCAGCAGAAGTGCGGCGCCCATCAAGGCGGCGGGCGCCAGATTGGGCCCGGGCGAGCGAGTGAGCCGACGAGCCAACTGGGGGGCGCTCAGCGAAACGAAGGTGATGGGGCCGGCCGCGGCGGTGGCGACGGCGACGAGCATGACGGCGCAGCCCATCAGCAGGAGCCGGGTGCGTTCCACCCGTACGCCCAGGGCGTACGCGGCGTCGTCGCCCATCTCCATCATGCGCAGCGCCCGCCCGTGCCCGAGCACCAGCGGAATGAGCAGGCCGCACACCACCAGCAGCGGCCAGACCTGTGCCCAGTCGCGCCCGTCGAGCGAGCCGGTCATCCAGACGACGGCGCGGGTCGCGTCGACCAGATTGGCCTTGGTGATCAGATACTGGGCGACTGCGGTGAGCATCGCGGCCGAGCCGATGCCCACGAGAACCAGCCGGTAACCGTGCATCCCGCGCTTCCAGGCGAGCAGGTAGACGACGATGCCGGTGACCAGCCCACCGACCACGGCGCCGCCCGCGACCGCGGCAGCGCCGCCCTCGAAGAGGACGATCACCGTCAGCGCCCCGACCGTCGCGCCCTGGCCGAAGCCGAGCACGTCGGGGCTGCCCAGCGGATTGCGGGAGATGGTCTGGAACACGGCTCCGCCGACCCCGAGCGCCGCGCCGACCAGCAGTCCGACGAGGACCCGTGGCAGCCGCAGGTCGGTGACGATGAACTCCTGCTGGAAGGTGCCGTGCCCGAACAGCGTGCTCACGACCTCGCCGGGCGTCATGGCGTAGTCGCCGCTGCCGATGAGCACGATCCCGGCCCCTGCCGCCACCGCGGCGAGCACCACGATCACCACGAGCGCCCGGACGTCCACCCGGAAGGAGAGCCCCCCGACGGTCCGCACGGCCCTCACCGACCGGACCGCGCCGGTTCCATCCTTCGTACGGGTCTTCACAGCCTTCACAGTTGGGCCATCCTCTTGCGACGTACGAGATGGATGAAGACGGGCCCGCCGAGCAGTGCGGTCACGATGCCGACCTGCAGCTCGGACGGCCGGGCGATCACCCGCCCCACCACGTCCGCGCCGAGCAGCAGCGCCGGCGAGAGCACGGCCGCGTACGGCAGGATCCACCGCATGTCGGGCCCGGTGATGGCGCGCACCAGGTGCGGGATCATCAGCCCGATGAAGACGATCGGCCCGCAGGCCGCGGTCGCGGCCCCGCACAGCAGGGTGACGGCGAGCATCGCGAGGACGCGGGTGCGGACCAGATGGGCGCCGAGCGCCCTGGCGGTGTCGTCACCCATCTCCAGGGCGTTCAGCGGCCGGGCGATGAGCAGCGAGAGCACGACGCCGGCAGCTATGAACGGCCACACCTTGCCGACCGTCTCCATGTTCGCCGAGGCGAGCGACCCGACCGTCCAGAACCGCAGCCGGTCGAGCGCCGCCGCGTCCAGCAGCTGTACGGCGTTGACGTAGCCGAACAGCGCGGCGCTGGCCGCGGTACCGGCGAGCGCGAGTCGTACAGGGGTCGCGGACCGGCTGCCGCCGAGGAGGTACACCACCACGGACACGATCGCGGCACCGAGGAACGCGAACCAGACGTATCCGGTCAGCGAGGTGACGCCGAAGAAGCTGATGGCGGATACGACGGCTGCCGACGCGCCCGCGTTGACCCCCAGCAGTCCGGGTTCGGCCAGCGGGTTACGGGTCAGGGCCTGCATCACCGCACCGGCGAGGCCGAGCGCTGTGCCGACGATCAGCCCGAGCACGGTCCGCGGGATGCGCACGTCACGCACGAGGACATCGCCATGGGTTCCGGAGGCGTGGAACAGACCGTGCCAGACATCGCCGAGCGGCAGCGCCTTGGCGCCGATCGCGATACTCGCGAGGCATACCAGCACCAGCGCGACCACGGCGAGCAGCAGTCCCACGGTACGTGTCGCGGGGCGCCCTGGGGACGCGGATGTCGCCGGCGCGGCTATCGGACCTGCGCTCGGCTCTGGGGGGCTCTCTACCAACACGAGGTTAGGTTAGCCTACCCTCCAAAGCTGTCGAGCCGCCCGGCTCCCCGCGCACAACACAGCGCCGGTTACGCCCGATTCATCACACATGAATCCGCCACCCGGTGAACTACCGGACCGCCTAAGCCGGGCAGCGGATCCCGAACACCGCCCTACAGCCCGAGCCTGGCGACGGCCTTCCCCGCGTCCAGCCCGCAGGTACCCTCACCCGCGTGCGACCAGGCAGCTCCGCACAGCGCCCGCAGTCCGTCGAGCGCGTCCCCGTCGCCCTCCAGCACCAGCTCGTCGCCTCGGACCGCGGCCGTCCAACCACCGCAGCCGAACCCGCCGGCGGTCTCGGTCACCTCGGGCTGCCCGGTCAGCAGCCCCCGCAGGTCCGCATCGACATATGTCGGCCGGTGCCTGGGCTCGGCCGCCACCAGCTGCCTCGCGTCCGTGACCCCGGTGAGCACGAGGAGCGAGTCCACACCGCCGTTGAACGCACCTTCGATGTCCGTGTCCAGCCGGTCCCCGACCACCAGCGGCCGCTTCGCCCCGGTCCGCAGTACGGTCTCCCGGTGCATCGGAGGCAACGGCTTCCCGGCGACCTGCGGCTCGGCACCGGTGGCGATCCGTACGACCTCGACCGCCGCACCATTGCCCGGCGCGATCCCTCGCGCGCTCGGAATCGTCAGATCTGTGTTGGACGCGAACCACGGCACGCCCCGGGCAATCGCGTACGCGGCCTCGGCGAACCGCCCCCACGTCATGTCGGGGCCGCCGTACCCCTGTGCCACCGCCACCGGATCGTCGTCCGCCGACTCCACCGGCACCAGACCGCGCTCGAGCAGCGCGGTCCTCAGCCCCTCTCCCCCGACCACGAGCACCCGAGCCCCGGCCGGCAGCTGGTCTGCCATCAGCCGGGCCACCGCCTGCGCCGAGGTGATCACATCGGCGGCCCCCGCCGGTACCCCGAGTTCGGTCAGATGCTCCGCCACCGCGGCCGGTGTACGCAGCGCGTTGTTGGTGACGTACGCGAGATGCATCCCGCCGTCCTGCGCGGCACCCAGCGAGTCGACGGCATGGGCGATCGCGGCACCGCCCGCGTACACCACCCCGTCAAGATCGAGCAGAGCCGTGTCGTACGCCTCGCTCAGCGCGGTGCTGCTCCCGCTGGGCCGGGTCCTGCTCGCCTGACTCATATTTCTGCGCTCCTCATTGCATGCTTCTCCCCCGATCATCGCGCATCCCCGCAACGCACATACGATGCAGAAATGAACACACCAGGTCCCGCCGACCAGGGACTGCGCCTGATCCCGTTCCGTGGACTGCGCTACGTCCCCGAGCGGGTCGGCAGTCTCGCCGCGGTGACCTCACCGCCGTACGACGTCGTCGTGCGTCCCGACGGGCTTCACCACCTGGAATCCGCGGACCCGTACAACATCGTCCGGCTGATACTGCCGCAGGCCGACACGGCCGCCGCACGCAACGAGCAGGCCGCCGAGACCCTGAACCGCTGGCTCGACGAAGGCATACTCGCCCCCGAGACCGAGCCCGCGCTCTATGTCTACGAACAGCGCAACGGCGAGATCCTGCAACGTGGCATCGTCGGGGCACTGGCGCTCTCCGCCCCCGCCGACGGCATCGTGCTGCCGCACGAGGACGTGATGGCGCATGTCGTCGAGGACCGGGCCGACCTGATGCGGACCACAGCCGCCCATCTCGAACCGCTCCTGCTGACCTACCGCAGCGAGGGTCACCCGACCGGAGCGACCGCCGTCATCGAGCGGACCATCCACCGGCCGCCACTGCTCGCCACCACCACGGAGGACGGCTACTGCCACCGGCTCTGGGCGGTCACCGACCCGGCCGACCGGTCCGAGATCGAAACCGATCTCGCCCGACACCAGGCGCTCATCGCGGACGGCCACCACCGCTGGGCCACGTACCTCCGTCTCCAGCAGGAGCACACGGTTCCCGGTCCCTGGGACTTCGGCCTGGTCCTCCTGGTCGACACGGCCCGCTACCCGCTGCGGGTCCGCGCCATCCACCGGCTGCTGCACCGCCTCCCGGTCGCCGACGCGCTGGCCGCTCTGAACGGCACCTTCCGCATCCGGGACGTCGAGGGGCCGCTCCCCGTGGCCCTCGACGCCCTCGCCGGGGCGGCCGCCGAAGGCAACGCGTTCCTGCTCGCCGGCGACGGCCGCTTCCACCTCGTCGACCGCCCGGACGAAGCACTGCTGGCCTGCACCGTCCCGGCCGACCGCCCACCCGCCTGGCGCGCGCTCGACGCGACGGTGCTGCACGCGACCCTTCTCGACCACGTGTGGCGGATCCCGGACACCCCGGAACACATCGCGTACATACACGACACCGAGGCGGCCGTGGACCAGGCCGAGCGCCACGGCGCCACGGCGGTCCTGATGCATCCGGTACGGGAAGAAGTCGTCCGGGACCTGGCCCGCCAGGGCGTCACCATGCCACGCAAGTCCACCTCGTTCGGCCCCAAGCCGGCCTCGGGCCTGGTCCTGCGCAGCCTCACCCTCGACTGAGGCCGGAAAGAAGAAGAGGGCGGCGTCCCTGTCGGGATGCCGCCCTCTCGTCATGTCCTAGGCCTTGTCCGCCGAGCCTTCGTCATCGGCATCGGCATCGGCATCGGCATCGGCATCGACCGCTTCATCGGCGTCGTCGTCCTCACCGAGAGCATCGACGAACTCGACACCGTCCAGCTCGGCAAGCCGGTCCGACGCATCGGTGGAGCCGTCCTTGTCGGCCTCCACGGTCTTCGCGAACCACTCACGAGCCTCGTCCTCGCGCCCCGCGGCCAGCAGCGCATCCGCGTACGCATACCGCAGCCGCGCCGTCCACGGGTGCACGGCGTTCGAGGCCAGCTCGGAGCTCTGCAGGGTGACGATGGCTGCATCGATCTGCCCCATGTCTCTGCGGGCCCCGGCCGCCACCAGCCGCATCTCGACCTGCCCGGCCTTGTCCAGCTTCTGCACCTCGGGCTCGCCGGCCATGGCCATCGCCCGCTCGGGCCGCCCGAGTCCACGCTCGCAGTCGGCCATGACGGGCCACAGTTCCACGGACCCGGTCATCCGCTTCGCTGCCCGGAACTCGGCCAGCGCCTCCGCGTACTTCTGCGTCGCGTACGCGGCGAAGCCGGCCGCCTCACGCACGGCAGCCACCCGCGAGGCCAGCCGCAGCGCGATACGCGAGTACGCGTACGCCTGCTCGGGGTCCTCGTCGATGAGCCGGGCAACCATGACGAGGTTCCTGGCCACATCCTCGGCCAGGGTCTTCGGCAGGCTCAGCAGCTCCTGCCGAACGTCCTTGTCGATCTCGTCACCGGTGACGTCGTCGGGAATCGGAAGCCGCTTGATCGGCTCCCGGTCCCGGTCGTCGCGCCGATCGAAACCACCACGGTCGTCACGCCCGCGGAAGCCACCCCGGTCACGGTCGTCACGCTGCCCGCGGTATCCACCGCCGCCACGGCTGTCGTCACGGCGGAACCCGCCGCTGCGGCTGTCGTCGTCGCGACGGGGCCCACGCGGCCGGTCGTCACGGCGCTCGAAGCCACCACCGGGACGCCCACCACGGTCGTCATCACGACGCGGCCCGCGGTACCCACCACGGTCGTCGTCACGCCGCGGCGCACGATCATCACGGGGGAACCTGCCTGCACCGCCGCCACGGCTGTCGTCGCGACGGAACCCGCCCCGGTCACCGCCACTGGAGGGCCGGCTGTCATCACGACGGAACCCACCACCGGCACCGCCGCCACGGCTGTCGTCACGGCGGAACCCGCCGCTGCGGCTGTCGTCGTCGCGACGGGGCCCACGCGGCCGGTCGTCACGGCGCTCGAAGCCACCACCGGGACGCCCACCACGGTCGTCATCACGACGCGGCGCACGATCATCACGACGGAACCCACCACCGGAGCCACCACGGTCGTCCCGGCGGAACCCACCGCCGGAACCCCCACCGCGGCTGTCGTCGCGGCGGAACCCACCACCGGCACCGCCGCCACGGCTGTCATCACGACGGAACCCACCACCGGCACCGCCACCACGGCTGTCATCACGGCGGAACCCACCACCGGAGCCACCACGGTCGTCCCGGCGGAACCCACCGCCGGAACCCCCACCGCGGCTGTCGTCGCGGCGGAACCCGCCCCGGTCACCGCCACTGGAGGGCCGGCTGTCATCACGACGGAACCCACCACCGGCACCGCCGCCACGGCTGTCGTCGCGACGGAACCCGCCCCGGTCACCGCCACTGGAGGGCCGGCTGTCATCACGACGGAACCCGCCGCTGCGGCTGTCGTCGTCGCGACGGGGCCCACGCGGCCGGTCATCACGGCGCTCGAAGCCACCACCGGGACGCCCACCACGGTCGTCATCACGACGCGGCGCACGATCATCACGACGGAACCCACCACCGGCACCGCCACCACGGCTGTCATCACGGCGGAACCCACCACCGGAGCCACCACGGTCGTCCCGAGGGAACCTGCCGCCGGCACCGCCACCGCGGCTGTCATCACGACGGAACCCACCACCGGCACCGCCGCCACGGCTGTCGTCACGCCGCGGCCCGCGATCACGATCGTCGCGACGGAAGCCACCACCGGCACCGCCGCTCGACGGCCGGCCGTCGTCACGGCGGTTGCCACCACGGTCGTTGTCCCGACGCGGACTTCCGGACCGGTCGTCACGACCACCCCGGAAGCCGCCCCGGTCACCACCGTCCCGGCGATGCGGCTCGCGCTCCGAACGATCGTCGGGAGAGTTGGTGGACATGGGTGGAACTCCTGTCTTCGGGTACTACACACATTCTCGCGCAGTCGGCCACCCGACGCGCTTCGACAAAACAAAAAAGGACCCTTGGTCCCAGCATGAACGCTGGGACCAAGGGTCCTTGAAAGATTGTTCGGCGGCGTCCTACTCTCCCACAGGGTCCCCCCTGCAGTACCATCGGCGCTGAAAGGCTTAGCTTCCGGGTTCGGAATGTAACCGGGCGTTTCCCTAACGCAATGACCACCGAAACCCTATCGGGTTCTAGCGAACAAGCACACTTTTCAATTAAGTAGTGAAGCTGTTCAACCGGTGCGACTGTTCGCAACCCGGGAACAACACAGTGGACGCGAGCAACTGAGGACAAGCCCTCGGCCTATTAGTACCAGTCAGCTCCACCCGTTGCCGGGCTTCCACATCTGGCCTATCAACCCAGTCGTCTACTGGGAGCCTTAACCCCTCAAAGGGGGTGGGAACACTCATCTCGAAGCAGGCTTCCCGCTTAGATGCTTTCAGCGGTTATCCTTTCCGAACGTAGCCAACCAGCCATGCCCTTGGCAGGACAACTGGCACACCAGAGGTTCGTCCGTCCCGGTCCTCTCGTACTAGGGACAGCCCTTCTCAATATTCCTACGCGCGCAGCGGATAGGGACCGAACTGTCTCACGACGTTCTAAACCCAGCTCGCGTACCGCTTTAATGGGCGAACAGCCCAACCCTTGGGACCGACTCCAGCCCCAGGATGCGACGAGCCGACATCGAGGTGCCAAACCATCCCGTCGATATGGACTCTTGGGGAAGATCAGCCTGTTATCCCCGGGGTACCTTTTATCCGTTGAGCGACAGCGCTTCCACAAGCCACTGCCGGATCACTAGTCCCGACTTTCGTCCCTGCTCGACCCGTCGGTCTCACAGTCAAGCTCCCTTGTGCACTTACACTCAACACCTGATTGCCAACCAGGCTGAGGGAACCTTTGGGCGCCTCCGTTACTCTTTAGGAGGCAACCGCCCCAGTTAAACTACCCATCAGACACTGTCCCTGATCCGGATCACGGACCCAGGTTAGACATCCAGCACGACCAGAGTGGTATTTCAACGGCGACTCCACAACCACTGGCGTGGCTGCTTCAAAGTCTCCCACCTATCCTACACAAGCCGAACCGAACACCAATATCAAACTGTAGTAAAGGTCCCGGGGTCTTTCCGTCCTGCTGCGCGAAACGAGCATCTTTACTCGTAGTGCAATTTCACCGGGCCTATGGTTGAGACAGTCGAGAAGTCGTTACGCCATTCGTGCAGGTCGGAACTTACCCGACAAGGAATTTCGCTACCTTAGGATGGTTATAGTTACCACCGCCGTTTACTGGCGCTTAAGTTCTCAGCTTCGCCGACCCGAAAGTCAGCTAACCGGTCCCCTTAACGTTCCAGCACCGGGCAGGCGTCAGTCCGTATACATCGCCTTACGGCTTCGCACGGACCTGTGTTTTTAGTAAACAGTCGCTTCTCGCTGGTCTCTGCGGCCACCCCCAGCTCATGGAGTAAATCCAATCACCAGTGATGGCCCCCTTCTCCCGAAGTTACGGGGGCATTTTGCCGAGTTCCTTAACCATAGTTCACCCGAACGCCTCGGTATTCTCTACCTGACCACCTGAGTCGGTTTAGGGTACGGGCCGCCATGAAACTCGCTAGAGGCTTTTCTCGACAGCATAGGATCATCCACTTCACCACAATCGGCTCGGCATCAGGTCTCAGACTTAATGTGTGACGGATTTGCCTATCACACGCCCTACACCCTTACCCCGGGACTACCACCGCCCGGGCTGGACTACCTTCCTGCGTCACCCCATCGCTTACCTAGTACAAGTCTGGTTCGTCGGCTCCACCACTACCCTCAACTCCGAAGAGATCGGGCCGGCTTCACGGACTTAGCATCGCCTGATTCAGTATTGGGCGTTTCAAAGCGGGTACCGGAATATCAACCGGTTGTCCATCGACTACGCCTGTCGGCCTCGCCTTAGGTCCCGACTTACCCTGGGCAGATCAGCTTGACCCAGGAACCCTTAGTCAATCGGCGCACACGTTTCTCACGTGTGTATCGCTACTCATGCCTGCATTCTCACTCGTGAACCGTCCACAACTCGCTTCCGCGGCTGCTTCACCCGGCACACGACGCTCCCCTACCCATCCGTACTCCCGTTGGGGATACATGTACGAATGACACGACTTCGGCGGTACGCTTGAGCCCCGCTACATTGTCGGCGCGGAATCACTTGACCAGTGAGCTATTACGCACTCTTTCAAGGGTGGCTGCTTCTAAGCCAACCTCCTGGTTGTCTCTGCGACTCCACATCCTTTCCCACTTAGCGTACGCTTAGGGGCCTTAGTCGATGCTCTGGGCTGTTTCCCTCTCGACCATGGAGCTTATCCCCCACAGTCTCACTGCCGTGCTCTCACTTACCGGCATTCGGAGTTTGGCTAAGGTCAGTAACCCGGTAGGGCCCATCGCCTATCCAGTGCTCTACCTCCGGCAAGAAACACACGACGCTGCACCTAAATGCATTTCGGGGAGAACCAGCTATCACGGAGTTTGATTGGCCTTTCACCCCTAACCACAGGTCATCCCCCAGGTTTTCAACCCTGGTGGGTTCGGTCCTCCACGAAGTCTTACCTCCGCTTCAACCTGCCCATGGCTAGATCACTCCGCTTCGGGTCTTGAGCGTGCTACTAAAACGCCCTATTCGGACTCGCTTTCGCTACGGCTTCCCCACACGGGTTAACCTCGCAACACACCGCAAACTCGCAGGCTCATTCTTCAAAAGGCACGCAGTCACGACTGTTGCTCCGAAGAACAACAGCGACGCTCCCACGGCTTGTAGGCACACGGTTTCAGGTACTATTTCACTCCGCTCCCGCGGTACTTTTCACCATTCCCTCACGGTACTATCCGCTATCGGTCACCAGGGAATATTTAGGCTTAGCGGGTGGTCCCGCCAGATTCACACGGGATTTCTCGGGCCCCGTGCTACTTGGGTGTCTCTTAAACGAGCCGTCAATGTTTCAGCTACGGGGGTCTTACCCTCTACGCCGGACCTTTCGCATGTCCTTCGCCTACATCAACGGTTTCTGACTCGTCTCACAGCCGGCAGACTATGAAAAAGAGATCCCACAACCCCGCATGCGCAACCCCTGCCGGGTATCACACGCATACGGTTTGGCCTCATCCAGTTTCGCTCGCCACTACTCCCGGAATCACGGTTGTTTTCTCTTCCTGAGGGTACTGAGATGTTTCACTTCCCCTCGTTCCCTCCACACTGCCTATGTGTTCAGCAGCGGGTGACAGCCCATGACGACTGCCGGGTTTCCCCATTCGGACACCCCCGGATCAAAGCTCGGTTGACAGCTCCCCGGGGCCTATCGTGGCCTCCCACGTCCTTCATCGGTTCCTGGTGCCAAGGCATCCACCGTGCGCCCTTAAAAACTTGGCCACAGATGCTCGCGTCCACTGTGCAGTTCTCAAGCAACGACCAGCCACCCATCACCCCACCCCTAAGGGCGAGTTCACTGGGGCCGGTGTTCGAAGGCAGCCTTGCGGCCATACCTTCAGACACCCAACAGCGCGCCCAGTACCCGGAATTCGATCGGTCCGCTTTCCACGCTCCGAGGAGCAGTACTTACGACCCGGTCGAACCACCAGGTACTGAATAGTCAACGTTCCACCCATGAGCTGACCACCGTCGAACATTTGCCGACGTAGTGGCTCTGGATTCCTTGCGGAATCTAGATGCTCCTTAGAAAGGAGGTGATCCAGCCGCACCTTCCGGTACGGCTACCTTGTTACGACTTCGTCCCAATCGCCAGTCCCACCTTCGACAGCTCCCTCCCACAAGGGGTTGGGCCACCGGCTTCGGGTGTTACCGACTTTCGTGACGTGACGGGCGGTGTGTACAAGGCCCGGGAACGTATTCACCGCAGCAATGCTGATCTGCGATTACTAGCAACTCCGACTTCATGGGGTCGAGTTGCAGACCCCAATCCGAACTGAGACCGGCTTTTTGAGATTCGCTCCGCCTCGCGGCATCGCAGCTCATTGTACCGGCCATTGTAGCACGTGTGCAGCCCAAGACATAAGGGGCATGATGACTTGACGTCGTCCCCACCTTCCTCCGAGTTGACCCCGGCAGTCTCCTGTGAGTCCCCATCACCCCGAAGGGCATGCTGGCAACACAGAACAAGGGTTGCGCTCGTTGCGGGACTTAACCCAACATCTCACGACACGAGCTGACGACAGCCATGCACCACCTGTATACCGACCACAAGGGGGGCACCATCTCTGATGCTTTCCGGTATATGTCAAGCCTTGGTAAGGTTCTTCGCGTTGCGTCGAATTAAGCCACATGCTCCGCTGCTTGTGCGGGCCCCCGTCAATTCCTTTGAGTTTTAGCCTTGCGGCCGTACTCCCCAGGCGGGGAACTTAATGCGTTAGCTGCGGCACCGACGACGTGGAATGTCGCCAACACCTAGTTCCCAACGTTTACGGCGTGGACTACCAGGGTATCTAATCCTGTTCGCTCCCCACGCTTTCGCTCCTCAGCGTCAGTAATGGCCCAGAGATCCGCCTTCGCCACCGGTGTTCCTCCTGATATCTGCGCATTTCACCGCTACACCAGGAATTCCGATCTCCCCTACCACACTCTAGCCTGCCCGTATCGACTGCAGACCCGGGGTTAAGCCCCGGGCTTTCACAACCGACGCAACAAGCCGCCTACGAGCTCTTTACGCCCAATAATTCCGGACAACGCTTGCGCCCTACGTATTACCGCGGCTGCTGGCACGTAGTTAGCCGGCGCTTCTTCTGCAGGTACCGTCACTCTCGCTTCTTCCCTGCTGAAAGAGGTTTACAACCCGAAGGCCGTCATCCCTCACGCGGCGTCGCTGCATCAGGCTTTCGCCCATTGTGCAATATTCCCCACTGCTGCCTCCCGTAGGAGTCTGGGCCGTGTCTCAGTCCCAGTGTGGCCGGTCGCCCTCTCAGGCCGGCTACCCGTCGTCGCCTTGGTAGGCCATCACCCCACCAACAAGCTGATAGGCCGCGGGCTCATCCTTCACCGCCGGAGCTTTTAACCCCGTCCCATGCGGGACAGAGTGTTATCCGGTATTAGACCCCGTTTCCAGGGCTTGTCCCAGAGTGAAGGGCAGATTGCCCACGTGTTACTCACCCGTTCGCCACTAATCCACCCCGAAGGGCTTCATCGTTCGACTTGCATGTGTTAAGCACGCCGCCAGCGTTCGTCCTGAGCCAGGATCAAACTCTCCGTGAATGTTTTCCCGTAATCGGGAGACACATCACGAGAGCGGGACGATCAGCCGGAATAAGACCGATCGTCCACAGCGTCCTCGCTGTGTAATTGCCTACCGGAACCACAAAGGCCCGGCAGGACTTTCAAAGGAACCACCAACCTGCCGAAGCAGGCCAGGGTATCAACATATCTGGCGTTGACTTTTGGCACGCTGTTGAGTTCTCAAGGAACGGACGCTTCCTTTGTACTCACCCTCTCGGGCTTTCCTCCGGGCTTTTCCCTTCGGTCTTGCGTTTCCGACTCTATCAGACTCTTTCGTGTCCGATTCCCGGTCGAAGCGGGTTGCGCTTTCCAGTTCTTCGCTTTCGCGTCTCCCTTTCCGGCGGTTCCAACCTTACCAGACTCATTTTCGTTCCGTTTGCCGGTTCGAATTTGATTCCAGTGGCCGTTGAAGTGGCCTTTGCCTTTCGGCGTGTTCACTACTTTAGTCGATTTCCTTGGCGGCTCATAATCGAGTCGATGGGTTCGAATTTCGGCATGCCGAAATCGCACCCGCCAGGGTGAGTCGAAGGTAGTGGTTGGCAGCTTCCGAGTGCTCAGGCTTGGTCCGATGGACCGTGCCGACAGCAGTACCCGTTCAAGCGGCTCGGACTACGTTAGGCGGCCGGAGGGGGCGAGTCAAGTTGCTCGACGGCGTGGCACATGGGGTCGATAGGGGCTCACGGTGGGGTCGCCGTCGATCCAGAAACGCCAGGGATGCAGGGCACCGTCGCCGCCCACACCGGTGCGAGGCCCGTTGCGTACCTGGTCGAAGGGGGGCGGTGTGCCGTGGAGTACGGACAACGAAGCACCCGGGTGGGCGATGGCGTCCGTGCCGTTCAGGGCTTTGTCGATGTCCAGGGCGGTGGCCAGGCGGGCTGGACCTTTGGCCAGTTCCCTGTCATTGCGGGCCGAGAATCGACGATTGCGGCTGAGCTCGGCGCCCACCCGGATCTCACCTGCCCGGAGCAGTACACCGCTCGCCATGCCTTCGGGACCGCACACCAGGTTGAGGCAGTGCCACATGCCGTAGGTGAAGTAGACGTACGCATGACCGGGCGGGCCGTACATGACGCTGTTGCGACGGGTGCGGCCACGGAAGGCGTGGGAGCCGGGGTCGATCTCGCCCGCGTACGCCTCCACCTCGGTGAGGCGGAGTTCGATGGGGCCTTCGGCGGTGGCCCGTACCAGCGTCCTGCCCAGGAGGTCGGGTGCCACGTCCAGTACGGGGCGGTCGAAGAAATCGCGTGTCAGCGGCGTACGGTCCAAGCCCTCGATCATGGCGATCGAGGTTACCGGGAACCGACTACGGTCGTGGCGCGTATGTACGGGTCAGGACCAAGGAGGAGTAAACATGGGCTTCAAGCGGCTGCTCGCGAGCATGGGTGCCGGCGGTGCTTCGGTGGAGACGGAGCTGACCGAGCTCAACGTCGTACCGGGTGGGGTCGTCCAGGGCGAGGTGCGGATCCAGGGCGGTTCCGTGGCGCAGCAGATCGAGGGACTGTCGGTCGGCCTGCAGGCGCGCGTCGAGGTCGAGGGCAATGACCAGGAGACGAAGCAGGACATCGAGTTCGCCAAGCTGCGGCTCGGTGGTGCGTTCGAGGTGCAGGCCGGTGCGGTGCACGTCGTACCGTTCGGACTCGAGATTCCGTGGGAGACGCCGATCACGATGTTCGCCGGTCAGCATCTGCACGGCATGAACATCGGTGTGACGACCGAGCTGGAGATCGCCCGGGCGCTGGACTCGGGCGACCTCGACCCGATCAATGTGCACCCGCTGCCGGCGCAGCAGGCGATCCTGGACGCGTTCGGGCAGCTGGGCTTCGGCTTCCGCAGCGCGGACATGGAGCGCGGTCACGTTCGCGGTACGCGTCAGCGGCTGCCGTTCTACCAGGAGATCGAGTTCGTCCCGCCGCAGCAGTACCGGGGTCTGAACCAGGTCGAGCTGACGTTCGTCTCGGACGACCGTGAGATGGACGTCGTCCTGGAGATGGACAAGAAGCCGGGGCTCTTCAGTGAGGGCAGCGACTCGTACCGGGCGTTCAAGGTCGGCCTGCACGACTTCCAGGGGACCGACTGGGCGGCGTACCTCAATCAGTGGCTGGCCCAGGTCGGCGGTCAGCGCAACTGGCTCTAGGGTCGGTGGCGAGTTACCGGAGCCGATCAGGAGAGGTGTTGACGTGACCGAGCCGAAGAGGCCGCCGCTTCCGCATGACTTCCATCCCGAGGTGCCGTCGTTCACGGTGGTGAGCGAGGATCTCGACCCTGGGGCCGTGCTGGCCGATGCCCAGGTGTTCGCGGCCGGGAACACCTCGCCGCAGCTGCGGTGGGAAGGGTTCCCGGCGGAGGCCAAGAGTTTCGCCGTGACCTGCTTCGATCCAGATGCTCCGACGGGCAGCGGGTTCTGGCACTGGGTCGTCTTCGACATCCCGGCGTCCGTCACCGAGCTGCCGGCCGGTGCGGGCAGCGGGAAGTTCGACGGGCTGCCCGAGGGCGCTGTCCAGGTCCGTAACGACTACGGGTCGAAGGAGTTCGGCGGTGCTGCGCCGCCGCCCGGGGAGAACCACCGCTACGTCTTCACCGTGTACGCGGTGGACACCGAGAAGCTGGGGGCCGACAGCGATGTGTCGCCGGCGGTCGTCGGTTTCAATCTGCGGTTCCACACGCTGGGACGTGCTCAGCTGATCGGTGAGTACCCCGGTCCCGCCTAGTACTCGGTGAGCTGAGAGTTCCCCTGCTGTTTGCCCTGCCCTGGTCTTGGAGAGATCAGGGCAGGGCATTTTTTATTGCGTTGTCCATCACGGCCTGCCCAGCCAGAGTTGATCCGGGCCTGCCGGGGGGCGGGCGGCACACGGGAGGTGGGCGAAATGCGGGACACGCTGGTTCTCAACGCGAGCTTCGAGCCGCTGTCGACGGTGACGCTGAACCGTGCGGTGGTGCTGATCCTGCAGGACAAGGCTGTCGTCGAGCAGTCGCACCCCGATCTCCGTATGCGTGGCGCTGCCGTGGACATTCCGGTGCCCCGCGTGATCAGGCTCTGCCGGTACGTACGGGTGCCGTTCCGAAGACAGGCGCCGTGGTCCAGAAGAGGTGTGCTGATACGGGACCAGCACCGGTGCGCGTACTGCGGGCGGCGGGCGACGACGGTCGACCACGTGGTGCCGCGGGCCCAGGGCGGTCAGGACACCTGGCTCAACACGGTGGCGTCCTGCGCCGAGGACAACCACCGCAAGGCGGCCCGGACGCCGGAGCAGGCGGGGATGCCGTTGCTGCGGGAGCCGTTCGTCCCGTCGCCGGCGGAGGCGATGCTGCTGGCGATGGGGGCTGGTGAGCGGTCGGCGCTGCCGGAGTGGCTGGACCGGACTGCGGCGTAGGCGACGTACGTACGTCGCCGTACCGGAAGCCCGTCTTCGTGCGTAAGAAGGCGGGCTTCCGTGTGTCTGCTGATGATCTTTCTCTGATGCGGGTACGCGGGACGGTCGTCCGGCGCCAGTCGGCCTGATCGGTGCGCGGAGCACTGATCAGACCCGGGGTGCGTCCGCGTCAGTCGACCGGGGGTTCCTCGCGGCGCTCCTTGCCGGTGTTGAAGCCCGGGACACCGGTGCCGAGGTTGCCGAAGGCGCCGCTGAGGCCCTTGAGGGCGTCACCGATCTCGCTCGGCACGATCCAGAGCTTGTTGGCGTCGCCCTCGGCGATCTTCGGGAGCATCTGGAGGTACTGGTACGAGAGGAGCTTCTGGTCCGGGTCACCGGCGTGGATCGACTCGAAGACCGTACGGATGGCCTGGGCCTCACCTTCGGCGCGCAGGGCCGCCGCCTTGGCCTCACCTTCGGCTCGCAGGATCGCGGACTGCTTCTCGCCCTCCGCGGTGAGGATCGCGGACTGCCGTGTTCCTTCGGCCTGGAGGATCGCCGCGCGCTTGTCCCGGTCGGCGCGCATCTGCTTCTCCATCGAGTCCTGGATGGAGGTGGGCGGCTCGATCGCCTTGAGCTCGACACGGTTGACGCGGATGCCCCACTTGCCGGTCGCTTCGTCGAGGACTCCACGGAGCGCGGCGTTGATCTCCTCGCGGGAGGTCAGGGTCCGCTCCAGGTCCATGCCACCGATGATGTTGCGGAGGGTGGTGACGGTGAGCTGTTCGATCGCCTGGATGTAGCTGGCGACTTCGTAGGTCGCGGCGCGCGCGTCCGTCACCTGGTAGTAGATGACGGTGTCGATGTTGACGACCAGGTTGTCCTGGGTGATCACCGGCTGGGGCGGGAACGGGACGACCTGTTCACGGAGGTCGATCCGGTTCCGGATGGTGTCGATGAACGGAACGACGATGTTCAGGCCGGCGTTGAGGGTACGGGTGTAGCGGCCGAAGCGCTCCACGATGGCTGCGCTGGCCTGCGGGATGACCTGGATCGTCTTGATCAGGGCGATGAAGACGAGCACCACCAGAATGATCAGGACGATGATGATCGGTTGCATCGTGTTCCTCGTGCCCTTCGGTTGCCGACGGATCGCGATGATCGGGGTCGGATCTCATGAGGTCCGGATCTCATGATGATCGACATCGAGTCTGGCAGACCGCGGTCCGCCGTGTGTGCGGTTCGGTCACATGACGACGGCGGTGGCCCCGTCGATGTCGACGACATCGACCTGCCGGCCGGGTTCGAAGCTCTGCTCCCCGTCGTACGCGCGGGCGGACCAGATCTCGCCGGCCAGCTTGATGCGGCCGCCGTTGCCGTCGACCCGTTCCAGGACGACGGCCTGACGGCCTTTCAGCGCGTCGATGCCGGTGGCGAGTCGGGGCCGGTCCGCGCGGTGTCGGGCGGCGAGCGGACGGACCACCGCGATGAGCGCGACGGAGACCACCACGAAGACCAGGACCTGGGCCACGATGCCGCCGCCGAGAGCCGCGACAACTGCCGCGGCGACCGCTCCGACAGCGAACATCCCGAACTCGGGCATCGCGGTCAGCACGAGCGGAATGCCCAGCCCGACCGCACCGATCAGCCACCACACCCACGCGTCGATGTCCACGTGGTCATGGTAGGACCGCGGGTCCCTTCGCCGACAGGGTTGCGATCAGGACATTCAGGACAACGGAAGGCCGTGCGCGGTGTATCGCTCGCCGGCGTGCTCGACGATGAGCGGCAGACCGAAGCAGAGGGAGAGGTTGCGGGAGGTGAGCTCGGTCTCCATGGGGCCCGCGGCGAGGACCTTGCCCTGACGGATCATGAGGACGTGGGTGAAGCCCGGGGCGATCTCCTCGACATGGTGGGTGACCATGATCATCGAGGGGGCCAACGGGTCACGGGCGAGCCGGCCGAGACGACGGACCAGGTCCTCGCGGCCACCGAGGTCGAGACCGGCGGCGGGTTCGTCGAGGAGGAGAAGCTCGGGGTCGGTCATCATCGCGCGGGCGATCAGCGTGCGCTTGCGCTCACCCTCGGAGAGGGTTCCGAACTTCCGGTCGAGGTACTCGGTCATGCCGAGCCGGTCGAGGAAGGCGCGGGCGCGGTCCTCGTCGACGGCGTCGTAGTTCTCGTGCCAGGTGGCAGTCATGCCGTACGCGGCGGTGAGCACCGTCTGAAGGACCGTCTGGCGCTTGGGAAGCTTCTCGGCCATGGCGACACCCGCGATACCGATCCGGGGACGCAGATCGAAGACGTCGGTGCCGACGCCGCCGAGCTGCTCACCGAGGACCTTGGCGCTGCCCTTGGTGGGGAAGAGGTAGCTGGACGCGATGTTGAGGAGAGTGGTCTTGCCGGCGCCGTTCGGGCCGAGGATGACCCAGCGCTCCCCCTCCTTGACCGACCAGGAGACGTCGTCCACCAGAGCGCGTCCGTCGCGGACCACGGATACGTCCACCAGCTCCAGTACATCGCTCATGAGCGCGTTGTCTCCCCATACAGTCTCGAGATCGTCGCGTGCCTGTGGGCACAGCTCCCAGGGAAAACCTACGCCACCCCAGGAGTGCTCCAGCTCTTAGGTCCGGTTCCCTAGGCTGTTCCCATGCTTTCGGAACCACGCTCAGGGCTGCTGGCCGCATGGGGCAACGCGCTTCTGGCCGGACTTGTGTCGCCGGACGACGCGGCGCTCGGCATTGTCGGAGAGGACGCGGTGCACCGCGTCGAGGGATTGCCCGGTGAGGCGGGGCCGGTCGGGCTCACGCTCGCGCTGGGGCGGCTGCGGGGACTGGGGGCGACGGGCTTCCGGGTCGCGCTGCCGGTGCCGGGGCATCCGCTGGGGCTCAGCGGGCCGCCGGAATTCAACGCCCGGGCGTTGGAGGCGGAGGAGGCGGTGATCGCCTCCGGTGTGCCGTACGGGCTGGTGCCCGAGGTCCGGGAGGTGGGGCCGGCCGGGGATCTGCACGTCGAGGTGGTGTGGCGCTGTCTGCCGGTGCGGGAGGCGCCGCCGGCCGATGTGCCGTCGCTGAGCGAGGCGGAGCGGGAGCTCGCCGAGGCCCTGCGTGATGCGACGGCGGTGCTGTCGCGACTGGACGTGGCCGGCTCGGGGCCGGTGGCGGAGGCCGCGGTGGACGCGTACCGGGCGCGGGCGGAGCGGGGGCGGGAGGTGCTCGCTCCCGGGTATCCGCCACGGGCGGTAAGGGTGCTGGAGCTGGCTCAGCGGGTGGGGCTGCTGATCTCGGTGGCGTACGAGAACGGGCACGGCGGGGCGGTGAGCGCATCGGAGATCGCGGCGCGGGCGGATGCGTTGCGGCCGGTGGAGCGAGTGGCCCGGCGGGCTCAGGTGGCCGCGTACAACGCCTATGTGGAGGCCCGGGAGCGGGGGTGACCCGCGGGGTGGAGCACCGGAGCCGTGCGGTGCCCGCTCTGTCCTCGACCGCCGAACGGGATGGATGGTTGAGGTTGATGGGCCGCCACTTGGGATGCGGCGCCGCACGGTTGATGCCGGACGCGTCCCTGGTGGGGCCCGTCCGGCATCAACTGGCTTGTGCTGGTCAGCGGTTCAGACCGAAGTTGCCGAAGGCCGGGTTGAGCAGGCCGATCACGTTGACCGTGTTGCCAACCACGTTCACCGGGACATGGACCGGGACCTGGATGACGTTGCCGCTGACCACGCCCGGGGAGTGGGTCGCCGCGCCGTGCGCGCCCGCCCCGTGGCCGGTGGCGGAGGCCGCGCCCGCGCCCGCGGCGATGATGCCACCGGCGATCACGGTGACGGCAGCGGCCTTCTTCAGGTTCTTCACTTCAGGATCCTCCTAGCGTCGCTGCGGCCAGCCGCCGCAGCACGCCATGGAGAACGCTCCCGCGCCGCACAGGATGCGCCGTATGGGTGACATACACCCGACAGTATGAATCTCGGCCTGGAGGGAACCGGTCCGCTTCGGCCCTGATCAGCCTGCCACCCCATGCCGGACGGCCCAGAGGGCGGCCTGGGTGCGGTCCGACAGATCCAGCTTCATCAGAATGTTCGATACGTGCGTCTTGACGGTCTTCTCCGAGAGGACCAGCGCCCTGGCGATCTCACGGTTGGAACGGCCGTCGGCGATCAGGCCCAGCACCTCCCGCTCCCGGTCGGTCAGAGTGCTCCCCCGGCCCGTACCGCCGCCGGCGTCCTCCTGGGCGAGCAGGGCTCCGGCGACCTCCGGCTGGAGCAGGACATGGCCCGCGTACACCGAGCGGATGGCGCCGGCCAGTGCGTCCGGGTCGACGTCCTTGTACACGTAGCCGGAGGCGCCCGCGCGCAGGGCAGGGACCACCGTGCGCTGCTCGGTGAAGCTGGTGACGATCAGCACCTTGGCCGGGTTCTCCAGCTCCCGGAGCTTGCGGAGCGCCTCGATGCCGTCCGTGCCCGGCATCTTGATGTCCATCAGGACCACGTCGGGGTGCAGCTCCTCGCTCCTGGCCACACCCTCCGCGCCGTCGGCCGCCTCGCCGACGACCTCTATGTCGTCCTGGATCTCCAGGAACGTACGCAGACCACGGCGGACCACCTGGTGGTCGTCGACCAGCAGCACCCTGATGATCTTGTCAGCCACCGGGTACCTCCATCTCGATCGTGGTGCCCTTGCCGGGCGCCGATTCAACGGTGAGCCTTCCGCCGACCCCGCTCGCGCGGTCCCGCATCGACACCAGACCCAGATGCCGGCCGGCCTGCCGCGTTGCCGCGGGTTCGAATCCGCTGCCGTCATCGGTGATCCGCAGCACCGTGCCCGAGCCGTGCCGGGCCAACGTGACGTCGACCCGGTCGGCGCCCGAGTGGCGCAGCGCATTGTGCAGGGCTTCCTGGGAGACCCTGAGCAACGCCTCCTCCTGGGCGGCGGGCATGGCCCGTACGCCGAGGCTCTCGAAGGTGACCCGGGCGGTGTGGGCGCGGTCCAGCACCTGGATCTGGGTGCGGAGCGTCGCGACGAGACCGTCCTCGTCGAGCGCGGCGGGGCGCAGCTCGACGACGGCGGCGCGCAGCTCGTCCGCCGCCTCGGCGGCCAGCGCGGCGACCTGCTGGAGCTCGCCCTTGGCGCGAGCCGGATCGCGGTCGACCAGAGCGGCGGCGGCCTGCGCCGTCAGCCGCAGGGAGAACAGCTTCTGGCTGACCGCGTCGTGAAGCTCGTGGGCGAGCCGGGACCGTTCCTCGGAGATGGTGAGCTCACGGCTGCGCTCGTACAGCCGGGCGTTGGTGAGGGCGATCGCCGCGTGCTGGGCGAGGATCGACAGCAGCTCCTCGTCCTGTGCGGTGAAGCCGCAGCCGCCCTGTGGCTTGGGGCATCGCTTGTTGGCCAGGAAGAGGGCGCCGATGATCTCGTCGCCGTCCCTGATCGGCAGGCCGAGGAAATCGGACATGTCGGGGTGGGCGTCGGGCCAGCCCTCGAAGCGAGGGTCCTCGCGGACGTCGGCGAGGCGCTGGGGCTTCGCCTCGTGGAGCATCGCGGCGAGGATGCCGTGCTGCCGGGGCAGCGGGCCGATGGCCTTCCACTGCTCGTCGCTGACGCCGTCGACGACGAACTGGGCGAAGCCGCCGTGGTCGTCGGGGACGCCCAGGGCCGCGTACTCGGCGTCCAGCAGGTCGCGGGCCGAGGCGACGATCGTCTTCAGGACGTCACGCATTTCGAGGTGCCGGCTCATGGCGAGCAGCGCGGCACTGACCGCTGCGAGGCCCGACGGTGGGCTGTGACTCATGGCCTCACCGTACCGGCGGGGTGGTCGCGCCGTATCGGCCTGTGGACGGCGGGTGCTTAGGGCGCTGGGCCTAGGTCGAAGTTCCTTGCGGGTGCGGCTCACGGCCGAGGCGCGGCACGTGGGGGGGCGGCCAGTTCCCCGCTGCGCGCCGCGGTGTCCGGCTCCAGCGCGAGCACGGCCGTCACCCGAATCTGTGCCGGGGACATGACCCTGTCGAGTACTGGCCGAGTTGGCGGGCCAGGGCGGAGAGGGTGGCCGTCTCCGGCGCGGGCTGCGGCGGGATCTCCCCGCCCCAGGCGCGGTGCGGGCATCCCCAGCGCCTCGCGCAGCAGGTCGATGCACTTTCGGCGGATCTCGTCGGTCGCCTGCGAGGTGGGCGCGAAGGCGCCCGCGACCCGCCGGTGCGGCAGCACCGGACTCCGCGGAGCCGTACGTACAGGCGGAGCGCCTCTTCTTCCGGGAGCCGCTGCACCAGCTCACCGCCGACTGGACGACCTACCGCAGCCATCGCTGGCCGGCCTCGTCCAACCCCCACCTGCTGGTCAGCCGGAAGAGCGCGGTCGACCCCGACCACCCGGCCGTCAGCATCGGCGCCCTGAGCGGAGCCCTTCCCCGCGGGCTGACACTGAGCGGCCTGAGACAAGACCGCATCCTCAACGAACCAGCCGAAAGCGCCGACCCGCTCAAGCTGATGCGGCTGTTCGGCATCATCGAGCAGACCGCCACGCGCTACGTCACCGCCGCCCACCCCGAACGAACCGCCGAGCTGCCCAAGTGGCCCACCTGGTTCAGCCCTGGAGGGTGGCGAGCCAGTCGGTCAGCAGGCGGTTGACCTCGTCGGGGCGTTCCTGCTGGATCCAGTGGCCGCAGCCGTCCAGGAGGTGGGAGGCGGTCAGAGCGGGGAGGGTGGTGGGAAAGGCGTCGATGGCGTCGGCCATCCAGGTGGTGGAGGCGTCCAGGGCGCCGCCGATGAATAGGGCGGGCTGCTTGATCGGGGCTCCGCGGTGCGGGGCGAGGTCTTCCCAGTCTCGGTCCATGTTGCGATAGCGGTTGAGTGCGCTGGTGATCCCTGTGCGCTCGAACTCCCCGGCGTAGACGTCGAGGTCGTCCTTGCTCAGCCAGGCCGGGAGGACCCTCGTGGGGAAGCGGTCGCGCAGCCGGCCGCCGGGGCGGGCAACGAAGTGCGGGTCGGGTTCGCCCTGGGCGGGCATGGTGTCGGCGGACAGGGCCGCGTAGAAGCCCGCGAGCCAACCCCGGACGTCGGGCTCGATCTCCGCCTCGGCGCGGCCGGGCTCCTGGAAGTAGGAGACGTAGAACTCCTGCTCGGGGCCGCCGATCCGGCCGAAGATGTCGGTGGGGCGGGGACCGCCGGGCGGCGCGTAGGGGACGCTCAGCAGGCCGACGGCGCGGAAGACCTCGGGGTGGAGCAGGGCGGAGGCGGAGGCAATGTTGGAGCCCCAGTCGTGGCCGACGACCACCGCGTTCTCCTCGCGGAGGGCGCGCACGACGGCGACGTTGTCCTCCACCAGGTCGAGCATCCGGTAGGCGCCGGTCGCCTCCGGCTTGGAGGAACGGCCGTAGCCCCGCACGTCGATCGCCACCGCCCGGTAACCGGCCGCGGCGAGGGCCGGGACCTGGCGGCGCCAGGAGTACCAGGACTCGGGAAAGCCGTGCACGAGCAGGACCAGCGGGCCCGTGCCCTGCTCGACCAGGTGCAGGCGCCCGGCCGGAGCCTCAACGGTGCGGTGGCGGAGTTCGGCGGACGGCTCGGACTGCATGGGGCTTCTCCTGGGTTCGCGAGCTGACGTAGGTACCCATCGATCATGCGACGCGGCCACCGTCCGACGCGATCATCCTTGCCATTCTGGCAAACTTGCAGGACAGGGCAATGGAGCGACGTGTTCGGAAGGGGTGGGCAGGGTGACGGGCGGCGATGTGGCCGACACGTTGGCGGCGATGGGCACCCGGCTGCGGGCCGCGCGCGAGCGGCGCGGCGTCACGCTCACCGGCGTCAGCTGCGCGACAGGCATCTCCCCGAGCACGCTGTCGCGGATCGAGACCGGCCGTCGCAAGCCCACGCTGGAGGTGGTGCTGCAACTGTCGAAGGAGTACGGCGTCTCCCTGGACGAGCTGGCCGGTACCGCGCCCCCTCCCACGGCCGGGCCCCGCACCTCGGCGCCTCAGCTTTACGGCGACGACAAGGCGGTGCTGCCGCTGACCCGGTACGTCGGCGGTCTGCACGCCCACAAGCACGTCCTGCCCGCCGTGGAGGAGCCGCCCACGCGGCCGCGGCAGGTCTCGCACGACGGCTACGAGTGGCTGTGCGTCCTGTACGGGCGGCTGCGGCTCGCGCTCGGCGACCATGACCTCGTCCTGACTGCCGGGGAAGTTGCCGAGTTCGACACCCGCACCCCGCATGGGGTGGTGAACGCCGGCTCCGGTGGGCCTGTTGAGTACCTGATCATGTTCGGGCCCCAGGGCGAGCGCCTACGGCTGCGCACCCCTCCGGCCGTTGGCCGCGGGAACCGTCAGCCGAATCGCGCCCAGGCCGGCCGCGAAGCGCATCCGTAGGGTCCGGAACCCGTTCCGACAAGACAGCGAAACCACGACTTGCGCGTAGGTTCGCGGCCAAGGGCCGCCCAGCCGCACGGGCCAACCCCTGGGTCAGGTCACAGCATCCAGGGGTGACCGCCGGCCGGCACGGTCACGGCGGAACCTGCGAGTGCGCTGACGAACCGCCCAGCGTCTTTCCGCACCAGGGAGCCCCGCCGAGCCCGGTGGCCCTTGGTGTCAGCGGCTGTGTTGTTGAGGGCGCATGAGGAGCAGGGCGATGTCGTCGTTGCGAGGAGCGGACCGTTGGGCGTGGTGGATGAGGGTGTCTGCGAGGGCGTCCAGGGTCTGGCCCCGGGCCTGTGCGAGCTGGGCGGCGAGGTCGGCGGTGGCGTCATCGAGGTCGATGCCGGGGGTTTCGACGAGTCCGTCCGTGTACAGGGCGAGCACGGCCCCGGGCGGCAGGGGGATGTTGGTCTCCGGGTATTCGGCGGTGGGGTCGATGCCGAGCAGAAGCCCGGGTGTCAGCGGGATGATCTCGGTGTGCAGGTCGGGGTGGCGCAGGAGTGGGGGCGGGTGGCCGGCGGTGGCCAGACAGGCGCGATGGCGTGCCAGGTCGAGCTGGACGTAGAGGCAGCTGGTGAACAGTCCGGGGTCGAGGTCGGTGAGCAGGCGGTTGGTACGGGCGAGGACTTGGCCGGGCGATGCGCCGGCCGTGGCGTGGACGGCGGTGCGGACCTGCCCCATGAGGGCGGCGGCGTTCACGTTGTGGCCTTGGACGTCGCCGATTGCTGCGGCGGCCAGGTCGGTGTCGAGATGAATGAGGTCGTAGAAGTCGCCGCCGACATCGATGCCCTGAGCGGTGGGGAGGTAGCGGGTGGCCACGTCCAGGCCGGGGACGCAGGGCAGCGCGTGGGGCAGCAGGCTGGCTTGCAAGCCGTGGGCGAGAGCCTGAGTGGCGTCGTAGAGGCGGCCGCGGTCCAGAGCCTGGGCGATCAGCCCGGCGGTCGAGGTGAGGACAGCTCGTTCTTCGGGCGTGAAGGGATGCGGCCGGTCGTACGCGAGGACCAGCGAGCCGACGGCCCGGCCGGAGGTGATCAGGGGCAGGAAGGCCCAGGCGGCCTTGCCGTCCTGCAAGACGGCGGGGGGATAAGCGCGCTTGAGGTCCGCGAAGGTGGCGTAGAAGCTGGGGACGCCGCTGGCCAGGGCAGCCACGGCAGGGGTGTCCGAGGCCAGGGGGATGCCGTCGAAACGGTCCATCAGTGCGGCGGAGTAGCCGCGGTATCCGATGATCCGCAGCCGGCCCTCCTCGGCGATCATCAGAGCGAGGGCTTGCGCCTCGAAGGCGGTCGGGATCAGGTCAGCGATCCGGTCGATCACGTCCATGACCCCGACGGCGTCGTTCAGCGTGGCGGCGAGGTGCATCAGGTGGTGGTGGATGGTCGACCGGCCCGGTGCAGCCAGTGGTACGGGGTGCAGAACCTGTGACGTCTCCGCGGCAGGGGTCGGGGAGGCCGGGGTGATGCGGACGCTGATGCCGGAGACGTCCGGGTAAAGGTGGAAGGACAGCCACCGGTCCGGTGGGCGCAGGGCGGTGAAGGAGGTTGGCTCGTGGCTGAGTACCGCGGCCCGGTAGCGGTCTTCGACGACTGGGTCGTCCAGCCATGGCAGGACCTGCCTGGGCAGGACGCCCAGCAGGTCGACGGCGCCGGCGCCGAGGAGGTCGGCGGCGGCGGTTGTGATGAAGGTGATCCGGCCGTCAAGGTCCAAGGTGCAGCATCCTCCGGGCAGGCGATCGGCGAAGTCCGCCGCCTCCTGGGTCGGCCCGCGAGCGCGGGCACGCAGGGGGGCCAGGATGTGCGGTTCGGGCCCGGGCAGCAGCGGGTGGCCGCTGTCGGCTGCCTGCCGCAGGAGAAGACCCAGGCGGCGACAGCAGGTAAGGACCGCGTTGCGTTCGTGTCGGGTCAGCGGCGTCGGATGCGAGCTGGGCCACCGCCCCACCAGGGCGCCCCAGACGGTGGTGCCGGTGGTGATCGGGGCCGCGGCCGCCGAGAAGGGGTAGGGCAGCGCGAGCGCCATAAGCGGGTAGCGTCGCGCCATCTCTTCCTGGCCGCCTATCCACACAAGGCGCCGCTCGCGCACGGCGTCGGTCGCCGGGGTACGGGCCGCCAGCGGCACCTGCGTCCAGTGAGCGGCGATCTGCCGGGGAACGCCCTCCAGCACCGCCAGCCGCAGCGCCCGCTCGCCCGGCGCCAGCAGGTATACCAGGCACCCGCAGGCACCTGTCTCCCGCATGAACTGGTCCACAGCGGCATCGAGTAGATGCGTGCCGGGGCCTGTGCCAGTGCCGCAGCCGGCAGGGCCCCTCATGCTCTCACCCTCCCGAGCGGCACCAGGCAGGGATCCCTCCAGGCGCCTGAAGCGACGTCTGGCCGCCTCCGCGCCGATGCCCAGACCGGCACCGATCTGCGCCCAGCTGGCCCCGGTTCGTCGGTCCGCCAGCACCGCACAGCGCACCAGCTGATCGGCCAGCGCAGGCACCTCCGCCACGGCGGCCACATGGCAGCCCTCCGCTCCTTGCCCCGGGCGCGAGTCGCTCGCCTGCTGGGTTGCGGCCTGCACCTGCGTGAGGAGATCCGCTTCCGTGAACACCAGCGCCTGCCGTGCCTCAGCGGCAGCCTGCCAGCGACGCCTGGCTCGCCAGGCCGCCTGCCGATGCGCCTGATGGCAATACCGCCTACCCGGGCCTGCCGACTCCGGCAGTGGAGCTTCACACCAGGCGCATCGATCGTCACCCATGTACCGATCGTCGCCCATATAGGGGCAATATGCCATGCTGCCGTGACGACGATGTCCACCGGGACGGTGGCGGCTGCACCTATATGTCGGCCGGCCTACGTACCGATCGTGTCGGCATCAGGATGCTCAGACTGCCGCACATGTCGGCAGCGGGTTCGCCCCCCTTCAGGTGAGTCCGACGGAGGCGTTGTCGTCCCAGCCGTCCTCGCGCTGCATGTAGCCGAGCATGGAGCGGGAGTGACGGGCCCGGCCGCCCGGGTCGGCGATGGCGATGCCGTCGCGCCCGCGCTTCCGAGCGGTGGAGGCGAGCCCGATGCGCAGGGAGTGGCCGGTCCAGTGGAGCGGCACCCTGGCGCGGGTGTCGGTGGAGGTGCCGGGTCCGCTGCGGCGGTACGGGCGGCCGATCCGTTACGGCTATACGGAGCGGGACCAGCCGCGTTCCGCGTATCAGACGGTCTTCGCCGTGGACTCCACGTGCACCTGCCGTTCCTCGATCCGGAACATGACACTCCGAATTGCTGAAGCAACGTACGGCGAGGTTGTTACACGGCTGATGTGAGGCCGCGCATAGGACCCACGTCACTTACGAAGCTCACTAGTGGATAGCTAAGTCCCACATCAGTCGGCATGAGCCCGGACCGTCACAGCAGAGCGGGTTCGTGATCCACTATCCCGGATCGTACGTCACATAATTGCCACGGCATTTTGCGGCCGCTAAGAATTGCTCTCGTCCCCGACGGAGATGCGAACCCGTCGCATCCGTCTTCGTCCTCCGTGAGGACCCCGCAATTCGAAGAGGTACGACTGCAATGTCCACGTTCAGCATCCACAGCCGTCTTCGTCGTCTGAGCAAGACCCAGAAGCTCTCCGCCGCGGGTGTCTCCGCCGCCGCCTGTGCCGCTCTCTCGCTCTCCCTCGTCCCGGCCCACGCCGAGACCCCTGCCGAGCCGCAGGCCTCCTCCGCCGCACCGGTGGTCATCGCCGGCCTCCCGCAGGCCAAGACCATCCAGGCCAGCATCATCGAGCAGCACTCCACCGCCGAGAAGCTGGTGAAGGCCGCCGACGCCGTCAAGGCGAAGCATGCCGCCGCCGCCAAGGCCAAGGCGAAGGCCGCCGCGAAGGCCAAGGCTGCCGCGAAGGCCAAGGCGAAGGCGAAGGCCGTCGCAAAGGCCAAGGCCGATGTCGCGAAGCGGTCCTCCCAGGCCGCCAGCCGCTCCGCCGCCCGCACCCCGGTCTACGCGGACAACCTGAACGGCTGGATCACCGAGGCGCTGGACATCATGAAGGCCCACGGAATCCCGGGCTCGTACGACGGCCTGCACCGCAACATCATGCGGGAGTCCACCGGTAACCCGAACGCGGTCAACGGCTGGGACATCAACGCCCAGAACGGCACCCCGTCCTGCGGCCTGCTGCAGGTCATCCAGCCGACCTTCAACGCGTACCACGTCTCCGGTACCTCGACGAACATCTACGACCCGGTCGCCAACATCACCGCCGCCGCCAACTACGCGGCCGACCGGTACGGCTCGATCGACAACGTCAACAGCGCGTACTGATCAACCGAAGACGTCATGCTCAACGCCGAAGGGCGGCACCCCATTCCGGGTGCCGCCCTTCGGCGTTCCGTGCGTGCCGCGCACGCCGTGCCGGCGCCCTACTTGCGCATGACCTCCGGCTCATGGCGGCGCAGCAGGCGCGCCACCGCGAATCCGCAGATGACGCCGAGAAACAGCAGCACCGCGATGTTCATCCCCCACTGACCGGCCGTGTGCTCCCACAACGGGTCGAGGTCGGTCGGGTTCTTCTGGTCCCACGGCGGCATCAGGTGCGCCAGGTCGAGCGTCGACCCGGCGGCCGCGATGGCCCAGCGGGACGGCATCAGCCAGGCGAACTGCTCCAGGCCGGGCGATCCGTACACCTGGAAGAGGATGCCGGTGAACACGACCTGGACGATCGCGAACATGACCAGCAGCGGCATGGTCTTCTCGGCGGTCTTCACGAGCGAGGAGATCACCAGGCCGAACATCATCGAGGTGAAGCCCAGCGCGGTGATCGTGACGCAGAGCTCGACGGCCGGCGGCATGATCAGGCCCTCTTCGGGCAGGTCGCGGGTGGCGAAGCCGATGCCGCAGATGATGACGCCCTGGATGGCCGTGATCACGCCGAGGACGATCACCTTGGACATCAGATAGGCGGAGCGGGAGAGGCCGGTGGCCCGTTCCCGTTCGTAGATGACGCGTTCCTTGATCAGTTCTCGTACGGAGTTGGCCGCACCCGAGAAACACATGCCGACCGCGAGGATCAGCATGATTGTTCCGGCGTCTCCGTTGAACTTCGACGGCGGCTTCGGAGGGGCCAGGCCGAAGTCGGCGGGGATGACCACGCTGACGATGCCGAGGACCGCGGGCAGGATCACCATCAGACCCATGAAGCCCTTGTCGGACGCGATCACCGACACGTATCGGCGGATCAGCGTCCACAGCTGCGTCATCCAGCCCTGCGGCTTCGGGGGACGCATCTGCTGCGGCGGCGGCATGTGTACGGACTGTGCGGCGACGGCGTCGATGTCCGCGGCGTACATCTGGTAGTGCTGCGAGCCGCGCCAACGGCCCGCCCAGTCGTAGTCGCGGTAGTTCTCGAACGCGGAGAAGACGTCGGCCCAGGTGGTGTAGCCGAAGAAGTTGAGCGCTTCCTCCGGCGGACCGAAGTAGGCGACGGAACCGCCCGGCGCCATGACGAGCAGCTTGTCGCAGATCGCCAGCTCGGCGACCGAGTGCGTGACGACGAGGACCGTACGGCCGTCGTCGGCGAGACCGCGCAGCAGCTGCATGACATCGCGGTCCATGCCCGGGTCGAGCCCTGAGGTCGGCTCGTCCAGGAAGATCAGCGACGGCTTGGTGAGCAGCTCGAGGGCGACGGAGACACGCTTGCGCTGGCCACCGGAGAGCGAGGTGACCTTCTTGTCCTTGTGGATGTCGAGCTTGAGCTCGGCGAGGACCTCGTGGATCCGGGACTGGCGCTCGGCCTCGGTGGTGTCCGCGGGGAAGCGCAGCTTGGCCGCGTACTTGAGAGCCTTGGTGACCGTGAGTTCCTTGTGCAGGATGTCGTCCTGCGGGACCAGGCCTATGCGCTGGCGCAGCTCGGCGAACTGCTTGTACAGGTTCCGGTTGTCGTAGAGGACATCGCCCTGGTTGGCGGGCCGGTAGCCGGTGAGCGCCTTGAGCAGGGTGGACTTGCCGGAACCGGACGGGCCGATGACCGCGATGAGCGACTTCTCCGGGACGCCGAACGAGACGTCCTTGAGGATCTGCTTCCCGCCGTCGACCGTCACCGTGAGGTGCCGGGCGGAGAAGGAGACCTCACCGGTGTCGACGAACTCCTCGAGCCGGTCGCCGACCAGACGGAACGTCGAGTGACCGACACCGACGATGTCGTTCGGGCCGATGAGCGCGGAGCCGGACTTGTGGAGCGGCTGACCGTTGACGTACGTGCCGTTGTGGGAACCGAGATCGCGGATCTCGAAGCGGCCGTCGGGGGTCGCGTGGAACTCGGCGTGGTGGCGCGAGACCTGGAGGTCGGAGACGACGAGTTCGTTCTCCAGCGCACGCCCGATGCGCATCACCCGGCCGAGGTCCAGCTGGTGGAACGTGGTCGGGCTGCGGTCGCCGTAGACCGGCGGGGCCCCCGCGGCACCGCCGGAACCACCTGCGCCGGGTGTCTGCGCCATCCCCTGCTGCTGCGGCACGTGAGGCTGCTGGTGCTGGGCCTGCTGGTGCGGCCGGCCCTGCGGCGTCTGCTGCCAGCCCTGCTGCTGGGGCTGCTGCGACGCGGGATCCGGCCAGTCGGCACCACCCTTCTGGGGCTGCTGCGCGGGGGCCTGCTGCGCGCCCGCACCCTGACCGCTGTACAGATCGGCGCCCGCGGCGGATCCGCTGAAGCTCAGCCGCGGTCCGTCAGTGGCGTTGCCCAGGTACACGGCGGAGCCCGGCCCGATGTCCATCTGGTGGATCCGCTGGCCCTGCACATAGGTGCCGTTGGTGGAGCCGTGGTCCTCGATGAACCAACTACGGCCCCCCCAGCTGATCGTGGCATGCCGCCACGACACCCTGGCGTCGTCGATCGACAGGTCGCCCTGCGGATCGCGCCCGAGGGTGTACGGCCTGGACGGATCGAGCGTCCAGGTCCTTCCATTCAATTCCAGTACGAGTTCCGGCACTCCGCGCCCCACTAGTTGTCCCCCGAGTTACCCCCATCACAGGGAGTCTAGGGATGCTGAACATCGTGGGGAACTATTCCAGGAGCAGTCCCCGATACGAAAGTCGGGCCGGTTCGGGACCGTGACGAGACGTGCCCCCACGCGCCGTTGACTCGGGAGAAACATGCTCGGAGAGTGGTAAGCGCCCATGAGTGCGTACGGATCATGAGCGAATAGGTCAACTCAGGGCATCTCGGTGCGAATTGAGGGGGTCCTGATGGCGAGGGACGCGCGCGGAGGCGACGGCGGTACGGGGCATATCCCTTGGGGGAAAGCGGCGTTGACCGCCATCGCCTCGGTCGGCTGGGCGATGGTCGCGATGGCGGGGACGGCGGCCCTGGGACTGCATCTGCTCGGCGCCGACTCGGCAGGGGCACTGGGGCCGATGACGGCGGCCGTGGTGGTGCTGGGGGTGGGCGGATCGGTCTCTCCGTCGGGGGATGTCTCGGCGTTCGGACTGGACGGGGCCGAGGCGCACGCCGCCCTGTCGGTCACACCACTGGGGGTGGGGCTGGCCGGTGCGCTGTTCCTCTCCTTCTTCTTCCTGCGATCGCTGCGCGGGGCAGGAGCGGTCCTGCCCGGTGCCGAACTCGCGGTCCGCGCGGGGGCGGTGGTGGTGCTCTTCGTCGCCGTGCTCGGCGGGCTGGCCTGGGCCGGTCACGATGTCGTGACGATCGACGGTGCGTCGCTGGGCCTGGACGGGGTGCCGGGGGCGGACGGCGATGTCCCCGGTGGGGCCGGGGGCATCGGGGACCTGCTGCCGGGCGGGCTCGGCGATCTGGGTGACCTCGGCGGTCTGCTGCCGGACCGGCTGGCGGATCTCGCAAGGGCTGAGGCCCATGTCGGGTTCACGGTCGACACGGCGAAGTCGCTGGCGGGCGGGGCCTGCTGGGTGCTCGGAGTTCTGGTGATCGCAGTTCTCGCCTCGCGTCGTACGCCGTTGCCGTCCGGTCTGGTGTGGCTGCACCGGACCGTGCGTCCGGCGGCGTCCGCGCTGGTGTCGGTGCTGCTCGTGGCGGTGGTCGCCGGGTGCGCGGCCGCGGCGTACGCGGCGGCCGGTGACGACCACCCGAAGCGGATCGCGGGCGCCGCGTTGCTCGGGGCGCCGAACGGGACGTGGCTCGGGGTGCCGCTCGGCCTCTTCGTGCCGTGGGACGGACAGGCGACCGGCGAGCTGGCCGAGCTGCTTCCCGATCCGCTGGACGAGCTGCTGCGGATGTCCGCCGACGAACCGGTGACGGTCGGGCGGCTGGCCGAACTGGACCACCGGGTCTGGCTGCTGGTGGTCGCCGCCGTGGTGATGATGCTGTACGCGGGGGTGCTGGCCGCGACACGTACCGACCGGGGCGAGGCGACCGCCGTCCGGTTCGCGGGGTGGTGTGCGCTGCGGCTGGCAGGAGTGACGGCGGCGACCCTGCCCCTGCTGGTGTTGCTGACGGAGGTGTCCGCGGACGGATCACTCTCGGTGCTGGGCTTCGATGCGTTCGGGGCCGGGATCGAGTTGCACGGGCATCCGGGGACGGCCGCGGTACTGGGTGCGGTGTGGGGTGCGGGTGCGGGCGGGGTGGGAGCGCTGGTGGCGTGCGCGGCAGGAGCGGCGCCCACGGTTCCGGCGGGGTCGTCGGGCCGGGGTGGCGACGAAGGCGGTGCAGGTGGCCCGATGCCTGGGCCGTACACGCCGTCGCGGCCGTACCGCGCGTCGCACGAGGAGACCAACCCGTATCTGCGCCCGCATCCGGCGGACGCGATCCATGGGGCGCCGACGGTGGTGGGACCGATCGTCCCGCCCACCCCGCCGAAGGTGCCGCCCCCGGGGCCCGGGCCGGCGCCGCGGGACGAGGCCCCGCCGCCCGACCGGCCGCCCGCGCGGGGGTGAACGCGTCTCCCCGGCCGTCGGGCGGGTGCGGGAACGCCGGGTGAAAGCTCCGTTCCCGGGCGCCGGACCGGCTTGGAAACGCGCCGGTCGGGAACCCCTTCCCGGTGTCCGGTCCGCGGGACGGGGCTTCGGGCGGGTGAGACGGACCGATACGGTGGAGGCACCATGAGCGCATCTCAGCCCCCTCAGTCCTCCTCGTCTCCTGAGCCCCCTGAGGCCCGTCAGGGCACCGACACCCCCACCCTTCTCGTCAAGATCTTCGGCAAGGACCGCCCCGGCATCACCGCGGGGCTCTTCGACACGCTCGCCGCCTACGCGGTCGATGTCGTCGACATCGAGCAGGTCGTCACCCGTGGCCGTATCGTCCTGTGCGCGCTGGTCACCGCTCCCACCGGTGGCAGCGCCGCGGCCGGCACCACCGAGGGCGATCTGCGGGCGACCGTGCACAGCTGGGCCGAATCGCTGAAGCTGCAGGCCGAGATCATCTCCGGGACCGGTGACAACCGGCCGCGTGGTTACGGACGCTCCCATGTGACCGTGCTCGGACACCCGCTGACCGCCGAGTCGACCGCGGCCATAGCGGCCACGATCACATCGACGGGCGGCAACATCGACCGGATCTTCCGGCTGGCGAAGTACCCGGTCACAGCCGTCGAGTTCGCCGTGTCCGGCACCGCCACCGCGGACCTGCGGACCGCCCTGGCCACCGAGGCCGCCGGTATCGGGGTCGACGTCGCCGTCGTATCGGCCGGACTGAGCCGGCGTGCGCAGCGGCTGGTCGTCATGGATGTCGACTCGACGCTCATCCAGGACGAGGTCATCGAGCTGTTCGCGGCGCACGCCGGCTGCGAGGACAAGGTCGCCGAGGTGACCGCGCAGGCGATGCGCGGCGAGCTCGATTTCGAGCAGTCGCTGCACGCGCGGGTGGCGCTGCTGGCGGGGCTCGACGTGTCGGTGGTGGACAAGGTGCGCGCCGAGGTGCGGCTGACGCCCGGTGCCCGCACGCTGATCCGTACGCTGAAGCGGCTGGGCTACCAAGTGGGCGTCGTCTCCGGCGGGTTCACCCAGGTCACCGACGATCTGAAGGAACGGCTCGGGCTAGACTTCGCCTCCGCCAACACTCTGGAAGTGGTCGACGGCAAGCTCACCGGCCGGGTCGTCGGCGACGTCGTGGACCGGGCGGGCAAGGCGAGGCTGCTGCGCAGCTTCGCCGAGCAGGCCGGGGTCCCGCTTGCGCAGACCGTCGCGATCGGCGATGGCGCGAATGACCTGGACATGCTGAACACGGCCGGTCTCGGGGTCGCCTTCAACGCCAAGCCGGTCGTCCGCGAGGCCGCGCACACCGCCGTGAACGTGCCGTTCCTGGACACCGTGCTGTATCTGCTCGGGATCACCCGTGAGGAGGTCGAGGCCGCCGACGGTCTCGTCGACTGACCGGCCGGCCCCGTGCCTCGCGTACGGAACAGGCCCCGGCACTCGTGACCATGTGTCCCGTGCCGGGGCCTTTCGGTGTACTGCGGCGTGATCAGTCGTTCGGCGTCCAGTATTCGACGAGCTTGCCCACCCCGTGCTCCACGCCCTTCCAGGAGCCGGAGAACTCGATCACGGCGAACGCCGCGGTCGGGAAGCCGCCACGGGTCATCCGGGCCATGGTCTCGCCCTCCGCCGAACCGGCCAGGGCGTCCGCGACGGCGTGCATGCCGGGGTTGTGGCCGATGAGAAGCAGGTTCTGTACGTCGTCGGGGGTCTCGTTGAGCAGCGCGATCAGCTCGCCGAGGGAGGCCTCGTACAGTCGCTCCTCGTACACGGTCCTGGGCCGGTGAGGCATCTCGTGCACCGCCAGCTTCCAGGTCTCGCGCGTCCTGACGGCGGTCGAGCACAGGGCCAGATCGATGACGATGCCGGAGTCGACGAGTTTGCGGCCTGCCACGGGGGCATCCTTGCGGCCACGCTCCGCGAGCGGCCGCTCATGGTCGGAGTCCTGCGACCATTCCGCCTTTGCATGCCTGAGTAGGACGATCCTGCGAGGTGTATCGACGCTCATACACCTCAGCTTCGCACGAAATGAGCCGCCCGGCGCAGGGTGTTGGAGGGCTCCCCCACTGCGGGTGAACGGGGTCAGCGGGCCAGCAGGTCCACGATTCGCTCGAGCAGCTGACCGATCTCCGAGTCGCCCGTCGCGGCGTGCGCCTCGCCGGATCCGGAGATCAGCAGCAGCAGCGCGGCGAATGCGACCGCGGGCAGCGCGACGGCCCACCACGGCAGCCTGACCTCGACACCGGCCGAGGCCGGGCGGGGGGATCGGGTGTGGGTACGGGCCGCCATGTCCGCCTCCGTGGGCCATCGGTTCTGATACCCAGAACTTACGGATGCGGGGATGCCGGTCCCATCCGGCGACCCACCCACTTCACCCTGACCCTGGCCCCCTAGGGGATGGTGGTGCTGGCCCCACCATCGGCCCCGTGGCGGAACGCGCGAGGAGTGCCGGCCGGGAGGCGGCGGCGCGTTCCGAGGCGTCGGAGCGAGGCACCAGGGGGAGGCGTCATGGGGAGGCGAACGAGGCGATCACTGCGATGACCACCGTGATCAGGAGCATCGCCCCGAGCACGAGGAGAAGCTTCTTCTGACCGTTCTGGGGATTCGGATCGAGAACTGGCATGGGGCCAGTCTCGCATCTCAGCATTCGTCCTCGATCGTCCGGTCCCGCCCGGCCAGGATCCCCGCCACCATCTGCGGCACCATCAGGCCCGCCATCAGCGCGATCGGCAGTCCCCAGCCGCCGCTGTGCTGGTAGAGCACGCCGACGAGCAGCGGACCGGGGATCGAGATCAGATAGCCGGTGGACTGGGCGAACGCGGACAGCCGGACCACTCCGGCGCCGCTGCGGGACCGCATCCCGATCATGGTGAGGGCGAGCGGGAAGGCGCAGTTGGCGATGCCGAGGAGCAGCGCCCATGCCCAGGCGCCGCCGGCCGGTGCGAAGTAGAGGCCCGCGTATCCGACGAGGCCGCAGACGCAGAGGAAGACGACGATCGGGCCCTGGTTCTTCATCCGGGCGGCGACCCGCGGGATGACGAAGGCGAGTGGCACACCCATGGCCATCGTCACGGCGAGCAGGACGCCCGCCGTGCCCGCCGAGACCCCGGCGTCGCGGAAGATCTGCGGCATCCACCCCATGGCGATGTACGCGGCGGTGGCCTGCAGGCCGAAGAAGCAGGCGAGGCCCCAGGCCGTGCGGCTGCGGGTGATCCGGAGCGTCGGGGCATCACCGTGCTGCAGGGCGGTGGCCTGTCCGGCGGCGCCGCGACCGTCCCGCATCAGCGGGACCCAGGGCAGGACCGCGGCGGCGGCGAGCACGGCCCAGATTCCGAGACCGGCCTTCCAACTGCCACCGAGCGCGTCGGTCATGGGCACGGTGACGGCTGCGGCGAGCGCGGTGCCGAGGGCCAGCGCCATCGAGTAGAGGCCGGTCATGGAGCCGACCCGGTCCGGGAACCAGCGCTTGACGATCACCGGCATCAGGATGTTGCTGACGGCTATGCCCATCAGGGCGAGCGCGCTGGCGGCGAGGAACCCGGCCGTGGAGCCGACGAACGGCCGGATCACCAGCCCGGCCGCGATGGCGACCATGCCGGCGCAGACGACCGCGGCGGGCCCGAAGCGGCGGGCGAGGCGCGGCGCCATGATGCCGAAGACCGCGAAGCACAGCGGCGGCACGGAGGTGAGGACACCGGCGAGGCTGCCGCTCATGTGGAGCCCGTCCCGTACCTCTTCGAGAAGCGCGCCGAGGCTGGTGATGGCGGGACGGAGGTTGAGCGCGGTGAGTACGAGACCGACGGCGACCAGACGCAGCACCCAGGGGGCGGGCCCGGCCGAGCCGGAGGCGGTCCGCGCGGTCCGCGGCGCCGGGGAGTCCGTGGCGGAGGCGGTCGCCGTGGCGGTGTGCGGGCTCTGAGGCCGGCTCGCGGTCCGGGTCTGGGGCTGGGTCTCGTCTTCGGGCATGAGGTCCATCATAGAATCATGGGATGATTGATTGTCCACTCGTCCGAGAGCCTTCGGAAACCTCCGAGAAACCCGGGAACCGGAGAATCCGGAAGCCCCGAGGATCCGAGCAAGGAGCATCATGGCTTTGACCTCCCCGCGGCGGTCGGCACTCGCCGACCAGGTGATCGCCCAGCTGAGGAATCAGATCACCTCGGGCGAGTGGCCCGTCGGTTCGCGGATTCCGACCGAACCCGAACTGGTGGAGCAGCTGGGGGTGGCCCGCAACACCGTCCGCGAGGCGGTGCGCGCGCTCGCGCACAACGGGCTGCTGGACATCCGGCAGGGGTCGGGGACGTATGTCGTCGCCACGAGTGAGCTGGCCGGCGTGATGCACCGCCGGTTCGCGTCCGCCGACCCGCGTCATGTCGCCGAGCTGCGGTCGACGCTGGAGTCGTCGGCGGCCCGGCTGGCGGCCGCCCGGCGCACCGAGCGGGACCTGAAGCAGCTGGACGCGCTCATGGCGCGTCGCGAGGAGACCTGGGCCGCGGGCGACGCCGAGGCGTTCGTGGCCGCGGACGCGACGCTGCACCTGGCCGTGGTCGCCGCCTCGCACAATGACGTGCTGACGGGCCTCTACGCCGACCTGGGGGATCTGCTGCGCGACTATCTGCGGGTCGATGTCGGGCACGAGCTGCGGCCGGAGAACCATATGGACCATGCACGGCTGGTCGAGGCGATCCGGGCCGGTGACGCGGAGACGGCGGCCGCCGAAGCCGCGAGTCATGCGCTCAGCTGCCTGGTGGACCGGGTCTGATCCGAATGTTCCGCAGGAGCCGGCGGGGTGCCTTCGTCCGCGGCTGTCCCGTCATCCCTGGTGGATCGGCGCGGCGTCGGATGCGGTGCATCGAAAGGCGGAGGGGCATCCTCGCACCGGGCGTATCCGGGTGTTCCGACAACGGGGCGAGGTGCCTCAGCCGTCGTCGTGCGCCCGCCAGGGATTACGGGACAGCCCTCAGACCCGTTGGTGGGTGATCCAGACGGAGGCGACCTCCTTCCAGCAGCGGTCGTCGAGCCGTACCGTCTGTCCGGGGGCGACGTCGACGGGGATCCCGTCCGCGTCGATGTCCCACCAGCGGTCGCATTCGGTGTGCATCTGCACCCGGTCGTTGGTGGGGTACGGGTTGTGGCAGTACGCGACCACCCAGGAGCCCTGGACCGACGTACGGCAGTCGGCACCGTGCGGGTCCGGGACGGGGGCGGTCGGCGCCGACGCCCCGGGCCACCCAAGGCCGGATATGCCCAGGGGGACGACAAGTGCGGCGACGGCGACCGAGGCCGCCAGCAGGGCCCAGGTTCGGCGACGTATGGCGCGCACGGCGACCTCCTCCCCGCAGCCTGACCAAAAGTCCGGTTCCACCACATTCTGCGGTGCATCGACCATCTTTTCGACCTGAGCGGCGAACGGCCGGGCGGGGACGTACGACGGCCGCGCACCACCTGCTCGGAGGTGGTACGCGGCCGTTTCGTACAGGGTTCTACGAGGTCAGGCACCCATCATGTGCACGCCACCGTCGACGTGGATGATCTCGCCCGTGGTCTTCGGGAAGAAGTCCGAGAGCAGCGCGACGACGCCGCGGCCGGCCGGCTCCGGGTCGGCCATGTTCCAGGCGAGCGGGGAGCGGGTGTTCCAGACGTCCGCGAGCTCCGAGAAGCCCGGGATGGACTTCGCGGCCATCGAACCGATCGGACCCGCCGAGATCAGGTTGCAGCGGATGTCCTCCTTGCCCAGGTCGCGGGCGAGGTAACGGGAGGTGGCCTCCAGAGCGGCCTTGGCCGGGCCCATCCAGTCGTACTGCGGCCAGGCGAACTGTGCGTCGAAGGTGAGGCCGACGATCGAGCCACCCTCGCTCATCAGCGGCTTGCAGGCCATGGCGAGCGACTTCAGCGAGAACGCCGAGACGTGCATCGCGGTGGCGACGGACTCGAACGGGGTGTTGAGGAAGTTGCCGCCGAGCGCGTCCTGCGGCGCGAAGCCGATGGAGTGGACGACACCGTCGAGCGAACCGAGCTCCTCACGGACCAGGCCTTCGAGCCGGTCCAGGTGCTCGGTGTTGGTCACGTCCAGCTCGATGACCTTGGCGGGCTTGGGCAGCTTCTTGGCGATGCGCTCGGTCAGCGTGGGCCGGGGGAAGGCGGTCAGGATGACTTCGGCACCCTGCTCCTGGGCCACCTTGGCGGTGTGGAAGGCGATGGACGACTCCATCAGCACACCGGTGATGAGGATGCGCTTGCCGTCGAGAATTCCGATCATGGTGGTCAGTGACCCATGCCCAATCCGCCGTCAACGGGGATGACGGCTCCAGTGATGTACGACGCGTCGTCGGAGGCGAGGAAGCGCACCGCGGCGGCGATCTCCTCGGGCCGCGCGTAACGGGCCAGCGGCACCTGGGCGACGATGCCCTTGCGCTGCTCCTCGGTGAGGACCTGGGTCATGTCGGTGTCGACAAAACCGGGCGCGACGACGTTGAAAGTGATGTTCCGCGAGCCGAGCTCGCGCGCCAGCGACCGGGCGAAGCCGACCAGACCGGCCTTGGAGGCGGCGTAGTTGGCCTGCCCCGCCGAGCCGAGGAGACCGACGACGGAGGAGATGAGGACGACGCGGCCCTTCTTGGCGCGCAGCATGGCGCGGTTGGCGCGCTTGACGACCCGGAAGGTGCCGGTGAGGTTGGTGTCGAGTACGGACGTGAAGTCCTCCTCGGACATCCGCATCAGCAACTGGTCCTTGGTGATACCGGCGTTGGCGACCAGCACCTCGACCGGACCGTGCTTCTCCTCGATCTCCTTGTAGGCCTGCTCCACCTGCTCGCCGTCGGTGATGTCGCACCGGACGGCCAGAACGCCGGCCTCGGTGAGGGCCTGGGGCGGCTCGCCCGAGCGGTACGTGATCGCGACCTTGTCGCCGTTGTCGGCGAAAGCGCGGGCGATGGCGAGGCCGATGCCCCGGTTTCCTCCGGTGACGAGAACCGAGCGGCTCAACGGATCACCCTTTCGATAGCGGTCTGGTACCTCGAAAACCTATCGGTACCAGGTGCTCCACGGGGAATCGGCCCCTGACAGTGGCTTCCGCAAGGCACTGTGGGGTTCCTACAGTGCCTTGCCCCGCACCGCCGGATCCGCTCCGGAAAATTGCGGGAAAACCAGAGGCCCCTGACGGGCTCGCACCGCATGATTCACTGCGGAGACACATCGCACAGGTCGAGAAGGGGAAAGCCGACGTGCCCCATGAGGTAGATCAGTCATTCCTGGCCCTGCCACTACGGGCCCTCGCCGACGCGGCGCTGGCCCGGGCCCGGGCGCTGGGCGCCGTCCACGCGGACTTCCGCTTCGAGCGGGTGCGCAGCGCGTCCTGGCGGCTGCGGGACGCCCGGCCCGCCGGGACTTCGGACACCACCGATCTCGGGTACGCGGTGCGTGTGGTGCACGGCGGGGCGTGGGGGTTCGCGTCCGGCGTGGATCTGACCATGGACGCGGCGGCGAAGGTCGCGTCCCAGGCGGTCGCCATGGCGAAGCTGTCGGCCAAGGTGATCGCGGCGGCCGGGTCCGACGAGCGGGTGGAGCTGGCGGACGAGCCGGTGCACGGCGAGCGGACCTGGGTGTCGGCGTACGACGTCGACCCGTTCTCCGTACCGGACGAGGAGAAGGCGGGGCTGCTCGCCGAGTGGAGCAGCCGGCTCCTCGGCGCGGAGGGTGTCGCGCATGTGGACGCCTCGCTCATGACCGTCCATGAGAACAAGTTCTACGCGGACACGGCGGGCACCGTCACCACCCAGCAGCGGGTGCGGCTGCATCCGCAGTTCACCGCCGTCGCCGTGGACGGGACGACCGGTGAGTTCGACTCGATGCGGACCATCGCGCCGCCGGTGGGCCGCGGCTGGGAGTACCTCACGGGCACCGGCTGGGACTGGGACTCGGAGCTGGAGCGGATCCCGGGGCTGCTCGCCGAGAAGATGCGGGCACCGAGCGTCGAGGCGGGGACGTACGACCTGGTCGTCGACCCGTCGAATCTCTGGCTGACGATCCACGAGTCGATCGGCCACGCCACCGAACTCGACCGGGCGCTGGGGTACGAGGCGGCGTACGCCGGGACCTCGTTCGCCACCTTCGACCAGCTGGGCAAGCTGGCGTACGGCTCGCCCGTGATGAATGTGACGGGCGACCGCACCGCCGAGCACGGCCTCGCGACCATCGGTTACGACGACGAGGGTGTCGAGGGCCAGTCCTGGGACCTGATCAAGGACGGGACGCTGGTCGGCTACCAGCTCGACCGGAGGATCGCGAAGCTGACGGGCCTCGGCCGGTCCAACGGGTGTGCGTACGCCGACTCGCCGGGCCACGTCCCCGTGCAGCGGATGGCGAACGTGTCGCTGCAGCCGGATCCGGGCGGGCTGTCCACGGAGGATCTGATCGGCGGGGTGGAGCGCGGCATCTATGTCGTCGGCGACCGGTCCTGGTCGATCGACATGCAGCGCTACAACTTCCAGTTCACCGGGCAGCGCTTCTTCCGCATCGAGAACGGCAAGCTGGCCGGTCAGCTGCGCGACGTCGCCTACCAGGCGACTACGACGGACTTCTGGGGCTCGATGGAGAAGGTCGGCGGCCCGCAGACGTACGTCCTGGGCGGCGCCTTCAACTGCGGCAAGGCCCAGCCGGGCCAGGTCGCGGCCGTCTCGCACGGCTGCCCCTCCGCCCTCTTCCGAGGCGTGAACATCCTCAACACGACGCAGGAGGCGGGCCGATGAGCCGCGTCAGCAAGCCGTACGAGATCGTCGAGCGCGCGCTCGAGCTGTCCACCGCCGACGGCTGTGTGGTCATCGCCGACGAGGACTCCTCCGCCAATCTGCGCTGGGCGGGCAACGCGCTCACCACGAACGGGGTGACCCGGGGGCGGACCCTGACGGTCATCGCGACGGTGGACGGCGCCGAGGGCGCGGCATCCGGTGTGGTGTCCCGTTCCGCGGTCACCGCCGACGACCTGGAGCCGCTGGTGCGGGCCGCGGAGGCCGCCGCGCGCGGGGCCGGGCCCGCCGAGGACGCGCAGCCGCTGGTCACCGGCGTGCCCTCGTCCCCCGATTTCACGGATGCCCCGGCCGAGACGAGTTCCGAGGTGTTCGCGGAGTTCGCCCCGGCGCTCGGTGACGCCTTCGCCCGCGCCCGGGCCGGCGGCCGCGAGCTGTACGGCTTCGCGCACCATCAGCTGACGTCGACGTATCTGGGCACGTCGACGGGGCTGCGGCTGCGCCACGACCAGCCGAACGGGACGCTGGAGCTGAACGCCAAGTCCCCCGACCGGTCGCGTTCCGCCTGGGCGGGCCGGGCCACCAGGGACTTCAAGGATGTCGACCCGGCCGAGCTGGACGCGGAGCTGGCACAGCGGCTGGGCTGGGCGGAGCGCCGGATCGAATTGCCCGCCGGGCGGTACGAGACGCTGCTGCCGCCCACCGCCGTGGCCGATCTGCTGATCTACCAGCTGTGGTCGTCGACGGCCCGGGACGCCGCCGAGGGCCGGACGGTCTTCTCCAAGCCGGGGGGTGGCACCCGGCTCGGCGAGACCCTGTCCGAGCTGCCGCTGACCCTGCGCAGCGACCCGAACGCGCCGGGGCTCGAATCCGCGCCGTTCGTGATCGCCCACTCCTCCGGCGACGGCGCCTCCGTCTTCGACAACGGGCTGCCGCTGTCGTCGACCGACTGGATCCGGGACGGCCGGCTGGACCGTCTGACGACCACCCGGCACACGGCCGGACTGACCGGGCTGCCGGTGGCTCCGGCCATCGACAACCTGGTGCTCGACGGTGGTGGTGAGCGGTCGCTGGACGAGATGGTGGCGGCGACGACCGGCCGGGCCCTGCTGCTGACCTGCCTCTGGTACATCCGGGAGGTCGATCCGGCGACGCTGCTGCTGACCGGACTCACCCGGGACGGGGTGTATCTGGTGGAGGACGGCGAGGTGGTCGGCGAGGTGAACAACTTCCGGTTCAACGAGTCGCCGGTCGATCTTCTGTCGCGGGCCGTCGAGGCGGGCCGTACCGAGAAGACGCTGCCGCGCGAGTGGGGCGACTGGTTCACCCGGGCCGCGATGCCGGCGCTGCGGATCCCGGACTTCAATATGAGTTCGGTCAGTCTCGGGGTGTGACCCTAGACTGACCGTGGCAGATCAGCACACGTAACAGGGAGACACAGAACAGTGACGGAGATCGTCGACGAGCTGAAGTGGCGCGGGCTGTTCGCCCAGTCCACTGACGAGGACGCATTGCGCAAGGCTCTCGCGGACGGTCCCGTCACGTTCTATTGCGGGTTCGACCCGACCGCGGCGAGTCTGCACGTGGGTCACCTGGTGCAGGTGCTCACCGTGCGCCGGCTGCAGCAGGCCGGGCACCGGCCGCTCGCCCTGGTCGGCGGGGCCACCGGCCAGATCGGTGACCCGCGGCCGACGGCCGAGCGGACGCTGAACGACCCGGAGACGGTCGCGAACTGGGTGACGCGGCTGCGTTCCCAGATCGAGCCGTTCCTCTCCTTCGAAGGCGCGAACGCCGCGGTCATGGTGAACAACCTTGACTGGACCGCGGGCATGTCCGCGATCGAGTTCCTGCGGGACATCGGCAAGCACTTCCGGGTCAACAAGATGCTGACCAAGGACTCGGTCGCCCGCCGGCTGGAGTCCCAGGAGGGCATCAGCTACACGGAGTTCAGCTACCAGCTGCTGCAGGGCATGGACTTCCTGGAGCTGTACCGGCGCTACGGCTGCACCCTCCAGCAGGGCGGCAGCGACCAGTGGGGCAACCTCACCGCGGGCATCGACCTGATCCACCGCCTGGAGCCGGGTGCCGAGGTGCACGCACTGGCCACGCCGCTCATGGTGAAGGCGGACGGCACCAAGTTCGGCAAGTCCGAGAGCGGGGCCGTCTGGCTCGACCCGGAGATGACGACGCCGTACGCGTTCTACCAGTTCTGGCTGAACGTGGACGACCGGGACATCTCCCCGTACATGCGCATCCTCAGCTTCAGGAGCCGCGCCGAGCTGGAAGAACTGGAGAAGCTCACCGAGGAGCGTCCGCAGGCCCGGACGGCGCAGCGGGCGCTGGCGGAGGAGCTGACGACTCTGGTGCACGGCGCCGAGCAGTGCGCGTCGGTCATCGCGGCCTCGAAGGCGCTGTTCGGCCAGGGTGAGCTGGGCGACCTGGACGAGGCCACGCTGAGCGCGGCGCTCTCCGAGGTGCCGCACGCCGAGGTCACCGAGCTGGGCCCGCTGGTGGACCTCCTGGTGGAGGTCGGTCTGGCGCCGAGCAAGTCGGGGGCCCGCCGTACGGTCAAGGAGGGCGGCGCCTACGTGAACAACGTCAAGGTCGTGGACGGCGAGGCCGCTCCGGCCCGCGAGGAGCTGCTGCACGGGCGCTGGCTGGTGCTGCGCCGGGGCAAGAAGAACCTCGCGGCCATCGAGGTCACGGCCGGCTGACCGGCGGCGGACAGCACACGGCGGCCGGGCACGCGAGATGCGTGCCCGGCCGTCGCCGCGTCGGCGCTCAGGCCTTCTGTTTTCTGGTGCCGCGCATCGACGTCCAGAGCATGTCGCCGACGCCGACGACGACCACGGCGCCGATCAGCTGGAGCAGATGGCGCGTCCAGTCGATGCCCCTGGTGTCGTTGACGCCGATCCACGTCGCGACGGCATTGCCGAGGACGCTCCCGATGATCCCGAAGATGGTCGTCAGCCAGAGTGGGATCTGCTGCTTGCCCGGCAGGATCGCCTTCGCGATCAGGCCGAGGACCAGACCCACGATGATTGCCCACAGCCAACCCATGTCGCCTCCTGGTGCGGCGCGGTGTCGCGCATGTGCGCAAGTCTTGGCGCATCAGCCGTGCGCCGCATGTCGGACAGGTCCATACGTGCCGCGGGTGTACTGATGTGCACGAATACTGCGTGCCCCGGTCTCGATGCCTCCGGATGCCGGGCGTACCGTGGAACGGCTCGTGAAGAGCCAGGGGAAGGGTGACGGGAACGTGATGCGGAAGCAGAGTGGTGCGGAGGTCTTCCGGATCACGGGAGCCCGGCAGAGCCTCGCGGACGATGTCCGCGGCAGGCAGCGACGCTATGTGATCTCGATGTCCGTACGGACGGTTTCGGTGGTCCTGGCCGCCGTGCTGTGGAACATCGAGAAGCCTGTGGCCATCGTGGCGCTCGCGCTGGGCGCGCTGCTCCCGTACGTCGCCGTGGTCATCGCCAACGCGGGCCGGGAGAACACTCCTTCGCTGCCGTCGACCTTCGTGCCGCCACCTGTCAGGCCGGCGCTCGAGGCCGCCCCGCCGGCCGGCCCGGCGGACTCCGACCGGGTCCGTAGCGCCCCGGATCCGCATGAGCACAGCTGAGCTCACGGCACGCCGATTCCTCAAGAAAAGCTCAGATCAATCATGAAGTTCAGGTGCACCGCACCCCCGTCCGCGTGACATACTTCCTACGCGCTCCGCATCCCCCGTCGGAGCGACAGACCGACGCCGGGCAGCTCCCCCCGTGGCTGCTCGGCGTCGCTTTTCTCCGGCAGGGGATGCCTCGGCAGGCCGACCTCACGACTGGCCTAGGGTTGAGTCCGTGAACTTCCCGCACTCCCCCGAAAATGCCGACAGCGCTGCTACCGCCGCACCGATCTGTTCCGCCAAGGGCTGCCGTGCGGCCGCCGTATGGGTGCTGGCCTGGAACAACCCGAAGCTGCACACCCCTGAGCGCCGTAAGACCTGGCTGGCCTGCGACGAGCACCGGGAACATCTCTCCTCGTTCCTGGGGGTGCGCGGTTTTCTGAAGGATGTCGTGACGCTGGCGGAGTGGGAGTCCTCGGCCGCCGGGGACTGACGCCCCTCCGCCTTGCGATGCACCGCATCCCACGCCGCGCGCCGATCCATCAGGTACTACGGGACAGCCCTCAGCCGCCGATCGCCGACATCGGGCGGTCGGGCTGCAGGAAGGACGGGTCGTCCAGACCTGATCCGGCCTTCTTTCCCCACATGGCGAGCCGCCAGATGCGAGCGATCTCCTCGTCCGGGGCCCCGGAGCGCAGCGCGCCGCGCAGATCGGTCTCCTCGCGGGCGAACAGGCAGGTCCGCACCTGGCCGTCGGCAGTGAGCCGGGTGCGGTCGCAGGCCCGGCAGAACGGGCGGGTGACGGAGGCGATGACTCCGACCCGGTGGGGGCCGCCGTCGACGAGCCAGCGCTCGGCGGGGGCTGAGCCCCGCTCACCGTCGCCCTCGGCGGTGAGTGTGAAGCGCGTGCGCAGGGAGGTGAGTATGTCGCCTGCCGTGATCATGCCGTCGCGCTTCCAGCCGTGCTGGGCGTCGAGCGGCATCTGCTCGATGAAGCGGAGCTCGTAACCGTGCTCCACGGCCCAGGCGAGCAGGTCGGGAGCTTCGTCACCGTTGAGCCCGGGCATCAGGACCGTGTTGACCTTGACCGGGGTGAGGCCGGCGTCGCGAGCGGCTTCGAGGCCCGCCAGCACGTCGCGGTGGCGGTCACGGCGGGTGAGGGTCTTGAAGACGTCGGGCCGCAGGGTGTCCAGCGAGACGTTGACCCGGTCGAGGCCGGCGGCCTTGAGGGCGGCCGCCGTGCGCTTCAGCCCGATGCCGTTGGTGGTGAGGGACATCTTCGGCCGGGGAGTCAGTGCCGCGCACTGTTCGACGATGGAGACGAGACCCGGGCGCAGCAGGGGTTCACCGCCGGTGAAGCGGACTTCGTCGATTCCGAGCTGGGTCACGGCGACACGGACGAGCCGGACGATCTCGTCGTCGCTGAGCAGGTCCGGCTTGGCCAGCCACTGCAGGCCTTCTTCGGGCATGCAGTACGTGCACCGCAGATTGCAGCGGTCGGTCAGTGAAACGCGCAGGTCGGTGGCGACCCGATCGTAGGTGTCGATGAGCATGGTGCGCCCCCTCCCCCGGTCCATCCCAGGTTTCGAATCTGACTCTCCCGAGACTACGCGACACCTGTGACAGAGAGGTGGCCCGTTTGACACGAGGGGCGGTACGGCCGCGTCGTAGGACTCTACGACGCGGCCGCCGGAACCGCACGGTGCGTGACGCGAACTCCTCGGTCGATTCCTTCTCGTCAGTGGGCGCCGACGCCGGTGAGGGACTTGACCTCCAGCTCGGCGTACTTGCCCTTGTCCGCCTCCTCCTTCGAGAGCAGGGAGCCGAGCCAGCCGAGCAGGAAGCCCAGCGGAATGGAGATCAGGCCCGGGTTCTCCAGCGGGAACCAGGCGAAGTCGACGTCGGGGAACATCGACGTGGGCTTGGAGGAGACGACCGGGGAGAACAGCACCAGCAGGACGGACGAGGCCAGGCCGCCGTAGATCGACCAGAGGGCGCCCTGGGTGGTGAACCGCTTCCAGAACAGGCTGTACAGGATGGTCGGCAGGTTCGCCGAGGCGGCGACCGCGAAGGCGAGGGCGACCAGTCCGGCCACGTTCAGATCGCGGGCGAGGGCGCCGAGACCGATGGAGACGATGCCGATGGCGACGGTCGCCCACTTGGCCGCGCGGATCTCTTCCTTCTCCGTGGCCCCGCCCTTGCGGATGACGTTGGCGTAGATGTCGTGCGCGAACGACGACGAGGACGCCAGGGTCAGGCCGGCGACGACGGCGAGGATGGTGGCGAAGGCGACCGCGGAGATGACGGCGAGCAGGATGGCGCCGCCGGTGGAGCCGGAACCGCCGCCGATCTCCAGGGCGGCCAGTGGGGCCGCCGTGTTGCCCGCCTTGTTCGAGGCGATGATGTCGCCGGGCTTGAGGATGGCCGCGGCGCCGAAGCCGAGCACGATCGTCATCAGGTAGAAGGCGCCGATGATGCCGATCGCCCAGTTCACAGACTTACGGGCGGCCTTGGCGGTCGGCACGGTGTAGAAGCGGATCAGGATGTGCGGGAGCCCGGCGGTGCCGAGGACCAGGGCGATTCCGAGCGAGATGAAGTCCAGCTTCGAGGTGCTGGTGGCTCCGTACTTGAGTCCGGGCTCCAGGAAGGCCTTGCCCTTGCCGCTGTTGTCCGCCGCGGTGCCGAGCAGGTCGGAGATGTTGAAGTGGAACTTCAGCAGGATCAGGAAGGTGATGAGCACGGTGCCCGCGATGAGCAGGACGGCCTTGACCATCTGCACCCAGGTGGTGCCCTTCATGCCGCCGATGGTGACGTACACGATCATCAGCAGACCGACCAGGCCGACGATGGCGATCTTGCCGCCGTCGCTGGTGATGCCGAGCAGCAGCGAGACGAGCACACCGGCGCCCGCCATCTGCGCGAGCAGGTAGAAGATCGAGACGACGATGGTGGAGGCACCCGCCGCGGTACGGACGGGGCGCTGGCGCATGCGGTACGCGAGGACGTCGCCCATCGTGTAGCGACCGGAGTTCCGCAGCGGTTCCGCAACCAGCAGCAGGGCGACGAGCCAGGCGACGAGGAAGCCGATGGAGTACAGGAAGCCGTCGTAGCCGAAGAGCGCGATGGCTCCCGCGATGCCGAGGAACGACGCGGCGGACATGTAGTCGCCGGAGACCGCGAGGCCGTTCTGGAAGCCGGTGAACTGGCGGCCGCCCGCGTAGAAGTCGGAGGCGTCCTTGGTCTGCCGGCCTGCCCACACGGTGATGAACAGGGTGGCGACGACGAAGCAGGCGAAGAGCGTGATGATCAGCGGCCGGTGCTCGCTCGCGCCTTCGGCGGCGAGCTGGACGGTGGGGTACGCGGCGTGGGCGGCGCTCATGCGTCGGCCTCCATACGGGACTTGATCGCGGCGGCCTTCGGGTCGAGCTTCGCGGCGGCGTGGCGGGAGTAGAACCAGGCGATGAGGAACGTGGTGAGGAACTGGGCGAGACCGAAGACGAGCGCCACGTTGACGTTGCCGAACAACTTCGTGCCCATGAAGCCGCCCGCGTAGTTCGACAGGAGCACGTAGAGCAGGTACCAGAGGACGAAGGCGATGGTCAGGGGGAAGGCGAACGACCGGTGCGCGTGGCGCAGTTCGGCGAACTCCGCGCTCTCCTGGACCTCGACGAACTCCTCGGTCGTGGGCTGGGCAGGGCCGGTGTCAGGGCTGGCCTTGGGTGGCGATGCATCGGTAGCCACGGAATCTCCTCGCGATGCGGGTGCGGTGGTGGGGACGGTGGATTTCACAGGAGGACCTCGATGTCGGGGGGCCGGTGGTGCGCCTCCCCTGACAACGGCACGGAGAGAACGGCGAAGTGGTTCACCGTGGTTTGCCTGTTCTTGAACTCATCCGATCGGATCGACCTCCGAACGCAGTTCCGTCAACTCATTGATGAGCCGGGATGATCAGCGATAGCTTCGCTCTTCATGTACACGGCCGAACACACCCCGTGTCCGGTCGCACGGCACGGATGATGTGGAGACCCCATGGCTCATCTGGGATCCAGACGGACGCGCGCACTGACGCTTCCTGTCGGACTGGCCCTCACGGCCTCGCTCGGCTTCCTGCCGACGAGTGCCGCATCCGCCGCCCCGTCGGACGGACTGCCCACGGCGGCGGTCTCGACGGACGGCCCGAAGCTGTCGTACGTCGTCAACACCCGTGGCGGTCACGGCACCGTCAAGCAGGTGAAGAAGGCGATAGCCCGGGCCGGTGGCACGGTGGTGATGGCCTACGAGCAGATCGGTGTCATCGTCGTCCACTCGCAGAACCCGGAGTTCGCGCAGTCGATCCGCCGGGTCAGGGGGGTCGACTCGGCGGGGGCGACCCGCACCAACCCCATCGTTCCGCAGGCCACCAAGGACATCGGGGTCGAGCAGTCGCTCTCCGCCGAGCAGGCACGGGCCGCGGCCGCGAAGGCGACGGCGGACCAGGATCCGATGGAGCCGCTCCAGTGGGATCTGCCCGCCATCAAGGCGGACCAGGCGCACCGGGTGTCGCTGGGGAGCAAGAAGGTCACGGTCGCGGTCATCGACACGGGTGTCGACGACACGCACCCGGACCTCGCTCCGAACTTCGACCGCGGGGCGTCGGCGAACTGCGTGAGCGGCGCGCCGGACACGACGGACGGCGCCTGGCGTCCGCAGACCGGTGAGAGCGACCACGGCACGCATGTCGCGGGCACCATCGCCGCCGCGAAGAACGGCATCGGCGTGACCGGTGTCGCGCCGGGCGTCAAGGTGGCGGGCATCAAGGTGGCGACCTCGAGCGGTTTCTTCTACACCGAGGCCGTGGTCTGCGGCTTCGTCTGGGCCGCCGAGCACGGCGTCGATGTCACGAACAACAGCTATTACACCGACCCTTGGCTGTACAACTGCAAGAACGACCCCGACCAGGGCGCCCTGGTGGAGGCGGTCACCCGCGCCAGCCGGTACGCGGAGCGCAAGGGCACGGTCAACGTCGCCGCGGCCGGCAACAGCAGCGAGGACCTCGCCGCCGACACGCTCGAGGACTCGACCAGCCCGAACGACACCACGCCGGTGACGCGGACGATCGACCCGCGGGAGTGCCTCGACATCCCGACGATGCTGCCGGGTGTCGTCACGGTCTCCGCGACCGGCGCCAAGGGCCTGAAGGCCTCGTACTCCAACTACGGTGACGGGATCATCGATGTGGCCGCCCCGGGCGGCGACTCCACGATCTACCAGACGCCCGCACCGCCGGCCACGAGCGGTCTGATCCTGTCGACGCTGCCGGGCGGCAAGTACGGCTACAAGGCCGGTACGTCGATGGCCTCCCCGCATGTCGCCGGTGTGGTGGCCCTGATCAAGTCGTCGCACCCGCACGCCTCGGCGGCCGCGGTGAAGGCGCTGCTGGTGCACGAGGCGGACGCCACCGCGTGCGGTGACCCGTACGACATCAACGGTGACGGCAAGATCGACGCCGTCTGCGAGGGCCCCAGGAACCACAACGGCTTCTACGGTGCCGGTGTGGTGGACGCGCTGGACGCGGTCCGCAGGTAGTCACCGCCCCTGTCGGGGGAAGGGCCGGGGACAACTGTCCTCGGCCCTTCCCTCGCACTGCGGTGGCACTGGGTGCCATAGTGCGGTCATGGCAGATGTGATCGACACGCGGAGCTCCGGGACGGAGCAGGCATGGACCGCCCTCGGCGGCGATCCGGCACTTCTGGACCGTATCGACGGCGGCGGACCGGCCGGGCTGCTGCCCGCGCGGCTGCCCGTCATGGAGCTGGCCCGTTCCACCGTCGCGGTCTGCGCGCTGGCCGCCGCCGAGCTGGCCGCGCGCCGTGCGGGCAGCACCGGCGGGCCGGTCGGGCGGGTCCGGGTCGACGACGGTGCGGTGGCCACCGCGTTCCTCAGCGAGCGCCATCTGCGGGTCGACGGGCGCGCGCCGACCAATTTCGCCCCGCTGTCCCGGTTCTGGCGGACGGCCGACGGCTGGGTCCGCACCCACGCCAACTACCCGCACCACCGGACCCGGTTGCTCGCCGCTCTCGGCCTGCCCGCCGATGCCGGAGTGGACGCGGTGGCCGCGGTGCTCGCCGAGCGGCGGGCGGTGGAGATCGAGGAGACGGTGTACGCCGCGGGCGGTCTGGCCGTCGCACTGCGTACCCCCGAGGAGTGGGCGGCGCACGAGCAGGGCTCCGCCGTCGCCACACGCCCGCTGCTGACGCTCGACCGGACCGAGGGGCCGGGGCAGGTGGGTGCACGCCGCCTTCCCGCCGTGTCGGGCTCGCCGCTGCTGCCCGCCGCCGGAGTCCGGGTTCTCGATCTGACCCGTGTCCTGGCCGGCCCGGTGGCCACCCGCACGCTGGCGCTGCTGGGCGCGGACGTCCTGCGGATCGATGCGCCGCAGCTGCCGGAGAGCCAGGACGCCCACAACGACACGGGGTTCGGCAAACGGTCGGTCTCCCTGGATCTGGGCGACCGCGCGGACCGGGCGACGTTCGACGAACTGCTCGCCGCCGCCGATGTGCTGGTCACCGGATACCGGCCGGGCGCGCTGGAGACGTACGGCCTGACGCCGGAGACGCTCGCCGTACGCCGTCCCGGTCTGGTCCTTGCTCAGGTGTCCGCGTGGGGGCGGTACGGGCCGTGGCACGAACGGCGCGGCTTCGACAGTCTGGTGCAGGTGGCCACCGGGATCGCCGCCGTGGAGGGGGACGCCGGGACGCCGGGCGCACTGCCCGCACAGGCCCTCGACCACGGCACCGGCTATCTGCTGGCGGCGGGAGTGCTGCGGGCGCTGACCGAGCAGCACGACGAGGGCGGTTCGCGGCTGCTGCGGCTGGCGCTGGGGCAGACGGCGCACTGGCTCTGCGGCGGGCTCACCCGCACGCCGGACTCGTACGGCCCGTCGGCGGCGTACGACCTCTCGGAGACGTACGACCCCGAGAAGTATCTCGGCTCCACGGACAGCGCGTCGGGCCGGCTGCGTCATGCCCTGCCGCCGGTGTCCTTCGCGGGCGGCCCGACGGACTGGTCACGTCCGCCGGGCCGGTTGGGCGCGGATGCGCCGAAGTGGCTTACCACTACGGCTTGATGAGGACCTTCAGCGCCGTGCGCTCGTCCATGGCCTTGTAGCCGACGGGAACCTCGTCGAGGCCGATGGTGAGGTCGAAGACGGGCGACGGGTCGATCGTGCCGGCCAGGACGTCGGGGAGCAGTTCCGGAATGTACGTGCGCACGGGGGCGACGCCGCCGCGCAGGGCTATGTTCCGGTCGAACATGACGCCGAGGTCGAGGCCGGTGCCGCTGCCGTGCGGCACGCCGACGTAGCCGATCGAGCCGCCGTCGCGGGTGATCCCGACCGCCGTGCGCATCGACTGCTCGGTGCCGACTGCCTCGATCACGGCGTGGGCGCCCGCGCCGCCGGTCAGTTCCCGTACGGCCGCGACGGCTGCTTCGCCGCGCTCGGCGACGACGTCCGTGGCGCCGAAGGTGCGGGCGATGTCCGTGCGCACCTGGTGGCGGCCGAGCGCGATGATCCGCTCGGCGCCGAGTCGCTTCGCGGCCATGACGCCGCAGAGGCCGACCGCCCCGTCACCGACGACCGCGACCGTGCTGCCGGGCTTCACGCCCGCGCCGATGGCGGCGTGGTGCCCCGTGCCGAGCACGTCGGACAGCGCCAGGAGCGCCGTGAGCAGGCGGTCGTCGGACGCGGCGGCGGCCGGGAGCTTGACCAGCGTGCCGTCGGCGAAGGGGACACGCACGGCCTCGCCCTGCCCGCCGTCGGAGCCGACCGAGCCCCAGAAACCGCCCTGCGGGCAGGACGTCGTCAGGCCCTCGGCGCAGTACTCGCAGGTGCCGTCGGACCAGACGAAGGGGGCCACGACGAGGTCACCGCGCGCGAAGCCGCTGACCTCCGGTCCCGCCTCCTCGACGATCCCGATGAACTCGTGGCCGATGCGCTGGCCGGGCAGGCGGGCGGCCTCGCCACGGTACGCCCACAGGTCGCTGCCGCAGATGCAGGCCCGCAGGACCCGCAGCACCACATCGGTGGGCTGCTGGATCGTCGGGTCCGGCACCTCCTGGACACGGATGTCGCGGGGGGCGTGGATGACAGTGGCGCGCATGCGTGGGGGTCCTTGCTGATCTCAGATGCTGATACTCCGCTCACCGTACGCCCCGGTGGCGGCAGCGGTTCCTTCCGGGCCCGGTGTGAGCACCCCGACGGTCAGCAGGAGCTGCGCCACGATGTACGTGAGCATGACCCAGAAGTCCGGCGCGGGCAGCTGTGGCCAGTCGGCGATGCCGGTGGCGATGAGCGCGTCGGACAGCAGGAAGAGTGCCCCGCCGAGTGCGGCGTACCGGCCGCGGGTGCCGGCCCGGTAGGCCATCGCGGCGAGCAGCAGGCTGTAGCCGGCCATCGGGATCCGCAGGTCAGCGGGGAGCCCGCCCCAGATGAGGGCGACGAAGCCGACGAGGACCGCGGCGTACCCCGCGCCGAGCAGTACGGAGCTGCGGGCCCGCCCGAAGAGCCACAGATAACAGACGTGGCCCGCGGCGAAGGAACCCATGCCGATGAGGAAAGCGGCATCGGCGTCGGGCAGCAGGAACGTGTCGCCGCCCCAGCCGAAGAGCAGCGCGGCGACGAGCAGCCGGGGACCGCGGCGGGCGGCGGCGTACCCGGCGAGCAGCGGCATCAGCAGCGGCTTGGCGACGAGGTGGGCGAGACGCACATCGGCGAGGACGCCCGCGAGGTCGACGGCGGAGGCCACGAGAAACGCGATGAGCAGGGGGCGTACGAACCGTGCCCGGGCGTCCGTGACGGCTCCGGCGCTCATCCGGTGCTCTCCGGGACGGGAACGGCGGTGGAGGCGGTGGTCGAGTCGGCCGTCGACGCCGGCTGCCAGCCCGGTCCGCGGAAGATCCGGCCGGCCCGCTCACCCCAGCTGTCCGCCGCCCGCACGTCCCGGGCGATCGCGGCGTATTCGTGCGTCGCGACGCGCAGCGGGTTGTAGGTGGCGATGTTCTTCGTGAGCCCGTAGACGGGCCGCTCCGTCTCTGCGGCGAAGGAGCCGAAGAGCCGGTCCCACAGGATCAGGATGCCGCCGAAGTTCCGGTCGAGATAGCCGCCCTGGGAGGCGTGGTGCACGCGGTGGTGGGAGGGCGTGTTCAGTACGTACTCGAAGGGCCTGGGCAGCTTGTCGATCCGCTCGGTGTGCACCCAGAACTGGTAGACGAGATTGGCCGACGAGCAGAACGCCAGCGCCGCCGGATGCACACCGCAGGCGATGAGCGGCACGTAGAACGGCCAGACGGTCAGCGAGGTCCAGGGCTGGCGCAGCGCGGTGGTGAGGTTGAACTTCCGGCTGGAGTGGTGGACCACATGGCAGGCCCAGAGGATCCGGATGACGTGGTGGCCGCGGTGGGACCAGTAGTAGAAGAAGTCCTGCGCGAGCAGCATCAGCAGGATCGTCCACCACAGGACGGGAACGCGGAGCGGGGTCAGCTCGTAGACCGCGGTGTAGATGGCCACGATGGGCACTTTCCACAGCAGATCGAACACGAGACTGCCGAGTCCCATGGTGACGCTGGTGACGGCGTCCTTGGTCTCGTACCCCGCGGCGTCCTCATCGGGGTGGATGCGGGCGCTGACCATTTCGACAACGGTGAGCAGGACGAAGGCCGGTATGGACCACAGCACGACATCGGGCAGGTTCGGCTCCATGCGAGCACCGTAGAGCGGTGGGTCGGCCGAGGACTAGACGTTGTTACCAACAAGTATGCGAGACGCGATGTCAGCAACCTTTGGTGACTTCTGCCAACGCGGGCCGGATCAGACCCCGACCGCTCCCAGCAACGCCCCCGCCGCATAGGTGACCCCCATGGCCACCGCTCCCCCACCCATGTTCCGCAGCACCGCGCGTCCCACCGCCGCGTCGCCCAGCCGCGCGCTCCACCAACCGGTGAGCGCCAGCGCCGCCAGTACCGCCAGCACGGTGACGACCAGCCGCAGCCACGCCGGTGGCAGCACGATCGCCAGCAGCGGCAGCAGCGCTCCCGCCGTGAAGGCCAGGAAGCTCGCGCCGGCGGCGTGCCAGGGGTTCGTCAGGTCGTCCGGGTCGATCCCCAGCTCCACCTCCGCGTGGGCGCGCAGCGCATCGCGTTCGGTGAGCTGGACGGCGGCCTCGCGGGCGACTTCCCGGCTCAGCCCCTTGCCCTCCAACAGACCGGACAGCTCGGCGAGTTCCGCCTCCGGGGTCTCCTGCAGCTCCCGCTTCTCCGTCGCGAGCGCGGCCTGCTCCGAGTCGCGCTGGGTGGACACCGACACGTATTCGCCGGCCGCCATCGACATGGATCCGGCCAGCAGTCCGGCGAGGCCCGCCGTCAGGAGGGCACCGCGGTCGCCGGTGGCTCCGGCGACGCCGACGACGATGCCCGCCGTGGAGACCACGCCGTCGTTGGCGCCGAGGACCGCGGCGCGCAACCAGTTCAGCCGCGCGCCGAGGCCGTTGCCGTGGGACTCGTCATGCGCCTGGGTATCCGTCACCCGGGGATGTTCTCATTCCCACCGGGCCCCGTCACCAGACACGGACCGACCCGCCCGGCGCGAAGGCCGGGCTGGTCGCGTCGGCCGGGGCCTCCTTGAGCGGTTCGGCGATCTCGTCGACCGTCGGGCCGGCCGTCGCAGCGATGCGGTCGAGCACGGCCAGGTCGAAGCCGTACACGCGGGCCGCGTTACCGCCGACCATCGCCGCGATCTCGTCGGGCGGGAGTCCGGCGTACGCGATCCGCAGGCCCTCCCGCGAATAGGGGGCGGTGCCCTCGTCGTGCGGGTAGTCGCTGCCCCACATGATCTTGTCGAGGCCGATCCGGTCGCGCAGCGGCACCTCGTGGGGGCGCATGAAGCTGGCGCCGACGAAGCAGTTGTCGCGCCAGACCTCACCGGGGCTCGCTCCCATCGAAGCGGCAAGCCCCGCACCGAACTTGGACTCGGCGGTGGACGCCCGGGAGGCCGCGGCGACCAGCCGGCCGTGGTAGTAGTCGAGCATCTCGACGACGCCCGGGATCCAGCCGGAGCCCTGTTCGGTGAGGACGAGCTTCAGTCCGGGGTGGCGGCGGAAGGCCCCGCCGAAGATCAGGTGCCACAGCGCCCGGTGGGAGAACCAGGTCGTCTCCACCATGAAGACGGCGCGCGCCGCCGGTTCGTCGCCGAGCGGCGGGGAGGCCGAACCGCCGTGGTGGTTCACCGGCACGTCCAGCTCCTCGCAGACCGCCCACAGCGGGTCGTACACCTGGGAGTACAGCTCCGGGATGCCGGATCCCGGCGGGGTGCCGGGCAGCAGGATGCCGCCGGTGAGCCCCGCCTCCTTGGTGCGGTGGACCTCGCGGACCGCCTCCGCCGGGTCGTTGAGGAGGATCTGCGCGACGCCCGCCCGCCGGCCGGGCGCGTCGGCGCAGAAGTCGGCGAGCCAGCGGTTGTGGGCGCGCAGGCCCGCCCAGCGCTGTTCGTACTCCTGCGGTGAGGGCGCGGGGGCCATCAGGGAGGCCGAGGGGAAGAACGGTGGGACGGTGTTGGGGAAGACGACCTCCGCGACGATGCCGTCCGCCGCCAGCTCGGCGAGGCGGCGTGCGGAGTTCCAGTTGCGGTCGGCGGTGTCGGCGAGGAGGTCCGCGTACGGATTGACGTACGCCGCCGCCCAGGCGTCGAAATCCTCGTGGTACCTGGCCTCCAGGTAGGGCTTGTAATCGAGCAGGTCGGCGCCCGCGTGGCAGTCGGCGGAGATGACGGTGTAGCGCTCGCGGGACATCAGCCGACCCCCAGGACCGGGAAGTCGTGGTCCGTCAGCCAGTGCCGGCCGACCTCGCGCGAGCGAGCCCAGGACGCTTCGACCGCCGTCTGGTCGGCACTCTGGCCCAGCTCCTGCGGGGTCGGGCCGATACGCCGGGCGATCGGCGCGAGCTTCGCCGTGTCGAAGCCGAAGACCTCGGCCGCGGCGAGTCCCAGCATCCGGCGGGTCTCGGCCACCGGGATGTCGTGGAAGGTGGCGCGCAACCAGTCGGCGGTGTTCGGCCAGGTGCCTTCGGGGTGCGGGAAGTCGCTGCCCCACAGGATGTTGTCGACGCCGATCTCGTAGCGCTGGGCGAGCTCGCGTCGCTTGGTGTTGGTGGCGCAGATGAACACCTGGCGGTCCAGGTACTCGTGCGGGGGCCGCTTCAGCTCGGCGAACGGCGACAGCTTCTTTCCGCCATGGGCGCCCAGATAGAGCCGGTCCATGAACCAGAGCAGGTTCGGCAGCCACCAGCAGCCGGACTCGGCGACGCCGAACCTCAGCCCCGGGTGGCGTTCGAAGGCGCCCGACCAGAGCAGGAACCAGAGCGGGCGGGACGGCCACCAGGTGACCTCGGAGACGTAGATCCCCAGGTGGTCGCCGTATTCGTGACGCGGGGCCGCGCCGGAGTGTGTGACGACCGGCATCCCCGTCTCGGCGGCGGCCGCCCATACGGGGTCGTAACGGCGTTCGTGGTACGGCGCCTTGTCCACCCACATGGAGGGGATCATCAGCGCCCCGAGACCCGACTCCTTGGCCCGGTGGATCTCGGCGACGACACGGTCGACCTCACCCGTGACGGGCAACAGGGCTACTCCGCAGTGCCGTTCGGGGTTCTGCGAGACGAAGTCGGCGAGCCACCGGTTGTGGGCCTGTGCGCCGGCCATGCCCAGTTCCGGGTCCTGGTCGCCGGAGAGGCCGAGGCCGACGCCGAACGGGGCGGCGGTCCGGCTGTCGACGGCGTCCGCGTCCGGGAAGACGACCTCGGCCGCCACCCCGTCGCCGTCGAGCTCCTTCAGTCGCTGCGCGGCGTCCCAACCTCCCCTCAGCCCTTCCTCGTTGTCGTGGAACCACTTGTCGGCGAAGGCCTCGTTGCGTACGCCGAGGCGGGTCATCTCCTCACGGCGGCGGTCTCGCCCGTCGAGGAAGTCGCCGAACTCCCGGTGGAACCGGGCGTCCAGATAGGGCCGGTACTCCTCGGTGGGCAGTCCGGCGTGGCAGTCGGAGGAGATGATCAGATACGGGTCGGTCATCGCTCGCCCCTCAGTCGAGTATGAAGCTCTCCAGGTACGACGGGTTCGCCCGGTCGAGCATCGACTGCGACCTGGCGCGGATCTGCCGGTCGCTGTGCTCGCTCGGCGGGAGCAGCCAGAAGCGGTCCGCGCGGATCCCGTCCACGACCGCGCCCGCGACCTCCTCCACCGGTGTGAACTCGACCTCGTGGCCCGCCGCCCTCATGGCGGACTCCCACTGGTCGAGGCTGCGGTACGGGGTCCGGCGCGGCCGCTCCTTGGCGTACCGCTCGGGCCGGTTGCGGTGCGACTCCCACAGTCCGGTACGGAGCATGTGCGGGCCGGGGAAGAGCACCGAGGCGCCGACCGCCGAGCCCTCCGCCTTCAGATGCGCGTAGAGCGACTCGGTCATCGTGACGACGGCGGACTTGGTGACCGCGTAGACGGAGGCGGTGGGCAGCGGGGCGATGCCGCCGTCGCCGGACGAGGTGTTGACGACCCGGCCGGGCTCGCCGCCCTCGATCATCCGGGGCACGAAGGCCTGGATGCCGTGGAAGACGCCCCACACATTGACGGCGAACGCCCACTTCCAGTCGTTCGGCTCGTGCTCCCACATCCGGCCCTCGGCACCGGAGCCGACGCCCGCGTTGTTGCACAGCACATGGACGGCGCCGAAGGTGTCGTACACGGCGTCGGCGAGAGCCTGGACGGATTCCCGCTCACCGACGTCGACGACCCGAGCCAGCACGTACGCGCCGCCCTCGCGCAGCTCGGCCGCCGCCTTGTCGAGCGCACCCTCCTCCACGTCGGCCAGTACGACCTTCAGCCCCTCGGCCGCGAACCTGCGGGCCATCGCGAGCCCGATACCGCCGGCGGCGCCGGTGACGACGGCGACCTGCCCCTCCCCCAGCCTCATCGGACACTCCCCTGCGGCGGGCCGTCGTGGATCTGCTGCGGGTCGTCGTACCGCTGGTGGATGTACGGCAGCAGCGCCTCGGCGCTCACCCGCTCGACGGCCCTGCCCTGCTGGTCGCTGGTCTTCTCGCCGACGGTCAGATCGATCAGCCGGCGTACGGGGAGGTCGGCGACCGGGTCGTACATCGACTCGCGCAGCGTCACGTCGCCCGAGATCCGCTCGAGCTTGCGGACCTTCTCGTGACGGATGCAGTGGATCAGTACGGGATCGGCGTCGAAGCCCTCACCGTCCGCGGCAGGCAGGAACTTGAAGTAGAAGTCGAGCTTCTCGGCCGGTTCGGGCAGCGGCAGCTGCTCGCCGACCTCGCCGCGTACCTCGACGAACGCGATGCCGTGCCGGACGAGAGAGGCCCGGACGACCGGTCCGTCGCGCTCGACGGTCACCTCGCCCAGCTTCTTCGGCTCACCGAAGACCTCACGGCCGCCGATCAGTGCCCGCTCGTGGGTCATCGGCATGACGAGCGGATACCAGCCCTCGCGCCCGTCGTGGACGGCGGCGACGGCGACGGAACCCGCGCCCAGCGGATAGCCGGGGAGCTCGACCTTGCTGATGGCGGCGCGGACGAGCGGGCGTTCGGCGGGTTTGAGGGGCGGTGGCAGGACCGCCGCCACCGCATCGGGGTCGCTCTCCCAGACGGCGACCACCCCGGTGGACCAGATGTCGGGGAGTTCGGAGCGGGCTGTGCGGGCCGTCGCGATCTCGGCGTCGGTGCGCGCGCCGTACCGTACACGTGCCATGGACGTACCACCCTTCTCGGTTGTCCGTGCCCGGGTTCTGTAACACAGTTACACCGGCTCGAATGAAGGGTAAATAGGCATGCGTGTAACGGAGTTCGGGAAGTTGGGAGCACTGTGGCGCGATCGTCGCTGACCCGCGAAGAGGTTCTGGAAGCCGCTGCCGCCCTGGTGCGGCAGCACGGCCCGGATGCCCTCACGATGCGCAAGCTGGCCGCCGAGCTGGGCACGGCGGTCACCTCGATCTACTGGCATGTCGGCAATCGCGAGTCGCTGCTCGACGCACTGGTGGAACGCACCGTCCAGGAGATGGGCGCCGTCCGGCCGGCCGGACGGACCCCGGTGGCCCGGATCGTCTCCGTCGCCCGGGGGCTGCGCCGCGAACTGCGCGCCCGCCCCCACCTGATCGCGATGGTCCATGAACGCGGTCTCACGGAGCGGATGTTCCTGCCCGCACAGCAGGCCCTCGTCCACGAGGTGCACGCCGCGGGGCTGCGCGGGGCGCGGGCCGCCGACGCGGTACGGGCGGTGCAGTTCCAGACCGTCGGCTTCCTGCTCGTCGAACGCAACCGGGAACGTTCCCCGGTCCAGTCCCCCGGCGAGGGTGATCTCTGGGACACGGTCACGGCCGAGCACGACCCGGCACTGGCCCGGGCGCTCGCTCTCCCCGCCGACCAGGAACGACTGTTCACGGCGTCGATGCAAGCACTGGTGAACGGACTGCTCGCCACCGATGGAGGCTAGCGTCCCCTCGCCGGGCGGCTCGAACAGAACGCTCCCGGATAGGGGACTGTCGGTCCCGGCCCGTATTCTCTGTGACCATGCTCGACGACCGCCAGACCGCAGCACCGTGGCCGACCGCCTACCCACAGGGGTATGCGGTCGTCGACGTGGAGACCACCGGACTCGCCCGGGACGACCGGATAGTGTCCGCTGCCGTCTACCGGCTGGACGCCCAGGGCAACGTCGAGGACCACTGGTACACCCTCGTCAACCCGGAACGGGACCCCGGCCCCGTCTGGATCCACGGCCTGACCAGCGATGTCCTGGAAGGTGCCCCGCTCTTTCCGGAAGTCGCCGCCGATCTCTCCGAGCGGCTGGCGGGCCGTGTGCTCGTCGCGCACAACGCCGCCTTCGACTGGTCGATGCTGGCCCGGGAGTACGCGCGCGCCGCGGTCGTCGCACCGGTCGAGCACCGGCTCTGCACCATTGCGCTCTCCAAGGAGCTCCGGCTGCCGCTGCCCAACCACAAGCTGCAGTCGCTGGCCGCGCACTTCGGAGTCGTCCAGCAGCGTGCGCACCACGCGCTGGACGACGCCCGGGTGCTGGCCGAGGCGTTCCGGCCGAGTCTGCACGCGGCGGCGCGCGACGGGGTGCGGCTGCCGCTGCTGGAGTGCCGCCCGCTGACCGAGTGGTCGGACTCCCCGGTCACCCCGCGGGTCGGCCACCAGCCGTCGTACGGCAGCCAGGGCAGCTGGCGCCCTTCGCGTAAGCGGCCGGCCTGCCCGTATCCGAACCCGGGACGGTACGACAAGGACAAACCGCTCATGCAGGGCATGCGGGTGGCCTTCTCCGGCGACACCTCCATCGACCGTGAGCTGCTGGAGGACCGGGCGATCGAGGCCGGGCTGCATGTCGCGACCAGCGTCTCGCGGCTGACCAGCCTGCTGGTCACCAACGACCCCGACGCGGCGACGTCGAAGACGGTGAAGGCGAAGGCGTTCGGCACACCGATCGTGGACGAGACCGCCTTCACCCATCTGCTGCGGGATGTGGCACAGGTGTCGACGACGACCGGGGCCCCGGTGGCCCCCGCCCTGCCGACGCCGTCATCGGAGTGAACCGGGGGCGACTCGCCCGTCCGCCGCTCGCAGCCCGGCGCCCCTCGTCCCACCCTGTGGCGCATGGCACGTTGTGAAGTTTGCGGAAACGACTACGGCATGTCGTTCGAGGTGCACGCGCAGGGCGCGGTGCATGTCTTCGACTGTTTCTCCTGCGCCATCCACCGGATGGCCCCCATCTGTGAGCACTGCCGGGTCCAGGTCATCGGCCAGGGTGTCGAGGTGGACGGGCACTGGTTCTGCGGCGGTCACTGCGCCCGGGCCGAGGGGAAGGTGGGCATCATCGACAAGGTCTGACCACCGGCCGCACGGCCCGTTCCGCCACCCCCTCCGCGAAGCACCCCATGACGCAGTTGTACCGTCGTGGGGTGTACCGCTTCCTGTTGACCCGGCAGTGGCTGATCCTCGCCCTCCTCACCCTCGTCCTCATTCCCACGATGGTCGAGCTGGGCTTCTGGCAGCTGCACCGGCATGAGCACCGGGTGGCGCAGAACGCTCTGATCTCGCACAACCTCAAGGCGAAGCCGGTTCCGGTCGCCACGCTCACCTCCCCGGGTCACACGATCCCGCGCTCCGACTACTGGCGTGCGGTGACGGCCACGGGGACGTACGACACGGAGCACGAGGTGGTCGTGCGGCGCCGGACCTCCACCGACGGAAGCATCGGCTTCCACGTGCTGATCCCGCTCGACCTCAAGGGCGGCGGTACGGTCCTGATCAACCGCGGCTGGGTCCCCGCCGCCGACGACCAGCGCGCCTTCCCGGACGTCCCGGCCGTGCCCGAGGGCGAGGTGACCGTCACTGGGCGGCTCAAGGCCGACGAGACGACGGGAACCAGCGGCATCAAGGACCTGTCGGACCTGCCGGACCGCCAGGTGATGCTGATCAACAGCGCCCAGCAGGCCAAGGCGCTCTCCCGGCCGGTCCTCGGCGGCTACGTCGAGCAGACCGGGCCCGAACCGTCCGGCGACGTCCCCGAGCTGATCGAGGCCCCCGACGACAGCTCCATCGGTCCGCACATGGCGTATGCGGTCCAATGGTGGCTGTTCGCCGCGGGCGTGCCGGTCGGATATGTGGTGCTGGCCCGGCGCGAGAAGCGCGACCGGGTGGAGGCCGCCGCCAAGGCCGAGGCCTCCGGGGAGCCGGAGCCCGAGCCGGAGAAGTCCGAGCCGGCGACGGCCTGACGCGGTACCCGCGACAGCTCGACCGGTGGCTGCTCGGCCGGTTCCACGGCAGGAGTGTGCGGCCGCCCGTGGGACACCGGCTGCTTAGCGAGGCTCTGGTTCGGGAACACGGCAGAACGTGACCCCACGCATCGAGGACTACGCCCTCATCGGCGATCTGCAGACAGCCGCCCTGGTCGGCAGGAACGGTTCTGTGGACTGGCTCTGTCTGCCCCGTTTCGACTCGGGCGCCTGCTTCGCCGCCCTGCTCGGCGACGACGACAACGGCCACTGGCGCATCGCCCCGAAGGGCGCGGACACCTGCACCCGGCGCAGCTACGTGGGTGACTCCCTCGTCCTGGAGACGTTCTGGGAGACCCGCACCGGCACCGTCAAAGTCATCGACTTCATGCCGCAGCGCGACCAGGAACCCGATGTCATGCGGATCGTCGAGGGGATCAGCGGCACCGTCGACATGACATCGGTGATCCGGCTGCGCTTCGACTTCGGCTCCATCGTGCCGTGGATGCGCCGCTCGCAGGGCCACCGGGTGGCCGTCGCCGGACCCGACTCGGTCTGGCTGCGCAGCGAGCCACCGGTCAAGACATGGGGCCAGGAGTTCTCCACCTGCTCGTCGTTCACCGTCTCCGCGGGCGAGCAGGTGGCGTTCGTCCTGACCTGGCACCCGTCGCACTCGCCGCGCCCCGATCTCGTCGATCCGCACGAGGCACTGAAGAACACCCTTTCCGACTGGGCCGAGTGGTCGGCCCGCTGCAAGTACCGGGGGCCGTACCGGGAAGCCGTGCTCCGCTCGCTGATCACCCTCAAGGCGCTCACCTTCGCCCCGACCGGCGGCATCGTGGCAGCCCCCACCACATCGCTGCCGGAGGAGATCGGCGGTGTACGGAACTGGGACTACCGCTTCTGCTGGCTGCGGGACTCCACCCTGGCGCTCAACGCGCTGCTCTCGGCCGGGTACGTGGGAGAGGCCGCCGCCTGGCGGGACTGGCTGCTGCGCGCCGTCGCCGGGGACCCCGCCGACCTGCAGATCATGTACGGCCTGTCGGGCGAACGGCGGCTGCCCGAGGCGGAGCTGCCCTGGCTGGCCGGATACGAGAACTCCAGCCCGGTCCGGATCGGCAACGCGGCGGTCCGGCAACGGCAGCTCGATGTGTACGGAGAGGTCATCGACTCGCTCCGCCTCGCGCGCGAGGCGGGCCTGGCCGATCAACCGCACGCCTGGAGCCTGCAGCTCAGTCTCCTCGGGTTCCTGGAGTCCACCTGGCGCGAGCCGGACGAGGGGCTCTGGGAGATCCGCGGCCAACGCCGCCACTTCGTGCACTCGAAGGTGATGGCCTGGGTCGCCGCCGACCGCGCGGTGCGCACCCTGGAGGCGAACCCGTCGCTGGCAGGGGACGCCGAACGGTGGCGGGTGATGCGGGACGCCGTGCACCGGGAGGTGTGCGAGAAGGGGTACGACCCGGTACGGAACACGTTCACGCAGTCGTACGGCTCCCGGGACCTGGACGCCGCGACGCTGCTGATCGCCCGGACCGGATTCCTGCCGCCGGACGATCCGCGACTCGTCGGCACGGTCGACGCGGTCCGTGACGAACTGGGCAGCGACGGTCTGGTCCGCCGCTACAGCACGGAGGGTGTCTCGATCGACGGGCTGCCGGGCGGCGAAGGGGCGTTCCTGGCGTGCTCGTTCTGGCTGGCGGACGCGCTGCGCCTGACCGGGCGCGCCGAGGAGGCCACCGAGCTCTTCGAGCGGCTCCTCGAGCTCCGCAACGATGTCGGGTTGCTCGCCGAGGAGTACGACACCGTCGCGCGGCGGCAACTGGGCAATTTCCCGCAGGCATTCAGCCATATCGGACTGGTGGGCACCGCGGTCGCCCTGACCGGGGAGGACATGCTGGAGGCCGAGACGGCAGGATAGGGGCCATGGATCTTGAATTGAAGGACCGTGTGTACATCGTCACCGGCGCGACCCGGGGGCTGGGTAACGCCACGGCGCGGGAGCTGGTGGCGGACGGCGCGAAGGTGATCATCACCGGCCGTGACGAGAAGCGGGTCGAGGCGGCGGCCGCCGAACTGGGGCCGGACGCCGTCGGTCTCGCCGCCGACAATGCGGAGCCCGCTGCCGCGCAGCGGCTGGTGGACGCCGCCCATGAGCGGTTCGGGCGGCTCGACGGCATCCTGATCAGCGTGGGTGGGCCCGCCCCCGGCTTCGTCGCGGACAACACGGACGAGCAGTGGCAGTCGGCATTCGATTCGGTGTTCCTGGGTGCGGTGCGGCTGGCGCGTACGGCTGCCGCGGCGCTCGGTGAGGGCGGGGTGATCGGCTTCGTGCTCTCCGGCTCGGTCCACGAGCCGATCGCCGGGCTGACCATTTCGAACGGTCTGCGACCGGGCCTGGCCGGATTCGCCAAGTCCCTGGCCGACGAGCTCGGCCCGCGGGGCATCCGCGTGGTGGGTGTGCTGCCGGCCCGGATCGACACCGACCGGGTGCGTGAGCTGGACGCGCTGTCCGGCGATGCGGAGGCGTCCCGTGCGGCGGCCGAGGCGCGCATTCCGTTGCGCCGCTACGGCACGCCGCAGGAGTTCGGCCGGACGGCGGCGTTCCTGCTGTCGCCCGCGGCGTCGTATCTGACGGGGATCATGGTGCCGGTGGACGGCGGTGTACGGCACGGGTTCTGAGCGAGCGCCGGGGCCGTCCGGTGGCCGGTCCTGTCCTCGACCTCCCCGTGGTCCCCAGCGCACGGAAGGCTCCCTCGGCGGGCACGACTGTGCCGCCGGCGGACGTCCCCACCGTCAGCTCACGCGTTCCGCACGGTGTTTGACGGCCCGCAGCCGCACCTCGGCCGGTAGCTGCGCCAGCCCCGCCGAGTCCCGCGCATGGGCCAGTGCCTCGTCCGTGAGGCGGCCGAGCGCCTCGCCCGGTGCCGCGTGCGGTTCCATCAGCAGCCTGATCCGGGCCTGCGGCGAGGTGCGCCGGCCGACCAGCATCACCTGAGCTCGGGCGACCCCGTCCAGCGTTCCCGCCTCCCCGGCGAGCACGCCCTCCAGGGCCCGGCCGCGCAGCAGCGCCCCCTCGCCGTCGCCGCTCTCGACCAGCACCTCGGCGAGGCGGGCGCGGCGGAGCTGGGCGAGGAACCACCACAGCGCGAGGACGACCAGCACGGCGAGTACCACGATCACGGTCGGCCACCACCAGCCGTCGGCGCGCCAGCGGTCCCGGTCGGCCTGGGAGAGCAGCACATCGGTCCTGCCGCCCCACGGCCACCAGGACGGTACGGAGAGACCGAGCCCGGCGGCCAGTACCGCACCGCCGCCGCAGATCAGCACCAGGCCGGCGAGTCCGAGCAGTACCCGGTTGACGGTACTGAGCACCGCGGTCACCCCTTCTTGGCCGGACGGCGGACATGCACCGACAGGCTCGGCGGCTTCGCCAGGCCCAGTTCGTCGATACCCGTGGCCAGTACGGTGTCCAGATCGGCCCGTACGTCGTCGAGTTCACGGAAGTGCGAGACGGCGCGCACCGCGACCTTGGCACGCCCCATCCGGACCCGCACCGACTGCACACCGGACACCTCCACCGCCCGGTCACGCAGGACCAGGGCGGCGGCGGTCCGGTCGAGCCCGGCCCGCACATCGCGACGGTCACGGCGCATCGGCAGCAGGTCGCGCAGGCCGGGCGTGGCGGCGAGGACGATCAGCCACAGGCCGATCGCCATGGCGACCCCCGCTCCGGCCAGCACCCACACGTTGTTCAGCGGGCGTTGTGCCAGTTCGTCGGCGAGCGAGCGGCGCCACCGCATCGCCGGATGGTCGGCCCGTACCGCCGCCACGTCGTACAGCAGCAGGCCGGCACCGCCGAGGACCACCAGGGCGACGAGGCCTGCGGGGATACGGCGCGCGGACCAGAAGCGGCCGGCACCGCCGCCGCCTTCCTTCGTCGGCGCCGGGTCGTACGAGGCGGCGGAGGCCGACTGGTCCAGGGCCACTGCTCCGCCGTGTTCCACAGGGTCGACGGTGGGCAGGCGCCTCGTGCTGTTCCCCGGGTCCTGGGGTTCGGTCATCGGATCCTCCCCTGTGCCGCGGCGCTCGCTCCCGCGGGGTGCAGACGCTCGACCAGTACGGCCACTTCGGGCACTTCCATCCCCGCCAACGCCCTTACCCGCTCGACGACCCGCCGACGCACGGCACCGCACTGGCGGCCGATGTCGGTGGGGTATCCGAGCTCCAGACTCACCCGTACCCGTGCGGTGTCACGGTGCACCGTGACGGTGGCACGCGGGGACGCACCCTCCTTCGGCGGCTCGTCGATCGCCTCCTTCGCCGCCTGTGCGGCGATCTTCGCGACCACCCGGTCGGCGATCCTGGTCTCCCCGCGCTCCGCGGCGGGAATCCGGCCGAGTACCCCCGACAACGCCGTCACCGCCGTCGGTCGCCGCGCTCGCGGCTCCGGAAGAAGTCGCCGGGTTCCAGATCGCCGTCGAGGAAACGACCGGCGATGAAGCCGACCGCTCCCAATGCCGCGACCAGCAGAAAGGCCCCGAATCCACCGAAGTAACCGGCGAACCCGAGCGCCATGCCGGCCACCAGGCCGACCACAGCCATGCTCATCGTGCGCTCCTCAACTGCCTCTGTCGGGAGGCCTACTGGAGACGTGGCTCGGACTGGTCCTCGTCCTCCTCGTCGGGCAGCTTCACATCACTGACCGCGATATTGACCTCGACGACCTCGAGGCCGGTCATCCGTTCGACCGCCGCGATGACATTCTCCCGAACATCACGGGCGACATCGGAGATCGAGACGCCGTAGTCGACGACGATCTCCAGGTCGAGGGCGGTCTGCGACTCGCCGACCTCCGCCTTGACACCACGGGTCACGGACTTGCCGCCGCCGGGGACCCGGTCGCGCACCGCGCCGAAGGTACGGGAGAGGCCGCTTCCCATCGCATGGACACCGACCACGTCGCGCGCCGCCATGCCGGCGATCTTCTCGACCACACCGTCGGCGATGGTGGTACGGCCACGGGTGGCGGGATCTCCCCCACCGCGCTTGGTCAGCGGGCTGTTTCTGCTGTCGTCCCCCGTCGCCTGGTCGGGGTTCTCGGGCCGGTTCCGCTGTGGGGTGTCGGTCATCGCCACACTTCCCTTCAGGGCAGGGTCGGACTTCGTTGCCCACATTAAGTGCGCTTGCCCCATCTCGCGCCGCGGATGCGGCAGGCTGGGGCAATGACGACGGCTGACAGCCCGCACAGGGCCGACGGATGGACAGCTGCGGTGCGGCAGAGGCTCGGCCTGGGCCGGTTGCTCCCTCTGGGCGGTCCGGCGGACGGCGCGTGGATCTCGGAGCGAGCCGCCGTCGCGGTGCTGCGCCGGACGGCGTACGCGGCCGGCCCCGGCCCGGTCCTCGGCGAGGTACGGATCGCGGTGGCGGATCCTGGCTCCGCCCCGGACCCGGCGCTGCCGGCCCCGCCCAGCGCGCTGCCGCCCGGGCCGCTGCGGATCGAGGCGACGATGTCGGCAACGGCCGACCGGCCGCTGCCCGGCGCGGCTGCCGCACTGCGCTCGGCGCTGCTGACAGCCGCCGCGCAGCGGCTGGGCCTGGTGGTCGGCGAGGTGGACCTACGCGTGACGGAGCTGCTGGACAAGGCCCCCGAACAGCCGGCACCGGAGTCGTCCGCGGTGCGTGGAGCGGAGCCGGAGGGCGTGGCGGGGACCGCGGCCGCCGCGGTCCCCGGCGTCGCGGCACTGACCCGGGTGCTGGGCAGCGCGGTGCATACGGCCCCGGATCATGTGCGGGTCGAACTGGCGACGTCCGGGGATCACCGGGCACTCGACGTGGCACTGGCGGTGCGCACGGCGGTGTCGGAAGCCGTGCACGGGCACCCGCCGGTCACCGTGCTGGTCACCGCGGTGGTGGAGGAGGACTGAGAGGGGCGGCCGGGCGGCTCGTCGCCCGGCCGGTGCCGTGCGCTCAGTCGGTGACGCCCGCCAGGTCACGCAGCCGGCGGCCCTGCGCCGCGCGTTCGGCGGTGCGCTGGTCCTCGTACGTGCGCGACACGGCGCCGCTCAGCAGCGCCTTGGTCTCGATCACGGCGTCGCGCGGGGCCGCCAGCAGTGCCGCGGACAGGTCGCGGGCCGCCTCGTCGAGCTGGTCGGCGGGGACGACGAGGTTGGCGAGACCGGTGCGCTCGGCCTCCTCCGCGTGCACGAAGCGGCCGGTGGCGCAGATCTCGAGCGCACGGGCATACCCCACCAGGTTCACCAAAGGGTGCGTGCCGGTGAGGTCCGGGACCAGGCCCAGGCTGGTCTCGCGCATGGCGAACTGCACGTCCTCGGCGACGATCCGCAGATCGCACGCGAGGGCGAGCTGGAAGCCGGCACCGATGGCATGTCCCTGCACGGCCGCGATCGACACGATGTCGTTGCGGCGCCACCAGGTGAACGCCTCCTGGTACTCGGCGATGGTCGCGTCGAGGTCGGACTCCGAGCCGCGCGCCAGGTCCAGGAACGACGGCTCACCGTCGAACCCCTCAGGGGTGAACGCCTGCCGGTCGAGGCCGGCGGAGAAGGATTTCCCCTCGCCGCGCAGCACGACGACCCGCACGCTGCCGGGCAGTGCCCTTCCGGCCGCCGTCAACGCCCGCCACAGAGCGGGGGACTGAGCGTTGCGCTTGGCCGGGTTGGTGAGGGACACCGTGGCAACCGCGTCATCGACGGTGAGTCGTACGCCGTCCTGATCGAGCACAGAGTCGAGCGAGGTCATGGGGCGCCTCCGGGATCGGGTGCAGTCAGCAGATCGAGCTAAGTGACTGAACAGTAACCACCCGGTCGATCACGCGATCTACCGGGTGGCCACCGCCGAAACCGGTGAGCCCTCGGAACGCGTCAGTCCAGCGACGTGTCCCGATCCGCCGACGGCCGTCAGGCCGCGGCGGCCTTCTTGCCTCGTGTTGCTCCGCCACGCCCTCGCAGCGTGACTCCGGACTCGCTGAGCATCCGGTGGACGAATCCGTAGGAGCGGCCGGTCTCTTCGGCCAACGCCCGGATGCTCGCACCGGAGTCGTACTTCTTCTTCAGGTCTGCCGCGAGCTTGTCGCGCGCGGCGCCGGTAACCCGGCTGCCCTTCTTCAGAGTCTCGGCCACCCGTGCCTCCTCATGGGAAGTGCGCTCTGGACTCTCATGATCACCCCTCGCGGGCTTCCTGGCCACCCATTCGGCAAGGTCCGTACAACCGGTTTGGCACCCCGGGAATACGCCATCACAACCGGAATCCAGCATTCCGTAGGGTGATGGGGGCGAGCGACCGCGGGTCCGAGATGAACGGCCAGGTCAGGGCCGTACGGGGGGCATCGGCCCCACATGGGTGCGCCCGGCAGGTATCTGCCGGGCGCCGCGCCGAGGTATGAGAGGTCCTCACACAGATGATGGATCACGTCTGGGCCGAATGATCCAGTCGAAGTGGATCAGGCCAGCGCGACCAGGTCCCGGTAGTCCGCGCCCCACAGGTCCTCGACGCCGTCCGGCAGCAGGATGATCCGCTCGGGCTGGAGCGCCTCGACCGCGCCCTCGTCGTGCGTGACGAGAACGACCGCGCCCTTGTAGGTGCGCAGCGCGCCGAGGATCTCCTCGCGGCTGGCCGGGTCGAGGTTGTTCGTCGGCTCGTCGAGGAGCAGCACATTCGCGGAGGAGACCACCAGGGTCGCCAGCGCGAGACGGGTCTTCTCACCGCCGGACAGCACCCCGGCCGGCTTGTCGACGTCATCGCCGGAGAAGAGGAACGAACCCAGCGTCTTGCGGACCTCCACGAGGTCGAGGTCCGGGGCGGCGGAGCGCATGTTCTCCAGGACGGAGCGCTCCGGGTCCAGGGTCTCGTGCTCCTGCGCGTAGTAACCGAGCTTGAGCCCGTGGCCCTCGATGACCTCGCCGGTGTCCGGCTTCTCGGCGCCGCCGAGGAGCCGGAGCAGGGTGGTCTTGCCCGCACCGTTGAGGCCGAGGATGACGACGCGGGAGCCCTTGTCGATGGCGAGATCCACGTCGGTGAAGATTTCGAGCGAGCCGTAGGACTTGGACAGCCCCTCCGCCATCAGGGGGGTCTTGCCGCACGGCGAGGGCTCGGGGAAGCGCAGCTTGGCGACCTTGTCGGAGACCCGGACGGCCTCCAGGCCGGAGAGCAGCCGCTCGGCACGCTTGGCCATGTTCTGCGCGGCGACGGTCTTGGTGGCCTTGGCGCGCATCTTGTCGGCCTGCGAGTTGAGGGCCGCGGCCTTCTTCTCGGCGTTCTGACGCTCGCGCTTGCGGCGCTTCTCGTCGGCCTCGCGCTGCTGCTGGTAGAGCTTCCAGCCCATGTTGTAGACGTCGATCTGCGAGCGGTTGGCGTCGAGGTAGAAGACCTTGTTGACGACCGTCTCGACGAGGTCGACATCGTGGGAGATCACGACGAAGCCGCCGCGGTAGCTCTTCAGGTAGTCGCGCAGCCAGACGATCGAGTCGGCGTCGAGGTGGTTGGTCGGCTCGTCGAGGAGCAGGGTGTCGGCGTCCGAGAAGAGGATGCGTGCCAGCTCGACGCGGCGGCGCTGACCGCCGGAGAGCGTGTGGAGCGGCTGTCCGAGCACCCGGTCGGGCAGGCTGAGCGCGGCGGCGATGGTGGCGGCCTCGGCCTCGGCGGCGTAACCGCCCTTGGTGAGGAACTCCGTCTCCAGCCGCTCGTACTTCTTCATGGCCTTCTCGCGGGTGGCGCCCTTGCCGTTCGCCATCCGGTCCTCGTTCTCACGCATCTTGCGCAGGATCTCGTCGAGACCTCGGGCGGAGAGGATCCGGTCGCGGGCGAGGACGTCGAGGTCGCCGGTGCGCGGGTCCTGCGGGAGGTAGCCGACCTCGCCGGAACGGGTGATGGCGCCGCCGGCGGGTACGCCTTCGCCTGCGAGGCACTTGGTGAGGGTGGTCTTGCCCGCCCCGTTGCGGCCGACGAGACCGATGCGGTCGCCCTTGGCGATACGGAAGGAGGCGGACTCGATGAGGATGCGGGCGCCGGCGCGCAGCTCGATGCCGGAAGCGGTGATCACGGGTAAAACTCCAGGGCGGTATGGACGGCGGGCGGGACGACGGGCGGAGTTATCTCGACGCCGTCTAGTGCACAAGGAGAATTGCCATAGGGCTCATTCTACTGGCGGTGTGCAACTGCTTTTCCGCGTGCTGACGCCGCTGCCCCAGCGGACCCGCCGGGCGCTCGCCCAGTGCCGCCGGCCCACTGCACCCTGTTACCAAAAAGGGGCATCCATGGATGAACTGTCCGATACTCGGCGAAGGGCGGTGAGGCAGCCGCGGGCGGAGCGGAGAGTGGTGTCCCATGCAGTTCGACGACGACGCCGATCTGGACACGTCCGAGGTCCGGGATGTGCGCGGCAGCCGGATCCCGGGCGGCAGGGCGACGGTGGGCGGCGGCATCATCGGTGTCATCGCGCTGATCCTGGGGCTGTTCTTCGGCGTCGGCCCCGACCAGCTGGGCCTTTCGTCGGGCGACTCGGGCACCACGGCGACCGCGTCCTCGGCGGCGCAGATCGAGCAGAGCTGCCGGACCGGCCAGGACGCGAACACCCGGGACGACTGCCGGACCGTCGCGGTGGTCAACAGCGTGCAGGACTTCTGGCGCCGGGAGTTCACCCGGCGGGGCGCGCGGTACGCGGACGCGAAGACGGTGCTGTTCACCGACCGGATCGGCACCGCCTGCGGCGCCGCGACCTCGGCGGTCGGGCCGTTCTACTGTCCGGGCGACCGGCAGGTCTATCTGGACCTGGGGTTCTTCGACGATCTGCGGACGAAGTTCGGATCGAGCGGTGGCCCGTTCGCCGAGGCGTACGTCGTCGCGCACGAGTACGGCCACCACGTGCAGGACCAGATGGGGACGCTGAGCCGGTCGCAGGACGGCCGGACGGGCTCGAACAGCAACGCGGTGAAGGTGGAGCTGCAGGCCGACTGCTACGCCGGGGTCTGGGCGCACCACGCGACGACCACACCCGACGAGTTGACCGGTAGGCCGCTGATCACCTCTCTGACGCCGGCGGACATCCGGGACGGTCTCGACGCGGCGGCGGCGGTGGGGGACGACCGGATCCAGGAGAAGTTCCAGGGCCGGGTCACCCCCGAGTCCTGGACCCACGGCTCGGCCGCGCAGCGCCAGCAGTGGTTCACCACCGGCTTCCGCAGCGGCGACATGGCCGACTGCAACACCTTCCGCTGAGCCGGTCCCGGCCGTTGTCAGTGGCCGATGGAAGACTGAGACGCACATCACAGCAGAAGGTCAAGCGGAGCGCGAAATGGGGTGAGCGCCATGGCAGGCGCATCGGCCGGGGTTCCGACGATCTATCCGACGATTCTGTACGACGATGCGAAGGCCGCGATCAGGACGCTCACGGAGGGCCTCGGGTTCACCGAGGAGGCGGTGTACGAGGGTAGGAACGGCACGGTGCTGCACGCGGAGCTGTCCTTGGGAAACGGCAGGGTGATGCTGGGCTCGAAGGGCCGCGAGGGGGTCTTCGCCAAGGCGATGGCGGGCGCGGGGCCGAGCGGTGTGTACGTCGTGGTGGACGAGGTCGACGCGCACCATGCCCGGGCCGTGGAGCACGGTGTGGAGATCCTGATGCCGCCCACGGACCAGGACTACGGCTCGCGCGACTACATGGCGCGGGACGCGGAGGGCAATGTGTGGAGCTTCGGGACGTACGCCCCGGGGTCCGCGGACTGAGCACCTGTCTCCTCGGTCCGGCCCGGGGCCGAGGACAGGCGCGGACGCGCCCGTGTCGCCGGACGGCCTGCCGCGGGTCGGTCAGGCGCCGCCGGTGTGCACCTGGAACGCCGCCCGGCGGACGGCCTTCGCCAGGGCCGGATCCGGGTGGGCGGCGGCCAGCGCCACCAGCACCTGGACCGTACGCGGGTGGCCGACGGCCCGTACCTCTTCGAGCAGGGCCGGGACGGTGCCCTGGACGGCCGAGTCGAGATGGCGGACCAGCAGCGCGGTCTCGCCGTGGTCGGCTACGGCCGCCGCCGTGTCGACCCAGAGCCAGGTGGATTCCTCGCGGCTGAGGACCTCCTGGGCGTCCTCGGGGTCGGCTCCGTCGTACTCGGCCAGCCAGATCAGTGCGTAGGGGCGCAGCGACGCATCGGTGACGACGGAGCGCACGACGGGCTCGGCGGGGGCGCCGACGACCCGGAGCGCTTCGAAGGCGAGTCCGCGCAGCAGTGCGTCCTCACCGCGGGCGACGGCGAGCAGTTCGGCGACGGCGCTCCCGACGGGGCGGGCGGCGAGCCAGGCCCGGTACTCGGCGCGGGCCGGCCCCGGGGTGAGCCGGGCGCAGCCGAGCAGCATGTCGGCGGCGGACTGCTCGATGTTCCCGGCCGGGCTCTGGGCGGCGACGCAGATCTGTTCCAGCTTGACCCAGACCGCCCAGTTGCCGAGCGGGGTGAGGGTGGCGTGGCCGACGCCGAGCGTGAGCGCGCCGACGGCTGCCAGCCCCTCCAGGGCCCAGTCGAGGAGGCGCGCCACCAGGGCGGCGGGGTGTGCGGTGGGGGCGGGTTCGGCCGGTTCGGGCAGCGCCTGCGGCCCGTACGGCACCTCGCAGCGCTCCTCGTGGAGTTCCGCGACGCGCTGGCCGAGAAGATCGAGGAGGGCGGGCACGGTCACCGGGCCCGCCGAGAGCTGGAGGAGGGAGAGCACCTGGGGCACGGCCTCGACGGCTTCGGCGACCGCGGTGGCCTCGATGTCCTCGGGCGCCGGGTGGACGAGCGACCAGGCGTCGAAGAGTGCCACCCAGCCGCGGAGCACGGCGGAGTCGTCGCGGTCCCAGGCGCGCAGCCGCCAGCCCGGGCGTGCGGTCTCGCCGTGCAGCTCCACAAGGCCGGCCAGGCGAGCCCGGTCCCAGCCTGAGCGCACCTGTGCCGGGGACAATTCCAGTGCGGCCGCGGCCCGTTCGAGAGCGTGGGCGGCGAGCAGGGCCGTGCCGGGGCTCGCGCCGTCGGCGGCCCAGCGGGCGATCCGCACGGCATCGGCCAGCGCGGCCCTGGCCTGACGGGCCAGCTCCGCACGGGGCGGGGTGCCCTCGGGCGGGCGGGGGGCCGGCCTGGTGCGCCGGGTGGTCACGACCTTGTGGGCGGTGGCAAGGGGTCGCGGGCGGACAAGTCGCAGCCTGGAGTCGCGCGGGGTACGGGACGTCACGGGAGCAGTCTTGCCTCTGACGGCCCGAAAGCCCAAACGGAACCCGAATTCGCGAGGGAACGGGCGGCGGACCGGGCGGGACCAACCGGTTGATCCCATCGCATCAGGTCACATCAGGGGCGTGAGGAAGCGCCGCATGGCCTCTTCGTAGCGGGCCGGGCCGGCATTCCACATTGCCGCATGCGGAGCCTGCGGTACGGGGTGCAGGGCGACCAGGTCGGGGCGGCGAGCGGCAAGATCGCGGGAAGGCTGCCAGGGGGCCAGGGTGTCGTCGGGTCCGTGGAAGATCAGCGTCGGGACGTGCAGAGCCTGCGGGAGGGAGGTGTCGAGGAGCCTGGCTCCGTGCAGTCCGGTCTGGCCCTGGGCGGCGCGGACGGCGAGCGGCATCAGTGCCGACGGGACGCCGCGGGCGGCGGCCAGGGCGCGCAGGGTGGTGGCCCAGTCGAGCACCGGGGAGTCCAGGACGAGGCCGCAGATCCGCTCGCGGAGCGCGGAGTTGACGGCCGCGTGCAGCGCCATCGAGGCGCCGGTGGACCAGCCGTGCAGGACGACCTTCTCGGCGCCGTACCGCACGGCGAAACGGATCGCCGCGTCCAGGTCTCGCCATTCGGACTCGCCGAGGTGGGCGAGGCCGTCCGGGGAACGTGGGGCTCCGGGGTCCCCGCGGTAGGCCGGGTCGAGCACCGGGAGCCGGAGCCCGTGCAGGCATTCCATGACATTCATGGGGTGTTCGCGGGTCGTGCCGAGGCCGTGCACGGTGATGACCCAGGTGTCCCGGGGGCCGGGCAGGAACCAGGCGGGCAGGGAGCCGAGTTCGCCGGGGATCTCGACGTCCTGGTGGTCGAGGCCGAGGGCGGTGCCCGGGTCGCCGCTGTACAGCGCGGGGGTGATCCGGACCTGGGTGCCGGGTTCCAGGCTGCCGCTGCTGACGCGTTCCAGTCGGCGCACGACGGCGTCGGCGGCGTGCGGCGCCTGTTCGACCACCGGGCCGACGACGGCGTGGACGCCGTCTCCCGTCAGCCCGTACGTACCGGGCCGGAGCGCGGCGAAGGAGCGGGTGAGCGTGACCTGTCCGGCCGCCGTGGCGTGCACGGTGAGCTTGCGGTCGGCGGGGAGGGGACGGCCGGACGGCACCCGGAGGGCGGCGTCGCTGGCGTACCGGCCGGCCGCGACCACTGCCGCGCCGACGCCGAGGACGGTGATGACGGCTGCTGCCGTCGCTGTAGCCGGGCGCACGGCTTCAGTGTCGGGGGGTGTGCCGCACCCTGCCAGTGGGCGGGGGCCGTCCGGTGGCAGGGCGGGGCGCGACCCTCCCGGTCAGCCGGGCTGTCCGTATCCCTTCAGGGCGTCCTGCACCTCGTCCAGCTGGGCCCGGGTGAGCAGGGACGGGGAGTGGCCGGGGACGGAGACGGCGGTGAGCCAGAGCCTGCACATCCATTCGAGCTGGGCGGTGCGGTCGTAGGCCTCGTCGAGGGTGGATCCGTAGGTGACGGTCCCATGGTTCCGGAGCAGACAGCCGGTGCGCTCGCGCAGGGCGCCCAGCATGTTGTCGGCCAGCTCCTGCGTTCCGTACCGCGCGTACGCCGCGGTGCGGACGGGGCCACCGAGCATGGCGGCGGCGTAGTGCACGAGCGGGACCTCGGGGACGAGGGTGGAGACCGCCGTGGCGTGTACGGCGTGGGTGTGCACGACGGCGGCCGCGTCGCTGTTGCGGTAGACCGCCAGATGGAGCGGGAGTTCGCTGGTCGGGGCCAGTGCGCCGAGGACCTGGCGGCCCTCCAGGTCGACGGCGACGGTGTCGCCGGGGCCGAGCCGGTCGTAGGGCACACCGCTCGGCGTGACCAGGACGAGGTCGCCGACCCGTGCCGACACATTGCCCGAGGTCCCGACGACCAGACCCTCCGCCGCGGTCCTGCGGGCGGTGACGACGACGCCGTGCCAGGCCTGCTCGACGGCGTCCTGTGCGTCATGTGCGGCGTGTGCATCCTGTGTGTCCTGCGCGGCTGTTGCGCGGCTTGCGTCCTCATCCCGATCGCTCATGAGGCAATCCTGTCAGCGGGGCGGGAGCGGCCGCAGACCGACGGGTGACCGACATCTCTTTGTCGGATTTTCCGGCGGATTCACCCTCGGAACCGGCGGTCCACCGGACGGCGTGTGGCGGCGAATTCCGGCCACCGCACGCCCTGCGGTGGCCCCCGGCTGCCGCGCGGCGGACGAAACGATCAACACCACTCCGTTTTGAGTCACCACAGAGCCCCGTCCAGTTCATCTTCCGTTCACCCAGGTTGCCTACGGTCCACGAGCCAATGACGTCGAACGATTGCCTGGGTAAATGGAACACATCACGCTGCTCCTCGCGATTGTGATCGTGACAGCTCTAGTGTTCGATTTCACGAACGGTTTCCATGACACCGCCAACGCGATGGCGACCACCATCTCGACCGGCGCTCTCAAACCCAAGACAGCGGTGGCCATGTCCGCCGCTCTCAACCTGGTCGGCGCGTTCCTGTCGGTCGAGGTCGCCAAAACGATCTCCGGCGGGATCATCAACGAGAACGGGCTGCGGACAGAAGTCATCTTCGCGGCCCTCGTCGGCGCCATTCTGTGGAATCTGCTGACCTGGCTGGTCGGCCTGCCGTCCAGTTCCTCCCACGCCCTCTTCGGCGGTCTCATCGGCGCCGCGGTGATGTCGGCGGGGTGGTCCTCGGTCGACGGCGGCACCGTCGTCACCAAGGTGCTGCTCCCCGCGGTCGCAGCCCCGGTCGTGGCCGGTCTCGCTGCACTACTGGCGACCAGGCTGACGTACCGGATCGGCGGGAAGGTCCGTAACGACGCCCAGGAGAAGGCCACCGCGAAGGGCTACCGCGCCGGCCAGATCGCCTCGGCCGGACTGGTCTCGCTCGCCCACGGCACGAACGACGCGCAGAAGACCATGGGCATCATCACCCTGGCCCTGGTCACCGGCGGCGTTCTCTCCCCCGGCTCCAACCCGCCGGTCTGGGTCATCGTCTCCGCGGGTATGGCCATCGCGCTCGGCACCTACCTCGGCGGCTGGCGCATCATCCGCACCATGGGCAGTGGCCTCACCGAACTCAAGCCGCCGCAGGGCTTCGCCGCCCAGACCAGCGCGGCCACGGTCATCCTGGCCTCCTCGCACCTCGGCTTCTCCCTCTCCACCACCCAGTCCTGCTCCGGGGCCGTGATGGGTGCGGGCCTGGGCCGTCGGGGCGGTGTGGTCCGCTGGTCCACCGCGACCCGGATGTTCGTGGCCTGGGGCCTGACCCTGCCGGCCGCCGGTCTGGTCGGTGCGGGTGCGGAGTTCCTCACCAAGCAGGGCACCTGGGGTGTCGTCGTCGTCGCCATGCTGCTGATCGGCGGGTCCGCCGCCATCTGGCTGCTGTCCCGCCGCAAGCCGGTCGGTCACGGCGATGTCGCTCCCGCCGCCGAGCCGGCTGGTGTCATCACCACCGCCATCGCGGCCGTCACCCCGCCGCCCACCGGGGCCGCGGCTCCGGCCACCACGGCGGACGCGACCGCAGCCACGGACCTCAAGTCCACCATCCCGGCCCCGGCCGGAACCGTCGCCGATCCGGCGCGGCCCGCCACGGTGTAAGGACAGATCACCATGAACATCGACTGGGCAGCTCTCGGCTCCGTCTTCGGCGTCTCACTCGTCGTCACCGTGGCGCTGGTGGGCCTCTTCACCCTGGGCATCGTCGGCCTCTCCAAGCAGCCGGAACCGGCCGCGCAGGGCGGCTCCGGCTCGGGCTCCCTGGTACTCGCCCGCACCGGCGCCTACCTCTGCTTCGGGCTCTGCGCGGCCGCGGTCGCGTACGGGATCTATCTGATCGTCGCCTGAGCGACCGACCGCACTCCGTCATCGGGGTCCCATCGGGCCGGACACACCTCGCGTGTGTCCGGCCCGATGTGCGTCTGCGCACACTGCGCCGCCGCAGGTCAAGGCCAGGTTGACGGACATTCGCGGAGCGTGGTGGACTGCCGGAGCCATTTACGGCGACAGCAGAGGAAGCCGGTGCGAATCCGGCGCGGTCCCGCCACTGTCACCGGGGAGCAGTCCCCCACACCGGAAGTCACGGCTCGCGCAGGCGGGCTGGAAGGCCGGGGGAACTGCGGATCCGGGAGCCAGGAGACTCTCGCCGCCGGTCACGTCGAACCAGGGCGCGGACCCTGAGTGAGGACATATCGCCATGCCCGGCTGCCGTGCGTCGTCGTCCGTTTCTGTGTCGCTCCCACCGGGAGCCGGCTGTACGAAGGTCCTTCGAGGCGCAACGGCCGGCTGAGCGGTGCGAGCCGACCGCATCTTCGCGTACGGCGCCACGGCCGGTCTGATCGGCGATCAGCTCCTCGGTGATCCCCGCCGACGGCATCCGGTCGCCGCGTTCGGACGGGCCGCCGCGGCCGTCGAGCGCCGCCTGTGGCGCGACCACCGCGGGTGGGGCGCACTGCACACCCTGGTCTGCGCCGGGGGCGCCGCGGCCGGAGCCGCGCTGGCCGCCCGTGCCGTGCGCGGTCGTCCCGCCGCATCCGTCGCCCTCACCGCGGCAGCCACCTGGTCGGTCGTCGGCGGCACGTCGCTGGGTCGGGAGGCCCGCGCCATCGGCGGCGCGCTGGCGGCGGGTGACATCGCACTGGCCCGTGAGCGGCTCCCCCATCTGTGCGGCCGCGACCCGCACTCCCTCGACGGGCCGCAGATCGCCCGCGCCGTGGTGGAGTCCGTCGCCGAGAACACCTCCGACGCGGTGGTCGGCGCGCTGGTGTGGGGCGCGCTGGGCGGCGTGCCCGGACTCGTCGCCTTCCGGGCCGTCAACACCCTCGACGCCATGGTCGGGCACAGATCACCCCGCCATCTGCGCTACGGCTGGGCCTCGGCCCGGCTGGACGACGTCGTGGGCTGGCCCGGCGCCCGGCTCACGGCCGCGCTCGCCGTGGCCGCCGGGGGGCATCCGCGTCGGGCGGTACGGGCCTGGCGGGCCGACGCCGGCAAGCACCCGAGCCCCAACGCCGGGCCGGTGGAGGCCTCGTTCGCGGGCGCGCTCGGCGTACGGCTCGGCGGGACCCTCGCGTACGGCGGCCGTGTCGAGCACCGGCCGGTGCTGAACGGCGCGGCCGGCCGTGCGGTGCGGACCGAGGACATCGAGCGCGCGGTGCGGTTGTCGCGCCGGGTGGGGGTGCTGGCCCTCGGCGTGTGCGCGGCGGGCCGGCTGATCGCGGGACGGCGGTCGTCCACGGGGCGGCGCCCCGCCGCGGGACGGAGCGGAGAATGAGCGGCGGACTGCTGGTCGCCGGAACCACGTCGGACGCGGGCAAGAGCGTCGTCACGGCAGGCATCTGCCGCTGGCTGGTGCGCCAGGGGGTGAAGGTCGCGCCGTTCAAGGCGCAGAACATGTCGCTGAACTCGTTCGTCACGCGCGAGGGCGCGGAGATCGGGCGTGCGCAGGCGATGCAGGCCCAGGCGGCCCGGGTGGAGCCGACCGCGCTGATGAACCCGGTGCTGCTCAAGCCCGGCAGCGACCGCTCCAGCCAGGTCGTCCTGATGGGCAGGCCGGTGGGCGAGATGAGCGCACGCGGCTACCACGGGGGGCGGCAGGAGTCGCTGCTCTCCACGGTCGTGGACTGTCTGGAGCAGCTTCGGAGCACGTACGACGCGGTGATCTGCGAGGGCGCGGGCAGCCCGGCCGAGATCAATCTGCGCCGCACCGACATCGTGAACATGGGGATCGCGCGGGCCGCGCGGTTCCCGGTGGTCGTCGTCGGCGACATCGACCGCGGCGGTGTCTTCGCCTCCTTCTTCGGTACGACGGCGCTGCTCAGCGCCGAGGACCAGGCGCTGATCGCTGGCTATCTGGTCAACAAGTTCCGCGGCGACGTCTCGCTGCTGGAGCCGGGGCTCGACATGCTGCACGGCCTGACCGGGCGGCCGACGTACGGGGTGCTGCCGTTCGCCCATGGCCTGGGCATCGACGAGGAGGACGGACTGCGGGTCTCGCTGCGCGGAGCCGTACGCGAGTCGGTCGTCGCGCCGCCGCACGGCGAGGACGTGCTGCGGGTCGCGGTGTGCGCGGTGCCGCTGATGTCGAACTTCACCGATGTGGACGCGCTGGCCGCCGAACCGGGTGTGGTGGTGCGGTTCGTGGACCGGGCGGAGGAGCTGGCCGACGCGGACCTGGTGATCGTGCCCGGCACGCGCGGCACGGTGAAGGCGCTGGCCTGGCTGCGCGAACGGGGGCTGGCCGACGCGCTGCTGCGCCGGGCTGCGCAGGGGCGTCCGGTGCTCGGTATCTGCGGTGGGTTCCAGGTGCTCGGTGAGCGCATCGAGGACGAGGTGGAGTCGCGGGCCGGGCAGGTCGACGGGCTCGGGCTGCTTCCGGTACGGATCCGGTTCGACCGGGAGAAGACCCTGGCCCGGCCGGTCGGTTCGGCGCTCGGGGAGCCGGTGGAGGGGTACGAGATCCATCACGGGGTCGCCGATGTGCGGGGCGGCGAGCCGTTCCTGGACGGGTGCCGGGTAGGTGCGGTGTGGGGGACGCACTGGCACGGCTCGCTGGAGAGCGATGGCTTCCGGCGACGGTTCCTGGTGCAGGTCGCGGAGGCTGCCGGGCGGCGGTTCGTGCCGGCGCCGGACACGAGTTTCGGGGCGCTGCGGGAGGAACAGTTGGACCGGCTGGGGGATCTGATCGAGGAGCATGCGGACACGGGGGCGCTGATGCGGCTGATCGAGGCGGGGGTGCCGGAAGGACTGCCCTTCGTGGGCCCCGGTGCCCCGGAGGTGCCGGCGGCCCGTGGGGTGCGTGGCGCCGGGGTGGCTGGGGGGTCGGCGTGAGAGGGACGCCTGCGGCGGGCTCTTCTCCCGTATCCGCCGCTCCCCGTGACCGGGGCTCCGCCCCCGGGCCTCAGGCGCGGACCGGGCTGAGCAGCCGCCCGGGCACGCGGGACGGTGGGCCCGGACGGGGCGCCGGTTCTTGGATGGATGACGTCGTCGAGGAGGCTTTGTGAGTACCCCGTATCCCTTTACCGCCATCGTCGGGCAGGACGATCTGCGGCTCGGTTTGTTGCTGAACGCCGTATCGCCCGCTGTCGGTGGTGTGCTCGTGCGTGGGGAGAAGGGGACCGCCAAGTCCACCGCCGTGCGGGCGCTCGCCGCGCTCATGCCCGAGGTCGATGTCGTCTCCGGGTGCCGGTTCTCGTGCGACCCCGTGTCGCCCGATCCCGCGTGTCCCGACGGGCCTCACGAGGCCGGCGGCGGCGTGTCGCGGGCGGCCCGGACCGTGGAGCTGCCGGTGGGCGCGTCCGAGGACCGGCTCGTCGGGGCGCTCGACATCGAGCGGGCGCTCGCCGAAGGGGTCAAGGCGTTCGAGCCGGGGCTCCTCGCCGATGCACATCGCGGAATCCTGTACGTCGACGAGGTCAACCTGCTCCACGACCACCTGGTGGACCTGCTGCTGGATGCGGCGGCCATGGGCGCCTCGTACGTGGAGCGCGAAGGCGTCTCCGTACGGCATGCCGCGCGGTTCCTGCTCGTCGGGACGATGAACCCCGAAGAGGGCGAGCTGCGGCCGCAGTTGCTCGACCGGTTCGGACTGACCGTCGAGGTCGCGGCGTCGCGCGAGACCGACCAGCGCGTCGAGGTGGTGCGGCGGCGGCTCGCGTACGACGACGATCCCGCCGGGTTCGCCGCCCGGTGGGCCGATGAGGAAGGTGCGTTGCGGGAGCGGATCGTCGCCGCGCGGGCGCTGCTTCCTCAGGTGGCGCTGGGGGACGGTGCCCTGCGTCAGATCGCCGCCACCTGTGCGGCCTTCGAGGTCGACGGGATGCGCGCCGACATCGTGATGGCCCGTACCGCGACCGCACTGGCCGCGTGGGCGGGGCGTACCGACGTGCTCGCCGAGGACGTCCGGCAGGCAGCGCTCCTCGCGCTCCCGCACCGGCGCCGCCGCAACCCGTTCGACGCGCCCGGTCTCGACGAGGAGAAGCTCGACGACACGCTGGAGCAGAACAGCGGTGAAGGGGACGGCGGCGGGGACGACCCCGATCCGGACGGGCCGGGTGGGGGTGGGCAGCCGCCGCAGGGGGACGGGCCCGACACGCCGCCGCAGCCCGAGGCGGGCGACGGCGACACGCCCGGACTCCCTTCGCAGGGCCGCCCGGCCGGGGGCGGTGAGCAGCAGCCCGTACGGGCTGCCGAGCCGTTCCGGACGAAGATGCTCAGCGTGCCGGGGATCGGCGAAGGTGCGGCGGGGCGGCGGTCCCGGGCGCGTACCGAACACGGTCGCACGACCGGTGCGCGGCGGCCCGAGGGGCTGCTGACCAAGCTGCATCTGACGGCGACCGTGCAGGCCGCCGCCCCGCACCAGCACGCGCGCGGACGCATCGGGCGCGGCCTCGTGGTGCGGCGCGATGATCTGCGGCAGGCCACCAGGGAGGGGCGCGAGGGGAACCTGGTGCTCTTCGTCGTGGACGGATCCGGGTCGATGGCCGCCCGGCAGCGCATGGGCGCCGTGAAGGGCGCGGTGCTGTCGCTGCTGCTGGACGCGTACCAGCGGCGGGACAAGGTCGGTCTGATCACCTTCCGGGGCAAGGGCGCCGAAGTGGCGCTGCCGCCGACGTCGTCCGTGGACACGGCCGCCGCACGCCTGGAGACGCTGCCGACCGGTGGACGTACCCCCCTCGCGGCCGGGCTGCTGAAGGCCCACGACGTGCTGCGGGTGGAGCGGCTGCGCGATCCGTCGCGGCGGCCGCTGCTGGTCGTGGTGACGGACGGGCGGGCGACCGGTGGCCCGGACCCGGTGGCGCTGGCCGCGCGGGCCGCGCGGCTGCACGAGGCCGAGGGCACGGCGTCCGTCGTCGTGGACTGCGAGTCGGGGGTCGTGCGGCTCGGGCTGGCCGGCCGGTTGGCCCGCGATCTCGGCGGCACCGCCGTCACGCTCGACGAGTTGCGGGCCGACTCGATCGCCGGACTCGTCAGGGACGTCCAGGGAACCCAGGGAATCAACGGATCCAACAGGAGGGCAGCTTGATGCCGCAGGGACAGCCGACCACCGTGCCGGACGACGGACTGACGACTCGCCAGCGCCGCAACCGCCCGCTGCTCTTCGTCCACACCGGTATCGGCAAGGGCAAGTCGACGGCCGCGTTCGGACTCGCGCTGCGCGCCTGGAACCAGGGCTGGCCGATCGGGGTGTTCCAGTTCGTCAAGTCGGCGAAGTGGAAGGTCGGCGAGGAGAACGCGCTCAAGGTGCTCGGCGCGAGCGGTGAGGGCGGCACGGTCGCCTGGCACAAGATGGGCGAGGGCTGGTCGTGGGTGCAGCGCGGCCTGCACGGCGACAACGCGGACAACGAGGAGAAGGCCCGGGAGGGCTGGGAGCAGGTCAAGCGTGACCTGGCTGCCGAGACGTACAAGCTCTATGTCCTGGACGAGTTCGCGTACCCGATGCACTGGGGCTGGATCGACACCGACGAGGTGGTCGAGGTGATGCGCAACCGTCCCGGCACGCAGCATGTGGTGATCACCGGGCGCAATGCCCCGGAGAAGCTCGTCGAGGCCGCCGATCTGGTGACCGACATGTCGAAGGTGAAGCACCCGATGGACGCCGGTCAGAAGGGCCAGAGGGGCATCGAGTGGTGACGATTCCGCGACTGGTGATTGCCGCGCCGGCCTCCGGCAGCGGCAAGACCACCGTGGCGACCGGTCTGATGGCGGCGTTCACCCGGCGCGGTCTCGCCGTGTCGCCGCACAAGGTCGGACCCGACTACATCGACCCCGGCTATCACTCGCTGGCCACCGGGCGGGCGGGGCGCAACCTCGACGCGTACATGTGCGGGCCGGAGCTGGTCGCTCCGTTGTTCGCGCACGGGGCGCGCGGGTGCGACCTGGCGATCGTCGAGGGAGTGATGGGACTGTACGACGGGGCCTCCGGGAAGGGCGAGTTGGCGTCGACCGCCCATGTCGCGAAGTTGCTGCAGGCGCCGGTGGTGCTGGTCGTGGACGCGTCGTCGCAGTCGCGGTCGGTCGCCGCGCTGGTGCACGGCTTCGCCTCGTGGGATCCGGAGGTACGGATCAGCGGGGTGATCCTCAACAAGGTCGGCACGGACCGGCACGAGATGCTGCTCCGGGATGCGCTGGGCGAGTCCGGTGTGCCGGTGATGGGGGTGCTGCGGCGGGCCGAGCAGGTGGCCACGCCCTCGCGGCATCTGGGACTGGTGCCGGTGGCCGAGCGGCGGGGCGACGCGGTGGCCGCGGTCGCGGCGATGGGCGCGCAGGTGAGCGACGGGTGTGATCTGGATGCGTTGATGGCGCTGGCGCGGTCCGCACCCCGGTCGCCCGCTGGCTCCGGGGCGTGGGATCCGGTGGCGGCCGTACGGGGTGCGGTGGGGGGCGGGGGCGGCTGCGACGCGGCTGTTCCTCTGCCCGGCCCCGCCCGGAACCTAGGCTCCGGTGCTCGGACGCCGGACGGGCCGGAGGGTGGTGGCCCGGACGGGTCCGGTCGTGGCCGGCCGGTCGTTGCCGTGGCCGGCGGGCCCGCGTTCACCTTCTCCTACGCGGAGCACGGCGAGCTCCTCGCCGCCGCCGGGGCGGAGGTCGTGACGTTCGATCCGCTGCGGGACGTGGCTCTGCCCGAGGGCACCCGGGGTCTCGTGATCGGCGGCGGGTTCCCGGAGGTGTACGCCCCCGAGCTGTCCGCCAACGAACCGCTCCGCAAGGCCGTTGCCGATCTCGCGGCTGCCGGGGCACCCGTCGCCGCCGAGTGTGCAGGGCTGCTCTATCTGTCGCGTTCGCTCGACGGACTGCCGATGTGCGGGGTGCTCGACGCCGAGGGCCGGATGTCGAAGCGGCTGACGCTCGGTTACCGGGAGGCCGTCGCGATCACCGACAGTGCGCTGGCCGCGGTCGGCACACGGCTGCGCGGGCACGAGTTCCACCGGACGGTGCTGGAGCCGGGTGCCGGTTCCGCGCCCGCATGGGGCATGCATCTGCCGGAGCGGCGTGTGGAGGGCTTCGTACAACAGGGCGTCCATGCCAGCTATCTGCATACGCACTGGGCGTCGGCGCCGGGCATCGCCCGGCGGTTCGTCGAGCGGGCCGCGCGATGACACCGTCGGGCCGCGACGCCCTCGGTGGCGGCGGTCGGTGACGCGACCGGCACCCCGGCCGCCCGCCGCGGCCCTCAGGAACCCGCCGAGCGCGACGGACACCGACACGGGCTCCGGCCGGCCGATCGACCCCGCTGCCGAGTCCTCCGACCGCCCCGTCGCTCCGGTTCGCGAAAGGATCTCTCCCATGGCGCCGCTGGTCGTCGGGGTCGGGGCGGGCAGCGGTGCGACGGTCGAGGAAGTACTGGGGCTCATCCTTTCCGTACTGCGCGAAGCCGGTCTCTCGCCCCGCAGCGTCGCGGAGTTGGCGACCGTCGACGCCAAGGCGGACGAGCCGGGGATCGTCGGCGCCGCAGCGCGGCTGGGCGTACCGGTGCGTGCGTACCGGGCGGACGAGCTGGCCGCGGTCGTCGTGCCGAATCCATCCGGTGTGTCGCTCGCGGCGGTCGGCACGCCGTCGGTCGCGGAGGCGGCGGCTCTCGTCGGCGCGGACGAGCTGCTCGTACCGAAGCGGAAGTCGGCCCCCCGGGGGCGGACGGGAAAGGTGACGTGCGCGGTGGCCCGGCGGGCATAGCACGCGCATCCGGATCCGACCGTTGCGTGGAGCCCGTCGGCGGGCACATAGTCGTCCTGCTGTCGCTCCACCCACGGTCATGAACTGATGAACTCGCCCCCCACACCCCCCTGGAAGTCATGCACACTCCCACTGAGAGTCCCGACGTGAACAGCACGGGCGGGCACGATTTGCGGCATCACGGTGACGCGGAGGTACGCGGCCGGGATCTGACCGATCTCGCCGTCAACGTACGCACGGATACGCCCCCGGCCTGGCTGAGGGAACGAATATCCGCCTCTCTCGCCACGCTCGCCGTCTACCCGGACGGGGGCCCGGCGCGGGCCGCGGTCGCTCGGCGGCACGGGCTGCCGATGGAGCGGGTGTTGTTGACGGCGGGCGCGGCGGAGGCGTTCGTGCTGATCGCCCGGGCTCTGCCGGCCCGGCGGCCGGTCGTCGTCCATCCGCAGTTCACCGAGCCCGAGGCGGCGCTGCGCGCGGCCGGGCACGAGGTGGGGCGGGTGCTGCTGCGCGCCGAGGACGGCTTCCGGCTGGATCCGGCGACCGTGCCCGACGAGGCGGATCTCGTGGTGGTCGGCAATCCGACCAACCCGACGTCGGTCCTGCATCCGGCAGCCGCACTGGAGAAACTGGCGCGCCCCGGACGGACCTTGGTGGTCGACGAGGCATTCATGGACGCGGTTCCGGGCGAGCGCGAGGCGCTGTGCGGGCGTACGGACATCCCCGGCCTCGTCGTGCTGCGCAGCCTCACCAAGACGTGGGGGCTGGCGGGACTGCGGATCGGTTACGTTCTGGCCGCTCCGGAGACCGTCGGCGCACTGCAGGAGGCCCAGCCGCTGTGGCCGGTGTCCTCGCCGGCGCTGGCGGCGGCCGAGGCGTGCATGGAGCCGCGGGCGCTGGCCGAGGCAGCCGCCGCGGCAGACCGGATCGCGGTGGACCGGGCCCATCTGGTCGCGGGGCTCATGGAGTTCGCCGAGGTGCGGGTGGCCGAGCCGGCCGACGGACCGTTCGTGCTGGTCCGGCTGGAGCGGGGCGCGCAGGTGCGGGAGCGGCTGCGGACGCTGGGGTTCGCGGCGCGGCGCGGCGACACATTTCCTGGGCTCGGCCCCGAGTGGCTGCGGCTGGCCGTACGCGACCGGGTGACCACCAACCGCTTTCTGCAGGCGCTCGATCAGGCGCTGGTGCTCGTCGGCCGCTGACGGCCGGGCGCCCGACGGCTGATCTCACACACGGGCGGGGAGCGGTGTTCGCGTGATCTCACGCGAACACCGCTCCCCGCCTCCCTGCTCGTTGCTCGCCCGTCCGCTTCTACGCCCCTTGGCCCCCTCGGGCCGGGTCGTGTCAGTCCTCGGTGCCGCGCCTGCGGGCCACGACCATGGCGCCCGCGCCCAGCGCCAGCAGCAGGGCCGCGCCGCCTGCGATGTAGGGCGTCGTGGAGCTGCCGCCGGTCTCCGCGAGACTTGTGTCGACGGCCGCCGGGGCGTGTCCGGTCCCGGTCTGGGGCTTCACATCGGTGCCGTCGTCACCGTTGTCACCGCCGGTGGTGCCGCCGTCACCGTTGTCGCCACCGGTGGTGCCGCCGTCACCGTTGTCACCGCCCGTGGTGCCGCCGTCGCTGCCGCCCGCCGGCTTCGTGGGCCTGGGACCCTTCGGGGTCTCGCAGGTCGCCTCGGCGAGCGTGACCTCCCCCTTGACGTCGGCGACGTTCAGCTTGAGCGGGTTGACCGACACCTCCAGGCGCAGCGCGGTGGCCGCCGCGGTACGCGACGTGGTCCGCGTCTTCGACAGGTCGAGCCTCACCTCGCCCACACCCGGAACGTGGACCCGCGTGGTGCCGCCGGAGGTGAGCGTGACCCGCTTGCCGAGGACCGAGACATGGCCCAGCACATTGGATTCGGCGACGGGCTTGCGGCCCACCTCGCAGACCGCCTTCGAGGTGACCTTCTCGACCTCGATGAGCGAGAGCAGCGGCAGTCCGGGCAGATGGACACGGGCCTTCGCCAGGTTGCTGTAACCCTCCGCCCGATGCTGGTCGACCGTCGCGTTCGCCGTGGCCACGTCGGCGCGGAGCACGCTGAACGGGCGCCCGTGATTCACGCCGTCGAGCCGCACGCGGAGCGCGGTCTCCTCGGCACTCGCCGGGGCGTGCACCTCGTTCAGCGTGGTCTTGAGCGGCACATCGACGGTCTTGCTCAGGAGCGATACATCGAGTGCGGTACGGAGCACGACCGCGCTCGCCTTCCCGCCACCGGTGGTCGTGGTGGCTCCGGTGGCGTGCGCCGGGGCGGCGACCAGCAGAGCGACGGGAGCGGCGGCGACCGCCAGGGCGGCCAGGCGGAAGGTGTTGCTGTTCAAGATGGTGGAACCCCCACAAGAGACATGGAGCCACCGGCGCCGCCCAATGGGGGACATCGCGGGCGCCGGTGGCCTCGACTCCGTGAATCTTTACGCACAGAGGGTGAACTGACAGACAGCTGAGGCGAGTTCACTCCAAAGGGGGGTTTCCGCCCCTGTATTCGAATATTGAGGTACGCCTGTTCCTTCGGTGTTCCCACCGTCACCCGATCCGCCGAGCGCATGTGCGGTGTGAGGCGACCGCACCGGAGCATGGCCAGAAGTGCTGCAACGAGCGCGAGGGCGGTTCGGTCACTGGCTGTCAACGTGTCGCCCCTTCCACCGGGACACGGTGGCGTCAGCCGATCACGCGCCCGTTCAGCACCACCTGGCGCGGCGCCGCCAGCACCCGTACGTCCACCCGCGGGTCCTCGTCGTACACCACCAGGTCCGCCGGGGCGCCCTCCTCGAGCCCCGGCCGCCCCAGCCAGGCACGCGCGCCCCAGGCCGTGGCGGACAGCGCCTCGCGCGCCGGGATCCCGGCCTTGACCAGTTCGGCGACCTCGTCCGCCACCAGCCCATGGGCCAGCGAGCCCCCCGCGTCGGTGCCGACGTAGACCGGCACCCCCGCGTCGTACGCCGCGCGCACGGTGTCGTAACGACGCTCGTACAACTGCCGCATATGTGCCGACCAGCGCGGGAACTTGGCTTCGCCGCCCGCCGCCAGGTCCGGGAACGTGGCGATGTTGACCAGCGTCGGGACGATCGCGACGCCGCGCTCGGCGAAGAGCGGAATGGTGTCCTCGGTCAGGCCCGTGGCGTGCTCGATGCAGTCGATCCCGGCCTCGACGAGATCGACGAGAGCGGCCTCGGCGAAGCAGTGCGCGGTGACCCGCGCGCCGAGCCGGTGCGCCTCGGCGATGGCCTCCTCGACCTCGCCGCGCGGCCAGCAGGCGGTCAGGTCACCGGCGTCCCGGTCGATCCAGTCGCCGACCAGCTTGACCCAGCCGTCGCCGCGCCGCGCCTCCTGCGCGACGTACGCGACGAGATCGCCGGGTTCGATCTCATGGGCGTAGTTCCGGATGTACCTGCGGGTCCTGGCGATATGGCGGCCGGCCCGGACGATCTTGGGAAGGTCCTCCCGGTCGTCGATCCACCGGGTGTCGGAGGGCGATCCGGCGTCCCGGATGAGCAGCGTGCCAGCCTCCCGGTCGGTGAGCGCCTGCTTCTCGCTCGTGGCGGCGTCGACCGGACCGTGGTGATCGAGCCCCACATGGCAGTGGGCGTCGACGAGACCCGGCAGCACCCAGCCGGTGACGGTCTCCGCCGCGTCCGCGTCCGACGGCCGCTCGTACGAGATCCGCCCGCCGACCGCCCACAGCTCGTCCCTGACGTCGTCGGGACCGACGAGCACCCGCCCCTTCACGTGCAGCACCGGCTGCGCCTTGTGATCACTCATGGCAGCACTGTACGAGGCGGTGTCCGGTGGGCCCTGGGTACTCTCGACGGAAGCGCTGTTCGTACGCCGAACCGCAGGCCGACCCGATCCGAAGAGAGCACCACAGTGACGCACCCCTTCCTCGACCTCGCCCCGCTCACCGCAGCGCACTTCGCCGCCGTCGAGCGGCGGGTGGCCGGTCTCCTCGCCACCGAGCAGGACGTCGTCATCATGCAGGGCGAGGCACTGCTTCCTCTCGAAGGCTGCATCCGGGGAGGCGCCCGGCCCGGTTCGACCGCACTGAACGTGGTCACGGGACCGTACGGACAGACCTTCGGGAACTGGCTGCGGGACTGCGGTGCCAATGTGATCGACCTGGCGGTGCCGTTCCACACGGCGGTCACCGCCGACCAGGTCGCGCAGGCGCTCGCCGCGCACCCGGAGATCGATTTCGTCTCGCTGGTCCACGCGGAGGCGGCGACCGGAAACACCAACCCGGTCGCCGAGATCGGTGAGGTCGTCCGGGCGCACGGTGCGCTCTTCATGCTGGACGCCGTCGCGTCCGTGGGGGCCGAGCCGCTGCTGCCGGACGTGTGGGGCGTCGACCTGTGCGTGATCGGCGCGCAGAAGGCGATGGGCGGCCCGGCCGGGGTGTCGGCGGTGTCGGTGAGCGGGCGCGCCTGGGAGCGGATCGCCGCCAACCCCGAGGCCCCCCGCCACTCGTACCTCTCCCTCCTGGACTGGAAGGAGCGCTGGATCGACGGTGGCCGCAAGGCGCTCCTGCACGCCCCCGCGCAACTGGAGATGCTGGCGCTCGAGGCCTGCCTGGAGCGGATCGAGGCGGAGGGCCTGGAGGCGCTGATGGCCCGGCACGCAGCGGCCGCGGCGGCCACGCGGGCGGGCGCGGTGGCGCTCGGCGGCGGTCTGGCGCCGTATGTGCACCAGGCGAAGGATGCGGCGCCGGTCGCGACGACGCTGCGCGCCCCGGCCGGAGTCGACGCCGCCGGGCTGGTCGCCAAGGCGCTCGCGACCGACCCCTCGCTGCCGCTGATCGCGGGCGGCGGGGCCCTGTCCAAGGAGATGATCCGGGTCAATCACTACGGTGTGGATGCGACGCGGGGCGTTGTGCAGTCCTCGATCGCGGCTCTGGGGTCGGCGCTGGCCGATGAGGGCCGGCAGGTCGACTTCGAAGCTGCCCGCAAGGCCGTTTCGGAAACCTGGCCGAGCGAATAAGAATTCATCAATGCGGGGAACTGCTTTATCGAGAGCAGTTCCCCGCATTCTTGTGCCCGCTCTCCCCGAGTCCAAACGCCAAGGTTTCGACAACGCCTATCGGCACAATTCGGTTGCGTCTCCGGGGAGTTACGGCTCTGTGACCGACTCCACAATGTGCCCGATTTGCGGCATTAATAAGGCCCAAACGGAATAAATCGGAGCAGTTTCGCGCCGGGGCGCGCGCCCGCGTGATAACACAGCGGCTCACTTCACCCAACCCCTTACCTCGATGCAATTTCCGAATTTGCTGGGTAAATTCCATTCGCATGACCGCCGCACCAGCAGATTTTGCACGTGCCCGAAGCGAATTCATCACCATCGACACCCCACGAGTGGAGGACGGGGCCGCGATCTGGCGCATCGCCCGCGACTCCGAGGTCCTGGACCTCAACTCCTCCTACAGCTACCTGCTGTGGTGCCGTGACTTCGCGGCGACCTCCGTGGTGGCCCGCGACGAGACCGGCGAGCCGGTCGCCTTCGTGACGGGATACATCCGGCCCGACCGCCCCGAGACGCTCGTCGTCTGGCAGGTGGCCGTCGACCACGGCCATCGCGGCATCGGACTGGCCGCCGAGCTGCTGGACTCGCTGACCGCGCGGGTCGCCGCGGAGCAGGGCCTGGCCCGGGTCGAGACGACCATCACCCCGGACAACACGGCTTCCGACCGGCTGTTCACCTCCTACGCGCTCCGCCATGACGCGGCCGTGGAGCGCGAAGTGCTCTTCGACGGCGGGTTGTTCCCCGAGGGAACACATCTGCCGGAAGTGCTCTACCGCATCGGCCCGTTCCACGTCTGAGGTGCAGCCCGGCTGACACGCCCCAGCCCGGCGCCGGCCGAATCGCCCCGTTCCACCGCCGCCCGACACACCCCCACAAGCAGGAGATCCCCCGTGACCATCACCCCGCCCGCCCTGAGCGTCTTCGAGACCCTTGAGTCGGAGGTCCGGAGCTACTGCCGCGGTTGGCCCGCCGTGTTCGACCGTGCGCAGGGCGCCCGGCTGACCGACGAGGACGGCCACTCCTACCTCGACTTCTTCGCCGGTGCAGGATCCCTCAACTACGGCCACAACAACCCGGTGTTGAAACGTGCGCTGATCGACTACATCGAGCGCGACGGCATCACCCACGGCCTGGACATGGCGACCACCGCGAAGCGCGCCTTCCTCGAGACCTTCCACAACGTCGTCCTACGGCCGCGCGACCTGCCGTACAAGGTGATGTTCCCCGGCCCGACCGGCACCAACGCGGTCGAGGCCGCGCTGAAGCTGGCCCGCAAGGTGAAAGGACGCGAGTCGATCGTCTCCTTCACCAACGCCTTCCACGGCATGTCGCTCGGCTCGCTCGCCGTCACCGGCAACGCCTTCAAGCGGGCCGGGGCCGGCATCCCGCTGGTGCACGGCACGCCGATGCCGTTCGACAACTACCTCGACGGCCGGGTCCCGGACTTCCTCTGGTTCGAGCGGCTCCTCGAGGACCAGGGTTCGGGTCTCAACCAGCCCGCGGCCGTGATCGTCGAAACGGTGCAGGGCGAGGGCGGCATCAATGTGGCGCGGCCCGAGTGGCTGCGGGCGCTGGCCGATCTCTGCCGCCGCCGCGACATGCTCCTCATCGTCGACGACATCCAGATGGGCTGCGGCCGCACCGGTGCGTTCTTCTCGTTCGAGGAGGCCGGCATCACCCCGGACATCGTCACCCTGTCGAAGTCCATCAGCGGCTACGGACTTCCCATGTCGCTCTGCCTGTTCAACCCGGAGCTGGACATCTGGGGACCGGGCGAGCACAACGGCACCTTCCGCGGCAACAACCCGGCGTTCGTCACCGCCGCCGCCGCGCTCGACGCCTACTGGGCGGACGGCCAGATGGAGAAGCAGACGCTGGCCCGCGGTGAGCAGGTCGAGCAGGCGCTGCTCGCGATCTGCGACGAACACGCCCGGCTCGGCGCGCAGTCCCGCGGCCGCGGCCTGGTCCAGGCGCTCGAGTTCACCGATGTCTCGCGCGCCGCCGCGGTCTGTGCGCGCGCGTTCGAGCTGGGGCTGCTGGTGGAGACCTCCGGCCCGCGGAGCGAGGTCGTGAAGCTGCTGCCGCCGCTGACCATCACTCCCGAAGAGCTGGACGAGGGCCTGCTCACGCTGGCCCGCGCGGTCCGCGACACCGCCTGACCGCCCGGCCGAGGGATCGCGCGACATCCCGACCGCCTGGCCGGGTCCACCCCGGACAGGCCTGTACAGAAGTACCGCTGCAGAGAGAAAGGCTCCGACTCACCGTGATCGTCCGATCGTTCAGCGACATCGAGAACACCGACCGGCATGTGAAGGCCGCTTCCGGCACCTGGGAGAGCAAGCGCATCGTGCTCGCCCAGGAGAAGGTGGGCTTCTCACTCCACGAGACCACGATGTACGCAGGTACCGAGACGTCGATGTGGTACGCGAACCACATCGAGGCCGTCCTGTGTGTCGAGGGCGAGGCCGAGCTCACCGACGACGAGACCGGCGAGACTCACTGGATCACCCCCGGCACGATGTACCTGCTGGACGGTCACGAACGCCACACCATGCGCCCCAAGACCGACTTCCGCTGCGTCTGCGTCTTCAACCCTCCCGTCACCGGACGGGAGGAGCACGACGAGAACGGTGTCTATCCCGTACTGACCGAGGAGGGCTGAACCATGACCACCGATGTACGCACCGACCTGTATCCCAGCCGGCGCACGGCCGAGATGACCACTCCCCGCCAGGACCCGGTCATCTGGTCCACGCCCGGCGCCCCGGGCCCGATCGCCGTGAAGGATCTGCAGGGTTTCGAGCGGGACGGCTTCCTCACCGTCGACGAGCTGATCACGCCGGACGAAGTGGCCGTGTACCACACCGAGCTGGACCGGCTGATCGCCGATCCCGCGGTGCGGGCCGATGAGCGGTCGATCATCGAGCCGAAGTCGCAGGACGTACGGTCGGTCTTCGAGGTCCACCGGATCAGCGAGGTCTTCGCCCGGCTGGTGAACGACGAGCGGGTGGTGGGCCGGGCCCGCCAGATCCTCGGTTCGGATGTGTACGTCCACCAGTCGCGTATCAACGTCAAGCCGGGTTTCGGCGCTTCGGGGTTCTACTGGCACTCGGACTTCGAGACCTGGCACGCCGAGGACGGTCTGCCGCGCATGCGGGCCGTGTCCGTGTCGATCGCGCTGACCGAGAACCACGACACCAACGGCGGGCTGATGATCATGCCCGGTTCGCACAAGTCGTTCCTCGGATGTGCGGGCGAGACGCCGAAGGACAACTACAAGCAGTCGCTGAAGATGCAGGACGCCGGCACCCCGTCGGACGAGGCACTGACCAAGTTGGCCGACCGGCACGGCATCAAGCTCTTCACGGGCCGGGCCGGTTCGGCCACCTGGTTCGACTGCAACTGCATGCACGGCTCGGGGGACAACATCACCCCGTACCCGCGCAGCAATGTCTTCATCGTCTTCAACAGCGTGGAGAACACGGCCGAGGAGCCGTTCGCGGCGCCGGTACGGCGCCCGGAGTTCATCGGGGCGCGCGATTTCGCGCCGGTGAGGTGAGGCACTGACGGGCCGAGCCCGGAAGTGACAGGGGCCGGGGCGACGTTCGTCGTCCCGGCCCCTGTCGAAAGTTGGTGGACCCCGATGGCCGGCAACGGCGACAGTGGCTCCCATGACCTCACTTGTACGTCACATGACCTTCGACTGCGCCGACGCCTACAAGCTCGGCAGTTTCTGGGCCGAGGTGCTCGGTTCCCGGCTTTCGGACGACGACAACCCCGGTGATCCCGAGGCGCTCGTCGAGACCCCCGGTGCCGCCCTGCTGTTCGTCTCGGTGCCCGAGCCCAAGAGCGTGAAGAACCGCGTCCACCTGGACATCCAGCCGCAGGACCGCACCCGGGACGAGGAGGTCGAGCGGCTGCTCGCGCTCGGCGCCACGCTCGTCGGCGACCACCGCAGGCCCGACGGGCGGGGCTGGGCGACGCTCGCCGACCCCGAGGGCAATGAGTTCTGCGTGGAGTGCAGCGCCGTCGAGCGGGCCACGCTGACCGCCACCCGGATGCCGGTCGCCGCGGACGACGTGACCACCGCGGTCCACCTCGCGCTCGCCGCCCTCCGTGAGGTTCCGGAGGACCACTGGCGGGCACCCGCCGGGTCGCTGGAGTGGGACTCGTGGGAGACCGTGGAGCATCTGAACGACGATCTCTTCGCGTACGCGGCCCAGTTGGGCCCGAGGAAGCCGCCGCTGGACCGCGAGGTCCCGTACCGCTGGGGAGCCGACCGCAAGGGCGGTCCGGCGAATTCGATCTTCGCGAACCCCGACGCGGGACCGGTCGGCCTGCTCCAGACCCTGGAGGCGAGCGGCGCCCTGCTGACGGCGATGGTGCGGACGACCGCGGCGGACGTCCGCTCCTACCACTCGTACGGGGTGTCCGACCCGGAGGGATTCGCGGCCATGGGAATCGTGGAGACCCTGGTGCATACCCACGATGTCGTCCAGGGCCTGGACATCGCGTGGGCACCGCCCACCGATCTGTGCGACCGCGTGCTGGCCCGCCTGTTCCCGGACGCCCCCGACGACGCCGACCGGTGGACCGTCCTGCTCTGGTCCACCGGCCGCGCCGAGCTGCCCGGGCGGGAGCGCGTCACCTCGTGGAAGTGGCGCAGCGCGCCGCTCGACGCCGTCTAGATCGCGCCGGCACTCCCTGCTTTCCACCCGTGGGAGAACCGAATCGCTGCGGGGAGCGGCGTCGCGTTCCGGTCGAACAGCGCTGGTTCTCCCGCGCGTTGCCGGACGCCGGGTCCACCGGGTCCCGTCCGCTGCCGCTGACGGCGGTCCGGCCGGTGCCGCCCGGTTCGAAGCCGGTGCCGGCGGGGGTGGTGGCCACGTGGGCGGCCTGGGCGGGGAGTGCGGCGGACAGCAGGCCGTCAAGGTCCGACTTCACCGCCGCTCCCGTCCGCCCAGGTGGCTTTCCGTACGTCTTCCCGCACATCGTCGATGTCACTTGACCGTCGCGCGGGAATGGCGCGGATCGGGTGACTCAGCCGTCGAGGCGTACGACCCGGACCGCGCCCGCCGGAACGGCGAGGCGGCCCACGGCGTGCTCACCGGTGAGGAGTTCGGTGCCGCGGCCGTCGAGCGGCACCTTCGCGTCGTCCTCTGTGTGGTTGATCGCGAAAAGGTACGTGCCGTTGTCGCCCGCACGGCGTACGACCTCGACGTCGTGCGGGAGGCCGGTGCGCGGTGTGATCCGGGCGTCGTCGCAGGCCCGGTCGAGGACGGCGTCGAGGTGGGGTCCGGACAGCCGGGTGGAGATGTACCAGGCGGTGCCACTGCCCAGACGGTGCCGGGTGACGGCGGGGCGGCCCGCGGGAATGCCGTCGGCGTAGGACCAGACGGTCTCGGCGCCGCGCGGGATCACCACGTCCGACCACAGGTCTCCGGTCAGCTCCGGGCCTTCGGCGGCGCCCTCGGGCGTGATCAGGCGGACCGTCCCGCCCTCGCCGAGCGGTGAGAACTCCTCGATCGTCAGCCCCAGTACGTCCCGCAGGGCTCCCGGGTACGGCCCCGGGTGCACGGCGTCCTGGGTGTCGACGATGCCGGAGAAGTACGAGACGACGAGTGTGCCGCCGTTCTCGACGTAGCTCCGGAGGTTCCGGCCGGTCTCCTCGGTGGCGAGGTAGAGGGCCGGGACGACGACCAGCGGGTACCCGGACAGATCGGCGTCCGGGTGGGCGAAGTCGACGGTGAGGTGGCGGTCGTACATCGAGGCGTAGAAGGTGTCGGCACGCTCGCGGGCGTCGTGGTCCTCGCTCGGGCGCCACTCCAGCTTCTGCGCCCACCAGGACTGCCAGTCCCAGAGCATGGCCGCGTCCGCGACGGTCCGGGTGCCGCGGATGCCGCTCAGCAGACCGAGATCGGCGCCGAGCCCGGAGACCTCGCGCCATACCCGGGAATCCGTACCGGCGTGCGGCACCATCGCCGAGTGGAACTTCTCCGCGCCGCTGCGGGACTGCCGCCACTGGAAGAACATGGCGCCGTCGGAGCCGCGCGCGACATGGGCGAGGCTGTTGCGGGCCATTTCGCCCGGGCGCTTGGCGGGGTTGCGGGGCTGCCAGTTGACGCCACTGGTGGAGTGCTCAAGGAGCAGCCAGGGTGCGCCGCCCGCGACGGAGCGGGTGAGGTCGGCGGCCATGGCGAGGTTGACATGGGTGCGGCGGCCGTCGGTGATCAGATAGTGGTCGTTGGTGACGAGATCGGTCTCGCGGCCCCAGGCCCAGTAGTCGACGGAGTCGCACTGGCTGAGGGCGGTCATGAAGTTGGTGGTGACCGGGATACCGGGAGCGAGGCGGTGCAGGATGTCCCGTTCGCTGCAGAAGTTCTCGCGCATGGTGGCGTCGGCGAAGCGGGCGTAGTCCAGGCGCTGCGCCGGGTTGGCGACGGTCGGGGTGGCACGGGGCGGGTCGATCTCGTCGAGACTGCGGTAGCGCTGGCCCCAGAAGGCGGTGCCCCAGGCTTCGTTGACCGCGTCGACGCCGCCGTGGCGGTCGGCCAGCCAGCGGCGGAAGTGGGCGGCGCAGTTGTCGCAGTAGCAGGCGCTGACCGGAACGCCGTACTCGTTGTGGACGTGCCACATCGCGAGCGCCGGATGGTCCGCGTACCGGCGGGCGAGCTGTTCGGTGATGTTCGCCGCGGCCGACCGGTAGGCGGGGTTACTGTGGCAGATCGCGCCGCGTGACCCGAAGGCGTAGCGGACACCCTCGCGGCTGACCGGGAGGGCCTCCGGGTGGGCGCGGTAGAACCAGGCGGGCGGAGCGACGGTGGGGGTGCCGAGGTCGACCCGGATGCCGGCCTCGTGCAGCAGGTCGAGGACCCGGTCGAGCCAGCCGAAGTCGTAGCCGCCGGGCTCCGGTTCGAGAAGCGCCCAGGAGAAGATCCCGACGCTGACCATGGTCACGCCGGCTTCCCGCATCAGGGCCACGTCCTCGTGCCAGACCTCTTCCGGCCACTGCTCGGGGTTGTAGTCGCCGCCGAAGGCGAGCCGGCGCAGACCGTGCGGGGCAGGCTCGGGCGCGGTGTGCGGCATGGGTATCTCCTGGGCTCTTTGGTGCAACTTCTGGGAACGTGCACACACACTCTCGGTGGCGCAGATCCAACATAACCGCACAGCAACAACCATTGACAAGCGTCGGATTCGTTTCTCTACTGTGAACGCTCACAGCGCATCTCGGCGCTGCACCCTCGCTTCTCGTCAGGGGAGAATTCCATGAAGTACCGCATCGTCGCGGTGTCCACGGCCGCTGCACTCGCCGCCACCGGCCTGCTCTCGGGCTGCGGCTCGTCGGACGACGACAGCGGGGACGGCCCGGCCGCATCCGGTCCCGTCTCACTCACCTACTGGGCGTGGGCGCCCGGCCTGGACAAGGTCGCGGACATCTGGAACGCGGGCGAGGGCAAGAAGACCGGCATCAAGGTGACGGTGAAGAAGCAGGCGTCGGGCGACGACCTGGTCACCAAGATCATCACAGCGGCCAAGGCCCACAAGGCTCCCGACCTGGTGCAGGCGGAGTACCAGGCGCTCCCCACCCTGGTCTCCAACGACGTGCTCGCCGACATATCCAAGGAGGCGGGCGACGCGAAGGGCAAGTTCGCCGACGGCATCTGGCAGCAGACGACCCTCGGATCGGACGCCCTGTACGCCGTGCCGCAGGACTCCGGCCCGCTGATGTTCTACTACCGCCAGGACCTGTTCAAGCAGTACGGCCTGTCCGTGCCCACCACCTGGGACGAGTTCGCCGAGACGGCCCGCACGCTGAAGAAGAAGGCACCGGGCAAGGACCTCACCACGTTCTCCTCGAACGACTCCGGTCTCTTCGCGGGCCTCGCCCAGCAGGCCGGGGCGCAGTGGTGGACCACCGGCGGCGACAAGTGGAAGGTCGCCATCGACGACGCCGCCACGCGGAAGGTCGCCGACTTCTGGGGCGGTCTGGTCAAGGAGGGCGCCGTCGACAACCAGCCGATGTACACACCGGCCTGGAACAAGGCGCTCAACACCGGCAAGCAGATCGCCTGGGTCAGCGCGGTCTGGGCGCCCGGCACCCTCACCACGGCGGCGCCCGACACCAAGGGCAAGTGGGCCATGGCCCCGCTCCCCCAGTGGACGGCCGGCCAGAACGTCACCGGCAGCTGGGGCGGCTCCTCCACCGCCGTCACCAACGACTCCAAGAACAAGGCCGCCGCCGCGACCTTCGCGAAGTGGCTGAACACGGACTCCGAGGCGCTGGCCGCGCTGGTCAAGGAGAGCGGCATCTACCCCGCCGCCACGGCCGCCCAGACCGGCGGCGCGCTCGCCCAGGCCCCGGACTACTTCCCCAACCAGCCCGACTTCTACACGAAGGCCGCCGAGATCGCGAAGGGCACCGCCCCCGCCGCCTGGGGCCCGAACGTGAACGTCGCGTACACCGCCTTCAAGGACAACTTCGCCGAAGCCGCCAAGAGCAGGTCGGACTTCGGGCCCGCCCTGACCGCGATGCAGGACGCCACCGTCGCCGACCTCAAGAAGCAGGGCTTCGGGGTCTCCGAGTGACACGCGCACGCCGCAGGAGTGCGTACGGGGTCAAGAGCGCCCCGTACGCCTTCCTGGCCCCCGCCACCGTGCTCTTCCTGCTCTTCTTCGCCCTTCCCATCGGGTACGCGCTCTACCTCAGCTTCCGCAGGACCGAGGTCAAGGGGCTCGGTCTGGGGAAGGGCGCCCGCGAGGAGATCTGGGCCGGCTTCACCAACTACGCCGGTGCGCTCTCCGACTCGGAACTGCTGCACGGCGCGCTGCGCATCCTCGGTTACGGCGTGATCGTCGTCCCCGTGATGCTCGGCCTCGCCCTGCTGTTCGCCCTGCTCCTGGACACCGACCGGATCCGGCTGCGGGGCTTCTCCCGGCTCGCGATCTTCCTGCCGTACGCGATCCCGGGCGTCGTCGCCGCGCTCATGTGGGGCTTCCTCTATCTCCCGGACGTCAGCCCCTTCTACTACCTCCTCGACAGGGCGGGGCTCCCGCAGCCCGACCTGCTCGATGGTGGGCCGCTGTATCTCGCCCTCGCCAACATCGCGGTCTGGGGCGGCACCGGCTTCAACATGATCGTGATCTACACCTCCCTGCGGGCGATCCCGGCCGAGGTGTTCGAGGCGGCACGACTGGACGGCTGCTCGCAGCTGCAGATCGCGCTCCGGATCAAGATCCCGATGGTGGCGCCGTCACTGGTCCTGACGTTCTTCTTCTCGATCATCGCGACCCTTCAGGTGTTCAGCGAGCCGACGACGCTGAAGCCGCTCACCAACTCGCTCTCCACCACCTGGAGTCCGCTGATGAAGGTCTACCAGGACGCCTTCGTCAACAACGACATCTACGCGGCTGCCGCTCAGGCGGTCATCATCGCCGTCGCCACCCTGGTCCTGTCCTTCGGCTTCCTCAGGGTGGCCAACTCCCGGACCCAGAAGGGAGATTCCCGATGAGTACGCCGCACCTCGCATCCATCCCCGCAGGTCCGCGCCGCTTCGCGCTCGTGCCGACCGCCGCACTGCTCCTCGGCGCGCTCTACTGCCTGCTGCCCGTCGCCTGGGTGCTGGTCGCCTCGACCAAGTCCGGCAGCGAGCTGTTCTCCACCTTCACGTTCCTGCCGGGCACCGGCTTCCGCCGGAACGTCGCCGATCTGTCGGCGTACCGCGACGGCGTGTACTGGAAGTGGATGGCCAACTCGGCGTTCTACGCCGGGGCCGGCGCCCTGCTGTCCACGGCCGTCTCCGCGGTGTCGGGTTACGCCCTGGCCGTGTACCGGTTCCGCGGGCAGGAGAGCATCTTCAACATCCTGCTGGCCGGCGTGCTGATGCCGCCGGTGATCCTCGCCGTACCGCAGTACCTGCTGCTGGCCGAGGCCGACCTGACGGACTCCTACCTCTCGGTCCTGCTGCCGGTGATCCTCTCCCCGTACGGTGTGTACCTCGCGCGGATCTACGCGGCCTCCGCCGTACCGGGCGATGTGATCGAGGCGGGACGGGTGGACGGCGGCAGCGAGTGGCGGATCTTCCGCACCATCGCCCTGCCGATGATGCTGCCGGGTCTGGTGACCGTCTTCCTGTTCCAGTTCGTCGCGATCTGGAACAACTTCCTGCTCCCGTACATCATGCTCGGCGACGACGAGAAGTTCCCGGTCACCCTGGGCCTCTACACCCTGCTCCAGCAGGGCTCCACCACCCCGGCCCTCTATACCCTGGTGATTACGGGGGCGCTGCTGGCGATCGTCCCGCTGATCGCGCTGTTCCTCGTCATCCAGCGCTTCTGGAGCCTCGACCTGCTCTCCGGCGCCGTAAAGTCCTGACCGGTCCCCGCCAGGGCTTCCATTGATGAAAGATCATGCACCATGAGCCGCACAGAACAGCCCGGACAGCCCGGACGGCACGGACAGTCCGGCACGGGACGCCGCAGGCCGCCGACCATCCACGACGTGGCGCGGGAAGCCGGTGTCTCGCGCGGCACGGTCTCGCGGGTGCTCAACGGCGGGCACAACGTCAGCCCGGCCGCGCTCGATGCGGTCAACTCCGCGATCCGCAAGACCGGCTACACGGTGAACCGGCACGCCAGGTCACTGATCACCGGCCGCTCCGACTCGGTGGCGTTCCTGCTCACCGAGCCGCAGGAGCGGTTCTTCGAGGACCCGAACTTCAATGTGCTGCTGCGGGGCTGCACCGCCGCACTGGCCGCGCACGACATCCCGCTGCTGCTGATGATCGCGGGGACCGAGGCCGAACGCCGCCGGAACATGCGGTACATCGCCGGCCACGTGGACGGGGTGCTGCTGGTCTCCAGTCACTCCGGCGACCCGGTCGCCGCCCGGCTGCACGAGGCCGGGGTCCCGCTCGTCGCCTGCGGCAAGCCGCTCGGGCAGGGCTCGAAGGTCAGCTATGTGGCGGCCGACGACCGGGACGGCGCCCGGGACATGGTGCGGTATCTGTACGAGTCCGGGCGCCGCCGGATCGGTACGGTCAGCGGCCCGCTGGACACCCCCGGCGGCGTCGAACGGCTGGCGGGCTACCGCGAGATGCTCGCCGAGTGCGGGCTGCCCGCCGACGACGCGCTGATCGTCCCGGGCGACTACAGCCGGGCGAGCGGCGAGGCGGCCGCCACGCTGCTGCTGGAGCGGACCCCCGACCTCGACGCGGTGTTCGTCGCCTCCGACCTGATGGCGCAGGGCGTGCTGGCCGCGCTGGAGAAGGCCGGGCGGCGGGTGCCGGAGGACGTCGCGGTCGGCGGCTTCGACGACTCGCCCGCGGCGCTCGCGTCCCGGCCCGAGTTGACCACGATCCGGCAGCCGTGGGACCGGATCAGCGCCGAGATGGTACGGGTACTGCTGGCCCGGATCGGCGGGGAGGAGCCGGCCGCGGTGATCCTCCCCACCGAACTGGTGCGCCGGGACTCGGCGTAGGTCCTCAGGCTCCCAGCGCGGGGTAGTCGACGTACCCCTTCGCGTCCCCGCCGAAGAAGGTGGACGGGTCCGGGGTGTTGAACGGGCCGCCGGCCTTCAGCCGGGCGGGCAGGTCCGGGTTGGCGATGAACAGCGCACCGTACGAGATGATGTCGGCGATCCCGTCGTCGATCACCGAGTGGTCGTCCGGTCCGGTCGGTCCGTCCGTCAGCACGTTGATGACGAAAGTGCCGGAGAACTGCTTGCGCAGCGCGAGGGTCAGCTCGCGGATCTCCTTCGCCTCCAGGACGTGCAGGTAGGCGAGGCCGAGCGGCTCGATCTCCTGCACCAGCGCGGTGTAGGCGGCGTCCGGCGCGGGCTCGTCGATGTCGTTGTACGAGTTCCCGGGGGAGATGCGCAGCCCGGTGCGCTCCGCGCCGATCTCGGCGGCGACGGCCTTGACCACCTCGACGGCGAACCGGATGCGGGCCTCGTCCGAGCCGCCCCACTCGTCGGTGCGCCGGTTGGTGTTGGGCGCGAGGAACTGGTGGATGAGGTAGCCGTTGGCGCCGTGCAGCTCGACCCCGTCGAAGCCCGCGTCGACGGCGTTGCGGGCGGCGGAGGCGAAGTCGGCCACGGTCTGCCGGATCTCGGTGTCGGTCAGCTCACGCGGCTCGACGAAGTCCTTCGGTCCCACGTGGGTGTAGACCTGCCCGGCGGCCTTGACCGGGGAGGCGCCGACCGGGGTCAGTCCGTCCGCCAGCAGGACCGGGTGGCCGATGCGGCCCGTGTGCATGAGCTGGGCGAAGATCCGGCCGCCCGCGGCGTGCACCGCGTCGGTGACCTTGCGCCAGGACGCGACCTGCTCCGCGCTGTGCAGCCCCGGGGTGAAGGGGTAACCCTGGCCGACGACGGACGGCTGGATGCCCTCGGTGATGATGAGACCGGCCGAGGCGCGCTGAGCGTAGTACTCGGCGGTGAGTTCGGTGGCGGTACCGCCGTCACCGGCACGGCTGCGGGTCATCGGGGCCATGGCGATGCGGTTGGCGAGCTGGGTGCCGGACAGGTCGATCGGGTCGAATGCGGTGGTCATGAAAACCCCTAAGGAAAATTACATGGTCGGCCAAGTATTTCGTCCTGCGCCACTGTAACGCATTGATTGGCCGACCAAGGTAAAGTTCGTGAAGAGCGCCGGAACCAGCCCCGGGCCAGGGCCCGATCCGCCGGACAGGCCGCAGCCGGAGCATCGCCCCCGAGGAGTCCCGCATGAAGGCCGAATCCGCCGACCCCGTCTGTACCGAGCTGCCCAGTGCCGCCCGCGGCGGCCCGGTCAGCCACGCCGTCTCACGGGTCGCCCGGCTGCACCGGATCGCCGCCGGCAAGGCGCTCAGGTGCGCCGGGCTCTACCCCGGCCAGGAGTTCCTGATGATGTACCTGTGGGACGCGGGCGCGGCACGCCAGTCGGAGCTGATCAAGGCGGTCGACCTCGATCCGTCGACCGTCACCAAGATGCTCCAGCGGCTCGAACAGGCCGGTCATGTCCACCGCCGCCCCGACCCGGACGACCGGCGGGCCGTCCTGGTCGAGGCCAGCTCGGACAGCTGCGCCCTGCACTCGGATGTGGAGCGGGCCTGGTCGAATCTGGAGGAGCGCACGCTCGCCGGTCTGGACGCGACGGAGCGCACCGAGCTGGCCCGGCTGCTGGCCAAGGTCGAGGAGAACCTCTCCCGCGAGGCCGATAGCTGCCCGGAAGGCCGCTGACCGGTCAGCCCGCGAGCACCTCCAGCGCGTGGTCCACATCGGCCTGCGTGTTGTAGAGATGGAAGGCCGCCCGCAGATTCCCGGCCCGGACCGACACCGCGATACCGGCACGGGCCAGCGCCGACTCGTGGCTTCCCAGTCCCGGCACGGCGACCACCGCGGACCGGCCGGGCACCGGCTCGTGGCCGATACCGGCCAGCGCGCTACGGAACCGGGCGGCGAGCGCGGTGTTGTGGGCGTGCACGGTGTCGATGCCGATCTCGGCCATCAGCGCGAGGGAGCGCTCGGCACCGTGATACGCGAGGAAGGCGGGCGCCTCGTCGAAGCGGCGCGCGGTGGCGGCGAGCCGGCCGACGGGTCCGTACGTGCTGTTCCAGCGGTCCTCGCCGGCCACCCAGCTCGCGTACAGCGGCGACAGGGTCTCCTGCGCCTCCTCGGTGACCGTGAGGAACGACGTACCGCGCGGGCAGAGCAGGAACTTGAAGCCGCCCGTGACCGTGTAGTCGTACGCTCCGGCGTCCAGCGGCAGCCAGCCTGCGGACTGGGTGGCGTCGAGGAGGACCCGGGCGCCGTGCGCGGCGGCCGCCGCGCGAACCGCGTCGAGGTCGGCGATCCGGCCGTCGGCGGACTGTACGGAGGAGAGGGCGACCAGTGCGGTCGTGGGCCGCACCGCCTCGGCCATGCCGTCCAGCGGGGCGTACCGCATCCGCAGATCCCCACGGACCGAGAGGGGTCCGACGACCGAGCTGAACTCCCCCTCGGGCACCAGCACTTCGTCACCGGGCTTCAGCGACGCCGCGATCAGTCCGACATGGACGGCGACCGAGCTGCCGGTGGCGACCCGGTCGGGATCGACACCGACGAGCCCGGCGAACCGGGTCCGTGCGGCGTCCACGGCGTCGAAGCTGCCTGCGCCCGCACCGGTGCCCGCGGCGTTCTCGTCGGCGAGCGTCTTCACCGCCTCGACGGTTCGGCGGGGCAGCAGCCCGCAGCTGGAGGTGTTGAGATACGTGGACTTGGGCGCAAACTCGGCGGCTACGGCCTGGGTGAGCGAGGAGATCTCCATGCGTCCAGCCTGAACGCCCCTCAACTCATCGTCAATCACGAAGAGTTGAGGGGTAACCCCAAGCAATGCTTATCGATGCGGTTCAGCGGCCGGCCAGGCCGGCTCAGGGTCAGCCCTGGCCGCCGGCCTGCGGAACCTCGCAGGCCCCGTCGGCGTCGCAGGCCGCTCCGTCCGAGCCGATCGTGGTCAGCGGACGGTCCTTCCACGCCTGCTCCAGCGCCTGCGCGAAGACCTCGGCGGGCTGGCCGCCGGAGATCCCGTACCGCCGGTCGAGGACGAAGAACGGTACGGCGTTGGCGCCCAGCTCGGCCGCCTCCTGCTCGTCGGCCCGCACCTCGGCCGCGTACGCCTCCGGGTCGGCGAGCACGGCCCGCGCCTCGTCGCCGTCGAGCCCGGCCTCGATGGCCAGCTCGACCAGCACCTCGGCGTCGAAGACGGAGCGCTCCTCGGCGAAGTTCGCCCGGTAGGCGAGCGTCAGCAGCTCGTCCTGGCGTCCGCGGGCCCTGGCGAGGTGGAGCAGCCGGTGGATGTCGAACGTGTTTCCGTGGTCGCGTCCCTCGGTCCGGTAGCCGAGCCCTTCGGCCTGCGCGTTGGCCGCGACGTTCGCCTCCATGGACCGGGCTTCCTCACGGGTACGCCCGTACTTCTGCGCCAGCATGTCGATCACCTGGGCGGTGTCGCCCTTGGCGCGGCCCGGGTCGAGCTCGAAGGACCGGTGCACGACCTCGACCTCGTCGCGATGGGCGAACCCCGCCAGGCCCTTCTCGAAGCGGGCCTTGCCGATGTAGCACCAGGGGCAGGCGATGTCGCTCCAGATCTCGACGCGCATGACTCTTCTTCTCTCCAGGCTGTTGTACAGATGGATCGTGCGGCCGCCCTGGGCGCAGGTCTGCGAGGGCAGCACGGAGGCACCCTCCGCTCCTGCGTGAACACGCGCCCGGACCCTGTCATTCCCGACCGGACCGAGAGGCCCTACTCCTCCAGCTCGACGATCGGGCGGTCACTGACGAGGGCCACGATGATCATCGGGGCGTCGCCGTCGCACTGGTTGACGGAGGCCGCGACCCACACGACCGCGGCGCCGGGGCCGGCGGCCACCGGCCCCCACACCGACAGGTCACCGCGGCAGTCCTGGTCGCAGAGCGCCTGGAAGAGCGGCGGCATGGGCTCGTCCGCGATCTTCCGGAAGATCGGCACCCGCATGCCCACCTTCCGGTGCGCACCCCACCGACGGTCCAATTCCGCCACGAGGTCGTCCAGATGCCCGCGGGCGGCTTCCTCCACGTCATTCCACTCGGGCGCGTACACGCCGACGAGGCTGTCACTCTCCCAGAGCGGAAGGATCCGGAAGCCCTCGCCCGAGGTCGTGGTCCACTCCCCCGTGGCCGGGTCGCCCTCGCTGTCCGTCGGGCCGGCCACGGGTACGGGCCCGGCGAGAAGCGCCTCGATGTCGGACAGCGCGCGATCGATATCGAACGCCTCGCCCATCCGGGCCGTCACAGCGCGGCCCGCTCCATCGGGCTGGGCAGCGGCTGCAGCACACCCGCGTCCCGCAGCTGCAGGTAGGCCCGGAGCACGTCCTTCGCGTCGCCACGTGGAGCGATGTCGAGGAGTACGCCTCCACCGCGCAGCTCCTTGCGGGCGGCCGCCACGCCGTCCGGCAGCAGAGCCGCCCGCCCTGGGGAGAGATAGCCGATCCAACCGATGGAGGGCTCACCGACAGCGAAGCCACCGTCGTCCTCCAGGGCGTCGAGCACGTCGTCATCGGTGACATCACCGAAGTCCGGCTCCCACACCTCGGCGACAGCGGTGAGGAGTTCGGCGTCAGGGATCTCGGCGCTGTCCGGCGATTTGATGCCGATCACCACCGACTGGAGGAGGAACTCCGAAGTACCGCCGCCGGTCCCACTGACCTCGACCTTCCAGTCCGGCTCGGCCGCGAGGACGAGTTGCAGTCCGTAGCCGATACGGGCCGACCAGCCGTCGGCTTCCTGAGCCGCGTGCAGGGCGGTGAGAAGGGACTCCTCGTCCTGCAGGAGATCGGTGGCGGGCCCGGACGAGCGGATCTGCCGCCACGTCCGCACGTCAGCGGCAACCGCACCGGAGCCGCCGGCCGGAAGAAGCCCGGTGAGCTGGTCCAGGGTCAGCTTCCACCGTCGGGCCAGCGCCTCGGCCGGCTCCACCCGGGGCCCCCAGAAGCCCCGCACCACACGTCGCATGTTGCCTCCAAAATCTGCCGTCCCCTGGTCCGGCCCGAGCAAGCACCCCGTCCACGCTAGTCGAAAGCCCCCGGTTTCCTGGTGCTGTCCCCCGTCTTCTGCACGGTGTAGACGACCTTGACCCGCAGACCCTTCTCCCGGAACGCCTTGCGGGCGGCCTTGGCCACATCCGGGTTGGAGAAGTGCCATTCGACAGCACGGCCGCCGGACGCGTCGATCTGGCGCTGAGCCTCGTCGACGAATTTCTGCTTGCCGGAATCGGTGAGCGTGCTCTTGTCGCTCTTGGAGAGGTAGCTCTCGTAACCGTTCTTGGCCTCCAGGAACGTCTGCCGACCGGAGTCCCAGCCGTCGTACTCCACCTGCGGCACGCCCTCGTCGGGGTGCGCGACGACGTACTCCTTGCCGCGCTTGGTGCCGGTGATCTGTTCCTGGTAACGAAGCCAGGACTCGTTCTCCCAGTTGGGCGGAGGGTTGCGATCGCGACTCGCCCAGTAGCCGTCGCCGAGGTCCGCGGATCCCAGTTCCGGGTCCTTGAGATCGTCGGCCCAGTCCGGCGGGTTGTAGTTGCGCGGGTCGGAAGTGTCGTTGCGCTTGGGATCGGGATACGGCTTCTTGTCCGCCAGCGCCTTGGCCGCGCGATCCTTCTCCTCGGCGCGCTTCTTGTCCGTCCAGGCCGCCCGCTCCTGCTCCCGGGCCTCCTTCGCCTTGGCCTCGGCCGCCTTGTCGCAGCCGTCGTCGGCGAGGATCACATGGTTCGGGGGCCCAGCGGCGAGCACCCCGGTTCCGGACCCGGAGATCCCACCGTGGCCGCCGTATCGCACCCGGGGGCCGAGGGCGATGCTGCAGCCTGTCTTGCGCGCCGCATCCTCTGCTTCGTCCGCCGCCTCGTCGGCCTCCTTGGCCGCCTTGCGGACACCGTCGATGTCTCCGACTTCAGCGGCCTTACGGGCGCGACGCGCGGCGTTCCCGGCGTTCTCGGCTGCTTCGGCCACCTTCGCGGCGACCTTGCCGAGCTTGCCGAGCTTGCTGGCCTTACCGACGACCTTCGCCACGTCGTAGCCGGGGATGAAGAGCGATCCGATGTTCCAGACGACGTCGGTGACGGCCCGCGTCTTCTCTCCGTTGTTCCAGCGGTCCCGTACCTCGTCGCCGACGAACATGTCGTCGCCGACCTTCACGACGGTGTTGAGCGAGGCCTTGCCCCAGTCGCCGAGCGCACCGAAGTAGTCGCCCTTGTCCCATTTGCTCCCGGCGTCCTTGGAGTCCTGCGTCCACGTGCTGCCCAGCTGCTTGCCGTAGTCGGCCAGGCCGGACCAGGTCTCGGGCTTGAACAGGTCGATGATGCCGGTGACATCACCCCAGACACCGTCGACGGCGAGGCCCTTGACGACCTGGGTGGTGCGGTCCCATGCACAGCCGAAGAAGCCCCAGCCGCCGCAGTCCTCCTTCTTGTCCCCGTCGCTCCCGGAGTCGTCGGAGTCGTCGGAGTCGGCGTCCGAGACGGGGGTGTCGTACGTGGCCTCGGGCTCGGTGCTGGTCTCGGGGTAGGTGTCGGTGCCCGGACCGTCGGGTCCGCCGGTGCCGCCGCCGGATCCGGTGGTGGAGCCTCCGTCGGCGCCCCCGTTCGCCGTCCCGGCGGTGGAGCCGCCGTTCGCTGTCCCGGCGGTGGAGCCACCGGCGCCGTTCGCACCACCGCCGCCGGAGCCACCACTACCGTTCGCACCACCCGCGCCGGTGCCGTTCGCACCACCTGCGCCGCCGGTGCCGTTCGCACCACCTGCGCCGCCGGTCCCGTTCGCACCACCCGCGCCGCCGGTGCCGTTCGCACCCGTGCCGCCGGCGACCGTGCCGCCGTTGTCGGCGCCGCCCGAGTCCGAACCCCCGGCGACGGCGCTGCCGCCCGCGTCCGAACCACCCCCGTCCGTACCGCCCGCGGTCCTACCGGCCCCGACCGTGTCGCTGCCGGTGCCCGTCACCTCGCACGACGTGCCCGTGAGCGAACAGATCGCCGCCTGGAGGCGGTCCGTGATCTGGCCGCCGACTCCGCTCAGCACCAGCGCGCCGATGAGCGCCACGACGATCAGGACCAGGCCCAGGTACTCCAGAGCCGTCTGCCCCCGGTCCCGCCGCCAGGTGATCATGTGGGAGAACGAGAACTCGGGTTTGTCCTCCCGGGCCCGCGGCGGCAGCCGGAACCACTCGCGGCTCTGCGTCCGGGTGAGGAACACCAGGATCAGTACGGGCAGGAACACCTGGGTGAAGCCGTGCACCGACCCGTTCGCAATGTTGGCGAGGCCGCCGAGGATCAGCCACACCTGTACGGCGATCAGGCCGCCCCATACGCCCCTGCCGCCGGTCCAGGCGCGTCGCGAGAGCATCCAGCCCAGGACTCCGGGCGCGGCCCCGTACAGCGCGAGGCCGATGACCACGCCGCCCATCGCGTCCGCGGCGAGCGCGGAGCCGAACAGCCCGAGGCCGCCCAGCACGGTGGCTCCGAACAGGACATGCAGCAGGATGCGGGCCGCTCCGAGTGCCCGTGGCAGCTCCCGTCGCCCCTCACCCGGCGCCGGAGCGTCACCTCCGTACGCGGGTATGCCACCGATCGCGGACATGCCTTGTCTCCCCCAACCAGACCTGCCGACAAGCAGAGTGATGCCCGTTCAGGCTAGGGGCACCGCGGGTCGGAGTCTTGGGCCCCAGGGCCCAACTCCGGTCCCAAGGGCGCGTGGTGAGGCTCCGGCGAGGACGGTGGTCGTCAGCTCACCGTGAGGCGCAGGATCAGATGGGTGCCGGCGCGCGGGTGGTCGGGGTCGGGGGTCCAGCCCCGGTCGGCGTAGAAGGACTGGGCACGGGTGTTGTGCACGAAGACTTCCAGCTGGGTGCTGTCCACTCCGGCCTGCCGCCAGGCGTCGACACAGGCGGTGTGGAGTTCGGTGCCGATGCCCGTACGCCAGTGGGACGGTGAGACATGGAGCTGGGTGAGGTGCATGACGCCGTCGCGTACGGCGAAGGCCGCGACGCCGACGAGGGTCCCGTCCCGTTCGGCACAGAGCACGGTGGCGTCCGGGCGGTCTATGGCCCGGGACCAGCCACCTCGGCTGCGGCCGACCTCGGCGGCGCCCGCGTACTCCTCTTCCGGGAGGTGGCCCCGGTAGTAGGTGGCGCGGGCCTCGGTGTGCAGCTGGACGATGGCGTCGAGATCGGCGGGCGTGGCAATTCTGATCATGAGGGGAGGGACGCGACGGGTCGGCCCGCGGTTGCGACGCCGGTCCGCCCGGCCGACCGTCCGGGAAAACGGCCTCGGTCGTACGCGACGAGCGGGAGTCGCTTCGGCGGCCGGGTGGCCGCGGCGGCACCGGTCACGGTCGCTGCCACGCGCTGTGCCCCGGTCCGGTGTCGCGTCCGTGCCCGTCCGCTCGACGGACGGGCACGGACGCGAGGCGGCTCAGCTGCCGTCGCGCAGATCGTCGAGTCCGGTCGGGCGGAAGGCGATCCGGTCGAACGACGCCTCGCAGCCCTCGCCGGTCGGCGACTGGACGAGGAAGCCGATCGACGCGGCTGCCGCCCCCTCCGCGTCGCCGAGGGCGAAGACACGGACGAAGGTCCACTTCTCGCCGTCGGCCGAGGCATGGAAGGCGAACGCGCCGCCGTTGCGGCTCAGCCGCAGCCAGCAGCTTTCGCCGTCCACGACAAAGGCGTTGGCGTCGTCGGAGCGACCGCGGGTGACGACCGTGCAGACGGTGGGGTCGGCCGGGGAGAGTTCCAGGCAGAGCTTCGCCCATTCCCGTTCCCCGACATGCAGGTAGAGCACCCCGGCGTCGAAGGCGGCCGCGAAGCCGACGTTCACCCGGGCGATCAGCTGGAAGTCGCCGTCCGGTGCCACGCCGAGCAGGCGCGGTGCGTCGCTCGCCGGGTCGAGGGCGTCGCCGCCGGGCGGTACGAACCGGTCCTGTCGGGCGCCTGCCCGACCCGTCAGCACACCGTCCTCGTACGACCACTGCCCATCCGGGCCGAACGACCGCAGCTCAAAGGGGAGTTCGGGAAGACTCGGTGTCATGCGCGGCGTCCGTCCACCCGGCGCGGCAGACCCAGCGGGTTGTCCTCGCGCAGTTCCGGCGGCAGCAGGGCATCCGGTGTCGTCTGGTAGCTGACCGGACGCAGCCAGCGTTCGATCGCGGTGGCGCCGACCGAGGTGGAGGTGGAGGTGGTGGCCGGGTAGGGGCCACCGTGGTGCTGGGCGGGGGCGACCGCGACACCCGTCGGCCAGCCGTTGACGAGGACCCGGCCGGCCAGCGGGGTGAGGGCGGCGAGAAGTCCGGGGGCGTCGGCGTCGGCGCCCTCCTCGGCGATCTGGAGAGTGGCGGTGAGGTTGCCGGGGAGCCGGGACAGGACGGCGGTGACCTCGCCCTCGGAGGCGTACCGGGCCACGACGGTGACCGGGCCGAAGCACTCCTCCAGGAGCGCGTCGTGCGGGCCCTCGGTCGCCAGCAGGTGCGCCGGTACCGTCAGGAAGCCGGCGGAGACGGTGTGGTCGCTGCTCGCACCAGGGGTGACGGGGGCATCCACGTCCGGGAGTTCGGCCCGGGCCCGTACACCTGCGACGAAGGCGTCCCGCATCCGGTGGTCGAGCATCACCGCGGCCTCGCTGTCGCTGACCGCGTCGGTCAGCGACTTCAGCAGCCGGTCGCCGGTCTCGCCCGTGGGCGCCAGGACGAAGCCGGGCTTGGTGCAGAACTGGCCCGCGCCCATGGTCATCGAGCCCGCGAGCCCGGCACCGATCTGCTCGCCGCGCTCGGCGGCGGCCGCCTCGGTGACGACGACGGGGTTGAGCGAGCCGAGCTCGCCGTGGAACGGGATCGGGGTGGGCCGGGCGGCCGCCGCGTCGAACAGCGCCCGCCCGCCGCGGATCGAGCCGGTGAAGCCGGCGGCGGCCACGAGCGGGTGCTTGACCAGCTCGACGCCCGCCTCGAAGCCGTGCACCAGGATCAGTACGTCCTCGGGCAGGCCGACCTTGGCGGCGGCCCGGCGCAGCACGGACGCGCACAGCTCGGAGGTGGCGGGGTGGTCGGGGTGCGCCTTGACGACGACCGGGCAGCCGGCCGCCAGGGCGCTGGCGGTGTCGCCGCCGGGTACGGAGAAGGCGAGCGGGAAGTTGCTGGCCGCGTAGACGGCGACGACGCCGAGCGGGATCTTGTAGCGGCGCAGGTCGGGCCACGGCGGGGTCCGGGTGGCGTCCGCGTGGTCGATGTGGATGTCGAGGAAGGCGCCCTCGTCGACGACCTCGGCGAAGGCCCGCAACTGGGCTGCCGTGCGGGCGAGCTCACCGGTGAGCCGGGCCGGGCCGAGTGCGGTCTCCGCGTCGGCGGCCTCGATCACGTGCTCGCCGGCCTCGGCGAGCAGATCGGCCGCGGTACGCAGGAAGGCGGCGCGTACGGTGCGGTCGGCCAGCGAGTCCCGCACGGCATGTGCCGCCCTGACCGCACGGTCGACCTCCTCCGCTGTAGCCTCCACCGCAACCTGCTCACGCGGGTTCCCGGTGCGGGGGTCGACGCTCCAGACTGGTGCTGCTGCCACCGTGTTTCCTTCCGCTCCACTGCCACACATCAGAAGTTGTTCGGTATTCTGAACAGAGTTCCTGATCGTGAATATGTAGGGACTCTATTTCCGGGCGTTCCGTGTTGGCAAGAAGTCGCAGGGTTTCGCAAGTGTGCTGGAAGGGGCGTAGGGCGATGTCGGTTGCCGAGTCAGGTGGGGCACAGGTCAAGTCCGCGGTACGGACGGTGGAGCTGCTCGAGTACTTCGCCGGGCGGCCCGGCATGCATTCGCTGGCGGCCGTGCAGGAAGCCGTCGGCTATCCGAAGTCGAGCCTCTACATGCTGCTGCGCACCCTGGTCGAGCTGGGCTGGGTGGAGACCGACGCGACGGGCACGCGGTACGGCATCGGCGTGCGGGCCCTGCTGGTCGGCACGTCGTACATCGACGGCGACGAGGTCGTCGCGGCCGCCAGGCCCACGCTGGACCGGCTCTCCGACGACACCACGGAGACCATTCACCTGGCCCGCCTCGACGGTACGAACGTGGTCTATCTCGCCACCCGGCAGTCCCAGCACTATCTGCGTCCCTTCACCCGCGTCGGCCGCCGGCTCCCCGCCCACTCCACCTCGCTCGGCAAGGCGCTGCTGGCCACCCACAGCGACGAGCAGGTCCGCAAGATGCTGCCGGAGACATTGCCCGCGCTGACCGAGCACACCCTCACCGACCGCGAGAAGCTCATCGAGGAGCTGCACGTCATCCGCGAGCAGGGGTATGCGGTGGACCGCGAGGAGAACACCCTCGGGCTGCGGTGCTTCGGCATCGCGATCCCGTACCGGACTCCGGCGCGCGACGCGATCAGCTGCTCGGTGCCGGTCGCCCGGCTCACCCCCGCACACGAGCAGATGGTCAAGGACGCGCTCTTCGACGCGCGGGACCGGCTGACGCTGGCCACCCGGAGGCTCTGACCGATGGGCGTGGCCGAGGTGACCCTGCGCGAGGTGCGCGGCAGCGATCTGCCGTTGTTCTACGCGTACATGTGCGATCCGGAGTCCGTCCGCACGGCCGCGTTCACCAGCGAGGACCCCACGGACCGGGCCGCGTTCGACGCCCACTGGAGGCGACTCCTGGCCGACCGGACGATCGTGATGCGGACGGTGCTCGCCGACGGCGCGGTGGTCGGCAACGCCGGGGTGTACGGACCTGAGGGCGACCGCCAGGTCACCTACTGGATCGACCGGGCGCACTGGGGCCGCGGGCTCGCGACCGCCGCGCTGCGGGCGCTGCTGGACGTCGTACCGGAACGCCCGCTGCACGCCCGGGCGGCGGCCGACAACACCGGTTCGCGCCGGGTGCTGGAGAAGTGCGGCTTCACCGTCACGGGCGAGGACCGTGGCTTCGCGCACGCCCGCGGCGAGCTGACCGACGAGCTGCTCTTCACGCTGGCACCCCCGGCCGGCCGGACGCCGGACGAAGGCCGCTCCACGACCCGGTGACCGGTCCGCGCCGTACGGCCGCGGCCGGTCGGTCAGTCTGAAAAATCGGTGAGAAGCGGCACGGACGGGAACGCGCCGGACGGCCCCGGTCGTCCCTCCAGCGGGATGAACAGAACAATCAGGCGTGCTTCGGTCTTCTGTCTGCTGCTGGTCCTCGCCCTGCTGGGGCGGGCGACCTGGGTGCAGGCGTACCAGGCCCGAGCCCTCGCAGACGACGACCACAACCGGCGGAAGACCATCGCGCGGTACGCGCAGCCGCTCGGCGACATCATCGTGGCCGGATCACCGGTCACCGGATCGAAGGGGACAGGGGCCGGCGATCTCGCGTACAAGCGCACATACACACAGGGCGAGCTCTATGCCGCCGTCACCGGGTACAGCTCGCAGGCGTACGGCGCCACCCAGCTCGAAGGGATCTACAGCCATGTGCTCGACGGCACCGACGACCGGCTGAAGAACCCCCTCGACGTGGCGACCGGCAAACAGGCGGCGCCCGGCGGCGTGCTGACGACGATCGACCCGGATGTGCAGAAGGCGGCATACGAGGCGCTCGGCGACGACAAGGGCGCGGCCGTCGCGATCGACCCCGGGACCGGACGGATCCTGGGTATGGTCTCCACCCCCTCGTACGACCCGTCGAAGATCAGCGGGACAACGGACGGCGACACCTGGCAGAAGCTGCTCTCCGACCCGGACAAGCCGCTGGTCAACCGGGCGCTGCGGCAACCGCTGGCACCCGGTTCGACGTTCAAGCTGGTGGTGGCGTCGGCGGCGCTGGAGAACGGCCTCTACAGCTCGGTCGACGAGCACACGGACAGCCCCGACCCGTACACGCTGCCCGGCACCTCCACCGTCCTGAAGAACGAGAGCGCCTCCGCCCCCTGCGAGAACGCCACCCTGCGCACGGCGCTCCAGTACTCCTGCAACAACGTCTTCGCGAAGGTCGCCGCCGATCTCGGCGAGGACGAGGTGAGGGCGATGGCGGAGAAGTTCGGCTTCAACACGGAGAAGACGGATGTCCCGGTGCGCGCCTCGAAGAGCGTCTATCCGTCCGGTATGGACAAGTCGTCTACGGCGCTGACCGGCATCGGCCAGTTCGAGGTCACCGCGACCCCGATGCAGATGGCGATGGTCTCCGCGGCCCTCGCCAACGGCGGTGAGCTGGCGGCGCCGCACATGGTGTCCGAGGTGACGGACTCGGAGGGCAACGCCCTGCAGAAGTTCGCGGACGGTGACACGAAACGGGTCGTCTCCGCCTCGACCGCCGAGCAGTTGCGCAGCGCGATGGTCACCGTCGTCGAGCAGGGCACCGGCACCAACGCCCGGATCGACGGGGCGGAGGTCGGCGGCAAGACGGGCACCGCGCAGAACGGAGTGGGCAACAGCAACACCCCGTACGCCTGGTTCACCTCGTACGCGAAGGACGAGTCCACCGGCAAGGAGGTCGCGGTGGCCGTGGTCGTCGAGGACTCGGGCTCGGCGCGCTCCGAGGTCAGCGGCAACGGACTGGCGGCGCCGATCGCGCAGAAGATGATGAAGGCGGCGCTCACGAGGTGAGGAGGCGTCCGTCCGGCTCGGGGACCGGGGATCCGTGCCGGACGGACGACGGGCTGTGCGGGGCGGGCGGGCCTCGTTGCGCGGCTTCGGTACCGACCGGCCGGAGGCCGCCCCGCCACAGCCGCTACTTCACGCCGAGCAGCTGCTCGATCGGGTCGATCGCGAAGTACACCGCGAACAGCGCCGAGGCGCCCCAGAGAAGCCAGTGCACCTCGCGCGCCTTGCCGAGGACGGTCTTGATGACGACGTACGCGAGGAATCCCGCGCCGATGCCGTTGGTGATCGAGTACGTGAAGGGCATCACGGCGATCGTGAGAAAGGCCGGGATCGCGATCTCGTAGCGTTCCCAGTCGATGTGTCGGACCTGCGCCATCAGCAGGAAGCCGACGGCGATCAGGGCAGGTGCGGCGGCCTGGGCCGGGACGACCGTGGCGAGCGGGGTGAGGAACAGGGCGACGGCGAACAGCGCGCCGGTGACCAGGGAGGCGAAGCCGGTGCGGGCGCCCTCGCCGACGCCGGCCGCGGACTCGATGTAGGACGTGTTGGAGGAGGCGGAGGCCGCGCCGCCCGCCACGGCCGCGACGCCGTCGATGAGCAGGACCCGGCCGAGGTTCGGGACCTTGCCCTGCTCGTCGAGGAGCCCGGCCTCGTTGGAGACGCCGACGACCGTGCCCATCGTGTCGAAGAAGTCGCTGAGGATCAGGGTGAAGACCAGCAGGACGACGGTGACGACGCCGGTCTGCTGGAACGCCCCGAAGAGGCTGAAGGAGCCGAGGAGGCCGAAGTCCGGGGCGGCCACGACGTCGCCGGGGAGGGACGGAACCGTCAGGCCCCAGGCGGCCGGGGCGATGTCGGCGCTCTCGTTGATGACGATCGCGACGGCGGTCATCACGACGATGCTGATGAGGATGGCGCCCTTCACCTTGCGGGCCAGCAGCGCGACGGTCAGCAGCACGCCGAGGCAGAACACCAGGACCGGCCAGCCGGAGAGCTGCCCGGTGGCGCCGAGCTGTACGGGGACGGAACCCGTGTCGCCGGGGATGCGGGTGGTGAAGCCGGCGTCGATGAAGCCGATGAACGCGATGAACAGCCCGATGCCGACGCTGATCGCCTGCTTGAGTGCGGGCGGGATGGCCCGCATGACGGCCTCGCGCAGCCCCGTGACGACCAGAACGCAGATCAGCACCCCTTCGAGGACGATCAGTCCCATCGCGTCGGGCCAGCTCATCAGTGGTGCGATCTGGAAGGCGACGACGGCGTTGAGTCCGAGTCCGGCGGCGATGGCGAGCGGCAGATTGCCGCCGAGCCCCATGATCGCGGTCATCACGGCGGCCACCAGGGCGGTGGCGGTGACGAGTTGGGGCCCGGAGAGATGGGCGCCGAACTTGTCCTCGGCCGAGCCGAGGATGATCGGGTTGAGGACCAGGATGTAGGCCATGGTGAAGAAGGTGGCGAAGCCGCCGCGTATCTCGCGTCCGAAGGTCGAGCCGCGATCGCTGATGGCGAAGTAGCGGTCGACGGCGTTGCGTTGAACAGTGTTTTCCGGCATGGGCGCTCCCGGGTACGTGAAGGTCCCTCGGTGGGTAGCTGGATTGTTCCTTCGGACACTGGGTCTTCAGGTTTTCGCTGTGTTACGCCTTACTGGGGTCACGCACCCGAGTCGAAGCGCTTCCGGGGTGCGCTGGTACGCTCGCGCCCCGCCCGCACCCGGCGGGCGGTACCGGGGAACGTACACAGCGGGACAACGCGCGTACAGGGAATCGAGTGCACGGAGAGGTACCTGTGGGCACAGCCGTCGACGATGCCGCTGCCGCCGAGTTCCATGAGTTCTTCGAGGCCCATTACGCCGAACTCGCCCGGCTCGCCCTTCTGCTGACCGGTGAGGCAGACGCCGCGGACGATGTGGCGGCCGACGCGCTGCTGGCGCTCTGGCACCGCTGGGACCGGGTCAGGAACGCCGACCATCCCGTCGCGTACGCGCGCGGCGTCGTCGCGAACCTCGCCCGGACCCGGATCCGCAGCGCCGTGCGCGAACGCCGCAGGATCGCCCTGTTCTGGGCCCCGCGCGGGGGCGGGGACGGGTACGCGTTCGACGACCCGGATGTGTCGACGGTCGTCGACGTCCAGGGGGCGCTGCGCAGACTGCCGTTCCGCAAGCGGGCGTGTGTGGTGCTGCGGCACGCCTTCGACCTGTCGGAGCGGGACACCGCGCTGGTGCTGGGCATATCGGTGGGCACGGTGAAGAGCCAGACCTCGCGCGCCGTGGCGGAACTGCAGCGCCTGCTCGGTCCCGATACGCCCGCCGCGCGGGTACAGGTGGCTGTCGCGGCGCAGCGCGGCGGAGGAAGGCACTGATGGACGACAAGCTGCGTGAGCGGCTGCGCACGGCTGCCGAGGCGCACCGCCCCGACCGGGAGCGGATGCTGGCCCGGCTCGAACGAGGAATGGCAGAGGCGCCGTCCGCCCGTACGCCGCGCGCACCGCGGGGTCCGCTGCCGTGGTTGCGGGTGGCCGGGGCGACGGCGGCGGTCTGCGGCGTGCTGACCGTCGGGGCGTACGCCGTCACTTCGGCGGGCGGCGGGCAGGCACGGGGCGGGCAGGTGGCCGCTTCCCCGGCCCCGTCCGCCTCGGCCACGACGGCGCCGGGTCGCGTGCCCGAGCTGCGTACCGAGGACGGGCCGCTGTGGGCGGACGGCGCCGTCGACCCGCACAGCAACGCCTACTGGGCGCAGAGCAATGTGACGCTCAGGACGACACAGCCGCTCTCCTCACTCACGGTCGAACTGCGCATCGCTCTGACCGGCGGCGTCCACACCACCGGCTCCTGGCGCTCCCTGCCGGAGCAGGACTTCACCGCCTCCGCGCAGGAGAAGGGCGGCTTCCTCGTCTACCGGTGGACGCTGAAGCCGGGGCGCACGGTGCCGGTCGGTACGCACATGTTCGCGGGCCAGTACAACCACGCGGAGGGCGACCGGGGCGCGGACGGCGACTACTTCACCGCGAGTGCCGCCCGCGCCACCGGTCAGCGGGTGTCCGTGGGCGACGACTTCACGTCCGACCACTGACCCGAAAAGAACCCCGGAACCCGGCACCCCTTCCTCCGGCGGCGGCGACCGGAGAGCGCGATGCTCCCCCCGAGGAACGGGACATCCGGGACACGACGCCGCTGGTCTCGATCCGGATCCACGGCGACAGCAGCGGGAAGGTCGAGCCGTGCGTCCGCTGCGCGCGCGACAACACGGTGACGAGCCGACCGGGTGGGGCAGCGGCCCGGACGGCACGCACTGCCGCTGCTCCGCCTCGGCTACTACCGGCCCGGCTGCCCGGCCGGTCGCGACGGTCGGTCCGTCACTGGCCCGCCCACCGCTTCACGGCCGCCTCCGCCTTCGCCCGGTCGGCAGGCTGCAGCTTGGAGATCAGGGCGCCGTGATTGCTGCCGGGCGCCTCGAAGAGCATCGAGTCGTGCTTGCTCGGCTTGAAACGCTCGGCGCTCCACGGGTCGTTCTGGCCGTAGACGAACATCATCCGCTCGCCACGGGTGGCGACCCAGCGGTCGACGTCCTTGATGGTGCGGCCGTCGTAGCCGACCCGCATGTCGGCGGGCAGCACCGAGTTGGGCTGGTAGATGTCCGGGTAGTGACGGACGTCCGCAAGGTGCTTGAACTTCAGGTCGGCCCAGCCGAGTTGGGCGGCGGCCTGCCGGTAGTAGGGACCGCTCCCCTCGGCGCCGTTGCCCTGGTCGGCGTAAGGGCTCAGTCCGTGCCCCAGCGACCAGGTGTACAGCTCGTCGTCCGTGGCGGTCTTCGCGTCGGGGATCGTCGGGCAGTCTGTGTACGTACCGCTCTGCCAGAAGTTCCACACCTGGTCCAGCACGGAGAACTCATAGGCCCGGTCGGCCGATCCGAGGTACTGGAAGGTGAGGCCCTGCTCCTCGGCGGTGGCCTCGAAGCGCGGCAGCATCTGCTCCCGGCGGACCAGCATCTCGCGCTGCACGGCGTTCAGGGCGGCCCGGCACTCGGGCGTGCCGACGGTCTTGAAGAACTTCTCGTAGCCGCTGTCGTCGTTGTTGTTCGCGTCGTTCGGTGCGACGTACGCGACGACGGCGTCCAGGTCGTCCGGGTAGAAGCGCTCGTGGTACACCTGCGTCATCCCGCCCTTCGACGCGCCCGTGCCGACCCATTTGGCGCCGTAGACCGTCTTCAGGGCCTGGACGACGGCGTGTTCGTCGCTCGCCTCCTGCCAGACGTTCAGGTCGCTCCAGTCGACCGTCGCGGGGCGGGACTGGCTGAAGTAGCGGTGCTCGATGCTGACCTGGTTGGCGCCGAGGAGCGTGGTGATCTCACGGGTGGAGGTGGCGAGCGAGTAGCCGCCCGTGTAGAGGACCATCGGTGCGGTCTCGGACTTGTGCCAGAGAGTGAGTCGCTGCTCGAAGGTGCCGCGCGCCGGGTGCCGGTGGTCGATCGGCTGGGTCAGGGTCAGCGTGTAGTAGGGGAAGCCCTCCTTGGTGGTCTGCGAGACGACGGTGAGACCCGGTATGCGGTCCAGCCGCTGACGTACGTCCGTGACTTCGGCCGACGCCCCGGCGGCCGAAGATGTGGTGCCGGCAGCGGTGGCCGCCGTGCCGGTGAGCAGGCTGGTGGCGGCTACGAGACCGGTACAGAACAGGGCGGGAAGCAGTTTGTGGCGCAACGCGGAGTCCCCTCGTACAGGTGTGGTCGATGGACACGACGGCGGCATGGTAACCGCTTTCCGTCTCGTGCGACCGGCCCTGTCGAGGGGATCCGCGTACCGACTCGTCGAGTTGACCGATCGTAAGCTCACGCAGGCCTCTGCCGGTCAGCAGCCCTTTCCGGCTCCGGCGCCGTGGTCGACGACGGCCGGGACGGCGCGCGGGTTGTCGATCCTGGTGCGCAGGACCGGGGTCCAGCCGGCACCCGGGGTGAGTTGCTCCGCGGGAACGCCCGCGTTGTGGACGGCGATCAGGTCCGTCCTGCGGCCGTTGACGTAGTTGTCCCCGGCGGTGATCGGGGACTCCTTCCACTTCTTCAGGATGGTCGCCGGGTCGACCTGCGACGCGAGGGTGAAGGCGTTGTGCTCGGCGACGATCCGGGACTCCATGCCCACGCCGTAGCTGTAGCCGTATGCGGCGCCCGCCGTGGCGACGAAGTGGTTGTTGTACGAGTCGACGGCGCCGAAACGGACGCGGGGTGCGCGTTCCTTGAGGTCCTGGAAGAGGTTGTGGTGCAGGGTGACACGGAGCTTTCCACGGTCGATCGCCGCGGTGGCGGCGCTGTCGCTGTTGCCGATGAGCATCGTCTTGTCGTGGTTCTTCAGGACGTTCCAGGAGACGGTGACCAGGTCGGAGCCGCGGACGATGTCGAAGAGTCCGTCGTGCTGCTGGAACAACTCGCCGTAGTAGCGCGGCTGGTCGGCGTCGGGCCGGTCACCGTCGCTGAAGGTGTTGTGGTCGACCCAGACATGGCTGGATCCGGTGACGACGAGGTTGTCGTACTCGGAGTTCCAGGCACCGGTCTCCCCGTCGGTGGGGTCCCACTGCGGGAAACAGTCGTAGGTGTCCTCGAAGGTGATGTTGCGGACGATGACGTTCGAGACGTCCATCACCTGGAGGCTGGCGCCGATGACGGTGGCGTCGTCGCCGACACCGACGAGCGTCGTGTTGGAGGGAACCTCCACCTCGACCGATTCCTTCTGCAGAGCGGCGGACGCGGCGCGGGCGTCCTCCAGCGGTCCGGACGGCAGCGTCTTGCCCCAGGTCTGCGGGTCGTACGCGGCGAGGTACTTGTCCAGGGTGTAGCCGTCGGTCCGGTAGTCCGCGCAGTCGATCGGGTTGCCGGCTGCGTCCGCGTTGCCGTGGATGGTTCCGTCGATCCTGACGATCTTCGGGGCGTCACCCGCGTCCTCGAAGGCCGCGATGAGTTCGGCACGGTTGGTCACGGTGTAGACGTGGTCGGGGGTCGCCGCGGAACCGCCGGTGGTGGACCCGTCGGCTGCGGCCCAGCCGTCGCCCGCGGGGAGTGCGGCGCGCTCGATGCCCCGGTGACGGGGGGCGGCCTGGGCGGGGACGGAGACGGCGAGGGCGAGCGAGGCGCAGCCCATGACCAGAGCAATGGCGCGAGCATGACACGTGCGTGCGGGCATGGCGGTTCCTTCGGTCGTTGATGTGTGGCGAAGGTGGCGCGTGCGGAGGACAGCGCGTGGCGGAGGTGCGATGCGACACGCGAGGAAACGTGCGAGTGACGTGCGGGGAGGAATCGGGAGGAGAGAGGGACCGGCGGCGGGGCGCGACCCGGACCGCCGCCGGCCCCCGGTCATCGGGGCGTCGGCCGTGACGATCAGCCGTTGCCGAGCTCCTTCCACTCCTTCTGCGCCTTGTTCAGCTCATCGGCGATCTTGTCGAGGAAGGCCTTGGCCGTGGTCTTGCCGAGCAGCAGCTTCTGGAACTCCGGCTCGTTGTCGGCCTTGCTGATGTTGTTCCAGTCGGGCAGGTAGTACGGCAGTTGCACGATCTTGGTGGAGCCGTCCGTGAGGGCCTTCGCGGCGAGCTCGGTCGGCGCGGAGGCGCTGATCCACGGGTCCTTGGCGGCCTCGGTGTTGGCGGGGATGGCGCCGGCCGATTCGTTCCACTTGCTGTTCGAGGCGTGGGAAGCGGCGAACTCGATGAACTTCCAGGCCGCCGTCTTGTTCTTGCTGGACCGGAACAGGCCGAGTCCGTCGACCGGGTTGGACACCTGGACGCGGGTGCCGCCGTCCCCGATCGGATTGGGGATACCGGCGAACTTGTCCTTGCCCAGCGCCTTCAGGTGGTCCTGGTAGGAGCCGAGGTTGTGGCTGAGCATTCCGATGGTGCCGGTGTCCCACTGCGCGACCATCTTGGTGAAGTCGTTGTTGACGTCGGCGGCGGGCGTCGTCTTCTTGTAGAGGGCGACGTACCTCTCCAGCGCGGCAACGTTCTTCGGGTCGTTGAGCGTCGTCTTGTCGCCGTTCCAGAAGTCCGTGATGCCGGACTGCCCGTACGCCGCGTCCATGGCCTGCGCGATGGAGCCCGCGCCACCGCGGATGGTGTAGCCGAACTTGTTCTTCTTGGTGTCCGTGAGCTTGTCGGCAGCCGCGTAGAAGTTCGCCCAGGTGGTGGGCGCCTCCAGGCCGGCGGCCTTGAACAGGTCGGTGCGGTACCAGAGTGCGCCGTTGTTCGCGGAGGTGGGCACGGAGTACATGTCGTCGCCGCGGCCACCCGCATCCTTGACGCTCTCGACCATGCCCTCGACGAGCTTGCCGTTCAGCGAGGAGTCCTTGATCCGGTCGTTGAGCGGCTCCAACGCCTCCTGCGACACCATGTTGGCGAGGTACGCGGTGCCGACCCCGCCGACGTCCGGCAGGCCGCCGCCCGCGATCGCCGTGTCGTACTTGGACTGGACGTCGGCGATCGGGATCGGGACGTACTTGACCTTGATGTCCGGGTACTTCTTCTCGAAGTCCTTGATGATCTCGGTCCAGACGGCCGTACGCGGACCGCCGTTGTTGTCCCAGAAGGTGATCTCACCCTTCCCGCTGCCTTCGTTGCCGCTGTCACTGCCGTCGTCACCGCAGGCGGTGGCGGTCAGGGCCAGCACCGCCGCGAGGGACACCGCTGCCGCGGCACGACCCCGCTGTGTCTTCGAGATGTTCATGGTCGGCTCTTCTCTCTGGGTTCTGTCGGTTCTGGTGCGGTTCGTTCGGTGATGCGGAAACCGGTGAAGCCGGCCGTCCCGGCCGGCCCCTTCCCGGCCGGTGCGGTGGCGAAGAGGCCGAGCAGTGCGCCGACCCAACGCCATGGAGTCGCGGCGAACGGCAGCCCCGAGGCCCGGAATCCGGTCCCGTCGCCGGTGTCGGCGAAGAAGCGGCAGCGGGCGCCCACGGCAACCTCGATACGGAGCCGCGCCCGCCCTTCGGGAGCCGGGCGGCTGTGCTCGGCATCCCGTTCGTGCTCGGCGACCGTCTCGGCGTACCGGTGCACGAGGCGGATGTCGCCGTCCTCGGCGCGTTCGAGGCCGATCCAGCCGAAGGCGTCGCCGAGCACGGCCAGCCCCGCCTTGGCCCCGGTCTCGTCGCTGCCGAGGGCGACCTCGACCTCGACGGTGAACGTCTCGGCCGGCAGCCGCTGGACCAGGACGTTGGGCAGGGCCCGCAGGTCGTGGGCGTACGCGGTCCGTACGCAGCTGAGCCGCAGCCCGTCCCCGGCGTGCTCGACGGTCCAGCCGGGACGCTGGTTCGCCATCCACTGCCACTGCCTGCCGTACCGCCCGCCCGGGAAGTCGTCGCCGGCCGCCGGGGCTTCGACGGGCTGCTCGGGGGCGACCGGCTTGGGGTGCACGCCGACGGGTTCGCCGCGGTCGCCGAGGACCGGCCAGCCGTCCGCGCCCCAGCGCATCGGCTGGAGATGGACCACCCGCCCGTACGCCCCGCGGTCCTGGAAGTGCAGGAACCAGTCCTGGCCTGCTGCCGTTCGGACCCAGCCGCCCTGGTGCGGCCCGTTGACGTCGGTGCGACCCTGGGCGAGGACGACGCGTTCCTCGTACGGTCCGAAGAACTCGCGCGACCGGAACGCACCCTGCCAGCCGGTGGTCACCCCGCCGGCCGGGGCGAAGATCCAGAACTCGCCGTCGTGCCGGTAGAGCTTGGGTCCTTCGAGGGTGAACCAGCCGGGGATCAGATCGGCGTCGATCAGGGTCTTGCCCTCGTCGAGGAGTTCGCGTCCGTCCGGGCTCATCCGGTGTCCGGTGATCCGGTTCTTGACGCCGGAGCGCGACTTCGCCCAGGCGTGCACGAGGTAGGCCTCGCCGGTCTCCTCGTCCCACAGCGGGCAGGGGTCGATCAGTCCCTTTCCCGCCTTGACCAGATGCGGGGTGCTCCACGGGCCACGAACCGACTCGGCGTTGATCTGCTGGATGCCGTGGTCGGGGTCTCCCCAGAAGATCCAGAACCGGCCGGCGTGGTACCGGAAGGACGGCGCCCACACCCCGCAGTCGTGGCGGGGCACGGCGAAGTCGGCGGCAGGCTCGAGGCGGTCGAGGGCGTGCCCGACGAGCGTCCAGTTGACCAGGTCGCGGGAGTGCAGCAGCGGCAGTCCCGGGACCCGGCCGAAGCTGGACGCGGTGAGGTAGTAGTCGTCGCCGACCCGGACGACGTCGGGGTCGGACCAGTCGGCGTTCAGGACCGGGTTGCGGTAGGTGCCGTCACCGAGGTCGGCCGTCCAGGGCCGGCTCATGCGGTCACCGCCCGGCGGACGTACGCAGCCGCCGTGGCCCGGTCGAGGCGGCCGTCGGCGATGACCGTGACCACGCGGCGCACGACGGTCGCGCCGACCGGGACCGGCAACCGCTCGGCGGCGGCGAGCGAGGAGCCGACGCCCGGATATTCGGCGCTCCGGACGAACCAGGGGTCGCGCCGGGTCGCGTCCGTCGCCCCGGCGAAGACAAGGGTCCAGCCGTCGCCGGTCATCGCGACCCAGTCGGCGACCCGCCCGTGGACGGCCGCCTCGCCGTCGCCGTGTCCGCTGAACACGGCGGGCGCGGCCGCTTCCTTCGGGGCGCGCCAGAAGAAGCCGCCGTATCCGGCGCCGGGGCGGCCGTTGGTGGCGGGGCTGCCGATGGAGAGATCGTCGGTGCCGCGGTTGGTGAGCGAGAAGGAGAAGTCCAGCGCCCAGGCGGTGCCGGAGAGTTCGGCGACGGCGACGGTGCGGTGCTCGCGCAGCAGCTCGGTGTCGTCCGCCACCCAGCTGAGCTCCTCGACGAAGCCGTCGGAGTCGCAGAGTTTCCAGCCGAGGTGGCGCTGGATCCCGTGGTTGTCGAGTGCGGTGGGACCCTGCCCGCGTACGAAGGTGCGTCCGCCCCAGAAGTTGTGCCCGGCGACGTCCGGGACGGCGATCGAGGTGCCCAGGTGGTGGAGGTGGTCGGCCGGACTCTCCTCGGTGACCGGGACGCCCGCGAGGGTGGTGACGGGGTGGAAGTAGGGACGGCCCCCGGTGGCGGGCAGGTAGGTGTAGCGGCCGACGGGGCGTCCGGCGCAGCTCAGGAGTGCGGATGATGCGGTCACGATGAACTCACCTCGGTGGGGAGCGCCCAGGGGACGCCGAGTTCGGAGAAGAGCGTGAGGCTGTCGGCGCCCGCCGCGACCAGTGCGTCGATGCCGCGGACCACCCGGCGCGCCCCGGCGGAGCCTGTCGCGCGTTCGGTGTGCCAGGCGTCGGAGGGCAGGGCGACGGGCTCCGGTGCGGTCCGTACGGCTTCGACGACCCGCATGAACGCGCCGGTGCGCTGCGGCGGTACGAGGAGTGCGGCGCGGCCCGCCAGGTGGTCGACGAGGTTCTCCAGGAGGTCGGTCCGTCCGTGCACGGCCTCCTCGGGGCCGTGTCCGGCGCGCTGGATCAGGACCCGGTCCTGCTTGTACCAGAAGGTGATCCGGCCACGGTCGCCGTGGACGACGACGTAGGGCTCGCCGGCCTGTTCGGCGCAGAGGGTGACGGCGGTGGTGACGGGCAGCCCGCGCGTGGTGGTGATGCGTACGCAGGAGGTGTCGTCGGCCTCGATGTCATGGGCGCGGAACAGCTCGGTCTCGATGGCGGCCACGTCGTCGGCGGTGCCGCTGCCGGCGAGCTCGAGCGCGGTGGCGACGGCGTGGGCGAGGGGGTTGGTGAGGGCACCGTCGACGACGTCGACCGAGCCGATCCTGCGCCGCCCGGCCCAGGGCGCCCGGAGGTAGTAGGCGTCGTCGCGGACCCACGCACCTGCTGCGCCGATGCCCTGCACGGCGCCGATGGCACCGGACTCCATGAGCTCCCGGATGGCCGGCACGGCGTGCGAGCCGAAGGACTGGAAGCCGACCTGGCAGGCGATGCCGGCCGCCCGCACACCGGCGACCATCCGCTCGAAGTCGGCGAATGTCGCCGCCGGCGGCTTCTCGAGCAGGAGGTGGACGGAGCGCGCGGCGGCGGTCAGCGCCAGTTCGGTGTGGGTCTGGATCGGGGTGCAGATGACGGCGACGCGAGCTCCGGTGGAGTCGAGGAGTTCCCCGAAATCGGCTGACTGGGCCGGGAGTTCACCGGCGAAGCGGGCGAGCTCGGTCTCGGTCAGCGGGGTCAGCTCGCAGATACCGGCAAGACGGACGAGGCCCTGGTCCTGGAGGCGGCGGATGTTGGCGAGATGCCAGCGTCCGTGGCCGCGTGCGCCGGCGAGGACGACCGGGACGGGCGTCTGGACCGTGCTCATCCGACCCTCCGTACGCGTCCGGCGGGTGTGGGTGGTGTTGCGGTCATCGTGGAGTCCTCCTCGACCGGGCGGCGTGCGGGTGAGTGGGGAGAGCGCGTCACGGGGCGGCTGTCAGCCCTTCACGGCACCGGCGCTGAAGCCGGTGATCAGCCACTTCTGGATGAAGGCGAAGACGATCACCACAGGGACCGCGGCGATCACACCGCCCGCGGCGAGCGCGCCCAGGTCGACGCTGTCCGCGCCGATGAGGGTGTTCAGGCCGACCGGGATCGTCTGCTTGTCCTGCTCGCTGAGGAACATCAGGGCGAACAGGAAGTGGTTCCAGCTGTGCACGAAGGCGAAGGAGCCGACGGCGATCAGTCCGGGACGCAGCAGCGGCAGCACCACCGCGCAGAAGGCCCGGAAGCGCGAACAGCCGTCCACCCAGGCGGCCTCTTCGAGACTGGCCGGTACGTTCTTGATGAAGCCGCTGATCAGGATGATGGAAAGCGGCAGCTGGAAGACCGTCTCGGCGATGACGACGCTCCCGAGGGAGTTGATCATCTGCAGGTTCTTGAAGATCTCGAAGAGCGGGACGAGCATCAGCGCGCCGGGGATGAACTGCGAGCAGAGCAGCGCCAGCATGAAGCCGTTCTTGATCCGGAAGTCGAACCGGGCGAGGGCGTAGCCGCCGGACAGAGCGACGACTGTCGTGGCGACCAGGGTGCAGACGCCGACGATCATGCTGTTCTGGAAGAAGACGGCGAAGCTCCGCTCGTTCCAGACCTTGGAGAAGTGCTCCCCCGTCATCGGCCACGGCACCAGCGAGGTTGATCCGGCGGGCCGTACGGCGAAGAGGACCATCCAGTAGAACGGAATGAGGGTGAAGAGCAGATAGATGCCGAGCGGTACGTAGATCTGCCAGCGCGGTACCTCGTCGAAGGCGCGCTCACGCCCGCGGCGGCGATGTTCGGTGGGGGGCGGGGTGCTGCGTACGGTCCCCTGGACGGTGTCCGTGTGCTTCTCGGCCAGTGCGGCAGTCACTTGTGGTCGCCTCCGAACTTGCTCAGGCGCAGATAGACGATCGAGCAGAAGAGGAGGATCACGAAGGCGACGGTGGTGAGTGCGGAGGCGTAGCCGAAGTCGTGGCCCTCGATGCCGGTATTGGCGACATAGAGCGGCAGGGTGGTGGTCTCGCCGGCCGGTCCGCCGCCGGTGAGGGTGTAGAGCAGGTCGACGTTGTTGAACTCCCAGACGCCGCGCAGCAACGTGGAGAGGACGATCGCGTCCCGCAGGTGCGGCAGGGTGATGTGGAAGAACTGCCGCAGCCGTCCGGCGCCGTCGACCGCTGCCGCCTCGTACAGCTCCTTGGAGACGGACTGCAGGTCGGCGAGGATGAGAATGGCGAAGAAGGGGACCCCGCGCCAGAGTTCGGCGACGGTCGCGGCCCAGAAGACGGTGCCGGTGTCGGAGAGCACGGAGGTTCCGTAGTCGCCGATCCCGGCGTCCGCGAGGTAGCGGCTGAATCCGGTCGACGAGTTGTAGAGCAGGATCCAGATGGTGCTGGTCAGTACGCCGGAGACGGCCCAGGGCGAGAAGACCATGGCCCGGGAGATGCCCCGGCCGATGAAGGTCTGGTTGACGATCAGGGCGAGCGCGAGGCCGAACGTGAGCTGGAGCGCGACCTGGGTGACGACCCACTGGGCGCTGAAGCCGAGCGTCGCCCAGAACTGGTCGTCCTCGGTGAAGATCCGGGTGAAGTTGTCGAAGCCGGCGAAGCCGTTCCGCCACGGCTTGGTGACGTTGTAGTTCTGCAGGCTGTAGTAGAAGACGCTGACCATCGGGTAGGCGATGAAGCCCAGCATCAGCAGCCCCGCGGGGGCGATCAGCAGATAGGGCAGTCGGCGGGGGTTCGCGGAGCGGCGCCGGGACACCTTGGGCGGTGTGGCCACAGCGGCGGCTTGGGCCATGACACGTCTCCGTTCCTGGACAAGTGCGGGTTTCGGTGGTGCGCGTGCGGATATCGGTGACGCGTGTACGATGCAAGCGCTTACCGCATGCCGTTCGGTCTGCCGAACGCGCGGTGCGCCGGAATTCTCGGTGGGCGATCAGCCCGCGTACGGGTCGGGCACCTCGCCCTGCCGGGCCAGGAAGGCGAAGTCGCAGCCCTGGTCGGCCTGGGTGATCTGGTCGTGGTAGAGCGCGCCGTAACCGCGCTCGTACCGGGTGGGCGGCGGCGTCCACGCGGCCCGGCGCCTCGCCAACTCCTCTTCCGGCACGTCGAGATGAAGCAGTCGCGCCTCGACGTCCAGGGTGATCAGGTCACCGGTGCGGACGAGGGCGAGCGGACCGCCGACGTACGACTCGGGCGCGATGTGCAGCACGCACGCCCCGTAACTGGTGCCGCTCATCCGGGCGTCGGAGAGCCGCACCATGTCCCGGACACCCTGCTTGAGCAGATAGTCGGGGATCGGCAGCATGCCGTACTCGGGCATCCCGGGACCGCCCTTGGGTCCGGAGTTGCGGAGCACCAGCACATGGTCCGGCGTGAGGGCCAGGGCCGGATCGTTGATGCTGTGCTGCATCTCCCGGTAGTTCTCGAAGACGACCGCGGGCCCGGTGTGCCGCAGCAGTTCCGGTTCGGCGGCGATGTGCTTGATCACCGCGCCGTCCGGGCAGAGGTTGCCGCGCAGGACCGCCACGCCGCCCTCCTCCGCAAGGGGGTTGTCGCGGTCGCGGATGACATCGGAGTTGTGCACGAGCGCCCCGTCGAGCTGCTCGCGGAGCGTGTCGTACGAGACGGTGGGCCGGTCGAGATGCAGTACGTCGGTCAGCCCGGCCAGGAACCCGGGCAGCCCTCCGGCGAAGTGGAAGTCCTCCATCAGGTACTTCCCGCCGGGCCGGAGATTGGCGAGCACGGGGACGGTGCGGGCGATCCGGTCGAAGTCGTCGAGGGTGAGCTTCACTCCCGAGCGGCCCGCCATCGCGATCAGGTGGATGACGGCGTTGGTGGAGCCGCCGAGCGCCAGAACGGTGGCGACCGCGTCCTCGTACGCCTCCGCCGTGAGGATCGACGACAGCTTCCGCTGCTGCCACACCAGCTCGACGATCCGGAGCCCGGACTGCGCCGCCATCCGGTCGTGCCCGGAGTCCACGGCCGGGATCGACGAGGCTCCCGGCACCGTGACACCGAGCGCCTCGGCCGCGGCCGTCAGGGTGGACGCCGTTCCCATCGTCATGCAGTGGCCGGGCGAGCGCGCGAGCCCGTTCTCCAGCTCACCCATCTCGCAGTCGCCGATGAGCCCGGCCCGCTTGTCGTCCCAGTACTTCCACATGTCGGTGCCGGAGCCGAGGACTTCGTTGCGCCAGTGCCCCGGCAGCATCGGCCCGGCCGGCACGAAGACTGTCGGCAGGTCGACCGACGCGGCCCCCATCAGCAGCGCGGGCGTCGACTTGTCGCAACCGCCCAGCAGCACCGCGCCGTCGACCGGGTAGGAGCGCAGCAGCTCCTCCGTCTCCATCGCCAGCATGTTGCGGTAGAGCATCGGGGTCGGCTTCTGGAACGTCTCCGAGAGGGTGGAGACCGGGAATTCGAGCGGGAAGCCGCCCGCCTGCCAGACGCCCCGCTTGACCGCCTGCGCACGGTCACGCAGATGGACGTGGCAGGGGTTGATGTCGGACCAGGTGTTGAGGACCGCGATGACCGGCTTGCCGAGGTGTTCCTCGGGGAGGTAGCCGAGCTGGCGGGTACGCGCCCGGTGGCTGAACGACCGCAGCCCGTCCGTCCCGTACCACTGGTGACTGCGCAGCTCCTCGGAGCCGATCCTTCCGTCCTCGCGTGTCATATCGACCACCCGGCGACCTCGTCGGCGACCTCGGCACGCCGCTCCTCGGGCAGCACCCGGCTGGGCGGGCGGACGTCGCGGCGGCAGAGGCCGAGCGAGGCGAGGGCCTCCTTGACGACCGTCACGTTGTTGGCGGACTGGCCGTCGGCCCGCAGCTCCTCGAAGCGACGGATCTGCTCCCAGACCTTCATCGCCGACGGGTGGTCGCCGGCCCGCAGTGCCTCCAGCATGGCGAGCGAGACCCCGGGGGCGACGTTGACGAGTCCGGAGGTGAAGCCGGTGGCCCCGGCGGAGAAGTAGGCGGGGGCGTACAGCTCGGCGAGACCGGCGATCCAGACGAACCGGTCCAGGCCCGCGTCCCGGGCGAAGGCCGCGAATCGCGCGGCGTCCGGGACGGCGTACTTCACACCGATGACGTTGGGGCAGCTGTCGGCGAGCGCGGCGAGACGCTCCCCGTCGAGCTGCGGGTTGCGGATGTACGGCACGACACCGAGCCCGGGGACGGCTTCCGCGATCGTCCGGTGGTAGTCGACCCAGCCGTCCTGCGAGACGTACGGGTGCACGGGCTGATGGACCATCACCATCTCGGCGCCGGCGTCACGTGCGTGCTCGGCCGCGGCCACGGCGGTCGGCACGTCGTGCCCGACCCCGACCAGGACCGTGGCGCGTCCACCCACCTCGTCGATGGTCAGTTCGGTGACGGTGCGCCGCTCCTCGGGGGTGAGCGCGTAGAACTCCCCGGTGTTGCCGTTCGGGGTCAGGATGCGTACGCCGCCGTCGATGAGCCGTCTCAGCAGTCCGCGGTGAGCCGCCGTGTCGATGGTCCCGTCCGTGGCGAACGGGGTCACCGGGATCGCCACGACATCTGCGAGGGCCGCCTTCAGCGGTGTGAGGTCCATGCGGACAGGCCTTTCGTCGGTGTGCTGGTGGTTCACGCCCCGCCCTCCTCGGTGTGTGCTCCCTCGGGGAAGGCGCGGCGGACGAACGACGCGATGTGGTCGTGCAGGGCGCCGGCCGCGGCGTCCGCGTCGTCGGCGAGCGCCAGCCGCAGGATCTCCCGGTGCTCGGCCGCCTCCCGCTCCCAGGACGGGATGGTCGCCCAGGCGACCGTCGACACGAGTGCGGCCTGGTCGCGGACCTCGTCGAGCATCCGGGCCAGCAGCGGGTTGCCGCAGGGCAGGTACAGCGCCCGGTGGAAGTCCCGGTTGGCGAGCGACCGGTCGGCCTTGTCACCGGCCGAGTCGGCCCGCTCCAGCGCTTCCTGGGCCGCGTCGAGCGAGGCCTTGCGGGTGATGGAGCGGCGCAGCGCCTCCGGCTCGAGGAGCAGCCGTACGTCGTACACCTCACGGGCCATCTCCGCGTCGACCAGCCGCACGGTGACGCCCTTGTACTGGCTCATCACGACGAGTCCGGTACCGGCAAGGGTCTTCAGCGCCTCGCGCACCGGGGTCTTGGAGACCCCGAACTGTGCGGCGAGTTCGGTCTCGACGAGGGCCTGCCCCGGTCTCAGCTGCGCCGTGAGGATCGCGTGCTTGATCGCCTCCAGCACGTACTGGGTGCGGGACGGAATCGGGGTGGGCGCAAAGGTCATGAGTGAAGGGCTCTCGCATCTCGCGTATCGCGTCTCATATATGACGTACGAAGTACGACGCGTTGAAGCTAGAGCCGGTGCAAATGTTTCGTCAACGCTTCTGACGAAAGAACTTCCGGCAACTCGATGTAAGGCATCTGCCCGATGTCCGGATACGTCCTCAGTGGCCAGCATGAGTCCCACAACACACGTGCGGGTCGGCAGGGTTCGGGGGCACCATGGCAAGGTCGGCGGCGGGCAGGGTTCTGCGGGACCGCAACGCCGGGCTGTATCTGGCGGCGGTCGTCATCACGGGGTTCGGGACGTCCGCGATGTGGCTCACGGCGGGGATCTGGGTCAAGTCCCTGACCGGGTCGGACAGCCTGGCGGCGCTCGCCGTGTTCGCCATGTGGCTTCCCTCGCTGATCGGGCCCGTGCTCGGCAACCTCGCCGACCGGGTGCGCCGCAAGCCGCTGCTGATCCGGGCGAACCTCACCATGGCGGGGCTGCTCACCGTGCTGCTCGCGGTCGATTCGGCCGAGCGGATCTGGATCCTCTTCGCGGTCCTCGTGCTCTACGGGGTGAGCGGTGTCGTGATGGACGCGGCCGAGACGGCGCTCGTCGCGCACACCGTCGACCTCCGGCTGCTCGGCGACTTCAACGGACTCCGGATGATCGCCGCCGAGGGCATGAAGCTCCTCGCGCCGCTTGCCGGCGCCGGCTTGTACGCCCGCTTCGGGGGCGGCGCGGTGGCGCTGCTCGACGCGGCGTCGTTCGCGCTGGCCGCGGGGGTGTGCGCACTGCTGCGGGTGAGCGAACCGGCCCGGCCGGGCCGCACGGACCGGCGTGGCGAATCGGCCGCGGGGATCCGGCAGGTGTGGCGCTCGCCGGTGCTGCGGCCGCTGGTGCTGGCGGGTTCGGCGACGATGCTCTGTGCCGGGCTCAACGGGGCGGCGGTCTACGCCCTCGTGGACGACGGGCTCGGGCACTCCCCCACGTACGCGGGGGTGCTGTACGCGGCGCAGGGCGCCGGGTCCGTCGCGATCGGACTGCTGGCCGGTCCGTTGCTGCGGCGACTGCCGGAGCGGGTGTTCGGCGCGGCCGGGATCGCGCTGTTCGCGACGGCGGTGGGGGTGCGGGCACTGCCGTACGACGCGGTGGCGCTGGTCACGAGCGCCGCGATCGGGGCGGGGCTGCCGTGTGTGCTGATCGCCGCGATGACGGCGGTGCAGCGGGAGACGCCGGACACCGTGCTGGGCCGTACGGCGGCGACCGCCAACTCACTGATGATGGTGCCGAACGCGGTGGCGCTGGCGCTCGGCGCGGGGCTGATCGCGGTGCTGGACATCCGGGTGCTGCTGCCGTTGACCGGTGCGGCGGGGCTGCTGACCGCGGCCCTGCTGATCACGGATCGGTGGGAGCGGCCGACGGCCGGCCCCACCGATCCGGTTCCGTCATCGACCGATGCGTGACAGCGCTTCGGCGACGGTCCTCAGGTCCGGGTCGGAAGCCAGCCCGGCGTGGTACAGCCGCAGTTGGTCGGCGCCGAGCGAGGCCGCATGCGCGGCGTCGCGCTCCAGCGTGGCGGGGCTGCCGCCCATGCCACCGACCACGGTGAAGTTGGCGGCGACGACCCGGTCGGACCGGCCGGCGAAGGGTCCGAGGACCGTCTCGCGCGCCGCGTCACCGCCGGTGCAGGGCAGCACCACCCCGTCGGCCACGGAGAGGATGTGCTGCGGGTCGACGCCCACGTTCGCACCGGAGCGGTACGGGGCGGGGTCGGCGTGCAGCAGCACCTGGAAGTTCTCCGCGGCCGCCGCCCGCACAGCGGCGACCGCGGACTCCTGGAGCGTGCGGGCGACCTGGCCGCGGAACTCCATGGTGGCGGCGGCGAGATCGGCGCCGAGGAGTTTCTCGACGCCGGACCAGCCGGCCTCCGAGGAACCGGACCCTGCCCAGACCGGTTCCAGGGCCGCGCGCACGGCCCGGCTCAACTCATCCGCGTCCAGGCCGTGTTCGCCGTATCCGGTCCGGCAGTCGGGGCAGAAGCAGAGCGACATCAGGTACTGCGCCGCGTCCCCGAGGCCGACGCCCGCGATCTTGTCGTGGGCGTGCAGATGCGCGAAGCCGTACCAGCCGCAGGACTCCAGCTCGGTGCCGCGCGTACCATCGCGCACCGCCGCCTCGCCCGCCAGCTCCACCAGGTACGCGCGGACCGCGGGCCGCGCGATGCAGGGCGCCCACGGGTAGCGGTCGCCGTACGCGTTGACCACCGAGGTGTCCGGATGGTCGGCGCCCAGCCGGGAGTTGTGCGCGAGCACCACCCAGCTGTGCACCTCCAGACCGGCATCCGTCAGCGCCTGCGCGGCCTCGGCGTACGGATCGTCCGAGGCCACCCAGGACTGTGCGTACGGGCGCAGTTCACGCCCTGCCCACCGCCCGGCGTCCGCCGGGTACAACACCGCGGCGTGTTCGGCGGTGACGATCCGGCGGGCGGGGTGACGCGGGGTCAGCGCACGGGTCGAGTGGTAGGCGGCGGCGAGCGTCACCTGCCCGACGCCGAGGTCCGCGACACGGGCGGCGGCGTCCGGGTCCCCGACGATGTCCCACGGGTACAGGAAGGCGGAGGCCTTCATACTGCGGGCTCCTCGGGCGCGGTCCTGGCCTGTCCGTACTTCTCCAGCACGGCGCGGCCGCGCTCGATGATCCCGGCCAGCTCCTCGATGTGCGCGGCAGGCGGCTCGGTCAGCGGGGTGCGGACCTCGCCGACCGCGTGACCCTCCAGCCGGACGGCGGCCTTGACCAGCGAGACGGCATAGCCGCGGCCCTTGGCACGCAGCTCGACGAGCGGCCGGTAGAAGTGGTCGAGCAGTGCGTTGGCGAACTCGTCGTCACCGGAGTCCAGGGCCCGGTGGAAGGCGAGGGCGATGTCCGGTGCGAAGGCGAACACGGCGGAGGAGTAGAGCGTGACGCCGATGCCGCGGTAGGCGAGCCCGGTGAGTTCGGCGGTGGGCAGCCCGTTGAAGTACAGGAAGTCCTGGCCGGGCAGTTCGGTACGGACGGCGCTGACGATGCGCTGCATCAGGTCGAGGTCGCCGTAGCCGTCCTTGAGGCCGATGACCCCGGGCGTCCGGGCCAGGGCGACGACGGTCTCCGGGGTGAAGACGGCGTTGTCGCGCTGGTAGACGATCGTCTCCAGAGAGGTGGCCGCGGCCAGCGCCGTGTAGTGGGCGAGCAGCCCTTCCTGGTCGGCGAAGACCAGGTACGGCGGCATGGCGAGGAGCCCGTCCGCGCCCGCTTCCTCGGCGAGCTTCGCGTACCGGATCGCGAGGGCCGTGCCGTACCCGGCGCCCGCGACGACGGGCACCTCCCCGGCGGTCTCCTCGACCGCCGCGGCGACGACGAGACGGAACTCCTCCGGCGTCAGCGCGTGGAACTCGCCCGTGCCGCAGCAGGCGAAGACGGCGGCCGCACCGGCATCGATGCCGGTGCGCACATGCGCGCGGAAGGCGTCGAGATCGACAGCGCCGTCCGGCCCGTAGGCGGTGACGGGGAAGAAGAGCGGCCCGGCGACATGGGTGAGTCGGGCGGCAAGGGGGGCTGAGGTCACGGGCGCTCCCTGAGCGGATTCAGGCGTGCACAATTCTGATCGGCGTCCATATTCATGAACGCCACCAAGTTAAGGCAGCCACGCAGGGCAGGTCAAGACGGGGAGCCGCGACACGGAGGCGGAGTCGAGACGGAGCCGACACCCCCGCACAGGAGGCGCGCACCACTTGACGCACCGCGCTCTCACTTCTTAGTTTGTCCATGCATGTGAATGTCGTCCATGGATTTGATGTGTCGCGCGTATGTACCGAGGAGATCAGCGAATGCCCGCTCCCCGCACCGTCCTGCTCACCGGCGCCGCCGGCGGCCTCGGCACCCTGATGCGCGGCCTGCTGCCCGCGTACGGCTACGAACTCCGCCTCTTCGACGCCACCCCCATCGAGGGCGAGCCGGACGCGATCACGGCCGACCTCGGCGACAAGGAGGCGCTGCGTGAGGCCGTGCGCGGCGTCGACGCGATCATCCACCTCGCGGGCATCTCACTGGAAGCCTCTTTCGACAAGATCCTGCGAGCCAACATCGAGGGGACGTACAACCTGTACGAGGCCGCGCGCGAGGAGGGCGTCCGGCGTATCGTGTTCGCCTCCTCCAACCACGCCATCGGCTACACCCCCCGCCCGCTGCCCGGCGATCCACTGATCCCGATCGACACCCCGCGCCGCCCCGACACCTTCTACGGCCTCTCCAAGTCGTTCGGCGAAGACCTCGCACAGCTGTACTGGGACAAGCACGCCATGGAGACCGTCTCCGTGCGCATCGGCTCCTGCTTCATGGAACCGACATCCGTACGGATGCTCTCGGTGTGGATGAGCCCCGGTGACGGCGCCCGGCTCTTCCACGCCGCGCTCACCGCCGACGAGGTCGGGCACACGGTGATCTACGGCTCCTCCGACAACACCCGCCTGTGGTGGGACCTGACCACGGCCCGGTCGCTCGGGTACGAGCCGCAGGACGACTCCGAGCAGTACGCGGAGAAGCTCGTCGCGGAACAGGGCGAACTCGACCCGGCCAACCCGGACCACGCCCACCTCGGCGGCCACTTCGTCACCCATCCGCCGATCTGGCCGTACTAGCCGATCCGGCCGTACCGGTCGGAAAATCGGGCGACGGCATCCGGAGCGGACGGGCACCATACGGCCATGCCGAAGCCTTCCGGATTCCAGTACGAGCGACATGGCGACGCGAGCGTCACGATCACCCGTCACGGCCGCCCGGCGGGCACCCTGCGCGGCGGCCGGGCGGAGAAGTTCCTGGCCGAAGTGGTGTCCGGCGACGCCCAACTCGTCATGGCGCGCTGGACGGGCGCGTACAAGCACGGCAACGAGCGCACCGCCCGCGACCACCCCCGCAACCGGGCGCGCGGCGGGCGCTGATCCGTACGGAGCAAGCCGGCGAAGGTAAGGGAACGGCAAAGCCGGGTCGTTCGTTACCCCCAGCATGACCGCTATGACCCCCGGCTCGAACATCCCTCTCTCCACCGCCCGCGTGGCGGTGGACGTCGCCGCCCCGGTGCGGCTCGACGTCTCGGGCCTGCTGCTCACCGCCGACGGCAAGGTGCGTTCCGACGACGACTTCATCTTCTACAACCAGCCCACCGGCCCCGGTGTGACCTACCGCTCCGGCGGCGGCACGGCGCCGGACGCGATCGTGGTGGACACCGCCGCGGTACCGCCCGGCATCGAGAAGATCGTCGTCACGGCGAGCCCGGACGCGGCGGGGCAGACATTCCAGGGCATCGAGCCCACCGCCACCGTGCGCAACGCGGACGACGGCAGCGTGCTCGCCACCTTCACCCCGCCCCGTCTCGGTGCCGAGACGGCGCTCGTGGTCATCGAGGTCTATCTGCGCAACGGCGCCTGGAAGGCCCGAGCGGTCGGCCAGGGCTACGCCGACGGGCTGGCGGGTATCGCCACGGACTTCGGCGTCTCGGTCGAGGAGCCCGCCGCACCGCCCGCGCCGGTCGCACCCCCGATGCCTGCCGCCGCCCCCGTGGACCCGCGGACCGCCGCTCCCGCGGCCCCTCCCGCGGCTCCGCCCGTCGCCGCCCCGGCGCCCGCCGGCTCCGGCAAGATCAACCTCGACAAGGGCCGGGTCAACCTCCAGAAGAACCAGACGGTGTCCCTGGTCAAGGGCGGCCGCCCGCTGCTCTCGCAGGTCAAGATGGGGCTCGGCTGGGAACCCGCGTTCCGTGGCAAGGACATCGACCTCGACGCCTCGGTGATCGCCTACGGCCCCAACCGGAACCATCTGGACAGCTGCTACTTCGGCAAGCTCTCCATCCTGAACGGCGCGATCAAGCACTCCGGCGACAACCTCACGGGCGAGGGCGCGGGGGACGACGAGGTGATCGTCGTGGACCTGGGCCGGATCCCCCCGGAGGCGACGGGGCTGGTCTTCACGGTCAACTCGTTCACCGGCCAGAAGTTCACCGAGGTCGCCAAGGCCTACTGCCGGCTGATCGACGCGACCTCCGGCGAGGAACTGGTCCGCTTCGACCTGACCGGCGCCGAACCGCAGACCGGCGTGATGATGGCGAAGCTGATCAAGCAGTTCTCGGGCGAGTGGGAAATGACGGCGATGGGTGACTTCGTCAAGTCGCGCACGGTCCGCGGCATGGTCAAGCCCGCCGCACAGGCGCTGTAGAAGGGCGCTGCGCACACTCCTGGAGCCCGCCTCCTGAAATGGCTTCCGGGGCACCTGCTGGATCTGCGGGTGCCCCGGAAGGGGAGTGCGGGACGGACGCTTCGTACGCTCGTCGTCCCTCTCAGAGCTTGGTCAGCTTGGAGTACGGGCTCAGGATCCTCCCCTGTCGCCCCGAGAAGTCGATGAGCACTGCGTCGTTGTCGCCCTCGACAGCGAGGACTCGACCGAGTCCGAACTGGTCATGCGACACCCTGTCGCCCACATCGAAGCATTCGACCGGTGGGGCCGCCTGGGCCGGGCGGTTGAAGGGACTGGAAGGCAGGTGACGCCGGGATCCGGCTGACTGTTTCATTACGTTGAGTATGCGCCTCCGGGACGCGTGACGCCATGCCCGACCGCTCCCGAGGGCCCACTGATGCCGTATTCGTAATCAGCGTTTCCAGGGCCAGTCGGCGTCCCGCCCCGCCTCCAGCAGGGGCACCATGCGGAATGCGGCGTCCGAAAGACCCCCGAAGGTGTGGCGGTTCTCGCTTCCGGACGGGGCGTGCCCGACCCGGTATCCGGCCAGATTCCAGGTGTACACGGGCACACTCGCCGGGACGGCCTCGGTGGCATCGCCGTAGTACGTGAACGACGCCTGCTCGTCCGTGACGATCAGCACCCGGTCGTGGCCGCGGTAGTGCCGGCGGACCGCCTCCGCGGTGTTGGTGCCACCGAGATCACCGAACCGGTCCAGGATCTTCAGCACGGACTCGCCCCCGCGAAAGGTCACCGGTGCGCTGTTCGTACCGAATTCCACCAGATCGGCATCGGCGGCCCGAAGCGCGAGCGCCGCGCCGAAGATCGCGGCGGCGTCGGCCCGGTTCAGCCGCGACCGGTCCGAGAGCGGCGACCACATCGAGCCCGAGCGGTCGACCAGGATCAGCGTCCGCCCCCGCAACGCCGGGACGTTCGCGAGGGAGTGGCCGAGCGCCTGCTCCAGCGGGTACGCCCAGCGCAGCGACGGGGCGTGCCGGTACGCCGCGAGGTAGCGGAACGGAAACTGCCGCGATGCGGCGACCACGGCCGGGTCGGAGATCTTCGCCGCCACCTGCGCTGCGACCTCGTCCGAGACGCCCGCCTCGTCGAAGTTCCGCAGATTGCGGACGAGTGCCATCGCCCCCATCGACGGAATGACGGCCTCCCATGCCGCTGCGTCCATCGGACCCTGCAGCCAGCCCGCGAGGGCCTCCCAGGTCATGCCTGCCGCCGCCAGTCGGTCCGACCCGTCGGGCGCGGTGATCACGGCCCGCCGCTCGTCGACCGGCAGCTCCATCAGCGCCCGGTGGGCGATGAGGGTGCGGTTCGAGGCAGGCGGAACAGCCGCGTCCGGGTGATGCCGGCGGTCGAGCGCATAGCGGAACAGCTCGCCCTGCCAGGCCTTCTCCGGGGCGGGCGCCGCATGCACCAGGTTCAGGATGTCGCCGAAGCGGTAGCCCTTGGACGCGGTGTCGTACTTCAGCAGCGACTTGCCGTCGTAGAGGCGGCGTACGGCGTCGGCGATCCCGCGCTTGACGGGCTTGGGCACGGTACGGCCGTACCGCGACGTCCAGTACCCCAGCAGCTCACCCGGCTCGTCGGCGCGCAGCAGGACGGAGTCGACGACCTGCCGGTTGGACGGCCCGTCCTCGGCCCCCGCGTCGAGGCGGGCCTTCACGTACTCGGCGGCGCCGACGATCGCCGCGGTGCGCATCCCGCCGTCGCGGCGCAGCCATCCCAGCAGTCCGGCGGTCCAGTCGGGGTCACCCACCGCAAGGATGCGTACCAGCGTGGCGAATCGGCTGTCACGCTGCTCGGAATTCTCGTAGAACGTCTGCTGCGAGACGAAATGGGCGACGGCAAGCAGGAAAAGTTCCGAACGGTTGTCGCGGAGATGTCCGCGGCCTCCCTGACAGGTGGGTGCGGTGCGCCCGGTCGACTTCACGGGCGACGTCGCCTTCACCTCGACGATGCGGGCATTGAAGCGTGCCATGGTGAATTCCCCCGAATTCGTTGGGGAAAGACACAGCGCAGGGGTGCCCGAGATCAGGAGTCGGCGACGGGCTTGCCTGATGCTCTGCCCTTGAGCTACCGGCCGTGGCCGGGCGGGACTCGAACCCGCAACCGTCGGAAGTATCCGTCACCTGCGCACCGGGCACCCGATGCTGTGCCTCCCGAGATCAAGGTCGGCGACGGCGGAACTTGTTCGAAGAAGTAGCCGTGGCCCGCGCACCGGGAGGTGCGTGCAATTTCTTTGAGCTGTACGTGCCCAGAGATCACAGTCGGCGGAACCGACGAAGGTGCTCTACCCACTGAGCTACACCGGCTCGAAAGCCGATGGCGGGACTCGAACCCGCGACATCCCCATTAAGAGTGGAAGTAGGTCCTGCCTGCGCACCTGGGCACAGACAGGACCTTAGAAGACCGGCCTCCGGACGCGCGACGGGTTATTCCGCGCGTCCGGACGGTGCGTCAGTGCCGGTTCGGCTGGCGCTTCCACGGGCCGGTGATGGCGAGCATGATGCCGGGCGTCTGGATGTTGGCGAACAGCGTCTTCCCGTCGGGCGAGAAGGTGACACCGGTGAACTCGCTGTACTCCGGCTCCTCGGCCGTGCCCACGTTCAGGTCGTTGCGCGCGATCGGGTAGGTGCGGCCGCTCTCCGTCGCCCCGAAGAGGTGCTGGACGCCCTCGCCGTCCTCGGCGATGACCAGACCGCCGTACGGCGAGACGGTGATGTTGTCCGGGCCGTCGAAGGCGCCGTCCTTCGACGGGTCGGCGTTCACGCCGAGGAGGACCTTCAACGTCAGCGTGCGGCGCTTCGGGTCGTAGAACCAGACCTGGCCGTCGTGCTGGACGGGGCTCTCCTCGCGGGCGAACGAGGAGACGATGTAGACGCCGCCGTCACCCCACCACATGCCTTCGAGCTTGCGGGCGCGGGTCACGTCCTGGTCGCCGAACTGCTTGCGCACGGAGACGGTCTTGGCGTCGCGGTCGACGACGTCGACCCAGTCCACGCCGTACACCGTGCCGATCTTGGTGGCGCGGGACAGGTCGTCGACGAACTTGCCGCTCTTGTCGAAGCACTTGGTGGCCTGGAGGACACCGGCGTCGTCGGCGAGCGTGCGCAGCTTGCCGCGGCCGTGCTTGAAGCCGTGCGGCGGAACCCAGCGGTAGAGCAGCCCGTTGGGGCCGGCCGCGTCCTCGGTCAGGTAGGCGTGGCCGAGCTTGGGGTCGATGACGACAGCCTCGTGGGCGTACCGGCCGAACGCCTTGATCGGGCGCGGGTCGCGGTTGGCGCGCTCGTCGTACGGGTCTACCTCGAAGACGTAGCCGTGGTCCTTGAGCAGACCGTTCTTACCGGCCTTGTCCTCGGTCTCCTCGCAGGTGAGCCAGGTACCCCACGGGGTGGCACCACCGGCACAGTTGGTGGACGTGCCGGCGATGCCGACCCACTCGGCGGTGCGGCCGTCGCGGCGGGTCTCGACGACGGTGCAGCCACCGGCGGCGATCGGGTCGTAGACGAGGCCCTCGGTGAGCGGGACGGGGTGCTCCCAGCCTGCCCGGGTGCCGCTCAGCTCGTGGTTGTTGACGAGCAGGGTGACGCCGCGCGGGCCCTCGAAGGCGGCCGTGCCGTCGTGGTTGGAGGGGGTGTACTCGCCGGATTCCAGCTTGGTGACACCGCTGTGGGTGATGATGCGGTACGAGAAGCCGGCGGGCAGCGCGAGTATGCCCTTCGGGTCGGGGACCAGCGGCCCGTAGCCGGGCTCGTGGCTGTGACCGTGTCCGTGGTCATGACCATGGTGGTCGTCGTGGCCGTGGCCGGACTCCTGCGCGGCGAGGGCACCAGGCGCGGTAGCCAGGGCGGCGACGGTACCGGTCAGGGCGATGCCGGCACCGGTGACGGCGGACTGCTTGGTGAATTCCCTGCGCGTGAAGGGCATCTCGAGACTCCTGGAGCTGCTCGGACGGGTGTTTGCGGGCTCACGCTCCCGCCCCTGCACCAACACCAGTTGAACTGCGGGCGTCTTCGAGCGACATCCTTTCTGTGAACCTTCACAGAGCCCTTGCCCCGCCCTCCGCCCGGCTGCCCGACTCGACGGCCCGGTGCCGCGGCGGACACGGCGGCCGCCCCGCTCAGCCGCCCGAACGGGACCGCGCCTTGAACGCCGCCTTCCTTGCTTCCTTCGCCTTCGTCTTGTCGCTGTGCAGCCGCCCCATCGCCTCCAGGACGTCCGCCGTCGCCGGGTGCGCCACCCGCCACGCCTCGTCGAAGAACCCGCTGTGCTGGCCGGAGAGCCCTTCGACGAGCCCCTGGAGTTCGTCCAGGTCGCCGTCCGCCTCCAGCTGGGCGGCGATCGTGTCGACGGCGAGCCAGAAGATCATCGCCTCCGGCGGCGGGGGTACGTCGGCCGCCCCGCGCTCGGCGAGCCAGACCCGGGCGAGGCCGCCCAGCTCCGCGTCGTCGAGCACCGCACGGACCGCGGGCTCGGCCTCCGCGCCGACCAGGGCGAGCGCCTGCTGACAGTGCAGCCTGCGCAGCGGGGCCTGCTGGTCCGTACCGCGCGCCGCGTCCAGCAGTTCGCCCGCGGCCCCGTCCGCGCCGCGACGGGCGAGCCACTGCTCGACCTCGGTGCGCGCCGCAGCCTCCGGGTAGTAGGCGATGCCGCCGAGGAGCGTGTCCGCGCCCTTGTCCACGAGATCACCGATCGCCGGGGCATCGATGCCGGCCTCCAGCATCCGGGCCCGGATGCCGTACAGGCCGAGGGGGGTCAGCCGCACCATGCCGTACCGGCTGACGTCCTCGTCGTCGGCGGGCGGCTGGGCCTCCTCGCCCTCCTCGGCGAGCAGCGTCTCGTCCACCGGCCGGTAGGCGACGATGCCGATCGGTTCGAGAAGCCGGAACTGGTCGTCGAGGCGCATCATCGCCTCCGACACCTGTTCCAGGATGTCGTCGGTGGGCTCGCCCATCTCGTCGGGCACGATCATCGACGCGGCGAGCGCGGGCAACGGTACGGGCGCCTCGCCCTCGCTCCCGTCGCCGACCGTGAGCAGATACAGGTTGCCGAGCACTCCGTCGAGGAATTCCGCTTCCGCCTCCGGGTCCCAGTCCAGGGAGTCGAAGTCGATCGACCCGTCCTCGCCGACGAGATCGGCGAAGTCGTCGAAGACGGGTGCGGTGGCGTCGGCGTGCACGGCCTCCAGGCCGTCGAGCCAGATCGTCAGGACGTCCTGCGGGGAGCCGCCGGTCAGCAGTCCCAGGTTCTCGCCCGCGCTGACGGTCCCCTCGGCGTCGTCTCCGGCGTCGTCCCCCTCCGGGTCGTGGACGTCGAGGAGCCCGGTGTCGACCGCGAGCCGCCACGCCTCACTTGCCTCCGCGGCACCGTCCTCGTCCGCCGCCAGCCCGAGGTGCTCGGCCGCGGCGGGCAGCTGCGCCTCGACGAGCTCGCCGCCGGCGCCGACGCGGGTCCCGGGTCCCGCCCAGCGGGCGAGCCGGACGGCTCGGGCGAGCAGCGGCGCGGCGAGCGCGTCCCGTGCCAGCTCCGCCTGGGAGTGCAGCCGTACCGGTGGCAGGGTGGGGCGCTCTGCGGACATCAGGTGGTTCTCCTCGGACGTACGGGGGTACGGGCTCGGACCGACCCGCAGGGGGCGGTGGTCCCAGGCCGACCAAGCGTAGACGCATTTCGCCCATGCCACTCGGCCCCTAGGACGGACGGCAGCCGATCACCCGGCCGACCTCGGCAACTGCCCTGCACAGCACAGGAATCGATGGGCTCGGGCACCCCCTCGTACGCCTCTCACACTCGCCGGAGCGCGTGCTGCATCCGCATCGTCCACCCGAACCACCGGCGGTCCGCAGGCGTCGCGCCTGCGCCCGTGGCCCCCGGTCCTCGCCGGCTACCCGGCCGCCCTCAGACTGAGCGCGCGCGAGTAGCGGTGCACACCGCCGCCGCTCACCCCCGGGTAGGACTGCACCCGCTGCCACTGCGGTGTCCTGGACCCGACGCCGTCGCCGGGAGCGGCGAGCGCGTCGATGTGCGCCTGCGCGCTCGCCCATTCCGCGTAGTTGAGTACGCGGGTCCCGTCGACGCTCACGTGGAAGTGCCCGGAGATGCCGCCGGGGGCGGGCGCCGGATCCGTCCCGATCGCCTCGAACACGGTGTCCACCCAGTCCCGTTGACGCGCCTTGTCCGGCCCGTCGAACTCGACGTCGACGATCACGACGCATCCCGGCTCAGGGGCGTCGGCGTCGCTCGGCGCCGTGGAGCGGTAGAGCTCGTACGTGTGCAGGCCGAGCCGGCGGATCCCTGGCACGGAGGCATCGATGTCGGCGTTGCGCGCGTCCCGTCCGCTCGCGAGGAACTCCTGATATGCGCCTTCACCACTCCACTGCGAGTAGTGGAACAGCGTCTTCCCGTCGTCCCCGGCGTGCACGGTGTACGAGAGCAGCCCCGGGTGCGGCCAGTCCCGGCCGCCCCACACCTCGCGGATGGCCTCGACCGCCTGCCGCTGCCGCACAGGGGTGCCGACGTCCCAGGTACTGGCCTTGACGAGGCCCGCATCGCGCCGGACGACATCGGGACGGGACTCGAACTGCACGCTCATGACGGTCCTCCTCGCCGGGGCACCCCTGCGGTGCGCCGCTGACGACCACCCTGATACGTCAAGCACGCTCGAGGTCAACCACCGGTTTCACGGGCGGCGGCCGACCGCGCGGCCGCACCGTATCCGGCTGCTCAGCGCTCAGGTACCCGTGCCAGACTCCGGGACATGATCCTTCGCACCGCCACCCGCGCCGACCTGCCCGCCGTCCTCGCGCTCCTCGCGGACGAGAACCGCGTCGTGGACCCGGCCTCGGTCGTGGTCGACCGGGGGTACGAAAAAGCCTTCGCCGACATCGAGAGCGATCCGCGCAACGAAATGCTTGTGCTGGTGGACGGCGACACCGTGCTGGGCTGTCTGCAGGCCACGTACATACCGGGGCTCGGGAAGCGCGGCGCGGAGCGGGCGCTGATCGAGGCGGTGCGGATCAGGGCCGACCGGCGGGGCGGTGGGCTGGGGCGGGAGCTGATGAGGCAGGCCGTCGACCGGGCCCGGCTGCGGGGGTGCGCGCTGGTGCAGCTGACCAGCAGCAAGCGGCGTGCCGACGCGCACCGGTTCTACGAGTCGCTGGGCTTCGACCGAAGCCACGAAGGTTTCAAGCTGGCCCTCTGAGCCGCCCCGGAGGCGCTACTGGGGCGACACGGTGCGCCAGGCGGTCATGTTCAGCTCGTCGAGCAGCCGTACGTCGCTCCCCTTCAGCGGGAAGGTACGCGCCTCCAGCCCCGGTGCCGGTGCGATCTCCAGCGCGTCGCCCTCGATGAGGTCGCCGCCGGTCGCGGTGGAGACCCAGGCGAGCAGCGAGTGCAGAGACTTCCCCGGCTTCAGCATGATCTCTTTCGGCCCCGGGTCGGTTCCCATGTACGAGGAGCCCGGGTTCACCTTGACCGGCAGCGGTTCGCCTTCGTCGTCCAGGACCCGGACGGACGGGTAGCCGTCGACCCGGTACGGCTTGCTCCCGCAGTTGGTGAGCGTGAGCCCCACGGCCCGGTGACCCAGTGCGGCCTGCACCTCGCCCATGTCCACGACGACGCCGGAGGACGGGCAGTCGGCCCGGGCGGCGGCACTCGGCGGCGGGGCCGGGCTGGTCACGTCGCCGGTGGCCGGCGGGGCGGTGGACAGATCACCGGGCTGCAGCTTCTCCGCGTGCACCCGGCCGGGCGTCCGCGAAACGCTCGGCGTCGGCGCCGGCTCCCCCTCGCCGGCCGGCACGAACAGTCCGGCGCATCCCGACAGCGACAGGGCCAACACCCCGGCCGTGCACGCGGCCGCCACCGCTCTTCGCGTACCGCTCCCCGTACTCGCCGTTTCCTGCATGCTCATGCACCCGCCCCCGTATCGGCCTGCCGCATAGGCGTTCGATCATGCCAGAGCGCGGACCGGACTCCTAGGACCATTGTTCAGCGTTCCTTCCTCTTCACCCCAAGAAGAACTAAGTAGACCTTTACGGTCCGGCCGTCGGACACTTCGGACATGACAGCATCCGTAGCCCCCTTCGGTCGCGCCCTCTGCGCCATGATCACTCCGTTCACCGCCGAGGGCGACCTGGACCTGGACACCGCCGGGAAGCATGCCGCCGGCCTCGTCGCCGACGGCTGCGACGGCCTGGTGCTCAGCGGGACCACCGGCGAGTCCCCGACCACCACCGACGCCGAGAAGACCGCACTGCTGCGCGCGGTCCGGGAGGCCGTCGGCGACGGCGTACCGCTCGTCGCGGGGGTCGGCAGTGCGGACACCCGGCACACCGTGCAGCTGGCGCAACAGGCCGAACAGGCCGGAGCGGACGGGCTGTTGGTCGTGACGCCGTATTACAGCAGACCCCCGCAGGCCGCCGTCGAGGCGCACTTCGGGCGCGTCGCCGACGCGACCGGCATTCCGCTGATGCTGTACGACATCCCCGGCCGCACCGGCACCCGTATCGAGCCGGCGACCCTGCTGCGGCTGGCCGAGCACCCGCGCATCGCGGCGGTGAAGGACTGCGCGTACGACCTGCTCGGCTCGACGAAGGTGATCGGCGCGACCTCGCTCGCGTACTACTCGGGTTGCGAGGAACTCAACCTGCCGTTGTACGCGGTGGGCGCGGCGGGCTATGTCAGCACGGTCGCCAATGTGGCGCCCCGGCAACTGCGTGAGGTCATCGACGCGTTCGACGCCGGGGACACCGCGGAGGCCGCCCGGCTCAATCTGCTGACCGCGCCGCTGGCCGAGCTGATGATGGCGTCGGGTCTGCCCGGCACCGTGACGGTCAAGGCGCTGCTCGACATGGGCCCGGTCCGGGAACCGCTGCAGCCCGCCGGGCGCGAGGCGACCGACGGGCTGCGGAGGGCGTACGAGGAACTCCTCGCGGCTACACGCTAGTTGTGGCTGTGCAGGATCTCGTTCAGGCCGTCCCACACCGCGTTGTTCGGGCGGGCCTCGACGGCGCCGGTGATCGAGTTGCGGCGGAACAGGATGTTCGAGGCCCCGGAGAGCTCGCGCGCCTTGACGATCTGGCCGTCCGGCAGCGTGATGCGCGTACCGGCGGTGACGTACAGACCGGCCTCGACGACGCACTCGTCGCCGAGCGCGATCCCGACGCCGGCCTCGGCGCCGATCAGGCAGCGCTCGCCGATGACGATGCGCTCCTTGCCACCGCCGGAGAGGGTGCCCATCGTGGAGGCGCCACCGCCGATGTCGGAGCCGTTGCCGACGACGACGCCCGCGGAGATGCGGCCCTCGACCATCGACGTGCCGAGCGTGCCGGCGTTGAAGTTGACGAAGCCCTCGTGCATGACGGTCGTACCGGCGGCGAGGTGCGCGCCGAGCCTGACCCGGTCGGCGTCGGCGATCCGGACGCCCTTCGGAGCGACGTAGTCCGTCATCCGGGGGAACTTGTCGACCGAGGTGACCTGGAGGTGCAGGCCGTCGGCGCGGGCGTTCAGCCGCACGTGCTCCAGGTCGTCGACGGCGACCGGACCCAGCGACGTCCAGGCGACGTTGGCGAGGAAGCCGAAGATGCCGTCCAGGTTCTGGCCGTGCGGCTGGACGAGGCGGTGCGAGAGGAGGTGCAGGCGCAGGTACGCGTCGTGCGCATCGAGCGGCTTGTCGTCGAGCGAGGCGATGACCGTACGGACGGCGACGATCTCGACACCGCGGCGGGCGTCCACGCCGATGGCCTTGGCCGCACCCTCACCGAGCAGGTTCACGGCGAGGTCGGGGGTGAGCCGCTCGGTTCCGGCCGGACCGGGCTCGGCGGTGAGCGCGGGGGCGGGGTACCAGGTGTCGAGAACGGAACCGTCGCCGGCGATGGTGGCGAGGCCGGCGGCGACGGCGCCGGTGGTGCGAGAAGTCGTGTCGGTCATGACACGAAACCTAACCGGCGAGGACCCGCCGGAGCCAACCGGTCTCGCCGGACGGTCACCGCGCGGCCCCCGCCGGCCTCGCACGGTCCGGTCACCCGGACCGTGCCTGCCGTACGGGTGGCGCCTGCGCCGCAGACGCGTCGCGCACCGGCCCCCGCACGGTCTTCGCCCCGGGCCCGCTCAGCCGCCGCGCCGCCAGCACCGCGAGGCCCGCGCCGCCCGCCAGCAGCGCGCAGGCCGGCCAGAGCAGCTCCGGCGCGGCGGCGTAGAGCGCGCCGCCGAGCGGTGGCGCCAGCACCTGCCCGCTGATGGAGGCGCCCGCGTACAGACTCTGGAAGCGGCCCTGCGCATGGGCGTGTGCCTGGTCGGCGACGTATGCCGTGGCGGTGGTCTTGTAGAGGATCTCGCCCGCGGTCACCGACGCCATCATGGTGACGGCGAACAACGCCCCCGCCCCCGGGATCAGTACCGCGAACCCCAGTCCCACCAGCAAGAGACCGGCGCCGACGATGCTCAGCGGCGCCCGTCGGCGCAGCGCGTGCGTCACGGGGAGTTCGAGGCAGAGGATGACGCCGCCGTTGATGGCGAGCAGCCAGCCGTAGAACTGGGTGCTGCGGCCGTGATCGGCGAGGAAGACCGGCAGGGTCGAGTACTGCTGCCGGTAGACGAGGTCCACGCAGAGGATCGCGGCGAGCAGCACGGGCACCGCCGGCCTCGCCCGCATCTCCCGCAGGAGTCCGGGCGCGTCGGGGTTGCGGGCCTGCCGGGTGTGTACGGTGCCGCGCGCCGGGAGCACCTTCGATGCGTACACGGCGAAGAGCAGCGTCCCTAGGCCGTCGACGACGAACAGCAGGCCGTACGAGAAGTGGGCGGCGATCAGCGCGCCGAGCGGTGGGCCGACGGTGAAGCCCGCGTTGCCGCCGGCGCGCATCACGGCGAAGCTCTGGCGTCGGCCGCCCTCGGGCACGGAGACGGCGACGAGTGCGGAGTTGGCGGCGCGTACGACGCCGGCCGCGTACTGCGCGAGCGGCAGCACCGCGTACATCGCCGCGATCGGCAGGACCGGCAGGGTGACGAGCACCGCGCCGCTCACCAGCGCGCCCGCGAGGAGCATCCGGCGGTGGCCGTAGTGGTCGCCGAACCAGCCGCCGGTGAAGTTCCCGGCGACCAGGCCGACCCCGCCGATGCCGGCGATCACTCCGGCCTGCGGAACGGTCAGTTCGCGCGGTCCGGTCAGATAGACGAAGAGATAGACGAAGGTGAAGCTGACGACTCCGTTGAGGAAGGCCCCGAAGGCCAGCAGCCGCACCGTCCGCGGCACGTTCCGCAGCATCCCCATCCCCGTCACCCTCCCCAGTGAGTTCCCCTTGGGAACGGACTATGGCAGCATGCTTTCCGCGGGTCAATCCATGAGGAAGAGAACGGAAGAAGACGAAGCAATGCCGCAGCGCACCAGCCTGGCCGACGCCGACTGCGCGATCGCCCAGGCCCTCGATGTCGTCGGCGACTGGTGGACCCTGCTGATCGTGCGGGACACCGCGCGCGGGGTGCACCGCTTCGACGCGCTCCAGCAGGAGCTGGGTATGTCCCGCAAGGTACTCACCGAGCGGCTGCGCCTGCTGGTCGACGCGGGGGTACTGACCCGGGAGCCGTACCAGGACCGCCCGGCCCGGTACGAGTACCGGCTCACCCCGCGCGGCCGGGCACTGCTGCCTGTGTTGATCGCGCTCCAGGACTGGGGCGACACCTGGGTGACGGGAGGCGGAGAGACGATGGCGACGACCGAGGAGGCGTCCCGGGAGGCGGCGCGGGTGCACGCACTGGTGGGCACCCGCCTGCCCGAGCTGCAACTACAGGACAGCTACGGCGTGTTGAGCGACCCGGTCGCCGACACCCCGTACACCGTCCTGTACTGCTTTCCGGGCGCCTACGCCCGCCGGGACGCCTATCCGCCCGGTTGGGCGGAGATCCCGGGCGCGCGCGGCTGCACCCTCGAATCCTGTACGTACCGCGATCAGTTGGCCGAGTTCACCGCGGCGGGGGCGAGTGTGCACGGAGTCTCCACCCAACGCCCGGACGAGCAGCGGGCGTTCGCGGACGCGGAGGGGCTGCGCTTCCCACTGCTTTCCGACGCGGAGCTGGAGCTGGCGGCAGCGCTGCGGCTGCCGACGTTCCGCGCCTCGGGGGTCAGCCGGCTGAAGCGGCTGACGCTGGTGGTGGACCGGGACCGGACGGTTCGCGAGGCGCTGTATCCGATCACGGACATCGAGGCGAGCGTGCGGGCGGCGCTGACGGCGGTCGGCGGCTGAACCGGCCGGACGCCCCCGGCCTGCCGATGGGCGATGCGCCGACGCCCACCCGGTCCGGGACCGCTCTGCGCCGCCCTGCCCCGGCCGACCGTGGCCGGCCCTGTCAGCCCTGACCGGCCCTGGTCAGCCGATGATCCGGGCCAGCATCTCCCGCGTGTACGCCGCGTCGTACGTCCCGCCCGTCAGCAGCACCTGCAGACAGATCCCGTCCATCAGCGCTGTCAGCGCCCGCGCGGTGGCCGGGTCGGTGCGCCCGGCGAGCAGCTCGGCGGTACCGTCCGTCCACTCGGCGGCGACGGGCCGCAGTGCCGGCCGGCGCAGCGCCGCAAGATACAGCTCGTACTCCAGCTCCGGTCGCCCGCGCCCGCCGGAGAACCACTCCCCCAGCAGCCGGGCCAGCTCCTCGGCGAGGTCCGCGTCCGGCGCGAGGAGCGCCTCGCTCTCCCGCATGGCGCGGGCGAAGTGCTCGTTCGACCGGCGCAGCGCGGCGATCAGCAGATCGTCGAGCGAGGCGAAGTGATACGTCGTCGAACCGAGCGGCACATCGGCCTCGGCGGCGACGGAGCGGTGGCTGAGCCCCGCGATGCCCCTTGCGCCCACCACCCGGATCGCCGCGTCGATGATGCGGCCGCGGCGCTCGGGGTCGTAACGGCGGACCATCAGTGGGCTCCGCCCAGGTTGAGCACCACCACGCCGGCGATGACCAGGGCGATGCCCGCCACCTTGACCGGGTTGCCGGACTCACCCATGAACAGGACGCCTATGGTGGCGACCGCGGCCGTGCCGACCCCGGCCCAGATGGCGTACGCGGTTCCCATGGACAGTGTCTTGAGGGTCTGCGCGAGCAACGAGAAGGCCAGCAGATAGCCGACGACGGTGATGAGCGAGGGCCACAGCCGGGTGAAGCCCTCGCTGTACTTCATGGCCGTCGTCCCGGCCACCTCCGCCGCGATGGCCGCGGCCAGCAGCCCATATCCCATGTGTACGAGTGTACGCATCGTTGCGTACACCTGTACACAACGCCGGGCCGGATCCGGCATCCCCGGCCCGCAGCGGTCGGTGGTGCCGGCCGGGATCCGCTGCCGGGTCCGGACCGCTACGGTGTCCCGACCGGCACACAGCAACGACAACAGACAACGGAGCAGCAGTGGCGCAGGACGCAGGGTGGGGCGGCGGTGTGCCCGGGGGCGGCACACCGTACGGAGGAGCGCCGTACGGAGGGCCTCCCGGGCCGCCGGGATGGGGCGGCGGCTGGATGCCCCCGAAACCCGGGGTGATACCACTCCGGCCCCTCGGTCTCGGGGACATACTCGGTGGAGCCTTCTCCACGATGGGCCGCTACTGGAAGCAGCTGTTCGGCGTGGGCGCGGCCGTGTACGGCGGGGCACTGGTCGTGGTCGGGGCGGCGGTCGCGATCGCGTACTCCGCGGTCAGTGACCCTCTGCACCGGGTCATGGAGCTCTCCTCGGAGGAGAGCCCTCGATCCGAGGACATCGTGCCGCTGGCGATCGCCCTCGGCGCCGTCTGGCTGGTGGCCGTCCTGGTGCTGATGACCGCCACGGCGATGATGTACGCGACGGTTCCGGCGGTTCTGCAGGACGCGGTTCTGGGCCGGCCGACCACCTTCGGCATCATCTGGCGCCGGGCCTGGGCGCGGGTCCCGGCCGTGATCGGCACGGTGCTCCTGACCTCCCTGGTCGCGGTCATCCCGATAGTGCTCATGATGGTCGCCTTCATCGCCATGACGATCGCGTTCATCACCCTGGACGGATCCGGCAGCGGGGTGGCGATCGCGGTGGGCGTCCTGGGCGCTCTGGCCACCGCCCCGTTGGCGATTTGGCTCTGGGTGAAGTTCTCGCTGGCCCCCGCGGCCGCGGTCTTCGAGGGGCAGCGCCCGGTCGCCGCGCTGCGCCGCTCGTCTCAGCTGGTGCGCGGTGACTGGTGGCGGATCTTCGGCATCTCTCTGCTCGCCATACTCATGGCGGCCGTGGCGAGCTACATCATCCAGCTGCCGTTCTCGATCCTCGGCATGTTCCCCGGCATGATCGGCATGGAGAGCCTGGGCTCCGATCCGAATGCGACGGCGGTCGTCGTCGCCATGAGCGGCTACCTGGTGGCCACGCTGCTGGGGCAGCTGGTCAGCCAGCTCGTCTCGGCCACGTTCCCTCAGCTGGTGACCGGTCTGCTGTACGTCGATCGCCGGATGCGCAACGAGAACCTGGGCCCGGTGCTCGCCGAAGCCGCTGCCGTGCCCCCGCAGTTCGGCCCGTGAGCGCGGGTCGGGCCCGCGCACACGGGTCCGACCCGGGTACCGGTGCAGTCGGCTCTCAGTCGATGAGCGAGTTCTTCGGAGTCAGCACGCAGAACTCGTTCCCCTCGGGGTCTGCCAGCACCACCCAGCCCGCATCGGCGCGCTGGCCGACGTCCGACCGGGTGGCACCGAGGCCGATGATCCGTGCGACCTCCACGGCCTGGTCGTCGGGTGCGAGATCGATGTGCAGCCGGTTCTTGACCGTCTTCCCCTCCGGTACGGGGACGAAGGTGATGCCGGGCACGGCGTCCTTGTCGGCGCCGATGACGACTTCGTCGTCGGCTTCGAAGAGCACCTCCCAGTCGAGCACCCGGCACCAGAACCGGGCCTGCGACGGCAGATCGTGGGCGTCGACGACGATGGAGTAGAAGGAAACGGCCATGACCGCCAGTCTGCACGGTGGACATGGCCGTTCGCCATGACAGAACGCGAAGCCGTGCCCGGTCGTCAGCTGCTGACGGTGAACCGGACGGAACGCGGCTTCTTCCACTCGGCGTGGTCGAGGTCCCTCGCCTCGGTAACGTCCCCGTACATATCGGCGGAACCGGCGTCGGTGATCAGCTGCGCCCGCGCACCCGGCACCGCCAGGTCCGGCACGTCGACGACGGCCTCCTCGCCGAAGTCCCGTAAGTGGCGGCGTGCGCAGGGGTGTCGACTCCCAGGGCCGCCAGCACAGGAACGCCGGCCGCGGCGGTGGCCCCGACGGTTCCGCAGCGAAAACTGATGCAGCACGGCGTGCCTCTCGTCGGCGTGATGTCGAGGAGTACGCTCCGGTTCCCGTACCAACGGCGGGCACACCATCCGTAGGGCAGACGGACGACGCCGAACGGCCCCCGGTGGAAGCCGGGGGCCGTTCGGGTCAGGCATATGGCTCAGACGTTGAAGCCGAGCGCACGCAGCTGCTCGCGCCCGTCGTCCGTGATCTTGTCCGGGCCCCACGGCGGCATCCAGACCCAGTTGATCCGCAGCTCACTGACGAGGCCGTCGGTCGCGGACTTCGCCTGGTCCTCGATGACATCGGTCAGCGGGCAGGCCGCGGACGTCAGCGTCATGTCGAGGGTGGCGATGTTGGCGTCGTCGATGTGAATGCCGTAGATCAGGCCCAGGTTGACGACGTCGATGCCCAGTTCGGGGTCGACGACGTCGTACAGGGCCTCGCGGACCTCCTCCTCGGAGGCCGGCTTGGTGGTCAGAGTCTCGTTGTCGCTCATGCCGTCTTCCCTTCGGACAGCGCCTGCGCCGTCGCGTCCTTCCACGCCATCCAGCTCAGCAGCGCGCACTTGACCCGGGCCGGGTACTTCGAGACACCGGCGAACGCGACCGCGTCCTCCAGCACCTCCTCCATCGCATCGTCCGGCTCCAGCTGACCCTTCGACTGCATCAGCTCCAGGAAGGTCTCCTGGATCTTCTGCGCCTCGCCCAGCTCCTTGCCGACCAGCAGCTCGTTCAGCACGGAGGCGGAGGCCTGGCTGATGGAGCAGCCCTGACCCTCGTACGACACGTCGGCGATGGTCTCGCCGTCGTACCTCACCCGGAGCGTGATCTCGTCGCCGCACGTCGGGTTGACGTGGTGCACCTCGGCGTCGCCGTCCCGCAGGCCGCGCCCGTGGGGGTGCTTGTAGTGGTCCAGGATCACTTCCTGGTACATCGAATCAAGCTTCACCAGTCAACCCTCAGCCGAAGAAGTTCCGTACATGCTCCAGACCGTCCACCAGGGCGTCGACCTCGGCAGGCGTGGAGTACAGATAGAACGACGCTCGCGTCGTCGCAGGAATTCCGTACCGCAGGCAGACCGGCCGTGCGCAGTGGTGTCCGACCCGGACCGCGATGCCCTGCTCGTCGAGGACCTGGCCCACGTCGTGCGGGTGGATGTCGCCGAGCGTGAACGAGATCGTGGCGCCGCGGTCCTCCGCGGTGGCCGGACCGATGATCTTGAGGTCCGGGACCTCCAGGAGGCGCTTCACCGCGTACTCGGTGATCGCGTGCTCGTGCTGGAAGATCTTGTCCATGCCGATCGCCGAGAGGTAGTCCACGGCCGCGCCGAGGCCGACGGCCTGCGCGATCGGGGGCGTACCCGCCTCGAACTTGTGCGGTGCCGGGGCGTATGTCGACGAGTGCATCGACACGGTCTCGATCATCTCGCCGCCACCGAGGAACGGCGGCAGGTCCTCCAGCAGCTCGTGGCGGCCCCAGAGCACACCGATGCCGGTCGGGCCGACCATCTTGTGACCGGTGAAGGCCACGAAGTCGGCCTGCAGCGCCTGCACGTCGAGCACCATGTGCGGGGCGGCCTGCGAGGCATCGATGCAGACCAGCGCGCCGACCTGCTGGGCACGACGGATGATCTTCTCGACCGGGTTGATCGTGCCCATGATGTTGGAGACCAGCGTGAAGGAGACGATCTTCGTCTTCTCCGTGATGATCTCGTCGATGTTGGACAGGTCCAGGCGGCCGTCGTCGGTGATGCCGAACCACTTCAGCTTCGCGCCGGTGCGCTGCGAGAGCAGCTGCCACGGCACGATGTTGGAGTGGTGCTCCATCTCCGTGGTGACGATCTCGGTCTCGTGGTCCACCCGGTAGGGCTCGTCGGCCCAGCCGAGCATGTTCGCCACCAGGTTGAGCGACTCCGAGGCGTTCTTGGTGAAGATCACCTCGTTGCGGCTCGGCGCGTTGATGAACGCGGCGACCTTGTCACGGGCGCCTTCGTACAGCGCCGTGGCCTCCTCCGCGATCGTGTACACACCTCGGTGGACGTTGGCGTTGTGCCGCTCGTAGTACTCACTGAGAGCGTCGAGCACCTGGCGCGGCTTCTGCGAAGTCGCCGCGCTGTCCAGGTAAACGATCTTCTTCCCGTCGTGGACCGTACGATCCAGCAGGGGGAAGTCCTTGCGGATCGCCTCGGTGTCGAGGAGGCCCGGCAGCTGTGTCACGCGGAAGCGCCACCCTTCACATATGCCTCGTAGCCCTCGTTCTCCAGCTTGTCGGCGAGCTCGGCGCCGCCGGACTCGGCAATACGGCCGTTGGCGAAGACGTGCACGAAGTCGGGCTTGATGTAACGGAGGATCCGCGTGTAGTGCGTGATCAGCAGCGTGCCGACCTCGCCGGTCTCGCGGACCCGGTTCACGCCCTCGGAGACGACGCGCAGGGCGTCGACGTCCAGACCGGAGTCGGTCTCGTCGAGGATCGCGACCTTCGGCTTGAGGAGCTCCAGCTGAAGGATCTCGTGGCGCTTCTTCTCACCACCGGAGAAGCCCTCGTTGACGTTGCGCTCGGCGAACGCCGGGTCCATCTGGAGATCGGCCATCGTCTCCTTGACCTCCTTCACCCAGGTACGCAGCTTGGGCGCCTCGCCGCGGACGGCGGTGGCGGAGGTACGCAGGAAGTTGGAGACCGAGACACCGGGGATCTCGACCGGGTACTGCATGGCCAGGAAGAGGCCGGCGCGGGCGCGCTCGTCGACGGTCATCGCCAGGACGTCCTCGCCGTCCAGGGTCACCGTGCCGCTGGTGATCGTGTACTTGGGGTGACCCGCGAGGGAGTACGCGAGGGTCGACTTGCCGGACCCGTTGGGGCCCATGATGGCGTGGGTCTCGCCCTGCTTCACGATCAGGTCGACGCCCTTGAGGATCTCCTTCGTGGCGTTGTCGGCCTCGACGGAGACGTGCAGGTCGCGGATTTCAAGCGTTGCCATGGGTGACTCAGGACTCCTGGGTGACGGAGACGAGCACATCGTCCCCTTCGATCTTGACGGGGTATACGGGGACGGGGCGCGTCGCGGGAAGGCCGGACGGCTTGCCGGTGCGCAGGTCGAAGCTGGAGCCGTGCAGCCAGCACTCGATCATGCAGTCCTCGACCTCTCCCTCGGACAGTGAGACGTTCGCGTGCGAGCAGATGTCGTTGATCGCGAACACCTCGCCCTCGGTGCGGACCAGGGAGACCGGCGTACCGTCGAGCTCCACCCGCTTCGGGGTGTCCTCCTCCAGCTCGCTCAGCGCACAGACTTTGACGAAGGCCATCAGACGGAAGCCTTCAGCTCGGCCTCGATCTTGTCGAGCAGACGGGCCTCGACGTCCGGCAGACCGATCTGCTGGACGAGCTCGGCGAAGAAACCGCGCACGACGAGTCGGCGGGCCTCCTCGGCCGGGATGCCGCGGGACATCAGGTAGAAGAGCTGCTCGTCGTCGAAGCGGCCGGTCGCGGAGGCGTGACCGGCGCCGACGATCTCGCCGGTCTCGATCTCCAGGTTCGGCACCGAGTCGACCCGCGCACCGTCCGTGAGAACGAGGTTGCGGTTCATCTCGTACGTGTCGGTGCCCTCGGCCTTGGCCTGGATGAGGACGTCACCGATCCAGACGGCGTGCGCGTCCTGGCCCTGCAGCGCGCCCTTGTAGACGGCGTTGGACTTGCAGTGCGGGGTGTTGTGGTCGACCAGGAGGCGGTGCTCCTGGTGCTGGCCCTTGTCGGTGAAGTACAGACCGAAGAGCTCGGCCTCGCCGCCGGGGCCCGCGTAGGCGACCCGCGGGTGGAGCCGGACCAGGTCGCCGCCGAAGGTGACGACGATCGACTTGAAGGTGGCGTCGCGGCCGATCAGCGCGTTGTGCTGGGCGGCGTGGACGGCGGTGTCGTCCCAGTCCTGGACGGAGACGACGGTGAGCTTCGCGCCGTCACCGAGGACGTACTCGACGTTGCCCGCGACGACCGCGTCACCGGTGTGGTCGATGACGACGACGGCCTCGGCGAAGGCTCCCAGCTCGACGACCTGGTGGGCGTAGGCCACACCGCCCTCGCCGTGCACGGCGATCCGGATCGGCTCGGGAAGCACTGCCTCCTTGGCGACCGTGATGACCGAGGCCTGCTCGAAGGACGAGTACGCCTGGGCGGCGACACGGTCCACCGGGGTGCCGGCCCGGCCGAGCCGGGCGTCGTCACGGCCGACGGTCTCGACCGTGACGCCCTCGGGGACTTCCACCGCGACCTTGACGGCGCCACCGGTCGCGACGGCGGTGCCGTCGTGCAGCCCGCGCAGCCGCTCCAGCGGCGTGAACCGCCACTCCTCCTCCCGGCCGTGCGGGACCGGGAAGTCCGCTACGTCGAAGGACGGGGGCGCGCTCATGCGCGTGGCGACGGTCGACTCGGCGGCCACCGCGATGGACCCGGTGGTGGTGGACCCCGCCGGAATGTTCTGAGCCTCAGCCATGGCTGTCGTAGTGCTCGCTTTCTCTGTCAAAAGTCGGGGGATTCGGTCGTCAGGCTGTGCTAGCCGACCGAACCCTCCATCTGCAGCTCGATCAGCCGGTTGAGCTCGAGCGCGTACTCCATGGGCAGCTCGCGCGCGATCGGCTCGACGAAGCCGCGCACGATCATGGCCATGGCCTCGAACTCGGTCAGACCGCGGCTCATCAGGTAGAAGAGCTGGTCCTCGGAGACCTTGGAGACGGTGGCCTCGTGACCCATGGACACGTCGTCCTCGCGGACGTCCACGTACGGGTACGTGTCGGAGCGGGAGATCGTGTCGACCAGGAGCGCGTCGCACAGCACGTTGGACTTGGAGCCCCCGGCGCCCTCGCCGATCTCGACCAGACCTCGGTACGAGGTACGGCCGCCGCCTCGCGCCACCGACTTGGAGACGATGTTGGAGGAGGTGTTCGGCGCCATGTGGACCATCTTGGATCCGGCGTCCTGGTGCTGGCCCTCGCCCGCGAAGGCGATGGAGAGCGTCTCGCCCTTGGCGTGCTCGCCCATCAGGTAGACGGCCGGGTACTTCATGGTGACCTTGGAGCCGATGTTGCCGTCGACCCACTCCATGGTCGCGCCCTCGTACGCCACGGCGCGCTTGGTGACCAGGTTGTAGACGTTGTTCGACCAGTTCTGGATCGTCGTGTAACGGCAGCGGCCGCCCTTCTTCACGATGATCTCGACAACGGCGGAGTGCAGCGAGTCCGAGGAGTAGATCGGCGCGGTGCAGCCCTCGACGTAGTGGACGTAGGCGTCCTCGTCGACGATGATCAGCGTCCGCTCGAACTGGCCCATGTTCTCCGTGTTGATACGGAAGTAGGCCTGCAGCGGGATGTCGACGTGGACACCCTTCGGCACGTAGATGAACGAGCCGCCGGACCACACGGCCGAGTTCAGCGAGGCGAACTTGTTGTCGCCGACCGGGATGACCGTGCCGAAGTACTCCTTGAAGAGCTCCGGGTGCTCCTTCAGCGCGGTGTCCGTGTCGAGGAAGATGACGCCCTGCTCCTCCAGGTCCTCACGGATCTGGTGGTAGACGACCTCGGACTCGTACTGCGCGGCGACACCGGCGACCAGGCGCTGCTTCTCCGCCTCCGGGATACCGAGCTTGTCGTACGTGTTCTTGATGTCCTCGGGCAGGTCCTCCCAGGACTCCGCCTGCTTCTCGGTGGACCGCACGAAGTACTTGATGTTGTCGAAGTCGATGCCCGACAGGTCCGAGCCCCAGTTCGGCATGGGCTTCTTGTCGAACAGGCGAAGCCCCTTGAGACGGAGCTTCAGCATCCACTCGGGCTCGTTCTTCTTTGCCGAGATGTCGCGTACGACAGCCTCGGAGAGGCCGCGCTTGGCCGCCGCGCCTGCCGCGTCGGAGTCGGCCCAGCCGAATTCGTACGTACCCAGACCCTCGAGCTCAGGGTGGGCAGTCTCCGTGGGGAGCGTCATGCGGGGTTCCTCCCGGCCGTGCTTGCAGATGCTGATGTGGTGGTCTGTGCGGTTGCGGGTCCGCCGCGCGGTACGAACGTCGTGCACACCCCGTCGCCGTGGGCGATGGTGGCCAGACGTTGCACATGGGTCCCGAGCAGGCTGGAGAAGATCTCCGTCTCCGCCTCGCACAGCTGCGGGAACTGCTCGGCGACATGTGCGACCGGGCAGTGGTGCTGGCACAGCTGCTCGCCCTGCTGGGGGCCCGGCGCGCTTCGCGCCGTAGCAGCGTACCCGTCGGTGGACAAGGCCTTGGCCAGCGCCTCCGTGCGCTTCTCGGGGTCCGCCGCGTCGATCGCCTTGCGGTAGGCCGCCGACTGGGCGGCCGCCCTGGCGCGGACGAAGGCGACGACCGCCTCGTCGCCCGCGGTCTCGGCGATCCAGCGAAGAGCGTCGGCGGCAAGCTTGTCGTAGGACTGGTCGAAGGCGTCCCGGCCGCAGTCGGTCAGGGCGAACACCTTGGCCGGACGACCGCGGGTCCGCGCCCCGTAGACCCGCTGTTCGCGGGCCTCGACGACACGGTCGGAGACGAGGGCGTCCAGATGGCGGCGGACGGCGGCCTGGGTCAGTCCCAGGCGCTTCGCCAGATCGGCGACGGTGGACGGGCCGTGGTCCAGGATGGAGCGCGCGACCCGGTTGCGCGTCGAGCGCTCGCCGGTCGCGAGTTCCTCCTGCGGAGCCTCGCCCTGGTATTTCACAACGCCATTGTTGCGTAATTACTCCGGCCCTGACAACCACGGTCCGAAACGATCAATGGTGGAGTTCGTCACTTAGGGTTACCTAATTCGGCCCCGGGGGACTCGCCCGCCGGGCCGCTGCCTAGACTTACCGGCCATGAAGAACGAGCCGGTCGTGCAGATCCGTGGCCTGGTGAAGCGGTACGGCACCAAAACCGCCGTCGACGGCCTCGACCTGGACATACGCACCGGTGCGGTCACCGCCGTCCTCGGCCCCAACGGCGCCGGCAAGACCACCACGATCGAGAGCTGCGAGGGCTACCGCCGGCCCGACGCGGGCACCGTCCGCGTCCTCGGCCTCGACCCGGTCACCGACGCGGCCGCGCTCCGCCCCCGGATCGGCGTGATGCTGCAGTCGGGTGGTGTCCACTCCGGAGCACGCGCCGACGAGATGCTCCGCCACATGGCGAAACTCCACGCCCACCCGCTGGACGTCGACACCTTGATCGACCGCCTCGGCCTCGGCAGCTGCGGCCGTACGACCTACCGCCGGCTCTCCGGCGGCCAGCAGCAGCGGCTCGCCCTGGCGATGGCCGTCGTCGGCCGCCCCGAGCTGGTGTTCCTGGACGAGCCGACCGCGGGCCTCGACCCGCAGGCCCGCCGTTCCACCTGGGATCTCGTACGGGAACTGCGCTCCGACGGTGTGTCGGTCGTCCTCACCACCCACTTCATGGACGAGGCCGCGGAGCTGGCCGACGACGTCGCCATCGTCGACGCGGGCCGGGTCATCGCACAGGGCAGCCCGGAGACGCTCTGCCGTGGCGGCGCCGAGAACACCCTGCGCTTCACCGGCCGCCCCGGACTCGACCTCGGCTCGCTGCTGAAGGCGCTGCCCGACGGCACGCAGGCGGACGAGCTCACCACCGGCGGGTACCGCATCAGCGGCCAGGTCGACCCGCAGCTGCTGGCCACCGTCACCTCCTGGTGCGCGCAGCACGGCGTGATGCCGGACGGCATCTCCGTCGAGCGCCACACCCTGGAGGACGTCTTCCTGGAACTGACCGGCAAGGAGCTGCGCGCATGAGCGCCGGTACGTACACCCCGCGGCCCGGTGCCGCCCCGCTTCCCCGCATGATCGGTGCGCAGGCCGCGCTGGAGACGCGGATGCTGCTGCGCAACGGCGAGCAGCTGCTCCTGACGGTGATCATTCCGACGCTGCTGCTGGTGCTGTTCAGCGCCGTCGACATCGTGGACACGGGCGCGGGCAGGTCCGTCGACTTCCTGGCGCCCGGCATTCTCGCGCTCGCCGTCATGTCCACCGCCTTCACCGGACAGGCGATCGGCACCGGCTTCGAGCGGCGCTACGGCGTGCTCAAGCGGCTCGGTGCCTCACCGCTGCCCCGCTGGGGTCTGATGACCGCCAAGACCCTCTCCGTGCTGGTCACCGAGGTACTGCAGGTCGTACTGCTGACGGCGATCGCGTTCGCGCTCGGCTGGTCGCCGCACGGCAGCCCGTTCGCCGTCCTGCTGCTCCTCGTGCTCGGCACCGCGGCCTTCTCCGGGCTCGGGCTGCTGATGGCCGGGACGCTGAAGGCGGAGGCGACGCTCGCCGCCGCCAATCTGGTCTTCCTGCTGCTGCTGGTCGCCGGCGGGGTCATCGTGCCGCTGGACAAGTTCCCGGACGCGGTGCAGTCGGTGCTCGGGCTGCTGCCGATCGCGGCCCTGTCGGACGGACTGCGGGACGTGCTCCAGCACGGTGCCTCGATGCCGTGGCGGGATCTCGGGATCCTCGCGGTCTGGGCGGTGCTCGGGCTGGGCGCCGCAGCCAAGTTCTTCCGCTGGGAATGACACGGACGGACCGCTCCGGCCCACCGGTTCGGGGTAACTCGTCCCCCTCGTGAAAGCTTGCACAAGCCGCCGCTTACGATGGTGCGCGTGCCCAAGCTGACCCGAGCCGAAGTCGCTCAAGCCACGCGGAACCCGCTTCTCTGCATCGCCGAACGCTGGACTCCGTCCCCCCGGACGGTCCGCCGGGCGGCGATGTCGGCCGTCGTGATGGCCGTGCTCATCGTGGTGACCGGCGGCGCCGTCCGGCTCACCGGCTCCGGCCTCGGCTGCCCGACGTGGCCCAAGTGCACCGACGAGTCCCTGACCGCGACCAGCGCGATGGGCTTCCACGGCGCCATCGAGTTCGGCAACCGGATGCTCACGTACGTGCTGTGCGCGGCGGTCGGCTGGACGATCATCGCGGCCCGCTCGGCGAAGCCGTGGCGGCGCAGCCTCACCCGGCTGGGCTGGGCACAGTTCTGGGTGGTCATGGGCAATGCGGTGCTCGGCGGCATCGTGGTGCTCGTCGGCCTCAACCCGTACACCGTCGCGGCCCACTTCCTGCTCTCCACCGCGCTGCTCACGGTCGCCGTGCTGACCTGGCAGCGGGTCCGTGAGGGCGACGCCGAGCCCCGTCCGCTGGTGGGCAAGGCGGTCTCACAGCTGACCTGGCTGCTGACGGTCGCGGCCGGTCTGCTGATCGCGGTCGGCACGGTCGTCACGGGTGCCGGACGGCACGCGGGCGACTCCAGCGACGTCCACCGCATCCCGCTCGACTGGAAGATGATCGCGCAGCTGCACGCCGATCTCGCCTGGGTCGTGGTGGCGCTGACGGTGGCGCTCTGGTTCGTGCTGAAGGCCGTCGACGCGCCGGCCGGGCCGCAGCGCCGTACCCGTGATCTCTTCCTGGTGCTGATGGCGCAGGGCGTGATCGGTTACGTCCAGTACTTCACCGACACCCCGGAGATCCTGGTGGGGCTGCACATGCTCGGCTCGTGCCTGGTGTGGATCGCGGTCCTGCGGGTCCTGCTGTCGCTGCGTGAGCGCCCCTCGGCCGTCGCCTCCGTCCCCGGCCCCGCCGCCGAACAGCCGGAGCCCGCGGCCGCCGGCTGAGCCCAGGGGCGGCGACCGGTTCGTCTCCCCGCCCCACTCGGCGACTTGCCGTCACGGTTTCGGGGAACGCGAGAAGGCCTTCGACGAGGACGGGCGCCGACCGCCCTTCACGCCGGCCCGTACACCCTGCGCGCATTGCCGGAGGCGATCATCGCGGCGACCCGCGTGGCATCGGTACGCGACCACGCGCCGTCCGCCACCCAGTCGCCCAGCACCCGGCCGAGCGCCTCGCGGAACTGCCGCGCGCCCACCACATGGAGTTCCGGCAGCCCCTGGGCGCCGCTGGAGAAGAGCAGCTTGCCGAAAGGGGCCAGCTCCAGGGTCTCCGCGAGGACGGCCGCGGCGCGCGCCCCCGTCCGGGCGGGGGCGGCGCCCACGTCGGCGTACACATGCGGGTGGACGCTCGCGAGCTGCGCGGCGTGCCGGTGGTACGGATAGCTGCGCAGCAGCACCAGGTCGCTGCCGAGCCCGGCCGTGGCGGCGGCGAAGCCCGCCAACCGCTGCGGGTCGCTGGCGTGCAGATGGAACTGCAGCGGCCGCCCGCAGGCCACGGCGGTCCACAGCAGGTGCCGCAGCAGCACCGGGTCGTCGAGGGGCGCGTACGGCGCACTCGGGCCGCCACCGCCGGTGCGTGCCGCTCTGCGTTCCGCCTCCCGCCCGGCGAGCCACCGTCCGGCCGCTCCGCGCACCGCGCCCGGCCCGGGCGGCCCGGCGTCGGGTTCCAGGCCGTGGCGTGCGGCCGCGACGGAGGTGAAGGCGGCGGCGGAAGCGGCGGAAGCGTGCACGGCCTCGGCCAGATTGGCGAGGAAACTCTCGACGGTGCCCGAGGTGTCGGCGATCTGCTCGGCCAGCGACTCCAGCCGGACGAGCTCGCGGGCGTCGGCCCCGGACGCGACGGCGATCTCGGCGGGGCCCGTCAGGTCGCCGCGGAGGCCGGTGTCGACGAGGTAGGTGGTGACGCCGGTGGCCCGCAGGAGCCGTCGGCCGGTCTCGAGCACGCCCAGTTCCCGGCGGCGGGCCAGGTAGCCGGCCGGCGGGCAGTGGGGTTCGAGGCCCAGCAGCGGAGGGCACCAGCGCCGCACGGCGAAACCGGTCTGTGTGTCGAAGAAGGTGGTGCCGGGGGCGGCCTGCCCGCCGGCCGTCGCCAGCCGGGCCTCGAAGGTGCCGAGGCCCAGCTCGGTCCGGAGCACCCCGTGGCAGTGCTGGTCGACCAGATCCGCCACGGGCAGTGTGTCGGTCATCCGGGGCTCCCTCGACGACGTGTGTGTACCCGTCCTAACGGGTGAACCCGGTGTCAGGTGTTGCTCCTGCGCCACCGGTGTGCGCCCCGCACGCCGTCGGATGAGGCCCGGGTGGCCGGTCAGGCCTTGTTGGACGGGCCTCCGACCTGGATCCCGGCCATCCGCGTCCACTCGTAGGGGCCGGTGCGGACCTTGGCGGCGAACTCGCCGTCGAAGGACTCGTGCATCGTGATCCCGGCCTTCGCGGTGGCGCTCTCGGCGACCGCGTACGACGGTGCGACGAGGTCGCCCCAGCCGCCGTCCCCGCCGACCAGGACGATGCGGGTGCCCATCTGCCCGATGTACGCGAGCTGCCCCTCGGCCCCGCCGTGCGCCTTGGCGAAGGCACCGATCTGCTTGGCGAGCCTGGCTGCCCTGCGCTCCGCGCGGGCGGCCTGCTTGCTGTCGTCAACCTGCTGGGTTTCTGCCGTCTCTGCCATGCAACGGATGCTACCGACGGGTAGATCAACTGGCGACGGGCGGGCCACGTGGCATGGGCCACGTCGCCCGCCCGTCGGCAGGAGCGGAAGCGGTGTCAGCGCAGGAAGGGGTCCACCGCGACGGCGACGAACAGCAGCGAAACATAGGTGATCGACCAGTGGAACAGTCGCATCTCCTTGAGCTTGGCACCGGACACGCCGGCCTTGGCCCGGTTCTGCAGGCCGTGTGCCTCCCAGAGCCAGAACCCGCCTGTCAGCAGCGCCACAGAGGTGTAGAACCAGCCGGTGTAGCCGAGCGGGGTCAGCAGCAGCGAGACGGCCACCATCACCCAGCTGTAGATGACGATCTGGCGGGCGACCACCCGGTTGGAGGCAATGACCGGAAGCATCGGCACGCCGACCCGGGCGTAGTCGTCCTTCACCTTCATCGACAACGGCCAGTAGTGCGGCGGCGTCCAGAAGAAGATGACGGCGAAGAGGATGACGGCGGCCCACGACAGCGAGTTCGTGACGGCGGACCAGCCGATGAGGACCGGCATGCAGCCCGCGATGCCGCCCCAGACGATGTTCTGCGCGGTGCGGCGCTTCAGCAGCATCGTGTAGACGACGACGTAGAAGAGCAGGGCACCGAGCGCCAGCGCCGCCGAAAGCCAGTTGACCAGCAGTCCGAACCAGACCGTCGAGATCACCGCGAGGGCGATGCCGAAGGCCAGGCACTCGCGCGGACTCACCATGCCGGTCACCAGTGGGCGCTGCGACGTACGGTCCATCAACGCGTCGATGTCGCGGTCGATGTACATGTTGAGCGCATTGGCACCACCCGCGGAGAGATATCCGCCGATGGTGGTGGTGAGCACGAGCCACAGGTCGGGCACACCTTGAGCGGCCAAAAACATCACCGGAACGGTGGTGATAAGCAACAGCTCGATGATCCGCGGCTTGGTCAGCGCCACGAATGCCTTGACACGGGCCCCGAACGGGCGATGGCCCCCTGGGCTCGGAGTCAAGGCGACCCCTGCGGGTCGGGACTCGACGGCCGTCACGCACACCCCTGACAGAGAAATCCCAGCAAGCTCCGGGCAGGAAGGCCCAGTGAAGACTTGCGCGAACCAGACCACTGTAGACGTTGGGGACAGGCCGTTCTTCGCGGGGGTGGGGTCGTGTTGGAGTGGCACAGAAGTGCTGTGCACGAGCGGTGCTCATGCGTCGCGCAGGAGAGGCGCATAAGTAAGGAGTGACGCTCATCGGAGTAGCGCAGAAGTGGCCGGTCGCGCTCATCGGAGTGGCGCAGAAGTGAGCCCTCCCGCTCATACGGGAGGCGAACTTCGCGGGTCGCCTGCACCCTGGAAAGCACCCGGAAATTGCGGCTTCTGACGGGGGTAGGCTCGACAATGTCCGGTGCGGTCACAGTCACCGGTTTACAACAGTGGAGAGGAGCCCTGACTCAGGGTGAGCACCAAGCCGACCACCACAGACCTCCAGTGGACCGAATTGGACCAGCGGGCCGTGGACACTGTCCGCGTCCTTGCCGCCGACGCCGTACAGAAGGTCGGAAACGGCCACCCGGGTACGGCTATGAGCCTGGCTCCCGCCGCGTACACCCTCTTCCAGAAGGTGATGCGGCACGACCCCGCCGACGCGGACTGGACGGGCCGCGACCGGTTCGTGCTCTCGGCGGGCCACACCAGCCTGACCCTGTACATCCAGCTCTACCTGGCCGGGTACGGCCTGGAGCTCGATGACCTCAAGGCGTTCCGCACCTGGGGCTCGAAGACCCCCGGGCACCCGGAGTACGGCCACACCACCGGTGTCGAGACGACGACCGGTCCGCTGGGCCAGGGTGTCGCCAACGCCGTGGGCATGGCGATGGCCGCCCGCTACGAGCGCGGTCTGTTCGACCCGGAGGCGGCCCCCGGCACCTCCCCGTTCGACCACATGATCTGGGCCGTCGCAGGTGACGGCTGCCTGCAGGAGGGCATCTCCGCGGAGGCGTCCTCGCTGGCCGGGCACCAGAAGCTCGGCAACCTGGTCCTGCTCTGGGACGACAACCACATCTCCATCGAGGGCGACACGGAGACCGCGGTCTCCGAGGACACCCTGAAGCGGTACGAGGCGTACGGCTGGCACGTCCAGCGCGTCGCCCAGCTGCCCAACGGCGACCTGGACCCGGTCGGTCTGTACAACGCGCTGCAGGCGGCCAAGGCCGAGACCGAGCGTCCGTCGTTCATCGCGGCCCGCTCGATCATCGCCTGGCCGGCCCCGCACGCCCAGAACACCGAGGCCTCGCACGGCTCGGCGCTCGGCGACGACGAGGTCGCCGCGACCAAGAAGGTCCTGGGCTTCGACCCGGAGAAGACCTTCGAGGTCTCCGACGAGGTCATCTCGCACACCCGTGAGGCGCTGGACCGCGGCCGCGAGGCCAAGGCCGAGTGGGAGAAGACGTTCGCCGCGTGGCGCACCGCCAACCCGGAGCGCGCCGCCGAGTTCGACCGGATCTCGGCGGGCGAGCTGCCCGCGGGCTGGGAGGACAAGCTTCCGGTCTTCGAGCCGGGCAAGGCGATCGCCACCCGCGCCGCCTCCGGCAAGGTGCTCCAGGCGCTCGGCGAGATCATCCCCGAGCTGTGGGGCGGCTCCGCCGACCTCGCCGGCTCGAACAACACCACGATCGACAAGACGTCGTCGTTCCTCCCGGTGGGCAACCCGCTGCCGGGCGCGGACCCGTACGGCCGAACGATCCACTTCGGTATCCGCGAGCACGCCATGGCCGCGGCCATGAACGGCATCGCACTGCACGGCAACACCCGCATCTACGGCGGCACCTTCCTGGTGTTCTCCGACTACATGCGCAACGCCGTGCGTCTGTCCGCGCTGATGCACCTGCCGGTGACGTACGTGTGGACGCACGACTCGATCGGTCTCGGCGAGGACGGCCCGACCCACCAGCCGGTGGAGCACCTGGCCTCGCTGCGCGCCATCCCGGGCCTGAACATCGTCCGCCCGGCCGACGCCAACGAGACCTCCATCGTCTGGCGCGAGATCCTGCGCCGCTACACCAAGGTGTTCGGCAAGGGCGCCCCGCACGGTCTGGCGCTCACCCGTCAGGGTGTGCCGACGTACGAGGCGAACGAGGACGCGGCCAAGGGCGGCTACGTGCTCTTCGACTCCGAAGGGGCCGACGGGCAAAGCGCGGAGCCGCAGGTCCTCCTGATCGGCACCGGTTCCGAGGTGCACCTCGCCGTCGAGGCGCGCGAGGAGCTGCAGGCGGCCGGCATCCCGACCCGGGTCGTGTCGATGCCGTCCATCGAGTGGTTCGAGGAGCAGGACCAGGCGTACAAGGACAGCGTTCTGCCGCCGTCCGTGAAGGCCCGCGTCGCCGTCGAGGCGGGCATCGGCCTGACCTGGTACCGGTACGTCGGCGACGCCGGCCGGATCGTGTCGCTGGAGCACTTCGGTGCCTCGGCCGATGCCAAGGTCCTGTTCCGCGAGTTCGGCTTCACCGGCGAGCACGTGGCCGCCGCAGCACGGGAATCCCTCGCCGACGTCACGCGCTGACGCCGTTATACGACTAGTAGGAGATGCAATTCTCATGACAGACGCACTCAAGCGCCTCTCCGACGAGGGCGTGGCGATCTGGCTCGATGACCTGTCGCGCAAGCGGATCACGTCCGGCAACCTCGCCGAACTGATCGACCAGCAGCACGTCGTGGGCGTCACCACCAACCCGTCGATCTTCCAGAAGGCCATCTCGCACGGCGACGGTTACGAGCAGCAGCTCACCGACCTCGCGACCCGCAAGGTCACCGTCGACGAGGCCATCCGCATGATCACGACGGCGGACGTCCGTGACGCCGCCGACATCCTGCGGCCGGTCTTCGACGCCACGGACGGTCAGGACGGCCGGGTCTCCATCGAGGTCGACCCGCGGCTGGCCCACCGGACCCACGCCACGATCGCCGAGGCCAAGCAGCTGGCCTGGCTGGTGGACCGGCCGAACACGCTCATCAAGATCCCGGCGACGAAGGCCGGTCTGCCGGCCATCACCGAGGTCATCGGCAAGGGCATCAGCGTCAATGTCACGCTGATCTTCTCGCTGGAGCGCTACCGCGAGGTCATGGACGCCTACCTGGCGGGCCTCGAGAAGGCGAAGGCCGCGGGCCTGGACCTCTCCAAGATCCACTCGGTGGCCTCGTTCTTCGTGTCCCGCGTGGACTCCGAGGTCGACAAGCGGCTCGACGCGGTGGGCACCGACGAGGCCAAGGCACTGAAGGGCAAGGCGGCGCTCGCCAACGCCCGGCTGGCCTACGAGGCGTACGAGGAGGTCTTCTCCTCCGACCGCTGGGCCGCCCTGGACAAGGTGCAGGCCAACAGGCAGCGTCCGCTGTGGGCCTCCACCGGCGTGAAGGACCCTGCCTACAAGGACACGCTGTACGTCGTCGACCTGGTCGCCCCCGGCACGGTGAACACCATGCCCGAGGCCACCTTGGATGCCACGGCCGACCACGGGGAGGTCACCGGCAACACCATCGCCGGCACCTACGCCCAGGCGCGTGCCGAGCTCGACGCCGTCGCAGAGCTCGGGATCTCCTACGACGACGTCGTGCAGCTCCTCGAGGACGAGGGCGTCGAGAAGTTCGAGGCGTCCTGGATCGATCTGCTCAACTCCACCGAGGCGGAGCTCAAGCGCCTCGCCCCTTCGGAGGGCTGACCACTTTGTCTGGTGTTCCCGGAGCCAACCCGCTCCGTGACGCCCAGGACCGCCGGCTCCCGCGTATCGCGGGGCCGTCGGGCCTGGTCATCTTTGGCGTCACGGGCGATTTGTCCCGTAAAAAGCTGATGCCCGCCATCTACGACCTGGCCAACCGCGGTCTGCTGCCGCCGGGCTTCTCGCTCATCGGCTTCGCGCGCCGTGAGTGGCACGACGAGGACTTCGCGCAGGAGGTCCACGACGCCGTCAAGCAGCACGCGCGTACGCCGTTCCGGGAGGAGGTCTGGCAGCAGCTCATCCAGGGGATGCGCTTCGTCCAGGGCAACTTCGACGACGACGACGCCTTCGAGACCCTGAAGGCCACCATCCAGGAGCTCGACAAGGAACAGGGCACGGGCGGCAACTTCGCCTTCTACCTGTCCGTGCCGCCGAAGTTCTTCCCCAAGGTCGTCCAGCAGCTCAAGAAGCACGGGCTGGCGGACCAGAAGGAGGGTTCCTGGCGGCGCGCCGTCATCGAGAAGCCGTTCGGCCACGACCTCGCCAGCGCGCAGGAGCTCAACCAGCTCGTGCACGATGTGTTCCCGCCCAACGAGGTCTTCCGGATCGACCACTACCTGGGCAAGGAGACGGTCCAGAACATCCTGGCGCTGCGGTTCGCCAACACGATGTTCGAGCCGATCTGGAACCGGTCGTACGTCGACCATGTCCAGATCACGATGGCCGAGGACATCGGTATCGGCGGCCGGGCCGGCTACTACGACGGCATCGGGGCAGCCCGTGACGTCATCCAGAACCACCTGCTCCAGCTGCTGGCGCTGACGGCGATGGAGGAGCCCGGCTCCTTCCACCCGAAGGCCCTGGTGACCGAGAAGCTCAAGGTGCTCACGGCGGTGGAACTGCCGGAGGACCTGGGCAAGCACACCGTGCGCGGCCAGTACGCGCACGCGTGGCAGGGCGGCGAGGAAGTGCTCGGCTACCTCGAGGAGGACGGTATCGACCCCAAGTCGAAGACCGACACCTACGCCGCGATCAAGCTGACGATCAACAACCGCCGCTGGGCGGGCGTGCCGTTCTACCTGCGGACCGGAAAGCGGCTCGGCCGCCGGGTCACCGAGATCGCGGTCGTCTTCAAGCGCGCCCCGTACCTGCCCTTCGAGTCCGGTGCGACGGAGGAGCTGGGCGGCAACGCCCTGGTCATCCGGGTGCAGCCGGACGAGGGTGTCACGGTGCGCTTCGGCTCCAAGGTCCCCGGCACCTCGATGGAGGTCCGGGACGTCACGATGGACTTCGCCTACGGCGAGTCCTTCACGGAGTCCAGCCCGGAGGCGTACGAGCGGCTCATCCTCGACGTGCTGCTCGGTGACGCCAACCTCTTCCCCCGCCACCAGGAGGTCGAACTCTCCTGGAACATCCTCGACCCGATCGAGGCGTACTGGGACAAGCACGGCAAGCCCGCGCAGTACGCGGCGGGCACCTGGGGTCCGGCCGAGGCGGACGAGATGCTCGCACGAGACGGACGGAGCTGGCGTCGGCCATGAAGATCGATCTCACGGAAACCACCTCCAGCAAGATCAACCAGGCGCTGGTGTCGGCCCGGCGTGCCGCCGGCTCCCCGGCCGTCGGCATGGTGCTGACCCTGGTGGTCGTCACCGACGAGGAGAACGCGTACGACGCCCTGAAGTCGGCCGGCGACTCCTCGCGCGAGCACCCTTCGCGCATCATCGCGGTGATCAAGCGGGTCAGCCGCTCGCCGCGCAGCCGGCGCGACGCACGGCTCGACGCCGAGGTGCGGGTCGGTTCCGACTCGGGCTCCGGCGAGACCATCGTGCTGCGACTGCACGGTGAACTTGCCAACCACGCCCAGTCGGTGGTCCTGCCACTGCTGCTGCCGGACGCCCCGGTCGTGGTGTGGTGGCCCGAGGGCGCGCCCGAGGACCCGGCCAACGATCCGCTGGGCGCACTCGCCCAGCGCCGGATCACGGACGCGTATTCCGCGGAGCACCCGAGCGCCGAACTGGCGGTGCGCGCCAAGTCGTACACCCCGGGCGACACCGATCTGTCCTGGACCCGCATCACGCCGTGGCGCTCGATGCTCGCGGCCGCACTCGACCAGAAGCCTGTCGATGTCGTCTCGGCGACGGTCGAGGGCGAGTCCGAGAACCCGAGCTGTGAGCTGCTCGCCATGTGGCTCGCGGACCGGCTGGGCGTGCCGGTGGAGCGCACGCAGTCCAAGGGTCCCGGTCTGACGGCCGTGCGGATGCAGACGAAGGGCGGCACCATCGTCCTGGACCGGCCCGACGGTTCGCTGGCCACGCTCTGCATGGAGGGACAGCCGGACCGCGCGGTGGCGCTCAAGCGACGGGAGACCGCCGAACTGCTCGCCGAGGAACTGCGGCGTCTCGACCCGGACAACATCTACGCGTCCGCGGTGAAGTTCGGCGTGGACCGGCTCGGCGGCGCGGCCGAGCCGAAGCCCGCCGAGCCGGAGCAGCCCGCCGCCGCACCGGCCGCCGCGAAGAAGACTGCGGCGAAGAAGGCGGCAGCGAAGTGAGTGCCCCTCAACTTGTCGTGCACCGCGACAAGGAACTGATGGCGCAGGCCGCCGCGGCCCGGCTGATCACGAAGATCGTGGACGCCCAGGCCGCGCGTGGTCACGCGTCGGTGGTACTCACCGGTGGACGCAACGGCAACGGCCTGCTGGCCGCTCTCGCCGAGGCGCCCGCCCGGGACGCGATCGACTGGTCGCGGCTCGAACTGTGGTGGGGCGACGAGCGGTTCCTGCCGGAGGGCGATCCGGAGCGCAATGTCACGCAGGCCCGCGAGGCTCTGCTGGACTCGGTGCCGCTGAACCCGTCCCTGGTCCATGCGATGCCCGCGTCGGACGGCCCGTGCGGCAACGACGCCGACGCCGCCGCGGCCGCGTACGCCGACGAACTGGCCGCCGCGGCCCGTCCGGAGGACCACGGCCCGGTACCGACGTTCGATGTGCTGATGCTGGGCGTGGGCCCGGACACGCATGTCGCGTCGCTCTTCCCGGAGCTGCCCGCGGTACGGGAGACCGAGCGCACCGTCGTCGGTGTGCACGGCGCTCCCAAACCGCCGCCCACCCGGGTCTCGCTCACGCTGCCCGCGATCCGGGCGGCGCGCGAGGTGTGGCTGCTCGCGGCGGGCGAGGACAAGGCGGAGGCCGCGGAGATCGCGCTGTCGGGTGCCGGGGAGATCCAGGCACCGGCGGCGGGCGCGTACGGACGCAGCCGCACTCTGTGGCTGCTGGACGCTGCGGCGGCCTCCCGGCTGCCGCGCGCACTGTATCCGCCGGCATCTCCCTGAGCGGTCGTCAGCACTGCTGTACGTCGGGCCCGGTCCGCTCCCAGGAGCGGGCCGGGCCTTCGCCGTGAAAGGCTCCGGCCATGGTGCGTATCGGAACCGTGGTGATGGGTGCGTCGGACGTCCGCCGGGCGGCCGCCTTCTGGACGGCGGCGCTCGGTCATGTGGAGCGCGAGCCGGCGACGGACGACTGGGTGGTGCTGGTGCCGGCCGACGGGCAAGGCGTCGGGCTGTCCCTGGGGCTGAGCGAGTCCCCCGTGCAGGAGGTCCCCCGGGTCCATCTGGATCTGTACACCGAGGAGCAGGACGCCGAGGTGGAGCGGCTGCTCACGCTCGGGGCGGCCCGGGTCGACTGGCCTCTGTATCCGCAGGACCCGGACTTCGTGGTGCTCGCGGACACCGAGGGCAACCGATTCTGCGTCATCGACACGACGCACGGCTGACCGAGGCGGGCAAGTCCGCCGGGGTACACGCCGGAAGGCCTGCAGCGGCCCTGGTACGGCCTCACGAGGGAGGCCGATGTGCGGGGGGCGCGGCCTCGTACGAGTCGTTGACGGGGAAGAGGACGGCACACGCCACGCCCAGGACCGCCGCGGTCGGCGGCCTCCCTGCCGCCACCGGCCGACGGCGTTCCGGTCCGGCGTGCTGTTCGGCGGCCGGAGCCGCCCCGCCCTCTCCCCCGGGGCCGTCCCCGGCTCAGCGACCCCTGCGCGTGCGGTACGCGGCGACCAGCGCGGCGGTGGAGCTGTCCAGCTGCTCGCCACCCTCCGCCGCGGCCGATCCCGCCGTCCCGGTCAGCACCGGTTCGATCTTCTTGGCGAGGACCTTGCCGAGCTCGACGCCCCACTGGTCGAACGAGTCGATGTTCCAGACGGCACCCTGGACGAAGACCTTGTGCTCGTACAGTGCGATCAGCTGGCCGAGGACGGACGGCGTCAGCCGGTCGGCCAGGATCGTGGTCGTGGGGTGGTTCCCCCGGAACGTCTTGTGCGGCACGAGCTCCTCGGCCACGCCCTCCGCTCGGACCTCGTCCGGCGTCTTGCCGAAGGCGAGCGCCTGGGTCTGGGCGAAGAAGTTGGCCATCAGCAGATCGTGCTGGGCGACCAGCCCGGGCAGCAGGTCGGCGACCGGCTCGGCGAAGCCGATGAAGTCGGCCGGGATGACCTTGGTGCCCTGGTGGATCAGCTGGTAGTAGGCGTGCTGCCCGTTGGTGCCGGGCGTGCCCCAGACGACCGGACCGGTCTGCCACTCGACCGGGTGGCCGTCCCGGTCCACGGACTTGCCGTTGGACTCCATGTCCAGCTGCTGCAAGTAGGCGGTGAACTTGGACAGATAGTGGCTGTACGGCAGTACGGCGTGCGACTGGGCATCGAAGAACGCGCCGTACCAGACACCCAACAGGCCGAGCAGCAGCGCGGCATTGGCCTCCGGCGGAGCGGTGCGGAAGTGCTCGTCGACGAGGTGGAACCCGTCGAGCATCTCGCGGAAGCGGTCCGGGCCGATGGCGATCATCAGTGAGAGGCCGATCGCGGAGTCGTACGAGTAGCGGCCGCCTACCCAGTCCCAGAACTCGAACATGTTGGCGGTGTCGATGCCGAACTCCGCGACCTTCTCGGCGTTCGTCGACAGGGCCACGAAGTGCTTCGCGACGGCGTCCTGATCGGCGCGCAGTCCGGTCAGCAGCCAGTTACGGGCGGAGGTGGCGTTGGTGATCGTCTCGATCGTGGTGAACGTCTTCGACGCGATGATGAAGAGCGTCTCGGCCGGGTCGAGGTCACGGACGGCCTCGTGCAGGTCGGCGCCGTCGACGTTGGACACGAAGCGGACGGTGAGCGAGCGGTCCGTGAAGGAGCGCAGCACCTCGTACGCCATGGCGGGACCGAGGTCGGAACCGCCGATGCCGATGTTGACGACGTTCTTGATCCGCTTGCCCGTGTGACCGGTCCACTCCCCCGACCTGATGCGGTCGGCGAAAGCCGCCATCTTGTCGAGCACGGCGTGCACGGCGGGCACCACGTTCTCGCCGTCGACCTCGATGACCGCGTCGCGCGGGGCGCGCAGCGCGGTGTGCAGGACGGCACGGTCCTCGGTGGTGTTGATCTTTTCGCCGCGGAACATGGCGTCCCGCAGCCCGGCGACACCGGTGGCGTCGGCGAGCTCGCGCAGCAGCCGGAGCGTCTCGTCGGTGACCAGGTGCTTGGAGTAGTCGAGATACAGATCGCCCACCCGGAGGGTATATCCGGTGCCGCGCTCGGGATCGTCCGCGAACAGCTGCCGCAGATGGGTCTGGCCGAGCTGCTCACGGTGCTTGCCGAGAGCGGTCCATTCGGGCGTCTGATTCAGCTTGGTTCGGCTTTGTGCGTTCATCCCGGATATCAGCCCACTTCTTCTCGTGCCTGCACATGCCCCGCTGCCCCTCCAACTTAATTGATCAGAGGGGTGGACGAGGCGACAGAGAGCTGCGACGCCGACAAATGCACTCCGGCCGGGCACCCTGGGGGTGACCGGCCGGTGAACAACTCTTAGATTTCGCCCCGGAGTTTTGCGAGGGCCTCGGCGAGGATGGCCTCGCCGTCCGCATCGCTGCGCCGCTCACGTACATACGCGAGGTGCGTCTTGTACGGTTCGGTGCGCGGCGGGTCCGGCGGGTTGTCCCGGTCCTGTCCCGCCGGGAAACCACAGCGCGGGCAGTCCCAAGTCTCCGGTGTCTGCGCGTCACTGGCGAAGCTCGGCTGCGTCTCGTGCCCGTTCGAGCACCAGAAGGAGATGCGGAGGCGCGGCGCGGACTCGCCCCGCTCGGCCTCCCCCATCGGCCCCGCTCCGACCCGGCTTCCCCGGATCGCGTTGCCACTTGCCACGGTCGTAACTCCCTGCGTGATGGTGCTCGAAGATGCCCCAGTCTACGTAAGGCCCAACGCGCGTCCAGTGAAAGGAGTTACACCCTCACCAGGAATCGCGGACGACGGGTCAGTTGTCCAGCTTCATCAGCAGACCAAGCACAATAATGCACGCGAACCATCCCAGACCGACCACCACGGTGATCCGGTCGAGGTTTCGCTCGGCGACCGACGAGCCACCGACGGACGACTGCATACCGCCACCGAACATGTCGGAGAGGCCGCCGCCCTTTCCCTTGTGCATCAGCACCAGCAGCATCAGCAGCAGGCTGAAGACGATCAGGGCGATCGAGAACCCCATAACCACGGCTGGTCCCTACTTTCCGGAATTCCCTTGGACTGCTCTAACGGATCTGACGGACAACGGGGGCCGGGAGGACGTACCTCCTCGGCCCCCGCAAGGGTACGACGGATCCGCGCTACCGCATACTCACTGGTCGCGGAAGCGGACGATCTTGACGAATTCGTCCGCGTCGAGAGCGGCGCCACCGATCAGGGCACCGTCGATGTCGGGCTTCGCCATGATCTCCGCGACATTCCCCGACTTCACCGAGCCGCCGTACTGGATGCGGACCGCGTCGGCCAGCTCCTGGGAGTACAGCTCGGCGAGCCGGCCGCGGATGGCCCCGCAGACCTCCTGGGCGTCGTCGGCGCCGCAGACCTTGCCGGTCCCGATGGCCCAGACCGGCTCGTACGCGATCACGATGGACTCGGCCTGCTCGGCCGGAATCTCCTTGAGCGCGCCGTCGACCTGCGCGAGCGTGTGCTCGACGTGGCGGCCCGCCTCGCGGACCGACTCCTCCTCGCCGACGCACAGGATCGGGGTCAGGCCGTTCTTGTACGCGGCCTTGATCTTGGCGTTGACGATCTCGTCGGTCTCGTGGTGGTACTGGCGGCGCTCGGAGTGGCCGATGGCCACATAGGTGCACTTCAGCTTGGCGAGCATGGGGCCGGAGATCTCGCCGGTGTACGCGCCGGAGTCGTGCGCCGAGATGTCCTGGGCGCCGTACTTGATCTTCAGTTTGTCGCCGTCGACCAGCGTCTGCACGGAGCGCAGGTCGGTGAAGGGCGGCAGGACGGCGACCTCGACGGCGTCGTAGTCCTTGTCGGCCAGGGCGAAGGCGAGCTTCTGGACGTGTGCGATGGCCTCGAGGTGGTTGAGGTTCATCTTCCAGTTGCCCGCCATCAGCGGGGTACGGGTGCTCATGAAAGGTCAGTCCTCCAGTGCGGCGAGGCCGGGAAGCGTCTTGCCCTCGAGGTATTCGAGGCTGGCGCCGCCACCGGTCGAGATGTGGCCGAATGCGTTCTCGTCGAAGCCCAGGATGCGGACGGCCGCGGCGGAGTCGCCACCGCCGACGACACTGAAGCCCTCGGAGTCGACGAGGGCCTGGGCGACCGCCCGGGTGCCCTCGGCGTAATCGGGGTGCTCGAAGACGCCCATCGGGCCGTTCCAGAAGACGGTGACGGCGTCGGCGAGCTTCGAGGCGTACAGCTTGTTGGTCTCGGGGCCGTTGTCCAGACCCATCACACCGGCCGGGATGGCATCCGCGGGCACGGTGGTGTGCCGGCTCGGGGCCTTGGTCTTGAGGTCGGGGAACTGCTCGGAGACCACGACGTCGACGGGGAGCACGAACTCCACGCCCTTCTCCTCCGCCCGCTTCAGATACTCCAGCACCGCCGGGATCTGGTCCTCCTGCAGGAGGGAGCTGCCGACCTCGTGGCCCTGGGCCTTGAGGAAGGTGTACGCCATGCCCCCGCCGATGAGGATGCGGTCGGCCCGCTCCAGGAGGTGGTCGATGACGCCGAGCTTGTCGGAGACCTTGGAGCCGCCGAGCACGACGGCGTACGGGCGCGCGACGTCCTCGGTGAGCTTCTTCAGGACACCGACCTCGGTGGCGATCAGGTCGCCCGCGGCGTGCGGCAGCCGGGCCGGGAGGTCGAAGACCGAGGCGTGCTTGCGGTGGACGGCTCCGAAGCCGTCGCCCACGTACACGTCGGCGAGCTCGGCGAGCTGATCGGCGAACGCGCCGCGCTCGGCGTCGTCCTTCGACGTCTCGCCGGGGTTGAAGCGGAGATTCTCGATGACGGCGACCTTGCCGTCGGTGAGCGCGGCGACCGTGGTGCGGGCGGACTCGCCGACCGTGTCGGTCGCGAAGGCCACATCGGCGCCGATCAGCTCGCCGAGGCGGGCGGCGGCGGGGGCCAGGGAGAAGGCCGGGTCCGGGGCGCCCTTGGGGCGGCCCAGGTGCGAGGCGACGATGACCCGGGCACCGGCCGCGGCCAGCTTCTCCACGGTCGGCTGGACGGCGCGGATGCGGCCGTCGTCGGTGATGGTGGTGCCGCTCAGCGGCACGTTGAGGTCGGCGCGGACGAATACGCGCTTGCCGGTGACCCCTTCGGCGAGAAGTTCGTCGATCGTCTTCATCTTGCTGGACTCCTTGGAGGGCGTTGAAGCATGCAACGGGGCTCGAACGGCGCTGCGTTGCGCTGTCCGAGCCCCTTGCTCACATCGAGGTGCCTGCCGATTCGACGGTCAGAGCTGGCTGCCGACGAAGACGGTCAGGTCGACGAGGCGGTTGGAGTAGCCCCACTCGTTGTCGTACCAGCCGATGACCTTGACCTGCGTGCCCTCTGCCATGGTCAGCAGGGAGTCGAAGGTGCAGGAAGCCGGGTCCGAGACGATGTCCGAGGACACGATCGGGTCCTGGGTGTAGACGAGCTTGCCCTTGAGCGGGCCTTCCTCGGCGGCCTTCTGGAACGCGGCGTTGACCTCGTCGCGGGTGACCTCGCGCTCCAGCGTGATGACCAGGTCGGTGACGGAGCCGGTCGGGACCGGGACGCGCATCGCGATGCCGTCGAGCTTGCCCCTGAGCTGCGGGAGCACCAGAGCGGTGGCCTTGGCGGCACCGGTCGTGGTCGGGATGATGTTCTCCGCGGCGGCGCGGGCACGACGCAGGTCGGAGTGCGGGAAGTCCAGGATGCGCTGGTCGTTCGTGTACGCGTGGACCGTCGTCATGAGGCCCTTGACGATGCCGAAGTTCTCGTCCAGGACCTTCGCCATCGGCGCGACGCAGTTGGTGGTGCAGGAGGCGTTGGAGATGACGTGGTGGTTGGCCGCGTCGTACTTCTCCTCGTTGACGCCCATCACGATGGTGATGTCCTCGTCCTTGGCCGGAGCCGAGATGAGGACCTTCTTGGCGCCGCCCGCGATGTGCTTCTCGGCGTCGGCCTTCTTCGTGAAGATGCCGGTCGACTCGATGACGATGTCGACGCCCAGCTCACCCCAGGGGATGTCGGCCGGGTTGCGCTCGGAGAGCACCTTGATGGTGTGGCCGTCGACGGTGATGCTGTCGGCGGTGTGGCTGACCTCTGCCTTCAGACGACCCAGGATGGTGTCGTACTTCAGCAGGTGGGCCGTGGTCGCAGTGTCACCCAGGTCGTTGACAGCCACGATCTCGATGTCCGCACCCTGCTCCAGCAGCGCGCGGAAGTAGTTACGACCGATGCGGCCAAAGCCGTTGATGCCTACGCGGATCGTCACGAACCGATCTCCTCGTTAGGTACGCCGGGTTTCGACGCCGGCGAGTTGTATGGGATGTCCCCGACCGCCTCCGACCCTACCTCTCCGTGGGCCCTGGAGTGACATCGTGCGGGGCCGGAAGCGCCGCAAAGGCCCGTACTCCCCGGTAGGAGTACGGGCCTCCGGTTGCTCGGCCTCACATGCGGTGCCGATTACGGAGTGTCAACATCCCGGAGGGCGGAGCGCGTTCCGCCGTCGGCCGGGATTCGACGCCGTTTCACCTCAGCCCACTAGGCCGTCGGCGAGCTCCTCGCTGAGCGTGGACTCCGTCCCCGGGATGCCGAGGTCCTGGGCCCGCTTGTCGGCCATGGCGAGCAGCCGGCGGATCCGGCCGGCGACCGCGTCCTTGGTCAGCGGCGGGTCGGCGAGCGCACCCAGCTCCTCCAGGGAGGCCTGCTTGTGCTCCATGCGCAGCCGTCCGGCCGCCGCAAGGTGCTCGGGCACCTCTTCGCCCAGGATCTCCAGGGCGCGTCCCACCCGGGCGCCTGCGGCCACCGCGGCCCGCGCCGAGCGACGCAGGTTGGCGTCGTCGAAGTTGGCGAGACGGTTGGCGGTGGCCCGGACCTCACGGCGCATCCGCCGCTCCTCCCAGGCCAGCACCGACTCATGGGCGCCGAGCCGGGTGAGGAGGGCGCCGATCGCGTCGCCGTCGCGGACGACGACCCGGTCCACGCCACGCACCTCACGGGCCTTCGCCGCGATGGAAAGCCTGCGGGCCGCCCCGACCAGTGCGAGTGCCGCCTCCGGGCCCGGGCAGGTCACCTCCAGCGAGGAGGAGCGGCCCGGCTCGGTGAGCGAGCCGTGGGCCAGGAAGGCACCGCGCCAGGCGGCCTCGGCGTCGCAGGTGGCCCCCGAGACCACCTGCGGCGGCAGTCCACGGATGGGGCGGCCGCGACCGTCCACCAGCCCGGTCTGGCGGGCCAGCTGATCGCCGCCCGCCACCACCCGTACGACATAGCGGGAGCCGCGCCGCAGCCCGCCGGGGGCCATCACGATCAGCTCCGAACTGTGCCCGAAAATTTCGAGAATGTCCCGCTTCAGCCGACGCGCCGCCATTGCGGTGTCCAGCTCCGCCTCGATCACAATCCGGCCGCTCACCAGGTGCAGCCCGCCCGCGAACCGAAGAATCGCCGAAACCTCTGCCTTCCTGCAGCAGGTCCGGGTCACGGGAAGCCGAGAGATTTCGTCCTTCACCGCTGGCGTCATCGCCATGGGCCGATCCTTCCATGCATCCGAAAAATACGGTCGTACGCGGCAGCCAACAGCTCCGGATCATGGATCGGAACGCCGTCGGGTGAGGCCACCGGCGCCAGCTCGACCGCGGCGCCGAGCCGCTTGGCGGCATCGGCGAGGGACTCGCGATCGGGCACGGCGGCTTCGTCGGCCAGCACCACGTCCAGGGCGAGTTTAGGGGCGTGTCGTCCCAAAACCTCCAAATGACGCTGCGGAGAGAAGCCATCAGTTTCGCCGGGCTGCGGTGCCAGGTTCAGCGACAGGACCTTACGGGCCTTCGTCGCGACGAGCGCGTCGAGCAGTTCCGGTACGAGCAGATGCGGGATCACCGAGGAGAACCAGGATCCCGGGCCGAGCACCACCCAGTCCGCGTCGAGGACCGCCTCGACCGCCTCCGGGACGGCCGGCGGGTCGTTCGGGACGAGGTGCACGGACTGCACCTCACCAGGGGTCAGCGCCACCGTCGCCTGGCCGCGCACCGTGTCCACGGCGTCCGGGCGCTCCGGATCGTGGCCCCGTACGAGCGCCTGGAGCTCCAGCGGCACGGCGGACATGGGCAGCACCCGCCCGTGCGCGCCGAGGAGCTTGCCGACCAGGTCCAGGGCCTGGACATGGTCACCGAGCTGCTCCCAGAGGGCGACGATCAGCAGATTGCCGACCGCGTGCTCGTGCAGATCGCCCTTGGACTGGAAGCGGTGCTGGATGACCTGTGCCCAGGTCTGACCCCAGTCGTCGTCGCCGCAGAGCGCGGCGAGCGCCTTGCGGAGGTCGCCGGGCGGCAGGACGCCGAGCTCCTCACGGAGCCGGCCGCTGGAGCCGCCGTCGTCGGCGACGGTGACCACGGCGGTGAGATCGCCGGTGATCCGGCGCAGCGCGGCGAGCGAGGCGGACAGGCCCATGCCGCCGCCGAGTGCGACGACCTTGGGCTGGGCGCCACGCTTGCGGGCGGAGAGCGCGGAGGTGGCTCTGCGCAGCCGCCGCAGGCGCAGATTGCGGCTGGTCACTCGCGCCCCATGTCCCGGTGGACGAGGACGGTCTCGATCCCTTCGGCGGCGAGCCGGGCTGCCAGCTTCTCGGACATCGCGACGGAGCGGTGCTTGCCGCCCGTGCAGCCGACGGCGATCGTCACGTAGCGCTTGCCCTCACGGCGGTAGCCGGCGGCAACCAGCTGGAGCAGCTCGGTGTACTGGTTGAGGAACTCCTTGGCACCCGGCTGGTTGAAGACGTACGCCGAGACCTCCTCGTTGAGTCCGGTGAACGGGCGCAGCTCGGGGACCCAGTGCGGGTTGGGCAGGAAGCGGCAGTCGGCCACCAGGTCCGCGTCCACGGGCAGGCCGTACTTGAAGCCGAACGACATCACCGTGGCGCGCAGCTCCGGCTCCTCGTCCCCGGCGAACTGGGCGTCCATCTTGGCGCGCAGCTCGTGCACGTTGAGGCTGGAGGTGTCGATCACCAGGTCGGCGTCGCCGCGCAGCTCGCGCAGCAGGTCGCGCTCGGCGGCGATGCCGTCCACGATGCGGCCGTCGCCCTGGAGGGGGTGCGGCCGGCGGACCGATTCGAAGCGGCGGACCAGCGCGTCGTCGGAGGACTCCAGGAAGACGATCCGCCGGGTGACGTGCCTGGCCGCGAGGTCGGCGAGGGACTCCCGCAGGTTGTCGAAGAAGCGACGGCCGCGCACGTCGACGACGACGGCGATCCGGGCCACATTGCCCTGGGACCGGGCGCCGAGCTCCACCATGGTGGGGATCAGGGCGGGCGGCAGGTTGTCGACGACGAACCAGCCGAGGTCCTCCAGACACTTGGCGGCGGTGGATCGTCCGGCGCCCGACATGCCGGAGATGATCACCAGCTCGGGGATGGCCGCGGTGGCATCGCCCGTCTCGGTCGTGGTGCCCGTACTCACGTGTCCTGCTCCGTCTGCTCGGTCCGTGCTGTCGTGCGCGCGGTCTGTGCCGTCGTGCGCGCTCTCCGGCTCGTGTTCGTGTTCCTGCTCGTGTTCGTGCTCAGTCATGACGTGCTGCCCCCGTCGTCCTCTTCAATGATCTCTCCTGTCGCCGTATTCACGGCGGGTGCGGCCGGGGTGGTCGAGGCGAGGGCGACAGCCACTGATTCCGCCGTCCTGCGGCCTATCCCCGGAACCTCGCAGATCTCGTCGATTGTCGCCTGCTTCAGCTTCTTCACGGAGCCGAAATGCTTGATCAACGCCTGTTTCCGGGTCTCGCCGAGGCCGGAGACCGCGTCCAGGGGGCTGGAGCGGATGCGCTTGGCCCGCTTGGCACGCTGATAGGTGATGGCGAAGCGGTGGGCCTCGTCACGGACGCGCTGCAGGAGGTATAGGCCCTCGCTGGAGCGGGGCAGGACCACGGGGTCGTCGTCATCGGGCAGCCACACCTCTTCGAGGCGCTTGGCGAGGCCGCAGACGGCGATGTCGTCGATCCCGAGCTCGTCGAGCGCCCGCTTGGCCGCGGCGACCTGCGGCTGGCCGCCGTCCACCACGACGAGCTGCGGCGGGTAGGCGAACCGCTTGGGGCGGCCGTCGTCCTCGCGGGGCTCGTTGTCGAAGGGGTCGCCGTCCGCGGCGGCGGTCTCCGGGGCCGGTACGGCTCCGGAGACCGCGGGGCTCTCCTCCCACTCCCCCGTCCGCTCCTTCTCCTGGAGGTAGCGCCTGAAGCGGCGGCCGATCACCTCGTGCATCGAGCGGACGTCGTCCTGCCCCTCGAAGCCCTTGATCTGGAAGCGGCGGTACTCGCTCTTGCGGGCCAGACCGTCCTCGAAGACGACCATGGACGCCACCACGTCGTCGCCCTGGAGATGGGAGATGTCGAAGCATTCGATGCGCAGCGGAGCCGTATCGAGACCGAGCGCCTCGGCGATCTCCTCCAGGGCGCGGGACCGGGTCGTCAGATCGGAGGCGCGCTTGGTCTTGTGCAGCCCCAGCGCCTGCTGGGCGTTGCGCTGGACCGTCACCATCAGGTCCTTCTTGTCGCCGCGCTGCGGGATGCGCAGGCTGACCTGGGAGCCCCGGCGGTCGGCGAGCCACTGGGAGACCGCTTCGGGGTCCTCCGGAAGGGCCGGGACGAGGACCTCCTTGGGGACGGAGTCGCCTGTCTCCTCCCCGTACAGCTGCTGCAGGGCGTGCTCGATCAGGCCCGAGGTGTCGACCGCCTCGACCTTGTCGGTGACCCAGCCGCGCTGGCCGCGCACCCGGCCGCCGCGGACGTGGAATATCTGCACGGCGGCCTCGAGCTCGTCCTCGGCGACCGCGATCAGGTCGGCGTCGGTCGCGTCGGCGAGGACGACGGCGCTCTTCTCCATGGCGCGCTTGAGGGCCTCCACGTCGTCGCGGAGCCGGGCCGCCCGCTCGTACTCCATCTCTTCGGCCGCCGCCATCATGTCCTTCTCCAGCCGACGGATGTACGTACCCGTGCGGCCGGCCATGAAGTCGCAGAAGTCGTCCGCCAATTCCCGGTGCTCCTCGGGGGTGACCCGGCCGACGCAGGGCGCCGAGCACTTGCCGATGTAGCCGAGGAGGCAGGGGCGGCCGGTCCGCGTCGCGTTCTTGAAGACACCGGCGGAGCACGTACGGACGGGAAAGACCCGGAGCATCAGGTCGACCGTCTCGCGGATCGCCCAGGCGTGCCCGTACGGACCGAAGTAGCGCACGCCCTTCTTCTTCGCGCCGCGCATGACCTGGACGCGCGGGTACTCCTCGTTCAGCGTGACCGCGAGATACGGATAGCTCTTGTCGTCGCGGTACTTGACGTTGAACCGGGGGTCGAACTCCTTGATCCAGGAGTACTCCAGCTGCAGCGCCTCGACCTCGGTGGCGACGACGGTCCACTCGACGGAGGCGGCCGTGGTGACCATCGTGCGGGTGCGCGGGTGAAGACCTGCCAGGTCCTGGAAGTAGTTGGCCAGGCGCTGGCGCAGGCTCTTCGCCTTCCCGACGTAGATCACCCGGCGGTGCTCGTCGCGGAATTTGTAGACCCCCGGGGAGTCGGGGATCTGTCCCGGCTTGGGGCGGTAGCTGGAGGGGTCTGCCATGGTGCCCACCCTACTTGCGGGCGGTGACAGTGCGGTGTCCCCCGGAGTGATGCCGTGCTCCGGGGTGCGGGGTGGGGGAGCGCGCCCCGGAGCACGGGGCCGGCGGGCACCGTCACCGTTCGAGGCCTGTGCCGTCACCGTGCAAGGAGCATCAACCGTTGTCGGGAACGGGTCAACACGCTTCAATGCGGGGGAACAGCGCGGTGTGAAGGTGTGGCGGCGTACGTGAACGGTTCCGCCCCCGGCCACCTGCCGTCCCGCTCCCGCCGGCGCGGTCCCCCCGTCCCGTGCCGTGAACGTTCACTGGAGGCACGTCATGCAGCGCACCGAGGCCGAACTGGCACAGGTGCTGCACACCGGACCGTTCCATCTGGCGCTGCGCACCGCCTTCTCGGTGCGTGGGCTGCCGCTCCAGCGGGTGCAGCACCATCTCGCGCACCGTGGGGTCAAGGTCGGCGTGACCAGCCTCAGTTACTGGCAGCAGGGAGCCCGGCGCCCGCAGCGCGCCGAGTCCCTGCGGGCGGTAAAGGCGCTGGAGGAGGTGCTGGAACTGCCGGGGAACTCGCTGCTCCGGCTGCTCGGCGCCGGGGATGCCCGAGCGGACACCGAGCGACCGGCCGGTCGCTCGTACCGCTCCCTGATGGAGGCGTCCGGCGCGGTGGAGCGGCTGCTCGACGCCCTGGAGTCACCGGCCGACGGCGGGCTGCACACGGTGGGGCACCAGGAGCGGGTACGGATCGGATCCGGCCGGGAGCTGCGGCGCCGGGACTCGCACCACGTCGTGCGCGCGCACCGTGACGGGATCGACCGCTATCTCGCCGTGTACCGCGGCGATCCGGGCTGCGACCCCGCGCGGGTCGAGGTGGCGGCCCGGGAGAACTGCCGGACGGGCCGGGTCCGCTGGGACCGGGAGGCGGGGGTGCTCGTCGCCGAGCTGCTCTTCGACACCCGGCTGCGGGCGGGTGAGACGTACCTCTTCGGCTATGGGTTCGACGACGGTACGGGCGGGCCGTGCGGCGAGTACGTGCGCGGCTTCAGCTTCGGCGGCGGGCAGTACGTGCTGCAGGTGCACTTCGACGAGGACGCGCTGCCGGTCCGGTGCCGGCGGTTCACCCAGGCTTCGGTGGGGGTTCCGCGCGGCGGCCGTACGGACCTCACGCTCACCGGCCGGCACCGGACCGTGCACCTGGTGGAGCAGGGGGTGCGGCCCGGCCTGGTCGGCATCGACTGGGACTGGGAGTGAGGCCGACCGGGGACCGGGAGTGACGACGGCCGGTCCCCGTACGCCAGGCGTCAGGCGTCAGGCGTCAGGCGTCAGGCGTCAGGGCCGGCTATCAGCTTTCCGCTCTCGACCCTGACCGGGACGGAGGGCAGCGGCACGGTCGCCGGTCCCTGCACCGCCTCGCCGGTCGTCGTGTCGAAACGGCTGCCGTGGCAGGGACAGTTCCCCTCGTTCTTCTCGACCTTGTCCAGCAGACAGCCCGCGTGGGTGCACTGGGCGCTGAACGCCTTGTACTGGCCCTTGGCCGGGCAGCTGACGACGACCCGCTGCTCGCGGTAGAGCTTGGATCCGCCGACCGGCACCTCGTCCGCGGCACCGAGCTCGACGGGGGCGGTGGGCGTGGGCGTCTCGGCGTGCCCGAGCTTCGACTCGGTCGAACAGGCGGCCACTCCCAGCCCGGCGACACCGGCGAGAGCGGCACCCTTCAGCACGGTACGGCGGGCGGGCTGGCCGGACATGCGGACTCCACGGGTTGTGAGGGGTAGGGCGAGGGGCGTCAGGGAAGCGCCGGGTATCGAGGTACCAGGAGACTCCGGGGATACCAGGGGCACCAGGGGCACCAGGGGCACCACAGGCATCGGTGACAGAAGTGACGATACCGGCGGAGCGGGACAGCGATGCGGCCGGGCCGGTTCTGGACGATCGCGCCTGGTCACAGCTCTACGCGAGAGGGCGGATCCCGTCCGGGAACCGCCCTCTCGACACCGCGCGGGTCAGGCCTTGCGCGTGCGCGTCGCCTTCTTCGCTGCGGGCTTCTTCGCGGCAGCCGCCGTGCCCGAGCCCGTCTTCGCCGTCGCCGTCTTCCGCACCGGGGACGACTTGGCGGCCACCGTCTTCGCCGCCGCCTTCCGTACCGGCTTGCGCGCCGCCGGAACTGCCGCCTCGCTCACCCGGACCGGGTCCAGGACGCCCTGCAGGAACTTGCCGGTGTGACTCGCCGGGACCATGGCGACCTGCTCCGGCGTGCCTTCGGCGACGACCAGCCCACCGCCGTTGCCACCCTCCGGGCCCATGTCGATGACCCAGTCCGCGGTCTTGATGACATCGAGGTTGTGCTCGATGACGATCACCGAGTTGCCCTTGTCGACCAGCCCGGACAGCACCTTGATGAGCTTGCTGATGTCCTCGAAGTGCAGTCCGGTGGTCGGCTCGTCCAGGACGTAGACCGTGCGACCGGTGGAGCGCTTCTGCAGCTCGCTCGCGAGCTTCACACGCTGCGCCTCACCGCCGGAGAGCGTCGGCGCGGACTGGCCGAGCCTGACGTATCCGAGGCCCACCTCGTGGAGCGTACGGAGGTGACGGGCGATCGTCGGGACGGCCTCGAAGAACTCGAGGCCCTCCTCGATCGGCATGTCCAGCACCTCGGCGATGGACTTGCCCTTGTAGTGGACCTCCAGGGTCTCCCGGTTGTACCGCGCCCCGTGACAGACCTCGCACGGGACGTACACGTCCGGCAGGAAGTTCATCTCGATCTTGATCGTGCCGTCGCCGGAGCAGTTCTCGCAGCGGCCGCCCTTGACGTTGAAGGAGAAGCGGCCCGGCAGATAGCCGCGCACCTTCGCCTCCATCGTCTCGGCGAACAGCTTGCGTACATGGTCGAAGACTCCGGTGTACGTCGCCGGGTTGGACCGGGGCGTCCGGCCGATGGGCGACTGGTCGACGTGCACCACCTTGTCGACCAGGTCGTCACCGTCGACCCGGGTGTGCCGGCCGGGGACCGACTTGGCGCCGTTCAGCTCGCGCGCCAGGTGGGTGTAGAGGATGTCGTTGACCAGCGTCGACTTGCCCGAGCCCGAGACTCCGGTGACCGCCGTGAGTACGCCGAGCGGGAACGAGACGTCGATGTCCTGGAGGTTGTTCTCCCGGGCCCCGCGCACCGTGAGCCGACGGGTCGGGTCGGCCGGGCGCCGGATGTCGGGCATCGGAATGGACTTCTTGCCGACCAGATAGTGGCCGGTGATCGACTCGTCGTTGGCCAGCAGCTCCTTGAGCGATCCGGAGTGGACCACCTTGCCGCCGTGCTCACCGGCGCCCGGGCCGATGTCGACGACCCAGTCGGCGACCTTGATGGTGTCCTCGTCGTGCTCGACGACGATGAGCGTGTTGCCCATGTCACGGAGACGGACCAGGGTCTCGATCAGCCGGTGGTTGTCACGCTGGTGCAGCCCGATGGACGGCTCGTCCAGCACGTACAGCACGCCGACGAGGCCGGAGCCGATCTGGGTGGCGAGCCGGATGCGCTGCGCCTCGCCGCCGGACAGGGTGCCTGCCGCGCGGTTGAGCGAGAGGTAGTCGAGGCCGACGTCGACCAGGAACCTCAGCCGCTCGTTGACCTCCTTCAGCACCCGCTCGGCGATCTTCTTGTCGCGGGCGTTCAGCTTCAACCGGCCGAGGAATTCGGCGCACTCGCTGATCGACATCGCGGAGACCTGGGCGATGGACTTCTCCATCACCGTCACCGCGAGGACGATCGGCTTCAGCCTCGTGCCCTCACAGGTCGGGCAGGGCACCTCGCGCATGTAGCCCTCGAAGCGCTCTCGGCTGGAGTCGCTCTCGGCCTCGGAGTGCCGCCGCTTGACGAACTGCACCGCACCCTCGAAGGCCGGGGTGGTGTAGGCGCGCTCGCGCCCGTAGCGGTTGCGGTAGCGGACCTCGGTCTGGATCTTGTGGCCGTGCAGCAGGGCCTTCTTCGCGCGCTGCGGCAGTCCGGCCCACGGGATGTCCGTACGGAATCCGAGGGCGTCGGCGAGGGCGCCGATCAGCCGTCCGAAGTACTCCTTGGTGTGGCCGTGCGACCAGGGGTGGATCGCACCCTCGTCGAGGGACTTCTCCTCGTCGGGGACGATCAGCTCCGGGTCGACCTCCATCCGCGTACCGATGCCCGTGCAGTCGGGGCAGGCGCCGAAGGGCGAGTTGAAGGAGAAGGAGCGCGGCTCCAGCTCCTCGAAGGAGAGGTCGTCGTACGGGCAGTAGAGGTGCTCGGAGTACATCCGCTCACGCTCGGGGTCGTCCTCGGGGAGGTCGACGAAGTCGAGCACGACCATGCCGCCGGAGAGTCCGAGCGCGGTCTCGACCGAGTCGGTCAGCCGGCGCTTGGCGCCGTCCTTCACCGTGAGGCGGTCGATGACCACCTCGATGGTGTGCTTCTCCTGCTTCTTGAGCTTGGGCGGCTCGGCGAGGTGGATGGTCTCGCCGTCGACCCTGGCCCTGCTGTAGCCCTTGGTCTGCAGATCGGAGAAGAGGTCGACGAACTCGCCCTTGCGCTCGCGCACCAGCGGCGACAGCACCTGGAAGCGGCTGCCCTCGGGCAGGGCGAGCACCTTGTCGACGATGGCCTGCGGCGACTGGCGGGAGATCGGCCGGCCGCACTCGGGACAGTGCGGCTTGCCGATCCGGGCGAAGAGCAGTCGCAGGTAGTCGTAGACCTCGGTGATCGTGCCGACCGTCGAGCGCGGGTTGCGCGAGGTCGACTTCTGATCGATCGAGACGGCGGGCGACAGGCCCTCGATGAAATCGACGTCCGGCTTGTCCATCTGACCGAGGAACTGCCTGGCGTACGAGGAGAGCGACTCCACGTATCGCCGCTGGCCCTCGGCGAAGATCGTGTCGAACGCCAGCGATGACTTGCCCGACCCGGAGAGCCCGGTGAAGACGATGAGGGAGTCGCGGGGGAGGTCGAGCGAGACGTTCTTGAGGTTGTGCTCGCGAGCGCCACGGACGATGAGACGGTCGACCACGCCGGTCCGCACCTTTCTAGAGAGAAGTGGGGGAACTGAGCCCCCGTCCCAGGGTATGGGGGGCGCCACAGCGATGTACGAAGCTTTCGAGTCCGAGCGTATAGCACGCGCATTCGATTTACGGACCGCTGATATCTCCTTCACCCGAATGAGTGGCGGCGCTAGGCTCGGCCACATGATTGATCATGCGCGCGACCTGGAAGCCGTACGTGAAGCGACCGATCGGCTCCTCAGTGCAACGGGCAAATTGGACAGCGTCACAGTCGCCGAGCCGTCGCGGCTGCCCGGCTGGAGCCGGGGCCATGTTCTTGCGCACCTATCTCGTAACGCCGACGCGCTCGTAAATGTTCTCCAGAGCCGCCCGATGTACGCAGACAGCGAAACCCGCGACCGTGACATCGAGCGTGACGCACCCCGGCCGCTCGCCGAACAGCTGGCCGATGTGCGCGAGAGCGCGGCCCGTTTCCTCGCCGCGGCCGCCGAGCCGGCGGACTGGTCGCGCACGATCACGATGCGCAACGGCGTGACGGACTCGGCGTCCCGCCTCCCCTTCCGCCGCTGGATCGAGGTCGAGCTGCACCATGTCGACCTGGGCATCGGTTACGAGCTGGAGGACCTGCCGGACGAGTTCGTGGCCCGCGAGATCGACTTCCTCGCGGAGCGGTTCGGCCGGCACCCGGAGGTCGTGTCCACGGGCGTCGCCGCCGACAACGGCAAGTTCTGGACCACGGGCGGCGGCGCGGAAGGCAGCCCCGTCGTGGTCCGCGGCCCGGCGCCTGAGCTGCTGGGCTGGCTCTCCGGGCGTCGCGACGGGTCCGCACTCACCGTGGACGGTGGCCACCTCCCCGTACTGCCCCCGCTATAGGCTGAGGCGTATGACGTACAGCGGAGCGGTCAAGGTCGGCGGACGTGCGGATGTACACGAGTTGACGGATCTGATGATCTCCAAGGTCGCCGTCGGCCCGATGAACAACAACGCCTATCTGCTGCGCTGCCGGGCCACCGGCGAGCAGCTCCTGATCGACGCGGCCAACGAGGCCGGAACCCTGCTGCGGCTGATCGGTGACGACTCCATCGCGTCCGTCGTCACCACCCATCAGCACGGCGACCACTGGCAGGCGCTGGCCGAGGTGGTGGCGGCCACCGGTGCGCGTACCTACGCCGGGCGGTACGACGCCGAAGGCATCCCGGTCCCGACCGATGTCCTCGTCGACGACAACGGCACGATCCGGGTGGGGCAGGTCACGCTGACCGCCCGCCATCTGGTCGGCCACACCCCGGGCTCCATCGCGCTCGTCTACGACGATCCGCACGGCGCTCCGCACCTGTTCACCGGGGACTGCCTCTTCCCCGGCGGGGTCGGCAATACGCACAAGGATCCCGAGGCGTTCGCGAGCCTGCTCCACGATGTGGAGACCAAGCTCTTCGACCAGCTGCCCGACGAGACCTGGGTATACCCGGGCCACGGCCACGACACGACGCTCGGTGACGAGCGACCGCAGTTGCCCGAGTGGCGCGCACGCGGCTGGTGAGGAAAGGGCGGGCGGCTCAGCCGCCCGCCCCTGTTGCCCCCGCCCGGATCAGGCGTCGATGCTGGAATCCTTCTCCGCCGCCCGGTCGGCCTCGGCGGCCACGGCCGCCTCCTGCTTCTTGTTGGCGATGAGGCTGGTGATCGTGGTGATCACCAGTACCGCGCAGATGAAGCCGAGCGAGACGGGGATCGAGATCTCGGGGACATGGACCCCGGACTCGTGCAGGGCGTGCAGCACCAGCTTGACGCCGATGAATCCGAGGATGACCGAGAGCCCGTAGCTGAGGTGCACCAGCTTCTTCAGCAGACCGCCGATGAGGAAGTACAGCTGCCGCAGCCCCATCAGTGCGAAGGCGTTGGCGGTGAAGACGATGTACGGGTCCTGGGTCAGGCCGAAGATCGCAGGGATCGAGTCCAGCGCGAACAGCACATCGGTGGTGCCGATGGCGAGCATGACGACCATCAGCGGGGTCAGGACGCGCTTGCCGTTGTTCCTGATGAACAGCTTGGTGCCGTGATACCTGTCGGCGACACCGAAGCGGCGCTCGATCGACTTGAGGAGTCGGTTCTCCTCGAACTCGTCCTCCTCCTCGTCGGCCCGCGCCTCCTGGATGAGCTTCCAGGCGGTGTAGATCAGGAACGCGCCGAAGATGTAGAAGACCCACGAGAAGTTGGCGATGACCGCGGCGCCCGCGGCGATGAAGATCGCTCTCAGCACCAGGGCGATCAGCACACCGACGAGCAGCACGCGCTGCTGGAGGTGGGAGGGCACCGAGAACTTGGCCATGATCAGGACGAACACGAAGAGGTTGTCGACACTGAGCGACTTCTCGGTGATGAAGCCGGCGAAGAACTCGCCCGACGCCTGGGTCTCGCCGAAGAACAGCAGGCCGAGCCCGAAAAGGGCGGCCAGCGCGATCCAGACGATCGTCCAGATTCCGGCTTCCTTCGTCGTCACGTCATGTGGCTTGCGCCCGATGAAGAAGTCGATGGCAATAAGGGCTGACAGACCAAGAATGGTCAGCACCCAGAGGGTTCCTGAAACGTCCACTGCGCCTCCGGCAGTTCGCTACGGCTACTGATCAGCGTCGTCGCTGCCGGAGGTCTCTTCCACCCGGGCGCACGGGCTGCGCACCACGGGCCGACGCCCCGGGACCGGTCACAGTCCGTACTGACGGGCACGTCGCGTATGGGAGTACTCCCCTCCGTCCAAGAAACAGTACAGGGAACACCAAGAAAAGGTAAAGCCCAGGGTAAAGATCACCCAAGGGACCAGGTCAGGGATGTCTGAGAGACCGTTGCCCTACAGTCGTCGGCCGGTGCGCCGGGCAGCGGCAACCTGGGCGAGAACCTGCTCCAGCACCCGGCTGTCGGCCGGCGTCCGCAACGGCTCGTACGTCCAGGCATGGCCGACCCAGGGATCGGCCAGGTGGTCGTCGGCGACCGGGGTGATTCGCAGCAGCGACCGCCACAGCGGATCGAGCACCGGCCCGTAGGCACTCGCGTCCTCCCGGTCCGCGACCATCAGCAGATGAACGCCGACCGAGGGCCCCTCGTCGGCCAGATAGCGCAACTGGGTGACGGCCCGGTCGTCGAAGCCGTGCGGGAAGTCGTTGACGATCAGGAGTTGCTCGGCCGTGTCCAGGTCCGGCGGGAGCGAGTCGGCGGCGCCGGCCCGGATCGCCATCTGCACCAGATCGACCCGTCGGGTGAGACGGGCGAGGACCGATGCCACTCCCCCGGCACCAGCGGCGGGCGGCCCGGCGAGCACACCGGAGTTCACCAGAGGTGCGAGTGCTGTCGCCGCCGAGCCCGCGGCGTCGATGACATGGACGGAGAACTCGCCCGCGGGGTAGACGGCGAGCAGCCGGGCGGCGTGCGCGACCGCGTTGTCCATGGCGAGGCGGCGGAGCCGGTCCGTATCGGTCAGAGCCGCGGCTTCGGATGCCGTGCGCCCACTGTCGACCCAGATGCCGCGCTCGAGCGGCAGCCGTACGAGCAGGGGGATGTGCAGGTCGGGGTCCTCGGGCAGATGGAGGTCGCCGATCCGCAAGGCCATGGGGATCTCCATGGGGACGCGGTAGGCATGCCAGACGGGGTTGTCCCAGGCTGCGAACGCGGCGGGGAGCGCGGGCTCGACGACAGCGGACTCGGCGGCGAGCTGCGCGAGATCGCGGTCGAGTGCCTCACGGGCCCGGTCGGTCAGCTGGTCACGCTTGGCGCGGGCCTCATGGCGGGCGCGGTCGCCCGCCCCGCCGATCCTGCTGCGCGGATCGGACAGCGCCCGGTCGAGCTCCTGGTCCATGCGGGACTCGGCGAAGTCGACGGCGCTGCGGTAGGCGGCGGTGGTGCGGGCCAGGTCCTCGAACATGCCCCAGACCTGGTTGTAGAGGCGCTCCTCCATGGACCAGCCCGTCGCGTCCCCGGCAACGGGCTGCGCGGGCCGGCCAGGTTCGGCGGACGGTGCGGTGGGCGGGGGCGGCGGGGGCGCAGTCGCCTGGCGGCGTGGGTGCGCGTAGTTGATGGGCCCCGTGGGGCCCGCGCTCGGCCCGGCGGTGGGGCCGCCCGCGGTGGAGTCCGTGGTGGGGCCGCCTGTGGCGGGTGTGGGCGGGGTGGGCGCGTGGCCGGCCGACGGGGCGACGGGCGGGGCCGGATCGCCGATCGCCGCAGTGTGGCGGACCCGGTCCCCCTCCGGGGTGCGGGGCGGGGGCGGCGCCACCGAACGGGCCATGCCCCGGGCGACCGCCTCGTGGATCGACCGGGCCAGCTCCGCCGCTCCGGTCACCCCCTGGTCGGCGAGCATCGCGGCCAGACCGCCCGCATATCCCTGGCCGACCGCGCGGACCTTCCAGTCGCCCTGCCGACGGTAGATCTCCAGGGCGGCGACCGCGGACTCGGCGTCCAGGCCGGTGAGGGTGAAGGTGGCGATCTCGGTGCCCTCGAGGCCGGTGACGGCGACGAACGGCGCGGCGACGGCGCCGAATCTGACCGGACCGCCGGCCTCCATGGGCAGGGCCAGCAGCACGGTGACGCGGTGCACCGCGGCAGGCACGGCGTCGAGGTCCACGGCCAGCCGGTGGTCGGCGGCGGCTTGCTTGGACACCTCGAGTCCGGGCAGCTGGGGCGAGCCCGGGTGGGCGATCCACTCGATGCCGTGCACCGTGCCCCGCTCGTCTCCGAGCGTGGCACCGGCCACGACGGGCGTACCGGCCGACACCCGGATCTCCAGACGGGTCTGGGGCAAGGTGTGGTTCTGCCCCCGGACCAGCTCGGCCGTCATTGCCCTGTCCCCTCGACGAGTTGATGATGCGCGGTCCGCCGCCACGATCCGCCGTGCCGCGCGATGCCGGGCCGGTGGTGCGGTGCATGTGGTGCGGTGCATGTGGTGCAGCTCCCGGCGGCCGATGCCTCCGGGAGCTGCGCGTACCGATACGGACCCGATCGGTCCGGCCGTGCCTACAGGTGCGGCAGGATCGCCGGCATCAGGTCCTGGAACGTACGGCCGTTGGCCGGGTTACCGAGGGCCGTCATCTGCCACCCGGCGCCGACGCGGTGCACCTTGGCCATGATCTGGGCGGTGTACTGACCGCCGCCGTCGAGGGTGTAGCGGGCAAGCTCCTGGCCGTTGGTCTCGTCGACGATGCGGCAGAAGGCGTTCTGCACCTCCTGGAACGTCTGACCGGTGAAGGAGTTCACCGTGAAGACGATCTGGTCGATGTGGACCGGCACCCGCTGCAGGTCGACGAGGATCGCCTCGTCGTCGCCGCCCGAACCGGCACCGCCGACCAGGTTGTCGCCGGTGTGCTTGACCGACCCGTCGTCGCTGACGAGGTGGCGGAAGAAGACCACGTCGACCGGCTGCTTGTCGGCGAACAGCACGGCCGACGCGTCCAGGTCGATCTCCCGCGTGCGCGAGCCGAACAGACCGCGGCGCGGCGCCGCCTGCCAGCCGAGTCCCATCCGTACCGCGGTCAGGGTCCCCCCGTCGCTCTTCTGCAAGCTGATGGCCTGACCCTTGGTCATGTTGACCGTCACGCGCTGTCCCCTCTCCCCTAGCCCCGCAACCGTCCGTGCGCGGTTTCCCAGCACCCTACGCAGTCACGCCGAAGGCGCAGCAGCCCTGGACCGTTTTTGTGTCGGTCCTGCAACACACACCGGTGCGGCAGATCAGGCCAGGCCCGCCTCGCGCATCTGGCGCAGCTCCTTCTTCAGCTCGCCGACCTCGTCGCGCAGTCGGGCGGCCACCTCGAACTGCAGGTCCGCGGCGGCTGCCCGCATCCGGTCGGTCATCTCCTCGATGATCCCGGCGAGTTCGGTCGCCGGCCGGTCGGTGACCACCGCGCCGACCTTCTTGCCGCCGGCCGCCTTCCCCGCCTTGCCCGCCTTGCCCGCCTTGCCCGCGAGTGCGGGGACCGGGGCCTTGTCGCCCTTCGCCTGGCGGTAGCCGGTGCCGAGCAGCTCCTCGGTGTCGATCTCCTCGCGGGCGATCGTCGCGACGATGTCGTTGATCTTCTTACGCAGCGGCTGCGGATCGATGCCACGCTCGGTGTTGTACGCGATCTGCTTCTCCCGGCGGCGGTTGGTCTCGTCGATGGCCTTCTCCATCGCCGGGGTGATCTTGTCGGCGTACATGTGGACCTGGCCGGACACATTGCGGGCCGCGCGGCCGATGGTCTGGATGAGAGACGTCCCGGAACGCAGGAAGCCCTCCTTGTCGGCGTCGAGGATGGCCACCAGGGACACTTCGGGAAGGTCGAGCCCCTCGCGCAGGAGGTTGATCCCGACCAGTACGTCGTACTCACCGGCGCGCAGTTCTCGCAGCAGCTCGATGCGGCGCAGCGTGTCGACGTCACTGTGCAGATAGCGGACCTGGATGCCCAGCTCCAGGAAGTAGTCCGTGAGGTCCTCGGACATCTTCTTGGTGAGGGTGGTGACCAGGACCCGCTCGTCCTTCTCGGTGCGCTTGCGGATCTCGTGCACCAGGTCGTCGATCTGGCCCTCGGTGGGCTTCACGACGACCTCCGGGTCGACGAGGCCGGTGGGGCGGATGATCTGCTCCACGAACCCGTCGCCGCGGGACAGCTCGTACTTGCCCGGGGTGGCGGAGAGATAGACGGTCTGGCCGATCCGCTCCACGAACTCCTCCCACCTCAGGGGGCGGTTGTCGAGGGCGGACGGCAGCCGGAAGCCGTGCTCGACGAGGCTGCGCTTGCGGGAGGCGTCGCCCTCGTACATCGCGCCGATCTGCGGCACGGTGACATGCGACTCGTCGATGACGAGCAGGAAGTCCTCGGGGAAGTAGTCGAGGAGGGTGTTGGGGGCGGTGCCGGGCTCGCGGCCGTCCATGTGCATCGAGTAGTTCTCGATACCGGAGCAGGTGCCGATCTGGCGCATCATCTCGATGTCGTACGTGGTGCGCATCCGCAGCCGCTGGGCCTCCAGCAGCTTGCCCTGCTTCTCCAGCTCGGCGAGACGGTGCTCCAGCTCCTGCTCGATGCCGTTGACCGCCTTCTCCATGCGCTCGGGTCCCGCCACGTAGTGGCTGGCGGGGAAGACATAGAGCTCGTTGTCCTCGCTGATGACCTCACCGGTGAGCGGATGGAGGGTGGAGAGCGCCTCGATCTCGTCGCCGAACATCTCGATGCGGACGGCGAGCTCCTCATAGACCGGGAAGATCTCGATGGTGTCGCCGCGCACCCGGAAGGTGCCCCGGGTGAACGCGATGTCGTTGCGGGTGTACTGGATCTCCACGAAGCGGCGCAGCAACTGGTCGCGGTCGATCTCGTCGCCCACCTTGAGCGGGACCATGCGGTCCACGTACTCCTGTGGCGTACCGAGGCCGTAGATGCAGGAGACCGAGGCGACCACGACCACGTCACGGCGGGTGAGCAGCGAATTCGTCGCGGAGTGGCGCAGCCGCTCGACCTCGTCGTTGATCGACGAATCCTTCTCGATGTACGTGTCCGACTGCGGGATGTACGCCTCGGGCTGGTAGTAGTCGTAGTAGGAGACGAAGTACTCGACGGCGTTGTTGGGGAGCAGTTCGCGGAACTCGTTCGCCAGCTGGGCCGCGAGGGTCTTGTTCGGCGCCATCACGAGGGTCGGGCGCTGGAGCTTCTCGATCATCCAGGCGGTGGTCGCCGATTTCCCGGTGCCGGTCGCGCCGAGCAGCACGACATCCTTCTCACCTGCCCGGATGCGCCGTTCCAGCTCGGCGATGGCCGTGGGCTGGTCGCCGCTGGGCTGGTAGGAACTGACGACCTCGAAAGGCGCCACCGAACGTTCGATCTTCGAAACGGGCCGCATGGAACCACCGTACGACCCCCCACTGACAACCGGGGTCCGGTCACCGCTCCCGCGACGGCGGGGTGTGCTGACGCTGCGACCGGAAGGACGCCGGATCCGCGTAGGTGCCGGTCCTCGGCACCTGCCGCTGGACGGGGATGCCGGGGGCCCGGTCGATGCGGTGGGCGCCGTGTCCCGCCGGGTCGGTCCGGTCGGGGTCGCCCATCACCATCAAGGGGTCGAACATCACGACCACCGCGGCGAGCAGGAGGAAGCAGCCGGGGCCGATCAGCAGCGGGATCAGGGGTGCGGTCGGGCTGTCGGCCGCGTTGCCGGTGACGGCAGGGTGCAGATGGACACTGAGCGCGGCCATGCCCGTGTAGTGCATCCCGCTCACCGCCACCCCCATCACCACGCTGGCACCGAGGCTGGGCAGGAAGCCGCGGATGGAGACGGCCGCCCAGAGTGCGACCGTCGCGGCGACCACGGCGATGACGACGGAGAGCGCGACGGTGAACGTGTCGTACTCGAACTGCCCCCGGAGACGCATTCCTGCCATGCCGAGGTAGTGCATGGTGGCCACGCCGAGACCGGTGATGGTGCCGCCGGTGACCATGGCCATCCAGGTCGTGCCCTGGTACCCGACGATGAAGATGCCGATACCGACCATGACGATCGCGACGGCCAGGCTGGCGAAGGTGATCGGGACGTCGTAACCGATCGGCACCTCATCGACGCTGAATCCCGTCATCGCGATGAAGTGCATCGTCCAGATGCCGGAGCCTATGGACGTCGCCCCGAGCGCCAGCCAGACGGCCTTGAAGGAGCGCTCGGTCCGCAGCGACCGCGTCGTGCAACGCAACCCCAGGGCCGCGCCGAGGCACGCCATCAGGAAGGCCGCAGCGGGCGTCACCATCCCATAGCTGAAGCCGTCGATTGTGCCCTGCATGCTCGTACGCCCTTCGAGTGAAGCCCGGGTTCGGGGTGACCCTAAGGCGCATTGCCCGGCAAACAAACAGAAGACCTGCATTTTATCGGCAGCTCAATCGGCCAGAGACCCGGTCTCGGCTCTTCCGTTCATGTGGTGGCCATCCTTCGCCGGTCCGTCGTTCGGGGGCGGCTGTCACCCTCGGCCCGGACGGAACTCTGACGCAAGGAGTACACGTGTACGCACGCACCGCCACCGCCTCCCTCGCCGCTGCCGCTCTCCTGGGCGCCGGCGCGCTGCTGCTGATCCCCCACTCGCAGGCCACGGATTCCGGAACGGACACGGCTGCGGGTGCGCGCATGGACACGAGCACGGAGAAGGTCATCCGGACCGTCGTGAACACGCGGGCCATTCCGACGCCCGGTGCCCCGGTCGTCCTCGCCCACCGGGGCGCATCGGCGTACGCGCCGGAGAACACTCTGGCCGCCGTCGACCGGGCCAACCACCTCGGCTTCGACTGGATGGAGAACGACGTCCAGCGCACCAAGGACGGAGTGCTGGTCGTCATCCACGACACCGATCTGAAGCGGACCACCGACGTCGAGAAGGTCTTCCCCAAGCGCGCACCGTGGGCGGTCAAGGACTTCACGGCCGCGGAGATCGCCCGGCTGGACGCGGGCAGCTGGTTCGCCGCCCGGTACGCCGGGACCCGTGTCCCCACGCTCGCGCAGTACCTGGACCGGATCGAGCGCAACGACCAGAACCTGCTGCTGGAGATCAAGAGCCCGCAGAGCTACCCGGGCATCGAGAAGGAGACACTGCGGGTACTGCGCCAGAAGGGGTGGCTGAACCCGGGTCACGTCAGGTACCGGCTGGTGATCCAGAGCTTCAGCGCGGGCAGCATCAAGAAGGTGCACCAGCAGCGTCCCGACGTCACGACCGGTTTCCTCGGCACCCCCGCGGTTGCCGATCTGAAGGCGTACGCGGCGTTCACCGACCAGATCAACCCGTCGTACGCGTCGATCAGCTCCCGCTATGTGGCGGCAGCGCACGCGCTGAAGGGCGCACACGGCAGGAAGCTCCGGGTCAACACATGGACGGTCGACGACGCGGCCACCGCCAGGAAGGTGGACGGATTCCACGTCGACGGGATCATCACCAACACCCCTGACGTGGTGCGCAGGGCCACCGACTGACGGCCGGCCGGAGCACCTCCTCCCCCGCTGTCAGTGGCCGGCCGTACGGTGGTTTCCATGAACAGCAACGGGGATGCCCGCGACGGCGCCGGTGGGACGGTCGAGTGGGCCGTCGTCGGCAGCGACATCGGGCCGCTGCTGCTCGCCGCGACGGGCACGGGGCTGGTGAGCGTCGTCTTCCACGCCGGCCCGTCGGTGCGGGACAGGGCGGTCGGGCAGCTGCGGGCGCGGCTCGGCGCGGAGCCGGTGGAGACACCTGGCTCCGCCCGCCTCACCGAGCCGATACGCCAGCTCGCCGAGTACTTCGCGGGTTCGTTGCGGGAGTTCTCCCTCCCGCTGGACTGGTCGCTGACGTCGGGCTTCAACCGTCAGGTGCTCCGCGAGCTCGCGGCGGGCGTGCCGTACGGAACGGTCGTCGGGTACGGGGATCTCGCGAGGCGTGTGGGGCAGCCGGGAGCGGCCCAGGCGGTCGGGACGGCCATGGGGTCCAACCCGCTGCCGGTGGTGGTTCCGTGCCACCGGGTGGTGGAGAGCGACGGGGGGCTCGGCGGCTTCGGCGGCGGCCTGGAGACCAAGCGGCAGCTGCTGGCGCTGGAGGGCGTCCTGCCGCAGCCACTGTTCTGAGGGCGCTCGCCACGGCCGCCCTCCCCGGACCTGTTTTCGCACCTGCATGCGAGCTGGCACACTCTGTCAGTGACCAACGCCCTCGACGCACCTGACACCCCCACCGGGCCCGGTTGTCCCGTCACCGCGGCGGAACTCCCTGCCTTGCGGCGCCGTACGTCGGCAGTGCTCATCGCCAGCCAGATACTCGGCGGGCTCGGCGTACCCATCGGAATCGCCCTGGCCCCTGTACTGGCGACGGAGGTGAGCGGCTCGGAGGCGCTGTCCGGTCTCGCCCCGACGGCGTCGGTTACCGGTACAGCGCTGCTGTCGCTGCCGCTGGCCGCGCTGATGGCCTCGCGGGGCCGGCGCCCCGGCCTCGTGCTGGCCTATCTGATCGGCGCGCTCGGCGCGGCCCTGGTGGTCCTGGCCACCGTCGTGGGCAGTTTCCCGTTGCTGCTGCTCGGCATGGCCGCGTTCGGTGCCGGTTCGTCGGCCAATCTGCAGGCCCGGTTCGCCGCCGCCGACCTGGCCGAGCCGGAACGCCGAGGACGAGCGATCTCCACCGTCATCTGGGCCACCACGATCGGTTCGGTCCTCGGGCCCAACATCGCGGCTCCGGCGGGTCATGTCTTCCGTGGCACATCCATATCCGAGACGGCCGGACCGTTCCTCATGGCGGCGGCCATCTTCCTGCTCGCCGCGGTGGTGGTCGGGGTGCTGCTGCGGCCCGATCCGCTGCTCACCGCACGTGCGCTGGCGCCGCAGGAGGGCAGTTCCGCGGGTGGCCGTTCGCTGCGTGCGGGCCTGGCGGCGGTGCGGGCCTCGCCGATGGCCCGGCTGGCGCTGCTGACGGTTGCCGTGTCGCACACCGCGATGGTCTCGATCATGGTGATGACCCCGGTCCACCTGGGCCACCACGGCGCGGACCTCGAGCTGATCGGCCTGGTCATCAGCGGGCACATCGCGGGCATGTACGCGTTCTCGCCGGTGATGGGCTGGCTCTCCGACAAGTTCGGACGGCTCACCGTGATCGGGCTGGCGGCCGGGCTGCTGTCGTGCGCCGCGCTGCTGGCCGGCACCGCCGGCCCCAGCCACGGCCGGACGGCCGCCGGGCTGTTCGTGCTCGGTCTCGGCTGGTCGGCGGGGCTGGTCGCCGGTTCGGCGCTGCTCACCGACTCCGTACCGCAGCCCGCCCGCGCCGCCGTGCAGGGCCTTTCGGACCTGACCATGAACACGGCGGCGGGCATCGGCGGCGCGGTCGCCGGGGTGATCGTCTCCCAGGCGAGCTACGGCTGGCTGAACGCGGTCGGCGCGTGCCTCTTGCTGCCGATGGCGGCACTCACGCTGCGCCGCGCGCTGGCCCGGCCCGCCGCGGCCTGACCGGGCGGGATCCGCAGCCCGGACACCGCAGGACGAGGTCCGCAGGGCGAGGCACCCCCGGCCGGACCGGGCAAGGCGCGGCAGGGCCGGGCCCGGGACGGACCTCGGGTCCTCAGAGGCTGATGTGGTACGCCTTGCGCAGCGTCTCGTGCACGGTCCAGGTCGTACGGTCGCCCTCGCGCAGGACACAGGCGTCGCCCGGACCGATCTGCAGTGTCGCGCCGTTCTCGACCGCGACGGTCGCGCGCCCGCTGACGACCACGAACAGTTCGTCGGCCTCGGTGTCGGTGACCACGCCCGGCGTGATCTGCCAGATGCCCCGCACCTGCTTGCCGTCGGCGGACTCCCACAGCACCTTGCCGGTCACCACGGGCTCGCCCGACACGATCTGCCCGGGGTCGAGCGGCTCCGGTTCGAGCTCGGCGTCGGGGACGTGTACGGCGAAGGAGGCGGGAGCTTGATCAAATGTGGTCATGGCCGGTCACCCTAGCGACCGCCGCAGGACGTCTCGCGATCAGGACCGGCCGGAGGGAGCCGGACCGGTCCAGCTCGTGCCGCACGGTCCGGCGGCTGTTCGGGCCCCGGGTCACGTTTGAGGGAAGCCCGGCCGCGACAGGGATGTGGACATGTCACTGAATGCGCCGGACAACACCCACCCGTACGTACCGGTCCTCTCAGCCGAGGTGCAGGAAGCCCTCGCCACGCACCGCCCCGCCGTGGCCCTGGAGTCGACGATCATCGCCCACGGCCTGCCGCGCCCCCGGAATCGGCAGGTCGCGGAAGAGCTGGAGGAGCTCGTGCGGTCCGGGGGCGCCGTCCCCGCGACCATCGCCGTACTGGACGGACGAGCCCATATCGGCCTGGACAAGGACCAGTTGGAAAGGGTTGCCGAGGATCCGGCGATGCGGAAGCTCGGGCACCGGGACCTGGCACCGGCGCTGGCGGCCGGTGCGAGCGGGGCGACGACCGTGTCCGCGACCGCGTTCCTCGCGGCCCGCGCGGGCCTGTGCGTCTTCGCGACCGGCGGCCTCGGCGGCGTACACCGGGACTGGACCTCGACCCAGGACGAGTCCGCGGATCTCCGGCTGCTCGCCCGCACCGACATCACGATGGTGTGCGCCGGCGTGAAGTCGATCCTGGACGTCCCGGCCACGCTGCAGCGCCTGGAGACGCTCGGGGTCGGAGTGCTCGGCTACGGCACGGAGCACTTCCCCGGCTTCTATCTGAGCAGTTCGGGCGAGCCCGTCGACTGGACGGTGCGTTCCCCGGAGGAGGTCGTGGAGGTGATGCGGGCCAGGGAGACCCTGGGCGGCCCCGCCGCGGCACTGATCGTCGCCAACCCTGTCCCGCAGAAGGATCAGCTGGATCCCGCCCTGCACGACCGGGTGCTGGCTCAGGCACTGGACGCGTGCCGGGAGCGCGGCATCGTGGGGCAGGCCGTCACGCCGTTCCTGCTGGACCACCTGATGCAGCACACCGGAGGGGCCTCGCTGGAGGCCAACCTGGCGGCCGTGCGCGGAAACGTGTCCCTTGCCGCGCGGATCGCGGTTGCCCGGTCCGCCGCGGGACACGGAACCGCGGGGCCGAAGGAGGCGGCCGCGCAATGACCGGCGGCGCTCTTCTCGTCGTCGGGGACGTGGTCACGGACGTGGTGGCGCGGCACGGCGGGCCTCTCGTCCACGGCACGGACACGGTGGCCAGGATCAGCACACTGCCGGGTGGGGCCGGTGCCAACGTCGCCTGCTGGGCGGTGCGTTCGGGATGCCGGGACGTACGGCTGCTGGCACGGGTGGGCACCGACTCCGCCGGCTGGCACGAGGATGTGCTGCGCCGGGCGGGAGTACGTCCGCTGCTGGCCGTGGACGACGAGGCGCCGACCGCCACCGTCGTCGCGCTCGTCGACTCCACCGCCGAGCGCACCTTCCTCACCGACAGCGGCGCCGTGCTGCGTCTGGCCCCCGACAACTGGTCGCCTTCGATGCTCGACGGCATCGCGCATCTTCATGTCTCCGGCTACCTTCTCTTCGCCGCCACGAGTCGCGCCACGGCCCTGCTCGCCCTGCGGGAGGCCCGGCGGCGTGCCATCCCGGCGAGCGTGGACCCTGCCTCCGCGGGCTTCCTCGCCGAGCTCGGCGTCGGCCCTTTCCTGGCGGCCGTGGAGGGGACGGAGCTGCTGCTGCCGAACGCGGACGAGGCCCGGCTGCTCACCGGCCTCCCCGAAACGGCCGATGCCGCGGCGAAGTTGAGCCTCCTGGTTCCGAAGGTCGTCGTCACCCTGGGCGAGGAGGGAGCCCTGCTGGCCACCGGAGGAACGGTGACCGGGCGCGTCCCGGCGGTCCCGGTGCACGGAGCGGTGGACTCGACGGGGGCGGGCGACGCCTTCACCGGAGGGTTCCTTGCCGCGTGGCTGGCCGGGGCGGACGATGCCACGGCCGCGGCGGCGGGCTGCCGGTCGGGCGCCGAGGCGGTCACGACCGTCGGCGGCCGCCCCGGCATGTGACCCCGAGGCCTTTTCCGGACGGGACAGCCTCTAACCCTCCTGGGGCAGACCGGTCCAGGCCGGGTGGAGCGGATCGTCGGCCCGGACGACCGCGTCCGCACGCCCGGCGGGTGCCACCTCGTCCTCGTACCGCGCGAAGGCGGGCAGGGTCCACCGCTCGCTGTCCTCGGTACGCCGCCGCAAAGCGCCCGGCGAGAGCCGCAGGTGGACGCTCACGTCGAACGGGAACCAGTGCCCGAGCAGCAACGGCCCGTGGACCACCAGCACTCCGCCCTCCGGGAGCCGCTGATACGGGCTGCGGGTCGCCCGGTCCGTCGCCGGGTCCCAGAGATCGGGCAGCACGCGTCCGCTGCCGCCCGCCTCCAGCGGCCCGAAGACCTCGCGCCAGAGCGCACCCGTGTCGAACCAGCTGTCGAAGTACGAGTCGGGGTCCTCCTTGCCGTACTCGTACCGCAGACTCGCCGGGCGCAGGAACCCCTGGGTGGAGACGACGAACACCGCACGACCGCGGATCCGCAGCGCCTCGGCGACACGCTCCGCCAGCTCTCCGGTGCGGGCGGCCGGAGCGCCGTCGACGGCGACCTTGAGCCACGGCCCGCCGTCGGCCGGCCTCAGCCCGTCGGCGTGCGCGGCGAACGCTTCGGCCAGCCGTTCCCAGGTGATCGGTTCGAGTCGCACCCGTCCATCATCGCTCCCGGCGTCCGCGCGTCGGCGCCGGCCGTCCCGTCGACGGGGATCTCGCTCGTCGGATCCGTCGGCGGCGACGACACAGGCGGCGAAGTGGTCGTCGGGCACGGACCGGACGCTGTCGCGTTGCCGTCCGCCGCGCCTCGGGAGAGGGGCTCCCCTCGGTTGCACTCCTGATCCGCAGCGGTGGGCGCCGAGCGGATCAGAAGGCCTACGGGGAGACGCTCGCCGACCGACGGCCGGCGACGGCGGTGTGCGAGCGTCTCACGCCATGTCACTTCTTCGCGCCGCAGTCCACCACATCGGCGTCGTCGGAGAGCGCACTGCCCTCGGGCAGGAGATAGGTCACCCAGAGCACGACCGGCTCGGTGCCGAGGTTACGTCCGATGTGGCGGTGGTGGGCGCCGGCCGGCTCGATGAACGACGTACCCGCGGGCGTCACCTCGACCGAGCAGTCGTCCAGTGTGCGCGTCAGCGTCCCCGACTTGACGACGGCGATCAACTGACCGCTGTGGGTGTGCCAGCCGGTGGAGCCGCCCGGCTCCACGGTGATCGTCCGGAAGGTGACATCCGTACGGCCCCTCGGCGTCTTGACCTTCAACTTCCCGGTCGACGTGCCCTTCGCGACCACCGTGCCGCTCACCCCGCTGCCGGGGGTGGCGACGGCCGCCGACGGTGCGAAACCGAGTGCGGCCACGCAGCCGCCGACTACCAGAGCCTTGCCCAGTCGCACCTGCTGCCCATGCTGCTCCTGGCGTTCCCGTCGTTCCTGTTGTCTGCCGATCCTCATGCGAATCCTCTCCGCCTCGACGTCCAGGACATCCCAAATGCCCCCACGCTACCCGGAAGTTGATACGCGGAATCATCCGGACACGACGGTCGTACGACAGTCACATGCCGGTCATTCGCCCCGAAGCTCTCCGGCCAGCGGCCCCTCGCCCACGACCTCGATCCGTCCGTCCTTCACGGCCTCGGCGAGCGTGCACTCGCCCCGCCCGAGCGCGAGACAGAGCTCGACGTCGAGCGTGATCCGGGCGTCGGCGTGAGCGGCGGGCCCGTCCCCGTACACCCCCTCGCCGTCGACCGGGCCGCCCACCCGCACGTGGAACTCCCCCTCGTCGAGGTGGACTTCGACGACTCCCTCGTGAGCCAGCCCGTCCAGCACCCGCAACAGCGGAAGCGCGAACCAGTGGGCCCGCACCGCATCCGTCGGCCGCCGCTCGCCGATCGCGGGCGCACCCCACTCGGCGAGCGCGGCGAGGACCGGCAGCAACCCGTGACCGCGCTCGGTCAGTTCGTACACCGAGGCGGCGGCGGGCGGCGGCAGCCGTCGGCGGGTGGCCAGGCCGCTCTGCTCCATGTCCTTGAGGCGGGACGCGAGGACGTCCGTACTGACGCCGGGAAGGTCGGCGTGCAGATCGGTGTAGCGGCGTGGCCCGGCCAGCAGTTCACGGACTATCAGCAGGGTCCACCGGTCTCCGACGGAGTCGAGGGCCCGGGCGGTGGCGCAGAACTGGTCGTAACTCCGGCGGCGCGCGGAGCGTGCGGGCGGCTGCTGCTGACGTGGCATGCGACGCAGTCTAGACATGTTGTTGGACTTTCCAAGCCCGAGCTTGGTAAAACCAAGTATCGCAATCAGGTCGGGGAGGCCACCGCATGGAGTTCCGGCAGTCCAGCAAGCTCAACGAGGTCTGTTACGAGATCCGGGGCCCGGTCATCGAGCACGCCAACGCCCTGGAGGAGGCGGGCCACAGCGTGCTCCGCCTCAACACGGGCAACCCCGCGCTCTTCGGTTTCGAGGCGCCGGAGGAGATCGTCCAGGACATGATCCGGATGCTCCCGCAGGCCCACGGCTACAGCGATTCGCGCGGCATCCTCTCCGCCCGTCGTGCGGTGGCGCAGCGCTACCAGGCGATGGGACTGACCGATGTCGGGGTGGACGACATCTTCCTCGGCAACGGGGTGTCCGAGCTGATCTCCATGTCCGTACAGGCGTTGCTGGAGGACGGCGACGAGGTACTGATCCCCTCACCCGACTATCCGCTGTGGACCGCGGTGGTCACCCTGGCGGGCGGCAAGGCCGTGCACTACACCTGCGACGAGGCATCGGACTGGAACCCGGACCTCGCCGACATGGCCTCGAAGATCACTGACCGCACCAAGGCCGTCGTGATCATCAACCCGAACAACCCGACCGGCGCCGTCTATCCGCGCGAGATCCTCGAAGGCATCCTCGACCTGGCACGCCGGCACGGTCTGCTGGTCCTCGCCGACGAGATCTACGACCAGATCCTGTACGACGACGCCGAGCACCACAGTGTGGCGGTCCTCGCCCCCGACCTGGTCTGCCTCACCTTCAGCGGTCTGTCCAAGACGTACCGGGTGGCAGGGTTCCGCTCCGGCTGGATGGTGGTGTCGGGTCCGCAGCAGCACGCCCGCAACTATCTGGAGGGCCTCACCATGCTCGCCTCCATGCGGCTGTGCCCGAACGCGCCCGCCCAGTACGCCATTCAGGCCGCGCTCGGCGGCCGGCAGTCCATCCATGAGCTGGTGGCGCCGGGCGGCAGGCTGTACGAGCAGCGCAACCGGGCCTGGGAGAAGCTGAACGAGATCCCAGGGGTGTCGTGCGTGAAGCCGAAGGGGGCGCTGTACGCGTTTCCGCGCATCGATCCGAAGGTGCACAACATCGTCGACGACGAGAAGTTCGTCCTCGATCTGCTGCTGCGCGAGAAGATCCAGGTGGTGCAGGGCACCGGCTTCAACTGGCCGCGTCCCGACCACTTCCGGATCCTGACCCTCCCGTACGCTGACGATCTCGACGCGGCGATCAGCCGCATCGGCCGCTTCCTGAACGGATACCGTCAGTGACCTGTCCCGCCTGCCGGCTGCCCGTCCACACGCAGTTCGCCTCGCCCGCGCTCGTCGGCCCGATCGTCGAGGGTGGACTCGATCCGGCCGACGACCCGGGCTGGGCGGACTCCGGGGCGGACTCACCCGCCGAGTACGCGCGCTGGGCAGGTCACCTGTGCGGTGTGACTTGTCTGCGCATGGCGCTCGGCGCCGGTGCCCCGTCGCTGTTCGCCCTGCGTGACGGGGCGCTCAAGTACGGCGCGTACACGGAGGATGCGGAGGGGGCGATCCGGGGCCTGGTCTACGCGCCCTTCGCGGAGTACGTGCGGGAGGTGCACGGCCTCGAAGCGACCGTCCACCGTCACCTGTCGACGGACGAGATCGTGGCCCTGCTGGACGAGGGGCGGACGGTGATGGCGTCGGTGCACTACGGGATCCGGCATCCGGAACGGCCCGCTCCGGGCCGGGGCGGGCATCTGGTACTGGTGACGTCCCGTACGCCGGACGGCAACGGCATCCATTTCCACAACCCGTCGGGCACGACGGCCACGACTCGGGCTGCGGAACTGCCCCTGTCGGACTTCGAGCGATTCTTCGCCGGACGCGGGGTGTCGCTCGCCGGCGACACACGACAGGGGTCGCAGACGGGAGCGGACCCGGGGGCGTAGCCGGCCCCCGGGCCCTGAGTGATGCCGCCCATTCGGCACGCCGGCACTTTTAAGAGCCCGGGTCAGTCGTAATGTCGCCGCGTCCTCCCTTTAGACGACCGCAGATCGAAGCTCCGCGGGTTGGAGTCGAACCAACATCTCGACGCGCATGGGCCCGAGCCCGTTTGATCCGGCGATCGGCGGCGAATGCTGAGTCTGGAGCAAGAGTCTGAGATTGATCGCGGTCTGCCTCTGCCATTTGGGCCACCCCGGCCCGTATGACCGCACCGACCGAATCGGTGCGGCCCGAATGCCGGGGGGAGGACTCGAACCTCCACCGGAACCGCGTCGTCACGACAAGCTTCAGTTTCAGCTTGCGCTCCTCGCGCACCCCGGCCGTGACGATGTGGCCGGGGAATCCATGGTCGGCTACCCGAAGAGGTAACCGAATACCGCGTCACCCACCCGCTGGTCGGTGACCTCCACGCCGTTGGCCTCCTCGCGGGCGAACTTCACGGCCTGCTGGAGCTTCTCCACCCGGTCCAGGAGTTCATTGATACGCCGCGCGGGAAGAGCCCCGGAGAACTTCACGGTCGTCCAGTAACCGATCGGAACGTCCTCGTAGTACACCTCGACCTGCGCCGGGTGCTTCTCGGTGGCCTCCGCCTTGACATGGTTGCGGGGCACCTTCTTCGTACGGAGCGTCCGGACCGGCTCGGTCTTCCAGGAGTCCGTCGACGGGTCCTGTGTCCACGCCTCGGCGGCGTCGAGCACCGGCAGCTTGCGCACGAACGTGTTGATGTCCGTCAGCTGCTTCTCCAGGAAAAGCAGGTACGACACCGGGACATCGGCGACGAGCACCCGACCGTCGACCTTCACATCCGCGCGGGCCGCACAGTTCGCCCAGTCCTTCGTGGCGGTCACGTCGAAGAGCCGGGTCAGCGTCGCCGCGGTGTTCCGCAGCACGTCCTCGGCCTTGATCTGCACCGGTGTCGACTCCGGCGGGAGCTGCTCACCCTCTTCGTCCTTCGGCTGATAGGTCCGGGAGATCCCGGCCAGCAGCCCGGCCTTCTGGAGGCCGTGATGCGCCGCCGTCAGGTCCTGGTGAGCCTTGGACTTGACGCCTTTCTCCACTGCGATGATCTGATTGAGTTTCGCCACGTCGAGGAAGTTAGCACCGCCAATCCGCCCCGTACGAAGGGTTTTTGCGGCGGTGCTCCGCCTCCCGCGCACCTGCCTTCACCGGTACGGGTGGTTTCCACCCGATGCCCATGTCCTGCCGCTCTCCGGAGGGGGCTCACTTGCCACAGTGAGCCGCGCGCAGTCCGCGCCCCCTCCCGAAAGGCCCTTCCGTTGCCGCTCCTCCCCCACTCGACCGGCCACCACTGCAACGACAGCCCTGACGTCGGTGGCAGCCGGCACCGCCTGAAGCAGCACACCGCGCTGACCGCGGCGGCCGCCGCCCTCGCCGTACTGGCCGTGGGCACACCCTTCGCCTACGCCACACTGGGCAACGGCTCGCCCGCCGCCCCGCAGTCCGCTCCGTCGGGCGTCGTCGCCCGCGGCAAGGCCTACATCGAGACCAGGCTGTTCTTCGGAACGGAACGCCCGGACGGTGGACCTGCTGTGACCGACCAGCAGTTCCTGGCCTTCGTCGACGAGGAGGTCACCCCGCGCTTCCCGAGGGGCCTGACCATCCAGGACGGCCGCGGTCAGTGGCGGGACTCCCACGGGGAGATCGAGCGGGAGCGCAGTTACGAACTGATCCTGCTCTACCCGGCGACCGAGGCACGCCTGCGCGACGAGCAGATCGAGCGGATCCGCAACGCGTACGAGAACGCGTACGCCCAGGACTCGGTGGCCCGGCTGGAAGAGCGCACGACCGCCGACTTCTGACCGGATCCGAGCCGACTGACCGTCGCCCGCTGTCTGCGGAGCCGACAGCCGGCCTCGAGGACCGATACGGGGTGGGCCAGGGGGCTCCGGTGGTCAACGGCCGAGCAGCGCCGTGAGTGCGCCCACCGGGTCCACGTCCGGCGTGGCGCGGGGCCACCAGTCGTCCTTGCCCCGGTCCGACTCATAGCCGTACCAGCGGCCGTCGTGGCCGAAGCGGAGCTGGAGTGTGCCGCCGGGGTGGGTGAGGTGGTTGCGCCAGGGCTGGAAGCGGGGGAAGTCGGCGGCCGCGAGGGCGGGGCGGGCCCGGTCGAAGGGGCCGGCCGGGGGGTCCCACGGCGTTTCCAGGACGTCCAGGCCCTCGGCGCCGCCCTGGCGCCAGGCGGCGACGGCGCGGGCCAGGTCGGTGGTGGTGCGGCCGGTGGCGAAGGCCAGTTCCCGGTAGAGGGCGCGGGTGGTGGCGGTGAGTCCGGCGGTGGGGCGGGCCGCGGCCAGCCGGACGGCGTCCTGCCAGGGAGTGAGCCCGCAGAGGGGGTCCTGACCGGTGGTGAGGAGGGCGTGCGCGCGGGCGGCCGCGTCCGTGGCGAGGTGGTCGAGGGAGAGCGGATCGCGGGCGCCGGGCAGCGGCGGGTACGAGGGTGGCTGGCCGGGCTGTGACGGTACCGGGAGCGGGGCGGGCAGCGGCGGGAGGAAGCGGTCGGCCAGGGCCTCGCGCGCCGGCACGGAAGGAGTGGTGGGGGCCGTGGGGCGTTCCCGGGCACCGTGCGCCGCGCTGCGCCGGCCCAGCTCCTCGACGAGTTCGCGCTCACCGCGGCCGCGCAGCAGCAGGAGGACGAACGGGTCGGTGTCCAGCAGGCGGGCCATCTGGTAGCAGAGGGCGGCGACGTGCTTGCAGGGCCAGCCGTGGTCGGGACAGGAGCAGCTCGGGTCGAGGTCGTTCGCGGCGGGCAGCAGCCCGGTGCCGGTCTCGGCCGCCGTGTCGACGAGGGTGGGCGGCACCTCCTTGGCGAGCAGCGCGGCGAGATGGTCGGGCCGGGCGGCCACGGCGTCGAGGAAGGTGTCCCAGCCGGTGTCGGTGAGGGGGCGCAGCCGCAGCTCGGCGCGGTACGGACGGGCGCGGCTGCCCTGGACGTAGGCGACGACGCGGCCGGGGGTGACCGTGATGGCGGCGACATGGCCGCTGTCGGCGTAGGTACGGCCGCGGGCGAGCCGGCCCTCGTCCATCGACAGGGACTCCAGCGCCGCCACCCAGGACCGCCCCCACCACGTGTCCGCGAACGGTTCGTCGCCGTGGGACGTGCGGGGCGGAACCGCCTCGAAGGTGCGCCGCAGGTCGTCGGGGCCGGGGCGGGCCCTGACGTAGGACGGGGACGGGGGCCGGGAGCGGGGGCTCATGTGGGCCTCCGGAGCGAGACGAGATCGGCGAGGTCTCGGTCGCTGAGTTCGGTCAGCGCGGTCTCTCCGCTGCCTAGGATCGCGTCGGCCAGGGCCTGCTTGGCCGCCAGCATCTCGCCGATCCGGTCCTCCACGGTCCCTTCAGCGATCAGCCGGTGCACCTGGACGGGCTGTGTCTGCCCGATGCGGTACGCACGGTCCGTGGCCTGTTCCTCGACGGCCGGGTTCCACCAGCGGTCGTAGTGGATCACGTGTGCGGCGCGGGTGAGGTTCAGCCCGGTGCCGGCCGCCTTGAGAGAGAGCAGGAAGACGGGTACCTCGCCGGACTGGAAGCGGTCCACCATCCGTTCCCGCTCGGCCACCGGCGTACCGCCGTGCAGTAGCTGGGAGGGGACGGCGCGCGAGGCGAGGTGCGCGGAGAGGATGCGGGCCATCGTCACGTACTGGGTGAAGATCAGCACGGAGCCGTCCTCGGCGAGGATCGTGTCGAGCAGCTCGTCGAGCAGAGCGAGCTTGCCGGAGCGGCCGATGAGGCGGGTCGGCTCCTCCTTCAGATACTGCGCCGGGTGGTTGCAGATCTGCTTGAGCGAGGCCAGCAGCTTCATGATCAGACCGCGGCGGGCGATTCCTTCCGAGGCCTCGATGAACGCCATGGTCTCGCGCACCGCCGCCTCGTAGAGCGTGGCCTGTTCGCGGGTGAGGAAGACGGGGTGGTCGGTCTCCGTCTTGGGCGGCAGCTCCGGGGCGATGCCCGGGTCGGACTTCTTACGGCGCAGGAGGAACGGCCTGACCAGCCGGGAAAGGCGCTCGACCGCTTCGTCGTTGCCGAGTCCTGCCGCGGTGCCGGTGTTCTCGACGATCCGCGCGTGCCGGGCGCGGAACGCCTTGAGCGGGCCGAGCAGTCCTGGAGTGGTCCAGTCGAGCAGGGCCCAGAGCTCGGAGAGGTTGTTCTCCACGGGGGTGCCGGTGAGCGCGATCCTGGCCGGCGACGGGATGGTGCGGAGCGCCTTCGCCGTGGAGGAGTGCGGGTTCTTCACATGCTGCGCCTCGTCGGCGACGACAAGTCCCCAGCTGTGGGCGGCGAGTCGGGTCGCGCTGGAGCGCATCGTGCCGTACGTGGTGAGGACGAAGCCGCCGTCGGGGTCGTCGAGCGTGCGGCCGGTGCCGTGGAAGCGGCGCACGGGGACGCCGGGGGCGAATCGGTTGATCTCGCGGTGCCAGTTCCCGAGGAGGGAGGCGGGGCAGATCACCAGGGTGGGTGCGGGGTGCGCGCGGTGCAGGTGGAGCGCGATGACGGTGATGGTCTTGCCGAGTCCCATGTCGTCGGCGAGGCAGCCGCCGAGACCCAACGATGTCATGCGGTCCAGCCAGGCCAGGCCGCGCAGTTGGTAGTCGCGGAGTGTAGCGTCCAGCCCTGGCGGCGGCTCGATGGCCGTGTCCTCGGCGAGGATGCGGGTACGGAGCTCGGCGAGTGCACCGGCCGGCACCGCCTCAACCTGCTCGCCGTCCACCTCCGCGCTGCCGGTGAGCGCGACGGCGAGGGCGTCCACCGGATCGAGCAGCCCGAGCTCCCGCTTGCGCGCCTTGCGTACGAGCGCGGGGTCGACGACGACCCACTGGTCCCGTAGGCGCACCACCGGCCGGTGGGCCTCCGCGAGGATGTCCATCTCCCGCTCGCTGAGCTGTTCGTCACCGAGGGACAACTGCCAGTTGAAGGCGAAGAGCTGCTCGGCGTCGAAGAACGAGGTGCCGTCGGTGGCCGAGCCGGGTGCGGGCCGGACCACGGCGACGGCGGTCAGGGAACGGACGAGCTCGCGCGGCCAGTGGACGCTCACACCGGCCTGCGCCAACCGCGCCCCGGCGTCGCTCAGCAGCTCGTACAGTTCGTCCTCGGTCAGAGCGAGCACATCGGGGACCGGCTGGTCCAGCAGCCGTTCCAACGGCGCCCAGACGCGGGCGGCACGACGCAGCGCGAGCACGGCGTCGATCCTGGCCCGGGGGCCGAACGGCTCTCCTGCGTCGCCGTTCCACAGTGCGGCGGCGTCGATGACGTACGTCGGGTCGGCCAGGCTGTGCACCTGCGTGATCGCCGCGGCGGCGTGCCGGGCGGCGCCCGGGCGAACCTCCTCGGAGACACCGGAGGCCTCGGGCCCGTCGGTGCGGGCTGCGGTTTCGTCGACCGCATCCTGAGCGTCGGGGTTGCCGTGGGTGTCGGCCGTGTCGAAGAGCTCGTACGCCGACAGGTCGAGGCGGAGCGACACCCGTACCCCCGCGTCCAGACCCGCCGCGACCTCGACGGCCCAGTCGCCGGCCCGGGGCAGGTGCTGGGCCTCGCGGGCCGCGAAGGGGGCACCCGTCGCGTACGCCGCAGCGGGCGTCCGGGGCAGGGTGTCGGCGACCGCGTCGAGGAAGGCGCCGAGCAGCGACTCGGGATCGGGAAGCCGGAGCGGTGTGCCCTCCGGGAGCGGGACGGCGTAGGCCTCGCTCGGCATGGCGGCGGCGACGGCCCGCAGGTGGGCGATGTCCTCGGCGTCGCGCGGTCCGGCCCGCCAGGCGTCGTGGCCGTCGGCCGTCAGGCCGGGGACCAGCCTGCCGCGCGCGACCAGGTTGAGCGCATGGAGTGCGGCCGCGCCCCAGCAGCGCGCGGCCGGGTGGGCGGACTGCTGCTGCCGGGCACGGGCCAGCAGGGGCACGGCATCGGCGACCGGCAGCAGCACGGCAGGTACCGTCCGGCGGTGGACGTCGCCCTGCTGTCCGTGGCGTCGCACCACCGTGATCTCGGTGGTCTCGGCCGTGGTCGGTCCCTGGGCGCCGCCGATCGCGGGCAGCGGTCCGCCGTCCGGGTCCCAGAAGGCGACGCGTCCCTCTCTCGGCAGTGGGGCGGGCAGGAAGACGGCAGCACAACGCAGGAGGCGGGCAGTTGCCGCGTCCTGCGTCAGTTGCTGTGCATGTGGTGCCGAGGTCATCGCTCCCCTCCCGTCCCGCCCTTGATCGTCCGATCCTCTCGATCTCACTCTCTCTGCGAGTCTAGGCGGGGGGTCCGACAACCGGTCTCGCGCCGGTATACGTGCAGGTCAGTGCCTGGCCAGCGGCTTGGAGCGAGTGACCCGCGCGGGCCCTGGCGGGGTCGGCGCAGGGGCGGGCGCAGACATCACGGGCGGCTGCTGCTGTGGCGACTGCGACTGCTGTTGCTCAGGCTGTGGCTGCTGCTGCGACTGTTGTCGCTGAGGCTGAGCCTGAAGCTGCGCTTGCTGCTGCGTCGATACGGGCTGCTGCGCCCGCTCCAGGAAGCGGAGCAGCTCCACCGGGAACGGCAGCACCAGCGTGGAGTTCTTCTCCGCAGCGACCGCGACCACGGTCTGCAGCAGTCGCAGCTGAAGCGCGGCCGGCTGGGAGGACATCTGCTTCGCCGCTTCGGCCAGCTTCTTCGATGCCTGGAGCTCGGCGTCCGCGTTGATGACACGCGCGCGCCGCTCCCGGTCGGCCTCGGCCTGACGCGCCATCGAGCGCTTCATCGTCTCCGGCAGCGAAACGTCCTTGATCTCCACCCGGTCGATCTGGACGCCCCACCCCACGGCCGGACTGTCGATCATGAGCTCCAGCCCTTGGTTCAGCTTCTCCCGGTTGGACAGCAGGTCATCCAGGTCACTCTTGCCGATGATCGAGCGCAACGATGTCTGCGCCATCTGCGACACCGCGAACTGGTAGTCCTCCACCTCCACGACCGCGCTGGCCGCGTCGACCACCTTGAAGTAGATGACCGCGTCCACCCGCACCGTCACGTTGTCCCGTGTGATGCCGTCCTGCGCGGGCACCGGCATCGTCACGATCTGCATGTTGACCTTGTGCAGCCGCTCGATACCGGGAAGCACCATGGTGAATCCCGGTCCGCGCACATCGTTGCGCAGCCTGCCGAGCCTCAGCACGACGCCCCGTTCGTACTGCTTGACGATCTTCGCAGCCGCCGCCACGTAGACCACACCCACGGACGCCGCCGCCACCAGGGCGACCACCAGTTCTTGGACCATGACGGCCCCCTGCCAGCCGGATACATGCGCTTCATGCCGCTATTACCACGGTATGCCCCATTTGAACACCGGGCGAACATGGGTCGGCTCCACGGTCACCCGGCAGGCCGCGCACCGGATGCCGGGGCGGCCGGTAACGGGCAGCGTGACTAGCGGTACAGATGAGCCGGACGAGACAGACGAGGACCACCCATGCCTGTGATCGACCACCGACGCCGTCGTTTCGGCATCGCCGCCGGGACCGCGCTCCTGACCGTCACCGTCGCGGGCTGTTCCGGCCTGGGCCGCACCGCGGTCGGGCCGGTCACCTACGTCACCGAGCGCGACGCGGTGATCATGGTGAACAGTCCCTCCGTCAAGGGCTGCCACCAGCTCGCCCCGGCGGGCGCCAAGGAAGTGCTGAACGGGACCCTGATCGACATCATCCTGTACCGCACGCGCGACTGCACGGGTCCCGGGACGACGTACGTCGCCACGACGCTCGCCGACGTCAATCCGCCGAGCGCCCTCCCCTGGCGCAGCTTCAGCACCGTCCACTGACGGGGCGCCGGCCCCGGACCCACCCCTAGGCGCGCCGACGCACGAGCGCGATCAGCTGTGCCGTACTGTCCTGCCGGTCCCGGGCGATCAGGACGACCAGCACGATGAGCAGCGCCGGCATGATCGCGTTCACCGGGTCGAGCAGCGTGAGCTGGACGACGGACGCTCCGGCCAGCAGCCCGACGAAGGCCATCGCCGCCACCCCGGACAGCAGGGGCACCAGCAGGGCGACGGCGCCCGCCATCTCCAGGGCTCCGATCAGGTACATCGCGCCATGGCCCCAGCCCATCCGGTCGAAGGACTCGATCGCGGACTCATGGGCGATCAGCTTGGCGAACGCGCTGAAGGCGAAGAACAGGGCGAGCACGACCCGTGCGGCGGTGAGCGCGACCGCACCCCGGCCGCGTGCCGCGGTCGCCCCGGTTGCGGTGTTCATCGTGGTCTCGGACATCCGGGTCTCCTCGGGAGGCGCTCGCGTGGTGTTGCGTACGCAGGAAAAGACCCCACAGCGGTCCGGAACTCATCGCATCCCGGAGGGCCGATCTTCTCGGTTCCCGTGGCTCCGGCAACTACCTGGGCACGGCCCGTACCCACACCCCGTCGTCCGTCAGATAGCGGTCGACGGCGAGTCCCGCCGCCTCCAGGTGTCCCTCGAACTGTTCCTTCGTCAGCTCCCGTGACAGGAACGTCTGGGTCCATCGCGCATCGTCGAAGACGTACTCCGCGTGCACCGAGTTCACCCCGTCGCCGACGGGGTCCGCCGACACGATCCGCACGGTGTATCCAGCCGGATCGACCCGCTCCCGCGGCAGATCGGTGTGGTAGTCGGCACCCTCGCGCTGAAGGAGTACGACGCCGCCGTCCCTGACGTACCTCCGGCAGGTCCGCAGCATGGCGTCGCGCACCCGGTGCTCGCTCGTGTGCACCAGGAACGAGGCCAGCATCACCACGTCGAACGTCTCGTCGCCGAGCTCGAGCGACTCGATGGGGCTCCGCACCGTGCGCACGCCCCGAATGTGTTCCAGCATCTGCGCCGACTCGTCCACTGCCGTGACCTCGAAGCCGCGTGCGACCAGTGGACGGGTCACCCGCCCCGCCCCGCAGCCGAGCTCCAGAATGCTCGCGCCGGCGGGCACCGCGGCCTCGATCACGTCCGGTTCGGCCCCGACGGACAACCGCGCGTACAGCTCGACCGCGCAGCCGTCCGGTGTGATCGAGCCGGGCCCCGTCCCGGAATACCCCTCACGCACCACTGATCCGCTCATGTACAGCCGAACGAACGGCCGTTGGGCACCGTTCCCGGTCCTGTCGGGACGGGACCGGTCAGCACACCGGATAGCGCTCCTGCGGCCACTCCACCGACTGCTCGAACTCCAGGCACAGATCGTCCGCCAGCTCGGCGATCACTGCCCGTCCCTCCGTCAGCACCAGCCAGGACGTCGGGAGTTGCACGTCCGCGTGGTGGGCGCCGAGCAGATTTCCGCAGATCGAGCCGGTGGAGTCGCTGTCGCCCGAGTGGTTGACCGAGAGCAGCAGCGCCCGAGCCACCTGGTCGGCGCCCGGCAGCACAAGCGCGCAGTACACGGCGATGGCGAGGGCCTCCTCGGCCACCCAGCCCGCGCCCAGTGACTCCACCTTCTCGGCGGTCGGCGCGCCCTGCGCGGCCAGGTCGACGGCCGCGCGCAGCGCCACCGTCGTCTCCTCGTGTCCCGGGTGGCGGGCCAGCAACTCCATGGCCCGGAGCACGGCGCCCGGCATCGAGTCACCCTCCATCAGATGAGCGATGATCGCGGCGAACACCCCGGCCGCGTACGCACCCGTCAGGTGGCCGTGGGTGATCTGCGCGCACCGGTACGCCAGCCCGAAGCCGGTCTCCGCCCCCTCACCGATCAGCCCGAAGGGCGCGGACCGCATCACCGTGCCGCATCCCTTGGACCCGGTGTTGACCGGACCAGGCCGGCCGAACGGCCCCGTGGGGTCGGGAACGTGCTCGGCCGCGAGCCCGGTCAGGCAGGCGTTGCCGGGGGCTCGGCGCGCGTACAGGAAGCGCTGCTGCCGCAGCCACCCGGTCCGTACGGGGTCGTCCCCGCCGCGGGCCGGTGGTGCCGGGTGGTTCTGGGTGTCGAGCCAGCGCAGATAGGCGTTCCGTACGAGAGCGGTCTCGGCGCCGCCTATGCCCTTCGACATCGCCCGGGAGTGCGCCCTGATCAGGCCTTCGGCGGTGAACAGGGTCATCTGCGTGTCGTCGGTGATCCGGCCGACGGCCCCGTCCGCGTCCGCGACGAGGCCCCGGACGCCGTCTTCCCCGTACGCCCTGCGGATGCCTGCGAGCGAGAGGAACTCCACCGGATTGCCCAGTGCGTCGCCGATCGCACCGCCCAGCAGCGATCCGCGGACCCGGGCCCTTCGGGCGGCGCCGTTCCGCCATGGTGTGCCGTTCACGGGTGGTGGTCCCCCACAATCTGTCTCGACGTGCCTCAAAACCGCAGTCGTGGGTCCATCCTGGTAGGAGAGGCGATCGCCATGCGTACCGGTAACGAACCGATGACTGCACGCAGCCCCCTGCGACTGCGGCTGTGCCTGAGTCTATGGGGCATGGCCTGGGCCGTTTTCGGCCTGACGGCCTTCTCCCTGGTCGACCGTCCGGGCTGGGCCGCGGCCTGCGGACTGCTGCTTCTGCTGACGCTGGTGGATCTTGCGGTGATCGTCCGCCACATCCACCAGGGCCCCCACTACCAGCCGGGTCGCAACATCCCGCCGTACGAGCCGGACCACGGCGGACGCGGCCGGTACGGGCACTGACGCCTCGGTTCCGGCGCGTGCACCCGTCGGTTCCGGCGCAGGTTCGTGGGACGGGCCGAGACCGTCAGGCGCCCGGGTCGAAGCGGGCCGCGCGCAGGTACTCCGGGTTCGGGTCGAGCGCGGCGGCCAGCCGGAAGTGGCGTACGGCCGCTTCCGAGCGGCCGGACCGCTGAAAGGTGCGGGCCAGCGCGAAGTGTGCGAACGCGTTGTCCGGTTCGCGCTCCAGGACCAGTTCGAACTCGAGCTCGGCAGGGCGCAGTTGGGCGGCGGCGAAGAAGGCGCGGGCCCGCAGCAGGCGGGCGGCCGTGTTCTCCGGGTGGGCTGCGATCACCGAGTCCAGGAGTTTGACCGCACCCCGTGGATCGCGCGCGGCCAGCAGGCGTTCGGCCGCGCGGAAGTCTATGACATGGGTTTCCGGGGTCCTCTCGGGCACGCTCGCATCCTTCCCTTCGCTTCCGGCTTTCCAACGTCCGGCCGGGTACCGGTATTCCGGTCCGGTGGTCAGCCCGCGGCCGCCCTCCGGGTCAGCTCCGCCCAGACCTTGCGGACCTGCGGCTCCAGCGCCTCGAGCGGCCCGTCGTTGTCGATCACCAGATCGGCGACGGCGCGTCGCTGCTCGCGGGTGGCCTGCGCGGCCATCCGGGCGCGGGCCTCGGGCTCCGTCATTCCGCGCAGCCGTACGAGCCGGTCGAGCTGGGTCTCCGGGTCGGCGTCCACGACCACGACCAGGTCGTAGAGGGGGGCGAGGCCGTTCTCGGTGAGGAGGGGCACGTCATGGACGACGACGGAGTCGGGGCCTGCGGCCCGCTCCAGTTCGGCGGAGCGGGCACCGACCAGCGGGTGGACGATCCCGTTGAGTGCGGCGAGCCGGTCGGCGTCGGAGAAGACGATCGAACCGAGCTTCGGACGGTCCAGGGTGCCGTCGGCCGTGAGGATGCCTGCGCCGAACGCGTCGACGACCGCCTCGAGTCCGGGGGTCCCGGGCTCGACGACCTCGCGCGCGATCCTGTCGGCGTCGATCAGCACGGCCCCGTACGACACCAACAGCCGTGACACTTCGCTCTTGCCGGCGCCGATGCCGCCGGTCAGGCCCACTTTCAGCATGGTCGGCAGCCTAGTGCGCGCTCCCCGGCCGGTCATGGCCCGGTCACGGCTCATCCGTCGGCCGGTCACGGCATCGCTCGCGCCGGTCCGTCAGCCGTCGCCCTCCCGCTCGGCGAGGAACCGCTCGAATTCGAGGCCGATCTCGTCGGCGGACGGCAGCTCGACCGATTCCGCGACCAGGTTGCCGCGCGTCTCGGATCCGGCGATCGCGTCGTACTGGTGCTCGAGCCCCTCGACCAGCGAGACGAGCTCCTCGTCGCCCTGGTCGATCTGGCGGTCGATCTCGGTCTGTGTGCGGTGCGCCTCCGTGCGCAGCGAGTGGGCGATGCTCGGCAGGACCAGTCCGGTCGCTGCCGTGATCGCCTCCAGCGCGGTGAGTGCGGCGTCCGGGTAGGCGGAGCGGGCGACGTAGTGCGGCACATGGGCGGCCACACCGAGGACGTCATGTCCGGCCTGCATCAGCCGGAACTCCACCAGGGCCTCGGCGGAGCCGGGGACCTGCGCCTCGTCGAACGGGCTGCGGTGGCCCGGCATCAGGTCCGTGCGGTTGCCGTGCGGAGTGATGCCGACCGGGCGGGTGTGCGGGACGCCCATCGGAATACCGTGGAAGCTGACGGCGAGGCGGACACCGAGCCGCTCGACGATCTGCTCGACGGCGGCGGCGAACCTCTCCCACTCCACGTCCGGCTCGGGCCCGGACAGCAGCAGGAAGGGCGCCCCGGTGGCGTCCTGGACCACCCGGACGTCCAGCGTCGGTGTCTCGTAGCCCGCATAGCGGTCGCGCTTGAACGTCAGCAGCGGGCGCCGTGCGCGGTAGTCGACGAGGCGGTCGTGGTCGAAACGGGCCACGACCTGGTGCGGCAGCGACTCCAGCAGACCGTCCACGATCTGCTCGCCCGTCTCACCCGCGTCGATGTACCCCTCGAAGTGGTAGAGCATGACCAGGCCCGCCGACTCCTGCGCGAGCGCCATGTCGACGACCGCCAGGCCCTTCGGCTCCCATTCGTACAAACTCTGCGGATCAGGCACGGTTACCGCTCCTCCTCGTGTTCCTTGAGAAGAACGCCCGCCGGGGCACAGGCATTCCCTGCCTGTGCCCCTTCACAGGGGTGGTTACGCCAGAACCCGCGCGTGCAGTGCGGTGACCGCCTTCCGTGCGGAGGTGAAGGCGCCGTGCTGCCAGGCATCCGCGTAGCTCAGGTAGTCACCGGCGAAGTAGACGCGTCCGGCGGCCTGGTTGAGCGGTGCGAAGGCCGGAGCGTCGGGCCCTCCGGACAGGGAGTGCCAGGAGGCCTCCAGGTACGGGGTCTGCCGCCAGTGGTGGGAGAACGACGTGGCGAGTTCCGTACGGTACTTGTCGCCGTGGATCTTCACGCCCTGGGCGATGGCCCGTGCCTCCCTCTCGCGCGGGGTGAGAGCGGCGTACGCGTCGGCGTTGGAACCGGTGTTGTAGTAGCCGATGATGGTGCCGCGCCGGCCCTGGTGGCCGTAGGACGGGTACCAGATGTGAGAGAGGTCCATGTCGGTCTCGGTGATGCCGCCGTAGATCTGGTGGTCGGTCTCCCACCAGCGGCTCCTGTACTCCAGCCCGATCTTGCCGGCCGAGGACGGCTTGCAGGCCTCCAGGGCGCTCTGGACGGCCGGACCGAGGTTGTGGGCGGTCTTGGCGAGGATGTTGGGCGGCAGGGCGGCGATGCAGTAGTCCGCGTCGACGGTGCGGGTACGTCCGCCCTGGGTGTACGTGACGGTCACGCCATGGGCCGTGTCGGTGATCTTGCTGACGGCGGCGCCGGTACGGATCCTGCGCTCACCTATCGCCCGGGTGAGCGCCGCGGGTATCCGGTCCATGCCGCCGACCGGCTGGAACATCAGCATGGCCTGGTCGTACTCGAACTCGAAGGAGAAGTAGCGTCCGACGCCGCTGGCGAAGACCTCGGAGGCGGACGGCACGGAGCCGAGTTCCTCGCCGGGGGTTCCGGCGGCCGCGGGGTCGATGCGGTAGCCGCGGCGGGGGCTGCCGGTGTAGTCGAGCGTGTCGCCGATGTCGCCGAACTCCTTGAGGAATTCCAGGAGTCGCTCCTGGTCCTCGGCGGTGATCCGACGATCGAGGGCACCCTTGTCCGTGGCCTTGGAGAGGAGTTCGGCCACATAGCCGTACACATCGGCCTTGGCGGTGCGATAGCGCACCGGGGCCTTCATGCCGGCCTTCTCGTTGAAGATGTAGGCGTTGGCGTTCACGTTGGTGAACATCTCGATGGGGACACCGAGTTCGCGACAGTAGTCGAGGGTGACCATCCACTGCGGGATCCGGCCGGGCCCGCAGTTCATGTACTGGCCCTCGCTGAACCGTGCGGTCTGCGTGTTGCCGTACAGGTCGGTGGTGGAATCCCCGTTGCGTACGGTGAAGTTGCGGCCGCCCGTACGGCTCCGGGCCTCCAGGACCGTACAGTCGTAGCCCGCCTTGCCCAGCTCGTACGCGGCGGCGAGCCCGGCGATGCCACCGCCCACGACGACGACCTTGGACGCCGCCTTCCCCTTCAGCGTGAAGTCACCCTTACTGGGGGCACGGAAGGCGGGTTCGCGTTGTGCGGCCTGGGCCGTGGGGGCGAGTCCGAGGGCCCCCATGGTCGCGAACATCGCGCCCGCCCCACCGGTGATCCCGACCTGGCGCAGAAAGCTGCGACGGCTCGCGCCCGTCGCCACGGACGAGTTGTTCGAAGTGTGCGTCATGTCCCGGCTCCCGTTCAGATCTTGACGTTGCCGGGATCCTGGCAAGCGCGTGTTACGGCCCGTCAGTTACTCGTGTATCCCGCACGTTTCTCTCTGTTCACCGCGAGACGGCAGTCGGCGAACAATGGTCCAGACCTTGACAGGAACACACCCCATCCCTACCGTCACTGGGCAGCACGTTCAGACATGCGCCTCATGTTCATGTACGAGAACGGCTCGCACTCCTTCGACGGGAAGGCACCCCCATGCGCACCCGCACGTTGTCACCCGCCCTGCTGGCCGCGACGCTCGCCGCCGGAAGCCTGGCTCTCGTCTCCTCCGGCGCCGCCGACGCCGCCACGGTCATCGACGTGGGCACCGCCGCCCAACTGAAGACGGCCCTGGCCGCCGCGGTTCCCGGCGACACGATCCGGCTCGCCGACGGCACATACACCGGCAACTTCAAGGCGACCGTTCCCGGCACCGCCTCCGCCCGGATCACCCTCACCGGCTCGGCCCGGGCGGTCCTCACCGCAGGCGGCGGTTACGGCCTCCACCTCAACGGCGCCTCCTACTGGACCGTCCAGGGCGTCACCGTCACCGGCGGCCAGAAGGGCATCATGGCCGACGCCGCCGACGGCGTCGTCATCGACTCGGTGACCGTGCACGACCTGGACATGGAGGGCGTGCACTTCCGCAGGTCCAGCGCCAACGGCGTCGTCAAGAACGCGTGGATCTACGACACCGGGCACGACGGCCGCGGCATGGGCGAGGGCGTCTACGTCGGCACGGCCGGTGATCTCACCGACCGGAGCGACCAGGTGCAGATCCTGAACAACACGATCGGGCCGGGCGTCGGGGGCGAGAACGTCGACATCAAGGAAGGCACCACCGGAGCGAAGATCATCGGCAACACCTTCGACGGCAGCGGGCTGACCGGCGCCAACTACGACGACTCCTGGGTCGACGTGAAGGGCAATGACGTCCTGGTCGAGGGCAACAAGGGCACCCGTACGACCAACAACGGCTACGAGACCCACACCCAGCAGAGCGGCTGGGGCTGCGGCACCGTGTTCCGCGACAACACCTCGGACCTGTCCGGCTCCACGGGCGACAGGCGGATCGCCGTCAACGTCACCAACTACGGTGTGAGCTGCCCGACCACCGTCTACAGCAGCAACACCGTCACCGGCGGCAACGGCCTGACCAACATCACGGTCACGCCGTAACCCGGCCGCGGAAACGAGTGAGGCCCGCTCCCCGAAGGGAGCGGGCCTCACTCGTCAGCTACTACTACCGCAGTCGATGACCGACCGGAGGGTCAGAGCGTCAGCTCTGGCCGCCCGCCAGCTTCTCGCGCAGGGCAGCCAGGGCCTCGTCCGACGCCAGGGCGCCGGAGTTGTCCGCGGACTCCGAGGAGTACGAGCCGCCACCGGTGCCACCGGAGGCAGCCGGGGCACCGCCGGCCGGGGCAGCAGCGCCCTCGGCCGCAGCGGCCTCGTCGGCCTCGCGGGACTTGATGACCTGGGCCTGGTGCTGCTCGAAGCGCTGCTGCGCCTCGGCGTACTGCGTCTCCCACGCCTCGCGCTGGGTCTCGTAGCCCTCGAGCCAGTCGTTGGTCTCGGGGTCGAAGCCCTCGGGGTAGATGTAGTTGCCCTGGTCGTCGTAGGACGCGGCCATGCCGTACAGGGTCGGGTCGAACTCGACCGACGCCGGGTCGGCACCGAAGGACTCGTTGGCCTGCTTCAGCGAGAGGCTGATGCGACGACGCTCGAGGTCGATGTCGATGACCTTGACGAAGATCTCGTCGTTGACCTGGACGACCTGCTCCGGGATCTCCACGTGGCGCTCGGCCAGCTCGGAGATGTGGACCAGACCCTCGATGCCCTCGTCGACGCGCACGAACGCACCGAACGGAACGAGCTTCGTGACCTTACCGGGAACGACCTGCCCGATCTGGTGCGTACGGGCGAACTGCTGCCACGGGTCTTCCTGCGTCGCCTTGAGCGACAGCGAGACGCGCTCGCGGTCCATGTCGACGTCGAGGACCTCGACGGTGACTTCCTGGCCGACCTCGACAACCTCGGAGGGGTGGTCGATGTGCTTCCAGGAGAGCTCGGAGACGTGCACGAGACCGTCGACGCCACCGAGGTCCACGAACGCACCGAAGTTGACGATCGAGGAGACGACGCCGGAGCGGACCTGACCCTTCTGCAGGGTCGTGAGGAAGGTCTGACGGACCTCGCTCTGGGTCTGCTCGAGCCAGGCACGGCGGGACAGGACCACGTTGTTGCGGTTCTTGTCCAGCTCGATGATCTTCGCCTCGAGCTCCTTGCCCACGTAGGGCTGAAGGTCGCGGACACGACGCATCTCGACGAGCGACGCCGGGAGGAAGCCGCGGAGGCCGATGTCGAGGATGAGACCACCCTTGACGACCTCGATGACGGTACCGGTGACGATGCCGTCTTCTTCCTTGATCTTCTCGATGGTGCCCCAGGCACGCTCGTACTGAGCGCGCTTCTTCGAGAGGATCAGGCGGCCTTCCTTGTCCTCCTTCTGGAGAACCAGGGCCTCGATCTCGTCGCCGACCTTGACGACCTCGTTCGGGTCGACGTCGTGCTTGATCGAGAGCTCGCGGCTCGGGATGACGCCTTCGGTCTTGTAACCGATGTCGAGGAGAACCTCGTCCCGGTCAACCTTGACGATGACACCGTCAACGATGTCGCCGTCGTTGAAGTACTTGATCGTCTCGTCGATCGCCGCGAGGAACGCGTCCGCGTCGCCGATGTCGTTGACCGCAACCTGCGGAGTGGTGGCGGTGGTCTCGGTGCTGCTCGTCATGTGGGAAAGGGCTCCGGTACGGACAGTGAGTCGTAGGTACTGCTACGCCGAGAGCCCGTATCGCCTCTGCAGAAGCCGGACAGCCTGGGAAGCACCCGACCCGCGAGCGGGAGGCGCCTCGTGAACCGAGGGGACATGCAACAGACGCAAGCGCGGCCTGCTAGGTCTGAGGCGCGCAGGCTCGCAGCGCAACTTGTAGCATACGGGGGCAGCCGGGCAGGGTCAATGCGCGAAGGCGCACACCCGGGGCACAAAGGCCCAAACCGGACACAATTCTTGTTCTCCGAGGCCACATCGGCCCCGGCCGTGTTGCGTGAGTACGGTTCCGTACTCACAGGTACCCCCAAGGTACGTACCGCGTGCAACGGGGTGAAGGCAAACTACAACGACGGACACGATGAGCCAAGAGATCTACGCCGCCGAACCGGAAGCGACACGCCGCAGCGCCGGGAAGGCGGAGAGCAGCCGGGCCAGTCGCGGCTGGTGGGACCGGCACGCCGACGAGTACCAGAGCGACCACGGCGCCTTCCTCGGCGACGACCGTTTCGTGTGGGGCCCGGAGGGGCTCGACGAGGCCGACGCCGGTCTGCTCGGTCCCGCCGAGTCGCTGAGCGGCCTGGCCGTCCTGGAGATCGGTGCGGGCGCGGCGCAGTGTTCGCGCTGGCTGGCGGCCCGCGGCGCCCGCCCCGTCGCCCTCGACCTCTCCCACCGCCAGCTCCAGCACGCACTGCGGATCGGCGGCGAGGTGCCGCTGGTGGAGGCGGACGCCGGGACGCTGCCGTTCCGGGACGGCTCCTTCGACCTGGCCTGCTCCGCCTACGGCGCGGTGCCGTTCGTCGCCGACCCCGTCCAGGTCTTCCGCGAGGTGCACCGGGTGCTGCGCCCCGGGGGCCGCTGGGTCTTCTCGGTGACGCACCCGATCCGCTGGGCGTTCCCCGACGAGCCCGGCCCCGAGGGACTGTCGGTCGCCGCCTCGTACTTCGACCGCACTCCGTACGTCGAGCAGGACGAGCAGGGCGACGCCGTGTACGTCGAGCACCACCGGACGCTGGGCGACCGGGTGCGGGACGTGGTGGCCGGCGGGTTCCGGCTGGTCGACCTGGTCGAGCCGGAGTGGCCGGCCTGGAACGACCAGGAGTGGGGCGGCTGGTCCCCGCTGCGCGGAAACCTGATCCCGGGCACCGCAATCTTCGTCTGCGTGCGCGACTGAGCACTTCTGCCGCACGGCCGAAGGGGCCCGTGCGTCGTGAGGGTCGTGCGGGACCGGGCGCCCGCCGTGCGGTACCGGGCGCCGGTCGTACGAGACTGGGGGCGTGATCCGTACCGACGCCCTCGACCGGCTGCCCGTCCGTACCGCCGTGCCCGCGCTCCGGCAGGCGCTCGACGACCGGGGTGTCGCGGTGCTCTGCGCACCACCCGGCACCGGCAAGACGACTCTGGTCCCGCTGGTCCTCGCGGGCCTGGTCGGCGGCGGCCCCGCGCGCCGTGTGGTGGTCGCCGAGCCGCGCCGGATCGCGGCCCGGGCGGCGGCGCGGCGGATGGCGTGGCTCCTCGGGGAGCAGACCGGGCGGCGCGTCGGGTTCACCGTGCGCGGGGAGCGTGTCGTGGGGCGCGACACGGTGGTCGAGGTCGTGACCACGGGAGTGCTCCTGCAGCGGCTCCAGCGCGACCAGGAGCTCGCCGGGGTCGATGCGGTGATCATCGACGAGTGCCACGAACGGCATCTGGACGCCGACACGGTCGCCGCGTTCCTCCTTGATGTACGGGAGGCGATCCGGCCCGATCTGCGGCTGGTCGCCGCGTCCGCGACGACGGACGCGCAGGGCTGGGCCCGGCTGCTCGGCGACGCACCGGTGATCGAGGCGCAGGGCGTGTCGCACCGGGTGGAGGTGGTGTGGGCCCCACCGGTGAGGCCGGTCAGGCCGCCGCACGGGATGCGGGTCGACCCGGCGCTGCTGACCCATGTCGCCTCGGTGGTGCGCCGGGCGCTCGCCGAGCGGGACGGCGACGTGCTGTGTTTCCTGCCGGGCGTCGGTGAGATCGGCCGCGTCGCGGGACAGCTGGCGGGGGTGCCCGCAGAGGTTCTGCAGGTGCACGGGCGGGCTCCGGCGGCGGTCCAGGACGCTGTGCTGGCGGGTTCGCCGGAGGGCCGCCGGGTGGTGCTCGCGACCTCCGTCGCCGAGTCGTCGATGACGGTGCCGGGGGTGCGTATCGTCGTCGACTCGGGCCTGGCCAGGGAGCCGCGGACCGATCATGCGCGGGGACTGAGCGCGCTGACGACGGTACGGGCCTCGCAGGCGGCGGGGAGGCAGCGGGCGGGCCGGGCGGGGCGTGAGGCACCGGGGGCGGTGTACCGGTGCTGGGAGCAGGGGGAGGACGGGCGGCTGGCCCGTTTCCCGTCGCCGGAGATCAAGGTGGCCGATCTGACGGAGTTCGCGCTGCAGGCGGCGTGCTGGGGCGATCCGGACGCGTCGGGTCTGGCGCTCCTCGATCCGCCGCCGGCCGGCGCGATGGGCGCGGCCCGCGAGACGCTGACGGCGGTCGGCGCGGTGGACGCGGACGGCCGGGTGACCGACCGGGGCGTACGGATGTCCCGGCTGGGTCTGCACCCACGGCTCGCGCGGGCACTCCTGGACGGTGCGGCAGAGGTCGGCGGCCGCCGGGCGGCCGAGGTGGTGGCGCTGCTGAGCGAGGAGCCACCGCGGGAGTACGGGGACGATCTGGCGGCCGCGTTGCGTACCGCACGACGGGGCGCGGACGGCTATGCGGCGCGCTGGCGGCAGGAGGTACGGCGGCTGTCGTCGTCCGTCGACGGCAGCGGCGAGGGCTCCGGCCGCGGCGGTTCGGACGATGCGGCCGTCGGCCTGGTGGCGGCGCTGGCGTTTCCGGAACGGGTGGCGAGGGCCCGCGGCGAAGGAGTCTTCCTGATGGCGTCGGGGACAGGTGCGGAGCTGCGGGACGGGTCGCGGCTGCGCAGTGCGCCGTGGCTGGCCGTCGCGGTCGCGGACCGGCCGGCGCACGCGGCGTCCGCCCGGGTGCGGCTCGGCGCCGTCATCGACGAGGACACGGCGCGGCTGGCCGCCGGGCATCTGCGGTTCTCCGGCGAGGAGGTCCACTGGGTGGACGGCGACGTGGTGGCGCGCTCGGTGGAACGGCTGGGCGCCGTCGAACTGTCGGTGCGCGCGCTGAAGCAGCCGAGGCCCGAGCTGGTGCGGGCGGCGCTGGTGGACGGGCTCGGGCGCGACGGGCTCGGGCTGCTGCGCTGGACTCGGGAGACGGGACAGCTGCGCGAGCGGCTCGCCTTTCTGTACCGGGAGCTGGGCACCCCGTGGCCGGACGTGTCCGACGGTGCGCTGCTGGCCCGTACCGAGGAGTGGCTGGAGCCCGAACTGTCCCGGGCCCGGCGCCGCTCCGACCTGACGAGGATCGACGCAGGGCAGGCGTTGCGGCGGCTCCTGCCGTGGGCCACCGGCGAGGCGGCCCGGCTGGACGAGCTGGCACCGGAGCGCATCGAGGTGCCGAGCGGGTCGCGGATCCGGGTGGAGTACGGCGGCGAGCAGCCGGTACTTGCGGTGAAGCTCCAGGAGCTGTTCGGTCTCACCGAGACGCCGAAGGTGGCCGGGGTGCCAGTCCTCGTCCATCTGCTCTCCCCCGCGGGCCGCCCGGCAGCGGTCACCGCGGATCTGGCGTCGTTCTGGCGGGACGGATACCGGGCGGTGCGGGCGGAGCTGCGCGGCCGCTACCCGAAGCATCCGTGGCCGGAGGACCCGACGACGGTGGAGGCGACCCGGTACACGTCGGCGCGGCTCAGGCGGGAGTAGGTGCCGGATCCGGCGCGGGTGCGGTGGCCGGCTCCGGCTGCCGGCCGCCCGGCCGCCGGGACCGCGCCTCCAGCCACAGCGCGAGCGCGAGCAGCCCGGCGGCGAGCGCGAGGAAGCCCCACGGCAGGTACGAGGTGAGCAGCAGGACCAGCACCCGCTGGGACTTCACCAGGGCGACGGTGTACTGGATGTAGTCCTCGCGCATCTTCACGTGCCCGGCGAACGCGGTGACGGTGTCCTGGGGCATGCCCATCGCCTTCGCGTTGCGCAGCTCCTCCTTGTGGATCTCCTCGCCGTTGACGGGCGCGCCGGTGACCGGGTCGACCCAGAACATCCGCTTGGTGGTGTACCAGCGGGTCATGCCCGTCTTGGCGACCTGCTCGGCGGTGACGCCCTTGATCGGCATCTTCTTCGGCATCGGGACCTCGGTCCACGGGATGGTCTGCTCGAAGTAGTAGACGTCCATGCCGCGGAACTTCCGGGTGCCCTTGTAGTGGATGGGCGAGGTGGTGCGGCTCTGGGCGTCGAAGTACTCGTAGTCGCGCTTCTGGGTGAGGAACGGCCACTTGAACTCGATGCCCTGGCGTGCGACCGGGTCGCCGTCGACCATCTCGCCGGTGGCGTGGACGGGGGCCTGGCTGTGCGCGTCGAAGATGTAGCGCTCAGGGATCTCCGAGACCATCCTGCCGTTCGGGTCGACGACGTAGCTGAGTCCGTCCCAGACGACGACGTCACGGCCGGCGCTGCGCTCGATCTTCTCGGACGCCTCCACATTGCCCTTGAGGGTCTGCACGATGGTGACCTTGGGCACCTGCTTGACCTTCATGCCGTCGTTGTAGTCGAGGAGGGTGGCGGGCTTCGCCTCCAGCACCATCTCCTGATACTGGCTCGGGGGGATCTTCGCCAGCCTCGGGAAGGCGTACCAGCGCAGCAGGGGTGACAGGGCGGCGAAGAACACGGCGAAGGCCAGGAGTACGAGGCCGGCTCGGCGGCGCATGGCGCCCTCCCTCTACTTCTTGGGGCCGGGGACGGTGGTCAGCAGGGGTTGGGGCGAGGTCTCGCCGGGGGGTGCGCCGATCGCGCTGATGGTGAACACGAGGGCGAGGGCCGCGGCCAGCCCGATGGCGGCGGCGATGACGGCACGCATGCTCGGCCTCCCGGAGAACGCTTATCTGATGGGTCGTCAGGGTTGGGGCACCGTAGCAACGCGGGCGCGAGATGAGAACACGTGGAGCAGCCCCCGTGCCGGGTGGTGGCACAGGGGCTGCTCGGTGAACGCGGTGCGGGGGCGTCAGGCGGCGGGGGCCTCGACCGTGAGCTCGATGACGACCGTGGCGCCGCCCTCGGTGGTCAGGCGGAGCTTGTACGTGCCCGCGGTGTCGTCGGCGTAGATCTTCGGGAGCCGCAGCGTGCCGTCGGCGTCGGTCTTCAGCTCCGTCAGGGTGCGGACCGTGTTGCCGTCGGCGTCCTTGAAGTACGGGCCCTTGTCGTTCTCGGCCGGGGTGTCCCCGTCGGTGATCATCGTGGCGGTGACGGCGACACCGGACGCGATCGCACCCTTGTAGGTGGCCTTGACCTCGACGGCGTCGGCGAACTCGGCGCCGGGCGCCGCGGTCAGCGCCTTGTCGTCGGTCCTGGCGATGGCGTCGGCCTGCCGGGCGGTGACGGTCGCGGTGTAGGCGACGGCCGGCAGCGAGCGGCCGGTGGCGATGGCCCGGACCGTGAACTCGCCCGTCGTCTCGCCCGCCCGCAGCACCGGTGCGGTCACCGTGCCGTCCGATCCGGTGGTCAGGGTGACCGCGCTCTTCCCGCCCTCGAAGCGGGCGTCCGTGTCACCGGCGATGGTGAACGTCACGGACACCTTGGCGAGCGGCCTGCCGAGACTGTTCTCCGCCCGCACCTTGATCCGCTCGGCGAACGCGTCACCCGCGGTGGCGGTCAGCGCACCGGTGCCCGCGTTCTCCAGATCGGCGAGCGTCTGGGACGGCTTGGGGGGCGGGGTGGACGGCGGCGTGGAGGGCTTCGGGTCGGACGAACCGCCGCCCGGTTTCGACGGCTTCGGATCCGGCTTCGGCTTCCCGGGCGGGGTCGGGGACGGCGAGGTACCGGGGTCCGTGCTCGGGTCCGTACCACCGTCGAGGGACGGCGGGACGACGCCGGTGCCGTCGGGGACCTCGTGCGTGCCGCGCTTGTAGTAGTCGAACCAGGAGCGGACCGTACGCAGGTATTCGTTCGAGTGGTTGTAGCTGAGGACCGCCCGGTCGAGATCGGCCGCGAGCGACAGATCGCGGGAGCCGGCGCAGAGGTAGTGCCCGGCGGCGAGCGCCGCGTCATAGATGTTGTTGGGGTCCTTGCGGCCGTCGTCGTTGCCGTCCTGGCCCCAGGTCGCCCATGTCGACGGGATGAACTGCATCGGGCCGACCGCACGGTCGTGCGTCGAGTCCCCGTCGTACGCCCCGTTGTCGGTGTCCTTGATCATCGCGAAGCCCTGGCCGTTGAGGACCGGGCCGAGGATCGGGGAGAACGTGGTGCCGTTCGCGTCGACCCGGCCGCCGCGGGCCTGGCCCGACTCCACCTTGCCGATCGCGGCGAGGAGTTGCCACGGCAGCCGGCAGGCGGCGTCGCTGCTCGCGATGGACTGCTGGGCCTTCTTGTACGCAGCCAGGACCGAGGCCGGTATGCCGGACTCCGCAGTGCCGGTGATCGGCAGATTTGTCGACGTACCGGGCTTGTTGGGCGTGACCAGCGGCGGCAGGTCCGTGTAGTACGGCGAGTTGCCGGTCGCCACGCTGTCGTCGGAGGGTGCGGAACCGGCTGTGCGCTGGTCACCGCCGCCACCGTCCGATGCGAGCACCGCACCGGGGCCCTGTGACGCGGAGAGCGCCGCCACAGCAACTGCGGCCACCGCAGTGGTGGTCGCCCCTCGGCGCAGTCGGCGACCGAATTGCGCTGCCATACGTCTGGTCCCTCCCCATCGACGGCTGCCCGCGCTCCCCAGCGCGAGGACTCAGGCGACCCTACGGCAACTTGCGCCGCCCGAACACAGTGGCCTGACCGATTCTTATTGGTATTTCACGTTCCGGACCGCAAGTTGAACAGCAGGCGTCGGGTGCCCATCCGATCCGCACCATGTTGCTCGCGCATACTTGCGGCCATGCCGTTCACCCTCAGCCATGCCGCTGCCGTACTGCCGGTCGTCCGACGCAACGGCACCGCGCGCGGCCCGCTCTTCGCTTCGGCGCTCGTCGCCGGTTCGTTCGCCCCCGACATGACGTACTACGCGGACACGGCCATCCCGGGCGCAATGGAGTTCGGTCAGGTCACGCATGCCGTATGGGGCGTGTTCACGGTGGACGTCCTGATCACCGCGGCGGTGGTGGCGCTGTGGCTGCTCTTGCGCGAACCGCTGGTGGCGCTGCTGCCCGGAGCGTGGCAGGGGCGCGTGCACACCTTCGTACGCGGAGAGCGGCAGGGCCCGTGGGGGGTGCGGGACGGTGCGTGGTTCGTCGGGTCGGCGGTCATCGGGGCGGGCACGCACGTGGTGTGGGACGCGTTCACCCATCACGACCGGTGGGGCACCCGGCTGGTACCGGTCCTCAGCGAGAACGTCGGCGGCTTTCCGGTGTTCCAGTGCGTGCAGTACGGCAGTTCGGCGGTGGCACTGACCGTGCTCGCCTGGTTCACCGCGTCCGGACTGCGACGGACCGGGGCGCGGCCCGTCCCACCGTCCGTACCGCCCCTCGACCATCGGGCACGGTGGTACGCCGGCGCCCTGCTGAGCGTGTGCGTACTGCTCGGCATCGTCCACCGGTGCGCCCGCTGGTACGCGTACTTCGGGCACATCGACACACCGCTGGACATCATCCCGACCGCCTGCTTCGGCGCCGGAGCAGGCCTCGCGGTCGGCCTGGTGCTGTACGGCACGTGGATACGGCTCCGAGCCCGGCCCCGGGACGAGCCACCCACCGCCACCGCACCACCCGGCGACCATACGGACCTGATGACAAGCCCGCCGGACAGCCCCTGACGGTGTCCGGCCGGCCGGACACCCCCGCGCCCGTGCGGGCGCCACGTCACTGCCGTGTCAGTGCGCCGCGGACTCCCAGTCCGCGCCGACACCGACCGAGACGTCCAGCGGGGCGCGCAACTGCACCGCCGTCGACATCTCGTGGCGCAAGATCTCCTCGACCTGCTCGCGCTCGCCCTTGGCGATCTCCAGCACGATTTCGTCGTGGACCTGGAGCAGCATCCGTGACGTCAACCGGGCATCGGTCAGCGCCCGGTCGACGTGGAGCATGGCGACCTTGACGATGTCCGCCGCCGTGCCCTGGATCGGCGCGTTGAGCGCCATCCGCTCGGCCGTCTCGCGGCGCTGCCGGTTGTCGCTGTTCAGGTCCGGGAGGTAGCGGCGGCGGCCGAACACCGTCTCCGTGTAGCCGGTCGCCCGGGCCTCCTCCACCACCCGGCGCAGGTAGTCACGGACACCGCCGAACCGCTCGAAGTACGTGTCCATCAGGCCGCGTGCCTCGCCCGCCTCGATGTTCAGCTGCTGCGAGAGACCGAACGCGGAGAGCCCGTACGCCAGTCCGTAACTCATGGCCTTGATCTTGCGGCGCATCTCCGGGTCGACGGCGGACTTGTCCACCCCGAAGACCTGCGAAGCGACCGTGGTGTGCAGGTCCTCACCGGACGTGAACGCCTCGATCAGGCCCGCATCCTCCGACAGGTGGGCCATCACCCGCAGTTCGATCTGGCTGTAGTCGGCCGTCATCAGCGTCTCGAACCCGTCGCCGACGACGAAGCCGCGCCGGATCGCCCGGCCCTCGTCGGTGCGGACCGGGATGTTCTGCAGATTGGGGTCGGTCGACGAGAGCCGGCCGGTCGCCGCCACCGTCTGGTTGAACGTGGTGTGGATACGGCCGTCCGCCGCGATCGTCTTGACCAGGCCCTCGACCGTGACCCGCAGCTTCGCCTGCTCGCGGTGGCGCAGCATGATGACCGGCAGCTCGTGCTCCGTCTGCGCGGCCAGCCACGCGAGCGCGTCCGCGTCCGTCGTGTAACCGGTCTTCGTCTTCTTCGTCCTGGGCAGGCCCAGCTCACCGAAGAGGACCTCCTGGAGCTGCTTGGGCGAGCCCAGGTTGAACTCGCGGCCCACCGCCGCGTGGGCCTCCTTCACCGCCTGCTGCACGGCGCCGGCGAACTGCTGCTCCATCGATTCGAGGTGCTCCCGGTCGGCCGCGATGCCGTGCCGCTCCAGCCGGGCCAGCAGCGCGGACGTCGGCAGCTCCATGTCGTGGAGCAGCTCGGCCGCCCCGACCTCCTTGAGCCGGGCGGTGAACGCCTCGCCCAGGTCCAGGACCGCACGGGCCTGCGCCATCAGTGCATCGGCCTCCGCCTGGTCGTCCGCACCGAACGCCAGCTGCCCGTCCGCCGCCGCGGGGGCCAGCTCCCGGCCCAGGTACTCCACCGCCAGCGCGTCCAGCGCGAACGAACGGCGGCCGGGCTTGACCAGATAGGCGGCCAGCGCCGTGTCCATCGTGACGCCCTCGACCTGCCAGCCGTGCTCGGGGAACACCCGCATCGCGCTCTTCGCGTTGTGCATGACCTTCGGCTGCCCGGCGTCCGCGATCCACCCGGCGAACGCCCGCTCGTCCGCCTCGTCGAGCCGCGCCGGGTCGAACCACGCCGCCGCCCCGTCGGCCGCAGCCAGCGCGATCTCCGTAACACTGCCGACGCCCAGCGCCCACGTGTCGACCGTGGCGACACCCAGCGGCTGCCCGCCGTGCTCGGCGAGCCACGGCGCGAGCTCGCCCGCAGCCAGCACCGCACCGTCCAGCTCGACGCCCGCGGCAGGCGCCGGAGCCTCGTCCTCAGCGGCCCCCGGATCCACGGCGAGCAGCCGCTCGCGCAGGCTCGGATTACGGATCTCCAGCACATCCAGCACACCCGTGACCGCCGAGCGGTCGTACGGCGCGCGCTCCAGGTCCTGCGGAGTCTTCGCCAGCTCCACGTCACGGACCATCTCGGTCAGCCGCCGGTTCAGCTTCACGGACTCCAGGTGGTCCCGGAAGTTCTGCCCGGCCTTCCCCTTCACCTCGTCCGCACGCGCGACGAGGTCGTCGAACGAACCGAACTGGTTGATCCACTTCGCCGCCGTCTTCTCCCCGACGCCCGGAATACCCGGCAGGTTGTCCGACGGGTCCCCGCGCAGCGCCGCGAAGTCCGGGTACTGCTGCGGCGTCAGCCCGTACTTCTCCTCGACCTTCTCCGGAGTGAACCGCGTCAGCTCCGAGACGCCCTTGGTCGGGTACAGCACCGTGACGTTGTCCGTGATCAGCTGGAACGAGTCCCGGTCACCGGTGACGATCAGCACCTCGAACCCGGCCGCCTCCGCCTGCGTCGCCAGCGTGGCGATCACATCGTCCGCCTCGAAGCCGTCGACCGCGAAACGATCCGCGTGCATCGCGTCCAGCAGCTCGCCGATCAGCTCGACCTGCCCCTTGAACTCGTCCGGCGTCTTCGAACGATTCGCCTTGTACTCGGGGAACTCCTGCGACCGCCACGTGCGGCGCGAAACGTCGAACGCCACCGCGAAATGCGTGGGCGCCTCGTCACGCAACGTGTTCGCCAGCATCGACGCGAAGCCGTACACCGCGTTCGTCGGCTGGCCCGCCCCTGTCGTGAAATTCTCCGCAGGCAGCGCAAAGAACGCCCGGTACGCCAGGGAGTGCCCGTCCATCAGGAGCAGGCGCGGTCGGTTGTCTGCCGTCTTCTTCGATGCCGTCTCAGCCACGCCCCCGATCCTGCCACGGACCACTGACAATCCGGACCGCAGACCACTCGCCCGGCACACGCCCCACGCCGCGTGACACGATCGAAGACAGGAACGACCACAGGAACACATGCAGCGACACCGCGCAGGTTCGCAGCTGGCTCAAAGGGGAGCACAATGGCCACCAAGCCGCCCACCGGTGACCCGGTCCAGGACGCACCGCACGTCGAACCGGCCCAGCACTCGGCCGCCGGAATTCCCGCCGTCGCCCACAGCCTGCGCATCGCCCAGCAGCAGATGGGCCTCCGCCGCACCGCCCGGACCCTCCTCAAGGTCAACCAGAAGGACGGCTTCGACTGCCCCGGCTGCGCCTGGCCCGAGGGCGACAAACGGCACACCGCCGAATTCTGCGAGAACGGCGCCAAGGCCGTCGCCGAAGAAGCCACCCTGCGCCGCGTCACCCCGGACTTCTTCGCCGCCCACCCCGTCGCCGACCTCGCCGGCCGCAGCGGGTACTGGCTCGGCCAGCAAGGCCGCATCACCGAGCCGATGTACCTGCCCGAAGGCGCCGACCGGTACGAAGCGGTGACCTGGGAACACGCCTTCGACATCATCGCCGAGGAACTGCGCGCCCTCGACTCCCCCGACGAAGCGCTCTTCTACACCTCCGGCCGCACCAGCAACGAGGCCGCGTTCCTGCTCCAGCTGTTCGCCCGCGAATTCGGCACCAACAACCTGCCGGACTGCTCCAACATGTGCCACGAGTCGTCCGGCTCCGCACTCATGGAGACCATCGGCGTCGGCAAGGGCAGCGTCTCCCTCGAAGACCTCCACCACGCCGACCTGATCATCGTCGCCGGACAGAACCCCGGCACCAACCACCCCCGGATGCTCTCCGCCCTGGAGAAGGCCAAGGCCGCAGGCGCCAGGATCATCTCGGTGAACCCACTGCCCGAAGCCGGACTGGAGCGGTTCAAGAACCCTCAGACCCCCCAGGGCATGATCAGGGGCACCGCCCTCAACGACCTGTTCCTGCAGATCCGCATCGGCGGCGACCAGGCCCTCTTCCGGCTCCTCAACAAGATGATCCTGGAGACCGAAGGCGCCGTCGACGACACATTCGTGACCGAACACACCCACGGTTACGAAGAGTTCGCGGCCGCCGCCCGCGCGGCCGACTGGGACGAGACCCTCACCGCCACCGGCCTCGACCGCGCCACCATCGAGCAGGCCCTCACCATGATCCTCGCCTCGAAGCGCACCATCGTGTGCTGGGCCATGGGCCTCACCCAGCACAAACACTCCGTGCCCACCATCCGCGAAGTCGTCAACTTCCTTCTGCTGCGCGGCAACATCGGCCGCCCCGGTGCCGGAGTCTGCCCCGTCCGCGGCCACTCCAACGTCCAGGGCGACCGCACCATGGGCATCTTCGAACGCCCCGCACCCGAATTCCTCGACGCCCTCGACAAGGAATTCGACATCACCTCACCGCGCCACCACGGCTACGACGTCGTCCGCTCCATCCAGGCCCTGCGCGACGGCGACGCAAAGATCTTCTTCGCCATGGGCGGCAACTTCGTCGCGGCGACCCCCGACACCCATGTCACCGAAGCCGCCATGCGCCGCGCCCGCCTCACCGTCCACGTCTCCACGAAGCTCAACCGCTCGCACGCCGTCACCGGCCGCCGCGCCCTGATCCTGCCCACCCTCGGCCGCACCGACAAGGACGTCCAGGCAAGCGGCAAGCAGTTCGTCACCGTCGAGGACTCCATGAGCATGGTCCATGCCTCACGCGGCAACCTCACCCCCGCGAGCCCCCACCTGCTCTCCGAACCCGCCATCGTCGCCCGCCTCGCCCGCGCCGTCCTCGGCCCCGAATCCACCACCAACTGGGAAGAGTTCGAGAAGGACTACGCCACGATCCGCGACCGCATCTCCCGCGTCGTCCCCGGCTTCGAGAACTTCAACGCCCGCGTCGCCCACCCCGGAGGCTTCACCCTCCCGCACCCGCCACGCGACTCCCGCCGCTTCCCCACCACCACCGGCAAGGCCAACTTCACCGCGGCCCCCGTCGAGTACCCCGAACTCCCCGAAGGCCGACTGCTGTTGCAGACCCTGCGCTCCCACGACCAGTACAACACCACGATCTACGGCCTCGACGACCGCTACCGCGGCATCAAGGGCGGCCGCCGCGTCGTCATGGTCAACCCCGACGACGCCCGCGCCCTCGGCCTCGCCGACGGCGCATACACCGACCTCGTCAGCGAGTGGAAGGACGGCGCCGAACGCCGGGCACCCGGCTTCCGCGTCGTCCACTACCCCACCGCCCGCGGCTGCGCCGCCGCCTACTACCCCGAGACCAACGTGCTGGTCCCCCTCGACTCCACCGCCGACACCAGCAACACCCCCGCAAGCAAGTCGGTCGTCATCCGCTTCGAGAACATCCAGAACCGGAGCGTCCAGGAACAGGACAGGACGGAAGAATCCGCACCCACATCGCGCTAAGCGTTCGCTCAGTCGTCTGATAAGAACGATGCACACAGCAATAAAGCTATGAACCACCGCAGACGATCGGAGCCGGACCCCATGGGCGAGCACACCGCACCCAAGTTCCCCCAGGAGATCATCGACGAGTACGCCGCACTCGGCGTCGACCTGCCCGCCCTCTTCTCCGCCGGCCACCTCGGCGAACGCATGGGCGTCCAGATCGTCGAAGCCTCCGCGGACCGCGTCGTCGGCACCATGCCCGTCGAAGGCAACACCCAGCCCTACGGGCTCCTGCACGGCGGCGCCTCCGCCGTCCTCGCCGAGACCCTCGGCTCCGTCGGCAGCATGCTCCACGGCGGCGCCACCAAGGTCGCCGTCGGCGTCGACCTGAACTGCACCCATCACCGAGGGGTACGGAGCGGACTCGTCACCGGCGTGGCCACCCCCGTACACCGCGGCCGCTCCACCGCCACGTACGAGATCGTCATCACCGACGAACAGGACAAGCGCGTCTGCACCGCACGCCTCACCTGCATGCTCCGCGACGTCCCCAAGCCCGCAGCCGCCTGACGCACCGGCACCGCACCACACCTCTGCCCGGCCCGGACCGCAAACCCGGCCGGGCAGAGCCATATCCGCCCACAACCACCCGCACAGGAACCGGTGTTGAGCGGATTCCACCCCCAACACTCTTGACCGCGCGACCCGTTGTATGGCCCACTCAACAGTCACACGCACCCCACGGACACCACGGGGCGTGGACCATACCGCCCCCCGGTGTAACACTGCGTAACAAGCGCGCAATACCCGGGCACCGCCGGGCGGCGCACAGGACCCGGGCCCGCGGCCGCCGGGCACTTCGTCGCGCCCTCACCACCCCCCGCGACGCGACAGCACCAAGATCGCTTCAAGCCCCTTAGCAGAGCTGCGCGTTCTCAGAATGCGGTCACTTCACCGTCCGGTAAAAAGCCGTACATGTCCGCACAGCCACCTCAAGCCTTCCTCAACGTCATAACAAGACAGTCACATCCTCCGCCGACCCATCCCCGACCCCGCCACCTGCGCCTAGAGTCACGGCCAGTCACCGCGCCGCCGGGCGCGTCTGCTGCACGGCCCTGTACCAACCCAGTACGGCCCGGCGAACGACACGGCACCTCAAGCAGAGGAGGCCGCGCCAGGGAAAGGACTTTTCGTGCGACACCGTTCTTTGCTCATCCTCACCACAGTGCTCACCACCGGAGCACTGACGCTCACCGCCTGCGGGTCGCGCGACGACAGCAAGAACAGCAGCGGGGGCGGCGACACCCAGACCGTCGTCATCGGCGTCGACGCGCCCCTGACCGGAGACCTCTCCGCGCTCGGCCTCGGCATCAAGAACTCCGCCGACCTCGCCGTCAACCTCGCGAACAAGAACAAGACGGTCCCCGGCGTCACGTTCAAGCTTCAGCCCCTCGACGACCAGGCCCAGCCCTCCGTCGGAGGACAGAACGCCCAGAAGTTCATCGACAACAAGGACGTCCTCGGCGTTGTCGGGCCGCTGAACTCCAGCGTCTCGCAGTCGATGCAGAAGCCGCTCAACGACGCCAGCCTCACCCAGATCTCCCCCGCCAACACGGGCACCGAGCTGACCCAGGGCAACGACTGGAAGACCGGCAAGAAGCAGCGCCCGTTCAAGACCTACTTCCGCACCGCCACCACGGACCAGATCCAGGGTGCCTTCGCTGCGAAGTACCTCTTCAACAACGCCAAGATCAACAAGGTCTACCTGATCGACGACCAGAAGACCTACGGAGCCGGCCTGGCCGCCTCCTTCAAGGCGACGTTCACCGAGCTCGGCGGCAAGATCGTCGGCTCCGACCACGTCAACCCCGACGACCGCGACTTCAACGCCGTCGTCACCAAGGTCAAGAAGTCCGGCGCCAAGGCCGTCTACTACGGCGGTGAGTACCCCGCCGGCGCACCCCTGAGCCAGCAGCTCAAGGACAGCGTCCAGATCCCCCTCATGGGCGGCGACGGCATGTACAGCGCCGACTTCATCAAGCTCAACAAGAAGGCCCAGGGCGACATCGCCACCTCCGTCGGCAAGCCCGTCGAGGAGCTCGACTCCGCCAAGAAGTTCATCGCCGACTACAAGACGGCCGGCTACAAGGACGCCTACGAGGCCTACGGCGGCGGCACCTACGACGCCACCATGGCCATCATCGAGGCCGTCAAGGCCGTCGTCGCCGCCAACGACGGCAAGCTCCCCGAGGACGCCCGCGCCAAGGTCCTCGACGCGGTCGGCAAGGTCAACTTCGACGGCGTCACCGGCCCCGTCTCCTTCGACGAGTACGGCGACACCACCAACACCATGATGACCGCCTACCAGGTCGACGGCGGCAAGTGGGTCTCCAAGCTCAGCGAGGCCTACAAGTAGGACTGACCAGGCCCTCCCGGTCACGCAGCAAAGCAACCAGACCGCGCGGGAGCGCTACCAGCGCTCCCGCGCGGTGCCATATCCGAACCACTCCACGGAGGCCCTGCGGTGAACGAACTGCCGCAACAGCTGGCCAATGGACTCATCCTCGGCGCGATGTACGGTCTCATCGCGATCGGTTACACGATGGTCTACGGAATCATCCAGCTCATCAACTTCGCCCACGGCGAGATCTTCATGATCGGAGGCTTCGGAGCTCTCACCGTGTACCTCTGGATGCCGGCCGGCTCCAACCTCCTCGCAATCGTCCCCCTCATGATCATCGGCGGCGTCATATGCTCCGTCGCCGTCAGCGTCGCAGCCGAACGCTTCGCCTACCGGCCGCTGCGCACCGCCCCCAGACTCGCCCCGCTGATCACCGCGATCGGACTCTCCCTCGCACTCCAGCAGGCCATCTGGAAGTGGTACCCCAACGCCACGAAGGACCACCCCTTCCCCCAGTTCAAGGGCGAAGCGTTCGATCTCTTCGGCGCCAACATCCAGCGCGGTGACCTCTTCGTCCTCATCGCCGCACCCGTCTGCATGATCGCCCTCGGCCTCTTCGTCTCCAAGACCCGCTCCGGCCGCGGCATGCAGGCAACCTCGCAGGACCCCGACACCGCCAAGCTCATGGGCATCAACACCGACCGCATCATCGTCATGGCCTTCGCCATCGGCGCCGCGTTCGCAGCCGTCGCAGCCGTCGCCTACGGGCTCAAGAACGGCCAGATCGGCTTCCGCATGGGCTTCATCATGGGCCTCAAGGCCTTCACCGCAGCCGTACTCGGCGGCATCGGCAACATCTACGGCGCCATGCTCGGCGGAGTCGTACTCGGCGTCGCCGAATCCCTCGCCACCGGCTACATGAGCGACGTCCCCGGCATGGACCTCTTCGGCGGCGGCGCCTGGAAGGACGTATGGGCCTTCGTCCTCCTCATCGTCGTCCTGCTGCTCCGGCCCCAAGGCCTGCTCGGCGAACGCGTCGCGGATCGGGCGTGATACGGATGACCACCCAGAGCACACTCATCCCACTGCCCGCACCGATCGCCCGCCTCGCCACCGGCGCAGGCGCCGTCATCGCCCTCGCCGGCACCTTCCTCGCCTGGACCTGGACCACCGACTTCCCCGGCGACCTCACGGTCACCGGCTACCCCGGCGGCCTCCAGATCCTCACCCTCACCGGCGCGGCCCTCACCCTCCTCTTCGTACTCAGCGGATACGACATCCGAGGACTGCGCTGGCTCACCCCCGGCGGCACCAACAGCCCCGTCCGGCTCCTCGCCCTCGGCACCCTCGGCACCACCGGCTACACCATGGGGGCCATCGCCTACGAGCTCGGCGGCATCGTCAACCTCGAACCCGGCGCATGGGTCAGCGGCATCGGCGCACTCATCGCCACCGTCGCCGCACTCGCACTCCCCAGCGACGAACCCCTCTCCCCGCGCGAACCCCGGCCGGGCGCCTGGCAGCGCTTCCGCAACAGCCTCGCCGCACCCGCGGCAACCCGCGCCAAAACACTCCCCGCCTGGGCCGAAATCCTCATCATCACAGCAGCCTTCGGCACCATGCTGTACGTCTTCACCTACGGCATCGGCATCCCCACCGAAGACTCCGAACAGTTCATCGGCTTCCTCATCACCGCAGCCTTCGCGTTCACCGCCATCACCCGTGCGGGACTCATCTCCCGCATCACCGCGCTGACCACGAAGCACCGCAACGTCGCCCTCACCGCAGCCCTGGTCGCAGCACTCTGCTTCCCCTTCACCCAGGACACCGCGGAATACACGCTCATCGGCGCGAACATCCTCATCTTCGCGACCGTCGCACTCGGCCTCAACGTCGTCGTCGGCCTCGCCGGCCTCCTCGACCTCGGCTACGTCGCCTTCCTCGGCGTCGGCGCCTACACCGCGGCACTCGTCTCCGGCGCCCCCCTCGCCGCCATCGGCGTCCACTTCCCCTTCTGGGCCGCCGTCCTCACCGGAGCCGCAGTCTCACTCGTCTTCGGCGTCCTCATCGGCGCCCCGACCCTCCGACTGCGCGGCGACTACCTCGCCATCGTCACCCTCGGCTTCGGTGAAATCTTCCGCGTCACCGTCAACAACCTCAACGGCAACAGCGGACCCGACCTCACCAACGGATCCCAAGGCATCCCCAGCATCCCGGACCTCAACCTCTTCGGGATCGACTTCGGACTCAGCCACGACATCGGCCCGTTCACCCTCAGCAGGCCCGCCAACTACTACCTGCTGATGCTCGTCGTCACCGCCGTCGTCGTCCTCGTCTTCCGCCGCTCCGGAGAATCCCGCATCGGCCGCGCCTGGGTCGCCATCCGCGAAGACGAAACCGCCGCCACCGCCATGGGCATCAACGCCTTCCGGCTCAAGCTGCTCGCCTTCGCCCTCGGCGCCACCCTCGCCGGCCTCGCCGGCACCGTCCAGGCACACGTCAACTACACCGTGACACCCGAGCAGTACCAGTTCGCCGGCTCCGTACCCCCGAACTCCGCCTTCCTCCTCGCCGCCGTCATCCTCGGCGGCATGGGAACCCTCAGCGGACCCTTCGTCGGCGCCGCACTGCTCTACCTCATCCCGGCCAAACTCCAGTTCATGCAGGACTACCAGCTGTTCCTCTTCGGCATCGCGCTCATCCTCCTGATGCGCTTCCGCCCCGAAGGCCTGGTCGCCGACCGCAGGAAACAGCTCGAATTCCACGAGAACGACACCATCGACGTACCCGAACCACGGCAGTCCGAAGAAACCGGCGCCGGCATCGCCAAGGCGGGGGCGTGACCACCATGACCACCACCACACAAACCGCCACCACCGTCCTCGACGCAAGCGGCGTCACCATGCGCTTCGGCGGCCTCACCGCCGTACGCAACGTCGACCTCACCGTCAACGCAGGTGAAATCGTCGGCCTCATCGGACCCAACGGCGCCGGCAAAACCACCTTCTTCAACTGCCTCACCGGGCTCTACGTCCCCACCGAAGGCACAGTCAGCTACAAGGGCACCGTCCTGCCGCCCAAGCCCCACCTCGTCACCCAGGCAGGCATCGCCCGCACCTTCCAGAACATCCGGCTCTTCCCGAACATGACCGTTCTGGAAAACGTCCTCGTCGGACGCCACACCCGCACCAAAGAAGGCCTCTGGTCCGCCCTCCTGCGCCTCCCCGGCTTCACCAAAGCCGAGAACGCCAGCCGCGAACGCGCCATGGAACTCCTCGAGTTCATCGGCCTCCGCACCAAAGCCGACCACCTCGCGCGCAACCTCCCCTACGGAGACCAGCGCAAGCTGGAAATCGCCCGCGCCCTCGCCAGCGACCCCGGACTCCTCCTCCTCGACGAGCCCACCGCCGGCATGAACCCCCAGGAAACCCGAGTCACCGAAGAACTCATCTTCGCCATCCGGGACCAAGGCATCGCCGTCCTCGTCATCGAGCACGACATGCGCTTCATCTTCAACCTCTGCGACCGCGTCGCCGTCCTCGTACAGGGCGAAAAACTCGTCGAAGGCACCTCCGACGTCGTCCAGAGCGACGAACGCGTCGTAGCCGCCTACCTCGGCACCCCCTTCGAAGGCGCCCCCGGCGCCGAAGAAGTCGCCGAAGTCGAAGCGGCAGAAGCCGAAGCACACGCCGAAGCCGAAACCACGGAAGCGGAGCCCGCCGAAACGGCAACCGCCACCGACGACGACACCAGCACCACCCGCACCGAAGAGGAGGACACCCGATGACCGCACTGCTCCAGGTCGAAGACCTCCGCGTCGCCTACGGCAAGATCGAAGCCGTCAAAGGCATCTCCTTCACCGTCGAAGCCGGCCAGGTCGTCACCCTCATCGGCACCAACGGCGCAGGAAAGACGACCACCCTGCGCACCCTCTCCGGCCTCCTCAAGCCCATCGGCGGCCAGATCCTCTTCGAAGGCAAACCACTCACCAACGTCCCCGCCCACAAGATCGTCTCCCTGGGCCTCGCCCACTCCCCCGAGGGACGCCACATCTTCCCCCGGCTGACGATCACCGAGAACCTCCTCCTCGGCGCCTACCTCCGAAACGACAAAGCAGGCATCGAAAAGGACATCCAGCGCGCCTACGACCTCTTCCCCATCCTCGGAGAACGAAGGAAGCAGGCCGCCGGAACCCTCTCGGGCGGCGAACAGCAAATGCTCGCCATGGGCCGCGCCCTCATGTCCCAGCCCAAACTGCTCATGCTCGACGAACCCTCCATGGGCCTCTCCCCGATCATGATGCAGAAGATCATGGAGACCATCGTCGAGCTGAAGGCCCAAGGCACCACCATCCTGCTCGTCGAGCAGAACGCCCAGGCCGCACTCTCCCTCGCCGACCACGGCCACGTCATGGAGGTCGGCAAGATCGTCCTCTCCGGCACCGGCCAGAACCTCCTCCACGACGAATCCGTCCGCAAGGCGTACCTCGGCGAGGACTGACCCACCCCTTCACACGGAAGAGGCCCGCACCCCGATCGATCCGGGGTGCGGGCCTCTTCCGTACGTACCTGCGGGACTACTCGCCGTCCTTCGACGCCCGCCGCTTCTCCTCGGCATCCTCGATCAACGCCTCGGCAAGCTGCTGCATCGACAGACGACGATCCATCGACGTCTTCTGAATCCACCGGAACGCAGCCGGCTCCGACAGCCCGTAATCCGTCTGCAGAATGCTCTTCGCCCGATCCACCAGCTTCCGCGTCTCCAACCGCTGCGCAAGATCCGCGACCTCGGACTCCAGCGCCTTCAGCTCCGCGAACCGCGACACGGCCATCTCGATGGCCGGCACCACGTCGCTCTTGCTGAACGGCTTCACGAGATACGCCATCGCCCCGGCGTCCCGGGCCCGCTCCACGAGGTCGCGCTGCGAGAACGCGGTGAGCATCAGAACAGGCGCAATGGACTCCTCGGAGATGCGCTCGGCGGCGGAGATGCCGTCGAGGATCGGCATCTTCACATCGAGGATCACGAGGTCGGGCCGGTGCTCCCGGGCGAGCTCGACCGCCTTCTCGCCGTCTCCGGCCTCGCCGACGACCGCGTAGCCCTCTTCTTCGAGCATCTCTTTGAGGTCGAGGCGGATGAGAGCCTCGTCCTCGGCGATGACGACGCGGGTCGTCAGCGGCGGGACGTGCGACTTGTCGTCGTCGGCGACGGGCTGGGGCGACTCGGGCGTGGTCACGGGGCTCCTCGTTCAAGACAGGGGTACTGCTGCCAAGAGCCTACCTAGCTGCGGTAAGGTGGACGCTCAGCGGGTCGAGGGAAACCTTCGATTCAGCGAGCCCCGGTAGTCCAATTGGTTAGAGACAATGGATTCAAAACCCATCCAGTGTCGGTTCGAGTCCGACTCGGGGCACTTTTCCTTCGATTCCAAGGTCGCAAGGCACCGGCAGGGCTTCACTTGATCGTGTGATCGCCTCACTAAGCCTGCCCGCAAGCTCCATGATCCGCCAGACTCGGTCCTGTGTACGACCTTGATACGCGCAAGCGCGCTCTGGATCTCATCGCCCAGGGTTTCAGTCAGAACTCCGTAAGCAAACAGACCGGCATCTCCCGGGCTGCCATCCGTTCGTGGCAAACACGAATAGAACCCCTCGGCTGGAACCGCGCCGCTGATTGTCCAAGGTGCGACGACCCACCGCGCGATCCCGAAGACCCCGCCGCTTACTCCTATTTGCTCGGCCTCTATCTCGGCGACGGCTGCATCACCCACGCGAGAAGGGGCGTGTACTTCCTGCGCATTGCCTGCGCCGATGCCTGGCCCGGCCTCATCGACGCCTGCGCCGAAACCATGCAGCTCGTGCGCCCTGGCAACAAAGTGTTCCGGGTTCAGCGTCAGGGCTGCCAGAACGTGACCTGCTACAGCAAGCACTGGCCCTGCCTCTTCCCCCAGCACGGCCCAGGCAGGAAGCACAACCGCCAGATCGCTCTCGAGCCCTGGCAACAGAAGATCGTGGACGCTCACCCGTGGGAACTCATCCGCGGCCTGATTCACTCCGACGGATGTCGCATCACCAACTGGACCACCCGACTCGTCGCCGGTGAGCGGAAGCGTTACGAATACCCCCGGTACTTCTTCACCAACAAGTCGGACGACATCCGCAAGCTGTTCAGCGAAACCCTCACCGCCGTCGCGGTCGAGTGGACGACCCTCTCACGCGGGGGCAACCCGCTCAACATCTCCGTCGCCCGACGGGCGTCCGTCGCGCTCATGGACGCTCACGTCGGGCCGAAGCACTGACGACCGATCTACTTGGGGCTGTCGTCCTCGCCGATGTGGTGCACGCGTACCAGGTTCGTCGATCCCGCGACGCCGGGCGGGGAGCCGGCCGTGATGACCACGATGTCGCCCTTCTCGCAGCGGCCGATCCGCAGGAGTTCCTCGTCGACCTGGGCGACCATGGCGTCCGTGGAGTCGACGTGCGGGCCGAGGAAGGTCTCGACGCCCCACGTGAGGTTCAGCTGGGAGCGGGTGGCCGGGTCCGGGGTGAAGGCCAGCAGTGGGATGGGTGAGCGGTAGCGCGAGAGTCGCTTGACGGTGTCGCCGCTCTGGGTGAAGGCGACGAGGAACTTCGCGCCGAGGAAGTCGCCCATCTCGGCGGCTGCACGGGCGACCGCGCCGCCTTGGGTGCGGGGCTTGTTGCGGTCGGTGAGCGGGGGCAGGCCCTTGGCGAGGATGTCTTCCTCTGCGGCTTCGACGATGCGGGACATCGTGCGGACCGTTTCGATGGGGTATTTGCCGACGCTGGTCTCGCCGGAGAGCATGACCGCGTCGGTGCCGTCGATGACGGCGTTGGCGACGTCGGACGCTTCGGCGCGGGTGGGCCGGGAGTTGTCGATCATCGAGTCGAGCATCTGGGTGGCGACGATGACCGGTTTGGCGTTGCGCTTGGCGAGTTTGATGGCGCGCTTCTGGACGATCGGGACTTGTTCCAGGGGCATTTCGACGCCGAGGTCGCCGCGGGCGACCATGATGCCGTCGAATGCGGCGACGATGTCGTCGATGTTCTCGACGGCCTGGGGTTTTTCGACTTTGGCGATGACGGGGAGACGGCGGCCTTCTTCGTCCATGATGCGGTGGACGTCGTCGATGTCTTGTCCGCTGCGTACGAAGGAGAGGGCGATGATGTCGGCGCCGGTGCGAAGGGCCCAGCGGAGGTCTTCGATGTCCTTGTCGGAGAGTGCGGGGACGGAGACGGCGACGCCGGGGAGGTTGAGGCCTTTGTTGTCGGAGACCATGCCTCCTTCGATGACGGTGGTGTGGACGCGGGGGCCGTCGACGTGGGTGACTTCGAGGGTGACGCGGCCGTCGTCGACGAGGATGCGTTCGCCGGTGGTGACGTCGGTGTGGAGGCCTTCGTAGGTGGTGCCGCAGGTGTTGCGGTCGCCTTCGGTGGGTTCGACGGTGATGGTGAAGGTGTCGCCGCGTTCAAGGAGTACGGGGCCTTCGCGGAAGCGGCCGAGGCGGATCTTCGGGCCTTGAAGGTCGGCGAGGATGCCGACGCTGCGTCCGGTTTCGTCGGAGGCTTTGCGTACGTGGCGGTAGCGCTGTTCGTGTTCGGCGTAGGAGCCGTGGCTGAGGTTGAAGCGGGCGATGTCCATTCCGGCTTCGACGAGTGCCTTGATCTGCTCGTATGTGTCGGTGGCTGGGCCCAGGGTGCAGACGATTTTTGCTCGGCGCATGGTTTGAGCCTAGACCTTACCTACGGGTAGTGATTTGGGTCTGCGTGTCGACTCAACAACCTTTGGGTGAAGGGTTATTGACAAGTGTTGAATTGTGCACGAGGGCGCTCTGATGAGCATTCTGTTCATAGTTTTTGGGGGCTGTGGTGAGGCGGGGGTTCACCGGGGCGTGGTGGCGGGGGTGGCGGTTTCGGGGTCGGATTCGAGGTTCGCTGCGGTCGGCGACGCGTGGGTGGTCGGTGGTGCAGTAGGGGGCTGGTGTGTGGGCCGCGCGGCAGCTGCGGCATCGGGGGCGTGGCCCGTGTGGTCATCAGATAGAAACCTGCGGGGGGTGTTGCCGGGTGCGGCTGGTGGGTCATTATCTACGCGCGTTGTGTACTACGAGATCTGATCTGTGGGAGACGAGATGCCGCTGAACCGTAGGACGTTCCTGGGCACATCGGCTGCGGCCGGGGCCGGTGTGGCGATGGCTGGGGGTGTGGCTGTGCCTGCCGAGGCTCACGGTCGTGGTCATGGGCGTCCGCCGAAGCGGTATTCGTTCACGGTGATGGGTACGACCGATCTGCACGGGAATGTCTTCAACTGGGACTACTTCACGGACAAGGAGTTCGACGACAAGGCGCACAACGACGTGGGTCTGGCGAAGATCTCGACCCTGGTGGACCAGGTCCGTGCGGAGAAGGGCCGGCACAACACCCTGATGATCGATGCGGGTGACACGATCCAGGGCACGCAGCTGTCGTACTACTACGCGAAGATCGATCCGATCACGGCGAAGCGTGGTCCGGTGCATCCCATGGCGCAGGCGATGAACGCGATCGGGTATGACGCGGCGGCGCTGGGCAACCATGAGTTCAACTACGGCATTCCGGTGCTGCGGAAGTTCGAGGAGCAGTGTGATTTTCCGCTGCTGGGTGCGAATGCGCTGGATGCGAAGACGTTGCGGCCGGCGTTCGCTCCGTATGTGATCAAGCGGATGCGTACGCCGCACGGCCCGGATGTGAGGGTGGCGATTCTGGGTCTGACGAACCCGGGGATCGCGATCTGGGACAAGGTGAATGTCAGCGGCAAGATGGTGTTCCCGGGGCTGGAGGAGCAGGCGGCGAAGTTCGTGCCGCGGCTTCGGTCCATGGGGGCGGATGTCGTGATCGTGTCGGCGCACTCCGGGACCAGCGGGACGTCGTCGTACGGCGATCAGGTTCCGTATGTGGAGAACGCGGCGGCTCTGGTGGCGGAGCAGGTGCCGGGTATCGATGCGATTCTGGTCGGCCATGCCCATCTGGAGATCCCCGAGTACTTCGTGGAGAACAAGGAGACGGGCAAGAAGGTGGTGCTCTCCGAGCCGTTGAAGTGGGGGCAGCGGCTGACGCTGTTCGACTTCGATCTGGTGTGGGAGAAGGGCCGCTGGGTGGTGGAGCGTGCCGGTTCGCAGGTGCTGAACTCCAACGCGGTGGCTGAGGACCCGAAGATCACCGGCCTGCTGGCCGATGAGCACAAGAAGGTCGTGGCGTACGTCAATCAGGTCATCGGTACGTCGACGGTGGCGATGACGACGGCGGAGGCGGCGTGGAAGGACGAGCCGATCATTGATCTGATCAATGTGGTTCAGGCGGAGACGGTGAAGGCCGCTCTGGCTGGTGGCGAGTACGCGTCGCTTCCGGTGCTGTCGCAGGCGTCGTGTTTTTCGCGTACGGCGCAGATTCCGGCCGGCGACGTGACGATCAAGGATGCGGCGGGGCTGTATCCGTTCGAGAACACGCTTGAGGCACGGCTGTTGACGGGTGCGCAGATCAGGGACTACCTGGAGTTCTCGGCGCGGTATTACGTGCAGACGGCTGCTGATGCTCCGGTGGATACGGCGAAGTTGACGAATGCGGACAACACGCCGGATTACAACTACGACGCGGTGTCGGGTCTGACGTACGACATCGATATCGCGAAGCCGAACGGTTCGCGGATTGTGAATCTGTCGTTCGAGGGCAAGGCGATCGATCCGGCGGCTCAGTTCGTGCTGGCCGTGAACAACTACCGGGCGAGCGGTGGCGGTAACTTCCCGCACGTGCCGGGTGCGAAGCAGTTGTGGGCGAATTCGGAGGAGATCCGCAACACGATCATTGCATGGGTGCAGGCGAAGGGTTCGGTGGATGGTTCGCAGTTCGCTTCGGTGGACTGGCGGCTGACGCGGGACGGTAAGCCGGTGTTCTAGCGGTTCTGTGGTCGAGCGGCCGTCTCCTTTCCGGGAGGCGGCCGCTTTTTGTGTGCCGCTGGTCAGTTGCCTTGTACGAGGGGGATGAGGCCGGGGTGCTGGTGGGGGATTTTGGGGGTGTTCTGGGGGGTGAGGCCGAAGGTGGTGAAGGCGGTGCGTTGTGGGAGGGGGTAGGCGTTGGTGTCGGTGAGGTTGTTGAGGATGGTGGCGCTGCGCCAGGCGGCGAGTCCGAGGTCGGGGGCGCCGACTCCGTGGGTGTGGCGTTCGGCGTTCTGTACGTAGACGTTGCCGGTGACGGTGGGGTCGAGTTCGAGGCGGAAGTGTTCGTCGATGCGGGGGCGTCCGCCGGTGTCGCGGCGGATGTGGGGGGCGAGGCCGGTGAGGATGCGGTCGAGGGGGCGTTCGCGGTAGCCGGTGGCGAGGACGACTGCGTCGGTGGTGAGGCGGGTGCGGGTGCCTTGTTGGGTGTGTTCGAGGTGGAGTTCGACGCGGGTGTTGGCGAGACGGCCTGCGGTGCGTACGTGGACGCCGGGGGTGAGGGTGGTGTCGGGCCAGCCGCCGTGGAGGGTGCGTCGGTAGAGCTCGTCGTGGATGGCGGCGATGGTGTCGGCGTCGATGCCTTTGTGGAGTTGCCATTGGTGGGGGACGAGTTCGTCGCGTACGTGTTCGGGGAGTGCGTGGAAGTAGCGGCTGTAGTCGGGGGTGAAGTGTTCGAGGCCGAGTTTGGAGTACTCCATGGGGGCGAAGGCGTGGGTGCGGGCGAGCCAGTGGAGTTTTTCGTGTCCGGCGGGGCGTGCGCGGAGGAGGTCGAGGAAGATTTCGGCGCCTGACTGGCCGGAGCCGATGACGGTGATGTGTTCGGCGTCGAGGAGTTGCCGGCGGTGGTGGAGGTAGTCGGCGGAGTGGATGACGGGGACGTTTTCGGCGTCGGCGAGGGGTTTGAGGGGTTCGGGGATGAAGGGTTCGGTGCCGATGCCGAGGGCGATGTGGCGGGTGTAGGCGCGGCCGAGGGCTTCGGCTTCGCCGTGGGTGTCGAGTTGGGTGAAGTCGACTTCGAAGAGTCGGCGTTCGGGGTTCCAGCGGGCGGCGTCGACCTGGTGGCTGAAGTGGAGGCCGGGGAGTTGGTCGGTGACCCAGCGGCAGTAGGCGTCGTATTCGGCTCGTTGGATGTGGAAGCGCTCGGCGAAGTAGAAGGGGAAGAGGCGGTCGCGGCTGCGTAGGTAGTTGAGGAAGGTCCAGGGGCTTGCGGGGTCGGCGAGGGTGACGAGGTCGGCGAGGAAGGGGACTTGGAGGCTTGCGCCGTCGATGAGGAGGCCGGGGTGCCAGTGGAAGGCGGGGCGTTGTTCGTAGAAGGTCGCGGCGAGGGGGTGGGGGTTGCCGGGGATGCCGTGGGCGAGGGCGGCGAGGGAGAGGTTGAAGGGGCCGATGCCGATGCCGACGAGGTCGTGTGGCTGGTCGGGGTTGGGGCTGGGTCGGTCGGTCATCGGGGTGTGTTGCCTTTCTTGAGGTCGTGGGTGAGGTGGGTGACGTGGTCGAGGAGGGTTTGGAGGTCGTCGGGGGTGGTGTGGGGGTTGAGGAGGGTGGCTTTGAGCCAGAGGCCGTTGTGGGTGTGTGCGCGGCCGAGGACGGCTCGGCCGTTGGTGAGGAGGGTGCGGCGGATGGTGGCGACGGTGTGGTCGTCGGTGTGGTCGTCGGTGTGGGTGGGGCGGAAGAGGACGGTGGTGATGGTGGGGCGGTCGTAGAGGTCGAGGGTGGGGGTGTGGGTGATGAGGTCGGCGAGGTGGTGGGCGGTGCGGATGGTGCGGTCGATGAGGTCGGCGAGGCCGGAGCGGCCGAGGGCTTGGAGGGTGACGGCGATTTTGAGGGCGTCTGGTCGGCGGGTGGTGCGTAGGGAGCGGCCGAGGAGGTCGGGGAGGCCGGCTTCGGTGTCGTCGTGGGCGTTGAGGTAGGGGGCTTGGTGGTGGAGGGCTTGGAGGTGGTGATGGTCAGGGACGGCGAGGATGCCCGCGGGGGCGGGTTGCCAGCCGAGCTTGTGGAGGTCGAGGGTGACGCTGTGGGCGCGGTGGAGGCCGTGGACTTTGGTGCGGTGGGTGGGGCTGAAGAGGAGGGGGCCGCCGTAAGCGGCGTCGATGTGGAGTTCGGCGCCGTGGGTGGTGCAGAGGTCGGCGATGTCGTCGAGGGGGTCGATCTGGCCGGTGTCGGTGGTGCCTGCGGTGGCGGTGACGAGGAGGCGCTGGTGGTGGTGTCGGGTGAGGGTTTCCTCGAGTGCGGTGAGGTCCATGACGCCGGTGGGGGCCGGGATGGTGAGGGGTTCGGGGAGGCCTAGGAGCCAGGCGGCGCGGTTGATGCTGTGGTGGGCGTTGGTGGCGCAGATGGTCTGTACGGGGCCGTGGCGTTCGCGGGCGAGGAGGAGGGCGAGTTGGTTGGCTTCGGTGCCGCCGGTGGTGATGAGGGCGTCGGGGTGGGGGTGGTGAGGGTAGATCTCGTGGGCGAGTGCGGTGGTGGTGGCGGCTTCGAGGGTTGAGGCGGCGGGTGCTTGGTCCCAGGAGTCCATGGAGGGGTTGAGGGCGGAGGCGGCGAGGTCGGCTGCGGTGGCCAGGGCGAGGGGTGGGGTGTGGAGGTGGGCTGCGCAGTGGGGGTGTGCGGGGTCTGCGGAGCCTTGGGTGAGTGCGGTGACGAGGGTGCGCAGGGCGTGGTGGGGGCCGGTGCCGTGGTCGGGGATGACGGGGTGGGCGGCGGCGTGTATGTGGGTGGTGGTGGTCGGGGGTCCACCGGCGGGGATGGGGCCGTTTCGTCGGTGGGCTCCGTCGTGGAGTGCGGTGAGGACGGTGTCGAGGAGGGGGCGCAGGGCGTCGGGTCCGGTGGTGGATCCGGCCAGGGGTGGGGTGGGCATGGGTGGTGGGGCCCTTCGGGTGCGCGCATGGGTGGACATGCCAGCTTGTCCGGGTTTCTGGTGGCGCGGCCGGTGAGCGTGGTGATCTGAACTCGAAAGGGGGATGGGGGGTGGGGGCGGGGGCTTGTCGGAGTTGCTGGTGGTATGGGTGTGCCCGGCGTCTCCCCTTGGGGTGGCGCCGGGCACGGGTGTTGCGGTGTGTGTGGGGTGTCGGTGTGGTGGATCAGTGGGCGTTGCGTACGGCGAGGGCTCGGCGCAGGTCGTCGATCTGGTCGGTGAGTTTGCGGTGGAGGGCGGGGATGAGGGTGGGGTCGTTCAGGGCTTGCTCGCCGTGGTGGAGGTTGTCGGTGTCGATGGCGTAGTGCGGGAAGGCGTAGCGGCCTGCGGCTTCGGCGATGGCGGGGCCACGGCGGGCGGCGAGTGCGGTGGCTTCGGGGTAGTAGCGGGGGACGTAGGTGTGGACGAGGTCGGCCTGTTCGGGTTGCCAGAAGCCTTGGGCGGTGGCGCTGAAGAGGTAGTTGGAGAGGGTGTCGTCGTCGAACAGGCTGTGCCAGGCGGCGGCTTTGGCTTCGGGGGTGGGGAGGGCGGCGCGGCAGCGGGCGGCGCCTTCCTGGCCGGTGGCGCTGGGGTCGTGTTCGAGTTCGGTGGCGATGGCGGTTTCGTCGGTGGCGCCGAGGACGGCGAGCCGGGTGAGGATGCGCCAGCGGAGTTCGGGGTCGAGTTCGGGGCCGCCGGGGACGCTGCCGTTGGTGAGCCAGTCCTGGATGGTGTCGGGTTGGGTGGCGGCGTCGATGAGGTGGCGTACGGCGGTGAGGCGGAGGCCGGGGTTGGTGCCGTCCTCGGTGCGGCGGATGAGGTCGCGGCAGAGGTCGGTGAGGGTGGCGTGGGCGGCGGGGCGGTTGTCGGGGGTGGTGTAGCGGCGGGTGATCTGGGTGTCGGCGAAGGTGAGGACGCCTTGGACGAGGGCGAGGTCGGTTTCGTGCGGGAGGTGGGTGCGGGCGGTGCGGAGGTAGGTGGTGGGGTGGAGTTCGCCGTCACGGACCATGTCGCGGGCGGTGTTCCAGATGACGGCTCGGGTGAGGGCGTCGGGGATGCCGGAGAGGGTGTGGAGTGCGGTGTTCCACGATTCGGGGTCGAGGCGGACCTTGGCGTAGGTGAGGTCGTTGTCGTTGGGGACGACGAGGGCGGGGCGGCGCCCGGTGTGGTGCTTGGCGGTGTTGTTGTGGGGGACGTCCAGCTCGAAGCGGTCGCGCAGGATGAGGCGGTCGGGTCCTGGCTGGGTGTCGATGGCGTGGTCGTAGGCGCCGACGGCGATGCGGTGGGGGCGGTGGCCGTGCTGGTCGACGGTGATGGACCAGGCGCCGTCCGATTCGTCGATGTGGGGGGTGAGCGTGTCGACACCGGTGGTGCGGAGCCATTGATCGGCCCAGGCATGGACGTTGCGGTCGGTGGCCGAGGCGAGGTTGTCGATGAAGTCGGCGAGGGTGGCGTTGGCGAATTTGTGTCGGGCGAAGTGGGTGTTGATGCCGGTGAGGAAGTCTTTTTCGCCGAGCCAGGTGACGAGTTGGCGCAGGGCGGATGCGCCCTTGGCGTAGGAGATGCCGTCGAAGTTGAGCATGGCGGACGCGGTGTCGGGGACGGCGGCGGGGTCGGGGGCGACGGGGTGGGTGGAGGGGCGTTGGTCTGCGTCGTATCCCCAGCCCTTGCGGGCTACACCGAAGTCGACCCAGGTGTCGGTGAAGCGGGTGGCTTCGGTGAGGGTCTGGTAGCCCATGTATTCGGCGAAGGACTCGTTGAGCCAGATGTCGTCCCACCAGGCGAGGGTGACGAGGTCGCCGAACCACATGTGGGCCATTTCGTGGGAGATGACCATGGCACGGGTCTGGCGTTCGGTGTCGGTGACGGCTGAGCGGTAGATGAATTCGTCGCGGAAGGTGACGAGCCCGGGGTTCTCCATGGCGCCGGCGTTGAATTCGGGGACGAAGGCCTGGTCGTAGGAGTCGAAGGGGTAGGGCTCGTCGAATTTCTCGTGGTAGCGGTCGAAGCAGGCGCGGGTGATGTCGAGGATTTCGTCGGCGTCGGCGTCGAGGTGGGGGGCGAGGGAACGGCGGCAGTGGATGCCGAAGGGCAGTCCGGCGTGCTGGGTGGTGACGGAGTGCCAGGGGCCTGCGGCGACGGCGACGAGGTAGGTGGAGATCAGTGGTGTGGGGGCGATGGTCCAGCGGCCGTTGCCGGTGTGGTCGGCGATGCCGTTGCCGAGGACGGTCCAGCCCTCGGGGGCGGTGACGGTGAGGGCGAAGACGGATTTGAGGTCGGGCTGGTCGAATGCGGCGAAGACGCGTTGCACGTCTTCCATGAAGAGCTGGGTGTAGAGGTACGTTTCGCCGTCGGTGGGGTCGGTGAAGCGGTGCATGCCTTCGCCGGTGCGGGAGTAGCGCATGGCGGCGTCGATGCGCAGTTCGTGCGGGCCGGCGGCGAGTGCGGTGAGGGGGTACCGGTTCTCGGTGAGGTCGGCGGGGTCGAGGGGGTGTCCGTCGAGGCTGATGGAGCGCAGGGTGGCGGGCTTGAGTTCGACGAAGGTGTCTCCGGCCGCGAGTGCGGTGAACTGGATGACGGTGCGGGAGTCGAAGGTGTCCTCCCCCGTGGTCAGATCGAGGTCGATCGTGTACCGGTGTACGTCGAGGAGCTGGGCTCGGGTCTGCGCTTCGTTGCGCGTCAGTACGGACATGGATCCATGCTGCCGCATGGTGCGGGGGCTGCGCAGTGGGGTTCTCGCAGGGCTGAGTGCGCGGTGGGCGGGGCGCGGTGCGTGGGTGGGTGCGCGGCTGCGGGTGGCCGTTGAGGGCTAAGATTCTTACCCATTGTGTTGTTCCTGCACGGAGGGTGCCCGGGATGGCGAAGAGGACGGCTTCCGCGACGCGGCAGGATGCGGTGGCGTCGATCGTCGAGGACTGGCGGCGGGAGCGGCCGGATCTGGATACGGCTCCGCTGGAGGTGTTCGGCCGGCTGCATCGGGCGTTCTTGCGGTACAGCGCGGCGATTTCGCGGCCGGTGGAGCGCAAGGGCCTGTCGATGGCGGGGTTCGATGTGCTGACCGCGTTGCGCAGGGCGGGTGCGCCGTTTCGTCGTACGGCGGGTGAGCTGGCGGATTCCGGGCTGATCAGTTCGGCCGGTGTGACGTTGCGGATCGACAGGCTGGAGAAGGACGGGCTGATTCTGCGGGAGCGGGATCCGCAGGACCGTCGGGTGGTGCATTCGCGGCTGACGGACGAGGGTCTGTCGACGATCGACGAGTTGTTCTCTGAGCATCTGGAGAACGAGCGGCGGATGCTGGCGGGGCTCACTCCTGCGGAGTGCCGGCAGTTGGCGCGGTTGTTGGAGAAGCTGGAGCGGTCCGTGCTCGCGGCGGAGGACGGGGCGGCCGAGGAGGCGTAGGGCCGGGGTCGCCCGGTGGCAGCTCTGTCCTCGGTCGCCGGACGCGCTCGATCTGCCGCACGCGCTCGGAGTCGCTCCGCCCGGCCGGTGCGTGAACCTGGATCGCCGGACGGGCTCGGTGATCGAGCCGGTCCGGCGATCGGGACATCTTGGTGTCCGGGGCGGCTCAGCCGGTGGTGTTCGCCTTGGCCTGGGCCTCTGCTTCGGTGCGGTACATGCGGCGGACGCGGACGACGCCCAGGTCGTGCTGGTAGAGGTTCTCCGCCTGGTCGGCGTCGCTGCGGAGTTCTTCGAGCATGATCCGGTCCTGTTCGAGGACGTCCCAGTGGCGGTCCTCCAGCACGGTCCTGTACAGGAAGCGCCAGGTGTCGCGCTGCCAGTCCGTGACGCGGCGGTAGCGCCAGAAGAAGACGGCGCAGCGGTCCTCGTCGATCGGGGTGGCCATGCCGACGATGCCGAAGGGGCCGCCGGGGCCGGCGGTGGGCGGGTACGGGATGGTCAGGTCGACCCAGTCGACGCCGGTGCGGCAGAGTTCGACCCAGTCGAAGTTCACGCCGCTCTGGTCGGTCTTCTCGAAGAAGAAGCCGCGTTCTGTCTCGCGGATCCGGAAGCGGGCGGTGGTCTGCCCTTCGGACATGCTGTGCGAGTCGCGGTGCAGGAACGACCCGTGCATGGGGTCGAGGAGGTTCTCGACGGCGTAGCGCCAGTTGACGTTCCACTCCGCGTAGCAGAGGAAGGCCGAGACGTCGGGGTCGGTGAGCTGTTCCGGCAGGACGAGAGGGGCCGGTTCGGGGTGTTCGTCGTCCCCGAAGTAGGCGAGGATCGCGCCGCCGGTCTCGATGACGTGGGGTGCGGCGACGAGCTGTTTGCCTTCGAGGTTGCAGCCGGCCAGGCCGGGTACGGCGGCGACGGTGCCGGTGCCGTCGACCTGGACGCCGTGGTACCAGCAGGCGATCCGGTCGCCGAGGTGTTTGCCGAGGGAGAGCCGGGCGCCGCGGTGGGGGCAGCGGTCCTCGAGCATGTGGAGGGTGCCGTCGGCGCGGCGGAACAGGAGCCATTCCTCGCCGAGGAGGGTGAGGCGCTTCATGCCGCCGGCGGGGACGGAGTCGGAGGGGCAGACGGCGTACCACTGATTGCGTATGCCGGTGGTGAAGAGGCGGTCGGCGGTGCGGTTGCCGGGGCGCGCGACTTCGGAGGGCCGGGTGGTCTCGCCGGTGTGTGTTGCGGTGTCGGTGGTCATGGTCGTTTCACGCTCCCAGTCGTCGCATCTCGGTGCGGAAGGTGTCCTCGGTCCACGGGTTGCCGTCGGGGGCGGGCAGGTCGCGGGCGTTGAGTCCGGCGACGAGGCCGGGCAGGTCGTGGGCGCCGGTGCCGAAGACGTCCTCGATCACCGCGGCGAGTTTCTTCTCGTACGGGGTGGGGTCGGCGGTGCGTGCCTGGTGGGGGTTGAGGTACTGCGGGGTGGTCATGTCGGCTCCCTTCGGGGGTGGTTCAGAGGTCGAGGACGAGGCGCGGGGTGCAGGCGCGGGAGACGCAGGGCATCATCGACGCGCCGGTGGCCTTCTCGGTGTCGGAGAGCAGGAAGTCCCGGTGGTCGGGGGTGCCTTCGAGGACCTTGGTCTCGCAGGTGCCGCAGATGCCGTCGCGGCAGGAGGAGGGTACGGAGATTCCTGCGCCTTCGAGTGCGTCCAGGACCGAGGTGTCGGGGCCGACCTGGACGGTGGTTCCGGTGCGGGAGCAGACGACGTCGAAGCCTGTGTCCTCTCCGTCGCGGGGGGCTGCCGTCGGGGCGGCGAAGCGTTCCGTGCGGGCGGTGGGGCAGCGTTCCTCGACGGCGGCGAGGAGGGGTTCCGGTCCGCAGCAGTAGACCTGGGTGTCTGCGGGGAGGTCGCCGAGGAGGGTGTCGAGGTCGATGTGGCCCTGCTCGTCCTGGGGGACGAACTCGACCGATCCGCCGGGGAGTTCGGCCAGTGCGGTGAGTTCGGCTCCGAAGGCCATGGAGGTGCGGGTGCGGCCGCCGTGGACGAGGCGCCATGGGATGGCGCGGCGGGTCGCTTCGCGGGCCATGGCGAGGATCGGGGTGATGCCGATGCCGCCTGCGATGAAGAGGAAGCTGCCGGCGTTGCCTTCGGCGTCGAGTTCGAAGTGGTTGCGGGGGCCTTGGACGCGGAGGGTCTGGCCGGGCCGCAGCTGGGTGTGGATGTGGGCGGAGCCGCCGCGGGATGCGGGTTCCTTGAGGATGCCGATGCGCCAGCGGGTGGGGTCGGCGGGGTCGGAGCACAGGGAGTACTGGCGGATGTGGCCGCCGGTGTGTACGTCGATGTGTGCGCCGGGCGCCCAGGCGGGGAGGGGGGTGCCGTCCGGGCGGGTGAGTTCGATGCCGAGGACGCCGTCGGCTTCCCAGGTCATGCGGTGGACGAGCAGGTCGAGCTGGAGTTCTTGTCCGTCGGTGGTCATCGCGGGTCGCCTCCTTGTCCGGTGGCGGTCGAAGGGAGCTTGACGGGCGGGGTGAACGGTGTGTTCATCGGGCCGAGTGCGGCGAGGTCGATCTCGACGAGGGTGGGACCGTCGGAGGCGGTGGCTTCCTTGATGACGGGGCCCGCGTCCGCTTCGGTGGCGATCCGGGCGTACGGCAGTCCGACGGCGGCGGCGAGCGTGGCGAAGTCGGGGGTGGTGAGGTCGACTCCGGAGCGTCGGGGGAAGTGGGTGTCCTGCATGTTGCGCAGGACGCCGTAGCCTCCGTCGTTGAAGACGAGGAGGGTGAGCCGGGGCCTCTCCTGGGCGAGGGTGAGGAGTTCGCCGAGGTGGACGGCGAGGCCGCCGTCGCCTGCGATGACGACGGTGGGGGTGTCGGGGCGGCCGAGTGCGGCGCCGATGCCCATGGCGAGACCTTGGCCGATGCCTCCGCCGCGGGGGAAGACGTTGGTCGCCGGGTCGGTGATCTCCAGCAGCCGGTTTCCCCAGGTGGAGGAGGGGATGGTGACGTCACGGGCGATGACGGATGCGGGCGGGCAGGCGTCGCGGATCGCGTCGTTGACTGCGGCCTGCGGGCCGATCGCGTGGCGTTGTGCGCTGCGGGCGTCGTTACGGGCCTTGCGTACGCGGGCCGGCCAGTCCGTCTCCGTACCGCTGCCGCTGATGCGTTCCAGGAGGGCCGTGAGGACGGCGGCCGCGTCGCCGTGCAGGGCGCAGGTGGCCGGGTAGACGCGGCCGGGGGCGGCCGGGTCGAGGTCCAGCTGGATGTGCGCCGAAGGCAGTTCGAGGCTGTAGTCGGCGGTCTCGTTGGAGCGGAAGTGGGTGCCGACGGAGAGCAGCACGTCGGCTTCGGCGAGGAGGGCGCGTCCGGCGGGGGCGGTGGCGTAGTTGCCGAGGACGCGTTCGTCGGACTCGGGGACGGAGCCGCGGCCGGAGTTGGAGGTGACGAGTCCGGCGTTCAGCGCGTCGAGGAGTGCCGCGAGTTCGGGGCGGGCGCTGTTGGCTCCGCCGCCGGCCCAGACGAGGGGCCGGTGTGCGGCGGCGAGGAGGGCCGCGGCTTCGTCGAGGAGTGCCGGGTCGGGCAAGGCCGGGGGTGAGTTGACGGGTACGGGGGTGCCGGTCAGCTGCTGGGGGGCGAACTGCAGGTCGATGGGCCATTCGACGCTGACGGGGCCGTGCGGGGCGGTGAGGGCGCGGGCGGCGGCGTCGCGGAGGATGTCGCCCGCGTCGGCGGCGTCGGTCACGGTGACGGCGTGGGTGGAGACCGCGCGGAGCATGCCGAGCTGGTCCTTGGTCTCGTGGATGAAGCCGCGTCCGGAGCCGAGGTATTCGCTGTCGATCTGGCCGGTGATGTGGAGGACGGGGGTGCCGGAGCTGAGGGACTCGATGAGGGAGCCGGCCGCGTTGCCCGCTCCGGTGCCGGTGCTGGTGAGGGCGCAGCCGAGGCGTCCGGTGGCGCGGGCGTAGCCGTCGGCCGCGTTGACTGCGGCGGCTTCGTGGCGCACGGGGACGAAGCGCAGGTCGCGGTCCACGGCTTCGACGAGCGGCAGGTTGTGCACGCTGACGATGCCGAACACCGTGTCGACGCCGAGTCCGCGCAGCGTCTCGACGAGCAGGTCGCCGCCGTTGGGTTGGGTCATGTCGTTGCGCTCCTGAGGTACGTGAACGGGGTGGGGGGTGGGTGTTATGCGACGGATCGGTTGACGCCGCCGCAGACGTCGACGGTGGTGCCGGTGATGTACGACGCCCGGGGTGAGAGGAGGGTGGTGACGGCGTACGCGACTTCGTCGGCGTTGCCGAGGCGGCCGAGTGCGATGCCCCGGTCGGCGGCGAGTTCGGCCTGCCAGGCGGCGTAGTCGAGGGGGCTGCCGGATGCCGCGTAGCGGCGTTCCCACTGCCCGGTGTCGACGAGGCCGAGGCAGACGGAGTTGACGCGGATGCCGTCGGGGGCGAGTTCCTTCGACAGGGAGGTCGAGAGGTTGAGGATGCCGGCGCGGGCGGCGCTGGTGGTCATGAGCCGGGTCTCGGGCTGTTTGGCGAGTACGGCGTTGATGTTGACGACGGAGGCGTTGCCGGACTTGCGCAGGTGGGGCAGGGCGGCGTGGAGGGGGTTGAGGACGCCGAAGAATTTGAGTTCGAGTTCGTCGCGCCAGTCGTCGGCGGTGGTCTCGGCGAAGGGTTTCATCCGGGAGGCGCCGGCGTTGTTGACGAGGCCGTCGAGGCCGCCGAAGCGGTCGGCGGCTTCTTCGGTGAACGCCTTGACTGCCGCTTCGTCGCGTACGTCGCAGGGGGCGTGGTGGAGTCTGTCCGGTCCGGCGAGTCCGTCGAGGGCGGCGGTGAGGGCGTCGGCGCGGCGGCCGCAGGTGGCGACGCGGGCACCTTCGGCGAGCAGCATGCGGACCGTGGCGAGGCCGACGCCGGAGCTGCCGCCGGTGACGAGGATGCTGCGGTCGGCGAGGCCGAGGTCCATCTCGTACTCCTTGGTGTGAGGGAGGTGTCCCGGGGTGGTCGCCGCACCGGGGCCCCGTGGGGGTGGTCCGGTGCGGCGGTGATGCCCGCGGGGTCAGTGCATGGTGAAGCCGCCGTTGACGGCGAAGGTCTGGCCGGTGATGTAGCCGGACTCGTCGCCGACGAGGAAGGCGATCAGGCCGACCAGGTCCGCCGGTTGCTGGGGCCGGGAGATCGCCCGGTTCAGCCGGTACAGCTCGTGCCGTTCGGCGGGGATGTCTACGGAGGACTCCCCCTCGGTCAGTCCGGGGGCGACCGCGTTGACGGTGATGCCGAGGTCTCCGGTCTCGCGGGCCATGGCCCGGGTCAGGGAGATGACGGCGCCCTTGGAGGCGATGTAGTGGGCGAGGCGGGGCGACCCGTACAGCGCCGCGTCCGAGGCGAGGTTGACGATCCGGCCGCCGCCCGCCTTCATGAGCGGCAGGAGGGCACGGGCGACGAGCCAGGGACCGCGGGCGTTGACCGTCATGATGCGGTCCCACGCCTCCACGTCGATCTCGTGGAACGGCTTCCCGCCGACCGCGTTGGCCAGACCGGCGTTGTTGACCAGGCCGTGGAGCGTGGTGCCGTCGCCGGCGAGGGTGGCGGCGAGGGCGTCGACGGAGTGCGGGTCGGCGACGTCGAGCGGGTGGAAGTCCGCGGTGATGCCGTCGGCGCGCAGGTCGTCGGCGGCCTGCTTGCCGGTCCGTTCGTCGAGTTCGGCGATGACGACGCGGTAGCCGTCGGCGCCGATCCGGCGGGCCGCGGCCAGTCCCAGGCCGCGGCCGGCGCCGGTGACGACGACCGTACGGGGGGCGTCCGCTGTACGGGGGGTGTCGTCGGCGGCCATCAGTCGCGGGTGATGCCGTGCATCGGGGAGTGCTCGGGGTACGTCGGGACCTGCGGCTTCTGCGTGCCGATGATGACGCAGAACAGGGCGTCGGTGTCGCCCTCGTTCTTCAGCGAGCGGGCCACTCCGGCGGGCACGACGATCATGTCGCGGTAGCCGAGGGTGCGGTACTCGGCCTCGTCGGCGCCACGGTGGATGCCGACCCTGACCTGGCCCTCGAGGACGAAGAAGGCTTCCTCGACGTCGTGGTGGGTGTGCTCGGGGCCCTCGGCGCCGGGCGGCAGCAGCATGTTGGAGAAGGTGAAGCCGCCGGACGGGATGATGCGGTTGTCGTTCTCGTGGTTGCCGGTGGCGCCGGAGCCGACGTAGCGGATCTGGGCGCGCTTGTACTGGTCGCCGGCCTTCGCCTGGAAGGAGAGGGTGTTCCAGTCGGGCTCGCGGGAGTCCTTGGTGGCGATGAGCGAGTCGGTGTACTTCGCGAGGTCGCCGTCGGTCTCGTAGGGGGTGTTGTCGATGGGCACGGGTTGCTCCTCGGTTCGTTGGTGCGGGTGGGGGCGGGCCGTCGTCACGCGGGGGTGCGGGCGACGACGTGGAGGTGGGCGCGGACCCAGGCGTTGAAGGCCTCGGGCCGTTCCTGGTTGGAGAGGTGTCCGGCGCCGGAGAGGGTCACGTACACGGACTTGGTGAGGCCGCCCGCGATGGCTTGGGACTCCTTCGGTCCGGTGACGGTGTCCTGTTCACCGCAGAGGACGAGGGCCGGTGCGGTGATGGCGGGCAGGTCGGCGGTGAGGTCGGCCTCGGCCATCGCGTCGGCGGCGTAGCCGTATCCGGGGGTACGGATCGAGGCGGCCATGGTCGCCACGACGCGCTCGACGAGTTCGTCGGGGGCGTCGGCGGAGACGAGACGCGGGCCGCGGGCGGCGGCGAAGGCGTCCGGGCCTTCGGCGGCGAGCTGCGCCGCGCGGGCGCGCATGGCGGCCGCCTTGTCCGGGTCGGTGCCGGAGCCGCGGCTGGAGTCGGCGACGATCAGGGACTCGACGAGGTCGGGGTGGCGGGCGGCAAGACGCAGGGCGATGACGCCGCCCCAGGAGACGCCGAGGACGTGGGCGCGGCCGCCGCGGTCACGGATCAGCGCGGCCGCGGTGTCGGCGTACCCGTCGAGGCCGGGGGCCCGGCCGGGGTCGGTGGAGGCCGCGTACCCGGGGGCGTCCCAGGCGACGACCCGTACCTGGTCGGAGAGTCCGGCGAGCTGCGGGGCGAAGGCGGCGGAGGAGGAGCCGATGCCGTGCAGGCAGAGCAGCAGCGGTGCGTCGGGGTTCCCGGCCTCCTGGGTGTGGACGGCCGCGGTGGTGAGGGTGGCGGTCACAGGATCTGCCCTGCCCGGCCGACGACGGCTGCGAGGCTGCGCAGTACGGCGTGCGGCACGACCTGGCTGGTGGCCGGGTTGGTGGCGTCGGGCCGGTGGGCGACCTCGAAGCGGTAGGTGCCGTGCGGGCCGTCCGCCTCGATGACGTGCCGGGTGAGGGTGGCGGCCGGGTCGGCGACGACGACGACCTCGACGAGGTCCGGGTCGCCGGTAGCGAGGGCCACGGACGCGGCGACGTTGGTGGACTTGGGGAACTTCACCGGGACGTCGCGGGCGGTACCGCGCATCACCTCGACGGGTCCGGTGGCGGTCCGCAGCCGTTCGGTGAGTTCGGCGTCCATCCACGGCTGGTGCAGGGTGGCGGGCAGCTTCGTCGTGGTCAGGCGTACGGAGGTGAGGGCACCCATTCCCCGTACGGCCTGGAGGAGGTCGAGTCCGCCGACGGCGCCGCCGGTGAAATAGACGCGTCCCGGGCCTGCCGCGCGCAGCCGGTCGACGAGTCCGGGGTCGACGAGCGCTCCGGTGGAGGCGATCAGCAGGTCGGTTCCGCTGTCGAGGACCCGCTCGGCCCACTCCCGCACAACGGCCTGGCCGGCGGCTTCGACGATGAGGTCGCAGACGGCGAGTGCGTCCTCGAAGGACAGCTGGGGTGCGGGGGCGTCGACGAGGGGCCGGTTGTCGATGATGCAGGTCAGCTCGGCGCCGGGGATGTGGCCTTCGGTGAGGGCGGTGCCGACGACGCGGCCGATGGCGCCCCAGCCGACGAGTCCGATGCGGCGCACGGGACGCGTGGGGTGCGCGGTGCGGTCGACGGAGGTGGGTCGGTCGGTGGTGGTGGTCATGCGGACACCTCGTCGGTGGCTGGGGCCAGGGGCCCGGCGTCGGGTTCGCCGGCCATGTGGCAGCGGATCTTCTGGGACGGCGGACCTGCGGTCCCCCACAGGTCGGAGAGGTCGGGGGTGCGCCGCCAGACCTTGGCGATCCACGTGTCCTCGACGATCTGGGCGACCTCGGAGGTGTATTCGCAGACGAGTCCGGCGGGGTCGGTGAAGTACGAGAAGGTGTTGTTGCCGGGTCCGTGCCGGCCCGGCCCCCACTGCGGGTTGATGCCGTGGTGGCGGAGCCGGCCGAGGCCGCGCATGAAGTGGTCCACCGATGTCATCTCGTACGCGACGTGGTTCAGCGACGCCCATGCGGCCTGGTTGAAGGCGATGCAGTGGTGGTCGGCGTTGCAGCGCAGGAAGGCCATCTGGTGCTCGGACCAGTCGGAGACGCGCAGCCCGAGGACCGAGGTGTAGAAGGCGACGGCGGCATCGATGTCTGTGGTGTTGAGGACGGTGTGGGTGACACCGACGGGCACGGCGGCGTCCCGGCCGCGCGGGGTGACGGCATGCGTCTGGGCGCTGAGTTCGATGAGCCGGCCCTCGGGGTCGGTGAAGCGGAGTCCGTATCCGCCGCCGACCTGGTCGAGCGGGCCGGGTCCGGCGACGGGGACGATGCCTCTGGCGAGGAGACGGCGGGCGGCCTCGTCGATCTCGGCGGGGGTGGCCACGGCGAAGGTGATGCGGCCGAGGCCGTTGCGTTCGCCGCGGGTGAGGGCGAGGACGTGGTGTTCTTCACCGGTGCCGCGCAGCCAGGTGGCGTCGCGGTCCTGCTCGACGGGTTCCAGACCCCACACCTCGGTGTAGAAGTCGGTGGACTCGGTGAAGGCGGGGGTGTGCAGCTCGACGGAGCGCAGGGCGCGCAGCCGGGCGACGGGTTCGGGCAGGACGGCGGGGCGGGCGTGGACGTTCTCGTACGCCGTGCGGTTCTGGTGAGTCATCTGGTTCTCCGGCTCCTCGTCTGTCGGCATCAGTTGGCGGCCCAGGGCAGCGGGGCGCTGCCGGTGCCCCAGTAGAGGGACTTCTGCCTCTGGTAGCCGCGGATCAGGTCGCGGCCCTTCTCGGTGCCGATGCCGCTGTCCTTCAGCCCGCCGAACGGGGTGGAGATGCTGAACTGCTTGTACGTGTTGATCCAGACCGTTCCGGCGTCGATACGGCGGGCGACCCGCCAGGCCTTGGCGTGGTCCCGGGTCCACAGTCCGCAGGCGAGGCCGTACACGCTGTCGTTGGCCTGGGCGACGAGGTCGTCCTCGTCGTCGAAGGGCAGGGCGACGAGCACGGGGCCGAAGATCTCTTCCTGGCAGACCCTGGCCGTGTTGGGGAGGCCGTCGAGGACGGTGGGGAGGTAGTAGGCGCCGTCGCGGTAGGAGTCGCCTTCGGGGGCCGCTCCCCCGCACCGGACGGTGGCTCCCTCTTCGCGGGCCAGGTCGACGTAGGCGGCGACGCTGTCGCGGTGCTTGTGGTGGACGAGGGGGGCGACCTGGGTGTCCGGGTCGGTGCCGGGTCCGACGCGCAGCTTCTCGGTGCGGGCGACGAGTTCGCCGACGAATTCCTCGTACCGCGAGCGGGCGACGAAGAGCCGCGATCCGGCGATGCAGCTCTGGCCGCTGGAGGAGAAGACGCCGTACATGACGCCTGCCAGGGCCTGCTCGATGTCTGCGTCGTCGAAGACGATCGTCGGCGACTTGCCGCCGAGCTCCAGCGATACGGGGATCAGCTTGTCGGCGGCGGCGTGCGCGAGCAAGCGGCCGGTGCTCGTGCCACCGGTGAAGGTGATCTTTCCGACGGCCGGGTGGCGGACGATCGCGTCGCCGATGACGCTGCCGCGGCCGGGCAGCACGGAGAGCAGTGCGGTGGGCAGTGCGGCCTCGGTCAGTGCCTGGTGGACGAGGCGGCCGAGGGCGAGGGCGACGAGCGGGGTCCACTCCGCGGGCTTGAGGACGACCGCGTTGCCCGCGGCGAGTGCGGGGGCGAGCTTCTGGGCGTCGCTGGCGATGGGCGAGTTCCACGGCGTGATCGCGCCGACGACGCCGATGGGCTCGTGGACGCTCATCGTGACGTACGGGCCGCGGGACGGGGTGATCGCGTCCTCGGCGGTCTCCAGTGCGGCGGCGGTGTAGCGGAAGGTGCCCGCGGCGCTCAGCACAAGGGCACGGGTCTCGGTACGGCACTTGCCGGTGTCGGCGGTCTGCAGGGCGGAGAGCCGGTCGGCGTCGCGCTCGACGAGGTCGGCGATGCGGTGCAGCAGCCGGGCCCGCAGATGGGCGGGCAGCTCACGCCAGGCAGGGTCGTGGGCCGCGTGGACGGCGGCGGTCACGGCGTCCTCGACGTCGTCGAGGGATGCGGCGTGCACGGTGGCGATGACCTGGCCGGTGGCGGGGTCGACGGTCTCGATGGGGGCACCGCGGCCCTGCCGCCACTGCCCTGCGACCAACACTTCGTCGGCAAGCATCAGTTGGCCTCCTGCAGTCGATACGGTTACCTCAGGGCTAAAAATCTAAGCGCTTAAGTAATTCCCCGCAAGACCCCTTCGTAAAAACTCTTTTGCCCTGGGGGTCTTGACGACCTCCACCCCCGGACCGATAAAACTTAAGCCCTAAGAAGCTAGGTGCCTTAGAGAGCAGTCGACGGCAGTGGTGGGCGGTCTCACAGGCTCACGAGCCCCGCACCGCCACGCCGCCCCCGTACGCTCAGCTCACTTCCGTACATCCCCGCTCTCCGCACACCTGGCTCCCCAACCGCTCCGTCCCCACCCGGAGCAGGAGGAACCCTCGATGACCCGGCCCACCGCCGCCACCCACGAAGCCGTCACCGCCCGTGATGCCATAGCCGCCCGCTTCGAGCGGCTGCCGGCCTCCCGCTGGCACGTCACCGTCCGCCTCGTCGTCGGCGTCGTCACCTTCTTCGAGGCCTTCGACCAGCTGCTGATCGCGTACGCACTGCCCGAGCTCCGGCAGGAGTGGCACCTGACCGACGGCGATGCCACATCGGTGCTCACCGTCGGCTCGGTCGGCATGCTCATCGGCGCGCTGCTGTCGGGCCGGCTGGCCGACAGATTCGGCCGGGTCCGGGTGATCGCGTACTGCGTGGCCGCCTCGGGACTGGCCGGCCTCGCCCTCGTCGCCTGTACGTCGCTCACACCGTTCCTGGCACTGCGCTTCGTGCAGGGGCTCGCGATCGGCGGCGAGGTGCCGGTGGCCGCCGCGTTCATCAGCGAGATCACCCGGAGCTTCAAGCGGGGCCGCTTCGTCCTGCTGTACGAACTCGTCTTCCCGGCCGGACTGACCTTCGGCGCCCTGGCCGCCGCGTGGCTGGTGCCCGCGGCCGGCTGGCGTGTGATGTTCGCGGTCGCGGCCGTCCCCGGACTGCTCGCGTTCCTCGTCCAGCGCACGGTTCCCGAATCGCCGCGCTGGCTGGCGGACCGGGGGCGCACGGCGGAGGCCGAGGCGGTCATGGACGAGATCGAGGCGAAGGTGTCGGCCGCAACAGGCGAACCGCTGCCGCCGGTCCTGCACTCACCCGGACCCCCGGCACACCCCGGGTCCACGACGGCGAAGGCGGCCACCGAAGCGGAGCGCACCGCCACCGGTCTGCGATCCCTGTTCACCGGCCGCTACCGCCGCCGCACCCTGGTGGTGGGCGCGATCTGGTTCACCGGCTACTTCGTCAACTACGGCGTGACGTCCTGGCTGCCCAGCATCTACAAGGACGGGTACGGCCTCACGCTCTCCGACGCCCTGCTCTACTCCACGGTCACCTCGGTCGCCGGCCTGCTCGGCTGCCTCCTGGTGGCGCTCACCGTGGACGTCCTCGGCCGCCGCAAGATCTTCGCGATCTTCCTGGGGGGCTCTGCCGCGCTCCTGCTGACCCTGGCCGCACTCGGCGCCCACAGCCCCGCCCAGGTCCTGATCTGGACCTCGTTGTCGGCCGTCGGCTTCTTCGGCTCCAACATCTGCCTGTACCTGTACACGCCGGAGCTGTACCCGACCCGGATGCGCGCCCTCGGCTGCAGTGTCGGCGGCGCGGTCAATCGCCTCGGCGTGATCCTGGGCCCGATCCTGGTCGGCGCGGTCTACAGCGCCGGGAACGACGTCGCCACGGTCTTCGTGATGCTCGGTGCGGTGGCGCTGGCCGGTGCGGTGGTGGCGGGCACCCTCGCCGAGGAGACGGCCAACCGGCCACTGGAGGAGATCTCCCCCTGACCGCCCCGCGCACCGCGCTCGCGACGTCGTCGGCGGCCCGCCCGGTGCTGTGCGGTGCGATCGGTGCCCGGGCCGCGGTGCCGGCGCGCGGTGTCCGGCCGCCTACGGGAGTGCGCGCGGGAGGTCATCGCCCTGCCGCGGAGATCTCCTCGGCACGCCGGTGGTGGAGCAGGACGACCCCGTTGCCGAAGCTCCGGGTCCCGGCGAGCCGCAGGTCGCTCTTCGCGTCCGTCGGCCGGAACAGCGGCTTGCCCCGGCCGATGAGCACCGGATGGACGTAGACGCGGTACTCGTCGATCAGATCGTGCTTCCTGAAGGCCGCGGCGAGATCGGCGCCACCGAGGGCCAGGTCCCCGCCCGGCTGCGCCTTGAGCGCCAAGATCTCCTCCGGGGCGACGTCCCGCACCACGGTGGTGTTCCAGTCGGCCCGCTCCAGGGTCCTGGAGAACACCAGCTTGGGCATGTCCCGCCAGATGACGGCGAACTCCGCCATCGGCCCGGCATTCGAGGGGTCGGCGTCGGCCGTCGGCCAGAACTCGGCCATCAGCTCATGGGTGACACGACCGCTCAGAAAGCCGCCCATCGCGGCGAGTTCGTCGTTGAAATGGCTGTGCAGTTCGTCGTCGACCAGGTGCCAGCCGATGTCGCCGTCCGGCCCTTCGATGAATCCGTCGAGGGACACCGACATCATCAGGATGACTTTCCTCATCACGGTCCTCGCCGACGCCGTCGGGGTTCGGGGGTCCGACGGCTCGGGCCTGGTACGCCGACCGGGCCCCGTCGAGCAGGCAGCCGGCTGCCGGGTGCCTCGACGGGAAGGTCCCGCCCGGCGGCCTCGGCGGCCCGTTCCTTGTCGTACGCGACGAACGCCGTCAGCACAAGCCCCCGACGGCACTCCCCGAACCTGCCCACCGAACGCCACCCGGTCGGTGCAGGCCGACGGGGCGCGGACGGACGCGAGGGATCACCCCTCAGCGGCTGCGTCACCGGCCGGAGGGTCGCCGGCGATCCGCTCATGGTGCCTGATCACTTCAGCGATGATGAAGTTGAGGAGCTTCTCCGCGAAGGCCGGGTCCAGTTTCGCGTTCTCCGCGAGGCGGCGCAGGCGGGCGATCTGTTCGGCTTCGCGGTCGGGGTCGGCCGGGGGCAGCCTGTGGTTCGCCTTGAGATGGCCGACCTGCTGGGTGCACTTGAAGCGCTCGGCGAGCATGTGGACAACAGCAGCGTCGATGTTGTCGATGCTTTCGCGGAGCCGGTTCAGTTCCGCGCGTACGGACTCGTCGGTGTCGCTGGTGGTCATGGTCGACGAGCTTAGACGGCCGGGTCCGGGGCCCTGCTACGGGACAGCCCTCAGGGGCTGATCATCGGTGGGTGGTCCGGGTCGGGGATCGTGTCGCTCCAGCCGCCCGGTACGGCGCGGCCCTGCTGTTCGCGGAAGCGGACCGGGGCGGTGCCGACGCGGCGGGCGAACAGGCGGGAGAAGTAGGCGGGGTCGTCGTAGCCGACGCGGCGGGCGACCGCGGCGACGGGCAGTTCGGTCGCGGCGAGGAGTTCTTTGGCGCGGCCGAGACGGATGCCCAGGAGGTAGTCCTTGGGGCTGCAGCCGGCGCCGCGTCGTACCGCGGTGCGCAGTTCGGCGGGTGTCATGTTGTGCCGGGCGGCGTGTTCGGCGACCGAGAGCGGCTGGAAAGCGTCGCGGGCCAGGGCCTTCAGGACCGGGTCGCCGTCGGGGCTGACATCGGCGCGGGCCCGGCGCAGGGCGACGAGGAGTTCATGGACGGCGGCGCCGCTCTCGACCTCGAGCAGCGGGTTGCCGCGCCGGGCCGCGCGGACGATCCGGCTCACCGCGGCGCGCGGGCCCGCCGTGTCGGCGAGGGGGACGAGGGGGCGGTCCGGTTCGATGTAGCCGAGTTCGGTGTACGTGGCGGTGGCGGGGCCGGTGAAGTCGACGAAACTCTCGTCCCAGCCGGTGCCCGGGTCGGCGCCGTAGTGGTGCGGGGTGCCGGGGGTCAGCCAGATCAGGCTGGGGGCGGTGACGGGCAGCCGGCGGCCGTCGGGGCTGCCGAACCAGCCACTGCCGGAGTGGATCACGACGGCCACATGGTGGTCCAGGGTGCGGGGGCCGACCGTGGGCAGCGCGCCGTGCTGCAGGCCGACGCCCAGGCAGACGAGGCCCAGCCGGTGGTGGAGCGGGCTGGGCGTGAAGAAGCGCATCCAGGTGTGGTACGTCGACATCGGCTTTCCTTCCTCCGCTCCGCTCGGCCGGGGTCGGTTCGGTGATCTGCGCATTGTGTCCAAACAGCAGCGATCTTTGTCCATGGACCGGCCGCACGCCAGGGGGTGAGGGTGGCTGCAGCATTCCTCCCGGGTCCGCCCGCTCCGTGGTGCGTACCGTCGTGCGGCCTCGGGGCGCGCGGCTTCGGGGGTGGGACCGGCGCAACAGGAGAGTACGAGCACGATGGCTGACTTCACCGTGGGGGACGACCACTTCCGGCTCGACGGGAACCCCGTACGCCTGCTGTCGGGGGCCCTGCACTATTTCCGGGTGCACGAGGCGCAGTGGGATCACCGGCTTTCGATGCTTCGGGCCATGGGTCTGAACTCTGTCGAGACGTACGTCCCGTGGAACGTCCATGAGCCGGAGCCCGGTGTGTTCCGGGACGTGGCGGCGCTGGGCCGGTTCCTGGACGCGGCGCACCGGGCCGGGCTGTGGGCGATCGTCCGCCCGGGGCCCTACATCTGCGCCGAGTGGGAGAACGGCGGGCTGCCGGTCTGGGTGACGGGGCGGTTCGGGCGCCGTGTGCGAAGCCGTGACGCCGGGTATCTGGGGGCCGTAGAGCGGTGGTTCACGCAGCTGCTGCCGCAGGTGGTGGAGCGGCAGATCGACCGCGGCGGCCCGGTGATCATGGTCCAGGTGGAGAACGAGTACGGCAGCTACGGCACCGACGCGGTCTATCTGCGACGACTCGCGGACATGCTGGGCGAACAGGGGGTGAGCGTGCCGCTGTTCACGTCCGACGGGCCGGAGGACCACATGCTGACGGGCGGATCCGTGCCCGGTCTGCTCGCCACGGCGAACTTCGGGTCGGGGGCGCGTGAGGCGTTCGAGGTGTTGCGCCGGCACCAGCCGAAAGGCCCGCTGATGTGCATGGAGTTCTGGTGCGGCTGGTTCGCGCACTGGGGCGCTCCGCCGGTCGTACGGGAACCCGCGCGGGCCGCCGACGCGCTGCGGGAGATCCTGGAGTGCGGGGCGTCCGTGAACATCTACATGGCGCACGGGGGAACGAACTTCGCGGGCTGGGCGGGGGCCAACCGGTCCGGTTCGCTGCAGGACGAGGATTTCCTGCCGACCGTGACGTCGTACGACTACGGCGCCCCGATCGACGAGTACGGGCGGCCGACGGAGAAGTTCTGGCTGTTGCGGGAGGTCCTCGCCGAGTTCTCGGACGGTCCGCTTCCCGATCTGCCGCCGGAGCCGGCCGGACTCGCGGCACCGGTGCGGGCGGAGCTGACCGGGTGGGCGCCGCTGTCCGGCGTGCTGGAGGCGCTGGGCGACCCGGAACCGGCGGAGTCCGGTGTTCCGCCGACGTTCGAGGAGCTGGGCGTCGACCGGGGCCTGGTGCGCTACCAGGTGGATGTCCCGGGTCCGCGACGACCTTACGCACTGGGGGTGACGGGGCTCCGGGACCGGGCCGTGGTGTACGTGAACGGCGTCCTGGAGGGCGTGCTGGGCGACGGGAGTGCCACCCTCGACACGCCCGTGGCCGGGCCCGCGTCCGTCGAGCTGTGGGTGGAGTCGCTGGGCCGGGTCAACTACGGGCCGCGGCTGGGCGAGCCGAAGGGCATCACCGGCGGGGTGCTGCACGAGCGGCAGTACCTGCACGGTGTACGGGCCAGGGCGCTGCGGCTGGCCGCGTTCGAGGAGCCGGGTGCGGTGGCCGGGGTGCCGTTCGGGGATGTCGTGGAGGGACGCACCGGGCTGTACCGGGGGTCGTTCGAGCTGACGGAACCGGCTCCCGCGGATCATGCGGGTCTCGAACTGCCGGGCTGGACACGCGGGTTCGTCTGGGTGAACGGCTTCTGCCTGGGTCGCTACTGGTCGGCGGGCCCGCAGCGGACGCTGTACGTGCCGGGTCCGGTGCTGCGGGCGGGCGCCAACGAGGTGTGGGTGCTGGAGCTGGAGGGTGCGGGAGCCCCGTATGCGGAGCTGGGCCCGGGTGTGCCCGTCCACGTGGGCACACCCGGGGGTGATCCGAGCTGATGATGCGGCGTCAGAGCGTGGCTGCCGCGGAGGCGATGTCGGCGGCGAAGGTCGAGACCTCGCTGTACACACCGGGGTAGCCGGGCTCGGCGCAGCCCTGGCCCCAGCTGACGATGCCCACCTGGATCCATGCTCCGGCGTCGTCCTTGCGGAACATGGGTCCGCCCGAGTCACCCTGACAGGTGTCCACACCGCCGGTGTCGACGTAGCCGGCGCAGATCTCGTCGCCGGGGACGAGGTCGCTGCCGTAGGCGTCCTGGCAGTCGGCGTCGGAGACGAACGGCACGGTGGCCTTCAGCAGGTAGCGCTGCTGGCCGCCGCCCTCGGTGGCGGCGCCCCAGCCGGCGATGGTGAAGGTGCCGTTGTTGTACGTGGTGTTGGTGGCGATCTTCAGGGTGGGCAGGTCGATGGGCTTGGCGAGCTTGATCAGCGCCCAGTCCTTGCCCGCGCCGTTGTAGCCGGGGGCCCGCAGGACCTTGGTGGACTTGACCTTGACGGCGCCGGCGGACTGCAGGTCGACGACGCCGGCCGTGGCGGTGATGGAGGTGTTGTTGCCCGAGCCGTTCACGCAGTGTGCGGCGGTGAGCACGATGCTCTTGGTGTAGAGGGCGCCGCCACAGCCCATGGAGAGCCGGACCATGAAGGGGAACTCACCCTGGGCGGCGCGGGTTCCGCCGACGACAGGTGTCGGGGCGGCGGACGCCCCGGCGGGCTGCAGGCTGACGGCGGCGAGGACCACCGCGGCTATGACGGAACATCTTTTCAGGGTGCCCAGAAGCTGCTTCAACGAAGTGCCTTCTTTCGTGGGGGGTGCGTGGGGGGTGGGTCGACACGTGCCCAAGGTCGGCATGTACCCGACAAGGACATGAGCCGGATTATCGGGAAGTGATCACCGACCCCACAAGGTCCACTTTTCGGCCAATGTCGCGGACGGACCTCGTCCACGTCCTCACCACCGATCGGCCCACATCCGCCTACAGTGGAAGCCGGTTGAGCGTCACGGAGGGGGTGCGGACGTGACAGGCGACAGTCCGGTGGTGCACGGCTTCCCTCATCTCGACACCGTCCGGTCGGCGATCACCGCGCTGTACCGGCGGATGTCGTACGAAGGTGTCCGGAGTTATGCCCCGAGCCTCGTGCCCGCCGACGCGGCCTTCTCCGACCAGGACGATCTGCATCTCGGCGCGCAGCGGGTGGCGCGGGCCATGGTCCAGCACCTTCATCTGCCGGACGCCCGCATGATCGTGGCGTTCCGGGCGATGGAGCATGCGGGAAGTGTCGAACTCGCGGCGGGACCCGAGTACTTCATCGAGCTCAACGACCGCTTCCGCACCCACCGCAGGGACATCGGCGCCGCACTCTCCCACGAGGTCATGCATGTGCTGCTGCACCGGCTCGGCCTGGAGTTTCCCGGCACACGCGACAACGAGATCCTCACCGACACCGCGGCGACGTATCTGGGCGCGGGCTGGCTGCTGCTCGACGCGTTCCGGGAGGACGGCACGTCCAGCCAGAAACTCGGCTACCTCACCCCTGAGGAGTTCGGGTACGTCCTGGCCAAGCGGGCGTTCGCCTTCGACGAGGATCCCTCACCCTGGTTCACCAGCCCGCAGGCCTACGAGGCGTTCGCGGCGGGACGGGCGCGGGCGGAGCAGGACGCCCGGCAGCCACCTCTCACGGCGGCGGGATGGGCGGGCCGACGGCGCTACGCGAAGGTCCGCCGGTACGCCCAGGACCATCCGGGCACGACCGCGGCCCCCGTCCCCGGTGTTCCCTACGCCTTCGAAGCCGGACCGGACGGACTGCGGGTCTCGTTCGCGTGCCCGACGTGCCTTCAGCGGATCCGGGTCGCGGTGCGGGGGCGGGTGCGGGTGCGGTGTGCGCTCTGCCGCACGGTGCTGGACTGCGACACATGAGCGTGGGCGGTGGGATCGGCGCGCCCACGGCGTGCGGTGTCCCTCACCCACCTCTTCCCCGAGCCGGGGGTGCGCCACCCCCGCCCCCCGCTCCTCAATCACCGGAGACCCGCCGTTGCCGGCACCATTCCGCCCGTCACCGCGCCCCGTACACCGGCAGCCCCGTCCCCGCCTCCGCCAGCAGTTTCCGGGTGGCCTCCCCCGCCTCCGCCGGCGCCCACCGCGCGCCCCGGTCCACGGAAGGGCCCGGGCGCCATCCCTCCATCACCGTGATCCGGCCCGCCTCCGCCTCGAAGACCCGCCCGGTCACCCCGTCGCTCGCGGCCGAACCCAGCCACACCACCAGCGGTGACACGTTTTCGGGTGCCATCGCGTCGAACGCCCCCGTCCCCTCCTCCGGCGCCGCCATCGTCTCCGCGAAGGTCTGCTCGGTCATCCGGGTGCGGGCCGCCGGAGCGATCGCGTTGACCTGGACCCCGTACCGGCCCATCTCCGCCGCGGCGACCAGTGTCAGGCCGACGATCCCGGCTTTCGCGGCGGAGTAGTTGCCCTGGCCGACGCTGCCGAGCAGCCCCGCGCCCGAACTGGTGTTGATCACCCGGGCGGCGGGGGTACGGCCCGCCTCGGTCTCGGCCCGCCAGTGCGCCGCGGCGTGTTTCAGCGTGAGGAAGTGGCCCTTGAGGTGGACGCGCAGCACCGCGTCCCAGTCGTCCTCGTCGAGGTTGACGAGCATCCGGTCGCGCAGGAAGCCCGCGTTGTTGACCAGCGTGTCCAGCCGCCCGTAGGTGTCCAGGGCGGCCGCGACCAGCCCGGCCGCGCCCGCACCGGTCGCGATGTCACCGCCGTGGGCCACCGCTTCGCCGCCCGCCGCCTCGATCTCGTCGACCACCTGCCGGGCGGGTCCGGGGGACGACCCGCCGGCCCCGTCGAGTCCGACACCCAGGTCGTTGACCACGACCTTCGCCCCCTCGGCGGCGAAGGCGAGGGCGTGGGCCCGGCCGAGCCCTCGCCCGGCCCCCGTCACGATCACCACACGCCCCGCACAGAGCCCCGTGCCGTGTCCGTCGCTGCTTGCGGTCATCTCACATCTCCTTGTTGGCGATGCGGGGGCAGGCTGCTACCTTCCACACCTAACAAATGTTTGGTGGAAAGGTAGCTGATCCGCTCATGGGTGTCTCCACCGCAAGCCCCGTCAAGGGCGTATCCGTCGTCACCGTCGACCACCCGCCCGTCAACGCCCTGCCTGTGCAGGGCTGGTACGACCTCGCGGACGCACTCCGCGCGGCGGGCCGCGACCCCGAGGTCCGCTGTGTCGTCCTGGCCGCCGCCGGGCGCGGGTTCAATGCGGGCGTCGACATCAAGGAGATGCAGCGCGACTCCGGGCACGACACCCTGATCGGCGCCAACCGCGGCTGCTTCGAGGCGTTCGCCGCGGTGTACGAGTGCGAGGTGCCGGTCGTCGCCGCGGTGCACGGCTTCTGCCTCGGCGGCGGCATCGGCCTGGCCGCCAACGCCGACGCGATCGTGGCGAGCGACGACGCGACGTTCGGCCTGCCCGAGCTGGACCGGGGCGCACTCGGCGCCGCGACGCATCTCGCCCGGCTCGTCCCGCAGCATCTGATGCGCACGCTGTACTACACCTCGCGCACCGCCACGGCCGCCGAGCTGCAGGCCCACGGTTCGGTCTGGAAAGTCGTCCCGCGCGCCGAACTCCAGGAAGCGGCACTGGAGCTGGCGGGTGAGATCGCCCGGAAGGACGGGTACCTGATCCGGCTCGCCAAGGCCGCCATCAACGGCATCGATCCGGTGGACGTCCGCCGCAGCTACCGCTTCGAGCAGGGCTTCACCTTCGAGGCCAACCTCAGCGGAGCCGCCGCCCGCGTCCGTGACACCTTCGGCAAGGAGGCATGACGGTGACCGACAAGACCATGACGGCCGACGAGGTCGTCTCCCGGCTCAGCAGCGGCATGACGATCGGCATCGGCGGCTGGGGCTCGCGCCGCAAGCCGATGGCGCTCGTGCGTGCGCTGCTCCGGTCCCGGATCACCGATCTCACGGTGGTCTCGTACGGCGGTCCCGACGTCGGACTGCTCGCCGCCGCCGGCCGGATCCGCAAACTGGTCGCGGCCTTCGCCACTCTCGACTCGATCCCGCTCGAACCGCACTTCAGAGCGGCCCGCCAGTGCGGCGCCCTCGAGCTGATGGAGGTGGACGAGGCGATGTTCATGTGGGGGCTGCACGCCGCCGCGAACCGGCTGCCGTTCCTGCCTGTCCGGGCCGGCATCGGATCGGACGTCATGCGGGTCAACCCCGCTCTGCGTACGGTGCGTTCGCCGTACGCGGACGGCGAGGAGTTCGTCGCGATGCCGGCCCTGCGGATGGACGCGGCACTGGTCCACCTGAACCGCGCCGACCGGGCCGGAAACGGCCAGTACCTCGGCCCCGACCCGTACTTCGACGACCTGTTCTGCGAGGCCGCCGACACCGCGTACGTCTCCTGCGAACGGCTCGTCGAGACGGCCGAACTGACCGCGCGGGCCGCCCCCCAGACCCTGCTCGTCAGGCGGTACTCGGTCACCGGCGTCGTCGAGACCCCGAACGGCGCGCACTTCACCTCCTGCGCCCCCGACTACCCGCGCGACGAGGCGTTCCAGAAGGCATACGCCACCGCGGCCGCCGACCCGGCCGCCTGGGCGGCGTTCACCGCCCGCTTCCTGCCCCCCGACGGCAGCGAGAAGAGCTATCAGTCGGCCGTCCGGACCTGGCACGAGGAGCAGAAGTGACGACCCCTGGGACCACACCGCCCGACACCCGGCCCGCCACCCGCGCCGAGTACTGCGTGATCGCCTGCGCCGACGCCTGGCGTGACAACGGCGAGGTGCTCGCCAGCCCGATGGGCCTGATCCCGTCCGTCGGCGCCCGCCTCGCCAAGCGCACCTTCTCGCCCGATCTGCTGCTCACCGACGGCGAGGCGATGATCGTCGGCCTCGACGGCACGCCCGAGGGCTGGCTGCCGTACCGTCTGCACCTCGCCATGGTCACCGGCGGCCGGCGCCACGTGATGATGGGCGCCGGCCAGATCGACCGTTTCGGCAACCAGAACATCTCCTGCATCGGCGACTGGGAACAGCCCGCCCGCCAGCTGCTCGGCGTCCGCGGCGCCCCCGTCAACACCCTGAACAACCCGGTCAGTTACTGGGTCCCCAGGCATTCCCCCCGGGTGTTCGTCGAGCGCGTCGACATGATCAGCGGGGTCGGTCACGACAGCGCGGCGGCCGCCGGCCCGTCGGCGACCCGCTACCACCACATCCCGCGTGTCGTCACCGACCTCGCCGTCCTCGACTTCGCGACCGCGGACCGCTCGATGCGTCTCGCCTCGCTGCACCCGGGTGTCACGGCCGACCAGGTCCGCGAGGCCACCGGCTTCACACTGACGATCGCGGACGACGTCCCCCGCACCCGCGAGCCGACCCTCGAGGAGCTCCGGCTGATCCGCGAGGTCATCGACCCGGAGGGCACCCGGGACCGCGAGGTCAGGCTCTGATGGATCAGATGCGCACGCCCCTCACCGAGCTGGTCGGCGTCCGGTACCCGATCGTGCAGACCGGCATGGGCTGGGTCGCCGGGCCCCGGTTGGTCTCCGCCACCGCCGAAGCCGGTGCGCTGGGCATTCTGGGTTCCGCGACGATGACCGTGGAGCAGCTGCGCGCGGCGGTACGGGAGGTCAAGTCCCGTACGCAGGCGCCGTTCGGGGTCAATCTGCGCGCCGACGCCGGTGACGCGCGCGAGCGCGTACGGATCGTCGTCGACGAGGGTGTGAAGGTCGCGTCGTTCGCGCTGGCCCCGTCGCAGGAGCTGATCGCCGAGCTGAAGGACGCGGGGGTGGTCGTCGTTCCTTCGGTCGGCGCGCGGCGTCATGCCGAGAAGGTCGCGGCGTGGGGCGCGGACGCGGTGATCGTGCAGGGCGGCGAGGGCGGCGGGCACACGGGCGAGGTGGCGACGACGGTGCTGCTGCCGCAGGTGGTGGACGCGGTGGACATCCCGGTGATCGCGGCGGGCGGCTTCCACGACGGCCGCGGACTGGTCGCGGCGCTGGCGTACGGAGCGGCGGGCATCGCGATGGGCACACGGTTCCTGCTGACGTCGGACTCGACGGTCCCGGACGCGGTGAAGGCCCGCTACCTGGCGGCGGGTGTCAGGGACGTCACGGTCACCACGGCCGTGGACGGGCTGCCGCACCGGATGCTGCGTACGGAGATGGTCGCCGCGCTGGAGCACGCGGGCCGCACGAGGGCCCTGGTCCAGGCGGTGTGCCGGGCGGCGGGCCTCAAGCGGATCTCGGGGCTCAGCTGGTCCCGGATGGTGCGCGACGGCCTCGCGATGAGGCACGGCAAGGATCTGTCCTGGAGCCAGGTGCTGCTCGCGGCCAACACCCCGATGCTGCTGAAGGCATCCATGGTCGACGGCCGGACGGACCTGGGGGTGATGGCGTCGGGCCAGGTGGCCGGTGTCATCGAGGACCTGCCGAGCTGTGCGGAGCTGGTGGGCCGGTTGATGAAGGAGGCACAGCGGACGTTGGAGGCGTTGGCCTCGACCGCCGGACAGGCGGATACGTCAAGCCTGTCCGGCGATTGAGACCGGCGTCCGGGGCAGCGCCCCGGTGCGGTGACAGGTCGTCGACCTGTCACCGCACCGCGTACGTCGCTACGCCGCCCTGCGGCCTCGCGCGGCCGCACTGCCGCTGCTTCGTCCGGAGCCACCCGCGCGCCCCGCACCCGCGCCCGAACCGTTGCCACGGCCCGATCCGCCGGCGCGAACCGCTCCGCCGGCCCGAACCGCACCGCCCGAGCGCGCCTCGCTGCCGCCCTGAGCGGACCCGGAGCCGGTGCCGGCCCCGCCTCGACGGCCACGGCCCCGGCTGCCCGCGCGGAACGTACCGCCGGTACCGGCACCCGCACCGCCCGACCGCGTGCGCGGCTTCGGCTGCGTCGGCTGGGGGACCTCGACCACGACCGCGATGCCGGACGGCTCACGGGCCCCGGTGATCCGGGTGAGTTCCTCGTCGCTGGACTTGATCCGGGTGGTCCGCGGAGCGATGCCCGCGTCAGCCATCAGCCGGGTCATCTCCCGCTTCTCCTCCGGCAGGACCAGCGTGACGACGCTTCCGGACTCCCCGGCGCGCGCCGTGCGCCCACCGCGGTGGAGGTAGTCCTTGTGGTCCGTCGGCGGGTCCACGTTCACGACCAGGTCGAGGTCGTCGACGTGGATGCCGCGGGCCGCGACGTTCGTCGCCACGAGCGCGGTGACCTGGCCGTTCTTGAACTGGTCGAGCGTCCGGTTGCGCTGCGGCTGGGACCGTCCGCCGTGCAGGGCGGCAGCCCGTACACCGCTGGCCAGCAGCCGCTTGGCGAAGCGGTCGGCAGCCCGCTTGGTGTCCACGAACATGATCACCCGGCCCTCGCGGGCGGCGATCCTGGTGGCGACGGCCTTCTTGTCGGTCTCGTCGGCCACATGCAGCACGTGGTGCTCCATGGTGGTCACGGCGCCCGCGGACGGGTCGACCGAGTGCACGACGGGGTCGGTCAGGAACATCTTGACCAGCCGGTCGATGTTCTTGTCCAGGGTCGCGGAGAACAGCATCCGCTGACCGTCCGGCTCGACCTGCTTGAGCAGCGCGACGACCTGCGGCATGAAGCCCATGTCGGCCATCTGGTCGGCCTCGTCGAGGACGGTGATGGAGACCTGGTCGAGCCGGCAGTCGCCGCGCTCGATGAGGTCCTTCAGCCGGCCGGGCGTGGCCACGAGCACCTCGGCGCCGCGCCGCAGCGTGCCGGACTGCTTGGTGATCGACATGCCGCCGACGACGGTGGCGAGACGCAGGTTCACGGACGTCGCGTACGGCGTCAGCGCGTCGGTGACCTGCTGGGCGAGCTCGCGGGTCGGGACGAGGACGAGCGCCAGCGGGGCGCGCGGCTCGGAGCGCCGGCCGGCGGTGCGGGCGAGGAGCGCGAGACCGAAGGCCAGGGTCTTACCGGAGCCGGTGCGGCCGCGGCCGAGGATGTCCCGACCGGCGAGCGAGTTCGGCAGGGTGGCGCCCTGGATCGGGAACGGGTCGGTGACGCCCTGCGCGGCAAGGGTCTTCAGCAGGGCGGCGGGCATGTCCAGCTCGGCGAACGCCTCGACGGCGGGCAGTGCGGGGGTCATGGATTCGGGCAGGGCGAATTCGCCCTGCGGCGGCGTGGCCCTGCGACGGGGCGACGCCTTGCCGGATCCCTTGCCGGAACCCTTGGCGGTTGCCTGTGCCGGGGCCGTGCCGCGCCCCCTCGACGGGCGAGTGCGGGCGGGTCGGTCCTGGCGTTCGGAGCGGGTCATACGGAATTGCCCTCCTGGGGATTCCTGGGAACTACTGGGGACTGTCCGGGACTTTCGGCGCATCCCCGGGACAGCACAAGCCGGGACCCGCACCTTCACGGTGCGGGCCCCGGCTGCGAGGTACGCGTCGCGGCAATTAGGCCGGGACGATGTTCTCCGCCTGCGGGCCCTTCTGGCCCTGCGTGACGTCGAAGGAGACCTTCTGGCCCTCCTGGAGCTCACGGAAGCCCGAGGTGGCGATGTTGGAGTAGTGGGCGAAGACGTCGGCGCCGCCGCCGTCCTGCTCGATGAAGCCGAAGCCCTTTTCCGAGTTGAACCACTTCACGGTTCCAGTAGCCATGTCATTCTCCTAAAGAGGTGCAGTGCCGGAAATCCGCACTTTACGAATTCCAAGTCGCCGCATTGAGCCCCATCCGGAGAAAGCCGGAAAACAATAATGCGCCTGAGGAAGCATTCCCGTCAGGCGCACATAAAGTTCATGGGTACCAAAACTGCAACTCGGCAACCGTAGCACGTTCTGCAGATCCGCGGTGTGATCCGCCCCACCGCCGTCCGGCACGGCCGCCCGGGACCCTTGGCACGACCGGCTCAGAGCCTTTCGATGATCGTCACGTTCGCCTGTCCGCCGCCCTCGCACATGGTCTGCAGGCCGTAGCGGCCGCCCGTGCGCTCCAGCTCGTGCAGCAGCGTCGTCATGAGTCGGGTGCCGGTGGCGCCGAGTGGGTGACCGAGCGCGATCGCCCCGCCGTTGACGTTGACCCTGTCCGGGTCGGCGCCGGTCTCCTTCAGCCAGGCCAGCACCACCGGCGCGAACGCCTCGTTGATCTCGACCAGGTCGATGTCGTCGATGGTCATGCCGGCCTTCTTCAGTGCGTACGCGGTGGCCGGGACGGGCGCCGACAGCATCCGGATCGGGTCCTCGCCGCGTACCGAGAGGTGGTGGATGCGGGCACGCGGGGTGAGGCCGTGTTCGGCGACGGCACGTTCGGAGGCGATGAGCATCGCGGCGGCCCCGTCGGAGACCTGGGAGGAACAGGCGGCGGTGATCGTGCCGCCGTCCAGGACAGGCGGGAGCGCGGCCATCTTCTCCAGGGTGGTGTCGCGGCGCGGTCCCTCGTCGACGGTGACGTCCCCGTACGCGACGGTCTCGCGGGCGAAGCGGCCCTCGTCGACGGCGCGGATCGCCCGCCGGTGGGAGCGGAGCGCGAACTCCTCCATGTCGCGGCGGCTGATGCCCCACTTCTCGGCAATCAGCTGGGCGCCGTGGAACTGGTTGACCGGCTGGTCGCCGTACCGGGCGCGCCAGCCCTCGCTGCCCGCGTACGGGCCTTCGGTGAGGCCGAGGGGCTCGGCGGCCTGACGGGAGGCGAACGCGATCGGGATCTGCGTCATGTTCTGGGTGCCGCCCGCGACGACCAGGTCCTGGGTGCCGGAGAGGACACCCTGGGCGGCGAAGTGGACGGCCTGCTGCGAGGAGCCGCACTGGCGGTCGACGGTGACGCCGGGGACCTCTTCGGGCAGTCCGGCGGCCAGCCAGCAGGTCCGGGCGATGTCGCCGGCCTGCGGCCCGACGGTGTCGAGGCAGCCGAAGACGACGTCCTCGACGGCCACCGGGTCGATGCCGGCGCGCTCGACGAGGGCCCGCAGGACATGGGCGCCGAGGTCGGCGGGGTGGACGGCCCCGAGGCCACCCTTGCGGCGGCCGACGGGGGTGCGTACCGCTTCGACGATGTAGGCCTCGGCCATGGCTGCTGCTCCTCGGTGAGCTCGGGTGGGGTCAGGTGTCGAGTGCGATCCCGTCCAGGACCATCGAGAGGTACTGGCGGGCGATCTCCTCGGGGCTGTGCTGTCCGCCGGGCCGGTACCAGGAGGCCGCGACCCAGACGGTGTCGCGGACGAACCGGTACGTGAGCCGGATGTCGAGGTCGGCGCGGAAGACCGCGGCGGCGACGCCGCGTTCCAGCGTGCCGAGCCAGGCCTTCTCGAACTTCTGCTGGGAGTCGACGAGATAGGCGAAGCGCGGCTGGGTGGCGAGGTGCTTGGACTCCTTCTGGTAGATGGCGACGGCCGCGCGGTGCCGATCGATCTCCCGGAAGGACTCGGTGACGAGGGCCTCGATCGTCTCGCGGGGGCCGAGGTCGGCGGCGAGCACCGCGTCGTAGCCCTCCCAGAGTTCGGTGAGGAAGGTCGAGAGGATCTCGTCGATCATCGATTCCTTGGAATCGAAGTGGTAGTAGAGGCTGCCCGCGAGCATGCCCGCCTCGTCCGCGATCCTGCGGACTGTGGTGGCGTTGTATCCCTGCGCGGCGAAGACCTCGGCGGCGGTGTCGAGCAGTTCGCGGCGCCGCTCGGGCGAGGGGGTCACCTGGGGCTTCTTCTTGGTAGGCACCCGCCCATTCTCCGCCTGTACGCTGCCCGCCGCGGACGCCCCGGCGGGTGCCCGGTCAGGCATGTTGGCTGCTGACGGGGACCACTTCGCCCGTCATGTACGAGGAGTAGCCGCTGGCCAGGAAGACGATGACGTTGGCGATCTCCCAGGGTTCGGCATACCGGCCGAAGGCCTCCTTACGGGTCAGCTGGTCGAGGAGTTCGGCGGAGGTGACCTTCACCAGGTGGGGGTGCATGGCGAGGCTGGGGGCGACGGCGTTGACCCGTACGCCGTATGCGGCCGCCTCGACCGCGGCGCACCGGGTGAGCGCCATGACACCTGCCTTCGCGGCCGCGTAGTGGGCCTGGCCGGTCTGGGCGCGCCAGCCGACGACCGAGGCGTTGTTGACGACGACGCCACCGCGGCCCGCGGACCTGAGGGAGCGCAGGGCGGCGCGGGTGCAGCGGAAGGTGCCGGTCAGGGTGACGTCGAGGACCTTGGACCACTGTGCGTCGGTCATCTCGGTGAGCTCGGCGGTACCGCCGAGTCCGGCGTTGTTGACGACGATGTCGAGGCAGCCGTGGGCCTGTTCGGCGTGGGCGAAGAGGGCCTGGACCTGGGTCTCGTCGGTGACGTCGCAGGGCAGGGAGGTGACGTTCGCGGCGCCGAACTCCTCGGCGAGCGCCTGCTCGGTCTCCTTGAGCCGGCGGGCGTGTGCGTCGCCGATGGCGACGCGGGCGCCTTCCTCCAGGAATCTACGGGCGGTGGCGCCGCCGATCCCGGCGCCGGCGGCCGCGGTGATGACGGCGGTCCGGCCGGCCAGCAGCTGGTGTCCCGGTACGTACTGCGGTGCGCTCACGCCCCTGCCTCCTCGGGTGCCCGGCTCCTCGACGGCCTCGTGCTCGTACGTTAACCTACCAAACACTTGTTAGGGAAGGATGGGCCCGATGACGACAGAGAGGGCGGGCGTCCGATGGATCTGACCTTCACCCCCGATCAGGACGCGTTCCGGGCCGAGGCCCGGCAGTGGCTGCGGACCCATGTGCCCGCCGAACCGCTGCCCTCCCTGGAGACGGCGGAAGGTTTCGCCGCGCACCGGGAGTGGGAGGCGCGGCTCCACGCGGACCGCTGGTCGGTCGTCTCCTGGCCGTCCGCGTACGGCGGCCGGGGCGCCGACATCTTCGAGTGGCTGATCTTCGAGGAGGAGTACTACGCGGCGGGCGGCCCCGGCCGGGTCTCGCAGAACGGCATCAACCTGCTCGCCCCGACACTCTTCGACCACGCGACGGACGAGCAGCGGGCCCGGGTCCTGCCGCCGATGGCCAGTGGCGAGGTGATCTGGGCGCAGGCCTGGTCCGAGCCGGAGTCGGGCTCGGACCTGGCGTCGCTCCGGTCGCGCGCGGTGCGCACGGACGGCGGCTGGCTGCTTTCGGGGCAGAAGACCTGGTCCTCACGGGCCGCGTTCGCGGACCGGGCGTTCGGGATCTTCCGCACGGACCCCGAGGCCGCGAAGCCGCACCACGGGCTGACCTATCTGATGTTCGACCTGTCGGCGCCGGGCGTCTCCGTCCGGCCGATCGGACGGCTCGACGGCAAACCGGCCTTCGCCGAACTCTTCCTGGACGAGGTGTTCGTACCGGACGAGGACATCATCGGCGAGCCGGGGCAGGGCTGGCGCATCGCCATGTCGGCCACCGGCGACGAGCGCGGGCTGACGCTGCGCTCCCCCGGCCGGTTCCTGGCCGCCGCGGACCGGCTGGCCGAGCTGTGGTGTACCCACGGCGACCCGTCGGACACGGCAATGCGGGACCGGGTCGCGGACGCGCTGATCGGGGCGCGCGCGTACCAGCTGTTCACGTACACCCATGCGTCGCGCTTCGCGGCGGGTGAAGCGGCCCGGACGGAGCCGAGAGCGGGGGGCACCGGCGCCGAGTCGAGTCTGAACAAGGTGTTCTGGTCGGAGTACGACATCGCGCTGCACGAGACGGCGCTCGATCTGCTCGGCCCGGACGGCGAACTGGCGGAGGGCGAGTGGGCGCAGGGATACGTCTTCTCCCTCGCGGGCCCGATCTACGCCGGCACGAACGAGATCCAGCGGGACATCATCGCCGAGCGGCTGCTCGGCCTGCCGAAGGGACGGCGCTGATGCGATTCCTCCTCGACGACGGGCAGCGCGATTTCGCCCGCTCGCTGGACTCGATGCTGTCGGCCGCGCAGACGCCCGCGGCGGTCCGGGCGTGGGGCGCCGGGGAGCACGGGCCGGGGCGGGCCCTGTGGGCGCGGCTCGCAGAGGCGGGGGTGTTCGCGCTCGCGATACCGGAGGCGTACGAGGGTCTCGGACCGCTCCCGGTGGAACTCGCGGTGGCCTTCCTGGAGCTGGGGCGGCACGCGGTGCCGGGGCCGGTGGTGGAGACGGTGGCGGCGGGGGTACTGCTGAGCCGGGTGGGCGGTCCGGTGGCGAAGGAGTGGCTGCCCCGCATGGCGTCGGGGACGGTGTCGGCGACTCTCCTGCTCGACGACGGGGCGTTCGCGCTGGACGCGGACGCCGTGGACGCGGTGTTCGTGGTGTCGGGGGACGAGCTGCGGCTCGCGTCCGGACACGGCCCGCTCCACGCTTCGTCCGATCCGGCACGGCGGCTGTTCCGGGTCGAGCCCGGCGGACAGCTGCTCGCCTCGGGGCCGCGGGTGGTGGAGGCGGCCGGCGCGGCCGCGGACTGGGCGGCGTTCGCCACGGCGGCGCAGGCGCTCGGAACGGGCGAGGCGCTGCTGCGGGCCACGGTCGCGTACGTGAAGCAGCGCACCCAGTTCGGGGTGGCGATCGGATCGTTCCAGGCGGTCAAGCATCGACTGGCGGACACGCTGATCGGCCTGGAGTTCGCCCGTCCGCTGCTGTACGGGGCTGCGGCGGCGCTCGCCGAAGGGGCGCCGCACGCGGGAGCGGATGTGGCGGCGGCGAAGGTCGCGGCCGGCGAAGCGGCATACGCGGCGGCGCGGACCGCGCTGCAGCTGCATGGGGCGGTGGGGTACACCGAGGAGCTGGATCTCTCGGTGTGGATGCGGAAGGCGGGTCCGTTGCGGGATGCCTGGGGGGTGCGGGGGGATTGCCGGGAGCGGCTGGTGGCCGGGGGTGCCCGGTGGCCGCTTCGCCGTTGATCTCCCGCCGTGGTCCGACGTCCGAAGCGCATGGGACCCCCTCGACGCGCCTGGTTCTCCCGCCCGGCGGACTCGACGGGACCCGGGCCGGGGGCTTCGCCCCGGCCGGCCCCGCCGGGCCGGTCGATTCAGGTCGCCTCGCGCGGGGTGCTGTCGTCATTTCCCCGGTGGAGTGTGCGCAGCGGGGCGCCCGGGCGCCAGGTCTGGATGATCAGTTCTTCGCCCTTCAACCCCGTGCGGACCACCTCCGTCAGTTCCGTGCGGAACAGGTGGAACGGCTCCGGCGGCTTGGCCTCCTCGACGAAGCGGGCCAGGACGCCGGGGTCGGTCTCCTCCACCGCGCGGCCGGAGATCCGGACGTCGGCGTCGGCCATCGTGTCGTCCGGTCCCGGGTTGGCCTGCACCGCGAACCGCGGATCTCGCCGCAGGTCGAGTGCCTTGCGCGAGTTCGGCATCATGCCGAGCCACAGCTCTCCGAAGCGGAAGTCCACCTCCAGCCCGGTCACACGCGGCGAGCCGTCCTTGCGCAGGGTGGCCAGGACGTGGTGCTTGTACAGCCCGAAGCGGGCCCGAACGGTCTCGGCGAAGTCCGGCTCCGCCGACTGGAACGCTGCCCAGGAAGTCGATGTCATGACTCCATCGAACCCTTGAATCCCGACATCTTCTGTCCGGTTTTCCGGGCAGCCACCCGATCGGATGCCGTCCTGGGTCGATCGTGTTCTGCTGTATGGGGCACATGGCCGTCAGCGTGGCGGCGGAGAGGGACTGATCCCGCGAACCCGAGGTGATTGACGATGGCGATCTTCGTGCATGCCACTCTGTCGGGCGTCACGGCCGACCAGTACGACGCTCTCCACAGGGAACTTCAGGCACTGCCCGAAGACCCGTTCGCCGGCTGCCTGTCGCAGGTCTGCACAGTGACCCATTCGGGCGTCGAGCTCTTCGACCTGTGGGAGTCCCCCGAGGCCGCGGAGAGGTTCGGCGCCGTGATGCTGCCGATCGCCGAGAAACTGGGCCTGCCCATGACGTCCGGACCGCCGAAGATGTCGCAGACACACCGGTACCGGGTTCCCGGTGCGTGATCGGGACTATCCGGCGGACAGCGTGACCAGGAGCGCCCAGCCCTGGGTCCGGAGCACTCCGGGCGACGCGCTGTCGGCGACCACCGCGTCGTAGCGGTCGAGTTCGATGTCCCGGCCGTCGAGCACCGCACCGTCCTCCAGCGCGACGGCCAGGACCGTACCGCCCTGCGGCGCCGACAGCCGGAGGGTGCCGCGTACGACAGCGACCTCCGCCGTCGTACGTTCTCTGCGGTACATCACATTGAGGTTCATGACCGGGCCGCCGAGCAGCCGTCCGGCCGTCTCCAGGTCTCCGGGGAAGTCGTGCGGCCAGTACTGCTCGTCGACGATGTGGTGTTCGCCGCCCACCATCAGATCCATCCCGGCGCCCTCGACCACGGTCAGCGTGCGGTCGACGCCCGGGAACGAGGAGAACGGCCCGTCCGCGGACACGTCGGCGAGACTGACCCGCCAGTCGAAGGCGTCCAGCGGTGCGCCCCCGGGGGACGCGGCGATCTCCCGGGTGACTCCCCCGCCGTTCTTCCAGGGCACGGCCGGGCGGTCGGCCGCCCTCAGCACTCGTAGCGTCACTTGACGATCCTCTGCGCTCGGGCCGCGGCCAGCCAGTGCGGGAATTCGGCGACGAGCCGGTCGTACAGAACGGCGTCCGGGACCTGCCGCGGGTCGAGTCCGGCGTGGAAGAAGCCTGCGTTGTCGACGGGACGCTGTGCGGGAACGGCCAGTTCGTCGAGCTTGTGCAGGAAGTCGAACTGCGAACTGCGCTTGTTGCCGAAGCCGATGAACTGCCAGAACATCGGCAGTTTCGCCGCCTTGCAGAGATAGCGCTCGGCCGCCGTCTTGTTGATCGGACCGCCGTCGGTCTGGAAGACGACGAGTGCGGGCGCGGTCGAGCCACTGTCGATGTAATGATCGATGACCGCGTCCATGGCCAGGTGATAGCTCGTCTTCCCCATGTGCCCGAGGCCCGCCACGATCTCGTCGACGCGCCCGCGGTGGTTGTCCAGGGCTATCTCGGTGACCGCGTCGATGTCGGTGGAGAAGAGGACGACGGGCACGCGGCCGTCGTCGTCGAAATGGGCCGACAGACCGAGCACCCGGTCGGCGAGGGCCTGGACGCTGCCGTCCTTGTAGTACTCCTTCATGGAGCCGGAGTAGTCGAGGACGAGATAGACCGCCGCCCGCTCCCCGCTCAGCCCGTGCTTCTGGAGCGAGACCCCCGCACTCCTGTAGAGGCTGACCAGCGCGGGCGCCGTCTCCTCGACCTTGCGCAGGCTGATGGCTGCCATCCGGCACTCCGTTCCTGGTACGGGGAGTTACGAGGTTACGTCACCGTGGCGGACCTGCCCTTATCCGCTCGTACCCGGCTGCGGTGCTCTTGGCGGTGTTCGCTATCTTGATCGCCGCCGCCCCACCGGCCCCTGTGACCGCCCACCAGTGAAGGAGCCGGCCATGGAGGCCGCCGTCACCACGTGCTATCGCCATCCGTCCTACGAGACGTACGTGCGCTGTACCCGCTGCGACCGCTACATCTGCCCCGACTGCATGCGTGAGGCCGCGGTCGGCCACCACTGCGTGGAGTGCGTGAAGGAGGGACAGCGCTCGGTCCGGCAGGCGCGCACGGTCTTCGGCGGCGCGGTGTCGAGGACGGCGGTGCCCGTCGTGACCTACGTACTGATAGGCCTGAACGTACTGGCGTACCTGGGCGAGCTGATCCGTCCGGAGATCGTCGACCGGTTCGGGATGCTCGGCGCGGGCCTGAACGGTCCCGACGGCAGTCAGTACGTGTACGAGAGCGGGAACATCCCCGGGTTCGACGCGGTCGGTGTGGTGGACGGCGAGTGGTACCGACTGCTGACCGGGGCCTTCCTTCATCTTCCGCCGGGCGACTCGTCGTTCGGTTCCATACCGTTCGGGGTGCTGCACATCGTCTTCAACATGTACGGGCTGTGGAATCTGGGCCGGGTCGTCGAGGAGCAGCTCGGCCGAGGGCGCTATCTCGCGCTGTATCTGCTGTCCGCGCTGGGCGGTTCGGTGCTGGTGTATCTGATCGCGCCGGGCCAGGCCGCGGTGGGCGCGTCGGGGGCGATCTTCGGGCTCGCGGCGGCCTTCTACGTCATCAACCGACGGCTCGGACGGGACATGCAGGCGGTCAACCGGTTCCTGGCCGGGTTCCTGATCTGGATGCTGATCTCCGCGGGGTTCACCTCGTGGCAGGGGCATCTGGGCGGCCTTCTCACCGGCGGCATCGTCATGGCCGTGCTCGCCTACGCGCCCGCGAAGCGCCGTACCGCCGTGCAGATCGCCGGGTGTGCGGTGTTGCTCGTGCTGCTTGTCGCCCTGGTGGTGCTCAAGACATCACAGCTGACCGGAGGGGCGGTGGCCTGAGCCGTCCGGCCGGCGGGTACGGGGACCGTCCCCGGACGCGCCACGGCGCCTGCCGAATCGTCCGGTCGGGGACGGGCAGGCGCCGCGTTCAGTTCCGTACGCCGTTGTACGGGACGTCTGTTGGTGGTGCTGGTGGTGCTCAGACCGTCAGGGAACGGTCCGTCGGGCGGATCGGGGCCGGCAGTGCGCTGGCCCCGGTCAGGAAGCGGTCCACACCACGCGCCGCGGAGCGGCCCTCGGCGATGGCCCACACGATGAGGGACTGGCCGCGGCCCGCGTCACCGGCGACGAAGACACCTTCGACGTTGGTGGCGTAGTCCGCGTCGCGCGCGACATTGCCACGCTCGTCGAGCTTCACACCGAACTGCTGGACGAGGCCGTTGGACTGGTCGGTGCCGGTGAAGCCCATGGCGAGCGTGACCAGCTGCGCCGGGATCCGCCGCTCGGTGCCGGGCTTCTGCTCCAGCTTGCCGTCCTTGAACTCCACCTCGACGAGGTGCAGCGCCTGGACGTTTCCGTCCTCGTCGCCCTCGAAGTGGGTGGTGGAGACCGCGTAGACCCGCTCGCCGCCCTCCTCGTGCGCCGAGGTGACCTTGTACAGCATCGGGAAGGTCGGCCAGGGCTGGTTGGCGTTCCGCTCCTCGCCCGGCTTCGGCATGATCTCCAGCTGGGTGACGGAGGCCGCGCCCTGCCGGTGGGCGGTACCGACGCAGTCGGCGCCGGTGTCGCCGCCGCCGATGACGACGACGTGCTTGCCCTCGGCGGAGATCGGGGAGACCGTCAGGTCGCCCTCCTGCACCTTGTTGGCGAGCGGCAGGTACTCCATCGCGAAGTGCACGCCGTTCAGCTCACGGCCCGGGACGGGCAGGTCGCGGGAGACGGTGGCACCGGCGGCGATGACGACCGCGTCGTACCGGCGGCGGAGCTTGGCGGCATCGAGGTCCTTGCCGATCTCCACCTCCGTACGGAACTTGGTGCCTTCCGCGCGCATCTGCTCGATGCGGCGGTTGATGTGCGACTTCTCCATCTTGAACTCGGGGATGCCGTACCGGAGAAGGCCCCCGATGCGGTCCGCACGCTCGTAGACGGCGACCGTGTGACCGGCCCGGGTCAGCTGCTGGGCGGCGGCGAGACCCGCCGGGCCCGAGCCGATGACCGCGACGGTCTTGCCGGACAGCCGCTCGGGCGGCTGCGGGGTGACGTCGCCGCTGTCCCACGCCTTGTCGATGATCGAGACTTCGACGTTCTTGATGGTGACGGCCGGCTGGTTGATGCCGAGGACGCACGCCGACTCGCACGGAGCGGGGCACAGACGGCCCGTGAACTCCGGGAAGTTGTTCGTCGCGTGCAGGCGCTCGGACGCGGCCGTCCAGTCCTCGCGGTAGGCGTAGTCGTTCCACTCGGGGATGAGGTTCCCCAGCGGACAGCCGTTGTGGCAGAACGGGATGCCGCAGTCCATGCAGCGGCCGGCCTGCTTGCTGATGATCGGGAGCAGCGAGCCCGGAACGTAGACCTCGTTCCAGTCCTTGACGCGCTCGCCCACGGGGCGGGTCTTGGCGGCCTCGCGCCCGGTGGTCAGGAAGCCCTTGGGGTCAGCCATTGGTCGCCGCCTCCATCATCTTCTCGGTGGTCTCCTGCTCGGAGAGACCGGCGAGCTCAGCGGCGTCCTTGGCGGCGAGCACTGCCTTGTAGGTGGACGGGATGATCTTGCTGAAGCGGGCCACCGCGGTGTCCCACTCGGCAAGCAGCTTCTCGGCGACGGTGGAGCCCGTCTCCTCCTGGTGGCGGCGCACGACGTCGTGCAGCCACTGCTTGTCGGTGTCGGAGAGTTCCTCGATCGCACCGAGGTTGCCGACGTTGACGTTGTCGCGGTCCAGGTCGACGACGTACGCGACACCGCCCGACATGCCGGCGGCGAAGTTGCGCCCGGTCTCACCGAGGACGACGGCGTGACCACCGGTCATGTACTCGCAGCCGTGGTCGCCCACGCCTTCCGAGACGACGGTCGCGCCGGAGTTGCGGACGCAGAACCGCTCACCGGTGCGGCCGCGCAGGAACAGCTCGCCGCCGGTCGCGCCGTAGGCGATGGTGTTGCCCGCGATGGTGGAGTACTCGGCGAGGTGGTCGGCGCCGCGGTCCGGGCGGACGATGACGCGGCCACCGGAGAGGCCCTTGCCGACGTAGTCGTTGGCGTCGCCCTCCAGGCGCAGCGTCACACCGCTCGGCACGAACGCGCCGAACGACTGGCCGGCGGAGCCGGTGAAGGTGATGTCGATGGTGTCCTGCGGCAGACCGGCACCGCCGAACTTCTTCGTCACCTCGTGGCCGAGCATGGTGCCGACGGTCCGGTTGATGTTCCGGATCGCGATCTGGGCCCGGACCGGCTGCGCGTCCGCGGCACTGTCCGCGTTCAGGGCGTCGGCGGCGAGCTTGATCAGCTCGTTGTCGAGCGCCTTGGCGAGACCGTGGTCCTGCGCGATCTGCTGGTGGCGGACCGCACCCTCGGGCAGCTCCGGGACGTAGAACAGGGGCTCCAGGTCGAGGCCCTGCGCCTTCCAGTGCGTGACCGCACGGTCGGTGTCCAGCAGCTCGGCGTGGCCGACGGCCTCCTCGATCGTACGGAAGCCGAGCTCGGCGAGGAGCTCGCGGACTTCCTGGGCGATGAACTCGAAGAAGTTGACGACGTACTCGGCCTTGCCGGAGAACCGGTCACGCAGGACCGGGTTCTGGGTGGCGATGCCGACCGGGCAGGTGTCGAGGTGGCAGACCCGCATCATGACGCAGCCCGAGACGACGAGCGGCGCGGTCGCGAAACCGAACTCCTCGGCGCCCAGCAGCGCGGCGATGACGACGTCGCGGCCGGTCTTCAGCTGGCCGTCGGTCTGCACGACGATGCGGTCGCGCAGGCCGTTGAGCAGCAGGGTCTGCTGGGTCTCGGCGAGGCCGAGCTCCCAGGGGCCGCCCGCGTGCTTCAGCGAGGTGAGCGGCGAGGCGCCCGTTCCGCCGTCGTGGCCGGAGATCAGGACGACGTCCGCGTGCGCCTTGGAGACACCTGCGGCGACCGTGCCGACGCCGACCTCGGAGACCAGCTTCACGTGGATGCGGGCCGCGGGGTTGGCGTTCTTGAGGTCGTGGATCAGCTGAGCCAGGTCCTCGATGGAGTAGATGTCGTGGTGCGGCGGCGGGGAGATCAGACCGACACCCGGGGTGGAGTGCCGGGTCTTGGCGACCCACGGGTAGACCTTGTGGCCGGGCAGCTGGCCGCCCTCGCCGGGCTTGGCACCCTGCGCCATCTTGATCTGGATGTCGTCCGCGTTGACCAGGTACTCGCTGGTCACACCGAAGCGGCCGGAGGCGACCTGCTTGATGGACGAGCGGCGCGCCGGGTCGTAGAGCCGGTCGGCGTCCTCGCCGCCCTCACCGGTGTTGGACTTGCCGCCCAGCTGGTTCATGGCGATGGCGAGGGTCTCGTGCGCCTCGCGGGAGATCGAGCCGTACGACATGGCGCCGGTGGAGAACCGCTTGACGATTTCGGAGACGGACTCGACCTCGTCGACCGGGATCGCCTCGCGGTCCGACTTGAAGCCGAACAGGCCGCGGAGCGTCATCAGGCGCTCGGACTGCTCGTTCACCCGGTCCGTGTACTTCTTGAAGATGTCGTACCGGCGGTTGCGGGTGGCGTGCTGGAGGCGGAAGACCGTCTCCGGGTCGAACAGGTGCGGCTCGCCCTCGCGGCGCCACTGGTACTCGCCGCCGATCTCCAGCGCGCGGTGCGAGGCGGAGATGCCGGAGGCGGGGTAGCCCTTGGCGTGCCGGGCGGCGACCTCCTTGGCGACGACGTCGAGTCCGGCGCCGCCGATCTTGGTCGCGGTGCCGTTGAAGTACTTCGAGACGAAGGCCTCGTCGAGACCGACGGCCTCGAAGACCTGGGCGCCACGGTAGGAGGCGACGGTCGAGATGCCCATCTTGGACATGACCTTCAGGACGCCCTTGCCGAGCGCGTAGATCAGGTTCCGGATGGCCTGCTCGGGCTCGATGCCCTCGATGAACGTGCCGGCCCGGACCAGGTCCTCGACGGACTCCATCGCCAGGTACGGGTTGACCGCGGCGGCGCCGTAACCGATCAGCAGCGCGACGTGATGGACCTCGCGGACGTCCCCGGCCTCGACCAGCAGACCCACCTGGGTGCGCTGCTTGGTACGGATGAGGTGGTGGTGGACGGCCGAGGTGAGCAGCAGCGACGGGATCGGCGCGTGCTCGGCGTCGGAGTGCCGGTCGGACAGGACGATCAGGCGGGCGCCGTCCTCTATGGCGGCGTCGACCTCGGTGCAGATCTGCTCGATCCGGGCGGCGAGGGCCTCACCGCTGCCGCTGACCCGGTAGAGACCGGAGAGCGTGGCGGCCTTCATGCCCGGCATGTCGCCGTCGGCATTGATGTGTATCAGCTTGGCCAGCTCGTCGTTGTCGATCACCGGGAACGGCAGCGTGACGCTGCGGCACGACGCGGCGGTCGGCTCCAGCAGGTTGCCCTGCGGGCCGAGCGTGGAGCGCAGCGAGGTGACGAGCTCCTCGCGGATGGCGTCCAGCGGCGGGTTGGTGACCTGCGCGAACAGCTGGGTGAAGTAGTCGAAGAGCAGCCGGGGACGCTCGGACAGGGCCGCGATCGGCGAGTCCGTGCCCATGGAGCCGAGCGGCTCGCCGGCGGTGCGGGCCATCGGCGCGAGGATGACGCGGAGCTCTTCCTCGGTGTAGCCGAAGGTCTGCTGGCGGCGGGTGACGGAGGCGTGCGTGTGCACGATGTGCTCGCGCTCGGGGAGATCCTCCAGCTCGATCTCGCCGGTCTCCAGCCACTCCTGGTACGGCTGCTCGGCGGCGAGGCCCGCCTTGATCTCGTCGTCCTCGATGATGCGGCCCTCGGCGGTGTCGACGAGGAACATCTTGCCGGGCTGGAGGCGGCCCTTGCGGACGACCTTCGCGGGGGCGATGTCCAGGACACCGACCTCGGAGGAGAGGACGACGAGGCCGTCGTCGGTGACCCAGTAACGGCCGGGGCGCAGACCGTTGCGGTCGAGGACCGCGCCGACCTGGGTACCGTCCGTGAAGGTGACGCAGGCCGGGCCGTCCCAGGGCTCCATCATCGTGGAGTGGTACTGGTAGAAGGCGCGCCGGGCCGGGTCCATCGAGTCGTGGTTCTCCCACGCCTCGGGGACCATCATCAGCACCGAGTGCGGCAGCGAGCGGCCACCGAGGTGGAGCAGCTCCAGGACCTCGTCGAAGGAGGCGGAGTCGGAGGCGTCCGGGGTGCAGACGGGGAAGATCCGGTCCAGCTGCTCCGTACCGAAGAGGCTCGACGCGAGCTGGGACTCGCGGGCCTTCATCCAGTTGCGGTTGCCCTTGACCGTGTTGATCTCGCCGTTGTGCGCGACGAAGCGGTACGGGTGGGCGAGCGGCCAGCTCGGGAACGTGTTCGTGGAGAAGCGGGAGTGGACCAGCGCAACCGTGGTGGCGAGACGGCGGTCGGAGAGGTCCGGGAAGAACGGCTCCAGCTGCCCGGTGGTGAGCATGCCCTTGTAGACGATCGTGCGGGCGGAGAGCGAGGGGAAGTACACCGCGGCCTCACGCTCGGCGCGCTTGCGCAGCACGAAGGCCTTGCGGTCGAGCGCGATGCCGGCGCTCTCACCGTCCGCGACGAAGAGCTGACGGAACTCGGGCATGGTGGCGCGGGCGCCGCTGCCGAGGAGGTCGGGACTGACCGGGACCTCACGCCAGCCGAGGACCTTCAGGCCCTCCTCGGCGGCGATCTTCTCGAGCTTCCGGACGGCCTCGGTGGAGTCGTCCGCGGGCAGGAAGGCGATTCCGACGGCGTAGCCACCGGCCTCCGGGAGGCCGAAGGGGACCTCTGCGCGGAGGAAGGCGTCCGGTACCTGGAGCAGGATTCCGGCGCCGTCGCCCGAGTCGGGCTCGGATCCGGTGGCGCCGCGGTGCTCGAGGTTGCGCAGTACGGTCAGCGCCTGCTCGACCAGCTCATGGCTGGCCACACCGGTCAGAGTGGCCACGAACCCGACACCACAGGCGTCGTGCTCGTTACGGGGGTCGTACATCCCCTGCTGGGCGGGGCGACCGTCCATGGGCGACCAGGCGTCGGAACGCATTGGCTCTCCCGTCGTCGTCGTGGCATATGCAGTGCCGAGGGACGACGTTGGCCCTCTGCGAAATTTCGTGCAGGTTACATGATGGGCTGCTTCTCAAGAAGCGGATAGCCCGTTCCAACATGCGGACACCGCGCGGAGCGGTGGAGCGGGTCGCAGTCGGAGGATCGGCGCCCGGGGGACCACAGAGAGCAGGCGTCGTTGCCTGCGGTGTCTACGGCTCATGCCCAGTGGTAAAGGAAACGAAACCGCCGAGTAACGGCTACTTATGTGGAGCCTTGTATAGAGACTCATTTTACGTCCGTTGGGGTGACCCGCCCAGAGGCGGAAGCAAAGACGTACGTCACACGGGTTGCAGGGAGATTGCTTGCGGGCACATCCGTGCCGGGCGGCGCGGGCGCGCTCAGCCGCCGACGGCCACACCGAACAGGGTACCCAGGCCGTACGTGATCGCAGCGGCCGTCCCGCCGAGCACCAGCTGCCGCAGCCCGCTGAACCACCAGCTGCGGGCCGTCACCCGCGCCACGACCGCCCCGCAGCCGAAGAGGCCGACCAGCGCGAGCAGCACCGCAGGCCACATCGCGCTCGCACCGAGCAGATACGGCAGTACGGGCAGCAGCGCGCCCATCGCGAAGGCGCCGAACGACGAGACGGCGGCGACGAGCGGCGACGGCAGATCGCCCGGGTCGATGCCCAGCTCCTCGCGGGCGTGTATCTCCAGGGCCTGCTCGGGATCGCGGGACAGCTGCCGGGCGACCTCGCGGGCGAGCTCGGGCTCGACACCGCGGGACTCGTAGAGCGCGGCGAGCTCTTCCATCTCGTCCGTCGGATGCTTGCGCAACTCACGCCGCTCGACATCGAGTTCGGCCTCGACGAGCTCGCGCTGCGAGGCCACGGAGGTGTATTCGCCGGCCGCCATGGAGAACGCACCGGCCGCCAGACCCGCCAGACCGGTGATCACGATCGTCTGCTGGGAGACCGAGCCACCCGCGACGCCGGTCATCAGCGCCAGGTTCGAGACCAGCCCGTCCATCGCACCGAAGACCGCCGGACGCAGCCAGCCGCCGTTCACATCACGGTGGGTGTGGTTGTCGCGGTGCGCCTCGTGCAGCACGGCGTCGGTCTCGATGATGGCCACAGCTCTCCCCTTCTCCGGCAGCGGGTTCTGCTCGCCCCACCCCCGCTCAACACCTCCGAAAGTACGCACGAAAGGAATCCCCCGCCAGCAAGCCAGGCCGTACTTACCTGCCCGCTGACCAGGTAAGTACGGCCTGCCTTACGAAGGGGATCCCGTCATCCGAGTGGCCCTTTTGTTGCGTTTATCGGCCTCTGTCGGCGCTCCGCGTGGCACAGATCGGACAGGTACGAGAACTGGCTCGGTACGAGCGAAGGGTCGACGCGATGGAGTTGATTGCAGGCAATCCGGCAGAACCGCGCACGGGCGGGGGCACGGCGGAGGCGGCCCGGAACGACGCGCACCGCCTCGACGCGAGCCACGCCGACGGTTCCGGACACCCCGACCGGGCGGACCGGGCCCGGGGTGCGCTCCTCGGTCTTGCCGTGGGCGATGCGCTGGGCGCACCCGCGGAGAACCTGCGGCCCTCCGAGATCCGCCGCCGCTGGGGCCGGATCGAAGGCTTCGTCAGCGACGACCCGGCCGGTACCGACGACACGGAGTACGCGATCTTCTCCGGGCTGCTGCTGGCCCGGCACGGCTCGGCGCTGACCGTCACCCATGTCGAGCGGGCCTGGCATCTGTGGATCGCCGACCTCGACGAGGGGCCGTTCCGCGGCGCCGGGTTCAGCGAGCGCGGGACCCTGGAGAACCTGCGCCGGGGCCTCGCAGCCCCGATCTCCGCCCAGCACCGGCACGCCTGGAGCGACGGACTCGCGATGCGTGCGGCGCCGTTCGGAGTCTTCGCGGCAGGCCGGCCCGCGGAGGCCGCGCGCCTGGTCGCGATCGACGGGCAGGTCAGCCATGACGGGGAGGGCATCTACGGCGGCCAGGCGGTGGCGGCCGGGGTGGCCGCCGCGATGGCGGGGGCGGGGGTCACGTCCGTGATCGCGGCCGCCCTGTCCGTCGTACCGATGGACTCCTGGACGGCGCGCTCGCTGCGGCGGGCGGTGACGGCCGCGCAGCACAGGCACCCCGACCGCCTCACGAGGGAACGCGCGGTGCGCTCCGCGGTGGTGGTGGGCGGCTACCCGTGGACGGACCTGGCACCGGAGGCGGTGGGCCTGGCGTTCGGCGCGTTCGCGGCGGCGCACGGCGACTTCCGTACGGCGGTGCTGACGGCGGTCAACATGGGCCGCGACGCGGACACCACGGCGGCGGTGGCAGGCGCGCTGGCCGGTGCGCTGGGCGGGCTGTCCGCGATCCCCCGGAACTGGGGACGGGCGATCGGCCCGGTCCGGGGCAGCTGCCTGCCGTCGATGCGGGGCCACCACGTCCTGGACATCGCGGAGTTGCTCACCCCGGACGAGGCGGACGAGCCGGACGGCGCGACGAGCCGCTGGGACGGTGGGGACGGCGGGACCGGCAACGGCAACGGGTCCGGCACGGCCGCCCCGGCCGGCGGGGCCCGCGAGGCCGGCACCACCACCGCGGACGGACCCGCGGCGGTGGTGTCATGACTACCGCGCGGGACACCGGGCCCCGCCCGGAGAATCGTTCCACCCCACCCCTGGACCAGCCCCTGACCCGGCCGCTGCCGGGGCGCCGGGCCCGGATCGAGGGGCTGCTGCTCGGGCTGGCCTCGGGGGATGCCGCCGGCTGGCCCGCGGCGCGTCACCGGGCGGCCCGGATGCCCGAATGGACGCGTCGGCTCACCCGGGAGCTCGACACCTTCGCCGAGCAGAACGCCACCACCACCCTCCCCGTGCCCATCGCGCTCAACCAGCCGCCCGAGCCGCTGCGGCTCGGCCCCTCCGACGACGCCGAGTGGGCCGCGTTCGCCGCCGGGACCGTGCTGGCTTCGGAGGCCGGTCCGCTGCACGGCCTCTCCCCCGACCGCCGGATGCGGGCCGCCATCGACGTCGCGTGGAACGCGCTGGCCGCGGAGGTCGCCGCGGCAGCGGCACGGGCGCCCGAGGTGGAGTCGGCGGTTCTCCCGCTGCGCGCCCGGATCTCGGTGCGGGCCGGACTCGGCAATCTCGCCGCCGGACTGCGGCCGCCCGCCACCGGCCACGACAACCCGCACTACTTCGACGACGCGGCCTGCGTACGGGCTGCCGTACTTGCGGTCGTCCACCCCGGCCGACCCTGGGCCGCCGCGGAACTCGCCGAGTTCGATGCCCGATACACCCAGGACGGCGACGGTGTGCACGGCGCCCGCGCGATGGCCGCCGCGATCGCCGAGGCGCTGGGCGGAGCCGATGTCGACACCGCGGTGAACGCCGCACTCGACCAGCTCCCCGAGGGCACCGAGATCGCCCGCAACGCCGCTCACGCCGTCCGGATCGCCCGCGACTTCGTCGGCGAGGCCGCCGGCGCCTTCGCGCTCGTACCCGTGTTGGAACATCAGATCGTCGACCATGTCTACAGCTACGGGATCGCCGCGGCCGAGACCGTACCGGTCGCCCTGGCTCTGACCACCGCGGCCCGTGGCGAGATCACCCAGGCCGTCCCCGCGGCGGCCTGCTTGTCACGGGTCGCGGACTCGGCGCCCGCCCTGGCCGGCGCGCTGACCGGTGCGCTGGGTGGCATCGCCGCCGTCCCGGACGGCTGGCGCGAAGCCTGCCGCACCCTCGCGGGATGCGCGCTGCCCCGTCTCGCGGGCACCGATCTCATCGAACTCGCCGGGCTGCTGACAGACACGGAACCAGCCCCTTCGGGTGGACAATTCCGGCATGACGCCGATTCAGAACAAAACACCCACCGTGCTCGGTCTCGATGACCGGATCACCGGCGCTCTCGTCGGCGCCGCCGTCGGCGACGCGCTCGGCGGGCCGGTCGAGGGCCGGACCGCCGAGCAGATCGTCGAGCGCCACGGCGGCCGGATCACCGGCATCGTGGGCCCGTGGGACGGCGAGGACTGGCGCACCGCCCGCCCCATCGCCCCCTACCACAAGGGCGACGGTCACGTCACCGACGACACCTTGATGACCCACGCACTGGTACGGGTGTACGGCACCGTACGGGACCACCTCGACGCGTACTGCGTCGCCGACCATCTCGTACCCGAGCTGATCTCGACCCCTCGCTGGATCCCGGAGCTGGAGGCCGAGGCGCTGCCCCTGCAGCGGATCTTCCTCGCCGAGAAATGGATCGTCGCCCGGCTGCACTACGGCCATGTCGATCCGCGCGAGGCCGGCTCCGGGAACATCGTGAACTGCGGGGCGGCGATGTACATGGCGCCGGTCGGCCTGGTCAACGCCGCCCATCCACAGGCCGCGTACGCCGAGGCGCTGGATGTCGCGGGCGCCCATCAGTCGTCGTACGGAAGGGAGGCCGCCGGAGTCTTCGCGGCGGCAGTCGCCGCCGCCTGTGCGCCGGATGCGACGCCCGCCACCGTCGTCGACGCCTGTCTGTCGCTCGCCAAGGACGGGACGCGGGCCGCCATCGAAGCGGTCTGCGAAGTGGCCGTACGGTACCGGGACTTCGAGACGGCGCTGACACCGCTGCGTACGGCCGTCGCCCCCTTCGACACCGTCGGGCCCGACTACCGCGCACCGTCCCTCGGCGCCCGCCGCCCGTCCCGGTTGCACGCCATCGAGGAGCTGCCGGTCGCCCTCGGGATGCTGCTCGTCGCGGACGGCGACTACCGGCACGCAGTGCTCGGCTCGGTCAACTACGGCCGGGACTGCGACTCGATCGCCACGATGAGCGGTGCGCTCGCCGGCGCGCTGCACGGCGAGGCGGCGATCCCCGCCACCTGGGTGAAAACGGTCGCGGAGGCCAGCCGTCTCGATCTGCACGCACCGGCGCGAACTCTGACGGACGTCGCCCACGAGGTGTTCGTGCGGGACACCGCCCGGCGACGTACGCACGAGGCGGCGTTCGCGACGCTGGCGGGTACGCCGTGACCGTGCGCGTCACCTGGGTGCAGCCGGAGGATCTGATCGGGCACGAACTGCGCCAGGCGGCCGAGGACGGCCGGGACGTGCGGGACATCGAGCACCGGTGGTACGCGGCGGGCGGCGCGCCCGCTCCGGAGCGCGCGGGCGCGTCGACGCCCCCCGCGCCGCCCGCACTCCGCGCGCTCGCCGGGCGGCTGCTCGACGAACTCGCGCGGCTCGACTCGACGGCGGCCGTCGACGAGCCGACGGATCTGGCCTTGATCCGGGCGGCCTGCCCGCACTGGCCGACTCCGCGCGCGGATCTTCCGACGGTCGGCAAGGCCCGGCTGGAGGCGGCCTGGCTGGGCCGCGCGGCCGGCTGCCTGCTCGGCAAGCCCGTCGAGAAACTGCCTCTCGCGGGGATCCGCGCACTGGCCCGCGCCACCGGGAACTGGCCGCTCTCCACCTGGTTCACCGCCAGGGGCCTGCCCGCCGAACTGACCGCCGCCCACCCCTGGAACCGCCGCTCCGCCGCCACCTCGCTCGCCGAGAACATCGACGGGATGCCGGAGGACGACGATCTCAATTACCCACTTCTCACCCTGCTGTTGATCCAGCGCCACGGACCGTCCTTCTCCACCGCCGATCTCGCCCGGCTCTGGCTCGACGAACTCCCCGCCGGCCGGACCTTCACCGCCGAGCGGGTGGCGTACCGCAATCTGCTCGACGGCATCGAGCCGCCGGACACCGCCCGGCACCGCAATCCGTTCCGGGAGTGGATCGGCGCCCAGATCCGCGCCGATGTGCACGGCTGGACACACCCCGGCGACCCGGCGGCCGCCGCCGAGCAGGCCCACCGGGACGCGGTCCTGACCCACACGGGCAACGGCGTGTACGGGGCGATGTTCACCGCTGCCGCGCTCGCCGAGGCGGCCGGTGGGGAGACCGATGTGCACGGCTGCCTCGCGACCGGGCTGCGCGTCGTACCGCCGCGCTCGCGCTTCGCGCACGCGGTCCGCACCGGGATCGACGCGGCCCGCGGGGAGCCCGACTTCGACGCGGTCGCCGACCGGCTGCACGCGGCGTTCGGCGCGTACCACTGGGTCCACGTGCTGCCCAACGCCGCGCTGCTCGCCGCCGCCCTCACCCACGCCGACGGAGACTTCTCCACCTCCATCTGCCGTGCGGTCTCCGGTGGTTGGGACACGGACTCGAACGGTGCGACCGCCGGCTCGCTGGCCGGTCTGCTGGCCGGCCGGCCCGACGCGCTGCCCGTCCGGTGGACCACCCCGCTCAAGAACCGTCTCGCCACATCCGTCCCGGGTTTCGACTCCGTCGGCTTCGACGCACTCGCTGAACTGACCTACCAGGAGGCACTCCGCCCATGACCGCCATCGCGGTGCTCGGCAGCACCAATATGGACCTTGTCGCCTACGTCGCACGGGCCCCGGAGCGCGGGGAGACCGTCACCGGAAGGGAGTTCCGCACCATCCCCGGCGGCAAGGGCGCCAATCAGGCCATCGCCGCCGCCCGCGCGGGCGGCGAGGTGCTGATGATCGGCGCGGTCGGCGACGACGCGTACGGCACACGGCTCCGGGCCGAACTGGAGCACGCGGGCGTCGAAACCGATCTGCTGCACACCGCCGAGGGCCCCAGCGGCACGGCGCACATCGTGGTCGACGACACGGGTGCCAACGCCATCGTGGTGATCCCGGGCGCCAACGGCACCGTCCACACGCTCGGCCACGGTGAGATGGCCGCCATCGCGGAGGCCGATCTGCTGCTCCTCCAGCTGGAACTGCCCCTGCCGGCAGTGGTCGAAGGGGCCCGGATGGCCCACGCGCAGGGAGTGCGGACGATCCTCACCCCCTCCCCCGTACAGCCCCTGCCGGACGAGCTCTTCGACAACGTGGACCTGTTGATCCCCAATGAGCACGAGGCAGCCGCGCTCTCCGGGAAGTCCGACCCCCACGCGGCGGCCGAGATCCTGCTCCGGCACGTTCCCGCGGTCGTCGTCACCCTCGGTTCGAAGGGCTGCCTGTACGCGGCCCGAGGCAGCGAGACGGTCCATTTCCCCGCCCCGGAAGTGACAGCCGTCGACACCACCGGCGCCGGGGACACATTCGTCGGGGCGCTCGCGGTGGCCCTCGGCGAAGGGCGGGCCGTACCGGAGGCCCTGGCCTGGGCGTCGATCGCTGCGGCGCTCTGCGTACAGAAGCCCGGCGCCTCGACCTCCATGCCGTACCGCAGCGAGATCGACGCCGCATGACCGCGCCCACGGAAGCACCCCTCTCCGGTCTGCGGGTCCTCGATCTCGCCACCCTCTTCGCGGGCCCTCTCGCGGCCACCATGCTCGGCGACTTCGGCGCCGAGGTGGTCAAGGTCGAGCATCCGCGCAAGCCCGACCCGTCGCGTGGCCACGGCCCGACGAAGGACGGCATCGGCCTGTGGTGGAAGCTGCTAGGCCGCAACAAACGCAATCTCACCCTCGACCTCTCCACGCCCGGCGGGCGCGACGTCCTCCTCCGGCTGGCCGCCTCCAGCGATGTGATCATCGAGAACTTCCGGCCGGGGACGCTGGAGCGGTGGGGCATCGGCTGGGAGGAGCTGCACACCGTCAACCCGCGGCTGGTGCTGACCCGCGTCACCGGCTTCGGCCAGTTCGGCCCGTACGCGACCCGCCCCGGCTTCGGCACACTCGCCGAGGCCATGAGCGGTTTCGCCGCGATCACCGGCGAGCCGGACGGGCCGCCGACCCTGCCGCCCTTCGGTCTCGCCGACTCGATCGCGGCACTCGCCACCGCGTACGCCGTGATGGCGGCGTTGGCCGGGCGCGACCGCACCGGGGAGGGCCAAGTCGTCGACCTGGCGATCATCGAGCCGATCCTCACCGTGCTCGGCCCGCAGCCGCTCTGGTACGACCAGCTCGGCTACGTCCAGGAACGCACCGGCAACCGCTCGCGGAACAACGCCCCGCGCAATACGTACCGCACGTCCGACGGCCAGTGGGTCGCCGTCTCCACCTCCGCGCAGTCCATCGCCGAACGCGTGATGCGTCTGGTCGGCCGGGCGGAGCTGATCGACGAGCCGTGGTTCGCCTCCGGCACCACCCGCGCCGAACACTCCGACGAACTCGACGAGGCGGTCGGCACCTGGATGGCCCGGCACACCCGCGACGAGGCGATCTCCGCGTTCGAGAAGGCGGAGGCGGCCATCGCCCCCATCCACGACATCCGGGACGTGATGGAGGATCCGCAGTACCGGGCCTTGGGCTCCGTCGCCGAGGTCCCCGACCCCGAACTGGGCCCGCTCCGGATGCAGAACGTCCTCTTCCGGCTCTCCCGGACCCCGGGCTCGATCCGCTGGGCGGGCCGTCCGCACGGCGCGGACACCGAGGAGATCCTGACCGGGCTCGGCCTGTCAGGACCGGACATCGCCGCGCTACGGGCGGAAGGCGTCCTGTGACCGAGGCCGAAGAGGTGCATCTGACCTGGCTGTACGTTCCCGGGGACCGGCCGGACGTGGTGCGCAAGGCGCGCGACTCGGGCGCGGACGTGGTGATCGTCGACCTGGAGGACGCGGTCGCACCGGACCGTAAGGAGTACGCCCGGTCAGCCACTGCCGAACTCCTCACCGAACCGGCGGCCGGCACGGCCGTGCCGGTACATGTCCGGGTCCACACGGAGGCCGACGTCCTGGCGCTGGCGGGACTGCCGGGCCTCGCCGAACTGCGCCTGCCGAAGATCACTCATGCCGCGACCGTCCACCACATCGCGGCGCTCGCACCCGGCGTGGCGCTCTGTCCGCTGCTGGAGTCGGCGCTCGGCATCGAGCACGCGTACACGGTCGCGGCCTCCCACCCCCAGGTCCGCTCGATCGCCCTCGGCGAGGCCGATCTCCGGGCCGATCTGGGGGTGCGGGACGACCGGGGTCTCGACTGGTCACGCAGCCGGGTGGTGGTCGCCGCCCGCGCGGCCGGCCTCGCCCCGCCGACCCAGTCGGTGTACCCGGACGTACGGGACCTGGACGGCCTGCGGCACTCCTGCGCGCACGGCCGCGCGCTGGGGTTCCTCGGCCGGGCGGCGATCCATCCCCGGCAGCTACCCGTGATCGAGAGGGCGTTCCGGCCCACTTCGGAGGAGATCGACTCGGCCCAGGAGATCGTGGCGGCAGCCCTCACGGAGGCAGGCGCACTGGCACTGCCGGACGGCCGTTTCGTGGACGCGGCGGTAGTGGCGGCTGCCCACCGGACGCTTGCGCTGGCAGAACGGGTGAGCTGACGACGAGGACTCCGGCCCCCGGCGGTCGGGGCGGGGCAAATTCACTCGAACGAGCCCCTCCGGCGACCGAGGAATGGCGGATTCAGGGGCGGCCCCCGGTGGGGGTAACGGCGAGGGGCCCGAACCGTCCGGTTCGGGCCCCTCGTACAAGTGGGTGGCGTCAGCCGTTCTTCGCCGCCTCCGCGGTGCCGTTCTTGCGCGGCGCCCGGGCCTCGTCGTCACGCCGGACGTCACCGTCGGCGGCCGGGCCCGAGTCCGCGTCCTCCGCACCCTCGGCCGCGTCCTCCGCGCCCTCGGCCGCGTCCTCCGCGCCCTCGGCCGTCTCGGTGGCCTCCACGGCCCCCGGCTCGACGACCTCCTCACGCCCCGGCCGCACCTTCGACGAGATCACGATGTACGTCACCGCCAGGACGAAGACGATCACCGCGGTCCACACATTCAGGCGCAGGCCCAGAATGTGGTGGGCCTCGTCGACCCGCATGTACTCGATCCACGCCCGCCCCGTGCAGTACGCCGCGACGTACAGCGCGAACGCCCGCCCGTGTCCGAGCTTGAAGCGGCGGTCCGCCCAGATCACCAGCAGCGCGACGCCCACGCACCACAGCGACTCGTACAGGAACGTCGGGTGGTACGTGCCCGCGACCCGGTTGGGGCCTTCGCTGATCTTCAGGGCCCACGGCAGATCCGTCGGCTTGCCGTACAGCTCCTGGTTGAACCAGTTGCCCCAGCGGCCGATCGCCTGGGCGAAGGCGATACCGGGGGCGAGCGCGTCGGCCCAGGCGGGCAGCGGGATCCCACGACGGCGGCAGCCGATCCAGGCACCGACCGCGCCGAGCGCGATCGCACCCCAGATGCCGAGGCCGCCTTGCCAGATCTTGAAGGCGTCGACCCAGTTCTCGCCGTCGCTGAAGTACAGCTGGTAGTCGGTGATGACGTGGTAGAGCCGGCCACCGACGAGGCCGAAGGGCACGGCCCAGACGGCGATGTCGGCCACTGTGCCGGATCTGCCGCCCCGGGCGATCCAGCGCTTGTTGCCGAACCAGACGGCGACAAACACACCGATGATGATGCAGAACGCGTAGCCGCGGAGCGGGATCGGTCCGAGATCGATCACGCCGGTCGACGGGCTGGGAATGTAGGCAAGGTCCATGGCAGGGTCGACGCTACCCTGCCGGGCGGGACGTACGGCAACCCGCCCGACAACGTATGGGTAACGAGCCGGTCGTCGGATCCCCGCCCCGGCGGGCCCCGGTCCGGGTCAGGAACCGGTCGGCGCCGGGGTGACCTTCGCCGGCTGCTTCCCCTTGTTCGCCTCGGTGACCCACTTCTTCAGGTTTGCCACGGTGATCGGTTCGTTCCCCTTCTTCGGGAAGATCGATTCGCCGTTGAGCAGTGCGGTCGGCGTGCCCTGGAAGCCGCCGTTCTGGAAGGCGGTGTTGGACTTCTGGACCCAGGTGTTGTGCGTGCCGTCCTCCACGCAGCTACGGAAGGCGGGGGTGTCGAGGCCTTTGACCTTGCCCGCCAGCTCGATCAGCTTGCTGCTCTTGCCGAAGGCGTCGTCGGTCTCCGGGGGCTGGTTGCGGTAGAGGACGTCGTGGTACGCGGAGAACTTGCCGACATTCTGCGCGCAGGCCGCCGCATTGGCCGCGTCCAGCGAGCCGCTGCCGCCGAGATTGCCGTCGATGATCGTGGCCAGGTGGTACTCGACCTTCAGCTGTCCGCTGCTCTCCAGCTGGTGGATCGTGTCCCGGAACGCGTTCTCGAACTGGGCGCAGACCGGGCAGCGGAAGTCCTCCCAGATCGTGAGCGTGGACGGGGCCTTGTCCGCACCCACCGGGATGGCCAGGCCGTCCTTGCCCGTCGCACCGGACGGCGCGACCACGGGCCCCGCCCCGGCCTTCTCGCCCTTGCCACCCGAATTCGCGGCGATCACGCCGATGACGGCGGCCAGCGCCAGCACACCCACCACGGCGGTGGAGACGATCAGCGTGCGTCGGCGTCGCTCGAACGCCTTCTCCCGCTCACGCTGCTGTACGAGCCGGTCGCGCGCGGCCCTTTTTCCTTCTTCGTTCTTCTCGCTCACACCCGCAGCAACGAACCGGGGAGGCACGTACGTGCCTCCCCGGTCCCAGGTCCACCCGTTCGGGCGATGCCCGGTGTCAGCGCTTTCGAACGCCTTCGGCCAGTTCGCCCGCGAGTGAGCGGACTGCGGCCAGCCCGGACTCCTCGTCGGGGGCGTCCAGCATCCGCTTGACGAAGGCGGAGCCGACGATCACTCCGTCGGCGAAGGCGGCGACCTCGGCGGCCTGCTCGGCGTTGGAGACGCCGAGACCGACGCAGACCGGGATCCCGGTGGTGGCACGGGTGCGCCGCACCAGGTCCTGCGCCTGCTCGCCGACCGATTCACGGGTGCCGGTGACGCCCATCAGCGAGGCCGCGTAGACGAAGCCGGAGCCGGCCGCGGTGATGGTGGCGAGGCGCTCGTCCTTGCTGCTCGGCGCGACGACGAAGACGGTCGCGAGACCGTGCTTGTCGGCGTGCTCGCGCCATACGGAGGACTCCTGGACCGGCAGGTCGGGCAGGATGCACCCGGCGCCGCCCGCTTCGGCGAGCTCGGAGGTGAAGCGCTCGATGCCGTACCGGTCGATGGGGTTCCAGTACGTCATGACGAGGATCGGGACGCCGGTCGCCTCGTAGGCCTCGCGGACCGTACGCATCACGTCGGCGATCTTCACGCCGCCACGCAGGGCGATGTCGTCGGCGGTCTGGATGACGGGTCCGTCGAGCACCGGGTCACTGTGCGGCAGGCCCACCTCGACGACGTCGGCGCCACCGGCGACGACGGCCTTGACGGCCTCGATACCGCCGTCGACCGACGGGAAGCCGGCCGGCAGGTAGGCGATCAGCGCGGCCCGGTCCTCGGCCTTGGCGGCGGCCAGGGTGGCGCTCAACAGCTCGATGTTGCCGCTCACTTGACGTCCCCCTCGATCTCGGCGCCGTTGTTGTCCGCGTCGGCCTCGACGGTCGCGTCCGTGTCGTACAGCCCGAAGTAACGGGCCGCCGTGTCCATGTCCTTGTCGCCGCGGCCGGACAGGTTGACCAGGAGCAGCGCGTCCTTGCCGAGCTCCTTGCCGACCTCCAGGGCGCCGGCCAGCGCATGGGCGCTCTCGATGGCCGGGATGATCCCCTCGGTACGGGAGAGCAGGCGCAGCGCCTCCATGGCGGCGGCGTCGGTGACCGCGCGGTACTCGCCGCGGCCGGTGTCCTTCAGGTACGCGTGCTCCGGGCCGATGCCCGGGTAGTCGAGACCGGCCGAGATGGAGTACGGCTCGGTGATCTGGCCCTCTTCGTCCTGGAGGACGTAACTGCGCGAGCCGTGCAGGATGCCGGGCTCTCCGGCGGTCAGGGTCGCCGCGTGCTCGCCGGTCTCCACGCCGTGTCCGGCGGGCTCGCAGCCGATCAGCCGGACGCGCGCGTCCGGGATGAACGCGTGGAACAGCCCGATGGCGTTGGAGCCACCACCGACACAGGCGATCGCGGCGTCCGGCAGCCGGCCGGTCCGCTCCAGGATCTGCCGGCGGGCCTCGACGCCGATGACACGGTGGAAGTCACGGACCATCGCCGGGAAGGGGTGCGGTCCCGCGACCGTACCGAAGAGGTAGTGCGTGCGGTCGACGTTGGCGACCCAGTCGCGGAACGCCTCGTTGATGGCGTCCTTGAGTGTGCGGGAGCCGGACTTCACCGCGATGACCTCGGCGCCGAGCATCCGCATCCGCGCCACGTTCAGCGCCTGCCGCTCCGTGTCGATCTCGCCCATGTAGATGGTGCATTCGAGACCGAAGAGGGCGCAGGCCGTCGCGGTGGCGACACCGTGCTGGCCGGCACCGGTTTCGGCGATGACCCGCGTCTTGCCCATGCGCTTGGTGAGCAGCGCCTGGCCCAGCACGTTGTTGATCTTGTGCGAGCCGGTGTGGTTGAGGTCCTCGCGCTTGAGGAAGACCCGGGCACCGCCCGCGTGCTCGGCGAAGCGCGGCACCTCGGTCAGCGCGCTGGGCCGGCCGGTGTAGTCGACCATGAGCTCATTGAGCTCGGCGGCGAAGGCCGGGTCGGCCTTGGCCTTGTCGTACTCGACGGCGACCTCGTCCACGGCGGCGACGAGCGCCTCCGGGATGAACTTGCCGCCGAACGCACCGAAGTAGCCCTCGGCGCTGGGGATCAGACCCTCGGGGTCCGGAATGAAGAAGTCAGATGACATCCGACGTGCTCCTCGTCATGGCAACGGGTGGATTCACCGTATGCGTCGTGAGCGAGTCGCCGCCGCGACCGAAGGCGGTCGGGCGGTGCGGTCGTACGTACGAGAGATGTGGTGCGGGTACGTGGCCGGGGCTCGCTACAGCGCGGTCCCCGTGCGCCATCGCATGCCGTTGACCTGGCCGGGCTCGTCTCCGATCACGTACCGCACACGCCGGCCGTGCACCCGGCGCGCGGGGGCGCGGCAGCCGCGGGGGCGGCAGCCGCGCGCCAGCGGCGCGTGCGGGTCCCGGGCAGCCGTCACACCGGCGAGGCGCAGGCCTGGCCGGGTGCGGAACACGGGACGGTCGGCGGACACGGTGCGGGTCAGCTCCGTCCGTGCCGCAGGGCAGGGTGGGCGCCCGCGGCAACCAGGTCGGCGACGGCGGCCCGCGGGTCGCGGCCGGTGACCAGGGACTCGCCGACGAGCACGGCGTCGGCGCCGGCGTTGGCGTAGGCGATGAGGTCGTGCGGGCCTCGGACGCCGGACTCGGCGACCTTGACGATGCCCGCCGGGATCTCCGGGGCGACGCGCTCGAACGTCGAGCGGTCGACCTTTAGGTCCTTCAGGTTGCGCGCGTTGACACCGATGATCTTCGCTCCGGCCGCCACGGCACGCTCCGCCTCGTCCTCGTCGTGCGCCTCGACCAGCGGCGTCAGACCGATGGACTCGGCGCGCTCGATCAGCGAGACGAGTGCCTCCTGGTCGAGGGCGGCGACGATCAGCAGCGCGAGGTCGGCGCCGTAGGCGCGGGCCTCCCAGAGCTGGTAGGAGGTGACGATGAAGTCCTTGCGCAGGATCGGGATGTCGACCTTGGCGCGAACGGCTTCCAGGTCGGCGAGCGAACCGCCGAAGCGTCGCTCCTCGGTGAGGACGGAGATGACGGACGCGCCACCGGCCTCGTAGTCCGCGGCGAGCGCGGCCGGGTCGGCGATCGCGGCCAGGGCCCCCTTGGAGGGGCTGGAGCGCTTGACCTCGCAGATGACGGTCACGCCCTCGCCACGCAGGGCGGCGACTCCGTCCTTGGCCGCCGGAGCGCGCGCCGCGCGCTCCTTGAGCTCGTCGAGGCTGACGCGCGCCTGCCGCTCTGCGAGGTCGGCGCGAACGCCGTCGATGATCTCGTCGAGCACACTCACGCGAGCGGCCCCCTTCCGGGACGGTGATGAGGGAACAGGATCAGCCATCTCGATGGTATCCGCACGAGGGCCCCGGACTCACATCCGGCCGACGGATGTCCCACTACCTGGGCATTCACGGCGCCAACATCGATCCGAACGGCAGATTCCGGACGACGGCGAAGATCAGGAGCACGGCACCGATCCCCCACCAGTAGACCGGTGGCAGATTGATCCGCAGGGGCAGTCCCCTGCTCGCGCGGACCGTCCAGACCACCCACACGACGGCGAAGATCGCGTAACCCACGACCGCCAGGGCATTGGAGCCCAGGGCCGCGACGACATCCCCGTGGGCGACGGCGTGGGCGCTGCGCAGCCCGCCGCAGCCCGGGCAGTACAGGCCGGTGAACCGGAGCAGCGGGCAGACCGGGTAGTGGCCCGGCTGGTTGGGGTCGACGGCGCCGACGTAGCCGAACGCCGCGATGACGGCGGCCATCACCCCGAGGGGAGTGGCAAGCCGTCGGACGGCCGACCGGGGCACGGGCGCGGGCGGAAAGACCGGCACGGGCGGATGACCGGGCGGGCCCGGTGCGGCTGCGGGAGAGGGAGAGGCGTCCACGCGGTGATTGTCCCCGGTCACGCGGAAAGGCGCAGCCCGGTCCGGGCTGCGCCTCGCACGATGGGTCCGACCGGGGTCAGGAGGAGACCTGGGCCTGTCCGGCCCGCGCCCTGGCTGCGGCCATCTCGGCCGACTCCTTCGGCATGCCGAGGCCGGCGGCCTTCATCGCGAGACCGACGAGCCCACCGATGAAGATGACCGCCATACCGGCCCAGAAGCCGAGCGGGTTGGCCGCGACCATGAAGACGCCTGCGATGCAGAAGCCGATGAAGGCGATGATGACACCGGTCCAGGCGGCCGGGGTGTGTCCGTGGCTGCTGCCCGCCATGAGTTGCTCCTCGTTGGTGTTGCGCTGTTGGTATCGCTGTACGCAAAGCTGGTGCCGCTGTGGTGCACTGCGCTGCCGCTGTGCAGAAAGCTCACCGTCATTGTCCCGTACGTGCGGGTACGACGTGAGCTGGGGGTCATACCTCGCGCGTCGGGTCCTCGCCGCGGTCCAGGGCCTTCCACAGGTCCTCGGGCCGGTCCGGGTCCGGGGCGGTGCGGGGGGCCCTGCGGGGCCGCGGGGTGCCGTCGCGCTCGTACCGTCCCGACATGGTGGGCCACAGCTTCCCGTACCGCAGGGCGAGCAGCCCGGCGAGGAGGATCAGCAGGCCGCCGGCGGCGGTGACGTACGGCCACGCGGTGTGGCTGAGGGCGTCGATGGTGGCGGAGGCGTCGCCGGTGGTCTGCGCCGCCTTCTCGTCGAGGGCCGAGCTGTCGGAGGCGCCGAGGTAGGCGCTGACACCGGCCCCGAGACCGCTGAGGGCGAGCAGCCCGGCAACGAGCAGCCGGCCGCCGCTGCGGACGGCGAAGACGGCGACGAGGGCGGCCAGGCCGACGATGGCGAGGGCCGCCGGGAGACCGGTCACGTCCTGGCCGTCGGCGGTCAGCGGCAGGGAGCCGCCGCCGACCGCGGCCTTGCCCTCCGCCCAGGTCTGGCCGGAGGCGAGGAGCACGACGGTGGCGCCGACCGCCCCGAGAAGCAGGCCGGCGGCCAGGCTGCGGCGGCTTCCCGTGGCGTCGGGCGCGATGGCGGCTTGGGCACGGGGCTGGGGTACGGGGACAGCACTCACGTACTCCACTATCCCTTACCCCGTCAGCGTTCGTGGAGGCGGTTGGCGGTATGGACGGCGCGCAGGACCGCGGCGGCCTTGTTGCGGCACTCGTCGTCCTCGGCGACCGGGTCGGAGTCGGCGACGATTCCCGCCCCGGCCTGGACGTATGCCGTGCCGTCCCGCAGCAGCGCCGTACGGATGGCGATGGCGGTGTCCGAGTCCCCGGCGAAGTCCAGGTAGCCGACGCAGCCGCCGTACAGTCCGCGGCGGGTGGGTTCGAGCTCCTCGATGATCTGCATGGCGCGGGGCTTCGGGGCGCCGGAGAGGGTGCCGGCCGGGAAGCACGCGGTGAGGACGTCGAAGGCGGTGCGGCCTTCGGCGACGCGGCCGGTGACGGTGGAGACGATGTGCATGACGTGCGAGTACCGCTCGATCGACATGAAGTCGACGACCTCGACGCTGCCGGGCACACAGACCCGCCCCAGGTCGTTGCGGCCGAGGTCGACGAGCATCAGGTGCTCGGCGCGCTCCTTCGGGTCGGCGAGGAGCTCGTCGGCGAGCGCCTGGTCCTCCTGCGGGGTGGTGCCGCGGGGCCGGGTACCGGCGATCGGGTGGACCATGGCGCGCCCGTCCTCGACCTTGACGAGGGCTTCCGGGCTGGAGCCCACCACGTCGAAGCCCTCGAACCGGAGGAGGTACATGTACGGCGACGGGTTGGTGGCGCGCAGCACCCGGTAGACGTCCAACGCGCCGGCCGTGCACGGGGTCTCGAAGCGCTGGGAGGGGACCACCTGGAACGCTTCGCCGGCCCTGATCCGCTCCTTCACGTCCTCGACGGCGTCCTGGAAGGCCTGGCCGCCCCAGAGTGCGCTGTACGGCGGGAGTTCGGACGGCGGGAGGGTGACGGGGGCGCTCTCGACCGGGCGGGAGAGGTCGGACTCCATGGCGTCGAGGCGGGCGACGGCGTCGGCGTACGCCTCGTCGACGCCGGTCTCCAGATCGTTGTGGTTGATCGCGTTGGCGATCAGCAGGACGCTGCCGTCCCAGTGGTCGAGGACGGCGAGGTCCGAGGTGAGCAGCATCGTCAGCTCGGGGAGCTTCAGATCGTCGCCACCGTGCTCGCCGATCCTCTCCAGCCTGCGCACGACGTCGTAACCCAGATAGCCGACCATGCCACCGGTGAAGGGCGGCATGCCGGAGTGCAGGTCGCGCGGGGTGTGCAGGGCGTCGATCGTGGCGCGCAGGGCCACCAGCGGGTCGCCGTCGGCCGGGACTCCGACGGGCGGGGTGCCGAGCCAGTGCGCCCGGCCGTCGCGGGTGGTGAGGGTGGCGGCGCTGCGTACCCCGATGAAGGAGTAGCGGGACCAGGTGCGGCCGTTCTCCGCGGATTCGAGGAGGAACGTGCCGGTGCGCTCGCCCGCGAGCTTGCGGTAGAGCGCGACCGGGGTGTCGCCGTCCGCGAGGAGCCGGCGGCTGACGGGGATGACACGCCGGTCGGCGGCCAGCTTGCGGAAGGTCTCGAGATCCATGGCGGCTGACCCTACTGCCCGAGCGGGAGCACGTCGGCGTCGAAGCAGGTGCGGTCGCCGGTGTGACAGGCGGCGCCCGTCTGGTCGACCTTGACGAGGACCGTGTCCGCGTCGCAGTCGAGGGCGACGGACTTGACCAGCTGGATGTGGCCGGAGGTGTCGCCCTTGACCCAGTACTCCTGGCGACTGCGGGACCAGTAGGTGCAGCGGCCGGTCGTCAGGGTGCGGTGCAGTGCCTCGTCGTCCATCCAGCCGAGCATCAGCACCTCACCGGTGTCGTACTGCTGGGCGATGGCCGGAACCAGACCGTCGGCTCCGCGCTTGAGGCGGGCGGCGATGGCGGGGTCCAGGCTGCTGGCGGGCGGGGTGCTGGGCGCGGGCGTGCTGGTCATGTGCCCATTGTGCCGTGGCCGCGGAGGCCGTCCGGCAGGACGTCCACTGGGCGGACTGCGGACGCCGGTCGTACGCTGGCCAGCATGTCGACCCATGCAAAGCGTGAACGACTTCTGCTCGCCGACCTGTTGGAGGCGGCGGGCCCCGAAGCCCCGACCCTGTGCCACGGCTGGACGACCCGCGACCTCGCCGCCCATGTGGTGGTACGCGAGCGCAGGCCGGACGCGGCGGCCGGGGTGCTGCTGAGCCCGCTGAAGAACCGGCTCGACCGGGTGCAGTCCGAATTCGCCGAGAAACCGTACGAGGAGCTGATCCAGCTCATCCGCACGGGACCGCCCCGGATGTCACCGTTCGGGCTGAAGCAGCTGGACGAGGCGGCCAACACGGTGGAGTTCTACATCCACGCGGAGGACGTCCGCCGGGCACAGCCCGATTGGTCGCAGCGGGACCTGGACCCGGTCTTCGCCGACGCCCTGTGGTCGCGGATGGAGAAGGCGGCGCGGTTGATGGGGCGCAAGGCCCCGGTGGGGCTGGTGTTGCGCCGTCCTGACGGACAGACGGCAGTGGCGCACAAGGGCACTCCGGTGGTGACGGTGACCGGTGAGCCGGGCGAGCTGCTGCTCTTCGCGTCGGGGCGGCAGGATGCGGCGCGAGTGGAGCTGGAGGGCGACAAGGAGGCGGTGACCCGGGTGAGCACGGCCGAGCTCGGCATGTAGGGCCTACGGAGCCGGCAGGACGTACGGAGGGCCGGGTCAGCGCGGGAGTTCCGCGCGGCGCAGCCGGGTGACGATCAGACCGGTCACGGCCCCCGCCCCGCCCAGCGCCGCGCCGGCGGCGAAGACCGGCGCGGTCCCCCAGGTGGCGACGGCCGCGCCGGTCACCGGGTAGCTGAGCGGTGCGACCGCATGGGTGAAGAGCGTCGAGACCGAGGTGACCCGCCCCAGGTAGGCGGGATCGGTGGCGGACTGCATCAGCGCCCCGCAGAGCGCCCCGCCCAGTCCGGCGAAGAGCCCGACCGCGGCGCCGACCGCGGCGGCGAGCGGCAACGACGGGACATATGCGAGGGCCCCGGCGGCGACCGCGCCGACGAGCACGGTCAGGCACATGATCAGCCCGGCGCGGGGCAGCCGCCCGCGGACCGCGAGCAGCAGGGCCGCGGCACCGGCGCCGATACCGAAGGCGGCGACGATCCACCCCATGCCGGCGGCGCCCCAGCCGCGCTCCTTCGCAAGCAGGATCAGCCCGAGGTTGAGCGGGCCCGCGAAACCCAGCTCACTGACGGCGAGGACGAGCACCAGCGGCCCGAGCAGTGGATGGCGCCGGATGTGGCGCACTCCGTCGGCCAGTTCACGCCATGCGGTGCCGGCAGATTCGGCACCGGCCTGATCGGGCGGGGGCGCGATCCGTACGAGGACGAGCAGGGGCAGCGAGACGGCGAAGAGCACCCCGGCCGCGGCGAATGCGAGCACCGGGCCGCCGAGGGCCACCGCGACCCCGCCCAGGGGTGCGCCGACCACATTGGCGGTACGGGTCGCGAGTCCACGCAGTCCCTGGATCCGGGCCAGCTGTCCGGCGGTGGTGATCCTGGGCGGAAGGGCTCCCACGGCGGGCAGGAAGAGCGCGTCGACCGCGCCGAAGACGAGCGCTACGGCGATCAGCATCCACAGGGCGGGCGAGGTGACCATCAGGGCGCCGGCCAGGCCCAGGACGACCAGGCAGCGCGCGGCATCGCTGCCGATGACGAGACGACGGGGCCCGAACCGGTCCGCCAGGACTCCCCCGCCGAGCATCAGCACGGCCCGGGGTACGGATCCGGCGGCGAGGACGAATCCGGCCTGCGAGGCGGTGCCGGTGCGGGTGGCCGCCCAGGAGAGCGCCATGTAGTAGACGCTGTCGCCGACCATCGACGCGGTGTACGCGCCGAGCCAGCGCAGGACGTTGCCGTCGCGGTGGGCGGGACGTTCGGGAGCACTCGGGGCCGTGACGGTGACAGTCATGAGGGGCGTGCGTCCTCTCGGGTGACCGGCTCAGATGCGGAACGGGAATGCGTACAGGTGCATGGCGACGTTCTCGCGCCCTTCGGTGTCCCCCGCCTCGTCGCGGGCCCGGCCGGCCTCCTCGTACCGGTCGATCACCTCGTGCACCTCCCGGTTGAGCGCGGCCAGTTCGTCGGCGGTGAGCCGGGCCAGGTACTCGGAGCTGGAGGCGGCGCTACGCCACTTCGGCGACCAGCTCTGGGACGAGTCGAGGTAACTCCGGTACAGCTCGATGTGCTGGTCGAACGAGAGCCTGCCGACAGCGGCAGCCGTGGCGACCTTCTCGGGCGCGTCGCTGAAGTCCTCGTCGTGGAAGTTCAGCCCCTTCGACGCGGGCTGCCACCAGCGCTCACGGCCGTCCTTGCCCTGCTGCTCGGCCTCCTCGATCAGGCCGTGGTCGGCGAGCTTGCGCAGGTGGTAGCTGACCAGTGAGACAGCCTCGTCGACCAGCTCGGCGAGCTGGGAGGCGGTGGCCTTCCGGGAGATGTAGAGCGCTCGGTACAGCTTCATCCGCAGGGGGTGTCCGAACGCCTTCAAGGTCTCCAGATCCGAGACCCGGCGCGGTTCATTGCTTGCCATGCACCCCACCGTAGACAGGAAAGAAAACTTGCACAATATTTATTGCGCAATAAAAGTTGCGAGATTTGAGGCATGACTGCCGCGTCGGACAGGTGACGAAACGCCGATCGCCGGACGGAACCGATATGCGGTTCCGTCCGGCGATCGATGACTCCGCGGTCAGCGGATCGGGTGCCCGGCCTCCCGCAGTGCGCCCTTGACCTCGGAGATCCGCAGATCACCGAAGTGGAAGACGGACGCGGCCAGCACCGCGTCGGCGCCCGCCGCGATGGCCGGCGCGAAGTCCGCGAGCCGGCCCGCGCCACCGGAGGCGATGACCGGGACGGTCACATGCCCCCGGACCGCCGCGATCATCTCGGTGTCGTAGCCGTCCTTCGTGCCGTCCGCGTCCATCGAGTTGAGCAGGATCTCGCCCGCACCCAGCTCGGCGGCCCGGTGCGCCCACTCGACGGCGTCGATGCCGGTGCCCCTGCGGCCGCCGTGCGTGGTGACCTCGAAGGTGCCTTCAGGGGTACGGCGGGCGTCCACGGACAGCACGAGGACCTGCCTGCCGAACCGTTCGGCGATCTCCCGGATGAGGTCCGGGCGGGCGATGGCCGCGGTGTTGACGCCGACCTTGTCGGCGCCGGCCCGCAGCAACTTGTCGACATCGTCGGCGGTGCGGACGCCGCCGCCGACGGTGAGCGGGATGAAGACCTGCTCGGCGGTGCGGCGCACCACGTCATAGGTCGTCTCCCGGTCGCCGCTGGACGCGGTGATGTCGAGGAAGGTCAGCTCGTCGGCACCCTCGGCGTCGTACAGCTTCGCCATCTCGACGGGGTCGCCCGCGTCGCGCAGGTTCTGGAAGTTGACGCCCTTGACGACCCGGCCGTTGTCGACGTCCAGGCACGGGATGACTCGTACCGCGAGACTCATTGCGCACCTGCCCGGTAGGCCTCGATCTCGACCTCGACGACCAGGCTGGGGTCGACGAAGCCGGACACGATGATCATGGAGGCGGCGGGGCGGACGTCGTCGAACAGCTCCTTGTGGGCGCGGCCGACCTCGTCCACGTCCCGGGCGTGCGTGATGTACATCCGGGTGCGGACGACGTCCTCACGGCCGAGCCCCACCTGCTTCAGCGCGTCGAAGGCGACGTTGAAGGCGGCGACGGCCTGCTCGTACGGGCCGCCCGCGGAGATCTGCCCCTTGACCACCGATGTGCAACCGGCCACCAGGACGAGCCCGTTGGACAGCTCCACCGCTCGGGAGTAGCCGAACTTCTCCTCCCAGGGGGCCCCGGAGGAGACACGGCGGACTGAGTCGGTCATGCGGAGACCACCTGCAGCGCCTCTTCCAGGGTGAACGCCTTCGCGTACAGCGCCTTGCCGACGATCGCGCCCTCCACCCCGTGGGGCACGAGCGAGGCGATGGCCCGCAGGTCGTCCAGCGAGGAGACACCGCCGGAGGCGACGACGGGCTTGTCGGTGGCGGCGCAGACGTTCTTCAGGAGCTCCAGGTTGGGGCCCTGAAGCGTGCCGTCCTTGGCGATGTCGGTGACGACGTAGCGGGCGCAGCCCTCGGAGTCGAGGCGGGCGAGCGTCTCGTAGAGGTCACCGCCGTCGCGGGTCCAGCCGCGGCCGCGGAGCGTCGTGCCTCGGACGTCGAGGCCGACGGCGATCTTGTCGCCGTACTCGGCGATGACCTTCGCGACCCACTCGGGGGTCTCCAGGGCGGCGGTGCCGAGGTTGACCCGGGTGCAGCCGGTGGCGAGGGCCGCGGCGAGCGAGGCGTCGTCACGGATACCACCGGACAACTCGACCTTGATGTCCATGGAGCGGGCGACCTCGGCGATCTGCGCCCGGTTGTCACCGGTGCCGAACGCGGCGTCCAGGTCGACGAGATGCAGCCATTCGGCGCCTGCCTGCTGCCAGGCGAGGGCGGCCTGCAGGGGGTCGCCGTACGAGGTCTCGGAGCCGGACTCGCCGTGCACGAGGCGGACGGCTTGGCCGTCCCGGACGTCGACGGCGGGGAGGAGCTCAAGCTTGGTGGACATCAGAGTGTTCCGATCCAGTTGGTCAGCAGCTGCGCGCCGGCATCGCCGGACTTCTCGGGGTGGAACTGGGTGGCCCACAGGGCGCCGTTCTCCACTGCTGCGACGAACGGCTCGCCGTGGGTGGCCCAGGTGACCCGGGGGGCACGGATCCTGGCGTTGGTGACTTCGAGGCTCCAGTCGTGCACGGCGTAGGAGTGCACGAAGTAGAAGCGGGCCTCGGGGTCGAGCCCCGCGAAGAGCTCGGAGCCCTCAGGGGACTGCACGGTGTTCCAGCCCATGTGCGGGACGATCGGGGCCTTCAGAGGGGCGACGGTACCGGGCCACTCGTCGAGACCCTCCGTCTCCACGCCGTGCTCGATCCCGCGTTCGAAGAGGATCTGCATGCCGACGCAGATGCCCATCACGGGCCGGCCGCCGGAGAGCCTGCGGTCGATGATCCATTCGCCGCGGGCCTTCTTCAGCCCCTCCATGCAGGCGGAGAACGCGCCGACGCCGGGCACCAGCAGCCCGTCGGCGTTCATCGCCTTCTCGTAGTCGCGGGTGATCTCGACGTCCGCGCCGACGTGGGCGAGGGCGCGCTCGGCGGAACGCACGTTGCCGAAGCCGTAGTCGAAGACGACGACCTTCTTCTGGTCACTCACAGGTCGCTCCCTCAGTCCCAGAGTCCCTGGATCCGCATGACGCCTGCGACCAGGCACATCACGGAGGCGATCCCGAGCAGCACGATGACGCCCTTGGGCATCTTCTGCTTCGAGAAGGAGTAGACGCCGCCGGCCAGGAAGAGGCCGACGACGATCAGCACGGTGTTGAGGCCGGTCACAGCGCGCCCTTCGTGGAGGGGAGGATTCCGGCAGCACGCGGGTCGTGCTCGCAGGCGTACCGCAGGGCGCGGGCGAGCGCCTTGAACTGGCACTCCACGATGTGGTGGGCGTTGCGGCCGTACGGGACGTGGACGTGCAGGGCGATCTGCGCCTGGGCGACGAACGACTCCAGGATGTGCCGGGTCATCGTCGTGTCGTAGGAGCCGATCATCGGCGCGATGTTCTCCGGCTCGGTGTGCACCAGGTAGGGGCGACCGGAGAGGTCGACGGTGACCTGGGCGAGCGACTCGTCGAGCGGGACGGTGCAGTTGCCGAAGCGGTAGATGCCGACCTTGTCGCCGAGCGCCTGCTTGAAGGCGGCGCCGAGGGCGAGGGCGGTGTCCTCGATGGTGTGGTGCGTGTCGATGTGCAGGTCGCCCTCGGTCTTCACCGTGAGGTCGAAGAGGCCGTGGCGGCCGAGCTGGTCGAGCATGTGGTCGTAGAAGCCGACCCCGGTCGAGACGTCGACCTTGCCGGTGCCGTCGAGGTTGACCTCGACGAGTACGGACGTCTCCTTGGTGGTGCGTTCCACGCGGCCTACGCGGGGGCTCATGCGTCGTGCTCCTTCTTGAGTTCGCGTACCGCATCGAGGAACGCGTCGTTCTCTGCCGGGGTTCCTGCGGAGACCCGCAGCCATCCCGGTACGCCGTTGTCCCGGACCAGGACGCCCCGGTCGAGGATCTGCTGCCAGGCGGTGTGGCTGTCGGTGAAGCGGCCGAACTGGACGAAGTTGGCGTCCGAGTCCGTCACGTCGAAGCCGAGGGCGCGCAGTTCGGTGACGATCCGGTCGCGCTCGCTCTTCAGCTGGGCGACGTACCCGAGGAGCGTATCGGTGTGCTCCAGGGCGGCGAGCGCGGTGGCCTGGGTGACGGAGGACAGGTGGTACGGCAGTCGCACCAACTGCACGGCGTCCACGACGGCCGGGTCGGCGGCGAGATAGCCGAGCCGCAGTCCGGCGGCACCGAACGCCTTCGACATGGTGCGCGAGAGCACCATGTTGGGCCGGCCCTCGATCAGCGGGAGCAGCGAGGGGTGGTGGCTGAATTCGCCGTACGCCTCGTCGACCACGACCATCGACGGCCTGGCTGCCTGGGCGGCGTCGTACAGCGTGCGCACGGTCTCGGCATCGACGGCGGTACCCGTGGGGTTGTTGGGCGAGGTGATGAAGACGATGTCCGGGCGTTGCTCGGCGATGACCTCACAGGCCGCCGCGACATCGATGGTGAAGTCCTCCTTGCGCGGTCCGGAGACCCACCCGGTGCCGGTCCCCCGGGCGATGAGGGCGTGCATCGAGTACGAGGGCTCGAAGCCGATCGCGGTGCGTCCGGGGCCGCCGAAGGTCTGCAGCAGCTGCTGCAGCACCTCGTTGGAGCCGTTGGCCGCCCAGACGTTGCCCAGCGCCACTTCGTGCCCGGCGGTGCGGGTGAGGTAGCGGGCCAGCTCGGTACGGAGCTCGACGGCGTCCCGGTCGGGGTAGCGGTTGAGGTCGCGGGCGGCCTCGCGGACGCGCTCGGCGATCCGGTCGACGAGCGCCTCGGGGAGCGGGTAGGGGTTCTCGTTGGTGTTCAGCCGCACCGCGACGTCGAGCTGCGGGGCGCCGTACGGGGACTGGCCGCGGAGCTCGTCCCGGATCGGAAGATCGTCGATCCGGATCGACTTGCTGTTGGTCACTGCTGCGGAACCTTCCGGCCACTGTGCTCGTCCAGCTCGCCTTCGGCGAAACGGGCCTTGATTGCGGCGCCGTGGGCGGGGAGGTCCTCCGCCTCGGCGAGGGTCACGACATGGTGGGCGACCTCGGCGAGCGCGTCGCGCGTGTAGTCGACGATGTGGATGCCGCGCAGGAAGGACTGCACGGACAGGCCCGAGGAGTGGCAGGCGCAGCCGCCGGTCGGCAGGACGTGGTTGGAGCCGGCGCAGTAGTCGCCGAGCGAGACCGGGGCCCACGGGCCGACGAAGATCGCTCCGGCGTTACGGACGCGGTCGGCGACGGCGGCAGCGTCGGCGGTCTGGATCTCCAGGTGCTCCGCGGCGTACGCGTCGACGACCTTGAGACCGTCCTCGAGATCGTTGACCAGGACGATCGCGGACTGGCGGCCGGCCAGCGCGGGTTCGATCCGGTCGGTGACGTGCCTGGTCGCGGCGACCTGCGGCTTCAGCTCGGCCTCGGTGGCGGCGGCCAGCTCCTCGGAGTCGGTGACGAGGACCGCGGCGGCCATCGGATCGTGCTCGGCCTGGCTGATCAGGTCGGCGGCGACGTGGACGGCGTCGGCGGTGGAGTCGGCGAGGATCGCGATCTCGGTGGGTCCGGCCTCGGCGTCGATGCCGATGCGGCCCTTGAGGAGGCGCTTGGCGGCGGCGACATAGATGTTGCCGGGGCCGGTGACGAGGTTCACCGGCAGGCATTCGGCCGTTCCGTACGCAAACATCGCGATGGCCTGGGCGCCACCGGCCGCGTACACCTCGTCGACACCGAGCAGGGCGCAGGCGGCGAGGATGGTGGGGTGCGGCAGGCCGCCGAACTCCTTCTGCGGCGGGGAGGCGACGGCGATGCCCTCGACGCCCGCCTCCTGGGCCGGTACGACGTTCATGACCACGGACGACGGGTAGACGGAGCGCCCGCCCGGCACATACAGACCGACGCGCTCGACGGGCACCCACTTCTCGGTGACCGTGCCACCGGGGACGACCTTAGTGGTGTGTGTGGTGCGGCGCTGCTCGTGGTGGACGAGGCGCGCGCGGCGGATCGACTCCTCGAGGGCGGCCCGTACGGCGGGATCCAGCCGCTCCAGCGCCTCGGCGATCGCTGAGGCCGGGACCCGGATCGAGTCGATCCGTACGCCGTCGAATTTCTCCCCCCACTCGATCACTGCCGCTGAGCCACGATGGCGTACGTCCTCGCAGATGGGGCGCACCGTCTCCAGTGCGGCCTCCACGTCGAACTCGGCTCGGGGCAGCAGGTCGCGCAGGTCGCCGCCCTCGGGGAGGGCACCGCCGCGCAGATCGATTCGAGAGATCACACCGCAATTCTCTCAGACCGCCATCGGCGGCAGTTCGGCCGTATCACTGACTGATACATGTCCCGGCGGTCACAGCCGACTACTCCCGGCCACTGCTGACCACCGGCGTTCACGGCGTCACACAGAGGGAACAGAGAGGGAATAGCGACTGCAAGCAGAGGGGGCCACGTGGCCGAACCGCAGAACGGCGACATTCCGGACACTCTCACCGCGGCCGAGCTGGGTATGTGGCAGGCCTTCCGAAGCGGCAGCACCTACGATCTGCGCGCCCGCGATCCGCTCCGTGACGATCCGTTCGCGCCGACGGTCTGGGGCGCGGAGCGCAGCGTGGACGCCCGGGTCGTCGCCCGGCTGCTGCTGAGCGGTCCGCGGGCCCGGCCCGGGCGTGTCGCCGCGCTGAAGCTCCGGGGCGTACGGATCACCGGGACGCTGGATCTCGCGGGCGGGCGCGTCGCGCCCTACGTGGAGCTGACGGGTTGTCGTCTGGAGAACGAGGTGGTGCTGCCCGAGTGCCATTTCACGACGTTACGGATGGTCGGCTGCGCGGTGCCCCGGCTGGAGGCGGCCCGGCTGCACACCGAGGGCGATCTGCATCTGCCGCGCTGCCGGATCGAGCGCGGCATCCGGCTCACCGACGCCCACATAGGCACGGATCTGCTGCTCAACCAGATCGAGCTGGGCGCCGACCGGCAGGGCCGCGCGCTGGCCGGGGACGGACTCACGGTCGCGCAGGACCTGCAGGCCGAGATGGTGGAGGCACGCGGTGAGCTGAGTCTGCGCGGGGCGAAGGTCGGCGGTTCGATGAGCCTGCGCGGCAGCCGGCTTCGGGCCGGGCGGGGGCGGCGCGCGCTGAACGCCCCCCAGCTGACCGTGGAGCGCACGCTGTACATGACCGAGGCCTGGGTGAGCGTCGACACGGGGAACCAGGGCAACACTCCCCCGTACGGCACCGTCATGGCCCCGACCCCGGCACACGGCACCCGTTCGCAGATCTTCGAGTGCCGCGGCGGGGTGCGGCTGGACGACGGGCGGTTCGGTGACGCGGTCGATCTGCACAAGGCGCGGTTCGTGCTGGCGCCCCACGAGGAGCTTTCGCTGCGCCGGATCGTGGCTCCGGAGCTGCGGTTCAACGCGGAGCGGCCGGAGGAGGGACGGGTCGTACTGAACGGCGCGAAGGTCGTCACGCTGATCGATGTGTCGACCAGCTGGCCGGGGCCCGGCGGGCTCGCGATGGGCGGCTTCGTGTACGAGAACCTCGTCCCGTACGGGCACTTCCCGCTCTCCCGGCGCCTGGAGTGGGTCGCGGCGGCGACCCCCGAGTACGTGCCGGAGCCGTACGAGCGGCTGGCCGCCGTGCTCCGCAGCTGCGGCGAGGACGCGGACGCCCGAGAGGTGCTGCTCGCCAAGCAGCGGCGGCGGCGCGAGACACTGCCGCCCGCCGCGAAGCTGTGGGGGATCCTGCAGGACTGGACGGTGGCGTACGGCTACCGGCCGGGGCGGGCAGCGGTGTGGATGGCGGTGCTCTGGGCGGCGGGCGCGGTGGCCTTCTCGCAGTACGACCCGGCGCCGATCAAGCGGGACGAGCACCCGGAGTGGAACGCGGCGCTGTACGCACTGGATCTCCTGGTGCCCGTGATCAACCTCGGGCAGGACGGGTACTGGCGGATGGAGGACGGCTGGCAGTGGGCGTCGGCCGCGCTGGTGCTGCTCGGTTGGATATTGGCCACCACCGTGGCGGCGGGCGCGTCCCGGCTGCTGCGCCGCGGCTGACCGGCCTCGCCGGGTCCGGACGGCACGCCCGCTCACACCCCACCGCCCCGGCCCCTTCGGCCGCCCGGCCGGCACGCGTCCCGGCAGCCTCCGCCGGGACGCTCGAACGACCGGTCGACCGGCGACCGAAAAGACGGACACCCACCGCCGGAACGACAGGATCAAGCCAGATTCCATGCATTCCTTTACTTTTTCTTGACCGCTTTCGGGGCAACCCATGTACTCGGCACCAAAGCTTCACAGCGCCCCTCTGGCGCAGCCCCGACCAGCGCTTTTCAATGGTCTGCACCATGGCATTCCTTCGCGCTCTGCGCCGTACCGCGCGCATGATCCGGCACTCGCCGCGGCTGTCCACGGGACTGCCGGCGGACGATGCGGTGCTGCTCGACGCCCCGGACGAACGGCTCTCCCCAGCCCTCGTAGCCGCCGCCCTGGGCGAGTACGAGCCGGCCGCCAAGCTCCTCGCCACCACCCGGGACGCGGCCGAGTGGGAGAACCGGGACCGCTACCTCAGCCGGCTCGTCACCTTCGCCCGCAACCGCGACGGCTGGCTGAACGACTGGCTCGCCACCGCTCCGCACGACCCGGACGCCCTGCTCGTCAAGGCCGAGTTGGCGGTCCGCCGGGCCTGGGAGTCGCCCGCCCGCGCGGAGCGGCTGCGCGACGTGGGGCCGCTGATCACCGCGGCGGCCGAGAGCGATCCGCGCGACCCGGTGCCCTGGCGTCTCGCCCTGGACCACGCGCGCGGCACGCATGCCTCGCACACCACCTTCGAGGCGCTGTGGGAGCAGGCGATCCGGCGCTCCTCGCACCACTACGGCTGCCATGTCGCGGCGCTGCAGTACCTCTCCGCCGCCTGGTACGGCTCGCACCGCGAGTGCTTCGACTTCGCCGAACGGGCCGCCGAGGACTCGCTGCCCAGCTCGCTGGTGCAGGCGCTGCCGGTGCGAGCCGCGTTCGCGCTGCTGATCGCCGGTCCGGACGTGAAGACGACGTCCGTGCTCGAGGAGCGGATCGACACGGCGGCCGATCTGGCGATCACGCTCTCCGCCGCCTTCGAGCCGGGTGATCCCTGGCCGGCCGAGGTCCGCAATCTGCTGGCGTACGTTCTGGTCGTGCGGGGCCGGTGGGACGAGGCACTGGAACAGTTCCGGCTGATCGGACCCCATGCGTCGTCGTTCCCGTGGTCGTCGGTGTCCGACGATCCGCTCGGCCAGTTCCTGGATGCACGGGACGGGGCACGGCTCCAGGTGGCCTCCGCGACGCCCTTGTGGAACCGGGCCGACCACAGCCGGTCGCACGGCCATTACGCTTGACCGTTGTGACCACCGCTCATCTGCCCCTCTTCCCGCTGAACGCGGTGCTGTTCCCCGGCCTCGTGCTGCCGCTCAACGTCTTCGAGGAGCGCTATCGCGCCATGATGCGTGAGCTGCTGAAAACCGATGAGGACGAACCGCGCCGCTTCGCAGTGGTCGCCATCCGCGACGGCCGCGAGACCGCCCCGACGGCCCTCGGCATGCCGGACACCGCCACGGCGCCCGCCGCCACCGAGCGCGGCCCCTCGGACGGCTTCGGCCCCGACCCGGTGCAGACCTTCCACCGGGTCGGCTGTATCGCCGACGCGGCGAAGATCCGGGAGCGGGCGGACGGCAGCTTCGAGGTCCTGGCGACCGGCACGACCCGGGTCAAGCTGCTCTCGGTCGATGCGAGCGGTCCGTATCTGACGGCCGAACTCGAAGAGCTCGACGAGGACTCCGGCGAGGAGGCCGGTGCGCTCGCCGAGGGCGTGCTGCGGGCGTTCCGCAGCTACCAGAAGCGGCTGGCCGGAGCGAGCGAACGCTCGCTGACGACGGGCGCGGACCTGCCGGACGATCCGTCGGTCGTCTCCTACCTGGTGGCCGCCGCGGCCGTCCTGGACATCCCCACCAAGCAGCGGCTGCTGCAGGCACCGGACACGGCGACACGGCTACGTGAAGAGCTGACGCTGCTGCGGTCCGAGACGGCGGTCATCCGCCATCTGCCTTCGCTGCCCGCGGTGGACCTGACCAGAGCCCCCACCCACCCCAACTGACCTCCACCACCCGAGGACCCTGCCCCGTGGCGAAGAAGTCGAAGAAGCAGCAGTCCGGCTCCGGCGGTACCCCGGCGACGGTCGCGCTGACCGCGGCGGGCACGCCGTTCACCACCCATGCGTACGACCACGACCCGGCCTCCCCTTCGTACGGCGAGGAGGCCGCCGAGGCGCTCGGCGTCTCGCCGGACCGCGTGTTCAAGACGCTGGTGGCCGACGTGGACGGCAACCTGACCGTGGCGGTAGTCCCGGTGGCCGGCTCCCTGGACCTGAAGGCCCTGGCCTCGGCGGTCGGTGGCAAGCGGGCGGCGATGGCGGACCCGGCAGCGGCTGAACGTACGACGGGCTATGTGCGGGGCGGCATCTCGCCCCTGGGTCAGCGCAAGCGGCTGCCGACCGTCCTGGACGCGTCGGCACGGACCCACGAGACGATCTGCGTATCGGCCGGCCGCCGCGGCCTGGAGGTCGAACTGTCCCCGGCGGATCTGGCGTCGCTGACGGGCGCGCTGTTCGCGCCGATCGGCCGGTCGTAGGCGCCCTTACGAGCCCGCCCGGCACAATCGCGCCGGGCGGCGGGGAGACGGCTGTGCGTGCGGCGGCGCCGCTCCGCGCCGGCCGCCCCTACGGCTTCGTGGGAGGTCCGGGCGGCGCACCGGGTGCCTGCGCCCCCCAGCTCCCCCACTCCGGCTCCGGATCCCGCGGCCCGAACAACGCCGTCAGCGCCAGGTGCACGACCATCGCCGCCAGCGCCCAGGCCAGCAACGCCCCCTTCGCATGCAGCTCGAGCGGCGCATCGAACACCACGCCCTTGCCGACCTCACGCGCGTGGGCGACCACATCCCGCCCCGGCCCGAACCAGACGCCGACCCCCCAGGCGACCAGCGACCCGAGCAGCCCGCCCAGGGCGAGGCCGGCCACGGGCGCGATCCCGCCCCGCCTGAAGAACCAGAAGACGAGCGCCGCAGCCACCGCACCGAACGCGAGCGCAAGCAGCACGAACGTGCCGTCGGCCCCGATCGCCTGCTCGCCCTCGCTGTCGCTGAGGAAGACCGCCTGGTTGTCGGAGACCAGCGGGACGCGCGGCGCCAGCCACAGCCACAGCACTCCGAGGGCGACGCCTGCCACCGTCATCAGGACGGTGATCAGGGCTGCCCGCCGCAGGTCCGCCGGAAGGTCGTGCTGCTCCTGCGACTCCGGGAGCATCCCGGGGTGGGAGCCACCGCCCTTCGGCGGGATCTGCCAGGGGTCGTCGGGCGAGGGCCGGTGGGGCGGCGTCAGAGGTGCGGTCACCGTGCCATCGTGCCAGGCGTTGCTGTGTCGCGCCTCACCGGACCGCTGCCCTGCGGTACGCCCAGGTCGCCACGGCCAGCGAGAGAACGCCGACGACCGCGCAGACGCCGAGATCGAGGGCGATGACCGCCCAGTCGGGACGGGTGCCGAACGAGCGGGACAGGGCCTCCACCCCGTACGTCGAAGGCAGCAGATCGCGGGCCCAGCCGATCGGCGCGGGCATGCGGTTGGCGGGCAGCACCCCGAGCAGCAGCGCCGCCGACATGCCCAGCTGCCCGAGCAGCGTTGCCAGCTCCTGCCGGGGTGCGAGCAGTCCGAGTGCGGCGCCGAGCCCGGAGAGCGCGGCCCCGGAGAGCGGGATGACGGCGACCAGCACCCACAGGTGGGTCATCGGCAACTGGAAGAGCACGCTCCCGGTGACCGCGGTGACGATCGTGCCGGGCACGGTGAAGGAGGCGTACGCCCCGGCCGCACCGAGCACCACCGCGGCGGGCGGCACCGGCAGGGTGGCGTAGTGGTCGAGCCCGCCGCTGGCCCGCAGCTGCCCGAAGTACTGGGCGAGCAGGTTGAGCGCGACGAAGGCGACGACGAGGACGCTGGATCCGGCGACCACGGCCCGTGCCTCCGAACCGCCGTCGACGACCCCGCGCATCAGGATCATGATCCCGATGGACTGGAAGGTCGCCACGAAGAGCAGCGGGATCCGGGCGACCCTGGCCCGGGACAGCTGGGCGCGGTAGACGGCGGCGAGCGAGGGGAACAGCCTGGCGCGCGGCGCGAGCTGCGCGCCAACGGCGCCCGCGCCGGCCCCGACCGGGGAAACTCTTCCGGTCATCGGCTCGGCACCGGCCACCTCCGCAGGAACGATGCTCGTCACCTGGCGCTGCTCCTGTTCGGTCCCTGCCCGGCCCTGTATCCGTCGCCGATCACGCCGGTCACGCCTTCACCAGCCCCTGCGTCGTATTCCCGCCGAGCGCCAGATAGACATCCTCCAGGCTCGGCGTCGCCAACGTGAAGTCGTCCAGTGCGGCGAATGCCGCCCCGCCCGTCACCGCCGCGACCGCCGCCCGCGCCTCGTCCGGCCCGAGCCGCAGCACCCAGCGGCGCCCGGACTCCTGGGCCAGCGCGCGCAGAGCGGCCACTTCGGGTACGTCCAGCGGTGCGCGTTCGCGCCACACGAGCTCGACCCGGACCTCGCCGGCGACGCGCTCCTTGAGCCCGGTCGGGGTGTCGCAGGCGATGACCTTGCCTCGTTCGATGACGGCGACCCGGTCGAGGACGGTCTCGGCCTCGATCACGTTGTGGGTGACCAGCAGTACCGTCACACCGCGTTCGGCGCGCCGCCGGTCGACGGCGGCCCAGACCGCGCGCCGGGCGACGGGGTCCATCCCGGTCGTCGGCTCGTCGAGGACGAGCACCGGCCGCTCCCCGACCAGCGCCGCCGCGAAGCAGGCGAGCCGCCGCTGCCCGCCGGAGAGCTTCTTCAGGGGGCGCGCCGCAATGTCGGTGAGGCCGAGTTCGTCGAGTACGGCGTCGCGTTCGGCGCGGGCGTCACGTACCGCGAGTCCGCGCAGCCGGCCGGTGGTCTCGGCGGCGAGCGACACGGTCAGTTCGTCGAGGGCGGTGGACTCCTGCCCGAGGTAGCCGATCAGCCGGGAGGCCCGCTCGGGGTGTCGTACGAGGTCGTGGCCGAGCATCTCGACGCTGCCGGAGTCGGGCCGCATCAGCCCGGTGAGCTGCCGGACGAGAGTGGACTTCCCGGCTCCGTTGGGCCCGAGCAAGCCGAAGATCTCGCCGCGCCGGACGTCGAGGCTGATCCCGTCGGTGGCGCGCACCTCAGGGGTGGCCGGTGCGCCGCGGCGGCCGCGGGCGGCGGGATAGGTCTTGACCAGATCACGCACCGCGCACACGGTCCCGGTCGCCGTCTGCGCCTGTGCTGTGCCCGTACTCACGAGGTACGAGGGTACGGGGTCGGATGCCCCGTATTGCGCCCGGGGCTGCCGGACTACTCCGCAGCGGGAGCGTGTTCGGCCGCCGCGCGTACGTCGATCTCGCGCCAGAAACCCGCCCGGATCGCGTACCGGTCGTGCTCGTCGATCTGATCGTCCTTGTGGGCGAGCAGGCCGAATCGTGCCGCGTACCGCAGCAGCTCACCGTCGATGCGGTGCGGAATACGTGGGTACATGGTCGACAGCTTCTGCAGATGGACGGTCTCAGGCAGCCGTTCCATCCAGCGCCGGGCAAAGACCTGGCCCACCTCGAAGGGGTCCCCGCCGACGGTGGTGATGTCCTCCTCGCGGTCCGCCCAGCGCTGCTCGGCGGAGGTGAGCTGGGCGAGGGTGGGCAGCGACGCGGTCTCGGCGGGTTCGCCGAGCTGGCCGCCGCGCTCCACCCAACCCCTCTCCGAGGACCAGCGCAGGGTGGCGCTCGCCGGGGGCGGGGCCGCGTGGCCCGGCAGGGCGCCGGGCCCGCGGAGGCTGCCCGCCAGGTCCTTAGGGGTGGGGACGCCCCTGCCGGCATGCGCGGCCGGGGCGTGGGCGGCGTCGTTGACGACCGGCTCCGCCGAGCCGTTGCGGGCGGCGGCCGCCTGGGCCTCCGAGGCCCGCTCGGCGGAGGCCGCGAGGGCCGCCTCGGGCAGCGGCGCGGAGAGGATCGCGGCGATCTCGGGACGGGGGGCGGGCGGCGGGGCGCAGCTGCCGCCGTTGTCCTTGGCCCGTACGGCCTGGGTGATCCAGGCCCGGTCGAGCACCCGGCGTTCGTCGGCCTCGGCGACCAGGTCCTCGGACTGGTTGTAGTCGCCGTCGGCGGCCTGGACGGCCCACAGATGCACGGCGACACCGTGTTCCTTGGCAGACATCAGGCCGGGCAGCAGATCGCCGTCGCCGGTCACCAGGACCACATCGGAGCAGGCGCGGTTTCTGGCCAGCTCGGTGAGTTCGGCGTGCATCGCGGCGTCGACGCCCTTCTGCGCCCACCGACCGTCACTGCGGGTGAGTGCCCCCAGTCTCACGGTCACCCGCGGCATGACCCGCAGCCTGCGGTGTTCGGGCTGGGGTACGCGGTCGGGGGCGCCGTCGAACCAGTAGATCCGCAGCAGCGGCTGCGCCGTATCGGCCTCGGCCCGCTCACGCAGGCCCTGGATCAGTGCCGCATGGTCGACGGTGATGCGGGAACGGGCGGGCTCTCCGGCCAGCAGACTCGCGGCTGCTCCCAGCAGATAGCCGGCGTCCACCAGGACGACGCAACGGTCCACGCGTTCCACCCTCTTCCAGAAATCGGGATGGGTTCTGCTCAGGGTTTCCTTCGAGTCTGCCCGACGGCAAGGGGCTTGACGGCCGGAACTCGATCATCGGCGTGGCGGATCGGTAAATCGGCGCATGATACCTCTTTACTACGCACGGTAATGATCCAACATGCGGGCTATATCCTGATATGTGAGTCTGACAGCGGTCCTGGCCCCGAGATTCCGCACAGGAGGAACACCATGGCCAAGAACAAGAACCGCAAGCAGAGCAGCCAGCAGGACCGCGTGTCCCCCGCGGAGCGCGGTGCGGAGGAGGCGAAGTCGACGGCTTACGAGTCGCAGATGAAGCCTCAGTCGCAGGCCCAGGGCAGCCCTGCTGATGTTGCGCGTAAGCACCAGCGGCGATTCGGCCACAACTGACCTGTTTTCTCCCGGTCCGGCCTGCAGCCGGCAACCGGAGAGGGGCGCTCCCGCTCTCGCGGGGCGCCCCTCCTGTGTGTGCGGTGCGTGTGCGGTGGCCGCTCAGCCGGCCAGGCAGGACGGGCCGAGCAGCACCTTCAGGTCGCCGAAGAGCGCCGGGTCCGGCTGGACCCGGTGCCGGTCGAGCCGCAGGACGGTGGTCTTCCGTGGACCCTGGAGCTTGATCCGCACCTCGGTGTTGCCGCGGTGGTTGCTGAGCACCTCGCCGAGGCGGGCGACCATCGGCGGCGTGATCTTGACCGTGGGGATGGTGAGCACCACCGGTGCGTTGGTCCCCGCGGACGAGAGGTCGGGGACCTGCATCTCCATCGCGACCAGCCGGGGAATGTCCTCGCGCTTGTCGAGCCGCCCCTTGACGAAGACGACGGTGTCCTCGACGAGTTGGGTGGACACCAACTGGTACGTGGCGGGGAAGAACATGCACTCGATGGAACCGGCGAGGTCCTCGACTGTGGCGATGGCCCAGGCGTTGCCCTGCTTGGTCATCTTGCGCTGGAGCCCGGAGATGATGCCGCCGATGGTGACGATCGCGCCGTCGGCGTGCTCCCCGCCGGTCAGCTGGGAGATCGCCGCGTCGGACTTGTCGGACAGGACGTGCTCGATGCCGAAGAGCGGGTGGTCGGACACGTACAGCCCGAGCATCTCGCGCTCCTGGGCCAGCAGATACGACTTCTCCCACTCGATGTCGGAGAACTCGACGTCGAGCCCGAAGCCCGGCTCGTCGCTCTCCTCGTCGCCGCCGCCGAAGAGGTCGAACTGTCCCTCGGCCTCCTTGCGCTTGACCTGCACGACGTTGTCGATCATCGGCTCGTGGTGGGCGACGAGACCCTTGCGCGTGTGGCCCATCTCATCGAAGGCGCCGGCCTTGATCAGCGATTCGACGGTCCGCTTGTTGCAGACGACCGCTTCGACCTTGTCGAGGAAGTCGGGGAAGGTGCTGTACTTCCCCTTCGCCTTGCGGCACCGGATGATCGAGTCGACGACGTTCTGTCCGACGTTACGGATGGCCGTCAGTCCGAAGAGGATGACGTCGTCGCCCTGGGCGGCGAAGTTCGACTCGGACTCGTTGACGTTCGGCGGGAGCACCTTGATGCCCATGCGGCGGCACTCGTTGAGGTAGACCGCGGACTTGTCCTTGTCGTCCTTGACGGAGGTCAGCAGCGCCGCCATGTACTCGGCGGGATAGTTCGCCTTGAGGTACGCCGTCCAGTAGGTGACGAGGCCGTACGCGGAGGAGTGCGCCTTGTTGAACGCGTACCCGGCGAAGGGGACCAGCACGTCCCACAGGGCCTGGATCGCCGCGTCGGAGAAGCCGTTCTTCTTCGCGCCCGCCTGGAAGAGCACGAAGTTCTTCGCCAGCTCGTCGGCCTTCTTCTTGCCCATCACGCGGCGCAGGATGTCGGCCTCGCCGAGCGAGTACCCGGCGACGATCTGGGCGGCCTTCTGCACCTGCTCCTGATAGACGATCAGGCCGTAGGTCAGGCCGAGCGTCTCCTTGAGCGGCTCCTCCAGCTCCGGGTGGATCGGGGTGATCTCCTGGCGGCCGTTCTTGCGCTCGGCGTAGTTCGTGTGCGAGTTCATGCCCATCGGGCCCGGCCGGTACAGGGCCGAGACGGCGGAAATGTCCTCGAAGTTGTCGGGCTGCATCTGGCGCAGCAGGGAGCGCATCGGGCCGCCGTCGAACTGGAAGACGCCGAGCGTGTCACCGCGGCACAGCAGCTCGTACGTCTTGGGGTCGTCCAGCGGAACGGAGAGCAGCTCCAGCTTGATGCCCTTGTTGGCCTCCACCATCTTGACGGCGTCGTCCATGATGGTGAGGTTGCGCAGGCCGAGGAAGTCCATCTTCAGCAGGCCGAGCGACTCGCACTGCGGGTAGTCCCACTGCGTGATGGTGACGCCGTCGGTGTGCCGCACCCAGACCGGGGCGTGGTCGACGATGGGCTCGCTGGACATGATGACGCCTGCGGCGTGCACGCCCATCTGCCGGACCAGTCCCTCGACGCCCTTTGCGGTGTCGATGACCTTCTTGACGTCCGGCTCGCTCTCGTACATCCCCCGGATCTCGCCCGCCTCGCTGTAGCGAGGGTGCTTCGGGTCGGTGATCCCGGAGAGGTCGATGCCCTTGCCGAGGACGTCGGCGGGCATGGCTTTGGTGAGCCGGTCGCCCATCGCGTACGGGTAGCCGAGGACGCGGGCGGAGTCCTTGATCGCGTTCTTGGCCTTGATCTTGCCGTAGGTACCGATCATGGCGACCTTGTCGGCGCCGTACTTCTCCGTCACGTACCTGATCACTTCGACGCGTCGGCGCTCGTCGAAGTCGATGTCGACATCGGGCATGGAGACACGCTCGGGGTTGAGGAACCGCTCGAAGATCAGCCCGTGCTCGATCGGGTCGAGGTCGGTGATCCCCATGGCGTACGCGACGATCGAACCGGCCGCGGAGCCACGGCCGGGGCCCACCGCGATGCCGTTGTTCTTGGCCCACATGATGAAGTCGGCGACCACGAGGAAGTACCCCGGGAACCCCATCTGGATGATGACGTCCATCTCGTACTCGGCCTGCTTCTGCCGGTCCTCGGGGACACCGCCGGGGTAGCGGCGGTTCATGCCGACCCGGACCTCCTCCTGGAACCAGGTGATCTCCGTGAAGCCGTCCGGGATGTCGAACTTCGGCATCAGGTCGCGCTTCTCGAACATCCCGGTGGTGTCGATCTGCTCGGCGACCAGCAGGGTGTTCGCGCACCCCTGCTGCCAGGCGTCGGAGGAGTCGATGGCGTACATCTCGTCCGTCGTCTTCAGGTAGTAGCCCGTGCCGTCGAACCGGAAGCGGTCCGGGTCGGAGAGGTTCTTGCCGGTCTGGATGCACAGCAGCGCGTCGTGCGCGGAGGCCTCGCCGGCGTACGTGTAGTGCGAGTCGTTCGTCACGAGCGGCGGGATGTTCAGCTTCTTGCCGATTTCGAGGAGCCCGTCACGGACCCGGCGCTCGATCTCGATGCCGTGGTCCATGAGCTCCAGGAAGTACTTGCCCTCGCCGAAGATGTCCTTGTAGTCGGAGGCCGCCTGGACCGCCTCGTCGAACTGGCCGAGACGCAGCCGCGTCTGCACCTCGCCGGACGGGCAGCCGGTGGACGCGATCAGGCCCTCGGACCACTGGGAGATGGTCTCCTTGTCCATTCGCGGCCACTTCTGCAGCCAGCCTTCGGCGTACGCATCCGAGGAGAGCCGGAAGAGATTGTGCAGACCCGTCTTGTTCGACGCCCAGATCGTCTTGTGGGTGTACCCACCGGAACCCGAGACGTCGTCGCGCTTCTGGTGCGGCTGACCCCACTGGATCTTCCGCTTGTGCTTGCGCGACTCCGGGGCGACGTACGCCTCGATGCCGATGATCGGCGTCACTTCGGCCTTCTTCGCCTGGTGGAAGAAGTCGTACGCCCCGTGCAGGTTGCCGTGGTCCGTCATCGCGATGTGCGACATGCCCATTTCATTGCAGGCAGCGAACATGTCCTTGAGCCGCGCGGCACCGTCCAGCAGCGAGTACTGGGTGTGGACGTGGAGGTGCGTAAAGGGCGGCTTGGTCACGGCGTCGGGCCTCCGGGGAAACAAGCAATGACGGACTGGGGGAACAGCGTGGAAGTCTACGTCGCCGGACTGACAGCCAAGGGGCACTCCCGAGTACCGTCACGCGTTGAGGGGTCGGAGACGACCGTCCCATTTGTCATGAACGCCAGGTACCAGGAGGCACCCAGAAATGTCGGAAGCGCAGACCGGCGCAGCGCAGCGCGGGGAGCAGATTCTCGAGGTTTTCGACACCGCTTTCGGCCAGCTCCTGGCCGCGGACCCGGCAGCCTTCCGGGTCAAGTTCCGCAAGATGGCAGGCTCGGCGTTCGCCTTCTACCGGGGCACGGCGTGCCTGTTCTACAACGACCTGGAGCGGGAGCGGCACGGCGGCCCGTACCTGGACGACCGGACCGGCCGGGTGTGGATCCACGGCGATCTGCACGCGGAGAACTTCGGCACCTACATGGATGCCAACGGCCGGCTGATCTTCAATGTGAACGACTTCGACGAGGCGTACGTCGGCCCGTTCACCTGGGACCTGAAGCGGTTCGCCGCCTCGGTCGCCCTGATCGGGTACGCGAAGGCGCTGGGCGACGACCAGATCACTGAACTCGTCCGGGTCTACGCGGCGGCCTACCGCGAGCGGATCCACGCGCTCGCGACGGGCGCGAAGAACGACGAGGTGCCCCCCTTCACGCTGGACACCGCCGAGGGCCCGCTGCTGGGCGCGCTGCGCGACGCCCGCTCGCTGACCCGGTTCTCGCTGCTCGACTCGATGACGGAGATCCGGGACTTCGAGCGCCGGTTCGCGGCGGGCGGCGGCGCGATCGATCTGGACGCGGCGACGCGCTACAAGGTGCTGGCCGCGTTCGACGGCTATCTGGAGACACTGCCCGAGTCGAGCCTGACCCGCCCCGACTCGTACCGGGTGAAGGACGTCGTCGGCCGTCGCGGCATCGGCATCGGCTCGGCCGGCCTGCCCTCGTACAACATCCTTCTGGAGGGCAACAGCGACGCCCTGGAGAACGATGTGGTGATCTACATCAAGCAGGCGCAGACCCCGGCGGTCTCCCGGCACATCACCGACGCGGCCGTGCGCGACTACTTCCAGCACGAGGGGCACCGCACGGTCATCTCGCAGCGTGCCCTGCAGGCCCACGCCGACCCGTGGCTCGGCTGGACCGAGCTGGACGGCTCCGGGCAGCTGGTCGCCGAGGTGTCGCCGTACGCCGTCGATCTGGACTGGTCCGACATCGACGAGCCGGAGGAGATCGCGGCGGTCGTCGCCGACCTCGGCCGGGCGACGGCGACCATGCACTCGGCGGCGGACGACGAGAGCGGCCACTCGCTGGTGCCGTTCTCCACCGAGCGGGCCATCGACGCGGCGATCGCGGCGGACGAGGAGGGCTTCGCCGGGCTGCTGGTGGACTTCGCGCACAGCTACGGGGCCCGGGCACGCGCCGACCACCAGATCTTCGTGGACCTCTTCCGCAACGGCCGCATCCCGGGGCTGTGAGCCTGCTCACCGAGCGATGCCCCCTTTAGGGGTCGCTTACAGGTTCACATGGCACACTCTCGGGCGATGGACATATCAGGGACGCAGCTCAGAGTCGTTCGCGCGGCGCTTTTCACAGCGCTCGTCGTGACGCTCTCCGCTGCGTCCCATGTGCTGCTCTCCCAGGTGCCGCTGCCTCTGACGGTCGTCGGCGCACTCGCCGGTCTCGTCTTCGCCGTGGCGTACGCGCTGGCCGGCCGGGAGCGCGGCTTCGGTGCGATCGCCGGACTGCTGGTGCCGCTGGAGCTGACCGCCGACACCGTCTTCACCACCGGCCAGCACCTCTGTTACGGCGCGGCGGGCGGCCCGATCGCGGGCCCGCTGCGTTCGGTCGGTGTGGACGTCCTGTGCGGCGGCGGCGATGTCGGTGCCGGCTCCGCACAGCTCGGCCACGTCGGCGCGGTGGGCACCCCGCTGGCCTCGGTGACCGGACCCGGGCACGGTGCGGCCGCCCTGCTGGCCTCCCCGGGTCCCGCGGTGCCGTGGCTGCTGCTGGCCGCCCATGTGACGGTCGGTCTGCTGGCCGCGGCATGGCTGCGGCGAGGCGAGTCCGCGCTCGCGGGTCTTCTGCGGGCGGTCGCCGCCACGGCGTTCCGGCCGCTGCTGGTCGCGGTCGCCGTGGTCGGCACGGCCGGCCGCTCCCTGCGCCGCGCGGCCCGGCCCAGGCCGGAGGGCCCGCACCTCCTCGCGCACGCCCGTCTCCTCGTGCACTCCGTGGGACGGAGGGGACCGCCACGCTCGGCCTGCGCCACTGCCTGAGCGCCGCAAGTCCCTGACGACGTACGCCCCACACACCACGGAGACAACAACCATGAGCAAGCGCAACAGCCAGGCCAACAAGGCAGCCGCCCGTGAGCGGCTGCGCGCCGAGCGCGAACGCCAGGCCAAGAAGGACAAGGTCCGCAAGCAGGTCGTCGTCGGCCTCTCGATCGTCGCCGTGCTCGCGGTGGCCGGCGGCGTCGGCTACGGCGTGATGCAGCTGAACAAGCCCTCCCACTGGGAGGCGGCCAAGGACGCGAAGAAGGTCACCGCGCCGAAGAACACGTCGGGCACCGACGGCACGACCGTCGTCGTCGGCAAGTCGACGGCGAAGAAGACCCTCGAGCTGTACGAGGACTCCCGCTGCCCGATCTGCGCCCAGTTCGAGCAGACAGTCGGGGAGACGGTCCACAAGGACGTCGACGCCGGCAAGTACAAGGTCAAGTACGTCGGCGCGACGTTCATCGACAACAGCGACAACGGCGAGGGTTCGAAGAACGCGCTCAGCGCGCTGGGTGCGGCTCTCGACATCAGTCCTCAGGCGTTCCTCGACTACAAGTACGCGCTCTACTCCGCGAAGTACCACCCGGAGGAGGCCGACGACAAGTTCGCCAAGGACTCGTACCTCATCGAGGTCGCGAACACCGTGCCCGAGCTGAAGGACAACAAGGCGTTCCAGAAGAACGTCAACGACGGCACGTACGACAACTGGGCGATGAAGATGTCCGAGACGTTCGACAAGAGCGGCGTCCAGGGCACCCCGACGCTGAAGATGGACGGCAAGACGCTCACCGGCGAGGGCACCAAGAACGCCCCCATGACCGTCGCCGACTTCAACACCGCGATCACCGGCGCCCTGAAGGGCTAATTCCGGACAGCGTTTTCCTGACGGGCGGGCGAACTTCCTTTGTTCGCCCGCCCGTTCGGCGTACTGGTCAGTAGGGTTCTGCTCCGTGACCAGTCGACACCTTTCTTCGTCCCTCTCCGCTCCCAGCCGCCGCACGCTCGTGAAGGCCGCTGCCGCCACCGCCGTCGTCGCTCCCGTGCTCGGTGCCGCCACCAGCGCCCGCGCCGCCGACGGCCCCGCCTTCCTGCACGGCGTCGCCTCCGGTGACCCGCTGCCCGACGGCATCCTCCTGTGGACCCGTGTCACCCCCACCCCCGACGCCGTGCCCGGCTCCGGCCGCGGCGCCGACACCGCGGTGCGGTGGGAGGTCGCCGAGGACAAGGAGTTCGCCCGGATCGTCGCGCAGGGCTCCACCGTCGCCGAGGCCGCGTCCGACCACACCGTCAAGGCCGACGTCCGGGGCCTGGCCCCGGCGACCACGTACTGGTTCCGCTTCTCGGCGGGTGACGGCGGGGCGGTGCGGTCCCCGGCCGGCCGTACCCGTACGGCTCCGGCGCCCGGAGCGGCCACCCCGGGCGTGCGCTTCGGGGTGGTGTCGTGCGCCAACTGGGAGTCCGGCTACTTCTCCCCGTACCGCCATCTCGCGGCCCGCGCCGATCTCGACGCGGTCCTCCATCTCGGCGACTACATATACGAGTACGCGTCGGGCAGTTACCCGGACGCGAAGTACGTCGTACGGCCGCACGAGCCGAGGAACGAGATCCTCACCCTCGCCGACTACCGGACCCGGCACGGCCACTACAAGACGGACGCCGATCTGCAGACCCTGCACGCCACGCATCCGGTGATCGCGATCTGGGACGACCACGAGTTCGCCAACGACGCCTGGTCGGGCGGGGCCGAGAACCACACACCCGGCACGGAGGGCGCCTGGGCCGACCGGGCGGCCGGCGCCAAGCAGGCGTACTTCGAGTGGATGCCGGTCCGCGCGTCCACCGAGGGCACCGTCTACCGGCGGCTGCGCTTCGGCAACCTGGCCGATCTCCACCTCCTGGACCTGCGCACCTTCCGCTCCCAGCAGTCGTCGATCGGCAACGGTTCGGTCGACGACCCGGACCGCACGATCACCGGCCGGGCGCAACTGGACTGGCTGAAGTCGGGCCTGGCCGGTTCGGACGCCACGTGGAAGCTGGTCGGCACATCGGTGATGATCTCGCCGGTCGCGTTCGGTTCCGTACCCGCCCATCTGCTGGCGCCGCTGGCAGGGTTGCTGGGGCTGCCCGAGGAGGGGCTCGCGGTCAACGTGGACCAGTGGGACGGGTACACGGACGACCGCAAGGAACTGATCACTCATCTGCGGGACCGGTCGATCACCAACACGGTCTTCCTGACCGGCGACATCCACATGGCATGGGCCAACGACGTACCGGTGAAGGCCGCGACATATCCGCTCTCGGCGTCGGCCGCCACGGAGTTCGTGGTGACGTCGGTGACCTCGGACAACCTCGACGACATCCTGCATGTCGCACCGCAGACGGTCTCCGTGCTCGCCGCGGCCGCGGTCAAGGCCGCCAACCGCCATGTGAAGTGGGTGGACATGGACTCGCACGGCTACGGAGTCCTCGATGTGACCGCCGAGCGCTCGCAGATGGACTACTACGTGGTCTCCGACAAGACGAAGCAGGACGCGACCTCGGCCTGGACACGTTCGTACCGGACGCTCAGCGGCACCCAGAAGGTCGAGCGGGCCGACCGACCGGTGCGCTGAACGTCTATTTCCAGCCACGCCGGGCCATGTTGACGGCGCATTACATCAATACGGCGGGTGGCGCGTTCCCTTTCCCCAATGGGGACACACCACCCGCCGGGGTAACGCGCGACGTCACGTCCGCATCTCAAACTCCGGAGCACGCAGAAATATTTCTTCCCGTATCCCCGGTTTGCCCCACGATTGATTGGGCCTGATCGATTCTCCTCAAGATGTGGCATGGACACGTAATCTCCCGTCGGCAGGCGAGGAAGTCCCTCCCCCACACATCCGCGAGGAGTTTCTGTGCGCATTCTTGTCCGTATATCGCCGCGTATACGTAACCGTGCGATCGGTACCGCCGTCCTGGCCGGAACCCTGGCCCTGGCACCGCTCTCCGCGCCCACCGGCTCAGCTGCCGCCAAGGGGTCCTCCGTCGCCGCCTCGGCCGAGAAGTGCGCGAGCACCGACGCCACCGCGCGCCAGGCCCGCCCCTCGGGCACCAAGCACGCCGCGGAGCCCAACGAACTCACCGCGACCCAGGCCAAGGCCATGGACACGCAGTTGAAGGAGAGACTCGCGGACCGCCGGGTCAGCGGAACCACGCTGGCCGCTGCCGGAGCGACCATCCCGGTCTACTTCCACGTCATCCACTCCGGCACCACCGGCAAGCTCACGGCCGGCGACATCAGCAGCCAGATGAACGTGCTGAACGCGGCCTACAGCGGCCAGGGCACCGGCAACAGCGACACCGGCTTCCAGTTCTCGCTGGCCGGTACCGACTACACGGACAATGCCGCGTGGTACAACCTCTCCTCGGGCTCGTCCGCCGAGAGGGCGATGAAGACGGCGCTGCGCAAGGGCGGCAAGAACGCGCTCAACGTCTACACCGCCAACCTCGGTGGCGGGCTGCTCGGCTGGGCCACCTTCCCCAGCTCGTACAAGTCCAGCCCGAGCATGGACGGCGTGGTGATCCTCGACGCCTCGCTGCCGGGCGGCTCGGCCGCCAACTACGACGAGGGCGACACGGCCACCCACGAGGTCGGCCACTGGATGGGGCTTTACCACACCTTCCAGGGCGGCTGTAACGGCAACGGCGACTACGTCTCCGACACGCCCGCGGAGAAGAGCGCCGCGTTCGAGTGCCCGACCGGACGCGACACCTGCACCAACAAGACCGGGGTCGACCCCATCCACAACTTCATGGACTACACGTACGACTCCTGCATGTACCAGTTCACCGCGGGCCAGGTGCAGCGGATGAGCGACAGCTGGGCCGCGTACCGCGCCTGATCCACGGTCGAGGCCGCCGGGGCCCCGTACACCGTCACGGTGGCGGGGCCCCGGGTCCGTCTACAGGGTGGCGAGGAAGCCGAGCGCGACCTTCCAGGTCAGCTCGGCCCCCGCCGCGTCGTAGTCCGGCAGATCCGGGTCGGTGAAGAGATGGCCCGCCCCGGGGTAGCGGTAGACCTCGACATCGGCGCCGGTCCGCTGCATCTGCAGATACCAGGAGTTCAGCCAGTCGTGCGTCTCGAACGGGTCCGGGTCGGCGACATGCAGCTGTACGGGCAGCTCGTCGACCGACGCGTTCTCGGCGATGTCCGACGTGCCGTGGAGCAGCAGCAGTCCGCGCGCCTTCTCGTCACCGAGCGCCAGGGTCTGGGCGGTTGACGCACCGAAGGAGAAGCCCGCGTAGACCAGGCCTCGCTCGGAGTAGGGCGCGGCGGCCAGCACGGCGCGCCGGAGGAGTTCGTCCTTGCCCACCTCGTCCTTGAAGGCCATGCCCTCCTCGACGGTCTCGAACGTGCGCCCGTCGAAGAGGTCGGGCACGTACACCTCGTGCCCGGCTGCGCGAAGCCGGGCGGCGGCCGCGTGCACCGCGGGGCGCAGACCGTACGTCGAGTGGAAAAGCATGATGTTCATGGGAGCAATGGTGCCAGTTGCGACCGACAGTACGGTGAACGACGACACCACGACCGCCGATCCCCGGCACGACGGCAGGCCCTGTCGTCAGCGCAGGCTCCGGACGTCCAGCTGCCGCAGCACCCGGTCGACCACCTCCGGGTCCGTCCCCGTCTCGCTGCGCGCCGACAGCACCGCATGGCGGGCCGCGGACATCATCTCGCGCTGGATCCGGCCGACCGCCCTGAGTCGCTCGGCACGCTGCGCATACGCCTCGCGCCGGTCCTCGTCGACCATCTCGGGGCTGATCCGTGCCCCCACGTCGTGCGCCACTCGCAGCAGCCGCTCCACGACCTCCTGCGGGAACTCCTCGACCTCCTGGATCTCCCTGAGCCGCTGCCGCGCGGCCTTCGCGGCACGGATCGCCAGATCCCGCTCCAGTGCCACCTCCGCGTCCGTGTCCGCGCGGACGCCGAGCCTGCGCACCAGCCATGGCAGGGTGAGCCCCTGGAAGACCAGGGTCGCCATGATCACGGCGAAGGCGATGAAGACGATCTCGTCGCGGCCGGGGAACGGCTTCCCGTCCTCCGTCTTCAGCGGAACCGCGAGCGCCAGCGCGACGGAGGCGACCCCGCGCATCCCGGCCCACCACATCACGACCGTCTCCCGCCAACTGGTGGGGATCTCCTCACTGTAGTCACGGCGGCGGTGCAGCCGCTTGGCCAGCCAGGTCGCGGGCAGCAGGTAGAGCAGCCGCACACCGACGACGACCACGACGATCGCCAGCCCCCAGCCGAGCATCCGTAGTTCGCGGCCGTCCGACGTCCCGAAGACGTTGTGCAGTTCGAGGCCGATCAGGCCGAAGGCGATACCGGTGACGAGGGTGTCGACGATCTCCCAGAAGGTACGGCCGGTGAGCCGACCCAGGACGTCGTCGGCGTCGGCGGTGTACTCGGCGAGGAAGAGCGCGGTGGTGAGCACGGCGAGCACGCCCGACCCCATCAGCTCCTCCGCGAGCACGTAACTCACAAAGGGCACCAGCAGCGTAAGGCCGACCTGGAGGGTCGCATCCCCGAGCACGCCCATGAGTTTGATGGTCAGCCAGCCGAGCGCGAGACCGACCGCCACGGCGACGACCGCGGAGAGGATCAGCAGCCCGAAGGCGTGCGGCAGCGAGAAGGTGCCGCTGACCACTGCGGCGATCGCCACGTGGTAGAGCACGATCGCGGTCACGTCGTTGAACAGCCCCTCGCCCTCCAGGATGGAGACGAGCCGGCGCGGCAGCCCGAGCGATCCTGCGACGGCGGTCACCGCGACCGGGTCGGGCGGGGCGACGAGCGCACCGAGCGCCACGGCTCCGGCGAGGGGCAGCCCGGGGACGATCGCGTGGGCGACGGCGGCGACGGCGGCCGTGGTGACGAAGACCAGTGCCACGGCCAGCAGAAAGATCGGTCGTCTGTTGGCGGCGAACTGCCGCCAGGAGGTGCGCTGCGCGGAGGCGTAGAGCAGCGGAGGCAGCAGCGCGGGAAGGATGATCTCCGGTGGGATGTCCACATCCGGTACGAAGCCGATGAACGCCATGGCCACTCCGGCGAGCGTCATCAGGACCGGCGCCGGCAGCCCGAGGCGCTCCCCCAGTGGCACCGTGACCACGGCTCCGAGCAACAGCAGCAGGAGCAGTGCCATCTGGTCCACGATGTGCCTTCCCGAGCGTTCCTGGTGGACGCGGACCGCACCGAGGTCTGCCGGGCTGACGCGGACGTGTGCCGGGGGCTGTGCCGCTCCGGTCCGTACGACCGGGGCGGTGCCTGCTACAGAACGCGGCGCATCGCCCGGTGGGCGATCCCCGCATCCGCGAACTCGGGGCCGTACGCCACATACCCGAGCCGCTCGTAGAAGCCGAGCGCGTGGGTCTGGGCGTGCAGGTCCACGGCGACGAGTCCGAGCCCGCGGGCCGCGTCCTCGATGGCGCCGACCAGCGCCACGCCGACCCCGAGGCCGCGCGACCGCTTGGCCACCGCGAGCCGGCCGAGCGAGCCGACGGTGAGGTCGCCACCTGTCTTGGCGGCCACCCCCGCGCCGTGCAGCAGCCGTCCCGTACCGAGCACCGAACCGTCCGCCGCGACGGCGATGACATGCACCGCGTCCGCGTCGTAGGCGTCGTACTCGATCTCCTCGGGCACGTTCTGCTCGCCGACGAAGACCTCCTTGCGGACCCGGAAACAGGCCGCGAGGTCGCTCTCGTCGACGGCTATGCGGGTGATGTACGGGGCCGGGATTCCGGTGGTCATTCGCTCTCCGCCGCGATCTTGTCCAACGCGTTCTGCAGGTCGTCCGGGTAGGTGCTGGCGAACTCCACCCAGCTGCCGTCCGCCGGGTGCTCGAAGCCGAGCCGGACCGCGTGCAGCCACTGCCTCGTCAGCCCGAGACGCTTGGCCATCGTCGGGTCGGCGCCGTAGGTGAGGTCGCCCACGCAGGGGTGACGGTGGGCGGACATGTGCACGCGGATCTGGTGGGTGCGGCCGGTCTCCAGCTTGATGTCGAGGAGGCTGGCCGCCCGGTACGCCTCGATGAGGTCGTAGTGCGTCACGGAGGGCTTGCCCTCGGCCGTGACCGCCCACTTGTAGTCGAGGTTGGGGTGACGCCCGATAGGGGCGTCGATGGTGCCGCTCATCGGGTCCGGGTGTCCCTGGACCAGCGCGTGGTACTTCTTCTCGACGACCCGGTCGCGGAACTGGCCCTTCAGCACCGTGTATGCCCGCTCGGACTTGGCGACGACCATCAGGCCGGAGGTGCCGACGTCGAGGCGGTGCACGATGCCCTGGCGCTCGGCGGCGCCGGACGTCGAGATCCGGTACCCGGCCGCGGCGAGGCCGCCGATCACGGTGGTGCCGGTCCAGCCCGGGCTCGGGTGGGCGGCCACCCCGACGGGTTTCATGATCACGACTATGTCGTCGTCGTCGTGCACGATCTCCATGCCCTCGACGGGCTCGGCGACGATCTGCACCGGAGCGGGCGCCTGCGGCATCTCGACTTCCAGCCAGGCGCCGCCCTGCACGCGCTCGGACTTCCCGACCACGGCCCCGTCCACCTGCACCTTCCCGGCAGCGGCCAGCTCGGCGGCCTTGGTGCGGGAGAAACCGAACATCCGGGAGATGGCGGCGTCGACACGCTCGCCTTCCAGACCGTCGGGTACGGGCAGGGTGCGGACCTCGGGATACGTACTCACCTGTCGAGTATGCCTTGCCCCCGCTAGTCCTTGTGCACGGTGCCGTCGGGGTCCAGGCCCTTGAAGGAAAGGATCACGATCAGGATGCCGCCGCAGACGATGGCGGAGTCCGCGAGGTTGAAGACGGCGAAATGCGCCGGGGCGATGAAGTCCACCACCGCGCCCTTGAAGACGCCGGGCGAGCGGAAGATCCGGTCGGTGAGGTTGCCGAGCGCCCCGCCGAGCAGCAGGCCGAGGGCGACGGCCCACGGCAGGCTGTAGAGCTTGCGGGCGAGCCTGGCGATGACCACGATCACAGTCGCCGCGATGACGGTGAAGATCACCGTGAATGCCTCGCCGATGCCGAACGCGGCGCCGGCGTTCCGGATCGCGTCGAACCGCAGCCAGTCGCCGAGGACCTCGACGGGCTCGTGGTGCTCCAGCTTCGCGACCACGATCATCTTGCTGATCAGGTCGAGCAGATAGGCGAAGACGGCCACGGCGAAGAGCACCATGATCTTCCGCTTGCTCTTGCCCGGGACCTCGCCCTGGACCTTGTCCCCGGCGCCCTCGGTCCCCTCAGCTCCAGGGATGTCCGGCGTACCGATGATGCGCTCCGCCTCTGCCACGTGAGTCCCTCAACCTAGGTTCCTGACCGAAGACGAGAGTACGACACGCCACCCGCGGATCAGCTGCGGCGCTCCTGCTTCTGTTTGTCCTCGACACAGAGAGTGGCCCGGGGGAACGCCTGCATCCGCGCCTTGCCGATCGGCTTGCCGCAGATCTCGCACAGTCCGTACGTCCCCGCGTCGAGCCGGGCCAACGCCCGCTCGGTCTGCTCCAGCATCTCCGTGGCATTGGCGGCGAGCGCCATCTCGTGCTCACGGGTGATGTTCTTCGTGCCGGTGTCCGCCTCGTCGTCACCGGCCCCGTTGCCGGAGTCCCTCATCAACCCGGCGAGCGCGACCCCGGAGGCCTCAAGCTCGCTGCGCAGCCGCATGATCTCGCTGGTCAGCTCGGCCCGCGCCTCCGAGACCTCCTCCGGCGTCCAGGGGTCCTCGCCCGGCCGTACGGCCAGCTCCCCGGGTTCTGTCGCGGCGACCCGGGCGGGCGGTACGGGCGCCGCGCCCTTGCCGGCCGTGCGGGTCCGGGCTGCGCTCTTCTTGGCTACCACCGTGTGGGCTCCCGTCTCCTGGGCGGTCTCGGCCGCCCCCGTGTCCGCCGCAGCGGCCTTCTTCGAAGCCTTCTTGACCGCGCTCTTCTTCGCAGTGGCCTTCTTGGCCGGAGCCTTCTTCGCCACGGCCTTCTTCGCTGCCGCCTTCTTGGCCGCCGTGCTCTTCGCCGCGGCCTTCCTCGGACCCGCATCCGCAGCGGTCTGCGAGCCCGCCTCCTCGGTCGTCGCCTCGGCCGCCGCGCCCGGGGATCTCGCTGACGCCGACTTCTGTTCGGCGGTCTTCTTCGCCACCATGGCCGCGGCCCCTTCACATATTGTGATCTTGCACGCGAATCGTGCTGGGACGATAAATCGGCCCCAGCCCCGCGGCAACGGGGCACGCCGCCGGATCGCCCCTCCTCGTGCCGGATCACCGCGCGCCTGAAACCGTTGTGCCCAGCTCCCCGCCCGGTAATCCGGCTCCCGGCCCCCGCCAGGACTCCGTACGCCCCGTCGCGCCATTCGGGTCACGGTCGCGCCGCCTGGATAAACCGGTCGGCCGTCGCCCGTACGGGCCCGTACACTGGCCCCAGCGAGAGGCATGGATGGGACGAGTAGCGTCGTAGGCAGCCAGGAGCGACCCGGGGACGGTGGGAGCCCGGGGGCGAGCGCGTCGTGAAGATCACCCGGAGCCGTCGGAAGAACGCCGCAAGGCAAGTAGAACCGGCATCGCGACCCCAATGAGGGGGCCACGGGCGCACACCCGGGGCCAAGGAGGGTGGTACCGCGGGAGCCGGCACGGTTCTCGTCCCTCCGACGGAAGTGGAAAACGTCCGCCGGAGGAATCTCGCCCATGACATCGCCGCAGTACCGCCAGGTACCCGCCCAGGTCGACCTTCCCGCGCTGGAGCACGCCGTGCTCGACTTCTGGCGCGAGAGAAAGGTCTTCGCCAAGAGCCTCGAACAGTCCGAGGGCCGCCCCGAGTGGGTCTTCTACGAGGGCCCGCCGACCGCCAACGGCATGCCCGGCGCCCACCACATCGAGGCCCGCGTCTTCAAGGACGTCTTCCCCCGCTTCCGCACCATGCAGGGCTACCACGTGGGCCGCAAGGCCGGCTGGGACTGCCATGGGCTGCCGGTCGAGCTCGCGGTGGAGAAGGAGCTGGGCTTCAACGGCAAGAAGGACATCGAGGCGTACGGCATCGCCGAGTTCAACGCCAAGTGCCGTGAGTCCGTGACCCGCCACACCGACGCGTTCAGCGAGCTCACGACCCGCATGGGCTACTGGGTCGACCTGGACGACGCGTACCGGACGATGGACCCGTCGTACGTCGACTCCGTCTGGTGGTCCCTGAAGGAGATCTTCAACAAGGACCTGCTGGTCCAGGACCACCGCGTCGCCCCGTGGTGCCCGCGCTGCGGCACCGGCCTCTCCGACCACGAGCTGGCGCAGGGCTACGAGACGGTCGTCGACCCCTCGGTCTTCGTACGCTTCCCGCTCACCTCCGGCCCGTTGGCCGGCGAGGCCGCGCTGCTGGTCTGGACGACCACTCCGTGGACGCTGGTCTCCAACACCGCGGTCGCCGCACACCCCGACGTCACCTATGTCGTCGCGACCGACGGCGAGGAGAAGCTCGTCGTCGCCCAGCCCCTCCTGGAGAAGGCACTCGGCGAGGGCTGGGAGCTCACCGGCCAGGCCTTCACCGGCCGCGAGATGGAGCGCTGGACGTACGAGCGCCCGTTCACCCTCGTGGACTTCCCGAGCGACAGCGAGGGCAGCCCGGTCCCGGCGCACTACGTCGTCAACGCCGAGTACGTGACGACCGAGGACGGTACGGGTCTGGTCCACCAGTCCCCCGCGTTCGGTGAGGACGACCTCAAGGTCTGCCGCGCGTACGGTCTGCCGGTCGTGAACCCGGTCCGCCCCGACGGCACCTTCGAGGAGAACCTGCCGCTGGTCGGCGGCGTCTTCTTCAAGAAGGCCGACGAGGCGCTCACCGAGGACCTGGCCGCCCGCGGCAAACTCTTCCGCCACGTCCCGTACGAGCACAGCTACCCGCACTGCTGGCGCTGCCACACCGCGCTGCTCTACTACGCGCAGCCGTCCTGGTACATCCGTACGACCGCCATCAAGGACCGGCTCCTCGAAGAGAACGAGAAGACCAACTGGTTCCCTGACTCGGTCAAGAACGGCCGCTTCGGCGACTGGCTGAACAACAACGTCGACTGGGCCCTGTCCCGCAACCGCTACTGGGGCACCCCGCTGCCGATCTGGCGCTGCGAGGACGACCACCTCACCTGCGTCGGCTCCCGCGCCGAGCTCACCGACCTCACCGGCGCCGACCAGTCGGACCTGGACCCGCACCGTCCGTACATCGACGCGATCACGTTCACCTGCACGCACGAGAACTGCCAGCTGGAGGCGTACCGCGTCCCGGAGGTCATCGACGCCTGGTACGACTCGGGTTCGATGCCGTTCGCGCAGTGGGGCTACCCGTACAAGAACAAGGAGCTCTTCGAGAGCCGCTACCCGGCGCAGTTCATCTCCGAGGCCATCGACCAGACCCGCGGCTGGTTCTACACATTGATGGCCGTCGGCACGCTGGTCTTCGACAAGTCGTCGTACGAGAACGTGGTCTGCCTGGGCCACATCCTCGCCGAGGACGGCCGGAAGATGTCCAAGCACCTGGGCAACATCCTCCAGCCGATCCCGCTGATGGACCAGCACGGCGCGGACGCGGTCCGCTGGTTCATGGCGGCGGGCGGCTCCCCCTGGGCCGCGCGGCGCGTGGGCCACGGCACGATCCAGGAAGTCGTGCGCAAGACCCTCCTCACGTACTGGAACACGGTTGCCTTCCAGGCCCTGTACGCCCGTACGTCGAACTGGGCGCCTTCCGCGGCCGACCCGGCCCCGGCGGACCGCACGGTCCTGGACCGCTGGCTGCTCAGCGAGCTGAACGCACTGGTGGACCAGGTCACGCAGGCACTGGAGGGCTACGACACCCAGCGTGCCGGCAAGCTCCTCTCCGCGTTCGTGGACGACCTGTCCAACTGGTACGTACGCCGCTCCCGCCGCCGCTTCTGGCAGGGCGACAAGGCGGCGCTGCGCACCCTGCACGAGGTCGTCGAGACGGTCACCCGGCTGATGGCCCCGCTGACCCCGTTCCTCACCGAGCGGGTCTGGCAGGACCTGGTCGTCCCGGTCACCGTGGACGCGCCCGAGTCGGTCCACCTCTCCAGCTGGCCGAAGGCGGACCTCACGGCGATCGACCCGGCCCTCTCCACCCAGATGGCGCTGGTACGCCGCCTGGTCGAGCTCGGCCGGGCCACGCGCGCGGAGTCGGGCGTCAAGACCCGCCAGCCGCTCTCCCGGGCGCTGGTCGCGGCGTCCGGCTTCGACGCGCTCTCCCCCGACCTGCACGCCCAGATCACGGAGGAGCTGAACGTCTCCTCGCTGGCCTCCCTCTCGGAGGTCGGCGGCTCGCTGGTCGACACGACGGCGAAGGCGAACTTCAGGGCGCTGGGCAAGCGGTTCGGCAAGGGCGTCCAGGCGGTCGCGAAGGCCGTGGCGAACACCGACGCGGCGGCGCTCTCGCTGGCCCTGCGCGAGGGCACGGCGTCGGTCGAGGTGGACGGCGAGCAGGTCACCCTCTCCCCCGACGAGGTGATCATCACCGAGACGCCGCGCGAGGGCTGGTCGGTGGCGTCCGACTCGGGCGCGACGGTCGCTCTGGACCTGGAGATCACCCCGGAGCTGCGGCGCGCGGGGCTGGCCCGTGACGCGATCCGGCTGATCCAGGAGGCCCGCAAGAACAGCGGCCTGGACGTCGCGGACCGCATCACCGTCCGCTGGACGTCCACGTCGCCGGCGACGGTGGAGGCCCTGACCGAGCATGCGCCGCTGATCGCGGACGAGGTGCTGGCGCTGGACTACGCGGAGGGCGAGGCGGACGAGGCGTACGGCGCCCCGTTCGAGGACGAGGGCCTGTCCCTCACGTTCCGCCTCCGCAAGACGGTGCAGTAACCCGCACGGGAGCAGCAAAAGGCCCGGCCGGAGCGATTCCGGCCGGGCCTTTTGCTGCTCCGCGATCGCCGGGGGCCGGCTTCCCGCCTCTTCGGCGACGGCGACGCGGGGTCCGGGGCGGTGCCCGAGGCCGGGAGGGGGCGGGTACGGGGCAAGGACCGCCACGGGCGCACCCCCGGCCGCTGCGCACGGCAAAAGGGCCGGGCCCCGGGGAAATCCCCGGGGCCCGGCCCTCAGCCTGCCGACGGCTACGCGCTCAGCGCGCGCGACCCGCTCAGTTGTCGTCCTCGTCGATCAGGAACCCACGCATCGGCGACGGCGCCTGCTGCATCGGCTGCGGCGCCTGCGGCCGCACCGGTGCCATCGGCTGCGTCATGGCCGGCGACATCTGCTGCTGGCCACCGTAGGACGGTCCGGCGCCCATGGACGGGTTGCCGCCCATCTGCGGGCCACCGTGACCACCGTGGTTGCCACCCATGGTGTGTCCCATGGCACCCGCACCGGCCGGAGCCAGCGAGGGCGACGGCGGCAGCGAAGCGGCAGCCGGGGTCCGCGGCGGGGCCAGCGAGTCGTCGGCCTGGGTCTCCAGCTGACGCAGCTGGCTCTCCAGGTAGGACTTCAGCCTGGTCCGGTACTCGCGCTCGAAGCCACGCAGGTCCTCGACCTTGCGCTCCAGCGTCGCGCGGGCCGACTCCAGCGAGCTCATCGCCACGCGGTGCTTCTCCTGCGCGTCCCGCTCCAGCGCGTCCGCCTTGGCACGCGCGTCGCGCTCCAGGCCCTCGGCACGGCTCCGCGCCTCGCCGACGATCTTGTTGGCCTCGGAACGGGCCTCCGCGATCGCCTGGTCGGCGGTCTGCTGTGCGAGCGAGAGGACACGGGCGGCGCTGTCGCCACCGGGGCCCTGACCGGGCTGCTGCATCTGCGGCTGCTGCATCTGCGGCGGCTGCATCTGCTGCATCTGCTGCATCTGCTGCGGCGCGTGACCCATGGGACCGCCCATGGGGCCGCCCTGCATCGGGCCGGGACCGTGCTGACCCTGAGGGCCGGGGCCGTGCTGACCCGGGCCGTGACCGCTGGGACCGGCGGGCAGCTGCGGAGCACCACCGGGCAGCTGGGGGGGACCCATCTGCGGGGGCTGCTGCTGGACCGGCGGACCCGATATGGCGGCGGGCACGGGTGCCCCGGGCCGGTCCTGCGGCTCCGGCTTCCGCATGCCCTGCTGCTGGTTCTGCGCGGCGGCACGCGTGGCGGCGGCCAGCTTGGCGCGCAGGTCCTCGTTCTCACGGAGCAGGCGGGTCAGCTCGGACTCGACCTCGTCGAGGAAGGCATCGACCTCGTCCTCGTCATAGCCTTCTCGGAGACGGACGGTCGTGAACTGCTTGTTCCGCACGTCCTCGGGGGTCAGCGGCATCTCTTCTTCACCTCTACGTAGTCGTCGGCAGTCGGCAAGACCGTATCGTTCACAGCCTGGTCACAATCGCGATCAGGATGTAGACGATGATCATCAGAACGAAGAAGGACAGGTCGAGTGCCACGCCCCCGAGACGCAGCGGCGGAATGAACCGCCGCAGAAGCTTGAGCGGTGGATCGGTGACAGTGTAGGTGGCCTCAAGAAGCACCACCATCGGCTTGCCGGGCTGCCATGAACGTGCGAACTGGAAGACGTAGTCCATGACCAGCCGGAAGATCAGCACGATGAGGAAACACATCAGCGCGATATAGACAACCTGCAGTGCGACGCCCATTTCGCGCTTCCCTCTCCCCTGGCTCTCGTAGCTCCGGCCTCTCGGCCGGGGTCGTTCCCGGTGTCGTGTTCTCAGCTCTGGTTGAAGAATCCGCCCTCAGCGATGCGGGCCTTGTCCTCCGCCGTGACATCGACGTTAGCAGGCGACAACAGGAACACCTTCTGCGTCACCCGTTCAATGCTGCCATGGAGACCGAAGACGAGTCCTGCCGCAAAGTCGACAAGTCGCTTCGCGTCCGTATCGTCCATCTCCGTGAGATTCATGATCACCGGAGTGCCCTCACGGAAGTGTTCCCCGATGGTACGGGCCTCGTTGTAGGTCCGGGGGTGCAGCGTGGTGATCCGGTAGGGCTCCCGCTCGGACACGACCTTGGGCATGATCACCGGTGCGTTCTTCTCCATGTTCGGGCGTTCAGGTGTGATGGATGCCACGGGCGCGATTCGGGCGGGTCGCACGCTCTCCGCCGGGATCTGGACGGGCTCCCGCTGCGCGGGCGGCTGCACCACTCGTACCGATTCGTCCCGCTCGCGGTCCCGCTCCACCTGATGCGCGGGCTGGTGCCGCCGCCGGTCACGCTCCGGCTCCGGCTCGGGTTCGAATTCGTCGTCGGGGTCGAACCCCGGACCGTCGTACCCATCGTCCTCCACGAGGCCGAGGTAGACCGCCATCTTGCGCATCGCGCCGGCCATGCTCTGAGTCCTCCGCTCTGTGGTGGATCGGAACCTGTCACCAAGTGCCCGCGATCCACTCAGGCCTGCCCGCCAAAGGCGGGAATGACCATATTTTCTGCTGTGGTCCGACTTGCTTGGCGACGTTACCCGAGCCCGGGTCGGACTCCGAGTACCGCAGTACCGACGCGCACATGTGTCGCTCCGGCCGCAACCGCTTCTTCGAGGTCCGCACTCATCCCTGCAGAGACCATGTTCGCAGCCGGATGGTTCCCGCGCAGGCGGGATGAGAATTCCATCAGCCGGTCGAATGCCGCGCGTTGCCGCCCGGCGTACGGTCCGGCGAGCGGCGCCACGGTCATCAGACCGTCGAGCCGGAGCCCCGGCGCGGCGGCAACCGCGTCGGCCAACTCCTCGATCCCGTCCGGCGCGACGCCGCCCCGGTCACCGCGCTCGCCGCCCTCCGCGTCGAGGGCGACCTGGATGAGACACCCGAGTTCGCGCCCACCGCGCACGGCGGCGGCCGAGAGGGCCGTGACCAACTTGGTCCGGTCGACCGACTGCACGACATCGGCATAACTCGCCACAGAACGAACCTTGTTCGTCTGCAGTTGTCCGACAAAGTGCCATGTGAGCGACAGATCCGCACAAGCGGCTGCCTTGGGTGCCGCATCCTGGTCACGATTCTCCGCGACATGGCGCACACCGAGTTCATGCAGGATTCGCACATCGCTCGCGGGATAGGTCTTCGTGACCACGATGAGGGTCACTTCTCCCCTTTTGCGGCCTGCAACGGCACAGGCGGAAGCAATACGTTGCTCCACCTGTGCCAGATTTGCGGCGAGTTGAGTCTTACGGTCCGTCATGCCCTATCAGTCCAACCAGACATATCCGGCGAGCCGCCCGGTGGTGCGGTCGCGGCGGTACGAGAAGTGGTCGCCCGATTCCAGGGTGCAGGCGGGCGACTTGTGCCGATCCCGCACCCCGAGGGCTTCGAGCTGGGCATGGACCCCGGCGGTGACATCCACGGCCGGCGTCCCCCAACTGGTCTCGGACCACGATCCGGGAACTGCCTCGGCCACCTCGGACCGCATCTCCGCCGGGACTTCGTAACACCGTCCGCAGACGGCCGGGCCGGTGTGCGCGGTGATCCGGGAGGGCTCCGCGCCGAGCGTCACCATGGCCCCGACCACGGCGGGAACGACTCCGGCGACCAGACCGGGACGGCCGGCGTGTGCCGCCGCCGCGATCCCGGCGACCGGGTCGGCGAGAAGTACCGGGGTGCAGTCGGCGGTGAGCACGGCGAGCGGGAGTCCGCGTCGCGCGGTCACCACCGCGTCCACCGCGGGAATCTCGGAACCGTCCGGCCAGGGCCCGTCGACGACCGCCACGTCCCGCCCGTGCACCTGGTTCATCCAGACGACCTGCGTCGGATCGAGACCGAGGCTGCGGGCGGCGCGCTCGCGGTTGGCGAGAACGGCGGCGGAGTCGTCCCCGACCGCGCCGCCGAGGTTGAGCTCCCCGTACGGAGCGGCGCTCACCCCGCCCCACCTGTCGGTGAAGGCGAAGTGAGCGCCACCCCCCGAGGACACGGAGGACACTGCGGTCACTGCGTGGTGCCGGCCTATCACTTCAAGAAGTCCGGAACATCCAGCTCTTCGGCCTGGGTGTCCTGGTAGGCGGGACGGGCCGGCGGGACGTGCGGCTGGGAGACCGGCGACATCGAGGTCTCGCTCGCCACCGGTACGGACTCGGCCGGGGCCGGGCTCTCCTCGCGTACAGGCACGGAGCCGAGCCCGCCGGACTGGCGCACCGGTTCGGCGGACCGGACCGGCGGAGCCTGCTCCTCGCGCTTGCCGGCGCCCGCCCCGAGGACGTTCTCGCGACGGGCCGGCGGCTGTCCGCCGTCGAAGCCCGCGGCGATCACGGTGACCCGCACCTCGTCACCCAGTGCGTCGTCGATGACCGCACCGAAGATGATGTTCGCCTCCGGGTGGGCCGCCTCACTCACCAGCTGGGCGGCCTCGTTGATCTCGAAGAGACCGAGGTCGCTGCCGCCGGAGATGGAGAGCAGGACGCCACGGGCGCCGTCGATGGACGCCTCCAGGAGCGGCGAGGAGATCGCCATCTCGGCCGCGGCCACCGCGCGGTCGTCGCCGCGGGCCGAGCCGATACCCATGAGCGCCGATCCGGCCTCGGACATGACCGACTTGACGTCGGCGAAGTCGAGGTTGATCAGACCCGGGGTGGTGATGAGGTCGGTGATGCCCTGGACACCCGAGAGCAGTACCTGGTCGGCCGACTTGAACGCGTCGAGCACGCTCACCTGGCGGTCCGAGATGGACAGCAGTCGGTCGTTGGGAATGACGATGAGGGTGTCGACCTCTTCGCGGAGCTCGGCGATGCCGTCCTCCGCCTGGTTCGCGCGGCGCCGGCCCTCGAAGGTGAACGGGCGGGTGACCACGCCGATCGTGAGGGCGCCGAGCGAGCGCGCGATGTTGGCGACGACGGGTGCGCCGCCGGTGCCGGTGCCGCCGCCCTCTCCGGCGGTGACGAAGACCATGTCGGCCCCCTTGAGGACCTCCTCGATCTCCTCACGGTGGTCCTCTGCCGCCTTACGACCGACGGCCGGGTTGGCCCCGGCGCCGAGGCCGCGGGTGAGTTCACGGCCGACGTCGAGCTTGACGTCGGCGTCGCTCATCAACAGGGCTTGCGCATCAGTGTTGATCGCGATGAACTCGACGCCCTTGAGACCGACCTCGATCATTCGGTTGATGGCATTGACACCACCGCCGCCGACACCGATGACCTTGATGACTGCGAGGTAGTTCTGCGGTGCTGCCACGTCGAAGGCCTCTCGCCTCGAGTTACGTGTCGTCGCTTCGCGGGTTTCCCGCGGCGACGACTGATGCCGATTGGGACGGTCCGAACGCCGACCCAAACCCTAACGTTGAAGTTTAGGGTTACCAGTGTGTCTGCTTCTTGGACTCTTCCGAACAGGACACTAAGTCGACAAGTGGCGCACGTTCAACGAACACGCCGAACCTCCCGTTTTTCTTTTCACCCTATGTGATCACCCGTAGCGCTGACCAACCAGGGTGCTGGCCAGGCGAAATGCGCGTCAACTGCCCGACACCGCAGGAGCGGTGGGTGCACTCACGTCGAAGTGTCCCGCTTTGGGAGCCGCTTTCATGAGAGCGGTGAGGACTCTTGCCTTCACCGGCCCCTCTTCGCCGCTGCCCCAGACCACCGTGCGGTGACCGGTCAGTTCCAGGGAGATCGAATCGTACGAGGTGACCCGCACGACCTGGGTGTCCTTGGCGACTGCGCCGGGGAGTTCACCCGCGACCCGGACCGCTTCCCGCACCAGCCGACCGCTGCCGAAGCGGCGCAGACTCGCCGACTGATCGGGGGTCAGCTCCAGCAGCGGCACGCGCTTCGGCGCCCTGTCCACCGTGGCGAAACGGACACCTTTCACGTCCACTTCAATGAACTTTGTGTCCTTTTTCATCAACAGGACCGGTTTGCGTTCGGTCACTTTAAGTCCGATGCCGTGCGGCCATGACCGTACGACATCCACCGAGTCGATACGAGGCAACTTCTGGCGCAACCGGTCCGCGATGGCGGCCGTGTCCACGGAGACCATCGGTGCCCCGATCGGCACCGCGGCGGCGGCCTCCACCTCGGCCGGGGTCAGTACGTCGACACCGGTGGTCGTGACCTGTTCGGCCCGGAACCAGGACGAGCCGTAGAGCGCCCAGACGGAGCCCGCAGCGAGCAGCAGGACGCCGACGGTGATCACGATCAGCAGTCTGCGGCTGGGCAGTCTGCGCCCGGTGGGGCGCGGCGGGCGGGCCGGGTCGTCCTGCTGCTGCCCTGCACCGCGCCGGGCGGTCGTCGGTCCGGCCACGCTCGCTCCTTATGCCGGGTCCGGGGGCGACGCCCCCGGACCCGCCCGCCTCACGCGTTGCGGCGTGCGGCAATCGCCTCGTACACCATGCCGACGAGCAGGTCGTCGGCATCCCTGCGGCCGAACTCGGCGGCGGCGCGGGACATTTCATACAAACGGTGCGGATCCGCAAGCACCGGGAGGACACTGCTCTGCACCCACTCGGGGGTGAGCGCCGCGTCGTCCACCAGCAGACCCCCGCCGGCGTTGACCACCGGCTGGGCATTGAGCCGCTGTTCGCCGTTGCCGATCGGCAACGGGACGTAGGCGGCGGGCAGCCCGACGGCGGAGAGTTCGGCGACGGTCATCGCGCCCGCGCGGCAGAGCATCATGTCGGCCGCGGCGTACGCGAGATCCATCCGGTCCACGTACGGTACCGGGACGTAGGGCGGCATCCCGGGCATGTTGTCGATGCGCGGCAATTCGTTCTTCGGGCCGACCACATGCAGGATCTGGATCCCGGAGCGCTGCAGCAGCGGGGCGACCCGCTGGATCACCTCGTTGAGGTGGCGGGCGCCCTGCGAACCGCCGGAGACCAGCAGCGTCGGCAGGTTGGGGTCGAGGCCGAACGCGTCGCGCGCCTCCGGGCGCACCCGGGCCCGGTCCAGGGTGGCGATGGTGCGGCGCAGCGGGATGCCGATGTAGCGGGCACCGCGGAGCTTGCTGTCCGGGGTGGACACGGCGACCCCGTGGGCGTACCGGGAACCGATCTTGTTGGCCAGGCCCGGCCGGGCGTTCGCCTCATGGACGACGATCGGCACCCCGGCCCGCTTGGCGGCCAGGTAGCCGGGCAGGGCGACGTAGCCGCCGAAGCCGACCACGCAGTCCGCCTTGGTGCGCTCCAGGATCTGCTCGGCGGCCTTGATGGTGCCGCGCAGCCGCCCCGGGACCGTGATCAGCTCGGGGGTGGGCTTGCGCGGCAGCGGGACGGCCGGGATCAGCGCCAGTTCGTACCCCCGCTCGGGTACGAGCCTGGTCTCGAGTCCGCGCTCCGTGCCCAGGGCAGTGATTCCCACGCTCGGGTCCTGCCTGCGCAGGGCATCCGCGAGGGCAAGCGCGGGCTCGATGTGGCCGGCGGTCCCCCCACCGGCGAGTACGACATGCACCGAAATTCACCGCTCTCCGGACGGACGCTTCTTGACGCGCCGTCTCATCGTCTTCCATCTCACCCCGGGCCTCCGCATGGCCAGGGCCGCCTTCGCGGCGGGTTCCTCTCGCGCGAACGCGATCAGCAGCCCGACAGCGAACATGGTCGGCAGCAGGGCCGATCCTCCGTAGGAGAACAGCGGGAGCGGGACCCCGGCGATCGGCAGCAGGCCGAGCACCGCACCGATATTGATCACGGCCTGGACCGTGATCCAGGTGGTCACACCTCCCGCGGCGTACCTCACGAAGGGGTCCTCCGTGCGTCCGGCCACGCGGATACCCGCATAGCCTAGAGCCGCGAAGAGGGCGAGTACCGACAGCGTCCCCGCCAACCCCAGTTCCTCCCCGGTGATGGCGAAGATGAAGTCGGTGTGAGGTTCGGGCAGTTGGCCCCATTTTTCCACACTCGCACCCAGCCCGGATCCGAACCATCCGCCGGACGCCAGAGCATAGATGCCGTGCACCGCCTGCCAGCACGAGCCGTCGGGGCCGGGTTCGCTGACCCCCATGCAGCTGAGGCGTGACATCCGGTTCGGACTGGTCTTGATCAGCAGGAAGGCAAGGACTCCCGCGACGGCGAGCACCCCGGCGAAGAGCCGGGTGGGCGCCCCGGCCAGCCAGAGCAGGCCGAAGAGGATCGCGGTGAGAATGATCGCAGTTCCCATGTCGCCGCCGAGCATGATCAGCCCGAGGAGGATGAAGGCGACCGGGACGAGCGGCACCAGCATGTGCTTCCACTGCGTCAGCAGCCGCTTGTCCTGTTTGCGGGCGAGCAGATCGGCGCTCCAGAGGATCAGGGCCAGCTTGCCGAACTCGCTGGGCTGGAGCTGGAAGGGGCCGCCCAGGTAGAGCCAGTTCTGGTTGCCGTTGACCGACATCCCTATCCCCGGCACCTGGACCAGCACCATCAGGAAGACCGTGCCCATGAGCAGCGGGTAGGCGAGCGCCCGGTGGAGCTTGACGGGCATCCGGGAGGCGATCACCAGCAGCGCGGAGCCGATGACCGCCGCGAGGAACTGCTTACGGAAGAAATACGTGCCGGGCTTGTCCAGCTCCAGCGCCTTGATCATCGAGGCGGAGTAGACCATCACCAGGCCGAGCACGGTGATCAGCAGGCCGGCGCCGAGGATCAGGTAGTACGCGGTCAGCGGGCGGTCCCAGGCCCGGCGTGCCTGCTCGTACATCCGCCGCACACCACTCCTGCGGGGGGTGCGCGGGCCGGAGCCGTCGTGGCCCCTGGAGCGCGGCACCGCAGGCCGTCGGCCGGTGCCCGCCGCCAGCCTGCCGCGCAGAGCGAGACCGGCGGGCACCGGGGGCCCTGCCAGGCGGGCTGAGGCCAGGAGGGGCGGTGCGAGCACCCGGCTGATCGCCGCGGTCGCCTGTGAGCGGCCTGTACCGCGCGCGGCGGAGCTCTCGTCGGCCGGCATTGTCGCTGTCCCCTCCACTGCTCGTGCCCCGGGGCTGCTGCCGAGGGCCGGGGCACGCGGCGGAGCCGTCCGTGCCCGGTTCTCCGGGACAGTACGGCGCGGCGGCCGGACCCGTCAGGCGCTCTCGTCGGCGAGTGCGCGGACCGCGTCCGCGAATGCCTCGCCCCGCTTGTTGTAATTGGCGAACATGTCCATCGAGGCGCAGGCCGGGGCCATCAGTACGGTGTCTCCCGGCCGGGCGAGCCGTGCCGCCTCGCGGACCGCCTCGGACATCGCCCCAGTGTCGGTCCGCTCGAGGTCGACGACCGGGACCTCGGGGGCGTGTCGCGTGAGGGCTTCGCGGATCAGTGCCCGGTCACGGCCCATCAGCACGACGCCGCGCAGCCGCTTCGCGGCCCCGCTCACCAGTTCGTCGAAGGTGGCGCCCTTGGCGAGGCCGCCGGCGATCCAGACGATCGGGTCGTACGCCGCGAGGGAGGCCTCCGCGGCATGGGTGTTGGTCGCCTTGGAGTCGTCGATGTACGCGACTTCGGCGACGTCCGCGACATGTTCGATGCGGTGCGCGTCGGGGCGGAAGGCCCGCAGCCCGTCCCGGACCGCCCTGGGCTCGACGCCGAACGCGCGGGCCAGCGCCGCGGCCGCCAGGGCGTTGGCGATGTTGTGCGGGGCGGGCGGGTTGACGTCCCCGACCTCGGCGAGCTCCTGTGCCTGCTTCTGCCGGTTGGTCACGAAGGCCCGGTCGACGAGGATGCCGTCGACGACGCCCAGCTGGGACGGTCCAGGGGTCCCGAGGGTGAAGCCGATGGCGCGGCAGCCCTCCTCGACGTCCGCCTGCCGGACCAGGTCCTCGGTGGCCTTGTCGGCCGCGTTGTAGACGCAGGCGATCCGGTTGCCCTCGTAGATCCTGCCCTTGTCCGCGACGTACGCCTCCATGGAGCCGTGCCAGTCGAGATGGTCGGGCGCCAGGTTCAGGACGACCGCGGAGTGTGCTCGCAGCGAGGGCGCCCAGTGCAGCTGGTAGCTGGAGAGCTCGACGGCGAGTACGTCGTACGTCTCGTCACCGAGCACCGCGTCCAGCAGGGAGACCCCGATGTTGCCGACGGCCGCCGTGCGCAGCCCGGCAGCCTCCAGGATCGAGGCGAGCATCCGTACGGTCGTGGTCTTGCCGTTGGTGCCGGTGACCGCGAGCCAGGGGGCCGGTTCCCTGCCGTCGTGGCCGCGCAGCCGCCAGGCGAGCTCGACATCGCCCCAGACCGGGACACCCGCCTCGGCGGCTGCTGCGAAGAGCGGCTTGTCGGGCTTCCAGCCGGGGGTGGTGACGATGAGCTCGGTGGACTCGGGCAGGGTCGCCCCGTCGCCGAGGCGCACGGTGATTCCCTGCGCCTCCAGCTCGGCGGCCTGTGCACGGGAACGCTCGTCGTCCCCGTCGTTGACCACGGTGACGACGGCGCCGAGGCCGTTCAGGACACGGGCGGCGGGGATACCGCTGACACCGAGCCCGGCGACGGTGACGTGCTTGCCCTGCCAGTCCTGGTTGCTCACTTGGCGGCTGCCCACCCTGCGTAGAAGAGACCGAGTCCGACGATCACGCACATGCCCTGGATGATCCAGAAACGGACCACGACAAGGACTTCGGACCAGCCCTTGAGTTCGAAGTGGTGCTGGAGCGGCGCCATTCGGAAGACCCGCTTGCCGGTCATCTTGAAGGAGCCGACCTGGATGACCACGGACATGGTGATCATCACGAAGAGGCCACCGAGGATGGCCATCAGGAACTCGGTGCGGGAGCAGATCGCGAGACCCGCGAGCGCGCCGCCGAGCGCCAGCGAACCGGTGTCACCCATGAAGATCTTGGCGGGCGAGGTGTTCCACCACAGGAAGCCGAAGCAGGCGCCCATCAACGCGGAGGCGACGACGGCGAGGTCGAGCGGGTCGCGGACCTCGAAGCAGGCGTTGGGGTTTGTCAGGGAGACCGCGTTGGCACAGGACTCCTGGAACTGCCACAGCCCGATGAAGGTGTAGGCGCCGAAGACCATCACGGAGGCGCCGGTGGCCAGACCGTCCAGACCGTCCGTCAGGTTCACGCCGTTGGACATGGCGAGGATCATGAACAGCGCCCAGACGACGAACAGCACCGGGCCGATCGACCAGCCGAAGTCCGTGACGAACGACAGCTTGGTGGAGGCCGGGGTGTTGCCGCGGCCGTCGGCGAACTGGAGCGACAACACCGCGAAGGCGATGCCGACGATCAGCTGGCCGGCCATCTTCGCCTTGGCCCGCAGGCCGAGCGAACGCTGCTTGACGATCTTGATGTAGTCGTCGAGGAACCCGACAAGTCCCATACCGGTCATCAGGAACAGGACCAGCACACCGGAGAAGCGCATCTGCTCGCCGGTGATCACCTTCGCCAGGACGTACGCCATCAGCGTGGCCAGGATGAAGGCGATGCCGCCCATGGTGGGCGTGCCCTTCTTGCTGCCGTGGCTGCGCGGGCCGTCGTCGCGGATGAACTGCCCGTACCCCTTGCGGGCCAGGAGCTTGATCAGCAGCGGGGTACCGACCAGGGTCAGGAAGAGCCCGATGGCCCCCGCGAAGAGGATCTGCCTCATCGGCCGGTGACCTCGCCCTCGGTCGAGTTCTCCAGCAGTGCCTGGACGACCTTTTCCAGGCCGGCCGACCGGGACGCCTTCACCAGCACGACGTCTCCCGCGCGCAGTTCACTGCGCAACAGGTCGACGGCAGCCTGTGCGTCGGACACGTGCACCGACTCCTCACCCCACGAACCCTCGTTGTATGCGCCCAGTTGCAGCCAGGAGGCCTCTCTGCCCCCGACCGCGACGAGCTTGCTGACGTTGAGCCGGACGGCAAGCCGTCCGACCGCGTCGTGCTCGGTGAGCGAGGCGTCGCCGAGCTCGGCCATGGGGCCGAGCACCGCCCACGTACGCCGGCCCTTCCCCATGGCGACCAGCGCGCGCAGCGCTGCTCGCATGGATTCGGGGTTCGCGTTGTAGGCGTCATTGACGAACGTCACGCCGTCCGGACGCTCGGTGACCTCCATGCGCCAGCGGGAGAGGGTGCCCGCCTCGGAGAGCGCTTCGGCGATCTCGTCTGCGGACAGGCCCAACTCATGGGCGACGGCGGCCGCGGCGAGCGCGTTCGACACGTGGTGCTCACCGTACAGGCGCATGGTCACATCGCTGCACCCGGTGGGTGTGTGGAGCGTGAATGCGGGGCGGCCGTCGTCGGTGAGACGGACCTTCTCTCCCCGTACGTCCGCATCCGCGGCTTCGCCGAAGAGCAGCACCCGGGCTTTCGTACGGGAGGACATGGCGCGCACGAGCGGATCGTCGGCGTTGAGGACGGCGACTCCGTCCTCGGGGAGCGACTCGACCATCTCGCCCTTGGCGATGGCGATCTGCTCGCGGCCGCCGAACTCACCGATGTGTGCGGTGCCGACGTTGAGGACGAGGCCGATCCGCGGCGGGATCAGTCCGGTGAGGTAGCGGATGTCACCGATGTAGCGCGCACCCATCTCGAGGACGAGGTGTTCGGTGCTCTCGGTGGCGCGCAGGGCGGTGAGCGGCAGTCCGATCTCGTTGTTGAGGTTGCCCGCGGGGAAGACGGTGGGACCCTTGCGCTCCAGGAGTTGGGCGATCAGGTCCTTGGTGGAGGTCTTGCCCGCGGAGCCGGTGAGAGCGACGACGGCGGTGCCGAGCCGTCCGACGACGGTCCGGGCGAGGGCGCCGAGCGCGGCGACGACGTCGTCGACGACGATCGCCGGGACGCCGACGGGGCGGGCGGCCAGTACGGCTGCCGCGCCCGCCTCGACGGCGCGCTGCGCATAGTCGTGGCCGTCGACCCGCTCACCGGCGAAGGCGACGAACAGGCTGCCTTGCTCCACCGCTCGGGAGTCGATGACGACAGGTCCGCTGACGGTCGCTGCCGGATCCGGTATGTCGTGCGACTGCCCGCCGACGATATCGGCGATCTCGGCGAGGGTAAGGGCGATCACTTGGTCATCCCTGACTGTTGTTCTCGTGGGTGTGGGCGAGGTCCGGGGTGTCCTCGGGGGCGTCGTCGGCGCTCTCCTGCCCCAAGGAACGGGCGATGGCCGCGCGCAGCACCGTACGGTCGTCGAAGGGCCGTACCACTCCGTGGATGTCCTGGCCCTGTTCGTGGCCCTTGCCGGCGATCAGCACGGTGTCACCGGGCCGGGCGCGGGCGACCGCGGCGGCGATGGCGGCGGCCCTGTCGGCGTCGACCAGGACCTCGCCGCGCTCGTGGACGGGCACCTCGGCGGCGCCCGAGAGCATCGCGGCGAGGATGGCCAGAGGGTCCTCGGAGCGGGGGTTGTCGGAGGTCAGCACGGCGGTGTCGGCGAGCCGGGCAGCTGCCGCCCCCATCGGTCCGCGTTTGGTGGTGTCGCGGTCGCCGCCGCAGCCGAGCACGATGTGCAGTTTGCCCTCGGTGACCTTGCGCAGGGAGCGCAGGACTGACTCGACGGCGTCGGTCTTGTGCGCGTAGTCGACGAGCGCGAGGTACGGCTGTCCGGCGTCGACGCGTTCCAGTCGGCCGGGGACTCCGGGGACGGCGGCGACGCCGTCGGCCGCGGTCTGCGGGTCGACGCCCGCGACGGCCAGCGTGACGATCGCGGCGAGCGTGTTGGCGACGTTGAACGGGCCGGGCAGCGGGGCCCTGGCGGTGATCCGCTCGCCCTTGGGCCCGACCACGGTGAAGGTGGAGCCCAGCGGACCGACTTCGACGTCCTCGGCGCGCCAGTCGGCGTCCAGGTGGCCCTCGGCGGAGAAGGTGACGACCGGAACGGACGCCCCGGTGATCAGCCTGCGGCCGTACTCGTCGTCGAAGTTGACGACGCCCCGCCGGCTGCGCTCCGGCGTGAACAGCTGGGCCTTGGCGGCGAAGTAGTCCTCCATGCCGGAATGGAACTCCATGTGCTCCGGGCTGAGGTTGTTGAAGACGGCGACGTCGAAGACACAGCCGTCGACCCGGCCGAGCACCAGCGCGTGGCTGGAGACCTCCATGGCGACCGCGTCGACGCCGCGCTCGCGCATGACGGCGAACAGGGCCTGGAGGTCGGTCGCTTCAGGGGTGGTGCGCTCGGACTTGATGCGCTCGTCGCCGATCCGTGTCTCGACGGTGCCGATCAGCCCGGTGCTACGTCCGGCACCCCGGAAACCGCCCTCGATGAGATACGCGGTGGTGGTCTTCCCGGACGTTCCCGTGATGCCGATCTGCAGGAGGTCGGCGCCGGGCCGCCCGTAGATCTCCGCGGCGAGTTCGCCCATCCGGCCGCGCGGGTTCTCGGTGACCAGCACCGGCAGGCTGGTGGCGGCGGCGCGCTCGGCACCCGTCGGGTCGGTGAGGACCGCCGCCGCGCCGAGGCCGGCCGCCTGGGTCACGAAGTCGGCGCCGTGGAGGCGGGCGCCGGGCAGCGCCGCGTACACATCGCCGGGCCGCACCGCCCGTGAGTCATGGGTGATGCCGGTGACCTCACCGGATCCGGGCGATTCGACTCCCAGCCGGGCTGCCAGCTCGCCGAGGGTGGTCGGCCGGAGCCGATCCGGGCGGGGCGCTCCCGGGTAGTTCACAGGGGCGTCCTTCTGGATGGTTTGGGACTGTTCAGCGTGGGGCACGGCGGTGAGCGTACCGGGCGCACCCGGCCTCTCGCGAAGTGAGGGGGCCGCTCCCGGTCGGTTCCCGTTCCGGTTCCCGGGATCGGGGGTGATGGTTGTCACTGGCTGGTTACCCCGAGTTCACTCGCCGGGCTGGAAGGACACCGGCAGATGGGCGGACCCGCTGCCGGACGGTGCGGTCTGGAGCGTCTTCAGCGCGAACTCCATGACCTGTTTGTAGATGGGACCGCAGATCTGGCCGCCGAAGTAGCTGCCCTTCGTCGGGTTCTGGATCGCGCAGTAGACAGTGATCTGCGGGTCGTCGGCGGGCGCGAAGCCCGCGAAGGACGCGGTGTAGCCGTGGTATCCGCCGCGAACCGGATCGACCCGGTTGGCCGTGCCGGTCTTGCCCGCGACCCGGTAGCCGGGGATACGGGCCTTCGTACCGGTGCCTTCCTCGTCCCCGACCACCGACTCCAGCATGCCCGCGAGCGATTTCGCCGTCTTCTCGCTGATCACCCGGGTCTGTTCGGGGGCGGTCGCCGGGGTGAAGCGGCCGTCGGCGCCCTTGGTACCGCGGACCAGGGTGGGCTGGATCCGGACACCGCCGTTGGCGATCGTCGAGTAGACCGAGGCGGCCTGCATGGCGTTGAGCGAGAGTCCCTGGCCGAACGGGATCGTGTACTGCTGCGAGGTCGACCAGTCCTGCGGTTTGGCGAGGATGCCGGGCGTCTCACCCGGGTAGTCCAGTCCGGTCGGGCTGCCGATGCCGAATTTGCGCAGGTACGAGTAGAGGACCTTGTTGGCCTCTGCCTGCGTCTTGCCGAGCTGCCCGGTGGCCAGGATGGTGCCGATGTTGCTGGACTTGGCGAGTACGCCGTTGAGCGTCAGGTACCAGGTGGCGTGGTCGATGTCGTCCTTGAAGAGCCGGTCGCCGCGGTGGAGCCGGTTGGGGACGGTGACATGGGTACCGGGGGTGGCCGCCCCTTCCTCCAGGACGGCGGCCATGGACATGACCTTGCTGGTGGAGCCGGGTTCGTACACGTCCTGCACGGCCGCGTTTCCCAGCGACGCCGCGTCGGCCTGCGAGAGGTCGTTGGGGTCGAAGCCCGGGGCGTTGGCCATGGCGAGGACCTGGCCGGTCCGGGTGTTCTGCACGATCACATAGCCGCGGTCCGCCTTGGACTTCTTCACCTGGTCCGAGATGGCCTTCTGGGCAGCCCACTGGATGTCCCTGTCGATGGTCAGCTCGATGTCGGAACCGGCGACGGCCGGGACCTCCTTGGTGCCCGCGGTGGGCACCCGGCGGCCACCGGACTGGGCGTACTTGATCTTGCCGTCCTCACCCGCGAGCTCCTTGTCCAGCTGCGATTCGAGACCGCCCGCGCCCTTGCCCTCGGCGTTGACGTAGCCCAGTATCCCGGCGGCCAGCCCACCGTTGGGGTAAACCCGTTTGGTGGTCGACTCCTGGAAGACGCCGGCCAGCACATTGGCTCCGGGGCCGCCGTTCGCCCTGTCCTTCTGCGCCTTCTCGGCGAAGACGGACTTGAGGTCCTTGATCTGCTTCCACACCTGTGGGGTCTGGCGGCGCGCCAGCACGGCGTACCGGCTCTTCGGCTTCGACAGCTTCTTCGTCAGCTCCTCGGCGTCGACACCGAGGATGGGGGCGAGGAGGGCCGCGGCCTGCTGCGGTGCGTCCGGGGCCTTGCTGTCCTCGGGCGTGAACATCTTGGGGTCGGCAGTGATGTCGTAGGCGTCGACGCTGATGGCGAGAGCGATGCCGCTGCGGTCGGTGATCTCGCCGCGCTCGGCGGAGATCGTGTACTCGAGGTAGCGGTTCTGCTCGGCCTTGGCCGCGTACGCGCTGGCGTCGACGGCCTGGACCTGGAGGAGCCGGACGACGAACGCCAGCATGACGAGCGTCAGCCCCAGGCTGACCAGGCGGAGCCGGGGGCGCGGGCTGCCGAGGCGCAGCGGGCGCGCCGACGGCCCCCGCGGGGCGCGGCGACGCGGTACCTGCGCCGACGGGCGGCGCGCGGCGGGCCGGGGGCGGCCCGAGCCGGCTGCGGCGCTGCGGGGGCGCGCGGGGCCGGGGACCCGGCGGCGCGGCGGTTCCTTCGAGGGCACTGCGTCACCTGCCGGGACTGGTCGAGGACTGGTGTGCCGGGGTGGGCGGTTGCGCGGGCGGAGCTGCCGAAGTGCTGGGCTTCGTGGCAGGCGGTGCCGGGGCGGGCGATTGCGTGGGCGGAGCTGCCGAGGTGCTCGGCTTCGCGGCGGCCAGGGCCGGGGACGTGGCGGCGGCGGACGGCGGGGTGGACGGCGGCGCTACGGATTTCGACGGCGAGGCGCCGGCAGGCGGCGCGGGCGCCCGGGTCCGCTGGGCGACGGCCTCGGAGGGGACGCCACGGACCGTGCCGTCCGGGTTGAGGAAGGCGGGACTGCCGCCGGGCACCATGCCGAGCTCGCGGGCGCGCCGCTCCAGTGCGTCCGGCTCGGAGCGGCCGTCGACGTCGCGCTGGAGAGCCTGCTCCTCGTCGGTGAGGTCGGTGGTCCGCTTCTTCAGTTCGCTCAGCCTGAACGACCCCTCGTTGAGCGCGGAGTTCAGCAGCAACAGGGTGATCAGGCCGCCGCCGAGGAGCAGCACGACCAGCAGGACGAAGGGTGTACGGGCCGCACTGCTGGACCTGGCGGGCATCAGCCGGGCGAGCCGCGCGGCCCGCCCTCTGAGCTGTCCGACCGGCCCGCTCATCGCGTCACCTCGGCCTTTCCCGGTGCCGTCCCGGCCGGGCCGGCTGAGTTCATCGCTCCTCCTCGCGAATCCGCTGGGCGCCGCGCAGCCGGGCGGGCGCGGCGCGCCGGTTCTCGGCGACCTCCTCCTCCGTGGGCAGCTCCGCACCGCGGGTCAGGAGCTTCAGCCTCGGCTGGTAGCGCTCGGGGACGACGGGCAGTCCGGGCGGCGCCGTGTTGGCCGCGCCTGCCGCGAAGACCTGCTTGACCAGCCGGTCCTCCAGCGAGTGGTACGAGAGAACGGCGATCCGGCCGCCCACGGCGAGGGCCTCCACGGCGGCCGGGATCGCCCGCTCCAGGACGGAGAGCTCGCCGTTCACCTCGATGCGCAGCGCCTGGAAGGTCCGTTTGGCGGGATTGCCGCCGGTTCGCTTGGCCGCCTGCGGCAGTGAGTCACGGATCAGCTCGACCAGCCGGGCGCTGTTGCTGAACGGTTCCTTCTCGCGCTCGCGCACGATCGCGGAGACGATCCGCTTGGCCTGCTTCTCCTCGCCGTACGCACGCAGGATCCGGACGAGCTCGCCCGGCGGGTACGTGTTGAGGACCTCGGCCGCGCTGATGCCGGTCGTCTGGTCCATCCGCATGTCGAGCGGGGCGTCCTGGGCGTACGCGAATCCGCGGTCGGCCTCGTCCAGCTGCATGGAGGAGACGCCGAGGTCGAACAGGATGCCCTGGACCTTGGGGACGCCGAGCCGGGCGAGCACCTCGGGCAGCTCGTCGTAGACCGCGTGCACCAGCGTGGCCCGGTCACCGTACGGGGCGAGCCGCTGGCCGGAGAGCCGCAGCGCCTCCTTGTCCCGGTCCAGCGCGATCAGCCGGGCGGACGGGAAGGCGGCGAGGAGGGCCTCGCTGTGGCCTCCGAGACCGAGGGTGCAGTCGACGACCACGGGCTGTTGCGGACTCGTCACCTCCAGAGCCGGGGCCAACAGGTCCAGGCATCGCTGGAGCATCACCGGGACGTGTCGGGTCTGGCTCATGCGCCCTCTCAGGCTCAGGTCCCGTGTGGCTGCACGTACGGCCTGGTCCCCGCCCGCTCGGAAGGGGGTGGTCCGCCGGCGCCGGGGAAGTGGCGTCGGCCGACCGGCGAGCGGGAGAGGGCCGGGCCGTACGTACGCCGCGCACACGAGGGAAATCTTCGGAATGTGCAAGGTGTCGGTAACTTCCCGTCACCTTAGTCCACCCTGCCATTCGATCGATTCCCGATCAATCAGCCCGGCAGCGCGTCGCCCCGCCCGCTGTTCACTCGGTCGAGTGAGCCGGCCTAGGGCTTGTGGGTTACCTCACAACAAGCCTCGTTGACGTTCTTTGTCCCTTCTCACGGCACGCCAGGGTGATCCGCGGCGGCTAACGTCATATCCATGTCGACTTCCGCGCAGTCCTCCGCTGAGCATCCCGCACCCGCTGCCGGCCAGGCCCGCACCGGCGGGACGGTCATCGACCACCTGGTCGAGGCGAACATCCGTTACGCGGCCGAGTTCGACGATCCCGGTATGGACGCGCGGCCGGTGCTGAAGGTCGCCGTGGTCGCCTGCATGGACGCCCGGCTCGACCTCCACGACGCGCTCGGTCTGGCGCTCGGCGACTGCCACACCATCCGCAACGCGGGCGGCGTCGTCACCGACGACGTGATCCGCTCCCTGACCATCAGCCAGCGGGCGCTCGGCACCCGCAGCGTCATACTCATCCACCACACCAACTGCGGCCTCGAGTCGATCACCGAGGAGTTCCGTCAGGAGCTGGAGGCGGAGGTCGGCCAGCGGCCGGTCTGGGCGGTGGAGGCGTACAAGGACGCGGATCAGGACGTACGGCAGTCGATGCAGCGCGTCCGCACCTCGCCGTTCCTTCTGCACACCGATGACGTCCGCGGCTTCGTCTTCGACGTGACCAGCGGCTTGCTGCGCGAGATCCACCCCGTCATCTGACGCTCGCGGAATTTTTTCCGGGCACCTAAAATGCCCCCGACCCTGACATTTCGCACCCACTTATCCACAGGCGAGTGACACGAAGCGGTAACGGCAACAAGAATGCGGGTGTGACATCCCACCGGACCGTTCCGGCGGGGGTCCGTTTATCGGGGTGGCCGGGCCAACTACCAGCGCATCGGCCCGTGAATGGGGTATCCCCTGCTCCTTGAGAGCGTGGGGCAGGGCCGAGGAGGGCCGGGTGACGACCTATGACGATCGAGCGAGCCTCACAGATCTGACGACCACAGCGGAGCGGGTGCGCAGGTCGGTGGAGGCTGTGATCGAGGGCAAGCCTGAGGTCGTTCGGCTTTCGCTGACCGTGCTGCTCGCAGAGGGGCATCTCCTCATCGAGGACGTCCCCGGGGTGGGCAAGACCATGCTGGCCAAGGCGCTCGCGCGGTCGATCGACTGCTCCGTGCGGCGCATCCAGTTCACACCGGACCTGCTGCCTTCCGACATCACCGGTGTGTCCATCTTCGACCAGCAGCGGCGCGACTTCGAATTCAAGCCGGGTGCGATCTTCGCCCAGATCGTGATCGGCGACGAGATCAACCGCGCCTCGCCCAAGACCCAGTCCGCGTTGCTGGAGTCGATGGAGGAGCGCCAGGTCACCATCGACGGGCACAGTTACGAACTGCCGGACCCGTTCATGGTGGTGGCCACGCAGAACCCGGTGGAGATGGAGGGCACGTATCCGCTGCCCGAGGCCCAGCGCGACCGGTTCATGGCCCGGGTGTCGATCGGCTATCCCAGCGCGGAGGCCGAGCTGCAGATGCTCGACGTGCACGGCGGGGTCTCCCCGCTCGACGATCTGCAGCCGGTGGCACACGCCCACGACATCGTGAAGCTGATCGAGGCGGTGCGGACCGTCCATGTCGCCGAATCCGTACGGCGGTACGCGGTGGAGCTGGTCGGGGCCACCCGGAACCACCCGGATCTCAGGCTCGGAGCCTCGCCGCGCGCCACGCTGCACCTGCTCCGCGCGGCGAAGGCCTCGGCGGCGCTGAGCGGGCGGGACTACTGCCTGCCCGACGACGTGCAGGCGCTGGCGGTCGCGGTGCTCGCGCACCGTCTGCTGCCCACCGCCCAGGCCCAGTTGAACCGTCGTACCGCGGAGCAGGTCGTGCTGGAGATCCTGCAGCAGACGCCGGTGCCGACCGCCGGTGGCGGTGCGACCGTCCCGGCGCCTCCGCAGCACCAGCCCGGCCCCGTGTACGGCCGGCAGCAGCCGCCCGGCATGCGGCGGGTGTGATGGCAGCAGGGGGGCCGGCCGCGATGAACGACGGCGACGACAAGGGCGGTCTGCGGGCCGCGCTGGGCGGGCTCACCACACGCGGGCGGTCCTTCCTCGCGGCCGGGATCGCGGCCGCGGTCTGCGCCTACGTGCTGGGCCAGGGCGACCTGCTGCGGGTCGGGCTGCTGCTCGCCACGCTGCCTCTGGTCTGCGTGGCGGTGCTGTTCCGCACCCGCTACCGGGTCGCGGGCACCCGGCGGCTCTCCCCGTCCCGGGTGCCCGCGGGCACCGAGGCGCGGGTGCACCTGCGGATGGAGAACGTGTCGCGGCTGCCCACCGGGCTGCTCATGCTGCAGGACCGGGTGCCCTATGTGCTCGGGCCGCGGCCCCGGTTCGTCCTGGACCGGGTGGAAGCGGGCGGCCGACGCGAGGTGTCGTACCGGGTGCGGTCGGATCTGCGCGGGCGGTATCCGCTCGGACCGCTGCAGCTGCAGCTGAGCGATCCGTTCGGGATGTGCGAGCTGACCCGCTCGTTCAGCGCGTACGACACCCTGGTCGTCATCCCGCGGACCCAGCCGCTGCCGCCGGTCCGGCTAGCGGGCGAGGCCGCCGGGTACGGCGAGGGACGGCAGCGCGCGCTGGCCTTGGCCGGTGAGGACGACGTGATTCCACGGGGCTACCGGCATGGCGACGATCTGCGTCGGGTCCACTGGCGCTCCACCGCGCGCTACGGCGAGCTGATGGTGCGCCGCGAGGAGCAGCCCCAGCGGGCCAGATGCACGGTGCTGCTGGACACCCGGCGGATCGCCTACCAGGGGACCGGGCCCGACTCGGCCTTCGAATGGGCGGTGTCGGGAGCCGCATCCGCGCTGGTGCACATGCTGGAGCGGGGCTTCGCGGTGCGGCTGCTGACCGACGACGGCAGTTCGGTGCCGGGCGAGGGTGAGGGCGGATTCGCCGGTTCGACCCACGAGTCCGCCGACTCGGCGGGACTGATGATGGACACGCTCGCGGTCGTCGACCACTCCGACGGGGGCGGCCTTTCGCGCGCGTACGACGTGCTGCGCGGCGGCAACCAAGGGCTGCTGGTCGCCTTCTTCGGCGATCTGGACGAGGAGCAGGCGGCGGTGGCGGCCCGGATGCGGCAGCGCAGCGGCGGCGCCGTCGCGTTCGTGCTGGACAGCGACACCTGGGTGCAGGGAGAGTCGCACGGCGCCGCTCCTGCGGGGGCGGAGGAGCGGCTGCGGCTGCTGCGCGAATCGGGCTGGACAGCGGTCCTGGTGCAGCCCGGGGCCGATCTCGCCCAGTTGTGGCAGCTGGCGGGGCAGCAGAGCGCCGTGACGCAGTCCGCCCTGTCGGGCGGCTCCATGGGCGGTACGACAGGTTTCACCGGGGGATGGTCATGAGGGGACGGGCATGAGCGGTCGTGGTCGGCTGGCGCTGTGCGCCTTTGCGGCGACGCTGTTGGCAGCGGGTTCGATGCTGCCCTTGGTCGACCCGGCCTCCTGGATCGTGCAGGCCGCGTTCCTGCTGGCGATCCAGAGCGGAGTGGGCGCACTCGCCCGCCGGGTGCCGTTGCCCCGGCTGCTGATCATCACGGTGCAGTTCCTGCTCACTCTGGTGATGCTGACCGTGGTGTTCGCCCGGGGGCAGGCCCTGGTCGGTTTCCTCCCCGGTCCCGAGGCCGTCCAGCGGCTCGCCGACCTGCTCATCGCAGGTGCGGACGACGTCGGGAGGTACGCCATCCCGGCGCCCGCGACGGACGGCATCCGGCTGATGCTGGTCGGCGGTGTGCTGCTGATCGGTCTTGCCGTGGACACCCTCGCGGTGACGTTCCGCAGCGCGGCTCCGGCCGGCCTGCCCCTCCTCGCGCTCTACTCGGTCGCCGCGGGACTGTCCGGTGGTGCGGGGCGGCTGTGGTTCCTGCTGGCGGCCTCCGGCTATCTGATCCTGCTGCTGGCCGAGGGCCGGGACCGGATCTCCCAGTGGGGGCGGGTCTTCGGCGGCACGGGCCGGTCACCGAGCGGTCTGGCGGCCGGTCTCGAAATGTCGAGCGGGCGGCCGCTCGCACCGGTCCGCACCGGGCGGCGGATCGGTGCGCTGGCGCTGGGTATGGCCCTGGTCGTACCGACGTCCGCGCTCAGCGGTGGTTGGCTGACCGGTTCGGGGAGCGGCTCCGGCAAGGGCGGAGGCGGCGGCACGATCTCCGCGGTGAACCCGCTGGTCTCGCTGCAGAACGATCTGAACCAGCCCGAGAACCGGCAGGTGATGTCGTACCGCACCAATTCCGGCAGCCCGCAGGACTTCTACCTGCGGATCCTGGCGCTGGACCAGTTCACCGGGAGCGAGTGGCGGCCCTCGCGGCGAAGCCTGCAGGACGTGCCGAAGCGGCTCCCCGACCCGGACGGCCTGGCCGCGGACGTCGCCGTCACAGAGATCAGGTCGAACATCTCCGCGTCCCGTTCGTACCAGCAGACCTACCTGCCGCTCCCCTACCCCGCGACCGAGATCAAGATCGGCGGGAACTGGCGTTACGAGCGGACGGGACGCACCCTCGTCGGGGATCGCGGCCAGACGACCCGTGGGGCGCAGTACACGGTCTCCAGCCTGGTGGTGCAGCCGACCGCGGATCAGCTCGCCGCGGCGGGCCCGGCGTCGGCATCGATGCGGCGGGAGTACACCCAGGTACCCGGCTCGCTGCCGAAGGTCGTCAAGGAGACGGCGGAGCAGGTGACGAAGGGTGCCACCGACAACTACGAGCGAGCGGTGAAGCTGCAGAATTTCTTCGCCCTGGACGGCCGCTTCACCTACGACACCTCGGTGACCTCCGGCACCGGCTCGGCCGCGATCGGCCGGTTCCTGAAGGCCAAGCGGGGTTTCTGCGTCCATTTCTCGTTCACGATGGCCGCGATGGCGCGGACGCTGGGCATTCCGGCCCGGGTCGCGGTGGGCTTCACGCCCGGCACCGGGCAGTCGGACGGTTCGATGTCGGTGGGGCTGCGCGATGCGCACGCCTGGCCGGAGCTGTACTTCGAGGGCATCGGCTGGACCCGCTTCGAGCCGACCCCGACGCGGGGCAGCGCGCCCGAGTACACCCTGCCGGACGCCCCCGCGGGCGGCTCGGCCAACCCGAGCCGTCCGCAGGCGAGTGCTTCGGCCGCGCCGTCGGCCGCGCCGTCCGCGTCGGACAGCTGCCCGCCGCAGCTTCGCAGGCAGGGCGAGTGCGGCTCGTCGACGGCGCCGGGAGCAGCGGCTCCGCAGGACCCGGGCACGCCGGTGGGCACCGTCGTCCGGGTGGTTCTGGCGGCCCTGCTGGTGCTCGCACTGCTGCTGTTGCCGTTGTTCTGGCGGGTTCGGGTACGTACGCGCAGGCTGAACTGGTCCGCGGGGCGTACGCCGGCGGACGCGACAGCCAGAACGCTGGCGGCCTGGCGGGAGATCACCGACACGGCGTGGGACCACGGCATCGGCCCCGACGACTCGCTGACCCCGCGCAAGGCGGCAGCGCGGGTCGTACGGCTGGGGCGGCTGGACCCCGACGAGGCCGCAGCCGTGCACCGGGTGGCAGGCGCCGTGGAGCAGGTGCTCTACGCCCCGCAGCCCCGGGCGGCCACCGGGCTCGCCGAGGACGTGGAGACGGTGCGGGACGGGGTACGGGCCTCGGCCGACCGCTTCGCCCGGATCCGCGCGGTGGTGGCACCACGTTCGGCCGTTCGGGTGATATGGGCGGCGTCCGAAAGCTGGTCCGCGCTCATCGACCGGTGGGCGGCGCGGTGGCGCGGGTTGCCGCGGTGGCCGTCCCGCCAGCGGGGCTGAGCAGGGGGCGCGGTCACCGGCCGCGCCTCTTCCTCCTCACCGGACGTACGGGCTCGGTTCTCGGCCCGCCCCGGGGTTGGAGAACGCCGTGAGCGGCAGGGACCACTGCCCGGGGGAGTGCCTTCGCCTGCCCTTGGGCAGGGGGAAATCGAAGGACGGTACCGCCAGGGGCGGCAGGCGGTACACGGACATGGGTGAGGGGCGGCCGCGATGATGCGGCCGCCCCTCACCAGCACACGTTCAGAAGCGCTTACTGACCCTGCTCGTCACGGCGGCGCTGCCACCGCTGCTCGATCCGGTTCATCACGGTTCGGCGTTGCTTGGGGTGTCGGCGCTCGCCCTTGCCCCCGGACGCCTGCTGCTCGCCGGGCTTGGGAGCCTTGCGCCAACCGGTGACCGCAAGGACCGCGCAGCCCAGCATGACGAGGAACCCCACCACGCTGATCCAGATCTGCTGGGCGACCATTCCGGCCATGAGGAGCGCGATACCCACAAGGAAGCCTGCGACCGCCTGGTAAACCCGTCGCCGGGTGTACGTACGCAGCCCGCTTCCCTCGAGCGCTGTCGCGAACTTGGGATCTTCGGCGTACAGCGCTCGCTCCATCTGCTCGAGCATTCGCTGCTCGTGCTCCGAGAGCGGCACGGAGTCCTCCTCGTCGTCGGCCGCGGGGGGCGGCCGGTATGCGGCCCTTCCAGGATAGGCAGGGATTCGCCCCCGTGAAACCCGCCCTGTTCGCCAATCAGCCAGTCCGGGCCGCCACAACGGCTCAGCTGCTGAGGCGTAGATTCCCCAACATCCGATCCGTCATGCCGGATGGTGTCCCCCGATCATACGGTGACTGCGCCCCGATCGGGGGGCCTGTGGCGTACTCCATCTGCAGCTGCGTCGCTGATCAGCCGCGCTGCCGCCGCACTTCGGCCCGGCCCGCACCGCTCGCGGCCGGGCCCCGGCCGTGACTCAGGCGCGCTTCGTGCCCAGAACGTGCAGCTGGGTCGCGACCGAGCGGAACGCCGGGAGTTCCGCAACCGCGGTCTCCAGCTTCAGCAGTGCCTCCATCGCGCCGGGCTCGGTGTCCACCAGAACACCCGGTACGAGGTCGGCGAAGACCCGTACGCCGTGGACCGCGCCGACCTCGACGTCGGCCGCGGAGACCAGCTCGGTGAGCTGTTCCGCGGTGTACCGCCGGGGCACCGGGTCGCCCGCCCCCCAGCGGCCCGCCGGGTCGCTGAGCGCCTGCCGGGCCTCGGTGAAGTGACCCGCGAGCGCCCGGGCAAGGACGGCGCCGCCGAGGCCGGCGGCGAGCAGGCTGAGCTCACCGGACGGGCGGAGCGCGTCGACGGCGTTGCGTACGCCCTCGGCGGGGTCGTCGACGTACTCCAGGACGCCGTGGCACAGCACCGCGTCGTAGCCGCCGCGCTCGACCACCTCGAACAGGCCGAGGATGTCGCCCTGGACGCCTCGGACGCGATCGGCGACCCCGGCCTCGGCGGCGCGGCGCTCCAGCGCGAAGAGCGCGTTGGGGCTGGGGTCGACGACGGTGACCCGGTGGCCGAGGCGGGCGACCGGCACCGCGAAGTTTCCGGTGCCGCCGCCGGTGTCCAGGACGTCCAGGGCGTCCCTGCCGGTCGCCTTGACCTGACGGTCGAGAGCGTCCTTCAGGACCTCCCAGACCACGGCGGTACGGAGGGAGGCGCGGGGGCGCAGCTGATCCGACACGGCAGTTGACTCCTCGGCACGGTGCCGCCACTGACGGCGGAGCGTGAACGGTGCAGGTGATACAGGCGCTGTCCACCCTATTGCCTCGGGCCACCGCAGCCGTCATCCCGCGTCGGGCCGCCCCTGCCGGGCCTGAGGGAGCGTCGGTTGGAGCACCAGGAGCCGCTCCACCAGGCGCAGGAACATGGCCGCGTCACGCAGCAGGTCGTCGGCGTCGCGACTGCTGGCCGCCCCCGGTATGCCCGCTTCCGCCCGGGCCCTGCGGCGGGCCCCTGAAGCGAACAGGGCGCTCCATTCGGTGAGCTCGGGGGCGATCTCCGGGAGGACTTCCCAGGCGCTGCGGATCCTCTCCCTGCGTCGCCTGGTCGTTTCGGGCCGGCCGCGGGCGGCGAGCACGGCGGCGGCGGTGCGCAGCGCGGCGAGGTGAGCGGTGGCATAGCGCTCGTTCGGCACGGCGAGCACGGCGGCCTCTTCGAGGCCATCGCGGGCCTGGGCCAGCAGATCGAGGGCGGCGGGCGGCGCGGTGGCCCGGCGCAGCACCGGGTGGACGTCGTTCGCCGGTCCGCTCGAAGACGGGGCGGGGCCGGTCGGTGAGGGGGCAGGGCCGCCTGCGCGGCGCCGAGAGGCGGCAGCTGCGGACGAGTTGGCCATGACGAACCTCCTGTCGTCGTGTGACGGCTCCGTGGCCGTATGCATCCATCGTGGGGCCCACCACTGACAATCGACCTCGATCGCCCCCTGACCTGGCCTTTTGTGTCGCGCGCAAGTTCGAGCTATCTTTTTGTACTGACCAGTCAGTTCAAAAGAGGAGGGTCTGTGGACAGCCCGCACGGGGCAGCTGTCACCGCCGAGGACTTCGGGCTCAAGGGACCGCGCGGCTGGGCCTTCCGGGGCGTACGGCTCGACGCCCCGCCCGGCGCCCTGGTCGCGATCGAGGGTCCGTCCGGCTCCGGCCGCACCTGCCTGCTGCTGGCCCTGACGGGCCGGATGCGCCCGTCCGAGGGCCGGGCCGAGGTGGGCGGCTTGCGCCTGCCGCGCCAGATGGCCGCCGTACGCAGGATCAGCGCGCTCGGCCCGGTGCCGGGCGTCAGCGAACTCGACCCGGCCTTCACGGTCGCCGAGCACCTGCGCGAGCGCGCCCTGCTGCAGCGCCGGTACGACGGCTCGCTGCGCGCCCTGCTCCGCCCCCGCGCCGAGCGCGCCGCCACGGCCCGCAACCGGATCGAAGCCGCACTGGAGGCCGCAGGACTCGACTTGGCGACCCTGCCCAAGGCCGAGCGGACCTCCGTACGCGATCTGGAGCGGCTGGAGGCGCTGCGGCTGTCCGTCGCCCTCGCGCTGATCGGCCGGCCGCCGCTGCTCGCCGTGGACGACACCGATCTCAAGCTCTCCGACGCCGAGCGCGCCGAGGCCTGGCAGCTGCTGCGTTCCGTCGCCGACGGCGGCACGACCGTGCTCGCCGTGTGCAGCCAGGCGCCCGGGAACGCCATCACCGTCCGCACGGACAGCACGGGTACCGCGGACATCACGGCGGCGGACGCCACGGACGCGTCCGAGCCCGCAGAGGCCCCCGAGGCGACGGCCGAGAAGACCACCGACGAGAAGACCATCGATGAGGGGACGGCCGATGCGTTCGCCGAAACTGGCCGCGCTTGAGCTGAAGCGTTTCGGCAGGGGCAGGCTGCCCCGCGCCGCACTCGTCGCGCTCCTGCTCCTGCCCCTGCTCTACGGCGCCCTGTACCTGTGGTCCTTCTGGGACCCGTACAGCCGCCTCGACAAGATCCCTGTCGCCCTGGTCGACAACGACAAGGGTGCCACCGCCGCCGGAAAGCGCATCGAGGCCGGGGACGAGATCACCGGCGAGCTGCTCGACTCCAAGATCTTCGATTGGCACGAGGTCAGCTCCGCCCAGGCCGACCGGGGCGTCGAGGACGGCACGTACTACCTCTCGCTGACCGTGCCGACGGACTTCAGCGAGCGGATCGCGTCCAGTTCGGGTGACTCCCCCGAGACCGGTGCGCTCCAGGTGCGGACGAACGACGCCAACAACTACATCGTCGGGCAGATCTCCCGGACGGTGTTCTCCGAGGTCCGCACCGCCGCCTCGGTCCATGCCTCGCGCGGCTTCCTCGACCGGATCTTCATCTCCTTCTCCGACCTCCACGACGCGACGGCGAAGGCCGCCCAGGGCGCCGACGACCTCAAGGGCGGGATCGGCAAGGCGAAGAAGGGCTCGAAGGATCTCGCGGACGGGCTCAAGGACGCCAAGTCCGGCAGCGGTCGGCTGGAGAGCGGAATAGCCAAGCTGAACAAGGGCGCCGGTGACCTCGAGACCGGGTCCCGACAGGTCGCCGACGGCACCCAGCTGCTCGCCGACAAGGTCAACGGGGTGGCGGCCGACGTCCGCCCGTTCCTGAAGGACAACGGCAGGACGATCGGCGACACCGCCCGGCTGGTCGCCGATTCCTCGCAGGCCGTACGGGACAACCTCGACCTTCTGGTGAAGACGGCACCGACCGCCGCGACCGCCGCCCACGAGGCCTCCGACGATCTGGCCGACGTCTATCGCACCCGCTGCACCGAGCAGTTGCTCCCCGACCCCACCGTCTGTCCGCCGCTGAAGCGGGCCACGACTGCCGCGGCCGATGTCGCGAAGGTCGCCGACGATGTGAACGTACTGGTCAAGGACCAGAACGGGGATCTGAAGAAGCTGCGCGGACAGCTGGCGACCCTGCAGAAGCAGGCCGACGCCCTCGCCGAACGCTCCCCGCACCTGGACGAGGACCTGAAGTCCGCCGTCGCGAAGGTCAACGCGCTCAACACCGGTGCCCACAAGGTCGCCAAGGGCGCGGACGAGCTGCACACCGGCCTGGCCACCGCGAGGACCGGATCCGTCGACCTGAACACCGGCGTCGGCGAACTCAAGAAGGGGGCCACCAGTCTGGACGGCGGGCTGATCCGGCTCGGCGACGGTTCGGCCTCGCTCGCCCAGGGGCTGAACGACGGGGTCGGCAAGATCCCCGACTACGACAAGCAGGACCGCGACCGGCGCACCGATGTGATGGCCGACCCGGTGAAGCTCGCCTCCCAGTCGTTGCACAAGGCCCCCAACTACGGCACCGGGTTCGCCCCCTACTTCATCCCGCTCTCCCTCTGGGTGGGCGCGATGGTGGCGTACATGCTGATCCAGCCGCTCAACCGGCGGGCGCTCGCCGCCGGGGCCTCCGCCTGGCGGATCGCCCTCGCGGGCTGGCTGCCGGTGGCCGCGATCGGTCTGCTGCAGGTCGCCGCTCTGATGTCCGTGCTGCACTGGGGGCTGGGACTGCAAATGGCCCACGCCGCCGGAACGATCGGCTTCCTCGCGCTTGTGACCTGCTGCTTCGGCGCGATCGTGCAATGGCTGAACGCACGGTTCGGCGCGGCGGGACGGATTCTCGTACTTGCCGTGCTGATGCTGCAGCTGACCTCGGCCGGAGGTACGTATCCCGTCCAGACCAGCCCCGGCTTCTTCGGTGCGATCCACCCGTATCTGCCGATGAGCTACATCGTCGAGGGGCTGCGCCGGCTGATCACGGGCGGCGGGCTCGGTCCGGTCTGGCAAGGCTGTGCGGTGCTCCTGGCGTTCACCGCGGGGGCGCTGGCCCTGACCGCGGTCGCCGCGCGCCGCAAGCAGGTGTGGACGCTGGACCGGCTGCATCCGGAGCTGAGCCTGTGAGCGCGCCGGGACCTGTGAGAATCGACCGCATGGACAGCAGCAGCACCACGCGTCGCCAGGCCACCCGGCAGAAGCTCTACGAGGCGGCCGTCACGCTCATCGCGGAGAAGGGCTTCTCGGCGACCACGGTCGACGAGATCGCCGAGCGCGCCGGGGTCGCCAAGGGCACGGTCTACTACAACTTCAAGAGCAAGACCGAGCTGTTCGAGGAACTGCTGCGGCACGGCGTCGGCCTGCTGACCGCGTCACTGCGGTCCGCGGCCGAGCAGACCGAGGAGCGCGGCGGCACCCGGGTCGAGGCCCTGGACGCGATGATCAGGGCCGGTCTGGTCTTCATCGACCGCTATCCGGCCTTCACCCAGCTGTACGTCGCCGAGCTCTGGCGCACCAACCGTGCCTGGCAGGCGACCCTCCTGGTGGTGCGTCAGGAGGCCGTCGCCGTGGTCGAGGACGTGCTCCGGGAGGGCGTCGGGAACGGCGAGCTCAGCCAGGAGATCGACATCCCGCTGACGGCGGCCGCACTGGTCGGCATGGTGCTGGTGGCTGCGCTGGACTGGCAGGCGTTCCAGCCCGAGCGGTCCATCGACGATGTGCACTCGGCGCTGTCCCTGCTGCTGCACGGCCGGGTCAGCGGACGCTGATACGCGTTCCTCCCCGAGAGCGTCCGCACGCACAGAAGCGCCGGTCCCACGAGGCTCGATCCCCCCGAGCCTCGTCCGACCGGCGCTTCCCGTGCTGCCGGAGGGCCTTCCCTGACCCCCGTGTTCCCCCGTGGTCCCCGGGCCCTCCGTGGTGCACCCCCGTACCGGAGGGAGTGCCGTGCCTGTTCCGCCACCCCGTGTCGGCGGTACCGGCGCTGCGCCCTTCCGTGGTCCCCACTCTGCCGCCTGCGCAGGTGGCAGCCCATCCGCGTACCTACTCATCTCGTTCACTAGGTACGGATACTCAGAGCTGCGCACCCGACTCCATCCGCAGCGCCGCACCGCCTGGTTACGATCACGTCCGTGTCCGTACTCCCCCTGGTGTTCACAAGTGGCTGGGCGAGCGGGATCAACGCCTACGCGGTGGTCCTGCTGCTGGGCGTCTTCGGCGCGACCGGCGTCAGCGACGAGGTGCCCGCCTCGCTGCAGCGCACCGATGTGCTCGTGGTGGCCGGTGTGCTGTTCCTGTGTGAGGCGGTGGCGGACAAGATCCCTTACGTGGACTCGCTCTGGGACTCGGTGCACACCGTCATCAGACCGGTCGCCGGAGCCGTCGTGGCGGCGCTGCTGGCCGGTGAGAGCGGTTCGCTGCCGGAGCTCGCCGCCGGGGCCGTCGGCGGTTCCACCGCGCTGATGAGCCATCTGGTGAAGGCGGGCACCAGGATGGCGGTGAACACCTCACCCGAGCCGTTCAGCAACATCGCGGTGAGCACCGCCGAGGACCTGGGCGTCGCCGGAATCATCACGTTCGCGATATTCCATCCGCTGGCTGCCGCGATCATCGCTGCGACGCTGCTGGTGCTCGGCATCGTGATACTGGCCTTCCTGGCCTCCCGGATTCGCCGGTTCCTGCGCCGCAGGGCCCAGCGGCGCGAGGAGAAACGCCTGGCCGGGACGGGTTCGCACTGGCCTCCCGGCTGACTCGTCAGCGGTGGCCGTTAAGGTCACTGACATGGCACGTATTGCGGTGATCGGCGCCGGGATGGGCGCAATGGCGGCGGCTGCCCGGCTGGCCGTGGCAGGACACCGGGTGACGGTGTACGAGCGGTCCGGGACGTACGGCGGCTCGGTCGGCCGGTATGCGCGGGACGGCTTCGCGTTCGACACGGGTCCCTCGCTGCTGCATCTGCCCGCCGTCTACCGCGATCTGTTCGTCAAGACCGGCAAGGAGCCGCTGGAGCGGTGCGTCACGATGACGCAGGTCGATCCGGCGAGCCGCCATCTCTTCGCCGACGGCACGGCGGTCTCCCTGCCGAACGCCTCGCGGGCCGGGGTGGTAGCCGCCCTGGACGGCGCGCTGGGGGCCGGTGCGGGCAGCAGCTGGGGCGAGTTCCTCGACCGGGCCCGGGATGCGTGGGACCGGTCCCGTCGGCCGCTGCTGGAGGAGCCGTTGCGCGCCGACTGGCAGGTGCTGGGCCGCGATCCGTATCCGGCGCTCCGGCAGCGCCGGATGCTGCGGGCCGCCCGGCAGGCGGACACGGTCGCGGAGGTCGGTGCCTGGGAACTGACGGACCCCCGGCTGACCGCGCTGCTCGAGGGATACGCGCTGTCGTACGGCCTCGACCCGGTGCGCGCACCGGCGAGCGCGGCCCTGCTCCCGTACATGGAGGAGACATTCGGCAGCTGGTACGTGGCCGGCGGGATCCGGGCGCTGGCGCAGGCGGTGTACGAGCGGTGCCTGGCGCGGAAGGTGGAGTTCGTGTTCGGTGCCGAGGTGGCCCGGGTGGTGGAGAAGGACGGCCGGGCGTCCGGGGTCGAGCTGGCGGACGGGACGGTCGCCGGGGCCGACCACGTGGTGCTCGGGGCCTGGCCGCGCCCGGGACTGGTGCCGGGGCAGGGGCTCTGGCAGGACGGCGATGTGACGGCTCAGCCGCGGCCGGCGGACGGGGCGACGGTGCCGGGCCGGTTCCAGGTCCTCCTGTCGCTGAGCGGAGCCCGGCCCACGGGGACGGTGCACCGGACCGTGGTGCACGGCGCGGACGGCGCGGCGGAACGGGAGGCGGTGTTCGGTGGCCGGCTCGCCGAGCGTCCCACGGTGACGGTGATCCGCCCGGACGATCCGTCGACGCGCCCCGACGACGCGCACGAGGCCGTGACGGTGACGGCGACGGTCGCCCCGCAGGGCGCGGTGGACTGGACGGACGCGGCGCTGCGCGAGCGGTACGCGGACACCTTGATCGAAGCGGCCGGCGCCGCCGTCCCCGGCATACGCGAGCGGCTGCTCCACGCCGAAGTGCGGACGCCCGCCCGCACGGCGGCCGACACCGGCGCCGAGGGCGGCTCGGTGCCCGCACCGGCGCTGGCCGGGGCCAGGGGCGCGTATCTGCATCCGGGGAACCGCACGCGGCTGCCGGGTCTCTACCTCGCGGGCGGCTGGTCCCACCCGGGCGGCGGGCTCGCGCACGCCGGTATGTCGGGGACGCTCGTCGCCGGACTCATCGTGGAGGGGGACGGCTTCCGCGGCTCCCAGTGAGGCGGCCGGTATCGAGAAGGCAGGATTACGGGCCGCGCCGGTGCCGCCTCGCCCCCGGTCTCTCCCCCCTGACCTCGAGGGCCTGGGAGGGCAGGACCGGGTTCCGGGCGTCCGTCAGTAGCGGTACTGCTGTTCGTCGTAGCCGCCGTCGTAGGCGTTCGGGTACGGGGCGGGCTGTGCGGGCTGCTGCTCCGGCGGGTACTGATCGCCCTCGCGCTGCTGCGGCACCCAGACGCCGCCCGGAGGGGTCTCGGAGGTGTACTGCTGGGCGTAGGGGTCTGCCGCGTACTGCTGCTGGTTGCCGTAGCTGTCGTAGCTCGCGTAGGTGCCTTGCGCGCCGTACTGCGAGGGGCCGCCGGTGGTGCCGATGTACGGGTCGGAGTAAGCGGCGTACTGCTGCTGGCCCGTGCCGTAGTCGTACTGCCCGGCGTAGGCGCCCTGCCCGGCGTAACCGTCCTGACCGGCGTACGCGTTCTGGTCGGCGTACCCGCCCTGCCCGCCGTAGCTCTCCTGGCCGGGCACGCCACTGTACGTGGAGTAGTCGGTGTACGGGTCGTACGCGCCGTACTGGGGCTGCCCCTGCGCCTGCTGGGACTCCTGCTGCGGGACGGGATCGGTGTAGATGCCGTACTGCCCGGTGTCGTCCGGCAGCGGTTCCGGCTCGTAGACGGCGGCCGCGGGTGCGGGTGCGGCGTTCTCCGCCTCGTCCCCGCCCGACCGGTCGTACTCCACTTCCAGGTCCGACACCTCGAGCGTGGGCTCCCGGCGGGCGTCCCGGCCACCGCCGCTACGTCGGCGACGGCTCTCACCCGGGCTGCCCCCTATGGCCCAGCCGGTCGAGAAGCCGCGCCGGAAGGAGAGCGTGACGTACGTCTGGCCGATGGCGAACGCGATCGCGCCGACGGCGATGACCGGCACGGACGGCATCAGCACGCCGACGACCACGCCGGCGAAGCCGGTGAAGGCGAGCAGCCGCCAGCGCAGCCGCGCCTTGTACTGCAGGAGCACCTCGCCGAGCAGCCACAGCGCCACGATGCCGAACGCGATGTAGAGGACCGTCCAGCCCATGCCCGCCCCCATTTCTACGGCCGCCCCCCGGGATCATGGCGGGTACGGCCGGTCACGACTGCTTGTGCAGTCCGAGATTCTCGTAGATTTCGAGCGTTGCCGTCGAGTTGTTGAGCGTAATGAAGTGCAGCCCGGGCACACCCTCGGAACGCAGCCTCGCGCAGAACTCCGTCGCGAACTCGATGCCAATGGAGCGTACAGCGGCTGCGTCGTCCTTGACGGCGAGGATGCGGTCTTTCAGCGACGAGGGCAGCGTCGCGTTGCTGAGCTGCGGGAACCGCTCCAACTGCTTGACACTGGTGAGCGGCATGACCTCGGGGATGACGGGCGTGTCGCAACCTGCAGCAACCACACGGTCACGCATCCGCAAATAGTCGTCCGGATTGAAGAACATCTGCGTGATCGCATAGTCGGCACCCGCGCGGCACTTGTCCACGAAATGCCGGATGTCGGTGTCCCAGTCGGTCGAGCGCGGATGCATCTCGGGAAATGCCGCCACCCCGACGCAGAAATCGCCGGATTCCTTGATGAGTCGGACGAGGTCGGCCGCGTACCGCACACCCTCCGGATGCTCGACCCACTCGCCCATCGGGTCACCCGGCGGGTCTCCGCGCACGGCGAGGATGTTCCTGATCCCGGCGTCGGCGTACTGCCCGATCATGTTGCGCAGCTCGGCGACGGAGTGGTTGACGGCCGTGAGGTGCGCGACCGGGGTGAGCGTGGAATCGGCAGCGATCTGCTGGGTGGCCCTGACCGTCCCGGCCCGGGTGGAACCACCGGCCCCGTACGTCACGGAGACGAAGTTCGGGCCCACCGCCTCGACCCGGCGCAACGCATTCCAGAGATTGCGTTCGCCCTTCTCGGTCTTGGGCGCCCAGAACTCGAACGAATACGAAGTCTTACCGGTCGCCAGCAGCTCACGCACGGTGCGTGCGTGATCCGTCCTGGTAGAGGGAGTGCCAAGGGCCATACTGCAGGTTAACCAGGGCGCGACGGTCCCCCAACCGGGCCAGCGGCAATTGCCCGAATTGACTGGTGGTTTGTCCACCCTTCGGACAGTCCTCCGCGTTCTCCGGATGATCTGTGATTTCCGTGACGCGCCTGTCAGCCTTCGGCGCGCGCCCTGATCCGCTTCGCCAGCTCCGCGGTGGCCGCCGCCGGGTCGTCGGCCTCGGTGATCGCCCGTACGACGACGACCCTGCGCGCTCCGGCGTCCAGCACCTCGTCGAGGTTGCCCGCGTCGATCCCGCCGATGGCGAACCAGGGGCGCGGCTGGGCGAGCGAGGCGGCGTACCGCACGAGGTCGAGGCCGGGGGCGTGCCGGCCGGGCTTGGTCGGGGTGGGCCAGCAGGGTCCGGTGCAGAAGTAGTCCACGCCGGGCTCGGCGACGGCGGCGTCGACCTCGGGCTCCGCGTGCGTGGAGCGGCCGATCACCACGTCCTCGCCGATGATGGCGCGGGCGGCGGGGACCGGCAGATCTCCCTGGCCGAGGTGGAGCACGTCGGACCCGATGGCGTGGGCGACGTCGGCCCGGTCGTTCACGGCGAGGAGCTTGCCGTGGCGCCGGCAGGCGTCCGCGAGGACCGCCAGGTGTTCGAGCTCCTCGGCCGCCTCCATGCCCTTGTCGCGCAGTTGGACGATGTCCACTCCGGAGGAGAGCACGGCGTCGAGGAAGGCGGGCAGGTCGCCCTGGCGCCTGCGGGCATCCGTGCACAGATAGAGCCGGGCGTCGGACAGCAGCTCGCGAGGCGTGGGCATGGCGAGGTTCCCCCTTGATACAGCTGTACGGAATTCAGCGGTGCGACACGGTCGGGCCGGTAGAGCGGTGCGGCGTGATGCGAGGGTACGGGCCCGGGCCGTTCGGAACGGACCGTGCCCGTACCCCCGCGTGCGGTCGTCCCGGTCAGACGGCGAGCGCCTGGGCGCGGCGCTTCACCTCCGTGCCGCGATTCTCGCTCAGCGCCTGCGCGGGGGTACCCGGCAGGGTCGGGTCGGGGGTGAAGAGCCACTCCAGCATCTCTTCGTCGGTGTAGCCGTCGTCCCTCAGGAGGGTCAGGGTGCCGGAGAGGCCCTTGACCACCTTGTTGCCGTCGATGAAGGCAGCAGGCACCTGGAGCGTCCGGTTCTCACCACGTCGTACGGCGATGAGCTGGCCCTCCTTGACCAGCTGCCGCACGCGCGTCACCTCGACATCGAGCATTTCGGCGATGTCGGGAAGGTGGAGCCAGGCGGGGACGAGAGCATCAATCTTTGCGTCAATCTCGGTCACGGGGACAAGCGTGCCATCCCGGACCGACAGTCGGTACCCGGACCCGACCGGACGGGGGGCGACCCAGTGCCCGCAAGGGCTCCGGAGCCCCTCCGGGCGTGCCGCTACGGGGCGTCGGCCCTGGCCGACTTCAGCGGTACGGCGGGGTCGGCCGCCCGCACCGGATCCAGCCGTGCCCCCGCCTCGATGAGTTTGCGCCCCTGGGCCAGGTCGCGCGGCCGGCCGACGGCCAGCACGGCGACCAGTGCGCCGTCCCGCAGCCAGCACACGGACCAGGCGGGATCGGCCGGGTCACCGCGCCAGAGCAGGGTGTCCGCACCCCCGTGATGGCCCGCGTACTGGACGAACCGGTCGAACTGCTCGGACCAGAAGTACGGCACGGGGTCGTATTCCAGGAGCTGCGACGCCCCGTCCGCACCGGCACCGATGATGTTGGCGGCGGCGGTCCGCGGCCCCTGGAGGGCGTTGTCCCAGTGGTGGACGAGGAGCCGCGTGCCGTACCGCGCGGAGGGGAAGGACGCGCAGTCCCCGACCGCGTACACATCGGGCAGCGAGGTGCGCAGCGCGGCGTCGGCGGTCACCGATCCGTCCGGACCGAGGGCGATGCCGGAGCCGGCCAGCCAGCCGGTGGCGGGCCGGGCGCCGATGCCGACGACCACCGCTCCGGCGGCAATCGTGCGGCCGTCCGCGAGGACCACGCTGCCGGGCTCGATCCGGGCCACCGGGGCGCCGGTGAGGAGTTCGGCACCGCTCTGCGCGTACCAGCGGGCCATCGGGGCGGCGACCTCGGCGGGCAGGACGCCCGCGAGCGGCCGGTCGGCGGCCTCGACGACGGTGACCTCGCAGCCCGCGGCGCGGGCTGCGGTGGCGAATTCGGCGCCGATCCAGCCTGCGCCGACGACCACGACGGTGTGCTGCTCGTCGAGGACCGGTCGCAACCGTGCGGCGTCGTCGAGGGTGCGCAGCAGATGGACGCCGGGCACCCCCTCGGAGCCGGGCAGCACCACCGGTTCGGCGCCGGAGGCGATGACCAGGACGTCGTACGGGACGGGGCCTGCCAGGGTGTCCAGTTCGTGCGCGTCGGCCCGTACGCCGGTCACGTCACGGCCCAACTGCAGCTCGATGTCCAGCTCTTCGAAGTCGATGTCGAAGGCGGAGCCTTCGGCGGTGCCGAGCAGCACCGCCTTGGACAGCGGGGGCCGGTCGTACGGCTGGTGGGGTTCGGCACCGATCAGGGCGACCGGGCCGGTGAAGCCCTGTTCCCGCAGGGCCACCGCGGTCTGCACGCCTGCCATGCCCGCACCGACGATGACGACGCGGCGCTCTGTCCGCCGGCCCGACTGCTCTGTCTGCTGCTCGCTCACCTGTCCACCTTAAGCATCTGACCAACCGTCAGGTTGTGAGTTCCTCGACCACGCTCGTCCCGCTGCCCTCCTGCGACTCCCATTCCCAGCGCTCCTCCAGTCGCACCCGGCCGTCCGTGAGGTCGACGACGGTGGAGGCGCAATGTCCGGAGGAGGTCGTTCCGTCCTGCTTCAACTGGATGTAGCGGAAGTCGAGTCGATCGCCGGTTCGGGTACCGACGAGATGGCCCCGGACCACGTCCCCGCCCGCGTAATCGGCCCAGATCACACCCTGCCGCTCGTGGTACGTGAAGCGGGTCCGGGTGCCGACCTGACCCGGCGCCTGGTCGGCGACCGGCGAGAGGACAAGTCCGTCGAGCGAACGGGCCACGGTGGCTGCTCCCTTACTGGGGCCGGGTGACGGGGTTTAGGGTGGCCAACGTAAGACACTCGCGGGAGCCCGGACGCACCGGGCTGAGAGGGAGGCTGGCGGCCTCCGACCGTACGAACCTGATCCGGGTCATGCCGGCGAAGGGAGGGGCTGGACGCCCATGCGATCCTCCGGGAGCACATCAGCAGACGGATCCGACGTATCCGGATCCGACGTCCTCGTCATCGGGGGCGGGATCATCGGTCTGGTGACCGCGTGGCGGGCGGCGCAGCGCGGACTGCGCACCGCGGTCGTCGACCCCGAGCCGGGCGGCGGTGCCGCCCGGGTCGCGGCCGGAATGCTCGCCGCCGTCACCGAACTCCACTACGGCGAGCAGATGCTGCTCGGTCTCAATGTCGCCTCCGCCGCGCGGTACCCGGCCTTCGCGGCCGAGCTGGAGGCGGCGAGCGGCCAGGACATCGCCTTCCGGGCCTGCGGCACCCTCGCGGTCGCCCTGGACTCCGACGACCGCGCCCATCTACGGGAACTGCACGCGCTCCAGCACCGTTCGGGGCTCCAGTCGGAGTGGCTCACCGGCCGCGAGTGCCGCCGCCTGGAGCCGATGCTGGCGCCGGGTGTGCGCGGCGGTCTGCGGGTCGACGGCGACCACCAGGTCGACCCCCGCCGGCTGGCCGCCGCCCTGCTGACGGCCTGTGAACGGGCCGGGGTGGTCTTCCACCGCGACCGGGCGGAACGCCTGGTGGTGGTACGGGACCGGGCCGCCGGAGCCGTACTGGCAGCCGGCACGGAACTCGCAGCCGACCAGATCGTGCTCGCCGCGGGCAGCCTCAGCGGGCGGCTCGCGGGGCTGCCGGCCGAGGTCGTGCCGCCCGTCCGGCCGGTGAAGGGGCAGGTGTTGCGACTGACCGTGCCCGCCGCGTACGCGCCGTTCCTCACCCGGACCGTACGGGCCGTGGTCCGCGGCAGCCATGTCTATCTCGTCCCGCGCGAGAACGGCGAGCTGGTCGTCGGCGCCACCAGCGAGGAGATGGGCTGGGACACCACGGTCACGGCGGGCGGGGTGTACGAGCTGCTGCGCGACGCCCATGAGCTGGTGCCCGGCATCACCGAACTGCCGCTCACCGAGACCCGGGCCGGCCTGCGCCCGGCCTCCCCCGACAACGCCCCGCTGCTGGGCCCCACCGCCCTGCCCGGCCTGCACCTCGCCACCGGCCACCACCGCAACGGGGTACTGCTCACCCCCGTCACCGGTGACGCCATGGCCGAGCTGCTGACCACCGGCGAACTGCCCACCGTGGCCCGCCCCTTCGCCCCCGGGCGGTTCGCGCCCGCCGCCGTACCGCCGCCCGCCGCACCCCCCGCGACCCCCTCCGCACGTCAGGAGCAGCCCGCATGACCGACTCCGTCGCGCTCTCCGTGTCCGTGAACGGTGATCCCCGCTCGATCGCCGCCGGCACCACCCTGGAAGCCCTTGTCGCCACCCTCACCGCGGCGTCCTCCGGCGTCGCGGCCGCCGTCAACGAGAGCGTCGTCCCGCGCAGCCGGTGGTCCACCGCGGCGCTCGCCGACGGCGACCGGATCGAGGTCCTCACCGCGGTCCAGGGAGGCTGACCATGTCCGACGATCTCTTCGTCCTCGGCGACACGACGTTCGGCTCCCGGCTGATCATGGGCACGGGCGGGGCGCCCAGCCTCGACGTGCTGGAACGCTCGCTGTCCGCGTCCGGCACCGAGCTGACCACCGTCGCGATGCGCCGCCTCGACCCGACCGTGCAGGGTTCGGTGCTCTCCGTGCTGGAACGGCTGTCGATCCGCGTCCTGCCGAACACGGCGGGCTGCTTCACCGCAGGCGAGGCCGTACTGACCGCGCGGCTGGCCCGCGAGGCGCTGGGCACCGACTGGATCAAGCTGGAGGTGGTGGCCGACGAGCGGACCCTGCTGCCCGACCCGATCGAGCTGCTGGACGCCGCGGAGACGCTGGTGGACGACGGTTTCACCGTCCTCCCGTACACGAATGACGACCCGGTGCTGGCCCGGAGGCTGGAGGACGTGGGATGTGCGGCGATCATGCCGCTCGGCTCCCCGATCGGCTCCGGCCTCGGCATCCGCAACCCGCACAACTTCCAGCTGATCGTCGAGCACGCCCGGGTCCCGGTGATTCTCGACGCCGGCGCCGGGACCGCGTCGGACGCGGCGCTCGCGATGGAGCTGGGGTGCGCGGCGGTGATGCTGGCGTCGGCGGTGACCCGGGCGCAGGAACCCGAGCTGATGGCGGCGGCGATGCGGCACGCGGTGGACGGCGGGCGGCTGGCGTACCGCGCGGGCCGGATCCCCAGGCGCCACTTCGCCGAGGCGTCGTCACCGATGGAGGGGCGGGCTGCGCTGGACCCGGAGCGGCCCGCGTTCTGAGGACCCTTACGCACGCGGGGCAACCGTACGCACGCAGGGCACATGGCACCGCAGGTGTGTGACGCGCATGTCCCTGTCACGGCTCGGCTGCAGTACGGCCCCGGGATCGCCCGGCCCGTCAGCCACCTCCTCGGCGGCTCGTAGACTCGCTCGTGTGGATACGACCCTCCAGGACCCTTCCCCGGCGTTCGGCCAGGGAGACCCCATCGTCGGGCAGGTGCTCGACGGCCGCTACCGCGTCGATGCCCGCATCGCCGTGGGCGGGATGGCCACGGTCTACCGGGCCATGGACACCCGGCTCGACCGGGTGCTCGCCCTCAAGGTGATGCACCCGGCCCTCGCGGCCGACGCCTCGTTCGTCGAGCGTTTCATCCGCGAGGCCAAGTCCGTGGCCCGGCTCGCGCACCCCAATGTGGTCGCCGTCTTCGACCAGGGTGCCCAGGGGGCGTACGTCTACCTGGCCATGGAGTACGTGGCGGGCTGCACGCTGCGCGACGTGCTGCGTGAGCGCGGCGCCCTGCAGCCGAGAGCCGCGCTGGACATCCTGGAGCCGGTCCTCGCGGCGCTCGGCGCCGCACACCGGGCAGGCTTCGTGCACCGCGACATGAAGCCGGAGAACGTCCTCATAGGGGACGACGGCCGGGTGAAGGTCGCGGACTTCGGTCTCGTACGGGCCGTGGGTGCCGACACCAACACCACCGGAACGGTCCTCGGTACCGTCTCCTATCTCGCCCCCGAGCAGATCGAGCACGGTACGGCGGACACCCGCACCGATGTGTACGCCTGCGGGGTCGTGCTGTACGAGATGCTGACGGGCGCCAAGCCACACACCGGCGAGTCCCCCGCCCAGGTCATCTACCGGCACCTCAACGAGGACGTGCCGACGCCGTCGGCCGTCGTGCCGGGGCTCGCGACCGAGCTGGACGAACTGGTCGCGAGCGCCACCGCCCGCAACCCGGAGGCCCGTCCGTTCGACGCCGTGGCCCTGCTCGCCGAGTCCCGCACGGCGCGGGCCGCGCTCACCGACGGCCAGTTGGACGCCGCACCGCCGCAGGCTCTCGCCGAGGCACACGGCGACGCCGAGGACCGGACGAGCGTGATCCCCCGGGTGCTCCCGGCCGACCAGGGCACCGCCCATCACACCAGCCGGCTGGAGATGCCCCCTCCGCTGCCGCCCGAGCCGGCGAGGAGCGGGGCGCGGGGCGGCGGGCCGCGGCGCGGGATGCTCGCCGCGATCGTCGCCGTGCTGCTGGTGCTGGGGGTCGGCGCCGGTGTCTGGTACATCAACTCGGGACAGTTCACCCGGGTCCCCTCGCTGCTCGGCCAGACCGAGGAGGCCGCCCGCCGGCGGCTCTCGGACTCCGGTCTCGAGCTGAAGGGCGTCACGCGGGCCTACAGCGACAACGTCGACCGCGGCAAGGTCATCAGCAGCGACCCGAAGTCGGGCGCCCGTATCCGGGGCAACGGATCGGTGAAGATCGTCGTCTCGCGCGGGCCCGAGATCGTGAAGGTCCCCGACGTCCGGGGCACCGGGTCGGCCGAGGCCAGGCGCGCGCTGAAGAAGGCGGGCCTGGTACCCGGCATGGTCACCGAGGAGTTCAGCGAGGACATCGGACGGGGCCAGGTGATCCGTACGGATCCCGGAGCGGGCGCGGAGCGCCACCCCGACTCCGCGGTCGCCCTGGTCGTCAGCAAGGGCAGCCCGGTCGATGTCCCCGACCTGACCGGGCTGTCGGTCCAGGAGGCCACCGACGCGCTGGACGAGGAAGGACTGAAGGCGAAGGTGCTGCCGAGCCGGGTCAATTCGCCCGAGGCTGCGGGCGACATCGCGCGCCAGTCACCGGGCGGGAGCACCCAGGCAGCCGAGGGCGACACCATCACACTCACCGTCTCCAAGGGCCCGCGGATGATCGATGTCCCGGATGTCACGGGCAAGGACGTCGACGAGGCCACACGACTGCTGAAGGCCGCGGGCTTCGAGGTCGAGGTCGACCGCCCGTTCCTCTCCTTCAGCGACACGATCGCGTCCCAGTCCGTCGACGGCGGCGACCGCGCCCCCGAGGGCAGCACCATCACCATCAAGACCAAGGGGCTCTAGATCCGTATGCGCAACCCAGTCGGCGGCCATGTCCCGGTGGCCGGCGGCCTCGCCAAGGTCGGCCTGCCCTACGCCCGCGAGATGGGTGCGGAGGCCGTCCAGGTCTTCGTGGCCAACCCGCGCGGCTGGGCGACACCGGCCGGGAACCCGGCGCAGGACGAACAGTTCCGCGCGGAGTGCACCGCCGAGTCGATACCGGCGTACGTCCACGCTCCGTATCTGATCAACTTCGGCTCGCACACCGAGGCCACTGTCGAGAGGTCCGTGGAGTCGCTGCGCCACTCGCTGCGCCGGGCCCGGGAGATAGGTGCCCTGGGCGTCGTGGTGCACACGGGCTCCGCGACCGGCGGCCGGCCGCGCGCGGAGGCCCTGGCCCAGGTGCGTACGCACATGCGGCCGCTCCTCGACGAGCTGACCCACGACGACGACCCCTTTCTGCTGCTGGAGTCGACGGCCGGACAGGGGTTCTCACTCTGCTCACGGACCTGGGACTTCGGCCCGTACTTCGAGGCGCTGGACGCCCACCCGAAGCTCGGCATCTGTCTCGACACGTGCCACATCTACGCGGCGGGCCATGACCTGGCCGGCCCGGCAGGTATGAAGCAGACCCTGGATCTGCTGGTGGAGACGGTCGGTGAGGGCCGGCTGAAACTGATCCACGCCAATGACTCCAAGGACGTGGTGGGAGCCCATAAGGACCGGCACGAGAACATCGGCGCCGGACATATCGGCGAGGGGCCGTTCCAGGAGCTGTTCTCGCATCCGGCGACGGCCGGGGTGCCGCTGGTCATCGAGACACCGGGTGGCAAGGAAGGCCACGCGTCGGATGTGGCGCGGCTCAAGGAGCTTCGCGACCGGGGCTGAATTCGCGAAGGCAGGAATACCCCCAGGGGGTATACGGTTCCCGTGATGGAAGGGAACCGCTACCGGCATCGGGGGATCGCCATGCACCACGGCACGCGCGACGAACAGCACGAGCAGCAGGGCCCGCACGAGCACCGCGAGCACCGGGGCCACAGCAGCCGGCACGCAGACCACGCAGACCGTTCGGCTCACGCCGGCCACACGGCGCACGCTCCCGGCAAGGCCGGCTGGTCCATGGCGGCCCGCGCCACGCTGCACTGCCTCACCGGATGCGCCATCGGCGAGATCCTCGGCATGGTGATCGGTACGGCGCTCGGCTGGGGCAACGCGGAGACGATGGCCCTCGCGATCGTCCTGGCCTTCGCATTCGGCTACACGCTGACCCTGCGTTCCGTCCTCAAGGCCGGTGTCGACTTCCGTACGGCGTTCCGGATCGCCCTCGCCGCGGACACCCTCTCCATCGCGGTGATGGAGCTGATCGACAACGGTGTGATCGCGCTGTGGCCGGGCGCCATGGACGCGCAGCTCGCCGACGCGCTGTTCTGGGGAGCCCTCGCACTGTCGCTGGCCGTCGCCTTCATCGTCACCACACCGGTCAACAAGTGGATGATCGGCCGCGGCAAGGGGCACGCAGTGGTGCACCGGTACCACGGGTGAGGGCGGGCCCGCGGCGACCGGGCCCGACGGGTCAGAGCTCGGGGCCGTCCCCGGGCTCCTCCTGGTAGGAGTAGCGCTGTTCCTTCCAGGGGTCGCCGACGTTGTGATAGCCGCGCTCCTCCCAGAAGCCCCGGCGATCGGCGGTCATGTACTCGATGCCCCGGACCCACTTGGGCCCCTTCCAGGCGTACAGATGCGGTACGACGAGACGCAGCGGGAAGCCGTGCTCGGCGGTGAGCAGTTCACCGCCCTGGTGAGTGGCGAAAAGTGTTCGGTCCGAGGCGAAGTCGGCGAGCCGCAGGTTCGAGCTGAATCCGTACTCGGCCCAGACCATCACATGGGTGGCCTGGGGCGAGGGCGGCGCGAGTTCGAGGATCGTGCGGGCGAGGACCCCGCCCCATTCGGCGCCGAGCATGCTGAATTTGGTGACGCAGTGCAGATCGGCGACGACCGAGGAGAACGGCAGGGCCGAGAACTCCTCATGGTTCCAGCAGTGCTTCTCGCCGTCCGCCGTGGCTCCGAAGACCCGGAACTCCCAGCGGTCGGGCTTGAACTTGGGAACGGGCCCGTAGTGGGTAACCGGCCAGCCGCGCTGCAGTCGCTGTCCCGGCGGAAGCTCAGACTGCTCTGATTCGCGGTATTCCCGGCTTTCCGGCTGACCCATGACTCCATGGTGACAGACAGGCAGGGGTGGTCATGACCAGGGCAGGGGCGATACGGGGCAACCTGTACTAAGCGTGTACTTACTGGACGGTGGCTGGGTGCGGTGCGAGGATGCGGCCAACTTGCCCGGTTCACGGTTGGAAGGAGCCTCTGCGATGCAGGGCGACCCCGAGGTCCTCGAGTTCCTGAACGAACAGCTGACCGCCGAATTGACGGCCATCAACCAATACTTCCTGCACGCAAAGATGCAGGAGAACTTCGGCTGGACGAAGCTGGCGAAGTACACGCGCTCCGAGTCGTTCGACGAGATGAAGCACGCCGAGATGCTGACGGACCGCATTCTCCTTCTCGAAGGACTACCCAACTACCAGCGACTCTTCCATGTGCGGGTCGGCCAGACCGTCACGGAGATGTTCCAGGCCGACCGCCAGATCGAGGTGGAGGCGATCGACCGCCTCAGGCGCGGCGTCGAGTTGATGCGCGGCAAGAGTGACATCACGTCCGCAAACATCTTTGAGTCGATCCTCGAGGACGAGGAGCATCACATCGACTACCTCGACACCCAACTGGAGCTGATCGAGAAGATCGGCGAGCCGCACTACATCGCGCAGCAGATCGAGCAGCCGGACAGCTGAGGTCCGGGTCCTCCCGAGCCCTGGGTTCAGGCCGCGTCGGGAAGCCGGATGCCCGGGACTCTTCCGGGAGCGATGCCCGGCGTCCTGCCGGGGGCGATGCCCGGCGCCCTGCCCGGGTCGGCATCGGAGGGCGCGCCGGGCTCCAGCGGCCGCTCGGGAACACCACCGGGGGTCAGCTTCTGTTCGAGCAGCTCGCCACGTGCGCACGCGCCACGGCCCAGCATCGCCTGGATCCTGCGGACACAGCCGCCGCAGTCCGTGCCCGCCTTGCAGGCGGAGGCTATCTGGCGGGGGGTGCACGCCCCGGCGTCCGCATGCTCCTTGACCTGCTGCTCCGTAATGCCGAAGCACGAGCAGACGTACATGCGGTTCACCTCCCGACGGGATCGATCGTTGGCGCCGTCCCGACTGATCGGTGAGGCTAACCTAACCTTACCCGGCGCTCCACTCCCGTAAAGCCCCGGTACGACTGTGGGGCACGGATCACATCGATCCGTGCCCCACAGTCGTACATCGGTACCTGCGGTGACTGCCCTACTGGTCCCGGTACATCTCGGCGACCAGGAAGGCCAGGTCCAGCGACTGGCTGCGGTTGAGGCGCGGGTCGCAGGCCGTCTCGTAACGCTGGTGCAGATCGTCCACGAAGATCTCGTGGCCGCCGCCGACGCACTCGGTGACATCGTCACCGGTGAGCTCGACGTGGATGCCGCCCGGGTGCGTGCCGAGGCCCTTGTGCACCTCGAAGAAGCCCTTGACCTCGTCCAGGACGTCGTCGAAGCGACGGGTCTTGTGGCCGGAGGCCGCCTCGAAGGTGTTGCCGTGCATCGGGTCGGTGACCCAGGCGACGACCGCACCGGAGGCGGTGACCTTCTCGACCAGCGCGGGGAGCTTGTCGCGGACCTTGTCGGCGCCCATGCGGACGATGAAGGTCAGCCGACCGGGCTCGCGCTCCGGGTCGAGGCGTTCGACGTAGCCGAGCGCCTCGTCGACGGTGGTCGTCGGGCCGAGCTTGATGCCGATGGGGTTACGGATCTTCGAGGCGAACTCGATGTGCGCGCCGTCCATCTGACGGGTGCGCTCACCGATCCAGACCATGTGGCCGGAGGTGTCGTAGAGCCGGCCGGTGCGCGAGTCGGTACGGGTCAGCGCCGACTCGTAGTCCAGCAGCAGCCCCTCGTGCGAGGAGTAGAACTCGACCGCCTTGAACTCGGCCGGGTCCGTACCGCACGCCTTCATGAAGTTCAGCGCGTTGTCGATCTCGCGGGCGAGCGCCTCGTAACGCTGACCGGACGGGGACGACTTCACGAAGTCCTGGTTCCAGGCGTGCACCTGGCGCAGGTCGGCGTAACCGCCGGTGGTGAAGGCGCGGACGAGGTTCAGCGTAGAAGCGGATGCGTGGTACATCTGCTTCAGCCGCTCCGGGTCCGGGACCCGGGCCTCCTCGGTGAAGGCGAAGCCGTTGACGGAGTCGCCGCGGTAGGTCGGCAGGGTGACGCCGTCGCGGGTCTCGGTCGACTTGGAGCGCGGCTTGGAGTACTGGCCGGCGATCCGGCCCACCTTGACGACGGGCACGGAGGCCGCGTAGGTCAGGACGGCGCTCATCTGGAGCAGCGTCTTCAGCTTGGCCCGGATGTGGTCGGCGGACACGGCGTCGAAGGCCTCGGCGCAGTCGCCGCCCTGCAGCAGGAACGCCTCGCCCTTGGCGACGGCTCCCATGCGGGCGCGCAGCTGGTCGCACTCGCCCGCGAAGACGAGCGGCGGATACGACGCGAGGTCCGCGAGTACATCGCGCAGAGCCTCGGCATCGGGGTACTCGGGCTGCTGCGCCGCGGGAAGGTCTCGCCAGGTGTTGCCACCGGCGACGGAGGTATTGGCGTTCACGGTCACATCCACAACATTACGGGGTCTCGTGGGGCGCTCATCCGTAGGCTCAACAGATGAGACGCGCGTCCGCGCCGGTGGACGTCCGGTAAAGTGCGGAACATGTTCGCGCAGACGCATCAGAACTGGTGGTGGACCGCTCATCCGGCGGCCCACTGATTCATCGCGCGACAGACCACGCGAAGGCCGCCCGAGGGGCGGCCTTCTCTGCGTTTCGGGAGCCGTTCCTCCATCCGGAAGGAACACCTCATGCCCGACCCCACGGAGCTCGTCGTCCAGCGGCTCCTGACGGACGACTGCCCGCCGTTCGCGCTGCTGCGCAGGCGCACCCCCGGCCGTGATCACGACACCGTCGAGGTCCTGATCGGCCGGGTGCGGGAGGTGGACCGGCTCGCCGATCTGCCCGTCGGGCCGCGCCCGTCGCTCGCCCTGGTGCCGTTCCGGCAGATCGCCGAGCGCGGTTTCGACGTGCGCGACGACGGGACACCGCTGTCCGTGCTGGTCGCGGACGAGACGTACGAGCTGCCGCTCGCCACTGTGCTCGACGTGTTGCCCACCCACGACGTGCGGGTCGAGGGCGGGGCCTTCGACGTGCCGGACGAGGAGTACGCCGGGATCGTCCGGCGGGTCATCGAGGACGAGATCGGACAGGGCGAGGGCGCGAACTTCGTCGTCCGGCGCACCTTCCAGGGCGGGATCCCCGGCTTCGGGCGGGCCGACGCGCTGGCACTCTTCCGACGGCTGCTGGCCGGTGAGCGGGGCGCGTACTGGACGTTCGTCGTGCACACCGGCGACAGGACGCTGGTCGGCGCCAGTCCCGAGGTGCATGTGCGGATGTCCGGCGGGACGGTCGTGATGAACCCGATCAGCGGGACGTACCGCTACCCCGCCGAAGGGCCGACCGCCGAGAGTCTGCTGGCCTTCCTCGGTGACCGCAAGGAGACCGAGGAGCTCTCCATGGTGGTCGACGAGGAGCTGAAGATGATGTGCACCGTCGGTGACATGGGCGGGGTGGTGATCGGGCCACGGCTCACGGAGATGGCCCATCTCGCGCACACCGAGTACGAACTGCGCGGGCGCTCCTCGCTGGACGTGCGGGAGGTACTGAAGGAGACCATGTTCGCGGCGACGGTCACCGGCTCGCCCGTGCAGAACGCCTGCCGGGTCATCGAGCGGTACGAACCCGGCGGGCGCGGATACTACGCGGGCGCGCTGGCCCTGCTGGGGCAGGAGCCGGGCGGGGCGCAGACCCTCGACTCGCCGATCCTCATCCGTACCGCCGACATCGCGGCCGACGGGCGGCTGCGGGTGCCGGTCGGGGCGACGCTCGTACGCCACTCCGATCCGGCGAGCGAGGTCGCCGAGACCCATGCCAAGGCGGCCGGGGTGCTGGCCGCGCTGGGGGTGCGTCCCGGGCGGCCACGGGCCGAGAGCACGCGTCCGCGGCTGGCCGGCGATCCGCGGGTTCGGGCCGCGCTGGACGCCCGGCGGGACGGGCTCGCACCGTTCTGGCTGCGGATGCAGGAGCGTACGCAGGAGCTGTCCGGCCATGCGCTGGTGATCGACGGCGAGGACACCTTCACCGCGATGCTGGCGCATCTGCTGCGCGCCTCGGGCCTGGAGGTTTCGGTGCGGCGCTACGACGAGCCGGGGCTGCGCGACACCGTCCGGGCGCACCTGGGCCCGGTCGTGCTGGGTCCCGGGCCCGGGAATCCGGCCGACACCGGCGATCCGAAGATGCGGCTGCTGCGCGAGTTCGCCGCCGAGCTGGTCCGGGACCACCGGCACGGGCTTCTCGGGGTCTGCCTGGGGCATGAGCTGATCGCGGCGGAGCTGGGCCTGGAGATCGTCCGCAAGACCGTGCCGTACCAGGGCGCGCAGACCCGGATCGAGCTGTTCGGACGCCCGGAGACCGTCGGCTTCTACAACAGCTTCACCGCACGCTGCGACGACGAGACGGTCACCGAGCTGGCCGCGCACTCCATCGAGGTGAGCCGGGACGCGGCCACCGGCGAGCTGCACGCGCTGCGCGGGGACGGGTTCGCGTCGGTGCAGTTCCACCCGGAGTCGGTGCTGACGCTGCGCGGGGCGTCGATCGTCGCCGAGCTGCTGGCGGGGCTGCCCGTGCACAGCTGACGGCGGACACGGGCGGGGCCCCGGAGGGGATCCGGGGCTCAGTCCTCGCGGAGCGCGGGTACGAGGACGTTGTCGCTGCGGCGGCGGGCCAGGTAGTCGGCGACATTCTGCACGGTGGCCTCGATGATCTGTGCCACGGCGTCCTCGGTGTAGTACGCCTGGTGCGAGGTGACGACGACGTTCGGGAAGGTGACGAGCCGGGCCAGGGTGTCGTCGTCGATGCCCTCCAGGGACTTGTCGAGGAAGAAGAGCCCGGCCTCCGCCTCGTACACATCGAGTCCGACGCCGGTGAAGCGGCCCGCCCGCAGTTCGGCGACCAGAGCGGTGCTGTCGATCAGTCCGCCGCGACTGGAGTTGATCAGGATCGCGTCGTCCTTCATCAGGGACAGCGCGTCCTTGCCGATGATGCGACGGGTCGCCGGCAGCAGCGGGACGTGGAGGCTGATCAGATCGGACTCGGCGAAGAGTTGTTCCTTCTCGACGTACGTCATGCCGAGCTCGACGCAGGCCGGGTTCTCGACCACGTCCCAGCCGAGCAGCTTCATCCCGAAGCCATGAGCGATACGGGTGAAGGCCTCGCCGATCTTGCCCGTCCCGACCACGCCGACCGTACGGCCGTGCATGTCCCGGCCGAGGAGGCCGTCGAGGCGGAAGTCGAAGTCGCGGGTTCGGCTCGCGGCTCGGATGATCCGTCGGTTGACCGCCATGGCGAGCGTCCAGGCGAATTCGGCGACCGCGTACGGCGAGTAGAAGGAGACCCGGGCGACCCGCAGTGCAAGGCGTTCGGCGACGTCCAGGTCGATGTTGTTGAAGCCGGTGGAACGCTGGGCGATCATCTGCGTGCCGCCCGCGGCGAGGGTCTGCAGCACGCTGCCGCCCAGATCGGCGTTGACACTGGTGGAGATGATCTCGTAGCCCGCCGCGATGGGCGCGGTGTCCTTGCTGAGGAAGACGTCCAGGCAACGGACCTCGTGCTGTCCGGCGAAGGCCTTCTCGATCAGCGGCTTCTCATCGGACTGCACACCGAATGCCAGGATTTCCACGACTTCTCCCGATAGGCAGAGTACGGGCCGGATAGCCGCGAATATACGGCCCGTACCCCTGCCGCGCTCAGCCGAAGAAGACACCGACCTCCGCGTAGAGCGCCGGGTCGACGGTCTTGAGCCGGGCGGTCGCCTCCGCGATCGGCACCCGCGCGATGTCCGTACCACGCAGCGCGACCATCACACCGAAGTCGCCGTCCCGGACGGCTTCGATGGCGTGCAGCCCGAAGCGGGTGGCCAGCCAGCGGTCGAACGCGCTGGGGGTGCCGCCGCGCTGGACATGGCCGAGCACCGTGGTCCTGGCCTCCTTCCCGGTGCGCCGCTCGATCTCCTTGGCCAGCCATTCGCCGACGCCGGACAGCCGGACATGGCCGAAGGAGTCGTGGGATCCGTCCTTGAGGATCATCTCCCCCTCGGCGGGCATGGCGCCCTCGGCGACGACGACGATCGGGGCGTAGCTCGCCCGGAAGCGGGAGGTCACCCAGGCGCATACCTGCTCGATGTCGAAGCGCTGCTCGGGGATGAGAATGACGTTGGCGCCGCCTGCCAGCCCGGAGTGGAGCGCGATCCAGCCCGCGTGGCGGCCCATCACCTCGACGACGAGGACCCGCATATGGGACTCGGCGGTGGTGTGCAGCCGGTCGATGGCCTCGGTCGCGATGCCGACCGCCGTGTCGAAGCCGAAGGTGTAGTCGGTGGCCGAGAGGTCGTTGTCGATGGTCTTGGGAACGCCGACGCACGGGATGCCGTACTCGTCGGACAGGGTCGCTGCCACGCCGAGCGTGTCCTCGCCGCCGATGGTGACGAGCGCGTCGACCTCGTACTTGGCGAGGTTGTCCCTGATCCGGCGGACACCGTGCTCGGCATTGAGGGGGTTGGTGCGCGAGGAACCGAGGATGGTGCCGCCGCGCGGCAGGATGCCGCGCACCGCCGGGATGGACAGCGGGACGGTCTCCCCCTCCAGCGGGCCGCGCCAGCCGTCCCGGAAGCCGATGAAGTCGTAGCCGTACTCCTGCACGCCTTTGCGGACGATGGCGCGGATGACCGCGTTGAGCCCGGGGCAGTCGCCGCCCCCGGTCAGTACTCCGACCCGCATGGAAGCATCCCTTCGCCGAAGTGAGCTCGCTACGACCACGCTAATGGTGATCCAGGTCACTCAGGGATGGGTCGGAAGGTCAATTCCCGCGCAATAAACCGGAGTTGATCTAGGGCGTCACCGAGGCGCAGCCGGCCCCGGCGTCCCTGGTTCTCAGGCGTCGTCGAGGCCGCGTTCGATCGCGTACCGCACGAGCTCCACCCGATTGTGCAGCTGGAGCTTGCCCAGGGTGTTCTGGACGTGGTTCTGGACGGTGCGGTGCGAGATGACGAGCCGCTCCGCGATCTGCTTGTACGAGAGTCCCTTGGCGACGAGCCGCAGCACCTCGGTCTCCCGGTCGGTCAGCTGCGGGGCCTTCGGCTCGTCGGAGGCGACGGGCGCCGGCTCGGAGGCCAGCCTGCGGTACTCGCCGAGCACCAGCCCGGCGAGGCCCGGGGTGAAGACCGGGTCGCCGACCGCGGTGCTCCGCACGGCCTCGGTCAGCTCCTGTGTACTGGCCGACTTGAGCAGATAGCCGGTGGCGCCGGACTTCACCGCCTCCAGTACGTCGGCGTGCTCGCCGCTCGCGGAGAGCACCAGGACCCGCAGGCCGGGGTGGGAGGCGACGAGCTCCTTGCAGACCTGGACGCCGGGCATCCCCGGCAGATTGAGGTCGAGCACCAGGACATCAGGGGTGACGGCCCTCGCCCGGCGTACGGCCTGCGGGCCGTCACCGGCGGTCGCCACCACGTCGAAGCCCGACTCGGCGAGATCGCGGGCGACGGCGTCGCGCCACATCGGGTGGTCGTCGACCACCATCACCCTGGTCGCCCGCTGCGTGGCGCCCTGCCCGCCCGCCGCGCCGCTCGCGTTCGTCACGTTGTCCGCGCTCATCGGCCGGAACCTGCCTTCCCCCGTGAATCGTTCGGAGTCCCCGAAACCTTCGGAACCTTCAACTCGACCTCGGTGCCCTGGCCGGGCACCGAGATCAGCTCTGCCGTGCCGCCCAGATCACGCAGCCGCCCCCGGATCGACAGGGCGACCCCCATCCGCCCCTCCCCCTCCGCCTGCGCCAGCCGCCCCTCCGCAATGCCCGGGCCGTCGTCCCGGACCGTCACGATCACCTCGTCCGGCCAGTCCTCGACGAGGATCCAGGCCTGTGCGTCCTGCCCCGCGTGCACCCGCACATTGTCCAGGGCGGCGCTGACAGCGGCCGCGAGTTCCTTCGCCGCCCCCGGAGCGAGCAGTACCGGGGCGCCGGGCTCCGCGAAACTGACCCGGGAGCCGGCGTACGGGGCGAGCAGGGAGCGCAGATCGCACGCCGCCCCGCCGGCCGGGCCGTCGTCCTCGTCGTCGACCTCGACGGTACGGACCACCGCGCCCTCGGCGGCGTCCTCGGAGACCCGGGTGGTGGGCACCAGTCCGCTGGAGACCAGGGTGCGCAGGGCGACTTCCTGTTCCCCGGCCATCCGGCCCAGCTCGGCCGCCTCGCCGCCCAGCGCCGTGCCACGGCGCTGCACCATGGCGAGGACCTGGAGCACGCTGTCGTGGATGCCGCGGGCCAGCCGCTCGCGTTCCCGGGTCGCCGCCTCGATCTCCAGGGCGCGGGCCAGGGTGCGCTCACTGGCCCTGGCCACCTCGACGACGTAACCGATGGCGATGGCGGCGACCCAGACCAGCAGGACGTTGTGGAAGGTGTCGCGGCTGGGTTCGCCGCGCTCGACGATGTTGGCTGCGGCGACGAAGGTGGAGGCGAAGGCCGCCCACCGCCAGCCCCCCTTGATCGCGAACGCAAGGACGGAACCCGCGGTCCAGATGGACGGCAGGGTCGAGCCGTCCATGTGCTGGGCGTCGAAGTCGGCGAGCGGGGTCAGCAGAATGCCGACCAGAGCAAGCGCGAGGTCGGCACCGAGGAAACGTTTGGTGCAGCTCACCGCGCCCGCGACCTTGGGGAGCGTGGCGAGGGTCCAGGCCGCCATGACGACCAGGTAGGCGAAGGCCACCCACGGCCGCTCGTACTCGTCCCGGCCGAAGACGGCGAGCAGACTCGCGTAGACCATCGTCAGAATCCGGTACGCGGTCAGCGCACGCCACAGCGGCTGCTCGACCGACATGCGTACGACCCGCTCGCGCTTGGCCATGCCCCCACCCCCGACGGACGCCGGCGCGGTGACGCGCCGGACCGATTCGTCACCCTTGCGTTCCGGGCTTTCCGCCCGCGTGCTTCTCCTCCTCGGCCCGGCGCTTCGCCTCGTCCGCGATCTGCCGCTTTGCCGCGGTCGCGTAGATGTCGACGTACTCCTGGCCGGAGAGTTTCATGATCTCGTACATCACCTCGTCGGTGACCGAGCGCAGAATGAAACGGTCGCCATCCATGCCGTGGTACCGGCTGAAGTCGAGCGGCTTGCCGATCCTGATACCGGGGCGCATCAGCTTGGGCATCAGCTGCCCGGGCGGCTGGATCTTCTCCGTGTCGATCATCGCCACGGGGATGACGGGCGCTCCGGTGGCGAGGGCCACGCGGGCCAGCCCGCCGGGCTTGCCGCGGTAGAGCCGGCCGTCGGGCGACCGGGTGCCCTCGGGGTAGATGCCGAAGAGTCCACCGCTCTCGATGACCTCGATACCCGCCTTGATGGCCGCCTCACCGGCACCGCGGGCACCGGAGCGGTCCACCGGGACCTGGCCGACGCCCTTGAAGAAGGCGGCCGTGAGCCTGCCCTTCACACCGGGTGCGGTGAAGTACTCGGACTTGGCGATGAAGGTGACCTTACGGTCCAGGACGGCCGGCAGGAAGAAGGAGTCGGAGAACGAGAGATGGTTGCTCGCGAGGATCGCCGGCCCCTGAGCGGGGATGTTCTCCAGGCCCTCCACCCACGGCCTGAAGGCGAGCTTCAATGACCCGCCGATGGAGAACTTCATTGCGCCGTAGATCAACTCGGATGCCTCCTGTGTGCTGTCGCACTGACCTTAACCCGTGGTGCAGCCGCCGTTCCTGCCCGGCACGGGGCCGAAGCACGGCTGTGACCGGTGACGACCCTGGTCGGTGTCAGCCCGGTCGCGTACGGTGAAGTAATCCTCTTGCACTCCCCCCTTTCGCTCCCCCTCGAGCCTCACGAACAGGAGACCCCGGTGCCGGTCCTTCCTGGAGCCGAGCCGTTCCGCCACGAGGGCGGAGAGGTCGGCGTCCTCCTCTGTCACGGATTCACCGGTTCACCGCAGTCGCTGCGTCCCTGGGCCGACCATCTGGTGGAGCACGGCCTCACGGTCTCGCTGCCGCTGCTGCCCGGGCACGGCACACGCTGGCAGGACATGCAGGTCACGGGCTGGCAGGACTGGTACGCGGAAGTGGACCGGGAGCTGCGGGCCCTGTCGGAGCGGTGCAGTCAGGTCTTCGTCTTCGGGCTGTCGATGGGCGGTGCGCTGGCGCTGCGGCTGGCGGCGAAGCACGGGGACGCGATCAGCGGTCTGGTGCTCGTCAATCCGGGGAACAAGGTGCACGGCCTGGCGGCGTACGCACTGCCGGTCGCCCGTCATCTGGTGCCGTCGACGAAGGGCGTGGCCAACGACATCGCGCGGGACGGCTCCGTGGAGATCGGCTACGACCGGGTGCCGCTGCACGCCGCGCATTCGCTGCGGAATTTCTTCCGGCTGGTCGACACCGATCTGCCGCAGGTCACCCAGCCGCTCCTGCTGCTGCACAGCCCGCAGGACCATGTGGTGCCGCCGGCCGACTCGGCGCGGATCCTCAGCCGGGTGTCGTCGACGGATGTCGAGGAGATCCTGCTGGAACAGAGCTACCACGTGGCGACGTTGGACCACGATGCGGAGCGGATCTTCGACGAGAGCATTTCGTTCATCGGCCGCCTCGCTCCGAGCGTGGGAAAGAAGGGGAGCACATCCGGTGGCTGAGCACGACGCGGAGCGCGCGGGCAGCGAGGAGGAGCGCGAACCGCGCCCCACCGAGGGAGCGGCCGTGCCCGACGGGGGCGCGGGTGCGCAGGATGCCCCGGCAAGGCCTGGCGGCGAGGGCGACCCGATCGACGAGGCGGCCGCCTGGGAGGCGATCGTCGCCGGGTACGGCGAGGAGCCGCCGGACCCGCCGGGTGCCAAGCCGTTCAAGTCGATCGACGACCTCGCGCAACTGGACGACGGTCAGCGCAATGTCCTGGACCCCGACAAGGGTGCCGGGAAGCAGGGGCCCCCGAAGCCGCCGGAGAAGCCGCTCGGCAGCTCGGTCGTCTTCGCACCGGGTGTCAACGGTCCGCGTGACTACGAGGTGACGGAGCCGGCCGACGCGGACGACCACGACGAGGGGCATTTCGTCCCGCCGGAGCCGCCGCCGCTGCCGGAGGCCGACGTCCCGGCGAAGTTCGCCTGGCTCGCGGTCGTCGGCGGGCCGGTGCTGCTGCTGATCGCGGTGCTGCTGCAGTGGGACATGACGTGGTGGCTGACCACGCTCTGCATCGGCGGCTTCCTGGGCGGCTTCGTCACCCTGGTCGCGCGGATGCAGGACGCCGACGAGGACGACGACGATCCGGGGCGCGGCGCGGTCGTCTGACACGACTCCCGGGGCAGTGCGGTGCACCGCCCCCGGGATCAGGCCGGTTCGGCGAGCGAGGCAAGGGCGGGCACCCGCAGTGCCGCCAGTACCGGCAGATGGTCCGTGGCCGCCCGCAGATCCGGCTCGGTGATGCCGGGCAGCCCCGACGGGACTCCGCAACCGAGGACCTCGATCCCGGAGGTCGCGAAGATCGCGTCGATGCGCAGGCGCGGATCGTGCGCCGGGAAGGTCTGGTCGGCGCCCCACGGCCGGACCGACCGGCAGTCCTGGAGGCGCCCGGCCAGTAGCCGGAAGGCCTTCCCCTCCGGGCCGTCGTTGAGGTCGCCGGCCGCGATGGCGTGCTCTACCTGCATGGCGTCCAGCCGGTCCAGCAGCAGATCCGCCTGGGCCAGGCGTTCGTCGTGCCGCAGGCTGAGATGGCAGCTCAGCAGGCCGATCCGGGTGCCCGCGATCCGTACCACCGCCGTGGCGAACCCCCTGCGGTGCAGTCCAGGGGTGCGCGGCAGCAGCAGATCCTCCGTGCGTTCCACGGCGGCGCGCAGCGAACACAGCAGCAGGGGCCCGGCCGCGGTGGCGCCGCCGGAGAGGAGCACCAGGTCGGTGTGGGCCGCCAGCCAGGCGGCGCGCTTGCGCCAGCGGAAGAAGCGCGGGGCTTCCTGGATGAAGACCAGATCGGGTGCGCAGGCGCGGATGACGCGGGCCAGGGCCTCACGGTCGTCCCGCATCGACCGGATGTTGTAGCTGAGCACTCTGATGACAGCCGAACCATCCGGCTCGGTACGGGAGTCGGGCAGCGGCGTCAGGACCATACCGCTCACGATACGACGGACGCCCGCCGCTCCCACAAGGGCGCGACGGGCGTCCGGTGATGTCCGTGACCGGGTGGTTCAGCCCTGCCGGGCCAGGTCCGCCGCGCCCACCAGTCCGGCCTTGCCGCCCAGTTGGGCCGCGAGCACCTGGGCGTGCGGGCGCCATTCGCCGCCGATCAGCCAGCGCCGGAACGACTTGCGGATCGGGTCGAGCACGAGCTCGCCCTCGTCGGAGACGCCGCCGCCGACGATGAACGCGGACGGGTCGAAGAGCGAGGCGAGGTCGGCGAGTCCGGCGCCGGCCCAGCGGGCCAGCTCACGGAACGAGTCGATCGCCACCGCGTCGCCCTGCCGGGCGGCCTGGCTGATGTGCTTGCCCTCGATGCCGTCCACCGTGCCGTCGCCGAGGCTGAGCAGGATCGTGGCGTTCTCCGGGGTGGCGTTGGCGCGCTGCTTCGCATAGCGGACGAGCGCACGCCCGGAGGCGTACTGCTCCCAGCAGCCCTGGCTGCCGCAGCCGCAGAGCAGCCCGTCCGGAACGACCCGGATGTGGCCGAATTCGGCGGCCACACCGAAGCGTCCGCGGCGCAGCTTGTTGCCGATGATGATGCCGCCGCCCAGGCCGGTGCCGAGCGTGATGCAGATGACGTCGTCGTGGCCCTGGCCGGCGCCGAAGCGGTACTCGCCCCAGGCCGCGGCGTTGGCGTCGTTCTCGACGACGACCGGGAGGCCGACGCGCTGCTCGACCTTGTCCTTGAGCGGCTCGTGCCGCCAGTCGATGTTCGGCGCGAACAGCACCGTGGCGCGCTTGTCGTCGACGTATCCGGCAGCGCCGATGCCGACTGCTTCGACCTCGTGTCCCTCGCTCGCGCCGGCTACCGCCGACGCGATCGCGTCCACGATGCCTTCAGCCGTCGGAGGGGTCGGCACCTTGAACATCGAGAGGATCCGGCCCTCTTCGTCGACCACTCCAGCCGCGATCTTCGTGCCGCCGATATCGACGCCGATGGTGAGTCCCATGAATCCCTCAGTTTCGGTCGAGCCCCGCTATGGGCAACCGTACCCGAGCGCCGGTCCCCGCCCTATCGGTGCCGGTCAGTCCAGGTCGATGTGTTCGCCCCCGCCGGTGCCGCCGTCGCGCGGGTCGGTGGGGTCGTCGGCCTTCTTCGAGGGGCTGCCGGGGTCGGAGGCGCCCTGGGTCCAGCGACGCTCCTGGCCCTCGACGGCGGAGCGGTAGGCGGCGAGGAGTTCGCTGCCGGCCGCGGCGATGTGGTCGAAGACATCGGGGTTGCGTTCGATGACGGGCTCGACGACGGATTTCGCCTGCTTGATCACCTGCTGTACGGCGCCCTGGGCGGCCACGCCGAACAGCGGGGACTGGAGGCCGGCGACCTTGTCGGCCACGGCATCGACCAGTTTGCGCAGTTCTTCGGCGGCGGAGCCGGGCGGCGGGCCGTGCTGGGCACGACGGCGGGCCTTCTCCGCTTCGAGATCCTCGGCGCAGGCCTTCGCCCACGCGTCGTCGTCGACGGGACGATCGGTGGCTTCGCTCATGGCGGACTCCTGCGGCATGGTTGCGGACGGTGACACGTACGGTGGCGCATAAGGGACACGCACTACCGACGTTACCCGAACGGTGGTACGCCGTTCAGGATGTCCGCGGCCACAGGCCCGGGTCCGGGGTGAAGCGGACGCGCAGCACACCGTCGGTGAGCGCCGCGCCGGAGACCGTGCAGCGGCGCAGCCCGGACTCCAGCTCCACGATCCGCCGGAACGGGCCGACGGTCAGCAGCAATTCGTCGCCGCGCCGCACCAGCTGGAGCTCCTCCTTGACGGCTCCGGGCAGCGGCAGGCACCAGACCAGGACCCCATCGGGGCCGTCCGGGGCGCTCGGGCCCTCGATCCACCAGGGGTTGTCGGCACGCCCGGCCGTCCGGTCGGCGGGTTCGACGGCGAGCCCGTCGCCCTCGAAGCGGCCTCCCCCGGTGCCCGCCGCCTCGAAGGCGGTGCGGTTCGCCCCGGTGTCGAGAAGAGTGAGGTCGTCGAGTCCCTGCGGGTCCCGGCCGAGGTGGGGCACCTCGCACAGGGAGGTGGCGGGCGCCCACTCCTCGTACCAGTGGTCGACGCACTTCTCCTGCTGTGCGGCGAGCGCGGCGAACCACGGGTCGGACGAGTGACGGGGCAGCACCCGGTTGACGGTGAGGGTGTCGACGCGCAGCCCGTGCAGGGCGAGTGCGGTGCGGGCTGCGCGCAGGGCGTCCTCGGCGGCGGGTCCGGGTTCGGCGACGAGACGGACCGTGGTGCCCCGGTCCTCGATCAGCGTCTGGACGGCGGCCAGCTCGGCGTCGCGTCGGGCGGCGGTCTCGTAAAGCCACTGGGCGGGCATCGGAACGCCGGCGAGCTGTGCCAGCATCGGGCGCAGAGCGCGGGCGGCCTGGCGCTCCGGGGGCAGCAGGCGACGCAGATAGCGGCGCAGCTGCTCGGGCAGGGCGAGGACGGCGAGGGCTTCGCGCAGCGGCGGGAGGTCGACGACGAGAAGCTCGTGGCCGTCGTGCGACCAGTCGCCCTCGGCGGCGCGGCGCAGGGTGTGCAGCAGGGCGAGTTGGCCGCTGCCGGGGAGTTCGGTCAGCTCCTCGGCGTCGAGCCGGTTGCCGCCGAGGAGGTCCAGTACCGGGGACGCCTGGTCCTGGAGGGCCAGGAGTTCGGCGCGGAAGTGCTCGCCGGAGTCGACGCGGGCGAACCGGAGTCCTTCGGTGACCTCGGTGGGTTCCGTGGCGTCGGGGAAGCCGGGTATGGCGTCGGCGGACAGCAGCAGCGTGCGGCTGCCGCGGCGGGCGGCGGCCAGCGCGGTCGCCGCCGCGACGGTGGTACGGCCGGCGCCGCCGGGGCCGGTGACGAGGACCGTACGCACCGGGTCAGCCCTGCGGAACGGACTCGACGCGCTTCTTCAGACCGGCCAGTGCGCGGTCGATGATGACCTTCTCGGCCTTGCGCTTGATCATGCCGAGCATCGGGATCTTGACGTCGACGGTCAGCCGGTAGGTGACCTCGGTTCGGCTGCCGTCACCGATCGGGGCCAGCGCGTAGGAGCCGTCGATGGCGCGCAGCATCTGGGACTTGACCAGGGTCCAGCTGACCTCGTGCTCCCCGATCCAGGTGTACGCGAGGGTGTGGTCGTCCTTGATCGCACCGGCATCGAGGACGAGGCGCACCTTCTCGGCGCGGCCGTTGTCGTCCTTGGCAAGGATTTCGGCCTCCTTGACCTCGCCGGTCCACTCCGGGTAACGGTCGAAGTCGGCGATCACGCCCATGACGTCGGCCGGTGCCGCCTCGATCGTGATGCTCGAGCTGGTGTGTTCAGCCATCGCTGTGGCTCCTCCAGTGCGGGGTACCGGTCGGTCGGCAGAGGCCTGCCGCCAGAAGGCTATCGCGTGCGCGGGGCGCATCGTCCCAGGGTCCGGTCGGCACGGCCCACCGGTCCCGGCCGCCGCTCCTGGTCACCACTCCAGGGCCCACGGCCGGCCGGTCGAGGCGAAGTGCCCGACGTTCACACATTCGGTGGCACCGATCCGCATCCGGCGGACCAGCGGCTGGTGGACATGGCCGAAAAGCGCGTACCGGGGGCGGGACCGGCGGATCGCGTCGAGCAGGGCCCGGCTGCCGCGCTCGAAGCGGCGCGCCACCGTGTCGTACGTCAGTTCCGGCACGTCGGGCGGGATGTGCGTGCACAGGACGTCCACCTCGCCGATCGCCTCGACCTTGGCGGCGTACGCCTCGTCACTGATCTCGTACGGGGTGCGCATCGGGGTCTGCAGTCCGCCGCCGACGAAGCCGAAGACCCGGCCTCCGATCTCGACGCGTTCACCGTCCAGGACGGTGGTGCCGGGGCGGGCGTACTCGGGCCAGAGACCGGGGATGTCGACATTGCCGTAGGTGGCGTACGTGGGAGTGGGCAGCGCGTCGAACAACTCGGCGTACTGCTTGCGCACCGCGCCGACGATGGCGGCATTGCGGTCCAGGCCCGCCCAGAGACGACGCCCGAAGTCCCGGGCCTCCTCGAAGCGGCGGGCGGTGCGCAGTTCGACGATCCGGTCGGCGTTCTCGACACCGAAGAGATCGGGGAAGATACCGCGTGAGTGGTCGGCGTAGTCGAGGAAGAGCACCAGGTCACCGAGACAGATGAGCGCGTCCGCACCGTCCCCGGCGCGGGCCAGCGCTTCGGTGTTCCCATGCACGTCACTGACCACGTGGATGCGGGTACGACGTGCGGTGGCAACATCACGGCTGTTCGGTCCGGCTCGCATGGCGATCACCCTAGGACGACGCCCGCAGCATGGGTAGAGCCGCCGGACCTGCGGTTACTTCCTGGTCGTAACCCGGGTGCACTACTGTGCGCGCAAGGACGACCAATATGTGTGACGCATAAAACATCTGGCCGGAACCCCCTATCCGGAACCTAGTACTGATGGGTAACGTCCGGGCAGTCCAGTCGTGCTCACCCCACTGAGTACCCGCCAATCTTGGACCGCATCCGGTGCGTCACACAGTGCCGTGGCACCGGAGCCCGATGAGGAGCAGCAGTCTTGCGCGAGTTCAGCCTTCCGGCCCTGTACGAGGTCCCCTCGGACGGCAACCTGACGGATCTCATCCGCCGCAATGCCGCGCAGCATCCCGACGTCGCGGTGATGAGCCGCAAAGTGGCAGGCGTCTGGACCGATGTGACCGCCACCCAGTTCCTGGCCGAGGTCAGAGCCGCCGCCAAAGGCCTGATCGCCGCGGGCATCGAGCCCGGTGACCGGGTCGCGCTCATGTCCCGTACCCGTTTCGAATGGGTCCTGCTCGACTTCGCGATCTGGAGCGCCGGGGCGGTCACCGTCCCGGTGTACGAGACGAGTTCCGCCGAGCAGGTCCAGTGGATCCTCGGCGACTCGGGAGCGGTCGCGGCCCTCGTCGAGAGCGACGCGCACGCCGAGTCCGTCAGCTCCGTGCGTGACCGGCTGCCCGGCCTGCGCAACGTCTGGCAGATCGACAAGGGCGCGGTCGACGAGCTGACCACGGCGGGCATCCAGGTCTCGGAGGAGACCGTCGACCTGCGCAGCGCGAGCGCCAGGGCCGACGACCCGGCGACCATCGTCTACACCTCGGGCACCACCGGCCGCCCCAAGGGCTGTGTGCTCACGCACCGCAGCTTCTTCGCGGAGTGCGGCAATGTGGTGGAGCGGCTCAGGCCTCTCTTCCGCACCGGCGAGTGTTCCGTTCTGCTCTTCCTGCCCGCGGCCCATGTGTTCGGGCGGCTGGTCGAGGTGGCGTCGGTGATGGCGCCCATCAAGCTCGGCTGCGTCCCCGACATCAAGAACCTCACCGATGAGCTGGCCTCGTTCCGGCCGACGCTGATCCTCGGTGTGCCGCGGGTCTTCGAGAAGGTCTACAACTCGGCGCGCGCCAAGGCGCAGGCCGACGGCAAGGGCAAGATCTTCGACAAGGCCGCGAACACGGCGATCGCGTACAGCCGCGCGCTGGGCACCCCCGAGGGCCCGTCCATCGGCCTGAAGTTCAAGCACAAGGTGTTCGACCGGCTGGTCTTCAGCAAGCTGCGGGCCGTGCTCGGTGGCCGCGGCGAGTACGCGATCTCCGGCGGCGCGCCGCTGGGCGAGCGGCTCGGCCACTTCTACCGCGGCATCGGCTTCACGGTGCTGGAGGGCTACGGCCTCACCGAGACGTGCGCGGCCACCGCCTTCAACCCGTGGGACCGGCAGAAGATCGGTACGGTCGGCCAGCCGCTGCCCGGATCGGTCGTCCGGATCGCCGACGACGGCGAGGTGCTGCTGCACGGCGAGCACCTGTTCGCGGGCTACTGGAACAACGAGGCGGCGACGGCCGAGGCGCTGGCCGACGGCTGGTTCCACACGGGCGACATCGGCACCCTCGACGAGGACGGTTATCTCGCGATCACCGGCCGCAAGAAGGAGATCATCGTCACGGCGGGAGGCAAGAACGTCGCACCCGCGGTGATCGAGGACCGGATCCGCAGCCACGCCCTCGTCGCCGAGTGCATGGTGGTCGGCGACGGACGGCCGTTCGTCGGTGCGCTGATCACCCTGGACGAGGAGTTCCTCGGCCACTGGGCCGATGAGCACGGCAAGCCGGCCGGCTCGACGGCGGTGTCGCTGCGTGAGGACCCGGAGCTGCTGGCCGAGGTGCAGCGGGCGGTGGACGACGGCAACGCGGCGGTGTCCAAGGCGGAGTCCGTGCGTAAGTTCCGCATCCTCGCCTCGCAGTTCACCGAGGAGGCGGGCCACATCACGCCGTCGCTGAAGCTGAAGCGGAATGTGGTGGCGAAGGACTTCGCGGACGAGGTCGAGTCCATCTACCAGCGCTGACCGGGGCGTTGGCCGGAACCTGGTCTTGTCCCCCGTCCGGCGGGCGGTGCAAGGGTCGCGATCACTCGAACTGATCCGCTTCCCTGGGGAGACCCCTGTGCGTACCGCCTTTCAGCGGGCCGGTCTGGTCGTGGCCGTGGCAGCCTCCGTCTTCGTGGCGGTGCCCGCCACGGCCGACGCGGCAGCGGCCGCGGCCAGTCCGACCGCGGTCTGCGGGGCCGACGGTCACAGCTACTCCGTCGTCGCCTCGTCCCCCGTGAAGTTCAGCAGCGGCACGATCTCCGGCACCGTCCACCTGCTGTACAGCAGCGGCAGCGGCAAGAACTGCGTCGTGACGGTCAAGACCTCGTACACGGGCACGCCCACCTTCACCACGGCCCAGCTCATCATCCAGAACGGCAACACGTACGTCGACCAGGGCAACTACACCAGCTACGCCGAGCCGGTCCGGGGCAGCGCCGCGGGCAAGTGCGTGAAGTACTGGGGCTCGATCAACACCGGGCCGGACGGACAGGCCGGGGCCAACGCCGGCGGCGGTCGCATGAGCTGGGGCAACTGCGGCTGAGAACACAGAGAAACGATGCCCGGCGCAGGACGCGCCGGGCATCGCCGTATGTCTCACAGCAGCGTTCTGAGCCGCTCCGCCAGCAGGTCCCAGCGCCACTTCTCCTCGACCCAGGCCCGGCCCCGCTCCCCCATCCGCTGCCGCAGCTCGGGGTCACCGAGCAGGGTGGCGATCCGGTCGGCGGACTCCTCCACGGAGCCGCCCCGCACCACCCAGCCGGTCTCGCCGTCCAGTACGGCGTCGGGAGCGCCGCCCGAGTCGCCCGCCACCACCGGCAGTCCGGTCGCGGACGCCTCCAGGTAGACGATGCCGAGGCCCTCGACGTCGAGGCCGCCGCGGCGGGTGCGGCACGGCATGGCGAAGACGTCACCCGCGCCGTAGTGGGCGGGCAGCTCCTCCCACGGCACCGGTCCGGTGAACCGTACGGAGTCGCTGACGCCCGTCTCCTCGGCCAGCTTCTTCAGCTCCTTGGCGTACGGTCCGCCACCGACGATCAGCAGTACGGCGTCCGGCTCGCGTGCCAGGATCGCGGGCATCGCGAGGATCAGGGTGTCCTGTCCCTTGCGGGGCACGAGCCGCGACACGCAGACCACGACGGGCCGGTCGGTGAGCCCGAGCCGGGCCCGGACCCGGTCCCCGCCGGAGTTCGGATGGAAGATCTTCTCGTCGACGCCGGGCGGCAGTTGGACCATGCGGCCCGCGGCCTCGGGGGTGAGCGCGGCCGCGATCCTGGAGCGGGTGTACTCGCCGAGGTACGTGATGGTGTCCGTGCCCTCCCCGATCCGGCGCAACAGCTGCCGGGACGCGGGCAGTTGGGCCCAGGCCGCCTCGTGCCCGTGCGCCGTCGCGACCAGCCGCCGGGCGCCGGCCTTCCGCAGCGCCGGTGCCATCAGCCCCAGGGGGGCGGCGGCGCCGAACCAGACGGATGTGCAGTCGTGTGCGCGCAGCAACTCGACCGCGCGCCGGGTCACCCGGGGGGTCGGCAGCAGCATCGTCGTACGGTCACGGACGACGGTGAACGGCTGCTCGGCATCGAACGCGGCGGTGGCCGCGACGCCCTCGGGGCTCCGCTTCCAGGTGGAGGCGTAGACGACAACTTGTCCGGGGTCCAGGCGTAGCGCCATATTGTGCAGAAATGCCTGGATACCGCCGGGTCGGGGCGGAAAGTCATTGGTGACGATCAGGGTCTTGTCCATCGCCGCTGACAGTACCGAACAGCTGGGCCTGATGGCTCCCGCACACAGACGCCGTGCATCATGGCTCATCGAGCCACCGGCGAAGGGAATGAGTGCGGCCATGACGGCAGCAGGCGGCACCGGCAGATTTCTCGCACCCGTGGCGGTGTGGACCCTCACCAGGGCCGTGTTGCTGCTCTGTGTCCTGAAGGTCATCACGGTGCCGGGCCCGGACGTGACGAGCGACGTCTCGATGATCTACCACGGCTGGTCCGAGGTGCTGAAGAGCGGTACGTACCCGCAGTCCGACGTCACCTGGCAGTACCCGCCCGTCGCGGCGCTCGCCATCCTCTCCCCCGCGCTGCTGCCGTTCCTGGACTACACCTCGGCCTTCTTCGTCCTCGTGTGCCTGTGCGACGCGCTGGTGCTGGGCCTGCTGCTGTACGCGGGCCGGCAGGCCGGCGGACGGACGGCGGGCGGCTGGGTCTGGGTGGCGGGGGTGCCGCTGCTCGGCACGACCGCGTACGCCCGCTACGACGTGATGGTGACGGCGGTCGCGGTGGCGGCGCTGCTGGCGGGGGCGCGGCATCCGCGGGTGCTGGGGGCGCTGGCCGCCTTCGGTGCGTTGCTGAAGGTGTGGCCGGTGCTGCTGCTCGTCGGCACGGCGCGCGGGGAACACACCCGCCGCTCGTGGACGGCGGCCGCGGTGACGGCGGCCGGTCTGCTGGTGGCGAGTGCGGCGGCGATGCCGGGCGCGCTGGCCTTTCTGGGCTTCCAGCGCGACCGGGGCACCGAGGTCGAGTCGCTGGGCGCGTTGGTGTTCCATGTGGCGCGGCAGTTCGGCTGGCAGGGCCGGGTGGAGCTGAACTACGGATCGCTGGAGTTCCTCGGTCCGCACGTACCGCTGGTGAGCACGCTGGCCCTCGGTCTGAGCCTGATCGCCTGCGGCTGGCTGGTGGTGTGGCGGCTGCGGGCCCGCACGACCGGGGCGAGCACCACGGCCGACGCGGCGTTCACCGCGGTCCTGCTGTTCACGACCACCAGCCGGGTGATCAGCCCCCAGTACATGCTGTGGCTGGTCGGTCTCGCTGCGGTCTGCCTGGTCTTCCGGTCCGGCCGGATGGGATTGCCGGCCGGATTGGTGCTGGCGGCGACGGGCGTCACGCAGCTGGAGTTCCCGCTCGGGTTCATCCACGTGGTGACCAGCGACGCAACGGGCGTGACGCTGATGTTCGTACGCAACGGCCTGCTGGTCGCGGCGACCCTGGTCGCCGCGAGGCGGCTGTGGCGGCGGACGGTGACCGAGCCGGGGAGGCCGGAGCAGCCGGTGCCGGTCCGGCCCGTCCCCGGTCGCGGGTCCGCACCGGCCGACGACGTCAGCCGAGACGGGACCGCAGATACTCCCGCCAGCGCGCCGTGAAGTCCTGCTCGGTCGTGCCGAGCACCTCGTGCAGGGCCTGCTCCACCGCTGCGCCCCGCCCCGAGTGCCCCCCGACGGCCCGGTAGAGGGCGAACAGCTTCTTCTCGCCCCAGTGGTCGGCAATCAGCTCGCAGGCCAGCCAGCCGCCCTCGTACGCCCTCGCGAGGCGTCCGGAGTCACCACCGAACCGGAAGTCGTCGTCCGTGGGGAGTGCGGCGGGCAGCTCGCCGCTCCGGACGGCTTCGGCCAGTTCCGGCGCGACCTGTGCGGGGGTCCGGCCCTCGGCACGGTAGGCCGCCCAGTCGGCGAAGCCCTCGGAGAGCCAGGTCGGGGTGGCGGCGGAGGTGCGGGCGCGGGTGGCGACATGGGTGGTCTCGTGGGTGAGGACCACCCGCTGTCCGAACGTGCCGAGCATCGCGTACGCCTGCGGGTTGACGATCACCCGGTCCGCGGGCGCCCGGCCCGGGCCGCCGGTCTCCCCGGTGGTGACGGCCGCGATGCCCCGGTAGTTCGCCACCGGTGCCCCCAGCAGCCCGGCCATGTCGTCGACCGTCCTCGGCACGACCACCACCACGCGAGCGGCCCAGCGCTCCGGCCAGGCGGCAGAGACGGCGGGCACGGCGCGGTCCTCGGTGTCCGCGATCCGGCGCAGCTCCTCCTGGGTGCGGCCGACGCCCAGGACCAGGCTGTGAGCGCCGCGTACGACCCGCACGTCGCCCTGCTGCCAGAGCTGCCGGCCGCCGTTCTTCCCTGCGCGGTCGGCGGTGATGTACCAGCGGCCGTCCACCCCGTGCCGCTCCAGGTCGAGCACCCGGTCGGTGGTGACCGGGGCGCTGTCGTAGCCCGCTATCCGGTACCGCAGTTCGACGTCGGCGGTGGCGCCGGCGGCGCCGTGCTCGTGCACGTCGGTCACTTCGTACGTCCACGAGCTCAACGGCACGTCCGCGAGATTGGCCAGTTCGCGGCGCTGGGCCGTCCGCAGCCCGGTGGCGCCGGGGGCGACCGTGGCCACATACGCGTCCGGGTCGTGACCCAGGACGGCGGCGGCTCGGCGGTCCAGGGTGGCGCGGATGTCGCGGACCGTGGTGTCGCGGACCGTGGTGTCGGGGGAGGTGGCAGCGGGGGCCGTGCAGGCGGACGCGAGCAGCAGAGCGGCGAGTGCCGCGCCCGCCGCGCCCCACCGTCCGTCACGTCCCCGGCCTGCCGTACGCCCCTGATCAGCCACCCGACCGAGGGTACGGGTCAGATACGGGTGACCGACGAGACGGGCATCATGCCGACCGGGTCGTAGCGGACCGGGGCGCCCGGGTACGGGGCGTGGATCACCTGGCCGTCGCCGACGTACATCCCGATGTGACTGGCGTCCGACCGGTACGCGACCAGGTCGCCCGGGCGGGCCATGGAGAGCGGCACCATGCGTCCGGCGTACCGCTGGGCCTGGGAGGTGCGCGGCAGGCTGACACCGGCCTGGGCGTACGCCCACTGCATCAGCCCGGAGCAGTCGAACCCCCCAGGCCCGTTGGCACCCCAGATGTACGGGCGTCCGACGGCATGCCGGGCCGCCATCACGGCGGCGGCTGCCCGGGACGAACCCGGCGGGAGATCCGTCATGCTCGGGAAGACGTCGTCACGGCCGGTGCGCGAGGCCCGGCCGAAGGCCGCGCGGTCCGCGCCGGGCAGTGAGCTCAGCAGCTGCCGGGCCCGCTCGAGCTTCTGCTCGACGGTCCGTTTGTGGCGGACGGCGGCGGCCCGGTCACGCCCCAGGCCGGCCAGCGAGCGGGCAGCCTCCGCACGGGCCTGTGCGAGCCCGCGCCGGGCGTGCTGGAGCTTCTGCAGAGTGCCCGCCCGACGGACGTTCAGCCGGTCGAGGGTGGCCGCCCGGTCGAGGTAGCTGTCCGGGTCCGAAGAGAGCAGCAGGGCGAGCGAGGGATCGATGGAGCCTGCGCGGTACTGCGCGGCGGCAGCCGAACCGACCACGGTGCGGAGCCGGTTGATCTGTTCCTGGTCGCGCGCCGCCCGCTCCTGGGCCCGGATCACCTCCCCGCGCAGCCGCTCGGCGTCCTCCCCGGCCCTGTTGAACTGCTCGGTGGCGCGCTCGGCCTCGCCGTACAACCGGTCGATCTCGGCCTTCGCGGTCCGGGGGGTGTCCTGCGGTTCGGCGCTCGCGGTGGCCGCCCCGAGTGCGGCGGCAGCGGTCGCCGCCGACAGGACTGTGATCCGGACGCTCCGGTTGACGCCAGGCTGTGTGGAACGGCGATGGGACACCACAGGACGCCGCACTCCCTTCCGCTGTACGCAGAGGTGCGCAGCCCCCTGCCACCCGGGGCGGGCGGACCGACGTACAGGAGCTGCACAGCAGGCAGACAGTAGCCGCGCGGCTACGGAGCGCCCAACGGCCGCGACGGTCGGGTGAGGGGTGCAAAAGCCGCCGCCCCGCCGGTGACCTGTGGTCTCCGGCGGGGCGGGCAGTCGGTAGGGGCGTGGGAATTCGCCCGTTCGGGCGTCGTCAGATGCGCACGCCGACCTGGAAGCTGCCGATGGTGTTCATCGACTCGTAGCGGACCACCGCGCCCGGCTTCGGGGCGTGCAGGACGGTGTTGTTGCCCGCGTACAGGCCCACGTGCGCCGTGTTGTTGAAGAAGACCAGGTCGCCCGGCTTGAGGGCGCTGCGGCCTATCTGGGTGCCCTGGTTGATCTGGGTGTACGTGGTGCGGGTGATCTGCGCACCGGCCTGGGCGTAGGCCCACTGGGTCAGGCCCGAGCAGTCGTACGAGCTGGGGCCGGTACCGCCGGAGACGTACGGCTTGTTGAGCTGGGTGGCGGCGGCCTGGAGGGCGGCGGCGCCGAGGGCGGAGGCGGGGACCTCGTTGCCGAGGTCGACCCGGTCACCGGCGGCGCGGCTCGCCCGCAGGTCGTCCTGGCGCATCTTCTCGCGCTCGGCGGCCGTCAGGGTGTTGAGCAGGCTCCGCGCCTCGGCGAGCTTGCCCTGGAACTTCTTCTTGTTCTCACCGAGCGTCTTGCGGACGTCCGCGAGGTCGGCCAGCTTGTCCTGGGCCTCCTTGCGCTGCTGCGCGAGGGAGCGCTGCTTCTCCTGGATCTTCTCCAGGGACTCGGTCTGCTTGGCCGTCAGCTGGTCGAGGGCCGAGGCCTCGTCGAGGAAGCTGTCCGGGTCCGAGGCGAGGAAGAGCTGCACGGACGGGTCGATGCCACCGGAGCGGTACTGCGCGGCGGCGAGCGAACCGAGGCCACCGCGGAGCGTGTTGAGCTCCTGCTGACCGCGGGCCACCTTGTCCTGCAGCGCGCCGATCTGCTTCTCGAGCTTCTCCTGCTGCTCCTTGGCCCCGCTGTACTTCTCGGTGGCCGTCTCCGCCTCGTGGTAGAGCTTGTCGACCTTCGCCTTGACCTCACTCTTGGTCGGCTTGGGGTCGGCGTGGGCGGCCTGGGAGGTCAGGGCAACGGCCGCGGCGGCGGTCGCGGTGAGCACGGTCACGCGGGTGCGGCTCGGCTGCTTGGGACGACGGTGGGACGCCACGAAGGCGAGCTCCTTCTTCCTCGAGCCGCCTACCGGGTTGTGGGGGATCGGATCCCCGGCTCCGTGCACGTCACGGACTCGGCGGTTCCTCCGCTGCCACCCCGGATGGGTGATCAACCGTGCGAAGGTTCGAGGCCCGACCTTAGTGACCATCTTGTGATCAGTTCAAATCCTCACAAGCAAAATCTCGCCCCAACGGTCACTTCTTTACTCACATCACACCGCGTGTAGCGGCAGCTTGACGGTCCGTTCCAAAGAAACCGGCAAGTCACCACAACTGGCGCTAGACGCGCGAAAGCCGCTTCAGGAGCAAGACGGACGCGACGGGCCTGGCCCCCGCCTTCGCGACGCCGTCCGCAACCTCCCGGTCGGTGGAGACCACGACGACGGGCCTGCCCGGCGGTTCGGCGCGGGCCAGTTGACGGATGAGCTCGTCGGCGGTGACACCCGGCTTGCTGAAGAGCACCCGCACCCCGCGTGGCGGTGCGAGCAGTACCGGAGCGGCCAGTTCGGCCCCGTCGAAGACGCAGGTCATCTCGGCGCCCGACTGTGCCGCGAGCACCGCGAGACCGCCCAGCAGCCGCAGCCGCTGCTTCTCCAGCGGCAGTTGCGGATAGCCGGTCTTGGTGACGTTGTAGCCGTCCACGATCAGATGCGCCTGCGGCAGTGCGAGCAGTTGGTCGAGCAGGGCCGGATCGGTGTCCGAAAGCGCCCTGGCGGCAATGTCCTTGGGCGACATCGCACCGGGCTCGACCGCGTCGACGCTGTCCGCGGGACGGATCGAGGAGGGTGGCAGGGCCAATTCGCGGCGCAGACCTCGGGCCGCGTCGAGCACCGTGTCGAGCAGCAGCCGCAGCCGCATGTCCTCGACCGAGCGGCCCTCTCTGGCCGCCCTGCGGCTCGCCTCGACGGACGCCTCCGCCTCTCCGAGCCGGGCCCGCAGCCGCCGGGTCTCGCTCTCGGCCGCGGAGATCCGGGCGGCCGCCTCGGTCCGTACGGTCTCGGTCTCGGCCTTGCCGCGGCGCACCGCGGCCTCACCGCGCTTGACCTCGTTCAGGGCGGAGCGCAGTTTGCGCTGCAGCGCGTCGGCTTCCTTGCGGGCCGCGTCCAGCTCACCGCGGAGCCGTTCGGTCTCGCTCCTGGTCTGGGTCCGGGCCTGGGCGAGTTCCTCGCGCAGCCGTTCCAGTTCGCGCCGGCTCTCCTCGTCGGCCCGTTCGGCATCGGCCCGCTGGACCTCCTCGCCGGCCGCGGCGACCAGCTTCACCCAGCCGACCGGGCGCAGCACATAGGCTGCCGCGGCCACATCGACGGGGTCGGCGGCAGCGGGCGGCGCCCCTGCCTCCACGGCCGCGGTCAGCTCGGGCTGGGACTCCCGGAGCCGTTCTCCGATGCGCTGGCGGAACAGTGTGTCGCTCTCCAGGGCGGCCGCCATCGCGTTCCCTGCGAACTTGGCGCGCCGACTCGGGGTGAAGCGGGCGTACTGCCTCAGCTGGGCCGGGAGTTCGGTGACCGTGAGGCCACCGAACGCGTCAGCGACCAGCGCGACGACCCGCCGCCGTACGCCTTCGGGCAGCGGGCGGTCGAGCGCCTCGACGGCGTCGCCGGCTCCAGCTGCCGGTTCGGCGCCGCTTGCGGGCTGCTCCACGATCCGTCACCCCAAATGTCTGTCCGCACGGCCCCGTCAGGAGTCGGCACCCGGCCTGTCGACTAGTTCGATCTGGTCCACCGCGTTGCACCAACGACACCGGACCGACTCGATGGTCTCACTGACCACCTCGCGCTCCTCGACGGTCGCCTCTCCTGCGAGGTCGAGATGCACGTATTCGACAACCTTGGACGAACGCGTCACGTCGAAGCGCGTGAGATTCCCGCAGAGCGTGCAGCGCCAGCGGGTCCCGTCGGTCGGCTGGGGAACCGTCGTCATCGTTGCGTCCTCTTTCGTCGAGCGTCGTGCTGCCTGCCAAGGATCTCGCGGTGCGCCGTCGAACTGCGGATGTCCTGCTGTAACCCTACGGCCTTGTGCATACCCATCGACACGGCGAGGCGGTCTGCCCCGTTCCATCACCTTGCGTCATGCTCTGTTCATGATCGAACGGCGGGCTGTGACGGGCGGACTGACCGGCAGGCTCCTGCGCGCCGCCACCGCGGGCGGTGCCCCGGTGACGTATGCCCTGATCGGCCTGTGCTGTGCCATTTTCCTGATCAGCCCGCTCTCCGGGTTCAATCCCTCGTACGGCACCGCCGACACCCTGCTCGCCGCCCAGGCCGGGTACTTCGAGCGCTGGGGGGTGATCCCCACCGAGCTGTGGGGCGGCTCGGCACATGCCCTGCTCACCCCGCTGACCGCGCTCTTCGTGCACGGCAGCTGGCTGCATCTGCTCGGCAACATGCTCTTCCTGTACGTCTTCGGGGCGATGGCCGAGGAGCGGATGGGCCGTGCCGAGTTCGCCTTCTTCTACCTCGGCTGCGGCTACCTCGCCCTGCTCGCGTACGCGGCGGCGCACGCCGACTCCGACCAGACCCTCGTCGGCGCCTCGGGGGCGATCTCCGCGGTGCTCGGGGCGTTCCTGTACCTGTTCCCCCGGGCGCGGGTCACCAGCCTCTTCCCGTTCCTGCTCTTCCTGCCGCTGCGCTTTCCCGCCTGGATCGTGCTGATCTTCTGGTTCGCCCTGCAGTGGATGGCGGCGCAGGGCGCGGGCAGCGGACCGGGGGTGGCCTATCTCGCCCATGTGGTCGGCTTCGCCACCGGCTTCCTCTACGCCTGGGGGCGCTACCGCCGTGGGGCTAGAGTGAAGACTCCAGCCACGGCCACCGAGGGAGAAAGCCAGCCGTGATCACCGCGATCGTGCTCATCAAAACCAGCGTGGACCGGATTCCCGAGATCGCCGAGTCCATCGCGGCGCTGGACAGCGTCAGCGAGGTCTTCTCGGTCACCGGTACGTACGACCTGATCGCCATGGTCCGGGTGGCCAAGCACGACGATCTGGCGGATGTCATCCCCGGCCGGATCAGCAAGATCCCCGGTGTCGAGGGCACCGACACGCATGTCGCGTTCCGTACGTACTCGCAGCACGACCTGGAAGCCGCCTTCGCCATCGGTCTCGACGCGTAGGTACGCCGCATCACGGCGTAATACTTCGGCCGGGGACGGGCAGCTGCCCGTCCCCGGCCGAAGTATTACGGCCTCGGCCACCGGCCGGTCAGACCTGGGCGGTGCCCCGGTCCGGGACGCAGCGGCCGTCCTCGGTGCGGTACTTCCACTGGGCACCCTCGCTCACCAGCTCCTTGACCGCGCGGACGAAGCGCTCGATGTGCTCGTCCGGCGTGCCGGCGCCGAAGCTGACCCGGATCGCGTTCAGCGAGCGCTCACCCGGCTCCGCCTCCGGCGCGCCGCACTCACCCGGGTCCTGCGGGTCGCTGCCGAGCAGGGTGCGCACCAGCGGGTGGGCGCAGAACAGTCCGTCGCGTACCCCGATGCCGTACTCGGCGGAGAGCGCCGCGGCGAAGTGCGAGCTGTTCCAGCCCTCCACCACGAAGGAGATGACGCCGACCCGCGGGGCGTCGTCGCCGAACAGCGACAGCACCTTGACCTGGGGGACCTCGGCGAGGCCCTCCCGGACACGGGTGACGAGCTGCTGCTCGCGGGCGACGAGGCGGTCGAAGCCGGCCTCGGTGAGCGCCTTGCAGGCGGAGGCGATGGAGTAGACACCGATGACATTGGGCGAGCCGGCCTCGTGCCGGGCGGCGGTGGAGTGCCACTCCACGTCCACACCTCCGTCGGTGCGCCGGGCGACCTTCCGGGAGGCGCCACCACCGGCGAGGTACGGCTCGGCGTCCTGCAGCCAGTCGGCGCGGCCCGCGAGGACGCCGGAGCCGAACGGCGCGTACAGCTTGTGCCCGGAGAAGGCGACCCAGTCGACGTCGAGCTCGTCGATGTCGACCGGGTGGTGCGGCGCGAGCTGTGCGGCGTCGAGCACGATCCGGGCACCGTGGGCGTGGGCGGCGGCGGCCAGCTCCTTCACCGGCCACAGCTCACCGGTGACGTTCGAGGCGCCGGTGACGCAGACCAGCGCAGGGCCGTAGGGGTCACGGCCGGCGAGCGCCCGCTCCAGCGTCTCGACGGCCTGGGCCGGGGTGCGCGGGGCGTCGAGGTAGGTGACACGGGCGTCGCGCCAGGGCAGCAGCGAGGCATGGTGCTCGGTCTCGAACACGAAGACCTGACAGTCGGCGGGGACCGCCGCGGCCAGCAGGTTCAGCGAGTCCGTCGTCGACCGGGTGAAGATCACCTGGTCCCCGGCGCGGCAGCCGAGAAACTCCGCAACCGTCTTGCGGCTGTTCTCGAACAGGTCCGTGGAGAGCTGCGAGAGGTAGCCGGCGCCGCGGTGGACGCTGCCGTAGTACGGGGCGTACGCGGCGACGTCGTCCCACACCCGCTGCAGGGCCGGGGCACTGGCCGCGTAGTCCAGGGCGGCATAGGCGACTTCTCCGCCGGTAACGAGTGGAACAGTCACGTCCTTGCCCAGAACAGGCAGCGGGGAACAAATGGACCGGTCAGCGGCAGCGGTGACAACAGACATGGCGAACTCCCGTACGAGGCAGGCGAATTCACTGCGCCGGCGGGTACGCGGCAGCGCAGGAGGAAGAAAAAAGGGGTGTGCGGAGAGGGGCCGGACCGGGCCCTATCGCATTCGCTTGCTCACAAGAGGCTCCTTGAGGACCAGGACCCCAGGGATGTGACATTCACAGATGTCGAGGGGTCCGCGCTTGCCGCAGACCTCGCTGCCTACGGCCTGGTCTTCACCCGGGGCACCCCGCCACGGACGGAGGGTTGCCGGACAGCGGGCCGGGGCCGTAGTCGCTGTCACTCATGACCTGCGCAGCATCTTGCCATACGTGCGTCGACGCGCAAGGCGCAGTCCAAGATCTGGACTGCGCCCCGGTCGGCATTTCCCGTTCGGTCAGGCGTTGCTGACCGTCACCCAGCGCTCGAGTGCCGCCCGGGCCGCACCCGAGTCGATGGACTCGGCGGCCTTGGCGATCCCGGCGGCCAGCTGCTCGTTCAACGTGCCCTCACCCGGGTCCAGCGCCACCAGCGCCGCCGCCGAGTTCAGCAGCACCGCTTCGCGTACCGGACCGGTCTCACCGGCCAGCAGCCGGCGGGCCACATCCGCGTTGTACGACGCGTCGGCGCCGCGCAGCGCCTCGACGGGGACCAGCTCGAGGCCGACGTCGCGCGGGTCGAAGGCCTCCTCGCGCACCTCGCCGTCCCGGACCACCCAGATCCGGGAGGTCGCCGTGGTCGTCAGCTCGTCCAGACCGTCGTCGCCGCGGAAGACCAGTGCCGAGTTGCCGCGCGCCGCGAGCACGCCCGCGACGATGGGGGCCATCTTCAGATCGGCGACACCGATGGCCTGGGAGCGCACCTGGGCCGGGTTGGTGAGCGGACCGAGGATGTTGAACGTGGTCTGCGCGCCGAGCTCCTTACGGGCCCGCGCCGCGTACCGCAGGGCGGGGTGGAACTTCACCGCGAAGCAGAAGGTGATACCCGCCTCCTCCGCCACCTCGACGACGCGCTGCGGGGCCAGCTCCAGATTGACGCCGAGCTTCTCCAGGACGTCGGAGGCGCCACTGGCCGAGGAGGAGGCGCGGTTGCCGTGCTTGACGACCTTGGCGCCGGTGCCCGCGACGACGATCGCGGACATCGTGGAGATGTTGACCGTCTTGGCGAGGTCGCCGCCAGTGCCGACGATGTCGACCGTGCGGCCCGGCACCTGGATCGTGGTGGCGTGCTCGTACATGGCGCGGACGAGTCCGGTGACCTCGTCGACGGTCTCGCCCTTGGCCCGCAGGGCGACGGCGAAACCGGCGATCTGCACGTCGGTCGCCTCGCCGCTCATGATGTTGTCCATCGCCCACGCGGTGTCGTCTGCGGTCAGGTCCTGGCCGCGCAGCAGGGCGTTCAGTACGCCGGGCCAGGAACGAGCCGCCACGCTGTCGCCGCCGACCGGGGTCACAACGTTCATGGTCCGCTCCTGGGGGTCCACAGCCGATAAGGGTATGGACCCCACCCTATCGAGCGCCCGGGACGGCAAAGAGCCCCGTCCATCGAATGGACGGGGCTCCCGCTGTGGCGATCAGTTGAGGCGATCAGTGGTGGCCGTGGCCGCTGGTGATCTCCTTGTACTCCTCGGCAGTGGGCTTCTCGATCTGGTTGTGCTCGCCGAAGTAACCCTTGCTGAGCTTGGCCCGCAGCTTCTGCATCGCGGGCACCTTGCGCTCGACACCGTTCTCGTCGACCGTCGGGCCGATCTCGACCGGCTTGTACTGCTCGTGCGCGGTGAGCGTGTGCAGCTGCGCCGGGTTGAGCGGCTCGTGGATCTCGACGAACTCACCGTGCGGCAGGCGCTTGATGATGCCGGACTCGCGTCCGTGCAGCACCTTCTCCCGGTCGCGGCGCTGAAGGCCGAGACAGATCCGCTTGGTGACGAGGAACGCCAGGACCGGTCCCACGAAGATGAAGATCCGGACGAACCACGAGATGGAGTTCAGCGAGAGCTGGAAGTGCGTGGCCCACAGGTCGTTACCACCGCCGATGAAGACGATGATGTACTCCGTGATCCAGGCGACGCCGAAGGCCGTCCGGGTCGGGGCGTTGCGCGGGCGGTCCAGGATGTGGTGCTCGCGCTTGTCCCCGGTGACCCAGGACTCGACGAACGGGTAGACCGCGATCACGGCCAGCACCAGGCCGAAGGCCATCAGCGGGATGAACACACCCAGGACGAGCGTGTGACCCCAGAGGTTGATCTCCCAGCCCGGCATCACTCGGATCAGACCCTCGGCGAAGCCCATGTACCAGTCGGGCTGGGCGCCGGTGGACACCTGGTCCGGACGGTACGGACCGATGGCCCAGATCGGGTTGATCGAGGCGATCGCCGCGATGACCGCGATGACACCGAAGACCAGGAAGAAGAAGCCTCCGGCCTTCGCCATGTAGATCGGCAGCAGCGGCATACCGACGACGTTCTTGTTGGTGCGGCCGGGACCCGCGAACTGCGTGTGCTTGTGGAAGAAGACCAGGATCAGATGGCCGACCACGAGGCCGAGCATGATGCCCGGCAGCAGCAGGATGTGGATCGAGTAGAACCGGGCGACGAAGTCGCCGCCGGGGAACTCTCCGCCGAACAGGAACATCGAGATGTACGTGCCGACGATCGGCGTGGACAGGATCGCGCCCTGGGTGAAGCGGACACCCGTACCCGAGAGCAGGTCGTCCGGGAGCGAGTAGCCCGTGAAGCCGGTGAACATACCCAGCACGAACAGCAGGAAGCCGAACAGCCAGTTGATCTCACGCGGCTTGCGGAACGCACCCGTGAAGAAGACGCGCATCATGTGCACGAACATGGCGGCGAGGAAGATCAGCGCGGCCCAGTGGTGGATCTGGCGGACCAGCAGACCACCGCGGATGTCGAAGCTGATGTCCAGCGTCGAGGCGTAGGCCTCGGACATCCGGATGCCCTGCATCGGCTCGTACGAGCCGTGATACACGACCTCGTTCATGCTCGGGTGGAAGAACAGCGTCAGATACACACCCGTGAGGATGATGATGATGAAGCTGTAGAGGGCGACTTCACCGAGCATGAAGGACCAGTGGTCCGGGAAGATCTTGCGCATGTTGGCCTTGGCCAGGGAGTAGATCCCGAGCCGGCCGTCCGCCCAGTCGGCCACCCGCTCGCCGGCGGGCGCCTTACGCTTCGTGTCGGTCGCAGTACTCATCCGCGCTCCCAGAATGCAGGACCGACGGGCTCTTCGAAGTCACCGAGCGCCTCGAGGTTGCCCTCGCTGTTCACACCGATCCGCAGCTGCGGAAGGGAGTGACCGGCCGGACCGAAGATGACGCGGGCGCCGTCGGAGAGGTCGAAGGTGGACTGGTGGCACGGGCAGAGCACGTGGTGCGTCTGCTGCTCGTACAGGCTGATCGGGCAGCCGACGTGGGTGCAGATCTTCGAGAAGGCCACGATGCCCTCGTGGGCCCACTCGCGCTCGCGCTTGTCCTTGATGTTCTCCGGCTGGATACGGATGATCATCAGCGCAGCCTTGGCGATCTGCGTCTGGAAGTCGTGAGCGTCCTCCGTCAGGCCCTCGGGCATGGCGAAGGTCAGCGAACCGACGGCGACGTCCTCGGGACGCAGCGGCTCCATCGTGTTCATGTTGATGAGCTGCTTGCCCTTGGACCACAGGGTCTGACGGAGCTTCTTCTCCGGCAGCGGGCCGAGGTCGCGCAACAGCATCACGCCGGAGAGCGGCACCAGGGCCAGCGCACCGAACAGGGTGTTGCGGATCAGCTTGCGCCGGCCGAACGCGGACTCCTCGGCACCGGCCGCGAAGTCGGCGAGAACCTTCGCCTTGACCTCGGGCTCCGCCTCGATGGCGTGCCGGTCATCGGCGATCTCTTCGTCGGACATCAAGGTGCGCGCCCAGTGGACCGCGCCCGCGCCGATGGTGAAGAGGGCCACGCCGAGGGTCAGCCCGAGGGAGAAGTTGAGCGCGCTCACATGGCCGAACGGCCAGATGAACACGATCTTGTCCACCGGGAAGATGACGTACGAGGCGATGAAGCCGATGGTCGCCAGCATGGACAGCACGAACAGGAACGCGACCGTGCGCTCGGAGCGCTTCGCGGCCCGTTCGTCGATGTCCTGGATGCGCGGCCGGTGGGCCGGCAGCCCCGGGTCGGCGAACGGGTCGTCCGCGCCCTCTACCGCGCCGTGCGCGGCTTCCTGCTCAGCGGGCAGGTTCTCTTCTGGAATCTTCTCTTGGCTACTCATGACTTCTTGGCCTTAGCGGTGTGGGCCGCGACCCAAACGGCAACTGCGACGAGTGCGCCCAGACCGAAGATCCAGGCGAACAGACCCTCGCTGACCGGACCGAGCCCGCCCAGCTTGAGGCCACCAGGGGTCTCGGACTCGGCGCTGTTCACGGTCTTGACGTACGCGATGATGTCCCGCTTCTGCTGCTCGGGCATCGTCGAGTCGGGGAAGGACGGCATGCTCTGCGGGCCGGTCTGCATGGCCTCGTAGATGTGCTTCGGGTCCACGCCCTCAAGGCTGGGCGCGTACTTGCCCTTCGTCAGGGCACCGCCCTCGCCGGTGAAGTTGTGGCACTGCGCGCAGTTGGTACGGAACAGGTCGCCACCCTTGGCGATGTCCGCACCGTCAGGGCTGACCTGGTCCTCGGTCGGCACGATCGGGCCGGCGCCGAGCGACGCGACATAGGCCGCGAGCTGGTCGATCTCGGCCTGGCTGTAGATGACCTTCTTCTTCGGTACCTGGGCACCCGGCTGCTGGGCCGGCATACGGCCCGTGCCGACCTGGAAGTCGACGGCGGCGGAGCCCACGCCGACCAGGCTCGGCCCGTCGGACGAGCCCTGACCGCCGGCTCCGTGGCAGCTGGCGCAACCGACGGAGTACAGCTTCTTGCCCTCATCGATGGCGAGGGACTGGGCGGTGTCGTCGGCCTGCGCCTTGCTCGCGGGCGCAAACGCGGCGTACAGCCCCCCGGTAGCCGCCAGCGCGAGGAGTAGTACGACGACCGCCGCCAACGGATGGCGTCGTCGTGCGGAGAGCTTTTTCACGGATTACCCCGGTGTCAGGATCTTCTGCGTCGATGCTGGATGTGGTTCGGGTTCGAGCCCGGTTACTTGATCATGTAGATCGTGGCGAAGAGGCCGATCCACACGACATCGACGAAGTGCCAGTAATAGGACACGACGATGGCAGCGGTCGCCTGTTCATGGGTGAACCTCTTGGCCGCGTATGTCCTGCCCAGTACGAGCAGGAAGGCGATGAGACCGCCTGTCACATGCAGACCGTGGAAGCCGGTGGTCAGGTAGAACACCGAGCCGTACGGGTCGGAGGACAGCGAGAGGCCGTCCTTCTTCACCAGCTCGGTGTACTCGAAGACCTGGCCTCCGATGAAGATCGCACCCATCACGAACGTGATCACGAACCAGGCACGGAGCTTCTTCACATCGCCCCGCTCCGCGGCGAAGACGCCGAGCTGGCAGGTGAGGGAGGAGAGCACCAGGATCGTGGTGTTCGTCGCCGAGAACGGGAAGTTCAGGGCGGAAGCCATTTCCTTCCAGTGGTCGGGTCCCATCACCGATCGGAGGGTGAAGTACATCGCGAAGAGGGCCGCGAAGAACATCAGCTCGGAACTCAACCAGATGATGGTTCCGACGCTGGTGAGGTTCGGTCGATTGACCGACGGGTGCGCGTGCCCGGTTTCTACTGTCGTTGCTGTCGCCACGACCGACATTATGTCGGTCGCTTATCCCGCCCTCACTCCGGGGGGTGCCGTTCGGTGTGTCAGCAGGGTGTGTCCTGCCCGAACGGCCCATCGAATCGGTGTCATTACCGGTGCTGACAGGCTGTCGGTCGGAGTACGATCCGCGCATCGGTTCATGCCCCGAGAGCCCCGAAGACACAGATGTCACGGAGGAACAATGCAGCCGACCGCCACGGTCCTGGTCTACAGCGACGATGCCAACACCCGTGAGCAGGTGAGGTTGGCCGCCGGTCGCAGGCCTGCGGCGGACGTGCCACCGGTGGAGTTCGTGGAGTGCGCCACTCTGCCCGCCGTCCTGACCGCGCTCGACAACGGCGGCATCGACGTGTGCGTGCTGGACGGCGAGACGGCCCCGGCGGGCGGCATGGGCGTCTGCCGGCAGATCAAGGACGAGATCTTCCACTGCCCGCCGGTGCTGCTGCTGATCGGGCGTCCGCAGGACGCCTGGCTGGCCACGTGGAGCCGCGCGGACGCCGCGGTGACCCTTCCGGTCGAGCCGGTCGAGTTCGCGGACGCACTGGCCGCCCTGCTGCGCAGCAGGCTCTGCGTACAGTCCTGAGTCGTGCTGCGGCCCGGCCCGCGGTTCCACCGCGGGCCGGGCCGCAGCACGTCCCTTCGAGGGGCCACGCACTCCCTGGGCGGTCAGACCTCGGGGCGCAGGCGCGCCGCCTCCACCGTCGACCCGTCCGGGGTGGCGTTGTTCTGCAGGGCGCTGCCCTGCTGCCATTTGGCCCAGGACAGGTTCCAGTCGCCGTAGCCGTTGTCGAACGGCGTCATCGTGGCGCCCTGGCTGCCGACGACCGAGACGAGGTCGCCCTCGCGCACGGTGTTGAAGAACCACTGGGCCTGCGCGTTGCTCATGCCCGTACAGCCGTGGCTGACGTTCGCGTACCCCTGTGAACCGGTGGACCAGGGGGCGGCGTGCACGTACTCACCGCTCCAGGTGACGCGGGTCGCGTAGTAGACCATCAAGTCGTACCCGTCGCTGGAATTCTCCGAGATGCCGATGGTCTCCCCGCGCATGCGTACGGAGTACTCCTTGCTCAGCACGACCTTGACGCCGTTGCGGGTGTCGAAGCCGGGCCTTCCGGTGGTCACCGGAATGGTGTTGATCACTTGCCCGTTCCGCTTGACCGTCATGGAGTGCGCGGCGGCGTCGGTGATGGCCTCGATACGGTCGCCGGTGGTGATCTTCAAGGGCTTCGCCGGGGCTCCGTACAGCCCCTTGGTGACCCTGATGCCGGCCATGTTGCTGCTGACCTCGATCGTGGCCCGGGCCGGCCAGTACTCCTTCGGGCGGTAATGCAGGATCTTGTCGTCGACCCAGTACCAGGAGCCCGTCACGGCGGGTGTGGAACGGACCTTCAGCGCCCGCTCCACGGCGGCCCGGGAGGCCTTGTCCTTGACCGGAGCGCTGAGTTCCGCCGTAATGGGCTGTCCGACGCCGTAGGTGCCCGCGTGCGGGCCGAAGGTGACATTCAGGAGCTTCTTCGCCGGGGCCGTCTCGAAGGAGAGCGTACGACTGCCCGGAGCGCCGTCGTCGTCCTCGACACTGACCTTGACGGTGTAGCGGGTGCCGGCCGCGAGCGGGACGGTGGAGTGCCAGCGCAGCCCGTCGGCCGAGAGTTCGCCCGCGAGATGGCGCCCGGCGGTGTCCACCGCGTCCACGTCCGTGATCCGGCCGTCGTCACCGCTGGCGGTGACTTCGAGCGGCTTGTCGGGATCGGCCTTCTTGTCGCCCTCGGGGGCGTTGGAGGTGATCTCGTCCGCCGCGTCGTACGGCTGTTCGGCGAGTGGATGACCATGTGGCCCGCCACAGGCGGTCGCCCCTGCAACCAGGGTCATGACCAGCAGCGTGCAGCTCACTACGGGACGAATTCGCGGCGTGTTCATGGTCACCACGCTAAGAAGATTCATCAGTTTCAGCGCGTCGGGTGACTGCAAACGGGGGACCCTCACCTCTCACATGAGAAGTGCGGGCCCCCCGTCAGGTGGAGCGGTGTCACTGGGTGCGGTTCTCACCGCGGTAGTACTCGAAGACCCAGCCGAACAGGCCGATCATGATGACCGGGGCCGAGAAGTAGAGCAGCCACCATCCGAAGATGATCCCCATGAAGGCGAGGGCTCCGCCGATGGCCAACGAGAGCGGCTGCCAGCTGTGCGGGGAGAAGAACCCCACCTCGCCGGCCTCGTCCGCGACATCGGCTTCCTTGTTGTCCTGAGCCATGGCGTCGACCCGCTGCGCCGTGAAGGCCAGGTAGAAGCCGATCATGACGCTCAGGCCGAAGGCCAGGACGAGCGCGGTGGTACCGGCCGGCTCCTTCGACCACACGCCGTAGGTCACTGCCATGGCGAGGATGAAGACGCTCAGCCAGAGGAACATCTTGCCCTGGATCTTCACTTGCCGGCCTCCTTGCCACCTGCGAGGGCCTTGTCAGCCTCGGAGTGATGCTCCAGCTGCTCGAGCGCCGAGATCTCCGGATGGTGCAGGTCGAACGCCGGGGATTCGGAACGGATCCGCGGCAGGGTGAGGAAGTTGTGCCGCGGCGGCGGGCAGGAGGTCGCCCACTCCAGCGAACGGCCGTACCCCCACGGGTCGTCGACCTCGACCTTCTTGCCGTACTTGGCGGTCTTCCACACGTTGTAGAAGAACGGCAGCATCGACAGGCCGAGCAGGAACGAGGAGATCGTCGAGATCGTGTTCAGCGCGGTGAAGCCGTCGGCGGCGAGATAGTCCGCGTAACGACGCGGCATGCCCTCGGCACCGAGCCAGTGCTGCACCAGGAACGTGCCGTGGAAGCCCACGAACAGCGTCCAGAACGTCATCTTGCCGAGCCGCTCGTCCAGCATCTTGCCGGTGAACTTCGGCCACCAGAAGTGGAATCCGGAGAACATCGCGAAGACCACGGTGCCGAAGATGACGTAGTGGAAGTGCGCGACGACGAAGTACGAGTCCGAGACGTGGAAGTCCATCGGGGGCGAAGCCAGGATGACGCCGGTCAGACCACCGAAGGTGAAGGTGATCAGGAAGCCGACGGCCCACAGCATCGGTGTCTCGAAGGACAACGATCCCTTCCACATCGTGCCGATCCAGTTGAAGAACTTCACACCGGTCGGTACCGCGATGAGGAACGTCATGAACGAGAAGAACGGCAACAGCACACCGCCGGTGACGTACATGTGGTGCGCCCACACGGTCACGGACAGGCCCGCGATGGCGATCGTCGCGCTGATCAGGCCGATGTAGCCGAACATCGGCTTCCGGCTGAACACCGGAATCACTTCGGAAATGATTCCGAAGAATGGCAACGCGATGATGTACACCTCTGGATGGCCGAAGAACCAGAAGAGGTGTTGCCATAGCAGTGCGCCGCCGTTGGCCGCGTCGAATACATGCGCCCCGAACTTGCGGTCCGCCTCCAGCGCGAAGAGCGCGGCGGCGAGCACCGGGAAGGCCAGCAGGACCAGCACACCGGTCAGCAGGACGTTCCACACGAAGATCGGCATGCGGAACATCGTCATACCAGGTGCACGCATGCAGATGATCGTGGTGATGAAGTTGACCGAACCGAGGATCGTGCCGAAGCCGGAGAAGGCCAGACCCATGATCCACATGTCGGCGCCGACACCCGGCGAACGGACCGCGTCCGAGAGCGGGGAGTAGGCGAACCAGCCGAAGTCGGCCGCACCCTGCGGGGTGAGGAAGCCGGCCACCGCGATGATCGAGCCGAAGAGGTACAGCCAGTACGCGAACATGTTCAGCCGCGGGAACGCCACGTCGGGCGCGCCGATCTGCAGCGGCATGATCCAGTTCGCGAACCCGGCGAACAGCGGCGTCGCGAACATCAGCAGCATGATCGTGCCGTGCATCGTGAACGCTTGGTTGAACTGCTCGTTCGACATGATCTGCGTGCCGGGACGGGCCAGCTCGGCGCGCATGAAGAGCGCCAGCAGACCGCCGATGCAGAAGAACGCGAACGACGTGACCAGGTACATCGTGCCGATCGTCTTGTGGTCAGTGGTGGTCATCCACTTGACGACGACATTTCCCGGCTGCTTGCGCCGGACCGGCAGCTCGTCCTCGTACGAGTCGTCTGCTGCCGCGGCACCCTGAGATTCGTTGAGAATGCTCACAGTTTGTTCGTCTCCGCATTCCTGGCCGGGTTCGTCTGCTCGATACCGGCCGGCACGTAGCCCGTCTGGCCCTTCTTGGCCAGCTCCTTGAGGTGCGCCTGGTAGCGCTCCGGGGAGACGACCTTGACGTTGAAGAGCATCCGGGAGTGGTCGACGCCGCAGAGCTCGGCGCACTTGCCCATGAAGGTGCCCTCCTGGTTGGGAGTCACCTCGAAGGAGTTGGTGTGGCCCGGAATGACGTCCTGCTTCATGAGGAACGGCACCACCCAGAAGGAGTGGATGACGTCACGCGAAGTCAGGATGAAGCGGACCTTCTCGCCCTTCGGCAGCCACAGGGTCGGGCCCGGGTTGCCGTTCTGCGGGTTCCGGGTGCCCGGGACGCCGACGTCGTAGACGCCGTCCGCACCCGGGGGGAACTGCTTACGGAACCGGTCGGGGATGGCGTCGAGCTCCTTGGGGACCTCGTTGCCCGTGGCGGTCGAGCCGTCCACGTTCTCGATGTAGTTGAAGCCCCAGCTCCACTGGTAGCCGACCACGTTGATGGTGTGGGCGGGCTTCGCCGAGAGCGAGAGGAGCTTCGATTCATCGCGCGCGGTGAAGTAGAACAGCACCGAGACGATGATGAGAGGGACCACGGTGTACAGCGCCTCGATGGGCATGTTGTACCGGGTCTGCGGAGGAACCTCCACCTTGGTGCGGCTGCGCCGGTGGAAGATGACGCTCCACAGGATCAGGCCCCAGACCAGCACGCCCGTGGCGAGCGCTGCCGCCCACGAGCCCTGCCAGAGGGAAAGGATCCGTGGTGCCTCTTCCGTTACCGGCGTGGGCATACCAAGGCGGGGAAAGTCCTTGTATGTGCAACCGGTGGCGGTCGCCAGGATCAGGCCCGCAGTCAGCACCTGCGGCAGCTTCCGCCGCATCGGGCGCCGCGACGAGCGGTCGGAGCCGTTGGGACTCACGTAGCGCCTTCCCGAGAGTCTCGCCCGCGCGTTCGGCGCGGCCGTCTCGCTGGTCGGTCGCCGCCCTGACGCGGGCAGGGGTTTGGATGTTTATGCGGACCAAACCCTACTGGACGCTATTTGGGGTCGCGCGGGGAGGGTGCCCAACGCGCCGCCCGACTCCCCGAAGGGGTGGAATCCGGGCCTCCGGCCGCCATCTGACGGGCCCTCTCCTGGCTGCGCGACCGGCCCGTCCCGACATGGTGGCGCGCGCGGGCTAGCGTGGACATGTGCCCTACTTCGACGCCGCTTCCTCCGCCCCCCTGCACCCGGTCGCCCGGCAGGCGCTGCTTGCCGCCCTGGACGAGGGCTGGGCCGACCCTGCCCGGCTGTACCGGGAGGGGCGGCGGGCGCGACTGTTGCTGGACGCGGCCAGGGAGGCCGCCGCGGAGGCCGTGGGGTGCCGCCCCGACGAGCTCACCTTCACCTCTTCGGGGACCCGTGCGGTGCACTCCGGGATTTCCGGAGCGCTCGCCGGGCGTCGGCGTGTCGGCCGCCACCTGGTGGTCTCGGCGGTCGAGCACTCGTCGGTGCTCCATGCGGCGGCCACCCACGAGGCCCAGGGCGGGACGTTCGCCGAGGTGCCGGTGGACCGGGCGGGGGCGGTGAGTGCGGCGGTGTACGGGGAGGCCCTGCGCGAGGACACCGCACTGGCCTGCCTGCAGTCCGCCAACCACGAGGTCGGTACGGAGCAGCCGGTGGCCGAGGTCGCGGAGCTCTGCCGGGCGTCGGGCGTACCCCTGCTGGTGGACGCCGCACAGTCGCTGGGCTGGGGTCCGGTGCCGACGGGCTGGTCGCTGCTGGCGGCGAGTGCCCACAAGTGGGGCGGGCCCTCGGGGGTGGGGCTGCTCGCCGTGCGCAAGGGGGTCCGGTTCGCCACTCAAGGCCCGGCGGACGAGCGGGAGTCGGGGCGGGCCGCCGGGTTCGAGAACATCCCCGCGGTCGTGGCGGCGGCGGCGTCGCTGCGCGCGGTCCGTGCGGAGGCGGCGGCGGAGTCCGTCCGGCTGCGGGCACTGGTGGACCTGATCCGGGCGCGGGTGCCGGAGCTGGTGCCCGACGTGGAGGTGGTCGGTGATCCGGTGCGGCGGCTGCCGCATCTGGTGACCTTCTCCTGCCTCTATGTCGACGGGGAGACCCTGCTCCATGAACTGGACCGGGCGGAGTTCTCCGTGTCGTCCGGTTCGTCCTGCACCAGCAGCACGCTGACGCCGAGCCATGTGCTGCGGGCGATGGGGGTGCTGTCGGAGGGAAACGTCCGGGTGTCCCTGCCGGCCGGCACCACGACGGAGGACGTCGACCGCTTCCTCAGGGTGCTGCCGGGGGTGGTGTCGGAGGTACGGGAGAAGCTGGGCGCGCCCGTTTCGGTGGCCCCCTCCCCCGCCGCCGCCACGTCCCTGGTCGTCGACTCCCTGGGCAAGAGGTGCCCGATCCCGGTGATCGAACTCGCAAAGGTGATCGGAGAGGTACCGGTGGGCGGGACGGTGACCGTGCTCTCCGACGACGAGGCCGCGCGGCTCGACATCCCGGCGTGGTGCGTGATGCGTGAGCAGGAGTACGTGGGTGAGGAGCCGGCGGACCGCGGCTCGGCCTATGTGGTCCGCCGGCTGTCCTGACTACGCGAGGTGGGCGCGGACCTCGGCGGCGGCGTCGTGGCCGTACGCCTTGGTGAAGCGGTCCATGAAGTGGGTGCGGCGCAGGGTGTACTCCTGCGTGCCGACCGTCTCGATGACCAGTGTGGCGAGCATGCAGCCGACCTGGGCGGCCCGCTCCAGACCGACGCCCCAGGCAAGGCCGGAGAGGAATCCGGCACGGAACGCGTCGCCGACGCCGGTCGGGTCGGCCTTCGTCTCCTCCTCGGGGCAACCGACCTCGATGGTCTCCTGGCCGGCCCGCTCGATGCGGACACCGCGGGCGCCGAGCGTGGTGACGCGGTGGCCGACCTTGGCGAGGATCTCCTCGTCCGTCCAGCCGGTCTTGGACTCGATGAGCCCCTTCTCGTACTCGTTGGAGAAGAGGTAGGTGGCGCCGTCGAGGAGGATCCGGATCTCTTCGCCGTCCATCCGGGCGATCTGCTGCGAGAAGTCGGCGGCGAACGCGATGCCACGCGAGCGGCACTCCTCGGTGTGGCGGAGCATCGCCTCGGGGTCGTCGGCACCGATCGAGACGAGGTCGAGCCCGCCCACCCGGTCGGCGACGGCCTTCAGCTCGATCAGCCGGGCCTCGCTCATCGCGCCCGTGTAGAAGGAGCCGATCTGGTTGTGGTCGGCGTCCGTCGTGCAGACGAAACGGGCAGTGTGCAGGACTTCGGAGATCCGGACCGATCCGGTGTCCACACCGTGCCGGTCGAGCCAGGCGCGGTACTCGTCGAAGTCGGAGCCCGCGGCGCCGACCAGGATCGGGCCGGTGCCGAGGAGGCCCATGCCGAAGCAGATGTTGGCAGCCACACCGCCCCGGCGTACATCGAGGTTGTCGACCAGGAAGGAGAGCGAGACCGTGTGCAGCTGGTCGGCGACCAGCTGGTCGGCGAAACGGCCCGGGAAGGTCATGAGGTGATCGGTGGCGATGGAGCCGGTGACTGCGATGCGCACGGGGAGACTGCTCCTGCGGAGGTCGAGGGGAACGGGTGACTGCGCTCCCGGGACGGCGTGACAGTCCACGCTACCCGTTCGCCGCACTCGCCTTGAAGGGGGAAAAACTACCCGATAGTAGGGCTTTTATCCTGAGGCTCGCGGTGCCTACCGTGCGGACATGTCGAAGAACATCGCCCCCCGCGAGTCCGAGATCAGCCTGGCCGAGCTGCGCGGTGACTGCGCACGGATGGCTCCGCACTGGGTGGTACCCGCCACGGTCACTCCCACCCCTGTGACGCCCGCCCTCATTCACGGCGTGACCGTGCCGGCCGCGTCCGCACGGATGATCGATTCGATGGCCGTGTACGGCGACTGAGAGCGGCGGCCGCTCGCGCCGGACATTCCCCCGTATGCCCCACGGGGGAACCGAGTGCTCCTGCACTCCGTCCCACCGTTGTCCCCGACTCGCGGGACAGGCGATGACCGTACGACGGTCACGGTGACGGCAACGCAGTCGAAGGAGCGATCCGGTGAGCACCGAGCGACCCGACAACGACGTGATCCGCCCCCGGCGGCGGTACCGGCCGGCCGTCGCCTCGGTGGTGGCAGCGGTCCTGCTGGCCGGGGGCGGCGGCGCGTACTGGGCCGCCACCGCTGCGGACGACGGGGGCGGCCGGTCGGGCGGCAGTGACGACGCGGCCCCCCTGCTCGCGCTCGACGAGGCGCCGGGCGGCCCGGACAGCCCGACGGCGCCCCCCGCGGGCATCGCTGTCGGCGAGCCCGATCCGAGTGGCGGCGGTGTGGTCTACCGCGCGGCCGGCGAGTTGCCCGACGGGCCGGACACGGCCGCTGTCCACCGCGCGAAGGGCACGGTATCGGCGGCGGAGGTGGCGCGGCTGGCGAAGGCGCTGGGCGTGGCGGGTACACCGCAGGCCGAGGGCACGGCCTGGAAGGTGGGTTCCGACGGGGACGGCTCGGGTCCGCTGCTGCGGGTGAACAAGCAGGCGCCGGGCACCTGGACGTTCGCCAGGTACGGATCCGGCGGGACGGACAACTGCCAGAGCACCACGGTGTGTTCGAGCAAGGACATGGCGCCGGGCGGCACCGGGTCGCCGGTGAGCGAGAAGGCGGCCAAGGCCGCCGCGGCGCCCGTGCTGAAGGCGGTCGGTCAGGACGACGCGGCTCTCGACGCCCGCCAACTGATGGGCGCGGTACGGGTGGTGAACGCGAACCCGGTGGTCGACGGGCTGCCCACCTACGGCTGGACGACCGGGATCCAGGTGGGTCCCGACGGTGAAGTGACCGGTGGCAGCGGGCAGTTGAAGGGCCTGGAGAAGGGCACCGAGTATCCGGTGATCAGCGCGGGCGACGCGTTGAACCAGTTGAACCGGGCGGGCCGGGCGAACGCTTCGCGCAGCGGCATCGGAGGGTGCGCCACCCCCGCACCACTGGAGGACGGCACCCCGAAGTCGCCGGGGAACAGTTGCGGGACGCGGACCGGCGCGGAGCGCGGTACGACGACCGTGACGGTCGACAAGGCGGTGTTCGGCCTCGGGATGCGGTACGTGGAGGGCGAGCAGACGCTCGTACCGTCATGGCTCTTCTCGGTGCACCCGGCCGCGGGCGGAACGGGCAACACGGTCGCGCAGGTCGCGGTGGACCCGGACTCGCTGGCGAAGCCCTCGCAGACCCCGACGCCCCGGAGGACTCCGGACCCCGGCCCCGGGGACGACGCGCGGTCCCAGCGGCCGCTCATCTCGTACAGCGCCGACGGGCGGACGCTCGAGGTGACGTTCTGGGGCGGGGTGTGCAGCAAGTACGCGGCGAGCGCGACCGAGAGCGCGGACGCGGTACGGGTGACGATCACCGAGTCGAACCCCGACCCGAAGAAGGTCTGCATCATGATCGCCAAGAAGCTGACGCGAACGGTGACGCTGGACACGCCGCTGGGTGACCGGAAGGTGCTCGACACGACGGGCGGCGTGGTGCCGCGCGGCTAGACGTGGCAGTTACGGCAGAAGGCGATGGCCCCCGGAATTCCGGGGGCCATCGCCTTCTGCGGGTACCGCTGCCCGCTGTCGCCTTCGAGACTCAGCTGAAGGAGTCGCCGCAGGCGCAGGAGCCTGTGGCGTTCGGGTTGTCGATCGTGAAGCCCTGCTTCTCGATGGTGTCGACGAAGTCGATGGAAGCGCCGCCCAGGTACGGAGCGCTCATCCGGTCGGTGACGACCTTGACGCCGTCGAAGTCCTTCACGACATCGCCGTCGAGCGAACGCTCGTCGAAGAAGAGCTGGTAGCGCAGGCCCGAGCAACCGCCGGGCTGGACGGCGACGCGCAGCGCCAGGTCGTCGCGGCCTTCCTGCTCCAGCAGGCCCTTGACCTTGGCTGCGGCGGCGTCGGACAGGAGGATGCCGTCGCTCACGGTGGTGGTCTCGTCCGATACGGACATCTGCTTCTCTCCCGGGTTGTACGGACTGCTTGCCGACGTTGCAACCGTCGGGACCGCGGATTCATTCCGGGCCGAGCGCTTGCCTGTTCCTTTCATGCTCGCACACCGGTCCGGGAAGAGTCTGCGAGCGGGGCATCGCGGACCCGGGACGGGATGCGTCACATCGACGCGATCGGTGTCGTCAAAGTGACATGAAGCAGATATGATAGATAGCGTCAAATAGACGAAAAGACGTCCCGGTGCAAGCCCCGGCTCCACTGGAGCGGCCTGCCCCGCACTGACCGCAGAACAGAAAGGGTGCGTGACGTGACCACCGCCCAACCACTGGACGTCCAGCCGACGCCCCTCGCCCTGCTGCTCCTCGGCCGCGATGCCGACCCGAGGAGCGAGCGCGGCGTCGAGTGTCCTGGCGATCTGCCCTCCCCGTCCGACCCGGACCTGGTGGAGCGCGCCCGCGCGGCCAAGGAGAAGCTCGGGGACAAGGTCTTCGTCCTCGGCCACCACTACCAGCGCGACGAGGTCATCCAGTTCGCGGACGTCACCGGCGACTCGTTCAAGCTCGCCCGCGACGCGGCCGCCCGGCCCGAGGCCGAGTACATCGTCTTCTGCGGCGTGCACTTCATGGCCGAGTCCGCGGACATCCTGACCACCGACGACCAGAAGGTCGTGCTGCCGGACCTGGCCGCGGGCTGCTCGATGGCCGACATGGCCACTGCCGAGCAGGTCGCCGAGTGCTGGGACGTTCTGACCGAGGCCGGGGTCGCCGAGCAGGTCGTCCCCGTCTCCTACATGAACTCCTCCGCCGACATCAAGGCCTTCACCGGCCGGCACGGCGGCACGATCTGCACCTCGTCCAATGCGAAGCGGGCTCTGGAGTGGGCCTTCGAGCAGGGCGAGAAGGTGCTCTTCCTGCCCGACCAGCACCTGGGCCGGAACACCGCGGTCCGGGACATGGGGATGACCCTGGAGGACTGCGTCCTCTACAACCCGCACAAGCCGAACGGCGGCCTCACCGCCGATGAGCTGCGGAACGCGAAGATGATCCTGTGGCGCGGGCACTGCTCGGTACACGGGCGCTTCTCGGTGGAGTCCGTCAACGATGTGCGCGAGCGCATCCCGGGCGTCAACGTGCTGGTGCACCCCGAGTGCAAGCACGAGGTCGTGGCGGCGGCGGACTACGTCGGCTCGACGGAGTACATCATCAAGGCCCTGGAGGCGGCGCCGTCCGGCTCCAAGTGGGCGATCGGCACCGAGCTGAACCTGGTGCGGCGCCTGGCCAACCGGTTCGCGGCGGAGGACAAGGAGATCGTCTTCCTCGACAAGACGGTCTGCTTCTGCTCGACGATGAACCGGATCGATCTGCCGCACCTGGTGTGGACGCTGGAGTCGCTGGCCGAGGGCAACCTGGTCAACCGGATCGAGGTCGACCCGGAGACGGAGAAGTACGCGAAGCTGGCGCTGGAGCGGATGCTGGCGCTGCCGTAGGCGTCACGCCTGTGGGCGGGTGTTGTCCCCGCCCCTCCCTTTCCCGCCGTACCCGATGTGCCCCGGCCCCCGGCCCTCGAACGCCGGACGGGCCAGGACTGCCGGATCGGCCGGAGACACGCGGAAGGCCCCGGCACCGTTTCGACGGTGCCGGGGCCTTCCGCGTGCCCTGCGTCACGCCTTCGCGGGCTCCGGTTCCTCGGAGGTGGTCTCCTCCGGCTGGGCCGGGGCGGACAGGCCCGCCTTCTTCGCGCGCCTGATCGCCTTCTTCTTCGCGCGGCGCTCCTTGCGGAGCTCCACCATCGCGTACAGCGTCGGCACCAGAAGCAGCGTCAGCAGCGTCGACGTGACCAGACCGCCGATCACCACGACCGCGAGGGGCTGCGAGATGAAGCCGCCCTCGCCGGTGACGCCGAGCGCCATCGGGAGCAGGGCGAAGATCGTCGCGAGCGCGGTCATGAGGATCGGGCGCAGACGGTGGCGGCCGCCCTCGATGACCGCTTCGACGATGCCCATACCCTGCGACCGGTACTGGTTGATCAGGTCGATCAGCACGATCGCGTTGGTCACCACGATGCCGATCAGCATCAGCATGCCGATCATTGCCGGGACGCCCATCGGAGTGCCGGTGACGACCAGGAGGCCGATGGCGCCGGTCGCCGCGAAGGGGATGGAGACCAGCAGGATCAGCGGCTGGACGAGCGAGCGGAACGTCGCGACGAGCAGCATGAAGACGATCGCGATCGCGGCCAGCATGGCCAGACCGAGCTTCATGAAGGCGTCGTTCTGGTCCTCGGAGACACCGCCGATGGTGGCGGTGGCGCCGTCCGGCAGGTCCAGGGCGTCGATCTTCGACTGCAGCGAGGTGCTCACCGCGCCGGTGTTGTCACCGGTGGGGCGGGCCGTGATCGTGGCGGCGCGCTGGCCGTCGATCCTCGTCATCGAGACCGGGCCGGGGACCAGCTTCACCTCGGCGATCTGACCGAGCTTGACCCGGCCGAGCGAGAGGTTCTTCAGCTCGTCCATCGTGGTGGCCGGATGGGCGGACTTGATGACGACGTCGCGCTCCGTGTCGTCCATGATCGCCTTGCCGGACGGGGTGCCGCGCACCGCTCCGGCGACGGCCGCACCGAGCGTGGTCTGGTTGAAGCCGGCGGCCGCGGCCTTGTCGTTCGCCTTGACCGAGATGCGCGGGACGGACTGCGCCAGGTCGCTCTGGACGTCGGTGACGTCCTTGAGCTCGGCCACCTGCGTCCGCACCTCTTCGGAGGCCTTCTTCAGGGTGTCCGCGTCGGCGGACTTCACCACGACGCTCAGGTCCTGGCTGCCGAAGCCGTCGCCCGCGGCGATGGTGGTGTCACCGATGCCGTCGAGCTTGCCGAGGCCCTCGTCGATGCGCTTCTGGGTGGCGTCGAAGTCGGCCGAGTCCTTCAGAGTGACCTGGTACGAGGCCTGGTTGGATCCCGTACCGCCGCCGAAGGCCGCCATGAAGCCGGAGGAGCCGACGGTGACCTGGTAGTCCTTGACGCCCTTGTCGCCGTCGAGGAGCTTCTCGACCTTCTTGGCCGCCTCGTCGGCGGCCGTCAGGCTGGTGCCGGGGGCCAGCTCCTGCTTGATGGAGAGGACTTCCTGCTCGCCCTGGTCGAAGAAGTTGGTCTTCAGCAGCGGGGCCATGCCGAAGGTGCCGAAGAGCACGGCGACGGCGATCACGATGCTGGTGATACGGCGCCGGGTCGCGAAGCGCAGCACGGGGACGTACAGCCGCTGGAGCCGGCTGCGGGCCTCCTTCTCCTCTGCCTTGCGACGGGCCTCGTCCGGGTTCTCCGTGCTGCCCTTGGGAGCGCGCAGGAACCAGAACGACAGGACGGGGACCACGGTCAGCGAGACCAGCAGGGAGGCCAGCAGGGCCGCGGTGACGGTCAGGGAGAACGACCCGAACAGCTCGCCGACCATGCCGCCGACCAGACCGATCGGCAAGAAGACGGCGACCGTGGTGAGGGTCGAGGAGGTGACCGCGCCGGCCACTTCCTTCACCGCGGTGATGATCGCGGACTGACGCTCCTCGCCGTAGCCGAGGTGGCGCTTGATGTTCTCCAGGACGACGATCGAGTCGTCGACGACGCGGCCGATCGCGATGGTCAGCGCGCCGAGCGTGAGCATGTTGAGCGACAGGTCGCGGGTCCAGAGCACGATCAGGGCGAGGACCACGGAGAGCGGGATGGAGACCGCGGTGACCAGCGTCGAGCGGAGCGACGCGAGGAAGACCAGGATCACGATGACCGCGAAGAGCAGACCGAGCGCGCCCTCGGTGGTCAGACCGGAGATCGCCTTGGAGACGGCGGGGCCCTGGTCGGAGACGACGGTGAGTTCGGCGCCTGCGCCGAGGTCCTTGCGGAGGTCCGGGAGCTTGTCCTTGACCGCGTCCGAGATGGCGACGGCGCTGCCGTCCTTGTCCATCGTCGCCATCACGGCGAGGCTCGGCTTGCCGTTCGTCCGGGTGATGGAGACCGCGGTGGCCGGCTCCTGCTTCACCGTGGCGATGTCACCGACACGGACCGGCTTGCCGGGCTTGCCGGCGGCCGGGGTCTGACCGGCGACCCGCAGGTCCTCGATCTGCTTCAGCGAGGTGAAGGCTCCGCCGACCTGGACGGTGCGGCTCTTGCCCTGCTCGGAGAAGGAACCGGCCGGGACCGTGGCGCCGGCCGCCTGCAGGGCCTGGGCGAGGGAGCCGGCGTTCAGTCCGGCGGCCGCGAGCTTCTTGTCGTCGGGGGTGACGGAGACCTGGAGATCCTGGACACCGTTGACGGTGACCTGGCCGACGCCGTCGATGTCCTCCAGGGCAGGGACGACGGTGCGGTCCAGCTGGTCGGCGAGCGCCTGCTGGTCCTTGTCGGACGTGACGGCGAGGACGACGGTCGGGATGTCGTCCGTCGAACCGGCGATGACCTGCGGGTCGACATCGTCGGGCAGCTGGACGCGGGCGCGGTTGACCGCCTGCTGGATGTCGGCGACCAGCTGCTTCGTGCCCTCGTCGCCGAAGTCGAAGGACGCCATGATGACGGCGTTGCCCTCGCTGGCGGTCGAGGTGACGCCCGTGACTCCGTCGACGGACTTGATGGTGTTCTCGAGCGGTTCGACGACCTGCTTCTCGACCACATCGGGAGACGCACCCTGGTAAGGGGCGAGCACCGACACCATCGGGAGCTCGATGGTGGGCAGCAACTGCTGCTTGAGCTGCGGGATCGCGATCGCTCCGAAGACGAGCGCGACGATCGAGATCAGCCCGATCAGGGCCCTTTGCGCGAGGCTGAATCTGGACAGCCAGGACATGGGTGGGTCTCTCTTCTGTGGCTTACGCGGCAGGTGGGCGGGTGACTCGGGGACAGACCCGGCCCAGCTATACGATCGCTCATCCCCCGGGGCGAAAGCGTCGGTCCCAGGGTCGCATTCTTATGCGGCGCGTACCGCAGGTGGAGTACGCCACGGCTCCACCTGCTACTCCACCCGAGGGCGCACCAGGCCCGATTCGTAGGCAATTACCACCAATTGAGCCCGGTCGCGGGCGCCCAGTTTCGCCATCGCGCGGTTCACATGGGTCTTGACGGTGAGCGGGCTCACCACCAGGCGTTCGGCGATCTCGTCGTTGGAGAGCCCGCCCGCGACGAGGACCAGCACCTCACGTTCGCGACCGGTGAGCGCGCCGAGCCGCTCCGAGTACTCCGCGGCGCTCGGTCCCGAGCCGTCCGAACTGCCGCCCTGCGCAAGGAAGGTGGCGATCAGTCCTTTGGTCGCGGCCGGGGAGAGCAGTGCCTCGCCGCCCGCGGCGATACGGATGGCATTGAGCAGTTCAACGGGTTCCGCCCCCTTGCCGAGGAAGCCGGATGCGCCGGCCCGCAGCGACTGCACCACGTACTCGTCGACCTCGAAGGTGGTGAGCATGACGATCCGCACGCCCGCCAGCTCCGGGTCGGCGCTGATCATCCGGGTCGCGGCGAGCCCGTCCGTACCGGGCATCCGGATGTCCATCAGCACCACGTCGGCGCGCGTCGAGCGGGCCAGCGCCACGGCTTCGGCGCCGTCCGCCGCCTCGCCGACCACCTGCATGTCGGGCTCGGAGTCGACCAGCACCCGGAAAGCGCTGCGCAGCAGCGCCTGGTCGTCGGCGAGCAGGACCCTGATGGGCGGTGTCATGCGCGTTCCCCCGTCCGGCCCGCCGCGCCCGGCGACTCCGGCTCTCCCGTGCGGGCCTTGACCGGCAGGATCGCATGAACCCTGAATCCGCCGCCGTATCGGGGCCCGGCGGTGAGGGTGCCGCCGAGGGCGGTGACGCGTTCGCGCATGCCGAGCAGTCCGTGGCCGCCGCCGGCGGAGGTTCCCGTGCCTTCGGTCCGGCCGGTGCCGTTGTCGAGGACCGTCACCTCGGCCGTCTCCCCGACCCGTATGACACTCACCTCGGCCTTCGCCCCGGGGCCCGCGTGCTTCTGCACGTTGGTCAGCGCCTCCTGGATCACCCGGTACGCGGCGAGATCGACGGCTGCGGGCAGCGGGGCCAGACGGTCGGCGCACGCCACCTCGACCGGGAGTCCGGCTCGCCGGACCTTGTCCACCAGTTCGCCGAGGACGGCGAGGCCGGGGGCCGGCTCGGTCGGCGCCTCCGGGTCGCCGGACTGGCGCAGCAGCCCGACGGTGGCGCGGAGTTCGCCCAGTGCGGAGCGGCTGGCCTCCCGGACGTGGGCGAGCGCCTCCTTGGCCTGGTCGGGGCGCTTGTCCATGACGTGGGCGGCGACCCCGGCCTGCACATTGACCAGAGCGATGTGGTGGGCGACGACGTCGTGGAGATCGCGGGCGATGCGCAGCCGTTCCTCGGCGACCCGGCGGCGGGCCTCCTCCTCGCGGGTGCGCTCGGCCCGTTCGGCCCGTTCCCTGATCGCGTCGACGAACGCCCGCCGTGAGCGGACGGCGTCCCCGGCCGCACCGGCCATGCCGGTCCAGGCGAAGACCCCGAGGTTCTCCTGGCTGTACCAGGGGGAAGCCCCGAAGAGCATCGCGCACGCCGCCAGAACGCTCATGGTCAGCAGGCCGACCCGCCAGGTGGTGGGCCGGTCGGTGGCCGCGGCGACCGTGTACAGCGCGATGACCGCGCTCATCACCACCGGGGCGGGCGGGTCCACCACTACGAACTCGACGATCGTCAGCGCACCGGTGGCGGCGAGCACCGCCATGGGGTTGCGCCGCCGCAGGACGAGCACGGCAGCGCCAAGCACCATCAGGACCACGCTGGCCGGCTCGGGCGTGCGGGTGCCGAAGCTGGGCCCGTTCGGCGCGTTCGGGTCGGTGAACGACCCGACGATCATCGCGGCGAGCACGGCCACGGCAAGCGCGCCGTCGAAGGCGAGGGGATGGTCGCGCAGCCAGCGCCGCACGCGCGCGAACCCGGTTCCGAGGGTGGTCACGTCAAGCAACGGTACGGCGTGTCGCGCACGGATCCGGCCCATCCGCCTCCGGACCCGGACGCAGAACGCACCGATCCGGACGAACCGGCCCGGCAGCACGACGTACCGGTCCGAAAAGCGCTCCGCCCCGCGGCCGGCGGACCGGACACGGGGCGGAGCGCTTGCGTGCGGATGCTGGAGCGGCTGACGTCAGCCTGGGATCAGGCCGTCGTCGCTGAGCATGTCGCGTACCTCTTCGAGGGTGGCGTCGGGCGACGGCAGGATCAGTTCGGACGGCTCCAGGGAGTCGTCCGGCAAGGACGTGCCGAGCTCGCGCACCCTGGCGAGGAGCGCGTGGAGAGTGGTGCGGAAGCCTGGGCCGTCGCCGCTCTCCACCTCGGCGAGCAGTTCGTCGTCGAGCTTGTTCAGCTCGGCGAGATGACTGTCGGCCAGCGTCAGCTGGCCCTCCCCCATGATCCGAACGATCATGACGTCTGCCTCACTGCTTGTCGAACTTGTGCGGGGACTGCGACGACTGCTGCTGGGCGGCGTCCTGCGAGCCGCCCTCGATCGCCTGCTGCGGAGCGGAGCCGCCGGCCAGTTCGGCCTTCATGCGCTGCAGCTCCAGCTCCACATCCGTACCACCGGAGATCCGGTCGAGCTCGGCGGCGATGTCGTCCTTCGCCGTCCCGGTCGGGTCGTCGAGCGCACCGGAGGCGAGCAGCTCGTCGATCGCACCGGCACGCGCCTGCAGCTGCTGGGTCTTGTCCTCGGCCCGCTGGATCGCCAGGCCGACGTCGCCCATCTCCTCGGAGATCCCGGAGAACGCCTCGCCGATCCTGGTCTGCGCCTGGGCGGCCGTGTAGGTGGCCTTGATGGTCTCCTTCTTGGTGCGGAAGGCGTCGACCTTGGCCTGCAACCGCTGGGCCGCGAGAGTGAGCTTCTCCTCCTCGCCCTGCAGCGTCGAGTGCTGCGTCTCCAGGTCGGTGACCTGCTGCTGGAGGGCCGCCCGCCGCGACAGCGCCTCGCGGGCCAGGTCCTCACGACCGAGCGCGAGCGCCTTGCGGCCCTGGTCCTCCAGCTTGGACGTCTGGCCCTGCAGCTGGTTCAGCTGCAGCTCCAGGCGCTTGCGCGAGGTCGCCACATCGGCGACACCGCGGCGCACCTTCTGAAGCAGCTCCAGCTGCTTCTGGTACGAGTAATCGAGGGTCTCGCGCGGATCCTCGGCCCGGTCAAGGGCCTTGTTTGCCTTCGCGCGGAAGATCATCCCCATACGCTTCATGACACCGCTCATGGGCTTCGCGCGCCCCCTTCTGACGGACTGGGCTCCAGCACTCCAACAGAACCCACAGTACGGGCCCTGTCTCTATTACCGCACTGTTCGAGCAATGATGTGGTCCTCCCCAAGGACGACTGCTCCCGGTCACAGCTCCGGCCCAGGGAGTAGGTGGCCGTCAGGGAAACCGGCGGCAACGTCCGTTCTGCCCCTCTCAGGACACATGTGAGGACGCAGGCCGTTGCCGGATCGTTCCCGACCGGGCTGGGGTCGCCGCCGCCGACCCCGTACCCTTGGGTTTTGTGTTCCGTAGCCGTTCGAAGGAAGAGAAGGCGCCCACCTCCAAGGTGACGGCGGACCTCTCCACGCAGCCCCGCGACCCGCAGGCACCCAAGGGTCGCCCCACCCCCAAGCGCAGCGATGCCCAGTCGCAGCGCCGTCGTGCCTCCAGTGGTGCGCCGCTCGACCGCAAGGAGGCCATGAAGCGCCAGCGCGAAGCGCGCCGCGTGGACATGGCCAAGCAGCGGGAGGCGCTCGCGAGTGGCGACGAGCGCTACCTGCCGGCCCGTGACAAGGGTCCGGTGCGACGCTTCGTCCGCGACTTCGTGGACTCGCGCTTCTGCATCGCGGAGTTCTTCCTGCCGCTCGCAGTGATCATTCTGATTCTCAGCGTGATCCAGGTGCAGAACATCCAGAACATCTCGCTGCTGCTCTGGCTCGGCGTGATCGTGCTGATCGTCATCGACTCGATCGGTCTCGCGTTCCGGCTGAAGAAGCAGCTGAACGCGCGCTTCCCCGATACGCCGAAGCGCGGCGCGGTCGCCTACGGACTGATGCGTACGCTTCAGATGCGCCGGCTCCGTCTGCCGAAGCCGCAGGTCAAGCGCGGAGAGCGGCCCTGAGCACGGAGGTCTCCGGCTCAGTCGCCGGTCCATCCGTCGGCCCGCCTCGCCGCGGTACGTCCCCGTTCTCCGGGGCCTCTTCCACCTGGCTCAAAGGGCTCGGTGGGCTGCGCAACACCGTCCGCCAGGAACTGGTCGCCCGGCAGGTCGACGAGCAGATCGCCGCACGCTTCCCGGTCGGGCAGCGGCTGCGGGTCCTCGATGTGGGCATGGGACAGGGCACCCAGGCACTGCGGCTGGCGCGGGCCGGTCACACGGTGACCGGCCTGGAGTCCGAGCCGGAGATGCTGCGGGTGGCCCGTGAGGCACTCGCAGACGAGCCCGCGGGTATCCGGGAGCGGGTCCGGCTGATCGAGGGCGACGGCCTGGAGACCGGGGTACATTTCCTGCCGGGCAGCTTCGATGTGGTGCTCTGCCACGGCGTGCTGATGTACGTCCAGGAGCCGGACGCGATGCTGGCGGGCCTGGCCCGGATGCTGGCGCCCGGCGGACTGCTGTCCCTGCTCGTACGGAACGGGGACGCGCTGGCGATGCGGCCCGGCACCGCCGGGGACTGGGACGCCACGCTGACCGCGTTCGACACGGACGTGTACACCAATCGGCTGGGACTGACGGTCCGGGCCGACCGGCTGGACGACCTCACCGCCACACTCGCCGGGATCGCGGCGCCGCTGCATGCCTGGTACGGGGTGCGGATCTTCACGGACCACATGAGCAATGAGGTGGAACTGCCGGCCGCGGCGGAACTGGACCGGGTGCTGGCCGCGGAGGACCGGGCCGGGCGGACGGACCCGTACCGCAGGGTGGCGGCACTGCTCCATCTGTGCGGCGTGCGGGGCTGAGCGTCGCCCCGTAATTCCGGGCGCCCCACTCGATCGGCCGCGCGCAAAAGGCCGCCAATGGGGTTAAAAGCAATGATTCGGACATGGATGCTTCCCACTCACGTACCCGTGCCCGCCGGTTGCTGCTGCCGCTGACGGCAGGCCTCTGCGCCATCGCCCTGGTGAGCGGCTGCACCGGATCGATATCGAACGCGTCGCAGGCGGATCCCACGCCGTCGGGCGCGAAGCAGGCTTCGACGACCCCGTCCGCCGACGAGCTGCAGACCGATTTCCAGACCGTCATCAAGAACGTCCTGCCGTCGGTCGTGCAGATCGACGCCTCCAACAGTCTTGGCTCAGGCATCGTCTACGACGACAACGGCCATATCGTCACCAATGCCCACGTGGTGGGCGATGAGAAGACCTTCAAGGTCACCGTCGCCACCGGCGAGAAGGTGCTGAGCGCCTCGCTGGTCGCCGCGTATCCGGAACAGGACCTGGCCGTCATCAAGCTCGACGACGTGCCGAGCGGGCTGCAGCCGGCGGCGTTCGGTGACTCGGAGAAGGTCGAGGTCGGTCAGATCGTGCTGGCGATGGGCTCCCCGCTCGGGCTGTCCAGCAGCGTCACCCAGGGCATCGTGTCGGCGGTCGGCCGGACCGTGACCGAGAGCCGCGCGGGCGGGGGCACCGGGGCGACCATCGCGAACATGGTGCAGACCTCGGCGGCGATCAACCCGGGAAACAGCGGCGGCGCACTGGTCAATCTGGACAGTGAGGTGATCGGCATCCCGACCCTCGGAGCGGTGGACCCGGCGATGGGTGACAGCGCCGCGCCGGGCATCGGGTTCGCGATCCCCGCCTCGATGGTCAAAACGGTGGCCGACCAGATCATCAAGAACGGCAAGGTCACCGACTCGGGCCGGGCGGCACTGAACATCACCGGCCGCACGGTCGTCGACGACAACTACCAGCCGGCCGGGGTGGCGCTGGTCAGCGTCACCAAGGGTGGCGCCGCCGACAAGGCGGGGCTGCAGGTCGGCGACATCATCACGAAGATCGGCGACGTGCCGGTCACGACGATCACCTCGCTGTCGGAGGCACTGGCCGTCGACAGGCCGGGTCAGAAGGTCACGGTGACGTACATGCGCGACACCGCGCAGAGGACCGCGGACGTCACGCTGGGCGAGATCTGACCGCCTCGCAACCGCACTCGCGCATGCCCCGGGTACCGAGGAACGGCACCCGGGGCATGCCGGTGGAACGGGTCAGCCCTGGTCGGCCTGGAGACTCATGGGGCCGTAGATCTTCGTCGCGTCCTCGAACAGCGTCACCTGGTCCGCGCCGCCGTCGAGGAGTTCCTTCCAGAACTCGCCGATCCAGGACTCCGCGTCGCCCTGAGTCGTGAATTCCTCCGGCTGCAGGGCCGGCTCCGTCTCCGTACCGTCGGACTTCTCGAACCGCCACGTCCACGCCATGTCCGCCTCCTGGGTCACGTTGCTGCCCGCAGCCTAGTGGCTGGACGCGCGGGGTTGGTCGCGCAGTCGGTGCGGGGACGCGGGAGGATCAGGAGCGTGGAACTGACTCTGCTCGGCACCGGAGCCCCCGACGGGCTGCCTCGCCCCGAATGTCCGTGCGCCGCCTGCGCCACCGCCCGCGGGCCGCGGGCGCGGGCCGCGACCGCGTTGCTGGTCGACGATGCGCTGCTGCTCGATCTCACTCCGGGGGCCGTGTTCGCGGCCGCCCGTGCGGGGCATTCGCTGACCGGCGTTCGGCAGGTCCTGCTCACCCATCCGCACGACGGGCCCGCCATGGAGCTGCCCGCCGGGCTGCCCCCGGCCGCCCGGGTGCCGGACGGGCAGGAGCTGACACTGATCAGCGGGCACCGGATCCGGGCGGTGCCGATGGACGCGCCGGGGACCGGATACGAGGTGACGGCCCCGGAGGGCGAGCGGCTGCTGTACATGCCCCCGGGGGCCGCCCCCGCCGGTCTCGCCGACCGGGTGGGGCAGCCTTACGAGATGGTCGTCGGCGATGTGACCGGGCGGCCGGACGCGGTGGCCCGGCTACGCGCCGTCGAGGCGATCGGGCCGGCCACCGAGGTCATCGCCGTCCACATCGACCACGACGCACCGCCGGGCCCCGAACTGGACCGGCGTCTCGCGGCGTCCGGAGCGCGGACCGTGCCGGACGGGACGACCCTGGTGGTCGGCGACTACCGATCCGTACCGGACGTCCCGCGACGCACACTGGTGACAGGTGGTGCGCGGTCCGGGAAGTCGGTGGAGGCCGAGCGGCGTCTGGAGACGTTCCCCGAGGTGGTCTATGTGGCGACCGGCGGGGGCCGGGACGGCGACGCGGAGTGGGCTGCGCGCATCGGTCTGCACCGGGAGCGCAGGCCGGCCGCCTGGCGCACCGAGGAGACCTGTGAACTGGCGCAGCTGCTGGAGTCGGACGGGCCGCCGCTGCTGATCGACTGCCTGTCGCTGTGGCTGACGGACGCGATGGACCGGGTGGACGCCTGGTCCGACGCGGCGTGGGCGAACGGCGGCGAGAACGCGTTGCGGGAGCGGATCGCCGAACTGGTCGGTGCGGTGCGCGGGACGCGGCGTACCGTCGTCGCCGTGACCAATGAGGTCGGCTCCGGTGTGGTGCCCGCGACGGCCTCCGGGCGGCGGTTCCGGGACGAGTTGGGCCGGCTGAACGCGGCGTTCGCCGACGAGTGCGAGCACGTACTGCTGGTGGTGGCCGGGCAGGCAGTGACACTGCGCGGCTGAGCGGACGGGACGGCGGAGCGGGAAGGGAGCGGACATGGCACGTGTACGGCCGATGCTGAACGGAGTGCCGGAGACCCTGTTGTGGACGCTCTACAACCGGGCGTACGAGGCGGGGCAGCCCTATCCCGTCATCGACGATCCGATGGCGCTGCAGCTGGTGGCGGACCTCGACTACCCCTTCGAGGAGCGGTTCGGGCGGCCGAACGCATTCCACTCGCAGGCGCAGGCGCTGCGTTCGCGCTGCTTCGACCTGGCGGTGGAGGGCTATCTGCGCGCCCATCCGCAGGCCACCGTGGTCGGGCTCGGCGACGGTCTGGAGACCGGATTCTGGCGGGTCGACAACGGCCGGCTCAACTGGCTGAGCGTGGAGCTGCCCGAGGTCGCCGCGCTGCGCCGTACGCTGCTGCCCTCGTCGGACCGGTTGCGGACGCTGTCCCGTTCGGCGACCGACCTCTCCTGGCTGGACGAGATCGAGGACCCGGTCGGCCGGGGTGTGGCCGTCACGACGCAGGGGCTGCTGATGTATCTGGAACCTGCCGAGGTACGGAAGATCCTGGCGGGCTGCGCCGAACGGCTGCCGGGCGGCGTACTCGTCCTGGACTCGATGGCGCGCTGGCTGGCGCGAGGGACGGTGACCGGTACGTCGAAGGTCGGCTCCATGACCGTCCCGCCGATGCGCTGGGCCATGAACCCTCACGAGCGGAAGAAGCTGCTCAGCGCGCATCCGAACATCACCGAGGTGCACGCCCTGGGGCTGCCGCGCGGCCGGGGTGCGATGGGCGAGCTGATCCGGCTCCAGCACCTGACCCCGGGTCTGCGGACGCTGACCCCCGCGATGACGCTGCTGCGGTTCGGGGCCTGACCCACCACCCGCCGCACTGACGGGGCCTCAGAAATGTGGCAGGTACTGTTCCGCAGTGAGCCCGGCGGCGGGCTCACCGGCCCACACCACGTAACGACCCGCGAGGCAGACCCCCGTGAATCTGGACGACTTCTCCGACCTGATCGAACGCCCCGACGGCGGCGTACGGCGTGACGCCGAGGAACGCCGGGAGCGGCTGATCGTGCCCCCGGGCGCCCTCGGTCGCCTCGACGAGCTGGGCGAATGGCTCTCGGCGGCGCAGCAGGCCGTACCGGTCAAGCCGATCGAGCAACCGCGCGTGGTGCTCTTCGCCGGGGATCACGGGGTGGCCGAGCTGGGTGTCTCGGGCCGCGCGGCCGGGACCGCGCACGAGCTGGTGCGGGCCACCCTGGACGGTGCGACGCCGCTCGCCGTGCTGGCCCGCCGCTTCTCCGTACCGGTGCGGATCGTCGACGCCGGTCTGGACTGCGATCCGGAACTGCTGCCCGAGTCGGTCGTCCGTCACCGGGTGCGGCGCGGCAGCGGCCGGATCGACATCGAGGACGCGATGACGGCCGAAGAGGCCGAGCAGGCGGTACGACTCGGGATCGCGATCGCCGACGAGGAGGCCGACTCGGGCACCGATCTGGTGGTGCTCGGCGATCTGAGCGTCGGCGGCACCACTGCGGCGTCCACGTTGATCGCGGCGCTGTGCGGCACGGACGCCTCGGTGGTCACCGGGCGCGGCGGTGCGGGCATCGACGATCTCGCCTGGATGCGCAAGTGCGCGGCGATCCGGGACGCGTTGCGACGGGCCCGGCCGGTCCTCGGTGACCAGCTGGAGCTGCTGGCCACGGTCGGCGGCGCCGACCTGGCGGCGATGACCGGATTCCTGCTGCAGTGCGCCGTGCGCAGACTGCCGGTGATCCTGGACGGCGTGGTCTCCTCGGCGTGTGCGCTGGTCGCCCAGCGGGCCGCTTTCCGGGCGCCGGACTGGTGGCTGGCGGGCCAGGTGAGCGGTGAGCCGGCACAGACGAAGGCGCTGGACCGGATGGCGCTCAACCCGCTGCTCGACCAGGGCGTCGTCGTGGGCGAGGGGAGCGGAGCCGTGCTGGCGCTTCCCCTCGTGCAGGCCGCGGCCGCGCTGGCGGCGGAACTGCCGGAGCGCGCACCGTCGGACACCGGCGAGGACGTCGAGAAGGACGGCGACGAGGCCGGGACGACCGGCGCGAACGGCGACTCGGCCGACGACTGACAGACCCTGTCGAGCTGCGGCCGCCGGCCACGGACACCGGCCGCAGCGCAGCCCCTCGTGAAGCGTGATGCCCCATATGATCGCTTTTCATGGGAGAGGTCCGATTGGCCGGCGGGGGTGCCCGGCGGAGCACCGTCCGCTCACGGCGCAGCGCGGCATTCGCCATCTGGTACCTGCGCGCCGTGTCGTTCATCAATTTCCTGAGCGCTGTCTGGGTCACGCTCGGCCAGGACCTCCGCCGGCACAACACCGAGAACTACTTCACGCCCTATCTGCTCACCGCGGGCTTCTCCTCCGGGGTGGTGGCACTCTTCCTGGCGGTCACCATGCGCCGCCGCAAGCGGGCCGCGTGGATCCTCAACATGGTGCTGAGCGGTCTGCTGCTCCTGCTCTTCGCCTTTGTGATCTCGTTCCCGGAGATCCGGCAGTACCCGCAGAACTGGATCTCCCTGGCACTGACCGCGGCGTTCGTCCTGGCACTCCTCCTGGGCCGGCGCGAGTTCTACGCCAAGGGCGACAGATCCAACCCGCGGCTGGCGGCCGTCGTCGCCGTCGGCGGCCTGCTGATCACCTCGCTGATCGCGACGCTGCTCGTCACCGTCACCAACACGGCGCACGACGAGTACCGCTCGACGTTCCTCGACCGCTGGCGCTACGGCGCGCTGCGGCTGGTCTCGGTCGCCTCCGACAACTCCCGCTTCCCCGGCATCACCGTGCCCGGCTGGGTCGATGTCGTCATCAACATCCTGTCCACCCTGCTGCTGATCGCCGTCGTGTACGCGGCCTTCCGCTCCCGCCGGGCCGTCGACCCGATCACCCCGCAGGACGAGGACCGGCTCCGCGTCCTGCTGGACAGGAACGGCGACCGCGACTCGCTCGGATACTTCGCGCTGCGCCGGGAGAAGAGCGTCGTCTGGTCGCCGACCGGGAAGGCCGCCGTCGCCTACCGGGTGGTCGGCGGGGTCTCGCTCGCCTCCGGTGATCCGATCGGCGACCCGGAGGCCTGGCCCGGCGCGATCGAGCCGTGGCTCGCCGAGGCCCGCGAGCACGGCTGGATCCCCGCGGTGATGGGGGTGAGCGAGGAGGGCGGCACGGTCTACGCCCGGCACGGCCTGGACGCGCTGGAACTCGGCGACGAAGCGATCGTGGAGACGGCCGAGTTCACCCTCGAAGGGCGGGCGATGCGGACCGTCCGCCAGGCGTACAACCGGGTCAAGCGCGCCGGGTACGAGGTGACCGTCCGCCGCCACGCGGACATCCCCGACGACGAGATGGCCGAACTGCTGCGCCGCGCCGACGACTGGCGCGACGGGGAGACCGAGCGCGGCTTCTCGATGGCGCTCGGACGGCTCGGCGATCCGGCGGACGGACAGTGCGTGATGCTGGTGTGCCGGGACAGCGGTGACGCCCCGGGGCAGGGCGAGTTGCGTGCCGTACTGAGCTTCGTCCCCTGGGGTCCGAACGGTCTCTCGCTGGACCTGATGCGCCGTGACCGGAACTCCGAGAACGGCCTGATGGAGTTCATGGTCATCGAACTCCTGCAGCGTGCACCGAAGATCGGGATCACCCAGGTGTCGCTCAACTTCGCGATGTTCCGGTCCGTCTTCGAAAGGGGATCACGGCTCGGCGCCGGACCGGTGCTGAGGCTGTGGCGCTCGCTGCTCAGCTTCTTCTCACGCTGGTGGCAGATCGAGTCGCTCTACCGCGCCAACGCCAAGTACCGACCGATCTGGGAGCCGCGCTTCATGCTCTTCGAGAAGAGCTCCGACCTGCTGCGCATCGGTATCGCCGCAGCCCGCGCCGAGGGGTTTCTGGAGGCTCCCGGCCTGCCCAAGTGGATGCACCGCTCGCATCTGGGGACCCGTAGATGAGACCGGTGACCGCGCTGCGCGCGGCCGCCCGCCGCGAGTGGGGGCCGCTGGTGTCGACCGTGCGCGGCGCGCTCACCGACTCCCGGCTGCGGGCCGTGCCGATGACGCTGGGGGCGGTCTGCCTGACGGCCCTGCTCCAGGTGGTGCAGAACCAGTCCTGGGGCCGGCGGCCGGTGCACGTCCTCGGTTCGGTCCGGGCCGAGGACCCGCTGTGGATCGCCCTGCTGCGTACCCCGCTGTCGCTGTTCGTACCCGCACCGGATCTGCCGGTGTGGGGTGCGCTGGCGCAGGTCCTGGTGGTGTTCGGGATCGCCGAGATCCGTCCGGGCCGGAGGCGCACCCTGCTGATCGCGTACGTCGCGACGCTGGCCGGTACGCTGTACGCACGGGTGGGCGTCGCGGTCGGCCCCGACGGGCTGTTCGGACTGCCCGCGTCGGACGCGAAGGTCGTCGACACCGGCCCGTCGGCGGCGGTGGTCGGGATCGCGGTGTATCTGTGCCACGTCTACCGAGCCTGGTTCACCGGGGCGGTGGTGATCGCCGCGATGGTCGTCGAGGTGGCCCTCAAGAACAACCTGGCGGGCAAGGAGCATCTCGCGGCGATCGTCGCGGTGCTGATCCTGTGCGGCTTCACGGTCCGGCACGACCGGCGCCGCCATCTGCGCGCCCGCCGTGGTCAGGACTTGCGCACCGGGGCCGGGATCCGGTCGGGTGCGCCGCCGATCAGATCCTCGAATCTGCGGCGCGGGCCGACCCAGCGCCGGTCGTGGTGGTACGCCCGCAGCACCGCCCTGGAGCGGGCGCGGTGCCGGTTGCGGTAGAAGCGCTTCGCCCACTTCGACGTCGGCCTGGCCAGCCGGATCGCGCCGAAGAGAGCGACGAACGGCACCAGGGCGCCGATCACCGCCATCCGGGCCTTGCCCTTGAAGAGCGCGATCAGCACGAAACAGAAGTTCACCAACAGGGTCAGTACGATGCCGAGCCGCCCCTGCTCCTGATCGCTGGTCAGTTCGTTCACCCCGAGCGGCGAGAAGCCGCCGAGGAGGAGCAGGACGAGCGCCGCGGTGAGGACGACTACCTCCACGCTCTGCCGACCCTCCTCGGTCCAGTACACATCGTCGAGATGGAGGATCAGCGCGAACTCGTCCAGCACCAGCCCCGCACCCATCCCGAAGATCACCGCGCAGACGCCCGCCGTGACACCGTGCCGCCCGCTGGAGACCGCACCGAAGCCGCCGATCACCGTCAGCACCACACCGGGCACCACGTGATGGACGTGCAGGCCACCGGGTGTGATGTTGCGGAACGGTCCCTTCCCGGCCCTGATCAGCCGGGTGATGAGACGGGTGACGGCGAAGGTCAGCACGAAGGCGGCCAGCGCGAGGAGCAGGGGCAGCTTCCCCGGCTCGACGAAGTTCTGATCGAACCAGTGACCCATGCCACCCTCTCCCGATGATCCATTTTGTGGCGGTCTGCAGCGTTTCGGCCAATCTATCGACCCGGAGGAGCGATTAGCCTGCGCGCCGTGACCTCCCCGAACAGCCACGGCATACGTTTCGCCTTCGGCACCCTGACCGTCCTCCCCGTCCGCGTCACCCGGTGGGACCGTGAAGCGGCCCGCGCCGGGATGCTGTGCGCCCCGCTCGCCGGTCTGGTGGTGGGGCTGTCGGCGGCGGTGCCCGGTGCACTGTTGCTGCTGTTCGGCTCGGGGCCACTGCTCGCCGCGGTCGCCTCGGCCGCGGTGCCCGCGGTCCTCACGAGGGGACTGCATCTCGACGGCCTCGCGGACACGGCGGACGGGCTCGGCAGCGGCAAGCCCGCCCAGGACGCGCTGCGCATCATGAAGCAGTCCGACATTGGGCCATTCGGTGTGATCACCCTGCTGTTCGTTCTGCTGGCCCAGGTCGCCGTCCTCCACCAGCTGTACGGGCGGGGCTGGGCGTACGGCGCGATGGCGGCGGTCGTCGCCGGGGTCACCGCCCGGCTCGCGCTCACGCTGGCATCCCGTCAGGGCGTACCGCCGGCCCGACCGGATGGGCTGGGGGCGGCTGTGGCGGGCACGGTTCCGCTGCGGGCGGCGGCAGGCGCGGCCGCGGTGGTGGTGGCCGCGTGCGCGGGGGCGGGGGCGGTGTTCGGCGGGTACGCGCCGTTGCACCAGGGGCTTGCCGTGCTGGGCGGTCTGGCTCTTGCCCAGGTGTTGCTGCGGCACTGCGTACGGAGGTTCGGCGGGGTCACGGGGGATGTGTTCGGGGCGGTCGCGGAGGTGGCGGCGACGGGGGTGCTGGTGGGACTGGCGCTGGGCTGAGAGAGTGCGGGGCGGCCAGACAACCGATATGGCGTCAATTGCCGGAGGGGCTCGACGTACAGCTGCGGCGCCAGACTCCGAGGTCGTACTTCTTGCGCAGTGAGCTCAGGCGCAGCTTCTTCGACTGCGGGCAGAACCGTGCCACCGGCACCTCGTACTCCGCGTGGAACACCGCCTTGTCCGCCTCGATGAACGGTGTGAGGGCGGCACACTCGTCGTACTGCGCGCACTGCTCGTTGACCGCGAAGTCGAAGTCCGGCTCCAGCTGCGGGATCTGGTCCAAGTCGTTCTTCAGGCCGACGGCCAGTCCGTGGCGGTGGGCGATGCGGGCGACGAGCCGGTTGTAGCGCAGCTGGTCGGAGGCGGTCAGCGCGAACCCCGTCCGGTTGCGGTAGCCGTCCATGTTGTCGGGTTCCACCGCGTCGAAGCCCTTCCTCGCGCACATCTCGATCCGAGCCTCCATCAGCGGTTCCAGCACGTCCGTGCGGCGGATGTCGAGCCAGCGCTCCCCCGGCCAGCCGTTGCCCCGTCCCCGTAGCGAGGCGGGAAACCTCGCGGCGTCCGGGCGGAAGTCCTCCCAGGCACCCGTGGAGACGTAGCAGATGACCTTGCGGCCCCGGCGGTGCAGATCGGCGACCGCCGACGCGTCGCGCTCGAAGCCGTCGATGTCGTACACCGGGGCGTCCACGGTGGGATCGAGGGCGCCGGAGAGCTGCCACTGCCAGTCGGCACCGGGCCTCGGCCGCCAGCGCTCCGCGGGGGCGGATTCCGGCGTCGAGGCGCAGCCGGCCAGGACCGCCGACAGAATCAGTACGGCTGTCAGCGCCGGTCCCGGTCCCGACCTGTGTGCAGCCCGCTGGGCGCGCATCCCTCTCCCCCGTTCGCTCCGGCACTGCCAAACGACCCTACTGGCAAGGGCGTTCGCGGCTCGGGGACCCCGGCCCGGGCCGGCCGGCGCCGGGGCCGTACCGCCGGAACGGGTCGCAGACGGCCCGCCGACGTGATCCGGCAGCAAAGGCGCGCGTAGGCTCATTACCGGCACATTGCGGCGGCGTCTACGATGCGCCGGGCACGGTCGGCCCACCCCTCGACCGACAAATGAACTCAACGGAAGCGAGATTTCACCACCGTGACTGCTCTCACTCTCAGCACTGCCGGTGCGGCGACGCTGCGCGCCGACGCACTCGTCGTCGGCGTCGCCAAGGGCGCCAAGGGTCCGGTCGTCGCACCGGGCGCCGAGGCCGTGGACAAGGCGTTCGACGGAAAGCTCGCCACCGTCCTGGAAACCCTCGGCGCCTCCGGTGCCGAGGGCGAAGTCACCAAGCTCCCCGCGCCGGCCGGCCTCAAGGTCCCCGTCGTCATCGCGGTCGGGCTCGGTTCGGTCCCGGAGAAGGACGCGGCATTCGACGCGGAGGCCCTGCGGCGCGCCGCGGGCTCCGCCGCGCGTGCCCTGGTCGGTTCGAAGAAGGCCGGCTTCGCACTGCCGGTCGCATCGGTCGAGGACGCCGAGGCCGTCGCCGAGGGCGCGCTCCTCGGTGCGTACGCCTTCACCGCGTACCAGGGCGGCGAGAACAAGCTCGCCGCGAAGGACAAGAAGAACGGCAACGGCCCGAAGTCGCCGCTCGCCGAGGTCGCCCTGCTCGGCGCCAAGCCGCGCGACAAGGCCTTCAAGGCGGCCGCCGAGCGTGCCGTCGCGGTCGTCGAGGAGATCAACCGCGCCCGCGACCTGATCAACACCCCGCCGAACGACCTGTACCCCGAGTCCTTCGCCGCCGTGGCCACGGCCGCCGGCAAGGAGCACGGCATCAAGGTGCAGGTCCTCGACGAGAAGGCGCTCGTCAAGGGCGGCTTCGGTGGCCTGCTGGGCGTCGGCCAGGGCTCGACCCACGGCCCCCGCCTGGTCAAGCTCGCCTACACGCACCCGAAGGCGGAGAAGACCCTGGCCCTGGTCGGCAAGGGCATCACCTACGACTCGGGCGGCATCTCGCTGAAGCCGGCCGGTCACAACGAGACGATGAAGTGCGACATGAGCGGCGCCGCCGCCGTGTTCGCGACCGTCGTCGCGGCAGCCCGTCTGGGACTCCAGGTCAACGTCACCGGCTGGCTGGCGCTCGCCGAGAACATGCCGTCCGGCAACGCGACCCGCCCGGGTGACGTGCTGCGCATGTACAGCGGCAAGACCGTCGAGGTCCTCAACACGGACGCCGAGGGCCGGCTCGTCCTCGCCGACGCGCTGACCCGTGCCTGCGAGGAGAAGCCGGACGCGATCGTCGACGTGGCGACCCTGACCGGCGCGATGGTGCTGGCGCTGGGCCACCGCACCTTCGGCATCATGGCGAACGACGACGCCTTCCGTACCTCCATCCACGAGATCGCCGAGGAGGTCGGCGAGGCCTCCTGGCCGATGCCGCTCCCCGCCGACCTGCGCAAGGGCATGGACTCCCCGACCGCCGACATCGCCAACATGGGCGAGCGGATGGGCGGTGGCCTGGTGGCCGGCCTGTTCCTGCAGGAGTTCGTGGGCGAGGGCATCGCCTGGGCGCACCTGGACATCGCGGGCCCGGCCTTCCACGAGGGCGCGCCGTACGGTTACACGCCGAAGGGCGGCACCGGTTCCGCGGTCCGCACGCTGGTGAAGCTGGCGGAGCGCACCGCCGCCGGCGACCTCGGCTGAGGCAGCTGTGCACGTACGGCCCCGGGCATACGTCCGGGGCCGTACGTGTTCCCCCCTTGACGCCGCTGCACTGCGTCACGCGGGTTTCGCTCTCGACGAAATCCGTATGTCTCTACGCAGCGGTAACCCTCTGGAACGGACCATCAGCCGTCCCAGACCAGGGCCCCGCGTCCCGCCCACCGTCAACAAGTGCGAAGATGGGTTCTCGGCAGGACAGGGCCCCCACCACAGGGCCGAAAGACAAAAGCGGCCGAACACCAGCCGACCGGCCGGTCACACCCCAGCGACGGGGCCCGGCGTACGGCGCACATGCATGGAGGACGTGACGTGGCGAACGACGCCAGCACCGTTTTCGACCTAGTGATCCTCGGCGGTGGTAGCGGCGGTTATGCCGCGGCCCTGCGCGGAGCGCAGCTGGGCCTGGACGTCGCTCTGATCGAGAAGGGCAAGGTCGGCGGCACCTGCCTGCACAACGGCTGCATCCCCACGAAGGCGCTGCTGCACGCCGGTGAGATCGCCGACCAGGCACGCGAGGCCGGCCAGTTCGGCGTCAAGGCCACCTTCGAGGGCATCGACATCGAGGCCGTCCACAAGTACAAGGACGAGGTGATCACCGGCCTGTACAAGGGCCTGCAGGGTCTGATCGCCTCGCGCAAGGTGACGTACATCGAGGGTGAGGGACGGCTCTCCTCCCCCACCTCCGTGGACGTGGACGGCCAGCGCATCCAGGGCCGCCACGTGCTCCTGGCGACCGGCTCCGTGCCGAAGTCGCTGCCGGGCCTGGAGATCGACGGCAACCGCATCATCTCCTCGGACCACGCGCTGAAGCTGGACCGCGTCCCGCAGTCCGCGATCGTGCTGGGCGGCGGCGTCATCGGCGTCGAGTTCGCCTCGGCGTGGAAGTCCTTCGGCACCGACGTCACCATCGTCGAGGGTCTGAAGCACCTCGTCCCGGTCGAGGACGAGAACAGCTCGAAGCTTCTTGAGCGCGCTTTCCGCAAGCGCGGCATCAAGTTCAACCTCGGCACCTTCTTCCAGAAGGCCGAGTACACCGAGAACGGTGTGCGGGTCACCCTCGCCGACGGCAAGACCTTCGAGGCGGAGGTGCTGCTGGTCGCGATCGGCCGCGGTCCGGTCTCGCAGGGCCTGGGTTACGAGGAGGCCGGCATCGCGATGGACCGCGGCTACGTCCTCGTCGACGAGTACATGCAGACCAACGTCCCGACCGTCTCGGCCGTGGGCGACCTGGCCCCGACCCTCCAGCTCGCGCACGTCGGCTTCGCCGAGGGCATGCTGGTCGCGGAGCGGCTGGCCGGTCTGAAGGTCGTTCCGATCGACTACGACGGTGTCCCCCGGGTGACGTACTGCCACCCCGAGGTCGCCTCCGTGGGCATCACCGAGGCCAAGGCCAAGGAGCTCTACGGCGCGGACAAGGTCGTCGCTCTCAAGTACAACCTCGCGGGCAACGGCAAGAGCAAGATCCTGAAGACCGCGGGCGAGATCAAGCTCGTCCAGGTCAAGGACGGTGCCGTGGTCGGCGTCCACATGGTCGGTGACCGTATGGGTGAGCAGGTCGGCGAAGCCCAGCTGATCTACAACTGGGAGGCGCTGCCGGCCGAGGTCGCGCAGCTCGTCCACGCCCACCCGACGCAGAACGAGGCGCTCGGCGAGGCCCACCTGGCCCTGGCCGGCAAGCCCCTGCACTCCCACGACTGATCCGGTCAGGGCGCGACGACCGACACTTCCGCACTTCCCCGAGCTCGCGGTCCCGCTCGCGAGCCGGGGAGACCACATCCTTAGGAGCAACTGAAACCATGTCGGTTTCCGTAACCCTTCCGGCGCTCGGCGAGAGCGTCACCGAGGGCACTGTCACCCGCTGGCTGAAGGCCGAGGGCGAGCGCGTCGAGGTCGACGAGCCGCTGCTCGAGGTGTCGACCGACAAGGTCGACACCGAGATCCCGGCCCCCTCCGCCGGCATCCTCGCCTCCATCAAGGTCGCCGAGGACGAGACCGTCGAGGTCGGCGCCGAGCTGGCCATCATCGACGACGGCACGGGCGCACCCGCCGCCGCACCGGCTCCGGCCGCCGAGCCCGTGGCCGCGCCTGCCGCCGCCGCGCCGGCCCCGGTCGCCGAGGCCCCCGCCGCCCCGGCCCCCGCGGCCGCCGCACCGGCCGGTGGCGCCGCCGGTACCGACGTCACCCTTCCGGCGCTCGGCGAGAGCGTCACCGAGGGCACCGTCACCCGCTGGCTGAAGGAGGTCGGCGAGGAGGTCACGGAGGACGAGCCGCTGCTCGAGGTCTCCACGGACAAGGTCGACACCGAGATCCCCGCACCGGTCTCCGGTGTGCTGCTGGAGATCGTGGTCGCCGAGGACGAGACCGCCGAGGTCGGCGCCAAGCTCGCCGTCATCGGTGCCGCGGGCGCCGCTCCCGCAGCTGCCCCGGCCCCGGCCGCTCCGGCCCCCGTGGCCGCCCCGGCCCCGGTTGCCGCCGCCCCGGCCCCGGCTGCTCCGGCTGCCCCCGCTCCGGCTCCGGCCCCGGTGGCGCCTGCCGCCCCGGTTGCCGCTCCGGCTCCCGTGGCCGCCCCGGCTGCCCCGGTCGCCGCCCCGGCTCCGGTCACCCCGACCGCCCCGGCCGCGATCTCCGGTGACGAAGGCGCGTACGTCACGCCGCTGGTCCGCAAGCTCGCCGCCGAGAACGGTGTCGACCTCGGTGCGGTCAAGGGCACCGGTGTCGGTGGCCGTATCCGCAAGCAGGACGTCGTCGCCGCCGCGGAGGCCGCCAAGGCCGCCGCCGCTGCTCCGGCCCCCGTCGCGGCTGCCCCGGCGGCCGCGAAGGCGCCGAAGCTCGAGGTCTCCCCGCTGCGCGGTCAGACGGTCAAGATGACCCGCATGCGCAAGGTCATCGGCGACAACATGATGAAGGCGCTGCACTCGCAGGCCCAGCTGACCTCGGTCCTCGAGGTCGACATCACCAAGCTGATGAAGCTGCGCAACCAGGCGAAGGCCGCGTTCGCCGCCCGTGAGGGCGTCAAGCTGTCCCCGATGCCGTTCTTCGTGAAGGCGGCGGCCCAGGCGCTGAAGGCCCACCCGGTCGTCAACGCCCGGATCAACGAGGACGAGGGCACCATCACGTACTTCGACTCGGAGAACATCGGCATCGCCGTGGACGCCGAGAAGGGTCTGATGACCCCGGTCATCAAGGGTGCGGGCGACCTGAACATCGCCGGCATCTCGAAGAAGACCGCCGAGCTGGCCGGCAAGGCCCGCGGTGGCGGCCTGACCCCGGACGACATGTCCGGTGCCACCTTCACCATCAGCAACACCGGTTCGCGCGGTGCGCTGTTCGACACCGTCATCGTGCCGCCGAACCAGGCCGCCATCCTGGGCATCGGTGCCACGGTCCGCCGCCCGGTGGTCATCGACCACCCGGACCTCGGCGAGACGATCGCGGTGCGCGACATGACGTACCTCTCGCTCTCCTACGACCACCGTCTGGTGGACGGCGCGGACGCCGCCCGTTACCTGACCGCGGTCAAGGCGATCCTGGAGGCCGGCGAGTTCGAGGTCGAGCTCGGCCTGTAAGGCGGAGTACGGCTCGTTGTAACCAGCCTCACCAGCGGCGCCCCCGTCCGGACCACTTCCGGGCGGGGGCGCCGCCGTATTGTCTAGACACCACCGGTCGCCGCTTCGGCACCGACCGGTCGGCAGCGTCGGTTTCCCCGAAGGAGCCCCTCATGACCCCGCCCGTCGTCCACTCGCTGCGCGAACAGATCCGCGAGCACATCGTGGACGGGATCGTCAGCGGGCGCTGGAAGCCGGGCGAGCGGATCGTGGAGCGACGGATCGCCACCGAGCTGGAGGTCAGTCAGACGCCCGTGCGCGAGGCGCTGCGGGAGCTGGAGACCCTCCGGCTGATCGAGTCGGCGCCCAACAAGGGCGTACGGGTGCGAAATCTGACCGCCGCGGACCTGGAGGAGTCCTACCCGGTACGGGCCGGTCTCGAGCAGATCGCCGCGGAGCTGGCCGCTCCGACGCTCGGCGAGGACTGCTCGCGGCTGTCGCCGCACGTGGCGGCGTTGTACGAGGCCGACCGGCTGGCCGACGGCGAGGCGCAGGTACGGCACACGGTGGCGTTCCACCGGGAGATGGTGCGGGCCGCCGGCAACGCCGTGCTGCTGCACACCTGGGAGGGGCTGGGCATCGAGGTGTTCACGGCGCTCTCGATCCGCTGGCTGGGGACGGTGCAGAAGTCGTACGCGGAGGAGCACGAGGCGCTCATCGACGCGTTCCTCCGCAAGGACCCGGACATCGGTGCGCTGGCGAAGGCGCATGTCCTGGGGTGCGCGCCGCGCGCCTGAGGCCCGTGCGCAGATGGAGGCAGGGGTGCTCGACCGTGCGGTCACGCGCCCGGCTTGTTCCGATTTGGAACGTCACTCCGTGCCGCGGAACGGGGCACCGGATGCCAATTTCTTCATATCGAGAAGTTTTGCCTTTCATCCTTTGATCGATCATCGATCAGCGATTTAGAGTTCATTTCGCGGGCCCACCGGCCCCATCGCCCTGTCCTGCCAGTCAGGGCCTTTCTCCACCCCCCTCCTCTCCGGAAGGCGGCGATCATGACCGACCCCGTAGGAAAGCTTCCGAGCGAGCTCGACCAGCTCCCGGACCGTGACCCGGAGGAGACCGCCGAATGGGCGGCCTCCCTCGATGCCGTCACCAATGCCGCGGGCCCGCACCGGGCCGCGTACCTGATGCGCCGCTCGCTCCAGCACGCCGAGGGTGCCGGTCTCGCGCTGCCCAAGCTGCTGGAGACCGATTACGTCAACTCCATCCCGACCGCCGCCGAGCCCGCGTTCGACGGCGACCTGGAGATGGAATCCCGGATCACCGCCTGGAACCGCTGGAACGCGGCCGCGATGGTCACCCGTGGCGCCCGGCACGGCGTCGGCGGCCACATCGCCACCTTCGCCTCGGCGGCATGGCTGTACGAGACCGGCTTCAACCACTTCTTCCGCGGCAAGGAGGGGGACGGATCCGGCGACCAGCTCTACATCCAGGGCCACGCCTCCCCCGGCATCTACGCCCGCGCCTTCCTCGACGGCCGGCTCAGCGAGCAGCAGCTCGACAACTTCCGCCAGGAGGCGGGCGGCGACGGTCTGCCGTCCTACCCGCACCCGCGGCGGCTGCCCTGGCTGTGGGAGTTCCCCACCGTGTCGATGGGCCTCGGCCCGCTCTCGGCCATCTACCAGGCGCGCTTCAACCGCTATCTGGCCAACCGCAACATCAAGGACACGTCGAACTCGCACGTCTGGGCCTTCCTGGGCGACGGCGAGATGGACGAGCCCGAGTCGACCGCAGCCCTCGCCCTCGCGGCGCGTGAGAAGCTCGACAACCTGACGTTCGTCATCAACTGCAACCTGCAGCGTCTCGACGGCCCGGTCCGCGCCAACTTCCGGGTGGTCCAGGAGCTGGAGGGTGCGTTCCGCGGGGCCGGCTGGAATGTCATCAAGACGCTCTGGGGCAGCGCCTGGGACGAGCTGTTCCAGCTGGACACCACCGGTGCGCTGGTCCGCCGGCTGCGGCAGGTCCCGGACGCCCAGTTCCAGACGTACGCCACCCGCGACGTCGCGTACATACGTGAGCACTTCTTCGGCGCCGAGCCCGCGCTCGCCGAGCTGGCGAAGCTGCTCACCGACGCGAAGATCGCCGAGTGCTTCTACACCTCCCGCGGCGGCCACGAGGCCCGCAAGGTGTACGCGGCGTACAGGGCGGCCGTCGAGCACAAGGGCGCGCCGACCGTGATCCTCGCCCAGACGGTGAAGGGCTACACGCTCGGCAAGGGCTTCGAGTCCAAGAACGCCAACCACCAGATGAAGAAGCTGTCGATCGACGAGTTCAAGGGCATGCGCGAGCTGCTCGGACTCCCGATCCCGGACAGCGCCTTCGATGACGGTCCGGTGCCCTACGGCCACCCGGGCGCGGACTCTCCGGAGGTCCGTTACCTCCAGGAGCGCCGCGCCGCCCTCGGCGGCCCCGCCCCGGCCCGCCGGGTGCACGCGGTGGCGCTGCCGCAGCCCGAGGAGCGGGCGTTCGCCGCGCTGAAGAAGGGGTCCGGCAAGCAGGAGATGGCCACCACCATGGCCTTCGTCCGCCTGGTCAAGGACCTGATGCGGGACAAGGAGACCGGCAGGCGCTGGGTTCCGATCGTCCCCGACGAGGCCCGTACCTTCGGCATGGAGTCGCTGTTCCCGTCGGCCGGAATCTACTCGCCGCTGGGCCAGACGTACGACCCGGTCGACCGCGACCAGCTGATGTACTACAAGGAGGCCAAGGACGGCCAGATCCTCAACGAGGGGATCACCGAGGCCGGGGCCATGGCCGACTTCATCGCCGCGTCGACGTCGTACGCGACGCACGGCGAGACGATGATCCCCTTCTACATCTTCTACTCGATGTTCGGCTGGCAGCGGACCGGCGACCAGATGTGGCAGCTCGCCGACCAGCTCGGCAAGGGCTTCATCGTCGGTGCCACGGCGGGCCGCACGACACTGACCGGTGAGGGCCTGCAGCACGCGGACGGCCACTCGCACCTGATCGCGGCCACGAACCCGGCTTCGCTCAACTACGACCCGGCGTTCGCGTACGAGATCGCGGTGATCGTCAAGGACGGTCTGCGGAGGATGTACGGCCCCGAGGCCGAGAACGTCTTCTACTACCTGACGGTCTACAACGAGCCGAAACAGCAGCCCGCGATGCCGGAAGGCGTCGAGGACGGCATCGTCAAGGGTCTCTACCGCTTCAAGGAGGGCACGCCTGCCTCGGCGGAGGCGCCGCGCCTGCAGCTGCTGGCCTCCGGCACGGCGATCCACTGGGCCCTGGAGGCCCAGGATCTGCTCGCCGCGGACTGGGGTGTCACGGCCGACGTCTGGTCCGCCACGTCCTGGGGCGAGCTGCGTCGCGAGGCGCTGGAGTGCGACGAGGCGCTGCTCCGCGGTGAGCAGCGGGTGCCGTACGTGACGCAGGCCCTGTCCGGTGCGCCGGGTCCGGTCCTCGCGGTCAGCGACTGGATGCGTCAGGTCCCGGACCAGATCAGCCAGTGGGTGGAGCAGGACTGGTCCTCGCTCGGCACGGACGGCTTCGGTCTGTCCGACACCCGTGACGCGGCCCGCCGCCACTTCGGCGTCGACGCCCCGTCGATCGCGGTCGCGGCGCTGGCCCAGCTGGCGCGGCGCGGCGAGGTGCCCGCGTCGGCGGTCAAGGAGGCCCGGGAGAAGTACGGCCTGTGAGATGAGGGCGGCCGGGTACGCCCGGCCGCCGTTCCGCCCTCGACCGCCGGGCGGGCACGACTCCCGTGCCCGCCCGGCGGTCGAGGGCGTCTCTGCAGGCCTGCCCGGCGATCGAGGCAAGGCACACTGGTTCCATGCGCGCTGCCCGGCTCATCAAGATGGTGCTGCTCCTCCAGTCCCGGACCGCGATGACCGCCGCCGAGCTCGCCCGGGAGCTGGAGGTCTCCGAGCGGACCATCACCCGCGACGCCCAGGCCCTTTCCGAGGCGGGTGTCCCGGTGTACGCGGACCGGGGCCGGGCGGGCGGGTACCGGCTGGTCGGCGGGTACCGCACCCGGCTCACCGGCCTGGCCCGGAACGAGGCCGAGGCGCTCTTCCTGTCCGGCCTGCCGCTCGCGCTGCGTGAGATGGGGCTGGAGGATGCGGCGTCGGCCGCCCGGCTCAAGGTGTCCGCCGCTCTGCTGCCCTCGCTCCGGGACGCCTCGGACACCGCCGCCCAGCGGTTCCATCTGGATGCGCCCGGCTGGTATCAGGAGCCCGTCACACCCGAGCTGCTGCCTGCCGTCGCGGAGGCCGTCTGGGACGACCGGATGGTCAAGGCCCGTTACCGGCGCGGCGGGCCGGGCAGCGAGGTCGAGCGGGAGCTGGCACCGTACGGGCTCGTCCTCAAGGCCGGGGTCTGGTACGTCTGCGCGCGGGCCGGGACCGACTTCCGGGTGTACCGGATGGACCGCTTCGCGGCGGTGGCCGTGACGGACGAACGGTTCGTCCGGGACGAGGACTTCGCCCTGCCGGCGTTCTGGGACGAACGGGCCGCGCAGTTCGCCCGGTCGATCCTGCGGACCGAGGTGACGGTACGGGTGTCGGAGGCGGGCGTAGGCCGACTGCCTCATCTCGTGGACCGTTCGGCCGCCCTCGATGCGCTGGACGCGGCCGGCCCGCCCGACGTCGACGGGTGGCGTACGGTCGTCCTGCCGGTCGAGTCGCTGGATGTCGCGTACAGCCAGCTGCTCTCCCTGGGACCGGAGTTGGAGGTGCTCGAACCCGCCGCTCTGCGGACCCGGTTCGGCGCTGCCGCCGAACGGCTGAGCGATCTCTATCGCTGAAGGCTTCTTTTCGGCGTCTCCGCGTGCATCGCCTGCCGCCAAGGCCGATGCTTGTCCCGTGATGGACGAGACGGAATTCTGGGAGATCATCGACAGCACCCGCGAGGCCGCCGAGGGCGACCCCGAAGAACATGCCGACCTGCTCGTCGAACGACTCCTGCAGCTCGATCCCGAATCCGTGCTGGACTTCGCCAGGCACTTCGAGGCCCGCTTCAACCGCGCGTACCGCTGGGACGTGTGGGGCGCCGCCGCCGTGCTGCTCGGCGGCGCGAGCGACGACGCGTTCGACTTCTTCCGCTGCTGGCTGATCGGCCAGGGCCGGGAGATCTTCGAGGCGGCGGTGCACGATCCGGACAGTCTCGCCGAACTCCTCGACGACTTCGACGATGAGATCGACGGGGACGCCGAGGACCTCGGCTACGCCGCCGACGAGGCGTACGAGCAGCTCACCGGCATCGTCACACCGGATCTCGGCCTTCCGCCGCAGCCGGCCGAGCCGGAGGGCACGCCGTTCGGCTTCGAGGACGACGCGGCCCTGGCCGCGCGCTTCCCGCTGCTCTGGGAGCGGTTCGGCGCCGGCTGACCCGTCCCTCCCTACCCGCGCTGCGCGCCGTCCGGTACCGGGTCGATCGACATCCCTCAGGGGGTGAGCGAACGGCCCATCAGGACGTCGTCCACGTAACGCCCGGCCAGGAGGAACTCGCCGGGCAGCACACCCTCGACGACGAACCCTTCCGACTCGTACAGCGCACGCGCGGGCGCGTTGTGCCCGAGCACCCGCAGCGTCATCCGGCTCGCGCCGTCGCCCCGTGCCGACGCGAGCGCGGCCCGCAACAACCTCCTGGCGACACCGCGGCCGCGCGCCCAGTCGGCCACCGCCAGGCCTTGTATCTGGCGCACATGGGTGTGGCAGGCCAGCGCGGTCGGCGGAACGACCCTGATGTACCCGGCGATGCGCACCTCACCCGCCGCGTCCTCCGCCTCGGCGACGAGCAGGTGTTCGGGCCGGCTGCGGTCGCTGAAGAACGGCTCGTACGGCGGCTGCGGCCGCGACTGCACCGAGTGCAGGGTCGACCAGGTGGCCCGGTCGAGCTCCCCGAGTTCGGTGTCGTCGCCGAGATCCGCGGGGCGGACGGGGCGCGTGCGGAGTTCAGGCATGCGCGCCACTGTGCCACGGCGCGCCCGATTGCGTCATCGCATATCCGCCGGGCGCCCGGCCGCCGCCCGGACGCGCCCGGCGGCACGGGCGAGGCGCCACGTCCTCCCCTGCGGCAGGATGGATCCATGGTGAACTCCCGTATTGCTGTCACCGGATCCACCGGACTCATCGGAACGGCGCTGGTGCGCTCGTTGCGGGTCGACGGACACGACGTCGTACGCCTGGTCCGGCGCCCGGCGCGGGCCGGGGACGAGGTCGAGTGGGACCCGAAGCGGGGTTACGTCGACGGCGCGGGCCTGGTCGGCTGCGACGCCGTCGTCCATCTCGCCGGTGCCGGGGTCGGCGACCGCCGCTGGACGGAGGAGTACAAGCAGGAGATCCGGGACAGCCGGGTGCTGGGGACGGAAGCGATCGCGCAGGCGGTGGCCTCTCTCGACGTACCGCCGAAGGTCCTGCTGTCCGGGTCGGCGATCGGCTACTACGGCGACACCGGCGACCGCGCGGTGGACGAGAGCGCGCCGCCCGGCGAGGGGTTCCTGCCGTCCGTGTGCGTGGAGTGGGAGGCGGCCGCGGCCCCGGCGGAGGAGGCGGGCGTCCGGACGGTGTTCGCACGCACGGGTCTGGTCGTCGGCCGGGAAGGCGGGGCCTGGGGCCGGCTGTTCCCGTTGTTCCGGGCGGGACTCGGCGGGCGGCTCGGCAACGGGCACCAGTACTGGAGCTTCATCGCGCTGCACGACCACATCGCCGCCCTGCGGCACATCCTCGACACGCCGTCGCTGTCGGGACCGGTGAATCTGACCGGGCCGGCCCCCGTGACCAACGGTGAGGTGACGGCCGCGATGGGGCGGGTGCTGCGTCGTCCGACGCTGTTCACCGTTCCGGCGCCCGCCCTTCGGATCGCCCTGGGGGACTTCGCGGAGGATGTCCTGGGCAGTCAGCGAGTGCTGCCGAGAAGGCTGCTGGAGTCGGGATTCTCGTTCGCCTTCCCCGGCATCGACGCCTCGATCCGCGCGGCGCTGCGCTGACCACGACCGGGCGAATCACACGGATGTGCGACCCCGTGCAACGGTGCCCCGGGCCGCGCGCGACTGTGCCCGCACCGGTCCCCTCCTAGCCTCATCGCGAACTCGGGCATTCCGGGGGCCTGTTGGGGGCAAGACCCTCCCAGCAGTCGCGCCGACTCGGGGAGGGGCACGTGCTCAGCACGGCACACCACGCGGACGTCGTCATCATCGGGGCCGGGATCGCCGGCCTGTCAGCAGCCCATCAACTGACCAGCGCAGGGGTAAGCGTCAGCGTCCTGGAGGCCGGTCCACGGGCCGGCGGCCGGATGGCCACCGAGGAGGTGGACGGATTCCGGCTCGACCACCTCGGCCCGCTTCTCAGCACCTCGTATCCGGAACTGCGCACGACACCCGGCCTCGAAGGGCTCGTGCTGCGGAACTTCGCGCCGGGGGTGCTCGTCCACAGCGAGGGGCGCCAGTACCGGACCGGCGACGTGCGGCACACACGGAGCGCAAGGGGCGCACTCAAGGCGGCGCGCGCCCTGGCGAGCGCCCCCCGGCCGCCGATGGGCGGGCCGATCGACCAGGCCAGGCTCGGCGCCGCCCTGGCAAGGCTCGCCACCACCCCGGCGTCCCGCATCCTGGCCCGGCCGGAACAGACCGCGCTCGCCGCCCTGTCCAGCCGCGGCCTGCCGTCCCGTACGGTCAACGGCTTTCTGCGCCCGCTGCTCACCGCGCTGCTCAGCGACCCCGGGCTCACCACATCGAGCCGCTGCGCCGATCTCGTCCTGCGCGGCTACGCCGGCGGCCGGCTGTGCGTACCGTCCGGCGGTTCGGCCACGCTGCCCGACCTGCTGGCGGCGGCACTGCCGCCCGGCACCGTACGGACCGGTGTGCACGTCACCGCCGCCGACATCACTTCCGTCCGCACCAAGGAGCACGGCGAACTGGGCTGCCGGTCCCTGCTGTTGGCCACCGGCGCGGGCGCTGCCGCCGAGCTGCTGCCGGGTCTGCGGGTGCCGTCCTTCCACCCGGTGACGGTCCTCCACCACACGGCGCCCGCTCCCCCACCGACCGGCGCCGCGCTGCTGCTGGACGCCGACCGCTCGGGTCCGGTCGCGCACACCTGTGTGATGAGCGAGGTCGACCCGTCGCGTGCTCCGGACGGCCGGACCCTGATCACGTCGACGGTGCTCGGCACCCCGCCTCCCGATCTCGACCGCTCGGCCCGTGCCCATCTCGCCGCGCTGTACGGCACCTCCACGGACGACTGGGAGCTCCTGGCCGCCCACCACGATCCGGAGGCGGTCCCGGCGATGCCGCCCCCGCACGATCTGCGCCGCCCGGTGCGACTGCTCGCCGGGCTGTACGTGTGCGGCGACCACCGGGACACCAGTACGGTCCAGGGCGCCCTGTTCTCCGGCCGCCGCGCCGCACACGCCATCCTCGGCGATCTGGGCATCCGGTCCGGCAGCGACGTGGAGGCCGGGTTGAGCGAAGCGGCCTGAGTCCGTCCGCCCGGCTCCCGATACGCGGAAGGAGTCAGCCGAGGGCGGCGACCCGCTCGCGGTAACCGCGTACCGCCGCCGCGTCCCGGTACGGCTCGAGACGACGCTCGAACTCCCTCACGTACTCCGTCGCACGCACCGACCGCATCTCCGCCGCCTGTTGGGCCGCCTCCGCGCCGAGCAGGCACGCCTGGTCGAGCTCGCCGAGCCCGAGCCGGGCGGACGCCAGCACCACCCGGCAGAACAACCTGCTCCGGGCGTACACCGGGGCGCGCAGCTGGAGCGAGCGCTCCGCGTGCTGCGCGGCGGCCCGGTACTGCTGCAGATCACGGTGGCAGTGCCCGAACTCGTCGGCGAGCTGCGCCTCGTCGAAGCAGCGCCCCCAGTGCGGTACGTCGTCGCCGGGCCGGGCGGCCTCCAGCGCGTGTTCCGCCCGCGCCAGCGAGGCCGCACACGTCCTGGCCTCACCGAGCACCCCGTGCCCACGCGCCTCGACCGCGTGCAGCAGGGCCATGACGACCGGCGGCGCCGAGGAGCCGACGCCCTGCTGGGCCACGCGCGCCAGTTGGACGGCTTCCCTGCCGTGCCCGAGATACACCGCCTGCCGGCTCATGGTGATCAGGACATAACTTCCGTACACCCGGTCCCCCGCTGCCTGGGCGAGCCGCAGCGCCTGGACGAAATATCGCTGGGCGAGGCCGTGTGCCGCGATGTCGTACGAGGTCCAGCCCGCCAGCCGGGTCAGATCGGCGGCCGCCGAGAAGAGCCGCCGCCCGATCGCCTCCCCGTACGTCCCACGGAGCATCGGCTCCGCCTCGTGCTCCAGATAGCGGACGAGGGCCTGGCGGGCGTGGCCGCCGCCATAGGTGTGGTCGAGGGTTCGGAAGAGCTCCCCGACGGAACGCAGGGCGGCGACATCGCCGCTGCTGACCTTCTGGCCGGGGCCGCGGTCGATCTGGCGCTGCCGGGGGACGCCGGGTGTGCCCGGTGCCGGGGATGCGAGGTGCACCGGAGGCGCTGAAGACGGTGCGGGTGAGGTGGGCGGTCCGGAGGAGGGTCTGACCGGTACGGGCCCACGGGCACCGGACCTGCCGCCCGGCCCCACGGAGCCGTTCTGCCCGTTCGCTCCATGTAACCCATGCCCACCGTGCGTGCCATGGGCAGCACGGGGCCCGCCGAGCCCCGCCGCCCCGCGGGCGCCGCCGCCCACGGACGCCCCCGGGGTCCCGCGCACCCCACCGGTCCCGCCGCCGGACGCAGCGGCCTCACCGGTTCCCCGGGCCACCCACTCGTCGGCCCGTCCGATCAGCCAGTCCCGGCTGGGCACCACGAGCCCGGCCGGGGTGAAGGCGATCTTCCGCAGCTCTGCATGACTGCCCGAGTCCTTCCGCCAGAGCCCGCTGACGATGTCCACCGCCTCGCCGGGCGTGGCGGCGAACTCCAGACCGGCATAGACGGGCGCACATGCGTCGAGGCCCAGGTCCTGCGTCGAGAGCCGGCGTCCGAGCCGCCGGGTGAAGACCTCGGCGATCAGGGCAGGGGTGGTCCCGCGCGGCTGCTGGCCCCGCAGCCAGCGAGTCACGGAAGTCTTGTCGTACCGCAGATCGAGACCGTGCTCGAGGCCGAGCTGGTCCACCCGGCGGGCAAGACCTGCGTTCGAGAATCCGGCTTCTGTGATGAGCGAGGCGAGCTGGCGGTTGGGGGTGCGCTGCGGAGGTCGTTCCGACATCAGCTGTACGGTCTCCTGCCTTCGGGGCCGGGCGGGCAGCCCTTATGGAACGGCGCGAATTTAGCGGGGCCCGCGGCGGCCGAAGCCGCCTTCGCTTCACATTCATCCGATCGTGTGAGGATTGGGGGTGGCGCTGACGGGAAAGACCTGCCGGGCCGCCGCTCCCGGGGCGGTCGTACAGTGGCCCGGGGCGCGAATCACTGCATGGTGACGTGGCGCCGGAGACACCTTCCGGCTCCCCGGCACCGCAAGTAGGAAGGCATCTGTCGTGAGTGAGCTTCGGTTCGTCCGGCTGGGATTCGGCGAGTCGGCCGTCGACTACCAGGAGGCATGGCAGAAGCAGCGCGAGGTGCATGCGGCCCGGTTCGAGGACACGATTCCCGACACCTGTCTGCTGCTGGAGCACCCGCCCGTCTACACGGCCGGACGGCGTACCACGGACAGTGAGCGCCCGCTGGACGGCACTCCGGTCGTCGATGTGGACCGCGGCGGCAAGATCACCTGGCACGGCCCGGGGCAGCTCGTCGGTTATCCGATCCAGAAACTGCCGCGTCCGGTGGATGTCGTGGCGCATGTCCGCCGGCTGGAGGACGCGCTGATCCGTACGGCCGCCGAGTTCGGCCTGGAGACCTCCCGGGTCGAGGGCCGCAGTGGGGTCTGGGTGCTGGGCGACCCGGTCGAGGATCGTCCGGCGCTCGGCGGTCTGTCGCTCGACTTCGATCCGCGACTGCACGACGAGGAGTTCGACCCGCGGCTGAACGGCCCCGAGTACGCCCCGTCCAACGCCGGCCAGCGCCGCGAGGACCGCAAACTGGCGGCGATCGGCATCCGGGTCGCCAAGGGTGTGACCATGCACGGCTTTGCCCTGAACGTGAACCCGGACAACACCTGGTTCGACCGGATCGTGCCGTGCGGCATCCGCGACGCGGGCGTCACCTCGCTCGCGTACGAGCTGGGGCGCGACATCACGATCGCCGAGGTGCTCCCGGTAGCCGAGAAGCACCTGAAGGACGTCCTGGAGAATGCGGAACTGGCGCCGCGCGAGATCGACCGCGCCTCGGCCTGACCCGCGGAACCCGGCCCCTGCGGCGTCCGAGGAACGGGGCCCGAGGCCGGAGCCCCCTGCCCGACGCCCACGGACCCGGCCGCTCCGGGAATGGCCCGGCCCGCCCCCTGGTTGCCCAGGGGTGAGGGCCACACCCCGACCGTACAAATAGCGGGCGTACCCTGGTGTTCGCCGAAGAATCGAAGTCGTAGGGAGCCGGACGTGTCCGCTGTCGCACCCGACGGGCGCAAGATGTTGCGCCTGGAGGTCCGGAACAGCCAGACCCCCATCGAGCGCAAGCCCGAGTGGATCAAAACCCGGGCGAAGATGGGCCCCGAGTACAACCAGCTGCAGAAGCTCGTGAAGAGCGAGGGTCTGCACACGGTGTGCCAGGAGGCCGGCTGCCCCAACATCTTCGAGTGCTGGGAGGACCGGGAGGCCACATTCCTCATCGGTGGCGACCAGTGCACCCGCCGCTGTGACTTCTGTCAGATCGACACGGGCAAGCCTCAGGCGCTGGACCGGGACGAGCCCCGCCGCGTCGGCGAGTCGGTCGTCACGATGGACCTGAACTACGCCACCATCACCGGCGTCGCGCGCGACGACCTGGAGGACGGCGGCGCCTGGCTGTATGCGGAGACCGTGCGCCAGATCCACGCACTGACGGCGGAGCGCGAGGCCGGCGCCACCAAGGTCGAGCTGCTGATCCCCGACTTCAACGCGGAGCCCGAGCAGCTTGCCGAGGTCTTCTCCTCGCGCCCCGAGGTGCTCGCCCACAACGTCGAGACGGTGCCGCGGATCTTCAAGCGGATCCGCCCCGGTTTCCGTTACGAGCGCTCGCTCGAGGTCATCACGCGGGCCCGCGAGGCGGGGCTCGTGACCAAGTCCAACCTCATCCTCGGCATGGGCGAGACCCGCGAGGAAGTGAGTGAGGCGCTCCAGGATCTGTACGACGCCGGGTGCGAGCTCATCACGATCACGCAGTACCTGCGGCCCTCCGTGCGCCACCACCCGGTCGAGCGCTGGGTGAAGCCGCACGAGTTCGTGGAGCTCAAGGAGGAGGCGGACGAGATCGGCTACTCCGGTGTGATGTCCGGGCCGCTGGTCCGTTCCTCGTACCGCGCGGGCCGGCTTTTCCAGCAGGCGATCGAGCGCCGTGGCGCCGTTGCCCCGACGCCCGCGGCCTGACCCGGACCGTGTGAAACCGAGCACAAGAAGCTACCGAGCGGTAGTGGCTGATACGACGCGGCCCATACGCTCCCCGCAGGTCGGGGACGCGTATGGGCCGTCTCGACGTGCGCGACGCCCATATCAAGGTTTCATTGGTGTTTGACCGACAGGTCATGCGCTGGTAACACCGAGCAGTGACCCTGGATTCACGCAGCGCAGTGGCTTTCACAGCTGCCGCCGTCGCTGCTCCCCGTGTCCAGCCGCGCAATCCGCTTCCGTAACAGACTCACTTCGCGCATCCGTTCCGAGGGGACTTCCACGATGCAGGCCGTGCCGGTACGCGCAACCGCCATCCCGTCCGTCACCGACGCTCTCCGTGCCGTCGAGTCGCTGCTGCTCAGCAGCGGACAGCGGACAGCCCGGCAAAACGCCTGGACGGCGGTCCTCGAGGACCGCCGCCGGGCCAAGGACCGGGTCGAGACCGCATACGTGCTGGAGGCCGTGGCCGACCATCGCTCCTAGGCCACGTAAACTTCAATACATGGCGAGGAAGGCAAACACTGACGGCGCGGACAGCGCCGAGAACGCGGGGCGGCTCAAGCAGATCGCCCTGACCTACAAGATGACCCGGCGGACCGACTCCAAGATCGGTCTTGTCGTCGCGGGTGTGGGAATCGTCACCTTCGGTGTCCTCCTCGCCGTCGGCTTCTTGATCAACCACCCGGTCTACCTGGGCATCCTGGGCTTCGTGCTGGCTCTCCTCGCGATGGCGATCGTCTTCGGACGGCGTGCCGAGCGGGCGGCCTTCGGGCAGATGGAGGGACAGCCCGGCGCTGCGGCGGCGGTGCTGGACCGCGTGGGCCGTGGCTGGACCACGACGCCCGCGGTCGCGATGAACCGCAGCCAGGACGTCATCCACCGGGCCGTCGGCAAGGCGGGCATCGTGCTGGTCGGCGAGGGCAACCCGAACCGGGTCAAGGTGCTGCTGGCGGCCGAGAAGAAGAAGATGGCCCGCATCGTCGTGGACGTACCGGTGCACGACATCATCGTCGGCAACGGCGAGGGCCAGGTTCCGCTCAAGAAGGTCCGCACCAAGATGCTGAAGCTGCCGCGGGTCCTGACCGGCCCGCAGGTGACGGCGGCCAATGACCGGCTCCGGGCCATGGGCGACCTGATGAGCAACATGCCGCTGCCGAAGGGCCCGATGCCGAAGGGTATGCGGATGCCGCGCGGCGGCAAGATGCGCTGACGCAGTCACCGCACAGGACACGACAAGAGGGCGGGCCCCGAACCACTCCGGTTCAGGGACCCGCCCTCTTCTGCTCGGTCACATCCGCTCGGTCACATCATGTTCAGATCCGCACCTGGACGGCGCGGGCGAGCCGGTCGTGCAGACCCCGCCCGTCGCGGTCCCAGACCAGAGCCGGGACCGCCAGGCACAGCAGCACGCTCCGCACGACCACCCGCCCGAGACCGAGCCTGCCACCGCCCTCGGCGACGACCCGGATGCCCAGGATGCGCTTGCCCGGCGTACAGCCGATGGTTCCGACGGTGAGCACACTCAGTACGAGGAAGATGCCGAGCGCCCAGTTTCCGGCCGCCTGCTGGTCACCGCGAGCGAACAGCCCGTATGCGATCAGCATGCAGAGCGCCCAGTCGATGAGGAGGGCGCCGAAGCGCCGGCCGAGCGGGGCCACCGACCCCGGGCCTTCCTCGGGCAGACCGAGCCGCTTGCCCCGGTACCCGAAGTCGACGCCCATTTCCTCGGCTGCCGCGCGCGGCCCGGAGAGCCACGATCCGATTGCTTGCCTGTTGTCCACCCGACAACGGTACTGCGCCCGCCTCCGCGCCCTGCGGCCCGGGGCCCGTGGCCGCCCCTGGCGGCAGGGCGTCACCAACGCCCCGAACGGACCGCTACCGGGCCCGGGTACGACTCCGGGATGCCGCCCGCACCCGGCCCGGTTAACTTCGGCGAAACAAATGGGTCATGCTTGAGAAATCCGGTCTGCCTATGGTCGGGTCCAGCGTGTGCCACCGCACTGGCCGCACAACGAGCTACAACCCCGCCCCTCCGGGTCGGGAGTAGGAGGAGTTGGATGTTCCAGAACGCCGACGACGTGAAGAAGTACATCGCCGACGAAGACGTCAAGTTCATCGATGTCCGGTTCTGTGACCTGCCCGGTGTGATGCAGCACTTCACCATCCCGGCAGCGGCCTTCGACCCGACCGAGGAACTGGCTTTCGACGGCTCGTCGATCCGCGGCTTCCAGGCCATCCACGAGTCCGACATGGCGCTCCGCGCGGACCTGTCGACCGCCCGTGTCGACCCCTTCCGCCGCGACAAGACCGTCAACATCAACTTCTTCATCCACGACCCGATCACCGGCGAGCAGTACAGCCGTGACCCGCGCAACGTGGCCAAGAAGGCCGAGGCGTACCTCGCCTCCACCGGCATCGCGGACACCGCCTACTTCGGTCCCGAGGCGGAGTTCTACGTCTTCGACAACGTCCGCTTCCAGACGTCGGCGAACGAGAGCTTCTACCACATCGACTCCGAGGCCGGCGCCTGGAACACCGGTTCGGAAGAGAACAACCGTGGTTACAAGGTCCGCTACAAGGGCGGCTACTTCCCGACCCCGCCGGTCGACCACTTCGCCGACCTGCGCGCCGAGATCTCCCTGGAACTGGACAAGAACGGCCTCCAGGTCGAGCGCCAGCACCACGAGGTCGGCACCGCCGGCCAGGCCGAGATCAACTACAAGTTCAACACGCTGCTCGCCGCGGCCGACGACCTGATGCTCTTCAAGTACATCGTGAAGAACGTCGCCTGGCGCAACAACAAGACCGCGACCTTCATGCCGAAGCCGATCTTCGGCGACAACGGTTCCGGCATGCACGTCCACCAGTCCCTGTGGGCCGGCGGCGACCCGCTGTTCTACGACGAGCAGGGCTACGCGGGTCTCTCGGACATCGCCCGCTACTACATCGGCGGCATCCTCAAGCACGCCCCGTCGCTCCTGGCCTTCACGAACCCGACGGTGAACTCGTACCACCGCCTGGTCCCCGGCTTCGAGGCCCCGGTCAACATGGTCTACTCGCAGCGCAACCGCTCGGCCGCGATGCGTATCCCGATCACGGGCTCGAACCCGAAGGCCAAGCGTGTCGAGTTCCGCGCCCCGGACCCGTCGTCCAACCCGTACCTGGCCTTCTCGGCGCTGCTGATGGCCGGCCTCGACGGCGTGAAGAACAAGATCGAGCCGGCCGAGCCGATCGACAAGGACCTCTACGAGCTGGCTCCCGAGGAGCACGCGAACGTCCAGCAGGTCCCGACCTCGCTCCCGGCCGTCCTGGACGCGCTCGAGGCGGACCACGAGTACCTGCTCGCCGGCGGTGTCTTCACGTCCGACCTGATCGAGACGTGGATCGACTACAAGCGGACGCACGAGATCGCCCCGATCCAGCTGCGCCCGCACCCGCACGAGTTCGAGCTGTACTTCGACATCTAAGGGCACCACAGGTCGGAGCGGGGCTCCGCTCGCCTGCACAGTCTCCGGGCCGTCGGCCGTGTTCTTCCACCATCGGAAGACGCGGCCGACGGCTTTTCCTTTGCACGCCGCCCGGGCGACGGTGCGTGAGCCCGCCAAGTTGCCTGTGTCGCAGCTCGATGGTTGTGTCTTTGTGTGGACACACGACATCGCGACATGCGCAGCCGTCACCCCGCGCCTCGTGATTGATCCTGCTCGCGCAGCGAACCGTCTGCGACAAGGTGAGATCGATCATTCGGAGGTGCCCATGCCCGACATCGTCTCTGCCCCACCGTGAAACCAGGTCCGCGCTCCCGGCGGACGTCGACCACACCATGACCGCCGCGCCGTCCGGGCCGACCGCATGCCGGACCGTCCTGATCCACGGCGCCGCGGGCGGAGTTCACGCCGATCACGGTGCAGTTCGCGCACCGGGTGGGAGGCCGAGTGATCGACACCGGCCGGACCGCCGACAGACACGTGGCGCTCGGTCGCGGCGTGGATGACTTACTGGCCCTGCAGGCCAATCAGCTGGAAGAGACCAGCGAGTTCGACGCGTTCGGCGGCCAGGCCCTCGACCGCTCCGCCGCCTGGTGCGTGCCGGTGGCACGCTCTTCGCGTCCGCCACGCCGCCCACGGTCCAACCCGGGACGGGCGAGCTGTCCTGTTCGTCGTCGCACCCGATCGCGCCCGGCTCGTGACCACGCCACGCGGCTCCGGGGCGGACGGCTCGAGCCGATCGTCTGCGGCCGTGCGGCCGCTCGCCGAAGTGCCCACCGCACTCCCCCGATCGCCGCACCCCGGGCAGGACGAACATCCGGATCACCGAAGACTGAATGGGAGAGCAACCATGACCAAAATACGGCTTTCCTGCGCCTTTCTGGCTGCCGGCATGGTGGCCACGGCCGTCGCGTGCGCCCCCGTGGCAGAGCGCTCCACCGGTGTGGTGCCGGCTGCTGCCGTGACTTCTGAGGCACCGGAAGAAACGCTGGCGCCTCTGTTCGAACAGGCGCTCCCGAACATCGAGGGCAAGACGTTCACCTCGGCGATAGTGGACTTCCCGCCCGCTTCGCGCGCGGCTCCTCATCGGCACGGCGAGGCTTTCGTCTACGCCTACGTGCTCGAAGGGACCATGCGCAGCCAGCTCGCCGGCGAGCCGGTGCGTACCTACCACCAAGGCGAGAACTGGGTCGAGGAGCCGGGTGCTCACCACGTGCTCACGGAGAACACCAGCAAGACGAAACCGGCGAAGCTTCTGGTCATCTTCATCACCAACACGGGAGATGAACTCAAGGTCCCTGATCCGCGAGGGTAGGGAACCGGTTGCACAGCGGTTGCCCTGATCTCTCCCGCTGCCCCCGCCCCGATGCGCCGACCACCTCGAGCTCTCCTACGCACGGGCCCATCGGTGGGCCGGTCCGAGGGCGGTCCCGTCAGTGCTCCGACCGGATCGGTCCGCCGGGTGCGGGTTCCTCCTTTTCGGAGGCAGCTGCGACATGGCGACGGCGCAGGTCGGCAGCGGTGAGGTGGGGTTTGTGCAGCCCTTCGCCGTAGAGCCGTGATCGGCAGTGCGTCGAAGGTCTGCACGGGGCCGGAACTCGATCGTGCCGTCGTCCGCGCGAGGCCCGCCATGCGAGGGTTCCTCCAATGATGCCGCTCGGAATCACGTCACGACGACTCTGACGGGCGGAAAAACCGACCGGGTCGACTTAACCTCGGGCGCCCAAGACCGCCCGCTGTGGCAAGAGACGCCCGATCAGCGGAAACGAGCGCATCATCACGGCCCGAGCCCCTGCCGGAGCAGTGGGGCTCGCGCACATCCACGACACCATAATCGAACACGCGTCCAATGTCTCGCCTGATCCCTTCGCCTCCCTCCCCTGCGGACCGGCACGCCATGTGGGTGGAGCGCATCGACGAGACGATCGCCGCGGTCGAGCAGCGGGAGAAGGACCGGCAACCGGGCGAGGGGCGCGGCCGACCACCCCGGCCCGGATCGTTGAGCTCAGCATCGGGGTCGGTGCCCGTCCTGTCGAGGTTCACGTCGGTGGGTGCTACGCCGCGAGGAAGTGCCACCGCGACATCACCCGCGAGCAGGCCCTCGCCGCCCTCGTCGCCTTTGAGCGCCGCCGGGCCGGTCCCCTGGCTCGATCTCACAACTTGACCTCACAGAGAGCAGCGAGGGCCGCTGCCCCATACCTCGGGGCAGCGGCCCTCGCCATGCTGCCGTTGAGAACCGGCTGATCGGGGGCGTGTGACGCGTAACCCGCGTGTACCGCGGGTTACGCGCCCCCAGGCGGCATGGCGTCCGCCAGACAACCAGGCCAGGTGACCTATAGCAGACCACCGCCCTGCTGCTGTTGCTGCTGCTGCTGGCCACCCTGGCCACCCTGCTGCTGTTGCTGCTGTTGCTGCTGCTGCTGCTGCTGCTGCTGCTGCTGTTGCTGCTGCTGTTGCTGCTGCTGCTGCTGTTGTTGCTGCTGCTGTTGCTGCTGCTGCTGTTGCTGCTGCTGCTGGCCACCCTGGCCACCCTGCTGCTGCTGCTGTTGCTGCTGTTGCTGCTGTTGCTGTTGCTGTTGCTGTTGCTGCTGCTGCTGCTGTTGCTGCTGCTGCTGCTGCTGCTGCTGCTGCTGCTGTTGCTGCTGTTGCTGCTGTTGCTGCTGTTGCTGCTGCTGCTGCTGCTGCTGCTGCTGTTGCTGTTGCTGCTGTTGCTGCTGCTGCTGTTGCTGTTGCTGTTGCTGCCGGCCGCCCTGCTGCTGTTGCTGCTGTTGCTGCTGCCGGCCGCCCTGTCGGCCGCCCTGCTGTTGCTGCTGCTGCTGTTGTCGGCCGCCACGGCCGCCCTGCTGTTGCTGTTGCTGCTGACCCGGGAAGCAGGGTTGGCTAAAGGCCGCGGGCGTTGTCTTCGCGGGGGTCGATGCCGATGCCGCCACAGCTGCTGGGGGCGAGGCGCCTATCGTTTCCCCGGCGAAACTCGCTGGGAACGCCAGAGAGGCGATGAGCACTGGGGGAACGAGGTACCGCTTGTTACGCATGATTTTCTCCCTTCGACCACCGGAGCGAAGACAGGCGCTCGTTCACGAACGGTGATCTTCTCAGCACCACGTGACGGTCGAACGCCGCTTCCAGCAGCAGGATCACACGCGGCACAACACGCATCAAGAAACCGACTATCCTAGGAGTGGAGGTCTCCGGTAATAGCCATCCGCAATAGTCGGCAGCAGAGGCGACGGCGGATTAATTACGACCAACAGCGAGCGGAGATCGTGGACTTCTTCACGGAAGAGATCGGTCTTCCACCACATGCATCGCAGCGGGCCGACGACCTGTGGCGGACATCAGCATCTGCTGGCACACCCGCCTTGAACAGGCCTGGAACATCCTGGTATTTCAGCCATGTACTGATCTCGCCGACCGCAGCCCTTCCGGCATATGCTGTAGCTCTTCTTCGTCAGGCATATGCGAACAGATTCAGAAAAGTTCCGCACGGCCGCCGAATTGTAAATCCACAAACCGTCGTTCACCACTCCGGCGCGGGTCCACTCCCTTTGCACTTGAGTACCGTCGGGCAGGCTTCCTGGCTTGATCTCACAAACGGCAACGAGGGCCGCTACCCCACACCATCGGGGCATCAGCCCTTGGCTGCACGGACACAGAAGCTCACAATTCAGATGCCCTGCTGCCGCAGGGAACCGGCTGAACATCGCTACGCTGCGCGAAACCCGCAAGTTGCGCGCCCCTCTGGCTGCATGGCGTACCCCGGACAGCCCGGCCAGACAGCTGCGGCAGCACGTTCATCGTCAACCGCAACGACTTCGCCGCTGCGACGGCGACTGCCCAGGCCTACATGAGCACTCGGCTGCCTCGGATGAGGTACCGCCTGCCACGCATGGCTTTCTCCCTTCGACCACCGGACCGAAAGACAGCCGCTCGTTCACGAACGGCGACCCCTCTCAGCGCCCGTCAGGGCCGAACGCCGCTCCCAGCAGGAGCTTCACACTCGGCAGAGCGCGCATCAAGAAACCGACTATCCTAGGAGTAGAGGTCTCAGGTAATAACCATCCGCAACAGTCGCTCAGCAGAGGGAACAACGGATGAATTACGACCAACGGCGAGCGGAGCTCGCAGACTTCCTCAAAACACGACGGCTGGCCCTTCAGCCAGAAGAGGTCGGCCTTCCCACGCGAACATCACGGCGCACCCCGGGCCTGCGACGGGAAGACGTCGCCGACTTGGCGGGTATCAGCGCCTGCTGGTACTCCCAACTTGAACAAGCTCGGAACATCCGGGTATCCGACCACGTGCTCAATTCGCTGGCCGAAGCCCTTCGCCTCAGCGCCGAAGAGCGCGACTACCTCCTGGCCTTGGCGCACGAGGATGCTCGTTCCAGCGCGAACATTCCCGCGGACGGCGTACCTCCGGCCCTCCAGCGCATCCTGGACAGCCAGCATCCACATCCGGCGTTCGCTCTAGGTCCCCGTTTCAACATTCTCGCCTGGAACCAAGCCAGAACAGACGTCTACGGCGATCTGGCCAAAATCCCTCCTGCGCACCGCCACATGCTGTGGCTCTTCTTCGGCGGTCATATGCGCGAGATGATTCAGAACTGGGAGCCGAGCGCCCGATCCGTGCTGGCCGAGTTCCGCGCGGCCACCGGACTGTACGTCCACGAACCGTGGTTCACCACTCTGGTCCGCGAACTGGGCCAGAGCAGCACGGAATTCCGCAGATGGTGGCGGCAGCACGAGATCGAAAAACACCACGTCACCACTCGGGAAGTGAAGCATCCCTTCGTCGGCCGCATGGTGCTGGAGGAGAGCGTGCTCGTTGTCGACGACCGCTCAGGTCGGCGGATCATTCTCGAGATCCCGCAACCCGGCACCGGCACGGAGAAGAAGCTGACGGCACTTTCCTGGAAGTCCCAAGAAGTGCAAGATCCGTCGTGGCACGTGCTTCGAAGTCCGGATTCAGAGGAACAATGGAGCAACCACTTCTGAACGTGACAGCTCCTGATGACCGAACAGCGCAGGGGTGAGGCCGTCCACGGCTCGACCGGTGTCGCAGCACCACACCCACGTCGGCCTTGACGTCACCCGACAGCTTGCGGCTTCTGCGGGCCGTGGCGTCCTGGGAGGACTTCGACCCGACGTCGTCGATCGTCCCCACAATCGATACCTGCAAGTCACGTTCGCGTCCCTGCAGTTGACCAGCGGGGCCTGAGGGCGAAGGGGCGCCCTCGTACTGGGCGTATTCCGGCGTTCCGAGGACACAACGGGTGCCGTAGCTGTCGTCCCGCGCCCGCCGGTAGGGGCTGTCCCGCAATCCCTGGTGGAGCGTCGGAGCCCACGGATATCGGCGACGCGGCGACGGACGCGGCCTTCGGACGCCGTGCTGGAGACGCTGCCGCCGTCGTCCGAACAGGCGGCGGTCTCGATATCGCGGCCGCCGCCGGCAGTGCGACCTATGGACCTTGCACACCAGGGACCTTCCGCGGCCCTCCCCTGCCCTATCAGCAGCCGCATGCCCTCCACTGTCAGCTCGCCGATCGGCTTACGTCGAAGCGCGTGCGGGGTCGCAACAAGGCGAGTCGCGTCGCCCGACGGGGCCGGCCAACGTTCGTCCTTCAGCTCCTCAAGGGAGTGGTGACGGTTCAGGGGTCGAGTCACCGAGGGGATCGTCCCATGCCGGATCTCCAACGCGATCCGGGCCGAATGTGTGCGTACACGCCTGTGCCCCCGGGTCTCCGAGGGCACAGGCTTCGCGTACTCCCCGATCACGCGCGGCGGACGGGTTCGGTCTGTTCTTGGGCCATCAGTGGTGCGGGCACCAGGGCTCGCGTCCACTGCACTGCGCGCGCCGCACGGTCGCTCAGCCAGCGCAGAACAGCCGTCGGGAGGAAGAGTGAATCCGCCGCGATCATCGCCATCGTGAAGAAAGGAAGACCGAGCAGAATCCCGATGCCCGCGTGCATGGACATCATGATCGCGACCATCACGGTCCTCACACGGCTGTTGAAAAGCGTGAAAGGGAAGGCGACTTCGACGATCACCGTGCCGTAGCTCAGTATCAGGATGAGCAGGCTGCTACTCGCGACGGCGTGGGACAGAGCGGGCCACGGGGTGACGTTGCCGAGGTGCAACGCGTAGTAGATCGCCGTGCCGTCCTGCCAAAGGGAGCCCTGGATCTTGTACCACCCGGAGCTCGAGTAGATCAGGCAGACCTGGACCGCGATCACGAGCATCGCACCCGCGTGCACCACGTTGCCCACCATCGCCATCACGGTGCGGGGCTCCCCGGGTGCGTAGTTCCGCACCAACCACCAGGCCATCTGGGCCAAGAGGAAGCCCCAGAGCAGCAACGCCCAGCCAATGCTCAGCTTGCCCAGCCCGGTGACCACAGTGAGCACGGCGGCGAAGCAGGCCCACATTGCGATCCCGGCCACATCCCGACCGCCGTCCTGGTCGCCGTCGCGGCTGTCCGCAGCGCGCCGCGCGTCCAACGACCAGACTTGTCCGCAGCGCGTGAACACCATGTAGATCGCCATGATGTGGATGACGTTGTCGCCGCCGTTCCCCACAAAGGGGTTGCGGTTCTGGAGCGCCAGCACACCGATCATGAACAGCAGCGAGGCGGTACGGGTCCGCCAGCCGAGGAGCAGCATCACCGACGCAGCCATCGCCGCCATGTAGACGATCTCGAACCACAGCCGACCGTCATGCCACAGGAGTATGGTGAAGGCGTGGTTCGTGGCATTCCATTCACGGGCCATGGCCCAACTCCAAGGGCTGTCCGCCCCGTAGAGCTGATTTCGGTGCACCCACTCGCGCAACAGCAAGGCGAGCCAGGTCAGCGAGAAGCCGATCCGGATGACGGCCGACTGGTACGGCGCGACGGCACCGCTGGTGATGCGCCTGAAGCCCCGCTCGACAGCGGCGCCGATACGGTCGCGCAGCCGGGCGCGAGGGGGCGGTGCGGATTCGCGGCCGGGCGTGGCCGGAGAGTATGCGGTCACTTGAAGTCCTCCGCCTTGACGGTCCACCACGGCTCCACCAAATAACCGGTCGTGGTGTCGACGTACTGGTTGCTCCACGAAGGCGCCGCGATCGGCGTACTGGCCGAACGCAGCTGGACGTTTTGTACGGTGCCGCCGTCGAAGTGCGGTCCAAAACGCTGGGCGGCGATGCGCACCAGATATTCCTGCATCATGGTTCCGAACAGGCCGACCGGGCGGCCCTTGTCATCGAGCGTGGAGACGTAATTGGCCCAGGCGCCGCGGAGTTGGTTCTGGTGCGCTTGGCTCGGTAGAGGATTGTGCACGATCCACGCCTCGTCCATCGCGGTCAAGTCCATCCAGCCAGTGGTTTTGAGGGCCCCGTCGGGCATCAGGACCTTCACTCGCGCCTGCACATGCGTATTCGCCGACGTCGGGTTGGGGGCGAAGAGCTTCCAGTCCTGTGCGAACTCCGGGTAGATGTAGCTGTTCAGGCCCGCGGCATGTTTCTGGGAGACGGTGTTCAAGGGGGCGATATTGAGGAAGAGCATCACCGAGTGCACGACAGCCGCGACCGCGACGCCCACCACCGAAAGCACGATGATGATCACCGACACCGGTTTGAGGGCGGCCAGCCCTCCCAGTCTGCCGCCCTGGGCCGTCGGCGCCCCGGCCCCCTCGCCTCCCGGACCTTGTCCGTCCGCCGCGGGGTCCGGCAGTTCCTCGCCCGACTCCCTGACATCAGGCGGCTGCATGGCAGTCCCAGTCCGGAACCAGATTCGGGTAGGTGGCTGCACCGCCGGCACGGTTCTGCACCGCCTGTGCGGACGCGCCGCTGGATCGGGCGCTTGTGATGCCGTAGCTGCCTACCGTCGAGCAAGTGTCTGTCGTGACACCGATGCTCTGCCATATCTGCTTCTTCATGATCAGCCTCGCGAGAATTTGGGTGATCTTGATTTGGAAGTCGTGCACGATTTCACGGCCATCAACCCCGAGGACCGGTGATGTGAAGCTTGCATCTGAGCGCACTGACGCGCTGCCACTGTGCGACGCGGCGACGTACCGGTACCGCTGGGCGTTACTTCTTCCCGTGGTCGATAAACAAGGCTTGCTTGTCCGGGTAACTCGAAGAACAAGGGGAAGAATGGCCGGTCTTATGCATGGGCAAAACCGTCGACTCATACCGGGTGGAACTGCCTGCAGCAACTATTCGTTCAATCAGTGACCAGCCGGGCCGTGAGCGCGAGCCGGGGCCGGATCTGTCCCTTCGGTGAGAGCCGCTCTTTTCCTCGGCAGCCGGTCCAGATACGAATGTACTGCGTTTCCGGTGATGTTCAACTTGGCGGCCACCTCTCGTCCGTGGCGCCACCGGCGGGGATCGTCAGGATCTGATCCGTCTCTCGAGGCCGGCAATGCGGGGAGATCGCAAGGGTGGCCCGCGGCCATTGAGGTGGGTGAGAAGTAGATTCACCCGGACGCTACAGCAGGGATGACCGCAGGTAACTCTGCTCCGATAAATTTTTCGCCGCAGGTAACCACCGACATCAATGCACAGGACTGCGTCTGATTATATTTCGGAGCCCGACCCGACAAAACGATGGCCGGATGCCTGAGGGCTATGGATAACACTTCCGGACATTGCCCTGATTCATTACGCAGCGGGCGACCGGCTCGGGAGAGGAGACGCTGCTCAGAATTTCTCACTGCCCCCAAGAGGTGAGACGCCACGCCACTGCATCGGTCAGTGCGTGACGGTGACGGTGGCCTCGACGACCTCGTCCGGGTTCGAGTTGCAGGCGAGGTAGATGGTTTCCGTGGTTCCGCGCTCGGCATTCTCGATGGTGGCTGTGCCGACGAGCGTCCCGTCGGCGCCGGCCTTGAGCTCCGTGATGCCGATGGGAGATCTCGCCGTGGTCCCGCCCCCGACGAGCGAGCCCTCTGCAAGCCCGCCCTCCCCGGGATTCTCACAGTTGCGCAAGGCCAGATGCACGGTTTGGCCGGGCTGTACGGTGTTCGGGCTGACGGTGGCGACGGGGTCGGCGCCGGCGGTGGCCATCGCAGCGGGGGCCGCCGACGCCAGCACAACGGCCCCTGCGACGGCGGGCATTCCGATGAGGCGCATGGCTGCCTCCCGCGGGCCGGCCTGCCGGGTGTGTCCCGAACGGATGACCGCACCACGTTCCTTCCGATCGTAGGAACGCATGGCGTGCGCCGCGATGCCCGCTAGCCCGAACAGGTGAATGCCGAGTCGGCTGCGCCTCTGCGGGTGGCGGCCCCCACCCTGCGTGCACATGCCGGTCCGGCTCCGCCCCCGGACGCGATCGGGGACCGGCCTGGTTGGCGTGCGGAGCGAAATCATAAGGTCGGGGCATGGTCGAAAAGCGGACTCGGGACGCAGCACGAGGGCCGGGGCGCCCCCGGGAGGAGCGGGTCACCCGCGCGGTGCTCGACGCGGTGCTCGCGCTGGTCGCGGAGCAGGGGATGAACGCGCTCACGATGGACGCCGTGGCCGTGCGGGCCGAGGTGAGCAAGCCGGCCATCTACCGGCGCTGGCCCACCAAACAGGACCTGATCATCGCGGCTGCCGAGTCGCGCGTCGGCCCCCTGTCCATTCCGGATCTGGGGGACTTCCGTGCCGAGCTGCGCGCTGTGCTCACCGCTCGTGTCGAGGTGTACCGGACGCCCGGGATGGACCGTCTGATCGTGGGCGTCTTCGGCGCTGCGGCCGACGCGGGAACCGGACGCAGCGCGTACCAGGCGTACATCAACCGGGTGATGGGTGAGACCGGGCGCATCCTGGAGCGCGGCATCGTGCGCGGGGACGTGCGGCCGGACACCGACGTCCGGGCCGCCGCCACCATGGTGGCGGCGCCGTTGGTGTTCCGCCTGGTGGCGGAGCAGGAGCTGCCGGACAGCCACCTGGTGGACTCGGTGGTCGAGCTCGTCGGCCGCGCCGTGGGAGTGCGGCACTGACCGTGAGCCGGATCTCTCCGCGGTCATGAAATCGGTGGACGAAGACCCTTGCCATGGCATGCCTGGATATCGATACTCCCGGTATCGAATTAATCCTCACCGTGGAGGAAGTACCCATGGCTGCAGTCGTCGCCACCCCCGAGCCCACCCTCGACAAGCCCCTGATGCACTACGGGCGCCGCGTTCTGGACCGCACCGCTCCGGGCAGCGCCGAGACGGAGTACCGGATACTGGGCATCTCCCCGCTCACCCCCCACATCGGTGCCGAGGTCAGCGGTGTCGACCTCTCGCAGCCGATCGGTGACGACCTCGCCGAGGAGCTGCGGCAGGCGCTGCTGGAGTGGAAGGTGATCTTCTTCCGTGACCAGCACCGCTTCGCTTCCGAGCACCACGTCGCGCTCGCAGCGGTGTGGGGCGGGCCAGAGGTGAACCCCTTCTTCCCCAAGGGCGACACCGCTGGCGTCTCCCGTCTGGCCAAGGACGCCATGACCGTCGGCAGCGAGAACATCTGGCACAGCGACCACTCCTTCATGGCCGCGCCCGCCCTGGGTTCGGTGCTGCGCGCCGTCGAGGTGCCGTCGGCCGGCGGCGACACGATGTGGGCGGACATGGCGGTCGCCTACGACAACCTCTCCGAGTCGATGAAGGCCCGGATCGACGGACTCATGGCGGTACACGACTGGGTGCCCAGCTGGGGTGCGCTGATGACCGAGGAACAGGTCGCCCGGTTCCGCAAGACCCTGCCGCCGGTGGAGCACCCGGTGGTCGTCCGCCACCCGCAGTCCGGACGCAAGGTGCTCTACGTCAACGAGCCCTTCACCACGCGGATCGTCGGCCTGTCCGACGCCGAGAGCCGCGAGTTGCTCGACGAACTCGTCCTGCAGGCCCGTATCCCCGAGTTCCAGGTGCGTTTCCACTGGCAGCCCGACTCCGTCGCGATCTGGGACAACATCGCGGTCCAGCACTACGCGATCAACGACTACTACCCGCAGCGGCGTGTCATGGAGCGGATCGCGATCGCGGGAGTCCCGCTCTCCTGAGGCCGCTGCGCCGCGGCCCGTGCGCGGGCCGGCGCACGGGCCGCGGCGCAGCCCCGCCTCCTCGCCTGCCCACCCCCTCGTCAGCGCCACATTTTCCGGAGGACCCCGTGACCGCCGCCGACACCGCACCCAGACAGACCGAGTCCCCGACGGGCCGCAGCTCCGGAGCCCGCGGCTGGATCGTCACCGGCCTGCTCGTGGTCTTCATGATGGTCAACTTCGCGGACAAGTCCGTGTTCGGCCTCGCGGCCGATGAGATCCGTGCGGACATGGGCCTGTCCGCCACCGAGTTCGGGCTCGCCAACAGCGCCTTCTTCCTGCTGTTCTCGGTGGCCGCCGGCGTGGTGGGGCTGCTCGCCGACCGGGTGCAGCCCAAGTGGCTGCTCCTGGCCATGGCCCTCCTCTGGTCGGTCGCACAGACACCGGCGGCCTTGGGAGGCGGCCTGGCCGTACTGATCGGCTCACGGATCCTGCTGGGCGCGGCGGAAGGTCCCGCCTTCCCCGTCGCCCAGCAGGCCGCGCTGTCGTGGTTCCCCAACCACCGGCGCAACCTCCCCGGGGCGCTGGTCACTTTCGGCGTCACCCTCGGCGTGATCACCGCCGCCCCCGGCCTGACCTGGGTCATCCACCACCACGGCTGGCGCGCCGCCCTCTGGGTGGTCGCGGCCGCCGGTGCGCTGTGGGCCCTGCTGTGGGCCGTGTTCGGCGCCGACGGGACGTACCGGACCGACACCGCGGAGGCACTGTCCTCCGAGCCTGCGGTGAGGCCCACCTACCGCCGCATCCTCGGCACCCGCACCTGGATCGGCACCACCGCCGCCTACTTCACCAGTTACTGGGCCGTGGCGCTGATGCTCGTATGGTTGCCCTCCTACCTGCGCAACGGCCTCGGCCACTCCTCCGACGCCGCCGGCAGACTCATCGTCCTCCCCTGGGTGGTCGGCGCCCTCGCGCTGCTCGGTCAGGCGGCGCTCACCGGGTGGCTCATGCGCCGCGGAGTCAGCAGCCGCTGGGCGCGCGGCCGGGTCGGCGGCAGCCTGCTGCTGCTCGGCGCGGTCGCCTGTCTGGCCGTACCCCTCGCGGACGGTGCGGCGGCGAAGACCGCGCTGCTGGCCGTGGGCTTCGGTATGGGCGGATCCTTCGCCACCGTCGCGATCACCACCGTCGCCGAACTGGCCCCGCCCGCCCGGCGCGGCGGCGCCCTCGGCACGATGAACGCCACCGTGACCACCGCGGGCCTCATCGCCCCCGCCGTCGTCGGATCGCTGGTCGACAGCCACGGCACGGCGGGATACCAGACCGCCGTCGTGCTCTCGGGCGGCCTGCTGCTGCTGGGCGCCCTCGCCGCCTTCACCCTGATCGACCCGGCGCGCGACGCTCCGCGACCGAGCGCCTGACACACCGGCCCCCGCCGTCGTCCACCCACCCACTGTCCCCCTGGAGCGAACCCGTGCCCTCCACCGCTGTCGACACCGAACTGCTGGACCAGGCCCTCGCCGAGCTGCGCGAAGGCGCCGCGTCGTGGACCACCACCCCGATCGCCGAACGGATCGCGCTGCTGGAGCGGTTGATGCCGCGGATCGTCGACAGCGCCGAGGACATGGCCGCCGCCGGCGCCCGCGCCAAGGGATACGGCCCCGACTCCCCCTGGGCGGCCGAGGACTGGATCGGCGCCCCGTGGGCACTCGCCCAGAACGTCAGTGCCTGCCTGCATGTGCTGCGCCGGATCGCGGGCGGCAAGGATCCGGTCGAGGCCGGGGCGGTGCACGTGCGCGACGGCCGCACCCGGGTCGACGTCTTCCCCGCCACCGGCTGGGACACCCTGCTGCTCAACGGGTTCACCGCCCAGGTGTGGATGCGCGCCGGCATCACCGCACAGCAGGTACGGGACCGGGCCGCCGGTGAGTACCGCGGCCGTCCCGGGCGCCCGGCCGTCGCTCTGGTCCTGGGTGCGGGCAATGTCGCGGCCATCACCGCGCTCGACATCCTCCACAAGCTCTACGCCGAGGGCCAGGTCGTCATCGCGAAGATGAACCCGGTCAACGCCTATCTCCGCCCGCACTTCGAGCACGTCTTCGCCGAGTTCGTCGAGCGCGGCTGGGTTCACTTCATCGACGGCGGTGCGGCCGAGGGCGGCTACCTCTCCGCACATGACGGCGTCGACACCATCCACGTCACCGGCAGCGACCGCACCCACGACGCCATCGTGTGGGGCACCGACGAGCAGGCGGACGAGCGCCGTCACGACGACAAGCCGCTGATCGGCAAGCCGTTCACCAGCGAGCTCGGCGGGGTCAGCCCCTGCATCGTGACCCCCGGCCCCTGGAGCGCGGCGGACTTCCGCTTCCAGGCCGAGCACATCGTCACCAGCAAGATGAACAACTCCGGCCACAACTGCATCGCCAGTCAGATCCTCGTCCTGCCTCGGGAGTGGGACGGCACCGAGCGGCTGCTGGCGGAGATCCGGCGGGTGCTGCGCGCACTACCGCCGCGCACCGACTACTACCCCGGCGCCGCCCAGCGCCTCGGCGCCGTGCTCGAGGCCCACCCGCAGGCCGAGTCCCACGGCGACGGAGACTGCCGCATCCTGGTCCCCGACATCACCGACCACGACGACATGCTGATCACCGGCGAGGTCTTCGGCAGCGCCCTCGGCGTCGCGCGGCTCCCGGGCGCCACTCCGACCGAATTCCTGCGCCACGCGGTCGACTTCGCCAACGACACGCTCCCCGGAACCCTCGGCGCGACCCTCATCGTCCACCCCGGAACCGAGAAGACCCACCGCACCGCAGTGGAGACGGCCGTCGCCGAACTGCGCTACGGAACCCTCGGTGTCAACTGCTGGTCCGCGATCGGGTTCCTGCTCGGCTACACCCCCTGGGGCGCCTACCCCGGCCACACCCGGCAGGACATCGGCAGCGGCATCGGCTTCGTCCACAACGCCTTCATGCTCGAGGACATCGAGAAGACCGTGCTGCGTGCGCCCTTCGCCCCCGCTCCGCGCGGCCTGTTCACCGGCTCCCCGTCGCTGTCCCCGCGCCCGCCGTACTTCGTCACCAACCGCACGTCGCGTACGACCATCGAACGCGTCACCCGCTTCACCGCCGCGCCCGGCATCGCCAAACTGCCGGCCATCTTCGCCTCCGCGCTGCGGGGCTGACGACCCCGCATTCCGTATTCCGTACTCGAGCCGGACACGGCCCGGCACTTCGCCGTGCCACTGGGCGCCACCGCCTTCGGCGGGCGGCCGGGTCGTCCACGGCACCAGAAACGAAAGGCACCAGGTGAATCTCGCCGATCTCCTCAGTCGCAGCGCCGCAGCACACGGTCCCCGGACCGCCGTCGAACTCGGTGACCGGTCGCTGACCTATACCGAACTCGACACCCTCGCCGGCCGTGTGGCGGCGCTGCTCACCGCACGCGGTGTCATCCCGGGCGACCGGGTCGCCCTGATGGTGCCCAACCTGCTCGAGTTCCCGGCCCTCTACTACGGCATGCTGCGCGCCGGCGCCGTCGTCGTTCCGATGAACCCGCTCCTCAAGGCACGCGAGATCGCCCACTACCTGCGCGACTCGGGTGCGGTACTGCTGTTCGCACACGAGTCGTCCACCGCCGAAGTGACCGTGGGTGCGGAGGGCACCGCAACCGAGGTGGTCCCGGTCGGGCCGGGCTCGCTCGCCGACCTGCTCGCCACCCACCCGGAACCGGTCGCCGGAGCGCTCGGCGGCGGCCACGACACCGCGGTCATCCTCTACACCTCCGGGACCACGGGAGTCCCCAAGGGGGCCGAGCTCACCCATGCCGGCCTCACGCGCAACGCCGACATCACCGCACGGTCGCTGATCCGGCTCGGCCCCGATGACACCGTGCTGGGCTGTCTGCCGCTCTTCCACGCCTTCGGCCAGACCTGCGCCATGAATACGGCGGTCGGCGTCGGCGCCCGGCTGACGCTGCTGCCCCGCTTCGACCCGGTCCTGGCGCTGCAGACCGTCCAGCAGCGGCAGGTGACGGTCTTCGAGGGCGTGCCCACCATGTACGCGGCCATGCTCGCCGTACACACACAGCAGCCCGGCGCCCACGACACCACCACCCTGCGGGTGGCCGTGTCCGGCGGCGCCTCGCTGCCGGTCGAGGTCCTGCACGGCTTCGAGAGCGCCTTCGGCTGTCCCGTCCAGGAGGGCTTCGGCATGTCCGAGACCTCCCCGGTCGCCTCCTTCAACCACCCGGACCGCCCCCGCAAGCCCGGCTCCGTCGGCACCCCGATCGAGGGTGTCGAGATGTGCCTGCTCGACGAGCGGGACGGCGTCGGCGAACTGTGCGTACGCGGTCACAACATCATGAAGGGCTACTGGGGCCGCCCCGAGGCCACCGCCGAGACCGTCCAGGACGGCTGGCTGCGCACCGGCGACCTCGCACGCGTCGACGAGGACGGCTTCTACTACATCGTCGACCGCAAGAAGGACCTGATCATCCGCGGCGGTTACAACGTCTACCCCCGCGAGATCGAGGAAGTCCTCTACGAACACCCCGCAGTCGCCGAGGCGGCGGTGATCGGCGTCCTCCACCCCACCCTCGGCGAGGAGGTCGCCGCCGCCGTGGCCCTGCTCCCAGGCGCGGCGACCACCCCCGACGAGCTGCGGGAGTTCGTGCGGGCGCGGGTCGCCCCCTACAAGTACCCCCGCGAGGTCTGGCTGCTCGAAGCGCTCCCCAAGGGCGCCACCGGCAAGATTCTCAAGCGCGAGATCGCGACTCCGGGCTCCTGAAATCCCGTCCCTCACTCGCTCGCGTCGGCCCGCTGTCACAGCGGGCCGACGTGCTGCCCGTACGGAGGCACCTTGCTGGGAATGCTCGGAATTCCACCGGAGCAGGAACAGTGACCCCCGGTCCGTGGCAGTCGCGGCTGCCATGGCGAGGTGGGACGAACAACGGGAGCGGCGGCACTCAGGTGCTGCCGCTCCCGCCGTCGTCAGTGGCGCAGGGCCCTGCCCACCTCGGCGGTGACGTCGCCGGCGAGGGTGCGGTTGCTGCGGGCCGTGGCGTCCTTGGGGGTGCCCGGCCGTACGTCGTCGACCGTTACCACGGTGGAGTCCAGCAGATTGCCGCCGGGGTCGCGGAAGTTGATCTGGACGATGTACGACTTGGCCGAGTCGGTGCTGTTCGTCACGGTGATCTTCGTACTGGCGCGGCCACCCTGCTCGGTCACCGCACCCGCCTTGACGTCCTTGCCCGCGTTCACGCCGTTCTTGAAGTTCTGGAGTTTCTCCTGCGCGGCAGCCGATGCCGAGGCCGCCACGTCGCCCCCTCTGGATGCGGCGGACGCCACCGCGGACGCGGCCTTGGACACCGTGCCGGCCGGGCTGCCGCCGTCGTCCGTGCAGGCGGCGGCAGCCGATGCCACGACCGCTGTCAGCAGCACTACCCACGCGCCTCGTACGGATCGCCTTGTCATCGCGCCTCCCAGCACTCACGGCTCCGTCCCAGTCAAGGCGGAGACGGGGCTGCCCGCATGCCGCGTACGTCGATCGGGTGATGGCAGGGGCCTGCGGGTCCGCGCACGGTGGCGATGGCTGCGCCGGCGTCGCGGGGGACGTGCCTGTGCCCCTGGGCGAGCTTCTTGAGGTCCAGGGGCACAGGTTTCGGGTCCGCCGGCTGTGGCCGTCAGCGCCCGTAGCGGATCAGGGCGCGGACCATGCGGCAGGTCGTGTCGGACGGCGGATGGATGCCGATGCGCTCGGCAGTCGTGCGTATCTTGTCGTTGTCTGCGCTCGACGGGTAGTAGACGCCCGTGTCGAGCAGGGCGATCGCCAGGCGCATGGCCTTCAGGCGGCGGTTGTGCGAGATGTACCACTCGCGGGGCCGGCCCGCGGGGAGCGGCTTCTTCTGCAGGGGCTTGTGGAGCGGCTTGGTCGTGACTGCGGCAACGGCCATGGGCAACCTCCTGGCACGGTCGTGAAACCCTCACGAACTACCTCCATTTTACGGCCCACCACTGACAATCACCCCTGGCCAGAGGGGCTTTGGCGACCTCCCTCCCGTATCGTGGGCCCCATGGAGATCTGGATCAATCCCGCGTGTTCCAAATGCCGCAGCGCGGTGCAGTTGCTCGATGCGGAGGGAGCCGAGTACACCGTCCGCCGCTATCTGGAGGACGTGCCGTCGCCGGACGAGATCCGGGCCGTGCTCGATCGGCTCGGGCTGGAGCCGTGGGACATCACGAGGACGCAGGAAGCCGACGCGAAGGAGCTCGGGCTCAAGGAGTGGCCGCGCGAGGCCGGTTCGCGGGAGAGGTGGATCACGGCGCTCGCCGAGCATCCGAAGCTGATCCAGCGGCCGATCATCACCGCGGAGGACGGAACGGCTGTGGTGGCACGCACGGAGGAAGCCGTACGGGATGCCTTGGGGCGTTGATCCGGGCGGTGCCGCCGGAGCCGCTCAGCACCCGGCCGACAGGAACTCCTCGATCCTGCGGTTGAGTTCGTCGGCGTCCGGGGCGTGCAGCGGCAGGGTGTGGTGCGTGGCACCGGGAATGGTCGCCGTCCGCGCGTGCGGAAGCAGCCGGGCCGCGGCGGCGGCGACCGTTGCGCTGTTGTGCGCCCGGCTGTTCTCGGCCAGCAGGATCAGGGTCGGTACGTTCAGGGCGGCCAGCAGCTCGGGGGCGGGGCGGGGGCCGGTGACCGGCCGGGCGGACGGGAAGGCGGCAGCCGTGTCGCGCAGGTGCAGCCAGACCGGGTCGAGCGGCGCGTCGGAGGTCTCCCAGTTCAAGAAGGTGCGGGTGCGCCGCGCGTTGGGGCGGAGCAGCATCGGTAGCGCGTGCAGCAGATAGCCGGGGCGGTATCCGGCGAAGCACCCGGTCGGGTCCACAAGGATCAGCTCGCTGACACGGTCGGGTGCGTGCAGGGCGTGGTGGAGCGCGATCCACGCTCCGTAGGAATGGCCGCAGAGTGCCGGCGATGCGATGTTCAGACCGTCCAGCACCGCGTCCAGCCAGGCCGTCAGATCCGGCACCGTCCGGATCGGACGCTCCCCCACCACGCTGCGGCCCGGATCGCCCATGAGGTCGACTGCGTGGACACGGTGACTGCGGCCCAGGTGGGCGGCCTGGGCGTACCAGACGGTGGAGGTGGAGCCGCCGCCGGCCAGCAGTATCAGGGGCGGGGCGTCCTCCGGGCCGTAACTGTTGACATGGGTGGTGCCGTACGGGGTGAGGGCCTCGGAGTGGGTCGTTCCAGCGGGCCACTTGACCGCCAGGACCTCGTCGTACGCAGCGAGGAACGACTCGGTGGCTGCCACCGCGGACGATCCGGATGACGTAGGCGTCATGGGGTGCCTCCCAGATGGGTACCCTTGGATATTATCTCGCTCAGCGAGATAATAGGGGCAGGAGAACCGATGAGCGAGCAGAGTCCCGAGATGGAGATCGTCCATCTGCTGCGCAAGGTGACTGTCGAATTCGGGCTGCGGCAGGCCGAGTTCGCTAGCCGCCACGGCATGCACCCCACCGACGTACGCGCCCTGATCTGCCTGCTCGACGCCGAACGGGCGGGCGCGGACGCGACCGCCGGATGGCTCGGTACGCAGCTCGGGCTCAACTCCGCGGGCACCACCGCCGTCATCGACCGACTGGAACGGCTCGGTCACCTCACCCGCACCCGCGACCCGCGTGACCGGCGGCGGGTGCTGATGACGGTGGCCCCGCCGGCGGTCGAGCTGGGCCGGTCCTTCTTCGGTCCGCTGATCGACGACACGGTCGCGGTACTGCGCGACTTCGACGAGAGCGAGACGGCCGCCGTGCGGCGCTTCCTGTCCGCCGCGCACCGGGCGGTCACCGCCATTTCCTGACCGGCAGGGCGGCGACGGATGGGTGCGTCCGCACGACGGATGAAACGAACGCTCCTGTTACTCGTACGTAGGGACACACGCACCACATCCGGCCCGAGCGCATCAGGTGTTCCGGCCGGGGACAGGAGCCCTACGTGTCACGCAAGAAGACCCTCAGCCGCAAGAAGAAGCTCGCCCTGCTGGTCGGGGCCGCCGCACTCGCCGGCGGGACAGCTGCCGTGCTGGCGGGAACCAGCCAGGCCGCGCCGTCGCCACCGGCCGACCGGGCCTCGTCGGTCGTCTGCACCGGACTCGCCACGGCGCTCGGTAACAACGAGCAGTTCATCGCCGGTCAGCGGGCCGATCCGGATGCCCAGTCGGCCGCGCGGATCGCCAACCGGGAAGCCGTGATCGCGGAGATCCGGCGCCAACAGGCCGCCTCGGGATGCGGTGGGGAGGTATCGGCGGCCGTGGATCCCGCCACGTCCGCGGCCGCTTCCGCGCCGGCCTCCGCATCCGCGCCCCCGCCAGGGACCGCGGCCCCGGAACCGCCCGGCGGAGGGGGGCAGACCACCGGTGAGGTCGTCTGTGCCGGATCCACCGTGACACTGTCCGGCGAGGGAGGAGCCCCCGCCGCGTCCAGCAATCAGTTCCCGGTCGGCACCCGGCTCAAGGTGACCAATCTCGACAACGACAAGTCCACCACGGTGCAGGTCACTTCACCCTCCGGAAGCTGCGCCCTGCTGAACGACGCCGCGTTCGAGCAGGTGCGCGAACCGGGCAAGTTCCTGATCCGTCGCGCCCGCATCGAGCGCGTGGGTTGACGAGCCCGGGCCGGGCGGTGCCGTGCGGTACGAGACACGGCAACGCCCGGCACCCTTCGGGGTTCAGGGGCGCACGGCGGCCTCCGCCTGGGCCAGCAGCTCGGTCAGCCGCAGGCCGAACCGCGCGTCGCAGGGGTGCGGCACCCCGGTACGCACCGCTTCGAGCAGCGCATCCACCGCCGCGCGGAACGAACCGACCGCTTCACCCCCGCCAGGGAGCGTGGCGATCCCCGATTCGCCCCTGAACTCGACCTCCGTACCCGCCGCTCCCAGGGGTGCGTCGAGCGCGAGCGTCACCGTGCTGGACGCACCGGACGCGTGGCGGAGGATCAGATGGGTGGCGTCGGCGGGGCCGCGGGCGGCGGTCAGTTCCGTCACATCGCCGAGCACCGGGAGCAGCACCGACAGCGCATGCGGGCCGACGTCCCACAGGCCGCCCTTCTCGCGACGCCACGGCGAGTTCGCGAACTCGCTCTCCGCCCCGGGGGCGTACAGCGCGCCGATCCACTGGGCGCGGGCGGTGAACCAGCCGCCCCGGGCGGCCTGCTCGGCGATCCATGTCGCGGTCGGCTCGGCAAAGCGCATCGTGCAGAAGACGACGGACGCGACCCGCGCCCGGTCGGCCGCCTCGGCGACCTCGCGGGCAGCGGCCACCGTCGTCGCGACCGGCTTGTCCATCAGCAGGTGGCATCCGGCGGCCGCGGCACGGGCGGCGAGCGGGGCCTGAACGTCCGGCGGCAGGGCGAAGGCGACGGCATCGCTCGCGGCGAAGAGTTCGTCGACGCCCGCGTCATCGGTGTACGCCTTGGTGCCGTGGACGGCGGCGAGGGCGTTCGCCGCCTCGGGCCGGCGGCCCCACACACCGCTGAGTACGACTCCGGGGTGGGCGGCGAGGGCGGGGGCCTGGGTCATCCGGGCCCAGGGGCCCGTACCGAGAAGGCCGATACGCAGGGGAGCTGCGGGTGGTGTCGTCATGGGGCCAGTCTGCCCGGTCCGCATATCGGGTGGCGGCGTACGAGGGTCCGCGGAGGGGACCCCGCCCTGCACGGCGCCCGGATCCTGGATGTCGCGGACCTGACGGCCGGTCGTCGCCCCGGACGGCTGGGGCGGCGCGCTCCCGGGCCCGCAGGAACAGTGTTGCGGATGTGCGCGGACGAGGATCGGTCCTGACCGGCACCGGCGATACTGCGCCGAACCCCGTATACGAAGAGGGTGGTTTCGAGGTGGCGGCCCATGCCATAACGCAGGAAACCTCGGTAACACGGGGTTCACATCCGGGCAACGGACGGGAAATCGCGTCTTGCGAAGCTGCGCTGTAGAGACCGGACCGCAGACCGCAGCATCGCAGCACCCGCAAAGGATGGCTTCCGTGACGTTCAAGGCTGAGTACATCTGGATCGATGGCACCGAGCCGACCGCCAAGCTTCGTTCGAAGACGAAGATCATGGCCGGGGATGCCTCCCAGGGCGTCGCGGAGCTGCCCATCTGGGGCTTCGACGGATCCAGCACCAACCAGGCCGAGGGTCACGCCTCCGACCGCGTACTGAAGCCGGTCTTCTCCTGTCCGGACCCGATCCGCGGCGGCAACGACGTGCTCGTGCTGTGCGAGGTCTTCAACATCGACATGACGCCGCACGAGTCCAACACGCGTGCCGCCCTGCGGCCGGTCGCCGAGCAGTTCGCCGGCCAGGAGCCGATCTTCGGCATCGAGCAGGAGTACACCTTCTTCGACGGCCACCGGCCGCTCGGCTTCCCCGTGGGCGGCTTCCCGGCCGCGCAGGGCGGCTACTACTGCGGTGTCGGCGCCGATGAGATCTTCGGCCGCGAGATCGTCGAGAAGCACCTCGAGAACTGCCTCGCGGCAGGTCTGGGCATCTCCGGCATCAACGCCGAGGTCATGCCTGGCCAGTGGGAGTTCCAGGTGGGCCCGCTCTCCCCGCTGGAGGTCTCCGACCAGCTGTGGGTCGCCCGCTGGCTGCTCTACCGCACCGCCGAGGACTTCAACGTCTCCGCGACCCTGGACCCGAAGCCGGTCAAGGGCGACTGGAACGGCGCGGGCGCGCACACCAACTTCTCGACCAAGGCGATGCGCGAGGGTTACGACGCCATCATCACCGCGTGCGAGTCGCTGGGTGAGGGTTCGAAGCCCATGGACCACGTCAAGAACTACGGCGCCGGCATCGACGACCGTCTGACCGGTCTGCACGAGACCGCCCCGTGGAACGAGTACAGCTACGGCGTCTCCAACCGCGGCGCCTCGGTCCGTATCCCGTGGCAGGTCGAGCAGGACCGGAAGGGTTACATCGAGGACCGTCGCCCGAACGCCAACGTCGACCCGTACGTCGTCACGCGGCTGATCGTCGACACCTGCTGCACGGCGCTGGAGAAGGCCGACCAGGTCTGATCCACATCTGATCCGTACGAAGGGGCATCCGCCGGAAACGGTGGATGCCCCTTCGGCGTACCCGGCCCCCACCGGGAACATCTCATCCGCTGCCAAGGCGGTCGAGGCAGCACGAGGGGGCGGCCCACGAGGTGAGCCGCGAGGTGAGGAACGCAAGGCAAAGGGTCCGTATCGACGGGTGAGAGAGACCTGCAGCGGCGCCGCCTTGTCTGGTCTAATAGGGGCATGGCCAGCTTCCAGCACACCGCGCCGGGTCGCAGCGACCTCGAGCCGTTCTGGCCTTCTCGTCAGCATCACGACTTCGACCGGGTGTGTTGTCGCGCGTGGAACGCGCAGGCCCTCTAAAGCCGCTCACCCCGGTCTTCGGTCCGCGCGCACGACGCAAGTCCGTCCCTCGACGACTCCTTCGCGCGAAAGAGCTGACCCTCATGGCGAACACTCGCACCTTCTCCGCCGCCACCGCTGTCACCACAGCCCCGTCGGCGACCGCTGCGGCCCCACCCTCCGCCCGCTCCGTCTCCCCGAACCGCCACCGACTGCGCGCCGTCGACCCCGACGAGATCGTCCAGCCGGCCGATGTGGCCGACTTCCTCCCGCCGGGCGCCACCTGGCTGCCCGCGCCCCAGCACACCCTTCCGGCGCTGCCGGGCCAACCGCCGATGATCGGCTACCTGGTGCTCGTGCCCGCCGATCAGCAGCCCGCCGCCGCGGCGGCCGCCGCCCGGCGGATCGTGCCGCGGCCGGTGGAGACCCCGGCCTCGGCCGGTCCGGTGCTCATCGACACGGTGCGGCGCACCGCGATGGTGGACGAGAACACGCTCGACCTCACGTTCCTCGAGTTCGAGCTGCTCGCCCACCTTGTGGCGCACCCGCACCGGGTGCACACCCGCGACCAGTTGGTGACGACCGTCTGGGGCTACGGGCATGTGGGCGACGGGCGCACCGTCGACGTCCACATCGCCCGGCTGCGCCGAAAGCTGGGCGCCGAGCACCGCCGGTCGATCCAGACGGTGCGCCGCGTCGGTTACAAGTACGCCCCCTGACGGGGCCGCACGAGACAAGCCCTGGCCGACCGGTCGTACCCGGTGGGCCAGGGCCTCTTCGTACGGGCGTCAGCCGTGGAGCCCCGGTCCGGACGGAACCGGCTCGGCCACCGCTCCCGCCGCCTCCGCCTCGCCGTGTTCCGGACTCGGCAGCCTGGAAAGGCCGCGCGGAGTCCGCCAGTTCCGCTCACCGAGCAGCGCCATGACGGACGGCAACAGGACCATCCGTACGATCGTGGCGTCCAGCAGCACCGCGACGGCGAGGCCGACGCCCATCTGCTGCATGTCCTGCATGGACAGCGTCCCGAAGACCGCGAACACCGCCACCATGATCACGGCCGCGCCGGTCACGGCGCCCGCCGTCCGCCGGATGCCCGTGTCGATGGCCGCCCGGGTGTCCAGACCGCTCTGCCGGGCCTCGCGGATCCGGGAGACCACGAACACGTGGTAGTCCATCGAGAGGCCGAAGAGCACCACCAGGACGAACAGCGGCATCCATGCCTCGATCGCTCCGACCCCCTCCGAGCCGATCAGCGAAGCGCCCCAGCCGTGCTGGAAGACGGCGACCATCACTCCGTACGCTGCGCCCACGGACAGCAGGTTGAGGAAGATTGACGTCACCGCGATGACGTACGAGCGGAAGCAGAACAGCATCAGCAGGAAGGTCACCGCCGTGATGAACGCGAAGACGGGGACGATGCCGCGCTTCAGCTGATCGTTGAAGTCGACGGACCCGGCCAGCTCCCCGGTGACGTACGCCTGCGCACCCGTCCCGTCGAAGGCGGCGGGCACCCTCTTGTCGCGCAGCTCGGCCAGGTCGGACCTGCCGTCCGGCAGCGGCACCTCGATCTCCGCGACGTTCTGCGCCCGGTGCACGGTCACCTTGTCGGGGCCGAACTCGGCCAGCGCCTTGCGCAGTTCGGGCGAGTCGATGTCGTCCGCCTCGATCACGAGGAGGGCGGGGGCGGGGCCGCCCGGGAACGACTCCTCGATGTTCCGGTACGCCACGGAGAGCTCCGAGTCCGAACCGAACTGCTTCTCCAGGCCGAGCGACTCGGTCTTCATGCCGAGGGCGGGCGCGGCCAGGGCCAGCAGGACGACGACCGCGGAGACGGCGAAGACCTTGGGCCGGGCCAGGACAGGACCGAGGATCGTGCCTGCGAAGGAGCCGCCGGCCCGCGCGCCCCGCCGGGAGCGCCGGTTCAGCAGCGGCACCCGCCCCGCGTCGATCCGGTCCCCGAGCCAGGACAGCAGCGCGGGAAGCACGGTCACCGAGCCGAGCACGGCGATGAGGACGACGGTGATCGTGGCCAGCGCGAATCCCTTGAACAGCATCAGTCCGGACAGGAACATGCCGGCCATCGCGACCGTGACGGTGAGCCCGGAGACCAGCACGGCCCGGCCGCTGGTCGCCGCCGCGATCCGCAGCGCCGTTTCGGCGTCGCGCCCCGCGGCCCGCTCGTCGCGCTCGCGCCGCAGGTAGAAGAGGCAGTAGTCGACGCCGACGGCGAAGCCCATCAGGAACATCACGGAGTACGTGGTCTGGAAGAGATGCAGTTGGTGGCTGGCCAGCGACAGCAGACCGAAGGCGGCCATGCAGGCGGTGAGTGCGAGCCCGACCGGCAGCAGGGCCGCGACCACGGCGCCGAAGGCGACCAGCAGGATGCCCAGGGCCAGGGGTACGGCGGTGAACTCGGCCTTCTTGAAGTCCTCGGAGAGCAGGTCGCCGAGCCACTTCCCGGCACTGGCCTCGCCGAACTGATGGATCGTGACGTCCGGCCGTTTCTCCCGGACCCCGGACACGGCGTCGAGCACCGGCTGCACCCGGTCCGCGGAAGTCGCCGCGTCTCGCTTCATGTCAAAGGTGATCAGGGCGTCCTTGCCGTCCTTGGACGGGATGGGCGCCGCGAGGTTCCGGACCTCGCCGGTCCGCTGCACGGCGGCGGAGACCTCACGGGCCGCGTCCCGCCACTCGCCCGCCTTCGCCGCGGACACCATGACCAGCTCACCCGCGGGATGGGCGAGGCCGGCGTCGTCGAGGATCTGCTCGGCCCGCGCCGAGTCGCCCGTGGCGTTCTCGGCGTCCGTCATCTCGACCATGCCGGATGCCCCGCCGATGCCCGTGGCGAGCACGACGAAGAGCAGCCAGCCGAGGATGGCCGTCCTGCGATGGTGTGCGCTCCACACGCCGATGCGTGCCGCGAGATTGCGCCTCATGGCGTTTCGCCCCCAGAAGTTGACGTCGAATGACTCGCTCATGAACCTAGGAACGGGGCGCCTGCCGCCCCAGCCGCCGGAACCCCCTCCCCCGGAGGCGTAGGGCGAGGGCTCGACGGTGGTGCTGGGTACACCCCTCCCGGGTGGCGAAACGGCTGACGTCACGCCTGACCGCCGGGTGAGACTGTCCTCGGACCGCGGCCTGTCACGAGGGGCCCGGCAAGGGGAGAGGGACCATCATGAACGCGATGCAGAGCCGGATACGGTCCGCGCTGCTGGCCGCCGGGCGCGGGATCGTACTGTCGATCGCCGGCCTCGCCGGATCGATCACCCTGTTCGTCCTGGCGGTGCTCTCGATCGCCTTCATTCCGCTGGGCCTGGGCCTGTTCACCACCCCACAGGTGCTGGACGCGGTCCGCAGGCACGCCAACCAGCGCCGGCTGCTGGCGGCGACCTGGTCGGACGTCCGCATCCCGGTCCCCTACCGTCCCTTCCCGAAGGACCTGCGTGGCGGGTTCACGGGGCAGGTGGAGCGGACGACGCTGATGCTGAAGGATCCGGCGACCTGGCGGGACATCCAGTGGCTGCTGGTCGACATGACGGCCGGCTACTTCGTGTCGGTCCTCGCCTCGGCGCTGCTGCTCTATCCGGTGGAGGGGTTCGTCCTGGCGGCGGGCCTGTGGCGGGTCTTCACGGACGACCGGTACTGGTACGCGTTCGTGCCGGTCGACAGCCAGGCGACGGCGCTGGCCGCCGCGGCGCTCGGTGTGGTGTTCTTCCTGACGGGTCTGAAGGTCAGCAATCCGCTGTTGCGGCTGCACTTCGTGATCGCGCGCTCGCTGCTGGCGCCCACCCATGAACAGGAGCTGGCCCGGCGGATCGACCGGCTCACCGAGACCCGGCACGAGGCCGTGGACACCGCCGCGTCCGAACTGCGCCGTATCGAGCGCGATCTGCACGACGGCGCGCAGGCCCGGCTGGTCGCCATGGGCATGAATCTGGGCACGATCGAGGCGCTGATCGAGAAGGACCCGGCGCAGGCCAAGAGGCTTCTCGCGACGGCCCGCGAGTCCTCGGCGGAAGCCCTCACCGAGCTGCGCGACCTCGTGCGGGGGATCCACCCGCCGGTCCTGGCCGAACGCGGACTCGGGGACGCCGTCAAGGCGTTGGCACTGCGGCTGCCCATCGCGGCCGAGGTCGACGTGGAGCTGGCCGGTCGCGCCGAGGCACCGGTCGAGTCGGCCGCGTACTTCGCGGTCAGCGAGACCCTGACGAACGCCGCCAAGCACTCGGGGGCGGACCGTCTCTGGGTGGACATCCACCACGCCGACTCGATGCTGCGGATCTCCGTCACGGACAACGGGAAGGGCGGCGCGACGATCGGACCGGGCTCGGGACTGAGCGGTATCGAACGCCGACTCGGTACATTCGACGGCATCATGGCCGTCAGCAGCCCCGCGGGCGGTCCCACCATGGTGACCATGGAGATCCCTTGCGAGTTGTCCTAGCCGAAGATCTCTTTCTGCTGCGCGACGGTCTGGTGCGGATGCTGCAGGCGTACGACTTCGAGATCGCGGCCGCCGTCGAGACCGGGCCCGAACTGACCAGGGCACTGGCCGAGTTGGAGCCGGACGTCGCCGTCGTCGACGTCCGGCTCCCGCCGTCCCACACGGACGAGGGCCTGCAGTGCGCACTGGCGGCCCGAAAGGCCCGGCCGGGGCTGCCGGTGCTCGTACTCTCCCAGCATGTGGAGCAGTTGTACGCTCGCGAGCTGCTGGCGGACGGCAACGGGGCCATCGGATACCTGCTCAAGGACCGGGTCTTCGACGCCGACCAGTTCATCGACGCGGTACGCAGGGTCGCGGCCGGCGGCACGGCGATGGACCCGCAGGTGATCTCGCAGCTTCTGTCGCGACGGGCGCAGGACAAGCCGATGGGCGGGCTGACACCGCGCGAGCTGGAGGTCATGGAGCTGATGGCTCAGGGCCGTTCGAACGTGGCGATCGCCTCGAAGATGGTGATCACGGAGCGGGCGGTGGCCAAGCACACCTCGAATATCTTCGGGAAGCTCGGCCTGCCGCCGTCCGACGACGACAACCGCCGCGTTCTTGCGGTGCTGGCCTATCTCGACCGGGGGTGACCCCCTGCCCCCGGCCGGCGGCTCATCCGGTCGAACTCAGGTGCAGCGTGGTCGCCCCGAGGTGAGGTGTGGCCCGGGACTCCAGGACCTTGACCCGTACCGCTGTCGCGGTGACGGGCGAGGCGAGCGGCAGGATGCGCCGGTTACCGATCGTGGTGCCCTCGGCGATCCGCTGCCAGCTGCCGTCGATCCTGGCCTCCACGGCGAACTTCTCGACCCGCTGTCCGTGCCGGATGTCCTCGCGGACGGCGACCCGGTCGAAGGTGTACGTACGACCCTTCGTACGCCGCACATCGGTGCCGTAGGTGCTGCGTACCGCCTTGCCGAAGGCCGTCAGCGACGCGACGTCCGCGTCGGCGATCCGGCCGTCCTGGCCGGGCGGCACGTTGAGCAGCAGTGAGGCGTTCCGGCCGACGCTCTTCTCGTACAGGTTCATCAGCTGTGCGGAAGTCTTGGGCTGCTGGTCCGGGTGGTAGAACCAGCCGGGCCGGATGGAGACGTCCGCCTCGGCCGGGTACCACTGCAGGTACTTGGTCGTCGGGTCGAGCAGCCTGGCGCGCGAGCCGATGTCGGCGTCGGTCGAGTCGTTGGGCAGACTGCCGAGTCCGGTCCACGGGTCGGTGGCGTGCGGGGTGACGCTCCACTCGGTCTCACGGGCGGTGCCGCCCTCGTTGCCGACCCAGCGCACGCCCTGTGGGCCCTGGAAGACGACGGTGTTCGGCGACAGCGCCTTGACCATGTCGAACCACTGCTTGACGTTGTACTTCTGGGTGATGCCGGAGCCGGACCAGGGGTTGGCGCCGTCCAGCCAGAGCTCCTCGATCGGCCCGTACTGGGTGAAGATCTCGTAGAGCTGGTTGAGGTAGTACGCGTCGTAGTCGTCGGCCATCACCGTGAAGGTGGGGAGCTTGTGACGCTTGACCGCGGCGGCGCGGTCGTCGCCGGGCACGAGGGTGGGGATGGTGCGCTCGGTGACGGCACTGCCGTTGCCGAACCTGCCCTCGCCCGCGGGCGCCCGGTCGCCGTCCTCCAGCGCCATCTGTTCGGGCAGGCTCAGCGACTTGCCCTCCGCCTGCTTCTTGCGGATCGACTCGACCCACTGGGCATGCCAGGCGTGCGGGAGTTCGGCACCGTCGGAGGGCGAGAGATAGAGGCCGACCTTCAGGCCCGCCTTACGGGCGGCCTTCACGTAGGCGCCGACGACATCGGGGCTGCCGGGGCTGAGTTCGACGGAGTGGTCGGTGTAGCGGGACGGGTACAGGACGAACCCGTCGTGGTGCTTGGCGGTGAGCATGACCTGCTCTGCACCGGCCGCCTTGTAGGCACGCATCCACTGGTCGGCGTCGATGCTCTTCGGGGCGAAGAGCTTCTCGTCCTCGGTACCCGATCCCCATTCGCGGCCCGTGAAGGTGTTCATGCCGAAGTGGGTGAAGGCCGTGACTTCCCGCTGTTGCCAGGCGAGTTGGCCGGGGGTCGGGACGATGTTCGCGGCCTTCTCGATGATCCGCTCGGGGCTGTCGCAGGACTCGACGGCCATCTGCGAAGCGGGCTTCACAGGTGCGGCGCACGGGGTGCCCGGCGGTGCGGCGGGTGCGGCTTGCTGGGCGGTGGCCTGCACGGGAACGAGCGCCGCCGCGGCAGCCAGTGCGAACGCACTGAGCACACGAGTGCGTCGTGCCATGGTTCCCTCTCATTCTCGACCTCATTGGTCGGATCTATTGGGTGTCGACCTGCGCATGCTGTCGCACAATGAGGCCCACGGGAAGGGTGCCTACGAAATACGTCCCATCTATTGCGAGGGTCACTCGGAGGGCACCTCAGCCGTTGAGCCACACCGCAGCGCCGAGCCGGAACCCGTCGGCGGGCGCCGTCGCGCGCAGATCCGACTCCAGCGCCCGCAGCGGCTCGCCCCCGAGCACCCGGCCCGGTCGGCGCGCAGCCGGTCGGACCTCGGCGTCGACACCGGCCCGCACCGGCATCGGCATCGCATCGCACCGGCATTGGCATCGCATCGCATCGCACCGCATTGGCATCGCATCGCATCGCATCGCATCGCATCGCATCGGCACGATGTCGAGACCGGCCGACCCGATGGTCGATGCATCGATAGCCGCACAGTTCGCCGAGTTCGCTCCCGCCCCCATGTGACCCGTTTTGAGAATGGAGATTTCTACGAACTTCCCCTTTCGCTGAACGCCCCCCGAACCACACCCGTATGGAACGTCACGCTTCTCCCTCGAAGCATGAGGAGTTCCATGGGACGCACATCACGCAAACGTTCGACGCTGGCCAACCGGGCGATTGTCGCCTCGGCCGCATTGATTCTGGGCGGAGGTGGCTTGATCGCTGTCAATGTCTACGCTTCGGCGGGAGAAGGCGCGTCCGGCTCACCACCCGACCGCACGTGGAATATGGGCACCCAGATGTCCACCATCGACTGCCCCGACGTGGGCAACGAACTTCCCGATGTGCCCGCCGAGGCGCGCTGGGAGGTCGACCGCGAACTGGCCGCGATGGATACCCAGATCACCGATGCCTACCAGCAATTCGCAGATCGGAAGGACGAGATCTCCCGTGATCCCAACCTTGCCGAGAATGCCGTACTCGGTCCGCTGAAGGCCAAGCGGACGGCGAGTATCGACCGTATCGCCACCGCCGTCGAGCGCAACGCGGACCGCCCGCAAGGACTGGACGGGCTGGCTCCGTGCAGTCTGCGCGCCGACGACAACAACCAGGGCGGCGGTGGCTACGGATCCGGCGACAGCCAGGGTCAGGACGCCGGCCAGGGCGATGATCAAGGTGCCGACCAGGGCCAGGGCGGCGATCAGGGTGCCGATCAGGGCCAAGGCGGCGATCAGGGTGCCGACCAGGGCCAGGGGCAGGACGGCGGCCAGGACGGCGACGACGGTCAGGGGCAGCAGGGCAACGGCCCCGAGGCCTCCGACTTCGTCGACATCCAGTCCGTGCAGCCGAATGTCGACAGACCACGCCAACGCCGCGGCGCCTCGCGCGGTACGTTCACCACCGACTGCGGGCGTAACGAGAACGGCAAATTCAACCCGGACAATGTCATCGTCGCACCCGGCGTGAGCAACGGCGCTCACCATATGCACGATTACGTCGGTAATCAGGCCAATGACGCCTTCGCCAGTGATGACGATCTGGCCAATGGCGATACCAGTTGCCGGAACCAGGGGGACAGGTCCACGTACTACTGGCCTGTCCTGCGTCTGCAGAACGGCACGGCGGAGAACGACGCGGACGCGGACGGCGGTGGCAAGGACCAGAACGTCGGAGAGATCCAGACTCCGTCCCAGGTCACGCTGAAATTCGTCGGCAATCCCACCGGGAAGGTCAGGGCGATGCCGCGCTTCCTGCGGATCATCACCGGAGACGCCAAGGCATTCACCAACGGCGACGCCAACGCCAATGCCTCATGGAGCTGCACCGGATTCGAGAACCGGCAGCTCAAGGACAAATACCCGATCTGCCCGGACGGCAGCCAGGTGGTCCGCTCGTTCGCATTCCAGAGCTGTTGGGACGGACAGAACACCGACTCCGCCAATCACCGCACCCATGTCGCCTTCGCCCAGGACAACGGGCGGTGCCCGAACGGCTTCAGAGCCATTCCGCAGCTGGTCCAGCGCATCGTGTACGACGTGCCGCCGGGCCCCGGCTTCGCCGTCGACTCCTTCCCGGAGCAACTGCACAAGCCCGTCACCGATCACGGTGACTTCATCAACGTCTTCGACGACAAGCTGATGAAGAAGGTGGTGAGCTGCATCAACGGCGGGCGCAAGTGCCGCTGATTCCCCCCTCAGCAGCACCCCACCCCTCCTACCTGCGCGGTCAGCTCCCGTGGTGACCGGAGTGCCCTGCCTCGCTCCCCCCACTGCCACTACTCCCCGAGTGGTGCGGCGAGGCGGTCTCCACCGTCCCCCCGAGCCGGCCGCGCAGCGCTGCGACCACGTTCGGCTCGCCGACGGCTACCCACTTCCGGCCGACGAGGTACGAACCTCCGTAGTCGTTGGCCTCGTTGATCCACTCGCGCTGCCCGCGGTCGGAGGCGAAGGTGGCCAGCACATAACGTCCTTCGTCCGTCGTGCAGTTGGCCTGGCGCAGTTCCTGCGCGTCGGTCTGGATGTTCGGCTTGCAGTGCGCCTTCGTGGCCAGCTGCTCCAGGCTGCCGGTCGCGGTCGGCGGGACGTCCGGCTCGGCGTCGCCGCCCCCGCCGGCTGAACAGGCCGTGAGAAGGGCCAGGCCCGCGAGGGCGGCCGCGGCTGCCCGGATCCCGAGCCTGCCGGCCCCGAACCGACCGGCCTTGAACCCACCGGCCTTGAACCCACCGGTCCCGGAACCACGTCCTCGTCGCATCTCCCACTGCGTCACCATCCAGCCATCGTGCCCCTTCGTTCCCATCGGCGCCGCCGAACGGCCGGATCGGGCAGCGCGGACCGTACGCCGGAGTGACCATCGCACGATTCGCTCGTTCTGCTGAACGTGCGCCCACTGCCAGAAGTACCTTCCGCCGCTGCCCCGGTGGATGGTGAGCAGGTCGATGTGGAGCAGGCCGAAGCAGCGCTCGTCGAGCACTATCCGCGGCTGGTCCGGCTCGGCTATCTCGTACTGCCGCCCTCCCTCGGCCGCAACCGCCGCGTGCTGACCGCCCACTCCCTGGCCCAGCGGTCCCTGCCGCCGGGACGCCGGACGACACTCGCCGCCGGGGACGGCGTCCCGCTCCCCCGCCGGCCCGTCAGTGCGACCGGGGCCGAGCCGGGCTACGCGCTCGTCCGGCAACGGGTGCTGCGTACCGCACTGCAGGCGGGCCTTCCACTGCGCCGGTCGGCGTGGCCGCGACGGGCCCAACTGCCGCCGCTCCTCCCGCTGGTCTGGGGCCTGCGGCTGTTCCCGCACTCCGGCGGCGCGGACGAACTCGCCCTGGACCAGGCACTGTCGGCGCTGTCCGGACCTGCGCGCGCGGCACACGTCCTGCGCGGCCTGGAGGGTCTCGCGGACGGCGAGGTACGGCGGGTGCTCGCCGCCGCCGGTGTGGCGGACCCGCATGCGGCGCTGATGGAGGCCGACGCGGTGGCGGCGCCGTACGCGCTTTTGGCCTCCACGGAGTTCGACCCCTGTTCCCTTCAGGCCCGCCCGCCGGATCTGCTCCGTCGCCGCCGGCACGCGAAGGCTGCGCTGGCGGCGGTCGCCGCACTGTTGGTGTGCGGGGCACTGCTGGGTCTGCCCGGCAACGGCTGGGGCCGGGACCTGACGTCCGCGCCTCTGTACGCCCGCAACCCGGCGGCCGAACAGGCCTTGGAACCAACGGCGTTACGGCGTGTGGCCCCGGCTTACTGGAAGCGCTCGCCCCGTACCGACTTCACCGCCTGGCCGACCCGCGGGGACCGCACCGACGACGCCCGGCTGCTGCGGCGGGCACTCGCGGTCTGGGCGCGCCCCGGCGCATCGGTGCGGTCGTCGACGACGCCGGGGACGCCGGTCGGACCGCCGATGGGCTCCCCACAGCTGCTCTACGCGGGAGAGGTGGGGACGGCCTCGGTCGTGCTGTTCTACGACGGGCTGCGCATCGTGCGGTACGCGGAGGCCCGCAACGCCGATCCGGCTCGGGGCGCGGCGCTCGACTTCGCGCGGGTCGACGGCGCGGACGCGACCTCCGCCGACGCCCTGATCGTGAGCCGTGGGCGTCGCACGGTCCGCTATCTGACGGCGCCCTGGGTACGCGGGGTGTCCGTACGGAATCTGCTCGCCCCCGCCAGGGCCGCACGGTTGCTGCACCGCAACCGCAACGGCGTCACCGATGCCCTGCCGAGCCCGGCAACCGCCGCGCGCTGCCGATCCTGGCCCGCCGTCGAGATGAGAGCCGGTACGTCGACCCGGCTGCTCACGGATCTCGGCGAACTCGCCCCGGCCCGGCTGACCTCGGGGTCGCCGTCGGCGCCGCACGACGTGTCCGGGCGGGCCGATCGGGAGAGCTGGGCACGAACCGCATGTCTGCTGACGGCGGTCCGGTCGCGCGGCGTGCGGTCGGTGAACTCCTGGCCGTACGCCCGGCAGTGGCTGCCCGAGGGCAACGGCTACGCGCAGTGGTTGTGCACCCGGGCGGAGACCTGGCGGGGCCCGGGGAGCAGGGTTCTCGCCCAGTTCCAGGCCCCGTCCGCGCCGCCCGCCACAGGCGGTGTGGTGTCGCCGGGAGCCGTCGCGGCGCGCGCCGAGGATTCACCGGCCTGCGGGGTCCGGGATCCGCGGGTGCTGGCGGGTGTGCTGTGGAAGTCGCGTGGCGGCCGCTGGTACGTACTGGCGGCGGGCAGCCAGGAATTCGCGTCGCTGTCGACGTCCGGCGGGGTCGGGGGCCGGGCGCAGGGGCATCTGCTCGCGGTACCGGCACAGGCGGGCGACCGGGCGCAGCTGAGCGGGCTGCTGGCGGACGGGAGGCGGGTGGGCGCCCTGCGCTGACCATGCCGCCGCGCCCTTCCGTGCTGCACGTCGTGATCCTCTGCTCGGCCGAATGGCCCGCGGCGGTGGGCCATTCGGCGTGCCCGCGGAGCGGGACGCGCAGTCGCCGCCGGACGGGCGCGCCCCTGATGCCGCGGTGAGAAACAGCAGGTGGGGCCGGGTGCCGAAGAGCGGGTGGCGACGGACACGGGAGGGGACGGGGGAAGCGGACGGAGGTCCACGGATTGCCTACAGGGCTCGGTTCCACGATCGGCGGCATTGCAGCAGATCGGGTGTCTTGGAGCGCGTGGCGCGGTCGTCAACGGCCGTCGGCGGGCGACGGTTGCGAGGTCAAATCCGAGCAGGCGCTTCGCCGCCTGCTGCGACAGGAGATATCCATGCATGTTCCACGCTTCGCTGCCGCCGTCTGTGTGGCCGCCGTCGTCGTGCTGGGCGGTGCCGGCGCAGCTCAGGCCGCCGCGCCCAGCACTGCCGGCGTCGCCCACTCCGTGCAGGTCAAGGACGGTCGGCACGGGGACGGCGACCGTCGGGACGACGGACGCTGGGGCAACGACCGCCGCGACCACGGACGCTGGGGCCACCACCGCAACCACGGACGCTGGGGCCACGACCACCGCAACCACGGACGCTGGGGCCACAACCGCCACGACCGCGGGTACTGGGGCCACAACCTGTTCCGCTCCCGCTGATCCGATCCGAACCGCAGTTTGAACTGGGCCCGTGGCGCCCTCCACCGAGGAGGGCCGCCACGGGCCCGACGCGTTCGCGCGGGCCCGCACCGCACCACCGACCGGGCACGGTCCGGGGCGAACTACCGGCGGTCGCCGCGACAAGGCGATGGGCGGCACCCCCTTGTCGCCCACCGATCGGTGAGGGCAGGAATTCGCTGCACGCCTCTGTTCCACCCGCGTACCCGTCAGTACATTGACAACATGTCTAACACGCAGCCAGCGGCGGTCGCGTCGGAGCGAACCGAGCTGAAGGCCCGCAAGGTCTCGTTCGCCTGGGAGAGGACTCCCCTCCACTGGGTGCCGGGCGACCCCTTCAGCACGCACACGATGAATGTGCTCCATCTGCTGCTCCCGGCCGGGGAGCGCTGGTTCATCCATGTGTACCGACAGGTGCTTCCGTACATCCAGGACGAGCAGCTGCGACGCGACGTGATCGGGTTCATCGGCCAGGAGGCCGTGCACTCCCAGGCCCACGACGACGTGCTCCCCCACCTCAAGAAGCTGGGGCTCGACCCGACCCCGTACACCGCACAGGTCGACTGGTTCTTCGAGAAGCTGCTCGGCGACCGGACGCTCCCACCGGGGCGCGCCCGCAGGTGGTGGCTGATGGAGCGGGTGGCGATCATCGCGGCGATCGAGCACTACACGGCGTTTCTCGGCGACTGGATCCTGAACTCCGAGGCCCTGGACCGCGAGGGGGCCGACCCCACCATGCTGGACCTGCTGCGCTGGCACGGCGCGGAGGAGGTCGAACACCGCTCGGTGGCCTTCGAGGTCTTCATGCATGTCGACGGCGGCTACCGGCGCCGGGTGCGCACCTGGGGACTGGCCTTCTCCGCCCTGGTCTTCCTCTGGCAGCGCGGTGTCCGCTTCTTCATGGAGAACGACCCCAGCCTGCTGGACGGCAAGGCGTCGTTCAAGGCGTTCTACGACAGCGGCAAGCGCGGCACCCTGCCCTCCACGCCCGCCCTGCTGCGCTCCATCCCGCGCTATCTGAGCCACTCCTACCACCCCTCCCAGGAGGGCAGTACGGCGCAGGCCCTCGACTATCTCGCCCACTCGCCCGCGGCTCTGGCCGCCGAGGCCCGTATGACGGGAACCCACTGACCCATGGCCCTGCCCCGCCTGCGCACCGTCCTCCTCGTGACCGGCGCCGCGCTGCTCGCCAAGCGCGCCCTGCACCGCCGCATCGAGAAGTCCCCGCTGTGGCCGCTGCCGGCCCTGGAGGAACCGGTCTCGGGACACTCCGGCCGCCGCTCCACCACCACCCGCCGCCTGCTGATCACCGAGCGGACCACGCCCGCCGACGGCGTGGTCCAACTCCGCCTGGAGGGCCCGGACCTCCCCGCCTGGCAGCCCGGCGTCCACCTGGACCTGGTCCTCCCCTCGGGCCTGGTGCGTCAGTACTCGCTCTGTGGCGACCCGGCCGCGCCTGACACGTACACGGTCGCGACCCGCCTGGTCGAGGACGGCCGCGGCGGTTCGCGCGAAGTCCACGCCCAGCTGCACGAGGGCGTGGAGATCGAGATCCGCGGCCCCCGCAACCGCTTCCCGCTCGTCACCGGAGCCCCCGCGTACGTCTTCGTCGCGGGCGGCATCGGCATCACCCCGATCCTCCCGATGCTGCGGGCGGTTGCCGCCTCCGGTGCCGACTGGCGGTTGCTGTACGGAGGCCGTACACGCGCCTCGATGCCGTTCCTGGACGAGATCGAGAAGCTCGGCGCGGAAGGCAACCGCATCACGGTCGTACCGGAGGACGAATCCGGCCACCCGGACGCGGCGGCAGCCCTCACGGATCTGGCGCCCGGCACGACGGTCTACTGCTGCGGCCCGGAACCTCTGACGGAAGCGGTCACGGCCGCGCTTCCGGCGGACTGCGCCCTGCACCTGGAACGCTTCACGGCGGCTGCCACGTCACCGGCCGGCTCCGGTGCCTTCGAGGTGGAACTGCGCCGCACCGGCCGTACGGTCCGGGTCGCGGCCGGGCAGTCGGTCCTGGCCGCGGTCCGGGAAGAACTCCCGTATGTCTCGTACTCCTGCGAACAGGGCTTCTGCGGAACGTGCCAACAGCGCGTACTGGAGGGCGAGATAGACCACCGCGACGAACTCCTGACGGACACGGAACGCGACGACTCGATGCTGATCTGCGTGTCGCGGTGCCGGGGGGAACGCCTGGTGCTGGATCTGTAGGCAGGTATGGGCGCGGGCCGCCCGGACACCACCGAACCCACTTCTCGGCCCGGTCGGTACGCTGGTGGCATGACGACCGGGGTGCGGCGCAGGATGGGCGTCGATGAGCGCAGACAGCAGCTGATCGGTGTCGCGCTGGAGTTGTTCAGCCACCGTGCCCCCGACGAGGTGTCCATCGATGAGATCGCTGCGGCCGCCGGGATCTCCCGGCCGCTCGTCTACCACTACTTCCCGGGGAAGCAGAGCCTGTACGAGGCGGCGCTGCGGCGGGCGGCCGATGAGTTGGCGGTGCGGTTCCTCGAACCGCACGAAGGGCCCCTGGGGGCACGGCTGTTGCGGGTCATGGGGCGGTTCTTCGATTTCGTGGACGAGCACGGGCCCGGGTTCTCCGCGCTGATGCGGGGCGGGCCCGCGGTCGGGTCGTCGACGGCGAACGCGATGATCGACGGGGTGCGGCAGGCGGCGTACGAGCAGATACTCGCCCACCTGGGGGTGGAGCAGCCCTCGGCGCGGCTGGAGTTGGTCGTGCGGTCGTGGGTGTCGCTCGCCGAGTCGACGGCGTTGATCTGGCTGGACGGGCGGCGGATTCCCCGCGCGGAGCTGGAGATGCAGCTGGTGCACGACTTCGCGGCGCTGGCCGCGGTGAGTGCGGCCTACGACACGGAGATGGCGGGAATCGTGCTACGGGTCCTCGCTGAGGAGCCGGTCGACGGGCCCTTCGGAGATCTGCTGACGCGGCTCTCCGCCTTGTCGCCCGCCGTGCCGGCTGTGCCCTCGCAGCGGTTGTCCTGACGACCGTACGGGTCAGCGCTTGCGGTAGGACGGGTCCAGGTCGCGGGTCTCGGCCGAGGCGTGCACCGTGAGGCCGTCGGTGAGCTTGATGTGTGCGGTCAGCAGCTCCAGTACGGACTCGGTGAGCTGTGCCTTGATCTCGTCGGAGCGGCCGGGCAGCAGGCCGATCGAGATGTGCAGGATCGCGTCGCCGGTGACGGCGTCGGCCACGACGGACTCGTCGACGCGGCGGAAGCGGGTCTTGCAGGCGGCGATCTTCGTGGTGACCGTCTCGGCCACCAACGGGTGGAGGGCTTGTGCGAAGCCGCGGCGGTCGAAGGCGTCGTCGAGTTCGGCGGAGTAGTCGACGGTGATCTGCGGCATCTGAGGCTCCGGGGTGCGGTGAGGACCGTTGTCGGATCTCACCTTTACGGTGATCGACGTGACCGCACAAGGGCATTCACCGCTCACCCGGCAGGGATGCGAGGAGTCCCTCACCGGGTACGCCGGGGTGCGGGTGCTCGGCAAACGCGCCTGGTCGTTCCGGTGGGACCGACCGACATGACCCGGGGCCGTGCGGGCCCGGCGGGTCAGGGGCGGACAGGTCACGGCCCACGGTGAGGCGCGTCGCGGGGCGTCGAAGGTTCCTCACCGAGCTCGGCGAGCCACATCCGGCCGTACTCACGGATCGTGTCGAGCATCCGGTGCCGCCCGCCGTCCCGTTTGACGACGGACTTGGCGACCAGTCCTCTCAGCGCGGTGACCACACCGTCCTCGGTGAGCGGACCTTCGGCGCAGACCTCACGTGCGGCCGCTTCGTCGAAGTCGCCGCGCAGGACGGTCAGCCGGGCCCAGAGCAGCCGTTCCAGCGGGGTGCAGAGTTCGTGACTCCAGCCGATCGTGGTGCGCAGGGTGCGGTGGCGCGGCGGCCACAGCGAGGCGTCGGTGAGTACGTCGAAGCGGGAGCCGATCCGTGCGGCGACCTGCTCGACGGTGTGCCGGCCGATGCCTCCGGCGGCCAGTTCGATGGCGAGCGGAATGCCTTCGAGGCGGCGGCAGATCTCGGCGGCGGCCTCGGCCTCCCCCGGTGCGTCGAAGGTGACGTCGGGGTCCGCGGCCCGGGCCCGGTCCTGGAACAGGGTGAGTGCGTCGGCCACCCCTTCGACCGGCAGCGGTGCCACCTCGATGAGCCGCTCGCCCTTGATGTCGAGGGGCTGTCTGCTGGTGGCGAGCACGGTGAGACCGGGCGACGTGGTGAGGATCTCGCCGAGCAGGTGGCTGCACGAGGGGCGCAGATGTTCGCAGGAGTCGAGGACGAGCAACAGCTGTTTGTCCGTGAGCCATTCGCACAGGGCGTCGATGGGCGTGCGCAGGGTGTGGGCGGCGAGCCCGACGGCGTCGGACACGGTGGCGACGAGCGGCCCGTCGCCCTGGAGCGGGGAGAGATCCGCCCACCGGACCCCGTCGCGATGCGCGGGTGCGGCCTGCCGGGCGGCGCGGACCGCGAGTCTGGTCTTACCGACGCCACCGGCGCCGACGAGTGTGGTCAGCCGGCAGGCACCGAGCGTGTCTTCGAGCCGGGCGAGTTCCGCCGCGCGTCCGACGAAGCTCGTCGTCTCCTCGGGAATGTTTCCCACCATGGTCACCGTCACTGTCACTGTCCGGCACGCGGCACGATCGAAACCTGCTCCGCCGGTGGAGTGCCGGGGCGCCCTGCTCCTTCTGCCCGGACGGCCGGGGCGGGCTGAACCGGCCCGCCGGCCCGTACGGCGCGGGTGCACACCCATCGCCTGTGCGTACGGGACAGCGGGCCGTGACCGGTCCATGTGGTGGGAGGGGCGCGCCCGGGAGTGTGGGATGTGGCTCACTCCCCGGCGGCTGGCCTCAACGTAGTCCGGTCCAGGTCACCTCAGGGAGAACACGGCCACCGTGCGTCCCGGGACGGTGAAGCTTCCCGAACTCCTCTCGTACGAGGCCTTCTTGACAGTAGAATCCGCCCCCGCGGCCTGGACGGGGTGCAGGGCGTAGTCCTTCCCGGCCAGGTCCGCGATCTGCTGGTGCTCGGTGCCGGGGGTCGCGTTGAGGACGATCACCAGGTCTCCGAGCCGCATCGTGATCACACCGGGCGTCTCGTCCTTCCCGGAGAGCGGGAACGACAGGGCGGACTGCACCTGCTCCGTGGTGGAGAGGTCGAACTCCTTCTCCGTCGTGCGGATGGTGAGCAGGTCCTGGTACGCGGCGGAGGCGCCGTTGATCTGCGCGCAGCCGGGGCTGAGCGCGGCGGCGGTCAGCAACGGCTTGGCATAGGACCACTTGGACTCGTTGTCGGCTGCCGGGGGAAGTCCGCGGCCGAAGCCGTTGCCGTCACGGCAGTCCCAGTGCAGTGCGTTGAACCAGTCGCCGCTGTCGTACGAGTTGCGGTCCAGGGACTTGGAGCGCAGCAGGTCCGAGCCTGCCTGGGAGAGCGACGGGCCCTGCGAGAGAGCGGCGGTCGCCATCGCCAGGACCTGCATCCTGGCCCGGTCGGCGGCCGAGGTGCCCACCGGCAGCTTGAACGCGAGCGCGTCGTACAGCGACTCGTTGTCGTGGGCGTCGGCGTAGGAGAGGGCGTCGCCGGGGACCGCTGCGTACCCGGCGGGGGCCCCGTTGTAGTCGACACCCGAGCCCTTGACGGCTCGGCCCGAGGAGTCGGTGAAGGTGTAGTCGGCGAGGTTGCCGGTCAGGCCGACCTTGATCAGGTCCTGGTAGTGGAGCAACCGGGCCTTCTGTTCGGCGCGGGTGCCGTTGGCGGTCGAGGTGTTGGGGTCGGTGTAGAGGCCGCTGGCGAAGCCCTGGACGCCGGGGTCCTCATCGAACGGGCCGCCGCCGCGGACGGCGTCGCGGGCCCGGTCGGAGAAGGTGGCGACGCCGGTGCCGGCCATGTTCTTCTGGGTGGCCTGGACGAAACGGGCGTCGTCGGCGATCTCACCGAAGTTCCAGCCCTCCCCGTACAGGATGATCTTCTTCCCGTCGACGCCGTCCTTGGCGACGGTCAGCGCGTCGAGAGCCTTGCGGACGGCGAGGATGTTCGCCTTCGGGTGGTGGCCCATCAGGTCGAAGCGGAAGCCGTCGACCTTGTACTCCTTGGCCCAGGTGACGATCGAGTCCACGACGAGCTTGCCCATCATGGTGTTCTCGGGCGCGGTGTTGGCGCAGCAGGTGGAGGTGGCGACGGTGCCGTCGTCCAGGAGCCGCTGGTAGTACCCGGGCACGATCCGGTCGAGGACGGACTTGTCGTCCTGGCCGGAGGCGACGGTGTGGTTGTAGACGACGTCCATGACGGTCCGCAGTCCGGCGCCGTTCAGCCCCTGCACCATCTGCCGGAACTCGACGGTACGCCGGGTGCCGTTGGGGTCGGAGGCGTACGAGCCCTCGGGAACCGTGTAGTGCAGCGGGTCGTAGCCCCAGTTGAACCCGTCGTTCGCGGCGGCCTTCGCCACGCACGCCTGCTGCTCCTCGGAGTCGGCGGCGTACACGGACAGGTCGCAGGCCGGCTTCTGCTGGGCCGACTTCTTCTCGGGGATGGTGCCGATGTCGAAGGCGGGCAGCAGATGGACGTAGCTCGTGCCGGAGTCGGCGAGCTCCTTGAGGTGCTTCATCCCGTCCGAGCGGGTGTCGGTGAAGGCGAGGTACTCGCCCGGGTGCTCGGACGTGGGGTCCGCGATCGAGAAGTCGCGGATCTGCAGCTCCTGGATCTGGGCGTCCCGCAGCGGCACGGCGGCGGGCTTCTTCAGTCCGGTCCAGCCCTTCGGGGCGAGTGCCGGGGCGTCGAGGTCGACGACGAGGCTGCGGGCGGAGTCCGTGGTCAGGGCGGTGGAGTACGGGTCGGTGACCTTGTTGGTGACGATCTTCTGGACGGTGGGCGCCCACACCTTCACCACATAGCGGTACGGCTTGCCGGTCCACTGCGCGGTACCGGTGACGGACCAGACGCCGGTGCGGTCGTCGCGCCGCATCGCGATGTTCTTCCCGTCGAGTTCCAGGGCGACGGTCTGCGCGGTGGGAGCCCAGACGGAGAGGGTGGGACGGCCGTGGGCGAAGACCGGACCGAGCGCCGCGGTGCTCGCGCTCTTCCCGTACAGGTCGTCGAGCACACCCGCGCTCTGTACGCCGGTCGCGGCGAGCAGAGCGCCGTTGGCGGCGCGCTGGGTGGCGATCAGCTGGCCGCGCAGCGCCTCGCGGACCCTGTCCCGGTCACGCGGGTCGACCGTGAACGCCGGGTAGTCCTTGAGGTGCGGGTACTTCGCCTTCTGGGCGTCGGTGAGCGTGGACGGGGTGAGCCGCAGCCACCGGCCCTCGTCCGAGAGCGCCCCGTCGACGACGGAGATCCCGCCGTCCTTCGCGTAGACGAGCTGCTGGCTGGTGGCGTCGCCGGCCTTCACCTTCCACACGACGGTGTCGGAGTCGATCCACTGTGCCTCGGCCTTCGTGAGGTCGGGGGTGGGCGCACCGCCGGTCTGCGGCAGCAGGTAGCCGGGCTGTCCGGCGACCATCCATACCTCGTGGTCGTACGTGGCGATGTCGAGCGACTGGTCGCTGGGGAGGTCCTTCTCGTCGCCCTTGTGAAGGATGTAGCTGAGCGAGGTGGCGCCGTCGGTGAGCGGCACCTCGAAGGTGACGCCGTAGGCGTCCTTCTTCACCGGCTGGAGCGGCTTGGACCAGTCCGTGGGTTCCTTGGCGCCGGTCCAGGTGTGCAGTCCCCAGCCGTCGTAGTCGCCGTCGGCCCGGTGGTAGTGCAGGACGGCCTTCGTCGTGTCCTGGGCCGGATAGGCGCCCTCGGGGGCCTCGTCGGCCTGGCCGTCCTTGCCCTGCTCGATCCAGACCTGCCCGGTCCTCGCCAGGTCGACGGTGCGCTGCGGCCCGTCGGCGGTGCCGTCCTTCTCGACGGTGTACGGGACGGAGGACACGCCCTCGTCGAGCTTGATCCAGGCGAACGCACCGTAGGCGTCGCGTCCGGTGAACTCGGCGGACGTCTCGCCCGACTCGATGTGCCAGCCGTCGTAGTCGCCGTCCGCGCGCTTGTAGTGGACGACGGCGTAGTCGCGCTCGACGGCGACGGGCTTACCTTCCGCCGGGGCCTGTCCCGCAGTCGTCGAGGCGAGGGTGCTCGCGGTCCGTCCGGTGCGGTCGACGACAACGGCCTTGTAGCGAAGCGGCGTTCCCGCCGCCACCTTGTCGTCCACGTGCTGGGTGACCTTGTACGGGGCGTGGTCGGCGGAACCGAGGGTGACCCATGCTCCGTTGCCGGTCTGGGCAGCGAAGACGACCCGGTTGAGCGACCCTCCGTCGACGTCCGCGGAGATCTCCACCGTGCCGGTGGCTCCGGCGGCGGGTGCAGTCAGCGCGATCGAGGGCTTGGCGGCGGGGGCGCCCAGCGGATTCTCGGCGCGCAGCACGATGCTGGCCAGGGCGGGCACGGTGACGGTGATCTTCTTGTCCGAACCGCTGCGGACCGTACCGGAACCACCGTACAACGTACGGAAGTTCATGGCTGCCGACGCGGTGGGAAGCTCGACGGTCTTCGCAGCGGTGCCGTTGTTGGTGGCGACGACGTACTCGTTCGACCGCTCGGGATCCGTACGGGAGAAGGCGTAGACGGACCCTTCCGCGTACCGCTCGGTCTGGACGCCGTCGCGCAAGGCCGGGTTCTTCCTGGTCAGTTCGGAGAGCGCGGCGATGTTCCGGTACAGCGGGTGGCCGGTGTCGTACGCGTCGGAGGCGTGCGTACGGTCGGTGCCCAGCTGGTCGTCGTCGAGGTAGTCGGCGGTCTTCGAGGCGAACATGGTCTGGCGGGCGTCCTTGTCGCCACCCGCGCCGGTGAAGCCCTGCTCGTCGCCGTAGTAGACGACGGGGTTGCCGCGGCTGAGGAACATCACCTCGTTGGCGAGGCGGGCCCGGTCCACCAGCTCGGCGTCGTCGGCCTTCGGGTTGTCCTGCTTCAGGAACGCGCCGATGCGGCCCATGTCGTGGTTGCCGAGGAAGGTCACCTGCTCATAGGCGTTGGCCTTGTCGGTGGTGTACCGGTAGTCGTCGCCGAAGACGGCGGCGAGCTTCGTGGCGGGGGCTCCCTGCGAGGCGTACTGCCGGGCCGCCTCCTGGAACGGGAAGTCGAGCGTCGCGTCGAGCCGGCCCCGGGTGACGTACGGAGAGGTGAGTGCGGTGTCGGCGGAGTAGACCTCGCCGAACATGAAGAAGTCGTCGCGGCCGTGGCGGGCGGCGTAGGTGTCGAGGGCGGTCGCCCACTGGGTCCAGAAGTCCAGGTCGACGTGTTTGACCGTGTCGATCCGGAACCCGTCGATGTCGAAGTCGCGGACCCACTTCTCGTAGATCTTCTCCATGCCGGAGACGACCTCGGGACGCTCGGTCCACAGGTCGTCGAGGCCGGAGAAGTCGCCGTACGTGGTGGACTCGCCGGCATAGGTCGAGTCACCGCGGTTGTGGTACATCGTCGGGTCGTTGAGCCAGGCCGGGACCTTCTCCCCGGTGTTCTCAGGGGTGTACGGGAAGGACTCCGTGTCGACCTTCGCCAGGCCCTTGGTGTCGTCGAACGGGCGGCCGTCCCGGTCGAGATACGGGTAGGCACCCTTCGGCCTGTACCCGTACTTCTTCTCGGCGTAGTCGACGGTGTCCGCAGTGTGGTTCGTGATGACGTCGAAGAAGACCTTCATGCCCTTGCTGTGGGCCTTGTCGATCAGTTTCGACAGGTCGGCGTTGGTGCCGAAGTGCGGGTCGACCTGGGTGAAGTCGGTGATCCAGTAACCGTGGTAACCGGCCGACGCGTCCTTGCCGGTGCCCTGCACGGGGCGGTTCTTGAAGATCGGGGCGAGCCAGATGGCGGTGGTGCCGAGGCCCTTGATGTAGTCGAGCCTGTCCGTCAGGCCCTTGAGATCTCCGCCCTGGTAGAACCCCTTGTCCGTGGGGTCGTAGCCGGTCTCCAGCCGCGAACCGGTCAGCCCGCCGCGGTCGTTGGAGGAGTCGCCGTCGGCGAACCGGTCGGGCATGACGAAGTAGAACTGCTCGCGGGTCAGATCGTGCCGTGCGGGTTCGGCGGCGAGCCGCGCGTCCGACGGCGGGCCCGGGGGCCGCGGCGCGGCGGTGGTGGCTGCCGCCGGGACGACGGGTATGAGCGCCGCGCACAGAGCGGCGACGGCTCCCCGTCTGAGGGTGGTACGGGACACGGGTTCGGTCTCCTTGATCGGTCTTGCAGGGGTTCTCGGACTGGACGGACAAGTCGGGTGGGCCGGGGGCGGGGGTCCACCAGGGCGTCTCCTCGGACGCCGCAGACTCCCCCACACCGCAGGGAAGCCGTGCCCTTACTGCGTCGTCCTGCGGGGATCGCCCTGGCACACCCCCGCCCCGGGGCGCCCGGGGGCCCCGGTGCTGGACGCCCACCGATCGGCGGCGGCGCGTCGGGAGGGGACGTATCGGGGCGATCCCCGCAGAGTGACGCAGTAAGTGGTCGGTCCGCGCACGGTGTCGGGGAGTCTGCGGCACTCGAGGAGACGCCCCGATGCGGCACCGGCCCCCGGTTCAGCCCCCGGACCGGGACAACGTGGTCCGCCGCCCCGGTCCGGAGGACCTCAGCTTCGCCAGACGTCGCTCGTCAGCGACACCTTGCCCGACGACGGCACCGCCGCCGTGCGGTTGGCTCCGCTCTCCCAGGTGACGGCGCCGCTCGCGTCCTTGCGGATGTACTTGTACTCGAACGACGTCCCGGCGGGCATGCTCACGTCCAGCTTCCAGACCGGGTACGTGGCCGGGTCGAGCTTGAGCGCGCTGTCCGTGTTCCAGTTGCCGAGCGCGGACTGGTTGCCGACGACGTAGATGTTCTGGCCGAGCTGTGTGGTGGCGTTGACGCCGAAGGAGGCGCCGGAGGCCCCCGCACCGGGGTCCGTGGTGCCGCCGCCCGAGCAGGTACGGGCACCCACCTGCAGCGCGACGGCCGTGTTCGCGCCGAGCGTCGCGGTGAACTGTCCGGAGCCGTTGACGCTCACCCCGTTGCCGGACTGGATGTCGCAGTAGTCACCGGCGGGCAGCGACGTCTGGAACGTACGGGTGAGCGACGAGCCCTCGTGGTTGATGGCGACGTACGCCTTCGAGCCGCGGCCGAACGCGATCTGGTCGCCGCCGTTGTCCCACCAGTCGGTGACGGCCTCACCGCGCGCGGTGTTGCGGAAGCCGACCATGGAGGAGATCTGCGGCCAGGCGTGCTGGCACTTCCAGCCGTCGCTGTAACAGGCGTTCACCGTGCCGCCGTTGGGCGGTCCCGCGTCCTTGTCGGACCACTCGTAGCCGGAGTGGACGTCGGGCGAGCCGTACGGCCAGGCCAGCATGAAGACGTTGGCGAGGGTGTAGTTGGCGCCGTCCTTGTAGTTCAGGGTGTCGCCGCCGCGCTCGGTGTCGTGGTTGTCGACGAAGACCCCGGCCTTCGAGGACGACATGAAGCCCCAGCCCTCTCCGAAGTTCTTCAGTTCGGCGAGGTTCTCGTTGTTGAAGACCTGCTTGAGGCTGCGGGCGTACCGGAACTCCTGGACGTCCCCGGTGCCCGTGTACTCGTCGGGCGAGACGGCTTCGCCGGCCCCGTAGATCGCCTCCTGCTTCCAGTAGACGCCGGGGTCGGTCAGCCGTGACTTGATGTTGGCGAGGTCGCTCGCCGGCATGTGCTTGGCGGCGTCGATGCGGAAGCCGTCGACGCCGAGCGAGCGCAGGTCGTTGAGGTATCCGGCGATCTTGCCGCGGACGTAGTCCTCACCGGTGTCGAGGTCGGCGAGCCCGACGAGTTCGCAGTTCTGGACGTTGGCCCGGTCCTGGTAGTTGCTGATCTGTGCGGTGCAGTCGTCCATGTCGGACGAGGAGTACAGACCCGGGTAGTTGTACTTCGTGTACGAGGAGCCGCCGGTGCCGGTGCCCGAGCCGGCCGCCATGTGGTTGATGACGGAGTCGGCGACGACCTTCACGCCCGCGCTGTGGCAGGTGCTGACCATGGCGGCGAACGCGGCTCGGTCGCCCAGCCGTCCAGCGATCTTGTAGCTGACCGGCTGGTACGAGGTCCACCACTGGCTCCCCTGAATGTGTTCCTGGGGCGGTGAGACCTGGACGTAGCCGTAGCCTGCCGGGCCGAGGGTGTCCGTGCAGGCCTTGGCGACGGAGTCGAATTTCCACTCGAACATCACGGCGGTGACGTCCTTGGTGCCCGGTGCGGACGCCTGGGCGGGGGCGGCGGTGGGGACGAGGGCGGCGGCGCCGGCTATCAGGGCGAGCGCTGCAGACAGTGGTCTGCGTGCCATGTCTTTCCTCCTGCGGTGGGGGAAATGCGGGGATGACGGTGCAGCCTCACGTGGCAACGCGTCCTGCCCTCAAGGCTCCTGAAGGTTCTTGCTGCAAGAATGCAAAGCTTGCCGCGGAGCTGACCGTACGAGCCCACCCCATCCCGGTCAACCCCCTGGACATGACCCGCTCACATCCACGAAATCTTGCATTTTTCTTCCTGCAAGGACTTACGCAAGATATTGCGACACTGTTAAGTTCATCCCGACTCCGGCCCGGCCGGCCGGGGGCCCCGGCACCTCAGGGGCCCCACGCGCCCGGCCGGCCGGGCCGGTCACGGCAAGAGAGGCACCCGGAGTCGTTCACTCCCCGCCGGCCCTGTCCAGGGCCGACTCCTGGTGCCTCTCCTGTGCGTGCCGCCGTCTGCTCCGTCGGGCCCTCAGGCGGGACGGACCGCGGCGGTGGACCCCCGCACCACCAGCTCCGGCTGGAACACGTACTCCGTGCGCTGCACGGGGCTGCCACCGATCTCCTCCAGCAGCGCGCCGACCGCGGCCGCCGCCATCGCCTGTACGGGCTGCCGCACCGTCGTCAGCGGCGGATCGGTGAACGCGATGAGCTGCGAGTCGTCGAAGCCGACCACCGACACGTCGCGCGGCACGTCGAGCCCGCGGTCCCGGGCGGCACGCACCACGCCCAGGGCCATCAGGTCGCTGCCGCACACGATCCCCGTGCACCCCTGGTCGAGCAGCGCCCCGGCCGCCACCTGACCGCCCTCGACGCTGAACAACGTGGAGCAGACGAGGAGTTCCGCCTCGGATCGGGGCAGGCCCAGCAGCTTGACGGCTGCGTCGACGAAGCCGTCGCGTTTGCGCCGGGACGGCACATAGCGCTGCGGCCCGATGGCCAGGCCGACCTTGCGGTGGCCGAGTTCGGCGAGATGTCCGACGGCCATCCGCACGGCGGCGGAGTCGTCGGGCGAGACGAAGGGCGCGCTGATCCGCTCGTTGTAGCCGTTGATCAGGACGAACGGTACGCCGCGGTCGGTGAGCGCGGCGTACCGGGAAGGGTCGGCCGACAGATCGGCGTGCAGCCCGGAGAGGAAGACGATGCCGCCGACGCCGCGTTCGACGAGCTGCTCGACGAGCTCGTCCTCGGTGGCGCCGCCGGGCAGTTGGGTGCAGAGCACCGGGGTGTAGCCGTGCCCGGCCAGGACCTGCTCGACGGACTGCGCGAACGCCGGGAAGATCGGGTTGGTGAGCTCGGGGGTCACCAGTCCGATCAGCCCGGCGCTGCGCTGCCGCAGCCGTACAGGACGTTCGTAGCCCAGGATGTCGAGCGCCGCGAGCACCCGCTGACGCGTGGTGTCGGCGACGCCCGGCTTGCCGTTGAGGACCCGGCTGACGGTCGCCTCGCTGACCGAGGCCTGACCGGCGATGTCCGAGAGCCTCAGCGCACCGCCGGTCCTGGGCAGGGGGACGGTCACACCGTCCACCACACCGTGGTGTCCGCGGGCAGCTCGATCTCGGCGCCGTCGGTGACGACGGGGCTGCTGGACAGCAGCACCTGGCCGCGGACCGGGATGCGAACCGGCCGACCGGTCGTGTTGACGGTGCAGACGAAGCCGGGGCGGGCGAAGGCCAGCAGCCCTTCGGGGGCGTCCAGCCATTCCACGGCGGTCCCGGCGCCGAGCCCCGGGTGCACCCGGCGGGTGGCGAGCGCGGCCCGGTACAGCTCCAGTGTCGAGCCCGCCCTGCCGGTCTGGGCCTCGATGCTCAGCTCACCCCAGCTGTCGGGCTGGGGCAGCCAGCTGCCGCCGTCGCCGAAGCCGTAGGAGCTGCCGTCGCGGGTCCACGGGATCGGTACCCGGCAGCCGTCGCGGAAGCCGTCCTGCCCGTCGGCGCGGAAGAACGACGGGTCCTGGCGGGCCTCGTCGGGCAGGTCGGTGACGTCGGGCAGGCCGAGTTCCTCGCCCTGGTAGACGTACGCGGAGCCGGGCAGCGCCAGCATCAGCAGGCTGGCGGCGCGGGCCCGGCGCAGGCCCATCTCGCGGTCGCCCGCGGTGCGGATCTGGGTGCCGAGGCCGGGCGCGTTGGCGAACCGGGTGGCGTGCCGGGTGACGTCGTGGTTGGAGAGCACCCAGGTGGTGGGGGCGCCGACCGGGCGCATCGCGTCGAGCGAGACGTCGATGACCTTGCGCAGCTCGGCCGCGTCCCAGTCGGTGGACAGGTACTGGAAGTTGAACGCCTGGTGCATCTCGTCGTGGCGCACGTAGTTGGCGGTGCGCTCGACGGTCGGGGTCCAGGCCTCGGCGACGGCGATGCGGTCGCCGGGGTACTCGTCGAGGATGGTGCGCCAGGAGCGGTAGATCTCGTGCACCCCGTCCTGATCGAAGAACGGCATGACATCGTTTCCGAGCAGCTTGAGCTGGTCGTGGGCGCCGAGGTCGGGCAGGCCCTCGGCCTTGACCAGGCCGTGGGCGACATCGACGCGGAAGCCGTCGACGCCCATGTCGAGCCAGAACCGCAGGATCGAGCGGAACTCGTCGGCGACGGCCGGGTGTTCCCAGTTGAAGTCCGGCTGCTCGGGCGCGAACAGGTGGAGGTACCAGTCGCCGGGGGTGCCGTCCGGGTCGGTGGTCCGGGTCCAGGCGGGTCCGCCGAAGATGGACTCCCAGTCGTTGGGGGGCAGTTCGCCGTCCGTGCCCTTGCCCGGGCGGAAGTGGTAGCGCTCGCGCAGTGCGGAGCCGGGGCCCTCGGCGAGGGCACGCTTGAACCACTCGTGCTGGTCGGAGGAGTGGTTGGGCACCAGGTCGACAATGATCCGCAGGCCGAGGTCGTGGGCGTCCCGGATCAGTGCGTCGGCGTCCAGCAGCGTGCCGAACATCGGGTCGATGGCGCGGTAGTCGGAGACGTCGTAGCCCGCGTCGGCCTGCGGCGAGGCGTAGAACGGGCTGAGCCAGACCGCGTCGACGCCGAGGTTCTTGAGGTACGGAAGTCTGTCCCGTACGCCTGCGAGATCGCCCATGCCGTCGCCGTTGCCGTCGGCGAAGCTCCGCGGATAGACCTGGTAGATCACCGCGTCCTGCCACCAGCCGGTGCGGTGGCCCGGAGCAGCGTCGGACGTGCCGGTGGAGGGGGCAGCGAGGTGCTGGGTCATGTCGTCCCTGAGGTGTCTGGGTGGGGAGCGGCGCCGGGACCGGGTCGGGGATCCGGCGCCGCCGTTCCTTGGTGCGTGCGGGTCGTGCTGCTGGGTGCGTCAGCCCTTGACGGCCCCGGCGGACATGCCGGTCACCAGGTGGCGCTGGGCGAAGAGGAAGACCAGGGCCGCGGGTATCGCGATGAGCACCGACGCGGCGGTCATCGGCCCCCACTGGGCTCCGTACTGGTTGACGAACTTCTGCAGCCCGCCCGCGAGCGTGAGGTTCTCGTCGCCGACCATGAAGGCGGAGGCGTACGCGACCTCGCCCCAGGCGGTGATGAAGGAGTAGAACGCGGTGACGGCGAGGCCGGGCTTGGCGAGCGGCAGGATCAGCCGCCAGAACGTGCCGAACGGGGTGAGGCCGTCGACCTGCCCCGACTCGTCGATCTCGCGCGGGATGGTGTCGAAGAAGCCCTTCATCATCCAGGCGCAGAACGGCACCGCGATGGTGAGGTACGTGATGACGAGGCCGGCGGGCTGGTTGAGCAGGCCCAGGCTCGACATGATGTTGTAGATCGGCACGATGAGGACGGCGACCGGGAACATCTGGGTGATCAGCAGCGTCCACATCAGCCCGCGCTTGCCGGGGAACCGGAAGCGGCTGACGGCGTAGCCGGTGGTGGCGGAGACGAAGACGCCGAGGACGGTGGTGAGCCCGGCGATGACCAGCGAGTTGCCGAACCAGGTCAGGAACTCGGTGTCCTTGATCAGGTCCGTGTAGTTCTCGAAGGTCGTGTCCTTGAAGAAGTCCGTCGTCGTCGCGTAGGCGGCGGGCTTCAGCGAGGTCAGCAGGACCCACAGCACGGGGAACACGGCGATCACGGACGCCACGATCAGCGTGAGGTGCAGTCCGACGGAGGCCAGCGGCGAACGCTCGCCGCGCAGCCGGACCTTGCGGGCCGAGTGGCGCGCGGTGGGGGCGGCGCGCCGTGCGGTGGGTGCGGGGGCGGTGGTCACCAGTTATCTCCCTGCGTGCGGAGGACTCGCCGGTAGACCGCGGCGAAGAGCATCAGGAGGACGAGGATCAGCACGCCCCAGGTGGAGGACTGCGCGAAGTCGCGCGGGCTGATCTCGAAGGAGAACTTGTACGCCTGGGTGACCAGGATCTGGGTGGCCTCGCCCGGTCCGCCGCGGGTCAGCAGGAAGATCACCGGGAACATGTTGAACGTCCAGATGGTCGACAGCAGGATCACGGTGGTGGAGACCGGCCGGAGCCCCGGCAGCGTGATGTGGCGGAAGCGCTGCCAGGCGGTGGCACCGTCCATCTCGGCGGCCTCGTACTGCTCGCTGGGGATGGACTGCAGACCGCCGAGCAGGGCGACCATCATGAACGGCACGCCGAGCCACACATTGACGGCGATGACGGAGAGCTTCGCCCAGGTGGGGTCGTTGAGCCACGGAATGCCGTCGATGCCGGCACCGGAGAGGATCTTGTTCAGCAGCCCGCGGTCCTCGTTGTAGAGGAAGCGCCAGGCGAAGACGGAGACGAAGCCGGGGATGGCCCAGGGCAGGATCAGCGCCATCCGGTAGGCGGAGCGGCCGGCGATCCGGCGGTTGAGGATGTTCGCCAGGGCCATGCCGAGGACGAACGTGACGCTCACGCAGGAGACCGTCCACACCAGGGTCCACCCGAGCGTGCCGAGGAACTGGTTGCCCGTGAGCGCGTCGGCGTAGTTGTCCAGGCCGACGAACTTGTACGTCGCGGGCATGTGGTTGACGCCGATGGACCGTTCGACGTTGCGCTCATTGGCGTCGGTCAGCGACAGGTAGATGCCGCGGACCAGCGGGTAGCCGATGATCACGCCGATCACGACGACCACCGGGGCGACCATCGTCCAGGCGTACCAGTGGGTCGACAGAGTCCGCCGGAACCTGCTCGGGGGTGGGGTACCAGTACCGCGGCTCCGGCCGCGGGCGACGTCGTCGCCCGCGGCCGTTGCCACCGACTGGCTGGTGTGGACAGCCATCAGTCGGCCTGCCTTTCTCTGGCTACTTCCAGCCCTTGAGGAGCTTGCGGTAGGAGTCGCCGGTGGCCTTGGCGGCCTTCTCCGGCGTGGTCTGGCCGGTCAGGACCTTGGTGTACTCGGTGACGAGCGGGGCGAAGAGGCTGCCGGTCTCCGGGATCCAGGGACGCTCGACGGCGGTCTCGACGACCGGCTTGAAGAAGCCCACGATCTCGTTGTCGACGACGGCTTCCTCCGAGTAGGCGGAGGTACGGGTCGGCAGGAGGTTCAGCTCCTTGGTGACCTGGGCCTGGGTCTTCGTGGACGTCATGTAGTCGACGAAGGCGTAGGAGGCGTCGAGGTTCTTGGAGCCCGCGTAGACGGCCAGGTTGTGACCGCCCTGCGGGGCGCCCTGCGCGGCGGAGCCGGCCGGGACCGGGGCGACGCCCAGGTTGGCCTTGTCCTTGAACTCCTTGCCGGCGTAGGTGTCGGCGACGGCCCACGGGCCGTTGATGATCATGGCGACCTTGCCGTCCTTGAAGGACGACTGCATGTTCTCCCAGCCGTCCGTCGCGTCGGTCTTGGCCGCACCGGAGTCGACGAGGTCCTTGACGACCTTCATCGCCTTGACACCCTCGGGGTTGTCGACGGTGACGGACTTGGAGGACGCGTCGACGAGGTCGCCGCCCTCGCCGTACAGGAAGGAGAGGAACCAGTACGCGTCGTCGCCGCGCAGGTACAGGCCGGTCTTGCCGGTCTTTTCCTTGATCTTCTTGGAGACGGTCTTCAGCTGGTCGACGGTGGTGGGAACCTCGACGCCGGCCTCCTTGAAGATCTTCTTGTTGTAGAAGATGCCCATGGAGTCGATGACCTGCGGCACCGCGTACGTCTTGCCGTTGTACTTGGTGGAGGCGGCGGCCTGCTTGAGGAAGTCGTCCGCCTTCTGCAGGGCGGGGGTGCCGTCCAGCGGGGCGAGGTAGCCGAGGTCCGCGAACTCGGGGGTCCAGGCGACCTCGGAGCGGATCACGTCGGGAGCGCCCGAGCCGGACTGGGCAGCGTTCTTGAACTTGTTCTGCGCCTCACCGAAGGGCACGTTGACGTACTTGACGTCGACCTTCGGGTGCTGCTTCTCGAAGTCTTCGGCAATCTTCTTGAAGACCTTGTCCTCGCTGCCCACGGTGGAGGTGTCCCACCAGGTAACGGTCCCGGAGAGCTCGCCGGAGCTCTTGCTCGAGCCGTCGGACTTGTCATCGCTGCCGCAGGCGGTCGCCGCAAGCGCCAGGGCCGCGACCAGGGCGGTGGCCGTTATGCCACGTCGCATCTGAACTCCTTCAACTGCCGTACCGCTCCATCGCGGCGCCGGGTCGACGAGGAACGTAACAAGGATGAAAGATGGCCGAAAGAGTTTGCGGAAGATTTCTGCAAGCTTCGACGATCGTTACATTCGCGTGTCCTCACGGTTGCCGTCAAGCCCCTTGACGGGAGTGCCTCATCCCTGGCAGGAGAGGGGGCCGGTCGTGATTTCACAGTGCGACAATCCGACTGCAGCCCGCAGCCCGGCTTCGCAAGACCTTGCAAGACGTTGCGGCGGCACTGCAGATCGACCCGCGGCGGTGCGTACCGCTGCGACCACCGTCGGTCACCACCGCCCTCCGGACAGCACCGCAGTCGCCCGATTCCCGCGCATGGTGGGCAATCCGGGACGCGCCCGGTACAGTCCACTCCCATGACCGCACGGCTTGCCGATATCGCAACTCAGGCGGGGGTCAGCGAGGCTACGGTCAGCCGTGTACTGAACGGCAAGCCAGGTGTTGCTGCAGCCACCCGCGAATCAGTCCTCGCCGCGCTCGACGTCCTCGGCTACGAACGGCCGGTACGGCTGCGCAGGCGCAGCGCGGGACTGGTCGGGCTGATCACGCCCGAGCTGGAGAACCCCATCTTCCCGGCGCTCGCCCAGGTCATCGGTCAGGCGCTGACGCGGCAGGGCTACACGCCGGTGCTGGCGACGCAGACCCCCGGCGGTTCCACCGAGGACGAACTCACCGAGATGCTGGTCGACCGTGGCGTCTCCGGCATCATCTTCGTCTCCGGGCTGCATGCCGACACCTCGGCCGATATGCAGCGGTATGAGCAACTGCGCGCCCAGGGTGTGCCCTTCGTACTGGTCAACGGCTTCTCGCCGAAGGTGCAGGCGCCGTTCATCTCGCCCGACGACCGGGCGGCGATGCGGCTCGCGGTGACGCATCTGGTCTCGCTCGGCCATCAGCGCATCGGCCTTGCGGTCGGCCCCAAGCGTTTCGTTCCGGTGCTCCGCAAGATCGAGGGGTTCCGCTCCACCGTGCAGGAGCAGTTGAACCTCACCTCGGACGAGGTGGAGTCGCTGATCCAGCACTCGCTGTTCACGCTGGAGGGCGGCCAGGCGGCCGCCTCGGCGCTGATAGAGCGCGGGTGCACGGCGGTGGTGTGCGCGAGCGACATGATGGCGCTGGGCGCGATCCGGGCCGCGCGCCGGCTGTCGATGGAGGTGCCGCGCGACCTGTCGGTCGTCGGCTACGACGATTCGCCCCTCATAGCGTTCACCGATCCGCCGCTGACCACGATCCGTCAGCCGGTGACCGCGATGGGCCAGGCCGCCGTGCGCACCCTGCTCGAGGAGATCGGCGGCACACCGGCCCCGCACAGCGAGTTCGTCTTCATGCCGGAGTTGGTCGTCCGCGGTTCGACGGCCGCGGGGCCCGGCCCCGATCCGGCCGCTGCTTCCGGGGCGGAATCAGGGTCGCACGCCCGCCTGTAGGGGCATGATGTGCAACCGGAACCCGACCGGAGGATGATCGGGAAGAGGGACGCAACTGAAAGAATCGACGCCTATGGGTGAAGTGAGCGTGCAGTCACAGGACGGCCGACCGGCGGCCACCCCGTCACCCATCGCGGACGACGCGGCTCCCGAGACGCAGCGGGACGACAGGCCGGCACGGCTGCGTTCGCTGCGATCCCCCCGCCGGCCGCGCATCTATTTCGAGGTCCTGCTGATCGCGGTCAGTTACTGGGTCTACTCGCTGGTGCGCAACGCCGTCCCCGAGCAGAAGGCCGCGGCGCTCAGCAACGCCGACTGGCTCTGGTCGCTGGAGAACTACCTGGGCATCGCCGTCGAGCAGTCGGTCAACCATGCGGTGAACTCCGTGACATGGCTGATCGTCTCGATGAACTACTACTACGCGACACTGCACTTCGTGGTCACCATCGGTGTGCTGATGTGGCTGTTCCGTCGCCATCCCGGACGGTACGCGGCAGCGCGCCTGGTGCTGTTCGCGACCACGGGCGTGGCGCTGCTCGGGTACTACCTGTATCCGCTGGCGCCACCGCGTCTGATGAACGGCGGCCACTTCATCGACACCGTGCTGGTACACCACACCTGGGGTTCGATGGCCTCGGGCAACTTCAAGAACATGTCGAACCAGTACGCGGCGATGCCGTCGATGCATATCGGCTGGTCGCTGTGGTGCGGCCTGACCATCTACGCGCTGGCGTCGGCGCCCTGGGCACGCATCGCGGGCCTGCTGTACCCGGCGACCACACTGATCGTGATCGTGTCGACCGCCAACCACTTCTGGCTCGACGCGGTGGGCGGCATGACCTGCCTGGCGTTCGGCTACGCGGTGTCGTTCGCCTGGTACGGGTCGCTGCCGCACCACCTTCAGAAACGGGTCACGCGCCCGGCGGGGGCCAGACTTTCGGCGCTCGGCCCGGGCGCGCCGATCAGGGTCGGGCGGCCGGCCGCGGAGGCACCGGTGCGCCGGTAGCCGGCTGCTTCCTGGACCGCCGGGCCGGCCGACGTGGCCGGCCGGCCCTCGGATCGCCGCCTGCTGCGGTTCGTGGACGCCCTCACGCCCCGTAGAACCGCTCCTCCACCACCGCCCGCGCGCGCCGGGTGATCCGCCGGTAGTCGTCGAGCATGTCGCCGACATGACCCGGTTCGTATCCGAGATAGCGCCCCACGGCCGTCAGCTCGCGCGGGCCGGACGGGAAGGTGTCCCCGGGCCGGCCGCGTACCAGCATCACCGCGTTGCGGACCCGGGTCGCCAGCACCCAGGCCTCGTCCAGGGTCTGCGCGTCCTCAGCCGGGATCAGCCCGGCCGCACACGCGGCTGCCAGCGCCTCGCGGGTGCGGGTCGTGCGCAGCCCCGGTTCCGCCCAGCCGTGCTGCATCTGCATCAGCTGGACCGTCCACTCGACGTCGCTCAGCCCGCCGCGCCCCAGTTTGGTGTGGAGCGTCGGATCGGCGCCGCGCGGCATCCGTTCGGACTCCATCCTGGCCTTGAGACGGCGGATCTCGCGGACCGCGTCCTCCCCCAGCCCCTCCATCGGGTAGCGCAGCGGGGCGATCAGCTCGATGAATTCGCAGCCGAGATCCGCGTCGCCAGCCATCGGTTCGGCCCGCAGCAGCGCCTGGCTCTCCCAGACCAGCGACCACCGCCGGTAGTACGCCTCGTACGACTTCAGCGTCCGCACCAGCGGGCCGCTCTTGCCCTCCGGACGCAGATCCGCGTCGATCATCAGCGGCGGATCGGCGGTGGGCAGCTGCAGCAGCCTGCGCATCTCGCCGACGACGGTGTTGGCGGCCCGGGCGGCCTCGTGTTCGTCGACGCCCTCACGCGGCGCGTGCACGAACAGGACGTCGGCGTCGGAGCCGTAACCGAGCTCGTGGCCGCCGAACCGGCCCATGCCGATGACCGCGAACCGCGTCGGGAGGGTGTCGCCCCACCGTTCGCGCACGGCGGCCCGCAGCGCGCCCGCGATCGTGACGGCGTTCAGATCGGTGACCGCGTTGCCGACCCGGTCGACGAGTGCGCCGGGGTCGGGTTCGGCGGGGTTCTCCTCCGTGCCGTACGAGCCGATGAGATCCGCGGCCGTCGTACGGAACAGTTCGCGTCGCCGCACCCCGCGGACCACCGCGACCGCGGACTCGGCGCCGTCCGCCCGCCCCACCGCGGCGAGCACCTCCTGCTCCAGATGGGCGCGGCTGCGCGGTGTCAGCCCCTGCGGGTCGCCGAGGATCGCGACCGCCTCGGGGGCCCGCAGCAGCAGGTCGGGGGCGAGCCGGCCGGCCGACAGGACGCGGGCGAGATTCTCCGCGGCCGCACCCTCGTCGCGCAGCAGCCGCAGGTACCAGGGGGTCTTGCCGAGCGCGTCGGACACCTTGCGGAAGCCGAGGAGTCCGGCGTCCGGGTCGGCGGAGTCCGCGAACCAGCCGAGCAGCACCGGCAGCAGGGTGCGCTGGATGGCGGCCTTGCGGGAAACCCCGGACGACAGCGCCTCCAGGTGCCGGAGCGCGGCGGCCGGATCGGCGTACCCGAGCGCTTCGAGCCGGTGCCCGGCAGCCTTCGCGCTGAGCCGGGTCTCGCCGGGCGCGAGCTGGGCGACGGCGTCCAGCAGCGGCCGGTAGAACAGCTTCTCGTGCAGCCGTCGCACCACGGACGCGTGCCGCTTCCACTCCTGGTTGAGCTCGGTGAGCGGGTCCGTACGCATCCCGAGGGAACGCCCGAGCCTGCGCAGGTCCGCCTCGTCTTCGGGGACGAGGTGGGTGCGGCGCAGCCGGTACAGCTGGATGCGGTGCTCCATGGCCCGCAGGAAGCGGTACGCGTCGTCGAGCTGCGCGGCGTCCACCCGCCCGACGTAGCCGCCCTCGGCGAGCGCCCGCAGGGCCTCCAGGGTCGAGCCGCTGTGCAGGGAGGCGTCGCTGCGGCCGTGCACGAGCTGGAGCAGCTGTACGGCGAACTCGACGTCCCGCAGTCCACCGGGTCCCAGCTTGATCTCCCGGTCGACACGGTCGGCGGGGATGTTGTCGACGACGCGGCGGCGCATCTTCTGTACGTCACCGACGAAGTTCTCCCGGTCCGCGGCCTGCCACACCAACGGCGAGACGGCGTCGACGTACTCCGCGCCCAGCTCGGGGTCGCCGGCCACCGGCCGGGCCTTGAGCAGCGCCTGGAACTCCCACGTCTTGGCCCAGCGCTGGTAGTACGCGAGATGCGAGGACAGTGTCCGTACGAGCGGCCCGTTGCGCCCCTCCGGGCGCAGGTTGGCGTCGACCGGCCAGATGGTGCCCTCGACGGTCGTGTCCGAACAGATCCGCATCATGTGCGCCGCCAGTCGGGTGGCACCCTGCACGGCCTTGCTCTCCTCGGCGCCGTCGAACGGTTCCGCCACGAAGATGACGTCGACGTCGGAGACGTAGTTCAGTTCGTGACCGCCGCACTTCCCCATCGCGATGACGGCGAGGCGGCACACGGCGGCGTCCTCGGGGGCGGCCGTGCGGGCGATGGCGAGCGCCGCGCGCAGCGTCGCCGTCGCCAGGTCGGCGAGTTCGGCGGCGGTCTCGGCGACATCCGTCGTACCGCACACATCGCGGGCCGCTATGGCCAGCAGGCACCGGCGGTAGGCGACGCGCAGCGAGTCCGGATCGCCGGCCTGGGCGAGCTCGTGCTCGAACTCGGCCACCCCCGGGTGCAGATCGGTGGCCTCGTACGTGACGAGCGCGTGCCAGTCCCCGGGGTGACGCGCCAGATGGTCGCCGAGCGCCTCGGACGCCCCGAGCACCCCGAGCAACCGGTCCCGCAGCGGCTTGGCGGTGATGAGGGTGTCCAGCAGGACCTGCCGTTCGTCGGCGTCCACGGCCTCCACCAGCCGGACGAGCCCCTTCAGCGCCAGATCCGGGTCGGCGGTCGCCCCGAGCGCGTCCAGCAGGACCGAGTCGGTACGCACGGTCGAAAGAGCCGGCAGGTCCAGCAGCCGCTCGGCGGCGGACGGGTCGGTGAAACCGTGCCGCAGCAGTCTGGTGAACGTACTGCTTCTGCGCCCCGGCACCGTCGTCATTCCGTGCTCTCCTGCTCGCCGCCCGATCACTTTCCAGCTTTCCGAGCCTAGCCCCGCACCGATGAATTCGGAGCGGGTGCGCGGTCCACACTTCGCAGGCACGATCCCTTTCAGGACCCGCTCAGGAGGAGGTCACCGTGTCCGGACACCGGCCCATCGCCGAGCTGCACCCCGGCTACAGCGACAAGGACGCGACCGCCCGTCCGTGGTCGGAGGCGGTGGCCGTGCTGACGCGGGCGGAGGTGTTCTGGCTGTCCACGGTCCGGCCGGACGGCCGCCCGCATGTCACGCCGCTGATCGCACTCTGGTCGGACGACGCCCTGCACTTCTGCACGGGCCCGGCCGAGCGCAAGGCACAGAACCTGACGACGAACCCGGAGGTCGTGGTCACGACCGGCACCAACATGCTGCACCAGGGCTTCGACGTGGTGGTCGAGGGCCGGGCGGACCGGGTGACGGACGAGGCGCGGCTGACCCGGCTGGCCGAGCTCTGGGAGGCGAAGTACGGGGCGGACTGGCACTTCGAGGTCCGTGCGAGCGCGTTCGCCAACGCCGCGGGGGGCCGCGCGGAGGTGTTCGCGGTGGTCCCGCGCACGGTCTTCGGCTTCGGCAAGGGCGAACCGTACAGCCAGACGCGCTGGCGCTTCGGCTGAACGGTGACCGGCGCGGTGTGCCGGCCGGTACCACCGCCGTCCCCCACGCGAAGCCTGACGACGCGGCTGCGCACTGCGGCTGAGCGGGGCCGCTCAGCCCGTCCCGGGGCGGGCTAGCTTCCGTGTCCGGTACCGGGTCTGGTGCCGATGACGACGGTGGCGTACAGCTCGTCGGAGGTGACCACCCGCGCCGTCAGTCCGCTCCGGGCGACGGTCTCCTCGGCCCGCGCCGCCTGCCGTTCGCTCGTCTCGACCAGCAGATGTCCGCCCGGCGCCAGCCACTGAGGCGCCTCGGCGGTCACTCTGCGCAGCACATCCAGCCCGTCGTCCCCGCCGTCGAGCGCCACCCTCGGTTCATGGACCCGGGCCTCCGCGGGCAGGAGTTCGACGTCCTCGCTGGGGACGTACGGCACATTGGCGAGCAGAATCCCGACACGGCCGCGCAGCGACGCGGGCAGCGGTTCGAAAAGGTCGCCCTCGTACACCTCTCCCGCACCGGCGACATTGCGTCGCGCGCACCGCACCGCGGCGGGTTCGACATCGCTGGAGTGCAACTCGACCCGGTCCAGGGCCGCGGCGAGCGCGGCACCCAGCGCACCCGAACCGCAGCACAGATCGACGACGACGGCGGGCCCGTCCGCCGGACGGCTGAGGTCGACGGCCTGGTCTACGAGGAATTCGGTACGGCGCCGGGGGACGAAGACTCCGGGATCCACCGCGATCCGCAGACCGCGGAACTCGGCCCAGCCGAGGACGTGTTCGAGAGGCAGACCGGCTGTCCGCCGGTCCACCATGGCGGCGAGTTCGGCCGGGTCCGCGGCCGTGGAGAGGATCAACTCCGCCTCGTCCTCGGCGAATACACAGCCGGCGGCGCGAAGTCTGGTGACGATGACGGAGTAAGGGAGCGGTGTGGAGGAAAGCGACATGGAGCGGAGCCTTTCGGGAAGCCGATGGGTGCTCCGCGGTCCGCCTATACCGGTCCGACCACGCAATCGCGAGAGGTGAGCACCCAGCCTGATACAGCGGTAATGGGTCTCACCTCCTCGGTATGTCCCCGTGCTGGGGTCGGCAACACTACCGGAATCGAGTCCCGGCTCCCGCCACGGGCCGTACGCGTGGACGGCCGGTCAAGGGCGGCGGCCGCTACCGCCGTCGAGGAACCGGTTGTGGACCGCGGCCGAGCTGTTGTCCGCGCGAGTCTGCCGGATCGCATCGCGGGCCTGCCGCTCGATCTCCTGCCCGTCGAAGTTCTCGGTCCTGCGCCGCGCCTTCAGCTGCAGCTTGACGACGAGCGCGACGATCAACGCCAACAGCCCACCGAGCAGCACCAACACGCTTGCCATGAAACCCCCCGTGTCCGGGCCCACACCCTGCCCTGGCCGCATTGTCGCCCGCAGGACACACCTCGTCCAGAGCCCCGGGCCCATGGACGTCCGGGGCCGGCGGGACGGCTTCGGGCCGACGGTGGGAAGACCGTCGGCCCGAAGCCACATACGTTGTGGAGCCGATGCCGACCCGGTCCTTCGTCGGGGCCGGGGGCTACTCGTCCACGTGAGAAGTTCGCTGCTTCATCCACGTCGGCGCTCGGCGCGGGAGCGCCGCGTGCAGCGGGCAGAACAGGAACCAGGGATTACGGGACAGCCCCCTCTCAGACCGCGGACCTCTTGTTGTGATCGCTCGGGCACTTCACGTTGACCGTCTGGGTCTGGGTCTGTGTCTGGGTCTGCGTCTGGGACTGGGAGATGGTGTCCTTGACGGCGATGGAGCCCTCGTCCTGGAAGGTGGTAGGGCCACCCCGGGCGACGCGGAAGCTACTGGTAACGGTCTTCCCCGCCAAGGAGGGCGAGACACCCACGGTCAGGGTGATAGGCATGTATGCCTGCCGAGGTCCCAGGACATCGGAGCGGGTGCAAGTCAGGCTGGGTGACGTCTTGCAGCTCCAGCCGCTTCCGCCGACGGCGAGTGCGGTCACGCCCGTGGGCAGGGTACCGGTGACCTTGGTCGCGGTCCCGTCGGTCGCGCCGGGCCCGGCGTTGCCGACGGTGATGGTGTAGGTCCCCGTCCCGCCCGCGACGAACGCTTGCTGGTGGGACTCGGCGAGGGTCAGCGAGGACCCGGTGTCGGCGTGGGCAGGCGCAGCGAGCGCGGTCGACAACCCGGCAGCCATCACAACCGGAAGCGAAGCGACCAGCAGCCGTCGTCGGGATTTTTGCATCACATTGTCTCCTTGAGGAGCTGTCGGCCATCCCCTGACACTGCGTTCCCGGCGGTTCGGACACGGGATACGAGCCGCAGCAGCAGAGATGGCAAGGTGCGGGAACCGCAGGCCGGAATCCGGCAACCTGGGGCGCAAGTACATATACCTATAAGCGACAACGGGCACTGTCCGGATTGGCCGTACACGCTTCCCGAGCACCCGACCAGCCCATCTCGTTACGGCAACCAGGGCACTGGCGCATGGGCCCGCACAGCCGAGACAGCCTTGGTCCAGCAGCTTCGGGCGGGACCACTTCTGCCGGGCGGCGAGGGCCGTAGCCGGCAGCCCGTGGACAGCGTGTACGAAGTCGCCGGTCCAGCACCGGACGGCCCATGGGCGGCCGAGGGCGAACGAGACGGCTTCGGGCCGACGGTACGAAGACCGTCGGCCCGAAGCCACATACGTTTTCGAACCAGTGCCGACCTGGTCCTACAGCACCGGCAGCAGCGCCTTCAGCTCGAAGGCGGTGACCTCGCTGCGGTACTCCTCCCACTCCTGCTTCTTGTTGCGCAGGAAGAAGTCGAAGACGTGCTCACCGAGCGTCTCGGCGACCAGTTCGCTCTTCTCCATCAACGAGATCGCCTCGCCCAGGTTCTGCGGCAGCGGCTCGATACCCATCGCGCGGCGCTCGGCGTCGGACAGCGCCCAGACGTCGTCGTCGGCGCCGGCCGGGAGTTCGTACCCTTCCTCGATGCCCTTGAGACCCGCGGCGAGCAACACCGCGTAGGTCAGGTAGGGGTTGGCGCCGGAGTCGATGGAACGGACCTCGACGCGGGCCGAACCGGTCTTGCCGGGCTTGTACATCGGGACGCGGATCAACGCGGAGCGGTTGTTGTGGCCCCAGCAGATGTACGAGGGGGCCTCGCCGCCGGCGCCGGCGGCGCGGGCCGAGCCGCCCCAGATGCGCTTGTACGAGTTGACCCACTGGTTCGTCACGGCGGAGATCTCCGCGGCGTGCTTGAGCAGGCCCGCGATGAAGGAGCGGCCGACCTTCGACAGCTGGTACTCGGCGCCCGACTCGTAGAACGCGTTGCGGTCGCCCTCGAAGAGGGAGAGGTGGGTGTGCATACCGGAGCCGGGGAACTCGGAGAACGGCTTCGGCATGAAGGTCGCCTGCACGCCCTGTTCCAGCGCGACCTGCTTCATCACCAGACGGAACGTCATGATGTTGTCGGCCGTGGAGAGCGCGTCCGCGTACCGCAGGTCGATCTCCTGCTGGCCGGGAGCACCCTCGTGGTGGCTGAACTCGACCGAGATGCCCATGGATTCGAGCATGGTGATCGCCTGGCGGCGGAAGTCCATGCCGACGTTCTGCGGGGTGTGGTCGAAGTAGCCGGAGCTGTCGGCGGGGGTGGGCCGGCTACCGTCGACCGGCTTGTTCTTGAGCAGGAAGAACTCGATCTCCGGGTGGGTGTAGAAGGTGAAGCCCAGGTCGGAGGTCTTGGCGAGGATGCGCTTGAGGACGTAGCGCGGGTCGGCGAAGGACGGCGAGCCGTCGGGCATCAGGATGTCGCAGAACATCCGCGCGGTGCCGGGGGCCTCCGCACGCCAGGGCAGGATCTGGAAGGTACCGGGATCCGGCTTGGCGATCATGTCGGACTCGTAGACCCGGGCAAAGCCCTCGATGGCCGATCCGTCGAAGCCGATGCCCTCGTCGAACGCCTGCTCCAGCTCGGCGGGCGCCACGGCGACGGACTTGAGGTAGCCGAGCACATCGGTGAACCACAGGCGCACGAAGCGGATGTCGCGCTCCTCGAGTGTCCTGAGGACGAATTCCTGCTGCTTGTCCATAGCCACATCCTTGCAGTTCAGACGGTCTGTGCACCACCGCCCGGGGTAGGGGACAGACTCCAGTATCACGACCCGGGATTTCACCCAGATTACGCACTCGACGTGACATGGAGCACTCGGCCACCCACTACGATCTGCGCCCATGGAGCCCCAGGGGCGGAGCGGCTTCGCAACTGCCCCGTGTGTACCGGTTTCCTGACCTGTTCCTGCCCCCTCCCCTTCGCAGAAGGACCTGACGACATGAGCTTCGACCGCAGGACCCGCATAGAGCAGATGCGCAACGCCGACCGGGCGCGCGACCGCCGCAACCGTGTCCTGGTCATAGGGCTGAGCGTCGTCGTCGTCGCAGGTCTGGTCGGCGTCGGTACGTCCGTGCTGCTGGACAAGTCGGAGGCCGCGGACAAGGAGCAGGCGGCCGCGGCGCAGGACGCGAAGGCGGCCGCGACGGACAAGGAGAAGCTGGCCTCCGAGCCGATCAAGGGACTGAAGACGTGGGACGCGAAGAAGCTGACCCGTAACCACGTCACCGCGACGGTGACGTACCCGATGAAGCCTCCGGTCGGGGGTGACCACAGCCCCGTCTGGATGAATTGCGACGGCGAGGTGTACAAGAAGGCGATCCCCGACATGAGCGCCGTGCACTCGCTGGAGCACGGTTCGGTGTGGGTGACGTACACGGACAAGGCGTCGGCCGCCGATGTCGCCGCGCTCGCGAAGCGGGTCGGGAAGACGCCGTACTCGCTGATGAGTCCGTATCAGGACCAGGCCGGCACGATCACACTGAGCGCCTGGGGCAACCAGGTCACCGTGGACAGTGCCACGGACCGGCGGGTGGACCAGTTCTTCGCCAAGTTCGTGCAGGGGGCACAGACGCCTGAGCCGGGTGCGGCGTGCACGGGCGGGCTGGGGGCCCAGTGACCGCTGGGCAGGGTACCCGCCGCACCCAGTGGGCGGCGGGCTCCGCGGTCGCGCTCGCGCTGCTCTTCGCGGGCGTGGCGACGGTCGCCACGGCACGGGGCGACACGACGGACGGGAAGCAGCCGCGAGCCGCCTCGACGGCGGTCCGGGCGCCCGCCACCGATTCGGCCGACGCCGGGTTCGCGCGCGACATGGCGGTCCACCATCAGCAGGCCGTGGAGATGTCCTTCATCGTCCGTGACCGTACGCAGGACGAGGAGGTACGCCGCTTCGCGTACGACATCGCCAACACGCAGGCCAACCAGCGGGGCATGCTGCTCGGCTGGCTGGATCTGTGGGAGCTGCCGAAGGTGGCGGCCGCCGGGCAGGAGCCCATGGCATGGATGGCGGCCCACGGTGGGCGCGGAGGCGACGGCCACGACATGGCAGGAATGGACGGCATGGACGGCATGACGGCCGGGTCGGGCAGTGGGTTCACGGCGCACGACGGGGCTCTGATGCCCGGCATGGCCACCCGGACCGAGCTCGACCGGCTGAGGAAGGCCGACGGCAAGCAGGCCGAGATCCTCTACCTCCAGCTGATGACCGACCACCACAAGGGCGGCGTCGCCATGGCGCGCGGCTGCGCCGGGCTCTGCACGGTGAAAGCGGAGAGGCGGCTCGCCAAGGGCATGGTCGAGGCCCAGCGGTCCGAGCTGGACGCGATGGCGCAGATGCTGGCGGCGCGCGGGGCCGAGCCCAGGTAGTCATGGGTGCATCCGGTGCATCCCCCGGCGCCGTGCCACCGGGGGATGCACCCAAATGGGTGACAGCGGTCGCGTAACCCGAACGGCCGCATGACGATGGATTTCTCGGGGTCGCAACGGCATGCCCACCGGCACCAGGAGGAATCCTCATGACCACCGCCAAGGACATCATGCACACCGGGGCCCAGTGGATCCCGGCGCACGAAACGCTCGACCGGGCCGCCCAGCTGATGCGCGAGCACCACGTCGGTGCCCTGCCCATCTCGGCCAGCGGCGAGCAGGACCGGATGATCGGCATACTCACGGACCGTGACATCGTGCTCGACTGCGTGGCAGTGGGCCACGACCCGTCCAAGGTGACGGCCGGCGATCTCGCTCAGGGCACGCCGCGATGGATCGACGCCGACGCGGGCGTGGACCAGGTCCTGGAGGAAATGCAGAGCAATCGAATCCGCCGGCTTCCGGTGGTCGAGAACAAGAAGCTGATCGGCATGATCAGCGAGGCGGATCTGGCGCAGCACCTCTCCGAGGACCAGATCGCGCTCTGGGTCGAGAAGGTCTACGCCCCCAGCTGACCGACCGGCGGCCCGGCGTCCGGGACGACGGGAGGTGTCGGGCCGCCGCCGTGCGGGCTATACCCGGCGGGGGTAGTGTGCTGGACATGGGCCCGAAGTGGAGTGCGACGTACGGACAGTTGTTGCTGTTCGCTGCGCTCCTGTTCGGGATTTTCGTCATGCATACCGTCGGCCATCCGACGGAACACCACGGCCCGAACGCCGTGGTGACGATGGGCAGCGGGCCTCAAGGGGCTCACGAGGGGCACGGGGCGGGCTCTGCCGGGCACGCCTCCGGCCTTCCTGTCACGACGGGCGAGGGCATGCCCCCCATAGGGGTCTGTCTCGCGGTGCTGGGCACCTGGGGTGTCACCCTGCTGACCGTCTGGCTGATGGCGCTGCGGCCCGCGGATCATCTCCTCCGGGCCGCCGCGGCGCCGCTGTTGCGCTTCCTGCGGTCCTCTTCCCCACCAGCAATGACTGCGCACGGCAGGTCGTCGGTGCTGCGGATATAAGGAGCGGCGCGCTCCGCATCCCTCCCCCAGCACCCCGACGACCCCATGAGGTGTAGCCAGTCATGCGTACTCAGCACACTCGACGCGCCGTGCTCGGCGCCGGAATCGCCCTGGCCGGAACGGGAGTCCTGGCCGCCTGCTCCGGTGGCAAGGACGTGGACAAGCCCGTCGCGAACCCCGGCGCCATGAACCACGACGGCATGACCCGGAAGCCGTCGTCCCCGGTGAGGAGCCACGGTGAGTACGTTTCGCCCGACGGCGAGGAGGTCGCAGCCGTCGAGGCCAAGCGGGGCTCCGGTCCTGTGCGGAAGCTCCACCTCACCGCCACCCCTGCCCGTCTGGATCTGGGCGGCGGTCTCACCGTCCCTTCCTGGGCGTACGGGGACCGGCTGCCCGGCAAGGAGATCCGGATCACCGCGGGCGACACCCTGGCAGTCACTCTCGCCAACCACCTGCCGACACCTACCACCCTGCACTGGCACGGACTCCATGTGCGCAACGACATGGACGGCGTACCCGGCCTGACACAGCCGGGGGTCAAGGCGGGCGCGGAGTTCGCATACCGCTTCGCGGTGCGACAGACGGGGACGTACTGGTTCCATCCGCACGTCGGCGTGCAGCAGGACCGCGGCCTGTACGCCCCGCTGATCGTCGAGGACCCGAAGGAACCCCTGTCGTACGACAAGGAGTGGGTCGTCATGCTCGACGACTGGGTCGACGGGGTGGCGGGTTCCACGCCGGACGCGGTGCTCAGCGAGCTCTCCCACGGCATGGCCGGCATGGAGGGGATGGATCACGGGTCCTCCATGTCCGATGACAAGCCCGGTTCCGGGTCCGGTCCCTCGCGGGTGCTGATGGGCGCCAGGAGCGAACTGCTCCGCGGTCCGGCCAGCGATGTCGCATACCCGCACTACCTGATCAACGGCCGCATCCCGAAGGACCCGACCACGTTCACCGCGAAGCCCGGCGACCGGATCCGGATGCGCATCATCAACGCGGGTGGCGACACCCCCTTCCGCGTCGCGCTCGGCGGCCACCGGATGACCATCACGCACGCGGACGGCTTCCCGGTCCGGCACACCACGACCGACGCACTGCTGCTGGGCATGGGCGAGCGGTACGACGTGCTGGTCACCGCCGGGGACGGGGTGTTCCCGCTGACGGCGGTCGCCGAGGGGAGGAACATGTCGGCGCTGGCCCTGCTCCGTACCGGCGGTGGCGCGGCGCCGAAGGCCTCCGTATGGCCGAAGGAGCTGAACGGGCAGCTGGTGTCGGCCCCCGAGCTGAAGGCCGATGCGTCCGTGGCACTGGCCACCCGGGCGCCCGACCGGACGATCCGGATCAAGCTGACCGGCAACATGAGGTCGTTCGACTGGGGCTTCGACCACAGGAAGTACGACCCCGCCTGGCGTCATCCGGTCAAGGCCGGCGAGCGGGTCCGGCTGGAGTTCTACAACATCACGGAGATGTGGCATCCGATCCACCTGCACGGGCATACGTTCGCGCTCGCGGGGTCCGCGGGACCGCGTTCGGTGCTCGACAGGGCTCCCGGGGCACGCAAGGACACGGCGGTCGTCCTGCCCAACAGTTCGGTGGCCGTGGAGTTCGACGCGGACAACCCGGGGCTGTGGATGCTCCACTGCCACAACGTCTACCACTCGAACGCGAACATGATGACGGTCCTCGGCTACCGCCGCTGACCGGACCTGGCGGGCCGCGGCTGCGGTGGAGCGGTCCGCCAGGACATCGCGTCAGGAAGACGATTAGACTGAGCCGCGTGCCTCAACTACGCCTCGCACTCAACCAGATCGACTCGACCGTCGGTGACCTCGCCGGCAACGCCGAGGCGATCGTCCACTGGACCCGGCACTCCGCCGAACAGGGCGCCCACCTGGTGGCATTCCCCGAGATGGTGCTGACCGGTTACCCCGTCGAGGACCTGGCCCTGCGGTCGTCCTTCGTCGAGGCGTCGCGGGACGCGCTGCGTGCGCTCGCCGCCCGTCTCGACGCGGAGGGCTTCGGGGAGCTGCCGGTCGTGGTCGGATATCTCGACCGTTCCGAGAAGGCCCAGCCGCGCTACGGCCAGCCCGCCGGGGCGCCGCAGAACGCCGCCGCGGTGCTGCACCGCGGCCGGGTCGCCCTGAGCTTCGCCAAGCACCACCTGCCCAACTACGGCGTCTTCGACGAGTTCCGGTACTTCGTGCCGGGCGACTCGATGCCCGTCGTGCGGGTCCACGGTGTCGATGTGGCACTCGCGATCTGCGAGGACCTCTGGCAGGACGGCGGCCGCGTGCCGGCCGCCCGGGCCGCCGGGGCCGGGCTGCTGCTGTCGATCAATGCCTCGCCGTACGAGCGGGACAAGGACGACACCCGGCTGGCCCTGGTCCGCAAGCGGGCCCAGGAGGCCGGCTGCACCACCGCCTACCTGGCGATGATCGGCGGCCAGGACGAGCTGGTCTTCGACGGCGACTCGATCGTCGTCGACAAGGACGGCGAGGTGATCGCCCGGGCCCCGCAGTTCGCCGAGGGCAGCGTCGTCCTCGACCTGGACCTGCCGGCCGCCGCGCCCGAGGCTCCGTCCGGGGTGGTCAACGACGGTCTGCGGATCGACCATGCGGTCCTCTCCGACAAGCCCGTCCCGGCGTACGAGGCGGAGCTGACCGGCGGCTACGCGGAGCGGCTCGACGACGACGAGGAGCTGTACTCGGCACTCGTCGTGGGGTTGCGCGCCTACGCCGCGAAGAACGGTTTCAGCAGTGTGCTGATCGGGCTCTCCGGCGGGATCGACTCGGCGCTCGTCGCCGCCATCGCATGCGATGCGCTGGGGGCGCAGAACGTGTACGGGATCTCGATGCCGTCGAAGTACTCATCGGACCACTCCAAGGGCGACGCGGCGGAACTGGCGCGGCGCACCGGGCTCAACTTCCGCACCGTACCGATCGAGCCGATGTTCGACGCGTACATGGAGTCGCTGGGGCTCACCGGTCTGGCCGAGGAGAACCTGCAGTCTCGGCTGCGTGGCACGATGCTGATGGCCGTCTCCAACCAGGAGGGCCAGATCGTCCTGGCGCCGGGCAACAAGTCGGAGCTGGCGGTCGGCTACTCGACGCTGTACGGGGACTCCGTCGGCGCCTACGGGCCGATCAAGGACGTCTACAAGACGTCGATCTTCCGGCTGGCGAAGTGGCGCAACCGGGCCGCGGAGGAACGCGGCCGGACGCCGCCGATCCCGGAGGCCTCCATCACCAAGCCGCCCAGCGCCGAGCTGCGGCCGGACCAGGTCGACACGGACTCGCTGCCCGACTACGACGTACTGGACCGGATCCTGGAGATGTACGTCGACCGGGACCTGGGGCTGGACACGATCGTGGCAGCCGGGTTCGACGAGGCGCTGGTCACGAAGACGCTGCGGCTGGTGGACACGGCGGAGTACAAGCGGCGCCAGTACCCGCCGGGTACGAAGATCTCGCCCAAGGGGTTCGGCAAGGACCGGCGGCTGCCGATCACGAACCGGTGGCGCGAGTCGGCGTGAACGGGGCGGGGCGGACCGGTTTCGACGAGAGCCGGGCCGCCCCGGCAGCCGCTTCGTCCTCGAGCCCCATGGCCCGAAGACATGGGGCTGCCGCCGCTCGGCCGGCCCGATCCGGGCCGAACGCCGCCCTCAGGCCACGTCCGCGTGGCTCTCTTCCCGCGCACCCCGCGCACCCACGCCTGCCAGCACCCGGGACTCGCCCCGCCCGCCGCGGTCCAGCACGCCCGCCGTGACCGCCACCGCCAGGCCCCCCACCGTCAGGACCGCGCCCACCAGAGCCGGGGACGTCCAGCCCCAGCCCGCCGCGATCGCCACGCCGCCCAGCCAGGCGCCGCCCGCGTTGGCGAGGTTGAACGCCGAGTGGTTGGAGGCGGAGGCCAGCGTCGGGGCGTCCTTCGCCTTCTTCATGACGAGCATCTGCAGCGGCGTCGTGGTCATGAACCCGACCCCGCCGAGCAGGACGACCATCACCAGCGCCGCCCACTTCACCTGCACGGCGAACGGGAAGACCACCAGGACCACCGCAAGTGCGGCCAGGGAGCCGTACAGCGTGGGCCGCAGCGCGCGGTCCGTCAGGGGTCCGGCGGCGAGTGCGCCGAGTGTCATGCCGATACCGAACAGCGCGAGCACCAGCGTCACCGAGGACTCGCCGAAGCCCATCGCCTCGGTCGTCATGGCCGACAGGTACGAGTAGACGGCGAAGACCCCGGCGAAACCGAGGACGGCGGTGAGCAGGCCGAGCAGCACCTGCCGGTCGCCGAGGGCGCGCAGTTCGCGGCCGAGGCCCTGCTGCGCGTCGACCGGAATGTGCGGAACGAGCCGGGCGAGCGCGGCCAACGAGCAGAGCCCGATCACCCCGACGACCAGGAAGGTCGCGCGCCAGCCGAGGTGCTGGCCGAGCAGTGTGGCCGCCGGTACGCCGACGATGTTGGCGACGGTGAGGCCGAGGAACATCGTCGCGACGGCCCTCGCCTGCCGCCCCTCGCCGACCAGCCGCGCGGCGACGACCGCGCCGACCCCGAAGAACGCGCCGTGCGGCAGTCCGGCGAGGAACCGGCCGGCGACCAGCCAGCCGAAGCCGGGGGCGAACGCGGAGGCGAGGTTGCCGAGGGTGAACAGCGCCATCAGCAGCAGGAGCATCCGTTTGCGCGGGACCCGGGAACCGACGGCGGTGAGCAGCGGGGCGCCGAGAACGACGCCGAGCGCGTACGCCGATACGAGATAGCCCGCGGTGGGCACGGATGTGCCCAGGTCGTCCGCGACATCGGGCAGCAGGCCCATCATCACGAATTCCGTGGTTCCGATGCCAAAGGCGCTTATGGCCAGCGCTAGAAGAGCCAGTGGCATGAGGGGAGACCTTTCCGCAGGGGATCCCGGCCCACCGGCTCTCTCGCCGGCAGGTCCTTGTTCCCGATTGGAACAAATACTCTCAGACGGTTTGTGCCACGAGGTGAACGGGCCGTTTCGTCAGAGTGCGACGCGGGCGGCGATCGGCAGGTGGTCACTGCCCGTCGCCGGAAGCGTCCATGACGACATCGGCTCGACGCCCTTGACCATGATCTGGTCGATCCGGGCCATCGGGAACGACGCCGGCCAGCTGAAGCCGAAGCCGTCGCCCGCCGCGCCCTGGGTGGACCGCATCTGGGAGGTGACCGCGTTCAGCGAGCGGTCGTTCATCGTGCCGTTGAGGTCGCCGAGCAGGATCACCCTGTCGAGCTGTTCGTCGGCGATGGCCTCACCGAGCGCATCCGCGCTCTCGTCCCGCTGGCTGGCGGTGAATCCGGCGTTCAGCTTGACCCGTACGGACGGCATGTGGGCCACATAGACCGCGACCTCGCCCTCGGGTGTCCTCACCGTGGAACGCATCGCCCGGGTCCAGCCCATCCTGATGTCGACGGGCCTGGTGCCGCTCATCGGGTACTTGCTCCACAGGCCGACCGTCCCCTCGACCGAGTGGTACGGATAGCGGGCGGCGAGCGCCGACTCGTACGCCGGAACCTCGCCGGGCGGCAGCTCCTGCAGGGCGATGACGTCCGCGCCGGAGCCCGCGACCTGCCGGGCGGTGCCTGCCGGGTCGGGGTTGTCCGCGTTGACGTTGTGGGTGGCGACGGTGAGGTCGCCACCGCTGCCCGACTTGTCGGTGAGCAGCCCGCCGAAGATGTTGAGCCAGACCACGACCGGCAGCAGCAGGGCGATCAGCGCGGTCGCCGAGCGGCGCGCCAGGCCCAGGACCAGGAGCAGGGGAATGAACAGGCCGAACCACGGCAGGAAAGTCTCGGAGAGGCTGCCCAGGTTGCCGATGGTGTTGGGGATCTCCGCGTGGAAGATCATCACGAAGGTCAGCAGGACCGCGCAGACGGCGAGGACGATGCCGCGCCGCCACATGCCCCTGCCGTCGGTCCATCTGTCGCGCAGGCCCTGGAACCGGGATCCGGTGCGCTGCGGTTCCGCGCTGCCGTTCTCGGTGTCCGCCCTGTACGCCTGCACCATCGCGCTGTCCTCACTGCCTTGCCGTGCACATCGCCGCGCCCCTGACCCTAGGGGATGAGCGATGTCTTTCCTGCCGTCGACGACGGTTGTACTGCCACGAGGACGAAGGACGTGGACCGGCGGGTTCCGGCCGGAAGGGCTCCGCGGGGCCTTGTGACAGAACGCGCACACTCGGGCGGATCCGGGCGAGTCAGCCGTGGCCTGCGCTTTTGCCGGATGTGGCGGGGGTCCGTGCGGGCTCGGGGACAGCGGCGGGCCGTGGCGCCAGGCCCTCCACCAAGGCCCCGATGATGCGGTCGGCGAGATCCTCCGGCAGTGGCGCATCGAGCCGGTGAATGGTCCGCACCAGCATGGGGCCGACGAACAGGTCGTCCATCAGCTCCACATCCAGGTCCGCCCGGAGCTCCCCCGCGTCGACCGCCCGCTGCACGGCGGCCCGCATAGCGGCGCGGCGGGGTTCGATCACCGTGGAGTGGTACTCGGTCCACAGCTTGGGGTGGCTCTTCATCTGCGCGAAGACGTTGTGGAGGAAGACCGAGGAGCGCTGGGCGAGTCCGCGCCTGCGCAGCGACTCCAGCATCAGCCGCAGATCGGTGAGCCCGGCGGTGCCTGAGACGGTCGGTTCCGGGGGCTCGATGTCGCGCAGTACGTCGACGAAGAGCTCTTCCTTGCCGCTCCAGCGTCGGTAGATGGTGGCCTTGCCGACCTTCGCGGTCCGGGCGATGCGTTCGATGGACAGCCCGGCCAGTGGTTCACCGGCCTCCAGCAGTTCGACGACGGCGTCCAGGATGGCCCGTTCGGCAGCCACGCTGCGCGGTCGGCCGCGCCGCGGCTCCAGCTCCTCGTCCTGCATCTGCACGTGGTTCCACCTCTCGCCGCACCCGTCCGCCTCCCCCACCTCGATTCTCGCCGACGTGGGCGGTGTCCCGCTCGACGCCCCGGGCGCCCGGGAGTGTCCTGGGCGTCCGGGGCGGCCGTTCTCAGCTGTCGGCGGCCGTGGTCGTCATCGGCCCGCCCGCGGGCACAGTGCGCTCTCCCTCGGCCTCGCCCTCCCCCTCGCCGGCCGGCTGCTCGGCGGGCGGCCTGCCCGGCAGGAACAGGCCGACCACCAGCGCACCGATCAGGGCGACGGAGGCCGAGCCGACGGCGGTGACGTGCATGGCGCCGAGGAAGGCGTCGTTCGCCGCGGCGACCAGCGGGCGGCCCGCCGGGCCGAGCTTTTCCGCGATACCGAGCGTCGCCTCGATCGACTCGCCCGCCGCGTCCCTGGCCGGGGCCGGCAGCGCGCCGAGGTGGCCCTCGATGTCACCGCGGTAGACGGTGGACAGCACCGAGCCGAGGACGGCGATCCCGAGCGCCCCGCCGACCTGCCGGAAGGTGTTGTTGATGGCCGAGCCGGAGCCGGCCTTCTCGCGCGGCAGCGCCTGCATCACGGCGACGGTGACGGGCGGCATGACGTGCGCCATGCCGGTGCCCTGGACGAAGAAGACCACGCACAGCACCCAGACGGGCGTATCGGCGTCGAACAGCGTGAAGGCCAGCAGCCCGGCGGACACCAGCAGCATCCCGACCGCACACACCGCACGGGCGCCGAACCGCTGGACGACCAGCCGGGCGCGCGGCGCGAAGATCATCTGTGCGGCGGCCAGTGGCACGATCAGCAGCCCGGACTGCAGGGCGCTGTAGCCGCGCACGCTCTGCAGGTAGAAGGCGGAGAAGAAGGTCACGCCCATCAGCGCGAAGAAGACCAACGCCACGGCGGCTACAGCGGCGGAGAACGCACCGTTCCTGAAGTACGAGACATCGATGGCCGGGTGACTGCTGCGCTTCTCGTGCCAGACGAAGCCGGCCAGGACGACCAGGCCGCCGATGATCGACAGAAGCACGAGGGGATCGGCGAAGTCGGCGAGTTCGCCGCCGCGGATGATGCCGAAGACCAGCAGGACCAGGCCGACGATGGAGAGTACGACGCCGAGCGGGTCGATCCGGCCCGGCTTCGGGTCCCTGGAGTCCGGCACCAGTACCACCATCGCGATCAGCGCGACGATCACCACGGGCACGTTGACCAGGAAGATCGAGCCCCACCAGAAGTGTTCGAGCAGCAGTCCGCCGGTGATCGGGCCGATGGCGATGGCCAGGCCGACGCTGCCCGCCCAGATACCGATGGCCTTGGGCTGCTCGTCGCGCTCGAAGACGTTCATCAGGATGGCGAGGGTGGCGGGCATCACGAACGCGGCGCCGAAGCCCATCACGGCACGCCAGGTGATGAGTTCGCCGGGCGAGCCGGACATCGCGGCGAGGGCCGAGCCGATACCGAACAGCAGGATGCCGAAGAGCAGGACCTTCTTGCGTCCGATGCGGTCACCGAGCAGACCGGCGGTGAAGAGCAGTCCGGCGAAGACGAGCGTGTAGGAGTTGATCGCCCACTCCAGCTCGCTCTGGGTGGCTCCGAGCCCGGTGGGCGCCGGGGATGCGATGGTCTTGACCGCGACGTTCAGGATCGAGTTGTCCAGCACCACGATGAGCAGGCTGAACATCAGAACGACGAGGATCGCCCAGCGACGACGGTGGATCGCCTCGGGAACTTGGGACGCGGCCGCGGGAGGGCCGGACGGTATCGACATGACAGGGAGCCTAACCCCCTTTCGATACGAGACCGTCTCGTATTGGAAAGTCTTTGCCGAGAGGGCCCACTTCCCGAGGACGGCCCGGGATGCCACCATGGAACCGGTCCGGGGACGCCGTCAGGGCGCCTCGAGATGACGAAGGAGCCGTTGGCAATGACGCTTCAGGCTGCGCAGAACCAGCCCGCAACCCCCGCGGGGGCCCCCACCGACAGCAGCAAGGCGCTGTACGGAGGCAAGAGCACCCGCCGCATCACCGTCCATGACATCGCCGCCGCCACCGAGCGCGGCGAGAAGTGGCCCATGCTGACCGCCTACGACGCGATGACGGCGTCCGTCTTCGACGAGGCCGGCATCCCGGTCATGCTCGTCGGCGACTCCATGGGCAACTGCCATCTCGGCTACGAGACCACCGTGCCCGTCACGATGGACGAGGTCGCCATCCTCTCCGCCGCTGTCGTACGGGGCACCAAGCGCGCCCTCATCGTCGGCGACCTGCCCTTCGGGGCCTACCAGGAAGGGCCCGTCCAGGCCCTGCGCAACGCCACCCGGCTGGTCAAGGAGGCCGGCGTGGGTGCGGTGAAGCTGGAGGGCGGCGAGCGTTCGCTCGCGCAGACCGAGCTGCTGGTGTCGGCCGGCATCCCGGTCATGTCGCACCTCGGGCTGACCCCGCAGTCCGTGAACACCATGGGCTACCGGGTGCAGGGCCGCAGCGACGAGGCCGCGCACCGGCTGATCCGGGACGCCAAGGCGGCACAGGACGCGGGGGCGTTCGCCGTCGTCCTGGAGCTCGTACCGGCCGAGGTGGCCGCCGAGATCACCCGCAGTCTGCAGATCCCGACCGTCGGCATCGGCGCCGGTCCGGACACCGACGCCCAGGTGCTGGTCTACACCGACATGGTCGGGCTCACCGGCGGCAAGGTGCCGCGCTTCACCAAGCAGTACGCGAACATGCGCAAGGTGCTCGGCGACGCGGCCAAGGAGTTCGCCGACGAGGTCGTCGGCGGCAGCTTCCCGGCCCCGGAGCACACCTTCCACTAGCGCGTGTCCCCGCCGGGGGATCACTGACCACTGCCCGCACCACGACAGCCCGCCGACTTCCCCCATCGGCGGGCTGTCGGCGCGTATCGGTGGCCTGCAGGCGCGGCCACGGGCGCCCTGTCGGCAGAATGTCGGTGGACTGTCGGTGGCGGATGTTCCCATGGTGGGCATGACGCGAATCGACAAGAACCCCAGGACCGGCGGCAACGCCGTCGAGGTGCGGGGGCTGGTCAAGCACTACGGCGAGACCAAGGCACTGGACGGCGTGGACCTCGACGTACGCGAGGGCACCGTCCTCGGTGTGCTCGGCCCCAACGGCGCCGGCAAGACCACCCTCGTGCGCTGCCTCTCCACCCTCATCATGCCGGACGCCGGACACGCCACCGTCGCGGGCTACGACGTGGTGAAGCAGCCCCGGCAGCTGCGCCGGGTCATCGGCCTGACCGGCCAGTACGCCTCGGTCGACGAGAAGCTCTCCGGCTGGGAGAACCTCTACATGATCGGGCGCCTCCTCGACCTGCCCCGCAAGACCGCGCGGACCCGCGCCGACGAGCTGCTGGAGCGGTTCTCGCTCACCGACGCGGCCAAGAAGGCCGCGATGAACTACTCCGGCGGTATGCGGCGCCGTCTCGACCTGGCCGCCTCGATGATCGGCAGCCCGGCCGTGCTCTACCTCGACGAGCCGACGACGGGGCTCGACCCCCGGACCCGTAACGAGGTCTGGGACGAGGTGCAGCGGATGGTCGCGGAGGGGGCGACCGTGCTGCTCACCACGCAGTACATGGAAGAGGCCGAGCAGCTCGCCGACGAGCTCACCGTCATCGACAAGGGCAAGATCATCGCCAACGGCGGGGTCGACGAGCTCAAGGCGAAGGTCGGCGGCCGCACCCTGCAGATCCGGCCCACGGATCCGGCGCAGCTGCCCGCCATGGTGCAGGCGCTCGCGGAGGCCGGTCTCGACGGGGTCGCCGGTTCGCAGGCCGTCCCGGACGAGGGAATGCTGTACGTCCCGATCCTCAGCGACGACCAACTGACCGCCGTCATCGGCCTGTTCGCCGGCCGGGGGCTGTCCATCGCGCACATCGCCACCGCGCTGCCCAGCCTGGACGAGGTCTTCCTGGCCATCACCGGCGAGAAGACGACCACGTCCGTGACCGACACGATCCCCGAGGAGGTCGCGGCATGAGCACGGCGACTCTGACGCCCGACGCCCCGACCGGCACCGCACCGGCGAAGGCGCTCCACGACGAGGGCCGGATCGGCCTGCGCGGCAATCTGCGGCACATCGGCGCGCTGGTGCGGCGCAACCTGCTCCAGATCAAGCAGGACCCGGAGTCGATGTTCGACGCGCTCCTGATGCCGGTCATCTTCACGCTGCTGTTCGTGTACGTCTTCGGCGGCTCCGTCGGCGGAAGCCTGGGCGGCGGTCGGCAGGAGTACATCAACTATCTGATCCCCGGCCTGATGGCGATGATGGGCATGAACATCGCCTCAGCGGTCGGCACCGGTGTCAACGACGACTTCCGCAAGGGCGTCATGGACCGGTTCCGGACGATGCCGATCGCCCGTTCCTCGGTCCTGATCGCGAAGATCGTGGTCGAGCTCGGCCGGATGATGGTCGCCACGGTGATCCTGCTGGCCATGGGCTTCGCCCTCGGCCTGGAGATCAAGACCTCGGTGCTCGGCCTGCTGGAGGCGGTCGCGCTGTCGGCGGTGTTCGGCGCCGCCATCATGTGGATCTTCATCCTGCTCGGGCTGTCCCTCAAGACGTCCCAGTCGGTTCAGGCGATGGGATTCCTCGTGCTGATGCCCCTGCAGTTCGGTTCGTCGATCTTCGCCCCGCCGGCCACGATGCCGGGCTGGCTCCAGGCCTTCACCGACTACAACCCGCTGTCCAATCTCGCGGACGCGGCACGTGGGCTGATGCTCGGCGGTCCGGTGGCGCACTCGGTGTGGCTGACGCTCGGCTGGGCCGCGGTCATCACCGCGGTGACGGCGCCCCTCGCGGTCGCCAAGTTCCGCAAGAAGACCTGACGCGCCCCCTCCGGTTCACTCCCGGTACGCGTCGAACAGGGCGATGGCCTCCTCCAGTGCGAGGCCATCGCCTTCGGCGTACGCGGCCTCGTAGCCGGCCTCGCCGAGAGCGGCGCGGGCCGCCGCCTCCGCCTCGGCGTAGTTCTTCCGCTCTATCGTCGTCCACACATGGCCGTTCGGCAGCAGACCCCTGCCCGCGCCCAGCAGCCGGGCGGCGAGGGCCGCCCTGCCCTCACCGCCGAGTCCGGCCAGGGCCCGCGCGAGGGTGACGAGGTTGATGACGGACATCTGGGGCGCCACCATCTGCGCCAGCGGGTCCCCGGACCGCTTCAGCGCCTGCCGGCTCCGGGCCACGGCCTCGGCGTACAGCCCCTCCTGGTTGTCCAGCCAGGCCTGCCCGCCCAGCACGAACCCTTCGAAGATCGCCAGGGTCTCGGATCTGAACGCGTCGCCCAGCTCGGCGTACTGTTCACGGGCCTCGGCGGTGCGGCCGGTGCTGCCCAGCAGCATGGCGAGGAAGAGACGCGCGAACGGCATCGCCTCGTGTCCCGCCGCCCGCCCCTCGGCGAGCACCTCGCGCAGGATCGCCTCGCCCTCGGCGCTGCGGCCCAGTTCGGCGAGCACGGAGGCGTACCGGGTACGGAGCACCGCCGCCTGGGACTGGGCACCGAGCCGCTCGGCGTAGCCGATGGCGGCCTGGTAGTCGTCGGCCGCACGGGTGTAATCGCCCCGTCGCTCGTTGGCCTCCCCGCGGGAGGAGAGCGACTCGGCGGCGCCCCAGTCGTCACCGAGCCGGCTGAAGATCTCCAGGCTCTCGTCGGCGTCCACGCGGGCCTCACCCGACCAGTCAGGGCGGTTGGCAAGCACATTGGCGCGCATCTGGAGCGCTGCTGCCAGCTCCCACTCGTAGCCGAACTCGCGGGCGGCACGGACCGTTTCGTCCACCAGTTCGCGCAGGTCCGCGACGCCCCCGGTGAGCATGACCGCGAAGAACCAGAGCGACGCGGGGGTACGGCAGGTCTGCGGCTGGCCCACCCGGTAGGTGGCGGCGATGACGCGCAGCCGCTCCATGCTCTTCTCGTTGGTCCACTCGTCCAACGCGTGGTCCATGCTGACCAGTTGGATCAGCGCGACGCCGCGCCTCGCCTCCTGGAGCAGCTCCGGACCCATCGGCGGCGGCGCGTCGGTGCAGCGTTCCCGGATCGACGGGGCGGGCCGGGCCGGCGGGGCGAAGGGATCCGGGCCCAGCGCGGCGGCCGCATCGGCCCAGTGCAGGGCGTCGGCGCGCAGATCGCGCATCTGCCAGTACCAGGAGAGCGAGAGCACCAGGCAGACCGCCTCCTGCTCGTCACCGGCGGCGACGGCGTGGCGCAGGGCGGTGCGCAGATTCTCGTACTCCCGCTGGAGGAGGCCGATGGCCGCCCGCTGCCCGGCGCCGCGCAGCAGGGGGTCGGTGGTACGGGCCAGCTCCCGGAAGTGCACCAGGTGGCGCCGCTCGACGGTGGCCCGCTCCCCGGCCTCGTCGAGCCGCTCGGCGGCGTACTCGCCGACGGTCTCCAGCAGCCGGTAGCGCATTTCCCCGTCGTCGGCGGGTGCGGCGACGACGAGGGACTTGTCGACGAGCGAACCGAGCACCCCGGCCACCTCGCGCGCGTCCTGCGGCCGGTCCGCGCAGACCGCTTCGGCCGCGGTCAGTGTGCAGCCGCCGGCGAAGACGGACAGCCTGCGCAGTACGGCGCGTTCGGATGCGTCGAGGAGGTCCCAGGACCAGTCGACGACCGCGCGCAGTGTCTGCTGGCGCGGCAGCACGGTACGGGCTCCGCTGGTCAGCAGGCGGAACCGGTCGTCGAGCCGGTCGGCGATCTGGCGTGGGCTGAGCATCCGCAGCCGGGCGGCGGCGAGTTCGATGGCGAGCGGCAGTCCGTCGAGCCGGCGGCAGATCTCGGCGGCGGCCGCCGCGGTCTCCTCGTCCGCGTCGATCCGGAAGCCCGGCTTCGCGGCGGCGCCCCGGTCGGCGAGCAGGCGCAGCGCCATCGGGTCGGGCAGCGGGTCGACGGGGCGGACGAACTCACCCGGTACACCGAGGGGTTCACGGCTGGTGGCCAGGACCGTGAGGTCCGGGCAGTGGACGAGCAGATGGTCGGCGAGCGCGGCTGCGGCCTCGATGACGTGCTCGCAGTTGTCGAGGAGCAGCAGCATGCGGCGCCGGGAGCAGTGCTCGGTCAGCCGGACGAGCGGGTCACCCGCGCTGCGCTCGGCGGCCCGGAGTTCCTCGGCGCCTGCGCCGCGCAGCACGGTCTCGCGGGCGCCGAGCGCGGTCAGTACCGCTTCGGGCACGGTCTGCGGGTCGTCGACGGGGGCGAGCTCGGCCAGCCAGACGCCGTCCGGCCAGGCGAGCCCGGCGGACTCGGCGGCCTCCTGAGAGAGCCGGGTCTTGCCCGCTCCCCCGGGCCCGAGAAGGGTGACGAGCCGGGCCTGCCCGAGGTCGTCCCGAAGCGCCTCGATATCGGCCTCGCGCCCGACAAAGCTGGTGAGCCTGGCGCGCAGGTTGCCGTGGGGTGCGGCGGGCGCGTACGGGGCCGGGGGGCCGTCGTGGGCGAGGGCAGGAACGGGGGTGCGGGCCGGCCGGGACGCCCGGTTCGGCACGGCGGTCGGGTCCGCCAGCGGCGGCCGGTTCGGCGCAGGCGCGTGGTGCGGCGCGGCGGCCGGCCCCTGCCCGGGCGTCCGACCGAGCCCGGGCGTGCGACCCGGCGCGGGCGCCCGACCATGTCCGACCCCGTGGTTCGACGCCGCCCGCGCCGGTTCCTGGCGCAGCAACTCCGCGTGCAGAGACCGCAGTTCCGGGCCGGGGTCGGTGCCGAGGCGGTCGGCGAGCACGGTGCGCACCTCCTCGTACGCCGCCAAGGCCTGCGCCGTACGTCCGGCGTCCCGCAGTGCCCGCAGGCGCAGCGCCTGGAGCGGTTCGTCTATCGGGTGGTCGGCGCAGAGCGCGACCAGTTCCGGCAGGACCTCGTCGGCGCGGCCCAGCGCCAGCGCCGCGGCGAGCCGGGTGCGCCGGGCGTCGAGTCGGCGGGCCGTCCAGCGGGTGGCGACGGCGCCGCGGTCGGGCAGATCGGCGAGGACCGGGCCCCGCCACAGGGCGAGCGCATCGTCGAGGACGGTGACGGCCGTGGCCGGATCGCCCGCGTCCAGGGCCCGCACCCCCTCCCCCGTGAGCCGGTCGAAGCGGTGCAGGTCGACCGCGTCTGGATCGGCGGCAAGCCGGTAGCCGCTCTCGGCGGAGGTGATGGCCTCATGGCCGAGAACCCGCCGGAGCCGGCCGACGAGCGCCTGCAGGGCACCCACCGCGTCGGCGGGCGGCTCGCCGTCCCACACCTCGTCTACGAGCACCGCGGCCGGCACCGCACGGCCGGGGCTCAGCGCGAGAACGGTCAGCAGGGCGCGCAGCCGCGCCCCACCGATGGCGACGGCCGTGCCGTCGTCGTGGAGTGCCTGCGTGGTGCCGAGGATGCTGTAGCGCACGCCCCTATTCTCCGTGACCGGAATCGGGAATCGGACAGACGCCCGGCAGCGGCGATCCGTTCCGGCCCTCGGCGTCGCCCAGCGGTTCCGCGGTATCGCTCGTCATGTGTCCACCCTGTCCGGAACCACCACCCGGATGCGAGTCGTTTCCGTCGTGTCGCCTGTACGGTCGGGACTCGTCCGGCACGTGACGCGCTCCCTCTTCTGCCGCCCAGCCACTTGGAGTCCGCTGATGACCACCGCAGTTGCCCGCAGCGACCGGCGGATCAGTCCCATCTTCCTCGGGATCGCCGCCGTCATGGCGGTCTCCGGCTGGGCGGTGTGGACGGACTTCGCCGAGTTGCCGGGGCTTGCGATCTTCCTCTTCGTCACGGCGGCCTGGGTCGTCTCGCTCTGTCTGCACGAGTACGCGCACGCGCGCACCGCACTGCACAGCGGGGACATCTCGATCGGGGCGAAGGGCTATCTGACGCTGAATCCCCTCAAGTACACCCATGCGCTGCTGAGCATCGTGCTGCCGGTGCTGTTCGTGATCCTGGGCGGGATCGGGCTGCCCGGTGGCGCGGTCTTCATCGAGCGGGGCCGGATCAGCGGCCGCTGGAAGCACAGTCTGATCTCGGCGGCGGGCCCCCTGACGAACGTACTGTTCGCGGTCGTCTGCACGGCGCCGTTCTGGCTGCACGCGCTGGACGGTGTCCCGTTGGGGTTCCGGTACGCGCTGGCGTTCCTGGCGCTGCTCCAGGTCACCGCGTCGATCCTGAACCTTCTGCCGGTCCCGGGGCTGGACGGGTACGGGGTGATCGAGCCGTGGCTGTCGTACAGGATCCGCCGCCAGGTGGAGCCGTTCGCGGTGTTCGGCCTGTTCGCGGTGTTCGGGCTGCTGTGGATCCCCGAGGTGAACACCGTCTTCTTCGATGCGATCCACGGCCTGTTGCAGTCGCTGGGCGTCAGCGAGTCCGACACGTACTGCGGCTTCGACGCCTACCAGTTCTGGCAGCAGTCGAATCCGTCCTGCGGCGTCGGTTAGGGGTGTCCGGCCGCGGTCATCCGGCGGCGGCCTCTGCGCGGTGCTTGCGCAGGTAGTACCACGCCATGTTGGAGGAGAGTCCGGCCAGCAGCACCCAGATGATCCCGAGCCAGGTGCCCTGGACGAAGGAGATCACGGCCGCACCGACGGCCAGGACGCAGACGGCGAGGGCGTAGAGAGCGAGGCGGGGCATGGGGGGCAGCTCCTGTCCGGGACGGCGCATGGTCCCGTCCAGTGTCCCTCATGCCCCGTTCCGCTCTCCGCAGGGTGCGGCCGTGGGCACCCTCCGGGCTCAGACGTCCGTGGCCCGCAGCCCGGCGTGCGCCTTGTAGCGGCGGTTGACCGAGATCAGGTTGGCCACCAGCGACTCGACCTGGTGGGCGTTGCGCAGCCGGCCCGCGAAGATTCCGCGCATGCCGGGGATCCGGCCGGCGAGCGCCTGCACGAGATCGGTGTCGGCACGGGCCTCGCCCAGCACCAGCACATCGGTGTCGATCTCCTCGATCGCCTCGTCCTGGAGCAGCACCGCCGAGAGGTGGTGGAAGGCAGCGGTGACCCGGGAACCGGGCAGCAGGGCGGCGGCCTGCTCGGCGGCGCTGCCCTCCTCGGGCTTCAGGGCGTACGCGCCCTGCTTGTCGAAGCCGAGCGGGTTGACGCAGTCGATGACGAGCTTCCCGGCGAGCTCGTCGCGCAGCGACTCCAGGGTTTTGGCGTGGCCGTCCCACGGCACGGCGACGATCACCACGTCGCTGCGGCGGGCGCACTCGGCGTTGTCGGCGCCCTCGACGCCGAGTCCCAGCTCGCCGGCGGCGGTCCGGGCGCGGTCGGCTGCACGGGAGCCGATGATGACCTTCTGCCCGGCGCGCGCGAGCCGGTAGGCGAGACCGCGGCCCTGCGGGCCGGTGCCGCCGAGCACGCCGACGGTCAGCGCCGACACGTCGGGGAGGTCCCAGGGGTCCTTGGCGGGGGGCTTGGGCGCGCTGCCGTTGTCATTCGTAGTCATGGCCCGACACTACTGCGCGCCATGGAGGGGAACGCAGCGTGTCACGCCAGCGACATCCGTCACTGCGCCTGCCCCCGTTCGAATGGTTCGGTGCCGTTCGCCGGTGCGGGTGGCGGGTCCTGCGGCATGATGCCGGGCCATGGATGCCGTACGCGTCGCCCTGCTCCGTGAAGTGCTCGCCGGGACCGAGTGGCCCGCCGCGGCCCGCCGGTTCGCGGGGGCCCTCCGGTCGTCCGTGGTTCCGCACGGCGGCGGGCTGCTTCTGGTGGGCACAGCGGCGTACGAGCCGTGGCACCTGGCCGCCCATCTGGTCGACGAGTCCACCTGGTCCGGGCTGCCGGAGCTGACGCCCACGCTCGTACGGCACCGGGTGGAGCCGGGGGATCCGGCGCATCTGGCCGTCGGTCTGGGCCGGATCGAGGCCGCCGGGCGGGGCGAGACGCTGTTCCTGGTGGCTCCGGAGCGGCCCGGGGACGAGCTGCTGGAACGGGTGCACGACGCGCGCCGGGCGGGAGCGACGGTGCTGTCGCTGGACGACGGCGATCCGGAGGTACGGGGGCTCGCCCATGAGACCCTCGCGGTGACCTGCCGCGACGATGTGGACCTGGACACCGTGCAGCATCTGGTGAGCGCGGCGGCCGGGGAGAACAGCGTCCCCGCACCGCGCGGCCGCCATCGCTTCCGGGACCGGCTGTCCCGGCTCGCCGACCAGCTGACCGCGCCGCCGCCCGCGCGCTGGTGACGAGGACGAGGCCGCCGTAAAACCGGTTGCAGAGGGCACGTACGACGCCGGACCATGACCCCTCGTGACCTCTGCCACCACCCTGCCCGCCAGGCTCTCCGCGCTCCTGCCCGATCTCTCGCCCTGGCGTTCCTCGGCCGATTTCCGGCTGCTGTGGGTCCAGGGCCTGGTCACCTACTTCGGCAGCTTCATGGCACTGATCGCGCTGCCGCTCCAGATCAAGGAGCTCACCGGTTCGCCGCTCGCCGTCGGCGCCATGGGCGCGGTGGAGCTGGTGCCGCTGGTCGTCTTCGGTCTGTACGGCGGGGCGCTCGCCGACTCCGCGGACCGCCGCAAGGTGATCCTGGGCACCGAGGCGGGGCTGGGGCTGCTCGCGCTCGTCCTCCTGGTGAATGCCGCGATGCCCGACCCGATGCTCTGGCCTCTCTATCTCGTCGCGGGCGGCGTGTCCGCGCTCGCCGGACTCCAGCGGCCCGCGCTGGACTCCCTGATCGCCCGGATCGTGCCCCACGACCAGCTCACCGCGGCCGCCGCGCTGAACTCGCTGCGCTGGCAGTTCGGCGCGATCACCGGCCCGGCGGTGGCGGGTCTGGTGGTGGCCTATGCGGGGCACGCCACGGCGTACACGGTCACCGTGGTCACGTTCACCGTCTCCGTGCTCCTCTGTCTGCGGCTGGCGCCCGCACCGCCCGCCGAACACGCACGGAAGCCGTCGCTGCGCGGCATCGCCGAGGGGGCGAGATACGCCTGGAGCCGGCCGGTGCTGCTGGGGACGTACGCGATCGACCTGGCGGCGATGTTCTTCGCCTTCCCGAACACGATCTTCCCGTTCCTGGCGGACGAGCTGGACGCCGAGTGGTCACTGGGGTTGATGTACGCGGCGGGGTCGGTCGGATCGCTGGTGCTGGGCCTGACCAGCGGCTGGACGTCACGGGTGCGGCGGCACGGGCTGTTCGTGGTGTTCGGGGCGGCGGCCTGGGGGCTGGCGATCGCGGCGGCCGGGTGGTTCAGCAATGTGTGGCTGGTGCTGGTCTGCCTGGCGGTGGCGGGCGCGGGCGACATGCTCAGCGGTCTGGGCCGCTCCACGATCTGGAACCAGACCATCCCGGAGGAGCTGCGCGGCCGGCTGGCGGGCATCGAGGTGCTCTCGTACAGCGTGGGGCCGCAGCTGGGCCAGGTGCGGGCGGGCGCCATGGCGGGCTGGACGGGCACCCGGTCCGCGATCTGGACGGGCGGGGTGGCGTGCGTGGCCTCGGTCGCGCTGCTGGCTGCGGCGCTGCCGAAGCTCCTCACGTACGACTCCGAGACGGACGCGGACGCGGTGCGGCGCCGGCAGTCCAGCCCCTCCGGCGTGTGAGGAGCAGGGTCCGGGGCCGGAGCCCCGGGGCAGCTGCCGGACGGGCCGGAACCCTACGCGTCGGTCTCCGGAGGCGTGGCGTTGTCGTGCCACTTGGGATCGGTCTCCCACTCCAGATTCCGCTCCTTCGCCGTGTCCATGGCGTGCTGCGCCTCCTCACGGGAGGTGTAGGGGCCGAACCGGTCCTTCGCGGGGCACTCGGGGCCTTCCTCGACCTTCTGGTGCACCAGGCAGTAGTACCACTCGCCCGGCTTGCCGACCGTGCGCTTCTTGAACAGGGCCATCATCGGCTCCTTTCCTCGGAGCCATGCTGCCCCAAGCTCGCTGGTTAGACTCGCTGACATGTCTGGCCAGTCGCTGCTCGTACCAGGGGAGATCACTCCCATCCGTTCCGTACCGGGAAATATCCGGCGCCCCGAGTACGTGGGCAAGCCGGCTCCTGCGCCGTACACCGGCCCGGAAATCCAGGACGCCGACACCGTCGAGCGCATGCGCATCGCCGGCCGGATCGCCGCACAGGCGATGGCCGAGGCCGCGAAGCACATCGCTCCGGGCGTGACGACGGACGAACTCGACCGCGTCGCCCACGAGTTCATGTGTGATCACGGCGCCTATCCGTCGACACTCGGCTACCGCGGCTTCCCCAAGTCGCTCTGCTCGTCGCTCAACGAGGTCATCTGCCACGGCATCCCGGACTCCACGGTGCTGCGCGACGGCGACATCGTGAACCTCGACGTCACCGCGTACATCAACGGTGTGCACGGCGACAACAACGCCACCTATCTCTGCGGCGATGTGGACGAGGAGTCCCGGCTGCTCGTGGAGCGCACCGAGGAGTCGCTGAGCCGTGCCGTCAAGGCGGTCCGCCCCGGGCGCCAGATCAATGTGATCGGGCGGGTCATCGAGTCGTACGCCAAGCGCTTCGGGTACGGCGTGGTCCGGGACTTCACCGGGCACGGGATCAATTCGTCGTTCCACTCCGGCCTGATCATTCCGCACTACGACAGCCCGCACGCGACCACCGTGATGCAGCCCGGCATGACGTTCACCATCGAGCCGATGCTGACGCTCGGGACACACCAGTACGACATGTGGGACGACGGCTGGACCGTGGTGACGAAGGACCGCAAGCGCACCGCCCAGTTCGAGCACACGCTGGTGGTGACGGAGACGGGCGCCGAGATCCTGACCCTTCCCTGACCCTTCGTACGCGATCCGCAACCCCGGCGAACGGGCGGAACCGGGCGTATCGTTTTACCGACGGACCGTCGGGAAGCTGTTGACTTAGGTAAGCCTAAGTAAGAGGATCGGAGATGTCGACAGCGGCTGCCGAGCGCAGTTGCTGTCGGCTTTTCCGTCTTCTTCCGGACTTCCCTCCCTCCTCGGTCCCCGGAGGCCCGCCTTGGACGCAACAGCCGCCACCACGCCCTTCTCGACACTGATCCGCACGGCGTCGCACGAGCAGCACACCGAGGCGGAGACCTCGACCTTCATGAGCGACCTGCTGGGCGGGCGGCTCGGAGTGGTTGCGTACACGCGCTACACCGAGCAGCTGTGGTTCGTCTACCGGGCGCTGGAGGAAGGCGCGGAGGCTCTGCGCACCGACCCGGTCGCCGGTCCGTTCATACAGCCGGAGCTGATGCGCACCGCGGAGCTGGAACGCGACCTGGCGCATCTTCGCGGTGCGGACTGGCGCAGGGGCCTGGAGCCACTGCCCGCGACGGCCGCGTACGCCGATCGGGTCACCGAGTGCGCGCGCCGCTGGTCGGCCGGGTACGTCGCGCACCACTACACCCGTTATCTCGGGGATCTCTCCGGCGGCCAGATCATCCGCGACAGGGCGGAGAAGACCTGGGGCTTCGCACGCAAGGGCGACGGCGTCCGGTTCTACGTCTTCGAGGGGATAGCCAACCCCGCCTCGTTCAAACGGGGTTACCGCGAGCTGCTGGACGCGGTGGACGCGGACGAGCTGGAGAAGAAGCGGATCGTCGACGAGTGCAGGAACGCGTTCGCGCTGAACACGGCGGTGTTCCGGGAGCTGGGCGAGGCGTTCCCCCGCAGCGCGTAGGCCCCACGGGGTGCGGAGGGCGGGACGACCGGGTTCCGGCGGTGGACCCGGTCACCCGTGCGCTCCGCCCTCGATCACCGGACGGGCCTCGATTCACCCGTCCGACGTCACGACACCGACGACACGCTTGCCCGTGCCAGCAGGACGCGGCCCCCGATCTCCACCGCGCCGTCCGGCGCGGGTGCGGTGAGGATCTGGGAGCCACGCCCTTGTGTGATGTTGAGGGCGCGGCCCAGTTGCGCGCTCAGCAGCAGCGCCGCCGCACCCGTCGCCTCGTCCTCGACGATCCCGTCGATGCGCCGCGGGAAGGCCCTCGCCCTCACCCGTCCCGCCGCCTCGTCCTCCCATGCCCATACGTACAACCAGCCCTCCCCCGGAGGAGGTCCGGTCAGCGCCTCGACCTCGGCCACGGATGCGTACTGCTCCAGCGTGCGCGCCGGAACCCACTCGGGGCGGGCCGCGATCCAGGTGAACTCGCCGTCCTGGCGGGCGTAGACGTCGCCGACCGGCAGCTCCAGGATCTCCAGGTCGAGCAGCCAGGCGGCGCCCACGAGCGGATGCCCGGCGAAGGGCAGCCGGAGTCCCGGCGTGTAGATGTCGACGTGCCCGCGCTCGGGATCGTCGACGAACACGGTCTCGCTGAAACCGAGCTGCCCGGCGAGCGCCTGCCGGGACGCCTCGTCGGGGTACGTACGCCCGTCGCGTACGACCCCGAGAGCGTTGCCGTGCTGTCCGTCCGGGCCGCAGAACACGTGCAGTACGTCAATTCCCGCGGGTACGCCGTAGTCACTCACGTGCGCATTCAAGCATCGTGCGGCCCGGTGGTGCCGCAGGGGCGGATCGGACGGTACGGCGACGGGGCCGCGGCGGCGGCCACCGGCACCGAGGCGCCCCGAGTTCGCACCGCCGAGAGTCGGTTGGCGATCTCTTGACCGTTCCTTGGGGATCCCATGGGCCGTCTGTGATCGCCCCGTTCTCCGGCACCCCAGGTGAGAGCTGAATCACTGCACCGGTGGGTACCGGTGAGGTAAGCCTCGGTTAAGTTAGGTCCGCCTCACCCGCCCTTTGCGGCCCTGTTCATCCTCTTCAGCCTTCGTGGAGCCCGTATGCGAGCCGTTCGATTCTCCGTCGTCACCGCTGTCGCCACCGCGGCGGCTCTGACCGCCGTCACGGGCTGCGCCGAGAAGAGCGACGGCAAGGGTGACGGCGCGGTGAAGGTCACCGCGAAGGACGACTCCTGCGCGGTGTCGAAGAAGAAGCTCCCTGCCGGTCACATCGCGCTCGCCGTGGAGAACAAGGGATCCAAGGTCACCGAGGTCTACGTCCTCTTCCCGGACGACCGGATCGTCGCCGAGCGCGAGAACATCGGCCCCGGCACCAAGGGCACCATCACCGCCGAGGTCAAGGCCGGTTCGTACGACGTCGTCTGCAAGCCCGGCATGAAGGGTGCCGGCTTCCGGCAGAAGATCGAGGTCACCGGCGGCACCGCGGTCAAGCGCAGCCCCGAGATGGACAAGGCCGTCGCCGGCTACCGCACCTATGTGCAGGCGCAGGCCGACGAGACGCTGCCGAAGGTCAAGGTCTTCACGGACGCCGTCGCCGCGGGCGACATCGAGGCCGCGAAGAAGGCGTACGCCGACTCCCGCATCGGCTGGGAGCGCACCGAGCCGGTCGCCGAGTCGTTCGGTGACATCGACCCGAAGGTCGACGTCCGCGCGGACGGCCTGGAGGACGGCCAGAAGTGGACCGGCTGGCACCGCCTGGAGAAGGCGCTGTGGCAGGACAAGAAGCTCGGCGCCGAGGAGAAGGCCCTCGCCCCGGTCCTCTACAAGGACCTGGTCGACTGGCAGAAGCGGGTCGGCAAGGCGGAGATCACCCCGACCTCGATGGCCAACGGCGCCAAGGAGCTCCTCGACGAGGTCGCCACCGGCAAGGTGACCGGTGAGGAGGAGCGCTACAGCCACACCGACCTGATCGACTTCAAGGCCAACGTCGAGGGCGCGCAGAAGTCGTACGACCTCCTGAAGCCGATCGCCTCGAAGAACGACGCGGCACTGACCGCCACCCTGGACAAGCAGTTCGCGGCGCTGAACACGCTGCTGGACAAGTACCGCGAGGACAAGAGCTCCTACGAGTTCACCTCCTACGACAAGGTCGGCAAGGCGGACCGCAAGGAGCTGTCGGACGCCGTCAACGCGCTGGCCGAGCCGCTGTCGCAGCTCGCCGCCGCAGTGACGAAGTAACGGACGGGGAGGCACCGGTCATGTCCGAGGAGAGCCAGAACACCGCCGGGACGGACGTCGCCGACGCGGGCGCCGCCGAGCCGGACACCACCGGGGGCCGCGCCCCGTCGCGCCGTGCACTGCTCGGCTGGGGCGGTGCCGGGCTGGCACTCGGCGCGGTCGCGGCCGGTGGCGCGGTCGCCGCGGTGCGTACGGAGAACGACGCCGTGCCGGCCGCGGACAGCGGTGCCGCGGTGCCGTTCCACGGTGTGCACCAGGCCGGTATCGCCACCGCCGTCCAGGACAGGCTGCACTTCGCCGCGTTCGACGTGACGACGAAGGACCGGGCCGAGCTGATCGCGCTGCTCAAGGAGTGGACGCGGGCGGCCGAGCGCATGACGGACGGTCACGCGGTCGGCGACGGGGCGTACGGCGGTCTCGCCGAAGCACCACCGGACGACACCGGCGAGGCGCTGGGGCTCAAGCCGTCCCGGCTCACCCTGACCATCGGCTTCGGTCCCTCCCTGTTCGCCAAGGGGAGGTTCGGCCTCGAGGACCGGCGCCCGGAGGCGCTCGTCGATCTGCCGAAGTTCCCCGGCGACAATCTCGACGCGGCCCGCAGCGGCGGCGACCTGTGCGTCCAGGCGTGCGCGGACGACCCGCAGGTCGCGGTGCACGCCATCCGCAACCTCGCCAGGATCGGCATGGGCCGCACCGCGATCCGCTGGTCCCAACTGGGCTTCGGCAAGACGTCGTCGACGACGCCCGACGCCCAGACTCCACGCAACATGATGGGCTTCAAGGACGGCACCCGGAACATCTCCGGCACCGACACCGCGGCCCTCGACAAGCACGTGTGGGTCGGCGAGAAGGACGACGCCGGCTGGATGACCGGCGGTTCGTACCTGGTGGCCCGGCGCATCCGTATGCACATCGAGACCTGGGACCGGACCGGACTCCAGGAGCAGGAGGACGTCTTCGGCCGGGACAAGGGCGAGGGTGCCCCGGTCGGCAAGGCGAAGGAGCGCGACGAGCCGTTCCTGAAGGCGATGCTGCCGACCGCCCATGTGCGGCTCGCCCACCCGGACAGCAACGACGGTGCGAAGATCCTGCGCCGCGGCTACTCCTTCACGGACGGCACGGACGGCCTGGGCCGGCTCGACGCCGGGCTGTTCTTCCTGGCCTACCAGCGCGATGTCCGCAAGGCGTTCATTCCGCTGCAGCGCCGCCTCGCGGCACACGACGCACTCAACGAGTACATCCAGCACGTGGGTTCGGCGCACTTCGCCGTCCCGCCGGGCGTCCGCTCCAAGGACGACTGGTGGGGCCGGGCGCTGTTCTCGTAACGGGACTCGAAGCGAAAAAGGAGAACCGAAACGTGTTCAGCAACTTCCTGATCGGCCTGCGCGAAGGCCTTGAGGCCAGCCTGGTCGTCTGCATCCTCGTCGCCTATCTGGTGAAGACCGGCAACCGGAGCAAGCTGCTGCCGATCTGGCTCGGGGTCTCCATCGCGGTCGTCGTCAGCCTGGCGTTCGGCGCGGGTCTCGAATTCGGCTCGCAGGAGATGACGTTCAAGGCACAGGAGGCGCTGGGCGGTTCGCTGTCGATCGTCTCGGTCGGCCTGGTCACCTGGATGGTGTTCTGGATGCGGCGCACCGCGCGGCATCTGAAGGCGGAGCTGCACGGCAAGCTCGACGCGGCGCTCGCGATGGGCACCGGCGCGCTGGTCGCCACGGCACTGCTCGCCGTCGGCCGGGAGGGGCTCGAGACCTCGCTGTTCGTCTGGCGTGCGGTGCATGCCGCGGACGACGGCTGGCACCCGATGATCGGTGCGCTGCTCGGGATCGCCACGGCCGTGGTGCTGGGCTGGCTGTTCTACCGCGGTGCGCTGAGGATCAACCTGGCGAAGTTCTTCACCTGGACCGGCGGCATGCTGGTGGTCGTCGCGGCGGGCGTGCTCGCGTACGGCGTCCACGACCTGCAGGAGGCCGAGTTCCTCGGCGGTCTGCAGAACCGGGCGTTCGACATCAGCGCCACGATCCCGCCGGACAGCTGGTACGGCACGCTCCTGAAGGGCACCTTCAACTTCCAGCCCGATCCGACCGTTCTTCAGGTCACGGTGTGGGCGCTGTATCTGATCCCCACTCTCGCGCTGTTCCTCGCCCCGGTAGGGTTCGGACGGTCAGTGGGGGCGACGGATCAGAAGGCGCAGAAAGCAACGGATGAGAAGTCTGAGGCCGATTCGGCTGGCGACGGGGCTCGCGACAGCGATGGTGCTGAGCATGACGGCGAGCGGGTGCGTGACGGTGCACGGCGAGCTGGAGATCGTGCCGGCGGCGACGAAGTCTGAGGCCGCGAAGGCCCTTTCGGACTTCACCACCGCGTACAACGCGGCGGACAAGGCCTACGACCCCGCGCTGGACGCGGACCGGGTCACCGGTGCGCTCGGAGCGATCAACCAGGCCGGTCTGCGGGCGCGGCAGAAGAACAACCCCGACGGCAACGCGAACCACCGGCCGCTGGAGCTGACCGACGCCACGTATCTCATCCCGAAGAAGGCCGGCTGGCCGCGCTGGTTCCTCGCGATCACCGACTCCAACCGCGACCAGGACAGCGGGAAGCAGGACACCAGCTGGCTGATCGTCTTCGTCCGGACCGGTCCCGACGCCGTCTGGAAGGCGTCGTATCTCGCGGTCGTGACGCCGTCCGAGCTGCCCGCGTTCGCGAAGGACGGCGACGGGCGGGCCCGGCCGGTCACCGCGGACAGTGCGGAACTGGCCGTGGCGCCGGAGGACTTGAGCACGTCGTACACGCAGTACCTGCAGAAGGGCACGCCGGACGTGTTCGCCCCCGGGGTCGCCACCTCGGCCTGGCGGGTCGAGCGCAGGAACAGCCGACGGGCGGGCTTCTCCTTCCAGTTCATCGACCAGCCGCTGGACGGCGGTACGTTCGGTCCGCTCGGCCTGGAGACGGAGGACGGCGGGGCGCTGGTCTTCTTCAGCAGCAAGCACTTCGAGCAGCAGACCGCCGCCAAGGGACTGCGACCGCCGGTCAACGCGGATGTACAGGCGCTGCTGACCGGCGAGGTGAAGACCACCCTCACCAAGGAGCGGGTCTCCAGCCAGCTGGTGTACGTCCCGAAGAAGGGCGCCGGGAACCGCGCCAAGGTGATCGTGCTGAACCGGCTGCCGGGGCTCACGGCGGCGAAGGGCTCGTAGGCGCGATTGCGCCGCCTGGCGGCGTCCCCTGCCGCCAGGGGCCGTCCTCCGCTGCTCGCGGCGCAGGGTTCCCGATGTGCCGCGGCGCAGGGTTCGCGAGACGCCGCGTCGCTCGCCCGTTCTTCCGCCGCGGGGGATCTCAGCGGCTGAGCGGCCAGGCCACCGAGTCGTGGTCGAGATCACTCTGGTCCGCCGTGTCGGCGTACTGCGCGCAGGCGTCGGTGAGCGTCTCCAGCAGCGTCAGCGGGTCCGGCAGCGGGTTCTCCGGGCCGCGGACCCAGTGCACGTCCAGTTCACCGGGGAGCATGGCGGGCGGCAGGAGTACGTAGCTTCCGCGGCAGTGCCAGCGCATCCCCGGATGCTCGTCCATGGTCTCGGGATGGCAGTCCAGCTCGCAGGGCCACCACTCGTCCTCGTCCTCGGGGGTGCCGCGGGTGGCGGTGAAGAAGAGCATCCGGTCGTCGCCGGATACGGCCACCGGGCCGACGTCGATGTCCGCGGCGAGGAGCCGCTCCAGAGCCTGCTTGCCCGCGGTCAACGGCACGTCGAGAACGTCATGGATCATGCCGGTCGCGGTGATGAAGTTGGCCTGCGGCTGACTGCGGGCCCAGCGCTCGATCTGGGCACGGTCGGTGGTGGACTGCGTCTGCCAGGCGAACGAGATGGGGTGCCGGGCGGGGGTGGGACAGCCGATGCGTTCGCACGAACATCGGTAGCCGACCGGGTGGGCGGCCGGCGAGATGGGCATTCCGGCTTCGGCGACAGCCAGGAGCAGCGCCTCCCGGGCGGTGTCGTCGACCTCGCTGTGCTGCGATTTGGGTCGTCGGCGAAGCCATTGGGAAAACTTGCTCTCCGTGCCGCGAGAACGGCCGAAATCGGCGCCCATCAATCCCCTTACCTCAGCGTTGCCCCTGCCTATGGTCCCACCATCCTGCGCCTCGGGTGGCCAGAGTTCTCAAGCGGGGTACGCGGACCGGCGCACCGAGCTGGGCACTATGCCAGTAATTCGACTGAAATGGCAGGTGTGGCTGAGCAGTGTCCGTCGGCGGAGCGGGACGGGTCGTAGCACCTCGACGCCTCTCCGTAGTCGTTACCGAGCCGCCTGTACAACCACCCGATCGGTTCACTGCGCGGTCGCCCCGGACGGCGCACCATGGGCTCACGCACGGACCCGTGCGAGCCCCGACTGTCCGCAGGCCACCCCTGCTGTCCGTGAGGAGCCCCCATTGCCTCGTGAAGCCACACCCTCATCGCTTCGTGAAGCGACTCCGCGCCGCTATCTGATGTGCGCCCCGACCCATTTCGAGGTCACGTACTCCATCAACCCGTGGATGGACCCGAGCAAGCCGGTCGATCTGCAGCTGGCCCAGGCGCAGTGGGAGGACCTGCGCGACCGCTACCGGGCGCTCGGCCACACCGTCGAGCTGCTCACCCCGCGTCCCGACCTGCCCGACATGGTCTTCGCCGCCAACGGAGCCACCGTCGTGGACGGCCGGGTGCTGGGCGCCCGGTTCGCGTACCAGGAGCGGTACCCCGAGGCCGAGGCGCACCGGGACTGGTTCCGGGGCCACGGCTTCACCGAGATCCACGAGCCGGCCCACGTCAACGAGGGCGAGGGCGATTTCGCGGTCACCTCGTCGTACCTGCTGGCCGGGCGCGGCTTCCGGTCCAGTCCGCTCTCGCACGGCGAGGCGCAGGAGTTCTTCGGACGGCCGGTGATCGGGCTCGATCTGGTGGACCCGCGCTACTACCACCTGGACACGGCACTGTGTGTACTCGACGAGGCGGGCGACGAGATCATGTACTACCCGGGCGCCTTCTCGCCGGGCAGCCGCTCCGTGCTGAGGCGACTCTTCCCCGACGCGTTGACAGCCGAGGAGGCCGACGCCGCCGCGCTCGGGCTGAACGCGGTCAGCGACGGCCTCCACGTGCTGGTGCCCCAGGGTGCCGCGGGCCTCTTCGACCCGCTGCGGGCACGCGGTTTCGAACCGGTCCCGATGGACCTGAGCGAGCTGCTCAAGGGCGGCGGCAGCGTGAAGTGCTGCACCCAGGAGCTGCGCGGTCAGGTCCCTCCTCCGGCCTGATCCGGGAAGGAGACCCTCAGGCGTCGTCACCGGGGGGCGGCCAGGCGTCGCCCCACGCGGTGTCCCGGGCGGCCCGGTACAGCTCGCCGTGCCGCTTGGTGACCGTGGAGCGCTTGAGTGCCTCGTCGCGGGTGCAGAGGTCCAGCAACACCTGCCCCTTGCGGATCTGCGGCTTACGGGTGACCCGGGCGGCTACGGGCTCGGCGGCGAAGCGGGTCGCCACGACATAGCTGAACTTCTCGTCCTCGTACGGCAGCGATCCGCCCTTCACCTGACGGTGCAGCGAGGAGCGGCTGACCCGGGCGGAGAAGTGGCACCAGTCGGTGCCCGGCTCGATGGGGCACGCCTCGCTGTGCGGGCACGGCGCGGCGACCGTCAGCCCGGCGGCGATCAGCCGGTCGCGGGCCTCGATGATGCGGGCGTATCCGTCGGGGGTACCGGGTTCGACGATCACGACGGCCTGTGCGGCGGCCGCGGCCGTGTCGACGAGGGCGGTGCGGGCGGCCGCCGTCAGCTCCCCCAGTACGTAGCTGACGGTCACCAGGTCCGTGGGGTCGAGCTCCAGGCCCGCACCGATCCGGGCCCGCCGCCAGTCGGCGGCGCGCAGGGCCTCGACACCGGAGGCCCCGGCCAGTTCCCGGCCGAGGACGAGGGCGGGCTCGGCCCAGTCGAGGACGGTCGTCCGGTGCCCCTCCCAGGCCCCGGCGACGGCCCAGCTCGCCGCGCCGGTGCCGCCGCCGATGTCGGTGTGGGTGGCGGGTACCCACTCCGGAGCGGCCTCGCGCAGGGCGGCGAGGGCGGACCGTACCGCTTCGAAGGTCGCGGGCATCCGGTACGCGGCGTACGCGGCGACGTCCGAGCGGTCGCGGAGCACCGGGGCATCGGTCGGGGTGGTCCCCCGGTAATTGGCGATAAGCCGGTCGACGGCCTGGGCGGCCTGCTTGGGCGGCAGTCCGTCGAGTAGTCCGGCCAGCGCCGTGCGCAGGCCTGCCGCGGTGGAGAGGGTGACGTTCACCGAAAAAATTGTAGGCGGACACGACCGGCCGTTCTCCGGCCGGTGCACGTCCCGTCCGGCACACCGTCGCCCGCATTCGGTCCCCGCACCACCGCCGCCGAGCTGAACTGCCGCGGCGCCTGGGCCAGTTGCTACGCTGATCGGCGCGAGGTCAGGAATGCTCACGTGAGGTCGGGAATGCTCATCAAGGGGACCATGCGACAGAAGATCGTGCGCCTGACTCTGGTCGCCGGGGTGCTGGTGCTTGCCCTGCTGCTTCTGCTGGCCACCTGCGGTGCCGGGGGGAACGGGAAGAAGGGTGAGGGGGGCAAGGGCGACAACGGGCCGAAGAAGCCGGTTCAGACGGGTACGGGCCCGGCGACACAGCTCACCGTTCCTCCCGCGTACACGACCCGACGCGGCTGGGAGCTCATCAACACCTCCCCCGACTACGCGATCTCCCGGACGACGGGACGCCTCGCCTATCTGCTGCGGGTCTCCGACAACCAGTACCGGCTGGAGACCATCGACTCGGAGACCGGGAAGGCCGGCTGGAAGGGCGAGAACTGGCGGCCGCCGGCCTCGAAGCACTTCCCGAAGCTGCTCCTGGTCACCAAGGACGACGTGGAGTACTTCGTCACGTGGGCGTACGGGAAGGTCGGTGTGAACGCGCTGACCCCGGCCGACACGATCGTCTCCCTCGACGTGTACAACGCGACGGACGGCTCCCGGCAGCGCATAGAGGTGCCGTGGAACTCCGCACCGACCGTCGACACCAGCGGACCCGGCATCCTGATCAGCGACGGCCGCACGAACAGCGTGCTGGTCGACCCGGCGAGCGGCCGGATCACGAAGATCGCCCCCACGGCGCTGAAGTACCCGAAGGACTGCCGCTCCTGCAGGCAGCTCACCGAGGTGTTCGGACTGACCACGAAGGGGCTGCTGGTCAGCGGGGCACGGGAGTTCTGGGTGCAGGGCGGCTGGTTCAGCCGGAACGTCGCCCCGAAGGGCACCGACCGTTCCAGCGGGATCCCGACCTCGGTGGCCCCCGGGTGGGTGCTGGCGAAGTGGCAGCTCGCGAAGGGCCAGAAGCGGGCGACGACCCATGACCTGTGGGCGGTGCACGACGCGGAGACGGGAAAGCCGGTGGCGACGGTGGAGTGCCACAAGGTGGCGATCAAGCCGGGCCAGTATCCGCAGGCCGTCATGTCGCCCTCGCGGACGTACCTGGTGGCCGGGAACCTCGCCTTCGACCTGGAGACGAAGAAGGGTTTCTGTCTCGAGGCGACGGACGGCTCGAAGCCGCTGACCCTGGTCTCCGTGACGGACGAGGGCATCGCGTACGGCGCGACGCCCGGACGCAACGCGGCGGACGTGCTGGCCGGCCGCGGCCGTCCGGCACAGGTCGAGGTCACCAGCGGGGTGCCGGAGGCACTGCCCGCGAATGTGCGGCTGCCGGCCACGGAGGCCGCGGCGGGGGTCGGCGTGTTCCGGTGGACGGACGAGCTGGACCGGCTGCATCTGCTCGGCTACCCGCGCGCCGACCGCTGAGCGCTGTCCCGTAATGCCTGGTGGATCGGCGCGCGGCGTCAGATGCGGTGCGCCGCAAGACGGAGAGGCGCCATCGTACTGGTCGTATTCGGGCGTTCCGACAACGCGGGGCGAGGTGCCGGAGTTGTCGTCGTGCGCCCGCCAGGGATTACGGGACAGCCCTCAGGAGGTGCCGGACGGATCCTGGCCGGACATCCCCTGGGCGCGAGTGGCCCGAGGGGGCCCTTGCTCAAGCCCTTGCGCCACCGCGCTGCCAGGGGCGGCACAGACCCAGGAAGCACGCCATGGCGCCGACCGCGCACACCAGCTGGACGACCGCCATGGGTACGGCCGTCGCGTCTCCCGCGATCCCGACGAGCGGTGAGGCGATCGCCCCGATCAGGAACGATGACGTACCGAGCAGCGCCGAGGCGGAACCCGCGGCGTGCTTGGTACGCATCAGGGCCAGGGCGTTGGTGTTCGGCATCGCCAGCCCCATCGCCGACATCAGCACGAAGAGCCCGGTGGCGACCGGCACGAGACCGACGTCGCCGAAGGCCCCGGACGTCATCAGCAGCAACGCGGTCGCGGCCAGCACGATGACCCCGAGCCCGAAGCCGAGCGCCTTGTCCAGGCTGATCCGGCCCACCAGTATCTTGCCGTTGATCTGGCCGACGGTGATCAGACCGATCGAGTTGATGCCGAAGAGCAGGCTGAAGGTCTGCGGCGAGGCACCGTAGATCTCCTGCACGACGAACGGCGAGGCGCTCACGTACGCGAAGAGGGCCGCGAAGGCCAGGCTGCCCGCGACCATGTAGCCGGTGAACGTACGGTCGCCGAGGAGTCCGCGCATGGTGCGCAACGCGTCACCGACGCCGCCGGTGTGCCGCTCCTCGGGCGGCAGCGTCTCGTGCAGCCACTTCCAGACGACCAGGGTGAGCAGCACGCCGACGACCGTGAGGACGGCGAAGATGCCCCGCCAGTCGGTGAACCGCAGCACCTGTCCGCCGATCAGTGGCGCGATGACCGGTGCGACGCCGGAGATCAGCATCAGGGTGGAGAAGAACCGGGCCATCTCCACGCCGTCGTACATGTCACGGACCACGGCCCGGGCGATGACGATGCCGGCCGCACCGGCCAGTCCCTGCAGGAGGCGGAAGCCGATGAGGAGTTCCGTGGTGGGCGCGAAGACGCAGAGCGCGGTGGCGAGTACATAGACGACCATGCCGAGCAGGAGCGGCCGGCGCCGGCCCCACCGGTCGCTCATCGGTCCGACGACGACCTGGCCGAGCGCCATGCCGCCGAGGCAGGCGGTGAGGGTGAGCTGGACGGTGGCGGCGGGGGCGTGCAGGGCGTCGGTGACCGCGGGGAGCGCCGGGAGATACATGTCCATGGAGAGCGGCGGAAGTGCGGTGAGACCGCCGAGGACGAGAGTGACGAGAAGCCCGGTGCGCCGGGCCGCGGCTGTTGCGGTCGGACCGGTCGCGGCAGTGATGCCCGTCCGGTCGGTCGGTATGTGGGTGTGCTGGGCTCGGCTCACGCCGCTCTCCGGCATTCTCATCTCCAAATAGTTGAATCCGCCCTCTATGCTCTCAGCTCAGCCGGAGTGGTCGAGACCTTTTTGGGAGCAGGCATGAGCAGGACCGTGCGTTGGGGTGTGCTGGCTACGGGTGGCATCGCCGCGACCTTCACCGCTGACCTTCAGGCGGTGCCCGGCACGGAGGTGGTAGCTGTGGCCTCGCGCACCGATACGTCGGCCAAGGCGTTCGCCGAGCGGTTCGGGATACCCAGGGCGTACGGCAGCTGGGCCGAGCTTGCCGCGGACGACGAGGTCGACGTGGTGTACGTGGCCACCCCGCACTCCGCGCACCGGGAAGCCACCGCGCTCTGCCTGAAGGCCGGGAAGCACGTGCTGTGCGAGAAGGCGTTCACGCTCAATTCCCGGGAGGCGGAGGAGCTCGTGGCGCTCGCCCGGGACCGTGGCCTCTTCCTGATGGAGGCGATGTGGACGTACTGCAACCCGGTCATCAGGCGGCTGACCGCGCTGATCGCCGACGGTGCCATCGGCGACATCCGCACCGTACAGGCCGACTTCGGGCTCGCAGGCTCGTTCGGCCCCGACCACCGGCTGCGGGACCCGGCGCTGGGCGGGGGTGCGCTGCTGGACCTGGGGGTGTATCCGGTGTCCTTCGCACAGCTGCTGCTGGGTGAGCCCGACCGGATCCAGGCCGATGCGCTGCTCTCTCCGGAGGGCGTCGACCTGAACACCGGCATGCTGCTGGGCTGGGAGTCGGGCGCCACGGCGCTGCTCAGCTGCTCGGTGGTCGCGGACACCCCGCAGACCGCCTCGATCGCGGGCACCCGTGGCCGGATCGAGTTCCCGCGCGGCTTCTTCTACCCGGAGCGGTTCGTGCTGCACCGGCCGGGACACGACCCGCAGGAGTTCACCGCGGGGTCGTCGGCCGAGGGGCTCAGCGGGATGCAGTTCGAGCAGGCCGAGGTGGTACGGGCGCTGCTGGCGGGCGAGACGGAGTCACCGCTGGTGCCGCTGGACGGTTCGCTGGCGGTGATGCGGACGCTCGATGCGGTACGGGACCGCATCGGCGTCCGCTACCCGGCGGACGGCATCGGCTGACCGGGACGGAGGCAGGGCCTCACGCAGGCGTGAGGCCCTGGTTACCCACCTCCGTGACGAACGATCCGGCCGTCGCCACGGGCGCACCCGGCGTGGTGACGGCCGACACCGTGCGGAAGTCGGCGCGTGCCTGGTCCTGGCCCAGCGTGACGACCGCGTACCCGCGCCGTCCGTTGAAGAACTTCATGTGCGGGTTGGCCTGCATCTGGTTGTTCCAGCTGGCCGGCTTGTCGGAGCCGTCCTTGCCGCTGGTGATGGACGTGGCGACGATCTCCGTACCGAGCGTGCGGGACGACGGGTCGTCGAAGTCCTTCTTCAGGTCGAAGCCGTAGCCGACGTGCACATCGCCGGTCAGCACCATCAGGTTGTCGATCCCGGCGGCCTCCGCGCCCTTCAGGATCCGGTCCCGGGAGGCCGGGTAGCCGTCCCACGCGTCCATGGACAGCTTGAAGGCGTCGGTCGGCACGTCGCGCCGCTGGGCGAAGGTGACCTGCTGCGGTACGACGTTCCAGGTGGCCCGCGAGGCGTGCCAGCCGTCGAGCAGCCAGCGCTCCTGGGTGGCGCCGGTCAAGGTGCGCGACGGGTCCTCGGACTCCGGCCCCGGCTTCTGCCAGCCGTCCCCGTACGCCTGGTCGCTGCGGTACTGACGGGTGTCGAGGATGTCGAACTGGGCGAGCCGGCCGAACTGCAGGCGCCGGTAGAGCTTCATGTCGGGGCCGGTCGGCCGCTGCGGGGTGCGCAGTGGCTGGTTCTCCCAGTACGCGCGGTACGCGGCGGCGCGGCGCAGCAGGAACTCCTCCGGCGGGACGTCGTTCTCCGGGGTACCGCCCGCGTAGTTGTTCTCGGTCTCGTGGTCGTCCCAGGTGACGACGAAGGGGTGCGCGGCGTGCGCGGCGCGCAGATCCGGGTCGGACTTGTAGAGGGCGTACCGCAGGCGGTAGTCCTCCAGGGTGACCGTCTCCCGGTTGAAGTGGGCGGGGAGTGTGCGGTCCGTGTAGTTGCGGGCGCCGCCGGTCGCGGTCACGGCGTACTCGTAGAGGTAGTCGCCGAGGTGGAAGACGACGTCGACGTCCTCCTGCGCGAGGTGGCTGTACGCGGTGAAGTAGCCGTCGTGGTACGCCTGGCAGGAGACGGCGGCGAGGGACAGCGCGCTGTTGCGGGCGTGCCGGGCGGGGGCGGTGCGGGTCCGGCCGACCTGGCTGACCCACTTCCCGGCGCGGAAGCGGTAGTAGAGGACGCGGTCGGCGTCGAGGCCCTTGATCTCGACGTGGACGCTGTGGTCGAACTCCGGGTGGGCGGTGGCGGTGCCGCGCCGGACGATCCGGGTGAAGTTCTCGTCGCGGGCGAGCTCCCAGCGCACCTGGACACGGGCGTTCGGCAGTCCGCTGTCCGGCTCGTACGGGCGAGGTGCGAGTCTCGTCCACAGCAGGACCGAGTCGGGCAGCGGGTCACCGGAGGCGACGCCGAGGGTGAACGGGTCCTCGCTGATCCTCCGGGCGTCCATTTCGGCGGCGCTCGCGGCGCCCGCGGCCGGCAGGTTGACCGAGAAAGCGAGCGCGGCGGCGGCACCGGTAACGGTGAGGAAACGGCGGCGGCCGACGTGGCGTGCGGCGTCGCGCATCTCCTGCTGGTGCGATGAGTACGTCATCTGTCCCTCCCCTGACTGGCGGTGTACGCGTGGAAGTCCACCGGTCCCGCACATCGAGTGGCTGTCGTGGTGGCGTCGCACAGGCGTCGCGCTGATGAGGAGTCGAGCGGGATCGCCCCTCGGGGGACGAATTGCGCCGGGGTACCGCGGACACGGAGGTACGCAGACGGAACACAGACGGAGAGGTGCGCGGTCGCAGGAACATGATCATCGTCGGACGGCTGCACCGGCGGCGCTGGAATCGCCGAAGAATGATCAAGAAATCATTCCGTCGAACCTGAACCGACCGCCCACCGAGGGCCTTTGACCCGGGAGGCGTACGCTGCGGCGTCATGAGCAACAAACTGTTGAACTCCGATGCGAAGACGGCCGTCGTCACGGGCGCGGGCTCCGGGATCGGCCGTGCGGTGGCTCTTGCCCTGACCGGCGCCGGCTGGTCGGTGGCGCTCGCCGGCCGCCGCCCCGAACCCCTCGCCGAGACCGCGGAACTGGCCGGGGAGAAGGCCGGGGTGATCACCGTCCCCGCCGACGTCTCCCGCCCCGACGACGTGACCGCGCTGTTCTCCTCCGTACGGGAGTGGGCCGGTCGGGTCGACCTGCTGTTCAACAACGCGGGGACGTTCGGCCCTCGCTCCGTCCCGGTGGAGGACCTGTCCTACGACGACTGGCGCACCGTGGTCGACGTGAACCTGACGGGGGCGTTCCTGTGCGCGCAGGCGGCGTACCGGCAGATGAAGGAGCAGGACCCGCAGGGCGGCCGGATCATCAACAACGGATCGATCTCCGCCCATGCACCGCGCCCTCACTCGGTGGCGTACACGGCGACCAAGCACGCCATGACGGGGCTGACGAAGTCGCTGTCCCTGGACGGGCGCCCGTACCGGATCGCCTGCGGCCAGATCGACATCGGCAACGCCGCGACCGAGATGACCGAGCGGATGCAGAGGGGCACCCTTCAGGCGCATGGCGAACTGGCTGTGGAGCCGGTGATGGCGGCGGACGACGTGGCCCGGACGGTATTGCACATGGCGGAGCTGCCGCTGGAGGCGAATGTGCAGTTCGCGACGGTCCTGGCGACGACGATGCCGTACGTGGGCCGCGGCTGACAGCCGGCGCGTGTCGGCCCCTGGGCGGCATCCGACCGCTTTCGGCGCCGCCGGGCGGGTGCGCGTCGTCCCGACTCCTGTTCGACCGAAGACGGGCAACGGCATCGCGAACCGCCACCCGGCCGGCGCCGCGGCCGCGGTTCGCGGTGCCGGCCGTCCCGGCCGGGAATGCCTTGAGCCGCGGTGCGGTTGACGTGCGTCATGACTCAGATTTCCGGCACCGAGGTCCTTCGCTACACCGCGTTCTCCGCCGACCCGGAGGGAGGCAACCCGGCGGGGGTCGTCCTCGACGCGTCCGGTCTCGACGACGCGGCGATGCTCGCCGTCGCGGCCGAGCTCGGCTACAGCGAGTCGGCGTTCCTGACCGGGCCGGGCGAGTCGGGCGGATCGACCGGTCGTGGTTACACGATCCGCTACTTCAGCCCGAAGGCGGAGGTTCCGTTCTGCGGCCACGCCACGGTGGCGACGGCCATCGCCCTCGCCGAGCGCAACGGCCCCGGCGATCTGGTCTTCACCACGCAGGCGGGCACGGTCCCGGTCACCGTCGCCCAGGAGGGCGCCGAGCTCCGGGCCACCCTCACGAGCGTGGAACCCCACGTGACGGATGCCGCTCGGGACGACCTGACCGAGGCGCTGGCCGCCCTGGGCTGGCCGGCCGCCGACCTGGACCCGGCTCTGCCGCCCCGTATCGCCTATGCGGGCGCCCGCCACCTGGTGCTTGCCGCAGCGAGCCGCGAGCGGCTCGCCGACCTCGACTACGACTTCGCGCGCCTCGAAGCGCTCATGCACCGACTCGATCTGACGACGGTTCAGCTGGTCTGGCGTGAGTCGCCGACCGTCTTCCACGTCCGCGACCCGTTCCCGGTCGGCGGTGTGGTCGAGGACCCGGCGACGGGAGCGGCGGCGGCCGCCTTCGGGGCCTACCTGCGCGAACAGGCCCTCGTCCCGGACGCCGCGGTCCTCACTCTCCACCAGGGCGAGGACATGGGCCGTCCCGGCACGCTCACCGTCGAACTGCGTGCGGGCGACGCACGGGTGCGGGTGAGCGGGACGGGGACGCGGATACCGGCCGCGGAGTGACGCGGGGGCCTACCGCCCCAGGAACTGCCGGTACCAAGGGGCGTGCCGGGCGAAGGTGACGGCGAAGCCCGCGCCCGGCTCGCAGCCCATGTCCTGCCAGACCCGCTCGTCGGCGAACCAGTGGTCCACCGCGAGCATGTCGAGATGGTGCAGTGCGTACGGGACCTGGGCCAGCCGGGCACGGGCGGCGTCGACACCGACGCCCGCACCTGCCCAGGGCAGCCCGAGTTGGTCGATGACCGTCGCCATCAGCTCCGAACAGGCCACCGGCTCGGGGTGGTTGACGTGGTGGACGCCCGTCGGCTCCTTCGGCGAGAGGGCGGCGGCGAGCAGCGCCCTGCCCAGCGTCTCGACGTCGATGAGCGAGTGCCGCGCCTCGCACCCGGTCAGTCCCGCCCTCAACTGCCCGAGCAGGGCTACGAGTCCAGGCACCGCCCAGCGGTCCCCGGCGCCGTGCACGATGTGCGGACGCAATACGGCGCCGCCCGCCGCGAGGACGTGCCGCTCGGCGGCGGCGCGGGTCAGGCTGGTGGCCGAGGCGGGGGCCGGCGCCACCCGGCCCGGCATCAACTCCGTGAACGGACCACGCCCGTAGACGGATGCCGTGCTCAAGTGGACGATCCGGGTGACGCCGCTGCGTGCGGCCTCATCGACCAGGGCGCGGGTGCCGTGGTCGTTGACGGTCGTGGCCGTCCCCGCGTCGCCGCCGATCTGCGAGGCGCAGTGGATCAAGGCGTCGATCCCGTCGCAACTGCCGTGCAGAGAGGCGGGATCGGCGAGATCCCCGTACACGGTCTCGACGCGGGTCCCGATGCCGGTCGCGGGGTCGGGACCGCTGTCGAGCGCGGTGCGGTGCGTCATCAGTCGCAGGCGGGCCCCGGGGATCCGGCGCGCGGCGGCCACGACATGGCTGCCGATGAATCCGGTCGCTCCGGTGATGAGGATGCGCGGCGCCGTCACGAGCGTATGCCCTGTGCCTCTTCGGTGCGGTCCGGCGAGTCGAGCGTGCTGGTGAAGACCGGTTCACCGTCCTGGGTGGCCCGGACGTGCACCCTGGTCGTCGACCGGGTGTCCGCCGGGACGATCCAGGCCTCGATCCAGCAGGGGCGGTCGAGCTCGACGTAGCGGAGGAAGGCGGCCTCCAGCGACACCGGCAGGAAGGTGCGCCCGGGGCGGACGGCATTGGCGGCCTGACGGGCCGCCTCCAGCAGCAGGACTCCCGGCACATGGTCGTTGGGCCGGCCGAAGAGGGTCGGATGTCCGGTGTCGAGCCGCAGCCGCCAAAGGCCCTGACGCGGAGTCGGCGCCAGCACGACGTCACGCTCCGAGTCCCGGCCGGCCTCACGCGGTGCGACGGACGGAAGCAGGGGGACGGGGACGTCCGTCCCGGCCCGGCGGTTCCCCCGCAGCCGCTCGTACGCCTTGGCCGACGTGCAGCTGATCCGGCCGCCGCCGGTCGCGATCCGGGTGCCGCTGCGATGCAGGAGCAGTTCCAGGCTCATGGCGCCGAGGCCCCGGCCCCGCCGCTTGATCCGGGAGCACGCGACGTCCACGGTGATGTCCCAGGATCCGTCGGGGTGGTCAAGGTGCTCGGGGTGCGCGTCCAGGGCGAGGCGTTCGGGCGAGGAGATGTATCCCAGCTCCCACATCACGAACTGGTCCCCGACCGGAACGCCGAATTCCGCGTGCGCGAGGAGCATCGTCGTCTGCCGCATGGTCTCCGCGATCAGCAGTGGGTCCTGGTAGCTGCCCGCCACGGGGGCGAAGAAGCGGTGCGCACGCGGCCAGCGGGCCGACACCGAGAACTGGGTGTCGGTCTGTCTGGTCCAGCCGGTGGGGAAGACGTCCTCGGGATCGGACCGGTGGACCAACTGCCGTGGAAATTCGGCCTGTCTGCCTTTGGGTGGCACCGAAGCGGTGCGTGAGACGAGCTGAACCATGAAGTTCCCCCCCAGAGGATCCATGCAGGAGGCCGATCACCCCCGCAGTAAGATACTGACAGCCCGGTTTTCCTTTCCAGCCAGAACCCTGTGGCGCTGACCACGCCACGACTAGAGAGACACGTAGCTGATGGCACAGCAGGCGCGCGCGATCCAGACTCGACGGTCGATCCTGGTGGCGGCCGCCGCCGTTTTCGACGAACGCGGCTACAGCAGCGCCACCATCAGCGAGATCCTCGCCCGGGCGGGGGTGACCAAGGGCGCGCTGTACTTCCACTTCAACTCGAAGGAGGAGCTGGCGCTCGGTGTGATGGACCTCCAGCTGGACAGCGTTCCGCTGCCGCCCCAGCTGACGAAACTCCAGGAACTGGTCGACCAGGGCATGTTGCTCGCCCACCGGCTACGGAATGAACCGCTGGTGCGGGCCAGTGTCGGACTGGCGATGGACCAGGCGGTCGAGGGCCTCGACCGGGGCACGCCGTTCCGGGCCTGGATAGATCGGCTCGAACATCTGCTGAGCGCGGCGAAGAACCAGGGCGAGCTCCTGCCGCACGTCCAGCCGGGCGAGACCGCGGAGCTGCTGGCGGGCGCCTTCTCCGGCGTGCAGGTGATGTCCCAGGTCCTGTGCAACCGCGAGGACCTGGGGCGCCGGATCTCCGTACTGCTGCACTACATCCTGCCGAGCATCTCGACGCCCGCCGTGCTGGCCACCCTCGACATGGCCGAGGACCGCGGCGAACGGCTGTACGCCTCTCTCGAGTCCGTACCGGGCCAGGCCGCCGCCACCGGCTGACCATCCGGAACCGGCCCGCCCGGCCCGGGACCGTACCGGACGGTCTGCAATGACGGCCGGCAGCGGAGACCGGTGGAACGACCCCCGGAACCGGCCGCGACAGAGCCGATCGGGCGTAATCGATGTGAACGGTCCGATGATTCGGGGCGGCGGCGGAAGTCTTGGTTCCGACCGCACGAATCGAGAAGGTGGACCGATGACGACCGACCTGCACGAGATCCTGGATGCGCACGTCAGTAAAGGACCGGTGCCGGGCGCGGTGGGCCTGGTGGCCAAGGGCGACCGGACCGAGGTGCGGGCGGCCGGTTCGGCCGACATCGAGGGCACGGCCCCGATGGCCCGGGACTCGATCTTCCGCATCGCCTCGATGACCAAGCCGATCGTCGCCGCCGCGGTCATGATGCTGGTCGAGGAGGGCCGGATCGCGCTGGACGAACCGGTCGGTCGATGGCTGCCGGAACTGGCTTCGCCGAAGGTGCTCCGCACCCCGTCCGGTCCGCTCGACGACGTGGTCCCGGCGACCCGGCCCATCACCGTGTCCGACCTGCTCACCTTCCGTGCCGGGTACGGCTTCCCGTCCGACTTCGCGCTGCCGGGAGTCGCCCCGCTGTTCAGCGAGTTGAAGCAGGGACCGGAACCGGCGGACGTCCCGGCGCCGGACGACTGGATGGCGAAGCTGTCCCGTATCCCACTGCTGAACCAGCCGGGCGAAGCCTGGCTGTACAACACCTGCTCGGACATCCAGGGTGTGCTGATCGCCCGGGTCTCGGGCCGTTCGCTGCCGGAATTCCTGGACGAGCGGCTGTTCCGGCCGCTGGGCATGGTGGACACCGGTTTCGCGGTACCGGCCGCGAAGCTCGACCGCTTCACCAGCCTCTACCGCATCGGTCCGAACGGCGATCCGCAGCTGGTGGACACCCCGGGCGGGCAGTGGAGCAGCGTGCCCGCCTTCCCTTCCGGCGCGGGTGGGCTGGTCTCGACCCTCGACGACTGGCTGGCCTTCGCCCGCATGATGCTCGCCGACGGGACGTTCGACGGGCGCCGGCTGCTGTCACCCGGATCGGTGCGCCGGATGACCACCGACCATCTGACCCGGGCCCAGCGCGAGGCCAGTGGGCTGTTCATCGAGGGTCAGGGGTGGGGCTTCGGCGGCTCGGTCGACGTCGGGACGACCAAGCCGTGGAACGTACCGGGCCGCTACGGCTGGGTCGGCGGCACCGGCACGACGGGGCACTTCGTCCCGTCCACCGGAACGGTCACGATCATGCTCAGCCAGCTGGAGATGACCGGGCCCACGCCGCCCGCGCTGATGCGGGACTTCTGGCAGTACGCGGCGAACGCCTGAGGCCGCTGGTCGCGTGCGTCGCCCGGACGGACCGGGCCCGGCGGTGCGCGACGACGCATGCCCGGCGCCACGCCCGGCTCCCGACGGGACCGATGTCACCTACCGGGCACCGGTCAACCCGCCATGACAGGGCGGCATCCGGAACCTGAACAGCAAGCGACTACGATCACGGGCACCGCAGCGAGCCCAGGAGTGCTGACCTTGTCCGAACCGCGCATCGGCGTATCCATCGTGACCATGGGCGACCGCCCGCAGCAGGTCGAAGCCCTGTTGGCCTCGATCGCCATACAGGACGTCCTGCCGGCCCGTCTCGTCATCGTGGGCAACGGCACCTCGCTGCCGGACTTCACCGCCGTCCCCGGCCTGTCCGACCTGGCCGGCGGTGTGACCACGATCGAGCTCGACGAGAACCTCGGCTGCCCCGGCGGCCGTAACGTCGCCATCCGCCGACTCGCGGAACTCGGTGACGTGGACGTCGTCGTCGAGCTGGACGACGACGGACTCCTCGTCGACAGCGGTGTGCTGCGCAAGGTCCAGGAGATGTACGCCGCCGACCCGAAGCTCGGCATCGTCGGCTTCCGCATCGCCGACGAGCACGGCGAGACGCAGCGCCGCCATGTCCCCCGGCTGCGCGCCACCGACCCGATGCGCCGCGGTCCGGTCACGGCGTTCCTCGGCGGCGGCCACGCACTCTCCATGAAGATGCTCGCCGAAACCGGCCCGTGGCCCGCGGAGTTCTTCTTCACGCACGAGGAGACGGACCTGTCCTGGCGGGCGCTCGATGCGGGCTGGAAGATCCTGTACGAACCCGACCTGCTGCTCCAGCACCCCAAGACGTCCCCGGCCAGGCACTCGGTCTACTACCGGATGACGGCCCGCAACCGGGTCTGGCTGGCCCGCCGTAACCTGCCTCTCCCCCTGGTCCCGGCCTACCTGTGCACCTGGACCCTCCTCACCGTGGCCCGCACCCACTCGGCCGCGGGTCTGCGGGCCTGGGCCGGCGGCTTCGCCGAGGGGGTCCGTACACCGTGCGGCCGACGGCAGCCGATGCGGTGGCGCACGGTGTGGCGCATGACGATGCTGGGGCGGCCGCCGGTCATCTGAAGGGCGCCGCAGGCTCCGCCCCCACCCCGTGGGGCGGAGCCTGCCGGCACGGGCCGGCGCGTGCGCCGGCCGACCAGGAGTTGCTCGACGCAATCCCCGCGCCGGTGGCGGACCCGCGGCCGCCGCGCTCTTATGCGAATCCCTGCCAGGAGGCCGTGGGGGCGGTCGAAACCTGCCACTGGTCGAGGATGCCGTCCCAGTCGTGCATCGGTGCGGAGCCGAACGTGGAGGACGAGGACTGCTGGTCCCATACCGCCTCCTGGTGCGGCGGGCGAGGCTGGCTGGGGTAGTACCACTGCCGGGGCTGGGGCATCGCGGGCGCCTCCGTGCCGTCGACACGGCGATGCCTGCCGGAACGGTCGAGCGACGGCGAGGCGTGTGTGAGGCGGCCCTGCGCCTCCAGGTACCGGGTGCGTGCGACGAGGCGGGGGAGATCGAGACCGAGCTCGCTCGCCAGCACCGCGAGATCGGTCCCGGTGCTCCACGCTCCGACCAGGACCGCGTCCACGGCTGTCGACGACGCCGTCACGTGGACCGGTTCGTCGGTGACCGGAGCATGAGGGGGAACCGGAGGTGCGGCCGGAGGCTCGTGGGACACATGCCTTTCCTCCGGTTCCGGGTACGACGGGCATCCGTCCACGTCTTCGACAGGGGGCTTGTGCGCATCGGCGGCGTGATGGTCCAGGAGCGCCTTGGCGATGGCCCGGGCGTCGTCCTTGCCCACGGTGCGACGGGCCAGGCGCACTTCGCGTTCATGGAGCCCGAGGAGTTCCGCGACGGTTCCGTCGCTGCCCAGCGTCACCGCGAATGCGGCCAGCGTCCGCATGCGGTCCGCATTTCGTTCGTCAAGGTCCCCCTGCGCACGGCGTACATCCTCGTCATTCCCGAAATAGGCCCGCGCCAGTACGGCATGGCGCTCCCACATCTCCCTCGGTTCCATGCCTGGAGCAACGTCTCTGTTACGGATTTGAAGCGATATTCGATCTAAAGGCATCAAGAAAGGTGAAACGCCATCTAATCATTCTGTGTCGCAACCTAGTTACCCATATGGGTGCTGATCGTTACCACCGTCATGAACGCACCCACATCCGCCACCGCTACCGCTACCGGCAGGGGCACCGCGACATCCGTTCCGCACCCCTCGCAGGCCCCCCGCGCATCTCATGCCCGGCCGCGTCCGCGGCCTCAGCTGGATGCGCCGCACGGAGCACGCACATCACGGGGGCAGCTTGCCGGCGCGTTCGTGCCAGGTCAGTCGTACACCGAGGCGGCGAGCGAGACACCGCTGTACGCCGAACTGGTCGCAAGCTGGACTGCAAGCGCCGCCACGGTGCCCGGCATCCCCGACTCCGAATGGCAACGCCTGACTTCTTACCAGTCTTTTCTCCGTGAGGTCGAGTCGGTCCTCAGGGATCTTCGCCCCCACCGCGCCCCCGACATGCTGCGTGGATGAAGGGTGATGCGGTGGGACGCCCGTCGCTCCCGCCGCCGCGACACTGAAGCGGCAACGGGAGCGACGGAACCGGTGGGGCAAGGGGTGACGGGCAGGATCAGGGGGCGGTGCCCCAGGTGAGGGTGGAACCCACGTAGACGCCGATCTTCGACGCGTCGGCGTAGGCCGTGTCGGCGGTGCGGCTGTAGTCGTCGGTCTCGTCGAAGTTCGACCAGTCGCTCTTGTTCAGGCGCAGCTGGATCTCCCCGGTGGAGGCCCCTGCCGCCAGGCTGCCGCTGCCGAAGCCGACCTCCAGGTAGTGGCTGGCCCCGGCAGTCGAACTGCCGGAGGCCGTCACGCCGGTGGTCACACTGCCGCAGCCCAGCACCGCGTAGTCGCATGCGGTGCCGAAGGTGCTCGCGCCGGCCTCGGGGGTGAACCAGTACCGCACCTTCACCGTGGACAGGTTGACTGCGGTGCTCCCGGTGTTGACCAGTTGCAGGCCCATCCGGATCTGGTTGTCGGTGGCCGAGGAGTCGTTGTTCTTGTACTGGACCTTGAGAGTGCCGGTGCCGGTTCCGCCGCCCGCGGACGTGGTCGCCGAGACGGCGGCGGAGGCAGCCGAGACGTTCCCGGCCGCGTCCCGGGCCTTGACCGTGTAGCTGTACGCCGTCGAGGCGGTGAGCCCCGAGTCGGTGAACGAGGTCGTGGCCGAGGAGCCCACCTGCACCCCCGCGCGGTACACGTCGTAGGCGGTCACACCGGTGTTGTCGGTCGAGGCCGTCCAGGACAGCGAGACGCTGCCGCTCGTCTTCCCCGTCACCGTCAGGCCGGTCGGGGCGGAAGGCGCCTGGGTGTCGTCGTCACCGCCGCCGTCGAGGGGCGGGTACGCGTTGCGCACCAACTCCTGGAACTGGGCGGAGAACCAGTGGCCCGCCAGCGGCGAGTCGGACAGCGCGCCGGTCAGGTTGTTGCCGTTGCGCCCGTTGCCCGTGTACGTCGGGTCGCACATCCGGTCGAAGCCCTTGCCCTCGTCGTTCTCGATGGGCTGGCTGTTGCCGTCCGACTCCCCCGGGGGCTTGGCCCAGACGTAGGCGTCGATGCCGGCCGCGGGGGCCGACTTCGGCCGCTCGCCGATGCCCGCACCCTTCTGGTTGCACCAGTTCCCCGCGTGGATGCGCCGGTCGATGCGGCCACCGTTGACGTAGTCGTCCACATTGGTCGTCGGTCCCGCGCCGGAGGGCCGGGCGCTGCCGCCCCAGCCGTTGCGGGCGGTGTCGATGAGCATGCCGATGCCGGAGTCGAAGCCGCCGCGGCTGACCAGGAGCGAGCGCAGTCCCTGGGCGAAGGTCAGTTCGTCCACGTACTGATTCCAGTCGACCCACTTCGACTGACGCACGGTCGTACCGTTCACCGAGTCGGTGACCTTGAGGTACGGCTCCTGGAGAGCGGAGTAGTTGGCCGTGTTCACGATGAAACCGTGGACATCGCCGACGGTCGCGCCCTCGCTGGTGGCGGCCTTCTTGAACTCGTCGACCGCCGGGGCGAGGTTGGTGTCCCAGCCGAGCCACCCGTGGTGCGCCGCGTCGATGTAGTTGTAGACGTTGGGAATGGCCGCCAGGGTGTGCAGGGCGTAGCCGACACCCTTCTCGTAGTTGCCGTTCGCCTTCATCACCGCGCACGCCTCGGTGGCACCGGCCTCGCCGCCGGCGTTGGTCACGATGTTGGGCAGCGAGTCCGGTTCGATGACGGCGACGATCCGCAGGCTCGCATAGGCGGGGTCGTCGAGGACGTCGGCGATGGGGTTGATGTACTCGCTCTTGTACCGGTCGAGTTCGGTGGGACCGAGCTCGCCGTTCGAGGCCAGCGCGGCGCAGTCACGCCCAGGAAGGTCGTAGATGACGACCTGGAAGAGGTTCGCGCCCTGGTCGAGCGCCTCGTCGAGGTGCTCGCGCAGGCTCATCGCGTCGCCCGCACCCTCGATGGCCGCGATGCGGTCCATCCAGACGAACGAGGGCTCGTCGGCGATGACGCTGCCGCCCGGCTCCGCGGCGGCCTTGGCGGACCACTGCGGGTTCACATACGCCTTGGCGCCGACGTACGGGTTGTCGACGCGGGCCGCTGCGGAGGCCGGGGTGGGGACGGCCACGGCCAGGGCCGCTCCGATCGCCAGCGCGGAGAGCGCGGCGAACTTCCGGCGTATCCCGTGCAGCGTGGAACTTCGTGATCTCATTGCGGCTCCGTATTCCTTTCGTACGTACGCCTCCGGGCACTCCCCGAGGGCGGGTTCAGGGGTTGTTCTGCGGGCTCCGCGGTGCTTGCGGCTCGGTGCCCCTTTCTCGTCGGGGGGCTCGGGAGGACGGTCCTGGGCGGGTGCGTGGTCGGGGCGGTGCCCCGATGGCGGGAGGAGCGGGGTGGGCATCCCGCCATCGGGAGTGCGCAGTTGTGCTGTGCGTGACCGGCGGGGTCTCAGGGGGCGGTGCCCCAGCCGAGCGTCCCGTCCACGTACACGGCCACCTTCGAGGCGTCGGCATAGGCTGTGTCGGTCGACCTGCTGTAGTCGTCGGCCTCGTCGAAGTTCGACCAGTCGGTCTTGTTGAGCCGCAGCTGGATCTCACCGGTCGAGGCGCCCGCGGCCAGGCTGCCGCTGCCGAAGCCGACCTCCAGGTAGTGGTCGGCGCCCTGTCCGGCGCCGGCGGAGGGCACCACGCGATGCGTCACACCACCGCAACCGATCGCGGCCCAGTCACAGTTGGTGCTGTACGTGGTGGCGCCGGACTCGCCGCTGAACCAGTAGCGGACGGTGACATCCGCCAGATCCACGGGTTGCGTGCCGGTGTTCACCAACTGCAGGCCCGGTCTGATCTGGTTGTCCCCTGGGGACGAGTCGTTGTTCTTGTACTGCGCCTTCAGCGTGCCGCTCCCGGTGCCGCCGCCCGCCCCGGTCGTCGCCGTGACCCCGGCCGAGGCTGCCGAGGTGTTCCCGGCGGCGTCCCGGGCCCTGACCGCGTAGCTGTACGCCGTCGAGGCGGTGAGTCCGGTGTCGGTGAATGACGTGGTGGCCGTGGTTCCGGCCTTCACACCGTCCCGGTAGACGTCGTACGCCGTGACGCCGGTGTCATCCGTCGACGGTGTCCAGGACAGGGCGGCCGTGGTGCCGGTCGTCCCGGTGACCCGGAGGTTCGCGGGCGCCGACGGTGCGGCGGTGTCGCCCCCGCCACCGCTGTCCGCACTCGCCGTGAAGGAGAAGCTCTTGGTGCCGAGGCCCTGGCCGCCCTGCCAGATCTCGAACCCGGCCTCGGCGTCGATCAGATAGTGCGTGGGATCGATCCGGCCGCGGCTGACGGCGTCGTCGATCAGGCTCTTCACATCGAGATCGGCGAACTCGGTGGCGCCCTGCTGCAGTACGTACGAGATGACCTTCCAGCCGGAGGCACCGGGCCCTGTCCAGACGTCCCACGCCTTGCCGTCGAGCTGCACCGTGCCGGTGCGGGATCCGATCGGCTGGACTCCGCCGCGGTGGTTCATCCAGATCATCACCTCGGTCCCGTCCGGCTGGTCGTCGGTGACAGGAGTCGAGTTGAACCAGAGGTCCATCGAGACGTTGTACGCACCCGAGTCGACCTGGGTCGTGGACCAGGAGGTGCGGGTGCCGGCGAGTTCGTCGACGCGCAGCGGCAGTCCGCTGTCGGTCGTGCACACGCCCCAGTGACAGCCCTTGTAGCTGGACGGGTACGTGGCCGGGGCGCCGTTGGTCGGGAGGGCGAACGGCGACTCCGTGACGCTCCAGGCCCCCGTCTCCGGATCGACGCTCACACACTGCCGGGCCGTGGAGTTCCACTCGTTCTGCTGGTAGACGTACTCGCCGCCCTGGAGCTCGGTCGTCCCCCAGGCGGTGCAGTCGGTCACCGGCGCGGCCGCGGCCGGAGCGGCGCCGGTGAGCATGGATGCGGCGGCGAGCAGCAGCGCCGCGGCGGTGGCGGCGAGGGGCGGGAACCAGCGGCCGCGGTGGCGGGCCGCCGTGTTCGTGATGAGCCCGCTCACGGTTCCACACCCCAGGCGAGAGCCGAGCCCACATAGGCGGCGACGCGGGGTGCGTCGGCGTAGCCGGTGTTGGTGGCGCGGCTGTAGTCGTCGGCCTCGCTGAAGTTCGACCAGTCGGACTTGTTCAGTCGCAGCTGGACCTCGCCGGTCGAGGCGCCCGCGGCCACGCTGCCCGCTCCGCCGGTGAAGCCGACCTCCAGGTAGTGGTCGGCCCCGGTCTTCGGGCTGCTGACCGTGACCACCGTGTGGTTGATGTTCGACGATCCGAGCGCGGCGTAGTCGCAGTACGTGGAGAAGGTGCTCGCACCGGCCTCGGAGCTGAACCAGTACCGGACCTTGACCGTGGACAGATCGATCGGCGCACTGCCCGTGTTGACGATCTGCAGTCCGAGCCGGATCTGGTTGTCGGTGGCCGACGAGTCGGTGTTCTTGTACTGGACCTTCACCGAGCCTGTTCCGCCGCCGCCCGATTTCGTGGTGGCGGACACGGTCGTGGAGAGCGCCGAGGTGTTGCCGCCCGCATCCCGCGCCGCGACCGCGTAGCCGTACGCGGTCGCGGCGGCGAGGCCCTGGTCCGTGAACGTCCGCGTCGTCGTACTGCCCGCGAGTACGCCGTTGCGGTACACGTCGTAACCGGTGACGGCGACATTGTCGGTCGAGGCGGACCACGACAACGACACGCTGTTGTTCGTCGTCGCGGTGACCGTCAGCCCGGCCGGCGCCGTCGGTGGTTCGGTGTCACCTCCGCCGTCCCCCTCCACCAGCAGTTCGGCGTAGATCGAGAAGGCGAGCGCGAGCGCCGCCTGGGCCCAGAACCGGTGGTACGTGAAGGTGGGGGCCGGTCCGCCGTCCAGGTAGGCCTGGACCTTGGGCCAGTCCGGGTCGTCCCGGTACCAGGACCGCATGCCGATGAAGGTGACGCCCGGCTCGACCGTGTCGCCACCCGGCATCTCGCCCGACCAGCCGTCGGGTACGAACACCTCGTCGTCGAACCGGTTGTAGTCGGCCCTGGTCTCCGGTACGGCGATGCCCTTGTCGTCGGCGTTCAGTGCCATCGCGTCGAGCAGGGCCTTGGCCAGGGCCCCGGCGTCCGCGTCGCCCGATCTGGCGGCGTAGTAGGTCAGCGTCTTGACGTAGGCGGCGCCCACCCCGACGTCGTTGGAGTAGTCCACGACCGAGACGTGCAGTGCCGCGTTGTTCCCGGGGGACGTGGGGTTCCAGGTGTCCGGCTCGCCCGTCCAGTTGAGCGTGGAGGGGAAGCGGTAACTGCCGTCGGCGCCGACGGTGGTCTTCCCGGAGGCCCAGGCGACCCATTTGGACAGCACGGCCTTGGCGGTCGCGTTGCCGGTGACGTAGTAGTACGCGGCGACGCGCTCCATGCCCCAAACCTGGAAGCCGAACCAGTTGTTGCTCGGCGGATCGTGGTAGACCGGCTGCCAGTCGTACGCCATGCCGTAGAACGTCGGCGTGCCGGCCGGCGGGGTTCCGTACTTCCCGTCCCAGCTGTTGGTGCAGCCCCCGGCGAACGCGCCTTCCGCGGACTGCAGCCACTGCAGGAACTCCAGCTGCCTGGTCAGACTCTTCGCCCAGTCGGTGCGCGCCGTAGCCGACTTGGGCGTCAGCGCCGGGACGTTGGACAGGGCCCATGCGGCGAGCGGGTTCTGGTAGCCCTGGTGGGAGGCGCCGTCGCCGATGCGCCAGGCCCACCCGCCGCCGTTCCCCGCGGCCGCGCCGCCCCAGGCGTAGTACCACGACAGCAGGTAGTGCTGGGCGTCACGGCCGGACGCGGCCGGGCAGGAGTTGGGATCCGTACAACTGCCGATCCGCTTGAAGTACTTGTCGAACATGGCATAGCGGAGGTAGTCACCCATCTTGGCGGCCTTGGCCACCGACGCCACGATCTCTCCTTCCTTGCCCTGGGCGGAGGCCCACCGGTAAGCCCAGTAGGCGGCCTGCACCGCGCGGGCGTCGGCGTCCGGGGCGTTGGTGTACTTCCACTGCTTGGCATAGCTCGCGTCGTCGACGAACAGGTCGAGATAGCCGTTCGGGCCGCCGTAGTTGAAGAGATCGGTGGTCGGCTGCGGGATGGTCTCCCACACCGACTCCTGTGCACCGCGCTGGTAGGTGTTGATGAACGACGGTCCGGCTCCCGGACCCGACTCGCCACCGGTGCCGGGCTTGTTGCCGTAGCCGTAGGTGTTGTCCAGGTCCATCAGCCAGTGCATGCCGTAGACGTCCATCGTGCCGTAGGACGAGGCGAGTTCCGTGGCGATGGGGTCCGAGCCGACCGGGACCGAACTGTCCAGGGCTGACGGGTAGTTGTCGGGAAGCGGCCATTCGGGCGCGTAGGTCGCCGGGGAGCTCGGGTTGTACGCGTCGGCGGTGGACTGATCGGCGTGCTGCGGGATGATCGTGCGCTCCGCGATCGCCCACGCTTCGTTGAAGGGGTCCCAGTCCCCCGTCACCCGGCCGTACGCGGCCTCCAGCCACATCCAGAAACTGACGGCCTCGGAGGTCGTCTCGTGACCGTGGTCCGGAGCCTCGACCATCAGTGTCTCGGCCGAGTGGTACGGAAGGCCGTCCGGGCTGAAGTAGCCGTTGCCCGCCGCCTTGATCTTGCCGTACTGGGTGAGGAACGCCTGGGTGTAAGGGTCGTCGGCCGCCGCGGCACGGGAGCCCTCGCCCGTCGCGGTGGTGGGCTTGGCCACGGCGGTGCCCTGGGTCAGGCCCATCGCGATCAGGCTGCCGCTCAAGGCAGTACTGAATGTTCTACGTGATATCGACACAAATCCTCCGTTGGTGGGTGTCGTAGGGGGAGGGAGGGCTGTGCAGGTGGTGCGGAGCGTCAGGGCTCGATGCCCCAGGCGAGTTCGCCGCCGATGTAGACCGCGACCTTCGGGGCGTCCGCGTAGGAGGTCCCGGTGGTGCGGCTGTAGTCGTCGGTCTCGTCGAAGTTCGACCAGTCGGTCTTGCTCAGCCGCAGCTGGATCTCACCGGTGGAGGACCCCGGCGCCAGGCTGCCGCTGCCGAAGCCGACCTCCAGGTAGTGGTCGGCGCCGGCCTTCGGTGAACTCATGGCGGCCACCCGGTGGGTGATGGTGGAGCAGCCGAGCGGGGACCAGTCGCACCACGTGCCGTACGAGGACGCTCCGTTGTCACCGGTGAACCAGTAGCGCACCTTCACCGTGGACAGATCGACGGCGGCGGCGCCGGTGTTCACCAGTTGGAGAGCGGGCTTGATCTGGTTGTCCGCGGGGGCCGGGTCGCTGTTGCGGTACCGGGCCTTGAGCGCACCCGGCTCACCGCCGCCACCGCCTTCGTCGTCGCCGCCCAGCGCGGTGCGCACGGCGTCGTACGAGGCCTTCGGCCGGAGGTTCTCGTCGTAGAGGTTGGCCGCACCCTGTCCGGGGAACGCGTCGGGGACCCAGGAGTACTTGTCCGTGTAGTCCCAGACCGTGATGCCGACGCACCGCGCCACCGCGAGGCAGGCCTCGACGACGTTCCGGTAGTAGGTGGCCTGCGTGGCCAGCTTGGCCGCGTCGGCGGGCAGTTGCATGCGTACGTCGAGTTCGGTGACGGCGACGTCGAGCCCGAGGTCGGCGAATCGCTTCAGGTTCTGCTGCATGCCGCCGGGGAATCCGTACTGGACCGCCAGATGCCCCTGGAACCCGACTCCGTCGATCGGCACACCTTCGGCGACCAGTTCGCTGACCAGGTCGTACATGGCGTCGCTCTTCGCGCCCAGGCCCTCGGTGTTGTAGTCGTTGATGTAGAGCTTGGCGTCCGGGTCCGCGGCGTGGGCGGCGCGCAGGGCGGTGGCGATGTAATCACTGCCCATGGCGTTGTAGAAGGGGCTCGCGCGGAAGGTCCCGTCGTCGTTGAACGGCTCGTTCACGACGTCCCAGGCGGTGACCTCACCCCGGTAGTGGCCTGCGACTTCGGTGATGTGGTTCGTCATCGCCGCTTCCACCTGCGACGCCGGCAGCGCGGCGACCCAGCCGGGCAGCTGGCTGTGCCAGACGAGTGTGTGACCGCGTACGGTCTGACCGTGATCCCGCGCGAAGTCGCTGATCACATCGCCTTTGGTGAAGCTGAACTGCCCCTGCTGCGGCTCGGTGGTGTCCCACTTCATGGAGTTGCCCGGAGTGATCTGACCGAATTCGGAACCCAGGGTGGCGGCGTAGGCGGTGTCGGGCAGTTCGGGATTGTCGGTGGCGGAGCCGAAGTATTTCCCGTGGGCGGCGGCCAGGTCGTGCAGGGTGCTCGGCTCGGCCGCCGCGGCCGGCACTCCCGCCAGAGATGCGGCGACTGCACAAGCGGTGAGCAACAGGACCGGCAGCCCACCGGGGCAGCCGTGAGTGGAGCGCTTTACCAGACTCATGACATTCGCTTTCCTCGGCCGAGAACAGCCGGGGGACATGGGGGCGCGACAGCGACCATGCCTCCGGTTCACGTCTCGAAGGTGTGGGGAGCGGAGGGTAAGGAAGCGTGCAAGTCTTGATGGTGGGAGCGCTCCCAAAGTGGCGTGGTGATGGGCACCTGTCAAGTGTTGAATCACAACTGCCTTACGTATCTGTTAACTTGGAGGCACACCGCCAGGCCTTTCGCGGCACACAACAGCAGGTCCGGGGTGGGTCGGCGATCCGGAATCACCGGCGCCCCCACCGCGCGACCGACGACTGCCGCCCGCACCGCATTCCGACCGGGCAATTCCTCTCTCCGGTGACCATCCACCCGGACCCCTGTGCCCCGCCCCGGAACGTCACTGCCGGAACAGCTCCTTCCGGAGGTCGGCGGGCGGCCCGGACCGCGACAACCCGTTGGCCGAAAATCGCCCACCGAGGACCACCGCGCACGCCATCCGCACACCGACCGGAACGCGCCACCGGTCGCCGGCCGCGGGCGAGCCCGATCGAGACCGGACTGCTGCGGGCGGTTCCGAACCGGCCTCCGAAGCTGCGGAGTTCACGTGGGAGAATCCCGATGCTGTCAGCTCGCGGTCAGGCGCCGGCGTACTGGTCAGGGTGCGCGACCGGGCACTGCGCGGGCACCCTCGGCGCCGGGTCCACGACATGGGGAATGAGACGGTCACGGCATGGGAATCACGGCGCGAGAGCTCAACCGCTCCACGCTCGCCCGGCAGCTGCTGTTGCAGCGGGAGACGCTCGGCGTCGCGGATGCGGTACGGCGCGTCGTCGCACTGCAGGCGCAGCAGGCGGCATCGCCCTACCTCGCGCTGTGGAACCGGCTCACCGGCTTCGACGCGGCCGACCTCGATGCCGCCTTCGCCGGCCATGATGTCGTCAAGTCGACTCTCATGCGGATCACGTTGCACGCCGTCCACATCGACGACTTCCGGGCCTTTCACGAGGCCGTGCAGCCGTCGCTGCGTGCCGCCAGGCTGGGTGACCGCTTCACGGTGTCCGGGCTGACCGCCGAGGACGCCGACGCACTGGTTCCGGAGCTGCTTGCGTTCGCCGACCGGCCGCGCACGGCTGCGGAGTTCGCGGCTTGGCTCACGCAGCGGCTGGGCTCGCCTCCGAAGCCCGGCGCGTGGTGGGGGCTGCGGCAGTACACGCCGCTGCTGCACGCACCCACCACGCCACCGTGGTCGTTCGGCACCCGTCCGTCGTACGTCGCTCCCCCGATCCGGCCCGCGCGAGCGGACCAGGAGGTGTCCGCCGCGTCCCTGCGGACGCTCGTCCTGCGCTATCTCGAGGGGTTCGGGCCGGCATCGGTGGCGGACGTGGCACAGTTCGCGCTGGTCCAGCGGGCCAGAGCCAGGACGGCCTTGCAGGCTCTCGCCGGTGACGGTGGCGTCGAGCGGCTGGCCGGGCCGAACGGTGAGGAGCTGTTCGACACCCCGGGCGCATCGCGTCCGGACGAGGACACGCCTGCACCGCCCCGGCTGATGGCCATGTGGGACAGCGTCCTGCTGGCCTACTCCGACCGCAGCCGCGTCATCCCCCCGGACTACCGCACGCTCGTCATCCGCAGGAACGGCGACGTGCTGCCGACCCTGCTGGTCGACGGGTACGTCGCCGGCATCTGGCGTCCGGCCGTGGGAGGCGTCGAGGTGACCGCGTTCCACCACCTGCCGGATGACGTCTGGGAGCAACTGGCCGCCGAGGCAAGGTCACTGACGTCCTTCCTCGCCGACCGCGAACCGGAGGTCTATCGCCGTTACGACCACTGGTGGAGCAAGCTGCCGAGCGCCGAGGCTCGACTGCTCCCGGGGGAATGAGCCGGCGCCCCGGGCATCCGCCGGGCCCACTCGCCGCGGGACCATCGCTCCGCCGGTCCCGCACGGTCCGCGGCTGACACCGACGGACCGGAGAAGGTGGCCGGCGGCCGATGGGGGATGCGGTGGCGTGCTGTGGACGGCCGCGATCCGTCCCGCCGGACGGTGGACCGGTACTCCCCCGGTGCGGCCGTCAGACGCCCGCCGCTCGGGCCGCCTGATACACCTCGGCCGCCACGTCGACGAGTTCGGCGGCGTCACGCGTCGCCGCCTGGAAGTCCAGCAGGATCTCGGGTACGCCCGTCGCGGCGTGCGCCACCAGGTCCTCGACGATCTGGGCCACGCTGCCCCGGAAGGGCTGCCGGTCCGCGCCCTCGAACGGCTTGGCGCTGTACCTCGCGTTGGCGCGGACGCACACGCCGATCGGCCGGTCCCTGCCGCGCTCGGCAGCCATGTCCTGCACCTTCCGCCACTGTTCGGCCAGTGTCGTGGCACCCATGGCGACGGGCATCCAGCCGTCCGCCCGGTCCACCAGGCGGCGGGTGGAGCGCGGGCTGTTGGCCGGCAGATAGACCGGGACAGGGCGAACGGGCTTGGGGCCGACCTCGGCCGGTGCGATGGTGGTCAGCTCGCCCCGGTACGAGACCGGGTCCGGGCCCCAGACGGCCGCACAGACGTCCAGCAGTTCGTCCAGGACCGCGCCGCGCTTCTCGAAGGGGGCGACCGAGGCGGCCGCGTACTCGTCGAGTGACCAGCCGGTTCCGAGGCCCGCGACCACCCGGCCACCGCTCGCGACGTCGAGCGAGGCGAGCGAACGGGCCAGCTGGAACGGTACGTGGAGCGGGGCGATCAGGACGCTGGTGCCGAGCCTGGCCCGGCCGGTGGCCGCGGCGGCCAAGGTGAGGGTGACCAGCGGATCGGCGACGCTGCGGTACTCATCGGGCCATGGCAGCCCCGGTACGCCGTACAGCCCCTGGGTGGCCGGCTCGGGAAAGAGCACGCGCTCGAAGACCCACAGACTCTCGTACCCGGTGTCCTCCGCCGCGCGCGCCACCGTGGCCACGTCGCGGCCGATGTCGTACTGCTTCATCTGCGGAAGACCGAGACCCAGCGAGACCGGCATGCGTGCGCTCCTTCACGAGGACGGCGGGACAACTACCGTATGTCACATTTTGATTGCCTGTGGTCAACGAAGCGGGTATCGACGGGTGAAGGCGTGCGAGGCCGGCGCGTGGTCGGTGGCGGTGGCCACGAGGCTTTGACGGCCGGAACCCGGACACCGTCGCCGATGGCCCCGCGCCCGGTGACAGCGTGCGCCGCCTCGGGCAGGTTGCCCGGGGCGGTGTGCGGGACGACTCTGGAGGAGGCATCGCCTGCGGCTCGGGAGAACCGGCATCAGGCTGTGCGTCCGGAGACGACGGAGAGGCGCCGACCGTGGACGGTCGGGAACCCGTGCGGAAGCAGTCCGGCGCGAGTGGACACGGGGCCGTGCCCCACACCGCGGACATGCGGGTGGAGGCGTGGTCACCGACGGCCGAGGGGTGCATCGCCGAGGCAGTGCGCGCCGTGGTGGAGGGCTTCGCCGACACGACCGGGGCCACGGTTGTCGGTGAACGCGCATACGTGGTCACGGCGGAGTCCGACGTGGATCTGCTGGTGTCCGTCCTGGAGGAGGTCGTCTACCGGATGGATGCCGACGGCGAGATCCCGCTCGATGTGGAGGTCGGGGCCATCGGGTCGGCGGGGGCCGGCCGGGGCCTGTCGGTCCGCTTCCGGATGGCCGACACCGGCACCGCCGTGCCCGTCGGCGCGGTGCCGAAGGCCGTTTCGCTGCACGACCTGCACCTGCGCGGCGGCCCCGGCGGCTGGACCTGCCGGGTGACCCTCGACGTCTGAGTGCAGGACGGGGAAGGGACGGGATCATGGCGCTCACGGTGGCACTGGCCGGCGACACCATGCTCGGGCGCGGCGTCGCCGAGGAACTGCGCCGCTCGCCGACGCCGGGGACGCTGGTCTCCGCGGGGGTCAGGGAGGCGATCGGGGAGGCGGACCTGTTCGTGCTCAACCTGGAGTGCTGCGTCTCCGACCGAGGGCACCGCTGGCCCGACCCGCAGAAGGCCTTCTTCTTCCGCGCCCCCTCCGCCGCCGCGAAGGTGCTGGCCGAGCTGGGCGTGAACTGTGTGACGCTTGCCAACAACCATGCTCTGGACTACGGGTTCGACGCGATGGCCGACACCCGCACCCTGCTGGCCGGGGCGGGCGTGCACGCCGTCGGCGCCGGGGCGGACGCACACGCGGCCCGGGAGTTCGCGGTGCTGGAGGCGGGCGGTGTGCGGCTTGCGGTGGTGGGCGTCACGGACCACCCGCAGGAGTACGCGGCCGGGGCGGACGGTCCCGGTGCGGCCTGGGCCGATCTCCACGCGCGGGTGCCCGACTGGCTGACGGAGTCGGTGGGCCGGGCCGCCGCGGCCGCGGATGTCGTGCTGGTCACTCCGCACTGGGGGCCCAACATGACCTCGCGGCCGCCGCGTCACGTCTCGGCCGCCGCCCCGGAGCTGCTGGCGGCGGGAGCGACGCTGGTCGCCGGGCACTCCGCCCATGTGTTCCACGGGATCGCCGACCGGATCCTGTACGACATGGGCGACTTCGTCGACGACTACGCCGTGGACCCGGTCCTCCGCAACGACCTGGGGCTCCTCTTCCTGGTGACCCTGGACGGCCCGGATCCCGCGCACCTGGTTCCCGCCCGGGTGGAGGCGGTGCCGCTGACCCTGGACTACTGCCACACCCGTCTGGCGCGCGGCGAGGACCGGGAGTGGGTCCGCGAGCGGCTCACCACCGCCTGCGCCGAGTTCGGCACCGCCGTCGTCGATCGGACCGGTCGGCTGACGGTCGACTGGAGGTGAGGGACGTGGACATCGCACTGGTGGAGAAGGGTCCGTACCGCTTCCGTATCGAGCAGCGGGAACCGATGCGGGTACCCGGGCTGGTGTTCGCCTCGCGGGCGCTGCTGCCACAGGCGGCCGGGGACAAGGCGCTGGAGCAGGTGGCGAACGTGGCGACGCTGCCCGGCATCGTCCGCGCCTCCTTCGCCATGCCCGACGTCCACTGGGGCTACGGCTTCCCGATCGGCGGGGTGGCCGCCACCGACATCTCCCACGGCGGGGTGATCTCGCCCGGCGGCGTCGGGTTCGACATCTCCTGCGGCGTGCGACTGCTGGCCGCCGACATCGACCATGAGGCGCTCGGCCACGACCGGCTGCTGCGGCTGATGGACATCCTCGACGGCACCATCCCGCGCGGCATGGGGCGCGGCGGCCTGTGGAAGCTCTCGGGCGCCGGGGAGATCGACGAGCTGCTGGTCGGCGGTGCCCGGTACGCGGTCGAGCACGGGCACGGTGTGCCGCGCGACCTCGCGCGCTGCGAGGACTACGGCGTCCTGGACGGCGCGGCCCCGGGGCAGGTGAGCAGGCGCGCCGTCGAACGCGGCCTCCACCAGGTGGGAAGCCTCGGATCGGGCAACCATTTCCTGGAGGTCCAGGCCGTCGACCAGATCTTCGACTCGGCGGCATCGGCGGCCTTCGGGCTGCGGGTGGGCCAGGTGTGCGTCATGATCCACTGCGGCTCGCGCGGACTGGGGCACCAGGTGTGCACCGACCACGTCCGCTTGATGGACCAGGAACTGCACCGGCACCACATCCAGGTTCCGGACCGGCAGCTGGCCTGCACACCGGTCGAGTCGCCGCGGGGCCACGCCTACCTGGGGGCGATGGCGGCAGCAGCCAACTACGGCCGGGCCAACCGCCAGCTGCTGTCCGAAGCCGCCCGCCACGCCTTCGCGACGGCTGCGGGAGTCGGTCTGGAGCTGGTCTACGACATCTCGCACAACACGGCCAAACTCGAGACCCACGAAGTGGACGGTGTGGCACGTCCACTGTGCGTCCACCGCAAAGGCGCGACGCGGGCGCTGCCGCCCGGCGACCCGAGCCTGCCCGATGACCTCGTCGGGGCGGGTCAGCCGGTACTGGTCCCCGGGACGATGGGCACCGCCTCGTACGTGATGGTCGGCCTGCCCGGCAACGAGGCCTTCCACTCCGCCTGCCACGGTGCCGGCCGGGTCTGGAGCCGCCATCACGCGCTGCGCATGGTCCGCGGGGAGCAGCTTCGCGGCGAGCTGGAGGCCCGGGGCATCGCTGTACGCCCCTCCTCGTGGCGTGGTCTCGCCGAGGAGGCGCCGGAAGCCTACAAGGACGTCGACGCGGTCACGGCGGTCACCGAGGGCGCCGGACTCGCCCGGCTGGTCGCGCGCCTGGTGCCGCTGGGTGTCGTCAAGGGGTGAGCCGGTGCGGGGCGGGAGAGAGAGGGGGCGCACTTCTCCGGAGGCGGGGACACCGGTCATGGTGGGCTCCGGCGGTGAAGTCGTCCGGCGCTCGCACCTCGGCGGATCGCGAGTAGCGTGGAATGTAGGCGCAATGCCGCCAGGAGGTCCGGTCGTGAGCCGCGAGAAGTGACGACGGACGGACGTCCTGTCCTGCGGACAACGCCGGGCGGAGAAGCTCGCCTTGTCGAGGGAATCGAGCAGCGGCACGAAAACGCAGCAACCGTGCTGCGGGAGGAGCGGGGATGTCGGCCGCGGATGTCGTCGTGCATGCCGGACCGGTCCGGCTCGGCGGTGAGCTGACGGTCCCCGAGGGGGCCACGGGCATCGTGGTGTTCGCCCACGGCAGCGGAAGCAGCCGGCACAGCCCGCGCAACCGCGCCGTCTCGAGCGCACTGAACACGGTCGGGCTGGCCACCCTGCTGTTCGACCTCCTCACGGCGGAGGAGGATCTGGACCGGGCCAACACCTTCGACACCGTCCTGCTGGCCGGCCGCCTGGCCGACGCCACCCGCTGGCTGCGCGACCGGCCCGGGACCGAGGGCCTCGCGGTCGGCTACTTCGGTGCCAGCACCGGTGCGGCAGCCGCACTGTGGGCGGCGGCGGAGCCGGACTCCACGGCCGTGGCGGTCGTCTCGCGCGGCGGCAGGCCCGATCTGGCCGGGCCCCGGCTGCCGGCGGTGACCGCGCCCACGCTGCTGATCGTCGGAGGCGATGACGAGGTGGTGCTGGACCTCAACCGCCGGGCCCAGGCGCTGCTGCGCTGCGAGAACCGGCTCGCCGTGGTCCCCGGAGCCACTCATCTGTTCGAGGAGCCCGGCACTCTCGGGAAGGTGGCGGAGCTGGCCGGAGAGTGGTTCGCCGGACACCTGGGTCGTCGAGCAGGACCGGAAAGCTGATCACCGGCTCGCCGCCCGGCCGACGACACCCTCGACGATGCGGAACGAGGCCATCTATGCAACCCGCTTGTCTACGCGCATCATTGGGTTGCTTCGCTCGCACAACCATCCCCGGCCGCAACACGGGCATCCCCGCTTCACATGTGCGCGTCGACGGCCGGTCCAGTGTTTGTCATGTACTTGTCACTTCCTAGGAGGGGCAACACGATGGCTTGCGGATCAACCAGCCTGTGGGCCGGTGAAACCAGCTGGTTCTGCTGCGGCAACGCCTGGGGGCCATGCTCCAGTGCCGGCGGCGGCGCCTGCGGCAACTGTCAGTCCAGCGCACACCACGGCGCGTGGCCCAACGCCTCACAGGCGTGCTGGAACATCACCCGGCCCGACCTCTGCGGCGAGAACATCCCCAGACGCGGCTGCGGCGCGGTGATGAACGTCAAACACCAGTGCTCGGGCGCGACGGTGTGCATCACGATCACCGACTGCGGCCCGCGCACCAAGGACTGGTGCGGCGAGGCGACTTGCTGCAACGGCACCTGTCGCACCAACCGCGTCCTCGACCTGACGCCGGCCGCCTTCTCGGCGATCGGCAACCTGAGCTCGGGCAAGCTGCCGGTCTACATCTACGAGTGAGGAGGACCGACATGACCGTACGACACGACCGGGCCGACGGGATGCGCCGCCGGCGCTTCCTCACCAATGCCGCCCTCGGCGGCGCGACCATCATCGGCGCGACCGCGCTCGGCGGCCTCGACGCCGAGGCCGCCTTCGCCGCGGAACCCTCGCTCGACCCCGCGATAGCCAAGTCCACCTTCGTGGAAGGCCGCATCACGGGCATCACCGGCAGCATCCTGGAGGTGGCCGGATCCGACGGCGGCCACTCCCGGGTGCAGATGACCAACGTCACCAGCGTGTGGAAGGTGCGCGCCACCACAGCCGAAGTGATCGAGGTCGGCGACGGGCTCTACGCACGCGGCGTCAAGATGCCGGACGGCACCGTGGCCGCCGACGCGGTGTGGGTGAACATCGTGAATCTGGACACGCAGATCCGCGGCATCGCGAAGAACCGGCTGCACCTGGCCCACGGGCAGCACGAACTGGTCGGCCACGTCGCCCCGGACGCCAGCGCCTCGTACGCGGGCCGCGCACTGACGTCCGACCTGTCCCGGCTGCGCATCGGGCAGAGCGCCCAGGTGCTCGGTGCCTGGCGGCCGTCCGACAACTCCGTGGACGTCGTCCGTATCTCCGTCGGGCACTGACGCAGGCCCAGGGACACAGAGAGAGGTAGAGATGCTGTCACTGACAACGGGCCTCGCCCCGCTGGTCCTCGCGGGCCTGCTCGGGTGGACCGGAGCGGTCAAGCTGTTCAGCCGCGGGACCGCACAGCAGGCGCCGAGGACGGCGCTGGCCCGCATGCTGCGCAGCAGTGAGCGGGCCACGACGGTGCTGCGTGCGACCGGCGCGGGTGAACTCCTGATCGCCGCAGGTCTGCTGGTCGTTCCGGCGAACCCGGTGCCGGGGGCCGCCGCCGCGGTCCTCGGGGCGGGGTTCCTCGGCTACCTCGGCTACGGCCGGGCCGTGGCACCGGAGTCCTCCTGCGGCTGCTCGGCAAGTGAGGACACCCCCATCACCTGGCGGGCGTTCGCGCGGGCGGCGGTCGTGCTCATCGGCGGGGCCACGGTGGCGGTGGCACAGGGCACCTGGTGGCCGGTGGTCTCCGAGCGGGCTGCCGGTGCCCTGGTGTTCCTGGCCGGGGCTGCGGCCGTTCTGGTCGTCCTCTCGGCCGACCTCGACCGGTGGTGGCTGCTGCCACTGCGCCGGACGAGGCTGCGTGTCTTCGGGCACCCCCTCCTCGGCACCGCGACCGACCAGGTGCCGGTCGCGGCGAGCGTCGAACTCCTGGAGAACTCCCTCGCCTGGCAGGCCGCCGCACCGGTGGTCCGGTCCGCCTTGCTGGACCACTGGGAGGACGACGGCTGGCGCATTCTCCAGTACTCGGGTGTGTACGGGGACCGGGAGAACGCGCGCCCGGTCGCGGTGGTGTTCGCGCTCGACGCGACGGCGGGCCGCGACACGGGTGACGCCCCGATCGTCCGTGTCAGTTATGTCGACGCGGACAGCGGGGAGGCGGTGGCCGTGGACGAACTGCGCGCGGCGCCGTCGCGGAGGATCCTGCCGATGGCGGGCTGACGCCTCGGCCGGTTCGCCGGCCCGCGCAGACCTCCGGAACACGGCGCAGCGGGCAGCGCCGGACCGAAAGCCGGGTCCGGCGCTGCCCGCTCCGGGCTGAACCCGGTTGCTGTTGTCGAGAGGCCGGTCCCTCACCAGCCTCCGGAGCTGATCTCGACGCGGGCGTTGAGGCCGCCGTTGCCGGTGCCCTTGTAGAAGTAGAGCTTTCCGGTGGCACCCGGTTCGGACTTGACGGCCATCAGGTCACCCGTACCGTCACCGGTGAAGTCGGCGCCGGCGTAGTCCGAGATGCCGTTCCAGCCACGGGAGCCGATCTCGGTGCGGGAGGGACCGGAGTCGATGGTGCCGTTGCCGTGGCCCTTGTAGAGGTAGAGCTTCCCGGTGGACTTCTCCGTGGCGACGATGTCGTCCCTGCCGTCCCTGTTCATGTCACCGGGACTGACGATCTTGTCCATGCCGTTCCAGCCGTAGGAGCCGATCTCCGTCCGGGAGGAGCCGCCGTCGATGGTGCCGTTACCGCGACCCCGGTAGAGGTAGAGCTTCCCGGTCGACTTCTCGACACCGCCGAGGTCATCCCTGCCGTCACCCGTGAAGTCACCGACGAAGATGTTGCTCATCCCGTTCCAGCCGCCGGAACCGATCTCCGTCCGGGAGGGACCGGAGTCGATGGTGCCGTTGCCGTGGCCCTTGTAGAGGTAGAGCTTCCCGGTCGACTTCTCCGTGGCGACGATGTCGTCCCTGCCGTCCGAGTTGAAGTCACCGACGGCCAGATTCGCCATGCCGTTCCAGCCGCCCCTGCCGATCAGCAGCGGAGGCGACGACAGGTTTCCCGTGCCCGTACCGGGGTAGAGCCACAAATTGCCCGTCGCCACCTGAACGGCCACCAGGTCCTTCTTGCCGTCCCCGCTGAAGTCACCGGCCGTCAGGTTCGTCATACCCGGGTCGCCCGTGGTCGCAGCGGCACCGACGTCGACGTAGTTCCGGTCGATGTTGATCGTCGTCCCGCTGTACGACTCGGTGACATTGCCCGAGTACTGGTGAACACGCTGATGGTTGGCCCAGTACCCGGCCGGGATGTTCACATCGGCGGTGTTGGCCACACCGTTCCAGTTGCCGACCCAGACCACGTCCGGACGTACCAGCGTCGTGGACGAGTAGACGGAGGCGAGGTCCTTGATGCCACTGGCGGACGAGCTGTACACGCCCGACCGGTAGTGCAGTTCGTGCATCCGCGCGGACCAGCCGGAGAGGTAGTTGAGGACGTTGGTGCGGTACCCCGAGGAGTACGCCTCCATGTCGATGTAGAGCACCGTTCCCGGGACGAATCCGAGCGCCTGTGCCAGATCGACAGCCGCGTCGGCGGCCGCCCGGCCCTGGCTGGTGGCGCTCGATGAGGAGATGCTCCCCGCTTGGAGGCCCGCGTAGATGGGGAGCAGATGCCAGCCACGGCCGCTCTGCTCGGCCACCCATGAAGCGGTGAGGTTCGGCTGGGAGCAGGCCCGGCTCGGTCCGCCGATGTAGATACCCACGCCTCTGTAGGGCGAGGAAGCCCAGTCCGCCATGGCACCCGAGGAGGGTGCCGTGCAGGCATCGAAGGCTTTGCCGATGTAGCCGGTGCTCGGGGTCGCGGAAGGGGCGGCCGAGAACGTCGGCGCCCGGGGCGTCGGAACCGTCTGCGGCTCGGCCGTGCTGCCGGTGATGGCGGAGCCCAGGATCTCCGCGATCGCTGCCGTCGACGAGCCGTAACTGACGGTTGCGTAGACGCCTGCGCCTTCGAAGGCCAGCCGTACTTCGCGGGAGTCCCCGGCCGGGAGGGCCCTGGGAGCGGAGGAGCCCGCCGGGACGTTCACGGTGGGCACATCCTCTCGGGGTGCAGCTCCGGTGAACGGCTCCAGCACAATCGCTTCGGTCTTCGCCGCGATCAGGTGGGTGGGGCAGGACTGGCGGGCTCCCGGATGCCCCAGGTACACGGTGTGCTGATCGAGTCGTACGCAGGCGTTCGGTTCCTTCTCCAGGTCCACCAGCCTCCACCCGGCCGGTACGTCGATGGAGAGTCCGCCGTACTCGACATGGTTGCGCGACTCCGCCGCCGAAGCGGCGGAGGGCTGGAACATGGCGGTCAGTCCGATGGCGGCGATGAAGGCAGAAGCTGAACGGCGCAGATGTCGGATCTTCATTCTCTCTTCCCGGAGTTGGGCCGATGGGGCACGGCCGGTGCGGTCGGGGCGCGGGAGCACACAGAGGCGGGGCAGCGCCGCGGTGAACTCGGACCCGCCTGGTGGGGCGCCACCAGCCGCCGGTGCCGATTTCGATGCGGGCGTCGAAGCCGCTGTGCCGTCGGCCTTGTAGAGGTAGAGGTTTTCCGGCGGCGCCCGGCCGGCACTCGATCGGCTGTCAGGTCACCCGTTCCGTCACCGGCGAAGTCACCGCCGACGCAGGCCGGGATCCCGTTCCAGCCACCGGAACCGATCCCCCACGGGGGAACCGCCATCGATGGCGCCGCCGCCATGACCCTTGTACAGGTAAAGCGCCCCTATCGACGTCCCGACACCGCCGAGGTGATCCCCACCGTCACCCGTGAAGTCGACGACGAAGGTGCGACGAAGCCTGTCGAGGTGATGATGCGCGGACAGGGAAGAGGACCTAATCCGCCGTCAGCAGGACCTGGCAGCACCGAATCCGGCCGCCACCGAAGCGATCACCACGCGGGGGGAACGGCGCCCCGCACCAGGGGCACGACAACGACGCGGCAGTTGCCCGGGCTCGAGGCCGGTCATCCCCTCGAGATCCTCACCAGGGACTGGTCGCACGGGCTCGGCGAAGAAGCGATGAGCCGCACCGTGACCTTCCTGACCATCTGTCAGGACTGGGTCGGTCAGAGGCTTGAGCGGCAGACGAGTCGGCCTGTACGCCGGGTTCTGTCACCCGGTCGCCTCGCGGCGGCCGGGGAGACGGCCATCCATCTAGGACCGGCATTGCTGCCGGTCTCGTGCGGTCTACCCGCGAACTCGGGCGGGCAGCCCTCGAGCGTTCGCGCAGGACCGTCTTGCGGCGGCCCCTCTTGACCTTGCTCCGGGTGGGGTTTACCTAGCCGCCTGAGTCACCTCAGGCGCTGGTGGTCTCTTACACCACCGTTTCACCCTTACCGAGGACCGGAGTCCCCGGCGGTCTGTTTTCTGTGGCACTGTCCCGCGGGTCACCCCGGGTGGCCGTTAGCCACCACCCTGCCCTGTGGAGCCCGGACGTTCCTCGGGAGGATCCGAAGATCCCCACGCGGCCGTCCGGCCGGCTCGTCTGCCGTGCCGACCATGCTACCCGGCGGGGCGGGGCCGGTCGGACAAGGGCCGACCGGTGAGCGGCCCGCTCAGACGAACGCCGCGGTCTCCAGGTCGAAGGCGAAGGGCGCGGGGAGACCGAGCGGCTTGCGATCGTGGCACAGGACCGTACGAACTCGTCAGAGGCGGACTGTGCCGAAGGCGGCGATGCCGGCCGACCAGGCTGCCGACAGGTCGGCTCCCGGAGGGAACCGGCCGTTGAGTTCCAGGACCACCATCCCGTGCGCAAAGGCCCAGGCGGCGCGGGCCCGCTCCTGGTCCCCGTCGACGACCCGGAAGAGCGGGGCCGCGGCGCGTTGCTCCAGGCCCGGCGGGAGAGATGCCCGGTCCACGAGATGCTCGGTGGTGAGGCGGTACAGATGGGGATGGGCCATGGCGTAGGCGCGGTACGCGTTGGCGAGGGCCGGGAACGACCCCGGGGCCGCGGACTCCGCGGCTTCCAGCGTCTCGGCCGTCTCCCGCAGCACCTCGCCGGCCAGGGCCGTCAGCACTGAGGACTTGTCCGGAAAGTGCTTGTAGAGGGACGGCGCCGTGATCCCGATGCTGTCGGCGAGCCGACGCATGGTGAGGGCTTCCGGGCCTTCCGTCTCCAGGAGGGTGCGGGCGGCGGCGATGATCTGCCGGGCCCGGTCCGTCACATGGCCCGTGGCACGGTCCTTCGTAGGGGCGGTGACACGCTCAGTCACGCGGGAGAGCCTTCCTTCGTACGGAATTCCGCCGGTCCCCCGGAGTCGCCTGAGGTCCGCGGGGCCCCTCGGAGCCCGTATCCGAAGGCGTGATCCTACGAGACGGGGAGGTCCGGCGCGGCAACCGGTCCGGGCGAGTTCGCCTTGCGGCCGCGTCAGGGTTTCCACACTGTCCGAGTGCGGTCCCGGGGAGCGCCGAGACCCCTGTTCCGGCCGTACCGGCACTGAACGCCGTCGTCGCGCTCACGCGGGGGCGAACAGCACCTTCGCCGCACCCGGGTCCGCCTGGGTGAGGCGGACCCGGAGCCGTTCGCCCAGTGGGAGCTTCGTCGTACCGCCGTCGATGCGGGCGACGACGGCCGGGTGTTCGATGTGGACCGTGCCGATGGTGGGTTCCTGGTCCTGCACGTCGACTACGTACGCGTCGAACACCTCGCCCACCTGGTCGCTGAGGAGTGCCGCCTCGACCAGATCGACGCACTCGCGTTCCACCGTGTTGGCGCGTCGGGTTCCCTCGGCCATTTCCTTCGGGAGGCCGGGGAGCGCGGCCATCACCCACTCGGGCGGTTCCCGGTCCGCAACCGCCGCCAGGCACAGTTCGGCCGCGTACCGGTCGACGAGGCGGCGCAGCGGCGCGGTGCAGTGCGTGTAGAGGTCGGCGACGGCGGCATGGACGGCGGGGGTGGGAAGTTCGCCGTGGCCGAAGACCGTGTAGCCGGCGCCGCGCAGCAGGGTGGTGCACTCCTGGAGGAACGCGGCGTCGCTCGTCCTCTTCGGGTCGAGAGACCTGACCACCTGGGCGTACGGGACGTGGTGCGGCCAGTCGATGTGCAGGGCCTCCGCCGAGCGGCGCAGACGGGCGACGGCGCCGTCCGGGGCGACCGGGAGCGTACGCAGGATGCCGGTGCCCGTCTCGGCCATCAGATGGGCCGCCGCCGTACCGGTGAGGAGCGAGATCTGGGCGTTCCAGCCGTCGGCGGGCAGCGGGGCGCGGTACTCCAGGCCGTATGCGCCGCCACGCTGGACGATCTCCTGCTCGGGCACGTCGAGCGAGATCCCGCCGCGGGCGACTTCCTGCTCCTCGCGGAGCCGGCCGATGTCCCTCAGCAGGGCGAGGGGTTCCTCGGCGGTGCCCGCGTCGATCTGCCGCTGGACGTGCGCGTAGTCCAGCTTGGCCCGGCTGCGGACCAGGGCCCGGCGTACGTCGGTGGCGACCGCGCGGCCTTCCGTGTCGAGGTCGATCCGCCAGAGCAGGGCGGGACGGCTCTGGCCGGGAAGCAGACTGGCTGCGCCCTCGGAGAGCACGGTGGGGTGCAGCGGCACCTTGCCGTCGGGGAAGTAGAGGGTCGTCACCCGGCGGTGGGCCTCGGCGTCGAGTGCGCCACCGGGGCGGACGAAGGCGGCGACGTCGGCGATGGCGTAGTGCACGCGGAAGCCGTGCGGGCGGCGCTCGAGGTGCATCGCCTGGTCGAGGTCGGTGGACGTGGGCGGATCGATGGTGAAGAAGGGCAGATCGGTCGCATCCTCGTGCCCGGTCAGGACGAGGGACTTCGCCACCTGTGCCGCCTCGGCGAGGACCTCGGGCGGGAAGTCCGCCGGCAGTGCGAGCGAGGTGCGCAGATTGCGCAGGGCCGCCCGCAGCGGGGTGTCGGCTGCGCCGGTCATGTGGAGATGGCGGCGGGGCATGGACCGAGCGTATGGCGGGGCGGGGCGACCGGCATCCCGGGTGCGGGCGGCTCTGCGGACCGGGGGCGGGGTGGTCCTGAGGACCGGGGCGGGTGATCCTGCGCACCGGGGCGGCGGGGACCTCAGGACCCGGGACGGGTGGTCCTGCGGACCGGGGCGGCGGGGACCTGACCTGAGGACCTGGGGCGGGTGATCCTGCGGATCCGGTGGCGGGTGACCCTGCGGACGGGGGCGGAGTGGTCCTGCGAACCCGGGCGGGGTAGTCCCTTCGGACCCGGGGCGGGGGTCCTGCGGACCGGGTGGCGGGACCGGGTGCCGGGACCGGGCGGTCCGGGCGTCCCCGTACGCTGGCAGGCGGGGCCTTGGGCAGTTGTGGGGGCCGCTTCCCTGTTCGTACGAAGGAGAACCGCCTTGCTCGTGCTGTTGCCGCCCTCCGAAGGAAAGGCCGCCTCGGGGCGCGGAGCACCCCTGAAGCCGGAGTCGCTGTCGCTGCCGGGGCTGGCCGACGCCCGCGCCGCGGTCCTCGACGAGCTGGTCGAGCTGTGCGTGGCGGACGAGGAGAAGGCCCGCGAGACGCTCGGGCTGAGCGAGGGGCTGCGCGGCGAGATCGCGAAGAACGTCGAGCTTCGGACGGCGGGAACGCGGCCCGCCGGGGAGATCTACACCGGGGTGCTGTACGACGCGCTGGACCTGGCCTCCCTGGACACCGCGGCCCGGCGACGGGCCGGAAAGTCCCTGCTGGTCTTCTCCGGGTTGTGGGGCGCGGTGCGGGTGGGCGACCGGATTCCGTCGTACCGCTGCTCGATGGGGGTGAAGCTGCCGGGTCTCGGTGCGCTGGGCGCGTACTGGCGTGCACCGATGGCCGAGGTCATGCCCGAGGTGGCCGGGGACGGGCTGGTACTGGATCTGCGGTCGTCCGCGTACGCGGCGGCATGGAAGCCGAAGGGCGCGGTGGCGGAGCGCACGGCGAGTGTGCGGGTGCTCCACTCCCAGACGGTGAACGGGGTGGAGAAGCGGTCGGTGGTCAGCCACTTCAACAAGGCGACGAAGGGGCGGATGGTCCGCGACCTGCTGCAGTCGGGGGCCCGGCCGAGCGGGCCCGCGGAGCTGGTCGACGCGTTGCGGGGGCTGGGATATGTGGTGGAGGCGGAGGCTCCTGGGCGGCCCGGACGGCCGTGGGCGCTCGATGTGGTCGTGACGGAGATCCACTGACCCAAGGCGATTGCAACATGTGCAACGTGCGTTGCGTAAGGCGCAGTAGGCGCGGCAAGATGAGGCCATGACCTCCCCCTCCGTGCTGGACCTTGCCCCCGTCGTCCCCGTTGTCGTCCTGGAGGACGCCGCTGACGCGGTACCGCTCGCCCGGGCCCTCGTCGCGGGCGGGCTCCCTGCCATCGAGGTGACGCTGCGGACGGCTGCGGCGCTGGATGCGATCGAGGCGATCGCGGCGGAGGTGCCGGACGCGGTGGTGGGGGCGGGCACGGTGATCTCCGCGCGGAACGTCTCCGACACGGTGGCGGCCGGAGCGCGGTTCCTGGTCAGCCCGGGCTGGACGGATCCGCTGCTGGACGCGATGAAGGCGTCGGAGGTGCCGTTTCTGCCCGGGGTCTCGACGACGTCCGAGGTCGTGGCGCTGCTGGAGCGCGGGGTCAGCGAGATGAAGTTCTTCCCGGCGGAGGCGGCGGGCGGTACGGCGTACCTCAAGGCGCTGTCCGCACCACTCCCCCAGGCCCGGTTCTGCCCGACGGGCGGCATCTCGCTCGCGTCGGCGCCGACATACCTGGCGCTGCCGAACGTCGGCTGTGTGGGCGGCAGTTGGATGGTGCCGGGGGATGCCGTGGCGGCGAAGGACTGGGCACGGGTGGAACGGTTGGCGGCCGAGGCTGCGGCGCTGCGCGGCTGATTCCCCCGGCCGCTTCTTCCCGGAACCGATGCCCCGCCCCGGACCCACCGGGTGTCGACGGGGGTACGGGGCACCCCCGTCGCCCGGGGAAGCGGAGTCTCGCGCCGCCGAGGAGTCGCTCTGCCGCCCCGCCGCCCCGGAACGCCTCGCTCCGCCGCGGGACCTTCCGCTCCCTACCGCAGGTGCGACGTGTCGTTCAGCAGTCTCAGTGACGCGTTGCCGTCCGCGTAGTACGCCACCGCCGACAGCGACGCCGCCGAGAGTTCCATGCGGAACAGGGACTCCGGTGGGGCACCCAGGGCCAGCCGGGCCAGGGTTTTGATCGGGGTCACGTGGGTGACCAGAAGCACCGTGCGGCCCGCATGACGGGTGGTCAGGCGGTCCCGGGCGGCCGAGACCCGGCGGGCCACCTCGGCGAAACTCTCTCCGCCGCCGGTGGGGGGCGTTCGGGTGGAGGCGAGCCAGGCGTCCAGGTCGGAGCCGTACCGTTCACGGACCTCGGCGAACGTCAGACCCTCCCAGGCCCCGAAGTCCGTCTCGCGCAGGCCGTCCTCGATCTGCACGGGCAGGCCCAGGCGGGCGCCCACCGTCGCCGCTGTCTCGCGGCAGCGGCGCAGCGGGGAGCTGATGATCTCCTGGATCGTGCCCCGGGCGGCGAGGGACTCCGCCACCCGTTCGGCCTGGTGGCGGCCGGCCGCCGAGAGTTCGGGGTCGCTGCCGCCGCTGCCCGAGAACCGCTTCTCGGGCGTGAGGGCCGTCTCACCGTGCCGGAGCAGGACGAAGGTGGCCGGCGCCCCGAGATCGGCGGCGCCCCAGCCGACCTGCGGCGTGGCCGCGGTTTCCCGGCGGGTGGACATCGCGGCCCGTGCCTTCGCGGCGCCCGCCGCCGCGTCCCCGGGCGGGCCGGAGACCGGGGGCAGGTCGAGGGCGGCCGTCGATGCCGACGGCTCCCACTGCTTGCCCCTCTTGCCCGCGTCCATCGCCTCGTTGGCGAGCCGGTCCGCGTGCTTGTTCTTCTCGCGCGGGATCCACTCGTACGTGACCGCGGACGCCGGCAGGATCCGCGCCGCCTCCGCCGCGAGCGGCTTCATGTCGGGGTGCTTGATCTTCCAGCGGCCCGACATCTGTTCCACGACCAGCTTGGAGTCCATCCGGACGCGCACCTGCAGCGCGCCCTCCGCCGACGCGTCCGGCACGAGTGCCTTCGCCGCCTTCAGACCCGCGATGAGGCCCTTGTACTCGGCCACGTTGTTCGTCGCGACACCGATGTACTCGGCGGCTTCGGCGAGCGTCTCCCCCGTCACCGGGTCGATCACGACCGCGCCGTAACCGGCGGGCCCGGGGTTGCCCCGGGACCCGCCGTCGGCCTCGATGACGAACTGGCGGGGCTGCGTCATTACAGGCCCGACTCCGCCGTACGGACCAGGATGCGGTGACAGTTCTCGCAGCGCAGCACCGTGTCCGGGGACGCCGCCTTCACATCGTTGACCTCGGTGATGTTCAGTTCCAGCCGGCAGCCCTCGCAGCGGCGCTGGTAGAGGCGCGCGGCACCGACCCCGCCCGACTGGGCGCGGAGCCGGTCGTACAGCTTGAGCAGGTCCGCCGGTACGGAACCGGCGACGAGCTCGCGCTCCTTCGTGACGGTCGCGGCCTCGTCGTCGAGAGCCTGCGTCTCGGCGTCCCGGCGGGCCGTCGCGTCGTCGACCTTGGCCTGGACGGCCGAGACCCGTGCGGTGAACTCGGTGACGCGCTCCTGCGCGGACTCGCGGCGCTCCATGACTTCGAGGACGACGTCCTCGAGGTCGCCCTGGCGCTTGGCCAGCGAGGCGATCTCGCGCTGGAGGCTCTCCAGGTCCTTCGGCGAGGTGACCGCGCCGGAGTCCAGCCGCTGCTGGTCGCGGACGGCGCGCTGGCGCACCAGGTCCACGTCCTGCTCCGCCTTGGTCTGCTCGCGGGCGGTGTCGCTCTCCTCGGTCTGCGACGCGACCAGCAGGTCACGCAGTTGTGCGAGGTCGGCCGTGAGCGACTCGATCTCGGCGTGCTCGGGGAGCGACTTGCGCTTGTGCGCAAGCTGCGACAGCCGTACGTCGAGGGCCTGGACGTCGAGAAGTCGGATCTGGTCGGCGGGCGCGGCGTTCAGTTGGGGGCTCCAGAAGAGTGGTGGGTGGTCCAGGGGTCGGTGACCTGCTTCGAGACATGGACCCGCAGGCCCCATCCGTGGCGGTCGGAAATCGCGTCGAGCTGCGCGGCGGCCTGCTCGCACCAGGGCCACTCGGTGGCCCAGTGCGCGGCGTCGATCAGGCCGATCGCGGACTGCTGAACGGCCTCGGAGGCCGGGTGGTGGCGCAGATCAGCGGTGAGGAAGGCGTCGACGCCCGCGGCGCGCACCGCGTCGAAGAGGCCGTCGCCGGAGCCGCCGCTGACCGCGACGGTACGGACGACGGCGTCCGGGTCACCGGCCATGCGGATGCCCTGCGCGGTGGCGGGCAGCCGGGCGGCGGCGCGGGCGGCGAGGTCGCGGAGGGTCTCGGGGTGGTCCAGCTCGCAGATCCTGCCGAGGCCGCGACGGCCCTTGGGGTCGGTCGGGTCCGGCACGAGTGGCCCGGTGACGCGCAGGTCCAGGGCGCCGGCGAGGGCGTCGGAGACGCCGGGGTCGGCGGTGTCTGCGTTGGTGTGCGCGACGTGCAGGGCGATGTCGTGCTTGATGAGGGTGTGCACGACCCGGCCCTTGAAGGTGGTGGCGGCGACCGTCGTCGTGCCCCGCAGGTAGAGCGGGTGATGGGTGACGATCAGCTGTGCGCCGAGCTTGATCGCCTCGTCGGCGACCTCCTGGACGGGGTCGACGGCGAAGAGCACACGGTCGACCTCGGCGGCCGGGTCGTCGACGTCTCCGCAGACCGTGCCGACCGCGTCCCAACCTTCGGCCCGCTCGGCAGGCCAGAGGGCGTCGAGCGCGGCGAGGACTTCAGACAGACGGGGCACGGAGGAAAGGCTACCTTCCGTCCGTGCCCCGCCGCCCATGACTGCGGTGACCTGTGAGGACTCCCTGGACAACCGGCGACAGCCGGTCACGGATCCTTACACGCAGTTCGGCCCGGGCCGTAGTCCGGCCCGGGCCCCTGCCGATCGGGTCCGCTACTTGACGAGGTCCGCGCGCAGGTCGTCGAGGACCAGGTTCGCCGCCGTGACACCGAGGCCGAGGTACCAGGTCTCGTCCGGGACGTCCTTCGCCCGGCCCTCCTTGACCGCCTTGAGGTTCTTCCACAGCGGGTTGGACCGGGCGGTGTCGCGCTTGGTCGCCTTCGGGTCGCCGTAGACGCCGGTGAAGATCCAGTCGGCGTCCGCCTCGTCGATCTTCTCCGGGCTGATCTCGGCGGCGAGGTCGTTGATCTGCTGGTTCTTGGGCCGCGGCAGGCCCGCGTCCTCCAGGATCGTGCCGATGAACGACGCCTTCGCGTAGAGGCGGATGCGGTCCGGCAGGTAGCGGACCATCGAGATGGTCGGCTTGTCGGGGCCGATGTCCTCGCCGAGCTTCGTGACCTTCTTCTCGTACGCGTCGAGCTCGCTCTTCGCCTTGGCGGTCCTGTCCAGCGCCGCGGCGTTGAGGAGGTAGTTCTCCTTCCAGGTGAAGCCCGGACGGATGGAGAACACGGTCGGCGCGATCTTGGAGAGCTGGTCGTACTTGTCGGCGGCGCGCAGCTGGCTGCCGAGGATCAGGTCCGGCTTCAGGCCCGCGATCGCCTCGAGGTTGAGGTTGTTGATCGTGCCGACGTTCTTCGGGTTGCCCGCGTCCTTCTTCAGGTACGAGGGGATGGCCGCGTCACCTTCGGAGGGGGCGTAGCCGACCGGCTTGACACCCAGCGAGACGACGTTGTCGAACTCGCCGACGTCCAGCACGACGACGCGCTTCGGCGCGGACTTGAGCTCGGTCGTGCCCATGGCGTGCGTGAGGGTCCGGGGGAACTGGCCCGCCTTGGCGTCCGTCCCGTACGCGGCCGTCTTCTTGGCCGCGTCGGCGAAGTCCTTGCCGCCGGTCGCGACGGCTGCCTTCTTGTCGCTGCCGGCCCCGGACTTGGACGAGTCGTCCGATGCCCCGCCACCGCAGGCGGAGAGGGAGAGGGCGGCGGCCACTGCCAGGCCGACGGCGGCGGTGCTGCGGCGTCGTATGGACATCAGGTACTCACTTGCTCCAGTTGAGGAAATAGGGCCCCACAGGAAACGCTTAGGGATGCCTAACCTTAGCCACGGGCTTTACGAGGAGCACAACCGCCCCCTCCCCTTCAGGTGAATCCGGGCATCACCACCCTTATGTGTGAAGTGACGGGTCTCGTGTTGTTCGGCAGGAAGTGCGAAAACTAGCTTCGGTAGCCGGAGGTGACGAGTCCATGACTGCCTGTGCCATCGAAGGTGAGACCGCCGGGGCCGCCGCGACGGTGAGCCCCGTGTCGGGAGAAGCGGCAAAAGCGGGCGAAGCGGAGGGATCTGGGGGCCGGGAGGAGCCGGAGGAACCCGAGAGGCCGGAGGCAGCCCGGGGGCCGGAAGGCGCCTGGGGACCGTACGAACCGGCGAAGTCCCACGGGGTCGTCGATCCGCTCGTGCCCGATGAGTCGGGTGAGCCGGGTGGTGGCGTCGGGGCCGCCGCAGGTGCGGCCGCGTTCACCATTACCGCCGACGGTTCGTACGCCGCACGTCTCACGCTCTCCGCAGCGGCGGACTCCGCTGCCTGGTTCCCCGAGCGCTGGACGCTCGACGGGCATGAGCCGTACGCCGTGCCGCTTCCGCTCGACCAGCCGGAGGAGCCCGACTCCGATGTGCTGCCGCTCGCCGACGGCCGCGTACTGATCCGGCGCCAGGTGGCGGACCGTCACACCTTCTCGTTGCTCTATCCGACCGGACCCGGCACCGGCGAACTGCCGCTCGGCGCCCTCGCGTGCCCGGACGGCGCACGCCTGACGCTGCTGCCGCCCTCGCCGGACGGCGCGAGCGCGTACGCCCTTTCGGTCGGGGAACATTCGACCGCCGTCTGGCTGGTGGCGGGCGGGGCGTTCGGGCCGGTTCATGTCGCGGACGTGCCGGGGCGGTGCTCCGGCGGGGTCTGGCTGGACCGGGCGGGGCGGCTGCTGGCTCTGGACCGGCAGCCCGTGGGCGGCGGTCCGGTGAAGGCGGTCGCCGTGGACCTGGGACGCGGCGGCGAGGTGACGCCGCTGCTGCAGATCGCACCGGACAGCAACGACCGGCTGCTGCTCGCCGATGCGGACAGCGGGCTGTTGCTGATCCGCTCCGACGCGCCGGGCCACGACCGGCTCGGGTGGGGGGTGCTCGGCAGCTGTCTGCCGGTGCGCTTCCCCGAGTGCCTGCGTCCGGCGGATGTGGCGGTGACGCCGTTCGCCGTGCAGCCGGGGCAGATGCTGATGCCGGAGAGCTGCGCGGTGGCGCTGCGGATCGACGGTGCGGCCGGCAGCTGGGTCGGGGTGTGGCGGCCGACGGGACGCCGGCTGCATCAACTCGCCGCCCCCGAAGGGTGGCTGGCCGGGTCCGGACTGTGGACCAGGGACGGTGTGCTCAAACTTCCGTACGCGAACGGGGACGTGCCGTGCGGGGTGGCCCTGGTGGAGGCGCCGACGGACGAGGAACGCGGCGTCGGCCCGGCATGGGCGACGGCCGCGGAAAGCGGTATGCAACCGTCCGCGGCTGACGCGCCTCCTGCAGTGTGCAAGCCGGTTCCACTGGGGCAGGCGCCTCTCGTGGGGCGTACTGCCCCTGGTTAAGATTCCGGGCCTGGGGGCTGCACAGCCAATCGGCGCGGTTGCCGACGGTGACCGCTTCGGGTGGTGGTGGCGCGATGGTCCCGGTGACACACAAGTAAGCGATCACAACGGGGTGACTTCCCACATGTCTGAAGCCCGAACCGACACGACCCAGACGCGCCCGCCGGGGGCGGACGCCGAACGGGCCGAAGCCGGCGGCTCCGGAAAGCACCGAGGGGGTGTGTCGATGGACAGCACGGACGCGCAGCCGCACGGTCGCCACCGGCGCCCCTCCGAGGGGAGCCGCAGGGCGGCCTGACCGCATCGAGACCGACGAGGGAAGGAAGGGCCTCCGCAGCACCCTCATGTGCTGCGGAGGCCCTTCCTCGTGTACTGCCCCGGAGGCGTCAGTCCCGCTTGAGTCCCAGCACCTCCGCCGCCGCGAACGTCTCGTTCACCGGGCGGTCCTCGTAGTACGGGGAGATCAGCTCGTCCAGCTCGTCGAACGAGAAGGCCTCCTTGGACGAGTCGAACTTCGCCGCCACCCTGGGGCGTTCCACGATCGCGACCATCCCGCCGTGGACCACGAGCAGCTGTCCGTTGACCTTGGCGGCCGCCGGCGAGGCCAGATAGCCGACCAGGGGGGAGACATGCTCGGGGGCCAGAGCGTCGAGCCGGCCGTCCGTCGGTTCCTCGAAGCCCGCGAAGACGTCCTCCGTCATACGGGTGCGGGCCCGTGGGCAGATCGCGTTGGCCGTGACGCCGTATTTGGCGAGAGCCAGGGCGGTGGAGGTGGTGAGGCCGACGATGCCGCCCTTGGCCGCCGCGTAGTTCGGCTGCCCCGCCGAGCCCGCGAGGAACGCCTCGGACGAGGTGTTGACGATCCGGCCGTAGACCGGGGAGCCGGACTCCTTGGATCGGGAGCGCCAGTGGGACGCGGCGAAGTGGGTGGTGTTGAAGTGGCCCTTGAGGTGGACCCGGATGACGGAGTCCCACTCGTCCTCGGTCATCGAGAAGACCATCCGGTCGCGCAGGATCCCCGCGTTGTTGACGAGGACGTCGAGCTTTCCGTACGCGCTGACGGCCAGTTCGACCAGGGCGCGGGCCTGGTCGTGGTCGGAGACGTCGCCGAGGTGGGCGACCGCGCGGCCGCCGGCCGCGCGGATCTCCTCGGCGACCTCCTCGGCCGGTGCCGCGGAGGCCTCGCCGGAGCCGTCGCGGCCCGGCTGCCCGTAGTCGTTGACGACGACGGACGCGCCGAGCCGGGCCAGTTCCAGCGCCTCGGCGCGCCCGAGACCGCGGCCCGCGCCGGTGACGACCGCGGACAGCCCGTCCAGGGGAAGGGGTTGTGACATCGGAACCTCGGAGTCCTCTCGGGTCTGTGCGGCTGACGGCCGGTCAGAGTTCGATGCAGGTACGGAGCGCCTCGCCGGTCCTCATCTGGTCGATGGCGTCATTGATCTCGGCGAGCTGCACCCGGTGGGTGATCATCGATTCGAGGTCGATCCGGCCCGCCCGCCAGAGCCCGATGGCCCGTTCGTACGACCGGAGCACGTCCCCTCCGCCGTACATGGAGGGCAGGATCCGCTTCTCGTCGAAGAACAGCTCGAACATGTTGACCTGGAAGTTGTCGTCCATCGCACCCGCGCCGACGACGCAGAGCGTGCCGCCGCGCCGGGTGCTCTCGTACGCCGTGCGGGCCGTGACCGACTTGCCGACCACCTCGAAGACGTAGTCGAAGCCCTCACCGGCGGTGATCCGCTGCTTGGCGTCGGCGAGCCCGTCCGGTGCGACCGCCTCCGTCGCACCGAACCGCAGAGCCGCCTCGCGGCGGGACTCGACCGGGTCGACGGCGACGATCTGGGCGGCGCCCTGCACCCTGGCGCCCTGGATGGCGGAGATGCCGACGCCCCCGCAGCCGATCACGGCCACCGACGAACCGGCCTCCACCTGCGCGGTGTTGATCGCGGCGCCCAGTCCGGTGGTGACGCCGCAGCCGATCAGCGCGGCGATCTCGAAGGGCACGTCGTCGGGGATCGGCACCGCGCAGCCCGCGTCGACGACGACCTCCTCGGTGAAGGTGCCGGTCCCGGCGAAGCCGAACACATCGCCGCCGGGGCGCTTGAAGTTGGGCGTACCCGCGTTCATGAAGCCGGCCAGACAGAGCTGCGTCTGGCCGCGCCTGCAGGCGGGACACGTCCCGCAGGCGGGCAGCCAGCAGACCAGGACCCGGTCCCCCGCGCTCAGCCCGGTCACACCGTCGCCGATGTCGATGACCTCGCCGGCACCTTCGTGGCCGGGGATGAACGGGGCGGGCTGCGGCAGCACGCCGCTCATCGCCGAGACGTCGGAGTGGCACAGTCCGGTGGCCCGGACGCGGAGCTTGACCTTGCCGGGGCCGAAGCCCACCGCCTCGACGTCGTCGAGGACTTCCAGTTTGTCCTGACCTATCTCGTGCAGTACGGCTGCGCGCATGGTGCGGCTCCCCTCACGTCGTGGCGTGTGTCGGTCCTCGGGTGGTTCAGGAGTGTTCGACGAGCGTGTCGGCCAGGACCGGTGCCTCGTCCCGCTCGACGGCGGTCACGGCGACCCGGACATGGCCGTCCCCGGTCCACATCCGGATGCGGAGGGTCTCGCCGGGGAAGACCACCCCGGCGAATCGGGTGCGGTACGAGCGGATACGGGCCACTTCACCGCCGAGCAACGTGTCGGCCACGGCCTTGAGCGTCATGCCGTAGGTGCACAGCCCGTGCAGGATGGGCCGGTCGAAGCCGGCCTTCCGGGCGAACTCGGGGTCGGCGTGCAGTGGGTTCCGGTCCCCCGAGAGCCGGTACAGCAGCGCCTGGTTCTCGCGCACCGGCCGTTCGACCGTGTGGTTCGGGACGGCGGCCAGGTCGGCGTGGAGCCCGGACGGCCCGCGCTCGCCACCGAATCCTCCCTCGCCGCGGACGAAGATCTCGGCGTCGTTGGTCCACAGAGGGCCCTCGTCGTCGGCGGCCTCGGTGCGCAGGACCAGGACGGCCGCCTTGCCCTTGTCGTACACCGCCGCGACCTTCGAGGTCTGGACGGCCCTGCCCTCGGCCGGGATCGGCCGGTGCACCCTCACGGTCTGGCCGCCGTGGAGCACGGCGGCCAGGTCGACGTCGATCCCCGGCGAGGTCAGCCCGCCGACGACGCCCGCGCCCGCACCCGCGACGGTGGCGAAGCTGGGCAGGACATGGAGCCGGGATTCGAGGGTGTAGCGCAGTTCGGCGGGGTCGGTGGCGGGGGCGCCCGCGCCGAGTCCCAGATGGTAGAGCTGGACGTCCTTGTGGCCCCAGGAGATCTCGGCGGTCCGGGGTTCGGCGGCGACCGCCTTTGCGGCATCAATGGGCATGGGAGAGCTGCTCCTTGATGGTGGGAAGACCTCGGCACGGCCGTCCGCACCGTCGGCCGCACCGAGGTCGTGCGAGGCCGGCCACGGCGCCCCTTCTAGAACGCGTTCTAGCCGGTTGGCCCTATGTATAACGCAGCTCCCAGTAGTTGTGAAGACTGCTGACATGTCGTCAGAAGCCTTGTGGGGCACCGCGTGACGTCGCGCTGGCAATGACATTTGTCATCCCGGAGTCCGTACATGCGCCTCTGCCGGGACAGCCACCCGACTCCGTAGCGTCTGGGGCATGGAAAAGACAACGGGGAGCGGGCCCGCGGTGATCTTCACCGGGGCAGTCAAGACCTTCGGCCGGACCGAGCAGACCGTACGCGCCGTCGACGGGATCGACCTGACCGTCGAACGCGGCGAGACCGTCGCCCTGCTCGGCCGCAACGGTGCGGGCAAGTCCACCACCATCAGCCTCATGCTCGGACTCGACGAACCGGACTCCGGCGGTGTGCGGCTGCTCGGCCGGACCCCCGAGCAGGCAGTACGGGCCGGCCGGGTCGGCGCCATGCTCCAGGACGGCCGGCCCATCCCCCGGGTGACGGTCCGCGAGCTGATCACCTTCGTCGCCTCCACGTATCCGAGCCCGATGCCGGTTCCCGAGTCGCTGGCCCTGGCGGGTGTCACCGCGTACGCGGACCGGCGCGTCGACAAGCTCTCCGGCGGGCAGGTCCAGCGCGTCCGGTTCGCCGTCGCGCTGGCCGGCAATCCGGAGCTGATCGTCCTGGACGAGCCGACCGCCGCGCTGGACGTCGAGGCCCGGCGCGCGTTCTGGGACTCCATGCGGGCCTACGCCCGGCGCGGCAACACGGTGCTCTTCTCCACGCACTATCTCGAGGAGGCCGACGAGAACGCCGACCGGATCGTCGTCATCGACCGCGGCCGGATCGTCGCCGACGGCAGCGGGGACGGGATCAAGGAGTCGGTCGGCAGCAGCCACGTCTCCTTCGACCTGGCGGGTGGACCGACCGAGGGCCTGGAACTGCTGCCCGGCGTCAACGCCGTCGAGGTCCGCGGGGACCGTGCCCTGCTGCGTACGGACGACTCGGACGCCACGGTGATCGAGCTGGCCCGCCTCGGCCGGATCCGCGACCTCCAGGTCACCCGGCCCACGCTCGAGGACGCGTTCCTCTCGCTGACCACCCCCGCCCCCCTCTCGGAGAAGGAGACAGTCTGATGTTTCCCTACATCGTGCTCGAGATCCGCCGCACCCTGCGCGACGGATTCTTCGTGATCTTCGGGATCGGGATGCCGGTGCTGATGTATCTGCTCTTCACCAACCTCGGCGGGGGCGGCGACGACGCGGCCGAGTGGAAAGTCATGTCCATGGTCGGCATGGCGGCGTACGGGGCACTGGGCGCCGCCATGTCCATCGGTACGGGCGTCGCGTCCGACAAGTCCCTCGGCTGGCTCCAGCAACTGCGGATCACCCCGCTCGACCCGTCCCGGGTGGTCGCGGGCCGCGCGATCAGCGGTTCGGTGACCGTGCTGCCGACCGTCCTGGCGGTGCTGCTCGCCGGGGCACTGGTCAACGGCGTACGGCTGGAAGCCGGACAGTGGGTCGCCCTGACGCTGCTGTTGTGGATCGGCGCCCTGCCGTTCACCCTGCTCGGCATCGGCAACGGCTACCGGCTCACCCCTCAGGCGACCGGAGTGGTCAACATGGCCGCCCTGATGGGCTTCGCGATCGTCGGCGGGCTGTGGTTCCCGCTCTCCGAGTTCCCCTCGTGGGTGCGCAGCATCGGCTCGTACACCCCCGCCCACCGGTTCGCCGACCTGGGCTGGGCGGCCACCGGCGGCCACGCACCGTCCGCCGGGACGATCGCCGTGCTCGCCGGGTGGCTCCTGCTGTTCGGTGTGTACGCCGTCGTCTCGTACCGTCGGTCCGCGAGGACGGCGTGACAGGAGCGAGCATGTCCCGGAACGGATCAGGATCGTGGCGGGAACGCCGCCGGCGGCGTCGCGAGGAGGGACGGCCGGGGCCGCCCGGCCCGTACGCCCTGCTGCCCTGGCTGCTGATGGGCCTCGGCGCCTTCTCCAACCTCTTCCAGGGGGAGACTCCGAACCCATGGATCGGTGGTCTCGGTCTGCTCACTTTCAACTCCCTCTACATCTCTGTGGTGTTCCGGGCGTTCGTCAAGGAGAGGCGCGAGAGCCCGGCGTCGTACTGGCTGCTCGCCGTGCTGGCCGTGGTCACGTTCGGCCTGGCGATCGGCTACGGCGGCAGCTGGCTGCTGTTCTTCCCGCTGCTCTCGCTGGCCTGCGGCACCGTGCTGCGTCAGCGGCAGCTGTTGCTCGGCCTGCTGTGTCTGGCGGCCGCGGCCAGTGTCGTCGCCGTCTGGCGCGGGGACAACGCCTCGACACCGTGGGCCATCGGATACGGCACCTTCATCTCCGGCGCGGTGACCGCCGCGATCCTCACCCTGTCGGAGACCGTGATGGAGCTCCGGGCCACCCGGCAGGAACTGGCCCGGACCGCCGTGGAGAAGGAGCGGCTCCGGTTCTCCCGGGATCTGCACGACCTGCTGGGGCACACGCTCTCCGTGATCGTCGTCAAGTCGGAGGCCGCGCGCCGGCTGGCCCCGCGCGACATCGACGCGGCGCTGCTCCAGGTCGCCGACATCGAGTCCGTCGGCCGCCAGGCCCTCACCGAGATCCGGGAGGCCGTCACCGGCTACCGCGAGGGCAGTCTGGCCACCGAACTCGACCGGGCGAGGTCCGCGCTGACCGCCGCCGGGATCGATCCGGTGGTACGCCGGTCGGGACCTCCGCTCGCCCCGCAGGCGGAGGCACTGCTGGGCTGGGTGGTACGGGAGGCGGTGACCAACGTCGTACGCCACAGCGATGCGACCACCTGCTCGTTCATGGTCGACGGCACGCCCGAGCGGGTCCGGCTCACCGTCACCGACGACGGCCGTGGGCAGACCGCAGAGCCGCCTGCTCCGGGCATCGGCGGCACCGGTCTGAAGGGCCTCACCGAACGCCTGGCGGCCGCCGGCGGCTCGCTCACGGCGGGCCCCGGTCCGGAGGGCGGCTTCGTCGTCACGGCGGAACTTCCGGTGGACGCGACCGACGCCGCGGACGGAGTGGACACCGCCGACTGCGCGGTCCCACCCCATACGCTGGGCCGGTGAACGAGATGCCCCCGAATCACCGACCGACCAAGGCCGTACGCGTGCTGCTCGCCGAGGACCAGGGCATGATGCGCGGCGCGCTGGCCCTGCTGCTGGGTCTGGAACCGGACATCGAGGTGGTGGCGCAGGTGGCCGCCGGGGACAAGATCGTGGACGCCGCGCTGATGTCCCGTCCCGATGTGGCTCTCCTCGACATCGAACTCCCGGGCCGCAGCGGACTGGACGCCGCCGCCGATCTGCGCGAGGAGGTGCCGGACTGCCGGGTGCTGATCCTCACCACCTTCGGCCGGCCCGGCTATCTGCGCCGCGCGATGGAGGCCGGGGCAGCGGGTTTTCTGGTCAAGGACGGCCCGGTCGAGGAACTCGCGGAGGCGATCCGCCGGGTGCTGACCGGCGAGACCGTCGTCGACCCCGCCCTCGCCGCCGCGGCCCTGAGCGCGGGGCCCAGCCCGCTCACCGCGCGGGAACGGGACGCGCTGAACGCCTCGGTGGACGGGGCGACGGTCGCAGACATCGCGGCCAAGCTGCATCTGTCGGAGTCGACGGTGCGCAACTATCTGTCGTCCGCGATCGGGAAGACGGGGACCCGTAATCGCATGGAGGCGGTGCGGGCGGCACGGCAGCAGGGGTGGCTGTAGGTGGCCGGCCGCCACGGTGTCCTCAGTCGCCGGACGTCCTCGACATGTCCGACGCGCTCGAGGTGCCGGTCGGGCTCGCCGTCCGGGACGGGCTCGAAGTACCCGACACGCTCGGGGTACCGGAGCGCGGCGAGCGGTGACGCGGCAGCCACAGCGTCATCAGCAGCAGCCCGCCGAGCAGCACCGAGCCCGCCGTGCGGAACGCCAGGGCGAACCCGGCGGTGAGATCCTCCGCCCCGGTTCCGCCCCCGGTGCGCGCCGCCGCGACGGTCGAGAGCACGGCCAGACCCAGCGCACCCCCCATCGTGCGCGAGGTGTTGACCAGCCCGGAGACCAGCCCGGCGTCCCCGGGCGCCGCGCCCGAGGTGGCGAGGGAGGCGAGCGGGGTGGACGCGAATCCCGCACCGGCCATCATCAGGATGCCGGGCCCGCAGATCGACGTGAGGTACGAGCCTTCGGCACCCATCGTGGACTGCCACCCGAAGCCCGCGGCGGTGACCGCCAGGCCGATCAGGACAAGGTTCTTCGCACCGACCCGTGCCATCATCCGCGGCGCGAACGTCGAGCCGAGAACGACCGCCAACGAGGTGGGCAGCAGGGCGAATCCGGCCTGCATCGGCGTGTAGCCCAGCACCGACTGTGCGTACACGGTCATGAAGTACCACATCGAGAAGGTCGCGGACCCCATCACGATCATCGCCACGTTCGCCGCCGCCACCGCGCGCGTGCCCAGCACCCGCAGCGGCATCAGCGGCGCCGCCGTCCGGGCCTCCACCAGGACGAAGAGCGCGATCAGCGCGAGTCCGCCGAGCAGCGGCACCAGGGTGGCCGGTGCGGCCCAGCCCTCCTGCTCGGTCTGCACGATGCCGTAGGCGACGGCGGCCAGGCCCGCCGTGACGAGCACCGCGCCCAGCAGGTCGATACGGTGCCGCTCGGGCGCCCGGCTCTCGGCGAGCCAGACGGCGCCGCCGACCAGGACGAGCACACCGAACGGCACGTTGATCAGCAGGACCCAGCGCCAGTCGAGGACGTCGGTGAGCACCCCGCCGACCATCCCGCCGGCCGCGCCGCCGCCCGCGCCGACGGCCATCCAGGTCCCGATCGCCCTGGTCCTGGCGTGGCCTTCGGGGACGGCGGCGGTGAGAATGGTGAGGGTCGCGGGGGACAGCACCGCGGCGCCGAGCCCCTGCGCCGCGCGGGCGGCCAGCAGCTGCCAGCCCTCCTGCGCGAATCCACCGGCCAGCGAGGCCACGGTGAACAGGCCGAGTCCGACCAGGAACATCCGCTTGCGGCCGTACAGGTCGGCGGCCCGACCGCCGAGCAGCATGAAGCCCGCGAACGCGATCGCGTAGGCGTTGAGCACCCACTGCAGCTGGGCGGCGCTCAGCCCCAGGTCGGACCGCATGGACGGCAGCGCCACATTGACGACCGACACATCGAGGACGACGAGGAACTGGCCGACGCAGGCGGCGAGCACCACCGCCCAGGTGCGGGGTGTACGCCGGTTCTGCACATGCGCGGGTGTCGTGACGTCTGCCATGGGCGTCATACTCGCAGGCACCCTGCGCCCCGTACATCGGTATATGGTCGGGCCTCGGCTCCGACTAGCGACGGAGGAGCGTGACCACCGCCGCGCCACCGAGCCCGATGTTGTGAGCGAGCCCGACCCGGGCATCGGGCACCTGCCGGGGGCCCGCCTCACCGCGCAGCTGCCAGATGAGTTCGGCGGCCTGGGCGATGCCGGTGGCGCCGAGCGGGTGCCCCTTGGAGATCAGCCCGCCGGACGGGTTGACGACCCAGCGGCCGCCGTAGGTGGTGGCCCCGGACTCGACGAGTTTGCCGGACTCACCCTCGCCGCACAGGCCGAGCGCCTCATAGGTCAGGAGTTCGTTGATGGAGAAGCAGTCGTGCAGCTCGATGACGTCGAGGTCCGCGGCCGAGAGCCCCGAGGCGTCGTACACCTGCTGGGCGGCGGCCCGGGACATGGGCCGGCCGACGGCGTCGATGCAGGTGCCGGAGGCGAACGACTCACCGGTGTCGGTCGTCATGGCCTGGGCGACGATCTCGACGGCCCGGTCGCCCAGCCCGTGGCTCTCGACGAACCGTTCCGACACGACGACGACGGCGGCCGCCCCGTCGGAGGTGGGCGAGCACTGGAGCTTGGTCAGCGGACGGTGGACGGTCCGGGCGGCGAGGATCTCGTCGACCGTGTACACGTCCTGGAACTGGGCGTACGGATTGTTCACCGAGTGCCGGTGGTTCTTGGCGCCGACCGCCGCGAGCTGCGCCTCGGTCGTCCCGTACCGGTCCATGTGTTCGCGGGCCGCGTCGCCGAAGATCTGGGCGGTGGGCGGGGACATCTCGAAGCCGTGGGCGGCGGCCATGATCCCGTAGTGCCGGGCGACGGGCGACGTCCGGAAGTCGGCGGCGCCGCCGTCGGATCCGCCGCCGCCCAGCGCCCCGCGCGCCATCTTCTCGAATCCGAGCGCGAGCACGCAGTCGCTGATGCCGCCCTCGACGAACTGACGGGCCATCATCAGCGCTGTGGAGCCGGTCGCACAGTTGTTGTTGACGTTGTAGACGGGTACGCCGGTCAGTCCGAGTTCGTACGCGGCGCGCTGGCCGGCCGTGGAGGCCTGGAAGCAGTAGCCGACGGGGACCTGCTGCACCTGCTCGTAACGGACCCCGGCGTCGGCCAGCGCCGCGCTCCCGGCCTCCTTCACCATGTCCCAGTACTGCCAGTCGCGCGTCTCGGGCTTCTCGAACTTCGTCATCCCGACACCGACGATGTAGGCCTTCATGGCATTCCTCCCGGGCCGCTGCCACACTCCGACCAATCTGACGATGCATCAGATAATGGCAACGGGGACCGGTCAGCGGAAGGCTGCGTGACCGGTGAGCGCCTGACCGAGAGCGAGAGTGTGCATCTCCGTGGTGCCCTCGTAGCTGAGGACGGACTCCAGGTTGTTCATGTGCCGGATCACCGGGTACCGGTCGAAGACCTTCACGCCCAGGTCCCGTTCGAGCAGGCGGATCTGCCGGCTCAGCGGCGACCGGGCGATGTGCACACATCGGCGGCGCGGCGGAAGTGCAGTTCCTCGGCGACGGCGACGCATCCGGAGAGATGACGTAGCTCCACCACCCGGACGATGCCGGCCCGGCCCCCGGGGGGCCTGACCGGGCCGGGTGTCACGGGTCCCGGGGCAGGCCGAGGATGCGCTCGGCGACGACGTTGAGCTGGACCTGGGTGGTGCCGCCCGCGATGGTCAGACAGCGGGACATCAGAAAGTCGTGCAGGGCCCGCGCCCCGGCGCCCTCGTCGGTCGCACCGGCCGGCCCCAGAAGCTCCAGGGCGAGTTCGGCGACCTTCTGCTGGTGGGTGGTCTGGACGATTTTGCGTACGGCTGCCCCGGCGCCCGGTTCCAGGCCGGAGACCTGTTGCATGGTGGTCCGCAGCCCGATGCAGGCGAGCGCGTGCGCCTCGGCGGCCAGCGCGCCGATCCGCGCCCGGTACGTGCCGTCGAGTTCGCCGGAGCGGGCGATCAGCGCTTCCAGGCCGGTGTCGAAGGTCATCTGGTCGGCCATGTGGACGCGTTCGTTGCCGAGGGTGTTGCGGGCGACCCGCCAGCCGTCGCCGACATCGCCGACGACGGCGTCCGCGGGCAGCAGGACGTCGTCGAAGTACACCTCGTTGAAGAGGGATTCGCCGGTGATCTCCTTCAGCGGGCGGATGTGGATGCCTGCGGTGTTCTTCATGTCGACGAGGAAGTAGCCGATCCCCTGGTGCTTGGGGGCGTCCGGGTCGGTCCTGGCGAGCAGGATGCCGTGGTCGGCCCATTGGGCGGCGCTCGTCCACACCTTCTGGCCGTTGATCCGCCAGCCGTCGGCGGTCCGCTCGGCCCTCGTCCGGAGCGAGGCGAGGTCGGAGCCGGCGCCGGGTTCGGAGAACAGCTGGCACCACAGGAGTTCGCCCCGCAGGGTGGGCAGGAGATAGCGGTCCTGCTGCTCCGGTGTCCCGTACGCGAGGAGCGACGGCACCACCCAGGTGGCGATTCCCAGGCCGCTGACCTTCACGCCCTGTTCCGCCAGCTCCTGTTGCACGGCCAGCTGTTGCACCGGTCCGGCGTCCAGTCCGTAGGGGGCGGGCAGGTGCGGGGCGGCGTAGCCGGTCGGGGCGAGGGCACGGCGGGCCGCCTCCGGGTCGAGGCCCCGGGCGGCGGCGACGGTTTCGCGCGCCTCGGCGCGGTGGCGGGCGGCCTCGGCGGGGAGCTCCAGGGAGAGCTCGCGGCGAGCCCCGCCTTCGGCCAGCCGGGCGGCCCGCAGCCGATGGACGTCCCCGGCCCCGAGCAGCTGACGCGCCACCACGGCCCGGCGCAGGTGGAGGTGGGCGTCGTGCTCCCAGGTGAAGCCGATACCGCCGAGGATCTGGATGCAGTCCTTGGCGCAGCTGTGGGCGGCGTCCAGAGCCGTGCCCGCCGCGAGGGCGGCGACCAGTGCGCGTGTCTCCGGGGCCCGGTCCGCCGCGCGGGCGGCGTCCCACACCAGCGCGCGGGACTGCTCGACGCGTACGAGCATGTCGGCGCAGAGGTGTTTGATGCCCTGGAACTGTCCGATGGGGCGGCCGAACTGTTCACGGACCTGGGCGTACGCGACGGCGGTGTCCAGCGCCCAGGCGGCGGTGCCGCATGCCTCGGCGGCGAACAGGACGGCGGCGAGATCGCGGACGGTCCCGGAGTCGATGCGTACGGCACGGGCGGCGGGGACGAGTACGCCGTCGGCGCGGACCTCGGCGGTGGGCCGGGTCGGGTCGGCGCCGCGGTGCGGGCGTACGGTCAGCCCTTCGGCAGCGGAGTCGACGGCGAACCAGCGGGTGCCGCCGGCCGATGCGGCGGGAAGCAGGAGCAGGTCGGCATCGGCGCCGGAGAGCACGGGCGGGGCGACGCCGTCGAGGAGATGGCCGCCCTCGCTCTCCACAGCGGTGAGGGTGCCGGGGCCGAGGGCGACGGCGCCGATGCGGGTGCCGTCCGCGAGGGCGCGTGCAAGCTCACTCGCCTCTGCCCCGCCGAGCAGCGCCGAGGCGAGTGCGGTCGCCAGGTAGGGGCCGGGGAGCGCGGCCCGCCCCGTCTCCTCCAGGACCGCGGCGAGGTCGAGGAGTGCGCCGCCCCCTCCCCCGTACCCCTCGGGCAGGTGGAGGGCGAGCAGACCCTGTTCCGCCAGCCCGTCCCAGTAGCCGGGGCGCACGCCGGGCGCATAAGGGGCGCTCGCGTCGAGGAGTTTGCGGATCTCCGCCGGCGGCACGGCACGCGCCAGCCACCCTCGTACGGACTGCGCCAGCTCCTGCTGTTCTTGGCTGATTGCGATACCCATATGCGGATCCTCGCCGGTCGCGGCCACTGGAACGGCGCAAGAGTAGAACACGTTCCAATCCGATGGAAGGTCGGACGACCGTGCGCTTCCCGCCGAGGAACGCGTCGTGCCCCATTCGCCCTGCGTTCACAGGAATACGGCGGACGTCCGGAAGTGTTCAACCTGCACCCACTTGGCGGTCACCGCTGCCCGCCGCCGGACCGCACTCCACCTCCACCCCCTTCTTCCGCTGCCCGGAGGCCGCACGCATGCCACAAGCGACGCACGATCAGCACGCCGGGGAGCAGCCGCTCCCCGATCCGCGGACCCCCCGTGCGGGTGGCGGTGTGGTCCCCGTTCTCGCCTTCGCGGGTATCACCGTCGCGGTCATGCAGACCCTGCTCGTCCCCGTCATCAAGGACCTGCCGGCCCTTCTCCACACCGATCCGTCCAACGCCACCTGGGTACTGACCGCGACCCTGCTCGCGGGTGCCGTCGCCACACCGATCATGGGCCGGCTCGGCGATCTCTTCGGCAAGCGGAAGATGCTGCTCACCAGCCTCGCCGTCATGGTGTTCGGCTCGCTGATCTGCGCCTTCACCGATCAACTCGTGGTCATGATCGCGGGGCGGGCGCTCCAGGGCTTCGCGATGGGTGCCATCCCGCTGGGCATCGGCATCATGCGCGACGAGCTGCCGCGCGAGAAGCTCGGCTCGGCGATGGCGCTGATGAGCTCCTCGATCGGGGTGGGCGGCGGGCTCGCGCTGCCCGCCGCCGCGCTGGTCGCCCAGCACGCCGACTGGCACACGCTGTTCTTCGGCGCGGCCGGCCTCGGGGTGCTGTCGATGGTGCTGACCGTCCTCGCCGTACCGGAGACCTCGCTGCGGGCGCCCGGCCGGTTCGATCTGCCCGGTGCGCTCGGGCTCTCGCTCGGCCTGGTCTGCCTGCTGCTGCCGATCACCAAGGGCAGCGACTGGGGCTGGACCTCGGCCACCACGCTCGGACTGATCGCCGCGTCCCTGCTGATCCTGGTGCTGTGGGGGCTCTTCGAGCTGCGCAGCCCCGCACCGCTGGTCGATCTGCGGACCTCGGCCCGGCGCGAGGTACTGCTCACCAACCTCACCTCGGTGATGGTCGGCGTCGCGTTCTACGCCGTCTCGCTCGTCCTGCCGCAGCTGCTCCAGCTGCCGGTGTCGACCGGGTACGGCCTCGGGCAGTCGATGGTCGTGGCGGGCCTGTGCGTGGCGCCGCTGGGTCTGACCATGATGTTCGTCGCCCCGCTGTACGCGCGGCTGTCGGCCCGCCGCGGCCCCAAGGTGTCGCTGATGCTCGGCATGCTGATCATCGCGATCGGTTACGGGGCAGGGCTCGGTCTGATGAGTGCCGCCTGGCAGACCGTGGTGATCGCGGTGGTGCTCGGGGCCGGTATCGGGCTCGCGTACTCCTCGCTGCCCGCGCTGATCATCGGGGCCGTCGATCCGTCGGAGACCGGCGCGGCCAACGGTCTGAACACTCTGATGCGGTCGATCGGTACGTCCGTGTCGAGCGCCGTGATCGGCATGGTGCTGGCCAACACCTCGGTGCGCATGGGTCCGGGGCAGGCGCCTTCGATGGAGGGGTTCCGGACCTCGTTCATGATCGCTACGGGTGCGGTGCTGATCGGTCTGGTACTGGCCGCGTTCCTGCCGTCGCAGCGCAACGCGCTGCGGCCGGTGCTGCTGGCCAGCAGCACCGACGGGGCGGCGCCCGCCCAGGAGGCCTCGCGTCCCGTCGCCGGACCGGACGGCTTCCGGGGCAGGGTGCTCGATGCGGACGGCTCGCCGGTGGCTCGCGCCAACGTCACGCTGATCGACCGGATGGGGCGGCAGGCGGGGCTCACCGTGACGGACGAAGCCGGCCGGTACTCCCTGGCCGCCCCGTCCAGCGGCACCTTCGTCCTGGCCGCTTCCGCCTCCGGGTACGCGCCGCGCGCCTGCCCGGCGACGTACCCGGCGAACGGCCTGCCGGCCGAGGCCGACCTCGTACTGACGGTCAGCGCACCGGAGCGTCGAACCGCGGTGCCGTCGTGAGCGGATGAGGGACGTCCGGCCCCACCGGGAGCTCCCTCGGCTCGGCGCCGCGGGTGAACAGCCGGGCGGGGCGGGCGCCCCGCACCCGGGTCTGCCGGCCGTCGACCCTCAGCCATGACCCCTCTCGCAGACCGAGCACCGGCACGTCGTTCTCCTCCAGGAACTCGGTGAGCCGCTGCTCGCGGGGCTCGTCCTTGTGGGTGCTGTCCGGGTCCGGGTCCGGGTCCGGGTCCAGACAGTGCGGGTTGATCCGGAACGGGACGAGGCCGAGCGTCTCGAACGACGGCGGCTGCACGACGGACATGTCGTCGGTGGCCCGGAGGGTGGGGCCGCCCTGTTCGTAGCCGCACCGGCTCCCATGTACGGCAGCCCGTCACGCGCGGCCCCGATGACGGCGTCGCGCGGACCGGTGCGGTCGGAAATCATGCGGCGACACCCCGCCGACACCGCCGACCAGGCCGTACGGCACCATGGGGCGCCGTTCGATCCCCGCACCGCCAGGAGGAACCCCGTGGCCGCCGAGCCCAAGCCCGAGATTCTCGCCGCCTTTCAGGCCGCCAAGGGGTTCATGCCGGTGGGCGAGGGGCTCGCCCTCTACACGGCCGCCACCGACGCCGCCGCGCTCGGTCTGCCGCTGCTGGAGGTCGGGACGTACTGCGGGCGGTCCACGATCCTGCTCGCCGACGCCGCCCGGGCGGCCGGTGTGACGGCGCTCACGGTCGACCATCACCGTGGCAGCGAGGAGCAGCAGCCCGGCTGGGAGTACCACGACCCGACCGTCGTCGACCCGGAGGTCGGCCGGATGGACACACTGCCGACGTTCCGCCGCACCCTGCACGCGGCCGGGCTGGAAGACCATGTGGTGGCGCTCGTCGGCCGGTCCCCGCAGGTCGCGGCTGTCTGGGGCGGGCAGGTCGGCTTCGTCTTCATCGACGGCGGGCACACCGACGAGCACGCGAACGGCGACTACGAGGGCTGGGCGCCGCATCTCGCCGAGGGCGGGCTGCTCGTGATCCACGACGTGTTCCCCGATCCCGCGCACGGCGGCCAGGCCCCGTACCGGGTGTATCTGCGGGCGCTGGCGTCCGGGGCGTTCACCGAGGTGTCGGTCACGGACTCGCTGCGCGTCCTGCGCCGTACGGGAACGGGCATCTGAGCCGCCCCGATAGCATCGCGGCGTGCCGTACGACGACAGCGTCTCCCCCACCCCGCACCGCCGGCCCCTGTTCGTCGCCGTCGCGCTCGCAGCCGTGTGCCTGAGTGCCGCGGGCTGCGGCGCGGGCGGTGACAGCGGCGGGGCGCAGGCCCGGCCCCGGCAGGGCAGCAGCGCCACCTCCGCCGCGCCGCCGTCGGTCTCGCCGTCGAAGAGCGCTCCGGCACCGGAGAAGACGTCCGCATCGCCGCCGTCCGCGTCACCCTCGAAGACCACGGGCGGCCGGGTGTCAGGGCCGTTGTCCGGGAAGACCGTCGTCATCGATCCCGGGCACAACCCGGACAACCATCTGCACACCCGCGAGATCAGCCGCCAGGTGGACATCGGCACCACGCACAAGGAGTGCGACACCACCGGTACGTCCACCGACTCCGGTTACCCGGAGGCCCGGTTCACACTGGACGTGTCGCACCGGCTTCGCGCGCTGCTCCAGGCGCAGGGCGCGAAGGTGATCCTGACGTACGACGACGACCGCCCGTACGGCCCGTGCGTCGACGAGCGGGCCCGGATCGGCAACGACGCCGAGGCCGATGCGGTCGTCTCGGTGCACGCGGACGGTTCGGCGGTCGGCAACCGGGGGTTCCATGTGATCCTTCCCGCGCTCGTGCACGGCGGGGCCGCCGACACCTCGAAGATCGTGGATCCGTCGCGCGATCTCGGCACCCGGATCGCGGGGCTCTTCGTCCGCGCCACCGGAAGTGCGCCTTCCAATTACATCGGCGGCAATACGGGGTTGGACACCCGCAGTGATCTGGGCGGGCTGAATTTGTCGACCGTGCCCAAAGTGTTCATCGAGTGCGGCAATATGCGTGATCCGAAGGACGCCGCTCTGCTCACCAGCGCGGGTTGGCGCCAGAAGGCCGCACAAGGCATTGCCGATGGCATCACTTCCTACTTCAACGGGTAAAGCAGGGGAGTTGTGCGGTAGTTGTGCGGGGGTATCACGGGGGATGGCCGCACAACGTCCGGGCCCGGACACAACCCGTCCGGGCAGACGATAGATTCATCCGTACGGTGGGGAGCCGCCTCCGAGCTTCGCGCCGTGCCCGCCGTACCGGCGGCAGCGACGACCGCCCCGACGAGACGACCGACTAAGGACCTTCACGTGAATATCCGCTCCCTCACTCGAGGCGATGGCGTGGTGATCGGCGCAGCGGTGGTGCTGTTCATCGCCTCTTTCCTCGACCTCGCCGGCATCGACTGCCCTGCGGGCCTCAACTGCTCCAGCTTCGACGCCCCGAATGCCTGGGACGCGCTCGGGGTCCTGATGAGCGTCTTCCTGGCCGGAATCATCGGTGCGGTGCTGGTGATCGTGGGCCGCGCCATGCCGAGCCGCAAGGTCGTCGGCCTCGACCTCGGTCAATTCGGAGCCGCCTTCTGTGTCTTCGCGCTGTGGACGGCCTTCTGGACGATCATCGACGCCAGCGACGCGGGTACCGGCCTGATCCTCGGCCTGCTCGCGACCATCGTGCTCGCCGGCGGCGCGGTCGCGACGCCGCTCGTCCCGGCGCTCAAGGCTCCCCTGATGGGCGCCCCGCGTCCGCAGGCCGTGCAGTCGCCGTACGGTGGCCAGCCGCAGCCGGGCCAGGGTTACGGCTACCCCGGCGCCCAGCAGCAGCCGTACGGTGCCCAGCCGGGCCAGCCGTACGGTGCGCAGCCGCAGCCCGGTCAGCCCGATCCCGCCATGGCGCACGCGCCGCAGGCGCAGCAGCAGGCCCCGCAGGGCGGCTCGGCGCCGGCCGGTGACTTCACGCCGTTCTGGTTCGCGGTGCCGGTGGCCCGTCCGCTGTACGGCGAGGACGGTTCGCCCGGCCCGATCGCCGAACTGGCGCCGGGCACCTGGTACCTCGCGGTGGAGCAGCGCGGTCCGGGTCTCATCGCCCAGACCCAGGACGGCCGTCGCGGTGTGCTTCAGGACACCACGGGCATCCAGCGCGGCTGACCACAGCCCCTTCCTGTCGGCCCCTCGCCCCTTCCGGGCGGGGGGCCGCTGTCGTACCCTCCGTCCGTGCGGATCGAACTGACGCATCGTCATACATGGTCGGAGGGACCGTCATGCGGCTCGGACTCGCTCTCGGCTACTGGGGCCGCGGCCCGGATCCCGCCCATCTGGAGCTCGCCCGCGAGGCGGAGCGGCTGGGCTACGACTCGGTGTGGACGGCGGAGGCCTGGGGCTCCGACGCCTTCACCCCGCTGACCTGGATCGCGGCCCACACCTCCCGTATCCGGCTCGGCACCGGCATCGCGCAGATGGCGGCGCGCACCCCGACCGCGACCGCCATGCACGCGCTGACCCTCGACCATCTCTCCGGCGGCCGGATGATGCTGGGGCTCGGGCTCTCCGGGCCGCAGGTGGTGGAGGGCTGGTACGGGCGCCCGTTCCCGAGGAGTCCACTGACCGCCACCCGCGAGTACGTCGAGATCATCCGTCAAGTGCTCAGGCGTGAGGCCCCTGTCGAGCTGGCCGGACGCTTCCACTCGCATCCGTACACCGGTCCGGACGCGACCGGTCTCGGCAAGCCGCTGAAGCCGATCACCCATCCGCTGCGAGCCGGGCTGCCCGTGCTGCTGGGCGCGGAGGGGCCGAAGAACATCGCGCAGACGACGCGGATCGCGGACGGCTGGCTGCCGCTGTACTGGTCGCCGCTGCGCACCGACGTGTACGTGGCTTCGCTGGCCGGCCTCCCCGACGGCTTCATGATCGCGCCGATGGCCCGCGCGCACGTCTGTGACGATGTCGCGGAGGGGCTGCTGCCGGTGAAGGCGATGCTCGGTTTCTACATCGGGGGGATGGGGCATGCCGCCCGCAACTTCCATGCCGACCTGATGGCCCGGATGGGCTTCGAGGAGGAGGCGCGACGGATCCAGCGGCTGTTCCTGGAGGGCCGAAAGGAGGAGGCGGTGCTGGCCGTTCCGGACGCGTTCGCCGACGAGATCTCGCTCGTCGGACCGCGTGAACGAATCGCGGAGCGACTGGAGTTGTGGCGCAAGGGCCCGGTGACCGACCTGCTGATCACGGCACCGGATCCCCACACGCTGCGCGTACTGGCAGATCTCAACAACGCCTGAGCGCACGTCTCATGAGAACGTCGCCCGCTCGAGCCAGAAGTCCAGCAGCTCCCGCTCCCCCAACACCTCGACGCGCCCGCTGTCCACGCCCTGCCGCCGGTTGAACACCAGCATCAGATCGGTGAGCGGCCCGCGCACCGCGACCGTCGCCTTCTCGTGCGCCCGCCGCCAGGTGAACCCGTCGTCGCCGAACTCGATCAGCCACTCCGCCCCGGGCGTGTCCGTGGCATGCAGATGAAGGGACCTTCCGGCGCCCCGGAGCTCCGCGGCCTCCCTGTCCCCCTCGGACTGCGCGAAGGCGACGATCTCCAGCCATTCGTCGATCGTGTCCGCCGCCAGCTCGGGCGCCACCTCGTAGTCGGCGTTCACCGTGACGGCAGCATCCGCGCGGTGGACGACCGTCTCGTGGGCCATGCGCCGCGCCCAGAATCCGGCGCTCCGGTCCCATGCCCAGGCCCAGACCGGCTGACCGGCACCGGCCTCACGCAGGGAGGCGACGGTCTTCGCGGCCCCGTCGGTCAGCCACGCGTCGAGTACAGCGGGGTCGTCACCGTCCGGCGTGAACTGCGGAACCCGCTCGTCCGGGACCTCCTCGGTCGCCCGGGTCCGGACGATCTCGTTGACCCAGCGGTGGGCGCCGCCGACGTGGACCGCGAGGTCGCGCAGCGTCCACTCGGGGCAGGTCGGCACCTTCGCGCCGAGGTCCGCGCCGCTGATCACGGCTCTCAGCCCGTCGGTCTGACGGAGGATCTCTTCACAGTAGTGGTCGTGTGCCAGAAGCGTCATGACGGCACCCTATTGCTCGTGCGACACCTCCCCCGCGCGGTCATCCGCCGAGCTGGGAGGCGGACGGCACCTGGTCCTTCACCTCGGCGCCCGCACTCTTGCCGGCGTCCTTGATGTTGGTGATGACGTCCTCGAACGCGCCGACGTCCCCCGCGCCCGCCTGGCCGTTGCGGAGCTTGGTGCCCATCCCCTTGAGCGACTCGATGCCCGCCGTCAGCGGTGCGACCGCCTTCGACAGCAGCGGGTCGCCCTTGGCGTTCTCCGCTGCCGCCTTGAGCCGGTTGTAGGCGAAGCCGCCCGCGAGCCCGGCCTTGACCAGCGCGAAGGTCCGTCCGTCCGCGCCCTTCTTGAACTTGCCCGCACGGTACGGCTTGATGATCCACTGGTACGTCGCGCCCGCAGCGAGCCCGGCGTTGGCGACGAACCGCGTCTTGGCGAGCTTCTGCTTCTGCGCCGACGCCGTACCGCTCGGTGAGGCGGAGGCCCCGGCGCTCGTGCCGGAGTCGTTGCCGCACGCCGTGGTGCTCACCAGGACGGTGCAGGACAGCAGCAGCGCCACGAACAGACGGCGGAGCGGTACGGAACTGGGCACAGCGGGCCTCCCTGACGGGGCACATCGACGGTGAGTTCGACGGTTGGTGCCGCAGTGCGGCACGCCCTGCCAGGCTCACCCGGGTCCGCGTACCACGCCACTCAAGGGGTGCCGACCGGGTTTCAGGCCTCGGAAAACGGCAAACCGATACCCATGTCTCCTGGAACAGGCACGAGAAGCAGCACCGCCGCACGTGTCATAGCCGTGGTGGCCGACCTCATGGCCTTCATCATCGGCTTGTGGATCCTGATGTACCTGCTGGACGCGAACCGGGGCAACGACCTCGTGGCCTTCGTCAAGGACGCCGCCCGCTGGCTGGCCGGCTGGTCGTACGACCTCTTCACGTTCGACGAGGCCTGGGCGCGGGTCGTCTCCGGATACGGCCTCGCAGCCGTCGTCTATCTCTTCATCGGACACGCGGTGGCGGGCCGGATCCGCCGTCCGTGACACCCCGGCCCGGCCGTCGGGCCCACCCCTAGGGGGCGCAGCAGTCCGGCTCCAGGCCCGTCGGCAGCCGTTCGCCGCCGAAGACCGCGACGGTCGCCTCGTCGCCCCCCAGGGCGGCCACGGCGAGCAGCAGCGATCCGGCGGTCCAGGTGGTGAGTTCCTCCGGCCAGAACGCCCGGTTGCCCTCGAAGACGTACCCCGTCCAGTACAAGCCGCCGTCGGCGCGCAGATGCTGGATGGACTGGAGGATCTCCAGGGCCCGGTCGGACTCCCCCATCACCCAGAGAGCCAGGGCGAGTTCGCAGCTCTCGCCGCCCGTCACCCAAGGGTTGGGCAGCACGCAGCGCACCCCGAGTCCGGGGACGACGAAGCTGTCCCAGGCCTCCTCCATCCGTTCCTTGGCGGCCGCTCCGGTGAGCGCGCCGCCGAGGACCGGGTAGTACCAGTCCATCGAGTAGCGGCTCTTGTCGAGGAAGCGTTCGGGATGACTGCGGATCGCGTGCGCGAGCGCGCCGGTCGCCAGCTCCCAGTCCGGCTGCGGCTCCTCGCGCTGCTCGGCGATGGCGAGTGCGCAGCGCAGTGCCTGGTGGATGGAGGAGCTGCCGGTCAGCAGGGCGTCGTCGACGGGGGTGCCGTCGGGTTCGCGCTTCCAGCCGATCTGGCCGCCGGGCTGCTGGAGCCGCAGGACGAATTCGACGGCCGCGTACACGGTCGGCCACATCCGGTCGATGAACCCGTCGTCGCCGGTGGCGAGGTAGTGGTGCCAGACGCCGACGGCCACGTACGCGCAGAAGTTGGACTCCAGGCCCCGGTCGGTCGGCCGGTCCGGGTCGCCGTCATGGTAGGCGGCGTACCAGGAGCCGTCCTTGTTCTGGTGCCGGGCGAGCCAGTCGTACGCGCGTTCCGCGGCGGCGTGCTCGCCGGCCGCGTCGAGGGCCATGGCGGCCTCGGTGTGGTCCCACGGGTCGAGGTGGTGGCCTCGGAACCAGGGCAGCGCGCCGTCCTCGCGCTGCACGGCGAGCAGCGCGGCGACGGTCTCCGTCGCCTGCTCCGCGGTGAGCACTCCGGGCAGCACGAGGTGTTCGGTCTGCTCGGGAGTGGTCACGCCTCGGCCTTCGAAAGGTCGTCCGCGGCAGCGGCAGCGGCCTTGGGCAGGTGCGGCTTGGTGGCGTACGCGACGAAACTCTTGCCGACGACCGGGTTGAGCAGTTGCTCGGCGACCCGGGTGACGGCCGGCTTCTTCATGATGTCCCAGACCAGCAGCTTGTGGTACGCACGGACCGGCAACGCCTTGTCGTTGTCGACGCCGAACGCGCACTTGAGCCACCAGTACGGGGAGTGCAGCGCGTGCGCGTGGTGGGTGCCGTACGGCTTGAGGCCGGCGCCGCGGATCTTGCCGAGGAGCTCGTCGGCCCTGTAGATGCGGATGTGGCCGCCCTCGACCTCGTGGTACGCGTCGGAGAGCGTCCAGCAGACCTTCTCGGGGCCGTACCGCGGCACGGTGATCGCGATCCGGCCGCCCGGCTTGAGGACCCGGACCATCTCGGCGAGCACGCCCTTGTCGTCGGGGATGTGCTCCATCACCTCGGAGATGATGACGACGTCGAAGGACTCGTCGGGGAACGGCAGGTTGAGCGCGTCACCCTCCATCGCGGTGGCGGTGGCACCGGCGGGGGCCTCGCCGGCCTCCTTCATCGCCGCGAACCACTTCGCGACCTCGCGGATCTCCTCGCCGTTCCGGTCGAGTGCCACGACCTGGGCGCCGCGCCGGTAGCACTCGAAGGCGTGGCGTCCGGCGCCGCAGCCCAGGTCGAGCACTCGGTCGCCTGCGGCGAGCGGGAAGCGGGTGAAGTCCACGGTCAGCACAAGTGCCTGCTTTCGCGGTCGAGGGGTTCAGGGGGCGGGGACAGCGGGGGCGGGCCGCGGGGTCACCGTCGGCCGCCGGGTTGCGTGGTGGCGGCGCGGGCGGCGATCGCCTGCCGGTAGAGCTCCGCGGTGCCGATGGCCGCCTGCTTCCAGGTGAACCGGGCCAGCACCCGGGCGCGGCCCGCGGCGCCGAGCCGGGCCCGCAGCTCCGGGTCGCCGAGCAGCCGGGCGAGCGCGGCGGCCAGGGCCCCGGCGTCGGCGGGCTGCACGGCCAGACAGGTCTCGCCGTCCGGACCCGCGACCTCGGGGATCGCACCGCCGGTGGTCGCGACGAGCGGGGTGCCGGTGGCCATGGCCTCGGCGGCGGGCAGCGAGAACCCTTCGTACAGCGAGGGGACGCAGGCGACCTCGGCGCTGCGCACCAGGTCGACGAGTTCGGCGTCGCTGATGCCCTTGACGAACCGGACGGCGTCCTGGAGTCCGTACCGCTCGATGGCCTGCGCGACGGGTCCGTCCTCGGCCCTCTTGCCGACGACCACGAGGTGCGCCTGCGGGTTCTCGGTACGGAGTTCGGCGAGCGCCTCGACGAGGTGGACGAGGCCCTTCAGCGGGACGTCGGCGCTGGAGGTGGTGACGATCCGGCCGGGCACCTCGGCGACCGACGGGTCGGGCGACCACAGGTCGGTGTCCGCGCCGATGTGCACGACATGGATCCGGTCCTGCCGCACCCCGAGATGGTCGACGATCTCCTGCTTGGAGGAGCCGGAGACGGTGAGCACCGACGGCAGCCTGCGCGCCACTCGCTTCTGCATGCGGGTGAAGGCGTACCAGCGGCGCACGGAGGCGCGGCGGCGCCGGCTGTCGGCGGCGTCCAGATCCAGCTGCCGGTCGACGGTGATGGGGTGGTGGATGGTGGTGACGAGCGGGGCGCCGAGGTCCGCCAACAACCCGTACCCGAGGGTCTGGTTGTCGTGGATGACGTCGAACTGGCCGCGACGGGCGGCGAGATGGCGGCGGGCACGCAGGCTGAAGGTGAGCGGTTCCGGGAAGCCGCCGGTCCACATGGTGGCGACCTCGGTGGCGTCGATCCAGTCCCGGTACTCGCCGCGCTTCGGGGTGCGGAACGGGTCGGGCTGGCGGTAGAGGTCCAGGCTCGGCAGCTCGGTGAGCGGGACACCCTCGTCGAGCACGGGATAGGGCTGGGCGCCGATCACTTCGACGCTGTGGCCCAGGCGGGCGAGCTCGCGGCCGAGGTGGCGTACGTACACGCCCTGGCCGCCGCAGAAGGGGTTGCCCTTGTAGGTGAGGAGTGCGATGCGCAACGGTCGCCCGTCGGCGGTGGCGGCCGACGTGTCACTGCCCGTGCGGGGGCCCGTCTCTATGGCCTCAGCGGTCACACTCGGCCCCCTTCTCACTGCGTGTTCGCCGGAGCGTAACCGCTCGCGCTAATCTAGAACAAGTTTCAGACTGGAACGTTCAATGAGCTACGAATCTACCGGCAGGTAGCGTCGGCGCAACGGCCGGATCAGGTGATTCGCGCCACGACCGGCACCCTGGCATGCTGTGCGCCGCCGGGAGCCCACGCGCCTCCTCCGGTTGCGGACAGAAGCCATGGATGGGGACACATGACAGCGGAAGCCAAGCAGGCATCGCCGCCCCTGACGGAACGGCAGGAGGCCCGCCGCCGCCGCATCCTGCACGCCAGCGCCCAGCTCGCCAGCAGGGGCGGGTTCGAGGCGGTGCAGATGCGCGAGGTGGCGGAGGCCGCCGGGGTCGCCCTGGGCACGCTGTACCGGTACTTCCCGTCCAAGATCCATCTGCTGGTCGCCACCATGCAGGACCAGCTGCAGCACATGCATGGGACGCTGCGCAAACGACCTCCGGCCGGGGACGACGCGGCGCAGCGGGTCGCCGACACACTGATGCGGGCGTTCCGCGCGCTGCAGCGGGAACCGCATCTGGCGGACGCGATGGTGCGGGCGCTGACCTTCGCGGACCGCAGCGTGAGCCCCGAGGTGGACACCGTCTCGCGGCTCACGACGGCGATCATCCTGGACTCGATGGGGCTGGAGCACCCGACGCCCGAGCAGCTGTCCGCGGTCCGGGTCATCGAGCACACCTGGCACTCGGCGCTGATCACCTGGCTGTCGGGACGGGCGTCGATCGCCCAGGTGAAGATAGACATCGAGACGGTGTGCCGGCTGATCGACGTGACGACACCTCCGGAAGCGTCCTAGCGCTTCGCTCGGCGGACGCCGGGCACACGACGGGACCCGGGCCGGTCCGGGCGGTCCGTACCGACGGGCCACGGCGCGGGGTCATGGCCCCGCAGACGAAGGGGCGTTGACGAGGGCCTGCCCGCGGGCCGCGCTCCTTCACCCGCGACCTCGGGCCATGTGCGGCCCGCACATGCGCACCGCCTCAGGTGGGGCGTCCTGCACCATGTCGACGGCGCCACGGTGTTCATACGGTTCGGCGACATCACAGGAATCCCGCCGAGGAGCCGGTCACCATGCGTCGCAGAGCCACAGACACCGTCCACCACCGCAGATCCCTCTCCGCCGTCGTCACCCTGGCCGCCGCAGGGCTCCTGCTGGTCGGCTGCACCGCCGCCGGGAAGGCGGGTGAGGCGGACTCCGCGTCGGGCAAGGGCACGAAGGGCCAGACCGTCAAGGTGGGGCTGGTCTACTCCCGGACCGGGCTGCTCGCGGACTACGGGAAGCAGTACCGCGACGGGTTCATGGCAGGCCTGGACTACGCGACGAACGGCACCGGCAAGGTCGCCGGGCACCGCATCGAGGTCACCGAGCAGGACGACGCGGGCGACCCGGGCAAGGCGGTCTCCGCCGCGAAGAACCTCATCGGCAAGGGCTACAAGGTGCTCGCCGGGACCACGGACTCCGGGGTCGCGCTGCAGATGGCGCCGCTCGCCGCGCAGAACAAGGTCCTGTACGTCAGCGGGCCCGCCGCGACCGACGCCGTGACCGGGATCAACGACTACACGTTCCGCTCCGGCCGGCAGTCCTACCAGGACATCCTCACCGCCGGGACGATGCTCGGCGAGGCCAAGGGCAAGAAGGTCACCGTGCTGGCCCAGGACTCCACCTTCGGCCAGGCCAACGTCGCCGCGGTCAAGGCCGTCCTCGGCGGCAAGGGCGCGAAGGTGGGCTCCGTGCTGGCCCCGCCGAGCGCCACGGACCTGACCCCGTTCGCCCGGCAGGTGAAGGCCGCCGGTCCGGATCTGGTCTTCGTGGCCTGGGCGGGTTCCACCGCCCCCGCGCTGTGGACCGCGCTGGACCAGCAGGGCGTGCTGGGCGCGTCCAAGGTCGTCACCGGGCTGGCCGGCACGGCCTCGTACCCGATCTTCGGCGCCGCCGGTTCCAAGGTCTCGTTCCTGGCGCACTACTTCCCCGGTGCGGGCGGCGGCAACGCCGTGGAGAAGTCGATGCTGGACTCGGTGACCGAGGCGGGCGGCACCCCTGACCTGTTCACCCCCGACGGCTTCACCGCCGCACAGATGATCGTGCACGCGGTCGAGAAGGGCAGCGCCACCGATCCCGCCGCCATGGCGAAGGCGCTGGAGGGCTGGACCTTCGACGGGGTGAAGGGCAAGGAGCAGGTGCGGGCCGAGGATCACGCCCTGATCCAGCCGATGTTCGTGGCCAAGCTGACCGGGAAGGGCGCCACCGCCGAGCCGAAGCTGGTGACCACGGAGCCGATGGACAAGGTGGCGCCGCCCGCGAAGCCCTCGGCGGGCTGACCGATGGCCGCACCGGGCATCACCACGGAACACGGGAGCGGGGCGCGGAGCACCGCCCCCGTGCTCCGGCTGACCGGCCTCGGCTGGGGCGTCGGCGGGGCGACCATCGTCGAGGACATCACGCTGGACGTCCGCGAGGGCGAGTTCCTCGCCTTCATCGGCCCCAACGGGGCGGGCAAGACCTCACTGTTCAACCTGATCAGCGGGTTGACCACGGCCACGTCGGGCACCATCGCGCTGGACGGCACGGACATGACCGGCCGGCCCGCGCACGCCCGGGCCCGGCGCGGGATCGGCCGGACGTTCCAGACGTCCAGTCTCTGGCCGGGCATGAGCGTGGCCGACCACGTCCGGCTGGCCGCGCAGGCCGCCCGAGGCGGTTCGTACCGCCTGTGGCGGCGCGCTTCCCCGTACACCGACGACGTACACGGCGTACTGGAGCGCACCGGGCTCGGCCACCGCGCCGGAGCCCTGGCGTCCGAGCTGTCGCACGGCGAGAAGCGGAAGCTGGAGCTGGCGGTGCTGCTGGTGGGAGAGCCCCGGCTGATGCTGCTCGACGAGCCGATGGCAGGGGTGAGCGCGGAGGAGGTCCCCGCGCTCACCGAACTGATCCGCACCCTGCACCGGGACGAGGGCCGCACCGTCCTCATGGTCGAGCACCACATGGACGTCCTGCTGGGGCTGGCCGACCGGCTCGCCGTGATGCACCACGGCAGGCTGCTGGCGCTGGACACGCCCGAGGCCGTGACCGCCGACCCGACCGTGCAGCAGGCGTACCTCGGGGAGGGGCTGTGACGACCGGAACGCTTCTCGCCGTACGGGACCTGCGGGTCCTCATCGGCGGCCGGCACATCCTGCACGGGGTGGACCTGGACGTCGCCCGGCACGGGGTGACCGCGCTCCTCGGCCGGAACGGCGCCGGGAAGACCACGACCGTCCGCGGCGTCCTCGGCCTCGTCCCGCGCACCGGCAGCGTCCGGCTCGACGGCGAGGAGACCGTGGCGCTGCCCACCCACACACTGGTCCGGCGGGGCATCGGTTACGCCCCCGAGGACCGCGGCGTCTTCGCCGGGCTGACCGTGGCGGAGAACCTGCGGCTGGCCGAGCGGCGCGGGGCGGGCGAGCCGGCGTATCCGCTCGTCCATGAACTCTTCCCCGAACTGAAGCTCCGGGAGCGGCAGTTGGCCGGAACGCTGTCCGGCGGTCAGCAGCAGATGGTGGCCATCGGCCGCACCCTGCTCAACGGCAACCGGCTGATCATCGCCGACGAGCCCACCAAGGGACTGGCGCCCAAGGTGGTCACCGAGGTCGCCGAGGTGCTCGAGCGGGCCGCCGAGGCGGTTCCGGTGCTGCTCGTGGAACAGAACCTCGCCGTCGTACGGCGCCTGGCCGCCCACTGCACCGTGCTCGCCGACGGCCGAACCGCCCACCAGGGCCCGGCCGGTGAGCTGCTGGGCGACGCGGAAGCGGCACGCCGGCTGCTGGGCGTGGGGCGCGGCCCGGGCACCGAAGCACCTTCCGTGGAGGCGGATTCCTGATGTCCACCGTCGTTCTGCTCGCCATGACCGGACTCGGTCTGGGAGCGCTCTACTTCCTGATCGCCTCCGGGCTCTCGCTGATCTTCGGCCTGATGGACGTGCTCAACTTCGCGCACGGCGCGCTGCTCTCCGTCGGCGCGTACGGCACCTGGTGGGCGGCGTCCGGGAACCTGCCGGGTGCGGGCCCCGGCGGCGTGGGCTTCGTCCTCGCGGTCCTCTTCGGCACGGCGGTGGGCACCGTCGCCGCCGTGGTGCTGGAACTCGCCGTCGTCCGCCCGCTGTACACCCGGCCGCGCGAGCAGGTGCTCGCCACGGTCGGGGTGGGGCTCGCCGTCCCGGCGCTGCTGTCGGGCATCTGGGGCTCGGACGCCCTGCGCTTCCCCGGGCCCGAGGCGCTGTCCGGCACGTTCTCCCTGCTGGGCGCGGAGGTTCCGGTCAACCGTCTGGTGCTGATCGCGGCCGCGGTCGTCGTGCTGGTCGCGCTGCGTCTCTTCCTCGGACGGACCCGGCACGGACTGGTCGTACGGGCAGGGGTCGAGGACCGGGCGATGGTGACCGCGCTCGGTATCGACGTACGGAAGGCGTTCACCCTCGTCTTCGCGATCGGCGGCTCGGCCGCCGCGCTCGGCGGGGCGCTCGGCGGGCTGTACTTCGGCTCGGTCGACCCCCGGCAGGGCACCTCGCTGCTGATCTTCGCGTTCGTCGTGGTGGTCACCGGCGGCATGGGGTCGGTGACCGGCGCCGCCGCGGCGTCCGTCGTGATCGGCCTGGTCCAGCAGTTCGCCAACTACTACACCGCAGCGGGCCTCGGCGACCTGGCCGTCGTCGTCCTGCTCGCCGCGCTGCTGCTCGTACGGCCGCGCGGACTGACGGGGAGGCTCGCGTGAGCACCGTGACCGGGACACCCGACCGCACGAGCGGAACGCCGGCGGCGCCGCCCGACGCACCGGCCGGTGCCGACACGGCCCGGCTGCTGCGCTGGTGGCCGGCCGCCGTGCTGGTCGTGCTGATCGTCGCGCCGTACAGCGCACTGCCGCTGCCGGGCCTGCTCGACGGCCCCGTCGGAAGTGCGGGAAGCCTGCAACTCCTCGCCACCTGCCTGTTGTTCGGCGCCCTGGCCACCGGCTACGACCTGCTGCTCGGCCGTACCGGGCTGCTCTCCTTCGGTCATGCGCTGTACTTCGCCGCGGGCAGCTACGCCACCAACACGATCATGCTGGAGGCCGGTCTGCCGTTCGCCGTCTCGGCCCTGGTCGGCGTCTGCTTCGGGGTCGCGCTCGCTCTGGTACTGGGGTCGGTGAGCCTGCGGGTCACCGGTATCGGCTTCTCCATGGTGACGCTGGCCTTCGCCCAGGCGGGCTCGATCCTGGTCTCCCGCAACCCCGGGGGCTTCACCGGCGGTGAGGAGGGCCGGGCCGCGCCCGCCGAGCTGCTGCCGTCCGGGCTCGTGGGCATCGAGCACACGGCCAACCTGTACTGGGTCGCGCTCGGCTACCTGGTGCTCACCCTGGCCGTCGTCCACTGGGCGGTCCGCTCGCCGACCGGGCGGGTCTGGGAGGGCATCAAGGAGAACGAGCGCCGGGTGGAGGTGCTGGGGCTGCGGCCGTACGGGTTCAAGCTGACGGCCTTCGTCCTGGCCGGTGCGCTGGCAGCGCTCGGCGGACTCGTGCATCTGCTGCTCACCGGCGGCTCCACACCCCAGACGACGACCTCGGACTTCACACTGTCGCTGCTGGTGATGGTGGTGCTGGGCGGTTCGGGTACCCGCTGGGGGCCTATGGTCGGCGGCATCCTGTACACATGGGCCGATCACCGGCTCGGCGACCTCGCCGGCTCGGGTGCGGTCGCCGACCTGCCCGCGGTGCTGCGGGTACCGCTCTCCCAGCCGCTGTTCCTGCTCGGTGTGCTGTTCGTGGCCGTGGTACATCTGCTGCCGGGCGGGCTGGCACGACTGCCGTCCCGGCTGGGCTCCGCACTCCGTGCACCCCGAGGCACAACCAGAGCGGGCGCAGCCGCCCGGAAGGAGAACCGCCACTCATGACCCCGTACGAAGAGATACGTGTCCCGGTCGCCGGGGGCGAGCTGGCGGCGCTGCGCTGGCCGGCCGGGGAGCCCGGTGCGCCGGTGGTCGTGGCCCTGCACGGCATCACGGCCAACGCGCTCTCCTGGGGCACGGTGGCCGGGATGCTGGCCGGACGGGTCACGCTGATCGCCCCTGATCTGCGCGGCCGGGGGGCGAGCGCCGGGCTCCCCGGCCCGTACGGGATCGCGGCACACGCCGATGACGTCGCCGCGCTGACCGAGGCGCTCGGCCTGGACCGGGTGGTGCTGGCCGGTCACTCGATGGGCGCGTTCGTGGCGGCCCTGGCCGCCGTACGGCATCCGGACCGCTTCGGTCCGCTGCTGCTCGTCGACGGCGGGGTCGGTTTCCCGGCCCCCACCCATCTGTCACCGGACGAACTCATGACGGCGGTGATCGGCCCGGCCATGGACCGGCTGTCGATGACGTTCGCCGACCGCGCCGCCTACCGGGCGTTCTGGCAGGCGCATCCCGCGTTCGCCGGGGACGCCTGGTCACCTGAGGTCGATGCGTACATCCAGCGCGATCTGACGGGCGAGGAGCCGGCGATGCACTCCAGCTGCCGGATCGAGGCGGTACGCACCGACGGGGTCGGCCTCTTCGACGACGAAGTGCTCTCGGCCGTACGGAAGTTGCCGGTGCCGGCGACGCTGCTGTGGGCGGCGCGTGGCCTGATGGACGAGGAGCAGGGGCTGTACGACGAGAAGCGACTGGCGGTGGCGCGCCTCGGGGACACGCGGGTGGAACCGGTGGCGGTGCCCGACGTCAACCACTACACGGTGCTCACGGGTGGCGCGGGCGCGCAGGAGATCGCCACACGCCTGGTGGCGGTGGCGAACACACCCGTTCCGGGAAACGCCTGAGACCACCCTCATGCCCGCCGGGGCACGACCCGGCCCGTCGGGACACGACCCGCCCCGCCCGGCATGACCCGTCCCTCGGGCGCCGGAGGCCGGAGCGGCGACAACCGGCCACCCGGTTCACGCCCGCTCCTGGCCCCCCGCCAACAGGTTGAGCCGCAGCGCCAGCTGAAGCTCCAGCGCCCGGTCCGGTTCGTTCCAGTCCCGTCCCAGCAGCACCTGGATCCGCTCCAGCCGCTGCACCACCGTGTTGACGTGGACGTGAAGCTCGTCCTTGGCGCGAATGAGGCTGCCACCGGCACCGAAGTACGCGCTCAGCGTGCGCACGAGATGGGTGCCACGCTGGGCGTCGTACCGCAGCAGCGGCCCCAGCGTCGCGTCGACGAAACCGTCGACGTCCTGCGCGTTGCCCAGCACCACGCCGAGGAAGCCGAGTTCGTCGACGCAGGCACCCTCACCCGTCCGCCCCAGCACCCGCATCGCGCGCAGGCAGCGGGCGGCCTCCCGGTGGGCGGCGGCCAGCTCGCGCGGGCCGCGGGCCGGCCCGGTGGCGGCGACGGTGACGGGGGCCTGGACGAGCTGGCCGAGCTGGGCCGCCGCCACTCTCGCCGCGTCACCTGCACCCGCGTCCTCGTCGTCGCATGCGACCAACAGCACCACCGTGCCCGCGTGTTCGGCGCTCACCCCGTGGATGTCCCCGCCGAACAGGTAGCGCAGAGCTGCGGCACACAGCTTCTCCCGGGCACCCGCCTCGGCCACCAGCAGCAGATGCGGGCGGTCCAGGTCGATGCCGAGGCGACGGCCGCGTTCGGCGAGACCGGCCGGGTCGCGTTCCGCGTCGGTCAGCAGGTCGGTGATCAGCTCGCCGCGTATCCGGTTCTCGGTCTCGGCGACCGTGCGCCGCAGCAGGAGCAGGAGGCCGGTGACCACGGCAGCGCGTTCGAAGAGCCGCCGGTCGGAGTCGTCGAGCCGTCGGCGCTGGTGCAGGACCAGTTGGGCCAGGAGTTCCTGTCCGGCGAGTACGGCGCAGATCCACCGGCCGTCGCGGTGCACGGCGCGCGCTCCGGTGCGGGACTCCTCGGCGGTCTCGGCCAGCCATCCGGGGTCCATGCTGTCGGCCGCGAGTCCCGTACCGTCGGGCCGGACGGCCGCCAGTGGACGCCCGCCCGGATCGTGAATGGTGAGCGGGGAGTCGAGCAGCCCCGCGACGGCCGTGGCGACGTCCTTGACGTCACCGCCGCGCAGCACCAGGTCGGTCAGCCGGTCGTGCGCCTCCTCGGCCCGCTGCATGGCGGCCGAGTGCTCCCGTACCGCAGCGTTCGCCTCGGCCAGCTCGGCGTTGGCGCCGGCGAGCTCGTCGAGGGCCGAGCGGGTGTCGGCGAGGGCGCGGGCGGTGTCGATGGCGATTGCGGCGTGTGCGGCGAGCGAGCAGAGCAGGGCGACCTCGTCCGGGCTGAAGACGCGCGGCGCGCGATCGGCGGCGAAGAGGACTCCGATGACCTTCCCCGTACCGCCGCGGCTGGAGCCGAGGAGCAGGGGCACGCCCAGAATGGCGACGAGCCCCTCGTCCAGGACCCCGGCGTTGATGTTGCGGGTGTGGCGGAAGCGATTGTCGGTGCGGTAGTCGGGCGTCGCGTACGGGCTCGCGGTCTGCGCGACCAGACCGCCGAGCCCTTCGCCGAGTTCCAGCCGCAGCCGCTGGAAGAGAACCGACACCGAACCGTCGGTGACCCGCATGTACGTGTCCCCCGCCTCCTCGTCGGGGAGGGTGAGATACGCCGTGTCCGTGCCGAGCAGCATCCTGGCCCGCCGGACGATCGCCTTCAGTACGTCGTCCAGATCGCGGGAGGCCGCCAGATCACCCGCGGTGTCGAAGAGCGCGGTGAGCTGGAGCTCGCGGCGCCGGTGCTGGCGCAAGGCGCCCCTGATCCGCAGTGCGGTGGCGGTGGCCCGCTCCACCTCGGCGAGGTCGCCCGCGGGCACACCGGCGGCCCGCGCCTCGGAGGAGACGGCGCCCAGTGCCTCGGCGGGGGCGTCCTCGGTCAGCAGGTCGAGGAGGCGACGCAGGTGGGGCGCGGCGGAGGGGGGCGGTGCAGACATGGGCGGCCATCGTTCGTCGGGGATTCGATGTGTACTGGAGAGTGTCAGTGAGCGGTCCAGCCGCCGTCCATCGCGAGCGAGGTACCGGTGATGTGCCCGGTGTGCGGTCCGCACAGCCACAGCACCGCCTCGGCGACCTCCCGGGGTTCGATGAGGCGTTTGATGGCGCTGCGTTCCAGCATCACCTTGCCCACCACTTCCTCCTCCGAGATGCCGTGCGTACGGGCCTGGTCGGCGATCTGGTTCTCGACGAGCGGGGTGCGCACATAGCCGGGATTGACGCAGTTGCTGGTCACCCCGTGCGGTGCTGCTTCGAGAGCGACCACCTTGCTGAGACCTTCCAGTGCGTGCTTCGCCGATACGTACGCCGATTTGTAGGGGCTGGCGCGCAGCCCGTGGACGGACGAGATGTTGACGACGCGCCCCCAGCCGCGTTCGTACATGCCGGGCAGGGTGCGGCGCAAGATGCGGAACGGTGCTTCCACCATGACCCGGTGGATCAGCGCGAACCGGTCCGGCGGGAACTCGTGCACGGGAGCGACGTGCTGCAGCCCCGCGTTGTTGACCACCAGGTCCGCGTCGTCCGGCAGCGTGTCGACCGCCTCGGGTACGGACAGGTCGACCACCCAGGCCGTTCCGCCGATCCGCTCCGCCAGGCTCTTGGCCGCGTCGGCGGCCTTGTCCACCACGTACACGTGGGCCCCCGCGGCGGCGAGGGCCTCGGCGCAGGCCTGCCCGATGCCGCTCGCCGCTCCGGTCACCAGGGCGGTGCGCCCGGCCAGGAACGGATCTGCGGGCGACGGCGACGGAGCGGCGGCGCGGGGCGGGGGAACGGTGAGCGGCGCGGGCCCGTGGACCGGGCTCTGGGGAGTCTCCATGGTCGTCACCGTAAGGAGGTCGAAGCCCACGTCACACGGGGTCGGTGCACACACCGTCGTACGCCGCCATGGTGGCGGCGTACATGGTGCGGGTGGTCAGCGGGCGGCGTCCAGCATCGCCCGCTGCTCCGCCGTCAGCTCCAGGTCCACCGCCGCGAGGCTCTCGTCCAGCTGCGCCACCGAGGAGGCGCCGACCAGCGGGACGACCGGGACCTCGCCGCCGATGAGCCAGGCCAGGACCACCTGATTGACGGTCGCCCCGGTCTCCTCGGCCACCGTCCGCAGTGCCGCCTGCCGCGCCCGGGTGCCCGGGTGGTCGAACTCCGGGCCGAGCGGCTTGTCCGCCCGGACGTAGGCCCCGGCCAGCAGTGGCGAGTAGGCGACCGGCACGAGGGCGGGTTCGGCCCGCAGGTAGCTGAGGAGGTCCCCGGCGGCCACGCCCTCCTGGCCGTCCGGTGAGCGCAGGCTCGGCAGGTCCGTGCGCTGCCGCAGATAGCTGTGGTGGTACTGGAGGACCTCGTACCCCGGCAGTCCGGCGGCCGCGGCAAGGGCCCGGGCCCGCTCCACCTGCCACGCCCAGTGGTTGCTCACGCCCAGCAGTCCGACGGTTCCTTCGGTCACCAGCTCTCCGAACGCCTCGACGGTGTCGCGCATCGGCACGCCGTGGTCCTGGACGTGCGCGTACAGCAGGTCCAGCCGCTCGACGCCGAGGTGCTCCCGGCTCCGCTCCGCGGACTCCCGGATCACCTTCGGCGAGAGTCCCTCGATGTCGCGGGTGAAGCCGGTGGCGGGGCTGTTCGGCCGGGCACCGAGTTTGGTGGCGATGACGATCTCGTCGCCGACGCCACGGCTCCGGCGCCAGCGGCCGAGCAGTCGCTCGCTCTCCCCTCCCTGACTGCCCTCGACCCAGAACGCGTAGTTGTTGGACGAGTCGATGAAGGTGCCGCCGGCCTCGGCGTACCGGTCGAGGACGGCGAACGAGGTCGCTTCGTCGGTGAGCGTGCCCATCAGCATGGCGCCGAGGCTGATCACGCTCACCTCGCGGCGGGTCTTCGGGTCCGTGCCCATCATGCGGTAGCGCATTCCTGTCTCCCTCCCAACAGCCCCTGGCCGATAAGGGCGTTGCTGACCGGGAGTCTGCATCTTCGAGCGCACTCGATGTCAACGTCCGCTTCTCGCTGGGCGCTCGCGGCGCAAGGGCGGCGCCGCACACAGCGGAGCCCGAGGGATGTCAGCCCGCCCCATGGGCGGGGACGGCCCGGACTCATAGGTTCCGGCAACAGTCCGCACGCCCGCACGTTCCGAACAGGGAGGCCCCCGTGCGCCCATCGATCCTGCGACGCCTGCTACGGCGCGTCGCGTCCACGGCCGTCCTCGGCGTCGTCGCGGCGACGCTGAGCACCGTGGGTGCCGCGCAGCCCGCCGCTGCCGCCGGCGGCCTGCAGCAGGTCACCGGCTTCGGCACGAACCCCGGCAACCTGCAGATGTACGAGTACGCCCCCGCCGATCTGCCCGCGGGCGCGCCTCTGGTGATCGCCCTGCACGGCTGTACGCAGACGGCCAACGACTACTACACCAACTCGGGCTGGCCGAAATACGCCGACCTGTGGAAGTTCGCCGTGGTCTTCCCGCAGACCACGTCCGCCAACAACGCGCTCTCCTGCTTCGGCTGGTTCGATCCGGCCGAGGACACCCGGGGCAAGGGCGAAGCCGCCTCCATCGTGCAGATGGTGGAGCACGCTAAGCAGCAGTACGGCTCCGACGGGCGGCGGGTGTACGTCACCGGACTGTCGGCGGGCGGCGGGATGACCGCAGACCTGCTGGCCGCGTACCCGGACGTGTTCGCGGGCGGTTCCGTGGCGTCCGGCCTGCCCGCGCAGTGCGCCACCAGCCAGGCCGCCGCCTCCGGCTGTCAGACGGGCCCGCAGAAGCTGACCCCCGCCCAGTGGGGCGCCAAGGTCCGCGCCGGTTACCCCGGCTACACCGGCCCATGGCCGCGGGTCGCCATCTGGCAGGGCACGTCCGACTACACGGTGTACCCGGCCAACGCCACCGCGCTGCGGGACCAGTGGACCGATGTGTGGGGCATCGGCCAGACCCCGTCGAGCACCGACACCCTTCCCGGCAACACCACCCGCAGCGTCTACAACGACGCCTCCGGGAACCCCGCGGTGGAGACGTACTCCATCTCCGGCATGGGCCACGGCCTGGCCGTCTCCCCCGGCTCGGGGACCGATCGGTGCGGGTCCACGGCCGCGTACTTCCTGAACTCGATCTGCTCGTCGTACTACACCGGCGTCTTCTGGGGGCTGGACCAGGGCGCACCCGGCGGCGGCGAGAACCCGCTCCCGGCCCCCTCCGGTCTGACGGTCACCGGTGTCACGGGCACCGGTGCCTCGCTGTCCTGGAGCGCGGTGACGGGAGCCTCCTCGTACGCCGTCTACCGCAACGGCACCGAGGTCGGCCGGCCCACGTCGACGGCGTTCACCGACACGGGGCTGTCCGCCGGGACCGCGTACCGCTACACCGTGGCGGCCGTCGACGGATCGGGGGCGGTCGGTACCGTCTCGGCCGCGGTGACGGCGACCACGACCGGCGGGACGGGCGGCGGCGCCTGCTACACGGCGACCAACTACGCCCAGGTGGCGGCGGGCAGGGCGCACACCACGGGCGGCTATGTGTACGCGAACGGGTCCGAGCAGAACATGGGCCTGTACAACGTGTTCGTCACGCACACCCTGCGGGAGTCACCGGCGGGCTACTTCGTGATCGCCGACACCGGCTGCACCGCGTAGTACCCGTCCGTCGACGGTGCGGCCCGACGGTCCCGCGTCGGGCCGCACCTCGCGCTCACGCTCCCGCCAGGGGGCGGAGGCTTAAGGGCTGTCCCGCAATCCCCGGCGGGCCCACGACGACAGCCACGGCGCCTCGCCGCGTCGTCGGAACGCCCGAATACGACCGGCACGAAGACGCCCCTCCGCCTCGCGATGCACCGCGTCCGACGCCGCGCGCCGATCCACCAGGGATTACGGGACAGCCCTCAGTCCTCCGGCGGGAACACCACCTCGCCGGAGTCGAGCAGCGTCAGCGTGATCGCCTCGACGGGACACCCCTCCGCGGCCGCGAGCACCTGCTCGTTGGCGTCCGTCTCCGGGACGTCCGGGTGCGACTGCCGGGCGGAGTCCAGCCGGAAGCCGTCCGGGGCGTGGTTCACGCACATCCCGGAGCCGATGCAGACGCTCCGGTCGACCTCCACGTGCCAGCGGTCCCCCATCACGCCTCCTGCGGTCCGGGCTGCGCCGGCTGGTACCCGGCGGGCAGATGGATCATCTTGTGCTCGAAGTACTCGCCGTACCCCTCGGGGCCGAACTCCCGTCCCAGACCGGAGTTCTTGTAGCCGCCGAACGGACCGAGCATGTCGAGACTGAACGTGTTGACGCTGTACGTGCCGGTTCTGACCCGGCGGGCGATGTCGATGCCGCGCTCGGTGTCGGCGGTCCAGACGCTGCCGCTGAGCCCGTACTCCGAGTCGTTGGCGATCTTCACCGCCTCCGCCTCGTCGCCGTACGGCAGCAGGCAGATGACCGGGCCGAAGATCTCCTCGCGGGCGATGCGCATGGAGTTGTCGACGGATCCGAAGAGGGTCGGCTCGACGTACCAGCCACGCTCCTGGGAGGCCGGACGGCCGCCGCCCGTAAGGATCTTGGCGCCTTCCTCCTGGCCGATCCGGATGTAGTCGAGGGAGCGCTGCTGCTGACGCCGCGCGACCAGCGGGCCGAGCTCGGTGGCGGGGTCGAGCGGGTCGCCGACCTTCAGCGCGCCCGCCGCGGCGGCGAACGCCTCGGCGATCTCGTCGTAGCGGGAGTGCGGGACGAGAATGCGGGTCTGGGCGACGCACGCCTGGCCGTTGATCATCCAGGCGAACGGGACGATGCCCGCGACGGCCGCGCCGAGATCGGCGTCCGGGAGGATGACGGCGGCGGACTTGCCGCCCAGTTCCAGGGTGACCCGGGTGAGGTTGCGCGAAGCGACCTCCATCACCCGGCGGCCGGCCGCGACGGAGCCGGTGAACGACACCTTGTCGACGCCCGGATGCCCGACGAGGTACTCACTGACCTCGCGGTCCGCCGGGAGGATCGACAGCACGCCCTCGGGGAGCCCGGCCTCGGCGGCGATCTCGGCCAGGATGTAGGCGTCAAGGGGCGATTCGGGCGAGACCTTGAGGACGGTCGTGCAGCCGGCCAGCAGCGCGGGCGCCAGTTTGGCGGCGGCGGTGAACTGCGGGACGTTCCACGGCACGACGGCCGCGACGACGCCGACCGGCTCCCGGCGCACCAGCAGCGGCCCGAGGACGCCGTCGCGCCGTTCCTCGTACGGGAAGGTACGGGCGACGGTGATCGCCGCGTCCCACACCATCATCGCGGCGAGTGCCTGCACCATCACACTGGAGCTGTACGGGGTTCCGTTCTCGGAACTGATGACGCGGGCGATCTCCTCGTACCGCACGGCGAACGCGTCCTTGATCCGCGTGATCACCTCGATCCGCTCGTCGAGGGAGGCCCGGGGCCAGGGCCCTTCGTCGAAGGCCCGGCGGGCGGCGTCGACAGCGCGGTCCACGTCCGCCTCACAGGCATGCGGCACCCGGCCGATGACCTGCTCGGTGTGGGGCGATATCACCTCGATGACGTCCTGGCCGAGCGGATCGACCAACTCCCCGCCGATGAACAGTTTTCCGTGTTCGACAAGCTCGGTCATGGCTGCTGCCTCCCGCGACCCGGCACGTACCGACTCCGCACCTGACTCCATACCTGACTCCGCGTCAGAACTGATACCAGTTCCAGTTCCAGGAGTCCACGGATCCGACGGCGATCGACCTCGGGTGAATAGTCGACCAGGGCTACTACTGGAACGAGTTCTCGTTACAGTGGATGCGGCGCAGCACAGCCGCATGCCGGGACGAGAGATGGGGACCTCATGACACAGGTGACCGAGCACGGCGGCGGCGTGTGGTCCATCAAGGTCCCCATCCCGGACAACCCGCTCGGCCACACTCTGGTGCACGTCCTGGACACCGGCCGCGGCCCGGTGCTGATCGACACCGGCTGGGACGACCCGGAGGCCTGGGACACCCTGGTCGCGGGCCTCAGCACCGTCGGAGTCGCCATCACCGACATCCATGGCGTGGTCATCACCCACCACCACCCCGACCACCACGGCCTCTCCGGCCAGGTCCGCGAATCATCCGGGGCGTGGATCGCGATGCACGCCGCGGACACCGCGATCGTGCGCCGCACCCGCGAGTCCGAACCGGGCACCTGGCTCACCTACCTGGCGACGAAACTCACCGCGGTCGGCGCCCCCGAGGAGCACCTCGCCCCACTGCGCGCCGCCCGCGCCACCGGCCGGATGCGCACCCTGCCCGGCCTGCGCGCCGCACTCCCGGACCGCGAGATCGTCCCCGGCGAACTGCTCGACCTGGCGGGCCGCCGGCTCCGGGCGGTCTGGACACCGGGCCACACCCCCGGCCATGTCTGCCTGCATCTGGAGGAGGACCACCCGGCGAACCTGCCCGGTCGCGGCCGGCTCTTCTCCGGCGACCATCTGCTGCCCGGGATCAGCCCGCACATCGGGCTGTACGAGGACCCGGACGATGCGACCGTCACCGACCCGCTGGGCGACTATCTCGACTCGCTGGAGCGCATCGGCCGGCTGGGGGTCGCCGAGGTGCTGCCCGCCCACCAGCACGCGTTCCCGGACGCGGCCAGGCGCGTACAGGAACTCCTCGACCACCACGAGGAGCGGCTGACCGGCCTGCTCGCGCTGCTCGCCACCCCGCTCACGCCGTGGCAGCTGGCGGAGCGGATGGAGTGGAACCGGCCGTGGGAGCAGATCCCGCACGGCTCACGGAACATCGCGGTCTCCGAGGCCGAGGCGCACGTCCGCCGACTGGTGAAGCTGGGGCGCGCGGAGGCGATGACGGGGAGCGACCCGGTGACGTACGTCGCCGTGTGAGGGGTTCGCCGACCGGCGATCCCCTCCGGCACCGGCCTCTCCCACCGCCGCGTCCCGCCCGGCCCCACGGGTGACGTACGTCGCTGTTCCGGGCGGCCCTCCGCCCGGAGGGGCGGGCTACGCACCGGTAGAGTGTCGGAGTCGTCATCATGCCCGTTCAGGGGGAAGCCGGTGCGAATCCGGCACTGACCACGCAACCGTGAGCCGCTGACACAGCGGTGAGTCGGAATGCCCTGTCCGCGGTCGTGACCGGCTCGCGTCACCGGAACCCCGGTGACCGGCACCGTCGAGGCATACGGGGCCGGAGCCTGGTGCCTGAGTGTGCCTGTGCCCGGTTCCCACCGCAGGAGAGGCCCAGCCCACCATGACCGTTCGCCGCACCGCAGCAACGCTCGCCGCCACCGCCACCGTGCTCTGTGCGGCCGCTGCCCCGGCCGCGGTGGCGGCGCCGTCGCCGTCGCCCACCCCGTCCGTCGCACTGCCGTCCGGGCTGTACGGCACCAAGGACCCGACGTACGACGGGGTCTGGAGGCAGTCGCTGGCCTTCATCGCCCAGCGGCTCGAAGGGGTCACCCCCGCGGCCGCGGCCGTCGACTGGCTGGTCGCCCAGCAGTGCGACAGCGGCGCCTACGCCTCGTACCGCGCCGATGCCGGAAAGCCGTGCGACGCGAAGACCATGACGGACACCAACGCCACCGCCGCCGCGGTCCAGGCACTCGCCGAGGTCGGCGGACACGGCGACGCCGCCGACAACGGGGTCGCCTGGCTGAAGTCCGTGCAGAACGAGGACGGCGGCTGGGGTTACAACCCGGGCTCGCCCAGCGACGCCAACTCCACCTCGATCGTGATCGGCGCCCTGGCCAAGCGGGGCGAGCGGCTCGGCGATGTGACGACCAAGGGCGGCAGGACGCCGTACGACGCGCTGCTCGCGCTGGCGATCCCGTGCGGCGGCAAGGACGGCGGCGCGTTCGCGTACCAGCCCGACAAGGCCGGCAAGCTCGTCGCCAACGCGGACGCCACCGCGGCCGGTGTGCTCGGTTCCATGGGCAAGGGGCTGGCCGCCTGGAACAATTCCGCGTCCGAGGACAAGGCGCCCACCTGCCACAAGGGCGCCGTCGTCAAGCCCGAGCAGGCCGCCCAGAACGGTGCCCACTATCTCGCGGGTGCCCTCGCGAAGACCGGCCACCTGAACCAGCCCCCGATGCCGGGCACCACCGACACCACCGAGCAGCCCGACTTCGGCAACACCGCGGACGCGGTCGTCGCCCTGGCCGCCGCAGGCCACCAGGACAAGGCGGCCGACGCGCTCGGCTGGCTGAAGAAGAACGCCGCGCCCTGGGCGGCCGAGAACGGCCCCGCCGCCTACGCCCAGTTGGTCGTGGCCGCCCACACGACCGGTGCCGATGCCCGCGACTTCGGCGGTGTCGACCTCGTCGAGCGGCTGAGCGCGACCGGACCGAAGCCGGCCGCCGTCCACACACCCTCGCCGGCCAGCAGCGACTACGCGGCACAGGACGGCACCAGCGACGACGCCGGGCTCGGCGTGTGGTGGCTCGTCGGTATCGGTCTCGCCGCCGGTGCCGGCGTCGGCTTCCTCATCAGCAGCCGCCGGAAGACCCCGCAGCTGTGAACCGGGCGGGGAATCGATCCGGGTGGCCGGCGACGGGCGCCCTGCTGCTCGTTCTCGGCGCCGTCCTGACCGTGCTCGGCGCCGGCACCGCGCACGCGGCCGGCTACCGCTACTGGTCGTTCTGGGAGGGCAAGGGGACGAACTGGGCGTACGCCACCCAGGGCCCGTCGCTGGTCCGGCCCGACGACGGTGCGGTGCAGGGCTTCCGGTTCTCGGTGAGCGAGGACTCCCAGGACTCGGCGAAGCCGCGCCGCGCCCCCGAATTCGCGACGATCTGTGCGGACACCCCCGCCAAGGACGGCACCAAGCGGATCGCGCTCGTCATCGACCCCGGCACGGCCGCGGACGCACCTGACGGGGAGACGCCACCGGCGCCGCGTACCGCATGCGCGCAGGTCGCCGAGGACGCGAGCGCCGCGGAGGCCCTCGCTTCCGTGGCCAAGCCGCTGCGCTACAGCAGCGAGGCGCTGCTCTGCGCGATCTCCGGCTATCCGGCCTCGGGCTGCGGTGACCAGGTCTCCGGCACTGGGCACGCCGACGGTACGTCGCAGGCGCCCGCGAGCCCGTCCGCCTCGGCCCGCCCGGGGAGCGGCCGCGGCGGTCCGTCCGCCGGGGTGCTCGCCGGTGTCGCCGCCGTCCTTCTGCTCGGCGTCGCCGCGGTCGTGCAGGCCCGCCGCCGCCGAGGATGACCGTCTCCGCCGGCCCGGCCCGGCCGGTCCCTGCCCTGCGCGCCCCCGAGGCGACCCGCAGCAACGCCGTGCCCGCCGGGGCCTGGTGGCTGTGGGCGCTCGGGCTGGCCACCGCCGCCTCCCGGACCAGCAATCCACTGCTGCTCGGGCTGCTCGTGGGGGTGGCCGGCTACGTCGTGGCGGTACGCCGGACCGATGCGCCGTGGGCCCGTTCGTACGGGGCGTTCATCAGGATCGGGCTGTTCGTCGTCGGCGTGCGGCTGCTCTTCTCCGTGTTTCTCGGTTCGCCGATCCCCGGTACGCACCCGGTCCTCACCCTGCCCGAAGTCCCGCTGCCCGACTGGGCGCAGGGCGTGAGGATCGGCGGCCGGGTCACCGCCGAACAGCTGCTCTTCGCGCTGTACGACGGGGCGAAGCTCGCCACCCTGCTGATCTGCATCGGCGCGGCGAACTCGCTCGCCAACCCGGCCCGGCTGCTGAAGTCGCTGCCGGGCGCACTGTACGAGGCGGGCATCGCGGTCGTCGTCGCGATGACGTTCGCACCGAACATGGTCGCCGATGTGGTGCGGCTGCGCACCGCACGACGGTTGCGGGGCCGCCCTGCCGGTGGCATCAAGGCCGTCCTGCAGATCGGACTGCCGGTGCTGGAAGGTGCGCTGGAGCGGTCGGTGGCGGTGGCGGCGTCGATGGACGCACGCGGATACGGGCGTACGGCACAGGTGCCGCGCGCCGTCCGGCACACCACGAACGTCCTCACGCTCGGCGGGCTGCTGGGCGTCTGCGCCGGTACGTACGCTCTGCTGGCCTCGCAGGGTGCGGTGTACGGGCTGCCGCTGCTGTTCGCCGGGCTCGTCGCCGCGATGGCCGGGCTCCGGCTCGGCGGTGCCCGCTCGGTCCGCACCCGCTACCGGCCCGACCGGTGGGGGGCGAGGGCCTGGCTGGTGGCCGGGTCGGGTGCGGTGGTCGCGGCGGCGATGATCTGGGCGGGCAGCGCCGACACGGAGGCGCTGCACCCCGGAGTCGTACCGCTGGCGGCGCCGGTGTTCCCGCTGTGGCCCGCGGCGGCGGTGCTGATCGGGCTGTTGCCCGCGGTGGTGGCGCCCGCGCCGCCCGTTGTGGCCGCCGCGAACTCCGAGGAGAGCCAGTGATCCGGTTCGAGCAGGTGTCGGTGCAGTACGAGGGGGCGGCGCGCCCGACCCTGTCCGGGGTCGATCTGACCGTCCCCGAGGGCGAGTTGGTGCTGCTCGTCGGCCCGTCGGGGGTCGGCAAGTCGACGCTGCTGGGCGCCGTCTCCGGTCTCGTACCGCACTTCACGGGCGGCACACTGCGCGGCAGGGTGATGGTCGACGGCCGTGACACCCGTACCCACAAACCACGCGAACTCGCCGATCTGGTCGGCACGGTGGGACAGGACCCGCTCTCCCACTTCGTCACCGACACCGTCGAGGACGAGCTGGCGTACGGCATGGAGTCGCTGGGACTCGCCCCCGACGTGATGCGCCGGCGGGTAGAGGAGACCCTCGACCTGCTGGGCCTCGCCGGGCTGCGCGACCGGCCGATCGCCACGCTCTCCGGCGGCCAGCAGCAGCGGGTCGCGATCGGTTCGGTGCTGACCCCGCACCCCAAGGTCCTGGTCCTCGACGAACCGACGTCCGCGCTGGACCCGGCGGCGGCCGAGGAGGTCCTCGCGGTGCTCCAGCGGCTGGTGCACGATCTGGGGACGACGGTCCTGATGGCGGAGCACCGCCTGGAACGCGTCGTCCAGTACGCGGACCAGGTCGTCCTGCTGCCGTCGCCCGGTGCCGCACCGGTGATGGGCGCCCCCGCCGACATCATGGCGGTCTCCCCGGTCCACCCGCCGGTGGTGGCCCTGGGCCGGCTGGCGGGCTGGGACCCGCTGCCGCTGTCGGTACGCGACGCACGGCGCCGTGCGACGGATCTGCGGGAGCGACTGGCCACGGCCGAACCGCCGCCGCCCGCTCCGTCGGCGCCCGCCGCCCCGACGCCGCTGCCCGCGGCCGCTCCCGTCCGCCGTGGTCTGTTCGGGCGGCTGCGCACACCCGCCCCCCGGCCCGCTCCCGAAGCTGCGGTGGAGGCGATCGCCCGGGTCGAGGGCCTGGGGGTACGGCGCGGGCGCGTCGAGGCACTGCGCCGGGTGACGCTCTCCGTCGCACCGGGCGAGACCGTCGCCCTGATGGGCCGCAACGGCGCGGGCAAGTCCACGCTGCTCGCCGCCCTCGTCGGCCTGGTCGGGCCCACCACGGGCACGGTCCTCGTCGGCGGCCGGGCCCCGCACCGCACGCATCCGCGCGACATGGTGCGCCGGGTCGGGCTCGTACCGCAGGAACCGCGCGATCTGCTGTACGCGGACACGGTCGCCGCCGAGTGCGCGGCGGCCGACACCGACGCGGGCGCGGCGGCGGGCAGCTGCCGGGCCCTGGTCTCCGAGCTGCTTCCCGACGTACCGGACGACACCCACCCCCGCGATCTCTCCGAGGGGCAGCGGCTCGCCCTGGCGCTGGCCGTCGTGCTGACCGCACGGCCCCCGCTCCTGCTGCTGGACGAGCCGACGCGCGGTCTGGACTACGCCGCGAAGGCCCGGCTCATACGGGTGCTGCGGGGTTTGGCGGCCGAGGGCCATGCGATCGTCCTGGCCACGCACGACGTGGAGCTCGCCGCCGAGCTGGCCCACCGGGTGGTGATCCTCGCGGACGGGGAGATCGTCGCGGACGGCCCGACCCGGCAGGTGGTGGTCTCGTCACCGGCGTTCGCGCCGCAGACCGCGAAGATCCTCGCCCCGCAGGAGTGGCTGACCGTGACGCAGGTGCGCGGGTCGCTGGAGGCAGGCGCATGAGCGGCCGCCGAAGCCGCCCCGTACGACTGGGCCCCCGCGCGATCGCCGCACTCCTCCTCGTCAGCGCGATCGGCGTCGTCTCCATCGGCTGGCCGCTGCTCGCGGACGCGGACTCCGGTCTCGCCCACTCCCAGGACGCACCGTGGCTGTTCGCCGCACTGCTTCCGCTCCTGGTCGGTGTGGTCGTCGCCACCATCGCGGACTCCGGCCTGGACGCGAAGGCGGTGGCGATGCTGGGTGTGCTCGCCGCCGTCGGCGCCGCACTGCGTCCGCTCGGCGCCGGTACGGCGGGCCTGGAGCCGATGTTCTTCCTGATGGTGCTGAGCGGCCGGGTGCTGGGCCCAGGCTTCGGCTTCGTGCTCGGCTCGGTGACCATGTTCGCGTCCGCCCTGCTCACCGGCGGGGTGGGCCCATGGATGCCGTTCCAGATGCTGTCGATGGGCTGGTTCACGATGGGCGCCGGCCTGCTGCCGGCCCCGGACCGGCTGCGCGGGCGGGCCGAGCTGCTGATGCTGGCGGCGTACGGCGGTGCGGCGGCGTTCGCGTACGGCACGGTGATGAACCTGTACGGCTGGACGATCGTGCCGGGCCTCGGCTCGGGCATCTCGTTCCACCCCGGTGACCCGCTGCCCGAGAATCTGGTCCGGTTCTTCGCGTACTGCCTGGCCACCTCACTCGGCTGGGACCTGGGCCGGGCCGTGCTGACCATGGCACTGACCCTCACCATCGGCTCCACGCTGCTGAAGGCGCTGCGAAGGGCCACGCGCCGCGCATCCTTCGAGGCCCAGGTCACATTCGACGGTCCCGAAGGCGTGAAGGCGCCCACAGGACCTTAGTCCTCCACTACCGGGGGTAGTAGCGTTTCCGGCCGCAGATGGAACCCACTTCACCGCCTCCGACCTGCTATGGAACCTTTTGGGGTGGTTAGGGACTTTTGGTCCCTGATGCGAGGCAAGACCGTATCAGGGGTCATTGCCACGGTTGAACGCCGCGGCTAACACTGGTCACGTCGCCGAGCACCGCAAGCGTTCACCGGAACGGAACGCGGTCAACGAGCACCGGGTCCCGCACTGTTGGACCCGGTCCGCGACTCCCCCGTCCCCAACGGTTAGGTTCGCCTGTGTCGTTCGTCCGTAACCTCCTCGCCCAGCCCCGCACCGCTCGCCGCAAGGCCGTCGTCGCCGGAGCCGCCGCGGTCCTCGGCGCCACCGGTCTGGGCCTCGGCGTCACCCCGGCCATGGCCGCACCGGCGTCCGCCGCCACCGGCGTACAGGGCACGGCGCGAGCGATGATCGGCAACGAGGCGCAGTTCCAGTGCTTCAGCAACATCGTTTCGCACGAGAGCGGCTGGAACCCCAGCGCGACCAACGCCTCTTCGGGCGCCTACGGCCTGGTCCAGGCCCTGCCCGGCTCGAAGATGGCCTCGGCCGGCGCCGACTGGAAGACCAACCCCACGACCCAGATCAAGTGGGGCATGGACTACATGAACTCCCGCTACGGCAGCCCGTGCGCCGCCTGGACGTTCTGGCAGGCCAACCACTGGTACTGAGCCGGTGGCAAGCAGCTTCACACGAAGGCCCCGACCGGGTTCCGGTCGGGGCCTTCGGCCTGCCCGGACGGCGTGACCCCCGGCCGGGGAGCACCTGACAACACCCCCGGCCGGGGGTCGCCCTCAGAGTCGCTGGATGATCGTGCCGGTGGCCAGCGCCCCGCCCGCACACATGGTGATGAGCGCGAACTCCTTGTCCCTGCGCTCCAGTTCGTGCAGTGCCGTGGTGATCAGACGGGCCCCGGTGGCGCCCACCGGGTGGCCGAGCGCGATGGCCCCACCGTTGACGTTGACCTTCTCCAGATCCTGGTCGAAGACCTGCGCCCAGCTCAGCACCACCGACGCGAACGCCTCGTTGATCTCGACGAGGTCGATGTCCCTCAGCGACATCCCGGCCTTGCCGAGCACCGCACGGGTCGCGTCGATCGGCCCGTCGAGGTGGAAGTGCGGGTCGGAGCCGACCAGCGCCTGGGCGACGATCCGGGCACGCGGCTTGAGCTTGAGCGCCCGGGCCATCCGCTTGGAGGCCCACATGATCGCGCAGGCGCCGTCGGAGATCTGCGAGGAGTTGCCCGCGGTGTGGATGGCGGTGGGCATGACCGGCTTGAGCCGGGCCAGCCCCTCCATGGTGGTGTCCCGCAGCCCTTCGTCGTGGTCGACGAGGCGCCACATGCCCTGCCCCGCCGCCTGCTCCTCCTCGGTGGTCGGCACCTGGACCGCGTACGTCTCCCGTTTGAAGCGCTCCTCGGCCCAGGCCACGGCCGCCCGCTCCTGCGAGATCAGCCCGAGCGAGTCCACGTTCTCCCGCGTGAGGCCCCGTTTGCGGGCGATGCGTTCGGCGGCCTCGAACTGGTTGGGCAGATCGACGTTCCACTCGTCCGGCCACGGCTTCCCGGGGCCGTGCTTGGAGCCGCTGCCCAGCGGTACGCGCGACATGGCCTCGACACCGCAGCTGATACCGACGTCGATGACTCCGGCGGCGACCATGTTCGCAACCATGTGGGAAGCCTGCTGCGAGGAGCCGCACTGGCAGTCCACGGTGGTGGCGGCGGTCTCGTACGGGAGTCCCACGGTGAGCCAGGCGTTGCGCGCCGGGTTCATGGACTGTTCGCCGGCATGGGTGACCGTGCCGCCGACGATCTGTTCGACGCAGTCGGCATGGATGCCGGTGCGGCCGAGGAGTTCACGGTAGGTCTCACCCAGCAGATAGGCGGGGTGCAGATTGGCGAGCGCGCCTCCACGCTTGCCGATGGGGGTGCGTACGGCTTCGACGATGACGGGTTCCGCGGCCATGAGCTCGTCCTCTCCTCGCACTTCCGCAGGGGGCGTCCCGGCGCCCACGGAAGGAACTAGTACGCGTTCTAGTTCTGCAAGCAGTCTTATGAGGCTTACCCCCGGTACGCAAGAGCCGTGCACGCACCTTGCACCCACTTCCTGCCTGGCGCACCGGCCTTCACGCAACAGATCCGGCCATGACCCTTGCGAGTTGTAGAACTCGTTACTACCTTTCCGGCAACTTCTGATGGGTCGTCAGGCATGGCTCGGGCGGCCCTCGGACCGACCTGGAGTTGCCGATGCCCTGCCCTCATCTGCCCGAAGGGTTCGACTTCACCGACCCCGACCTGCTCCAAGCCCGCATCCCGTACCCGGAGTTCGCCCGGATGCGGGAGACCGCCCCGGTCTGGTGGTGCACCCAACCGGCCGGTATCTCCGGTTTCGACGACGAGGGCTACTGGGTGGTCACCCGGCACGCGGACGTCAAGTACGTCTCCACACACCCTGAGCTCTTCTCGTCCTACACCAACACGGCAGTCATCCGCTTCAACGAGTCGATCAGCCGCGACCAGATCGAGGTCCAGAAGCTGATCATGCTGAACATGGACCCGCCCGAACACACCCGGGTCCGCCAGATCGTCCAGCGCGGCTTCACGCCCCGTGCGATCCGGTCCCTGGAACAGGCCCTGCGCAGCCGCGCCCGCTCGATCGTCGAGACGGCGCTCGCCGCGGCCGACGACGACGGCTCCTTCGACTTCGTCACCAACATCGCCGTCGAACTCCCGCTCCAGGCCATCGCCGAGCTCATCGGCGTACCGCAAGGGGACCGGTCGAAGATCTTCGACTGGTCCAACAAGATGGCCGCGTACGACGATCCCGAGTACGCGATCACCGAAGAGGTCGGCACCGAGGCGGCCATGGAGATCGTCTCGTACGCGATGAACCTGGCGGCGGATCGCAAGGAGTGCCCGGCCAAGGACATCGTCTCCCAGCTGGTCGCCGCGGAGGGCGAAGGCAACCTCTCATCCGACGAGTTCGGCTTCTTCGTCATCCTGCTCGCCGTCGCCGGCAACGAGACCACCCGTAACGCCATCAGCCACGGCATGCACGCCTTCCTGACCCACCCCGACGAATGGGAGCTGTACAAGCGCGAGCGCCCGGAGACGACCGCCGAGGAGATCGTGCGCTGGGCCACCCCCGTGGTCTCCTTCCAGCGGACCGCCACCCAGGACGTCGACCTGGGCGGGCAGCGGATCAAGAAGGGGGACAGGGTCGGGCTGTTCTACTCCTCCGCCAACAACGACCCCGAGGTCTTCGAGAACCCGGAGGCCTTCTCCATCTCCCGGGACCCCAACCCCCATCTCGGCTTCGGTGGCGGCGGCCCGCACTTCTGTCTCGGCAAGTCCCTCGCCGTCATGGAGATCAACCTGATCTTCAACGCGATCGCGGACGTGCTGCCGGACCTGCGACTGGTCGGCGACCCGAGGCGGCTGCGCTCCGCCTGGCTCAACGGGATCAAGCAACTGCAGGTCAGCACATCGGACAAGGCCGGTACGCCCACCGGCTGACCGGTTCGCGGATTCGGGCGGCGGGGGTCTTCCCCCCTACGCCCCGGCCCCCGCCGCCCGTCCGCGCCCCGCGTCCGGTCCGCAGCCGCTGCCCGTCCGCCCCCACCGCCTGCCTGCACCACCCCGCTCCGGGAGGCGCAGGGGCGTACGAGGATCATGGCGGCCATGCACGCCCTGCTCTCCGGCTTCGCCCCCATCTGGACGCTCACCGGCATCGGTTACGTGGTCGGCCGCAGCGGCCTCCTCGGCGAACAGGCGGAAGCAGTGCTCGGCCGGTTCGTCTTCCACGTGGCCATGCCCGCGGCTCTGTTCGTCATGGTCTCCGGCGCACGCCTGGACGCCTTCGCCAACTCCTCGATGGTGGCCTTCGCCGCAGGCACGGCGCTCGTCTCCGCCCTCGGCTTCGTCCTGGCCCGCCGCCTCTTCGGCCGCAAGACCGCCGACCAGGCGATCAGCAGCATGGCGTCCGGCTACGTGAACTCCGCCAATCTCGGCATCCCGGTGGCGGTCCAGGTGCTGGGCGACGCCTCGTTCGTCGCGCAGATCATCCTGTTCCAGGTGCTGCTGGTCTCCCCCGTGATCCTGACACTGCTGGACACGGGGACGGGGGCCGTCTCCGGAAAGGGCGTCACCTTCCGGAGGATGCTGACCATGCCGGTCCGCAACCCGATCATCATGGCCTCGATGTTCGGCGTCGCCGTCTCCGCGATCGGGCTGCGACTGCCGACCACCGTCACGCACTCCTGCGATCTGCTCGGCGCGGCAGCGGTTCCCACGGCCCTGATCACCCTCGGCCTGTCGTTGAACGGACGCCCGGCGGCGACCGGCGCACGGTCGGAGAGCGTGGCGGATTCCGGGGAGCGTGCGGAGGTGGGAGTCGCCGTCGTGCTGAAGACGCTGGTCCAGCCGCTGATCGCGTTCCTCGTCGGCGGCCCGCTGCTGCGGCTGCCGGACCATCAGCTGCTGGCCGTGGTGGTGTGCTCCGCGCTGCCGACGGCCCAGAACGCCTTCATCTACGCCCGCCAGTACGGTCTGGACACCAGGCTCGCCCGCAACTCCGTCGTCGCCTCCACGGTCGCTTCCATGGCCACCCTGTCGTTCGCCGCCTGGGCGCTGGGGCCGTCCCACTGACCGCCCCTTGGGCTGTTCGAGTGAGGGGTGAGCTGTTCGAGTGGCGGGCTGCCCGGGACAGGCGGATGCTGGGTAAGCGGCGATCCACGCCGAAGGGGTGCCGGACGACACAGGTCGTTCCGGCACCCCTTCGGCACACGTGCAGCCGCTCGCTCAGGTCTTGCTGCCCACCGTCTCGCCGGTCGCCTCCGGGGAAGCTGCCCGATCCGCCGCGGACGGGTGCCGTTCCGCCCCGGCTGCCCGGTCCACCACCGGTTGCAGCTTCCGTGGTCCCGCGAGGACATGAGTGAGCACGAAGCCGAGCGCGATGACCAGCGCCCCGCCCACCGCGTCGAGCACCCAGTGGTTGGCCGTGGCGACGATCGCCGAGACGGTGAACAGCGGGTGCAGCAGCCCGAGCGCCTTCATCCACAGCTTCGGGGCCAGCATCACGATCATGACGCCGCACCAGAGCGACCAGCCGAAATGCAGCGAGGGCATCGCCGCGTACTGGTTGGTCATCGAGGTGAGCGTCCCGTAGTCCGGCTTCGCGAAGTCCTGGACGCCATGGACCGTGTCGATGAAGCCGAGCCCCGGCATCAGCCGCGGCGGCGCCAGCGGGTACAGCCAGAAGCCGAGCAGCGCGACCAGGGTGGCGAAGCCGAGGGTGGAGCGGGCCCAGCGGTAGTCCGCTGGGCGTCGTACGTACAGCACACCGAGGATGGCCAGCGGCACGATGAAGTGGAACGTCGAGTAGTAGTAGTCGAAGAAGCTCTTCAGCCAGCCGATCTGGACGACCGTGTGGTTGGCCCAGTGCTCGATGTCGATGTGCAGCCACTTCTCGAGCGAGTGGATCTGCCGGCCGTGCGCCTCGGCGGTGGGGCGACCGGCCGTCGCCGCCAGCCTGACGTGCGCATACGCCGAGTAGACGACCCGGATCAGCAGGAGTTCCAACAGCAGGTTGGGACGGCTGAGCACCCGTCGCCAGAACGGCAGCAGCGGCACGCGGCTCCAACGGGCCGGAACCGGGACGGCGTAGTCCGTGGGGACCGGCCGCTGCCAATACGGCGAGGTGCGCGGCAGGAACGGCGCTGCGCAGGCGGCGCCCAGCGCAGCGAGGAGGAGCACGTTGTCCCGCACCGGGAAGGCGACCGGGGTGTTCGGCAGAAGTATCTTCCCGGGCAGCGTGATCACGAGCACCACGATGGCCGGCCACACCAGCCGGTCTGAGGCCCGCTCACCGGCCCGGCCGACCACGGCAAGGAGCACCCACAGCAGCTGGTGCTGCCAGGCGGTCGGCGAGACGGCGACGGCGACACAGCCGGTCACGGCGACGGCGAGGAGCAGCTGGCCGTCGTTCGCGTACCGCACGGCGCGCCGCAGCCCGACGTAGCAGACGGCGGCGGCCAGCAGCAGGAACAGCACTACCTCGAGCGGGCCCGCCAGGCCGAAGCGGAGCAGCGCACCGTGCAGCGACTGGTTGGAGAGGCTGTCCGCGCTGTCGCCGAGTCCGGCGCCCGCGACATGGTGCACCCAGTACGACCATGAGTCGTGCGGCATCACGGCCCAGGCCAGCGCGGTGCAGGCGGCGAACGCGGTGCCGCCGGTCACTGCGGCCCGGCGGCGGCCCGTCAGCCAGAGCAGGACGGCGAAGAGCAGCACGGTCGGCTGGAGCGCGGCCGCGATCCCGATCAGTACGCCGGACGCGCGTTCTCCCCGGGCCACGAAACAACCCAGCAGCACCAGCAGGACCGGCAGGATGCTGGTCTGGCCGAGGTGGAGGGCGTTACGGACCGGCAGGGACAGCATCAGCAGGCTGATCGCGACGGGGGCGGCCAGCAGGGCGGTGCGACGGGAGACGGGCCCCGGCAGGGCGCGGGCCGCGACCAGGCCGAGTGCGGCGACGAGCAGCAGCGAACCGAAGGTCCAGGCAACGCCGAGGCTCTGTTCGGCCGTCCGCGCCAGCGGTTTCAGTACCAGCCCGGCGAAGGGGGTGCCGGTGAACCGGTCGCTGTCGTAGAGCGATCCCGTCACATGCAGGACCCCGTTCTCACCGATCCACGTCTCCAGATCGGTGAGCCGTTCGCCCGGCGGCTGCCGCAGCACCACCGCCATCTGCCGTCCCGCAAGCAAGGCGACAACCAGCCAGAGCACAGCCCGGGCTGCCCCGGTCCTCGCCCCCGTCGCCGCGTTTCCGCGCACACTGTGCTCCGCATTCGCCACGCTGCGCCGACCCTCCCACCGTTCATCCACCGTCCTCGTCCCAGGACGTGCTGTGAAACCTTCGCATTGCGCTATGAGGTAGACACAATCAACCCCCTCTGCGCCTGACTGTCACCCCGCTTTTGTCCGAAGGAATGCTCGGATCGCCGATCGGCCCCGGACGCAGCGGCCGGAACCGGATCCTTCACCCGTACGTCTGTCCCCGTGATCGACGGGCGCACGGTCACGACGGTCTCGGTCTCGAAACCCTCACCGCGCCGGTCCCGGCCACCCGGCACCACTTCTGGCCACGCTCCGGGGACTGGCCGTTCGCCGGTTCGGGTGACGGTACGGCCGCGTCCGCACCGTCCGCGGCCGCACCGCCGGTGACGGTCGTCGGCAGGGAGCAGCTCGGCCCGTTCGACGTGGCGCGCCTGGCGGCGACCGACCCCGAGGCGCTGCAGACGTGGCTGAAGCGGAACGGTTTCGAGCTGCCCGACCGGCTGGCGACCGCGCTGCAGCCGTACGTCGACCAGAAGTGGGAGTACGTGGCGGTCCGCCTCGCTCCCCGGGACGAGGACGCGCTTCTGCTGGGCGAGCTCGACCCGCTGCGACTGCGCTTCGCCAGCTCCCGGCTGGTCTACCCGATGCGGCTTTCGAAGCTCGCCTCGACGCCTCAGTCGCTGGGCCTCTACGTGCTGGCAGCGCACCGGATGGAGCCGGGCGGTCCGATCGGCGGGGACGCGCCCCGGGTGACGTACGCGGAGAAGTTCACCCCGTCCACTTCGCCCGCCACCTCGACGGAGGCGATCCGGAATCTGGCGGCCGGCCGGCCGGTCTTCATCACCGCCATCGAGCAGTCCTTCCCTCGCCCGGAGCTGATCGACGGCGATCACGAACTGCACGCGGCCGCCGCCGACACCCCGTACCGGACCATGACGTACCGCAACGAGCTGCTGACCGTGGGCGGCGTCCCGGCCTGGGTGCTGTCCCTCCTCGGCGCCGTGCTGGTGGCGGCTGTGGCGGCGCTGTCCGTCTCCCGGTCGCGGCGGCGACGGCCGGTGCCGCCCCCGCCGCCGGTCACCGTGCCGCCACCGTTGGCGTGAACGCGGCCACGAGGGGATCACGAACAGCTGTGCGCGGGGTGAAGCGCGGTACGGAGATCCGGCACCGCCCCATCCGCGAGACCTGCCGCGCGGGCGGACCGCGGTCAAATCGTTTGGCTCCCGATCATGCACAGGTCACAATCACGCACATGACCTGGATTGTCGCCCCGGACCGCTTCGACTCCCCCGACTCCACCGCGCTGCGCCGGGACTACTACGACGAGGTCGCCAGCCGGTACTGGGGGCGGCCGGCGACCGCCCGGGAGATCGACGAGGGACTCGCCGACGACGGTGTCGAGCGGCTCGTCCCACCGACCGGTGAGTTCGTCGTCGGCAGGTTCGACGGGAATCCGGCGGCCTGCGCCGGGCTGCTCCTGATCGACGCGGACGTGGCGGAGCTGACCCGGGTGTTCGTGCGCCCGCAGTTCCGCGGCACGGGCGGCGGCGGGCTGCTGCTGGCGGCCGTCGAGAGCGCCGCGCGTGCGTTCGGCGTACGGCGGATCCGGCTGGACACCCGCAACGACCTGGTGGAGGCGCGCGGACTGTACGCCAAACACGGCTACTCGGAAGTCCCGGCGTTCCACCGGAATCCGTACGCGGAGCACTGGTTCGCCAAGGAGCTGTAGGCCGGGCGAGGCCGCCCCGGATCGGGTGACGCCTGCCGGGCCGCGCCGGGATCGGGCCGCCCGGCTCAGGCCGCGTGGTCCCGTCTCGGCTCCGGACCGTGCGGCTGTTCCTCTTTCGATCCACACGTCTCGGCGGTCAGCTCCTCCACGAGTTTGCGCAGATCGCTCGGCCGTTCCGGCCCCCACCAGTCGCCCAACAGCTCGGCCAGCGACTCCTCGCGGGCCTGCGCGAGCTTCATCACGACCTCCGAGCCCTTGTCGGTGAGCACCAGCTGCACCCCTTCACGCCGGGCCAGACCTCGCTCCTCGAGCTGCCGCGCCGCGTCACTGATCACGCGCAGCGGCACCGGGATGGTGTCGGCGAGCAGCCCGGGTTCGACGGTGCCGTGCCGTTTGACGCGCAGCAGCATCCAGCTCGCCGCGGGCAGCAGGTCGTACCCCGCACGCTCGGTGATCTTCACATAGGCATCGCGTCGCCCCTCGCGGGTCGCGAGCACCGACAGGGCCCGCGCGCACTCGTCGTACGAGGACCGCTCGACCGGGTTGGACGCCAGGGTCTCGGTGCTGTCGGGGGCCGTCACCGAGCCGCGCAGCTTGTCCTCCTTGAGGAACCAGGCGAAGGCGAAGGCGACCAGGACGACCGGGGCGGCGTACAGGAAGACATCGGTGATCGACGTGGAGAACGCATGGAGCACCGGGGGCCGCAGTGCGGGCGGCAGTTGGGCGATGGCGCGCGGGTCGTCGGCCAGCCGGCCCGCGTCGACGCCGGGTGGCAGGGTGATGCCGGAGAGCGCCGCGCCGAGTTTGTCGGTGAGCCGGTTGGTGAAGATCGTGCCGAAGATGGCGACACCGAACGAGGCGCCGATGGAGCGGAAGAACGTCGCCCCGGAGGTGGCCACGCCCAGGTCCTCGTAGGTGACGGCGTTCTGCACGACCAGCACGAGGACTTGCATCACCAGACCGAGCCCGGCACCGAAGACGAAGAAGCAGGCGCTCATCTGCCCGGTGCTGCTGAACTCCGTGAGCCGGTGCAGGAGCATCAGCCCGATCGCCGTGATGCCGGTGCCCAGGATCGGAAAGACCTTCCAGCGGCCGGTACGGCTGACGATCTGGCCGGACACGGTCGATGTGACGAGCAGGCCGGCGACCATCGGCAGCAGGTGCACACCGGACATGGTCGGCGTGATGTTGTGCACGACCTGCAGGAACGTCGGCAGATAGGTCATCGCACCGAACATCGCGAAGCCGATGACGAAACTGATGACGGCGACGAGACTGAACGTGCGGATCCGGAACAGCTTAAGCGGCAGGACGGGTTCGGCGGCGCGCCGCTCGGCGTACACGAATGCGATCAGCAGCAGCACGCTGACGACGGAGAGCCCGATGATCTGTGCCGAGCCCCAGGCCCACGTGGTGCCGCCCAGTGAGGCGACCAGGACCAGACAGGTGGCCACGGCGGCGATGAGGAAGGTGCCCAGGTAGTCGATGACGTGCTTGGCCTCGCGGACCGGGATGTGCAGCACTGCGGCGATGACGAGCAGCGCGACGATGCCGATCGGCAGGTTGATGTAGAAGACCCAGCGCCAGCTGAGGTGCTCGGTGAAGAGGCCGCCGAGCAGCGGTCCGAGGACGCTCGTCATGCCGAAGACCGCACCGAACAGGCCCTGGTACTTGCCACGTTCACGCGGGGGGACGAGGTCGCCGACGATCGCCATCGAGAGCACGATCAGACCGCCGCCGCCGAGGCCCTGCAGAGCACGGAAGCCGATCAGCTGCGGCATGTTCTGGGCCATGCCGCAGAGTGCGGAGCCGACGAGGAAGATGACGATGGCGATCTGGAAGAGCTTCTTGCGCCCGTACTGGTCGCCGAGCTTGCCCCAGAGCGGGGTCGCGGCGGTCGACGCCAGCAGATAGGCGGTGACCACCCACGACAGGTGCTCCAGGCCGCCGAGATCGCTGACGATGGTCGGCAGTGCGGTGGAGACGATGGTCTGATCGAGTGCGGCGAGCAGCATGCCGAGGAGCAGGGCGCCGATGGCGACAAGGACGGTCCGCCGGGAGCGGGTTTCGCCGGGAGCCGGCGCCGGGGGGCTCAGCTGGTTGGCCATAAAACTCTCCTCGGGTCCGCTACATCCCCATCCTGGCCGCAGTGGACCGTTATGGCCTGTTGGGGCGTCATCGCGGCGGGCTGCATAATCGCAGGCAGTTCAAGGGGAGGGGACCCACGAAATGACCGGACAGGTATGCCCGGAGTGCGGTACGGACAACAGATCGACGGAGAGACCGGACGGGACACCGGAGGGGAGACCCTCCGCCGGGCCCGGCTGCGGATGCGCGGAGCGGGCGGCGCGACGGGCCGCCGCGCAGGCGGAGACGGCGGCGGCGGAGGACTTCGATCCGCTGCGGATCAGGCCGTACGTGTCGCTGGGGGGCGACGGGACGGCGGCCGACGCGATGACGGCCGACCCGCCGTCGGGGAACGACGCGGCCACGACGATGCCGCTGTTCCTCGACCGCGAGGCGATGGCAGGTCCGGCGCCCGCACCGCAGGGGAGCGCCGGAGGGCCGGAGCCGCGCTACGGGACCAGGGACGCCACGGACACCATGGACGCCCTGGGCGGGGTGGATCCGGTGCAGCCGCGCCGTCGCCGCCCGTTCGCGGCGGTCGCCGTGGGCGCCGCCGTGGTCACGGTGGTGGGCACTGCGGCGTTCGTCGGCGGACTGTTCAGCGGGGACGGCAAGGGGGGCGCCGACGGCGAACAGGCCCTGCCGAGCACCGTGGTGTCGGCCGCCCCCGATGCGTCCCCCTCACCCGATGTGTCGACGTCGGCGTCCGCGTCTCCGTCCGCCTCGCCCTCGGTCTCCGCATCGCCGTCAGCATCCGCCTCCGCATCGGCGTCGGCGAGCGCCTCGCCCTCCCCGTCCGCCACCTCGTCGCGCCCGGCCGCACCGTCGGCCCCGGCCTCCCCCGAGGAGTCCGCCGGAACGTCGTCGGCCCCGTCGATCGCGCACCCGCACGGTCGCACGCTGCAGCACGGCGACCACGGCCCCGCGGTGGCCGAGCTGCAACGGCGGCTGCAGGAGGTGTGGCTGTACCGGGGGCGCGACGACGGCGACTACACGGGCCAGGTCGAGCACGCGGTGAGCGTCTATCAGTCGTACAAGTCCATCGAGGGCGATCCGGCCGGCGTCTACGGTCCGAACACCCGGCGCGCGCTGGAGGCGGAGACGACCGGCCGCGGCCGGTCCTGACGGCAGGAGGGTCCCCCACGGCGGGGATTCGCTTTCCCGGGCAGCTTTTTGTATCGTGAGGGAACAAAGTAGCCCTCGCCCGCACTCCCTGACCGGCGGGCGGGGCTGCTTGTTCCCTTCACCCGCTTGTTCGCGTCACCCCGCGCTGCCCTCCTTCCCCCCGCCTGGAGACCGCCGATGCCGGCCACCGTCCTCACCGCACGTGCCCTCCTGCTCGACATGGACGGCACCCTCGTGAACTCCGACGCCGTGGTGGAGCGCTGCTGGCGGCGGTGGGCACTGCGGGAGGGCCTGGACCCGGAGGCCGCGCTCAAGGTGGTCCACGGGCGCCAGGGGTACGCCACGATGGCGGTACTCCTCCCCCACCGCCCGATGGAGCAGAACTACGCGGACAACCGTGTGATGCTCGCCGAGGAGACCGCCGACACCGACGGAGTGGTCCCGATCGGCGGCGCCCCCGCTTTCCTGGACGCGATCGCCGCGCTCCCGCACGCCCTGGTGACCTCGGCGGACGAGGCGCTGGCCCGGGCCCGGATGACGGCAGCCGGACTGCGGATGCCGAGCATCCGCGTCACGGCGGAATGCGTCGGCGCCAGCAAGCCCGACCCCGAGGGTTTCCTCAAGGGCGCGGCCGAACTGGGCTTCGCTCCGGCGGACTGCATCGTCTTCGAGGACTCGGAGGCCGGCATCGCGGCGGGCCGGGCGGCCGGCATGCGCGTCGTGGGCGTCGGCCCGCGCGCCGCGGCGCTGGCGCCGGACGCACACGTCGTGGATCTGACACAGATCCGCGTGGCGGCGTCGGCCGACGGCTCGATCCAGCTGCACATCAGCGCCCCTCAGTAGCGTCCGGCCGATCGGCCGGGGACATCTCCTGAGCCTTTCCCCGGGCGGGCTCAGTCCCGGTACATCCGTCCGCGCGCCACGAGTTCAAGGACCGTCGCGACGGCCACCGCCTGTACGGCCATCAGCGCGACCAGCACGAACAGCTGCACGGCCCCCGCCTGAACCGGTGAGGCGCCGCCCAGCAGCATGCCCACGAACGCCCCGGGCAGCGTGACGAGCCCCACCGTCCGCGTCTGGTCCAGCCCCGGCAGCAGCGCCTCCGACGCCGCGGGCCGGGCGATCTCCATCCGCGCGTCGCGGTCGAGCAGCCCGAGCGCCATCCCCGCCTCCACCTCCCCGCGCCGCATGGTCAGTTCGTCCAGGGCGCGCCGACCGCCGAGCACGGTCGCGGTGAGCGCACCTCCGATGAGGATGCCCGTGACCGGGATCAGCGCGAGGCCGCGGACCGGCAGGAGTCCGGTGAGCAGCAGGACGCCGACCACCGGCGCGACCCCTGCGGCGATCGGCAGGGCCGCCCACCACCAGGTGCGGTTCGCGGTGATCCGGCGCCCCGCGGTCCGTACCGCGACCGCGTACATCAGCACCAGGAAGCCGAGCAGCGCCGGCAACGAGCGGACCACCCAGCCGATGAGCAGGGAGACGGCGGCGAGTTGGACCGCGGCCCGCAGCCCGGCCAGGGCGATCTCGCGCGACCGGCCGAGCGAGGCCACGGCGGCGACGACGGCGGCCGCCGCGAGCAGCAGGGCGAGGACGACACCGAGCGTGATGTTGACCGGAAGCAGCACGCGGCCACCATAGGACGGCCCCACTCCGGCTCCCGGTACGAATCGGCCTTCCACATCCCCGAACTGTCGGTGCGTCAGCCCTGTCACACCCCTTGATGTGACGTGCACATGTCGCCACTCTGTTACCTGGCGCCCACCCCGCAGAAACCTGGCGCCGCCACGATGGCCGGGTCCACGGGTCGCCCGTCCAAGATCCCCCCACATCAAGGGAGTTCGCATGTCAGGTGTCTACGCGCGTCGCATCGGCGTCGTCGTCGCATCCGCCGCACTCGCCGCAACCAGCGGACTGCTCACCGCGCCCACGGCACAGGCAGCGATGCCCACGCCGGTCGCCGCGTCCACCGCCCGCACCTACCTCAGCCAGCTGACCGTCAAGGCGGAAGGCTCGTCGAGCGGATACAGCCGGGACCTGTTCCCGCACTGGATAACCCAGTCGGGCGCCTGCGACACCCGTGAGGTCGTCCTGAAGCGGGACGGCACGAACGTGACGCAGAACTCCAGCTGTACGGCCGTCAGCGGCAGTTGGTACTCGGAGTACGACGGTGCCACCTGGACCGCCGCCTCCGATCTGGACATCGACCACATGGTCCCGCTCGCCGAGGCCTGGCGCTCGGGCGCGAGCAGCTGGACCACCGCGCAACGCCAGTCCTTCGCCAACGACCTGACGCGCCCGCAGCTCATCGCGGTCACGGACAACGTCAACCAGTCCAAGGGCGACCAGGATCCGTCGACGTGGCTGCCGTCCCGCACCGCCTACCGCTGCACGTACGCGCGCGCCTGGGTACACGTGAAGCACTACTACAACCTGACCGTCGACTCGGCGGAGAAGAGCGCGCTCCAGTCCGTTCTCAACGGCTGCTGACCGGAACCGCTCACCCCTCCCCCGCCGTTCCGTACGGTACGGAGCCCGCTCGCACGCGACGGGCTTCGTCCGTACGCGCACGGGCCCCGTCCGTACGGAACGACGCGAGGAGGACACCTCATGGCCGGACTGCGCCTGGGACCACTACTGCGGTACGTCGACTGGGAGACGGGTTCCACCGCGACCGTCTGGGTCGAGGCCGACCGGCCGACCACGGCCGAAGTCCGGTGCGCGGACGGCGCGTCGGGCTCCTCCCGGACGTTCGCGATCGCGGGTCACCACTACGCGCTGGTGGTGGTGACGGGCCTGACACCGGGTTCGACCACGGCGTACGAGGTGCTGCTCGGCGGCCGTAGGGTCTGGCCGCTCGAGGACTCCGGCTTCCCCGCGAGCACGATCACCACACCCCCGATATCCCCCGCGGCGGACGGGAACGCGGAGCCGACGCCCGTCCGGATCGCCTTCGGCTCCTGCCGCTGGGCCGCTCCCCCCATCGGCGAGCGCGACGCCGCCGGCCCCGACGCGCTCGACACGCTTGCCGCCCGGCTCGCCGCCGACCCCGGCGCCGCACGCCCTGACGTACTGCTCCTCCTCGGCGACCAGGTGTACGCGGACGAGACGTCGAAGGCGACCCGCACCCGCCTCGCCGCGCGCCGGGACCTCGCGGAGCCGCCCGGCGCCGAGGTCGCGGACTACGAGGAGTACACCCACCTCTACGACGAGTCCTGGCGCGACCCCGAGGTGCGCTGGCTGCTCTCCACCGTCCCCAGCTGCATGATCTTCGACGACCACGACGTGGTGGACGACTGGAACACCAGCGCCGCATGGCTGGCCTCCGTACGTTCGACCCCCTGGTGGCACGAGCGGATCGTCAGCGGACTGGCCTCGTACTGGGTCTATCAGCACCTCGGCAACCTCTCCCCCGCCGACCTGGCCGCCGATCCGGTCTACGCGGCCGTACGCGCCGATCCGGACGGCACCGAGGTGCTGCGCCGTTTCGCCGCCGAGGCGGACGCCGACCCCACACGCACCCGCTGGAGCTACCGCCGCGTCTTCGGCCGAGTACGACTGCTCATGGTGGACACCCGGGCGGCCCGCGTACTCGACGAGGAGCGCAGGTCGATGCTCGACGACAAAGAGGCGCACTGGGTACGCGAGGAAGCCCTCGCCGACCCCGGTTCGTACGACCACCTCCTGATCGGCACCTCGCTGCCGTGGCTGCTGCCCCCGCTCATCCATGACGCGGAGGAGTGGGACGCCGCGCTGTGCCGGGGCGAGCGCGGCGGGCCCGACGGGCGATGGGCACGGTTCGGCGAGAATCTGCGGCGCCGCTCCGACCTGGAGCATTGGGCGGCCTTCCCCGACTCCTTCCGCCGGCTGACGGAGCTGATCAGGGAGGCGGGAAGCGGCCCGGACGCCCCGGCGACGGTTTGTGTGCTGTCAGGCGATGTGCACCATGCGTACATCGCGGAGCCCACGTGGCCCGCCGACGCACCGGGCCCCGGCCCCGGGGCGCGCATCCTGCAGCTGACCTGCTCTCCCGTGCACAACTCGGTCCCCGCGCTGCTCAGAACGGGGTTCCGTTTCGGCTGGAGCCGGGCAGGGCGGCGGCTCGGCCGGCTGCTGGCGCGGCACGGCCGGACGGGCCCGGCACCGATCCGGTGGCGGAAGACCGGCGGACCGTGGTTCGGCAATCAGCTGATGACGCTGACGCTGCATGGCCGGAATGCTGCGCTGACATTGGTTCAGGCCAGAGAGAAGGCCGCGGGTGCACAGTTGGAGACGGTGCTGGAGCAGACGCTGGCCCCCGGCGAGTAGGCAACTTTCAGCCAGTCGGCAAAATGTTGAACTTGCAAGCACTAGTGAGGTCACCCTGACCTGAGGCGCTCAATCGGTTCCCGTCCCCCACCGACCGAAGGAGCCCTCCCCCCATGTACGCACGTCTGAACCGTGCACAACCCCACGCCCTCGCCCTGTTCCGGATCGTCGTCGGCCTGCTCTTCGCCTGCCACGGCGCCGCCTCGCTCTTCGGCATCCTCGGCGGCGCCATGGGCGGCGGCTCCATACCCACCGGCACCTGGCCGGGCTGGTACGCGGCGCTCATCCAGCTCGTCGGCGGCGCCCTGATCGTCCTGGGCCTCGGCACCCGTATCGCCGCCTTCGTCGCCTCCGGCTCCATGGCGTACGCGTACTTCAAGGTCCACCAGCCCGAGGCGCTCTTCCCGCTGCAGAACGGTGGCGAGCCGTCCGCGGTCTTCTGCTGGGTGTTCCTGCTGCTGGTCTTCACCGGCCCCGGCTCCCTGGCCCTGGACCGGCTGTTCGCACGGCGGAGTGACGCGGGGCCCGGCGAGGACCGCGCCCGCGAGCAGGCACCGGCGGTCGCGGCCTGAGCCTCCGGCGAGTCCCGTGTTGCCGCGCCTGCCCCACCGGCCCCCGAGGCCTGTGAGGCAGGCGCTTCGCATGTGACACGTGAGGTGCACAACATCCCCCGCGCGTAGTGATGTGCAGGTAAACGGCAGGCGTACGCTGTACAGCTGGCCCTGCCGCCCCTGCCGCTCCCCTGCGACGTCGCGGCGTTGGAACGAACGGGGAGTACGCAAGGTGCTCGAGAGTATGGGTGCGCTGACCGGCAGCCCATGGATCTATGCGGTGGTCGCCCTCTCGGTGCTCCTGGACGTCTTCCTGCCCGTGCTGCCCAGCGGGGTCCTGGTGATCACGGCGGCCACGGCGGCCGCCGCCGGCACGACCTCGGTCGCAGGCGCGGCCGGCTCCGCCGGAGAGGTCCCCCAGGTTCCGTCGCTCCTCGCGCTGATCCTGAGCGCGGCCACCGCCTCGGTGCTCGGCGACCTCGTCGCGTACCGCCTGGCCTGGCGCGGCGGCGACCGGCTGGACCGCGCCATCGCCCGCTCCCGCCGCCTCACCACCGCGCAGGAACGTCTCGGCGCGGCCCTGAGCCGCGGCGGCGGCATCCTCGTCGTCATCGCCCGCTTCGCCCCGGCGGGCCGCTCGGTCGTCTCCCTGGGCGCGGGCGCGGCGCACCGCAAGGTGAAGGAATTCCTGCCCTGGTCGGCCCTGGCCGGCGTGGCGTGGGCGGGCTACAGCGTGGGCCTCGGCTACTTCGGCGGCCAGTGGCTCGGCGCAACATGGCTGGGCACGGCGGTCTCGGTGCTCGCCCTGTTCATGGCCGGCGCGCTGGCCGCGTACCTGATGCGCCGCCCCGCGGAGGCGGCCGCCAGCCACGCGCCGGCCACCGCCGCGGCTTCGGCGCCTAAGGCGTCCTGACGGGCGCCCCTCGCACCTCAAGACGGTCCAGCAGTCGGGCGGTCGCTTCGGCGATCTCGTCGACGGCCCGGTCGAACACCTCCTGATTGTGCGCGGCCGGAGCCCGGAAGCCGGACACCTTGCGTACGAACTGCAGGGCGGCGGCCCGGATGTCCTCCTCGGTGGCCTCTTCGGGGATGGCGGGCGGGCGAAGGGTCTTGATGCTGCGGCACATGCCTCCAGTGTGAACCGACCCACTGACATCGCCCCGGCAACCGGGCGCCCCCGGACCGGCTTCAGTTCCGCTCGACCGCAGGGATCTCGTAACTGCCGTCGAACACCGCGCGCCCCGGCGCGTAGAGCCTGAGCACGAGCCGGAAGTCCCCCTCGGGCGCGGGCAGCCAGTTCGCCGCCGCGAGGTCCGCAGGACGCTCCTCCCCCAGGTGAACGGTCAGCGACCCGTCGTCCGCGCGCACCAGCCCGGGCGTACGGTCGCCGATCGCGTGCCGGCCCGCCGGGCTCTCGGCGAGGCGTCCGTCCGGGGCGTCGTACATGGTCAAGGACCAGAACGCCTCGACCGGCGGCGGCTGCTCGAAGCGCAGCACATAGGAGTGGGCACCGTTCAGCCGATGGCCGTCGGCGTCGTCGGAGGTGTGTGCGGCCACGGCCTCGTAGCCATGCGCCCCCCACGGCGCGATGCCTGCCGCCACCGCCCTGACCAGGTAGGACGCCTCCCGGTCGGCCATCTTCCACTCCGGCGAGTCGATCGTCCCCACTCCGAAGCGGTCCAGGTTGTAGTCGAAGAGGTGCGGATCCATCACCCACCGCCCACCGCCCGCCGCATCCGGCCGCGCCGCCTCCGCCACGCGTGCCCTGCCGCGCTCCATCCCCTCGGCGAGTGCGCGTACGAGGACGGGGTCGGCGGAGACGTACGGCGAAGGCCCCTCCTCCAGCAGCCCCAGCGGCTGGAACCTGTCCTGGTACGCGCAGTCGGCGGCAGCCGGCGGGAAGTCGGCCATCCACACCCTGAGCTGCTCGAAGAAGCGCAGCTGCTGCGGTACGTCGGTGTCGGGTGCGGGCAGCCCCGTACGGTGCGTCCCGGGTTCGAGATGCGTGAGCGTGAGCTGTTTCTGCAGCTCACGGACGCGCTCCACGTCGTCGGGGCCGTCACACGCGATGCGGCCGATCACGGAGACCACGGAGGTCGGCGCGTCGATCACCCCACGCATCCCACCGGGCTCACTGCCCGCCCAGCCCGGCGGCACGACGAGCCAGTCGCCCTCATCCGTACCGGTGGCGCGGCTGCCGACGTACGCGAAGTTGTTGGTCCAGGTGTCCACGAACTGCAGCACGTAGTACGCACCGTCGGTGTCGGGGACATGCAGCCGGACCGGCCCGCCGGAGAGGTCGAGCTGGGCGACCGAGCGGAGCGTGTCGTCACCGACGGAGGCCCGGTGGGTGCCGGGGTCCGCCGATCGGCCCGGGTGCGCGAAGTGATTGAACGGGGTGGGCGCCAGCGGGCCGACACCCACCTGCGTGAAGTCCTCGGCCGTCGAGAGGTCGAAGACCAGCGGATACCCGTAGACGTACGCCTCGGCGGCAAGAGCGACGAGCTCTTCCGACGGATCGGATGCAGCAGTCATGAGTGCACGCCCTCCGTCACGACCAGCACTCAGACGAGCGCCTTGGAACGGTCCGTGCACAGGGCCCAGATGACGAACGTGTCGATGGCGATGGAGATGATCGCCCAGATCGGCACGTACGGCAGCCACATGAAGTTGGCGATCATGTTGAGCGCCGCGATCACGATACCCAGCACCCGAGCCCACCCGGCGCCTTTGAGGATGCCCAGACCGATCACGATGAGAATCACGCCGAGAACGAGATGGATCCACCCCCAGCCCGTCACGTCGAACTTGAACGTGTAGTTCCTGATGCGTGCGTAGACGTCGTCGGACGCGATGCCGGCAATGCCCTTGATCACCCCCAGGACGCCGTCCACCATCAGCAGGACACCGGCGAACATGACCCCACCGGCCGCCCAGGGATTGCTGCCGTCCCCCGGGCCGGAAGGACGGGCGGACGTGCCGGGCGTGGGCGCTGTCTGTGCCATGGAAACTCCTGGGCCGGAACGGAATGAAGCCGGACAGAACCGACCCTGCGCGGCACGTTCCCGTGCGACCACCTATACGCATCCGTTCGGGTGACGGCACCGCGGCCCCGACTGCCGGCCCGGATCCCCCGTACGGGTGGGAAGTGCGGGTCAGCACATCGAACCACCGGCCGCCGTACCACGCTGACCTCCAATCGACGCAGGAGGACGCCGTGGTGCACCAGTCACCGAACTGCCCCCACTGCCTGGATCACCGGGCACTCTGGCGCGACACCAGTCGCACGACACCGGCCGCCCCGTACCTGTGGCACTGGTACTGCTCCGGATGCGCTCGGACGTGGGCCCCCAGCCCCGGAGAGAAGGCGAGACACCACCATGGGGCACCAGGAAGATCACGCCATCACGTGTAGCTCCGACTGCGGCGTCCCGCCACCGACAGCGTCACGACGCACACGACGACCACGGAGGCCGCATCGGCCGAAGTCGGCGGACGCACCACGAGATCCTGACCGCGGCGAGGGATGTCGGACCCCTCTGGCATCCTCCTCCTCATGCCGCACGACAGCGCCCTCGACCTGGTACAGATGACGGACCCGCGCGATGTCGCCCCTGCACTCCGGCGGGAGTTGATCGACTGCTGGATCACGGTCACCAACGCCGGCGGCGCCGCGGGATTCCCGTTCCCGCCTGTGGGCGAGGACGACGTCACGCCTGTCGTGGACCAGCTCCTCAGCCGTCTCGACCCGCACCGGAGCAGACTCCTTGTCGCCCGGGCCGACGGCCTCCTCGCCGGATGGGTCGTCCTCGACCGCGATCCTTACCACCTCGTCGGGCACTGGGGCACGGTCCACCATCTGCAGACCCGCCCCGCCTTCCGCGGACGCGGCATCGGATCCACCCTCGTCCACGAGCTCCGGAAGATCGCCCGCGATGAGCTGGGCCTGGAACAGCTGCGCCTCGCAGCCCGGGGAGGCGAGGGGCTGGAGGACTTCTACGGACGGCTCGGATGGCGAGAGATCGGCCGCTGGCCCGCAGCCCTCCGACTCGCGCCCGACGACACCCGTGACGAGGTCCTGATGATCCTTGCTCCGCTCTGACCGCAGCTCCGCTCCGCCCGCAGAGGCATTCGCTTCTCGTGTCGCCGCTCATCGGTCAGGCGTCCGACCGTTAGGCTCGCGTCGCCACAATGGTCCCGATCTTCACGGAGGGCAGGACGACGGGGATCAATCGAGAGCGCATCGTCAGGACGCTGACGTTCTGGCTGCGGCCGGCCTTCGCATTGCGGGTCATCAACCGGTTTCAGAAGATCGTGGGTTTCGACCGCTCGATGGCCCTGGCGTCCAGCGCCTTGACGGCACTGGTCCCGCTCTCCGTCCTCCTCGGCGCCGTCCTGGGCAACTTTGTGCACCTCGACGCCGCAGAGCGGATCATCAAGCGCTACCACCTCACCGGAGCAGGCGCCACAGCAGTCAGGTCGCTGTTCTCCCCTGCCGAGGCGACCAGCGCAAGCGTGGGCATCTTCGGCGTCTTGTTTCTGACGATCTCGGTGCTGAGTTTCGCGCGCGCCGCACAGCGACTCTTCGAACAAGCATGGGAACTCAAGCCCCTCAGTGTGCGCAACACACGCAACGGCTTGTGGTGGATCCTCACCCTCGGAGGCTACGTGGTGATCACCACGCTGCTCTCCGGGCTCCACAGCGGGGGCGCGCTGGGTCTGGCGACCGCCACCGTGTGTGGCGTACTGGTGACCGCTGCCTTCCTCGTCTGGAGCGGCCGGATCCTGTCGGCGAGACGGATCAGCTGGCGGGACCTGCTTCCCTTCGGCATCACCGGTGCCGTCCTGACTGCGGCCTATTCAGTGGGCGCGACCATCTACATGCCGCATCTCTTCAACTCGTCCGCAGCACGCTACGGGGTGGTAGGTGCTGTCTTCGCGATGATCTCCGCCCTCTTCGCAGCCATGCTCGTCCTGGTTGCATCGGCGGCACTGGGACGAGAAGTACGGGACGAGCTCAGCCGGATCCGCCAAGGCGACCGCCCTTCCGACCATGAGGTCCGCCGGCAGTGGGACAGCGTGGTCGAGCAGACTCGGTCACGGTGGCGTACGGCGCGGGAACAGGTCTCTCATCATCGGATCAAGGGCTCGAACCATCGGACCAAGGGCTCGAACCATTGATGGGCACGGCCGGCCACCACACGACGCGGTGAAGGACCGATCGCATTCAGCTCTCCGCCACCTGGATGATCGTCCTGCCCGGTGTGCGGCGGCCGCCTCGGGTGAACGCTGCGGGCGCTTCGGACAGTGGCCGCACATCCCCGACGACCGGCTTGAGCCGTCCGTCCCGGACACGCTGGACGACGTCCGCGAGGCGGACCCGGTCGGGCTCGACGACGAAGAAGACGGCCCTGCCGTTCTCGGGCTGGATTTCGGGCGGCACGGCGATGGTGACGAGGGTCCCACCGGCGCGTACCAGGGCGGTCGAGCGTTCGAGGATGTCGCCGCCCAGCACATCGAATACGAGGTCGACCTCGCCGATGTCCTCGAGCCGGTCGTTCTGCAGGTCCACGAAGGTGTCCGCGCCGAGACCGAGTGCCGTGTCCCTGCCGGCGGCCCGCCCCGTGCCGATCACTCGGGCGCCCGCCTCGCGTGCGAGCTGCACGGCGATCGACCCGACACCGCCGGCGGCACCGTGGATGAGGACCGTCTGGCCTGTCGTGAGGCGGCCGTGGTCGAACAGGCCCTGCCATGCGGTCAGCCCGGAGATCGGCAGCGCGGCGGCCACCGTGTGACCGACGTCCGTCGGCAGCGGAGCGAGATTGCGGGCCTCCACCGCGGTGTACTCGGCCAGTGATCCGTTCCGGGCCCAGTCGGCCAGTCCGAACACCCGCTGGCCGACGGTCAAGCCCGTTGTTCCGTAGCCCAGTTCGGCGACAACGCCGGAGAGTTCGTGCCCGGGCACGCTAGGCGTTCGGTCGCGGCCGGCGCGGTCGGACCAGGTACCCGGCCAGTCGAGCTCTCCAGGGGTGAACCCCGCGGCATGCACCCGCACGACGACATCGTTCTCAGCGGCGTGGGGGTAGGGCAAGTCCATGAGGGAGAGCCCACCGACACCCGAGTCACGGTCTCGAACGGCGATGGCTTGCATGATGGGTCCCTTCTGGAAGAAATTCTTCACCCACGCCGGCGGAGACCAGCACGGTGAAGCCGGCGCCTCGTCCGGGACTACGGCCGAGGCGAGGACGACTTGCGTGTCTCACCACCTTGTCTTTCATAACTCTCGGTTCAGCTCGGCCAGGGCGCGCCGATGATGCGCTCGACCGTTGTCGTGCGACGGAAACCCGGTACAAAATGCTCCAGCACGTCCGCATTCACGGTTCCGTTCGTGGTTTCCGGACGGTGCTCCAGTCCGTCGACGCAGGCCTGCAGGAATTCGTTCTTGAAATCACCCCGCGGATGGACGGCGGTGATCTCTTCCACCTGGGAGCGATCCAGCTCGTCCAGACCTGCGCCGAGCACGTCGGTCAGAACGCCCAAATTCGTGATGGCGATCTCCGGACCCATCCGGCCGGGAATTCCCGGCGTCGTGTGCAGCGCGATGGCCGTCCAGACCACATCGGCCGCGGCGGTCGGGAAACCTCGGTCGGTCATGAACTTGCGTGCATGATCGGCTCCATCGACCTCGAAGCGCTGTTCCACATCGGAAAAGGGCGTCAAGAGACCGGTGTCGTGGAACATGGCGGACAGGTAGAGCAGCTCCGGATCGGGCTGCAAACCGAGCCTGCGGGCATGAATGACGCCGAAGACGAAAACGCGCCGGGAGTGATGGTAGATGAGGGGTCTGGTCATCTTCTGAATGAGGCCGGTGGCCTCATTCACCGCCTCTGTCTCAGGAATCTCCACCCCTGCGATGATCTCAGTCATGACCTCTGCGCTTTCCGGTATCGGTGTGTTACGAATGAACGGTGAGTCCGTCTTCCACACTGCCGACCACCGGGCCCTCGGCGCCACCTCGGTCCCGCCATGAGTCACCTGAATCCGGACAGGCTCGGAACGGGGGCGCGGGCTCCGCCACGCATCGGGTGGTGATCCTCGTCTATGACGGGGTCACGCTGCTGGACGTCGCCGGTCCCGCGGAGGTGTTCGCCGAGGCGAACCGGTTCGGTGCCGACTACCGGATCGTGCTGGCGTCACCGACCGGCACCGACGTCACCTCGTCCATCGGGATCCGGATAGCGGTCGACGCCGCCGCGTCGCAGCTTGCTCCCGACACCTTCCTGGTGGCCGGCGCGGACCTCTACCCGCGCAGCCCTGTCGCCCGTGACCTGGTCGAGGCCACGCGCACCCTGGCGCTCCGGGCCGACCGGGTCGCGTCCATCTGCACCGGAGCATTCGTCCTCGGCGCCGCCGGCCTCCTCGACGGCAAGCGTGCGACCACGCACTGGAAAGTCGCGCAGGAACTCGCCACCCGGTGCCGGGCCAGCCACGTCGAACCTGATGCGATATTCGTTCGCGACGGCACCACATACACCTCGGCGGGTGTGACCGCCGGCATCGACCTGGCGCTGGCGCTCGTCGAGGAGGATCACGGCCCTGATCTGACCCGCGATGTCGCCCGCGCCCTGGTGGTCTATCTGCAGCGTTCCGGCGGCCAGTCACAGTTCTCCGCCCCGCTGCAAGGACCGCCACCCCGATCTCCGGTCATCCGCAGGATCACCGACCTGGTGACGGCTGATCCCGCGGGAAATCACTCACTCGGCGAGCTCGCCAAGCACATAAATGTGAGCTCTCGGCATCTCACTCGACTCTTTCACGACGAACTGTCCACCACGCCGGCCCGGTACGTGGAGATGATCCGGTTCGACATGGCAAAAGCTTTGCTCGACCAGGGGCACACCGCGACGCAGGTGGCATCCCTTGCCGGATTCCCGAGTTACGAGAGCATGCGGAGAGTTTTCGTGAGGAAAATGTCGATCAGCCCCGCCGCCTTTCAGCGCCGCTTCAGCACAGCGCACCGCGCCGACACGGCGTAGCAGCAGGCGAAGTCCCTGGAGCACGCCCGGGAGTGCGGGTGGATCGGCCCGACGCCCCGCAAGGCTGTCTTCTTCATGTTTCACCGGCCCAGAGGCCGGAGTGAACTGAATTGTCCCACCAGTGGCGCGCCGGGGCTTCAGAAGCCCCGGCCACGTCTGGCTCGACGGGGACGATTCGCGTAGGGGTGCTGCACGTTGACAACCATCATCTCGTACGGCACCGACCAGCTCCCGCAACGCCTTCGCGTACATTTCCCATCCCTCGACTCCACTTCACCTGTTTCCCGTCGCGCGACTGGGTGGTGCCCGGTGAGTGGCCGCCGGAGGCAACTCCTGAGCCATGACTGGTTGAATCCGGAAGATCCTTCCGCGCGACATCCACGAGGAGAACGCGCAAGGTGTTAGGGCGGGGGGTTCAACCTGGAGTACACGGAGTTGCTTCTGCCGGTCCCACCCCCTACGTCAGCGTCACGCCGGAGCCGCGGTGGATACGGCCCGCCGCTCACGTCGGCACGCGACTGGGATCGCAAGCACAGTGTCGAAAAGGAGAAGACCATGAGAGGAAAGATCGCCCTGAGTGCCGCCGCGACAGTTGCGCTTGTCGGAGGGATGGCCGCGATCACCGTCGAGCCCGCTTCCGCTGCCCCGAACCAGAATTGTCGGGTGGTAGCAAGTAGCCTGACCGGAGAGAACTTCGCCCCCAATGGGACGTTCGCACTCTCGCCTACCGGGACGATGGTGCGCTCTTCCTCCGACGGCCGCATCGGACCGACCTCCGTTACGGGAACGGGCAACTTCTCCGTAGGTTCCACGGCCTGCACCGGCGCGGCAGCGGCAACGACAGCGGCAGCGAGCAAGACAGCTACAGCCGCCGCCACAGCCGCCGGGACGAATGCGGCACAAGCGGCGATACGTAGAGGCGCCTCCCCGCAAGCTGCGAAGGCACAAGGCATAGCAGTGGCACAAAGCACGGCGAGGAGCCTTGGGTTGCCGCAGACGCTGATAACCCAGGTCGTCAATCAGACAACCACCAACATGACCCAGATCCAGAATTCCAGCGTCATCAATGCCCCCGTCACGACGACGGGCACGCCCACCACGACGACGGGCACGCCGACCACGACCACAGGCACCCCGACCACGACGACGGGCACGCCGACCACCACGACAGGCACCCCGACCACGACGACGGGCACGCCCACCACGACCACGGGCACGCCCACCACCACAACGGGCACGCCCACCACGACCACCGGTACGCCCACCACCACCACGGGCACGCCCACCACCACCACGGGCACGCCCACCACCACAACGGGCACGCCCACCACCACAACGGGCACGCCCACCACGACCACGGGCACCCCGACCACTACGACGGGCACCCCGACCACCACCACGGGCACCCCGACCACCACCACGGGCACCCCGACCACCACCACGGGCACCCCGACCACCACCACGGGCACCCCGACCACCACCACGGGCACCCCGACCACGACCACCGGTACGCCCACCACCACAACGGGCACGCCGACCACGACCACGGAAACCCCGACCACCACCACAGGCCTCCCCGCCACCAACCAGTGATGGAGCAGGAGCCGTGTGGACACTCCGCTGGCTTCCTGCGCCCGTAGTCGATCGTGATCCTCGATCGGTCATGAGCCCTCATCGATCTCTTGATGAGGGCTCATGCGCCTGGATGGTCAGGATTGACCGTGGTTGACCGCACGATGTGGCACAGCTGTGGCACGCGAGCGGTTCGCCCCAAAGTGATATGACGGGGAACCACGGTGTCTGACGGACAGCACGTGGCGACAGTTCGGAAGACCCCTTACGTGACGCGCCATTGACCTGGAAGAGGGCTGACCTGCTCGGTCCTGGCTGATTCCCCGTAAGCTTCCCTTGTCTCCCCCTGGGATGCCGCTTTGCCGGGCATGCAGCGGGCACGACTCAGCGCTTCAGGGCCCTGTAGCGCTTGAGGAGAGCCGTGATCTTCCCGTAGTCGGCCGTGCCGTTCAGTTCGGCGAGGAGATCATCAGGGCAGAGTTCGTAGTGGTCGCCCCACCACCGGCGCCCCTTGTTGTCCCAGATGCGGTACCCACCCGGGACCCCTCTGGCCACGTACCGTCTCCGACTCACGCCGCGCTCCCCCTGTGCTGCCCTTCTTGCCGGCACGGTACATGTACCTGCCCGATTCCTCTCGGCAGGGAGCGCAGGGCCCGGCAGTGAGCCGGGGAGCGCGCGACCAGCGGAGCAAGGAGCCCTGAGCCCGTAGGGACGATCTCTACTCACCCAGCCCACCGCCACCCGGTACGCCTCAGGGACTGCCGTCAACTTCCACCGTCAACTCCCTCGCAGCGGCTCACCGCGTGGGCGTTCCGGCTGGTGGGCGCGGACGGTTTCGAACCGCCGACATCTGGTCTGCAAGCCTGGCGCCGACCGCTGGACGGGCTTGGCGGGTCCGTCCACAGCCGCACAACAGCGCCAAACTTGCCGTCACTTGTCTGTACTGCCCCACACCCCCATCGACCGTGACCGATCGCTCGATCCGGCACGGTTCCGGCACCGGCACGCGCGGCGCCACCACCCAGGGACTCACGAGACGGCCGGCCGCCGGGCTGCCCATCGATGCGAACTACGGGCGGGAGGGTCGCGGAGGTCTGCTGGGCTGGTCGAGAGCTGCGAGGATCACGGACGGCTGTTGCTGACCGGCACGGTTGCTGTACTTCACACGGCTCGTCGGTGTGTTGTCCGGGCGGGCGTGTCGCACGTGGGGCGCGTTGACCTGCCCACCGCATATTTTTTGCGTGCACACAGGCATAGCGGGGGCCCGCCGCAGACGTCATCAGGGACAGCAAGCCCGCCGAGGAAGATCCCAGAACAACAAGAGAAGGTGACGATGGATGCCGAGGGCCATGAAAACTTCCGGGAGTTCGTGGAGAACAGGTCGACCGCGCTGCTGAAGACCGCCGTCCTGCTCAACGGCGGCGACCGGCACGCGGCCGAGGACCTGCTGCAGAACGCACTGATCAAGGCCGCGGGCCGCTGGCACCGCATCGACGAGCCCGAGGCGTACGTACGGCAGATCCTTTACCGGCAGCAGGTGAATCGCTGGCGGCTGAAGTGGCCGCGGCGCGAACTGAGCGTCCCCGAGCCGCTGGAGAACCCCGCCGCGCACCACGGCGCTGACGACGGCCCTGGCGCGGCCGACCTGCGCATCGTCATGCGCGCCGCACTGGCCCGGCTCACCGCCCGTCAGCGCACCGTCCTCGTCCTGCGCTACTTCGAGGACCTGCCCGAGGCCGACGTCGCCCGTCTCCTCGGCTGCTCGGTCGGCACGGTGCGGTCCACCACGCACCGGTCTCTCGCCCGGCTGCGGCGCCTTGCCCCCGAACTGGCCGCGCTCGGCCCCGCGGACGCCGAACAGCAGCCGTCCCGTGACTTCTCGCCTGTGGAGGTACGTCCGTGAACGCCGACGAGCTGGTGCGCGCCTCGCTGCGCGAACAGGCCGCCGAACAGCCGGCACTGGGGCCGGGCTTCGCCGAGCGGGTGCTGACGGTCCGACGGCGTCGTCGGACCCGTGCGCTCGCGTCCGCCGCCGCGGCCGCCGCCGCCGTGGTCGCCGTCGCCGTGGCGGTCCCGCTCCTGGGCTCCGGCAAGAACGACGCGCACCTCGCGAGCGAGATGAACCCGAGCGACATCGTCGCCCACCCGGACCAGACACCGCCGCGCGACCTGATCGCGGCGGGGGACGTCGCGCTGGCCGCCTACTACACCTGGAGCAACGTCAAGCAGACGGACGACCGCGCCGTCGCCGTCCGCAACTACCTTCTTCTCGACCAGAAGACGGGCAAGTACGCGAAGGCGACCAAATGGTCCTTCATCGACGTCGCTCCGGGCATGCGGACCGCCGCCGTCCTGGAAAAGGACCTGCCCGCCAAACGGATCGGCCTGCTCAACCTGCTCACCGGCGAGGTCGAGCGCTGGATCCCGGTCGACCGCGGCGTCGCGGGCGTCGAGTTCTCGCCCGATGGCAGCAAGCTCGTCGCGACGACGTACAGCAAGAACCCCGACCTGCGGTACAAGGCGGACTACGACAGCGACGGCGACGGCAAGAAGAACGACTGGATGCCGCAGTACGGTCAGTCGAACCGGACCGGCTTCTACGTCCTCGACGTGGACTCCGGCAAAGGCTCCTGGAACGAGGTCACGTACAACAGCGACGACCTCAACGTCCGCCAGGACTTCGCCTTCAGCCACGACGGCAAGCTGGTCTACTCCGGACTCACGACGGATCCCCAGATGCAGTACTACGACTTCGAGGGCAACGAGGTCTCCAAGCCCGCGAACGAGGAGTACGTGCACTGGTTCGACGACGCGGGGCTGTCCCCGGACGGCAAGCTCGTCGCGGGCGGCTACGCAGGCAACAACAAGAAGTCCGCATCCGAGCTCCTCGACCCCAACACCGGCGAGCGGGTCACCAAGGTGAACGGGCAGCAGCTGCTCGCCTGGGTCGACGACAAGCGGCTCATCGCCTGGGACATCGCACCGGGCTCTAACGAGTTCCACAACCGGCTCGTGCTCGTCACGATCGGCAGCGACAAGGTCGTACCGCTGAGCGGTTTCCGTAAGGGAAACGACGGTGCGACCGGGCGCTGGACGCCGCTCTTCGCCGAACGCTGATCAGGCGGCCACCAGCCGCTCGTACGTCGCCAACATCCCGTCGGCCACCTCCCGACCGGCGGGCCACAGCGGTGCGCTGGATCGGGCACGCGGGCAGCCCGAGCGACCCGAGCAGCGCCCCCGGCGGACTCGAACCTGCGATGGCCCGCTTCAGAGCTGCTGCTGTCCCCCGTGGTGTTCTCGGGGGCCCGATCCAGCACACGTACGGCACCCAGCAGGGGACGGGCATATCGCGACCCTACGAAAGGCGAACGTAGAGTGCTCCGCCAATCGGCCAACCCACGGACCCGCCGGCGCGGTGGTCCCTGATGCCGATCCAAAGTAGGAGGGCGGACAGGGGCAGCACTGCCCAGTCGAGGGCTCTACTCAATCTCACGGTAATCGAAGGCTCGATCACAGCCTGATCCTGGCAGGCGCTTGCCCCCACCGGATACGAGCGCACTTCAGGCGTAGCCCCACTGGCGACCGGTGCACCCGTTCGGAAGACGCCGTGTGCGGGCGACGGCTGACCTGCGACGTCCCTGACCTGGGCAGGACCGATCCGCGTGAGTCCCTGCTGCGTCCCGCCGGAACGGGCACTACCTCGCGCAGTGCAGCAACCACGGTGTGGGCCTTCGTGGGAGCCGTTCTCATCGTGCTGGCGGTGGACTGGTACATCCGGATGAATCTCACCTGAGGCGCGATCCAAATTTTTCGGAGTTCGGCGGTCCGGGGATGTCGAGAACGTGCCACCGGCTCCGTCCCAGGGGCATCGGCGGCCACCACCGGCCGCACGAGAAAGAAGGAGAGACCGGCATGGCGATTCAGCGGATGGACAACGTCGGCATCGTCGTCGAGGACATGGATGCCGCCATCGCGTTCTTCGTGGAACTCGGTATGGAGCTGGAGGGCAGGGCGGAGGTCGAGGGTCTCTTCGCCGACCGGTGCACCGGACTCGACGGCGTCCACTGTGACATCGCGATGGTCCGGACCCCGGACGGTCACAGCCGGCTCGAGCTGGCGAAGTACCGCAGCCCCGCGGTGATCAGCGCCGGGCCGCGCAACCGGCCTCACAACATTCTGGGCACGCACCGCGTCATGTTCGCCGTCGACGACATCGAGGACACGGTTGCCCGCCTGCGCCCTCACGGCGCCGAACTCGTCGGCGAGATCGCCCGGTTCGAGGACAGCTATCTGCTCTGCTACATCCGCGGCCCGGAGGGCATCATCGTCGGACTGGCCGAGCAACTGCGCTGAGAAGGAGGAACCGAACCATGCACGATGCCCGGCACGGCTGCGCGACCTTGCTCACCGCCGCCGGCGTCGCCCCCCGCGTCGTGATGGACATCCTCGGGCACAGCCAGATCGCCGTCACGATGAACATCTACGCCCACGTCGTCCAGGACACACAGCGCGAGGCCGTGGGTCACCTGGACCGCATGCTCAAGCGGCGCCCCGGCCGTGAGCGACCGCCCCAACCGAGGCACTCCTAGTCCCGGGAGCCTTGCCAGTCCAGGCAGACCACGGTGGCGTCGTCATGCAGGACACCTTGCTGGGCACACAGGACGGCCTGGGTAAGCGTGTGAACGGCCTCGCGAGGGTGCAGGTCGCGGGTGCCCTCAATCAGAGCCGGAAGGTCCTCGGCTGCGGCGTTGCGCTCGAGCATGCCATCGGTAACCAGGATGAGGCGGTCACCTGATCGCAGTTGGAGCGACTGGACGCGGTGCGGGTGCGACAAAGGGGCACCGAAGGGCGGATCGATCTCGGGAACGATTCGCTCGAGACGTCCCTCGCGCAGAAGCCAGGGCCAGGGGTGACCAGCATTGACGAAGCCGACGCTTCCCGTCTGCAGATCGATGCGCAAGAGCTGGCCGGTGACCAAGGGGCCATGCAGGCCGTGGTCGAGCAAGGCCTGATGAGCCTGATGGGCCTGGTCGGCCAGGTCTGCTCCTCCGCGCCGCGCGCTGCGCAGCGCGCCAACAAGCAGAGTGGCGATGAGAGCGGCATGGACATCGTGGCCCATGGCGTCGGTGATGGACACATGCAACGTGCGGCGGTCGAGGGAGTGATCGAAGGTGTCACCGGCGATCTCTTCGGTCGGGATCAGCTCCCCGGAGACCGTGAACTGCGGTGCTTCACAAGTGAGGCTGTCGGGAAGGAGAGTGTTCTGGATCTCAGCGGCCAGGTTCATGGGGAGGGTTCGGCGGCCCCACTGGTACAGGTCGGTGAAGCGGCGGTTGGCGATGAGGATGTAGGCCAGGGCATGGGCCGATTCGACGATCGTCTGCACAGTTGCAGGTTCGGGGGCATGTGGGAGGAGGACTTCAAGAAGCCCGATGGCATCCCCCCGGTTGGTCACCGGGGCAACGATCTGGAACTGCCCGTCGGGGAGCCCGCCTCGGCGGACGGACACCCGCTGTTCGCGAAGTACCTGCCCGTAGACGGTGCCGGGCAACTTGATGCGCTCCCGCTCCTCACCTGCGTCGGCGTTGCTCAGGCGTACAACGGCGTTGCCGGTGAAGTCAGTGATCAAAAAGGAGACGCACCGGGCCTCCAGACGCCTCGCCAGCTCGAACGCGATCACCTCAGCCGACTCGACAGGCATCCGGCCCTCTGCCGCAGCGAGCAGTCCGGCCAGCCCCGCAGACCTTTCAGTCATCTCCGGTTCCTCTCGCCGGATCCGCTCAAAGATCCACTCTCACGACAGCACCGACGAGCTGCACCCGTGACCGACGCAATACAGGGTGACCTGGCCAGAGAGTGCAAGGCCCCATTACGCCACCAGCGGCATGTCACACACCGTCGTCCAGCGTGCAGCAAAGCGACCACGCGGTGGCGTCCCGACCGTGAGCGACCGCACCCGTTGATGTCAAAAGTAGATGTCAAAGGCCCCCAACCATGATCGGTTGGGGGCCTTTGCACTGGTGGGCGCGGACGGTTTCGAACCGCCGACATCTGCTTTGTAAGCGCGGCACCGACCATCGCGGCGTCGCTGCTGGTCACCACACGTATGGCTGTGCTGCCCGGCAGCCATGCGACCGCACTGTCATTCGCTCCCGTTGTCCGTGACTGACCGCTCTATCTGGCACGGATCTGGCACGCACGCCTCTGCTGACACCTGCAAGGATCGCAAACATGCTCACCATCGACGTCGGTACTGCGACCGACGAGCGCGAATTGCATGCAGTACTTGCGCAGGCACTCCGCTTCCCTGGTTTTTACGGTCTCAACTGGGCCGCCTTCTGGGATGCGATCACCGGCTTGGTCCAGATCCCAGACCATCTACGCTTCGAAGGCTGGAACCAGCTCAGCACCCGTGTCCCGCACGGAGCCACCATGCTCCGACAGGCACTAGACCGGTATCAGCAGCAGTACCGGCCGCAGTTCCTCGCCGAATACGCGTAGAGCACCGTAAGCCCCTCGATGCGAACTATCGGCACGACGGTCACTGAGGTCTGCCGGCCTGGCAACACGGGCTGTAGGGATCAGCCACGGTTGCTGGTAGTCGGTGTGGTTGCTGTACTTCTCTGCTGTACTGCTGGCCCTGGGACCGACGGATACGGGACGGTGGAACGGTGAGCGTGGGCAGTCGCGGAGTGCTGGCAGTCGTAGGCGCGGCAGCCGATGGAATCGAGATCCTGCGCGCCGGACTGGTCGAGCCAGCCGTCGCCCTCGGCTGGCAGGTAGCCGTGACCCTGACGCCGAATGCCGGCCGATGGCTGAGGGCGAACGGCGAGCTGGACCGACTGGAGGCACTGACCGGCCTACCGGTGCGGGACACACCTCGTCTGCCGACTGAGCCCCGCGCCCACCCGGTCGCCGACTGCTATGTCGTCGCCCCCGCGAGTGCGAACTTCATCGCCAAGCTCGCGACGGGCATCGCCGACAACCAAGCCCTGACGCAGGTGAGCGAGGCGCTCGGCACGACCGGCGTCCCCGTCGTGGTGTTCCCCCGGGTCAACGCAGCTCACGCAAGGCATCCGGCATGGCAGGGGCACATCGATGCGCTGCGGAAGGCGGACGTTGATCTTGTCTACGGTCCTGACGTCTGGCCACTGTACGAACCTCGCGAGGGCCCAGAAGTTCGAGAGCTGCCCTGGACCACGATCATGGAGTCCATCCAGAAGGTAGCGACCGGTGCTTCGCGCCGGTTTGCGGTGTGATCATGCCGTGCAGGTACGGCGAGCGCTTGCCAGGGCCTGCCGGTCATGAGCAGTCGAAGCCGGTGAAGACAGAAGGTACTAGGGCGCGTCCATCTGAACGGAGGCACTGCATGCACATCCGTTCGTCACATAGAGTGCTGGCGTCACTCCGAACGCCTCTGGAGCTGCATGCCTCCGATACCGCCATTCGATCCGGACACCCTCTGTCCGCCGCCTGGTCGCTATCCCCTGACCTGGGACGAAGTCGAGAGCCGCTTGGTGCGGGCACCGGAGTTTCTGCAGTCCGGGACCCGCTCCGACTTGTGGGATGAGCTGCAGTTTCATCGCGCGCAGGCTGAATGCCTGTTTGGCGAGGTGAGACGTATCTGGCTGGCAGGAAGCTTCGTAAGCGGCAAACTAGACCCCAGCGACGTAGACCTTACTTATCTGATTGGCGCTGACGCCTTCGGGGCAGTCACGGAAGCAGATGACCTCGCCAACCTTGCCAACCTCACGGACCGGGAGTGGTGTGTGAAGCACGAGATGCGGATCGACGCCTACTTCCTGCCCCTGCCAGCCACAGTGGCGTTTGAGGACCTGGGCATCACTGGCGCGATGGCACCGGGAGACGCTGACGTCTTCCAATCACTCGGGCTGTACGACGAGATCTGGCAGCGGTGTCGCGACTCTCGCGAGCAGCGTCGAGGGTACGTGGAGGTGACACTATGACCGCAAAGCACCAGTTCCCTGACATCGCAGACAAAGCAGCTTTGCGCGCATGGATGGCAGCACGCCGAACTGAAACGCCCCATAAGCCAGCACCTCGCACCCTGGCAGAGTTTCGGTCGAATCAGCTCAAAAAACTTGCACGCACACTGCAAGGTGATTCCGATTCCCTTGACGCGACACAAGAGAGGGATCGACCCGTTCTAAAATTCGCACTGGATGGAAAAACAGTGCGCAATCATCATGCCGAAGCCTCTGTGCTTGGCGACTGGCTACACACATTGCAGACAGCTGTTCAATCAGTCGCCTACGCCCTCGACGATCTACGCCAGAGGCGAGAAGCGGGACCCGTACCAGGAGAAATTAAGCGCGCCACACGGCTATTCTCCGGCCCAGTATTCGCTTCGTCTTACGGAATGGTTCTACAAGGCGCTCCAGATCTAGGACAGGCCGAACTCCCCGGAAGTGGGACAGAAGCACTGCTAGATAAGGCTATCAATCGCATTTTCGACGTCACCGATCGCGCCAGCAAGGAATCTGACGCAGAAGAGGCCATCCTAGACGCCGTGCTACCACTAGGCCGACGTGCGATTAAGCAGCTATCCGACCTTTCTCACATTCTGGCGTCAACTGGTACCGATGTTACGCTGACCTGGGAGTCCAAGAGCACTACCCACAGAACGTCGACCTTTACTTCAGCCAGCGCCGCTCGCTGCCGGAGGACACTGCAAGACGCGAAAATTGAGGACGCCAGCGAACGACTAATCGGATTGCTCGTTGGTGGCAGCAAGTTGCGCGGATTCATCGAGCTCGAGCTCGAAGGCAAGGGGCTCATTGTCGTCCGAACCGCTAAGGACGATGTGACAGGAATTCTCGCAGCGCATACGGAGAAGGAAGTAGAGGCTGATGTACATGTCCTCATCGCACGTTCTCCTGGCGGACGCGAGCAACGCAGCTATGTACTGATCGACCTGCAAGACAGGAGATCGGGCACCTCTAACGGTTAGCCCTCATGGCTCGTGCCAGGTTTCCCGGCACACGGTCGGCATCGCCCAGCACAATGCGCAGGTCTCGTAGGCACCCCCGTGTGCGCGAAGGGGCCGCATGAGGGCCAGTCCATTGCCATACCTGCCCCGTAGGCAGGCCGGCGAAGGCACCACCAAGCTGGCGGACCTCGCACTGATCTGCTCCAACTGTCACCGCATGAGACAGACCGGGAATCGAGAAGCAGGCTTGCCTGGACCACGCTCGGGGGCCACGGCCTCTGGCATATGACGGTTTTACAGACCGTGCAGGCCACCGCCTCTGAGCTACAATTTCCTGCCCGCCCAAGCCTGTTGCCCCCACAGCCGTCCCGCACGGCATTGATGCCTCACGTCCGCGCGCGAGCGGCGCGCCGGTCCGGGCCTAGCTAGCGGCAGCAGCTTTACAGGGGGCTCCCTCTCACCTGCAGCTTCTCCATTGCTGGACACCCCTGGGGCACAGCTGGGGGAAGGGGCTCCGACAACATCGCTTTAGGCAGCGAGTGAGAGTAGATGGCCGGCCAGCGTTCTGAGCCCTGTGACGCTTGCCTCGACGACGACCCTGCCACCAAGGTTCTGGAAGTCGATACGGGTGCCCTCCTCCCAGGTGAAGACCTACGCGACCCCACCGGGCACAGTCGTGACTTGGGTGCTCTCGGCTGAGTGCTGCTGGATTCGTAGGCCATGCAGACCATCATCCCGCTTCGCGCACACGCGGCTCCGGAGGGCGCTTGCATCCCGCGCATTACAGCAGGTCAACGTCCTGTAGCTGGATCAACCGCGGTCGTGGTCCACGAATAGGCCGCGAACTCGATGGCGGCCTCAAGTGTGCGACCTGCACCGCTGCCCCCATCGCGCGCTCTTGCGGAGCTCGGGGCTCGCGACGGTTCCACACCGTTCCGGTCATTCCATGGGGGACTGACCAGTAAAGTTCTATCGGTTTCTGGGGTGAACTTTGCGGCTCGTACTCGTGGGCCGCTGACTGGATGGGGTGCGAACCGCATGGCTGCAACCACTACGACCGTGCACGACGTACTCAGGGCCATCCGTGACAGCGCCACCGTGAACCGGGACCGAGGGACTCGCTTTGAGGAGCTCATGGTCCAGTACCTCAGCACTGATCCGCAGTGGACTGAGCAGTTCACCCGGGTGTGGATGTGGGCCGACTGGCCGGGCGCGGAACGGGACAAGCGGGACACCGGCATCGACCTGGTGGCACAGGACCGAGAGACTGGCGGTTTCTGTGCCATCCAGTGCAAGTTCTACGAGCCGCATCACACGGTCCGTAAAGAGGACATCGACTCCTTCTTTACGGCCTCCGGCAAGGGTGCCTTCACCCGTCGGATGATCATCTCCACCACGGACAAGTGGAGTGTCCACGCGGAGGAGGCGCTGAACGACCAGCAGATCCTCGTCACCCGGATAGGACTGTCCGACATCGCGGACAGCGCTGTCGAGTGGCACCTGCCCGCAGTCGGCGTCGACCACGAAATCCAGATGACGCTGCGGGACAAGAAGAGCCGCCGCCCCCACCAGGAGGCGGCGATCGACGACGTCTTTGCTGGCTTGGCCGAGCGTGATCGCGGCAAGCTCATCATGGCCTGCGGCACCGGCAAGACCTTCACCAGCCTGAAGATCGCTGAACGGCTTCAGCAGGAACGGGCCGAGGCTGGGCATGGCGAGCACACCACTGTCCTCTTCCTGGTCCCCTCCATCGCCCTGCTTTCGCAGTCGCTGCGTGAGTGGTCGTACGAGGCTGAGGTCCCGCTGCGTCCCTTTGCCGTCTGCTCCGACGCCCAGGTCGGCAAGCAGAAGGCTCAGGGCGACGACAAGGACATGTCCACCCACGACCTCGCTCTGCCGGCGACTACCAGCCCTGACCGGCTGATCGCGCAGATGGCCAGCGTCGAGGCAGCCCCTGGCCTGACCGTCGTGTTCTCGACTTACCAGTCGATCGCCACCATCTCCGCCGCTCAGAAGCAGGGTTTGCCTCGGTTCGACCTGATCCTGTGTGACGAGGCCCACCGCACTACCGGCGTCACCCTGTCTGGCAACGACGAGTCCGCGTTCGTCCGCGTCCACGACAACAGCTTCATCAGCGCCGACCGCCGTCTGTACATGACCGCCACCCCGCGCGTGTACAGCGATGACACTAAGCAGGAAGCCAAGGGCGCAGCCGCGGCCGTCGCCTCGATGGACGACGAGACCAAGTACGGTCCAGAGTTCCACCGCCTCGGCTTCGGCAAAGCTGTCCAGCAGGGACTGCTCACCGACTACAAGGTCCTCATCCTCACCATTGACGAAGACGTGGTCGCCAAGACCCTCCAGGAAGGTTTTGCCGGCGGCGACTCCGAACTGCGGATCGACGACGCAGCGAAGATCATCGGCTGTTGGAACGCACTGGCCAAGCGCACCGGCACCTTCGCCGACGGCTCCGGCTTCGGTAAGGACGAAGCACCGATGAAGCGAGCCGTCGCGTTCTCCCGCTCTATCGCCGACTCCAAGGCCATCATGGAGCGGTTCAACGAGGTCGTCGATGCGTATGACGATGCTGACGACGAAGTGCTGCACTGCGAGGTTGAACACGTCGACGGTACGTTCAACACCCTGCGACGCAACCAGCTCCTCGACTGGCTCAAGCAGGACCCTGGCCCGAACAATGCCCGCATCCTGTCCAACGCCCGCTGCCTGTCCGAAGGCGTGGATGTCCCCAGCCTCGATGCGGTGCTTTTCCTCAACCCGCGCAATTCCGTCGTAGACGTCGTCCAGTCTGTTGGCCGCGTCATGCGCGTCGCGCCGGGCAAGAACTACGGGTACATCATCTTGCCCGTCGCCGTCCCCGCCGGTGTTTCCCCGGAGAAGGCCCTTGCGGACAACCAGCGCTTTAAGACCGTCTGGCAGGTCCTCCAGGCGCTGCGCGCCCACGACGACCGCTTCAACGCGACTGTCAACCAGATCGAGCTGAACAAGAAGAAGCCCGAGATCATCGGCATCGGCCACATCGGCGCCGACGACGAGACGGTCGGTGACAAGGACGGCTCCAGCACCGAGGACAGCGCGAAGGCCGCCAGGGAGAAGGAAGCCCAGAGCGCCCAGCACGTCCAGGACGCCCTGTTCTCGATAAGCGACTGGCGGGATGCCATCTACGCCCGCATCGTCGACAAGGTCGGTGAGCGCCACTACTGGGAGGCCTGGGCCAAGGACATCGCCCAGATCGCCGACCGTCACGTCACCCGCATCAAGGCCGCCCTGAACATCCCGAACAAGCAGGCCGCCTTCCAGGAGTTCGTCGCCGAGCTGCGCGCGACCATAAACCCTGACGTCTCCGACGCCCACGCCATCGACATGCTCGCGCAGCACATCATCACCAAGCCGGTCTTTGACGCGCTCTTCAAGGACTACGCCTTCACTGACCACAACCCGGTCTCCCAGGCAATGCAGCGCATGCTCGACGTCCTCGACGACCAGGGACTCGACGCCGAGGTCAAGACGCTGGAGGACTTCTACCAATCGGTCCGAGTCCGCGCCGAGGGCATCGACAACCACGAGGGTCGCCAGCGCGTCATCGTTGAGCTGTACGACAAGTTCTTCAAGACCGCCCTGCCTAAGACGGCCGACGCGCTTGGCATCGTTTACACCCCGGTGGAGGTAGTCGACTTTATCCTGCGCTCCACTGAGCAGGCCCTGAACAAGCACCTCAGCCGGTCCCTATCCGATGAAGGCGTCCAGATCATCGACCCCTTCGTGGGCACCGGAACTTTCCCCGTCCGTCTTCTCCAGTCCGGCCTTATCCAACCCGACGATCTCCTGCGTAAGTACGCCAGTGAACTGCACGCCAACGAGATCGTGTTGCTCGCTTATTACATTGCGGCCGTCAACATCGAAGCAGCCTTCCACGACGTCGTCGGCGGTGATTATCGGCCGTTCGAGGGCATCGTTCTTGCGGACACCTTCCAACTTGCTGAGGGCACGGCTCAACTAGAGGGCATGGATGTCCTGGAGGGAAACAGCGAGCGCGCCAAACAACAACGCAAGCAGCGGATCACCGTGGTCGTTGGAAACCCGCCGTACTCGGTGGGACAGGAGAACCAGAACGACGACAACCAGAACGTGAAGTATCAGGTTCTGGACGAGCGCATCCAACAGACCTATGTCGCGCGGTCGACGGCGACGAATAAGAGGTCGCTGTACGACTCCTACATCCGTGCCATCCGGTGGGCTTCGGATCGAATCGACGGGGACGGCGTAGTTGCGTACGTTTCCAACGGTGGTTACATTGACGGTAATACGGCGGACGGGCTGCGGAAATCTCTTGTTGAGGAATTCGACGCCATTTACTGCTACAACCTCAGGGGAAATCAGCGCACCTCCGGTGAACTGTCCCGCAAGGAAGGCGGCAAGATCTTCGGTTCGGGCAGCCGCAACACCGTTGCTGTCCTAATCCTCGTCAAGGACGGCGCGCGTACGGACCGTGAATGCCAGCTGTACTATCGAGACATCGGCGACTACCTCTCGCGCGAGGAGAAGCTACGCATCGTCGGGGCGCAGGGCATCGAATCGGTGCAGTGGCAGCGGATCACCCCGAATAAGGACGGGGACTGGATCAACCAGCGCGACGAACGGTTTATAACCTTCCAGGCCGTCGGCGAGAAGGATAAGAACGCACGCGACAAGGCTGTTTTCGATCTTTATTCGAGTGGGCTCAAGTCAGGCCGTGACTCATGGATCTAGTAACTTCTCTGACGCTAAGCTCCAGGAAAACGTCGCGTCGATGGTAGATTTCTACAACGCACAGGTCGACGGATTTGCCGAGCACTGTCGAACTCAGAGGATCGCGGAACCGAAGGCGGCCGACGCCGATGATTACATCGATTTCGACCCGAAGAAGATCAGCTGGAATCGTGCTGACAAGGTGAACGTCGCGAGGGGCACGAAGTATGCCTTCGATGCCCAGCGTGTCTTCACCTCTGCTTACCGCCCTTTCGCGAAACAGTGCGTAGTCTTCGACGGCCGCCTGAACGACATGGTCTATCAGATGGCCCGGATCTTCCCGGCACCCACCTACAAGAATGTCGGTTTTTATTTGACCGGGCCGGGTGCGCCTAAGCCGTTCTCGGCGCTGATGGTCGACCAGCTCCCGGACCTCAACTTCTGGGGCGAGGGCGGTCAGTTCTTCCCCCGTTTCACGTACCGCAAGCTGGCGATCGACGGCGGCTTTGACTTCGGGGAGGACGAGGGATACGAGCGCGTCGACAACATCACCGACGCCGCCCTCGCGGGATACCGAGATGTGTACAACGATCCCACCATCACCAAGGACGACATCTTCTACTACACATACGCCCTGCTCCACTCCCCGGAGTACCGGGAGCGCTTCGCCGCCGACCTGAAGAAGTCCCTTCCTCGCATTCCCAAGGCCCAGAACTTCCACGGCTTCGCCACTGCTGGCCGTGCTCTCGCCGACCTGCACCTTAACTACGAGCAAGCCCAGCTGTATAAGGGCATTGTCGAGACGGAGACCGGCGACCCGTCTGCCACGCCGCCGAGTGAGCTGTACCGAGTCGCCAAGATGAAAATCCCGAAGGTTAAAGGCCAGCCCGACCAGTCGACGATCGTCTACAACACCCGGGTCAAGCTCACCAACATCCCGGAAGAGGCGTACCGCTACCAGATCGGCGCTCGGTCCGCGATCGAGTGGATCATCGACCGCTACCAGGTCAAGGTCGATAGGGCGTCGGAGATCGTCAACGACCCGAACGACTGGTCGGATGACCCCCGCTACATCATCGACCTGCTCAAGCGGATCGTGACGGTCAGCCTGGAGACGATGACGATCGTGGATGCGCTTCCTCCGCTCGAGATCCTCGAGTAGCGGATGAGGCGTTGAGCCATGAGATCGGTAAAGAGCCAAATCAATCTCTGAACGATCTTGAAAACCGTCGTGGCAGCGATGTCACCGTGGGTTCAAATCCCACACCCACCGCAGATGAGCGGCCCCTGACCAGGTGAATCGGTCGGGGGTCGTGCCCATGCGTGCTGTCCGTCAGGCGCCGTGGTTCCCCGTCAGTTCCCGCTCGATCGGGCACGGGAGGGGCACGGGTGCTTCTGCTCTGTAGCTCTAGCGAGATCGGTCAGCGACGGTCATCCGTCCGCTATGGGGGGCTGCGGAGAGACGGTATCGACCGAGGGCGGTTGCTGGGGTTGCGGTACCGCGCTGCTGTAGTGCTGTGCTCAGAACAGGAAAAGACGGAGCTGATCAGCGATGGGGAGGGAGCCAATCACGATGAATACCCAACCCGTCAGGACGGCTGGACCCCGGTAGCGCTTCTCGTCCTCGGGCGTGTCGTATGAACGGCCGGCGAAGAAAGTCCTGAGCCCCCTGTAGTCCTTCGCCAGCGCTACCCCAAGCGCGATGATTGGGAGGCAGAACAGAAGCAAGATCGGGAAGTCCATGCGGCCAACGTAGTCTCGGTATCACTGCCCTTGAAGAGGCCGTGTCGATAATGTCGAACAATCGCCCGGACTCCTCGGCTGACCATCCGTTGGCATTCGGCGTCGGTCGGCGCTGTCCGCACCTGTTGGTCGCTGATGTCAACTGACCGGCGGTCCCGTGACGGGTTCGCTCCTACCTCGCGTACTTGAAGATCACTGCGACGGTGGCCCCCACAGTGAAAATGGCTCCCATCCACGCCGCCATTAGTCCTACGTACCGGAAGGTCGCGTAGGTCTTGAAATAGTCAACGTTCCAGACCCCCTCGTGCGCCTTGGCCGCCGCATCCCGCCACCCCCGGTAGTCAGTAGCCAGGACGATGCCTATGAGCGACATGATCAGGGGGCCCAGGATGATCATCACGGCTGCTGTCACCTGGAAATTATGCGGCGCACAAGCACCATGGGGAAGCCAGTTGGCTTCCCCTCAACCCACCACTCTCCCAGCTCCCATCCCGTCCGCCTTCGGCCCACACACCGTGGAGCGGGCGTGGTTCAGGGCGTCAAGGTGGAGCGCGCCACTGTACGTACGACCTTGACGCCCTGGGCCGCGACTGCTCGGCTCTGCCTGGGTCGAAGGTGGTCGGGATGGGAGCCCACGACGCTCGCCACGAATCCGCCGGCACTCGCGGACGGCGCCCCGACCCATCCCGGAGTCTGAGCGCCCCCGCCGGAGGCACTGTTTGTGCCTTGCGGTTCCCTTCGTCCAGGTTCTCTCGCTCTAGTTGCGCGACCGGCGTAGCCGGGGCCCAGAGCGGGGCGGAGACAGGAGCGCAGGGCCCCGGCGGTGAGCCGGGGAGCGCGCGACGAGCGGAGCGAGGAGCCTTGAACCCGTAGAGAAGGTTTCTACTCACTCCGCCCCACGGGCTTTATCGAGCAGTAGTAGTGACGTCACTTGTCGATGTACGACCCCTGACCGGCCAAGATGAGCACATGGCCAGCGAACCCCTGCACATCCCGCTCGACCAGCTCCGGCATGCCTTCGATCTGGTGCTGCGGCACGTTGAAGCTTCGGCCGGTAACACCGTCAGACTCGAACACGACTACTTCTGGTGTGTTCCCGGCGATGAACTGTACGACGTCCCCAACGAGCCGAGAGCAGTCACGATCGGGCAGCTCTCGGAGTCGTGGCAGCACCTTGAGGGCCTGCTCGCCGACGAGGACCAGGCGGTGGCCTACCACCTGGTCTGGCTTGCCGACGTCATGCGTGCGATCGGTCATGCCACTGCCAGCTAGCCATTGCGAATGGGGAGGCGAGCCGCCACACAGGCGCACCAGCCGATGTCCCCGGTGACTACTTGCCGTCGAAAAAGGCACAAAGTGCAACGCCAGGCACCTCTAGCCCGTCAAGAATGTTCGCATGAGGACCACTTCGCAGGCTCGCTCGTTCGACTTGGCTGCCGCCAGCTACGCGGCGAACCGCCCTTCATACCCGCCCGCCTTGCTCGACGCGGTCGAGGAACTCACCGGCTGCCCCCTGAAGGGCGCCCGTGTCGCGGACGTCGGAGCCGGCACCGGACTCGCGACGACGCTCCTCCGCACCCGCGGTGCGAACGTCATCGCGGTCGAGCCCGGCCCCGGAATGGCCTCGCAGTTCCGCCTTGCCCTGCCCGACGTCCCGCTCGTGATCGGTGACGGCAACAACCTGCCACTGGCCTCCGGCTCCATCGACATCCTCACGTATGCCCAAGCCTGGCACTGGACCGATCAGCGCAAGTCCGTACCGGAAGCTCTCCGAGTCCTTCGCACCGGTGGTGCACTCGCCCTCTGGTGGAACGACTCAGACAGCACTGTTCCGTGGATTGCCGACCAGGACGCCCGCCTGCGTCGACTCTTCGGCGCCGACGACACCGCCCCCGACCCCATGGCTCGATTCCGCGGACTGCCCTCCGAACTCGACTTCGTCCATCGGCACGTGCCGTGGACCCGGAGCGTTCCTCTCGATAAGCATCTAGCCAACCTCTCCAGTTACTCCGACTTCCTCGTCCTCGGCAAGGAAGCGACCAACACGTTCCTCGTCCAGGAACGCGACCTCCTCGCCGAGGTCTTCCCGAACGGAACCGTCGAGGAGCACTACGTGGTCAGCTTGGCCGTTGCTACCCGTTGACACAGCACTGCGAAAGGCTGACGGCCTTCCCCTGACGGCGAATCCCAGTGGACCAGTTAGTCGAACTGCCGCTGGCGCAAGCGCTGTCGCTGGGTGGAGGAAGCCAATGGGGAGTTGGCGCGTGATCGTCACCTGTTGATGGTCAGACTTGACGGCTACGCTGGTGCCGGCCGGTTGATAACAGCAGGGAGCGTGCTCAGGGGATGGGACCGAAGTCGGCGCGGGTGTACCGCACGATTCGCGAGTGGGTTGCGTCGGGGAAGTTGCAGCCCGGCGAGAAGCTGCCCTCTGAGCGCACTCTGGAGAAGGACCTCGACATCGGCAGGACCCAGCTCCGCACAGTGCTGGCCAAGCTCGTCGCGGAGAAGGTGCTTGAGTCGTACGCCCGCAGCTCCTACCGGGTGCCATCCCATGACGTGAGCATCGAGCGGCCGGGCAACTTGGAGCCGTGGCAGATTCATGGCGAGCGGACGGTCTACGACAACCGCTGGGTGAAGCTAACGCTTGTCGACGTCGAGCCGCCGGGTGTCGAGCGCTTCGAGCATCACGTCGTACGGCTCCATCACGTCTCGATCGCCGCGGTACTTGATAACCAAGACCGCGTGCTCATGCTCTGGCGCTACCGGTTCGTCGCCGATAAGTGGGGCTGGGAGCTTCCCGGCGGCATCGTGGATGAAGGTGAAGATGCCCGCGCGACGGCGTTCCGTGAGGTGGAGGAGGAGACCGGCTGGCGGCCCGACTCCCTGGATCACGTGGTCACCTTTCAGCCCATGATCGGCATGGTCGACTCGCCACATGCAATCTACGTCGGCAAAGGCGCACGGCATGTGGGCGACCCCACCGACATCGAGGAAGCCGGACACGTCGCGTGGGTGCCGCTCTCGGATATCCCCGGGCTGATGGCGAGAGGTGAGCTGATGGGCGCGGGCACGTTGGTTGCCTTGCTGCATGTCCTCGCTTCTCGCGGAGAAGGCGCCTCTACAGCTTCTGCGTGAGTTGCTCGATACGTCGGCGGTAGCGCACAGACCCGGTTCGGTTTGCCAACAACCGCGCCTGCTGTAGATGCACCTGCGCCTCGGCACGTTCCTCACGCGCCAGATGCGCCTGGGCAAGGTCGCAGCGCAGACCTGACGTGGCACGGATGAACGTCGGGTCCACTCTGTCCAGCGCCTCGTACAGGCTGCTAAGCGCGTCGCCGTCTCCGAGCAGCGCAAGTGCGTTCCCGCGCCATCGCGCCAGATGCCCACCGTTCAGGAAGATGCTCAACATGTCTGGGTCGCGGGCTTCTTCGCCTTCGGGGAGGCAAGCGGCGGCTCGATCGAGTGCCTGTCGGCAGTCATCCGGCATGCCGGCTTTGGCGCAGAGCTCTGCCTCGGCCGCGTACAGCCATGCCCGCAGTCGTGGCGATATCTGCTGACCGCCCAAACGCTGAGCCTCACGCACGAGAGCTACAGCCGTCTCGGGGCGGCCTGCTTCGTTGAGTACGTATGCCTGCTCCGCCATGGCATGTGCGAGGTACATCGGCTCACCAGCCTCCTGAGCGGCGCGCTTCCCTAACTCGTAGTTCCGCCAGGCCCGTTCGACTCCTCCGGCATCGAGTGCTTGCCAGGCAGCGAGGGTAGAAGCTCCGGCCAACGCCAGAGCAACGGGTCGACGTGTCTCGGGGAGCACTGCGAACGTGAGCGCGTCTTCCAAAGTCGTGAGGTGGCCCGTCATCTGATCTATGAGGGATGCGGCGCCCATCTGGCGATCCTGGGTACGTAGTAGCTCCGTCTGGTCCATGAATGTCTTCACCATGGTGAGACTGACGCTGCGCGCCGAATCGATCCGGTTGATCAGGTCGTCGTATCCGTCGACCGCGGGGGGCGCCTCTGCGGGAGCCTGCTGGCCGAATAGCTCCTCATCGGTGACACCCAGCACCGGCCGCAGGATCTTCGCGTAGCGCTCGCTGATCGAGCGTCTGCCGTTCTCCCACTCCGAGACGTAGACGCGCAGGCTGGCGGTCGAGCCGATGTCGAGCGCATGCCGTCGTGCGTATTGCTCAAGCTCGTGGATGAGCCGCGCTTGTGACCACTCTCGCGCACCTCTGGCTTCCCGTAGCCGGTTGAGCACCTGCACCGCCGCCCCTGCACCTGGTCCGTCAACTCTTCACAGCAGCATGCCTCACATCGGCGCAGGTCGGCAGGGGTTAACACCGAGGTTAACGAGATCGCGGTGAACCTCTGTTGTCTACCGGTCAGTTGAGAGAGGAGCTTCTCTAGAAGCGTCAGAGCAAAGCGAGTTGAGGCAGACCATCGCATCAACCGCTTGACATCTGGTGCGCACCAGTTGCAACCTATTGGTGCGCACCAGATGGGAAAGCGAAAAGCCCCGCGGCTGTTGCCGACAGGGCTCGAAGAACTCAAACGCAGGAAGCGGCGCCCTACCGCCAAGCAAGTCGCCGCTTCCGCCCCTACAAGGGAGCTTCCATCATGTCATCGTTCAAGATTGATCTTTCTAGCGCCGTTGTCTTCGTCGCGGTGGAACCGAAGCTCAAGGTGATCAACAAAGAGACGGGCGAGATCGCGGTCGACCGCGAGACGAAGGCCAAGATGATGACGGTCGGCCTGACGATCGCGGACGAGGGTGAGGCGAACCTCTACACCGTCTCGATCCCGGAGACGGGTATCCCGGCCGGCGTCACGCTCGGGATGCCGGTCAAGGTCGTCGGCCTCAAGGCCCGTGACTGGGAGAACACGTTCAACGGTGAGAAGCGCTTCGGCATCGCGTTCCGCGCCGTCGCCCTGGTCACCCCGTCCAGCGCCCAGGCCTGATCACCATGTCGGGAAACGTCCTGCTGATCGTCAGTCTGCTCCTGGTCGCCGCCGTGCTGGTTCTGCGGTCGAAGCGTCCGGCTTGGTACTGGATGACGTTCGGCGTCGTCTTCGCGATGGTGCGGGTGTCCTTCCGGTACGCGTCGGTCATGGATGCGTGCGGGCTGACGGTTCCGCCGTCCCGACTGCGGCTGACGTGGGCCAGGATGACCAACCGCCCGGCCCCGGACTCCCGTCCGCCGCGGATCCTGCGGATGCGGCCGACCCGTACCGGGCTGGTGCTGCGGCTGAAGATGCGGCCCGGTCAGGACGCGTTCGACTTCATGGCATCCACGGACCGGCTGCGGCACTCGTTCGCCATGCAGGGCATCACCTCGCGTGAGATCAAGTCGGGTGTCATCGAGTTACGGATGACCGGCTACGACGTCCTCAAGCGGGTCCAGATGCCCGCCAAGGTCAACCGGGAAGGGCTGCGGGTCCCGGTCGCCCTCCGGGAGGACGGAGCAGTCCACTACCGGGACTACCAGGAGGTCCCGCACGCCCTGAACCTCGGGGCCACCAAGTCCGGGAAATCTGTCTACCAGCGGCAGTTGGTCAAGGAACTCGCGCCGCTCAACGTCGCCCTGGTCGGGATCGACTGCAAGGAAGGAGTGGAGCTCGCCCCGCTTGCCCGCCGGTTTTCCGCCCTGGCGGACAACCCCGATGACGCCGTCGAGCTGCTGGAGGCCCTCGTGGTCCGGATGGCCGACACGTACCAGGTGATCCGCAGCGAACAGCGCATCAGCGCCGACACTCCGGACGGGGAAATCACTGCCGACATCTGGGGCCTCCCGGATGATCTGCGGCCGGTCCCGGTCGTCCTCCTCGTCGACGAGGTGGCGGAACTCGCCCTGTTCTCCACCTCGGCGGAGAAGAAGCGGCGGGAGCGGATCATCACCGCCCTGGTTCGCCTCGTCCAGCTCGGTCGTGCGGCGGGGATCTATGTGGAGATCTGCGGGCAGCGATTCGGCGCCGAACTCGGGGACGGCATCACCATGCTCCGGGCCCAGCTGACCGGCCGCGTCTCGCACCGGGTCAACGATGAAGCCTCCGCCAAGATGGCGTTCGGCGACATCTCCTCCGATGCGGTGTCGGCCACCACACAGATCCCCATCGAACGCCCCGGTATGGCCGTGGCCGGTGACTCCTCCGGCGGCTGGGTCCGTATCCGCACCCCGTTTACGACGCTGCGCCAGGCCGTGACCGCCTGCAATGCACACGCGCACCGCACGCCGGCACTCGACGGGCTCGCCGCGTTTCGGCCGGTCCTGCCGGACGTGTCCCTGGTCAAGATCCCGGCCCCGGCCAGCACCCCCGCCACGGCCTGACACACCCCGCACCCCACGGCGGCGCGACCGCCCTTCGCGCCAAGTCCCTACCCCCGCCATGCCCAAAGGGAGGACGCCATGCCCGCCGCGAAGAGGCCCCGTCGCACACCCGCCGTGAAGAGGAAGCCGTGTCCGGACTGCAAGAGGGCCGGTCAGGTCTCCGAGTCCTTCCAGGTCGGAGGCCGCAAGAAGCGCGACTCCGCCGACCGGCAGGAAGCCCTCTGCCTGACCTGCTTCGGCACCGGCCACGCCCCCGAGTAGATCCCCGCCGGGGCCGGGCGGCAGGACATGGATACCCGCCCGGCCCCGGCCCCAACACCCCAGCGAAGGAGGTGAAGACATGACCCGCTCGATCCGCCCGGACGCCGTCCTCGTGCAAGCCGTGATCGCCGGTGCCCTGTCCTTCGCCCACCTGCACGACATTGCCGCGGCAGCCGGACAGGACGGCTGGAAAGCCTGGGCCTACCCCATCTCCGTCGACCTGCTCCTCGTCGCGGCCTGGCGGCGCCTGCGCATCCTCCGCACCACCGGCAAGCCGACCCGCGCTGCATGGACCTGGTTCGCCGTCGCACTGGCCGCATCCCTCGGCGCGAACATCGCCACCGCCGGACTCCTCGACCTCACCGACGTCCCCGCCTGGCTCCGCATCCTCGTCGCCGGATGGCCCGCCCTCGCCTTCCTCGGCGGAACCCTCCTCGTCCACACCCCGACCAGTGAGCCGGACACCGCCCCCGAACCCACTCCTGCGGCGGCTCCGGCAATCGTGCCGGCCGAATTGGCCCCCGAACGTGAGCCGTTCCCGGACGCGGTCGAAGCTGCCGATCCCGTCCCCGCGCTGCCCGCTCCGCCACCGGTGGATGTTCCGCCCGCTCTGGTCGACCACGCCCGCAAGCTCGCCGACGCGCACCGCTCCGCGACCGGCAACCCGATCGACGCCGACACCCTGCGCGACCGCCTCGGCCTGCCCGGTCCGATGGCCGCCCAGCTCGCTACCCACCTCGCCTGACAAGGAGACCCGTGATGGCTGCCCGTGACTTCTTCCACTCCGTGATGCGGATCGGCCCGGTGCAGATCGGCACCCACCGCGACCGCCACGGCCGCACCAAGCACGCCGCCGTCTGCGGCAACGACGACTGCGGCTGGTCCGCCGATTACTCCAGCCAGTCCGCCGCCCAACTCGCCGCGCGCACCCACCGCTGCCGCACCCACTGACCGAAAGGACCGACCCCCATGGACGTCCCTCTCTGGCTCGCCCTGATCGTCGTCGGCTGGCTCGGCATCAAGCTCTTCCGTCCCCCGGCCTGGCTCGTCGTCGTGCTCCTCCTCGGCGGCTACCTCCTCGCCGACAGCCTCCTGGCCCCCGTCATCGACACCGCCGTCAAGTAACCCGCCCGAAGGGAGAACACCCCATGATCCGCCCCCGCATCCCGGTCAACCCGCTGCCCACCGGCATCGCCACCCCGCTCATCACCACCGCCCCGGCTCCGGCCCCGGTCGAGCAGCACCACGCTGCAGCCTGCGCCTGCCAGCACACCACCCCGGCGCCCGCCCCGGTCGCTTCCGGGCCAGCGGTACGGCTGTCCCCGGCCGGTGTCCTGGCGGTAGTCGGCGGTGGCGCTGCCGTCGTACTCGTCGTCGGCGCGGTCCTGGTCTCGATGCTGCTGGCCGTCGCCATCACGGGCGCCTCGGTCGCCGTCTGCGCCGTCGTCCTGCGCTCCCTGCTCAACGACCCCCGGAAGCGGTGAGGGCAATGGACCTGCAAGCCGCGGCCATCGCCTTACCCGCCGTCGGCTGGGCCATACACAGCGGCTTCCTCGCCCGCCGCCTGGCCACTGCCCGCCGCGACCCGCTGACCGGCCTCCATACCCGCGCCGGATGGACCGCCCGCGCTGAACGCCTGATCACCCGCACCCCGGACTCGCTCGTCCTGCTGCTCGACCTGGACGACTTCAAAGCAATCAACGACACCCACGGACACGCCGCCGGGGACGCCGTCCTCACCGCCACAGCCGCCCGGCTGACCGCCTGGTGCGACCAGGACGGCATCGCCGCACGGCTCGGCGGAGACGAGTTCACCGCCATCGTCACCCACCCTGACCGCACCACCGGCCTCGCCGCCCTCACAGCCGCTCTGCGCCGCCCGGTCCCCTACCGCGGCTGCCTGCTGCCGGTCTCCGCCTCGGTCGGCAGCTGCCGCATCGCTGATCTGCCCGTGGCGACCCTCACCGACGCACTCGCCGCAGCTGACGCCGCCATGTACGCGGCCAAAGGCCACGGCCGCCGCACGACTCACCTGTAACCGGCCCTCGGGGCGGCCTCAACCGCCAAGTTTCCGCCGCCCCGAGAGCCCTGCCCCCTCCATCCCAAAGGACCGAAGGAGAACCCCATCATGGCCCAGCCCACCCCCGCCCCGGTGCGCATCTGCCCCAGCTGCGACGGCTTCGCCTCCGCCGCCATCACCCTCGGCGGCCGCGACCGCAACGGCAACCGGCGCACCATCACCGCCCACTGCCGCACCTGCCACGGCACCGGCATCACCCCGCCCCTGCGCACCCTGCTCGACACCGCGGCCACCGCCGCCTTCACCAGCCGCTGACCCCGCCGCCGGGACACCGCGCGCCCTTCCGGCCCGGTGTCCCGGCCTCTGCCTTTCGAGAGGAGGACTCCACAGTGACCACGACCACCGCACCGCCCCCGGTGGGCGACCTCGCGTTCCTCGCCAGCCTGGGCACCATGCCCGGCCTCATGCGCCAACTGCGCGGCCTCGGCGGCTGCACCACACCCATCCGCCTCGACGGACAGCGCACCGACATCCACCCCGCCACCGGCGAAATCCTCGACGAACTCCACTCCTCGGATCTGCCCGCCGGGAACCTCCTGGTCCGCTGCAACAACCGCCGCGCCACCCGCTGCCCTGCCTGCGCAGAGACCTACCGACGCGACACCTACCAACTCATCACCGCCGGACTCCGCGGCGGCAAAGGCACCCCCGCACAAGTCGCCACCCACCCACGGGTGTTCGCAACCTTCACCGCCCCCAGCTTCGGGCCCGTCCACAACCAACCCGCCTCCAGCCGTTGCCGCTGCGGCACTCAGCATCCGGACGACGCACCCGAGTTAGGCACCCCGCTCGCGCCCGCCGCCTACGACTACGAAGCAGCCGTGCTCTGGAACGCGCACGCCTCGAAAATCTGGGCCCGTTTCTCCATCTACCTGCGCCGGGAAGTCGCCAAGCGCGCCGGCCTCTCCCAACGCGCCTTCGCCGACCACGCCCGCGTCTCCTTCGCCAAGGTCGCCGAGTACCAGCGCCGCGGCGCCATCCACTTCCACGCCGTGATCCGCCTCGACGGCCCCGACGGCGGCGACACCCCGCCCCCGGCCTGGGCCACCCCAGACCTCCTCGCCGACGCCATCCGCGCCGCCGCCACCGCTGCCGACGTGCCCGGGCCGATCGTCGACGGCCGCGCCCACACCTTCGCCTTCGGCCGACAGCTCGACATCCGCCCCATCCGCACAGCCGACTTCGACGGGGGCACCGAACTCACCGAACGAGCCGTCGCCGCCTACATCGCCAAGTACGCAACCAAAGGAGCCGAGACCGCGACCGGCACCCTCGACCGCCCGCTGAAGTTCCTCGCCGAACTCGCCCGTATGACCCTCACCGAACACGCCCGCCAGATGATCCGCACCGCTTGGGCCCTCGGCGCTCGCAAGGACCTCGCAGAGCTCCGGCTCAGGGCATGGGCCCACATGCTGGGGTTCCGCGGCCACTTCTCCACCAAAACCCGCCGCTACTCCACCACCCTCGGCGCCCTACGCACCGCCCGCGCCGAATGGCGACGCCTCCAAGCCGCCATCGCCCACGGTGACCAAACCCCCGTGCCGGCCGACCTGGACGGTGACGACACCACCCTCGTCCTCGCCCATTGGAACTTCGCCGGAACCGGCCTCACCCGCGGCGAGGAATGGCTCGCCGCCTCCATCGCACCCGACCCGGAAGGAGAGATGGCCGCATGACTGATCGACTGCTCACAGTGGAGGAGGCTGCTCAACTCCTCGGCACAACCGTTCGCTTTCCTCGGCGCCTGATCGCCGAACGGAGGATCGTGTTCGTGAAGGTGGGGCGGCATGTCCGGATCCCCGAGAGCGCGTTGGCTGACTTCATCGCGGTCAACACCGTGCAGCCGATCGTCACGAGCCGTCGGCGCTTGAGGGCGGTGGCCTGATGGCGAACCAGAGAGGCAAACGTCGCCGGTTCGGGTCGGTCCGCAAGCTGCCGTCCGGTCGCTTTCAGGTGCGGTATCCCGGTCCGGATGGCCTGCTGCGTTCGGCGCCGGAGACCTTCTCCACTCAGACCGATGCTGATCGGTGGCTCGTCCGCAAGGAAGCGGAGATCCTCGACGGCCGATGGAGGAACCCGGACGACAAGGTTCTCTTCGGGGTGTACGCCGACGCCTGGTTCAAAGAGCGCGACTACGCCGCGACTACCCGCGAACGTAACGGCAGCGCGCTTCGCCTCCACATCCTGCCGACCTTCGCGAACGTGGTCCTGAGTGAGATCACGACACCGCAGATCCGCCGCTGGCGTGCCGGCCTCCTGGAATCTGGTGTCGGTGAGCCGACGGTCGCCAAGGCGTATCAGATCCTCCGCGCCGTCATGAGCACCGCGGTCGACGACGAGGTGATCCAGCGCAACCCCTGCCGTATCAAGGGCGCTGGGGCGGCTAAGACAGCCGAGCGGCCGTTCCTGGACGTCTCGGAGGTCTTCCAGCTCGCCGACGCCGTACCGGTGCGCTTCCGGGTGTTCATCCTCCTGGCGGCCTTCACCGGCCTCCGCTTCGGGGAGCTCGCCGCGCTCCAGCGTCATGACGTCGACCTCGTACGGCGAACCGTCGCCGTACGGCGGGCCCTGGCCGAGACCCGCACGGACGGCATCCTGGTCAAGACGCCCAAGAGCGCGGCCGGTGTCCGCACCGTCGCCTTCCCTGCCTCGCTGACTGAGGACGTGGCTGCTCACCTCGCTGCCTACGCAGAGCCGGGTCGTACCGAGCTGGTCTTCACCGGCGCACGTGGCGGGCAGCTTCGCCGGAACAACTTCCGCCGCCTGTGGTTGCGGGCCCTGGAGACGACCGGCCTGGGAGACGTCCACTTCCACGATCTGCGCCATACCGGGAACACCCTCGCCGCGACCGGTGGCGCGACGACGCGTGAGCTGATGCAGCGCATGGGGCACTCGTCGGTGCGGGCCGCGCTGATCTATCAGCACCTGGTCAACGGGCGGGACCATGCGATCGCCGCTCACGTCGATGAGCAGATCAAAAAGGTCCGCCCGGCCGAGCCCTCCGGGGAGGGTCCGGAGGAGGCATCTGGCACGTGAGTGGCACGACGCCACTCCCCTGCCGGAATGACGGAGAAACGATCAAGGCCCAGGTTCCCGGTTTGATGCCGGTGACCTGGGCCTTTGTCGTGCTTCCTGCTGGTGGGCGCGGACGGTTTCGAACCGCCGACATCTGCTTTGTAAGAGCAGCGCTCTACCCCTGAGCTACGCACCCGTGGATGAAGGAACAGCCTACATGGCGCATGGCCCATGCTCACAAACGGTTGTCCGGGCCGGGGAAGAGCGAGGGATTCGGGGGATATCCCCACCTCGCATACGGTAGCCGTCCGGATTCACCCCGGGCTGCCGCGCTCCCTACGGTGGTCCCAGACCGGTGGGACAAGCCCCCCGGACCCGGACGGGGGATCGATCACCGTGGCACTCCATACCCGCACTCGCACACTCGTCGCATCCGTCGGAGCCGTGGTCGTCGCCCTGGGGCTGTCCGGTTGCGGAAGTGCGGATGTGGATGACGCACCGGTCGAGCACAAGTCGTTCGCGTTCGGGGGGAAGTCCCTGACGATCGACTCCGGCAATACGGCCGTGGAGCTCGTACCGGCGGATGTGGACAAGGTCGAGGTGACGCGCCGCGTCGACGGGTGGGTGGTGCTCGGGAGCGGGCCCGACGCGCGTTGGTCGATGCGGGACGGCAGGCTCACGCTGCGGGTGAAGTGCACGGCGGTCGTCAGCAACTGCGAGGCCCTGCATCAGGTGAAGGTGCCGCGTGGGGTCGCGGTGACGGTCGACGGTGACAACGGCAGGGTCGTCGCCTCCGGGTTCGACACTCCTCTCACACTCCGCTCCGACAACGGGAAGGTGACCGTGCGTGACTCCAGTGCGCCGCTGAAGCTGGAGAGCGACAACGGGGGCGTCGTCACGGAGCGGATCTCCAGCACGTCCGTCTCCGCGCGGTCCGAAAACGGGGAGGTCCGGCTCGGGTTCACAGCCGTGCCGGATCGGGTGGACACCGTCAGTGACAACGGCCGGGTGACCATCGAACTGCCGAAGGGGTCGCAGACGTACGCGGTGACGGCCGTCGCCGGGAACGGGGACATCTCGGTGCGGGTGCCGCGCAGCGACAGCAGCCCGCATGTGGTGAAGGCCCGCAGCGACAACGGGGAAATCACGGTTCGAAGCGCGAACTAACGGGCCCGTGTGTTCGTCCTTACCTGGTGGGAGAATGAACCGGGCAAGGCGATACGGCACGGGAGAGGGATGTGACGGCGACACACGCGCGGCCGCAGGCAAGAGCGGGTGGCAGAACCGCCGTCAGGGACGTCCTCGGATTGATGCTGCTGCCGGTTCCGTTGCTCGCCGCCGCGTTGCCGGCCGCCTTCGCCGGTGGTGGTACGCGGCGCTGGTTCGGCGGTCGCGGGGAGGGCCAGCGCGCCGATGCGCAGGCGGCGAAGGACGCGGCTGCGGAGGCCTTCTACGAGCTGGACACGGCCCAGCGCGATCTGCAGATCTCGATCGAGACGATCACCGCGGTGGACAGCTCGCCCGCCGCGCGGAAGGTCGTGGACGATTTCGCCGCGCTGGGGCGGCGGATCGACGAGGCGAGCCATGCGTACATCACGGCGGTCGACGCCCATGATCTGGATCGCGACGATCTTGAGCCTGCTGTTGCGTCGCGTGCCCGGACGGAGCTGACCGCCGCCAAGGACGAGCTCGTGCGGGTCAAGGGCGAGCTGGATCGGTTCGCGCAGGGACTCGGTCCGCTCCTGGGGAGCGCCGAGACGCAGCTCGCCCGGCTCGCGCCGGCCGTCGAACGGGCGCGACAAGCGCTCCTCGGCGCGAGCAATGCTCTCGACGCGGCGCGCGCGTCCGGACTGCGGGCGGACGATCTCGCCGCACGCCTGGCGGCCCTCGCCCCCGAGCTGACCAAGCTCAATCAGGGCGCCGGCAGGCACGGCGTACCGGAGACGCTGCAACGCGCCGACCAGGTGCTGCGTGGCGCCGAGGCCGTGCGGGCCGAGGCGGCGCAGCTTCCGGAGCGCGCCGCGGAGATCGACCACCGGCTGGTGTCGCTGCGCACGCGAGCCCAAGCGCTGACGACGCGCGCGGGCTCGGTGGAGCCGGTGCTGAGCGAGCTGCGGCGGCGGTTCACCGCTGCCTGCTGGCAGGACCTCCAGTCCGTGCCCGAGCAGGCCGCGGTCAATGTGCGGCAGGCCGAGGAGAAGCTCAAGGAGGCCACCGAGGCACGGGGCGAGCAGCGCTGGGCCGATGCGACGTCGCGGCTGTCCACCGTGCGGGCCCTGCTGAACGCGACGGACGAGGCCGTGTCCGCGGCCGGTGACCGGCTGCGCCGCCTCGACGACGTGGCCAAGGATCCCCAGCAGGAGATCCAGCGGACCAGGTTCGCCATCCGCGACGCCCAGCGCCTGGCCATGGCGGGGCGCAACACACCCGAGCCGCGCCACGCCCGGCCGCTGGACGACTCCGTGGCCCGGCTGGAGCAGGCGATCGCCGGGCTGGAGGGCCGTCACCCCGACTACTGGCACTTCCTGACCGAGACCGAAGCCGTGCGGCAGACGGCGGCGCGGGTGGTCTCGGAGATCCGGGAGGAGCGGGGCGCCGGCGGCTGAGTTGTCGCGGCCGGGCGCGGGGCGGATCCTGGGGGTAGCGCGAAGGAGGCCCCCATGGCTACCCATGCAGTGCATCCCCCGCGGCGACGTGCACAGAAGCCCGCACGGCGCAGCAGAGCCGCCCGGTTCGACGACCATCTCCCGGTCGATCACCGGCTCAACAGCGTCTACCGCATAGGGGCGGGGTTGATGGGGCTGTTGCTGCTCGCTTTCGGCATCCTGGGACTCATCGACAAGATCGGCTTCTTCAACACGGGCGACGCCACTGTCGCGGGCCTGAACACCAACGGGTCGCTCAGCGTCCTCTCCATCTGCGTCGGCCTGCTCCTGTTCGTCGGGATGGTGATCGGCGGCAACTTCGCCTCGACGGTCAACATGGTGCTGGGCATCGCGTTCATCCTCAGTGGCTTCATCAATCTGGCGCTGCTCGACACCGACTTCAATTTCCTCGCCTTCCGCATGCAGAACGTCCTGTTCAGCTTTGTCGTCGGGCTGATGCTGATGATGTTCGGGATGTACGGAAGGGTCAGCGGCGGGCTCCCGCACGACAACCCGTACTGGCGCGCCCGCCATCCCGATGAGGCCGCCGTCGAAGAGCGCCACGACCGGAGTGCGTCCATGCCCATCGCCGGCCGGAGCCGTATTACGCGGTAGCCGCGGTGCCCGCCGGTTAGCCTGGGGCCATGCCTCGTTACGAATACCGCTGCCGCTCCTGCGGAGACACGTTCGAACTCAGCCGTCCGATGGCCGAGTCGTCGGCCCCCGCCTCCTGCCCCGCCGGGCACGAGGACACGGTGAAGCTCCTCTCCACGGTGGCCGTGGGCGGGGCGTCGGCCAAGTCCGCGCCCGCCGCCCCGTCGGGCGGCGGCGGTTGCTGTGGCGGGGGCTGCTGCGGCTGACCCGCCCGGGCGGACGGTCGCTAGCGCTTGCGGGAGAGGGTCAGTCCGTCCGCCACGGTGAGCATGACGCTGTCCATCCGCGGATCCGCGGCCACATGCTCGTTGAACTCCTTGATGGCCGCCGCTCCGCCGGTTGCCCGTGGGTCGGTCACACCGCCGTGGAACAGCACATTGTCGGTGACGATGAGGCCGCCGCGGCGCATCCGGGGCACCAGCTCTTCCCAGTACGGAATGTAGTTGCCCTTGTCCGCGTCCAGGTAGGCCAGATCGATGTGCGGCTCGGACGGCATCGCCGCCAGGGTGTCGAGAGCGGGGGCGATGCGCAGCTCGATGCGGTCGGCGACGCCCGCCTTCTCCCACGCCTCGCGGCCGTAGGCGGTCCACTCCTCCGAGATGTCGCAGGCGATCAGCCGCCCGTCGGCGGGCAGTGCCTGCGCCATCGCCAGGGCCGAGAACCCGGTGAACGTCCCGACCTCGACGATGTGCCGGGCACCCGTCAGCCGTACGAGGAAGGCGAGCAGCGGACCCTGCTCCTCGGCGGACTGCATCCCCGCCTGTTCGGGAAGCTGCGCGTACGTGGTCGCGACGAGTTCACGCTGTACCGCGTCGAGCGGCGGGTTGTGCGCCAGCATGTACGCGTACAGCTCGTCCGTGATCTTGGTTTCGTTTCCCTTGCTCATCGCGCACTCCCTCTGTGCCTGCCGGGCAGGCGGTCACCTGCCCGGCAGCTGGTCACCTGCCGGGCAGACCGGTCACGGCCTCAGGTACCACTGTTCCTTGCCGGAGGCCCTGCTGCGGGACGGAAGCGCGAAGGAAACGCCGGAGGATCTCCTCACCCGCCGCCACACCGCCCTCCGTCAGCACGTCGACGTGCGGGGCGCTCCAGTCGGTGTCGGCGAGCTCGCCGTGGCCGGGGCGCCAGGCGTGGTCGGCGGCGAGAAGCAGATCGGCGTCGAGGAGCGAGTCACCGGCGGCGAGGGTGAGCGTGGCGCCGGCGCGGCAGGCGACTTCGTTCATCGCGGCGCTCTTGGTGAGCGGCTTGGGTACGGCGTAGATCTTGCGGCCCTGGAGCGACACGGTCCAGCCACGGGGGTCCGCCCATTCGGCCAGCTCCCTCACCCAGCCCGCGGGCAGCAGCGAGCGTTCGACGACGAGATAGGCGAAGAGGTCCTCGGCGACCCGCTCCTTGAGGAGCCAGGCAGGGTCCGTGGTGGCGACGAGGTGGGCGCGGACTTCGGCGAGCGAGGCGCACTCGTCGGCGAGCCGGCGGGCCACCTGTGTCTGCCAGTCGGGGTCGGACACCCCGTCGACCAGGAGGTGTCCCCCGTTGGCGCAGATGGCGAACTTCGGTGCGGGGCCGGGGAGCCTGATGCGGTGGTACTGCTCACGGGTGCGGGTGGTCGTGGGTACGAAGACCGTGGTGCGGGCCAGCTCGTCGAGGAGTGCGGCGGCCGTCTCCGTGAGATAGGAGAGCGGCTTGTGGCCGTACACCTCGACGCAGAGCAGCCGGGGTGCTTCGGCGTCCGGCATGGAGAGCTGGAGCGCCGCCGTCGAGTAGATGAGGGTGCGGTCGAGGTCGCTGGCGACCAGCGTCACGGGGCCGGCCGGGGCGGCCATGGGGGCCGGGGCGGCCGTGGGCGTCGGGATGGTCACCGAGCCCGGGGTGGTCAGGGAGGTCGGGGTGGTCACTGTGACGCCACCGCCTTGCCGTCCGCTCCCGTCGCTCCCCGGGTGTACTTCGGGTGGATCAGTCCCACGCAGGTGTACGGGAGTTCGTCGACCTCTTCGACCGGCACTCCGCGCTGCTCGGCCAGCAGCCTGATGTGCTCGAGGTCGGCGCCGGCGCCGCGCTTGGCGAGGATCTTCCACGGGACGCGTCGCAGCAGTACGCGTGTGGTCTCGCCGACCCCCGGCTTGACCAGGTTCACATCGTGGATGCCGTACTCCTCGCTGATGCGCTCGACGGCCGCCCAGCCGTCCCACGTCGGGGCGCGGTCCGCGGCGAGCAGCTCCTTGACCTCGGCGTCCACCGCGTCGGCGACCTCGTCGAAGTGCTCGGCGACGGTGTCGAGGAAGTGGCCGGACACATCGGCGTCCGCCAGCTCCCGGTAGAACTTCGCGCCGTGGAAGTCATGCGGGCCGACCAGGTCGGCACGGAGCACCGTGCGCGAAATCAGTCCGGAGACGGTGGAGTTGAGGCAGGCGGACGGGATGAGGAAATCCTCGCGGGTGCCGTAGGTGCGGACGCAGCCGCCCGGGTCGGCCAGGACCGCGATCTCGGGGTCGAAGCCCTCGAACTCGGCGAGCGCCGCCGACAGTTCACGGGTGATCGCCCCCTTGCCGGTCCAGCCGTCGACGAAGACGACGTCCGCCGGGTTGTGGTGGGCGGCCAGCCAGCGCAGTGCGTTGGCGTCGATGCCCCGTCCGCGCACGATGGAGACGGCGTAGTGCGGCAGATCGAGTCCGTGCCGGTGCTGCGCCCAGCGGCGCATCAGCACACCGACCGGGGTACCGGCCCGGGCGAGGGAGACGAGAACAGGGCGGGGGGTGCGCTCGGCGAGAACCGTCTCGGTGACGGTGCCGACGGCCCGTGCGATGCGGGCGGCCGAAAGGTCCAGGGCCGCCTTGAACAGGTCCTGGTACTCGGCGGACGGCTGGTACTCGACGGGCAGCGACTCGGCGTAGTGCGCGCCACCGCTCTGTATCGCTTCCTCGCGCTCCTCGGTGGGCGCCTCCAGCTCGGTGTCCGAGAGGTCCTGGAGCAGCCATCCGACGTCGTCCGGCTCGTAGGAGGAGAAGACGGGGCCGCGAAGGGGCTCGGGCAGCATGCGGGGTTCCTGCCGTTCGGGGGCGGGTGAGGAGGCGTACGGGACGTACGAGGGGACGACGGCCAGCAGGACCTGGGCGGTGTGCGCGGCCAGCTCCGCCAGCAGGCCGCCGGGAGCGTGCAGCTCCGGGGTGTCGGCAGTGGAGTCGACGACCACCACCACCGCGTCGAAACCGGCGCCCGCGACGTTGTAGGCGAAGCGCTCGCCGGGGCCGTCGGCCGGGTTGTCGTGGGCCGGGAAGACCAGACGGCTGCGTATCGCGTAGCCGGGGTCGTCGACGGCGAGGACGGGGGAACGCGTGGTGGTCGAGTACCGCACCTCGGCGTCGGTGTGGTCCTCCAGTGCCGTGCCGAGCCGGAGCGGTGCGTACATCAGCTCCTCGAAGCCGAGGACCAGCACGCGGCGGGCGTCGCCGTCCAGGGCGTCGGCGATGCGGGCGGCCATGGCGGGAAGGGCCGATTCCAGACTTGCGCGATGTCCGGGGGTGAAGCCGTGCCGGCCGCCGTCGGGCACCCCGGCCGGCCACCCCAGCTCCACCCGGGTGCAGCGGGTGTCGGCCTCCCGCCCCGGTACCGACGATCCGGCCCCGGTTGCGGCAGCCGCGCCGCCGTCGCTCGCCTCGGCGGCCCGCTCATGGGCGGCGACCAGTGCCTGCCCCTTCTCCAGGACGCCGTCCGGGAGCCGGACCGTGCCCGTTCCCCTCGCCACCAGGTCGACACGTGCGCCGATCTCCGCGGCGAACTCGGTCAGGCGTCCGCGGTCGGCCGGCGACCTCATGTCCACCAGGGCCACGATCACGTACCGGTCGCGCGGGTACAGCTCGTGCAGCGCGCGGATCGTGTTGAGCACGGTGTTGCCCGTGGAGAACTCGTCGTCCACCAGCACGAGAGGCTCTCCCGCCCGGCCCTCACCGCCGGTCCCGAGCAGCGTCGGATCCTCCGGCAGCAGCAGATGCGAGGTCGCGTGCGAGTGCGACTCCTCGAAGCCGCCCGCCCGGACGACTCCCTCGACCGGACGGCGTGTCGAGTGGAGGTACGGCGCCACTCCCAGCCCGTCGGCGACCGCGTGGCCGAGACCGGTGGCCGTCTCCGCGTACCCGAGGACCACCGACCGGCGCGCCAGCGTCTCCCCGAGGTGCTCGCGCACCCGCAGACCGAGTTCGAAGCCCGCCCCGTAGACCACGGACGGCCTCTGCGGCACATGCTTGCCCAGCACATTGGAGACGAGCAGATGGGCCCGCTTGGGGTTGCGGCGCAGAGCCAGGCCCAGCAGCTCCCGGAGCTCGCCGTCACCGCCGGGCGTCCCGTTGCCGACGAGCTCGACGCCCAGTCGCTCCGCCACCCAGCTGCCCGACCACACCACGTTCGCCTTCTCTTTCCCTGCTGCGCGCTCGCTCGTTCGGGACGCGCTCATTCCGCGAGGCCCGCGGCCAGCAGATCCACGAACCCGACGTCTTCCTTCGCCACGCCGAAGACCTCGGCCCGCAGCAGCGTGCGCTCGGCCCAGGCCCGGTGGGGCTTCACTTCGTTCATCTTGTTCGTATACGCGGAGCGCATCACTCCACCGCCTCCCCGCTCCGGCCGCAGGATGTCCTGTGCATCGCTGAACTCCTCATGGCTGACCACGGACAGTGCGTGGACGGGCGCGACGTGCGACGGGTGGATGCAGGTCTTGCCGAGCAGCCCGTTGGCCCGGTCGAGCTCGATCTCCCGCAGCAGTCCGTCCAGGTCGTGCTCGATCAGCTCCGTGCGCAGCTCCTCGGCCCGGCCCTCCAGGAAGGGGCTGCGGCGCAGCTGCGGCTTGAACATGCGCTCCTGAAGTCGGAAGTACTCCCACACCGGGCCGGTGATGGTGAAACCGGTGCCGTCCGCCCGGCCCAGGACATTGACCACGTCGGCGATGACCGCGGCGACGAGCTGCACGTCGTACGCCGTCATGTCGGGCGCCCTGCGCAGTCCGTACGCCGAGCAGAAGTCGGTGACCCCGAGCCGCAGCGCGAGCACCCGGTCCCGGTACCTGTCCACGGTACGGGCGATTCCCCGCAGTGTCTCGCCGCGGGACTCCAGATGAAGCAGCTCCGGGGATTCGAGGACGGGCATCGCGAAGAGCCGTCGGCTCATGGCCGTCTCGGCCTTGGTGAGTGCCTCCATGAACGGCACACCACGCTCTTCCGTGAATTTCGGAAGTACAAAACCGGACAACAATCGGGCGGAGCCGCCGAGCCGGTTCACCAGGTCCGTGATCTGCTCCGGCTCACGGACCCGGATGAAGAGAAGCGGCACCTCGACACCGCGCGCCGCGAGGTCGGTGAACTGCCTGACCAGGTTCTCCTCGGCCTCCGCCACCTCGGAGTCGTCGATCGAGTCCTCCAGGCACAGCACCATCGAGACGACACCCCGCCCGGCCTGTTTGATGATGTCGTCCGCGAGCCGCGGCCGGGTGGCCGGGGAGTAGAGGGTGGCGCCCAGGGCGGCCGAAAGCGTGCGGGCGGGCGAGCCCGCACCGAACTCAGCCGGCTCCCGATGGAACAGGCCCTTCCGCGCAGCGGGCGAGATGTGCCCGAAATGCCGCATATATTTCCCCCGTACTGCCTGGCCGGCCGGACAACGCATGGCCGGTAATAGTACGTAAAGACTGGTGTCGAGAGTTCCCTGCGTGCATGAATTTCGGGTAACTCGTCCATTTCCCGACGGTTCCGCAAGGTGCGGGGTGAGTGGTTCCGACGCGGTGCCGGGACATGGGTTGCGACCCCCACGTTGTCTGCGCGGGTGGCCAGCAGGCAGGATGACCGCCATGACGCACGCGATGCTGAAGGGCTCGAACGTCCCGCTCGATGCCACGGCCGTACGGGCCGTGCTGCGCTGGACCCCGGGCGCCGGGGTCCCCGATGTGGACGCTTCGGCCCTGCTTCTCGGCACCGGTGGCCGTGTGCGCTCCGACGAGGACTTCGTCTTCTACAACCAGCCCAGGCACCCTTCCGGCCTGGTACGACGGCTACCGAAGCGCAGTGTCGCCGAGGGGCTGACCGACACCATCGAGGCCGACCTCGGCGCCCTCGACCCCTCGGTCGAGCAGGTGGTCATCGCCGCGTCCTCGGACGGCGCCGCCTTCCAGCAGGTCCGCGATCTGCGCATCCTGCTGTACGACGCGGGCTCGGCGGGCGGGGATCCACTCGCCGTGTTCGATGTGCGGCCGGAGACCGGCGAGGAGACCGCGATCATCTGCGGTGAGCTCTACCGGCGCGGCGATGGCTGGAAATTCAGGGCGGTCGGCCAGGGCTACCCGACGGGTCTGGTGGGTCTCGCGACCGCGTTCGGCATCTCGGTCGACGAGGCGGAGGCCGCGGCCGAGCCCGCTGCGGTCGGATCGCCCGGCCCTTCGCCCGCCTCGACGCCTGCGCCGGTCACCGGGCCGGCCGCCGCACCGCCCGCCCCCACTTTCCCCCCCGCGCCCGGACCCGACCCGCAGGCCACCGTCCAGCACCAGCAGCCCGCGTACGGCTACCCGCAGCCGACAGCGGTCGCAGCACCCTCCCCGGTCCCCCAGCCGGCCTACGGCTACCCGCAGCCGGCCTCCGCACAGCCCGCGTACGGGTATCCACAGCCCGCGGCGGCTGCGCAGCCCGCCCCGGACCCGAATTTCGTCCTGCCGCCGCAGGGACCGCAGTTCGTCCGCTCCTGACCGGCACGGCGCCGCGGGCCGGATCCGGGTCCGGGAACCGGCGATCGGCCTCCGCCGGGACTCAGGACCGCCACACAGGTCTCCAGGGCCCGGGCGTCGAGGACAGGCGGCCTCAGGCGCGTGACTTGTAGCCCCGCCCCCACTGCATCCCCCAGCCGTACAGCCGGTCCAGCTCCGACTGGAAGCCGTAGACGAACTTCACCTCGCGCCGCACGATCAGCTCGTCCTTGACGTTCTCCACGGTGAACACGGCGCACGAGCGGGCCTGCGGAGCCCTCTCGTCGAGCTCGATCTCGATCCGCGGCCCGTTGCCCGGGTAGAGCGTCACCTTGGCGTGCGTACGGTCGAAGGCCGGCGTCTGGTCGTAGATGTAGACGAAGAACAGCAGCCGCTTGATCTGGTCCCGCTGGTCGAGGTTGACGTACACGGTCTCCCCCGACGGCGCCCCGAAGCGGTCGTCCCCGCTGAGCCTGATGTACGGCGGCCCGTTCAGGTCGCCGATCAGGTTGCCCAGGGGCTGCACGACGCCCTTGGTGCCGTCCTTCAGCTCGTACATGCAGCCCAGGTCCAGGTCGACGTTGACCACGCCCTGGGTGTGCGCCTGGACCACATCGGGCTGGAAGAGCTTGAACGGGCGCAGCAGCCGGCCGCTCTGCCGCGATCGGCCCTCGATGTCGGACGTACGCATCCGCCAGGAGAGATTGACCCGGAGGTTGCCGGTCAGCGCGCCCTGCTTGGTCAGCGAGACCGTGGCGTGCCGCTTGGAGAGCACGATGGAGTTGGTCGCCGCGTTACCCGACTCGAACTGCGCTTCGCGCCTTGGCCACAGGCCGTCCCAGAACGCCATCCCCAACCCCCACACCTCTCGGTACTGCCCGGCCCCGCGCGCATCACTGCGGGGCGGCCCCCGGGCCGGCTCCGGGTGTCCCTGGAGAACCGTCGCCGTACGGACCGCCCCGCTGAGAGCGTTCCTCAATCCCTACCGGGTCACACCCCGGACGGGACTTCCGCCTTGGAGCCCGAGTTGTCGTCGCCGCCTCCGGCCTCCAGCGCCTTGTTGCGCCGGACCGAGGACCAGAAGGACCAGGCGATCAGCACGACGCCGACGAGGCCGGTGATGATCTCGTTGATCTGGTACTGGATGGTGACGAGCAGGATGACGGACAGCGCGCCGATCGCGTAGTGCGCGCCGTGCTCCAGGTAGACGTAGTCGTCGAGGGTTCCCTGACGGACCAGGTAGACCGTGAGCGACCGGACGTACATGGCGCCGATACCGAGGCCGAGGGCCATCAGCACGATGTTGTTGGTGATGGCGAATGCGCCGATGACGCCGTCGAACGAGAAGGACGCGTCGAGCACCTCGAGGTAGAGGAACATGAAGAACGCGGCCTTGCCGGAGAGGACCACCGCGGAGAGCTTCTTGCCGGTCTTCCTGGCCTCTTCCTCGGCCTCGTGCTCGCGCTCCTCCTCCTCCTCGAGCTTGTTCTCGAAGTAGCTGGAGAGACCGCCGACGATCAAGTACGTGATCAGACCCGCGACGCCCGCGAGCAGCACGGTCTCCGCCTTGTTCGCGTGACCGCCGCCGTGCTGGTGCGCCTGGACCGCAAAGGTCATGGCCGAGATCAGCAGCACGATGAGCGCGATGCAGACCGACAGCATGTCGACCTTGCCGAGCTTGGCGAGCGGACGCTCGATCCAGCGCAGCCACTGGATGTCACGCTCCTCGAAGATGAAGTCGAGGAAGATCATCAGCAGGAACATGCCACCGAAGGAGGCGATCGCCGGGTGGGCGTCCGTGACCAGTTCCTGATAGCGGTCGGGCTGGTTGAACGAGAGATCGACCGCCTCGATGGGGCCCAACTTGGCAGTGATGGCCACGATCACGACAGGGAAGACCAGCCGCATACCGAAGACCGCGATGATGACACCGATCGTGAGGAAGATCTTCTGCCAGAAGGCATTCATCTTCTTCAGGATTCCGGCGTTGACCACCGCATTGTCGAAGGACAGCGAGATCTCGAGGACGGAAAGGATCGCGACCACCCCGAGCGCCTCCCACCCCCCGTAGAACACCGCTGCGACCAGGCCGAGCGCGGTAATCGCGAACGACCAGCCGAAGGTTTTCAGAAGCACTGGCTACCCCATCGTGTAAGTACGGGTCTCCCCCGGGTGTGTACGGGGCTCCCCCGCGCCGTGCGCGGCTTTACGAAACGTTGACCCCGAAGTCTAGAGCGATGCCCCGCAGCCCCGACGCGTACCCCTGTCCCACCGCACGGAACTTCCATTCACCGCTGTACCGGTAGAGCTCACCGAAGATCATCGCGGTTTCCGTCGAGGCGTCCTCGCTCAGGTCGTAGCGCGCGAGTTCCTGGCCGTCCGCCTGGTTCACCACACGGATGAACGCATTGCTGACCTGACCGAAAGTCTGCCCGCGATTGTCGGCCTCATGGATCGAGACCGGAAAAACGATCTTGTCGCAGTGGGCGGGCACCTGCGTGAGGTTCACGATGATCGACTCGTCGTCGCCCTCGCCCTCACCGGTGAGATTGTCGCCCGTGTGCTCCACGGAGCCGTCGGGGCTCGTGAGGTTGTTGTAGAAGACGAACCACTCGTCGCCCAGCACCCGTCCCGACTGGCACAGCAGCGCGCTGGCGTCGAGGTCGAAGTCGGCTCCGGTGGTGGAACGCGCGTCCCAGCCGAGGCCGACGAGCACCTGGGTGAGGTTGGGTGCGGCCTTGGAGAGGGAGACATTGCCTCCCTTGGCGAGCGTGACGCCCATGGTGTGTGTCCTCCCCGAGTCGATGAACCGTCTGTACGTGACCGTCTATCGATGAACCGTCGACGGACTGTCTGTTGTGCGCGTCCGGCGCCGCACTGGGTGCGGCGCCGGACGGGGACGTGCCGGACGTGTCCCCGGCAGTGCCTGCGCAGGCACTGCCCGGTCACGCCTTCTGGGCCGTGCTCAGACGTTGACGCCGAAGTCCTGCGCGATGCCGCGCAGGCCCGAGGCGTAGCCCTGACCGATGGCACGGAACTTCCACTCCGCACCGTTGCGGTACAGCTCGCCGAAGACCATGGCGGTCTCCGTCGACGCGTCCTCGCTCAGGTCGTAGCGCGCGAGCTCGCTGTTGTCGGCCTGGTTGACCACGCGGATGTACGCGTTGCGCACCTGGCCGAAGCTCTGCTGGCGGGACTCGGCCTCATAGATCGAGACCGGGAAGACGATCTTGTCGACATCGGCCGGGACGCCGGCCAGGTTCACCTTGATGACCTCGTCGTCGCCCTCGCCCTCACCGGTGAGGTTGTCACCGGTGTGCTCGACGGAGCCGTCGGGGCTCTTGAGGTTGTTGAAGAAGACGAAATTCCCGTCGTTGCCGACCTTGCCCGCCGCGTTCGTCAGCAGGGCGCTGGCGTCGAGGTCGAAGTCTCCGCCGGTGGTGGTACGGGCATCCCAGCCGAGACCGACGATGACCGCGGTCAGGTTGGGCGCGGCCTTGGTCAGCGAGACGTTGCCGCCCTTGCTGAGGCTGACTCCCACGAGTCCTCCCATTGGTTTCATTAGAGGCCGACAGGTGCCGGCGCCTCCATCGTGCGTTGGCATCGGATCAACGAGTGGATCCTAGTGACCGGTTCCCGGCCAAAACAGGCTTTTGGCCGGGAGGCCGGGAGATCGCCCGGATCGTCGCCGGAAGATCCACCGAATCCGGATCAGATCGCGTCGAGGGCCTTGACGTAGTCGTTGAGGTCGCGCGCGTCGGGCAGGCCGTTGACGACGGTCCAGCGCACCACGCCCTCCTTGTCGATGATGAAGGTGCCGCGCACCGCACAGCCCTTCTCCTCGTCGAAGACGCCGTAGGCCCGCGAGGTCTCGCCGTGCGGCCAGAAGTCCGAGACGAGCGGGTACTCGAGGCCCTCCTGCTCGGCGAAGACACGAAGGGTGTGGATGGAGTCGTTGGAGACGGCGAGGAGCTGCGTGTCGTCGTTCTCGAACTTCGGCAGCTCGTCGCGGAGGGCGCAGAGCTCACCCGTGCACACGCCGGTGAAGGCGAACGGGTAGAACAGCAGGACCACGTTCTTCTCGCCGCGGAAGTCGGAGAGCTTCACGGTCCGGCCGTGGTTGTCCTTGAGCTCGAAATCCGGGGCCTTGGTGCCGACCTCGATCGCCATGGATACGCGTCCCTTCACTGCTTCACCGGGCTGGGCTGTCCGGGTGGACTCCCACCCTACGCAGAGCCCTCGGGGGGCCACGCGCCGCCCGCGTACCGACGCCCGCGAGCCCGCTCCCGGGCATACGAAGACCCCCGCCGGTGCACGACCGGCGGGGGCCTCGTGGTGAGTGCGGTTCAGCGCTTGGCTTTGGCCGACTTCGGGGTGACAAGACGGCTGCCCGTCCAGTCCTTGCCCGCATTGATGCTCTTGGTCTGGGAAAGACCGGCTGTCTGTGCAGCCTCGTTGATGTCGCTCGGTTCGACGTATCCCTCGCGGCCGGTCTTCGGCGTCATCAGCCAGACCGCACCGCCGTCCTCGATCAGACCAATGGCATCCACCAGCGCGTCCGTAAGGTCGCCGTCCTCGTCGCGGAACCAGAGCAGAACGACGTCAGCGACGTCGTCGTAGTCCTCATCGACGAGTTCCTGGCCGGTAGTGGCCTCAATGCCCTCACGGAGCTCCTGCTCGACGTCGTCGTCGTAGCCGATCTCCTGGACCACCTGTCCGGGCTCGAACCCCAGCCGTGCAGCCGAGTTGGTCCGTTCCTCCGCGTGGTCCGCGGTCGCGCTCACGGGTTGCCTCCTGATCATGTTTCGGAAAATGCTTCAGCCACGCGCGTGCGCGGGGCGTTGGCCGTAGTCCACACGGGCGCGGCGGATCGCGCAAGTACCCAGCGTGCGAGACCGCCTAAACGGTGACGTTCCCTGCCACGTCGCCGCACGATCGGCATGTCCCTCGCGGGGCCCGACGCTGCCGTCCACACCCTTTACGTGCTTGAACAGCATTACGTCCTTGAACAGCTTATGCCGTTTCGGTCCGCCAATCGGAGTCGAACAGCCTTTGGGAACGCTTGGACGGGTTGGGCGTATGGTTGCGGTTTGGTCCCACCCGTCTGCCGGACCGTCCTCGCGCACCGGACGTGATGTCTCACAACCTGACGGTTACCCCTGGGTAGAGATGACGTTTGCGTCCTCGCGGTACACGATGGTGACGACGTACATGCATACATCCCGGGGGCATGCCTCCCGTTATCAGGCCCCGTAGAGCACCACCGAACAGCGAAGGAACAGCGTGGCTTCCGGATCCGATCGCAACCCGATCATCATTGGCGGCCTTCCGAGCCAGGTCCCGGACTTCGATCCCGAGGAAACCCAGGAATGGCTCGACTCCCTCGACGCCGCCGTCGACGAGCGCGGGCGTGAGCGGGCCCGCTACCTGATGCTCCGGCTCATCGAGCGCGCGCGCGAGAAGCGTGTCGCCGTGCCGGAGATGCGCAGCACGGACTACGTGAACACGATCGCCACGAAGGACGAGCCGTTCTTCCCCGGCGACGAGGAGATCGAGCGCAAGGTCCTCAACGCGACTCGCTGGAACGCGGCCGTGATGGTGTCGCGCGCCCAGCGCCCGGGGATCGGCGTCGGCGGCCACATCGCCACGTTCGCCTCCTCGGCCTCGCTGTACGACGTGGGCTTCAACCACTTCTTCCGGGGCAAGGACGACGGCCTCGGCGGCGACCAGATCTTCTTCCAGGGGCACGCCTCCCCCGGTATCTACGCCCGCGCGTTCCTCCTCGACCGGCTGAGCGAGGCGCAGCTCGACGCCTTCCGCCAGGAGAAGTCGAAGGCGCCGAACGGCCTGTCCAGCTACCCGCACCCGCGGCTGATGCCGGACTTCTGGGAGTTCCCGACCGTCTCGATGGGCCTCGGTCCACTGGGCGCGATCTACCAGGCCCGGATGAACCGGTACATGGAGGCGCGCGGCATCGCCGACACCTCCCGGTCGCACGTCTGGGCCTACCTCGGTGACGGCGAGATGGACGAGCCCGAGTCGCTCGGCCAGCTCTCCATCGCCGCCCGTGAGGGCCTGGACAACCTGACCTTCGTGGTCAACTGCAACCTGCAGCGCCTCGACGGTCCGGTACGTGGCAACGGCAAGATCATCCAGGAGCTGGAGTCGCAGTTCCGCGGTGCCGGCTGGAATGTCATCAAGCTGGTCTGGGACCGCTCCTGGGACCCGCTGCTGGCGCAGGACCGCACCGGCATCCTGGTCAACAAGCTGAACACCACGCCGGACGGCCAGTTCCAGACGTACGCCACCGAGTCCGGCTCGTACATCCGTGAGCACTTCTTCGGGGACGACCCGCGGCTGCGCGACATGGTCAAGGACATGACCGACGACCAGATCCTGCACCTGGGCCGCGGCGGTCACGACCACAAGAAGGTCTACGCGGCGTACGCGGCGGCCAAGGCCCACAAGGGCCAGCCGACGGTGATCCTCGCGCAGACGGTCAAGGGCTGGACGCTCGGACCCAACTTCGAGGGCCGCAACGCGACCCACCAGATGAAGAAGCTCACGGTCGAGGACCTCAAGCGGTTCCGCGACCGGCTGCACATCCCGATCACGGACAAGCAGCTGGACGAGGGCTACCCGCCGTACTACCACCCGGGCCGCGACTCGGAAGAGATCCAGTACATGCACGACCGCCGCAAGGGTCTGGGCGGCTACGTCCCGACCCGTGTGGTGCGCGCGAAGCCGCTGGTCCTCCCCGAGGACAAGACGTACGCGACCGCGAAGAAGGGTTCGGGCCAGCAGTCGATCGCCACGACCATGGCGTTCGTCCGCATCCTGAAGGACCTCATGCGGGACAAGGAGATCGGCAAGCGTTTCGTGCTGATCGCGCCCGACGAGTACCGCACCTTCGGCATGGACGCGTTCTTCCCGAGCGCGAAGATCTACAACCCGCTGGGCCAGCAGTACGAGGCCGTGGACCGCGATCTGCTGCTCGCGTACAAGGAGTCGCCGACCGGTCAGATGCTGCACGACGGCATCTCCGAGGCCGGCTGCACGGCGTCGCTGATCGCCGCGGGTTCGGCGTACGCCACGCACGGCGAGCCGCTGATCCCGGTGTACGTCTTCTACTCGATGTTCGGTTTCCAGCGCACCGGTGACCAGTTCTGGCAGATGGCCGACCAGCTCGCGCGGGGCTTCGTACTGGGTGCGACCGCCGGTCGCACGACGCTGACCGGTGAGGGTCTGCAGCACGCGGACGGCCACTCGCAGCTGCTCGCCTCGACGAACCCCGGCTGTGTCGCGTACGACCCGGCCTTCGGGTACGAGATCGCGCACATCGTCAAGGACGGTCTGCGCCGGATGTACGGCGAGAACAGCGAGGACGTCTTCTACTACCTCACCGTCTACAACGAGCCGATCCAGCACCCGGCCGAGCCGGAGAACGTGGACGTCGAAGGCATCCTCAAGGGTGTCTACCGCTACAGGAGCGGCGAGCGGGGCATGATCCCGGCCCAGATCATGGCGTCCGGCGTGGCGGTCCCGTGGGCGGTCGAGGCGCAGCAGATCCTCGCCGACGAGTGGAACGTCAAGGCGGACGTCTGGTCGGCGACCTCCTGGAACGAGCTGCGCCGCGAGGCCGTCGAGGTGGAGCAGCACAACCTGCTGCACCCGGAGGAGGAGCTGCGCGTCCCGTACGTCACGCAGAAGCTCTCCGGCTCCGAGGGCCCGTTCGTGGCGGTCTCGGACTGGATGCGTTCCGTGCCGGACCAGATCGCTCGCTGGGTGCCCGGCACGTACCAGTCGCTGGGTGCGGACGGCTTCGGCTTCGCCGACACCCGTGGCGCGGCCCGCCGGTTCTTCCACATCGACGCGCAGTCGATCGTCCTCGCGGTGCTCACCGAGCTCGCGAAGGAGGGCCGGATCGACCGTTCGGTGCTGAAGACGGCGATCGACCGGTACGACCTCCTGGACGTGGCAGCGGCCGATCCCGGCGCGGCCGGCGGCGACGCGTAGGCACGACCGGCGGACGAGTCGGGTCGAAGGGCGGCGGACCTCCTGGTCCGCCGTCCTTCGGCGCTCTCCGGCCGGTCCCCCGTTCCGGCTCCGCGGTCAGTTCTCCCAGATCTTGAATGCCCTGACCTGGTACGGGGACTGCGGCACCCAGGTCCCGCCGCCCGGATACGTCTCGAACTCGCCGGTCTCGGCGCACTCCGCGGACTGATAGGTGGTGACGGGGCGGCCGGTGCGGTTGGCGAGTGCCTGGGCCTTGCCGCCCGGCGGCATCGGGACGCAGCTCTCGATGTCGGTGCCGGACAGTTCATGGATCTGCCGGGCGCCGGTGAAGTCCGGCTTCGCCCAGAAGCAGAGCTGCCCGCTTCCGCATGTCCCGAGGCGGACCGGCGCCGTGCGCGCGGCCGGTGCGGTCCGTGACGCCGAGGCTGCCGCCGGGATCAGTGCGGTGACGGCCAGTACCGCGGCAAGAACGGTCGTACGCATGTCAATCAACCCCCGTGCTGGTGTGGATCAGTTGCACGCACCCTGACCTGCGGGACAACGCCACCGGAAGGGGATCCGGGCCACACCACCCGGATAGGCGACAGCCCCGCCGGGAAGGCCCGGCGGGGCTGTCGTATGCGCTGTGTTGACGCTCGGCCGTCATCGGCGCGTGGGGGCCGGCGAGGACCGGCGGCGGGGTCAGATGTGGCCTGCGCCCGCGCCCGCCTCGGCGTTCTCACCGCGCTTGGTGAGCGTGGCGACCAGCGCCGCGATCACCGCGACGATGCCGGCGACCATGAACGCGGTGCTCATGCCGGACACGAACGTGTCATGCGCGACGTCCGTGATCTTCTCCACGACCGGCGCAGGCAGGTCGGGTCCCACCGGCGGAATGCCGACCTCGATGGCCGAGGACGCCTGGTCCAGCTGCTGGGGCGAGAGCGGCGGAAGCTTCGCCTCCGCCCAGTTGCCGGCCAGGTGGGAGTCGACCTGGGAGGCCATGACCGCACCCAGCACCGCCGTACCGAGGCTGCCGCCGACCTGCATGGAGGCCTGCTGCAGTCCGCCCGCGACACCGGAGAGCTCCATCGGGGCGTTGCCCACGATGACCTCGGTGGCACCGACCATCACCGGGGCGAGGCCGAGGCCGAGCAGGCCGAACCAGACGGACATCGTCGCCGTGCCGGTGCCGGTGTCCAGCTGCGACATCCCGAACATGGCGACCGCGGTGCACACCATGCCGCCGACGAGCGGGACGCGCGGGCCGAACTTGGTGATCAGCACGCCCGCGAGCGGGGAGCCGACGATCATCATGCCGGTCAGCGGGAGCAGGTGCAGACCCGCGTCGACGGCCTTCATGCCGTGCACGTTCTGCAGGTAGAAGGTGACGAAGAACAGTCCGCCCATGAAGGCGAATGCCATCAGCACCATCAGGACGACGCCCGCGGACAGCGGCACCGAGCGGAACATCGCCAGCGGGATCAGCGGCTCCCTGACGTTCTTCTGCGAGAAGGCGAACACCGCGAACAGGCCCACGGCGGCCACCAGGAAGGCGATCGTCTTGAAGTCGCCCCAGCCCCACTCGGCACCCTTGATGAGCGCCCAGATCAGGCAGAACATCGCCTGCGACAGCAGCACGATGCCGCCGATGTCGAAGGAGCGCGGGGCGTTCTCGGCCCGGTGGTCCTTGAGGATCACCACGCCGAGCAGGAGTGCGACCACACCGACCGGCACGTTGATGAAGAAGACGGACTGCCAGCTGACGTGCTCGACGAGCACACCGCCGAGGATCGGACCGCCCGCGGTCGAGGCGCCGATGACCATGCCCCAGATGCCGATCGCCATGTTCAGCTTCTCGGCCGGGAAGGTGGCGCGCAGCAGGCCGAGTGCGGCCGGCATCAGCAGTGCGCCGAAGAGGCCCTGCAGCACCCGGAACGTGATCACCAGGGCCACGCTGCTGGAGAGGCCGATGGCCCCCGAGGCCGCCGCGAAGCCCACGACCCCGATCAGGAAGGTCTGACGGTGGCCGAACCGGTCACCGAGCTTGCCCGCGGTGATCAGGGAGACCGCGAGTGCGAGCATGTAGCCATTGGTGATCCACTGGACCTGGGCGAGCGAGGCACCCAGGTCCTGCTGGATGGCGGGGTTGGCGATCGCGACGATCGTGCCGTCGAGCGCGACCATCATCACGCCGATGGCCACGGAGAAGAGCGTCAGCCAGGGGTGGCCGCGCAACCCCTTGGCCGGGGCGGGAACGAGGGTGTCCTGGGGCTCCCGCGACGCCTTTTCTACGGTGGTCTGACTAGTCATGCCCGGGAGATTAGTGTCAGTCACTGACAGTTGACAAACCATTTCACAAGTCGGTAACTGTCTCGTAGCTCACACGTTCACCGAGTCGGACAAACTATCAGAAAGAGGACAGGTTCAGTGACCGACGGGCCGCGAGCCGTGGAGCACCCGACCGGGCTGCGCGAACGCAAGAAACGACGCACCCGGGACGCCTTGCTGCACGCCGCCCTCGAGCTCTTCACCACCCAGGGGTACGAGGAGACCACCGTCGACGAGATCGTCGACGCCGTCGACGTCTCCCAGCGCACCTTCTTCCGCTACTTCGCCAGCAAGGAGGAGACCACCTTCGCCGTCCAGGAGATGGTGGAGTCGCGCTTCCTCTCCGAGCTGCGCCGACGACCCGCCACGGAGAGCCCGTTCGAAGCCATGCGCAGCGCCGTGCTCTGCGCCTGGAACAGCATCGGCGAAGCAATCGAGGAACTCGTCACGGTCGAACTCCACATGCGTACGTACCGGATGATCGAGTCGACCCCCTCCCTGCTCGCGGCCCATCTGCGGCGCAGCATCGATCTGGAGAACCAGATCGCCGAGGTGATCGCCGCGCGCGAGGGTCTCGACATCGAGACGGACCCGCGGCCGCGGGTCGCCGTCGCCGCGTTCTCCGGGGTGATGCGGGTGACCGGGCAACTGTGGGGGCAGGGGCGGGACACCAGCGTCGACTCGCTGCGGACGCTGACCGAGATCTACCTGGACCATCTCGGAGCCGCGCTCGTGGGGAACTGGCACGCACCGGTCGAACGGACTGCCGAGACACCTCACACGTCCGCCGGGTAGGTCAGCACCTCGATGTGCCGAACACCTCAAAGAGGAACATGACGGACTTCACAACAGCCGTGCCACGACCGGCACATGCGGCGTCCGCGAGGCTCCGGAGTTCGCCGGAGCGTGCGCGGCGCGCGCACGGAGCGTAAGGAAGTACCCCTTCAATTCCCCATGGACGGGTGATGTGCGTCACCCGGTTCACAGCTGCCGTCGCGCGTCTCCTAGTGTGGGCGGCAGTGACTTCCTTCGACTCCTCCCCCACGCTGACCGCATGGCGCGCACTGCTCGCCGTCGCGGTCGTGTTCGTGATGCTGGCGACCACAGGCTGGACCGCCGTGCGTCACCAACGCTCCGACGAGCCACGCGACATCGCACTCAGCTCCTGGGCGCGGGGCCGGATAGCGGGTCACCCCCTGCCGGACGCCGATGCATCCCCGTACCGGCTGGCCCAGTTCTTCGCCTCGCTCACCGCCGCGCAGCGCACCGCTCTCGCCGACAAGTACCCCTTGGTCGTCGGCAATCTGAACGGCGCCCCGGTCACCCTGCGCTACCGCGCCAACCGGCGTGCCCTGGTGCAGGCGCGGGCGGTCGAGCAGCAGCGCATGCACGACGTCCGGCTCTCCCCCGACGGCCGCGGCGACGCGCTCCGCCGAATGGAGCGGTTCCGGTCGATGCTTGCCCACGGCCGGCACTTCCTGGCCTTCGACCCGTCGGGGAAGGGCCACGCCGCCGAGGTGTTCGGCGATCTCGACAAGGCCGAGCGGGTCTCGCTGGTGGTGCCCGGTGTCGACACCAGCCTGCTGACGCTGGAGCGGTCCGGGCTCAAGGTCAACGCCGCGCCCGTCGGCATGGCGAAGTCGCTGTACGCCGCCGAGCGCGCCGCGAGCCCCGGCACCCGGACCGCGGTCATCGCCTGGGCCGACTACACCGCGCCCGCCGGCATCGGGATGGACGCAGCCCTGGGGAACCTCGCCGAGCGCGGGGCCGTCCGGCTCACCGCGCTGGTCGACGCCCTGCCCGGCGCGTCGAAGATCTCGCTGTTCTGCCACAGCTACGGCTCCGTGCTGTGCGGTGTCGCCGCGAACGAACTGCCGTCCAGGGTCTCCGACATCGCGGTCGCGGGCAGCCCCGGCATGCGGGCCAAGAACGCCGCGCAGCTTCACACCACGGCCGATGTCTGGGCGATGCGGGACCGCGACGACTGGATCCAGGACGTACCGAACATGGAGGTCGGCGGGCTCGGCCACGGCGCCGATCCGGTGGACCGCGGCTTCGGTGCGCGCATCGTCTCGGCGGACGACGCCATCGGGCACAGCGGCTATTTCGAGCCGGGCACCGAGAGCCTCAGCAACTTCGCCGCCATCGGCGTCGGAGCCTACGATTCGGTGACCTGTGCGAGCGCCGACAGCGCCTGTCGCGACGGAATTTCCGGCGCCGAGGGCGTCCGACGCGCGTAGATCACCGCAACCGCCGGTGAATTGCGGTCCGCTCGGAGGGGGGACGTCCGGACGAGTGCCGCATACGATGAGGCACATGGGTGATGTGCTGGCCGGAATTCATGCCACCTGGGAGTTCGACACCGACTCCGTGCTCATCCGCTTCGAACGGGGAATCCGCACGCCGAAGCTCTTCCAGAGCCTGCGTGAACGCCGCATTCCGCACGCGGCGTTGTCGTCGGTGACACTGACCCCGGGCAAGCGAGGCACGGTGGTTCTGCATGCGGTGCCGAGACCCGGTGCCGATCCACTGCTGGAAGCCGCGGCCGGGCAGCTGAAGGACGGCAGCGATCCGTACCGGCTGGTGCTGCCCGCGGAACGCGAGACGCTCGCCGAGTACTACGCGGACGAGCTGCGCGCGCGGCTCGGCCCGGACGCGGCGGAGCCCGCCGAAAGATTCCTGGTCGCGGCCCCCGAGGCGCCGATGCACTTCAAGGCGTACGACGGCAGGGCCAGCTTCGACGGGGACCGGATCTCCTTCCGCTGGTTCTGGACGGGTGCCTCCACGGCGAAGTGGAAAGCAGGCGACCAGACGTTCCCGGTCAGCGAGCTGAGCGGGGTCGAGTGGCGCTCGCCGGAGGCCTTCGACGGCTATCTGCGACTGGTGCCGCGCGGCGCTCCGGGCACGGACGCCGGGGCGGGTACGGGCATGTCGCCCGTTACGGGCAAGGGTGCGACCGCGCTCCGTACGGACTCCGCGCCGCCCGGTCCGCAGTCGTCGGCCCCACGGCCCACCCAGGCCGATCAGGACCCGGCTGCGGTGATCTTCGGGCTCGGCTACGGGCCGGTGCACGAGTCGCTGCCGTTCGCCGCCGCCGTACTGGAGTCCGTGCGCAAGAGGCAGTCCACGCCCGTCGCCGTGCCGGCGAGTGCCGTGCGGCGCGATCCGGCGGACATCGCCGAGCGGATCCGGCACCTCGGGGAACTGCACCAGGCGGGTCTGGTGACGGACGACGAGTTCAGCGCCAAGAAGGCCCAGCTGCTCGCGGAGCTCTAGCCGGACGGGCGAGGACCGGCCCGTCCGGCCCTTGCGGGGAGCCCGGCGGGCTCCCCGGACCTCCGGGAACGGCTACTCGCGCGCCGCCGACGTCGAGCTCATGTCCGGGTAGCGGTCGCCCGCCACCTGGCCGGCGATCGGCTCCAGCACGGCCAGCTCCTCCGGCGTGAGGGTGAGCCGGGTCGCCCCGACGTTCTCCAGCAGCCGGCTGCGCTTACGGGTGCCGGGGATCGGGACCACGGTCAGACCGTGCACCTCGGCGCGCTGCTGCACCCAGGCGAGCGCCACCTGCGCGGCCGTCGCCCCGTGTGCCGCCGCGATCTTGTGGACGGGTTCCAGGAGGGCGGCGTTCGTCTTGGCGTTGTCGCCGGTGAAGCGTGGCTGGTACTGGCGGAAGTCACCCTTCGACAGGTCCTTGGCGGCGTCGGCGAACGCCCCGGTCAGGAAGCCGCGGCCGAGCGGCGAGTAGGGCACGAAGGTCACCCCGAGTTCGACCGCCGCGGACACGGCGCTGCGCTCGACGTCCCGGCTGAAGAGCGACCACTCCGACTGCAGGGCGGCGATCGGGTGCACGGCGTACGCCTCGCGCAGCTCCGCTCCGGTGACCTCGCTCAGCCCGAGCTGCTTGACCTTGCCCTGCTGCACGAGCTCGGCCATCGCGCCGACGGAATCGGCCAGCGGCACGGAGGGGTCGCGGCGGTGCATGTAGTACAGGTCGATGACGTCGGTGTTCAGTCGGCGCAGGCTGTCCTCGACGGCCTGGCGGATGTACGCGGGGTCGTTGCGCACCGCCCGGTACCGCGGGTCGTCGTCCTTGCGCTCGATGGCGAACTTCGTGGCGAGCGTGATCTCGTCCCGGTGCGTGCCGACGAACGGGGCGAGGAACGTCTCGTTGGCACCGTTGCCGTAGATGTCCGCGGTGTCGAAGAGCGTGACGCCCGCCTCCAGTGCGGCCTCCAGGGTGTCCCGGGCGGCGGCTTCGTCGGTGTCCCCGTAGAACTCGCTCATGCCCATGCAGCCGAGTCCCTGCACGCCCACCTGCGGGCCGCCGTCCCCGAGCTCCACCGTTGCGATCTTGTTGTCGGTCATCAGGATCAAGGCCTTTCCGACGCCCGCCGGGCGCCCGCATAAAAGTCGATCTTGTAATCGAGGACGGCGAGGGTGTCCTGGAGCTCCGCGATCCGCGTCTTCACATCGCGGCGGGTCGCCTCCAGCAGCTCCTGCCGCTCCTCGAAGGTGTGCTCGCCCTCGCGCAGCAGCTCCGCGTACCTGACCATGTGGGCCACCGGCATCCCGGTCAGCCGCAGCTTGCCCACGAAGGCCAGCCAGTCCAGATCGCGATTGGTGAACCGGCGCTGGCCGGTGTGCGACCGGTCGACGTGCGGCATCAGGCCGATCCGCTCGTACCAGCGCAGGGTGTGTGCGGTGAGCCCGGTGAAGGCTGCGACCTCGCTGATGGTGTAGCGGTCCTGGCCCTCGGGGCGTGGATGCGCCCGTGGAGCCGATGCACAGGCGTCGGTCGTCGCGGTAGTGCTCTCCATCACCGTCATGCCCTCCACGCTAGAACCTTGGAGTGCACTCGAAGCAAGCGGCATCGGGGACAGGAATTTCCGGCCACCGGCCGGATGACGGGCGTTCGGCGGCAGGTCTTAGTCTCGTAGTCATGCAGAGCCTGGCGATGATCGAGAACTGGCCCGTCCCCACCGCGGCGGCCGCCGTCGTACGAGCGGACGGCACTGTCGTCGGCGGTCACGGGCCGACCGCGCACCGCTTCCCGCTCGCCTCCGTCACCAAGCCGATCGCCGCCTATGCCGCGCTCGTGGCGTACGAGGAAGGCGCCGTGGAGCTCGACGAACCGGCCGGACCCGAGGGTTCCACCGTCCGGCATCTGCTCGCGCACACCAGCGGGCTCGCCTTCGACGAACACCGGGTGACGGCCGCTCCCGGCACCCGGCGGCTCTACTCCAACGCGGGCTTCGAGGTGCTCGGCGACCGCATCGCCAAGGCCACCGACATCCCGTTCCCCGAGTACGTGCGCCAGGCGGTCCTGGAGCCGCTGGGCATGGCATCGACGACGATGGACGGCTCGCCCGCTCGGGACGGCGTCTCCACCGTCGACGACCTGGTGCGGTTCGCGGCGGAGGTGCAGGCCCCGCGGCTGCTCGATCCGCGTACGGTGCTGGCCGCGCAGACCGTCGTGCACCCCGGTCTGAAGGGCGTCCTGCCCGGTTACGGCCACCAGAACCCCAACGACTGGGGGCTCGGCTTCGAGATCCGGGACCACAAGTCGCCGCACTGGACAGGCAGTTCCTCGTCACCTGCGACCTTCGGGCACTTCGGGCAGTCGGGGACGTTCCTGTGGATCGACCCGGCCGCGGGTGCGGCGTGCGTCGCCCTGACCGACCGGGCCTTCGGACCGTGGGCGGCCGAGGTCTGGCCGCCGTTCACGGACGCGGTGCTCGCGGAGCTCGTACGTCCGGCGGACTAGTGCCCCCGGCCGGCTCCGGCCGAGGCCCCGCTCAGCCCGACAGCTCCCACACCAGCACCTGCGCCGGCACCTCGGCCACCAGCTCCAGCCCCACAGCCCCGGTGATCCGCGCCGCGTCCCCCGGACCGAGCGTCTCGCCGCCGAGGCGCACTTCGCCATCGATCACGTGCACGTACGCCCGCGCCGCGTCCGGCACCGCGGTGCGCTCCCCGGCGGCGAGCCTGCGCACATGCAGCATCGCTCCAGCTTCCGGGAGGGCGTACGGGGTGGAGTCGGCGATGCCGGGGACCGTCGTGTACGAGGGTTCGCCGCCCGGCTCGAGCGGCGCCAGCCACATCTGAAGGAACGTCAGCGGTATGTCCCCGTCGTTCCGCTCGACGTGGCGTACCCCGGCCGCCGAGCTGAGGTGCTGGACGTCCCCGGCCCGTACCACCGTGGTGTGACCGGCCGAGTCGCGGTGGGTGAGCTCGCCCTCGACGACCCAGGTGACGATCTCCGTGTGGCTGTGCGGGTGTTCGTCGAAGCCCGCACCGGGCGCCAGCCGTTCCTCGTTGCAGGCCAGGATCGCGCCGAAGCGCAGGTTGTCCGGATCGTAGAAGGAGCCGAAGGAGAAGGCGTGCCGGGACAGGATGCCCGCGGCCTCGTCGCCGCCCGTGTACCGGTCGTCCGCGCGCTGTACGGAAATCACGGGTCCACGGTAGCCCGGCCGGGCACCCCTGTGTCCCGGTCAGGGACGCCCGGATCCCGGCCGCGGACCGGCCGTGTCCCGGTCGGAAACCGGCCGTCCGCTACTCGGCGGTACGACCCGCGGCCGCCCCGGCCCTCCGTGCCCGTGGTCCGATAAGGCAGTCTTGTGTTCGTGCCCCGACCCGATCCTGAGCAGCCCGCTGCGAATGACGCCCACCTGCATGCCGCGACCCTGAAGCGGCTGGAGCAGTCCTCCGGCCGGCTGGCCGCGAACGCGATCGCCCGCATGGACGAGTCGCTGCCGTGGTACCGGGCGATGCCACCGGAGAACCGGTCCTGGATCGGCCTGGTGGCCCAGGCCGGAATCGCCGCTTTCACCGAGTGGTTCCGTCACCCGGAGACCCCGCAGGCCATCTCCACCGACGTGTTCGGTACGGCCCCGCGCGAGCTGACCCGTGCGATCACGCTGCGCCAGACCGTCGAGATGGTGCGGACGACGATCGAGGTGATGGAGGCCGCGATCGAGGAGGTCGCCGCGCCCGGCGACGAGTCGGTGCTGCGCGAGGCGCTGCTCGTCTACGCGCGGGAGATCGCCTTCGCGACCGCGCAGGTGTACGCGCAGGCAGCCGAGGCCCGCGGCGCATGGGACGCCCGGCTCGAATCACTCGTGGTGAACGCGGTGCTGTCCGGCGAGGCCGACGAGGGCGCCGTGTCGCGCGCCGCCGCACTCGGCTGGAACTCCCCCGAGCATGTCTGCGTGGTCCTCGGTACGGCCCCCGACGGCGACAGCGAACTGACCGTCGAGGCGATCCGTCGGGCCGCCCGGCACGCCAAGCTCCAGGTGCTGACCGGGGTGCTCGGCAACAGGCTGGTCGTCATCGCGGGTGGCAGCGACAACCCGCTGCATGTCGCGAAGGCCCTGATCGGCCCGTACGCGGCCGGCCCCGTCGTCGCCGGGCCGGTGGTGTCGGACCTGCTGGCGGCCACCCGGTCCGCGCAGGCCGCCGCCGCCGGGCTCAAGGCGTGCAGCGCCTGGCAGGACGCCCCGCGGCCGGTCCTGGCGGACGATCTGCTGCCGGAGCGCGCCATGGCGGGCGACCCTGCCGCGCGTGACCAACTGGTGGAGGAGATCTACAGACCGCTGGAAGAGGCGGGCTCCGCGCTGCTGGAAACGCTGAGCGTGTATCTGGAACAGGCGAGCAGTCTGGAGGGCGCCGCCCGGATGTTGTTCGTCCACCCCAACACCGTGCGCTACCGGCTCCGACGTGTGACGGACGTCACCGGATGGTCGCCTTCTGATGTCCGCTCCGCGTTCACTCTGCGCATCGCCCTGATTCTGGGGCGTCTGGCCGACAGAGATCCCCAGTCCTAGACTTTTGTCGGACATCAACAATTCCCCCTACGGTTCTTCGTCCCTGTCCCCACGGGTGTTCCGGACCGTTCACAAGAGAGAGTGTGAGGGTGCTCGTACTCGTCGCTCCCGGCCAAGGCGCTCAGACGCCCGGCTTCCTGACTCCCTGGCTCGACCTCCCCGGTGCCACCGACCGCATCGCGGCCTGGTCCGACGCCATCGGGCTCGACCTTGCCCACTACGGCACGAAGGCCGACGCGGACGAGATCCGCGACACCGCGGTGGCACAGCCGCTGCTGGTCGCCGCGGGTCTGCTGTCCGCCACCGCGCTTGACGCGTCGCCCGGTGTCGTCGCGGGTCACAGCGTCGGTGAGATCACCGCCGCAGCTCTCGCGGGCGTTCTCGACGACGAGGCCGCGCTCCGTCTCGTACGCACCCGTGGGCTCGCCATGGCCGACGCCGCGGCGGTCACCGAGACCGGTATGGCGGCGCTGCTCGGCGGCGACCCCGACGTGACGGTCCCTCATCTGGAGATGCTCGGGCTGACTCCGGCGAACGTCAACGGGGGCGGCCAGATCGTCGCCGCCGGCACCGCCGCGCAGATCGCCGCGCTGACCAAGGACATGCCCGAGGGCGTGCGCCGCGTGGTGCCGCTCAAGGTCGCCGGCGCCTTCCATACGCACCACATGGCCCCTGCGGTCGACCGGCTCCGCGAGGCCGCGGCGGCACTGACGGTCGCCGATCCGACCGTGACATACGTCTCGAACGCCGACGGAAAGACGGTCGCCACGGGCGACGAGGTCATCTCCCGGCTGGTCGGCCAGGTCGCCAACCCGGTCCGTTGGGACCTGTGCATGGAGACCTTCAAGGCGCTGGGCGTCACCGCGCTCATCGAGGCCTGCCCGGGCGGGACCCTCACCGGTCTCGCCAAGCGCGCACTCCCCGGGGTGCAGACCCTCGCGCTGAAGACCCCCGACGACCTCGACGCGGCCCGCGCGCTCATTTCCGAGCACGCAGACGCCTAAGGAGCCCGAGAGCATGTCGAAGATCAAGCCCAGCCAGGGCGCCGCGTACGCACGGATCATGGGTGTCGGCGGCTACCGCCCGACCCGTGTCGTGCCCAACGAGGTGATTCTCGAGAAGATCGACTCGTCCGACGAGTGGATCCGCTCCCGGTCCGGCATCGCCACCCGCCACTGGGCCTCCGAGGAGGAGACCGTGGCCGCGATGTCGGTCGAGGCGTCCGGGAAGGCCATCGCCGACGCCGGGATCACGCCCGAGCAGATCGGCGCGGTCATCGTCTCCACCGTCTCGCACTTCAAGCAGACTCCGGCCGTCGCGACCGAGATCGCCCACAAGGTCGGCGCGGGCAGGCCCGCCGCCTTCGACATCTCCGCCGGCTGCGCGGGCTTCGGCTACGGCCTGACGCTCGCCAAGGGCATGATCGTCGAGGGCTCGGCCGAGTACGTTCTGGTCATCGGCGTGGAGCGGCTCAGCGACCTGACCGACCTGGAGGACCGGGCAACGGCCTTCCTGTTCGGCGACGGCGCAGGCGCGGTCATCGTCGGCCCCTCCAATGTGCCCGCCATAGGCCCGACGGTCTGGGGCTCCGAGGGCGACAAGTCCGAGACGATCAAGCAGACCGTGGCGTGGGACGAGTTCCACGCCGAGCGTCCCGAGAAGTTCCCGGCCATCACGCAGGAGGGCCAGGCGGTCTTCCGCTGGGCCGTCTTCGAGATGGCGAAGGTCGCCCAGCAGGCGCTGGACGCGGCCGGGATCGCCCCGGAAGACCTGGACGTCTTCATCCCGCACCAGGCCAACATGCGGATCATCGATTCGATGGTGAAGACCCTGAAGCTGCCGGAACACGTCACGGTCGCCCGCGACGTGGAGACCACCGGCAACACCTCCGCCGCCTCGATTCCGCTCGCTATGGAGCGGCTTCTGGCGACCGGTCAGGCGAAGAGCGGCGACACCGCGCTCGTCATCGGCTTCGGGGCGGGTCTCGTCTACGCCGCGACGGTCGTTACTCTCCCCTAGGCACACCGGACCTTCCGGTCCGGACGTCCGAACCCTGCTGAAACACATCGAAGGAGCGCCAACATGGCCGCCACCCAGGAAGAGATCGTCAACGGTCTCGCCGAGATCGTCAACGAGATCGCCGGTATCCCGGTCGAGGACGTCCAGCTGGACAAGTCCTTCACCGACGACCTGGACGTCGACTCGCTGTCCATGGTCGAGGTCGTCGTCGCCGCCGAAGAGCGCTTCGACGTGAAGATCCCCGACGAGGACGTCAAGAACCTCAAGACGGTCGGCGACGCTGCCGACTACATCCTGAAGCACCAGGCCTGATCCAGCCGGCTCGTGTGTCGCCACCCGGCGGTGGCGCCGCTGATTCACGACCCTCTACACGTGGAGAAGATTTTCCAGTGAACTCGACCAATCGCACCGTGGTCGTCACCGGTATCGGCGCAACCACTCCGCTGGGTGGCGACTCCGCGTCGACCTGGGAAGGTCTGATGGCCGGTCGTTCCGGCGTCAAGCCTCTCGAGGGCGAACGTTTCGCCGAACTGCCCGTCCGGATCGCCGCCCTCGCGGCCGTCGACCCGGGCGACGTACTGCCCCGCCCGCTCGCCCGCAAGCTGGACCGCTCGGCGCAGTTCGCGCTGATCGCGGCCCGCGAGGCATGGGCGGACGCCGGCTTCACCGGCAAGGCCGGTGAGGACGACGCGATCCGGCCCGAGCGGCTCGGCTCGGTCATCGCCTCCGGCATCGGCGGCGTGATCACCCTGCTCGACCAGTACGACGTGCTGAAGGAGAAGGGCGTACGCCGCGTCTCCCCGCACACCGTGCCCATGCTCATGCCCAACGGCCCGGCCGCCAACGTCGGCCTCGAGGTCAACGCACAGGCCGGTGTCCACACCCCGGTCTCCGCCTGTGCGTCGGGTGCCGAGGCCATCGGGTACGCCGTCGAGATGATCCGCACCGGCCGTGCCGACGTGGTCCTCGCCGGTGGCACCGAGGCGGCCATCCACCCGCTGCCGATCGCGGCGTTCGCCAACATGATGGCGATGTCCAAGAACAACGACGAGCCCCAGAAGGCGTCGCGTCCGTACGACACGGGCCGTGACGGCTTCGTGCTCGGCGAGGGTGCCGGTGTCGTCGTCCTGGAGTCCGCGGAGCACGCGGCGGCGCGTGGCGCCAAGGTCTACTGCGAGGTGCTGGGCCAGGGTCTGTCCGCGGACGCCCACCACATCGCCCAGCCCGAGCCGACCGGTCGCGGGATCGCCGCCGCCATGCAGAACCTGCTGGACCAGACGGATCTCAAGCCGTCGGAGGTCGTGCACCTCAACGCGCACGCCACGTCGACGCCGCAGGGCGATGTCGCGGAGCTGAAGGCTCTGCGCAAGGTTCTGGGCGACGACCTCGACCACGTCGCGATCTCCGCGACGAAGTCGATGACCGGTCACCTGCTCGGTGGCGCGGGCGGCATCGAGACCGTCGCGACGGTTCTGGCGCTGCACCACCGGATGGCTCCGCCGACGATCAACGTGGAGAACCTCGACGAGGCGGTGGAGGCGGACATCGTGCGCGATGAGCCGCGGCCGCTGCCGGAGGGGTCGATCGCCGCGATCAACAACTCGTTCGGGTTCGGGGGACACAACGTGGTGCTGGCGTTCCGCAGCGTCTGATCCCCACCGCCCAGGCTCTACGACGAAGCCCGCCTCCCCGGTCGACCGGGGAGGCGGGCTTCGTCGTCTCGGTTCTCGGCCTCGCCTTGCGTGCGAGGCGCAGGGGTCCCGGTCCGGGAAGGGGCGGGCGGGGGACAGGGCCGCCGCAGGCGCCCCTCACACCACCTGGTGGAGCCAGCGGACCGGGGCGCCCTCGCCTGCGTGGCGGAAGGACTCCAACTCGTCGTCCCACGGCTTGCCGAGGAGTTTGGCGATCTCCGCCTCCAGGTCCGTCTCCCCGCTCACCGACCGCGCCAGCGCAGCCCGCAGCCGGTCCTCCGGCACCAGGATGTCGCCGTGCATGCCGGTGACCGCGTGGAAGATGCCCAGTTCGGGCGTGGAGCTGTAGCGCTCGCCCTCTGCCGTGGCACACGGCTCCGCCGTCACTTCGAAGCGCAGCAGATCCCAGCCGCGCAGCGCGGAGGCGAGCTTCGACGCGGTGCCCGCGGCGCCCTTCCAGGAGAACTCGGACCGCCAGGTGCCGGGCGCCGCCGGCTGTCTGATCCAGTCGAGCTGGACCCGCGCACCGAGGACTCCCGCCACCGCCCATTCGACATGTGGGCAGAGCGCGCGCGGTGCGGAGTGAACGTACAGAACTCCACGTGTCGTCACCGGGACCTCCAGTGTGGGACGAGGTTCGCCTTCCCCAGCGGCCTCGCGCCCGTACCGCCTCTTCCTGGCCGGCTCCCGAGGTCGTCATCAGTAAACAGCATCGGGAGTGAATCTCCTGAAAAGGGACAGTATGTGACGTGATGTGATTTTCCGATATCACCCAATTGGAGCCGGGTGGCGGAACGTGGCACTGGTTCGACGGGGAAAAGCTACCGTGCGGCGGCGTCCCAGGTGTGACGTACCGTCGGTCCTGGGCCCAGGATTCGCTCAGCATTCACCCGGCAGGGCGCCCGGGCCTGCTGCCTGGGGCTATATGGAGTTGCCGGGGGCATAAACGGGAGGGCCCGAGGGATGCAGAATCGTTTCGCGAACCACCGCTCGCGCACCGTCGTCGCCGTGCTGACGGTGCTTCCGGTCATCGCCGCGGCCGCGTTGACGGGTTGTGAGGCCGGGCAGGACGCGACGACGAAGGGGGCGACCGCCGCGAAGCACCGCTCCTCCGTTGCGCGTGCCCCCGTCTGGGACCGCAGTCCCGAGTCGGTCGCCGCCGTCGGGGACTCCATCACACGGGGGTTCGACGCCTGTTCGGTGCTGACCGACTGCCCGGAGGTGTCCTGGGCGACCGGCACGGACAGCGAGGTCCGGAGCCTCGCCGTGCGGCTGCTCGGCACCTCGCGCGCGGCCGCGCACAGCTGGAACCACGCCGAGACGGGCGCCCGGATCGCCCAGCTGCCGGAACAGATGGCCCTCGCTGCGGAGCAGAAGCCGGATCTGGTGACGGTGATGATCGGCGCCAATGACGCCTGCCGGGACTCGGCGGAGATGATGACGCCGGTGGCGGACTTCCGGGCGTCGTTCAAGGCGTCGATGCGTCAGCTGCGCAGCAAGGCACCGAAGACGCAGGTCTACGTGTCGAGCGTGCCGGATCTCAAGCGCCTCTGGTCGACGGGGCGTGGCAACGCACTGGGCAAGCAGATCTGGAAACTGGGGATCTGCAGGTCGATGCTGGGCGAGGCGGACGACATGGGTGCCGCGGCCGTGGCACGCCGCGCCGCGGTGCAGGAGCGGGTCGTGGACTACAACAAGGTGCTGCGGGACGTGTGCGCGAAGGATTCGCGCTGCCGGTACGACGGCGGTGCGGTCTTCGGATACCGGTTCACCGGCAAGCAGCTCAGTCAGTGGGACTGGTTCCATCCGGGGCGCAACGGACAGGCCCGGCTGGCGGAGATCGCGTACCGCAATGTCACGGCGCGGAAGCCCCCGGCGTAGCACAGCCCCGTGGTCTAAGGTCCGTGATCATGGACATGGGTTTGAGTACGGCGATACGTACGGAAGTCTTCGGCACCCTCGCGGACGGTACCGCCGTCCACCGCTGGACGCTGGAGCGGGCCGGTACGCGCGTACGCGTCCTGACGTACGGCGGCGTCGTGCAGTCGGTCGAGGTGCCGGGGCAGGACGGCGTCCGGGCTCAGGTGGCGCTCGGACTGCCGGATCTCGCGGCCTACGAGAAGCCCTCAGGTCCGTATTTCGGGGCGCTGGTCGGGCGGTACGCGAACCGGATCGCGCGCGGCTCCTTCGTACTCGACGGGCGGACCCACCGGGTGACCCGGAACGAGGGGCGCAACCATGTGCACGGCGGAGCCCGCGGTTTCGACAGGCGTGTGTGGGAGGCGCGGGAGCTCACCGACGGTGTGGAGCTCTCCCTGGTCGCGGAGGACGGCGAGGAGGGCTTCCCGGGCCGGCTGGCGGTCTCGGCCGCGTACACCCTGGACGAGGACGGGGCGCTGCGCATCGCGTACCGGGCGACGACGGACGCGCCGACCGTGCTGAACCTGACCAATCACACGTACTGGAACCTGGCCGGCGCCCACAGCGGCAGCGCGGTCGGGCACACGCTGCGGATCGCGGCAGGGCGGATCACGCCGACGGACGCCGAGTCGCTGCCGACGGGTGAGTTCCTGCCGGTGGACGGGACCCGGTTCGACTTCCGGGAGACGAGGACCGTGGGTGGCGGGTACGACCACAACTTCGTTCTGGACGCCGCCGACGACGGTCCGGTGGCCGAGCTGTGCGACCCCGTGTCGGGGCGTGTCCTGACGGTCACGACGACCGAGCCGGGTCTGCAGCTGTACACCGCCGACCACTTCGACGGGCGGCCGTACGGGCCCTGCGACGGGATCGCGCTGGAGACGCAGCACTTCCCGGACTCGCCGAACCGGCCGGAGTTCCCGAGCACGGTGCTGCGGCCGGGCGAGGAGTACGTATCGACGACGGTGTACGGGTTCTCGGTGCGCTGACGCGACGGACGGCGGGCAGGGGAGGAGCCCCGGGGCGGGGTCAGGTGCAGCTCCGGGGCTCTTCCATCCGGGCAGGGCTACTCCTCGATCTCCGTGGTCGCCGTCAGGCGTACGTCGCCGAGCGAGCGTGCCGCCTGCACCTCGTAGCTGCCGCTTCTGCGGCTGTTGCGGCCGGAGCCTTCGGACGCCCCGGACGGGCCCGACGCGCACAGCGGCTGACGGGTGTGCGGCCGGCGTCGCTCAGCGGGCGAGGCCCAGCGTGACGCCCAGCCCGATGAGCACCGAACCGATGCCGCGGTTGAGGACCTTCTGCCACCGCAGCATCGCCGTGCGCAGCTGCTCGTGCGAGAAGAACAGGGCGACCAGTGCGAACCAGCCGAGATGGGCCGCGGACATGAAGAGCCCGTAGCCGGCCTGCTGCCACAGGCCGGTGTCCTCTCCGACGACCTGGGTGAAGGTCGACACGACGAAGAGTGTGGTCTTGGGGTTCAGCGCGTTGGTCAGGAATCCGGTGCGCAGAGCCCCGAGCCGGGTCAGGGCGGGCTTCGACTCCAGGTCGACGACGAGATCGTTGCGGGCGAAGAACGTCCGTACGCCGATGTAGACGAGGTACACCGCGCCGGCCAGCTTGATCGCGGTGAACAGGGCGGTCGAGGATGCGATCAGCAGCCCGACGCCGAGCATCGTGTACGTGACATGGACGAGGACGCCCGCGGCGACTCCGGCGGCCGCGAGAAGTCCGGTCGTCCGGCCGTAGAGATAGCTGTTGCGCACGACCATCGCGAAGTCGGCGCCCGGGCTGATGACGGCGAGGACGGTGATGACGGCGACGGCGATGATCTCGGTCATGGCTCGGGGTCTCCTCGGTCCTCAGCCCTTGTCGAGGCTGTACGGGGAAGGGGTCGCGTCCTCGTCGTCGGTGGGCGGCGCCGTCAGGTCCCGCGCGAGCAGGGTGGCTCCGGCGACGGCGCCCGGCATCAGGAACACCGCGACGAACGGGACCAGGAAGGCGAGTCCCAGCGGTACTCCGAAGCCGAGGGTCAGCATGCGGCGGCCGCGGAGCAGGGCGAGCCGGTCCGCCAGGACGAGGCCGCGGCGCTGGAGCGCGACCGCGGTGAGCTCCTCGGCGAGGAAGTAGCCGGTGACGCAGAAACCTATCGCGGGGACCACGGTCTGGCCGACGACCGGGACGAACCCGAGGGCGAAGAGCAGTACGGCGTACAGCGAGACGCGCACGAGAATGCGGAGGCTGTCACGGGCGGAGATCCACAGTTCGCGCCAGAGCGGCAGCCCGGACTCGGGGACGTCGCCGCCCTCCGACCGGTCCACCTGCTCGGAGAGCGACTCGTAGAACGGCTGGCCGACCAGCAGCGTCACGGCGGTGAAGGTGATCACGGCGAGGAACAGCCCGAGGCCGAAGACCAGCACGGTCAGCGTGACCCGGAGCAGGCCGAGCCAGGGTGAGGACCAGTCGTCGGCGAACGGGGTCGCCCAGGACACGAAGTCGTCGGCGCCGTAGCCGAGGCCGACGAGCGCTGCCGCGTACACGACGAGCGTGATGAGGCCGGGGATCAGGCCGAAGCCGAACCAGCGTCCGTGCCGGCCGACCCAGCGCTGCCCCTTGATCAAATAGCTGAAACCCACCCCTAGATCGCGCATGGCGTCAGCGTAACGGGGGCGGTAGGGGGCGCGTTGACCGGGGAGTTGGGGGCCGGGCATGACTTCAGCGAGCGTTCCGTCCTCGATCTCCGGGCAGCCGGATCCGTTCTCGGTCAGGTCAGTCGGATCATGTTCCAGGACATGGGTTCCAGTGTCGCCCTCAGCACCGCACCGTCGAGGGTCGTGTCCTGCGCCTGATGCGGGGTGACGCGGTCCGGATCGGTGAGGGTGTTGCGGGCGTCCGGGTCGCTGTCCGCGAGGACCTGGTGTTCGGCGATCTTCGCCACGTCGAAGCCGTGCAGGGCGACTTCGAGCGGTAGCTCCTCGTCCTGGCTGCGGTTGACCGCGAAGACCGTGACCGCACCGGTCTCCGGATCACGGACCGCCGTGGCGTGCAGCAGGTCCGTCTCGCCGTACTTCGCCGTCCGGTACGTGGGTGAGTCGACCCGTACGTCGAGGACCCGGCCCCGCCCGTGCCGCGCGGCCTGGGCGAAGGGGAAGAACGTGGTCTGCCTCCAGGCCGGTCCGCCGGGCTCCGTCATGATCGGGGCGATCACGTTGACCAGTTGGGCGAGGCAGGCAACGGTCACCCGGTCCGCGTGGCGGAGCAGCGCGATGAGCAGAGTGCCGAGGACGACGGCGTCCGTGACCGTGTAGTTGTCCTCCAGCAGGCGCGGCGCCTCGGGCCAGTCGAGCGGGTTCTCCTCGGCGGCCTTCTGACTGCGGCTCATGTACCAGACGTTCCATTCGTCGAAGGAGAGGTTGATCCTCCTGGACGATTTGAGCCGGGCCCCGATGTGATCGCAGGTGGCGACGACGCTCTCGATGAAGGACTCCATGTCCACGGCGGAGGCGAGGAACGAGTCGCGGTCGCCGTCGAGTTCCTCGTAGTAGGCGTGGAGGGAGACGTAGTCGACGAGGTCGTACGTCTCGGCCAGCACGGTCGCCTCCCACGCGGCGAAGGTCGGCATGGACCGGCTCGACGAGCCGCAGGCGACGAGTTCGACGGACGGGTCGATCTGCCGCATCGCGCGCGCCGTCTCGGCGGCGAGCCGCCCGTACTCCTCGGCGGTCTTGTGGCCGGTCTGCCAGGGGCCGTCCATCTCATTGCCCAGGCACCACAGTCCGATGCCGAAGGGGTCCTTGTCGCCGTGTGCGATACGGCGGTCGGAGAGTTCGGTGCCGGCCGGGTGGTTGGCGTACTCCTGGAGTTCGATGGCCGCCCGGACGCCACGGGTGCCGAGGTTGACGGCCATCATGGGCTCGGCCTGCGGGCCGATCTTCTTCAGGAACGCGATGTACTCGGAGAGTCCGAAACGGTTCGTCTCGGTGGAGCGCCAGGCCAGGTCGAGGCGGCGCGGCCGCTCGTCGACGGGGCCGACGCCGTCCTCCCACCGGTAACCGGAGACGAAGTTGCCGCCGGGATAGCGGATGGCGGTGACGCCGAGTTCCCGGATCAGTTGGAGGACGTCCGTACGCAGACCTGCCTCGTCGGCGGCCGGATGCCCCGGCTCGTGGATGCCGTCGTAGACGCAGCGGCCGAGGTGCTCGACGAAGGAGCCGAAGAGGCGGGGAGAGACGTCGCCGACGGTGAACGCCGGGTCGAGGGTGAAGCGCGCGGTGCGGGTCATGGCGTCCTCGCTGTGTTCGGTATTCCGGGCATGGGCCGAAGAGCCGGGCAGGGTCCGCACCGCTTGCTCCCGCGGCTTCGAACGGACCGTAGGATCGAAGCGCTTGCGCGTCAATGCCGCGCACGAGAATTCCGAACAACGTCCGGTATACCGAACGCGATTGAGGGCGGTACGCACGTGAGGGCCGCACCCTGGCGGGGTACGGCCCTCACGTGCGTACGGGCAGTGCGATCTGTCAGACGACCGACAGCTCGACCTTGATGTTGCCGCGCGTGGCGTTCGAGTACGGGCACACCTGGTGCGCCTTCTCGATGAGCGACCGAGCCGTGGTGGCGTCCACGTTCGGGATGGTCGCGGAGATCGCGACCTCCAGACCGAAGCCACCCTCGGCGGTCTTGCCGATGGAGACCGAGGCGGTCACCGTGGAGCCGGAGATGTCGGCCTTCTCCTGACGGGCCACCACACCGAGGGCGCCCTGGAAGCAGGCGCTGTAGCCGGCCGCGAAGAGTTGCTCCGGGTTGGTGCCCGCACCGCTGCCGCCCAGCTCCTTCGGCGGGTTGACGACGACGTCGAGCCGGCCGTCGTCGGAGGAGACGCGGCCGTCACGGCCGTTCTCCGCGGTGGCGACGGCGGTGTACGCGACGGTTATGTCCTGAATGGCCATGCTGAGGTTTCCTCTGCTGTAGCGCCGCAACTCGCGCCCACGATCGCGACGGCCTGCGGATGAGAGTAACGGTGACGGCGAACCGCTGTCAGCCGAGGGAAACGATCATCTTTCCGGTGTTCTCGCCGCGCATCAGGCCGAGGAAGGCGTCGAAGCCGTTCTCGATGCCCTCGACGACGGTCTCGCGGTACTTCAGCTCACCGGAGGCCAGCCAGCCGGCGACCTCCTGGACGAACTGCGGCTGGAGCGCGGCGTGGTCACCGACGAGCATGCCCTGCAGACGCAGCCGCTTGCCGATGACGAGCGCGAGGTTGCGCGGGCCGGGGGTGGGCTCGGTCGCGTTGTACTGGGCGATCATTCCGCAGATGGTGGCGCGGCCGTGCACATGGAGCGAGGAGATCGCCGCTTCGAGGTGCTCACCGCCGACGTTGTCGAAGTAGACGTCGATGCCGTCGGGGGCGGCCTGGCGCAGCTGCTCGGCGACCGGGCCGTTCTTGTAGTTGAAGGCGGCGTCGAAGCCGTACTCCTCGACGAGGAGCTTGACCTTCTCGTCGGATCCGGCCGAGCCGATGACCCGCGAGGCGCCCCTGAGCTTCGCCATCTGGCCGACCTGGCTGCCGACGGCACCGGCGGCACCGGAGACGAAGACGGCGTCGCCCTCCTTGAAGGACGCGACCTCGAAGAGGCCCGCATAGGCGGTGAGCCCGGTCATGCCGAGCACTCCGAGGTAGGCGGAGAGCGGGGCCAGGTCCGGGTCGACCTTGACGGCGTGCTGGGCCGGGACGTCGGCGTACTCGCGCCAGCCCAGACCGTGCAGGACGTGGTCACCGACCGCGATCCCCTCGGCGCCGGAGGCGATGACCTCGCCGACCGCGCCGCCTTCCATGGGGTGATCCAGCTTGAAGGGCGGGGTGTACGACTTCACGTCGTTCATCCGGCCCCGCATGTACGGGTCGACCGAGAAGTGCAGGTTGCGGACGAGGACACGACCCTCGGCAGGAGCGGTGACCGGGGCCTCACGCAGCGCGAAATCCTCGGCCTTCGGCCAGCCGTGGGGGCGGGCGACAAGGTGCCATTCACGGCTTGACGTGGGAAGTGCTGCAGACATGGGCTCGGGTTCTCCTCGATGTCCTACGGGTGGGGGGAAGCGTTCCGCCGGGTCCCGCCGGGTTCGGTCCGCCGGGTTGCGCCGCGGAAAAGCTTCATGACGTGAAACAACCATGCTCCTGAATATTTCATGTTGTCAAGTAACTGGGTATCCTGGGTGTCATGGCCACCACGCGAACAGACCCACTGACCCTCGAAGTCGTCGACCTCATCGGCACGGTCGTGGCGCGCTACTACGAGGAGTACGACCGGGCCGCGGCCGCGCACTCGCTCACCGGCGCGCAGGCCCGGGTCCTCGGGCTGCTCTCCCTGGAGCCGACGCCGATGCGCAGGATCGCCCAGAAGCTGAAGTGTGAGCCGTCGAACGTGACGGGGATCGTCGACCGGCTGGAGACGCGTGGCCTGGTGGAGCGTCGGCCCGACCCGGCCGACAGGCGGGTGAAGCTGGCCGCCGCGACGGAGAAGGGTGCCCGGACCGCGTTGCAGCTCCGCGAGTCGCTCGGCTTCGCGCGCGAGCCGCTCGCCGAGCTGTCGCACGCGGAGCGTGCGGTGCTGCGGGACCTGCTGCGGCGGATGCTGGGTGTGGACACGGAGTCCTAGGGCCGCAGGCCCAAGGGCCGCCCTGTGAACCCTGGCGGGCGCACGACCACGGCGACCGCACGTCGCCGCGTTGCCGGAGCGCCCGTATGCGTCCGGTGTGAGCACGCCCCTCCGCCTCGCGATGCCCGGCATGCGACGCGGAGGCTGATCCACCAGGGATCACAGCACAGCCCTCAGGAGCAGAAGAAGATGAGCCAGCACGACTCGCTCTTGGTCGGGCTGGGCGTGGGCGAGGGCGGGTTCGGATGCTGTGACGGGTGGCCGGTGGGAGTGCCCGACGGGCCGCGAGGCGATCCGGAGGGACTCGGTCCGGACGACGGATCCGTGGAGGACGTGGCGTCGCCGGAGGGCGTGGTGGTGGCCTCGGGCGGGGCGGAGCCCACGCCTCCGGGGGCACCGCCGCCGGTGCCGGTCGCAGTTCCCGGAGGGCCGGTGCCGGAGGTGTGCGCGTCTGTGACAGGGACGGTGGAGGGGCTGTCCACCGGTCCGGGGCGGTCGACGTCGTGGCTCGACGAGGGTTTCGGCACCGGCGCGGTCGTCACGTCGGTGGCCTCGCGTACGTAGTCCGAGGCGCCGTCGTCACCCTTCGGCTCGATGGCCAGCTCGGCGAGGCTCAGTGCTCCGGCGGCGAGCACGACACCGAGGATGGCGAGCAGGGCGGTACGACCGCGGCGGCGGTGCGAAGGGCGGCCCCGGCCGCCACGTTGCCTGCTGGAGCCTCGTCGTTCCCGGCCGTCACGCTGGTCTCTCGCGACGAGTTGGTCCTCCTTGGCGACAAGCTCGTCCTCGGCGAACAGCTCGCCCCCGGCAGCACGCTCGTCCGCGCCGCCTCGCTCGTCGCGGCGCGCCCGACGCGATCCGCCCGACGCGCGCGCATTCGCGGACCCGCGTCTGCTCCCGGACCCGCGCGCGCCTCGCCCGCCCGCGGCAGGCTCGGTGGCGCCTCGGGACCGGCGGCGGCGTCCGCCGGGCGCTGACGGCAGGGCTTTCACACGCTCCGCGTCCGGTTCGTGGCCGGAGAGGGCGGGCGTGGCGTAGTGGCTCAGCGCCTCGACGGGGGTTCCGCACCCGGCACAGGCGAGGGCGCCGTTGAGATGCCGCTGACACGGGTGGCAGTAATCCATGGCGCCCGCAGATTAAGTGCCGATAGGACAACAGAGAAAGCCACTCACGTGAGGATCTTGTGTGGAAACGTTAATTCCATGACCGCCGTCCCATTTGGCCCACTCGAGTTCCAGCTCGTCCTGCTCCGCCGGATGGCCGACCACCAGCCCGGCCTCGTCGAGGACGCCCGGCACGAACTCAGCGCCTCGCTCGCCGAGATGCGAGAGGCCAACCGCCGCTGGCAGGCGATGGTACGGGCGCCCCGCGGCCGCGGCTCGTTGCGCCGCTACCGCTCGGTGCTGGGCGAACCCGAGTCCTCCGTACACCGCCGGATCGGCGATCTGGAGTGCGACGCCCTGCTCTGGCCGGTGCCGCTCTGGCCGGAGCTGCGGTTCGAGGTGATGGTCGCACCGGGCGGCGCCGTATGGAACGAGTGGCTGGTCAGAGCTCCGGGGGCGAGTGGCCCCGAGCTGCGTACGATCGACGACCTGCGCCCCTGGTCGTGCACCGTCGACGAGGTCGCCCGGGCTTTCCCGCCGGCCCGCCCGATGGAGGGCAGCGCACCGACCCGGTGGGCGCTCGCCATCACCGACCCCGGGACGGGTGCGTCGTACGTCGCGGAGTTCACCTGGGGGCTGTTCCAGCGACTGCTCCCCGGCACACCGCGGCCCTGACCTGGCAGTCCGTCAGCTCCACACCCCCCTGATGGCCCATCCCAGCGGGCGGCGCGACCGCGCGCGCCGCACGATGCGAAGAGGGCCGGCCGCCGCCGGCACCGCCCATCAGCGCTCCCGGGAGACCTGCCGTGACCGTCAGTCTTGAGCAGTTGCGCCGCTGCCACGTCGCCGTCGACCTCGGGGCCGCCCGGACCCGCGTCTACATCAAGGGGCTCGGGCTCGTCGTCGACGAGCCGAGTGCCGCCGCCATCAACACCCGTAGCGGTTCGCTCATCGCCGTCGGTGAGCTCGCCGAGAAGATGACGGGCCGCACCCCCGACTACATCCGGGTGGTCCGCCCGGTCTCCGGCGGGTCCGTCATCGACATCGAAATGGCCCAGCGCATGCTCCGCCATCTGCTCGGCGAGAAGCTCCGCCGTCAGCTGCGCCGCAAGCCGCGGCTGCGCGCCGCCGCCTGCACCCCGCACGACAGCGATCCGCTCGCCCAGCGCGCCACCATCGAGACCCTGGTCGGACTCGGCGCCCGGCGGGTCGAGCTGGTCGACACCCTGCTCGCGGCGGCGGTCGGCTGCGATCTCCCGGTCGAGCAACCGGTCGGGAGCATGATCATGGTGTGCGGGGCGGCGACCACGCAGATCGCCGTGCTCTCGCTCGGTTCGATCGTGACCGCCGTACGGATCCCGATCGGCGGCGACGCCATCGACCACGCGGTGATCCAGCATCTGCGCCAGCAGCACGAGTTGATGCTGCCGAGCCAGTCGGTACGCCCGTTGCAGCTGGCCCTCAGCGGCAACGGTCTGACCTCGCACGGCCCGGCCGTGACCGAGATCCATGGCCGTGACGTCGTGACCGGTCTGGCCCGTTCGGTGCAGGTCGACACCGCCGCCGTGCGGCGCGCCATCCACACCCCGCTGACCGCGGTCCTCGACGGCCTCGGCAAGGTGCTGCGCCACTGCCCGCCCGATCTGGTGGCCGACCTCGCGGACTGCGGGATCATGATGGTCGGCGGCAGTGCGCTGCTGCCCGGGCTCGACCAGATGCTGCGCGATGCGACGGGCATGCCGGTGCACATCGCGGAGCGCCCCGACGTGTGCGCCGTCCTGGGGCTCGGCGCCATGCTGGACGGCAAGGTCGAGCCGATGGTCCTCAACCCGCTGGCCGCCTGACGGCCGTCGGGGCGGCGGATGACTTACGGGAGCGAAGGCCGGGGTGCGGCCGGCGGGCCCCCCAGCAGCAGGCCCCGCAAGCTGCCGATACTCCTGGAAGCGGTGCTCAGCGTGGGCACCGATCTCGAACTGCGGTCCACCCTCCAGCAGATCGTGGACACCGCCACCGCGCTCACCGAGGCACGGTACGGCGCGCTCGGCGTCCTCGACCCCCACCGCAGCACCATCACCGAACTGTTCACCTCCGGTCTGACCGATGTCGAGCGCCAGCGCATCGGCCGCTTCCCGGACGGGCACTCGGGGCTGCTCGGCGTGCTCGTCGAGGAACCCGCGCCGTTGCGCTCGGACGACCTGACCGCCGACCCGCGCTCCAGCGGCGTGCCGCCCGGCCACCCACGGATGCGTTCCTTCCTCGGAGCGCCCATCCGGGTGCACAGCGAGGTGTTCGGCAATCTCTATCTCACCGAGAAGCGCACCGGACACTTCACCGACACGGACATGGCGCTGCTGCAGGTCCTCGCCGCTCAGGCCGGGATCGCGATCGGCAACGCCCGGCTGTACGAGACGGTCTGCCAGCGGGAGCGCTGGATCGAGGGCGCGGCAGCCGTCACCACGGCCCTGCTGGGCGGCACGAGCGCGACGGACGCACTGATGACCGTTGCCGAGCGAGCCCGCATTCTCGCCGATGCCTCGGCCGGGGTGATCCTCCAGCCGACCGAGAACGGCGGGATGGAGATCGTCACCGCGTCCACGCTCGACGACCCGGCCGGCATCGTCGGCACCACCATCGAGCCGGGCTCCCCCGTGCTGGCGCAGCTGCTGGGTGGTGAGCCGGTCTTCATCGACGACTCGGCGACCGATCCGCGGATGACGACGCATGTGCGGACCCGGTTCGGTCCCAGCATGATGTTGCCGTTGCAGAGCGGCGGCAGGCTCATCGGCACCCTCGCGCTGCCCCGGCGGCGCGGCGGACGCCCGTACACGGCCGTGGACCGGCTGCTGGCCTCCCAGTTCGCCTCCCAGGCCGCACTCGCCCTGGTGATGGCGGACGCCCAGCACAACAGGGAACAGCTCGCGGTGTACGAGGACCGTGACCGGATCGCCCGCGATCTGCACGATCTCGTCGTCCAGCGGCTCTTCGCGACCGAGATGATGCTGGAGTCGACCCGCCGCCGGGCGGCCGCCCCGGAGACGGACGAGCTGCTCAGCCGGGCCGTCGACGAGCTGAACTCCACCATTCAGGAGGTACGGACCACGATCTTCGCCCTCCAGCAGCCGCCCACCGACGCGCCCAGCACCTTCCGCGGCCGGGTGCTCCGGGAGACCGGGGGCGCGGCCTCCGTCCTCGGCTTCCAGCCGTCGGTGCAGTTCACCGGGGCGGTGGACTCACTCGTGCGGCAGCCCGCGGACCGGCGGCTCCTCACGGCCCTGCGCGGCGCGCTCGCGGCGGCGCACCGGCGGACCGGGGTGTCGGCCATCGAGGTGGAGGTGGACGCGACGGCACGGCTGCCCGACGGGCGGGCCGCAGTCCGGCTGGCGGTCTCCGACGACGGCCGGGGCGACGACGGCTCGCGCTCCCCGACGTTCACCTGGCAGGCGCCGCTCTGAGCGCGACCCGGGTGCTGGAGTGGGCGACGCCCGCTTCCCGCTTGAGTCGGCGCAGCAGTCCGTCCAGGGCGGCGGTGTCGGCGACCGTGGCCCGTACGAGATAGTCGTGCCCGCCCGTCACGTGCACCACTTCGGTGATGCCGGGCAGGGCGAGCACCGCCCGTTCGAACACCTCGTTGGTCGTGTCGATACGCAGCGTCACATCGATGAAAACGACCAGACCCGTTCGGGTGTCGGCGGCCGGGTCGATGATCACGGTGAAGCCGCGGATGACGCCGTCGCGGCGCAGCCGCCGCACCCGATCGGCCGCGGCGTTGGCACTGAGGCCGACCCGTACCCCCAGGTCGCGGTACGAGATCCGCGCGTCCTCCTGGAGGACGCTGAGGATTTCCCTGTCCAGACGGTCCATACCGCGATTGTCGCAGCTTGTGCCGGATTATGACTGCGGAGACCACGACGGCCCGGGCCGTGGCCGTGACATGGCCCGTGACCCGCCTGGTGTAGGCCGGCGAGCCCACCGGCCCCGCCCGGCCTTGACTTGCAGGGTGGAAGCCGTCAAGCAGTCCCCCGCTCCGACAGGCCGGCCGTCCGCGGCCGCATACCGCAACCTTGCGGTGGCCACGATCGGCTTCGGACTCACGTTCTGGGCCTGGAACCTGATCGCGCCGCTCTCCGGGGGCTACAAGGAGCGGCTCGGGCTGAGCTCGTTCGAGCAGTCGCTGCTGGTCGCCGTGCCGGTGCTGGTCGGTTCGCTGGGCCGGATCGCGGCGGGGGCGCTCACCGACAAGTACGGCGCCCGTCTCATGTTCCCGCTGGTCTCGGCGCTGACCATCGTCCCCGTACTGCTGCTGATCCCGGCGAGGAGCTCGTACGGGGCGATGCTCGCCGTGGGCTTTTTATTGGGGCTGGGCGGCACGACGTTCGCGATCGGTATCCCGCTGGTCAACTCGTGGTTCCCGCCCTCCGACCGAGGGCTCGCGCTGGGTGTGTTCGGCATGGGCATGGGTGGTGTCGCACTCTCCGGCTACTTCACCCCACGGATCGCCCAGCACGGCGACAACCTGCCGTCCCTCGTCGTCGCCGGTGCGCTGGTGGTGTACGCGGCGCTGGCCGCGGCGCTGATCAGCGACCACCCGGACCGGCAGGTACCGACCGACTCGCTCGGCCACCGGCTGGGCGCGGCCGGGCGACTACGGGTCACCTGGGAACTCTCCGCGCTGTACGCGATCGGCTTCGGCGGCATCGTGGCGTTCGGCGTCTATCTGCCGACCTATCTGAAGACCTGGTACGACCTCTCACCGACCGACGCCGGCACGAAAGCCGCCGGGTTCGCCCTGGTCACCGTCGTCTTCCGGCCGATCGGCGGCTGGCTCTCGGACCGCATCCACCCGGCGCTGGTCACCTCGGCGGCGCTGGGGCTGGCCGCACTGATGGCGATCGTCCAGGCCTTCGACCCGAAGCTCGCGCCGGGCGGCGCGATCGCACTGCTCTGCATGGCGGCCGGACTGGGCACGTCGAGCGGCAGCATCTTCGCCCTCGTCTCGCAGGTGACACCGCAGCCGAAAGTGGGCAGCGTCACCGGAATCGTCGGCGCGATGGGCGGACTCGGCGGCTTCGTCCCGCCGTTGGTGATGGGCGCGATCTACAGCGCGAAGGGCTCGTACTCGATCGGCTTCATGCTGCTGTCGGACCTCGCGCTGGCCGGATGTGTGTACGCGTACGGGCGGATGCGGAACATCCAGAGGCAGCGGAGGATGCCCGACCCGGCTCCGCAGCACAGCCCTTAGGGTCGGAACGTGACTTCTCTTCTGCCTGCGCTGCATGACGGATCCGGCCCCGCGGCCTCCCGGGAAGCCGTCCGGTTCGGTGAACACACCCTGACGTACGCACAGCTGGCCGCGGCCTCCGACGCGCTCGCCGCGCGGCTCACGGGGGCGGGAAGGGTCGCCGTCTGGGCCACGCCGACCGCCGAGACCGTCGTCGCGGTGGTGGCGGCGCTGCGGGCCGGGGTGCCCGCCGTCCCCCTCAACCCGAAGAGCGGCACACGCGAACTGGCGCACATCGTGACCGACAGCGCCCCGTCGGCGGTGCTCGCCGGGGCGGGCGACGTGCTCCCGCCGGTGCTCGCCGCGCTGGACCGTAAGGATGTCGACACGGCAGCGGCGGCGGCCGACGGCGTCGTCTTCCCCGAACCCTCCCCCGAGTCCCCCGCCCTGATCGTCTACACCTCCGGCACCACGGGCCCGCCCAAGGGTGCGATCCTGCCCCGCCGTGCGATCGCCGCCTCGCTGGACGCGCTGGCGGACGCCTGGCAGTGGACCGGCGACGACGTCCTCGTGCACGCCCTGCCGCTGTTCCATGTGCACGGCCTGATCCTGGGCGTGCTCGGGCCGCTGCGCCTGGGCGGATCCGTACGGCATCTGGGGCGGTTCTCCACCGAGGGTGTGGCCCGGGAACTGTCGTCCGGCGCCACGATGCTGTTCGGCGTGCCGACGATGTACCACCGGATCGCCGAGACGCTCGGTACGACGGCACCGGCCGCGACCGAGCTGGCGGAGGCGCTCGCCGGGGCCCGGCTGCTGGTATCGGGGTCGGCCGCGCTTCCGGTCCATGACCACGAGCGCATCGCGGCGGCGACCGGCCGCCGGGTCATCGAGCGGTACGGCATGACGGAGACCCTGATGAACACGGGCGTCCGGGCGGACGGCGAGCCTCGTCCCGGGACGGTCGGCACCCCGCTGCGGGGCGTCGAGCTCCGGCTCGTCGAGGAGGACGGCACCCCGCTCGGCGATCCGACGGCCGAGGACGCGGTGGGCGAGATCCAGGTGCGCGGCCCGAACCTCTTCGCCGGTTATCTGAACCGCCCCGACGCGACAGCGGCCGCCTTCGCCGAGGGCGGCTGGTTCCGTACCGGCGACATGGCCGCACTCGACGCCGACGGCTATGTACGGATCGTCGGCCGCAAGGCCACCGACCTGATCAAGAGCGGCGGGTACAAGATCGGCGCGGGCGAGATCGAGAACGCGCTGCTGGACCACCCGGGCGTCCGCGAGGCCGCCGTCACCGGGGAGCCCGACCCGGATCTGGGCGAGCGGATCGTCGCCTGGGTGGTGCCGGCCGACCCGGCAGCACCACCCACGGAGGCCGAGCTCGCGGACCACGTGGCGGCCCTGCTGGCCCCGCACAAGCGCCCCCGCACGGTCCGTTATCTGGAGGCGCTGCCCCGCAACGACATGGGCAAGATCATGAAGCGGTCGCTCGGTGCGTAGGCGCCTCACGGCACGGCAGGCGATCGCGGCGGTCACCGACGACTTCGCCGAGGCCGGCACCCCGCCCGGCGCGGAGATACCGGTGGACGGTCCGCTCTCCTGGTCCGGTTACGCGGACGCCCGGGCCCGCGCCACGGCGCGTACCGGCGAGGAGGAGTCCGTCGTCCACGGCCTTGCCACGGTCGGAGGCCGGCCGTGTGTGCTCGTCTCCTTCGAGTTCGGATTCCTGGGCGGATCGCTGGGGCAGCGCACCGGGGACCTGCTGGAAGCCGCGTACGGGACCGCGCTCACCCGGCGGCTGCCGCTCGTCTCGATCGTCGCGACGGGCGGCAGCCGGATGCAGGAGGGCATGATCGCGCTCACCCAGCTCCAGCGGGTGGCCCGCGCCTCGGCACGGCTGCGGGCGGCGGGTCTGCCGCAGTTCGCGGTCGTGCGCGATCCGACGACGGGCGGTGGCTGGGCCACGCTGGGGGCCGGCGCCGATGTGATCCTGGCGCTGCCGGGGGCCCAGATCGGGTTCGCCGGATCGCGGGTGCGGCCGGTGGACGCGGACCCGTCGGCGTACACCGCGGAGGGCCAGCTGGCGGCGGGCCAGATCGACGCGGTCGTCCACGCGGACGAGCTGCCACGGACGCTGGGGCGGTGGCTCGGCGCGCTGGGGGCGGCAGGCGTCGGCGAGTCCGGTGTCCCCGCGCCGGTCCCGGGCGCTCTCGCGGCCACCGGGCTGCCGGCGACCGGCTGGGCCGCGGTGCAGCAGGCCCGCGCTTCGGCCCGGCCACGTGCCGGGGCGTATCTCGACGCGTACTTCGACGACCTGCTGCCGCTCAGCGGCGACCGGTGCGGCGGTACGGATCCGGGGCTGCTCTGCGGGTTCGGGGTACGCGGCGGCCGGCCGATCGCCTACGTCGCCCAGTGCGGCACCGCGACCCGCCCGGCCGGCTACCGCACCGCGGCCCGGGTGATCCGGCTGGCGGACCGGCTCGGCGTGCCCGTCCTGACCCTGATCGACACCCCGGGGGCGGCGAACGACGCCGAGGCGGAACGGGCGGGCGCGGGGGCCGCCATCGCCGATGCGTTCGCGGCGATCGCCGAGGCCCGGGTCCCGGTGACCACGCTGGTGATCGGTGAGGGCGGCTCGGGCGGGGCGCTCGCCCTGGCGGCGCCGGAGAACACCTATGTCACACCGGACAGCTACTTCTCCGTCATCGCCCCGGAGCTCGCGGCTGCCATCCTGAAGCGCACCCCCGACGCCGTGCACGCCACGGCCGACCAGTTGCGCCTGCGCCCCCAGGACCTGGTGGAGCTGGGGGTCGCCCGCGGCATCGCGGCCCCGGAGGCCACGGCCGCCGACGGGTAGTCCGGCGCGCGGCGTGCGGAACGGCCGGCCGAGGACTGTCCCGTGATCCCAGGCTGGCGCACGACGCCGGCCACAGCACCTCGCCACCTCGCAGGAGCGCCCGGATACGACCGGCATGAGCACACCCCCTCCGCCTGGCGACGCACCGCATCCGACGCCGCGCGCCGATCCACCAGGGACCATGGGGCAGCCCTTAGCGTGAAAAACCGGACGAATCACCGAGTCAGGAGCGCAGGACCATGGCTGTGGAACCAGAAGGCACCCCGTGCTGGGCCGACGCGATGTTCACCGATGTCGAGGGGGCGAAGAGCTTCTACGGTGACGTGCTGGGGTGGACGTTCGGTGAGTCGTCGTCGGAGTTCGGTCACTACACGCAGGCGTACGCGAACGGCAAGGCGGTGGCCGCCGTCGTACCCCCGATGCCGGGCCAGGAAGGCCAGTCGGCATGGTGCCTGTACCTCGCGTCGCCGGACGCCGCAGCCACCGCCGCAAAGATCCGTGACAACGGCGGCGAGGTCCTGATGGAGCCGATGCAGGTCGGCGACTTCGGCTCCATGGCGCTGGCCCGCGACCCGGGCGGGGTGGTCTTCGGTGTGTGGCAGGCGGGGCAGCACGAAGGGTTCGAGGCCAGGGCCACGCCGGGCGCGTACTGCTGGGCGGAGGTGTTCACCCGGGACCCGGCGAAGTCGGACACCTTCTTCCCCGCCGTCTTCCCGTACCGCGTGAAGCAGATGCAGGACGATGCGATCGACTTCGCGCTGTACGACCTGGGCGCCGATCCGGTCCTGGGGCGGATGAGGATGACGGACGACTTCCCGCCCGAGGTACCGCCGTACCTCAATGTGTACTTCACCGTCGAGGACTGCGACGCCGCGGTCGCGAAGGCGACGGGGCGCGGGGCGATTCTCCGGTTCGGTCCGATGACCAGCCCGTTCGGCCGGTTCGCGGCGCTGAGCGACCCGCAGGGCGCGCCGTTCTCCGTGATCGACGTCAAGACGACCGAGGGCGAGATGCCGAAGTTCTCCGACGCGACCGCCTGAGCGGAGGAGTCACGCCGCCGGGGCCGGTCGGCCCGCATGACCGGCCCGACGCGGCCGGTCGGCCCGGGTGGCCGCCCCCGGCCTGTCAGGGCTGTGCGTCCCGGGCGTCGTACCGGGCGAATCCCCGCCACTTCAGCGCGAGCAGTGACACCGCGACCACGCATGCGATGCCGCCCCCGGTGGCCGCCACCGTCGGGGACGCCAGATCGGCGACCGAACCCGCCAGGAAGTCCCCGAGCCGCGGCCCACCGGCCACGACCACGATGAACACGCCTTGCAGCCGCCCCCGCATCTCGTCCGGGACCGCCGCCTGGAGCATGGTGTTCCGGAAGACCATCGAGACGGTGTCCGCGCAGCCGGCGAGCGCCAGCAGGACCAGCCCGAGCCAGAGCTGACGGGTCAGCCCGAAGACGGCGATGGCGCTGCCCCAGCAGGCCACGGCGGTGATCACAGCGAGCCCGTGCCGTCTGATCCGGCTCAGCCAGCCGGAGAACACCCCGCCCAGCAGTGCGCCCAGTGCCGGTGCCGCTACCAGCAGCCCGGTGGTCTTCGCGTCACCGCCGTACCAGACCACGGCGACGACCGGGAAGAGCGCGCGCGGGTGGGCGAGGACCATGGCGCACAGATCGGTGAAGAAGGTCATCCGCAGAACGGGTCGCGCCGCCAGGAACCGCAGCCCGCCCACCACGGACGCCCGCTTCTCGCTCCCCGCGTCGTCCCCGCGCTCGGGGAGCATCGAGGGCAGCCGCCACATCGCGTACAGCGCGGCGGTGAAGGTGACGGCATCGACGGTGTACGCGGCCCGGTACCCCCACCAGCCGACCATGAGTCCGCCCAGCATCGGCCCGACCAGCGCACCGGTGGTGCTGGTGATGGAGCTGAGCGCGTTGGCGGCGGGCAGCTGCTCGGCCGGCAGGAGGCGCGCGACCATCGAGCTGCGGGCCGGTGAATTGAGCGCGAAGCAGACCGCCTGCAGGGCGACGACCGCGTATAGCAGCCCCAGCTGCTCGACCCCGGCGACGCTCGCGGCGACCAGTGCGACGGCGAGCACGAACGAACCGGAGGAGCTGGCCAGCCCCAGTTTGCGCCGGTCGACGGTGTCCGCGACGGCCCCGCCGTACAGTCCGAAGACGACCAGCGGCAGAAACGAACAGAACCCGATGAGCCCGACCGAGAAGGCGGACCCGGTGATGTCGTACACCTGGAGCGACACGGCGAGCGCCGTCATCCCCTGCCCGATCCAGGAGACCGTGTTCCCGAACCAGAGCCGCCGGTAGTCGGGCGAGGTACGCAGCGGCGTCAGGTCGGCGAGTATGCGCGTGCGATGTACAGGTTCTTCGGTCGTTTCGGTCACAACGGATGGTAACGACCGGGCCCGAGCCGGATCTCCCTAGGGCCTACCGCCAATGGATTCCCGAAGGGCGCGCATGCTTGGCGTGTGCGTTGACGGTGCCGTTGCGTCGCGAGGGCTTGGCGTCGAACAGCGTGGCGTACAGGCCGCTCCGGCCGAGCAGTTGGGTGTGCGTGCCCGACTCCACCAGACGCCCCTCGTCCAGCACCAGGATGCGGTCGGCGTCGGCGGCGAGGGCCAGGTCGTGCGTGATGACGATGGTGGTGCGTCCCTCGGCGAGGCGCCGCAGCGGGCCGAGGATGCGCTGTGCGGCCAGTGCGTCCAGGCCGGTGGTGGGCTCGTCGAGAAGAAGGACGGGCGCGTCGCGGACCATGGCGCGGGCGATCGCGATGCGCTGCAGCTGCCCCCCGGAGAGGCGGGACGTGCCGGGTGAGACAACGGTGTCGTAGCCGTCGGGAAGCGCACGGATGAAGTCGTGCGCGTCGGCTGCCCGCGCGGCCTCCTCGATGTCACGGAAAGTTGTGTCGGTACGCCCGCACGCGATGTTCTGCTCGATGGTGTCGTGCAGGACGAGGGTGTCCTGCGGCAGCAGCGTGATGTTCCGACGGAGGTAGGTCAGCGGCAGCTGGTCCACGGATGTGCCGTCCAGCCGGATGCTGCCGCGGTCCGGGTCGTAGAACCTCAGCAGCAGGGCGGCCAGGGTCGACTTGCCGGCCCCGCTGGGGCCGGTGATGACCAGCAGTTCGCCGGGGACCGCGGCGAACGAGAGACCGCGGAGAACCGGCTCCGGGTTGCCGGGGTAGTGGAAGTCGACCTCCCGCGCCTCCACCTCGCCGACGGCGCGCCGTCTGGCCGGGGCCGCGACGGATGCGCCCGGGTCGGTGACGGTGGGCTCGGTGTCGAGGATCTCCAGGAGCCGCTCGGCTCCGGCGGTCGCGGCGGTGGCCGTCAGGCCGAGCTGGCCCAGGGAGCGGATCGGCGGGTAGAGGGAACCGATGAAGGCGGCGAAGGCGAGGAGCTGGCCGAGTGTGATCCCGCCGGTGGAGATCTGCCACGCCCCCAGACCGATGATCACCAGGACACACACCGTTTCGAGGACCTCCACGAGTTGCTCGTAGAGCTCGGCGAGCCGGGTGCCCCTCACCGCTGCCTTGAACCGGGCACGCGCCTTGCCGAGGAGCCGTTCCTCCTCGTCCTGCTGCCTGTTGTACGCCTGGGTCATGACGACGTTGACCAGCGTCTCCTCGACCACGGCGGTGATGGCACCGTCCGCCGCGCGTCCACGCCGGGACACCGCGCGCAGAGGCCCCGTGAACACGCGGGTGACGAGGTAGAAGAGCGGGACCATGGCAAAGGTGGCGAGGGCCAGTTTCCAGCTCAGCCACGCAGCGGCGGCAGCGTAGAAGAAGGTGTTGAAGAGAGCCGTGGCAGCCCCGACGATGCCGGAGACCACGAGCGCTTCGATGGCTTCCACGTCGCCGGTGAGCCGCTCGACCAGGTCACCACGGCGATTGCGCTGGTAGAAGTGGGGCGGCAGCGTCTGCAGATGACCGAAGACGCGGGCCCGCAGCCGCATCACGAAGCGTTCGGCGGTCCAGACCGCGAGCGAGCTGCACAGATACCCCACGATCGCACCGATGACGGCCACGGTGAGCCACTGACCGGCAGGTTTCCAGAAGGCGCTGACGGATCCCTGCTGCAGAGCGTTGTCGGTCAGTTCCGCGAAGAGAAGGATGGTGATGGTCTCCGCGACCGCGGTCAGGGAGGCGAGGACGCAGATCAGCAGGAGCCAGCGCCGGTCTCCGTACGTGAGCGGCCAGAACCGCCGGAACGACCGCACCACGCTGATGGGGTCGGTACGGATCGGAACGTCCGTCACCGATTCCGGGGACGGCTCGTCGGGGCGCGCAAGGGGGCCGAGAAGGCGCATGGGCCTCACATCACTGAGGAGTGCGGAATGCGGACCGCCGCCGGAACCTGTTCCCGGATCGGGGCCGGACCACGGCGCCATCTGCGACGGCGTCGTGATTCAGGCCTTGATGAGCGCCTGCGGAACGTCTGCCAGGGGCCGCAGGTCGACATGATCCGAACGGAGGCCCCTGGGGCGCGGGCCCCAAACCACGAGGCGTGACCCGCGCGGTTGCGCGGGCCAGCCTCGTGTAAGGGGTTTGTGGATTCTGGGTGGGCAGGTCAGTAGCCGTAGCCTCCGCGGCCGAAGCCACCACGACCATAGCCTCCGCGGCCGTAGAACCCGCGGCCGAAACCGCGTCCACGTCCACGTCGGCCGAAGCCGTAGCCGTAACCGCCGTAGCCACCGTAGCCGCCGTAGCCGCCCCAGCCGCCCCAGCGATCCCTGCCACCCCCATGGCGGAAGATGTCACGAGCGCTCATCTTCGCCTCCTTTGGGAAGTTTGGTATGCCGCACCCTGTTTCTGCCGCGGCACTATCGACACTACGACGCCTCAACGGGACCAACAAGTCGTACACGTACGAATTCGGGCAAAAGCCCTATTTCCCGGCAAATATTCAGGGTCTCGCCCCACGCGACACGCAGGCACAGAGGGTCCGAGGGGCGCCTCACCGGCACGATGAGGCCCGCCCGCGGCACCCCTGCCGAAATCGGCGACAGCGGCCCCGCGTCCCCGCAGATCCGGACCTGCGGCCGTCAGGCGCCCACGGGTGGGGTCGGGTCGCGGCGGAACGGTCCCGGAGCGTGACGGTGCGACAGCGCCGATCGACGGTCCACCCGGAGTCGCGACGAGCGAGGTGCGTTGCTAACGCAAAGAAATTGCCCGTACTAGGCGTCAGGGCGCAGCCGCAGGCCGCCACAACCTGCACATTCCCTCTCAACGCCGTTGCCAGTCCACCCACTTGACGCATGTCCGGACGAAACCGGTCGGTGCGTGCGGAGTTCGAGCTCCGCAGGAGACCACGCACGGAGCCCCGGCCGCATGCGCGGTCGGGGCTCCGCCCTGCTCCGATCTGTCGCCCTCTGAGCCGACAGGGGGCCCGCGAAGGGCCTTCAGCGTGTCTTGCACGTTCGACGCCGCCGCGTGTGCATCCTTGTTTCCAGGAGGCTGGAACGTTCCTGCGTTGCGGCCGTCGTAGTGGGGCGGGTGGGACTCGAACCCACGGCCGACGGATTATGAGTCCGCTGCTCTAACCGGCTGAGCTACCGCCCCTTTTCGGCGTGGCGCGCACATGTGTGCGCGCCGTCTGCCGCAGCATAGCCGGTCATACGATCTCTCGCTCCGGATGGTCGGCTTCGCCTGACCATGAGGACCGCACTGCACGCTGCCCGGTTCCGGACGGCGTGAAGTAGATACGAAAGAGTCCGGCACCGGCCGTCGAACCACCCTCCGGCCCGGCACGCGAAAAAGGACCCCGAAGGGCCCTCTTCCGTTCCGCTCCCCCGACTGGACTCGAACCAGTAACCCTCCGGTTAACAGCCGAATGCTCTGCCAATTGAGCTACAGGGGATCGCGCTCCCCCGACTGGACTCGAACCAGTAACCTGCCGGTTAACAGCCGGCTGCTCTGCCAATTGAGCTACAGGGGATTGCTGCGTTTGCACCGAACCCTACCTGCCTGGCTGCTGCCGGGCGGCGCGCGTTCGCTGCGACACATACATTAGCGCAAGCAGGGGGGTGCTCCGCCAATCGGTATCGCCCCGGGTGATCTCGGGCCCCGGCGGGTAGGCGGGCAGCACATGTCGCACCGAGCACATACGCAGCAAGCACGGAGCAGGAGAAGGGTGGCAGCCATGCGGTACCGGCTCACGTTCATCGCCGGCCTGGCCCTCGGTTACGTCATCGGCACTCGGGCCGGACGCGAGCGCTACGAGCAGCTGAAGAAGTCCGCACGTCAGATCGCCGAGAACCCGGCCGTGCGCAATACCGCCGAGTCCGCGGCACAGAGCAGCCGCGAGTTCGCCGGCAAGGCGTACCACGCGATGAGCGTCAAGGTCGGTGACAAGGTGCCCGCCTCGGTGGTCGAGCGGGTGCGGTCGGTGCGGGAGCGGAGCCGGGGCCAGGGTGCCGAGGACGACTGGGGCACCAGCAATACATGACAGAGGTGGCGGCCCGCCTTCCGTACGGGAAAGCTCCGGCGGTGCGGCAGAATCTTCACCATGGGCATAGTCGCCGGCTTGGACAGTTCTTCGGCCTTCACACACATCGTCGTCTGCGATGCGGACACGGGTGCCGTACTCCGGCAGGGGTACGCCGCACATCCCGTCGAGGCCAAGGCCACCGAGGTGGATCCGCAGGTATGGCTGCTCTCACTCGGTGAGGCGGCCACCGGCGGGCTGCTCGAAGGCGTCCAGGCCATCGGCGTGTCGGCGCAACAGCACGGTCTGGTGCCGCTCGACCGGCAGGGCAACCTCGTACGTCCGGCGCTGCTCGGCAACGACAAGCGGGCACAGGTCGCCGCGGCCGATCTGATCGACGGGCTCGGCGGGCGACAGGCCTGGGCCCAGGCGGTCGGGGCCGTGCCGCAGGCCGCGCAACCGGTGTCGAAGCTGCGGTGGCTGGCGCGGACCGAGCCGGAGGCGGCGCAGCGGGTCGCTTCGGTGCTGCAGCCGCACGACTGGTTGGTCTGGCAGTTGCTGGGCCGGCCGAACCGGCGGACCACCGACCGGGGTGCCGCGTCGGGGACGGGGTACTGGTCGGCGGAAGGCGGTGCGTACCGGCCGGATCTGGTGGAGCTCGCGCTCGGGCACCAGGCCGCGCTGCCCGAGGTGCTGGGCCCCGCCGATGCGGCAGGGACGACGCCGGAAGGGCTGCTGATCTCGGCCGGAACCGGCGAGACGATGGCGGCGGCGTTCGGGCTCGGGGTCGGGCCCGGCGACGCGGTGGTGTCGCTGGGGGCCTCGGGCTCGGTGATGGCGGTGCACCACGAGGCACTGGCCGATCCATCCGGGATGATCACGTCGTTCGCGGATGCCACCGGGATGCATCTGCCGGTGGTGTACACGCTCAATGCGGTGCGTGCGCTGCGGGGCACTGCCGAGATGCTGGGCCTGGAGGGGCTGGAGGAGCTGTCCGCCCTGGCGCTGAAGTCGACGCCGGGCGCGTCCGGGCTCGTCCTGCTGCCGTATCTGGAAGGTGAGCGCACCCCCCATCTCCCGCACACCGCGGGCACGCTGAGCGGGCTGCGGCGGGAGTCGATGAAGCCGGAGCATCTGGCGCGGGCGGCGTTCGAGGGGATGCTGTGCTCGCTGGCCGACGCGCTCGATGTACTGCGTGGCCGCGGGGTCGAGGTGCGTCGGGTGTTCCTGCTGGGTGCGGCGGCCGAACTGCCTGCCGTGCAGGGACTTGCGCCCGCGGTGTTCGGTACGCAGGTCGTCGTACCGCAGCCGGCCGAGTACGCGGCACTGGGTGCGGCCCGGCAGGCGGCCTGGGCGCTGGGGGTCTCGCAGGGGACGCTCGATCCACGCACCCCCCCGGCCTGGCAGGGCGCGGCGGCGCAGGTGCTGGAGCCGGGCGAGGAACTGCCGGTCGGTCAGGCGGTGCGGCAGCAGTACACGGCGACGCGGGACCAGATCCACCCCGGGGCGTTCGACTCCGCGCTCTGATCCGACCGCTCTGGGTGACAAGGCCGGTCCCCCGGCCGGAGGTTCGTCCTCCGGCAGGTGGACCCGGTCTCGTTTTTGACCTGGGCTTGAGGAAAAACGTTCGCAGTCACGCCGGGCCTTGCCGGAAAATGAGTCGACTCCCGCCCTCCTGCCGACTCCGAGAGACACGCGTGCTCATAAAACTCCTGCGGGCCTGTCTCGGCCCGTACAAGAAACCGATCATGCTGTTGGTGGCTCTCCAGCTGCTGCAGACCTGCGCCACCCTCTATCTCCCCTCCCTCAACGCGGACATCATTGACAACGGTGTCGTCGAGGGGGACACGGGCTACATCCTGCAGTACGGCGGCATCATGATCGCCGTCTCCATCGCCCAGGTCGTCTGCAACACGGGGGCCGTCTTCTACGGTGCGCGCACTGCGGCCGCACTGGGCCGGGACGTGCGGGCGTCGGTCTTCGACCGCGTTCAGTCGTTCTCGGCACGTGAGGTCGGGCGCTTCGGGGCGCCCTCGCTGATCACCCGTACGACCAATGACGTCCAGCAGGTCCAGATGCTGGTCCTGATGACGTTCACCATGATGGTCTCGGCACCGATCATGTGTGTCGGCGGCATCATCATGGCGCTCGGCCAGGACGTTCCGCTGTCGGCGGTGCTGCTCGCGGTGGTGCCGGTGCTCGGCATCGCGGTGAGTCTCATCGTGCGGCGGATGCGGCCGCTGTTCCGCACGATGCAGGAGCGGCTCGACACGGTGAACCGGGTGCTGCGCGAGCAGATCACCGGCAACCGGGTCATCCGCGCCTTCGTCCGCGACGGGTACGAGGAGAAGCGATTCCGCGGTGCCAACACCGAGTTGACCGATGTGGCGCTCTCCACCGGCCGTCTGATGGCGCTGATGTTCCCGACCGTGATGACGGTCGTGAACGTGTCGTCGATCGCCGTGGTCTGGTTCGGTGCGCACCGGATCGACAGCGGCGGGATGGAGATCGGCGCGCTGACCGCGTTCCTCTCCTACCTGATGCAGATCGTCATGTCCGTGATGATGGCCACCTTCATGTTCATGATGGTGCCGCGCGCCGAGGTGTGTGCCGAGCGCATCCAGGAGGTGCTGGAGACCGATTCGAGCGTGGTGCCGCCGGTCGAGGCGGTGCGGGAGCTGCGCGCTCACGGCCATCTGGAGGTGCGGGCTGCGGACTTCCGCTACCCGGGCGCCGAGGAGCCGGTGTTGCGGTCGGTGGATCTGGTGGCACGCCCCGGCGAGACGACCGCGATCATCGGGTCGACGGGCAGCGGGAAGTCGACGCTGCTCGGTCTCGTGCCGCGGCTCTTCGATGTGACGGACGGTCAGGTGCTGGTCGACGGCACGGACGTACGGACGCTGGAGCCGTCGCTGCTGGCGAGGACGGTGAGTCTGGTTCCGCAGAAGCCGTATCTGTTCTCCGGGACGGTCGCGACGAATCTGCGGTACGGAAACCCGGACGCGACCGACGAGGAGCTGTGGCACGCGCTGGAGGTCGCGCAGGCCAAGGAGTTCGTCGAGGAGCTGGAGCACGGGCTGCACGCGCCGATCGCGCAGGGCGGCACCAATGTCTCCGGCGGGCAGCGGCAGCGGCTCGCGATCGCGAGGACGCTGGTACAACGGCCGGAGATCTATCTCTTCGACGACTCGTTCTCCGCGCTCGACTACGCGACGGACGCCGCGCTGCGCCGGGCGCTGTCGCAGGAGACGGCCGAGGCGACCGTGGTGATAGTGGCGCAGCGGGTGTCCACCATCCGTGACGCGGACCGGATCCTGGTGCTCGACGAGGGCCGGGTCGTCGGGTCCGGCACCCATCACGAGCTGATGGACGGCAATCAAACGTACCGGGAGATCGTGCTCTCCCAGCTGACGGAAGCGGAGGCCGCATAATGGCCGGGCCTGGCGGACGCATGATGGCGGGCGGGGCGCCGACCGACCGGTCCATGAACTTCAAGGGGTCGTCGAAGCGGCTGCTGAAGCGCTTCGCGACGGAGAAAGCCTCGCTGTACGCGATGCTGGCGGCCTGTGTGTTGAGCGTCGGTCTCTCGGTGGTGGGACCGAAGATCCTCGGCAAGGCGACCGACCTGGTCTTCGCCGGCGTCATCGGCCGGCGGCTACCCGCGGGTACGACGAAGGAGCAGGCCGTCGAGGGCCTGCGCAAGACCAACAGCGCCTTGGCCGACCTGCTCTCCGGAGTCGACTTCACCCCGGGCCAGGGCATCGACTTCGATGCGGTGGGCCACGTACTGCTGACGGCGCTGGCGGTCTATGTCGGTGCCGGTCTGCTGATGCTGGTGGCCACCCGGCTGTCGATCCGGATCATCAACCGGGTCGTGTTCCAGCTGCGCGAGGACATCCAGACGAAGCTGTCGCGGCTGCCGCTGTCGTACTTCGACCGGGCCAAGCGCGGTGAGGTGCTCAGCCGGGCGACGAACGACATCGACAACATCTCCCAGACGATGCAGCAGACGATGGGCCAGCTCATCAACTCCCTGCTCACCATCGTCGGCGTGCTGATCATGATGTTCTGGATCTCGCCGCTGCTCGCCCTGGTCGCGCTGGTCACGGTGCCGCTGTCGGTGGTCGTGGCGACGAAGGTCGGCAAGCGGTCACAGCCGCAGTTCGTGCAGCAGTGGAAGGTGACGGGCAAGCTCAACGCCCATATCGAGGAGATGTACACCGGGCACACCCTGGTGAAGGTCTTCGGGCGGCAGGAGGAGTCCGCGAAGGACTTCGCCGAGCAGAACGACGCACTGTACGAGGCGAGCTTCCGGGCGCAGTTCAACAGCGGGATCATGCAGCCGCTGATGATGTTCGTGTCGAACCTGAACTATGTGCTGATAGCCGTCGTCGGTGGACTGCGGGTCGCGTCGGGCGCGTTGTCGATCGGTGACGTCCAGGCGTTCATCCAGTACTCGCGGCAGTTCTCGATGCCGCTGACACAGGTCGCTTCGATGGCGAACCTGGTGCAGTCGGGTGTCGCCTCGGCCGAGCGGATCTTCGAGCTGCTGGACGCCGAGGAGCAGGGCCCCGATCCGGTGACAGGTGAGCGCCCGGCCGATCTGCTCGGCAGTGTCTCTCTGGAGAAGGTGTCGTTCCGTTACGAGCCGGACAAGCCGCTCATCGAGAATCTGTCGCTGAGCGTCGAACCGGGCCACACCGTCGCGATCGTCGGCCCGACCGGCGCCGGCAAGACGACGCTCGTCAACCTGCTGATGCGGTTCTACGAGGTGACGGGCGGCCGGATCGCGCTCGACGGCGTCGACGTGGCGAAGATGTCGCGCGATGAGCTGCGGGCAGGAATCGGCATGGTCCTGCAGGACACCTGGCTGTTCGGCGGGTCGATCGCGGACAACATCGCGTACGGCGCTTCGCGCGAGGTCACCCGGGAGGAGATCGAGGAGGCGGCGAGGGCGGCTCACGCCGACCGCTTCATCCGTACCCTGCCGGACGGTTACGACACGGTGATCGACGACGAGGGCACCGGGGTCAGCGCGGGCGAGAAGCAGCTGATCACCATCGCGCGGGCGTTCCTCTCGGACCCCGTGATCCTGGTGCTCGACGAGGCGACGAGCTCCGTCGACACCCGTACCGAGGTGCTGATCCAGAAGGCGATGGCCCGCCTCGCGCACGGCCGTACGAGCTTTGTGATCGCGCACCGGCTCTCCACCATCCGGGACGCGGACGTCATCCTGGTGATGGAGAACGGGTCGATCGTCGAACAGGGCACGCACGACGAGCTGTTGGATGCACAGGGGGCGTACGCCCGGCTGTATGCGGCGCAGTTCGCGCAGGCGGTCGCCGAGGTCGACTGATCTCCTCGGTACGACCTCAGTCCAGGTAGCCGCGGAGCTGGTCGGCGAAGGCGTGGTCCCGCAGCTTGTTGAGGGTCTTGGATTCGATCTGGCGGATGCGTTCGCGTGTCACGCCGAAGATCCGGCCTATCTCTTCGAGTGTGCGGGGCCGGCCGTCGTCCAGCCCGTAGCGCAGCTGGACCACCTTCCGCTCCCGCTCGCCCAGGGTGGAGAGCACCGCTTCGAGGTGCTCTCGCAGCAGCAGGAACGCGGCGGACTCCACGGGGGACGCCGCGTCACCGTCCTCGATCAGGTCGCCGAGGGCGACGTCGTCCTCCTCGCCGACCGGCGCGTGGAGCGAGACGGGTTCCTGGGCGAGCCGCAGCACTTCACCGACCCGTTCCGGCGTCAGGTCGAGCTGGGCGGCGACCTCTTCGGGCGTCGGTTCGTAGCCGCGTTCCTGGAGCATCCGGCGCTGGACCCGTACGACGCGGTTGATCAGCTCGACGACATGGACCGGGACCCTTATCGTCCGCGCCTGGTCGGCGAGGGCCCGGGACATGGCCTGCCGGATCCACCAGGTCGCGTACGTCGAGAACTTGTAGCCCCGGGCGTAGTCGAATTTCTCGACGGCCCTGATCAGTCCGAGGTTCCCCTCCTGGACCAGGTCGAGCATGGTCAGTCCACGGCCCACATAGCGCTTGGCGACGGAGACGACGAGACGCAGGTTCGCCTCGATCAGGCGGCGCTTCGCCATCCGCCCCATGACCACCAACCGGTCGAGATCGACGGCGAGTCGGGAGTCCGGGTCCGGGGTGCTCGCGAGCCGCTCCTCGGCGAAGAGGCCGGCTTCGACGCGGCGGGCGAGCTCCACCTCGTCCGCCGCGGTGAGCAGCGGAATGCGTCCGATCTCCCGCAGGTACTGACGGAAGAGATCGGAGGACGGCCCGCCGCTGTCGGGGCGGCCACGCGGCTCCGGGAGTTCGGGCACCTCCGCCTGCTCCTCCAGGACGGCGTCGGCTGCGACGACTGCCTCGGGCGGTTCCGACGGTTCGGGCGCTTCGGGTCTCAGTTGGTCCACCGCTGCCTCCGGATGATGCATGGCCCGGTTCTGCGCGGGGACGGCCGAGACACGCTCGGTTGTGGTCAGGGTCCGGGTCTGCACGGGGGCGACCTCCAGGTGATCGCTGCCGGATCGCGGGGATGGGAGGTCCACCGTGCAGTGGGCCGACCGCGCTCCGATGACTCAGGCACCGCCCCCCAGTGTGGGGTAAGACACATCGCCGCCACGAGGGGCGTGCGCGGACTTTCTGAGTCCGGTCCGTAACCGGCCGGTTACACATGAGGAGGCCGGCCCCGGCGATGATCCGCCGGGCAGAACCTGGGTGCGTCAGAGCGCGTCGGCGCCGTTGTTACGCAGGGACTGGGCGTACTGCTGGAGGACCCAGACCTCGTTCTGCGCGGCCGCCAGATGGTCGGGAGCCACATTGCTGCCGAGACGGCTGAGGCTGCCCTGGACGTCGTTGATCCGGCGGTCGACGGCGCGCAGCCGGACCTTGACCAGGTGCTCGCCCGCGTACGCCTCGTCGATGGACTTGCCGTGGAAGACCTCCACGGCGAGCTCGGTGACCAGCTTGCGCACCGTGTCGTCGGGAGCGGCGCCCAGGACGCCGACCAGATACTCGCGGGTGTCGGCGAGGCCCCGCTCGGCGCCGCCCGCCTCCGCGATGCACTGCCGCACCGCCGCGTACGGCGGGGCGGTGAACTCGTCGACCCCGTAGGCGTCGAAGGCCGGGGAGACCAGGGCGGGCCGTTGCAGGGCGAGCTTGAGCAGCTCCCGCTCGGTGCGGTGGGCGGGGCTGCGGAGGTGGAGCGCCGGGCCCGACGGGCCGGCGGAGGGCCGGGCCTGCTGGTGCTGGGGGCCGCCGCGGGTGGGCGCAGGGGCGGGGCCCCGGTCGCCGCGGTCGCGGGCCCAGCGGGCCAGCTGGGCGACGCGCTTGACGACGAACTGGGTGTCGAGGATGCCGAGCATCCCGGCCAGCTGGACGGCGACCTCGTGCTGCGAGGAGCTGTTCTTGATCCGGGCGACGACGGGGGCAGCCTCGTCGAGGGCGGCGCCGCGGCCCGCGGGGGTCTCCAGGTCGTACCGCCCGACGATCTGGCGGAGCGCGAACTCGAAGAGCGGCGTGCGGGGTTCGACCAGGTCGCGGACGGCCTCGTCGCCCTTGACGAGGCGCAGATCGCACGGGTCCATGTTGTCCGGGGCGATCGCGATGTACGTCTCCGCGGCGAACTTCTGGTCGTCCTCGAAGGCCCGCAGGGCGGCCTTCTGGCCGGCCGCGTCACCGTCGAACGTGAAGATCACCCGGGCGCTGCCGTTGTCCATCAGCAGCCGGCGGAGGATCTTGATGTGGTCGCCGCCGAAGGCCGTACCGCAGGTGGCGATGGCGGTGGTGATGCCGGCGAGGTGGCAGGCCATGACGTCGGTGTAGCCCTCGACGACGACGGCCCGGCTGGCCTTCGCGATGTCCTTCTTCGCATGGTCGATGCCGTACAGCACCTGCGACTTCTTGTAGATCGCGGTCTCGGGGGTGTTGAGGTACTTCGGGCCGTTGTCGTCGTCGCGGAGCTTGCGGGCCCCGAAGCCGACGACCTCGCCGGACGTGTCGCTGATCGGCCACATCAGCCGGCCGCGGAAGCGGTCGATGGGACCGCGGCGGCCGTCCTGGGAGAGGCCCGAGGTGATCAGCTCCCGGTCGCTGAACCCCTTGCCCCGGAGGTAGCGGGTGAGGTGGTCCCAGCCGGCCGGGCTGTAGCCGACGCCGAAGTGGGCGGCCGCCGCCTGGTCGAAGCCGCGCTCGGCCAGGAACTTCCGGCCGATCTCCGCCTCGGGACTGTCCAGCTGCTCGACATAGAACTGGGCGGCGGCCTTGTGCGCCTCGACCAGCCGGATGCGCTCGCCTCGCTGGTGGGAGGGGTTGTATCCGCCCTCCTCGTAGCGCAGGGTGATGCCCGCCTTGGCGGCGAGCCGCTCGACCGTCTCGGAGAAGGAGAGGTGGTCGATCTTCATCACGAAGGCGATGGTGTCGCCGCCCTCCTGGCAGCCGAAGCAGTGGAAGAGTCCCTTGCTCGGGCTGACCTGGAAGGAGGGCGACTTCTCGTCGTGGAACGGGCAGAGCCCCTTGAGGTTGCCCCCGCCCGCGTTCCGCAGCTGGAGGTACTCCGAAACGACGGCGTCGATCGGGACCGCGTCCCGGACCGCCTTCACATCGTCGTCATTGATCCTGCCTGCCACGGGTGAAGTCTACGGGTGAGGGCGGACAGCAGGAGTGCACGGTCGTCGTCGCGGACGCCGGACGGGACCCTGATCACGACCGCCCGGCGACGGAGCACGCGACAGGGAAGACGGCGCGGAACACCGTCCTGACACGGCTCAGATCAGCGACTCCAGCGGCACCGACGGGTCCGCGAGCGTGTCCGGGTCGATCTGCCGGCCGGTCCGGATCAGCTCCTGCACGGTCTCGGTGACATCCCACACATTGACGTTCATCCCGGCCAGCACCCTGCGGTCCTTCAACCAGAACGCGATGAACTCCCGCTTGCCCGCGTCGCCGCGGATGACGACCTGGTCGTACGAGCCCGGGGGCGCCCAGCCCGAGTACTCGAGCCCCAGGTCGTACTGGTCGGAGAAGAAGTACGGCACACGGTCGTAGCCGACGTCCCGGCCGAGCATGGCGCGGGCCGCGGCCGGGCCGCTGTTCAGCGCGTTCGCCCAGTGCTCCACACGCAGCCGGGTGCCGAACAGCGGGTGCGGCATGTTGGCCACGTCCCCGGCGGCGTAGATGTCCGGGTCGGAGGTGCGCAGCGACGCGTCGACCGCGATGCCGCCGCCGTCGCCGCGGGCTGCGATCGCGAGGCCCGCGGCCTCGGCGAGGGCGGCGCGCGGGGCGGCGCCGATCGCGGCGAGGACGTCGTGGGCGGGGTGTTCCTCGCCGTCGTCGGTGCGGGCGGCGAGAACCATGCCGTCCTGACCGATGATCTCGGTGAGCCTGGTGCCGAAGTGGAAGCGGACGCCGTGGTCACTGTGGAGCTCGGTGAAGATCTGGCCGAGTTCCGGGCCGATGACCCGGAGCAGCGGGGTCGCCTCCGGCTCGACGACGGTGACCTCGGCGCCGTATCCCCGAGCCGCCGCCGCGACCTCCAGGCCGATCCAGCCGGCCCCGGCGATCACCAGATGGCCGTTGTCGCGGCCGAGCGCGGACAGCACGTTCTTCAGCCGGTCGGCGTGAGCGAGGCGGCGCAGATGGTGGACGCCGGCCAGGTCCGTACCGGGGATGTCGAGGCGGCGTGGTTCGGCCCCGGTGGCGAGCAGCAGCTTGTCGTAGTGGATGACGGTGCCGTCGCCGAGCTCCACGGAGCGCGCGCCACGGTCGATGGAGGTGACGGGCTGGCCGAGGTGGAGCTCCACATCGGCGCCCGCGTACCAGGCCGTCTCATGGACGAAGACGCTTTCCCGGGCCTCCTTGCCGGCCAGATAGCCCTTGGAGAGGGGAGGTCGTTCGTACGGATGGTCACGCTCATCGCCGACCAGGATGACCCGGCCGCTGAAACCCTCCGCACGGAGTGTCTCGGCTGCCTTCGCTCCTGCCAGTCCTCCCCCGACGATGACGAACGTCCGATGTGCGTCGACCACTTTGGTGCCTCCTCGGTGCTTGCTGAGCTCCGCCGCCACCTGCGAGCGTCCCGCACGCAGCGTGATGGCGAAAGAGGGTGTACCCCGATCAGGTCACGTCCGGTGGCCGCAGGCCGGGGCCGATGCCGCGCGGAGCGGGCCCCTGGCGGAGCCGCGCGCCCGCCCGGCGTGGCATGTGCTCCCAGCACATCACCTGCGCCGTTGCTGACCGTCATCGCCGCGCCCCACGGCCGCAGGACTTGCCCGGGGCCGGCGAACAGCCGGTCGGAAATTCGAGGGTGTGGGCCACCGCCCTTTTCCCGGGCGGCGGCCCACCGGGGCGCCTTTCCCGCACCACGCACACCGGCCCGGAGCACGGGCGGCCGGTCCGCGTCCGGCAGGACGCGCGCCGGCGGGGCGTTCGGTGCCGGGGCGGATCCGGGGTAGCCGCCCGGCCGTCCTCTCACTGCCCCCGGGAGGTGAGTGAGGTGTGCAGTGAGCGGGCCGAGGCGTCCGTGAGCGCCGCGATCTGGTCGATCAGGACGCGTTTGCGGGACCGGTCGTCGCAGGCATGCTCGTACAGCGCGCGGAACTGTGGTTCCAGGCCGTCCGGGGCGCGCGCGGTCAGCGCCGCGGCCAGTTCCGCGATGACGATCCGCTGGTCGGCACGGATCGCCTCCTGTTCGGCGCGCTGCATCACATAGCGGTCGGCCACCGCCTTCAGGACGGCGCATTCGTTGCGTGCCTCGCGCGGGACGACGAGCTCGGCGGCGTACCTGCGGAGGCGGCCGGTTCCGTACGTCTGGCGAGTGGCGGTCTCGGCGGCGAGGCAGAACCGGCCGATCAGCTGGCTCGTCGCGTCCTTCAGCCGGGCCTGGGCGACGGCGGATCCGTCGTAGTTGTGCGGCCACCACTCCTGGCCGATGAGCCGGTCGAGGGCGTCGGCCAGCTCCTGCGGGTCGGTGTCGGGCGGAACGTACCGCCCGATCGCCACGTTGCAGATCTCTCGGCGCTCCGGCTCTGCGAAGAGGCAGTTGGGGTCGATGTGGCCGGCGTGCAGACCGTCCTCGAAGTCGTGCACCGAGTAGGCGACGTCGTCGGACCAGTCCATCACCTGGGCCTCGAAGCACTTCCGGTGCGACGGGGCGCCCTTACGGGCCCACTCGAAGACCGGCAGGTCGTCCTCGAACACCCCGAATTTCCGGGAGCCGGGGTCGGTGGGGTGGGCGCCGCGCGGCCACGGGTACTTGGTGGCGGCGTCCAGCGCGGCCCGGGTCAGATTCAGCCCCACGCTGACCAGTTCGCCGGTCCGCACGTCGCGCACGAACCGCTTCGGCTCCAGCCGGGTCAGCAGCCGAAGCGACTGGGCGTTGCCCTCGAAGCCGCCGCAGTCGGAGGCGAAGTCGTTGAGCGCCTGCTCGCCGTTGTGCCCGAACGGCGGGTGGCCCATGTCGTGCGCCAGACAGGCCGTCTCGACCAGATCGGGATCGCAGCCGAGCGCGGCACCGAGCTCCCGGCCGACCTGGGCGCATTCCAGGGAGTGCGTGAGTCTGGTCCGAGGGCTCGCGTCCCAGGCGAGGCTGCGGGTGCCGGGCGTGACGACCTGGGTCTTCCCGGCGAGTCTGCGCAGCGCGGCGGAGTGCAGCACGCGGGCGCGGTCCCGCTGGAAGGCGGTGCGGCCCGGCCGTTTGTCGGGCTCGGTGTCCCAGCGCTCGGTGTCGGCCGCGCCGTAGGGCGTGGTGCCGTGTTCCTGTGTGCCCCGCGTACCGTCCATGGTCCCGACAGTAAACGGCCGGACCGACGAGAACGCTCAGGCGGACGCCAGGAGATGGTCGTTCGTCGCGACTTCATGTGCCGGGAGTGCGCCGGTCAGCGCCTGGTCGTACCGGCACAGGAGCAGCCGCGCCATCGCCGGATGCGCGCCGAGCGGGGCCGCGGCGGTGCCGGGGGCGGCAGCGGCGGCGGCCGTCGCGAAGCGGCCGGGTGCGGTGAAGTACGAGGCGACGGCGACCCGGTGCCGACCACGGGCGGCGAGGGCGCGCACCGCGACGGGGACGGTGGGTGTGGTGGCGGAGGCGTAGGCGGGGACGACGGGCACCCCGCCGAGCCGTTCGCTGAGCATCCGCGCGGTGCGGCGGGTGTCGGCGGCCGAATCGGGGTCGCGCGAGCCGGCGGCGGCGAGGACCACGGCGGAGCCGCGGCTGTCGGCCTCCTCGGCCGGCCAGCCCGCTTCGACGAGCCGCCCGTACAGCGCCTCGACGAGCAGGGGGTGCGGGCCGAGCGGCGCGGCGATCGTGGCCCGCAGGGCCGGTGCGGCGGCGACTGCCGCAGGTATGTCCCGCTTGACGTGGTGGCCGCGGCCGAGCAGCAGCGGTACGAGAACGGCGTCACCGGAACCCAGGCCGGACAGGGCCGCCGGCAGGAGCGGCTCGTTCAGCTCGATGTGGCCGAGCCGGACGTCCAGCCCGGGGCGCAGTTCCCGCACCCGGTCCAGCAGCTTCATGACCGTGCGCAGCGCCTGCGGGTCGCGGCTGCCGTGCGCCACCGCGACGAGCGCGGGGGCGCGGTTGATGGTGGCGGAGCCGCCGGTTCGGTGGTGCATGGGTCTGCGCGTTCCGTTCAGGGAGACATGGCTGAGCTGGGCGCCGAGCTGGTCGGTGATGCGGGTCAACAGTTGCGCTGTGCTGTCGAGAGGCAGGGACTCACGGGGTTGTGCCGATGCCGACTCCGTCATGGACCGATGGTGGCGGGCGCAGGTTGCCAGGTCGTTGCGCAGGGGTGACGGGTCTTTGCCACGGGCTCACGGCGCGGTCGGCGGCCCGAAGAGGCGCTCCAGGACGTGGGCCACCCCGTCCTCCTCGTTGGACACCGTGTGGGACGGTACGGCGGCGAGCACAGCCGGGTGGGCGTTGCCCATGGCGAATCCGGTGCCCGCCCAGTCGAGGACGGTCAGGTCGTTGGGCATGTCGCCGAACGCGATGACCTCCGTGGCGTCGATGCCGCGCCCGGCGCAGAGCTCCGCGAGAGTGGCCGCCTTGGTGACCCCGAACGCGCTGATCTCCAGGAGACCGTGCCCGCCGGAGTGGGTGAACTGGACTTCGCTGCCTGCCGGGCCCGCCCCTTGCCGGGCCGCGGCCAGCAGGGTGTCCGCGTCGATCCGGTCGGACCAGGCGAGGAGTTTGGTGACCGGTACGTCGGTCAGCCACAGGTCCGCCAGGGACCCCACGGGCAGTTCGGCGTCGATGTCCTCGGACAGGCGCAACCGGTACGCCGGTTCGTACAGGATCTGGTTGCCGGTCTCCAGGGCGAAGCCCACCTCCGGCAGGACGGCGGCGAGTGCGGTGGCCACGCGCTGGGCGACGGTGACGGCCAGGACCCGGGAGGAGACGACCGTACGCGTCCCGATGTCGTAGACCAGGGCGCCGTTGCTGCACACCGCCGTCCCCGTCAGACCCGTCGCCTCGGCGAGCCGGTCGACGAACCGGGGCGGCCTGGCGGTGACGAGGACGATCTCCGCACCGGCGCTCTCGGCCGAGCGCAGGGCGCGGAGGGTTCGGGAAGAGAGGGTGCCGTCGCGGCGCAGAAGAGTGCCGTCGAGATCGGAGGCGATCAGCCGGGGAAGCAACATCGGCCGATGGTACGGGGCGGGGTCCGCGCCCGGTGCGCGCACGGCACGCGTTGCCGCCGCATGCCATCGGCGCGGCGGCGAAGGCGTTCGGGCCGCCGGTCCGGATGAAGAATGTCGAGGCGTGGAGAACCCTTTTGACCTGATACTCGTCCGATCAGTTGACGTGCTGACACCGACCGAGGGACTCCGATGCGAGGGAAGCGGCCGCAATGGCTGGGGTGGCTCGGACGGCTGCGGCCACGCCGGCCGCGCACGCGGCGTGGGCAGCGGTGGGCCGTGCAGGGCGTGATGGCGGCCTGTGTGCTGGGCCTGACCCCCGCGACCTGGATGTACTCCGTCGCCGACGCCCGTGTCCGGACCACCGCGGACGCGCCCGCGCAGCAGGTCGCCGTGGTGTTCGGGGCCGGGCTGTGGGACGGGAAGCCGTCGCCGTATCTCGCGAACCGGCTGAACACGGCCGCCGAGCTGTACCGCGACGGCAAGGTGAAGGTCGTACTGGTGACCGGTGACAACAGCCGCGAGGAGTACGACGAGCCGGATGCCATGCGGGCGTATCTGGTGACGCACGGGGTGCCGGACAAGCGGATCGTCAGCGACTTCGCCGGGTTCGACACGTGGGACTCCTGCGTGCGGGCCAAGAAGATCTTCGGGGTCGACCGGGCCGTGCTGGTGAGCCAGGGGTTCCACATCCGGCGGGCGATCGCGCTGTGCCGGGCCGCGGGCATCGACGCATACGGGGTCGGGGTCGACGCCAAGCACGACGCGACCTGGTACTACGGCGGGACGCGGGAGGTGTTCGCGGCGGGGAAGGCGGCGCTGGACGCGGTGTTCAAGCCGGATCCGCACTTCCTGGGGCCCGAGGAGCCCGGGGTCGGGGAGGCCCTGGCGACCGGCGGGCGGTGAGGACCCCGACCGACCTCACGGGCCCGGCGGAGGTGGGCTGAGGTCCACGTTCCGGCGGCGTAACCGGTCGCGGGCGTCCGCGTAACACCCGGCTCGCACGCTGGAGCACATGGCCCGCACCGAGATCGCCCCCACCGCGACCCACTGCCCGTACTGCTCACTGCAGTGCGGGATGAATCTGCGACCGGTCACCGGAGGCCCGGTGGTCGAGGTCGTGGAGCGTACCGATTTTCCTGTCAACCGCGGCGCCCTGTGCGGCAAGGGCCGAACCGCCCCGGCGGTGCTCTCCTCACGGGTACGTCTGACCGGACCGCTCGTGCGCAACGCGGTCGGGGGCGAGCTTGAGCCGGCCGGCTGGGACGAGGCGCTGGCCGCGATCGCCGACGGGCTACGGCGCACCCGGGCCGTGCACGGGCCCGATGCCGTCGGGGTGTTCGGCGGTGGCGGGCTCACCAACGAGAAGGCGTACGCGCTCGGGAAGTTCGCCCGGGTCGTCCTGTCGACCTCGCAGATCGACTACAACGGGCGGTTCTGCATGTCGTCGGCGGCCGCCGCGCACCAGCGGGCCTTCGGCCTCGACCGCGGGCTGCCCTTCCCCCTGGAGGACATCGCGCGCACCGGATGCGTGATCCTCGTCGGGTCGAACCTCGCCGAGACGATGCCGCCCGCCCTGCGTTTTCTGACTGAACTGCGGGAGAACGGCGGCCGGTTGATCGTCATCGATCCTCGCCGGACCCGCACCGCCGAGCAGGCCGATCTGCATCTGGCGCCCCGGCCCGGCACAGATCTCGCGCTCGCACTCGGAATGCTGCATCTGGTGGTGGCGGCCGGCCGGGTGGACGAGGAGTTCGTACGCGACCGTACGACCGGCTGGGACGAGGCCAGGGCCGGAGTCATGGCGCACTGGCCGGAACTGGTGGAGCGGCTGACCGGGGTGCCGGTGCCGCAACTGCGCGAGGCCGTCGAGATGTTCTGCGATGCACCGGACGCAATGGTGCTGACCGCGCGCGGACCCGAGCAGCAGTCCAAGGGCACGGACACGGTCGGCGCCTGGATCAACCTCTGTCTGGCCACCGGCCGGGCCGGCAGACCGCTGTCCGGGTACGGCTGTCTGACCGGTCAGGGCAACGGTCAGGGCGGGCGCGAACACGGCCAGAAGGCCGACCAGTTGCCCGGCTACCGCAAGCTCACCGACCCGGCGGCGCGCCGCCATGTGGCGGGGGTGTGGGGGGTCGACCCGGACTCGCTGCCGGGGCCGGGGCGCAGTGCGTACGAGCTCCTCGACGCGTTGGGGACGGACGTCCGGTCGCTGTTGGTGATGGGGTCCAACCCGGTGGTGTCGGCTCCGCACGCCGCGCATGTGGAGGAGCGGCTGCGGTCGCTGGACTTCCTCGCCGTCGCGGACGTGGTGCTGTCGGAGACGGCGGCGATGGCCGATGTGGTGTTGCCGGTGACGCAGTGGGCGGAGGAGACCGGGACGACGACCAGCCTGGAGGGCAGGGTGCTGCTGCGGCAGCGGGCGGTCACCGCGCCGGACGGCGTCCGCAGCGATCTGGAGGTGTTGCACGGGCTGGCCGCGCTGCTCGGGCACGGCAAGGGGTTCCCCACCGAACCCGAGGAGGTCTTCGACGAGCTCCGGCGAGCCTCCGCGGGCGGTCCCGCCGACTACGCGGGGATCACGTACGGGCGGATCGCCGCGGAGAACGGGGTCTTCTGGCCGTGCCCGGACGAACAGCATGCCGGTACGCCGCGGCTGTTCCTGGACCGGTTCGCCACGGACGACGGGCGAGCGAGGTTCGTACCCGTGACGCACCGTCCGGCCGCCGAGGAGACCGACCGGGAGTATCCGGTGGTGCTGACGACCGGTCGAGTGGTCGCCCAGTACCAGTCGGGCGCGCAGACCCGCCGGGTCGACGAGCTGAACGCCGCGGCCCCCGGCCCGTTCGTGGAACTGCATCCGCGGCTCGCCGAGCGGATCGGGGTGGCGGAGGGCGATCCGGTGGCGGTCACCTCGCGGCGCGGGCGGGCGGTGGCGCCCGCCCGGATCACCGGTGCGATCCGGCAGGACACCGTCTTCATGCCGTTCCACTGGGCGGGTGAGGGCCGGGCCAACACGCTGACGAACCCGGCGCTGGACCCGGTGTCGCGGATGCCGGAGTTCAAGGTGTGCGCGGTGCGGGTGGAGGCGGCCGCCGGGTGAGCCAATCCCCTCCGGGGATGGGGATGCCGCCCGTACGGAGGGTGCGGGTGACGGGAGCAGCGGCGAGGTAGACCCAGGCGCGGGCGGTTCCGGAAACGGGCGGGACCGCGCCCGGGAGGCGGACTTCGCGGGCGACCCGCTCGTAGAGATTGCGCGGGTGCCCCGGTCCGGCGTACTCCTCCAGCCGGTCGAGGAGGACGAGCAGCTCCGCGTACACGGCGGGCGCGGCCGTGACGAGCGTGCCGCGCACGGTGCCGTGGCCCTCGATCGCGTACGGGTAGCCGGGGCCTTCGTACAGCAGGGCGCCCGGCAGCAGGGCCGGCTGTTCCGCGATCGCCCGGTCCCGGAGGAACAGATCGTGGTTGGGTTCGCCGGGGAGCAGCGTGCCGTAGACGAAGAAGGGCAGTTCGGGGTCGGTCCGCGGCATGGTCAGAGGGCCGTGACCGGGGCAGTCTCCGCAGTCACCCAGGCGAGGTAGCCGTCGCTTCCCCGTACCACCGGCGTCGCGATGATCTCCGGGGTCTCGTAGTCGTGCGCCGCCCGGAGGTGCTCCTCCAGTTCGTCGTAGCGCTCGGCCACCGTCTTGAACAGCACCTGCCACTCCTCCGTGGTCTCGATGGCGTTCCGCCACCGGTAGACGGAGGTGACGGGCGCGGAGATCTGCGCGCATGCCGCGAGCCGCGCCTCCACCGCGCCCTGGGCGAGGGCGTGGGCCTTCTCCTCGCTGTCCGTGGTGGTCAGAACGGTCAGCCATGCCGGCGTCGTCACCGTCGGTCTCCTCAGCTCTTCGGCTCTGCTCTTCGGATCTTGTGCCTGTGGCGTGTCCTTCTCGTCGATTGTCGGGGCGGTTCGGTGCCGTGTCCTCCTTCATCACCGTTGCGGTATGGACATGACATGTCATGAACCCTTAAATCTGAGGCGAACTCAGAAGCACCGCTCAGATCGCCCCTTCCCCCCGCACTCCGAGGAGTCCGATGAGATCGATTCGGCACGCATCGCGCCTCACCCCGCTCGGCATAGCCGCCGTCGGCGCCACCCTGCTTGCTTCCGCCCTCACCGCGACCACGGGCGCAGCCGCGGCCGGTCACCCGGCCCCGAGCCCCGCCGCCGCCGTCCGTCACGCCGAGGCCGCGCTCACCGGGCATGCCACCGCACTGGGCCTCACCGGCTCCCAGGACACCGCGGTGCGCGATGTGGTCGTCGACAAGGACGGCAGCCAGCATGTGCGTTACGACCGCACCTACCGCAACCTGCCCGTCCTCGGCGGCGACTTCGTCGTCCACCTCGCGCCCGACGGCGCGTACCGGAGCGCCGACCGGGCCGTCCGCGGCGATCTCGCCGTGCCGACCGTGACCCCGGCCCTCTCCGCGTCGGGCGCCGCCGACCTGGGCGCGGCCGCACTGCGCTCGGCCAACCGCGGCCTGAAGCTCAGCAAGGTCGCCGCACAGCCGCAGCTCGTCGTGGACGCCCTGCACGGCGCGCCCAAGCTGGCCTGGCGCACCGAGGCGGCAGGCAAGGACTCACTGGGCAACCCGGTCGCCCGCGTGGTGCTCACCGACGCCCGCACGGGCCGGCAGATCGACGCCTGGGACAGCCTGGAGACGGCGTCCGGCGACGGCCGGTCGCTGTACAGCGGTACGGTCCCGCTGCAGACGACCCAGTCGGGATCCACGTACCAGCTCAAGGACGCGACGCGCGGCAACACCTACTCCGGCGACGCACAGAACAAGACCGACGGCTGCATCCTCACCATCTGCTGGAGCCGGGCGCCCGCGGTGCTGTTCACCGACGCCGACAACCACTGGGGCAGCGGAACCACCTCCGACCGCGCATCGGCGGCGGTCGACGCCCAGTACGGCACGGACACCACCTGGGACTACTACAAGAACGTGCACGGCCGGAACGGCATCGCCGGGGACGGCAAGGGCTCGTACAACCGGGTGCACTACGGCAACGGGTACAACAACGCCTTCTGGGACGACAGCTGCTTCTGCATGACGTACGGGGACGGCGACGGCTCGACGTTCGGACCGCTGGTCGCGCTGGACGTGGCCGGGCACGAGATGTCGCACGGCGTGACGTCCAAGACGGCGGCCCTCACCTACTCCGGTGAGTCGGGCGGTCTCAACGAGGCCACCTCCGACATCTTCGGCACACTGGTGGAATTCCATGCGAACAACTCGCAGGACCCGGGCGACTACCTCATCGGCGAGAAGATCGTGAAGCCCGGCTTCGGAAAGGCCGCGTTGCGGTTCATGGACCAGCCCTCCAAGGACGGTAACTCGGCGGACTGCTGGAGCTCCTCGGTCGGCAATCTGGATGTGCACTACTCGTCCGGTGTCGCCAACCACTTCGCGTATCTGCTGGCCGAGGGAAGCGGTCCGAAGGTCATCGGCGGCGTCCAGCACAACGGCACCACGTGCAACGGCGCGACGCTGAGCGGTATCGGCAAGGACAAGCTCGGCAAGATCTGGTACCGGGCGCTGACCGTCTACATGACGTCCTCCACCAAGTACGCGGGCGCGCGCACCGCTACGCTCAACGCCGCGAAGGACCTGTACGGCGCCGGCGGCGCGGAGCAGAACGCGGTGGCTGCGGCCTGGTCGGCAGTGTCGGTCGGCTGACCTGGAGCAGGTCCCGGAGCCACTGCCCGCCTCGGGACCTGCGTCGGCTTCATCCACCGTCAATCACCGTACGGACGAACCGCCTTGGCTTCACGCAGCGCCTGCCCCCACCAGACGAGCTGATCGAGCAACGTCTTCGCCGCCGCGTCCACGGCCGCCGGATCCCTGTGCCTGCGGTCGTCGTCGAACAGGGCGCCCGCGTTGTGGAACGACACCGTGTCGCGGATGGAGACGGCGTGCAGTTCGGCGAAGACCTGGCGGAGGTGCTCGACGGCCCGCAGACCGCCGGACACTCCCCCGTACGAGACGAAGGCGACGGGCTTGGCCTGCCATTCGGCGCGATGCCAGTCGATGAGGTTCTTCAGCGGGGCGGGGAACGAGTGGTTGTACTCGGGGGTGACGACGACAAAGGCGTCGGCAGCGGCCAACCTGGGTGTGATCTCGGCCAGTTGTGCAGTCGCGTCGGGTCCGGGGCGGTGAGAGAGGGCGTACGGGAGATCGAGGTCGGCGATGTCGACGAGGTCGGTCTCGATGTCCGGGTGGTCCGCCGTACGCGAGAGGAACCAGTCGGCGATCACGGGGGCGAAGCGGCCCTCTCGGTTGCTGGCCAGGATGACCGCGACCTTCAGGGGTGCGGTGGTGGCGGATGCGACCGGGGCAGGTGTCATGAGTTCCATGCGGAGAGATTCGTACGTCAACCAAGGTTGAGGTCAAGCCGCATCGTCCACTCCTTCGGCATACGGTGGAACACATGACGACCGCCGCACCCCTGTACGCCGAGTTCAACGGACACGCAGCAACCGAGGCGGATCTCCTGATCCCCGCCTTCTCCAGCTACGGCCACTTCACGGCCATGCAGGTCAGGGACGGAAAGGTGCGTGGCCTCGCCTTCCACCTGGCCCGGCTGGACGCCGCGAACCAGGAACTGTTCGACCACGGCCTGGACGGCGGACGGATCCGCGACCTGATCCGGCACGCACTCGACGGTGCGGGCATACGGGACGCCTCGACCCGGGTGCACGCCTTCCTGCCACCCGGCGACGCGAAGGCGACGGTCATGGTCACGGTGCGCGGACCGGCGCAGAAGTCCCCCGAACCGCACAGCCTGATGTCCGTTCCGTACGTCCGCACCGCGCCGCACATCAAGCGCCCCGGCGAGTTCGGCCAGACGTACTACGGGCGGCTCGCCGCGCGCTCCGGTTTCGACGAGGCGCTGCTGACCGCACCGGACGGAACGGTGACCGAGGGCGCGATCACCAACATCGCCTTCTGGGACGGAACTTCGGTCGTCTGGCCCGCCGCACCGTCACTCCACGGCGTCACCATGGCCCTGCTGGAACAGGAGCTTCCGGGGGCCGGTCTGGCGTCCGTACGGCGGCCCGTGACGCTGGACGGGATCGGCGCCTTCCGGTCGGCGTTCCTCACCAACTCGCAGGGCATCGCACCGATCCGGCGGATCGACGACGCGGAGTTCACCGTCGACGAGGAACTGATGAAGCAGGTGGGGCTGGCGTACGAGGGCGCCCCCTGGGACACCCTCTGAGGCCACCCGCGCAGCACCTCCGGGGGCTCCCACCCGGCCCGACCGCATCGCGGTCGCCAGGCCCGCTCGACCTCACCCCGAAAAGGAGGCCGTCCCCATCGGGCCCAGGGGGGAGTGGGTCCGATGAGGACGGCGGCCGGGCGGCCGAAGGAGCCGTCCCGTGGGGGGTGATGTGCGTGTGCCCGGGGTCGGCCAGGTCATGCATGTGACGTACACCACTCATGCCGCGAAGGTCGTCACCCAATCGGCACGGCGTGTCGCGGGGCGGGCCACCCCCTCCCCGATCAGGGATTTGACCTGCAGATATACCTCCCGGCAAGGAGGCAGGGCCGGGCTGATCGAGTGAAAGCTGACTCGACGTCAGCAGGCGTGGATGGCGGGCCGCCCGTTAGCTCGGAGTCAGGAGACACCAGCCAGCGCCTTCGCTCGGAGGAACCCCCCATGCCCCGTCCTGCCCGCCTCGTGACCGGCACCGCCGCCGCAGCTCTCACCGCTGCTGCGATCGGCCTCTTCACCGCCGCGCCGTCAGCGTACGCAGGAGAGCTCGGTTCACCGGAGATATCTCCGGCCGCCGCGGCTTCGGGGGACCCGGTCGGCACCATGCCCTCCGGGAACGCCGCGAGGGCCACCGGGCATGCGGACTCCCTGGAGGCAGGGGTACTCACACTGGCACCGGCCACCGAGGAGGAGGCGCTCTCCCACACGTTCAGGGTGCCGGAGACGACCGGTGCGGGAAAGGTCACCGGACAGCACGACAGTGGGGACACCGGGCAGGACAACGCCTCCGGTGACGACCCGGGCGGCGGGTCCCAGGTGCCTTCCCTCGACGACCTGGCCGCCAGGGGCGAGAACCTCCTCGGGAACGCGAACCCCTTCGGGCTCGGCACCTCCACCGGGCAATCCGATACCTCACCCAGGCGCGACACGGGGAACAACACCGGCCGTGACACCGGGAACGGCAACGGCAACGGGGGACGCGACACCGGAAACGGGAACGGCGGACGCGACACCGGAAACGGAAACGGAAACGGCGGACGCGACACCGGAAACGGAAACGGAAACGGCGGACGCGACACCGGAAACGGAAACGGGAACGGGGGGCGCGACACCGGGAACGGGAACGGCGGACGTGACACCGGAAACGGAAACGGCGGACGCGACACCGGAAACGGAAACGGGAACGGGGGCGGCGACACCGGAAACGGCGGTGGCGACAGCTACGGCTCGCCCAGCGGTCCTTCCGGGCACGTCAAAACTGGTGTAGGCGGCTCCGTCCGCCCGGACACCACCCAGATCGCGGCGGGCGTCGGCGTTCTCGCCGCCTCCGCCGTCGGCGGAGCCTGGCTCCTGCGTCGTCGGGCGAGCGGCACGCAGGCCGGCAGCTGACGGGGGCGTATCCACGCCCCCGTCACCGCCAGGATTCCGTCCCGGTGGCCTCGCGCCACCGGGACGGGACCCATTACCACCTTCTCCACCCCGGAGGACAACTGTGTCCCAGAAGGCCAAGGGCTGGCTGGTCGCCGTCGCAGTGCTGTTCGGCATCTGGCTGATCCGGAACGGCTCGGAAACTCAGCTGATGCCGCCACAGCCGACCGCGGCCCAGGCCTTCGCGGCCGGTCCCGAAGTGCAGCCCGGCTCACCGGTCGCCGAGCCGCTGCGCCCCTCGACACCCGTCCGCATCCGCATCCCCAGCATCAGGGTGGACGCCCCGATGATCCGGCTCGGGCTCAGGCCCGACGGCAGTCTCGCCGTGCCGCCGGCCGAGAACCGTAACGTCGTCAGCTGGTACAAGGACGGCACCCCGCCCGGCGCCAAGGGCACCGCCCTCGTCGTCGGTCATGTCGACAACGCGCAGGGGCGGTCGGTCTTCTACAACCTGGGTTCCCTGGCGAAGGGCAGCACCATCGAGGTGGACCGCCGGGACGGGCACACCGCCGTCTTCTCGCTCGACGCCATCGAGGTGTACGCGAACAAGGACTTCCCCGACCAGAGGGTGTACGGCCCCTCGCCGAACGCCTCGCTGCGGCTGATCACCTGCGGCGGCGGCTTCTCGAAGACCACCGGCTACCAGGGCAATGTGGTGGCGTACGCGCACCTCACGGGCGTGCGGTGACCCCCGTCCGCACCCTTACGACCACTGGTCGAAGGCAAGTCGCGCGACCAGGGAGAACACCACGACCAGCAGGACGCCCCGGACGAACTCACTGCCTTTCCGGAGCGCCGTCCTCGCGCCCAGCAGCCCGCCCGCCAGGTTGAACACCGCCATCAGCGCGGCCAGCTGCCACATGACATTGCCCTGGTAGGCGAACATCGCGAGGGCGCCGCCGTTGGTGCAGACGTTGACGATCTTGGCGGTGGCGGACGCCGTCACCAGGTCGAGGTGGAGCACGGCGGTCAGCGCGAGCACCAGGAACGTGCCGGTGCCGGGTCCGAACAGCCCGTCGTAGAAGCCGATGCCGCCGCCGACCAGCACGATCGCGGTGACGGTACGGGCCCGGGTGACCTTGCGGTCCGTGGCCCCCGCGGCCTCCTTGCCGAACTGCGGCCGCAGCATCACGAACGCCGCGACCGCCAGCAGCACCACCATGATGACCGGACGCAGCACGTCACTGCTGATCCCGGCGGCGAAGAAGGCTCCGGTCATCGATCCGGCCAGCGCCATGAGCCCGATCCGGACGGCCGTCCCGACCTTCACCGGTGCCTTGCGCGCGTAGGTCACGGCGGCGCCCGACGTACCGACGATCGCGACCGCCTTGTTGGTGCCGAGGACATGCGCGGCCGGGACGTGTGGCAGGCCCAGCAGCAGCGCGGGCAGCAGAAGCAGTCCGCCACCGCCGACCACCGCATCGATCCAGCCCGCGGCGGCAGCGGCGAGGCAGAGGACGACAAGGGTGGTCAGGGTGATGTCGGGCATGGTCGCGACTTTAAGGACGAGATACGTGTCCCGTCCAACTTTCCCGCCCGGATCCCCGGAAAGTTGAGCCAACTCTGAGGTTCCCGCACCTCAGCGCCCTCACAGACGGCTTCCGGAGACGCTGAGCGCAAGGTTCCTCCCGGGAAACAGTGAGGATCCGGTCGGGTAACACCCGTCGCACAGGCTGCTCACCATGACGACAGCGACGGCGGACGCGGCAGGTGTGGTGGTGATCGGCGCCGGGATGGCGGGCGCGCGGCTCGCCGCCCGGATGCCCGGCGTCACCGTCATCGGCGAGGAGACGCACGCCCCGTACAACAGGGTGCTGCTGGCGGAGGTGCTGGCCGGGCGGTACGCGGCCGAGGTCATCGCCCTGCCCCCCGCCGAGGTGCGGCGCGGGGTGCGGGTGGTGCGGATCGACCGCGCCGACCGGCTCGTCCACTGCGACGACGGAAGCGTCGTGCGGTACGGGCGGCTGGTGCTGGCCACCGGGTCGAACCCGGTGCTGCCCCCGTTGCGCGGGCTCGGCACCACGATGCCGGACGGGGTGCATGCGTTCCGTACGCTCGACGACTGCTTCGCGCTGCGGGAAGCGGTGCGTGCCGGTACCCGGGGTGTGCGCGCCGTCGTCATCGGGGGCGGACTGCTCGGTGTGTCCGCCGCCCGGGCGCTCGCCGCATGCGGTGCGCAGGTGGTGCTGGCCCAGCAGGGCGAGCACCTCATGGAGCGGCAGCTGGACGCCGAGTCGGCGGGGCTGCTCCGCCGCCACCTGGAGAGTCTCGGTGTGGAGGTGCACACCGAGTGCCGGGTTCGCGGGCTGCGCTGCGCCGACGGCGCGGTGCGGGCGGTGGAGTTGGCCGACGGCTACGAGCTGGCGGCCGAGATCACGGTGCTGGCCTGCGGGGTACGACCCAGGACCGGGCTCGCGCAGGCGGCCGGACTGGACGTGCGCCGGGGCATCGTCGTCGACGACGAGCTGCGTACCTCCGATCCGTACATCCATGCGATCGGCGACTGCGCCGAGCACCGCGGCGCCGTGTACGGCCTGGCGGGCCCGGCGCTGGAGCAGTCCGATGTGCTCGCCCAGGTGCTGGCGGGGCGGCCCGCCCGCTACGAGGGGACCCGCGCGCTGACCCGGCTCACTCTGCACGGTCCGGTCGCCGGCCCCGCGGGCCCGTTCGATCTGGCCGCGTTCGGGGAGTCCCGGCCACTGCCCGGCGACGACGTCGTCCGGCTCGCCGATGCCACGCGCGGCGCGTACCGCTCGGTCGTGGTGCGCGGCGACCGGCTGGCAGGCGGTGTGCTGCTCGGCGATCTCGCCGCGGTCGGCACGCTCGCCCGGACCTGGGAGGACGACGAACCGCTCCCCGCCGAAACGTCCCTGCTCCATCTGCTCACCAACGACGGAGGCTACTGAGATGCCGGTGTCCACTCCCCCGACCGACCACACCGCCCCGGTGCCCACGATCGTGGTCGTCGGACACGGCATGGTCGGCCAGCGGTTCCTGGAGGCGCTCGCCGACCGCGGACTGACCGCGACCGCGGGCACCGCCCGGGTCGTCGTGCTCTGCGAGGAGCCCCGCGCCGCCTACGACCGCGTCCAGCTCACCTCGTACTTCACCGGGCGGACCCCGGACGAGCTGTCGCTCGCCGAACCGGACTTCATGGACCGGCACGGCTTCGAGCTGCGTCTCGGCGACCCTGCCGAGAGCGTGGACCGCGAGGCCCGTACGGTCACCGCACGCTCCGGGGAGACCTTCGCGTACGACACGCTGGTGCTGGCCACCGGCTCGTACCCTTTCGTGCCGCCGGTCCCCGGCAAGGACGCCGCGGGCTGCTTCGTCTACCGCACCATCGAGGACCTCCTCGCCATCGAGGAGTACGCGAGGACGGCGACCACCGGTGCGGTGGTCGGCGGCGGACTGCTCGGGCTGGAGGCGGCGGGCGCGCTGAAGGGGCTCGGGCTCGACACGCACGTCGTGGAGTTCGCGCCGCGGCTGATGCCGGTGCAGGTCGACGAGGGCGGTGGCGCGGCGCTGCTGCGCACCATCGAGTCCATGGGCCTCACCGTGCACACGGGCGTCGGCACGCAGGAGGTCACCGCGGGCGAGGACGGCGCGGTGACCGGCATGGCACTCTCCGACGGCTCCTCGCTCGCCACCGACCTGGTGGTCTTCTCGGCGGGCGTACGCCCCCGCGACCAGCTGGCCCGCGACTGCGGTCTGCCGGTCGGCCCGCGCGGCGGCATCGTCGTCGACGAGGAGTGCCGCACCTCCGACCCGTCGGTCTTCGCGATCGGCGAATGCGCGCTGGCCTCGGACGGCCGGGTGTACGGGCTCGTCGCGCCCGGCTACGAGATGGCGCAGACGGCCGCCGAGGTGATCGCGGGCAGGACGGCGGCGTTCACCGGCGCCGATCTGTCGACGAAGCTGAAGCTGCTCGGGGTGGACGTGGCGTCGTTCGGCGACGCGCACGGCACGGCCGAGGGCTGCCTCGACGTGGTGTACGCGGACTCCCGCACCGGCGTCTACAAGAAGCTGGTGATCGGCCGGGACGGCACCCTGCTCGGCGGGGTGCTGGTCGGAGACGCCGAGCAGTACGGCACGCTGCGGCCGATGACCGGTACGGTCCTGCCGGTGGCCCCGGAGCAGCTGGTGCTGCCGGCCGGTGCGGGCGGCCCGGTCACGCTCGGCCCGTCCTCGCTGCCGGACGACGCGGTGATCTGCTCCTGCCACAACGTCACCAAGGGCTCGATCTGCGAGCACAGCACCCTGCCCGAGGTGAAGAAGTGCACCAAGGCCGGTACCGGCTGCGGCAGTTGCGTGAAGGTGATCGGGCAGCTGTTGCCGCAGAGCCAGGACAAGGGCCTGTGCGGCTGCTTCTCGCACACCCGCAGCGAGTTGTACGAGATCGTCCGAACCCTCGGCATCGCCTCGTACGCGCAGCTGCTCGACTCGCACGGCCGTGAGGCAGCACGCGGCGGGGACGGCTGCGAGATCTGCAAGCCGACCGTCGGCTCGATCATCGCGTCGCTGGCTCCGACACTCGGCGCGAGCGGCTATGTGCTGGACGGCGAGCAGGCGGCCCTCCAGGACACGAACGACCACTTCCTCGCCAACCTCCAGCGCAACGGCTCGTACTCGATCGTGCCGCGCATCCCGGGAGGCGAGATCACCCCGGAGAAGCTGATCGTGATCGGTGAGGTCGCCCGCGACTTCGGCCTCTACACGAAGATCACCGGGGGCCAGCGGATCGACATGTTCGGCGCCCGTGTCGACCAGCTGCCACTGATCTGGACGCGTCTGGTGGACGCCGGCTTCGAGTCCGGGCACGCGTACGGGAAGTCGCTGCGTACGGTCAAGTCCTGTGTGGGCCGGACCTGGTGCCGGTACGGCGTGCAGGACTCGGTACGGATGGCGATCGACCTGGAGCTGCGCTACCGCGGGCTGCGCTCGCCGCACAAGCTGAAGTCGGCGGTGTCCGGATGCGCCCGGGAATGCGCGGAGGCCCGGGGCAAGGACTTCGGGATCATTGCCACCGCGGGCGGCTGGAACCTGTACGTGGGCGGCAACGGCGGCGCCGAACCGCGCCACGCGGACCTGCTCGCCCAGGATCTCTCCGACGCCGAACTGGTGCGTCTCATCGACCGGTTCCTGATGTTCTACATCCGCACCGCGGACCGTCTGGAACGCACCTCGACCTGGCTGGACCGCATCGAGGGCGGCCTCGACCACGTACGGGACGTCGTCGTCCACGACTCACTGGGGCTCTGCGAGGAGCTGGAGCGGATGATGGCCGACCATGTCGCCGGCTACCGCGACGAGTGGGCCGAGACCATCAACGACCCGGAGCGGCTGAGGCGGTTCGTCACCTTCGTCAACGCACCCGACGCACCCGACCCGTCGGTGCGGTTCGTCCCGGAACGCGACCAGGTCAAGCCCGACCTGGAGATCCTCGCCGGTCCGGTTCTCGCTGTCCGCACTCTCGAAGGGACCTCCTCCCGATGACCGCACAGACGATGGAGACGACACAGCAGACATCACTGCTCCAGCTCGCCTACGGAACGGACTGGATCACGGTCTGCGAGCTGGCGCGGCTGACTCCGGGGCGCGGTATCGCCGCGCTCCTCCCGGACGGCCGGCAGGTCGCGCTGTTCGTCGACCGCGCAGGGCGCGCGTACGCGATCGACAACCGCGATCCGTTCACCGGGGCGTACGTTCTCTCGCGCGGACTGGTCGGGTCCGCCGAGGGACGTCCGTTCGTCGCCTCGCCGCTGCTGAAGCAACGCTTCGACCTGGCGACGGGTACCTGCCTGGACGACGACGAGGCACACGTCCCGGTCTTCGCCGTGCGCGCCGTCTGACGGGTGCCGCGAGGACCGGGACAGGAACGCTCCGCAGCGGATTCCGGCCAACAAGCCCCGGCCGTACGCTTGATCCATGACCCAGGGCTGGAACGCGAGCGACATCCCCGACCAGAGCGGCCGTACGGCCGTGGTCACCGGAGCCAACAGCGGCATCGGACTCGTCACCGCACGGGAGCTGGCGCGCCGCGGCGCGCGGGTGCTGCTCGCGTGCCGTGACGAGCGCCGCGGCAAGGAGGCCGAGTCGCGTATCCGGGCTGCGGTACCGGGCGCACGGGTGGAGTTCGCGCCCCTGGATCTGGCCGATTTGTCCTCCGTGCGGGAGTTCGCGACGGCGTACCCGTCCGACCGGTTGGATCTGCTGATCAACAACGCGGGTGTGATGGCCCTGCCGTACGGAAGGACGGCCGACGGCTTCGAGACCCAGTTCGGCGTCAACCATCTCGGGCACTTCGCTCTGGCCGGCCTGCTCCTGCCCAAGCTGCTCGACACCCCCAGGGCCCGGGTGGTGAGCGTGTCCAGCGCGATGCACGCCGCGTCCAACATAGACATCGGTGATCTCAACAGCGAGCGAAACTACCGCCGTTGGACCGCGTACGGCCGCTCGAAGACCGCGAACCTGCTCTTCGTCCATGAGCTGGCGCGCCGGCTCGCGGCGTCCGGCTCCGACATCGTGGCCGCCGCCGCACACCCCGGCTACGCGGCGACCAATCTGCAGACCGCGGGCGTACGGATGGAGAACCGCAAGGCGGCGGAACGGGTCTTCGAACTGGGCAACCGGATCATTGCCCAGCCCGCGTCGTCCGGTGCGCTGCCGACGCTGTACGCGGCCACCGCACCCGGCGTGCGCCCCGACTCGTTCACCGGTCCGAAGCTGCTGGGCTGGCGGGGTGCGCCCGCCCCGTCCTGGCGGGCGCGCTGGACGCTGAACGACGTGGCGGGCGAACGGTTGTGGGTGGCGTCCGAGCAGCTCACCGGGGTGACCTGGCCGGCCCTCAGGTCCTGACCGGCCCCGGGCGAGCGCTGCGGCCCGGCCCGGACGGCTCAGCCCTGGCTCTGGACTGCGGCCGGGTCCATCCACACGACCTCCCAGATGTGGTGGTCGGGGTCCTGGAACGACCGGCCGTACATGAACCCGTGGTCCATGGGTTCGTTGGCGGGCGAGCCCCCGGAGGCGAGCGCCGTGTCGGCCAGGTCGTCGACCTCCTCGCGGCTCTCGGCACTGAGCGCGATGATCGCCTCGGTGGTCTTCGAGGCATCGGCGATCTCCTTCTTGGTGAACTCCTTGAAGCGCGGCTCGGTGATGAGCATGGCGAAGATGGTGTCACTGATGACCAGGCACGCGGTGGTCTCGTCGGAGAACTGCGGGTTGAACGAGAAGCCGAGCTTGCCGAAGAAGCCCTTGGTTCTCTCCAGGTCCTTGACCGGCAGGTTCACGAAGATCATCTGGGTCATGTCCGTCTCTTCTCCTCGGCGGCACTCCCTGTGAGCGCGGTCGAAGGGTAGACGGCGGGTCGGCGCGGAACTCATCGCGACGGGCGGGGAAATCATCCGGAGCGGCCCGCCCCACCCATTGAGCGGAGTGTCCCCACCCGCCGAGCCGTCCGCCCCGTCATGACAGCGCGAGCGGTGCACCTCCCCTGAGGAGCGAGCCGCCCAGCGGGGTGAGCGTGTGCAGGACGGAACTGCCGTGCCGCAGAGTGCGTACGAGCCCTGCCTCGCGCAGCACGCACGCATGCTGACTGGCCGAGGCGAGGGACACCCCGGCCCGGCGGGCGAGCTCGCTGGTCGTGCAGCCCGTGCCGATGGCCTGGAGGACCGCCGACCGGGTGTTGCCCAGGAGCCTGCCGAGCCACGGTCCCGGGCCCGGCTCGGCGAAGACCGGGGCGGCGGAGTGGGTGACCGGGTACACGAGGACGGGTGTGAGCTTCGAGTTGCGGTAGACGACCGGGGTGGACCGGCAGAAGAACGACGGCTGGAGCAGTAACCCCCGGCCGTCCAGGTGCAGTTCGCGGTCGACGGGATAGTCCGCCTCCAGCACCGGGGCGCGCCAGCGGATCATGGACGGGAGGGAGGCGAGGAGTTCGTCGGCACCGCCGTCGAGGAGGGCGCGGCCACGGACGGCCCGGTCGGCCTCGATGCTCGCCTGGATGTGCGGCCAGTACGGCTCGACGGCGGCGCGGTGGTAGCTGCGCAGGGTGGTGATGAGCCGCCCGAGAGGTTCGCTCCGCCCTTCGGAGAGCGCGTCCAACCGGACGGGCGGCACCGGCCGGCCGTCCCCCGGCCGTCCCCCCGCGGGCCGTACGCCACCGGACCGCGCCCCGCGCCCGGAGCCGTGCCCGCCGCCCGGCCGCCCGCCCAGCGACAACGGCCGTCCGGGCTCACGGCGGTCGGCGCGCAGCAGGCCCAGTTCGGCGTGGAGCCGCTCGGCCGGGGTGTCGCGCAGCGCCTCCATCCCGTCGTCGAAGCCGTGCGGCTCGCTGCCTTCCCGGGAGGGCGTCAGAAAGTCCGGGAAATAGCCGCGGGGTGGCACGAGGGCTCCCAGCAGGCGTGTCTCACCATTCAACCGGGGCCGGGTTTCCGTACGCCATTTCCCGAACACCGTCGAGGCGCGCCGGTCCCTGAGCCGGTGAAAACTCAGAATGGTTTCCCACAATGCGTCCGGCCGTGTGGCCATCCGCACCTTGGAAAGGTCCATCCCGGACACATGGATACGCAGCACCGAACCCCCATCTGTTGCATCCGCAATTTCCCCCGCTCAAGAGTATGCGCACCGTCACAGGACGTCACCACGGGGTTTCGGCCAGAGGTGAAACGTCTCGCCGAACCCCACCGTCACCGGAAAAGCTGTACGACGTCGGGCACGAAACCTGAGCCGACCGGAAGAGCGAGTGAAGGCCGTGGGGGGTTTTGCTCGTTCGGCGGCGGTCGGCGGACGGTGCGGCTCCGTGTCCGACGGGGGTAAGCCGGGTGCGGTCCATGGGTGGGGATCCATGGACCGCACCCCGGTCCGTTCACCGCCTATATCTTTGCGTATTGAACGATGCAATGGGCCGAGGAGCGAACGGCGAACACCGAAAGCGCTTGCGCCTTTTTTCTTTGCGCCAGGCTGGGTGACCCATTCACCCACGGCCACTCATGACCGACCGTTTCCGCACACGATCCGCCCACAGAACCCGGCACCCGCCGTGGCGGCGGCCGGACATGACGGAGCGGCGGCACCCCCGCACAGGGTGCCGCCGCTTCCTGGTTGTCCGGGGCCGTCGTCGGGTCGGTGAGGGTGTGAGCCGACGACAGCCCTGGAGTCCGGGACGGGTTCAGATCAACGGCTGTCGCTGCCCTTCGACTCCGCGGCAGCCCTGCCCGCCTCCAGGCGCGCGACCGGGATCCGGAACGGCGAGCAGGAGACGTAGTCGAGGCCCACCTCGTGGAAGAAGTGCACCGACTCCGGGTCGCCGCCGTGCTCGCCGCAGACGCCGAGCTTGAGGTCCGGGCGGGTGGCCCGGCCGGCCGCGACCGCGCTGCGGACGAGGGAGCCCACACCGTCCTTGTCGATCGTCTCGAACGGTGACACCCCGAAGATGCCCTTCTCCAGGTAGGCGGTGAAGAACGAGGCCTCCACGTCGTCCCGGGAGAAGCCCCACACCGTCTGGGTCAGGTCGTTCGTACCGAAGGAGAAGAACTGTGCGGCCTCGGCGATCTGACCGGCGGTCAGCGCGGCGCGCGGCAGCTCGATCATCGTGCCGATGGTCAGCTTCAGCGAGGTGCCGGTGGCCGCCTCGACCTCGGCGATGACCTGGTCGGCCTCCTCGCGGACGATCTCCAGCTCCTGGACCGTGCCGACCAGCGGAATCATGATCTCGGCGCGCGGGTCGCCCTTGGCGTTCTTGCGGTGCGCGGCCGCCTCCGCGATGGCGCGGACCTGCATCGCGAACAGGCCGGGGATGACCAGACCGAGCCGTACGCCGCGCAGACCGAGCATCGGGTTCTGCTCGTGCAGCTTGTGCACCGCCTGCAGAAGACGCAGGTCGTTCTCGTTGGCGTCCTTGCGGGACTCGGCGAGCGCGACGCGTACCGACAGTTCGGTGATGTCCGGCAGGAACTCGTGCAGCGGCGGGTCGAGCAGCCGTACGGTGACGGGCAGTCCGTCCATCGACTCGAACAGCTCGATGAAGTCGGCCTTCTGCAGCGGCAGCAGCTCGGCGAGCGCGGTCTCGCGCTCCTCGTCCGTGTCCGCGAGGATCAGCTTCTCGACCATCTCGCGGCGCTCGCCGAGGAACATGTGCTCGGTGCGGCACAGGCCGATGCCCTGGGCGCCGAAGCGGCGGGCCCGCAGCGCGTCCTCGGCGTTGTCGGCGTTGGCCCGCACCCGCAGCCTGCGGACGCGGTCGGCGTACGCCATGATCCGGTGCACGGCCGCGACCAGTTCGTCGGCGTCGTCGGCGCCCGCGTGCATCCGCCCCTCGAAGTACTCGACGACCGGGGACGGGACGACGGGGACCTCACCGAGGTACACCTTGCCGGTGGAGCCGTCCACGGAGACGATGTCGCCCTCCTCGACGACGGTCCCGCCGACGGTCAGCCGACGCCGCTTGGTGTCGACCTCGATCTCCTCGGCGCCACAGACACACGTCTTGCCCATGCCGCGGGCGACGACGGCGGCGTGCGAGGTCTTGCCACCGCGGGAGGTCAGGATGCCCTCGGCGGCGATCATGCCATCGAGGTCGTCGGGGTTGGTCTCCCGGCGGATCAGGATGACCTTCTCGCCGGAGCGGGACCACTTGACGGCGGTGTACGAGTCGAAGACCGCCTTGCCGACCGCGGCTCCCGGCGACGCGGCGATGCCACGGCCGAGCAGCTGCGTCTTCGCGTCCTCGTCGAAGCGCGGGAACATCAGCTGCGCCAGCTGTGCCCCGGTCACCCGCTGCAGCGCCTCGGCCTCGTCGATGAGCCCCTGGTCGACCAGCTGCGTGGCGATCCGGAAGGCGGCACCGGCGGTGCGCTTGCCGACCCGGGTCTGGAGCATCCACAGCTGCCCGCGCTCGATGGTGAACTCGATGTCGCACAGGTCCTTGTAGTGCGTCTCGAGCGTCTTCATGATCTGCATCAGCTGGTCGTACGACTTCTTGTCGATCGACTCGAGCTCGGCGAGCGGGACGGTGTTGCGGATACCGGCGACGACGTCCTCGCCCTGCGCGTTCTGCAGGTAGTCGCCGTACACGCCGGCGTGGCCGCTGGCCGGGTCTCGGGTGAACGCGACCCCCGTACCGGAGTCCGGGCCGAGGTTGCCGAAGACCATGGAACAGACGTTGACGGCCGTGCCGAGGTCGCCGGGGATGCGCTCCTGGCGGCGGTAGAGCTTGGCCCGGTCGGTGTTCCACGAGTCGAAGACGGCCTTTATGGCCAGGTCCATCTGCTCGCGCGGGTCCTGCGGGAAGTCGCGTCCGGCGTCCCGCGTGACGATCTTCTTGAACTGCTTGACCAGCTTCTTCAGGTCGGCGGCGTCGAGATCCACGTCGACGGTGACGCCCTTGGCCTGCTTCGCGGCCTCCAGCGCCTCCTCGAAGAGGTCGCCGTCGACGCCGAGGACGGTCTTGCCGAACATCTGGATGAGGCGGCGGTACGAGTCCCACGCGAACCGCTCGTCGCCGGCCTGGGCGGCGAGGCCGACGACGGACTCGTCGGAGAGGCCGATGTTGAGAACCGTGTCCATCATGCCGGGCATCGAGAACTTCGCGCCGGAGCGGACGGAGACCAGCAGCGGGTCGTCGGCCTGACCGAGCTTCTTGCCCATCTGCTTCTCGAGGGCGTCGAGGTGCGCACTGACCTCGTCGCGAAGCGCCCTCGGCTCCTCGCCGCTGTCGAGGTAGACCTTGCACGCCTCGGTGGTGATGGTGAAGCCCGGAGGGACGGGCAGCCCGAGGTTGGTCATCTCGGCGAGGTTGGCGCCCTTCCCGCCGAGCAGGTCCTTCAGATCCTTGTTGCCCTCGGTGAAGTCATAAACGAACTTCTGACCCTGGAGCTCCGGGGTGGATACGTGGGGATCTTTGTTTTCCGACACGGGTCTCGACTCCTCGAGGACGCGGGTGGCTGCCCTGACGGCCAGGAACATACCCAGATCGAAGGTGTCTGGGTACGTCCACTTGCGCGTCATACGGCCTTAACCACTCGTCCGCCAGCAGATCGAAAGTTGCGTACGGTTCCGCCTCCCGGACGCCGCCATTCGACTCTTGAACCCATAATCACTCAGAGCATTCGGGATGGCAGAGATTCGGCACACTGGGTAGCGGATGCGTCGATCGATCAAAGTAAAGTCGGGTGGCACCGAGTGCCATCATTTGAGAAATGCAGTCCCCAAAATCCCGCTCATCTGAGCAACGAAGGCCTCAGGGGTGGCGAGAATCACGCCGCACCAGGCGCTCAGATGTCATCATCCGGACACCTCGAGGCCTACGCATGGTCATAGGACGACCGCGCACGGCGAGTGAAAAGGGAGCGGCGCGCCCCGATCGCCCGGCATGGCACCCCGCACCGCCGGGTTCGCCTCCAACTCGCATCCGATCTGCGCTCAGATGAGCAGCCGCGGGGAAGGGGCACCCGGTGCCTGACGCCGGAGACACGGAAGGGCCCCGCGGGGGGTCGAGTGACACCCTCCGCAGGGCCCTGTCCGAACCGGCTCCGTCGCCTCAGCCGCCCGATGTGTCGAGCTCCGCCTCCGCGCTCACACCCGAGCAGTCGTAGGGGTCCTTCAGCCAGCCGTCCGGCAGCACCACCCGGTTGTTGCCCGAGGTGCGCCCGCGCGGCCCGTCGGCCCCGTCCGGCCACGCCTGGTCCAGGTCCAGCTCGTGCAGCTGCGCACCCAGCTCGTCCAGTGACGAGGTGACCGCGAGCTTCTTGCGCATCTCGGAGCCGACCGAGAAGCCCTTGAGGTACCAGGCCACGTGCTTACGGAAGTCGATCACGCCACGGGTCTCGTCGCCGATCCACTCCCCCAGCAGCGTCGCGTGCCGCAGCATGACGGTGGCGACCTCCCGCAGCGTCGGCGCCTGCCGCGTCTGCGTGCCCTCGAACGCGCTCACCAGGTCGCCGAAGAGCCACGGGCGCCCCAGACAGCCGCGGCCCACGACCACGCCGTCGCAGCCGGTCTCGCGCATCATCCGGCGGGCGTCGTCCGCGCACCAGATGTCGCCGTTGCCGAGGACGGGGATCTCCGGGACGTGCTCCTTGAGGCGGGCGATCGCGTCCCAGTCGGCGGTACCGCCGTAGTGCTGCGCGGCGGTCCTGCCGTGCAGCGCGACGGCCGTGACACCCTCCTCCACCGCTATCCGGCCGGCGTCGAGGTAGGTGAGGTGGTCGTCGTTGATGCCCTTGCGCATCTTGATGGTGACCGGCAGGTCGCCGGCATTGGAGACCGCCTGGTTCAGGATCGCGCGCAGCAGGGGCCGCTTGAACGGGAGCGCCGAGCCACCGCCCTTGCGGGTCACCTTGGGGACCGGGCAGCCGAAGTTCAGGTCGATGTGGTCGGCGAGGTTCTCGTCGACGATCATGCGGACGGCCTTGCCGACCGTGACCGGGTCCACTCCGTACAGCTGGATCGAGCGCGGCGTCTCGCTGGCGTCGAAGTGGACGAGCTGCATGGTCTTCTCGTTGCGCTCGACCAGCGCCCGCGTCGTGATCATCTCGCTGACGAACAGCCCCTTGCCGCCGGAGAACTCCCGGCACAGGGTGCGGAACGGCGCGTTGGTGATGCCGGCCATGGGTGCGAGCACCACCGGCGGCTGCAAGGTGTGCGGGCCGATCCGGAGCAGCGGGGGCGAGGGGGCGAGCGTGGTCATTGCTCCATTGTCGCGTACGGCGGAGGCAGCTTCGGCAGGCACCGCGGCACGGGCGCAGTCCGTACCCGCGACGGCGCCGGACGGATGTACCGGGGGGCGCCCGTCGGGGTCTCCCGGCGACAGCAGTCGTTAGTTAACCGTACTATCTATGTATGCCTGAGCTCACCCACCGCCGACGGCAGTTGGTTCTGGCGATCTGCTGCATGAGTCTGCTGATCGTCAGTCTCGACAACACCGTCCTCAATGTCGCTCTGCCCTCCATGCAGCGGGAGCTTCACGCGACCGTGGCCGGCATGCAGTGGACGATCGACGCCTACACCCTCGTCCTCGCCTCACTGCTGATGCTGTCGGGCTCCACCGCCGACCGGATCGGACGGGCGAAGGTCTTCAAGATCGGGCTCGTCCTCTTCACGCTCGGCTCGGTGCTCTGCTCCGTCGCGCCGAACCTGGAGTCGCTGGTCGCGTTCCGGATGGTGCAGGCGGTCGGTGGCTCGATGCTCAATCCCGTCGCGATGTCGATCATCACCAACACCTTCACCGACCCGCGCGAGCGTGCCCGTGCCATCGGTGTGTGGGGCGGTGTCGTCGGCATCTCCATGGCGGCGGGACCCGTGGTCGGCGGCCTGCTGGTGGACTCCGTCGGCTGGAGGTCCATCTTCTGGATCAATCTGCCGGTCGGTCTCGTCGCGCTGCTGCTCACCTGGCGGTACGTCCCCGAGTCCCGCGCCCCGAAACCGCGCCGCCCCGACCCCGTGGGACAGCTGCTGGTGATCGCGCTCCTCGGTGCACTGACGTACGCGATCATCGAGGCGCCCTCGGCCGGCTGGGCCTCGCCGCAGATCCTGGGCTTCGCGGCGCTCGCCGCGTGCGCCCTGATCGGGCTCCTGCTGTACGAGCCCAGGCGCGCCGAGCCCCTCATCGACCTGCGGTTCTTCCGCAGTGCCCCGTTCAGCGGCGCCACCGCCATCGCGGTCTGCGCCTTCGCCGCCCTGAGCGGCTTCCTCTTCCTGAACACGCTGTATCTGCAGAACGTGCGCGGCCTGAGCGCCCTGCACGCCGGTCTGTACATGCTGCCGATGGCCGCTCTCACCTTTGTCTGCGCCCCGCTGTCGGGGCGGCTCGTCGGCAGCCGGGGACCGCGGCTCTCGCTGCTCGTGGCGGGTGCGGCCATGACGGCGTGCGGGCTGCTGTTCGCGGCGTTCGACGCGGAGACGCAGAACGTGCTGCTGTTCACCGGCTATGTGCTGTTCGGTCTCGGCTTCGGCATGGTGAACGCGCCGATCACCAACACCGCCGTCTCCGGGATGCCGCGCTCTCAGGCGGGCGTGGCGGCGGCGGTCGCCTCGACCAGCCGGCAGATCGGCGGGACGCTGGGCGTCGCCGTGATCGGTGCGGTGCTGGCCGCGGGTGTGGCCGGCAGCGGTTCCCCGCACGGCGCCGGGTATGCCACCGCCTTCGTGGACGCGAGCAAGCCCGCCTGGTGGATCATCACCGGCTGCGGTCTGGCCGTTCTGCTGGTGGGGGCCCTGACCAGTGGGCGGTGGGCCCGCGAGACGGCGCGGCGCACCGCCGCACGGCTGGAAGCCCCCGCCGGGACCGAGGCCGGGGCCGGGGCCGGGTACGGAGGTCAGGCTTCGGCGAGCGCCAAGGCGTGAAGGCGCTCGAGCCGCTCCCGGGACTCCTCGTCGGCGGGGACGTACGTCACCATGCGCGGACCCGTCGACGGGCCGAGCCAGAGGTCGGTGTGGTCCAGGCGCACCAGTCCGACCCGGGCGTTGCGGAAGAGCTTGGTCCGGCCGCCGGGGCCGACGACCTCGTGGCGCGCCCAGATCTCCCGGAATTCCGGTGAGGCCGTCTCCAGCCGCTTGAGCAGGGCTTTCCAGGCGGGCTCGGCGAGATGCTCGGCCATCGAGGCGCGGAACTTGGCGGCCATCACCCGGTTCATCTCGGGGAGGTCGACGACGGACGTGCGCCAGTTCTCGTCGGTGTACGACAGCACCATGCAGTTGCGGTTCTCGGGGGCGACGGCGTCCAGGTCGCAGAGCAGCCGTCCGTAGGTCCTGTTGTAGGCGAGGATGTCGTACCGGCTGTTCTGCACACAGGCCGGGATCGGGTCCAACTGCCACAGCATCTCGCGCAGTGCCGGGGTGATGCTCGGGCACTCCGTACCCGGAGCGGGGTCGACGGCGCCCGCCAGGGAGAACAGATGGCTGCGCTCGCTCCGGTCGAGGAGCAGGGCGCGGGCGAGGGCGTCCAGGACCTGCGGCGAGACCTGGATGTCCCGTGCCTGTTCGAGCCACGTGTACCAGGTGACGCCGACGGCGGAGAGCTGGGCGACCTCCTCGCGGCGCAGCCCGGGGGTGCGCCTGCGGCGGCCGCGTGGCAGACCCACCTGCTCGGGGGTGATGCGCTCGCGCCGACTGCGCAGGAAGCCCGCGAGTTCCTGCCGCCGGACCTCGGTCTCCGGCGGCTCGGCCGAACCCGCCGGCCCGGGACCGTGGGGCATCTGCTGCGCTTCGGTCACCATCGTCGTCATGCTCCCAGCCTGCCGAATGACCCGGCCCTGTACCAGGTGCCGCTTGTACCAGGATAAAGACACTCTGGTACCAGGCTGCGATTCCGGGGATCGTCGATACCGTGAGTGAATCCACCGTACGGACGCAGACATCCACCCTCACCACCCGTGTGGTGCGGCACGACCATCCCATCCCGGTACTCGGCACGCTCGGACTGTTCACCGTGCTGATCGGTGCGGCCCTGCCGCTCATCGACTTCTTCATCGTCAATGTCGCCCTGCCGACGATCGACAAGGATCTGTCCGCGGGCCCCGCACTGCTCGAACTGGTCGTGGCGGGCTACGGACTCTCGTACGCCGTCCTGCTCGTCCTCGGCGGCAGGCTCGGCGACATGGCCGGGCGGCGCCGGCTCTTCCTCACCGGCATGGCGGCCTTCGCTCTCACCTCGCTGGCCTGCGGACTCGCCCCGAATGCCTGGACACTCGTCGGGGCACGGGTGGCGCAAGGCGCCTCGGCCGCGCTGATGCTGCCTCAGGTGCTCGCCACCATCCAGGCCGCCACCTCCGGACACCGGCGGGCACGTGCGATGAGCCTCTACGGGGCGACGGCCGGGCTCTCGATGGTCGCCGGCCAGATCCTCGGCGGCGTACTGGTCGCCGCCGCTCCGCTGTCGTCGGTGTTCGGCGAGAGCGCGGGCTGGCGGTCGGTCTTCCTGGTGAACGTGCCGGTGGCAGCGGTGGGGCTGGTCCTGGCCGCGCGTGCGGTGCCGGAGACCCGCTCGGATCGGCCCGCGCCCATCGACGTACCGGGGACGCTCCTGCTGGCCGTTTCCCTGGTGACGCTGCTGGCGCCCCTGACGGAGGGACGGGCCGCGGGCTGGCCGGCGTGGACCTGGATCTCCCTCGCACTGTTCCCGATCGCCGCGGCCGCCTTCTACCGGGTCGAACAGCGCGCCGACCGGCGCGGACAGATCCCGCTGATCCCGCCGAGCCTGCTGCGACTGGACTCGCTGCGGCGCGGTCTGGCGCTGGTCCTGCCGTTCTCGCTCGGCTTCGGCGGCTTCATGTTCGTCATCGCGGTGGCGCTGCAGCAGGGCCTGAAGCTCGGTCCGGCGGCGGCCGGGCTGGCGTTGGCGCCGATGGCGGTGGCCTTCTTCGCGGCCTCGCTGGCCGGTCCGCGGCTGGTACGGCGGTTCGGAAGCCGGGTCGTGACGGCGGGCGGGCTGATCCAGGGCGCGGGCGTCGCGGTGCTCGCGCTCACCGTGTGGCTCGGCTGGCCCGGCCTGGGGATCCCGGCCCTGCTGCCGGGCGTCGCGATCGCCGGTCTCGGCCAGGGGCTGCAACTGCCGGTCCTGTTCCGCATCGTGCTCTCCGACGTGCCGGCCGAGCGGGCCGGGGTGGGCGGCGGAGTGATGACGACGACGCAGCAGGCCGCTCTGGCCCTGGGGGTGGCCACGCTCGGCACGCTGTTCCTCGCCCTGGTCCCCGGATCAGGCATGCGGGACGCGCTGATCGTGGCGCTGCTGGTGCAACTGGCGGCGGTGGCGCTGACGACGCTGCTGAGCCTGCGGCTGCCGCGCACGGTGGCATGAGTGCGGGGACGGTTCAGGAACGAGCGTGGGCCCGGATCACTCGAGGTGATCCGGGCCCACGGTCGTAAGGGTGATGAGAAGACGTCAGCTCTGGGCCTGCTGCTCCTGCTCCGGGGAGTCGTCCGACTGTGCGGACTCGGCGGACTGCGCGCGCTCACGCATCTTGCGCAGCAGTTCCTGCTTCTGGTCGGCAGCCGTCTTGCGGTCGGCGTTGCGCGCGGTGCCCGCGCCCTGCTGCTCGGCGCGGGACAGCTTCTTGCGCTGTCCGCCGACGCCGAGGAGGTTGTTGCGGCTCTTGGCCACGGGGTTCTCCCATTCGTGGTGAGTCGTGAGGTCGTGAGCGACCTGGGATCGATCCGATGGGCGGCGGGCGGAGAGTTTCCGGGCCCGCCGCGCTCTCACTCGTAGATCTGGAAGAACGAATACATGCGGGAACGGTACCCCGGCCGCGCCCGGCCCAGCACCCGGTTTTCGGCCCGTCCGGGTGAAGCATCACAACAATGGACTGACAGATATTGAAATCTGTTAGTCCTTGTGTCACAGTTGCGTACGACCCGCCCTTCCTTTCCCACGGGAGACCTTCATGACCACCACCCGCACGCTCGGCTCCACCGGCCCACAGGTCTCCGCACTGGGCCTCGGCTGCATGGGCATGTCCGCGCTGTACGGCGAGAGCGACCGCACCGAGTCGATCGCCACCATCCACGCCGCGCTCGACGCGGGCATCACCCTGCTGGACACCGGCGACTTCTACGGCATGGGTCACAACGAACTGCTGATCAACGAGGCGCTGCGCACCGCTCCCGGCGCTGCTCGCGAGCAGGCGCTGACCAGCGTGAAATTCGGTGCGCTGCGTACGGTCGAAGGCGCCTTCACGGGGTACGACGGCCGCCCTGCCGCCGTGAAGAACTTCGCCGCGTATTCGCTCCAGCGGCTCGGCACCGACCACATCGACATCTACCGGATCGCCCGTGTCGATCCCGATGTCCCGGTCGAGGAGACCATCGGCGCCATCGCCGAACTGGTCGAGGCCGGCCATGTCCGCCACATCGGCCTGTCCGAGGTCGGTGCGGACACGATCCGCCGGGCCGCGTCGGTGGCCCCCATCTCCGATCTGCAGATCGAGTACTCGCTGATCTCCCGGTCCGTCGAGGACGCGATCCTGCCGGTCTGCCGCGAGCTGGGCATCGGCGTCACGGCATACGGGGTGCTGTCCCGCGGCCTGATCAGCGGGCACTTCAGCCGTGACCGCGAGCTGGCCCCCGGCGACTTCCGCGCCATGAGCCCTCGCTTCCAGGGCGGGAACCTCCAGCACAACCTCGACCTGGTCGACGCCCTGCGCAAGATCGCCGAGCAGAAGGGTGTCTCGGTCGCCCAGATCGCCATCGCCTGGGTGCTCGGCCGGGGTACGGACATCGTGCCGCTCGTCGGCGCCCGCCGCCGCGACCGGCTCACCGAGGCTCTCGGCGCCCTGGACGTCACGCTGGACGCCGCCGACCTCACCGCGATCGAGGAGGCCGTCCCGGCGGGTGCAGCCGCCGGTGCGCGCTACCCGGAGCAACAGATGGCCCACCTCGACAGCGAGCGCTGAGCTCCGGGTACGGTCGTCGGGGTGCGGCCCCCACCGGGCAGCTCCCCGACCGGTGCCCTCCGAAAGGCAGCACAGACACCATGCCGTCAGCCGACCCACTGACCCCCGAGCGCATTCTCGAGGCCACCGAGGACGTGCTGCGCCGCTACGGCCCCGCCAAGGCGACGGTGGTCGACGTGGCCCGCGCGCTCGGCGTCAGCCACGGCAGCGTCTACCGCCACTTCCGTACGAAGTCGGAGCTGCGCGAGGCGGTGACCGCTCGCTGGCTCACCCGGACCGAGGTGGCCCTCACGGAGATCATCAACACCTCGGCTGAGCCCGCCCCGGCGAAGCTGCGGCACTGGCTGGCGGCGCTGTTCGAGGCCAAGCGCCACAAGGCCGGTGACGACCCCGAGCTGTTCGCCACCTACATCGTGCTCATCGGTGAGAGCACGGTCGTCGAGGCGCACATCCGCGAACTGGTCGGCCAGCTGCGGGAGATCGTCGAGGAGGGCGTACGCGGCGGGCAGTTCGCGGTCGACGATCCCGCGGTCGCCGCCCAGGCGGTCTTCGACGCGACAGCGCGCTTCCACGATCCGGCATACGCCGCCGAGTGGCAGAACCCCGCGATCGGCGCCGAGTTCACCGCCGTCTCGGAGCTGTTGCTGCGCGGCCTGCGCGCGTAGCGGCACTGCGCGCGGAGCCGGTCACGGCAGGCCGCCGGACAGCCGTCGGGCTCAGGCCGTCGGGTCGACCGTGGCCTGGTGGGCCTCGGCGAGGTGTTCCTCGGCCTTGAGCCAGGGTAGGAACTGCACACCTTTGCGCCAGTCGCAGGTGTCGCAGCTCAGCTGCCGTTGGATCCCCGACTTGCGTACATGGACGACATGTTCACGGCCGTGCTGATCCCATCTGCTGACCTTGCTGGTGGTCATGGACGGCATCCGAGCCTCCTGTTGACGCATGGTCGCGTGTGCTCAGTGTGCAACGAAGCCCCCGGTTCCGTACAAGGAACCGGGGGCTTCGCCGTGGAACCGTGATGCGTCAGCAGCCCAGCAGCCGGGCGCCGAGGTAGGCCTGGATCTGGTCCAGCGAGACGCGCTCCTGCTTCATGGTGTCGCGCTCGCGCACCGTCACCGCGTTGTCGTCGAGGGTGTCGAAGTCGACGGTGACGCAGAACGGCGTACCGATCTCGTCCTGACGACGGTAACGGCGGCCGATGGCGCCCGCGTCGTCGAACTCGATGTTCCAGTTCTTCCGCAGATCGGTGGCGAGGCCCTTGGCCTTCGGCGACAGCTGCGGGTTACGGGAGAGCGGCAGCACCGCGACCTTGACCGGCGCGAGGCGCGGGTCGAGGCGCATCACGGTGCGCTTCTCCATGACGCCCTTGGCGTTGGGCGCCTCGTCCTCGATGTAGGCGTCGAGGAGGAAGGCGAGCATCGAACGGCCGACACCGGCCGCCGGCTCGATGACGTACGGAGTCCAGCGCTCGCCGGCCTCCTGGTCGAAGAACGACAGGTCCGTGCCGGAAGCGGTGGAGTGGGCCTTGAGGTCGTAGTCCGTACGGTTGGCGACGCCCTCCAGCTCGCCCCACTCGCTGCCGCCGAAGCGGAAGCGGTACTCGATGTCAGCGGTGCGCTTGGAGTAGTGGGAGAGCTTCTCCTTCGGGTGCTCGAACCACCGCATGTTCTCCTCGCGCAGGCCCAGGTCCGTGTACCAGTTCCAGCGCTGCTCCATCCAGTACTCCTGCCACTGCTCGTCCTCGCCCGGCTTGACGAAGAACTCCATCTCCATCTGCTCGAACTCGCGGGTGCGGAAGATGAAGTTGCCCGGAGTGATCTCGTTCCGGAAGGACTTGCCCATCTGCGCGATGCCGAACGGCGGCTTCTTGCGCGAGGTCTGCTGCACCTGACCGAAGTTGGTGAAGATGCCCTGCGCGGTCTCGGGGCGCAGGTAGGCGACCGAGCCGGAGTCCTGGGTCGGGCCGAGGTGCGTGGAGAGCAGACCCGAGAACTGCTTGGGCTCGGTGAAGGTGCCCTTGTTGCCACAGTTGGGGCAGTTGAGGTCGGCGAGGCCGTTGACGGGCGGCTTGCCGTGCTTCTCCTCGTACGCCTCCTCCAGGTGGTCCGCGCGGAAGCGCTTGTGGCAGGAGGTGCACTCGGTCAGCGGATCGGTGAACGTGGCGACGTGGCCGGAGGCGACCCATACCTCGGGGGCGAGGATGACCGACGAGTCGATACCGACCACGTCTTCGCGCGAAGTGACCATGTAGCGCCACCACTGGCGCTTGAGGTTCTCCTTGAGCTCAACGCCCAGCGGCCCGTAGTCCCAGGCGGCCTTCTGGCCACCGTAGATCTCACTGCAGGGGTAAACGAAGCCACGGCGCTTGCTCAGGCTGACGATGGAGTCGATCTTGTCGGCGGCCACGGTGCTCTCTTCATTACGACGACGACGAACGGCGAATGCTTCAGATTACCGGCGGGCACGCCCCCTGGATCAAATCGGTGCGTGGACAGATGGTGAGCAGGGCCTCACATCGAGCTTGTTGACAATCGTTTCCACTTTTGTTGAAAATGAGTGTCATGAACGTACGCCGCCTCATACCCACCGCCGCTGTCGCCGGGGCCGTCGCCCTCGGTCTCACCGGGCTCTCCGCCTGCTCCACCTCCGACGCCGCCGAAAGCAAGAACGGGGACAAGCTGGATGTGGTGGCTTCGTTCTATCCCATGCAGTTCCTGGCCGAGGAGATCGGCGGGACCCATGTCTCGGTCACCACACTGACCAAGCCGGGCGTCGAGCCGCACGACCTGGAGCTCAGCCCTCGGCAGATCGGCGGGCTCGGCGACGCCGATTACATCCTGTATCTCAAGGGTATCCAGCCCGCCGTCGACGACGCGATCGCGCAGTCCGGGGTCAGGAACTCCGTGGACGCGGCGAAGCTCACCACGCTGGAGGACCACGGCACGGAGACCGGCGGCGACGAGCACGGCCATGCGCACGAGGGCGAGGGCGCCGGGGCCGACCCGCACATCTGGCTGGACCCGGTGAAGTACGCCGAGGTCGCCAAGGGGGTCGGAAAGTCCCTGGAGAAGGCCGACCCGAACCACGCCGCGGACTACCGCACCAACACGGACGCCCTGCTCAAGAAGCTCGACGCGCTGAACGCGTCGTACAAGGCGGGCCTGCGGACCACCACCACCAAGACGTTCATCACCACCCACTCCGCCTTCGGGTACCTCGCCGAGCGCTACGGGCTCGTCCAGGAGGGCATCGCCGGCATCGACCCCGAGACCGAACCGAGCCCCGCCCGGATCAAGGACATTCACTCCATCGCGGAGAAGAGCAACGCCACCACCGTCTTCTTCGAGACGCTCGCCAGCGACAAGACCGCGAAGACCGTCGCCGCGGACACCGGTCTGAAGACCGACGTCCTCGACCCCCTCGAGGGAATCACCGCCAAGTCCAAGGGCGATAACTACATCGAGGTCATGCAGTCCAATCTCGCCGCGCTCCAGAAGGCGCTCGGCGCGAAGTGACCCACGCAACGCCCGCCACAGCAGTATCGGAGACGCTCATGCCCGAGCCCCGGAGCACCAAGCCCGACCCCGTGATCACCCTGCGCGGAGCCACGGCCACGCTCGGCGCGCGCCCTGTACTGCGCGGCATCGATCTCACCGTGCGCCGCGGTGAGGTCGCCGCCCTGCTCGGCGCCAACGGCTCCGGCAAGTCGACCGCCGTCCGGTCCGTCATCGGCCAGGTCCCGCTGACCAGCGGCTCGGTCGAGCTGTTCGGCACCCCGCTGCGCCGCTTCCGCAACTGGGCGCGGATCGGCTACGTACCGCAGCGCACGACGGCGGCGAGTGGCGTTCCTGCCACGATCCGCGAGGTCGTCGCCGCCGGGCGGCTGTCCCGTACGAAGCTGGGACCGCTGCGCAAGGCGGACCGGGACGCCGTCGACCGGGCCATCGAGCTCGTCGGCCTCGGCGACCGGGCCAAGGACTCGGTGAGCGCCCTCTCCGGCGGGCAGCACCAGCGCGTGCTCATCGCCCGCGCACTCGCCGCCGAACCCGAGCTGCTGATCATGGACGAGCCGATGGCGGGCGTCGACCTGGCCAGCCAGGAGATCCTCGCCGATACGCTGCGTGAGCAGGTCGCCACGGGCACCACCGTGCTGCTCGTGCTGCACGAACTGGGCCCGCTGGAGCCCCTCATCGACCGCGCGATCGTGCTGCGCGACGGCTGTGTGATGCACGACGGGCCGCCCCCGAAGGCCCTGGGCCAGCACGCGCTGCCCGGCCACGACCACGTACACCCCCACGCGGCTTCCGAGCCCGCCCGGACGGGACTGCTGACCTGATGACGGAATTCCTCCAGCCCCCCTTCATGCAGCGGGCCCTGCTCGCCGCCGTACTCGTCGGCGTCATCGCCCCCGCCGTCGGGATCTACCTCGTCCAGCGCCGCCAGGCCCTGATGGGCGACGGAATCGGCCATATCGCGATGACCGGTGTCGGCCTCGGCTTCCTGCTCTCCACCAGCCCCGTCTGGATGGCCACGGCCGTCGCCGTCGTCGGCTCGGTCGTCATGGAACTGGTCCGCTGGTACGGGCGCACCCGCGGCGACATCGCGCTGGCCATGCTGTTCTACGGAGGCATGGCGGGCGGGGTGCTGCTGATCAACCTCTCCGACACCGGGTCCAACGCCAATCTCACCTCGTACCTCTTCGGCTCGCTGTCCACGGTCTCGTCCGAGGACATCACCGCGATCTGTCTGCTCGCCGCCTTCGTGCTGCTGGTGACACTGGGGCTGCGTCGCCAGCTGTTCGCGGTCAGCCAGGACGAGGAATTCGCCCGGGTCACCGGGCTGCCGGTGCGGGCACTGAATCTGCTGATCGCGGTCACGGCGGCGGTGACCGTCACCGTCGCGATGCGCGTCGTCGGCCTGCTGCTGGTCAGCGCGCTGATGGTGGTCCCGGTCGCGGCCGCGCAGCAGATCTCGAAGTCCTTCAAGGTGACGTTCGTACTGTCCGTCGTCATCGGCACGGCGGTGACCCTGGCCGGCACCGTGACCTCGTACTACCAGGACGTGCCGCCCGGCGCGACGATCGTGCTGCTGGCCATCGGCGTCTTCGTCGCCCTGACCCTGCTCGCCGCACCGCTGGCCGCACGGCGCGCCCGACGCAGCGAAACGGCTACGGCGCAGTGCACCCTGGAAGGGAAGGCTCCGGACGTACCGGCTTCCCGACCGGCCTCGGACGACGTCCGGGTTTGACCCCGGCACGCGGGCGGACTGGCACAATGGCCCGACACATGTACGGGCGACACGAGGAGGCACCTGTGGCGACGGCGCCGATCAGTGGAACGAACGCATCCCCGGTACGCGGCCGGTCGACCCGGCAGCGCGCTGCGGTGGCCGCCGCGCTCGACGAGGTGGACGAGTTCCGCAGCGCCCAGGAGCTGCACGACGTACTCAAGCACCGCGGTGACTCGGTCGGGCTGACCACGGTCTACCGCACCCTGCAGTCCCTCGCCGACGCGGGCGAGGTGGACGTCCTGCGCACCACCGACGGCGAGTCCGTGTACCGGCGGTGCTCGACCGGGGAACACCACCACCATCTGGTGTGCCGGGTCTGCGGCAAGGCCGTCGAGGTCGAGGGGCCGGCGGTGGAGCAGTGGGCGGCGACGATTGCCTCGCAGCACGGTTTCGTGAACGTGGCGCACACGGTGGAGGTCTTCGGTACGTGCGCGGAGTGCGCGGAGTGCCCGACGGCGGGGTGACCGCCGCCGGGGGCTCGGCCTCGCCTCCGAGCCCCCGCTCCGCAAGCGCCGGAGAGTCTGGACGGTGCCGGACTCAGGCTGTCAGACCTTTGTCAGGTGCCGGTCGAAGATCTCACGCAGGCGGTCCACGTCGGACGGGTCCTGGACGCCGCGCTTGGCCACCACGGTCAGGCCGACGGCGTTCCTGTCGTCGCTGAGCATCACGAAGAGATCTGCTGTCTCCAGGTACCGCGGCTGCGCCTGCCACCTGACGACCGTACTGGAGTTGTCGGTGTCGACGGTGACGCCGGACTCCTCGACCCGTACCCGGAACTCGCCCTGCCGCCCCACGAACCGGAACAGCTGGCGCGCCATCAGCCACGGGCTCAGGAGCAGCACCGGGCCGCAGAACAGCAGCGCCACCAGCAGCGGCACCGGGACGTCGGTGCCACTCACCAGGGACAGTGCGGTGGCCACGACGGCGCACCCCGTCGCGGCCACCCCCAGAATCCGCTGCCGTCGGCCCGCCGCGCTGACCCGGTTGCGGGCGCGGAGCGTCGCCGAGTAGTCCTGCAGCACCGGTCGGTATCTCAGCTCGACCGCACCGTGCACGGTCCCCTGTTGCTCGCTCATGGCCCCTCCCGAGTATGAAGAGCCGTGATCGTACCGGCAGGGTCAGGCCGTCGGCTCCGCCGTTTCCGAACCCTCCACCGCGCCGCCGAAGCGCCGGTCGCGCTGGGCGTACTCCAGGCAGGCCCGCCACAGGTCGCGCCGGTCGAAGTCCGGCCACAGCACGTCCTGGAAGACCATCTCGGCGTACGCGCTCTGCCAGATCAGGTAGTTGGAGGTGCGCTGTTCACCGCTGGGACGCACGAACAGGTCCACGTCCGGCATGTCCGGGTAGTAGATGTACTTCGCGAAGGTCTTCTCGTTGACCTTGGCCGGGTCCAGCTTTCCGGCCGCGACGTCCTCGGCGATGCGCTGCGCGGCGTCGGCGATCTCCGCCCGGCCGCCGTAGTTGACGCAGAAGTACAGCGTCATCTTGTCGTTGTCCTTCGTCTGCTCCTGGGCGACCTGGAGCTCCTGGACGACGGACTTCCACAGCTTCGGCATCCGGCCCACCCAGCGGATGCGGATGCCCAGTTCGTCCATCTCGTCACGACGGCGGCGGATGACGTCCCGGTTGAAGTTCATCAGGAACTTCACTTCTTCCGGCGAACGCTTCCAGTTCTCGGTGGAGAAGGCGTACAACGAGAGGTTCTTGACGCCCATCTCGATGCAGCCCTTGAGGACGTCCATGACGACGCCCTCGCCGACCTTGTGGCCCTCGGTGCGCGGGAGGCCCCGTTCCTTGGCCCAGCGGCCGTTGCCGTCCATCACGACGGCGACGTGCTTGGGCACCAGCTCGCCGGGGATCTTCGGGGGTGTGGCCCCGGAGGGGTGTGGCTCGGGGGTTTTGTATACGCGCCTGTTACGGCCACCGAGGATCCCGCGTACTGCCATGAGCTGTCTCGTCTCCCTGTGCCTGCTGTGCCGGTGTCGGTCACTTCTCTACGTAACGCAGCGAACGCAGTCCGCGCTCCAGATGCCAGTGCAGATAGGCGGACACCAGCCCGCTCCCCTCCCTGACATGCCGCGCCTCGCACGCGTCGGCCGTCTCCCAGTCACCGGTGAGCAGCGCGCTCAGCAGGGCGACGGCCTCTGCTGAGGGTACGACGCTGCCGGGCACCCGGCAGTCGCCGCATATGGCACCGCCCGCCGCGACGGAGAAGAATCGGTTGGGTCCGGGCATTCCGCACTTCGCGCAGTCCTCGAAGCTGGGTGCGTAACCGTTGACGGCAAGGGAACGCAGCAGGAAGGCGTCGAGGATCAGGTTCGGCGCGTGCTCCCCCCGGGCGAGGGTGCGCAGCCCGCCGACGAGCAGCAGGTACTGCTGGACCGCGGGCTCGCCCTCGTGGTCGGTGAAGCGCTCGGCGGTCTCCAGCATCGCGGTGCCCGCGGTGTACCGGGCGTAGTCGGTGACGATGCCGCCCCCGTACGGCGCGATCGTCTCGCTCTGGGTGCACAGCGGCAGACCGCGGCCGATCAGTTCGCTGCCGCGCGCGAAGAACTGCACGTCCACATGGGAGAACGGTTCGAGGCGGGCGCCGAACTTCGACTTGGTACGCCGCACACCGCGGGCGACGGCCCGCACCCGGCCGTGGCCGCGGGTCAGGATCGTGATGATCCGGTCGGCCTCGCCCAGTTTCTGCGTGCGCAGCACCACGCCGTCGTCCCGGAACAAGCTCATGCGTCCATTGTCCTGTACGCGCGCACCCGAGCGGGGCCGCCCCTGAAGACCGTACGGTTCGGCTTCGGCCGGCCACGCGCCCCGGCCGTTACCGCGTGCTGCGCCGCCCGAGCTGCCGTTCCGACGCCCCTGTCCCGGCTCCCGGCCGCCGGGGGCCGGTTTCGCGGCTGCTGCGGGGGGCGAGGGAGCCCGCGCACGCCCGTGGGAGTACCCGCCCGGAGCGTGGAGCGTCCGATCGGGGTGGGGAGCTCCGGAGCACGGGGAGCAGGCGCTAGGACGGGGTACGCGCCGCCGCAGCGAGCAGCCGGGCGGTGTCGTCCGCGCAGAGCTGCAGCGCCGCACCCACCGTGGTCAGCACCTCGCGCTCGGCCTGGCTGTACGGGCCGTCGGCGAGCGCGATCCTGGCACCCTGCAGCAGGATCGATTCACGTCCGGCGGGCGCCAGATGCGGGGCGAGGGGTTCCAGCGCCTCGTGGAGCTCGATGGCGAGGGCGGCGCCGCACGCCTCGGCCGCGGCGTCGAAGGCGGAGCCGTGGCCGATGTCGGCTGCGAGCACCTCGACGACGGTGGAGAGTTGCTCCTCCGTGCAGTCGTCGAACCCGGCGCCGCGCACGGTGGCCACCGCGGTCTCCAGGACCGTGCGCGAGGTGGTGCCACCGGCGGCGAGGACGCCGAGGGCGACCGTGTGTACGGCGTCCCGGAGCATCGCGGAGAACCGGGTGGTGGTGGGGTGGTCGAGCGCGTCGGTGTCGAAGTGGGTGCGGCAGGCGGCGCATTCGACGACGGGGCCCACGGTGCCCCGGCGCAGCAGCGGCACACCGAGCACGGTGAAGCGCCGACGGCCGGTGAGACGGCGGTAGTTGCGGTCGCCGCCGCAGCCGGGGCAGAAGAACTCGCCGTCGGCAACGGCGTCCCAGATGGTGCGGATGCCGCAGATACGCAGCTTCATGGCGCGTTGTCCCAGGGCTGACCGCACGTCGCACACCTCCGTAACGCTCCGGCAACATTGCCGTGTCGACGTGATGTTAACCACAGTCACGATGTGGCGTCAGCACCTCGATCGTCACAACCGTCGGGAGATGGCCGAACCCCGCCCCCGGGAGCCGGGTGGACGGGGTTCGGCGATCATGCGCCTGTGCGCCCTTTCGGGCGCCGGGTCAGCGGGTTGCGCGGTTGACCGCGGAGACGACCGCCTTCAGCGAGGCCCGCGTGGTGTTGGCGTCGATGCCGATGCCCCACAGGACCTTTCCGTCGATCGCGCACTCGATGTACGAGGCCGCCTGGGCGCTCGCACCCTCGCTCATCGTGTGCTCGGTGTAGTCCAGGAGACGGGCGTCGATGCCGATGGCCTGCAGCGCTTCGAAGAACGCGGAGATCGGACCGTTGCCGGAACCGGTCAGCACGGTGTCCGCGCCGTCCACGGTCGCGTCGACGGTGATCGTGTCCCGGCCGTCGGAACCGGTCGTCGTCTGACCGGAACGGATCTGCACGCGACCCCAGGCGTTCTCCGGGTTGGGCAGGTACTCGTCCTGGAACGTGGACCAGATCTGCGTCGGCGTGACCTCTCCGCCCTCGGCATCGGTCTTGGCCTGAATGATCCTGGAGAACTCGATCTGCATCCGGCGCGGCAGGTCCAGCTTGTGGTCGTTCTTCAGGACGTAGGCGATTCCGCCCTTGCCGGACTGCGAGTTGACCCGGATCACGGCCTCGTACGAACGGCCGACGTCCTTCGGGTCGATCGGCAGGTACGGCACCGCCCACTCGATCTCGTCGACGGTCCTGCCCTGGGCGGCCGCGTCGGCCTCCATGGCGTCGAAGCCCTTCTTGATGGCGTCCTGGTGGGAGCCGGAGAAGGCGGTGTAGACCAGGTCGCCCGCGTAGGGGTGGCGCGGGTGGACCTCCATCTGGTTGCAGTACTCGCTCGTGCGGCGGATCTCGTCGATCTGCGAGAAGTCGATCTGCGGGTCGACGCCCTGCGAGAACAGGTTCATGCCCAGCGTGACCAGGTCGACGTTGCCGGTGCGCTCGCCCTGGCCGAACAGGCAGCCCTCGATCCGGTCCGCGCCGGCCATGATGGCCAGTTCGGCGGCGGCGACGGCGGTGCCTCGGTCGTTGTGCGGGTGGACCGACAGGCAGATGTGCTCACGGCGCGACAGGTTGCGCGACATCCACTCGAACCGGTCCGCGTGCGTGGACGGCGTCGAACGCTCCACGGTGGCGGGCAGGTTGAGGATGATCTCGCGGCCCTCCTCGGGCTGCCAGACGTCACAGACGGCCTCGCAGACCTCCAGGGCGAAGTCCAGCTCGGTGTCGGTGAAGATCTCCGGGCTGTACTGGTAGCCGAAGATCGTCTCGTCGCCGAGGATCTTCTCCGCGTACTCCATGACCAGCCGGGTGCCGTCCACCGCGATCTGCTTGACCTCCTCCTTCGAACCGCGGAAGACCACGCGGCGGAAGGTGGGGGCGGTGGCGTTGTACAGGTGCACGGTGGCGCGTCGCGCACCGACCAGTGATTCAACAGTTCGCTCGATCAGTTCCTCGCGGGCCTGGGTGAGAACGGAGATCGTCACGTCCTCGGGGATGGCGCCCTCTTCGATGATGGAGCGGACGAACGCGAAGTCCGTCTCACCGGAGGACGGGAAACCGACCTCGATCTCCTTGTAGCCCATGCGCACGAGCAGGTCGAACATCTCGCGCTTGCGGGCCGGCGACATCGGGTCGATCAGTGCCTGGTTGCCGTCACGCAGATCGGTGGACAGCCAGCGGGGCGCAACAGTGATCCGGTTGTCCGGCCAGGTGCGGTCGGGGATTTCGACGGCCTCGTACCGGCCGTACTTGTGGATCGGCATCCCGGACGGCTTCTGCAGCGCGGTGGCGTTGGTGATCGGCGTGGGGCGGCCTACGGAGTTCTCGGCAGAGGTCCGGGGGGGATTCACGGCGGTCATGGCGTACGGCTCCTCGGGGTCCAGCAATGGGACGGCCGACTGTGTCGCTGCAGCACCAGACTCCGCGGGGAGGGGGTCGGCCTACGACTACAGGCCCTCGCCGCGGCAGCTAAGAAGAAGCAGCCCGTAACGCATGATGCAACGAGACTAACCGAGGGGTGCCTGAGACGTCGGTCCGTATCAGTATGCGGGACCGGGCGCCGGTAACGGGTAAAGAGTGATCAATCACTCCATTTCGTCAATCCCGATCGCAATCAGTGACAGATCGGTGACGCGGTGCCACAGTCGGACCCATGCAGCCTCGACCTCAGCACGGGTTCCACCCCGTCTTCTGCACGATCGTGCCGCCCCATGTTCTCGACAAGCTGTCACAGGCCGACGACCCCGGTCTCTCCGGTCCGGCCCGCCGCACCCTGGAGGGTGACGCCGCCCGGCGCACCCGCCGCCAGATGACGACCCTCGTCCCCTCCGTGCCCACCGTGGCCACCGGAACGGAGTCCGACAAGCCCGAGCGCGTCCTGTACGACTGCCGGCACGGCACGCGGCTGCCGGGCTTCAAGGTCCGCTCCGAGGGGGAGCAGCCGACGCGGGACGCGAGCGTCAACCGCGCGTACGCGGGGCTCGGCGCCACCTTCGAACTGCTGCTCACGGCATACGGCCGCCGTTCGATCGACGGCAACGGGCTGCCGCTGATCGGCTCCGTGCACTACGACGAGCAGTACAACAACGCGTTCTTCGACGGCGAGCAGATGGTCTTCGGCGACGGGGACGGCGAGATCTTCCTCGACTTCACCGTCGCCATCGATGTGATCGGCCACGAACTGACGCACGGCCTCACCCAGTACACGGCCAACCTGAGCTATTTCGGCCAGTCCGGCGCGCTCAACGAGTCGATGTCGGACGTCTTCGGCTCCCTGGTCAAGCAGTACTCGCTGGGTCAGACCGCGGACCAGGCCGACTGGCTGATCGGCGCCGGACTGCTGGCCCCCCGGGTCCAGGGGAAGGCACTGCGCTCGATGAAGGCGCCGGGAACGGCGTACGACGACGACGTGCTCGGCAAGGACCCGCAGCCCGCGTCGATGGAGGACTACATCCACACCACCGAGGACAACGGCGGTGTACATCTGAACTCCGGCATCCCGAACCGCGCCTTCTACCTGCTGGCCACGGCGCTCGGCGGCAACGCGTGGGAGCGGGCGGGCCGGCTCTGGTTCGACGTGCTCACGGGCGACGAGCTGGCCGGGGACGCGGACTTCTCGGACTTCGCCCGCCTGACGGTCGAGGCGGCGAAGGACCGCTACGGCGAGGGCGACGAACTGGAGGCGGTGCGGAAGGCCTGGTCGGAGGTCGGCGTTCCGTCCGCCTGACCCCGGGAGCGTGCCCCTCGGACATCCCCCACGCCTTCGAGGCCACGGAGGAGATTGAGGAGCGGGGTTCGGGGCAGAGCGTGGGCATCAGCCCGAGAGGAGTGAGACCTTGCGCATCGAGGTGAGTCGCACCGGCGGTTTCGCCGGCATCGCACGCCGCCGCGAGGTCGACACCTCGGGCCTGGCCGACGCAGCCGACTGGGAGGCCCTGGCCGAATCCGCGCTCGCGGACGGCCGGGGCACCCCACCGCCCGGGGTACCGGACGGCTTCCGGTACCGGATCACGGTCGGCGACCGCACCGTCCACTGCGCGGATCCGCATCTGACCGACGCGCAGCGCGCACTGGTCTCACGCGTCCTCAAGGAGGGCGCGTGAGACCGGTGCGCGGCTGACCCGCCTCAGAATCCGAGCTTGCGCAGCTGCTTGGGATCGCGCTGCCAGTCCTTGGCGACCTTCACATGCAGGTCCAGGAAGACCGGCGTGCCGAGCAGCGCCTCGATGTGCTTGCGCGACTTCATGCCGACCTCCTTCAGACGCTTGCCCTTCGGGCCGATGATGATGCCCTTCTGGCTGGGCCGCTCGATGTAGACGTTCGCGTGGATGTCGAGCAGCGGCCTGTCCGCGGGACGGTCCTCGCGCGGCAGCATCTCCTCGACGACGACCGCGATGGAGTGCGGCAGCTCGTCGCGTACGCCTTCGAGTGCGGCCTCCCGGATCAGCTCCGCGACCATGACCATCTCGGGCTCGTCGGTGAGGTCGCCCTCCGGGTACAGCGGCGGGCTCTCCGGGAGCAGCGGCGCGATCAGATCGGCGAGCAGGTCGACCTGGCTGTCCTTCACGGCGGAGACCGGGATGATCTCGGCCCACTCGAAGCCGAGCTCCTCGCCGAGGCGGGAGACGGCGATCAGCTGTTCGGCGAGCTGCTTGGAGTCGACCAGGTCGGTCTTGGTGATGATCGCGATCTTCGGGGTCTTCTTGATGCCCGCGAGTTCCTTGACGATGAATTTGTCGCCGGGCCCGAGCTTCTGGTCGGCGGGCAGGCAGAAGCCGATGACGTCGACCTCGGCCCAGGTGGTGCGTACGACGTCGTTGAGCCGTTCGCCCAGCAGGGTGCGCGGCTTGTGGAGGCCGGGGGTGTCGACCAGGATCAGCTGCGCATCCTCGCGGTGCACGATGCCGCGCACCGTGTGCCGGGTGGTCTGGGGCCGGTTGGAGGTGATCGCCACCTTCTGGCCGACCAGAGCGTTCGTAAGGGTGGACTTGCCCGCGTTGGGGCGGCCCACGAAGCAGGCGAAGCCGGCCCGGTGGGGGGCGTTGTTCTCAGCCTGCTGCGCAGCAGCTTCTGGGTTAGGTCGAGCGCTCATGGCGCCCATTGTCCCCGATCCGGGCGGCCCTGCCGCACAGCGGGCCGTCGCATGGCCTCCCGGGCGTCGTCCCAGGCCGTGCGGGTGCGGTTCCGACGGGCCCCGACACGGGACGACGGCCCGGTTCTTTCCGGTTCCGGCACCCGCGACCGGGTGCGCTCGGCGGTGCCCCGGCCCGGTGTCAGCCGGCCGTCACGCTGCGCCGGAGCACACCGTCCGGCCCGGCCAGCAGCACCGGGGTCGCCGGCCCGCCCAGGTCCCGTACCGCCGCACGGTCCGCGTCCGACGGAGCTTCGGCCTCGGAGACGATCGCGGCAGCCTCCAGGGAGGTCGCGCCGCTGGCCACGGCCATCGCGACGGCGGTCTGCAGCGCACTGAGCCTCAGCGATTCCAGCTGCACGGTTCCCGCGACATACGTGCGCCCGGTCTCGTCCCGTACGGCCGCGCCCTCCGGCACACCGTTGCGGGCGCGGGCGCTGCGCGCCAGGGTGACGATCTTGCGGTCCTCGGGGCCGAGGTCGGTGCTCTCAGTCATGTGCCGAGCATACGAAGCGGCCGACTTGTTCCCCGCTCCGCCCCCGCGGAGAACTACGCCCGGTCCAGCCGCAACCGTTCCGCCCGAGGCAGCCCGGCCACCACCAAGTCGTACGAGTCCTCGATCAGCTCCCGCAGCAATCGTCCCGGCACCCCGGACACCGTCACCGTGTTCCAGTGCCGCTTGTTCATGTGCCAGCCCGGCGCGATCGCCGCGTACTCCTCCCGCAACCGCACCGCGTCATCCGGATCACACTTCAGATTGACCGTCAGCGGCCGCGCGTCGAGCGTGCTGAGCGCGAACATCTTGCCGAGCACCTTGAACACCGAGGTCTCCGGGCCGAACGGAAACTCCTCGACGCTCGCGTTGAACTCCAGACAGAACGCTTTCAGCTCCTGCGGAGTCATTCCGTCTTCTCCCCCTCCGGCCCCACGGGCTCCACCAGCACCGTGACGATCTTGTTCCGGCGCCCCGCCGGAGACTCCGCGGTCAGCCGCAGCCGGCGCCCGTCGGGCAGGTCCACGACCGCCGACGCCCCGGCGATCGGTACCCGTCCCAGCGCTTTCGCGAGCAGCCCGCCGACCGTCTCCACGTCCTCGTCGTCGTACTCGTCGAGGTCGAACAGGTCTCCGAGGTCGCCGATGTCGAGCCGGGCGGTCACTCGGAAGCAGCCGTTCTCCAGCGCCTGGACGGGCGGCAGTTCGCGGTCGTACTCGTCGGTGATCTCTCCGACGATCTCCTCGAGGATGTCCTCGATCGTGACGATCCCTGCCGTACCGCCGTACTCGTCGATGACGACGGCGACATGGCTGCGCTCCTGCTGCATCTCGCGCAGCAGATCGCCGGCGTTCTTCGTGTCCGGCACGAACGCGGCCGGGCGCATCGCCGTGGACACCAGATCGGCTTCCGACTCCCGGTTGATGTGCGTCTTGCGGACGAGGTCCTTGAGGTAGACGACCCCGACGATGTCGTCCTCGTTCTCCCCGGTGACCGGGATCCGCGAGAACCCGGAGCGCAGGGCCAGCGTCAGCGCCTGCCGGATCGTCTTGTACCGCTCGATGCAGACCAGGTCCGTCCGCGGCACCATCACCTCGCGTACGAGCGTGTCGCCGAGCTCGAAGACGGAGTGCACCATGCGCCGCTCGTCGTCCTCGATCAGCGACTCCTGCTCGGCGAGGTCGACCATCGCCCGGAGTTCGGCCTCGCTCGCGAACGGCCCCTTGCGGAAACCCTTGCCGGGCGTGAGCGCGTTGCCCAGCAGGATCAGCAGTTGTGGGATCGGGCCCATGATCCTGGCCAGTGGCAGCAGGACGTACGCCGCGGCCGTCGCCGTGTTCAGCGGGTGCTGCCGGCCGATGGTCCGCGGCGAGACCCCGATGGCGACATAGGAGACGAGGACCATCACGCCCATCGCGACGGCCAGCGCCTCCCAGGTCTCCGCGAACTCCTTCAGGCAGGCGTACGTGACGAGCACCCCGGCCGCCATCTCGCAGGCGACCCGCACCAGCAGGGCGACATTGAGATAGCGGGTCGGGTCGCTCGCGACCTGTGCCAGCTTGTCGCTGCCGCGCCGCCCGGACCGGACCGCCTCGGCGGCCCGGAAGCTCGACATCCGGGCGATGCCCGCCTCGGCGCAGGCCGCCAGCCAGCCGACGACGATCAGCAGGACGGCTCCGGTGATGAGGGGGGCGCTCACGACACGGTCGGGGCGGGTGACGGACCGGTCAGGCCGTGCTCGGCGCGCCAGCCGTCGACGATCGCCGCCTGGAGACCGAACATCTCGGCCTTCTCGTCCGGCTCCTCGTGGTCGTACCCGAGGAGATGCAGCACTCCGTGGACGGTGAGGAGCTGGAGCTCCTCGTCCATGGAGTGCTGGGTCTCCGCGTCCTCGCCCTGCTTCTTCGCCACCTCGGGGCAGAGCACGATGTCACCGAGGAGGCCCTGCGGGGGCTCCTCGTCGTCCTTGGCCGGCGGACGCAGTTCGTCCATCGGGAAGGACATGACATCCGTCGGACCCGGCAGGTCCATCCACTGGATGTGGAGCTGCTCCATGGCGTCGGTGTCCACCACGATCACCGAGAGTTCGGAGAGCGGGTGGATCCGCATCCGCGCGAGCGCGTAGCGGGCGATGTCGAGGATCGCCTGCTCGTCGACCTCGGTTCCGGACTCGTTGTTGACGTCGATCGACATGGCGCGCTGCGACTACTTCCCGTTGTGGCTGTCTCGGTTGTCGTACTTCTCGTACGCGTCGACGATACGGCCGACCAGCTTGTGCCGGACGACATCCTGGGAGGTGAGCCGGGAGAAGTGCACGTCCTGGACGCCGTCGAGGATGTCCTGGACCTGGCGCAGACCGCTCTTCGTGCCGTTCGGCAGGTCCACCTGGGTGACGTCACCGGTGACGACGATCTTCGAGTCGAAGCCCAGGCGGGTCAGGAACATCTTCATCTGCTCGGCGCTGGTGTTCTGCGCCTCGTCGAGAATGATGAACGCGTCGTTGAGCGTGCGGCCGCGCATGTATGCCAGCGGCGCCACCTCGATCGTGCCCGCCGCCATCAGCCGCGGGATCGAGTCGGCGTCGAGCATGTCGTGCAGCGCGTCGTAGAGCGGGCGCAGATACGGGTCGATCTTGTCGAAGAGCGTGCCGGGCAGGAAGCCGAGCCGCTCGCCCGCTTCGACGGCGGGCCGGGTCAGGATGATCCGGCTGACCTGCTTGGACTGCAGGGCCTGGACCGCCTTCGCCATGGCGAGGTAGGTCTTGCCGGTACCGGCGGGTCCGATGCCGAAGACGATCGTGTGCTTGTCGATCGCGTCCACGTAGCGCTTCTGGTTGAGCGTCTTGGGGCGGATCGTGCGACCGCGGCTGGAAAGGATGTTCTGGGTGAGCACCTCGGCGGGAGTCTCGCCCTGCGGCTCCCCCTGACCGTTGCCGCTCGCCCGGAGCATGGCGATCGAGCGTTCCACTGCGTCCTCCGTCATCGGCTGCCCGGTGCGGAGCACGAGCATCATCTCGTCGAACAAGCGCTGGATCAGGGCTACGTCTACCGCGTCCCCGATGGCGCTGATCTCATTGCCCCGGACATGGATATCGGCGGCCGGGAACGCCGTTTCGATCACGCGCAGCAGCGAGTCTCCCGATCCCAGGAGCATCACCATGGGGTGTGCGGCCGGAATCCTGATCTGGGCACGCGCCTGCGGCTGTGTGGGTGTCTGAGTCATGGGCCGGCCCTCGGGCCTGCACATACCTCCCGTTGCAGGGTTCTCGCTGCTCGACAACCTCTGGATTACCAAGCCTACGACTCCGCACGGACAACACCGAGGGCTTTTTCGTACGCATGGCGAACACACGTGCCCGGATACCCCTGCGTCACGCCGGGCGGCGGAAGCCGATCGTCGGCACGGCCCGGCGCAGCGGCCAGGGCCGGGCGGCCGCGGGCAGCAGGTCCTCCAGGAACGCGTACCGCTGCAGCGCCGCGGGGTCCTGGCCGTCGCAGGTGCGGACCCGCTGCCACCAGGCGGCGATCTCCGCCCAGCCGGGCGCCGACAGGGACCCGCCGAACTCCTGCACGGAGAGCGCCGCGGTCAGTCCGGCGAAGGCCAGCCGGTCGGCCAGCGGCCAGTCCGCCAGGGTGCCGGTGACGAAACCGGCGACGAAGACGTCACCCGCCCCGGTCGGATCGAGCGCCTCGACCTCGATCGCGGGCACCTCGGCGGTGACGGCGGTCGCCGCGTCCACCGCGTACGCGCCCTCCGCACCGAGCGTGACGACGGCGAGCGGCACCCGTTCGGCCAGGGCGTGGGCGGCGGCGCGCGGGCAGTCGGTCCGGGTGTAGCGCATCGCCTCCTCCGCGTTGGGCAGAAAGGCCTGGCAGTGCTCCAGGTCGGGCAGCGCGTCCAGGTCCCACCGGCCGGTCTCGTCCCAGCCGACATCGGCGAAGATCCGGGCGCCGTGCCGGGCCGCGGTGGCCACCCACGGTTCGGTGCGGCCGGGAGCGAGTGAGGCGACGGCGGCGCGGGCGCGTGGCGGGCAGTGCGGGAAGGTCCGGTTCGCCCGGGCGGCGGGCGGCGGGGCCTCGTGGCCGTGCGAGACCATCGTCCGCTCGCCCTCGTACGCCATCGACACGGTCACCGGCGAATGCCAGCCGCGGACGGTGTGCGACATCGAGAGGTCGATGCCCTCGCCCTGCTCGAGGGCGTCCCAGCAGTACTCCCCGTAGTGGTCGTCACCGAACGCCGCGGCGAGCGAGGTGTGGAGTCCGAGTCTGGCCAGTGCGGTGGCCATGTTGGCGACCCCGCCGGGGCTGGAGCCCATGCCGCGCGCCCAGGACTCGGTGCCGCGCACCGGGGCGCTGTCCAGGCCGGTGAAGACGATGTCGAGGAAGACCGTGCCGGTGAGGAACACATCGCAGGCCGGGTCCTGCGGGGCGCGCAGTCCGTCCAGTGGGTCGATGCCTGGATTGTCTGTGCTCACCTTGCACTCCCCGGTCGTGGCAGATCCCGCCAGTGTGCCCGATACGCGTACGCATCCGGAGGGTCCGCGCCGCCGCGCCGGGAGGACGTGCGGCCGACCTGCGTGTACGCACGCTGACCTGCGTAAACAGTCGCAGTTACCCGGCCCGTAAAACTGTAAACACAAATGTGACCCAGATCACATGAGGGTGCCTTTCGGTCGACTGTGCGCACTTGATACAAATTGGCGCGCGAGCATCGCCGTCGGCGTCACCGACGGGTGCGCCGCTTCCCCCGTATTTTCCCGCATCGCCCTCCCCTGCCTTCTTTCCCCGCATCGCCCTCCCCTGCCTTCTTCGGCATGTCTTCAGGAACTTCCATGTCCTCGCGCCCCCGCGCCGCGTGGCCCCTGGTCGCCGTGTTCACCGCCGGTTACCTCGCCGCCTATCTGCTCCCCACCCTCGTCGCCAGGCTCTCCACCCATCTGGGTCTCAGTGCCGCCCAGGCCGGTCTGGTCGGCAGCGCCCTGCTGCTGAGTTCGGCCTGCGCCGGTTTCTCGCTGGCCGGCCGGGTCGAGGTGTACGGACTGCAGAGACCGGCGCGGATCGGGCTGCTCCTGGCCGTGGCCGGGTACGGCTGCGCCGCGCTGACGGCCTCCGTACCGCTGGTGGTCATGGGCGCGATGATCGGCGGCTTCGGCTCGGGTACGGCGACGGCGGTGGCCGCGGCCGGCATCGCCGCGCAGCGCGATCCGCACCGCACCTCGTCCCTGGGACTGCTCAGCGTCTCCGCGACGGCGGGCGTGCTCTATCTGACGATGCCGCACCTGGGCGGCGGCCACCGGCTGCCGTTCGCCTCGATCGCGCTGGTCGCCGTGCTCGTCTGGCCCGCCACCGCACGGCTCGGCGGCTCGGCGGCCACCGGTGCCGGCACGCCCGCCTCCGGGCGGCTGCCGCACCGCCGCTCCGGTCTGGTGCTGGCGGGCGGCATGCTCGTCTGGTCCATGGCACAGAACGCGCTGTGGGGAGTCAGCAGCCGGATCGGGGTGGTTCAGGCCGGGCTCTCCGAGGTCACCGTCGGCGCGGTGTTCGCCGCAGCGCTCGGCGCCGGGCTGCTCGGTGTGATGGGCGCCGGGGTGCTGGGCGCACGGCTCGGCCGGGCCGTACCGATCGGCCTCGGGACGATGATCATCGCGGCCAGCATCGTGCTCAGCTCGTCTGCGGGTGGCCTCGGTTCGTTCGCCGGCGGCGAGATCACGTGGAACACCGTCTACCCGGTGGTCCTGTCGTACCTCATCGGTCTGGCCGCGGCCCTGGACGTACGCGGACGCTGGGCGGTCCTCGCGGGCTCCGCGTCGTCCGTCGGCGTGGCCTGCGGCCCGGTCCTCGGCAGTGTGCTGTCCGAGGTGGCCGGCTATCCGGTGATGGGGCTGATCCTGGGCGCCGTGACGCTGCTGGTAGCCGCCCCGGTCACGGCCGTCGCGCTGCACACCGGTGGCCGTCCGCTGGTGCCCGGTTCGGTCCGCCGCCGGGGCGGCGCTCCCGCGGCCCTGCTCGCCGCCACCACCGGCACGCTGTCCGGTGCGGTGCCGAAGCTGGGCTCACCCGAACAGGCCGTCACGGAGATCAGCGTGCCCGCGCTGCGCCGCAGGCGCCTCGGCAGGAACGCGTTCCGGACGGCCGGTCCGCCGGGTGCGGGCGGTCAGTCGAACGCGTACGCCTCGACCTCCGACAGATAGCGCGACCTGCGCTCCTCGTCGTGGTCGAGGAAGGCCGCCTCGAAGGAGTTGCGGGCCAGCGTGCGCAGCTGCTCACGCTCCAGGCCGAGCGCCTCACGGACCGCGTGGAAGGTGTCTCCGACGTATCCGCCGAAGTAGGCGGGGTCGTCGGAGTTCACCGTGCAGACCAGCCCGGCGTCCAGCATCGCCCGCAGCGGGTGGTCCTCCAGGGTGTCGACGGCGCGCAGCCGCACGTTGGACAACGGGCAGAGCGTGAGCGGCACCCGCTCGGCGACGAGCCGCTTCACCAGCTCCGGATCCTCCATGCAGCGCAGGCCGTGATCGATGCGCTCGACCCCGAGGATGTCGAGCGCCTCCCGGATGTACTCGGGCGGGCCCTCCTCGCCGGCGTGTGCGACCTTCCGCAGCCCGAGCGCCTCGGCCGCCTCGTACACCTCACGGAACTTCGCGGGCGGATGCCCGACCTCCGCCGAGTCGAGGCCGACGGCGCTGATCCGGTGCAGATAGGGCTTCGCGGCGTCGAGGGTCTCCAGGGCCGACGCAGCGGACTCGTCACGCAGGAAGCACATGATCAGCTGGGTGGAGATGCCGTGCTCCTCCTCGCTGCGGTCCAGCGCCCGGCCGAGTCCTTCGACGACGGTGCCGATCGGGACACCACGGGCGGTGTGCGCCTGCGGGTCGAAGAAGATCTCCGCGTGGCGGACGCCCTGGGCGGCGGCGCGGGTGAGATAGGCGTCGGCGAGTTCCTCGAAGTCCTGCTCGGTTCGCAGGACGGCCATCAGCGCGTAGTACAGGTCGAGGAAGGTCTGCAGATCGTCGAAGAGGTAGGCGGTGCGCAGCTCTTCGGTGTTCGCGTACGGCAGCTCCACCCCGTTGCGCGCGGCGAGGACGAAGGCCAGCTCGGGTTCGAGGGTTCCTTCGATGTGGAGGTGGAGTTCGGCCTTGGGGAGTTGCACGGGTTTCTCGCTAACGAATGGTGTTGCTGTTGCTGTCACTGCTGCTGGTGGCGGGTGGGGACGGGAACACTTATCAGGTCCTGGGCGATGGTCAGTTCGCCCTCGAACCCGGCGGCGCGCGCCTGGGTGGCGAAGACGTCCGGGTCCGCGTACCGCTGTGAGAAGTGCGTGAGTACGAGATGCCGTACGCCCGCCTCCCGGGCCACCCCGGCGGCCTGTCCGGCGGTGAGATGACCGTGGTCGGTGGCGAGACGTTCGTCCTCGTCGAGGAAGGTCGACTCGATGACCAGCATGTCGCACCCATCGGCGAGCGCGTACACACCGTCGCAGAGCCTTGTGTCCATGATGAACGCGAAGCGCTGTCCCCGCCTGCTCTCGGACACCTCGTCGAGGCCCACGCCGCCCAGCGAGCCCTCACGCTGGATCCGTCCGACGTCCGGCCCGCTGATCCCGTGCTCGGCGAGCCGCTCGGGGAGCATGCGCCGCCGGTCGGGCTCGACGAGCCGGTAGCCGTACGACTCGACGGGGTGCGAGAGCCTGTGGCTGTGCAGGGTGTACGCGTCCGTCTCGGCGAGGATCCCGTCGGCGGCGACCGGGGCCTCGGTCAGCTGGACGGACTCGCGGTAGGCGGTCGCGTACCGCAGCCGCTCGAAGAAGTGCCGGCCGCTCGCCGGGTAGTGCGCGGTGACGGGGTGCGGTACCTGGTCGAGGTTGATCCGCTGGATCACCCCGGCCAGACCGAGCGAGTGGTCGCCGTGGAAGTGCGTGATGCAGATCCGGTTGATGTCGTGCGCGGCGACCCCGGCCCGCAGCATCTGACGCTGGGTGCCCTCGCCCGGGTCGAAGAGGATGCCCTCGCCGTCCCAGCGCAGCAGATAGCCGTTGTGGTTGCGGTGCCGGGTCGGGACCTGGCTGGCGGTGCCGAGGACGACGAGTTCTCGTACGGACATGGTGCGTCGGCCTGTTATCCGGGAGGCCACTGCATCCCGCGGCCGCCCAGGACGTGGGCGTGCGCGTGGAAGACGGTCTGCCCGGCACCGGCGCCGGTGTTGAAGACCACCCGGTAACCGGTGTCGGTGATCTTCTCGTCGGCGGCGATGTGCCCGGCCTCGCGCAGTATGTCGGCGGCGATCTGCGGTTCGGCGGCGGCGAGGGTGGCGGCGTCGCGGTGGTGGACGCGCGGGATGACGAGGATGTGGGTGGGGGCCTGGGGGTTGATGTCGCGGAAGGCTACGGTCGTCTCGGTCTCGCGGACGATGGTTGCCGGGACGTCTCCCGAGACGATCTTGCAGAACAGGCAGTCGGGCTGCGGTTCTCCCGCCATGGCCGGGCTCCTCGGTCGCGTGGTTGATCCGTACACCGGCATGCTATCGGGCGCGGTTGCCCCGTTCCCGATGCCGGGGCGGCGCCCCGGCATCGAGAACTGGCGAGCAGGCGAGCGAGCCCCGCCACCTACCCCGGCAGACCCGGTGCCGTCTTCGCCGGGCTCTCCGCGAGCCCCTCGAGCGCGATCCGGATCGCCGCGTCCAGCTGCGGGTCCCGCCCCGCCGCATGGTCCTGCGGCGTCATCACGACCTCCACATCGGGATCCACCCCGTGGTTCTCCACGCCCCAGCCGTATCCCTCAAGCCAGAACGCGTACTTGGGCTGTGTCACCAGCGTGCCGTCGACGAGCCGGTACCGGCTGTCGATGCCCACCACACCGCCCCACGTCCGCGTACCGACCACCGGCCCGATCCCGAGCGCCTTGATCGCCGCGTTCACGATGTCGCCGTCCGAGCCGGAGAACTCGTTCGCCACGGCCACCACCGGACCGCGCGGCGCGTCCCCGGGATAGCTGTACGGCTGCATACCGCGCGGCAGGTCCCAGCCGACGATGCGGCGGGCCAGCTTCTCCACGACCAGCTGCGACGTGTGGCCGCCCCGGTTCTCGCGTACGTCCACCACCAGCCCTTCACGGGCCACTTCGACCCGCAGGTCCCGGTGCAGCTGGGCCCAGCCGGAGCCGACCATGTCGGGGACATGGAGGTAGCCGAGGCGACCGCCAGACTGCTCGTGCACGTACGCCCGGCGGTCCGCGACCCACGCGTGGTACCGCAACGCCTCCTCGTCCGCGGTGGGCACGACGACGACATGACGCAGATTGCCGCCGTCCGCCGGCTCGACGGTCAGCTCGACCGGCTTGCCCGCCGAGCCGGTGAGCAGCGGACCGGGTCCGGTCAGGGGGTCGATCTCCTGCCCGTCGACGGCAAGGATCGCGTCCCCGGCGTGGACCGCGACGCCGGGCGCGGCCAGCGGCGAGCGGGCCGCCGGGTCGGACGTCTCGGACGGCAGGATCCGGTCGATGCGCCAATCACCGTCGTCGGTACGGGAGATGTCGGCCCCGAGCAGCCCCTGCCGGCTCGTGTCGTCGTGCCGGCCGCCCTGCGGCGTCACATACGCATGCGAGGTGCCGAGCTCCCCCTGCACCTCCCAGAGCAGGTCGACGAGGTCGTCATGGGTGGCGATGCGCGCCAGCACCGGCCGGTAGCGGTCGAGGACCCCGTCCCAGTCGACGCCGCCCATGTCGGGCCGCCAGAAGTTGTCGCGCATGATGCGGCCGGCCTCGTCGTACATCTGGCGCCACTCGGCGGCCGGTTCGACGGTACGGCGGATCCGGGAGAGGTCGACGGTGTCGCCGCCACCGTCGTGGTCGTCGTCGGAGCCTGCCGGGACACGGCTGTCGGCGGGCACGACGCGCAACTTGCCCCGGGTGTGCAGAACCAGCCGCCTGCCGTCGCCGCTGACCGCGAACCGGCTGACGTCGGAGGCGAGTTCGTCGCTGTGCAGCTTCTCCAGGTCGTACCGTTCCAGGACGGTCTCCGGCCCCCGGGAGTCCGGCGTCGCCCCTGCCGTTCCGAGCACGCCCGTCACCGGGTGCCGCAGCCACAGCAGTCCGTCCTTGGCCGCGCGCAGCGAGGAGTAGCGGGCGGCCTCGACGGGCAGCGGAACGATCCGGTCGGCGAGCCCCTCGAGGTCGATCCGGGTGACGGGCAGCGCGGTGGGGTTGTCCTGATCGCCGTCGCCGGAGCTCTTCTCCTTCTCGGTCGGGCGGCCGTGGCGCTGCGGCCCGAACGGGGAGGGTGTGGTGGCGGCGAGCGTCAGCAGGTGCGGGCGGCAGGCGCCGACGAAGGCCAGGTCGAAGACGTGCGCGTCGTAGATCGGATCGAAGGCCCGCTCGGAGAGGAAGGCGAGGTGCTTGCCGTCGACGGTGAACGCGGGGGCGTAGTCCCGGAAGCGGAGCGGCGTGGCCTCGGCGACCGACAGATCGGCGAGGTGCGCGAGCTTGAGCTGGCTCAGCGGCTCGGGCCCGGGGTGGGACCAGGCGAGCCATGCGGAGTCGGGCGAGAAGACGAGCCCGGAGGCGTCGCCGTGTTCACTGCGGTCGACCTCGTGGACCTCGCCCCTCTCCCGTTCGACGATCAGGATCCGGCCGTCGTGCGAGGCGACGGCGAACCGGCTGCCGTCGGGGGCCGCCGCCAGGTCGAGCACCCTGCCGAGGCGGCCGGCGGCCAGTCGGCGCGGAGCGGTGCCGGGGGCGATCCCGGTGGCGGGTGCGCACTCGAGGGCGTCGTCGCCCTCCGCGTCGGTGACCCAGACGACGTGCTGATCGCCGTCGGCCTGGAAGGTACGGGGCAGTCTGGCCCGCACCCCGGGTTCGACGGCCAGTGCGCGGGCCGGGCCCTCGCGGTGGGTGACCCAGTGGACGGCGCCGCGCGTCCCGACGGCGCTGCCGCGGCCGGTACGGTCCGGGGACGCCGAGTCGAGGTGGCTACCGGCGTGCACGGGGTGCGGCTGGAGGTCGGCGCGCTGGCCGCCGAGGCGGATGTCGAGACGGCGCGGTCCGGCGCCGTCGAGGTCGTCGAGCAGCCACAGCTCGCCGGCCGAGGAGTAGCTGACGCGGGTGCCGTCGGTCGTCGCGTGGCGGGCGTAGAAGCCGTCGGCCTCGGTGTGCCGACGCAGGTCGGAGCCGTCGGGGAGCGAGGAGTAGAGCGCGCCCACGCCTTCGTGGTCGGAGAGGAAGGCGAGACGTTCACCGACCCACATCGGGCATTCGATGTTGCCGTCGAGGCCCTCGTGGATCCGTACGAACTCCGCGACGCCGTCCGGTCCCTGGCCTTCCCCGGGTGCTTGCGCGAGCCACAACTTGCCCGCCGTGCCGCCCCGGTAGCGCTTCCAGGTGGCGGCCTCGCGCCCCATGGTGGCGGAGAGCAACAGGACCCGTCCGCCGGGTCCGTACGCGAGGGAGCCGACCGGGCCGTACGGCAGGGTCCGGGCGGGCCCGCCGTCGACCGGGACGGCGCGGGCCCAGCTACGGCGCAGCGACACCTGCCCCTGGGTGCTGATGACCAGGACGTCGCCTTCGGGGGTCCAGCCGCGTACGGACGTCCTGGCGTCGCCCCAGTAGGTCAGCCGCTTCGAGGGGCCGCCGTCGACGGGCGCGAGGTGCACCTCGGGGGCACCGTCCCGGGTGGAAGTCCAGGCGACGTGGGCGCCGTCCGGCGATATGCGCGGCTGGCTGACGGGCCGGTTGTCGGCGCTGACCCGCCAGGCCCGACCGCCGCCGAGCGGCGCCAACCAGACGTCGTCCTCAGCGGTGAAGGCGATCAATTCGCCCTGGACATGGGGGTACCGGAGATAGGCAGGCTGTGTCACATGGATCACCCTAGGCCGCGGTCGTGCTCCGGGGAACGGGGTTGGCCGGAGTCCGCCCACACCTGCGTGTCGGGCACACTCACTTGCCCCCGGGATATTCGATCACCGTGACGGTCACGGTGACCGTCGGCCGGGCACCGCCACCACCGCCGTTCCGGCCGTCTCCACCCTTCGTCGGCGGTGTCACACCGCCGGTCGAGGGGGCGGCGTCGCAGTCGCCGAGCCCATCGGCCTGCAGGACGGTCCTGTCGCCGACCCTCCCGGTCAAGTTCCCCCGCACACACAGGCCGTTGACCTCCTTCGTGATCTTGCCGGCGAGCGTGATGTCCTTGCCGCCCACGGTCCGGCCGCGGCAGTCGACCTGCGCCACCTGCCGCACCGACGCGGAAGGTGAGGCCGAGGAAGGCGTCGCACCGACGCCCTCGACCTCGGCCGTGCAGTTCAGCCACCGCACATCGACCCCTTTGCCCTCCAGCGCCCCGGTGCCGGCCCGGTCCGTGGTCAGGGCGACGGACGCGGAGTTCATTCCGTCGATCGGCTCACAGGCGACGGCCCCCGCAACCGCCGCACCGACAAGGCACAGTACGGCCGGAATGCGGCGGGTCCGGCCGCGCCCCCATGGACTTGATGCCCTCAATGTCCCCATACGTGGAAGCGTCCCACTACTTCCCCGCCGTGCGGTAGACCGCTTGCGGCCACACCTGACTTACGGTAAGGGGCAGTCAGGCCCAGCGGCCGGTGCGTCCGAGCAGCAGAGCCGTCGCCGCGGTGCCCGCCGTGGAGGTGCGCAGCACGCTCCGGCCGAGCCGGCAGGTCCGGGCGCCGGCCTCGGCGAAGGCTGCCAGCTCGTCCGGCGAGACACCGCCCTCGGGCCCCACGACCAGCATGATCTCGCCCCCGACCGGGAGTCCGACGGTGGCCAGCGGCTCGCTGTCGTAGTCCCGCTCCTCGTGCAGGACGGCCGCGAAGTCCGCTGCGGCCAGGAGTGCGGCAACCTGTTTGGTCGTCATGGCGTCCGTCACCTCCGGGAACAGCACCCGGCGCGACTGCTTGCCCGCCTCACGGGCCGTGTTCCGCCATTTCGCCAGGGACTTGAGGCCACGATCACCCTTCCATTGGGTGATGCAGCGCGAAGCCTGCCACGGCACGATCGCGTCGACACCGGTCTCCGTGAGGGTCTCGACGGCGACCTCGCCGCGGTCGCCCTTGGGGAGCGCCTGGACCACGGTGATACGGGGCGCGGGCCGGGGCTCCTCGTGGACCGTGCCGAGGTCCGTCAGGACGAGCCTGTCCTTGCCCTCGGCGGCCTCCACGACGCCTTCCACCCACCGGCCGTGCCCATCCGTCAGGACCACGTCCTCACCGGCGTGCAGCCGTTTCACCGATACGGCGTGCCGCCCCTCGGGCCCGTCCAGGACGAACCGCGGGCCGCTGGGGACCTGCTCGACGACGAAGACCGGTGCGGTCACTGCGTGCTCCTTGTGCTCACTGCCGCTCGCGCGGCATCCAGTTCTGCGGCGAGCAGTTCGGTCAGCCGGCCGGCCGGCAGCTCGCGTGCCATCCGGTGACCCTGGCCCGCCCACAGGGCCATGCCCTGGGCGTCCCCGGCCTTGGCCGCGGCCTTGCGCAGCCCGCTGGTGACATGGTGCACCTGCGGGTAGGCGGCGGGGGCGTACGGCCCGTGCTCGCGCATGAAACGGTTGACGAGGCCGCGGGCCGGGCGCCCGGAGAACGCCCGGGTCAGCGCCGTCCGCGCGAACAACGGGTTGGTCAGTGCCTGCTTGTGCAGCAGATGGGCACCGGACTCGGGGCAGGCCAGGAAAGCCGTTCCGAGCTGCGCCGCATCCGCGCCCGCCGCGATCACCGCCGCGATCTGGGAGCCACGCATGATGCCGCCCGCGGCGATGACCGGCACCTGGACGGTCTCGCGGACCTCGGCCACCAGGGAGAGCAGTCCCATGCCGGTGCCGTCGTTCTGCGGGTCGTCGCGGTAGGTGGACTGATGGCCGCCCGCCTCGATGCCCTGGACACAGACCGCGTCGGCGCCCGCCCACTGGGCGGCCTGCGCCTCCTCCGGCGTGGTGACCGTCACGACGGTGTACGTACCGACTCCGGCGAGCGCGTCGAAGGTGTCGCGGGTGGGGCAGCCGAACGTGAAGGAGACCACCGGAACCGGGTCCTCCACAAAGATCGCGAGCTTGGCCTCGTATCCGTCGTCGCCGCACGGGTCCGGGTCACCGAGCGGAGTCTCGTACCAGGCGGCCTCACCGACCAGCTGCTGCCGGTACACCTCGACGGCGCTCGGGTCCGCGAGGCTCGGCTGCGGCATGAAGAGGTTGACACCGAACGGCTGGCCGGTCAGCCGGCGCAGCTGTTTGATCTCGTTGTACATGCCGTCCGCCGTCTTGTACCCGGCGGCGAGGAAACCCAGCCCGCCCGCTTCCGCGACGGCCGCGACCAGCTGTGGACAGGACACACCGCCCGCCATCGGGGCCTGCACGATCGGATACCGGCAGAGATCGGTCAACGCGGATGACATGACCGCATCGTGCCACGTCGCCCGCACCCTGCCGAATCAGCCATGAGGCGGCCGGAAAGACATCCGGAGCGGGAGCCCCGAGGGGGATCCGATGACCGGACGGGGTACCGCCAGATGCGAACCGCCCGCCGGTCCAGGACCGGCGGGCGGTGCGTCGCAGTGGGCGGTGACGCGACGGACGGCACTCAGCGGCCGTTGAACGCGTCCTTGAGCCGGGAGAACAACCCCTGCTGTCCCGGCTGGAACTGACCGGTGGGCCGCTCCTCGCCGCGCAGCTTCGCGAGCTCGCGCAGCAGTCGCTCCTGCTCCGGGTCCAGCTTCGACGGGGTCATCACCTCGACGTGCACGATCAGATCGCCGCGCCCGCCACCACGCAGGTGGGTGATGCCACGGCCGTGCAGCGGGACCGACTGACCGGACTGGGTGCCCGGCCGGATGTCGACCTCCTCCAGTCCGTCGAGCGTCTCCAACGGCACCTTGGTGCCGAGCGCGCCCGCCGTCATGGGGATCGTGACGGTGCAGTGCAGATCGTCGCCGCGGCGCTGGAACACCGCGTGCGGCAGCTCGTGGATCTCGACGTACAGGTCGCCGGCCGGTCCGCCGCCGGGGCCGACCTCGCCCTCGCCCGCGAGCTGGATGCGGGTGCCGTTGTCGACACCGGCGGGGATCTTCACGGTGAGCGTGCGCCGCGAACGGATGCGGCCGTCACCGGCGCACTCCGGGCACGGGGTCGGCACGACCGTACCGAAGCCCTGGCACTGCGGGCAGGGCCGCGAGGTCATGACCTGGCCGAGGAACGACCGGGTGACCTGGGAGACCTCACCGCGACCGCGGCACATGTCACAGGTCTGGGCGGAGGTGCCGGGTGCGGCGCCCTCGCCGCTGCAGGTCGTACAGACGACGGCCGTGTCGACCTGGATGTCCTTGGTGGTGCCGAACGCGGCCTCGCCGAGATCGATCTCCAGCCGGATCATCGCGTCCTGGCCGCGCCGGGTGCGCGAACGGGGTCCGCGCTGCGACGCCGTACCGAAGAACGCGTCCATGATGTCGGAGAAGTTGCCGAAGCCACCCTGTCCGAATCCGCCCGCGCCACCGCCGCCGGAAGCGGACAGCGGGTCGCCGCCGAGGTCGTAGACCTGCTTCTTCTGCGGGTCCGACAACACCTCGTAGGCGGCGTTGATCTCCTTGAACCGCTCCTGGGTCTTCGGATCGGGGTTGACATCCGGATGCAGCTCGCGTGCGAGCCGCCGGAAGGCCTTCTTGATCTCGTCCTGAGATGCGTCGCGGCGCACGCCGAGTACGGCGTAGTAGTCCGTGGCCACTTACGACTCCGCCAGGATCTGTCCGACGTAACGTGCCACTGCGCGTACCGCTCCCATCGTTCCGGGGTAGTCCATGCGGGTCGGTCCGACCACGCCGAGTTTGGCGACTGCCTCGTCGCCCGAACCGTAGCCGACCGCGACGACGGACGTGGAGTTGAGCCCCTCGTGGGCGTTCTCGTGCCCGATACGTACGGTCATGCCCGAGTCCTTGGCCTCGCCGAGCAGCTTCAGCAGCACGACCTGCTCCTCCAACGCCTCCAGCACGGGCCGGATCATCAGGGGGAAGTCGTGCCCGAAGCGGGTGAGGTTGGAGGTGCCGCCGATCATCAGCCGCTCCTCCGTCTCCTCGACGAGGGTTTCGAGCAGGATCGAGAGCACGGTGGACACGGTTCCCCGGTCCTCGCTCTCGAAGGATTCCGGCAGATCCTGCACCAGCTGCGGGACGTCCGCGAAACGGCGTCCGACGACCCGGCTGTTGAGCCGGGCCCGCAGATCGGCGAGAGAAGTCTCACCGAACGGCGCGGGGCAGTCGATCATGCGCTGCTCGACCCGGCCGGTGTCCGTGATCAGCACGAGCATCAGCCGGGCGGGCGCCAGCGACAGCAGCTCCACATGCCGCACCGTCGACCGGGTCAGCGAGGGGTACTGCACGACGGCGACCTGCCGGGTCAGCTGCGCGAGCAGCCGTACGGTGCGGCCCACGACGTCGTCGAGGTCGACCGCGCCGTCGAGGAAGTTCTGAATGGCCCTGCGCTCCGGCGACGACAGGGGCTTGACCCCCGCGAGCTTGTCGACGAAGAGCCGGTAGCCCTTGTCCGTCGGGATGCGCCCCGCGCTGGTGTGGGGCTGGGCGATGAAGCCCTCGTCCTCCAGCACTGCCATGTCGTTGCGGACCGTGGCCGGGGAGACCCCCAGCTTGTGCCGCTCGGTGAGCGCCTTGGAACCGACGGGCTCCTCGGTGCCGACATAGTCCTGGACGATGGCGCGCAGCACTTCGAGTCTGCGTTCGCTGAGCATGGCGCACACCTCCAGCTGTGTCACTCGGTGGATCCCGGTCGTTTCCGTCGTTCCTCGAAGAGCCCTGGCACTCGATGCGTACGAGTGCCAGTAATCCCCCGCCAGTGTACGGCGGCCGGGTAGGGCCCTAGCAAGGGCGACCGGCCACGCTACCCCGAGACTGCGCAGGTCGTTGCCGATAGCGTCGCCGCATGGACGCCTCTTGGGAAGAGTTCGGCTGGGAGCGACTCGGCAACGGTGTGGGCCGACGGCGGCTTCCCGGGTGGGACGCGACGGTCGCACTGGTGGTCGGAGCGGACGGGGCGCTGCTCTTCGACACCGGATCGACGCTGCGCGAGGGCGCGGAGGTACGGGCCCAGGTGGAGGCGCTGATCGGCCGGAGGGTGACGCATATCGCACTCAGCCACCCCCACTTCGACCATGTGCTCGGTACCGCGGCCTTCTCCGGGGCCGAGGTGTACGGGGCGGTCGGAGTGACGGATCTCCTGGCCCGCGGAGCGGACGAGCTGCGCACGGACGCCGTGCGCCACGGGGTGCCCGAGGCGGACGCGGCGCAGGCGGCCGATGTGCTGGTGGCACCGCACCACCAGGTGCACGACGAGTGGACCCTCGACCTGGGCGGCGGCCGCCAGGTGCTGCTGGCGAACGTGGGCCCCGGCCACAGCGGCCACGATCTCGCGGTCCTGGTGCCCGGTTCCCCCGCCGTCGTGCTCTGCGGCGACCTGGTCGAGGAGTCCGGCGAACCGCAGGCGGGCCCGGACGCGATCCCGTCGCGCTGGCCGGCCGCACTGGACCGGCTGCTGGCGCTGGGCGGCGAGGACGCGGTGTACGTGCCGGGGCACGGTGCGCTCGTGGACGCCTCGTTCGTACGCGCGCAACGCGACCAACTGTCCACTGCGTTCGGCGTGTCGTGAGCCGTTCCCGTCCTATCGTCGTCCGATGCGCAGCTACCACCCGGATCTGACCCCACCGTGGAAGAAGTCCGCCCCCGTTCCCGAGGTCCCCGCCGAGCCCGATCTGGTCGTGGAGGAGGTCTCCAGCGGCTTCTGCGGTGCCGTGATCCGCTGCGAGAGGACGGCTCAGGGCCCGACGGTGACCCTGGAGGACCGTTTCGGCAAGCAACGGGTGTTCCCGATGGAACCTCGCGGCTTCCTGCTGGAGGGCCGGGTCGTCACCCTCGTACGCCCGTCGGCGCCCGGTCCCGTACGCCCCGCCCGCACGGCCTCCGGCTCGCTCGCCGTCCCCGGGGCGCGGGCGCGGGTGGCACGGGCCGGCCGGATCTATGTCGAGGGCCGGCACGACGCGGAGCTGGTCGAACGGGTCTGGGGCGACGACCTGCGCATCGAGGGCGTGGTCGTCGAGTACCTGGAGGGCATCGACGACCTCCCGGCCGTCGTCCGCGACTTCGCCCCCGGCCCGGACGCGCGACTGGGCGTCCTGGTCGACCACTTGGTCCCCGGTTCCAAGGAGTCGAGGATCGCGGGCGAGGTCACGGACGCGAACGTGCTGGTGGTGGGCCACCCCTACATCGACGTCTGGGAGGCGGTGAAGCCGTCGTCGGTCGGCATCGCGAGCTGGCCGGTGGTCCCGCGCGGCCAGGACTGGAAGACGGGCGTGTGCCGGTCGCTGGGCTGGCCGGAGAACACAGGGGCGGCGTGGCAGCACATCCTGTCCACGGTCCGCTCGTACCGCGACCTGGAGCCGGCGCTGCTGGGCCGGGTGGAGGAGCTGATCGACTTCGTCACGGCGCCCACGGGGTAGGCAGGGCCGCCGCGCCCGCCGTGACCGGGCTCGGACGCCTTCGGTCCGTCCGGGGTGCGCGGGCCGGGATGCGAGGGCGGAGCCCCCGGTTTCGGGCACGACCCGGTGGGGGTGCGGGCGCGCCCGCACCCCCACCGGTCCCCATCAGTCCACCAGGTCCCTGACGACCGCGTCCGCAAGGAGCCGGCCCCGCAGGGTCAGCACGGCCCGACCCTCCGCATAGGACGCCTCCTCCAGCAACCCGTCCGCCACCGCTCGTCCCGCCGCGGCCAGTCCGGCCGGTGCCAGCAGCGACAGCGGACAGCCGTCGACCAGCCGCAGCTCCAGCAGGATCCGTTCGACGCGACGGTCCTCCTCGGAGAGCACCTCGCGTCCCGCTCCCGGCGACCGCCCTTCCGCCAGTGCCTGCGCGTACGCACCGGGATGCTTGACGTTCCACCACCGCACCCCGCCCACATGGCTGTGCGCGCCCGGCCCGGCCCCCCACCAGTCGGCGCCCCGCCAGTACAGCTCGTTGTGCAGGCACCGCCCCTCCGGCGTCCGGGCCCAGTTCGACACCTCGTACCAGGAGAAGCCCGCCGCGGCCATCGCCTCGTCGGCGATCAGATAGCGGTCGGCGTGGACGTCGTCGTCCGTCATCGGAACCTCGCCGCGCCGGATCCGGCGCGCCAGCTGCGTCCCCTCCTCGACGATCAGCGCGTAGGCGGACACGTGGTCCGGCCCCGCCCCGATGGCCGCGTCCAGCGAGGCCCGCCAGTCGTCGTCGGACTCGCCGGGGGTGCCGTAGATCAGGTCGAGGTTGACGTGCTCGAAGCCCGCGGCTCTCGCCTCGGCGACGCATGCCTCGGGTCGCCCCGGCGTGTGCGTACGGTCGAGGATCTTCAGCACGTGCTGACGCGCACTCTGCATCCCGAACGAGATCCGGTTGAAGCCGCCTTCCCGCAGCTCCGACAGATAGGCCGGATCGACGGACTCCGGATTGGCCTCGGTCGTGATCTCCGCGTCGTCGGCGAGCCCGAACTCGTCCCGGATCGCCGCCAGCATCCGTACGAGATCCCCGGCAGCCAGCAGCGTGGGCGTGCCGCCGCCGACGAACACCGTACGGACCGGCCGCGGGTCGTCGCCGAGTACCTTGCGGGCCTGCCGGACCTCGCCGATCAGGTGGGCGGCGTAGTTGTCCCGGGAGGCCAATGCACCGCCGGAGCCGCGCAGCTCGGTCGCGGTGTACGTGTTGAAGTCGCAGTAGCCGCAGCGGGTCGCGCAGTACGGCACATGCAGGTAGAAGCCGAGCGGGCGGTCGGCGGCGCCTTCCAGGGCATGGCGGGGCAGGGCCCCGTCGTCGGGCACGGGTTCACCATCGGGCAGTACGGAAGGCATACCGTCCATTGTCACTCGCCGCCGGCCGTTCCCGGCCCACGCTCATTGGGCCTGCAGCACGACCAGCGCCAGATCGTCGTCCGGGGGCCGCTCGGCGAACTCGTGGACGGCCCGTTTGATGCGGTCCGCGATCCCTTCCGCGGTCAGCCCGGCGCAGCCGGCCAGCGCCTGGGCCAGACCGTCCCCGTCGTCGAACATCAGCGGCCCGGAGCGCCGCTCCGTCACCCCGTCCGTGACGCACAGCAGGCTGTCGCCCGGCGCCAGGTCGAAGCTCTGGCTCTCGTACGCGACGTCCTCGATGACCCCGAGCAGCACCTGCGGCTCGGCGGCGGGCCGCACGGTGCCGTCCGGGCGCAGCAGCAGCGGCAGCGGGTGGCCTGCGCTGGCCAGCGTGCAACGCACCCCGCCGCCGGGCAGGGGCACCATCTCCCCGTACAGCAGCGAGAGGAACCGGGGCTGCCCGCCGTCCGGCAGCTGCTGGCCGTCCTCCCGCAGATGCTGGCCGCCCTCCGTCAGGTGCTGCCCGCCTGCGGCGGCGACCATGAGGGCGGCGGCCTCGGCGGTCTCCATCGCGTCGTCGAGGAGCAGCCGGTTGAGCCGGTCCAGCACCTCGCCGACGCGGAAGCCCTCCCGGGCCAGCAACCGCAGCCAGGGCCGGGCGAGGCCGGTGACGACGGCGGCCTCGGGACCGCTGCCCTGCACATCGCCGAGGATGAAGCACCAGCGATCGCCGGGACACGCGAAGATGTCGTAGAAGTCACCACCGACGACGCCGTCGTCACTGGGCTCGTACACCAGTGAGCTGGTCACTCCGGGGATGTCGGCGACCTTGCTGGGCAGCAGTCCGCGCTGCAGGATGCGGCTGATGGTGGCCTGTCGGGTGTAGGCGCGGGCGGCGCCGACGGCGAGGCCGACACGGCGTACGAAGTCCTCGATCAGCGCGGTCACCCCGTCGGGGACGCGGGCGATGCCCTCCCGTCCCAGGAGTACGGCTCCGAGCGTGCGGCCGCCGGCGGTTATCCGATAGGCGAGCGCGGCCCCCGCACGGCCGTTGGAGCGCCTGTCGGCGCCCGGTCCTGCCCCGTCCTCGTCGGCCCCGGGCCACGGCATGGAGACGGGCCCGGTGCCCACCCGCTCCGGCAGCCGGATCGGGTCCCGCTCCAGCACGGTGCGCAGCTGCCCGGTCTCCGCCTCGTCACGGTGCCAGACGCTCGCGAGCCGGGGGACGGCCGCGGGCCCACCGTTCTCCGGCTCCAGCCAGATCGCGCACCAGTCGGCGAGTCTGGGCACGAGTAACTGCCCGGCGAGCGCCGCCACGATGTCCTCGTCGAGCTGGCCGGCGAGCAGGTCGGACGCCTCGGCGAGGAACGAGAGCGCACCGCGGCCCGCCCAGTCCGCGTCGTCGCGCAGAGCGCGCCGGGCGGTGGGGGCGAGCAGTTCGGCGGTGCGCAGACCGCTCCGGAGCTCCGGCTCCGCGGCCGCCTCGGGCAACGCGGTCCAGTCGTCGACGGGCAGCCGGGCCCAGACGGTCTTGAGGCCGGTGCGGTACGTGATGCCCCAGCGCTCGGCGAGCGCGGCGACGACCTGCAGCCCGCGCCCGACCTCGGCCGGGTCGTCCGGGTCCGCCGCGGGCACCGGGTCAGGGCGTTCGCTGCGTACGGACCGGGCGGGGTGGTGGTCGGCGACCTCCAGCACCAGGGCTGCGGCCTCGTCCTCGGCCGCCTCCTCCAGCCGGAAGAGCAGCTCGACGGTGGTGCCGGCGTGCACGACGGCGTTGGTGACCAGCTCATCGGCGACGGTCACCGCGTCGTCGGCCAGCCGGTCGCTGAAGCCCACCGCCGCGGGCAGCCCGAGCCCGGTCCACTCGGCGAGGGCGGCCCGGACGAACCGGCGCGCGGCGGCCGGCGCGAGGAGATTCCCCGGCAGGCTCGTCCGGGCGACCGGCTGCGCGTCCGCCCGCCCGACGTGGTTTCCGGGACGCTGAACGGTGTCCCGCTGCAAGGGAATGGGCCCCATGGCGCCGCTCCTGACCTGTTCTCGCACGGCCTGTTTGGCGCCGTGTGCCGCTGACGACACGGACAGAGTGACAGACCGACCCTCCCCAGAAGCACCGAGTTACCGAAGTGGGAGGAGAAGACACAGGAACGACGAGCAGGAACGGGGCTTCGGGAACAGCGGTGCGGACGGGGCGGTCCCGCCCCGTCCGCACCGTGGGCCGTGCCTAGGCCTCGCGGGCACCCACGTACATCTCGTCGATGAGGCCCTTGTACTCGCGCTCGACGACCGGCCGCTTGAGCTTGAGGCTCGGCGTCAGCTCGCCGTGCTCGACATCGAGGTCGCGCGGCAGCAGCCGGAACTGCTTGATGGTCTGCCAGCGCTGCAGGCCCCCGTTGAGCCGCTTCACATAGCCGTCGATGAGCTCCACGGCCTTCGGGGACGCCACCACCTCGGCGTACGACCTGCCTTCCAGGCCGTTCTCGGCGGCCCAGCCGAGGATGGTCGGCTCGTCGAGGGCGATCAGCGCGGTGCAGTAGTTACGGTCCGCACCGTGCACCAGGATGTTGGAGACGAACGGGCACACCGCCTTGAACTGCCCCTCGACCTCCGCCGGAGCGACGTACTTGCCGCCCGACGTCTTGATCAGGTCCTTCTTGCGGTCGGTGATCCGCAGGTAGCCGTCCACGGACAGCTCGCCGATGTCGCCGCTGTGCAGCCAGCCGTCGGCCTCCAGCACCTCCGCGGTCTTCTCCGGCTGCCGGTGGTAGCCCTGCATGATGCCGGGGCCGCGCAGCATGATCTCGCCGTCGTCGGCGATCCGTACCTCGGTGCCGGGGAGCGGCTTGCCGACCGTGCCGGTGCGGTAGGCCTCGCCCGGGTTGACGAAGGAGGCGGCGCTGGACTCGGTGAGTCCGTAGCCCTCCAGGATGTGGATGCCGGCACCTGCGAAGAAGTAGCCGATGTCGGGGGCGAGCGCCGCGGAGCCGGAGACACAGGCGCGGAGCCGGCCACCGAAGGCCTCACGGATCTTGGCGAAGACGAGGGCGTCGGCGACCTTGTGCTTGGCGCCGAGGCCGAACGGGACGGACGCCCTGCCGGTGCGCCGGAAGTTGTCCTGGGACACCTTCGCGTGCTCGCGGGCGACCTCGGCCGCCCACTGGAAGATCTTGTACTTGGCGCCGCCACCGGCCCGCGCCTTGGACGCGACGCCGTTGTAGACCTTCTCGAAAATGCGGGGCACAGCGGCCATGTACGTCGGCTGGACCACCGGCAGATTCTCGATGATCTTGTCGATCCGGCCGTCGACGGCGGTGACGTGACCGACCTCGATCTGGCCCGAGGTGAGGACCTTGCCGAAGACGTGCGCGAGCGGCAGCCAGAGGTACTGGACGTCTTCCTTGGTGATCAGGCCGGTCGCCACGGTGGCCTTGGCCATGTACGACCAGTTGTCGTGCGGCAGCCGTACGCCCTTGGGGCGGCCGGTGGTGCCCGATGTGTAGATCAGGGTGGCCAGCTGTTCGGCGGTGATCGCGTCGACCCGCTCCTTGACCGCGCCCGGGTTCTTCGCCAGGAGCTCGGCGCCGCGGGCCTCCAGATCGGCCAGCGAGAGCACCCAGCCCTCGGGGTCGGTCGCGTCGGGCTCGACGCCGTCCGGGTCGATGACGACGACATGGGCGAGGTTCGGGAGTTCGGCGCGGCGCTCACGGGCCTTGGCCAGCTGGCCGGCGTCCTCGGCGATCAGCACCCGGCTCTCGGAGTCGGCGAGGATGAACGACGATTCCTCGGCGTTGGTCGACGGGTAGATCGTGGTGGTCGCGGCGCCGGCGCACATCACGCCGAGGTCGGCGAGGATCCACTCGACGCGGGTGGCGGAGGAGAGCGCGACCCGCTCCTCCGGCTCCACCCCCAGACCGATGAGCCCGGCGGCGATCGCGTACACGCGCTCCGCAGCCTGTGCCCAGCTCAGCGACTTCCATTCGTCGGCGCCCTGTCCGGTGGCCGAGGGGACCGGATAGCGGTAGGCCTCCCCGTCCGGAGTGGCCGCAACGCGGTCGATGAAGAGGGTCGCCACGGAGGGCGGTCGGTTCTCGATCAGGGTCTGTGTGTCGCTCACGACATCCTCCGGGCCTGCGGCAGTGCTTCACGACCGGTTGTTTGGTTGCTGCGTGCTGCTGCTTGTTCCTGCTTACGTGCGTCCGACTGCGTGCTGATCCTGCGTGCGTGATTCCGCTTGTTTAACTCGCGAGTAACTACGAGTCGTGATCAGGGTAGAGCGCACACGTCCGCCGCGTAAGAGGCAATCGGACGCCGCTTCATAACAAACGGACCCCCACGCCGCAGGGTGCTGCGACGCAGGGGTCCGTTGGGGCTACCACCGAGTAGGGGCAGCGTGGTTCAAGCCGGGACAGAAGCGGAAATCCCGCGGGGACTACTTCTTGCCCTTGCTCTCCCCGCCGGACTCGTCGGTGGACAGAACGGCGATGAAGGCCTCCTGCGGCACCTCCACGTTGCCGACCATCTTCATCCGCTTCTTGCCCTCCTTCTGCTTCTCCAGCAGCTTCCGCTTACGGGAGATGTCACCGCCGTAGCACTTGGCGAGAACGTCCTTGCGGATGGCGCGGACCGTCTCACGGGCGATGACCCGGGAGCCGATGGCCGCCTGGATCGGCACCTCGAAGTTCTGCCGCGGGATGAGCTCACGCAGCTTGGCGACGAGCCGCACGCCGTACGCGTACGCCTTGTCCTTGTGCGTGACCGCGGAGAACGCGTCGACCTTGTCGCCGTGCAGCAGGATGTCGACCTTGACGAGCTGGGCGGACTGCTCGCCGGTGGGCTCGTAGTCGAGCGAGGCGTAGCCGCGGGTCTTGGACTTCAGCTGGTCGAAGAAGTCGAAGACGATCTCGGCGAGGGGCAGGGTGTACCGGATCTCGACCCGGTCCTCGGAGAGGTAGTCCATGCCGAGCAGGGTGCCGCGCCGGTTCTGGCAGAGCTCCATGATCGCGCCGATGAACTCGCTGGGGGCGAGGACGGTGGCACGTACGACCGGCTCGTGCACCTTGTCGATCTTACCCTCGGGGAACTCGCTCGGGTTGGTGACGGTGTGTTCGCTGCCGTCCTCCATCTCGACGCGGTAGACCACGTTGGGGGCGGTGGCGATGAGCTCCAGACCGAACTCGCGCTCCAGGCGCTCGCGGATCACGTCGAGGTGCAGCAGCCCGAGGAAGCCGACACGGAAGCCGAAGCCGAGGGCCGCGGAGGTCTCCGGCTCGTACACCAGGGCGGCGTCGTTGAGCTGGAGCTTGTCGAGGGCCTCGCGCAGGTCCGGGTAGTCGGACCCGTCCAGCGGATACAGACCCGAGAACACCATCGGCTTGGGGTCCTTGTAACCGCCGAGCGCCTCGGTCGCGCCCTTGCTCAGGGAGGTGATCGTGTCACCGACCTTGGACTGCCGGACGTCCTTCACACCGGTGATGATGTAGCCCACCTCGCCCACCCCGAGGCCGTCGGCCGGGGTCATCTCCGGGGAGGAGACACCGATCTCCAGCAGCTCGTGGGTGGCGCCGGTGGACATCATCCTGATGCGCTCGCGCTTGTTGAGCTGACCGTCGACGACACGGACATAGGTGACCACGCCGCGGTACGAGTCGTAGACCGAGTCGAAGATCATCGCGCGGGCCGGGGCATCGGCCTTGCCGATCGGTGCCGGGACGTCCCTGACCACCCGGTTCAGCAGGGCGTCCACGCCGACACCGGTCTTCGCGGAGACCTTGAGGACGTCCTCGGGCTGGCAGCCGATGAGGTTGGCCAGCTCCTCGGAGAACTTCTCGGGCTGCGCGGCCGGCAGGTCGATCTTGTTGAGCACCGGAACGATGGTGAGGTCGTTCTCCATCGCCAGGTAGAGGTTGGCCAGCGTCTGGGCCTCGATGCCCTGCGCGGCGTCGACCAGCAGGACCGTGCCCTCGCAGGCGGCGAGCGAGCGGGAGACCTCGTACGTGAAGTCCACGTGGCCCGGGGTGTCGATCATGTTGAGGACGTGGGTGGCGCCCTCGCCCTCGCCCGTGGTGGGCGCCCACGGCAGACGGACCGCCTGGGACTTGATGGTGATGCCGCGCTCGCGCTCGATGTCCATCCGGTCGAGGTACTGAGCGCGCATCTGCCGCTGGTCGACCACGCCCGTCAGCTGGAGCATCCGGTCGGCAAGCGTCGACTTGCCGTGGTCGATGTGAGCGATGATGCAGAAGTTGCGGATCAGCGCCGGGTCGGTACGGCTCGGCTCGGGCACGTTGGTAGGAGTCGCGGGCACGCAGGGTCCTGATTCTTGAGACGCCGAACGCCGTGTCTCGGGTCGATGTCGGGTCGGTCGGATCGATACGTAGCTTCCATCGTCCCACGGCTGCGGGGCAGAGACCGGTTTGGGCCGGTCGGAGCGCGGCTGGTACCGTTGACAGCTGTGCCTCGTGGCTCTTATGGGCGGCGGGGCGCACATCGAAGATCCAACGAACCTGAAAAGGCTCTTTCGTGGCGAACATCAAGTCCCAGATCAAGCGGAACAAGACGAACGAGAAGGCGCGCCTGCGCAACAAGGCCGTCAAGTCCTCGCTCAAGACCGCGATCCGCAAGGCCCGTGAGGCTGCCGCAGCGGGCGACGTCGAGAAGGCCACCACGGCCGTTCGCGACGCTTCGCGCGCACTCGACAAGGCTGTCTCGAAGGGCGTCATCCACAAGAACGCCGCCGCCAACAAGAAGTCGGCGCTGGCCTCCAAGGTTGCCGCCCTCCAGGGCTGAGCTTTCTGATGTAACTGCCGGAACGGACCAGCGGGCCCTCTCTCCCGCCCCTGCCCGGCCCCCGCGCCGCACACCGAACCTGCGTTCGCCACGCGGGTGCGGCGCACCAAGCGAGAACCGAGGCCCCGGTTCGTCACCCTCCCCAGGGCGACGAACCGGGGCCTTCGGCATACCCGCTCTAGCTCAGTCGGTCACGACCGGCACCTGCCTCGCCGTCCCACGGTCAACGGGCCGTCCCACGGTCACCGACCGCTCCGCGCCGCCCGCGCAACAGCAACGACGGCCTTCTCGAGGGCGTACTCGGGGTCGTCCCCGCCGCCCTTCACCCCCGCGTCCGCATCCGCGACCGCCCGCAGCGCGACCGCCACCCCGTCCGGTGTCCACCCCCGCATCTGCTGCCGCACCCGATCGATCTTCCACGGCGGCATCCCCAGCTCGCGCGCAAGATCCGCAGGACGCCCCCCGCGTGCCGAGGACAGCTTGCCGATCGCCCGGACGCCCTGCGCGAGCGCGCTGGTGATCAGCACGGGCGCCACCCCGGTCGACAGCGACCAGCGCAACGCCTCCAGCGCCTCCGCCGCCCGCCCCTCCACCGCCCGGTCGGCAACGGTGAAGCTGGACGCCTCCGCACGACCGGTGTAGTAGCGCCCGACCACCGCCTCGTCGATCGTGCCCTCGACATCCGCGACCAGCTGCGACACCGCGCTCGCCAGCTCCCGCAGATCGCTGCCGATGGAGTCGACGAGCGCCTGGCACGCCTCGGGGCTCGCGGAACGCCCCAGCGCCCGGAACTCCGACCGCACGAACGACAGCCGCTCCGCGGGCTTGGTCGTCTTCGGGCAGGCGACCTCCCGCGCACCCGCCTTGCGCGCCGCGTCCAGCAACGCCTTGCCCTTGGCGCCGCCCGCATGGAGCAGCACGAGCGTGATCTCCTCGACCGGCGCACCGAGGTACGCCTTGACGTCCTTCACCGTGTCGGCGGAGAGGTCCTGCGCATTGCGCACGATCACCACCTTGCGCTCGGCGAAGAGCGAAGGGCTCGTCAGCTCGGCAAGAGTGCCCGGCTGGAGCTGGTCGGAGGTGAGGTCGCGGACGTCCGTGTCGGCGTCGGACGCCCGGGCCGCCGCCACCACCTGCTGCACCGCACGGTCGAGGAGGAGGTCCTCCTGGCCCACGGCGAGCGTGAGGGGGGCGAGCGGATCGTCGGTGGAATTCCTTCTGGTGGCCATCGCCGTCCAGCATCCCACGCGCCACTGACAGCACGGCTCGACCGCCCGTCCCCGCACCCGCCGCCGTACCGGAGAATGGGCAGGTGAGCGATGTGAGACATGTACTGGTGCTGCCCGACCGCGATACGGCGGAGGAGGTGGCCGGAGAGCTCGCCGACCGTTTCGGTGTCGCCGATGAGCCCCAGCTCGTGCGCGACGCACTGGCCGGCGAGGACGACGCCGAGGACGCCCAGTGGCTGGTGGTCGTCGAGGACCCGGCCGGCCGGCTGGACTCCGCAGCGCTCGACGCGTTCGCGGCGGAGTACGAGGGTTGGCTGGAAGCGCCTTAGCGGCGGCGCCCCGCCCGCAGGCCTCCCCCGGGCTCAGCTCTTGGGGACGATCTGGATGTCCATGTCGATGGCGATGCTGGGTCCGACGACGGCGATACCTCGGGCCAGCATGGTCTGCCAGGTCAGCGTGAAGTCCTCACGGTGCAGCTCGGTGGTGGCCCGGCACGCCGCCCGGGTCTCGCCCTCGAGGCCGTTGCCCAGGCCGAGGTACTGGGTGTCCAGCGTCACCGTTCGGCTGACGCCGTGCAGGGTCAGCGCGCCGCTGACGCCCCAGCGGCTGCCGCCCCGGTGGACGAAACGGTCGCTGTAGAACTCGAGCGTCGGGTAGCGCCCGACGTCGAGGAAGTCGCTGGAGCGCAGATGGTCGTCGCGCATCTGCACGTTCGTGTCGATCGACGCCGCATCGATGATGACGTGCATGGCGGAGTCCTCCATGCGGTCGGCGATCCGCACCGCACCGGCGAACGTGTTGAACCGGCCGTGGATACGGGCCAGCCCGATGTGGCGGGCGGTGAACCCGATCTGTGTGTGGTTCGGTTCGATCTCCCAGTCACCGGCGGCGGGCAGCTGCGGGGGTGCGGAGACCTGGAGCGTCACGTCGCCGAGGCTCGCGTGGCCGCTCTCGCCGACGGTGGCCGAACCATGGAACGGAGTAAAGCCCTCCGCCGTGACGGCCAGCCGGTACTCACCCGCCGGGACGGTGGCGAGGACGTTCCCGTAAGGGTCCGTCTCACCGCCGACGACCTTGCGGCCCGCACTGTCCGTGACCACGAACTCGGCCTGCTGCACAGCCACGTTGACCGGATCGAGCACACGGCAGCTCAGCACTCCCGCGGTGCGCGGCACCGCGAGTCCGGCGAGCGGGCTGCCGCCCGCCGCGTGCGTCGCCTTCTTGCTTCCCAGCCAACGGCCGAGCATCTTCAGTACCCCCGGGGGAGATTCACCATGGGGCCTGACGGCTGGACATCGTTGTCGGAGCAGCGGCCCGCCGACGAGCATGCATTCGATCACCCTTGAGGCGTTCGAGGCAAACGGAGCGTCTGGACAGGGCTTGGGAGGAGGTGTTACCGAAGGTCCGAATTGAACGTTCCGCTTGTGTGCGTCAACCGTTCGGTCCTTGAATGCCCGCCTTGCGGACTGTGGGCAGCCGGTCGAGCCGCAGCCCGAAGTGCTCACGGTAGGAGGCGAGCACCTCGGCGTCGGTGGCCAGCGGAACTTCATGTCGCTCGCCACCCACCGTCGTGACGAGGGTGCGTCCGCTGAGGGTGACCCTGCCCATGCCGGTGAGCCGGGAGCAGACCAGAGACCGGGTGAAGTGCGAACCGGGCGAGGTGCGGTGGTACCAGGAGCCGGCCCGGAAGTCCGCCAGAGCCCGCGGTCGCGGATCGAGTCGGTACTGGGGCACCCCGTCACGCAGCACATCGAGATCACCGGCCCCGGCACCTTCCGTGGCGTCGGGAGTCTCCCGGATCCGGTACGTACCCCGCGGGTCCTCCTGGTCCGCACGGTCGTCGAACACGAGCGGAAAATGGGCGTGGTCACCGAAGCCGACATCGGCGAGCCAGGGTCCGGAGCCGTCGTCGGTCTCGACACGCAGCGCGAGATGGTCGTACGGAATTCCGAGTTGTCCGCCGTCCCCGTAGACGCGGGCCTGGAGCAGAGTGACGCCGAAGCCGAGGGCCCGCAACAGAGCCGCGAAGGCGCCGCCCAGTTCGTAGCAGAAGCCGCCCCGCCGGGCGCCCACCACCTTGTCCAGGAGCGCCTTCTCCTCCAGCACGATGTCTTCGCCGAGATGGATCGACAGATTCTCGAAGGGCACGGTCGTGAGGTGCCGCACCTGCAGATCGCGCAGGGCAGCTGCGTCGGGGCGCGCGGGACGGACGGCGCCGATGCGGTCCAAATAGGCGTCGACGGTCTGTGGCGATTGCGGGTCCATGGCCGCAGTCTGTCCCGGTGCGCCGCCGTGCGCCATGATCCGGTGGTCCTAGGACCGCCGACCGAGGTGCGTGGTCGCAAGCACTCGCTAGCGTACGGAACATGACGAATGCGGAGCCGGCGCGCAGCCGGGAACAGCGCAAGCAGGATGTGCTCGACCGCTTGGAGAAGGACGACGACGCCTGGGTGGCGACCGCTTCGGCGGACGGCGTGCCGACGCTGGTGCCGCTGTCGTTCGTGTGGGACCGGGGGACGCTCCTGATGGCGACTCGGCGCACCAATCCGACCGCACGCAATGTGACTCCGACCGGGCAGGCCAGGATCAGCCTGGGCCACACCCGCGATGTGGTGCTCATCGACGCGACCGCCGAGGTCGTGGAGGGCGCGGAACTCTCCCCGGAGTCGGGCGACGCCTTCGCGACGAAACTCGGCTGGGACCTGCGTGGCCGCACCCCCTGGGTGTACCTCCGTTTCACGCCGTACGCCGTCAGGGCGTGGCGGGAGGAGAACGAGCTGTCCGGGCGCGAGCTGATGGCCGACGGCAGGTGGCTGGTCTGAGGCCGGTGCCATCGGCCGGAGAGGGGTCATGAGCGTCCGACCGCCCGCAGCCCCGGCCCGGAACCCGTCACCGCGATCGCGCCGTCCAGGTCCGTGCGGAGCACCACCGCTCCGCCGGCCCTGAGCGCCTCGACGGTACGGGCCGCCGGATGCCCGTACGGGTTGTCCTTGCCCACGCTCACCAGCGCGAGTCGCGGGTGAGCACTGCGCAGCAACGCGGGGTCCTGGTGGGCGGAACCGTGATGGGCGACCTTGAGGACGTCCACCCGCGGCAGCGCCGGGTACTGGCGCAACAACCCCTGCTGGGCCGGTGGTTCGAGATCTCCGAGGAGCAACAGGGTCAGTCCGCCGGTCCGGACGAACAGCGTGACACTGGCGTCGTTGGGCTCCTCCGGTTCGGGAACCGCTGTCGCACCGCCGACGGGCCACAGGACCCGCCAGTCGAGCGGACCGATGCGGCGCCGCTCTCCCGGGGCAGCCCGCATCAGAGGGACCCGTGCGGCGGCGGCCGTTCCGCGTACGAACGCGGCCTGTTCCGGCGGTTCGTCCAGGCCCGTCGTCTGGATCGCGCCCACCGCTCTGCCCCGCAGCACGCCGGGCAGGCCCCGGACATGATCCGCGTGGAAGTGCGTGAGCAGCAGCAGTGGTACCCGGGTGACGCCCAGGTCGTGCAGGCATCGGTCGGCGAGCCGCGGATCAGGTCCGGTGTCGACGACCACGCCTTCGCCGGGTCCTGCCGCCAGCACCATGGCGTCCCCCTGGCCCACGTCGCACATCGCGAACACCCAGTCAGGCGGTGGCCACCCCGTCAGCACCCGGGTCAGCGGCACCGGCCGCAGCACCGCGAGGATCAACAGCAGCGCCGCGGCCGAACACACCCAGGGGTGGCGCGCGATACGGCGGGCGGACAGCACCGTGAGCGCCGTGAGGACGGCGAGCAGCAACGCTCCCTGCCGGCCGTCGGGCCAGTCGATCTCCGCCCCGGGGAAGGCCGCTCCGGTGCGGGCCACGGAGGCGATCCACCCGGCCGGCCACCCCGCGATCCTCGCCAGCAGCTGGGCCACCGGCATGGCCACGGGCGCCAGGGCGAGTGCGGCGAACCCGAGGACGGTGGCCGGCGCCACCGCGAACTCGGCCAGCAGATTGCACGGAATCGCCACCAGGCTGACCCGCGAGGCCAGCAACACGACGACCGGCGCGCACACCGCCTGCGCCGCGGCAGCGGCACCCAGCGCCTCCGCGAGCCGGGGCGGCACCCTGCGCCGCCGCAGCGCGGCACTCCATGACGGCGCGACGGTGAGCAGAGCCCCGGTGGCCAGGACGGAGAGCACGAAGCCATAACTACGTGCCAGCCACGGGTCGTACAGCACGAGAAGCAGAACGGCGGCCGCCAGTGCGGGAATCAACGACCGGCGGCGCCCCGTGCCGATCGCCAGCAGCGTGATCAGGCCGCAGGCGGCGGCCCGCAGCACGCTCGGCTCCGGCCGGCAGACGAGGACGAAGGCGAGGGTGAGTCCCCCGCCGAGCAGCGCGGTCATCCGCAGCGACAGACCCAACCGAGGTGCCAGACCACGGCGTTCGACCCGAAGCGCGGTGCCGGGCGGCCCGATGAGCAGCACGAGCAGAATCGCCAGATTGGCGCCGGAGACCGCCATCAGGTGGGTGAGATCCGCCGCCTGGAACACATCGTGCAGTTCGGGGGTGACCCGTGAGGTGTCGCCGACGACCAGCCCCGGCAACAGCGCACGCGCATCCGGCTCCAGCCCGTCGGTCGCCGTGCGCAGCCCGGCGCGCAGACCACCCGCCGCGTGCTGGAGAAGGGTGGGAGGCCCGATGACGCGGGGCGGGCCGTTGCCGTCCGGCCGCAGGACGGCGGCGTTGCGCTCCCCGCTGTGCAGAGGCGGCGAGAGATGGCCGCTCAGGCGCAGCCGCGTGGAGGGCAGCAGCCGCTGCCACCGCTCCGGCGAACGGTCAGGGGACACGATCACCAGCACCGGGACACGGAGCCGGGTGGCGGCACCGTCGGGCGCCGTCAGCCGGGTGATCTCGGCGTCCAGGAGAAGCGCGACCGGGGTGCTGTGGTCGCCACGGACCTGGGTCCGGGTCTGGCGTGCGTCGGACGTGACGGTCACCTCCGCCTCGACCTTCGCGAAGCGCTGCGCGAGACCATGAATCGGCTGCTGCCGCAGGTAGGCGCTGTGCAGTCCGGCGGCCGTCGCTCCGGCCGCCGCGCACAGCAGAGCGGCTGCGGCCGCGGTCGCGTGCAGTCGCCGTCTCCGTACGGCGCTTCGCCCGCCGTCCCGCGTGTCCCTCTCGCCGGCCGGCCGGGCGCTCGTGCCCCGGGCAGCCGTCCGTGACACAACCAGGAGCGCCAGACCCGCGACGAGACAGACCACTGTCCCCACGGCCGTCCAGCGCCCCGGCGCCCCCACGGCGAGGGCCGCGGCTGCCCAGGTCGACAGTGCGGGCGGGACGAGCCGCAGATCGACCGGGCCGTCCTGCTGCGGGTCGGAGACACCCAGCCGCCGACCCGAGACCGTATGGACGTCCTCATGGATGTCCGGGTGGACGTCCGGACGGTCCTCCGGTCGCGGGTCCTCCGTGGGGCTCATGGCCGTACCAGCGGTTGGAGATCGGCGAACCGGCGGTCGCCGATCCCGTTGACCTCGCGGAGTTCGCCGACGGACCGGAAGCCGCCGTGCTGCGTGCGGTAGTCGACGATGTGCCGGGCGAGAACAGGGCCGACCCCGGGCAGGGTGTCCAGCTGTTCCACCGTCGCGCTGTTGAGGCTGACCGGCCCCGTCACGGGGCCGGCACCGGCGCCCGCGGCACCCCCTGCCGCGGCGGCTCCTCCTGTGGCGCCGAAGGCCTGCGGTCCGGGTGGCGCGCCCACCACGACCTGCTCCCCGTCCATGAGCACCCGCGCCCGGTTGAGCCCGGCGAGATCCACGCCGGTCCGGACTCCGCCCGCCGCCCGCAGGGCGTCGGCGACCCGGGCACCGGACGCCAAGGGGTAGATGCCCGGCCGCCGTACCTTGCCGCTCACATCGACGACGATCCGTCCGCCCGGTCCTCCGGTGGGCGGCGGTCCGGGGGACGGATCCGGAGTGCCGGCCCGATCCACGCCCCGATCCGTGCCCAGGGCCGATTCCGGGGCATGCGCGGCCTCGCTGACCGGATCGGGGGCGCGGACGGACTGCGGACGTGCGGACCAGAAGTGGACGACGGCGAAGACCGCGGCAGCGACCAGGACGACGGTGAGCGCGGCGAGGGTTCTCGGCTCCAGTCCGCACCTGAGCTGCAACCACATCGGGAGGCGCTCCCGAACGGCAGGAACCAGCCGCTCCCACCGCCCGGCCGCGACCGGAGCCGTTGTGACCGCCAGCGTGGTCTCCTCTGCGGGAGCCGGACGCGGTGACGGAGGCGGCGCAGGGCCCACTGTCGGCCGGGCGACGCGCCCCCCGTACGCACCGGCCATGAGCGCGTCCGCGCGATGTCGCGAGGCCGCCGCGACGCCGGCGGCATGCCCACGCGACAACCGTCGTCGTCCAGGTCCGGAGCCGGGACCGTATCCCGGGCCCTGGCCCGCACCGGACCCGCGCCGGGCGCGCACGTCCGACGCCGCAGCGCGGCCGGGTCCACTTCCACTGGTTGCACGGTGTGCTCGATGCACACGATCTGATCGGGGAGCCATGCCTCACGACGCTAGGCACATTCGCCCGAACCCGCCGAGCAGGCCACATTCCAGTGGAAAACCGCCCGGTTGTGGATAACTCCCTCACCCTGACGAGGGAGATCAGCGAGGCGAAACCACCGCTCCGAGCAGACCGGGACCGGTGTGCGCACCGATCACCGCGCCGACCTCACTGACATGCAGATCGACGAGCCCGGGGACACGCACACGCAACCTCTCGGCCAGCCGGTCGGCCCGCTCGGACGCCGCCAGGTGGTGCACGGCGATGTCCACCCGGCCGGTGCCCGCCCGCTCGGCGACGATCTCCTCCAGCCGCGCGATCGCCTTCGAGGCCGTCCGCACCTTCTCCAGCAGCTCGATCCGGCCACCGTCCAGCTGGAGCAGGGGCTTCACCGCGAGGGCCGACCCCAGCAGGGCCTGGGCCGCGCCGATGCGCCCCCCGCGGCGCAGATAGTCCAGCGTGTCGACGTAGAAGTAGGCGGAGGTGCCCGCGGCCCGCTTCTCGGCCGCCACGACCGCCTCGTCCAGGCTGCCGCCCGCCTCCACCGCCTCGGCCGCGGCCAGGGCGCAGAACCCGAGGGCCATGGCGACCATGCCGGTGTCGACCACCCGTACCGGCACCGGAGCATCCTTGGCGGCGAGCAGCGCGGCGTCGTACGTGCCCGAGAATTCGCCCGAGAGGTGCAGCGAGACGATGCCGACGGCGCCGGCTTCGGCCGCAGCCCGGTACGCGGCGGCGAAGACCTCGGGGCTGGGCCGCGACGTCGTCACGGGGCGTCGCTTCTGGAGCGCCAGCGCGAGGGAGCGGGCCGAGATCTCGGTGCCCTCCTCCAGCGCCTGATCGCCGAGGACAACGGTCAGCGGCACTGCGGTGATGCCATGCCGCTCCATCGCCTGGGGCGGCAGGTAGGCCGTGGAATCGGTGACGATCGCGACATGGCGGGACATGAGCGGGAGGTTACCTGCCGGGGCGCCGTCTCGGCAGTCCGACCCCGACCGAGTGATCACTTCCGATCGCTTCGGCCCGCATCCTGCCACGACCGATCACATCGGTTCGAGCCCGGGCCTTCGGCACGCCCGTCCTGCTCAATTGGTCGTCTCGGGCCGCACGGCCTTCTGCCAGGGATAACCGGTCTGCGCCCGGGGGTCCCGAGACGTGAGCGCCTCCGGGCCTTCCTCGCCGGCCCGCGCACCCCGCGCCCGCTCGCCCCCACGCCCATCCGCACCCGCACCGGCACCCGCACCGGCACCGGCACCGGCCGAAGGCTCCTCCACCGTCCAGTGCCGCAGCGCCCCCGCCTCCACATCGATCTGCGTGTTCAGCGCCGCCAGATCGTCGTCGGCGAACTGCCGCGCCCGGTCGCGCGCGGCCCACCGCAGCGACTGCGCCGAGTGCGTGATCCGCTCCGTGCGCTGCTTCAGGCCGGGCAGCAGCGACGCGACCGTCGCCCGGTCGGGCTCGCGCTCCAGCCTCTTCAGCTCGTCGTCGAGCTCCCGCCCGTGCACGCTGAGTCGCTCGAACAGTCCCAGCGACTCCGACAGCGAGGCGTCCTCGGCGACACCCGCCTGCAACGCCTCCTGGGTGGCCCGCATCGACGTCCGCAGCGAGAGCCGCAGCTGTGCCAGCTCTCCGGCCACTCCCACCTGGCCGTAACTCTTGGCCCGCAGCGTGGTCTCCTCGACCGTGCGGCGCGCCTGCGTGATCGTGCGGTCCACGCCACGCTTCGCCGCGCCGATGACCTTGACGCTCACATAGACGCCCAGGGCCATGAACGCGACGAAGAGCAGCCCCAGAATCAGGATCACGGCTTCCATGACGCCCCTTGGATGTCGATTCGGCTGCCGACTACCGGCCCCTCCACCGTAAACGGAACGGGCAGGCCGAGGGTTCCTTCGGAACCCCTAACCTGCCCGTAAGGGAAAGCCCTCACACCGTCGTGAGCCGATCGGCGGCTAGCCGGAGACCGTCACGCAGGGACGATATTGACCAGCTTCGGCGCCCGCACGATCACCTTGCGGATCCCGGCTCCGTCCAGCGCCGCGACCACTGCCGGGTCGGCCAGGGCCAGCGCCTCCAGCTCCTCGTCCGTGATCGACGGGGAGATCTCCAGCCGTGCCTTGACCTTGCCCTTGACCTGCACCACGCAGGTCACGGTCTCGTCCACGACGTACGCCGGGTCGGCGACCGGGAAGTCCTGGTGCACGACCGAATCGGTGTGGCCCAGCCGGCGCCACAGCTCCTCGGCGATGTGCGGCGCCAGCGGCGCGACCAGCAGCACCAGTCGCTCGGCGACGGACCGCGACAGCGGGCCGCCCACCTTGGTCAGGTGGTTGTTCAGCTCGGTGACCTTGGCGATGGCGGTGTTGAAGCGCATACCGGCCATGTCCTGGCCGACGCCGTCGATGGCCTTGTGCAGCGCGCGCAGCGTGTCCTCGCCGGGCTCGGTTTCCACGACGGTGACCTCGCCGGTCTCCTCGTCGACGATGTTGCGCCACAGCCGCTGCAGCAGCCGGTACTGACCCACGACGGCACGGGTGTCCCACGGCCGCGACACGTCCAGGGGGCCCATCGCCATCTCGTACAGACGCAGCGTGTCCGCCCCGTACTCGGTGCAGATCTCGTCGGGCGTCACCGCGTTCTTCAGGGACTTGCCCATCTTGCCCAGGACGCGGCTGACCTTCTCGTCCTGGTGGTAGAACGCGCCGTCGCGCTCCTCGACCTCGGCCGCCGGAACCGCGATGCCGCGGCTGTCCCGGTACACGAACGCCTGGATCATGCCCTGGTTGTACAGCTTGTGGAACGGCTCGGCCGAGGAGATGTACCCCAGGTCGTGCAGGACCTTGGACCAGAACCGTGCGTACAGCAGGTGCAGTACCGCGTGCTCGGCGCCGCCCACGTACAGGTCGACGCCACCGGTCGGCAGGCCCTCTCGCGGACCCATCCAGTACTGCTCGATCGCCGGGTCGACCAGCTGCTGGTCGTTGTTCGGGTCCAGGTAGCGCAGCTCGTACCAGCAGGAACCTGCCCAGTTGGGCATGGTGTTGGTCTCGCGGCGGTACTTCTTGGGGCCGTCACCCAGGTCCAGCGTGACGTTGACCCAGTCGGCGTTCCGCGACAGCGGGGTCTCGGGCTGGGTGTCGGCGTCGTCCGGATCGAAGGTGCGCGGCGAGTAGTCGTCGACCTCCGGCAGCTCCAGCGGCAGCATCGACTCGGGCAGCGAGTGGGCGATGCCGTCCTCGTCGTACACGATCGGGAAGGGCTCGCCCCAGTAGCGCTGACGGCTGAACAGCCAGTCACGCAGACGGAAGTTGACGGTTCCCTCGCCCAGGCCCTTCGCCTGCAGCCATGCGGTGATCTTCGCCTTGGCCTCGACGACACCCATGCCGTCCAGCGAGATCTCGTCGCTCGCGGAGTTGACCAGCTTCGCTTCGTACGAGGCGAATGCGTCGTCCCAGGTGGAGGGATCCGTGCCACGGTCGTCCGACGGCTCGACGACGCAGCGCATCGGCAGCTCGAAGGCGCGCGCGAAGGCGAAGTCGCGCCCGTCGTGCGCCGGGACAGCCATGATCGCGCCGGTGCCGTAGCCCATCAGGACGTAGTCGGCGATGAAGACGGGCACCTTTTCGCCGCTGACCGGGTTGGTCGCGTACGCGCCGGTGAAGACGCCGGTCTTGTCCTTGGCCTCGGCCTGCCGCTCCACGTCGGACTTGGCGGCGGCCTGCTTGCGGTAGGCGGTGACGGCCTCGGCCGGGGACGCGTGTCCGCCGGTCCACACCGGATGGGTGCCCTCGGGCCAGGCGGCCGGAATGATCCGCTCCACCAGGTCGTGCTCGGGCGCCAGCACCATGTAGGTGGCGCCGAACAGGGTGTCCTGGCGGGTGGTGAAGACGGTGATGTCCCCCGCGCCGTCGACCGGGAAGTCGACGCGCGCGCCTTCGGAACGCCCGATCCAGTTGCGCTGCTGCAGCTTGATGGCCTCGGGCCAGTCCAGCCCGTCCAGATCGTTCAGCAGCCGGTCGGCGTAGGCGGTGATGCGCATGTTCCACTGGCGCAGCTTGGCCTTGAAGACGGGGAAGTTGCCGCGCTCGGAACGGCCGTCGGCCGTCACCTCTTCGTTGGCCAGCACGGTACCCAGCCCCGGCGACCAGTTGACGGGCGCGTCGGAGGCGTACGCCAGGCGGTACTGGCCCAGGACCTCGGCGTGCTCGACGGCGCTCAGAGCGCTCCAGTCACGGCCGTCCGGGGTCGGGCGCTCACCGTTCTCGAACTGCGCGACCAGGTCGGCGATCGGCCGCGCCCGGTCCGCCTCGGTGTCGTACCAGGAGTTGAAGATCTGCAGGAAGATCCACTGGGTCCACTTGTAGTAGTCCGCCTCGATCGTCGCGAACGAGCGGCGCTTGTCGTGGCCCAGGCCCAGCCGTCGCAGCTGGGACTTCATGTTCTCCATGTTGGCCTCGGTGGAGGCGCGCGGGTGCGTACCCGTCTGTACGGCGTACTGCTCCGCCGGCAGGCCGAAGGCGTCGAAGCCCAGGGTGTGCAGCACGTTGTGCCCGGTCATGCGCTGGTGACGGGCGAAGACATCGGTGGCGATGTAGCCCAGCGGGTGCCCGACGTGCAGACCCGCACCGGAGGGGTACGGGAACATGTCCATGATGAACTTCTTCGGCTTGGCGGCCAGTTCCGGATCGTCCGCCAGATCACCGGTCGGGTTCGGCGCCTCGTACGTGCCGTGGGCGTCCCAGAAGTCCTGCCAGCGTGCCTCGATGTCGGCAGCCATTGCCGCCGTATAGCGGTGCGGCGCAGCCGCCTCGGCTGCGGAATTCGTCTCGCTCATGATCCTCAAAGCTCCATCGATCGTCATCTGCCCGCGCTTACGGAAACGAAAAAGCCCCTCGCACAGGAGGGGACGCCGCGCCGATTCCAACCAGGCATTCACACCGGTCGGGACTGATCAGCGCGGCTCGCTAAGCAGAAGGCGTACGGCACGCATGGCGTCAGGGTACCGCACAGGCCCGGAGCGCAGCCGGACACTGCCGCTCCGTGGACAACCACGGACGACGGGGCCTCCCGAAAGCCCGAGGAAAGTCCGGGCAAGGCCCGGGAGGAGCCCCAGGAAGCGGCAGCGGATCGTCCGGAAGTCCCCTGCCGGGCCCTGCGAGGCGGCGGCGGAACGTCCGGGAAGCGGGGGTTACTCCGCGTACCGCCCTCTACTGGGGCAACCGCTCAAACCCCGTACTGGCCGGTATGGAGCGACTTAGCATGCCGCAACGGGACCGCTTTGCCGAACAATTCGGAGTTGCCCCAATGAACCCTCATCGCAAGATCCGCTCATCCCCCACCTTGAGCGCCGGACCGAACCGCTCGGTACAGGGCGGGCTCACCGTCGCCGTGCTGGTTCTCATCCCTCTGCTCGCCGTCGCAGGGAGCGACGACTTGCGCGCCGCACTCGATTTCACCACCGGTGTGCTCTCACTGGTCTCGCTCACCGCCGCGGTGGCCTGGGGCCTGATCGCCACCGACCGGCTGTTCCTGTCCTCACGGCAGCGCCTGCTCGGCCAGGGCATCCACCGGGCCGCTGCCGCGGCCTCGCTCGGCTTCCTGCTTCTGCATGTGACCGTGAAGGTCGCGCTCGGGCATGTGGCGCTGCTCGGCGCCCTCATACCCTTCGGTCTCGGTATGCGTGGCACCGCAGGGCTGATCGGCTTCGGCTCGCTGGCGGGGCTGCTGATGGTCGTCGCGGCCGCGACCGGCGCGCTGCGCAGTGCCTTCGCCACCCCGGGCCGCGTAGCGGGCCGCTGGCGCGCGCTGCACGCACTGTCCTACCCGGCCTGGTGTGCGGCGCTGATCCACGGTCTGTACGCGGGCAGGCCGCCCGCGACCTGGGTCGTCGTGATGTACAGCCTCTGTCTGGTCGCTGTGGCCGCCGCCCTGTGCCTGCGGCTGCTGCCGCCGACGACCAAACGCCGGATCACCGAACTGATCGCCGCTCTGATCAAGCCGGATGCCCTCCTCCCCGAACCGGATCCCGCGCTCCGCGAGGCCCCGTTGCCCGGCGCGGAGCGCGTACTTCCGCTCGGGCGGGAGGATCTGGGGCGGGAGGAACTGAGCCGGGAACGCGCCTACGGCGGGCTCGGCCGGGACGAGCTGGGTCGTGATGAGCTCGGGCGAGAGCTACGAGGCACCCCGCTCCCGTCGTCCTTCGACCGCCCGCGCACGCCCCTCTCCGCACCCGCCTCACCGCTGTACGAGGCCCCGTACGAGACTTCGTACGAGGCTCCGCCCCGGTACTCCGACCGTCTGGACACGAGCCCCGACACCGGACCCGTCGGGGGCGCAGGGCCCACTCGCACAGGCCCCGACCCGGGGATCTCCGCCGCCTACCGTGCGGTCTCGCGGGCCGCCGAGAACGCGGTCCCGGTCCCCGGGCCCGGCCCCCAGCAACCGGCCGGCCGTTGGCCCGCTCCCTCACCCGCACCACCGGCCCAGGCGCAGACCCAGACGTTCCGCCCCCCGTACGAGCCCGCTCAGGAGCACCCGTACGACCCGTACGGAACGGACGTGCCGACCGGCCCGCTGCCCGCCGTCGACGAGACCGCACCGCTGCCGGGGCCGCTCTATCCGCCCCCTGCCGGAGAACCCTGGCAGGCACCCGCAGGAGACCGACCGTGAACCTCCCCCTCCCCGACGTGCCCGAAGTCCGTGTCGTCGGCCTACCTCAGCTGACCACCGGGTTCGACCTGGTGGAGCGGCTCGACCTCGCCATGCATCTGAAGGTGCACGGACCGCTCGAACCGATGACCGGAGAACGTCTGGCCGAACTGGCCGAAACCATCTCGCTGCGTGGCCGCGGCGGTGCGGGCTTCCCCTTCGGGAAGAAGCTGCGGGCCGTCGCCAAGGCATCCATCCGGCGTGGGGTGCGGCCCGTCGTCGTGATCAACGGCAGCGAGGGCGAGCCGGCCTGTCGCAAGGACACCGTCCTGCTGAACCGCGCACCGCACCTGATCCTGGACGGCGCCCTGCTGGCGGCGGAGGCGCTCGGCGCCCGCACGCTGATCGTCGCGGTCACCCGTAACTCCACGGAGATCTCCATACGCGAAGCCCTCGCCGAGCGCGGCCTGTCAGACCGGCGCGGACAGCAACTGCGCGCCCGGGTCGTGCGCACACCCGAGCGCATGGTCTCCGGCGAGGCATCCGCGGTCATCAGGGCGGCAGGCGGTGGCCCCGCGCTGCCGCCGGGCCGTCGCGAACGGGCGGCCGAGTCCGGCGTCGGCGGGGCCCCGACCCTGCTGTCGAACGCCGAGACATACGCGCAGCTCGCCGTCGCCGCCCGGATCGGCGCCCGCCGCTACGGGCACACCGGGCTGCCCGACGAGCCCGGCACGGTGCTGCTCACCCTCTCCGGTGCCGTCTCGCGCCCGATGGTCATCGAGGTGCCCACCGGTGTGCCGCTGCGGTACGTACTCCAGCTCGCCGGCGCTCCGCCGCTGCCCCAGGGCGTACTGACCGGCGGCTACCACGGCAACTGGATCGACGCGATGGCCACGCACGACGCCGTCGTCTCCCGGGCCTCGCTGGCGGCGGCAGGCGGCGCCCTGGGCGCGGGCGCGATCCTGCCGATCGGACCCGAGACCTGCCCGCTCGGCGAGTCGCTGCGGATCGCGAACTGGCTGGCCGCCGAGACCGCCGGCCAGTGCGGCCCCTGCAAGCTGGGGCTGCCCGCCGCGGCCGGCGGACTGTCCGACGTGCTGAACGGTGGCGGTCCCGCGGCTCTGGAGGCGCTGCGCGAGGTGACGCAGGCGGTGAAGGGCCGGGGGGCCTGCAAACATCCGGACGGCTCAGCCCGCTTCCTGACCTCGACCCTGTCCGCGTTCACGGACGATCTGGCCGCGCACGTCCTGGACGGCGGCTGCGGTCGGGAGACGGTCGGCGTCCTGCCCCTGCCCGCGCCCGGCTACCAGGACCTGGAGGAGTCCATTCCGAGCGGCGAGAAGCTGGCGGTGGACTGGACGCTCTGCAAGGGCCACGGGCTCTGCGCGGACATCGTCCCGGAGCTGATCAGGCTGGGCCCCGACGGATATCCCGCACTCGCGGACGCCGCGGTTCCGGTACATCTGCGGGGCCGTGCTCAGCGTGCTGTGCGCCGGTGCCCCGCGCTGGCACTCCGAGTCGAGCAGGCACCGGCGGAACGTCCCGCGCTGCCGCCAGGAGCCGCCCGCAAGGCTCTTGGCAGCGGCCGTAGTTGACCTGCACGAACAAGCCCTGACAGACAGGAAGCGGGTCATCCGATTCGGATGACCCGCTTCCTGTTACTTCACTGTGGAGCTAAGGAGAATTGAACTCCTGACCTCCTGCATGCCATGCAGGCGCTCTACCAACTGAGCTATAGCCCCGTGCTGTTTTCCGCCCGGTCTCCCTGGCGACATCGAGAACATTACACGGTCACCCCGGCCCACCACCAAATCGATTCCGCTCGGTGCCGGTATGACCCGATTCGGGCAGCCCCTCGGCGTGGCGCTCAGGCAGTGGCGAAAGAGTAGAAACGCTTGAGGGTGCAGTGCTCCTCCAGGAGCCGCCCGTAGATCGGCTCCCCCTCCAGTTCCCGATATGTCTCGATCGGGTCGCCTTTTATGATCAGCGCCCGCGCACACTCCTCGCACCAGTACTGGTACTCGAGGTTGATCGGGTCCATGTCCCTGACGATGGGCGTACCGCTGCCGCACCAGTCGCACTTCCGCCTGTGTGCACCCATGAGTCAGCCGACGCCGCCTTCGGGAAACTCGGAGGCCTCGAGGGCTTCGGACACTCGGGAAACTTCGGGAACAAGGGGCAGGTCCGCGACCTCGTGGCGGCTCGCAGGCATCGCGCGCTCCCTCCCGTTCGGTCCGTCGCCCCCTCCGGCGGTCCGATTCTGCCATGGCCCCGCAAGGGGGTCAGCCCTGCGGAGAATCGACCGGCCACCGACCTCGTACAAGACCTGCCGGCGCACCGCGATCGCGGCCACCAGGAGCGCGAAGGCGCACGCCTGCAGCGCGTCTGCGAACCCGTGCGCCCCTGACACATCAAGGCGGTTGAGGAAGAGCGTGCCGAAGGCCGCGCCCCCGGACCGGCCGCATCGGGTCACGCTCACCAGGACAGCGCTCGCATCGCCGGCGCCCTCCGGCCGTACGGCGGCCGGCTCCCCCGTGCGGGTGGGACCGCAGCCCCGCACCGGTCCGGCACCCATGATCACCGAGCCGCATACGGTCCGATTCCGACCTACCCCCGTCGCGCATCACAAGCACGACAGTCACCGAAGCGACAGCCGCCGGGGCAAAACCACCCGGAACCAGGACCTTTGGGGAAAGGTCACCTCCGCAGCCACGCGCTGAACCAGCCGGAAGCCGATCAACTGCCCGGTGCCCACAGCCAGTCCGCAGGCGAGCGGAGAGGAGGGCGAAAGCCCGCGAGCCGGGCAGGGCGGGCCCGGCCGGGTCCGAGCAGGCTGCCAGGTCCGGCGCCGATGGCCAGCCCGCGTCACCGTCCGTCACAGGCCGCCGGAGCACCTTCCCGCGGCGGACACCCCGGCCGACGAGAGGAGCGGGGCAGGTGGCGCCGGTGCGCCCACGCCGCCACAGGCGAGTCGGGAACGCGAAGATCCCGCCCCCTGATGGGGACGGGATCTTGATTGTGGAGCTAAGGAGAATTGAACTCCTGACCTCCTGCATGCCATGCAGGCGCTCTACCAACTGAGCTATAGCCCCGCTGTTCGCTGTGTTTCCCTGCGTTTCCGCGCTGCGAACAAGAAGAACTTTAGCCTGTGACCAGCCAGAAAGTGAAATCCGGCCGACACCGCCCGGAGGCGGCCTCCGACCGCCGAACCGGCGCGCCCCGAAGAGGCCCTAGGCGTCGTCCCCGAGCACGGGCTCGGGCAGCGTGCCGGCGTTGTGCTCCAGCAGGCGCCACCCGCGCGCACCCTCGCCCAGCACCGACCAACAGCAGTTGGAGAGCCCGCCGAGCCCTTCCCAGTGGTGCGCTTCCAGGCCGAGCAGCCGCCCGATGGTCGTGCGGATCGTGCCGCCGTGGCTGACCACGACGAGCGTGCCGCCGTCGGGCAGTTTGTCGGCGTGATCGAGCACGACAGGGGCGGCCCGGTCGGCGACCTCGGTCTCCAGCTCGCCGCCACCACGCCGCACGGGCTCACCGCGCTTCCACGCGGCGTACTGCTCGCCGTACTGCCGGACGATCTCCTCGTGGGTGAGGCCCTGCCAGGCACCCGCATAGGTCTCGCGCAGTCCCGCGTCATGGGCGATCTCCAGCCCGGTGATCGCGGCGAGCTCGGCGGCCGTGGCCGCCGCCCGTCGCAGATCGGAGGCGACGATCGCGTCCGGCTTCAGCGAGGCGAGCAGCCGGGCGGCCCGGTGGGCCTGCCCGACGCCGGTCTCGGTCAGCTCGATGTCCGTGGACCCCTGGAATCGGCGCTCCAGGTTCCACGCCGTCTGACCGTGTCGCCAGAGGACGATCCTGCGGCCCCTGCCGCTGCTGCTGCCGTTCAGCTCAGGTCACCTTCCGTGCCGCCGGTGAGCTGGGCGTGCTCCTCGGCCTTGCCGCGAGTCCTGACGGCGTCCTCGGGGAGCGCGATCTCGGGGCAGTCCTTCCAGAGGCGCTCGAGCGCGTAGAAGACACGCTCCTCGCTGTGCTGGACGTGGATCACGATGTCGACGTAGTCGAGGAGGATCCAGCGGGCGTCGCGGTCGCCCTCGCGGCGCACCGGCTTGGCGCCGAGCTCCTTCTGGAGCCGCTCCTCGATCTCGTCGACGATCGACTTGACCTGGCGGTCGTTGGGGGCCGAGGCCAGCAGGAAGGCGTCTGTGATCGACAGCACGTCGCTGACGTCGTACGCAATGATGTCGTGCGCGAGCCGGTCGGCGGCCGCCTGAGCGGCGGCGTTGATGAGCTCGATGGAGCGGTCCGTGGCGGTCACAAGCAGGCTTTCGTCGGCGGTCAGATCAACCTCTAGGGTCTCACGGACCGCCGACAGCCCACGCAGCGATCTTTCGAAGATCCGTCTCGAAGATCTTTCAAGGTGCGGAGCCCCGACTATTTGATCTTGTAGTCCTGGCCGAGAACGACGGACACATCGGCGTTCGCGGCAGGCTTGCCCTGCTTCACCGCGCTCGCCGGCAGGCCCAGGGTCTTGGCGACCTGGGTCGCCTTCTCCTTGTCGGCCGCCGCCTTGTAGACGACCGTGGACGACACCGCGGTGCCGGTGTTCCCACCGCCGACGAAGGCATATCCACCGTTGACCAGCCTGATCCGGGCGGACTCGGTGCCGTCCTCGTCCCCGGTGCCGTTCTTGACGCCGACCCGCACGGCCGCGTCCTGATCCGGGGCCTTCACCGTGCCGCCCAGGATGTCCTTGACGACGCTCTCGGTGGCAGCGTCGGTCAGGGTGCCGTCGGGCTGCACCGGCAGCAGTGCCGTCTTGTAGTCGCCGATCTTGGCGTGCTCGGCGAGCTTCGCCAAGGACGCGCCGAGGTCTCCCTCGGGCAGCGACGGGTCCAGGATCTGCGCCAGCGTCTGCACGGTGACCGTGGCGGCCTTCGGATCGTCCGAGATCTTCCGCAGCACGCCGCGCATGACCTGCCCGAACCGCATGAGCTGCTTCGTCTCGGCCTCACCGGGACCCCGGTAGGTGGCGTACGCGACGGCCATCCGGCCGCTCAAGGTCTGCGCCTCGCCCTTCTTGACCAAGGGCGACGCACCCTTCTTGGTGTCCGGCACATCGGTGTCCGTGTCGACCTCGATGTTGCCGACGAGGTCGACGAGGTTCTCCAGGTACGGGGTGTCGAGCCGCCATGTGCCGCTGATGTCGGTGCCGAGCAGCGTGTCGATGGACTCGCGGGTGCCGTCGGAGCCGTCGTCGTCGACGGACTTGCCGAGGGTGGTGGTGTTGCCCTCGTCGTCGGCGACCGCCAGCGAGTTGGGCAGCAGGACCGTGGTCCCCTGCTTGGTGGTCACGTTGTCGACGAGCAGCGCCGTGGAGGTGCCGCCCTTCTTGGTGTCGTGCAGATGGACCACGATGACGTCTCGCTTCTGCGGACCCGTCGTCGCGGTGTTCTCCTTCTCCGATCCGCCGAGGCCCGGGATCTTGCCCGCGGACCAGAGGTAGCCGACACCGCCGACCACGACCAGGGCCACCACGACGATCAGAGCGACCATCCGGTTGCGGCCGCGGCGGCGTGCCTCCTCGCGCCGCTCGCTGCGGCTCTCGGTGAACTTCAGCCAGTCGATGACGTCTTCGGAGTCCTCGTCGGGCTCCTCGATGAAGGAGAACTGCCCGGTGCCGTAGTCACGGTCCGCGCGGCGCTGCTCGGGAACGGCCGGCTCCGGCTCGAACTCCTGCTCCCGCTCCCGTTGCTGGGGGGCTGGCGCCGGGGCGGCCGTCGGCGTGGAGGCCTGCTGCGGGATGTTCCACTGCGCCGTGGTGTCGACCGCGGCGGGCTGCTGGCCGGTGTCGTAGCCGTATCCGTCGTAGCCGTAGGCCGGCTGCTGAGGCGGCTGAGGCTGCTGAGGCTGCTGAGAGGCGTACGGGTCGTACTGCTGGGGCTGCTGGGACTGCTGGTGCTGGGCGTACGGGTCGTATCCGTACCCCGGCTGCCCCTGCCCCTGCTGTGCATACGGGTCGTACTGCCGCTGGGGCTGCTGGTGTTGCTGCTGCTCCTGTTGCTGCTGCCCAGGCTGCTGATACACCGGCTGCCCGTACTCGTCGTAGCCGACGATCTGCGGCTGCTGGTAGTACGGGTCGTACGGGTTCTGTCGGTCGTTCACCGGTGCCCCTCTCCGTGGCTCATTCGCCGCGGTACAGCTGGCGCTTGTCGATGTAGCGGACCACACCGTCCGGCACCAAGTACCAGACCGGTTCCCCCTGCGCGACTCTCGCACGACAGTCCGTGGAGGAGATCGCGAGCGCCGGGACCTCCACGAGGGAGACACCGCCCTCCGGCAGCCCGTCGTCCGTGAGCACGTGCCCAGGCCGTGTCACACCGATGAAGTGGGACAGCGAGAACAGCTCCTCGGCGTCCCGCCAGGTGAGAATCTGCGAGAGCGCGTCGGCGCCGGTGATGAAGAAGAGGTCCGCGTCGCCATGGACCGTGCGCAGGTCCCGCAGCGTGTCGATCGTGTACGTCGGTCCGCCACGGTCGATGTCACTGCGGCTGACCGAGAACTGCGGATTGGACGCCGTCGCGATGACCGTCATCAGATAGCGGTCCTCGGCCGGGGAAACCAGCTTGTGGCTCTTCTGCCACGGCTGCCCGGTCGGAACGAAGATCACCTCGTCGAGGTGGAACTGGGCGGCCACTTCGCTGGCCGCCACCAGGTGTCCATGATGAATCGGGTCAAACGTCCCGCCCATCACACCGAGTCGGCGTTTGCCGCGGCCGGTAGGCACTTCCTGCTCTCCCATGCGTGCAGAGCCTACTGGCACAGCTGTACGCCTCCGCCTCAGCGGTCGCGGTTGAAGCGGGTGGTGATCCACAGCAGGAGCAGAAGCGTGACGAACGCACCGCCTCCGGTGAGGTACGGGCTGAGGCTTTCGTGGTTACCACCGTGCTCGCCACCCTCGGAGGCGAGAGTGACCAGCTGGTGTGCGGTGCTCGTGAGGCTCATCTTCGGCAGGACCTATCGATCGGGAGTCGGAAGGAAGACGTCGCGGACATCGTATGCGGGGGCCCCGGGCACGCTCACGCCGACTCAGTCGTTGTTGTCGTCGTTGCGGTATCCGCGCAGCAGGAACCAGGCGAGCAAAGCCGCGCCGATGAGCGCGGCGAGCAGCACGATCCGAAGGGTGTTGCCCGGGCCCTGGTCCTCGGATGCGGCGGCAAGCAGAGCAACGGTGTGCGGCATGTTGGGCGTCTCCTCAGTTATCCACAGCCCCCCGCACACCGTAGCCCCAGCACCTACGCTGGGACTTGTCAGGGGGCGAGCGACGTCTCGTACGAACAGGGGGCCCAGTTCATGACCGACAACAGCCACGCGAGTCACGACCGCGTGCCGAGCAGGCAGCGCAGGCGTTTCTCGGGCATCTCGTCCCGTGCGTACGAACACCCGGCGGACCGGTCGGCGCTGGTGGCCCTGCGCAAGCTGAGCGGTTTCGACACGGTGTTCAAGGCACTGAGCGGCCTGTTGCCCGAGCGCAGTCTGCGGTTGCTCTTCCTCTCCGACTCCGTACGGGTGAGTGACGCCCAGTTCGCCCATCTCAACGACATGTTGCGCGACGCCTGTTACATCCTGGACCTGGAGAAGGTCCCGCCGATGTACGTGAACCAGGACCCGCAGCCGAATGCCATGTGCATCGGTCTCGACGAGCCGATCATCGTGGTGACGACCGGGCTGGTGGAGCTGCTCGACGAGGAGGAGATGCGGGCGGTCGTCGGCCACGAGGTGGGGCATGCCCTCTCCGGTCACGCCGTCTACCGCACGATTCTGTTGTTCCTCACCAATCTCGCGCTGAAGGTCGCCTGGATCCCGCTCGGCAATGTGGCGATCATGACGATCGTGATGGCGCTGCGCGAGTGGTTCCGCAAGTCGGAGCTGTCCGCGGACCGGGCGGGGCTGCTGGTCGGCCAGGATTCTCAGGCCTCCATGCGCGGTCTGATGAAGATTGCCGGTGGCAATCATCTGCACGAGATGAATGTGGACGCCTTCCTCGCGCAGGCCGACGAGTACGAGAAGGGTGGCGACCTGCGCGATTCCGTACTCAAGATCCTCAATGTGCTGCCCCGCTCCCACCCGTTCACCACGGTGCGCGCGGCCGAGTTGAAGAAGTGGTCCGAGAGCCGCGACTACCAGCGGATCATGGACGGCCACTACCCGCGGCGCGAGGACGACAAGGACACGTCGGTGACGGACTCGTTCCGGGAGTCCGCCTCGCACTACGCCGATTCGGTGCGCACCAGCAAGGACCCGCTGATGAAGCTCGTGGGCGACATAGCCGGCGGCGCCGGAGACCTGGGCGGCAAGCTCCGCGACAAGTTCACCGGCGGCAGCCACGGTGGCGGTGCGGCAGGCAAGGGCGGCGCTACGGATGACTCCGGAGCGCCCCGGCAGCCGGGGACGGAGGACCCGGAGAGCCCTCAGGGGCCCGGGACAGCCGGGAGCTGATCTCCAGCGTCCCGCAGAGCGCCGTCGTGGGCCGCCCCGTCGTATACGGGTCGGTGCCCGCCGGCCCGCGGGAGGCCGCCCGCTCGCCGGCGAGCAGCGGGTGCAGGGTGCCGGTCGTGTCCGGCGAGCAGGCCTGCGGTCCGGCCTGGACGTAGCTGGTCCGCAGCTCCAGCCGGTGCAGCCGCAGGTCCTCCCGGTCGAAGCGGAAGTGCAGCTCGCGCCGTACGGTGAACAGCGAGACGCCACCCGCTTTTTGCGGACCTGAGACGGCCGGGCGCAGGGCGTACGTGAAGGTGTGGTCCGACACCACCTCAAGGGTGTCGGAGCCCGCCTCGGAGTAGGCCAGGGTCCCCTGGACCCGGATGTCCGGGTCGGCCAGCGCCACCTTCGCCGGGTCGAACCGAACCACCCAGCCGGTCGCGGCATGCTGCCCGTCGTCGGCCGATCGGGTCATGCTCCGGTCGAACTGGTTCGCCTGGTCCGGGTCGAGCAGCAGCCCCACCGGCCGCACCGAGCCGCCGGTGAGGACGTCGGGGTCCAGGGAGGACGCCACCAGGTAGTCCTTCACCGTGGTCAGGGCGGTGGTCACCTGGCTGTCCGAGAAGTTTTCGGTCCGCCGGGTCATCGGAAGGTTGATGCCTGAGGCACCTGTCCGGAAGTGGGCGGCGGGGCTCGTGGCGAAGAGGTCGGCGGCCTTGCCGCCGGGGACGGCGCCTCGGGGCGCCAGGGGTATGACGGTCGAGCGGAGCGGCTCGGCCCGCCTGCCGACGGGTGGCTGGTACGGATTGCTGAGGCCCATGTAGACGGCCGTGGCGAAGGCGATGGCTATCAGGACGATCAGGGCGATGACGGCCCGGGATCCGGTACGGAAGTGGCGGGCCGGGAGGCTGCGTACGGCGCGGGCGTGCTCGCCCATGCGTTCCTGGGCGGAGAATTCCTGGAGCCGGGCAGCACGGACGAACGACTCGTCGAAGACGACGGACCGGTACTCGTCCTCGCCACCACCGGGGAGGCCCTCGGGTGCTCCTTCTGGCGGTTCTCCACGGCCTGTCATGACTTCTCCCGACTCCACGTCACCGGCCGAAGCCGACACGCTACGCACTGCTTCGGCCGAAAGGGCCTCGGGCAGGGCCTGTCCGTCACGGGTTCGCGCGTACGGACGGGTGAGAAGCCCCCTCCTGGGGAGGGGTCACATCTTCAGAGTAGGTCGATTGCCACGAACGTAAACGCCCTGGCGTGTGAGAACTCGATCCGAGTTCTCACACGCCAGGGGGCTGCGCGTATCAGGGCGTGCGTGGGACCGCAGACACCGTGGGGCGGAAATAGTCGGCGGAAGCGGATGGGGCGACGCCGGAGCCGGGCGCGCTGTCCACGCCGGTCGTGGCGGGTGGTGGGATCTGGTCCTGGCGGTGGGCCGAGGCGCCCCGGTAGACGGCACTGAAGGCCAGCGCGACCATGCCGATGCCCATCAGCAGCGCGAGCAGCCAGGCCACGGGGCGGTGCCACCGTGCGGCCCCCCGGTAGGGGCGCAAGGAGCCGCCGTGGCGCCCGTACGGGCCGTTGTCGTAGTCGTCGAGCCCGTCGTGGTCCAGCGGGTCGCCGTAGGGGCTCCCACGGCCGTATGCGCCGCCCGGCCCGTATCCGTCGTCGTACAGCTCGTCGTCGGCGGGGCCACCGCCGGCGCGCGCCCGGGCGGCCTCGGCCTCGGCACGCGCCTGGGCGGCCGCCAACAGCCGCTCGACCGCGGTGGCTTCATGGAACTTGGCAGCCCGGACGAAGTCCTCGTCGAACACCACGGAGGCGAAGTCCTCGTCCGCGCCCCCGCGGTCGTCGTCGGGCTCCCAGCCGTCCGAAAACGGCCTGCCCCCCACGTCGTCCGGCACAGCTTCAGCGTAGCCCCGGCGAGTCGTTTTGGGCAGGGAGACTGCAAACTCGCCGGGCACCGAAGATCACCGTACGTGACCGTCCCCGGTCACGATGTACTTCGTCGAGGTCAGCTCCGGCAGGCCCATCGGGCCCCTGGCGTGCAGCTTCTGGGTGGAGATTCCGATCTCCGCGCCGAACCCGAACTGCCCCCCGTCGGTGAACCGGGTGGACGCGTTCACGGCGACCGTCGTGGAATCCACCAGTTGAGTGAACCGGCGAGCAGCGGCCTGCGACGTGGTGACGATCGCCTCGGTGTGTCCGGAGGACCAGAGCCGGATGTGGGCGACGGCCGCGTCCAGGGATTCGACGACGGCGGCCGCGATGTCGTAGGAGAGGTACTCGGTCTCCCAGTCCTCCGGCGTCGCCGGCACGACGGTGGCCTTGGACGTCTCGGCGAACTCCAGCACCTGCTCGTCGCCGTGCACCGTCACCCCTGCGTCGGCCAGCGCGTCCAGCGCGCGGGGCAGGAATTCCGCGGCGATGTCCTTGTGCACCAGCAGCGTCTCGGCGGCGTTGCAGACACTCGGCCGCTGGGCCTTGGAGTTGATGAGGATGTCGACGGCCATGCCGAGGTCTGTCTGCGCGTCCACGTACACATGGCAGTTGCCGGTACCGGTCTCGATGACCGGAACGGTGGACTCCTCGACGACGGTGCGGATCAGGGAGGCGCCGCCGCGCGGGATCAGTACGTCGACGAGACCGCGGGCCCGCATCAGTTCCCGTACCGAATCGCGGTTCTCGCCGGGCACCAACTGCACCGCGTCGGCCGGCAGACCGGAGCCGCCGACCGCGTCGCGCAGCACCCGGACGAGTGCGGTGTTGGAGGCGTATGCGGAGGACGAGCCGCGCAGCAGAACGGCGTTGCCGGACTTCAGGCAGAGCGCAGCGGCGTCCACCGTGACATTGGGCCGGGCCTCGTAGATGATCCCGACCACTCCGAGCGGCACCCGAACCTGGCGCAGGTCGATGCCGTTGGGCAGGGTCGAGCCGCGCACCACTTCGCCGACCGGGTCGGGCAGCGCCGCCACGTCCCGTACATCGGCGGCGATGGCCCGGATCCGCTCGGGGGTGAGGGTGAGCCGGTCGACGATCGATTCACTGGTCCCGGCCTCGCGGGCGCGGGCCACGTCCTCGGCGTTGGCCGCGACGATCTCGGCCGTCCGCACTTCCAGCGCGTCCGCGATCGCCAGCAGCGCGTCGTCCTTCGCCGCGCGCGGCAGTGGCGCGATGTCGGCGGCGGCGGAGCGGGCCCGGTAGGCGGCCTGGGCGACCGGGGACATGTTGTCGTACGGCGAAAGCGTGGTCATGCCCGCAGAGTAGTGCGCACACAGCGGGCATTCCGCAGGTATCCCGTGATGCGAGACGGCCGTCCCGAGCGGAGCCGACCGGTCAGTACGGGTGCACGCCGACCGGGGCCGCCGGGGGCGGTCCGTATCCCTCGGCGATGCGCTGGTGGTACGTCTCCCGGTCGATGACCTCCAGGCCGACGATCTCCCACGGCGGCAGCTTGGCGCTGGAACGGTGCTCGCCCCACAGCCGCAGTGCGACCGCCGCCGCGTCGTGCAGATCCCGTGCCTCTTCCCAGTACCGGATCTCCGCGTGGTCGTTGGCGTACCGGCTGGTCAGCAGGAAGGGATGGTCGTTGGCGAGCTGTTCGAGACCGCGTCTGACCTCCTTCAGCGGTGTCTCGGTACCCGAGACGCTGAGCGTGATGTGCCACAGCTTCGACCGGGTGTGTTCCTCCTTCGCCGCCACCGGCTCGGGGTCGGTGGTGGTCCCGTCGGCGGTCCGGTCGACGGACCGGACCTCGTCGAAGCCGACACCTGCTCCGACGCTGGTCAAGGCGCGGCCACCCGTTCCTCGGGGCGGCGCCCCCGGGCGAGCTCGTCTCACCGGCGGCCTCCTGTGAATGCGTTGCTGTGCTGTACCCCCGCTGTGTCCCCGTTACAAAGTTGACCAGTCCGGGGCCTGGCGTGGGGCGGTTTTCATGAAGGTCCCTGCCCGAAGTCCGGACTTTCAGCCGTTTCAGGGGGCCGGTCAGGGGTGCAGGATGACCAGATCGTCCCTGTGTACGACCTCGCGTTCGTACGCCGGGCCGAGTTCGCGTGCCAGGTCCCGGGTGGACCGGCCGAGCAGCTGCGGAATCTCCTTGGCGTCGAAGTTGACGAGCCCGCGGGCCACGGGGCGGCCCTGGAGGTCGCGCAGCTCCACCGGGTCCCCTGCGGTGAATTCGCCCTCGACGGCGGCGATCCCGGCCGGCAGCAGCGAGCTGTGGCGTTCGACGACGGCCTGCACCGCCCCGTCGTCGAGGGTGAGCGATCCCTGCGGGGTGGAGGCGTGGGCCAGCCAGAGCAGCCGGTCCGCCGAACGGCGTCCGGTGCGGCGGAAGTACGTGCCGGTGTCGCGCCCGGCGAGGGCGTCGGCGGCGCGGCTCGCGGAGGTCAGGACGACCGGCACTCCGGCGGCCGTGGCGATTCGGGCGGCTTCGACCTTGGTGACCATGCCGCCGGTACCGACGCCCGCCTTTCCCGCGCTGCCGATGGTGACATCGGCCAGATCGGCGGGGCCGGTCACTTCGGCGATGCGTGAGGTGCCGGGGGTACTGGGGTCGCCGTCGTAGAGGCCGTCCACGTCGGAGAGGAGGACCAGCAGATCGGCGCGGACGAGATGGGCGACGAGCGCGGCGAGCCGGTCGTTGTCGCCGAACCGGATCTCATCGGTGGCGACGGTGTCGTTCTCGTTGACGATCGGGAGCGCGCCCATCGCCAGGAGCTGGTCCAGGGTGCGGTAGGCGTTGCGGTAGTGAGCGCGGCGGCTGGTGTCGTTGCTGGTGAGCAGCACCTGGCCGACGCGTACGCCGTAGCGCGCGAAGGAGGCGGTGTAGCGGGCGACGAGCAGCCCCTGGCCGACGCTGGCCGCGGCCTGCTGCCTGGCCAGGTCCCGGGGCCGGCGGTGCAGGCCGAGCGGGGCGAGTCCGGCGGCGATGGCTCCGGAGGAGACGAGGACGATCTCCTTCTCCCCGCCGCTCCTGACCTTGGCGAGGACATCGACGAGCGCGTCGACCCGGTCGGCGTCGAGGCCGCCGGCCGCGGTGGTCAGGGACGAGGAACCGACCTTGATCACGATCCTGCGCGCTTCGGTCACGCCCTGCCTTGCCCCTGCCACGTGCACGTTCCTGCCCTCGTCGTCTTCATCGTCATCGGCTGCGTCTGCCTGGCCGTCAGCGTACGCGAGCGGGGGGACCAGCGGACCGAACAGGCGTTCCCGATAATCGGACTCCCGTTTTCCGTCTTCCGGCCACGAATTGATGAATGCACGACCCGCGGATGGCGCGACAACGAAAGTCGGATCAAATTATTCGCATATTCCATACCGACACGACCGGTCTCGATCATTGCGCAGCAATCCGATCGACCATCGGGACATCCCACTCACCGGAACCATGGACGGCGACAATTCCCGTTAAATTGGCTTTCGACATTCCGGTCTGTCCCGGACGCCAGAACAAGGATGTGATCGCATGCGGCAGCTCTCCTTCCCCGGGGCCTGGGTGCATGAACCCAAGCTCTTCCCGGACAGTCGCGGCAGCTTCCACGAGTGGTTCAGGAGGTCCGACCTCGATGACGCCACCGGACACGGCCTGCAGCTGGCGCAGGCCAACTTCTCGGTCTCCAGCCGGGGCACCTTGCGCGGCATCCACTTCGCCGATGTGCCGCCGAGCCAGGCCAAGTACGTCACATGCGTACGGGGGGTGGTGCTCGACGTCATCGTGGACATCCGGGTCGGCTCCCCCACGTACGGGCAATGGGAGGCGGTACGCCTCGACGACACGGTCCATCACGCCGTCTACGTCGCCGAGGGACTCGGGCACTCCTTCATGGCGCTGACCGACGACACAGCGGTCGTCTACCTGTGTTCCGAGGGCTATGCGCCCGGTCGTGAACACGGCATCAATCCGCTCGACCCCGAGCTGGGCATCGAATGGCCCGAGGGCGTCACGCCGCTCCTCTCCGAGAAGGACGCCGCCGCACCCTCACTGGCCGAGGCCGAGGAGCAGGGCCTGCTGCCGTCGTACGAGGCCTGTCAGGCGTACTACGCGGAGCTGCGCGCCCGAGGCTGAGCCGGCCGGGACCGCGGGAAGTACGGGTGGCCCCGGCGGAGTTCAGCGGGGCTCAGAGGGCGAGGTCACCGCTGCTGCGCCGTTCCGCCGCCAGCAGGGCGGGGAACGCCTCCGCCAGCGCCGCCCGCCAGTCGCGGATCGGTTCCATACCGGCCGCCGCCCAGCGGTCGTGTCCGAGCACACCGAACGCGGGCCGGGGTGCCGGCCGGACGAAGGCCTCGCTGGTGGTGGGGCGGACACGAGCCGGGTCGGCCCCGAGCAGCCGGAAGATCTCCCGGGTGAAGCCGAACCAGGTCGTCTGCCCGCCGCTGGTGCCGTGGTAGATGCCCGCGGGGACGGCGCCGGCCGCGGCGGCCTGTCCGAGCCGGACGAGCCGGTCGGCCAGATCTGCGGTCCAAGTGGGCTGCCCACGTTGGTCGTCGACCACATCGAGGGCGTCCTTGACGCCCTCCAGTTTGATCATCGTTCGGACGAAGTTGGGACCGTACGCGCCGTACAGCCAGGCGGTACGGACGACGTAACCGGTGTCCGGGAGGATGTCCAGCACCGCACGTTCCCCGGCCAGTTTGGTCCTGCCGTAGGCGGTGCGCGGGCCGGCGGCGGCGTCCTCCGGATATGGCTTCTCGGCGTCCCCGGCAAAGACGTAGTCGGTGGAGACCTGAAGAAGCACGACGCCGTGCTCACGGCAGGCCGCGGCCAGGACCGCGGGACCCGTGGCGTTGACCCGCAGCGCCGCTTCCTCCTGGGACTCGGCGTCGTCGACGGCGGTCCAGGCGGCGCAGTTCACCACGACGGCGGGGCGGTGGAACTCCAGGGCGGCACGCACCAGGGCGGGGTCGGCGATGTCGAGGGCCACACGGTTCGCGGCGACCGTGGTGACCGACTCGCCGGCGAGCCGGGCCAGGACGTCCCGGCCGAGCATTCCGGCGGCTCCGGTCACCAGCCAGACGGGGCTCACAGCGCGGCCCTGTCCTTCAGCGGCTCCCACCAGGCGCGATTGTCGCGGTACCACTGCACGGTCTCGGCGAGACCGGTACGGAAGTCCTTGCGGGGCTCGTAGCCGAGCTCGTCGCGGATCTTCGTGCAGTCGACGGAGTAGCGGCGGTCGTGGCCCTTGCGGTCCTCGACATGGATGACGCCGGTCTCCCAGTCGGCGCCGCAGGCTTCCAGCAGCAGGCCGGTGAGCTCCTTGTTGGACAGTTCGGTGCCGCCGCCGATGTTGTAGACCTCACCGGCGCGGCCCTTCGTGCGGACCAGTTCGACGCCCTGCACATGGTCGTCGATGTGCAGCCAGTCGCGGACGTTGGCGCCGTCGCCGTACAGCGGTACCGGCTTGCCGTCCAGCAGGTTCGTGACGAACAGCGGGATGACCTTCTCGGGGAAGTGGTGGTGCCCGTAGTTGTTGGAGCAGCGGGTCACGCGCACGTCGAGGCCATGCGTGCGGTGGTACGAAAGGGCGATCAGGTCGCTGGACGCCTTGGCCGCGGAGTACGGCGAGTTGGGCGCCAGCGGGTCGGTCTCGGGCCAGGAGCCCTCGTCGATCGAGCCGTACACCTCGTCGGTGGAGATGTGCACGAAGGTCTCGATGCCCGCCAGATGCGCGGCGTGGACCAGGGTGTGCGTGCCCACCACGTTCGTACGGACGAACTCGGCGCCGCCGTCGATGGACCGGTCCACATGGGACTCGGCGGCGAAGTGCACCACCTGATCGTGCCCGGCCATCAGCTTGGCGACCAGCTCCGCATCGCAGATGTCGCCCTGCTCGAAGGCGAAGCCGGGATGGTCGCGGACCTCGTCGAGGTTGGCCGGGTTGCCCGCGTAGGTGAGCTTGTCGAGCACGGTGACGGCGACATCTCCGGGCCCCTGCGGGCCGAGCACCGTACGGACGTAGTGCGAGCCGATGAAACCGGCCCCGCCGGTCACCAGGATGCGAGTGGTCATGAGGAGATCTGCACCTTGCTGTGGTCGCCGAGCACGAGTCGGTGGGCGGACGGGGAGCGGGGCGCGGGGGTCACTTCGACGTCATGGCCGATGAGTGACGCCTCGACGCGGCGGACACCGTCGATCGAGGCACCCCGCAGGACGATCGAGTACTCGATCTCACTGTCCTCGATCCGGCAGTCCTCCGAGACCGAGGTGAACGGACCGACATACGCGCCACTGATCACCGAGCGGGCGCCGATGATCGCGGGACCGACGATCCGGCTGCCGCTGACCTTGGCGCCCGCCTCGATCCGGACCCGGCCGATGATCTCGCTCTCGTCGTCGACGTCGGCGCCCTCGACGGACGGCTCGACGGTCTCCAGCACCGTCCGGTTGACCTCCAGCATGTCGGTGACATTGCCGGTGTCCTTCCAGTACCCGCGGATCGTGGTGGAGCGGACGTCCCGCCTCTGGTCGATCAGCCACTGGATGGCGTGCGTGATCTCCAACTCGCCCCGCCAGGAGGGTGCGATGGAGCGCACCGCCTCATGGACGACGGAGGTGAAGAGGTAGACACCGACCAGTGCCAGATCGCTCTTCGGCTCCTTCGGCTTCTCCTCCAGCGCCGCCACCCGGCCGTCGCCGTCGAGTTCGGCGACACCGAAGGCACTCGGGTCGGGCACCCGGGTCAGCAGGATCTGCGCATCGGGCCGGTCGGCGCGGAACTCCTCGACGAGGCCGGCGATCCCGCCGACGATGAAGTTGTCACCGAGGTACATGACGAAGTCGTCGTCCCCCAGGAAACGCCGGGCGATCAGCACCGCGTGCGCGAGCCCCAGCGGCTCGTCCTGCGGGATGTACGTGACCTCGATGCCGAACCGGGAACCGTCGCCGACGGCCGCGCGAATCTCCGCAGCGGTGTCGCCCACAATGATGCCGACCTCGGTGATGCCCGCTTCCGCAATGGCTTCCAGGCCGTAGAACAGCACCGGCTTGTTCGCCACCGGGACCAGCTGTTTGGCAGAGGTGTGCGTAATGGGACGGAGCCGGGTGCCGGCCCCACCGGAAAGTACGAGAGCTTTCATTTTCCCTGCCCGATGGTGAGATTCCGGTCTTGTCGCGACCGCGACCTTCGGGGCGATTTTACTGAGATTCACTGTGCGATCCGCCGCGAAGGGGCCCACGGAATCGAGATGCGCCCGATTGACACTCGGATACATTTTCTTGTTTCGTACATTTCTTCCACCCCGACAGCGGAATGCGGGAATTGCCTCGCGCACCGATCGTGTCTCCGCCCCACCCGGGGCCGCCCGGATCATCCCGGGCGACGGTCCGCGCTCCATCCGTCCGGACCGGCCCGCGACTGTCCGCACACAGGCACCTGACGGGATGTGCACAGCTGCATGGTCATCATCTAGAATGGTTGTACGAAGCTGCATATCGTTACACAGTCCTCACCTGAGCCACACAAGCGGATGACGTGGCTTCTCTACGGTGGGGGCGGATCACACCCGCTTCCGGGGCCCCGGCCCTGGCTTTACCAGTCGGCCCGATCACTGTGCCATCCGGCCGCAATCGCGCCCTGCGCGAGCTCGAGCTGCTTGGAGTCCCCCGAGTGCAACCTCTTCCCCTCACCATGCGGCCTGCCGCGAAGCCCTTCTTGATCTTCGCGCTGGCCGCGTCGTTCGTCGCCCAGGCCACCGCCGCGCTCCTCCCGAACGTCCCCCTGCTCATCGCGGCCACGGCGACCGGTCTCGCGACGGAAGCCGCCCTGCACCGCTGGCAGCCAGGCCTGAACTCGCAGTTCACCAAGGTCAGGGCAGATGTCACGGTACGACAGGTCATACGCGACCTCCTGCTCGTCGTGGGCGTGCTCGAACTGGACAGCCAGCAGCGGGAGACGGCCTACCTCCCCCTCGTCTGCGCTCTGCTCTTCTTCTACGCGCTCCACTTCGCCGGCCACGCCACGGCGATCCTTGTGCGCGCCAGCCGCACCATGCCCCTGCTCACGCGCAACATCGACGCCTCCGCCCTGCGGATCACCCCGGCACCCCCCGCGCTGCTGATGGGCGGCCCGGGACCGCGGCTGCTGCTGTTCGGCCTGCCCGCGACCGCGGGCCTGCTGACGACGGCGGCGAGCGACGAGCCGGAGTTCGCCGCGGCAGGCATCGGGCTTTCGGTCCTGCTCGCCTGCGCCGGACTCGCCGTGCTGCTGTGGCGGCTCGCCCGGCGCCGTCCCGCCTCGCAGGAACAGGCGCTCGCCTGGTTCGACGCCTGGCTCGCCGAGTACCAGCCGACCGTCGGCATGTACTTCTCGGGCGGCTCCTCGTCCGCGTACCAGGCCAATATGTGGCTCGACACGCTGGCCCGGACCGACGGCCGCCCGCTCATCGTGCTGCGCGAGCGCTTCATGATGCAGAAGATCGGCGCGACGGACATCCCCATCGTGTGCATCCCCAGGGTCGCCCAGCTGATGCGCCTCGAGCACTCGACGCTCAAGATGATGATCCACCCCGCGAACTCGGGCAAGACCTCGCAGGTCCTGCGCATCCCGACGATCAAGCACGCCTTCGTCAACCACGGTGAGAGCGACAAGCTCTCCAGCTGCAATCCCTACGCGAAGGCGTACGACGAGGTCTGGGTCGCGGGACCGGCCGCCCGGGAGCGCTACGCCCAGGCCGAGGTCGGCATCGACGACCGTGACGTGGTGGAGATCGGCCGTCCCCAGCTGGCGCCGATCGCACCGTACGCGGGCCCGCCCACCGGCCCGCACACCACCGTGCTCTACGCCCCGACCTGGGAGGGCTGGGACGGCAACCCCGGCAACACATCGGTGATCCTGGCCGGCGAGAACATCGTCCGTGCGCTGCTCGCCGATCCCGGGGTGCGGCTCCTCTACAAGCCGCATCCGATGACGGGTTCGGTCGATCCGCGTGCGGGAGCCGCGAACGAGCGCATGCAGGAGCTGATCCGCGAGGCCAACCGCCGGCGCACCGGCCCCCGGCCCGGCCCCGAGGCCGCGGCCGCGCTCGCCCTGCGGACCGCGGAGCTGGACGGGATAACCGCCTCCTCCTTCCGGAAGGGCTCGGACGACGCGGAGCGGATGCTGGCCCAGGGCGCACCGCCCGCGGGCCGCGCCGAAGCGGTCGCCGCGGCAACGGCCGCCTGGGAAGAGGCCTACTGGGAATCCCTGCCCGACTGGGAGCACCAGATCATCACGACCCCGCAGCCCGCGCTGTACGCCTGCTTCAACCAGGCGGATCTGCTGATCAGCGATGTGTCGAGCGTGGTCACCGACTACCTGGCGAGCGAGAAGCCGTACGCCGTCGCGAACACCAGCGAGCTGCCGGAGGACGCGTTCCGAGAAGCGTTCCCGACGGTCCGCGCGGCGACGATCCTCACCCCGGACGCCGAGGGTGTGGCGGCGCTGCTGCACACCGTACGCAATCCGGAGCACGACACACTGGTCCGCAGCCGTGCCGAGCTGAAGCTTCATCTGCTCGGCCCCTCGGATCCGCCGTCGCTGGAGCGCTTCAACGAGGCGGCACGCAGTCTCTGCGCGAGGGCGGACAGTCACCGTGCGCGCATGGCGCAGCGGCTGCTGTCCATGATTCCGGCGCCGCGCGCGGCCGTGACCGAGGAAACGACGACGTCGGCGGAGGCTTCGAAGTCCCTGCTGAACGTGGCACCCGAGGTGTAGCGCCCGCCGCACCGGCAGAACGGCGAAGGGGCCCGCAGGTATGCGGGCCCCTTCGCCGTCGCTCTTCGTCACGGGTGGTGGTGGAGCCAGCCCTGCCACGCGGAGTCGATCATCTCGTCCACTCCGTACGTGGCCGACCAGCCCAGCTCCGTCCGGATCCGGTCGGCCCCGGCGACCACGCGCGCCGGGTCGCCGGGACGGCGGGCCGTCACCTCCGGGGTGAGGTCGCCGCGGCCGGTCACCTTGAGGATCCGGTCGACCATCTCCTTCACGGAACTGCCCTCACCACGGCCGATGTTGAGCGTGAGATCGGTACCGCTCTCGGCCTCGTCCAGCCTGCGCGCGGCGGCGAGATGCGCGGAGGCTATGTCCTCCACATGGATGTAGTCACGGATGCATGTGCCGTCGGGCGTCCCGTAGTCGTCGCCGAAGATCCTCGGACCCTCACCTGCCGCCAGCCGTTCGAAGACCATCGGGATGAGATTGAATACTCCGGCGTCGGCCAGCTCGGGCGAGGCGGCACCCGCGACATTGAAGTAGCGGAGCGACGCGCAGCGCAGTCCATGGGCCCGAGCGGCTGCGTGGATCAGCCATTCGCCGACGAGCTTCGTCTCGCCGTACGGGCTCATCGGCAGACACGGAGTGTCCTCTGTGACCAGATCCACATCCGGCATGCCGTAGACGGCGGCCGACGAGGAGAACACCAGCCGGTCGACGCCCCCCGCGACCATGCTCTCCAGGAGAGTCTCCAGCCCGGTCACGTTCTCCCGGTAGTAGTGGAGCGGCCGCTCGACGGACTCGCCCACCTGCTTCTTCGCCGCGACGTGCACCACGCCTGTCACATCGTGGTCACGGATCGCCGCGTCGAGCCGCTGCCGGTCGAGCACGCTGCCGATCACCAGGGGGACCCCGGCGGGAACCTTCTCGGCGCTTCCCGTCGACAGGTCGTCGTAGACGACCACCGACTGACCGCCCGCGAGCATCGCACGCACGACATGTGCACCGATATATCCCGCCCCACCTGTAACCATCCAGGCCATTTACGCGTCTCCCTGTACGAGGTCCTACCGTCGGCTTCACTCTACGTGTGGGAAAAATGGAGTCGAGCAAATAGGACCAATCAGCACTATCGTTCAATATGCCCCCTTGCGGGGGAGATGCCAGGACGGACACCTCCGGGTGAAGTCCGGGCCAACGCAGGGCCACAGCGAGCCAATGACGATCAATTACTCTGTCCGGGTACTTCGGCGCCGCCCCGTCGGTCGACGGTACGAATCGGCGCCCACACGGACCCTCGACAGCTCTCTGGACTGGTGAAGGATGCCTCGACTGACACTCATCGTGCCTGCCTACAACGTGCAGGGATACATCCGGGAGTGCATCGACTCCGTACTGCGGCAGGACTTCACCGACTTCGAGATCGTCGCCGTCGACGACTGCTCGCCGGACGGTTCCGGCGAAATCATGGACGAGTTCGCCCGTCGCGACACCCGTGTGCGCGTCCTGCACCTCGGTGAGAATGTGGGCCTGGGCCGCGCCCGCAACGCCGGCATCGAACAGGCGACCGGCGACTATCTGCTGTTCCTGGACAGCGACGACACCCTTGCGCCGGGATCGCTGAGCGCCATCGCCCGGCGGCTCGACACGACGGACGATCCCGACGTCCTGATCTTCGACTACACGCGCACCTACTGGGACGGCCGACGCCTGCCGAACCAGCGCGCCGACCTGCTGGCCGAAACCGGCCCCGCGGCATTCTCGTTGGCGGACCGGCCCGAGCTGCTGGACCTACTCCAGATCGTATGGAACAAGGCGTACCGTCGCGACTTCATCACCCGGCACGGTTTCCAGTTCCCGCCCGGCTATTACGAGGACGCCCCATGGACGTACTCCACCCTGATAGCTGCGGAGCGCCTTGCGGTGCTCGACCGCACGTGCGTCTTCTACCGGCAGCGACGCGAGGGCGGGAACATCCTGCGTACCGTCAGCCGCAAGCACTTCGACGTCTTCGACCAGTACGACCGTGTCTTCGCCTATCTGGACGAACACCCCGAGCTCGACCACTGGCGCACGGCGGTCTTCCGGAAGATGGCCGACCACTATCTGACCATCATGGAAAAGCCGGGCCGGCTGCCGCGCAACGCACGGTCCGAGTTCTTCCACCGGGCCTCCGAGGACTACGGACGCAGGCTGCCGGACGGTTTCGTACGCCCCCCGGGCGGCCGTGGCTACAAGTACGCACTGCTCGGCATGGGCTCCTATCCGGCGCTGGCCGCCGCCACCCGGGCCCGTCGATTGCGCAACCGGTCCAATCTTCGCAGACGCGAACACGTCGTCCGTGCCAAGCGCGCCGCCATGGGGATGTTCTACCGGTCCCAGCTGAGGATGGGACTGGACGAGAACCTGGCGGTGTTCTCCGCCTACTGGAGCCGCGGCTACTCCTGCAACCCCGCGGCCATCGACGCCGAACTGGCCCGCCTGGCCCCGCACATCCGCCGGGTCTGGGCGGTCAGGGCCGACCAGGTCGACCGGGTTCCCAAGGGCGTCGAGGTGGCGGTCGTGGGCTCCCGTTCCTACTGGACGGCGGTGGCCCGTGCCAAGTACCTGGTCAACAACGTGAACTTCGCCAACGCGGTGGTCAAGCGCGAGGGCCAGATCCATCTGCAGACCCATCACGGCACCCCGTTGAAGACCATGGGGCTCGACCAGATGAACTTCCCGGCCTCCACCAGCATGGACTTCGAAGACCTGCTCAAGCGCTGTGACCGCTGGGACTACAGCCTCTCCTCCAACCGCTTCTCGACCACCGTGTGGGAGCGGGTGTACCCGTGCCGGTACACCTCCCTGGAGACCGGCTACCCGCGCAACGACGTCCTCATCAACTCGACTGCCGCGGACGTCGCAAGGGTTCGCCGGGAGCTCGGTCTGAAGGACGGCTCCAGCGTCTTCCTCTACATGCCGACCCACCGCGAGTACCAGAAGGACTTCACCCCGCGGCTCGACCTTCCACGGCTGGCCGACGAACTGGGCGAGGACGTCACTCTTCTGGTGCGCGGTCACTACTTCTACAAGCCGAGCGGGCGGATGGCCGAGCTCCAGACCAGCGGCCGCATCATCGATGTGTCGGCACACCAGCGTGTCGAGGACCTCTACCTCGCCTCGGACGCCCTGATCACCGACTACTCGTCAGCAATGTTCGACTATGCGAATCTTGACCGGCCGATCGTGATCTTCGCTGACGACTGGGACACCTACAAGGCGGTCCGCGGCACGTACTTCGACCTGATGGCCGAGCCTCCCGGCGCCGTTGCGACCAGCCAGTCGCAGCTCACCGAGATCCTCGGATCAGGCGAGTGGCGGAGCGAGAAGTCCGCCACCTTCCGCAGCGAGTTCCGCGAACGATACTGCGACTACGACGACGGTCACGCGGCGGAGCGTGTCGTCCGCAAAGTCTTCCTGGGCGAGGAGAGCCTCCTTCCCGTTGTACCGCTTGCCGAACGCAAGCCGGCACCCTCCCCAGCTCAGGCGCTCGAACCGGTCGAGCGGGTCTGACCCGAAAGGAATCCTGAAAGACATGGCCCCTCGGCTCAGTGTCATCGTTCCCATCTACAACGTGGAGCGCTATCTCCCGGCCTGCCTCGACTCACTGGCGTCGCAGACGCTGCGTGAGATCGAAGTCCTGATGGTGGACGACGGGTCCCCGGACGGCTCCGCGGCGATAGCCGCCGAATACGCGGCCCGCGATTCGCGGTTCACCCTCATACGCAAGGAGAACGGCGGCCTCGGCGCGGCCCGCAACACGGGTATCTCGCACATATCGCCCGACGCGGAGTTCCTGACATTCGTCGACAGCGACGACATCATCCCGCCGGACGCCTACCGCCTGATGACCGCGAGCCTCGACGAGAGCGGCTCCGACTTCGCCACCGGGAACGTCTTCCACCTCAAGGGCGAGAAATCCTGGCAGGTGCCGCTGCTCAAGATGCTGGCGGGCGAGGCCCGCAAGCGGACGCACATATCGAAGAACCCCAGGCTCGTCGCCGACCGCATCGCCTGCAACAAGGTGTTCCGGCGCACCTTCTGGGAGAAGCACGGGTTCGCCTTCCCCGAGGGCATCCTGCACGAGGACATCCCCGTCGTCCTCCCTGCCCACTACCGGGCCGAAGCGGTCGACATCATCGGTGAGCCGACGTACTTCTGGCGGCTGCGCGAGGGCGAGTCCGCCCCGTCGATCACCCAGCGCCGCCGGGACCCCCAGGCGATCAGGGACCGGGTCACCGCGGTGAGCCTGGTCAGCGACTTCCTCGCCCAGCAGCAGGGCTCCGAGTTCGCCGAGTACAAGCGGCAGTACGACGACCGCGTCCTCCGTGACGACCTGCGGCTGTTCCTGCGGGTGCTGCCCGACGCGACCGCCGAGTTCCACGAGGCGTTCCTCGAGGCCGCCAACCGCTACCTCGACACGATCGACCCGCAGATCGTCATGGCCCTGCCCGCGGACCTGCGGGTGCAGTGGCTGCTCGTGCGCAAGCACGCCATGCCCGAGCTGATCGCGCTGCTGGCGTCGCTGCGCCGCAAGGAGCCCGTCGAGGTCTCCGGCGGCTTCCGTAAGTACGCGAGCTTCGCACCGCTGGAGTCGAGCTCCGTCGAGCTGCCCAAGGCCGCGCTGCGCATCGACCAGGACCTGGACCTGCGCGCGCCGCTGCGCTCGGTCGAGTGGAGGAACGGCCGGCTGGTGCTGTCCGGCGACGCCTGGATCGACAAGATAGACATGTCGACGAAGCGCAGCAGCATCAAGGTCGTCCAGCTCAAGCGGGACAACTCGCGGCGCCGGCTCTTCCTGCCCGCGAAGAACGTCCACCGCCCCGAGGCCACCACCAGCTCCGGCCAGAAGCGCTACAACTACGACTGGGCCGGCTGGGAGCTCGAACTCGACCCCGCCAAGTTCCGCAAGGGCGGCACCTGGCAGGAGGGTCTGTGGCACGTCGGCATCAACGTCTACTCCTCGGGCCTGGTACGGCGCAGCGGTGTGTGGGCGCGCGGCGGGTCGGCGGCCAACTTCCCGCCCTACCAGTGGCTCGACAAGGACTTCCGGCTGCTGCCCAGCGTCGAGCGCAGCGCGCTGAAGCTCCGCATCGAGAAGGTCCTCGCCCTCGTCACCGACCGCCGGCTGGACGGCGACGAGCTGGAGATCCGGGGTGAACTGCGGGTCACGCCGAAGCAGGGCGAGACTCTCGACCTGCGGCTGACCAACCCCAAGAGCGGTGAGATCAAGAAGTTCCCGGCGACTGTGGAGCGGACCGGCGACACCGCCACGTTCAGCGTGCGCGTACCCGTCGCCGAGGTGGCCCTGCTCGCCGCCGACGCGGTGGACGATAAGGCCCAGCCCGAGCGCCGACTGTGGAGCACGGCCCTGCTCGGCACGGCTTCCGACGGCACGGAGCGCCAGTTCAGCGCTGTCGTCCGGGAGGGCCTGGCCGACCTCCGCCTCGACCTGCCGGAGAGCTTCGGCGAGGAGGGCGCCCATCAGGAGCTGGCCCTGGTCTCGGGCCACAACGGCTATCTGAAGATCATCGGCCGGGCGCGGCGAGCCGTGATCACCGACGTCTCCGAGCGTGACGGCCGGATCGTCGTCAGCGGCCGCACGAGCCCCCGGCTCGTCGGCGCCGAGCTGGTCCTCAAGGCCCGCAGCCGCTTCGACGAGCGGGTGGCTGCCGTCGAATGGGCCGCTGACGGAACCTTCACCACCTCCTTCGACCCGTCGGCCATGGGCGGCTCCGGCCAGGTTCCGCTCAAGGCGGGACGGTGGAACCTCTTCCTGCGGTCGGAGGAGGAGAACGTCCCGGACGCGGCCTTCGTCATCGACCGGCTCGCCATCGCCCAGTTCCCGCTGCACACCGAACTCGGCGGCCGCCGCTACTGGTTCGAGCACCGCTGGGGCGACTTCCCGCAGCTCAACTGCCGTTCCGAGCTGAGCGACATGGAGCTCGGCCCGTACCGGCAGCTGCAGATGCGCCGCGAGGTGTACGAGCCGGGCCGTGAGCAGCCGCTGCTCGACCAGGTCTTCTACCTGAGCTACAACGGCAAGCAGTACTCCGACAGCCCCCGTGCCATCCACGAGGAGCTGCTGCGCCGCGGCAGTGACCTCAAGCATCTGTGGGCCGTCCGGGACGGCCAGGTCGTCCTGCCGCCGGCCACGGAGAAGGTCCGTATGTGGGGCCGCGAGTGGTTCGAGGCCCTGTCCAGGTCCCGCTACATCGTCACGAACGGGCACCTGCCCGAGTGGCTGGTGCGCCGCCCCGGCCAGGTGATCGTGCAGACCTGGCACGGCACGATGCTGAAGAAGATCGGCCATGACATCGAGACGCTCTACTTCGACCGCGAGTACCAGAACCGGCTGGCGCTCGAGGCGAACAACTGGAGCCTGCTCGTCTCGTCCAACCGGTTCAGCACGCCCATCCTGAAGCGCGCCTTCTCGTACGACGGCGAGATCTTCGAGGCCGGTTACCCCCGCAACGACTACCTCTACTCCCCCGACCAGGAGAAGATCGTCGAGCAGGTCAAGGCGAAGCTCGGTCTGCCCGCCGGGAAGAAGGTCGTCCTCTACGCGCCGACCTGGCGCGACGACCAGTCACACAGCGCCGGCCAGTACCTGTTCGACCTGCGGCTGGACCTGGAGGACGCGCGCCGCAGGCTCGGGGACGACCACGTGCTGCTGATCCGCCGCCACTCCAACGTGGTCGACGCCGTGCCCGGGGCCGGGAACGGCTTCGTCTGGGACGTCTCCGAGTACCCGGACATCGCCGATCTGTACCTGGCCGCCGACATCATGATCACCGACTACTCGTCCGTGATGTTCGACTACGCCCACCTCAAGCGGCCGATGCTCTTCTTCACGTACGACCTGGAGCACTACCGCGACACCCTGCGCGGGTTCTACTTCGACTTCGAGAAGGACTCGCCCGGCCCGCTGATCCGTACCTCCGGTGAACTGATCGATTCCATCCGGAACATCGACGGCGTCTGGCCCGAGTACCGCGAGCGCTTCGACCGCTTCCACCACCTGTTCTGCGACCTGGACGACGGCCGGGCCTCGCAGCGGGTCGTCGACCGCATGCTGGATCAGACCGCGGAGCTCTCCGACGGGAACTAGCCACCCGCGCGCGGAGAAGAAGGGCGGGCCCGCGGAGAGGATCTCCGGGGGCCCGCCCTTCTGTTCCCTGTCCGCGCCGTCCTACGGCTGTACGTCCACCGTCTTGAAGGCGAGCTGCGACAGGGCCGTGAAGTACGGCCTGATCTCGATCCTGGTGACCGGAGGCGGTACGGGCTTGCCGCCGTTCAGCGCCCTGGCCATCCGGCGCCCCACCTTGGCCAGCACGGTCGTGCTGGGCTCGGGCAGTACCCGGACCACCGGGCGGGGGAAGGTGAACACCCCGATCGGTTCCAGGACGTCGGTGGCCAGCTTGCCGACCTGGACCCGGTCCGCTTCCGCCGTCGGCCGCAGCCACATGTCCCAGATCAGCTCGGGTCCCTCGTGCGCACGCACCAGCGCGGCACAGTCGACCCGGGAGGTGATCCGACGGCCCTCCACGGCCGCCACCGGAAAGATCAGCACCTGTTCCTTGTCCTTGCGTTGCACGGCCTCCAGGACCGCGCCCCGGCCGAGCTGCACACCCCAGCCGAGCGCTTCCACCTCGATGGTCTCGGTGCCGACCACCAGCGCGTCGATCTCCACATGGGCGTCACGCACCACGCTGCGGATCCGGAGGCGGTCCATCTCCCCCCGGTGCGGCAACAGCAGCTCCAGAGCCGGGGCGCCGTTCTCCCGGGGCAACGGCACATTGAACACATCGCGTAAGTCGCAGCCGTAACCGTCCACCGTCAGCGGCACCTCGTTGCCCTCCGGGGTGCGTACCGACAGCTCATAGGTCCCCTCGGGCAGTCCGCCTCGCCACGGCACCACGGCGGTGCCCGCGGGGTCGATCGCGAACCGCTCCTCCTGGTCCGGCCTGCCGACCAGGCGGCAGACGATCTCGGCGCCGTGCGCCCGTGGGGGCAGCGCGCCCACGTCGATCCGGACCGATCCCTCCGGGTCCACCTGCGCGCCGGCCGTCGTCGGCAGTGCCCGGCGGGCGAACGCATCGTTCAGGATCGCCTCGAAGCGTTCACAGCTCGCGGGTTCGTGGAAGCGCACGGCATTGCGTACCGCGGCCTCGCCCATCCGTCTGCGGCGCTCGTCGTTCTCGACCAGTTCGAGGACGGCCTCGGCCATGGCATCGGTGTTGTCGCACGGGACGATGAGACCGTCCTCGCCGTGGGTGATGATGTTGCGCGGTCCGTGGTCGGCGTCGGTGCTGACCACGGGCAGACCGGCGGCCATCGCCTCGACGATCACATTGCCGAACGCCTCGCGTTTGGACGGGACCACGAAGATCGACCCCTTGCTGAATTCCGGGGCGACCGGGGCGACCGGTCCCATCAGGGCGACGGTGTTGTGCAGGCCGAGGTTCTCGATCTGCTTGCGCAGATTGGCCTTCTCCGTTCCTTCGCCGTAGATACGCAGCCGCCAGTCGGGGTGCTTGCGTACGACGGTGGCGAAGGCTTCGACGACCGCCGCGAAGTTCTTGTTCTCCTTGAGGAGACCCGCAGCGACGATGACCTTGTTGGTGCTCTTGGACTGCATCGGGGCGGCGGGCACGCAGTTCGGCATGACGGCCAGCCGGTTACGCACGCCGGGCACCTGCCTGCCGATGCTCTCGGCCTCCTCGGGCGTGAGGGCGGTGAGCGCGTCCAGCGAGTGGTACGCCTTGAACAGTCGGCCCTGGTAGTACTTCGCGTAGATCGAGGGCATCGAGTGCTCCTGCGTGACCCGCAGGTAGTCGCCCTCGGCGTACGAGAGCATGATCGTGTTACGCGGGCTGGAGCTCACCACGACGTCGGAGTCGGTGGTCGCCAGGAATTCCAGCAGCCGCAGCTCGGCCAGCCTGCTGACCACCGGCTTCTTCTCCGCCGGGTCGACCGGGTAGACCTTCGGGAAGACCCCGATCAACGGGTGCTCCAGGTCGGAGGCAGGGGAATGCCCCCGCAGGTCGGTGAGAACGTGTACAGAGACCCGCGGGTCGAGCGGGAAGTACGAGGTGTCCCGCACCTTGCGCAACGCGACGATCTCCACCTCGTGCCGGGAGGCGAGTGCACCCGCAAGGTTCTGCGTCGCGCTGACCACCCCGCCCATATGGCACAGGTCGCGTACCAGGAATGAAATCTTCACCAGTGTCTTTCGGCCGGGCCGCAGCTCGCAGCAATCCCCGGGCAGCCCCGCGTGGGTGTCATCACGCTCCCCTGCCCCCTCGGTCGGCGCGAGGGCGGGCTTCTGTCCTCGCGTCGAGCTAGACACGCAGAAGCAACAAAAGGCTGCACACCGGGCGAAAGTTTATCCATTCTTTGGACAAAACACGCCATTTACCCTATGGGATCAAGCCAAATCCTGGGTCTGAAAGCTCCGAGAACGGCCGAGGGGCCTGTCCCGGATCAGAGATTTCTCTGATCCGGTACAGGCCCCTCGGCGTCCCGCGCTACGCGAACGGGTCGAACTCCTGGTATTCCTTGCTGACTTCGTCCCGCTCCGCCTCGCGGTCGCGACGACGCTGAGCGGCCGGACGCGGCGCCTCGAGACGGTGGTCCTCACCACGGCGTCCGAGCATCTCCGCACCCGCCGCCATCGTCGGCTCCCAGTCGAAGACGACCGCGTTGTCCTCGGCGCCGATGGCCACACCGTCGCCCGCCCGGGCGCCGGCCTTCATCAGCTCGTCCTCGACACCGAGACGGTTGAGACGGTCCGCCAGATAGCCGACGGCCTCGTCGTTGTTGAAGTCGGTCTGCCGCACCCAGCGCTCCGGCTTCTCGCCGCGCACCCGGTAGATGCCGTCCTCCTCCAGCGTGACGGTGAAGCCCGCGTCGTCCACGGCCTTCGGGCGGATGACGATGCGGGTCGCCTCCTCCACGGGCTTGGCGGCACGCGCTTCGGCGATCACACCCGCGAGCGCGTAGGAGAGCTCCTTGAGGCCGGTGCGGGCGACGGCGGACACCTCGAAGACGCGGTAGCCGCGCTCCTCGAGTTCCGGTCGGATCATGTCGGCGAGGTCCTGGCCGTCCGGGATGTCGATCTTGTTGAGGACGACGATGCGGGGCCGGTCGTCCAGACCGCCGTACTGCTTCAGCTCCTCCTCGATCATGTCGAGGTCGGAGACCGGGTCGCGGTCGGACTCCAGCGTCGCCGTGTCCAGTACGTGTACGAGGACGGAGCAGCGCTCGACGTGCCGCAGGAACTCCAGGCCGAGGCCCTTGCCCTGGCTGGCGCCCGGGATCAGGCCCGGGACGTCGGCGATGGTGTAGACCGTTCCGCCCGCGGTGACCACGCCCAGGTTCGGGACGAGCGTGGTGAACGGGTAGTCGGCGATCTTCGGCTTGGCCGCGGACAGGACCGAGATCAGCGAGGACTTGCCGGCACTCGGGTAGCCCACCAGAGCCACGTCGGCGACGGTCTTGAGCTCCAGGACGATGTCCCGGGACTCGCCCGGCTCGCCGAGCAGCGCGAAGCCGGGGGCCTTGCGGCGGGCGGAGGCGAGTGCCGCGTTGCCGAGGCCGCCACGGCCGCCCTGGCCGGCCACGAACGTGGTGCCCTGACCGACCAGGTCGGCGAGCACATTGCCGTTCCTGTCGAGCACGACCGTGCCGTCGGGGACCGGCAGGACGAGGTCCTGCCCCTCCTTGCCGGTGCGGTGGTCGCCCGCGCCGGGCTGGCCGTTGGTGGCCTTGCGGTGCGGACTGTGGTGATAGTCGAGGAGTGTGGTGATGTCCTGGTCGACGACCAGGGTCACATCGCCGCCACGGCCGCCGTTGCCGCCGTCCGGGCCGCCGAGCGGCTTGAACTTCTCACGGTGAACGGAGGCACAGCCGTGGCCTCCGTTACCCGCGGCGACATGCAGCTCGACGCGGTCCACGAAGGTGGTCATGGTGGGAACCTCCAGTTACATACCTGCAGAAATGTTTCAAGCTCATGCTGTCTCTCTTAGGAGAAACATGCGAAAGGCGGACCCGCTTCCCAAACGGGAAGTGAGGTCCGCCTCCGCAGAAACCGCTCGACGAGCGCCGAAATTACTCGGCGATCGGAACGATGTTCACGACCTTGCGGCCACGGTGGGTGCCGAACTCGACCGCACCAGCGGCGAGCGCGAACAGCGTGTCGTCGCCGCCACGGCCGACGCCCGTGCCCGGGTGGAAGTGCGTGCCGCGCTGGCGGACCAGGATCTCACCGGCGTTGACGGCCTGGCCGCCGAAGCGCTTGACGCCGAGCCGCTGAGCGTTGGAATCGCGCCCGTTCCGGGTGGACGATGCGCCCTTCTTGTGTGCCATCTTTTCTCAGTCCCTTACTTCGCAGCCGCGGGGATACCGGTGACCTTGATCGCCGTGTACTGCTGGCGGTGACCCTGGCGACGGCGGTAGCCGGTCTTGTTCTTGTAGCGAAGGATGTCGATCTTCGCGCCCTTGTGGTGGTCCACGACCTCGGCCTGGACCTTGATCCCGGCCAGCACCCACGGGTCGCTGGTCACGGCGTCGCCGTCGACCACGAGCAGGGTCGAGAGCTCGACCGTGTCGCCAACCTGGGCAGTGGAAATCTTGTCAACCTCAACGATGTCACCGACAGCAACCTTGTGCTGGCGGCCACCGCTGCGCACGATGGCGTACACGCGGATCTCACTCTCGCTCGGAACGGAAACCCCTGATGCCAGCCGCTCACACGGGTCCGAAGACCCGCGACGATCCGGATTGGACGAGCGGCCTCTCCCGTACGAGCGGGAGGTCAGTGCTCAGAGGTGTGGCGAACAAACGCCGACGGTCAAGGCTACGGGGCCTTGGACAGCCGGTCAAACCGGGCCCCTGATTCAGGCCTCGACGGCCTTCACGTACTCGGCGTAGGCATCCCGGATCCCGTCCACGGACAGGTTCAGGTGTTCCAGGATCGTGTAGCGCCCGGGCCTGGTCTGGGGAGCGAATTCGACCACCGAGACGAACTCGTCCGCCGTGAAGCCGATCTCCTCGGCCAGCACGGGCAGGCCGTGGCTCCGCAGCGTCCGGGCCATCTGCACGGACTCCTCGCGGGCACCGCGCAGATGCATCGCGAACGCCGCGCCCAGACCGCACTGCTCGCCGTGGCTGGCGGCACGCTGCGGGAAAAGGAGATCGAAGGCGTGGTTGATCTCGTGGCACGCGCCGGAAGCGGGGCGGCTGTCGCCCGCGACCGACATCGAGATTCCGGTGATCACCAGCCCTTCGGCCAGCACCTGCAGGAAGCTGTCGTCCCCGATGCCGCCGGGGTGGCGCAGCACCGCCTCACCGGCCTGGCGGGCCATCGCGGCGGCGAGGCCGTCGATGTCCTCGCCCTTGACCTCATGGGCCAGCTCCCAGTCCGCGACCGCGGAGATGTTGGACAGCGCGTCGCCGATCCCGGAGCGCACGAACCGGGCCGGCGCCTCGCGGATGATGTCGAGGTCGATCAGGACCGCGATCGGGTTCGGGACACCGTACGAGCCACGGCCCGCGTCGTTGTCCAATGTGGCGACCGGCGAGCAGAGACCGTCGTGGGAGAGGTTGGTCGCGACGGCGACCAACGGCAGCCCGACACGCGCCGCCGCGAACTTCGCACAGTCGATGATCTTGCCGCCGCCGAGGCCGACCACGGCGTCGTAACGCCCGGACTTCATGGCCTCGGCAAGCTTGATCGCGTCCCCGAGGGAGCCGCCACCGACCTCGAACCAGGAAGCGCTCGGCAGGCTCGACGAGAGCCGCTCGCGCAGCGCCTGACCGGACCCTGCGCTGATCGCCACCGCCAGCTTGCCCGAGCTGGAGATCCGCTGGTCCGCGAGGACGCTCGCGAGATCGGCCAGGGCACCCGCGCGGATATCGACGACGATCGGCGCCGGTATGAGGCGGGTCAGTACTGGCACGCGATCCTCCTGCCCTTGGCGAGGTCCTCGTGGTTGTCGATCTCGACCCACTGGATGTCGCCGATCGGCGCCACGTCGATCTTGAAGCCGCGGTTGACGAGCTCCTGGTAGCCGTCCTCGTAGTACAGGTCCGGGTCACGCTCGAAGGTCGTCCGCAGTGCGTCCGCGAGCTCGTCGGCCGCTTCGCCCTCGATGAGGGTGACACCGATGTACTCGCCCGTCGCGTCCGCCGGGTCCATCAGCTTGGTGATCCGCTGGACGCCCTTCTCGGGGTCCACGACGACCTTCATCTCCTCGTCGGCGAGCTGCTTCACCGTGTCGAGGGCCAGGATGATCCTCTTGCCGTCACCGCGGGCGGCCAGCAGCGTCTTCTCGACGGAGACCGGGTGCACGGTGTCGCCGTTGGCGAGGATCACGCTGTGCTTGATCGAGTCGCGGCCGCACCAGAGGGAGTACGCGTTGTTCCACTCCTCGGCCTTGTCGTTGTCGATCAGCGTGATCGTGACGCCGTACTTCGCCTCGAGAGCCTCCTTACGGGCGTACACGGCTTCCTTGCGGTAGCCCACGATGATCGCGACCTCGGTCAGCCCCACCTCGGCGAAGTTGCCCAGCGTCAGATCGATGACGGTGAGGCTCTCCTCGTCGCCCTCGGGGCCCACCGGCACCAGGGCCTTCGGAAGGGTGTCGGTGTACGGGCGCAGACGCCGTCCGGCACCGGCTGCGAGTATCAGGCCGATCATGAAGGTTCTCCTTGCTTCCTGGTTCTCGTGCTCTACGAGTTCATTGTCCAGTCATGGTGCGTTCACCGACGCCATGAGGACAGTTGCCTCGGTCACTTGAGCGAAGCCGCCCCGGCCGGGTCCGGTTCCGAGCGGTCTCCGAGGACCGGGGCGGGTACGGCAGTGCGCCGAACGCATTCCGACCGGCCACTCGTACGGGGCCGGTCCGGTTGCGTCGGCTGCTGCAGAGGCCGGGCCCGGTCAGGCCCGACCTCTGCAAGGCCTACGGCGACTACTGCTCCGCCGCCGCCGTCTTCTTCGCCGCCGCCTTCTTGGCCGTCGTCTTCTTCGCGACGGTCTTCTTGGCAGCCGTCTTCTTGGTGGCTGCCTTCTTGGCGGTGGCCTTCTTGGCGGTCTTGCGGGCCGTCTTCTTGGCCGGGGCCTCGGCCTCCGCGGCTTCCGGGGCGACGGCGGTGGCGTCGGCCGGGGCCGGTTCGGCCTCGGGCTTCGGCTCGACGGAGCCCGTCACCAGGACGACCTCCGCACCGTCCGCACCTGCGGGCGAGCCCGCGGGGGCGGTGACCTTGCGGGTCACCCGGCGCCGGGCACGCGGCGGGGCGGCCACCTCCTCGGGCGCGGCCTCGACCACCGCGGCCTCGACCACCGGGGTCTCGACCACCACGGCCTCGGCGGCAACCTGGTCCGCTACGGGCAGCGGCACCTCGACCGGCTCGGCCGCGGCAGGCGAGCCCGCCGGAGCGGTCGCCTTGCGCGTCGCCCGACGGCGCGTACGGCCCTGCGGTGCCTCGGCCACCGGGGCCTCGACGACCGGCTCGGGCTCGGTCACCGGCTCCACGACCGCGGTGGGCTCCGGCGCCGTCCTCGGGGCGCCGGCCGGGGCCGATGCCTTGCGGGTCGCGCGCCGACGGCCACGGCCGCGCGAAGCGGCCGCCTCGGCCTCGGCCGGGCTGCTGTACAGCTCCTCGTCCGGTACGAACTCCGGCTCGGGAAGTGCCACCGGAGCGGCGACCTCGGCAGCCACCTCGGCCTCGGTCTCCACCTCGGCCTCTACGTGCTCGTGCTCGTGCTCGACGAGAGCCTCGGGCTGCTCGCCGGCGCCGCCACGGCCGCGCTTCTTCGCACGCTTGCCGTTGCCGCCGCCACCGACCGTGGACGGCTGCTCCATGTGCACGATCACGCCGCGGCCGTTGCAGTGGACACAGGTCTCGGAGAAGGACTCCAGCAGACCCTGTCCCACCCGCTTGCGGGTCATCTGGACCAGGCCCAGCGAGGTGACTTCGGCGACCTGGTGCTTCGTACGGTCGCGACCCAGGCACTCCAGCAGACGCCGCAGCACCAGGTCCCGGTTGGACTCCAGGACCATGTCGATGAAGTCGATGACGACGATGCCGCCGAGGTCGCGCAGCCGCAGCTGGCGCACGATCTCCTCGGCCGCCTCCAGGTTGTTCCTGGTGACGGTCTCCTCGAGGTTGCCGCCCTGACCGGTGAACTTGCCGGTGTTGACGTCGACGACGACCATCGCCTCGGTCTTGTCGATCACCAGCGAGCCGCCGCTGGGCAGCCAGACCTTGCGGTCCAGCGCCTTCATCAGCTGCTCGTCGATCCGGTAGGTCGCGAAGATGTCGACCTCGGAGGTCCACCTCGACAGACGGTCCGTCAGGTCGGGGGCGACGTGCGCGACGTAACCGTGGATGGTCTCCCACGCGTCGTCACCGCTGACGATGACCTTCGAGAAGTCCTCGTTGAAGATGTCGCGGACGACTCGGACCGTCATGTCCGGCTCGCCGTAGAGCAGCGTCGGCGCGTTGGCGCTGCCGTTGCTCTTCGACTTCTTCTGGATGTCCTCCCACTGCTGCTGCAGCCGCTCGACGTCACGGCGCAGCTCGTCCTCGCTCGCACCCTCGGCGGCGGTGCGCACGATGACGCCCGCGTCCTCGGGGACGATCTTCTTGAGGATGGTCTTCAGCCGGGCGCGCTCCGTGTCGGGCAGCTTGCGGCTGATACCGGTCATCGAGCCCTCGGGCACGTAGACCAGGTAACGGCCGGGCAGCGAGACCTGGCTGGTCAGACGGGCGCCCTTGTGGCCGATCGGGTCCTTCGTCACCTGGACGAGGACGGACTGGCCGGACTTCAGCGCGGTCTCGATCCGGCGCGGCCCGTGAGCCATGCCGAGCGCCTCGAAGTTGACCTCACCGGCGTACAGGACGGCGTTGCGGCCCTTGCCGATGTCGACGAACGCAGCCTCCATGGACGGCAGTACGTTCTGCACCTTGCCCAGGTAGACGTTGCCGACGTAGCTGGTGGCCTGCTCCTTGTTGACGTAGTGCTCGACGAGCACGTTGTCCTCGAGGACGCCGATCTGGGTGCGCTCGCCGTTCTGACGGACGACCATGACGCGCTCGACGGCCTCGCGGCGGGCCAGGAACTCCGCCTCCGTGATGATCGGGACACGACGGCGGCCCTGCTCACGGCCTTCGCGGCGGCGCTGCTTCTTCGCCTCCATACGGGTCGAGCCCTTGATGGACTGGACCTCGTCGAAGCCGGTGCCGGGCTCGCGCTCGGCTTCCTTCTTCCGGGGCTCACGGACCTTGACGACCGTACGCTCCGGGTCGTCCGTACCGGCTTCGGCCTCGGGCGAGGCGTCACCGCTACGACGACGGCGACGCCGCCGGCGACGGCTGCTGCTGGAGCCGGAAGCGGACAGCTCGTGGTCCTCTTCCTCCTCCTCGTCGGCCTCGTGAGCGCGCTCGTGCTCGTCCTCGGTCGTGTCGGCGGCGTGCTCGTCGGCGTGCTGCTCCGCGGCTTCCTCCGCCTCGCTCGGCTCACCGCGGCGACGGCGACGGCCACCACGACGGCGACGGCGCGAGGGCCGGTCCCCGTACTCGTCCGACTCGTCGCCCTCGTGCTCGGCCTCGCCTTCGGCCTCCAGCTCGGCCTCGTCCTCGGCCGGCTCCTCGGCCGGGGCGGGCGTCCGCTCGGCGGCCGGCTCGGTCTCGGCGGCCTCACCGCGACGGCGGCGACGACGACGGGAGCCGCCCTGCGGCGCGGCCTCGGCGACGGGGGCCGCCTCAGCAGCTGCCTCGTCGGTCGCGGCGGTCTCCTCGACGGTCTCGATCTCCTCCTCGGCCTCGTCGTAGCGCGAGGGGGTGCCGGCGGCCGCAGCCGCGGCTGCGGCGGTCTCCGGGGTCTGGAACATCGGCTCGGCGAAGACCGGCGCCTGGAAGACGGCCACGGCCGGGCGTGTCGCGCGACGGCTCTTGCGGGCGGGCTCCTCGACCTTTCCGGTGAACTCCGGCCTGCCCGCGGCGGCGGTCGCCCGGCGGCGCTGACGGCCACGCGGCGCGGCGCTCTCGGCCGCCTCCTCCGGCTCGGCGGCCGGCTCCTCGGCCGCAGCGGCCTCGACCGGCGTCTCGGTGACGATCTCGACAGGGGCAGCGGCCTCGGCGGCCTGCGGCGCACCCGCCGGAGCGGTCGCCTTGCGGACCGCACGGCGACGGCCGCGCGGGGCCTCCGGCTCGGCGGCCTCGGCTGCCTCGGCGGCCGGTGCGGCCTCCACCGTCTCAGCGGTGACGGCGTCGGCCGGCGTGGTCTGCGGCGTACCGGCCGGAGCGGATGCCCGGCGACGGGTACGGCCACGGGGCGCCTCGGCCACGACGGCCTCGGCGACAGCGGGCTGCTCGGGCGTCTCGGTCTCGACGGCCGGGGTGGGCTCGACGACCTCCACGACCTCGGCGGCCGCCGGAGCGCCCGCCGGAGCGGTGGCCTTGCGGGACGCCCTGCGACGCGCACGCGGCGCCTCAGCGGCCTCAGGGGTCTCCGCGGCGGGGGCGGTCTCGGTCTCGACGGCCTCGGTGGTCTTCTCGGCCTTCGGCGCACCCGCCGGAGCGGTCGCCTTACGGGTCGCCCGGCGACGCGCACGCGGCGCCTCAGCGGCCTCGGAGGTCTCTGCGGCCGGGGCGGTCTCCGCTGTCTCCGCGGAGACAGCGCTGGTGGGGGCCTCCACGACCTCGGCGGTCTCCGGCGCACCGGCGGCGGCGGTCGCCTTGCGGACCGCACGGCGACGGGAACGCGCCGGCGGCGCGGCCTCCGCCTCGTCGGCGGCGACGGTGGTGTCGGACACTGCGGCGTCAACGGCCGGTATGGCCGGCGCCGCAGCCTCCGAGCCGGCGGCACCCGACGGGGGGCCGGCCGGGCGGGAAGCGGCACGGCGCCTGCGGCGCGGCGGCAGCTTGTCCCCGGGGGTGTTGTTCTCTTCGGCGTTCCCGGTCGTGCCGGGCTCGTTCGGTTCGAGCATGCGGGCGGTTCTCCCGTCACGCTCCCGGGCGCCACGCCTGATTCCGGTCCGGCACGGTCCGCATGGGAAACGCGGTACCGCCGTCCGGGGCGCGGGCGCCGCACGGGAGCTGAATGTCTGGCTCGCCGGTTCCGTACGCGATGTACGCACGGCCTGGCGAAAGTCTTATGGGTCAGCGCGCGGCCCGACCCAGGTGGCTCCCGAGTCCGGGGACTGCGCTACAACGACCGCCTTACGCGGAACCTGCACCTTCCGGCGCCGTCGCGACGGCGGTCCCGGTGGCCGTGGGTAGCACGGTCGGGGCTGCCTCGCGGTCGGGCGCGAGCGGGTCGGTCACCGTGCCGGACTCCTCGTCGAAGAGCCCCTGCGCCAGCCTGGTCACCGCTGCGGGGACCGGCGGCGCCAGGTCGGCCACAACGCGGAGACCGGACACGACGTCGTCAGGTCGCACGGCAGGTGTCACGTGCCGAACAACCAGCCGCAGTATCGCACAGGGCTTGTCCCCCGGCCTATCAGCCTGGGGATCGACGGCTTCCAGGTCCGCGACAGCGGCGCGGGCGTCGAAGGTCCGCATGCCGTTCTTCGTACGGCGCTGGACCTCGACGTTCTCGGCTCCGAGGAAACCGGCGACGGCCTTCTCGGCGTCCTCGAACGGGACCCCGTCGAGCCGCATCTCCCAGACGGAGGCAGTCAGCCGCTCGGCGAGACCCGAGGTGCGGGCCTCCACGGCGTCGGTGATGTCGAGGCCGTCCGGGAGCGACGCGTCGAGCAGGTCGCGCAACGTGTCGGGGTCCCGCGCCTCGGTGAGGGCGATCTCCAGGAACTCGGCCTCGCTGCCCGTGCCGGTGGGTGCGGCATTGGCGTACGACACCTTGGGATGCGGGGTGAAGCCCGCCGAGTAGGCCATGGGCACCTCGGCGCGGCGCAGAGCCCGCTCGAAGGCGCGCTGGAAGTCGCGGTGGCTGGTGAACCGGAGGCGGCCGCGCTTGGTGTAGCGCAATCGGATGCGCTGCACTGCCGGTGCGGGCGGCGGGCCTTCGGGCTGTCGCTTGCCCAGTGGTTCTTCTCCTCGGTGCGGAGCGGACGCGGTGGCACGCCGCCCTCGAAATGCGGGTGGCCCGGGGGTGTCCGGTCCGGCTCACCCCTGCTTTCGCAGGGAGATCTCTGGTTCGGGCGCCGCGCTGGGCACAGTCGTTGTGCTACCCAGAGTACGCGCAAGGGGGGCCACCGGTTCCCGGGGCTCGGGGACCGGGCCCCCGCCGACCAGTGCCCGCCATGCGTCGCGGCGGACCTGGCGCACGGTCTCGCGTGCGGTACGCAGGGCTTCCCGGGCCGCGCGTCCCGCCTCTGCGGCGGCACGTCTGGCCGGGGCCCAGACCATGTCCCGTACGAAGTGTCCGACGGGGGTGCACACGGTGCGGTAGGTCCAGGCCACCGGAGCTCCGACGAGATGCCACGCCAGCCAGGCAAGAGCGCGGCCGACGGCCCGCGACAGGTACCCGGCGACGCGCCAGGCGACACCGGTCGCGGCGGCGACCTCCCGGCCGACCGGAGCGAGGACCCGCCGCCAGAACCACCTCACAGGGGTGACGAGCACCGTCATGACCAGCCAGGCGACGGCTGTGCCCAGTCCTCGGGCCGCCGCGACGACGCCGCTCGCCATCACACCGGCCAGCCACACGATGCCGTGGCCGAGCGGGGTGAGCAGTGCCCGGTACGTCCAGGCCAGCGGCGCGACGATCAGGTACTTCACGAGCCGGTCCAGGGCGAACGCGAGCGGCACCAGGAGGTACCGCCACACGCCGGCCACCGGCCATACGAAGAGAGCGGTGAGTACCCACACCGTCACGGCGGCGACGCCCCGTCCGACGGGGGTCAGCAGGGTGCGGTACACCCGGCGCAGCCCGTGCCCGAGCGGGGTGAGGACCGACGCGTAGAGCCGGACGGCCGGCGCGACGACGCCGTACCGGACCACGGGCACGACCACGTGACGCCACAGCGCCACCCACGGCCACACGAAGACCGCCGCGCCCAGCCACCGCACGCCCCGGCCGACCACGGCGGCCAGCCATCGCAGTCCGTGCCCCAGCGGGGTCAGGACCGACTCGTACAGCCGGACCAGCGGGATCACCACGAGGACCCGGCCCAGCCAGGCCAGCGCCCGCCCCACGGGGCGCAGCAGCATCCGGTCGGCGGCGCGGGAGGTGGCGACGAGCGCGTCCCAGACCATCCGTACGGGCAGGACGATCACCAGCACCACGATGCGTACCGGAATCCTGATGAGCGTGGTCAGACAGCCCTCGCCCGACTCGTAGTGCGCGGGCGCCTGATGGGCGCCGTACGCGCGGGGCTGCTTCTCCTGGTCCATGCCGGACAGGACGCGAGGACCCGGCCCAGGGTTTCCCGGGCCGGGTCTTCGTCATCGAGCTGTCACCCGAACCGTGACGTGCGGTGTCACCGGGATGTGGGTGTCCATCGGGGGCGGCCGCTCGCCGACGTACCCGCAACCGCTCGGCCGTTCCGGCCGCGACGGAGCCGGAACGGCCGGTGCGACCCGATCCGATGCAGCGCCGTTGCGGCTCGGCGCGCACCGGGCATGTCGACTCGACCCATGTGGTCCGAGCGCTCGGAGCAGTGAGCAAGTCGGCGCATCGGCGGGGGACTTGGCGAGGATCCGATCTCGGCCGTACCCAGCGGCGGATCCCGGTGCTCAGACCTGCCCGCCCACCTCGTATCCGACAGGCACGGGCGAAACCAGGGCGCGGACCGAAGAGGGTGCCGCCGCGCCCGGACTCGGCCCTCACCCGTTCGACGCCGGCACCGAGCCGCACAGCCGATGCCGCCCGACAATGTGCGAAGGGGCACAGGAGCGGGTGGAACACGCACCCCTTGTGTCGTCTCCCCCGGCGTGCCACCCGCCCGCGTCGGGCTGCCCGATCCCCCCTCGCGGAGGCCCCCTTGGGACACGCAGCAGGCGATGTGCTCGGCCTGGCGGCAGGTGTCGCGGTCAGCCCGCTTCCCATCGTCGCGATGATCCTGGTCCTTGCCACACCGCGCGGCCGTCTCAACGGCTCTCTGCTGGCCGTCGGCTGGATCCTGGGGCTGGCGGTACTGGGGGCGATCATGCTGCTGGTCGGGGGCTCCGGCGGCGGGTCCACCGACAAGCACCCCGCCACCTGGGTAGGGGCGCTGAAACTCGCTCTGGGTGTGTTGCTGGTCCTCTTCGGCGCCCGCCAGTGGCGTCGTCGCCCCACCGACGCCAATCAGGCTCGACTGCCGCAGTGGATGGCCGCGATCGACCGCTTCACCCCGGTCAAGGTCCTCGCGCTGGGGCTGGCGCTGTCAGCGGCCAACGCCAAGAACGCACCCCTGACCGTTGCCGCGGGCGCCTCGATCAGCTCTGCCGGAATCCCCGTGCCGCAGCAGATCGCGACACTCGCCGTCTTCGTCCTCATCGCGTCGCTGGGCGTGCTCGCACCGCTGGGCGTCTACCTGCTCATGGGCGAACGGGCGAAGGACGTGCTCGGCAACTGGCGCGACTGGGCGGTCCTGCACAACGTCGCGGTGATGGCCGTGCTCTTCCTGGTTCTCGGGCTCAAGCTGGTCGGGGACGGCGTGAGCATCCTCGCCTCTTGAGGTGGCTGCCGAAGCGGCAGCCACCTCGTCCTCACCCGACCGAGTGCCTCGCTCGCCTCAGTGCGCGTGCCCGCTGGGAGCAGGCGCAGCGTTCTTGACCGCCAGCGGCAGCAACTTCTTGCCGGTCGGCCCGATCTGGATGGACGTGTCCATCTGCGGACACACGCCACAGTCGAAGCACGGGGTCCAGCGGCAGTCCTCGACCTCGGTCTCGTCGAGCGAGTCCTGCCAGTCCTCCCACAGCCAGTCCTTGTCGAGACCGGAGTCCAGGTGGTCCCAGGGCAGGACCTCCTCGTACGTGCGCTCACGGGTGGTGTACCAGTCGACGTCCACGCCGAACCCGGGGAGCGTCTTCTCGGCGCAGGCCATCCAGCGGTCGTACGAGAAGTGCTCGCGCCAGCCGTCGAAGCGGCCGCCGGCCTCGTAGACGGCGCGGATGACCGAGCCGATGCGGCGGTCGCCGCGCGAGAGCAGGCCCTCGACGATGCCGGGCTTGCCGTCGTGGTAGCGGAAGCCGATCGAGCGGCCGTACTTCTTGTCGCCGCGGATCTTGTCGCGCAGCTTCTCCAGGCGGGCGTCGGTCTCCTCGGCACTGAGCTGCGGTGCCCACTGGAACGGGGTGTGCGGCTTCGGCACGAAGCCACCGATGGAGACGGTGCACCGGATGTCGTTCTGCCCGGAGACCTCACGGCCCTTGGCGATGACGTTGACCGCCATGTCGCCGATCTGGAGGACGTCCTCGTCGGTCTCGGTGGGCAGGCCGCACATGAAGTACAGCTTCACCTGGCGCCAGCCGTTGCCGTACGCGGTGGCGACGGTCCGGATGAGGTCCTCTTCCGAGACCATCTTGTTGATGACCTTGCGCATGCGCTCGGAGCCGCCCTCGGGGGCGAACGTGAGGCCCGAACGGCGGCCGTTGCGGGTCAGCTCGTTGGCCAGGTCGACGTTGAACGCGTCGACGCGGGTCGAGGGCAGCGAGAGGCCGATCTTGTCCTCGGTGTACCGGTCGGCGAGGCCCTTGGCGATGTCGCCGATCTCACTGTGGTCCGCGGAGGACAGGGACAGCAGGCCGACCTCCTCGAAGCCGGTCGCCTTGAGACCCTTCTCGACCATGTCGCCGATGCCGGTGATGCTCCGCTCCCGCACGGGGCGCGTGATCATGCCGGCCTGGCAGAAACGGCAGCCGCGGGTGCAGCCGCGGAAGATCTCGACGGACATCCGCTCGTGGACGGTCTCGGCGAGGGGGACGAGGGGCTGCTTCGGGTAAGGCCACTCGTCGAGGTCCATGACGGTGTGCTTGGAGACCCGCCACGGCACGCCCGACTTGTTCGGCACGACGCGGCCGATACGGCCGTCCGGGAGGTACTCGACGTCGTAGAACCTCGGTACATAGACGCCACCGGTCTTCGCGAGCCGGAACAGCACCTCCTCGCGCCCACCGGGGCGGCCCTCGGCCTTCCAGCCACGGATGATCTCGGTGATCTCCAGGACCGCCTGCTCGCCGTCGCCGATCACCGCGCAGTCGATGAACTCCGCGATCGGCTCGGGGTTGAAGGCGGCGTGGCCGCCCGCGAGGACGATCGGGTCGTCGAGGCCGCGGTCCCGGGCGTCGAGGGGGATGCCCGCGAGGTCCAGGGCGGTGAGCATGTTGGTGTAGCCGAGCTCGGTGGAGAAGCTCAGCCCGAAGACGTCGAACGCCTTCACCGGGCGGTGACTGTCCACGGTGAACTGCGGGACCTTGTGCTCGCGCATCAGCTCTTCGAGGTCCGGCCAGACGCTGTACGTGCGCTCGGCCATGACGCCGTCGCGCTCGTTGAGTACCTCGTACAGGATCATGACGCCCTGGTTGGGCAGTCCGACCTCGTATGCGTCCGGGTACATCAGCGCCCAGCGGACGTCACACTCGTCCCACGGCTTGACGGTGGAGTTCAGCTCACCGCCGACGTACTGGATGGGCTTCTGCACATGCGGGAGCAGAGCTTCGAGCTGTGGGAAGACCGATTCGACAGACATCGCGAACTTTCGAGAGCCGGCAGGGGTGACCATCCAGCGTACCCCGGCGCTCAGCCTTCCAGAGCCGCCCGCAATTTCGGCCGGGACGCCCGCTCCCACACCTCGGGAAGCTCCTGTTCGCGGGCGGCGGCGGTCGCCTCCTCGTGCCCGTACAGCAGTCCCCAGGTGAATGCTGTCTCCCCCGCGGCGTGCGCCTGGGCGGCCAGTGTGCGCAGGGCGTCGCGGGCGACGACGCTGTCCTGGTGGTCGCCGAGCAGGGTCTGCACGGCCTTCATCCGCCGGGCGAACTTCTTGGCGGGACGGCCCAGCGCGGCGGTCGCCGCCTCCCCCGCGTACCGGGCGCGTTTCGCCGCCTTGCGGGCGTCGTGCATGGCGAGGTCGCGGTCGGGGCCGGGCCGGAGTTCCAGGGCGTGGCCGATACGGGTGGCGAGGCGCTCGTAGTCCCGCAGCACGGCCCGGGGCAGTGCGTCCTCGGGCGCTTCGGCGCCGGCGGGCAACAGCGGCGGCGCGGCCCGAAGCGCGTCGAGGCTTTCCAGGAGAGCCAGGTAGCGCTTCCCGTCGAGTACGCCGACGGTCCGGCGCCGGGAGCCCTGCCGATGGGCCACGGACCAGATCCGGAGCCGGCCGCGGACGGGGCCGAGGACCAGGGTGCGGGGCAGGTCGGCGACCGCGGCGCGCAGTCGTTCGTCGAGGACCTCCTGGTCGCGGTCGATCCCGAGCTCGGCCGCCAGCCATTTCAGCTCGTCGCCGACGGGGTCGGTGACGGTGCGGTCGAGGATCTTGCGGTACGTCCTGAAGGCGCTGCGCAGTCTGCGGGTGGCGACCCTCATCTGGTGCACGGAGTCGGGGAGGTCGCGGCGTACGGCGGGGTCGAGTGCGACGACGGCGGTGATCTGGTCGCGTACGTAGGCCATGACGTGGTCGCCCGCCGTCCGGGGACGTGGTGCGGTCTTCTTCGCGGCGCGCTGCTTCTTCGGGGCCGTGTTGGTTCCCGGGGCTGTCTCGGCAAGGGCCCGGGCCAGTTTGGAGGCCGACGCGGACGGCCTTACGCCGGCCTTGCGGAGCCGGTGTTCGACGGCGTCGAGGAAGGCGGGGTCGCCGTCGTCGGCGAGTTCGACCTCGATCTCGGTCCAGGCCGCTGTGCCGCTGCCGCCGGCCAGCCGAACGGCCCGGACCTCGTCGACGCTGAGTTCGGCGAGGAGCGATCCGTCGGGGCCGAGCAGATGGTGGACGTCGCGCGAGGAGAGCAGCCGGACGACGGGGACGAGTTCCGTCTCCCTGACCCGGGAGCGCAGCAGTGCGGCGAGGCTGCCCGGGAGGGTGTCGGAGAGCGGGGCCTGGATCTCGTCGCGGATGCCGGAGGCGACGGGGAATTTGAGGTGCCAGCCCTCGTCGTCACCGCCGGTGCGGCGACGCAGGGTGAGTGAGTCGGCGGCGAGCCGCTGGTCCTCGGTGTCGTAGTAGACGGCGTCGAGTTCCATGACGCCGCGGTGGTCCACGGCCGCGACCCCGGCCACCCGGGTGAGCTCGGGGAGCCGGGTGTCGACGGTGGCTTCGTACTTCCGCTCGATTTCACGCTTCGAGTCCGCCATGCACCGAATCTAGACGCGTTTGCCGCCGTCCGGCAGGGGGCCCGGCAGGCGGGTCACCTGCTCAGGCCGTTATCGGCCGCTGCATCCTGATCGACTGCAGCAGTCCGACGGCCACCCAGACGGCGAACATGGACGACCCTCCGTACGACACGAAGGGCAGGGGGAGCCCGGCGACGGGCATGATGCCGAGCGTCATGCCGATGTTCTCGAACGCCTGGAAGGCGAACCAGGCGATGATTCCGGCGGCGACGATCGTGCCGTACAGCTCGGTGGTCTCGCGGGCGATCCGGCAGGCGCGCCACAGGACGACGCCCAGGAGGACGAGGATCAGTCCGGCGCCGAGGAATCCGAGCTCTTCGCCCGCGACGGTGAAGACGAAGTCGGTCTGCTGCTCGGGGACGAACTGGCCGGTGGTCTGGGTGCCCTGGAAGAGGCCGGTGCCGGTGAGTCCGCCGGAGCCGATCGCGATGCGGGCCTGGTTGGTGTTGTAGCCGACGCCCGCCGGGTCGAGTGCCGGGTTGGCGAAGGCGGCGAAGCGGGCGATCTGGTAGTCGTCGAGCAGGCCGAGCTGCCAGACGGCGACGGCTCCGGCGATTCCGGCGCCGAGGAGGCCGAAGATCCAGCGGTTCGACGCCCCGGAGGCGAGGAGCACGCCGAGCACGATGACGGCCATGACCATGACGGAGCCGAGGTCCGGCATTCCCATGACGATCACCATCGGGAGGAGCGCGAGGCCCAGCGCCTTGGCGACGGTCCGGTGGTCGGGGTGCACCTGGTCGCCCGCGTCGACGCGGGCGGCGAGGACCATCGCCATGACGAGGATGATGGTGATCTTGGTGAACTCGGACGGCTGCAGGGAGAAGCCGCCGCCGATGATGATCCAGGCGTGGGCACCGTTGACGGTGGCGCCGAGCGGGGTGAGCACGGCGAGGACCAGGAGCACCGAGAGGCCGTAGAGGATCGGGACGGCGCCGCGCAGGGTGCGGTGGCCGAGCCAGATCGTGCCGACCATCAGGGCGAATCCGATGCCGGTGTTGAGGGCGTGCCGGAGCAGGAAGTAGTACGGGTCGCCGTGGGTGAGGGCGTCCCGGCCGCGGGTCGCGGAGTAGACCAGGGCGGAGCCGATGAGGGAGAGCGCGATGGCGGAGCCGAGGAGCGGCCAGTCGAGCCTGCGTACGACGGAGTCGCGGGCGGTGAGCCGACCCCACGCGGAGCGCTTGGGGGCGTACCGGGAGACGGAGAAGCCGGACATCAGTCGCGCCTCCCGAGCACCGCGGCGAGTGTCTGCTCCGCCGGGACCTTCTGCGAGTCCGGGTCATAGGGCTTGATCGTCGGGGCGTCGATCGAGCCGTCGTGCTGGATCTTGGGCAGGGACTTCTCCGGGTGTGGCAGCAGCGCCTTCTTGAGGTCCTGCTTGCCGGAGTCGTCGAGCCCGTAGATCGCGTCGTAGATGTTGCGGACGGCAGGCCCGGAGGCGCCGGAGCCCGTACCACCTTGGGAGATCGTCATGACGATCGAGTAGTCCTTGGTGTACGTGGCGAACCACGAGGTCGTCTGCTTGCCGTAGACCTCGGCCGTGCCCGTCTTGGCGTGCATCGGGATCTTGTCCTGCGGCCAGCCGCCGAACCTCCAGGCGGCGGTACCGCGGGTCGCGACGCCCGCCAGTGCCCCGTCCATCGCCTTCAGGGTCTTGGCGCTGGCCGGCAGCTTGCCGTGCGACTTGGGCCCGATCATGCTGACGTGCTTGCCGTCGGGGCTGACGATCGCCTTGCCGACGGTCGGGTCGTAGAGCGTGCCGCCGTTGCTGATGGCGGCGTAGATGGTCGCCATCTGGATCGGGGTGACGAGGGTGTCGCCCTGGCCGATGGAGTAGTTGATCGAGTCATAGGCGTGCAGCTTCATGCCCTCGAGGCAGTTCTCGTGGGCGAGCACGGTGTGGAAGTCCTTCTTCTTGGGCCACTGCTTGGCCTGTTCGCACCAGGTGTCCTTGTTGGCCTTCCAGAAGTCCTTCTTCCACTGACGGTCGGGGACACGGCCGGTGACCTCGTTGGGGAGGTCGATGCCGGTCTCCTTGCCGAGGCCGAACTCGTGGGCGGTCTTGAAGAACCAGTCCTTGGCGTTCTTCTTGGGCTTCATCCCGCCGTCCTTCTGCCACTGCTGGTAGCCGAGGGCGTAGAAGACGGTGTCGCAGGAGACCTCCAGAGCCCGGCCGATGCTGATGGGACCGAAGTTCTCGGACTCGAAGTTCTTGTAGGTGTGGCCCTCGGCGGTGTACGAACTGGTGCACGGGTAGTGCCCGTCGAACGGGTAGCCCGCCTGGATGGAGGCCGCGGTCGAGACGACCTTGAAGATCGAGCCCGGTGCGGCCTGGCCCTGGATGCCCCGGTTGAGCAGCGGATAGTTGGACTTCTTGCTGGTCATCCGGGCGTAGTCCTTGCCCGAGATGCCGCCGACCCAGGCGTTGGGGTCGTAGTCGGGCAGGGAGGCCATCGCGACGACGCGGCCGGTCTTGGCCTCCATGACGACGACGGCGCCGGAGTCCGCCTTGTAGTTCTCGTTGGTGTTCTTGTCGAACTGGGTGCGGGCGACCTTCATCGCGTCGTTCAACTCGTACTCCGCGACGGCCTGGACCCGGGCGTCGATGGAGGTGACGACGCTCGATCCGGGCTCGGCCTTGTCGTCCTTCGCCTGGCCGATGACCCGGCCGAGGTTGTCGACCTCGTAGCGGGTGACACCGGCCTTGCCGCGCAGTTCCTTGTCGTACGTACGCTCCAGGCCGGATCGGCCGACCTGGTCGGAGCGGAGGTACGGCGAGTCGGTGTCCTTCGCCTTGGTGATCTCTTCGTCGGTGACGGGCGAGAGGTAGCCGAGGACCTGGGCGGTGTTGGCCTTGCCGGGTGCGGCGTAGCGGCGTACGGCCGTGGGTTCGGCGGTGATGCCGGGGAAGTCCTCGGCACGTTCGCGGATCTGCAGGGCCTGCTGGGTGGTGGCCTCGTCGGTGACCGGGATCGGCTGGTACGGCGAACCGTTCCAGCAGGGCTGCGGCGTCTTCGCGTCGCACAGCCGGATCTTGTCGAAGACGTCCTTCGGCTTCATGCCGAGCACATCGGCGAGCCGGGTCAGGACGCCCTTGCCGTCGTCGTCCATCTTCATCAGATCGGTGCGGTTGGCGGAGACGACGAGGCGGGTCTCGTTGTCGGCGAGGGGCACTCCCCGCGCGTCGAGGATGGAGCCGCGGACCGCGGGCTGGACGACCTGCTGGACGTGGTTGCTCTTCGCCTCGTCGGTGTACTCCTGGCCGTTGCGGATCTGGAGGTACCAGAGGCGGCCGCCGAGCGTCAGCAGCAGGGAGAAGACGAGGACCTGGATGATGATGAGCCGGATCTGGACCCGCTGGGTCCGGCCCGTCTCCGGGATGTTGCTCACGGGGCGCCCCCGGTAGTGGTCGGTCCGGGGGTCAGAGGGGTGTCCCCGGCGAGGTTCGGCCTCACAGTCGCTTGACTCCCTTGATCCGTCCGGCCCGTGCCGCTCGGCTGCGGGCAGCCTTCAAACGCATTCCGCCGCGTGGGCCGCCGATCCTGAGTCCGGTGCCGGAGGAGAGCCAGCCCGCGGCCATGTCGCCGCCGCTGGAGGACTCGGAGAGCGGGTCGTTCTCGGTGCGTCTGGCGAGCGCCATGATCAGTGGAACGGTGAACGGCGCGAGGAGCAGGTCGTAGACGGCTGCGGTGAACAGCAGGCTGCCGAGGCCGACATGACGGGCGGCGGTGTCCCCGACGAGGGCGCCGACGAGGGCGTACAGCAGGGTCGATCCGATCGCTGCGGCCACGACGGCGGCCATCGGGACGAACGCGGACTTGAGCCGGCCGTTGTCCGGCCGGACAAGTCCGGCGCAGTAGCCGATGACGCAGAGGACCAGGGCGTACCGTCCGGCGGCGTGGTCGGCGGGCGGTGCCAGGTCGGCGAGGAGTCCCGCGCCGAAACCGATCAGGGCGCCCGCGACATGTCCGTACACGAAGGCCAGACCGAGGACGACGAGGAGCAGCAGGTCGGGGACGGCGCCGGGGAGCTGCAGTCGGGCGAGTACCGAGACCTGGACGACCAGCGCGATCACGACCAGGGCGGTGGAGAGCAGAGTCCGGTTGAAGCGCATGGGGATCAGCTCTACCTCTGCTCGTTGACCGTGTTGCCGGTGGATCCGGTGGGGCTCGGACTCCCGCTGGGGGTCCCGTTGACGTTCCCGACCACCTTGCCGTTGGTGTCGACGATGTCGCCGTTGGGCGAGATCGTGACGGTGACCGTCGGGGTGGGCTTCGGCTTCTCGGCCTTCTTCGGCAGGACCATGTCGCGGGGGTCCTCGCGCGGTGCCTGGACGACGATGCCGACGATGTCGAGCTTGCTGAAGGCGGCGTACGGGCGGACGTAGACGGTACGGGTGAGGTCACCGCCTGACGGGTCGACACGGACGACCTCGCCGACCGGGACGCCCGGCACGAACGGCTTGCCCTTGCTGGAGCCGAAGGTGACCAGTCGGTCGCCCTTCTTCACCTTGGCCTTGCCGTTGAGGAACTGGACGGACAGCGGACGGTCGCCCTGGCCGGTGGCGAAGCCGAGCTCGTCGGTCTTCTCCATCCGGGTGCCGACGGTGAAGTCGGGATCGTTGGCAAGGAGCACGGTCGCCGTGCCCGGCCCGACGGTGGTGACCCGGCCGACGAGCCCGTCGCCGTTGATGACGGTCATGTCGCGCTTGATGCCGTCGTCGGAGCCGGCGTCGATGGTGACGGTCCAGGAGAAGCCCTGGGCCGCTCCTATGGCGATGACCTCGGCCGCCTTGATGCCGTACTGCCCGGCGGACGACTTCTTCAGCAGCTTGTCGAGTTCGCGGACCCGGTTGCGGTTGCGGTCGTCGCTGCCGAGCTTCGCCTTCAGCGCGGCGTTCTGCTGTTCCAGGACGGCGATCCGGTCGTGTCGTGCACCGGATGCACGGATCGCCCCTATGGCGTTGCCCACCGGATCGACGGCTGCCGCGACGCCTTTCTCAACCGGCCCGAAGGCCGTTGCGGCGCCCTGCCGGGCGCCGTCCACCGGCGACTCCTCGCCGCCGCGGATGTCCACCGTAATCAGTGCGAATGCGATGGCGATCAGCAGCACCAGGAGCAGCCGGCTCTCTCGTGTGTCCCTCACGTGCGGCGGCCGTGCCTTCCTCGTCGGAATGTTCGTGCCTGTATATCAACGATCCGCCGTACGGGCGGCAGCGCCCGTACGGCGGACCGCTGTGTTGTCGACCCGGTGTCACCTGCGGGGCTGGGCGTCCAGCACCTGCTGGAGCGCCTCGAACTCCTCGACACACTTGCCGGATCCGAGCGCCACCGAGTCCAGCGGGTCCTCGGCGATATGGATCGGCATGCCGGTCTCGCGGCGCAGCCGCTCGTCCAGTCCGCGCAGCAGCGCACCGCCGCCGGTGAGGACGATGCCGCGGTCCATGACGTCACCGGACAGCTCCGGCGGGCACTTGTCGAGCGTCGTCTTCACGGCGTCGACGATCGCGTTGACCGGCTCCTCGATGGCCTTGCGGACCTCGGCTGCGGAGATGACCACGGTCTTGGGCAGTCCGGAGACCAGGTCGCGACCGCGGATCTCGGTGTGCTCGTCCTTGTCGATCTCGTACGCCGAGCCGATGGTGATCTTGATCTGCTCGGCGGTCCGCTCACCGAGGAGGAGCGAGTACTCCTTCTTGATGTGCTGGATGATCGCGTTGTCCAACTCGTCGCCGGCGACCCGGATCGACTGGGCAGTGACGATTCCGCCGAGCGAGATGACCGCGACCTCGGTGGTGCCGCCACCGATGTCGACGACCATGTTGCCGGTCGCCTCGTGGACCGGGAGGCCCGAGCCGATGGCCGCGGCCATCGGCTCCTCGATGATGTGCACCTGGCGCGCGCCGGCCTGCGTCGACGCCTCGATGACGGCGCGTCGCTCGACCCCGGTGATGCCGGAGGGCACGCAGACGACGACCCGCGGTCGGGCCAGGTAGCGGCGCTTGTGGATCTTCAGGATGAAGTAGCGGAGCATCCGCTCCGTGATCTCGAAGTCGGCGATCACGCCGTCCTTCAGGGGGCGCACGGCAACGATGTTGCCCGGCGTACGCCCGATCATCTTCTTGGCCTCGGAACCGACTGCCAGGATGCCGCCGGTGTTGGTGTTGATGGCCACGACGGACGGCTCGTTCAGAACGATGCCGCGCCCCCTGACGTACACCAGCGTGTTGGCAGTCCCGAGGTCGATAGCCATGTCACGGCCGATGAACGACATTGAGTTCCCCTTGTTCCCCATGAGGATGCGTCGGGCCTTCCCAAGAAAGCGATGATGGCTTGTTTTTGGTAGGCGAAGTGAGCGCTGCGGGCGTGGAAGATTCCATCGTAGTGCCGTATGCACGGACACCGCGCGAGGGGCCTTCGCCAGTGTGGGCGGAACGGGTGGCCGTTCCACTCATGGTGACGCTACGTCGGAGGGATGCGTTCCCCCGATCGGCGGTCATATGCCGAAGGGCGACCGAATTACTTCGGTCGCCCCAGGTCATCAGCGCTGTTCGGCTGATCCGAGGTCAGGAAAGTCCCGGAAAGAACAGCTTCAGTTCTCGCTCTGCGGACTCCTCGGAGTCCGAGGCGTGGATGAGGTTCTCACGGGTGATGGTCCCGAAGTCGCCACGGATCGATCCGGGCGCGGCGGAGATCGGGTCGGTCGGGCCGGCCAGGGCGCGGACGCCCTCGATGACCCGCTCGCCCTCGGCGACCAGGACGACGACCGGGCCGGACTGCATGAACTCGACGAGCGGCTCGTAGAACGGGCGACCGACGTGCTCCGCGTAGTGCTGCTCCAGGGTCGCACGGTCCAGCGTGCGCAGCTCCAGCGCGGTGACCTGCCAGCCGGCCTTGCGCTCGATCCGGCCGACGATCTCGCCGATCAGCCCACGCCGGACGGCGTCGGGCTTGAGAAGGACGAGGGTGCGCTGAGTCATGTGCGGCTCCTTGAAGGCATGCGGGTGCGGTGAGGCGAGATTACAGGGATACCCGGACGGGCCGACGGCCGGGTTTGCCCGCCGTGACCGGCTTCAGCCGGCCGCGGGGACCTGGGCACCGTCCGTCACCCCCGGCGGGCGCGCGCCGACAGCCACGGCACCTCGCCGGGTGGCCGGAACACCCGGATACATCCAGTATGCGGACGCCCCTCCGCCTTGCGATGCACCGCATCCGACGCCGCGCGCCGATCCACCGGGGATTGCGGGACAGCCTCAGCTGGTCGCTTCCTGCGCCGCCCAGCGGGCCTTGGCCTCGTCGATCTTCCGCCCGTAGTGCACCGAGGCCCACCACAGTGCGCCGAAGAGCAGGCCGAGGATGTACATCATCGGGATGAAGAACCCGCCGGCGACCAGCGCGATCTGCAGCGCCCAGCCGAGCTGCACCCCGCCGGGACGAGTGATCACGCCACAGAGCAGCACGGACAGCAGCATGCCGATGCCGCAGACCGTCCAGACGGTCGCGTTCGACAGGTCTTCGGACTTCATGGCGACGAGTCCGGCGAAGCCGATCACGAAGAATTCACCGATCAGCGTCGATGCACAGAGCGTACGCACAGGGTCAGTGCCTTCCCAGAAGCAGCCGGGCCTCGCCGACCGTGATCACGGAACCGGTGACGAGGACGCCGGCGCCCGCGTACTCGTTCTCCTCCTCGGCGAGGGTGATCGCCGCCTCCAGCGCGTCGTCGAGGCGCGGTTCGACCTGGACCCGGTCGCCGCCGAAGACCTCGACCGCGATGGCGGCCAGTGCGTCGGCGTTCATCGCGCGGGCGGTTGAGTTCTGTGTGATGACGACCTCGGCGAAGATCGGCTCGAAGGCTTCGAGGAGCCCCCGGACGTCCTTGTCGTCGCTGGCTCCGACCACACCGATCAGCCGGGAGAAGCCGAAGGCCTCGGACAGCCCGTCGGCGGTGGCGCGGGCACCCGCCGGGTTGTGCGCGGCGTCCAGGACGACCGTCGGACTGCTCCGTACGACTTCGAGGCGGCCGGGCGAGCGCACCGAGGCGAAGGCCCGGCGGATCGTGTCGTGGTCGAGCGAGCCGGGCTGCTCGGCACCGATACCGAAGAACGCCTCGACCGCGGAGAGCGCCACCGCCGCGTTGTGCGCCTGGTGGGCGCCGTACAGCGGGAGGAAGATCTCCTCGTACTCGCCACCGAGGCCACGCAGGGTCAGCAGCTGCCCGCCGACCGCGATCTCGCGGGAGACGATGCCGAACTCCATGCCCTCGCGGGCGACCGTGGCGTCGACCTCCACGGCCTTCTTGAGCATCACCTGAGCGGCGTCGACCGGCTGCTGCGCCAGGATGACCGTGGCGTCCTGCTTGATGACACCGGCCTTCTCACCGGCGATCTCGGCGTGCGTGGTGCCGAGCCGGTCGGTGTGGTCGAGCGAGATGGGGGTGACGACGGCGACCGAGGCGTCGATCACGTTCGTCGCGTCCCAGCTGCCGCCCATGCCGACCTCGACGACCGCGACGTCGACCGGCGCGTCGGCGAAGGCCGCGTACGCCATGCCGGTCAGCACCTCGAAGAAGGAGAGCCGGTACGGCTGCTGGGCGTCGACCATCTCGACGTACGGCTTGATGTCCTGGTAGGTCTCGATGAACCGCTCGGGGTCCATCGGCGAGCCGTCCAGGCTGATCCGCTCGGTGATCGACTGGACGTGCGGCGAGGTGTAACGGCCGGTGCGCAGGTCGAAGGCGCCGAGCAGCGCCTCGATCATGCGGGCCGTACTCGTCTTGCCGTTGGTGCCGGTGATGTGGATCGAGGGGTACGCGTGCTGCGGCTCGCCGAGCACGTCCATCAGTGCGGCGATGCGCGCCACCGAGGGTTCGAGTTTGGTCTCGCCCCAGCGGCCGGCGAGCTCCTGCTCCACCGCGCGCAGCGCCTTGTCCACCTCCGGGTCGGCGGGGCGGGCGGGGACCTCGTCGCCCGGGACCGGTCCCGAGGCGGTGCGCAGGGTGCGGCTGCCGGCCTCGATCACCGCCAGGTCGGGGTCGCGTTGGGTCGCTTCGTCGACGATCTCCGCGAAGGTGTCGTCGGACTCGGACGCGTCGTGCCGGTCGGAAGGGCGGGGCTCACTCACGGGGCCCAGTCTACGGACCGGGACGGACATCCGGCGCAGCGCCCGGGCAATGGGCACGAATGGGCGCCCGTACGGCGAAGCCCCCGTGCCCCTGGTCGGTCAGGGGCACGGGGGCTTCGCACTCAGGTCATCAGCTCTGCGGCAGGTTCGCCAGCTGAGCGGTGATCCGCGCGATGTCCGCGTCGGCCTTGGTGAGCCGGGTACGGATCTTGTCGACCACGTTGTCCGGGGCCTTGGCCAGGAACGCCTCGTTGCCGAGCTTGGCGTTGGCCTGGGCCTTCTCCTTCTCGGCGGCGCCCAGGTCCTTCGTCAGTCGCTTGCGCTCGGCCTCCACGTCGATGGTGCCGGACAGGTCGAGTGCGACGGTGGCCCCCGCGACCGGCAGCGACGCGGTGGCGTGGAAGCCGTCCCCGGCGGGCTGCAGGCGCAGCAGCTGGCGGATGGCCGCCTCGTGCGGGGCCAGCGCCGTGCCGGTCAGGGTGAACTCGGCCGGGACCTTCTGGCCGGGCTGCAGGCCCTGGTCGGAGCGGAACCGGCGGACCTCGGTGACGACCTGCTGAACGAGCTCGATCTCCTGTTCGGCGGCCTCGTCGCGGAAGCCGGAGTCCTTCGGCCAGTCGGCGATGACGACGGACTCACGGCCGGTCAGGGAGGTCCAGAGCGTCTCGGTGACGAACGGGACGACCGGGTGCAGGAGCCGCAGCATCACGTCGAGGACCTCACCGAGGACCCGGCCGGAGACCTTGGCCTGCTCGCCGCCGGCGAAGAACGTGGTCTTCGACAGCTCGACGTACCAGTCGAACACCTCGTCCCACGCGAAGTGGAAGAGCGCCTCGCTGAGCTTGGAGAACTGGAAATCGTCGTAGAACGCGTCGACTTCGGCGACTGTCTTGTTGAGCTTCGACAGGATCCAGCGGTCCGTCGCGGACATCTGCGACGGGTCGGGCAGCTCGCCCTCGATCGTGGCACCGTTCATCAGCGCGAAGCGGGTGGCGTTCCAGATCTTGTTGGCGAAGTTACGCGAACCCTGGACCCAGTCCTCGCCGATCGGGACGTCGACACCGGGGTTGGCGCCGCGTGCCAGCGTGAAACGCAGCGCGTCGGAGCCGTACTTGTCCATCCAGTCCAGCGGGTTGACCGCGTTGCCGAAGGACTTGGACATCTTCTTGCCGAACTGGTCGCGGACCATGCCGTGCAGAGCGATGGTGTGGAAAGGCGGGGTGCCGTCCATCGCGTACAGGCCGAACATCATCATCCGGGCGACCCAGAAGAAGAGGATGTCGTAGCCGGTGACCAGGACGGAGTTCGGGTAGAACTTCGCCAGGCTCTCGGTCTGCTCCGGCCAGCCGAGCGTCGAGAACGGCCACAGACCGGAGGAGAACCAGGTGTCGAGGACATCGGTCTCCTGCGTCCAGCCCTCGCCGCTCGGCGGCTGCTCGTCGGGGCCGACGCAGACGATCTCCCCGTCCGGGCCGTACCAGACGGGGATGCGGTGACCCCACCACAGCTGACGCGAGATGCACCAGTCGTGGAGGTTGTCGACCCAGTCGAAGTACCGCTTCTCCATCTCCTGCGGGTGGATCTTGACCCGGCCGTCGCGGACCGCGTCGCCGGCCGCCTTGGCCAGCGGGCCGACCTTGACCCACCACTGCATGGACAGCCGAGGCTCGATCGTCGTCTTGCAGCGCGAGCAGTGGCCGACGGAGTGGACGTACGGCCGCTTCTCGGCGACGATCCGGCCCTCGGCGCGCAGAGCGCCGACGATGGCGCTGCGCGCCTCCAGCCGGTCCAGTCCCTGGAAGGGACCGTGTGCCGTGATGATCGCGTGCTCGTCCATGACGGCGAGGCTCGGCAGACCGTGCCGCTGGCCGATCTCGAAGTCGTTCGGGTCGTGCGCGGGCGTGACCTTGACGGCGCCCGTGCCGAACTCGGGGTCGACGTGCTCGTCGGCGACGACCGGGATGCGGCGGCCGGTGAGCGGCAGCTCGATCTCCTTGCCGACCAGGTGCTTGTAGCGGTCGTCCTCCGGATGGACGGCGACGGCCGTGTCGCCCAGCATCGTCTCGGCACGGGTCGTCGCGACGACGATGGAGTCCTCGCCCTCGCCGTACCGGATGGAGACGAGCTCGCCGTCGTCGTCCTGGTACTCGACCTCGATGTCCGAGATGGCCGTGAGACAGCGCGGACACCAGTTGATGATGCGCTCGGCCCGGTAGATCAGCTCGTCGTCGTAGAGCTTCTTGAAGATGGTCTGGACGGCCTGGGACAGGCCCTCGTCCATGGTGAAGCGCTCACGCGACCAGGCGACACCGTCACCCAGGCGCTTCATCTGCCCGGAGATCTGTCCGCCGGACTCGCCCTTCCACTGCCAGACGCGGTCGATGAAGGCCTCGCGCCCCAGGTCGTGGCGGGACTTGCCCTCCTTGGCGAGTTCACGCTCGACGACGTTCTGCGTGGCGATACCGGCGTGGTCCATGCCGGGCTGCCACAGCGTCTCGAATCCCTGCATCCGCTTGCGGCGGGTGAGGGCGTCGATCAGCGTGTGCTCGAAGGCGTGGCCCAGGTGAAGGCTGCCCGTGACGTTCGGCGGCGGGATGACCACGGTGAACGGAGGCTTGTCGCTCGTCGCGTCGGCCTCGAAGTAACCACGTTCTACCCAGCGCTCATACAGCTTCCCCTCTACCTCGGCCGGTGCGTACTGGGTCGGCAGTTCGGGGTTGCTGGCTGGCGTCTGCTGAGTGTTCTCGGTCACGGGGGACAGTTTAGGGCCGTCACAGTCGTGCACTGAAACCGGTTTGTTCAGTAACGGTGTGGCTCCCGCCGCCCCATGTCTGCGGGGCTTCCGACAGGATGTTCGGAACGCATAAGCATTCTGGAGGGGACAGCGCAGATGAGCCACAACCAGCCGGGCCCGTACGGGGGCCAGCCGCCGCAGGGCCAGCCCGGACCGTACGGCAGCCAGCCGCCGCAGGGTCAGCCCGGCCCGTACGGCCAGCAGCCGGGCCCGTACGGCGGTCAGCCGCCGCAGGGCGGCCAGCCGGGGTACGGATACCCGCAGCAGGCCCCCCAGGGTGTTCCGCAGCAGCCCCAGCCGGGCTACGGCTATCCGCAGGCCCAGCAACCGGGCCCGTACGGCCAGCAGCCGCAGGCTCCGTACGGCCAGGCCCCCTACGGTGGCCAGGTCCCGATGCCGCCGGCCCCGCCGAAGAAGAAGACGGGTCTGATCATCGGCGTCGTGGTCGTGGCGCTGGCGGTCATCGCGGGTGGGGCGTACTTCCTGACGTCGGGCGGGGGCGGCAGCACATCGGTCGCGGACGACGGCAAGACGTACAAGCTGACGACGCCGGCGACGGTGCTCGGAGGCACGTACAAGAAGGCGCCGAACAGCAGCGATGACAAGATGACGGACGACGACCTGAAGGACTTCGAGCAGTACGGGGTGGCCAACCCCAAGAGCGCATCGGGCAGTTACACGTCCGGGGACGCGGCCGCCCAGAAGATGCTGTCCTTCAGCGGCGTGTACGGCGAGATCGAGGATCCCGCCGCTGTCGTCGACGCCATGTTCGGCAAGATGAAGACCGAAGCCGCCAAGGACAAGGACTCCAGTGGCGAACTGGTGGGCAGCCCGAAGACCTACACCCCGGCCGGGTTCGAGAACGGCATCCTGAAGTGCCAGGAAAGCAAGATCTCGGGCGAGAGCGGATCGGCCAAGCCCACGTCCATGCCCATCTGCATCTGGGGCGACCACAGCACCGTCGCCTTGGTCCTCGACATGGACATGGCCGCGATGATGACCGGGAAGAGCACGTCGGTGGAGAGCGCCGCCAACAACGCGGCCAAGCTCCGCAACGACGTCCGCGTCGAGGTCAAGTAGCACTTCGCCGGCACTGAAAAGGGGCGCCCGGCCAGTCACCTGGCCGGGCGCCCCTTCACGTACGTATCGCTGCCGCTACGCGGACTTCTCGTGCCGTCCGCCGTCGTTCTTGCCGATCGTGCGCGGCTCGCGCGGGACCAGCGTCGGGTTGACGTTGTTGCGGACGACGTCCGCCGTGATGACGACACGGGCGACGTCCTTGCGGGACGGCACCTCGTACATCACGGACTGCAGGACCTCCTCCATGATGGCCCGAAGACCACGCGCGCCGGTGCCGCGCAGGATCGCCTGGTCGGCGATGGCCTCCAGCGCCGGGCGATCGAAGTCCAGCTCCACACCGTCGAGTTCGAACAGCCGCTGGTACTGCTTCACCAGTGCGTTGCGCGGCTCGACGAGGATCTGCAGCAGCGCCTCGCGGTCCAGGTTGTGGACCGAGGTCAGCACGGGGAGACGGCCGATGAACTCGGGGATCATCCCGAACTTCACCAGGTCCTCCGGCATGACCTCCTGGAACTGGTCGCTCGCCTCGATCTCGCGCTTGGAGCGGATCGTCGCGCCGAAGCCGATGCCCTTGGCGCCCGCCCGGGACTCGATGATCCTCTCCAGGCCGGCGAAGGCACCGCCCACGATGAACAGCACGTTCGTCGTGTCGATCTGGATGAACTCCTGGTGCGGGTGCTTCCGGCCGCCCTGCGGCGGCACGGAGGCGGTGGTGCCCTCCAGGATCTTGAGCAGCGCCTGCTGGACGCCCTCGCCGGAGACATCACGGGTGATCGACGGGTTCTCGCTCTTGCGGGCGACCTTGTCGATCTCGTCGATGTAGATGATCCCGGTCTCGGCCTTCTTGACGTCGTAGTCCGCGGCCTGGATCAGCTTCAGCAGAATGTTCTCGACGTCCTCGCCGACATAGCCGGCCTCCGTCAGCGCCGTCGCGTCGGCGATGGCGAACGGAACGTTGAGCATGCGGGCCAGCGTCTGCGCGAGGAGCGTCTTGCCGGAGCCCGTGGGGCCCAGCAGCAGGATGTTGGACTTGGCCAGCTCGATGGCGTCGTCCCGGCCCTGCGCGCCGCCGTTCTCGCCTGCCTGGACCCGCTTGTAGTGGTTGTACACAGCGACCGAGAGGGCCTTCTTCGCGGGCTCCTGACCGACGACGTACCCCTCGAGGAACTCGTAGATCTCGCGCGGCTTGGGGAGTTCCTCCCACCGCACCTCGGAGGTCTCCGCGAGCTCCTCCTCGATGATCTCGTTGCAGAGATCGATGCACTCGTCGCAGATGTACACACCGGGTCCCGCAATGAGCTTCTTCACCTGCTTCTGGCTCTTTCCGCAGAACGAGCACTTGAGCAGGTCGCCGCCATCACCGATGCGTGCCACGAGGTGCTTCCCCTTCGCCTGGGAGCAGCTTGGTGCAGCGGCTCCTGGTGCCTCTATCCGACGGTACCTTGCCTGGCCCCCCGTTCGGGCCCCCCTTGGCACGGTTCACACGGCCACGACCGTGTGAACCGACCGTGCCAAGGGGTAAAGACCGACGTCAGGCCATCGCTCCGGCCGCGCTCTTGCGGGTGGAGACGATCTGGTCGACGAGCCCGTAGGCGAGGGCGTCCTCTGCGGTCAGGATCTTGTCGCGCTCGATGTCGTCGCGGATCTTCTCCAGCGGCGTGGTGGAGTGCTTGGCCAGCATCTCCTCCAGCTGGGTACGCATCCGCAGGATCTCGTTGGCCGCGATCTCCAGGTCGGAGAGCTGCTCACGGCCCGTCTGCGAGGACGGCTGGTGGATCAGCACACGGGCGTTGGGCAGTGCCATGCGCTTGCCGGGCGTACCGGCGGCGAGCAGCACGGCCGCGGCGGAGGCCGCCTGGCCCATGCAGACCGTCTGGATGTCCGGCTTCACGAACTGCATCGTGTCGTAGATCGCGGTGAGCGCGGTGAACGAGCCGCCGGGGCTGTTGATGTAGATGGAGATGTCGCGGTCCGGGTCCATCGACTCCAGGCACAGCAGCTGCGCCATGACGTCGTTGGCGGAGGCGTCGTCGATTTGGACGCCGAGGAAGATCACGCGCTCCTCGAAGAGCTTCGCGTACGGGTCGTACTCACGCACACCCTGCGAGGTGCGCTCCACGAAGCGCGGCACGATGTAGCGATTGTCCACCTGCGGGCCGGTGTAGAGACCGCTCGCGGAGGCGCCGGGGAAGTTGTTCATGTGGGTGTTCACCATCCTGGTGGCGTTCTGGGGGCTGGGGCTGCGGGCTGGACGGACAGGGCTCAGGCCCCGGTGCCGCCGCCGCCCGGAACGCCCGAGGCGATCGTGATGATCTCGTCGATGAGGCCGTAATCCTTGGCCTCCTCCGCGGTGTACCAGCGGTCACGGTCACCGTCGCGAATGATCGTCTCCACGGTCTGACCGGAGTGGCGGGCGGTGATCTCCGCCATCCGCTGCTTCGTGCGGAGCAGGTACTGCGCCTGGATCTTGATGTCCGACGCGGTACCACCGATGCCGGCCGAACCCTGGTGCATGAGGATGTCGGTGTTCGGGAGCGCGAAGCGCTTGCCCGCGGTGCCACCGGTCAGCAGGAACTGGCCCATCGAGGCCGCCATGCCCATACCGATGGTGACCACGTCGTTCGGGATGTACTGCATGGTGTCGTAGACCGCCATGCCGGCCGTCACCGAGCCACCGGGGCTGTTGATGTAGAGGTAGATGTCCTTGTCCGGCTCCGCGGCAAGGAGAAGCAGCTGCGCCGTGATCTTGTTGGCGATGTCATCGTCGACCTGCTGACCGAGGAAGATGATGCGCTCGCCGAGCAGTCGGCTGTAGACCTGGTCGCCGAGGCCACCACCGAGGGACGGCTCTCCGGCGGCGTAAGGCATCAGATTCGTCACGTATCCACCTGCTCGTCTCTGACGGCTCCGGCCGTCTCAGCGTCTTCGTACCGGGCGGGCGGGGACTCCCCCACCCTTCCTATTCATGGACCCTAACGCGCAGGTGGGACAACGCCATCCCGCTTCCGCAACTGTTCGCTGGGAGCGCAAGCTGAGCAGTGCGCACAAGGGTTGTGGGGGTTGGCCACCGATATGACGACGGGCTCCGGACGCTGAGCGTCCGGAGCCCGTCGTACGGGTTCAGCGCGAGGCTCAGGCCTCGGTCTTCTCCTCGTCGGCGGCCTCGGTGTGACCCTCGGCGGCCTCGACCGTCTCGATGGCCTCTTCCTCGTCGTCCTCGAGCTCGACGAGCTCACCGTTGGTGTCGACGACCTTGGCGGCCTCGACGACCACGGCGAGCGCCTTGCCGCGGGCGACCTCGCCGACGAGCATCGGCACCTGGCCACCCTCGACGACGGCCTGGGCGAACTGGTCGGGGCTCATGCCGGAGGAAGCAGCGCGCCGCATGAGGTGCTCGGTGAGCTCCTCCTGGTTGACGTTCAGCTTCTCCTTGTTGACGAGCTCGTCCAGGATGAACTGGGTCTTGATGCCCTTGACCGCCTGCTCGGAGGTCTCGGTCTCGAACTCCTCGAGGGTCTTGCCCTGGATCTCCAGGTACTTCTCGAGGGTCAGACCCATCTGGCCGAGCTGGTGGTGCTCGAGGTTGTGCTTGCGGGTCTGCACCTCGTCCGCGAGCAGCTTCTCGGGGATCGGGACCTCGGCCAGCTTCAGCAGCTCGTCGAGGACGCGCTCCTGGGCCTGGGTGGCCTGGTCGTACTGCTTGGTGTTCTCGAGGCGCTTGCGGCTGTCCGCCTTCAGCTCTTCGAGGGTGTCGAACTCGCTCGCCATCTGGGCGAACTCGTCGTCCAGCTCGGGGAGCTCACGGGCGGCGACGGCGGTGACCTTGACGGTGACCTCGGCCTCCTTGCCCTCGGCCGAGCCACCCTTCAGCTCGGAGGTGAAGGTGGCCTCGCCACCCGCCTCCAGGCCGGTGACGGCCGCGTCGATGCCGTCGAGGAGCTCGCCGGAACCGATGGTGTACGAGACACCCTCGGCCACGCCGTCCTCCAGGACCTCGCCGTCGACCTTGGCCTGCAGGTCGATCGTCACGACGTCGCCGTCCGCGGCGGCGCGCTCGACCGGGTTGGTGGAGGCGAAGCGGCCACGGAGCTGCTCCACGGCCTTCTCGACGTCCTCGTCGCTGACCTCGAGGGCGTCCACGGTGACCTCGATGCCGGAGTAGTCCGGGATCTCGATCGCGGGGCGCACGTCGACCTCGGCGGTGAAGGCCAGCAGCTCGCCGTCCTTCAGCTCGGTGATGTCGACCTCGGGCTGGCCCAGAACGTTGAGCTCACCCTCGTTGACAGCCTCGGTGTAGAACTTCGGGAGGGCGTCGTTGACGGCCTCCTCCAGCACAGCACCACGGCCGAACCGCTGGTCGATGACGCGGTTGGGGATCTTGCCCTTACGGAAGCCCTTCACCGTGACCTGCTGGTTGATCTTCTTGTACGCCGCGTCGAGGCTGTCCTTGAGCTCCTCGAAGGGCACCTCGATGCTGAGCCGAACCCGAGTCGGGTTCAGGGTCTCCACGGCGCTCTTCACGGTTCGGTCTCCTTGGTGGCTGACTTCTTGGGGTTCTGCTCGGCCACCGGACAGCGGCTCCGCGGATCGAGCCCGGTACATCAGACACACGGGCACGCAATTTGCATAGTAACGGCAAGGGGGATGACTCCCACAATGCGATCTTGCCTGTGGTCGGGGTGGCCGGATTCGAACCGACGACCTTCCGCTCCCAAAGCGGACGCGCTACCAAGCTGCGCCACACCCCGTCGGTGCGACACGTAGGGTACATGCAGACCGGCAGTGCACAGACCGCTTTACGGGGGCGGCGTGGATTGCGGCACCCGGTGCCGCGATGAGGTGTGCGGACAACGTCCGCGACCCGCTACGATGCTCCTCGTGCCGCGGTCCGAGGAGTGCGGCGCATGCGGGCGTAGCTCAATGGTAGAGCCCTAGTCTTCCAAACTAGCTACGCGGGTTCGATTCCCGTCGCCCGCTCCATGCGTGGGCCCGGTTCGGCGAATTGTTCGTCGGACCGGGCCTTCTGCGTTCCGCGTCCGCCTTCTGCGGCGCGGATCAGAAGCTGATGTGGTTGATGGTCTCCGCTATCGAGTTCATGAACCTGTTGATCGACGGCGCCATGCCGGTCGATGCCAGGAAGAAGCCGAAGAGCACCGCGACGATCGCGGGTCCGGCCTTGATGGAGCCGCCTCGGATCAGCACCACCAGGATGATCGCCAACAGAAGCACCACAGACAGTGAAATGGCCACGACTGATCACACCCTTGGTCGGTCCGCCTTGCCGGCCCGGAAGCGTGCGCACGGGCACTCCTCCGCTGCGTCCATCGTGCCACCAACTCCCCTGTGGTTGCTGCCAGGTGACGAATGGAACTGTCGGGATCGCGCCATCCTCACGCCCCGCGTGCGCGGGGGCGGACAGGGCCGCCGCCCCGCCCGTCCGGGGCTACGCCGGGGAGACGGCCGGCAGCACGGGGACATCCGCGGACGTCGGTCGAAAAAGCCCGGGACCGTGATCGTTTCCATATCCACACAGGTCGTTCACACGCGTTTCCACGACCTCCGGTGCGATGAAATTCACTCCATCCAACCGCCTGGCGATATGCCCCATTTAAGGAGGATCAATCGGGCCATAGGGGGCGGTTTTCGGTAGTTTCACTTTCGATTGGACGGGAACACGCAATATCTGTGGACGGTTTTACGAATTCCAATCGAGGCGTCTAAGGTGCTTTAGATGTTCCACGCTCCGAACACATTTCAGAGGGCCCCGCTCCCCCCAGCGACCCGGGAGTCGGAGCCCAGACGCCAGGGCGGCACGACCCTCACCGCGGCTCCCCCCGTACCGGTGGCGAACCGGCCTTCGGCGGCCGCGCCGACGAAGCGGCGTGACGCCTACTTCGACAACGCCAAATATCTGGCGATCGTGCTGGTCGCGGTGGCGCACGCGTGGGTGCCGGTGATGGACGGGAGCCGGACCGCCCGGGCGCTGTACATGGTTGCGTACACGTTTCACATGCCGGCCTTCATCATCATCTCCGGTTATTTCTCACGCTCGTTCGACATGAGCGCCAAGAAGATGAAACGCCTGGTCACCGGGGTCGCCGTGCCCTATGTGGTCTTCGAGACGGCCTACTCGCTCTTCAAGCGGTACGCGGACGACTCGCCGGACCATCCGATCAGCCTGATCGACCCGTGGTTCCTCACCTGGTTCCTGGCCGCGCTGTTCATCTGGCGGCTCACCACGCCCGTCTGGCAGGCGCTGCGCCACCCGCTGCCGGTCGCGCTCGTCATTGCCGTGCTCGCGTCGTTCTCCCCCACGATCGGTGACGACCTCGACCTCCAGCGGGTCCTGCAGTTCCTGCCGTACTTCGTGCTCGGACTCCAACTGAAGCCCGAGCACTTCCAGTTGATGCGTCGGCGTGAGGTGCGGATGCTGGCGCTGCCGCTGTTCGCCGGGGCCGCGTTGTTCGCGTACTGGGCGGCGCCGCGGATGCAGCTGGGCTGGTTCTACCGCAGCAACAGCGCCCCGGAGATGGGCGCCCCGTGGTGGTCGGGTGCGGTGATGACCCTGATGATGTTCGGTTGCGCGCTGCTGCTCACCATCGGGTTCCTGGCATGGGTGCCGCGTCGGCACATGTGGTTCACCGTTCTGGGCGCCGGGACGATCTGCGGCTATCTGCTGCACGGTTTCCTGGTCAAGGGCGCCGGCTACGTCGGGTTGTTCGACCGGTACGAGTGGCTGGCCTCGCCGGGCGGGCTGGTCGTCGTCTCGCTGTTCGCGGCCGCCGCGGTGACGCTGCTGTGCACCCCGCCGGTGCGACGGGTGCTGCGCTGCGTGACCGAGCCGGACATGGACTGGGCGTTCCGGCGGGACGCCGCCAAGCTCTGAGTGGATCAGCCCTTCGTGGTGTTGGCCGGATCCGGCTGTTCGATGGGCGATTCGCCGGCGTCGAGTCCGAGCAGCGCGCGTACCTGCGCATATTTCGCGGTCAGCCGGGTACGCGTCGCCGGGTCCAGAACCGCGAGGCGGGTCGGGTCGGCGTTGTGGGCTAGGTCGGATTCCTTGATCAGCAGGGCGCCGGGGGTGGCGAGGATGCGCCGGGTGTACGCCGCCACATCCTCGCCGTCCCGTTTGGTGACGGCGAGGACCATGTCCTTGACCGGCTGCGGCAGCGCGGCGGCCGCCAGCCAATCGGCGGACAGCGCGTCGTCCTCGACCGCGTCGTGCAGCCACGCGGCGGCGATCTGGTCGTCGCTGCCGCCCCTGGCCCGTACACCGTCCGCGACGGCGGCGAGGTGTTCGGCGTACGGGCGTCCCGCCTTGTCCTGCTGGCCGGCGTGCGCGCTGCGGGCGGCGGCCTCGACCTCGGCCAGGGTCAGGGGTGTGCGTGGCGTGGGCATGCGCCGACTCTACGGACGGGCGGTCGTCGGGCACAGGGCCGCGTGGACGCGCGTCGTCACGACGGCCGGGCACCGAGTGCCCGGCCCTGGCTGCTCCGTACGCTTCAGGACCGGCGGGACAGCAGCAGCAGCGCCCGGTCGTCGTTGACGTCCTTCGCGCACGCCTCGATCAGATGCCAGGCCGCGCCGTCGAAGCCGGTGACGACATAGCGGTCGGCCTCGCCGGTCAGCCGGTCGATGCCCTCCGCGATGTCCCGGTCGGACGCCTCCACCAGGCCGTCCGTGAAGAGCATCAGCACATCGCCGGGGGCCAGTGAGCCCTTCACCGCGTCGAACTGTGCCCCGTCGTACACCCCCAGGAGCGGGCCCTCCGCAGCCTTCTCCTCCCACCGACCGCTGCCCGCGTGCAGTTGCAGGGCCGGCGGGTGGCCGGCGGAGAGGAGCTCGTAGTCGCCCGAGTCCAGGTCCAGCACCAGATGGATGGAGGTGGCGAAGCCCTCGTCCCAGTCCTGGCGCAGCAGATAGGCGTTGGCCGCGGGCAGGAAGCCGTGCGGCGGCAGCGAGCCGAGCAGGCCGCCGAACGCGCCGGACAGCAGGAGCGCGCGGGATCCCGCGTCCATGCCCTTGCCGGAGACATCGGTGAGTACGACTTCCAGGGTGCGGCCGCCGTTGGTGCGGGCCGCGACGACGAAGTCGCCGGAGAACGACTGGCCGCCCGCCGGGCGCAGCGCCATCTCACGGTGCCAGCCCTGCGGCAGCCTCGGCAGGGCGCTCTGCACACGGATGCGTTCGCGCAGGTCGAAGAGCATGGTGCCGCCGCGCCGCCACGGGACGCCGACCCTGGCCCGGAACTGGGCGAGGATCAGTCCGAAGAATCCGCACGCCGCGACCACCAGGACGGTGCCCGGGGTCACCCGGGCCGGACCCTCCGAGTACGGGCCGAGCGCGATCGACTCCACGATCAGGGCTGCGGCGGCGGTCCCGTACAGCCCGAGCAGGCTGGCCGGTCGCAGCAGCAGTCCGCCCGCGACGATCGGCAGGACGAGCGCTGCCGGTGCGCACCACACCGCGTTCAGCAGCGTGCCGCAGGTGATGGCCGGGACGGTCAGCAGCAGGCCGGCCAGGGCGATCCAGTCGGAGCCGTCGCCACGGAAGTAGTCGACGCCGGATTTGCGCAGCGCTATGCGCGCCCGGTGCGCCGATTTCTGCAATCGGGCCGGGTACGAGTCTGCTCCTGCGCGACGGGCCATTGCGGGGACCTTATCCACACGAGCGCCTCGGGTGCAGGGGGACCCCTGTGACAATGCGTTCGAAAACGGGTCGCCCGTCTGCCGTACCCCTGGTAGGCATGGCATATGACTACTCAGCTGCGGGTGTTGCGTCCGTCCGAATGGAACGAATGGTTCGGGAGCCTGGAGCTCGCGTTCGGCGGAGTCGTCGCCGACTCTCCGGAGGAGCGCGAGCTCTGGGAGGCGCTGACCGAGCACGAGCGGTCGATCGGCATCTGGGACGGCCCGGACGTGGTCGGCACGGCGGGGGCCTTCAGCTTCCGGCTGGCGGTGCCCGGCGGCGCCCTGGTGCCCGCGGCCGGCGTGACGATGGTGAGTGTCGCGTCCACGCACCGCAGGCGCGGCCTGCTGACCTCGATGATGCGGCGTCAACTCGACGACGTGCGGGCACTGGGTGAACCCCTCGCCGTGCTGACGGCCTCGGAGCCCGCGATCTACGGCCGGTTCGGGTACGGGTCCGCCACGAGGCAGATGTCCCTGGAGATCGACACGGACCGGGTGCGGCTGACGGTGCCGGACGGCACGGACGAGGTACGTCTGCGGTACGCCAGGCCGGACGAGGCGACCACTGCGTGCGAGGGCGTGTACGAGCGGCTGGTGGCGGGGCGGCCGGGGACGCCTGCGCACGGGCCCGGCTGGGAACGGCGGGCTCTGCTCGACCCGGCGAGCGCGCGACGGGGGGCGTCGCCGCTGCAGTGCCTGCTGGCCGAGCGGGCGGGTGAGGTCGTCGGGTACTCGACGTTCCGCATCAAGCCGGACTGGGACACCGCGGGCCCCAAGGGCCGGATCGCCGTGGACGACCTGTCGGCGCTGGACCCTGCGGCGTACGCGGCGCTGTGGCGGTTCCTCTTCGAGATCGACCTGACGTCGACGGTCGAGGCACGGAACCGGCCGGTCGACGATGCGGTTCTGCATCTCGTCTCGGACGTACGCCGGTGCAACATCAAGCTGCGCGACTCGCTGTACGTACGGCTGGTGGAGCTCGGCGCGGCGCTGGAGGCGCGGGCGTACCGGGCGTCGGTGGACGTGGTGTTCGAGGTCGAGGACGCGTTCTGCCCGTGGAACGCGGGGCGTTGGCGGCTCACGGCCGACACGAAGGGCGGCGCGTCGTGCAAGCGGACGGATGACCCGGCGGATCTGGCGCTCTCCGTAAGGGAGCTGGGGACGGTGTACCTGGGCGGCGAATCGCTGGTCTCACTGGCGCGGGCCGGGCGGGTACAGGAGCTGCGGACGGGTGCGGTGGCGGAGGCGGCGTCGGCGTTCTCGGGCATGGTGGAGCCTTGGCTTCCGCGGGGGTTCTAGCGGGAAGTGACGTTGACGGGGCGCCGGCGGACGTTTCGGGCCAGGAGGGGGCACGCGGCCCTGAAGGGCACCTGCGGGCGGGGAAATTGAGCCCGCCGGGCGATCGAGGACGTTCGGGGCGGTGCGGAATGCGCGCCGGAGCGCAGGATCAAGCGCGTCCGGCGTGCGGACGCGCTGCCAAGGGCTGTCCCGTAGTCGCTGGTGGATCAGCGCGCGGCGTCGGATGCGGTGCATCGCAAGGCGGAGGGGCGTCGTCGGACTGGACGTATTCGGGCGTTCCGACGAGGCGGCGAGGTGCCGTAGCTGTCGTCGTGCGCCCGCCAGGGATCACCGGACAGCCCTTAGGCGCGCTGGCAGGTCGGACACCAGAAGAGGTTGCGGGCCGCCAGGTCCGCCGCGCGGATCTCCGTGCCGCATATGTGGCACCCCTGCCGAGCCCGCCGGTACACGTACACCTCGCCCCCGTGGTCGTCCACCCGCGGCGCCCGCCCCATCGCCTCCGGCATGTGCTCCGGACGCACCGTGTCGATCCGGTTGTTCCGTACGCCCGCACGCATCAGTGTCACCAGGTCCGCCCAGATCGCGTCCCACTCCGCACGGGTGAGGTCCTTGCCCTGGCGGTACGGGTCGATGCCGTGCCGGAACAGGACCTCCGCCCGGTAGACGTTGCCGACGCCCGCGATGACCTTCTGGTCCATCAGCAGCGCGGCCACCGTGATGCGGCTGCGCGAGATCCGCCGCCAGGCGCGTTCGCCGTCCTCGTCGGCCCGCAGCGGGTCCGGGCCCAGCCGGTCGTGTATCGCGCGCTTCTCGGGTTCCGTGATGAGGGCGCAGGTGGTCGGTCCGCGCAGGTCCGCGTGGTGGTCGTCGTTGGCCAGGCGCAGACGGACGGTGTCCGTGGGCGGCGGAACGGGTGTCGTACCGAAGTGGAGCTTGCCGAACAGGCCGAGGTGGATGTGGATCCATCCGGCGTCCTCGAAGCCGAGGAACAGGTGCTTGCCGTGCGCGTCGACGCCGGTGAACGCACGGCCGTCGAGGAGCGCCGCACTGTCCGAGAACCTGCCCTGCGGGCTGCTGACCCGCACCGGCCCACCCACGAACCGGTCGCGGTGGTCCGCGGCCAGGCGATGGATCGTGTGTCCCTCGGGCACGGTGGCGGCTCTCCTGAGTCACGTGGGATACGGGGAAATGGCTGTGCCGCCGGGCGGGCCGGCGGCACGGGGGGCAGGGCGGTCAGCCCTGCTGCGGGTGGTGGGCCGGGATCGGGGGAAGCTCGCCCGTCGCCTCGTAGGCGGTCAGCATCGCGATGCGGCGGGTGTGACGCTCCTCACCCGAGTACGGCGTGGCGAGGAAGATCTCGACGAACTTCGTCGACTCCTCCACGGTGTGCATGCGGCCACCGATGGCCACCACATTGGCGTCGTTGTGCTCGCGGCCGAGAGCGGCGGTCTGCTCGCTCCAGGCGAGTGCGGCACGTACGCCCTTCACCTTGTTGGCGGCCATCTGCTCGCCGTTGCCGGAGCCACCGATCACGATGCCGAGGCTGCCCGCGTCCGCGGCCGTCCTCTCGGCGGCGCGCAGGCAGAACGGCGGGTAGTCGTCCTGGGCGTCGTAGATGTGGGGGCCACAGTCGACGGCTTCGTGGCCCTGGGCCGTGAGCCACTCGACGAGGTGGTTCTTGAGTTCGAAACCGGCATGGTCTGAGCCGAGGTACACGCGCATGGGTCGAGTGTGGCATGCGGATCACGGGGTAGCCGTCATCGGGGTCGGGACCCTCCGGGCCTACCCCGTGCGGAGCCCTTGTGCGGAGCGTGTGTGCGAAAACCCACACCGGCAACGATCCGGACAACGATCCGGAAGAGGGGGTTCCGCTTCCAGGGTTCTGCGGCTTCAATGCCTGGGACTCGCCGCCCACCACCGTGCAGCGGCACAGCCACGGAACCGAGTGATCCAGAACGTAAGGATTCGATCCATGACGCAAACGACTCTGGCAGGGCCGGGCCACCAGCCCGGCGAGCCGGGCCGGGCGGACAAGCCGGGCTCCTCGGACGGGCTCCAGGCCGGTCTCAAGAACCGTCACCTCTCGATGATCGCCATCGGCGGAGTGATCGGCGCGGGCCTCTTCGTGGGTTCCGGTGCCGGTATCGCCGCCGCGGGACCCGCCATTCTGCTCTCGTACGCGCTGGTCGGCCTCATGGTCGTCTTCGTGATGCGGATGCTCGGCGAGATGGCCGCGGCCCGGCCCAGCTCGGGCTCCTTCTCCGCCTACGCCGACCACGCCCTCGGCCGCTGGGCCGGCTTCTCGATCGGCTGGCTGTACTGGTTCTTCTGGGTCGTGGTGCTCGCCGTCGAAGCCACGGCGGGTGCCAAGATCCTGGAGGGCTGGGTACCGGGCGTCCCGCAGTGGGCATGGGCGCTGATCGTCATGGTGGTGCTCACCGCGACGAACCTGGTCTCGGTCAGTTCGTACGGAGAGTTCGAGTTCTGGTTCGCCGGGATCAAGGTCGTGGCGATCGCCGCGTTCGTGGTCGTCGGGTTGCTCGCCGTCTTCGGACTGCTGCCCGGTTCGGACAACCCGGGGTCGGGGCTCGCCCATCTCACCGACAGCGGCGGCTTCTTCCCCCACGGCCCGGGTGCCATCCTCACCGGTGTGCTCATGGTCGTCTTCTCCTTCATGGGCAGCGAGATCGTGACGCTGGCGGCCGGCGAGTCGGAGAACCCGCAGCGCGCCGTCCAGAAGGCCACCAACAGCGTGATCTGGCGGATCGCCGTCTTCTACCTGGGCTCGATCTTCATCGTGCTGACCCTGCTGCCGTGGAACGACGCGTCGATCCTCAAGGACGGCAGCTATGTCGCCGCCCTGAACTCGATCGGCATTCCGCACGCCGGACAGGTGATGGACGTCATCGTGCTGACGGCCGTGCTGTCCTGCCTCAACTCCGGCCTCTACACGGCCTCGCGGATGGCGTTCTCGCTCGGCGAGCGCGGTGACGCGCCGAAGGCGTTCGCCCGGACGAACAAGCGGGGCGTGCCGCGGGCGGCCATCCTGTCCTCCGTCGTCTTCGGTTTCGTCGCCGTGTTCTTCAACTACCAGTGGCCGGACACCGTCTTCCAGTTCCTGCTGAACTCCTCCGGTGCCGTCGCCCTGTTCGTCTGGCTGGTCATCTGCTTCACCCAGCTGCGGATGCGCGGCATCATCCTGCGCGAGTCGCCGGAGAAGCTGGTCGTGCGGATGTGGCTCTTCCCGTACCTGACCTGGGCGACGATCGCCATGATCTCGTTCGTGCTGGTCTACATGCTGACCGACGACAGCGGACGTGAGCAGGTGCTGCTCTCGCTGCTCGTCGCGGCGATCGTGGTGGCGATCTCGCTGGTGCGTGACGTCCGTCAGCGCAGGGCCGGAGCGGCCGCGGTCACGGCGGACGCGTCCGCCGACGCCTGATCGAGCCCTTCCCCACCTGACGGTCGATGTCAGGTGCACCGGGGAGGCTCCCTCCTGCCGCACACCGCGCGAACGGAGAGCGCCTCCCCGAGTACCACCAACTGTCCGCCCGGATCACCCTCCGCCCCCGGCGACCCCGGACATGCGGAGGCACTGGCCGGGTTCCGGACAGGTTCCACGTTGCGGCCCGGACCTTGTCGGCATCACCGATGCCGACAAGGTCCGGGCCGCTGTCGTGTACACCGCCGGGCACGGACAGCGCGATGCCGAACGCACCGGTCGACGATGACGGTGGTACGGATCAGCCGGTCGGGCCGCCGGCCGCGGTGCCCGCGGTGACCCATGCCGTGCCGAACCGCGGCGCCGCCTGTCCGGTGCGGCTGCTGTCGCTGCTCGACGGTACGGACGTGACGCGGCGGTACGGGAGCTGTACGCGCGGGTGTCCGGTGCCCTGAGCCACCGTCCGTGGGCCGGCCGCCGGACTTCTCGTCGGGCGACGGGGACCGCACCGAAGCACCACGACGAGCGCGCACGGAAGAGGCCCGCCGGTCTGGTGTCGCAGTGCGACCCGGCGAGCCTCTTCGGAACGGTTCACGAAAGCGCGTGAGGCGCGTGAGCCTCCGTCAGCCGCGGCGGCCGACGAGCTTCCAGGCTGCGGGCAGCGCGCCCATCGCCAGCGCCGCCTTCAGCGCGTCACCGAGCAGGAAGGGCACCAGGCCGGCGGCGATCGCGGCGCTCGCCGACATGCCGGTGGACAGTGCGAGGTACGGGACACCGACGGCGTAGATGATCGCGGAGCCGAGCACCATGGTGCCGGCGGTGCGCAGCACGGAGCGGTCGCCGCCGCGGCGGGCGAGATCGCCGACCACGGTGGCGGCGAGGAGCATGCCGAGGACGTAACCGAACGAGGCGCCGCCCGCGCCGGAGCTGCCGCCGGCGAACCACGGCATGCCCGCCATGCCGACGAGCGCGTACACCGCGAGGGAGAGGAAGCCGCGGCGCGCGCCGAGCGCGGTGCCGACGAGGAGCGCGGCGAAGGTCTGGCCGGTGACGGGGACCGGGGAGCCGGGGATCGGGACGGCGATCTGGGCGGCGATGCCGGTGAGCGCGGCGCCACCGACGACCAGGGCCGTGTCGACGGCGTAACGGTGCCTGACGGCGGGCAGCAGGTCGGCGAGGACCGCTCCGGTACGGACGGGGGCGGCAGCAGTGCTCATCGGGACTCCGCGGTGGTGAGGGCAGGTGGGGACAGACTGAGGCTGACGTTAACCCACGGGTTAACGCTCGATCACCATCAGCCGCCCACAAAGCGGCGGTTGGCGGGTTGGTGGGATTCGCACAAAGACCGCCACACAATCATGTGACGGCGTGATGCTTGTCACTGAGGTGGGGGCCTGGAGGGGGTGCCCGAGGGGGCGCGTCTCGCAGCGTGAGACTGTAGGTTCCCCATAAATTATCCGAGAGTGACCCGCACCCCCATGCACGACGCCCCTCCCCCCACGCAGCAGGAACCGCTCTCGCACGGACTGAAGCAGCGCCATCTGACCATGCTCGGCCTGGGCGGGGTGATCGGCGCCGGACTCTTCGTCGGTTCGGGCGCCGGGATCGCGGTCGCCGGGCCGGGCATCGTCGTGTCGTATCTGATCGCCGGCGCGCTCGCGATGCTGGTGATGCGGATGCTCGGCGAGATGTCGGCCGCGATACCTGCCTCCGGCGCCTTCTCCGTCCATGCCGAGCGGGCGCTCGGTCGCTGGGCCGGGTTCAGTGTGGGATGGCTCTACTGGTTCCTGCTGGTGGTCGTCCTCGCCGTGGAGGCGACGGCCGCCGCGCAGATCGCCCACGGCTGGGTGCCGGGCGTGGACCAGTGGGCGTGGGTGCTGGCGTTCATGGTGGTGTTCACCGTCACGAATCTGACCGCGGTGAAGAACTTCGGCGAGTTCGAGTTCTGGTTCGCCGCTCTCAAGGTCGCCGCGATCGTGAGCTTCCTGGTGCTCGGGCTGCTCGCCGTGTTCGGTCTGCTCCCGGACACCGATCCGGTCGGGCTGACCGATCTCACCGGGCAGGGCGGCTTCCTGCCGAACGGCTGGGGCGGCGTCGTCTCGGGCGTGCTGACCGTCGTCTTCGCGTTCGGCGGCCTGGAGGTCGTGACGATCGCTGCGGCCGAGACCGACGACCCGGCGCGCGCGGTGGGACGTGCGGTGCGCAGCGCGGTCGTGCGGATCCTCTTCTTCTACGTCGGCTCGATGCTGGTGATCGTCACGGTGCTGCCCTGGACCGCGCAGCAGGCCGGACTGAGTCCGTACGTCAAGGTCCTGGACGCGATCGGGGTGCCGTCGGCCGGGCAGATCATGAACATCGTGGTGTTCGTGGCGCTGCTCTCCGCGCTGAACGCCAATCTCTACGGCGCGTCCCGGATGGTCTTCTCGCTGGCCGAGCGCGGCGAGGGGCCCCGCGGACTGCTCAAGGTGTCGGGGAGCGGTGGCGGGGGCGGGGTGCCGCGGCGGGCGGTCCTCGCATCGGTCGCCTTCGGCTTCGTCTCCGTACTGCTCAATCTGAAGTGGCCCGACTCCGTCTTCCTCTATCTGCTCAACTCGGTGGGCGCGGTGCTGCTGTTCGTCTGGGGGCTGATCGCCGCGTCGCAGCTGCGGCTGCGCCGCCGGCTGGAGCGCGAGGCGCCCGAGGCGCTGACCTTGCGGATGTGGTGCTTCCCGTGGCTGACCTGGGTGACGCTGGCCGCGCTCGTGGCCGTACTGGTGCTGATGCTGACCGATGACGCGGCGCGCCCGCAGGTGCTGTGGTCGGCGGGGGCGACGGGTCTGGTGCTGCTCGTCGCGGGGGCGCGGGAGCTGCGGGACCGGCGACGGGCCTGACGACCGGTTCCGTGGCGGGGCGTGTACCCGGGGTGTGTGCCCAGGTGTTCACCTTGTGTGAGCCTGGTGCCCGTATAGCGGACACATGTTCCGTGTGAGCGGCGGGCGCGCACAGACTGTGGGCTCGTCCCTGTCTCAGCTACCGAACAGAGCACGTCCATGTCTCGGACCTCCGCGTCTCCCCCCACCGCCGGCTCCGAAGTCTCCGCAGTCCCGGCCGGCTCCGACGTGTCCGCCGTCAAGGCCGACTCCGCCCTCACCCATGGACTCAAACAGCGCCATCTGTCGATGATCGCCCTCGGCGGCGTCATCGGTGCCGGGCTGTTCGTAGGTTCCGGAGCGGGTATCGCCTCCGCCGGGCCCTCGATCGTCATCGCGTACGCCATCTCCGGGCTGCTGGTCATGTTCGTGATGCGCATGCTCGGCGAGATGTCCGCGGCCAATCCGGCCTCCGGTTCCTTCTCCGTCCACGCCGAACGGGCGATCGGGCCGTGGGCGGGGTTCACCGCCGGCTGGGCGTTCTGGGTACTGCTCTGTGTCGCCGTCGGGCTGGAAGGGATCGGCGCCGCGAAGATCGTCACCGGCTGGCTGCCCGGCACTCCCGAGTGGGCGTGGGTGGCGCTGTTCATGGCTGTCTTCCTCGGCACGAACCTGGCCGCAGTGAAGAACTTCGGCGAGTTCGAGTTCTGGTTCGCCTCGCTGAAGGTCGCCGCGATCACGCTCTTCCTGGTGCTGGGCGTGCTGGCGATCCTCGGGGTGCTGCCCGGCACGGACGCCCCGGGCGGCACCAATCTCCGCGGCGACGGCGGGTTCCTGCCGAACGGCTCCAACGGCTTCATCATCGGACTGCTCGCCTCCGTCTTCGCGTACGGCGGTCTGGAGACGGTCACCATCGCCGCGGCCGAGTCCGAGAACCCGGTGCGGGGCGTCGCCAAGGCGGTCCGGACGGCGATGTGGCGGATCGCGCTGTTCTACGTCGGTTCGATGGCGGTCATCGTCACTCTCGTACCGTGGGACGACCCGAAGGTCGCGGCGGTCGGCCCGTTCTACGCGGCCCTCGACCACCTGGGCATCAGCGGCGCCGCGGAGATCATGAATGTGGTCATCCTGATCGCGCTGCTCTCCGCGATGAACGCGAACATCTACGGTGCTTCGCGGATGGCCTGCTCGCTGGTCGCCCGCGGCCAGGGGCCGAAGCGGCTCGGCCGGGTCAGCTCCGGCGTGCCCCGTACCGCCGTGCTCGTCTCGTCCGTCTTCGGCTTCCTGTGCGTGCTGTTGAGCTACTGGCGGCCGGACGATGTCTTCCCGTGGCTGCTCAACATGATCGGCGCGGTGATCCTGGTCGTCTGGATCTTCATCGCGGTGTCGCAGCTGCTCCTGCGCCGCCGGCTGGAGCGCGAGGCACCCGAGAAGCTGGTCGTGCGGATGTGGCTGTTCCCGGTGGGGACGCTGCTCGCGCTGGCGGCCATGGCAGGCATCTTCCTGCTGATGCTGCGCGAGCCCGACACGCGTGACCAGCTGCTGGCGACCGGTGCACTGACCGTCGTACTGGCCGTCATCGGTGTGGTACGCCAGCGGCGGGCCGCGGCCGTCAAGAACTGACGTCGGGGGCACACGGCACGTTGAGGGAGAGCAGCGCGCCGCCCTCGTCCCCCAGTTGCACCTCGCTCACCGCCGCGTTGCGCAATTGCGGAAGGACCCGGCGGTAGGCGCCGAGCGGGATCGACAGCAGTTCGCACAGCACCAGCCGCAGCAGCGTGTTGTGTGCGACGACCAGTACCCGCTGCCCCGGATGGAAGTGCGCGATCCGGCGCAGCGCCGCCGTCCCCCGGGCCGCCGCCGTGCGCGGGTCCTCGGCCCCGGGGAACGGATGGGTCACCGGGTCGGCGACATACGCCTCGGCCCATTTCGGATCCTCGGCGGCGAATTCGGCAAGGGTGCGCCCCTCCACCGCCCCGAAGTCGCACTCGCGCAGATCGTGTTCGCGGCCGGGTACGAGGCCGAGCGCCCGGCAGGCGGGTTCCGCGGTCTCGATGGCGCGGGAGACGGTCGACGTCCAGATCGCGTCGACCGGATGCCGGACCGCCCACTTGGCCAGCTGCTCGGCCTGGTGGCGGCCCTCGTCGGTGAGTGCGACCTCGCTGACCCCGGCGTAGCGGTTCTCGGAGTGCCAGACGGTCTGTCCGTGCCGGGCGAGCAGCAGCGTCGTGGGGAAGATGGTCATCGGCTCTCCGTTCGGGCCCGGGCGTGGGCGGCGAGCGCCCCGGGCCGTCGGCCCCGCCGTTCCAGTTCGTCACCAGCTTGAGGTACGGGGCGGTGCGGCGGGCAGTGCGCGCCGGGGCCCGGCGCAGGATCTGCCGGATTCTCACCATGTGGCCCGCCGCCGGTGGCTCGTGGTCACGGGCCGAGGCGTCCGGTCGCGCCGGGACCCGTCCAGGGAATGCGGCGGTCGGCGCCCCGCCGCCGCAGCCCGGCACTCGCCCGGTGCCCAACTTCCTTTCGGGAAAAGGCAGTTGTCAACCACGCCGGTACGGTACCCGACCGACGGCGCGGTGACGCCCATGAGGACCGGGGTCGCGCCAAGCACCGGATTCCACGATCCGGCGGACAGTGCACCGGAGGCGATCCGCGCCGCGCATCCGCCCTTCGCCGCGGCCGCGACGAGCCGGGCCGCCGCCATGCCGGACCGCTCGGCCCCGCCCTCCCGTCGCCGTACACCGGACCGACGGCGAGCCACCTGACGGCGCCCGCCCGGGACGGCCTGCGGTCCTGGGCCGAAGGGCTGATCACATTCCCTCCTTCCTGCTGTTAGCCTGCTCTTGCATATAGGTTGCAATAACAACAGGACAGCAGTTGGAGGGTTCGCCTCATGGCCACCTACACGCTCCCGGAACTCCCTTACGACTACGCGGCGCTCGAACCGGTCATCAATCCGCAGATCATCGAGCTCCACCACGACAAGCACCACGCCGCCTACGTCAAGGGCGCCAACGCCACCCTGGAGCAGTTGGAAGAGGCGCGTGACAAGGAGGCCTGGGGAGCCGTCAACGGCCTGCAGAAGAACCTCGCGTTCCATCTCTCCGGCCACATCCTGCACTCGATCTACTGGCACAACATGAGCGGCGACGGCGGCGGCGAGCCCCTCGCGGCGGACGGCGTCGGCGACCTCGCGGACGCCATCACCGACTCCTTCGGCTCGTACGCGGGCTTCAAGTCCCAGCTGACGAAGGCCGCCGCCACCACGCAGGGTTCCGGCTGGGGGGTGCTGGCGTACGAGCCGCTCAGCGGCAGGCTGATCGTCGAGCAGGTCTACGACCACCAGGGCAACGTCGGCCAGGGCTCGGTTCCGATCCTGGTCTTCGACGCCTGGGAACACGCCTTCTACCTCCAGTACAAGAACCAGAAGGTCGACTTCATCGAAGCCATGTGGCGCGTCGTCAACTGGCAGGACGTGGCGAAGCGGTACGCGGCCGCCAAGGAGCGCGCCGACGTCCTGCTGCTCGCCCCCTGACCCGGGCGCACGGACGCCCTGCCTCGTGATCGTCTTCTCAACCTTCACCGGCAGGCGGATGAAACGGGGAGCCCCCGCGAGGACGTGACTCGCCGGGGCTCCCCCATTCCCGCACATTTAGCTTGTTCGCTAATTAGCTCATGTGCTAAATATGAGCCATGGCAACGACCGATGACGAGGCGAGCGCCTTCCGCGCCCTCGCCGATCCGACCAGGCGCCAGATCCTGGAGGACCTCCGGGGCGGCGAGCTGGCGGCCGGGGAGATCGCGGCCCGGTTCGCGATCAGCGCACCGTCCATCTCCCGCCACCTGGGCGTACTGAAGGGCGCCGGGCTGGTCACCGAGCGCCGCGACGGCAACCGCATCCTCTACTCGCTGGCCGAGGACCGGCTGGCGACCAGCATCGGACGGTTCCTGAGCTCCGTCTGCCCCGAGCAGATCGTCCTGCGTCACACCAAGTGGCGGTCCGCCACGCAAGAGGAAGGCGGCACATCATGATCCAGCCCCGACTCTCCAGCGTCATCGAGCGCCGTCTCCTGGTGAACTACCGGGTCGCCCCGGACGCCGCCGCCCGCCTGCTGCCCGCCGGCCTGCGGCCCCAGTTGGTACGCGGTCACGCCGTCGCCGGCATCTGCCTCCTGCGCCTGGGCTCCGCACGCCCCACATGGGCGCCCGCGCCGGTGGGTCTGCGAAGCGAGAACGCCGCGCACCGCATCTCTGTCGAGTGGGACGGTCCGGACGGCGTCGAGACCGGCGTCTACATCACACGCCGCGACACCGACTCCCGGATCAACTCCTGGGCGGGCGGGCGGTTTTTCCCCGGTGAGCACGGCCGCGCCGACTTCACGGTGCACGAGAGGCCCGCCGAGGTACGCGTCGCTCTCGCCACCCGGGACGGTGAGATCCGGGTCGACGTCACGGCCGAGGTCACCGACGAACTGCGCGGCAGTGAACTCTTCACCGATCTCCAGGAGGCATCGGACTTCTTCCGCGCCGGGGCCAGGGGCCTGTCCCCGACAGCTGCAGGCCGCCGCCTCGACGCCATGGAGCTGGAGACGGACGCGTGGCAGGTGGCAGCCGGACGGGTGCGATCCGCGCGGTCGTCCTTCTTCGACGACCCGGGCCGCTTCCCGCCCGGCACCGCGTCCCTGGACAGCGTCCTGGTCATGCGCGACGTCGCGGCCCGCTGGCGGCCGCTGCCGACGAGGCCCATGGCCCGTCGCTGACGAGCTGCGGTCATCGGCCCGTCGTGCCGCTCGGCACCGGCGGTCCGTACCGCGGGGCACCCGGCGTCGGCCCGACCGCGACCGGTTCGGCGAACCGGTGCCCGCCCCACACCTTCCGCCGGCGTCACGGCATCGCCTCCTTGCCATCCAGCGGCTGCCCTTCGGGGTGAATGCGATGATGGCGCCATGAGTCCGGTCCCCGCCGCCCCCGCCGATCCCACCGCTGTGCACCCCATGCCCGGGCAGCCGCGTGTGGTCCAGCTGAAGCCCCTGGTGACATCGGAACTGATCGAGGTGGGCGCCTACTCGTACTACGACGACCCCGATGACGCGACCGCCTTCGAGACCCGCAACGTGCTGTATCACTACGGCCCGGAGAAGCTCGTCATCGGAAAGTTCTGCGCGCTCGGGACCGGCGTGCGGTTCCTCATGAACGGCGCCAACCATCGTATGGACGGCCCCTCCACGTTCCCGTTCCCCACGATGGGCGGCTCCTGGGCCGACCACTTCGACCTGCTCACCGGACTGCCGAACCGGGGCGACACCGTCGTCGGCAACGATGTCTGGTTCGGCTACGGATCGATGGTCCTGCCGGGCGTACGGATAGGGCACGGCGCCGTCGTCGGTGCCGGCGCGGTCGTCGCCGGCGACGTCCCGGACTACGGCATCGTCGGCGGCAACCCGGCGCGGCTGATCCGTACCCGCTACGACGACGAGACCGTCGCCCGGCTCCTCGCCGTCGCCTGGTGGGACTGGCCCGTCGAGCTCATCACCCGGCACATCCGCACGATCATGTCCGGCAGCGTCGACGCACTCGAAGCGGCTGCCCGGGAGGGGACGTCATGACCATCACCGTTCAGGGACTGGCGTACTACCCCGTCAAGGGCTGCGGCGCGGTTCCGGTCGACCGGGCGGAGATCACCGCGACCGGTCTCGTGCACGACCGTACGTTCATGGTGGTGAACGCCGAGGACGGCGCGTTCCGTAGTCAGCGGACACACCCCGCGATGGCTGCGATCAGGGCCGAAGTCCTGGACGGCGGCGCCGTCCTGGCCCTCTCCGTGCCGGACCTGGAGCCGCTGGAGCTGGCCGTCGACCGGGACGGTCGGCGCCGCGCGGTCAGTATGTTCGACCGTCCGCTCGGCGAGGCGTGCGACCAGGGGGACGCGGTCGCCGAGTGGTTCTCGGAGGTGCTCGGCGCGAAGTCCCGGCTGGTACGGGTGGCGCCCGGCTTCGACCGGGACGGCTGGGGCGAGACCCCCGGCAAGGTCGCCTTCGCCGACGCCCATGCGGTGCTGGTCGCCTCCACCGCGTCGCTGGCCGGCCTCAACGCCCGTATCGAGGCCCGGGGCGACGCGGCCGGCGTACCGATGGACCGCTTCCGCCCGAACATCGTCCTGTCCGGTGCCGACGAGCCGCACTTCGAGGACCGGGTACGCCGGATGACCATCGGATCGGCCGAACTGGCCTACTCCGTGAGGGCGATGCGGTGCAACGTCCCGCTGGTGGACCAGTCGACGGGCCTCCGGGCGGGCCCGGAGCCGGTCCGGACCCTGGCGACGTACCGCCGCGAACCCGACTACGGCAACAAGGTCAGCTTCGGCGTGAAGAACGCAGTGGTTTGCGACGGTGTGGTGGCCGTCGGCGACACCGTCGAGATCATGAGCCGACTCGACGCGTGAACCCCGTCAGGTGAGCGAGTCGATCCAGCGTTCCAGCCGGCGCCCTTCGGCGGCCATCAGGTCGGGGTCCCGGAAGGTGTTGGTGAGCAGCGAGATCCCCTGATAGGCGGCGATCAGAGCGACCGCCAGTTCACGGGAGTCACTGCGGCCCATCGACTGGAACTGCTGCTCGACCCAGTCGAGCAGCACCTGGATGACCTTGGCGACCGACTGGTCGAGACCGTCGGCCCGCTTGTCGAGTTCCGAGGCCATGGTCCCGGTGGGACAGCCGTACCGAGCCGTCAGCTCGCGCTGTTCGACCCAGCCGTTCAGGAGTGCCTTCAGCCGGTCCTGGGGTGCGGGAAGCTCGTCGAGCACGCCGATCATCGACCTCAGGCTCTGCGCATGCGCGTCGATCGCCGCCTCGACGAGCTGATCCTTGGTCTTGAAGTAGTAGTACACGTTGCCCAACGGGACATCGGCCGCTCGTGCGATGTCGGCGATCGTCGTCTGTTCGACGCCCTGCTCGTGAAGTACCTGGGCCGCGGCGGCCGCCAGCCTTTCCCGCTTGCCCGGCGACTGCCGGACACTTTTTGAGTGAGTCACCTGACTAACTGTAGACGCGCGCCGGGCGACCCGCTATCGTCACGTCTAAGTCAGTCAACTAACTAACTCGGGGAACCTCATGATCGTTGTAACGGGAGCGACCGGAAACGTCGGACGGGAACTCGTACGGATCCTCGCCTCGGCCGGTGAGCAGGTGACGGCCGTCTCCCGGCGGCCTCCGGCGGACCTGCCCGACGGCGTACGACACCAGCGGGCCGATCTCGCCGATCCGGAGAGCCTGCGCACCGCACTGGACGGCGCCGACGCACTGTTCCTGCTCGTCGCGGGCGACGACCCGCAGGGCATCCTCGACATCGCAGAGGCCGGCGGGGTGCGGCGCGTCGTCGTGCTCTCCTCCCTGGGCGTCGGGACACGGCCGGAGGCCTACCGTCACCCGGGGGCGTTCGAGGACGCCGTCCGCCGGCCGGGCCTCGCATGGACGGTCCTACGGTCCGGCGGCCTGAACTCCAACACCTTCGCGTGGGCCGAGTCGATCCGTACGCAGCGCACAGTCGCCGCACCCTTCGGCGACGTCGGGCTGCCCACCGTCGACCCGGCGGATGTCGCCGAGGTCGCGGCCGTGGTCCTGCGCGAGGCCGGACACGCGGGCCGTACGTACGAACTGACCGGTCCCGCGGCGGTCACCCAGCGGGAACGGGCCGAGGCGATCGGCGACGCGCTGGGCACTGCGGTGCGGTTCGTCGAGCAGACCCGCGAGGAGGCCCGCGCGCAGATGTTGCAGTTCATGCCCGCGCCGGTGGTGGAGGGCACGCTCGGCATCCTCGGCGAGCCGCTGGCGGCGGAGCAGAAGGTCAGCCCCGACGTCGAGCAGATCCTCGGCCGCGCGCCGCGCACCTTCGCCGACTGGGCAGCACACGCCGCCGGGTCCTTCCGGTGAGACCGCTGCGCGGCGAACTTCGCGGGCCTCGGGATCGAGCGCCACGGCGTGGCCCGCCGGACAGCGCAGCCCGGAAGCCCCTCCGCCACCGGCCGCCGAGGCAGTCGCAACATGGGCGGACCGCCAGGAACTCCGCCGAACCGCCCGGTTGTTGACCCTGCGGAGCTGATTGCCTGACCCGTCCGGATGCTGCGACGGGTGGGCCGGGCGGCTGCCGAAGCCCGCCCAGCTGTACGCCTGACGCACCAGGGTGCGGGTTCCGGACGGTGGCCGGAACCCGCACCGGTGGGTACGTCAGTCGAAGATCGGGCCCTGCGTCCGGGTCCGCTTGATCTCGTAGAAGCCGGGGATCGACGCCACCAGCAGCGTGCCGTCCCACAGCTTCGCCGCCGCCTCGCCCTTCGGGGCGGGGGTGACGACCGGGCCGAAGAAGGCGATCTGCTCGCCGTCGGAGCCCGGCACGGCGATGACCGGCGTGCCGACGTCCTGGCCGACCTTGTCGATGCCCTCCTGGTGGGAGGCGCGCAGCTCCGCGTCGTACGTGTCCGAGTCGGCGTACTCCGCGAGTTCGGCCGGCAGACCGACGTCTTCGAGCGCCGCCACGATCGCCTCACGGGTGGGGCCCTCGCCCTGGTTGTGGAAGCGGGTGCCCAGCGCGGTGTACAGGGGGCCGACGATGTCGTCACCGTGCTTCTGCTGGGCGGCGACGACGACGCGGACCGGGCCCCAGGCCTTGGTCTCGAGCATGTCGCGGTACTCGTCGGGCAGCTCGTCGAGCCTGTTCTCGTTGAGGACGGCAAGGCTCATCACATGCCAGCGGACCTCGACGTCGCGGACCTTCTCCACCTCCAGCATCCAGCGGGAGGTCATCCACGCCCAGGGACAGAGCGGGTCGAACCAGAAATCGGCGGGCGTCTTGCCGTTCACCGTGGCGTTCTCAGACATGTCTCTCCTCAAGAGGCGATCGCACCTGTGCGCGAGAACACCGCCGAACGGCCCTGCCATTCCCGCGCGCCCGGGCCGGGACGCACATGGGAGGATCAAACTGTTCGAACGTGACACAAAGGAGTGCACCAGTGCCCGGTCAAAACCTGTCCCGCGACGAAGCCCACGAGCGGGCCGAGCTGCTGACCGTCGACGGATACGACGTCGTGCTCGACCTGCGGTCCGCGATCGGCGATCCCGACAGCGGCGGCTGGGACGGCGGGGACCGGCCGGCCGTCGATCCCCGGACCTTCCGCTCGGTGACCACGATCCGGTTCCGCTCCGCGCGAGCGGGGGCGTCGACGTTCGCGGATCTGCTGGCGCCGAGCGTGACCTCGGTGACCCTGAACGGGCAGGCACTCGACCCCGCCGCCGTCTTCGACGGGACGCGGGTGGCGCTGGACGGTCTGCCGGAGGGCGAGAACGTCCTGGTGGTCGACGCGCAGTGCGCGTACAGCCGGACCGGCGAGGGCATGCACCGGTTCGTCGACCCGGAGGACGGCGAGGTCTACCTCTACACGCAGTACGAGCCGGCCGACGCGCGGCGCGTCTTCGCGAACTTCGAGCAGCCCGACCTGAAGGCCCCTTTCCGCTTCGAGGTGACGGCACCCGAGGGGTGGACGGTCTGGAGCAACGGGGCCGAGGAGTCCCGGGACGGCGGGGTCTGGCGGTTCGCCGAGACGAAGCCGATCTCGACGTACATCACGGCGGTCGTCGCCGGTCCGTACCACCATGTGACCGACTCGTACAGCCGTACCTTCGACGACGGCACGACGCTGGACATCCCGCTCGGCGCGCTCTGCCGCAAGGGGCTCGCCCGGCACTTCGACGCGGACGACATCTTCCTCGTCACCAAGCAGGGCCTGGACTTCTTCCACGACAACTTCGACTACCCGTACCCGTTCGGGAAGTACGACCAGGCGTTCGTCCCCGAGTACAACCTCGGCGCGATGGAGAACCCGGGCTGTGTCACGTTCCGCGAGGAGTACATCTTCCGCGGCAAGGTCACGCAGGCGTCGTACGAGAGCCGTGCCAACGTCATCCTGCACGAGATGGCGCACATGTGGTTCGGCGACCTCGTCACCATGCAGTGGTGGGACGACCTGTGGCTGAAGGAGTCGTTCGCCGACTTCATGGGCGTCTTCGCCATGGTGGAGTCGACCCGCTTCAAGGACGGCTGGATCACCTTCGCCAACAACCGGAAGTCCTGGGCGTACCGCGCCGACCAGCTGCCGTCCACGCACCCGATCACGGCCGACATCCGTGACCTGGAGGACGCCAAGCTGAACTTCGACGGCATCACGTACGCCAAGGGTGCGTCGGTGCTGAAGCAGCTGGTGGCGTACGCGGGACGGGACGCGTTCCTGGAGGGGGCCCGGCGCTACTTCAAGAAGCATGCGTACGGCAACACGCAGCTGGGCGACCTGCTGTCGGTGCTGGCCGAGACGTCCGGGCGGGACATGGTCACCTGGTCGCGGTCGTGGCTGCAGACCGCCGGCGTCAACTCGCTGACGCCGGTGGTGACGTACGGCGCGGCGGACCGGATCACCGAGCTGGCGGTCCTCCAGGAGGCAGCCGACTCGCACCCCGAGCTGCGGCCGCACCGGGTCGCGGTCGGCCTGTACCGCCGCACGACCCGCGGCGACCTGGTGCGGTACGCGCGCGCCGAGGTGGATGTGGCGGGACCGCGCACGGTGGTCGCCGCGCTGGCCGGCGTCGAGAGGCCCGAGCTGATCCTCGTCAACGACGACGACCTCACGTACTGCAAGGTCCGCTTCGACGAGGCGTCCCTCGCCACCCTGCGCGCGCACCTCGGGGACATCACCGACCCGCTGGCCCGGGCGCTGTGCTGGTCCGCGCTGTGGAACCTGACGCGGGACGGGCTGATGCCGGCCCAGGACTTCATCTCGCTCGTGCTGGCCTTCTCCGGCCAGGAGTCCGATATCGGCGTCCTGCAGATGCTGCATGCCTGGACCCGGACCGCGCTCGTCCACTACGCCGCCCCGGGGTGGCGTGAGGAGGGCGGACGGGCGCTGGCCGAGGGTGCGCTGCGGGAGCTGCGGATCGCCGACCCGGGGAGCGAGCACCAGCTGGCGTGGGCGCGGTTCTTCGCGTCGGTCGCGGACTCGGAATCGGACTTCCAGCTGCTGTCCTCACTGCTGGGGGAGTCCGCACGGATCGACGGGCTGGAGGTCGACCAGGAGCTGCGGTGGGCGTTCGTGTCCGCGCTGGCCGCGCACGGGGTCGCCGACGAGTCGGTGATCGATGCCGAACTGGCCCGGGACGACACGGCGTCCGGCAAGCGGCACCAGGTGCGGTGCCTGGCGTCGCGGCCGTCGGCGGCGGTCAAGGCGCAGGCGTGGGCGGCCGTGGTGGAGTCGGACGCGCTGTCCAACGCGCTGGTCGAGGCGACGATCGCGGGGTTCGGGCAGTCGTCGCAGCGGGAGTTGCTGGCGCCTTACGCAGCCCGGTACTTCGATGCGATCGAACGGGTGTGGGCCGAGCGGTCGATCCAGATCGGGATGTCCGTGGTGAAGGGTCTGTTCCCGGCGCTGCAGGACGATCCGGCGACGCTGGCGGCGGCGGATGCCTGGCTGGAGGCGCATGCGGATGCGGCGCCGGCGTTGCGTCGGCTGGTGCTGGAGGCGCGGGACGATCTGGCGCGGGCGTTGCGGGCGCAGGCGTGTGACGCGGGGGCCGGGGCCGGCCTCTGACGGGGCGCCCCGGGGCGAGCGCGGCAGCGCCACCCTCGATCGCCGGACGGGCCTGATCTTCGGCCCGTCCGGCGCCGGGGCCGGCAGCAGCCGAGGCGAGCCGCAGCGGCCCGCGTGGGCCGACGCGACGCACAATCCCCGTCGGGATCGCCCTTTTCGGTTGTCGAACGTCTGTACTTTAGGACGGCGTTGTCCTGAATTGTCGACGGGCGTGTAACAGGGGTTAGCCGCACCGCGGCCTGCGGCATACCCCGGAGCATGACCCAGAACACCCCTCTCTCCCCCCACTTCCGACCCCCCGTCGGCGAACGGCAACGCGTGCTGTCCGTCGAGCAGTTGAAGACACTCGGCGTCTCCCCCGCACGGGCTGCCGCGCAGTGCCGGGCCGGTGGTCCGTGGCAGCAGCCGCTGCCCGGCGTGTACGTGCTGCACCCGGGGCCGCCCACCGGCGAGGAGCGGCTGCGGTCCGCCCTGCTGTACGTCGGGCGGCGGCGCACCGTCCCCGCGCAGGGCGGCCCGGCGCGCACCACCGGCTACGGCGAGGCCATGGTCACCGGCTCGGCCGCGCTCGCCCTCCACGGGTTCTCCCTCGTACCGCCGTTGGGTTCGCTCGGCCGGATCGACGTGCTGGTACCGCGCCACCGGCGGCTGCGGTCCGTCCGGTACGTGCGCGTGGTGCGGACGACCGAACTGCCCAGCCCCGAGCAGCTCGCCGGTCTGCCGGTGGCCCCCGTGGCACGAGCACTGGCGGATGCGGTCAGCGGCCTCGGGGACACCGCAGCCGTACGGCTGCTGCTCACCGAGGCGGTCCGCGGCGGACACTGCGAACCCGCAGCGGTCGTACGTGAGCTGAGCCGCAGCAAGTTGCTGGACCGGCCCCACATCGTGGACGCCGTCGACTCGCTGCTCGCGGAGGGGCGGGCGCTGGCGGAGAGCCGGCTGTACGACATGGTGCGGACCTACGACCTGCCGGAGCCGCTCTGGAATGTGGACCTGCGGCTGCCCGGCGGCCCGCACCTCGGCGGGGTGGACGCCTACTGGCCCGACCAGGCCGTCGCTGTCGAACTCGACAGCAGGGCGCCCCTGCACAGCACGCTCGACGGCGACCGGCGCCAGGAGGGGCACGACGCCGAGTGGTACGGCTGCGCCGCCGAGCGGGAGCATCTGGAACGGCTCGGGGTCACCGTCGTCCACGTCGCGCCGAGGAAACTGCGCGTCGCGGCGGAGCAGCAGGCGACCGTGGTGCGCACCGCGCTGATGGCGGCGGCCGACCGCGAACCCGCCGCGTATGTGGTCGTTCTTCCCCGGTGACAAGGCAGTTATCGACCCTTTCGTCCCTCATGACGCATCAGCCCCAGTGGCGGGAGTACGCCATGGCCGCATCTCGCCTCCCTCAACCCTCCACAAACCCAGGTCATTTGCGAAAGGCTGAGCGGTCATCCGGTACCGAATTCCGGACTTTCTCTTTCACATACAGGGATGCTGATGACCTCCGAATCCCCCAGCTCCATATCCGGGGCGAGACGCGTGGCCCGAGTCGCGGCCGCCGCCGGTCTGGTGGCCGCACTGGCCGCCTCCGGCGCGGCCCCGGTCTTCGCCGCCGACGACCCGGCCGATGCCCCCGTGAAGGCGGCCGCCACCAGCGACAAGCTCGGTACGGCCGACGCCGACCTCCTGACCAAGGCGAAGGCCAAGGGCGAGAAGAACGTCACCATGATGGTCGCCACCGCGCCCGGTGCGACCGAACAGGTCGCCGCGCAGCTGGACGCCGTGAAGGGGTCCGTGCTGGGTCGTACGTACGACAAGCTCGGCTACGTACGCGCGACCGTGCCGACCGCGACCGCCGAGGCCACCATCAAGGCGGCCTCGAAGCTGACCTCCGTCCACGGCATCGATCTCAAGCAGGAGATCATGCTCGACGACCCGACGCCCACGGGCGACCGGGCCGCCGGGGCGAAGACGAAGACGAAGACCACGGGCGACTACCCGGCGCCCGGCAAGAACACGCCGGCGAAGAACCCGTACAACCCGTCCTTCGAGACGGGCGCGGTCGACTTCGTCAAGCAGCACCCGAAGGCCGACGGCCGCGGCGTGACCATCGGCATCCTGGACTCGGGTGTCGACCTCGGTCACCCGGCGCTCCGGAAGACCAGCACCGGCGAGCGCAAGATCGTCGACTGGGTGACGGCCACCGACCCGGTCAGCGACGGCGACGGTACCTGGCTGCGGATGACCGCCTCGGTGACCGGCCCCGTCTTCACGATCGGTGGCCGCACCTACTCGGCGCCGGCCGGATCGTACAAGATCCAGCTCTTCTCCGAGGCCGCCACCAAGGGCGGCGACATGGCCGGGGACCTGAACCGGGACGGCGACACCACCGACACCTGGGCCGTGCTCTACGACCCGGTCGCCGGTACCACGCGCGTCGACCTGAACAACGACGCCAACTTCTCCAACGACGCCGTCATGAAGCCGTACAAGGAGAAGTACCAGGTCTCCTACTTCGGCACGGACGACCCGCGGACCCAGGTCGTCGAGCGCATCCCGTTCGTCGTCGAGACGCGCAAGGACGTCGTGTACAACGCGGCGGGCGACAAGGCCGACTACGTCAACATCGGTGTCATCGAGAGCGAGCACGGCACCCACGTCGCCGGCATCACCTCCGCCAACGGGCTCTTCGGCGGCAAGATGAACGGCGCCGCGCCCGGCGCGAAGATCGTCTCCTCGCGCGCCTGCACCTGGTCCGGCGGCTGCACCAACATCGCGCTCACCGAGGGCATGATCGACCTCGTCGTCAACCGCGGTGTCGATGTCGTCAACATGTCGATCGGTGGCCTGCCGCCGCTCAACGACGGCAACAACGCCCGCGCCGCGACGTACAAGCGGCTCATCGACACGTACGGCGTCCAGCTGGTCATCTCGGCCGGCAACGACGGCCCGGGTGTGAACACCATCGGTGACCCCGGCCTCGCCGACCACGTCATCTCCGTCGGCGCGTCCATCTCCAAGGAGACCTGGGCGGCCAACTACGGCTCCAATGTCACCAAGAAGTACGACATGCTGCCGTTCTCGTCCCGTGGTCCGCGTGAGGACGGCGGCTTCGCCCCGATCCTGACCGCGCCCGGCGCCTCCATCAACACCACCCAGACCTGGCTGCCCGGCGGCCCGGTCAAGGAGGCGGGCTACTCGCTGCCGGCCGGATACTCCATGCTGCAGGGCACCTCGATGTCCTCGCCGCAGGCCGCCGGTGCGACCGCTCTGCTGCTGTCCGCCGCGAAGCAGAAGCACATCGAGCTGCCCCCGGCCGACCTGCGTACCGCGCTGACCAGCACCGCGACCCACATCCAGGGTGTGCCCGCGCACGCCCAGGGTTCCGGCCTGATCAACATCGTGGGCGCCTGGAAGCAGATCGAGAAGCAGGGTTCCCCGGCGCACGAGTACTCCGTGAAGGCCCCGGTCGACACGGCGATCGACTTCGCGCTGAAGACCCCCGGCTTCGGCACCGGTCTGTACGACCGCGAGGGCGGCCTGAAGGCCGGCCAGAAGAAGTCGTACGACGTCACGGTCACCCGCACCACGGGCCCGGACAAGGCCGTCGCGCACAAGCTGTCCTGGAAGAACAACGACGGCACCTTCGCACTGACCGGCAGCAGCACCGTCTCGCTGCCGCTGGGCAAGCCGGTGACCGTCAAGGTCCAGGCGAAGCCGGGCAGCGCGGGCGTGCACAGCGCGATCCTGCAGGTCGATGATGCGAAGACCTCCGGTGTGGACCAGCAGATCCTCGCCACCGTCGTCGTCGCCAAGGACCTGGTGAAGCCCGCCTACGCGTTCGCCGCGTCCGGCTCGGTGCAGCGCAACGGCACCACGTCGTACTTCGTGAACGTGCCGGAGGGCGCCAAGACCCTCGAGGTCGCGATGAGCGCGCTGCGCTCGGGCAGCCAGACCCGCTTCATCTCCATCCACCCGTACGGGGTGGCGATGGAGGACAGCGGTACGCCGTTCTGCTACCCGAACTACGACAACCCGACCAACACCTGCCGCCCCGACGTGCGCTCGTACACCGACCCGCAGGCCGGTGTCTGGGAGATCGAGGTCGAGGCACGGCGTACGTCGCCGCTGCTGGACAACCCGTTCAAGCTGGATGTCAGCCTGCTCGGCGCGTCCTTCGACCCGGCCGTGCAGACGCTGCCCGAGGCGAAGGTCGGCACGCCGACCGCGGTGAACTGGACCGTCACCAACTCCGCGGGCGACCTGGAGGGCAAGCTCAAGGGCGGCTCGCTGGGCTCGGCCAAGGTCGACACGCCGTCGATCAAGACGGGTGACCAGCAGGTCACCACGGTCACCATCGGTGAGGGCGTCGAGAAGCTGGACGTCGCCGTCGGCGGCACCTCGGACGCCAACGCCGACATCGACCTGTACGTGCTCGACGCGGACGGCACCGAGGTCGGTTCGTCCACGAGCGCGGGTGCGGAGGAGTCGGTCAGCCTGGCCGCCCCCGCCGCCGGCACGTACACGATCGTCGTGGACGGCTACTCGGTTCCGGCCGGGACCACCACGTACGACTACCGTGACGTGTACTACTCCCCGTCGCTCGGCACGCTCAAGGTCGACGAGTCGAAGGCCGTGAACCTGGCCAGCGGCGCTTCGGCGCAGGTCGGCGCGGACGTCGTGGTCGGCGGTGCGGCTCCCGAGGGACGCCAGTTCTTCGGCGAGGTGCAGCTGGTGAACAGCCGCGGCACCGCGGCGGGCACCGGCAGCGTCGTGATCGAGAAGGTCACGCCGTAACGACCCGGATGCGTTGTCGGTAACGACAGTGGGGCGGGCGCTCTCCGGAGCGCCCGCCCCACTGCTCTGCCCGGCCCGAACCCGGACACCGTCCGTCTGCCGGACAATGGATTGGACAAGGAAGCCGTGGACATACGCATCATGGAGCGGCAACCGTGCCAGTTCGTACGTTTGAAGGAGTCCCTGTGAAGGTCGGAATCGTCGGCGCCACCGGTCAGGTCGGCACAGTCATGCGCAGGATCCTGGCCGAGCGGAAATTCCCGACCGACCAGCTGCGGCTCTTCGCCTCCGCCCGCTCCGCAGGCTCCACCATCGAGTGGCAGGGCCAGGAGATCACCGTCGAGGACGCCTCCACCGCGGACTACACGGGTCTCGACATCGTGCTGTTCTCGGCCGGCGGCGCCACCTCCAAGGCGCTCGCCGAGAAGGTAGCCGCCCAGGGCGCCGTGGTGATCGACAACTCCTCCGCATGGCGCAAGGACCCCGAGGTCCCGCTCGTCGTCTCCGAGGTCAACGCGCACGCGATCAAGAACCGCCCCAAGGGCATCATCGCGAACCCGAACTGCACGACGATGGCCGCGATGCCCGTGCTGCGCCCGCTGCACGACGAGGCCGGTCTCGACGCGCTGGTCGTCACCAGCTACCAGGCGGTCTCCGGCTCCGGCCTGGCCGGCGTCTCCGAGCTGCACGGACAGGCGTCCAAGGTGGTCGCCGACGCCGACAAGCTCACCCACGACGGCGGCGCCGTCGAGTTCCCCGAGCCGGCCGTCTACAAGCGGCCCATCGCCTTCAACGTACTGCCGCTGGCCGGTTCGATCGTGGACGACGGCTCCTTCGAGACCGACGAGGAGCAGAAGCTCCGCAACGAGTCCCGCAAGATCCTGGAGATCCCGGAGCTCAAGGTGTCCGGCACCTGTGTCCGGGTCCCGGTCTTCACCGGTCACTCGCTCCAGATCAACGCCCGCTTCGCCCGCCCGATCGGTGTGGAGCGCGCCTACGAGCTGCTCGAGGGCGCCGAGGGTGTCGAGCTCTCGGAGATCCCCACCCCGCTCCAGGCGGCCGGCCAGGACGTGTCGTACGTTGGCCGCATCCGGGCCGACGAGACCGTCGAGAACGGTCTGGCGCTCTTCGTCTCCGGCGACAACCTGCGCAAGGGCGCGGCGCTGAACGCCGTGCAGATCGCGGAGCTGGTCGCCGCCGAGCTGAACGGCTGACACCCACGAAGCATGCGAGAGGGCGGCCACCGGTGCTCGGTGGCCGCCCTCTCGCATGTCACCGGGGAGCGTGTGCGGGCTCCGGCGTCCGCATGTGTCAGAGGGCGAGGTGACGTCGCAGGGCGGCGTCGATCTCGGCCATGCGCGGGCGCGGGACGGTGCCGATCCGTTTCAGCACACGGTCCGGAGAGACCGCCCGGACCTGCTCGCACTGGACCTTCGAGTCCTTCAGCAGACGGCTCTCGTCAGCCCTGAGAAGGACCTGGAACGTGAGAACACGCGCGATGTTCGACGTCACCGGCACGACAGTGATCACACCTCGGCCGCTGAGCTCCGCCGACTGGTTGGCCGCGTTGTTGGACACGATCACGGCCGGCCTGACCTTGTTGGCCTCACTGCCCCTGGCCGGCTCCAGATCGACCAGATGGATATCGCCTCTACGCATCGGCGATTCCGTCCCCCACCGTGCGGTCCCAGAGCGCGGCGTCCTCGCTCGCGTCCCACTCCTCGAACGCCTCGGTGTACTCCGCCTCGAGTCCGGCGACACGCAGCAGCTCGATGGCGGCATGTATCACGGCGGACCGGGAGTCCGCGTCGGTCTTCATGGCGTACTCGTCGACGAAGGCGACATCCTCCTGCGGCAAGCTCACACTGATCTTCATACCACCAATGCTACCGCAGTAGGCAAACAGTGGCTACTCCGCTTCTCCCGGGGATCGACGTGGAAGGATGACCGGAAACGTCACCATCGAAGGAGATGACCGCGTGCCTGGCACGAATCTGACCCGCGAAGAGGCACAGGAGCGGGCGCGCCTGCTGACCGTGGACGCGTACGAGATCGATCTCGACCTCTCCGGAGCGCAGGAGGGCGGCACCTACCGGTCCGTGACCACTGTCCGCTTCGACTCCGCCGAAGCCGGTGCGGAGACCTTCATCGACCTGGTCGCCCCGGCCGTGCACGAGGTCGAGCTCAACGGCAAGACCCTGGACGTCGCCGCCGTCTTCCGCGACTCGCGGATCGCGCTGCCGCACCTGCACGCGGGCTCCAACGTGCTGCGGGTGGTCGCGGACTGCGCCTACACCAACACCGGCGAGGGTCTGCACCGGTTCGTCGACCAGGTCGACCAGCAGGCCTACCTGTACACACAGTTCGAGGTCCCGGACGCGCGCCGGGTCTTCGCGAGCTTCGAGCAGCCCGACCTGAAGGCGACCTTCCAGTTCACCGTGAAGGCACCGGCGGGCTGGACGGTCATCTCGAACTCCCCCACGCCGGAGCCCAAGGACGACGTCTGGGTCTTCGAGCCGACGCCGCGTATCTCGACGTACATCACGGCCCTGATCGTCGGCCCGTACCACGCGGTGCACAGCAGCTACGAGAAGGACGGCCAGTCCGTTCCGCTCGGCATCTACTGCCGCCCGTCGCTCGCCGAGTTCCTCGACGCGGACGCGATCTTCGACGTCACACGGCAGGGCTTCGACTGGTTCCAGGAGAAGTTCGACTACGCGTACCCGTTCGCCAAGTACGACCAGCTGTTCGTCCCGGAGTTCAACGCGGGCGCGATGGAGAACGCGGGCGCGGTCACCATCCGCGATCAGTACGTGTTCCGCTCGAAGGTGACGGACGCGGCGTACGAGACGCGGGCCGAGACGATCCTGCACGAGCTGGCCCACATGTGGTTCGGCGACCTCGTCACCATGGAGTGGTGGAACGACCTGTGGCTGAACGAGTCGTTCGCCACGTACACGTCCATCGCCTGCCAGGCGTACGCGGAGGGCTCGAAGTGGCCGCACTCCTGGACGACGTTCGCCAACTCCATGAAGACGTGGGCGTACCGCCAGGACCAGCTGCCGTCGACGCACCCGATCATGGCGGACATCCGTGACCTGGACGACGTCCTGGTCAACTTCGACGGCATCACGTACGCCAAGGGCGCCTCGGTCCTGAAGCAGCTCGTGGCGTACGTCGGCATGGACGAGTTCTTCAAGGGCGTCCAGGCGTACTTCAAGGCGCACGCGTTCGGGAACACCCGCCTCTCCGACCTGCTGGGCGCGCTGGAGGAGACCTCCGGCCGCGACCTGAAGACCTGGTCGAAGGCGTGGCTGGAGACGGCCGGCATCAACATCCTGCGCCCGGAGGTCACCACCGACGGGAACGGTCACGTCACCTCGTTCACCGTGCTCCAGGAGGCCCCCGCGCTGCCCGCCGGCGCCAAGGGCGAGCCGACGCTGCGCCCGCACCGGATCGCGATCGGCTGCTACGACCTCGACGGGGACGGGAAGCTGGTCCGCACGAACCGGATCGAGCTGGACGTCGACGGCGAGCGCACCGAGGTCCCGTTCCCGGCGGGCACCGCCCGTCCGGCGGTCATCCTGCTCAACGACGACGACCTGTCGTACGCGAAGGTCCGGCTCGACGAGGAGTCGCTACGGGTCGTCACCGAGCACCTCGGTGACTTCACCGAGTCGCTGCCGCGCGCCCTGTGCTGGGCCTCCGCCTGGGACATGACCCGCGACGGCGAACTGGCGACGCGCGACTACCTCTCGCTCGTCCTGTCCGGCATCGGCAAGGAGTCGGACATCGGCGTCGTCCAGTCGCTGCACCGCCAGGTGAAGCTGGCCCTGGACCTGTACGCGGCGCCGGGGTTCCGCGAGGCGGGCCTGACCCAGTGGACGGAGGCGACGCTCGCGCACCTGCGCGCCGCGGAGCCGGCCGGCGACCACCAGCTGGCCTGGGCCCGCGCCTTCGCGGCGACGGCCCGCACCCCTGTCCAGCTGGACCTGCTCCGGGCGCTGCTGGACGGCGCGGAGACGGTCGAGGGCCTCGTCGTCGACACCGAGCTGCGCTGGGCGTTCGTGGAGCGGCTGGCCGCGGTCGGCCTGCTCGACGAGGACGAGATCGCCGCCGAGTACGAGCGCGACAAGACGGCAGCGGGCGAGCGTCACGCGGCGACGGCCCGCGCGGCGCGCCCGTCGGCCGAGGCCAAGACGGAGGCCTGGGCCTCCGTCGTCGAGTCCGACAAGCTCCCGAACTCCCTCCAGGAGGCGGTCATCGGCGGCTTCGTCCAGACCGACCAGCGGGAACTGCTGGCCCCGTACACCGAGAAGTTCTTCGCAGCGGTGAAGGACGTCTGGGACTCGCGAAGCCACGAGATGGCCCAGCAGATCGCCGTCGGCCTCTACCCGGCGCTCCAGGTCTCGCAGGAGACCCTGGACGCGACGGACGCCTGGCTGGACTCGGCGGAGCCGAGCGCGGCACTGCGCCGGCTGGTCTCCGAGTCGCGGGCAGGCGTGGAGCGCGCGCTGAAGGCCCAGGCGGCGGACGCGGCCGCGGCAACCGCGTAGCCGCTGCCCATGTGCAGAGAAGTGCCCCGGACCGTCCGCACGGTCCGGGGCACTTCTGTTCCGCGGCTGCTCGCCGGGGGCGGCGACAGGGATTACACGCTCGACTCCTCGTAGCGGGCCGCCAGTTCGGCGGTTCCCCGTTCCGTGAGTGTGCCGTGCAGGCGCATCCGGGCCACTCCGCCGTCCGGGAAGGCGTCGAGGCGGACGTGGGTGACCACGGCCTGGGCCTGCAGCGGGAAGCGGTGGAGGGTGTCGGGCTGGAGCTTGGTGCGGGGGATGATTTCGAACCATTCACCCGCCTCGCCGTTGCGACCCTGGAGGGCGATCCAGCCGGCCGCATTGCCCTTGAGGCAGGCCGTGTCGATCTCGACCGCGCGGACCGCCCCCTGGGCGACCAGGCGGAAGCGGACCCAGTCGTTCGTGTCGCGTACACGGCGGCGGCGGTTCTCCCAGCCCTCGTCCATCTTGCGGGAGGTGCCGGGCAGGATGATCTGGGTCGGTGAGGAGTAGAAGCGGTCCGAGGCGTCCTCGTACGTGCCGCCGTTGAGGACCGCGATCAGGTCGATCGTGCCGAGCGCCGCCGGCCAGGCGGGGTCGGGGACCACCTCGCCGTGGACGCGGAGGCGGGCGACGCCGCCGTCGGGGTGCTGGCAGAGGCGGACGTGGGTGTAGCGGCGGCCACCGGTGATCCCGAAGCCGTTGGCGGCGTGGCCCCGCACCGGGGTCGGCGGCACGATCTCCTCCCACTTCACGTCGTCGGCGAGGAGATCCGAGGGGCTGGGAGAGCCGTCGACCGATGTCGCCTGCACCGAGACGCGCTGCGGATAGTTGCCGCGGAAGTGGGCGGTGTCGACGACGATGCCACGGATGATGCCGGGGGCACCGAGCCGGACGAGGGCCCAGTCGTGGTCCTCGGAGGCCGGGAATGGGTGTGCGGCGTCGGTGCCGCGGCGACGCCGGGTCTCCCAGCCGTCCATGATCTTGCCCTTGTGCCCGAAGCGCTCGGGGTCGAACACGGCGCGTTCGCGGTTCAGCAGGTTCTCGCGCTCGGCGAAGAACTCGTCGTTCGCGGCGACCACTCCCGCGCCCAGACGGCGGTCGGCGAGGTCCACCAGGCCGGTGAAGGGGAATTCGCCGGCGCGGTAGTCGGCATACGGGTCGCCGCCGCCGTACGGGGCCGCGTCGTTGGCGTGGGGGTCGTTGTCCTTGGCGGTGTTCGCGTTCACGTCGGAGGTCATGTACGGAACTGTCGCGCCGAATGACCCATCAGGTCTATCGAAAGTTTTCGTACTATTCTTTCAGCTCAACTGAATGGTCCCACGCGGACGGCGCTGACCTGCTGAAGCGCGGACAGGACCCGGGCCACCGCGGGCCCACCCTCCGCACCCTGCCGTACGGCGGCGACCACATGGCGCCGGGGCAGGTCCGCCTCCAGGACACGCATCACCACACCCGTACGGCGTTCCGCCGACGCCATCCGCGGGATCAGCGCGACACCCATGCCCGCTTCGACCATGGCGAGGATCGCGGTCCACCCGGAGGCACTGTGCGCCTGCTCCGGCACGAATCCGGCGGCCTCGCACGCGGCCGTGGTGATCTCCGACCAGGGGCCCGAGCCGCCGAAGATCCATGGCTCGGCGGCGAGGTCGGCCAGCCGCAGCCCGGGGGCGTCCGCCAGCCGGTGTCCGGCGGGGAGGGCGACATCGAGCGGGTCGGCGAGCAGAGGGAGGAGGGCGAAGCGCGGGTCGTGGGCGGTCGGCGCGTGCGCGGCGAGGGAGAGCGCGAGGTCGACGTCGCCGGCCGACAGGAGTTCGTACGCCTCCGCCGCCTCCGCCTCCCGTACCCGCACGGACGGTCCGGGCCGGTCGTCGGCGCGCAGGAGCCGGACCGCCGGTACGACGAGGGCGGGCACGGCCGTCGAGAACGCCCCGACCCGCACCTCCCCCGCCTCACCCCGCAGATATCCCGTCAACTCCACGTCGGCGCGTTCCAGTTGAGCGAAGACCGCTTCGGCGTGGCGGAGTACGAGATGTGCGGCGTCGGTGAGCCGGACCCGGCGGCCCTGGGCCTCCAGAAGGGGTACGCCGAGCTGCTTGGCCAGGTTGGAGAGCTGCTGGGACACGGCCGAGGGGGTCATCAACAGCGCCTCGGCCGTTGCCGTGACGGTCCCGCGCTCGCTCAGCACGCGCAGGATCCTGAGCTTCTTGACGTCCCACTCGATCATGTCCGCACATTAGCCGCCGGGGCCGGCCCGGCCCGTCCGGTGGCGGAACGCGGAGCAGGGCGCCTCGAAGTGCTCACACACTTCGAGGCGCCCTGAAGAAGCGCTGGTGGAACTACGCGGGCCCGGCGCCGCGCAGCGGGAGGGTCAGGCCTGCTTCTTGGACTTGTCCAGGAGCATGACCAGGCCCACGATGATCACGAACAGGGCGATGGGCGCCACGACGTAGAGGCCGATCGTGTCCATCACGCTCAGGCCGGAGCCCGGGTCGTCACCGTCGTCACGGGTCAGCGCAAGCGCGGGGGACGACATGAGCAGCATCATCAGCGTCGTACCGGCCGCCACGGCGCCGGCGCGCATTGCGTTCTTCTTGTCCACGGTGCAAACGTAGCGAACGTCTAAGTGCGGCGCGCGCCCGGGGGTGCCGTACGGGGCTTCGACTGTTCTTTCGGGTGTCCGTCCACCGGCTTCAGTACCTCCATCAGATGGTGCAGACGCGGCGACGACGCCAGCTCCTCCAAAGTGACCGGGTGGCCTTCCGCATCCGCGACGGGCAGCCGCCAGTTGGGGTATTGGTCCCAGGTGCCGGGCAGATTCTGCGGACGGCGGTCACCGACCGTGTCCGGGAGCCAGACGCCGACCATGCGGGCAGGGGTGCGCAGCAGGAAGCGGTGGACGGCGCGGACCGCCCCCTCCTCGTCGCCCTCGCCCTCCGGCAGCAGGCCGAGCCGGGCGAGCAGGCCGAGCCACGTGGCGGTGTCGGTGGCATCCTCGGCCTGTTCCTGCTCCAGGGTGTGGGTGAGCAGTCCCAGGCGGTGGCGGAGTGTCACATGGTCGCCGGTCAGCCGCGCGGCGGTGGACGGCAGGTCGTGGGTGGTGGCGGTGGCGAGGCAGTCCTCCCGCCAGCGCTCCGGGGGCAGCGGTCGGCCGGTGCCCGTCCAGTCGCGCTCGAACCAGAGCACGGAGGTGCCCAGCACTCCGCGGCGTGCGAGCGACTCGCGTACACCCGGTTCGACCGTGCCGAGGTCCTCCCCTATGACGACCGCCCCGGCCCGGTGCGCCTCCAGGACGAGGACGGCGAGCATCGCCTCGGCGTCGTGGCTGACGTATGTGCCCTCGGTGGGCGGTCTCCCCTCGGGGACCCACCAGAGCCGGAACAGGCCCATGACGTGGTCGATGCGCAGGGCGCCGGCGTGGGCGAGGAGCCCGCGCAGCAGCCCGCGGTACGGGGCGTAGCCGGACGCCGCGAGGACGTCGGGCCGCCACGGGGGCAGCCCCCAGTCCTGACCACGCGCGTTGAAGGCGTCCGGGGGCGCGCCGACCGACATACCGAGCGCGAAGGCGTCCTGCTGGGCCCAGGCGTCGGCGCCGCCGGGGTGCACGCCGACGGCCAGGTCATGGACGATGCCGACGGCCATCCCGGCGTCCCGCGCGACGCTCTGGGCGGCGGCGAGCTGGTTGTCGGTCAGCCAGGCGAGCCGGCAGTGGAGGTCCACCCGGTCGAGCAGCTCGGCACGCGCGCGGGCGACCTGCGGGGAGCGGGGGTCGCGCAGCGCGGACGGCCAGGCGTGCCAGTCGGAGCCGTGCACCTCCGCGAGGGCACACCACAGGGCATGGTCCTCCAGGGCCTGCCCCTGGGCGGCGAGGAAGTCGCAGTACGCGGCACGCCGGCCGGGGGTCAGCGGCACCTCCCGTACGAGTTCGAGAGCCTGACGCTTGAGCTCCCAGACGGCGTCCCGGTCGATCAGCGCGCCCTTGTTCAGCACGGTGTCGCTCAGTGTCTCGGCGCTCTGCCGCAGGTCGTCGAGGGCTGCCCGGTCCGGCACGTGCCCGTACTCCGGGATCGACTCGACGTGCAGATGCACGGGGTCGGGGAAACGGCGCGAGGACGGGCGGTACGGCGACGGATCGGTGGGTGCACCCGGCACGGCGGCGTGCAACGGATTGACCTGTACGAACCCGGCGCCGAGGGTCCGCCCGGCCCAGGCGGCGAGATCGGCGAGGTCACCGAGGTCGCCCATGCCCCAGGAGCGGCGGGAGAGCAGGGAGTAGAGCTGGACGAGGAAGCCGTGGGTGCGCCGCGGCGGCTGGGGTACCCGGGCCGGGGCGACGATCAGGGTGGTGGTCATCGTGCGGCCGTCCTGGGCGCGGACGGTCAACCGGTGCACACCGAGCGGGGGTTCCGTCCACCAGGCGGGGGCCGGGGCGGGTGCGTCGGGAGCGGAATCGGTACTGCCGGTTCCGGCAGTCGTCCCGACGGGGGCCGTCCCAGGAGACGCCGCCTCGAGAGCGACCACTTCGAAGGCCTGGGCGGAGCCCGCTCCGGAGACCGGGTCGGCGGCGGCACCGACGACCGTGCCGACCGTCGCCGAAACGGCCGGATCCGGTCGCCCGCCGGGCACCCGCATCCGCGACGTGGGAGGCGAACCGGCCGCGTCCTCGGGCTCGATCTCCAGCGTCGTGCCGGGCCGCAGGGCGGTCAGGGCGGGCGGCAGCGGTTCCCCCGCCCACACCACCAGCGTGGGCGGGAGCAGCCGGGAGGCGGCAACCGCCTCGGCGGCGGCAAGCGATTCCTGCACCGCTTCAGGGGTGGCGGCGTCCACGCCGAGCGCGGCGAGCACGGCGATGACCGTGTCGTCGGGGACGGACACCGTGACATCCGCGGACGGCGCGTAGGAGGTGGCGACGCCGTGCAGTGCGGCGAGCCGGGACAAGCCCATTCAGACTCCTGGGGACTCCGTGCCCCGCGCAGCGCCGGGGGCGGTCGGCTCGCTGGTCAGTGGGGCGATGACGGCGAGCGGCGGCTCGCTGGTCAGAGGTGCGGCATCGGCGAGCGGCGGCTCGCTGGTCAGGGGTATGACATCGGCGAACGCGGGCTCACCGGTCAACGGTCCGGGACCCGGCACCTGTTTGGACAGGGCGGAGAGCAGAAGCTGCGCAGCAGCGGGCATGGCGGCCTCCTGGCCGTGGAGAACTGGACACAGCAGGCCTACCCAGCGGACGCGGCCGCAGACATAGGCGTTACGACAACGACTTCAACGTGCCCCGGGTCACATTCCGTTCCCCAGCGGGCAGTTACCCGCAAGTTATCCGCCGTATTCGGCCATCTGACGCCATCTCTGCTGCGGCTGCCCGGTCGCCCCCGGCATCCCGCCCCATCCGTCACAACGGGCAAATACGGCACAACGGCCACACGCATTGACACCCTCGCGCGTGGGGTGGTGGGCTCGGAGCCCATCGGTGGGAGCGAGGGAGTGCGGCATGCGGCTCAGGCACAGAAAGCACGCCACGGCCGTCGCCGTCGCCGTGCTCGGAGGACTGCTCTCCACCGGAACCCCGGCCGCCTTCGCCGCGCCGTCGGACCCCGGCTCCCCCGCCGTCACCACACCCGACCGTACGGACGAGGACGCACTGCCCACCGTGTGGCCGCGGCCACAGACCATCAAGGCGTCCGGGACGGCCGTACCGCTCTCCACCGAGGTGACCCTCGTCGCCGGCGCGCACGCCGACCCGTACGCCGTCGACGCCGCCAGGCAGGTGCTGCGCGACGCGGGCGTGCGGACCGTGCACGAGGCACTGCCGGGACGCGGGCCGGTCGTCCGGGTCGGCGGCGACGGCGCGCAGGACGCCCTTCGCACGCTCCGCGCCCCCGAGCGCGCCGACCTGCCGTCCGGCGGCTACCGGATCGCGGTCGGCACGGTCGCGGGCCGGTCCACCGTCGCCCTGGACGGTGTCGGCGACGACGGCCTGTTCCACGCCGTGCAGACGCTGCGCCAGCTGGTCCGGAACGGAAGCGTCGCCGGGGTCACCGTGCGGGACTGGCCGGGCACCGCCGTACGCGGAATGACCGAGGGGTTCTACGGGCAGCCGTGGACCCGCGACGAGCGGCTCGCGCAGATCGACTTCATGGGGCGTACGAAGCAGAACCGGTACCTCTATGCGGCGGGCGACGACCCGTACCGGCAGGCCCGCTGGCGCGATCCGTACCCCGCCGAGCGGCGCGCCGACTTCCGGGCGCTGGCCGAACGGGCCCGTGCCCGGCACGTGACCCTCGGCTGGGCGGTCGCCCCCGGCCAGGCCATGTGCATGTCCTCCGACGGCGATGTGAAGGCGCTGACCCGGAAGATCGACGCCATGTGGGCGCTGGGCGTGCGCGTCTTCCAGCTCCAGTTCCAGGACGTCAGCTACAGCGAATGGCACTGCGACGACGACGTCGCCACGTTCGGCCGCGGCCCGGAGGCGGCGGCGAGGGCGCAGGCGCGGGTCGCGAGCGAGGTCGCCCGGCATCTCGCGCAGCGGCATCCGGGCTCGGAGCCGCTGTCGGTGATGCCGACGGAGTTCTACCAGGACGGGGCCACGGACTACCGCGCCGCGCTCGCCAAGGAGCTGGACGATCGGGTGCAGATCGCCTGGACCGGGGTCGGCGTCGTACCGCGGACCATCACCGGACAGGAACTGGCCGGTGCGCGCGCCACGTTCCGGCATCCGCTGGTCACGATGGACAACTACCCGGTCAACGACTACGCGCAGGACCGTATCTTCCTCGGCCCGTACACCGGCCGGGACCCCGCGGTCGCGATCGGCTCGGCGGCGTTGCTCGCCAATGCGATGGAGCAGCCGTCCGCGTCCCGCATCCCACTGTTCACCGCCGCCGACTTCGCCTGGAACCCGAAGGGTTACCTGCCGCAGGAGTCCTGGCAGGCGGCGATCGACGATCTGGCGGGCGACGACGCGGGGGCCCGGGAGGCACTGCGTGCGCTGGCCCGGAACAGTGCGACGTCCGTGCTGGGCGGCGACGAGTCGGCGTACCTGCGGCCGCTCCTGGCCGCGTTCTGGAAGTCCCGTACGACGACGGCGGACGCGACGGCGCAGGCGGACGCGGCGCGCGAGCTGCGGGCCGCGTTCACGGTGATGCGCCAGGCGCCGCAGCGGCTGAAGAGTCCGGCGGACGGGCGGCTCGACGACGAAGTGCGACCGTGGACCGAGCAGTTGGCCAGGTACGGCCGGGCGGGCGAACTCGCCGTCGATCTGCTGCAGGCCCAGGCGCGCGGCGACGGCGCGGCCGCATGGAAGGCGTCGCTGGCGCTGGAGCCGCTGCAGAAGGCCACCGGGGCCGGCGGCGCGACGGTCGGCAAGGGGGTCCTCGATCCGTTCCTGGACCGGGTGCGCAAGGAGGCCGACGCGTGGACCGGCGCGGACCGGGACGCCGGGACGGTGAACGAGGCCCCGGGCAGCTACACGGTCCGGCTGGACCGCGCGCGCCCGATGGAGGCCGTGACCGCGATGACCGTTCCCGGGGTGGGGGCGGACGCGACGCTGCAGGCCCATGTGCCGGGCGAGGGCTGGCGCAGCCTCGGCCCGGTGTCCCGGACCGGCTGGACCCAGACCGCGGCCGGTGGCCTGCGAACCGACGCGATCCGGCTGATCTGGCCCACGGGCTCCTTGGCGACGGCCCCGGGCGCGAGCGCGGGCACGCTGCCGCCGATCGTCTCCGGAACCGTCACCGCACCCGAAGCCCCCCGGGTACGCGCCCTCGTGCCGTGGTTCGGCGACGAACCCGTCGCCTGGCTCGATCTCGTACGTGGGGAGACCGACGCGGAGATCGGCGGCAGGCCGCAGCGGGTCCAGGCACGGCTCGCCGCCCGCCGCCCCGCCGCGGTGCGCGGCGCACTCACCGCGAAGGCCCCGCAGGGCATCAAGGTGTCCGTCCCAGGTCGGACGACGGTGCCGCGCGGGTCCAGTACCGACGTCCCGGTGGAGATCACGGTCCCGGCGGACACCCCGGCCGGCGAGTACGAGGTGCCCTTCAGCTTCGGTGGCGAGGAGAGCACCCTCACCGTCCGGGCCTACCCGCGTACCGCCGGCCCCGACCTGGTCCGCACCGCCACCGCCTCCTCGTCCGGCGACGAGACCCCGGACTTCCCGGCCACGGGCGCCTCCGACGGCGATCCCACCACCCGCTGGTCGTCCCCGGCCGAGGACGGCGCCTGGTGGCAGGCGGAGCTCGCGGAGCCCGCCAGGATCGGCCAGGTGGTGCTGCAGTGGCAGGACGCATACGCCTCCCGCTACCGCATTCAGGTCTCCGCGGACGGCCGTACCTGGCGTACGGCGGCCACCGTCCGGGACGGCAAGGGCGGCAGCGAGTCCGTCCGGATGGACGCGAAGGACACCCGTTTCCTCAGGATCCAGGGCGACGGGCGGGCCACCGAGTTCGGCTACTCGCTCTGGTCGGTGGAGGCGTACGCCGTCGCGGAGCAGAGCGACTGAGCAGCCCGGGGCGACCGGCCCCACCTGGGGCTGCCCCGGGCCTCTGTCGTCCCCGGAGCTGCCCCGAGGACGACAAAGGCCCGGGTCTCAGGCTGAAATGCCATCGATCCGGGCCATTGCGTCGTCCGCGCCGAACGGTTGCAGGTACGGCAGCCATCGCGGGTCCCTGTGCCCCGTCCCGATGATGCGCCAGGCGAGACCGGTCGGCGGCGCGGGCTGTTGGTGCAGCCGCCAGCCGAGCTCCGGCAGATGGCGGTCGGCCTTGACGTGGTTGCAGCGGCGGCAGGCCGCCACCACGTTGTCCCAGGCGTGCTGGCCGCCACGGCTGCGTGGAATGACATGGTCGACGCTGGTCGCCGCGGCGCCGCAGTACATGCAGCGGCCGCCGTCCCTGGCGAAGAGCGCCCGGCGGGTGAGTGGAACGGGCCCCCGGTAGGGGACCCGTACGAACCGCTTCAGGCGGACGACGCTGGGTGCCGGTACAGCACGGGTGGCACTGTGCATGAAGGCGCCGGACTCCTCGAGGCAGACGGCCTTGTTCTCGAGGACGAGGACGAGCGCGCGGCGGAGCGGTACGACGCCGAGCGGCTCGTACGACGCATTGAGAACCAGGACATGCGGCACGGTTGATGCCTCCTTGTACGCCGGCGGCGCGTGGCTCGCGCCGGGACGATCCGATCTCAGTCTCTCCTCCTGCCTGGTGGAAGCGCCACCACGTGCGAGTAACGGGCCGGAAGGATTTTCCCCGGCCCGCTGTCGCGCGCACCGCCCGAAGACCCCGGATCAGGCGCTTCGGGGCCGCAGCCGAGGCGGCCCCGACCCGGTGTGCGATCGGCCACACCCGGCCCGGCGCCCGGATTCCGCTCCGGTCCCCACTCCTCCTGTATCCCCGGCTCAAACGGGTCTCTCCCCTACGTCACGGCAACGGAGCACTCCGGATGCCCCGTTAGTGTGGTTGGTCAGCCCTCGCCCATATGGAGGTTCCGCCGTGTCTCTGTCCGCGCTGTTGGCCGCTGCACCGTCACCCGAGCCGGGCGGCTCGCTGGACGAAGCCGCCAAGCAGGCCGGCGATGCCGCGGGCTGGGTGGAGGAGAACTGGTCCACCTGGCTGAACACCGGTCTTCGTATCGTTCTCATCGCGGCGATCGCGATCGTGTTGCGCATCGCGATCCGTCGTGCCCTCAGCAAGCTCATCGAGCGGATGAACCGCAGCGCCCAGGCCGTCGAGGGCACCGCGCTCGGCGGGCTGCTGGTCAATGCGGAACGCCGACGTCAGCGCTCCGAGGCCATCGGGTCCGTACTCCGGTCGGTCGCCTCGTTCCTGATCCTCGGTACGGCCGCCCTGATGATCCTGGGTGCGTTCCAGATCGATCTGGCCCCGCTTCTCGCCTCCGCCGGTGTCGCCGGCGTGGCGCTCGGATTCGGCGCGCGCAACCTCGTCACCGACTTCCTCTCCGGCGTCTTCATGATCCTCGAGGACCAGTACGGCGTCGGCGACACCATCGACGCGGGCGTCGCCTCCGGCGAGGTCATCGAGGTCGGGCTGCGGGTCACCAAGCTGCGCGGCGACAATGGCGAGATCTGGTACGTCCGCAACGGCGAGGTGAAGCGGATCGGCAACCTCAGCCAGGGCTGGTCGACCGCCGGGCTCGACGTGCAGGTACGCCCCACGGAGGATCTCGACCGGGTACGCACGGTGATCACCGAGGCCGCCGCGAGGATGGCCAAGGAAGACCCGTGGAACGAGCGCCTGTGGGGTCCGGTGGAGATCCTCGGCCTGGACTCCGTGCTCCTCGACTCGATGACGGTCCGGGTGACGGCGAAGACGATGCCGGGCAAGTCCCTGGGCGTGGAGCGCGAGCTGCGCTGGCGGATCAAGGGGGCCTTCGACGAGGCGGGCATCCGGATGGTCGGCGGCGTACCGGCGCAGCCGGACGAGGCGTCGGCGGCGGACCCGACGGCCGCGATGGCCGCCCCGTCGGCGTACGCGTCCGCGACGTCGCCGCAGTCGCTGGCCACGTCGCCGATCACCCCGCCGTCGAACCTGGGCAAGTAGGGCCCGGGATCCGAGGGCCTCCGGCCCGGCCCGTGAGGAGCCGCGCCGGGCGCCCTTCCGCGTGACAGGGGCTCGACCGGGCCGCGCAGCTTGGCGTGAATGCGGCTTGACCGGCCCTCCAGGTAACGCTTTGGTTGCCAGCGAAGCCCTGCCCATTGACGGGCCGGTGACGTGCGCCATACCGTCCTCTCACCGAATAGGAAAGTTTCCTAACAGAGGGCAGGTGCTCATGGCCGGAACAACACCGGGTACCCCCCGCGTCCTGCGGGCCATGAACGACCGGGCCGCCCTCGACCTGCTGCTGGAGCACGGCCCCCTCTCCCGGACCCGGATCGGCAAGCTGACGGGCCTCTCCAAGCCCACCGCCTCGCAGCTGCTGGCCCGGCTGGAGGCGGCCGGTCTGGTCGTCGCCACCGGCACCGTCGCGGGACGCCCGGGGCCCAACGCCCAGCTGTACGCGGTGAACGCCCGGGCCGCCCATGTCGCCGGGCTCGATGTGAACGCCCAGCGGATCGTCGCCGCCGTCGCCGATGTGACCGGTGAGACGGTCGGCGAGTTCGAGCTGCGCACCCCCGGCCGGCGCGCCGACAGCGTGGTGCGGCAGGTGACCGAGGCGCTGGACGGCGCGGTCAAGGACGCCGGACTCACCCGTGCCGAGGTGCACCGGGTGGTCATCGGCACACCGGGCGCCTTCGACCCCGGCACCGGACGGCTGCGGTACGCCTCCCATCTGCCCGGCTGGCACTCCCCCGCACTGCTCGACGAGCTGGCCGCGTTCCTGCCGATGCCGGTCGAGTACGAGAACGATGTGAACCTCGTCGCCGTGGCCGAGCAGCGGCTCGGGGCGGCACGTGGACACGACGACTTCGTTCTGCTGTGGAACGAGGAGGGGCTCGGCGCCGCCCTCGTCATCAACGGACGGCTGCACCGCGGCTTCACCGGCGGCGCCGGCGAGGTCGGCTTCCTGCCGGTGCCCGGCGCCCCGCTGGTCCGCCAGGTCACCAAGGCGAACTCGGGCGGCTTCCAGGAGCTGGCGGGCGCGCAGGTGCTGTCCCGGCTGGCCGGGGAGCTCGGCATAGACGACGAGCTGAGCCGCGCGGACGGCACCCACCATGAGGTCGCGGCCGGCCTGGTCGCCCGGGCCGCCCAGGCCGCGGAGCTCGGCGAGGACGGCCCGTACGCCCGGCTCCTCGATCTGTTCGCCACCGGGCTCGCTACCGGTCTGGCCTCCATGGTCGCCGTGCTCGACCCCGAACTCGTGGTGCTGTCGGGCGAGTTGATAGCGGTCGGCGGCGAACCGTTGCGCGAGCGGGTGCAGGCGGAACTCGCCGAGCTGGCGGCCTCCCGGCCCCGGCTGATCACCGGCGCCGTGACCCACCGGCCCGTACTGCGCGGAGCGCTGGAGAGCGCCCTCGCCACGACCCGCGACGAAGTCTTCGACACCTCACGCTGACCCCCGCCGCGGCCGTCCCCACGCGGACCCGCACCTTCACAGACCCGCACGTTCGCAGTCCCAGCCTCTTCCCCGTCCCAACCCATCGGGAGACACTGCCATGTCCGGAAACCGCCGGAAGACGGCCGCCGCGCTCGCCGCGACCGCCGCGATATCCCTCTTCGCCTCTGCCTGCACCGGTCAGAGCAGCAACGGCGCCAGTGATGATCCGTCCAAGGAGACGACCATCAACTTCTGGCACGGCTGGAGTGCCCCGGGTGAGGTCAAGGCCATCCAGGCCACGGTCGACGCCTTCGAGAAGGCGCACCCGAACATCCATGTGAAGGTCGTCGGAAACATGACCGATGACAAGATCAACCAGGCTCTGCGGGCGGGCGGTTCCAAGGCCCCTGACGTGGTCTCCTCGTTCACCACGAACAATGTGGGCAAATTCTGCTCGTCCAAGGCCTTCATCGATCTGAACTCCTTCCTGAAGAAGGACGGGATCGACCCCGACAAGACGTTCCCGAAGGCGATGAACGAGTACACCCAGTACGACGGGGTGCGCTGCACACTGCCGCTGCTCGGTGACGCGTACGGGCTGTACTACAACAAGGACGCGTTCAAGGCCGCCGGGATCACCGCCCCGCCGAAGACCTGGTCGGAACTGGCCGAGGACGCCAAGAAGCTGACGAAGAGCAAGGGCGACTCGTACGAGCAACTCGGCTTCATGCCGAACTACCACGGCTACGAGTCGACGACCGAGCACTACCTCGGCGGCTGGAACCCGACGTACTTCGACGCCGACGGCAAGTCGAACATCGCCAAGGACCCGGCCTTCGCGTCCATGCTCACCACACAGAAGAAGCTGGTCGACGACCTGGGCGGCTACGCGAAGCTGGAGAAGTACCGGACCTCGTTCGGTGACGAGTGGGGCGCCAAGCACCCGTTCCACACCGGCCAGGTGGCCATGCAGCTGGACGGTGAGTGGCGGCTCGGCATGGCCGAGGACACCAAGCCGAAGTTCGAGATCGGGGTGGCCCCGATGCCCGTCGCCGACGACGAGGCCGACACGTACGGCAAGGGCTACCTGACCGGCACCATCGCCGGTATCGCGTCCACCTCCACCAAGCAGAACGCGGCGTGGGAGCTGGTGAAGTTCATGACGACCGACACCGACGCGGTGGTCGCCTTCGCCAACGCCATTCACAATGTGCCGTCGACGATGGCCGCCCTGAAGTCGCCGAAGCTGAAGTACGACCCGCGGTTCAAGACCTTCCTGGACATCGCCGCGAACCCCGACAGCACCACCACCCCGCCCTCGGTGAACGGCGGCGCGTACCTGGTGTCCCTGCAGAACCTCGGATTCGACATCGAGAAGGGCAAGCAGACGGACATCAAGGCGGGCCTGGAGAAGACCGCCGAGGAGATCGACGCAGCCATCGCGCAGGCGAAGTAGCACCGCGATGACCACGTACACACTCCGTTCGAAGCGCCGAACGGCGGCACTGCGAACGGCGGCCTTCATGTCGCCGTGGCTGATCGGGTTCTGTGTCTTCTTCGCCTACCCGCTGATCTCCACGCTCTACTTCTCCTTCACCCACTACGACGGTTTCGCGGCCCCGGAGTTCAACGGGCTGAAGAACTGGTCGTACGTCTTCGACGACTACCCGCTGTTCTGGCCCGCCCTGCGCAACACCTTGTGGCTGGTCGTGGTGATGGTCAGCTGCCGGGTCGTCTTCGGTCTCGGCGTCGGCCTGCTGATCACCAGGATCAAGACGGGTACAGGTGTCTTCCGCACCCTGTTCTACCTGCCGTATCTGGCTCCACCGGTCGCGGCGACACTGGGTTTCGTCTTCCTGCTCAACCCGGGTACGGGGCCGGTCAATTCGATCCTCGGCGATCTGGGGCTGCCCACGCCGGGCTGGTTCACCGACGCCACCTGGTCCAAGCCGGCCCTGACCGCGCTCGCGGTGTGGGGGGTGGGCGACCTGATGGTGATCTTCATGGCCGCGCTGCTCGACGTACCGAAGGAGCAGTACGAGGCGGCGGAGCTGGACGGGGCGACCGCGTTCCAGCGGTTCCGCTTCGTCACGCTGCCGAACATCTCGCCGATCGTGATGTTCGCCGTGGTCACCGGGATCATCCAGACGATGCAGTACTACACCCAGCCACTCGTGGCGGGGAAGGTCGCCTCGGGCGTCATGGGCGGCTCCGGGCAGCAGTTCGAACCGGGATATCCCGACAAATCGACACTGACGCTTCCGCAGCTCGTCTACAACCTCGGCTTCCAGCGTTTCGACTACGGGTCCGCCTGTGTGGTCGCGCTCGTTCTCTTCGTACTCGCCATGGCGTTCACCGCACTGCTGATGCGGCGCCGCAGCGGGCTGATCCAGGCAGGTGAGTGACGTGGCGCAGGCTCTCGACACCTTCAAGGCCGCCGACCCGTCCGCCGGGCCGGTCACCCCGGCCGAGCGCGTCGCACGCCGCAAGGCACTGCTGAACTGGATCGCCGTGCACACGCTCGGCGTCGCGGCCGCACTCTTCTTCGTGCTGCCGTTCGTCTTCCTGTTCCTCACCTCGCTGATGAGCGACCAGCAGGCGCTGACCCGCGATCTGTGGCCGCACCCCTTCGAGTGGAGCAACTACCGCAGGGTGTTCGACACCCCGGGCTTCCTGACCTGGTGGAAGAACACCCTGCTGTACGCGGGGCTCGGCACCGTCCTCACGGTCGTGTCGTCGCTGCCCGTGGCCTACGCGCTCGCCAAGTTCCGCTTCCGCGGCCGGCAACTGTCGCTGATGCTCGTCATCTCGATGATGATGCTGCCGCCTCAGGTCGTCGTCATCCCGATGTACCTGTTCTGGGCGAAGCAGCTGGACATGTCCGGGACGCTCTGGCCGCTGATCATCCCGATGGCCTTCGGTGACGCGTTCTCCATATTCCTGCTGAGGCAGTTCCTGCTGACCATCCCGAACGAGTACCTCGACGCGGCGAAGGTCGACGGCTGCGGCGAACTGCGCACCCTGCTGAAGGTCGTGGTGCCGATGGCCAGGCCGGGCATCGCCGCCGTCGCGCTGTTCCAGTTCTTCTACGCCTGGAACGACTACTTCGGGCCGCAGATCTACGCCTCCGAGAACCCGGCCGCCTGGACGCTCAGTTACGGACTGGAGTCCTTCAAGGGCGCACACCACACCGACTGGAACCTGACCATGGCCGCGACCGCACTGGTCATGGCCCCCGTGATCCTCGTCTTCTTCTTCGCCCAGAAGGCTTTCGTCGAGGGCGTCACACTGACCGGAGTAAAGGGCTGACATGAAGCTCGCAGTAGTTGGTGGCGGGTCCACCTACACACCTGAACTGATCGACGGGTTCGCCCGGCTGCGGGACACACTCCCCGTCGAGGAACTCGTACTCGTCGACCCGGCGGCCGACCGCCTCGAACTGGTCGGCGGCCTCGCCCGGCGGATCTTCGCCAAGCAGGGCCACCCGGGCCGGATCGTCACCACCTCGGACGTCGACGCGGGCGTCGCAGACGCCGACGCGGTCCTGCTCCAGCTGCGCGTCGGCGGCCAGGCCGCCCGCAACCAGGACGAGACCTGGCCGCTGGAGTGCGGTTGCATCGGCCAGGAGACCACCGGAGCCGGCGGTCTCGCCAAGGCACTGCGCACCGTCCCGGTCGTCCTCGACATCGCCGAGCGGGTCCGCCGCGCCAACCCCGACGCCTGGATCATCGACTTCACCAACCCGGTCGGCATCGTGACCCGGGCGCTGCTCCAGGCCGGCCACAAGGCCGTCGGCCTGTGCAACGTGGCGATCGGCTTCCAGCGCAAGTTCGCCGCGCTGCTCGACGTCACCCCCGGCGAGGTGCACCTCGACCACGTCGGCCTCAACCACCTGACGTGGGAGCTCGGGGTCAGGCTCGGCGGCCCGCACGGCGAGAACGTGCTGCCGAAGCTGCTCGCCGAGCACGGCGACACGATCGCCGACCATCTGCACATGCCCCGGGCGATCGTCGACCGGCTCGGCGTCGTCCCCTCGTACTACCTGCGGTACTTCTACGCGCACGACGAGGTCGTACGCGAGCTCGGCAGCAAGCCGTCCCGGGCGGCCGAGGTCGCCGCGATGGAGAAGGAACTCCTCGCCATGTACGGCGACCCGGCCCTGGACGAGAAGCCCGCACTGCTCGCCAAGCGCGGTGGCGCGTTCTACTCGGAAGCGGCCGTGGACCTGGCGTCCTCGCTGCTGGGCTCCGGCGGCTCCGCCGTGCAGGTGGTCAATACGTACAACAAGGGGACGCTGCCGTTCCTGCCCGACGACGCCGTGATCGAGGTCCAGGCCCGCGTCGACGGCACGGGCGCGACACCGCTCGCCGTTCCCGAACTGGACCCGCTGTACGCCGGTCTGATCTCCCATGTGACGGCGTACGAGGACCTCGCCCTGGAAGCGGCGCTCCGCGGGGGCCGGGACCGGGTCTTCAAGGCACTGCTCGCCCACCCGCTGACCGGCCAGTTCGAGTACGCCGAGGCGCTCACCGACAAGCTGATCGCGCACAACCGGGAGCACCTGGCGTGGGCGTGAACGCTGCGGTCCTCGCCATCGACGCGGGGAACAGCAAGACCGATGTGGCACTGATCGGACCGGACGGAACGGTGCTGAGCACGGCCCGCGGGGGCGGCTTCCAGCCGCAGGCCGTCTCCGTCGCGGCGGCGGTCGACGTCCTCGGCGCGACGCTCGACGAAGCGCTGGCGAAAGCACGTGGGACCGCGGGCCCCGTCGACTCCGTCGGTCATGTGTCGGCCTGTCTCGCCAACGCCGATCTCCCGGTCGAGGAACGGGAGTTGACCGAGGCACTGCGGAACCGGGGCTGGGGCGACACGGTCGAGGTCCGTAATGACACCTTCGCGATCCTGCGCGCGGGCGTCGACGAGCCACGAGGAGTCGCCGTCGTCTGCGGCGCGGGGATCAACTGTGTCGGCATGGTGCCGGACGGGCGGACCGCCCGCTTCCCCGCGATCGGCCGGATCTCCGGTGACTGGGGCGGCGGTTCGGGTCTCGCCGAGGAGGCCATGTGGTTCGCCTCGCGGGCCGAGGACGGGCGCGGGGAGCCGACGGAGCTGGTCCGCGCGCTCCCCGCCCACTTCGGGCTCGACTCGATGTACGCGCTGATCGAGGCGGTGCATCTGGGACACATCGAGCTCGAGCGCCGGCACGAGCTGACGCCGGTGCTGTTCGCGACCGGTGCCGCCGGGGACCCGGTGGCACGTGCTCTGGTGCACCGGCTCGCGGAGGAGGTCGTCGCGATGGCCTCGGTCGCGCTGACCCGCCTCGGGCTGCTGGACGAGGAGGCACCGGTGGTGCTGGGGGGCAGCGTGCTGGCGGCCCGGCACCCGCAACTGGACGACGCGATCGCCGAACTCCTTGCGGTACGAGCCCCGAAGGCGGTGATCCGGCTGGTGGCGGAGCCGCCGGTGCTGGGCGCCGGACTTCTGGGCCTGGACCGCACGGGGGCGGCGCCGGAGGTGCACAACAGGCTTCGTGCGCAGTACGCCTGACGCATCGGGAACATCAGGAGCACGGACGGGCGTCCTGCGGCCATTGTGCTGCGGGACGCCCCTTGCGTACGGGAACCGATCAGTTGTCCCGAACGTGTTCATGGATGGGGAGATCGGTCCGCTTCGGGGGCTTCTCCGCCGATCGTCTTGATCGGCGGCGCCGTCCTTGATCGAATGCGTGTGCATCCGTGGCCCGGTGCAGGATCCAGGCGTTCCTGGTGTGGATGTCAGTCCCTGCGGCCATACTTCTGGCCGGGCACCAGTCCCCCGATCGGCCGGGGGGCGTGCCACCGTCAGCGACCGAGGGGGAGGTCACGTGACATACCCGCCGAATGTGCGCACGGCGCCGGAGCACGCGTCGGCCCAACCGCCCGCGCCCGTGCCCGTGTCGGTACCCGCGCCGCGTCGCAGCGCCTGGTCCGGGTCGACGGCGCGGCTGAGGGCCGCGGCGACGACCGAACCGGGCAGGCTCCAGATCATCGGGGCCGCGCTGGCGGCACTCGTCATCGCATTCGGAGCAGTGACGGCGTTCGAGATCTCCGGCCGTGCCGCCGCCACCGACGACGTGGTGAGCCGCAGCCAGCCACTGAGCGCCGAGGCGGCGAACATCTACCGCTCGCTGGCCGATGCGGACACTGCGGCGGCCAGCGGATTCCTCGCGGGGGCGCAGGAGCCGCGCGATGTCCACGAGCGGTACGAGAAGGACATCAAGGACGCGTCCAGGCTGCTGGTGAAGGCGGCGTCCACCACGGACGCGTCGTCGCCGTCGGGGCAGGAGATCACCAAGCTCAACGAGGAACTCCCCCGGTACACCGGTCTGATCGAGCGGGCCCGCGCCAACAACCGGCAGGGGCTGCCTCTGGGCGGCGCCTATCTCCGGTACGCGAACCAGAAGATGTCCACCGAGCTGCTGCCGGCCGCCGAGCGGCTGTACACGGCGGAGACCGGCCGGCTCGACCAGGACTACGACTCCGCGAGAGCGTGGCCGTTCCTCTCTCTGGGCCTCGGTGTCGTGGCGCTGGGTGCGCTGTTCTGGGCACAGCGGCGCAACTACCGCAGGACGAACCGGGTCTTCAACCACGGGCTGCTCGCCGCGACCGCCGCGTCGACGGTACTGCTGCTGTGGCTGGGCGTGGGGCACACGGTCGCGCGGTCCGAACTGCAGGACGCCAATGTGCACGGGCAGCAGTCGCTCGATGTGCTCAATCACGCGCGGATCAACTCGCTGAAGGCGCGCGCCAATGAGAACCTCACCCTCGTCGCCCGCGGCGCCGTGCTGACCGCGGACGGCAAGAACGACAAGTACCAGACCGACTACACCACGGGCATGAAGGCCCTCCGCGAAGAGCTGGGGACGGCCAGGAAGCTCGCCGACGACTCCCAGGGGAGCGGGCCGGTGGCGGATGCCATCAGCGGTGTCTCCGAGTGGCAGGGCCGCCACCGGACCGCCCGCACGACCGACGACAACGGCGACTACGAGGGCGCGCTGAAGCAGATCATCGGGCCCAGGAACTCCACCGGGGAGTCGTTCAACCGGGTGGACGAGGCGCTGGAGAAGGCACTCGCCCATGAGCAGGGCGAGTTCACCCGGGCCGCCGAGGACGGGCGCGGGGCGCTGGGCGGGCTGCCGATCGGGGCGGCCGCTCTCGCCGTACTGGCCGCGGTCGCCGCGATCGTCGGGGTCAACCGCAGACTGTCGGAGTACCGGTGAGAGGGGGAACGATGACCAGGACCTTTTCCACCCGGGGCAGGCTGCGCGGCTGGGGCGGGGTGACGGGGATGGCCGTGGCCTGCGCGGTGACGGCATCCCTCACCCTGCTGCCGCTCTCGCACGGCGGCTCCGGGCCGTTCGGCGTCGGACTCTCCGGGCCGGGTACGGCCGCGGCGGTGCCGGCCAGCGCCGACGACTGCACGGACCCGGAGGCGAGCCTGCAGCCGTCGAGCGCCGACGGACCGGGCATCGAGAAGATCAAGGAGCGCGGGAAGCTGATCGCCGGTGTCGACCAGAACAGCTTCCGCTGGGGCTACCGCAACCCGGAGACCGGGAAGCTCGAGGGGTTCGACATCGACCTGGTGCGGGCCATCGCACAGAACATCCTGGGCGACCCGGACAAGGTGATCTTCCGGGCCATCCCCACCAACCAGCGCATCGCCGCCCTGGAGAACGACAAGGTCGACGTCGTCGTCCGGACGATGACGATCAACTGCAGCCGGCTGGACCAGGTGTCGTTCTCCACGGCCTATTTCCAGGCCGGTCAGCAGGTCCTCGCGCCGAAGGACTCGCCGATCACGGGGTACGACAAGTCCCTGGCCGGCAAGCGGGTCTGCACCGCCGAGGGTTCCACCGCTTACGAGGCACTGGAGAAGCAGTCGTTCGGCGCCAAGTTCAAGGATCCTCACGACGGCACCGAGGCGGACGAGGACCAGCTCACCGTCCCCAACCAGCTGGACTGCCTGGTCCGGCTGCAGTTGGGCGAGGTCGACGCGGTGGTCACCGACAACGCGCTGGCGGCGGGCCAGGCCGCCCAGGACCCGGCCGTCGTCCTCAAGGGCGACAAGCCGTTCACCACCGAGTACTACGGCGTGGCCACGAAGCACGGGGCGAACGACCTGGTGGCCCGGGTCAACCAGGTGCTGGTCGACTACCGCAAGGGAGGCAAGGACAGCCCCTGGATGGTGTCGTACCGGAAGTGGCTGGCGAGCGGACTGCCCGGGATATCGGCGCCGCCTGCGCCCAAGTACCGGAGCAACTAGTCCTTGATCCTGCCGGGCCCGGCCCGGCAGGGAGAGCAGAGAGGTGATCGATGGGCGTCGCGGGCCCCTTCCCCGGCTACGCGGGGAAGCCCCCCGGCCCGGTCCTGGACCGGGACGAGGCGGACCGTGCGCTGGCCCGGCTCGGTGCGGAGCACGAGGCGATCGAGACCTCGCTCCTCGCCCTGCAGGACCATGCCGGCCGCCGTCTCCTGGAGGGCGCCGATCTGACCGGTGTCACGAAGGAGCGCTGGGCCACCACCGAGCAGTCGATCACGCTGCTGTGGGGGTATTTCGACGCCTACGCCGCAGCGATCGAGGAGGCCCGTGAGATCCGGGCCAGGCGGCGCTCCCCCAACCATGACGACCTGCTGGCGCTGACCGAACTGCTGCGCGGCCAGAGCGTCACGATGGCGTCCACCGCCACCCGGGTCGATCCGTCGATCACCGGCCCGGCCAAGCTCTCCGAGCGGTTCTCGCTGGAGGAGCTGGTCGCACGGATGAACGACCTGTACGCGCGCTCGCTGGACATGGTCGTCGCCTCCGACTCCGTCTGGTCCGCGCTGCCCGCCCGGATAGATCTGCTCGCCGCCGAGCTGCGCCGTACGCGTTCGCTGGCGCACTCCGTCGGCGTACGGCCCGGGGAGCATCCGGCGGGCGACGACCTGGAGTCGATCACCCATGAGCTGACCACGCTGCGGGTGCAGGTGATCTCCGATCCGCTGGCGTTCTGGCTGCCGGGCCCCGGCAGCGCGGCACCCGGCGGCGGCCGTCCGGACACGGCGCGCTACGACCGGGCGGCCCGCGCCCTGGACGACGTGCGCCGCGAGATCGAGGCGGTCCTCGCGGTCCGGCAGGACGCCGAGCAGCGCCTCGTCCAGCTGCGCGACGTGCTCTCCCGGGCGGACCGCACGCTGGCCGAGGCCAGGTCGGCGCGCGGCGAGGTACTGGCGAAGATCGCCGCCTCCGAGGTGCCCGCGGTCAGCGGCCCGCCGACGGCCCTCCAGGAGCGGCTGGCCGCCGCGTCGGAGTACCGCAGGCACGCCCAGTGGCACCGGCTCTCACCGCTGCTGGAGTCCCTGGAGCAGGAGGCCGAGGACGAACTGCTGCGCGCCCGCGAGTCGCTGACCGCGGTCACCGCGCCGCTGGCGGTCCGGGCGGAGCTGCGCGGCCGGCTGGACGCGTACAAGGCGAAGGTCGCCCGGCACGGCCTGGCGGAGGACCTGGTCCTGATCGAGCGGTACGACGCGGCGCGCCGCATGCTGTGGAGCGCGCCGTGCGATCTGCGGGTCGCCTCGCAGGCGGTGCTGCGCTACCAGGAGGCGGTGGCGGAGCTGCTGAACCCGCGCCGGCCGTTCGCACCGGAGGACCGCCGATGAGCAGGCGTACGAGTACGGGCAGGGCGAACAGGCCGCTGCCGCGGCGGGGCGAACAGGGGGACAGACCATGAGTACGCAGTGCCAGCGCCCCTCGTGCGAGGGCAATTACGAGGACATGGGCGGCGGTGAGCTGTACTGCGACACCTGCGGTCTGGCTCCGGTCGTCTCGCCGACGGGGATGGTGAGCTCGCCGCCCACCGGTATCGCGGCCGGCGGCGCGAGCGGCAAGGGTGGCAAGGGCGGCAACAGCAGTTCGGCGCGGAGCGGTTCGCGGGCGTCGTCCCGGGCCTCCTCGCGCGCCTCGGCCCGCTCGTCGACCTCGCGGCGTTCGGTGTCGGGGCGGCTGTCGCGTTCCCTGTCGGGCAGCGCCACGTCCCGCTCGGTGTCGGTGCGTTCCTCCGGTTCGTCGACGGGGGCGTCCGGGCGCAACCGGCTGGGAGCGGGTCTGGTGCAGGTGCCGGACGTGCCGCGCCCCGACCCACGCTCCGCGGTGATGGAGAACCCGCAGGTGCCGGAGCGGAAACGGTTCTGTTCGCGCTCCGACTGCGGGGCCCCGGTAGGCCGGTCACGTGGTGAACGGCCGGGCCGGACCGAGGGGTTCTGCACCAAGTGCGGTCACCCGTACTCCTTCGTGCCGAAGCTGCACGGCGGCGACATCGTGCACGGCCAGTACGAGGTGGCGGGCTGTCTGGCGCACGGCGGGCTCGGCTGGGTCTATCTCGCGGTGGACCGTGCGGTCTCGGACCGCTGGGTGGTCCTCAAGGGCCTGCTGGACACCGGCGACCAGGACGCCATGGCCGCCGCGATCTCGGAGCGCCGCTTCCTCGCCGAGATCGAGCACTCCAACATCGTCCGGATCTACAACTTCGTCGAGCATCTCGACCAGCGCACCGGCTCGCTCGACGGCTACATCGTGATGGAGTACGTCGGCGGCAAGGCGCTCAAGGAGATCGCGAACGAGCGCCGTACCCCCTCCGGGAAGCGGGATCCGCTGCCGGTCGAGCAGGCCTGCGCGTACGGCATCGAGGCGCTGGAGGCGCTCGGCCATCTGCACAGCCGCAATCTGCTGTACTGCGACTTCAAGGTCGACAACGCGATCCAGACCGAGGACCAGCTCAAGCTGATCGACATGGGCGCGGTGCGCAGGATGGACGACGAGGAGTCGGCCATCTACGGCACGGTGGGCTATCAGGCGCCGGAGGTCGCGGAGGTCGGCCCGTCGATCGCCTCCGATCTGTACACGGTCGCACGGACGCTCGCGGTGCTCACCTTCGACTTCCAGGGCTACACGAACGTCTTCGTGGACTCGCTGCCGGACCCGGACAACATCGAGGTGTTCCGGGCGTACGAGTCGTTCTACCGGCTGCTGGTGCGGGCCACGGATCCGGATCCGGCGAGACGCTTCGCCTCGGCGTCGGAGATGGCGGAGCAGCTGACGGGGGTGTTGCGGGAGGTCGTGGCGCTGCAGACGGGGCGGCCTCGGCCGGCGCTCTCGACGCTGTTCGGCACGGAACTCCGCGTCACGGACACGCAGTTGTTCGCCGAGCTGACGGACGATGTGTCGCGACTCGGGGTACGGACGGAGCCGGCCGGCCGGCGTGGCGGGAGGAACCGGGGTCCGGTTGCGGCGTTCGGCGGGGTTCCGGTCGCCTCGCCGACGGCGGTCGGGCATGTGGCGCCCGGTGCGCCGCCGTTCGTTCCCGGGCAGTCGGCTCCGGGGGCCGCACCGCTGTCGGCCTCCGCCACGCACGTACGGGGCGGCAACGGCGCCCCGTACGTGCAGACGCAGGTGGTCGTTCCGGCACCGCGGGTCGCGCCCGCACCGGCCGGCCCCGGCCCGCTGCCGGCGACCTCCGCCCCGGGCGTGCCACGGCTGGCCGGGCTCGACGCGCGGGCCACCTCGCTCGCGCTGCCCGTACCGCGGGTGGACGCCAACGACCCCAACGCGGGCTTTCTCGCCGGGCTGATGGCGTCCGCACCCGCCGAACTGATTGCCGCATTGCAGGCCGTACCCGCCGCCTCGCTGGAGACCAGACTTCGGGAACTGCGCGCCCGCCTGGAGATGAACGAACTGGGGTCCGCCGGCCAGACCTTGACCGGTCTGGAGGCGCAGCACCCGGACGACTGGCGGGTCGTCTGGTACCGCGGTATCACCTCGTTGGTGACGGGTGACAACGAGACCGCCGCGCTGTCGTTCGACGCCGTCTACGACGCGTTCCCCGGTGAGCCCGCTCCCAAGCTGGCGCTGGGCATCTGTGCGGAGGTCCTCGGCCAGCTGGACAACGCCGCCGAGTACTACCGCCTGGTGTGGACGACCGACCCGAGCTTCGTCAGCGCCGCGTTCGGCCTGGCCCGGGTGCAGATAGCGGCCGGGGACCGGGCCGGGGCCGTACGGACGCTGGAATCCGTGCCCGAGGCGTCGATCCACTACACGGCCGCCCGGGTCGCCGCCGTACGGGCCCGGCTGCGTGAACGCGCCCCGCACGAGCCGCTGATCGCCGATCTGACGGCCGCCGCCGACCAGGTGTCCGGGCTGCAGAGTTTCGGACTGGACGCGGTGCGCCGTGAGCAGCTGTCGACCGAGGTACTGGGAACGGCGCTGGACTGGGTACTCTCCGGTAGCCCCACGGACCGGCCGGACTCCCCGCAATCCCGAGCTCCTGCCGGACCGAGGATGCTGCTCGGCAGCGAGGTGGACGAACGCGGGCTGCGTTTCGGTCTCGAGCGTTCGTACCGGATGCTCGCCCGGCTTGCGCAGCGTGGCGACGAGAGGATCGAACTGGTGGAGCGGGCCAACCGCTTCCGCCCCCGGACGTGGGTGTGAAGATGTCGCAGATGCACCAGGAGACCGCCTTGTCGAGGTGTCCGAACTGCGAGGAGCCGCTGGAATCGGGCGACCTGTTCTGCGGTGCGTGCGGGTACGACCTGTCGGTCGTGCCGGCGCCGCCGCAGGACCACCCGACGATCGCGATGGCCGCGCCCGTGGAGGGCGGTGCGCCGGGGGGCACGGCCCTCGGCGGTGCGCCGGGGGGAACGACGGCTTCCGGGCCGGGCGCGCCCACCGCGGCGGCCTCGGGTTCGGTCGAGTGGTCGGCCGCCCCCGTGGCCGGCCGGTCCGAGCCGCCCGCGCCGGGTGGCGCACCGGTACACGCTCCCGCAGGTGTCCGCTTCGACCGTCCGAACACCTCGGGGCCGAGCCCCGACCCGGTCTCCGGCTCAGGGGACTTCGAGCTGGCGGCCCCCGTCGCCCCCGACCCCCGCACCTCTGCAGGCGTCGCCTTCCCGGAGGCGGCCCTCACCCCGCCGGACGGCACCAAGCTGTGCGTCGCCTGCCGCGCCGGCCATGTCGATCCCGACGGCTACTGCGAGAACTGCGGTCACGCCCAGCCCCGCGAGCGCGACCACATGGAGCAGGAGCTCGGCTCGGTGGCCGCCGTCAGCGACCGGGGGCTGCGCCATCACCGCAACGAGGACTCGTTCGCCGTGTCGACCACCGCCCTGCCGGACGGCTCACCGGCCGTCGTCGCGATCGTCTGCGACGGCGTCTCCTCCGCCAGCCGCCCCGACGAGGCCTCCGCCGCTGCCGCGATCGCCGCCAACGAGTCACTGCTGGAGTCGCTGCCGCGCGGCGCCCACCCGCAGCAGGCGATGCACGAGGCGATCGTCGCCGCCGCCGAGTCGGTCAACTCGCTCGCCCACGACGACGGCCAGGCCCGGGAGCACGATCCGCACCACCATCAGAACGCCCCGGCCTGCACCCTGGTCGGCGCAGTCATGGCGGGCGGCCTGCTGGTCGTCGGCTGGGTCGGCGACAGCCGCGTCTACTGGGTGCCGGACGACCGGACCACCCCGCCCGCCCGGCTCACCGAGGACGACTCCTGGGCCGCGCAGATGGTGGCGACGGGCCTGATGAACGAGGCCGAGGCGTACGCGGACGAGCGCGCCCACGCCATCACGGGCTGGCTAGGCGCCGATGCGTACGAACTGGAGCCGCACACCGCCTCGTTCAAACCGGACCGGCCGGGTCTGGTGGTGGTGTGCACGGACGGGCTGTGGAACTACGCGGAGTCGGCCGCCGAGATGGCCGCCGTCGTCCCTCCGGACGCGCACGAACGACCGCTGCACGGAGCCCAGGTGCTGGTGGGGCACGCGCTCGACGGTGGGGGCCACGACAACGTAACAGTGGCTCTGCTGCCGTTCGCCGTACCCCCACAAGGGGCAGGATCGGCCTACAGCACCGCTTGAGTCCTGTTGAGTCCGGTTCCGTCCGTCCGTTCGCCCACTGCGACCTTTGCCAGCTCTGCCACCTTTGCCAGGAGCCGATCAGATGGCCAACTTCTCCAAGTCCCACGTGCCGCAGTTCTCCGTCGAGGTGTACCAGAACGAATATCTGCCGGAGGGCGGCCGCGAGGTCAACGCGATCGTCACGGTCACGTCGACCGGCGGCGGCACCACCGGTGGCATCCCGCTGACCGGCGCGACCGCCTCGCCCGCCCGTGTGCCGGGGCAGGGGCCGAACGCCGCCGTGGTGATCATGGTGGACTGTTCCGGTTCGATGGACTATCCGCCGACGAAGATGCGCAACGCGCGCGACGCGACGGCCGCGGCCATCGACACCCTGCGCGACGGCACGTCGTTCGCCGTGGTCGGCGGTACGCACGTCGCCAAGGAGGTCTACCCGGGCAACGGCCGCCTCGCCACCGCGGACGCACAGACCAGGGCCCAGGCGAAGGAGGCACTGCGTCGGCTCAGTGCGGGCGGCGGTACGGCGATCGGCACCTGGCTGCGGCTGGCCGACCGGCTGCTCGGCGCCGCCGACGTGGACATCCGGCACGGGATCCTTCTCACCGACGGCCGCAACGAGCACGAGTCGCCCGAGGACCTGGCGGACGCTCTCGAGGCGTGCGCGGGCCGCTTCACCTGTGACGCCCGGGGCGTCGGCACCGACTGGGAGGTGAAAGAAGTCACAGCCATAGCCTCCGCGCTGCTCGGCACCGTGGACATCGTCGCCGATCCGGCGGGGCTCGCCGCGGACTTCACGCAGATGATGGAGAACGCGATGGGCAAGGAGGTCGCGGACGTGGCGCTGCGGCTCTGGACGCCCGTCGGAGTCGAGATCAAGTTCGTGAAGCAGGTCGCGCCGACGGTCGCCGAGCTGACCGACCGCCGCACCGAGGCGGGCCCGCGCGCCGGGGACTACCCGACCGGGTCCTGGGGCGACGAATCCCGCGACTACCACGTGTGCGTACAGGTGCCGGAGGCCGGGATCGGGCAGGAGATGCTCGCGGCCCGCGTCTCGTTGATCCTCCCCGACCCGTCGGGGACGGCGGCTCCGCAGACGCTTTCGCAGGGCTTGGTGCGGGCGGTGTGGACCGACGACATGGTGGCGTCCACCTCGATCAATCCGCAGGTTGCGCACTACACGGGCCAGGCGGAACTGGCACAAGTCATCCAACAAGGGCTCGATGCGCGCAAGTCGGGCGATTTCGACGGAGCGACGGCGAAATTGGGCCGCGCGGTGCAGCTGGCATCGGCCTCCGGGAACGCCGATACTGCGAAACTGCTTTCGAAGGTGGTGGACGTCGTGGATGCGGCGACAGGTACTGTGCGACTGAAGGCGAAGGTGGCGGAGGCCGACGAGATGACCCTCGAGACGCGCTCCACCAAGACCGTCCGCGTGAAGAAATGACCTGATGGCCGACCGGCAGCCGGCCGGCTCGGCGACCTGGCGAAGCAGCAGAGACGACGGCCCCCGGGGCCGGACGAGGAGAGGGGGAAGCGCCGACATGCCGACCTGCCCGAACGGACACCAGTCGGGTTCCGACGACTGGTGCGAGGTCTGCGGCCATCGCATGGCCGGCGCGGGCGCGCCCGCGGGTGCAGTCCCACCGCCGCCTCCCCCGCCGCCCGCGCCCGGATACGGCTACCCGCAGGGCCCCGGCCCCGATGCGACGCAGCAGGCGGAGCTCTGCCCGCAGTGCCGCACCCCGCGTGAGGCGATGGCGCCGTTCTGCGAGGAGTGCCGGTGGAACTTCCTCACGAACACGGCGACGTCGTACACCCCGCTGGCCCCGCAGCACGGGGGCCCGGGTGCCGGCGGACCGGTGCCCGGCCTGAACCTGCCGCCCGGCTTCCAGGCGCAGCAGGGTCCCCCGCCGCAGCAGCAGCGCGATCCGTTCGAGTACCAGAGCTCGCGGCCCTCGCAGGTGAACCGTCCGGCCGAGCCGCTGTCCGGTCCCGGCAGCCACCCGGGTCCTCCCGGACCGGGTCCGCAGCAGCCGCCGAACCCGTTCCAGCGGCAGGGCCCGCCGCCCCCGCCGTCCTTCCAGCAGCAGACCGCACCGCCGCAGCCACAGGTCCAGCAGCCTGCCGGTGACGACTGGATGCTGCCGCCACCCTCGCAGCCGCAGGCACCGCAGGCACCGCAGCCCCCGAGGCAGCAGCCGCCCTTCCAGAGCCAGGTCCCGAACCAGGCGCCCGCGAACTGGACGGCGGTCATCGCCCCGGACCGTGAGTACTTCCTCGCGATGATGCAGCGGAGCGGCCCCGAGGCGACCGGGCTCAACCTGCCCGCGTACTCCCCGGAGCAGCACCTCCCGCTCACCGGCAACCAGGTCACCATCGGCCGTCGTCGGCACAGCACCGGCGAGTCCCCCGATGTCGATCTGTCCGTGCCGCCGGAGGACCCGGGGGTCTCGCACCAGCACGCGGTGCTGGTGCAGCAGCCCGACGGCAGCTGGGCCGTGGTCGACCAGAACTCCACGAACGGCACCACGCTGAACGGCGCCGAGGACCCGATCCAGCCCTACGTCCCCGTACCGCTCCAGGACGGCGACCAGGTGCACGTCGGGGCGTGGACGACGATCACCATCCGGCGCGGCTGACCGGAACGCTCAGTCCGAGAGGTCGGCAGGCAGCGGCCAGGCGTACGGCCCCTCCGGGTCGTCCAGCCAGGCCCACTGCCGCCCCTCCCGGACCGTGAGGCCGAACCTCGCCCGCTCAGGGCGTCCCTCCCGCTGCCAGAGGGAGAGGGCCTCGCGCGGGTCGAGAGTGGATCCGGTCAGCGTCAGCATGAACAGGAACAACTCGTCGTCGGCCACCCGCCTCGGCACTCCCGCGGTGCGCGGGTGGCGCACCGGCGGCGGCACCGCCCCGCGCAGCGGCACGAAGTACGCGGGCGTGTACAGGAACCGCCCCTCGGCACACCTGCCGTGCGGCGTCTCCCGGACCCCCAGCATGATCAGACCGGTGGCGAACGGCGCCAGGATCCGCGCCCCCGGCCTGCACTGCGCCAGCCATGCCTGCGGTACGGACGGCAGGGTGCAGGTCGCGATGATCCGGTCGTACGGGCCCCGCTCGGGGCAGCCCCGCGCCCCGTCCCCGGTGATCACCGCCGGGCGGTGGCCGGCCGCCGCGAGATGTCTGCGCGCCGACTCCGTGATCTCCGGGTCGAGGTCGATGGTGGTCACCGCGTCGTCGCCGAGGCGGTGGGCGAGCAGAGCGGCGTTGTAGCCGGTGCCCGCACCGATCTCCAGGACGGTCATGCCGTCCGCGATCTCCAGTTCCTCCAGCATCCGGGCCATCAGCGACGGCTGACTGCTCGACGACACGAGTTCGCCGTCCCGGATCCGGGTGGCCAGCGCCTCGTCCTCGTAGGCGCCGTGCAGCCACCGGGCCCGCCGGGCCGGGTCGGGGTCCTCGCACCAGAGCCGCTGGGGCCCGCCGGTCCCGGCCACGAAGTAGTACGGCACGAACAGGTGGCGCGGCACCTCCTCGAACGCGGCACGCCAGGCAGGGTCCTTCAGCGCACCGCGCCTGACCATTTCCCGCACCATCGCGCGTCGGGCCTCGGCGCCCGCCTCCGAGAACTGATCCAGGTATGCGCCCATACCTCCACTCTCCCGCTCGCGCCCCGCGGAAGCGACGAGGCGCACAGTGACCCTCCGGTCCCGGGCCCGGGTCCTAGGACCCAGGTCCTCGGCCGGTGCGTCTGCGACCATGGACGGGTGACAGAGAATCCGCACGACACGCTTCAGGAGCAGACCTTCTACGAGCAGGTCGGCGGCGAGGAGACCTTCCGGCGCCTGGTCCACCGCTTCTACCAGGGGGTTGCCGAGGACCCGCTGCTGCGGCCGATGTATCCGGAAGAGGATCTGGGGCCGGCCGAGGAACGGTTCACGCTGTTCCTGATCCAGTACTGGGGTGGTCCCCGGACGTACAGCGAGCAGCGCGGTCACCCCCGGCTGCGGATGCGGCACGTCCCGTTCCGGGTGGACCGGGCCGCGCACGATGCCTGGCTGGCCCGGATGCGGGTGGCTCTCGACGAGCTCGGACTGTCCCCGGAGCATGAGCGGCAACTGTGGGACTACCTCACGTACGCCGCTGCCTCGATGGTGAACACCGAGGGCTGACGGTTCCGCCCCGTTCTCCCTTTTCTCCCCCTCTCTCACCTTTCTCCCCATTCCGTGCCCGTGCGCTGTGCGGAATGCGGTGCTCCACCGCCGCATAACGGTCACGATCCCATCAAGGTGCACCTGCAAGCGGTTTCCAGAGGTGGGTGCGCTCTGAAAGCATCCTGGGAGCGTCGGGGGGCGTGCGGGGTGACAGTGTCGAGGGGGCCAGGTGACGGGGTTCGTCTTTCTGCGGGTGAGGGCGCATCGGCTCCTTCTCGCCGCAGCCGTCCTGGCCGTCCTACTCACCACATCCGTGCTGGCGGCGCTCACCGCCTTCTCCGGCTCCATCGGCGACGCGGCCCTGCGCCACACGCTCACCCACCGCTCCGCCGCGTCCGCCTCGCTCGTCATCTCCGCGCAGGTGGAGCGCGAGCAGCGGGAGGCGGCCGACGCGACCGCTCGCAAGACCGCCCGTGAGACGTTCGACGGCCTGGCGGTGACCGTAAGGACGTTGAAGTCCTCGGGGCCGTACGCCCTGCCACGCAGCCTGCAGGCGCCGGCGGCCCGGCGCGGCGATCCGGATCTCACCCGATTCGCCTCGCTCGACCGCAGCCGGGTCCGTCTCACCGCCGGCCGCATGCCCGGCGCCGGGAGCGGGAAGAGCGGCGCCCCCGTCGAGGTGGCCCTGCCCTCCGTCGCCGCCGATGTCCTGAAGCTGAAGCCCGGCGCGCGACTCACGCTCACCGACCGGCTCGCCGACGGCACCAGGCTGCCGGTCCTGATCACCGGCCTCTACGAGGCAGCCGACCAGGCCGACCCGTACTGGCAGTTGGACGAGCTCGGCGGGCGCGGCATCCGCAAGGTCGTCTTCACCACGTACGGTCCGCTGCTCACCGATCCCGCCGTGCTCGACTCCGGGCGGATCAGCTCGGGCGAGATGTCGTGGCTGGCGGTCGCCGACTTCCGTACCGTCACCACGGACCGCATCCACGCGCTGCACACCGCATCGACCAGGGGCCCGAAGGCGCTCCTCGCCTCCCCGGAGTTCAAGGACGGGGCCCTCGCGCAGACGTCGCTGCCCACCGTCCTGGACCAGATCGACCGGGCACTGCTGGTGTCCCGCTCGACCCTGATGATCGTCGCCGTGCAGCTGGTGCTGCTCGCCGGTTACGCACTGCTGCTCGTGGCCCGGTTGCTGAGCAGTGAGCGCGGCGGGGAGACGGACCTGCTGCGGGCCCGCGGCGGTTCGCGCGGCCGGATCACCTCGCTCGCCGCGATCGAGGCGCTGCTGCTGGCGCTGCCCGCCGCCGTCATCGCCCCGCTGCTGGCCGGGCCGCTGACCCGGCTGCTGGCGGACCGCAGCGAGCTGACCCGGCTCGGGCTGCGGCTCGACGCGGGCGCGACCGGCACCGTCTGGCTGGTGGCCGCCGCCGTCGCGCTGGCCTGTGCGCTGGCCGTCGTCGCCCCCGCGCTGGCCGCCAGCGCGGGCGGGCGCAGCCGCAGCCGGGCCACCGCGCTGCCCGGCCCGGTGCGCGCGGGCGCCGACATCGGACTGCTGCTGATCGCGGCGGTGGCGTACTGGCAGCTCGACCGGCAGACCGGCAGCTCCGGCAGCGGTGCGCTCAGCGGTGACCGGGAGGGCGATCTCGGCGTCGATCCGCTGCTCGTCGCCGCACCCGCGCTGCTGCTGCTCGCGGGCACCGTACTGACGCTGCGGCTGCTGCCGCCCGCGGCCAGGCTGGCGGAACGTCGTGCGGCAGGCGGTCGGGGGCTGTCCACCGCGCTGGCCGGCTGGCAGTTCAGCCGCCGTCCGCTGCGCGGCGCCGGACCGGTGCTGCTGCTCGTCCTGGCTGCCGCGATGGGGATGCTGGCGATCGGGCAGAGCGCGTCCTGGGACCGTTCGCAGGGCGACCAGGCCGACTTCAGGACCGGCACGTCGGTGCGCATGGTCGGCGGGGTCAACGGCGATCCGGCGAAGGCCGGGGCGTACGCACAGCTGCCGGGGGTGCGGGAGGCCGCGCCCGCGTTCCGCACGAAGGTGGATCTGTCCGGCGACCGCACGGCCGACGTGGTCGCTCTCGACACCGCGCACGCCGACGAGCGGATGCTGATGCGCGACGATCTCGCCGGCGAACCGGTGGACCGGCTGCTCAGCGCGCTCGAACCGCCGAAGACCGCGCGGACCGGGCTGCTGCTGCCGAAGGGCAGCAGGGAGATCCGGTTCGACCTGCGGATCGCCGTGCCCTCCGCGCCGCACCGGGCGTCACCGTCCGGCATGGCCCCACTGGTCACCGTGGAGCTGGAGGACCGTTACGGCCTGCCGTACCAGGTGCTCCTCGGACCGGTACCGGCCGACGGCCGGGTGCACCCCCTGTCGCTCGCGGTGGCGGCCGCCGGTGAGCTGGCCGTGACCGGGTTCGAACTGGACAGCAGGCAGCCCGTCGAGCACGCCGAGACGCACCTGGTCACCGTGAACCGACTGCGGACCGTGACCGCGGACGGCACCGAACAGCCGGTCCCCGTCCCGGCCGGGTTCGACTGGCAGGGCGCCCTGACCACCAGTCTGCTCAACGAGACGCAGCCGGGCGCCCGCGTCCACGCGACCTCCTCCGACCGGGACCCGCTGACGCTCCGATACGACACCGGGTCCGTTTCGGTCGAGGACACGGGCTACGGGGTACCGACCCTCAACCTGCGGGCCGCTGCGCCCCACGCCGAGGCCCAGCCGCTCCGCGGGGTCGCCACCGACGCCTACCTGAAGGCGACCGGAGCGAAGCCGGGGCAGAACGTCGATGTCACGCTGGCCGGCCAAACGGTCCGGGTGAAGATCGTGCGGACGACCCGTCAGCTGCCCACCACCGGGCCGGGCGTCGCCACCGCCGCTGCCGCCGAGACGTCCCGGCTCCGGGACGGCGGCGCGCTGCTGCTCGACCTCAGGGCTCTCGGCCAGGTCTTCGCAGACCGCCCGAACGCCGTCCTCACCGCCACCGAATGGTGGCTGAGCACCGATCCCGGCCAGACCGGGAAGGTCGCCGCCGCACTCCGTGCACAGCCCGACACCGACCCGGCGCAGGTCCTGGTCCGTGACGAGGTGGCCCGGGATCTGCTGGGCGACCCGCTGGGCGCCGGGCCGCAGTCCGCGCTGCTCGCTGTGGCGGTCGTCGCCGCCGCGCTGGCAGCGGTCGGCTTCGCGGTGAGCGTTGTCGGATCGCAGCGCGAACGGTCCGCCGAATTCGCCGTGCTGCGGGCGCTCGGGGCGCCGCGCCGCGCGCCGGCCCGGATGATCGCCACCGAGCAGGGCGTACTGATCGCCATCGCGCTGCTGGTCGGGTTCGCGCTCGGGGCCGTACTGACCAGGGCCGTCGTGCCACTCATCGTGCTGACCGGGCAGGCCGCCCAGCCGGTGCCGCCCGTACTGGTGCAACTGCCGGCCGGGCAGGTCGCCGCACTGCTGGCGGGCGTCGCCGCGCTGCCGCTGCTGATCGTGGCGGCGATCGCCCTGCGCCGCGCCGACCCGGTGACTTCACTGCGCCACCAGGGGGACAACTGACATGAGCCCACGTTCCGACAGCGGTCGTTCCGCAGGCGTCGCCCGGGCCGCGGCCTGTGCCCCGTGGGTCCGCACCCGGCTGCGTACCGCCCCCGCGGCCGCCTGCGCGCTCGGGTTGCTGGTGCTGGTCACGGCATTCCTCGCCGCCGCCTTCCCACGGGCCGTCGACACGTACGAGAGCAAAGGGCTGCGCCACGACCTGGTTGTCGAGGACCCCAGGCGCAGCGTCCTGGAGCTGACCGCTCCGCCGCCCGCCCTGGGTGTCGAGGCGGCGCGCGCGGCAGCGGTGCGCGAGGCGGCGCTGGGCGCGGTCCACCGCAAGGTGCTGGCCGGGCTGCCCGAACCGGTGCGGGCGGACGCCTTCCAGTCCTCGTACGGCATCCGCACGACGGAGCCGATCGCCGCCGGGGAGAAATGGCTGCCCCGGCCCTACGGCCTCGATCCCGAGCTGACGTACGCCACCCCCTCGGCCCTGCCCGCCCACGCCACGCTGCGCGACGGTGCCTGGCCCACCGTCCACGGCGAGGTCACCACCACCGCCACGGAGGTCGAGGCCGCGGTCACCGAAGAGACCGCGAAGGCCCTGGGGCTCAAGGTGGGTTCGACGATCGATGTACCGACCCGGGGCGAGGAGCCGCTGACCGTACGGATCACCGGCATAGTCGCCCCGAAGCTTCCGGGTGCCGCCTACTGGTCTTTCGAGCGCCTGCTGCGTACACCGGCGCTGGTCCCGACGAGCGGCAAGGGCCCTCCCCTCTACTACTGGATAGCGGCCCTGTTGCTGCCGCCGGACGCGGCGCCCGCGCTGCTCTCCACGACCGGTGCGCCCGAGCCGTACTGGCGGATCGCGCCGGACGCCTCCCGGCTCACCGCTCTCGACGTGGACCGGCTCCGTTCCCGGGTGGCTTCTCTGGAGAGCGGCCCGGAGCTGCTCAAGCTCCGCGCGCTGGCCGGTCCGGCGGCGACGCTGACGACCGATCTGGACGTGGTCCTCACCCGGTACGACGCGTTGCGTTCGGCGATCAGCCCGGTCGTCACGGTCGCCGCCGTCGGGATCGGCGCCGTCGCCGCCGTCGTGCTGCTGATGACGGGCGGCCTGTTCGCCGCCCGCCGCCACAGCGAACTGGCCCTGCTGCGCTCACGCGGCGGATCGTTGCGCGGCATCGGCGGGCGGCTGCTCGCGGAGACCGCGGTGACGACGGTGCCCGCGGCGGCACTCGGACTGCTGCTCGCCGTTGCCGCCGTCGGCCCGGCCCGGCTGTGGCCCGCGGTCGTCGGGGCCGCCGCCGTCGCCGTACCGGTCTGCGTCGCCCTGCCGCTGGGTACGACGCTCCTTCACCGCCGGCCGCGGCTGCACGGCGCCCGCGACGACATGATGACCGCCCGTCCGTCGCGGCGGCGCACGGTTGCCGAACTCACCGTGCTGGTGCTGGCCGTCGGCGCGGTGTCCGCGCTGCGCCGTCGCGGTACGGCCGCGGGCGGCGGCACGGACTTCCTGGTCAGCGCAGCTCCGGTGCTGGTCGGGCTGATCGCGGCGCTGGTCCTCGCCCGTCTGTACCCGCTGCCGCTGCGGCTCGCCTCCCGCACCGTCGCGCGGCTGCGCGGCGCGGTCGGCTTCCTCGCCCTGGCCCGTGCCGGGCGTGCGTCGGTGAGCGGCGCACCGGCTCTGTTGGCGCTGCTGGTCGCACTGACGACGGCGGCGTTCGGCGGCTCGGTGCTGGCGGGTGTCGCGAACGCCCGGGACGACGCGGCGGTGCGGGCCACCGGTGCGGACGCCCGGATCAGCGGCGAGGGCGATGCGATGCCGATGCCGGACCGGCTGGTCCGGGACGTACGGAAGGCGGGCGGTGTACGGGATGTGGCGCCGGTCCAGATCGAGTACGGCGTACCGCTGCCGTCCGACGAGCCCGGCGTCGAGGACGCGAAGGGCACCACGCTGGTCGGAGTCGACCCGGGAACGTACGCGAAGCTGGCGCGCGCAACCGGTATCGGACCGTTTCCGGCAGACCGTCTGAAGGCCGGCGGAGCGGCACCCAGGAAGGGCACGCTGCCGTCGAAGGACCGGGTGCTGCCCGTCCTCGCGTCACCGGCCGTGGCCGAGCGGCTCGGCGAACGGCCGCGCGACATCCGCTCGCAGGCCGGGGACTTCAAGGTGCGCGTCGTCGGAACGGTGACGCGCACACCGGCCGTCGACACCGCCGGCTTCCTGATCGTCGACGCCGCGTCCCTCACCCACCGGCAGACCACCACCCTGCTGGTCACCGGCGCCTCCCCGGACGCGAAGGCATTGCGCGCGGCCGCGCACCGGGCGGGCTCGACGTTCGCCGTGCAGCTGCGGTCCGAGGAGCGTGCGGCGTTCGTCGACACCCCCATGCAGTCGGGCGCCGAGGGGATCTACGCGGCGGCGATCGCGGCCGGCGCGGGCTACGCGCTGCTGGCCGTACTGCTGTCGCTGCTGCAGACCGCACCGGAACGCACCGCGCTGCTGGCCCGGCTGCGGACCATGGGCCTCACCCTCCGGCAGGGCAGACGGCTGCTCGGCCTCGAGGCGATGCCGCAGGCGCTGCTGGCCGCCGTCGGCGGACTGCTCGTCGGCTGGTCGACGATCGTCCTGTTGGCCCCCGGCGTCGACCTGGTACAGCTGGCGCTGTCCAGCGGGCCCGGCTCCGACGCACTCGACACCGCTCCGCTGCGGGCCGACCCGTGGTCGCTGGCGCTGCCGGCGCTCGGCGTGGTCGCCCTCGCCGCCACCGTGGCAGCCGTACAGGCCTGGTGGGCCGGGCGCCGTGGATCGATCACCGAACTCAGGGCAGGAGACACCCGATGACGACCTCGACGACCGAGGCCACTCTGGCGGAGCTCGAACAGCGGGCCGCCGCACGCCGTGACCGGCCCTCGTACGGGCACGACGCGCTGATCGCCTGCGATCGGCTGGTCCGCATCTTCAGCGCGGACGGGGTGGAGGTGCAGGCCCTCCAGGGCCTCGATCTGCTGGTCACCGAGGGCGAGTTGATGGCGCTCGTCGGGGCGTCCGGCAGCGGCAAGTCGACCCTGATGAACATTCTCGCGGGCCTCGACGTACCGACGGCGGGGTCGGCGAAGGTCGCGGGCTGCGATCTGCTGTCGATGGGCCCGAAGGAACGGCTCCGTTACCGCCGGGACGTCGTCGGGTTCGTCTGGCAGCAGACCGCCCGCAACCTGCTCCCCTACCTCACCGCCGTCCAGAACATCACGCTGCCCATGCAGTTGCGCGGCCGCGGCCGGAACCGCGAACGCGCCGCGCGCGCCGAGTCGCTGCTGCAGATGCTCGATGTCGCGGACTGCCGCGACCGGCGGCCCCCGCAGATGTCCGGCGGCCAGCAGCAGCGGGTCGCGATCGCTGTCGCGCTCGCCAACAATCCCCATGTGCTGCTCGCCGATGAGCCGACCGGCGAGCTCGACTCGGCGACGGGCGAGCAGGTCTTCGCCGCGTTCCGCCGGGCCAACGAGGAACTGGGCACGACGATCGTGATCGTCACCCACGACCAGGCGGTGGCGGGCGAGGTCCGACGCACGGTCGCCATCCGCGACGGCCGTACGTCGTCCGAGGTGCTGCGTCGTACGGAGGTGGACGCGGCGACGGGCCAGGAGTCCCAGGTGGCCCGCGAGTACGCGATGCTCGACCGCGCGGGGCGGCTGCAGCTGCCCGCCGAGTACACGGAGACGCTCGGGATGGAGCACCGCGTGATGCTGGAACTGGAGCAGGACCACATCGGGGTGTGGCCGGACGACCAGCAGCGCGGATAGCGGGCGCCTCTCCGGCGGGTTGGTTCCGGACGCGGCGTCAGCGGACGCCGACCGACACCCCGAGATCGCCGAGGCCGCCGCCCGCACCGCGCAGCGCGATGGAGCCGAACGGGGTACGCAGCCGCAGCCAGGGGCCGGACGCGAGCAGGGCGACCGGGAAGTCCGGGGCCGGGCGGAGGAAGCCGAGGGACTGGGCGGCGTGGACGGCGCGCAGCGGGAGTTCCGTGTCCCCGACCGTGCGCGACCAGATCTCGCGGCCGATCAGGTCCCGTTCCGCCCTGGTGCGGCGGTCCGCGGGCAGCGCCTCGTCGCGGGAGCGGAACTCCGCCACCGCGGCGCTCAGTTCGACGCGCAGCGCGACGGGGTCGGGCAGCCCCGGCTGCTCGTGCCACCCGCCGCGCGGCGGGAGGACTCCGGTCCACGGCGGCCCGGTGACGGGCGCGGGCAGGGAACCCGCACCGTGTGCCTCGCGGGTGGCGTCGTCGATGTCGAGCGATTCGAGGAGTTCACCGGCGGACACGGTGATGTCGAAGTCGTGCGAGCCGCGCAGCCGCGCCGTCCGGATGGCCAGGACCTCGAACGACGGCGGCCTGCCGAACACGGCCAGCGCGCCGCCGCCCGCCTGCAGACGGACGGCGGCGGCCCGGTCGTAGTGGAGCAGCCGTCCGAGGAAGGCGGCAAGATCCGCCGCCTCCCTCGCGTCCGCGAACTCCAGCGACTGCACGGGAACCGTCATGCGGCGGCGGGCTCCTCGGCCAGGAACTCCTGGAGGAAGTGCTTCTCCTCCGCGGAGATCCGCCGCGGCCGCTCCTCGGCCAGGTTGTACGGCACGACGACGGTCGAGGCCCGCACGTACACCTGGTCCGGGTCCTTGATCTCGTAGCAGATCGTCAGCGACGCGGCACCTATCTTCGTGACCCACGACTCGACGGTCACCGGTGCGTGCCGGTGGACCAGCGGGCGCACGTAGTCGATCTCGTGCCGGGCCACGACGGACCCGCCCGCGAAGGACGGCGAGCCGTCCCCCGGCGCCAGCCGGAACATGAAGTCGATGCGCGCCTCCTCCAGGTAGCGGAGGAAGACCACGTTGTTGACGTGGCCGAAGGCATCCATGTCCGACCAGCGCAGCGGACAGCTGTAGATGTGACGAGCCAAGACGATCAGCCTCGCGTGAGCTTCTTGTACGTGGCGCGGTGCGGGCGGGCCGCGTCCGCGCCGAGACGCTCGACCTTGTTCTTCTCGTACGACTCGAAGTTGCCCTCGAACCAGTACCACTTGGACTCGCCCTCGTACGCCAGGATGTGCGTGGCGACGCGGTCCAGGAACCAGCGGTCGTGGGAGATGACCACCGCGGCGCCCGGGAACTCCAGGAGTGCGTTCTCCAGCGAGGACAGGGTCTCGACGTCGAGGTCGTTGGTGGGCTCGTCGAGGAGCAGCAGGTTGCCGCCCTCCTTGAGCGTGAGCGCCAGGTTGAGACGGTTGCGCTCACCACCGGAGAGGACCCCGGCAGGCTTCTGCTGGTCCGGGCCCTTGAAGCCGAACGCGGAGACGTACGCCCGCGAAGGCATCTCGACCTGGCCGACGTTGATGTAGTCGAGCTCGTCCGACACGACCGCCCAGAGGGTCTTCTTGGGGTCGATGTTGGCGCGGCTCTGGTCGACGTAGGAGATCTTGACGGTCTCGCCGACCTTGATGGCGCCGCTGTCCGGCGTCTCCAGGCCCTGGATCATCTTGAACAGCGTGGTCTTGCCCGCGCCGTTCGGACCGATGACGCCGACGATGCCGTTGCGCGGCAGCGTGAACGACAGGTCGTCGATGAGGACCTTGTCGCCGAAGGCCTTCGAGAGGTTGTTGACCTCGACGACGATGGAACCGAGCCGCGGGCCCGGCGGAATCTGGATCTCCTCGAAGTCCAGCTTCCGCATCTTGTCCGCCTCGGCCGCCATCTCCTCGTACCGGGCGAGACGTGCCTTGGACTTGGTCTGCCGGCCCTTGGCGTTGGAGCGGACCCACTCCAGCTCTTCCTTGAGCCGCTTGGCGCGCTTCTCGTCCTTACGGCCCTCGACCTTGAGGCGGGCGGCCTTCTTGTCGAGGTAGGTGGAGTAGTTGCCCTCGTACGGGAGCGCGCGGCCGCGGTCCAGCTCGAGGATCCACTCGGCGACGTTGTTCAGGAAGTACCGGTCGTGCGTGACGGCGACGACGGCGCCCGAGTACTTCGAGAGGTGCTGCTCCAGCCAGTTCACCGACTCGGCGTCGAGGTGGTTGGTGGGCTCGTCGAGGAGGAGCAGGTCCGGGGCCTCGATCAGCAGCTTGCAGAGCGCGACGCGGCGCTTCTCGCCACCGGAGAGGTTGACGACCGGCCAGTCGCCGGGCGGGCAGCCCAGGGCGTCCATGGCCTGCTCCAGCTGGGCGTCCAGGTCCCACGCGTTGGCGTGGTCCAGGTCCTCCTGGAGCTTGCCCATCTCCTCCATCAGCGCGTCCGAGTAGTCCGTCGCCATGAGCTCGGCGACCTCGTTGAAGCGCGTGAGCTTGCCCATGATCTCGGCGGCGCCGGCCTGGACGTTCTCCAGCACGGTCTTCGACTCGTCGAGCAGCGGCTCCTGCATGAGGATGCCGACGCTGAAGCCGGGCGACAGGAACGCGTCACCGTTGGACGGCTGCTCCAGGCCCGCCATGATCTTCAGCACCGTGGACTTACCGGCACCGTTGGGGCCAACGACACCGATCTTCGCGCCGGGCAGGAAGTTCAGGGTGACGTCATCGAGGATCACCTTGTCGCCGTGCGCCTTGCGCGTCTTGCGCATGGTGTAGATGAACTCAGCCAAGAGAAACCGTCCGGCAGCAATAGAGGTGTGGGCAGATACACCCCATCTTGCCTGACGTCCACCCCAGGAAGGAAACGGGAACCCGGGCGACGTCCCTCACGCCCGCGACCTGGGCACCGACCGTCCCGTACCTGTCGTCGTCTGTCGCCGTCGGTCGACGCGGGCCATCCTCGGACGGCCCAGGGACGGCCCAGGTGTCCCCGCATGGCCAGTGGCACGGCTTCGCGGGCCGGTAGCCGCCTCAGCCTTACGGATCTTGGCGTCCACGGCGTCGAGCTGCATCTGTAGATACAGCCTGATCACTCGCAGGCGTTCTGGATCTCGAGGAAGGTCGTACATGTGTTCGACATTACCTCTGCGGCTCCGATCGCTGCGAGATCGCGGACCAGACCACGGATGTCAGCCGCTGCGTCGGAGCCGGCGCTTAGAAGATGCGGGCAGGCATCGGTGGGCTGGGCCGGCGGCACTACGCCAGTTCCGCGCTGGGCCGTCGAGCACCGCTGCCGTCTGCCGTCGTTGCCGTCAGCGCTGCCGTCACTGCCGTCGGTCCTGGCGTTGAGCGAGCCCCCAGCGTCACGTCACTCATGGTCGCTCATCTCCTCCCCACAACGGTCAGTTCTTCTGGGTCTTGCTCGAGATCTCTGCGACCTGCGCTTTCGCTGGTCCGAGCGGTGCCTCGGTTCGCCTGAGCGGCTGTCGTTGGTCGTCGTGATCCGCTGTTGAGCAACCTCGCACGTCCCAGAGACGGCCCAGGAAGCCCGGACCTCCGCCGCCCCGAGCCTTCTGATCCGTGGCGAGAGCCGGATCGGCGCAGGGCGGTCGGTTGGGTCACTTCACGGCCCATCGGGGTCACTACTAGCCGCGTGGGTTGCTGTACTTCCCTGCGGCCTGGCGCGCTTCGCTGCCGTGTTCCGGGCGTGAGCCTCACGCCGTAGCCGTCGCTCATAGTCCGCGATCTGCTGGGAGACGGGTATGCCGGTCCCCCTCTGAACGAAGCGCTCGTTCTCTCGATCCACCAAAAGGGGGCGTTCCCGCCGAGGCTCGGCCGCGTGCAGGCGGGGCGACCTATGTCCTGTCGCGCGCACCAGTAGAACACCCAGCCGAACGAGACGGGTTCAACCCTGGAGATCGCAAGGTCCATGTTGAGCGCTTCTGCGTCCCGTGCGAGCTCGGCCAAAACGACCTCTCTGGCTTCATCTTCAGTCAGCATCTGCCCAGCGTCTCAGGGGCGCGGCATGTGTCTTGCCTCTTCGTCCCGAAGCAATTTGGGTGAGCGCCTGGCCTTGGGCTGGTGTGCCGCTCACCTGCTGCGATGGTCCGCACGCGTGCGTGGCCGTCCGCCGTTGTGCGTCGGCGTTGTCACGCAGTTAGACACTCATGTGGGGTCCGGCGTAGTTCCTGGCGGGCTTTGCATCTGCGGGGCGGCCGCCGCCGGGTGTGGTGCCACCACACGCTGGACTGGGCACCCAGATCTACTGGTCGGACACCTTCGTGAGCACCAGGGACCACGACCCATCCGGCTCGCTGAACTCCACCTTCCCTCCGCCGCGCGCGTAGAGCTGGACACCGGAGACCTCACCGATGCCACGCTCCTCGATGTCCAGGTAGACGAAGTCGCTGCCGCTGCTGTCGACGAAGTCCCAGTGGCCGTGCAAATCTTCGGGGTCGGTGTGCGCGTCTGTCGACAGATCAGTGGCGGTGAATGTGTCGTCGGAATCGAGCGTGATCTCGCCGCCGGTCTTGCCGTTGCGGTACATGCCGGGAAGCTCGTCGGGGTCGACCGAGTACGCACACCCTGAGATGAGTACCGAAGCAGCGCCCAGTACAGCGACGAACCACCGTCCGACTATCCCCTTGCTCATTCTGTCCCCCTGATCATCACGGCGCCACGGCTCAAGACGCGCTGTACTTGCCGAGCCAGATCTTGAACGCGTTCAAAACGTATGTCAAGCGTGAGTGGGTGTGACTTCCTTGGTCGCTTCGTGGGGCTGATCATTTTGCCGCTGCGGTCGGCTCTCGGCGCTCCCGTGGCCCCTGTCCAATCCGGCACGGGGGTGGCACGACTGCCTTCTGATCCGTAGCTCTAAGCGAAGTGGTCATCTACGGCCATTGCGGTTGCTTCCGCGCTTCGGAGAGTCGAGATCGGTCGTGATCGGTTGCTGTGGTTGCGGTACAACGCTGCGGTACCGCACTCAGTGCAACTCGGTCTCCCAAGGCTCGAACGGTGGCACCACTTGGTAGGTCGGATCGCAGTGCAAGCGGACCCATTGCGCAGCACGGAACTGGGCGTCCCCCTGGTTCAGCACTTCCCCACTTTCGTCCACCTCGAGGACGTTGGCGAAGATCGCAAAGACCTGCTCCAGCGAAGATCCGAAAGCCATGAGCTGAGGCCGGTAGTCGATGCCCTCCATGAGATCCTCGTCAAGGGTGCCATTCGCGATGTAGAAGGCGAAGAGGCGCAGCGCTGCGCGTACGTCTACAGGAAGGTGATCCACGGGGACATCATCTCTCTGGCGCGGTCTATGCAGCCCCAGTTTGGAAGACGCCGTATGCGGGTGGCGGCTGACCTGCGAAGACCCTGACCTGGGCCGGAGCGTGGTCGGTGCCGCTGTTCCCCGTGAGTCCCCGCTGCGTCCCGCCGGAACGGGCATGCAACGGGCACGGTCCCCGCAGGGTAAGAGCACGCATGGGCACGGCACGCGTGTTGACGAGCGGGCTACCCCCACCAGTAGCCGAAGAAGTGAACCGGGGGTCCGCTGACCTGGGTCTGCCTAGACGATCGATGCCGTGACCTGTGGTCGACTAGTCAACGGTTGCCAGCGCTGGTTGTTGTTGGGCGACCTCGGACGGCCCAGAGGCGGCCCAGCGCCGACGCCGTCCTCGCCTCGGCCTCTCGCACTAGAGCACCTCGCTACTCTGGGCCCATGGCGCACCCGGCTCAGCAGTACTACAACCCCGACCTGAGTGACGGAGAAGAACGTGCGCTGCTTCGCCGGAACTACCTCCTTCTCGCGACAGGGCAGGCTGCATTGGGGCTGATCGGCCCTGATCTTCTTGGGCTGGCTGTGGAGCCTCGGCACGGTGAGGTCGTCATCCACGCTGCAATACGCAGAGAGACACCCGAAGTGCTTGAGGATCTGGACGACATAGCCGGCGACCTCGATGCGTTCCTGCAAGGCGGCCCTGAAGCCGAGTCGGCCATCACACGGCGTGTTCACATCGGCCCGCCCGACGCGACTACCTGGCCAGGCTTCGCCCACGCGCTTCTCTACGTCGCCAAGACATAGAGAAGTAGGTGGCCCCAGTTTGGAAGACCCGGTATGTGGGCGGCTGTTGACCAGCGAAGCCCCTGACCTGGGCCGGATCGTGGTCGGCGCTGCTGTTCCCCGTGAGTCCCCGCTGCGTCCCGCCGGAACGGGCACGCAACGGGCACGGTCCCGGCCGGGTAAGAGCACTCATGGGCATGGGCACGGCACGTTGACGGGCGGGCCACCTCCACCAGTAGCCGAAGAAGTGACACGCCGGGGTCCCGACCTGCTGCGGTCACGTCATCGATCAACGCTGTGACCTGCTGTGGATCGGTCATCTGCCCCACCCTTGTTTCTCCGACAGAGGGGCGGGAAGATCACTGCGCCGCCGGATCGCGAGGATCAGGGGGTTGGCTGGTGGGGAAGTGCTGTGACACAAATACCGCGTCTGCTGACGGAACCGGACCCGGCGGCGATGCGCAAGCGCATGGTCTTTTTGGTGGCCGTTCTGGTCATTATGATGTCGAGCCTGCTGGTCGAGTGGTACATGGAGCGGGACGTGATCACCGGCAACCAGGGCCCTTTCCCTGCGGCGTTGGGGACTGAGGCTCCAGCCGCGCCATCCCATGTCTCACGCCAGTCCTATCGCCCTGAAGCGCTCGTCCATGGTCTGTCCATCGTCCCCACTGACTCCGGGGTGCGGGCCCTGAACTTGCGCACGGGCAAGGAGTACTGGCGCTACGAGCGGCGTGATGAGGGCGCCGACATGCCCTCAGACGAGGTGTCGGCCACCACGGTGGTGGCCTGGTTCGATGACGGCAAGCTGGTGGGCATCGACCTGCGTACGGGGAACGTGCGGTGGCGTACGGAATTCCCACGTGGCGGCTTCCAGCACATTCACATGGGCGCGGGGCAGGTCGTCGCGCGCACCCCGGGTGGTGTTGCCGCCTTCTCGGAGCGCAGCGGGAAGAAGCTGTGGACGCTCCGACTTCCCCGTTCCTGCAAGTACCCCTGGGCCGTGCACGACCTGCCGAATCATCTGACCGTGGTCGACCTGGGCTGCGAGTCTTCGGACGGCCAGAACCGCGTGGCTATCGGCGTCGACAACCGTACGGGCGCCGAGCTATGGAAGCGCACTGACCGGCAAGAACTTGACAAGACCGACAATCACACCCTGGTCACAGTCTCCCCGATCACCACCAGCGAGCGGCGCGAAAGGGCCCGCGTCCAAGTACTGGACGTCGACAGGAAGGGCGCCAGACTGCGGGCCGAATTCTCCAGCGACTCCTGGGCCCCGGACGACGCAGGAGACGGCATCATCATCTCCGGCGGGAACCCCGAATCGCCGGGAAGCCCCGGCGCCTCCGTCCTGACCGGCTACGACACGCAGGTCGGCAAGCGTGCCTGGGAGCGCCGGGCTCTGGCGGGCCATTCGTTCGGCTTCGCCAAGTTCGCCGACGGCCGGGTCTACGTCGTCCAGAACTCGACGATCTCCGAAGGGGACGAGAGCCGGGTCCTCCATGCCGATCTGCTCGTCCTGGACGCCCACAGCGGAGACCTGCTCCACAGGCTGCGGTTGCCAGACATGACAGTGCCGCGCGGCTTCATTGGGACTGGCCTCACGGTCCGGGATGCCAGTGACGGCGTGATCAGACTCGGGTGGCCCGAGGCGCTGCACGACGAATTGTTCGTGACCTGAACGGCCCCAGCCGCGGTGCCGACGTCGCTGAAGGGCCTGCGGAGCCCTTGCCCTTCTCGATGTGAACTGGCGATCGGCCTCGTTACAGCAATGATCTTGACGAAATGCCCGCTCAGGCCAACGGATCTTCGGTCGCATCAGTCAGGCGCCCTGGCGGGTTCTGGTCACTCGCAGTGGTGCTCCGATTTCCGCCAGCGAACCCGAGCAGGTAGACGAGCAACATCAACGCGAAGATCGCTACCTCCTGAGCAAATCGGTGCCCGTCGAGGTACGGCCAGACGGTGCCCCTGCCAGAAATGAAGATCATCATTGTGATCCACAGGCCGTATATCCGGCCTCCACTGCGCTTCTCGGTCATCGCCACCACCAAGAACCAGCACTGTAGCGCGCGACCAATGAGCACATCTCGATCAGCGGCCAGGGTGTCCTCCTGGGCCGCCGAACAACTCACAGAGCGGTACGCGCTGCTCCCCGAGCTGTATCAACCCGCGCCCTCCCCCTTCCCTAACCCACCACTCGCCCCAGCTTCCATCCCGTCCGCCTTCGGCCCACACGCCGTGGAGCGGGCGTGGTTCAGGGCGTCAAGGTGGAGCGCGCCACTGTACGACCGACCTTGACGCCCTGGGCCGCGACTGCTCGGCTCTGCCTGGGTCGAAGGTGGCCAACCCGGAAGCAGGGTTCGTCAATGACTGGGTGTTGCACTGGGGCACGCAGATCGACGTCCAGCCCATCCGAGCTTTCGGTAACGGTGAAGACCTCACGGAACAGGCCGTCGCCTCCTACGTCGCCAAGTACGCCACCAAGGCGGCCGAGACCACCGGCACCGTCGACCACCGCATCGGCAACAAAGAAGCCCTGATCCTGCTCGACGTGCAGGATCACCCTCGGCGCCTGATCGAAGCCTGCCTCGACCTCCACCACGCCTACCCGGACCGCAAGCTCCGGGACTGGGCCCACATGCTCGGCTTCCGCGGCCACTTCTCCACCAAATCCCGCCGCTACTCCACCACCCTCGGCGCCCTCCGCCAGGTCCGCGCCGACTACCGCGCCCACCAGCAACGCGCCGCCCTCGGCCTGCCCGACCCGGACGACCACCCCGAAGCGACCACGCTCACGCTCGCGCACTGGGCCTACGCCGGCCACGGCCACACCCCCGGCGAATCCTGGCTAGCCGCCAACATCCACCGCGACATCCAACACAACCGTGAAGCCTCACGCGACGCACGCGCCGATGTGAACTTCCTGGACGACGAGGAGACGTGGACGTGACGCGCTCCCTGCCTACGCGCTACCTGACCCCCGTTGACCTCGCAGACCTGCTTGGTGTGCCCCTTGAAACCGTCTACCAGTGGCGACGCAAGCAGACCGGCCCCCGTGGCTTCCGAGTTGGCCGACACCTTCGCTACGACCCCGAAGACGTGCGGGCCTGGGTCGCCACGCTGATGGAGGAGGCTGCCTGATGGCTGGGCACATTCAAGACCGCTGGTACAAGGTCATCACTGGTCCGGACGGCAAGACGGTCAAGGCCAAGTCAGACCGCTTCGGCACGGGCTTGCGCTACCGTGCCCGCTACATCGGCCCGGACGGCACCGAAAAGAGCAAAAGCTTCCCGGACAAGCAGAAGCGGTTGGCCGACCTCTGGCTGACCAACATCGAGGCCGACATGGCGCGCGGCCAGTACATCGATCCCCAGGCTAGTCGGACCACCTTCCGGGATTACGCCGAGCGCTGGATCGCCGCACTCACCACAGACCTGAGCAGCCGCGCGGCCGTGGAGGGGCGCCTTCGGCTTCACGCGCTGCCGTACCTCGGTGGTCGCCCGATCGGCTCGTTCCAAGCGGAGCACATCCGCGACTGGAGCCGACAGTTAGAAGAGACCGTGGGGTCCGCCTCGTACCGGCGGCTGATCTTCGACGCGGTGTCCTCAGTGCTGAACGCTGCCGTGGACGATCGGCTACTCGCCTCCAACCCGTGCCGAGCCCGCTCAGTCAAGGCTCCTCGGCCGGCGCCAACTCGGTTGCACCCCTGGTCCGCCTCGCAAGTCTTCGGAGTGCGTGCGGGCCTGCCTGAGCGGTTCCAAGCCATGGCGGACGTCGGTGCCGGATGCGGTCTCCGCCAAGGGGAGATCTGCGGGCTTGCGGTCGACAACATCGGGGATCTCGGCTGGCTCTATGTGCGCCAACAGGTCAAGAAGGTACGTGGCGGCCTGGTCTTCGCCCCTCCCAAGCGCGGGAAGGTCCGGGACGTGCCGCTCGATCCTGAGGTTTCGGCGGCCCTCCGGGAGCACATGAGAAGCATCCCACCGGTCGAGGTCACCTTGCCGTGGTTGACGCCGAGCGGGCCGAAGGTGACGCACCGGCTGATCTTCACTGCTGCTGCCGGCACACCGCTCTGGAGCAACGCTTTCAACGACCAAACATGGAAGCCAGCGCTCGCGTCCGCCGGGGTCATCCCGGTGCCCGAGAAGGGGCACCGTTACGCCGCGGCCCGCGAGCACGGGATGCACGCACTGCGGCACTTCTACGCCTCGGTCCTCCTGGACGGAGGCGAGAACATCAAGGCGCTGAGTCTCTACCTCGGGCACAGTGATCCGGGCTTCACGCTCCGGGTGTACACGCACCTCATGCCGAGCAGCGAGACGCGGACTCGAAAAGCCATCTCCGCGATGTACCGGGCCGCCGGCCACGCTCACGACGGCCCTGCTACCCAGGCTGCCTGAGACAGCCCCTCATCGGCGGGAATCCTGCTGGTGAGGGGCTGTTCTGTACTCCCCCCGCTGAGGCCGCGCACTGGGGAGTCATGGAACTACGGCGCGGTGGGACATCCCCCACCGCATCACGGGCAGGATGCCACCGACGTGACTCTCGCAATCAGCCAGGGGGACTCCATGGGAAGCGCGCTCATCGGGTTAGCTGCTGCGGTGGTCGGTGTGACAGGGACGCTCATCGCCTCCGTTCTGTCGCAACGCCTGCTCGGCCGCGTCCAATCAGAACAGTTCGAGCGTCAGCAGCAGGTGTCTGAAGCACAGTGGCGTCGTGAGCAGCGGGTAGCCGAGCTAAACCGTCGACGAGACGGCTACATGCAGGTCAACGCTTCCCTTCGGCGCTACCGGACGCACCTCATGAACTTCCTGTGGACCGTGCACAAGGGAGCCGTCACACCGGAAGCTCGGGAGGTGGTCGAGGAGGCCCGACGCGATCACCACTCGGTTTTCGCTGAGGCTCAGCTCATCGCGTCCACAGCTGTTCTGGCCGAGCTGGATGAGATGACCACGGCACTGTCTGAGGTCTACCGGCGGACCATGTATCTGGAGGAGGGGAACCCGGATCCGGATGGATCCTTCGACGACATAAGGGCGGACTTCGTTCGCCTTTGGGAGCGATGGGAGAGGATGCGCGGCGTCATGCGCACCGACCTCGGTGTGGGGCGGGTCGCTGCCGAGCACCAGGCAATCGGAGCCTGACAGCTCCGCCCGGCTGACGGCCCAGAGACGGCCCAGGCTGCCTGAGACGGCCCCTCATCGGCGGGAAAACTGCTGGTGAGGGGCTATTTTGTGCCCTCGCTCGGCGAGAAACACCCCATCTTGCCTGACGTCCACCCCAGGAAGGAAACGGGAACCTCGGAGCCCCCTCGTCAGGGTGGCACGAACGATCAAGCCCGAAGGAGCCGTCACTGTCGGTCGTCGCCGGTCGACGCCGACCCCCTCGACGGTCCACGGACAACCCGCCCGCACGCACCGGGCAGGGACCAACCGCGCCGGCGGTCGTCCCGTGACGGCGAACCTCGAGCCGGTGCCGTCGAAGTTCGCCCGCCACCCCGTTCCGGCGACCGGAGCGGCGGTTGGCAGGATCGTCCACCGGGCGGGACCCGGCCACCGCGTCACGGGGAGGGGATCCGTCGCCCGCCCCTGTGACGCGGGCCACGGGAACCCGGCGCGGGTCGCGGAGAGGTACAGGGCGTGGAGCACATCGAACAGCCGGCGCGACCGGCGCAACCACCGGACGACTCGGGCGACCGGGCCACCCCGGACGGCTTGAGGGCATCGGCGGAACCCGGCGTACGGGAACGGATCCGCGCGGGCGACCGGGAGGCCTTCGCGGACCTCTACGACCGGTACGCCAGGACCGTCTACCACCACGCCTGCCGCCTCACCGGCGACCTCTCGGCTGCCGAGGACGTCATGTCGGAGACCTTCCTCGTCGCCTGGCGCACCCGCGAGCAGGTCGATCCGGAGGGCGGGCCGCTGGGCCCCTGGCTCCTCGGCATCGCCACCAACAGGGCGCGCAACCACCGGCGCGGCGTAGGCCGCCGCCTCGCGTTCCTGGCCCGGCAGCCGAAGCCGAAGGAGACCGAGGACTTCGCCGAGGCCTTCGCCGAACGTCTGGACCAGCAGCGCGAGCTGGCGGCCGTACGCGAGGTGCTCGACCGGCTCCGGCAGCCCGAGCGCGAGGTGCTCGCGCTCTGCGTGTGGGCCGGGCTGGACTACGCCCAGGCAGCGGCCGCGCTGGACGTCCCGGTCGGCACCGTACGCTCCCGGCTCTCCCGGGCCCGGGCCCGGCTGCGCTCGCTGGCGGGCGAACGGCTCGCGGAGGACCGGCTTTCGCAGGGGCGGCGGGAAACCGGGCGGGAACCCGGCGCGGGTCGCGGAGAGGTAGGAGGCAGGGCGGCATTCGTCGCCCTGCCCAACGAGGGGGGATCGCGATGACCGCGACGACGGGTACCGACGACGGCCGGGACGACCGCGCCGAGCTGGCGCGGCTGCTGCCGCCCGCCACCGGATTCGACCTTCCGCCGGGCCGCCACGAGCACCACAGGGAACGCCTGATGAACCTGATCGACGACGACACCGACCGCTCCGGGAACCGAGGCCAGGACAGGGGCCGGGACCGCGCGGCCCGTGCCGACCGCCCCGCCCGCCCGCGCCTCCTGCGCCCGTCCTTCCTGGCCCCGGTCGCGGCGCTGGCCCTGGCCGGTGTGATCGCGGGCTACACCGCGCAGGTAGGCGGCGACCCGGCGGCCGGACCGGAGGCGGCGCAGGCGGACGGCAACGCCTCGGCGCGCGCCGGGAACGCCCAGCCGGTCGCCCTGGTGCTGAACCGGATCTCGGACGCGGCGGCGAAGAGCGACGCCGGACCGGTCGGCGACGACCAGTTCGTCTATGTGCGCAGCCAGGTCCAGGACAGCGACCTCACCAGCGGGAAGCTGGTGACGGGACCGCTGAAGGAACGGGAGATCTGGTACGCCCAGAAGCCCGGGCCGCTCAAGAAGCTCGGCTACATCCGCCAGGACGGGGACACCCTCCCCATCAACGCCGAGTTCGGGGACACCGACGGCACCCAGGAGGGCCTGACCCGGCCCACCTACCGCTGGCTGGCCGCCCTGCCCACCGACCCGCAGAAGCTGCTCGCGCACCTCACCGCCCTCACCCCGAAGGAGGAGGGCCAGGAGCACGCCCAGGCGGTGTTCGAGCAGATCGGATACCTGATCGGGGAGACCGTGCTGCCGCCGGAGACCGCCGCCGCACTGTACAAGGCCGCGGCGCTGATCCCGGGGGTGACCGAGGCCCCTCACGCGGTGGACGCGCTGGGCCGCCACGGGGTGGGCATCGCCCGTGAGGACACCCGGCACGCCACCCGCTCGGAGTGGGTCTTCAACCCGAAGGGGCTCTCCTTCATGGGCTCGCGCACCTTCCTGACGAAGGACACGGAGATCGGCCGGAAGGGCGCCCTGCTGGACGCCGACGCCGTACTGAAGCGATCCGTGGTGGACAAGGGCGGGGTCCGGCCGCAGGACCGGTAGGGCCGGCTCCGTCAGGTGGTGTCGTGGGACTTGCCCCGGGGCGGGTTGCCGGCAGATGCGGCAGGTCTCCTGACGGAACCGGTCCGGCCGTCGGTATCCGGCACGGATCGTCCGTTACGCGACAGCCCCGGTACGCGTGGGCGTACCGGGGCTGTCAGCCGCACACCGTGACAATGTGCCGCTCAGCTGTCACATTCTGCTCATCCCTCGGTCGACTGCCCCGCGGACGGCGCCTTCCGCTTGCGGAGGAAGAAGACCGCGCCGCCGCCGACGACGACGAGTGCGATGGCGATTCCCGCGATGATCGGCGTGGCGCTGGAGCTGCCGGTCTCGGCGAGGTCGCCACCGGTTCCGGTCGAGCTGCCGCCGGCCGTGGCCGGGACGGGCTGGTCGGCGGTCTGGGTGTCGGGACCGCCGGTACCGCTGCCGGTGGTCTTGCAGTCCAGGACGCCCTTGAACGTCTTGGAGAACCCGCCGGGACCGGTGATCGTGAAGTCGTACGCCTGGTCCTCGGCGACCGGGACGGTCACCGTCTCGGTCTGTCCGGCCTCGACGGTGTGCTCGGCACCGGCCAGCTCGAAGGTGAACGCCTCGTCGCCCTCGTTGCTCGCGGTGACGTCCACGCCGCCCTTGGCGCAGTTCTTCTTCGCAGTGATCGCGGGGATTGCGCCCTTCTTGGCCCAGGTCGCGGTGGCGGTCGCGGAGACCGTGGACTCGCTGGAGCCGGCCAGGATCTGGGTCTGGCTCTTGGTCACCCCGGCGAAGGCCCGGCCGACCGGCACCGAGGTGGTCGCCTGCACGGTCAGCGAGGCGGTGCCGTCGGCGGCACCCGCCGGGACGTCGAAGTAGAGCTCGGCGCCGTTGACGGCGGCGGTGACGGGCTTGCCGCTCTTGTCGGTGACCTTGACGCCGCTGGCGGAGTCGGCGGGCGGGGTCACCGAGACCTGGCCGGCGTCGGTGTGGACGGTGACCGGCCCGAGCCGCTCACCGGACAGGCCGGAGACCGCTGCCGGGTCCAGGGCGAGGGACGCCTTGGGCTCGGCGACGTCCTCGGCGTGCTCCCCCAGCCAGTCGGCGAGCTTCTCGGCCTGCTGGTCGGAGGCGTCGACATCGGCGTTGTCCGAGTAGCGCCAGATGGCGACCTGGGTGCCCGCCGCCGCGGTCTTCTCGGTCAGCGGTCCGGTGCCGGCCTGTTCGGCGAGCGCCGCGAGGTCGTCGATCTGCGGGTAGGAGTGCTGCAGGATCCAGCGGATCTTGCCCGCGTTCTTGTTGGCGCCGAGCGACGTCTGGTTCCAGGGGGTCTCCAGGTACTTCGCCTGGTCCTGGGTGGGGTTGTGAATGTCGATGCAGTACGTCTTGAGCTTGCCGCCGCCGTCGACGGTCATCTCGAAGAGCCCGGCGGCCAGCTCCTGCTTCTTGCCGTCCGTGTGGAGCACTGCCCGGTCGTAGGTCTTCAACCCGTCCAGGACGGCGGTCGCGCCGCCCTGGTGCTGAGGCGCCTCGTCGGCGGCCGCGCTGCCTGTGCCGACGAGAGCGGCGGCTATGACGAGCCCGGATGCCACCGCGGATGCGGCCAGCCGGGATATGCCCGGTCTCCGTGGGGGATTCGTCCCCGCACTGGATGCTGAAGCGGTCGCTGAAGAAGCAGAAAACACGGATGTCCCCTCCGGGCGGGATCCTCGCGCTTGGTGCGCGTGTGGGGTTTGTCCCGCCAGCCGACTCAAGTTCCTTATGAGTATTGGGAGATCCTAAGGAAGCGGCGATGCGTATTCCCCCGTCATACCTTCGTATAACCATTCCGACTCAGAATCGTTATCGCCGATAACTCCCGTACCCCCAAGCCCGGTCACGGCGCCGACGCCAGCTCCGGGATCTGTTCCTGACGTACCGTCGGCCCACGCTGCCCACGCCGCGCGCCCCGCTCGCCCTGCGCTCTCCGCTCCCCCTGCGCCCGCTTCGCGGACCGCACAACAGGCCCCCTCCGCTCGACCGACCCCCCGAACCGGTCGGAGTTCCCCTCTCCCTCTTCCTCCGCCTGGCCGCCCCGCCCGCCCGGGCCGGCCGTCAGCGTCGGATCACCCCGCACCACCCGCCGGAACGCCGCCGTCCCCCGTGTCAGATCGTGTCCGACCGCCAGCGCCTCGATGTCCACGAACGTCCGGCGCTGCCCGTCCCGTTCCTCCTCACGCACCTTCAACCGACCGTGCACGACCAGTGGTTCTCCCACAGCGACCGAACCCGCGAGATTCGAGGCCAGCGTGCGCCACGCCCACACCGTGTAGAAGCTGGTGTGCCCGTCCGTCCAGAACTGCTTCTCCCGGTCCCAACGGCGAGCCGTCACAGCGAAGCGGAAGCGCGCCATTCCGCCGGTCGCGGTCTCCCGGAACTCCACTCCGGTCGCCGCGTTGCCCACCAGTGTCACCACGGTCTCGTTCATGCCTCCGCCTCCCCTTCGTCGCCCGTGGCCGCTGCCGCGCGGTCACTGATCTCATGCTGAAGGGGAGGCGGGGATCCTGCTCGGGGCTGTGGACTACCGGCCGCTTGTGGAAAACTCCGTCACCGCCACGAACCGCTCGCGCACCTCGCGGTACCGCACCAGTTCGGCCGCCACCGGATCGAGCACCCGCGCCCGGCCGCAGGCCGCCGCCGCCTCACGCAGCCGCCGCTCGGCCTCCAGTCCGTACCGTCGTGCGGGCCCACGCGCGGCGGCCGCACACGACCACTCGACCAGTGGCCCGCCGACGACGCCGGCCATCATCACCGATGCGGCGGTGAGCAGCCCGGGTTCGACCACACCGACGATCTGGCCGATCAGCCAGAGACCACCGAAGATCTGCAGCAGCGTCATGGAGACCTGCGCCATTACGGCGGCGGGCCACCACGCGGGACGCGGCGGCCTGCCGGCCACCCGCCCGCTCCGTGCCACACCGGATCCACCGGCCGTCGCGGCAGCGACCGCAGCCCCGCCGTCGGCGTCGACGGGCGCCGCGCCGGGCCCCGCATCCTCGCCCGCACGCTCCCCCTCCCCCACGGCCCTGCCAGGGCCCTCCGAAGTCGTGCCGCTCTTCTGCGCCAGCTCGTCCAGCGCTTCCGGCAACCCCTCCGCCCCGTTCATCGCGGCCTCGCGGACCGCCTGCGCCCAGGGGCCGGGCAGCCCGTCGGCGGCGGCGTCCGCCACCGTGCGGACCGCCTGCTCGACACGCTGCCGGGCGGTGAGCTGCTCCTCCGGCGGCGCGGGCAGCGCTGCTGCCCAGTCCGTGGTTCCCGGCTGCCTGGTGGACTCGTACCAGCGCCACAGACGCAGCCAGGGCGTCCCGCAGGCCCGCCCTGCGTTCCTGCGCCACTCGCGCTCGGCGGCCTGACCTGCCGCGGCCGCGCCGACGGCCTCGGCGAGCCGGTCGGCGAACTCCTCACGGGCACACTCACCGAGCCCCGGCCGCCCCTCGGCGACGTACGCCGACCGCAGTCTGGCCGCCACGGCGTCCACATCGGCGGAGAGCCGACGCGCCGCAGCCGTGCGCTCCTGGACGAACCGGCCGAGCAGCTCACGCAGTTCGCCCACCCCGTCGCCGGTGAGAGCCGACAGGGACAACACGGTGGCGCCCGGTTCGCCGTGCTCGCCGAGCGCCATGCCGTCCTCGTCGAGCAGTCGGCGCAGATCGTCGAGAACCTGGTCGGCGGCGTCACCGGGCAGCCGGTCCACCTGGTTGAGCACGACGAACGTGACCTCCGCATGCCCGGCCAGCGGCCGCAGATAGCGCTCGTGCAGAGCCGCGTCCGCGTACTTCTCCGGATCCACGACCCAGATCACCGCATCGACCAGCGCAAGCACCCGGTCCACCTGCTCGCGGTGCCCGGTCGCCGCCGAGTCGTGGTCGGGCAGATCGACGAGAACGAGCCCCTGAAGCGCCTCGTCCGCTTCCGTACCACCCTGGTACGGCCTGCGCCTGAGCCGCCCGGGAACGGCGAGCCGGTCCAGCAGCCCGGCGGCGCCGTCGGTCCAGGAGCAGGCGATGGGCGCGGCGGTGGTCGGCCGTCGCAGCCCGGTGTCGGAGATCTGCGCGCCCGCGAGGGAATTGAATAGGGTCGACTTGCCGCTGCCCGACGCACCGGCGATGGCGACGACGGTGTGCCGGGAGGAGAGCCGCTGCCGGGCGGCGGCCTCGTCGAGTACGCGCCCCGCCTCGGCCAGGGTGGCTTGGTCGAGCCGGGCCCTGGACAGTCCGACGAGCTCACGCAGCGCGTCGAGCCGCGGCCCGAGCGGGCTGCCGGACGGTACGTACGCCTCGACCTGGGGCCGTACGTCGGAGGCGGCCTCGCGGCCGGGATCGGGATCGGGTCCGGATTTCCCGGAGGGTTCCTTGGCGGCGGCCGCGGCGCGCCGGGCAATGAGCCCGTCGTCCCAGCGCCCGGCGGGCTCGGGGACGTTGCGGATCGCGACGTCCGCGGTCCGGCCCTGCCGCGGCTCGCGGTCCACGTCCCGGTCCGTCTCCGGTCCCGGGTCCCGCACCCGGCCCTGTTCCTGGCTGTGGTCCTGGTCAGTGACGACAGTCAACGCTGCCACCTCTCCTTCTGCAGTACGGACAGCGCGGCAATCAGTTCTGCCTGCGGCTCCGGGGTCACATCGAGCGCGTCGAGCGGCGCGAGCCGCCGGTCCCGCTCACCGTTCAGCACCCGGTCGAGATAGGTGGCCAGCAGTGCGCCACCCTTGTCGCGCAGTCGCAGGGCCCCCTGGACACCGATGCGTTCGGCGAGCTGCTCCCCGGCGCTGCGGGCACGCCGTCCGCCGAGCAGCGCGGCGGCCAGCAGTGCGGCGACCGTCTCGGCGTCGGGTGCGGCATTGCGTTCCAGCCGGCGCACCTCTTCCTCGGCCAGCTCCTCCAGCACCCGCCGCCACCGTCGTACGGCCATGGCGATCCGGCCCCGGACGTCCTCGGCCGGCCCCCACCCCCCGGCCTGGCGGCCGGCGGCCTCGGACCCGAGGACACCGGCCGCCGGCTCGTGCCGCCAGGTCGTGCGGATCTGCTCGTCGGCGGCGGCGACAGCGCACTGCAGGAGTGCGGCCAGGCTCTCCACCAGTGCGTCGAGAAGTTCCTCGGAGGAGCTGTAGAGCGGGTATCCGCGCCACCGGGTGCGGGCGTCCCCGGCGAGCACACCCCCGTTCTGCAGCCGCCGCTGCACCCGGGCGCCCTCCTTCCGGTACGCGTCCTCGACCACGCCGGTGAGCCGCACGGCCGCCGCGTACTGCGCGGCGACGGCCCCGGCCAGCTCCGGCATGCGTACGTCCAGCGAGTCGATGACACCGGTCGCCGTACGCCCCACGGCCTGCTGGCGGGCCGCCGGATCGTGGACGCGATGGCCGAGCCAGGAGCGCAGCGGTGCGACCGCGGTGGTGGGCAGCAGCCCACTGCCGCCGCCCGCCGACTCGGGCAGTTCCGGGATGGTGAAGCGCGGCACCTCACCGAGACCCGCCCTGGTGAGCAACGCTCCGTACTGCCGCGACACTTCGGCGATCACCTGGTGCGGCACCCGGTCGAGCACGATGACGAGGGAGGCGTCGTACTCCTTTGCCGTACGCAGCATCTGCCACGGCACCGCGTCGGCGTACCGGGAAGCGGTGGTGACCATGACCCAGATGTCGGCGGCGGAGACGAGTTCGGCCGCCAGCACCCGGTTCCGTACGACGAGCGAGTCGATGTCCGGGGCGTCCAGCAGCGCGAGTCCGCGCGGCAGACTCGCGGCGGTCTCGATCCGCAGCGCGGTCCCGTCCTCCAGCTCGTCCTCGCCGAGACCGTCGCGGTCGTCGCGGAGGCCGGGATCCGCGGACTCCTCCGGCGGCAGCCAGACCCGGGTCAGTTGGGGCAGTACGCGTACCCCGGCGAACCAGTGATGATCATCCGGATGGCAGACAAGGACAGGGGTCCGGGTCGTCGGCCGCAGCACCCCGGCCTCGCTGACCCGTCGCCCCACGAGCGAGTTGACGAGCGTCGACTTCCCGGCCCCGGTGGATCCACCGACGACCGCGAGCAGCGGTGCTTCAGGATCCTTCAGTCGGGGAAGCAGGTAGTCGTCGAGCTGCGCGAGCAGCTCCACCCTGGTCTGACTGGCACGTGCCGCCCCCGGAAGCGGGAGTGGCAGACGCACGGCAGCGACACGGTCGCGCAGGGCGGAAAGTGCGTCGATGAGCTGAGGCCGTACGTCCATGGTCACCACATGCGAAGAATGCCCAATTTTGGCGCCATTTTGAAGCGTATAGCCACCTCTGCGCGCCGGTTACGCCGTCGGGACAGAGGGGACGAGTGGGGCGCAGGCATAACGAGTGCACAACACCCGGGGCGTCAGGCGTCAAAAGCAGTGCAAGATCCGCACCCACCTGCGATTATCGGTTCGCTTCACCGAACCTCCACATCGTGCCACGCAGGTGAAGCAACCGGGTCGAGGCGATCGGAGCCCTATCCTTGTCCCGGCAAGGTCACGGACCGGCCCGGTCCCAGGGCTCCAGGCCGCCGAGGCCACCACCCGGCCCCCGTAGCTCAGTGGATAGAGCAGGCGCCTTCTAAGCGCTTGGCCGCAGGTTCGAGTCCTGCCGGGGGCACACAGTCCGCACCAAGCCAGGCCCTCCCTCGGGAGGGCCTTTTCAGCAGGTCACAGCACCGTAGCGAGGGCCGCGTAGAGAACGCATAAGCGCCGGACCCTACCCAGGTCACGGTGGGGATTGCCCGACGCCGTCCGACTGCCACCGGGTTTCCGCGGGTGGCCGCGGTGGACACGCGGTGGCGCTCCCGGAGCCGCACTCAACACTCCGACAGATCCGGTAGGCCCCCTCCGGTCGCGAGCAGTACCGGGACCCCGATGTTCCGCCGCAGGCCCTCCTGCGGCGCCGAGCGTGCGGGAGGAAGGCAGCCGGGTGCCGGGTGCCGGGTGCCCGGAGCGGACCGCTTCCCGCAGCGCCTTCGTCAGCGCTTTGCGCAGGCCCGGCCCGGTCGACTCGACATGCAGGTCCAACCCCGGAGTGGCCCAAGGTCTCGCCATGGAAATGGACCACCTTCCTGGGCTGCTCCGCGCCTAAGGTCGAAGACATGACGACGAGCGAATAGCAGTCCGACCGGCGCCGTCCAGATCGACCGGCCGCGTCCCATCAGCCCCGCCGAGGGGGTGCCGCACAGGCTTTCCACTCCTGCAACATTTCCGCCGAAGCGACAAATGGCCAAGGAGACAATTCCCATGAAAGCGATCGTGGTGACGGACCAGGCTGCGGGAACAGCCGGGATGACGCTGGTGGAGCGGCCCGAGCCGCAGGCAGCGCTGAACGATGTCGTCGTTCGGATTCATGCGTCGGGATTCGTCCCGACCGAGATGGCGTGGCCCTCGACCTGGACCGATCGCCTGGACCGCGACCGAACACCATCGATTCCTGGGCACGAACTGGCCGGAGTGGTCACCTCCCTCGGCTATGGCACGACGGGACTGTCGGTGGGACAGCGGGTGTTCGGCCTCACGGACTGGACTCGCGACGGCACCCTGGCCGAGTACGCGGCCGTCGAGGCACGCAACCTCGCGCCGCTGCCGGGCGACGTCGACTTCACGGTGGGCGCGAGCCTGCCGATCTCGGGCCTGACCGCGTGGCAGGGACTGTTCGAGCACGGCCGCCTTCAGGCGGGGCGGAGTGTGCTCGTGCACGGTGCGGCCGGCGCAGTCGGGTCGATGGTGACACAGCTCGCACGTGAGTTCGGTGCGTATGTCATCGGCACCGGACGCGCTGCCGACCGTCAGACAGTGCTCGACTTCGGCGCGAAGGAGTTCGTCGACCTCGAGAACGACGCCCTGGAAGAGATCGGCGGCGTCGATCTGGTGTTCGACGGTATCGGCGGCGACATCGGGAAGCGGTCCGCAGGCCTGATCCGGGCCGGTGGAACGCTGGTGTCCATCGTCGGGCCGCCGGAGGCACGGCCTGCCGACGGCCTGGCGGTCGACTTCGTCGTCGAGTCCGATCGTGCGCAACTGGGTGAGATCGTCCGGCGGGTGCAGGACGGACGGCTGCGGACGAACATCGGCAACGTCTCGACCCTCGACGATGCCGTCGCCGCTCTCAATCCAACCGAGCGACGCAAGGGGAAGACGATCATCCGCGTTCGTCCGTGAGGACTCGGGGGCAGTGACCGGCCCCGCCCTCGTGGCGGCCCCCTCCTCGTGGATCAGAGTCGGATACCTGGCAGGTCGGGCGACTCGTACCGGAACACGTCATCGGCCTGGTCCGCCATCCGGTGCGCGCCCCGCGTAAACACGGCCGCCTGCCGCCCGACAGCGATCGTCGGAAGCAAGGCCGGCACGACCCGCCGGCCCGGCATGCCCCGGAACTGGTGGAGATCGAGCTCGTCGACAAGATGTGGCCGGCTAAAGACTGTCCCCGTGTGGGCTCGGCGCCGATCGCGTTCCGACCGGTCAGTGCCTTGCCAAGTCGGCCTCGATCCGCACAGGGCGCCTTTCGAACCAGAGCTCCGGGTGACTGGGGCCGGAGGGCACTCTCCGCGGCCGGCTTCGCCGAGTCATCGAGAACACAGCGACGCGGGCGCCCTCATGTGCGTCGGATGATCAGCACGGCCACGTCGTCGAGGTGGTCCTCCGCGACCGCGGCGTCGAGGATGCGGTCGGCGGTCTCCTCGGCGTTCAGTCCGTCGTGGAGGGCCGCGCCGATCAGTGTTCCGGCTCGCTCCAGTCCGGCGTCCAGTGTCAGGGCCGGTCCTTCGACCACGCCGTCGGTGACCATGACCAGCGCGGCGCCCTTGTCCAATGTGAAGGTTTCTTCGGAGTAGTCGGCGTCGGGCAGGACTCCGAGCACCGGGCCGCCCGGCAGCTCACGGATGCTGTGGGTGCCGTCGTCGCGTGCGTACAACAACGGCACGTGGCCGGCGCTGGTGCCGGTGACCCGTCCGTCGTCCGGGTCGATGTGCAGCATGGTGCAGCTGGCGAATCGTGTCGTGTCCATGGTGACTAGCAGCTCGTTGGTGCGCATCAGCACGGTTGCGGGATCCGGTTCGTGGGCGGCGATCGCACGCATGGAGGCGCGCACCTGTCCCATGAAGGCGGCGGCGTCCACGTCGTGCCCTTGGGCGTCGCCGATCTCCAGGGCGACGCCACCGTCGGGCGTGACGAAGGCGTCGTACCAGTCTCCGCCGATGTCGAGCCCGTCGCGGCTCGGCCGGTAGCGGGCGGCGACCTCCAGGCCTGGGAGGTGCTCGGGCAGTGTGGGAAGCATGGCCTGCTGGAGCGCCGTGGCCAGCTCGACTCGCGCCTCTTGCAACCTGACGCGTTTCAGAGCCTGGCCTGCAAGGTCGGCAAGAGTACCTATGAGAGCCCGCTCGTCCGGGGACGTGTGGTGTTCGCCGTCGTAGGTCACCAACCAGGCCCCCAGCGGAGGATCGCCGATCGGGCTGAGGGAGGTGATCGAGACGGCGTAGCCGGAGTCGAGCTGGTCGAAGTGCGGCACCATGGCCCCGTGCGGCCAGCGGCGGATGTACTCCTCCTGGTTGCAAATGAACTGCGGCTCGCCAGTGCGGATCACATGGGGCAGCGCGCTCGGGGCGTCCAGCGGCAGGCCGTGCAGGGCGGCCACCGGTATCGGGATCCCGGCATCGGAGCAGACGCGCAGGCGGCCTTTCGTGATGAACGCCAGCGCGGCGCCGCTACCACCGAAGGTCGCGGCGAGCCGGGTCAGGACGACCTGCTGTACTTCTTGCTCCGTGACTGCGGTCATCACGGCGGAGGAGAAGGCCGCGATCTCGTCGGCGCGCTGACGCTCAGCACTCAGCGCGACCAACGCTCTGCGTAGGCGCGCTTCCCCCTTGGTCTCGTCGCGGATCACTCCGAAGACCCGCTCAGGGCCGCCAGAACCCAGAATGATCCGATGGGCCTGGCAGACCAGATGGTGGCAGCCATCGCGCTCGGTAAGGAACCGCAACCTGATCCAGGGGGACCGGGCGGCCGTCGAAGTCACGAGCTGCCGCAGAGCCCCGCGGTCATCGGGGTGGACTCGCCGAACCACCTCGGACAACGACATGGAGGCCTCCGGGAACAACGCCGCCAAGGCGGGTGCGCCACCGAGCCACTCCAGCTCGCGCTCCTGGGGTGAATACATGCACAGACCGAGGTTGGCGGCCTTGGCCGCCAGGCGGAACGGGATCATCAGACCGCCCAGGTCGTTTCCCGCGTCCAACGAATGCACCCACACCAGCGGCTCGCCACCTACGGGATCGTTCGCCGATCGCGCCTCGACAAGGCAGACGACAGATGCTGCACCTGGCCCCGGGAACTCCAGCACCCGCATCGCGATCGTCTTCGTCGTGGCGGCGTGGGCCACGAGACTCCCGACCGCAGTCCGCTGGCTTACGGGCAACAGATCACCGAAGCCACGACCCACACACTGCTCCGCCGGCCTGCCCAGTGTCCTGGCCATCGCCGCGTTGAGGCTGCGGATAGCTCCGCCCAGGGTCAAGAGAGCCGAAGGGGCAACCCTACGAAGAAGTTCTTCCGAGGCGTCCATCTGCTGCTCCCTGTTACATGACAAAAACAGCCTCTTCAATGGTATTCGCGTATTTTGCTGAGATCTCTCCGTAAAGGGTGTGCCTGACCGCCTGCAGCGAGTGACGACGGCAGGGAACGCGCTGGAAACGGTAGGCAGCGGCCCGTGAAGATGGGCACCACCGGACTGGTTCGGCGATGTCCCCCGGCCTGGCCTCACGCGGTCCCACAGCCCGTCACAGGGAGACGCGGGCCGACCACCTGCCTCGTGACCTTCGGCGACCGCCTGAAGGCTGCCCCTGCTCCGAGCGGGCGTCCGTACCGGAGGGCACCGGGTGTGTCACGCCTTTCCTGCTCATCCATGAGGGGTGGTCACCCGGCTTCGCACGGCACTGCAGTGGCGTGCAGCAACCACAGCGACAGCGTCCCCACGGTCTCTGCCGCTCCGGTGCCCGGCTTCGTAGCGACAGCCTTCATCGCGGGCCACTCAGCCGGGTAGTTGGGACGGGCGTCCGCGACCATGCGCACCGCACGCTCACGAAGCTCAGCAGGGTAAGGAGATGTACGGGCCATGGCCCGATCCGCTCAGGGAATCGAGCCTGCAGCAGACCCGGAGCACTTCATGGACGGACACCCGGCCGTCGGAGAGCTCGCCCTGGCACCGCGCGGGCGAGTGGCACCAAGTCCGGCTCCAGCAGCGGCGGATCCCGATCGAGCGTCGTCCACTCCTTTCGGCCCGTGCCTTCAGGGCGACGGGGCGGACAGCCGGCCAGGAGGGCGAGATGCACATCAGGACCATCAGAGTGATCCTGAAAGGAGAAGGTCCGTCCGATATCAACAGGAGATCCCATGACCGCCGCAGCCAAGGATGAGCTGTACGCAATGGACCTGACTGATGCGGACTGGGTCACGAGCAGCTACACCAACAGGTGGACAAAGACGTGCGTGGAGGTCGCAGACCTCGGCGGCGGAGCCGTTGCGGTCCGCGATTCGCACAACAGGGAGCTGCCGCCGCTGCGATTCACCGCAGCGGAGTGGGCGGCGTTTCGACTGGGCGTGCGTGACGGCGAATTCGGCTAGAGACCTTGCCGAAGGCCGTAGGGCCGGGTCCGACAGCAACGTCACCAAATTCGGACCGAGGGTGCGACGCCTCTACGAGCGAGTGCAGCGTGTTCGTGATCACGGTCGGAAATTCGCGATGAGCGGGACCAGGCAGGACAAGGGCCGAATTACGCAATGCCTTTCTGAGCAGATCATCGGAAGGCCGGCCCTGACAGTCGTCGGGAAGGGCCATGGTTACGGTGGTCAGCGTCTCAGATCCCCACCCGAGTGTCCGGCGCAGCATGCGGCCGCTTATGACCAGGTACTCGAGCGTGAGCTCGTACCACGTCAGCGTGCCTCTTTCTCGGACATCGACTCGGGGAGGCCGCTCGAGATCGAACTCCCCTCCGTCGTGCGAGGTCCGCAGCAGCCTAGAGCCGTAGTGGTCAGCGAGGCCTCTCGCCCTGAAGGTCTCGGCTAACACCTGGCGGGCCGTCGTCCAACACACCTCGTACGAGGGCGTCTTGTACGGCCTCTCACGAACGTCCCAGATTTTCGCTTGCAGAGACTTCATCCCAGCAGTCGGTCGACCGGTGACGCGGGTCCGACGCAATGGTCTGCATTCACGTCGCAATCAACCGTGCCCACCTGGCCAGTTGCACGGCTGGAACGAAAGGGTGAGGGTGGAAAGAGGAATGTACGACGAACATCGAAAGGGGTATCTGATGCAAGCAACAAAGGCTGAACTGTACGCGATTGACCTGACGGAAGCACGCTGGGTCAAGAGCAGCGCCAGCCCCTACAGGGTGGACTGCGTCGAGGTGGCAGACCTTGGTGGCGGAGCCGTCGCGGTCCGTGACTCGAACAATACGGACCTGCCGCCTCTGCGGTTCACCGCGAAGGAATGGGCAGCGTTCCGAGACGGTGTACGCAAGGGCGAGTTCGGTTAGAACATCCTGCGTCACACCGACACTCAGCTGGGCCCGTTGCTCCGAAAGCGGGCCCGGTCCCTGTTTTTCACGGCTGCACTGCGGTGGTTCAGGGCTGCTGTTCGGGAGGGCCGTTCGGGCAGGTCAACCGCCGTCGCGAGCACGTGCAGCCGGCGCATGAGCGCCGGGCCCTCCCCAGGTCACGGTGGGGAGGGCCCGGCGTTGTCCGGCTGTCACCGGGGTTCTGCGGGTGGGTCGCGTTCCTCGGCGGGTACGGATGCCTTCGAGCCCGCTCCTCATCCGGCGGGTCGCACCTCCCCACCCCGGCCGGAAAGATGCGCACGCCGGCCCGGGGCCGTCGGAGAGGAGCTACGGGCTGTCCCGTAATCCCTGGCGGGCGCACGACGACGGCTACGGCACCTCGCCGCGTTGCCGGAACGCCCGAATACGTCCAGTACGAGGACGCCCCTGCGCCTTGCGATGCACCGCGTCCGACGCCGCGCGCCGATCCACCAGGCATGACGGGGCAGCCCTCAGTCCGCGATTCCGGTGAAGGCCGTCACCCGGTCGATCGTGGCGCGGATCAGGTACTCGCCCGGTACCGAGTTCCGTTGTCCGTACCGGTCGGCCCGGTCGGCGCCCATGTAGCGGGCACCGATCCTGGTGGCCCAGCGGCGGAGGTCGGCCGGGTCCTCGGTGAAGGTGGCGGTGCATTCGAGCATGACGTACGCGTAGGGCGGTTCCTGGTCGTCGATGCAGAGTGCGAACCGAGGGTTTCTGCGCAGGGACTTCGCCTTCAGGGATTCGTGCCACGTGGTGAAGAGGACCTGCGGCCGGCCGGTCTCGGCGCGCTCGGCCTCGTCGAGGAGGAACCACACCGGCGTGACGTGAGGGCGGCCGTCCTTGCGGTGGGTCGCCAGCTTCGCCGTTCGGGTACCGGAGAGGGCGAACGCGCGCCACTCGGCCTCGGACATGGACTGCATGGATGGGATGCTCCTCTGCTCTCTCAACTCTGTTCGACCCGGTTCCCGCCCTCGCCCTGGCCGGTGTCCGCGCACCGTAACCGGCGTGCCGAAGCTCCGCCGGGAGCAGTGGACTTGGGGAGAAGTCCGGTGCCTCGGCGGAGCAGTCGGTCGGGGCGTCCCGGTCAGTCGGCGAGCGGGAAGAAGTCGATCAGCATCATGTCGCGGATGCCCTCGGTGGCTCCGGGGGCCGGGGTGATGCCGGAGACGCCGTGGAAGACCCGGCGGTCGTCGATGACGATCGACTCGAGCGGCTCGAGCAGCGTGGTCCGGAAGATCGGGGCGCGGTCGCGGTCGTACAGCTGCGACTCGCCCCCGGTGACGCCCTCTCGGTTGATCAGCACCTGGGCGACGAAGTGGTGACCGTCCTCGTGGATGCCCTCCGGGGCGGGCATCGAGGCCTCGTCGTGGCTTGCGGTGATCCGGATCTGGTGGACGCCTATGGCGGCGTTGGACCGGTCGATCTTCCCTGGCAGGTTGTCCAGGAAGGTGAACACGACCGTCTCGAGCAACGCCGAGGCCGCCACGTCCTCACGGAGCGGCTCGAAGTGCCGCTGGACGCCACCGAACAGCGAGTTCACCTCCTTGGACTGTTCGAACACGATCTGGCCGCTGGGTACCAGGCGGTCGTCGGCCAGGTGGAACTGGCTGTACCTTCGGCGGCGGAACGTCGCCCCGCCCTTGAGATATGCGTCGACCGGCAGGTCCTCCCAGGACGAGGTGAACTCCTTGCGCTCCCAGTCCGCGTGCCGGGCCAGGGCTCGGCGGAGCAGGGTCGCGGAGAAGTGGCGGAACGGAGTCGTTCCGGTGGCGGTCGCGGGGGCGGTGGCGACGGTGGCTACTGCGGACATGGTGAGCTCTCCTCTTTGTGACCGTTCTGGCTGAACAGGCCTCTGGTGCGGCGATGTCGGGTGGAGATGTTCCGGCTGCGGCTTCGGGCCGAAAACGCGCGGCGAGCCCGGTCAGCCCCGGCTCGCGCCGGCCAGCTGGCCCAGGGGTGCGCCGCCCTGGTCCGTGGGGGTGGCCGGGACGCCGGAGACCCGGAACGCCGCGGCGGTCGCGACGAGGGCCTGCTCCACGTCGCGGCTCGTCGCACCCCGGAAGCGGAAGCGGCCGCCGACGTGCTCGTAGTACGCGTCGGCCAGCGGCAGGATGTCGCCGACCTCCAGGAGCGCCTCGGCGTACGGTCCCGGGGTGCTGCCGACCATCGAGGTGACCTCGGTGATGCGGCACGGCCGGGCCTCTGGGGCCGGGATCAGCAGATAGCCGCCGATCTCCTCGGGCCGGGTCATCCGCCCCTGCGGAACGGGGCGTCGGAGCTGGAGCTGGAATGCGGCGTCCATCAGGTCGTAACCGTGGAGCTCACGCCAGACGAAGGGGATCTCGGCGCCGCCGACCCGTGCGCCCACCTCCAGGAAGCTGCAGCGGGGACCGTCCGGGGTGTCGTTGACGAACAGTTCCAGGTGGAAGACGAGCGGGTCGCCGGAGAGCGCCCGGAGGTAGTCGGCCGTGCTCTCGCCGATGGCCCTGTTGACCGCCTCGTCGTCCTCCTCGACGGAGCCGAGGAAGTCGCCCGAGCGGAATCCCAGGCAGGTGTTCACGTAGCGCGAGGCGCGCCAGTGCTGGATCTCGCGGCCGGTGAAGACGCCGTCCACGTGGTAGATCCGGCCGGGGTTGAAAGTCTGCACCATCATGGGCGTGTCCGCGAGGTCGACGGCGAGGACGTCCTCGGGGCCGTCGAGCTTGACGACACCCTCGCTCGAACTGCCCATCACGGGCTTGAGGATGAGCGGCCAGCCGTGCTTCGCGCCGAATTCCAGGATGGATGTCTCGTCGCCGGCGAGGCTGAAGTCCGGCAGGTCGAGGCCGGCTTCCGCGACGGCGGTGGCCATGAGGTACTTGTCCCGGAATCGCGCCAGGTGGCCCACCCGTTGGCCGGGGCAGTTCCACTCCTCGCGCAGCTCGGCGGCGATCAGGAGATCGTCCTCCTTGAGGGCGACGATCGCCTCGGGCCGGCCGTGCCGCACGGCGAGCACCCTGAGTGCGGCGCGCACGGCCTCCAGGTCGTCGGTCCGCTCCACCACCAGGATGTCGCCCGCTGCCTCGGGTACGGACGGCAGTCCCACCTCCGTGGTGATGTAGGAGACCTGGTGGGTGGCGTGGTCGAGGTATTCGGCATAACGGGCGTACTGCTCGCGCCAGCGGTTGATGACGACGATGTGCGGCGCGGCGGCGTTGTTCGCGTTCATGGGGTCAGGACTCCTCGGAGAGTGCGTACATTCCGTCGCCGTCCAGGTAGTGGATGGTGTTGATGTCACGCATGACGACTTCCTCGAGCTCGTGGAAGAGCCGCACGAAACCGACGTAGGTGCTGTCGTTGACCGTGGGGACGACCACGCCGCCGAGCGGGACGAACTGCGACAGGTCGTGGAAGCTCTCGAGCTCCTCGATCTCCTTGAGGTGGCGCAGCGACTCCAGCTGCCCGGCCTTGGCGGAGACCAGGCCGACCGAGGCGAAGTACCGCTGGATCTCGTAGTCGTCGTCATGGCGTTCGTGGAAGCGCTCCGGCCGCACGAAGGCGTCGACGGTCCAGTCGAAGGGGGACTCGCCGGTCGCCAGCTGCACGTAGTGCGGCAGGTCTCCGCCACAGATGCGGGCACCCATCTCGATGAGCACGGGCCCTGAGGGGGTGAGCTTCAGCTCGATGTGCGAGGGGCCGTGCCGCACGCCCAGTGCGTCGAGGACTTCGAACGCGTACGGGACGAGCTGGTCCTGCGCCTCGCCGTGGCGGGGGAGCAGGTAGCAGGAGTTGCTGATGTCATGAACGCCGTTCACGGAGATGCGGGTGGTGGCGATGATGTCGGTGACATGGTGCTTGCCGTCGCGGCTGACGGTGTTGACCATGTACTCGCCGCCGAAGAGGTGCTCCTGGGCGACGACACCCTCGTTGCGCTGGCTGAACAGGTTCTCCGCGCCGGTGAGTTCGAGGAAGGCGGCCGCGCTCTCCTCGGGGGTGGCGCAGAACCTGACGCCGTCGTTGCCCGCGCTCTTGAGCGGCTTGACCACGACACGGGTGCCCAACTCCTTGTGCCACCGGGAAAGTTCGTCGGCACTTGTGGCGAGCAGCTGCCTGGCTCCACGCACTCCGGCGGCCTTGATCGTCTCGATCATCGTGAACTTGTCGCGGCGCGCGGCGCTGAGCTGCGTACCGTTGGTCGGCAGGCCCATGGCCTCGCTGAGCCGGTCGGCGAACTCGACACCGAACTCGCTGCCGGCGAAGACCGCCACCGGTTCGTACGCACCCGCGGCCCGTACGGTCTCGTCGAGGTCCCCGGTGTGGACGATGTTGTCGGCGTAGAGCGTCAGGTCGAGGGAGCCGGCGAAGGCCGGGGGGATCTCAGGGGTGCTCTGCACCCGCACGCATGCGTAGCCCGCTTCGTGGAACTCCGGCGGGAAGAACCGGGCCGGGGCGAATGCGTCGACGATGACGACGTAACCCTTGGTGTCCATTCAGGTCTCCAACTGCTGTGCACGAGAGGTGGTATGAGGTGTCTGCCGTCAGGCGGCGGCGTCGGCGAGTACCGGTGTGTTCTGCGGCTCGGCGGCCGGCCTGCGAGCCAGCCAGGCGGTCCAGCCGAGGGCGACACCGGAGAGGGCTGCGCTGGTGAGGCCGATGACCACGAAGGCCCAGAGTGGGCTCCTGGCGTCCTGGATCGCCCCGGACAGGGGGGCACCGATGCTGTTGCCGAGGGTGAGGGAGGCGCTGTAGATGCCCATCACGACGCCTCGGGCCCCGGCCGGGGCCAGCCCGCTCGCGGCGCCGCCGGTCGCCGCGAAGGAGGGCGAGCAGAGAGCGGCCGGCAGCACCATGGCCAGGCACAGCAGGCGCCAGTCGCCGGTGGCGAAGCCGCCGACCACGGTCGTGAGACCCACCAGTGCCGAGATGAGGGCGAAGTGCGGCGGCCGTTTCAGCGTGCCGTACAGGAGCGCACCGATGAAGGAGCAGAACCCGCAGACCGTGAGGACGAGGCCGGCCCATTCGACCTGCCCCGAGTCGCGCAGGCCGCCCACGATCGCCGTCTCGTAGCCGGCGGTCGCCAGAGTGGTGGCGGTGGTGGCCACGAGGACCGGGACGAGCGCGGGCTTGAACCACTGGCGGAACCTCATGCGGGGGGCCGGCTCGCTGCCGGTCTCCTTGGCGAAGTCGCGGACCTGGGGGTTGAGCAGGGCCAGGCCCGCCCCGGCGAGTGCGACGATCAGGCCGAGGCCCCGCATCGAGACATCGCTGGAGACGGTGGTCGCCACGGTCACCCCGAGCGCCGGGCCCACCATGTACGAGATGTTGGACGTCATGGCGTCGAGCGCGAAGGCGGTGTGCCGCTGCTCCTCCGGGATGGCTACGGCGAGCCTCAGCCGCACGACGGCGAACCCCGGGAGGTTGAGGAGTCCGCAGCCGACGGCGGCCACCGACAGCACCCCGTAGGACATGCTGGGGCCGATCCCCCAGAAGAGCGCCTGGCCGGTCAGCGAGACGATGAGTACGGGCCGTACGCCGTACCTGTCCATCATGCGGCCCTGTACCGGACCGCCGATCGCCACGCCCACCGTCCACAGCGCGATCACCAGGCCGGCGGCCCCGAAGCCTCGGTCGAGGCCGAACACGACGCCCAGGTTCATCACGACGGGGATCGCCACCACCGCGATCTTCGAGAAGAACCCGAGGAGCATGAGCAGACCGATACCTGGCCGGCTCACGACCTTGCGATAGCCGTCAATCCGCATGGCTGCCTGCCGTTTCCTTCATCTCTTTCTCCCACACTTCGGTTTTCTTCATGCCGTTGCCACAGCGGTCTCCGCCGGTTCCGGGACGGCCACTCCTACGGCCGCCGCGATCTGCCGCAGGAATGACCGGTCGGTGAATTCGTGGCGCTGCCAGAGCGATTCGAGCTTCGCCGGGAGTTCCGCCCGGTCGTCGAGCTCGCAGGTGATGATCACGTTGGGGTGGTCGACGCCGTCGATATTGAGCGACTGCGTCCGTACGACGTCCAGTTCGCGGGTCAGGTCGCGCACGAATTCCGGGGAGAGTTCGCGCACCGGGAACTGCAGGCACACCCGCTGGAGGCCGTGGCCGTGGTCCGCCTCGTCCGGCCAGGTACCGTCCAGGATCGAGAGCAGGCAGTCGTACGTGTTGAAGCCGGTGGAGGCTATGCAGGGGGTGGTCGTTCCGGTGACCCGCGGGTTGATTTCGAGAATCCGGTAGATCCCGTCCTCGTAAATCATGTCCAGCCCGACCGCTCCGTGCAGATCCAGGTCCTGAGCGAGCTTCTTGAGTTTCTCGGCCACCGGGGCGAATGCCAGATCCGCCTCCCGGCGCGGTGCCACATAGCGCAGTCGGCCGAAGTTGAAGACGGGGCCGATCTCCGCCGGCCCCTGCCACACCACCGGGTGGACCACGTACTGTCCGCGGGCGCCGACCACTTCCACCGAGCAGATCTCACCGGACACACAGCGTTCCAGGATGAAGTTTCCGCTGTGCGGTTCGGCCAGGTGCCGTTCCAGTTCCGCTTCGTCGGCCAGCGGCACCATGCCGGCACCCATGCAGTCCCAGAGCGGCTTGCTGAGCACGGGATATCCCATGTCGGCGGTCTGGATCAGGATCGAGTCGACGTACGCGGGAATGCGCAGACCACGACCGGCGAGTACATCGCTGTCCACGAGCACTCCGGGCGGAATGTCGAATCCGTGCTCCTCCAGCAGCCGCTTCGTCTCCCACTTGTTGGCGGTGAGGCTGGTGGCGGCGAGGCTGTGCGCCACCATGGGAATTCCCACGGTCTCCAGGCGGCGCCGCACCACCGAGTCACGCAGGGCGTTCTCGTCCGCGATGGAGAGGGAGATCACTCCGTGGGCGCCCCAGCCTATGACCTTCTTGGCGAGTTCGTCGGCGGATATGTCACCGGCTATCTTCTCCGATTCACCGGGGAAGTCATCGGGTCCGCACTCGCCGTCCGTGTAGAAGAGTTTCGCTTCGGTGTCCTCCCGCTGAAGACGTGCCTCAAGGGCTGTGAGAAAAGGCTTTGTCTGCTGAATCTCAATGGATCGCAGGAATGCGATTCGGCGCATTGCTTCACCCTTCCGGGGAACCTCGGTCGTTCAGATCGACCGTGCTGTACAGCGCGATATGAAGACTTTGCCAGCAACAGCGGCTCAGTTGGAGAGATACTCGGTGTCCTAAGCTGGCCAGACCGGAAGAGGATCTCGACAAATGGCGCGTTCAGGGACACAACGCGGCGCCTCGGCGCTCATTCTCGAGCCAGTCTCGCTGTCCGTCTATGAATGGGCGCTGCGGAACGGCGGGCTCCGCGACGCGGACGACGCTGCGGCCGAATTGGGCCTGTCCATAAGCGAGTTGACTCTTGCGCGCGACAACCTACTGGAACTCGGGTTGCTTGTGTCCAGTGCCGACGGCGGCGAACTGCTGCCGGCGGACCCGGCGATCGCCGAGATGCTCGCGCGGGCACCGTTGGAGCAGGAGATCCGGCAGCGGCAGCAAGAGCTGACCCGTATGCACGCCCAACTTCGGCCTCTGGCGTCACTGTTCGCGGAGCACAGCCGTGCCGGGCGCACCTCGGACGGGCTGCGCTCCTTCGACGATCCCGCCGAGGTGCGCCGCGAGTTGTCGATGATGACCCGGCTGTGCACCGAGGAGATGGTCTCCATCCAGCCGGGCGGCGGCCGCGACCCCGACACGCTGAGCTCGATCGTCGCGGAGAGTCTGTCGATGCTGGAGAGAGGGGTGCGGCTGCGCACCCTCTACCAGCACACCGCCCGGGCGAGCCTGTCGACGCAGGCCTATGTGCGGTCGGTCTCCGCGGCCGGGGCCCGGATCCGCACCACCGCCGAGGCGTTCGACCGGATCATCGTCTTCGACCGGGAGACCGCGTTCGTCCCGCAACCCCGGGCCGCGGGCCGGCCGCAGGGGGCCTCGGTGGTCACCGACCCGACGGTGGTGGGTTTCCTGTACCGGATGTTCGAGAGCCTCTGGGAGTCGGGCCGGCCCTTTGACGCCCATCAGGCCGAATTCCAGCCATCCACTGAGGACTTGAAGACCTCGATCCTGCGCCTGATGGCGACCGGCCTGAAGGACGAGGTGATTGCCAAGCGGCTGGGGATGGCGACGCGGACCTTCCGCCGGCACGTGAAGGAGATCACCGACGAGCTGGGGGTGGAGAGCCGCTTCCAAGCCGGGTTCCGGGCTTGGCAATTGGGGATTTCGCTGGGAGAAGGCGACGATCCCGGCACATCCGGGACGGATTGACGCGCCTGCGGTTCCGGGCGGGCCGCCGGGTCACGGCTTCACCGTCGGCCGGCATCCGACGGCTATTTGACATCTCTGTGAAATAGGCGCGTTCTGTTCACCGCTCAGCGGACGAACAGGCACAATGCCCATGCAGCAGGCACACAACCCTGCTCTGTCGGCGGCGGATTCGGCTCACTATCGGCACTCGGCCCATGGGAGCTACACTCCGCCTCCTTCTGCGTGATCACCAATACTCTCAACGGAGTTGGCTATGTATCCGGCAAAGCCAGTGGTGCCCATACCCAGCACGAAGGCGCGCGCCACGTACGTCGAACTCCTCCGGAAGGACTCGGGTGCGCAGTCCGAGCGGGAGCGGTCGGACGGCCCGTCGGTGTGCCCCGCGGACGGCGTCCGCGAGGATCGCGAGATCATGGATGAGCTCCTGTCCATGGGGATGGTCCGCGAGGACACCTCCTCCCCCTCGCACTTCGTCGCGGTGGAGCCCGGCATCGTGGAGGCACGGATCGGAGCGCTGCTGCGTTCTTCCGCGTTGACCATGCTGGAGGAGGCCCGGAACCTCACGGACCTGCTACGACCCCTCATCGTCGACTCCCGGCACACCGCGGGACCACAGGGCAGCGAGTCCATCGTCCGCATCCAGGGCAAGGCCGCGATCAGCGCCATCGTCAACGAGAGTGTGCAGCAGAGCACGTCGGAGCTGTTCACCGCCCAGCCCGGGGGCGGCCGGCCCAAGGCCACGCTCGAGCAGATACGTCAGCAGACCGCCGAGCTGCTCGACCGCGGGGTGGAGGTGCGGACGCTCTACCAGCACACCGCCTGGCATGACGGGCCCACCCGTGAATACGTGACCGAAATGACGTCGCTGGGCGCCCAGGTCCGTACTCTCGACGAGTTCTTCGACCGGTTGATCATCGTCGACCGGAGCATGGCATTCGTCCCTGCCGACACCGAGCGGGACCAGGCCGTCATTATCAGGGAACCGGCCGTGGTGCGATTCCTCACCGAGGTCTTCGAGCGCAACTGGCAGCGCGCCAAGCCCTTTCAGGGATCTCGGACTCCGAATGAATCGAGCCATATCAGTGCCGTGTTGCGCGAGACCATTATCAGGTGCCTCATCCATGGGGACAGCGACAATGCCATCGCCAAGCGGATCGGGCTCAGCACCCGCGCCTACGCCACCCACCTGGCCAAACTCAAGGCCGATCTCAAAGCCGAGAGCCGATTCCAACTCGGATACCGACTGGGTCAGTTGGCCGGTGGCGGCCCGGCTCCCGAGGCAGGCGAAACAGCCGGGGTGTGAAGTGATCCTGGGATCACTTCACACCCCGGCTGCAGGTGCGCCGTAGCGACAGCTGGTCGATGAGCCTCGCCGACCTGCTCCAGGGCCTCACGTGTGGATCATGCTGGGCTCGCCGGGCTCAGCCTGATCCACACGAAAGACCCTAGGAGGCCGTGACCGCCGGAGCCGGGCTGGGCTCGAGGAGGGCGGGCGCGGGCTCCTGGACCGGGGCCGGGGCGAGCCGGTCGGTGGGAGCCGGCGTCCTGGGCGCGGCAACGCCTGGCTGCGCGACGGGGCTCGGACGGGACTCCGCAGCCGACTCGGCGGCAGGACGCCGCAGGGCCGCCAGGACGTGGTAACCGAGGAGGGTGACGAGGGTGCCCAGGGCTATGCCGCTGACCGAGAAGGTGTCCGTCACCTCGATCGAGACCCCTCCGATGCCCAGCACCGCGCCGGCTGCGATCGGGACCAGGTTCACCGGGTCCGCGAAGTCCACCGCCGACTTGATCCAGATCTTGGCGCCGAGCAGCCCGATCATCCCGTACAGGACGACGGTGATGCCCCCGAGGACACCACCCGGGGTGGCCGCGACGAGCGCGCCGAACTTGGGGCACAGGCCGAACAGCAGAGCCGTGGCGGCCGCCATCCAGTACGCGGCGGTCGAGTAGACCCGGGTCGCGGCCATCACCCCGATGTTCTCCGCGAAGGTCGTGGTCGGCGCGCCGCCGACCGCCGAGGAGACCGCCGTGGCCAGTCCGTCGCCGAGGATGGCGCGCCCGAGCACCGGGTCGAGGTCGGAACCCGTCATCTCGGCCACCGCCTTGATGTGCCCGGTGTTCTCCGCCACCAGCGCGATCACGCCCGGCAGCACCAGGAGCGCGGCGGATGCGGTGAACGTCGGTGCGTGCATGGTCGGCAGGCCGAACCACGGGGCCGATGCGGCCTCGGAGAGCTGCACCCGCAGATGGCGGGTGACCTCGCCGGTGGCGCCGGGCGCGGTGATCGGGCCCGCCGTCCGGTCCAGCACCCATGAAAGGGCGTATCCGAAGACCAGACCGACGAAGACCGCGAGCCTGCTCCAGAATCCGCGCAGCAGCACGCCCGTGACGACGACCACGCACATGGTCGCGAGAGCCACCCACTGGTCCTGGGGCCAGTAGATGTCGGCCACCACCGGCGCCAGGTTGAGCCCGATGAGCAGGACCACCGCGCCGGCCACGACGGGCGGGAACGCTTTGTTGATCAGTCCGGGCCCGGCGAAGTGGACGATCAGGCCCACCGCGGCGAGCACCAGCCCCGCGACGAGGATCGCGCCGGTGACGGTGGACGTGGTGCCGCCGGCCGCCCGGATGGCCGCCACCGCGCCGACGAACGAGGCACTGGTGCCGAGGTAGCTGGGGATCCGGCCCTGAACCACCAGCAGAAACAGAACGGTCGAGACTCCGGACATCATGATGGCCAGGTTCGGGTCGAGCCCCATGACCACCGGAAAGACGAATGTCGCACCGAACATCGCCACTACGTGCTGGGCTCCGAGGCCCACCGTGCGCGGCCAGGAGAGCCGCTCGTCCGGCATCACCGCGGCGCCCGGTCGCGGTGCCCGGCCGTCGCCGTGCAGTCGCCATCCGACACCGAGGATCCGGCGTACCGGACTCGGGCTGTGTGTTCCCTTCATGGTTCTCGTTCCTCCGGTCATGGGCAGGCCGCCGCACCGCCGTGGCGGCGATGCGGCGGTGCCGTTCAAGGGGTGGGTGCGGAGAGGGGGACAGCCGGTCTCTCCGGGCGGGGCTCAGCTTTCGATGCAGCTGGAGATGCCCGCGATGGCCTCGTCGGCGCGGGCGTCGGCCTGGTCCGGTCCGGAAGCCAGGACGATGACGTGGCCCAGACGGGTGTACTTGGAGTGGGTGCTGCCCACCAGGTCGCCCGGCTCCGCGTAGGAGCGGACGGCGATGACGTGCGGGCTGGCGGCGAGGCCGCTCAGACCGCGGAAGACACCGTGCCGAGGGGTGTTGATGAACCGGAGCGCCACCGCACCGCTGCGGGTCGGCCGGGTGTCGGGCAGCTCGCCGAGGACGGCCTGGAGATAGGCCGCGGCCACACCGACCCCGGTGGCGTGCTCGATCATCTCCATGACGGGTCCGTCGGGCGGTCCCGCCCCCACCTCGATGAGCCGGGGACCCTCTGCCGTCATCTTCAGATGGCTGTGCGCGATGCCGTCCCGCAGTCCGAGGGCCGCGAGCCCGCGCTCCACGGTGGCCAGGATCGTGATCCGGGTCAGCTCGTCCACGTCGGCGGGCAGAGTGCGCCCGAGCTCCTCGCTGTTCCGGCCGCCGGTGGACATCCTGCGGACGATCGCCAGGTGCGTGCAGCCGCCGCGGTGCAGCACGGTCTCCACGCTGTACTCGGCGCCTTTCAGGTGCTCCTGGATCACCGCGACGGCGTCGAAGCGGATTCCGTAGGTGATGTCCTCGCGCCATTTCAGGGCGCGCCGGACCGCTCCGGGCAGCTCGTCCGGCGTCTCGACGAGGGTCAGCCCGATGCTGCCCGAGCCCTCGGCCGGTCTGACGACGACCGGATAGTGGAGGCCGGCCGACCGCAGCCGCTCCTCGGCGGCCTCGGGGGAGACGACCGCCACCGTGCGCGGCCCGGGTACGCCACGCGTGCGCAGGGTCTGCGCCATCTGCCACCTGCCGTGGGCGGACTGTGCCGTGACTGGATCATGGCCAGGCAGTCCCAGCCGGTCGGTCAGCGCTGCGGCGACCGGGGACAGCGTCTCCCGGTCGACCGCCACTCCGCCGATGCCTTCCTGGGCGCAGTACTCGGCGAGTTGGTCGACCGCGTACGCCGTGCTGCGGAAGTCGGTGAAGACGGTTCCGGCGAGCTGCTTGCGCAGTTCGTCGGGACAGCTCCGGTACAACTCCCGGTGGGTCGCGATGTGCAGGTGGATCTCGAGGGTCTGGGCCGCTCCCACCAGTTGCTCGGCCACGGCGCCTTCGGCACCCAGCAGCAGAACCGCTCTGGCCATGGTGTTCTCACCTCGCTTTCGACGGCATCTCGTAGTTCGCGGAACTCTTCGCCCCGGACTTACGCGCCATACGCTCTGCTGAACTTACCGATGATGTAGTCGCCCGAGCGCACCGGTTCGTGCCTCGGTGGATTGAGCGGACCGGTGCAGGTGGGGATGCACTCGATGAGGGCGTCGTAGGCCGGCTGGTGGAAGAAGGGAACCGAGTAGCGTTCCTTTCCAGCCAGTTCACGCGGCGGATTGACCACCCGGTGGACGGTGCTCACCCACCGATTATTGGTCCAAATGGCCATCAGGTCACCGATGTTGACAACAAAGGAACCCTCGATGACGGGTACGTCGAGCCACTGACCCGCCTTGTCGAGGACCTGCAGGCCGCCCGGACCGTCGTCCTGGTAGAGGATGGTCAGGCTGCCCCAGTCGCTGTGCATTCCCTTGCGGAGCTGCCCGGGTGCGGGGGGTTCCGGCTGCTGCGGGTAGAAGTTGGCGGTCAGGTTGGTCATGTGCTGCTCGATCTTGTCCTCGAACCAGTCCTCGGGCAGATCGAGCGCAAGGGCGAACAGTCGCATGATGTCCCCGGCCAGCACCTCCATGGCCGCGTAGTAGGACCGGTACGCCTCGGTGAAGCCGGGCAGTTCGGGCCAGCGGTTCGGGGTCCGCAGAGCCGGGTCGGCGTCGACGGGCAGCGCCCGGTCGGCATCCGGCTCTCCCAGACGGTTGACCGTGAAGGTCTCCGAGATGTCCGGCAGTGCCCGCTCCTGCTCGACCTCGGCCTCCGCGTTGGAAGCCGCGAGACTGCCTTGGCGGCCGAATCCCCGCATCAGCGGGTCGGCCGGGACGGCGAGCAGTTCCGCCTTGGTCTCGGCCGACAGCGCGAAGAACTCCCGGGTGGCCCGGTACATCTCCGATATCGTGCGCTCGGGCACGCCGTGGCCGACGATCACCAGGAAGCCGCTGGTACGGCAGACCTCGTCGATCACCGCGGCCAGTTGCCGTTCCGCCGCCCCGCCCGACCGCGCGGAACTCAGGTCGATCACCGGGACATAGCCGTCCACCACGGTGACCTGCGCGGCCTCGGGGGCCGCACTCTCCACATTCAGTACCGACATCGCTCCTACTCCCGATCTCAGCCCCATCGCGGCGGCGGGGGCTCCCACTGGCTTACAAGGTCGAGGAATTCGTTCGCGTCCCCGACGGACGCGAGGGTGCCCAGCTCCTGCTCGCGCAGGAATCCGCTGGCGGACATGCGGCAGATCATCCGCAGGAGCCGGTCCCAGTAGCCGTCCACGTTCAGCATCGCCATCGGCTTTCCGTGCCGGCCGAGGATGAGCCAGGCCCAGGCTTCGAGGATCTCCTCGACGGTGCCCACCCCGCCCGGCAGCGCTACGAAGGCATCCGCCAGGTCGGCCATGATCTGCTTGCGTTGGTGCATGGTGTCGACGATGTGCAGTTCGGTCAGGCCCTGGTGGGCGACCTCGGCGTCGACAAGGTGTTTCGGGATCACTCCGGTGACCCGGCCGCCGGCCGCCAGGGCGGAGTCGGCGACGACCCCCATGAGGCCGGCCGCTCCCCCGCCGTAGACGATCTCATGCCCCTCGGCGACGAGTTGCTTGGCGAAGGCCGCGGCGGCTTCTTGGTAGATGGCCTGGTTCCCCAGGGCCGAGCCCGCGTAGACCGTGACTCTCATGGCAGGAACCTCCGTCGGATCACGATCCGGTCAGGGACTGACGCGGCCGAACTTCTCGAAGGCCTCGTGGGTCAGTGGCATCAGCCGCGCGAACTCGTCCTCCATCTGCTCGGCCACCACCTCGATCTCCCGCTGCGGGTGCGACACATAGGCGGCGTCGGCGCGGTTGGTGCGCAGGCCGAGGAAGTGCATCAGCGAGCGGGCGTTGCAGGTGGCGTACACGGTGGAGAAGGTGGCCACCGGGAGCACCATGCGGGCCAGCTCGCGGGCGATTCCGGCATCGAGCATCTTCTGGTATTCGCGGAAGGCGGACCGGTAGGCCTCGCTGGTGGCGGTGGAGAGCAGCTCGTAGTCCTCCTCGCTGCCCGGAACGTACTGGTAGTGACCGGGCTTCCCCTCCTGTTTCAGCGCCCGGTCGCGGTCGGGCACGTAAAAGACGTTCTTGAGGTCCTTGTAGCGGGCGCTCTCCTCATTGAAGGACCACATTCGGTGACGCATCATGTGGCGGATCGCGAAGATCGGCGCGTGCACCAGGAAGGTCATCGAATTGTGCTCGAAAGGGCTGCCGTGACGGCTGCGCATCAAATACCGGATGAGACCCCCGATATATGCGTCACCGCGCTCCTCTCGGTGCGCCTCCTCGCCGGCGGTGGAGACCCGCGCCGCACGTACGACTCCCAGGTCGGAGGCGGTGTGGTCGACGAGCTCGACGGTGATCTGGCTGCGCAGTTCGATTTCGGGACCGAAGACGGGTGCGTCGGGGGCGTGGACCTCAAGGGCCGGGCTGATCGTCATCGTACGTTCCTCCGGTGGATTCTGTTCAGCGGTGCTCGATATTGTGCAGATGGAATATGCCTGTTCAGTCCCAGCCGTGATCGTCGGGCGAGGCGCTCGTGCTGGGGGTGGTCGTCGTAGTGGTCGTGTCGGCCACCGCGGAACCGGCGGTCGCCACGCCCACCGCAGTGGCGACGAGTACCGCCGAAGCGGCAGCGACCAGGGCGGACTGAATCCCGCGGCGAGTGGCGGAAAGCTTCATCTGGAACGTGTTGTTACGCATAATTCGATTCCTCTTCTCGTTGTTTGTGGGCGGCTCCCCCGCTCACATCTCCATTCTTCGAAAACAGGCGGCCCCCAATAAGGTCAGACTTGTGCAGTGCGTAAGTACGAAACCAAGTGCACGAACATGCGCCCCACGCCGAAGCCCCGCTGCCGCAGTGCGGCAGCGGGGCTTCGAGAGACCGGGACAGGGCTCCTGACCTGGGTGGAACTGTCGCCCGCCTACCGGTCGAGGCCGCAGCAGACCCGGCCCGGACCACGCGCGGACCCGGCCGGCGGCTTCCCGGGAGTGGGCAGGGACACCGGCTCGGACGTCTCCCGGGCCTGGGCGTGGATCTCCCGTACGGCACAGGTCGCGGTCACCACCGCCGCGCGGGCCAGTCCGAGCGCCTCCCGCGCCGAGTCGATGTCACGGTCTGGCAGTCGTACGACGACGTCCGTGGCGCACTCGATGAGGTGCAGCGCGGCGCGGGCCAGCCGGTCGTCGCAGGGATAGCCCTGCGAGACGGCTTTGTGGGCGGTCTCCAGGAGCGCGGCAGCGCTCAGGGTGTGCTCGTTGGTTTCCAACTCTCTTCTCCTTCGATGGTGTGGGCCGATCAGTTCGTCGGTCGGTCACTTCGTCGGTCGGTCAGGAAGCGGATGTTTTTGTCGATCTCCTCGCACCGGGTGACCGCGGCCTCCCGGTCCACGCCGGACGCGATCACATATCCGGACACGCAGTCGGCGACGGTGAGCAGCTCCGGAACGGTGTCGCCCGGGCTCTTGGCGATGACCGCCGCGGCCGGCAACTGCCTGAACTCGTCGAGGTACGGCAGGAAGACCAGCGGTGTCTCCCCTCGCGGGACCCGCCTCACCTCGGCGCCCACCTCGGTGGCCACCTCGACGGCGCGGACCTGTCCCGGCTGCGGGGTGAAGAACCGCACCGCGGCGCCGCCGACCGGCTCGGGCGAGGCGGCCGGCAGCTCGTCGATGCCGAGCGGGACGGTGAGGAACCAACGGTTCAGATCCACGCCGAAGGCACGCCGCACCAGTTCGGGCGCCCCGCTGCCGGCCAGCCGGGCATGCGATTCGAGCACCCGGGGGCCCTGCGGAGTCAGGACGAACTCGCTGTGCGAGGGCCCTTCGGTGAGCCCCACGGCGTCGAGCAGCTGCACGGTGAGCGCTCGCAGCTCGGCCAGGTGCGGGGCGGCCGCCCGGCTCGGGGTACTGACCTCCCACTCCACGAAGCGCTCGTTCATCCGGTACTCGGAGTACGTGCCGTCCGTCGAACGAGAACGAGTCGACGCTGACGACCGGGCCTTCGAGGTACTCCTCCGCGATGGGCGCGTCGAAGCCGTCGACGGCGAGGTCGCGCCAGGCCCGCGCGGCCTCGTCGGCATTCGCGGCCGGGTGGATGTGCAGGCTGGCGACGCCGTCGACCGGCTTGAGAACGATGCGGCCGCCGACCGACCGCTGGAACTCGGCCGCCTCCTCGGCGCTGTGCACCACCTGGTGACGGACCGGGCTGAGGTCGTACTTGGCGAGCAGCTCGCGGGTGAGGCCTTGTCCTTGAGGGCCCTGGCCGTCGCTTCGGTGACCCCGGTGAGTCCCAGCGCGTCGACGACGTATCCGGTGGACTCCGCGGCAGGCTCCGTGGTGGTCAGCACCCGGTCGAACGGCCGCTCCTCGTGCAGCGGACGCAGCACCTCCAGGATCGCGGGCCCATCGGCTATCGGTGCGTGCACGATGCGTTCGCAGTGCCGCGCGACGGCGGGATCGTAAGAGCCCTCCTCGTGCACGACCGGGCCAGAATTCCACGCAGAAAGGTCATGGCAGAGAGCCCCTTTTCCTGGTTCGGACATCACTGGTTCGGACATCACTGGGTTGAACGTCACCGGTCTCGGACGTCGCCGGGTGCCGGTGCCGGCAGATCGCCGGGCGGGCAGGCGCGAAGGAGTGCCCGGACTCAGCCGGCGAAGGGACCGCCTCGGTGGATCTTGTGCTGGGCCGCCTGGGCGAGCGGGCGCACCACCAGCTGGTCGATGTTGACGTGCTGCGGCAGCCCGACCGCGAAGGAGACGCATTCGGCGACGTCCTCGGCGCTCAGCGGACGGTCGACCCCCGCGTAGACGGCGGCGGCCCGCTCCCCGTCACCGTGGAAGCGGTTCAGGCGAATCCCTCGGTGTGAACCATCCCGGGTGCCACCTCGACGACCCGGACGGGCTCGCCGCAGAGCTCGAGCCGCATCGTCTCGGTCATGGCGTGCTGTGCGTGCTTCGCCGCGCTGCATCCGCCGCCGGTCTCGTAGTTGACGAACGCCGCCGTCGAAGTCACGTTGACCACGGTGCCCGCGCTCCGCCTCAGCAGCGGGAGCAGGGCCTGGGTGACATGGAGCGTGCCCAGCACGTTGGCCGCGTACATGTGCTGCCAGTGACCGGGATCCGCGCCCGACACCGGGTCTGCGCCGAGCGCGCCGCCCGCGTTGTTCCCCAGGATGTCGCAGGAGTAGATCCGCTCGGCCAGGGCCCGTACGGCGTCGGCGTCGGTGATGTCGACCGCCTCGGCCCGCCCGCCCGTCTCCTCGGCGACCCGCTGGACCAACTCGCCCCGCCGGGGCCACCAGTACGGTGTCGAACCCGTCCTTGGCGAGGCGTCGGGCGACAGCCGCGCCGATCCCGCTGCTCGCCCCGGTCACCACAGCTGTTCTGGTCATGCCGGCCTTCCCCACAGTCGTCTGTCCGCGGTCGTTCCCGCGGTCCTCTCCGTCGGGCTGTGCTGCCCAGAACGACTCTGCGCCGGGTGGTCGGGCCTCGAAAGGGTCACAAGCTTGCAGCTGCAGGGATCTGAACCGGCCGCTGCCTTCATGACTGTGCGGCGTCATATTTCTGATGGTTCCGATCCTCCGGGGCCGACGGAAGAGTCACCTCCGACCGAGGAGGACCCTTCACGAACCGGGAGGAACCATGGCGGAGCAGAGGGTGACGCTCACCCCGCAGATGTTGGCCTACGACGATTTCGACGGCCGGTCCCGGACCCGATGGCTTCCGTACCTGATGTACTTCCACCGCGCCGGCTACTGGTCCGATGTCGTCAACACCCGTGAATTCGGGTTCCGTTACTCCCATGGCCCGGGCGACGGGAGCGCGTCGGCGGGCACCGTCGCGCAGACGGGACCTGTCCGGCTGCTCGCCGGCAGCTCCACAGCATTCGGCATCGGTGCGCGGAGCGATGCGGCGACCCTGCCCTCCCGCCTGTGGAGCGCTTACGCGCCGTCGGCGCCGTGCCTCAACTTCGCGGGCCGCAGCTACAACTCGGGGCAGGAATTCACGCTGTTCGCCCTCTGCCGTCACCTGCTGACCCGCGTCACCGACATCGTGGTCTTCTCCGGCTTCAACAACCTTGCGCTCTCCCCGCTGCCGAAGGAGTAGCGCAGTGACCACGGTGGCTTCTTCAACTGCGGTGAGTACTACGAGCAGATGGAAGAGCTACGGCAGCGGCGCCGCGCCCCCGCGCCGCGATTCGGGCGGCGCGGCCGGAGGGCCGCAGGCGCCGCGCCGGCATCCGCATAGAGACCGAAGAGACAGGTGCCTGACATGACCCACAACCCGATGCCGTACCGGACCGCCCCGAGCGATCCGGCAACCGTCCCGACAGAAGATCCGGTCGAGGACACCGCCCGCACGAGCCGTACGGGACAGCGGCGCACGCCCGGCGCCACCACCCACCACGCGGCCGTCGACACCCGCCCGCACATCTTGGTCGTGCACCGCTGGCGCGACGAGCACGCCCTGTACGAGAACTACATCGACCACGCCACCCACCGGGTCACCTACGTCACCACGGAGCTCGGCTGGTCCTCGCTGCCGCCTGCCGCCGCCGGCGTCGTCGAGGTCACCGCCACCGACGACTTCGACCAGGTCAGCGCTGCGGCCGCGACACTGACCGCACTCTTCGGCGCCCCGGACCGGGTGGTCGCGCTCAACGAGGGCGACCTCGACACCGCCGCCGCTCTCCGCGCCCGTCTGGGCCTGCCCGGCCAGCCCCCTCAGGACCTGGCGAGGTTCCGGGACAAGCTGGTGATGTGCGAGACGGTCGGCGCGGCCGGTGTCCGCACGCCCGCCTTCGCCGACGCCCCGGACGCCGCCGCCGTGCGCGCCTTCGCGGAGACCCACGGCTGGCCCGTCATCGTCAAACCCCGCCGCGGCACGGCCGGTCGGGGAGTGCTGCGCATCGACTCCCCCGCCGGCCTGTCCGCGCTGGACGAACTGCCCGGCGAGGAACGGCTGGTGCAGGAGTTCTGTGCCGACCGGATCTACCACATCGACGGCCTGTGGTCCGGCAGTCACCTCGGCCCCTGGCGCGCCTCCCGCTACGTCAACTCCTGCGCCGACTTCACCACCGGGGCCGTCCTCGGCTCGGCGGAGGAGGACGACCCGCAGCTTGCTGGACGCACTGGGTGAGTTCACGGCGTCCATCGCGGGTGCGCTGAGCGCGGAGCCGTGGGTGTTCCACCTGGAGGTCTTCGTCGGCGCCGGCCCCGACGGGCGGCCGAGCCTGCACTTCCTGGAGGCCGGCTACCGGGTGGGCGGCGTCGAGATCCCCTTCGTATGGCGGGAGGTCCACGGCATCGACCTGATGGCCGCGGCCGTCGACGTCCAGCTGGGCCGACGCCCCGCGCTGACCGGGCCGAAGACCTGGCACACCGGGGGCTGGCTGCTCGTCCCGACGCCGGTGCCCGCACCCTGCCGGGTGATCGCCGCCGAGCCGCTCACCGCGCTCGTCGACGGCCCGTACGCGCAGGTGGTGCCACCGGCCGGTTATGTGGTCCCCCGGACCGGCGGTTACGAACACGTCGGAGCCAGGTTCCGGTTCCGCAGCCTGTGCACCCGCGAGGTGGAGAGCGCCATCGCGAAGGCCGCGGCGGAGTTCCGGCTGGAATGCGCCGCCGTCTCATGAAGGCCTTTCCGACGCCGCTGCGACTTCGGGACTACCGACTTGCTGTGGTCCGGGGCGGTGCTGAGCCGGCTCGACGACGGTGACGCTCGCCTGGTCTCCCCCGGCGACCTGGTGATCATCATCGCCCTCTACACCCGCGAGGAGGCCCTGGCGCTGCGCCCCAGCGTGGTCCACGTGGACGGGTACAACCGTGTGGTCCACCTCGGCACCGACCCCACGGAGGCCCTCGTCCCAGGCCTGACCACCAGCCCGTCGGTCGCCCGCACGGCGCCGGGGACCTGATGGACACGGCGCGGCTCCCATGGAGGGGGCCGGTTCCCCGGGCCCCCCGACGGGGCGGATCACTGCTCGGCGACAACGCCGCAGATCCGGCGCGCGACCGGCGCGTCCCGGGCCTGTTTGGGTCCCGCGGGTGAGTGCACCTATGTTGGCGCACATGCAGTCCTACACGATCGGCCAGGCCGCCCGGTTGCTGGGCGTGAGCCCCGACACCGCCCGGCGGTGGGCGGATGCCGGCCGGGTGGCGACCCACCGGGACGAGGGCGGGCGGCGGCTCATCGACGGCAAGGATCTGGCCGCCTTCTCCGTGGAGCTCGCCAAGACCGGGAGTGGCGAGGAGGACACCTCGTACACCTCGGTCCGCAACGCCTTCCCCGGCATCGTCACCGCCGTGAAGCTCGGCGACATCGCGGCGCAGGTGGAGATCCAGGCCGGTCCGCACCGACTGGTCTCGCTGCTGACCCGGGAGGCCGTGGAGGAGCTGGGCCTCGAGGTCGGCATGGAGGCCACCGCCCGTGTGAAGTCGACGAACGTGCACATCGACCGCGCCTGACGCGGCGCGTTCGGGCGGCTCCCGTGGACCACGCCGTCACGAAGCGGAGGAGCCCCCCGCGGATGTGACGGGCGGCCGCCCGGGCGAAACGCCGCTCATGGGCGAGCGCGACCAGGTGCTCCGGCCGGCTCAGCGGCCTGCGCCGCCCGGCCGGCCCGCCTCCTGCGGTACGGGCTCCGCGACCAGGACGCCCACCGGCCCGGCTCGCCGAGCACCGCGCGCCCGTGTCACGTCCACGAGCCGATCCCTCTCGCGGTGTCACGTCCACGAGGTGTAACCACCGTCCACGCGTATCGCGTTGATGCCGCTGATGTGCCGGGCCCCGCAGCGGTCCTGAGGCAGCACGAGCTGAGGTCCGGCACGGTCGAGCGGGGTGTCGTCGATGCTGACCGCGAGCAGGACGGCGGCACGGCCGAAGTCCGGGTCGATCTCCGCCCAGGAGAGGAGGGCGTGGTGGCCGTCCGCGCCCGTCACGGCGATCAGGAAGCGAAGGCGGTCCTTGCGCCGGGCCGGGTCGAAGACGGGGCCGGCGGCGGACAGGACGTCGTGCAGCAGCGGCCCCTTGAAGCCGTGATGCTGGATGCCGCTGGTGGCGCACTCGAAGCTGACCCGCACGCGGTGCTGAGGCCAGGCGAGCAGGTCGGACACAGTCATCCGGGCCGGGCTCGCAAGATCCCCGGTCAGGGCGAGTTCCGCCACCGGATCGGTAACGCGTTCCGTAAAGGGCCGGCTCACTGGCCACCACCTCCCCCGGATGACGGTACCCGGACCACGGCCCCGTACAAACGCACATGCCCACCCTGTCCGCAGACGGTCCAGCTCATGCAATGCAACAGGAGACTTCCCCCTTGCATCTGCGGCAGTATCATCCCCATGTGCATGCCCACCGGACCGGGGAGGCGGCTGCCTTGACGGGCGTCGGTGTCGACGCGCTCGGGCGCCGGGTCGGCGGCGGCAGGCTGCACGCCGAGCCGGGCCGCCGGATCGTCCTCGGACCGGGCAGAGAAGAATCAGAGGGAGTGGACCCGTCATGACCCGTTCCGCACGCCGGACCCGCCGGACCCTGCAGGTGGCCGTGGCAGGTACTGCTGCGCTGCTGGCACTGAGCGCCTGCTCCTCGTCCGACGACTCGTCGTCCAATGCGGACTCGTCCGCCTCGGCGCCCACGGACTCGTCGAAGAAGCTGTCCGGCACGGTGACCGTGTTCGCCGCCGCCTCGCTCAAGGAAAGCTTCACGACCCTGGGCGAGGAGTTCGAGAAGGACCACCCCGGCACGAAGGTCACCTTCAACTTCGGCGGCAGCGACACCCTCGCCGCCGGTATCACGGGTGGCGCCCCGGCCGACGTCTTCGCCGCCGCCAGCCCCAAGACCATGGCGATCGTCACCGACGCGAAGGACGCGTCCGGCAGCCCGTCCACCTTCGTGCGCAATCAGCTGGAGATCGCCACCCTGCCGGGCAACCCCGACAAGGTCTCCTCCCTCAAGGACCTCACCAAGGCAGGTCTCAAAGTCGTCCTGTGCGACAAGACCGTGCCGTGCGGCGCCGCCGCGCAGAAGGCCCTCGACGCCAGCAATCTGAAGCTCACCCCCGTCTCGTACGAGCAGGACGTTAAGAGCGCCCTGACCAAGGTCGAGCTGAAGGAGGCCGACGCCGCGGTCGTCTACAAGACGGACGTGAAGGCGGCAGGTGACAAGGTGGAGGGCGTGGAGTTCCCCGAGTCGGCCGACGCCGTCAACGACTACCCGATCGCCCTGCTCAAGGACGCGCCCAACGCGGACGCGGCAAAGGCATTCATCGAACTGGTGCAGTCCGCCGAGGGCCAGCAGGTCCTGACCGAGGCCGGGTTCCTCAAGCCGTGACCTCGCTCGACAAGTCCGACGCCGCGGTCGAGCCCCTCCCGGGCGGGCCGCGGCGCGGGCGCGTCCGGCGCCGCCGCGCAGGGGTTCCGCTCCCGCTGCTGGTGCCCGCGCTGATCGGTCTGGTGTTCCTGCTGCTGCCCCTGGTCGCGCTGCTCGTACGGGCGCCGTGGCGCAGCCTGCCCGCCCAGCTGACCAGTACGGAGGTCTGGCAGTCGCTGCAGCTGTCCCTGGTCTGCGCCACCGCGGCCACGGCGGTGAGCCTGGTCATCGGTGTGCCGCTGGCCTGGTTGCTGGCCCGTACGGACTTCCCCGGACGCGGCCTCGTACGCGCTCTGGTGACCCTGCCGCTCGTCCTGCCCCCGGTGGTGGGCGGTGTGGCACTGCTGATGGCTCTCGGCCGCAACGGCGTCGTGGGACAGTGGCTGGACTCCTGGTTCGGGATCACTCTGCCGTTCACCACGGCCGGGGTCGTGGTCGCGGAGGCGTTCGTCGCGATGCCTTTCCTCGTCATCAGCGTGGAGGGCACACTGCGGGCGGCGGACGCTCGCTACGAGGAGGCCGCCACGACCCTGGGCGCCTCCCGCTTCACCGCGTTCCGCCGGGTCACCCTGCCGCTGATCGCCCCCGGCATCGCGGCCGGCTCCGTGCTGGCATGGGCGCGCGCGCTGGGCGAGTTCGGCGCGACGATCACTTTCGCGGGCAACTTCCCGGGCCGTACACAGACGATGCCGCTGGCCGTCTACCTGGCGTTGCAGAGCGACCCGGCCGCGGCGATCGCACTCAGTCTGGTGCTGCTGGCCGTGTCGATCGCGGTCCTGGCAGGGCTGCGGGACCGTTGGATGACGACCTCATGACCCACATCGACAGCGCCACCCCCGGTCCCGTCTCCGACGCCGTACGCGGCGACGGCCTCGACGCCCGTCTCGTCGTGGAACGCAGTTCCTTCCGGCTCGACGTGGCGTTGACCGCCGCGCCCGGTGACGTCGTCGCGTTGCTCGGGCCCAACGGCGCCGGAAAGACCACCGCGCTGCGCGCGCTCGCCGGGCTCACCCCGCTCACCGGCGGTCATCTGCACCTCGACGGCGCCTCGTTGGACCGTACGCCGCCCGAGTCCCGCCCGGTCGGCGTGGTCTTCCAGGACTATCTTCTCTTCCCGCACCTTTCCGCCTTGGACAACGTCGCCTTCGGCCCCCGCTGCCACGGCGCGTCCAAGTCGGAGGCCCGCGCACAGGCCGCCCGGTGGCTGGACCGCATGGGCCTCGCCGACCACGCCGGGGTGAGACCCCGCCGCCTCTCCGGTGGCCAGGCCCAGCGCGTCGCCCTGGCCCGCGCCCTGGCCACCCACCCCCGGCTGCTGCTGCTCGACGAACCGCTCGCCGCGCTGGACGCCCGAACCCGTCTGGATGTACGCGCTCAACTGCGCCGCCACCTCACCGAGTTCGAGGCAGTCGCCGTGCTGGTCACGCACGACCCGCTGGACGCCATGGTCCTCGCCGACCGGCTCGTCGTCATCGAGCACGGCCACATCGTCCAGGAGGGCGCTCCCTCCGACATCGCCCGTCATCCGCGTACGGACTACATCGCCCAACTGGTCGGCCTGAACCTCTACAAGGGGCGGGCCGAAGGCCACACCGTACGACTCGACGCGGGACCCGCGATCACCACCACCGAGGACGTCACCGGCCCCGCCTTCGTCGCCTTCCCGCCGGGCGCCGTGACCCTGTACCGCGACCGCCCCACCGGCTCCAGCGCGCGCAACCTCTGGCGGTGCGAGGTGGCCGGCCTGGAGACCCACGGCGACCAGATCCGCGCGGACCTCACCGGCGAACTCCCCCTCGCCGCCGACCTGACCACGGTCGCCGCGGCCGAGCTCGACCTCCACCCGGGCGCCACGGTCTGGGCAACGGTCAAGGCGACCCAGACGCACGCCTACCCCGCCTGACCACAGCGGGCCCCGACGGGGCCGCCCGACGGCATCCGGTGGCGATCCGGACCGGCCCGGCGACACCGTGCACAGCGGTGCCCGAAATGCGACGTTCGTACTTACATGCGAATCTGATAGTGGCCTATTTCCCGAGAACGACAGCCGCTAACAGGAGGCATGATCGTGAGCAAGAAACAGAGCCGGCAGAACCGTGGTGCCCGTACCGGCGGCCATGAACGCAGCGCTGCTGCGGAGACGAAGGAACAGCAGCCGCAGACGACGACCACGCCCGACACGGTGCGCTCGATATCGGAGCCGGTGTCGCACAGGAAGCAGCGCAAGTTCGGCCACAACTGATCATCTCCAGCGGTCGACCACCAGGACCGCAGTGTCGGCGCACCCCTGAGGGGCCACGCATGGGCCCCTTCAGGGGCTTTTCTTGCGTTCGAGGGCGTCCTGCGTTCGTTCGAGGGCGTCCTGCGTTCGAAGGCGGATCGCTGCCGACCCGGCGCCCGGCTGAAGGGCGGTCAGGGCACCGGCTGTTCGGTCCAGATGCACTTGCCGGTGGCCGTGTAGCGGGCGCCCCAGCGCTGTGCGAGCGCCGCGACCAGCTGAAGTCCGCGGCCGCCCTCGTCGGTCTCGGTGGCGTGCCGGATGCGGGGCGTGGTCAGGCTGCCGTCGGAGACCTCGCAGATCAGGCCCTCCGCGCGCAGCAGCCGGAGTCCGATGGGGCTTCGGCCGTACCGGACGGCGTTCCCGACCAGCTCGCTGACCAGGAGTTCCGCGGTCATGGCGAGCTCGTCGAGCTGCCAGTCGGCCAGCTGGTCCCGGACGTGGTTACGGGCCTCCTGGGCGGCGATCGGGCCGTCGGAGAGGACCCAGCCGGCGATCGACTCGGCGGGTATCGCGCGAGTGCGGGCGACGAGCAGCGCGGCGTCGTCCGTGAGCTGCTGGCCCGGCAGCAGCTCGGCCAGGATGTCGTCGCAGAGCCGCTCCAGGGATGCCCCTTCGTCCTGGTCCTGCACGGCGGCAGCGGCGGTGGCCAGCGCCTTCGTCAGGTGGAACATGCCCCGGTCGATGTCCCGGGTTGCGGATTCGATCAGCCCGTCCGTGTAGAACACGAGCAGGCTGCCCTCCTCCAGGACCGCTTCGGTGGTCTCGAACGGTGGCAGAGCGGCGCCCAGCGGTGGGTCCGGTGGGCGGGTGAGGAACTCGGTGGTGCCGTCCGGGTGCACGATCGCCGGCGGGGGGTGCCCGGCGGAGCCGAACGTACACGTGCGGGTGACGGGGTCGTACACGGCGTACAGGCAGGTCGCGTAGAAGTCGTCACCGAGGTCGTTGACCACGTCGTTGAGGCGGTTGAGCAGCTCGTCGGGTGCGAAGTCGAGATCGGCGAGCGTGTGCACGGCGGTCCGCAGCCGTCCCATGGTGGCCGCCTGGGACAGGCCGTGCCCCATCACATCGCCGATCACCAGCGCCACCCGGGCGCCGGACAGCGGGATCACGTCGTACCAGTCGCCGCCGACCTCGACTCCCTCGTTGGCGGGCAGATAGCGGGCAGCGGCAGCGACGGCCGGCAGCGTGGGCAGAACCTCCGGCAGCAGACCGCGCTGCAGCTCCTGAGCCCTGGTGTGCTCGGCGTCGAACAGCCGGGCGCGTTCGATGGCCTGCGCCATCAGCCCGCTGAGCGTGATGAGCAGCGCCCGCTCCTCGCCGCTGAGGTGGCGCGGTTCGGTGAAGGAGATGACGCAGCACCCGGTGAAACGTCCGGAGACGATCAGCGGCAGGAAGGCCCAGGCGGACTTGTTGATCGCCGCGGGGGAGTCGACCCGGTCGGGATAGCGCTCGACGTACTCCTCCGCCGAGTCGATGAAGGCCGGCGCCCTGGTGCGGTGCACCTCGTCGACCGGGGTGATGTCGCTGACCGGTACCCCGTCGACCCCGTCGAGAAACGGTTGCGGGTATCCGACCGCCCCGGCGACCCGAACCATCTCCTCCTCGATGAGATGGAAGACGAGGCCGGAGGCGCCGAACGGTGCCATGACCCGCTCGGCGGTGGCGTTCACGACGTCCTGCATGGTCAGGGCCTCGGCGAGCGCGCTGGTCAGCTCGGTGATACGGGCGGTGCGGTCGGCCGTGACGCGTTGCGCTGTGGCCGTCTCCGCCTCCTGCGACCGGATCTCGGTGACATCGGTGGCGTACACCGTCAGGCCGTCGGGCACCGGGACCAGCCGCATGTGGTACCAGCGCCGGTTGGTCGGCCACCGCACGTCGAACCCGCCCGGTGCGCCGCTTTCGGCGGCCTGCCGGTAGGCCGCCTCCAGGCCGAGTTCCGTGGCGTCGACGCCGATCTCGGCGAGGGCGTCCCACAGGACCCGGCCGAGGATGTCGTGCGAGGCGCCGAGGAACCGCTCCGCCTCCACATTGACGAAGGTGATCCGCCACCTGCTGTCGACCGCGAAGAACGCTTCACTCATGTGCAGCAGCGCGCGGCTCACCGAGTCCCGGGCGATCCGGCTCTCGGTGGTGTCCCACACCGTGCCGACCATGCGGGCAGGCCGGCCGTCCTCCCCCGGCAGGACCCGGCCCCGTGCGCTGACCCAGCCCGCGGTCCCGTCCGGGCGGCAGATCCGGTACTCCACGGCGGACACCCGGCGGTTGCGGATCGCCTGCTCGATCTCGACGAGCAGCCAGGGCAGGTCGTCGGCGTGGACCAGCTGGGTCCACGTCTCGAAAGTCTGTTTCGAGGACTCCCCCTCCAGGCCGAGGATGGCGAGGGTCGACTCGTCCCATATCTGCTCCCCGGTGTCCAGGTCCCACTCCCAGGAACCCATCTTGAGAGCTTCCAGCGCCTGCCGCAGCAGGGCGGCGGACGGCTCCTTCGGCAGCCTCGAGCCGGGCGGCTTCTCGCGCAGCCGACCGGATTCGGTCCGCTCGGACCCTGTCCACTGGTCCCGCAGCCGCAGGGCGGCCCAGGCGGCCAGCACCTCGACGGCCCCGCGCTGCCACAGCGTGGGCTGCCCCTTGCCGACAGTGAGCACGGACAGTGCGCCGGCAGTCCCGCCGGGGGTGAGCAGCGGAACGGCCAGCAGCCCACTGCCTTCGGGCAGCGCGGAGGTGGGCGACCAGGGGGCGGCGCCGTGGGGGTGGTGGCCTTCGGTGTCCCCGGGGGCCGATTCGTGTGCGTTGTCCGGTGAGTCTCCCTGCGTGCCGGGCTCGGCCGCGGACACTTCCGAGGCACTGCCCCGGTCGTCACCGGCTGCGGGCGTCCATACCGATACGCCGTCGGTCACCGCCCGGGCCGGCGCGGTCCCTCCGTGCTCCTCGATCTCTTCCCAGTCCTGGGCGACGGTGCGGACCAGTCCGCTGCTCGCCATCAGCAGCAGCCCTCGGCCTCCGGGGCCCCGCACATGCACCATTCCGCCCAGGCCACCCGCCTCCGTCACCGCGTGTTCCAGCGCGAAATTCAGCAGATCGGCACCCCTGAGTTCCGCACCTGCTTCTATGATCATCCGAAGTCGCGCCGCGCCGGCCTCGTCCATGAGGAGCTGTTCAGCCATCGCTCACTTCCCTCCGCGAACCCGCGTAGGGCAGGACACCCGGATTGAGTGGTATTTCCTTTTCAGTGTACTGACGAGTCGCCCATGCGTACCGCTGAGAGATCGTCCCGCCGAGGACGCCTGTGGGCGCCGCCTGCTGCCGGGCCGTGGCGCCCCGCACCGGGCCGACCTCCGCGAGGGTTGCGCGGCGTGGCCGCTGCCGTGCGGCCGGTCTCGACGAGCGCCCGGTGGCAGGTCCGGGCCGTCGCTTCGCAGCAGCTCTTCCCCTCACCCGACCACGCCGCGCAGCCACGCTCGAGGCCGAGCGGACGGCGCTCTCGGTCTGGGTCCTGCCAGCACCGCACGTACCGGCCGTTGTGCGGTCGCGGTGGCCGAAGTCGTGGTGTGCGTAGCAGTTGGCGAACGGGAAACCGAAGGGCTTCGCAACTGCTCGGCCGACGAGCCGCTTCGGTCAGGTGGGCACGCTTCCCGGTCGCCGGGCGAACCGGTCCGGCCAGGGGTCGGGTTACGCGCGCAGGAAAGCCAGCACCGCCAGGACCCTGCGGTGCGTCTCGTCGGCCGGTGGCAGGTCCAGCTTGGCGAGGATGTTGCCGATGTGTTTGCCCACCGCGGCCTCGGAGACCACCAACTCCACGGCGATCGCCCCGTTCGACCTGCCCTGGGCGACCAGGGCCAGCACTTCCCGCTCCCGGGGGGTGAGCCGCTCCAGCGGATCACGGCGACGGCGTAGGAGTTGGCGTACGACCTCCGGATCGACGACCGTGCCGCCGTCGGCGACCTCCCGCAGGCGTCGACGAACTCCTCGACCTGACCGACCCGGTCCTTGAGCAGATAGCCGACGCCGGAGCCGTCGCCCGAGTCGAGGAGGTCGGCGGCGTACGTACGCTGCACATACTGGCTGAGCACCAGCACCGGCAGAGCGGGCTGCTCGGCGCGGAGCTCCACCGCCGCGCGCAGTCCCTCGTCCTGGAAGGCGGGCGGCATCCGGACATCGGTCACAACGATGTCCGGTGTGTGCGCGGCGACCGCCGCGAGAAGCCCTTCCGCGTCACCGACGGCGGCGACGACCTCATGGCCGCAGCGGGTGAGCAGTCCGATGAGGCCCTCGCGCAGCAGCACGCTGTCCTCGGCCAGCACTACACGGAGCGATCGGTCCGCTCGCAGGGAAGGCAGGGAACGCAAGGAATCTCCACGCGCAAGAAGGTCGGGCCGCCGGGCGGGCTGGACAGCGCAAGTCTGCCATCCAGTACGGACACCCGGTCGGCGAGGCCGGTCAGTCCCGTTCCTCCGCCGCCGGTGCCCGCCCCGCCGCGGCCGTCGTCGCGGATCTCCAGGAACAGCCGGCCGGCCGCGTGGCCGCCCGTCACTTCCGCGCGGCTCGCGCCGCTGTGCCTGGCGATGTTCGCCAAGGCCTCACAGACCACGAAGTACGCGGCCGCCTCGACGGCTTCGGGGTACCGGCCGGGCAGGGCCAGGTCCAGGTCGACGGGTGTCGACGAGCGGTCGGCCGCGTCGGCGACGGCCGCCTCCAGGCCGTAGTCGGCCAGCACCTTGGGGTGGATGCCGTGGATCAGCTCGCGCAGCTCGGCGAGCGCCCGGCCCGCCTCCTGATGAGCCTTGGCCAGCTGGTCGGCGAGGGGTCCGGGCGGAGCGTCGAGGCGGGCGAGCCCGAGGGTCATGGTGAGTGCGACGATGCGCTGCTGGGCCCCGTCATGGAGGTCGCGTTCGATGCGGCGGCGTTCGGCCTCGAAGGCATCGACCAACCGGACGCGGGATCGGGTGAGTTCGGTGACCCTGTCCCCCAACTCGCTTCGCCGGTCTCCGATCAGCAGTCTCGTCAGTTCTGCCTGCGCTCCGGCCAGCAGGCCGAGGACGCAGCAGCCGAGCGCGAGGAGTACGAGGCCGACGGCCGCGGTGGCGAAGGCTTCGGGCCAGCCGGTCACCGTCCACTGCTTCACCACGCGGGCCTCTTCGCCGTTCCCGTACAGCTGCATCACCGCGGGGGTGGATATCAACGACAGCGGGACGGCCGCACAGGCCGCCAGCGCGAGGGCGTCGAGCGGCCACAGGATCACGGCGAGCAGCAGCGCGTATCCGAGTTCCCGCCAGGTGGCCTGCTCCCGGTAGCGGTACGTCAGCCAGCTCCACAGGCCCGGCTCGGCCGGCCGGCGGTGCGGATCGGGCGTCGGCGACCGGTCGATCAGGCGGAGCCTGCCCCGCTCCATGGCTCCCACCGGGATGCCGCAGAGAGCCGTCAGGGCGAGCAGCGGCAGCCCGACCGCCACGAGGGAGAGCACGCCGCCGAGCACCACGCCCAGCGTGATCACGACGAGTACGAGGACGCCTGCGAGGGCTCCGCTCAGCAGGTATCCGACCGACCGCCAGGGCCAGGCCGACAGCAGATAGCGGGGGCTCGCCAGGGCCTGCCACACATTCCGGGGGCGCATGGCCTCACCGTAGAAGACCCCGGTCCGCCCGGACCATCCGTGCTGCCGGAGTCCTGGAGGTAGGGCCGGCCCTACCCTCCGCTCCTGAGGGAGCCCAGGACCTGGGGAGGCGCCGGACGCCGCGCCCCCGGCAGTGATCCGCCGGCAGCGCCCGCGGCCTCCGCTACACGGCCGCGGCGACCAGCAGCGCGAACGCACCCGTCGACAGCACGGTGCGGATCCGGTGCAGGGTGTTCCAGCGGGACTCGAAGGCCAGGCGCGCCGCGCTGTCGTCGCCGCCCTCGGAGGCCGCCAGTGCCGAGTTGAGCGGGATGTTGCCGCTCACGGTGACGAGATGGCTGAGCACCGCGCAGGCCAGGGCGCCGGCGACGAGACCGCCCTCGGCAGATGTCCGGCCGTCGACCGGTACGACGAGGGCGGCGACCGGGAAGGCGATCACCCCGAGGAAGAGAACGAGGAACGCCGGCCCCGGCACCTTCTCGTTGAAGCTGCGCATCGCGGCGGCGAACCGGTCGTCCGGCAGCGGCTTCAGGCCGGGCATGATCCCGGTCAGGAAGCACACCAGGAAGCCGGCGTAGAGGCCGGTGGTGAAGGCGGCGAGTGCGAGCAGCAGGGAAGCCATGCCCACATCATGGCGTGGCGGGGTGGGCGGTGCGGTGCCATTTCGGCAAGGCCACCGCCCACCCCCGCCCTCTCGTCCACCACCTGCCCGCCCCGGATCGCCGCCCTCCAGACCCTCCCCGGTCAGTCCATCTCGCCCTCCTGCTGCCCCCCGCCGTCCGATCCGCTGCCACCCTTGAGCCCGTCCGCCCGGGCGATCGCGGTCGCCAGCTTCCGGACCGAGCTGTCCTCCGTCTCGGTCGCCAGCCCCGAAGCCCGGTCCGCGAGTTCACCGAGTCCGGGCTGACCCGGCAGCTTGCCGCCGCGCAGGTCCTCCGCGAAGTACGCAGCCACCGCGGCCACCTGGAGCCGGCTGCCGCTGTCACCGCCCCACAGCCTGCCGTCGATCGCGCCGGTCTCGACCGACCCGGACCGCTCGTGCGGCGCCCGCGTCCTGGGGTCCAGCCAGCGCACCGTCGCGGTCGCCACATGTCCGGCGGCGCCTTCACGGAGTCGTACGGCGTAGAGCGCCGTCACCGTGTGACCGGGGCCGATCTCGCCGCCGTCCACGCTGTCGTCGCGGAAGTCGTCGTCGGCGACCTTGCGGTCCTCGTAGCCGATGAGCTTGAACTGCCGGACGTTCTTCGGGTCGAAGGCGACCTGGGCCTTGGCGTCGCGCGCCCGCAGTTCGATGTGGGCGGGGAGCTGGTCGACGAAGACCTTTCGCGCCTGGGTCTCGTCGGCGATGTACGTGGTGTGGCCGTCGCCCTTGTTGGTGAGGCGCTCCATCAGCGCGTCGCCGTAGTCGCTGCCGACGCCGACGCCGAAGAGGGTGATGCCGTAGTCGCGGCGGGCGGCGTCGATCCGTTCGAGGATCGCGTCGGCGTCGGTCTCACCGGTGTTGGCGAGGGCGTCGGAGAGCAGGACGACCCGGTTGTTGGCGCCTTCGCGGTGGCCGTCGACCGCCTCCTCGTAGCCGCGCCGGATGCCTGCTTCCACATTGGTGGAGTCCGTCGGTTCCATGGAGTCGACGGCGTCGTGGATCCTTCCGCGGTGGTCCCGGAGCCGGGTCATCGGCAGCAGGGTCTTCGCCTCGTCGCTGAAGGTGACCAGGGAGACGGAGTCGTCGTCGCGGAGTTCGTCGGTGAGGAGGGAGAGGGACTTCTTCACCAGGTCGAGGCGGCCGGGTTCGGCCATCGAGCCGGAGATGTCGACCACGAAGGTGAGCGCGGCGGCCGGGCGTTCGCCGTGCTCGTCCGCGACCCGGGTGGCCAGACCGACCCGTACGAGCGACCAGTCGCCGGCCCGCACGCCGTCTCCCCCGCCGGTGTCCGTCCGGGCTCCGTCGACCGTCACCGAGAAGCCGTTGCCGGCCGGCCGCCGGTAGCCCTGGCGGAAGCTGTTGACGAACTCCTCGGGCCGTACGGTCTCCGCTCCCGGCAGCTCGCCGTCGGCGAGCTTGCGGCGCGCGTACCCGTAACTGGCGGTGTCCACGTCCAGCGCGAACGTGGACAGATAGTCCGGCGCCACGGGCTTCTGCCGGCCGTCCTCCGCGTTCTGCGCGGCGTCTTCCGACGCACCGGGGGCCGGCGCGGGCACGACCTGGCCGCCCCCGCTCGTCCCCTGTGTGCGCTTCGCGCCGTCGACCGCCGAGTCGTTCATGCCGCCCCCGCCCCCGCAGCCGGTGAGCAGCACCCCGCCCACCAGAAGCAGACCCAGCGTCCTTGCGTATGTCCCTCTGTACGTCCGGCGTTCCATTCCCTGCCCCCAACGTCGTGTCAGCACTTGTGAATGTGACGTTCGGGACGGCGTCAAGGAGCAGACGAAGACGTTGCGGATGAATCTCGATGCGGCAACGGCGGGCGCGAAGACCGCGAATCGCCTCGGAACATCAAGGTCAGGACACGATGTCCTTACGACTGAACCCTCGGAAGGCGAACGCGAACAGGATCAGGGCGTACGTCACCGAGATCGCCGCGCCCTTTGCCATGCCGCCCCACTCCAGGTCGGGCTGGAGGGCGTCCGCCCAGGCGAACTGCCAGTGTGCGGGCAGGAATTCGCGCCAGGAACCGAGTGCGGTGACGGCGTCGAGCACATTGCCGACGATGGTCAGCCCGACCGCGCCGCCGACCGCGCCCAGCGGGGCGTCGGTCTTCGTCGACAGCCAGAACGCCAGCCCCGCGGTGACCAGTTGGGAGACAAAGATGAACGCGACGACGAGCGCGATCCGGGGCACTGTGTCGCCGGTCGCCAGCGCGCCGCCGGTGGGGAGCTGAAGCGGCCCCCAGCCGTACGCGGCGGCTCCCGCGGCCAGAGCGACGAGTGGCAGCAGCACCATCGCGGCCAGGCTGAAGCCGAGTGCCACGACGAGTTTGCTCCACAGCAGCCTGGCCCGGGGGACGGGCGCCGCCAGCAGATAGCGCAGCGACGACCAACTGGCCTCCGAGGCGACGGTGTCCCCGCAGAACAGCGCCACCGGCACGACGAGCAGGAACCCGGCGGAGACGAACAGGCAGGTCGCGGCAAAGTTCGCAGCGGACGCGGTCGCCGTATCCATCAGCGTGAGCCGGTCGCCGCCACCCCGGGAGTCCGGTGTGCCGCCGATCGCGAACGCGGTGATCAGGATGAACGGGAGGGCCGCCAGCACCCCGCCCATCAGCAGGGTGCGGCGCCTGCGCAGCTGCCGTACGGCCTCGACGCGCAGCGGCAGGGTGTGCCTCGCCCGGTATCCGCGGGCTTCGGCGGCGTCGGTGACATCGACTGCGGCACTCATGCGGAGCCTCCGGAGATCAGGGTGAGGAACGCGTCCTCCAGGCGGCGGTGCGGTCCGACACCGGTCAACGGCACGTCGAGCCGGACGAGTTCGGCGATCAGCAAGGAGGACGAGGTGTCGCCGTCGAGCCGTACGAGCAGCCCGCGCCCGTCGTCGGTACGGACCGCGGATCCGATGCCGGGCAGCGCGGCGACCTTGTCCACCAGTGGTTCGGCGACCTCTGCCGCGGTGCTGATCAGCAGCGTGTCGCCGGAGCCGGTGATCTCGGCGACCGGACCCGCCTGGACGAGCCGCCCGCGGTCCATGACCACCAGGTGGGTGCAGGACTGTTCGACCTCGGAGAGGAGATGGCTGGAGACGATGACTGTCCGGCCCCCGGCCGCGTACCGGATCATCACGTCCCGCATCTCGCGGATCTGGGGCGGGTCGAGGCCGTTGGTCGGCTCGTCGAGGATGAGGAGGTCCGGCATGCCCAGCATGGCCTGGGCGATGGCGAGCCGCTGCCGCATGCCTTGCGAGTACGTCCGTACCGCGCGGGCCAGCGCGTCGCCGAGTCCGGCGATCTCCAGGGCCTCCTCGATGTGCGAGTCCTCGGCGGGGCGTCCGGTGGCCTGCCAGTACAACTCCAGGTTGGCCCGCCCGGACAGATGCGGCAGGAAGCCCGCCCCTTCGACGAACGCCCCGACCCGGGACAGCACGGGCGCGCCCGGCCTGATGGCATGCCCGAAGACGCGGATCTCGCCGCCGTCGGGGCCGATGAGCCCCATCAGCATCCGCAGCGTGGTGGTCTTCCCCGCCCCGTTCGGTCCGAGGAGTCCGAGGACCTGGCCCCTCTCGACCCGGAAGGACAGGTCCTTGACCGCGTACCTGTCGGCGGACCTGGCGTACTTCTTGGACAGGCCGGTGATCTGGAGGGGGACGTCGGCGAGCACCGGGTCCGGGGCCGGGGTCGCGGTGCGGCGGCGTGCGGTGAGCAGCAGCGCGAGAGCGATGACGGCGGCCGCGGCAGGAAGTCCCCAGGTCCACCACGGCAGTCCGGCCGACGCGGTCTTCACCGCGGGTGCGGTGGGGACGGTCAGCGGGCCGTCGAGGGCGACGGTGTACGTGGTCGGCTCAGCCGGCGAGGCGTAGCCGAGGTCGGTGGCGGACAGGACCAGACGGAGCCGGTGTCCGGCGTCGAGGGCGTGGTCGACGGCCGGCAGGGTCAGCTCGACGGTCTTGTTCTGCTGCGCGGGCGTGATCCGGTAGGGGGCGACGAGCTGGGCGGGCAGCACCTGCTGCCGCCCGTCCGGCGCCACGTCGTACACCTTGCCGAACAGCACCGCATCACCCTGCCCGGCCGTCACCTTCACACGGACGGTGGGTGATCCGGTGATGCGCATCGATGTGCCGAGGGGTGCGGAGTCGAAGCGGGCGTACTGGCCGGGGAAGTCGAGCGAGAGCCCGACACCGAGGGTGGAGAGCTGGGCTAGTCCGCCGCCGACGCCCGGGACGGCGGAGATGGCGGGCGGGTTGGCGCCGGCCGGGTTCCGGAAGGTCTGCGTCCGCAGACCGGCGGAGGTGCCGTCCTGTGCGCCGCCGTTCGCGTCGTCCTGTGTGCCGCCCCGACCGCTGCTCCCGCCCAGGCCGGTGATCTCCTGTCGGCCTCCCGTGCCCGTGAGCGCGATCTGCCGGCCGCCGCTCGACAGCCCCGGGTAGTGGTCGCTGCTCGCACCGCGCTGGAGGGCGGCCCCATCGGTGGAGTCGATACCTCCGGTACGGGTGACGCGGAAGCCGGGCCCGGTGTCGACTCCCTTGTCCTCCTTCAAGTACCGGTCGAACCAAGACCCGATCCGGTTCTCGACCCGACCGCTCTCCAGGTCCCCGCCGTCGTGCCCGCCCGCGATCCAGTCGACGGAGACGGGTGCGCCGTTCCCGCTGATGGTGCGTGCCATGGCATCCGCCTGGCCGAGCGGGAAGAGGGAGTCGGTCTGTCCCTGCACGATGAGCGCGGGCACCTTGATGCGGTCGCCGACCGCGGCCGGGGAGCGGTCGGTCAGCAGGGCGCGGGCGGCGGCGTCCGGCTTCCCGGAGACGGCGACCCGTTCGTACATGTCGCACAGCTGCTTCTCGAACCTGTCGCAGCCGCCGCCGGAGGTGATGAAGATCCCCGCCCAGAGCTTCTTGAAGACCCCGTCGGGGAACAGCGCGTCGGCGAGGTTCCAGTACGTGATCACCGGTGCGATGGCGTCGACGCGCTTGTCGTGCCCGGCGGTGAGGAGCGAGACCGCGCCACCGTACGAGGCGCCGGTGACGCCGACGCGCGGGTCGCCCTTGCCGTCCAGCTGCACCTCGGGCCTGCGGGCCAGCCAGTCGATCAACCCGGACACGTCCTTGACCTCGCGGCCGGGTGCGTTGAGCGAGATCTCCCCGCCGGACTTCCCGAACCCGCGGGCCGACCAGGTCAGGACGGCGTAACCGGCACCGGCCAACTTCTCGGCCTGCGCCCGCACATCGTCCTTGGAGCCGCCGAAACCGTGCCCGATCAGCACGGCGGGCCGGCGTTCCGAACCCCCGGACGTGAAGTACGAGGTGTCGATCGACACCCCGTCCACCCGCATCATCCGGTCCTCGCGGTGCACCGCGGGCGCGCTGTCGTCGGCCGCCGCGGTCCAGGTGCCGGCGCCCGCCAGCACGACGAGCGCGGCCAGGGCCGCCGCCCACCGGCCGCGTCCGCGGGTCCACCGGCGCCATCGGGAGTCAGGGGTCTGCATGTCTCGACCCTAAGCGCCCGCCCCGCACTCCACGGCTGCCGAAAGGGGGAACTGCCGAGCCTCCTTGAGACGTACGCTCCTCCCCCGCCGTACTCCGTACGCGGTATGCCGGACGCCCGATTCTCAGGGCGCCGTGAACAAGGCCGGGAAGCGGGGCGCCAGCCAGGGCTTGCGGCCCCAGGTGAACACGCGGCCGCGGGCCATCGCGCCCCACGGATCGCAGCGGCCGAGTGCGATCAGCAGGAAGGTGACCGGTTCGATGAGGATGGTGCAGTCCGGGCGGCTCAAGGGCTCCGGGCCGACGGTCAGCGTTCCGTCGGTGAAGGTGGCGCCGAAGCGCTGTCCACCGCGCAGGCGGATCGTGAAGCGCGCGGTCAGCCCGGCAGCGGCCGGGGCGACCACCCGCGGCATGCTGGTGATCATGAAGGGCATGGACAGCTCGACCCGGGCACCGTCGAGCATGTGCGGACGCCCTACCGCGCGGGCGAGATCGTAGCCGTGGCCGAGCATGTGCGTGAGCAGATACGAGCCGAGGGTGGCCACATCCATCGAGCCCAGAGGGGTGATCACGGTCTCGTCCAACGGGCGCTGCTCCGCCGCCGCGAGGAAGGCGTCGGCCTGCGCCACGATCATCTCGGCGAGCGGGTCGGCCCCTCGCTCGCCGAACCCGGCGAGGGAGCGCTCGTTGGCCGCCGCCAGGCTCTGCGGCGTACCGTCCCCGTACGGGCGGTCATGGCCGGCCGCGATATCGGCCATCAGCTCATTGGCCTGCGCCAGGTGGGCCGCCGCCTCGCCGAGGGTCCAGGTGGATCCGGGGACCGGGATGTCCGTGTCCGTCCGGCCGCGCAGCATCGCCGCTATCTCCTCGGCGGTGTCGTGTATCGCCTCGGCAAGTCCCTCGGGAAGCGCGTCGCGCCGCTCCCGGGCAGGCGTTGGTTCCACGGCCGTCTCCCTCTGTCCCGCTGCCATGAGCCGGCCTCCACGGTCGAAGGTCCGGCGGATCCGTGCAGAATGCCAGGCCGCGGCGGTGAGAGCAGCCACCGGGGCGGGGATCCGGGGAGTTCGTGGTGGTTCAGCCGGTCGGAGGCGTGACGTCCGTGAGGTAGGGCGACTCGGCCGGGGCGGCGGCGCCGCCTCGTCGAGCCGGCCGGCCCGCACCTGGGCGTGGATCTCCTGGGCGAGCCGGGTGACGTCACAGGAGAAGATCGAACCGCACAGGCGGTCGGCCGGGGGCAGAACCGGGCTGTTCCGGCCTGCCCCCGTGATCCACGGGCGGTCGGTGGTTCCGAGCGGGGTCAGTTCCTCGACTCATCGGCCAGGAAGGCGCTCAGGCTGTCGAGGAGCATGGTGCTGCCCTGCTCGCTCATGTCGCGTTCCTCGGCGGTGTCGCAGGTCTGGTGGAGCACGATCTGCGTGTGGTGGTCGTTCTGCTCGTCGAGTTCCACGGTCATGGCCGCGGGCGCGGGCTTGCCGGGTACGTCCATGCCGACCACCAGGAGGCGGTTCTCGGCGACCTCGAGATAGGAGCCGGTCAGCGGGAACTGGCCGCCGTCGGGCGTGGCCATCGTGGCCTTCCACACTCCACCCGGCCGTACGTCCATCTCGACGGAGCCGGCGACGGCGTAGGCCCAGCGGGCGTACTGCTCGGGAGTGGTCCACGCCTGCCACACCGTCCCCGCGGAGGCGTCGAGCGTTCGGGTCAGCTTGTAGGAGTAGCCGTCGGCCGGGGTGGTCTGCTCGGTGCTCATGCTTCGTCTCCTCGTTTTTTGTGCCTGGTCGGCACCGTCGCATCTGTAGACGCCCGTGGACGCGGAGACTCATCGGTCCTGCCGGGGCTTCCCAGCCCGATCTGCCGCGACAGCACCTGATGGAACGAACGCCCTCGTCGCGGGTCATGCGTGCGGGAGAGGCTGCTCCGTCCACACGGTCTTGCCGTCGTGGCTGTAGCGGGTGCCCCACCGCTCCGTGAGCTGCGCGACCAGGAAGAGCCCCCGGCCGCCCTCGTCCGTGCTGAGAGCCCGTCGCAGGTGAGGGGAGGTGTGGCTGGTGTCGGACACCTCACAGATCAGGCAATGCGTACGGATGAGGCGCAGGGTGACCGGGCCGGCCGCGTACCGGTAGGTGTTGGTGACGAGCTCGCTGGCGACCAGCTCGGTGGTGCAGGCCAGTTCCGTCAGCCCCCATTCGGTCAGTTTCGCCGTGGTCAGCTGCCTGGCACGGGCAGCGGCGGTCGCTTCCAAGGGCAGCTGCCATGTGGCGACATTCTGTGGCGGCAGCACCCGGGTACGGGCGATGAGCAGCGCGATGTCGTCGGTGGGTGGGTGCTCCTTGGGGAGCAGCGCTTCGACCACGGCATGGCAGGTGCTGTCCAGGGGGGCGGTGGGGTTGGTGAGACATTCGTGCAGGTGCTCCAGCGCGACGTCGATGTCGCCGTCGCGCGCCTCCAGAAGACCGTTGGTGTAGAGCGTGAGCAGGCTCCCCTCGGGGACGTCGAGGTCCCACGTCTCGAACGGCAGTCCGCCCAGTCCGAGCGGTGGGCCTGCGGGTAGGTCGAGCACGGTCACCTCGCCGTCCGGCGTGGTCATCACCGGTGCCGGGTGGCCGGCGCGTGCCAGGGAGCAGTGCCGGGAGACCGGATCGTAGACCGCGTAGACGCAGGTGGCCCCGATCATCTGCTCGATCGCCGACCCGTTGCCGTCGGTGTTCGCCTCCAGCTCGGTGGCCAGCAGACTGACCAGATCGTCCAGCCGCGCCACCACCTCGTCCGGTTCCAGGTCGAGGCTGGCGAGGGTGCGCACGGCGGCGCGCAGGCGGCCCATCGAGGCCGCAGCGTGGATCCCGTGACCGACCACGTCTCCCACGACGAGGGCGACCCGGGCCCCTGACAACGGGATCACGTCGAACCAGTCACCGCCGATGCCCGGTTCACCGCTCGCCGGGAGGTACCGGCAGGCCACCTCGACGGCCGGCAGGTCGGATGCCGCGCTCGGCAGCAGACTGCGCTGCAGAGTCAGGGCGGCACTCTGCTGCTGGGTGAAGCGGCGCGCATTGTCGATGCAGACGGCCGCACGCGAGGAAAGCTCCTGGGCCACGGCGGCATCGTCGTCCTCGAAAGGCTCCGAATCACGCGATCGCCACAGGCTCACCACGCCCAGTACCAGACCGCGCGCGACCAAGGGCGCCGCGATCAGCGAATGAACTCCGAGACCCAGGGCGATCTCGATCCGCCGCCGGTCCATGGCGTACCACTCGGGGCGAAGAGGCAGCAGTCCTTCGAGAATCGGGCGACGCTCGTACAGGCACCGCGCCTGCGGAGATTCCGGAAGCAGCGTGACCACATCGCCTTCCTTGAACGGGATGCGATGCTCTGGAGGGGAAAGGGCGACTCGGACCAGCGGACCTGACCCTCCGGGAACCGGTTCGTCACCCAGTGTCACCGGTTTGAGGAGGTCCACCGAGCAGTAGTCGGCCAGGCCGTGGACGGCCACCTCGGCCAGTTCCCGAGCGGTCTGTGTCACGTCCAGTGACGTTCCGATCCGGGCGCTTGCCTCGTTCAGCAGGGCGAGCCTGCGTTGGGCCCGGTGGCGGTCGGTCACGTCCTCGATCGTCTCGGCCACGCCGAGTACCCGGCCCGAGGGGTCTTCCATGCGGAACGCCGAGACGGACACGATCCGTTCCCGACCTGGATCGTGGCGTGCCCGGGCCGACTGCTCCGTGAAGATCAACGGCTCGCCGGTCTCCAGGACGTGCCGCACCCGCTCATCGGTCGGACCTGCGTCCTCGTCGACCATGAATTCGCGGGGGCGATGGCCCACCGGTGCCTCGGCCGGGACACCACTCGCCTTCTCGATCGCGCGGTTGACCCGAATCACCCTCCTGTCCGGGCCGTAGGTGACCAGCCCGATCGGTGACCGGCGGTACAGACCGTCCAGCAGCGCACGGTCCCGCTGCCAGGCATCCACCTCCGCGGCCGGGGCTCCGACCAGGACCCACTCCCGGCTGTCCCCGTCCCGGGTGACCGCGCGGGCCCGGAAACCCATTTCCACACGCCGTCCGTCGCGGTGGCGCACGGGCAGGACCCCGAACCAGCCCCCCGTCCTTATGGCGTCCACGACGACGGACCGCGCGGCAGGCAGGTCAAGGGCGTCGACCAGGAGGTCCTGCCACGCCCGTCCGATCACTTCCTTGGCCGGATAGCCCAGCAACTCCTGTGCACGTGCGCTCCAGCCGACCACGGTGCCTTGATCGTCGAGCACAGCCGAGGCGCCACGCCCGAGGGCGAACGGATCCTCAGCACTCTCGCTGAAACGCATCGACGGAGTCCCCATAGCCACCACCTTGCCTACGTGATTCCGATGTTCCTCCCCGCGGTCTCCGTTCGCGACCTCCCGTTCCATGGCCCAATTCCTTGCACCATTGGAGCCTGCGGGTTGATGTCTCTGGCGGCTCGGTCGTGATGAGGCGGCTATGACGGGAACAGCCATTCCATCGCGGCAAGGCTCTTGTCGACGTATTTGCCCTGTTCCGTCTCGATGCCGTATGCCAGATCCTCGAAGACACTGCACCTGGCATAGAACACGACACGCTCGCTGAGCGCCGCGACGTCGTTGGCGTCGGTTCGATAGGTGCTGATGGCGGCGCGGGCAGCCGCGGGGCCGAGATCGCGGTAGAGCAGCCCGAAGTCGCAGGCCGGATCGACGACGGCGGCATCGCTCCAGTCGATGATGCCGGTCACCGTCCATGCGACCGGGTCGACGAGAACGTGTTCGATCCCCAGATCGTTGTGGGAGAACGTCGGCGTCCAGCCATCGTGTGGTGGTGCGGCGTCCAGGAACGCCTCGACGGATCGGCGGTGCGCCGCCGGTACCTGCCCGGCCACCGTCACATAGTTCTCCGTGGCCTCATGTCGCCACTGGGCAACCGGCTGGTGGTCCGTTTCCACAGCCATCCGATCGATCGCAACAGCATGCAGCGCAGTGAGCAGCTCACCGAGCGTGGCGCCGATCGACGTGCCGTGGGCCGATCGCTGGTGCCGCGGCATGTCCACCAGTGGCACGCCGGGAAGCTTGAAGTAGGCCAGACAACCCTGGTCCGCGACCATGAACGCCGGCTGGGGCACGGGCAGCGGCGAAACGTCGGCGACGGCAGCAAGCACGCCGGCCTCGTGGTTCAGCTGGGCGGCCCGCCGTGCCAGGTCGGGCTCCTTGCCGAAGCGCACGACCAGCTCACCGTTGACCTCGTACGCCAGGTTGTCCAAGCCCTCGCCGAGCTGTACCACGGAGTCGACCTGGTAGTCGGGCATGTGCGCCATCACGACGCTGCGGACGTCTGCGACGTGGTCGCGGCTGCGACTGGTCATGCGCGGACGATATCAATCAGCCACACGACGTCAGCGGTGGTCGTCGAGTGGAACGGTACCGGCCGGCGCCGTGGACCGTTCCGGAACGCCGCGCCCCGCAGGGCGGCCCACCGTCGAGGAACCACCGGGCCCCGGCCGCTGGTACGGCCGGGGCCCGGTGCCTGTGGGATACGGATCAGTGGTTGCGGGGGAAGCCGAGGTCCACACCGGCGGGGGCGTCGGCCGGGTCCGGCCAGCGGGTGGTGACGACCTTGCCGCGGGTGTAGAAGTGCACGCCGTCGTTCCCGTAGATGTGGTGGTCGCCGAAGAGCGAGTCCTTCCAGCCACCGAAGGAGTGGTAGCCCACCGGCACCGGGATCGGCACGTTGACGCCGACCATGCCGGCCTCGATCTCCAGCTGGAAGCGGCGGGCTGCGCCGCCGTCGCGGGTGAAGATCGCGGTGCCGTTGCCGAACGGCGAGGCGTTCATGAGGGCGACGCCCTCCTCGTACGTCTCGACGCGCAGGACGCACAGCACCGGGCCGAAGATCTCGTCCTTGTACGCGTCCGAGTCGGTGGACACGTGGTCGAGGAGGGAGAGGCCGATCCAGTGGCCGTCCTCGAACCCTCCGACGGTGTAGCCGGTGCCGTCGAGGACGACGTCGGCGCCCTGGGCCGCCGCGCCCGTGACGTACGAGGCGACCTTGTCGCGGTGGGCCGCTGTGATCAGCGGGCCCATCTCGGACGTCGGGTCGTTGCCGGGGCCGATCTTGATCTTCTCGGCGCGCTCCTTGATCCTGGCGACGAGCTCGTCACCGACGGCGCCCACCGCGACGACCGCGGAGATGGCCATGCAGCGCTCACCGGCGGAGCCGTACGCGGCGGAGACCGCGGCGTCGGCGGCGGCGTCGAGGTCCGCGTCCGGCAGGACCAGCATGTGGTTCTTCGCACCGCCGAGCGCCTGGACACGCTTGCCGTTGGCGGAGGCGGTGGTGTGGATGTAGCGGGCGATCGGGGTGGAGCCGACGAAGGAGACCGCGGCGACGTCCGGGTGGTTCAGCAGTCCGTCGACGGCGACCTTGTCGCCGTGCAGCACGTTCAGCACACCGTCCGGCAGTCCGGCCTCGGCGGCCAGCTCGGCCAGCAGGTTGGCGGCCGACGGGTCCTTCTCGCTCGGCTTCAGCACGAACGTGTTGCCGCAGGCGATGGCCAGCGGGAACATCCACATCGGCACCATCGCCGGGAAGTTGAACGGCGTGATGCCCGCGACGACACCGAGCGACTGGCGGATGGAGGAGACGTCGACCCGGCTGGAGACCTGGGTGGACAGCTCACCCTTGAGCTGGGTGGTGATGCCGCAGGCCAGCTCGACGATCTCCAGGCCGCGGGCGACCTCACCGAGCGCGTCGGAGTGCACCTTGCCGTGCTCGGCGGTGATCAGCGCGGCGATGTCGTCGCGGCGGGCGTCGAGCAGTGCGCGGTAGCGGAACAGGACGGCGGTGCGGGCGGCCAGCGAGGACGTGCCCCACGTCGCGTACGCGTCCTTCGCGGCGGCGACCGCGGCGTCGACCTCTTCGAGGGAGGCGAGTGCGACCTGGGTGGTGACGGCGCCGGTGGCCGGGTCGGTGACCGGGCCGTAGTTGCCCGACGTGCCCTCGACGGTCTTGCCACCGATCCAGTGGTTGACGGTCTTCATTACGAAACTCCTTCAGGCCTTCAGAGGTGGCGGCGTCGGGCTGCGACTTGCCGGTCGTAGTCTTCCCGGGCCTTGACCGCCGACGGGCGGGTGGCCGTTTCGGCTACAGGAACATCCCACCACGCCTGCGCCGGAGGGGGGCCCGACACTGTGTCTGCCGTTTCGGTCTCGACGTAGACACAAGTGGGGCGGTCCGAGGCACGCGCGACGGCGAGGGCTTCACGCAGGTCACGTACGGTCTTCGCACGCAGCACCCGCATGCCGAGAGAACCGGCGTTGGCGGCGAGATCGACGGGCAGCGGTGGGCCGGTGAAGCTGCCGTCGGCGGCGCGCTGCCGGTAGGCGGTACCGAAGCGTTCGGCGCCGACCGACTCGGAGAGTCCGCCGATCGAGGCATAGCCGTGGTTCTGCAGCACGACGACCTTGACCGGCAGGTTCTCCTGCACGGCGGTGACGATCTCGGTGGGGTTCATGAGGTAGGTGCCGTCGCCGACGAGCGCCCAGACGGGCCGGCCCGGGGCGGCCAGCTGTACGCCGATCGCGGCCGGGATCTCGTATCCCATGCAGGAGTAGCCGTACTCGACGTGGTACTGGCTGCGGGAGCGGGTCCGCCACAGCTGGTGGAGGTCGCCGGGGAGCGAGCCCGCCGCGTTGATCAGGATGTCGTCGTCGTCGACCAGGGCGTCGAGCAGACCGAGGACCTGGGCCTGGGTGGGCCGCGCAGCCGGGTCGTCCGTGGCGAACGCCGTGTCGACGCGCTGCTCCCAGCGCTCCTTGGCGTCGGTGTACTCGGTCTCGTAGGCGGGGTCGACGCGGTAGTTGCGCTCGTTCAGGGCCTCGGTCAGCGCTTCGAGGGCGGTGCGGGCATCGGCGACGAGTGGGAGCGCGGCGAGCTTGTGGGCGTCGAAGCCGGTGATGTTGAGGTTGAGGAAGCGGACCGCCGGGTTCGAGAAGAGGGTGGCGGAAGCGGTGGTGAAGTCGGAGTAGCGGGTGCCGATACCGATGATCAGGTCGGCGGTGCGGGCCAGTTCGTCGGCTGTCCCGGTGCCGGTGTGGCCGATGCCGCCGACGTCGGCGGGGTGGTCGTGGCGCAGCGAACCCTTGCCGGATTGGGTGGAGGCGACGGGGATCCGGGTGGCGGCGGCCAGTGCGGCGAGGGTCTCCTCGGCCGCGCTGTGATGGACCCCGCCGCCTGCGACGATCAGCGGCCGTCGGGCGGTGCGCACGGTCCGTACCGCCCGTTCCAGTTCCTGGGCGTCGGGTGCGGGGCGGCGTACGTGCCAGACGCGCTCGGCGAAGAACTCCTCCGGCCAGTCGTACGCCTCCGTCTGCACGTCCTGCGGCAGCGCGAGTGTGACCGCGCCGGTCTCCGCCGGGTCCGCGAGGGTCCGCATGGCCTGGAGGGCGGCCGGAACGAGCGCTTCGGGGCGGGTGATGCGGTCGAAGTAGCGGGAGACGGGGCGCAGGCAGTCGTTGACGGAGAGGTCGCCCGCGGACGGGACTTCGAGCTGCTGGAGCACGGGGTCGGCGGGGCGGGTCGCGAAGATGTCGCCGGGGAGGAGGAGGACGGGAAGGTGGTTGATGGTGGCGAGGGCGGCCCCCGTGACGAGGTTGGTGGCGCCGGGACCGATGGAGGTGGTGACGGCGTGCGCGGAGAGGCGGCCGGACTGGCGGGCGTAGCCGACGGCGGCGTGCACCATGGACTGCTCGTTGCGGCCCTGGAGGTAGGGCATGGCCGGCCGGGCGGCTACGGACCCGGGCGCGGCGGCCGCCCCCGTCTCCAGGAGTGCCTGACCGATTCCGGCGACGTTGCCGTGGCCGAAGATGCCCCAGGTGGCGCTGATCAGACGCTGCCGCCGGCCGTCGCGCTCGGTGTACTGGCGGGCGAGGAAGGACACCAGGGCCTGGGCGGTGGTGAGCCTGCGGGTGCTCATCGAGGTGCCTCCTGGGCGGAGAGTCCGGACGTTCCGGAGGGTCCGTGGAGCGGCAGCCGGGGGTCGACCGGCTGGGCGGGCCAGGTGTCGCGGATCCAGCCGTGGTCCGGGTGGTCGCTGATCAGCCACTCCCGCAGCTCTCCCGGGCCCGCCATCACATTGAGGTAGTACAGGGTGTGGCCGGGAGCGGCGATGGAGGGTCCGTGCCAGCCGTCGGGGATCAGCACGGCGTCGCCGCTGCGGACTTCGGCGAGGAGGTCCGTACCCCCGGGCCGGGACGGGGACACGCGGTGGTACCCGAGGCCGGGCCGGCCCTGGTTCTCCTCGATCTCGAAGTAGTAGATCTCTTCGAGGACGGACTCGGCGCCGGGGCGGTACTCGTCGTGCTTGTGCGGCGGGTAGGAGGACCAGTTGCCGCCGGGGGTGAGGACCTCGACGGCGATCAGCCGGTCGCAGTCGAATGTGTCGGCGGCGGCGAAGTTGTTGACCTGGCGCGAGCAGTTCCCCGCGCCGCGCAGCTCGACGGGTACCTCCGGCGCGGGGCCGTAGCGAGCGGGGAGTCGTCGCTCGCACTTCGCTCCTGCCAGGGCGAAGCGGCCTCCGGCGCCGGAGGAGATCTGGGTATGGGCGTCACGCGGTACGTACGCGAAGTCGGAGACCCCACTGAACACGCTTTCCCGGCCCAGCAGTTCAAAGATCTCACCTGAGGTGTGCACCGTACAGCCACCGGTCAACGGCAGGATGATCCATTCACTCTCCCCGGTGGCCAGCGTGTGAACACCACCCGGCGGCAGCTCCACCACGCGCAGGCTCGACCGGTCCCAACCGGCCCGCTTCGGGTCGATGTCCAGGGCATACGGTCCGTCGGCCGCGCTGCCGGCGGGCAGATGCCGCTCGTGCGACGGTCGGTCGCGCACGCCTTCGTCCTTGTCCGTAGTCATGCCCTCTCCCATACCCGTCCCTGCTCCCTCGCTACAGCAGCGCCACGGCCGTGTCGACAGCTCCGGCCACATCGCCGTCGACCGGATAGAGCAACGACCGCCCGACCACCAGCCCTTGGACGGTGGGGAGTCGGAGCGCGCTGCGCCATCTCTCGTACGCACCCTCCTGGTCGCCGCCCACCTCGCCGCCCAGCAGCACGGCGGGCAGCGTCGATGTCTCCATCACACGCGCCATGTCGTCGGGGTTCTCGGTGACGGGGACCTTGAGCCAGGTGTACGCGGAGGTGCCCGCCAACCCCGAGGCGATGGCGATCGACGTCGTCACCGCCGCCGCGCCGAGGTCGTTGCGGACCTTGCCGGCGACACGGCGGCAGAGGAACGGCTCCACGAAGACCGGCAGCCGGTGCGCGGCCATGGCGTCGATCGCGCGAGCGGTGGCATGCATCGTGTCGAGGGAACCGGGGTCGTCGTAGTCGATACGGAGCAGCAGCTTGCCCGCGTCGAAGCCGAGCCGGGCGAGGTCGTCGGGACGGTGGCCGGTGAAGCGGTCGTCGAGTTCGAAGGAGGCGCCCGCGAGTCCGCCGCGGTTCATCGAGCCGACGACGACCTTGTTCTCCAACGCGCCGAGAAGCAGCAGGTCGTCGAGGATGTCGGCGGTGGCGAGGACGCCGTCGACGCCGGGACGGGAGAGGGCGAGGCAGAGCCGCTCCAGGAGCTCGAACCGGTTGGCCATGGCCAGTTCGTGCTTGCCGACGGCGAAGGAGCCGCGCGCCGGGTGGTCCGCAGCGATGATCATCAGGCGGCCGCTGTCGCCGACGAGGGGCCGCCTTCTGCGCCGGGCGGCGACCTCGGTGACGGCCTCGGGGTGGCGCACGCGCAGCCGGACGAGGTCGGAGACGGAGGAGGCCGCAGGCGTCATGAGCCCGCCCCGGGTCCACCGGCGGTGACGGCGCCCCGGACGAGCGCCTCTTCCACCTCGTACGGGAACGGCATGGCCGGCGAACAGGCGAGCCGGGACGCGACGATGGCACCGGCGGCGTTGGCGTACCGCATGACACGCTCGGTCTCCCAGCCTGCGAGCAACCCGTGGCAGAGCGCACCGCCGAACGCGTCTCCGGCGCCGAGGCCGTTGACGACCTCGACGGGCAGGGGCGGGACGTCGGCGACGGTGCCGTCGCGGTGGACGGCGAGGACACCCTTGGGGCCCTGTTTGACGACGGCGAGTTCGACCCCGGCGGCAAGCAGGGCGCGAGCGGCCGTGTACGGCTCCCGCTCCCCGGTGGCGATCTCGCACTCGTCGAGATTGCCGACGGCAACGGTGGCGTGCGCAAGGGCCTCGCGGTAGCGGGCTGAGGCGGTGGGGTGGGCGGGGCGGTCCGCGCCGGGGTCGTCGGTCCAGAACATCGGGCGCCAGTCCAGGTCGAAGACCGTGAGGGGTCCGGGGCCGGGTCCCTGCTCACCGCGGGACCGCTCCCGGGCCTCGCTCCGGGCGCGCAGCGCCGCCAACGTGGCCGTGCGGCTCGGTTCCGCGCACAGGCCGGTGCCCGTCATCCAGAAGACCCGGGCCGCGCGGATCGCGTCGAGGTCGAGTTCCGCTTCGTGGATCTCCAGGTCGGGCGCCTTGGGCCGGCGGTAGAAGTAGAGCGGGAAGTCGTCCGGCGGGAAGATCTCACAGAAGGTCACCGGGGTCGGATAGGCGTCGACCGACGTCACCCATCGGTCGTCCACCCCGAACTCCCGCAGCTGCTGGTGGAGATAGTCCCCGAACGCGTCCCGGCCGGTGCGCGTCACCACCGCCGTCCGCCTGCCGAGCCGGGCCGCCGCCACGGCCACATTGGTCGGTGAGCCACCGAGAAACTTTCCGAATGTGTCGACCTGAGCCAGTGGCAGACCGGTCTGGAGCGGGTAGAGGTCCACCCCGATCCGCCCCATGGTGATCACGTCGTACATCTCAGGCATACGCGTCCCTTCGACCGGCGACCGGAGCGGCTGCCCCCAGGTCTAGCCCTCTCTCCGGAAGCCTGTCAACATTTTGTCCGGACATAAGGACGAAGCCTTGACACCCGTCTCCCGAGGCCGGGAGTGTGGGCGATATGACCTCTTCAGCATCTGCTCCGGCCCGCATCCGCATCGGCTCGGCACCCGACTCCTGGGGGGTCTGGTTCCCCGACGATCCCCAGCAGGTGCCATGGCAGCGCTTCCTCGACGAGGTCTCCGAGGCCGGTTACGAATGGATCGAACTGGGCCCCTACGGCTACCTCCCGACCGACCCGGCCCGCCTCGCGGACGAGACCCGCCGCCGCGGCCTCACCGTCTCCGCGGGCACCGTCTTTACCGGATTGCACCATGGACCGGCCGTCTGGGACCGGACCTGGGCGCATGTCGCCGACATCGCGGCGCTCACCCGGGCGATGGGCGCCGAGCATCTGGTGGTCATCCCGTCGTTCTGGCGCGACGACAAGACCGGTGAGGTCCTGGAGGACCGCACGCTCACCGCGGAGCAGTGGCGCGACCTCACCACCCAGACGGAGCGGCTGGGCCGCGAGGTACGGGACCGGTACGGGCTGCGTATCGTCGTCCACCCTCATGCGGACACCCATGTCGACAGCGAGGAGAACGTCAGCCGGTTCCTCGACGCCACGGACCCCGACCTGGTCTCCCTCTGTCTCGACACCGGTCACTACGCCTACTGCGGCGGTGACAGCGTCAAGCTGATCGAGACCTTCGGCGAGCGGATCGGCTATCTGCACCTCAAGCAGGTCGACCCGGAGATCCTGGCCCAAGTCGTGACGGACGAGGTGCCGTTCGGACCCGCCGTGGCGCGCGGGGTGATGTGCGAACCACCGAACGGCGTACCCGCCCTGGGGCCTGTGCTCGACGCCGCCCGCCGGCTGGACGTCGATCTGTTCGCGATCGTCGAACAGGACATGTATCCGTGCCCGCCCGAGAAGCCGCTGCCGATCGCCCGTCGCACCCGAGACTTCCTCCGCTCGTGCGGCACCCCGGTGCGGTCACCCGACACGCCGAGCCGCCCGGGGAAGTGACGTGGGGGCGGATTGCGGTGTTGTTCTCGGCGAGAAGAGGGTGCGGCCCCACCGCACCCCTCGACCGATCGAGGAGCAACTCACCGTGATCCGAAATGCGTTCCGCGCCCACAGGACTGCCGGGGCCTCCGCCCTGCCCGCATTCGCCCTGGCCGCCGCCCTCGTCGCAGCCCCGGCCGCCTCGGCCGCCCAGCAGGAGCCTGCACCGCCGCTCGCACCGCCCGGCGCCGGCGCGGTCTGCGCGTTCTACTTCGGCAACGAGCCGACCCTCTACGGCGATCAGGGCGACCGGGCCTCGGAGGTGCAGTGCCTGCTGGCCAACCGCCGCTATCTGCCGTGGAGTGAGGTCGACGGCACCTTCGGACCGACGACCCTCGCCGCCGTCCAACACTTCCAGGCGGACCACCCGCCGCTCGTTCCGAGCGGCCTGGTCGGACCGCGGACCTGGTCGGCACTCTGGAGTGCTTAGTCGAATTCGACCCCAATGCACGCCTTCTGTCACAGAGATCACCCCCTCGTCACACATGTCTCCGTTACGCGGGTCTTCCGTCACAGGCGCTCGACAGCCCCTCTCCGCCGCTCACTCCGCGTCGTTCACCGAACACAGGCTGAGTGATCGTCGGCGTGCGCACCGCGGCTCCCCCGACGGCCCCCCGACTGCCGCTGCGGTGCAGAGAGGTGTCACTTATGACGGACAGAAGGCTCTGGTCCTACAAGGACATTGCAGCGCACATCCGGGTGCAGCCGGACACCGTCCGCTCGTACCGCAAACACGGGCTGCTGCCGGCGCCGGACCACGTGGAGGGCGGTAAGCCCTACTGGTACGCGGACACCGTCCGCGCCTGGGTCGCGTCACGCCCGGGCAATCGGGGCCGCAGGGACTGACACCTCCTCCTTGCAGCCCCGTTTCCGTTCCGGCCCCGTCCGGCGATCGGCCTCCGTGATCCGCCGACGTCGTACGGGGCCTCCGTCCTCGCCGGCCCGGGCGGGCGCGGCTACTTCGCCGGTTCGATGATCGTCACCCCTGCCCCGGGGCCCGTTCCCATCGCGGCGAGCGCCGCCGGGGCGGCCTCCAGCGCGATGGTGGAGGTCACCAGCAGGTCCGGGCGCAGGATGCCGGCCCGCACCATGTCCATCATCGGCGGGTAGTCGTGTGCGGCCATTCCATGGCTGCCGAGGATCTCCAGCTCCAGGCCCGTCACCCGCGACATGGGGACGACAGGGTCACCGGCCGCCGTGGGCAGCAGACCCACCTGTACATGGCGGCCCTGCCACCGCAGGCTCCGGACCGAGGCGGCGCAGGTGACCGGGGAGCCCAGCGCGTCGAGCGACAGATGGACACCGCCGCCCGTCAGTTCGCGCACCGCTTCGCCCGCGCCACCCGGATGGGCGGACGCGTCCACGCACGCCACCGCCCCGAAGGCCCGCGCCAGTTCGAGCGCGCGAGCCGAGACATCGACGGCGACCACCCGTGCCCCACAGGCCACCGCGATCATCACGGCCGACAACCCGACCCCGCCACAGCCGTGCACCGCGACCCACTCCCCCGGCCCCACCCTCCCCTGACCGACGACGGCCCGGAACGCCGTCGCGAACCGGCAGCCGAGACCTGCCGCCGTCGCGAACGACAGCTCCTCGGGCACGGCGACCAGATTGACGTCGGCCTGTTCCAGCGCCACGTACTGGGCGAAGGACCCCCAGTGGGTGAAACCGGGCTGGGTCTGCCGCTCGCAGACCTGCTGGGCCCCGGCCGCACAGGCGGAGCAGCGGCCACAGGCACAGACGAACGGAACGGTGACGCGGTCGCCCGGCCGCCAGTTGACGACTGTGCTCCCGACCGCCTCGACCACACCGGCGAGTTCATGACCGGGCACATGCGGCAGGGTGATGTCGGGGTCGTGCCCCATCCAGCCGTGCCAGTCGCTGCGGCACAGCCCGGTCGCCTCTACGCGGACCACGACGCCCTGGTCGGAGGGGACTGGATCCGGCACGTCCCGCACCCCGGCGATCTTCCCGAACTCCTCGAACACCACAGCCCGCATCGGCCCCGCCTCTCGTCGCACCCACCGGCCGTCGCCCGGCCTTCCATCGGACCGCCCACCGGGCCGGCCATCGGGTCGCCGAATCTACGCCCCGGCGGTGATCTTGTGGGCCGCCCGTCGCATCGGAGCCGGTCGGCGATGCGACGGGCGGATCCTTCCGGATTCCGCCGGATGGCCCACACCAATCGCCGAAAGCGCGCCCCGCCTCGCATTCATACCCCCTAGGGGTATAAAGTATGAGTGTTGGGGTGCACCAGCATTCCCGGGAGCCCCTGGCGTCACACCGAGACGTACGCGTCGAAGAGGAGAACACCATGACCGCCGAGATCCAGCTCACCCAGGCCACCGGCTCCTGCTGCTCGCCGAGCGGCTCCTGCCACGACGGTACGGCCGCCGAGGCCACGACGGGCCGGGTCACCACCGTCTACCAGGTGACCGGCATGACCTGCGGGCACTGCGAAGGCGCCGTCTCCGAGGAGATCTCCGGCATCGAGGGCGTCACCTCGGTGAAGGCCGTGGCCGCCACCGGCCAGGTGACCGTGGTCTCCGAGACGCCCCTGACCGAGGGCGCCGTGCGCGCCGCGGTCGACGAGGCGGGTTACGTACTCGTCGGCCAGGCCTGAATACGGTCCCGGCCCACCTCGACACTCCTGCACAAACCCGCGCAACTGCGCACCTTTCGCACCACCCGCACCACCCCTTTGCCGCCGGGCCGGACCGACCAGCAGATACTGGCAGGCACGGCCCGGTCGGCATTTCAGGAGTTCGGACATGTACAGCGCAACAGAGGCCGAGGCCCCGGCAGCCGCGAGTTCGGAGGCCGAGCTCGTGATCGGTGGGATGACCTGCGCCTCGTGCGCGGCCCGCATCGAGAAGAAGCTCAACCGGATGGACGGCGTCACCGCCACCGTCAATTACGCGACCGAGAAGGCCCGCGTCGAGTTCGGTGCCGGCACCCGGCTCGACGACGTGATCGCCACCGTCGAGAAGACCGGCTACACGGCCCAGCCGTTGCGGCGGCCCGCACCGACGCCCCCACTCCCCTCGCCCGTACCGCCGCCCGCGACCGAGCGGACGCCTCGGGCCGACGACGCGCGCCCCACCGAAAAGGCGGTCACCGAAGCCGCGGACACCGACGACCCGGCGGTGGACGCCACACCCCTCGCCCGCCCCGCGGACACTGCGGACGTCGCGGACACCGACGCCGCCGACACCCTCGCCGCCCTGCGTCAGCGCCTCGTCGTCTCGGCCGTCCTCGCCGCCCCCGTCGTCCTCCTGGCCATGGTCCCCGCCCTCCAGTTCGACAACTGGCAGTGGCTCTCCCTCACCCTCGCCGCCCCCGTGGTCGTCTGGGGCGGCCTGCCCTTCCACCGCGCCGGCTGGACCAATCTCCGGCACGGCGCCGCCACCATGGACACCCTTGTCTCGATGGGAACCCTTGCCGCCTTCGGCTGGTCGCTCTGGGCGCTGTTCTTCGGCGACGCCGGTATGACGGGGATGCGGCACGGCTTCGACTTCACCGTCTCGCGCGCCGAGGGCTCCTCGACGATCTATCTGGAGGTCGCCGCCGGGGTCATCACCTTCATCCTGCTGGGCCGCTATCTGGAGGCGAAGTCCAAGCGGAAGGCCGGTTCCGCCCTCCGCGCGCTGATGCATCTCGGGGCCAGGGACGTCGCCGTCCTCCAGGGCGGTACGGAGGTGCGCATCCCCGTCCACCGGCTGACCGTCGGGGACCGTTTCGTCGTCCGTCCCGGCGAGAAGATCGCGACCGACGGCGCCGTCGTCGAGGGCGTCTCGGCGGTGGACGCGTCGATGCTCACCGGCGAGTCGGTCCCGGTCGATGTCGGAGTCGGTGACGCCGTCACCGGTGCCACGCTCAACGCGGGCGGCCGGCTCGTCGTCGAGGCGACCCGGATCGGTGCCGACACCCAGCTGGCACGGATGGCCAGGCTCGTCGAGGACGCACAGAACGGCAAGGCGGCGGCCCAGCGGCTCGCCGACCGGATCTCTGCGGTGTTCGTGCCGGTCGTCCTGCTGATCGCACTGGTCACCCTGGTCGTCTGGCTGCTCCTCACTTCCGACGTGACGGCCTCCTTCACCGCAGCCGTCGCCGTACTGATCATCGCCTGCCCCTGCGCCCTCGGCCTCGCCACGCCCACCGCCCTCATGGTCGGCACCGGCCGCGGCGCACAGCTCGGCATCCTGATCAAGGGACCCGAGGTCCTGGAGACCACCCGCCGTATCGACACGATCGTCCTGGACAAGACCGGCACCGTCACGACCGGCCGGATGACCCTCCAGGACGTCCACGCCACGGCCGACACCGACACCACACAGGTCCTGCGCCTGGCCGGCGCCCTGGAACACGCCTCCGAACACCCCATCGCCCGAGCAGTCGCCACCGGCGCCCGCGACCGAACCGGAACAGCACTCCCCGTCCCCGAGGACTTCGCCAACCTCCCCGGCCTCGGGGTGCGCGGCACCGTCGACGGCCATCAGGTCCTCGTCGGGCGCCCCAAGCTCCTCACCGACGCCGGAATCGGCGTCCCCGAGGCACTCTCCGACGCCCTCGCGGACGCGGCGGATCGGGGGCGTACGGCCGTCGTCGTCGCCTGGGACGGTGAGGCGCGCGGTGTCCTCGGGGTCGCCGACGCGATCAAGGACTCCAGCGCGGCAGCAGTGGCCGACCTGCGCGCTCTCGGCCTGCGGCCGGTGCTGCTGACCGGCGACAACCGGACCGTGGCGGACAGCGTGGCCCGTGCCGTCTCCATCGACGAGGTCTACGCCGAGGTGCTGCCCGAGGACAAGGTGAACGTCATCGAGCGGCTGCAGGCCGAGGGCCGCTCGGTCGCGATGGTCGGCGACGGCGTCAACGACGCCGCCGCCCTCGCCACGGCGGATCTCGGGCTGGCGATGGGTACCGGTACGGACGCGGCGATCGAGGCGAGCGACCTCACCCTCGTTCGTGGAGATCTGAAGGTGGCCGCCGATGCCATCCGACTCTCGCGGCGGACACTGGCCACCATCAAGGGCAACCTCTTCTGGGCCTTCGGCTACAACGTGGTCGCCCTACCCCTTGCCTCATTTGGCCTGCTCAACCCTATGATTGCTGGAGCGGCGATGGCGTTCTCATCGGTCTTCGTCGTGACGAACAGCCTGCGACTGCGCTCCTTCACATGATTTCCACAAAGAGATTTAGATCACATTGGTTTTGGGGTAACCATTCAGCAGGTTCGAGAGTCTTAGAGTGCGATGCCAAGGATGTCTTGGGGGACGTCCAGCGAAGCGTCTTGGGGGACGCTTCAGGCAAGCGTTGGCCGGGGCACGTGCACCGGGGAGCTTTGAGCGGCCCTCCCGTGCGTACGTACCCCGGCGGACCGCCATGAGGAACAGAGCGGTACAGCGCAGTGGTACGAGGAACACCCAGGAGCTTCGGCTCCCGCAGACGCCCGGCCGGATCCCGTGGGGGGAATCCGCTCCGGGATATGGGAAGCGCCTCGCTGTCGACCCGTGGGGGGATCGATGGCGGGGCGCTTCTCGCATTCTGTACGGATGCCCGCCGGACCGGGGCAGGCGCGCTGCCCGGGCAAGCAAATCGCCCCGGACACCGCGCTCTGTGCGAAGCGCGGTACGCGGGGCGAAGGCAACCGGCCGCCGAGGCCGGGGTGGTACCGGGGCGCTACGAAGCTCAGCGACCCTCGACCGGGACGAAGTCGCGCAGGACCTCACCGGTGTAGATCTGGCGCGGGCGGCCGATGCGGGAACCCGGCTCCTTGATCATCTCGTGCCACTGGGCGATCCAGCCGGGGAGCCGGCCGAGCGCGAAGAGCACGGTGAACATCTCGGTCGGGAAGCCCATGGCCCGGTAGATCAGACCGGTGTAGAAGTCCACGTTGGGGTAGAGGTTGCGCGAGACGAAGTACTCGTCGGAGAGCGCGTGCTCCTCCAGCTTGAGCGCGATGTCGAGCAGCTCGTCGGACTTGCCGAGCGCCGACAGCACGTCGTGGGCCGCGGCCTTGATGATCTTGGCGCGCGGGTCGAAGGACTTGTAGACGCGGTGGCCGAAGCCCATCAGCCGGACGCCGTCCTCCTTGTTCTTCACCTTGCGGATGAAGGAGTCGACATCGCCGCCGTTGGCCTGAATGCCCTCGAGCATCTCCAGCACCGACTGGTTGGCGCCACCGTGCAGCGGGCCCCACAGCGCCGAGATGCCGGCGGAGATCGAGGCGAACATGTTCGCCTGCGAGGAGCCGACCAGGCGCACGGTGGAGGTCGAACAGTTCTGCTCGTGGTCCGCGTGCAGGATGAGCAGCTTGTCGAGCGCGGAGACGACGACCGGGTCCAGCTCGTACTCCTGGGCGGGGACCGAGAAGGTCATGCGCAGGAAGTTCTCGACGTACCCGAGGTCGTTGCGCGGGTAGACGAAGGGGTGCCCGATCGACTTCTTGTACGCGTACGCGGCGATCGTCGGCAGCTTGGCCAGCAGACGGATCGTCGAGAGGTGACGCTGCTCCTCGTCGAACGGGTTGTGGCTGTCCTGGTAGAACGTGGACAGCGCGCTGACGACCGAGGACAGCATGGCCATCGGGTGCGCGTCGCGCGGGAAGCCGTCGAAGAACCGCTTGACGTCCTCGTGCAGCAGCGTGTGCTGGGTGATCTCGTTCTTGAAGGTCGACAGCTCGTCGACCTTGGGAAGCTCGCCGTTGATGAGGGTGTACGCGACCTCGAGGAACGACGAGTGCTCGGCGAGCTGCTCGATGGGATAGCCGCGGTACCGCAGGATGCCCTGCTCACCGTCGAGATAGGTGATGGCGGATTTATAGGCGGCGGTGTTGCCGTATCCGCTGTCCAGCGTCACCAGGCCGGTATTCGCCCGGAGCTTCCCGATGTCGAAGCCCTTGTCGCCGACGGTGCTGTCGATCACCGGGTAGGTGTACTCGTCATCGCCGTACCGCAGTACTACAGAGTTGTCGCTCACGTCATCCCTCACCGACGTAGTGCCTCTTCTTCGAGGTTCCCTGACTGTCTCCACCCTCCCCCATTTGGCTCAGGAGAGTGCACTCGGGGTCGTCCATTGGACCTACTCACGGCACTCAGTGCCGCGAACTTACTCATCCTGCCCCCTTGACTCCGGTTCCGGAAGGCCTCCGTGATGTTTCCCACCGATTTGATCGATCATTTTTTCGGGGGATCCTCCGCCGGAGCCACCACGCAGCCGGTAATCCAGCGCCGTACAGCGCCTGCCTGCGGAAACTGTCCGGACCGCCTGGCCGATCGCCTGCCGTGAGCCGACCAACACGACGAGCTTCTTGGCCCTCGTCACGGCCGTGTACAGCAGGTTTCGCTGGAGCATCATCCAGGCGCTCTTCGTGACGGGGACGACGACGGCCGGGTACTCGCTGCCCTGGGAACGGTGAATCGTCATCGCGTACGCGTGGGCCAGCTCGTCCAGCTCGTCGAAGTCGTACGGGATCTCCTCGTCCTCGTCCGTCAGGACCGTCAGTTTCTGCTCGTCCAGGTCGAGCGAGGTGACGACGCCGACCGTGCCGTTGAAGACGCCGTTCTCGCCTTTGTCATAGTTGTTTCGGATTTGGGTCACCTTGTCGCCGACACGGAAGACCCGGCCGCCGAACCGCTTCTCGGGCAGGTCGGGGCGGCCCGGGGTGATGACCTGCTGCAGCAGGCCGTTGAGGTGGCCGGCCCCGGCCGGGCCGCGGTGCATGGGGGCGAGGACCTGCACGTCACGCCTGGGGTCGAGGCCGAATCTGGCCGGGATACGGCGGGCCGCGACGTCCACCGCGAGTACGCCCGCCTCCTCCGTCTCGTCCTCCACGAAGAGGAAGAAGTCGTCGAGGCCCTGGGTGAGGGGCGGCACTCCGGAGTTGATCCGGTGCGCATTGGTGACGACGCCGGACTTCTGGGCCTGGCGGAAGATCGTCGTCAGCCGGACCGCCGGGACGGGGCCGCCCTCGGCGAGCAGATCGCGCAGCACCTCCCCCGCGCTCACCGACGGCAGCTGGTCGACGTCCCCGACGAGCAGCAGATGGGCACCGGGTGCCACGGCCTTCAGGAGCTTGTTGGCCAGCAGCAGATCGAGCATCGACGCCTCGTCGACGACGACGAGGTCGGCGTCCAGCGGACGGTCCCGGTCATAGGCCGCGTCCCCGCCCGGTTTGAGCTCCAGCAGCCGGTGCACGGTGGACGCCTCGGCCCCGGTCAGCTCGGACAGCCGCTTCGCCGCCCGCCCGGTGGGCGCGGCCAGAACGACCTTTGCGCGCTTGGCGCGGGCCAGTTCGACGATGGAACGGACGGTGAACGACTTCCCGCAGCCGGGTCCACCGGTCAGCACTGCCACCTTCCGGCTGAGCGCGAGCCGGACGGCGGCCTCCTGCTCGGGGGCGAGCGTCGCCCCCGTACGGCCCGCCAGCCACGTCAGCGCCTTGCCCCAGTCCACGTCCTGGAAGGCGGGCATCCGGTCCTCGGGCGTCCGCAGCAGTCGCTGCACCTGGGCGGCCAGGGCGACCTCGGCACGGTGGAACGGCACGAGGTAGATGGCGGTGATCGGCTCGCCGCCCTCGGGCGACGGCACCTTCTCCCGTACAACTCCCTCGGGATCCTCGGCCAGTTCGGCGAGGCACTCGATGACCAGTCCCGTATCGACCTGGAGCAGCTTGACCGCGTCGGCGATCAGCCGCTCCTCCGGGAGGAAGCAGTGCCCCTGGTCGGTGGATTGCGACAGCGCGTACTGCAGACCGGCCTTGACCCGCTCCGGGCTGTCGTGCGGGATACCGACCGCCTGCGCGATCTTGTCGGCGGTGAGGAAGCCGATGCCCCAGACGTCGGCGGCCAGCCGGTAGGGCTGGTTCTTGACGACGGAGATCGACGCGTCCTCGTACTTCTTGTAGATACGGACGGCGATGGACGTCGAGACACCGACACCCTGGAGGAAGACCATGACCTCCTTGATCGCCTTCTGCTCCTCCCAGGCGGCGGCGATCATCTTCGTCCGCTTCGGCCCGAGCCCGGGAACCTCGACGAGCCGCTTCGGCTGCTGCTCGATGATGTCGAGCGTGTCGACGCCGAAGTGGGTGGTGATCCGGTCGGCCATCACCGGGCCGATGCCCTTGATCAGTCCGGAGCCGAGATAGCGGCGGATCCCCTGGATCGTGGCGGGCAGCACGGTCGTGTAGTTCTCCACCGTGAACTGCTTGCCGTACTGGGAGTGCGAGCCCCAGCGCCCCTCCATCCGCAGCGACTCGCCGACCTGCGCTCCGAGCAGCGAGCCGACCACCGTGAGGAGATCACCGCCACCCCGACCCGTGTCGACGCGGGCGACCGTGTACCCGTTCTCCTCGTTGGCGTACGTGATGCGTTCGAGCACACCTTCGAGGACGGCCATGTTGGACATACCCCGACGGTATCGGGCGGCACCGACAGTCCGAGGGCGGAGTCACGGACCACAGCCTCGGCAACGACCTCGGCGACATCGGCCGCACCGGAGACAACCTCCCGGACAGCAACATCGGCGACAACCTCCCCGGCGCTCACGCCGACGACCTCGGACACGGCCTCTCAGCCAGCCACAAACCGCCCACCGGCGGTCATGGGGACAGCGCAAGCAGCAGTGGCCATGACCGTCCGGGTGGCACCGGTCACGATGGACCGGCCGGCGGTGGCCACACTCCAGGTGGTCAAGGGGATCACCACGTGCCGGGCGACCCCGGAGCCGACGTCCCGGCCCCATCCCGCGGAGATCACCTCGGCGGTCCGGACCTCGACTCGACGGCCGCCGACCTCGGGTCGGTGGGTGACGACGTCGGTGATCTGGCTGACGACGCGGCAGAGGCCGGGGGCGACGCGGGCACGCCTTACATCCATGGCCCCGACGGTGGTTGGGGAGGTGCAGGCTGGGCCGAGAGGCCCTCGGATTACGCGGCCGGGGTGTACGAGTCGCTTCGGGCTACGCCCAACCACATCGACGTTCCGCAGATGTCGAAACACACCGGTGTCGACGAGTCCGTGCTCCGGCAGGTGAAGAGCCACATGATCCGGTCTCAGCACGACGTGATCGTTCAACCCGGCGAGTGGAAGCGTGGACGGTTCACACCTCGCGACGACATCGCAGACCTGTGGGACGGTGCGCGTAAGGGCACCCTGGATGCGGGCCAGATCAAGGAATTCAAGCACTTGATGACACACGAGTACGTGGAAAGCCAGCTGATGAAGGCCGGTCTACCGTACCTCTGCGATGAGACGGGGCTGTGGCGCAAGGACCCCGACGGGACGTTCGGCAGGAACTCGCCGAAGAGTCTGAGTGCAGCCGGCGCACATGACTTGGCGCCGAACCCCGCGAGGGGTGGCTTCGGGACAGCGTGGCAGAAGCTCGGCCTGAGGCACCCCAAGACGGTCCTGGCCGAGGATTTGTCCAATATCGATAGCTTCGTGAACGATGTCGTTCAGGAACTGCGAGCGAAGGGACTGAACCTCAAGTGACTGACCATCCTTCACGCACGGCGTTGGAGCGACTACGCGCCATCGACTGGAGCGACGACTCCAAGGCATTCGAACACACAAATTCGCGTGCCCTGTTGATGCGGGAGTACCTGCGCCGCGCGGCCCTGTGGGCACGGGCCTACGGTGCCGAGCAGTCCTGGCCGTTCTTCGACATCGCCGAGCATGTCGAGCCTGCGGTTCAGACGCCGCCTGAAGTCGCAGCCGCTCTGGCAGAGGTCCTGAGCGGGCTCGGCCCCGCCTCCCTCAGGACCACGTGCCGAGGTGTGGTCCGGTGGGAGGTGTTGAGGGATGCCCAAATCGAGTGGCCGGGTGATCTGCCGGATCCCTACGAACCGCTTCTGCTCATGTACGAGCGCGGCGGGGGCTATTTCCTCGAGGAGTACATCGACCTCAGCGGCGTGATGATCCGGCTGGGAAATGTGGAGAGCAATCTCTCCGCCACCCCCTTCCTCACCCTCGCGCCCACGACTCTCGATGCTCTGGATGCCGAGGGCGAGATCACGTACTTCGCGAAGATCGACGAGGGCCACCCCAGGAACAGCCCGCACGGCATCGTCCGGCGCCGAGTTGAGAACGACCGGACGCATGACGAAGCCTTCACCAGCAATCTCCGCTGGGAGCCGACCGATTACCTCAGGCTGTACGACCTCGGACAGAACGACACCGACCACGTCGAGATCCTCGAGACCGAGGCCGCCGCGTTCATCGAATCCGTGACGAAGAAACTCACCGGACCCCGCTGACCTGGGCGCTCCGTCGCGCGCCCGGATTCGACAGGGTGCAGCACGAACGCGCGGCAGGACGACAAGGAAGGGTTCCGGACGGGGTTCCTGTGTCCGAAAGCGGAACGGGTCGGCCAAACGGCCGGACCACATGAAGACCGCGCAGCGCAACGCGCTTCCTGGACGCTGCGCCGAATCGGCCGTGGCTGCCCGTCCGGCCATGGGCGCTCGTCGCTGCACGAGACGAAGCCCGTACGACGCCTGCCGGATGGTGTGGACAGCCGGCCGAGGTAACACGAATCGACATCGGCGACCCCGACGTCGATATGGATCGGGGGCGACGCGTGCTGTACCGGGGGGAACTCCCGACGGGCGAGACCGAAGAACGCCTGGAGGGGACAGCCCTGCGCGGGGCTTCCTATAGGGGTTTCCAAAGAGTGGCACCCGGACGGCACGCTCGCCGCTGAGCGCGCGTTCGTCGAGGACGAATTGACCTTGCTGGCGGATCGCAAGTGGGCCGAAGAGGGCCGGCAGACGAAGAACTGGCGCAAGGACGAGGGATAAGCCTCTCGCCTGGCATGAGCGGAGTCACCGGACCGGCTCGTCTCTCCTCTGGGCGGCGGCCGGTGACTTCCCGCCGGCGCCCTGCGTCTCGGAGCCCACTCCCTCGAGCTCCGCCGGGCCGCTATTCGAATGGGTCGATCGCGCTTTCATTGCACCGCGCTTTTCATTCATTACACGGGCGAACAGAGCGCTCCCCCTTGTGCGGTACAAGGCGATATACCTATGTCCGTTTTGGGACTATTTGACACTTCTGTCGTGTGATGTGAGCGATATGACGCGCGTCACTATGATACGACCTAGTAGGACAAAGGGCCCACTCCATGACCTGTTTACGGCAACTTCGTCCCTGTTGTCCGTTCCATGTACGTATCCCGATAGTAAATAAGGTCATTGACCGGAAGTTTGAACTCGCTTAACAATTCTTGGCATCCCCACGGGAGAGGTAATTCCGATGCAGATCCCCGCGATGTCCAAGAAGTTCGCTCACATGACCCAGATCAAGAAGATCACGCTGGGCATGGTCACCGCCGGTACCGCGATCGCCGCCTGCACCGTCGCCGGTGCCCCGGCCGCCTCGGCAGCCACCCCCGCCCAGTCCACCGGCAACGTCAGCACCTGGATCAACCAGTCGCTGGAGATCATGCACGCCAAGGGCATCCCAGGCTCCTACAACGGCATCTACCGCAACCTGATGCGTGAGTCGAGCGGCAACCCGAACGCGATCAACAACTGGGACTCCAACGCCGCCAAGGGCATACCGTCCAAGGGCCTGCTCCAGGTCATCGACCCGACCTTCAAGACGTACCACGTGGACGGCACCTCGTGGAACATCTACGATCCGGTCGCCAACATCACCGCCGCCTGCAACTACGCGGCCCACCGCTACGGCTCGATCGACAACGTCAACTCGGCCTACTGATCAGCCGGCGCCGAAGCCGGCCCACGACGGCTGCCGAACCGGCCCGGTCCGGGCCGGCCGGTTGCCGGAGGCCGGCGAAACAGGCCCGGTAAAGCGAAATGGGGCCCGGTCCAAGACCGGGCCCCTCTCGCTTTCCCCCACCCTCATCAGGGCTTCCCGATCCCCCCGGATCCCTCCCCGGAAGCGCCCGACGCAACATACGACCCGGCAGGCCACCGAAGGGTTGCACGCCTTTACGATCTCTTTGCCCGGTCGCCTCGCACCCGCTCTCAGCAGGCGTGCTCGACGTACCGGGCCGCGACCTCCGCGAGAACTTCGGCGCCGTCGCGCGCCCACAGGCCCTCGTTGAAGATCTCCACCTCGATCGGACCGGTGAAGCCGGTGGCCTCGACCATCTCGCGGAACGCGCGGAAGTCGACGCTACCGTCGCCCAGTTGGCCCCGTCCGACCAGTACGCCCGCCGGGAGCGGGGTGATCCAGTCCGCCAGCTGGAACGAGTGGATACGGCCGCCCGCACCGGCCCGGGCGATCTGGGCGGCCGCCTGGTCGTCCCACCAGATGTGGTACGTGTCGACGACCACGCCGACCTGCTCCGCCGGGAAGCGCTCGGCGATGTCCAGGGCCTGGGACAGGGTGGAGACGACGCAACGGTCCGAGGCGAACATCGGGTGCAGCGGTTCGATCGCCAGGCGGACGCCTCGTTCCTGCGCGTACGGGCCCAGCTCGGCGAGCGCTTCCGCGATGCGTCCGCGGGCGCCGTGCAGGTCGCGGCTGCCCGCCGGGAGGCCGCCGGAGACCAGGACCAGGGTGTCGGTGGACAGCGCCGCCGCCTCGTCGATCGCGGCGCGGTTGTCGTCCAGGGCGCGGGCCCGTTCGGCCGGGTCGAGTGCGGTGAAGAAGCCGCCCCGGCAGAGGCTGGTGACGGAGATCCCGGCGTCGGCGAGGAGTTGGGCGGTGCGCTCGACTCCGTAGCCCTGGACGGGGGCCCGCCACAGACCGACCTTGTCGATGCCCGCCTTGACGCAGCCCTCGGTGAGCTCGGGCAGCGACCACTGCTTGATGGTCTCCTGGTTGATGCTCAGACGCGACAGATCCGTCATCGGACACCTCCGTTGACCGTGAGCAGGGCGCGCATCCGGGATTCGGCCAGCTCCGGGTCGGGGAACAGGCCCAGCCGGTCGGCGAGTTCGTACGCCTTCGCCAGGTGCGGAAGCGAGCGGGCGGACTGGAGGCCGCCGACCATCGTGAAGTGGTCCTGGTGGCCTGCCAGCCAGGCGAGGAAGACCACGCCCGTCTTGTAGAAGCGGGTGGGCGTCCGGAAGAGGTGCCGGGACAACTCGATGGTCGGGTCGAGGAGTTCCCGGAAGCCCTGGACGTCCCCGGTGTCCAGGACGCGGACCGCGTGGGCGGCCAGCGGACCGAGCGGGTCGAAGATGCCGAGCAGCGCGTGGCTGAAGCCGCGGTCGTCGCCCGCGATCAGTTCGGGGTAGTTGAAGTCGTCGCCGGTGTAGCAGCGCACCCCACCGGGCAGGCGGCGGCGTACGTCGATCTCACGCCCGGCGTCGAGGAGCGAGATCTTGATGCCGTCGACCTTGTCCGGGTGTTCCGCGATGACCTTCAGGAACGTGTCGGTTGCCGCGTCGAGGTCCGTCGAACCCCAGTAGCCCTCCAGAGCCGGGTCGAACATCGGGCCGAGCCAGTGCAGGACGACCGGCTCCGAGGCCTGGCGCAGCAGGTGTGCGTACGTCTCCAGGTAGTCCTCGGGGCCGTTCGCGGCGGCGGCGAGGGCGCGGGACGCCATCAGGATGGCCTGGGCGCCGCTCTCCTCGACCAGGGTGAGCTGTTCCTCGTACGCGGCCTTCACCTCGCCGAGCGTGGCCGGGCCGGCGGCAAGTTGGTCGGTACCGACGCCGCAGGCGATCCGGCCGCCGACCGCCTTCGCCTCGGCGGCGGAGCGGCGGATCAGTTCGGCGGCGCCCGCCCAGTCCAGGCCCATGCCGCGCTGTGCGGTGTCCATGGCTTCGGCGACGCCGAGGCCGTGCGACCAGAGGTGGCGACGGAAGGCGAGGGTGGCGTCCCAGTCGACAGCGGCGGGGCCGTCGGGGCTGACATCGGCGTACGGGTCGGCGACGACATGCGCGGCGGAGAAGACCGTACGGGAGACGAGCGGTGACCCGCCCGGGGCGAGGTCGAGCGGGGTGGTGCGGGGCTCGTAGGGGCCCTGCGGGAGGTGGATCGTCACAGCGTCAGCTCCGGTACGTCGAAGCGCCGGCCCTCGGCGGAGGACTTGAGCCCGAGCTCGGCGAGCTGCACGCCGCGGGCACCGGCCATCAGGTCCCAGGTGTACGGCTCGTCGAGCACGATGTGGCGCAGGAAGAGCTCCCACTGAGCCTTGAAGCCGTTGTCGAAGACGGTGTTGTCGGGGACTTCCTGCCACTGGTCGCGGAACGGCTCGGTGACCGGGAGGTCGGGGTTCCAGACCGGCTTGGGCGTGGCCGAGCGGTGCTGGACGCGGCAGTTACGGAGGCCGGCGACGGCGGAGCCGTGGGTTCCGTCGACCTGGAACTCGACGAGCTCGTCGCGGTTGACGCGCACGGCCCAGGAGGAGTTGATCTGGGCGACGGCGCCGCTCGCCAGCTGGAAGATGCCGTAGGCGGCGTCGTCGGCGGTGGCGGCGTACGGCTTCCCCTGCTCGTCCCAGCGCTGCGGGATGTGCGTCTGGACATGCGCCTGTACGGTCGTGACCTGGCCGAACAGCTCGTGGAGTACGTACTCCCAGTGCGGGAACATGTCGACGACGATGCCTCCGCCGTCCTCGGCCCGGTAGTTCCAGGACGGGCGCTGGGCCTCCTGCCAGTCGCCTTCGAAGACCCAGTAGCCGAACTCGCCGCGCACGGAGAGGATCTCGCCGAAGAAGCCGCCGTCGATGAGGCGCTTCAGCTTCAGCAGACCCGGCAGGAAGATCTTGTCCTGGACGACGCCGTGCTTTATCCCGGCGTCGCGGGCGAGGCGGGCCAGCTCCAGGGCGCCGTCCACGTCGGTCGCGGTGGGCTTCTCGGTGTAGATGTGCTTGCCCGCGGCGATCGCCTTCTTGATCGCTTCGACCCGGGCCGAGGTGACCTGGGCGTCGAAGTAGATGTCGATCGACTCGTCCGCGAGGACCGCGTCGAGGTCGGTCGACCACTCGGTCAGGCCGTGCTGAGCGGCGAGTTCCTCCAGCGCGTGCGCGCGGCGGCCGACGAGGACGGGTTCGGGCCACAGCACCTCGCCGTCGCCGAGGTCGAGGCCGCCCTGCTCGCGGATCGCGAGGATCGAGCGCACCAGGTGCTGCCGGTATCCCATGCGACCCGTGACGCCGTTCATGGCGATGCGCACTGTCCTGCGTGTCACGAAGTTCCTCCATACAGCCGTAGCAAGCGCTTTCTATGCGATATGACGCTAGCCTGCCGACAGCGGCCTGGACAAGAGGGCCCGCTCCAAAACCCTCGGAGGAAGCGATGACAGTCACCCTGGCGGATGTGGCGGCTCGCGCCCGGGTGTCGCCCGCCACCGTCTCCCGCGTGCTCAACGGCAACTACCCGGTCGCGGCATCCACCCGGGAACGGGTGCTGCGCGCGGTGGACGACCTCGACTACGTACTGAACGGACCGGCCAGTTCACTCGCCGCCGCCACGTCCGACCTGGTCGGCATCCTGGTCAACGACATCGCCGACCCGTTCTTCGGAATCATGGCCGGGGCTGCGCAGACCGAGATCGGCGGGCCGGGCGACGGCTCCGGACGCGCCGGGGGCGAGAAGCTCGCCGTCATCTGCAACACCGGCGGCTCCCCCGAACGCGAACTCACCTACCTCACCCTGCTCCAGCGTCAGCGCGCCGCAGCCGTCATCCTCACCGGCGGCGCCGTGGAGGACCCGGCGCACCAGGCCTCGATGAACGCGAAGCTGGCGAAACTCGCGGACGCGGGGACCCGGGTGGTGCTGTGCGGGCGGCCCCCGCTGCCGGAGGGCGAGACGATCGTGGCGGCGCTCGCCTTCGACAACCGGGGCGGTGGCCGGCGCCTCACCGAGCATCTGCTCTCGCTCGGCCACCGGCGGATCGGTTATGTCGCGGGCCCACCGGAGCGGACGACGACCCGTCACCGGCTGGAAGGCCACCGCGAGGCGATGCAGGATGCCGGGCTGGGCGGCGACGAGGAGCGCCTCACCGTGCACGGCCCGTACGCCCGCCGCTCCGGTTACGACGCGACGCTCGAACTCCTGCGCCGGGAACCGGAGGTGACGGCGATCGTCGCCGCCAACGACACGGTGGCCCTGGGCGCGAGCGCGGCGATCCGGGACCGCGGCTTCCGCATCCCCGAGGACATCTCCGTGGCAGGCTTCGACGACCTGCCGTTCTCGGTGGACGCGGTCCCTGCCCTGACGACCGTACGACTGCCGCTGTTCGAGGCGGGGGCCCGGGCGGGCCGGCTGGCGATGGGCAAGGAGACCCCGCCGCCGGGTGGCATCGCGACGATCGCGGCGGAACTGATGGTCCGGGGGTCGACGGCGCCGCCGCGGAAGTGACCCGGCCGGGTTCCGCCGCCGGGTCGGGGGTACGCGTACTGCGTGCCGTGGGCCGATGATGTGCGGGCCGCTCTCCGGTCCGTACGGTGCAGGGGCACGTACCGACGGAAGGAAAACGCACGTGAAGCTCGCTTTCTCGACCCTCGGAGTGCCGGGGATGCCGGTCGCCGACGTCATCCGGCTCGCCGTCGAGCACGGCTATCAGGGGGTGGAGCTGCGCGCCCATCCCGAGGAGCCGGTGCACCCGGGGCTCTCGTCGGCCGAACGCGCCGGTGTGGCCGACGAGTTCAAGCGGGGCGGCGTCGAGATCCTGACCGTAGCCGGGTACGTCCGGGTCGCCGCCGAGGGGGACGACCAGCCGGTGCTGGACGAGCTCGTCGGCCTGGTGGAGCTGGCGCGGGATCTCGGCGCGTCGAATGTCCGGGTCTTCCCCGGCGGTGGCGGGCTGGACCCGGACACGGCCGATGCGAACGCCGCCCGCAGGCTGGGCGCGGCCGCTCCGTACGCCGCCGATCTGGGCGTGCGGATCCTCCTGGAGACCCATGACTCGCACCGGGCCGGGGCCGCCGTGGCCCGTGTCGTGGGGACGGTCGGGCACCGGCAGGTCGGTGCGCTGTGGGACGTCATGCACACCTGGCTGGCCGGCGAGGAGCCGGTCGCGAGCCATGCGGTCCTCGCCCCGCACCTGGGATACGTACAGGTGAAGGACATCGCGTCGGCGGACGACCTCACTCCGCTGCCCCTCGGCGCCGGGGTGCTGCCGCTCCGGGCCTGCCTGGACACCCTGGACCCGGACAGCTGGGTCTGCTGGGAGTACGAGAAGCGCTGGCACCCGGGCGCGGCCGACCTGCCCGGGCTGCTGAGCGCGGGACGCGACCATCTGCTGCGGCTGGGCGCGCCGAAGGAGTAGGTGCCCGGGTTCAGGCACCCGCCGGCTGCGGTTCCGCGGTCTCCGTCGTCGCGGGACGCGGCCGGCGCGTCCCCGCCAGGGATGTCAGCGCCACCCCGCCCACCAGCAGCGCCGCCGCACACCACCGCAAGGGGCTCACCGACTCGTCGAGCAGCAGCGCCGCCGATGACATCCCGAAGACCGGGACGAGCAGGGTGAACGGCGCCACGGACGACGCCGGGTGGTGACGCAGCAGGAAGCCCCACGCCCCGAAGCCGAAGACCGTCGTGATCCAGGCGACGTACACGATGATCCCGACACCGCTCCAGTCCAGCGCGGCAAGCGCGTCCGCGTCGCGGTCCCAGCCTTCGAAGAGGAGGGAGAGACCGAGCAGCGGCAGTACGGGCACGGTCGAGACCCACACCATGAAGTTGAGCGAGTCCGGCGGGGCGGCCTTGCGGGTCAGGACGTTGGACACGCCCCAGCAGGCCGCCGCCGCGATCACCAGGACGAAGGCGAGCACGGGGCCGCTCGCGCCCTCGTCGACCGCCGCCACCCCGATGCCCGCGAGCGCCACCGCCATCCCCAGCACCCTGACCCTGCCCGGTCGTTCGCCGAGTGCCAGCGCCGCGAACAGGGCCGTGAAGACCGCCTGGACCTGAAGCACCAGGGAGGAGAGCCCGGCCGGCATCCCCCGGTCCATGCCGATGAAGAGCAGTCCGAACTTCGCCACTCCGAGGACGAGTCCGACGCCCACGATCCACTTGCCGGCGACCTTGGGGCGTCCGACGAAGAACACCGCGGGCAGCGCGGCGACCAGGAAGCGCAGGGCGGAGAAGAGCAGCGGCGGGAAGTGGCCGAGACCGACCTCGATGACGACGAAGTTGACACCCCAGACGGCAGCCACCAGGGCGGCCAGGGCTATGTGAAGGGGACGCATGGACCGAGGATCACCTGCCCCGACCATGTAGCACCAGCGCGGATTTCTTCATGGTGGAATTGAGCATCACTAACGAATCGGCAAGGTCCGGGGGGTTCCGGTGCTCGATCTGTCCCGACTGCGCGCCCTGCACGCCATCTCCGTCCACGGCTCCGTCGCGGGCGCCGCGGCAGCTCTCGGTTACACCCCGTCGGCGGTCTCCCAGCAGATCACCAAGCTGGAGCGGGAGACCCGCACCACACTGCTGGAACGGCGTGGCCGCGGTGTCGCGCTCACCGAGGAGGCACTCCATCTCGCCGCCACCGCACAGCAGTTGCTGGCGATCGTGGAGCGTGCCGAGACCACGCTGGAGGAGCGTCGGGGGCTGCCCACCGGGCGGCTGTCGATCGGTGCTTTCGCCTCAGCGGCGCGCGGTCTGCTGCCCGGTGTGCTGGCCGAGCTGGGGCAGGACCACCCGGCTCTGGACGTCCGGCTGACCGAGGTCGATCCGCATCTGTCCGTCGATCTGGTGGCCAAGGGCGTGATCGACCTGGCGGTCGCGCACGACTGGGACATCGCCCCGCTGCCTGCCCCGGAGGGCGTGGCACAGGCGGTGATCGGCGACGACCGGTGCGATCTGCTGGTACCCGAGGGTCACCGGCTCGCCGGGCGGGACGCGGTGCGGCGCGAGGAGCTGGCGAAGGAGCGGTGGATCTGCCAGCCGCCGGGGACGGTCTGCCACGACTGGCTCGTACGGACGCTCCGGGCGGCGGGTTACGAACCGGACATCCGGTATCAGGCGGAGGAGAACCACACCCAGCTGGCGCTGCTCGCCGCCGGTCTCGGCGTCGCGATGATCCCGCGGCTGGGGCGTGGGCCGCTGCCGGACGGGGTGGTGGCGGTGCGGCTCGATCCCGTGCCGGTGCGGAGGCTGTACGCGGTGTGGCGTACGGAGGCGGCCCGGCGGCCGGCGATCACGGCGGCGGTGACGGCCCTTCAGGGGCGGGGCGCGAGGGTGGGGCTGGTGTAGGGGCGGGCCCTGTGCGGGGTGCGGGGCAAGGGGCGCAAGAGGAACGGGGTGTGCGGGGTGCGCCGGCGTCCGTCCTCGTTCGCCGGATGGGCCCAGTTCGGGCTGTCCCCTTGACCGGTAGTTACTTTCTGGATATCCGTGACCATTGGAAGTTTCTTTCACCACCCCCTCGTCACCGAGAACGGCCGAAGGAGCTCACGTGCACCACCGCACCTCCAGACGCACCCTCCTCACCGCCACCGCCGCGACTGTCGCAGCGGCCGCGACCGGCGCGGTCTCCACCCCCGGAGCCGCCGCAGCCTCCGCCTCCTCCACCACCAAGCGCCTCAAGCAGCTCATCTCCCGGATGAGCCTGGAGGAGAAGGTCGGCCAGCTCTTCGTGATGCGGGTCTACGGGCACTCCGCCACCGAACCCGACCAGGCCGACATCGACGCCAACCTGACCGAGATCGGGGTCCGTACCGCCGCCGAGTTGATCGCCAAGTACCACGTCGGCGGCATCATCTACTTCGCCTGGGCGCACAACACCCGTGACCCGCACCAGATCGCCGACCTCTCCAACGGCATCCAGCGCGCCGGTCTCGCCGGCCGCACCCCTCTGCCCCTTCTCATCTCCACCGACCAGGAGCACGGCATCGTCTGCCGCGTCGGCGAGCCCGCCACACTGATGCCGGGCGCGATGGCGCTGGGTGCGGGGGGTTCGTCCTCCGACGCCCGCCGGGCCGGGAAGATCGCGGGCACCGAGCTGGCCGCGATCGGCATCAACCAGAACTACGCCCCGGACGCCGATGTCAACATCAACCCGGCCAACCCGGTCATCGGCGTACGCTCCTTCGGCGCCGACCCGCAGGCCGTGGCCGCGATGGTCGCCGCCCAGGTGAAGGGGTATCAGGTCGCCGGGATCGCCTCGACGGCCAAACACTTCCCCGGCCACGGTGACACGAACACCGACAGCCACACCGGTCTGCCGTACATCCACCACACCCGCGAGCAGTGGGCCGAGCTGGACTCCCCGCCGTTCCGGGCCGCGATCGCCGCCGGCATCGACGCGATCATGACCGCCCACATCGTCGTCCCCGCTCTCGACCCGGCCGAGGACCCGGCCACGCTGTCCCGGCCGATCCTCACCGGCATCCTGCGCGAGGAGCTCGGTTACGACGGTGTCGTGGTCACGGACTCGCTCGGCATGGAGGGCGTGCGGACGAAGTACGGCGACGAGCGCGTGCCCGTCCTGGCCCTGCAGGCGGGCGTGGACCAGCTGCTGAACCCGCCGGACCTCGATGTCTCCTGGAACGCGCTCCTCGCGGCGGTGAAGAGCGGCGAGATCAGCGAGGCCAGGATCGAGGAATCGATCCTGCGCATCCTGCGGCTGAAGATGAAGCTGGGGCTGTTCGACGACCCGTTCGTCACCCACCGCGGCGTGGACCGTGCCGTCGGTACCCGGGCGCACCTCGCCGCCGCCGACCGGATCGCCGAGCACACCACCACCCTGCTCACCAACGACGGTGCGCTGCTGCCGCTGTCCCGCCGCTCCCACAGGAACCTTCTCGTGGTCGGCGCCGATCCGGCCTCCCCGTCCGGTACCACGGGTCCGCCGACCACCACCCTCGCCACCGCCTTCGGTGAACTGGGTTACGCGGCGACCGCGCTGTCCACCGGCACCGCACCCACCCAGGCGAAGATCGCCGAGGCGGTGGCGGCGGCACAGGGCAAGGACGCGGTGATCGTGGGGACGTACAACGTCTCGGCGACCAGCTCGCAGCGCACCCTGGTCGGCGCCCTCGTGGCGACCGGCGTCCCGGTGATCACGCTCGCGATCCGCAACCCGTACGACATCGCCCAGCTGCCCGCGCACGCGGCGAGCCTGGCCGCCTACTCCTGGACGGACGTCGAACTGCGGGCGGCCGCCCGGGTGATCGCGGGCCGCGCGGACCCACAGGGCAGGCTGCCGGTCCCGGTGCAGCGGGCGAACGACCCGACGCAGGTGCTGTACCCGGTCGGCTACGGGCTGACGTACTGACCGGAGGGACTGCGCGCGTGCCGGGTCCGGACCTCACGGTTCGGGCCCGGCACGCATCACGCCGTGCCGGCCTGTTACGGCCGCAGCGCGGGGCCCTGCCTGCGCTCGCTCGTCACGTCCTTCTTGTCGAGGCGCGCGTCGTACGGAGCGAGCGGCTTCGCCTTCGCCGGGTCCGACTGCACTGCGGCCGGGGTGACGCCGGCCCAGCGCAGAATGGCCGCGGTGGCGTTCGCCTTCTCGTCGGCGGCGAGACCGGCCACATTGGAGCCGTGGTTGCCGCCCGCCACCGTGTAGACGTAGCTGTCACGGGCACCCGCGCCGAGGCGGAAGCGCTCCGCGCCCCACGGGTCGTTCTCGCCGTACACGTACAGCATGTGGTTGGCGTGGTGCTTGACCCAGCTGTCGACGTCACGCATCACCGACGGCTGGAACTTCATCGGGATGGAGCGCGGGACGAAGTTGCGCGGAGGCTGGTACCCGTACCGGCTGAGGTTGCCGAGCCAGGGCTGCTTGATGTCCGGCGAGCCGAGCTGGGTGCCCGCCTGGTAGTAGTACGGCGTGTATGTGTTCAGGCCCTGGTCCGCATAGGCGGAGAAGCCGGAGATGCCGTCGACCGAGTCCCAGATCGCCTGGTCGGGTGCGGACTTGGCGTCGGCCGGGATGGAATCGCAGTCGGCGAGCAGGCTGTACTGCCAGAACGCCCAGACGTAGTCCATGACGACGGCTTCGTACGCCTTGTCGAGCGAGCCGACGGTGTTGAAGGTGTAGCCGTTCTCGTCGGCGTACTCCTTGTACTTCTTCTCCAGCGGTTCGCGGCGAATCAGCGCCTCGCGCTGCACACCGTTCAGCCGGTCGCGGCACTCCTCGGTGCCGACGTTCCGGAAGAACCGGTCGTACGCCGAGTCCTCCTTGTTGACCACGTCGTTCGGCGCGACGTACGCGACTACGCCGTCCATGTCCTTGGGGTAGAAGCGCTCGAAGTACGTGGCGGTCATGCCGCCCTTCGAGCCGCCGGTGGTCAGCCAGTTCTTGGAGTAGATCCGCTTCAGCGCGGTGAAGACGCGGTGCTGGTCGCTGGCGGCCTGCCAGATGTCGAGCTTCGACCAGTCGGCGGGTTCCGGGCGGGACGGGGTGAAGAAGCGGTACTCCAGCGAGACCTGGTTGCCGTCGATGATCCGGGTCGGCTCGGAGCGACTGGGGTTCGTGGAGACGTTGTAGCCGCTGGTGTAGAAGACCGTCGGGCGCGACGTGTCCTTGTGCAGCAGGGTGATCCGCTGCTGGAACGTGCCCTTCGACGGGTGCCGGTGGTCGATCGGCTGGGTGTAGTTGAGGACGAAGTAGCGATAGCCCGCGTACGGCTTCTCCTCGATCAGACTCATCCCCGGGATGGCCAGGATGCGGTCCTTGATGTCCGTGCTCGTACCGCTGTCACTGCCCGCGGCGGCCTGGGCGGAATCCAACGCGGCCGGTTCAGCGGCGGTGGCCGCACCGACCGAGGCACCCGTCGCGGTCACGGTGCCTATGAGCACCGCCAGCGACAGAAGACCTCTGAGCGCCTTGCGCATACACCCTCCCCTTGATTCACAACATTCGTCGTGAACCTAGCGGGGGCAACACCCGACCCGCCAGACCCTGTTGTCCCGGCGTCAGGCAGGCGGCGTCAGCAGAGGATCCAGCCCGTGGTGCGTGTGGTCCCGGAGACCGAGCCCGTGGCCCGTACGCACCGGTGCAGCGCGGGCACCGTCACCGGGCCTGCCCGCGTGGTGTATCTGCCGCTGTCGCCGACGGGCCGGGCACCGCGTGCCTGCAGCTGGACGGACATCTGGCGGCGCTTGCCCGGCCTCTTGGCGACGGTGACCGCGCAGGCGTAGGCGCGGCTCCTGTAGACGCGCAGCTCGCCGGTCGCGAACTTCACCGTCTTCGCGGGCCGTCCGCCGCACACCGACACGGCGCCGGCGCTGCTCGCTCCGGTACCGCCGAGCACCAGCCCGACGGCGCTCACCAGCGCCAGGACGAGCAGCTGCACCAGCGCCTGCCGACTCCCGCCGCCGCTCCCCCTCGCCGTCCTTCCGGTTCCTCTGGTCCCCAGCAGGCCCATCACCCCAGCCACCCCATCCGCTCCATCGAACACTCTCGCCAAACGTGCCACATAGGCGTACGTGCGTACGACGCGAGAGGCCATCCGGAGGTTGCACCCGGCGAGCGACGCATCCGGAGCAACCGAATTCTCACAAAACGTGTCCAACTGGGCGGAGCCATACGAAAGGAAGGAGCTGTCGTGATCCAACTCCGCAACAGGCCCGGCCGCCACACCGCAGGCCGCACCCTTCTCATCACCGCTCTGCTCGCCGTCGCCGTGGTCCCGGCCGCCGCGGCAGCACCGCCGGCACCCACGGCCCCGGTGACGGTACGCGGCACCGCCCCGGCCCCGGCCTACCAGCAGGTCGCCCACTTCTACGGCGCCTACATCGACGCCGCCGGCACCGAGGGCGGCGGCACACTCACGACCGCGCTCCGGGCGTTCTACCTCACGCCCGCGCTCCGCTCGCAGTTGCGCACCTGGGAGGCGCGCAACCATGCGGACGGTGTGCTGCGCGCCCAGAACACCCCGCTCGCCTTCAAGGTCACCCCGGGCGACAGCGGCGCCGGTCACACCTGGTCGAAGGTGCGGCTCACCTGGAGCGGCGGCAAGCACCCCACGTACACCCGTCTGACGGTCCGGTCGGACCTGCGGACCGGCAGGATCTCCGGCATCCGCTGAGAGCCGCCCGGTTGAGACCGATCGGCACATGGGGCCCGCGACGCCGCCCCCCCATGTGCCGGTCGGTCTCAGACCCCCGCGGGCTCGTCCTCCCCTATGAAGGTCCGCCAGAGCACGGCGTAATGCCCTTCCTGGGCGAGGAGTTCGTCATGCGTGCCGTCCTCGACGACCCGGCCGTGGTCCATCACCACGACCCGGTCGGCGCGGGCGGCCGTGGTCAGCCGGTGGGCGACGACGAGCGTGGTGCGGCGGCCGGTGAGCCGGTCGGTCGCCTGGTTGACCAGGGCCTCGCTGGCGAGGTCCAGGGAGGCGGTCGCCTCGTCCAGCAGCAGGACGTCCGGGTCGACCAGTTCGGCGCGGGCGAGTGCGATCAGCTGGCGCTGGCCGGCCGAGAGGTTACGGCCCCGTTCGGCGACCTCGTGCAGATAGCCGCCGTCCAGCGTGGCGATCATGTCGTGGGCGCCGACCGCCCGGGCCGCGGCCTCCACCTGCGCGTCGGTGGCGTCCGGCCGCCCGTAGGCGATGGCGTCACGGACCGAACCCGCGAAGAGGTAGGCCTCCTGCGGTACGACGCCCAGCCGGTGCCGGTACGCCGTGAGGTCGAGGTGGCGCAGATCGGTGCCGTCCGCCGTGACCCGGCCGCCCGTCGGGTCGTAGAACCTGGCGACGAGCTTGACCAGGGTGGACTTCCCGGCACCGGTCTCGCCGACGAACGCGACGGTCTGGCCGGCCGGGATCCGCAGGTCGATGCCGGTGAGGGCCTCTTCCTCCTCGTCCTCGGCGCCGTACGCGAAGGACACGTCCTCGAACGCGATCTCGCCCCGCAGCGACAGGACGTCCAACGGCTCCACGGAGTCGGCGGTGGAGGTCGGCTCCCGGAGGAGTTCCTGGATACGGCCGAGCGAGACGGTGGCCTGCTGGTAGCCGTCGAACACCTGGGACAGCTGCTGCACGGGCGCGAAGAACAGGTCGATGTAGAGCAGATACGCGACGAGCGCGCCGGTGGTGAGTGTGCCGTTGTCGACCCGGCCCGCACCCACGATCAGTACGGCGGCCGCGGCCACCGAAGACAGCAGCTGCACGAACGGGAAGTAGACCGAGATCAGCCACTGGCCGCGCACCCGGGCCTCGCGGTAGTGGTCGCTGCGGTCGGCGAACCGCGCGGCACCGTCCCGCTCACGGCGGAACGCCTGCACGATCCGGAGCCCGGAGACGGACTCCTGGAGGTCAGCGTTGACGACGCTGATCCGCTCACGGGCCAGTTCGTACGCCTTGACGCTCTTGCGGCGGAAGAAGAACGTACCGATGACCAGCACCGGAAGCGTCGCGAAGACGACGAGTGCGAGCTCGACGTCGAGGACGAGCAGCGCGACCATGATGCCGAAGAACGTGACGACGGAGACGAAGGCCGTGACCAGACCGGTCTGCAGGAACGTGGACAGCGCGTCGATGTCCGTCGTCATCCGGGTCATGATGCGGCCGGTCAGCTCGCGCTCGTAGTAGTCGAGGCCGAGCCGCTGGAGCTGCGCGAAGATCTTCAGCCGCAGCGAGTAGAGCACCCGCTCGCCGGTGCGGCCCGTCATCCGGGTCTCGCCGATCTGCGCCGCCCACTGCGCCAGCACGACGAACAGGGCGATCGCGGAGGCTGCCCAGACCGCACCGAGTGCCATCTGCGTGACGCCCTGGTCGATGCCGTGCCGGATCAGCACCGGCAGGAGCAGGCCCATGCCTGCGTCGACGGCGACGAGCGCGAGGCTCACCAGCAGCGGCAGGCCGAAGCCGTGCAGCAGCCGGCGCAGCCCGTAGGACTCCTCGGAGCGCACGGCGCGCGCCTCGTCGATGTCCGGGACGTCGGTGGCCGGGGGCAGCGCCTCGACCTGGGCGAGCAGCTCGGGGGTGGCGGGCATGCCGGCGGCGCCGGTGTCGCGGGGCTCCTCCTTGCGGACCCACAGGCCGGGGCTGATGCCGCGCTCGGCGTCGAAGTCCGCTTCCAGCTCCTCCTGGAGCGCCCGGTCGTCCTCGACGGCCGTGTCGGCCAGGACCGGCTGGTGGCCCGGGGAGGTGCCGCCCAGCTCGTCCGGGTCGGTCAGCAGACGCCGGTAGAGCGGGGAGCGGCGCTCCAGCTCCTCGTGCGTACCGATGTCGGCGAGCCGGCCCTCCTCCAGAACGGCGATCCGGTCGGCGAGGCCCAGGGTGGAGCGGCGGTGGGCGATCAGCAGGGTCGTGCGGCCCGCCATCACCTGCGCCAGCGCCTCGTGGATCTCGTGCTCGACGCGGGCGTCGACGGCGGAGGTGGCGTCGTCGAGGAGAAGCAGCCGGGGGTCGGTGAGGATGGCGCGGGCGAGCGCGACGCGCTGGCGCTGGCCGCCGGAGAGGGTCAGGCCGTGCTCGCCGACCTTGGTGTCGTAGCCCAGGGGAAGGTCGGCGATGAAACGGTCCGCCTGGGCGGCGCGGGCGGCCCGCTCGATCTGCTCCTGAGTGGCGTCCGGGTGTCCGTACGCGATGTTGGCGCGGACCGTGTCGGAGAAGAGGAAGCTGTCCTCGGGCACGAGGCCGATGGCGGCCCGCAGCGAGTCCTGGGTGAGTTCGCGGACGTCGTGGCCGCCGACCAGGACGGCGCCGTGCGACACGTCGTAGAAGCGGGGCAGCAGCAGGGAGACGGTGGACTTCCCGCTGCCGGAGGCGCCGACGACGGCGACGGTCTCACCGGGCTCGATGGTCAGCGAGAACCCGTCGAGGACCAGCCGCTCGGGGGCTCCGCTTCCCAGGCCTGTGTCTTGAGCGGAGGCGGAGCGAGGCGGACCGTACCCGAACCGCACGTCGTCGAACTCGACGCGCGCGGGGGCGTCCGCCGGGAGCTCCACCGTGCCGTCCTTCATGGTGGGCTCGGTGTCGATCAGTTCGAGCACGCGCTCCACACCGGCGCGGGCCTGCTGCCCGACGGTGAGCACCATGGCGAGCATCCGGACCGGCCCGACGAGCTGGGCGAGATAGGTGGAGAAGGCCACGAAGGTGCCGAGGGTGATCTCGCCGCGGGTGGCGAGCCAGCCGCCGAGCGCCAGCATCGCGACCTGGCCGAGCGCGGGGACGGCCTGGAGGGCGGGGGTGTACCTGGCGTTCAGCCGGATGGTGCGCAGCCGCCCGGCGAACAGCTTCCGCCCCACCTCGCGCAGTTTGCCGGTCTCCTGCTCCTCCTGTCCGAACCCCTTGACGACCCGGACCCCGGAGACGGCCCCGTCGACGACTCCGGCGACCGCGGCGGCCTGGCCCTGGGCGTACCAGGTGGCAGGGAAGAGCCGGGAGCGGGAGCGGCGGGCGATGAACCAGAGGGCGGGGGCGACGGCGAGCGCGACCAGTGTCAGCACCGGGGAGAGCCACGCCATGATCACCAGGGAGATGAGGAAGAGCAGCACGTTCCCGATGGTCATCGGAAGCATGAAAAGAAGGCCCTGGATCAGCTGAAGGTCGCTGGTGGCGCGCCCGACGACCTGCCCGGTGGACAGCTCGTCCTGCCGCTTCCCGTCGAGCCGGGTGAGCGTCCCGTACATCTCGGTGCGCAGATCGTGCTGGACGTCGAGGGCGAGCCGCCCTCCGTAGTAGCGGCGGACGTACGTCGATATGTACACCAGCAGGGCCGCCGCGATCAGGAGGCCGGTCCAGACTCCGAGGGAGCGGGTGTGGTTGCCCACGACATCGTCGATGATCACCTTGGTGATCAGCGGGACGAGCGCCAGCACGGCCATTCCGGCGAGCGACGAGCCGAGTGCCAGCAGCACATTGCGCCGGTAGCGCCATGCGTAGCCGCCCAGCCGCCGGGCCCAGCCCCGCCGCTCCGCGTCCGTGCCTGCGTCCGTCACCGGTGCCTCCCGTTCGACCTGATCTACCGGAAGGCACCAACGCGGCAGGCTGCGGATTTCATCCCGCCGTCACGAATATGGTCCGTTCGGCCCAGGGCCCGGACCCGAGGGACTACGACTGCGGTGCGGCCGTCACCATCGGCACGGCGGAAGCACCGGGCACCGCCGGTACCGCTTCCTGCGGCTTCGCCGGCGGGGCGATCGTCGTCTGCGCGGTGGCGGCCGGGTTCAGGTCCTTGTGTACGGCCCGGGCGACCGCCTGGATGGTGTTGACGCCGTCGTTCATCGTCTTGTTGTCCTGGGTGAGCACGGTGATCCCGTAGTCGTGCCCCTTCCCGGTGAACGCGCCGATGCTGTGCACCCGCCAGCCGTGCGTGGCGCGCGGCAGCCAGCCGTTCTTGACCTGGACGGTCACCCCGGACGGCGCACCGGCGGGCGTCCCCCACCGCTGCGAGGAGATGACCTTGCGCATCAGGCCGAGCTCGTACGCGCGCGAGTTGTCACTGAGCACGGAATTCTTCGCGGTCAGCAGGGACAGCAGTCGCAGCTCGTCCTGCGCGGTGATCTGGGTCAGCCCCCAGTAGCCGCCGGAGCCGGGCACGGTGTGCGTCATCCCCGCGGCCTTCAGGAACGCCTTCACCTTGGTCACGCCGAGTTGCTTCCACAGGCTGGTGGTCGCGTCGTTGTCGGACTTGGTGATCATGGCGGTGGCGAGGTTGACCTCGCGCTGCGTGAGGTAGCGGTTGTGCTTCTTGTTGTCCCAGAGCAGCGTCGCGAGGACGGTCGCCTTCACGACGCTCGCGGAGTCGTACTTGCTCGTGGACCGCATCGTGCACGACGTCTTGGTGGTCCGGTCGTAGAGCGCGATCGCCGTGGTCGACGAGCGCCCCTTGAGTGCGGCGGTGATGTCCTTCGACAGCTTGGCGGCGAGCCCCACCTTGCCGGAGGTACAGCTCACCGTCGGTGTCGCGGCCGCGGCGGGCGTGGCGGCGAGGGCCACGGGTGCGAGCACGCCCGCGGCGAGCGTGACGGCGAGCGCGGTGTGTGCGCGGCGGTGGATACGAGGCCGGTCCGTCATGAGACGTCTCCCCCTGAGTGGTCTGCGTGGTGCGCCCCCTGCACACCTGGCACACAGAAGACTCCTGAGCGCCCGAAAAGTTGTACGTTCCCGGCCCGTGATGCCGGGTCGTGACGCGGGGACACCGGCTTCGGGGCGAGCGACCGACTCGTCCGCGAGGCCGGTGAAGACCTCGCGGACGAGGGGAGGTTCCGAGTCCGTGCCCCGGAACCTCGGTGGAGCCGCAGCCTACAGATGCGTCGGCTCGAACATCCTCAGCAGCGCCGGGAGCACGACCACCGAAGGACCGGGCTCCGCGAAGGACTTCGCCAGGTCGGCGGCGAGCGCCTCCGGGGTCGTGCGGACCGCCGGTACGCCGAAGGATTCGGCGAGGGCGACGAAGTCCGGGCGGGACAGTTCCGTCGCCGTGGCCTCGCCGAACGCGTCCGTCATGTACTCGCGCAGGATGCCGTAGCCGCCGTCGTCGACGATCAGCCAGGTGACCGGCAGGTCGTACTGGCGGGCGGTGGCCAGTTCCGCGATCGAGTACATCGCGCCGCCGTCGCCGGAGACCGCCAGGACCGGCTTCGTACGGTCGGCCGCCGCCGCGCCGAGCGCCGCCGGGAAGCCGTAGCCGAGGCCGCCCGCGCCCTGCGCCGAGTGCATGGTGTTGGGGTGGCGGGCGTCGAACGCGGACCAGGCCCAGTAGGAGAGGATCGTCATGTCCCAGAAGCTGGGGGACGTGTCGGGCAGCGCCTCGCGCACCGAGGCGACGAGCTGCTGCTCCAGGGTCAGGTCCTGACCGTCGATCCGTTCGCGGACAGCTTCGAGCACCGTACGGACACGGTCCGGGGCCGACGGGTCCTCGCGGCGGTCGACCGCTTCGAGGAGGTCGGAGAGGGCCTCGCGGGCGTCGGCGTGGATGCCGAGCGCGGGGTGGTTGGACTCCAGCTTCCCGGCGTCCGCCTCGATCTGGACGACCCGGCCGCGCGGGCTGAACGTGTGGTAGTTCGAGGAGAGTTCACCCAGTCCGGAGCCGACGACGAGCAGAACGTCCGCCGCTTCGAGGAAGTCCGTCGTGTGACGGTCCTCCAGCCAGGACTGGAGCGAGAGCGGGTGCTCCCAGGGGAAGGCGCCCTTGCCGCCGAACGTGGTGACGACCGGGGCGTCGATCTTCTCCGCGAGGGCGAGCAGCTTGCCGGACGCGTCGGAGCGCACGACCCCGCCGCCCGCGATGATCGCCGGCCGTTCGGCGTTCGCCAGCAGGTGGGCCGCCACGGCTGTCAGTTCGGGGCGGGCGTGGAGCGGCCGCGGTGTGGCGTCCATCGCGGTGACCGCCGGAAGGGTGGTCTCGGCGAGGAGCACGTCCTGCGGGATCTCGATCCAGACCGGGCCGTGCGGGGCCGTCAGCGCGGACTCCCAGGCGGCGGCGATCGCGGACGGGATCTGCGACGCCGTACGGACCGTGTGGACGGACTTCACGACGTCGCGGAACGACGCCTTCTGGTCCCGGAGTTCATGCAGGTAGCCGTGACGCCCGCCGCCCAGGCCCGCGGTCGGGATCTGGCTGGAGATGGCGAGCACGGGTGCCGAGGCGGCCGCCGCCTCCTGGAGCGCGGCGAGGGAGGTGAGGGCTCCCGGGCCGGTGGAGAGCAGCAGCGGCGCCACTTCGCCGGTGATCCGGCCGTAGGCGTCGGCGGCGAAGCCCGCGTTGTTCTCGACGCGCAGGCCGACGTACGAGAGGGACGAGCGGCGCAGCGCGTCGAACATGCCGAGCGCGTGCTGCCCGGGCAGGCCGAAGACGGTGGTCGCGCCGAGGCCCTGGAGCGTCTCGACGACGAGGTCGCCGCCGTTGCGTCCGGCGGGCGGGTTCAGGGCGGCCGCGATCTGCTCGGAGGTGAGCTGCGGGCGCTCGTCGTGGTGGTCGTGGCTCACTTGCCCTGGGTTCCCTTCGCCGCCGCGATCTGGCGGGACATGATCGTCGTCAGCTCGTACGCGGTGTGGGAGGCCGCGACGGAGGTGATCTCCGCGTGGTCGTACGCGGGGGCGACCTCGACCAGGTCGGCGGAGACCAGGTTGCAGGAGGACAGCCCGCGGACGATCTCGAGGAGCTCGCGGGAGGTGAGGCCGCCGGCCTCGGGGGTGCCGGTGCCGGGCGCGTGCGCCGGGTCCAGGACGTCGATGTCGATGGAGATGTACAGCGGGCGGTCGCCGATGCGCTGACGCAGCTGGTCGGCGATCTCGTCGACACCGCGGCGCATGACGTCGGCGGAGGTGACGATGCCGAAGCCCATCTTGGCGTCGTCGTCGAGGTCCTGCTTGCCGTACAGCGGGCCGCGCGTGCCGACGTGGGAGAGCGCGGACGTGTCGAGGATGCCCTCCTCGACGGCCCGGCGGAACGGCGTGCCGTGGGTGTACTCGGCGCCGAAGTAGGTGTCCCACGTGTCGAGGTGGGCGTCGAAGTGGAGCAGCGCGACGGGGCCGTGCTTCTTCGCGACGGAGCGCAGGAGGGGCAACGCGATGGTGTGGTCGCCGCCGAGCGTCATCATGCGCGCGCCGGTACCGAGCAGATCGTCGGCCGCGGCCTCGATCGTCTCGACGGCCTCGTTGATGTTGAACGGGTTGGCCGCGATGTCACCGGCGTCCGCGACCTGCGCGAGGGCGAACGGCGAGGCGTCCTGTGCCGGGTTGTACGGGCGCAGCAGACGCGATGCCTCACGGATGGCGTTGCCGCCGAAACGGGCGCCGGGGCGGTACGAGACACCCGTGTCGAAGGGCACGCCGACGACGGCGACATCGGCGGTGCCGACCTCGTCGAGGCGGGGCAGCCGCGCGAACGTCGCTGGCCCGGCGTACCGCGGGACGCGGGAGGAGTCGATGGGGCCGCGCGGCGTTTCGTTGCTGCTCATGGGGAGTGCCTTTCTTCTGATGACGCGGGGTGGTGCGGGTACAACGGGTTGTGTCCCCAACCGCCGGACGGGCTCGGATTGCCTGCCCGGCGATTGAGGACGACAGGGCCAGGATCGAGCCCGTCGAGGGGGCACCTCCCATGCCGTTGAGGCGATGGGGGATGTCGAGGACAAGTGGTCAGACGGTCACGGATTCCGGGGCCGCCTCGTCCGAGTCGGCACCCTTCCCCGCCAGCCGCTCGCGCCAGGCGATCAGCACCGCGGCGTCGGTCGGCTTCGTCGCCAGGGAGACGATCACGTACACCGCGAGCGAGGCCAGCAGCCCGTAGTAGACCGGCTCGTTGGCGAGGATGCCGTACGTCGCCATCAGGCCGATCACCGCGACGCCGCCCACCGCCACCGCGGACAGCGCACCGGCCGCCGTGCCCCGGCGCCACAGCAGACCGCCGAGGATCGGCACCAGCAGACCACCGACGAGCAGGTTGTACGCGACGGTCAGCGCCTCCACCACATTATTGAGCGCGATGGCGATGACGATGACGGCCACACCCATGATGAGGATGAAGACCCGGTTGCCCTTCACCTCGTCGTGCTCGTCGCCCCGGCCGCGCGAGACCACGCCCCGCAGCTTCGACCAGATGTCGTTGTTGGCGACGGTGGCGCAGGCGATCAGCGCGCCGGACGACGTCGACATCACCGCGGCGAGTGCGGCGGCCAGCACCAGCCCTCGCACGCCCACCGGCAGTTCGTCCTTGACGATGGTCGCGAAGGCGGAGTCCGCGCTGGGCAGCTTCGGGTACATGACCTTGGCCGCGGTGCCGATGACGGCTCCGGCGAGCGCGTAGACCAGGCAGTAGGTGCCGGCGACGGTGCCGCCCCAGCGCGCGGTCCGGTCGGTGCGTGCGGTGAACACACGCTGCCAGATGTCCTGACCGATCAGCATGCCGAAGGTGTAGATCAGCACGTAGGTGAAGATCGTCTCGCCGCCGATGCCCAGCGGGTCGAAGTACTCGGTGGGCAGCTTCGCCTTCATCTCGCTGAAGCCGCCGGCCTTGATGACCGCGATCGGCAGGAGCAGGAGCAGCACACCGATCGTCTTGACGACGAACTGCACCATGTCCGTGAGCGTGATCGACCACATGCCGCCGAGCGTCGAGTACGCGACGACGATGGCGCCGCCGAGGATGATCGCGACGGTCCGGTTCATGTCGAAGAGGACGTCGAAGATGGTGGCGTACGCGATGGTCGAGGTGACCGCGAGCATCAGCGTGTACGCCCACATCACGACGCCGGAGATGAGGCCGGCCCGGCCGCCGTAGCGAAGGTCGAGCATCTCGGAGACGGTGTAGACCTTCAGCCGGGCGATGCGCGCCGAGAAGAAGATGGACAGGGCGAGCAACCCGAGGCCGATGGTGAAGACCATCCAGGCGCCGGAGAGCCCGTACTGGTAACCGAGGCCGACGCCACCGATGGTGGAGGCGCCGCCGAGGACGATCGCGGCCATGGTCCCGGAGTACATCCAGGGGCCGAGGCGGCGGCCCGCCACCAGGAATTCGCTCTTGGACTTGGCGCGGCGCATGCCCCACCAGCCCATGGCGAGCATGCCCGCCAGATAGACGACGATCACCGCGTAGTCGACAGCCATGGGCTTCCTCCGTCTCAGTCACGTTGCGGGTCATTGCGGGGTTGTGTGGTTCGTGAAGACGGTAGGTGGCCCACAGGCGGCGCTGAAGTGTACGTTTTATCCATTCTCGCTGTAGCCAATGGATGGACCGTCCATGTCGGACACTCCCACCGGGCCCTCCGCCCCCACCGGATCCACCGTCCCCGCCGCTCCTTCCGGGTCCGCCGCCCCCTCCGGGTCGGCTCCGCCCACCCCGCCGATCCCGCTCGCCGAGCTGCTCGCCCGCGAGGACCTCGGGCTGCGCCTGATCGCGGGCCCGGCCCACGTCGACCTGCTGTGGGTGCACACCTCGGAGATGGCCGACCCGTACCCGTATCTGCTCGGCGGTGAGCTGCTGCTGAGCGCCGGAGTGCTGCTCAAGGAGCCGGACACCTATGTCGCCCGGCTGGTGGAGGCGGGGGCGGCGGCGCTCGGCTTCGGGGTCACCCCGGTGCACGACGCGGTGCCGCAGGCGCTGATCGAGGCGTGCGACCGGCACGGGCTGCCGCTGGTGGAGGTGCCGCCCGCGACGCCGTTCACGGCGATCGCGCGGGCGGTGTGGCGGCTGATGGCGGAGGCCCGGCACCGGGAGCTGCGCCGGGTGACGCGCGCCCAGCAGGCGCTGGCGACGGCGGCGGCCCGACCGGACCCGGTGCCCGCGGTGCTGCACCAGCTGGCCGCGCAGCTCGCCGGCCGGGCGATGCTGCTCTCCGCGGCCGGCGAGGAGCTACACGCGGCGGGCCGCCGCCCGGCCCCCGAGGTACGGGCGGCGCTGACCCGGCTGGCCCGCGTGGTCTCCCCCACCGCCGCCCCCGCCTCCCCGGCCCCGACGTCCGCGACCGACACCCTCGGCGCCACGCATCTCTTCGCGTACGCGCTCGGCGGCGGGCAGGGGCTCGTCCTGGCGCTGGCGACGGGGCGGCGCGAAGCGGGCGACCACACGGTCACCGGCATCGCGGTCGTCCTCCTCTCCCTGCTGGCCGCTCCGCACCAGGGCGCCGACGCAGCGGGCCGGTCGGCGGCGCTCGTGCGACTGCTGCTCGGGGCGGACCCGGTGGCCGTCGCCCCGCTGCTCGGCGGCACCGAACTCTGGACCGTGGTCCACGCACGTCGCAGCGGTGGCGGCCCGGTGGACCCGCTCACCGCCGGGGCGCTGGGCGCCGCCCTCGGGTCGGCCCTGGTCGACGCGGGCCGGGGCGGCGACGCCGTCAAGGTCCTGGTCCCGGGCGGCGACCGGGTCACCCCGCAGCCCGGCTGGACACTCGGCACCTCCGCCCCGGCCCCCATCACCGCACTGGGCCTCGCCGACGGTCAGGCGGCCCGCGCGCTGGGCCGCGCCGTGGCCACCCGCACCCCGCTGGCCCACCACCACACCGACACCGGCCGGGGTCTCGCCGCCCTCGTCCCGCACGCCGAGGCGGAGGCGCACGCCCGCGCGCTGCTCGCTCCGCTCACCCCCACGCTCGCGGAGACGCTCCGCTGCTGGCTGAGTCTCCACGGCAGCTGGGACCGCACGGCCACGGCCCTCCAGGTCCACCGCAACACGGTCCGCCAGCGCATCGCCCGCTGCGCGACGCTGCTGGACGCGGACCTGGACGACATGGACGTACGGACGGAGCTCTGGTTCGCACTGCGACAGCAGTGAGGCCGCGCCGACCGGCCCTGCGGTGCGGTCCGGGCCGGCCGGCCCTGCGGCGAGGTCGGGGCCGGTAGGTCCGGCGGTGAGCGCCGGCTGTGATGTGGGCGACCACCGCCGGCCAACTCTGGACAGCTCCGGTGACTGCCGGGTAACTTTTGACCAGAACTGAGCAAGCGCTTAGCCAGCCCTGGCCGAAGCTCACCCACGCTGCCCGAAGCTGACAGAGGAGGCACCCCCGTGCGCCGTACGGTATTCAACGAGGACCACGAGGCGTTCCGGGAGACCATCCGCGCCTTCATCGAGGCCGAGGTCGCGCCCGTCTACGACGAGTGGTTCGCCGCCGGCCAGGCACCGCGCGACTTCTACTACAAGCTCGGCGAGCTGGGCATATTCGGCATCAACGTCCCCGAGGAGTTCGGCGGCGCGGGCCTGGACACGCACAAGTTCGAGGCCGTCCTCTACGAGGAGACCGCGCGCGCGGGCGTCTCCTTCGGCGGCTCCGGCGTGCACGTGCTGCTCGCCCTGCCGTACATCAAGATGCTCGCCACCGACGAGCAGTTGAAGCGCTACCTGACGAAGTTCGTCACCGGCGAGGAGATGTGGGCGCTGGCGATGACCGAGCCGGGCACCGGCTCCGACGTCGCGGGCATGAAGACCACCGCCAAGCTCTCCGAGGACGGCACGCACTACGTCCTCAACGGCGCCAAGACCTTCATCACCGGTGGCGTGCACGCCGACCGCGTGATCGTGTGCGCCCGCACCTCCGCCCCGCGCGAGGACGACCGCCGCTTCGGCATCTCCCTCTTCGCCGTGGACACCAAGTCCGAGGGCTACTCCATCGGCCGCAAGCTCGACAAGCTCGGACTGCGCACCTCCGACACCGCCGAGCTGGCGTTCGTCGACGTGAAGGTGCCCGTCGAGGACCTCCTCGGTGAGGAGAACAAGGGCTTCGGCTACCTCGGCACCAACCTGGCGTCCGAGCGCTGGGGCATCGCCTTCGGCGCGTACGCGCAGGCCGCTGCCGCCGTCCGGTTCGCCAAGAGCTACGTGCAGGACCGCACGGTCTTCGGCAAGACCGTCGCCTCGTTCCAGAACACCAAGTTCGAGCTGGCCGCCTGCCAGGCCGAGGTGGACGCCGCCGAGGCCGTCGCCGACCGCGCGCTGGAGGCCCTCGACGCCGGCGAGCTGACCGCCGCCGAGGCCGCCTCCGCGAAGCTGTTCTGCACCGAGGTCGCGCACCGCGTGATCGACCGCTGCCTGCAGCTGCACGGTGGCTACGGCTTCATGAACGAGTACCCGATCGCGCGCCTGTACGCGGACAACCGCGTCAACCGCATCTACGGCGGCACCAGCGAGGTCATGAAGTCGATCATCGCCAAGTCCATGGGCCTGTAGAGCGGTTACGTTCTTCTCCATGAGCTCAGCACTTGAATCCCTGCTCGACCTGCTCGACCTGGAGCAGATCGAGCGGGACATCTTCCGGGGCACGAGCCGTTCGGCGGTCGTGCCCCGGGTCTTCGGCGGCCAGGTCGCGGCCCAGGCACTCGTCGCCGCGGGCCGCACCGTCCCCGCAGACCGCACGGCCCACTCCTTGCACTCCTACTTCCTGCGAATGGGCGACCCGGGCGCTCCGATCGTCTACAGCGTCGACCGGATCCGCGACGGCCGCTCCTTCACCACCCGCCGCGTGGTGGCCGTCCAGCACGGGCAGCCGATCTTCCATCTCTCGGCGTCCTTCCAGACGTACGAGGAGGGCCTGGAGCACCAGGCGGACATGCCGCCCGCTCCCGACCCGGAGACGCTGCCCACGGCGGAACAGATGCTCCCGCAGTACGCGGACGTGTTCACCGACCCGGGTGTCATGGACCGGCTGCTGGAGGCGCGGGCCGCGGTCGACCTGCGCTATGTCGGCGCCCCGCCGTTCGCCAACGTCGGCACACCGCAGGAGCCCCGCTCCCAGGTGTGGTTCCGCACCAACGGCAAGCTCGCGGACGACCCGCTGCTGCACGTCTGCATGGCCACGTACGTCTCCGACATGACGCTGCTCGACTCGGTGCTGCTCGCGCACGGGCGCGGCGGCTGGGCGGTCGGCGACGTGGTCGGCGCGAGCCTGGACCACGCGATGTGGTTCCACCGGCCGTTCCGGGCCGACGAATGGCTGCTGTACGACCAGGAGTCGCCGTCCGCGTCCGGCGGGCGCGGTCTCGGCCAGGCCCGCATCTACACGCAGGACGGCCGGCTGGCGATCACCGTCATCCAGGAGGGCGTGGTCCGGGTCCCGCGGGACTGAACAGGCCACGGCCCGCCCCTTCATGGATACTCCCCACCATGAGCGCCGAGAACAGCACCGACAGCAGCGCGCCTGGTGGGGAGTCCACGTTCACGGTCGTCGTCGCCGCGGTCGCCAACCTCGGTATCGCCGTGGCCAAGGCGATCGCGGGGCTGATCAGCGGATCGAGCGCGATGCTCTCCGAGGCGGCGCACTCGGTCGCCGACACGGTCACCGAGGTCCTGCTGCTCACCGCGCTCAAGCGCAGTGAGAAACCCGCCGACGACGAACACCCGCTGGGCTACGGCCCGGAGCGCTACATCTGGGCGCTGCTCGCCTCGGTCGCCACGTTCGTCGGCGGCGCGGTGTTCGCCTTCTACGACGGCATCCACACCCTCGTCCAGGGCGAGGAACTCGGCGACCCGCTGATCTCGTACATCGTGCTCGGAATCGCGTTCCTCCTGGAGGGCTACTCCCTGCGCACGGGCCTGCGTCAGGTCCGCGGCGAAGCCGCCCGTCTGGGCGCGCCCGCCACCCACTACCTGCGCCACACCCCCGACACCGCGGTCAAGGCGGTCGTGATGGAGGACTCGGCGGCCCTGGCCGGCCTGGTCCTCGCCGCGGGCGGCCTGCTCGGCGGTCAGCTCTCCGGATCCGGCGTCTGGGACGGCGTCGCGTCGCTCCTGATCGGCGCACTGCTGGTGTACGTCGCCTGGGTGCTGGGCCGGTCCAACGCCCAATTGCTGATCGGCCGCCCGGTGCCGACAGCGATGCGGGCCGGGATCCGCGAGGAACTTCTCTCGGTGCCGCACATCATCGAGGTCCTGGAACTCACCACCCTGATCCAGGGACCGACGGAAATCCTCGTCGCCGCGAAGATCGACTTCCGGGACGCGTCGACCGCGGCCCAGATCGAGTGGGCGTGCGAGGAGGCGGAGGAGCAGCTGCAGGAGCGGTATCCGGCGATTCGCCGGGTGTATCTGGACCCGACGCCGGGGCTGGGACTGATCGTGCGGGGCGGGCCCGCCGGCTCGGACCCGCCCGGCACCTGAGGACGACGGGCGCTCAGATCAACCCGGCCGCGTCCAGCAGATAGTCCGTCATCGGGTCGTAGAACCGCGGGTCCAGGACATGGTCGTCCAGCGGCACGACGACCTGAAGGGTGCCCTCCGCCTCCCCGAGGAAGAGTGCCGGGTCATTGCAGTCCGCGTACCCGACCGAGTCGAGCCCCCGCTGTCCGGCGCAACCCGCCCATCCGTGATCGGCGACGACCAGATCCGGCATCGGCCGTCCCTCGCGCTCCAGACCGTCCAGGACGGCCGCCATCGGCGCCGGGGAGTGCGTGTGCCACAGCGTCGCCCCGCGCTCCATCACGGCCACGTCGGCGAACTGGAAGACCATGCCCTCGTCCGCCATCAGCCCGGACGGAATCCGCACGATCTCGCACCCGGCGGCCCGCAAGGCGTCCGCGGTCTGCCGGTGCACATCCAGCAGCCCGCCCGGATGTCCGGTCGCGAACAGCACCCGCTCCGACCCGGCAGCCGCCTTGCGCAGCCGGGCCGCCATCCGCTCCAGCGCGTCGACCGTCAGCTCGGGATCGATGGTGTCCTGCCCGTGCCGGTGCTCCGGATCATCACTGACCCCACAGCGCTCGGCCATCACGGCGAGCACATCCTGCTCGTCGGCCCACCGGTTGCCGAGCTCCAGACCCAGCCAGTAGTGGCGATCGCCGTTGGCGAGCTTGCGGTAGTGGGAGAGGTTGTTGTCGCGGGGTGTCGCGACATCTCCGGCGATACGCGTACGGACGAGGTGTTCGACGAGGGCGGCACGGCTGGGTATCGGCATGAACCCATTGTGCCGTCAGGTGTGCGCAGCGTGCCGGGTGTCTTGCACGGCGGACGCCTGGGCCCCCACGGCCCCCAGGTGCCACGCCGCAGGGCCGCTACGGGCGCCGCACATCCGGCCGGGACGCCCGGTCCGTCCTGGCCGGTTCCCCGGCCTCCCGCAGATCCCGTACGAAGCGAAGGCCCGGGCGGCCGCCGAGCCGGATCTCCCCGGTGCGTACGAATCCCGTACGGGCCAGCACGGCTCGGGACCCGGCGTTGTCGAGGGTGGTGACGGCCCGCAGCGTGGTCAGACCGTACTCCGCGGCGGCGAGGCCGCAGACGTCACGGACGGCGGCGGTGGCCAGCCCCTGCCCGGCACTCTTCTCGGCGATCCGATATCCGAGCTCGGCCGAACCGTCGGCCACATCGACCAGATTGACCCGCCCGTGCACCGCACCGCTGCCGTCCACCAGCACATGGAAGAAGTGCTGCCCCGCAGCCTGCTCTGCGAGCAGATCGTGGTGCCGCACATCGAAGTGGGCGAAGTAGTCGTCGCCACGATCAGGGATCGACGCGGCGAAGTAGGCCCGGTTCTCCTGCTCGAACGCGAGAAGAGCCGGAGCGTGATCGAGGCGGAGGAGCTGCAGCGCAGGCATGCGGAGATGCTAAGGGCTGTCCCGTGATCCCGGCGGAACTGTCAGCGATCGCGCCCGGGCCTGCTCATCCGCCCGCGAAGACCTCGCCGCCATCGGCGATGACGTCGCCGCACAGGGCTTCGCCCGCCCTCGCCCCGCGGACCGGCCCCACCACGGATCGGCCGCCACGGATCGCCGGGCGCCGCCACCGGCACCTTGCGTTCCGCTTGCGCCTGGATCTCGTAGTGCGAGTCGTGGGCGGTCACACGGAACGCCTCTTCGTAGGAGGCCATGGCGGTGCGGACAGCTCCGCCGGCCAGACCTCGGCGGCGCACCACGAATGCCAGCCAGGTGAAGAAGCCCATGACCGCGGCGAGTGCACCGGTGACCACGAGGAACGGCAGGAACTGGCCCATGCGGCAGAGATTACCGGCGGCAGGGCCGCGGAAGCAGGTTCGCCCTACGCCTGCTCGCCCGCCGCCTCGAACGCCCCCCGCGCCAGCCGGTGCAGCAGCGCCGCCGTCGCCGTACGGCCCGGGAGGGCGCCGGGGCGGCCCAGGTGGGGGGTCGAGTTGAGCAGTCCGAAGACCGCATGGACGGTGGCGCGGGCCTCGCTCTCGGGCAGGAGGGGGTAGCGGGCGCGGACCACTTCGACCCACAGTTCCACGTACTCCCGCTGGAGCCGTCGCACCCGCTTGCGGTCGGTGTCCCGGAGGCGGTCCAGCTCACGGTCGTGCAGGGTGATCAGGGGGCGGTCGTCGAGGGCGAAGTCGATGTGGCCCTCGATGAGCGCGTCCAGCAGCGTCTCCGGGGAGCCGTCGCCGGATGTCGCGTCCTCGGTGACCCGCAGCTGTCCTCCGGCCAGGAGGCGCTCGCTGATGCCGACCAGGAGTTCGGCGAGCATCGCGTCCTTGCCGGGGAAGTGACGGTAGAGGCCGGGTCCGCTGATCCCCACGGCAGCGCCTATTTCGTCGACGCCCACGCCGTGGAAGCCGCGCTCGGCGAAGAGGCGGGCAGCCTCCTTGAGGATCTGCTCACGGCGTGTCGGGGAGTCCGTCCTGGTGGTCATGGATTCGATTCTAGACAGTCGGGTTAGCGAGCGTTAACCTGAAGGAAACGTGTTAACGCTCATTAACCGAGTCGGCCGTACCGGCCGACCGGGCAAGGGGGCTCGACGGATGCAGCAGGCACCGGTGCTGGCGAGTGCGGCCGATCCCGCGTCTCAGGGCTGGCTGGCCAACGAGGAGGCGCACCACGCGCTCGGCGACGAGCTGCGGGCGCGGCTGGCCGTGGCCAGGCTGGGCGGGGGTGAGAAGGCCCGCGCCCGGCATGTGGCGCGCGGCAAGCTGCTGCCCCGGGACCGGGTGGACGCGTTGCTGGACCCCGGGTCGCCCTTCCTCGAACTGGCGCCACTGGCGGCCGAGGGGCTGTACGGCGGCGCGGCCCCGGCGGCCGGAGTGATCGCCGGGATCGGGCGGGTCAGCGGCCGGGAGTGCGTGATCGTCGCCAATGACGCCACGGTCAAGGGCGGCACGTATTACCCCATGACGGTGAAGAAGCACCTGCGGGCCCAGGAAGTGGCGCTGGAGAACCGGCTGCCCTGTCTCTACCTGGTGGACTCGGGCGGGGCGTTCCTGCCGATGCAGGACGAGGTGTTCCCCGACCGGGAGCACTTCGGGCGGATCTTCTACAACCAGGCGCGGATGTCAGGGGCCGGGATTCCGCAGATCGCGGCCGTGCTGGGGTCCTGTACGGCCGGTGGGGCGTACGTCCCCGCCATGAGCGACGAGGCCGTGATCGTACGGAACCAGGGGACGATCTTCCTGGGCGGACCGCCGCTCGTGAAGGCCGCGACCGGTGAGGTGGTCACGGCGGAGGAGCTGGGCGGCGGTGAGGTCCACTCCCGGACGTCGGGCGTCACCGACCATCTCGCCGAGGACGACGCGCACGCGCTGCGGATCGTCCGGAACATCGTCTCGACGCTGCCCTCGCGTGCCGCTCTGCCCTGGTCCGTGGAGCCCGTCGAGGAGCCGAAGGTCGATCCCGCCGGACTGTACGGGGTCGTGCCGGTCGACTCACGGACGCCGTACGACGTACGGGAAGTGATCGCCCGGGTCGTCGACGGATCGCGGTTCGCCGAGTTCAAGGCGGAGTACGGGACGACGCTGATCACCGGCTTCGCCCGGATCCACGGACATCCGGTCGGCATCGTCGCCAACAACGGCATCCTGTTCTCCGAGTCCGCTCAGAAGGGTGCGCACTTCATCGAGCTGTGCGACCAGCGCGGCATCCCGCTCGTCTTCCTGCAGAACATCTCCGGGTTCATGGTCGGACGCGACTACGAGGCCGGTGGCATCGCCAAGCACGGCGCCAAGATGGTCACGGCGGTCGCCTGCACCCGCGTGCCGAAGCTGACCGTCGTGGTCGGCGGGTCGTACGGGGCCGGGAACTACTCCATGTGCGGGCGGGCCTACTCACCGCGCTTCCTGTGGATGTGGCCCAACGCCAAGATCTCCGTCATGGGCGGCGAGCAGGCCGCGTCCGTCCTTGCGACGGTCAAGCGCGACCAGCTCGGCGACGACTGGAGCGCCGAGGACGAGGAAGCCTTCAAGGCGCCGATCCGCGAGCAGTACGAGACGCAGGGCAACGCGTACTACGCCACCGCCCGGCTCTGGGACGACGGTGTGATCGACCCCCTGGAGACCCGGCAGGTGCTGGGGCTCGCTCTGACCGCGTGTGCCAACGCCCCGCTGGGTGAGCCCGGCTTCGGCGTCTTCCGGATGTGAGGGAACAGATGACGATGTTCGACACCGTTCTTGTCGCCAACCGCGGCGAGATCGCGGTCCGGGTCATCCGGACCCTGCGTGACATGGGTGTGCGGTCCGTGGCCGTCTTCAGCGACGCCGACGCCGACGCCCGGCATGTGCGGGAGGCCGACACGGCGGTACGGATCGGCCTCGCACCCGCCTCCGCGAGCTACCTCAACGTGCCCGCACTGCTGGAGGCGGCCCGCCGCACCGGCGCGCAGGCCGTGCACCCCGGGTACGGGTTCCTCGCCGAGAACGCCGGGTTCGCGCAGGCCTGCGCGAACGCGGGGCTCGTCTTCATCGGGCCGCCCGCGTCGGCGATCTCGCTGATGGGAGACAAGATCCGGGCCAAGGAGACGGTGGCCGCGGCCGGGGTCCCGGTCGTGCCCGGGTCGTCCGGCAGCGGCCTCAGCGACGCGCAGCTGGCGGACGCGGCGCGCGAGATCGGGATGCCGGTGCTGCTGAAGCCGTCGGCGGGCGGCGGCGGCAAGGGCATGCGGCTGGTGCGTGACGAGGCGCTGCTCGCCGACGAGATCGCGGCCGCCCGGCGCGAGGCCCGTGGCTCGTTCGGGGATGACACCCTGCTCGTGGAGCGGTGGATCGACCGGCCGCGGCACATCGAGATCCAGGTCCTGGCCGACGGGCACGGGAACGTGGTGCACCTCGGCGAGCGCGAGTGTTCGCTGCAACGCCGCCACCAGAAGATCATCGAGGAGGCGCCGTCCGTGCTCCTCGACGAGGAGACCCGGACGGCGATGGGCGAGGCGGCCGTCCAGGCGGCCCGCTCCTGCGGGTATGTGGGCGCGGGCACGGTGGAGTTCATCGTCCCCGGCAACGACCCGGCCTCGTACTACTTCATGGAGATGAACACCCGCCTCCAGGTCGAGCACCCGGTGACGGAGCTGATCACGGGGCTGGACCTGGTGGAGTGGCAGCTGCGGGTCGCCTCCGGCGAGCAACTGCCGTACAGGCAGGCGGACATCACACTCACCGGCCATGCCATCGAGGCCCGGATCTGCGCCGAGGACCCGGCCCGCGGCTTTCTGCCCTCCGGCGGTACGGTGCTCTCCCTCCGCGAGCCGAACGGCCACGGCGTACGGACCGACTCGGGACTCAGCGAGGGCGTCGAGGTCGGCAGTCTGTACGACCCGATGCTGTCGAAGGTCATCGTCCACGGTCCGGACCGGGACACGGCGCTGCGGCGGCTGCGCGCGGCCCTGTCGGAGCTGGTGATCCTGGGTGTTCCGACCAACGCCGGGTTCCTGCGCAGGCTGCTCGCCCACCCGCAGGTGGTGGCGGGCGAGCTGGACACCGGGCTGGTGGAGCGCGAGGTGGAAGGACTGCTGACCGACGGGGTCCCGGAGGAGGTGTACGCGGCAGCGGCGTTGCTGCGGCAGTCCTCCCCGGTGAGCGCCTCCCCCGTGGACGCCCCCGGCTGGGTGGACCCGTTCTCGGTGGCCGGCGGCTGGCGACTCGGCGGCACCCCGGCCCGGATCGTGCGCGACTTCCGGCTGCCGGGCCATGACCCCGTGCAGGTCTCACTGCGCGCCTGCCCGGCGGGCACCGAGCTGACGTTCGGCCATGTCGGGGAGGGCGCGCAGCCACCGGAGCCCCAGACCGGCGCCTGCGGCCCGCTGGCTCCGCTGCCCGGCGGCAGGGAGACGGCCAGGCTGGTCGAGCGGTCGCCGCACCGCATCGTCCTCGAACTCGCCGGTGTCACCCACACGTTCACCCACGCGGCCTCCTCGGAGGGGACCTGGCTGGGCCGGGACGGCGACACCTGGCACGTACAGGACCACGATCCCGTCGAGGCGTCGCTCACCGGAGCCGCCCGCTCCGGCGTCGACACGCTCGCCGCACCCATGCCCGGCACGGTCACCGTGGTGAAGGTGGCCGTAGGGGACGAGGTCGTCGCCGGGCAGAGCCTCCTCGTCGTGGAGGCGATGAAGATGGAGCACGTCATCTCCGCCCCGCACGCCGGGACCGTCACCGAGCTCGATGTCGCGGCCGGCTCGACCGTCGCCATGGACCAGGTACTGGCCGTCGTGGCGCCCGCGGCCGAATCCGGGGAGGACGCATGACCACCGCCCGTACCCTGCCCATGACGGTGCCCGCACCGGATCTGCCCGCCCGGGTACGCATCCATGAGGTCGGCGCCCGCGACGGGCTGCAGAACGAGAAGGCCGTCGTACCCACCGAGGTGAAGGCGGAGTTCATCCATCGCCTCGCCGCGGCCGGGCTGACCACCATCGAGGCGACCAGCTTCGTCCACCCCAAGTGGGTGCCCCAACTCGCCGACGCCGAGGACCTGTTCCCCCGCCTCGGCGACCTCGAGGGGGTCGCGCTCCCGGTACTCGTACCGAACGAGCGCGGGCTCGACCGGGCCATCGCACTCGGTGCCCGCCGGATCGCCGTCTTCGGGTCGGCGACCGAGGCGTTCGCCGCCCGCAATCTCAACCGCACGGTCGCCGAGTCACTCGCCATGTTCGAGCCGGTCGTCGCCCGCGCCAAGGCGGACAAGGTGCATGTCCGCGGCTATCTGTCGATGTGCTTCGGCGACCCGTGGGAGGGGCCCGTCCCCGTCCACCAGGTCGTCCGGGTCGCCAAGGCGCTGATGGACCTCGGCTGCGACGAGCTCTCCCTCGGCGACACGATCGGCGTCGCCACCCCCGGCCATGTGCAGGACCTGCTCTCCGAGCTGAACGAGGAGGGCGTGCACACCGACACCATCGGAGTGCACTTCCACGACACCTACGGCCAGGCCCTCGCCAACACCCTCGCCGCGCTCCAGCACGGAGTGACCACCGTGGACGCCTCCGCCGGCGGCCTGGGCGGCTGCCCGTACGCGAAGAGCGCCACCGGAAATCTCGCCACCGAAGACCTCGTGTGGATGCTCCACGGCCTCGGCATCGAAACCGGGGTCGACCTCGACGCGCTCACCGCCACCAGCGTGTGGCTCGCCGAACAACTGGGCCGACCGAGCCCGTCCCGTACCGTCCGAGCCCTCTCCCACAAGGAGTGATCCCCGCCATGTCCCTGGACCACCGGCTGACCGCCGAGCACGAGGAACTGCGCCGCACCGTCGAGGAGTTCGCGCATGACGTGGTCGCGCCGAAGATCGGCGACTTCTACGAGCGCCATGAGTTCCCGTACGAGATCGTGCGCGAGATGGGACGGATGGGCCTGTTCGGGCTGCCGTTCCCGGAGGAGTACGGCGGCATGGGCGGCGACTACCTCGCCCTCGGGATCGCCCTGGAGGAGCTGGCCCGGGTCGACTCGTCCGTCGCGATCACCCTGGAGGCCGGGGTCTCGCTCGGCGCCATGCCGGTCTACCACTTCGGTACGGAGGAGCAGAAGCAGCAGTGGCTGCCCAGGCTCTGCTCCGGCGAGGCGCTCGGCGCGTTCGGGCTGACCGAGCCGGACTGCGGGTCCGACGCGGGCGGTACCCGGACGACGGCCGTGCTCGACGGGGACGAGTGGGTGATCAACGGCTCCAAGTGCTTCATCACCAACTCCGGTACGGACATCACCGCACTGGTCACGGTCACGGCGGTGACCGGCCGCAAGGAGAACGGCGCCCCGCTCATCTCATCGATCATCGTGCCGTCCGGCACCCCCGGATTCACGGTCGCCGCCCCGTACTCCAAGGTCGGCTGGAACGCCTCGGACACGCGCGAGTTGTCCTTCACCGACGTCCGGGTGCCGGCGGCGAACCTGCTGGGCGAGGAGGGTCGCGGGTACGCGCAGTTCCTGCGGATCCTGGACGAGGGGCGGATCGCGATCTCCGCGCTGTCCACGGGTCTGGCGCAGGGCTGTGTGGACGAGTCGGTGAGGTACGCCAAGGAGCGGCACGCGTTCGGCCGGCCGATCGGCGCCAACCAGGCCATCCAGTTCAAGATCGCGGACATGGAGATGCGGGCGCACATGGCCCGGATCGGCTGGCGGGACGCGGCATCGAGGCTCGTGCACGGCGAACCGTTCAAGAAGGAGGCGGCGCTCGCCAAGCTGTACTCGTCGACGGTGGCGGTGGACAACGCGCGCGACGCGACGCAGATCCACGGCGGCTACGGCTTCATGAACGAGTACCCGGTGGCGCGGATGTGGCGCGACTCCAAGATCCTGGAGATCGGCGAGGGGACCAGCGAGGTGCAGCGGATGCTGATCGCGCGGGAGCTGGGGCTGCCGGCCTGAGGCATGCCGGGCGGGCCCCCCGGAGCGCGGCCGCCGGGCTCCTGTCGGCGGGCAATTCGTTCGACAGGGCCGGGCCCGCCCCGGCAGAGTCTGTCCATGGACCCCCGGCACTGGCCCCTCTACGGACTCCGCATCCGCACACCTCGCCTGGAACTGAGGCTTCCGGACCTGGAGTTGCTCGACGACCTCTCGACGGTCGCCGCCGAAGGCGTGCATGCCCCGGACAGCATGCCGTTCACCGTCCCCTGGACCGACACGACTCCCGCCGAGCGCGGCCGGGGCGTGTACCAGCATGTGCTGGGCAGCATCGCCAACTGGTCGGTGCGGAACTGGGTGCTGAGCCTGGCCGTGCTGCACGAGGGCAAGGTGGTCGGCCGGCAGGACCTGGGGGCGGCCGACTTCGCGGTGACCGGTGAGGTGAACACCGGTTCGTGGCTGGGGCTGGCGTACCAGGGACAGGGCATAGGCACCGAGATGCGGGCCGCCGTGCTGCATCTGGCGTTCGCCGGTCTCGGCGCCCGGACCGCGACCTCGTCGGCGATGACCGACAACCCGCGTTCGCTGGGCGTCTCGCGCCGGCTCGGCTATCTGCCGGACGGGCTCGAGGTGGCCGCCTTGCGGGGCGCTCCCGTGACCCTGCAGCGGCTGCGGATCGACCGCGGCCGCTGGGAGGAGCACCGCACCGTCGACGTGCGGATCGAGGGACTCGGCGCGTGTCGGAAGGACTTCGGCGGATGACGCTCCTGGTGCACACCTTCGTGCGGGGGAAGAGTGGCAAGCCGCACCTCCTCGACAACCCCCCGGACGGCAGCGACATGGCCGGGTTCGAGAGCTGCAGGACCGGCCTGTGGGGGTCGGAGCGGGTCCGGGCGCTCGGGGCCCGGTTCCTGCCCGAGCTCGCGTCCTGCGACCTGTACGTCGAGCCGGAGGACGTCGAGGAGTTCCTCGCCGAGTGCGAGCTGCTGCGCCCGCACGCGGCGGCACTCGACGCGCACTGCGGCTACCGCGAGGGCTATGTGGCCGAGCGGCTGGCCAACATCACCGCGGCGGCCCGGCGGGCCCAGGACGTCGGTGGCGGAGTCCTCGTCTGGTAGCCGGGCCGGTGGCCCATGGGGAGGGTGCCCACTGGACAGCTGCTGAGGTTAGGCTAACCTACCCTCGAACTCGTCAGCGGGCGCCTACCGGCGCGTACGAAAGCAGACACACCCATGCCCAAGGTCCGGACCACCTCCCTCTCCCGTCGCGGCCTCCTGGCCGCCGGCGGCGCCGTCGGTCTCGGCGCCGTGCTCGCAGCCTGCGGCGACAGCGACTCGAAAGGCTCCGGCTCCGGCTCGGGTTCGAGCTCAGAGAAGTCCGGCCCGTGGACGTTCAAGGACGACCGCGGTCTGACCGCGAAGGCCAAGTCGACCCCGAAGAGCATCGTCGCCTTCACCGGTGTCGCCGCCGCGCTCCACGACTACGGCGTCGAGGTCAAGGGCGTCTTCGGCCCGACGAAGACCAAGGACGGCAAGGCCGATGTGCAGGCCGGCGACCTCGACATCAGCAAGGTCGAGATCCTCGGCAACGTCTGGGGCGAATTCAACGTCGAGAAGTACGCTGCGCTCGGCCCGGAGCTGCTCGTCACCGCCATGTGGGAGAAGGACGCCCTCTGGTACGTGCCGGACGAGTCCAAGGACAAGATCCTCAAGCTGGCCCCGAGCGTCGCCCTGTGGGCGGCTCAGACCACCATCCCCAAGGCGATCCAGCGCCACGAGGACCTCGCCGCTTCCCTGGGCGCCGACGTCAAGGCCGCCAAGATCACCGCCGCCAAGGACCGCTTCGAGAAGGCCGCGGCCCGGCTGCGCGCCGCCGCCAAGTCCAAGCCGAACATCAAGGTCATGATCGGCTCGGCCAGCCAGGACCTCTTCTACGTCTCGCTCGCCAAGACGTCCGCGGACACCCTGTACTTCCAGGAACTGGGCGTGAAGTTCGTCGAGCCGAAGGTCAACTCCGCAGGCTTCTTCGAGGAGCTGAGCTGGGAGAACGTCGACAAGTACGACGCCGACATCATCATGATGGACAACCGCTCCTCGGCCCTGCAGCCCGACGCACTGACGTCCAAGCCGACCTGGGCCCAGCTGCCCGCCGTGAAGGCCGGCCAGGTCATCCCGCGCACCACCGAGCCGATCTACTCGTACGACAAGTGCGCGCCGATCCTCGAGGACCTCGCGAAGGCCATCGAGGACGCCAAGAAGGCCGGCTGACGCACCAAAAGCGCCGCCGGAGCACTCCGGAAGCGCTCCGGAGCCTTCCGGAACCGCCCGTCGCAGCACCCCAGCACCGGCCCGGCCCGGCCGGGATCTTCCCGGCCGGGCCGGGCCGCGTCACCCACGCTTCCCGGTTCCTGGAAGGAGCCCTCGTATGACGACCGCCGCCGCTCCCCCCGTCGCCCCCTTCCGGTTCTTCGGCCTGACGGTCCTCCGGACCAGGCGGCTGGGGCCGTCCATGCTCCGGATCACCTTCGGCGGGCCGGGACTCGACGGCTTCGCCGCCGGGGGCCGGGATCAGAGCCTGTCGCTGTTCCTGCCGCACCCCGGCCAGCCGGAACCAGTCGTTCCGGTCGATGAGAACGGCGACTGGTTCGCCGCCTGGCGGGACTTGCCCGAGGATGTCCGGGCCGTCATGCGCTCGTACACGGTCCGTGCGCAGCGTCGCGCCCCCGACGGTTCGACCGAAATCGATATCGACTTCGCGCTGCACGAGGACGGCGGCCCGGCCTGCCGCTGGGCCGCCGGCGCAGCCCCCGGCGATCTCCTCAAGGCGCTCGGACCGGCCGTCGAGGACAACACGGCCGTCCGCTTCCGGCCTCCTCAGGACACCGACTGGGTGCTGATATGGGCCGACGAGACGGCGCTGCCCGCCGCGTCCGCGGCCCTGGAGTGGCTGCCGGCCGGTATGCGGGCCCGGGTCTGGCTGGAGGTCCAGCACACCGAGGACCGCCAGGCGCTCAGCACCGCGGCCCGCGCCCGGATCAGCTGGCTCGTCCGGGACGAGGGCGCACCCTCGGCCGTGGACGCCGTGCGCGCCGCGGAACTGCCCGAGGGGAACGGGTACATCTGGATCGCGGGCGAGTCGTCGAACGTGCGGGCCCTGCGCCGCCATCTCGTGCAGGAGCGTCAGTTCGACCGCAGGCGCATCACGTTCGTCGGCTACTGGCGCCGCGGGCTGAGCGAGGAGCAGCTGCGTGCGAAAGCGGCCACCGAGGACGCGTAACGGCATGTGATCCGGACAACTTCTGCGTCCCATGGGGGGCGAGGGAACAACGCGACGTGAAGTTAGGTTAGGCTTACCTTACTTCGGCATCGCGCCCTCGCCCCCATCTTCTGTCCTGAGGGCCCGATGAAGTTCCCCGCATCCGGGAGGACCCCTTCATGCGTTCGCACCTGCTCAATGACACGACTGCGGAGCACTACCGTCGCTCCGTCACCGCAGGAGTCGAACGGGTAGCAGCCAAACTCGCCGCCACCGACCGGCCGTTCACCGGGATCTCCGTCGACGAGCTCTCCCCGGTCGTCGACGCGATCGATCTGGACCGGCCGCTGGGCGACGCGTCCGCCGCCCTCGACGAGCTCGACCGCGTCTATCTGCGTGACGCCGTCTACTTCCACCACCCCCGCTACCTGGGTCATCTCAACTGCCCCGTGGTGATCCCGGCCGTCCTCGGCGAAGCCGTGCTCTCGGCTGTCAACTCCTCGCTGGACACCTGGGACCAGAGCGCGGGCGGAACCCTCATCGAGCGCCGGCTGATCGACTGGACGGCGGCCCGGATCGGCCTCGGCCCGGCTGCCGACGGCATCTTCACCAGCGGTGGCACGCAGTCCAACCTGCAGGCCCTGCTGCTCGCCCGTGAAGAGGCCAAGTCCCGCCCCGAGCACTTCACCCGGCTGCGCATCTTCACCTCCGAGTGCAGCCACTTCAGCGTCCAGAAGTCGGCGAAACTCCTCGGCCTCGGACCGGACTCGGTCGTCTCCGTCCCCGTCGACCAGAACAAGCGCATGCAGACCGTGGCCCTCGCCCGCGCGCTGGAGCAGTGCGTCGTCGAGGGGGACGTCCCGATGGCGGTCGTCGCCACCGCGGGCACCACGGACTTCGGCTCCATCGACCCGCTGCCCGAGATCGCCGCGCTGTGCGATCAGTACTCCACCTGGATGCACGTCGACGCCGCGTACGGCTGCGGACTGCTGGCCTCGCGCGAGCGCCGCCACCTCCTCGACGGCATCGAGCACGCCGACTCGGTCACCGTGGACTACCACAAGTCCTTCTTCCAGCCGGTGAGTTCCTCGGCCGTGCTGGTCCGGGACCGGGTGACGCTGCGGCACGCCACGTACCACGCGGAGTACCTCAACCCGCAGCGGATGGCCAAGGAGCGCATCCCCAACCAGGTAGACAAGTCCCTGCAGACCACCCGCAGATTCGACGCCCTCAAACTGTGGATGACCCTGCGCGTCATGGGCGCGGACGGCATCGGCGAGCTCTTCGACGAGGTCTGCGACCTGGCCGCCGAGGGCTGGCGGCTGCTCACCGCCGACCCGCGCTTCGACGTCGTCGTGGAGCCCCAGTTGTCCACGCTGGTGTTCCGCTGCATCCCGGCCGCCGCCACCGCGCCCGCCGAGATCGACCGGGCCAACCTCCACGCCCGCAAGGCTCTCTTCGCCTCCGGCGAGGCCGTCGTCGCCGGGACGAAGGTGGGCGGCCGCCAGTACCTGAAATTCACCCTGCTCAACCCCGAAACGACCGCGCGGGACATCGCCGCGGTACTCGACCTGATCGCCGGCCACGCCGAGCAGTACCTGGGAGACTCCCTTGACCGCGCTTCCTGACCCCCACGACTTCATCGGGATCGGCCTCGGCCCGTTCAACCTCGGCCTCGCCTGCCTGACCGAGCCCATCGACGAACTGAGCGGCCTGTTCCTGGAGTCCAAGCCGGACTTCGAATGGCACGCCGGGATGTTCCTCGAAGGTGCCCATCTCCAGACGCCGTTCATGTCGGACCTGGTGACGATGGCCGACCCCACCTCGCCGTACTCCTTCCTCAATTACCTCAAGGAACGGGGCCGGCTGTACTCCTTCTACATCCGGGAGAACTTCTATCCGCTGCGGACCGAGTACAACGACTACTGCCGATGGGCCGCCGCCAAACTGAGCAGCGTCCGGTTCGACGAGACCGTCGAGTCCGTCACGTACGACGAGAACACCGCGCTGTACACCGTGGCCACCGCCGCCGGCGGCGTCTTCCGCTCCCGGCATCTGGTGCTGGGCACGGGGACCCCCGCGTACGTCCCGGAGGCATGCCAGGGCCTGGGCGGCGACTTCCTGCACAACTCCCGCTACCTGGACGGAAAAGCCTCCCTTCAGGCGAAGAAGTCCATCACCCTCGTCGGCAGCGGGCAGAGCGCCGCGGAGATCTACCACGACCTGCTCTCCGAGATCGATGTGCACGGCTACCGGCTGAACTGGGTGACGCGCTCACCGCGGTTCTTCCCGCTCGAGTACACCAAGCTGACGCTGGAGATGACCTCCCCGGAGTACATCGACTACTTCCACGCGCTGCCCGAGCAGACCCGCTACCGGCTGGAGTCCGACCAGAAGGGCCTCTTCAAGGGCATCGACTCGGAGCTGATCGACGCGATCTTCGATCTGCTCTACCAGAAGAACCTGTCCGGCCCCGTCCCCACCCGCCTCCTCACCAACTCAACGCTGCAAACTGCGAGTTACGAGGAGTCCAGCGGTCTGTACACCCTCGGCCTGCACCAGACGGAACAGGGCAAGGACTACGACCTCACCACCGAGGGCCTGATCCTCGCCACCGGCTACCGCTACGCTCCGCCGGCGTTCCTCGAGCCGATCACCGACCGGCTGCGCCACGACAGCCGAGGCCGCTTCGACGTGGCCCGCAACTACTCCATCGACACCACCGGGCGCGGCGTCTTCCTGCAGAACGCGGGCACGCACACCCACTCGATCACCTCGCCCGATCTGGGCATGGGCGCCTACCGCAACGCGTACATCATCGGCGAACTGCTCGGCCGTGAGTACTACCCGGTCGAGAAGTCCATCGCCTTCCAGGAGTTCGCCGTATGACCACCGACCTCGGCACCTTCACAGTCCGCGCCCTCGACCCGCTCGCCGACGCCGAGACGGTGCACGGCTGGGTCACCCACCCCAAGGCCTCCTTCTGGCTGATGGGCGGAGCCCGGCTCCAGGACGTCGAGCGGGAGTACATGGCGATCTCCGCCCACCCGCACCACGACGCGTTCATAGGACTGCACAACGGGGAGCCCGCCTTCCTGATGGAGCGGTACGACCCCACGGAGGTGGAGCTCAAGGGTCTCTACGAGGCCGAGCCCGGGGACATCGGGATGCACTTCCTGGTCGCCCCGACCGACACCCCGCTGCACGGCTTCACCCGCGCCGTGATCGCCGCCGTGATGGAGACACTCTTCGCCGACCCGTCGGTACGCCGTGTCGTCGTCGAGCCGGACGTGAGCAACAGCGCGGTGCACGCGCTCAACAAGGCCGTCGGCTTCGAGGTCCTCCGGGAGATCGTCAAGCCCGAGAAGACCGCCCTGCTCAGCGCCTGCACCCGGGAGCAGTTCGAGGCCGCACGACGCGAAGGAGCCGCCCGATGACCACGACCACCGACGCCGTCGCGCACCTCACGCCCGCACACTGGGCCACCGCCGACCGGCAGCTCGTCCGCAAAGCCCTCGCCGAGTTCGCCCACGAGCGACTGCTGACCCCCGAACCGCTCGGGGGCGGCCGTTACGCCGTACACAGCGACGACAGGGCGACCGAGTACCGCTTCGACGCCCGGCGCTTCGCGCTCGACCACTGGCAGGTCGACGCGGCCTCCGTGACCCGTCACCGGCACGGCCAGGAACTCCCCCTGGACGCACTGGAGTTCTTCATCGAACTGCGCCAGACGCTCGGCCTCTCGACAGAGATCCTGCCGGTCTACCTGGAGGAGATCTCCTCCACGCTGGCCGGCACCGCGTACAAACTGACCAAGGAGCCGGTGACCTCCGCCGAGCTCGTCGCCGCCGGCTTCCAGGCGATCGAGACGGGCATGACCGAGGGCCACCCCTGCTTCGTCGCCAACAACGGACGGCTCGGCTTCGGTGTCGACGAGTACCACGCCTACGCCCCCGAGGCGGCGAGCGCGATCCGGCTGGTCTGGCTCGCCGCCCGCCGCGATCGCGCCACCTTCACAGCGGGCGCCGGGCTCGACTACTCCACGCTGATCGACGGAGAACTGAGCGAGGAGACCCGGGGCCGGTTCGCCGCCACGATGACCGGCCTCGGTCTCGACCTCGGCGACTACCTGCTGATCCCGGTCCACCCCTGGCAGTGGTGGAACAAGCTGGCCGTCACCTTCGCCGGGGAACTCGCCCGGCACCATCTGGTCTGCCTCGGAGAGGGCGACGACAGCTACCTCGCCCAGCAGTCGATCCGCACGTTCTTCAACACCAGCAACCCGGACAAGCACTACGTCAAGACGGCGCTGTCCGTCCTCAACATGGGCTTCATGCGCGGGCTCTCCGCCGCGTACATGGAAGCGACGCCCGCGATCAACGACTGGCTCGCCGGGCTGATCGAGCGCGACGAGGTGCTGCGCGCGGCCCGGTTCTCGATCATCCGGGAGCGGGCGGCCATCGGCTACCACCACCGGGCGTACGAGGCGGCCACCGCCAAGGGCTCCCCGTACCTGAAAATGCTCGCCGCGCTCTGGCGGGAGAGCCCGGTGCCGGGCCTGGCGGCCGGTGAACGGGTCGCGACCATGGCCTCGCTCGTCCACACCGACCACGAGGGCAACTCCGTCGCGGGCGCGCTGATCACCGAATCGGGACTGGCACCCGCCACGTGGCTGCGGCGCTACCTGGACGCCTACCTGGTGCCGGTGCTGCACAGCTTCTACGCGTACGACCTGGTGTACATGCCGCACGGCGAGAACGTCATCCTGGTCGTCGAGGACGGGGTCGTCACCCGCACGGTGTTCAAGGACATCGCCGAGGAGATCGCCGTCATGGACCCGGACGCGGTACTGCCGCCGCAGGTCGAGCGGATCCGTGCCGAGGTCCCCGACGACATGAAACTGCTGTCGGTCTTCACCGACGTCTTCGACTGCTTCTTCCGTTTCCTGGCCGCCGGACTCGCCACCGAGTCGGTCCTCGACGAGGACACCTTCTGGCGGACGGTCGCCGAGTGCGTGGCCGGCTACCAGGAGTCGGTGCCGGAGCTCGCCGACAAGTTCAAGCAGTACGACATGTTCACCGACGAGTTCGCGCTGTCCTGCCTGAACCGGCTGCAGTTGCGCAACAACAGGCAGATGGTCGACCTCACGGACCCGTCGGGAGCACTGCAGCTGATCGGCACCCTGAGGAACCCGATCGCGGGGTTCTAGATCGTCGCCCCGCTCGCCGGACGAGCCTGATTGCTCAGGCCCGTCCGGCGAACCAGGGTCTTTCGTTCGGATCAGGCCGGCTCAGGGAGCGGCCCGCCGCCAGGCGGCTGATGTCACCTCACTTCGTGGACCACGGCACCTGCGCCGACCGGTAGTAGTCGATCCCGAGCGCCGAGAACCTCGGCCCCTGAGCGGCCAACCGCACCTTGTACGCGTCCCAGTCATGCGTGGACGCCGGTGACCAGCCCAGCTCCGCGACGCCCGGCAGCCGCGGGAACGCCATCTGCTCGATCTCGTCGCTGTTGGTCAGCGTCTCCGACCAGATCGGTGCCTCGACCCCGAGGATGGAGTTCTCCGGGGCGCCCTCGAGATACGTGCCGGGGTTCCAGTCGTACGAGCGCTGCACCTCGACATAGCCGGCCCAGGCCAGCCCCAGCGCGGTGTCCTTGTTGTACTTCATGTCGAGGTAGACCCGGTCCGCCGGGGACAGCACCAGCTTCGTGCCGTTCTTCGCGGCGTCCGCCACCTGCTTGCGCTCGGCGGCGCCCGTCTCGTCGTATCCCCAGTACTGCGCGACCGCGCCCGCGACGGGCGTGGCACCGGTCAGCTGGTGCCAGCCGACCACGGTCTTGCCGTACTTGCCGACGACGGCCTGTGCCTTGTTCATGAACGCCACGTAGTCGTCGTGGCTGGTGGAGTGCGCCTCGTCGCCGCCGATGTGGAGGTACTTGCCCGGGGTGAGCGCGGCCAGCTCGCGGACCACGTCGTTCACGAAGTCGTAGGTGATGGCCTTCGGCACGCACAGAGAGCTGAAACCGACGTTCGTGCCGGTGTAGAGCGGCGGCGCGACGCCGTTGCAGTTCAGCTCGGCGTACGAGGCGAGCGCCGCGTTCGTGTGGCCCGGCAGATCGATCTCCGGCACGACCTCCATGTAGCGCGAGGCCGCGTACCGGATGATCTCCCGGTAGTCGCTCTTCGTGTAGTAGCCGCCGGCTCCGCCGCCGACCTCCGTCTGACCGCCGTACGTGGCGAGCCGCGGCCAGGAATCTATGGCGATGCGCCAGCCCTGGTCGTCGGAGAGATGCAGGTGGAACTTGTTCATCTTGTAGAGGGCCAACTGGTCGATGTAGCGCTTGACCTCGGTGACCGTGAAGAAGTGCCGGGAGACATCGAGCATGGCGCCCCGGTAGGCGTAGCGCGGCGCGTCCGTGACCGTGCCGCCCGCGACCCTCCAGGGGCCCGCCTGACGGCTTTTCTTCTCCACATCGGCCGGGAGCAGCTGACGCAGCGTCTGGACGCCGTGGAAGAGCCCTGCCGGACCGCGCGCGGTGATGGTGACCGATCCGCGGCCGGACTTCAGCGTGTAGCCCTCCGCGCCCAACTTGCTGTCGTGGGAGCCGAGCCGCAGCCGGATGCCGTCGCTGCCACCGCTGCCGGTGACCGGCAGGGCGTAACCGGTGGAGGGGCGCAGCACGCCCGCCAGGTAGTCGCCGATCTTCCGGGCGTCGCGGGAGTCGTGGTCGACGCGAATCTTCGTTCCCGCGCTGATGACGTAGGGGGATCCGCCTGCCTTCACTTCGGCGGGGGCGGGCACGATCTGCCCGAGCGGACGGGGCGCGGCGGTGACCGGGCCGATGCTCGCCGCCGCCGCTCCCGGAGCCGCGCCGGCACTGGAGATACCGGCCGCCGTGACGAGCAGCAGCGAGCCGAGAAGACGGGGAAGGGCGGTGCGCTGTGTCCTGTGCAGTCTCACAAGCCGGGTCCCTTTCGACGGGTTCACACCTGCGGATCTCCTGAGAAACGAACCATCACCATGCGTATCGTGCGGCCCACGCGTGGTCAAGGTGTAGACCACTTCCCCCTTTTGCGGCCGACGGAATCTGACGTACAGCGGAAATCATCCGGTCGGGACGGGGCCCGGATCCTGAAGCGACGCTGAGCGACGCCGCGATCACATGGCGCGATTTCACGGTCTCTCGGTACCACCCAAGACCCCTCGGAGAGTGCGATCGCACTCACTCTTGCCCGATATCGGGCAGAATTGTTGCGTACGGCCTCCATTCCCCGCAATATCAACGAGTGCTCGAACGCCGCCCGTCACATGACGACCTCATCGATCACCTGGTGCGCTCCACCACGCTTCAGCGCGGAGAAGCGGCCCGGGTGATCCTCGACGTGCTGGCGTACTTCGACGAGACGACCGACGCCTTCGTGCGCCGCCGCCACCGGGAACTGCAGTCCGGCGGTCTGGTGAACGCGGAGATCTTCGAACGGATCGCGGCCGAACTGCCGCACCGGGCGGTCGCGCCACCGGAGCTGTCGCTCCGTCAGCTGCGCCGCATCGTCTACGGCTGAACAACGGGCACTCACCAGTACGTCCATGGAGGGGCAGAGACCATATGTGCGGAATCGTCGGATACATCGGGAAGCGTGACGTGGCTCCGCTGCTGCTGGAAGGACTGCAGCGGCTGGAGTACCGGGGTTACGACTCCGCGGGCATCGTCATCACGGGCAAGGCCTCGGCCGGGAAGCCCGCCGCTCTGAAGATGGTCAAGGCGAAGGGCCGGGTCCGCGAGCTGGAGGCCCGCATCCCCAAGCGCTTCACCGGCACCACCGGTATCGCCCACACCCGCTGGGCCACCCACGGCGCCCCGAGCGACGAGAACGCGCACCCGCACCTGGACGCCGACCACAAGGTCGCCGTCGTCCACAACGGCATCATCGACAACGCGTCCGAGCTCCGTGCGAAGCTCGTCGCCGACGGCGTCGTCTTCCTCTCCGAGACCGACACCGAGGTGCTGGTCCACCTGATCGCCCGCGCGCAGGCGGACACCCTGGAGGAGAAGGTCCGCGAGGCCCTTCGCTCGATCGAGGGCACGTACGGCATCGCCGTCATGCACGCCGACTTCAACGACCGCATCGTCGTCGCCCGCAACGGCTCCCCGGTCGTCCTCGGCATCGGCGAGAAGGAGATGTTCGTCGCCTCCGACGTCGCCGCGCTGGTCACCCACACCCGCCAGGTCGTCACCCTCGACGACGGCGAGATGGCCACCCTCAAGGCCGACGACTTCCGTACGTACACCACCGAGGGCTCCAGCACGACGGCCACGCCGACCACCGTGGAGTGGGAGGCCGAGTCGTACGACATGGGCGGCCACGACACGTACATGCACAAGGAGATCTCCGAGCAGGCCGACGCCGTCGACCGGGTGCTGCGCGGCCGGATCGACGACCGGTTCTCCACCGTCCACCTGGGCGGTCTCAACCTGGACGCCCGCGAGGCCCGCGGGGTCCGCCGGATCAAGATCCTTGGCTGCGGCACCTCGTACCACGCGGGCCAGATCGGCGCCCAGCTGATCGAGGAGCTGGCCCGCATCCCCGCGGACGCCGAACCCGCCTCCGAGTTCCGCTACCGCAACCCGGTCGTCGACCCCGACACCCTGTACGTCGCGGTCTCCCAGTCCGGCGAGACCTACGACGTACTGGCCGCCGTCCAGGAGCTGAAGCGCAAGGGCGCCCGCGTCCTCGGTGTGGTCAACGTGGTCGGCTCGGCGATCGCCCGGGAGGCCGACGGCGGCACCTACGTCCACGCGGGCCCCGAGGTCTGCGTCGTCTCCACCAAGTGCTTCACCAATACGGTGGTCGCGTTCGCGCTGCTCGCCCTGCACCTCGGCCGGATCCGCGACCTGTCGGTCGCCGACGGCAAGCGGATCATCGAGGGTCTGCGCAAGCTGCCCGCCCAGATCACCGAGATCCTCGAGAACGAGGACGAGATCAAGAAGCTGGCCGCGGAGTACGCGGACGCCAAGTCGATGATGTTCATCGGCCGGGTGCGCGGCTACCCCGTCGCCCGTGAGGCCTCGCTGAAGCTCAAGGAGGTCTCGTACATCCACGCCGAGGCCTACCCGGCGTCCGAGCTGAAGCACGGCCCGCTGGCCCTGATCGAGCCCGCGATGCCGACGGTCGCGATCGTGCCGGACGACGAGCTGCTGGAGAAGAACCGCGCCGCGATGGAGGAGATCAAGGCCCGCAGCGGCCGGATCCTCGCGGTCGCCCACCAGGTGCAGGAGAAGGCCGACCACACCATCGTCGTGCCGAAGAACGAGAACGAGCTGGACCCGATCCTGATGGGTATCCCGCTCCAGCTCTTCGCGTACCACACGGCGCTGGCCATGGGCCGCGACATCGACAAGCCGCGGAACCTCGCGAAGTCCGTCACGGTCGAGTAGCACGCGCGGCAGTACGCCGGACAGGGAGCGGCTCCGCACCACGCCACCACGGGTGCGGAGCCGCTCTCTCGCGTCGGCCGGGTCGCGCCGGCCGACGGGCTGCCTCAGCCGGTGGCCGTCACACCTCGGCCGGCAGCGCGCTTCGGGAGCACCGTCGGCCACTTGGCCAGCGCCGCCGTCGCCCCGTACCAGGCGGCGAGACCGGCCACCGCGGCGAGCCAGCCGCCGACCTTGCCGAGCCCGTCGCTGTCGGCGAACTGCCCGACACCCAGGAGCAGAAGCCCCAGGAAGAGCAGTCCGTACGTCCCCTGGGCGAGCAGGCCGCCGCCGGCCGACCCGAGAGCCAGGCTGAGTGCGAACAGCGCCCAGAGCAGCAGGAACATGCCCGCCGCATGACTGGAGACTTGGGCATCGGCACCGGTGCCCCAGGTGAACCAGAAGGCGCCGAGTCCGACGAAGGCCGTGCCGGTGAATCCGCTGCCGGCGCGGAACTCCAGCAGTCCGGCGACGAACAGGGCTATACCGCCGACATACAGCGCGAGCGAGACGGCGTCGGCCGCCGTCACACCGTCGATGACCCCGGTGTGACCGATACCGAACGCCAACAGGGTGAGTCCCAGGGCGAGATGGCCGAGGGTGGAGGTGCTGCTGTTCCCCGCAGAGACGTCATTGTCCACGGCGGGCTCCCTTCAAAGGCAGTGGTGCTGATTCCCGTGGCCCTTATGTACCCTTCACAAGCGCACAATCCACCTCTACGGGCGAGTAGATTGCCTGTTTCCGACGGCGAGTTGACGCCACGTCGGAGAACGAGGGAGCGGTGAGGGGTCGCCGCGGTTCCGCCAGGAGTCCGCGCTAGGGAATGACCACGACCGGGCGCTGCGCGCGCCGCGCCAGCCGCCCCGCCACCGAGCCGAAGATCCGGCCGACGATGCCGTGCGTGGAACCGACGACGATCGCGTCGGCCGAGTACTCCCGGCCCACGTCCTCCAGCTCGTGGCAGATGTCGCCGCCCCGCTCGACGAGCACCCACGGGACCTCGGAGAGGTAGTCCGCGCAGGCGAGCTCCAGCCCGAGGACCTCGGTGCGGTGATCGGGCACGTCGACGAAGACGGGCGGCTCGCAGCCTGCCCAGACCGTGGTCGGCAGCCGGTTGGCGACATGGACGATGATCAGACCGGAGCCTGATCTCCGGGCCATCCCGATGGCATACGCGAGGGCTCGCTCACTGGACGTGGAGCCGTCGAAGCCGACCACGACCCCATGCCGGAAGGCGGGATCGCAGGAATGGCGTGTTTCTTCGACCGCCTGCTGGTCCGACAGAGGGTCGGCTACCTGCTTGCGGTCCGCGGGTTCGGGGATTTCGTGACCGGCCATCGGTGTCTCGGCGAAGAGAGTCCTCGTGAGGAGTGAGCGGCTTGGGGAAGGTGTATCAGCGGGCGGTGATGCGGTGTCCGGGAATCATCTTCCCAACCCCTTACCCCCAAGGGTACGGCGCCACTCCTCCACTGCCCAGACCCCCGCAAAGCGCGTGCGATGTTCCAGGGAGCATGCCCGAGGCGGCTCCGTATGGCAATGCCGGTTGCGTAGTACATCGAGCTCGCGTGAACGGCGGGCCGTCCTCGGCGACCAGCAAGCAGCCGAGCACCACCGGCCACGCGCCGGCGCCGCAGAGTCACGGCACCGCACGCTCCGCACCGAAGCGGGGCACCCCGGGGCGCCGACGGCGGAGCGATGCCGGGAAACGACGCCGCGGCGGTGTTCAGCTGTTCACCGGTACCGGTCGCCCGCGTGGCGTTCGGCACATCCGCCGCCCCGGCCGCCGATACACCCACCGACCGGATACCGCCACCCGTCCCGGTTCCGCCGTTCCCGTCGCGACCTGCCGGGTCCCGCCCCGCCCACCTGGCCACAGGGGGCGTACGGGCGCAGTCGCATCGTCGGGGTCGTGCGCCGGTCAAACGACGGATTCAGGCTTGCGCAACCATATATTTTCAGCCAACTTCTCACCCCTGCCCATTCCTTGGGGAATTGGCCGATCAACCCCCTTGCCACCAGGCAAGAAGAGACCAGGCGGTACGCTTCCACCCGACGGGGACGGGCCACGAATGCGAGGCGCACTTCCCTGCACGGCTTCTGGGTGAAACGCTTCGTGATCGAATGCTTCCCGCCAAGTTGCCTTGTCGACATAGTGCTGGTTGGTCAACTTGTCACGTCGGCACCGCGGGACGCAGTAGATTCGATCTTGGGTGCCGAAGACTGGGGACTCGCGCAAGACCGAGGGGAAATGTGCAGGAGCGACAGGCCCGTAAGGACCAGGGAGACGCGAACACCGAGGGGGGCTTAGCGTCATGAGCCAGGACTCCGCCGCCGCAACGGAGGCTGTACGGAAGCTCAGCGGACGACGACGTCGGGAAGTCGTCGCCGTGCTGCTGTTCAGCGGCGGCCCCATCTTCGAGAGCTCCATCCCGCTCTCCGTGTTCGGGATCGACCGCCAGGACGCGGGAGTTCCGCGCTACCGACTGCTCGTCTGCGGCGGGGAAGAGGGACCGCTGCGCACCACGGGGGGACTCGAACTCACCACGCCCTACGGGCTGGAGGCGATCAGCAGGGCAGGCACCGTCGTGGTGCCCGCCTGGCGTTCGATCACCTCTCCGCCGCCCGCCGAGGCGCTGGACGCGCTGCGCCGTGCCCACGAGGAAGGGGCCCGCATCGTCGGGCTGTGCACCGGGGCGTTCGTGCTCGCCGCCGCGGGCCTGCTGGACGGCCGCCCGGCCACCACGCACTGGATGTACGCACCGACGCTGGCCAAGCGCTATCCGTCGGTCCATGTCGACCCGCGTGAGCTGTTCGTCGACGACGGCGACGTGCTCACCTCCGCAGGGACGGCGGCCGGCATCGACCTCTGTCTGCACATAGTCCGCACGGACCACGGCACGGAGGCCGCCGGTGCGCTGGCCCGCCGGCTCGTGGTCCCGCCGCGGCGCAGTGGCGGTCAGGAGCGCTACCTCGACAGGTCTTTACCTGAGGAGATCGGCTCCGACCCGCTCGCAGAGGTCGTGGCCTGGGCGCTGGAGCACCTGCACGAGCAGTTCGACGTGGAGACGCTGGCCGGGCGCGCCTACATGAGCAGGCGGACCTTCGACCGGAGGTTCCGTTCGCTCACCGGCAGCGCGCCGCTCCAGTGGCTGATCACCCAGCGGGTGCTGCAGGCGCAGCGACTGCTGGAGACGTCCGACTACTCGGTCGACGAGGTCGCGGGCCGCTGCGGCTTCCGCTCGCCGGTCGCGCTGCGCGGACACTTCCGGCGCCAGCTGGGCTCCTCCCCCGCCGCGTACCGGGCCGCCTACCGGGCCCGCCGTCCGCAGGCCGGGGCGCCGGACCCGGTGGCGACCGCCATCGACACGGTGGTGCCCGCACAGGGCACGCCCGCGAGCCGGAGGCCCGGCGCGACGGGAGCCCCGTCGGGCCCCGCGGTCGCGGCCCCCACGGCGGTCGGTGCGGGTCAGCCGGAGCACGGGAAGCCGGCGTCCGATGCGTACGCCACAGGACGCCCGACCCTGCCGGGGCAGCGCAGCGCCCCGTAGGGTGGGGCGTATGAACGATCGCATGGTGTGGATCGACTGCGAGATGACCGGGCTCTCGTTGACGGAAGACGCACTCATCGAGGTGGCCGCACTGGTCACCGACTCGGAGTTGAACGTGCTCGGCGAAGGGGTGGACATCGTGATCCGCCCGCCGGACAGGACGCTGGAGACGATGCCCGAGGTGGTGCGGCAGATGCACACCACCTCGGGCCTCCTCGACGAGCTGGCCGGCGGCACCACCCTGGCCGACGCCGAGGCCCAGGTACTGGCCTACGTGCGCGAGCACGTGAAGGAGCCGGGCAAGGCCCCGCTCTGCGGAAACTCGGTCGGTACCGACCGTGGCTTCCTGGCCCGCGACATGGCGGCTCTGGAGGGCTACCTCCACTACCGGATCGTCGATGTGTCCTCGATCAAGGAGCTGGCCCGCCGCTGGTACCCGAAGGCGTACTTCAACAGCCCGGAGAAGAACGGCAACCACCGGGCGCTCGCGGACATCCGTGACTCCATCACGGAGCTGCGGTACTACCGGGAAGCGGTCTTCGTACCGCAGCCCGGGCCCGACTCCGAGCAGGCGAAGGCCATTGCGACACGCCTGACGCAGCAGTCGGTCTAGGACCTTGGGAAGCCGCTGGTCACGAGTGTTTCGGGGCCCGGGATCAGCGGCTGAACAACGAGGGCGCGAGCACCCTCTCGGACCCTGTACACTTTTTCTCGGCCGGTCAGAAAAAGACCGGACATGGTGGGTATAGCTCAGATGGTAGAGCACCTGGTTGTGGTCCAGGATGTCGCGGGTTCGAGTCCCGTTACTCACCCTGAAGGGAAGGGCCCCGGTCTTCGGACCGGGGCCCTTCTCGTGTGCCCGTGCGACTGAGCCCCCCTCACCAGGCCCCTGTGTGACGGTCGTCACCCCTGCGTTCGGCCCGGGGCGTCCGTCAGGACGAATCGCGGACGACGAGTTCCGTCGGGAGCACGATCTGCGGGCGCACCTCGTTCTCGCCCGCGATCTCCTGGAGCAGCACCCGCGTCATCACCCGGCCCATCTCCTCGATCGGCTGGCGCACGCTGGTGAGCGCCGGGTCCATGTGACGGGCGACGGCCGAGTCGTCGAAGCCGATCAGCGCCACATCGTCCGGGATGCGCCGGCCTGCCTCGCGCAGGACCTGACGCGCGCCCGCCGCCATCACGTCGGAGGCGGCGAAGACCGCGTCCACGTCGGGGCGGCGGGCCAGCAGCTCCCGCATGGCGCGGGCACCGCCCTCCTCGGTGAAGTCGGCGGGCGCGATCAGCTCCTCGTCCGGGCCGAGACCGGCCGCCGCGACCGCCTTGCGGTAGCCGTCGAGGCGGCGCTGCGCGCCGTACACGTCGAGGCGCCCGGTGATCGTGGCGATGGAGCGGCGACCGCGGGAGATCAGATGGTCGACGGCGCCGCGGGCGCCCTCGAAGTTGTCGGAGTCGACCGCGGCCAGCGTCTCGGAGGCGGATCTGCGGCCGCTCATCACGGCCGGCATGCCGAGCTGTTCCAGCAGGTCCGGCAGCGGGTCGTCGGCGTGCACGGAGACCAGCAGCACGCCGTCGACGCGGTGCGCCGTCAGATACTGGGCCAGCCGCTTCCGCTCGCGGTCGTTGCCGACCAGGGTCAGCAGCAGCTGCATCTCGGTGTCGGCGAGGGCCGCGCCGACACCGCGGACGATGTCCGAGAAGTACGGCTCGGCGAAGAACCGGGTCTCGGGCTCGGGAACGACGAGGGCGATGGCGTCCGTGCGGTTTCCGGCGAGTGCGCGGGCCGCGCGGTTGGGTACGTATCCCAGCTCGGCGACGGCGGCTTCGACCGCCTCACGGGTGTGCTCGCTGACCCGCGGCGAGCCGTTTATGACCCGGGAGGCCGTGCCACGGCCGACTCCGGCCCGTGCCGCGACCTCTTCGAGCGTCGGCCGCCCGCCGCTCCGTACTCGCGCTGCCGCCATGGCTGCCTCCCGTTCGCGGTCAACTTCTCACAGTCAGATAACCAAACCAAGTCCACCTGTTGGACCCCGTGACACCTGTCCGACCTCGGAAGGCCTGCCGGGCCCAAACTATGGGAGCGCTCCCACCATACGGGATGACGGTGCCGGGTGCAGGTGGCCATGGGTCACCGGATCTGCGGATACGCATCCGGGAGCCGGCCGGAACAACGGGAGCTGCGGAAACGACGGAGACCCGGCACGGGGCCGGGTCTCCGTCGTCCGTCACGTGTGTCTGCACACGGGACACCCCTCAGAGAAGTCAGAGGAGTTCGGGGGCCGGGGGAAGTGCGTGACGGCGGATCACATCGGCGTACCAGTGGGCGCTCGACTTGGGGATGCGGCGCTGGGACGCGTAGTCGACGTAGACCGCGCCGAAGCGCTTGGAGTATCCGTACCCCCACTCGAAGTTGTCCATCAGCGACCACAGGAAGTAGCCGCGGACATCCGCGCCGTCGGCGACGGCCCGCTGGACGGCGTCGAGGTGGCCGCGCAGGTACTCGATCCGCTCCGGGTCGTCGACCCGGCCGTCGGGCGAGACCTGGTCGTCGAAGGCCGCGCCGTTCTCGGTGACCATCAACGGCAGCCCCGGGTGGTCGCGGGTGACGTCCATGAGCAGCTCGTACAGCCCGTTGGGGTCGATAGCCCAGTTCATCGCGGTGCGCTTCTTGCCCTCGGCGAGGTGGAAGGCGACCTGTTCGGAGCCGGTCCACGGGGAGTGGTCGCTGTTGCCGTGGCCGTCGTCGCGGGAGTCGCCCTTGCCCTCCTGCGGCATGGAGACGATCGTGGGCGTGTAGTAGTTCACCCCCAGCACATCGACGGGGCGGGAGATGGCGGCCAGGTCGCCGTCGTGGACCAGCTTCGACCAGTCCACCACGTGCGAGGTGTCGGCGATCAGGTCCTCGGGGTACGCGCCGCGCAGCATCGGGCCCGTGAAGATCCGGTTGCCCACCGCGTCGATCCGACGGGCGGCGTCCACGTCGGCGGCACTGTCGGTCAGCGGGCGGACCTGGTGCAGATTGAGGGTGACCGAGGTCTGCGCTCCAGCGGGGAGTCGATCGCGCAGTACCTCGATCGCCCGGCCATGGGCGAGGTTGAGATGGTGTGCCGCGCGCAGGGTGGCCGCCGGTTCGGTGCGGCCGGGGGCGTGCACGCCGGAGCCGTAACCGAGGAAGGCCGAGCACCACGGCTCGTTGAAGGTGGTCCACACCGGGACCCGGTCGCCGAGGGCGCGCGCCATGATGGCGGTGTAGTCGGCGAAACGCTCGGCGGTGGCCCGCTCGGGCCAGCCGCCCGCGTCCTCCAGCTCCTGGGGAAGGTCCCAGTGGTAGAGGGTGGCGACGGGGGCGATGCCCGCTTCGAGGAGCTCGTCGACGAGCTTGCGGTAGAAGTCCAGGCCGCGCTCGACGGCGGGGCCGCGGCCGGTGGGCTGCACCCGGGACCAGGAGACGGAGAAGCGGTAGGCCTTGAGCCCGAGCTCCTTCATCAGGGCCACGTCGTCCCGGTAACGGTGGTAGTGGTCGGCGGCGACGTCACCGGTGTCACCGGCCAGAACCTTGCCAGGGGTGTGACTGAAGGTGTCCCAGATGGAAGGGGTGCGGCCGCCCTCGGCAGCCGCGCCTTCGACCTGGTAGGCGGCCGTGGCCGCTCCCCAGACGAAGCCCGTCGGGAAGAGTGTCGTCGAGTTCGTTGCCTCGGATGCCGGCTTCGGGGTGATGTCAGGTCGTACGGCAGTCATGCGGGAGCGCTCCCATGTGTGGACGGAACAGAGGCAGGGCGAGGCAGAGGAGGTAGGGGTGGGGCTCCGGGCCCGTACGGCCTGTGGTCGGGGCAGGCCGTACGGGACATCCGGGAGCGGGGGGCACCGGGTGACGGACCATCACCCGGTGCGCCGGGTGCCGTCGGGTCAGCCCTTGACGGCGCCGGACATGATCCCTCCGACGATCTTCTTGCCGAAGATCACGAACACCACGAGCAGCGGCAGCGTGCTGATCAGCGCACCGGCCATGACGATGCTCTGGTCGGGGGTGTAGGACGCGCTCAGCTGGCCGAGGGCCACCTGGAGCGTCGGGTTCTCCTGGTTCAGGGCGAGATAGGGCCAGAAGAAGTCGTTCCACGCCTGCACGAAAGTGAGCATCCCGAGCACCATCATCGCGGGGCGGGCCACCGGGAGCACCACGCTCCGCACGATACGGAAGTTGTTCGCACCGTCGATCTTGGCGGCCTCGATGAGCTCGTACGGCAGCGCCTCCGACAGGTACTGACGCATGAAGAACACGCCGAACGCGCTCACCAGGGTCGGGAAGATCACCGACTCCAGATTCCCGCCCCAGCCGAGGTCGGACATCATCATGAACAGCGGGACGACACTGAGCTGCGGCGGGATCGTCAGCGTGGCGATGACCCCGGCCATCAGTCCGTTGCGTCCGGTGAACCGCATCTTGGCGAAGGCGTAACCGGCCAGCGTGCAGAAGAAGAGCGTCGCCGCCGTGATGCAGCTGGAGACGATGACGCTGTTGACGATCGCCTTGCCCAGATGTGCCTGGTTCCAGGCCGCGTCGAGGTTGTGGAACAACCGTCCGCCCGGCAGGAAGGGCGGTGTGGAGGCCAGCACCTCGTCCTGCGTGTGGGAGGCGGCCACCAGGGTCCAGTACAGCGGCAGCAGCGAGCCGATACCGACGACGGCCAGGGCGATGTAGGCGAACGGACCGCCCTGCAGTTGCTTGCCGGCGCCGGGCTTGAAGCGGCTCGGGCCTTTCTGGAGGCGGTCTGCGGAACGTGCCGGGAGGCCGAGCTCCGGGACTTTGGTGGGGCTGGTGATGGTCATGGATATCGCTCCCGGTCAGACCGCGGACTTGCGTACGAAGCGGCCGATGAGCCAGTTGACCGCGGCGATGATCAGCAGGAGGGCGAGCATCGCCCAGGCCACTGCGGCGGCCGGACCGAGATGCCCCAGGTTCCAGCCGTAGTTGTAGAGGTAGACGCTGAGGGTCTCGTACTGATTCTCGTTGCCTCCGGTCGCGCCGAGGGTGCCGCCCTCCAGCAGCAGGGGCTCGCCGAACAGCTGCATGGAACCGATGGTCGAGATGACGATCGTGAACAGGATCGTGGGCCGCAGCGAGGGGATGGTCACCTTGCGGAACTGCTGCCAGCGGGACGCTCCGTCGAGCGACGCCGCCTCGTACAGATCGGTCGGCACGGCCTGCATGGCGGCGAGGTAGATCAGCGTGTTGTAGCCGGTCCAGCGCCAGATCACGATGATGGAGATCGCGATCTTGGACGTCCAGTGCCCGTTGGCCCAGTTGGTGTGACCGAGGCCGACGAACTCCAGCGCCCAGTTCAGCAGGCCCCCGTCGGCCCGGAAGACCAGGGCGAAGACCAGGGCCGCCGAGGCCACGGAGGTGGCGTACGGGGTGAGGATGACCGTCCGCCAGAAGGTGCTGGCGCGGAGCTTGTAGTTCAGCAGATGGGCCAGGCCCAGCGCGACGAGCAACTGCGGGACCGTCGACATGACGCCGATCAGGAAGGTGTTGCTGACGGCCGTCCAGAACTCCGCGTCGTGCAGGATCTTGTCGAAGTTGTCCCAGCCGACCCATTCCATCTGGTTCAGTCCGGTCATCTCCACCCGGTGCAGGGCGATCCAGCCGGTGTAGACCAGCGGATAGAGCCCGAAAGCACCGAAGACGAGGAAGAACGGGGCTATGTAGGCGTACGGCGACGCCTTGTCGTCGAACCGCCAGAGCCGGCTCCGCCACGTCTGTCGGCGGGCGTTCAGTGGTGTCTGCTGGGAACCGCGGGGTGGCGGGGCGTATGCATCCCGGGTGGGAGTCGAGGTGGCCACGGGCGGGAGTCCTTCCCTGGATTGCTGGTTACCCGGGTACGGGGCTGGATGGGCCGAAGGCGCGTGCGGTGGGCTCGCACGGGGCGGCCGGGGAGATACCCGGCCGCCCCGTGCACGCCCATCGGGAGACGGGCTGTGCGCGGCCCCGGTGCCCCGCGGGGTGGGGACACGCAGGTGCGGGCGGCCCGGGGGCCGCCCGCTGCTGCGACGGTCAGCCGATCGCCTTGTCGATCGCGGTGGTCGCGGCCTTCCAGGCGTCGTCCGGCTTGGTGCCGCGCTGCTCCATGTTGTTGATCTGGGTGGAGATGCTGTCCTTGATCACGCCGTCCTTCGGGCCGAGAACGGTCTCAGGGATCGACTTGGCCTCACCGGCGTAGATCTCACCGATCGGGGCGTCGTTGAAGTACGGGAGCTTCGCGGTCTTCACGTCCGGCAGGTCGTACGCCAGCTTGTTGGACGGGAAGCTGCCGATCGCCTTGAAGACGGCGGCCTGCTGCTCAGGAGCGGTCAGCCACTTGACGAGCTTGGTGGCCTCGTCGACGTGCTTGCCCGACTTGGGCACGGCGAGGAACGAGCCACCCCAGTTGGCGGCGGTCGTCCCGGGGGCGGTGGTGATGTTCCACTTGCCCTTGTTGCCCTCACCGGCGTTGACCGAGATCTGACCGGCCATCCACGCGGGGCAGACCACGGTGGCCATGGTGCTCTTGCGCAGTGCGGCGTTCCACGGGGGGCTGAACTGGGCGAGGCCCTGCGTCAGCTTCTTGTCCGCAGCCTCGGCCGCCAGGTCCCAGCCCTGCTTGACGCTGGGGCTGTCCTTGTAGATCGGCTTGCCGCTCTCGTCGTAGTACTGCTTCGGGTTGGAGCTCACCACGGCGTTGTACATCGCGCTCGCGGAGTCCATGAAGAAGGTGCCCTTGGGGGCGGACTTCTTGTACTCCTCACCGAGCTTGAGGTAGTCCTCCCAGCCGCCGGCAACCTTGGCGGCGACCTCCTTGGGGTCGGTCGGCAGACCGGCCTTCTTGAAGAGGTCGGTGTTGTAGCAGAGCGACATCGGTCCGATGTCGGTACCGGCGCCGATCACCTTTCCGTCGGGCGTGGTGGCCTGCTTCTCCTTCCAGGACACCCAGTCGTCGACGTTGATCACCTTGCTGAGGTCGGCGAACTGGTCCGCCTTGGTGTCGACGATCTCCTTGATCCGGCCGACCTCGAGGCCCTGGACGTCCGCCAGGCCACTGCCCGAGTTCAGCTGCTGGAGCAGCTTGGGGTAGTAGACCTTCTCGTCGGCGGTGGCGTCCTCCTTGACCGTGATGTTCGGGTTGAGCTCGTGGTACTTGGCGAAGAGACCCGCTTCCTTGTAACCGAACTGCCCGAAGTCGGCGACGGTCAACGTGATCTTCCCGTTTGCGTCGGAGCTCCCGCTGGAGTCCGATGAGCCCGAGTCGCTGCATCCGGTCAGCAACAGGGCGGTGGCCGTCAGGCCCGTGGTGGCCACCAGCGCGGCTTTGCGACGCCGGCCGGCGTCGGTGCGGGTGATACGCATTCCACTACTCCTTGTTCCAGGGCGGGACTGGCGTTCTGACTGCGCGCCGTACGCGCAGGTGGGTGCAAGTGCCAGGTGGTGCAGGGGGGAAGACACGGGCAGTGCTGTCCGCGCGAGAATTTCCCGTGCGATGTGGGAGCGCTCCCATGCGCCGATGCCGGAAGGTTGCTGCCTCAAGGGGGTGGGTGTCAAGAGTTGAAGACGGTTCTGTTGCCCGAGTGTGTCCTGCAAGTCACGCGACCGTGTCCGGTCGAAGCCTTGCCTAAGCGTTCCGGCACCGTCCGCGGACAGCGCGTGCTCGTGAATACTCCCAGGCCGGCGAGGGTCTGGAGCCGGGAAGAGTGCAGGGTCCCGGCGGAAGCAGACCGATCGCGCTGTTTTCGTGTGCACCATCGGGCCGGTTCGGCCACGGCTGGACTTTGCTCGTCCGCCCACCGGAAGGTGAACAGGGTGCGGAGCCAGGGGGTGCGTTGGGCCGCATCCGCGTTCTCCCTCCGAACCGTGGCGCCGAGGTGAAAGGGCCTACCTGTGGCCCGGCTGTCGCCGAGGTGGGTGGGTTCAGGCCGTGCGCAGCCGGGTCGGCGTGGTCTCCGGTTCGGTCCGGGCCGCCCGGCCGGCCGCCTCCGCGTCGCCCGCCGCCACGGCGCGCACCGGTGCGTCATGGGTGTCGTCGCCGTGGTTCGGCTCGCCGGAGCGCAGGCCTAGCAGGTCGATGTCCGCATCCACGCGCTCCGCGTGGGGACCGCGCCAGCGGCCCGGCGGGCCGTGAGGCCGCCTTGCGGTCCGGCGATGGCGTACGTGGAGTGCCGGGCGGACGGGGCGATGCCGTGGGGGCGCGGCTGGACACGTCCGTGCTGACGGCAGCGATTCCGGCGGCGCTCTCTGCGGTGAACCGGAAGGTGTGACCAGGCGGTCGCGCGGACCGCGGTCGCCGGACGGGCCGGAAGACCAGGCCCGTCCGGCGACCGGGGACGGAACCGTTCGCCAAGAAAAATGGGGGCGCACCCCGGCCGGATGTGGGGGTGTGGGGCCGGCCGGGGTGCGCGCGGGGGGGGGGGCGGTCTGCGGGGCGGAGAAAACTACTTGTACGCGCCGAACGCCTTCGTGAAGGCGAGCGGCTCCTGCACGATCGAGCTGCACGACGCATCCGCCGACGGCTTCGCCCCGCCCGCGCACGCCTTGTCCCGCGTGCCCGACCACATCGCCAGCCGGCCCAGCCCCTTCTCCTGGGCGAACTTCACCAGCTGCGTGGCGCCCTCGACCTTGAAGATCTCGGTGCTGACGTCGTTCACGCCGATCATCGGGGTGACGGCCACGGCCTTCCACGCCGCCGCGTCCGACAGCCCGAGCACGCCCTTGACCTGGGCCTGCGTCGCGGTCGCCGCCTGGATCGCGTAGGAGCCCATGTCACCGCTGTACGAGGCGCCGTAGTCCATCGCCATGATGTTGACCGCCCCGACCTTGACGCCGCTCTTCTTCGCGTCGGCGATCAGGTCCACACCCGGCTGGGTGAGGCCCTCGGGCATGACCGGCAGGGTGAAGGACACATCGAGGCCCGGGTGGGACTTCTGCAGCTGCGCGATCGCCTGGGCGCGGCGGGAGTTGGCCGCCGTGTCGGGCAGCGCGCCGCCTTCGATGTCGAAGTCGACCTTGGTGAGCTTGTACGTGTCTATGACCTTGCCGTACGCGCCGGCCAGGTCGGCGGCGGAGGTGCAGCTGAGCGCCAGTTCGGAGCCTGCCGCGCCGCCGAAGGAGACCCGGACGTCGCCGCCCTTGGCGCGCAGCGCGCCGATCTGGGAAGCGACGTGGTCGTCGCCGAGGGCGGTGACGCCGCCCCAGAGCGGGGCGCAGCTGCCGCCGGAGGTGATGAAGGCGAGGTTGAACTCCTGCACCCCGGTCTTGGTGGCCGTGTCGACCAGGTCGTACGCCGGGTAGAGGGAGGTGTCGACGTACGGGGCGAAGCCGGCGCCGCCCGCCGTACCGCCGCCGCCCTCGGTCGCGGTGGGTGTGGGGGTGGGTGTGGGTGTGGGGGTCGCCGTGGCGGTCTGTGTGGGCTTGGCCGTGGGGGTGGCCGAGGGAGTCGGGGTCGCGGTCCCGGTCGGGCGTCCGCTGGGCTCCGGGGTCGCTCCGGTGTCGACGGAGCACTTGGCGTTGTTGATCAGGCAGCCGGTCGGGTCCGCCGCCGTGCCGTCCGAGGTGGTGACGAAGCCGACGGTGGCCGACCTGCCGGGCGCCAGCTCCTTGTTCCAGTCGGCGGGCTTCACGGTGACGTGGTTGCCGCTGACGGTGTGTTCGCCGTTCCAGAGGGAGCTGATCCTCGTGCCCGCGGGCAGGTCGAATTCGAGTGTCCAGCCCGTCTGGACCTTGTCGGTGTCGTTGGTGACGACGTACTGCCCGGTGTAGCCGCCCGTCCAGCCGCTGGTCCTGGTGTACGCCGCGCCTACCGAAGCGGCCTGTGCCGTGCCCGTGAGGGCGAAGACCGCGGAGCCGATCACTGCCGCGGCGACGACAGCGCCGATCGCCTTGGTCCTGGTGCTCGCCGTGCGCCGGTGCGTACTGGTGCCCATTGCGTGCCTGCCTCTGTCGTACGGGGGTGTGGGTGCGGGAGCACGCTAGCGGCCCCGAAACCGGCAAATAGGCTGTATCGGTCACGAGTTGATGTTCTTAGGGTTCGCTTAAGGGACGCATCGGTGCTGGTTAAGACCGGCCCGCGGTCCGGAGGCGGCGGCGCTGCCGGACCACCCGGCGGCGGCGCCCGCCCTGCCCGGGCCCACGCCCGTCGAGCCAGATCCAGATGCGGACCTCCGTGCCGCCGAGCACCGACCGCCCGATCCGCACATCGCCACCGGTGGACTCCGCGACGCGGCGGACGATGTCGAGCCCGAGCCCGGTCGAGCCCACCGAGGCCCGCTCCCCTCCCCCACCGCTTCCGCCGCGCGTCAGCGCCGCCTTGGGGTCCGCTATGCCACCGCCCGCATCCGAGACCAGCACGATCACGGCGTCGCCGCTGTGGTGCACGTCGACGGCGAAGGCGGTGCCCTCCTGGGTGTGCCGGAAGACGTTGCCGAGCAACGCATCGAGTGCGGCGACGAGTTCGGGCCGGGCGACGGGGATGCGTACCGTACGGTCCACTCCCGCGAGGCGCACCTCGCGCCCCTCGTCCTCGGCGAGCGCCGACCAGAAGTCCATCCGCTCGCGGATCACCTCTGAGGCATCGCAGCCGGCCCCGGGTCCGCTGTTCAGCCCCTGGGTCTGGGGGCGCTGTTCGCGGGCGGTGCGGATGATCGTGTCGACCTCGTGCTCCAGCTGCTCGACGGCTGCCCGGGTCTGCTCGGCGGCCGGGCCCTCACCGAGCGAGGCGGCGTTGAGGCGCAGGACGGTGAGCGGGGTGCGCAGCCGGTGCGAGAGGTCGGCGGCCAGTTCCCGTTCGTTGGCGAGGAGCTGGACGACCTGGTCGGCCATGGAGTTGAACGCGACGGCGGCGGAACGCAGTTCGGTCGGCCCCTCCTCGCGGACCCTGGTCCCCAGCCTGCCCTCCCCCAGGTCGTGGGCGGCGCCCGCGAGCCGCTGGGCGGGCTTCACCATCCGTACGCCGAGCCGGTCGGCGACCGCGACCGAGCCGACGATCAGCGCGATGCCCACGCCCGCCAGCATCAGCCAGGCGGTGGCGACCCCGTTGGACTCCTCGCCCTCGGGTACGAACACCTCGACGACGGCGATGCCCCCCGACCCCAGCGCGGTCGGCTGGAGCAGTGCGGAACCGCCGGTGACCTCGCTGATCGAGGCGCGCCCCGAGGTGCGTACGGTCTCCACGTCCTTGCGGGTGGCGCGCCGGGTGCCGATCTCCACCGGCCGGCCGTCCGACTCCTCGGATGCGGGGACGTGGACGGCCATGCGGCCCTCGCCGCCCGGCTCGGTGGTGAGGACGGCCGTCTCCAGTTCGGCACGGTCGGTGGTGATGGACAGGGTCGGACCGATCGTGGCGGCCTGCCGCTCGGCGTCGGAGAAGGCCCGGTCGCGGGCCATCTCCTTGATGACCAGGCCGAGCGGTACGGCGAAGGCGATGACGACCATCGCGGTGACGGCCAGACAGACCTTGACCAGGGCCCATCTCATACGGACTGCTCCGGGTCGGGCCGTTGCACCGCGGGCGGCTGGAGTTTCACTCCGACACCGCGCAGGGTGTGCAGATAGCGCGGCCTGGCCGCCGTCTCCCCCAGCTTGCGTCGCAGCCAGGAGAGATGGACGTCGATGGTCTGGTCGTCGCCGTACGACTGCTGCCAGACCTCGGCCAGGAGTTCCTTGCGCGGGACGACGACCCCGGGACGCCCGGCGAGGAAGGTGAGCAGATCGAACTCGCGGCGGGTGAGGTCGAGTGCGGTGCCGTCCAGTTCGGCCTGGCGGCGCAGCGGATCGATGGAGAGTCCGCCGACCTGGATGACGCTCGGCGGCGGCGCCTCACCCCCGGCGGCGCGCGAACGGCGCAGCACGGCGGCCATCCGCGCCGACAGGTGTTCCACCGAGAACGGCTTGATCAGGTAGTCGTCGGCGCCGTCGTTCAGCAGCCGGACGATCTCGCTCTCGTCGTCCCGCGCGGTCGCGATGATCACGGGTACGTCGGTGATGCCGCGGAGCATCTTCAGCGCCTCGGATCCGTCGAGGTCGGGCAGCCCGAGATCGAGGATGACCACATCGAATCGGAAGTGGGCGACTTCGCGCAGCGCTTCCAGCGCGGTACCGACACTCCGTACCGTATGGGAGGCCTCGGTCAGGTGCCGGATGAGGGCGGAACGTACGAACTGGTCGTCCTCGACCACGAGCACACTTGGCATGGGCGGCACCGTACGCCATCGACCGGCCCGCGGTCCTGTCCGTGGGGGTACGGGGACAGTACGGGGCCCTGTGGTGCAGGATGTGCCGGATGCAACGAGGACTCGTACACGCGCTCGCGTGGTCGCTCGCCACCGGCGCTGCGGTCACGCTGTCGTGGTGGGGCGTGCACACGGTGATGGCGGGGACGGCGTACGACCCGCCGCGCGCGGTGCCCATCTCCGCGAGCGCCCGTGACAGCCACAGCGGGGCGGACGCGTTGTCGTCCTCGACGAGGCGCCCGCCGTCGTCGCCGGCACCGACGCCGAGCAGTACCCCTCGTACCACCCCGAAGCCGTCCCCGACCCCTCCCCGGCAGCCGTCCCGCACCCCTTCGAGCAGCCCCGCGTCCACGCGCCCGCCCGAGCCCTCCGGCACGGTCAGGAGCTACCCGACGGACGGCGGACGGGTCGTATTCGAACTCGGCACCGACTGGGCGAAGCTCGTCTCGGCCACACCGGATCCGGGCTGGTCGATGCGGGTCTGGACGAACACGGACTGGATCCGGGTGAACTTCACCACCGACGAAGGGACGACGGTGTCGGTCTTCTGTACCTGGAACGGCCATCCGCCGATGGTCGAGATCGTCTGATCAGCCGCCGCTCACTCGAAGGCGGAGGGCGGAGGCGCGGGTGACGGACGGGCGTCCGCATCACTCACCGCCGCCGCGCCACCGGTGAAGTCGGCGAGCTCCTTGCCGTGTTCGACGCGTCCGGGGTGCGGGTCGGTGGCGACCCGGCGGGTCAGTTCGGCCACCTTGAGCGGGAGCGCCGAGGCGAGCAGCACGGCGTTGCCGAAGCGGCGGCCGCGCAGCACGGCCGGATCGGCCGCGAGTGCCAGCTCGGGGAAGACGGTGGCGGCGGTGGCGATCTGGCCGCGCAGATGGGCCAGCGGCGGGCCGTCGGCGAGGTTGGCCACGTACTGTCCGGCGGGCTTCAGGACCCGGCGTACGTCGGTGAGGAACTCGGCGCTGGTGAGGTGGGCGGGCGTACGGGCTCCGCTGAAGACATCGGCGATGACGAGATCCGCCCAGTCGTCCGGGATCTTCCCGAGCCCGGCGCGGGCGTCGGTGGAGCGGACCCTGATCCGGGCCTGCGGGTCCAACGGCAGCTCCCGACGCACCAGTTGGACGAGCGCTGCGTCCAACTCGACGATCTGCTGGGTGGAGCGCGGCCGGGTCGCCGCGACGTACCGGGCGAGGGTGAAGGCGCCGCCGCCCAGGTGCACGACGTGCAGGGGCTGCCCCGCGGGGGCTGTCAGATCGGCGATGTGGCCGATCCGGCGCTGGTAGGCGAAGGAGAGATGAGAGGGGTCGTCGAGGTCGACGTGGGACTGCGGGGCGCCGTCCAGGGTCAGCGTCCAGGCGTGCGGCCGCTCCCGGTCGGGGATCAGCTCGGCGAGGCCGCCGTCGACGGTCTCGGAGAGGGTCTCCGGCTTGCGGTCGGACTTGCGGTCCGCTCGTTTCCGGCCGCCCGCGCCTCCGCTCGACGCACCTCGACGTGCCACTGACGCTCGTCCCTACTCACTGCTCATCGCCCGGGCCGGTGCAGGACCGGCAGCGGCGGGGAAACCCGCCCACCTGGCCATTATGGGCTCAGCAGCAGTTGTCGGCCGCCTCGATCAGCCGGGCTGCCTGGTCGAGTGCGGCGCGCAGCGCGGCCGGGTCGGTGACCCGGGCGTCGGCGGCGGGCGGCAGCAGCCAGCCGCTCCCGGAGACCGGCGGCTCGGCGGGGACGCGCAGCCCACGGCCGTTCGTCTTCGTACAGGCACTGCCCGGTACGTCCCAGGCCTCCGCGGTGCCGGGCGGCACCAGGAAGCCCAGGGTGTCGCAGGTGCCGTCGTGCAGGACCGGGCCGACGGCCTCCTGATCGGCGCCGCGGCGCAGGATGTCCACGGCCTCCAGCCCCTGGCGGGCCGGAACGGTCACCAGGTCACAGGGGCCGCCGACGGGGGCGTCAGGGGGATCGCACTCCGGGGTCCCGGGATCGGCTTTCGCCGTACGGGTGGTGGCAGTACTGGTCGTCGCCGTCCGGGACGCCGAAGTCGTCCGCGAGCCGGCCTCCGTGCCGAGATGCAACAAGGGACCTCTCCTCTCATCGCCGGGCGGAGCCAGACTCCGTCTCCGCATGGACCAACGCGTCGACTACGTCAAGGGCTACGGTGCCGCACCGCCGCAAAGGGTGGCAGTTCATGGCGGATCGTGGGTGAGATATCCGTTTTGTAGGCAAACGCTGCGTGTGTGCGTCGTCACAGCAGGTACGTTCTTGCCCCGCCGGACACCGGAATCAGGCGCCCGGCTTGCACCAGAGAGGGCCCAGCCATGGTGTCGACAGGGGCAGTTCCCAACCTCGCCTTCCGGCGGCTGCGCGGACCGCGCTCCGCCGGGGAGTTCGCTGCCGCGGTACGCAGGTCCGCCCGCGAGATCGGCGAGCAGGTCGCGTGCGACGCCCGGTACATCGGACGCGTGGAGTCCGGCGAGATCCGCTGTCCCAACTACGCGTACGAACGAGTCTTCCTGCACATGTTCCCCGGGGCGACCCTGGCGGACCTGGGCTTCTCGGCACGCGAGTCCGTACGCGGCCGGGCGGCGAGAACCACCGGCCACGCGCCCGACCGCCCTGATACCCCACCACCCCCCACGCTCCAGAGCGACACCGACGAGGAGAGCGACGTGCTGCGTCGCGTATTCATGACGAGCGGCACCACCGCGATGGCGGCCGCATCCCTGGGCCTCGGCCTCGGCACCACGACCATCGTCGCCGCTGCCCTGCCCGCTCAACGGCGAGTCGGCGAGGCCGAGGTGACGGCCGTCGAGAAGGCGGTACGGCAGATCCGGCTGCTGGACGACCGGCACGGCGGCGGCGGCCTCTACCGGCGGGCCGCGCAACCGCTGCGGGCCGCTTACGCGCTGCTGGACGAGGGAACCGTCACCCGCCGGTCCACCTCCGACCGGCTGCACGCAGGGGCCGGCGAACTGGCCATCTCGGTGGGGTGGCTGGCGCATGACTCGGGACGCTTCGACGACGCCCGCTCGCACTACGCGGAGGCGCTGGCCACGGCTCGGCTGGCCGGGGACCCGGCACTGGAGGCGCACGCGTTCTGCAATGCGTCGTTCCTGGCGAGGGACACGGGGCGGCCCCGTGAGGCGGTACGCGCGGCGGAGGCCGGGCAGCGGGCGGCGGGACCACTGGGTTCCCCACGACTGCTGGCGCTGCTCGCGCTGCGGGAGGCGGGGGGCCGGGCCGGGCTCGGCGACCGGAGCGGTTGCGAACGGGCGCTGGGGCGGGCGCACACGGCATTCGGCCAGGGGGAGTCCGATGCCGACCCGGAGTGGATGACCTTTTTCCGGGAGGCGGAACTGGAGATGCTGGAGGCGCAGTGCTGGTCGGCCCTGGGCGACTGGCCGCGGGCGGCCCGCCATGCGCGGCGGGCCACCCGGCTCCAGGATCCGCACTTCACCCGGAACCTGGCGCTTTACCGCGCCGAGCTGACGACGGACCTGGCCCGGGCCGGGGCCGCGGCGGAGGCGGCCACGGCGGGTCAGCAGGTGCTGGACCTGCTGACCCAGGTCCAGTCCTCCCGCATCCGGGCGATGCTGGCGGCGGCGGTGCAGGTGCTGCGGGCTCAGCGGGGGTCACCGGAGGTGACGGAGTTCCTGGAGCGGTACGGAGATTCAGGGGCGGAGGTGTAGGCGGGGTGCCCCCACGCGACGCGCGTCCCGGTCCGGTGCACCGGTTCCGCCCTCGGTCGCCGGACGGGCCGGTTCCGGCCGCGCGGGACGGGACCGGGCGACGGTTGCGTCACCCGCGGGCCACGGTTCGGGGCCCGCGATCGAGGGCACCACGCGGCCGATCGGGGCAGGATCTCACCGGTCCAAATGGCCCGTGTCGTTCCAGCGTTCGAGGGCCGGTGCCCCATATGCCCATCCGAGCACCGATAGCGACGTCGGGTCCAGGCGGATGCGCGACGCGAACGACACGTCCTCGCCCAGCCAGCGCGCCCCCAGCGCCCGCAGGATGTGACCGTGCGCGAAGACCAGCACGTCACGTTCGGCCGAGCGCGCCCAGTCGACGATCTCGTCCGCACGGGCGGACAACTCGGACAGGGTCTCGCCGTCCGGAACCCCGTCGCGCCAGATGAACCAGCCCGGCCGGACCGCCTGGATCTCGGCCGGTGTCATGCCCTCGTACGCCCCGTAGTCCCACTCCATGAGCACGTCCCACGGCTGCGCCCGGTCGGCGAAGCCCGCGATGTCGCAGGTCTCCCTGGCGCGGACGAGCGGACTGGTGCGGACCTCCAGGCCCGGCAGGTCCGCCCACGGTCCGCGGTGCAGCCGCTCGCCCAGCAGCTTGGCGCCCGCGCGGCCGGTGTCGAGCAGAGGAATGTCGGTCCTGCCGGTGTGATTGCCCTTGACGGACCATTCCGTCTGGCCGTGCCGGGCGAGCAGGATACGCGGTGCCATGACGGCTCTCCCTGAATCTTGGTTCGGAGAAAACGACAACAGGGACGGGTGCTCCGCCTTTTCCATCATCGCTCACGTGTCCGGCAGGCAACCTCCGGGGCCGAACAGGCGTCCCCTTCCCCGCGGAGAAATCTCCGTACGAACCGGGGCATCCGCAGGGGTACCCCCGGGGAAAACACGGCCGATCTGCGCCGTACGGTTGAACGGCCGCCCTCGGTCGCATGAACACATGATGGAGAGCTTCCGAATGCCGCTTGCCACCGCGCCCGCGCCGAGCCACCGGCCTCGCTGGTGGGCCGAGCTGCCGCTGATCGCGGTCATATACGCGGTCTACTCGGCGGGCCGGCTGCTGGTTCGCAGCGACGTGTCGACCGCTGTGGACCACGGGCTGCGGATACTACATCTGGAGAAGACCCTCTTCCTCAACGCCGAGCACCCGCTCAACCGGCTGATGACCGCCCACCCGTCCATCGGCATACCCGCCGACTTCGCCTACGCCTCGCTGCACTACCTCGTCACCCCGGCCGTCCTGATCTGGATCTACCGGCGCCGCGCCGCCGTGTACCGCACCGCCCGCACCTGGTTGATGACCTCCACACTGCTCGGCCTGATCGGCTTCGCGCTGCTGCCGACCTGCCCGCCGCGGCTGCTGCACGCCACGCACGGCTTCGTCGACACGATGGCCCAGTACAGCTCGTACGGCTGGTGGGGCACCGAGGCGAGCGCGCCGCGCGGGATGGGCTGGATGACCAACCAGTACGCCGCGATGCCGAGTCTGCACGTCGGCTGGGCGCTGTGGTGCGGGGTCCTGCTCTGGCGTCACGCGCGGCACCCGCTGGTACGCGTCGCGGGCGTCGTGTACCCACTGGTCACCACGATCGTCGTGATGGGCACGGCCAACCACTACTTCCTCGACGCGGTCGCGGGCGCCGCCGTCATGACCGTCGGAGCGCTGCTGACCGGGCCGGTCGTGCAGCTCGCGGACCGGGTGCGGGCCGCGGTACAGGCCCGGTTCGCACCGGCCGATCCGGCCACGAAGTCCCCGATTGTCAGTGCCGGATGCAAGACTTCCGCGGGTGAGCGAATCCCCGGCCAGCGGACCTCCTCCGCAGACTCCACCGACGACGCAGCATCGGGCGACGCCGCAGACGACGGCGCTCCGGCAGCGGCTCGCTGAGCTGCGCGGTCCGGCCGTCGCCCCGCATCCGCTCGATGCCCGCGCGCTGGCCGCCCTTGCCGCGAACCCCGGCTGCAAGCGACGCGCCCTGCTGGACGGTGCCGGGGTGGACAAGGCCGCGCTGGCGACGGCGCTCGGCTCCCCCGCCGCGTTCGGCCAGTCGCAGTTCGCGTTCATGCGGGGCAACGCATTCGAGGCGAAGGTCAAGGCCGACGGCGGTACGGAGCTGATGCGGCTGCTGCACGAGCGGCTCGGCGGCGGCAGTGAGGCACCGCGCGAGGTCCTGGTACCGGATCTGACGGCGGCCGGTCCCGAGGGGCGCGCGGCCCGTACGGCGCTGGCGCTGCGGGAGGCGACGGGGGCGGGCGGCTGGGCGCTGCTCGACCATCCGATGCTGGCCCTGGAGGTGGCGGGCTCGCCCGCCTATCTGGAGCCGGACGCGGTGGTCGTGCACCCCGACGGCCGGTGGACGGTTGTGGAGATCAAGTCGTTCCCCATGATCGACAGTTCCGCGGACGCCGCGAAGGTCGGCGCGGCGGCCCGGCAGTCCGCGGTGTACGTCCTGGCGCTGGAGCGGATCGCGGCGGTCACACAGGGTGCGGAGGTCGGCCACCGGGTGCTGCTGGTCTGCCCGAAGGACTTCTCCAATCTCCCGACGGCGTCGGTGGTGGATGTGCGCAAGCAGCGTGCGGTCACCCGCCGTCAGCTGACCCGGCTGACCCGGATCGAGGAGATCGCGGCCGCCCTGCCCGAGGGCACCACCTTCGACCCTGAGTGTTCGCCGCAGGAGCTGACGGCCGCGGTCGAATCGGTCGCGGCGATGTACGCACCCGAGTGCCTGGCCGCCTGCGAACTGGCCTTCCACTGCCGGGCGAAGGCGCGCTCGGCCGGTGCGGTGCAGGCGCTGGGCCGGAGCGTCCGGGGCGAGCTCGGAGGTCTGACGACGGTCACCGAGGTACTGGCCGCGGCTGCGGGCAAGGAGGGCGACCCGGCGGATCCGACGGTCGCGGCCCTGCGCCGCGCGGCGGCCCTGCGCGCGGAGGCGCTGGAAAGAGTGCCCGGCCCGGCGGCTCCGGAGGGCGGAACGGTATGTCGCTGATCAGCACCCTGGCCCGGCTCGAGGCCGTGGAGAGCGGCCGGGCGCAGCCGATGGCCACCGTTCGGCATCGCCATCTCACCGGCCGGCCGCTCGTCCTCGTACCGCTGACCACCGCCGGTGAGGCGGGCGCCCCGCTCGGCGCGCTCGTGGGAACCGACCGGGACGCGCCGCGGCTGCTGACCGTGGCCCAGCCGCGCGACCGTGACCTGCGGTTCGCGTTCCTCGCCGACCTGGCCGAGGCTGTCCTGCCGCACATCGAGTCGTACGCGGACGTGGTCGAGCCGGCCGAGCGCAACGAGACCGATCCCGAGACCGGCAAGAAGGTCAAGGTCGAGGTCGAACTGTGCACGGATGCGCCGCAGTTGATCGTGCCGAGCCGGGCGGGTATCGACTTCGTACGGCTGCTGGGCCGTTCCATGCGGTTCCGGCGCACCGCCGAGGACGATCCGGACACCCCGTACCCCGCCCCGGCCCGTGTCCCACTGCTCGGCCGCTGGCTGACGCACTACGGGGAGCGGGCGCGGGTGCCGGGCTCCTCGCTGCTCCTCGCCGCGACCGATCTGCTGAACCGGCACTGGGCGAGCGGACAGTCCACGCTGGAGGACCAGCATCTGGGGGCTCTGCTCGCCTGGATCGACCCTCCGGCGGGCGAGTCCGGCGCCGAGGCCGCGCTCCGGGCCGAGCTGGAGCGGGACGACAGCGGCCGGCTGGTGTGCCCGCCGGCCGGTCCGGCCACGGACCCGGCGTTCGACAACCGGCTGCTCGCACCGGCGATCGAGAAGTACGACCGGGCGCGCACGGCACTCGCGGCGGCCGAGGACGGGCTCGCGGCCGACGCCCGGCTCGCCGAACTGACAGCGGCCGAACGGGAGATCGGATCGCTGCTCGCCGGCGTGCTGCGGCCGACCTGGGATGCGGTGTGGCGGGGCCTGGACCTGATGGCGCAGCTGCCGCCCGGATCCAGGGCCGAGGACCGCTGGACCCGGGACCGCTGGTCGTTCACCGGCCACCGGGACCGGGTGCGGTCCGGGGAGCCGCCGCAGCCACGCCGGGACGACGCGGTGACGGCAGCCCAGAAGCTGGCGTCCCGCGAGACGGCGCAGGCGCAGCTGGAGGCCCAGGAGGCGCTGGACGATCCGCTGGTGCTGGCCGGGCGGCGGCTGGCCGGCGAGGCGTTCGTCGGGGAGGTGACGGAGGTGGTGATGGCGTACAGCGAGTCGAAGCGGCCGTCGCCGCGCCCGCTGGTCACGGTCCGGACCGATGAGCGCCCGCATCTCGGTGAGCGGACGAAGGTGTACCGCTCGCTGGACGGCAGGCCGCAGACCGCCGAGTTCGTGGCGTACGCCTCCGAGGACTCCGCAGGACCGGACGAGGCCCTGCTCGTGCTGCGGATCACCGACCGGATGGGCCGGAGCAAGGAGCCGGCCCCGGGTTCGCTGCCGGAGCCCGGCGACCGGATCGCGTGGACGCTGTTCGAGCACGACCAGCGCGGCGGTCCGAAGCTGCCGGACCCGGAGGACACCCCTTGGACGCACGGCGGTCCGCCGGGCGCCGCCGCCGAGAACCCTGACCCCGTGACCGCGGAGGACCTTCTGTGACAGCCGTATTCGACCCGGGCGCGGCGGCGGGGCGGGCAACCACCGCGATCCTGGACGACACGCTGCACGGCACGGCACGCGGCATCGTGGTGGACTCCCCGCCGGGCGCGGGCAAGTCGACGCTCGTGGTGCGCGCCGCCCTCGAACTGGCAGCCGCCGGGCGCCCGTTGATGGTGGTCGCACAGACCAACGCCCAGGTCGACGACCTGGTGGTGCGGCTGGCCGAGAAGGACCCGGGGCTGCCGGTCGGAAGACTGCACAGCAATGACTCGGACCCGTACGACAAGGTGCTGGACGGCCTGGCCAACGTACGGAAATCGGCAAAGGCGGCGGACCTCGCCGGACTTGACGTCGTCATCTCGACGGCCGCCAAGTGGGCGCATGTGAAGAACGTCGAGCCGTGGGGGCACGCGATCGTCGACGAGGCGTACCAGATGCGCTCGGACGCGCTGCTGGCCGTCGCCGGGCTCTTCGAACGGGCACTGTTCGTCGGCGATCCCGGCCAGCTGGACCCGTTCTCGATCGTCGGCGCGGACCAGTGGGCGGGGTTGTCGTACGACCCGTCGGCGAGCGCGGTCTCCACCCTGCTGGCGCACAACCCGCAGTTGCCGCAGCACCGGCTGCCGGTGTCCTGGCGGCTGCCCGCGTCGGCGGCGCCGCTGGTCTCGGACGCGTTCTACCCGTACACCCCGTTCCGCAGCGGCACGGACCACGGCGACCGGCGGTTGTCGTTCGGTGTCGCGTCGGACGGCTCCGCCCCGGACCGGGTGCTGGACGAGGCCGCGGAATCCGGCTGGGGCCTGCTCGAACTTCCGGCCCGGCACACCCCGCGCACGGATCCGGAGGCGGTGCGGGCGGTGGCCCTGGTGGTGCGCCGTCTGCTGGACCGGGGCGGTGCGGCGACGAGCGAGCGCTCCCCCGAGCCCGCCGCGGTGACGGCGGACCGGGTCGCGGTCGGCACCGCCCACCGGGATCAGGCCGCGGCGGTACGAGCCGCGCTCGCGGAGCTCGGTGTGACGGGTGTGGCGGTGGACACGGCGAACCGGCTCCAGGGCCGCGAATTCGATGTGACGGTGGTCCTGCACCCGCTGTCCGGCCGCCCGGACGCCACGGCGTTCCACCTGGAGACGGGCCGGCTGTGCGTCCTGGCCTCGCGGCACCGCCATGCCTGCATCGTGGTCTGCCGCGAAGGCGTCGCCGACCTGCTGGACGAACATCCGTCGACGGAACCGGTCCAGCTGGGTGTCACGGTGAAGTTTCCCGACGGCTGGGAGGCGAACCACGCGGTCCTGGCACATCTCGCGGAACACCGGGTGCGCTGGGCGCCGTGACGTCGCCGGTGCGGCGGGCGCTGTGGCGCCCGGGCGCCCGGGCGCCGTGGCGCCGTGGCGCCGTGGCGCCGTGGCGCCGTGGCGCCGTGGCGCCGTGGCGCCGTGGCGCCGTGGCATCCGTCACGGCACCGGTGCGACGGTGGCCGTAACGTCGTCGGGCCGTGCGCGATGGGCCACCGTGGGGCGCACGTCGCGCCCGGGGGTGTGTTGGTGCACACCCCCGCGCACCGGACCCGCGCACCGCCCCGAAGCGCACTTGCGGCGGGTTGGACAATAGAGGGTGGCCGTCGGGCCCACCGAAGGAGGAACACCACATGGCACAACCCGAGCGGAACGAGCGGCAGCGGCTGCGCCCCGCGCCCCTGCTCTTCGAGCCGTCGGCGGCGGTCGCCGATCCCGAGCACTTCTTCGACCTGGAGTCGATGGACGACCCGCAGGAGATGCTGGACCGCGCCACCGAGCTCACCCTGGCATTCCGCGCCGCGACCGACCGCGCGGTCGAGTTCCAGGCGATCGCCGCTGCCCAGCTGGCCGACCCGCGCCGGTTCGACCGGCTGACCACCGCGGACATCGCGGAGCGCGCGGAGTGGACCGAGGACTACGCGAAGAAGATGGTCGAATTCGGCCGGAGCCTGCTGGGCGGCGCCAGACCGTGATGCCGGAGCGTCCGGCCCTTGCCCGGAGCTGACTCCGGGTACAGCCGCTGGCATATGCCCGCGGGCAAGATACTCCTCCCCCCACCACCCTGTCCCGATTTCCGGCAACTCTTGGAATCCGCACCGTCACTCCCGGTAGACCGGTGCACATGAGTGCATGGCTGCCAGACCAATCGACCCTGTACCCCGGCACCGGGTCCCACCGCAGCGTCGACATCTTCGCCGCCCTGCGGGACCGGACCGACGCCCAGGCCGGGCCTCAGCCCGGGAATCAAGCCGGGCATCAGACCGCGCAGGTCACCGCGGCGGGCGCCGCCTGGCTCGCCGGCGCCACGGCCTACCCGCACTCCACGCTCACCCAGTGGCAGGCCCACCCCGGCTCCCCCGGTGTGCTGCCGTGCGGCTCCGCGTTCGACGTGGTCAATGTGCCCGCGCTCTTCGGGCGACGGATGCTGGAGCACCTGTGGGCCGACGGGCCCGGTTCCGGTCCGGTCGCCTCTCACCGCGGGCGGATGCTGCTGTTCGCCGCTCCCGGGACCGCCCAGCGGCTGCCGTCGCTGCTCGACTGGGAGGAGTGGGGCAACCGCCCCGAGCCGGTGACGGAACACGACCCGCAGGCGCCCGACGACCAGGCGGACAGGTTCCCGCCGCTGCTCTGTCACGGCACCGGCGACGCGGTGACCGTCCCGCCCCTGGCCTGCGGTTCCACCTCTCCCGGGCCCCGGTGGGTGGTCGCCCCCGACACCCGTCACCCGTGGCTGCCGGGCCCCGACGTACTTCTCTGGGCCTGCGTACGCGTGACACGCTCGGCGCCCGCGTCGACGGCCAGGAATTCGATTTTTCCTCCCGCCGATCAGGATGCTAAGGTCTACGACGTCAGCAGGCGCCGCTAGCTCAGTTGGTTAGAGCAGCTGACTCTTAATCAGCGGGTCCGGGGTTCGAGTCCCTGGCGGCGCACAGACGGAAGAAGCCCCTCGCGCAAGCGGGGGGCTTCTTCGTTCCGCCGCCGGAGCGGTTGCTCACGTGCCGGTGGTGATCCTGACCGTCCACGCACCCGACGGCGTCCGGTCCGCGACCTCGACCCTGGTGTGCTCACCGGGAATGGTGTACGTCTCCCCGACCCGCAGCGGGGCGTCCGCGAGCGGTGGGTAGACCGACAGGTCCCAGCAGGCGTCGGTGCGGGGGTGGGTGTCGATGACATGGATGGGCCCGCCGCCGGACGACGTCCCGTTGCGGACCCGGTAGATCAGCACCCCTTCGCTGCAGGTCGACCGGTCGTTGCCGGTGGCGCTGCGGGCCTCCATCGCCACCACGCCGCCTTCCCCGGTCCTGATCACCGCGAGCCGCGTCCCGAGGGACGCGCCACGTGCCGGGGTGGCGGCCATCGACTCCAGGGTGATGTCCTGCTTGCGCTGGATGCACACCACCTGCCCGCGGTCCAGCCAGCCCAGCTTCCACTTCTGCCAGCCGAACAGGTCCGGCGCGAGACCGAACTGGCTGCCCATCACGTCCCAGTCGCCGACGTACGTGTCCCAGTCGCCCTTGCCGTCCGTCGGCCGGTGGTAGAGGTCCGGCAGGTCGAAGACGTGCCCGGTCTCGTGGGCCAGCACGTTCCGGTCCGGCGGGTGCTGTTCGAAAACGGTGACGACACGTCTGATGTCCGTACCGTCGGCGTGCAGCGGCTGGTCGAAGTTGACGACCTTGGTGGCATCGGAGTCGACGCCGGGGGCGTCCGGGTCGGCGACCAGATAGACGATGTCGTACTTAGAGAAGTCGACCTGGTCGTCGGCCGCGGCGATCGCGTCACGCAGATACTCGCTGCGCCGGCTGTCGTCCCAGTCACGCTTTATCCCGTAGGCGGTGGAGCTCCGGGGCATCTGGATCCAGTGCCGCTGCGGGTGCGGGCGCAGGGTGAACTTCCCGTACGAGGCACGCTGGAAGAACTGGGTGGTCGCCGGGAAGTAGTCGGCGGCCAGCTCGGCGGGGGTGGTGACGGGGCGGGCGTCCGTGAAGGAGAGGAAGATCATGACCGCGTCGAGCGGGTGGTCGGGGCGCGGGTAGGCGTCGTTCCAGTCCCCCACGCCCAGCGAGTGGTGCACCTCGGTCCGGGGCAGGGCGCACGGGCCGGCCGCTCCGGTGGCGGCCACCGCCGGACCGGCGACAAGAGAGATGGCGGCGAGCGCCAGAAGCGCGATCAGCCCTGCCAGTACACCACGCGGACTCGGCCTCTCCACTCCCGCGAGTCTGCGCTTATGCGGCACATCGACCTCCGGTGCGGGATGCGGGACTCGCAACCCAGCCTGTGCCGGTTTGGTGGTGTACGCCCTGTTGTGCTGCCCCACTCGGGTAAACAGACCGCCACCCGGTGACTTTTCACGGACAGTCATAATCGATCACCGCAACTGCGCAAGACGGACTCAAGATCGACTGGAGAGAACAGAGCCGCGCAGAAACAATCAGTCATGGGCAAACCGGATCGGCGCGCGAATGGTCCATGCGGGGCGATCCGCGGGCCCGGAACGGGAGCGGAGCTGGAACGGGCCGGACGACAACCTCTATGCTTCACCACGCTTTCCTGCGTGATTTCCGCCCCGACAGCGGCACTCCACGCGGCGGGCCCAGTCCGACCACATCTGTTCAGGACAGAACTGCACGGCGGGAGCGAGCGGTGAGCGAAACCTCCGAAGGGCCGAGGCCCCCGGCAGGCGCAGCGCCCCCTACCGCGCGACCGCCGGTCACGGAGCGTCATACGGATCCCGTGCCGGCACGGGCCGGAAACGGGATCGCGCACATGCCCGGAGCCGGGCTCGCAGACGGAACGGCTGACGGCATCGACGGGTCCGAGCCGGTGGGCCGGGGCGCCGACTACCGGGCCGCCTTCCGGGCCGCCACCCTTCCGATGGCGGTCGTCGACCACGAAGGCCTGATCCTCACCGCCAACGACGCCCTCGGCACGCTGCTCGGTGCCGCCCCCGCGGCGCTGACCGCGCAGTCCGCGTCCGATCTGCTCGACGTCTCCTCGGACGGGCGCACCTGGCATGCGTACCGTGAGGTGCTGCGCGGCCGGCGCTCCCGGTTCCGCTGCACGCGCAGGCTCAAGCACCCCGACGGGCGCTCGCTGTGGGCCGAGATCACCGTGGCACCGATGACGCAGACGCCACCCGGTTCCTCCGCCGGTTCCTGTCCCGTGCTGCTCTCCGTCGCCGACATCAGCGACCGACGCGAGCTGCAGAAGCGGCTGCGCCACCTCCAGATGCACGACCCGGTGACCCGGCTGCCCAACCGGACGCTGTTCTTCGAACGCCTCTCGGCAGCCCTGGAGACCCCGCCGGACCAGGACGCTCCCCGGCGGCACGGCCGGATCGGGCTCTGCTACCTCGACCTGGACGGGTTCAAGGCCGTCAACGACACGATGGGCCACCGGGTCGGCGACCGGCTGCTCGCCGCCGTCGCCGCCAGACTCACCGACTGCGCCGAACAGGAGAACCAGCACCGCAGCGGCGCCTCACTCGTGGCGCGCCTCGGCGGCGACGAGTTCGCCATCCTCGTCGAGGAGTCCGCCGGTACGCAGCAGCTCACCGATCTCGCCCGCGCGGTGCTCACCGCCCTGCAGAAGCCGTTCGACCTGGCCGGGCAGCGGCTGGCCGTATCGGCGTCGATCGGCGTGGTGGAGCGGGCCGCGGCCGGCACCTCGGCGACCGGTCTGATGCAGGCCGCCGACACCACGCTGTACTGGGCGAAGGCGGACGGGAAGGCCCGCTGGACCCTCTTCGACCCCGAACGCAACGCCCACCGGATGACGCGGCAGGCGCTCTCGTCCACACTGCGGCCCGCCGTCGAGCGCGGCGAGTTCACCATCGAGTACCAGCCGCTGGTCGGGATGGCGGACGGGGTCGTACGCGGGGTGGAGGCCCTGGTCCGCTGGAACCACCCGCAGTTCGGCATGCTCTCGCCGAATCGGTTCGTCGCGATCGCCGAGGAGGACGGTTCGATCGTCCAGCTCGGCCGGTGGGTGCTGCAGTCGGCATGCCGCCAGGCACGGCGGTGGCAGCTGGACCATCCGACCGAGCCGCCGCTGTTCATCAGCGTCAACGTCGCCGTACGGCAGGTCTGGGACTCGGACCTGGTGACCGATGTCGCGGAGATCCTCGCCGAGACCGGCCTGGCACCGGGCCTGCTGCAGCTCGAACTGACCGAGTCCGCGGTGATGGGCTCGGCGGGACGCCCGCTGGAGGCGCTTCAGGCGCTCAGCGACATGGGCGTCCGGATCGCCATCGACGACTTCGGGACCGGCTACTCGAACCTGGCCTATCTGAGCCGGCTGCCGGTGTCCGTACTGAAGCTGGACGGCTCGTTCGTACGTGGCTTCCGTTACGACGACGGCACGCACCCCAGCCCCGCCGACGAGACGATCGTCGAGGCGATGGTGCAACTGGCGCACCGGCTGGGCCTGACGGTCACCGCGGAGTGCGTGGAGACCGCGGGCCAGGCGGAGCGACTGCGCCGGATCGGCTGCGACACCGGCCAGGGCTGGCTCTACTCACGAGCGGTGGCCCCGGAACGCATCGCAGAACTGATCGGCGCCGGATCCCTGCAGCGCTGAGCCCCCGCGACAGCCCCAAGCCCACCCACGCACATCGAGCCCGCCCACCAAAACCAAGCCCGCCCGGCGCTTGAGGGCACCTGCGAGCCCGCCCACCAAAACCAAGCCCGCCCGGCGCTTGAGGGCACCTGCGAGCCCGCCCACCAAAACCAAGCCCGCCCGGCGCTTGAGGGCACTTGTCAGCCCGTCCGGCGCTTGAGGACAAAGCGGTCAGGCGGACGAACCCGCCCAACCCTCAGCCACGCAACCCATACGCATCCGCGATCAACTCATAACTCCGCACCCGCGCCCCACCCCCATGCGCATTGGCAGTGATCATCAACTCATCCGCACCGGTCCGCTTGGCCAGGTCGTCCAGCCCGGAGCGGACCTCGTCCGCCGTTCCATGGATCACATTGCCGAGCCAGCTGTCGACGAACTCGCGCTCCATCGGAGTGAAGGCGTACGCCTCCGCCTCCTCGGGGCTCGGGATGAGACCGGGCCGGCCGGTGCGCAGACGGACCATCGACAGCGCACCGGTCAGCACCTGGCGCCGGGCCTCGCGCTCCTCGTCGGCGGCCAGCGCCGAGACGCCGATCAGGGCGTACGGGGCGTCGAGCACCGCGGAGGGCTTGAACGACTCCCGGTACAGGTCGAGCGCCGGAATCGTGTTCTGCGCCGAGAAGTGGTGAGCGAAGGCGAACGGCAGACCGAGGACACCGGCCAGCCTCGCGCTGAAGCCGGAGGAGCCCAGCAGCCAGATCGGCGGGCGGCCGGTGGGGCCCTGCACCGGGCCCGGGACCGCGTGGATGCGGGCGTACGGGTGACCGTCGGGGAAGTCGTCGTCCAGGAACCGGGTCAGCTCGGCAAGCTGCTGCGGGAAGTCGTCGGCGCCCTCGTTCAGCCGGTCGGTGCGGCGCAGGGCGGCGGCGGTCGCGCCGTCCGTGCCGGGCGCGCGGCCGAGGCCCAGGTCGATGCGGCCGGGAGCCATGGCCTCCAGGGTGCCGAACTGTTCGGCGATGACGAGCGGGGCGTGGTTGGGCAGCATCACGCCGCCGGAGCCGAGCCGGAGCCGCTCCGTGTGGGCGGCGAGATGGGCGAGGATCACGGCCGGGGACGACGAGGCGACGCCGGGCATGGAGTGGTGTTCGGCGACCCAGAGGCGGTGGAAGCCGCGGCGTTCGGCCAGTTGCGCGATGTCCACGCTGGTGCGGAGCGCCTGGGTCGCGGTGCGGCCCTGACCCACGCTGACCAGGTCGAGCACCGAGAGCGGCACGGGGGCCGTCCCCTCGGCCCGGCCGCGAATGTCGTCGCCTCGGTTCTTGTCCACGTGAAGGCCTCTCCGGTGATGCGCTGGCGTCTGGACGCGTACGTCCGGGGGTGACTAACAGGAGGTTGTCTCCGTTTATTCCCCGGCCGGTCACTACGCCACCGGGGCCGGCGGCGCTTCCCGGGTGGCGAAGAGCGTGCCCAGCTGCGGCGCCCAGGTACGGCGGCGAGCCAGCCGCAGCGCCTCGAACACCGCCACCTGATTGGCGGTGAGAACCGGCTTCGCAAGAAGTTCTTCCAGGTCACAGATGTGCGCGGCGGTGTGTAGCGCGGTGTCCGGCACCAGTACGACGTCCGCGGCCGGTCGGTCCGCGGCGACGACGAGCTCCTTCAGCCGCTCCGGGCCCCACACGGCGGCCTCGGCGGCGGAGGTGACGCCGCCGCTGTGCGTGGCGACCACGTCGATGCCCGCGGCGGCCAGGAACTCACTGAAGAGCCGGGAGATCTCCTCGGGGTAGGTCGCGGCGACCGCGACGCGGGCGGCGCCCAGCGCCCGTACCGCCTGGACGAAGCCGAGCGACGCGCTGGAGGCGGGCAGTCCCGCCGCCCGGGCCAGGGAGGTGGTCTGCCCATGGGCCCCCTCCCAGCCGTACACGAAGCTCCCGCCGGTGCTGGCCCAGACCACCGACTCGACACCGGCACGCCGCAGCTCCTCGACACCCGCGGCGAGGCGTTCGGGCTCTCCCATCTTTCGCAGGGTGTCGGGGCGCCGGTCGTCCTCACCGGGTTCGGTGCGGTTCACGACCAGTCTGATCGTGGTGTCGAGGATGACCTCCATCCGTGGGAACTCGTCCTCCGCGAAGTGGCCCGGGTAGAGGAATCCGACGGTCGTCATGTCCACCCTCCTGCACTGCTGGACCGGTGTACTGGCGCTACTGCCCCTCCCTGCCCAGTATTCCCCTCGGCACCCGCCGCCCACATTCCCGTTGACGGAGCAAGGCCGGGGTGCGAGCGTGGTCAATCCTCACATCTCAGACACAGCGGAGCCGTCGTCTCTCATGCCAGAGCCCACCCTGCTCGTCCTGGACACCGCCCCTTCGCCGCGTCTCGGCCGGCTGACCGGACGGGTCCGGATCCGGTACACGGACGAGGCCGGCCTCGCCGGGCAACTGCCGCATGCCGATGCTCTGCTGGTGTGGGACTTCGCCTCCGACGCGGTACGCGCCGCCTGGCCGGGCGACGGCCCGCGGCCCCGCTGGGTGCATACGGCGAGCGCGGGCGTGGACCGGCTGCTCTGCCCGGAGCTGGCCGCGTCCGACACCGTACTGACCAATGCGCGGGGTGTCTTCGAGCGGCCGATCGCCGAGTACGTCCTGGGTCTGGTGCTGGCGTTCGCCAAGGACGTCCCCGGCACACTGGAGCTGCAGCGGCAGCGGCGGTGGCGTCACCGTGAATCGCAGCAGGTCGCGGGCGCCCGCGCGGTGGTGGTCGGAGCCGGGCCGATCGGCCGGGAGATCACCCGGCTGCTGATGGCGCTGGGGGTCCAGGTGGCGCTCGTCGGGCGTACCGCGCGCCGCAGCATCCACGGCGCCGAGGATCTGGACCGGCTGGCGGCGCTCGCCGACTGGGTGATCTGCGCGGCACCGCTGACGGAGCGCACGCGCGGGATGTTCGACGCACGTTTCTTCGGGCTGATGCAGCCGTCGGCCCGCTTCATCAATGTCGGGCGCGGGCCGATGGTCGTCGAGGACGATCTGGCCGACGCGCTGCGCAGACGGTGGATCGCGGGCGCGGCACTCGATGTGTTCGCACACGAACCGCTGGATCCGGGCAGCACGCTGTGGGACGTGCCGGGACTGATCGTGTCCCCGCACATGAGCGGCGACACCGTCGGCTGGCGGGACCGGCTGGGCGAGCAGTTCGTGGAGATGTACGAACTCTGGGCAGCCGGGAAGCCCTTGCCGAACGTGGTCGACAAGCGGCTCGGGTACGTCCCCGCCGGGGACCGGATCGAATGACCCCAACCGAGCGGGCAGGATGACCACTTCAGCCACCCATGACGGACATCTCCACATGACGGTCGGTCATGACCCGTTCCGCCCCAAGAAATACGCGCTGCGCACCGGTCGTCGCGCTCCGCCCACATGGGGACACGGAAGGGTCACGTCCCAGTCACCGTTTGATTGCATGCAGCCTCTTCCTGCATAGGCGCACGGGATCGGGCAGGCGCTGCACCTGTCCGGACTGTTCGACCCCTCCAGGAGACTGCGAACCATGGCTGACTTCCCGAACCTGTCCCGTCGGGGCTTTCTCAACCGATCGGCGGCCGTAGGTGGTCTGCTCGTCGTACCCGGTCTGCTCTCCGCGTGCAGCAAGACGGACGCCGGTTCCGCGGATGGTGCGGGGGCGCTGGAGGCGCTCCGCAAGCAGGGGTTCGTCCGGGTTGCGTACGCCAACGAGGCCCCGTACGGCTACATGGAGGGCAAGCAGCTCAAGGGCGAGGCGCCCACCCTGCACCGGGAGATATTCAAGGCGCTCGGCGTCGACGAACTGAAGCCCACCCTCTCCGAGTGGGACGGGCTGATCCCCGGGCTGCAGGCGGGCAAGTACGACGTGGTCAGCGCCGGCATGGCGATCACGCCCGAACGTTGCGCCAACGCCATCTTCTCCGAGCCCGAGTTCATCTCGCCCACCGCTCTGATGGTGAAGAAGGGCAACCCGAAGAAGGTCACCGATCTGGCATCGGCGAAGGCCGCCGGGATCGTCGTCGGCGTGATGTCGGGCGCCGTCGAGGGTTCGTACGCCGAGGGGGCCGGCATCCCCAAGGACAGGATCAAGTCGCTGCAGAAGCCCCAGGACGGCGCCGACGCGGTCAAGGGCGGCCGGATCGACGCGTTCCTGCTCACCGGAATCTCGCTGCGCTGGCTGGCGAGGACCAACCCCGGCACCGAGGTCACCGAGGCCTTTCTGCCGGAGCTTGACGGCAAGCGGCAGTACAGCCCCGGCGGAGCCGTCTTCCGGAAGGGCAACGAGGATCTGCGGGACGCCTTCAACCGCGAGCTGAAGAAGATCGTCTCGGACAGGTCGCGCTATGTCGGCCTGCTCCAGGAGTACGGCTTCGGAGCCACCGAGCTGCCACCGACGACCCTGAAGACGGCCGATCTGTGCAAGGGCTGACAGGGACGGACCCCACCGCATGAGTGATTTCTTCTCCGCCTTCGTCGACGATCTGCCGCAGCTGCGCTCGGGACTGTGGGTGACCCTCCAGGCGACCGTCCTGGGGGCGTTGCTCGCCCTGCTCCTGTCCTTCGTCCTCGGTCTGATGTCGGTCAGCCGGCAGCTGGTGGCGCGCGGCGTGTCACGCGTGGTCGTGGAGTTCTTCCGCGGTACCTCGCTCTACATCCAGCTGTTCTGGCTCTACTACGCGATGCCGCCGCTGACGGGGTACGAACTGACACCGCTGCTCTGCGGCGTCGTCGCCTTCGGCCTCAATTACGGCGCGTACGGCTCCGAGGTGGTGCGCGGCGCGATCAGCTCCGTACCCCGTGCCCAGTACGAGGCGGCGGTCGCGCTGAACATGACGCCGCTGTACCGGATGCGGAAGGTGATCATTCCGCAGGCCTGGGTGCAGATGATCCCGTCCTTCACCAATCTGCTGATCCAGCTGCTGAAGTGCACCCCGCTGCTGTGGCTGATCTCCGCGGCCGACCTGATGACCGTGATCCAGCAGCTGCGCGACCGGACCGGTGAGACGCTCACCGCCTACATGACCCTGCTGGTCGCCTACTTCGTCCTCGCCTACGCGCTGACTCTGCTGATGAACCTGCTGGAGCGGAGCGCCAAGCGACGGCTGGGCCTGGCCACCGGTGCGGGCTCGCTGCTGCGCAGCCGCAGCGCGACGGAGGCCGTCGCCTCCGCGACCGGAGGTGCCCGGTGAACGGCTTCGACTGGAACGCCGCCCGGGACGCACTCCCCCTGGTGCTCGAGGGTTTCCGGGTCACGCTGCTCGCGACCGTGCTGGGCACGCTCGTCGCCGCGGTCCTCGGGCTCGCCATCGCGGTCGCCGGACGGGCCCCGAGCAGGTTGGTGACCGTGCCGGTGCGGGTCGTGATGGAATTCATCCGGTCCACCCCGCTGCTCGTGCAACTGGTCGGCGCGGCAGCCCTGTTCACCGCGGTGGAGCCGCTGACGATCGGCATTGCGGTGCTGGGCGTCCACTACGCCGCGTACACCTCCGAGGTGTACCGCGCCGGGATCGACGGTGTGCCGAAGGGCCAGTGGGAGGCCTGCCGGGCGCTCTCACTCACCCCCCGGCGGACCTGGCAGGCCGTGATCCTGCCGCAGGCGGTGCGCAATGTGCTGCCCGCCCTCGGCAACTACGCGATCTCGATGTTCAAGGAGACCCCGTTCCTCGCCGTGATCACGGTGCAGGAAATGGTCTTCGAGGCCCGTAAGTACGGCGCCGATCACTTCGCCTACACCGAGGCGTTCACGCTCGCCGGACTGGTCTTCCTGGTCGCGAGCTACCCCACCTCGCTGCTGATGAGAAAGCTGGAGAAGCGCCTTGGCCACTGAACCCCTCCCCCTGCAGAAGGCGGCCGCCGAGGCCCCGGTGGACATCGCCCCGGTCCCTGCCGCGTCGCAGACCGGCCATCCGCTGGTCCGCTTCGACAACGTCGTGAAGCGGTACGGCGACCATGTCGTCCTCGACGGGCTGGACTTCTCGGTGCGGCGCGGCGAACACGTCACGCTCATCGGACCAAGCGGCTCGGGCAAGACCACCATCCTGCGGCTGCTGATGACGCTCGAGAAGGTCAGTGACGGAGTGATCTGGGTGGACGGCGACCCGCTGTCCCACGTCAGGGCTCCCGACGGCTCGCTGCGGCCGGCGACCGAGAAGCATCTGCGCGAGGCCCGGACGAAGATCGGCATGGTCTTCCAGCAGTTCAACCTCTTTCCCCACATGAAGGTGTTGCAGAACATCACCGAGGCACCGGTGAGCGTGCTGGGCATGGACCGGGACGAGGCGGAGACCCGCGCCCGTGAACTGCTCGATCTGGTGGGGCTCTCGGGAAAGGTCGACGCACACCCTTCCCAGCTCTCCGGCGGCCAGCAGCAACGGGTCGCGATCGCACGCGCGTTGGCCATGCAGCCGGAGATCCTGCTCCTGGACGAGGTGACGTCCGCGCTCGACCCGGAGCTCGTGGCGGGTGTGCTCGACCTGCTGGGCGACATCGCGCGAAACACCGACATCACGATGCTCTGCGTGACCCACGAGATGAATTTCGCCCGGGACGTCTCGGAGAAGGTGCTGATGTTCGACGCAGGGCGGGTGGTGGAGGCCGGTTCGCCGGAAAAAATCTTTTCCGACCCCGAGCACGAACGTACGCGCGAGTTCCTCGACGCGGTGCTGTGACCTCGCCCTCCCTCGGCCGCTAATGACTTTGGCATATGCCAGACGGGTGCAGCCCAGCTGACAGCGCCAGGGCGTCTCGTCAAGTCGTCAACGGACCCCCCTCAAACGCCATTTGGCGGCTATCGTGGTGCGGAAGCTTGCGGTTACAACCTGGTCTTGCGGTCACAACCTGGTAGGGGGAAACCGTGGCGTTGAAGCCCGAACCGACCGCACCGTTCCACTCGGTGCAGTACGCCCTTCGCGTTCTCGAAACGGTCTCCAAGCACGGCAACGGCGTTCTGGACGCCCAGATCTCCCGCGAGACGGGGCTGCCGGCCGGGCATCTCGCCCCGCTGCTGCTGATGCTGCGCCGCGAGGGCTATGTCGAGCAGGTCACCGACGGCGCCTATGTCATCGGCGCCTCGCTCCTGCTGCTCGGCTCCGGCGCCAGCCGCAGGCAGGCCCTGGAGACCAAGCTTCAGCAGACCCTGGACCAGCTGCGCGACTCGGTCGGCGCCGCCGTGTACATCAGCCGGTACGTCGACGGCGAGATCCGGGTCACCCAGTACGCCGACGGTCCACGCACCCCCGCGGTCAACGAGTGGGTCGACTTCCGGTCCGCCGCGCACGCCAGCGCGATCGGCAAGTGCCTGCTGACCCAGCTCGACCAGAACGGCCGGCGCGACCACATCTCGCGCCACAAGATCGCCCGGCTCACCTCGCGGACCATCACCAACGAGAAGGTCCTGTTCTCCAAGCTGGACAGCCAGCCGGCGACGGTCCCGGTGCTCGACCTCCAGGAGTACGCGGTGGGAACGGTCTGCGCGGCCGTCCCGCTGACGGCGGGCTCCTCGGCCGGCTGCCTGGCGCTCTCGCTTCCGGTCGAGGACGCACACCGGCTGCGCTCGGCGGCGGACACACTGAACCGGCGGGCCGCACCGGTCCTGTTGTCACTGGCGCTCTGAGCACGAGTTCCGACAGTTCCTGGGCGGTCTGCTACGCCTTCAGTCTGGCGCCGACGGGCCGGTGGTCGCTGCTGGTCGCGGGGAGGGTCCAGGCGTCGGTGGGGGTGACGCCCCGGGTGAGGATGTGGTCGATACGGGCGACCGGGAACGCTGCGGGCCAGCTGAAGCCGAAGCCGGCCCCCACCTCGTCCTGGACAGATGCCAGCCGGGAGTTCAGGGAGGCGAGGCCCCGGTCGGTGGTGGCGCCGTTGAGATCTCCCATCAGGAGGATCTTCTTCTGCCGTTCCTGGTCGACCGCGTGATCGAGCGCGGTCAGGACCTGGTCGCGCCGTGCGATGGTGAAGCCGGAGACGCCGACCCGGACGGAGGGCAGGTGCACCACGTAGACGGCGAGCGGTCCGCCCGGCCCCTGGACCCGGGCGCGTAGGGAGCGGCTCCAGCCGGGGTCGATGGTGACGCGCTCCGAATCCGTGATCGGGTAGCGGCTCCACAGGGCGACGGTGCCGATGTGGACCGAGTGCGTGAGCCGGCGGCCCAGCACCTTCTGGTAGGCGGGCATCGCGTCATCGGTGACCTCCTCCAGAGCCACCAGGTCGGGGTCGGCGGCAAGCAGCGTCCGGGCGGTCCCGGCAGGGTCCGGGTTGGCGGCACCGACGTTGTGCGTGACGACCGTCAGGTCCGGCTCGACATCCGGCTGCCCGCCGAGAAACAACTGCCCGAACATCGCAGCCCACACGGCAGCGACCAGGAGCGCGGCTACGCCGGCCGGCACCGACCTGCGGAGCAAGGCGGCCGACAGCAGTACAGGCACGGCCAGACCTGTCCAGGGCAGCAGAGTTTCGAGCAGACTGCCCGGATTGCCGACCGAGTTGGGCACCAGCGAGTGGCCGACCAGCACGGTCCCCGTCATGACCGCCAGGGCGGTCGGAAGCCGGCCCTTGCGCCACCCCTGGCCGCGGGTGTGCCGATCGGACATGTGGTCCGGCCGGTCGCCGGCTTGTTCGTCCGGCACGGGTGCCGCCTCGGGAACGGCCGACTGTGCGCGCTCGGCGTCGGTGGACGGAATCTGGGTGGGGTCGAAGAACCCGCCACCGATGTACACATCCGGGTAGGGGTCCTCGTGCAGGTCGGGCACGTCGTGTCCTTCAGACAAAGGGGGGTGGGTCCGGACCGGCTCGGCGGTGCCGGCTCGGGGCGAGGCGACGGGTAACCGTCAGCCGGCGGCATTGTTCAGCGGGGCGGGGCAGGTGCCGCCGGGGCCGGCCAGCAACTCGAAGTGCCACATCTCGTTGGCGTAGACCTGGCACAGGCCATAGCCGGAGCCGTGCCGGATGAGCCAGTCGTCGGCGTCGGTGGGGCCGATGTCCACCGCTTTCCCGGACACGTGGGTCGACTTCTCCGGGGTGTTCACGAACTCCCGCGCCTTTTCCAGGCTCCCGTACTTCTCGATTCCCTCCTCCAGCAGGCGCTGCTGGTGCTCCTTGCTGCGCCAGCCCGACGTGACCACGAATTCGATGCCGTCTCCTCGGGCGTCCCGGGCAGCTGCCTGCACGGCCTTCAGCAGACGCTTGTCCAGACGGGTGACGGCCGCGTGCCGGGTGTCGAAGGGGGTGATTTCACGGTCGTCCGGCAGTTCACCGTCGTCGGCGGCCTCGGGAGGGACCTCCGCGGGCGCTCCACCGCTGTCCGGCGAATGCTCTGCCGGTGCGGTTGCCGGTGCGGCCGGTTCGCTCCGGGTCGTCACGACCCATGTCGCCGACAGCGTCAGAACCAGGAATGCGCCGATTCCTGCCGTCATCCGGCCGGGGAATCGGCGCGCCGCCGTCGGGCGGTTCGCCACGTGGTCCTCGTTCATCGTGGCCTCCAGGCTTCTCGGACGCAGCGGCAGGTGCCGCTCGGGATGCCTTGAGTCAAGGGCGGGACGTGTTGTCGGGCCGTCTCGATTTCCCGATACGTTTTCGATAGGCGCGGACCGCTCCAATGGAGATGGCCGGGTACAGGACCGGCGGCCGGTCCGGCTCGCGGCGGGAATACCGGCAGGAGCGCTCCGCAGTGCGGAAATCGCTCTTCGCCACTGTTCCCTGCGCGGGCCGTAGGCTGAACGGAAGCCGGATATCGTCCGGTTTGACACAGAGCGGGAGAGGCCGCATGCGGGTGCTGATTGTCGAGGACGAGCTGTATCTCGCCGAGGCGGTGCAGGCGGGTCTGAGGCTCGAAGCGATCGCCTCCGACATCGCCGGGGACGGCGACACCGCCTTGGAGCGCCTCGACGTGAACGAGTACGACGTCGTCGTGCTCGACCGCGACATCCCCGGCACGCACGGCGACGACGTGTGCCGGACCATCGTGCAGCGGCGCCTCGGCTGCCGCGTGCTCATGCTGACGGCGGCGGGCCTCCTCGACGAGAAGGTCACCGGGTTCGAGATCGGCGCCGACGACTACCTGACCAAGCCTTTCGACCTGAAAGAGCTGGTCGTACGGCTCCGCTCACTGGCCCGCCGGCCCAAGGACAGCACACCCCCGGTCATCGAGTACGCCGGAATCCGGCTGGACCCGTTCCGGCGCGAAGTCTTCCGGGACGGGAAGTACGTCGCGCTCACCAGGAAGCAGTTCGCCGTCCTGGAAGTCCTCATGACGGCGCGGGGCGGGGTCGTCAGCGCTGAGACGCTGCTGGAGCGGGCCTGGGACGAGAACGCAGACCCGTTCACCAACGCGGTCCGCATCACCATGTCCACCCTCCGCAAACGGCTGGGCGAACCGTGGTCCATCCTCACCGTGCCCGGCGTCGGATACCGGCTCGCCGAACCGGCGGAGCACGGACGGTGAACCGGCGATCAGCACCCCACCGGGCCACCGCCGCGGCACCGGCGGCGGACGATCCGGCGCGCCCCCTTCGGCCGCGCCGGCTGACCGCCCGGATGAAGCTCACCCTCACCTACGCCCTGTTCGTGGTCGTCGCGGGCGCGTTCACCCTGGCCGTCATCTACCTGGCCATGCGGTTCGTGCCCAACTACCCTTTGACCGCCGCGAACCCGCGGGACGAGAGCGGCGCCCCTTCCCGGCAGGAGATCCTTCAGACCCTGCTCAAAGCCTCCGGCCTGACGCTGCTCCTGCTGGCGCTCGTCGGGGTCGGCGGCGGCTGGTTCATCGCGGGCCGTGTCCTGCGGCCCCTGCAGGACATCACCCGAGCTGCCAAGCGGGCGGCCGACGGCTCCCTGGACCATCGCATCGGGCTCACCGGTCCGCGCGACGAGTTCACCGATCTCTCCGACACCTTCGACACCATGCTCGCCCGCCTGCAGCGGTCCTTCGACGCCCAGCAGCGGTTCGCCGCCAACGCCTCGCACGAACTTCGCACCCCGCTCGCCATCAACCGCACCATGCTCGACGTCGCCACCGCCGACCCCGACGGCCAGGACTACCCCCGGCTCGTGGCCCGGCTGCGCGAGACCAACCAGCGCGGCATCGAGGTCACCGACGCCCTGCTGCAACTCTCCGCCCTCGACCACACCTCGCCCGCCACACAGCCGCTCGATCTCGCCGACACCGCCCGAGAGGCCCTCGATCTCGTCCGTGAGGAAGCCGGGACACGGGGCATCACCCTCTCCACCGACATCCGCCCGGCTCCGGCCACCGGCGACGGTGTGTTGCTCCGCCAGCTCACCCTGAACCTGCTCCACAACGCCCTGCGGCACAATCTGCCCACCGGCGGATCGCTCTCGCTGACCACCGAGCCCGATCCGGCGCACCCGGGCCGCGCCGTCCTGACCGTCACCAACACCGGGCCCCTCCTGCCCGACACGGTCGACCACCTCACCGAACCGTTCCTGCGCGGCAGCGGACGTCTGGCCGAGAAGGACCCCGCGCGCCGCGGGCACGGCCTCGGCCTGGCCATCGTCGCCGGTGTCGTCCGCGCCCACCACGGCGACCTGACCCTGACCCCGAACCGCGGCGGCGGGCTCACCGCCCGCGTGTCGCTCCCCGGCCGTTAGGGGCCGTCCGATCAGGCCGGATGTCCCCGCGGGCCCCTCGTGGGCGCGTGTCATCAGCACCTCTCGGGACCAGGTATTATTTTCGAGTCAGCAGGCGCCGCTAGCTCAGTTGGTTAGAGCAGCTGACTCTTAATCAGCGGGTCCGGGGTTCGAGTCCCTGGCGGCGCACAGACAACGCAGTGGGCGGTCTACGTAGATGTACGTAGACCGCCCACTGCGTTTTTTGCTGCCCATCGTTCCATACAAGTGTGTTACACAGACGTACTAGACACTTGTTTTAAACGCTCGTATATTTCCTGGCATGACGAACGCGACGAGCACCACCACTGATCGCAGTGACCTCGCCGGCCGCAAGGAATGGACCGCCTTCGTGGTCCTCCTGCTCCCCCTCCTCCTTGTCTCGATGGACGTCTCCGTCCTCTTCTTCGCGATCCCGTCCATCGACCGGGACCTCGCCCCCAGCGCCACCCAGCAGCTCTGGATCTTCGATGTGTACGGCTTCGCCCTGTCCGGCCTGCTCATCACGATGGGCTCGCTCGGCGACCGGATCGGCCGCCGCAAGCTGCTGCTCCTCGGGGCGGCCGCCTTCGGCACCGCGTCCGTCGGCGCGGCATACGCCACCAGCCCCGAGATGCTGATCGCGGCACGTGCGCTGCTCGGGATCGGCGGAGCGACGCTGATGCCGTCGACGATGGGACTCGTACGGAACATGTTCCGCAACGAGCGGCAGCGCAGCACCGCGGTCGGCATCTGGTCCGGCGCCATGGCGGGCGGGATCGCACTCGGCTCGGTGCTCAGCGGGGTCATGCTGCAGCACTTCTGGTGGGGCTCGGTCTTCCTGATCAATGTGCCGGCGATGGTGCTGCTGCTGGTTCTGGTGCCGATGCTGGTCCCGGAGTTCAAGGACCCGAATCCGGGGCGGTTCGACCTGTGGAGCGTGCCGCTTTCGATGGGCGCCGTGCTCCCCGTCGTCTACGGCGTCAAGGAGAGCGCGGCCCATGGTCTCGACGCGCGCAACGCCCTGATCATCGCCATCGGCCTCCTCGTCAGCTGGTTCTTCGTCCGCCGTCAGCGCGTCCGTGACGACGCGATGATCAGCCGGGAGCTGTTCCGCGGGAAGGGCTTCGCCGCCGGAATCGGCCTGAACTCCCTCGCCGCGTTCGCGATGATGGGTTCCGCCTTCTTCACCACCCAGTACCTCCAGTCGGTGCTCGGCATGTCCACGATGGAGGCCGCCCTGTGGAGCCTGGCCCCATCACTGGCGGTGGGGGCCGCGGCGCCGACGGCCACGGCCATCGCCCAGCGGGTCGACCGTTCATACGTCATCTCCGCCGGATTCGTCATCGCCGCCGCCGGGTTCGCCCTGCTGGCCCTGTCCGACACGGACTCGCTGTGGCTGCTGCTCATCGGCTCGGCCGTGATGAGCTCGGGCATCGTCACCGTCATGGCACTCGTCTCGGACCTGGCGCTGGCGACCGCCCCGCCGGAGAAGGCCGGTTCGGCCGCGTCACTGCTGGAGACCGGTCAGGAGTTCGGCGGCGCGATGGGCATGGCGCTGCTGGGCGCGGTCGCCACCGCGGTGTACGCGGCGGACCTGCCGGACTCCGCACCCGAGGCCGCGCGCAAGACGCTGCCGGGGGCACTGGCCACGGGGGACGCGTCGCTGATCTCGGCCGGCCGGGAGGCATTCGTGCACAGCATGCAGTACGCGTCGGTGGCGGGATCGTTGATTCTGCTGGCGGGAGCGGTGCTCGCCGTGGCACTTCTGCGGCGCGGAAGTGGGGCCGTGAAGCAGCTGGCCCCGACGCACTGACGGGCCGCCGACGTCGCCCCGTCCGTCCTCGTCCGCCGGACGGGCCTGAGTTCCGAGCCCGTGGAGGGTCCTCTGCCTGCCCTTCAGACCATGGGGGGGATCGGGGACAGGAGAGCTGTTCGTCCGTGCGCCTCGTACTCGGCGAGCAGGCCGGCCAGTTCCTCGCCCCCCAACGGGCCGTAGGCACCACCGCCCACCCCGTTCCACCACACCGGGTCCGCGCTCCGGAAGCCCACGCGGCGGAGCGCGACCCGGTGCACCTTGTTCGTCGCCGTGACCGGCATCGCCGGGACGATCCGCACGAAGCGGGGCGCCATCTTCGTCCCCAGATCCGGCTGGGCCGCCAGGAACGCGGCGAAGGCGTCCGGGTCGAACACCGCCCCCTCACGCAGCGCCAACGCCGCCATCACCTGGTCTCCGGCCACCGGGTCCGGCACCGCGTACACCGCGACGGCCGCCGCGTCCCCCCAGCGGGCCAGGATGTTCTCGATCATCGCGGCCGCCAGGTTCTCGCTGTCGACGCGCAGCCGGTCGTCCGTGCGGCCCGCGAAGTAGAGGAAGCCGTCGAGGTCGCGGAAGAACAGGTCCCCGGTCCAGTACCAGCCGCCGCGCACCCGCGCCGCGTCCGCCTCCGCGTTGCGCCAGTAGCCCTCGAAGGGCGTACGGCCCCGGTTGACCAACTCACCTATGGCTTCGTCCCCGTTGACCAGTCGTCCGCCCTCGTCGAAGACCGCGGCGGCGCGCTCCTCACCGGTCTCCGGGTCGACCACGGCGAGATCGTCCCGCACGGAGGCCCGCCCGATGGCGCCGGCCGGGGTGTCCGGGGTCCGCTGGATCGCCGCGCCGCCCTCGGAGGATCCGTACCCCTCCACCAGCCGCACCCCGAACCGCTCCCGGAACCTGGCCGCGTCCACGGCGCCCGCCTCGGTGCCGAAGCCGAGCCGCAGCGGATGGTCCCGGTCATCGGGGCGCTCGGGGGTGGCCAGCAGGTACTGCACGGCGCGGCCGACGTAGGTGAAGTACGTGGCGCCGTACGCCCGTACGTCGTCGAGAAAGCCTGAGGCCGAGAAGCGGCGGCGCAGGGCGACCGCGGCGCCGCCCGCCAGTGCGGGTGCCCAGTCGGCGATCACTGCGTTGCCGTGGAACATCGGCATGCAGACGTAGTGGACGTCGTCGCGCCGGACCCCGAAGTGGTCGACCAGCGACTGCCCGGCCGCGGCCAGCCGCCCCTGGGTGCAGACCGCGGCCTTGGGCGCACCGGTCGACCCGGAGGTGAAGTAGAGCAGCATGCGGGTGGCGGACCGGACCTCCCCGAGCACCGCGTCGCCCGGCTCGGCCCCCGCGTAGCCGGCGAGCAGCTCGGCGTACGCGTCGGTGTCGGTGACGAGCAGCCGTACGCCCGGCAGATCGAGCCCGTCGAGCAACGGCAGATGCGCGCGTTCGGTGACCAGGACCCGGCACTCGGTGTGCCTGATGTCGCGGGCCAGTTCGGCGCCGCGCCGGGTCGGGTTGATGCCCGCAACGGCGGCCCCGGCCAGGGCCGCCGCGCTCAACCACAGGGGGAATTCGGGAGTGTTGTCGAGCAGCACCCCCAGGTGCGGTTCGCTGCCCGCCGGCAGCAGATCCACCAGGAGCGCAGCCCGTGCGGCAGCGCCGACGGCGACCTGGTGGTGACTGAGGACGGTGTCCTCATGCCTCAACCCGGGCCGGTGGTCGCCCCATTGGTGCTGTACGAGCTCCGCGACGGTGCCTGCGCTCCCCATGGCGCCGCACGGTAACTGACTAAGCGTCAGAACTGAACATCGGAGCACGCGTAGAACGCGTTCCCGGTGTCCGCTATGTTCCAGACGCTCAGGATGATGTGCCGCCCGGTCTTCTGGGTGGGGATGGTGCCCTGCTGGGTCAGGGTGGCCGGGGGCTGCTGACCGCCGTACGGCACGGTCATGAACGGCTGGGACTCGAGCGCCGCCCTGGTGAGCGGTTTGGTGGGGTCCCAGCCGTTCTTGGTGATGTAGTACCGGAAGTCCGTTGTGGCGTGGCGGGCGGTGAACTGCCAGCGGAAGCTGAAGCCCTGACCCGCGGTGACCTTGGTGGCGGGCCAGCTGCCGCCGCGCGGGTCGTCCAGTGCGGCGAAGTTGTCGTGGGCGCCGGAGCAGATCTTGCCGTCGGCCGGACCCGCTGCCGGGAAGCCCTTGGGAGCCTCGACGCTCTGCGGCTCGTACTGGATGGCACCGCAGCCGGTGACGGTGCCGTTGGCGCAGAGCTTCTGGCGACTGATGGGGTTGTCGGTGTAGCCGTGACTGCCGGCGCTGCTCGTCGCGAACATCGAGACGCCCGCGATGGCGAGGCCTATGACGGCCGCGCTTGCCCGTTTACGCATTGCTGTCGCTCCTCAAGAACGTGGGGGAGGTTCCATGAGCACTGCTGCGCGCGTGATGGTGCGGTCTAGACCAAGCCTTAGATTATTGACAGGGCATGAACATGTCCAGACCAATGGGAGTGGGATTCCGGTTCCCCACGGAGACGGCGCGCCGGCGCGATCAGGAGCCCTCCCTACTGGTGCGTCCGGTGTAGAAGGCCACCGTGAGGTCCTTGACCAGCGCCTTCCGTTCGTAGTCGTCGAGCGTCACGAGGCCTCGCGCGGTCAGCCGGCTGACCGTGTCGTCCACCGCGTCGACCACGGAAGTCAGCACGCTGTCGCGGTGTTGGGCGTCGATGGCGGCGATCCGTCGGCGCTGCATGGAAGCGGCGACCTCCGGCGCGTACTCGATACCGGTCGGCTGCGCGGAGTACACCTCGATACCCACCGGCTCGCATTCCCCCTGCAGCGTCAGGGTCAGCGCGTCCCCGACCGCCTCCGCGTTGCGCAGGGTGTGCGCGTCCTCGTGGAAGGAGTCGGCGGGCAGCTGCGAGAGGACCCGCGCAATCGCCGACTCGACCTGCTCGCGCAGATAGTCCTCGTGGTCCGTCACCCCGAACGTCGCCCGCACCGTGTCCTTGATCCGCCACACGACGAGGACGACGACGCGCAGCGCCGTACCGTTCGCGTCCACGGCGGGCAGCGGTTCGCTCCGCCAGTGCCGAAGCCGCACGTCGACGCGGCGGCGCGCCAGCAGCGGGTTGGTCCAGACGAGTCCGGTCCGGCGCACGGTACCCCGGTACTCGCCGAAGAGCGTCAGCACCCACGCGCTCCCGACGCGCCCACGGCCCAGACCGCCGACCGCGACGAGCACCAGGATCACCGACAGGAAGAGCTCCGCCAAGGACCCGACGCCGATCCCCTCGTACGGGCGCGCATCGATCCCGGCCCGCGCGAGCAGGCCACGCGGCACCGCACCGGCCCACCACAGCACGGCGCCACCGGCGACGATCCCGGCCAGCCCGGTGAGCACCGCGATCCACCCGGGCAGTGCGCTCCCCGGCTTCTCGGTCAGGTACGGATCCGTGCTCGGAGCGGGCCTGATGGGTGCCTGCACCTGCCCCCTGCGTGCGACGGGCGCCCGCCGCACGCCCGTCGCCTTCTCCCCGCTGCCACCCTGCCGCGTTCGATCGACATGGGACGTGGCGGAGTCGTCGCGGGAGGAGATGTGCACGGGGACGACGGCGTCGTGCTCCTTGGTGCTGACCGACCGCCGCCGCCCGGTCTCCCACCGGGCACCGGCGCCGTCCGCCCCGTCGCCCGCGGCTCCGGACACCGTCTCGGGCACGGCGTACTGCGCGGCATCGTGCAAGGCGTCGGACACCGTCTCGGGCACGGTGTCGGGCACGGCGCCGAGCATGACGTCGGGCGCGCACTCGGGCACGGTGTACGGCGCGGTATCGAGCAGGGCAGCGGATGCGGCGTCGGGCGTGGTGTCGCGCACGATGCCTGGCCCCGGCTCGACTCCGATGGGCTCGGGCGGCCATACGGCCCTGACCTCGACAGCCGGCACGGGGTCCGAGACCGTGGCAGACACCGAGACCGGCACGGGGTCCGGAACCGGCACCGGGTCCGGGACCGGGGCAGCCACCGAAGCCGGCACGGAGCCGGGTGCGCCATCGAGCAAGGCGTCGAGCACGGTGTCGGGCACCGGCTCGGTACCGACGGGTCCGGGCGGCGGCCATGCGGCCCCGGCCCCGACGGCCCGTGCGGGGTCCGGAGCCGGGGCTGGGTCCGGAGCCGGGGCGGCTTCCCCTTCGTCCCCGACCGTCACCAGGCCGGCGACCACGGGGCCGAGTGCGGCGTCGGGCGCGGTGCCGGGCACCGGCCCGGCTCCGACGGATCCGGGCGGCCGTACGGCCCCGGCCGCGACAGACGGCACGGGGTCCGGGACCGGGGCAGCCACCGAAGCCGGCACGGGGTCCGCAACCGGGACGGACACCGATGCCGAGGCCGCCCCGAGGGTGGAGTCCTTGGCTTCGCCCGGGACCAGGTCGAGCACCACGTCGAGGACGGAGTCCGTCCCTTCGCCCGGCTCGGCACCCGTACGGGACCCTGCGTCGGCACCCACGCCCGGGCCCCATCCGGCCCTCGTTTCCTCGCCGCCGTTCACCGACTCACCTTCCATCCTGTTCTCCTTCTCCGGACCTCCGGAGCTGTCCGACACCGTGGATTTCATTCCCGCCTCCGTCATGTCCGTTCCGTCACGCGAAAAGTCGTTGCCAGGTCTCTGGGCCGGGGTAGCCGTCGGCCTCTGCGCCCCGCCAGCCCTGGGCCCGCTGGAAGGCACCGACATTGCGGCGGTCCTCCTCGGTCCATCGGGGGCCGGGGCCCTTTGCGTAGTGCTTGCCGTATCCCTTCCTCACCAACTGTCTGCCGAGCTCGTCGACATGGCTGTTGGACCGACCCGGCCGGAAATGGTCCCGGCCCGGGAACGCCGGAGCCGCGGTCGAACCGCCCCTGTCCTCGCTGCCGCTCGCGGGGATGTCCCGGCCCGTTCCGCTCACCAGCAGGCGCCAGGTGTCCGGGCCGGGGATGCCGTCCGCTTCCTTGCCCGACCAGCCCTGGGCCTTCTGGAACGCCTGGGTCGCGCGCCGGTCCGCGTCGCCCCAGTCCGGTCCCGGGCCGCCCTTGTAGAAGCGCTTGCCGCCTCGGTCCACGAGCATGCGGCCGAGCCGGGTGACGTACGCGCTGCTGACGCCGGGATCGAACTTCGCGGCACCCGGGAACGCCGAAATCGCCTTCGGACTACTGCTACCGGTACCGGTGGAAAGCCCCTTGTAGCGGTACGGGACGTAGCTGCCGGAGTGGGTCCAGTACGCCATGGGCGTCGTCTGCTTACGCGTGTGCGAGGGCGTCTGCTCGTACGCCGAGTAATGGCTGTGCGTGTAGTCGGTCCAGCCGCCGAAGATCGTGACGTGCGAGCCCTTCGTCGGGTTGGCCTTGTTGTGGAAGAGCAGGATGTCGCCGGGCTTCAGATCCTTGCGGGCGATCTTGGTCCCGAATTTGGCGAGGCTGCCGGTCCACTCGTTGCCCTTCAGCTTCCAGGCCATCGACACATAGCCGGAGCAGTCCTGCCGGTAGCCGTCGGACCAGTACTTCGCCATGCCGTACGGGACCTGCTCGCTGACCCATTTCTTCGCCCGGTTGATGATGTCCGTCCGTGTGGTCCTCGGCGTCTGCGGTGCCGAGCCCGTGGACGAAGGCGGCCCCGGGGTCCCGCCACCCCGCAGAGGGCCGGGGGTGCCCTGCGGACTGCCGGATTCCGAGTCGTCCGGATCCGGATCGCCCGGGTCGGCCAGATCGGCCGGGTCGCCCTGGTCGGCCAGATCGGCCGGATCGCCCAGGTCGGCCGGATCGCCCGGGTCACTCGGGCCGGCCGGGATCGGCGTCGGGTCCGCCCGGGCGGACCCGACGGATCCTGCGGCCCCTGCGGTTCCGGTGCCTTCGGCGTGCCCGGTCACCGCGCTCGCCGCCTCGGCCCCGCCGGTGCCGAGCACCACGCCCGCCGCCGTGACCATGACCAGCGCGCGCCGTGCCCCATGCGCGGCAGGGTGTCCTCCGTACCGCCTCGGCAGGGCCCTGGCGGCGGCTCGGCGCTGCGCGGCACACCCCGCGCAGGTGCAGTCGGCGGCGGGCGCGTACTCCTCGAAGGCCGGCACAGTCATGCGAGTCCCTCCGCACTCTCAAGATCTTTGGGCGCATCTGCACAGGCGTCAGCGTTTCAACTCACCTGACATATTGCATTTTGACGGATAGAAGTGAAAAAACGACCATCCGACAGGCCGTGATCGACAGGAAATGGTCAGAAGCACCCCCTGGAGGTCGGGTAGAGTTCTCCAGGTCAGCAGGCGCCGCTAGCTCAGTTGGTTAGAGCAGCTGACTCTTAATCAGCGGGTCCGGGGTTCGAGTCCCTGGCGGCGCACGCAGAATCAAGGCCCCCTCACTCAGCGTGAGGGGGCCTTGTTCGTGCGCGCGCGGCCCGTACACCTCCGCACGCCCCTCCACAAGAGTCACTCAAATCGCACATATGGTTGATTACCGGCCCTGATTCACCCTTGCGATAACGACCTGGGTCATACAACCTGTCATGGGGTCATCGGCTTCAACCAGGCCGATGACACCCGCAGTTGGGACAATGCGGGGGAAGTTCCGGTTGCGGTACCGCGGGGTGGGGGTCCCGCTCATGGACGGATGCCGAGGGGCATCCTGCAGCCGGAAGGGCGCAGTCCCGTGTCTCGGGGGAAGCGGCCCGCCAGCGATGTCGCCCGCGGCGATCGAGGGGGATTGCGGCGGACGAGACGACCGACCGATCACGCAGTGACCAGTGCGTGCAGGGGGATGACCCATGACGTCGACGCCGACCGGCGCCGGACAGGACGACGACCACTCCTCCCGGACCACACAGCTGCGGTTACCCCCGCAGCTGCGGACCGGGGTACAACGGCGCCACCCGAAGAAGGCGCTGCCGCGTTACGACTACGAGCACTACAGCCGGCTGGCCGGGCCACTGACCCAGCCCGATCCGGACAAGCCCTACACCGTGCGGTTCCGCTCGCTGCTCTCGCAGGAGCCGCACAGGATCCGCGCCGCGCTCCTGCTCGGCGCCGCACCGCTCGTCTCGCTCGGCCTGTTCGCCTGGCTGATGCAGCCCGAGCACTGGACCCGACGCGACCCGAACGTCAAGAACGACACGCTGCTGATCCTCGACATCGTCATGCTCGTCTCGATCGGTCTGATCGAGCTCTTCCGCACGATGAATGTCCTGTCGAACGCGCACGCGACGCTGGTCGCGCGTGACCCGGTCCCCGTCGTGCCCGAGTCCGGCACCAGGGTCGCCTTCCTCACCTCCTTCGTCCCGGGCAAGGAGCCCCTGGAGATGGTGACGAAGACCCTCGAAGCTGCGGTCCGCGTCCGGCACCGAGGACCGCTGCACGTCTGGCTGCTCGACGAGGGCGACGACCCCGCGGTGAAGGAGGTCTGTGCCCGCCTCGGGGTGCACCACTTCTCCCGCAAGGGAGTCCCGCACTGGAACCGGACCGAGGGCGCGCACCGCGCGAGGACCAAGCACGGCAACTACAACGCCTGGCTCGACGCCCACGGCGGTGCGTACGACTTCTTCGCCTCGGTCGACACCGATCACGTACCGCTGCCCAACTACCTGGAGCGGATGCTCGGCTACTTCCGCGACCCGGACGTCGGCTTCGTCATCGGCCCGCAGGTCTACGGCAACTACGACACACTCGTCACGAAGGCCGCCGAGTCCCAGCAGTTCCTCTTCCACGCACTGATCCAGCGCGCGGGCAACCGCTACGGCGCCCCGATGTTCGTCGGCACCAGCAATGCCGTGCGGATATCGGCCCTGCAGCAGATCGGCGGCCTGTACGACTCGATCACCGAGGACATGGCGACCGGCTTCGAGATGCACCGGGCCCGCAACCCGCGCACCGGCCGGAACTGGCGCTCGGTGTACACCCCGGACGTGCTGGCCGTCGGCGAGGGCCCGACCGCATGGACAGACTTCTTCACCCAGCAGCTGCGCTGGTCACGGGGGACGTACGAAACGATCCTCAAGCAGTACTGGAGAGGGATCGGGACGCTCCCCTTCGGCAGGCTCTTCAACTACACGATGATGATCATTTTCTACCCGATGTCGGCCCTGAACTGGATCCTGGCGGCACTCAGTTGCGCACTGTTCCTGGGCATGGGCGCCTCGGGAGTGCAGATCGACCCGGTCGTCTGGATGATGCTGTACGGCAACGCCTCGGCGCTCCAGATCGGTCTGTACATCTGGAACCGGCGGCACAACGTGTCTCCGCACGAGCCCGAGGGCTCCGGCGGTCTGGCGGGCATGATGATGTCCGCGCTCTCCGCCCCGATCTACGCACGTTCCCTGATGGATGCCGTACTGCGCCGCAAGAGCTCGTTCGTGGTGACACCCAAGGGCGACTCGTCCAGCCCTGACACCCTGTTCGGCACCTTCCGCATCCATCTCTTCTTCATCCTGGTCTTCGGCGGTTCCCTCACCGCGTCCTTCGTTCTCGGCCACAGCCATCCGGCGATGCTCGCCTGGGCCGCCCTGGCCCTGCTCATCACGGCGGCGCCGATCGTCTGCTGGCGGCACACCGTCCGCACGGAGAAGAAGAAGCGGCGCGGCGGACCGCCACCGCCGCAGGGCGGCGCACCGGCCCCTCGTCCGGTGCACTCCCCGCAGGAGCGGCCCGGCCGGCTCGCCGACGACCAGACCGTGCAGATCGCCCTTGGGGGACGTGAACGATGAAGTACCACCCGAGCCGCCGTACCCGCCGCATGGCGATCAGTACGGCGGTGGTTCTGGCGCTCTCGGGAGCGAACGGGCCGTGGCTGTACCGCTTCGGCAGCGAGCGCTACCACGCGTACGCGATCAACAAACCGGAGTACAAGGCCGCCAACGGACACTGGAGCTTCCTGGACGTGCCGTCCGAGTTCCGGATCAACACGATCCACGCCGCCCTGCTGCACACCGGCAAGGTGCTGCTCGTCGCGGGCTCCGGCAACAACCAGAAGAACTTCGACGCGAAGAGCTTCCGGTCCGTGCTGTGGGACCCGGCGGCCGGCACGTTCAAGAACATACCCACGCCCAAGGACATGTTCTGCTCCGGTCACACCCAGCTGCCGGACGGCAAGCTGCTGATAGCCGGCGGCACGAAGCGGTACGAGAAGCTCGAGGGCGATGTCACCAAGGCCGGCGGCCTGATGATCGTCCACAACGAGGACCCGGACAAGCCGGTCACCCTGCCCGCGGGCACCCGGTTCACCGGCAAGGGGAACGGGAAGACGTTCGTCTCCAAGGACCCGGTACTGGTGGAGAGGGCCACCAAGGTCTTCGACAGGCGGACCGGCGCATTCCTGCGCAACGATCCCGGGCTCGGCCGGATCTACGTCGAGTCCCGGCAGGCCGGCACGGAGTACGGGACGGGCACCCAGGACAACTACCGGGTCTCCGGCCTCTCCGGCTCCGACACCCGGAACGTGTACGGAATCGCCCAGAAGCTCGCCCTCGACAAGAAGGATTTCCAGGGCATCCGGGAGGCGTACGAATTCGACCCGGTGGCGGAGAAGTACATCACCGTCGACCCGATGCACGAGGCACGCTGGTATCCGACACTGACCACACTGGACGACGGGAAGGTCCTCGCCCTGTCCGGGCTGGACGAGATCGGGCAGATCGTGCCCGGCAAGGACGAGATCTACGACCCGAAGACCAGGAAGTGGAAGTACACCGGCATCGTCCGGAAGTTCCCCACGTACCCCGCGGTCTTCCTCCTGAACGACGGCAAGCTCTTCTACTCCGGCTCGAACGCCGGGTACGGACCCGCCGACATCGGCCGCGACCCCGGTATCTGGGACCTCGCGACCAACAGGTTCCAGAAGATCCCGGGACTGAGCGACGCCGACGAGATGGAGACATCGGCGACGATACGGCTGCCTCCCGCCCAGGACGAGAAGTTCATGGTCATCGGCGGCGGCGGGGTCGGTGAGTCGGAGAGGTCCAGCGAGAAGTCCCGGCTGGTCGACCTCAAGGACCCAGACCCCGAGTTCCGGGACGGCGCGTCGCTCGACGAGGGCACCCGCTACCCGAGCGCGACGCTGCTGCCGGACGACTCGGTGCTGGTCACCGGCGGCTCCGACGACTACCGGGGGCGCGGCGGCTCGAACGTCCTGCAGGCGCGGCTGTACGACGCGAAGACGGACAGGTACAAGCGGGTCGCGGACCCGGCGGTGGGCCGCAACTACCACTCGGGGTCCGTACTGCTCCCCGACGGCCGCATCATGATCTTCGGCTCGGACTCGCTCTACGCCGACAGGGCGAACTCCCGCCCCGGCGTCTTCGAGCAACGCATCGAGATCTACACCCCGCCCTACCTGTACCGCGGCTCACGCCCGGAGCTGACCGCGGGACCGAAGAGGCTACGGCGGGGCGGTACGGGGATGTTCACGACCTCACGGGGGTCGACGATCACGTCGGCGAAGCTGATGCGGCCGAGCGCGGTGACGCATGTGACGGACACGGACCAACGGTCGGTGGAGCTGGGGCTGGCGAGAACGGCGGGGGGCATCTCGGTGACCGTGCCGAAGAACCGGGCGCTGGTGCCGTCGGGGTGGTACATGCTGTTCGTGACGGACTCCAAGGGGACTCCGTCGGAGGGGACATGGGTGGAGATCCCGTAGACCGAGGGGGAGTTCGAGGACGAAAAGCCGGCCGCAGGACGACCCCCGGGACTACTTCGTGTCGCGGGCCAGACCCAGTGCGTACTCCGGCCACCACGCCCCTGCCTTCGGACCCCCCTTGCAGGTACCGTCCGACTCTCCCGGCCGCTTGACCCAGAGATACGCGTCGACCAGGTCCTCACCCGTGTCCGTCGTCGGCGGTTCGCCGAGTGCGCGGTCCGGAGGGTTGCACCAGTTCTCCTTCGGGTCACCGCCGTCGTAGGGGCCGTTGCCGTTGCGGCTGGTGTCGATCACGAACGGCTTGCCGCCGACCCTCTCCGACAGCTGCCTGCCGAAGTCCGTACTGACCGCCGTGGTCTGGAAGTTGGAGACATTGACCGCGAAGCCGTCCGCGTCGGCGATGCCTGCCCGCCGGATCGGCTGGAAGAGCGCGTCGGGCGTGTGCCAGCCGGCGTTGCCCGCGTCCATGTAGACGCGGGTGTGTGGCAGTTGCTTCAGCCGCTGGACTGCGCCCTTGAGGAGGTCGTACCGCTCCTCGTGGAACTCCTGCGGAGTGCAGCCGTCGACCAGGTGCAGTACCGCGTCCGGCTCCAGGATCACCGTGGCGCGGCGGTCGCCGATGCCCTGGGCGACCTTCTCCAGCCAGGCGCGGTACGCGTTGCCGTCGGCGGCACCGCCCTTCGAGAACTGGCCGCAGTCGCGGTGCGGGATGTTGTACAGGACCAGCAGCGCCTCCCGGTCGGCCTTCGCGGCCGCCTCGGTGAAGCCCTTGGCCTCGACCTCGGGGTTGTCCGGGCCGATCCACTCGCCGACCGGCTGCCGGGCGATCTTCCTGATCAGGTCGGCGTTCCTGTCGTTGCCGTCCCTGGTGTAGGCGGCGACCTGCCGCGCCGCGTTCCCTTCGGGATTGACCCAGTACGGGCCGCCGCCCGAGGGCTGACGGCCGATCGCGGAGGGTCTCTCGTCCCCGTCGTCGTCGGCCGATGAACATCCCGCGAGCAGCACCATCGCGCCGACCGCGGCCACCGCCCCCGTGCGGAACCAGCCGGTGCAACTGCCGTACATCCACTCCCCCTTGAGTGCCGGACAAGACCGGGCGAATCCATCCTGGCACACCCCGGTGTCCGGCTTGCCCGTACATACAAGGACGCCCATGAACGACGGACAGTGACCGATTCTGAACGCACCGTCAAAAAACGACTGGGCCATGACCGTTCACCGGCCTACAGTGTTCAGCAGTGGCCCACGCGCCCCCTTGCCCTCCCGTGTCGGCGCCGGGCTTCTCCCGCAGCCCGCGCACCGCGGTCGAGGACCGGCCCGGCCGGCGCCCCGGGGGGAGAACGGGCGGCCGGCCGGGCCAGGTATCCCTCCTCTGCCCAGGACGTCCTACGCCGAGTCGGCGGACCTGGCCGACCTGCCGGACTTGCCCATGGCCCCGGCCGTCCTGGCCGGACTCTTCTTCTCGCCGGTCAGATAGGCGGAGACGACCACATTGGCGTTGTACTCGTGCGACGCGCGGTCGAACGTACCGCCGCAGGTGATCAGCCTCAGCTCCGCCCGGCCGTCCTTGCGGGGACCGTACGCCTTGCGGGCGTTGAAGCGGTCCCGGGTGAAGACCTGGACGTCGTCGATGGTGAATTCGGCGACCGTGCCGTCCGTGCGGACCACCCGGATCTTGGCGCCGGGGCGGGCCGCGCTGAGCCCGTAGAAGACGGCCGGTTTGGTCTCGGTGTCGACATGGCCGACGAAGAGCGCGGCGCCCGCCGCGCCGGGCCGGGTGCCGCTGCCGTACCAGCCGACCGTGTGCGGTGTCGCGAAGGACGGCGGGTCGATCCCTCCCGCCGCGTCCAGGCCGCGGGAGACGACGGGGGCCTTGATGCCGATCGAGGGGATCTCGACGCGCTCGGGGGCCGCGCCCTTGATCGGGGCGTGCGCCGCGGGCAGCGGTACGCCGAGCGGGCGGCCGACCGCGGCGACATCGCCGGTGGTCGGGGCGGAGCTGGCGCCGGATCCGTCGGTGATTCCGCGACCCCAGAGCCACAGGCCCAGCAACACGACGGCCCAGGCCACGCCGGTGAGCAGCCGGCCGGTGCCTGTGGGGCGGTCCGAGGCGGACATCTCGTTCAGTCCGCGGACGGGTGACGACGGCGGGAGCTGCGGAAGGCGACGGCGACGGACGCGACGGCGGCCAGGACCAGCCCGGTCACGGTGTGTGCGATGCCGGGGCCGTCCTGCTGGGCCGCCTCGCCGGCAAGGAGTGTCGCGGTGCCGCCGCCTCCGGCGCGGACCGGGGCGATCGGGGCGACGGGTGCGGCGCCTTCGCGATCGACGACGGTGACGGTGCCGGACACCCGGGTGTCCTTGTCGTCGTCACAGGTCACCCAGATGTCGTAGTCGCCGGCCGCTGCGTCCGAGCGGATCTTGGCTCTGGCGGAGAGTCTGCTGTCGTCGGCGGCCGAGAAGCCGGCGTCGGAGTCGAAGGCGTCGGAGATCCCTTTGGCCTTCCCCCCCTTGCAGCCGTCGACCCGCAGGTCCACCTCACCCCCGGGGGCGATGGAGGCCGGGTCCACCGAGAGGGCGGCGCGGGTCTGTGTTTCCTTTTCCTGGCTGGTGCCGGAGTCGGCCAGTGCGACGGAAGCGGGCATCAGTGTCACCGCAACCACTGCGGCTCCACAGAACGTGAGGGATATGGAACGCATCGTGAACCTCCTAAAGGCAGGTTCACGCGTCCGGCGGGTTTTCGCATCCGCTGGGGCGACGGGCTTGGTCCGTGGGAGTGCGGGGAACGGCTCGCAGGAACCTCTCCCCGCACTCGCCCGTGCCGGTGCCGGGCGGGTCTCAGCCCACGCGCAGCGGCCGGCCCTCGGCGGAGGGGCTGGTCCCGTCCCGGGTTGGTCCAGATGAAGCGGGCCCCGCCGTTGATCACGCGGATCGCCTTGGTGAGCGCTCGAAACTGTACGTTCGGGCCTCTACCTGTGCAGGAAGGCGGGCGGCGGGTGCGGAAAGCTGTCCCGCAGCGGCCCCCGGTCGACGACTACGTCGAGAAGGTCCTTCTCGGCAGCCTCAAGAAGCGGGCTCGCACTGTGCAGCCCGCTGAAGAGGAAGACCCCGAGCTGACCAAGGCCAAGAAGGCGCTGGAGCAGGTCGAGGCGGACAAGGCCGAGGCTCGACAGCTTCGGGCTGACGACCTGCTCTCTCTCGGCGAGTTCGCCCGCGAGATCCGCCGCCTGGAGGACAAGGAGCGGGAGACGAAAGAGAAGGTCTCGACGTTTCCGGAGACACCCGCCCCAGCAGGCTCCGCGGCCGGTCGCATCGTCCGCGAATGGGAGGGCGGCACCGTGGACATGAAGCGGCAGGAGATCATGAGGACTATCGAATCCGTGATGATCAGCGGAGCAGGTAAGGGCGGCGCACAGCGCGGAGTGTTCCGCCCGGAGCTCCTTGAGATCGTGTGGAAGTAGCCCGTGTGCCAGCGGGCAACCACCAGATCTGAGGCTGCAGTTCGGCAGTCAGGAGTGCGTCCCCTCACTGCCGCCGTCGTAGATCTCGTATCGGCCGTCACTGTGTACTGCACTCCGGCCGGAACGGGACCATCCACGGCTCGGTGTTCGAGCACTCGCCCGCGTTCGGCTCGGCGGCCCTCTTGGCCGAGCCGGCGTCCGGGAAGAAGTTCCCCTGCGAGTCGGAGCGGGTGACTCCGTATGACCAAACCCGCACTGTAGGTGATCTCTGAATGAATCGCTACTTACTGATGTATAGGGAACCCTACGAACAAAGGCGACGTTTCACCCTGCGACCGGTCCGGGCTACGAGACGTTCAGGCTCTGAATGCAAGGAGTGAATAGCATGGTCATCCCGTGAGTCGTCGTATGGCAGGAGCCGCACCCATGACAGATCACAAGCCCATCGAATCGTGGCTCACCGACATGGACGGGGTGCTGATGCACGAAGGCGTGCCGATCCCCGGCGCGGACGCCTTCATCAAGAAGCTCCGTGATTCGGGCAAGCCGTTCCTCGTTCTGACGAACAACTCGATCTACACAGCCCGAGACCTACATATGCGGCTCAACCGCATCGGCCTCGAAGTGCCGGTCGAGAACATCTGGACCTCGGCCCTGGCTACCGCCAAGTTCTTGGACAACCAGCACCCTGGCGGCACTGCCTACGTCATCGGTGAGGCGGGGCTGACCACCGCCTTGCATGAAGCCGGGTACGTGCTCACCGACACCGAGCCCGATTTCGTGATCTTGGGTGAGACGCGGACTTATTCGTTCGAGGCGCTGACTAAGGCCATCCGGTTGATAAACAACGGTGCCCGCTTCATCGCCACCAACCCCGACAACACCGGGCCTTCACCCGAGGGGGCACTACCCGCCACCGGTTCCGTCGCTGCGTTGATCACGAAGGCGACCGGCAAGGAGCCGTACTTCGTCGGCAAGCCCAACCCGCTCATGATGCGCAGTGCGCTGAACACTTTGGGTGCCCACTCCGAGACCTCCGCGATGATCGGCGACCGGATGGACACGGATGTGCTGGCCGGGCTGGAGGCCGGGATGGAAACGTTCCTGGTTCTCACCGGGCTGACGAACAGGGACGAGATCGAGCGCTACCCGTACCGGCCGACCAAGGTTGTGGACTCGATCGCGGACCTCGTCGACCTCGTCTGAGTGGTGGTCTGGCACTCCCCCCGCAGCGGAGTGTCAGACAGCCGGAGTGAGACGTCAAGAACGTTCTTTGCGCGTTCCTGGCCCGTGTGCGGGGACGCCGGCGGCACCGCGTTGTGCAGCGCCGACATCCCCGATTTTAGGGTGCCCGGCCGGTGGGCCCGTGCCGGTCCCCGCAGTCAGCTGCCGGTGGCCGTCTTCCAGGCGTCCACGTAACCGTCCAGGTTGGCGCCTATGTCCGACCAGTCCGGCTCGAAGACCTCCACCCCGTTCATCAGCTTGCTGAGCGCGATGGCGTTGGCGTCGGTGGCCTCGATGTCCTTGCGGGCGGAGAAGCCGCCGCCGACCTCGCTGACGTCCTTCTGGGCCTGCTCGGAGAGCATGAAGTCGAGCAGCTTCTTGCCGTTGGCGCTGTGCGGGGCCTTGCTGACCAGTCCGGCCGCGTAGGGCAGGGCGAACGTGGTGGGCTCGGAGCCGGCCTTCGCCGGGAACCAGATGCCGAGGTTCGGCATGTCCTTGGACTGCGCGAAGTTCATCTGGACGTCACCGTTGGCGACGGACAGTTCGCCCTTGTCGACCTTGGGGGCGAGCTTGCCGGTGGAGGCGGACGGCCCGACGTTGTTGGCCTGGAGCTTCTTCAGGTACTCCATCGCCGGCTCCTTGCCGCCGAAGTCGTGCATGGCCTTGATGAGTACGGCCGTTCCGTCACCGGCGACTCCGGGGGTGGAGTACTGGATCTTCTCCTTGTACTTCCCGTCGGTGAGCTCGTCCCAGGTGGTGGGCGCGGTCTTCAGTTCCTTCTTGTTGTAGACGAAGCCGAAGTAGTTGTTGACGACCGAGGTCCACTTGGAGTCGGACGCCTTGTCGGCGCCGTCGACCTGGTCGGAGCCGGCCGGTTCGTACGCCGTCAGGAGGCCCTTGGAGTCGGCCTGCTGGATGAACGGCGGGAGCGTGACCAGCACATCGGCCTGGGTGTTGGACTTCTCGCGGGCGGCGCGCTGCACCATCTCGCCGGAGCCGCCCTCCACGTACTCGACCTTGATGCCGGTCTTCTTCTCGAAGTCCTTGAAGACCTTGTCGTACCAGCCGTCGCCGTTCTCGCCCTTGAGCCCGTCCGCGCTGTAGACGGTGACGATCTTCTCGTCGGAGGCGGCCGAGGAACCGCCGCAGGCGGAGAGGGTGGCGGCGAGGGCGAGCGCGCCGGTGACGGCGGCCAGCGGCTTGAGGTGGCTCTTGCGCATGGGAGTCGTATCTCCTGGAAGTGGGTTCGGTACGGGGTGTCAGCGGTACGAGGCTCTGGTGCGGATGCGGGAGACCGCGAGCAGGACCAGCAGCGTCGTGCCCATGAGGACCACGGCCACGGCGGCGCCGGTGAAGAGCGAGCCACGGTCGGTGGCCGCGAAGATCTGCACCGGGAGCGGTGTCCAGTCGGGCGGGTAGAGCATCATCGTGGCGCTCAACTCACCCATGGACAGGGCGAAGCAGAGCCCTGCGGCCGCCGTGAGGGAGGGCAGCAGGAGTGGCAGCTTGATCCGCCACAGGACGTACGAGGGGCGGGCGCCGAGACTGGCCGCCGCCTGCTCGTACATCGGATCCAGACGCAGTGTCGCGGCCGAGACCGACTGGTAGGCGAACGCCGTGACAAGAACGGTGTGCGCCAGAATCACGATCCAGCGCGTGCCGTTGAGCAGCATCGGCGGCTTGCTGAACGCGACGAGCACGGCGAGGCCGACGACGACGGACGGTACGGCGACCGGCAGCATGAACAGCCCGTCCAGGAACCTCTTGCCCCGCCGTCGCAGCGTGGCTGCTGCGAGCGCGGCCCAGGAGCCGATGGTGAGGGCGAGCAGGCTGGCGCCGACGGCGGTGATCAGGCTGGTGGTGAGGGCCTGGAGGGAATCGCCGCTGGTGGCTGCCCGATAGTGCTCGGTGGTCGGGCCCGAGGGGAAGGCGCCGGACCAGTTGGTCGTGAACGACGCGGCGACGATCACCAGCAGGGGGAGCGCGAACAGGGGGACGAAGAGCAGGAGGAAGACGGCCCAGGTGGCCCACTTCCCGGCACGGCTATGCACCAACACGGCGGCTCACCATCCGATACAGGCTGTAGAGACCCACCGAGATCGCGATGTTGACGACGGCGACGGCACAGGCGGCGGGGTAGTCGGACTCCAGGATCGCCTTGCTGTAGACGAGCATCGGCAGGGTCGTGACCCCTTTCGCCCCGGTGAACAGCACGATCCCGAACTCGTTGAGGCACATCACGAGGACGAGGGAGCCGCCCGCGGCGAGCGCCGGCAGCGCTTCGGGGAGGATCACCTGCCGCACGATCCGGGCCGGCTTCGCGCCCAGCGAGGAGGCGACCTCCAGCTGCCCGGTGTCGAGTTGCGAGAACGCGGCGAGCAGCGGCCGCATCACGAACGGGGTGAAGTACGTGATCTCCGCGAGGAGGACGCCCCACGGCGTGGTGAGGAAGTGGAAGGGCCCGTCCGCCGCGCCGGTGACATCCGTCCAGACGCCGTTGGCCATGCCCACGGTGCCGTAGATGAACAGCAGGGCGAGGGTGATCAGGAAGGACGGGAAGGAGAGGAAGACGTCGATGAACCTGGCGACCGCCCTGCCGCCGGGGAACGGCACGAAGGCGATCACCAGGGCGAGGACGAGGCCCAGCACCAGACAGCCGGCGGTCGAGCCTACGGCGAGCCAGACGGTGGTGGTCAGCGCCGAGCGGAACGACGCGGAGGCGAAGACGTCGCCGTACGGGGCGAGCGAGGTGCCGCCCTCGTCCGGGCTGACGGACTGCTGGACGACGAGGACCAGCGGATAGAGGAAGACCAGGGCGAGAACGGCGACGGGCGGTACCACCCACCCGAACCGGGCGGTGCGCACCTTGATGGGCGTACGTTCCGCAGGGGCGGACGGCGCCTCCCCTGGTCGAGCGGAGTCGAGACCTTGGGGATGGGTGGGCACCGACCCCGGTGCGGGATCAACGGGCTTGAGGCGGACCCCGGTGCTATCCATCGTTCACCCCTGTCGCCCCCGCGGGCAGCAGCACCGCGTCCTCGGCGGCGAAGTGCAGGGTGACCCGGTCGCCGAGCGCCGGAGTGTCGCGCAGTTCGCGAAGGTCGGCCTTGATCCGGTGGCCGTCGACGTCGACGTAGAGCCGATGCGTGGAGCCGCGCCACTGGACCTCGGCGAGGGCACCGGTCAGCGCGTTGGGCCCGTCGCCGAGTCCGACCAGGTGGGGACGGACGCAGAGGGTGGCCGTGACGCCGCCGGCCGCCTCGCCGGTCGGTACGTCGAGCCTGCGCCCGGCGAACTCCACGGTGCCCGCGGTCCCGGCGACGGTGACCGGCAGCAGGTTGGCGTTGCCGACGAACGACGCGGTGAACTCCGTACGCGGGCGGCGGTACAGCTCCTGCGGGGTGCCGCAGTCCTGCAGGCGCGCCTTGTCCATGACCGCGATCCGGTCGGCGAGGGTCAGCGCCTCGACCTGGTCATGGGTGACGTACAGGATGGAGACGTCCGGCAACTCCCGGTGCAGGCGTGCCAGTTCGGCGAGCATCCCGGAGCGCAGCCGGGCGTCGAGCGCGGAGAGCGGCTCGTCGAGCAGCAGTACGCCGGGGCGGACGGCGAGCGCGCGGGCGATGGCGACGCGCTGCTGCTGACCGCCGGACAGTTCGCGCGGGTAGCGCTTGGCGTACGCGGCCATGCCGACGAGTTCGAGGGCTTCGGCGACCCGTGCGGGGATCTCGGCCTTCGCGACCTTGCGGGCCTTGAGGCCGAAGGCGACGTTGTCCTGGACCCGCATGTGCGGGAACAGCGCGTACTGCTGGACGACCATGCCGATGCCGCGCTTGTGCGGCGGCAGCCCGGTGACATCGCGGTCGCCCAGCCAGACCCGCCCGGAGGCGGGCCGGACGAAGCCGGCGACGGCGCGCAGGGCGGTGGTCTTGCCGGATCCGGAGGGACCGAGCAGCGCCATGACCTCGCCGGGTTCGACGGTCAGGTCGAACCGGTCGAGGACGGTGTTTTTGCCGTACACGACGCTGACTGCGTCGAAACGGATCCCGCCGGCTTGCGTGGTCCGACCGACGGCCGCGGGTGCGGATGTGCCGGTCATGCTTCCGCCCGGGCGATCAGGTCAGGCAGCTCGGCCACCGAACCGAGCACGTGCGTGGCCCCGTTGCGTGCCAGCTGGTCCTTGTCGTGTGCGCCGGTCAGCACCCCGGCGACGATCCCGGCCCCGGAGCGTACGCCGCTGAGCATGTCGTACGAGGTGTCCCCCGCGACCACGATCTGCTGGACGCCGTCCACCGCCCCGGTGCGCAGGAAGGCGGCGAGGACCATGTCCGGGTAAGGGCGGCCGCGGCCGCCCGCGTCGGCGGGGCAGAGGGTCAGCGCGACCAGGTCCTGCCAGCCGAGCGCGGCGAGGATCGCGTCCTGGGTGGTGCGGGCGAAGCCGGTGGAGAGGACCACGGTCCGGCCTTCTCCCGTGAGCCGCTCGATGGCCTCGCGGGCGCCGGGCACCGGCGCGATGCGGCCGCCGGCGACCAGTTCCCCGTATGCCTCCTCGAACGCGAGGTTGGCCTGCTGGGCCCGGTCCTCGTCGCCGAAGAGGTGGCGGAAGACGGAGATCTTGGACTCGCCCATGGTGGCGCGCACGTAGTCGAGCTTCTCCGCGTGGTCGGCGGAGCCGGGCTCCACGCCGAGGCGCTGCGCGGCGGCGCCGAATGCCTGCTCGACGAGGCCGCCGTCGGCGACGGTGGTCCCGGCCATGTCGAGGACGATCAGCTTCAGCCTGCTCCTCCGCTCGTTCGTCCGGTCGTTCTTCTGGTCGTTCTTCTCGTCGTTCTTCTGCGAGTTGCTCAACTTCTTCACCAGCCCAGTTCGTCTGCGGTCGTCTCGGCGATGGCGGGCGAGCAGGTCATACCGCGGCCGCCCGGCCCGGTGACGAGCCAGACGCCGTCCCGCACCTGCTGGCGGTGGACGACGCGGCCGGTGTCGGTGCACTGGGCATAGACCCCTGCCCAGCGGTGCCGGATTCTCGGCAACGGGCGGCCGAGGAAGGACTCGACGACGCGGGTGAGGTGCTCGTACGGCTCCTCGACGACGTCGAAGGAGAACGGGTGCTCGTACTCGTGGGTGTCGCCGATGGTCAGTCCGCCGCCTCGGCGCTGCACCATGAGCAGCTGCATCCTGTGCTCGGCCGCGGTCGGCGCCTGTGGCTGTCCGGCGTCGAGGGCGTCGAGCGCCTCGCTCCGGTACGCCGGGTAGTAGCGGAAACTGTCGGCGTCGGCGACGGATGTGGTGAGCGTTTCGCCGAGCGGGTCGGTCTGCATCATCTGGAGGCGGACGCGGCGCACCGGAAGATCGGGGCCGGCCAGCTCGCGGACGAGGCCGCCGAGCCAGGCGCCGGTGCACAGCACGACGGCGTCGCCGGTGTGCACGTCACCGTGGTCGTCGCGCACGGAGGCCCCACCCACCACCTCGCGGACCTCACGGCCGCCGAGGAAGGTGTACCGGCCCGACGACAACAGTTCCTTTTTCAAAGCCAGTTGGGCGGTTCGCGGCTCGACGGCGGCGTCCCGTTCACACCACAGCGCGGCGACGAAGTCGCCTCGGAGCGCGGGGTTGACGGCGCGGGCCTCGTCGGCCGTGAGCAGCTTGTAGCCGCGGGCCGCGGCGTCGGGGCGGGCCACGGCGGCCTCGGCGACGGCGATCTCCAGCTCGGTGCGGAGCGGGGTCAGCGAACCGCAGGGCCGGAAGCCCAGGCCGGGGACCTGCTCCCCGATGCCCTCCCACAACTCGCGGGCACGGAGCGCGGTCTCCAGCTCTTCGCCACCGGCCCTGCCGCTGACCCAGATCTGTCCGAAATTGCGGAGCGATGCTCCGCGCGCCTCGCTCTCGCGCTCGATCTGTACGACCTCGTGGCCGCGGTTCACTGCGTGCCAGGCGTGCATGGTTCCCACCACGCCGGCTCCTACGACGATGACTCTCACGGCGGCAACGCTCCTCGGGGTGGGTGGCCCGTTCGGATCGATGCGGCAACGGGAGGGTGAACTGGGCCTCAAAGTTGGCCTAGACCCGTTACCTTGTCGTTATCCAGGCAAGTCGGTTGCCGATCCGCGGTGTCAGCCCCGCGCGCCCAGGTGCGCGGTGAAGGAGAACCGGTCGCCGCGGAAGAGGGTGCGTACGCGCTCCAGCGGCTGCCCGCTCGCGTCCCGCGAGATCCGGTGGAGCAGCAGCATGGGCAGCGCGGGCGGCGTACCGATCAGCAGGGCCTCGCGCGGGGTGGCGAGCACCGTCTCGATCCGCTCGTCCGCATCACCGAACGAGATGCCGAGCCGGTCGTGGAGGTAGGCGTAGAAGGAGGAGTCGGGGTCGAACTCGGTGTCCAGATCCGGTACGCGGGCGACGGAGACATAGGTGCTCTCCAGACCGACCCGGTCGTCGTCGGCGAGCAGGACGCGCTCCAGGTGCCAGACCGGTTCGCCCTGCCCGACGCCGGTCTCGGAGGCGAGCGCGGCGGGGCAGGGGAACTTTTCCAGACCGATGAGATGGCGGCCCGGGGTCCGCCCCTGGCGGCGCACACCCTCCGTATAGCTGGCGAGGGAGAGCGGCTGCTCCAGCTTGGGACCCGCGACGACGGTGCCGCGGCCCCGACGCGCGAGCCGGCCCTCCAGCAGGAGTTCACGCAGCGCCTGACGCACGGTCTCGCGCGAGACTTCGTAGCGGACGGCGAGGTCGCGCTCGGTGGGCAGCATGCCGCCCTCGCCCAACTCCTCGATGAGGAGCGAGACATGGGCCTTCACGGCGTAGTACTTGGGGATACGGCCGTGCTCCGGAATGCCGGAGCGGATCGGTGCGCCAGGTGCCTGGTCGAGCAGGTAGTCCACGCCCCGATGGTGGCAGACGGACATGAACACCGGTGAACGGTGCGGCGCCGCAGGTCAACGACGGGAGTGGCGCAGCCGCCGGGACCATGCGAGGACGGCGGCGCCGCCGAGCAGCAGGGATCCGGCGGTGAGGAGCGACAGCCAGGGGACGGTCGACGCCTGGCCCGTCATGGCGAGCTCCGGACTGTCCTGCGGGGCCTGCCCGGAGTCCGGGACGCGTCCAGAGTCCGGCGGGGTCGGCGTATCACCGGCACCTCCGCCGTCGACGCCGCCGATGTCACCGGTGCCGCCGACCGCTCCGGTGGTGTCGTCCCGCGGGCCGGTTCCGGTTCCGTCGCGAGCGGTGTCCCGGCCGGGGTCCCCGCTCCCCGTCACATCGCCGGCGCCTCCCACGTCACCGGTCTCGCCGAAATCACCGGTCTCGCCGAAATCACCGGTGTCGCCGTACCCGTCGGTCTCTCCGTACCCGTCGGCGTCTCCGTACCCGTCCGTGTCGCCGTACTCGTCGGTCTCACCGACCCCGCCGGTGTCCCTGTCGCTGCCGCCACTGTCCTCGACGACGCTGAAGACATAGTCGCCGGACTCACCGACCCAGTCCCCGTCGTCCTTCGGTTGTGCCTTGCTGCTGCCGGGACTCGCCCCGCGCTGCCGCTGGACGATCGCCGCGTTGACGGTGATCCGCCCGGAGCCGGTGTCGGAGGTGAACGCCATCCGGACCTCGACGGTGACGGTGCGGCCCGCGGGGACCGTGAAGCCGTCGAAGTCGTCGGCGCCGTCACCGCCGAAGACACCGATGTGCTCATCGCGGTCGGTCGTCTCCCAGGCGACCCGGTGCTCGACGTCGGGTTGGGCCTGATCGGCGAACTCCAGCTGGATCTGGTCGGAGGTCAGCTTCCGGTCCTCGTCGGTGAGGACCAGGACCGGGTGGATGGACCGGCAGGACTCGGAAGTCGTATTGGTCAGATCCAGGAACCAGGTGCCGTAGCCGCCGCCGGAGGCATACCTCTGCGGGCCGCCGTGGATCCGGGTCGCGATCGGGAAGTCGCCCGCCGTCGGTGTGCCGCAGGTGGGCTGCTGGTCGGCGGTGACGGAGAGCGCCGGGACCGGGGTGGCGGCGGCGGACGGGCCGCCGAGGACGACGGCGGGGACCACGCTCGCCGCGGCCAGTCCGAGGGCGAGTCCACGACGTGGCCGCGTCGCGGGAGGAAGCGGTGAGGACGGCCGGAGCGGGGACGGCTCCGGAGACTGTTCAGGGGTGGGTTCCGGGGGCGGTTGGGGGGACATGGGGGGACACCCTTCGCTGCTTGCGAACGGCCGGATCGCCCCGTGCCCGGAGTTCACCGGCGGTAGGCGGCGACGCTGTCACGCGCGCGCGAGCCGCCGGGCGTCGACATGCCGAAGGGCCACCCGGTCGGCCGCCCTCGACCCCTCGACCGGCCCACACCCCTTCCGCTCCGACGGCGCTATGCGCCACCGCCGCCGACACGGCCGAACAACGGGGCGAGGACCAGCTGCGCGGCCCCCTCGGCGACCGGCCGGCCGGTACCGGCGGTGGTGACGAGCGGTACCGCCGCACCGGTGCCGTCACGCCGCGCCCGCTCCTCGATGACGGCGCGGACCCCCCGTACGTACGCATCCGGATCCGCGCCGACGGTACGGCCGCCCAGCACCACCCGGTCGATGTCGAGCAGCCCGACGAGGTTGGCGGCACCGGTCCCGAGCACGCGCGCGGCCTCGGGGACATCGCCGTCGGCGACGGCGGCGAGACAGAGCGCCTCGATGCAGCCACGCCCGCCGCAACTGCACGGCGGCCCGTCCAGCGCCACGGTCTGATGCCCGAACTCCCCGGCACCGGTACGGGCCCCGCGGTGCAACGCCCCGCCGAGGAACAGTCCGGCGCCGAGCCCGGTCCCGAGATGCAGATACGCGAAGTCGCCCGGACCGTCGGCCCGCAGGGCCAGCCCCAGGGCGGCGGCATTGGTGTCCTTGTCGACGACGACGGGCAACCCGGTACGAGCGGCGAGGGCGTCCTGGAGCGGATAGCCGTCCCACTGCGGAAATCCGGTGACGCGATGGAGCACGCCCCCTCGATGGTCCAAGGGCCCGGGCACGGCCACACCGATCCCGAGGACGGTCCGCGCGCCACCCGCGGGAGCGGTGGTCCCGCCCGCGCCCCCGCCGCCGCGGCCGGACGCCGTGGAGATCCCGGAGCCTGCCCCCGGTTCCGGGAAGGGGTGCGACCGGGGAGATTCCGCCTCGGCGTCCTCCCCCACCGGTCCGCCCAGCACCGCCCCCACCTCGCCCGCGGCCACCGCGACGACTTCCCCCGCCGGCGCTCCGAAGTCCAGCGGTATCCTGCGGCTCGCGACGACCGCCCCGGCCAGGTCGACCAGGACCACCGTCAGCTCGTCGCGGTCCAGGTGCAGCCCCACCGCGTGACCCGCGTCGGGGACCAGCCTCAGCACCGTCCGCGGCTTGCCGCCCGTGGACGCGCGGTGGCCGGCCTCCGTCGCCAGGCCCTCCGCCCGCAGCCGGGCGGTGATCTTGCTGACGGCCTGCGGCGTGAGCCCCGTCCGCTCCGCCAGCTCCAGGCGGCTGATCCCGCGCTCGCCCGCGACACGCAGCAGGTCCAGCACGAGCGCCGCGTTGTGGCTGCGCAGTGTCGGCAGGTTCGCCCCCGCATTACTCCTGTTCACAGCCCCATTGTCTCTCTCGCTTGCACTTTGGCAACAGCGTTGCTTAAGTGGATTGCATGACTGGCATCACGACTCCCGAGCCGCAGCGGCAGACGCACGCGCACGAGGCCCCCCTTCGCGTCGGACTCGTCGGCTACGGCCTGGCGGGCTCCGTCTTCCACGCCCCGCTGATCGCCGCGACCGAGGGCCTCGTCCTCGACACGGTCGTCACGTCGAACGAGGAGCGGCGGGCGCAGGCCCGTGCCGAGTTCCCCGACGTCTCGTTCGCCGCTTCGCCCGACGAGCTGTGGGCCCGCGCGGGCGGCCCGGACGCGCTCGACCTGATCGTGATCGCCTCCCCCAACAGGACCCATGTCCCGATCGCGACCGCCGCGCTCGACGCCGGTCTGCCGGTCGTCGTGGACAAGCCGATCGCCGGTACGGCCGCCGAGGCGCGCGCGCTCGCCGCGCTGGCCGAGTCGCGCGGCCTGTTGCTCTCGGTCTTCCAGAACCGCCGCTGGGACAACGACTTCCTGACGCTCGCCCGGCTGATCGAGGACGGCGAGCTCGGCGACGTACAGCGCTTCGAGTCCCGTTTCGAGCGGTGGCGTCCGCAGCTGAAGGGCGGCTGGCGCGAGTCCGGCGACCCTCAGGAGATCGGCGGGCTGCTGTACGACCTGGGCAGCCATGTCGTCGACCAGGCGCTCGTGCTGTTCGGCCCGGCCGTCCAGGTGTACGCGGAGTCCGACGCGCGCCGCCCCGGCGCCGCCACCGACGACGACACGTTCCTGGCGATCACCCATGCGAACGGGGTCCGCTCGCATCTGTACGTCAGCGCCACGACCGCGCAGCTCGGCCCGCGCTTCCGGGTCCTCGGTTCGAAGGCCGGTTACGTGAAGTACGGGCTGGACCCGCAGGAGGCCGACCTGCGCGAGGGCCACCGTCCGTCCGCCGCGGCTCCCGGCTGGGGCGAGGAGCCCGAGGCGCTGTGGGGCCGGATCGGTGCGGGCGAGTCGCCGCTGACCGGTGGTGGCGTCCCGGTCCGTACCCTGCCGGGCGACTACCCGGCGTACTACGCGGCGGTCGCCGACGCGGTGCGCGGCAAGGGCGACAATCCGGTGACGGCCCTGCAGGCCGCCGCGGCTCTGGACGTCCTCGAGGCCGCCCGCCGCTCGGCCCGCGAAGGCGTCACCGTGACCCTGCCCACTGCTTCCGAGGAGCAGACCGCATGAACCCCACCGCTCCGACCATCTCCGAGCTCATCGCGCAGGAGCGCCGACTGACTCTGCCGCATTTCGGCTACGACGACGCGTACGCACTCGGCGGCCTGCTCGTCTCCATGGCCCGGAGGCGGCACGCGCCGGTCGCGATCGACATCCGGCGCGGCGCCCAGCAGCTGTTCCATGCCGCGCTGCCCGGTTCGAGCGCGGACAACGACGCCTGGATCGACCGCAAGCGCAGAGTGGTCGAGCGCTACGGCGAGAGCTCGTACCTGGTCGGGACCCGGTTCCGGGCGAAGGGGACGACCTTCGAGGACTCCTCGCGGCTGGACCCGGACCTGTACGCCGCGCACGGCGGTTCGTTCCCGATCGCGGTCGAGGGAGCGGGCGTGATCGGCTCGGTCACGGTCTCGGGTCTCCCGCAGGCGGACGACCACGCGCTGGTCGTCGAGGCGCTGGAACAGTTCGCCACCACGATCGCCGGATGACACACCGGAGGGGTGGGTCGCTGCACCATCAGCGCCCCACCCCTCCGATCTCTGACCGTCTGCGACGGCCCTTAAGCGACTACGCGTCCTTGAGCTCCTGCCGCTGCCGTCCCAGCCCCTCGATCTCCAGCTCGACCACATCGCCCGCCCTCAGATACGGCTTGGGCTCCGGCTGCCCCATGGCCACCCCGGCCGGCGTGCCGGTGTTGATGACATCGCCCGGGTACAGCGTCATGAACTGGCTGAGGTAACGGACGACCTCGCCCACCGGGAAGATCTGGTCGGCGGTCGTGCCGTCCTGCTTCAGCTCTCCGTTGACCCACAGCTTCAGCGCGAGCGCCTGCGGGTCGGGCACCTCGTCCGCCGTGACCAGCCACGGCCCCAGCGGGTTGAACGTCTCGCAGTTCTTGCCCTTGTCCCAGGTGCCGCCCCGCTCGATCTGGAACTCGCGCTCGGACACGTCGTGCGCGACCGCGTAACCGGCCACATGCCCGAGGGCTTCCTCGGCCGAGTCCAGGTACCGGGCGGTGCTGCCGATGACGACGGCGAGCTCCACCTCCCAGTCGGTCTTGCGGCTGCCCCTCGGCACCAGCACGGTGTCCTCGGGTCCGACGACGGTGTCCGGCGCCTTGAAGAACAGGATCGGCTCGGTCGGAATCGCCGCACCGGTCTCGGTGGCGTGGTCGTGGTAGTTCAGCCCGATGCACACGATCTTGCCGATCCGGGCGAGCGGCGGCCCGACCCGGAGCCCTTCGGCATCGAGTGCGGGCAGCTCGCCGGGGGCTGCCGCGGCAGCCCGTACACGGGCCAGCGCGGACTCGTCGGCGAGCAGGTCGCTGTCGATGTCGGTGACGACTCCGGACAGGTCACGCAGCGTTCCGTCCTGGTCCAGCAGCGCCGGTCGTTCCGCACCTGCCGTACCCACGCGAAGCAGCTTCAACGGTCTGTCTCCCCTTGGTCGAGATCGGGCCCGTCGGATGGGTGGCGGCCATCGCAGGCTTGGCCGATCCTCCAAGACATCGGATCACTCCGCAAGACCCTGTTCACACACTGGACCGCCTCACTCACTGCGGCGACTGCGCCGCAGCAGGCACGGCCCCTACGCCGCGGTGGCCATGGCGGCCCCCGCGGCCGGCATGTCGCGGTAGAGGACGGTCCGCTCGACCGCGGTCCAGGTGGTGCTGGTGACGATGTAGAGCGCGGCGGCGAGCGGCACGTACGCGACCGAGACGAGGGTGAAGAAGGACATCAGCGGCATCAGCTTCGTCATCGCGCCCATGCCCGGCATCGGCTGCCCGTCGGGCCCGGTGGCGGGGGTGGCCGGGGCCGCGGCGAGCTGACGCTTCGTACGCCGGTAGTTGAACGTGGCGACGGTGGCGACGATCGCGAAGAGGCCGAGGTAGACGACGCTCTGCGCGCCGAGCAGCCCGCCGTGCGCGAGTGCGTCGTGCCAGCGCTCGCCCAGCGGGGCCCCGAAGAGCTCGTGGCCGAGCAGCGCGTTGGGATCGCCGCCGATCTTCTGGCTGGAGAAGAGGTGGTAGAGCAGGAAGAAGGCCGGCATCTGGAGGAGGCTGGGCAGGCAGCCGGACAGCGGCGAGACCTTCTCCTCCTTGTGCAGTTCCATGAGCGCCTTCTGCATGCGCTCAGGGTTCTTGCCGTGCTTCTTACGCAATTCGGCGATCTGCGGCTGGAGTCTGGTCCGGGCCTTCTGCCCGCGCGCCGCGGCCCGCGACAGGGGGTGCACGGCGAGCCGCACCAGCGCTGTGAAGAGGACGATCGCGGCAGCTGTGGCCGCGCCCTGGAAGAGCGGCTGGAGGAGATCGGCGAAGGAGCCGACCAGGCCGGCGAAAGCGGACATGAAGACGGACATGGGTGAGCCCTCCGGGGGTCTCGTCGTGCCGGGGGAGAGAAGATCTGGCTCGGCATGACGACCCGCGTGGGGGTGCGCCCGGGTACGCGCACGTACACAGGCAAGAAGGTGGGCGAAGTCCCTACGCGGCCGTCAGGAGGGCATGGCCGGGGGCTCGGGGCCGCCTGCGCCCCTTGGCGTCGGGGTCGCGCTGCGACAGGAACGCGGTGCGTTTCTCGCGGTCGCGCATGGCGGTACGGACCCGGGTGCGGGGCACCGGGGCGGCGCAGCGGGCGCTGATGACCGAGCAGGCGACGAGCGCGGAGCCGGCGGCGGCGGTGGCGGCGAGCGCGACCGCGGCGGAGAGGCTGCCACCCTCGGCGAGGAGGACCTCGGTGAGGAGGAAGAGCAGGATTCCGACGGGCCTTGGCAGGCGGGCGACACCGGCGCGCAGACGGTTGCTGATGCTGCCGCTCATCGATCCCTCCCCTGCTCGGCCCGGTGGGCTCGCTCGTTCGGCCCTCCAGCCGTTATACACGATGGCACCGTGGCAGGTGGCCGTCGTCAGACGGGGTCGACCTCCAGGGGCTGGAGCAGCCTGCGCGGCGCGAACAGGGCGCGGCTGACCGGATCGCCGTTCGGGTCGAGTCCGTCGCCCGGCCGCATCTCGACATCCTCCAGCGTTACGGCCTGGGCGCAGGCCGGGCAGTTGCCCCACGGCCCCAGCTCCGTACCGCAGGTGGCATGGATGAAGAGCCGCATCGGACGCGTACCGGGAATCTGCTCGCTCCCCCACACACCGAGGGTGCGGAGGACCGGCCAGAGAGCCTTGCCGCTGTCGGTGAGGAGGTATTCGTCGCGCGGCGGCGACTGCTGGTAGCGGCGCTTCTCCAGTACTCCGGCCTCGATGAGGGACTGCAGCCGTGCAGCGAGGACGGCGCGCGGGATGCCGAGGTGCACGAGGAAGTCGCTGTAACGACGGACGCCGAAGAACGCGTCGCGCACCACCAGGAGGGTCCAGCGCTCGCCGATCACTTCGAGTGCGCGGGCGATCGAGCACTGCTGTGTCGCGTAGTCCTTGCCGAGAGCCATGGGCAGCAGTTTACTCCCACAAGGTTCGATGAATGAACCGACCCGTGCTAGCGTCGACCCACACCCTAAGTTCATTCACCGAACCTAGAGCGGCCGAGAGCCGACCCGGAACGAACGACCCGAGCCCCGGAGCGAAGCCATGGCGCAGCCCACACGTCCCCTCCCTCAGCAGCTCGCGCACACCCCATCGCACCCCCCGAGACGGGCCGCGAGCCGCCCGACCGCGGCCCTTTCCCCCTCCTCCCCCCGCCCCACCGCCACCCTCGCCGTCACCGCCCTGGCCACCACCGTGGCGCTGATGAACTACACGTCGCCGTTGACGACCGTCCCCGGCATTTCCGCCGCGCTCGCCACCCCCGCCTCCGGCCAGGCCTGGCTGATCAACGGCACCCCGCTCGGACTGGCCGCCTTCCTCCTCGTCGTGGGCAGCCTCGCCGACGACTACGGCCGGCGCAGGCTGTTCCTCATCGGCACCCTGGGCCTCGGCGTCACCACCGCCGCCGGCGCCTTCGCGACCAGCACGCTGGCCTTCACGCTGGCCCGCGTCGCCCAGGGCGCGGCGACCGCGGCGATCCTCGCGACCAGCCTTGGCCTGCTCGTCGGAGCGTTCCCGGTGGGGACGGCCAGGATCAGGGCGACCGGGATCTGGGGCGCGTGCGTGAGCGGCGGGATCGCGCTCGGCCCGCTGCTCGCCGGTTCGCTGGGCATCGTCGACTGGCGGCTGGTGTATGCCGCACTCGCGGTCGCCGCACTCGGGACGGCCACCTTTGCGTTCCGCGTGCTGTCCGAGTCCCGCTCGCCGCGTGGCGGCCGCCCCGATCTCGCAGGCACAGCGGCGCTCGGCCTGGCGATGACCGCGCTGCTGACGGCCCTCACGCTGGGCCGGGAAGGCTGGCTGCGCGAGAGTGTCGGCCTGCTGCTGCTTGCCGCGCTCGCGCTGACGGCCGTGTTCGTGCTGGTGGAGCGCCGGGCGGCGGCGCCGCTGATCGATCTGACGCTGCTGCGCAGCCGCCCGTTCCTGACGTCGCTGGCGGCCGGTCTGTTCACCGGTCTCGCGGTGATCGGCCTGTTCAGCTATCTGCCGACACTGCTTCAGGGGGGACTCGGACTGTCGCCGATGGGCACGGCGTGGCTGTTCCTGCTCTGGTCCGGTACGTCGTTCGTGGTGGCCCTGCAGGCACGGCGGCTGACGGGCAGGGTCTCGGCGCGCCACCAGCTGGCCGCGGGCTTCGCCCTGCACGCCGCGGCGGTGCTGGCGCTGCTGGGCGCCCTGGACACGGGAACTGCGGGCCCCTCGGTGTGGCTGCGGCTCACCCTGGCGCTCGTCGTCTCCGGCATCGGCAGCGGCCTGCTCAATGCCGCGCTGCCGCGTGTCGCCGTGGAGTCGGTGCCGGCGGAGCGGGCGGCGATGGGTTCCGGGGCGAACAACACCGCCCGCTACCTCGGCTCGTCGGCGGGGGTCGCGCTGACGATCGCGGTCGCGACGTCGGGCTCGGGTGCGGACGGGGCGGTGCTGCTCTCGGTCGCGACGGCCCTGGTGGCGACGGTGGTCGTCATGCTCCTGCGGGAGCGTCGCTCGCCTCGCTGACGCCCACTCCCGAGAGCTCCGGCTTCCGGCTGTCCTCGGCCTCCCGCCTCTCCCGCGGCTCGTCCCGCGCGAGCACGTCGCCGTCCGGCCGGTCGTCGTGCTCGCGGGGGCCGGCGTAGGTCACCGCCAGCGCGACGGCGAGGTTGGCGCCGAGGGCGACGATGCCCGCGTTCACACCCCACACCGGATCGTTCTCGGTGAACACGAACCCGCAGACCACCCCCACGCCCACGACCAGCCCAGCCATCGCGCCGAGCAGTGTCAGCCGCCGCCACACCAGGCCCAGCAGCACCATGGGGAGCAGCTGCGCCATCCCCTCGTACGAGATGAGGGAGAGCCGCACCAGCGTGTTCGGCGCGGTGTACGTCAGCACGAGCGCGATGACGCCCGCCGCCACGACCACGGTCTGCGCGGCGCCCTTCTGCCGCTGCTGCCAGCGCGGTACGAGCGAGAGCACGCTGCGCCCCCACATGGTGCCGATGACGAGCATGAAGACGGCCATGGGCACGATCGACGACAGCGCGGCCGCCACCCCGATGACGCCGACGGCCCAGGCGGGCAGCGAGTCCACGACGAGCCTGAAGAGCGCGAGGTTGGACTCGGCGCCGACGAGCCCCGGCACGACGAAGAGGGCGGCCATACCGAGCAGCATCGGGACGAACAGCAGCACGTTGTAGGCGGGCAGCCACATCGCGTTGCGGCGCAGGACGTCGGCGTTCCTCGCGCCGAGGTAGCCGGCGACCGTGGTCGGGAAGATCACCACGGTGAGGGAGTTGAGGAACGAGGTGGTGATGAACCACGCCTGCCCGAGCCCGCTGTCGCCGTGCCCGGGGAAGGTCAGCCACTCGCTCCTCTCGGTGACGAGCCGGTCCAGGAAGGGCCCGTACCCGTCGAAGTAGTGCATGGGGACGTAGAAGGCGAGAAACCCGAGAGTGGCGATCACCAGCACGTCCTTGAGCACGGACACCCAGGCGCTGCCGCGCAGTCCGCTGACCACGACGAAACCCGTGGTGACGGCGAAGGCTATGAAGTACGCCCAGTTCAGGCTGATGGCACCGTACGAGATGGTGGAGACGACGACGCCCATGCCGGTGATCTGCAGCTGGATGTAAGGCAGCAGGAACACGGTCGCGAGGACGGCGACGAGGGCGCCGAGCCACGGCCGCCCGAAGCGGTGCGCGACCATGTCGGTGATCCCGACGAGCCCGTGCCGGCGCGCGTACGCCCAGAGCATCGGCCCGACGACATATCCGACGGCGTAGCCGCAGGACATGTACGCCACCACATAGAGCACGGGGGCCCCGTAGTTGTAGCCCCATCCCGCGGCGCCGAGGTAGCTGAAGCTGGTGTAACCCTCACCGGCCATCAGCACCCAGATGAAGACGGTCCCGAGGCTGCGCCCGCCGACGGACCACTCGGCAAGCCCGTCACGGCCCCTGTTCCCGCGGCCTCGCACGGCGAGGAGCCCGAGAGCGACGGTGACCACCATGAAGGCCCCGAAGACGGAGGTCGCGACTGCGGCGTTCACCGGCGGTCCCCCCGCCGGGTCAGCCAGACCGCCACGGGTGTCAGCAGCGTCGCCCCGAGCAGCCACACGAAGAGGAAGGGCAGTCCGAGCACGACGGGACGGACCCGGTTCACGAACGGCAGCGCCCCCAGGTACAGCACGTAGGGAACCAGCAACCACAACAACTGCGGACGTCGTCTGAGCACGTCGGAAAAGCTTAGTGACCGCCGCTACCGCTCCTGCACACCCGCCAGCTTCCCCCACACGACAAGCCGGTAACGGGAGGTGAATTCAGGCGTGCACGTGGTCAGTGTCACGTAGGAGCCGGGCTCGCTGTACCCGAAGGCGGGCTTCAGATTGCTGCGCGGCACGGCGGCGATGACCCCGCTGTCCCGGGCGGCGGTCTGCGCCAGCGTCTTGTCGACGACGTACGTGTACACGTGCTTCCGGGTCTCGACGGTGATCCGGTCGCCGCGCCGCAGCCGATTGATGTGGCGGAACGGCTCACCGTGCGTATTGCGGTGCCCGGCGAGCGCGAAGTTCCCCGCGCCACCGGGCTGCGCGGTGCGCGGGTAGTGCCCGACGTACCCCTTGTCGAGGACGCCGCTCTTGCTGATGCCCTGAGCGACGGGGGCCGTGAGGCCGAGGCGCGGGATGCGGATGACGGCGTAGGCCTGATCCCAGCGGGGCGCGGCAGCCGCTGCCGTACGCCCACCACCTGCCGGCGCGTCCCCGCCCTCCCCCGCCGTGTCCGTGTCCGCGTCCGTGCTCGCACCCTCGTCCGACGGGGCGGACGGAACGCCGTCGTCCGCGCCCCCCGGCCGCCCCCACTCCTGCTCCAGGGACTGCACCTTGTGCCGTGCATCGGCCCTGGCCTGCCTGTTGGTCCACCACAGCTGATGCACGACGAGAAGCAGCAGCACCACACCGAGGGTCACGATCATCTCGGCGCCCGACCACAGCCCGCGCGCGGCGAAGCGCCGCCCGCGCGGGTCCCGCTGCACCATGACCGGTATCCGCTGCCTCACGGCCCGCACGATAAGGGCAGGACCCGTAACTCTCCAGGGTCGGAACAACCCTCCGTGCAGCAGCCGTACAGCAGTACGGTGTGATGCATGCGCCCCGACACGCCTGCTGACCACATTGCCGAAGCCGAGCGCCTGCTGCGCACGGCGGCGCAGTACCCCGACGACCGGGAACCGCTGCTCCTCCGGGCCGCCGCCCACCTGGAACTCGCCGGCGAGCGCACCCGCGCCACCCCTCTCTACGACGAGCTCCTCGCCGCGGACGCCGCCGAGCCGTATCTGATCAAGGCCCTCAAGGCATCGAACCTCTGGGAGTACGGCCACGAGGCCGAGGCCCGCGCCATCATCGAGGGCATCCGCGCGGCGGGGCCCCTCGAACCGGCCCCCTGGCAGATCGCGGCCGAGACCCTGGAATCGCACGACGAGCTGGAGTCGGCCCACGACTTCCTCTCGACCGCGCTGACCCTGCTTCTGGCCCCGGGCGAGGAAGTCCCTTACGCGACCCAGTCGCTGCTGATCGGCCGCCACCGGGTACGCCGCCTGATGGGGATCGACCACGACACCTGGGACGACCTGACCGACACGCTCCACGCCGCCCCGGTCCCGCTGGACGAACTCCACGACCCGAAGCGGCTGTGGTCACTCGGCTCCTCCGACCCGGGCGAACTCCAGGCCGAGATCACCCGCCTCCGCGCCGAACTGGGCACCTACCGCACCGCGCTCTCCCGCCCGTTCCCGGTGGCGGTCCTGCACTGGCCGGAGCCCGAACTGAGCGAGCTCCTCGCCGGCTACCCCACCCTGCGTGCGGAATACCCCTCCCACACCGAACACCTCGCCGACCTGGAAGCCGCCCTCCGCGACCTCCACGCCGCGGGCACCCCGAACCTGGGCATCGTCACCGGCACGGTCCCCTCGTACGAGGCCTTCGCCGCCTCCGAAGCCGCCTCCCCGTCCGACCCGAACCTCCTCCCCCAGTACGCGACGACGCTCGCGGCCCGCGGCCGCGCGGTGCCATGGCCTCCGGCACGGACCGCGGCCTGCTGGTGCGGCTCGGGACGGGCTTACCGGGACTGCCACGGGGTGGCGTGAGCACCTGACCGGACGGGCGCTGCCACTGTGCCGTTGCCGGAAATCCCCCAAGGGCCCTGCTTCGGCGGGGCCCTTGGACGTAGCTGAGCGGAACGAGGCGTTCTTTCCACAAGAAGTTTCCCTCGATGTCCCACTTTTGCAATACCATCACATCTCACCACTGGTCTCAGGGCGCACCTCCCCCACGCAGGTTCCAGCTCTGTGTGCGCGAGGAAGCCTTCATGCCGCCTTATCAGCCTTCTGCCGACTGGCAGTACGAGATCCCGACGACCGGCAGCAAGCGGCTGCCGCCCGCCGCCCGTTACGTCGAATCGCTGACGCACCAGGGGTACGGCTTCGAGGCGGCCATAGCCGACCTCGTCGACAACTCCATCGACGCAGGCGCCCGTAACGTCGTCGTCAGCTTCCTCCGGGACGACGACCGCCTCGCCGGCCTCCTTGTCGTCGACGACGGGTGCGGCATGAACGACGAGGCCCTGGACACCGCGATGACGGTCGGCGGCCGTGAGGGATACGCAGCAAGCGCGCTGGGCCACTTCGGGGCGGGTCTCAAAGCAGCCTCCCTCTCGCACGCCGATTCGCTGACCGTCATCAGCCGCACCAAGAAGAGTCCGTCCACCGGCCGCCGCTGGCTGACGGCGCGCGCTCAGGCCGACTTCACGTGCGACGTCGTCGACCCCCGCTACTGCCAGGACCTCGTCGACCGCTACGACGGGGTCGTCGAGTGGCACGGCACGATCGTCCGCTGGGACCGGGTGCGGGCCTTCGACACCGTGACGACGGGGCAGGCCGACCGCTTCCTGAACGACGCGATCGAGAAGCTGGAGACCCACCTCGGTCTGTACCTGCACCGCTTCCTCGCCCGTGAGGACTTCAACGTCGACATCGTCGTGGAGGACGTCCGGACCAAGGAGGAACTCGACCACCGCGGCGTCGAACCGATCGACCCGTTCGGCTACCGGATACCGGGGCGGTCCGGCTACCCGCGTACGTACAGCGCACCCGTCGAAGGCGTCGGCGAAGTGGTGCTGACCGCCCACATCTGGCCGCCGAAGTCACCGCTGGTCAGCTTCCGCGGCATCGGTCCGCTCGCCGAACGCCAAGGCTTCTACATCTACCGCAACGACCGCCTCGTCCAGGCAGGCGGCTGGAACAGCACCCGCAGCGCCGAGGGACACCTCGCGCTGGCCCGGATAGCCGTCGACCTGCCGTCCGGGCCGAACGATGTCTTCAGCCTCACGGTGAAGAAGGACGGCGTGACGGTCACCCCCGCCTTCGCCCGCGGCCTCGAACAGGCCACGGACGACAGTGGCCAGACGTTCGCCGCCTACCTCCAGGAGGCGGAGACGACGTACCGGGAAGCTGCCCGTCGCGCCACCGAGCCGCAGCGCAAGGCCGTCCTCCCGGCCGGCAAGGGCCTGGACCCGAAGCTGAGGCGTGCACTACGTGACGAACTTCCGGAACTGGAGGGCGAGGACGCGATCACCTTCCGCTGGGACACACTGCCGTCGGAGGTGTTCTTCGAACTCGACCGTGACGAGCGGGAGGTCAAGCTCAACAAGGAGTACCGGCAGGCCTTCAACGGGGGCCGCCGCGGCGGCCTGAACGACGCCCCGGTCGTCAAGAGCATGCTCTACCTCATGGTCAACGAGATCTTCCAGAAGGAACGGGTGCGGGCCGTCCACACCGACAACGTGGCGCTGTGGAACAGCGTCCTGGTGACCGCCGCCCGCTGCGAACTCGCGCGCTGAACCGCCGAGTCGTCCGCCCACCTCCCCACTCGAGGAAGCCGTCCCACCATGACCGACCACTTGCTCAACCTGCACGGCGACGTCCTGGCCGCGATGCGACGTGGCCCCAAACACTTCACCAAGCTGGCCTTCGTCCTCTCCGAGGCCGACGAACCCGCCGACACGGAGCTGAGCCACTTCCGGGACCGCATCATCGCCGCGGGCCCCGGAGACGAACTCACCGCACTCTGGCACCGCACCCTGACCGGATGGGACCTGGCGGAACAGGCCGACTGGTCCACCGCCCCGCCCCGTACCGACGAGCGCCGCGCGGACACGTACACCCGCCTCGGCTTCGGCGCCGACCTGCGCAAGGCGCTCGACGAAGCGGTCCCGGTCTTCAAGGAGCCGGGTCCCACCGTCATCAGCAAGGAGTTCGCCTCCTGGTACTCACGCGACCTCGCGGACGTCCGCTCCTTCTACTGGAACTCCTACGAACAACTCCTGCGACGCAAGGGCTGGTCGGACGCCGCCGTCTCCAGCCTCGACGAGGCGAGTCACGCGGTGGTCGAGCGCCTCTCCGACCCCACCCGCACCGAAGCGTACGGTGCCCGCGGCCTGGTCGTCGGCTACGTCCAGTCCGGCAAGACCGCCAACTTCACCGGGGTCACGGCGAAGGCCATCGACGCCGGCTACCGCCTGGTCATCGTCCTCGGCGGCACCCTGAACCTCCTCCGGGGCCAGACCCAGCGCCGCCTGGACATGGAACTGATCGGCCAGGAGAACATCCTGCGCGGCGCCGACCCGTCGGATGCGGACGCCCTGGTCGGCATCGACTACCAGGACGACGAGGACTGGCCGGCGAAGTTCGTCAGCCACGGCCACCGCCCGTTCAACATCGAGCGCCTCACCACCCGGGACAACGACTACCGCAGTCTCCTGCAGGGAATCCGCGCTCTGGAGATCGAGAAGCGCGAGCCGCACCTCCCGCTGTACGTCCCCGAGAATCTGCACCGGGCCGCAGCCCGCGTCATGGTCGTCAAGAAGAACAAGTCCGTCCTGACGAACCTGGTGAAGGACCTCAAGAAGATCGGCCCGATCCTGCGCGAGATCCCCACCCTGATCATCGACGACGAGTCGGACCAGGCGTCCGTCAACACGTCCGACCCGAAGAAGTGGGAGTCGGGTCAGATCCAGCGCACGGCGATCAACGGGCTGATCTCCCAGCTGCTGAGCCTCCTCCCCCGCGCCCAGTACGTCGGCTACACCGCCACCCCGTTCGCGAACGTCTTCATCGATCCGAGCGACGGCGAGGACATCTTCCCGCGCGACTTCCTGATCTCCCTGCCACGGCCGGCGGGCTACATGGGCGTGCAGGACTTCCACGACCTGGACGGCGACGGCGCGGCGGAGGAGACGCACGTACGTGGCATATACGAGGAGTCGGGCGACCGACTCCAGGAGGCGATGGACGCATTCGTCCTGACGGGCGCACTGAAGCTGTACCGCGCCGACCGCGGGGTCCCGGAGGGCCCGTTCCGCCACCACACGATGCTGGTGCACGAGTCCGTGAAGATGGACGACCATGCCGATCTCGCACTGCGCATCAACACCCAGTGGCATCAGGCGGGTTACACCTCCCACGAAGGCCACGCCCGCCTGGAGAGACTGCTCACCTCGGACTTCGCCCGCTACGCGGACGACACTCTCCCGACCCCCGACACCTACGCCGACCTGCGTCCGTACGTCTCCCGCGCCCGCCAGCTCATCAACGCAGGCGGAAATCCGGTTGTCGTCGTCAACGGCGACACGGACCGCTACTTCTCCCAGATCGACCTGGACTTCGACCGCACACCGAACGTCTGGAAGATCCTTGTCGGCGGCACGAAACTGTCCCGCGGCTTCACCGTCGAGGGCCTCACGGTCACCTATTACCGCCGCACCACCCGCCAGGCGGACACCCTGATGCAGATGGGCCGCTGGTTCGGCTTCCGCCCCGGCTACCGCGACCTGGTCCGCCTGTACATCGGCCGTGAGGAACCGCTGACGAAGACGCAGAACGTCGACCTGTACGAGGCCTTCGAGGCGATCTGCCACGACGAGGAGACCTTCCGCTCTCAACTGTCACGCTACGCCGAACTGGTCGACGGAAAGCCGCAGGTGACCCCGGCCCAGATCCCGCCGCTGGTCTCCCAGCACCTGCCTTGGATCAAGCCGAGCGGTCGCAACAAGATGTTCAACGCGGAGCTGGTGGAGATCCGATCGCCGGGGCAGTGGGTCGAGCCGACGGCGTATCCGACCGATCCCCTGGACCTCCGGCACAACGTAGGTGTATGGAGTCCGGTCCTGGAGTCGCTGGACCCCGTCCCCGTCGCACTGAGCTGTTCCTCTCCCGAGCACGGCCGCAGCGACAGCTACGAGGCACTGCTCGGCACCGTCGACCATGCGGCGCTGCTGCAGATCCTGTGCGATCTACGGTGGTCCGCGCCCACCCAGTTCTCGCCGCATCTGGAGTCTCTCGTCGCGGCCGGCGAATACGGACCGGGCATCGACGACTGGCTGGTCGTGGTCCCGCAGCAGACCTCGAGCCGCAGCACCGAGGCAACGGTTCTCGGCTCCCGCCCGCTCACGCTGGCGCACCGTACCCGCCGACGTGGCGATCTCTTCGGTGCGATCAGCGAGCCGAAGCACCGTGGCGTCGCCCTGCGGGTGGCAGGCGCTCTCAAGGATTCCGCGGACCCCTTGGTCGAGTCGCTCGTGCGCGAGCGGCGCGGCGTCCTGGTCCTGTATCCCGTTGTCGAGGCCGAGCCCCGTCTGTCGGACAGCGGAGCAATCGATCCTCGACACCTGGTCATGGCGCTCTCGCTGGTCGCTCCGAAATCGTCGACCGGCCGGGAGGGGAACCTGCTGCGCTTCCGGACCATCGATTCGGGGAGGAGCGATTTCGCAATCATTGATCGCGAGGGCGACGGGTCGTAGGAGACTTGGCATTGATGAGCACGGCAGAACCTTCCTCCCCCGGGGTCTCCGCCCGGATGAGTCGCCAAGCGCGCCGCGACACCACCCCTGAGGTGGCGGTCCGGAAATTGCTGCATGCCGCGGGCTATCGCTATCGGATCAACGAACGCGTGCCGGGCATGTCCCGGCGCACCATCGACATCGCCTTCACCCGGGCCAAGGTGGCAGTGATGATCGACGGATGCTTCTGGCACGGTTGCCCCGAACACGCCACGCAACCGAAGGCGAACGCCGAGTGGTGGCGGCAGAAGCTGGATCGGAACATGGCACGGGACGTGGAGACGACGGCGCATCTGACGGCGGCCGGGTGGACGGTGCTGCGGTTCTGGGAGCATGTGCCGGCGGCAAATGTCGCGGCAGCGGTACGTACGGTGGTGGATCGGGAGACACGCGAGCAGGGCGGACGGGGAGCGAATGACTGACCGACTGGGTTTCGTGGACGTCTGCGCGGGGGCGGGCGGCCTGGCATTGGGGCTGGAGAGTGCGGGTTTCTCGCCGGTGCTCCTGCTCGACAACAAGCCCCAGGCGTGCGCGACCCTTCTCGCCAACCGACCGGACTGGAAGGTCGTCTGCGAGGACATGATCAGCTTCCTCCCTGAAGAGCACCCGGAGACCCTGGACGTCGACCTGCTCTCGGCGGGCCTGCCCCGCGTGAAGTCCTCGGCCGCGGTGGGACGGCCGGACAGCGAGCCGGAACTGCGGCTGCTCATGGCCACGATCTACCTGCTCCACTCCGTCCAGCCCCGCGCCCTGCTGCTGGAGAACCTTCCGGCACTCGTCGACTCGCCCGTCTATGCGGAGGTACGCCGGTTCATCGCGGAGGAACTGGCTCACCTCGGCTACCGATGGAGCTGGTTCGTACTGAACGCCGCGGACTTCGGCGTGCCGCAGGACCGTGAGCAGGGTGTCCTGGTGGCACTCAAGGAGCCCTGGTTCGACGCCTTCGCCCCGCCGAAGGCGACGGTGGGCGAACACGTCTCGGCCGGTCAGGCACTGCGCGACTCGATGGCGGCACGAGGCTGGCCGGAGGCCGAAGCCTGGGCGGATCAGGCGACCGCCGTGGCTCCGACCCTCGTCGGCGGCTCGGACAACCGGGGCGGTGCCGACGTCGGCCCGACCGGCACGAAGCGTGCCTGGGCACGGATGGGGATCAACGGGAACGCGTTCGCCGACGAGGTGCCGGGTCCGGACTATCTGTGGCCCCGCTCGAACGACGTGGCGCATATGCCGAAAATCACGGTGGACCAGGCCGCCGTCGTGCAGGCGTTCCCCCCGGAGTGGCAGATCACAGGCCAGAAGACCGCCCGATACCGACAGATCGGCCATGCCACCCCTCCGCCGGTCGGCAGGGCACTCGGCGAGGCGATCGCGACCGCGTTGCGATCCTCTGGCCGGGCGTAGCCGATGGCCGATGGCACACCGGACAGCCGGCTAAACTTCTCGCACATGAGCCACGACACGCACACATCCACCTCACCTGCGGTTTTTCGCATCGTGGACCTGTTCGCAGGACCTGGAGGGCTGGATGTGGCTGCGGAGGCCCTCGGACATCAGGTCACCGGCATCGAATGGGACGACAACGCCTGCGAGACCCGCGCGGCGGCGGGGATGGACACCTTCGCCGGTGACGTCAGGGACTATCGGGCCATGGACTTCCCGTGCGCCCAGGTGCTGACGGGCGGACCACCGTGCCAGACGTTCACCGTCGCCGGACACGGGGCCGGCCGCAGGGCCTTGGACGACGTGCTGGAGTACATCGCGCAGCTGCACGACGCCGTGCGCTCGAAGTCGACGCCTTGGCGTGAGATCTTCCGCACCTGGCGCAAGATCTCCGAGGAACTACGGCGCAAGGCCGCCGAGGCAGATGTCGTCAAAGCCGCGAAGCGCGAGGACGAGGCGGTCCGTTCGGTCACCCGCAAGGCGGCCAGGAAGAGCCTCGCCGAGCACGGTTGCTCGACCGAGGAGATCGAGTTCGCTCTGAAGACGCTGGAGGCACCTCTCGGCCTCGCCCACCGGGACGCCGACGTCAAGAACCTGTTCGACGCTCTCGTCTCTCTGGAGAAGTCCCTCGACGCACATCGGGCCAGGTTGGAGGAGCTGGGCGATGAACGGACCGGGCTCGTTCTTCAACCGCTGTGGTGGGTGATCGAACGCAGCCGACGCCCGGGGCTTGATCCCTACGAGGCCGTCGTGCTGGAACAGGTACCCGCCGTGATGCCTGTGTGGAAGGAGTACGAGAAGGTGCTGGCCGCCCTCGACTACCGGACGAAGACGCAGATGATGCACACCGAGGCGTTCGGCGTCCCACAGACCCGTAGGCGTGCCGTGCTCATGGCCAGGTACAAGACCGACGTCCGGGAGCTGGAGGAGACCCACCACCGCTACCGGCCGGGCGGTGTTCCCGCGGCCTCCCTTGACGCAGATCGCGCGGACACCCCGCTCTGGGGTGTCGACGAGGCAAGCGTCGGCAGGAGAAAGAAGAGAAGGCCGAAGGGCCCCTGGGTGCCCATGGAAGCCGCCTTGAAGGAGGCTCGGCGCATCGCGCGGGAGACCGCTCCAGATCTGGAACTGCCGGACCGCCCTGCCTTCACCGTCGTCTCGAACTACGGGACAGGCGGCGACCCGGCCGCACGAGGGCGCCGTGACCACGACGCCCCGTCCTCGACGGTCACCGGGAAGGTGTCCCGCAACCGGCTCGTCCACAAGGGCACGAACACAGATCTTCCCCGCTTCGAACTCGCCGAGGCCGGGGTGCTCCAGACGTTCCCCGTCGCGTATCCCTGGCAGGGACGGGACCGGTCCCAGCAGATCGGCAACGCAGTGCCGCCTCGGCTCGCACTGCACGTGCTCCTGAATGTGCTCGAACCGAAACTGAGCGAGGAGAAGGTCGACGCCAGGCTGGACCAGGCCGTGGAGAAGCTCGAGAACTGGCGTCTCCCGAGCGCGCCTGCGAGGATCCGCCGGCGGAAGGATCTGAAGGGCCACCCTCTCAACGGTGGGTGACCCCTCCAGCTCACCCCTGCGGCGCCCGCCCTCGGACCGGGGCCGTCTCGAAGAGGTCGGCGAAATACTTGGTCAGCGTCTCCACGGACTCCTCGGGGACCGGTTCCTCCTCCGGGCCGATCGGCAACTCGTGGCGGGGTACGGGAGGCGCGGTCTCGGCCTCCTCGATCCAGCGGCGCAGATCTTCGGGGTCCCGCCACTCGTCGGCGGCCATCGCGTCGTAGACCAGAGTGGCGCCGGCCGTGTTGATCGCGGCCATGAGGCCGGTGAACTCACGGCCGGTGGTGGCAATGCCGCTCTGGAAAATACGGACCAACGCCTGGGCCGTCGGGCGGTGGTCGACCAGGTCAGACCGCATCACGCTGTGGATCATGTCCTGGTTGGAGCAGGCGGCCACCACCGGGGCATAGTCCCCGCCGTTGCGGAACACTTCGGCCGCCCACCACAGGCGCGAGAAGCACTGACGGTCGGAGGCGCCCTTGAAACGGGCCGCGGCGACACGGGGATCGGGGGTCTTCGCCGAAGGCACAGGAGGATGCCGCCACACCACGTAGTCCGGGGCGACACCGAGCGCGAGGTGGTTCCAGATCCGCCGATCGGCGGCCTCCCGCCGGGTCAGGCGAAGAGCTGCGTGCAGACGGGGGGCCAACCATGCGTCGGCCTCCGTCCGGTTCTCCTTGAACTGGTGCAACGCGTCGTCGATCAGTTCCCGGAGGGGTTCCACTCGCCAGCGGGGGTCCTCCTCCGGCAGAGGCTCGACGACCTTCGCCAGGTCCACTCCCCCGTGCCCCTGGATCCCCCGGAGAAGATCCTCGGTGAGGAAGGGATCGGCGGCCGTCGCGGAGAGCAGACCGAGTCGCGGGGGAAGGTAGTGCGGCTGCTCGATCACGGCCGGTCCTCTCGGTTGATCTGCTGAAGCGCGCGCAGGGCGTTGGCGAGCGACTGGCGCGCACCGGCACGACGCACGGCGGCGTAGTGGACGCGGGTCTGGAGTTCCGCCCATCCCGCGTCGCCGGTCCGCCGTCGATGCACCTGGCGCAGTGCGTCCTCGGCCCGGAGGCCGGGCACCACGTCGGGGAGCATCTCCCGCAGCACTTCCCCCCTCCAGTCGGAGGGGAAGACGGGCGAGCCGTCGGCCTCGACCTCCAGGTCACCGACCGCGCTGTGGAAGACGGCCGTCCACACGTCGGTGGCCATCTGCGAGAGCAACAGCTCCTGGACCTTGCTCTCCATCCCGCCGGTCTCACCACCGAGCAGGTCGGAGAACCCCTCGACGTCGGTGTTGACCATCACCACCGGAAGCCGGCCCGAGGCGTCGACGACCCAGGGGGCATCGGCGTATGGACGCAACCACTCCCGCGCGCTCTTGCTGAAGCTCGTCTGCTTCACGTCGAGGCGGAGTCCGCCGAGCGGTTCCTCGGCGGTCGTGTCGATCGTCCAGTCGGTGTCGGTCTCGGTGATCGCCCGGCCCTGCACTCCGTCCACGGTGGCGACCGCGTGGACCGCCAGATCGGCACGACCGACGTGGTCGTCGCGGCGCACCTCGATCGCGCCGGACCATTCCTTGCTGTCCGGGGCGTCCTGGCGGAGTTCGACCGTGGTGCGGAGGTTGGTGTCGCCGTCGGTGAGCACCGCGAGGACCCGTAGATCGCTCCATGGGGCGTCGGGGTCGGTGGCACCGGGGGGCAGCGTCGCGGACAGGCCGATCCTGGCGGAAAGCCAATCCTCGTGCTGTGCCACGCCCAGGGCCACGGTCGTCTGGGGCGTCGAGAACGCCGAGGTGTCCAAGTGGTCACGGGTGCGGTCGGGCAGCCTGAGCGAGACCGACGTCACCCTCAGACCGACCGGACGGTTGAGTCGCTTGTACGGATAGAACTTCATGCCTCACTCCCCTGAGCCGGCACGGAGTTCGAGCGCGAGTCGCGTGAGTTCGGTGCGGACCGGATGACTGGTGGGATCGGTGGCCCCACGGAACACCGCCTTGCGGGCACCTTGCTCGAAGTGCAGAACTCCGCCTTCCACCTGGCAGCCCTCCACTGCGACGAGTTCGGCCCAGTCGAGTCTTGGCCTGCCGCCCGAGCGGACGTCGAGGAGGACCACAGGGGTCATCGCAGGCAGTTCGTCGGCGCGGGGAAGCTTTACCTCCGCCGTGATCCGCCATTCCTTGCTCTCGCCGATCTCGGCGTCCAGCTCGACCAGCTCCGGCACGGTCGGCCCGGCACGCCGCTTGGGGGCCGCGGTCTTGCGCTGGACGGTGAGCTTCTTGCGCAGCTTGGCGCTCTCCTCGGAGCCGGGGCGCTTCGGCCGGACCACAAGCTCCTTGACGGCTGCGTTGACCTCGGTGGTGAGTCGGGAGATCCGATTGTGGGCACTGTGGGACCAACGGAGGGTCAACTCCTCGGTCTGGCCCCATCGATCGTGCTCCGGAGGCTCAGCGGCCCGCAGGAACTCCTCGGCCTCTCCTGCGAAGGGCGCCGCCTCTCCCGCCGCGTGGCCCACCAGGAGAACGGCCTGGAACTGGGTGACGCCCAGAGGCAGACCGTGGACGGTCGACTTCTTGATGGTCATCCGGTTGCCACGAAGCGAGTGGACCTGGTTCGGTACCCCGTCCTTGTCCTCGGCCTCCGTGACCAGGAGCACGCCTTGGTGCGTGCCGAGCGTGCCCGCACGTCCGCCGGACATGGGGAGCCTGAGCGGAACGGTACGGAGGGCCACCTGGCCGGCCTCGGTGAGCCGGTCCACGGTCGTACCCTCGTAGAACGCACGCAACGCCCGGCTGCGCGAGGGCTGGGTGTCGGTGGGGTCGACGGTCTCCTCCTCCACGACGACCTCGCCGTTGCGATACGTGCGCACCGAGGTCTCCAACAGCGGGAGCCTGCTGCCGCCTCCGGTCATGGCCGCCCAGAAATCCCGGCCCAGTGCCTCGATTAGGCGTCGATGCATGACACGGATGTCGCGGATCCCGTCACCGTCGCCCGTGTTGCCTTCATCGTCGTCCGAGGCCGTTCCACCCTGTTCGAGACTCGCCACGTCGTGGGCACCGACGATGAGGAAGGACGTGCCCGGCTCGTCGTTGTCGCGGGTGAGATAGAGGCGATCGACCGTCTCCTCGTCGGCCCACCAGGAGCGGACCACTTCCGCGTTGTGCGTCTCGGGATCGGGGCGCCCCAGCCAGGCCGGGCCCGCGTACGCGGTGTCGTCGACGGAGCGCCACGGCAGCTCCAGCCGCCCGATGACGCGGCGCTCGGTGCGACCCTCGTGCGGCACGGAGAGGGTGGAGTTGATGAGCACCATGCCCAGCGCGCTGGTGGCCCAGAGCGTCGCCTTGCCGAGGCCGTACGAACCTCCGGCACCGCGCCCCGACTTGAGGCTTTCCAACTGCCTTCGGACGACTGCCGCGAACTTGCCGTCGCCGTAGTCGTCGCCGGTGAGGCCCGAGGCGTTGTAGTCGTCGACCCGAAGGAGGATCAGGCGGCCCTTTTCGAACATGTCGCGTACGCCCGCGTCCACGACGCGGCCGACCTTCTGATCGGCGGCGGACTCGGAGACCGCCGAGTAGTGGGGTTGGAGTTCGTCCCAGAGCAGGGCGGAGCGGAACGCCTCCAGCTTCTCGCCCGTGAGTTCATGGATGGTGTAGCGCACCCGGACGGGACGTCCGTTCTCCACCAGCCGCTCGTCGAGGCTGTTCTGGCACGTCTCGCGCGCGAGGACCTGGACGTCCGCGTCGAAGGCGAAGGCCGCTGCGTTACCGCCGTCGCGGCCTCCGTCCTGGTAGCCCGGTCGGTGGTACCAGGTGACCGGGAGGCCGGCCTGCGTATCGGTGGTCCGGGTGTGCACGGTGCCCAGGTCCGTGCCGAGCGCCTTCGCGATCTCGCCCATGACAGTGGGGCGCGGCACGGAGCGCTTGGTGATCCACGCCGAGACCGCGGCCCTGGTCAGACCCAGCTCGTCGGCCAGCTCCGCCTGCGTCTTACCCGCGATCTTGAGCTGACGGGACAGCCAGGGCCCGAACTCCTCACCGACCTCCATAGGGCCTCCCACTCCTCGCCGTATGTCGTTGTGCCCACGATCACGGACAGGCTAATTTGACGGCGCGAAGCACGTCAACTACCGCTTGACGCAATCCGATCGCCCTCCATCACCGTCACGAAGCCCACCGTGCATGTTATGTCCGGTTTAGGAATTCCGGGCGGCTACCCCCGCGGACCATCGAGTCCCGAACGCGAACGCTCACTGCAAAGCGGAGACGTCAACTCCAGTAACTCGTAAGCCAATTGGGGTGACACGAACGGGTGACGCGACCTAGGATCTTCGACGGCGGCATTATCCGCCCCGCTCGGAGAACTCCCGTGCGGCAATAGGTGAGTTGTGTCGTTTTGCATTCACACAACCCCGGACGCACTGCAGCCGCGGGGACCCTCGACAGAGAGCCGAAGGGCGCTGAAATCCCATGGAAGACCCTCCCGAAGAGACGGACTCCCCGCACCACTGCGTTCCTCATTCGCTGTGCGAAATCCACTCCGTGTCCTTACAGCTCTGTTTAGCCAGTTCTGAATCGGAAAGAAAGCAGATTCTCGACTCGTCCGGCATGACGGTCGAGGAATTCGGCGAACTCTTCGGTCACAGTTACAGATTCACCGACTCCGCAGACGTCTGAACAACCGGTCCCTCCTCCACGCGTGCATCAGCGAGCCCAAAGCTCGCCGGATCGCATAACCCCAGTTCAAACGGGTTCGGACCACTTCATGCTCGACCCTGTCGTCCCCTTTACGCCATGCCGTCCACAACAGGAGCCGTGAAGAAGCATGTCCGCTTCCCCGCTTTCGGTCATTCCCACTGTCGTCGAACAGTCGTCTCGCGTCCTGCAGACCTACAAGGTCGACCCCGGTCTGATTCCCGAGCATGCCAATGGTGAGCGCCGCATCACCCAGGGTGGATACGGCGACCGCCAGCTCTTCGAACTCGTGCAGAACGCGACCGACGAGATCGCCGCCGACCCCGGCGGCTCCGTCCAGGTCGTTCTCACCGACACGCACCTGTACTGCGCCAACGAGGGCGAACCGGTGACTCCCGAGGGTGCGGAAACCATCCTTCGAATGAGCATGTCGCGCAAGCGAGGAGGGCAGATCGGCCGTTTCGGGGTGGGTGTGAAATCTGTTCTGGTCGTGACCGACACCCCGCAGTTCTTCAGCAGCTCCGGCTCCTTCGGGTTCGACCGCGAATGGGCACTCGGGAAGATCCTTTCGGTTCCCGGCGTGCGGGAGCGCCTGGGTGAGCGGTTCGAGGCACCGGTGCTTCGTATGGCGCGTCCCCTCGATGTGGATGCGGAGCGGGCTCAGGACACCGTCCTGGACGAGTTGCTGAGATGGGCAACGACCGTCGTCCGCCTGCCGTTGCTCCCCGGAGCCGCCGGCCGGTTGGCGCTGGACATGCACGGTGGGCGCACGACAGCCGGATCGGCCCGTGAGGAGTTCCCGCTCGGCTTCCAGCTGCTCTCCCCGCATGTGGCGAAGGTCGTCCTCGAGGACCGTCGGCCTCGGCCTGCCGTCCGACGCGTGCTGACGAGCGAGCAGTCCGGTGACCTGCACACCGTGGTGGAGGAGAGAACGGGAAGGCCGGCTTTCAGCACCCGCTGGCGGGTCTTCTCCACCACGCACGAACCCGGTCCGGCAGCTCGGGCCGACGCCGGCGAACTGCACGACCGGCTCGCTCTGGACCTCGCCTGGGCCGTTCCCGCGCTGGAGAAGGACGAGAAGAGCGGCCTCTACGTCAGCCCCCAGGCCCGGGGACGGGGACGCTTCTGGTCCTTCTTCCCGACGAAGTACGAGATGTCCCTGAGCGGCATCCTCAACGGCGCCTGGAAGACCAACGAGGACCGACAGAACCTGCTCGACTCCTCGCCGTTCAACGAGGAGATGGTCAAGGTCTCGGCGGCGCTGGTGATCGACTCCCTCACCCGTCTGGCTCCCGCCGAGGACCCCGCCGCGTACCTCCCGCTGCTGCCAGGCCGGGTGAAGGAGGCGATCAGCTGGGCCGACGAGTTCCTGACCCGGGAGATCTGGGAACGGGCGGCCGTCCGTCCGTCGCTGCCCGATCAGGAGGGCGTGCTGCGCGTCCCCACCGAGCTGCTCGTCGCCCCGCGCCTCGACAAGGACAAGAACGCCGGCTGGCTGCGGATGTGGCACGAGGCCCCCGGCCGCCCGTCGAACTGGCTGCACCCGAACGCCGAGGCCGACACGCTGCGTTCGGGCAAGGTCGAACACATTCTCGGTGCGGCCGATCACCGGCGGGCGGGCGTGCGCGAATGGCTGGAGGCTTTGGTCGCGAGCGGCGACGCCGAGGCGTCCGCCACGGCGATCCGCATCCTCGCCGACATGATCGAGAGCAGGTCGCCGTACGCCGAGGAGGCCCGCAAGGCCGAGATCGTGCTCACCGAGGAGCATGGCCTCGTCGCCCCTGTACCCGGTCAGGTGTTCCGGCGTGCGGACGAGGGCGGACTGCGCGAGTCCCTGAAGTACGTGGTCGGCGAGATCGCACAGAACCCGAGGCTCGTCTCCGCCCTCGACCTCCTCGGCATCCGTGAAGCCGACGTCGAAGGCCGGTTCATCAGCGTGCTCGACCAGGGCTTCGACGGCTACGCGGACGCCGAGTGGGAGCGCTTCTGGGACCTGTTCCGTCAGGCCGGCGGTTGCCGTCTGACCCACACGGTGCTTCAGCAGGTACCGAACGCCCGCGAGACCCTGCGGGTACGGACGGCGGACGGGAGGTTCCGGCCGGTGCGCGACTGCATGCTGCCGGGTGCGGTGGTCGACGCGAGGCGCGACCCGGGCATCGCCGTCGACGTGCGATTCCACTCCGACGACCTCGCCTTCTTCCGGGAGATCGGTCTGCGTGAACGACCGTCGGGCTCGATGCGTCCGGAGGGCGAGGCCTGGTTCGAGGAGTACCGGGAAGCCGTCCACGCCTCCTACCTGCGCGCCCCGGACGCCCCTCGCATCGGCATCAACAGAATGAAGGTGGAGGGGTCACCGATCGGTGGTCCACTGCACCTCTTCCGGTCGCTCTCGCAGGAATCGCGCGCGGCCTTCCTGAAGGCTCTTCCGGACGAGGCCGTGGTGGACAACTGGACGCGGCAGATCGGCGTCCAGACGAGCACCCGCCGGGCCGTGGTGTCCCCGATCCGCTGGATGCTCAGGAGGCACGGGTCCGTCTCCACCTCTCAGGGCATCAGGCCGTTGGGGGAGGCCGTCGGACCCCAGCTCGCCGCCTACCGCGATGTGCTGCCGGTCGCTGACATCTCCCCGGAGAAGGCTCGCAAGCTGCGCCTGCCCATCACGGTCGACGAGGTCCCGGCCGAGCACTGGGAGACCCTCCTGTCGGAGGTGACCCGGAGCGAGGACGACACCTTCGTGGGCAACACCTACGTGATGCTGACCCGATTCGACGCGACCTTCCCCGAGGACTCGCTGACTCGCTGCCGGATCGGCGACACCTGGGACACCCGCCCCGACGAGGAGATCACCGTCGCGGTCGGCCCGACCGAGTACCAGGCACTGCGCGCGGAACAGCTTCCCGCCCTGCTGGTGGCGACCTCCGAGGACGCCGAGCTGATGATCGAGAAGTGGGGCATGAAGCGGTACTCCGATGCCATCACCCTGGAGACCCGCGAGGTCCCGGACGGCGACCCGGTTCCGCTCGTGGAGCTGTACCCCGCCCTGCGCCAGCGGTTGAACAGCGGCAACCGGAACACGGTGATACAGCGGTGCACCGAGCTGGAGGAGGTGACCCGAACCCTGAACGGCGTGAAGCCCCGTCCCCTCGACGCGGTACGCCAGGGCGGCACGGTCAAGGTCCGCGTCCCCCTGGCCGCCGAGCCGATGCTCCGTCTGATCGACCGGGAACTGGAGCTCGGTCTCGGTACCGCCGGCTGCAGGGCGGTGTTGGAGCACCAGGACCGCATGGCACGTGACGCGAAGACGAAGGCGGCCCGGCAGGCCGTTCGCGACGCCGACGACGTGGTCACCAAGATCGAGCTGCTGATCGGCGCGGAAGCCCTCCGCACCGGGCTGCCCGACGGGCTGATGGACGCCGAGCTGCAGGAGAGCGACGGCACCGAGCCCTCGGGGCAACGGATCGCGCAGATGGCCTTCAACTCGCACGGTGACGGTGTGCTCCAGGAGCACACCCGCGACATCCAGGCCAGATTCCCCGACGCGCCGGTGGCCTACGGTGGTTCGCCTGCCGCCGTGGCGTTCGTGTCGGACCTGAGACTGCCGGTGGGCTTCGCCGGTTCCAGGACTCCCTCACCGCCCGCATTCGAGACGGTGGACGGCCCCCGGGACTTTCCTCGTCTCCACGACTACCAGGAGGACCTGGTCCGCAACATCACCACCCTGCTCGACCGGCTCGCCCCGCAGCGCGCCATGCTGTCGCTGCCCACCGGCGCGGGCAAGACGCGGGTCACGTCCGAGGCCGTGATCCGCTGGGTGAAGCGGGTGGGTGACCTGGGAGGTCCGCTGCTGTGGATCGCGCAGACCGAGGAGCTGTGCGAACAGGCCGTACAGAGCTGGAAGTTCGTGTGGAGCAGAGTAGGCGCAGAGCGACCGCTCACCATCAGCCGGCTCTGGAGCAGTCACGAGGTGGGGAACGTGGTCGATCATCCGCATCTGGTGATCGCCACGGACGCAAAGCTGGAGCGATGCCTGAGCACCGACCAGTACGCCTGGCTGCGGCAGGCCGCGCTGGTGATCGTGGACGAGGCCCACATCGCCATCTCCAAGCGGTACACCGGAATACTGACGCAGCTGGGGCTCACTCAGTACGAAACCGGGCGGCATCTGCTCGGGCTGACCGCAACCCCCTTCCGCAACACCAACGAGGAAGAGACGAGAAGACTGGTCAACCGCTTCGGCAACCGTCGCCTCGACGAGGGGGTCTTCCCGTCCGGCGATCCGTACCGGGACCTCCAGGAATGGGGAATGCTCGCGCAGGTGGAGCACCGCACCCTGGAGGGTGGCCGGATCGAGCTGAAGCCCGAGGAGAAGGCGCAGGCCGACCGGATGGCGACGCTCTCCCGCGCTGCCGAACAGCGGCTCGCCGACGACCACGCACGCAGCCGCCGCATCGTCGACGAGGTCGCCGCTCTCCCGGAGAACCCGCCGACTCTGCTCTTCGCCACCTCCGTGGATCACGCCAAGTACCTGGCCGCCATGCTCAACGACCGCGGGATCCCGTCCGCCGCCGTGGACTCGACCACCAGTGCGCAGGACAGGCGTCGGCGCATCGAGGACTTCCGTGCCGGACGTATCCAGGTCCTGACCAACTACGGCGTCCTTACACAGGGGTTCGACGCTCCCTCCACGCGTGTCGTGGTGGTGGCCCGCCCGGTCTACAGCACCAACGTCTACCAGCAGATGATCGGTCGGGGTCTGCGCGGCCCGAAGAACGGCGGCGAACCCACCTGCCTGATCCTCAACGTCAGCGACAACATCGCCAACTTCGACACCCAGCTCGCCTTCACCCAGTTCGAGCACCTCTGGAGCAGAAAGTGACCGACGCCTACCTCGACAGCCCCCCGCTCACCGACGAGCAGCGGGCCGTGGTCGAACAGCACTGGGACGCGCGTGTCCTGGTCACCGCCGGAGCCGGCGCGGGGAAGACGCACACCCTGGTGCGCCGGCTCGACGCGCTGTGCGGCGACGAGAACCCGGACGGGGCGCTGGAGGCCGCCGAGATCCTGGTGCTCACCTTCTCCCGGGCCGCCGCCCGGGAACTGCGCGAACGGATCTCCCGGCACGGGGAACGGGCCCATCGGGTGCGGGCCCGGACCTTCGACTCGTGGGCCTACGAAGTGCTCCTCCAGGCGCATCCGGACGGCGAGTGGGGATCGGTCGGATTCGACGAGCGGATAGCCGCCGCGACCCGCGCGATCGAGAAGGGCGCGCTGGAGGTCGGCGACGCCGTACCGCCCGCGCATGTCGTGATCGACGAGGTCCAGGACCTGCTGGGCGGGCGCCGCGAACTGGTGGAGACCCTCCTCGACCGGTACCAGGAGGCCTGCGGTTTCACCGTCGTAGGAGACGCGGCACAGTCCGTCTACGGCTTCCAGATCGCCGACGCCGACGAACGTGCGGACGAGACCGGCCGGTTCTTCGACTGGCTGCGCTGCTCGTACCCCGACGACCTGGTGGAGCTGCGGCTCACTCAGAATTTCCGAGCGGCCACGCCGGAGGCCCGGGTGGCGCTGGCGCACGGACCGCGCCTCCAGCGGGTCACCGACCCGGACGAGGCCGGCACTCTCTACGACGAGCTGCGCGATCTGCTCCTGGACCCGGTGAACGCCATGGGCGACCTCACCGACGAGTTCGCCTTGGCCGGACTGCGAGACGTCACGGACAGCTGCGCTATCCTCACGCGCGACAACAGGGAGGCCCTCGTAGTCTCCGGTCTGCTGCACGCGCACGGCGTCGAGCACATGCTGCGGCGCCCGCTCGAAGAGCGTCCGGTGCCGTACTGGGTCGCCGAGCTGCTGCGTCGCACGGAAGCGACAGGTCTCACCGAGGACCGGTTCCGTACCCTCCTCGCGGAGATCCCGCTCGGCTACGGACCAAACGCCGACGCGCTGTGGACGGTGTTGCGTCGAGTCGCGCGCGGATCCGGACGTGGTGTGGTCGATCTGGACCGGCTGCGTCGTGCGGTCGCCGACGGCCGGTTCCCCGACGAGGCCGCTGCCCCGGAGACCGCCCGGATCGTCGTCTCCACCGTGCACCGGGCCAAGGGTCTCGAGTTCGACCGCGTGATCGTCCTGGCCCCGCCGACCGTCGCGGAACTCCAGAAGCGCCACAAGGACGAGCTCGATCTCCCCGCCGAGGCGCGCGCTCTCTACGTGGCGATGACCCGCGCCCGCCACGACCTGTACCACGCGCCCTCTCCCGAACTGCCGCACTTCAGGAATGCAGGTCATCGACAGGGTGGCCGGCGCTTCCTCGGGACGTGGCGGTCGTACGACAGGCTCGGGATCGTCGCCGAAGCGGGTGATGTGTGTCGGGACGACCCGCCGGGCCACGAGACGGACGCCGTCGCCACCCAGAGGTATCTCCTGGAACAGGTCCGCTCCGGCCAGGCAGTGGTGCTGCGCAGACGCCACGACGTACCGATGGGCGAGATGCAGAGCCCGCCATACGTCCTGCTGCACGACGGGCGGGAGATCGGCGAGGGCTCGCAACGGTTCCGCGAGGAGCTGTTCCAGGTGCAGAAGGTGAACCGCACCTGGGACCCCTGGTGGCCCGACGAGATCCACGACCTGTGGATCGACACCCTGGAGACCGTGACGGGCAGCACCGCCGCCGGTGCCAATGCGGGGCTCGGTGACCGGGGCGTGTGGATCGCACCGCGGATCACCGGCATCGGCCGGTACCGGAGAGCCGACGACAACAAGGAGCAGAGCGCGTGACACAGACATCAGGTCGGCACTCCGAGCACTATCGGGTCCGGGACGAGGAGCTCCTGGTCGGACTCCGCCGTGAGCTCCTCGGCCCCGCCGAGGACGCCGAGCCGGACGACCGGGACGAGGTACTCACCCAGGACGCGCCGATCGATCGCTATCTCACCGGCGTGCTGTACCCGCGTGCCGCCGACAGAGCCGCGCAGAAGCGGAAGGACGAGGACGCCGCCGAACAGGAGGGTCTGGACGTCACCCCGCTGCTCCGCCGCGACGACGTCGAGGAGTCCGGTACGGGGCAGGACGTCGGCGCCGCGGCGGACCGTCGTCCTTCCTCGATGGGTCTGACCTTCGCGGTCGACCCGGGCATAAGCGACACAATCGTGGTCTCGGCGCGCGCCGCCGTCTACGAGCCCACAGACGCGGACGGCCATCCGATCCCTGCCCACCGTGCCGAGGCCCGTACCACCGCCGACCAGCGGGAGCATTGGCGACGCAAGGAACTCGAACTCCCGGACTTCCAGTTCGACGTCACGACGCCCGACAGCGACAAGCGCAAGGGGCTCGACGACAGGGTCCTACTTCGGGTGAACGTCCGTCGCCCCGACCCCACCACCGGCACGGTCACGATCACGGTCACTCTGATCAACACGCAGAAGGTCGGCGAGCGGGATCTCCAGGACGCCTTCTCCCTGTTCCAGTGCGGTCTGACGGTACGGGCAGCCAACGGCTCCACGGCGTTCGTCGAACGTCCCGCCCCGGCCGCCGCCCATGACCCGGAGATTGCCACCAGTCGGCTGCTGCACCGCCATGCTCCGACCTTCGCCGTCGGTCACGGCTGCACCGCCGAATGGGACTGGACCCCGCCGCCGATTGGTGTGACCGACCCCGTTCCGGCCGCGGTCACCGAGGTTCGGAGCGAGTTCGTGCCCAGTGTGGAGGTGCTGCTCACCGACTCCAATCCGGAGATCGACAGCTCGGCGCTGTCCATGCTGGGGCTGGCGGAGAGGTCCGACGCCGAGGTACTGGCCGCTCTGGGGGAGCTGGCCATGGGCTACGACCTGTGGATCGACCGTAAGGCCATCGAGGCGGCGGCCCTGGCGGGCAGCGCGCACGAGAAGCCCGCTTCGATCCAGGTGGAGGCCTGCTGCGAGGCTCTCGACCGGATCCGTGAGGGCATCGAGCTGCTCCGGACCAAGCCCGATCTGATGAGGGCGTTCCGACTGGCCAACCGGGCCATGGCCGAGCAGCGCGCCCGCAGCGCCTGGGTGAAGAGCGGGCGCGTCGGCTCCCCCGATCCGGCCGCCGGTCGCTGGCGCCCCTTCCAGATCGCTTTCGTGCTCCTCTGTCTGGCCGGCATCGACGATCCCGGGCACCGCGACCGGGAGGTTTCCGACCTGTTGTGGTTCCCCACCGGTGGTGGCAAGACGGAGGCCTATCTCGGACTGATCGCCCTCACGTCGTTCCTGCGCCGCATCCGCAAGGGCGCGCACGGCGGCGGTGTCACCGTCCTCATGCGCTACACGTTGCGTCTGCTCACTCTCCAGCAGTTCGAGCGCGCGGCGATCCTGCTCTGCGCCATGGAAAACATGCGACGTCACACTCCCGAGCTGGGCCAGGAGGAGTTCTCCGTCGGCATGTGGGTGGGCCGTTCGGCCACCCCCAACACGCTGGCCGAGGCGAGCCTGAAACTCGACGAGCTGCAGCGGAGCCTCGACAAGCGCCTCGCCACCGAGAACCCCGTCCAGTTGCATGCCTGTCCTTGGTGCGGGACCCGCCTCGACGCCCGGGACTACAAGGTCGACGAGGACGCCAAGCGGATGAACATCCGCTGCCCCGGCACGCGCTGCGACTTCACCGACGGCCTGCCCGTCCACCTGATCGACGAGGCGGTGTACGACGCCCGTCCCACGCTGGTGATCGCCACCGTCGACAAGTTCGCCTCGATGCCGTGGCGTCCGGCAACCTCCGCGCTCTTCAACCGCGACGACCCGGACGGCGCCATCCCGCCCCCGGAACTGATCGTCCAGGACGAACTCCACCTGATCTCAGGACCGTTGGGAACGCTCACCGGCCTCTACGAGACGGCCGTCGACGCGCTCGCCGACCGCCCCAAGGTGATCGCCTCCACGGCGACCATCCGTCGCGCCGCCGACCAGGGTCGCCATCTCTTCGCCCGCGACGTACGGCAGTTCCCGCCCGCCGGCCTGGACGCCCGCGACTCATGGTTCGCCGTGGAGACACCGCGCGAGGAGAAGGCGAGCCGCCGCTACGTCGGCCTCCTGGCCCCCGGCACCAGCCAGTCCACGCTGCTGATCCGCACGTACGCCACCCTGTTGCACCGGGCCAAGCATGCGAAGACCGACGACGAGGTGCGCGACGCCTACTGGAGTCTCGTCGGCTACTTCAACAGCCTCCGACTGCTCTCGGCGGCCGAACTCCAGGTGCACGACGACGTGGTGGCCTATCTGGAGCTGCTCGCCGAACGGGAGGGCGTGGAGGTCCGCTCGGTCGCCAACTACTCGGAGCTGACGAGCCGGATCGACGCCAGCGAGATCCCCACCCGTCTGAAAGGCATCGAGAAGCGGCTCCCCGACGAGGACACCGTGGACGTCCTGCTCGCCACCAACATGATCGCGGTGGGTGTGGACGTGGACCGCCTCGGCCTCATGGCCGTGATGGGCCAGCCACAGACGACCGCCGAGTACATCCAGGCCACCAGCCGGGTCGGCCGCGCGTACCCCGGACTGGTCACGGTCATGCTCAACTCGTCCCGCTCCCGGGACCGTTCACATTACGAGAGCTTCCAGCACTTCCACTCGGCCCTGTACCGCGAGGTCGAGTCCACCTCGGTCACCCCGTTCTCCGCCCGCGCCCGCGAACGGGGCCTGCACGCGGTGATCGTTGCCCTGGCCCGCATCATGATCCCGGCCGCCCGGCCGAACGACGGGGCAGGCAGGGTCGAGTCCTACGAAGACGTGCTCCGGGGCACCATCAAGTCCGTGCTCCTGGAACGCGTCCGCGGAGTCACCCCGGAAGAGACCGAGGCCGTGTCCCAAGGCTTCGACGAGTTCGTCGACTGGTGGTGCGAGGAGGCCGACATCCACAGCGGCCTGCTCTTCGAACCCCTCCGAGGCCGTCGCGCCCCCTCGCTCCTGAAGGCGTACGACGACGAGACCGAGGATGCCGAGGCGTGGTCCACGCTCTGGAGCCTGCGCGACGTCGACGCCGAGTCCGCCCTGTTCATGGAGGGAACCCGATGACCCCGCCCCCCGCCCGCCGTCGCCGGACCGGTGCGAACGGCGCCGCCCCCGCCCACAGCTTGCCCCGACGCGGCACGGTCCGCCGGGCCCAGGCGATCACCACATACGGTGTCGGATCGCTCCTTGCCGTCGACCACGAGTCCTTCGTGATCTCGGGCCTGGACGGGGCCGACCGGAGCTGGAGCTCGGACGAATCGCCGCGGATCCACGAGAGGCGCCTGGCCCGACTGCTCGACGTCAAGTACTTCAGGCTGCCGCCCGCGTCCGACGACACGAGCACGGACGGGCTGCGGGTCCGACGATTCCCCCTGATGCACTCCTGCCCGGAGTGCATGGAGCTGCAACGGCACCAGGACTTCAACCCACCCTCCGGTCGAAGCGTGTGCGGCACATGCGAAGTCGATCTCGCGCCCTCCCGTTTCGTCGTCGCCTGCGAGGCCGGGCACCTCGACGAGTTCCCGTACCGGCAGTGGGTGCACCGCTCCACCGAACGCGGGGCCTCGACGGTCGGGCCGTGCGGCGGGAAGCTCAGGTTGCGCTCGTCCGGGCGGACATCCTCGCTCCGCTCCATCCTCGTCTCCTGCACCTGTGGAAAGGCCTCCGAGGTCTCGATGGAGGGCTCCTTCCGCAGGAACGCGCTAAAGGATCTGGGGCTCAAGTGCCAAGGCGCCCGCCCTTGGCTCGGCACCTCCGTTCCCGCCCAGGAGTGCGGACTGCCCCTGCGCACGCTCCAGCGCGGTTCTTCGGCTGTGTGGCAGCCGGTACTGAAGTCCGCGCTCTCCATCCCGCCGTGGAGCGACGGTCGCACAGATCCGCTCGCCGAACACTGGGAGAAGCTTCGGAAGTACGACGACCGCGTGTCCGTCGGGATCTATCTCGATGCCGTTTTCCCCGAGAAGTGGCCCATTTCCCTCGACGAAGTGATGACGCTGCTCGACGCGGAACGCGAGGAGGACTCCGACGGTGAGACGGCTCCCACCTTCGACCATCGCTACCGCGCCCTGCGCAACAAGGAGTACGAGCGTCTCTGCTCGGGCAACGACGAGAGCGAGCAGTCCCACGACGAGCAGTTCGTCTGCGAGACCCCGCAGGGCGACCAGCGTGTGCTCGGTCCGCTCGGTATCACCGGTCCGATGCTGGTCAAGAAGCTCCGAGAGGTGCGCGCGCTGAAGGCGTTCACCCGACTCGCCGATCCCGACTCGACGACCGATTCGAAGGAGATGCCCCTCTCCTCGTCGCCGATGCTCTGGCTCCCGGCCATGGAGGTACGCGGTGAGGGAGTCTTCCTCCGTCTGGACGAGGACCGGCTCGGCACCTGGGAGAAGGCCGTGGCGGTGGCGGCCCGGGTCGAGCGGATGCACACCGCTCACCAGCGCGTGCTGGACCAGCGGGCCGGCGACCAGGGCCAGGCCGTGCCCTCTCCCGCCACGCCTCGCATGGTGCTGCTGCACACGTTGGCCCATGTCCTCATCAACGAGTGGAGCCTGGAGGCCGGATACCCTGCCGCTTCTCTGCGCGAGCGCCTGTACGCCGACGACGACATGGCCGGAGTACTCGTCTACACGGCGACGAGCGACTCGGCAGGCAGTCTCGGCGGTCTCGTGGCGCAGGGCGAACCGGAGCTTCTCGATCGCACGGTGCGTTCGGCGGTCCACCGCGCCGAGTGGTGTTCCTCGGACCCGCTCTGCATGGAGACGGAGATGTCCGGCGCAGGCGGAGTCAACCTTGCCGCCTGTCACGCCTGCGTGATGCTCCCCGAGACGAGCTGCGAGCACAACAACATCCTGTTGGACCGCGCACTGCTCGTCGGCACCCCGGACGATCCACACCTGGGCTTCTTCACGAACATACTGGAGCAGTGATATTCGGCTGGCCGTGGGACACCGACATGGATCGGCGCCTTACACCACCCACGCCTCGGTGGGCTCGGAGACTGGACGGTAGCTGGCGCTTCGTTTCCAGTCCCCGCGCTTCAGAGCTGAGGGCGGCCTCGGACCGGCGGATCGCCTGCCGCACTCAGCTCACCACGATCATCGCCGACTGGCTGTCAAAACGCTGCTGAGCTCGGTCCAGGATCTCTTCCTCGTCGCAGCCGTGCGCCCGAAGCCAGTGAAGGAAGTCCGTGATGAGATCGATCACCGCTTCCTCGGCCAAGGCCGTGCTCAGCCGACTCGGCTTGGACTCGCCTGCCGACTTCACCACTGCATAGAGATGCAGCAGGGCTTCAGCCCGCGTGACACCGGATCCTGCGACATGGCCGTTTGCGCGGCCGGCGCTGTGGTCAGCTCGCACCAAGTCACCTTCCGGTCAACGAGGAGTTGAACGCCCCAGCGGTCGGCCACACCGGTGATGAGCCCCATACCCCGACCCGTTTCGCAGTCGACGCCTTCGTGGAGGAGCGTGGGCAGAGTGCGGGTGTCGGGGTCATGGACCTCGATGCGCAGATCGCTGCCCTTCATGGACACGGCGAGGGTGGTGGGGGTGCCGCGACCGACGTGGATGATCACGTTGGAGACGAGTTCGCTGACGCAGAGTTGGGCCGCGTCGATGAGTTCGCCCAAGCCCCACAGCCCCAAGTGGATCCGCAGCACGCGCCGTGGAACCTGCACTTCCTCAGGCTCCGCCAGAAAGTGCAGGTTCCACGGCTTTCGTGACATACACGCTTCCCGGATCACGAAGACCCCTCTCGTCGCATGCCGTCTCCCCCTGACCCCACATGATCAGCGGAGCGTTACGCGCGCTCACAGTGAGTGGCGCCATTGGAAGGATGAACTGAGCGCATCCCCTAATGCAATGTGCACGGCGAGATTCGCTCCTTAGAGTGATTGGCTGAGTCGGCCGGTTCCGGTGGGATGGAATCTCCGTTATGCGAGAGGGAGTTGATATGGCCGGTTCACCGACAGCACGTCGCCGCCGACTGGCGATCGAGCTCAAGAAGCTCCGCGAGGAGAGTGGCCTGACCTGCAACCAAGTCGGCAAGGAGCTCGACTGGAGCGGTTCCAAGGTCAATCGGCTGGAGACCGGCCAGGGGCGGGTTCAGCCATCGGACGTGGACGCGTTGTGCCGCTTCTACGGAACATCAGACGAACTGCGCGACCTCCTGAAGTCTCTCGCGAAGGAATCCAAGACCAAGGGCTGGTGGCACGCCCACGGCGACGCCGTGCCTTCGTGGTTCTCGGTCTACGTAGGGCTGGAGCAGGCCGCCTCCGATCTCCGCAGCTACCAGGGGGAGTTCATTCCTGGGCTGCTTCAGACGGCGGAGTACGCAGCCGAGCTGAGCCGGGCCTCGGCCGACCTGTCCGATGACGAGATTCAGCGACTGGTCGACGTGCGCATGCGTCGGCAGCAGCTCCTCACAGCCGAGAATCCGCCGGATCTCTGGACGGTGATTCACGAGAGCACTCTCAAGCACGTGGTCGGCAGCCGAGCGGTCATGGCCAGGCAGCTGGAACGTGCTCTCGGCATCGCGAGACTCAGAAATGTGACCGTGCAGGTGCTGCCCTACGACGCGGGTGCCTACCCGGTCACAGGTCCGTTCACCGTTCTCGGCTTTCCGGAGCAAGAGGACCCTGACGTGGTCTACCGGGAAGGACTGACCGACTCGGTCTACCTCGAAAGCGCTGCGGATGTCAGCCTGTACACAAAGGCGTTCGACCATCTCAGGGCGCTGGCTCTCAGCCCTGAGCGATCGAGCTCATTGATCCGCGAGACCCTCGAGGAGCATTCCCGATGAACCTGCCCACCGCTCCCACCCAGTGGCGAAAGAGCAGCTACAGCAACGGAACGGGTGGCGAGTGCGTGGAGGTCGCGGACCTGTGTTCGGCGGTTGGTGTACGGGACTCCAAGCAGCCCCGTAGGCCCCACATAGCCGTACGCCACAGCGCGTGGGCGGGCTTCGTCGCATTCCTGCGCACCCAGTAGGTCGGGGTCCGATCCACCTCGCCACCGTTCGAGGGTGACGACGCACTGTCCGGCAGGGGCGAGTACCCCTGCCGGTCAGCGGGCCAGCCAGGTCAGGCCGTGGCGCAGCTGGCACCGCTCAGGGTGAACGCGGTCGGTGCGGCGTTGGTCGTGCCCTTGCCGGCGGTGAAGCCGACCGTGACCGACCCACCGGTGGGGATCGTGGAGGTGTACGAGGCGGGAGCGACGCTCACCGTGCCGCCGTTCTGGGTGGGGACGCCTCCCCACATGTTGGTGACGGTCTGGCCGTCGGCGAAGGCGAAGGCGAGGGTCCAGCCGTTGATGGCGGTGGCGCCGGTGTTGCGGATGGTGATCTCGCCCTGGAAGCCGTCGGGCCACTCGCCGACGACGCGGTAGCCGACGGCGCAGCCCACACCGGGTGTGCTGCCGCCCTTGTCCGTGGTCACACTCACCGTGTCCGAGCGGGCCGAGCGGTTCCCGGCCGCGTCGCGGGCGTAGACGGCGAAGGTGTACGCCGTGTCGGCGGTGAGGCCGGTCACGGTGGTGGTGTTGGTGGCGGAGGCGGCGACCGTGGTCTCGGAGCCGCCGCTGACGCGGACGATGTCGTAGCCGGTGACGCCGACGTTGTCGGTGGCGGCAGTCCAGGTGAGGGTGACGGAGGTGGCGGCCACGGCAGAGGCGGTCGGGGTGCCGGCAGCGGACGGGGCCTGGGTGTCGCCGGGGTTGCCGCCTCCGTAGACGGTGGCTTCCCGGGAGGTCTGGGCGATGCCGTTGACGCCGTTGAAGATGCGCCGGCCCCAGGAGCTGAGCCGGCTGGGATCGAAGTCGATCGCCAGGTCGAGGATCGGGTCGGTGTTGCCGCTCCACGACCATGCCAGGTAGCCGAGTCTGAGCTGCTCGGCGGTGGCCATCATGGTGTCCTCGTCAGGGTCGCCGTACTGGTCGGCGGGACCCCCGAACTCGCCGATGAGGATGGGCAGTCCGGCGTCGACGAAGGCATGCAGGTAGTCGGTGACCTTCTGGGCGGTGTTGTAGACGCTGTACATGTGGATCGAGAAGATCAGGTTGCCGGTGGGGTCGGCGTCATAGACGGACTGGGCGTTGGCGCGCATGACCCCTTGCCAGTCCTGGCCCCAGTTGGGCGCATCCACCATGATCGTGTGCTGGAGCCCGGCGTCCCGCAGTTTCTGGACGGCGGCGATCGTGGGCGCGGTCCAGCCCCCGGGGTTGGTGTTGCCCCAGGGCTCGTTGCCGATGTTGATGATCACGTAGTTCTCTTCGCCGGCGAGCACGTCCTGCAGGCCGATCCAGTAGTCGGCGGCGTGGTCGAGCGTGCCGGCCGCGGCGTCCTCGCCGTAGCCGGTGGTGTCGTGCACCTCCAGTACGCAGATGAGCCGGTTGGCCTTGCACTGGGCGACGATGCCGGCCACGTCCGCGGGGCTGTTCTCGCTCCAGCGGTAGCCGTCGGAGAGAACGACGCGGACGGTGTTGGCGCCCAACGCCTTGATGTCGGCCAGCGACCGGGTCTCGCCCGGGTACCAGGTGTGGGCGTGGTTGACGCCGCGCATGATGAAGTCGTTTCCGTTGCCTTCGAGTAAGCGGCCGTCACTGATGTGGAGGCCGGTGGCGAGGTCGTCGGCCGACCGGGCGTGGGCCGTGCCCAGGCCGAGGGCACTGAGAGCGATGATCCCGAGGAGGGTGGCCAGTGCGGTCAGCAGGGCGGTGACGGGGCCCGTTCGTGTCGTGCTTCTTGTTGCTCTCACTGCGACTCCAGAGGGTGAGCGCCAAAAGGACTGAGCATCAGAAGGAACATGGGAGCGCTCCCATAAAGTCATTCAGTCAGGGGCACGTCAATACATCGCGCACACGCCGGCATCTGAAAGGCCGGTGTGCGGGTGCGATCCCGACCCCGAACCCGTTACGGGGAAGGAGGATGGGCCGCGGGCACTCGACGCGTAGGGGGCGTACCTGTAGCGTCCCGGGCTCTGCGAGGGGGAGGGGCGGATGGGGAGGAGGAGATCCGGCAGGCCGGTGTGGCTGGTGGCGGCGGCCCTGTTGCTGCTGCTCGGCGGCTGCAGGATGGGCACGTCGGACGACGATTCCCTGCCGCCCCGGGCCGGGGCATGGAGTATCGACTACGTGGGTTCGCCCGGCCAGGTGCAGATGGCGGACCTCGCGGCGGTCTCGGCCACCGAGGCGTGGGCGGTCACCGAGAAGCGCGGGTCCGCGGGCAGTTGGAAGCCGGGCCTGCTGCGGCTGCTCGACGGCCGGTGGTCGGCCGTGCAGATCCCCACCCAGTTGCGGGCACAACCGTGGTTGCGGCTTGCCGCTGCGGGTCCGCGCAGTGTGTGGCTCTACCCAGACGCGTGGGGCGGTGTGCCGCCGGAGAAGACCGGCGATGCGCCGAGCGGCCCGTGGAAGCCCTGCCCGGCGTTGCTCTGGGACGGAAACCGCTGGCACCAGGTCCCGCTGGACTTCCCCCCGGTGGACCTCGATGTGGTCTCGCCCGACGATGCCTGGGCCCTCGACGCCTCGGGCGCCGCTCGGCACTGGGACGGCACCCGATGGCGGACCGTGCCGCTGCCGGCCCGCGGCATCGACATCGAGGCGCGAGCTGCGGACGATGTGTGGGTCGCCGGGGACCAGGCATTCGACGACCGTCCCAAGCAGCCCGCGGCGGTCCACTGGGACGGCAGCGGCTGGCAGTTGACCCGCCTGCGCCGCTACCAGGCCCCGTACGACGCCAGGGTGGTCGACAACGGGTCGATCCTCTGGGGCATCCGCGCAGGATCCGCGGGCGACGCCTGGGCCCTCGGGGTGCACTCGGTCGTCGACGGGCGCGATGAGGACCGCGAGGAGCCCCGGGATGTGGACGAGCGCATCCTGCTGCACTGGAGCGGCACCCGCTGGCAGCCGGTGCCCGGGCCGCCGCACCCCTTCAGGGACAAGAGCTACGGCCAGGCCGTCCCCGACGGCACCGGGGGCATGCTGCTCGGCGCCTGGGCGTACCGGACCGCGGAGGGCACGTACTTCCGCATCGACGCACCGCCGAATACAGAGGGCTGGCAGGAGACCAGCCTTCCGCCCCTGCAGCGTCGATGGCTGACGATGGTGGAGGCAGACGTCATCCCCGGGACGCACACCATCCTCGCGGCGGCCAATCTTGTCGGCCACGACAGCGCGACCCAGCCGGCCGTCATCCGCCTCACGCCCGACGCGCCCTAGCGTTCTCTTCATGAGCAACCCCAGGACGACGTAGGCCGCTCCAGAAGTTGTTCGACGTCTGAGCTCTGCGCCGCGACGCAGTCGTGGCGATCGTTCCTCGACGACCACGACACCTGGCTCACGCTGTCGGCCGTCACGCAGCTCTACCTCAGCTTTCAAGACTCCACATCAATCAAGCCGCGCCGCACAAATTAAGCCGGAGCCTCGCTGCACCAACAGCTGCACGTTCGAAACGATCGTAATAAAGTCCGGTGATCGACATGGGGCGTCTGGTGTCCGGTCACGCCGGGTGGTCGGGGCGGGGCGCGGGGGGCGATTCACATGGGTGGGACACGCGGACGAAAGAGTGCTCCGGCGGCCGGGCGCTCGCGCAGGCGAGCGGGCGGGAAGTCGGACGGGCTGACGCGGCGGGGCCGGATCGTTGCCTGGACCGCCGGTATCGGCGCCGTGTGCGTCCTCGGCGCCGGCGGTGCCGGTGCGTGGATCTACAACGACCTCGACGGCAACATCCACGGCGCCCACCTCGACGGCAAGCTCGGCGACGACCGCCCGGAGAACCTCAGTCCCGGGTCGCGGAACATCCTGGTCGTGGGCTCCGACAGCAGGTCCGGGGCCAACGCCCGGTACGGCGGCATGGAGGGGGGCACCATGCACTCCGACACGCTGATGGTCCTGCACATCCCCGCGAACCGGAAGTGGGCCGCGGTCGTGTCCTTACCCCGCGACTCCTGGGTGCGAATACCGACCTGCGACAAGGGCGACGGTACGACCTCCGAGGTCCATCACTTCAAGATCAACGAGGCGTTCTCGCTCGGCGGCACAGGCGGCGAGGTGGCCGACGCCGCCGCTTGCACCATCAAGACGATCGAAGCCAATACCGGTCTGCGCATCGACAACTTCATGTCGGTCGAATTCCAGGGGTTCAAGGGCATGGTCAACGCCCTGGACGGCGTAGAGGTCTGCCCTGAGCAGGCCATCCACGACAAGAAGGCCCACCTCGATCTGGAGGCAGGCTGCCAGACGATCAGGGACGAGAAGGCGCTCGGCTACGTGCGTGCCCGCTACAGCGTGGGCGACGGCTCCGACACCGGACGCATCGGCCGCCAGCAGGAGTTCATGTCGGCGCTGGCCGAGAAGGCCAAGTCGAAGATCACCGACCCCGTCGCTCTCTACAAGTTGCTGCAGTCCCTCACCAAGTCCCTCACCACGGACGACGAACTGGCCGGTGCGAAAGCCCTCACCGGCCTCGCGTCCGAGCTGAAGGGCATCCCCGAGAACCGGTTGACGTTCCTCACCGTTCCCAGCTACCCGCGCGAAGCCGACGTCCCGACGGACAAGGCCAATGTGGTGTGGCAGTACCCGCAGGCCGCCACCGTGTTCACCGCCCTGGCCAAGGACCGGGAGATCGACAAGAAGAGTCTGGAGGCGGACGCGAAAGATCCGCTGTACGCGTCCTCCGTGCATGTGCGTGTCCTCAACGGATCGGACACCGGGGGGAAGGCCGCCGCGGTCGCCGAGAGACTGCGCGAGGCCGGGTTCACCGTCACGGGCACCGGCAACGCGCCGCACGCCGGCCGCACCACGGTCACCTATCCCCCGGGCCTCGCCGACCGGGCCGCTGTCCTCGCGTCCCAGGTACCCGGCGCGCGCGCTGTCGAGGACGCCGCCGCCCCGGCGGGCGAGGTCACCTTGGTGGCCGGCGCCGAACTGGACGTCGACGACCTGCGATAGGGCACCACATCGAGAGACCGAGCGAGCTGTGCTTCCGCGTCTGCGACAGGACGCGGGAGTACGGACTCCGCGTCCGTACCGGATGCCGTCGTGCTGCGGCGGAACCAACGGTGCTGCCGGCCGCGGATTCGCCCGCTGACGTCGACGCCGACAATCGAGCGCACGATCTCGTGGCTGTCCGGCTACCGCAGACTCAGCCCCCGCTACGAACGCAACCCCCGCAACTACCTGGCTTTTCTCGGCCTTGCCGCTGCCGCGTCAATGTCCTCTGGGCCCTCCTCCGCGACGGACGGTGCTACGAGCCCACGCCGCCCGTCGCTCTCGCGGCTTGACAGACGGCATTAGGAATCGATGGCATAGGACACCCTCGTTCTCTACTCTCCGCCGGGGCTTGACCGAGTCACCGCGATCTTCGCGAACCGTTCGCGCCACGGGATGCCATCAGACTCCGGTGCGGGGGCGCCGTAGAAGGTCGCGCGTGCGGTGGCCTGGCGGCACGGGGCACACTCCGTCTCGTCTCCCACGGGTCGGAAAACGTGTTCCTCACCGGGTGCGGAGCAGACCACCAGGGCGGCGGCCACCGGGAGTTGAGGCGACGTCGGCGGGGCCGAGTCCGGGGGTAGCTTCTGGATGAGGCGGTAGCGCAGAAAGCCGAACGCCGAGCGCACACCGTCTTCCGGGCGTTCGGCGAGCAGCGCCTGTCGCAGGTCGGACTCGCCCAGGCCGCGCTCCAGCCACTTGACCGCCTCCACGGCCAGCGCGCGGGCCTCGCGCGCTCCCAGATGCAGTTCGCGGCGGGTGTGGCGCAACGAGAGCAGAACCCGCTCGGCGCGGGCCAGTTGGTGGGACTCGGCCGGTCTCGGCGTCGGTTCGGGTTCCGGGTCCGTCGTCGGCTCGGCTTCGGAGGGTGGGTGGGGAGTGGTCTTGTCACTGTGGTCTTCTACGGGTTCATAGCCACCGACCGTCCGGGGAGCCGGTTCGCCGACCGTCGGAGTCTGCGTACTCGGTGGTGAGGCGGTGGCCGGGGCCCCTCGCAGGTGTTCTGCCTGCTCATCCGTCAGAGGGGTGTTCGCGACCAGTTGCTCGGTGATCCAGCGGCCTCGACCGCCCTGGGTCCGCCATTCGTGTACGTACCCGTGCGCGACCAGTTGTTCCTTCGCCTTCTGGTACGCGCGGCCCTTGATGCCCAGTTTCCGGGCGAGTTCGCTCAGGGGCCTGCAAGGGGTGTCTTCGGGGAGGCCCTGGACGTACAGGAGGAGGATTTTCGCGTCACTGCTCAGACGCGGATGGCGCACGACATCGTGCGATGCCTTCGTGAAGCGCCGGGACGGGGCGATAGCATGACGCAGCATTTCCGGTGGCCTCTGGTTCCACTGGTGATGAAGGCCCTCGGATGGTGTTGGCGCACCGCCGGGGGCCGCCCTATGTGCGCGCTTGCACACAGAGCGTGATGATTTCGTCACCGTACCGCACCATCGCCATCTCCCACCATGCGAACGGGACTTCGCGTCACGCCCTCGGTGCGGGTCAGGAGAACCAGAGCGAGCTGTGCCGGTGGTTCGCAGGCGTCACGTCCACCATGTCCGCGGCAATGAGAGCGAGTTCGCCGCCGGAGGTGTTCACCAGGCGCCGGATCACTCCCACCTGCGTGCGGAGGCGCTGCCGGGCCCGGCGTTCCTCCAGGGCGGACCATCGTGCGATCCCACGGTCGCGGTTGTGGCGGGGGAAGCAGTAGACGTCCACCTGCCGTCGGGCAGCACGGGGCAGGGGGCGGTGGCAGTGGTGCGCCGCCTCGGCGAAGCACCGGGCGCTGCAGCGGAGATCCAGGAGTATCACCGAGTGCCACGGGGCACCCGGCTGGTCGCCGGTGGTCTTCTTCGTCCGGGAGGACGGGAGGTGATGAGCGGTGCGTGCCACAGGACTCCGTCGGTGGCGAACCGCCAGGGAATTCCTGGCGGGCTACCGGAAGCCCATGGGCCCGGTCGAACGGATGCTGCTCACGCGGTCCACCCCGGCGATCTCGTACGCGGTCAGAGCGAGCTCGGGTTCGCCGGCTGCGTACCGTACCCGGCGAGATAGAGCTTCAGCCTGCACGGGTCTTCGGCCTCGACGAAGACCTGCTGCCCCCAGTGGGCGCTGAGACGGTGCGCCACGTCGATCAGCCGGCGGCGGTCCTCCGGCTCGTACGCGGGGAACCGGACCCAGCCCCGGTCGGCGATTTCGGTGCCGAGTTCGCTGAACAGCACGGCACGCATGCGCCGCTCCTCCTCGTCGGTCAGCGGCGTGCAACCACTCTCCTCGGACTGCAACCGGACGTTGTACAGGTCTCGGATCACTGGTTGCTCGCAGGTCGCTCGGTTCTGTTGCGGAGAGACTATTCGAACAGGTGGAGGCCGGTCGTGTCGACGCCTCACGGACCGCGCTGCCACCCTGCCTGCGCGGCGGCTTCCCGACGGCATCGAAACCGCCTGGTCCTCGACGCGACCATCCGGCTGCTCACCCGTCCGGCCCCCACCAGCGCGACGAAGCGGGAGGTGACCCACTTGGCCGTCGGCAGAACCGATTCGGCTGTTCACTTCCGGGTGACGGGAGCGCGCGCTCCGCAATAACCGCAGGTCACCGGGACAGATTGAATCGGAACGTATTCCTCCTTATCCCATCAGGAGTGCCCTCCATGCGCCTTCGTACCACCGTCGCCGCCGCCCTCGGCGCACTCGCGCTCGTCGTGACGGTGCCGACCTCGGCCAGTGCGACCGTCGGATTCTTCGCCTACAGCTACACCGGCCTCGACGGCACCCCGCAGATCGCCGATCTGATCAACCCGCCGAGCGGGGAGTGCGTCACGCTGCCCGAGGTGGCCGACCCCAACTCGTCGAACCCCGCCAACTCTCCCTGGAACTACACCGTCTCGACCGCCACCGTCTTCACCGGTCCCGACTGTGACGGGGACCACTTCTCTCTCCGCCCCCTCGGCGGTCACGCCTCCGAGCGGTTGAAGTTCCGGTCGGTCGTCTTCAGCTGATACCGGCCCGGATCCTGATCCGCTACGTCACCATCGCCCGCCTCGGTACGCGTCACATCCCGCTCGTACCGGGGCGGGGTCATGCGCAGGGCCGGTCGGCCCCGGCGACCGGGGCCGTCCCCGTACTCCGCGATGGCCGTGACGCCGCCGGAGCCGTCCGAGGTCGATGGATTGCCGGCTCGGTCGACCCTCATGGTGAAGCAAGTTGTCGCCGAAGGACGTGCTCCAGCGTATGGGCGGTGTCGACCAGGTGGTCCGTGATCTGCAGCAGCCGGGGATCGAGCGCGGTCGGCCGGTTGCCCAGCGCGCACTGGACCTGACGGAGCGGGGGAAGCGGGCCGGGAGGCTGCAGCGTCCTGACCGCCTCGGCCAGAGTGATCATCGCGATATCGAACGCGGTTGCCAGGGCTTCGAGCCGATCGGCATCGGCATCCCGGGGCCCGCCTTCTTCCCGTCCGATGGCCGTGGCCTGCGGCGGGACGAGTGCGTGCAGCAGCAGTTCGGTGTGGGCCAGCCGGGTCACCACGGCAACCAGGGTCCGCGCAGCGGTGGGAGTCAACGGCGAGTGCGGCGGCTCGGCGGCCAGACGTTCCGAGGATGCCTCGGCATCGGTGCGGGCGCGGCGGGATGCGGCTTGAAGGCCGCGTAGCCGGGCCGGATCGGTCCGCACGGGCCGGGCAAGGCTGCGCAGCAGGGCGGTGACGTAGGTGTTGTGGACGTCGATCAGCCGGACGAACTTCTCCTGGGCGGTGAGGCCCTCCCAGGTCGGCCACACCGAGTAGGCGATGAGCGCGAGGACCGCTCCGACAGCGGTGTCGGTCAGGCGGGCCACGGCGGTGGTGTCCGCGGGCAGGCCGAAGATGTCGAGGAGGATCACGATGAAGACGGTGAGGAAGCTGCTGTAGATCACGTAGTTCACGTCGAACAGGGCGTAGGCGGCCGCGACAGCGATCCCGGCCGCGACGATCAGCCCGACCGGGCTCGGGTGGGCAAGATGCGCCGCTGCCGCGCCGAGGCCCGCTCCGACGGCGGTACCCACTGCCCGTTGGATGCTGCGGTACACCGTGGAGGTGTAGTCGGGCTTGAGCACCAAAAAGATCGTCAGTACCACCCAACGGCCTTCGAACAGGCCGGTGGCCTGGACCATCGCCTCGGCGAGCCCCGCGACGACAGCCAGCCGCACAGCGTGACGCCCGGTCTCCCCGGAAAGGGCGAGATTGGCCCGCAGGGTGAGGGCGGCCCATCCCATCCCGTCCTGGCCGACGGGAACCACAGGGCTGATCGCCGTGCGTTTCACCGGCGTTCGCCCAGGACCCGTCTCAAGGCTTGCCAGGCTCCGGGTCACGGCGCGGAGCTGCCCGAAGAGCGCCTCGGTGGCCAACTGCCCACGGGTGCCCGGGGCGACGACCAGGCTCGGCATGAGTGCGTTCAACTCGCGGGTGCGTCCGGCACGTTCGGCCCGTCCGGCACTCAGTGTGTCCGCGATGAGATCCAGCACCCGGGCGGCGTCCGCGGCAGGGCGGAGGGCGGCCTCCGAAGGGTCGTCAGCGGTACGCTCGGCCAGGGTCGCGAGCGAGGCGCGGATGCGTTCCGCCTGCTCGAGCAGGTCCAGGAGGCGCAGTCGCGCGGTGACGGGCAGCAGCGGGTTGGGGTCGGTGAGAGCGACGGCCGCGGGAAAGGCCGTCGCCGACGGCGGCCCGAAGTGCCCGGCTGTCAGGCCGGAGGCGTAGACCGCGAGGATCCGGTAGGACTCGGCCAGCGCCGTGCGCTCCGGGTCGCCTCGCCGGAAAGCCCAGGAAACGGCGACGAGCACGCCCTGGAGCAGCCCGCCGGCAAGCACCAGACCGGCCCGCAGTGCGGCTTCCGTCGGCCCTAGCGGCATGCCGCTCGCGATCAGCAGCCCCACCGGCCATTGGAGGGCTGCCACGCTCAGCCTCGGCCCGAGGCAGACGGCGAGCCCCACGACGTAACCCCAGATGACGACGACCGCTACCAGCAGCCATGGCGCGACCGCCGCCGTGGCTGCCCCGACGAAGGTGGACACCGCCATGCCGGCACTGGCCACTGCCACGGCCGCCACCCGGCTCCGGGTCACACCCTGGAACGAGGCGAATCCGGCAGGCAGCGCTCCCAGAGCCGCGAAGGCACCGTAGTCGAGGCGTCCGCAGGCCGATCCGACCGCGAGCGGCACCATCACACCGACGGCCACCCGCACTGCGCGCCAGAGAGCGACATCACCCCAACGGAACGGCCCGAATTGCCATAGCTTCCGCCATTGGAACCGGGCCAGATAGCTGCGGCTGGACCGAAGCGTGCCGTGCGTCCGTCGACGCTGATCGTCGGTCATCCTAGACGGGGGCGACGCATTCCCGGCGGGATACGGGACGGGCAGCCGGTCGGATGGTGTCGCTGCGGTTGCATCCCTGCTCCGTGTGGCGAGTGTCGAGCCCGAATGTGAGGCGGCCATCGGCTGATTCTTCGAGATGTCGGACGTCTCGAAGAGGAAACCCAGCACGATGACCGCACCTGGCAGTCTGCCGTGGGCCGTCGCCCCGGAGGAGAACCCGGCACCGGCGAGTCCGGGCCCGCGGCGGGGAATCCGGGCCTGCGACGGAGGAATCCGGGCCCGCGGCGGGCGATGCGAAGGCCCTCGCGGAGGGCCTGATCCCGGCGGAGGCCGACGGCGGTGCACGGAGCGGGGTGCGATGACGGCGGCGCCGGGCCGCCGGGGACCCGGGGAACCTGCAGCGCGGAGGAGTGCGGCTTTCTCCGGTGGCGCCGTTGGGGTGAGCCGATGGAACATGGCAATGCGCGGGCCGGAACCCATGGAGGCACGCATGCCCGTGGAGGACTTCGCACGCACACGTCTCCTGTCCTTCTGGATCCTCTGATCAAGGAGGTCACCCACAGCCCCGCGTACCCCAGAATCCGACCGCGCCGACGAGGGCCGACGACGGGAGACCGCTCATGGGCACCCAGTGGATCGCCGGGGAACACCGCTTCGAGACCACCGCGACGGGCCGGGCCGTGCTCACCGATCCACGGCTCAACCGCGGCACGGCCTTCACGCCGGAGGAGCGCGCGACACTGGGCCTGGTGGGCCTGGTGCCGTCGCAGTCCCTCACCCAGGACCAGCAGGCGGTGCGCGCCTACACGCAGTACTGTTCGCAGCCCAGCGACCTCGCCAAGAACGTCTATCTGACCGGTCTGCACGACCGCAACGAGGTGCTGTTCTACCGGCTCGTCGGCGACCACCTCGGCGAGATGCTGCCGATCGTCTACACCCCGACCGTCGGCACCGCGATCGAGCGCTACAGCTACGAGTTCCGTCGCCCGCACGGGATCTATCTCTCCGTGAACGCCCCCGAGGAGATCGAGCAGGCGCTGCGCGGCTCCGGTCTCGGGGCCGGCGACGTCGATCTGATCGTGGCGACCGACGGTGAGGCGATCCTGGGCATCGGCGACTGGGGTGTCGGCGGCATCGACATCTCCGAGGGCAAACTCGCCGTCTACACCGCGGCCGGCGGGGTCGACCCCAACCGCACACTCGCGGTCATGCTGGACGTCGGCACCAACCGGCAGCAGCTGCTGGAGGACCCGCTCTACCTGGGCAACCGCCATCCGCGGGTGGACGAGAAGGCGTACGACGCTTTCATCGACGCGTACGTCACCACCGCGAACAGGCTCTTCCCCGACGCGCTGTTGCACTGGGAGGACTTCGGCACCGCCAACGCCCGCCGCATCCTGGACCACTACCGGGACCGGGTGTTCACCTTCAACGACGACATCCAGGGCACCGGTGCCGTCAATCTCGCCGCCGTGCTGTCCGCGACGAAGGCCAGCGGCATGGCGATGACCGACCACCGCATCGTCGTCTTCGGCGCCGGCAGCGCCGGCACGGGCATCGCCGACCAGTTCCGCGACGCCCTGGTGGCCGACGGACTGCCGGAGGAGGAGGCCGACCGCCGCTTCTGGGCCGTGGACCGGTACGGCCTGCTGACCGACGACCAGGACGGCCTGCGCGACGCCCAGATCCGCTACGCCCGTCCGGTGGCCGAGGTGGCCGGCTGGGAACGGGACGCGCAGCACGGTGGCGTCGCCCTCGACGAAGTGGTCCGCCGGGTCCGGCCGACGGTGCTGATCGGCACCTCCGGTCAGGGCGGTGCCTTCACCGAGCAGGTCGTACGGGAGATGGCGGCCCACACGCGGCGACCGGTCATCCTGCCGATGTCCAATCCGACGCCGCTGGCCGAGGCCACCCCCGCCGACCTGCTGAAATGGACCGACGGGCGGGTGTTGGTGGCCACCGGCAGCCCCTTCGAACCGGTCGAGTACCGGGGCGTGACGTATCTGATCGGCCAGGCGAACAACGCGCTGATCTTCCCCGGGCTGGGCCTGGGTGCCATCCTCGCCCGCGCCACCCGCGTCACCGACGGCATGCTCGTCGCCGCCGCGCACGCGGTGGCCGGACAGGTCGACGGGAGTACGCCGGGCGCGCCCGTCCTCCCGATGCCCGACGCGCTGCGCGCGACCTCCGCCGCGGTGGCGGGAGCGGTCGGCCGCGCCGCGGCCCACGACGGCGTCGCCCGCACGGAGGTCGACGACGGCTTCGGCAAGCTGGTGCGGGACGCCATGTGGCAGCCGGTCTACCCGGAGATCAAAGCCGTCCGCGACACCGGAGGATCCTGACCGACGTCCGGCGACGTCCGCGTGAATGCGCGCCGCAGCATCGAGCTCCGGCGGGTGCGGGTCCCGGTCGTCCTGACCCGCGCCGATGACAGCCGCTGGTCCGGCCCGGGCACGGCCGCGCCGGAACAGTCCTTGGCCCGCCGAGATTGTCGGCGGTGTCAGGCTCCTGGCTCAAGGCGGGCCACTTTTCACCGCCCTGATCCCGGTCGGCATGCCGCGGCCCCTGCGGCGGCCTCGGCCTCGCCGAAACGACGTCACAACCGGCCCCGGACGGTGCCCGGGCAGCGCGTCGGACGACAGGCGACACGTACGGGCCGGTGCGAAGCTGGTCCGTGCAGCCCAGGCACTGGAGGCTTCATCATGTCGAGCAACGAGCCCGCGAACACAGGTCGGAAACCACGGTCCGATGCATGGAAGACCGCGCTGACCGTTCTGCAGACGGCCGAGCCGCCGTCCATCCCGGCAGGGGCCGAGGTGATGACCATCCTCGTCGAATTCCCCCCAGGAGATCCGGGCACTCCTCCGCACCGGCATTCGGGGCCGGCCTTCGGCTACGTGCTGGAGGGGGAGATGCTCTTCGAGCTCGAAGGTGAGCCGGAGCGTGTGATCAAGGCCGGGGAAACTTTTTGGGAACCGGGCGGAGACGTCATCCACTATCAGGACGGAAACAACCGGACGGACTCCCGGAGCCGTTTCCTCGTGACGATGATGTGCGCGCCGGGCCAGCCCATGCTTACCCTGGTCGACGACGAGGAGCTGGCGCAGCGCAAGGACCGGCGGGCTCCGCGGCCTGCCTGACCTCGGCGGTGCAGTCCACGCCGGTTCACGGACGTCGGCGAGCCGACAGGCATACGGCAATGACCACGGGCACCGAGTAATCGCGTCACGGCGATGAAGAAATCGTCGCCCCGTTGCCGGAGCATCGACGCGAAGACGGGCACCGGCCCCGATTCGGACTCGCTGTCAGATCCCTTTCCCTCCCCGGTGCGCCATCGGGGCTTCGAAGAGCCACCCGATGGTGCGCGACGAAAGGTGACCCATGAAGTTCGCAGTGATGGGCGGTACCGGCCGGATCGGGTCGCAGGTCGTGAAGAAGCTGAAGGCGGCGGGACACGAGGTCGTGCCGCACTCGCTGTCCACCGGTGTCGACATCATCACCGGCCAGGGCCTGCAGGAAGCGGTGGCCGGCGTCGATGTCGTCGTCAACCTGACGAATTCACCGACCTTCGACGACACCTCCCCGGCGTTCTTCCAGACCTCGATGGACAACCTCCTGGTCGCCTGCCGGAAGGCCGGGGTGGGGCATGTCGTCATCCTGTCGATCGTCGGCATCGAACAGGTGCCGGACCTCGACTACTACCGGGCCAAGATCCTCCAGGAGAACATCCTCAAGACCGGGTCGATCCCGTACTCGATCGTCCGCGCCACCCAGTTCATGGAGTTCATGGATTCGGTCCTGGCCATGACCACCGATGGCGACACCGTCCGCCTGCCTTCTACGCCGATCCAGCCGATCGCCGCACAGGATGTCTCCGACGCTGTCGCCGAAGTCGCTGCCGGCACGCCTTTGAACGGTGTCCTGAACGTCGCCGGACCCGACGTCTTCCCCCTCGACGAACTAGGCCGGATGACCCTGAACGCCCGCCCCGACGGCCGCACTGTCGTCACCGACGACACGGCCGGCATGTTCGCCGTCGTCCGGGGCGACGTCCTCACCGCCAAGGGCGACGCCCGTATCGCTCCCACCCACTACACCGACTGGCTCTCCTGAACGACGCGGTCCCGTCAGCGGTAGTCCTCCGGGTGGCCCTGCATCCACGTGTTGATGCGGTCGCGCGTGCCGAACAGCTCGGAGCGGTGCTTCTCCAGGTTCTCCGTGGAGGTGTCGCCCTTCAGCGTCCTGTCCAGGGTGGTCATCCAGGCCACGGGCTCCTTGAAGTGCCCCGGGTCCTTCGGATGCGCCTTCATCGACGCCTCCAGGCCCGCCAGTTCGTCGTGGACCCGGCCCAGGACGTAGGCGCAGTCGCCCGCGCCCGGGGTGCAGGTGTCGTCCAGGGTCGCCTGGAGGGTGGCGAACGCGTCACGGACCTGCGGGGGCGTGGTCGCGGGCTTCTCCGAGGACATACGGGCGGCGTCCTCCGCATCGGCCGACGCCTTGGCGTCCGCCTCGGCTTGCGCCTCCGCCGCCCGGGACGCGGCTGCCTCATTCGCCGACGGCGCCACGTACGGAACGTCGCCCCCGGGACCTTCCGATGTCTCCACGCTGCTGCAGCCGATCAGACACGCGCCCAGCAGCACGGTCAGCCCGGCGGCGGCACGCACGCGGGCACGGGTGGATCGGGCACGGGCTGTACGGACAGACATGAGGCCCCCCTCGTCGATTGGCCCAGACCATACCGCCACGGTCGGCCATCCGTGCCCGGTGGCCTCAGCCCGTGATCAGGGTCTGGAGCGCCGGCGCGTACAGATCGGCGAGGTGTTCGGGGGTGGCCAGTGAACCCGCGCCGTCGCGGTGCAGGCTCAGTGTGGCGCCGAGGCCGAGGAGGTGACCGGCGATCAGCTCGGCGCGCAGGGCGCGTTCACGGCCGGGCAGGCGGGCGATCAGTGCCTCGGTGACCTGCTCGTGGAAGCGGTCGCGCAGCAGGGAGCGTTCGTCCTGGTTGCCCAGGGAGAACACGACGCGCAGGAGCGGGTCCGACTTCAGCTCGCGCCGGCGGCGTACGAGAGTCACCACCATGTGGCGGCCCAGCGTGTCGAGCGGGGCGTCGAAGAGTTCCTCGGCGGCCGGGCCGAAGTCGGCGACGGTGTTGAAGAGTTCTTCCTTGCGGCCGAAGTGCTTCACGACCAGGGAGGGGCTGACTCCGGCGTCCGCGGCGATCCCCCGGATGGTCACCTCGGCGTACGGTCGCTGGGTGAACGCCCGCCGTGCCGCGCGCAGGATCGCGTCCCGGCCCGTGCCCTGGTCGGCGGGGGCCGGGGACGCCGAAGGGGCCGGAACGGTGGCCTCGCTGCCGCTCATGCGCCCTCCTCGATCGGGATCGTCCGCGCACCGCCTTCGCGGTCCTTGCGGTCCTCTCCGACCGTACCTGTCGCAGGTGTACGGCTGCCGGGCAGGAACAGTGTGACCGCCAGCGCCAGCAGCGCCGCGCCCGCCGCGATCACGAAGACGACCTGGTACGCGTGGAGAGTCGGTGCCGTCCGGCCGCCCGCCTGGAAGGTGATGTTGGCGAGGACCGCCGCCACCGTCGCACTGCAGAAGGCCTGTCCGATCGACCTCATCAACGTGTTGAGACCGTTGGCCGCACCCGTCTCGCTGACCGGGACCCCGCGCATCACCAGGGCGGGGAGCGCCGAGTACGCGATGGCCGTGCCCGAGGCGACGACCGTCGCGCCGGCGATGATCAACCACAGGCTGTGGCTGGTGAAATAGCGCACTGCGTAGCCGACGGCGATGATCCCCGCCGCCAGCGCCAGGCTGACCTTCGGCCCGTACGTCGCCGAGATCCGCGCCGACACCGGCGAGAGCGCCACCATCGCCACACCGCCCGGCAGCAGGCACAGCCCGCTGACGACCAGCGAGGCGCCGAGCCCGTAGCCCGTCGCCTTCGGTTCCTGCACCATCTGCGCGGTGACCAGTGAGTTCGCGTAGAAGGCGAATCCGATCAGCAGGGCGGCGACGTTGGTGAGCAGGACGGCCGGGCGGGCCGAGACCCGCAGGTCGACCATGGGCGTCGGCACGCGGAGCTCGTACGCGCCCCAGAGCAGCGCCACCACCACGGCCGCGACGAGCAGGCCGACCGTACGAGTCGACGTCCAGCCCCAGTCGGCGCCCTGCGTCACCGCGAGCAGCAGGCAGACCAGCGCCGCGGACAGACCCAGCGCACCGACACCGTCGAAGCGGCCGCGGGTGCGCAGCGGCGACTCCGGTACGCAGCAGAGCACCAGCACGATGTCGATGAGGCCGATCGCGCCCGACACCCAGAACATGGTGTGCCAGTCGAAGTTCTCGACGACGAGTGCCGCGACCGGCAGGCCGACGGCGGCACCGATACCGAGCGTCGAACTCATCAGGGCTACCGCGGAGAGGACGCGCTCGGGCGGGAGTTCGTCGCGCAGGATGCTGATGCCCAGCGGTACGACGGCGAGCGCGGCGCCCTGGAGGGCGCGGCCGGTGATGAGTACGCCGATGTGGGAGCTGACCGCGCACAGCACCGAGCCCATCACGAGGACCGCGAGCGACGCCACGAGCACCCGTCGCTTGCCGTACATGTCGCCGACCCGGCCCAGGACGGGCGTGAAGACGGCGCCGGTGAGGAGCGTGACGGTGACCAGCCAGCTCGCGGCGGTCGGGGTCGCACCGGTGAGGGCCGGGATGTGCGGGAGGAGCGGGACGACGATCGTCTGCATGACCGCGACGACGACGCCGCAGAACGCGAGGACGCCTACGGCGAAGCGCGGGTGGTGCGGGGTCCGGGGCTGCCCGGCTGCCCCGTCGAGGGCGGATATGTCCGCGGACATGCGTTCTCCGTACGGTGCTCGGCAGTGGTGCCGGGTGGCGGAAGCCTGAGGGGGGTGCACATGCGTTCACCTTCAAGGTAAACGCATGTGCACCCCCTCCGGCAACCTGAGGTTCGCCCGTCGCGTTAGCCTCGGAAGCCGACAGGAGCCGGGCAGCGGGAAGAACCGGCCGGCGAGAGGGCGAAGGTGGCGGCTATGGCGAAGGTTCCGGCAGCGGCGGTTGCGGCGGGCGGACTGGTCGGCGGATACGCGATCGCGCGTTGGACCAAGAAGCGGCCGCTGGGTGGAGTCGCACTCGCCGCCGCGGGATCCGTCGCCGCGTACGAGTGGAACCGGCAGGCCGGACCCCGCGCGGCCACCGCTCTGACCACGGCGTACGTCGCCGCGTTCGCCGGATCGCACCCGCTGGCCAAGAAGCTCGGCGCCTGGCCCGCCGTCTTCACCGTGGCCGGCACGGTCGCCGCCGCGTCATGGGCGGTCACCCGCCGCGCCGCCTGAGAAATTTTTTCGCAAGGCCCGCGGAACACTGAACGCGAGGGCGACGGGGCGCGTATTCAAGAGCACTCCCCCGCGTAAGCCGGGTGCGTACCCGTACGACAGGCCGGGTACGCACCCGGAACCCTCACAAGCGTTGCCGTTACGCGCCGAACGCCCGCGACACCGAATAGATCAGCAGTCCTGCCAGCGCACCCACCACCGTGCCGTTGATTCGGATGAACTGCAGGTCACGGCCGATGTGCGCCTCGATCTTCTTCGACGTCTGATCCGCGTCCCAGCTCGCGACCGTGTCACTGATCAGCGACGTGATCTCCGTACGGTACGTCGTGACGACATACACCGCCGCGTCCTCGAGCCAGCCCTCCAGCTTCGCCTGGAGCCGGCCGTCCGTCGCCAGCCGCGCCCCCAGCGACATCAGCGAGGCGCGCGCCCGCAGCCGCAGCTCGCTCTGCTCGTCCTCCGCCGCCGTGATGATCATCGTGCGGACCGACGACCAGGCCGACGCGATGACGTCCTGGACCTCGCGCCGCCCCAGGATCTCCGACTTCAGCCGCTCCACCCGCGCCCGGGTGTCCGAGTCGCTCTGGAGGTCGGCGGCGAAGTCCGTCAGGAACGTGTCGATCGCGTAGCGCGCCGGATGCTCCGGCATGTCCCGCATCTCGGTCACGAAGCGCAGCAGCTCCTTGTAGACCCGCTCCCCCACCCGCTTGTCGACAAACCGTGGCGTCCAGCCCGGGGCCCCGCCCTGCACCGCGTCCATCACCGAGTCGCCGTGCAGGATCAGCCAGTCGTGCGCGCGTACGCAGAGCAGGTCCACGACCCTGCGGTGGCCGCCGTCCGCGACGATCGTCTCCAGCATCTTGCCGAGACCGGGGGCGACCTCCACCGCGTTCGCCCGCCGGGTGATGGCCTCACCGACCACGGCCTGTACGTCGGAGTCGCGCAGGACGGTCAGCGCACCGCGCAGCGCGGTCGCCAGCTCGGCGGTCACCCGGTCGGCGTGTTCCGGCTCCGCCAGCCAGGCGCCGAGCCGGCCGCCGATACCGAGAGCGTGTATCCGGCCTCGTACGACATCGCCCGAAAGAAAATTCTCCCCGACGAAGGAACCCAATGAGGCCCCGAGCTGGTCCTTCTTGGTAGGGATGATGGCGGTGTGCGGGATCGGAAGGCCGAGCGGACGTTTGAACAGCGCCGTGACGGCGAACCAGTCGGCCAGCGCACCCACCATCCCCGCCTCGGCGGCCGCGGCGACGAAGCCCGGCCAGCCGCCCACACCCACGTTCTTCGCCCAGGTGGCGAGGACGTACACGAGCGCGACAAGCAGGAGGAGGCCGGTGGCCGTGGTCTTCATACGGCGTACGCCACGCCGCTTCTCCTCGTCGGCGGCCGTGTACGCGAAGGAGGCGAGGGGAGCGGGCCGCACGGGAGCCGAGGCTGCCGTGCCGGAGCTCCCGTCCGCGCCGCCCGGTGCCCGTGCGGGATCGGCAGGTCCCCCGCCCGGCTCGCCCGACTCGGTCCGCTCGATCCGTTCCATCCGCTCCACCCGTCCGCGTACACCTACGCATCGACCCCGGTGCCCCGTACGCATTGTCCCTACCTGACCTACTCCCGGGCCGCATGTCGAGTTCCCCCGCGCCCTGCTTCATCATGAGATCAGCCCGCACCCTCACGAGGAGACACTCCACCCATGCCCAGGCGCCACGGACCCGCCCTGCTCACAGCCCTTGTGGCGGGCACCGCCGCGCTCGCCGCGATCGTGGCGCTCGCCGGATCCCTACTGTTCTCCGGCGGCGGAGCGAAGCAGGTCGGCACGGAGTCGGTGGCCCGTACGCCCGCCGCGCCGGCCCACTCCACCGGTGTCTGGATCGGCACCTGGGCCGGGGCTCCGACGGCCGGTGTGGCGGACACGTCCACCGATGACGACCTGACCCAGCGCATCATCCGAAACGTCGTCCACACCAGCATCGGCGGCGACGCGGCGCGCATCACCCTGTCCAACCTCTTCGGCACGCACCCGCTGCTCGTCGATCGGGCCACCGTGAACACCAGGCCCGTCTCCTTCCGCGGCACCCCGTCCGTCACGATCCCGGCAGGCGGGCAGATCGTCAGCGACCCGGTCGTCGTCCCTGTCGCCCCCGACGCCGATCTGGTCGTCACCCTGCGTACACCCACCGCCGACGGCCCCGTCACCGTCCACCCGAACAGCCACCAGACCTCGTACGTGGCGGACGGACGCGGCACGTGGCGCAGCAACCTGTGGCGCTACCTCACCGCCGTGGACGTCCGCAACAAGGCTGCCGCCGGGGCGATCGTCGCCATCGGCGACTCGCTGACCGCGGGCACCGGCTCGACCCTCGATGCCAACAGCCGCTGGCCCGACGTCCTCTCCGACCGGCTTCGCGGCCGGTACGCGGTGGTCAACCAAGGCATCGCCGGCAACCGCATCCTGCGCGACGGGCAGGGCTACGGGCAGATGTACGGGCAGCGGGCGATCGCCCGCTTCGACCGGGACGTGCTGGGCGTCGCCGATGTGAAGACCGTCATCATCGCGCTCGGCATCAACGACGTGCAGCAGTTCCCGAAGGAGCGGGACCCGCAGCGGATCGCGGACGCGCTCAGGGCCATGACGGAGCGTGCCCACGCCCGCGGTCTGCACGTCGTCGGGGCCACTCTGATGCCGTTCGAGGGTTCCCTCGCCTGGACGCCTGCCGAGGACGCCGTACGGAGGCAGGTCAACGCGCTGATCCGGGCGGGCGGCATCTTCGACGAGGTCGTCGACTTCGACCGGGTGGTACGCGACCCGTACCGGCCGAGCAGGCTCCTCCCGGAGTTCGACTGCGGCGACCATCTGCACCTCAACGACAACGGATATCTGCGGCTGGGCCAGCAGGTGGATCTGCGGACCCTGCACCGGAACAGGCCGGCGTCCGACCAGCTCTGACCGGCTCACCGCAGCGACGGGGTCCGGTGAGCTCGCACAGCTCACCGCCGTGTCCCCCGTCGCCGTGCGGGCCCTACTCCTCCCCCGTTCCCTTCTTCAGCTGCCGGGCACGCTCCCGCTCCTTCTCCGCCTTCGTCCGCTTGCGCTCCACATCGACCCCGCCCATCAGCGCGAAGCCGGTGATCCGCACCCGCGGTGAGCCCGGAGAGGGGATGCCCTCGCCCGACGCCCGGTCGCCGAAGCCGCCCATGATGCCGATGCCCCTGACCTCGACATCCAGCTCCGGCGGGACCGTCACCTGCATCCCGCCCATGATCGTGAAGCAGCGGACGACGACCTCACGGTCCTCGAAGCGGGCCTCGCGCAGATCGATCTCGCCGCCGCCCCACATCGCGAACGCGGTGAACTTCCGGGCCACCGTCCATGTGCCCTTGCGCCTGAAGCCGCCCCAGAAAGCGAACGCCCCTGTCGAGGTGGCGGGGCCGCCGACACGTGCCGCCCAGTCGACACCGGACGAACCCGTACGCGCGGGCGAGCTTCCCGCACCCACCGGTGCCACCACCCCGCCGGGCGCCGGAAGATCACGGACCAGTGGCTCCAACTCGCCATGTGTACGCGCCTTGTAGGTGGCGTCGAGCCGCTGCTCGAACTCCTCCATCTGCAGCCGACCCTCTGCCACCGCCTCGCGCAGGACCTCGGCGACACGCTCACGCTCGGCATCGGAAGCACGCATGTCCGGATGTTCGCTCGTCATACCGCGCAGCCTATTGAACGCTTCCGCCCACGTCACCGATCCGACTGCCGTCAGCGGTAATTGACGTCATGTCATGACTGTCTACGCGCTGTCGGCCGACGCGTACATCCTCGCGATCACGGCCTCGATGTCCGGCTCCCGCACCGACAGGTCCACCAGCGGATACTCCGCGGCGATCCGCGCCACCAGCGGGGCCGCCGATCCGGACGCGGGGAACGCCAGCCACTGCCGCGGCCCCTCCACCTTCACCGTACGCACCGATGGCTCCGACTCCAGCCGGATCGCCGGGAGTTCGCACTCCAGGTCGACGACCAGGGTACGTTCGCTCGCGCCGATCTCGTGCAGTCCGGCGAGCGCCCCGTCGTACATCAGACGACCGTGGTCGATCACCATCACCCGCCGGCAGAGCTGCTCGATGTCCGTCAGATCATGGGTGGTGAGCAGCACCGTCGTACCCCGCTCGGCGTTCAGGTCGCGGAGGAAGCCGCGGACCTTCGCCTTGGAGACCACGTCGAGGCCGATCGTCGGCTCGTCCAGGTACAGCACCTCCGGGTCGTGCAGCAGCGCCGCCGCGATATCGCCGCGCATCCGCTGCCCGAGCGACAGCTGCCGCACCGGTACGTCCAACAGCTGTCCCAGGTCGAGGAGTTCGATGCAGCGGTCCAGGTTCTCCCGGTAGCGGGCGTCCGGGATCCGGTACATCCGGTGCACCAGCCGGTACGAGTCCCGCAGCGGCAGGTCCCACCAGAGCGTGGTGCGCTGGCCGAAGACCACACCGATCCGGTGTGCCAGCCGCGTACGCTCCCTGGACGGGTCGATGCCCGCGACCCGCAGCCGGCCTCCGCTCGGGGTGAGGATGCCGGTCAGCATCTTGATGGTGGTCGACTTGCCCGCACCGTTCGGGCCGATGTAGCCGACCATCTCGCCGCGCGGCACGCGGAAGCTGATCCCGTCGACCGCGCGGACCTCGCGACGCTCACTGCGCAGGAAGCCCGTCCTGCGGCGCACGTCGAAGACCTTCTCGACGTTGTCGAGCTCGATGAAGTCGGTATCCGTGTCCATGCCCATGTCCGATGCCCTCGTTCTCCCGCCGGTCAACTTCCCGTGCTCCGGTACGAGCGCAGGCCCACCCGCCATGCCGTCCCCGCAAGCACCCAGCACACCCCCGCCACCACCGGCGGCAGGAACGCCACCCACTCCGGCAGCCCCAGCGGGTAGTCGCGGCCCAGCACATACAGTGCGGGCAGCCAGTTCACGAAGGCCAGCGGCACGACGAACGTCACCCCGCGCACCAGATCCTTCGCGAAGATCGTCGGCGGGTACTGGAGCAGCGTGTTCCCGCCGTACGTGAAGGAGCTCTGCACCTCGGCGGCGTCCTGCGCGAAGAACTGGAACGCCGCCCCGCACACGAACACGGCCCCGAAGATCGCCGCCCCGGTCAGCAGCATCAGCGGCACCATCGCCACCCGCAGCGGTGTCCAGCCGATGTCCAGCGTCACCAGGGCGTACCCGAGCACCAGCAGCCCCTGCGTGATCCGGCCCAGCCTGCGCAGCGCGAACCGGTCCGCCGCCACCTGGGCGAGAACCGGCACCGGGCGCACCAGGAGCGTGTCCAGCGTGCCGTCCCGTACCCGGCGGCCCAGCCGGTCCATCGACCCCAGCACCAGATCGGCCAGGCCGAAAGCGGTTCCCGAAGCCCCGTACAGCAGGGCGATCTCCGGCAGCGTGTAGCCGCCCAATTCGTCGACATGGGCGAACATCAGCATGATCGCGACGAAGTCGAAGCCGGTCGCCGCGAAGTTCCCGAGCGTGGTCATGACGAACGAGGCCCGGTACGCCATCGTCGAGCGCAGCCACATCGCGGCGATCAGCCCGTACGCACGGACCCCCTCGACCAGCCTCGACCGTTCGGCGAACGCCGGCCCGGGCGCCTCGACGCCCCCTCCGGCCTCCGCCGCCTGTGCCGTCTCTGCAACCTCAGCCACCCTGGACCACCACCCTGCGCGTCGCCACCGACTGCACCAGCCGCCCCGCCAGCAGCAGCGCAAGCGCCCAGCCGCCCTGGAACGCGAACGCCCCCACCAGCCCCCACCCCGTGTGCTTGCCGAGGAACACATCGGCCGGCACCTGCAACAGCGCCGACCACGGCAGTGCGCGTGCCACCTCGCCCAGCAGCCCCGGGAACAGCGTCAGCGGAAGCAGCATCCCGGAGAAGAACAACCCCGCCAGAAACGCGATCTGCGTCGCGCCCGCCCCGTCCATCAGCCAGAACGCGGAGAGCGCCACCAGATAGCGCACCGCGAAACTGACCACCACACCGAGCGTGACCGAGACCAGATACGCCAGCCAGATCCCCGGCGACGTGGGCAGCGCCAGCGGAAAGGCGAGCGCGCCCAGCACCATCGGCACGATGCCGCGTGCCAGCAGTTGATACGCAGCGCGCCCCAAGTCCCCGGCCAGCCACCACATTTGAAGATCGACAGGCCGGTAGAGATCGATCGCCACATCGCCGGTACGGATCCGCTCCATCAGCTCGTCCTCGAAACCGCCGCCCATCATGGCGCACGTCGCCAGCAGCGCCTGGCCCAGCCACACGTACGTGAGCGCCTGGGACATGTCGTAACCACCGAGCTGCGGCCGCGCGTCCCACAGGGCCATATAGGTGTACGCCAGGATGAAACCGAAGACGGTGTTGGTGAACACCCCCGCCGCCGTCGCGATCCGGTAGGTGGCATAGCGCCGAAACCCGCCCGCAGCGACCACCGCGTACAGCCGCACCTCAATCGCCCCCGCACTCGTTCGCACTCGGACGCCCAACGGCGCCGGGCACCAAAGCGCACGACCCTAGTCCAGCGGCGGCAGCCGCCGCGACCGCTTTTCGGCCCCCCTCCGGAGGTCGATCCGGTGCTTATTGCATAGAAAAGTGCAGTATGGGGGAACTGACCGCGGCCGAGGAGTCTTCACCGACATGAGCGACGAGCCACAGCAGCAGAGCGGGGATCCCGGCAACGGGAACTGGACCCCGAGGGACCTCTCTGCCGGCGCCGGCGCACCCGCAGGCCAGGCTGCCGCGCCCGAAGGGAAGAAGGGGGGCACCGGCCGGCCCCGGCGCACCGGCTGGCGCCGGGCCGTCCCCACCTGGCGGGCCGCACTCGCCACGCTCCTGGTGATCGCCCTGATCCTCATCGGCGGCTTCATCGCCGGATACCAGCTCGTCGGCATCCCGCCCGCCAACCCCACCGCCACCGCTCAGTCCAACGTCTATCTCTACAAGGACGGCACCGTCATCGCCCGCGACGGCGACGTCAACCGGCAGAACGTCCAGCTCGCCCAGGTCCCCCTCCCCGTCCAGCACGCCGTCCTTGCCGCCGAGGACCGCAACTTCTACTCCGAGCGCGCCGTCGACATCAAGGCCATGTTCCGGGCCGGCTGGAACACCCTCACCGGCAAGGGCAGACAAGGCGGTTCGACCATCACCCAGCAGTTCGTGAAGAACTACTACCTCGGCCAGGAACAGACCGTCATCCGCAAGATCAAAGAGTTCTTCATCGCGATCAAGCTCAATCGCGAGGTGAGCAAGGACCACATCTTCGAGGGCTACCTCAACACCAGCTACTTCGGCCGTAACGCCTACGGCATCCAGGCTGCCGCCCAGGCGTACTACGGCAAGGACATCGGCGACATCACCACCGCCGAAGGCGCCTACCTCGCCTCCCTGCTCAACGCCCCCAGCGCGTACGACGTCGTCGTCCACCCCGAGAACAAGGCCGCGGCCGTCGCCCGCTGGCACTACGTACTCGACGGCATGGTCAAGGAGAACTGGCTCAGCGCATCCGAGCGCGCCACCATGCAATTCCCCGTGCCCGACAAGGTGAAGAGATCGACCGGCCTCTCCGGACAGCGCGGCTACATCGTCCAGGCCGTCAAGGACTACCTCACCACCCACCAGATCATCGACGAGAAGACGCTGGCCACCGGCGGCTACCGGATCACCACCACGCTGGAGAAGAAGAAACAGAACGCCCTCGTCGAAGCCGTCGACGACAACGTCATGTCGCAGACGAGCGACGACCGCACGGCCGACCGCAACGTCCGCGTCGGCGGCGCCTCCATCGACCCCACGAACGGCCGGGTCGTCGCCATGTACGGCGGCATCGACTACACCAAGCAGTACGTCAACAACGCGACCCGCCGCGACTACCAGGTCGGCTCCACCTTCAAGCCGTTCGTCTTCACCTCCGCCGTCGCCAACGGCTCCAGGACCCAGGACGGCCGACGCATCACCCCCAACACCGTCTACGACGGCACCAACAGGCGCATGGTCCAGGGACCTAACGGACCCACCGGCTACGCCCCCGCCAACGAGGACGACGTCAGCTACGGACCGATCACCGTCCGTATGGCCACCGACAAGTCCGTCAACGCCGTCTACGCGCAGATGGCCGAGGACGTCGGCCCCGACATCGTCAAACAGACCGCCATCGACCTCGGCATCCCCAAGAACACCCCCGACCTCACCGCATCGCCGTCCATCGCGCTCGGTACCGCCACCGCCAGCGTCCTCGACATGACAGGGGCGTACGCGACCCTCGCCAACCACGGCAGACGCACCGCGTACACCCTCGTCGACAAGGTCAGCAAGGACGGCGAGGACCTCACCCTCCCCGACCGGAGCACCGAGCAGGCCGTCAGCCGCGAAGCCGCCGACACCACCACCGCGATCCTGCAGAGCGTCGTCGAAAACGGCTCGGGAACCGCAGCCCAGGGCGCCGGCCGCCCCGCCGCCGGCAAGACCGGCACCGCCGAGGAGGACAAGGCGGCCTGGTTCGCCGGCTACACCCCCGACCTCGCGACCGTCATCGCCGTCATGGGCCAGGACCCCGACACCGGGGTGCAGGAACCGCTGTACGGAGCACTCGGCCTGTCCCGGGTCAACGGCGGCGGCGCGCCCGCCCAGACCTGGGCCCAGTACACCGGCGCCGCGCTGCAGGGCACCAGCGTCCAGAACTTCGACCTCACCCTCGAGAGAGGCGCCGAGGAACCGTACCTGCCGACCGACGAAGCCACCGAACCGACCGACACCGACACCCCGTTCGCTCCACCGTCGGACACGCAGCCGAGCAGCCCGGCCAACCCGCCCATCCCGCCCATCCCGCCCACCGACATCGAACCCGCCATCCCGCCGGACACACCCACCGGCCCGCCGGACAGCGAATTCACCGACGGAGGGGACAACGGCGACTTCGACGACTTCTTCCCGCGCGGCGTCGGCGGCGCCCGCCGGGACCCGGCCTCCACCCCGGTCCCGAACCCGCTCCCGGCCCCGAACCGGCCGTGAAACCGGCCGATCGACGACTCAGTGCCCCGAGGTCGCCTTCAAGCCCACCACGGCCACCAGCAGCAGACACACGAAGAAGACCCGGGCGGCGGTCACCGGCTCGTGCAGCACCACCATGCCCAGCACCGCCGCCCCCGCCGCACCGATACCGACCCACACGCCGTACGCCGTACCGATCGGCAGCGACTTCGCCGCCTGCGACAGCAGCACCATGCTGGCCACGATCCCGAGTCCGGTGAACACACTCGGCCACAACCGGGTGAACCCGTCGGTGTACTTCATCCCGATCGACCAGCCCACTTCCAGCAGACCGGCGACAACAAGCAGAACCCACGCCACGACGGCACCTCCGACAGACACACGGACATCACGGGTGCGTCGTCTTTGCGAAAGCCCGGTACGGCGCGTCTCGTCGGGGTCCCACCAACATAGCAAAGAACAGGCAAAAGGCCTGGTGACGGCTGTCACCAGGCCTTATCTCGAGCACATCGGGAGAGCTACAGATACAACCCGGTCGAATCCACCGAACCCTCGAACCGGTCCGCAGCCACCGCGTGCAGATCCCGCTCCCGCATCAGCACATACGCCACACCGCGCACCTCGACCTCCGCACGGTCCTCGGGGTCGTACAGCACCCGGTCGCCCGGCTCCACCGTCCGCACGTTCTGGCCGACCGCGACCACCACGGCCCAGGCCAGTCGACGACCGACCGCAGCCGTCGCCGGAATCAGGATGCCGCCGCCCGAACGCCGCTCGCCCTCGGGCGTATCGGACCGGACCAGCACACGGTCATGCAGCATGCGAATGGGCAGCTTGTCGTCGGTGTTCTCGCTCACGACCCGAAACCTACCTGTCCGCAGCCGCGTCGCACGCCCCCGGGGTCAGCCTTCTCAGCGCTTCTTCCGCCGCGCCGACACCACGACCAGCCCGAGCACACCCGCTGCCAGCAACGCCACCGGAACCACCCGCTCCAGACGCGGCGCACCATCCTCCGACACAAACTGCGCCTTCACATCGGACACCGTCCGATTCACCGCGACAAACGCCCGCCCGGCCGTCCGGTCCGCGGCCTCGACAGCCTTGGCCTTCGCATCACCGATGATCGTCTTCGGGTGCACCCGCACCCCGATCTCATCGAGCACCACCGCAAGCTGCTCACGCCTGCTGATGATGTCCGCCTCGATCTGCGCAGGGGTCCTGGCATCCGACACTGCGCCGCCTCCGTGGTCGTCGTCCGGTAAACCTTCATCGACAGTCTGTCAGCTCAGCCGCCCGCACACCCGGCGGCACCCCTATTACGCTCGGTCCCGTACACCCCACACGCCCCTGAGGAGAACCATGAGCGAGCGACTCCAGCCCGGCGACACCGCCCCGGCCTTCACCCTCCCCGACGCCGACGGCAACGACATCTCGCTCGCCGACCACAAGGGCCGCAAAGTCATCGTCTACTTCTACCCGGCCGCCCTCACCCCCGGCTGCACCAAGCAGGCCTGCGACTTCACGGACAACCTGGAGCTCCTGACCGGCGCCGGATACGACGTCATCGGCGTCTCCCCCGACAAGCCGGAGAAGCTCGCCAAGTTCCGCGAGAAGGAAAACCTCGAGGTCACACTGGTCGGCGACCCGTCCAAGGAAACCCTCCAGGCCTACGGCGCATTCGGCGAGAAGAAGCTCTACGGCAAAACGGTGACGGGCGTCATCCGCTCCACGGTCATCGTCGACGAGGAGGGCAAGGTCGAACGCGCCCTCTACAACGTCAAGGCAACCGGCCACGTAGCCAAGATCATCAAGGACCTCGGCATCTGACCACCACCACGCCCATGTGACGGGCGTCGCACTTTCACCCCCCATCGGTTTGCGACCGCCATGACCGCGCAGAAGCCCTTCCTGGAACACCCACCGAGGAAAGGACCCGGCCATGGCGGCCTCCGACCTTCAGCAGGTGGCCGACCCCGAAGCGGTCAAACGCCACCCCACCCTCTTCCGCGCCATCCGGCAACGGAAGAACCCCAGGCTGCGCCGGTCCGACATCACCGTCACCGACGACCAGGCAGTCAAGCGGGCGGTGAAGGCGGCCTCCCTCGGCAACGCCATGGAGTGGTTCGACTTCGGCATCTACTCCTACCTGGCCGTCACCCTCGGGCACGTCTTCTTCCCGTCCGGGAACAACACCACCCAGCTGCTCTCCTCGTTCGCCACCTTCGCGGTCGCCTTCCTGGTGCGCCCGCTGGGCGGAATGTTCTTCGGCCCCATGGGCGACCGGATCGGCCGCAAGAAGGTCCTCGCCCTCACCATGATCATGATGGCGGTCGGCACCTTCGCCATCGGCGTCATCCCGTCCCACGCCTCGATCGGCCTCTGGGCACCCGCCCTGCTGATCTTCTTCCGCCTGATCCAGGGCTTCTCCACCGGCGGAGAGTACGGCGGCGCATCCACCTTCATCGCCGAGTACGCCCCCGACAAACGCCGCGGCTACTTCGGCAGCTTCCTCGAATTCGGCACCCTGGCCGGATACGTCGGCGCGGCCGGCCTCGTCACCGCACTCACCGCCGTCCTCGACACCCCCGCCATGGAGTCCTGGGGCTGGCGCATCCCGTTCCTCGTCGCGGGCCCCCTCGGCCTGGTCGGCCTCTACCTCCGACTGCGCCTCGACGAGACCCCGGCCTTCCAGAAACTGGAGGGCGGCAACGCCCAGGCCACCGAGGCCGCCGACAGCGTCGAGACCACGGCCAAGGGTGACCTCGCGAAGATCTTCCGGCAGTACTGGCCGACGCTGATCCTCTGCATCTGCCTCGTCGGCGCTTACAACATCACCGACTACATGCTGCTGTCGTACATGCCGACGTACCTCTCCGACGAACTCGGCTACAGCGAGACCCACGGCCTGCTCGTCCTGCTCGCCGTCATGATCTTCCTGATGCTGATCATCAGCCAGGTCGGCAAGCTCTCCGACCGCTTCGGCCGCAAGCCGCTGCTGATGGCGGGAATGCTGGGTTTCCTCTGCCTGTCGCTCCCCTCCTTCCTGCTGATCCGCCAGGACGGCATCCCGGCCATCACGATCGGCATGCTGATGCTGGGCCTCTCCCTGGTCTGCATGCTCGGCACGATGTCCGCCGCCCTCCCGGCCCTCTTCCCCACCCAGGTCCGCTACGGCTCCCTGTCGGTCGGCTACAACCTCTCGGCCTCGCTCTTCGGCGGTACGACCCCGCTGGTGATCACCGCGCTGATCAGTTGGAGCGGTACGAACCTGATGCCGGCGTACTACGCGATGGCGGCGGCCCTGGTCGGCGTGATCGCGGTGGCCTGCATGAAGGAAACCGCCCAGCGGCCGCTGGACGGATCGCCCCCGTCGGTGGAGACGGAGCAGGAGGCGGCGGAGCTGTGCGCGGCCCAGACTCCCGAGCCCAAGTTCTGACCCCTGACCCCTGACCCCGTCCCCGGGAACGGCCCGCCCCGCTTCAGCCGAAGCGGGGCGGGCCGTTCCACATCTCACCGTATTCCGGACGTGACCATCCGATAAACGGTTCGTTGCTCCGTACGAGACCGCGAACGTGCGGTCGGGAACGGAGGCGATCGATGACGGTTCGATACACCCGTGAGCTGCTCGAGGAGGCAGCACGTGAGGTGGCCAACTTCGACGAAGCGGTCCGCTGGTGTGGGGGCACTCCCACGGCGGGCAGCAGGCGCTACCTGCGGCAGAAGATGGCAGCGGCGAAAATCGACACGTCACACTTCCAGAAGACATGGGTGCGCTATACGGAGGAGGCCCTGAGGGAGGCGGTCGCAGCCTCTTCCTCGGTCATGGAGGTCCTGCAGCGGCTGGGGATCAGCCCAGTGGGCGGCAGCCATACGCACATCAGCAGGCGGATCGCATCTCTGGGCATCGATGTATCCCACTTCGTAATGCGCCGAGGCCGCCCCCGAGGCGCACGCGGCAACCTGCTCAGGTTGGGCTCTCCACAGGACGGGCGGATCGCCGGCTCACGGCTCCGTCGAGAACTCCTTCGGATCGGGATACCGGAACGCTGCACGGAGTGCGGCACAGGCACCGTATGGAACGACAGACCACTGCGGCTCGAGGTCGATCACAGGAACGGCAACTGGTGGGACAACCGACCGGAAAACCTGCAGCTCCTCTGTCCCAACTGCCACTCTGCGACGGACACATATCGCGGCCGGAAGCGGAGGGCGACGTGAGCGCTCCCGCCTACACACGCGACCGATTGGCAGCGGCAGCCGCCGAGTCATCCAGCATGGTGGATCTGATGCGCAGACTCGGCGCCACGCTCGGCAGCGGATCGCGCAGCTACCTGAACCGACGGCTGCGGCACTACGGCATAGATGTGTCCCATTTCCGCGAGGAACCACTGCCGACGCGAGAACGCCGCTCGTACTCGAAAGAGCTTCTCGCCGAGGCTGCGGCACACTCCCACAGCATCCGAGAAATGCTGGAGTACATGGACCTCCCACCACGGGACAGTCCGTACGGCCATATCCGCAAGAAGCTCGATCAATACGACATCGACACCTCGCATTTCACTCGTGGCCGCCGCTACGGAGCCGGCGTTCTGGACCGGGCCACGCTGGCGTCAGCCGTGGAGAAATCACTGAGCCTCGCGGGCACACTCAAGCTCCTCGGCCTCGCCGACAACGGTGCCGGTCGCGCTCTCGTGAAACGGAGCATCGAAGCGCACGGCGTCTCAACCGACCACTTCACAGGCCAAGGCCACTTCCTCGGAGCCTCTTCCCCGTACCGCAAGTCCGCCATGGACATACTGAGACGGCTGGCCCCACCCGCACCCCGGACGAGAACCTCTTTTCTGCGACGCGCCCTTGATGATCTGGGTGTCCCGCACGAGTGTGCTGCGTGCGGCATCGGCGATCTCTGGCGGGGCAGACGACTCGTCCTGGAGATCGACCACATCAACGGCGACTGGCTGGACAACCGCCGTACGAACCTTCGGTACTTATGCCCGTCCTGTCATAGCCAGACGGCGACTTTCGCCAATCGCTCTCCATCTCTCCACCGAAGGCAGTAGGATCTGGTTCACATGCGCCCGTACGCCATCTGGTTGAGCGGCGATCTTTAGGTGGTCGTGTATGTCGGTTCGAATCCGACCGGGCGCACCAAATAATTGATGCCGGGCTTCCTGCAAAGCGCAGGAAGCCCGGCATCAATTCGTCACCCCACCAGCTCCCGCACCACCGGTACCAGCGCCCGGAACGCCTTCCCCCGGTGGCTGATCGCGTTCTTCTCCGCCGGGGTCAGTTCCGCGCAGGTCACGGTCTTGCCCTCCGGCTGGAGGATCGGGTCGTAGCCGAAACCGTTCGTGCCGGACGGGGTGTGGCGCAGGGTGCCGAGGAGGTGGCCCTCCACCACGTGTTCCGTGCCGTCCGGGAGGGCGAGGGCTGCCGCGCAGGCGAAGTGGGCGGCGCGGTGGGTGTCGTCGATGTCGGAGAGCTGGGCCAGGAGCAGGTCCAGGTTGGCGCGGTCGTTGCCGTGGGTGCCGGACCAGCGGGCCGAGAAGATGCCGGGGGCGCCGCCGAGTACGTCGACGCAGAGGCCGGAGTCGTCGGCGATCGCGGGGTGGCCGGTGGCCTGTGCGAGGGCGTGAGCCTTGAGGAGGGCGTTCTCGGCGAAGGTGACGCCGGTTTCCTTGACGTCGGGGATCTCGGGGTACGCGTCCGCGCCGACGAGTTCGTAGGTGAGGCCGGCGTCGGCGAGGATCGCGTGGAGTTCGTTGACTTTCCCGGCGTTGCGGGTGGCGAGGATCAGGCGGGTCATGTGCCGATTATCGCGGGGCGGGCCGGGCCCGGTGCTACGAGGTGCAGACGTTGCCGATCTCCTTGGCGGCGTCGGTGACCGGGGTGATGTCGGGGGTGGCGTCGCCGTTGTCTATGGAGGTGCGGACGTTCTTGACGCCGGTCTGGAGGTCGTCGACGGCCTTGGAGAGGTCGGCGTTGTCGGTGGTGTCGCCGAGGTTGCCGAGTTCCTTGTCGATCTCGTCGAGTGCTTCGGCCGCCTGGGTGGGGTCGTTCGAGGCGTTGGAGACGGCCTGTTGGAGGTTGTTGACGCTGGTGGCGATGGCGTCGGCGGTGCGGACGCAGTCGAGTGCCTTGTCGACGGCGCCGCAGCCGGTTGCTGCGGTGAGAGTGATGGTGAGGGCGGTCAGGGTCAGCGCGACGGTGGTGCGGCGGTGGCGGGTGGCCTTGGCCATGGTGCGGGTTCCTCCCCGGGTGCGGATACGCGGACGGGCGCACGGTTCGACCCGTGCGCCCGTACTCGTCACGACGCTCTTGGTGCGTACTTGGTTGCTTCTTTACTCGCCGAGGGTGCGGGCGAGTGCCACGTGCTGATACGCGGTCAGGTCGACGCAGCCGGCGGTGGCGAGGTCGAGGAGCGCGTTCAGTTCCTTGCGGTCGAACGGCTCGGCCTCGGCGGTGCCCTGGACTTCGACGAAGCGGCCGTCGCCGGTGCAGACGACGTTCATGTCGGTCTCGGCGCGGACGTCCTCCTCGTAGCAGAGGTCGAGGAGCGGGGTGCCGTCGACGATGCCGACACTGACGGCGGAGACGGTGCCGGTGAGCGGCTTGCGGCCGTGCCTGATGAGCTTCTTGCCCTGGGCCCAGGTGATGGCGTCGGCGAGGGCGACGTATGCGCCGGTGATGGCGGCGGTGCGGGTGCCACCGTCTGCCTGGAGGACGTCGCAGTCGAGGACGATGGTGTTCTCGCCGAGGGCCTTGTAGTCGATCACGGCACGCAGGGAGCGGCCGATGAGGCGGCTGATCTCGTGGGTGCGGCCGCCGATCTTGCCGCGTACGGATTCGCGGTCGCCGCGGGTGTTGGTGGAGCGGGGCAGCATGGAGTATTCGGCGGTGACCCAGCCTTCGCCGCTGCCCTTGCGCCAGCGCGGGACGCCTTCGGTGACGGAGGCGGTGCAGAAGACCTTGGTGTCGCCGAAGGAGATGAGGACTGAGCCTTCGGCGTGCTTGCTCCATCCGCGTTCGATGGTGACGGGGCGGAGCTGTTCGGAGGTGCGGCCGTCGATACGAGACATGGCGTCGAGCCTATCGGCTGTGCCGCAGGCCCCGGTCCGGGCGGGAGCGGGGCCTGTGGGGTGTGGAGCCGGACGGGCTCAGCGGGTGGTCACATCATGTCTTCGATGTCGGCGGCGATGGGGTCGGCGTCGGTGCCGATGACGACCTGGATCGCGGTGCCCATCTTGACGACGCCGTGGGCGCCGGCGGCCTTGAGCGCGGCTTCGTCGACCTTGCTCGGGTCGATGACTTCGGTGCGGAGGCGGGTGATGCAGCCTTCGACCTCTTCGATGTTGTCGATACCGCCGAGCCCGGCGACGATCTTCTCAGCCTTGCTGGCCATGTCGTTCTCCCTGATTGTTCGCGTCCGCATGCCGGCCCACCATGGGTCCGTTTCGTCACGGTAACTCACGGTTGGCCCAACTTCGCGGGCGAGCTGTCGGCCCATCACCAATGATGACGATCACCGGCGCCCTGCCTTTCGAGCGGGCTCCGCACCGTGATGCAACTGGTCTACACCAGTTTGCGTCGACCGCCAAACGTGGGCTGTTCCTGGAGGACGACGATGAGCTCAGACAGCGCCGCCGTGCCACGGAAACAGTGGTGGAACGGCCTGTTCCAGGGCCTCCAGAAGATGGGGCGCAGCCTCCAGCTCCCGATCGCGGTGCTCCCGGCCGCGGGTATCCTCAACCGGCTCGGCCAGGAGGACGTGTTCGGGAGCCAAGGGCTCGGCTGGAACAACGTCGCCAAGGTCTTCGCCGCGGCCGGTGGCGCACTGCTCGACTCCGGCCTGGGGCTGCCGCTGCTGTTCTGCGTCGGCGTCGCCATCGGGATGGCGAAGAAGTCGGACGGCTCGACGGCGCTCGCCGCGGTGACCGGCTTCCTCGTCTATTACGCGGTGCTGCACGCCTTCCCGGTGGACTGCGCCCCGGGCTCCACGTTCACCGCCGGCGGCACGTGGTTCGGCACCTGCGTCACCGGCGACGCCAAGGTGACGGCCGCCGAGTACCAGAACCCCGGGGTGTTCGGGGGCATCGTGATGGGCCTGCTGTCCGCGTGGTTCTGGCAGCGGTACCACCGCGTCAAGCTGGTCGACTGGCTGGGCTTCTTCAACGGCCGCCGGCTCGTGCCGATCATCATGGCGTTCGTGGGGCTGCTCTTCGCGGCCCTGTGCGCCTGGCTGTGGGCGCCGATCGGTGACGGTCTGATCAGCTTCTCCAAGTGGCTGACCGATCTGAACTGGCTGGGCTCCGGGATCTTCGGTGTCGCCAACCGCGCGCTGCTGGTCATCGGCCTGCACCAGTTCCTGAACACCTTCGTCTGGTTCCAGTTCGGCGACTTCACCAAGCCGGACGGGACGGTGGTGCACGGTGACATCAACCGGTTCCTGCAGGGCGACCCGACGGCCGGGCAGTTCACCACGGGGTTCTTCCCGATCATGATGTTCGCGCTTCCGGCGGCGGCCCTGGCGATCTACCACTGCGCCAAGCCGCATCGCCGGAAGGCGGTCGGCGGCATGATGCTCTCGGTCGGCCTGACGTCGTTCGTGACGGGTATCACCGAGCCGATCGAGTACTCGTTCCTCTTCGTCGCCCCGCTTCTGTATGCGATCCACGCGGTGCTCACCGGCGTGTCGATGGCGGTGAGCTGGGGGCTGGGCGTGAAGGACGGCTTCAGCTTCTCGGCGGGTCTGATCGACTACGTCATCAACTGGAGTCTGGCAACGAAGCCGTGGCTGATCATTCCGATCGGCTTCTGCTTCGCAGTGGTGTACTACGTGCTGTTCCGGTTCGCGATCACCAGGTTCAACCTCCAGACCCCTGGCCGGGAGCCCGACGAACTGGAGTCGGAGATCGAGAAAGACCTCGTCAAGTAGGCCACCGACCGGGCTCCACCCCCGACAGGCGAAGGCCCCCGGACCTCACGGTCCGGGGGCCTTCGTCATGTCACTGAGGGTGTAGATGAGCTACTGCGAAGTAGTCGACATTTGCATGTTCCTTATACAACCCACACCGTGCTAAAACTGGTCTACACCACTGAGTGGTCCAGACCACGTGGCGCCCGTCACGTTTCTGGAGTCGTCGCCCCCAAGAATCCGTATGCCTGGCGGCGCCTTGTCCAATGGAGGAAGTTGATGACCACGGCGAGCGCCGCACCCGCGGCCACCAAGAAGAAGGGCGCGGGTGCGATGGCTGTCATGCAGCGCATCGGCCGCAGCCTCATGCTGCCCGTCGCGGTGCTGCCCGCAGCCGCTCTGCTGGTCCGACTCGGCAACGCCGACATGCTCGGCCGCGAGTCGTTCCCGACCTTCATCACGAAGCTCGCCGGCTACATGGCCGCGGGCGGCGGGGCCATTCTCGACAACATGGCGCTGCTGTTCGCCGTGGGTATCGCGATCGGCTTCGCCAAGAAGTCGGACGGTTCGACGGCCCTCGCCGCGGTCACCGGCTATCTGGTCTTCCAGAAGGTGCTGGCCACCTTCACCGACAGCAACCTGCCCCAGGTCGCGAGCGTCGTGGACGGCAAGATCGTCATGAGCGACGCGCCGGTCAACGCCGGTGTGCTCGGCGGTGTCGTGATCGGCATAGTCGTGGCGCTGCTCTACCAGAGGTTCTACCGGAAGAAGCTGCCCGACTGGGCGGGCTTCTTCAGCGGCCGTCGCCTCGTCCCGATCCTCTCGGCCTTCGCGGGCCTGATCATCGGCATCGTCTTCGGCCTGATCTGGCCGGTCCTCGGTACCGGTCTGCACAACTTCGGTGAGTGGCTGGTCGGTTCCGGCGCCGTCGGCGCGGGCATCTTCGGTGTCGCCAACCGTGCGCTGATCCCGGTCGGCATGCACCACCTGCTGAACTCGTTCCCGTGGTTCCAGGCGGGCGAGTACAAGGGCGCCCACGGCGACATCGCACGGTTCCTGGCCGGCGACCCGCAGGCCGGACAGTTCATGACCGGCTTCTTCCCGATCATGATGTTCGCCCTTCCGGCCGCCTGCCTGGCCATCGTCCACTGCGCCCGCCCGGAGCGCCGCAAGGTCGTCGGCGGCATGATGTTCTCTCTCGCGGCCACCTCGTTCGTCACCGGTGTGACCGAGCCGATCGAGTTCACGTTCATGTTCATCGCCCCGGTGCTGTACGCGATCCACGCGGTGCTCACGGGTGTGTCCATGGCTCTGACCTGGGCGCTCGGGATGAAGGACGGCTTCGGCTTCTCTGCCGGCCTGATCGACTTCGGATTGAACCTCGGTATCGCGACGAAGCCGTGGATGCTGGTCCTGGTCGGCCTCTGCTTCGCGGTGGTCTACTACGTGGTCTTCCGCTTCGCGATCACCAAGTTCAACCTGCCGACCCCGGGCCGGGAGTCGGACGAGGAGCTCGCCGAGCTGCTCAAGGCCGAGGCGAAGTAGGCCTGGCCCCTCTCGTAGGTACGGCAGAGCCCCCACCCTCCGTCCGGAGGGTGGGGGCTCTGCCGTACCTACGCGGGGTCCTAGATCTCGTAGACCGCACCCGGGACCGCCAGTTCCACCGGGCCGTCGTAGATCGCGCGGGCGTCCGCCAGATTGCGGTCCGCGTCCGTCCACGGCGGGATGTGGGTCAGGACGAGCCGGCCCACCTTCCCGTGCGCGGCGATTTCGCCCGCTTCACGGCCGTTGAGGTGGAGGTCCGGAATGTCCTCCTTGCCGTGGGTGAACGACGCTTCACAGAGGAACAGATCGGTGCCCTCGGCGAGTTCGTCCAGCACCTCGCAGGTTCCGGTGTCGCTGGAGTACGTCAGCGAACGGCCGTCGTGCTCGATGCGGATGCCGAAGGTGTCGACGGGGTGGCAGACCTTCTCCGTACGGACCGAGAAGGGGCCGATGTCGAACGAGCCGGACTTCAGCGTGTGGAAGTCGAAGACCTCACTCATCGCCCGGTCGGACGGGGTGTCGCCGTGCGCGGCCGTCAGCCGCTGCTCGGTGCCGTCGGGTCCGTAGACCGGGATGGGCTCCGATCGTCCGCCGTCGTGCCGGTAGTAGCGCACCACGAAGTACGCGCACATGTCGATGCAGTGATCGGCATGGAGATGGCTGAGGAAGATGGCGTCCAGGTCGTAGAGACCGATGTGGCGCTGCAGCTCGCCCAGGGCGCCGTTACCCATGTCGAGGAGCAGCCGGAAGCCGTCGGCCTCTACGAGGTAGCTCGAGCATGCCGAACCCGCGGACGGGAACGAGCCGGAGCAGCCGACGACGGTGAGCTTCATGGAGCGTGAACCTCCGAGACGTGGGAACGGGGAGGGTTCGTGCGATTTGTTGAGCGTAAGGCGCCAAACACCTGGTCGCTCCTTCAAGGCCTGCCGTTGTGGGCGAACTCACCTGCTCTGTCACCGGTTCGATGGAAGCGGTTGCGAGGCACGGGCCTGCGGGGCGCCGGTACCGTCGGTGCATGAACATGTCCTGGTGGCCGGCGCTCGGCGCGGTCGTACTGCTGGCGCTCATTGCCGCGATCGCCGACGGGCGGGGCCGGCTCAGGCGCGGTGCCCGGCGTCCGGGTGGGCGTCCGAGGGGGCGGACGCGCCCGCCGGGGAGGACCGAGGGGCCCAGGGGCGGGCCGGAGCACACGCCGCGGCCGGGGGAGATCTGGTGGGCCGAGGTTCCGTACGAGGACGGGCCGGGGTCGAAGGACCGGCCGTGTCTGGTGCTGTCGGTGCGGGACGGTGCCGCGCGCGTCGCGAAGATCACCAGCAAGCGTCACGAGGACCGGCCGGGGGTGATCGCGCTCCCGCCGGGCGCTGTGGGCGATCCGCAGGGGCGGGCGAGCTTCCTGGAGACGGATGAGCTGCGGGATGTGGCGGTGCGGGGGTTCCGGCGGCGGGTGGGGGTGGTGGATCCGGGGGTGTGGGATCAGGTGCGACGGTTCGGGTGAGTGCAGGGGCCGGTGGGGGCGGGACGGCGAGCTGTCCGCCACCTGTCCCCTCCCGGCTGTGAGGATGTGCGGCTCCGCGGTGCGGGGACTCCGCCGCGGACCTCGGTCCTCGACCACCTCAGGGGCCGAAAATGCCGGGCGGGCTGGATGTCTCCAGCCCGCCCGGCATCCGGGAACCGTCTGAGCGCCGAGCCAGGCCTCTCGTCTGGATCATGCCGGGCTCGCAGGGTCTGACACGCACCCTGATCCGGTCCGATCCAGACGAAAGACCCTAGGCCCAGAGCTGGCCGTGCAGCGTTTCGATGGCCGCTTCCGTGGTCGGGGCGGTGTAGACGCCCGTCGACAGGTACTTCCAGCCGCCGTCCGCGACGACGAAGACGATGTCGGCCGGCTCCCCGGCCTTGACCGCCTTGTTGCCGACGCCGATCGCCGCGTGGAGTGCCGCACCGGTGGAGACGCCCGCGAAGATGCCTTCCTGCTGGAGGAGTTCGCGGGTGCGGGTGACGGCGTCGGCGGAGCCGACGGAGAAGCGGGTGGTGAGGACCGAGGCGTCGTAGAGCTCGGGGACGAAGCCCTCATCGAGGTTGCGGAGCCCGTAGACCAGGTCGTCGTAGCGCGGCTCGGCGGCGACGATCTTGATGTCCGGCTTGTGTTCGCGCAGGAAGCGGCCGACGCCCATCAGGGTGCCGGTGGTGCCGAGGCCCGCCACGAAGTGGGTGATGGAGGGCAGGTCGGCGAGGATCTCCGGGCCGGTGGTGGCGTAGTGGGCGCCCGCGTTGTCCGGGTTGCCGTACTGGTAAAGCATCACCCAGTCGGGGTGCTCGGCGGCGAGCTCCTTGGCGACGCGCACGGCCGTGTTGGAGCCGCCGGCCGCCGGGGAGGAGATGATCTCGGCGCCCCACATGGCGAGCAGGTCGCGCCGCTCCTGGGAGGTGTTCTCCGGCATGACGCAGACGATGCGGTAGCCCTTGAGCTTGGCCGCCATGGCGAGGGAGATGCCGGTGTTGCCGCTGGTGGGTTCCAGGATGGTGCAGCCGGGGGTCAACCGGCCGTCCTTCTCCGCCTGTTCGACCATGTGGAGCGCGGGGCGGTCCTTGATCGAGCCGGTGGGGTTGCGGTCCTCCAGCTTGGCCCAGATGCGGACGTCGTCCGACGGTGACAGCCGGGGCAGGCGGACGAGCGGGGTGTTGCCCACCGCGGCGAGCGGGCTGTCGTACCGCATCAGTTCATGCCGCCCGCGACGGCCGGGAGGATGGTGACGCTGTCGCCGTCGCCGAGCTTGGTGGAGATGCCGTCGAGGAAGCGGACGTCCTCGTCGTTGAGGTAGACGTTCACGAAGCGACGGAGTTCGCCGCCGTCGACGATGCGCTCACGGATGCCGTTGTGGCGGCTGTCGAGATCCGTGAAGAGGTCGGCGAGGGTCTCTCCGTTGCCTTCGACGGTCTTCGCGCCGTCGGTGTAGGTGCGGAGGATGGTGGGGATGCGGACCTCGATGGCCATGGCGTGGGCTCCTGTCGAAAGCGGAGTGGTGGCGTGGGGCGCGCGGCTCTGCCCCCGCGCAGGGAAAGTGCGATGGTCGGCGCTTCGGGCCGGGACCCGGCTCAGGCCTTGCCTGCGACGGGGAGGCGGCTCGTACAGATCGCGCTGGAGAGCCTGCACAGGTCGACGTGCAGGCGCGCGACGAGCAGCGTGCCCGGCGTCTTCTCGCTCACGTCATGGGGAACCATGAGCTCATCGTATCGATTCCCGGTCCGGATCCCGGTATGTGATCTCACCTGCTGGATGGTGAGCGTTCGCCTGGTGGACTGTCGTCGGCGGGAGGAGGGGCCGGGCGCGGGCCCGGCCCCCGGCCCGCGGCCGGTCAGGCGGGCTCGTACGCCTCGACGACCTTGACGTCCTCCTCCGTGATCACGCCGTCGACGATGCGGTACGAGCGGAACTGGAAGGGGCCCGCGTCGTCCGTGTCGGCGGTGGAGACGAGCACATAGTGGGCGCCGGGCTCATTGGCGTAGGTGATGTCGGTGCGCGAGGGGTAGGCCTCGGTCGCGGTGTGCGAGTGGTAGACGATCACCGGCTCCTCGTCGCGGTCGTCCATCTCGCGGTACAGCTTCAGCAGGTCCGCGGAGTCGAACTCGTAGAACGTGGGCGAGCGGGCGGCGTTGAGCATCGGGATGAAGCGTTCGGCACGGCCGGTTCCGGCCGGGCCCGCGACCACGCCGCACGCCTCGTCGGGGTGGTCCGCGCGGGAGTGCGCGACGATCTGGTCGTACAGCGCCTGGGTGAGGGTCAGCATGGCGCCAGGATAAGCAGAGGGCCCCCGCGGCTCCGAGGAGTGGTACGCGAGGGCCCGCATGCTGGACAGAAGGTGCCGGAGGCGCTGGGTCAGCGCTTCGCGAAGGCCTTGTTCTCGGGGTTGCGGGCCTTGAGCACCAGGTACGAGACGCCGAGGATCAGCGCCCAGAGCGGGGCGCAGTACAGCGAGATCCTGGCGTCCTTGTCGACGGCCATCATGACGATGACCATGCCGATGAAGGCGAGGGCGAAGACGCTGGTGTACGGGGCGCCGGGGGCCCGGAAGGTGGACTGCGGGAGCTCTCCCCGGTCGGCCCGGAAGCGGTAGCGGATCTGGCAGACGAGGATCATGATCCAGGCCCACATGCCGGAGATGGTGGCGAAGGAGACGACGTAGTTGAAGGCGTCGCCGGGCCACTGGTAGTTGATCCAGACGCCGACGAGCATGAGCGCGGCGGAGAAGGTGGTGCCGATCAGCGGGGTGCCGCTCTTGGTCAGCTTGGTGAAGAACTTCGGGCCCTGTCCGTTGAGCGCGAGGTCGCGCAGCATGCGTCCGGTGGAGTACATGCCGGAGTTGCAGGAGGAGAGGGCCGCGGTCAGGACGACGAAGTTGACGATCGCGGCGCCGACGCCGAGGCCCATCTTCTGGAAGGCGGCCACGAACGGCGAGATGCCGGGCTGGAACTCGGTCCACGGGACGACGGACAGGATCATGATCAGCGCGCCGACGTAGAAGACGGCGATGCGCCACGGCACGGTGTTGATGGCCTTCGGCAGGACGGTCTTCGGGTCCTTGGACTCGCCCGCGGTGACTCCGACGAGCTCGACGGCGAGGAAGGCGAACATCACGATCTGCAGGGTCATGAGGGTGCCGCTGAGGCCGTGCGGGAAGAAGCCGCCGTCGGACCAGAGGTGGGTCACGCTCGCGGTGTCCCCGGCGTCGGAGAAGCCGAGGGTGAGAATTCCGGCGCAGATGAGGATCATGCCGATGATGGCGGTCACCTTGACCATCGAGAACCAGAACTCCAGCTCTCCGAAGAGTTTCACGGAGATCAGGTTCACGGCGTACAGGATGATCGTGAAGATCAGTGCGGAGACCCATTGCGCGATGTCGAACCAGTAGGTCATGTACTGGGCGGCCGCGGTGACTTCGGTGATTCCGGTGACGACCCAGAACAACCAGTAGGTCCAGCCGGTGACGAACCCCGCGAAGGGCCCGACGAATTCACGGGCGTACTCCGAGAAGGAGCCCGAGACCGGGCGGTACATGAGGAGTTCGCCGAGCGCCCGCATGATGAAGAAGATCACCAGGCCCGCGACGGCATAGGCCAGGATCAGGCTCGGTCCCGCCTTGGCGATGGCCTTGCCCGCGCCGAGGAAGAGGCCGGTGCCGATGGCCCCGCCGATCGCGATCATCTGGATCTGGCGGGCTCCGAGACCGCGCTGATACCCCTCGCTCGAGGTGGCGTCGTGCGCGGCTGCTCCGGCCTCCCGGCCGGCTTGTCCCTTGTCGACCTTCGCCGATGTCATGGTGATGCGCCTTTCTCCACGCCGATCCGCGCCGTTGAGGCTGCGGATCAGGTCCTGATCCCCCCGGATATGGATGGAGTGCGACCGGCGATCCGCCGGCTGTAGCGCCCCCGGGAACAGGGGTGGCGTCCCCGGGTGGTCGTGAAGATTTATCACGGGCCTACCGGCGATCCGCCGGACATTATGTGGCGCACACCACAGGAAAAAGCGGACAAGCGTTTCCAAGCCGCTATAAAAAAGGCCGTTCAGGTGACGGGATCGTTATTCGGATTTGAGCGTTCGTTGAGCGAACACCCGGCGGTTTCGGCACGGGTGATCTTCGGATCCGGTTACGCGGAAATGGCCGTTCGGTCCGGCCCCGGGAGCGGCCGGACGCCCTTACGGCATCAGGGTCTCGACGAGGGTTTCCTGAAGCGCGCCCAGCCAGAGATAGGCCATGACCATGGGCTTGCGCGGGTCGCTGTCGGGCAGCCGGTAGAGCGATCCCTCGCCGCCTTCGTCCTGGTCGGAGACGTCCAGGCGGGTACCGATGGTCAGCCTGAGGTCGTTGAGCGCGCCGAGCCAGTTGCGGCATTCGTCGGCGGTGAGCGTGAGGATCCCGCCGTCCTCCCCGGCCGGGATCGCGTCCAGGGTGCGTACGACGGCGAGGGCGTCGTCACGCTTGCGGGAACGCAGGTCGTTCTCGGTGTACCGGCGGAACTCGGCGGACGCGGCGCGCAGTTCGCTGTCGTCGTCGCCGTACGCCTCGGGGAAGAGACGGGCCAGGGCCGGGTCGGTCGGCGGTTCGCTGGGTCCTTCGGTGAACAGGGCGGCGAGCGGGTCCTCGCCCTCGGCCGGTTCGTCACCGGGGCCGATCAGCTCCAGCAGCTGGACGGCGAGGGAGCGCAGGATCGCGATCTCCACCTCGTCGAGCGCGACGGCCGCGCCGCCGCCGGGGGTGGCCTCGAAGTGGCCGGCCATGGGTTCTCTCCGATGGTGGGTCGGGCGGGGCAGAGGACAGGGCGGATCGGGGGAGGGGGCGTGCTAGTTGCGGTCCTGCGTGAGGGTGGCCCAGAGCCCGTAGCCGTGCATGGCCTGGACGTCGCGTTCCATCTCTTCACGGCTGCCGCTGGAGACGACCGCGCGGCCCTTCTGGTGCACGTCGAGCATGAGCTTGTGGGCCTTGTCCTTGGAGTAGCCGAAGTAGGCCTGGAAGACGTAGGTCACGTAGCTCATGAGGTTGACCGGGTCGTTGTGGACCAGCGTCACCCAGGGCACATCGGGCTCCGGGACGACGAGGCTCTCCTCGGCCGATTCTGGACGCTCGATCTCTACGGGGGCGACGCTCACCCACCCCATGCTGCCACTCAGGAGGGGCCGGCGCACAAACAGACCCTAGATCTCGTCACTCTGACGAAATAGGGGTAGCATCCCTGCCATGAACTCTGCGGACCTTGGGCGACGGGTCGGTGTGCCGTCGACAGCGCTCTTCACCGACCAGTACGAGCTCACGATGTTGCAGGCCGCATTGAAGGCAGGCACGGCCGACCGGCACTCGGTGTTCGAGGCATTCACCCGCCGGCTGCCCGAGGGGCGGCGCTACGGCGTCGTCGCGGGCACCGGACGGCTGCTCGACGCGGTGGAGAACTTCCGCTTCGACGACGAGATGCTCGCCTTCCTGCGTGAGCGGAACGTCGTCGACGGGCCGACGCTCGCCTGGCTGGCGGACTTCCGCTTCAGCGGCGACATCTGGGGCTACCCGGAGGGTGAGGTGTACTTCCCCGGCTCGCCGATCCTGCGGGTCGAGGGGTCCTTCGCCGAGTGCGTGCTGCTGGAGACGGTGATCCTGTCGATCCTCAACCACGACTCGGCGATCGCCGCGGCGGCGTCCCGCATGTCGGTGGCCGCCGGCGGGCGCGGGCTGATCGAGATGGGTGCGCGACGCACCCATGAACTGTCGGCGGTGGCCTCGGCGCGTGCCGCGTACATCGGCGGCTTCGACGCGACGTCCGATCTGGCGGCGGGGTTCCGCTACAACATCCCGACGGTCGGGACGAGCGCGCACGCGTTCACCCTGCTGCACGACAGCGAGCGCGACGCGTTCCGGGCGCAGGTCGACTCGCTCGGCCGGGGCACGACCCTCCTGGTCGACACCTATGACGTCGCCGAGGCGGTCCGTACGGCGGTCGAGGTCGCCGGGACCGACCTGGGAGCGGTGCGCATCGACTCCGGCGACCTGTTGCTGGTCGCGCACCGGGTGCGCCAGCAGCTCGACGAGCTCGGCGCCACCGGTACGAAGATCGTGGTGACGTCGGACCTGGACGAGTACGCGATCGCGTCGCTGGCCGCGGCGCCGGTGAACGCGTACGGCGTGGGCACCCAGCTGGTGACCGGCAGCGGTCAGCCGACGTGCTCGATGGTCTACAAGCTGGTCGCGCGGGCGGTCTCCGCCGACCCGGCGGAACCGCTCCAGCCGGTTGCGAAGAAGTCGCTGGGGGCGAAGGCCTCGGTGGGCGGTCGCAAATGGGCCGCGCGTCGGCTGGACGAGGACGGGGTGGCCGAGGCCGAGGTGATCGGCACGGGTCCGGTGCCGGACGGCCTGGCCGACCGGCAGCTGCTGGCCGAGCTGGTCAGGGGTGGTGAGGTGGTCGCCCGCGAGTCGCTGGACACGGCCCGGGAGCGGCACATAGCGGCGCGGCAGGGGCTGCCGCTGTCGGCGATGCAGCTGTCCAAGGGAGAGCCGGTGATTCCCACGGAGTACGCCTGAACGTGCGTCGGCGGGACGCGATAGCAGCGGACGCCCTCTCCCGCAAGGCGGCCGCAGTCTCTAGGCTCGATTCCGGCCCCTCCGTGACTGTTCCGCCTCCTTCCGCTCCCCGCTCGTCCGCTCCCCCCATCGAAGGACACCCGCCATGCATCGCGCGTTGATCGTCGTCGACGTTCAGAACGACTTCTGCGAGGGCGGCAGCCTCGCGGTGGCCGGGGGCGCCGACGTCGCCGCCGCCATCACCGACCTGATCGGCGAGGCCCAGGCCGGTTACCGCCATGTGGTGGCGACCCGGGACCACCATGTCGACGCGGGTGACCACTTCTCCGATCATCCGGACTTCGAGCACACCTGGCCGGCGCACTGTGTCGCCGGTACGGAGGGGGTGGGCTTCCACCCGAATTTCGCCCCGGCGGTCGCCTCCGGGGCGGTCGACGCGGTGTTCGACAAGGGGGCGTACTCGGGGGCGTACAGCGGTTTCGAGGGCCTCGACGAGAACGGGCTGGGGCTGGCGCAGTGGCTGCGTGACCGGGGCGTGACGGAGGTCGACGTGGTCGGCATCGCCACGGACCACTGTGTGCGGGCCACGGCGCTGGACGCGGTACGGGAGGGGTTCACGACCCATGTACTGCTGGACCTGACGGCCGGGGTCGCCGCGGCGACCACAGGGCGGGCGCTGGAGGAGCTCCGGGCAGCCGGCGTGGAGCTCTCCGGCAAGCCGGTGGTGTAGGGCGGGGGCTCACCGGAGTCGTCCGGCGGCCGCTCCGTCCTCGATCTCCCCCACGGCCTCAAAGGCATCCGGAGCCCCTCGGCGCGCCGGCCCCGCCGACGTGGCGCTCGAGTGCGCGGCGCCGGATCCTGGCCCGGCCCGGCCCTAATTCTGCTGGGCAGGCACCGGCGGCGCGAGCAGCGTTCGTATGGGGTGCCAGAGCTCCTGCGCGTTTTCGGGTCTGGCTCGCCACAGGAGGCCGTCCGGGTGGTGCAGCACCGCGGTGACCTCGTCGGGGGTGGGGGGTTCCGCGTTGCCACGGAGGTAGACCGCACGCAGGCCCAGGTTGCGCAGGCGGGTCAGTGCGCGGGCCCGGTTGGCCGCATGGACCAGGACACGGACCGGGCTGCCCGGACCCGCTCCGTCGGCCGGACCGGTCAGGGTGATCGCCACCACGACACTGCCGTTCGGCAACTTGCTGAATCCTCCGCCGGCCATACTCCGCGCTCCCCCATGAGACGTCGTGTCAATAAGAATCCGAACAAGAGGCACCTAAACACGATCGGCCGCCGCCCGCTAGAGGGCGACGGCCGATCATGCTCTGACCTGCGGTGATGTGGAATTACTTGTGCGAGGCACCAACCATGACGGTGATCGTCGAGCCGCTGAGCGGCTCGTTGACGATCGTGATCCGCGTGTTGGTGTCAGCGACCTTCACGCTTCCGGTCGCGTTCTCCTCGTACCAGTAGGTGCCCTTGTGGTCGTCGAAGACCGGGACACCCAGCTGGGGCTTGATCTTGACCGCCACGTCGGCCTTGTGCAGCGTGAAGCCGTCGGTCGGCCACCAGCTGAACGGCGCGTCGAAGGGCTGGATCTTGTTGCGGATGACGGTGCCGTCGGCCCACTTCAGCGGCTTCGCGTGCGCGTCGATCGGCAGGATCAGACCCTTGCCCGGGTGGGCGGAGACGTTGTTGTCCTTCTGGGAGGTGTCCCAGAGCCAGATCAGCAGACCGTTCTGGTACGGGTAGTGCTCGACCCAGTCCGGACGGGTCGTGGTGAAGCCGAAGTTGTACGGGCCGACCTTGAGGGTCTGGTCGTACGAGACGTACTGGCGGTTCTCCGCGAGGTAGTACTGCGGGTACTCCTTGGTGAACGACTCGCCGACGCGGGAGAAGCCCTTGGCGGTCCAGCCGTTGTCGTCGCCCTCGGCGTTGTCCGAGAAGAGCGCGGCACCGTCGGCGTTGACCGCGATGGTGTCGGCCGCGAAGCCCACACCGCCCGCGCCACCGTCGGTGGTGTAGCGGAAGCGGATGTCGATCTTCTTGCCGGCGTAGGCGTCCAGCGAGTACGAGAGCTTCTGGTACTTGCCGGAGACGTCGGTCAGGGCCGGCTTGTCGCTGGCGTCACGCGGGATCGCCTTGCCGTCGGCCGTGCCGTCGATCGCGGTCCAGCTGGTGCCACCGTTCTCCGACACCTCGGTGTAGAGGTAGTCGTAGTCCTTCTCGATGTCCCACCAGCCCGAAAGGTCCAGAGAGGCCTTGGACTTGCCGGTGAGGTCGACCGAACGGGACAGGGTGTTGTTGAGGTTGTCACCCATGTCGCTCCACCACTGCTTGGAGCCCTCGGCGGGCTTCGTGACAGAGGTGGTGACGGCCTTGTCGGGCAGCGTGACGACGAGCGCCTGCTTGTCCTTGGTGTTGTACTCCGAGACGCCCAGCTTGTGGACCGAGTTCTTCGCCGCCTTGGCCGAGGCGTAGTTCAGCCAGCCCAGCTGCAGCTTGTCCCAGGCGGTCATGTCGCCGGGCAGGTCACCGATGGCGTTCTTGCCGGTGCCGAGCCAGGAACCGGCCGACATCAGGGACCAGAAACCGACCGAGTTCTCGGCGGTGTTGGTGGTGTCGTACAGGTCCGGCAGACCGAGGTCGTGGCCGTACTCGTGGGCGAAGACACCCAGGCCGCCGTTCTCGGGCTGCGCGGTGTAGTCGCCGACCCAGATGCCGGTGTCACCGATCTGGGTGCCGCCGGCCTTGTTGTCGGCCGGGCCGGTCGCACCGGCGTTGGTGCCGTACGCGTACCAGCGGTGCGCCCAGATGGCGTTCGCGCCCTCGACGCCGCCGCCCGCGGACTCGTCCTCACCGGCGTGCACGATCTGGAAGTGATCGATGTAGCCGTCGGGCTCGTTGAAGTTGCCGTCGTTGTCGAAGTCGTAACGGTCCCACTGGTCGTACTTCGCCAGGTCCGTCTTGATCTGCTCCGGCGTGCGGCCCTTGGCCTTCTGGTCGGCCGCCCAGGCGTTCACGCCGTCCCTGATCATGTCCCAGGAGTTGGCGCAGTTGGACGAGCCGCAGTAGTTGGAGCCGTAACGGGCCTCGTTGTACGGGACCTTGACCCAGTCGGAGACCTCGCCGTCGACCGAGTAGCGCCCGGAGGACGTCTTCTCGTAGTACGTCTTCAGCGAGTTCTTGCCGGCGCCCTCACCGAAGTAGAGGTCCTGGAAGTGGGCCTGGTTGTAATCGGCCTGCCAGGCGGTGCTGTTGTCCTTCGCCGGGTCCGGCTTGGCTATCGTGTTGTGCAGCGGGCCGGGCGTGCCGCCGTACTTCTTGACGGGCGGCTTGGGCCCGTCCCCGTCCGGGTCGATCATGGTCGTGTCGTCGACCTTGTCGCCGAACTCGACCAGGACCGTGAAGATCTTGTCCGTCTTCTCGCGGCCGAGCTCGACATACTTCTTGTCGTCGAGCTTGACGACCTTGGAGCCGTTCCGCGTCGACACCTTCTTGTCGCCCGCGATGACCTGCTCCAGAGCGGCCTGACGCTGCGCGTCCTGCTGCTCGCTGTAAGGGCCTTCCAGGTCGTGCGCGCCGCCCTTGGCCGACCCCGGATCACGGCGGTCGACGATGGAGCTGCTCGCCCCTGGGGACTTGTCGTCCGCCTGGGCTGTGGCGAAGGCCGACGCCGTAGCGGCGGTGGCGGCCATGGCCACGACAACCGCCGTGGCGCGAAGCGCCCGTCTCTTAGTGGTCACTTGATGCTGTCCCTCCCCGGCGTCCGCGGCTGCAGCCTTGGGGTGTGGCGGGGCTGCGCGCGGATACGCGTCACAAGTGACGACATTCGACCGGAGTTACGAGAGAAAAGACAGACCTTGACTTGCACAGGCCAAGTGCACTATGCAGTAGGGCATTTCCGTTATCCGGACGTTCATCGAGCAGGTAACCGGCGCGCCGAAGCGCCCCCTCGGAACCCGGGGTGACTCAGTGCGCCCCCTGTGCACCGGCACCGTGGGTTAGGTCACGCTTACTACCGGTTCCTCCCGGGCATCCACCGTCGTAGAGTCGCTTGACAGTGCGACCGCGTTGAGAGACTGCCCATCCGATGTCCCGAGGACGGATACCGCCATGCCGCGTCCCACTGCTGCACAGCTCTCCTACGGATCGGTCACCGTCGTCTTCTCGACGCTCGCCATGCTGCTGCTGTCCCGAACGAGTTCGGGCGTCGGCATCGCCGTCATCGGAACGGCGGCGATGGCGCTCGGCCTGTTGGTGGCCGTCACCGTACCCCTGCCGCTACGCACGAAAACGCGGAAGGCGGCGAGGACGGCAACCGGGGTTCGTACGAACCCTGCCGTCCCCACCGCCACTTCAGCCGCGTCCACAGGCGATGCCGTCACCGACGACATCGCCCGGGCCAGAATCCCGGCCGTCCACACCTCCGAGCGCGTGGGCGAGCACTCCCTGCGCCGTTGATCGGGCACCTGCCTACGCGGTCGAAACCACCACCGTCTTGGCCGCCTTGTCGTGCAGTCCCTGCCGGTACGGCTTGTCCGTGAACATCAGCACGATGTTGATCAGCCACCACAGGCACGGGCAGCACAGCAGAGCCGGCAGCCACAGCACCACGGCCCGCAGGAACGAGGCACTGGTGTCCGGCACCCGGCCGTCGTTGAGCATCGCGACCCGCAGCTTGAGCAGCCGCTTCCCGATCGTGCGGCCGTCCTTGTGCGTGAAGTACGTGTCGTACGCGACGTAGATCACGAGTGCGATCAGCGACCAGACCAGCTGATGCCCGTTGTACGTCTGGGTGAACACGTCCCCGGCGCTTTCGCCGTTGCCGTTGTTGTCCGACATGTCGACCGCGCCGCCGAACGGCAGCGAGATCAGATACAGCGGGATCGAGATGATCAGGAAGTCGATCAGCCGGGCCAGAATCCGCTTCCCCGGCTCGGCGAGCGGAGGCATCCCCGCCAGCGGGTCGGTGCCGCCGTACGGGCCGCCGCCGTAGGCATGCGGATCGTACGGGGGAGGCGGCGGAGGCGGAGGCGGCGGCTGAGAACGGTCGTAGGGCGAGCCCGCCCCCGGACCACCCGCGCCGGAACCCGGCCCTGAGCCCGACCCGGATCCCGCCCCGGCCCCGGGACCCGGCTGCGACCCGGCCCCGGACCCCGACGGCGGTGTCGGGGGCTCCTGCGGCTTCTTGAGGAACGGGTCGTCCTCGGGTGGCTGGCCGGGCGTCGGCTGATCGTTGCTCATGGGGGCAGTGCATCCCGGACCGGGGGTCCCCGCAACGGCTCAGGTGCGTTCGGGGGAACCCGGCACCGCGCGACGGCCCGTCACCCGACGAGCCGTCAGTACGCGGCGGTCAGCCCGCCACGAAGGTATGGGCGGCCTTGTCGTGCCAGCACTGCCGCCACGGGCGGTCGAACAGACACCACACCACGTTGACCACACCGATCACCAGGATGCCGAGCACACCGTAGACCAGCCATCGGCGCAGCGCCGCCCCGAAGCCGGGCGCACTGTGGGACTCGATGTCCCGCACCTCGAGCCCGCAGAGCTTCTTGCCGAGTGTGCGGCCCCACTTCGCGGTCGGCAACGCCTCCAGCAGCACACCGAGCACGAGGAAAGCCGCGAGCGCCCCGCCGAACAGGACGGACGTGGTGGAGTCCACGAGCCAGACGGTGACCGTCTCGCCCGACAGCTTCGCCGCGTCGATCTTCTCCTCGATGTGATCCATCGCCTGTGTCACAAGGGGGAACGCGATCACGCCGGCGAGCGCGCCCAGCACGACCGTGTCGACGAGCCGGGCGGCGAACCGCTTGCCGAGCCCGGCGGGGCGGGCCGCCGCCTGGGCCTGGGCGAGCTGCTGGAAGTGGTCGTTGACCGGGGGCTTCCAGGGCACGACGGGCTGGTCCGGCTGAGCCGGCTGGGGACCGCGGAACTGCGGCTGCCGCTGTTGCTGCTGGGGCGGAAGTTGCTGCTGCTGTTGCTGGGGGGCGGCGAGCTGATGGACCTGCTGCGCCCAGGAGGCAGCACCGCCGCCAGGTCCCGGAGTGAGCGGATTGTTGAGCTCCGCGGGTGCGGGAGCCGGGCCAGGTGCGGGTGTGGGCCCGGGTGCCGGGGCGGGCGCGGAGGCCTGCGGGGTGCTGCCGGGAGCGACCGCACGGATCGACATCGTCCCGCCGCCCGGCTCCTGTTCGGCCTTGTGGGACCGGCCCATGGCGCGGATCTCGACCGTGCCGTCGGCAGGCGGACGCCCCGCCTCGCCGGACCCGGCGCCGGTCCCGCTCCCCGTTCCGCCGGCGCCACCGCCGCGGCCCGGCCGGTTGACCCGGATCGCCACGGTGCTCTCGGGGACGGGGCTGTTGCCGTCCCGCATGCCCGGCAGCGCGCCGCCGGTGGGGTCCTGCGAGCCGGGCCCCCGCGGATCCGTGGGAACCCGGTCCGCAGGGGAGTTGCCGCCCGGGGCACGGTCGCCGGGCGTCCGGTCGGCAGGGCCGCGCCCCGCCGGCGTACGCGGATCCTGAGGCGCGGCCGCGCCCTGCTCCCCCGGCCCGCCGGTCTCGCCGGGCTGCCCGGTGCCACCCCAGGACACCCGCCGGTCGCGCTCGCCGCCGAAGCCGGTCTGCCGGGAGGCGTCGGCCTGCCAGGCGGATGCGGGTTCGGGGCGGTCGGGGCCGAGCGGCTCCTCGTCCAGGAACACCGGACCGGTTTCGTCCACCGGCATGTGGGCCGGGCCGGACGGCTGCAAGGGTGCCGGGCCCGGTACCGACGGCCGCTGTGGTTCGGGGTCCGCTCCAGCAGGCGTCCCGGGCGCCGACTCGCCCTGCAGAGGCGCAGGACGGCTGGTACCGGGCACCCACGAAGCGCCGTTCCAGTACCGGACATATCCGGGAATGGACGGGTCGGGGTAATACCCCTCGCGGGGCCTGTCGTCACCGGGTGCCGGGGTTGGGGCGCTCATCACCGTGGTCCCGTATCTCTTCGAAGCTTCAAGTCGACGGACCACATCTACCAGACAGCCGCGTACCCCCGTGCCAGTCCCGGTGTTTGGGCCACTTTCCGGTCGCCGTGAAGTTTTTCCCGGAAGTCGCGTAATAGGTGGCGGGGAGGGCGCTCTCTCCATGTGCGGGCCGGTCAGGGGACCGGTTCACAGGCACCGAAAGGACGCACCTCATGCACACCGTTGTGGAACGCGAGCTCGAGCTCAAGCTGGTCCTGTCGCCGGAGCGCAGCATCCCCGTGCCTGCCCGGCTGACCTACCGCACGGAGGACCCGTATGCCGTGCACATCACCTTTCACATCGGCTCGGACTTCCCCGTGCACTGGACGTTCGCCCGCGAACTGCTGGTCGAGGGCGTGTTCCGGCCGTGCGGGAACGGCGACGTACGGATCTGGCCGACCAAGATCGAGCGGCGCAGCGTCATCTGCGTGGCGCTGACCTCGCCCGACGGCGACGCGCTGCTCGAGGCACCGTCCGGGGCCGTGGCCGCCTGGGTGGAGCGGACGCTGCGCCTGGTGCCGCCCGGCACCGAGACCAAGCGGCTCGGTATCGACGCCGGGATCGCCGAACTGCTCGCACCGCTGCCGGCCGACGACCTCTGGCTGAGCGACCCGTGGCCGTCGGACGGGTCCGCGGACGGCGAGTTCTGATGCGCAGCCTCTCGGGGAGGCCGCAAGGCTTGTCGAGGGGATCAGAAGACCTTGCCGGGGTTGAGCAGCCCCAGCGGGTCGAACGCAGCCTTGATGCCTCGGTGCATCTCGACGCTCACCTCGCCGAGTTCGCGGGCCAGCCATTCCTTCTTCAGGAGGCCGACGCCGTGCTCGCCGGTGATGGTGCCGCCGAGTTCCAGGCCGAGCGCCATGATCTCGTCGAAGGACTCGCGGGCCCGCCGGGACTCGTCGGCGTCGGTGTGGTCGAAGCAGACGACGGGGTGGGTGTTGCCGTCGCCGGCGTGGGCGCAGACGCCGATGGTGAGGTCGTACTTCTCCGCGATGGCCGCCGTCCCCTCGATCATGGCGCCGAGCTTGGAGCGCGGTACGCACACGTCGTCGATCATCGTGGCGGACTTGACCGTCTCCAGGGCGGTCAGCGACATCCGGCGGGCCTGGAGGAGAAGTTCGGACTCGGCGGCGTCGGCCGCGGGGACCACCTCGGTGGCGCCCGCGGCGTCGCACAGTTCGGCGACGGCGGTCAGGTCGGCCGTGGGGTCCGGGGTGTCGAAGGCGGCGAGCAGGAGCGCCTCGGTGGAGTCGGGGAGGCCCATGTGGCCCATCTTGTTGACGGCGCGCACCGTCGTCCGGTCCATCAGTTCGAGGAGTGAGGGAGTGTGACCGCGCTCCATGATCCGGCAGACGGCGTCGCAGGCGGCCGCCGCGGACGGGAACTCGGCGGCGAGGACGAGCTGCTGCGGCGGCTGCGGCTTCAGCGCGAGTACGGCGCCGACGACGATGCCCAGGCTGCCCTCCGAGCCGACGAAGAGCCGAGTGAGGTCGTATCCGGCGACACCCTTGGCCGTGCGGCGCCCGGTCGTCAGAAGCCGCCCGTCGGCGAGGACGATCTCCAGGCCGATCACGTACTCGGCGGTGACCCCGTACTTCACACAGCACAGCCCGCCGGACGCGGTGCCGATGTTGCCGCCGATGGTGCACATCTCCCAACTGGACGGGTCCGGCGGGTAGTACAGCCCGTGTTCGTTCACCGCGCGGGACAGCACGGCATTGATGACACCGGGCTCCACGACGGCGATCCGGTCGACGGGGTCGATCTCCAGGATCCGGTCCATCTTCACCAGCGACAGCACGATGCAGCCGTCGGAGGCGTTGGCCGCGCCCGACAGACCGGTACGGGCCCCCTGCGGGACGACCGGGACACGCAGGGCGGTCGCGGTCCGCATGACGTGCTGGACCTGTTCGACGGTGCGCGGCAGCACCACCACGGCCGGTGCCCCCGCGTCGCAGAAGCTCGCCATGTCGTGGGCGTACGAGGCGGTGATGTCCGGGTCGGTGATCAAGGCCTCGGCAGGAAGGCCTGCGCTCAGTCGTTCGAGAAGATCGTCCATGATCCAAGCGTGACACCCGGGGCCAGTGGTGTGAACCCGTCTGCGGCAGCGTTCGCAAGGTGCGGTGTGCTCTTCGTACTGACGCAGAGTGATCGGCATGGACGTCACGCCGCAGCAGCCTCCGGAACCCCCGCACTCGGACCACTCCGATCCGGACCATCTGGATCGCCCGCCCCCCACCTCGCAGCCCGCCCAGCCCTGCGACGTGCCGCCGGAGACGCTGCCGACACCCGATTACGAACCGCCCTTCGGCCTCGACCCGGACCCGTCGACGGATCTGCCGCCCGTCTCGTTGCACACGACGCTGCGCAGGGCGGCGTTCGGCATGGTCGCGGCTGCCGTGCTGGTGACGGGTGCGGTCGTGGCCGTACCGGACGACGGCAAGAAGGCCGCGCCACCGTCCGTGCCAGGAGGCGTCTCGCGCGCCCTGGCGGCGGCGAACTCGGGCTCTCCCGCCTCCCTCCCGGATCTGAAGGCGATGATCGGGGACCGGCAGAGCTGGGTGGGCACGCATCCGTCCGACGCGCGGTCGTGGGCGGTGCTCGGGACGGCTTACGTGGAATGGGGGCGGCGTTCCGCGGACGCGGCGTACTACGGGCGGGCCGAGCAGGCGCTGAGGCGCTCCCTGGACGCACAACCGGGCGACCGCGGGAACACGGCGGCCCTGGTGGGGCTGGCGGCACTGGCCAACGCTCGGCACGACTTCGTCACGGCGAAGAAGTGGGGCGAGACGGTACGGGCTCGGCAGCCGAAGGACTGGACGGCGTACCCGGTACTGATCGACGCGTACGACGGGCTCGGTGAGTACACGGCGGCGGGAACGGCGGCGGAGAAGTTCACGGCACTGCGCTCAGGCGTCCCGGCGCTCTCGCGGACGGCGCAGATGTACCGGAACCAGGGCCGTCGCGCGGACGCGCTCGCCACCGCGCAGAACGCGGCGGACCGGGCCACCGCACCCGCCGAGAAGGCGGACTGCCTGCACCGGCTGGGCGAACTGGCCTGGGAGCGGGGCGAGTCCGAGAAGGCGGTGGCCCAGTACAGCGCGGCCCTGCGGACCGACCCGGCCCACCATCCGTCACTCGCCGGCCGGGCACGGGCGCTGGCGGCCCTGGGCCGCACGGACGAGGCGCAGCGCGACTACCGGGCGGCGTTGTCCCGGCTCCCCCGCCCCGAATACATGCTGGAACTGGGCGAGTTGTACGAGTCGCTGGGCCGGGACGACGACTCCCGTAACCAGTACGACCGGCTCCGCAAGAGCCTGGCCCGAGCCGACGGCTACGGAGTCGACGACGCGCTGCTGCTGGGCCGCTTCGAGGCCGATCACGGGAACGCGGCCACGGCGGTGAGACTCCTGAAGACGAAGTGGCAGCGCCGCCATCACAGCGCGGCGGTCGCCGACACGCTGGGCTGGGCGCTGCACCGCTCGGGCGACTCGGCGAGTGCGCTGCAGTACGCGCAGAAGGCGGTGGACACGGGCGGCGGGACGGCGCTGTACGCGTATCACCTGGGCGTGATCGAAGAGAGTCTGAGGGAGTACGCCCCGGCCCGCCGCCACCTGGAGGAGGCGCTGCGGACCAACGCCCAGTTCTCACCGCTGGCCGCCCCCGAGGCCCGGAAGGCCCTGGACGCCCTGAGCCCGCCGTCCGCGACCGGCCCGCGGGACGTACAGCCCACTCCGGGGCCGGATCACATGGCCGCCGGCCCGGACCACGGCACGCATGCTCCGGCCGGGGCAACATCGCCTGCGCCGGGCGGCCACTGACAGGGCGCGCGGCCCGACGCCGTACGCGGGACGGACTCGCCGGGCCGGCGGCGGCGCACATCGATCGCCGGACGGCCCGGCTTCGGACCGTCCGGCGATCTCTCTTCACCGACCGGAACGAGCGGCGACTACCGGTGCAGTGTGGTGCCGTCTGTGACCACCCCGGTCCGCTGGAGGGGGGCGTAGCCCCGTGCGAGCAGTTCGGCCGTGAGGATCAGTGAGTCCCCGTTCCTCTCGCGGGTCGAGTGCTGCCCCCGCTTGGAGGAGATGGTGATGGGCGTGCTGAAGGTGCCGTTCGGTACGAGGTTCACGCTCGGCACGGGGTCGACGACACCGACGAGGGTGCGGCCCGGGCCCGCGGTGAGCTGCAACGGCTTGCCGTTCGCGGTCACCTTGAGGTCGCGCGGATCGAGTGCCCGTCCGCCGGAGAAGACCAGGCGGGCGCCGACGGCGTGATATTCCGGGCCGTCCGCCGGGGCGGTGAAGGTGACGGTGCCGACCGCCGAGTCGTGGTCCACGCCCGCGGAGCGGCAGGCGCGGCCCGGCCGGCAGTCGCCTCCCGGGGTGGTGTCCCTCAGGGTGATACGGCCCGTGGCGAGCCCGTCGACGCCGAAGTCGTAGACGGTGCCGTTCACGGTCAGGTTGTCCACGTACGTGTCGAGCGTGTCACTCACGTTGCCGAGCCTGCCGACGTTCGCGATGACTCCGAACACCCCGTCGCCAGGGGCGTCGCAGGCGGCGACGTAGTCGCTCAGCGGGTGGTCGCTCTGCGCGGGGAACGTCGCCACCGCCTGGGAGGTGCGCCACGGGCTGGACGCGCTGGACGAGAAGTGCTGCCAGATGTCCCGCACCACGCCGGGGCGCCCCTGGGTGTCGGTGTTGTCCTCCGGCCGGAAGCTGAGCGTCGTGAACACACCCTGACACAGCAGTGGGAGCTGGAGGTTCGGCCCGACGTCGACGGCCCCGGGCGGCACGGTGCTCTTCACATAGGTGTCGTACGACAGCTCGGAGGACGCGATGGTGCTCAGCGGGATCATCTGGGGGAAGGGGTGAGCGGCCTGCGACTTCTGACCGGGGCCGATCGCCAGGTGCAGGCTGCCGTTGAACCGGACGGGGTCGGCGAACGGCGAGACCTCCTCGGTCCCCGGGGGGATGTTGACGTTGCCGGGGTCGTCCTCCAGCCGGAACCACGGCCCGTTCGGGCCGAGGTGGACGGCCCGGACCTGCTCCAGGGTGTTCGGTGCCGCCGCGCCGACGGCGGCAGGGGCCAGAAGAGCGAGGGATGCGCCCGTTGCCACAACGGCAGCGGAGACGGACGCGGCAAGACGGTTCATACTGTGGGGCTCCCATCGAAGCCTGCGGCGGTCGGCCACAGGGTCCGCGACAGCGCGCCGCGGCCCCTGATCCGTCCCACCGCGCATCACCTTCGCCGCCCGCGCCCCCCGCCACCTCACTCGATCGGACCGGCCAAGGACCCGATCGGCCTGCGCGCCCCGTGTCGGGCGCACGTGTTCCGGCGCGGAGCAGCACGAAGGGCGGGGCCTCCGCGTTCGCCGAAGGCCCCGCCCTTCACATCCGGGCGTCCCGCTCAGAGGTTGCCGCGCTTCTCCTGCTCGCGCTCGATCGCCTCGAACAGGGCCTTGAAGTTGCCCTTGCCGAAGCCCATCGAACCGTGGCGTTCGATCATCTCGAAGAAGACCGTCGGGCGGTCCTGGACCGGCTTCGTGAAGATCTGCAGCAGGTAGCCGTCCTCGTCGCGGTCGACGAGGATCTTCAGCTCGCGGAGCGTCTCCACCGGGACGCGGGTCTCGCCGGCCCACTCGCCGAGGGTGTCGTAGTACGAGTCGGGGGTGTCCAGGAACTGGACGCCGGCCGCGCGCATCGCACGTACCGAAGCGACGATGTCGTTCGTGGCGAGGGCGATGTGCTGGACGCCCGCACCGCCGTAGAACTCCAGGTACTCGTCGATCTGCGACTTCTTCTTCGCGACCGCCGGTTCGTTGATCGGGAACTTCACCTTCAGGGTGCCGTCGGCGACGACCTTCGACATGAGGGCGGAGTACTCGGTGGCGATGTCGTCGCCCACGAACTCCTTCATGTTGGTGAAGCCCATGACCTTGTTGTAGAAGCCGACCCACTCGTTCATCCGGCCCAGCTCCACATTGCCGACGCAGTGGTCGACGGCCTGGAAGGTGCGCTTGGCCGGCGGCTCGACGATCGGTGCGGCCGCCGCGAAGCCGGGGAGGTACGGACCGTCGTAACCGCTGCGGTCGACGAGCGTGTGGCGGGTCTGGCCGTACGTGGCGATCGCGGCCAGCACGACCGTGCCGTACTCGTCCTTGATCTCGTGCGGCTCGGCGAGACCCAGCGCGCCGTGCTCGACGGCGTACGCGTAGGCCGCCCGCGCGTCCGGGACCTCGATGGCCAGGTCGACCACGCCGTCGCCGTGCTCGGCCACGTGGTCGGCGAGGAAGCGGCCGTGGTCGGTGGACGCCTTGATGACGGAGGTGAATACAAAGCGTGCCGAACCGTTGGTCAGCACGTAACTGGCGGTCTCGCGGCTGCCGTTCTCCGGTCCGGAGTAGGCGACGAGCTTCATGCCGAAGGCGGTCGAGTAGTAGTGCGCGGCCTGCTTGGCATTGCCCACGGCGAAGACGACGGCGTCCATTCCCTTGACCGGGAAGGGATCGGCCTGCCTGGCGGTAACGGGGGCGTTGTGCAGCGTCTCAGTCATGCTCGAAGACTGTCCCCGCGTCGCAAGGTGCGCAATAGTTCGCATATCTACTGAACAATATGTACAGCTGTACGCCGGGACTGGCGGACTATCTGTACAGGGTGACCACAGGGAGTCGCACGTGGCGATCGATCATCTGGACGGGCGACTCATCGTGCTGCTCGCCCGCGAACCGCGGATAGGCGTACTGGAAGCGTCCCGACGCCTCGGGGTGGCCCGCGGGACCGTGCAGGCGCGGCTCGACCGGCTTCAGTCGAATGGCGTCATCCGCGGATTCGGCCCGGACGTCGATCCGGCGGCGCTCGGCTACCCCGTCACCGCCTTCGCCACGCTGGAGATCAAGCAGGGCCAAGGTGCTGATGTACGGGCCCATTTGGACGGCGTCCCCGAAGTGCTGGAGCTGCACACCACGACCGGGCACGGCGACATGCTCTGCCGGCTCGTCGCCCGCTCCAACGCCGACCTTCAGCGGGTGATCGACCGTGTTGTCGGTTTTGATGGCATTGTCCGGGCCTCCACGGCCATCGTCATGGAGAACCCCGTGCCTCTGCGCATCATCCCGCTCGTCCAGCAGGCAGCGGAGGACAGCGACTGAGCCAAGGAGTGGCGTGTGAGCTTCTGGGAGTACCTGGTCAACCGGCACCAGCAGCTGCTCACCGACGCGTACCAGCATGTCAGCGCCGTGTTCCAGTGCATGGTCATCGCCACCGTCCTCGGCATCCTGATCGGGATCGTCACCTACCGCAGCAGCTGGGGCGGCTCACTCGCCATCACCTCGACGGCGGCGATCCTCACCATCCCGTCCCTCGCCGCGATCGGTCTGCTGATCCCGCTCGTCGGGCTGGGGGTCCCGCCCACCGTGATCACGCTGACGCTGTACGGGCTGCTGCCCGTCGTCCGTAACTCCATCGTCGGACTGCGCGGCGTCGATCCGGCCCTCGTCGACGCGGCCAAGGGCATCGGCATGTCGCGGATCGCCCGGCTCTGCAGGGTGGAACTGCCGCTCGCCTGGCCGCCCATCCTCACCGGCATCCGGGTGTCGACGCAGATGCTGATGGGTATCGCCGCCATCGCCGCATACGCCTCCGGCCCCGGCCTCGGCAACGAGATCTTCCGCGGCATCGCCTCGCTGGGCAGCGCCAACGCGATCAACCAGGTCCTCGCCGGCACGCTCGGCATCGTCATCCTCGCCCTGCTCTTCGACGCCGCGTACGTCCTGCTCGGGAGGCTCACCATCCCCAGGGGGATCCGTGCCTGAGACCGCCACGGGGGCCGCCGACAAGCCCACCACCACCTCCGGGGCAACCATCCGGCTGGAGGAACTGACCAAGCGCTATCCAGGCAACCCGAACCCGGCCGTGGACAGTGTCTCCATGGACATCAAGGCCGGCGAGACGGTGATCTTCGTCGGTCCGTCCGGCTGCGGGAAGTCCACCACCCTGAAGATGATCAACCGGCTGATCGAGCCGACGTCCGGCCGGATCAGGATCAACGACGAGGACGTCACCGACATCGACCCGGTGAAGCTGCGCCGCAAGGTCGGGTACGCGATCCAGTCGTCCGGGCTCTTCCCGCACATGACGGTCGCCGAGAACATCGCCCTCGTACCGAAGATGGTCGGCTGGTCGAAGTCGAAGGTGAAGGACCGCGTCGAGGAGATGCTCGACCTGGTCGGGCTGGACCCGCGGGAGTTCCACGGGCGCTACCCGCGCCAGCTGTCCGGCGGCCAGCAGCAGCGGGTGGGTGTGGCGCGGGCGCTGGCCGCCGATCCGCCGGTGCTGCTGATGGACGAGCCGTTCGGGGCCGTCGACCCGATCACCCGCGACCACCTCCAGGACGAGCTGATCCGGCTCCAGCACGAGCTGCACAAGACGATCGTCTTCGTCACCCACGACTTCGACGAGGCGATCAAGCTGGGCGACCGGATCGCCGTGTTGCGGGAGCGTTCGCACATCGCCCAGTTCGACACCCCGGAGGCGATCCTCACCAACCCGACGGACGACTTCGTGTCCGGGTTCGTCGGTGCGGGCGCGGCCCTGAAACGGCTCAACCTCACCCGCGTACGGGAAGTGGAGATCGCCGACTTCCCGACGGTGACGGTCGACGACCCGCTCCAGGAGATCTTCAACAAGCTGCGCTCAGGCCCGCACAACGAGTTGCTGATGCTGGACCGAAGGAACCGTCCGTACAAGTGGCTGCGGCGCGGCGACCTGATGCGGGCCCGTGGCTCGCTGGCGCGTGCCGGGCAGCTGGTCAACGACACGGTGACCCGGGACGGCACACTGCACGACGCGCTGGAGGCCGTGCTCCTCGACAGCGGCGGGCGGGTCGCGGTGACCGGGCGGCGCGGCGAGTTCATCGGCGTCGTCGACATGCAGACCCTGCTGAACTCCGTCCACGAACTCCTGGAGGCCGACCGGCTCACCGCCATGGAGCACCAGCACGACCTGCAGGAGCTGCGCGCCCATCAGACCGAGCGGGACCAGGAGGGCGGTGCAGGCGCATGAACCCCGACCAGCCGGTCCCCCCCGACCAGCCGATTCCCCCCAACGGTTCCATTCCCCCCCTCGTTGCGCCTTCGAAGGCCGGTGAGCAACCGACGCCCGCCCGGCTGCCCGGCGAGCTCGAGGTCAGGGGCCTGCCCTTCCACGACGAGGAGGAGGAACCCGCACCGCCGCCCGCAGGACCGCCGCGCCGGATCACCTGGCGCAAGCTGGTGCTCGTGCCGGCCGCCCTGGCGGTCGTCCTCGTCGCCACCTATCTGTGGATCACCAACATCCCCCTGGACTCGATCGCGAGGAACTCGCTCTCCGGCGGCAATGTGCAGCTGCGCTGGTGGCAGCACGTCGAGCTGACCGCGATCTCCACCTTCTGGGTGCTGATCATCGCCGTACCGCTGGGGATCGCACTCACCCGGCGCAGGCTCCGCAAGGGCGCCCCGCTGGTCACCGCGGTCGCCAACATCGGGCAGGCCACCCCGGCGATCGGGCTGCTGGCGCTGCTGGTGATCTGGCTGGGCATCGGCCCGCGGACGGCGATCATCGGCATGGTGATCTACGCGGTCCTGCCGGTGCTCTCCAATACGGTGGCCGGCCTGAAGGCGATCGAACCGAACCTGGTCGAGGCGTCACGCGGCATCGGCATGTCGGCGATGGGAACGCTCACGAAGGTCGAACTTCCGCTCGCCGTCCCGCTGATCCTGGCAGGCGTGCGCACAGCGCTGGTGCTCAACGTCGGCACGGCGACCCTGGCGACGTTCGGTGGGGGCGGCGGGCTCGGGGACCTGATCACCTCGGGCATCCAGACGCAGCGGATGCCGGTGCTGGTGCTCGGTTCCGTGCTGACGGTGGTGCTGGCGCTGCTGGTGGACTGGCTGGCCTCCCTGGTCGAGGTGGCTCTGACACCACGTGGACTGGAGGTGGGGTGATGCGTACGGCGGGGGCGTCGCGCACATTCCGGGCCGGTCTCATCGGTGCGCTGGTCCTCCCCACCGTGCTCGCGGGCTGCGGTCTCAAGAGCGGTTCGCCGATGGCCGACGACGTCGTGCCGGGCTCCGTCGGCCAGGGCCGTCCGCTGCAAGGCGCCTCACTGACCGTCACCTCGAAGAACTTCAGCGAGAACATCATCCTCGGCCAGATGATCGGCCTGGTCTTCAAGGCCGCGGGTGCCGAGGTCCTGGACCGGACGAACCTGCCCGGGTCGATCAGTGCGCGCGAGGCCATCATCAAGGGCGACGCCGACGCGATGTACGAATACACGGGCACCGCCTGGATCACCTACCTCGGCCATGCGAAGCCGATCACCGACCCGCTGAAGCAGTGGGAGGCGGTCCGGGACGAGGACCGGAAGAACGGGGTGACCTGGCTGCCGCAGTCCACCCTCAACAACACCTACGCCCTGGCCATCAGCAAGAAGAACAACGCGAAGTACCACCTGAGGACGCTCTCCGACGTCGCCGCGCTGGCGAGGAGGAAACCGTCGGCGGTGACGATCTGCGTGGAGAACGAGTTCGCCTCGCGCGACGACGGGCTGCCGGGCATGGAGAAGGCGTACGGGATGTCGATCCCGCCCGGCAACATCAAGAAGATGGACGCCGGGATCATCTACACACAGGTGTCGAAGTCCAACTCCTGCCTGCTGGGCGAGGTGTACACCACGGACGGCCGGATCAAGGCGATGGACCTCGACGTCCTCGTGGACGACAAGCACTTCTTCCCCAACTACAACGCGGCGCCCGTCATCCACACCGCGACCTTCGACAGGTACCCGGAGATCGCAGGCCTGCTGGATCCGGTCAGCAGACGGCTGACCACGGAGGTCGCGCAGGAGCTGAACGCGAAGGTGGACGTGGACGGACAGGACCCGCACATCGTGGCGAAGGACTGGCTGATCCAGGAGGGCTTCATCAAGGACAGCCCTTAGGAGCGCATGCCCGGCGGGAAGTTACAAAGAATCCCTTGCAAAGAAGCGTTGCAAAGAGACCTTTGCATGTCTATGGTCGAAGCATGGCAGCGAACGAAGCCGACGGCGAGAAGCCGCTCGACCCGAACATCCACCGCGTCGACGCCCGCACCCTGCGCGGACTCGCCCATCCCCTGCGGCTCCGCCTGCTCAACACCCTCAGGGAGTTCGGCCCCGCCACCGCGTCGGGACTGGCGGACCGGCTCGGCGAGTCCAGCGGCGCCACCAGCTACCATCTGCGCCAACTGGCCACGTACGGCTTCGTCGAGGACGACCCGACGCTCGGCAAGGGCCGCGAGCGGTGGTGGCGGGCCGTCCACATGGGTACGGCGTTCGACCGGACGGCGGATTTCCTGCGTGACCCGAACCCCGAAGTGCGCGGCGCCATGGGAGTCGTCCTGCACGAGATCGCCGGATCGCACACGCAGGAGCTGAACACCTGGCTCGGCACCATGCACGAGTGGTCCGAGGAGTGGCAGCACTCGTGGGACGTGAGCGACTTCAAGGTGCGGCTCACGCCGGAGCTCTCGCTGGAGCTCGCCGAGAAGATCCACGACCTGGTCGACAGCTACCGGGGCCGGGTCGCCGAGGACACCGAGGGCTCAGCCGTCGTCCGCACCCATCTGCACGTCTTCCCGCGCCCCACCGACTGACCGCACCGCCCGGCCGCGCCGCCTGTCCGCACCGCCCGGCCCCACCGCCTGTCCGCACCGCCCGGTCCACCGCCCGAGAGGACTTCGCCATGCACCCCGACACGCACCTGCCGCTGCACCACCTCCGCTCCGCCGAACTGCAGCGGCGTGCCTCCGAGTTCCGCCTGTGCCGTCAGCCCCGCCGGTCCCCTCGGGAGGCTCTCCGCGTGCGCCTGGGATGGGCCCTGGTCGAGTTGGGTCTGCACGTCCTACCGAACCGCCGCGGTCTGCCCGCCTCCAGCACCCCTCGCACGGCTTAGCCATGGACGGGGGGAACCGCAAACCGCTCGCTGCCCTTCTCGCAGCCAACTCCATATCGACCGCAGGCACTTCGCTCACCCTGATCGGGGTGCCGTGGTTCGTCCTGCAGACCACCGGCAGCGCCGGCCGGGCCGGGGTCGTCGCCTTCTGCGCCACGCTGCCGATCGTCGTCTCCGCAGTGATCGGCGGGCCCGTCATCGACCGCGCAGGACGGCGGCGGGTCTCCGTCGCCTCCGACACGGTGTGCGGTCTCGCCATCGCCGCCGTCCCGCTGCTGCACTACGCGGGAGCACTCGAGTTCTGGATGCTCTGCGCGCTGATGGCACTGAACGGACTCGTCCACACGCCCGGCAACACCGCGCGCTACGTCCTGCTGCCGGATCTCGCCGAACACGCCGGGACCACGATCACCCGCGCCGCCAGCCTCTTCGACGCCACCTCGCGGGGCGCCAGGATGACCGGGGCGGCACTGGCCGGGGTGCTGATCGCGTTCGTGGGCGCGGAGACCGTACTGCTGCTGGACGCCGCGACGTTCGGCGCGTCCGCACTGCTGATAGCGGCAGGCGTGCGAGGGGTACGGTCGGCCGAACCACGCACGTCGGCCGCGCCGGTCTCGCTGCGTACGTACCGCGCCGAACTGCGCGAGGGCTACACCTACTTGTTCGGCAACCGGCTGCTGCTCGCCGTCGTGGTGATGGTGCTCTTCATGAACGGCACCGACCAGGGCTGGAACGCCGTGCTGCTTCCGGTGCACGCCGAGACCGAACTGGGCGGCGCGACGCAACTGGGGCTGCTCACCGCGCTGTTCGGGGCGGGCGGCCTGACGGGCGCGCTGGTGTACGGGGCGGTGGGGCACCGGTTCTCACGGCGGGCCGTGTTCACGGTGTGCGTGGTGCTCTGCGGTGGGCCGAGGTTCATGGTGGCCGCGCTGACGGACACGACGCTGCCGCTCGCCGTGACGATGCTGCTCGGCGGTCTCGCCGGAGGGGTACTGAACCCGATCCTGACCACGGTGATGTACGAACGCGTACCGCAACGGCTCCGCAGCCGCGTCTCCGGGGCGATCACAGCGGGCTGCGAACTCGCTCTGCCGGTGGGCGGGCTGGTGGCGGGGCTGCTGGTCGAGAGCGTGGGTGTGGACGGGGCGCTGCTGGCGCTGGGTGGGGTGTACCTGATGGCGACGGTGAGTCCGATGGTCTTCCCCGTGTGGCGCACGATGGACGGCAGGCCGTCCGAGGGGGCGCGGGGCGGTGCCCCGGCCGCCGAGGTGAAGGCGGACGTTTCACGCGAGTAGGCGGGCGGCCCGTACACCGGCCGGACCGGGCCGGGTCGGCACGACCGAGTCGCGCCGGGCCGGCCGGACCTCGGGCCGGCGTCAGCAGCTGGGGACCTTGCGGCCCTGCTCCAGCGCCCGCAGCGAGGACACCGCGCTCTTCAGCGTCGTGACGGGGATCAGCTTGAGCCCCTTCGGGAGCTCGGCGCCCGCCTCCTTGCACTCTGCCTTCGGGACGAGGAAGACGGTCGCCCCGTCACGCCTGGCCGCCTGGGTCTTGAGCGAGACCCCGCCGACCGCGCCGACATCGCCATTCGCCTCGATCGTGCCCGTGCCCGCGACGGTGCGGCCACCGGTGAGATCGCCGCCCGAGCCGTTGCCGTCGAGCTTGTCGACAATGCCGAGCGCGAAGAACAGGCCGGCGCTGGGGCCGCCCACATTGGCGAGACGCAGGGTGACATCCACCGAGCCGGGGGGCTTTCCGAGATACGTCAGGGCAGCGTCGACGGCGGAGTTCTGCGACTTCTCCATGTCCTCGAGGTTGTGCTTCTCGATCTCCTTCTCGGAGCCGCCGGTCGGGTAGACCGAGTCGCGGGGCAGAACCGCACGGTCCGTCCGGAACCAGCTGTCGATCACATCTCCCAGGCCGACGTCCGCGTTCGGCCCGGTCGCAATGATCGTCGTCATCCGCAACTGGCCGCTGGTGGCCCGGGTCGGCGTGCCCTCGATGCTGATCACGGGCGTGCCGCGCACGTCCCCGAGCACGTTCGCGGTCGTACCGGGCTGCGCCAGCGTGAACGGCAGCGGTGCGAAGGCGGCCACGCCGAACAGCGCGAGGACGGGCAGAGCGCAGAGGGCGAGGGTGCGGGGGCGCGAGAGACGAGTGACCACCCGCCCAATCTAGCCGCCGGGGGCGGAGGGCGAGTGCGGCCACCCCCGGCACGCCCGGCGCCCGACGACGCCCGACCCGCCGGGGGCCCGTCCGGTGCGTGAGAACAGCACAGCCACCGGACGGCGCCGGTCACTACCGCAGCGCGTCCGCCACTTCACGGGCCGCGTCGACGACCCGCGGGCCGACCCGCTCCGGTACCGCGTCCGCGAGCATCACCACGCCCACGCTGCCCTCGACCCCCGTCACACCCATCAGCGCCGCCGCAGCGCCGCTCGCGCCCGCTTCGAGTTCGCCGTGGGTGAGGGTGAAGGCGGGTTCGGCCACCGGCTTCGCCCGCGCGGCAAGGATCGCCCGGCCCGCTGCCCCGCGGTCGAGGGGATGGCGGAAGCCGGCCCGGTACGCCACGTGGTAGTCGGTCCAGGTCGGTTCGACGACCGCGACCGCCAGCGCGTCGGTGCCGTCGACCAGGGTCAGGTGGGCGGTGGCTCCGATGTCCTCGGCAAGGGACCGCAGCGCGGGCAGCGCTGCCTCCCGTACGAGCGGATGCACCTGGCGGCCCAGGCGCAGCACGCCCAGGCCAACCCTTGCCCGGCCACCCAAGTCGCGGCGTACCAGGGCATGTTGCTCCAGAGTGGCGAGCAGACGGTAGACGACGGTGCGGTTCACGCCGAGTTTGTTGGACAACTCGGTGACAGTCAGACCGTGGTCGGTGTCGGCAAGCAGCTTGAGGACGCGTAGTCCCCGGTCGAGCGTCTGGGAGGTCTCCGCGGTCACGACGCCCTCTCCTCTTTGGTGAGTGGCGGCACTCTCACGGAGGTTGCGTCGCCGGTCCCAGCGGCGACGCACGGAGAGGCCGCCGGCGGCCAAGGCACCGGCTGCGCTCCGCGGCGGCGTTGCCACGGGGCGTTCACTTTTTTGGGGACAGTAGCGAGCCAGTCCGCTCAGCGGAAGACCTCGTCCAGAATCCGGGCGCCCGTAGGCATACGGTTGTGCTTCGGAAGCATAAGTGCCGGTCAGCGCGGCGCCGACGGGATTCTGACCATCTACGCGCGTCCAGGTCGGCCGACGCCGTCGCGACGCTCCGTATGCGGAAGTGAACCGCCGTTAACTCACCGTGAACGAATATGGCGCAATTTTTCTTTCCGTCAGGACCTCGCAGGCCCGGATCACCGCCGTCGCCGGGCCCCGGACGGCAGAGCCGAGGGCCGGGACGGGGCCCTTGGCCCCTGTCCCCGTCCCGACCGACATCCGACCGCGTGGCCTCACGGCCTCACGTCATGCGCGTGGCCCACTCCTGCACCTTCTTGATCCGCTGCTGGATCTGTCCGGCCGTCGCCTCCGCGCTCGGCGGCCCGCCGCAGACCCGTCGCAGCTCGGTGTGGATCACTCCGTGCGGCTTGCCGCTCTGGTGCGTGTACGCCGACACCATCGTGTTGAGCTGCTTGCGCAGCCCCAGCAACTGCTTGTGGGTGACCACCGGCCGGGCCTCGGCCGGCTTCTCCAGCAGGTCGGCCTCCCCGGCCGGCTTCTGCCTGCTGTGCGCGATCTGCCGGGTCTGCCGCTTCTGGAGCAGCAGCTGCACCTGGTCGGGTTCGAGCAGCCCGGGGATGCCCAGGTAGTCCTGCTCCTCCTCGCTGCCCGGGTGCGCCTGCATGCCGAACTCGGCGCCGTCGTACAACACCCGGTCGAAGACCGCGTCGGACTCCAGCGCCTCGAACGGCAGCTGCTCCTCGGTCTCCTCGTCCTCCAGTCGCTCCGCGTCGGCGAGGAGCTTGTCCTCCTCCGAGAACGGGTTCTCCTCGTCACTGCCCTTCTTGGGCTTGTCGAGGACGTGGTCCCGCTCCACCTCCATCTCGTTGGCGAAGTCGAGGAGCATCGGGATGGTCGGCACGAATACGGAAGCGGTCTCACCGCGCCGACGCGACCGGACGAAACGCCCGACGGCCTGTGCGAAGAAGAGCGGCGTCGAGATCGTGGTCGCGTACACACCGACCGCGAGGCGCGGCACGTCGACGCCCTCCGACACCATCCGGACCGCGACCATCCAGCGCGAATCGTCCTCGCTGAACTTGTCGATCTTCTTGGACGCGGCCTTCTCGTCGGAGAGGACCACGGTCACCTTCTCACCGGTGACCTTCTTGAGGATCTTGGCGTACTCGCGCGCCGATTCCTGGTCGGTCGCGATGACGAGACCGCCCGCGTCCGGAATGCCCTTGCGCACTTCGGTCAGCCGCTTGTCGGCGGCCGAGAGGACGTTCGGGATCCAGTCACCGGTGGGCGACAGCGCGGTCCGCCAGGCCTGCCCGATCGCGTCCTTGGTCATCGGCTCGCCGAGGCGGGCGGCGATCTCGTCACCGGCCTTGGTGCGCCAGCGCATGTTTCCGCTGTAGCTGAGGAAGATCACGGGGCGGACGACGCCGTCGGCGAGGGCGTTCCCGTACCCGTACGTGTAGTCGGCCGAGGACCGCCGGATCCCGTCGTTGCCCTCCTCGTACGCGACGAACGGGATCGGGTTCGTGTCGGACCGGAACGGCGTACCGGTGAGCGCGAGCCGCCGGGTCGCCGGGTCGAACGCCTCCTGGCAGGCCTCACCCCACGACTTCGAGTCACCGGCGTGGTGGATCTCGTCGAGGATCACGAGGGTCTTGCGCTGCTCGCACCGGTTGCGGTGCAGCATCGGACGGACGCCGACACCCGCGTACGTGACCGCGACCCCGTGGTACTCCTTGCTCACAGGTCCCGCGCTGTACTCGGGGTCGAGCTTGATCCCTATCCGGGCGGCCGCCTCCGCCCACTGCTTCTTCAGATGCTCGGTCGGCGCGACGACGGTGATCTGCTGCACGACATGGTGGTGCAGCAGCCATGACGCGAGGGTCAGCGCGAAGGTGGTCTTCCCTGCGCCGGGCGTGGCGACTGCGAGGAAGTCACGCGGCTGCTCCTGGATGTACTTCTCCATGGCACCCTGCTGCCAGGCTCGCAGCTTGCCGGCCGTACCCCAGGGGGCGCGGCCGGGAAAGGCGGGTGAGAGGTGGTGGGAGGCGGTAGTAGTCACGGTCTCCGGTTCGGGGCTCTCGGGTACGTGGGGCGCTGTCCGCACGGGCCGGGACGGGCTCGCACGCGATACGACAACCGGGCCACCCTACCGGGGGCCCGGCCGGAACCCCGTATGGACGAACCGTGGTTCGGGCCGCTGAGACCCTCTTCACAGGGAACGTCCGTCTGTCGGACCCAGGCGGCCGCTCCGCGATCTTGGCCATGTCCGGTGCCCCCTGACACACTTCCCGCACGAACCTCTCGGCTTCGTCCACATCGAAGTCCGCGTCCAGCGGATGTCCGTGCATGTGCAGAAAAAACCCAGGTCGCGTACCGGGCGACGCGCCTGTTGCCTTCCACAAGGGCACGGTCGCGGGCCAGGGATTCCATCAGCGCCGCGGCCCAGTCGGCACTAGGGCTTCACCCGCACCCGGCCCGCCACCCACGCCCCCACCAGGGCCACCCCCGCCATCGGCAGGAACACCACCGCGAAGGCCCCCGGATGTGCCCCGGACGCCCCCGCTTCCACGGCCTCGTGCGCCGCCCCCACCGCACCACCGCCGAGCGCGGCGAACGCCGCGCCCCCCGCGGCCAGCAACAGCACGTTCGACAGCCCGTCGGAGATCTGCAGCGCGGCGGAGTTGGCCCCCGCCTCCTCCGGCGCCGACAGCTTCAGCAGCAGCACACTCGTCGAAGCGATCACCATGCCCATGCCGAAGCACCCGACGGCCCAGGCGACGGCCACCGTCCACACCGGCACCGACGCGATCAGCACCGACGGTGCGCCCGCGATCGCCGCCACGACCAGCACCATGCCGCCCACCATCAGCCGTTCCCGGTACGGCTCCAGGCGCGGCCGGGCCTGTACGTACGAGCCGAGCGCCCAGGTCCCGCCCCCGGCGGCGAGCGACAGCCCGGCCATCGTCGGGGACAGCCCGCGCTGCGTCACCAGCATCAGCGGCACGAAGGACTCGGCGGCGATGAACGACCCGGCGGCGATCCCGCGCAGCAGCACCACCGACGGCAGCCCGCGCGCCGCGCGCCCGGTCCCCGCGGGCAGCAGCCCCCGTACGGCGGGAACGAGCAGAGCGACACCCGCGGCGGCCGGAACCAGCGCAAACCAGTTCCGCTCCTGCCCGGCGTACTGCAACAGACCGGCCCCCAACGAAATACCGAGCGCCAGACCGATGCGCCGGCGGTCGTACGGCTCGACGGGCGCCGACGGATCGGCAGGCCCGGACGCCATGCGCCGGATCGCGGGCAGCGCGAGGGCCAGCGGGAAGACCACCAGCACCGGAATCCCGACGAAGACCCAGCGCCAGCCGAGATGCTCGGTCACGCTGCCGGCGGCGAGCGGCCCGACGACGGACGGGACGACCCAGCTCGCGGCGAAAGCGGCCATGATCGCCGGCCGGATCCGCTCCGGATAGGCCCGGCTGACCACCACGTACAACGCCACGATCACCAGTCCGCCACCGAGCCCCTGCACGGCCCGCCCGGCGATGAACATCCACATGCCGCCCGCTGTCCCCGACAGCAGCAGCCCGACCCCGAAAGCACTGATCCCGGTGGCCAGCGGCGCCAGCGGCCCGCGCCGGTCCGCCCACTGCCCGGACAGCACCATGGCGAAGAGACTGGTCGTGAAGTACGCGGAGAACGCGAACGCGTACAACGGAATGCCGTGCAGTTCACGGGCGGCGACCGGCATCGCGGTCCCGACGGCGGTCGCCTCGAAGGCGATCAGGAACACGACGGAGACGATGCCGATGCTGAGCGCCCGATAGGTCCGGCCCAGCAGCCCTTCGGATTCGGCGACGACGGGAGCGTCCACAGCATGGGGCGAGACAGCGGCGTCACGCGGTTCGAGGGCGGTCATGAGCCCAAGAGTAAGGGGCAAGATCCGCTTTGAGGCCTGTCGCGAGTCGGTCGCGCACTGGTCCCTTGGTCGTAGGACCGGGGGCGCGGAACGGGGGTGGAACGAGGCGCGGAACGGGGCTCCGACCATGAACGGCGTATGGCAGTCGCATTGCACCCCGCCCCGCACCCTTGAGCACGCGCCCCCGCCGCCCCTACGGTCGACACATCAGCAGGACACGCAAAACGTAGTAAGCGCATGACCGTGTGCCCGAGTGGTTCAGGGGCTCGACTGCAACTCGAGTTACACCGGTTCGAATCCGGTCACGGTCTCCGGTCCGGGAGTCACGCGGATCTTCTGAAGGTGGGGAAGCGGCCCCGAACGGGCCGCTTCCCCACCTTCATTTCCCACCCTCGGTCCGCCCCACGGCCAGGTCGGCTCGAAGCCACGACCGGAGCTACGACACCCCATCGGCAACGAACGAACCGAGCCCGACCTCGGTACGGATGAGACCTTCGGCCTTCAGATGGGTCAACGCCTTCTGAGCCGTCGAGGCCGCAATCCCGAACTCCGTCGACAGCTCCACCACACTGGGGACCTTTCCGCCCACCGGGTAGACGCCCTCCGCGATGCGAGCAGTGATCACTGCCGCCACCTGGCGCCACACAGGGCGCGTTCGGTCAAGATCCTCGCTCATGCAGTTGACGCTAGATATCCGCGGTACACCGCGCGACCGCAGTCTACCGCGGTAGACTGCGGTCGCCGCGGCCGGCGCTCGCCCCCGCGACCGTGCGACCGGCCCGGGCAATGGCCGGCAGTTACTGAGGAGCTGACGACGTGAGCCAGATCAGCCATGTGCGATTACTGCCCTGGTGCGGGGTGGACGGGCAACCTGCCCACCTGGTCACGGACGGCACCGAGAGCCGTCTTTCACGCCTCGCCGACAGCATCGAGGCCACCCAACTCGATACAGGAAGAGAGGTACTCAGACTCTCCCGCGCCATACTCCAAAGCCTTGAACGCCCCACGGCCGGCGAGCTCTTCTACGTGACGCAGCGGCTCACGGAATGCCTGACCGATGCCCTGCGCGTCGCGGAGAGCCGCGGCCTGAGAGTTCCCGCGTACGAGGCCTGACCAAGACCCCCAGCAACGGTCGCGGGAGTGGGGGCATCTCGCCCGCACCCCGCGACGGTGGACTTGCCGGAGACCATTACGCCATCAACGAGGACGACTGCCCGTTGGTCTCATTGCGTTGCCTGAAGCCGAGGAAGCCAATCCGGCGATCGCGCACGCCCCCCTCGCCGTGGCCACGAAGCTGCAGCAGCGGGAATGAATGACCGCGACAGTGACAGCCGCGCCGATAAGTGCCGCTGCGGCAACGCCCACGCCGACCCAGACACCAGGCTTCGGGCCCGCGGTCCGCCGCTTTCACTCCCAGAGCCGACACGCTCCCTGATACTCCGGCGCAAGCATCGTCACGCTCTCGGCACCCCTTGCCCCTGATGTACATGCGGGGTTCACCGTATGAACCTGAAGCGGCAACCGGGTCCTTCGCGGTGGTCGGGCACAGTGTGGCCACCCACCCGATTCGATCATCAGTGCGGCAGCCCATGTCACGGCCGGCCCGCTGTCAGGAGCCTCGCCGCGATGGACAAACCACTCCCGAGATCCGCCACCGCCGTCGGCAGCCCCCAAGGGACTGCGCGGGCCGAGCGGGCCAGAGATCCATGGTGGGACAACGCTCGGTTCGTCTCCGCCACGCTGATCGTGATTCTGCACACCGCGGGCAGCATCATGGAGAAGGAGGAGGTGCTGCACTCCTTCCACATCGCCAGCTGGGCCTTCCGGGTGCCGGCCTTCGTCATGCTGGCCGGCGTGTTCAGCAGCGCGGGTCCTCTCGGCCCCCGCCCCCTGCGCTCCCTGCTGCAGAGCATCGTGCTGCCCGCCCTGGTGTTCAGTCTGTTCTTCTCGCTGGAGAGCCGCTGGCTCGGCGCCGAGTTCACCCTGCACATCGTCCAGTTGCCGTGGACCCTGTGGTTCCTGATGTCCCTCTTCTTCTGGCGGCTGCTGCTGCCGCTCGTCGTGCAACTGCGCCACCCGCTGCTCGTCACCACGGGCGTCTCCCTCGCGGTGGGGTACGTCGACGACTTCGGGATGGCCTTCTCCGCCAGTCGGACCCTTGTCTATCTGCCGTTGGTCTACCTCGGCTGGCGGATCGGCCAGGGCTATCTGCACTCCTGGTTCACCAGCCGTTGGAGCCTGCCCGTGGCAGTCGCCGGGATCCTGGCCTCCTGTGTCGTCGGGTGGCTCTGGCACCGGGACATCAAGGGCAACTGGCTGTCTATGCGCCACCCCTACTCTGTCGCCGATCCGCTGAGCCTGGAATTTGCCTGGGTCATCAGGCTGCTGGTGCTGGCCTCGGCCGCGGCCCTGGTGCTCTGCCTGCTGAGACTGATGCCCCGACGGCGGCTGCCGCTGATCTCCGCGTTGGGCGCCGGCGGCTTCACCATCTATCTGCTGCATCCGCTGGTCATCCTGCCGTTCCGCGAGCAGGGCTGGATCTCCCGGGTGAACACCCCGGTCGAGATCGTCGGTCTGGTGCTCTGCGCGATCCTGCTGACGATGGTGCTCGGCTCCCCGCCGGTCCGCCGGCTGGTCCGGCCACTGACCCGGCCGTCCATCAGCTGGCTGCTCGCCCCTGCCCCGGCACGTCAGCAGCCGGTGTTCACGACAACGACACCGGCCCCGTCCACAGCGACGGCGACGATTCCGTCGCCCCGCAGTGCCGCCGAGCAGCAGACCACGGCGCCTTGATCACGCGACGCGTACACACGGCCGTACGTCCGGGAGGTTGACTGACTCGCCTGGAAAGTGGGTTACGCGGGTTCGATTCCGGTCACGGTCTCCACGCAGGAAGTCCGCCCAGCACACGCCAAACGTCGCGCCAAGCGGGCTTGGGCATTTCCAAGAACAGCCCTGGGGCTCCAGCGCGGACGGTACGAATCCGTTGATGAATTCCTTCAGTGCTTTGCGACGGTCGGCGACATCCTCGGGTACCGCCTTAGATTCGCCGAGTTCGACAAGGACGGCGTACTTCCTTGGGCAGCCTTGGTATACGCACTCCTTCACGGCGAGCACGAAGCGATCCATGATGCGGATGACCGGTAAGGCGTAGCGTCCCTCGGCCCGGCGTCCTTCCCCGGCGTGAGATACCAGTCCGCGTCGGCGAAGGGATCGGCGTCCACATTCAGTACGTCCCCGACCACAGGCGACGCGGGCCGCTTGTCGACAGTGAGCGCGCAACTGAGACTGCCGGGGGCTGGGCCTGAAGCCCGCTCCGCGAGCTTTCTCTCCGTCCGGCAGCAGCGGTGTCAGCGTGTCCCCCTGCGACGTCGACATCGCACAACCGGTCCGGACCGAGTAGCTAGCCGCACCTCCCGCCGTCGTCGCCCCCGCTACGAGCCGACAGCGGCCTTGGCGAGTGCAGAGCCGCGCAGGACGACGGTTGCGGGCCCGCTTCGTCTCCTCACTTGAGGCGCGGATCCACTTGGACGACGGCATCCACCGTCGGCAGAGTGACCTTGTTCTTGCAGTCCATGAACTCGATTACCTGTGACGCTGCCGCATTCAGCAACCGCACGCGCGACATCGAACTCAGCTGCAGCCGGTCATCGATCACTACCCTGAGGAGATCCATCTCCTTGCCGGGCTCAACCAGATCAGGCCGCTGGCAATCGATAAACATACGCGCGAGACGAGGTTCTCCTGAGGTCAGATCATATGCCGCCGAGGTGCCCTGAATCTTTCCCCTCACGTTTTCAAATGTCTCCGGCCACCAATCAAGCCAGATATTGACAGCAACATCGTCACTCGCGCTCCTACCGAAGCCACAGGTAGAATTGTACGAAAATCGCCCATTCATACCTCTGGACAGGACTTTCGCAACCTTTGCGGGCTCAGCTCGGGCAGTTCCATTTGCAGCCCCATACCAATAGACCCGATCGGTCTTCAATTTACTTGAGATCTCGGATCGGGTCGCCCCATTAACTATTCCACCACAGGTCTCGGCCAAAGGGGTTAGAGAATCAGAGTGCTCAGACTTGCCCCCTTTCGCTCCAGCATCCTTCTCTCCGCTTGCGCATGCCGTAGCGGCAGACGCCAACAGGATCACCGTGGCAGCACCCACGGAGTACCACTTTTTCATCTCAGTCCGCATCTGTCTGATCGGCCTCGGTGTCACCGTTGGTATAACCACGCTCAACGCCGACTCTTACTTCCTTCCACCAAGCGGTGTCATCCACCTCCGGGTGCACCGCAATGTATGCGTCCAGGGCAGCTCCGGCTCGCTTGCGCCCCAGACCAACAAACTCTCTCTTATCCACCTCTTCTTCGCGATCGAAGTCTGCCTCCTGCTTGGCCAGTTCGCGATCGATCTCGATCCCCTGATCCGTCTCAATCGCACCCCCTGCACCTTCGATAATCAGCGGGACAGCGAACTGGGCAACGGCCGCGGCTCCAGTGGCTGCGGCGGGACCGCCAAAGGGCAATGTCGCCAGCCCGACACCTACACCGATGCCCTGACCGATCCCGAATTTCTTCCATTCAGCCGCTTCCGCAAGTTTGCGATTGGCTTCGTCCGTCTTCTCGCCGTACTCGTGATCAATCTCCGTGACGCGGGACTGATCAAGAATTCCATGCGTCTTGGCGCCGCTTTCAATGATCATCTTTAGCTCGTCATCTGGATTCGGATGCGCCTTGAGTCCGCTGACCGTGTACTGCTCCTGAGCCTGAGAAAGGATTTCGTATCCACCCTCGTGCTGACCAACCGATTGAAGGAAACTCAAGGCACTGTCATGTTTCAAGAAGGTGTGCCCCTCGCCCAAATGACCGAACGCCGCGTCCCGCGAAGCTCTTCCTCCGTCGCCATCGCTGAAGTTAGCGACGGACCAGTTCAAGTCATCGATATAACCGGCACCCATCTTGGCCAGGCTGTTGCCGATCCCCGGCTTGTCCGCAACTAGACCTTGGTCGTTGCCGACCAGCCTCACGACCTGCTCCATGACGTTTGCCGTCGTGTCGTCCCGTCGCAACCCCAGTTCCGGCCGGTCGTACGGCACGCCGAGAGTCGCCGCTTCCAGCGCGTGGCCCAACTCGTCATATCCGTAGCCCCGCTTGTTGTCGACCAGCCAGTTCCCGTTCGGCCACTCCCGGTCCTTGAGCAGATACTGCAGATCGGGGTCGGTCTTGTCGTGCGGCCCCCAATCCTTGGAGAAGAACATCGTCTTCGCTGCGTCCGGGTTGTGCCCGAGCGCGTCCATGTAGCCGGCCATGGGGTCCAGTCCGTGGTCCGTCCCCGGCCCGAAGTTGAGATACGTCTCGTACCCGTCCGGCTGCCACAGGTCTTTGAGTTTGGTGCTCTTGTGATCTTTCTCGAAGTCGATGAGGCTTCGCCCGTAGTCGGTGAGAAAGTCCTTGTCGTACTCACCGGTCCTCATCAGGCTGCTCATCACCTGGTAGCCGTACGGTCCGTCGCTGACGGTTGCTGCGCCCATGTCGACCATCTGAACGCGGTCGTCACCGAGCGCCACCATCTGCCTCTTCCAGCGCTCCATGGCGGCGCTGTCGGAGTGAGAGGCGGTCGCCAGTGTCCGGCTCAGAGACTTCTGGATCTGAGCAGAAATCTTGGTCCGCTCGTCGCCGGTCTGCCTGCGGTCGGCGATCCTCGTCCAGAACTCCAGTGTCTTCTTGGGGCCCAGCCGAGTCGCGAACCGCTCAGTGAAATACGGATCACCTTCGTGCTTCTTCAGGAGGCTGTTGATCCGTGTGAGCGTCTCGGCATCCGGAGCCGTCCGCGCTGACGCAAGCTCTGTCAGGGCTGCCAGGTCCTTCTCAGCTGCCGCTCTTCCTTGCTTGGCTTCCTTGATGCTGCGGTACGTGTGCGCGTCGAAGCCACGCTCGCGGCCGTTGCCGTCCTGCGAGAGAACCCAACTGAGGGTGTCGTCGACCTCGTCGGCCGCGGTCAAGCACGACCGAATGCTCTCGCGGTAGGCGATGATCGACTCCTGGTAGCCCTTCCGAAGTGCAGCCAGGTCGTCTATCGGTGTATCAGCCGGGGCGTCGAACCAGACCTCGCCGTCCGGCTTGATCGACAGGTACTTGTCCTGCTCGATCTGGTCGCGCAATCCTTTGAGCTTCTTCTGCGACGATTTGAAAACGTGAAGCGCGTCGTCAAAAAGCAGATGTATGTCCGTGGCCTCTTCGGAGGCCGCGTCGATCTGTCGCTTCACCTTGCCGAGCTTGGTCCGCGCGGCGTTAGCTGCTTCACCCTCCCAGTCGTAGTCCCACAAACCCTTCTCGACCGTGTTCTCGTACTTCCGCGCAATGGTCTTGAACTGACCAGGCAGGTTTCGCCACTTCGCAACCGCTTCCGAGAGTGGAGCAAGATCTACATGGAGGAGATTCTCGTACGTCAGCATGCCGGTTCCCCCGATCCCCTCACTGTCACTTCAGATCCCGGTCCTTGCTGGATGCCCGCTTGTGTCGGTCGGCTTGCGCCTGGTCCTGTGCGGCGAAGTCATCGGCGGTCGCGCGCAGGGCTCCTGTCACGTCCTGCTGCAGGAGTCCCTCGACATACTTCATCTGCGCATTCCAGCGCTTCACGAAAACCTCGAATGCAGACCGCGACGCAAAACCCTTGAGGCTGGGACCTACTTGCCCGGTCTCGGTCATCGTCTTGTTGTCCGCGTCCCGAAAGTCGCCCCGGACGATGTCGGCCTTGCCGGCCCGCCTCCGCAGCTCAGCTCCGGTGATCTTCACCTTCTCCTTGGCCCCGGACGGGCCCTCTCCGGCTTGAAAGCTGTTGAGTTGCATCGCTGCCGTCTGCTTGGCCGCCGCTTCGGCGCGCAGCTCAGCCCATTCCTCGTCGAACGACACCCTGTCCCCGTTTCAATCCTGCCCACAGCCAGACCCGTTGCCAGCGTGAAGTTACGGGCACGACCGGCAACGCGAATCACCTGAGCAGATCGACGCTATCTGACGAGCGTAAGCATGGAGCAGCGCGTTCAAGTCATTCCCGCAGAACTCACACACCCGCACACCACCTTGTCCGCAAACTCCCGTTGGCGAATTCAGGCGTAAGGGCCCTGCGTCGTGCCGCCTCCGTACGGCGAGTTGGAGCCGGGCGGAGCGGCAGGAGGGGGACCGAAGGCCGACGGTGCGGGCTGGTGCTGAGACGGGTACGGGTACGGCGGTTGGTGCGTATACGCGGGCGACGCTGCTGCTGCCGCCTTGCGGCGGCGGGAGCGGATGGCCAGGGCGGTGACCGCTGCGCCGGTGAGCGCTGCGGCACCGATACCGAGGCCGATCCAGAGACCGGTGTTGCTGTCGGTGCCGGCTGCGGGGGCTGCGGTAGCCGGCTTGTCGTCGCCCTCTGAACTTCCGGTCGCCTGTGAGGGCTTGGCTGAGGGCTGGGCACTCTCGGCCGCCGCAAGATCGGGCAGTGGGTACTCGCCGGCCGGACCGGGGTCGCCGGGGGTCTTCAGGGCGATGCGGGGTCGGACGATGCCGTAACCGATGTAGTCCGTACGCTCGGCGCCGCTCGTCGGGCCGCCTGCCGTGTTGAGCATGACGCGCAGGACCTGGTTGTTGGTCCAGTCGGGGTGCTTGGACCAGATGAGGGCGGCCGAGGCGGAGGCGATGGCGGTCGCGTCGCTCGTGCCGTGCCCCCGGCACACGCCGGTCTCCCCTGCACATGCATAGACCACGTCTTCACCGGGTGCTGAGAGGTCCACCTGCCCCCCGTACTGGGATTCATCCGTCTTGCGGAGATCTTCGCCGATGGCACCCACCCCGACGACGCCCGGCGTTCCGGCCGGATACTCAACCATGTTCGCCTTGTCACCGCTGTTTCCAACAGCAGCGAAGATCAGCGAACCCTTGTCAAGCGCGTATTTTACGGCAGCCGTCAATTGCTGTGACCCGGTCGCATGCCCCAGGGAAATGTTGACAATCTTCACCCCGTGGTCAACCGCATATCGAATTGCAGTTGAGGCATCTCTGTTGAACGCCTGGTCAGCTGATGCCTGATTCGCGGCCTTAGTGGGGTCGAATATCCTGATAGGAAGAATTTTCGCTCCGGGAGCCAGCCCGAAAGCCCCGTTGCCGCCACGGCTCTTGCCTGTCCCGGCGATGATGCTCGCCATTCCAGTGCCGTGACCGTTGTAGTCCTTGAATTCGTCCCCTGAAACATTGTGTTCCAGGTTCAATCCCTTGAGAACCTGACCTGCAAGGTCCGGATTCGTCGCGTCCACTCCGGAGTCGATGACAGCAACGGTGACGCCGTCACCGGTACTCGTCTCCCACATCTTCTCGGCCTTCATGGCGTCGAGGTGCCACTGCATGGAGCGGACGGAGTCCGCATGTGCTGGTGTGGCAGCGACGGCCACCAGTAGGAGCCCCACCACAGTCGACACCGTGGTTCGCTGTCGGGTGAATCCTCTGCTGCTGGTGCGCATCTGCATTCCTTAGCCGGTGCTGTGCTGATCAGTCGATGACTGGAGGGACCACGCGTCGAGCGCCTTGCTGCCAGGTTTCCTCGTCCTCTGTGAGGTAGTCCGGCCGCTGCCCGCCCGCGTCTCGGTGCGAATCGACCGTCCGAGAAGCGTGCGGAGACATCGGCGCACCTCGCCCTACAGAACCGGTGCCACGCACACTTTCGGTCGACGTCGCGGCCCTTACCAAACCGGAGCCCCCGGGCGTGAATGGGCGCGTGCCGGTACGGCCTGGCTGCTGAGAACGACCGCCGACAACGCCGCCTGTTTCGCCCGCCAGTCGACGGCCGCCACTCACCCCGCTTTGGCCAGGAACGGTGCTAGTACCCACGCCTCCCGTGCCCGTGGTACGGCCCATTGGCGCACGCCCTTGCGTTCCCTCGCCACCGATCACCGTCCCACGCGGAATTCCACCCGCTGGACGCCCTGAAGTCTGTGGAACTGCACGTCCCCCGGTGATTCCGCCACCTCCAGAGGGGTGACCGATGGGACCAGAACCGAGTGGACCTGCCCCGGTGCCCGGCATCGACGGACGCGAGATCCCCGTCGTCTTGCCGCCGCCACTTGGACCGGATGGGATCACAGGTCCGCCGCCGAAGGTCGGAGGCACGGCAACTCCCGTGGAAGGGAGGACACTTTCAGGCCTGCCTCCTCCCGGAAGACCTGACGGAGTCGCGGACGGAACTGACGGAGCGTCCGGCAGAGTGGCGACTCCGTCGATCTCCATACCGACCGGCCGTGGCAAGTGGGCGTTGCTCAACGACTGGGACGCCACCGTTTGCTCTGAGGGTGTAACCACGCCACCCGATGGGCTCTGTCGCGCTGCCGCCAATCCATAATCCTTTCCCGTGGTACTGGAACTCTGCCCGGCTTCGCGAAGCACTACGTTGCCTTCTTCGCCACGGCGGTCCTCGTCAGGCGGCACGATCGCCTGCGGCGGCGGCGGAAACGCCGGCTTCTCCAGTCCGTCCATCTGCGAAGCAGAAAACGAGTACGTCTGCGCCAGCTTCCGCATCTGCGCAGCCGCCTCCTGGCGGTTCGCCTCCTGGGTCGCGATCAGCGTCTCCGCCGACTTCTGCGCAACCGCCGACGCATCGGGGTCGTTGCGCGCCGCCAACGCCGCGTCCAGGTTGGCCGGCGCGCCCGCCTGGGTGCGCGGGATCGCCGCCTGGGCCGACGCGATCGCGTTCGAAGCCTGCGTCAGCCACTTCGACGCGCCCTCGCTGTAATCCCCCAGGCGCAACGTGGAGTTGGCCAGGTCCGCGCTCCAGGTGCGGAACGCGTCGGCGCCCTCGCCCTTCCATTCGACCCACTGCGGGCGCACCTTCAGGTCTTCCGCGATCTTGCGGATCTCTGCAGCCGCGCTCACCAGTCGGTCGGCCGCGCCCTGTATCGCCCCGCTGTTGGCCTGGTCCAGCCATGCCAGCATCTCCTCGTGGGACATGCTCTCGAACGGCGTGCCCGAGCCGCTCTCCCCATGGTCCATCTCGTGCCCCCGTCTATGCCCGTGCCAAGCCGCTGATCGTCGTTTTCATCGGTCAGATGGTCCCGGTGGACTCGCCGGGCGTCGGCTTCGCCGCCGCCCCCTGGTCCGCACGCTGCTTGGCCGGCGCCCCGGGATCGTACGAACCCCCGTAGTGCTCCTGCGCGTTGTCGTTGATCGCGAGCATGCGGCGCCGTATGTCCACGTCGAGGTTCTCGTAGCCCTTGTGGGACGCGAGCACCGCGATGCCCATGCCCTCTATCGAGTCCGACAGCAGCTTCGACAGCGACTCGAGCTGCGTGATGACCGTCCGGTACGAGAGGAACAGGTCGGCCGCTTCGGCCCAGCCGTTGTGACCACCGCCGAACTGGGTGCGGACCATGGGCTCTTCGCCCACCTTCTTCGGTCCGGCCGGCGATGCCCTGAGGTCACGCAGGAGTTCGTCGATCCGGTCGCGGAACTTCGTGAACGACGAAAGCTCGGTGACCAGTTCACCGACCGCGTTCTGCGCGAAACCGGCAACCGACCCGAACGGACCGCCCGGTGTTTCCGCCGATCCTCCGGCGTCACTCGGCAGCACAGCACCCTCCCCCGTATGCAGCTGTCTTCAGCTTTGGGGATCACTGTAGTCAGCAGCGGCGACAGCGTGCATCTCCGTGTTGCATGTGCAACGCAAATCGGTCAGGAGTTGACCGCCGCCACAGCCGCCTGCGGTCGGATCGGGAGGCGGTTTATCGGGCGACCGGTCGCCGCGCGAACTGCCGCGGCCACAGCTGCCGGGGACGTCACCACCGGGACCGCCGAGGCGGGCTTCGCGCCGAAGGGGGCCACCACGTCGCGTTCCTCGACGAGTTTCACGATGCGAATGTCCGGCGCGTCAAGCGCTGTCGGCAATGCGTAACCCGTTAGGTCGGGGTGGCGGATCAGACCGCGGGCCGTGCGGAGGTTCTCGGTCAGTGCCGTGCCGATGCCCTGAGTGATGCCGGCTTCGATACGGGTCGCCAGCTGGGACGGGTTGAGGACCCGGCCGACATCCTGGGCGACGGCCATCTCCACCACACGGATCGAGCCGAGTTCGATGTCGACGTCCACGACCGCACGGACCGCGCAGAAGGCGAGGCCGACGAACGCGTCGCCCTGGCCGGACTCGTCGAGTGGCTCGGTGGGGTGGGGGCGGCACTGGGCGGTGGCCCAGAGCTCTTTGCCGTCCATCGCTTCTGTGACCGTCGTGGACAGCACTCCGTCGTACGACGTGATCTTGCCGTTGGCGATCTGGAGCAACTCCGTGGACATGCCGAACTTGTGGGCCAGCGGCTGGAGGAGCTGGGTACGGACCATCTTGGCGGCCCGTTCGACGGCCCCGGCGGAGACCCAGGTGTGGCGGCCGTGCGTGGCGGGGCCGGCCGGGGGCTGGTCGGTGTCGACCGAGGCGACGTGGACCTCCTCGATGCCCAGGGTCTCCTGGACCACCTGGCGGGCCAGGGTCGAGAAACCCTGGCCGGTTTCGACCGCCGCGCAGATGACCGTGGCGACGCCGTCGTGGACCTTGACCGTGGCCGTGGAGACCTCGTCCGCCCCCTCGGCGCCGAGCATGTGGACCATGCCCAGCGCGTAGCCGACGCCGCGGCGCACCGCGCCCGGCTCGCCCGCGCCCTCCGGGCCGCCCGGCAGCAGCCAGTCGTCCTCGGGAGAGTCCTTCGGGAGGGTGGGGAGCGGGAAGTCCCGTACCGCTCGCAGGAGTTCCGCGACCGGGGCGGGGCACGTGACGGTCTGGCCGGTGGGCAGGATGTCGCCGGTCGAGAGGGAGTTGCGCAGGCGGAGTTCGGCAGGTTCGATGCCCAGCTTCGCCGCCAGTTTGTCCATCTGCCCCTCGTACGCGGCGCAGACCTGCATCGCGCCCTCGCCGCGCACATGGCCGGACGGCGGGTTGTTCGTACGGACCGCCCAGCCTTCGATGAAGGCGTGCGGAACGACGTACGGACCGCAGGCGAAGGCCACCGCTGCGGCCAGGGACTCGGACGAGGCGTCGGCGTACGCGCCCGCGTCGAGGAGGATCTGCGCCTCCACCTTCACCAGTCGGCCTTCCGCGTCCGCGTGGTGGCGGTAGCGGAGCAGCGTCGGGTGGCGGTGGGCGTGTCCGAGGAAGGACTCCTCGCGGGTGGCGGCCAGTTTGACCGGGCAGCCGGTGCGCAGGGCGAGCAGGCCGAGCGGCAGTTGGAAGCCCGGGTCCTCGCGGTCGCCGGTCGCGCCGGGGACACCGGTGACGACGATCTTCACCCGGTCCGGTTCCAGACCGAAGCAGGCGGCGGCGAGGTCGCGGTCGGTGTGCGGGTCGGTGGATGCGGTGTAGATCTCCACGCCGCCGTCCGGGCGGGGCACCGCGAGTCCGGCCTCGGCACCGATCGGCGCCGGGTCCTGTCGGCCGATGCGGTACAGGCCCTCGACGATGACCTCGCCCGCGATGTCCGGGTCGCCGTAGCGCAGCGGGATGTGACGGATCAGGTTGCCGTCGGGGTGCAGGGGCTCGGCCTCGAAGGCCTTCTCCGGGTCGGTGACCGGTTCGAGGATCTCGTACTCGACGACGATCGCCGCCGCCGCGAGGCGGGCCGTGTCGGGGTGGTCGGCGGCGACCGCGGCGATCGGCTCGCCGTGGTGGCGGACCAGTTCGGACGCGAAGACCGGGCGGTCGACCACACGGCGGCCGTACGCACCGTCGCCGGGGACGTCCTCGTGCGTGACGACCGTGCGTACGCCCGGCATCTCGGCCGCGGCGCTGGTGTCGATGGACAGGATTCGGGCGTGCGGGTGCGGGGAACGCAGCACCGCCGCCCACAGCAGTCCCTCGGCCCAGAGGTCGGCCGCGTACGGGAAGGTGCCCTCGGTCTTGGCACGGGCGTCGGCGGGCGGCAGCGAGGCGCCGATGCCGAACACGGGCGGCTCGGTGTCGGGGCTGTCGACCGGCGGGGTGGTGAGCGTCGTACGGGTCGCGTTGGCCGCGGTGGCTGCGTCGTTGCTCACGCCATGCCTCCGTCCTGCAGATGTGGCTGGACACTACCGGCACCCGGGGCTGCCTGGTGCGGGATGCGCGCCCCGTCGGCGTGCGCTTCCGCGGACGAGGACGTGGGGCCGGGCACGGCGGCGGCTTCGGCGCTGGCCTCACGGCCCGCGATGACCTCGCTCACGGCGTCGAGCACGCCGCGGTAGCCGGAGCATCGGCACAGGTTGCCGCAGAGCGCCTGGCGGGTCTCCAGCTCGCTGGGGGCGTGGTTGCCCTCCAGCAGGTCATGGACGGTCATGGCCATGCCGGGGATGCAGAAGCCGCACTGGACGGCTCCACAGTTGGCCAGGGCCCGCTGGACGTCGGACGGCTCGCCGTCGACGGCCAGGCCCTCGACCGTACGGACCTCGCTGCCCGCAGCCGTGGCCGCGGGGACCAGGCAGGAGGCGACGAGCCGTCCGTCGACCTGGACGTTGCAGGCGCCGCACTCGCCCTGCGAGCAGCCGTCCTTGGCGCCCGCGAGGCCGAGCCGCTCGCGCAGCACGTAGAGCAGCGACTCGCCGATCCAGGCGTCGGTGACCGGGCGGTCGGCGCCGTTCACGTGCAGGACGTAGGAGGCGGCAGGGTGCTCGCTCCATGTGTCGAGGGGCTGCGGGTCGAGGGCCGGTGCGTCGGCCGGGACCTCCTCCGCAGCGAGTGCGGCGGCGGGCGTGTCGGTGTCGGTCTCGACGCCGGGGACCAGGTCCGTGGAGAGGTCGGGGCCCAGGTCCGGGCTCGCGTCCGGCGCGAGGTCCGCCGTCGGGTCGGCGGCCGGCTCGGTCGGCGGCTCGGCGTCCGCGTCGCGCTGCACGTGGACGCGCGTGGACTCCGGGGCAGGCACCTGCGAGACGTCCACACCGTGCGCCGGCGTCCCCACGGCCGTCTCGGCGGCCTCCGGGGCCGGTTCCGGCTGCGTCGCCCACGGAGCGGGCGCGCCGCCCGGCAGCGTGGCCGGCGGTGTCCGGTCCGCGTACCACTGGGAGGCCAGTGCCGAGGTCGTGAACTCACCGGACTCGTCCGGGAGCTCGCCCTCGGCGACCGGGATCGTCCACTGGCCGGTGTGGCCGAGGGACTCCGCTGGCGTCGCCTCGGTGAAGTCCCACTGGCCGGTCGCGGCCGACGGCTCACCGTGCTGCTCGTGCTGGGCGTACTGCTCGCCCGCTGAGTGCTGCTCGTGCTGCGGGTACTGCTCGTCCGCGGAGTGCTGCACGTGCTGCGGGTACTGCTCGCCCGGGGAGTGCTGCTCGTGCTGCGGGTACCCGTGCTGCTGGTTCGGATCCGGCCAGTGCACCTCGCCCTGCGCCTGCTGCTCCGCCCCGCCGTCCGGCAGGCCCCGCGTCTGGACCACCCAGCTGCCCGTCGCCGCCGGGTCGAGCCCGGCCGCAGGGGTCAGCGGCAGGATCATCGGCGGTACGTAGCCATGGCCGGGGGCAGCCAGCGGCGCGCTCGCCAGGTCCTCCGGCGGCAGGTGGACGAAGGCGGTGGCCTCGGAGTCGTACTCGCCGCCCTGCGGGGTCGGCTGCCAGCCCCCGTGCTGCTCGTTGTGGTCCTCGTGGTTGTTGCTGTTGCTCACGACAGTGCCCTCCCCAGCGCGCGTCGGGCGAGCGCGGCGACCGTGCGCCGCAGATGCAGTACGGCAGGCGGCAGCGGTGGCGCCTCGCCCCCGTCGGCGGGCGGTGCCTGGTCCGGGATGCACGCCGCCGCGACGTACTCGCCGAACGCGGCCAGCGCGTCGGGTGCCAGGCCCCGTTCACCGTCCCAGTCGATCAGCGAGGCGATCCACCGCTCGGCCTCCAGCGGGCGCAGCGGCATCGGCGCTATGGCGCCGACCGCACAGCGCACCCCGCGCCGGGCCGGGTCGAGGACGATCGCGACGGATGCAGTGGCGCGGCCGGGGCCGGTGCGGCCGGTCGCCTTCAGGAAGACCTGCGGGGCGTGCAGCAGCGGTACGCGGACGAAGCCGATCAGCTCCGCCGGCTCGAGCATCTCGCGGCCGGCCAGCAGGTGCGAGACGGGGATCTCGCGGCGGGCGCCGCCGGGGCCCGCGATGACGAGCTCGGCCTCCAGGGCGGCGAGCACCGGCAGGGCGTCGCCGGTCGGGGCGGCGGTGGCGATGTTGCCGCCGAGCGTCCCGGCGTTACGGATCTGGGGCGGGCCCGCGGCGCGCGCGGACGCGGCCAGGGCGGGGATCAGGGCGGCGAAGTCGGGCCGCCCCATACGGGCGTGCGTGAGGCCGGCGCCGAGCAGGGCGTGACCGTCCTGGTAGTGCCAGCCGCGGAGCTCACTGATCCGGCCGAGGCCGACCAGCCCGGAGGGACGCAGGAGCCCCTTGTTGACGGCCGACATCAAGTCCGTGCCACCGGCGACAGGAACGGCGGCGGGCATGGCGCCGAGCGCCGCCACGGCCTCGTCGAGCGAAGCGGGCAGCGTCACGGACTGCGCCGCCTGCGGTGCGTGCGTGGTCAACCCAGCTGCCCCTTCCCGGTGTCCCGGCGTCCGGCTTGTTTCGCCGTACGGTACGTGCTCGAAGGCCGGACGTGGCAACTCTGGCACATCTTCCGATCGGACCGACGCGAGGGTCCGCGAAGGGTGCATCCGTCCCCTACCTGGAAGATGGTCCCGTTTCGCACCTCTTGGGCGCAGAGTGTGAATTGGAACTCTTCAGCCATGGTTGTACGACTTGTTCCGTTCGTGCGGTGGACGCTTGCCGGCCACCACGTTCCCAGGAACCGTGGTGGCCGGACCCGCACTGCGGCCGGGCTCACACGTTCGGGGGCGCCCCCTCGATCGGGCGTCCGAGAACGCCGGGGCGTCGCTGCCACGGCAACGGGCCGCCCGGCGGGCGGTACTCGACGCCGAGCGCGTCAAGTCGGGCGTAGTGCGCCGTCATTCGCCGTTCGAAATCGGCGAAGTCCCGGTCGGCAGGTGCGGGCAGTGCCGACCAGGCGACCTCGGCGAAGGCCACGAGCCGCGGAAAGACCTGGTAGTCGACGCGGGACCGGTTCTGCATGACCTCGGTCCACACGTTGGCCTGGGTGCCGAGGATGTGACCGGCCGCCTCCTCGGTCAGGCCAGGCGGTACGGGGTCGAAGCGAAAGACGTCCTCGAGGGTGCGGACGTACCCGATGGGCATCGGTTCGTCGGGGCCGCCGTCCTGACGGTGGTCCAAATACACCTGCTGCTCCGGGCACATCACGACGTCGTGCCCGGCTTCGGCTGCGGCGATACCGCCCGCGTACCCGCGCCACGACGACACGGCCGCGCCGTCCGGGAGGCCGCCTTCGAGGATCTCGTCCCAGCCGATGAGGCGACGGCCGCGCGCGGTGAGCCATCGGTCGAAATGCCGGATGAACCAGGATTGCAGCTCGTCCTCGTCGGCCAGGCCGAGCTCCCCGATGCGGGCCTGGGCGGTCGGGGACTCCTTCCACTGGTCCTTGAGGCATTCGTCCCCGCCGATGTGGATGAACGGCGAGGTGGCGGCCGGGAAGAGGTCGAGGAGCTCCTCGAAGACGCCTTCGAAGAAGCGCAGCGTGTTGTCGGTGGGCGCGAGTACGTTCGGACTGACGCCCCAGGTGTCCCACACGGAGAGGGTGGTGGTGTCGATGACGTCGGTGTTGCCCAGTTCCGGGTATGCGCTGATGGCGGCCTGCGAGTGGCCCGGGATGTCGATCTCGGGGACGACGCGGATGTGCCGCTCGGCGGCGTACGCGACGATCTCGCGGATGTCGTCCTGGGTGTAGTGGCCGCCGTACGGGGTCTCGTCCCACAGCTCCGAGGCCCGGTGCCCGTGCTTGGTACGGGAGCGCCAGGAGCCGACCTCGGTGAGCTTCGGGTAGCGCTTGATCTCCACGCGCCAGCCCTGGTCGTCGGTGAGGTGGAAGTGGAAGACGTTCAACTTGTGGGCGGCGAGGAGGTCGAGGTAGCGCAGGACGTCGTCCTTGGGCAGGAAGTGCCGTGAGACGTCGAGCATCATGCCGCGCCAGGAGAAGCGGGGCCGGTCCTCGATGTCGGTGGACGGAACGCGTGCGGGAACGCCGTCGGAGACGGGTGCCCGGCGGAAGGCTTCCGGTCCCAGGAGTTGCCGGAGGGTCTGGGCGCCCCAGAAGACCCCGGCGGGGCTGCCACCGGTGATCACGACGCTCTGACCGGTCCCGGTGGACAGCCGGTAGCCCTCGGGCTCCAGGGCCGGGTCGATGCGCAGCAGGACGGTGTTGTCCTTGCCCTCGGCGCCCGGTGGGAGCGACAGTCCGAAGGCGGCCCCGAGCGTGGAGCGGAGCCAGCGCTCGGTGGACTCGGTGCCGTCCTGCCCGGTGATGGTCGTGGCCCGGTCCATCAGGAAGCCGCGCCGTCCCTGGTCGCCGACGCTCACCGGTGCCGGGATCAGTTCCATGTCCATGACGTCAGTCCTTAACCGCTCCGCCCAGTCCCGAGACCAGGCGTCGCTGTACGAGTACGAAGAAGACCAGCACGGGGACGGTCATCACCGTCGAGGCTGCCATGATCCCTCCCCAGTCGTTCTCGTCCGGTTTGAAGAACACCAGCAGCGCCATCGGAAGCGTCGACTGCGAGGTGTCGCTGATGAGAAAGGACTTGGCGAACAGGAAGTCGTTCCAGGTCGAGATGAACGAGAAGACGCTGGTCGCCACGAGCCCCGGGAGGACCAGGGGGAAGAGGATCTGCCACAGGAAGCGGGTGCGGCTCGCGCCGTCGATGTAGGCGGCCTCCTCCAGTGCGTCCGGGACGGCCTTGACGAAGCCGCGCAGCATCCAGATCGCGAACGGCAGCGAGAAGGCGAGGTGCGGCAGGATCAGCGAACCGAGCGTGTTGAGCTGGCCGAAGTCCCGCATCAGGAAGAACAGCGGGATGGTCAGCGCCTCCACCGGCACCATCTGCGCGATGAGGAACATGATCAGCAGGGTGGTGCGGAACCGGAAGCGGAAGCGGGTCACCGCCGTCGCCGCCAGAAAGGCGACCAGCGCGGACGCTACGACGACCGTGCCGGCGACGATCAGGCTGTTGAGGAAGTAGCGGCCGAAATCGTGCTGTTCGAGGACCCGGCGGAAGGAGTCCAGGGACGGTGACAGCGTCCACGGACGGGGGTCGGTGGACTGGATCTCACCCGCCGGCTTGAGTGCGGAGAGCACCATCCAGTACAACGGGAAGGCAACCGCGGCGGCGATCAGGAGTGCGGCGGCCTCGGCGGCCAGCCTGCCCGGACGACGGATGCGCAGCACGCTCACAGTTCCTCCCCCTGGCGCCGTACCAGGCGCAGATAGACCAGCGTGACGGCCAGCAGGATCACCAGCATCACGACCCCGATCGCCGAACCCAGGCTGTACTGCGAGGACGCGAACGCCTTCTGGTACGCGTACACGTTGAGCACCAGGTTCTGGCCCGCGATGCCGCCGCCGCCCGTCATCACATAGATCTGCGTGAAGACCTTGAAGTCCCAGATGATCGACTGGATGGTGACGACGACGAGGATCGGCCGGAGCATCGGTGCCATGACCGACCGCCAGATCCGCCACTGCGAGGCGCCGTCCAGCGCGGCCGCCTCCAACACCTCGGCGGGGATCGCCCGGATGCCCGCGTACACCGTCACCATCACGAACGGGAACGAGCACCAGAGCACTTCGAGGAGCACCAGGGCGAAGGCGCTGTAGCGCCCGTACGTCCAGGAGAAGTCGCCCAGCCCCAGCACCCTGTTGACCGGTCCGAAGTCCGGGTCGAAAAGGAACATCCAGACGGTGGAGCCGGTGATCGCGGGCGTCGCCCAGGCGCCGAGCGCCGCCAGCATCAGCGCGAGCCGGGGCAGGGCCCGTACGCGCGTCAGCAGGACGGCGAGCGCGCAGCCGACCAGCAGGGTGGCGAGCACACAGGCCGCGGCGAAGACGACGGTCGCGAGGAGCACCTGCCAGAACTGGCTGTCGCCGAAGAGCGTCGCGTAGTTCCCGAGCCCCTGGAAGGTGGTCGGTTCACCGCCGCTGACCTGGGCCTGGGTGTACTCCAGGAACGAGATCAGGCCGAGCTGGTAGATCGGGTAGAGGAGGAGCCCGCCGAGGAGGACGAGCGCGGGCAGCAGGTAGAGCCAGGGGGTCCAGCCGGGGCGGCGTGCCGGTCCGCGGGAGAGGCGGCGCCGGGGCGTGCTGCCCGTCCCGGTCGCCGCAGGAGCCTTGTACGCCGTAGTGTCCGCCGTCATCGTCAGCCCGCGTCGGCGAACGCCGCGTCCATCTTCTTCGCCGCGTCGTCCGAGGCCTGTGCCACGTCCTTACGGCCGCTGACGATCTCCTGGAACATCGTCGGCAGGATCAGCGAGGAGTCGATCTGGCCCCAGCCCGGCGAGGCCGGGACGAACTTGGCACCCGCGCCCAGCGTCTTGACGAACGGTTCGACGAACGGCTCCTTCTGCGCGACCGTGGCCCGCACATCGGTGTACGTCGGCAGGAAGCCCATCGCGTCGAACAGCTTCTCCTGGGTCTGCTTGCCGGTCAGCGACTTCATCAGGTCCACGGCCAGGGTGCGGTGCGAACTGCTCTTCAGTACACCGATGTTGTTCCCGCCCGCGAACGCGGGGGCGATCGACCCTTCGGACGCGCCGGGCAGCGGAACCACCGCGTACTTGCCCTTCACCGAGCCCGCCTCGACGGCCGCGTGGCTGAAGTCGCCGCCGATCGCCATGGCCGCCTTGCCGGAGGCGAAGGCGGTGACCGTCGCATTGCCGCCCATCGCGGCGCACTTGGCGGCCGGGCAGTTGCTGTCGCCGAAGAGCGAGGTGTACGCCTCGATGCCCTTGCGGGCCCGGTCGCTGTTGATGGCCGCCTTGTACGTGCCACCGCTCTCGTCGGCGAGTTCGCCGCCGTTCGCCCAGATGAACGGCATCGCGCCGTACGTGTACGCGCCACCGACGGCGAGGCCGTACAGCTCCGGCTTCTTCTTGTGGATCTTCTTGGCGGTGGAGACGAGTTCGGCCTGCGACTCGGGCGGTTCGATGCCCAGGTCCTTGAAGATGTCGGTGCGGTAGTACAGCGCGCGTACGCCGACGAAGAGCGGCGCCCCGTACACCTTGCCGCCGACCGTCACCGACTGCTTCGCGGTCGGGTCGGTGTCCTTGGCCTCGTCCCAGGCCGCGAACTCCTTGCTCACATCGGCAAGTCCGCCGTCCTTGACGTAACCGGCCGTGTCCGTGTTGCCGTACTCGATGAGGTCCGGCGCGCTCTTGGGATCGTTGAAGGCGGCCTTGATGCGCTGGGCGCGGGTGTCGACGGGGATGTACTCGATCTCCGCCTTCGCACCCTTGTGGGTCTTCTCGAAGTCGGCCACCGCCGCGTCGACGACCTGCTCCTTGGGCTTGTTGCCGACCTCCTGGAACAGCCATACGCGCAGCGTCCCGGTCTTTTCGTCCCCCTTGGCGCCGGTGTCGGACGTCTGCGGCGCGCAGGCGGTGGCGGTCAGGCCGGCCAGCACAAGCGCCGCGGCCGGGGCGGCAATTCGGGCGGAAAGCTTCATCCGGAACCCCTACCGATTGAGTGTTGCAACATATGCAACGAGCGTTTCGTTCTGTACAACTGGCAGGAGAGTAGGAGCGGTCACGGACGTCGACAAGTGGTCTCAACCAATCTGTGACCGAGCGATACGGGCAAACGTCCCAGGGCCTACGAAAGGGCATACGAAAAGGCCCCCGGGAGCACGCGTCAGCGTGCTCCCGGGGGCCTCGGCCCGAACGGTCGGGGACGGACTACTTCTTGTCCTTGCCGCCCTTGCCCTTGTCCTTGTCGCCACCGGCGCCCATGGACTCGTAGATCTCCTTGCACATGGGACAGACCGGATACTTCTTGGGGTCGCGCCCCGGTACCCAGACCTTCCCGCACAGTGCGACCACGGGGGTGCCCTCCAGGGCACTCGCCATGATCTTGTCCTTCTGGACGTAATGGGCGTAGCGCTCGTGGTCGCCGTCGCCGCTCGACACCTGCGGCGTCGGCTCTACGAGGGTCCCCGTACCTGCCCCGCGCTCGGGCTCAAGAGTGCTCATAACAGCCAGGGTACTGAAAGGGTCGGCCTTCAGTTGAGCGAAGGGTCGTCCGGATACGTGGCGATCATGGCGAGCTCGCTGCGCTGACGGCGCAGGACCGCCCGCCACAGCTGTTCCGGATGCGGCGAGGAGACGTCTCCGGGCTCGGACTCCACCACGTACCAGGCCCCCTCGGTCAGCTCCGTCTCCAGCTGTCCGGGTCCCCAGCCCGCGTATCCGGCGAAGATCCGCAGCGAGCCGAGCGCCGCGGCCAGCAGCTCCGGGGGCGCCTCCAGGTCCACCAGGCCGATCGCCCCGTACACCCGCCGCCAGCCGAGCGGCCCCTCGTCGCCGGGGATCACCGCGACGCCGAGCGCGGAGTCGAGCGAGACGGGGCCGCCCTGGAAGACCACGTCCGGCTCGGCGGTCAGATCGGCCCAGGACACGAGGATGTCACCGACACCGACCGGGGTCGGGCGGTTCAGGACCACACCGAGCGAGCCCTCCTCGTCGTGGTCGAGGAGCAGCACCACCGCGCGGTCGAAGTTCGGGTCCGCCAGGGCGGGTGTGGCCACGAGCAGCCGCCCTGTGAGCGAGGACACCTCGGTCATGGCAGAAATGATCCCGCATCTTCGCCCTCCATGGGGACCAAGTGGTACGCCGGGCGCCGAAGGGGGCCCGAGCGCAGCTCAGGGCGCACGGGTGCACGGAGAGCGCACGGTCCGGCAGGCACTTGCGGACGGTGACCCTCCGCAAGGCTCGGCAAGCAGAACGTGTTATAGCGGATTCATGACGTTCGTACATCCCCCGTAGCCTTATGGAAGGGGGGTGCCTGCCCATTACCCTTTCGGTTGGCCCCCTGCCCGACCACTCCGGAACGCGAGATTCATGACCGGCACAGACGATGTCCTGCTTGTCCACGGCGGAACCCCGCTGGAGGGCGAGATCCGCGTCCGAGGCGCCAAGAACCTGGTGCCGAAGGCGATGGTCGCCGCGCTGCTCGGCAGCGGGCCCAGCCGGCTGCGCAATGTGCCCGACATCCGCGATGTGCGGGTCGTGCGGGGCCTGCTGCAGCTGCACGGGGTGACGGTCCGCCCCGGTGACGAACCGGGTGAGCTGATCCTGGACCCCACCCATGTCGAGAGCGCGAACGTCGCCGACATCGATGCCCACGCGGGCTCGTCGCGCATCCCGATCCTCTTCTGCGGCCCGCTGCTGCACCGCCTGGGCCACGCGTTCATTCCGGGACTCGGCGGCTGTGACATCGGCGGACGTCCGATCGACTTCCACTTCGACGTCCTGCGGCAGTTCGGCGCGACGATCGAGAAGCGGGCGGACGGCCAGTACCTGGAGGCCCCTCAGCGGCTGCGCGGTACGAAGATCCGGCTGCCGTACCCGTCGGTGGGCTCCACCGAGCAGGTGCTGCTGACGGCGGTGCTCGCCGAGGGTGTCACCGAGCTGTCCAACGCGGCCGTGGAGCCGGAGATCGAGGACCTCATCTGCGTGCTGCAGAAGATGGGCGCGATCATCTCGATGGACACCGACCGGACGATCCGGATCACCGGTGTCGACCGGCTCGACGGTTACACGCACCGGGCGATCCCGGACCGCCTGGAGGCGGCCTCCTGGGCGTCCGCGGCGCTGGCGACCGAGGGCAACATCTACGTGCGCGGCGCGCAGCAGCGCTCGATGATGACGTTCCTGAACACGTTCCGCCGGGTCGGCGGCGCCTTCGAGATCGACGACGAGGGCATCCGCTTCTGGCACCCGGGCGGCGCGCTGAACGCCATCGCCCTGGAGACGGACGTGCACCCCGGCTTCCAGACCGACTGGCAGCAGCCGCTGGTGGTGGCGCTGACGCAGGCCGCGGGCCTGTCCATCGTCCACGAGACGGTGTACGAGTCCCGGCTCGGCTTCACGTCCGCGCTCAACCAGATGGGGGCGCACATCCAGCTCTACCGCGAGTGCCTGGGCGGCTCCGACTGCCGCTTCGGCCAGCGGAACTTCCTGCACTCGGCGGTCGTGTCCGGGCCGACGAAGCTGCAGGGCGCGGATCTGGTCATCCCGGACCTGCGCGGCGGGTTCTCGTACCTGATCGCCGCGCTGGCGGCGCAGGGCACGTCCCGGGTGCACGGCATCGACCTGATCAACCGTGGCTACGAGAACTTCATGGACAAGCTGGAGAAGCTGGGCGCGAAGGTGGAGCTGCCGGGCGGGTCACTGGTCTGAGGGCGGGCGCCCGACGGCCAGGTCCGACGCGGGGGTTCGGGGCACTGCCCCGGGCCCCCGCTTCTCGTTCGCCTGCGAGGCCCGCGCACACGGCCTTTCGTCGCCGGAACCTCGCTACGGCCCGGCAGTGGCCTCGCAGAGGCTCAGAGCGGCCTTCCAGCGGATTCTGCGGCCCGAACGCGCCGGAGGGCGGTCACCCTGGTCGGGGTGACCGCCCTCCGTCGTGCCTACGGGGCTTACTTGCCCTTGGCGGCTTCCTTGAGCTTCGAGCCCGCGGAGACCTTCACGCTGTAGCCGGCCGGGATGTTGATCGGGTCGCCGGTCTGCGGGTTACGAGCGGTGCGAGCGGCACGGTGAGTGCGCTCGAAGGTCAGGAAGCCGGGGATGGTGACCTTCTCGTCGCCCTTGGCGACGATCTCACCGACGGTCTCGGCGAGCGCGGCCAGCACGGCGTCGGCGTCCTTGCGGGTCACCTCGGCACGGTCGGCCAGGGCGGCCACCAGCTCACTGCGGTTCATGTTGTTACTCCCGTGTTCTTCTTGCCTGTGAGGCGTGAGATCGAAGCCGATGCTGCCAGGGCCCTCGGACAGTCCCCGGACCCGGGTCTGACGTCAGACCCTCGCGCCCGAATACGCATCCTGCCCCCACCTGCGGCGGGAAAGCCAATCCGGCACCCTCCGGAGTCACACGAAAGCCGCCACTGCCTCGTCGTGGTGACGTTCCGTCGACTCCCTGAAGCGGCCCTCAGCAGATGCTGGAGCGCCCCTCGGCGGGTCCACAGCGGGTGCGGGGTCCTGCGGGGCTCGCTGCCCGCCCACCCTAAAGGGGCGTTTGGGGCCCCGCGACCCGCGACGCGCCGTGGGGCGGGCCTACGTGGGGGGCGCCACAGCCCGCCACAGCCCCCGGCAGGGGCCGTGGCGGGTAAGGGAAGCCGTGGGTTCACATGGAGTTCGCCGGGCCCGTCACCGTGCCTCCAGCGGCCTTCGCGGCCGTGCGGACGGCCCCGGCGACAGCGCCCGCCACCTTGTCGTTGAAGACCGACGGGATGATGTAGTTCCGGTTCAGCTCGTCCTCGGCGACCGTCTCGGCGAGCGCGCCGGCCGCGGCGAGCATCATCTCCGTGTTGACCGTGCGGGACTGAGCGTCCAGCAGACCGCGGAAGACACCCGGGAAGACCAGCACGTTGTTGATCTGGTTCGGGAAGTCGGAACGCCCGGTGGCCACAACTGCCGCGGTCTGGCGGGCGATTGCCGGGTCCACCTCGGGGTCCGGGTTCGCGAGCGCGAACACGATCGCGCCGTCCGCCATCGCCGCGACGTCGTTTCCGTCCAGCACGTTCGGAGCGGAGACGCCGATGAAGACGTCGGCGCCGACGACGGCCTCCTTGAGCGTGCCGGTCATCGATTCCGGGTTGGTGTTGTCGGCGATCCAGCGCAGCGGCGAGTCGGGGTCGGCGGAGATCAGGTCCTCGCGGCCCGCGTGCACCACACCGTGGATGTCGGCGACGACGGCGTGCTTGACGCCCGCGGCGATGAGCAGCTTCAGGATGGCCGTACCGGCTGCCCCGGCGCCGGACATGACGACGCGCACGTCCCCAATTCCCTTGCCCACCACGCGAAGTGCGTTGGTCAGGGCGGCCAGTACGACGATCGCGGTGCCGTGCTGGTCGTCGTGGAAGACGGGGATGTCGAGGGCCTCGCGCAGCCGTGCCTCGATCTCGAAGCAGCGGGGTGCGGAGATGTCCTCCAGGTTGATGCCCGCGAAGCCGGGGGCGATCGCCTTGACGATCTCGACGATCGCGTCGGTGTCCTGGGTGTCCAGGCAGATCGGCCAGGCGTCGATGCCGGCGAACCGCTTGAAGAGGGCCGCCTTGCCCTCCATCACCGGCAGCGCCGCCATCGGACCGATGTTGCCGAGGCCGAGTACGGCGGAGCCGTCCGTCACAACTGCGACGGAGTTGCGCTTGATGGTGAGACGGCGGGCGTCCTCGGGGTTCTCGGCAATCGCCATGCAGACCCGCGCCACACCCGGGGTGTAGATCATCGAGAGGTCGTCACGGTTGCGGATGGGGTGCTTGGACGCCATCTCGATCTTGCCGCCGAGGTGCATCAGGAACGTACGGTCGGAGACCTTGCCCAGCACGACACCCTCGATGTCGCGCAGACCTTCGACGATCTCGTCCGCGTGCGCGGTGGAGGAGGCCGCGATGGTGACGTCGATCCGCAGCTTCTCGTGACCGGAAGCGGTCACGTCGAGGCCGGTGACCGAACCGCCGGAGGACTCCACGGCCGTGGTGAGCTGGGAGACCGCTGTGCCGCTCGCGGGCACCTCCAGCCTGACCGTCATCGAGTACGAGACGCTGGGCGCCGTTGCCATGGCCGAGTCCTTCGCTTTCCCTAGCTTCATTGCTGCGCGGCCGGGGCGCTCGCCTCGGACACGCTTCCCGATATTCGCACCTACTGGCTGGTAGCCGGTAATGACTGCCACTCTTCGGAAAGTATTTTCCACCATACGAGATTTGATCTCTACGTGGAACCCCGGCAGCCCTGCACGCGGCGGCCGGACCAGGCCACCAACAAAAACAGACCCGCGCCACCGGAAGGTGACACGGGTCTGTCTTTTTCACTTGAGCGGCACCGACCCGCCATGCTCGCCTCGCGGCAAGTGGTCGCTCGAAGCGACGAAGGTTGGGCCCGGGGGCTTGGATCGAGCCGGTGCCGACACCAGGCTAACAAAGTCCCCGGGATAAGTGATTCCCGCGACGCAGGTTGACTTGGCCGTCAGTCCCTGAGCAGATCCGGAACCCCGTCCTCGTCAGGCAGGTCCCGCTCCCCCGACACCACGGTGAGCTGCTGCGTCGCACGGGTCAGCGCCACGTACAGCACCCGCAGACCGGCCGGCGACTCGTCGGCGATCTCCGCCGGCGAGACGACGACCGTGGCGTCGTACTCCAGGCCCTTGGCCTCCAGGCTGCCGAGCGCCACCACCCGGTCGCCGAGCTCCGCGAGCCACTTGCGCGCCTGCGCGCGCCGGTTCATCGCGACCACGACACCGACCGTGCCGTCCACCTCGCCGAGCAGCCGCCGCGCCTCCTCCCGCACGACCCCGGCCAGATCGCCGTCGCGTACGGCCTCGAAGCGGGGCTGCACTCCCGTCGAACGGACCGCGGCCGGGGACTCCATCCCGGGCATCGCGAGCTCCAGGACCTTCGCCGCGAGCTCCGCGATCTCCGCCGGGTTCCGGTAGTTGACGGTGAGGGTGAACCGGCGGCGCGGGCGGTTGCCGAGCGCCTCGTCGCGCGCCTCGGCCGCCTCGTCGGGATCGGACCAGGAGGACTGCGCCGGGTCGCCGACGATGGTCCAGGTGGCGGTACGGCCGCGGCGGCCGACCATGCGCCACTGCATCGGTGTGAGGTCCTGCGCCTCGTCGACGATGACGTGCGTGTACTCCGTACGCTCCGCCGCGAGCCGCTCGGCCCGCTCGCGCTGGGTCTCCTCGCGCTGCGGCATCAGCTCCTCCAGACCCGAGAGCTGGTCCAGCGGATCGAACTCGCGCTTCTTCTTCGGCCGGTGCGGGGTGCCGAGCAGCGCGTGCAGCTCGTCGAGGATCGCCACATCGTGTACGGACAGAGGGCCCCGGCCCGCGCTGTCGAGCCGCTTCAGCGAGCGGGCGAGGCGGCGCACCTCGCCCTGGTTGAGGACCCGGCGCGCCCAGCGGCCGAGCCGCTTCTCGTCGGTCATCGCGGCGAGCACCCCGCGCGGGGTGAGCTCGGGCCACCAAGCGTTCAGGAAGTCGATGAACGGCGTCTCGGTGGAGACGTCGTCGTCGAAGGAGGAGCGCAGTTCCGCGGCCAGCTCGGGGTCGGTGTAGCGGCCCCGGCCCGACGACTTGTTCCACAGGGCGTCCAGCAGCAGCCTGCGGGCGCGGGGGCGCAGCAGGTTGACCGGGGTGGTGCCGCCGAGTACGGACTGCCGGATGCGGTGGAGCTCGTCGGCATTCAGCTCCACGCGGGCGCCGAAGGCGACCACGCGCAGGTGGGTGGGCGTACTGACGGGCGCGGACGTCTCGTCCTCGGAGCCGTCGGTACCCTCCTCGTCGCCGAACGACAGCTGGCCGCCCTGTCCGCCCTGGGGCACGCCCGGGGTCCGGGGCTGTTCGAGCGCCCCGCGGGCCGCCTTGCGCAGCACCTGGAGCATCCGGGAGGAGCCCTTGATCCGGGCGACGGCCGGTTCGTCGTACGTGGTGGCACCCTCGACGCCCGCCGCCTCGTCGGAGAGCGAACCGACCGCGCGGATCGCGACCTGCCCCTCCTCGCCGAGCGAGGGCAGCACGCCTTCGGTGTAGGCGACGAGCAGCGGGGTCGGCGAGACGACGAGGATGCCACCTGCGTACCGCCGCCGGTCCTGGTAGAGCAGATACGCGGCGCGGTGCAGGGCCACGGCGGTCTTGCCGGTGCCGGGGCCGCCGGAGACCTCGGTGACGGAGGCGGCGGGCGCCCGGATCACCATGTCCTGCTCGGCCTGGATGGACGAGACGATGTCCCGCATGGTGTGGCTGCGGGCCTGGCCGAGCGCCGCCATCAGCGCGCCGTCGCCGATGACGGGGAGCTTGTCGCCGCCCTTGTACGAGGTCAGCTCCGGGCGCATCAGATCGTCCTCGACCCCGAGGACCTTGCGGCCCTTGGAGCGGATGACCCGGCGGCGTACCACCCGGCCCGGATCCTTCGGCGTCGACCGGTAGAACGGCGCGGCGGCGGGTGCCCGCCAGTCGATGACCAGTGGCGCGTAGTCGGAGTCGAGGACCCCGATCCGGCCGATGTGGAGCGTCTCCGCGATATCGGCCGTGCTGTCGTCGCGCACGGCGTCGTCGGCCGGTTCGACCGAGGTGAACGCGCCGTCCGGGCCGCGCTCGCCGTCCTTGCCGAGCAGCAGATCGATCCTCCCGAAGAGGAAGTCCTCGAACTCGCTGTTCAGCCGGTTGAGGTGGATCCCGGCCCGGAACACCTGGGCATCACGCTCGGCGAGCGCGCCGGGCGTGCCGACCTGGCCGCGCTTGACGGCATCGTTCATGAGAAATTCCGCCTCGTGGATCTTCTCCTCAAGGCGGTGATAAACACGGTCGAGATGTTCCTGCTCGACACCGATTTCCCGGTCCCGCAACGAATCGACAGCGGCATCCTGCGCGGCCACCGAGGCCCCCTTCTGACGTGCATTGGGCAGCCGTCAACCCTATGCGAAGGAAGCCCCGCCGCGCACCTGCCACGAGCACCGATATGGCTCGTGGCAGGTCTCGATTGTGCGTCGGGTCCCGGTCGGGCGGTTATGCGTCGATGTCCACCAGCCGCTTTCCGTCGAAGGTGCGCACCTCGAAATGGTCGATGTCAGCACGGTCCATCGCCGCGCCACCGTGGACATAGAGCGGATATCTCGCGGCCGGGTGCGGGGAGTCCTTGATGCCGTAACCCCACTTCGGTACGGACCAGGAGGTGACGACCTCCTCCTCGCCGGTCTTCGAGACGGCGATCAGGCTGCACTTCTCCGGCCCCGTGACGTTATTGAGCTCCAGCACGGCGTGCGTGCCCCACGCCTTCTTCTCCGTGCCGACCGTGGCGTCCACCTTGGTGACGGGATCGGTGGCCTGCACCTTCTCCGTCATGTGGTGGAAGAACGCGTCCTCGGCAGGGCTGGTGGGGTGCGGGTCGGCCGCTTGGTTCGTGCCGCTGTCGCCGCCGCCGGTGGCCACGACGGCGACCACCGGACCGCCGATGATCAGCGCCGCGGCGGCCGCCACCAGATACATGCCGCGGCGCCGCCGCCTGGCCCGTCTGGTCGCGACCTCGTCGACCAGACGGTCGAGCACCCGTGGGGCGGGCGGCACGGGGACGTGCGGGACGGGGCGGGCCCCCGGTGCGGCGGCAGGGGCCTCGGCGAGCATCGCGAGCATGGGTTCCATGCCGGCGAACTCGTCGAGATGGGCGGCGCAGAGCGCGCAGCCGGCCAGATGCTCCTCGAACGCGGAGGCCTCGGTCTCGTCCAGGATGCCCAGGACGTACGCTCCGGCGGCGTCGTGCTCCGGCCCTTCGGTGGCTCCGCCGGAGCCGGGGCCGGGGGCCGCGCCGAAGCCGTCGAAGCCTCCGGGGCCGCCGAAGCTGCTGGGGATTCCCGGGCGGCCGAGCGGACCTGTCGGGCCGGTGGGGCTGGAGGGACCGGTCGGCCGGGGCCCGAAAGGCTCCCACTCGTGGTCGCTCATGCCGTGATCCCCCTCTCTTCGAGTGCGAGCTTCATCGAGCGCAGTGCGTAGAAGACCCGGGACCGCACCGTGCCGCTGGGTATGCCGAGCACCTCGGCAGCCTCATTGACCGTACGTCCCTTGAAGTAGGTCTCGACCAATGCTTCCCGATGGGCGGGGGTCAAGTCGTCGAGCGCATCCGAGAGCGTCATCAACCACAGCGCCTTGTCAATCTCGTCCTCCGCGGGAATGACCTCCAGCGGCGACGGATCGACCTCGTGCGGCCGGGCCTGCCGGCTGCGGTGGCCGTCGATGACGATGCGCCGGGCGACCGTCACCAGCCAGGGGCGGACAGAGCCGGTCGCCCGGTTGAGCTGACCGGCGTTCTTCCAGGCACGGATGAGCGTTTCCTGCACCACGTCCTCGGCACGCTGACGGTCGCCGGCGACGAGGCGGAGCACGTACGCGAGCAGCGGTCCGGCGTGTTCGCGGTAGAGCGCCCGCATCAGCTCCTCGTCGGGGACGGCGGAGGGAGACGGGGGCGGTTCACTGCGATGTCGAGCCCTGTGCGGACGGTCATCGGCCACGGCCGCATCCTTGCGCACCCGAACCTCCCGGTCGAGACCCTGTAGAGCTCCTTGGCCATCGAATACGGAGGCGGGGCCCGATCCATTCAATGCTGTTCCGAGAATTTTTACGAGGTGAGCTCCGCCGGGACCGTGGCCCCCGCCGCCCGGCGCCGGTGCCGGGCCACCCGTTCCCGGTTCCCGCACACCTCGCTGGAGCACCAGCGCCGCCGCCGCCCGCGTGACGTGTCGAGGTAGATCCGTCGGCAGTTGTCGCCCTCGCAGCGGCGGAGCCCGGCCCGCGCGACGGGGTCGGTCAGGAGCTCCACGACGTCGCGGGCGACGGCGGACAGCAGCGCCCGGCATTCGAGGTCGGCGCTCAGCGCCCGTACCAGCAGACCGTTCCGGGCGCGCACGGCCCGCACCCCCGGCGGGGCCCCGGCGGCAAGTTCGTTGACGCGTTCGAGCGCGCCGTCGGCGTCGCGGCCCGCGAGCTCGGCGGTCAGCAACAGGTCGACGCCTGTCCGCAGCTGCCGGAAGCTCGCCAGCCAGGTGTCGTCGACGGCGTCGAGACGGGTGTCCTCCGGTATGAGTCCGGTGCTCACCAGCCAGTCGGCGAGCCGGTCCGTCCCGTCGAGCAGTTCGCAGGCGCCGGAGGTGCCGATCCCTGTCGCCACCAGGTCCAGGCAGAGCCGCCCGGAGTCGAACCGCCAGTCGTACGAGCCTTTGCCCGCCGCCATGCGCATGTCACCGCCTCGGGGTCACCGGTGGTAGCCACCACCAGAGTGCCCGTCACCGGCCCGGCCCGGAACCCCTCCCACCACCCGGGTCGCGGCCGGGCCCCCCGTACGGTGAGGACATGAGCGACGATCTCCGGGAGGCCGCGTTCTCGGCCGGCCCCCTGCTGCTGCGGCCCTGGTGCCGGGACGACATACCGGCGCTGGTGGAGGCCTACCGCGATCCCGCGATGCGCGACCGATTGCGAGATCTCATCACGGACGAGGCGGACGCGGAACGCTGGCTGCGGGTCCAGACCGAGGGCCGGGAGTCCGGCACCCGGTTCAGCTTCGCCGTCGTCGACACGGACCTCGACGACCGACCGGTCGGCAATGTGGCGCTGAAGTACCCGGCACCCGGCTCCGGTACGGCCGAGGTCGGCTACTGGACGGCGGCGCGGGCGCGGGGCCGCGGACTCGCCCCGCAGGCGGTCGAAGCGCTCACCGGCTGGGCGTTCGCCGCCTTCGCCGCCGACGGTCTGAGGCGGCTCGACCTGCTCCACCAGGAGGACAACCGCGCCTCGTGCCGGGTCGCCGTGAAGAGCGGGTACGCCTTCGCGGAGATCCTCCCGGCCCGTCCGCCGTGGCCGCTCGACGGGCACCGCCACGTCCGGGAGGCCGGCTAAGGGCTGTCCGGCCGGGCGGGCCGGTCAGCCGGCGGAGGGCCGGTCGGCCGGTCCTTCGACCGGACCGTCGTGCAGGATCCGCTGGAACAGCCGGTGGTCGCGCCACTGACCGTTGATGTGCAGATAGCGCGGTGCCATACCGATCACCTCGAAGCCGCACTTGGCGAGCACTCGCTGCGACGCCGCGTTGTCGAGCAGGGTCGAGGCCTCGACGCGGTGCAGCCCCAGCACGTCCCTGGCCGCCGCGCAGACCTGCGCCACGGCCGCGGTGGCAAGGCCCCGGCCCGCGTACGCGACATCGACCCAGTAGCCGAGACTGGCGCTGCGGAACGGCCCCAGCACGATGTTGGTGAGCGTGAACCCGCCCATCGCCCGGTCGTCGGCGTCGGCGAGCACCCACGGCATCACCCGCCCCGCCTCATGGTCCGCCAGCAGCCCGGCCAGGCGCTCCTGCTGCCCCTTCTCGGTGTAGAAGACATCGGGGCGTATGGGCTCCCAGGGCTGCAGGTACGCGCGGCTGCGGGTCAGCGAATCGGCCAGACAGGCGGCGTCGGCCATGGTGGCGGGACGGAGTCGTATCTCCGTGTCGAGCAGCTGGTTTCCGGTGGTCATCCCTGCACGGTAACGCCTCAGGAGTCCGCGTACTTGGCGTCCGCGGCCGCCGGGTCCAGCGCCAGTCGATAGCCGCGCTTGACGACCGTCTGGATCAGCCGGGGCACACCGAGTGCCGTACGCAGCCGGGCCATCGCGGTCTCCACCGCGTGTTCGTCCGAACCGCTGCCGGGCAGCGCGCGCAGCAGGTCGGCCCGGGCCACCACCCAGCCCGGCCGGCGGGCCAGGCAGTGCAGCAGGGCCATGCCGGCCGGCGGCACGGGGCGCAGTTCGTCGTCGACGAGCACCGCGTGACCGCGGATCTCGACCCGGTGCCCGGCGACCGGCAACGTACGGGCGCCACCGGGCAGTTCGCGGCAGAGCAGCTGGACGAGCGGCCCGAGCCGGAAGCGTTCCGGCTGGATGGTGTCGATGCCGCGGGCCTGCAACGGCAGTGCGGTGACCGGGCCGACGCAGGCCGAGACGACTTCGCCCTGCAGAGCGCCCAGGATCTCCGGGAGCAGTCCGCGCTTGTCGGCCCGGTTCAGGAAGGAGGCGGCGGCCGGGGCGCTGGTGAAGGTGAGCGCGTCGAGGCCACGGGCGGCGGTGATGTCGAGCAGCCGGTCGAGCGGGGCGAGGTCCTCGGGTTCCATCCATCGGTAGACGGGTACGACGACGACTTCGGCGCCGCCCGCCCGCAGCGACTCGACGAAGCCCGGCAGTGGTTCGCCGTGCAGCTGGAGTGCGATGCGGCGGCCCTCGACGCCCTCCTCGAGGAGCCGGTCCAGGACCTCGGCCATGGACTCGGATCCGGGCGACCACGCCTCGGTGAGCCCGGCGGCCCGGACGGCGCCCTTCACCTTCGGTCCGCGGGCCAGCAGTTCGACCGTGCGCAGCCGGTCCAGCAGCCGGTCGCCGATGCCCCAGCCGTCGGCGGCTTCGATCCAGCCGCGGAAGCCGATCGCGGTGGTCGCGACGACCACGTCGGGGACCTGGTCGATGAGTTCCTCGGTGGCGGCGAGGAGTTCACTGTCGTCGGCGAGCGGCACGATCCGCAGGGCGGGCGCGTGTACGACGGTGGCACCCCGTCGCTGCAACAGGGTGCCGAGTTCGTCCGCGCGCCGTGCGGCGGTCACCCCGACCGTGAAACCCGCGAGGGGCCCGTGCTGTTCGTCGTCGCGCATGTGGTCTACCGGCTCTCGTCCCGCTGCTCGTTGATGCGGAGGACCGAGACTGCCAAGAAAGCGTGACAGGCTCGGTTCACCCGTATTTCCCGCCCGTTACGTCGTCCCGACGCCGGACGGCCATGATCACACCTCGGCGTAACTGAGCTGCGGCTTCGCGGGGACGACGGTGGCGCGGCGAAGGTATACCGCCCAAGTGACCGCGAAACACACCCCGTAGAAGGCGAGGAATGTCCAGAAGGCCGCCGTCCCCGTGCCCGCGGTCTGGAAGGACTGCCGGAACGCGAGGTTGATGGCGAGCCCGCCGAGCGCGCCGACGGCGCCGATGAGTCCCATGGCCGCCCCGGACAGCCGCCGCCCGTGGGCCGCGGCCTCCTCACCGCGGAGCCCCTGGGAGATCGCCTTGGCATGGAAGATGCCGGGGATCATCTTGTACGTCGACCCGTTGCCCAGCCCGGTCAGGACGAAGAGGGCGGTGAACCCCACGAGGAACACGGCGAGCGACTCGATGCCCGAGGCGTACACGACGACACCGGTCGCTGCGGCCATCGCGGCGAAGTTCCACAGGGTGATCCGGGCGCCGCCGTACCGGTCGGCGAGCCACCCTCCCGCGGGCCGGATGAGCGAGCCGAGCAGCGGGCCGATGAAGGTGAGCGAGGCGGCCTGCAGCGGGGTCCGGCCGAACTGGGTCTGCAGGACCAGCCCGAAGGCGAAGCTGTAGCCGATGAAGGAGCCGAAGGTGCCGATGTAGAGCACCGACATGATCCAGGTGTGCGGGTCGCGCACGGCGTCCTTCGCTGCCCCGGTGTCGTTCTGCACGGGGGCCAGGTTGTCCATGAAGGACGCGGCGCACAGGGCGGCGACGACGATCAGCGGCGCGTACACGGCGAGCAGGACCCGCGGGTGGGTGGCGCCCGCCGTGCCGATCACCAGCAGCCCGACGAGCTGCACGACGGGTACGCCGATGTTGCCGCCACCCGCGTTGAGCCCGAGCGCCCAGCCCTTCTTGCGGAGCGGGAAGAAGGCGTTGATGTTCGTCATCGACGAGGCGAAGTTCCCGCCGCCGATCCCCGTCAGCGCGGCCACCACCAGGAAGGTGGTGTACGAGGTCCCGGGCTCCATCACCAGGTACGCGGCGACGGTCGGCACGAGAAGGGTCAGGGCGCTGATCACCGTCCAGTTCCGCCCGCCGAACCTGGCGACGGCGAACGTGTACGGGACCCGGGCCAGGGCCCCGACCAGCGTCGCCGTCGAGATCAGGAAGAACTTCCCGGCCGGGTCGACCCCGTACTCCGGCCCCATGAACAGCACCATCACCGACCACAGGGTCCAGATCGAGAACCCGATGTGCTCCGAGAGCACGGAGAACCACAGATTCCGGCGGGCGATCCGCTCGCCCTTCTCCTGCCAGAAGATCTCGTCCTCCGGCTCCCACTGCTCGATCCACCTGCCGGCCATCACGCCTCCACGGTTCACGTTCCACGGGTGTCGGGTCGTCTGACTCGACGCTAGGGAGCGCGCGTTTCGGTGCGGTGCCGCGAAGTGACCGGTGGGCAACCTTGCTCTCACCGGGCCTGGGGCGGCCCGGTGAGGAGAAGGCAGGTCACTGCGGGGCCGGTGCGTTCTTCCTCCGTCTCGCGGACGCGCCGGTGGGCCACAGCCGGGGGCTGCGCTTCGCGGCGACGTCCTCGACCCAGCCGACCGCGAGGATCACCAGCGCCAGCAGCGGCCAGACCAGGAGCAGCATCAGCACCGCGTACGAGGAGTCGATGTACTGACCGATGTGGTCACCGACCCAGGGGATGTTCCACAGCTCGTCTATGAGCGGCGAGGTCGCCATGATCAGCACGTTGTGCCAGAGGTAGATCGTCACCGCGCGGTTGTTGGCGAGCGTGATCAGCCTGTCCCACCGGGCCAGCCTGCCGGGGAGCCGCTGCCAGGACGGTGCGTACTGGAGCAGAATCGCGCAGAAGCCGAGCGACCAGGCCGACTGGGCCAGCGGGATCTCGTCGAGGTTCCAGCCCTCCTGCGTCAGATGCCCCGCGGCCCACCACAGTCCGAACGCCATCAGGAACGCGGCGAGCGAGACCGCCAGATAGCGCGGGATCTTCTTCAGGAGTCCGTCGTGGTGGGCGAAGCCGAGGACCCAGCAGGAGCCGAACACCGCGAAGTCGACGAGCCCCTCGCCGGTCTCCCCGGGCACGGTGACCAGCCCGGTGCCGATCACGGCGGTGAGACCGAGCGGCGCGAGCAGCGTCGCCCAGGGCAGTCGGCGGAAGGCCCTCAGCAGCAGCGGCGAGGCGAGCACGAACCAGAGGTAGGCACGGATGTACCAGAGCGGTCCGACGGCCTGGTCCGCCCAGGACTGTTCCAGGAAGCCGCCCGGCGAGCCGCTCTCCGAGGGGTAGGGCGGGGCGCCGACCGGGAGGAGGTAGCAGCCCAGCTTGATGAACCACCAGATGCCCTCCTCCTTCACGGGCTTCCAGCCGACGACGAACATGACCGGGACGACCACCGCGGCGAACGCCCACATCGGGGGCAGCAGTCGGCGGAGCCGGGCCCGCACCACGGCCGGGGCGGGACGGTCCAGCGAGCGCGCCATCAGCGAACCCGCGAGGGCGAACATGACGCCCATGGAGGGGAACACGACCGTCAGCCAGGCCCAGCCGAAGACGTGGAAGACGACGACACGGACGAGGGCCACAGCGCGCAGCAGGTCGAGGTACCGGTCGCGGCCCGGCCGCTTCGGGGCGGCCGGGGCGGCCGGCGCCGGCGCCTCCGGTGCCGCTGGGGCGGATCCGGCGGACACCGGGGCCGGGCGGGGCGGGGGGAACGACGGGGTGTAGCTGCTCGTCATGCGACTGGTCTCCGATCGTTGCTGCGCCCGCGCTGGCTCACCATCACGCCGGGCGCCTCCACCACTCCCGTACGGCGAAGCTTCTGCCAGCGCAGCCGGCCGCCGGTGAGTGCGGTGATCCAGGACTGGAGCAGCACCACGTACATGAGCTGCCGGTAGAGGATCTGCTGGAGGGGCAGCGAGATCAGATGCGTCATGCGTTCCCTGTCGAGCCGGAAGGCGTACGCGGCGCAGACGGCCTGCACCGCGAGGACGCCGAGCCAGGCACCGACGGTCTTCTCGGTGGGGCCGAAGACCAGCCCGTACAGCAGGAAGACATCGATGAGGGGCGCGAGCAGCGGCGCGACGACCATGAACAGGGCGACGAACGGCAGTCCGACGCGCCCGAAGCGGCCGGACGGGCCGCGCTCGACGACGGCGCGGCGGTGCTTCCAGATCGCCTGCATGGTGCCGTACGACCACCGGTACCGCTGCGACCACAGCTGCTGCACGGTCTCCGGCGCCTCGGTCCAGGCGCGGGCGTTCTCCGCGTAGACGACCTGCCAGCCGTCGCGGTGCAGCGCCATCGTGACGTCGGTGTCCTCGGCGAGGGTGTCCTCGCTCATACCGCCGATCCGGTCCAGCGCGTCGCGGCGGAAGGCGCCGACCGCGCCGGGGATGGTCGGCATGCAGCGCAGCATGTCGTACATCCGGCGGTCGAGGTTGAAACCCATCACGTACTCGATGTGCTGCCAGGCGCCGATCAGCGAGTCGCGGTTGCCGACCTTGGCGTTCCCGGCGACGGCGCCGACCTTGGGGTCGGCGAACGGCTGGACCAGTTCACGGACGGTGGCCGGTTCGAAGACGGTGTCGCCGTCCATCATCACGACGATGTCGTGACGGGCGTGCGCGATGCCGTTGTTGAGGGCGGCGGGCTTGCCGGCGTTGCGCTGGCGGATGACGCGGACGTTCGGCAGCCGCAACGCCTCGACGATGTCCGCCGTGCCGTCCGTCGAGCCGTCGTCGATGACGATGATCTCGATGGGATGCTCGCTCGCCACCAGGGATCTCACGGTGTTGGCGATGCATTCGCGTTCGTTGTACGCGGGCACCAGCACCGAGACGGGGTGACGGAACGCGGGCCCCCAGCTGAAGTCCCTCCTGCGGACCTTCCGGGAGTGCAGGAAGGACAGCAGCAGCATCAGCCCGAAGCGGACGAGGACGAGCACCCCGATGACGGCGAGCCCGGTCACCAGCACGTCGGTGAGTTTCTCGGAGAGATCGACGGTGAAGACGAACGCTTTGCCCTTCCACAGTGCCGACCCGGTCACGGGAGTGTGCGCACTGGGGGCGCCGAGGGCGGTGGTGAGGTCGGTGAACGTGTAGCCCCGCTGCTGCATCTGCGGCAGGAACTCACCCAGGGCGGCCACGGTCTGGGACCGGTCGCCGCCGGAGTCGTGCATCAGGATGACGGCGCCCTTGCCACCCTTGGGGGTGGCCTGTTCGATGATCGCGGGGACCCCGGGGCGCCTCCAATCCTCGCTGTCCGTGTTGTTGACGACGGTGAGGTAGCCGCGCGTGCCGACGTACTGGGTGACCGGCCAGGACTTGTTGTCCATCGCGTCGGCGAACGACGAGTACGGCGGCCGGAACAGGGACGTGCGGATGCCTGCCGCGCCCGCCAGTACCAGCTGGTTCTGGGACAGCTCCCAGTCGATACGGGAGTGCGACTGGTAGGAGAGATCCGGGTGGTTGAAGGTGTGCAGCCCGACCTCGTGCCCCTCGTCGACCATGCGCTGGACGAGGCCGGGGTAGCGCGAGGCCATCGTCCCGGTGACGAAGAAGACGCCGTGCGCGTCGTACTTCTTCAGCACGTCGAGGACCTGCGGTGTCCACACCGGGTCCGGTCCGTCGTCGAAGGTCAGCACGATCCGGTGATCGGGGATGCGCAGCGTCTTGGCCGGCGCGGTGGCGCTCCGGGCGTCGATGACCGGGCCGCCGTCGAGGACCGCGTCGGGCACCTGGTCGGTGGGCGCCGGGGCCTGGACCCGGTGGTCGGCGAGGATTTCGCTGTGCACGTAACCGCGCAACATCAGCATGGCGAGCAGGGCAACGAGAAATACGGATGGCAGCAGATAGCGCATGGGTAGCCTGCGCCGCTGGTTCCGCTTCTGTCTGTTGTGCCTGCCCCGCGAGGCGGGGGTGGTCATCTACTGGGCGCCTTCTTGCTGCACGGGAGGATCCGGGGACTCGACGGGCGGGCTCGGCGACCCGGTGGGACCGGGATCGACGGGCGGCGTCGTGGTGGCGGCGGGCGGCCCGGGGGTCGAGGTCCCCGGTTCCGGCTTCTTGCCCCCGCCGGTGGTGGAGCTGGCCTTCGGCGGTTTGACGGTTGCCGGCTTCGACGGGTCCTTGCCAGGCGCGGACGCGCTGCCGGAACCGGCGCGGGCCGACGGCGTCGCACTGCCGCCGGCCACCTGGCCCGTCTCCGCGGCGCCCGGTGTCGCGCCCACCGGCACGACCGCGTCGGCGCTGCCCCTAGGAGCGGGCGGCGCCGGCGCCTCGTCCGCCTTCTTGTGCTGCTTCTGACCGGAGAGCGGCAGCCACGGCGCGCTGGAGTTGCCTCCGAGCAGGGCGACGACCAGCGTCACCGCGTAGCAGGCGCAGACCGCGGCAAGGATCCAGCCCAGACGCCTGAACGTCTTGCTGCGCCGACCGCTCTCGTCGACGAAGACGGGACCGTCGGAGCCTTCAGGGACTCCGGGTTCGGCAGTTAGTTCGGAGAGCTGACGTCCGAGACCGTCCAGTTGGACGGTGACATCGTTCGGCTCATGCGTGTGCCCGGTACGGGCACCTTCACGCCAATTTTCCACAGGTGTTGGCACATCCCCCACTCAGAAAAACGGGTGCGCACGTTTGAGCCAGTTACGTACCGACGGACTGGGCCCCCACCCGGTCCGTGCGCCCCCCAGCACCTTGCACCCGGAGGATGAATGTAGCGCACGAAGCTGACGAAATTGCCCCTGAACGAGTGATGTCCAGGAATGGGGGATACACCGATTTCACACAGCCTGCACCGAAACAAGATTCGCCTCTATATGCACAATTCACGCTTATCCGTCGTCAAGTTGAGTCAGCGTTGGTCAATAACCGGCCAACATGTCACATCAGCGCCCCGCGGCATCGACACGCCTACGACATGAAGGCCAGCTCCCCCTCGGGAAGCCAACTCCCGGCAGGCACCTCCAGCCCCCGTTCGGCCGCCGTCACCCCCGCCGCGACCCGCCGCAGCGCGTCCACCCCCGGGTGCTTCAGCCCCTTGCGCCACACCAGCGACACCGGTGACAGCGGCACGGGGTCGACCAGTGGCCGTACGACCATCCCCGGCACCTCGATGAACTCGGTGCTCGCCAGCACCGACCAGCCCTGCTTCCGCACCACCCGTACGAACTCCTCCTCCCCCACGATCTCCGGGAAGGGCGCCGCCAGTTCGATCCCCCGGCCCGTGAACAGCCGCTCCGCGAGGTCGGTCCACTCCGCCGTGGCCGGGTTGCCCGCCGCCGCGTACAGCCGCTCCCCCGCCAGCGCCGTCAGCGGGATCTGTGCGAGCGACGCCAGGCGATGGTCGTCGCGCAGCAGGACGGTCAGCCGCTCGAAGCAGACCGGCTGGTGCGCCAGCCCCGCCCGTACCGCCGGATCGAGCCCTGCCACCCGGCCGAAGGAGACATCGAGCCGCCCGGCCAGGATCTCCGCCGCCGCGCCCGTCAGCCCGCTCAGATAACGCGCCACGAACTCCACCCCAGGCGCCTCGCCGCGGGCCAGCCCGAGCAGCCGGTGGCCCGTCCCGACCGGTGCGCCGATGTCGACCAGCAGCGGGCGGGTCTGGACCGCCCAGGCGGCGCGGAGGTCGTCGTGGGCGGCGATCACCCGGCGGGCGTGCGGCAGCAGCCGTTCGCCGTCGGACGTGAGGGAGACCTGCCGGGTGGTCCGTACGAACAGTTCCGCACCGAGCTCGCGCTCCAGCCGCCGGATGTCGCGGCTGAGTGCCTGCTGGGCGACGTAGAGCCGGGCGGCGGCGCGGGTGAAGTGCAGTTCCTCGGCGACGGCGACGAAGGCGCGCAACAGCCGGGGATCGGTATCGGAGGAGGCCACGGGCCCGAACTTACAACAGATGTGCGTGAATGGGTGCTGAGCAGGTGTTGGACCGCACCGGCCGGGCGCCGAGAGGGTTGACCCATGTCGTCCGACACGCCCACCACACCGCTGCACGCCGTCTCCGGCGACCTGCTGGTGATCGCCCCGCGCACCGGCGCCCCCGCCCGTCGGGCATCCACCAACCCGTACCGCCGCCTGCTCGCCACCCCCGGCGCCCGCGCCTTCACCACCGGCAATCTGATCGCGCGGCTACCGATGGGGATGTTCAGCGTCAGCGCCGTGATCATGATCGCCGGGTCACGCGGCTCGTACGCCCTGGCCGGGGCGGTCACCGCGACCGGACTCGCCGCGACCGCCGTCGTCGCGCCCTGGACGGCCCGGCTCGTCGACCGGTACGGCCAGGCCAGGATCGCCGTGCCCGCCACCGCGGTCGCCACGCTCGGATCGCTCGCACTGCTCCTCTGCGTGCACTACGACGCCCCGGCCTGGACACTCTTCGCCGCCTACGCCGCCACCGCCACCACCCCCAACACCGGCGGCATGTCCCGAGCCCGCTGGGCCCATCTGCACCGCGGCGACCCGGCCGCGCTGCACACCGCGAACTCCTTCGAACAGGCCGCCGACGAACTGTGCTTCATGCTCGGCCCCGCCCTCGCCGCACTCCTGTGTGCGGCGCTCTTCCCGGAGGCCGGGACGCTGATCGGCGCCATTCTGCTGATGACCGGCGTGCTGGTCTTCGCCACCCAGCGCGCCACGGAGCCCCCGGTGGCGCCCCGCACCCGGGCGGGTTCCCCGCTGCGCACCCGCGGCATGCCCGCGCTGCTCGCCACGTTCCTCGCCACCGGCGCGGTCTTCGGCGCCATGGAGGTCGTCACGATCGCGCACGCCGGGGGTGCGATCCTCGCGCTCCAGGCCGGCGGCTCGTGCGTGGCGGGACTGCTGTACGGATCACTGCGCCCGGCCACGGACATCCGGCGCCGGCTGCTGTGGTGCCTGGCGGGGATGACGACGCTGATGTCCCTGCCGCTGCTCGCCGCCTCGGCGAGCGATTCGCTGCTCACGCTGGCCGGCGGTCTGCTGCTGGCGGGCGCGGCCACGGCACCGACGATGGTCACCGGGATGACGCTGGTGCAACGGCTGACCCCCGAGGGTCGGTTGAACGAGGGCATGACGCTCTCCGTCACCGCGCTGCTGGGCGGGATAGCGGCCGGTTCGGCGGTCGGCGGCTGGATGGTGGAGCACACGGGAGCGGTGACGGGGTACGTCGTCCCGGTGTGCGCGGCGGGACTCGCCCTGGCCGTCGCGGCGACCGGAATCCGCCGGGCATGAACCCGGAGACGGCCCCGGACACGAACGAGGACCCCGCTGCCGGTGGGCAACGGGGTCCTCGTTCACATGGGAATTGTGGAGATGGCGGGAATCGAACCCGCGTCCAACGGTGCAGAATCAGGGCTTCTCCGTGTGCAGTTCGCTGCGCTTTTCTCGGCCCCGGAGATCACGCGAACAAGCCTCCGACAGGCCCAGCCACTGTTTGATTTCCTTCCAGGCCCCGTGACCGGGTCTAGAAGTTTAGATCCCTTGATGATGCCAGGATCCGGGTCGGGATCACCCCCGGGCTGACACTTCGCAAGTCGCTACTTAGGCAGCGAGGGCGAAGGAATCGCGCTTGGAATCGGCGATTATTGGTTGCGACATATGGTTTACGAGATCATTGCCGCTTCCTCGACACGCTTCCCCTGCTTCGACATCCGCTGTCGAAACCGATCATCCCCATGTTGTGTTTTCAAACGCGCACCCGCTGTGAGGTGCAGTGCCATCGTACGTGACCAACGCACGACGGTGCCAGCCTATTCCTGCCGGAGCGCGCTCAGGCGCTCCGCTGGCGACGCCGGGCTGCCGAGATCGCGCGGTTCGTCTCCCGCAGGTCCTGCTTCTCCCGCAGCGTCTGCCGCTTGTCGAACTCCTTCTTGCCCTTGGCGAGCGCGATCTCGACCTTGACCCGGCCGTCCTTGAAGTACAGCGCGAGCGGCACGATCGTGTGCCCGGTCTCCTGCGACTTCGACTCCAGCTTGTCGATCTCGGCCCGGTGCATCAGCAGCTTGCGCTTGCGCTTGGCGGAGTGGTTGGTCCAGGTCCCCTGCACGTACTCCGGGACATGGATGTTGTGCAGCCACGCCTCGTGCCGGTCGATCTGGACGAAGCCGTCCACCAGCGAGGCCCGGCCCAGCCGCAGCGACTTGACCTCGGTGCCCATCAGTACGAGACCGCACTCATAGGTGTCGAGGATGTGGTAGTCGTGCCGCGCCTTCTTGTTCTGCGCGATGAGCTTGCGCCCTGTGTCCTTTTCCTTAGCCATAGTGCGGCCATTTTCGCACTACGACCCACCCCCGAGGCCACTCAATACTGTCTCGCCCCGCTGCAGGGCCCGGGAGGAGACCGCGAGGTCCGGGGTGATGCCGTGCCCGTCGACGCTGCGCCCCGCCGGAGTGCGGTAGTGGCCGACGGTCAGCTCGGCGACCGAGCCGCCCGCGAGCTTGCTCGGCATCTGGACGGAGCCCTTGCCGAAGGTCCGCGAGCCGACGGTGACGGCGCGGCCCCGGTCCTGGAGGGCGCCGGTGAGCAGCTCGGCCGCGCTCATGGTGCCGCCGTCGATGAGGACGACGAGGGGGCATACGGTGTCGCCGCCCGGCTCGGCGTAGAGGGCGCGCTGCTCGCCGTGCACGTCGTAGGTGGCGACCAGCCCGCCGTCGAGAAACGCGGAGGCGGCGACCACGGCCTCGGTGACCAGCCCACCGGAATTGCCGCGGAGGTCGAGCAGCACCCCTGCGCCCGCGGGTGCGCTCCGGACCGCGTCGCGGACCTTCGCGCCGGCGCCCTTGGTGAACGAGTCGACCTTGATCAGTACAGCTGCGGAGGAATCGGAACGGTCCGGTCCGAGCTTCTGGACGGTGACGGCCTGGGTGAGGAGCCGGGCCCGGGTCAGCGTCAGCGTCCTCGTCGGGCCGGTCGCGCCGTGCTGGACGCCCAGCACGACGGTGGTGCCCGCGGCGGCGCTCGTACGGTCCCCGCGCAGCAGGGCGACGACCTCGGCGACGGGGCGCTTGTCGACCCGGTGGCCGTCGATCGTACGGAGCAGGTCGTCGCGCTCGATTCCGGCCCGGTCGGCGGGACCGCCCGGCTGGACCCGGGCCACGGCGACCAGTCCGTCGGCCGAGCGCTTCGCGGCCAGCCCGACCCCCGTGTACGAGCCGTCGAGGGCCTGCTCGAACTCTTCGTACTCCCGCTCGTCGTACACCGCGCCCCACCGGTCCCCGCTGCGGCTGACGACCTCCTCGGCCGCAGCGGTAGCGGACTTGCCGTCGGCCAGTGCCTCGGCGGCCGCGTGCGCGACCTCGTCACGGTCGGCGGTGGAGGCGACGGCACGGGCCCTCATCGAGGTGCTCGTCCGGTCCCCGTGCGGCAGCGATCCGGTGGCCGCCCCGGTGGCCAGGACGCTCGCGAAGACCAATGTCAGGGCCGCCCCGCGGCAGAGGCCGCGGGGCCCGAGAGCGTGTGCAGGGCCCGACATGGCGTTGAGTCTAGGACAACACTCCGAGGGCGCACGGCGGGTTCACCGCGCGCCCTACGGGGCGCATGTCACACCTTGAGGTACTTGCGCAGCGCGAAGAGTGCGGCAACGGCGGGCATCAGCAGCCCGATCGCAAGGACCAGCGGCAGCTTGGTGAAGACCGCGTCCCAGCCGATGAAGTCGATCAGATTCAGCTTCGACTGGAGCGCCAGACCGCCGTCGATCAGGAAGTACCGCCCGGCCAGCAGCATGATGCAGGCGAGCACACCACCGATGAGCCCGGCGAACGCGGCCTCCATGATGAACGGCATCTGGATGTAGAACCCGGACGCCCCGACGAGCCGCATGATGCCCGTCTCGCGGCGCCGGCTGAACGCCGAGACACGGACGGTGTTCACGATCAGCATCAGCGCAATGACCAGCATCAGCGCCATCACGAAGAGCGCTGCAACATTCATGCCGTTCATGAGCCCGAACAGGTTGTCCAGGATGGATCTCTGGTCCTGGACGGACTGCACCCCGGCCCGTCCCGCGAAGGCGGTGGCGACGACCTTGTACTTCTTCGGGTCGTGCAGCTTGACGCGGAACGACTCCTGCATCTGGTCCGGCGTGATGTTGCCGGCCATCGGTGAGTCGCCGAACTGCTCCTGGTAGTGCTTGTACGCCTGATCGGCCGACTCGTAGGTGACCTTCTCGACGGCCTTCATCTTGCCGAGGTCGGTCTCGATCTGCTTCTTCTGCTCAGTGGTGACGGCGCCCTTGGAGCAGTTGGCCGCCGACTCCGCGTCGTTCTTGCTGCAGAGGAAGATCGAGACGTTGACCTTGTCGTACCAGTAGTCCTTCATCGTGCTGACCTGCTCGCGCATCAGCAGCGCGCCCCCGAACAGGGCGAGCGAGAGGGCGACGGAGACGACGACGGCGAAGGTCATCGTGAGATTGCGACGGAGACCGACGCCGATCTCCGACAGGACGAACTGGGCGCGCATGGCGTCCTTTCAATACTCGATGCTCAGCGGGTCCGGCGCGGCCGGATCCGCTCAGTGCTGGTAGCCGTAGACGCCGCGGGCCTGGTCGCGTACGAGACGGCCCTTCTCGAGCTCGATGACGCGCTTGCGCATCTGGTCGACGATGTTCTGGTCGTGGGTCGCCATGATGACGGTGGTCCCGGTCCGGTTGATCCGGTCCAGCAACTTCATGATGCCCACGGAGGTCTGCGGGTCGAGGTTTCCGGTGGGCTCGTCCGCGATCAGCAGCATGGGGCGGTTCACGAATGCCCGCGCGATCGCCACGCGCTGCTGCTCACCACCGGAGAGCTCACCGGGCATCCGGTCCTCCTTGCCGCCGAGCCCGACCAGGTCGAGGACCTGCGGTACGGCCTTGCGGATCTCGCCGCGCGGCTTGCCGATGACTTCCTGGGCGAACGCCACGTTCTCCGCAACGGTCTTGTTGGGGAGCAGCCGGAAGTCCTGGAATACCGTGCCCAGCTGGCGGCGCATGTGCGGCACCTTCCAGTTGGACAGCCGCGCGAGGTCCTTGCCGAGGACGTGGACCATGCCCTGACTGGCACGCTCCTCGCGGAGGATGAGTCGCATGAAGGTGGACTTGCCGGAGCCGGAGGAGCCCACCAGGAAGACGAACTCGCCCTTCTCGATATCGAGAGACACATCCCGTAGAGCGGGACGGCTCTGCTTCGGGTAGGTCTTGGAGACGTTGTCGAATCGGATCACGGATGCACCACGGTCGGCCGGGAGTAGGTGTGCGTGACCATACGCGAACCGAGCTGAGGCGTGCAGGCGAGCGTCCGCCGATGGGCGATTTATGGCGGAACGGAACCGCGTCGGGGCGCTCCGGAGCCGGAACGGACCGGGTGTTTCCGGCGGGCCGCGCCGAAATCCGCGCGAGCTGGCACAGTGGAGGGGGAACGGATGCGTTTCCATGAGCGTTGTGCGGAGAGAACGCGTATGCGGCTCCGCCGCGCGGGAGGAGGAAAGCGCATGACCTATGACCGATTGGTGTGCGCAAACTGCGCGGCGCCTGTGAACGAGGGCCGGTGCCCGGTGTGCCGGGCAAGCCGCGCACGGCTGCAGCAGCAGGAGGAGCAGCAGGGACTGTTCGCGGGCCTGAGCCCGGCGATGCTGGTCGCGCTGCTGGTGGTGCTGCTGGCGACGCTGGCACTGCTGGCGCACCAGACCGTATGACCAGGTAGCTGTCTGTAACCGCCGCCGCCCGCATGGCGGAGTGAGTACGCGACCGTGTGTGTACGTAGAAGGGCCCGGGACGCCGATCGGCTGTCCCGGGCCCTTCTGTGTACGCAGGCGCGTCCACCGGCCACTGGGGCCTTAGGCGACCGTACGGCCGTTCATCAGACGCGGCATGATCCGGAAGCCGATGCCACCGGCGATCATCGTCGCGGCGCCGACCAGCAGGAACATGGTCTCGGCCGCACCGGTCTCGGCGAGCTCGTCCTTGCCCTTGCCCTGCTCGACCGGCTGGTTGCCGACGCTGTCGGTGTCGGTGTTGTCCGCGCACGCGACGCCGTCGAGGTCGACGGTGCAGGTGTTGGCACCGTCGTCGTCGCCACCGGTGGTGTCGCCGGAGCCGCCGCCGTTGCCGTTGGCGCCGCCGTTGCCGTTGGCGCCACCGTTGTCGGCCGCACCGCCGTTGTCGGCCGCGCCACCGTTGTCGGCCGCGCCACCGTTGTCCGCAGCGCCACCGTTGTCGGCCGCACCGCCGTTGTCGGCCGCACCGCCGTTGTCGGCCGCGCCACCGTTGTCCGCAGCGCCACCGTTGTCCGCAGCGCCACCGTTGTCGGCCGCACCGCCGTTGTCGGCCGCGCCACCGTTGTCCGCAGCGCCACCGTTGTCGGCCGCGCCACCGTTGTCGGCCGCACCGCCGTTGTCGGCCGCACCGCCGTTGTCGGCCGCGCCACCGTTGTCAGCCGCACCGCCGTTGTCAGCAGCGCCACCGTTGTCAGCCGCGCCACCGTTGTCAGCAGCGCCACCGTCAGTGGTCTCGCCCGTGGCCCCCTCGTCGACACCGCCGGCCGCATCGCCGCCGTCGCCGCCGTCGGTGTCTCCCTGGAGACCCAGGCCGACGTCGAGACCTTCCTCGTTGGCCTCGGCCGTGGCCGAGAGCCCACCGATGTTGACACCGATGCCGACGGCCTGCGCCGCGCCGGCAGCGGTCAGCGAGGCACCCGCGGCAATTACCGCACCGGCGGCTATCCGCGCGACGCGGACTCGCGTCTTCTTGGTCATCTGCTGCTACCCCCAGTAGCTGTTCTCGTCAATGGAGCAGCCATATGCGGGCTCACGGCTCTGCCGGGGGTTGCGCTCTCGGCCTGCCGGGCCACGTAGTGCCGTAGCCAAGCCGCCCTTCCCCCGCCCACACCCGTCCCAGACATACGCATGCTGCACTAGCACCCTGTCCAGAGTTAAGGACTACGTCAAGCCTGTTCCGTGCAATGTGCACCGTTTTGCGAGCAGTTGACCGACAATCAGAATCACGACTGTGACGCACTCACCACGGCGCCTACGCAACTCGCGGCCCCAACTCCCCTTCGGACAACGGAATTCCGCACGCGTCACGGTGTCCGCCGGGTACCGAAAACGGCGGTGCCGGAACCCTGTGGGGGCTCCGGCACCGCCGTACGCGTGCGAACTGGTTGCTACTTCTCCCGCTGCTTGCGCCAGCGGATGCCCGCCTCCAGGAAGCCGTCGATCTCTCCGTTGAAGACCGCTTCCGGGTTGCCGATCTCGAACTCCGTACGCAGGTCCTTGACCATCTGGTACGGGTGGAGGACGTACGAACGCATCTGGTTGCCCCAGGAGTTGCCGCCGTCGCCCTTGAGCGCGTCCATCTTGGCCTGCTCCTCCTGGCGGCGGCGCTCAAGCAGCTTCGCCTGGAGGACATTCATCGCGGACGCCTTGTTCTGGATCTGCGAGCGCTCGTTCTGACAGGAGACGACGATGCCGGTCGGCAGGTGGGTCAGGCGCACCGCGGAGTCGGTCGTGTTGACGCCCTGGCCACCGGGGCCGGAGGAGCGGTACACGTCGACGCGCAGCTCGGACTCGTCGATCTCGATGTGGTCGGTCGTCTCGACCACCGGCAGCACCTCGACGCCCGCGAAGGACGTCTGGCGCCGGCCCTGGTTGTCGAAGGGCGAGATCCGGACGAGCCGGTGGGTGCCCTGCTCGACGGAGAGCGTGCCGTAGGCGTACGGAACCTGCACGGCGAAGGTGGTCGACTTGATGCCGGCCTCTTCCGCGTACGACGTCTCGTAGACCTCGGTCTTGTAGCCGTGCCGCTCGGCCCAGCGGATGTACATGCGCTGGAGCTTCTCGGCGAAGTCGGCTGCGTCGACGCCACCGGCCTCGGCCCGGATGTTGACCAGCGCCTCACGGGAGTCGTACTCGCCGGAGAGGAGGGTACGGACCTCCATCTCGTCGAGCGCCTTCCTGACGGACTCCAGCTCCGCCTCGGCCTCGGCGAGGGTGTCGGCGTCGGCCTCGTCCTGGGCGAGCTCGAAGAGAACCCCAAGATCGTCGATGCGGCCGCGCAGGGCCTCGGTCTTGCGGACCTCGGCCTGGAGGTGCGAAAGCTTGCTGGTGATCTTCTGTGCCGCGTCCGGGTCGTCCCAGAGGGACGGCGCCGCCGCCTGCTCCTCGAGCGCGGCGATGTCCGCCCTCAGCGCATCCAGGTCCAGGACGGCCTCGATCGACCCCATGGTCGAGGAGAGGGACTTCAGCTCTTCGGAAATATCGACGACTGCCACGGGTCCAGCGTAACGGCTGTCGGCACGGACCTGCCCCGGGCTGCTTGATCACCGTCCGGAATCCTTGCGCACGGGGCCGCCGGGCAGCCCGGCGGCCGACCGCAGGGTGTCCGGGGCCACAGTGACCGGACCCGTTCGACCTTCCGGAGGGCTACGGCACCGCCGGTGCCGAACTCCCCGGGTCCTGCGGTGCCGCGCCCGCGTCGTCGCCGCTCAGGGCCATCCAGCCGCCGACGCCCAGTGCCGCGCACAGCACTATCGCCACCGCGCCGAGTGTGATGCGGCGTTTGCGGATGGCGGCTGACTTGTTGCGGGCCGAGCCGGGGCGCGGCTGACCCGGGGCGCGCGGGGCCCGGGCCGTTCCCCTGGGACCGCCGGAGAGTTCGTCCGGGGCCGGGACGCGCATGCTCGTGTGGGTGTCGCGGTTGGAGTCGGGAGACGCGCCGGGGACCAGCGGGACCGAGCCGCGGCGGCGGGGTTCGTCGGCGTTGGGGGTGTACTGCTGCTCGTCGTACGGCTGCGGTTCCGGTTCGGTGTCCGGCTCGTCGACATCGAGCGGCGGGATGCCGGCCAGGTGCGGGAGCTGTTCGCGCAGGCGGGCCGCGAGCTCGGACGCGCGCAGCCGGGACGCCGGGGCCTTGGCCAGGCACTGGACCAGGAGCTGCCAGAGTTCCTCGGGGATGCCGGGGAGCGGGACCACCGTCTCCGTGACATGGCGGCGCAGCACCGCGCCGGGGTGGCCGCCGCCGAACGGTGTGAAGCCCGCGAGGAGCTCGTACAGCACCGTCGCGAGGGCGTAGATGTCCACGGCGGCGCGCGGCGGGAGACCCTCGACGATCTCGGGGGCCAGATAGTCCGGCGTACCGATGATCTTCGTGGCCTTGGTGCGGCGCGGGGTGTCGATGAGTTTCGCGACGCCGAAGTCCGTGAGCAGGGCCGGGTGCGAGCCGCCCGGGCCGAGCGGGCCCTCCATGTCGAGCAGGATGTTCTCCGGCTTGACGTCGCGGTGCACCACTCCGGCGGCGTGCGCGGCGGCGAGGCCGTCGGCCACGTCCGCGATGATCGCCACCGCTGCCTCGGGGGCGAGGCGGCGCTCGCGGTCGAGACGGGTGCGCAGATCCGTGCCGCGCACCAGGTTCATGACCAGCGCCAGGTCGTTGCCGTCCACGACGAGGTCGCGCACGCCGACGATGTGCGGATGGTCGAGCTTGAGCAGGGCGGCGCGCTCCTGGACGAAGCGTCCGACCAGCTCCTGGTCGGACGCGAGGTCCTCACGGAGGAGCTTTATGGCCACGGGGCCCTCAGGACCCTCGCCGAGCCACACCGTGCCGGCGCTGCCGCGCCCCAGGATCTGGTGGGCGGTGTACCGGCTGCCGATATTCCGTGCCAAGACTGCTCCCTCAGCGGCTGGCGATGGACCTCGCTCACTAACCCCCGGTCGACAAAGTTACGCGTCGATCGGGGTGCTGCGTGCCCTGCATGGCGCCAACCTTCACTTCTACGGGCGAAATTGCCCCGCGGAAGTCGACAAAGCCACGAAGTCGGTGGTGCGCGCGCTCTCAGTTGGCGCCGCTGCCGCCCAGTTTGGAGAGCCAGTCGGTGGCGGCCGAGATCCCGTCACCGATCGCCTGCCAGTAGCTCTTGCCCTGGGCCACCCAGTCCTGCAGCGGCGTCAGTTCCCAGATGAGCCAGCCCGCCACGAACAGCAGCACCAAGGTGAACAGACATCCCTTGAGGCAGCCGAGGCCCGGGATCTTCGTCGGGTTGGCGCTGCGCTGCCTCGGCTCCCGGGGCTGGCGCGGAGCCGGCTGCTGGGGCGGCGGCTGCTGCGGGGGCGCGTACTGCTGTCGCTGCGGCTGCTGTTGCGGGTATTGCTGCTGGTGGCGCTGAGGGTATTGCTGCTGCTGGGGCTGCTGCCCGTACTGCTGGTGCTGCGGCCGCTGCTGCTGGGACCGCGGCTGCTGACGCTGGGGGCGGCGGCGCAGCGGGTCCTGGCTCGGGTCGAGGTACTGGACCTGCGTCTGCTCGTTGCGGTCTCGGGCCGCCTGCAGCTGGGACTGCCACGGGTGCGGGCCCTCGGGCTGCGGCGGGCCGTCCGGGCGCGTGGGCACGGGCGGCATGACCGCGGTCGGGTCGGCGTACCCGCCCTGGCCCTGTCCGTATCCCTGGCCGGGGGCGTGCTGCATCACGCTGGTCGCGGCGTTCGGGTCGTACGCACCCGCGTTGCTCGGCAGCACCTGTGTCGGGTCGGCCGCACCCTGGGTCCCCGGGACCGCCGGGGGCGCCGGGTCGGGGGCGAGCAGGGCGCCCACCCCGTCGGCGGCGGCGATCTGGGCCGAGTTGGCGTGGACGCCGATGCCGGCCGCGACGGTACGCAGTCCACGGGCCAGGTTCTCGGCGCTGGGCCGCCGGTCCGGGTCCTTGCTCAGGCAGCGCTCTATGACCGTCCACAGCGGCGCCGGGACGGTGGTGGGACGGCGGGGCTCCTCGCTGAGGTGCCGTTGCAGCACTTCGAGGGCGGTGCCACCGGCGAACGGCGGTCGCCCGGTGACCAGCTCGTACAGCAGGATGCCCGCACCGTAGATGTCGACCGCGGACGTCTGCGGCCGGCCCTCGGCGGACTCCGGCGCCACATAGGCGGGCGTGCCGACGAACTCATGGGTCCGGGTCAGCCCCGGGGAGTCGGCGAGCCGCGCGATGCCGAAGTCGGTGAGCATCGGGTGCATCTGACCGTCGCGCTCGGAGAGCAGCACGTTGGCCGGCTTGAGGTCGCGGTGGACGACGCCGTCGGCATGGCTGGCGGCGAGCGCGTCCGCGATCTGGGCGGTGAGGAGCGAGGCGGCGACCGGGGTGAGCGGGCCGTTCTCGCGGAGGTAGCGATGCAGGTCGGGGCCGTCGACCAGGTCCATCACAAGGGCGAGGAGATCGCCCTCCACGACCAGGTCACGGGTGCGCACGATGTTCTCGTGGGTGAGCCGCAGCAGCACGGAGCGCTCGCGCAGGAACCGCATCACGACGTCCGCGTCGTTGGCGAGCTCCTCCTTGAGGACCTTGATCGCCACCGTCTCGCCGGGCTGACCCGCGACGGCCGCCTCGGAACCTGCGGTCTCCCGCTGGCGGGCACGCCAGACGGTGCCCGTGGCGCCGCGTCCCAGCGGCTCCTCGAGCAGGTACTTGCTGCCTACCGGCCGCACGTCATGCGCTCCCTGCTGATCGTGGTGCTTGCGGTCCCCCGGGGCCGCCCGGGAGTTCCGCCCACTCTAGTGCCGCTCCGCGACCTCCGAACGGGACACCGGTCGGTCGTTCTCCGGTCGTGAACGGCGAGTGAGCCGTCGTGTCCGGAACGTGTGATTCGTCGTGTCCGGAGGAAGACGCGCACGCCGGACGGATGGTTGCCACCCGGTTGCCGCACAAACGTGCCCATGGCCGCTCCCGAGCGACCGCCCTGTTCCCCTGCGCAGCTCCCGGGAACGCCCCAAGCAGGCACTTTTGGGGCCACAGCCGACGCTCCAAGATCAATTCCAGGTGGCCCCCGGGCGTGTTGTCAGTGGCAGGTGCGAGGATGCCTCCAGCACGGAACCGTGGGGGCGGGAGCCTCGCGGTACGTGACGACCTGTACCGGACGACGCGTCCGTGCCGGGTGGGGGGAATCACAGGGCGTTTCCCCTGCCGGGCACCCCGCGCAGAAGGGACCGCTGACGGCGATGCAGATCCGGCTGACCGTCCTCGCGCCGCCCAGCGGCCAGACCCCGGCTCGCACCTGTGACGTGCTCGTCACCGCCCCTGCGGGGACGGCGCTCGCCACGGTGGCCTCCAACCTCGCCGCGGCCGTCACCGGGCCGGACGGTTCGCTCGGCAGCGGTGCGGTGGTGCTCTTCGCCGGACGCGAGCGGCTCGACGCGCAGCGGTGTGCGCTGGGAGAGCCGCCCCTGGTCGACGGGGCGGTGCTGTCGCTCCAGGTCCCCGGCGAGGACGAGGCTGCGGACGATGCCGTACCGGCGCAGCTCCATGTGGTGGCGGGCCCCGACGCGGGTGGCGTCCATCTGCTGCACGGCGGGCAGATCCGGATCGGCCGCTCCGCCGACGCGGACGTCCCGCTCGACGACCCGGATGTGTCCCGGCTGCACTGCGCGGTGACGGTCTCCGAGGACGGCCGGGTCTCGGTCGCCGACCTCGGTTCCACGAACGGCACCTCACTGGACGGTACGGAGGTGCACGACCGACCGGTCCGGCTCAAGCCGGGTGCGCTGCTGCGGCTCGGCGAGTCGACGTTGCGGCTGGCCTCGGGAGCGCGTACGCCCTCGCTGGCCACGGCGCCGGACGGCGAGGGCCATCTACGGGTGGCGCGGGCAGCGGGCGGCGTCGGCGAGGACGGGAACTTCCCGGATCCGGAGTCGGAGAAGTCGAGGTCGGGGCCGGGCGGGTACGGCTCGGGTCATGCGTACAGCGCGGGGATCTCGCACGGCTTCGGGTCCGGCGAGGGCGTCGCGCATGCGTACGGGAGTGGGTCACCGGCCGCGGCCGGTGACCGGGGCGGGCAGGGCCCGGCCGGCCGGGCCACGGACCACGAGGCACCCCGGCGCGGCGGGATAGGAGCCTGGGCCCGCAGGCTGGCCGGCAACAAGGCCGAGCCGGTGCACGAGGCCGCACCGGACGAGACGCAACCGGTGGGCCGGCCGGACCCGTCCGCCCTGTCGTCCGTCGCGGCTTCGCGCCCGTCGTCGGGCTCGTCGGTCGGGGAGACATGGCCCGATCCGGCGACCGTGCTGCTGACCGCCCTCGGACCGGGCCCCCGGCTGTGGGAGCGGGACGCCGAGCACCCGGAGGCTCTGGTGGTCCGGCTCGGCACCACCGACCGCGCCGAGCTGCCCGCGGTACCGGTGACCGTGGGACTGCGGGAGGCCGGTTCGCTCGGGCTCGCAGGGCCACGGGAGCGACTGACCGGGCTCGCCCGCTCGGTGGTCGCGCAGCTCGCCGCGCTGCACTCCCCGGCCGACCTGGAGATCGTGCTCATCAGTACCGACCGCGCCCGCGGCGCGGACGAGCGCAGGCGTCAATGGGCCTGGCTCGGCTGGCTCCCGCATCTGCGGCCGATGCACGGCCAGGACTGCCGGCTGCTGCTCGCGTACGACCGGGAGCAGGCCACCGCCCGTACGACGGAGCTGGTGCGCCGACTCGACGACGGGCCGCTCGGCACCGGCTGGGCCAGCGTCGACCGGGGCACGGTCGCCGAGGCCGCCCGGCGGTACGTGGGGCCGCACACCGTGGTGATCGTCGACGGTGACCCCGGTTCCGCGGTCCTGCGCGAGACCACGGCCCGGCTCGCCGCCGCAGGGGCTGCCACCGGGATCCACCTGATCTGCCTGGCCGAGACGCCGGCCGCGTCGCCCACCTCGCCGGTCCCGGCGACGTACGAGGCGGCCTGCCACGCGTCGATCGCGTTCCGCGAGTGCGGGGCGGTGGCGATGCTGAGCGGCGATGTGGCGACGGCACTGCGGCTGCTGCGCACGGCGGGCGGGCAGGCCGCGGGCCACGGCACGGTGGCCGCGGTGGACGCGGTGTCGGCGGCCTGGGCGGAGCGGTTCGGACGGGCGCTGGCCCCGTTGCGTACGGACGGTTCGGCGACGGCACCGGGCCACCGGACGGCAGTGTCCCTCCCGCCGTCCGCCCGCCTGCTGGACGAGCTGGGCCTGGCCAGGGCCACCCCGGCCTCGCTGATGGCCCGCTGGGCGTCGACGTCGGACGACCAGCCCGGGGCGACGGTGCATGGGCTCGGCAGCATGAAGGTGCCGGCCGCCGGCACCCACGGTTCCGGCCGCACGCAGTACCCCGACAGCTCGGGTCCCCGGGTGGGCGCGCAGCGCACGGCCGGCGGAGGACCAGGCGCCCCGTTGCCACCCTCGCGCCCGGCAGGCGCGGGTGCCACCGGTGCCCTGGGCGCGGATGACGTGTACGGATCCGGGTCGGGGCGCACCCCGTACCCCGGCACCGAGACACCGGACTCCGGCCGCACCCCGTACCCAGGAGCGGACAACCACGGCTCCGGCCGCACCCCGTACCCCGGCACGAGCAACGACACCCATGCGGGCACACCACGGCACACATCGGTTCGCGGCGACGGCAGCCTGTCGGGCACCGGGTCGGGACGCACCCTGTACCCGGGCCCGGACACGCCGGGATCGGGACGCACGCCGTACCCGCGGGCGGATGCCCCTGGTTCCGGGCGTACCCCGTACCCGGCAGGCGACACGTCCGGCTCGGGCCGCACCCCGTACCCCCGTACCGACACATCGGACTCCGGGCGTACCCCGTACCCCGCTACCCCCCGCATCGGCGCGCAGCGTCACGACGGCGCGGTCGGCGACTCCTCCAGTTCTCGGACCGGTGCTGGTGCCGAGCCCGCCGAGCGTGCCGCGAGCCGGGTGAGCGGGCCCCGTGGCGGCGATGCGCCGCAGGTCGCTGCTCGGGTCACCGAGGGCGCGAGCCCCGCCAGGGCTGCGGCAGCTTGCACTGCCCCGGCCTCCGACGCGGTCGCCGCCCGGCCCGTCGTCGTTCTGGGCGCCGGGCCCCGGGGTGCGCTCAGCGTCGATCTTGCGGACGAAGGGCCCCATCTCCTCATCGAGGGCCCGGCCGGCAGTGGACGTACCGAGTTGCTGCGCGCCGTCGCCGCCTCGCTCGCCGCCGCGGCGCGGCCCGACCGGCTCGGGCTCCTGCTCGTCGACGGCGCCGGTGGCGAGCGCGGCGAGAGCCTGCGGCCCTGTAGCGAACTCCCGCACGCATTCATGAACTTGACGGCCTCCGACCCGCTGAGGATGCGCGAGTTCGCCCAGGCCCTGGGCGGCGAACTGAAGCGGCGGGCCGAGCTGCTCGGGCGGCTCGACTTCGACGAGTGGCACGTCCGGCACGAGGTGGCGCAACGGATGGTCGGCCAGCGGGCACCGAGCGCCGCCGAGCAGCGCGGCGATCTGGACCCGGCGACGACCGGCACACTCCGGTTGCGGCCCGCCGCCGCGCGGTCCGTGGATCCCGGCCCGTCCCCGCTGCCCCGGCTCGTCGTCCTGGTCGACGACTTCGACGCGCTGGTCGCACCCGCCCTCGGCAGCCCGGGCCGGCCCGCCGCCGGTTCGGTCGTCCGCGCGCTGGAGGCCGTCGCGAGGGACGGCGGCCGGCTGGGCGTGCATCTGGTCGCGACGTCCGCCCGCGCCGACCGTACCGAGGACACGGAGCTGGCCCGCGGGGCGCGGCTGCGGGTGGTGCTCGACGCACCCGTCGTGCCGCCCTCGCCCGAGGACCCGCTGCCCGGCCGGGGGAGGCTGGGGCATCCGGACGGGCGGGTGACGCCGTTCCAGGGGGGCCGGGTGACGGGCCGCATTCCGCGTACCGCGACCCTGCGGCCCACCGTCGTCCCGCTGGAGTGGGAGCGGATGGGCGATCCGCCCACCCGGCGACCGGTCCGCGAGCTGGGCAACGGGCCGACGGACCTGGCGCTGCTGGCCAGTGCGCTGGAGCGGGCGGCCCGTTCGGTGAACGCCGAGCGAATAGCTCCGCTCGTCGCCCACCACTCCTGAGACGCCCTCACTCCGACCGGGGCATCCTCACCCCGGTCGCCTTGCGTCATTTCGCTATTTCGTCATTTCGTCCTCGATCACCGGACGGGCTGGGACATCGGGCCCGTCCGGCGGCCGAACACGGCTGACCGCACGTCACGAGCCCATCACGATCGACATGTTGACGCCGAAAGCGGTATTGCGGCGCCCGTGCACCCGGCGTAGGACTGTGCGCACAGGAGCAGACACCCACACGTTCAGGCAGGCGCACAGGAGAGACGGGGCACGGATGCGCACAACGCTTCGGATTCGCAGGGCCGCCATGGTGTTCACGGCCATCGGCGCACTGGCCCTCACCGGCTGCGGTGACGACGGTGGCAGCGGAAAGGGAAAGGCGGGCGGAGGTTCCGGCAACTCCGAGAAGACACCTTCGGGCGTCTCACTGCCCAAGCTGGACGGCGAGAAGATATCGGTCGCGGCGGTCTGGACCGGCCCCGAGCAGGCCAACTTCGTCAAGGTACTCAAGGAGTTCGAGAAGCGCACGGGCGCCACGGTCACCTTCGTCCCTGCACAGGACCCGATCGTCAACTTCCTCGGTACGAAGATCGCGGGCGGTCAGCCGCCGGACGTCGCGATGATCCCGCAGGTCGGCGCGATCAAGCAGGCCGCGGAGAAGAAGTGGGCCAAGCCGGTGGGCGCCGACGCCAAGGCCCAGCTGGACAAGAACTACTCGAAGGTCTGGCAGGACCTCGGCGCGGTGGACGGCACCCAGTACGGCGTCTACTTCAAGGCCGCCAACAAGTCCCTGATCTGGTACAACACCAAGGCGTTCGAGAACGCGGGCGCGAGCGAGCCGAAGACCTGGAAGGACTTCATGGCGACGGCCGAGACGGTCTCCGCCTCGGGTGTCACCCCGGTCTCGGTCGGCGGTGCGGACGGCTGGACCCTCACCGACTGGTTCGAGAACATCTACCTCTCCCAGGCGGGCCCGGAGAAGTACGACCAGCTGGCCCAGCACAAGATCAAGTGGACCGACCCGTCCGTCAAGGACGCGCTGACCACGCTCGCCGAGCTCTTCGGCAAGCCGTCCCTGATCGCGGGAGGCGCGGACGGCGCGCTGCAGACGGAGTTCCCGGCCTCGGTCACCCAGACGTTCACCGGCGGTGACCAGCCCAAGGGCGCCATGGTCTTCGAGGGCGACTTCGTGGGCATCAACATCGCGCAGACCAAGGCGAAGATCGGTACGGACGCCAAGGTGTTCCCGTTCCCGGCGGTCGGAGCCGAGTCCCCCGTGGTGACGGGCGGCGACGCGGCGGTGGCGCTGAAGGACAGCAAGGGCGCCCAGGCCCTGCTGACCTGGCTGGCCTCGACGGACGCGGCGAAGATCTGGGCCGAGCAGGGCGGGTTCATCTCGCCGAACAAGGCCTTGGACACCGCCGCGTATCCGAACGAGGTGCAGCGCACCATGGCGAAGGCGCTGATCGCCGCCGGCGACGCCGTCCGGTTCGACATGTCCGACCAGGCCCCGCAGTCGTTCGGCGGGACGCCCGGGAAGGGCGAGTGGAAGACCCTCCAGGACTTCCTGAAGAACCCGAAGGACATCGCGGGGACCCAGGCGAAACTGGAGTCCGACGCGGCCAAGGCGTACAAGAGCTGACGGGATGACGACAGCGACAGCGGGGGGCGCCGACGCGGTGCCCCCCGCCGACAAGCGTCCCCCTGAGCGCTCCGAGCGCCCTGCGCAGCCGCGCCCCCGCAGGAGCGTGACCGGCACCCGCAAGATCGTCGCGACGGCGTTCCTGCTGCCCGCGCTGGTGCTGCTCGGCGCGCTCGTGCTCTATCCGATCGGCTACTCCGTCTACCGGTCGTTCTTCGACCAGTCGGGTACGGGGTTCGCCGGTGTCGACAACTACAAGGCGCTGTTCACGGACGACACCATCCGTACAGCGGTCAAAAACAACGCGATCTGGGTCGTCTTCGCACCGACGATCTCCACCGCGCTCGGGCTGATCTTCGCGGTGCTGACCGAGCGGATCCGCTGGGGCACGGCGTTCAAGCTGATCGTCTTCATGCCGATGGCGATCTCGATGCTGGCCGCGGGCATCATCTTCCGGCTGGTGTACGACCAGGCCCCGGAGCGCGGGGTCGCCAACGCCGTATGGGTGGGTGTGCACGACACGTTCGCCGAGTCGGCCGGATACCCGAAGGCGCACCCACTGCCCGTCCACCCGCTCAAGGCGGGCGGTGGCGGATCGTTCGTGACGAAGGTGCCGGTACGGGCCGGCGAACCGGTCCAGTTGCCGCTCGTCGGGGTGGCGCCCGCCAAGATGCCGACCGATGCGAAGCCGGCGAAGGCGGCCACCGCGCAGTCCGGGAAGGTCGCCGGCACCGCGTGGCTGGACTTCACCAAGGGAGGCGGCGGCAAACCCAATGTCATCGACACCAAGGAGCTCGGTCTCAAGGGGCTCGAGGTCGAGGCGGTCAGGAACGGCAAGGTGGTCGCCTCGGCGAAGGCCGCCGCGGACGGTACGTTCACCCTGCCCGCCTCGGCCGACGGCGCCCTGCTCCGGCTTCCCGCGTCGAACTTCAAGGAGCCGTACAACGGGGTCGACTGGCTCGGCCCGACCCTGGTGACGCCCGGGATCATCGGCAGCTACGTCTGGATGTGGGCGGGCTTCGCGATGGTGCTGATCGCGGCCGGACTCGCGGGTCTGCCGCGTGAACTCCTCGAGGCGGCCCGGGTGGACGGTGCCAACGAGTGGCAGGTGTTCCGCCGGATCACCGTGCCGATGCTCGCGCCCGTGCTCGCGGTCGTGCTGGTCACGCTGATGATCAACGTCCTGAAGATCTTCGACCTGGTCTTCATCATCGCCCCGGGATCCTCCCAGGACGACGCGAACGTCCTGGCCCTCCAGCTGTACCGGTCCTCGTTCGGCACGGATGCGGACCTCGGGATCGGCAGTGCCATCGCCGTACTCCTGCTGCTGCTGGTGATCCCGGTGATGATCTTCAATATCCGCCGGATGCGGAGGGAGGGGCGCCGATGACGACCACGTCGACCACAGTCACCTCCGCCCGGGGGTACGGGAGTTGCCCTCCGGAGAAGCACGGAGATGTCCGCCGGACAAGGAAGGAGGGGCGCCGATGACCACCCCGTCGACCACGGCTGCGGCCACCCGCACGGCTTCGGCCTCCGGCAGCGGCGCGGAACGGGCGAAGGTGTCCCTCGGTTCACGGATCGCGGCCCGTGCCGGCGGCGGCGTGATGCGGGTCTTCCTCATCCTGGTGGGCCTGTTCTGGCTGATGCCGACCATCGGGCTGCTCCTCTCCTCGCTGCGCAGCGGCGAGGAGATCGCGGCGACCGGCTGGTGGAAGGTCTTCACCGCCCCGTCCCAGCTCACCTTCGACAACTACTCCCGGCTGCTGGACAATTCGACCATCACCCACTCCCTCCTCAGCACGGTGATGATCACCGTCCCTGCGACGGTCCTGGTCGTGGTGATCGGCTCGCTCGCCGGGTACGCCTTCGCCTGGATGGACTTCCCCGGCCGCGACTGGTGGTTCCTGCTGGTCGTCGGCTTGCTGGTGGTTCCGGTGCAGGTCGCCCTCATCCCGGTCTCCAAGCTCTTCGGCCAGATCGGGATCTTCGAGACCACCTTCGGTGTGATCCTCTTCCACACGGCCTTCGGCCTGCCCTTCGCCATCTTCCTGCTGAGGAACTTCTTCGCGGAGATCCCGCGCGAACTCCTCGAGGCGGCCCGGCTCGACGGGGCGGGCGAGATCCGGCTCTTCATCCGGGTCGTGATGCCGCTGGGCGGTCCGGCGATCGCCTCGCTCGGGATCTTCCAGTTCCTCTGGGTCTGGAACGACATGCTGGTCGCCCTGATCTTCGCGGACTCCGACTCGCCACCGATCACCGTGGCGTTGCAGCAGCAGGTACGGCAGTTCGGCAACAACATCGACGTACTGGCGCCCGGCGCCTTCGTGTCGATGGTGATTCCACTTGCCGTGTTCTTCGCCTTCCAGCGTCAGTTCGTCTCCGGCGTGATGGCGGGCGCGGTCAAGTAGCAGCACCACACAGAAATCAATCAGCAGTACGTCGACCGTGTGTACGTCAACGCGGGGCGTGTCCCGTTACTCCCAACGAGCACGCCCCACCTGGCACTTCGCGCGAATGCCACGTTTCGGCGTAACCATCACGCCCCATCGGCCGTTTGCGGACCACCCGCCCGCACCAGCGAACGACCGATGGATGTGTTGTGCCCAGGTTCAGTGTCATCGTGCCCGCGTACCGGGTTCAGGCGTATCTGCACGAGAGCCTGGACTCGGTGCTGAGCCAGTCGTACGCGGACTTCGAGATCATCGCGGTCGATGACTGCTCCCCCGATTCCTGCGGCGCGATCATCGACGGGTTCGCCGCCCGTGACAGCCGGGTGCGGGCCCTGCACCTGCCGGAGAACATGGGCCTCGGCCCCGCCCGCAACGCCGGGATCGCCCAGGCCACCGGCGACTACCTGATCTTCCTGGACAGCGACGACACCCTCGCCCCCGGCGCCCTGCGGACCATCGCCGAACGGATCGCGCGGACCGGGGATCCGGACGTCCTGGTCTACGACTACGCCCGTACGTACTGGACGGGCGAGAGCGTGCGCAACACCTTCGCCGGGTATCTCGCCGAGACCGGCGCCGCCACCTTCACCCTCGGCGACCGGCCCGGTCTGCTGAAGGTCCTCATGGTCGTCTGGAACAAGGCGTACCGCCGCGAGTTCGTCGAGGCCGAGGGGTTCACCTTCCCGCCCGGCTACTACGAGGACACCCCGTGGACCTATCCGGTGCTGATGGCCGCCGGTTCGATCGCCGTCCTCGACGAGGTGTGCGTCCACTACCGGCAGCGGCGCCAGGGCAACATCCTGTCCACCACCAGCCGCAAGCACTTCGACATCTTCGACCAGTACGACCGGGTCTTCGCGTTCATCGACGCCCGCCCCCGGCTCGCCGCCTGGCGACCGGTGATCTACCGCCGGATGCTCGACCACTTCTCGACGCTGTTCACCACCCGCGGCAGGCTGCCGCGCGGCAGCCGCCGCGAGTTCTTCCGCCGAGCCCGTGCCCACTGCGGCCGCTACCGCGTCCCCGGCGCCCCTGCCCCGCGCCGCACCCGGCTGCGCCACGGACTGATCCGGCTGGGCGCGCACCGCACCTACCGCGCCCTGTGGGCCGTGCGACTGCTGCGTGGGCGGCTGCGCCGGATCACCGGGGCCGCACACCGGGTGGTGCGGGCCGGCGCGCTCCAGGCGTACTACCGCGTGCAGCTCCGGCTGCCCGTGCGCGCGGACCGGGCGGTGTTCGCCGCGTACTGGTACCGCGGCTACGCCTGCAACCCGGCGGCGATCGAGGAGAAGGCCCGCGAACTGGTGCCCGGGCTGCAGACGTCATGGATCTGCCGCGCCGAGGACGGGCACACCGTCCCCACCGGAATCCGTCGGCTCACCCCGGGAACGTACCGCTACTGGCAGGCGCTGGCCCGCTCCAAGTACCTGGTGAACAACGTCAACTTCGACCGGCGGCTGGTCAAGCGGCGCGGCCAGGTGCTGCTCCAGACCCATCACGGCACCCCGTTGAAGACGATGGGCCTGGACCTTCAGGACCGTCCGGCGGCGGCCGGCACGATGGACTTCGAGCAGCTGCTCGCCAACGTCGACAAGTGGGACTTCTCGCTCTCCGCGAACCGGCACTCCACCCTCGTGTGGGAGAAGGCCTACCCGTCGGGATCCGCCGGCCTGGAGACGCTCGAGTACGGCAGTCCACGCAACGACCTCTTCCGGCGGGCCACCGTCGCCGATGTGGCGCGGCTGCGCGAGTCGATCGGCGTCCCCGAGGGCGCCACCGCCCTGCTGTACGCCCCCACCCACCGCGACTACCGGCGCACCCAGCAGCTCGACCTCGACCTGGAGCGGGTGGTCCGGGCGCTCGGCCCCGACTTCGTGATCCTGACCCGCGCGCACTACTCGTACGACGCCCCGCTGGTCCGCGGCACGCACCCGCGGATCATCGACGTCAGCGACCATCCCTCGGTCGAGGCGGTCGCGCTCGCCTCCGACGCACTGATCACCGACTACTCGTCGCTGATGTTCGACTACGCCGCTCTGGACCGGCCCATCGTCATCCACACCAGTGACCATGAGGCGTACGAGGCAGTCCGCGGCACCTACTTCGATCTGCGCTCCTACCCGCCCGGGGCGATCGCCCACACCGAGGACGAACTGCTGGACATCTTCGCCACGGGCCACTGGCGCGGCTCCCGCTCCGCGCAGCTGCGGGCGACGTTCCGGGCACGGTTCTGCCCGTACGACGACGGGCACGCGGCGGAGCGGGTGGTGCGCCGGGTGTTCCTGGGCGACACGACCGTGCAGGTGCCCGCGATGTCAGCGGGGTCCCTCGCGGAGCGGCAGCCGGGGCCCGCGCCGGTCCCGGTGTCCGGCCCCGTACCGGCTCTCCTGAGCGGGACCTCGCCGGGACGCAGTCCGTCGACCGGACCCGACCGCCCGGCCATCTGACCCACCGGCCTTCCGACTTCCTGTTGTCCCCCGTCTCCCCCGCTGTCTGCGCCTACGGGTGCCAGTGACCCAGAAAGAGCGTGTATGCCCCGGCTGAGTGTCATCATCCCCGTCCGTCGCGCCCGAGGACATCTGCGCGAGTGCCTGGAGTCGGTGCTCTCGCAGTCGTTCACGGATATCGAAGTGATCGGCGTCGACGACGGGGCGCCGGACGGTTCGGGACTGCTGCTGGACGAGTTCGCCGCCCGGGACGACCGGGTGCAGGCCATCCATCTCCCGGCGGGCGAGGGGCCCGCCGGGCGGCGCAACGCCGGGGCCGAGCGGGCCGTCGGGAACCATCTGCTCTTCCTGGAGGGGAACTTCGTCCTGCTGCCGGGTGCGCTGCAGGCCGTCGCCGACGCGCTGAACGCGGCGGGCGACCCGGAACTGCTGCTCTTCGGCCATCACAAACGGTCGTTCCGCGGCAGGCCGCGGCCGACCCGGTCGCTGGAGCTGCTGCACGAACTGCCCGCCGGTCCCCTCACCCTCGCCGACCACCCCGAACTCCTCGACGTCGCGCAGGTCTCCTGGAACCGGGCCGTACGCCGAACCCTCCACGAGTCCGAGAAGCTGGCCTTCGGCCCCGGACAGCACGGCGAGCGGATGTACGCGCTCCAGACGCTGGCCGCCGCCGCGTCCGTCGCCGTCCTGCCGGTCGCCTGTGTCGAGCACCGCCAGCAGCGCTATCTGCCGGAACTCGCCGACGAGTCGGAGCCGACCGACGGCAGCACACCCCTCCAGCTCGTCGAGGCGTACTCGGGGCTGATGACGTTCCTCCGGGACCGGCCGGCCCTTCATCCGCTGCGGACACTGCTCTTCGAGCGGGCCGCCCAGGAACTCCTGGCCGGATACCCGTCGGTGGAGCGAAGGCGCAGGCGGTACGTGCGGTCCGTGGCCGAGTTCCACCGCAGGCACCGGCCCGAGGGGCACCGGTTCCCGGGCGGCGCGAGGGGGCTGCGGCCACAGCTGATCGGCGGTGGCCGGTTCGGCGCACTCGGCGCCCTCGACACCGTCCTCGCCGTGCGCCGGACGATGCGCTCCGTGCCCGCCGCAATCCGGGCGCGTGCGAAGCGCACGCTGTCCGCGCGCTACTACTGGTGGCAGCGCAGGCGCCCACTGGACCGCGGACTCGCCGTCTACGCCGCGTACTGGAACCGCGGGGTCAGCTGCAACCCGGAGGCGATCTTCCGCAAGGCCCAGGAGCTGGCCCCGCAGGTCCGCGGGGTGTGGGTGGTTTCGAAGAACCAGGTGGACACGGTGCCGCCCGGCATCGACCACGTGGTGCCGGGGACCCGCCGCTACTGGGCGACGCTGGCCCGTGCCACGTACTTCATCAACAACGTCAATTTCCCCGACCACCTGGTCAAACGCCCGGGTCAGGTCCATGTGATGACCCACCACGGCACCCCGTTGAAGATCATGGGACTGGACCAGCAGGACTATCCGGCGGCGGCGCAGGGGCTGAACTTCGACCGGCTGCTGCAGCGCGTCGACCGGTGGGACTGGAGTATCTCCGCCAACCCGCACTCCACGGAGGTGTGGGCCCGCGCCTACCCGAGCGCCGCACGCTCGCTCGAAACGGGCTACCCGCGCAATGACGTCTTCTCCACCGCGACGGCCGGGCAGATCGCCGAGATCCGGGCGGCGCTGGGCATCCGCCCCGGTCAGCGGAGCGTGCTCTACGCGCCGACCCACCGCGACTACGAGGCGTCGTTCACCAGCAGGATCGATCTGGAACGGCTCGCCGACGCGCTCGGCCCCGACACCGTGATCATGGTCCGGGCGCACTACTTCTACGACGATGCGGGGCTGCCGGACCGTCCGTCGATCCTCGATGTCTGCGACCATCCGCGGATCGAGGAACTGTGCCTGGCGGCCGACGCGCTGGTGACGGACTACTCGTCGGTGATGTTCGACTATGCCGCGCTGGACCGGCCCATCGTGGTGCACGCCCCGGACTGGGAGATGTACCGCACGGTGCGCGGGGTCTGTTTCGACCTGCTGTCCGGGGAACCGGGAGACACCCCGGGGGCCGTCTCCACGAGCACGGACGAGCTGGCGCGGATCTTCCTCGACGGTACTTGGAACAGCCCGGAGAACGAGGCGCTGCGGGCCGCGTTCCGGGCGAGGTTCTGTCCGTACGACGACGGGCGGGCGGCGGAGCGGGTGGTTCGGGCGGTGCTGCTGGGAGAAGGCGGGGCACCCGGCGGGCGTTAGTCCTCGATCGCCGGGCGCGCTCGTTCCTGCCGCCCGGCGATCGATCGCGCACCCGCTCCCGGGACACGTCTCAGCGTTGCTGGCCCGCCATGACCGTGACGAGGCCGATGACCACGAGCAGCGAACCGCCCCAGGTCCACATCGAGGTCCGCTCGTGCAGCACCGTCGATCCGGCCAGCACGATCAGCAGATAGCCGAGCGCGTTGAACGGGTACGCGATGCTCAGCGGCACCTTGGCCAGCGTCGCCATCCAGGCGAGCGCGGACACCGCGAAGACGAGGAGCCCGAGAACGACCCACGGGCTGGTCGCCGCGCGCATCGCCAGGGATCCGCCCTCACGCCCGACGGTCGCAGCGGCGCCCTTCATCCCGTGCTTGAGCATGATCTGGCCCCCCGCCGACGCGAACACGGCGAACAGCAGCAGCGTCAGACTGGGCAGGGTCAAGGTCTTGCTCCTGACGGGGGCGGCGGGCACCGGCTCGGGGGCAGGTACGGAGTGGGGCGCTGAGGCGGCGGTGGCCGTCTCAGACTCCGACCCGGCCGGCAGGGACGTACTGTCGGTTGAGGATGTCCTGTACATCGACGTGCTCTCCAGCGATGATCGTCTCGGCCGCATGCGGGGTGAGCAATGCGACGTGCTGATAGCCGAACAGCGTCGGCCGGACCCTGGTCAGCAGCTTCGACAGGCCGCCGAGGGTCGTGGCGAGCGGTCCGCGACCGCCGAGCAGCGACCAGAACGGCGCCCCGGTGGACGCGATGTCGAGGACGTCGTAGCCGGCGTTCCGGACGGTGCGACGCAGGCTGGCCCGGGTGAAGAAGCGCAGATGCGTCTCGTCGAGGATGCCGCGCCGGTCGTAGTCGAAGACCCCGAGCGCGACCCTCAGCCGTGAGTACCAGTGGCTGAAATTCGGTACGGACAGCAGCACATGGCCACCCGGCCGGAGCACGGTCGCGGCCTCGGAGAGGACGCGTTCGGGACGGGAGAGGTGCTCGATTACATCGCCGGCGACCACATAGTCGAAGTCGGCGCCGATCTCGTCGGGCAGCCCCTCCTCCAGGTCGGCGAGGTGGAAGTGCGTGCATTTCTCGCGGACGCCCGGGACCTCGATGTAGTCGACGCCGGTCACTTCGTGGCCGAGCGCCTCCAGACGCTGCGCGAACAGGCCACCGGAACAGCCGAGATCGAGGACGCGGCCGGGCGGGAGTGCTCGCATCTTCTCCAGGATGACGGCGTGCGAGGAACCGTCGCCCTCCTTGAAGGCGTACTCGACGGGCTTGGGGATCCAGGCGCAGGTGCCGAACCCCTTGATGGCGAGGCGGTATTCGAGGACATCCTTGACGACGTCCTTCGCGTACTTCATGCCGTTGACGTAGCAGATCTCGTCGCCGTAGTAGGTCGGGACGGGGATCTCCTTGATCCGCATCCCTTCGTTGAGCAGCTGGACGATGATCTGGGTGTCGAAGTCGAACGCGTCGGTGTTCCGGGCGATGGGAAGTTTCTTGAGCGCCGCGACGCTGTAGGCGCGGTAGCCGGAATGGAATTCGGTGAGCTTCGAGCCGAGGAGCCTGTTCTCCAGGCGGGTGAGAATGCGATTGCCGAGCCACTTGTACATCGGCATGCCGCCCTTGAGGGCGCTGCCGGACTTCATCATCCGCGAACCGAAGACGGCTTCGCATTCGCCGCGCTCGATCGGTGCGACCATGTCGGGCAGCAGTTCGGGGGCGTACTGTCCGTCGCCGTGCAGCAGCACGATGATGTCCAGTCCGTGTTCGGCGGCCAGCGCGTATCCGGCCTTCTGGTTTCCGCCGTATCCGAGATTCTTGGTGTGCCGCATCACGACGGTCCGCGGCATTCCCTCCGCCAGCGACCAGCGGCATCCGGCGGTGAAGGTCGCATCATGGCTCGCGTCGTCGAGAATGAGGATCTCGGAGACCCGGGACCGGAAATCCTCCGGAATCCGGTCGAGGGTCTTCTCCAGCGTCGTCTCGGCGTTGTACGCGACCACCAGGATGCCGATCCTGGGGCTCGTGCTTTCCTTCACGGGAGGTTCTCCAGTGTGCTCGGGTGTGGTCAGTTGACGGCGGAACCGAACGGATGAGAAGTGCGGGACGCAGTGACCGCTGCCGGTTCGGCGTCGGGGGACGACGGGGGCCCGTCCGGCGGGGCGGCGAGGATCCCGCGGACGCCTCTGACCAGACAGACCGCGAGCACGAACCAGCCGGCAGCGCCGAGTTGCAGCACCGTCTCGCTCCAGCGCACGGCGGAGCGCCCCTGGTAACCGAGGACGGCCGCCCAGCCGAGCAGGCAGTTGTACGCGACTCCTTCCCAGAACCCGATGACGAACATGGCGGCGGCAGCCCAGGTCAGGTACTGCAGGCCGGACGCGGTGGAGAGCAGCAGCAGGAGGCCCATCGTCACGGCGACGACACCGGGCAACTGCCCGGGCCGCACCCAGGCCAGCCAGACACCGACGGCCACACAGATCAGCACGAAGAGGAAGTGGCCCTCGCCGCGCATGAAGGCGATGAAGGACTCCGGCAGGCCGAGCACATCTGCGAACCGGACGAGGCCCCAGAGGCGGTAGCCGCCCCCCGTGTACTCCAGGACGTTCTCGCTGAGGTTCTCCGGCACGGTCACCAGCGCGGGTCCCCAGACGAGCGCGACCAGCCCGGTGAACCCCGCGGTGAAGCGGACGAGCACCGGCCGGCCGGCCCGTAGCGCGACGACGAAGAGCGCCGGGATCACCACGACCGGGATGAACTTGACGCTGATCGACAGCGCGGCGGCCACCCCGGCGGCCAGCGGCGACCTCCGGTCGGCCAGTAGATACGCGGCGGCGAGGGCGAAGACGATGGCGACCGCGTCGGTGTTGCCGTGGTAGCCCGAGGTGGCGATCAGCACAGGACTGAGGGCCACTCCGATCCCGCAGGCGACCGCGGTGCGCAGACTGCGACGCCGCCGGACAATTTCGAACACGATGAGTGTGCAGAAGAAGTCGGCGATCGAAGCAGGTGACCGGATCAGCGTCCCGAACGGAATTCCGAGTTCGGCGAGTTCATTCAGCCCGAGGAGCATCCAGCCGGCCAGCGGCGGATGATTGTAGACGGGCAGTCCGGGCAGCGGCTGCTCATAAATACGAACGGGGCCGTAAACGGTGACGGCCTTGGCGAAACTTTGGAAAATACGAACATCAGCGGGGCCCGACGTGTTCGCCGCGATCAGCATTCTGCCGAGCAGCCCTATGGCCGCGGCGACGAACACGACAGCTCTTGCGCGCCGCACGCTCCAGGCGTCGCACCACGTTCGGATACCCATGAAAACGAACGTAGCAACCCGCAGCCGCTATCCAGTGCACCGATCAACATACTAAAGCGAACGAGTGAATCGCTCCCCGCCCATCTGCACGTACACCGGGGGGTGCGATTCACTCGAACGGTTTACTTATCACCCATTGTGCGGGCGCTTCCTGGCCGTTCACCACCGTTTCACCCGGGAGTCCGGTTCCGGTGCCGCACGGGTACGGGGGCCGGATCCGGACTCCGGGGTGGACTACCGGGGGTCGGGCTGCAGCATCCGGTCGACCACCCGCTGCGCCGCATGCCCGTCGTCGAGGTCACAGAAGTCGCGCCGGAATGCCTCGTACGCCTGCGCGTGTCCCGCGGTGGCCCGGACCGGGTCGCGAAGTGCCTCGACGAGATCCGCGGAGTCGGGGATCAGCGGGCCAGGGGCGCGGTTCTCGAAGTCGAAACAGAAGCCGCGCAGGGTGTCACGGTAGTGAGCGAGGTCGTACGTGTGGAACAGCATCGGGCGGCCGGTCTGGGCGAAGTCGAACATCAGCGAGGAGTAGTCGGTGACGAGCGCGTCGCTGATCAGCATCAGCTCGCCGACGTCCCCGTAGCGCGAGACGTCCCGCACGAAGCCGCTGCCGGTGTCCGGGAGCCGGTCGGTGACCAGGTAGTGGCGCCGCACCAACAGCACGGTGTCCGAGCCGAGCTCACGTTCGGCGGCGGCCAGGTCGAGCTGGAGGTCGAGGGCGTATCTGCCACCGACCTGCGGCTGGTCCTCACGCCAGGTCGGCGCGTACAGCACGACCCGCTTGCCCGCGGGGATCCCCAGTCGCTCCCGTACCGCGGCGGCCACCTTGGTGCGGTCCGAGGCATGGAAGAGGTCGTTGCGGGGGTAGCCGCACTCGAGCATCTCCCCCCGATAGCCGAAGGAGCGCCGCAGGACGGGGGTGGAGAAGCTGTTCGGGGAGACCAGGACGCTCCACTGGCCGGCGCGCTGCTCGATGGTGGCGATGTAGGCGGCATTGGCCTGCGCCGTGCCCGCGAGGTCGAGGCCGATGCGCTTGAGCGGGGTGCCGTGCCAGGTCTGGACGACAGTCTGGCCGTCGCGCCGCTCGAACCATTCGGGCAGCTGGGTGTTGGTGACGATGTGGCGACTGCGGGCCAGCGCCTCGTGCCAGGCGGCGGAGCCGTGGACGACGGCGGTGGCGCCTGCGGGGATCCGGGCCTGCTGATCGCGTACGACCCACAGATGCTCGAACGCGGTGGTACGGGCGGCCAGTTCCTCGTAGATCGCCCGCGGCGAGTCTGAGTACTGGCGGCCGTCGAAGCTGCTGTGCAGGACGGTGTCGCGCAGGGGGGCGGTGCGCTGTCCGGCGTACGCCTCGCGCAGCAGCCGCTTGCCGCGGGCGCCGCGTTCCGCCGGGGTGAGCATGGACGCTGCGTTGACGAGCAGCTGGTCGTGGTAGCGCCGCTCGATGACGTAGGTACGTCCCGCGAGCGTACGGGCGGCGGGAAGGGTGCGGTGGGCGGCGGCCGGGATGCGCAGCGGCATGTCGCCCGTGTCGTCCGCAGAGCCCTTCGGGCGGAGGAAGAAGTACCAGTGACCCTCCCCCAGGGGCAGCGGGCCACCGGGCGCTTCGACGGCGTCGGGCCGCAGCTCGGCCCGGAACCGCCGGGCCTGCGCGGGCCCGGAGAACACCACCGGGAAGACGGCCTCCTCGTGGTGACCGCTGTGCCGGGCCACCAGGTCGACGGGCCGGTCGTGGTCGGCGGGGAAGGTGCCCTCCAGGAGCAGCAGCCCGTCCTCCGTCCAGCTCGCCAGCTCGCAGGCGGGCTGCACGGGCCGGTCGCTGACCAGCAGATTGCCCCGGGAGCTGGCGGTGAGCGCGAGCTCACGCGGCTCGTCGCCGCCCGCTTCCGGTGCGGGCGAACCGATCGGGTAGCGGCCCGGCGGAACGGGCCCCGGCACATCGACCGGTGTCCTGCGGCCGTCCGGTCCGACCAGATGCAGGCTGTAGGCGACGGCGGCCGCCTCCGTCGTCGGCCGCGCGTCGGTGACCGCTGCGAGCGGGATCGCGGCGGTGAAGCGCCGCCAGCCCGACGCCGACGGGACGGCGCCCTCGTGGACGGTCGCCGGGAAGTCGAGGGAGGTACCGGAGGGACGGTGGGTGAGACCGATGCGGACCGGCCCCTTGCCGAGACGTTCCCGGATCATGCCACTGATCACCACGGTGGCGGTCCCGTCACCCGCGTCGCCCGGCCGGTGCGTCTCGAACCGGGCGTCGATCCGCTCCGCGTGCACCACCAGCTTGCCGCTCTCGAAGACGGGCACGATGCGGTGGTCACCGTCCGGCCGGTGCACGGGCGGCGCCGCCGCGGCCACGTCGGTGGAGACGTCGGAGCGGCGCAGCATTCCGTGTCCGGCGATGCCGACCTCGAAGCGCCAGGTGAGCCGTTCGGTGTTGCCGTCGGCGGAGATCCGGAGCCGGGCCGGGTCGATGACCGTCTCGAAGCCGGACCGGTCGTAGTCGTGCAGGCTCTGCCGGGAACGGGCGGTGGCCTCCGGCTCGTCGACCGTACGCAGCCGTAGCGGCACCACATGCCGGCGCCCGGCCCGCAGCCAGCCGGCCCGGAACTCGCTGTGCCACGAGCCGGCGGGCAGGTTGCGGATGTACGCGTACCCCTTGAGGTGCAGCTTGCCGCCCTGCCAGTGCGCCTCGCGCAGCCGGGCGGTGAGCGGCAGGTCCCGGTCGCCGACCCGTAGCACCGAGCTCGGAACCGGCCCGGTGAGGGCCGGGTACGAGGCGGTGTGGCGCCGCACGCCCTGTACGGCGAAGGCACCCGGTTCGGCCTTGTCGTGGGCGAGCAGCTCCAGAAGTTCGCCGGTGCGCCGTTCGCGTACGAGGTGCCACATCAGCCGCAGCCGCAGCGGCAGCCCGTCGAGGACGGCCGGGTCGACCTGGTCGGTGAACTCGTTGGCGTACGTGAGGAAGGCGCGGCGGTACTCGTCGTCCCCGTCGGGCAGCGCCTCCATGAAGTACCAGAGGTCGTTGGCGAGGACATGCGCCTCGTAGCGGCGTTTGTCGGCGGCGCTGCGGTGCTGTTCGAGGAAGGTGGAGACGCCCAGTACGTGCGAGGCCCGGTCCCGGATGCCGCGGACGACGGCGCGGCGGGTGGTGATCGAGCCGGCCCGGTCGCGCCAGTGGTAGACGGCGTCCTTGACGACGTCGACGGAGCGGGCCAGGAAGTGGGCGGGGAGGACGACGGGGATGTCCTCGTAGAGGGTGCCGACCGGGAAGGCGAAGGCGTGTTCGTCCCAGAAGGACCGGCGGAAGACCTTGTTGCAGGCGATCCGGTCGGCGGCGAGATCCCAGTCGCGGGAGATGTGGGTGCGCAGCCGGGTGGTCGCCATGGGCTTGCGGAAGTTGGGCGACTGCTGGAGCTTGCCGGAGGCCCGCAGCCGGAGCACATTGCCGGATGCGATGTCCGATCCCGTCTCGTCGAGTGCGCCGACGAGGAGTTCGTACGCCCGGGGCGGCACGATGTCGTCGCTGTCGACGAAGGCGACGTAGCCGCTGTCCGGGTCGCAGTTGCGGACCCCGGTGTTGCGGGCGTGCCCGAGGCCGCCGTTCTTCTGGCTCACCAGCCGGAACCGGCTGTCCTGTTCGGCGAAGGCGGTGGCCAGGGCGGCGCTGCCGTCGGTGGACCCGTCGTCGACCATCACCACCTCCAGGTCGTCCATGGTCTGCTCCGCGAGGGACTTCAGGCAGTCCGTCAGATAGAGCTCCACGTTGTACACGGGGACGACGACACTGAGCCGTGGCGGCATGTTGAGCACGTCCGTTCATCAGGGGCCTGGTTGTCCGTATGGCTCAACCGCGTGAACGGCCGGGGGTCACCGGTTACGGCCTCGAACGAGTGACACCACAAGCCGTTGAGGAACACCATCGCACCACGCGGTCGGCGACGTGGCCGCCATGGTACGGACCGGAGCGCTCCCGGAACATGTCCCGGAGCCCGGCCGCCCGCTGTGACCTCTGCTCCCCGGTCCGAAGACGCCCGGCAGCTCGCCCTCGGTGGCGGTGACGGCTCCGGGGGTGTCGCCGTGGCGGCCGGACAGGGCCCCAGCTCACGCGTCGTGCGGGCCCCCGGTGAGCCGACCGGGCCGGGGCGCAGCCGATGGCCGGGCGGTCAGTTCTTCTTGAGGGCGGCGACGGCCGATTCGGCCAGATCGTCCAGATAGCCCTTGGGCAGATCACCGCGGACCACGGCGAGCCGCCAGTAGAGCGGGCCGACGATCAGGTCCAGGGCGCGGTCCGGGTCGCTGTCCTCGGGCAGCTCACCGCGGGCGACGGCGTCCCGGACGACCACGGCGGCGATGCCCTGCTGCGGGTCCAGCAAGGCCGACTTGATCGTGTCGGAGATCTCCGGGTTGCGCGCCGCCTCGACCAGAAGATCCGGGATGACCTGCGAGGCGACGGGGTGGCGCAGCGCATAGGCGGCCAGCTGGAGCACGGCGCGGACGTCCCCGTACAGCGAACCGGTGGCCGGCGCCGGCATCCCCTGGACCGCGACGGCGGAGACCAGGTCGAGGACGAGGGCCAGCTTGGACTTCCAGCGGCGGTAGACGGCGGTCTTCCCGACGCCCGCGCGCCGGGCGATGCCCTCGATCGACATCCGGGCGAAGCCGACCGCCGCCAGTTCCTCGAAGACGGCGCTGCGGATGGCATCGGTCACGTCCTCGCGCAGCACTGCGGCTCCGGCGGGGACGCGGCGGCGGGTTCCCGGGTCGGTGGTCATGACCCGAATGATAGTCCGTAACGACGAAACGGTTGCGTTGCGACGTGGTCACGTCCTACTCTCGGCGTTGCGACGATACGGTTCCGTTCCGGCGTTCGCGATGGTTCCTGTCCTCCCGTCGAAAGCGATCGTGGTGAGCCAGACAACAGCCCCGCCGACCACTCCGGCGGTGACCGACGCAGCCTCCGCCCCCCTCCTCCCGGTCTACGGGCCGGGTGAGCTCGCCGCACTGGCGGCCCGGCACGGGCTGACCGTGAGCGGGGCCCGGCCGACGCTCGGTGCGTACGTCCGGCAGCTGTGGGGCCGCCGGCACTTCATCACGGCGTTCGCCACCGCCAAGCTCACCGCCCAGTACAGCCAGGCGAAGCTCGGCCAGATCTGGCAGATCATGACCCCGCTGCTCAACGCGACGGTCTACTACTTCATCTTCGGCATCCTGATGAACACGAAGAAGAACGTCGAGGACTTCGTTCCGTTCCTCGTCACGGGCGTGTTCATCTGGACCTTCACCGCCAGCTCGATCACCGCGGGCACCCGCGCGATCAGCGGGAACCTCGGCCTCGTCCGTGCCTTGCACTTCCCGCGCGCCTCACTGCCCGTCGCCCTGGCGCTGCAGCAGCTCCAGCAGCTGCTGTTCTCCCTGGGCGCGCTGGTCCTGATCCTGATCGGGTTCGGGCAGTTCCCCCGGCCGTCGTGGCTGCTGGCGATCCCGGCGCTGCTCCTGCAGGCCGTCTTCAACACCGGGCTCTCGATGGTCGTGGCGCGGCTGGCCGCCCGGACGCCGGACATCGCGCAGCTGACGCCGTTCATCCTGCGCACCTGGATGTACGCGTCGGGCGTCATGTGGAGCATCGACAAACTCCTCAACGGGGACCGGGTTCCGCACCTCGTGAAAGTGGCGCTGGAGTGCAATCCGGCCGCCATCTTCATCGACCTGATGCGGTTCGCACTCATCGACAGCTTCAGCGGGGCGCAGCTGCCCCCGCATGTGTGGGCCGTCGCCACGGGCTGGGCGCTCGTGTGCGGAGTGGGTGGCTTCGTGTACTTCTGGAAGGCCGAGGAGCGGTACGGACGTGGCTGAGAACATGACTGGCAACACCGAGCGGGTGCCGACCGTCGTCGTGGACGACGTCCACATCACCTACAAGGTCAACGGCGCGCGCACCGGAAAGGGCAGCGCCACCTCGGCCCTCAGCCGGATCGCTTCCCGGCGGCAGGCCCCCGGCGTGCGCGAGGTGCATGCCGTGAAGGGCGTCAGCTTCGCCGCATACAAGGGCGAGGCGATCGGCCTGATCGGTTCCAACGGTTCGGGGAAGTCGTCGCTGCTGAAGGCGATCGCCGGTCTGCTCCCGCCGTCGAAGGGGCAGGTGCACACCCAGGGGCAGCCGTCGCTGCTCGGCGTGAACGCGGCACTGATGAGCGATCTGACCGGCGAGCGGAACGTCATCCTCGGTGGGCTGGCGATGGGCATGACGCGCGACGAGATCCGCGAGCGCTACCAGGCGATCGTCGACTTCTCCGGCATCAACGAGAAGGGCGACTTCATCACCCTTCCGATGCGTACGTACTCGTCGGGCATGGGGGCCAGGCTCCGGTTCTCCATCGCCGCCGCCAAGAGCCATGACGTTCTGCTGATCGACGAGGCACTGTCCACGGGCGACGCCAAGTTCCAGCGGCGCAGCAAGGAGCGGATCATCGAGCTGCGCAAGGAAGCGGGCACGGTGTTCCTGGTCAGCCACAGCAACAAGTCGATCACCGAGACATGTGACCGGGCGCTGTGGCTGGAGGCGGGGACGCTGCGGATGGACGGTCCGGCGAAGGAAGTCGTCGCCGCGTACGAGAAGTTCACCACCAAGAAGTGAAGTCCGCCGAGGTGAAGTCCGCCGCCGAGACGTAGGGGCGGCGGGCGACGGGCGGCGCGGTCACCTCGGGGGCGCTCCCCCGCAGCCGCAGCAGCCCGCTCCTCCGGTTCGCCGCGCGCCGGCAGGGCGCCCCCTCCGTGCCTCGAGGGCGGGGGCGGCGGCCCGTGACCGGTCCGGGAATCAGGCCCGTCCGGCGATCGGGGGCATCCCCTCGCCGGACGTTCGGGCACCACAGCCGGCGCCGTCCGGCGTTCGAGGGGGAGGGGCCGCCGGGACGCCCCGGCGGCCGCTCCCCCTCAGACCACTACGCGTGCGTACGCAGCAACGTCCGCATGGTCCGCATGGCCACCGACAGGTTCGCCAGATCGAACGAGTCCGACCCCCGGATCTCCTCCAGTGTGCTGCGCGAACGCGTCAGGATCGCCGCGTTCTTCTCCTCCCAGGCCGCAAACCGTTCCTCCGGCGTCGACGTCCCGTTGCCCACACTCAGGACGTCCCCGGTGAGCGCGGCATGCGCGGCGTACAGGTCCTCGCGGATGGAGGCGCGGGCCATGGACTGCCAGCGGTCGTTCCGCGGCAGTTCGATGATCCGGTCCATCAGCTGGGCGACGCCCAGCCGGTCGGCGAGGTCGTAGTAGACCTCGGCGACGGCAAGCGGGTCCTTGCCGGTGCGCTCGGCGATCGCCACGATGTCGAGCGCCGGGAAGGCGGACGAGAATCCCGCGACGCGCTGTGCCAGCTCGTCCGGGACGCCCGCCTCGGTCAGCTCGTCCAGGATCGACTGGTACCACTCCTGGTCGGGCCCCTTCAGCATCTTGGGCAGCTCGGCCCAGACCTGGTCGACGCCGTCCTTGAAGAAACCGATCGTCTCGGCGATCTCCAGCGGCTGCGGCCGGTTGCCGAGCAGCCAGCGCGAGCCGCGCTCGACGAGCCGGCGCGAGTGCAGCCGGATCCGGGTCTGCACATCGGCGGCGACCTTGTTGTCGAGCGCCTCGACGACGTCCCACACCTGGCCGAGGCCGAAGATCTCGCGGGCCGCGGTCTGGGCCCGCACGATCTCCGCGATCGACGCGCCGGTCTCCTCCCGCAGCCGGTGCAGGAAGGTCGAACCACCGGTGTTCACCGTGTCGTTGACCAGCACGGTGGTGATGATCTCGCGGCGCAGCGCGTGCCCGTCGACCGCCTCGGGGAACTGCGCGCGCAGCTGTGCGGGGAAGTAGGCGTACAGCAGCTTCTGCAGGTACGGGTCGTCCGGCAGGCTGGTCTTGATCAGCTCGTCGGACGCGGTGATCTTCGTGTAGGCGATCAGCACGGCGAGCTCGGGCTGGGTGAGCCCCTTGCCGCCGTTCAGCAGCTCACGGATCTGCCGGTCGCTGGGCAGGAACTCCAGCGCCCGGTCGAGGTGCCCGTCGCGGCCGAGACGGCGCATGAAGCGCTGCTGGGCGTGGAGCAGGGACGCGGACTGGGCGACGGAATTGGCGAGCGCGGTGTTCTGCGCGTAGTTGTTGCGCAGCACCAGACGCCCGATCTCGTCGGTCATCTCGGCAAGCAGCTTGTTGCGCTGCTTGACGGTCATGTCGCCGTCCCGGACCAGGCCGTTGAGCAGGATCTTGATGTTCACCTCGTGGTCGGAGGTGTCCACACCGGCGCTGTTGTCGATCGCGTCGGTGTTGATCCGGCCGCCGCCCCGGGCGAATTCGATCCGGCCGAGCTGGGTGGCTCCGAGGTTGCCGCCCTCGCCGACGACCTTGGCCCGCAGGTCCTCGCCGTTGACGCGGATCGCGTCGTTGGCCTTGTCGCCGACGTCCGCGTTCGACTCGGCGGACGACTTGATGTAGGTGCCGATGCCGCCGTTCCACACCAGGTCGACGCGGGCCTTGAGGATGGTCTTCATCAGGTCGGCAGGCGTCATCTTGGTGACACCCGACTCGATGCCGAGCGCCTCGCGGACGTGCGCGTTGACCGGGATCGACTTCGCGGTACGGGGGTAGATGCCGCCGCCCGCGGAGAGCAGTTCCTTGTTGTAGTCGGCCCAGGAGCTGCGCGGCAGGTCGAAGAGACGGCGTCGCTCGGCGTACGAGGTGGCGGCGTCCGGGGTCGGGTCGAGGAAGATGTGCCGGTGGTCGAAGGCTGCGACGAGCCGGATGTGCTCGGAGAGCAGCATGCCGTTGCCGAACACGTCACCGGACATGTCGCCGACGCCGACGACCGTGAAGTCCTCGGTCTGGGTGTCGTGGCCGAGCTCGCGGAAGTGCCGCTTGACGGACTCCCAGGCGCCGCGGGCGGTGATGCCCATGCCCTTGTGGTCGTATCCGGCGGAACCACCGGAGGCGAACGCGTCGCCGAGCCAGAAGCCGTACGAGACGGCAACCTCGTTGGCGATGTCGGAGAAGCTCGCGGTGCCCTTGTCCGCGGCGACGACGAGATAGGTGTCGTCCTCGTCGTGCCGGACGACACCGACGGGCGGCACGACCTCGCCGGCCACCAGGTTGTCGGTGATGTCGAGCAGGGCCGAGACGAACGTCCGGTACGCGGCGATGCCCTCGGCCATCCAGGCGTCGCGGTCGGCTGCCGGGTCCGGCAGCTGCTTGGCGACGAAGCCGCCCTTGGCGCCGACCGGCACGATGACGGTGTTCTTCACCATCTGTGCCTTGACCAGGCCGAGGATCTCCGTACGGAAGTCCTCCCGCCGGTCCGACCAGCGCAGGCCACCGCGGGCGACCTTCCCGAAGCGCAGGTGGACGCCCTCGACACGCGGCGAGTACACCCAGATCTCGAACGCCGGGCGGGGCGCCGGCAGGTCCGGGATGGCCTGGGGGTCGAACTTCATCGAGACGTAGGAGTGCGGCTTTCCGCCCTCCGCCTGCTGGAAGAAGTTGGTGCGCAGGGTGGCCTTGATGACGGTGAGGAAGGAGCGCAGGATCCGGTCCTCGTCGAGCGAGGCGACCTGGTCGAGCGCCCCGTCGAGCTCTTCGAGGAGACCGTCGATCAGCTCGGTGCCGGCGCTCTGGCGGCCGGGCGACATCCGGGCCTCGAAGAGGGAGACCAGCAGACGCGTGGTGTGGACGTTGTTACGGAGGGTGTCCTCCATGTAGTCCTGGCTGAAGGTCGAACCGGCCTGCCGCATGTACTTCGCGTACGCGCGCAGCACCATCGCCTGCCGCCAGTTCAGACCGGCGCCGAGCACCAGGGAGTTGAAGCCGTCGTTCTCGGCCTCGCCGGTCCACACCGCGGCGAACGCGTCCTGGAAGCGGTCGCGGGCGTCGTCGGCGAGGTAGTTGCCACTGCCGTTGACCTGCGGCATCCGCAGACCGAAGTCGTAGATCCAGGCATGCGTACGGTCGGCGCAGCGCAGCTCGTACGGACGCTCGTCGACGACCTCGACACCCAGCCGCTGGAGCGCCGGGAGGACGGCGGACAGGGAGACCTGCTCGCCGGTCCGGTAGATCTTGAAGCGGCGCTCGCCCGGGGCGGCGCCGACCGGCTCGTACAGGCTGAGCGCGAAGTCCTTCTCGTCGTGCTTGAGCGCTTCGAGGTGGACCAGGTCGGCGACGGCGGAGCGCGGCGAGTGGTCGGCCTTGTAGCCCTCGGGGAAGGAGTGCCCGTAGCGCCGCAGCAGCTCGGCGGCACGCTCCTCGCCGCACTCGGCGTTCAGCGCCTCCTGGAAGCCGTCGGCCCAGGAGCGGGCGGCCTCGACGAGACGGGCCTCGATGCGGTCCTTCTCGGCGTCGGTGAGGTCGGGCAGCTCGGTGCCGGGTGCCACACGGACGACGAAGTGCAGCCGGGACAGGATCGACTCGGTGTTCCAGGCGGTGAAGTCGACGCTGGTGCCGCCGAGCTCCTCCTTCAGGATGTCGATCAGCCGGAGCCGCACGCCGGTGGTGTAACGGTCGCGCGGCAGGTAGACGATCGCTGAGTAGTAGCGCCCGTACTCGTCCTGGCGCAGGTACATCCGCAGCCGGCGCCGCTCCTGGAGGTAGAGCACGGAGGTGACGATGGACCGCAGCTGGTCGACGGGCGTCTGGAAGAGCTCGTCGCGCGGGTACGTCTCCAGGATCTGCAGCAGGTCACGGCCGTCGTGGCTGTGGGGCGAGAAGCCCGCGCCCTCCAGCACCTCGGCGACCTTGCGGCGGATGACGGGCACCCGACGCACGGACTCGGTGTAGGCAGCGGACGAGAACAGTCCGAGGAAGCGGCGCTCACCGATGACGTTGCCGTCGGCATCGAACTTCTTCACCCCGACGTAGTCGAGGTAGCTGGGGCGGTGCACGGTCGACCGGCTGTTCGCCTTGGTCAGGATGAGCAGCTTGTGCTCACGGGCCTTGGCGCGGGCGTCGGCGGGCAGCCGGTCGAAGGACGGGCTGACCGGGTGTGCCTCGTCCTCGCTGTGGTGCGGGTCGGAACGCAGGATGCCGAGGCCGGTGCCGGGGACGGCAGCCAGTGCGTCGGTCTCCCTCAGTTCGTACTCGCGGTAGCCGAGGAAGGTGAAGTGGTCGGCGGCGAGCCAGCGGAGCAGCTCCCGCGCCTCGTTCACCTCTTCGTCGGCGAGGGCGTCGAGCGGCTCGCCGGGCAGGTCGTCGGCGATGCGCAGCGCGGCGTCACGCATCTTCTCCCAGTCCTCGACGGTCTCCCGTACGTCGGACAGCACCCGAAGCAGGTTCTCGGCGATCTGCTTGAGGTCGGAGCGGTCGGTCTCACGGTCGATCTCGACGTGGATCCAGGACTCGACGACCGCGTCGTGCGGCAGCGCGGTCCCGGTCTCCTTGGTCCCGTCGGCGCTCTTGCGGGCCTGCGGGGCCGCCGAGAGGCCGTTGCCCTCGGCCAGGACCTCGATGAGCTTGCCGGTGACATCGCGGCGGACGACGATCTGCGGGTGGATCACGACATGGATGCCGCGGCCCTGCCGGGACAGCTCGTTGGTGACGGAGTCGACCAGGAACGGCATGTCGTCCGTGACGACCTCGACCACGGAGTGGCTGGACGTCCAGCCGTTCTCCTCGACGGTCGGGGTGTGCACCCGGACGTTCGCGGTGCCCTGCGGGCGGTTCTCCGCGAGCCGGTAGTGGGAGGAAGCGGCGCCGAAGACATCGACCGGGTCGCGGCCGGCGATGTCCTCCGGAGCGGTGTGCAGGTAGTAGCGCTGGAGGTAGGAGAGCAGCACATCCTGGCCGGGACGCTCGTCCTGCCCGGCACCGATGCCCTCGGCCCCGGTGCCGGCAACCTGCACCCGGGTGGTACCGCCCGGGCCGCCGACACCACCGCCCGGGCCGTTGTCAGCTACCTTGGCGGCCCGTGCGAGCAGCTCGGCCTTGGCTTCGTCCAGCTTGGTCTGCATGTCCTCTGGCTCCTGTCGCGCGCCGTTGCGTGACGTAGGTGAAAAAGGCGACGTACCGCCACGACACGGGGTTTCCGGTCTGAGACGACGCTATGCCGCTATGAGAGACGCCCGGGACCTTATTGGCCATTTTTGGCAGAGGGTCCGGGCCGAGGGGATCAGTCATCGCCCGGGCACGTTGGCACTCCGGGCGCAGGCCGGGGGCTTCGCTGCCCCCGAGGCGTATCGCGCTGATCACGGGGTCCAGGCTATCTCGCCGGTACCCGGAACCGTCATGAGCCGTATGTGTACAAAAGATGGTCCCGAACTTTGACACTCTGGACAGCGCGCAACGGACAGATGCACGCTTATGGGAGACGTCCGCGCGAGGGGAGCCGCAACCATGGCACCGAAGGTCCTGATCGTCACCGGCGACGCAGCCGAGTCCCTGGAGGTCCTCTACCCGTACCAGCGGCTGCGCGAGGAGGGGTACGACGTCCACATCGCGGCCCCCGCCCGCAAGACGCTCCGCTTCGTGGTCCACGACTTCGAGCCCGGCTTCGACACGTACACCGAGAAGCCCGGCTACACCTGGCCGGCCGACCTGGCGTTCTCCGAGGTGGATGCCGGTGACTACGTCGCCCTGGTCATCCCCGGCGGACGCGCCCCCGAGTACCTGCGCAACGACGCCGAGCTCCGCAAGATCCTCAAGGCCTTCTTCGACACGGACAAGCCGGTGGCCCAGATCTGCCACGGCCCCCTGCTGACGGCGGCGATCGGCGAGCTGGGCGGCCGCCGCGTCACGGCGTACCCCGCGCTGGAACTCGACATGCAGGCGGCGGGCGCCAGCTTCGAGGACCACGAAGCGGTGGTCGACGGCACCCTGATCTCGTCCCGCGCCTGGCCGGACCACTCGGCCTGGATGCGCGAATTCCTGAAGGTCCTGCGCACCACGGCCCCGGCGGTATAGGCCCCCCACGGGGCATTCCGGGCCGCCCGGGCCGCCCCTGGCCCGGGCGGATCGCCCCTCAGCCGACCATCTGCTCGGCGAGCGCCACAGCCTCGCCCAGACTGTCCACCACCGGCACCCCGGCCGTCTCCAGGCTGCTCCGGCTGTGCGATCCCCCGGTGTACAGCACCGCACGCGCGCCGACATGCGCCGCGGCCACAGCGTCGTCCACCGCGTCACCGATCACCACCGTGTGATCGGGAGACACCCCGCCCATCGCGGCGAGATGCCGCTCCATGTGCCGCGCCTTGCTGCCACCGGACGGCCCGGTGCGGCCGTCGACCCGCGTGAAGTGCCGCTCGATTCCGTACCCCTGCACCACCGGCACCAGCTGCTCGTGGACGTACATGCTGAGCAGCGACTGACTACGTCCGGCCAGCTGCCACTGGGCGAGCAGCTCCTCGGCGCCCGCGGTGAGACCGCAGCCGACCCGCTGCTCCATGTAGTACCGGTGGAAGATCCCGTCCATCCGCTCCCACTCGGCCTCGGTGGGCAGCCGGCCCATCAGCCGCTCGTAGAAGCGCGGGATCGGGATGCAGTACATCTCGCGGTACTGCTCGAGTGTGATCGGCTCCATGCCGACCTCGGCGAACGCGGCATTCGTCGCACCGATGACCGCTGTGTTGTCGTCGAGCAGTGTGCCGTTCCAGTCCCAGACCAGATGCGTGCGGTGCTTCCCGTTCGTCCCCATGGAATGAAAATACCCGCCGGGTACGACAACGGGTCCGCGCGCTCGGCGCCTGCGACCGTCAGCCGATCAGGTTGGGAATCTCCTGCACCCCGAACCAGAGCAGCTCATGGTCCTCCGCGCCGTCCACGACGAACTGTGCGTCGTCGTCGCCGAGGTCCGCGGCGCCGAGCACCGACGCGGCCGCCGCCACGTCCTTCTCCGCGTCGTCCGCGTCGACATGCACCGCGGCCGCCTTCGCCAGCGCCACCGCGGAAGCGATGCGCACCTCGCCGAGCGAGGAGGGGTCCAGGCTGTGGTCCGGGTCCGCGACGGCCTGCCCGTCCGGTACGTCGACGGCGACGACCGCTCGCCTGCGCACCGCACCGGGGTCCCCGGCGATCAGGCGCAGCGAGGCGGCCGCGGCCCGGTTGAGCGCCGCGTACTCCAGCTCCTCGATGTCGTCGGAGACGTACCACTCACGCAGTGCGGGAGTCACCGCGTACGCGGTCAGCGGACCGGGGCCGATCTCGCCCGCCCGGTGCGCCGCTGCGAGACCGGAGAGGGTCAGGGGGACGTACACGCGCATGGCTGGCCGCTTTCGTAGTCGGAGACGCCCTCAGGATACGTGCGCGTCCCCCTTCGGGGTTACGAGTACAGCGCCCGATCCGTCCACCCGGTAAACGCCTGTCACCCTCCCCACGCCCTCCCGCGGCCTTGCGTCACCGGGTCCGCCACCCTGATAGGTGAACTTCACGCACGGCGCCACGCGGTCCCTCGGCGCTTGCGGTCGCGTCCGCCGCCCCCGTAGAAGATCCACAGCAGAAGTTACCGCCCGGTATCGGCCGGGCTCGGATCACGGGGGCGATCAACCATGAGCGTGAACAGGACCCGGCCCGCCGGACGCCACGACCGGCGCAGGCCCGAGACCGTACCGTCGCAGCGCCGGACACCTCAGCGGATGCTGCGCCCGCACCACTGGTTCGCGGAACGCCTCCTGGCCGTCCTCAGCGGCCAGCGCCCGGTGCACTGGATGCTCGGCCACACGATCGGCGAGGCGTACGACCAGCTCGCCGAACTGGCCCCGGCCACCCCGCTGAGGGCCCGCGGCGCCCGCCCGGTGGTACGCCAGTGCCACGGCGCGCAACCCGCCCCGGGCGTGGTGGAGGCCTGCGCGAGCATCGCGGCGGGCGAACAGGTACGGGCAATGGCCTTCCGCCTGGAGCAGGGCCGCGACCTGCGCTGGCGGTGCGCCGCAGTGGAACTCGGCATCCCCACCCCGCCCACCACGTCGAACCCGTCCGCCGCCCCGGGGCCGCCCGGCGATTAGAAAAAGGCGCCCACCGGGCGGCCCCGGCGCCCCCTGCCCAGCCCCTCACACACGGCTGGGGCCGGACACCCCTCGGTGCCCGGCCCCAGCCGCCCTGCAACACAAACCCACGCCGAAGAGCCGCGGGCACCACAGCAACCGCGAACTACTTCTTGCGGCGCCGCCCGCCACCACCATTCTTCTGCGCCTTGCGCCGCTCCGCCCGGGTCAGCCCGTCCGACTCCGACACCGCTCCACCGTCACCGTTGGAGAAGTCGCCCTCGACGACGCCACCCTCCCCGTCCACCGTGGGAGCGGAGAAGTGCAGCCGGTCGGGACGCTGCGGAGCGTCCAGCCCCTTGGCGCGGATCTCCGGACGCGCCCCGGCCGGAACCGTGGCGTCCTCCTTGGACAGCGACGGCCGCTCGCCCGCGTCCTGCACCGGGACCTCCTCGACCTGCTGCTCGACCTGGACCTCCAGGTTGAACAGGTAGCCGACGGACTCCTCCTTGATGCCCTCCATCATGGCGTTGAACATGTCGAAGCCCTCGCGCTGGTACTCGACCAGCGGGTCCTTCTGCGCCATGGCCCGCAGGCCGATGCCCTCCTGGAGGTAGTCCATCTCGTAGAGGTGCTCACGCCACTTGCGGTCCAGGACCGACAGCACCACGCGCCGCTCGAGCTCACGCATGATGTCCGAGCCGAGCTGCTTCTCACGCTCGTCGTACTGCTCGTGGATGTCGTCCTTGATGGACTCGCCGATGAACTCGGCGGTGATCCCGGCCCGGTCCCCGGCCGCGTCCTCCAGCTCGTCGACGGTGACCTTCACCGGGTAGAGCTGCTTGAACGCACCCCACAGCCGGTCGAGGTCCCACTCCTCGGCGAAGCCCTCGGCGGTCTCCTGCCGGATGTAGTCGTCGATCGTGTCGTCCATGAAGTGGCGGATCTGCTCCTGCAGGTCCTCACCCTCGAGGACGCGACGGCGCTCGCCGTAGATGACCTCACGCTGCCGGTTGAGCACCTCGTCGTACTTCAGGACGTTCTTACGCGTCTCGAAGTTCTGCTGCTCGACCTGCGACTGTGCGGACGCGATGGCCCGCGTCACCATCTTGTTCTCGATCGGCACGTCGTCCGGCACATTCGCCATCGACATGACGCGCTCGACCATCTGCGCCTTGAACAGCCGCATCAGGTCGTCACCCAGCGACAGGTAGAAGCGGGACTCGCCCGGGTCGCCCTGACGGCCGGAACGACCGCGCAGCTGGTTGTCGATACGCCGCGACTCGTGCCGCTCGGTACCGAGCACGTACAGCCCGCCGAGCTCCTTGACCTCTTCGAACTCCGCCCTCACGGCCTGCTCGGCCCTCGCCAGTGCGGCGGGCAGCGCGGCCGCCCACTCCTCGACGTGCTCGACGGGGTCGAGACCGCGCTGACGCAGCTCCGCCTCGGCGAGGTCGTCGGGGTTGCCGCCGAGCTTGATGTCCGTACCACGGCCGGCCATGTTCGTCGCGACCGTGACCGCGCCCTTGCGGCCGGCCTGGGCGACGATCGTCGCCTCACGGTCGTGCTGCTTGGCGTTGAGGACCTCGTGCTGCACACCGCGCTTGGAGAGCTGCTGCGAGAGGTACTCGGACTTCTCGACCGAAGTGGTGCCGACCAGGATCGGCTGGCCCTTCTCGTGCTTCTCGGCGATGTCGTCGACGACCGCGGCGAACTTCGCGACCTCGGTGCGGTAGATCAGGTCGGACTGGTCCTGGCGGACCATCGGCCGGTTCGTCGGGATCGGCACGACGCCCAGCTTGTAGATCTGGTGGAACTCGGCGGCCTCGGTCATCGCCGTACCGGTCATGCCGGAGAGCTTGCCGTAGAGGCGGAAGAAGTTCTGCAGGGTGATCGTGGCGAGGGTCTGGTTCTCGTCCTTGATGTCCACCCCTTCCTTCGCCTCGATCGCCTGGTGCATGCCCTCGTTGTAGCGGCGGCCGGCGAGGATACGGCCGGTGTGCTCGTCGACGATCATGACTTCGCCGTCGATGACGACGTAGTCCTTGTCCTTCTTGAAGAGCTCCTTGGCCTTGATGGCGTTGTTGAGGTACCCGACGAGAGGGGTGTTCACCGACTCGTAGAGGTTCTCGATGCCGAGCCAGTCCTCGACCTTCGCGACACCGGGCTCATGGATGGCGACGGTCCGCTTCTTCTCGTCGACCTCGTAGTCGCCGGTCTCCTCGATGCCCTTGAGCTGGTTGCCGGCCTCGCCCTTGGTCAGCCGCGTGACCAGCTTGGCGAAGTCGCCGTACCACTTGGTGGCCTGGTCGGCCGGGCCGGAGATGATCAGCGGCGTACGGGCCTCGTCGACGAGGATCGAGTCGACCTCGTCGACCACGGCGAAGTTGTGGCCACGCTGGACGAGCTCGTCCGCGGACCACGCCATGTTGTCGCGGAGGTAGTCGAAGCCGAACTCGTTGTTCGTGCCGTACGTGATGTCGCAGGCGTACTGCTCGCGGCGCTGGGCCGGCGTCATGTTGGCCAGGATGCAGCCGACGGTCAGGCCCAGGAACTTGTGGACCCGGCCCATCATTTCGGAGTCACGCTCGGCCAGATAGTCATTGACCGTGATCAGGTGCACGCCCTTGCCGGAGAGCGCGTTGAGATACGCGGGCAGGGTGCCGACGAGGGTCTTGCCCTCACCGGTCTTCATCTCGGCCACGTAACCGAGGTGCAGGGCAGCGCCGCCCATCATCTGGACGTCGTAATGGCGCTGTCCGAGGACACGCTTCGCGGCCTCTCGGACCGTTGCGAATGCCTCGGGAAGCAGGTCGTCCAGGCTCTCGCCGTCCGCGTACCGTTCCTTGTACTCGTCGGTGAGCGCCCGCAGCTCGGCGTCGGAGAGGTTGACGAAGTCCTCTTCGATGGAGCTGACCTGGTCCGCGATGCGGTGCAGTTTGCGCAGGATCTTGCCTTCGCCTGCACGCATGAGCTTGTTGAAGACGGACACTGAGGCTGGTCTCCTTGCCGGTCGGGCCTGGCACTGGGTCGTGTTATGGACGCTGGCGCGGGCACGGCAGGTGGGCCCCACCGCAACGGCCATCGTAAGCGAGGACCCCGCCGCGTCGGGAGGGCTGCCGCCGCGTTGCCCCCACTGGGCCCCTCCGAGTCAACGGACAGAAGGCCCCGAAGGTGCCGGGAACCCCGAAAAGTGTTCGCATCGCTGTCGGCGCCTCACCAGAATCCGTACATGGAGCCGATCACTCTCACCACCGAGCGTCTACTGCTGCGCCCCTTCCGTGGGGGTGACACGGACGAGGTCCACGCCGCGTGCCAGGACCCGGACATCCAGCGCTGGACGGTCGTCCCGTCCCCGTACACCCACGCCGACGCGGAACTGTTCACCCGAAAGCTGTCCCCCGGCGGCTGGCAGGACGACTCGATGTACAACTTCGCGGTGGTTCTGCGCGACGGCGGGGCCGTGGCAGGTGCGCTCGGCATCAACCGCCGCAACCTGCACGACACGTACGAGGTGGGGTTCTGGACCGCGAGGAAGCACCGCGGCCTCGGTTACATGACGGAGGCGGTACGGGCCGCGGCCCACTGGACCTTCACCTCGCTCGGCGGGGACCGGCTGGAGTGGCGCGCCGAGGTGGGCAACGAACCCTCGCGGGCCGTGGCGCGGCGAGCGGGCTTCCGCATGGAGGGCGAGCAGCGGTCGGGGCTGCTGAACAAGGGGGTACGGCGGGACATCTGGGTCGGCGCGCTGCTCCCTTCCGACCTCGGCCTGTCGGGCTCCCACCCGTATCTCCCGGCCCCGGCCCGCACCACCGCCCCCTGGACCGATCCCTCCTCCGGTCCTGTCCCCGGTCTCCCCACGGGTCTGTCCACCGCACCGTGAACGGATGTCAGTGCCGCCCTCTAGGGTGCGAGACATGACGCCAGTGCCACCTCCCGCCGCCGAACTCTCCGCCGACCAGGCCCGCAGAATCGCCCTCCGCGCCCAGGGTTTCCTCGGCGCGCCGGACCGACGGGCCGGGGTGCCGGGCGTGCTGCGACACCTCGGTGCCGTACAGCTCGACACGATCTCGGTGCTGGCCCGCTCGCACGAACTGATCCCGTACGCACGCCTCGGCGCCGTCGGCCGCCGCACGGTCGAGGACGCGTACTGGTCGGCCGGCCGCAGCTTCGAGTACTGGTCGCACGCGGCGTGCATCCTGCCTGTCGAGGAGTGGCCGCACTTCGCGTTCCGTCGTCGCGCCTACCGTTCGCGCCCGCACTGGCACCACGACCTGCCGGACGGGACCTACGACGCGGTGATCAAGCAGTTGCGCTCCGAGGGCCCGCTGACGGCGACGGAGCTGGGCGGCGCGAAGAACGGCGGGGAGTGGTGGGACTGGTCCGCGTCGAAGGTCGCCGTCGAGCGAGCCCTGATGTACGGCGAGGTGGTGTGCACCGAGCGGCGCAGCTGGAAGCGGGTGTACGACCTCGCGGAGCGCGCCCTGCCCGACGCCGTGCTCCACGACGACCTGGACGACAGGGAGTGCCTGCGGCGGCTGGTCGCGCTCGCGGGCCGGTCCCTGGGGGTCGGCACCCGCGCAGACATCGCGGACTACCACCGACTCAAGGGCGAGCAGTTCGATGCGGTGGTGGCGGACTCCGGTCTGGTGCCGGTGACGGTGGAGGGCTGGGCGAAGCCGGCCTGGGCCGACCCGGCGGCGCTGGCCTCGGAGCCCCGGGGACGACACCGTACGACGCTGCTGTCGCCGTTCGACTCACTGATCTGGGAGCGGGCCCGGACAGAGCGGATATTCGGCTTCACGCACCGCCTGGAGGCGTACGTCCCCAAGCCCAAGCGGATCCACGGCTATTTCGCGATGCCGCTGCTGGCCGGCGGCAAACTGCAGGGCCGGGTCGATCCGGCACGCGAGGGCACCACGCTGGTCGCCCGGCAGGTGTCCCTGGCGGGCACGAAGGCCGTGGCGCCGATGGCCGAGGCCCTGGTGGAAGCGGCGTCCTGGGTCGGCTGTACGGACGTACGGCTGGAGCGGGTCGACGCACCGGAGCTGCGCGAGCCGCTCACCCGGGAAATCGCCCGCGCCCTCAATTGACCATGCCGTCGCTTTACCTGATCTCGAGGATCTTCTCGCGCATGGCATAGACCACTGCTTCCATCCTGGAGTGCAGCTGCAGCTTCTCCAGAATGTTGCGGACGTGGTTCTTCACGGTGTTCTCGGAAATGAACAGCTCCTTCGCGATATCGCGATTGTTCATGCCCGTGGCAACCAGTTTGAGGACTTCGAGCTCCCGGTCGGTCAGCCGCGGCGCAGGCACCAGCCGGCGGTCGTCGGTCCGCTGGATCATCGACTTGAACTCGGTGAGCAATTTGGACGCCATGGACGGGCTGATCTGGGACTGCCCGTCGGCGACCGCACGGATCGCCGTGGCCACCTCGTCCGTGGAGATCTCCTTGAGGAGATAGCCGGTGGCGCCCGCCTTGATGGCGTCGTAGAGGTCGGCCTCCTCGTCGCTGATCGTCAGCATGATGATCTTCGCACTGGGGGCCACCTCCTTGATGGACGTGCAGGCCTCGATGCCGCCCCGCTTGGGCATGCGCACATCCATCAGCACGATGTCGGGCAGCAGATCGGCGGCCTTGTCGACCGCTTCCGCCCCGTCACCCGCCTCGCCGACGACCTGGATGTCCTCCTCCTGGGCGAGGACGATCTCCAGGCCCCTGCGGAAGAGCGCGTGGTCGTCCACCACCAGAACGCGGATCGGCTCCTTGCGGGAACCGCTGTCCGTGTCGGCGCCGGTATCGGCATCGGCAGCGTCGTCTCCGCCGTCATTCGCATCGCGCACGGGCCCGAAGGTGTCCGCCATCGTTCCTCCCCCTGAAGGCCATGGCCTGAAGTTCACAAACTCTCCGCCAACGGCATTTCACAGAGCACCGATTGGCTTGGGGCGCCATGATTTCATGCCTGGACGTCAGAGCGGTGGTTCTGTCGTCGCACGCGGGTGCCCCTGGCGCGAATTACGCCCCAGGGGCACCACCGATGCGGGGCGTCAGCCGCCGAGCGCACCGCCCGCGCCGCCCGCCCCGTCGGCGGCCAGCGGGTCGGTCCTCAGATGAATGACACCGTAGTCGTAGGCATGCCGCCGGTAGACGACACTGGGCTCCTTCGTCTCGGAGTCGACGAACAGATAGAAGTCGTGCCCGACCAGCTCCATCTCGTAGAGCGCCTGGTCGAGCGTCATCGGTGCCGCGACGTGCGTCTTCTCGCGCATCACCAGCGGCCCTTCGCCCTGTACCTCGAGCGTGCCGATCCTGGTGATGGGTACAGACGGGCCGGCGCCGTCGCCGGTCAGGTCGCCCTCGCTGTTGAAGGACGCCGTACCCGGCACCGTCTCGGCGACTTCGGCAGCGGGAATCCGGCCGTTGCCACGGCGGCTGAAGCGCTTGTCGTGCTGCTTGCGCAGCCGCGCCTCCAGCTTCCCGGTGGCCAGGTCCAGCGCTGCGTACGGGTCGCCTGCAGCCGCTTCAGCACGGATTACCGGCCCACGCGAGCGGAGCGTGATCTCCACTCGGTCCGAGCGGTCTGCCTGACGGGGGTTTGGCTCCTTGGACACCTCGACGTCGAGGCTGATCACCTTGCCGTCGAACTTCTGGATCTTGTCCAGCTTCAGCTTCTCGGCCACGTGCTTGCGGAACCGCTCGGGCACCTCGGTCTTGCGGCCCTTGACGACGATGTCCACGCAGAACTCCGTTCCCGGATCGCTCCGCTCAGCGGCGGAGCATCTCCCTTTTGCACCAGGCCCCGGTGGTCGCCGGAGCCGCGGACTCGGTGACTTCCACCTCCTCCTCCCCCGTCGGGGAGGTCTCCACCCCACCGATCTTTCTGAACGTCTGGCCTACCGGTGAGTCGCCTGCCCGAAACCTGGTGGTGCACTCGTCGAGGTCTGGCATTCACCATTCCTCACACCGAACATAGCCTGATCGGCCGGATGTCGGCACCCGCTACTCGCACGTACCTCCGTTCAGGGCCCTTTACTCACTCACTACCTGCAACGATGCAAGTCCACTAGCAGTTCCGGTTTATTGCGAAGGCAGTCGGAGACGCGGCGACAACGGCCGCCTGCCCCGTTCCGGAACCCGGTCTTCTCCGCCCGCCCGCGGCTTCGACCGCCCGTGCAGCCTCCGTCAGCGAGGCCCCGGTCGTCATGAGGTCGTCCACGAGTACTACCCGTTCGGCCGCAAGCAGCCGCTCCCCACCGGCCACCACCTCCAGCGCACCCGCCAGATTCGCCTGCCGCTGCAGGGCTCCGAGCCCCGACTGATCGGTCACCGGGCGCCGTTGCCGCAGCACCGGTACCACTCTGGCCGGAATCCCGCCATGCCTCAGCTCCCCCGCTGCGGCCAGCGCGATCCGACGTGCCGGATCATGCCCGCGTGCCGCAACGGCCCGCCGCGCCGACGGCACGGGTACGAGCAGCAGCGGCCCCGGACCGCCCACCTGCCCCGTCCCGGCCCGCACGGCGCCCGCCAGCGCCCTGCCGAGCGCCCGCGACAGAGGAAGCGCGCCACGCTCCTTGTGTGCCAGGAGCACCGCCCGTACCGCGTTCTCGTACGTGGCGGCGGCATGCACCACCGGCAGTCCGACGGGCTCCGGCGCGGGTCTCACACGCTGCGGCGCCGCACCGTACAGCGCTGCCCGACAGCCTTCGCACAACTCGCTCCGCGGCCTGCCGCAGCCACCACAGGCCACCGGCAGCACCAGCCCGGCGATCTCCCGCCACCACCCCCGCATATCTCCACTGTGCCCCCGGCCCACGAACCCGGCCACCCCTGTGGAAAACGCAGGCGTCCCTGCCCAAGGCCCACCGTCGCCCCACCCGCACAGGCCTCAGCCCGGGTAGACCAGCGACGAGCCTTCCTTGAGCACCGTCTGCCAGTTGTCACCCGGCGACAGCTTCACTATCCCGTCACCCTCGGTGTCCGCCATCAGCGGCAACTGCTCGTCGTCCGCCGCCGCGACCGCCGACACCTGGTTCACCCCGGGCAGCACACCCGAGGCCGGTGCCGAACCGTCCGCCTGGACATAGCGCACCTGCTGCACTCCGCCCTGCTCCTTGCCGACCACCACGAGACGGCTCCGCCCCGACCAGGACATCGCGGTGACATCCGCCAGCTGCGGCGCGGCCTGCCGCAGCTCCACGACGGAGACCTCCTGCTTCGAGGCCGGTCCCTGACGCTCGATCCGGCCGATCTTCAGCGTGGTGTGCCCGTCCTTGGTCAGCAGCAGTGCGATCCGCACCCCGTCCGCCGACAGCCGCAACGCCTCCAGCCGCGCGCCGTCCAGGCTCGGCACCGTGACCTCCGACGGCTTGCCGGCGCCACCGGCCAGCCGCAGCAGCCGGGAGTTCTCCGGGTCCCGGTCCGCGACCCAGAGATCGCCCCGCCCGTCCCAGCTGGGCGCCGACAGCCGGTCGTTCAGATTCTTGCCGCTGCTGGTCACCGCGGGCGCGGGCAGCTCGCCCTCCGAGACGATGGAGGACACGTACAGGGACTCGTTGTTCTGCGAGACCGCCGCCGCCAGCTGCTCGTCACGGGCCACGCCGACCGCGCTCATCCGCACCGGTCCGTCACCGAACGGGCCGGTCACCGGCTCCGGATCGCCACTGCCTTTGGTGGACCCCGGGATGCACTGGACATGCCCCTTGGCGTCGACGAAGTACTGGCTGTCGGGCCCGCCCGACGAACCGTCCGGAGCGAACTCCTCCGCCTGATCGGCGCCCAGCACACACAGCGGCGAGCTGTCGGACCGCTGCAGCTCCACCTGCTCGACCCGGGCGGACGTCAGGTCCCGCACGGTGTAGAGCACCTGAGAGGCCATCATGCGGCAGGAGCGCTGCCCGACGTTGTCCGCCCTCTTGTTCAGCGGAACCTTCAGGACGCTGCGGTCGTCGGGTGCCAGCGACGTGACGCCCTTGCGCAGCGCCGTGCTGGTGGGGAAACGGGAGTCGACCACCGGCCGCAGCCAGTTGGTCGGCCCCTCGATGAGGCTGCGGACCGTCTGCGTCACGGTGTCCATCCCCGTGACGGGATCCGTCCGGTTGCGTACGTAGACGGGGTCGGCAACCAGCGTGGACTGCCCCCCGGTCCGTCCGGTGGCGAAGTAGTACTTGTTGACGGAACGGTAGAGGCGCTTGAAGTCGGACTGGCCGAGCAGCAGACCGTCCGGCACGAGGTCGATGCGCCACTCCTTGCCTTCCGGCCCGTTCTGCCGCACCAGATGCAGGGTCCGGTTGAACTCCGTGGGTGCGACCGGCTGGTAGGCGCTCTGTGCGTCGACCGTCGCCACCTTCTCGCCGGTCAGCGTGTAGCTGAGCTCCGTGCTGCTGCGGTCGCCGTCGTGGACCGGGCGGTCGCTGCGGTTCGGCGCCTTGGAGAGCACCGTGGTGAACGCGCTCGGCTTCCAGGTGCCGGCCGCCTTCTTCGTCAGGTACTTGCGGGTGGTCCGGAAGCCGGGGTCGTCGCTGGTCATGGACTCCAGGAAGCCGTCGACCACCTCGTTGGGAGTGGCGTTGTCACGCGGCGCCACCGCGTACACCTGGACCTGCGAGTCGCCCGGCTGCGAGGCGTCGACCGCCTTGACGTCCCCGGTGACCGGCATCGAGCCGCACGCGGACAGCAGCACGATGCCGCACCCCAGCAACGCGGTCAGCCCCACCGCACGTCCATGGCCGTCCTGACGACGGTCAGTGCCCACGAGTCGTGTCCTCCCGCTCCGGGTGGTGCGCAGCAGATTCGATGTCGCCACCCGGCCGGTCGTCGGTGGGGCGGGCGACCACCCGGGCGCCGCTGCCCGGCAGAGCCGCCGGATGCACCGAAGCAGGCGCCGTGCGGGGAGCCACGTAGTTACGCGCCGGCACGGGCAGCGGCGACCGGTCGGGGCCTGCCTGCTGGGCCGGCACCGAGGTCAGCCGGTGCTCACTGCCGGTCGTGACGCCGTCCGCGGCCCGCTCCCGGCTCTCCCGGTTGCGGCGCGAGTCCTCGGGCTCCAGCGGTATCGGCGATCCGCGCAGCGGCTCGTCCGCCGTACGCGGCAGGGTCAGCCGGAACTGCGAACCGCCACCCGGCTCGCCCCACGCCTGCAGCCAGCCGCCATGCAGCCGGGCGTCCTCGACGGCGATCGACAACCCGAGACCGGTGCCGCCCGTCGTCCGGGCCCGCGCCGGATCGGCGCGCCAGAAGCGGTTGAACACCCGGGTCGCCTCCCCCGGCTTGAGACCCACGCCGTAGTCCCGGACGGCGACGGCGACCGCTCCTCCGGCCACCCCCATCCGCACCACGACATCCCGGCCCTCGCCGTGCTCGACGGCGTTGACGACCAGGTTGCGCAGCACGCGCTCGACCCGCCGTGCGTCGGCCTCCGCGATCACCGGCTGCTCGTCACCGACCACCCGGATCCGGGTGCCCTTGCGCTCGGCGAGCGGCTCGGCACCGCCGATCACCCGTCGTACGACCTGTCGCAGGTCTATCGGCTCGGCCTCCAGCGCCGCGGCGCCCGCGTCGAACCGGCTGATCTCCAGCAGATCGGAGAGCAGCGACTCGAACCGGTCGAGCTGGTCCCCGAGGAGCTCGGCGGAGCGCGCCGTCACGGGGTCGAAGTCGACGCGCGCCTCATGGATGACATCGGCGGCCATCCGCACGGTCGTCAGCGGTGTCCGCAGCTCGTGCGAGACGTCCGACACGAAGCGCCGCTGCATCCGGGAGAGCTCCTCCAGCTGCTGGATCTTCAGCTGAAGGTTCTGCGCCATCTTGTTGAAGGCCTCACCGAGCCGGGCGATGTCGTCCTCGCCGGTGACCTTCATCCGCTCCTGCAGCCGGCCCGCGGAGAGCCGCTCCGCGATTCCCGCCGCCATCCGTACGGGTGTGACGACCTGCCGCACCACGAACCAGGCGATGGCCCCGAGCAGCACGACCACGAACAGTCCCGCGGTCGCCAGGGTGCCCTTGACCAGGGTCAGCGACTTCTCCTCCTGCGTCAGCGGGAAGAGGTAGTAGAGCTGGTACGGGTTGTGGTCGATGTCGTACAGGCGCTTGCCCACGACGAGCCCCGGCTGCGACTCCTGCCCGTTCGCATACCTGATCAGCGAGTACGTCTGGAAAGCTCCCGGCCCCTTGTCCACGGACTCCCGCAGGCTCTGCGGGATGCTGGCCGCTTCCACGCTGCCCGAGCCACGCGGCGCACGGGTGCCGTCGTCGGCGCTGAGCGCCACCACGTTGAAGGCGTTCTTGCCGCCACTGGCGAGCTGATCGACGAGCTCGGTCCGCCACGAGTTGTTGGCGGTCGCCCCGTCACCGGCATCGCCTCCCCGCCCACCGGGGGTGAGCGGAGCGTTCGCCTTGTCCTGGGCCGCCGCGAAACCACCGGCGGCCTGTGTCTGAGCAGCCTTGCCCTTCGCGTCGAGCAGACCGTTGCGCACCTGCCCGATCACGACCAGGCCGAGCAGCAGCACCACACCGAGCGACATGAGCAGCGTGCCCGCGACGACCCGCAGCTGGAGGTTGCGCCGCCACAGCCGGACGGCGGGCAGCAGCGGACGCCGCACCCAGCGCATCAGCAGTCGCGGCACGGGACCGCCGGGCGCCCGGTCGTGGAACAACCGGCCGCCCTGCAGAAGCCTCCCCAACGGCGAAGGCCCACGTCCTGAACCGGCAGCCCGCCCCGTACGGACTCCCGGCCCCCCGGGCTTCGGAGCAGCGCTACCCAGGGTCATGTCAGCTCGGTCCGGCCTTGTAACCGACACCTCGGACGGTCACCACGATCTCCGGCCGCTCCGGGTCCTTCTCGACCTTGGAACGCAGCCGCTGGACATGCACATTCACCAGACGGGTGTCGGCGGCATGGCGGTACCCCCACACCTGCTCGAGCAGTACTTCACGGGTGAAGACCTGCCACGGCTTACGGGCGAGCGCGACCAGCAGGTCGAACTCCAGCGGGGTCAGAGCGATGGACTGCCCCTCCCGCTTCACCGAGTGACCAGCCACATCGATGACCAGGTCCCCGATGGTCAGCTGTTCCGGTGCCGGCTCCTCGGACCTACGCAAACGTGCCCTGATCCGGGCAACCAACTCCTTAGGTTTGAACGGCTTGACGATGTAGTCGTCGGCCCCGGACTCCAGGCCCACCACCACATCGACCGTGTCGCTCTTAGCCGTGAGCATGACGATCGGCACACCCGACTCGGCCCTGATCAGCCTGCAGACCTCGATGCCGTCCCGTCCGGGCAGCATGAGATCCAGCAGGACCAGGTCCGGCTTGGCCTCACGAAATGCGGCAAGTGCCTTGTCGCCGTCCGCTACGAACGACGGCTCGAACCCTTCACCACGCAGCACAATCCCGAGCATCTCGGCCAGTGCGGTGTCGTCGTCGACGACAAGGACGCGTCCCTTCATAATCGACATCATCCCATTAGCTAATCGTTATCTGCGATGACCTGGCACACAGCTCTGCCAGTCCGACCCCCGTGACCGGGGAAACTGCACCCTCCTCCGTGACGATCGCCGTGATCAGTTCCGGCGGCGTTATGTCGAATGCGGGGTTGTACGCCTGGGTTCCCAGCGGCGCCACGAGCAGTCCGCCCGCATCCTCGCCGTCCGCCCCGACCTGTGGAGATGTGAGCTCCGTCACCTCTCGACCGGGGCGCTGCTCCACAATGATCGACGCCCCGTCCGCGGTCTCCAGATCCACGGTCGTGGTCGGCGCCACCACAATGAACGGCACATGGTGGTATTTGGCAAGCACCGCCAGCGGATAACTGCCGACTTTGTTCGCCACGGATCCGTCCGCCGCGATGCGGTCGGCGCCGATGAGCACGGCGTCGACCTCCCCCGCGGCGAACAACGAACCCGCCGCGTTGTCCGTGAGCAAGCTGTACGCCATCCCGTTGCGCGCCGCCTCATAAGCGGTCAGCCGAGCCCCCTGCAACAGCGGACGCGTCTCGTCCACCCAGAGCCTTCGCAGCCGCCCCGCCCGGTGCGCGCGGAGCGCCACAGCGAAGGCCGTGCCCTCACCGCCCGAGACGAGTGCCCCCGAATTGCAGTGGGTGAGCAACTGATGCCCGCCGCCAGGCAGCAGCTCGTCGAGCAGCGCGAGCCCGTACTGCGCCATGCGTCGACTGGCCTCGGCGTCCTCACGGTGCAGCGCCTTGGCCTCCGCCAGAGCCTCCGCGGCCGCCCGCTGCGGATCCGCGCCCTTGTCCAGGGCCGCCCGGTATGCCGCCGCCGCGCGCCGCACCCCGTATCCGAGGTTCACGGCGGTGGGCCGCGCCCGCTCAAGCAGCCCCGCGGCCTCCGCGACGTCATGACCCCGGACAGCGGCCAGCGCCACGCCGTAGGCCCCGGCGATGCCGAGCAACGGCGCCCCGCGCACAGCCAGCGTCTGGATCGCCCGCACCAGCGCGGGCACATCCGCACACACCAGCCCGACCTCCTCCGCGGGCAGCCGCGTCTGGTCGAGGAGCACCAGCACAGGGCCCTCCGGGGGCTCGTCCCAACGGATGGAGGGAAGCGCGGGAGGCTCGATGCCCGCCGGCGATTGCGCGTCCTGATCAGCCATCTGCCCAGTCTGCCCGGTGAGCCGCCCACAAATGAAGGTGCGAAGGAGATCAGGCACCCGGCCCGTACCGGACCAACGCGTGGCACGATGGCTGCCAACCTGCCGCCCCGATGAGCGGACAGGACCGTGAAGGAGCGAGAATGAACGACACTCCGGGCTGGGCCTCGCCCGGATCTGCCCCCTCCGACAGCCAGGAGGCGGGCGTCCCCCAGACTTCCGCGCCCACGAACGGCAACGGCAACGCCGGGAACTGGTCTCCCACGCAGCCGCCCGCTGGGCAGTGGTCCCCACCGAGCATCCCCGGCCCCGGTCACGGCGCACCGCCGCCCGCCCCCGGCTGGGGCAGGCCGCAGGGATCCGGCTGGGGTCAGCCACCTGCGGCAAAGCCCGGTGTCATCCCGCTCCGCCCGCTCGGCGTCGGCGAGATCCTCGACGGTGCGGTCTCCGCGATGCGGGCGCACTGGCGCACGGTCCTCGGAATCACCCTCACCGTTTCCGTGATCGCCCAGATCGCCATCATCCTCGTGCAGCGCTACCTGCTGCCGGAACCCGCGTCGGTCGACCCGAACGCGACCGGCGCGGAGGCGCTCCGCCAGGCCGCCGACTCCGCCCGGTCCTCCATGGTCTACAGCGCCCCGTCCACGCTCATCACCCTGATCGCGACGCTCTTCACCACAGCCATGCTCACCGTGGTGATCAGCCGCTCGGTACTGGGCCGCTCCGTGACGCTCTCCGAAGCATGGGCCGAGGCCCGGCCCCGCCTGCTCCAGCTGCTGGGCCTGACCCTGCTGCTGGCCTTGATGGCCGCCGGAATCATGGCAGTGGGCGTGCTGCCCGGTACGCTGATGGGTTCCACCGCAGGCGTCGGCCTCATCCTCATCGGCTTCATGGCCGCCTGTGTCGTCGTCGTCTGGCTCATGGTCCGGTTCTGCCTCGCCTCGCCGGCGCTGATGCTCGAGCGGCAGTCGATCACCGTCTCGATGCGCCGGTCCGCGAAGCTGGTCCGAGGCACCTGGTGGCGGATGTTCGGCATCCTGCTCCTCACCTGGCTCCTGACAATCATCGTGACCCTGGTCATCGCGATCCCGTTCGGCATCATCGGGATGATCGTGGACGGCGACGGCCTGAGCAGCTTCCTCACCGGCGAGTCCACCGGATTCGGCTGGCCGTTCCTGATCATCTCCGGCATCGGCGAGGTCATCGTCTCCACGATCACCTATCCGCTCTCCGCCGGTGTGATGGCTCTGCTCTACGTGGACCAGCGCATCCGGCGCGAAGCACTCGACCTCGATCTCGCCAGGGCCGCGGGCCTGCCCGGCTACGACACCAGGAGCTGATGCCGTGTCGGGGGCGGGGGGCACCACAACAGCACGGCTATTGATCCACGCAAGCAGCGACGTACCGGTGGACACTCCACGCGTCCCCGCCCGTGAGGCGGCGAAGCACGAGCTGTCCCGTCCGATGTACCACGAGAACGACCCGAACCTCCTCCAGCGTGGCCTCGACCGCCTGTGGGGGTGGCTCGGCGATCTCTTCGCCACGGCCTCGAACGCCGCACCGGGTGGGCCGCTCGGGCTGATCGTCCTCGTACTGGTGGTCATCGGCCTGGCCGTCGCTCTCTGGTGGCGGCTGGGCACCCCGCAGCGCACCCTCCGCACCGCGGCCGCGCTCTTCGACGACAGCCCCCGCAGCGCGGCCGAACACCGCACGGCCGCCGAGGCGCACGCTGCCGCCCAGCGCTGGAACGAGGCCGTCCAGGAACGCATGCGCGCCATCGTGCGCTCCCTCGAAGAACGCGCCCTCCTCGACCCACGCCCCGGCCGCACGGCCGACGAGGCCGCCGCCGAGGCGGGCCGCTCACTGCCCGGCCACGAGATGGCGCTGCGCGCCGCCGCCCGCAACTTCGACGACGTCACATACGGCGGCCGGACCGCCGACCAGCAGACGTATCTGACCGTGGAGGCCCTCGACCGCGACCTCGAGAACGCCAAGCCGCTGCTGACCACCGTGGTCCGGGGGGCCGCCGAATGACCGCAGTCGCCACCGCCACCACTGCGTCCCCCACCTCGGCCTCCCCCTCTCCCCGCCAGGTGTGGTCCCGCACCCGCGGTCTGCTGTTCGCCCTCCTCCTTCTCGTAGCGGCCGGAATCGTCCTCGCCACCGCGCGCTCCGGCGATCAGCACGGCCGACTCGACCCCCGCTCCGCCGACCAGCACGGCAGCCGGGCCGTCGCCCAACTCCTCAAGGACCGCGGCGTCTCCGTCAGCGTGACCACCACGCTCGACGACACCACCGCGGCGACCGGCCCCGACACCACTCTGCTCGTCACCGCCCCGAACCTGCTGACGCGGCATCAGCAGGACGAACTCCGCGCCGCGACCACCGACTCGACAGGCCGCACCGTCCTCCTCGCCGCCGACCCTCTGTCCGTGGACGCACTCGTCCCCGGCGTCCACGCGAGCTCCCCCGGCCCGGTGGCCGCCCGCGCACCGCAGTGCTCCCTGCCCGCGGCCCGCACGGCGGGCGACGCCGACACGGGCGGCTTCCGGTACACGACGGACGGCCTCGACACCATCGGCTGCTACCCAAGTGGCAACCTCCCCACCGTGCTCCTCGTCCAGGGGAAGGGCGCCGGCGACAGCGTCCTCCTCGGCTCCCCCGATCTGCTCTACAACAACCGACTCGCCAGCCACGGCAACGCCTCCCTGGCCCTGCAACTCCTCGGCTCCCGCCCGCATCTGGTCTGGTATCTCCCCTCGCTCGCTGATCCTTCCGCCGCTCGGAACGACCAAGGTGCCGACGGCGGTGTCGACGACGGCTCGGGCAACCAGCGCAGCTTCGTCGACCTCATCCCGTCGGGCTGGCTCTGGGGCACCCTGCAACTCGCCGTCGCCGCCCTGCTCGCAGCCGTCTGGCGCGCCCGCCGACTGGGCCCCCTGGTCACCGAACGGCTGCCCGTGGCTATTCGCGCCTCCGAATCCACGGAGGGCCGCGCCCGCCTCTACCGCAAGGCGAACGCCCGGGACCGGGCTGCTTCCTCACTGCGCTCCGCCACCCGCACTCGTCTCGCACCCCTCATCGGCGTCTCCCCACGCGATGCCCACTCCCCCTCCGTGCTCCTCCCCGCCGTCTCCGCGCGCCGCAGCACCGCTGAAGGCGGCCTGGACACCCTGCTCTTCGGACCGGAGCCGGCCGACGACGCCGCCCTTGTCCGTCTGGCAGACCAACTCGACACCCTCGAAAGAGAGGTACGCACTTCATGAGCGCCCTGCCCCCAGTGCCCGCCGGGACGACCGAGACCGTCGGGAACGACGACACAGCCCGCGCATCCCTGGAAGCTCTGCGCTCCGAGATCGCCAAGGCCGTGGTCGGCCAGGACCCGGCCGTCACCGGACTGGTCGTCGCACTGCTCTGCCGAGGCCACGTCCTACTCGAAGGCGTCCCCGGCGTGGCCAAGACCCTCCTGGTCCGCGCCCTCGCCGCCTCACTCGAACTCGACACCAAGCGTGTCCAGTTCACCCCCGATCTGATGCCGAGTGACGTCACCGGATCCCTCGTCTACGACGCCCGCACAGCCGAGTTCTCCTTCCAGCCGGGCCCGGTCTTCACCAACCTCCTCCTGGCCGACGAGATCAACCGCACTCCCCCCAAGACGCAGTCCTCCCTTCTGGAGGCGATGGAGGAGCGCCAGGTCACCGTCGACGGAACCCCTCGCCCCCTGCCGGACCCCTTCCTGGTCGCTGCCACCCAGAACCCCGTCGAGTACGAGGGCACGTATCCGCTGCCCGAGGCCCAGCTGGACCGCTTCCTCCTCAAGCTGACGGTGCCTCTCCCGTCCCGCGACGAGGAGATCAACGTCCTGACCCGCCATGCCGATGGCTTCAACCCCCGCGACCTGAGGTCAGCAGGCGTACGCCCCGTCGCCGGCCCCGCAGACCTGGAGGCCGCCCGCACCGCGGTCGCCAAGACCACGGTCTCCCCCGAGATCGCCGGCTATGTCGTCGACATCTGCCGTGCCACGCGTGAATCCCCCTCGCTCTCCCTCGGTGTATCCCCCCGAGGTGCCACCGCCCTGCTCGCCACCGCCCGCGCGTGGGCCTGGCTCACCGGCCGTGACTACGTCATCCCGGATGACGTGAAAGCCCTGGCACTCCCCACGCTCCGCCATCGCATCCAACTGCGGCCCGAGGCAGAGATGGAGGGAGTCACCCCCGACTCCGTCATCACCGCAGTCCTCGCCCACGTACCCGTACCCCGATGAGGCGGTGACAGTGGCCCTCACCGGACGAACAGCGCTACTTGCCGCTCTGGGGTCACTCCCCGTAGGCATCCTGGCCCCGAGCTGGACAGGCCTGCTCGCAGTCAACGCCCCGCTCTCTCTAGCAATTCTGTGCGACTACGCCCTGGCAGCACCAGTGCGAACGCTCCAGTTCACCCGATCCGGCGACACAACCGTTCGACTCGGTGACGGCGCAGAGGTGCAACTGACCGTAACCAATCCCTCGCGTCGTCGCTTGCGCGCCCATCTCCGCGACGCCTGGCCCCCGAGCAGCTGGCTCACCGGCACGGAGCACGCCGCGTCCCGTCACACCTTGGCCGTCCCGCCCGGCGAACGCCGTCGCGTCACCACACTCCTGCGTCCCACCCGTCGCGGCGATCGCCGAGCCGAACGAGTCACCGTCCGTTCCTACGGGCCGCTGGGCCTGGCGGCCCGGCAGGGCAACCATCACGTTCCGTGGACGGTGCGCGTCCTTCCGCCCTTCACCAGCCGCAAGCACCTGCCGTCCCGTCTTGCCAGACTCCGCGAGCTCGACGGTCGCACCAGTGTCCTCACCCGTGGCGAAGGCACGGAGTTCGACAGTCTGCGCGCCTACGTCCCCGGCGACGACACCCGCTCCATCGACTGGCGGGCAACAGCGCGCCAGTCCGCTGTCGCTGTCCGCACGTGGCGCCCCGAACGGGACCGCCACATCCTCATCGTTCTCGATACGGGCCGTACCTCGGCGGGTCGGGTCGGTGATGTGCCGCGGCTCGATGCGGCTATGGATGCGGCACTGCTCCTCACCGCTCTCGCGACTCGCGCCGGCGACCGCGTCGACCTGCTGGCCCATGACCGCCGCACCCGCGCCCAGGTTCGCGGCCGCGCCGCAGGGGAAGTTCTGTCGGCCATGGTCACGGCGATGGCACCGCTCGAACCGGAGCTCGTGGAAACAGACGTCCGGGGTCTCAGCGCTACTGCCCTGGCAAGCGCCCCTCGTCGCTCCCTGGTCGTACTTCTCACCAGTCTGGACGCGGCCCCCGTCGAAGAGGGCTTGCTCCCCGCCCTCCCCCAGCTGACCCAGCGCCACACGGTGCTGGTGGCCGCGGTGGCCGACCCGCACATCGAAGAGATGGCCGGCGCCCGAGGCACAGTGGACGCGGTCTACCAGGCTGCAGCGGCGGCACAAGCCCAGGCACAGCGACGCCGCACTGCGGAACAGCTCCAGCGGCATGGTGTGGTGGTTGTCGATGCCACTCCGGACAATCTCGCCCCGGCTCTCGCCGACGCCTATCTCGCCCTCAAGGCAGCCGGCCGTCTCTGATCCCACGCGGCAACCATGGGATCACGCCGAGAAGGTGCCATGGTTGCCGCCGCGGGAAAGGGTCGGCCCGTAAACGCAGAAAAGCCCCGCACCAGAGGTGCGGGGCTTTCCCGGAATAATTGTTCGGCGGCGTCCTACTCTCCCACAGGGTCCCCCCTGCAGTACCATCGGCGCTGAAAGGCTTAGCTTCCGGGTTCGGAATGTAACCGGGCGTTTCCCTAACGCAATGACCACCGAAACACTATGAAATTAACCAACACCGGGCAACAACACGGCCGTTCGTTATTTCAGAACTAACACAGTGGACGCGAGCAACTGAGGACAAGCCCTCGGCCTATTAGTACCAGTCAGCTCCACCCGTTGCCGGGCTTCCACATCTGGCCTATCAACCCAGTCGTCTACTGGGAGCCTTAACCCCTCAAAGGGGGTGGGAACACTCATCTCGAAGCAGGCTTCCCGCTTAGATGCTTTCAGCGGTTATCCTTTCCGAACGTAGCCAACCAGCCATGCCCTTGGCAGGACAACTGGCACACCAGAGGTTCGTCCGTCCCGGTCCTCTCGTACTAGGGACAGCCCTTCTCAATATTCCTACGCGCGCAGCGGATAGGGACCGAACTGTCTCACGACGTTCTAAACCCAGCTCGCGTACCGCTTTAATGGGCGAACAGCCCAACCCTTGGGACCGACTCCAGCCCCAGGATGCGACGAGCCGACATCGAGGTGCCAAACCATCCCGTCGATATGGACTCTTGGGGAAGATCAGCCTGTTATCCCCGGGGTACCTTTTATCCGTTGAGCGACAGCGCTTCCACAAGCCACTGCCGGATCACTAGTCCCGACTTTCGTCCCTGCTCGACCCGTCGGTCTCACAGTCAAGCTCCCTTGTGCACTTACACTCAACACCTGATTGCCAACCAGGCTGAGGGAACCTTTGGGCGCCTCCGTTACTCTTTAGGAGGCAACCGCCCCAGTTAAACTACCCATCAGACACTGTCCCTGATCCGGATCACGGACCCAGGTTAGACATCCAGCACGACCAGAGTGGTATTTCAACGGCGACTCCACAACCACTGGCGTGGCTGCTTCAAAGTCTCCCACCTATCCTACACAAGCCGAACCGAACACCAATATCAAACTGTAGTAAAGGTCCCGGGGTCTTTCCGTCCTGCTGCGCGAAACGAGCATCTTTACTCGTAGTGCAATTTCACCGGGCCTATGGTTGAGACAGTCGAGAAGTCGTTACGCCATTCGTGCAGGTCGGAACTTACCCGACAAGGAATTTCGCTACCTTAGGATGGTTATAGTTACCACCGCCGTTTACTGGCGCTTAAGTTCTCAGCTTCGCCGACCCGAAAGTCAGCTAACCGGTCCCCTTAACGTTCCAGCACCGGGCAGGCGTCAGTCCGTATACATCGCCTTACGGCTTCGCACGGACCTGTGTTTTTAGTAAACAGTCGCTTCTCGCTGGTCTCTGCGGCCACCCCCAGCTCATGGAGTAAATCCAATCACCAGTGATGGCCCCCCTTCTCCCGAAGTTACGGGGGCATTTTGCCGAGTTCCTTAACCATAGTTCACCCGAACGCCTCGGTATTCTCTACCTGACCACCTGAGTCGGTTTAGGGTACGGGCCGCCATGAAACTCGCTAGAGGCTTTTCTCGACAGCATAGGATCATCCACTTCACCACAATCGGCTCGGCATCAGGTCTCAGACTTAATGTGTGACGGATTTGCCTATCACACGCCCTACACCCTTACCCCGGGACTACCACCGCCCGGGCTGGACTACCTTCCTGCGTCACCCCATCGCTTACCTAGTACAAGTCTGGTTCGTCGGCTCCACCACTACCCTCAACTCCGAAGAGATCGGGCCGGCTTCACGGACTTAGCATCGCCTGATTCAGTATTGGGCGTTTCAAAGCGGGTACCGGAATATCAACCGGTTGTCCATCGACTACGCCTGTCGGCCTCGCCTTAGGTCCCGACTTACCCTGGGCAGATCAGCTTGACCCAGGAACCCTTAGTCAATCGGCGCACACGTTTCTCACGTGTGTATCGCTACTCATGCCTGCATTCTCACTCGTGAACCGTCCACAACTCGCTTCCGCGGCTGCTTCACCCGGCACACGACGCTCCCCTACCCATCCGTACTCCCGTTGGGGATACATGTACGAATGACACGACTTCGGCGGTACGCTTGAGCCCCGCTACATTGTCGGCGCGGAATCACTTGACCAGTGAGCTATTACGCACTCTTTCAAGGGTGGCTGCTTCTAAGCCAACCTCCTGGTTGTCTCTGCGACTCCACATCCTTTCCCACTTAGCGTACGCTTAGGGGCCTTAGTCGATGCTCTGGGCTGTTTCCCTCTCGACCATGGAGCTTATCCCCCACAGTCTCACTGCCGTGCTCTCACTTACCGGCATTCGGAGTTTGGCTAAGGTCAGTAACCCGGTAGGGCCCATCGCCTATCCAGTGCTCTACCTCCGGCAAGAAACACACGACGCTGCACCTAAATGCATTTCGGGGAGAACCAGCTATCACGGAGTTTGATTGGCCTTTCACCCCTAACCACAGGTCATCCCCCAGGTTTTCAACCCTGGTGGGTTCGGTCCTCCACGAAGTCTTACCTCCGCTTCAACCTGCCCATGGCTAGATCACTCCGCTTCGGGTCTTGAGCGTGCTACTAAAACGCCCTATTCGGACTCGCTTTCGCTACGGCTTCCCCACACGGGTTAACCTCGCAACACACCGCAAACTCGCAGGCTCATTCTTCAAAAGGCACGCAGTCACGACTGTTGCTCCGAAGAACAACAGCGACGCTCCCACGGCTTGTAGGCACACGGTTTCAGGTACTATTTCACTCCGCTCCCGCGGTACTTTTCACCATTCCCTCACGGTACTATCCGCTATCGGTCACCAGGGAATATTTAGGCTTAGCGGGTGGTCCCGCCAGATTCACACGGGATTTCTCGGGCCCCGTGCTACTTGGGTGTCTCTTAAACGAGCCGTCAATGTTTCAGCTACGGGGGTCTTACCCTCTACGCCGGACCTTTCGCATGTCCTTCGCCTACATCAACGGTTTCTGACTCGTCTCACAGCCGGCAGACTATGAAAAAGAGATCCCACAACCCCGCATGCGCAACCCCTGCCGGGTATCACACGCATACGGTTTGGCCTCATCCAGTTTCGCTCGCCACTACTCCCGGAATCACGGTTGTTTTCTCTTCCTGAGGGTACTGAGATGTTTCACTTCCCCTCGTTCCCTCCACACTGCCTATGTGTTCAGCAGCGGGTGACAGCCCATGACGACTGCCGGGTTTCCCCATTCGGACACCCCCGGATCAAAGCTCGGTTGACAGCTCCCCGGGGCCTATCGTGGCCTCCCACGTCCTTCATCGGTTCCTGGTGCCAAGGCATCCACCGTGCGCCCTTAAAAACTTGGCCACAGATGCTCGCGTCCACTGTGCAGTTCTCAAACAACGACCAGCCACCCATCACCCCACCCCTAAGGGCGAGTTCACTGGGGCCGGCAACTGAAGGCAACCTCGCGGCCATACCCTCAGACACCCAACAACGTGCCCGACACGACCGACCATCCCCCACGTTCCACGCCGAAGCAGTACTAGTGAAAAACAACCTGTCGTGCCGAATAGTCAACGTTCCACCCATGAGCTAACCACCGTCGAACATTTGCCGACGTAGTGGCTCTGGATTCCTTGCGGAATCTAGATGCTCCTTAGAAAGGAGGTGATCCAGCCGCACCTTCCGGTACGGCTACCTTGTTACGACTTCGTCCCAATCGCCAGTCCCACCTTCGACAGCTCCCTCCCACAAGGGGTTGGGCCACCGGCTTCGGGTGTTACCGACTTTCGTGACGTGACGGGCGGTGTGTACAAGGCCCGGGAACGTATTCACCGCAGCAATGCTGATCTGCGATTACTAGCAACTCCGACTTCATGGGGTCGAGTTGCAGACCCCAATCCGAACTGAGACCGGCTTTTTGAGATTCGCTCCGCCTCGCGGCATCGCAGCTCATTGTACCGGCCATTGTAGCACGTGTGCAGCCCAAGACATAAGGGGCATGATGACTTGACGTCGTCCCCACCTTCCTCCGAGTTGACCCCGGCAGTCTCCTGTGAGTCCCCATCACCCCGAAGGGCATGCTGGCAACACAGAACAAGGGTTGCGCTCGTTGCGGGACTTAACCCAACATCTCACGACACGAGCTGACGACAGCCATGCACCACCTGTATACCGACCACAAGGGGGGCACCATCTCTGATGCTTTCCGGTATATGTCAAGCCTTGGTAAGGTTCTTCGCGTTGCGTCGAATTAAGCCACATGCTCCGCTGCTTGTGCGGGCCCCCGTCAATTCCTTTGAGTTTTAGCCTTGCGGCCGTACTCCCCAGGCGGGGAACTTAATGCGTTAGCTGCGGCACCGACGACGTGGAATGTCGCCAACACCTAGTTCCCAACGTTTACGGCGTGGACTACCAGGGTATCTAATCCTGTTCGCTCCCCACGCTTTCGCTCCTCAGCGTCAGTAATGGCCCAGAGATCCGCCTTCGCCACCGGTGTTCCTCCTGATATCTGCGCATTTCACCGCTACACCAGGAATTCCGATCTCCCCTACCACACTCTAGCCTGCCCGTATCGACTGCAGACCCGGGGTTAAGCCCCGGGCTTTCACAACCGACGCAACAAGCCGCCTACGAGCTCTTTACGCCCAATAATTCCGGACAACGCTTGCGCCCTACGTATTACCGCGGCTGCTGGCACGTAGTTAGCCGGCGCTTCTTCTGCAGGTACCGTCACTCTCGCTTCTTCCCTGCTGAAAGAGGTTTACAACCCGAAGGCCGTCATCCCTCACGCGGCGTCGCTGCATCAGGCTTTCGCCCATTGTGCAATATTCCCCACTGCTGCCTCCCGTAGGAGTCTGGGCCGTGTCTCAGTCCCAGTGTGGCCGGTCGCCCTCTCAGGCCGGCTACCCGTCGTCGCCTTGGTAGGCCATCACCCCACCAACAAGCTGATAGGCCGCGGGCTCATCCTTCACCGCCGGAGCTTTTAACCCCGTCCCATGCGGGACAGAGTGTTATCCGGTATTAGACCCCGTTTCCAGGGCTTGTCCCAGAGTGAAGGGCAGATTGCCCACGTGTTACTCACCCGTTCGCCACTAATCCACCCCGAAGGGCTTCATCGTTCGACTTGCATGTGTTAAGCACGCCGCCAGCGTTCGTCCTGAGCCAGGATCAAACTCTCCGTGAATGTTTTCCCGTAATCGGGAGACACATCACGAGAGCGGGACGATCAGCCGGAATAAGACCGATCGTCCACAGCGTCCTCGCTGTGTAATTGCCTACCGGAACCACAAAGGCCCGGCAGGACTTTCAAAGGAACCACCAACCTGTCGAAACAGGCCGGGGTATCAACATATCTGGCGTTGACTTTTGGCACGCTGTTGAGTTCTCAAGGAACGGACGCTTCCTTTGTACTCACCCTCTCGGGCTTTCCTCCGGGCTTTTCCCTTCGGTCTTGCGTTTCCGACTCTATCAGACTCTTTCGTGTCCGATTCCCGGTCGAAGCGGGTTCCGCTTTCCAGTTCTTCGCTTTCGCGTTTCCCTTTCCGGCGGTTCCAACCTTACCAGACTCATTTTCGTTCCGTTTACCGGTTCGAATTTGATTCCGATTGGCCGTTGGAGTGGCCTTTGCCTTTCGGCTGATTCGACTTTATCAGAAGCGTTTCGGCCGAGCTAATCGGCCGCATGGCTCACATAAAGGAATCGACGGCTCTTCAGGAATTCAATTCCCAGTGAGCGAGATGGAGACTAGTCGTTGGGTCCTGACTTGTCCAGTCCGACTCAACCGTTAGAATCTACCTCCCCCTGTCCACCGTGTCAACGGTTTTTTGGGGCGAGGAGGAGAGTAGCAGGTCAGCGGGGTCGTACGCACATCAGGCGGCGGCGGGGAGCTCAGCGCTCCGCTCGTCGGCGTCGACATCTCCCGCTTCGCCGGTTCGGGCCGCTCGGCCGCCCAGTACATAGACGTAGATGAGGAAGGCCAGTTCGGCCGCTATGCCTATGGCGATGCGGCCCCAGGTCGGCAGGCCCGACGGGGTGACGAAACCTTCGATGACGCCGGAGACGAAGAGAACCAGGGCCAGACCTATGGCCATGCCGATCGCGGCCCGGCCCTGTTGCGCGAGGGCGGATCGGCGGGTCTGCGGGCCGGGGTCGATGACCGTCCATCCCAGTCGGAGGCCTGTACCGGCTGCGACGAACACTGCGGTCAGTTCGAGCAGGCCGTGCGGGAGGATCAGGCCGAGGAAGGTGTCGAGGCGGCCGGCCGACGACATCAGACCGATGCCGACCGCGAGATTGAGGACGTTGACGAAGAGGATCCAGATCACCGGGAGGCACAGGAACGCCCCCAGGACCAGGCACATCGCGGCGGCCTGCGCGTTGTTCGTCCAGACCTGGGCCGCGAACGAGGCCGCCGGATGGCTGGAGTAATACGTCTCGTACTCCCCACCGGGGCTGGTCAGCCGACGCAGATCGTCCGGGGCGGCGATGGCCGACTGGACTGCCGGGTGGGTGCCGATCCACCAGCCCATGAGTGCGGCCAGGAGCGTCGAGAGGACGGCCGTGGGTATCCACCAGTGCCTGGAGCGGTAGACCGCGGCGGGGAAACCGGCTGTCAGGAAGCGGGTGGCGTCGCGCCAGGAGGCCCGGCGGGTTCCCGTCACCGTGGATCGGGCCCGGGCCACGAGCTGGGTGAGGCGCGCGGTGAGCATCGGGTCGGGAGCGCTGGACTGGATCAGTGAGAGATGCGTGGCCGTCCGCTGGTAGAGGGCGACGAGCTCGTCGGCTTCCGTGCCGGTCAGTCGGCGCCCGCGGTGCAGGAGATGGTCCAGGCGGTCCCACTCGGTTCGGTGGGCGGTGACGAATACGTCGAGATCCATGGTCGGCTGCTGCTCCAGGCATGGGTGCGTACGGGTCCGTACTACTGCGGCGCGCTGCGGGTCAGCTTGGCAGACTGAGCGCCCGAGGGTCAGGGAAGGTCGGCGAAGGGTGGGCGGCGATGAGTGAGCTGGTAACCGGGGATGCGGTCGTACTGGGGCTGCGACCGGCGAGACTGCCGAGCCGTGCGTTGGCTCTGGCGATCGATCTTGTCGTGGTCTGGATCGTGTTCATCCTGGTGTCGATCGGGTTGGCCATCGCGACGGCGACGCTGGACGAGGCGGCGAGTGCGGCCATAGTCGTCGCGACCTTTCTGCTGGTGCTCGTGGGCGGGCCGATCGCGGTCGAGACGCTCAGTCACGGGCGTTCGCTGGGGAAGCTCGCGTGTGGGCTGCGGGTGGTGCGGGACGACGGAGGGCCGATCCGGTTCCGGCACGCACTGGTGCGCGGGGCGATGGGCGTCGTCGAGATTCAGATGACGCTCGGGGTCTTCGCCTGCATCGCGTCGCTGGTGTCGGCGCGGGGGCGGCGGCTCGGAGATGTCTTCGCGGGCACGCTCGTCGTGCGGGAGCGGGTGTCGGCCGGGCGCGGGATCGCCGTGCCGCCTCCGCCGCCGTGGCTGGTCGGGCGGTTCGCCGGACTGGATCTGTCAGCGGTGCCCGACGAGCTGTGGCTGGCGATACGGCAGTACCTGACGCGGATGCACCAGCTCGATGCGGAGGTGGGGCTGTCGATGGCGGAGCGGCTGGCCGATGAGCTGGCGGTGCGTACGGGGGTTCCGGTGCCGCCGGGAGTACCGGCCGCGGCGTATCTGGCCGGCGTGGTCAACGAGCGGCAGGCGCGGGATGCCCGGCGGGTGTTCCGCGCTGCACAGGCCGATCCGCGCGGGCAGGGGGCCATGGGAGTTGGTTCGGTGCCGGTGGGGGTGGTGGGGCCTGCTGCGGCGGTCAGCCCGGTCGCGCCTGGCGCCACTGTTTCCCCCGTAGCGCCTCTTGTCCCTGCGGCGCCTGTTGAACCTGGAACTCCCGAGGCGGAAGAGCCTGGGGGCCGGGAGCCGGGTACGGGCTTCGCACCGCCTGCCTAGAAGTCGTCCCGGATGGGGTGGCAGTTGTCGCCCGGGTTCATGTCGTGGAGCAGTTGGCCGGCTGACGCCAGGGCTCAGGAGCCGAAGGGCCCCGTGTTCTGCCTCGCGGCGTTCGCCGTGCCCAGCCCTTGTGCGATTCCCTGGTCCGCTGCCCCACGCTCAAGTGCGCCGCGTTCCCCCGAGCCACCTCTGCGCCGCAGTACGACCACGCACACCGCGACCGCGGCCGCGAGCACGACCACCATGGAAACAAAAAAGATCATGGGTCCCCCTGTTGTCTGGCGGAACCGTGCTGCGGCCCCTTGCTGACCTGGATTATCGCCTGCTGCCCGTCCACAGGGAAGCTCGATATCTGGTTGGTGCCGCAGATGCGACACCTGCTTGGCGCCGCAGATACGACCTCGGAGTACAGGCCCTGTCGCGCCCTGCTCGGGAAAGCGAGTCCCACGCCCCATCGACGCACCGCCAACCGCGTTGCGGGACAGCCCTTAGCGGGGCGAGGGCGGGGTTTCCAGGTGTTCGAGCTCGATGCCGGGGGCCGAGAGGACTACGTCGCCGGCGATGTGGACGGTGTGCTGTTCGCCCGTGTCCAGGGCGTTGACCTGGTATTCGTCCACCATCAGAGGGCCGTTGTCAGTGGCGTGCGCTTCACTGTTCACCAGGGCCCAGGACTGGTCGACGGTACGGGGGGCGAGGACCGGGTCCGTGAAGGCGACGAGGCGGACGCGGGTCGCGGGGGAACCGGGGGTGAGGCGCAGCAGGCGTGAGGTCGCGATGAGGAATGCGGGGGACGTGCCGGTGAAGCCGTGGGCGCGGACATTGCCTTCGGTGGCATGAGTGCCGGTCGGGTCGGTGCGGACCCAGGTGACGCCTTCGAGGGCGGCACCGCGGATCTGCCAGCTCGCGGCATGCAGTTCGAGGCGGATGGGGCGGCCGAGTTCGTCGAGGGCCAGATCGACGGAGCCGAGGTGGTCGCCGGAGGGGGCGACGATCTGGGAGACGTAGCGCCAACCGGAGGGGCCTGGGGCGCAGTGGAAGTGTTCTTCGCCGAGGGGGGTGTGGTCGTGGGGATCGTGGAGCGAATAACGGCCGCGTGGCATGGGGTCCTTCGGGTTCCTCGGGCTGTGCGGGTGCGGTACGGCGCAGGCCCCCGACACGGGGGTGCGGGGGCCTGCGCTCGTATCTGCTGCTGAGGCTTCGGCTGTCCTGCCGTCAGTGACCGGTCACCGGCCGGCGGTGAGCTGTGTGGTCGATGACGGGCGGGGCCGGTGCCGGATCAGTAGCGGTAGTGGTCGGGCTTGTACGGGCCTTCGACCTCGACGCCGATGTACGCGGCCTGCTCGGGGCGGAGCGTCGTGAGCTTCACGCCGAGCGCGGCGAGGTGGAGGCGGGCGACCTTCTCGTCGAGGTGCTTGGGCAGCACGTAGACGTCGGTCGGGTACTCCTCGGGCTTGGTGAACAGCTCGATCTGGGCCAGGGTCTGGTCCGCGAACGAGTTGGACATCACGAACGAGGGGTGGCCGGTGGCGTTGCCCAGGTTCAGCAGGCGGCCCTCGGACAGCACGATGATGACCTTGCCGTCGGGGAACGTCCAGGTGTGGACCTGCGGCTTGACCTCGTCCTTGACGATGCCCTCGATCTTGGCGAGGCCGGCCATGTCGATCTCGTTGTCGAAGTGGCCGATGTTCCCGACGATCGCCTGGTGCTTCATCTTGGCCATGTCGGCGGCCATGATGATGTCCTTGTTGCCCGTCGTGGTGACGAAGATGTCGGCCTGGGCGACGACGTCGTCGAGCGTGGCGACCTGGTAGCCGTCCATCGCCGCCTGCAGGGCGCAGATCGGGTCGATCTCGGTGATGATGACGCGGGCGCCCTGGCCGCGCAGGGACTCCGCGCAACCCTTGCCCACGTCGCCGTAGCCGCAGACGACGGCGGTCTTGCCGCCGATGAGGACGTCGGTGGCGCGGTTGATGCCGTCGATCAGGGAGTGGCGGCAGCCGTACTTGTTGTCGAACTTGGACTTGGTGACGGCGTCATTGACGTTGATCGCCGGGAAGAGAAGCGTGCCGTCGCGGTGCATCTCGTACAGACGGTGCACACCGGTCGTGGTCTCTTCGGTGACGCCGCGGATCTCGGACGCCAGCTGGGTCCACTTCTGCGGGGACTCGCCGAGGGTGCGGTTCAGCAGGGTGAGGATGTGGCCGTACTCCTCGCTGTCCGCGGTCGACGGGTCCGGGGCCGCGCCGGCCTTCTCGAACTCGACGCCCTTGTGGACGAGGAGGGTGGCGTCACCACCGTCGTCGAGGATCATGTTCGGGCCGCCGGTGGGGGTGTTCGGCCAGGTCAGGGCCTGCTCCGTGCACCACCAGTACTCTTCGAGCGTCTCGCCCTTCCAGGCGAAGACCGGGACGCCCGCGGGGGCGTCCGGGGTGCCGTTCGGACCGACGGCGATGGCTGCGGCGGCGTGGTCCTGGGTGGAGAAGATGTTGCAGGAGGCCCAGCGGACCTCGGCGCCGAGGGCGACCAGGGTCTCGATCAGCACGGCGGTCTGCACGGTCATGTGCAGCGAGCCGGTGATGCGGGCGCCGGCGAGCGGCTGCGCGGCGGCGTACTCCTTGCGGATCGACATCAGGCCGGGCATCTCGTGCTCGGCGAGCGTGATCTCCTTGCGGCCGAACTCCGCGAGGGAGAGGTCGGCGACCTTGAAGTCCTGTCGATTGGCGACCGTCGTCATAACGGGCTGCTCCTCGTAGTGGGTGTCGAGGGTGGGTACGGCTGGCTCTGCGGCGGCGGACACAGAAATGCCCGGGCGCTCGCAGCGCAGTCCGTCGGAGGCCCTCTCTCCCTCGCCCGGTCCGCATGCGCGGAGCGGCCGACCGCCATCAGCAGCGACGTCTGACACTGCCGTCGAATCTACACCGATCGGGCCGACCGCTCCCAGCCCGCCCGGGGCCGGAAGTGATCGGGAGGGGGCCCGGGCGGGGTACGGGTGGCTCGGTGGTCGGATTGTGCCGGGGCGGCGTCAGAGGGTCTCGGGAGCGTCCGGGGCCTTGGCCGGGTTGCTGCCCGTGGCGGCGGCCGCCTCGTTGAAGATGTCCGGTTCCAGGTAGATGACCCGGGCGATCGGGACGGCTTCGCGGATGCGGGACTCGGCGGCATTGATGGCGTTGGCGACCTCGGCGGCGGTGTCGTCGTGCTCGACCGCGATCTTGGCGGCGACCAGCAGCTCTTCCGGGCCGAGGTGGAGCGTACGCATGTGGATGATGCGGGTGACGGTTTCGCCGTCGACGACCGCGGCCTTGATCTTTTCGACCTGGTCGGCGCCGGCGGCCTCACCGAGCAGCAGGGACTTCGTCTCTGCGGCGAGGACGATCGCGATGCCGATCAGCAGGATGCCGATGCACAGCGTGCCGATGCCGTCCCAGACGCCGTCGCCGGTCGCCAGGGTCAGGCCCACACCGAACAGGGCGAGCACCAGACCGACCAGCGCGCCGAGGTCCTCCAGGAGGACGACCGGGAGCTCGGGGGCCTTGGCCCGGCGGACGAACTGGGTCCAGGTGAGCTCGCCGCGGCTCTCGTTGGACTCCTTGATGGCGGTCCGGAAGGAGAAGCCCTCGGCGATGATCGCGAAGACCAGCACGCCGACCGGCCAGTACCAGGCCTCGAGCTCGTGCGGGTGCAGGATCTTCTCGTAGCCCTCGTAGACCGCGAACATGCCACCGACCGAGAACAGGACGATGGAGACGAGGAAGGCGTAGATGTACCGCTCGCGCCCGTAGCCGAAGGGGTGCTGGGGGGTGGCTTCGCGCTGGGACTTCTTGCCGCCGAGCAGCAGCAACCCCTGGTTGCCCGAGTCGGCCACCGAGTGGACGCTCTCCGCGAGCATCGATGACGAGCCACTGAACAGGAACGCCACGAATTTGGCCACTGCGATCGCGAGGTTGGCGGCGAGTGCCGCCACGATCGCCTTGGTTCCGCCTGACGCACTCATGGGTGCCTGGTGTCCCTTCTTCGGTGCTGCGGCCCTGGCGCCGCGGTACGGCCGGACATTGTTGCAGCCGCTGATGCGGCCGGTACGTCAGGCCACCACTGTGGCGCGGAACAGAGTGCCGGTACCGGACGCTTCGACCGTTTCGCCCGACGGTACGAAGACCGAGGCGCCGGGTGTGAGATCGAGGGTGCCGACGCGGGGTGCACCCGCGGTGCAGAGCAGGATCTGCGGGGTGGGCCTGGTCAGGTCGACGGGGGCGGCGCCGGGCGAGAGGTCGAAACGCGACAGCCGGAACTCGTCGACCGGGGTCTCGTACAGCTCCTCGCCGGAAGGGGACGCCTCAGGGCGCAGGATGCCGGGGTCGGTCGCCTCGAAGCGGACGATGCGCAGCAGTTCGGGGACGTCGATGTGCTTGGGCGTCAGTCCGCAGCGCAGCACGTTGTCCGAGTTCGCCATGATCTCGACGCCGAGGCCGCCGAGGTAGGCGTGCGGGACACCCGCACCGAGGAACAGGGCCTCACCGGGCTGGAGTTGTACGTAGTTCAGCAGCATCGCCGCGATGACGCCCGGGTCGCCTGGGAAGTGGTGCGCGATGCGGGCGTACGGGGCGTGGGCGCCGCCGAGGCGTTCGGCGGCGGCGGCCGCGGCAGTCACCGTCTCGGCCATCTCGACGGGGTCCGCGGTGAGGATCGCCGTGAGCACCTCGCGCAGGGCCGCCTCTTCGGGGTGGGCACCGAGGAGATCGACGTACGGCTTGAGGGAGTCGACGCCGAGTGCCGCCATCGCCTGCGCCGCCTCGGTGGGCCTGCGGAAACCACAGAGGCCTTCGAAGGGGGTGAGCGCGCAGATCAGTTCGGGCTTGTGGTTGGTGTCCTTGTACGTGCGGTGGGGCGCGTCGATCGGGACGGACCGGCGCTCCTCGTCCTCGTACCCCTTCTTGGCCTGCTCGAGGTCTGGGTGGACCTGGAGGGAGAGGGGGGCGCCTGCGGCGAGCAGCTTGAGGAGGAAGGGGAGGCGGGGGCCGAACTTCTCGACGGCGGCCGGGCCCAGCTCGCGCTCCGGGCCGGCGGCGATGATGTCGGTGAGGGGCTGCTCGGTGGGGGCTCCCGAGGCGCCGGATATGCGGGTGAGACGGGAAGGCGCTCCGGGGTGGGCGCCCATCCACATCTCGGCTTGGGGCTCGCCGGTCGGGGCGACGCCGAGCAGCTCGGGAATGGCGGTGGTGGAGCCCCAGGCGTAAGGGCGCACGGTGTTGGAGAGCCGGTCCATGGAGAGTTCGTCCTCGTGAGATGCGCGGATCGTGCGGTGCGGTGGTCGTGCGATGCGGTGGGGCTGTGCGTGGTGCGGTGGTCGTGCCCGGTACGGGCGCGCGGTGTGGTCAGGCGTGGGCTCCCGAGGCCAGTGCCAGGTAGACGGCGGCGAAGTCGGTGACCGCGAGGAGCTCGGCGAGGGCTTCGAGCTCGCTGCCCTCGTCCGGTTCGAGTTCACTGACCGCCGTGTCGTGGCCGAGGGCCAGTTCGCGGGCGGCGGGGGCGGCACTCAGACCGCCCGCGGGCCGGTCGCGGAGCAGGACGACCCGGGCGTGCAGGGCCTCCGCCTCGTCGACCCGGTCACGGAAGAAGTCGTCGGGGTCGGCCCCGGCGGCGAAGGATCCGGCCAGCAGCGCCCCATGGGCGGGAAGGGCCTCGGGGAGTTCGGCGGCGAGGGCCGGGCGGCCCGACAGCTCGGCGAGGACAGCGGCGAACCGGCGCCCGACCGGCCCCGCGGCGTCGCCTTCCGTCCATACAAGCGGCAGGCTGTCGGCGAGCTCGGCGGCGAGCGTCTTGGCCGGGTTGCTGTACGTGGCGATGGCCGGGCCGCAGCGTTCCGCGGTGCGGTCCAGGCGGTCGGCGACGCTCTGGAGCGTCTCGGCGGGTGCGGTGATCAGGCCGACCCGGTCGAGCAGCGCGAGGAGCGGCGTGAACAGGGCCCAGAGCGTGCCGGGTCCGGCGGCCGACGTCTCGGCGTCGTACTCGCCGTGCGGGGCGGACGCCATCGGCACGACGAGGCCGTGCGCCCCGTCGACCGCTTCACGCAACGGGGACTGACGGGGGGCGACGGCGACGACCGTGCAGCCGCGCCGGTAGGCCTGTTCGGCGAGCAGGGCGAGGCCCGGCTCGGAGCCGTCCGCCGTGACGATCAGCAGCAGGTCGACGGAGCCGGCCCAGCCGGGCAGCGTCCAGCGCATGGCGCCCGCGGCAGGTGCGACGCCCGTGGGGTGGATACGGGTGACGGGTGCGGAGGCTCCCGCCAGCGCGCCGATCAGATCGGCGACGCCGGATGCGGCGGTGCCGGAGCCTGCGACCAGGACGGCCCGCGGGCGGCCCTCCGGGGCCAGCTCGGTGATGCCGGCCTCCGCCGCGTGCCGGGCAGCGGTACGGACGCGCGCCCCGGCCTCGGCGGCGCCGCGGAGCAGACCGCGGCGGTCGGCTCGGGCCAGGGCTTCCGGGGCGTCGAGCAACGACTCGTCGAGCATGGGGACGGGCCTCCGATCACGTGCTGATCACCGTGCGGGCTGCGGGTGTACGGGGGTGGGGGCGCGCCGGCCCGGTGGGCGGCGGCGCTCCCGTGCCTCGCGCTACGCGGGGCGGCGGGCCTCGTCGACCAGGAGTACGGGGATGCCGTCCCGTACCGGGTAGGCCAGGCCGCAGTCCGTGCCGGTGCAGACCAGCTCGGGGCTGTCGGCTGCCGACCGGTCGTCGAGCGGGGAGTGGCAGGCCGGGCAAGCGAGGATCTCCAGAAGGCCGGCTTCGAGCGGCATGGGGTGAGTCCCTTCAAGCATTCGAACAGCGGGTTCGGGTTCGCGCGGATCGGGCGAGGTCAGCCTACCGCCGGGGTGGCGGGGGCGCGGCCCGGCCGGGGTGGTGAGATCGCCCTGCGGGTGCGGGTGGGGACGCCTGCGGCGGGCTGTTCCGCTGCCCACCCTTTCCCGGAACCGGGGCTCCAGCCCGGAACCCCGGTCCTCGAGCGTCGGACGGGCCGGAAGGACGCCGTCGATCGCCGGACGCGCCGGGGGTGCCCGGCGCGCCGCGAGTGGCCCGACAGGCGCTGTCTCAGGTGCCCTCACACATCGGAGTCGTTCGATGCCGCCTGGCTGCGGACCAGGGCCAGGACTTCGTCGCGTACCGCCGTCATGGTCTCTTCGTCGCGTGCTTCCACGTTCAGGCGCAGCAGCGGTTCCGTGTTGGAGGCTCGAAGGTTGAACCACCAGTCCGGGGCCGTGACCGTCAGGCCGTCCAGTTCGTCGAGCGAGATGTGGTCGCGGGTCTCGAAGGCGGCGCGCACCGCCGCTGTGCGGCCCGGCTGGTCGTCGACCGTGGAGTTGATCTCGCCGGAGCCGGTGTAGCGGTCGTACTGTGCGACCAGTTCCGACAGCGTGCCCGGCTGACCGCCGAGGGCGGCCAGCACGTGGAGGGCGGCGAGCATGCCCGTATCGGCGTTCCAGAAGTCGCGGAAGTAGTAGTGCGCGGAGTGTTCGCCGCCGAAGATCGCGCCGTGTGCCGCCATCTCCTCCTTGATGAAGGAGTGGCCGACGCGGGTACGGACCGGGGTGCCGCCGTGTTCGCGGACGACCTCGGGGACCGACCAGGACGTGATCAGGTTGTGGATGACGGTGCCCTTGCCGCCGTTGCGGGCGAGTTCGCGGGCCGCGACCAGGGCGGTGATGGCGGAGGGGGAGACGCCCGCGCCGCGTTCGTCGACGACGAAGCAGCGGTCCGCGTCACCGTCGAAGGCGAGGCCCAGGTCGGCGCCCTCGGCCAGGACTGCGGCCTGGAGGTCGACGAGGTTCTTCGGGTCGAGGGGGTTGGCCTCGTGGTTGGGGAACGTGCCGTCCAGCTCGAAGTACATGGGGACGACGTCGAGCGGGAGCCCTTCGAGGACGGTGGGGACGGTGTGGCCGCCCATGCCGTTGCCCGCATCGACCACGACCTTCAGCGGACGGATGGCCGTCAGGTCGACCAGGGACCGCAGGTGGGCCGCGTAGTCGGTGAGGGTGTCGCGCTCGGTGACCGTACCGGGGGTGGCGACCGGCTGCGGTCCGCCCTGCTCGGCCCACTTCTCGATGAGGGCGCGGATCTCGGAGAGCCCGGTGTCCTGGCCGACGGGCGCGGCGCCGGCCCGGCACAGCTTGATGCCGTTGTACTGCGCCGGGTTGTGCGAGGCCGTGAACATCGCACCGGGCAGGCCGAGGCTGCCGGAGGCGAAGTACAACTGGTCGGTCGAACAGAGGCCGATGAGGGTGACGTCCGCACCGCGCGCCGCCGCACCGCGTGCGAAAGCCGCGGAGAGGCCGGGCGACGAAGGCCGCATGTCGTGGCCGATCACGATCGCTCCGGCGGCCGTCACCTCGACGAACGCCGCCCCGAACCGCTCGGCCAGCGATTCGTCCCACTGGTCGGGCACGACTCCGCGCACGTCGTACGCCTTGACGATCTGCGACAGATCAGCAGCCACGGGCCGGTCCTCCTGAGGTTTCTGCGGACCGCCCAAACTACCCGGCGGCCGTCGGGGCAGGCCGTGGGGTCTGATGGCTGGACGGTGGCGCAGTGGCGCGGCCGTGCGGTTGCCCGGCTGTGCCCACGGTGACCGGGGCCGGCCGGTCATCGCTCGGTCGTCGAGCGGCGGCCGGACCCGGCCCTTTGCTCAGGGCAGCATCCAGCCCAGCACCGAGGTGCTCTGCGCCAGCACGATCAGGCACATCACCAGCAGCAGCCCCAGGCTCCACGGCAGCACCTTGCGCAGCAGGTCCCCCTCGCGCCCGGCCAGACCGACCGCCGCACACGCGATCGTCAGGTTCTGCGGGGAGATCATCTTGCCGAGCACCCCGCCGGAGCTGTTCGCCGCGGCGAGCAGCTCCGGCGAGAGACCCGATTCGCGTGCCGCCGAGACCTGGAGTGCGCCGAAGAGTGCGTTCGCGGAGGTGTCGGAGCCGGAGACCGCGACGCCGAACCAGCCGAGCACCGGCGAGAGAAAGGCGAGCCCGGCGCCGGCGGCTGCCACGAACTGGCCGATCGTGGCCGCCTGCCCGGAGAGGTTCATGACGTACGCGAGTGCCAGTACGGAGGTCACGGTCAGGATCGCGTACCGCAGTTCGTACACCGTGCCCACCCACTCGCGCGCTGCGTCCCCGGGCCGTACGCCGAGCGCGACGGTGGTGACCAGGCCGGCCAGCAGGACGAGGGTGCCGCCCGTGGCGATGACCGGGAGCGTGAAGAGATTGGCACCGACCGGCTTGCCCGCCGGGTTCGCGACGTCGAGAAGGGGCCAGTCGAAGACCCGGGTCGCCCTGGCCAGCGGATCCTTGACCGGCGGGATCTGCGCGACGGAGAAGACCGCGACGATGAGGGCATAGGGGACGTAGGCGCGCAGCACCTCCCGGTTCGGGTCCTCGTGATCCAGGTCCTCGCTCCGTACGCCTGTCAGGACTGCCGCACGCACCGGTTCCTCGGCCGGCCTGCGCGCCCCGGGGACGGCCATCAGCGCTGCCGCGCCCACGAGCGCGGCGGCGATGTCGGCGAGCTGGGCGGAGACGTAGTTGGAGGCGGCGAACTGGGCGCCGGCGAAGGCGGCTCCGCAGACGAGCGCGGGCAGCCAGGTCTCGCGCAGCCCACGCCTTCCATCCACCAGGAAGACCAGGATCAGGGGTACGAGGAGGGCCAGCAGCGGAGTCTGGCGACCCACGACGGAGGCCACGTCGTCCAGCGGCAGCCCGGTGATCTGGGCGAGCGTCACCACCGGGGTGCCCATGGCGCCGAACGCGACCGGTGCGGTGTTGGCCACGAGCGAGACGACGGCCGCCTTCACCGGGTCGAAGCCGAGCGCCACCAGCATCACGGAGGAGATCGCGACGGGCGCACCGAATCCGGCCAGGGCTTCGAGGAGCGCGCCGAAGCAGAAGGCGATGACCAGCGCCTGGATGCGAGGGTCGTCCGAGAGCCGGCCGAAGGAGCGGCGGAGGATGTCGAAGTGCTGGGTACGCACGGTCATCCGGTACACCCAGAGGGCGTTGACGACGATCCACATGATGGGGAAGAGGCCGAAGAGCACGCCCTGAGCACCCGCGGAGAGGGTCTGCCCGAGAGGCATGCCGTAGGCGAGCGAGCTGACGGCGACCGCGACGGCGAGGCCGATGAGTCCGGCGCGGTGTGCCCGCATCCGGACCGCTCCGAGCAGCACCAGCACGGTGACCAGGGGAAGAGTCGCGACCAGCGCGGACAGGGCGAGCGAATCGGCTACGGGCTCGAGTTGCTGGACGAACACACAGACCTCCCCGGGATTCCGTGATGCGGAAAACTATTTCTCACGGGTGGGGAAATCGTCGTGTCCACGACAAGAATTGGTCAATGGTGCGTACGTGAAAACTTGTAGCGGGAAATCATGGGTGGAGGACGCCGGGCAGCATGCCGCGGTCAGGAATCCGGCGAGCGCAGCACCCGAAGATGACCGCGGCGCGCAACCTCCATCGGGTCCGCGGCGCGTGGACCGCCGCCTCTGGCCTCGGCTGCGCGCTCATGCGGACGCGCCGCTTCCCGCACCGCGTTGGCCAGCGCTTCGAGGTCGTCACCGCTGGGGCGGGTGGGAGCGGAAGGATCGGAGAGCCGGACCACTTCCCAGCCGCGCGGCGCGGTCAGCCGCTCACCGTGCTCGGCACAGAGGTCGTAGCAGTGGGGCTCGGCATAGGTGGCGAGCGGGCCGAGGACCGCAGTCGAGTCGGCATAGACGTACGTCAGTGTCGCGACGGCAGGGCGGCCGCACGCGGTGCGCGAACAGCGACGTACAGGGCTCACGATGTTGGACGGTACCGCACTCTTGAGCGGGCTGCGACGACTCTCCCTCAGGTCACCCCACCGTGTCGCACTGTGACCTCCGGCACAACCGCCTTTCGGGCAACTATCCTGACCTGCACCGGAAGAGAGAACCGCAGGTCGCAACGGCAACGATTCCGGTTACCACTCGATACAAAAGCTGTCATTACGTAAGAGATCAGCGGTCGCGGACAGGGCCTGAAACGGGCTCAACCTTGGCCGGAATGTTCAACAGTGGACATGCCGCTGCCCTGCCGGTGAGCGGCGATCCCACTGCCCCGCCGGGAGTTACGCTGCGTCGGTGATGGACAGTCCTGTACCGCCGCCCCACCCGTCCGAGCCGCGATCCGAACCGCGGCCCCGCCGTCGTGACCGCCACGGCCGCGGCATGCGTGGGCCCGTGGCTCCGCCCCAGGTGCCGCTCTCGGTCAGCAGGGCGGAGACCTTCCGTGATCTCGTGCAGGATTCGGTGGAGCGGCTGGAGCGCCGCTGGCCGCAGCTGGCCGATGTCGACTTCATGGTTCTCGATGTACCGGGGACGCAGGAGGAGACCGTGCCGCTGGGGCGCGCGGTCTCCGCGGCGAAGGACCAGCCCGCGCAGATCGTCGTCTACCGGCGCCCCGTCGAGATCCGGACCAAGAGCCGCGACGAGCGTGCGCTGCTGGTGCACGAGGTCGTGGTGGAGCAGGTCGCGGAGCTGCTCGGGCTGTCGCCGGAGTCGGTGGACCCGCGGTACGGCCAGGACTAGCGGTACAGCAGGACCAGCAGTACGGCAGGAAGCGGGTACCCGGCGGCTCGGGTACGGCCCCGGCCACGGATCCGCCGGGCACTGCCTGTGGGGTGTGAGCGCGGTACGGGGCGGCGCTGCGTTCGGCGCCGCCCCGTACCGGTTGCTCAGTCGTCCAGGACCGAGAGGTCCTGCTCCGCGGCCGGCACCTCGACCGTTCCGCCGTCGTCCGGCAGCGTCTGCACCGTGAACATCGGGATGCCGTCCTCCGGAAGGGCGAGCGTGCGGGCGGCGTGCACCGGGCCGCCCGATTCCGTCTCGACGGTCAGCGCGTAGCTTCCCTTGAGCCCGGCCGGCACCTGCGGGGTGACCGCGAGCGTCGTACCGCCCTTCACCGTGTACGTCTTGACGGTCCGTTCGCCGCCTCCGCTGCCTGCGGACGCCGTGACCTTCACCGTGCCGGTGGCGCCCGGAGCGGTGAGAGAGAGGACCGATCCCTTCGCCCGGTTACCGGCCACCGTGGCCTGCGCGCCCACCGGTCCGGTCGCCGGGATGTACGCGACCTCCTGCTTGTCACCGGTGCCGCGGACCACACGCAGCGCGGCCACCACCGGGGTGGCCTGTCCGCTCTGCGCCGGGGTCAGCAGCAGGGAGCCCGCTTCACCCCTGGTGATGTCCTTCAGGTCGACGCCCGCGGTCATGTTGGACTTGATGTGGAGATCCTCGTGCCCGGCCGGCGTGATCGCGCCCGTCTTGCCCAGCAGTTTCAGCTTCAGGTCGGCGTCCTCCTCGCCCGGGGCGAAGGCCACCAACCGTACGGAGGTGGCGTCCGCCGGGATGCCGGGGAGGACCAGGGTGCCCGTCGGGTCGACGGAGGCGGTGAGCCAGTCGCTGCCCGTCGCGCCGTCCGCCGCCCTCACGACGGCTCCGACGCGTCCGGTACGGGTGGTGACGTGGATCGTCACATCGTCGGCGGCCTCGCTGGTCAGGGTGGAGATCAGGACCGGGACGCTGGATCTGGCGGGGACCGTGATGCCCTCGCCCACATCGGACTTGAGCGAGCCGTCCGGCCCGTACAGCTCGATGTCGGCGACGGCGGCGGTGTCGTCCGGGTTGGTGAGATGCACGTAGTCCTCGCGGGACTTCGCGGTACTGGCGGCCGGGAACCAGAAGTCCGTGTCGGGTCCGGTGCAGCTGACCCCGAGCAGGCCGCGCGAGGCGCCCGTGCTGACCGTGGTGGTCTGCTGGGTGGTCCAGCCGGGGGCCAGCTTGCCGGTGGCGGTGCCGACGAGGGCGGGGGCGTCGGCGCCGGAAGCGTCGGCGGTGGCCGGTTTGCCGGGCTCCTTGAGGGAGACGACCGGCTTGTCGGAGTCCGCGGCCTTCTTCTTCGTGTCCTTCTTGGCGGTGGTCCCTTCGCTCCCGTCCGCGTTGGTCGGCACGGACGGCTTCAGTTCCGCGGTGCCCGCCTCGCCGCCGCCGGCGGACGCCGGGGTGAAGGACGTGTACGTCGTCTCGGCGAGCTCCGAGAGGCCGGGTGCCGGGCAGAGGAGGCTGGACCGCTCCACGGGCAGCCGCGCGGCAGCTGTCGCCCCCGTGGCGTCCGCGTCACCGGGCGCGGAGAGCGCGGCGAAGCCGGTGACGGCGGCGAGGGCTACGGTGCCCGCGATGAGGGACAGGTTGGTGGACTTCACTCGGACTCGCCTCGCGATGCGTTACCGGTCGGCCACGGGTTCTGGGCCGGGGCGGGGTTCTCGTCGGGGTGCTGCGGGTCGTACGGGGCCTGCCCGCTGTACGGCGCCTGCGGGTCGTACAGGCCCTGCTCGTACGGGTTGTACTGACCCTGCTCGTACTGTCCGCCCTGGTTCGGGTCGTACTGGCCCTGGTCGTACTGCTGCTGCGGGTAGCCGTACGGGTCGTAGGCCTGGGCGGCGCCCTGCTGGTACGGATCGGCGTCGGGCTGCTGCTGCTCACCCTGGTACTGCGCGTACTCGCCGCCCTGGTACTGCTGCTCGTCCCACTCGCCGTACTGGTGCTGCTGCGGAACGGACGCGTACCGGCCGTCCTCGCCCTGCGGCGTGTACTGACCGTCACCCTGCGGGTCGTAGGGATCCGGGGCCTGGTGCCGGTGGCCGTAGGCGTCGGTCCCTTCCGGCTGCTGCGCGTACGGGTCGGTCGTCCGCTGTGCGGGCATGTACTCACCCGCCGCTTCCGCCGACTGCTCCCCGCCGTCGCCGTAGTCGTCGCCGTCGTGGTCGCCGTCCTCGGCCGCCGCCTCCGCCTGCGCGGCGGCGCGCAGCCTGCGGGCCCGGCGTCCCTCGCCCGCGACCGGCTCGGCCGGAACCGTCGCGGACTCCTCGGGCAGGTCGTCGTCGATCTCCCGGCGGCGGCCCGGCAGAGCCAGGACCAGCAGGACCACGCCGAGCGCGGCCTGGGCCCAGATCCATGCGCTGTGGGTGAGCGGCGTCTCGTACGTGAGGTCAAGACTGCCGCCCTCGGCGGGGAGCTCGAAGCCCTGCGCCCAGCCGTCGACGGTCCTGCCGGTCAGCGCCCGGCCATTGAGCGTGGCGTGCCAACCGGAGTCCGCCGTGTCGGCGATCCGCAGCACCCGGCCGGAGCCGCCCGCCGGGATCTTGGAGTGTGCCTCGACCGGCTGGGAACCGACGGGCAGCTGTTCGCCGCCCGCGCCGGACGGAACGATCATGATCCGGGCGATCTGGCGGTCGACGCGCCACAGCGCGCTGCCGTCCAGCTGGCTCAGCCGGCTCAGCCCAGGGGTCGCGTCGAGCACCCGGCTCATCTCGCGCGGTGCGCCGTCCCGTACGAGCACGTAACGGATCGCGAACCCGCTGAGCTGGCTGCCCTGGTCGGCGCCGGAGCCCGCGACCAGGTTGGCGACGACCTTGTCGAGGTGGCTGTTGCCGCCGCCCGACGCGGCCAGCTCGGCGTCGCCCAGCCGCGCACCGGAGCCGCGGACCAGGGTGTACGAGACGGACGCCGGCGAACTCCCGCCGAGCACCAGGGTGCGCGGCTGGTCACGGGTGCTGCTCTCCTCCGCGACGAACGCGGGCACCTGCACCGGGTCCCGGCGCTCCAGCGGACCCGCGGCGCCGCCGATCATCCAGCCGACCGCCGCCACCGCGGGGGCCAGTACCGCGGCGACGGCGATCAGCGCGGCGACGGGCTGGCGCCAGCCGAAGCTGAGCTCCGCGACACGCACCCGTGCGCCATCCGCACCGACGAGCGCGGCGGCGATCAGCGCGATGCCGTAGACGAGGGTGGCAGGTCCGGCCCAGCCGGAGCCGTTGGTGAGTCCGGCGAAGAGCAGGGCGACGAGCGCGACGGCCCAGGCGGCGCGCACCGCGAACTGCCGCTCCCCGCGCAGCAGCGCGGCCAGCGCCGCGAGCACGATGCCGAGCAGCAGCACGCCGCCCGTGGCATTCGGGCCACCGGGGCTGATCCCGAGCAGATCGAGTGCGGAGGCCGAGCCCGTACCGAACTCCAGGCCTGCTTCCGTCAGGAACGACGAGGGGTTGCCCAACAGCGACAGCGACCAGGGCGCGAGGACGAGCAGCGGGGTGCCGATCGTCGCGAGGAAGCGGAGTCCGTACGCGGCGACGTCGTGGCGGCGCAGGGCGAGCACACCGATACCGAGGACCACGGCCAGCGGCCAGACGACGGGCGTGAAGGCCATCGCCAGGGTGAGGAGCAGGGTGTACGCCCAGGTGGCGCGCCAGCTGCCTCGGGTGTCCCCGCTGCTGCGCATCCCGTACGCGGAGACGGCGGTGCGGGCGATGAGCGGAAGCAGGATCGCCAGTACGGCGGTGCCGAGACGGCCGGTCGCGAGGGCGCCGGTCGCGGCGGGCAGGAAGGCGTACGCGATGCTCGCCCAGGCCCGCAGCAGCCGCGATTCGAGCAGCGGGCGGGAGACGAAGTACGCGGTGAGCCCGGCGAGCGGAACCGAGCAGACCAGGAGCAGAGTGAGCGCGAAGCCGGTCGAACCGAGGAACAGGGCGGACAGCGCGGAGATCGCGGCGAGGTAGGGCGGCGCGCTCTGGGTGCCGCCGGTGCCGACCGGGTGCCAGCCGTCCGCGTACCGCCCCCACAGGTCGGAGACGTCCGCGGGCGCGGGCAGCAGCGCGCCGCCCGCCAGCGCCCCGCCGCCCAGAAGGCTGCGGCAGGCGACGAGCGAGACGAGGAGCAGGACGGCGAAGAGCACCGGGCCGGGCTTGCGGCCGATCCGCTTGAGCCGTGCGAACTGCTCGATCTCCAGGAAGTCGGCGTCGTCCCCGCCCGGTCCGGACTCGACGGCGCCGTGCCGTGAGCCGCCCGAGTCCGCGTCGGACCCGCTGCCGAAGTTTCCGGCGACCTGTTCGAAGGTCGCACGGACGGTCGCGCCGGGCGGCGGGAACAGCCCGCGCAGTTCCGCCGCGTCCACCACTCCCCTGCCGCGTCTGCGCCGGGCCGCGAAGATCCTGCCGGGTCGCAGCAGAGTGCCGAAGAGTCCGGCGACCTCGTCGAGTGCCTGGCCGGGGACCTTGCCGACGAGATAGGCGAGGGTACGCACCAGGGTGCCGAGGACGAGCCTGAGCAGCACCCACGGCAGCATCTTGCCGCGGGCGTTGACGAGCATCGTGTAGACGGCACCGGCCTTGTCGACCCGGTGCGGGGAGGCGACGAAACGGCCGGCGCAGTCGATGGGCCGGCGTTCCCTGGCGGAGGCCTCGGCATGTCGCAGGATGGCGTCGGGGGCGACGAGCACCCGGTATCCGGCGGCGTGCGCGCGCCAGCAGAGGTCGACGTCGTCACGCATCAGCGGGAGTCTGCGGTCGAACCCGCCGAGCTCCTCCCAGAGGTCACGGCGGATCAGCATGCCGGCGGAGGAGACGGACAGCACGGTACGGACCTGGTCGTGCTGACCCTGGTCCTGTTCGCGCCGGTCGAGCCCGGTCCAGCGGCGCCCGCTGTTGGCGATGGAGACGCCGACTTCGAGGAGCTGCTTGCGGTCGTACCAGCCCCGGAGCTTGGGGCCGACGATCGCGGCGTGCGGATCGGTGTCGACGACGCGGAGCAGCTCGGCGAGCGCGTCGGGCTCGGGCGCACAGTCGTCGTGGAGCAACCACAACCACTGCACCGGTTCGCCGTGCGGCAGTTCGGGCAGGTCGTACGCGTCGTCGCGCCAGCTTCTGGTGACCGGGTCCCAGCTGCTGGGACGCTTCAGATACGGCAGGTCGTCCGGGGTGAGTTCACCGGCCGTGCGTACCGCCTCGTCGACGGCCGTGCCGAAGCTCGTACGGCGTGCGAGGTGCAGGACCCGCTCGGCCCCGAGCGCGTCGGTGACCAGCTGCGCGGAGTCGTCGGCGCTGCCGGTGTCGGCGGCGACGACGTGCTGTACGGGGCGTTCCTGCCCGAGCAGCCCGGCGAGCACATCGGGCAGCCAGCGTGCGCCGTCATGGGAGACGAGCACGGCGGTGACGACATGCCGAGGGAACTCTGGGGCGGCGGCGGCCGCGTACGGCGCCGTCGATTGGCTGTGCACGGACATCGAGGTACGGGCCCTCCGGCCGGGTCCGGGGGGCGTCCCCCCGGGGGCTGCATCGGTGTACACGCGCGCTCCGTCGGGGCGTTGGCGCGTCTCGGACGGAGCCCCACACTAACGGTACGGATAACCGGGGTGGAGCGGAGCGGTTGATCGAGGACGGCGACGGACCGGCCGTACGCCGGTCCGCGGACATGGCAATGGCCCGCCGCCTGCGGGCAGGGTGCAGGTGGCGGGCCATGTCGGTCGGGGCCGCAGCGTTGTGCCGAGCGGTATGGAGTGGGTGGTCCGGAGCGTGGTCGGTGGCTCCTTGGTGGCCGTGCGGCTCCGGCGGATCCGGGTCCGGCGGCCGGCTCGGCCGCACAGTGCGACCCGTGGACATCGCAGCTTCGCGGGCGCCGCGGATCAGTGGACGTCACGGACTCGTGAGCACCGCGGATCAGTGGACATCGCGGCTTTGCGGGCGCCGCGGATTCGCGGGCCTGTGCGATTCGCGGTCAGACCGCGGCCTTCTTCAGCCGTCGCCGTTCCCGCTCGGAAAGGCCGCCCCAGATACCGAAACGTTCATCATTGGAAAGCGCGTACTCAAGGCATTCGGACCGGACTTCACAGGCGAGGCACACCTTCTTTGCCTCGCGGGTCGATCCGCCCTTCTCGGGGAAGAAGGACTCGGGATCGGTCTGGGCGCACAGTGCGCGCTCCTGCCAGCCGAGTTCCTCGTCCGCGTCCTCGACCAGCAGTTGCTGGAACAGCTCGGTCATGTGCGCCCCTCGTCTGTCTCTTGCGTCCCCGTGATGCAGCCGTTATCGAATCGGCCGAACGACACGAGTGAAATTACAAGTGTGTGGATCCGGGCCAGTCAAGCGGAGATCTGCTATTGGGCCCGGTATTCACTCTGCGGAACCAAGCCTATGCAGAAAGTGTGCAAATCACCAAAAACCTGACATATGCCACAGGCCCCGCCGCGCCCCCGTCCGTCACGAAGTGAGACGCCCAGGAGGGCGGCCATGTTTCGATTTGATCACCGAAGCGATCAAGATCACAGTCGGATCACGAGGCCGCTGTGACGTTTGGAGGCGCGGTTGTTGCGCCACATCTCCGTTACAACGACTGCACAAACCTTTCTCCGGCTGGAGTAACCGGATGAGGTGAAACATTGCCGCCAAATCGGTCATTGAGTTGACAGTGGGAGCTTTGCTCGGTTCTCCTTGATGCCATGCCAGCAAACTCAGCGATGCGCACGACCCACGTCCGTGGGTTCCGTACCGCTGTCCAGGCTCGCTGTTGCTGTTCCAGCTGTCTCAGCTGTTGATGCCGTCCCCGCTGTCGAAGCCCTCGCGCTCCAGCCAGTAACGGCCCACCCTCGGACCCCGGCCTCTCCGGCTCCGCTCCGCCGATCGATTGTCCGGCCCGGCGGCCGCCCGGCCCCAAGGCCTCCGGTCCACGCGACACCCCCGCATCTGCGTCCGCACTTCTGCCCGCACTCCCTTGCCGAGGAACCACCGCACCCATGAACAGCGACAGCGACCTCCAGATCGCCGGCGACATCCTCGAGGTTCAGCACCTCCTCCAGCCCGCACGCAAGCACCCGTCCACGGTGGCCGAGTTCGTCGGACTCGCCCGCACCATCGCCGCCGACCGTGAGCAGTGGGCGCCGCTCGTCCAGTACGACGCGACCACCCGCTGGTATCACCGGCTCCGCACCGTTCCCCAAGCTCTCGGCGCCGCTCGAGCAGGGGAGACCCCACTCGGCTACGAGGTGTGGCTGCTCAGCTGGGTCCCCGGCCAGGGCAGCGGGATGCACGACCACGGACTCTCCTCCGGCGTACTGACCGTCCTGGAAGGCGAGTTGACCGAGCACACCGAGCGCGGCAGCCGGTCGCTGAACTCCGGCGCGCAGCGCGTCTTCGCGCCCGGATATGTCCACGAAGTGGTCAACGACTCCCTCGAACCGGCCGTCAGCCTGCACGTCTACTACCCGGGTCTGACCGAGATGCCGATGCACGCGGCGCAGTGCGCCCCGACGGCCGCCGACGTCGTACCCGCCTGACAGCCCACCCGTCGCCCGCCACCACCCCACCAACGATCAGGCTTCGCCCGACAGCCCACCCGTCGCCCGCCACCACCCCACCAACGATCAGGCTTCGCCCGACAGCCCACCCGTCGCCCGCCACCACCCCACCAACGATCAGGCTTCGCCCGACAGCCCACCCGTCGCCCGCCACCACCCCACCAACGATCAGGCTTCGCCCGACAGCCCACCCGTCGCCCGCCACCACCCCACCAACGATCAGGCTTCGCCTGACAGACTGTTGTGCATGCGCATTGTGGTTCTGGCCGGTGGTATCGGTGGTGCTCGTTTTCTGCGTGGCCTCAAGCAGGCCGCGCCCGACGCGGACATCACGGTGATCGGCAATACCGGTGACGACATCCATCTGTTCGGGCTCAAGGTCTGCCCCGACCTCGACACCGTGATGTACACCCTCGGCGGTGGCATCAACGATGAGCAGGGCTGGGGGCGTACCGACGAGAGCTTCCAGGTCAAGGAGGAACTCGCGGCATACGGCGTGGGGCCCGAGTGGTTCGGGCTCGGCGACCGTGACTTCGCGACACACATCGTCCGTACGCAGATGCTGGGCGCGGGCTACCCGCTCAGCGCCGTCACCGAGGCACTCTGCTCACGCTGGAAGCCGGGAGTCCGGCTGCTGCCGATGTCCGACGACCGGGTCGAGACGCATGTCGCGATCGAGGTGGACGGCGAGAGCCGGGCGATCCACTTCCAGGAGTACTGGGTGAAGCTGCGCGCCTCCGTGGAGGCCCGTGCGATCGTGCCGGTCGGCGCGGAGCAGGCCAAGCCGGCGCCCGGTGTACTCGAGGCCATCGCCGAGGCCGACGTCATCCTCTTCCCGCCGTCCAACCCTGTCGTGTCGGTCGGGACCATCCTCGCCGTGCCCGGGATCAGGGAGGCCATCGCCGAGGCCGGGGTGCCGGTCGTCGGTCTCTCCCCCATCGTCGGGGACGCGCCGGTGCGGGGCATGGCGGACAAGGTGCTCGCCGCGGTGGGCGTCGAGTCGACGGCAGCGGCCGTGGCCCAGCACTACGGTTCCGGGCTGCTCGACGGCTGGCTCGTCGACACGGTGGACGCCGGGGCGGTCGAGGACGTGGAGGCAGCGGGCATCCGCTGCCGCGCCGTGCCGCTGATGATGACGGATGTGGACGTGACCGCCGAGATGGCGCGTCAGGCGCTGGTGCTGGCCGAGGAGGTACGGGCGTGAGCGGCGGCGCGGCCTCCGGCGAGGCACCCTCGTACCGAGTGTGGGCGCTGCCCGGGATGCCGGAGGTGCGGGCCGGGGACAGCCTCGCGAAGCTGATCGCCGCCACCGAACCGGGGCTGGTGGACGGCGACATCCTCCTCGTCACCTCGAAGATCGTCTCCAAGGCGGAGGGCCGGATCGTCGAGGCGGCGGACCGGGAGGCGGCGATCGACGCCGAGACGGTACGGGTGGTGGCGCGCCGCGGCACGCTGCGGATCGTCGAGAACCGGCAGGGGCTCGTCATGGCCGCTGCCGGGGTCGATGCCTCGAACACCCCCGCCGGGACGGTGCTGCTGCTGCCCGAGGATCCGGACGCCTCGGCCCGGACGATCCGGGAAGGGCTGCGGGACACGCTCGGCGTCGAGGTCGGGGTCGTCGTCACGGACACCTTCGGGCGGCCGTGGCGCAACGGACTGACCGATGTCGCGATCGGGGCGGCCGGGGTGCGGGTGCTGGACGATCTGCGGGGCGGGACGGACGCGCACGGCAACCCGCTGAGCGCGACCGTCGTCGCCACCGCCGATGAGCTGGCCTCGGCCGGTGACCTGGTCAAGGGCAAGGCCGAAGGGCTGCCGGTCGCGGTGGTACGGGGGCTTTCGCATGCCGTGGACACGGCGGACGGGGCCGAGGTGTCCGGGCACGGTTCCGGTGCCGATGGCGTCGAGTCGGGAGCTCGGGCGCTGGTGCGGGTCGCGGCCGATGACATGTTCCGGCTCGGGACGTCCGAGGCGGTACGGGAAGCGGTGACCCTGCGACGTACGGTGCGGGAGTTCACGGACGAGCCCGTGGACCCGGGGGCGGTACGCCGTGCCGTGGCCGCGGCGGTGACGGCCCCGGCACCGCATCACACGACGCCGTGGCGGTTCGTACTCCTGGAGTCCGAGGAGTCACGGACGCGGCTGCTCGACGCGATGCGGGATGCGTGGATCGCGGACCTGCGGCGGGACGGCAAGAGCGAGGAGTCGATCGCCAAGCGGGTGCGGCGGGGCGACGTGCTGCGCCGGGCGCCATATCTGGCGGTGCCGTGCATGGTGATGGACGGCTCGCACACGTACGGGGACGCCCGACGGGATCAGGCGGAGCGCGAGATGTTCGTGGTCGCGGCAGGGGCCGGCGTCCAGAACTTCCTGGTGGCACTGGCCGGCGAGCAGCTCGGGTCGGCGTGGGTCTCGTCGACGATGTTCTGCCGGGACGTGGTGCGTGAGGTGCTGGATCTGCCGGCGGAGTGGGATCCGTTGGGAGCGGTGGCCGTCGGGCGGGCTGCGGGGGTGCCACGGGAGCGTGGGGAGCGGGATGTGGCGGCGTTCGTCGCCGTGCGGTGAGGGGTGCGGGTGGCTCCTCCCCCGCCCCTTCCCGAAACCGGGGGCGGCCCCGGGAGCCCGGAATCGCGGCCTTCGGCCGCGTGGTGTCGTCAATGACCGGACGGGCTTGAGTTCGCCTACAGGCGGGCGATGTCGCCCCTCGTCATGCGGGGGGCTCGGCGCGAGGGGGTGTGGCCCGAGAGCAGGATCAGGCGGGTGGCCCGATGGCGTTGGCCCTCGTAGGGAGCGAGCAGGGTCAGCATCTCCTCGTCGTCGGCGTTCCTGTTGCCTGCCAGGGCGTGGCCGATGATGCCGGGGAGATGGAGATCGCCCACCGTGACCGCGTCGGCGGCGCCGTTGGCTCGTTGGAGCGTTTCCGCGGAGGTCCAGGGGCCGATCCCGGGGATCAGTTCGAGCCGGGCGGTGGCCTCCGGGAGGGGCATGGTGGCCGCTTCCTCAAGCCGTCGGGCCACGCGTACCGCGCGCAGGATCGTGGCCGATCGTTTGGCGTCGACGCCCGCGCGGTGCCATTCCCAGGACGGGATCAGCGACCAGGTACGCGGATCCGGCATCACATGCAGGCCGTGCGTGGTGAACAGGGTGGCCGCAGGGCCGGGGGCCGGGGTGCCGTAGGTCCGGACGAGAAGGCGCCAGGCGCGGTAGGCCTCGTCGGTGGTGACCTTCTGTTCCAGGATCGACGGGATCAGCGACTCCAGCACCAGACCGGTGCGCAGCAGCCGCAGTCCGGGGCGGCGGTGCTGAGCCGCGGCGACCAGACGGTGGCGGGGGCGGAACGCCTCCGGTTCGTCCTGCGCACCGAGCAGGGTCGGGAGTTGGTCCAGGAGCCATGCGGCGCCGGGACCCCAGGCCGTCGCCCCGATCCGGCCGCCCCGGTCGGTGAGGTGCAGTGCGCCGGGGCCGGCCGGGGTGCGGGTGGCACGCCAGACCGAACCGTCCCGGTCGATACGGAACGTCGGATCGGCGGGGCCGCGGCGCAGTGGGGCGAGGACGAGGCGCAGGTCGAGCGAGCCGGGCGGGGTCCACTCCCGGGTCAGTGCCTCGGATGCCTGCTGTGCCCCGGGGGCCTGCTGTGACTCCGGTCGGTGCAGTGCCCCCGGTGCCTGCGGCGCCTCGTCCGCTGCGGCCTGGCGCGGGACGGATCTGCTCGGAGCGCTGCGGGGGGCGAATCGTCCTGCCACGGGTGAGGTCCTCGGTCGTCGGGGATACCTATTGAGCGTACGCGCCGCGGGGGCCCGTCATTCGTCCGACGAGAAGCGCACGGACGCGTCGGGCAGAGTCGCCCCGCACCAGATGCGGACACCGTTGCGCAGTTCGTTGTCGGCGCCGACCCGTGCGCCGTCGCCGACGACCGCGCCCGCCAGCACCGTCCGGCTGCCTATCCTGGCACCGGCTCCGACCAGGGAGTCCGTGATCACGGCGCCGGGTTCGACGACCGCGCCGGCCAGCACCGCGGAGCCGTCGATCCGCGCGCCCGCGCCGATCAGGGCGCCTTCGCCGATGACCGTACCGCCGCTGAGTTTGGCGTCGGCGGCGACGGAGGCCGTCGGCAGCACGAGCCGGTCGCCGCACCGCCCGGGAACGGCAGGGGACGGGGCGCGGCCGAGGACCAGGTCGGCGGAGCCGCGTACGAACGCCTGCGGGGTGCCGAGGTCCAGCCAGTACGTGGAGTCGACCATGCCCTGGAGATGCGCTCCGGAGGCGAGCAGTCCGGGGAAGGTCTCGCGCTCCACGGAGACCGGGCGGTCGGCCGGGATGGTGTCGATGACCGACCGTCGGAAGATGTACGCCCCCGCGTTGATCTGGTCGGTGACGATCTCTTCGGGCGTCTGCGGCTTCTCCAGGAACGCCGTGACCCTGCCGGTGTCGTCCGTCGGTACGAGACCGAAGGCGCGCGGGTCCTCGACCCGGGTGAGGTGGAGCGAGACGTCCGCCCCGGACGTGGCGTGCGAGGTGACCAGCGCCCGGATGTCGAGGCCGGTGAGGATGTCGCCGTTGAAGATGAGGACGGGTTCGTCCGGGCCGGAGACGAGGCGGGAAGCCACATTGCGGATGGCTCCGCCGGTGCCGAGCGGTTCGCGTTCCGTGACGTATTCGATGTGCAGGCCGAGTGACGAACCGTCGCCGAAGTGCGGCTCGAAGACCTCGGCCAGGTACGACGTGGCGAGGACGATGTGCTCGACCCCGGCGGCCCTCGCCCGCGCCAGCTGGTGCGTCAGGAACGGGACGCCGGCCGCCGGAACCATCGGCTTCGGAGTGTGCACCGTGAGCGGGCGCAGTCGAGTGCCTTTGCCACCGACCAGGAGAATCGCTTCTTTTGCCTCTGTCACAGCACTGTCTCTGCTTCCTGCTGGGGCCGGGCCTCGTTTCGGCTGGCCAGTGTAAGCAGACCGGTCGGACCTCCCCGGTCGGCGGCCCGGCCGCCGGTCCGGCACCCCCGCCGGCGCCGCACGGGCCGTCAGCGGCCTTGCAGGTGGGCAGAGCTGGTCCGGGCCGAGCCGAGCTTCTTGTAGAGACGGGTTCCAGGGCATTCGGTTGCGAAGCCGTCCCGATGTCCGGAGATGACGTTGAGTTTGACCTTTGTCCCCTTCTTGAACCGGTTTCCGCCGCCCGACACGAGGGTGGTCCTGGAGTTCGGGTTGGCGCCGAACAGACCGAGTTTCCAGGCGGTGAGCTTCGCGACGGCGTTCACCGCGGCCGCGGGCGGGTCGGACGTGCTGAAGGTGCCGAGCACGGCAATGCCCATGCTGTTGGTGTTGAAACCGAGAGTGTGCGCGCCCTGGACCGCCTTCGTCACGCCCCCGGCACGTCCTTCGTAGATGTTTCCGCACTTGTCGACGGCGAAGTTGTAGCCGATGTCGCGCCAGCCAGTGCTCTTGACGTGGTAGCGGTAGATACCGCGAAGGACCGACGGCGCCTGGGAGCACGTGTACTTGTTGCCCGTGGCGCTGTGGTGGATGAAGGCGGCCTTGACACTCTTCGTGTACGCGAAGCCTTTCTCGCGCAGCTTCTCGTCGGCACCCCAGCCCTTGCGGGTGACGATGGTCGGGCGGGCGCCGATGTACGGCTTGCTGCCCGGCGCGACACCGGCCGCGGCCTCGCTCTCCGCCTCGGTCCGCGCCTTGCTCAGTGCGGGCAGGACGCGGTCCTGGCCGGATGCCTGGAGGGAAGTCGGTGCGGCTCCCTGAAGGGACGCCTGGAGAGTTGTGGCGAGGCGGCCGCCCTTGCCGGATGCGAGACCCACGAACTCGCCACCTGCCGCTTCGACGTCGCCTTCGTCGGTGTCGGCCACGGGCGACTGCTGCGGGTCCCTGCCGGGGTCCACGAGTTCGAGCCGCAGGCCTTCGGGCAGCGGTACCCGGGCCGTGACCCTGTCATCGACGGCGGGCGCCTCCGGGATGACCCGGACCTCGACGCCGTCGCAGTTGCCGACCCAGAGCGGGGCGGTGGAGCCGCGGACGGTCCCGGAGTCGCGCTCGGCGCTCCCGGGGTCGGCGGCGTGCTCGGCATTGTGGGTCTCCAGGTCCTGCCAGTCGGACCAGTGACGGGAGCCGACGGCCCGGGTGCGGACCTCGACGACGCCGTGGAGTTCGACGTCGGCGTCGTCCCAGACGACGCCGACCAGTGAGAAGGGGTGGACGTCGCGTCGAGGCAGACCTTGCACGGCGTTCGCCTCGGCGGTGCCGCTGGGGGCGTCGGTCGCCCGCTCGGACGCGTCGGGAAGTGGCGACAGCGGCAGGGACTGCGTCGACCCGGGCACTTCGGCGGGATCGGCGGCCTCGGTCGCTGCGACGGCGGAGGTGTCGGGGGCGGCGCCCGCGGGCGCGGCGTTGGGCAGCACAAGGGCTGCCGAACAGGTGACACCAATGGCAGATGTGATGAAGGCACGCATACGAACGATGGTGACCACAATGCGACATCAGCGGCTACCGGGGCATCTTCGGACAATTGACGGGCCGTCTGCCGAACCGGTGTACCCGATGTCTGTGCCATCCGGCCCCGCCCGGCGCCGCCGCGTACCCTTGCGCGGATGAACGCCAGCGACCGCACCCCTGCCGACCTGCTGCGTTCCGCGCTCGCCGCGGACCCGGCCCGCCCCATGGTCACTTTCTACGACGACGCCACCGGAGAACGGGTCGAACTGTCGGTGGCCACCTTCGCCAATTGGGTGGCCAAGACCGCCAACCTGCTGCAGGGCGACCTGGCCGCGGAACCGGGCGACCGGCTCGCCCTCCTGCTGCCCGCGCACTGGCAGTCCGCGGTCTGGCTGCTCGCCTGCTCCTCGGTCGGCGTCGTCGCCGATGTGCAGGGCGACCCCGCCGCCGCCGACCTCGTCGTCACGGGTCCGGACACGCTGGACGCCGCGCGCGCCTGCCGCGGCGAACGGATCGCCCTGGCCCTGCGCCCGCTGGGCGGCCGGTTCCCGCAGCCCCCCGAAGGTTTCGCGGACTATGCCGTGGAGGTGCCCAGCCAGGGTGACCGGTTCGCGCCGTTCGCGCCGGTGGATCCGGACGCGCCCGCGCTGACCGTCGGCGGGCTCGGGCTGACGGCGGCGCAACTGGTCGCGCGCGCCCGCGAGGACGCCGAGGAGCTGGGGCTGGCGCCCGGATCGCGGCTACTGACGGGACGCACGTACGACAGCTGGGACGGGCTCAGCGCCGGGCTCTTCGCCCCGTTGGCCGCAGGCGGCTCCGTGGTCCTGTGCCGGCATCTGGGACAGCTGGACGACGACGGACTCGCCAAGCGCGTCGAGAGTGAGCGGGTCACCAACACCGCGGTGTGACAAGCCCCCTGACGGCCACTCGTCCGGCCCACAGCGGGCCGAGTCCCCGGGTCTGCGCAACAACTCCGGTACATCATCTGCGGTACAGACCACTCGGGCCCTGCGGTCTTCCGTCTTGGCCGGGCCGGGCCCCGCGAGCCCGGCCCGGCCAAGACGAACCCCTGGGCACAACCAAGCGTGAGGTTCAGCCGTCTACTCCTGCGACCGGCGGCCCAGCGCGCCGCCGAACGTGAAGGATGGACGCAGACGTGACCGAAAGCGCCGGCACGCCGGCCGACCCCGACCGCTCGGCCGCGGACCAGGACGGGCACAACGACGAGTCGCAGGACAGGGACGGGTCTCAGGGCGAGGGCAGGTCTCGGGGCGACGGCAGCTCTCAGGACGGTCCGGAAGGCGAAGGACGCCCTGAGGAGCCGCTCGACTCGGACGCCCCTGCCGGGCGCAGGCACCGCTGGCTACGTTGGACTGCGCTCGCCGCGTCGCTCTTCGTCCTGGTCGCCGCGGGTGGCGGCTGGTGGCTGTACAGGAAGCTCGACAGCAACATCAGGACCGACACGTCCGCGGCCGCCGAACTGCGGGTGTACGAAAAGGAACGTCCCGTGTCCGTCGTGCACGACGCGGAGAACATCCTGCTCATCGGCTCCGACAGCCGCACCGGCGACAACCGCAAGTACGGCCGTTCCTACGGCAGCAGCCAGCGCTCCGACACCACGATCCTGCTGCACCTCGCCGCGGACCGGAAGAGCGCCACGGCCATGTCCATCCCGCGCGACCTGATGACGGAAATCCCCAGTTGTCACCAAGCGGACGGAAAGCCCACCAGGAAACAATTCGCCCAATTCAACTGGGCCTTCCAATTCGGTGGCACCGCCTGCACGATCCGCACGGTCGAGCGGATGACGGGCATTCGCATCGACCATCACATGGTCGTCGACTTCAACGGCTTCAAGGACATGGTCGACGCGGTGCACGGCGTCGAGATCTGCCTCAAGGAGCCGATCGACGACTCGGACGCGCACCTGAAGCTCCGCGCGGGGCGCCAGAAGCTCGACGGCGAGGAGGCGCTGGGGTACGTACGGGCCCGCAAGTCCATCGGCAATGGCAGCGACACCGACCGGATGGAGCGCCAGCAGCGATTCCTCGGCGCGCTGGTGAACAAGATGCAGAGCAACGGCGTCCTGCTCAACCCGACCCGGCTCTATCCGGTGCTGGACGCGGCCACCAAGTCGCTGACCACGGATCCGGGCCTGGACAGCCTCAAGGACCTGTACGAGCTGGTGCGCGGCATGCGCAACGTACCGACCAAAAAGGTGCAATTCCTGACAGTTCCGCGACAGCCATACACGGCCGACCCGAACCGGGACGAACTTGTCCAACCCGAGGCCAACAAGCTCTTCAAGCGACTGCGCGAGGACACCCCTGTCGCAGTGGTCCCGGCGGACGAACTGGAACGCAAAAAGGGCAAGAATTCGGACAGCGCGGGCTCGGAGAGCCCGACGCCCACACCCACCTATTCAGGCAGCAATGCGGCCACCGACCTGTGCGAGCAGTAAAGCAATTCCCAAGTAGGCATCAGCAATCGGAGCGTAATGAGCAGTATGACCGGTTGTAAGGGCCGTGGAATGTGTCACGCCCGTCGCTTGACAGCGAACCGGGCGGATAGTGTGACGCGATCCGGTGCTTCCGACCATCAGGTCGCGCACTGCTGGAGCGAAAGATCGAGCGCCTCTCCGGGGGAAGGCGCCTCGCGTGGCACCGACGGAGGACTCAAACAACCGTGGATGCGCAAAGCCGTGGGCGGGCGGACGAAATCGACCCCGCAGACCAGTGGGTCCTCAACCCGCAGACCGGCGATTACGAATTGCGACTGCCCCAATCCGGAGGGGATTCATACCGCACGCCGAGTGCGCCGGGTCCCCGTGGTTCCGGGCGCAGAGGCGCGGCGCACGAGGGCGGCGGCGAGCGCAGAAGCCCGGTTCGTGACGGCGGTGACGAGCGCAGAAGCGGTGGCCGGAACGGCGAGGGCCGGGGGCCGGTGCCCGCGCAGCGCGGTCGCCGTGCCAATGGCCCGCGCGGCCAGGAAGGTTCGGGTCCCGACTCCGCCGGTCGGCGCAAGCGCAAGCAGCCGAAGGGCCGCCGCAAGAAGGCGCTGCTCTGGACGGGCGGCGTGATGGCCTTCGTGCTGGTCGGTCTGTCGGTGGGCGGGTACGCGCTGTACCAGCACTTCAACGGCAACCTGAACTCCGTGGACATCGGCGACGCCGGCAACAAGGACGTCATCACCGCCAACGCGCCCCTCAACATATTGATCATCGGCACCGACAAGCGGACCGGTAAGGGCAATGAGGGGTACGGCGACAAGAGCAGCCCCGGCCACGCCGACACCAACATCCTCTTCCACGTCTCCAAGGACCGGACCAACGCCACGGCGCTGAGCATCCCCCGCGACCTGATCACCGACATCCCGGACTGCACCACCAAGCAGCCGGACGGTTCGGACAAGGTCATCCCGGGCACCCAGAACATCCGGTTCAACGTCAGCCTCGGTCAGGAAGGCCGCGACCCGGGCTGCACCATGCGTACGGTCGAGGACATCACCGGCGTGAAGCCCGACCACTTCATGATGGTCGACTTCAACGCCGTCAAGGAGCTGACCACTGCGGTCGGCGGCGTCAAGGTGTGTCTGGCCCACCCGGTCAAGGACCCCGACTCGCATCTCGACCTCCCGCAGGGCGAGAGCAAGATCCAGGGCGAGGACGCGCTGGCGTTCGTACGGACCCGGCACAGCTTCGGCAATCAGAGCGACCTGGACCGGATCAAGGTCCAGCAGCAGTTCATCGCCTCGATGATCCGGCAGATGAAGTCGGACGACACGCTGACCAGTCCGACGAAGATGTACAGCCTGGCGGACGCGGCGACCAAGGCACTGACGGTCGACAAGGGCATCGGGTCGATAAAGAAGCTGACCTCGCTCGCCAAGGAACTGGGCAAGATCGACACGAAGAACATCACCTTCGTGACGGCCCCGGTGATAGACAACCCGGCCGAGAAGGTCCATGCGACGGTGGTGCTCAACAAGGCCAAGTCCGACCCGCTGTTCCAGATGATGCGCGACGACACCTCGCTGACCGAGGTGAAGAAGCAGAAGAAGGCCGCCAAGAGCAAGCAGGACGCGCTGCTCAAGGGCACCAAGGCCGCTGCCGCCGACGTTCGGGTCGATGTCCTCAACGGCGGCGACCGGGCCGGCGCCGCCCAGGAGACGGTCACCTGGCTGCAGAACGAGCAGGGCGTACTCAAGTCGACGAACAAGGCCAACGCCCCGGAGAAGATCTCCAAGACGACGCTCGAGTACGCACCGAACCAGGCCGACCAGGCCCGGGCACTCGCCGCCATGATGGGCCTGCCCGGCTCGGCCCTGAAGCAGGGCACCACGGACGCCGAGGGGCTGCAGGCGATGGTCCTGACCCTGGGTGCGGACTTCAAGGGCGCCGGTGTGCCCGTCACCGGACCGGCAAAGGTGCCTGACGACATACCGCTGGCAAACGCCGACAAGGCAGTGTGCGCAAAGTGACACGGGGTCACTGCGCCATTCCGAGAGTCTGAGCAGCAGGGGGGACCTGGTGGGACGGAGCAGCACATCCGGGGAGGGAACGCGACCACGCGTCCGGCATGCCGGACAACTCGGCTGGGACGACGGCCTGTACGACGACGAGCCGTCCGCCGGCTCCGGGGGCGGACGCGACAGCCGCGCCGGGGACCGGGGCCGCCCGGACCCCGGCCGCGCCGGGCGCCGCCGCGGCCGGTCGCACCGGCACGGCAGACGCGGCAAACGCCGGATACTGCGCTGGATCGCCTGGGTTCTCGTGCTGGCGATACTCGGCGCCGGCGCCGCCGGCTATCTCTGGTACGAGCACCTGAACAGCAATCTCCGCAAGGGGCATCGCAGCGCCGGGAACAGCGCCGCGAAGAAGGCCGCCCCGAACGCCGCGGGCCAGACCCCGCTGAACATTCTGCTGATCGGCTCCGACAGCCGTAATTCCAAGGAGAACCTCAAGCTCGGCGGCTCGAAGGAGAGCGTCGGCGCGAAGCCGCTGGCCGATGTGCAGATGCTCCTCCACGTGTCGGCCGACCGGAAGAACGCCTCGGTGGTCAGCATTCCGCGTGATACGCGCGTCGACATCCCGAAGTGCGTCGACCCCGACACCGGCCACGAGTCCCCGGCCACCAACAGGCTCATCAACGAGTCGCTGGGCCGTGGCGGCCCCGGCTGCACACTGGACACCTGGGAGCAGCTGACCGGCGTCTACATCGACCACTGGGTGATGGTCGACTTCGCCGGGGTGGTCGCCATGGCGGACGCCGTGGGCGGCGCCGATGTGTGCGTCAACGACAACGTCTACGACATCCCCAAGCCCAAGGTCCCCGGCGGCTCCTATCTGAAGCTGACCAAGGGCACGCACAAGGTCAAGGGCAAGCAGGCGCTGCAGTGGCTGCGTACCCGCCACGCCTTCGAGAGCGACATCGGCCGAGCCAAGGCCCAGCACATGTACCTGAACTCGGTCATCCGTGAGCTGAAGAACCAGAACGCGTTCACCGACACCGGGCGGCTGATGGACCTCGCCGAGACGGCGACCAAGTCGCTCCAGGTCTCGGAGGAGATCGGCTCGGTGAAGAAGCTGTTCGACCTCGGTATGCAGCTCAAGGGCGTACCGATGGACAAGATCAACATGTTGACGATGCCGCGGATCCCGGATCCGGAGAACGACAACCACGTGCTGCCGAAGCCGGTCGCCGCCGACAAGCTCTGGGCGCTGCTGCGGGACGACGAGTCGCTCGACCCGAAGGACCGCAAGACGTCCGGGAAGAAGGACAAGGGACCGGCCGCGGCAGCGCCTGCTGCCCTCGACGTGACGGTGGTCAACGGCACCGGAGCCGACGGGCAGGTGCCCACCGGCGGCCGCGCCATGGGCGTCCAGGACATCCTCCGGTCCGAGGGCTTCACCAAGGCCACCGCCTCGACCGTCCCGGGGTCCGCGCTGACCACCACGGTGACCTATCCGAAGGACTCCGGCGCCCAGGGCAAGTCGGACGCGCTGTCGATCGCCGAGGCCCTGGGGATGCCGACCAGCGCGGTCAAGGTGTCGACGGATGTCGAGACGCTGACCCTCACGGTCGGCTCGGACTGGCGGACGGGACAGACGTACCCCAAGAAGGCCGCTGACGACGACGACCCGCTGGAGGGGACCGAGGCGGTCAACGGGTCGGAGCAGGACGCCTGCATGGACGTCTACTGGCCGTACCGGTTCTAGGCGGGGCCGACGCACAGGGGCGCCGAACGCTCTCGGGGAGAGCGTTCGGCGCCCCTGTGCGTGCCCGCGCCGGATCAGACCGTCTGTCGCCCGACCGCCGGGCGGCGGGCGGCCATGACCTTCTTGGCCAATGAGCGCGGGCTGGTCAGGAAGCCGTAGCCCCAGGACATGTGCATGGTGGCCAGCGCCACCGGGATCTGTGCCCGCGCCTTCAGCGGCAGGCCCTTGCCCGCCGGGAGGGACCCGGCGATTATGGCCGCGGCGTAACCGGCCGGGAGGACGAAGGCCCACGGGGTGACGGCCGCGCCGACGACGATGCCCGCCGCGATCGCGCAGACGGCGGTCGGCGGCGCCAGGTAACGCAGGTTGATCGAACCGGCGTGGTAGCGGGCGACGACGTGGCGCCAGCGGCCGTAGTCCTTGTACTGCTTGGCGAGGGCCTTCACCGAGGGACGCGGCCGGTACTGCACCTTCAGCTCCGGCGAGAACCAGATCAGTCCGCCCGCCTCGCGGATCCGGAAGTTCAGCTCCCAGTCCTGGGCGCGGATGAACTCCACGTTGTAGCCGTCCGCCTTCTCCAGCGCCTCGCGGCGGAAGACCCCCAGGTAGACGGTCTCGGCCGGGCCCGCCTGGCCGCCGGTGTGGAAGGCCGCGTTGCCGACGCCGATCCTCGATGTCATGGCCGCGGCGACGGCGTCCTCCCAGGCGTTCTCGCCCTCGGCGTGCATGATGCCGCCGACGTTCTGCGCGCCGGTCTCCTCCAGGAGCCGGACGGCGGTCGCGATGTAGTTCGGCGAGAGCATGCCATGGCCGTCGACTCGCACCACGACGGGGTGCGAGGAGGCCTGTATCGCGGCGTTGAGCGCTGCCGGGGTGCGGCCGGTCGGGTTCGGCACCGTGTGCACCCGGGAGTCCTCGCGTACGAGCTCGGCGGCGATCTCGTCCGTACGGTCCGTGGACGGGCCGAGCGCGATCACGACCTCCATCTCGCCGGCGTACTCCTGCTCGAGGATGTGCCGGACGGAGTTCCTGAGATGGCGTTCCTCGTTGAGCACCGGCATGATCACGGAGACGGCGGGGTACTGCGCGGCAGACATGTGGTCCTCGGGGGGTCCTCGGGGGCGCCGGGGGTTCGCACCCCAGGAGGCGGCGTTATTCGGCCGCCACGTTACCGCGAATGAGGGACACGGGCGCGCGCCACCGGGTTGCTTCCCGGAGTGGTTGTCGTATGGACCTACTGTGCGAATGGTCCCCCCTGCACCGCGGAGGTCCCCCCGTGCCCACACCGCACAGCTCCCCCCGTCCGCCGCGCCGCCACGCCACTCCCCCGCAGCGCAGGTCGAGAAAGCAGGACGAGCGGCCCCGCTGGGGCATGCGGGTCGCGACCGGTCTGTCCGTGCTGGTGCTCGGGGCGGGCGGGATCGGTCATGCCGTCGTGACCAGCCTGGAGACCGGGATCGACCGGGTCGACCCGTTCAAGGACATGAAGAACCGGCCGCGGGCCGGCAACGGCATGAATCTGCTGCTCGTCGGCACCGACGGCCGCGACAAGATCGGCCCGGAGGAGAAGCGGAAGTACCGGCTGGGCGGTGCGCCCTGCCACTGCACCGACACGATCATGCTGGTGCACCTGTCGGCGGACAGAGAACGCGCGACCATCGTCTCGCTGCCACGCGACACCTACACCGAACTCCCCGAGCACCGGGACGCGACCACCGGCGTCGAGCGCGCCGCCCATCCGGTGAAGCTGAACGCCGCCTATGCGGAGGGCGGCCCGAGTCTGACCGTACGGACGGTCGAGCGCATGACGGGTGTCAAGGTCGACCACTACCTGGAGGTCGACTTCTCCAGCTTCATGAAGACGGTGGACACCCTCGGCGGGGTGCAGGTCTGCACGGCCCGGCCCATGAAGGACGCGTACACCGGCCTCGATCTCGCCGCGGGCACCCACTGGCTGGACGGCGGGCAGGCGCTCCGCTACGTGCGCTCACGCCATATCGACGCGGCCGCCGACCTGGGCCGGATGCAGCGCCAGCAGAGGTTCCTCGCGTCGCTGATCAAGCGGGCGACCAGCAGCGGTGTGCTGATGAACCCGGTGAAGTTCCGGGACGTCGCGTCGACGATGCTCCGTTCGGTCCGGGCGGACCAGGGGTTCGGCACGGACCAGCTGCTGGACCTCGGCCAGGCGATGCGCGGCTTCACCCCGGCGTCGTCCGAGTTCGCCTCCGTACCGATCAGCGATCCCTCCTTCCCGGTCAAGGGCGTCGGCTCGACGGTCAAATGGGACCCGGTGAAGTCGAAGAGGCTCTTCGAGGCGCTGCGCGAGGACAAACCGCTGGCTTCGAAGCGGCCGATGGCGCCGGCGGCGAAGCCGGTCGATGTCGCACCGGGTGAGATCCGGGTCCAGGTCTACAACGGCACGGTGCAGGACGGGCTCGGCAGAAGGGTCGACGACGCGCTGCGCGCCACCGGCTTCGTCACGACACGGGCCCCGCTCAACGCGGATCCGCGCAGCCTCAAGCACACGCTGGTCGAGTACGACCCGCGGTGGGACCGGTCGGCGAAGTCGCTGGCGGCAGCGCTGCCGGGGGCGGAGCTGCGGGCGGTCGCGGGGCAGGGCAAGACGATGAAGGTGACCGCGGGCGACGATTTCGGCAAGGTGGAGCGGGTGCAGGCCGAGGCGAAGCACCGGGGTGAGTTCGGCACGGTCACGGGCGACCAGGTGGTGTGCCCGTAGGGGCGGTGCCGCGTGCGGGGCGACGTCCTGGAGGCCGGTGGCCACCGGGTGCCCGCCCCCGCCGGACCCGGGACCTGCCGTCAGTCGATGTCGATGCCGTCCGCGATGCGCTTCTCGCGCAGTTCCTTGATCGCGCGGCGGCGGGCGAGGCGGTGCGTACGCCGGATCTGCGCCTCCTGGTAGCGCCGCTTGTCGCGCTCCGTCTCCGGGATCACGGGCGGTACGGGGCGCGGCTTGCCGTCCCCGTCGACCGCGGCGAACACCAGGTACGCGCTGCCGACCTGCTGGGCGGGGGTCGATTCGTTCCACCGCTCGGCCATGACCCGGACGCCGACCTCCATCGAGGAGCGCCCGGTCCAGTTCACCTGCGCGCGGACGTGAACAAGGTCACCGACGCGGACCGGCTCCAGGAAGACCATCTCGTCCATCGAGGCCGTCACCGCGGGGCCACCGGAGTGCCGGCCGGCCACGGCGCCCGCCGCGTCGTCGACGAGTTTCATGATCACGCCACCGTGCACGGTCCCCAGCAGGTTGGTGTCACTGCCGGTCATGATGTGGCTGAGGGTGGTCCGGGAGGCCGCGGTCGGCTTGCCCGGAATATCGCCCTCCGGGCGCGGGGCCTGATCTGTCATGTCGTCCACCTTATGCGGGGGCCATGCGCCGCGGACATTGCATCAGCTTGGCAACAGCCCCGGCCCGATATCTCACACCCCCTGTAATACCGACAGGTCCGGCCTGCACACTGGTCCGCATGAGCGACAGGCCCGGTGGATGGACCGACGACAACCGCGACGACCGCTACGGACAGGGCAGTGACAGCGCCCAGCCCGAAGGTGCCCGTGTGATGCGGCACGTCCAGCGGCACCCCGCACCGCCGCAGCAGCGCCCGGCGCCGCCGCGGCAGTATCCGGCGCCGCCGCAGCAGCGCCGTCCGGAGCCGCCGCGGTACTCCGACGGCTATGACGACAACGCTGGGTACGGCAACGGTTACAGCGACGGTCAGGTCTACGGCGGCGGCAACGGCGGCGGCCGGGGTTACGGCGGCGGTGACGGCGGTTACGTCCAGGGCCGGCCCGCACCGGACTGGCGCCGTCGAATAAAGATCGGCGCGCTGACCCTCGTGGTCGTGGTGCTGGCCGTCTCCATCGGCACGTACTTCTGGGCCGACTCCAAGCTGAAGCGCGAGGTCGACCTCTCCAACGTGATCGAGCGTCCCGGCGAGGGCGACGGCACCAACTACCTGATCGTCGGTTCCGACAGTCGCGCGGGCATGTCGGCCGAGGACAAGAAGCGGCTCCACACCGGCTCCGCCGAGGGCAAGCGGACCGACTCGATGATGATCCTGCACGACGGATCGAACGGCCCGACACTGATCTCCCTGCCGCGTGACTCGAACGTGGAGATCCCCTCGTACAAGGGCTCCGACTCGGGCAAGCTCTACCCGGGCCGCGGCCGCTTCACCAAGCTGAACGCCGCCTACGCGGAGGACGGCCCGGAACTGCTGGTCCGTACCGTCGAGTTCAACACCGGCCTGCACATCGACCACTACGTCGAGATCGGCTTCGGCGGCTTCGCCAAGATCGTGGACGCGATCGGCGGGGTGGAACTCGACATCCCCAAGGCTTTCAAGGACAAGAACTCCGGCGCCGACTTCCAGGCCGGCAAGCAGACGCTGAACGGCGAGCAGTCGCTCGCCTTCGTGCGGACCCGGTACGCGTTCGCGGGCAGCGACCTGGACCGTACGAAGAACCAGCAGAAGTTCCTTGCGGCGCTGGCGAGCCAGACGGCGACGCCGTCCACGATCCTCAACCCGTTCAAGCTGTACCCGACGATGGGCGCCGGCCTCGACACCCTCATCGTCGACAAGGACATGTCGCTGTGGGACCTGGGCAACATGTTCTTCGCGATGAAGGGCGTCACGGGCGGTGACGGCAAGTCGATGAACATGCCGATCTCGGGCAGCACCGGCGGGAACCTGGTCTGGGACAAGGCCAAGGTCAAGCAGCTGGTGCAGCAGCTCAACGACGACGAGAAGGTCACCGTCTCCAGCAACTGACGGCAGACAGGAGCGGGGCCCGGACGGTTCGCCGGCCGGGCCCCGCCGCACGCCACGGTCGTCACCGCGCGTGCGACCGCGGCCCTCCGCTACGCGCTCCCCCGCCCCAGCAGCGCCACGTGCGGCAGAGTCAGATCGCCGTCCTCCTCGGCGAATTCGGCGCACAGCACGTCGTACTCCCGCTTGGCCGCAGCCACTCCCTCCGGCCCCCCGCTGTTGACCATCTGCCCGATCGCGGCGACCCCGGACGCGGGGCCGGCCCACCAGTCCTCCGCACCCACGTGGTGGTCCCAGGCGAGGGCCTCGGTCCGTACGTCTCCGAGGCCGGCCGCGGACATCAGTGCGCCCAGCCCTTCCCGGGTGCGCGGGAAGTCGTGCTCGGCGTCGACCGTGGCCAGCCACTGCGGGCGGGTCAGCCCCGCTGCCTGCGCGGCCCGTCCCACCAGGGCCTGCCCGGCGCCGCCCGGCACCCGCCAGATGGTGACCGCGACGAGTCCGTCGGGACGGGTGATCCGGCGCAGTTCCTCGATGGCGGCCTCCGGGCGGCCCACGTGGTTGAGCACGAAGTTCGCCACGACCGCGTCGAACTCGCCGTCCTGGTAAGGAAGTTCGGGCAGCCGACCGAGCCGGACATCGACTCCGGGAGCGGCCCGCCGGGTCGCCTCGACCATTCCCGGCTCGGCGTCCACGGCCCGTACGACCGCACCGCGCCCGACGGCCGCCACCGTCACACTGCCACTGCCGCACCCCACATCGAGCACCCGTGTCCCGGACCCGACCCCGGCCGCGTCCAGCAGCGCCGGAACGGGGTGCGCACAGAGCCTGGCGAAGGTGCGCGCGTAGGCCTCGGCGCGGCCGTCCCAGATCCGCCGCTCACTCAGATCGAACGCGGTCACCGCACACCCTCCACAGGTCCCTGCGGTTCGAGCTCGTCCAGGTCCTCGTACAGCGCATCCAGAATCCGTCCCGTGGGCTCCCCCTGCGGGGACAGCTCCGCCACGCACCAGCCGGGCAACTGTTCCTCGACCTCGGGCGGAAGGTCACCGTCCGCCGGCTCGGCCAGGCTGCGGAGCAGGCCGAACGCGGTCTCCTTCGCCACCTGCCGGGCTATCTCGCCCAGTTCACCGGGGGTCAGCCCGAGCCGCACCGCCCGCTCGACGGCGCCGCCCGCGAGGCCCTCCTTCCGGTACGCCTCGACCCAGTCGGGTGCCGCCGAGCTCCAGGCGTCGATGTCCTGCCAGACGTTGCGCAGGAACCGGTAGCGGGCGAGCTGCGGAATGTTCTCCTCGACTTCCGAGTCGGCCCAGCCCGGTGCGTCGTCGGCCCCCAGCGCTTCGAACAGGCCGGTGAGCTTGTCGATGTCCGTCATGGACAGGGAAGCTACGCCATCGCGAGCCACCGCTCCCGCGGCGTCCACGTACCCGCTGCACCGGGGATACGCGACCGGCCCCCGGCAGGAAGCCGGGGGCCGGTCGATGGTCGCAACCCGCTCGGAACGGACGCCGAACCGGGAGATCCCGCCGGGTTACGGCAGGTTCCGCGCCATGACTATGCGCTGGACCTGGTTCGTGCCCTCGTAGATCTGCGTGATCTTGGCGTCGCGCATCATCCGCTCCACCGGGTAGTCCCGCGTGTAGCCGTAGCCGCCGAGCAGCTGGACCGCGTCCGTGGTGATCTCCATCGCGACGTCGGAGGCGAAGCACTTGGCCGCGGCGCCGAAGAACGTCAGGTCGCCGTCGAGGCGCTCGGACTTGGCGGCGGCCGAGTAGGTGAGCTGCCGGGCCGCCTCCAACTTCATCGCCATGTCGGCGAGCATGAACTGGACGCCCTGGAAGTCGCCGATCGGCTTGCCGAACTGCTTGCGCTCCTGGACGTAACCCTTGGCGTAGTCGAGGGCGCCCTGAGCGATGCCGAGGGCCTGCGCCGCGATCGTGATGCGGGTGTGGTCCAGGGTCTTCATCGCCGTGGCGAAGCCGGTGCCCTCCTCGCCGATCATGCGGTCGGCGGGGATCCGGACGTTGTCGAAGTAGACCTCGCGGGTCGGGGAGCCCTTGATACCGAGCTTCTTCTCCGGGGCGCCGAAGGAGACACCCTCGTCCGACTTCTCGACGACGAACGCCGAGATGCCCTTGGAGCGCTTGGTCGGGTCGGTGACGGCCATCACCGTGTAGTACTCGGAGACGCCCGCGTTGGTGATCCAGCGCTTCACGCCGTTGAGGACCCAGAAGTCGCCGTCGCGGACGGCCTTGGTCTTCATGCCGGCGGCGTCGGAGCCCGCGTCGGGCTCGGAGAGGCAGTACGAGAACATCGCGTCGCCCTTGGCGAGCGGGCCCAGGTACTTCTTCTTCAGCGCCTCGGAGCCGGAGAGGATCACCGGGAGCGAGCCGAGCTTGTTCACGGCCGGGATCAGGGAGGAGGAGGCGCAGACGCGGGCCACCTCCTCGATCACGATCACGGTGGCGAGGGCGTCGGCACCGGCGCCGCCGTACTCCTCGGGGACGTGCACGGCCTGCAGGTCGGAGGCGACCAGGGCGTCCAGCGCCTCCTGCGGGAAGCGGGCCTCCTCGTCGACCGCCGCCGCGAACGGGGCGATCTTCGCCTCGGCGAGCGCACGGACCGTCTCGCGGAGCATGTCGTGCTCCTCGGCCGGACGGTACAGGTCGAAATCGGTGGAACCCGCCAAGACTCTCACTCCCCAGGGATGCTAACTACCGTTAAGTAACCCAATTTTAGGCGCCATGCCCCGCAAAGACCTATGCGAGCCGTACGTGAGCTGCGCGACAGGGGTCCGCAAGACCGGTAAAACAGGGCGTCAGGGAGCACGACTATGCTCGTTCACCGCACGTCCGTCCGCATCTCCCAGGAGCACTTCATGGCCCTCAGGATCACTGTGATCGGCACCGGCTACCTCGGCGCCACCCACGCCGCGGCCATGGCGGAGCTCGGCTTCGAAGTGCTCGGGCTCGATGTCGTGCCCGAGAAGATCGAGATGCTGAGCGCCGGCAAGGTCCCGATGTACGAGCCGGGTCTGGAGGAACTGCTCCGCAAGCACGTCGCGGGCATCGAGGGTTCCACCGGCCGGCTGCGGTTCACCACCTCGTGGGAGGAGGTGGGTGCCTTCGGTGATGTGCACTTCGTCTGCGTGAACACCCCGCAGAAGCACGGCGAGTACGCCTGCGACATGTCCTACGTGGACAGCGCCTTCGAGTCGCTGGCGGCGCAGCTGACCCGGCCCACCCTGGTCGTCGGGAAGTCGACCGTGCCGGTGGGCTCCGCCGCCCGGCTCGCGGCGCGGCTGGCCGAGCTGGCACCCGTGGGTACGGACGCGGAGCTGGCCTGGAACCCGGAGTTCCTGCGCGAGGGCTTCGCCGTGAAGGACACCCTGCACCCCGACCGGATCGTCGTCGGTGTGGAGAGCGAGCGCGCCGAGAAGCTGCTGCGCGAGGTGTACGCGGTGCCGGTCGTGGAGGGGTCGCCCTTCGTGGTGACGGACTTCCCGACCGCCGAGCTGGTGAAGACCGCCGCGAATTCGTTCCTGGCGACGAAGATCTCGTTCATCAACGCCATGGCGGAGGTCTGCGAGGCCGCCGACGGAGACGTGAAGAAGCTCGCCGAGGCGATCGGCCACGACGAGCGGATCGGCAACAAGTTCCTGCGGGCCGGAATCGGCTTCGGCGGCGGCTGTCTGCCCAAGGACATCCGCGCGTTCATGGCGCGCGCCGGTGAGCTGGGCGCGGACCAGGCGCTGACGTTCCTGCGCGAGGTCGACTCGATCAACATGCGGCGCCGCGGCCACATGGTGGAGCTGGCCCGGGAGGCCGTGGGCGGCGACTCGTTCCTCGGCAAGCGGGTGGGCGTGCTGGGTGCGACGTTCAAGCCGGACTCGGACGACGTACGCGACTCGCCCGCGCTGAACGTGGCCGGGCAGATCCACCTCCAGGGCGGCCAGGTCACCGTGTACGACCCGAAGGGCATGGACAATGCCCGGCGGCTCTTCCCGACGCTCGGGTACGCGGAGTCGGCGCTGGACGCCGTGCGCGGTGCGGATGTGGTGCTGCACCTGACGGAGTGGCACGAGTTCCGTGAGCTGGACGCGGTGGCACTGGGCGAGGCCGCGGCACACCGGATCATTCTGGACGGCCGTAACGCGCTGGACAGTGCGGTGTGGCGCGAGGCGGGCTGGACGTACCGGGCGATGGGCCGGCCCCGCGCCTGAGTCACTGGTTCATGAGCCGGCCGCTGACGGCCGGTCCGCCCTGAGCCGTCGAGGGCCCGAGCCGCCCCCCTCGGAGCGCTCGGGCCGTTCCCGGGCGGCTGTCAGGCCGTTCTCAGGCCTCGGGAGCGTCGAGTACGTCGATCGTGGCGTGGGACGGACCGCGCCGCGTACGCAGCTCGCGGGCGACGTCCTCCGCGTCCCGCAGCACCCGTACCGCGTTGCGCCAGGTGAGCTTGGCGAGGTCGGCGGCGGACCAGCCGCGGCCGAGGAGTTCCGCGATCAGGTTCGGATAGCCCGAGACGTCCTCCAGACCGGCGGGGAGGAACGCGGTGCCGTCGTAGTCGCCGCCGATACCGATGTGGTCGATCCCGGCGACCTCACGCATGTGGTCGAGGTGGTCGGCGATCGTCGCCACGGTGGCCATCGGGCGCGGGTTGGCCGCCTCGTAGGCGGCGTGGATCTTCATCGCCTGCGGGGTGGTGTCGAGATGGTGCAGCCCGTGGGCGCGCATGTTCTCGTCCGCGGCCCGGGTCCAGGCGACCGCGGCCGGCAGGACGAACTTCGGTACGAAGGTCGCCATGGCGATGCCACCGTTGGCCGGGAGCTGCGCGAGGACGTCGTCGGGGATGTTGCGCGGATGGTCGCAGACCGCCCGTGCCGAGGAGTGCGAGAACATCACCGGCGCCGTGGAGGTCGCGAGCGCGTCGCGCATCGTCGTGGCCGCCACATGCGAGAGGTCGACGAGCATGCCGGTGCGGTTCATCTCCCGTACGACCTCGTGGCCGAAGGGGGAGAGTCCGCCGACGCCGGGTTCGTCGGTCGCGGCGTCTGCCCACGCGATGTTGTCGTTGTGGGTCAGCGTCATGTAGCGGACGCCGAGGGTGTGCAGGGCGCGCAGGGTGCCCAGCGAGTTGTTGATGGAGTGGCCGCCCTCGGCACCCATCAGGGAGGCGATACGGCCCTCTGCGCGGGCCGCCTCCATGTCGTCGGCGGTCAGGGCGCGCCGCAGGTCGGCGGGGTGGCGGTCCAGCAGCTCGGCGACCACGTCGATCTGTTCGAGGGTGGCGCTGACGGCGGCGTCACCCGCCATGTCGGACCGTACGTAGACGGACCAGAACTGGGCGCCGACGCCACCGGCGCGCAGCCGTCGGATGTCGGTGTGGAGGTGGGCGGACTGGTCGGTGGCGATGTCCCGGGAGTCCAGGTCGTAGCCGACCTGTTCCCGCAGTGCCCAGGGCAGGTCGTTGTGGCCGTCGACGACGGGGTACTCGGCAAGCAGTTCCCCGGCCCGGGTGAGCCGTTCCGTGATGCGCTCGGCCGTGTGGCCCGCGATGTTGTCGGCGCTGTGATCCATGGTCGCCCTCCCCCTCTTGCCGCTACTTGCCGAAGCCGAAGGAGTCGCTGCCCTCGACCTTGTTGCGCAGCCGCTTGCCCTTCTCCGTCGCCTGGTCGTTCAGCTCCTGCTGGAACTCCCGCATCCGGACCAGCAGCTCACTGTCGTGGGCGGCGAGGATGCGCGCGGCGAGCAGGCCCGCGTTGCGTGCGCCGCCGACCGAGACGGTCGCGACCGGGACACCGGCCGGCATCTGCACGATGGAGAGCAGGCTGTCCATGCCGTCCAGGTACTTCAGCGGGACCGGGACGCCGATGACGGGCAGCGGGGTGACGGAGGCCAGCATGCCCGGCAGGTGGGCGGCGCCGCCCGCGCCCGCGATGACCACCTTGAGGCCGCGGTCCGCCGCGTTCTCCCCGTACGCGATCATTTCGCGCGGCATCCGGTGGGCGGAGACGACGTCGACCTCGTAGGGGACCTCGAACTCGTCGAGGGCCTTGGCCGCTGCTTCCATGACGGGCCAGTCGGAGTCCGAGCCCATGACGATGCCGACCAGGGGCGCGGCGGAGGCGGGGGAAGTCATTCGGTGATCGTTCCTCGCAGGTAGTCGGCCGCGTGCCGGGCGCGCTCCCGCACGTCCGCCAGGTCGTCGCCGTAGGTGTTGACGTGTCCGACCTTGCGGCCGGGCTTCACGTCCTTGCCGTACATGTGGATCTTGAGCTGCGGGTCGCGGGCCATGCAGTGCAGATACGCCTGGTACATGTCCGGGAAGTCGCCGCCGAGGACGTTGGACATGACCGTCCAGGTGGCGCGCGGGCGCGGGTCGCCGAGCGGCAGGTCGAGGACGGCCCGGACGTGGTTGGCGAACTGCGAGGTGATCGCGCCGTCCTGGGTCCAGTGTCCGGAGTTGTGCGGGCGCATCGCGAGCTCGTTGACGAGGATGCGGCCGTCGCCGGTCTCGAAGAGTTCGACCGCGAGATGCCCGACGACGCCGAGCTCCGCGGCGACCCGGAGGGCCAGCTGCTGGGCCTCGCCGGCGAGCTTCTCGCTCAGCTCGGGGGCCGGAGCGATGACCGTGTCGCAGACCCCGTCGACCTGGATCGACTCGACGACCGGGTAGGCGACGGCCTGGCCGTGCGGCGAGCGGACGATGTTCGCCGCCAGCTCCCGTACGAAGTCGACCTTCTCCTCGGCGAGGACCGGGACACCGGCCCGGAACGGTTCGGCCGCGTCCGCCTCGGAGCGGACCACCCAGACACCCTTGCCGTCGTAGCCGCCGCGGACCGTCTTCAGGACGACGGGGAAGCCGCCGACCTCGGCCGCGAACGCCACGGCGTCGGCCGGGTCCGTCACGATGCGGTGGCGGGGGCAGGGCACACCGATCTCCGAGAGCTTGGCGCGCATCACCCCCTTGTCCTGGGCGTGCACCAGCGCGTCGGGACCGGGGCGCACGGGGATGCCGTCCGCCTCCAGGGCCCGCAGGTGCTCGGTCGGGACGTGCTCGTGATCGAAGGTGATCACGTCACAGCCGCGCGCGAAGGCACGCAGCGTGTCCAGGTCGCGATAGTCGCCGACGACGACTTCGCTCACCACCTGGGCCGCCGAGTCCTGGGGGGTGTCGCTGAGGAGCTTGAATTTGATGCCGAGGGGGATACCCGCCTCGTGGGTCATACGGGCGAGCTGACCGCCACCGACCATGCCGACTACCGGAAACGTCACTCCTCCAGGGTATCCGGCGTCCCGGGAACCACCGGACGATGCCCCCGCGGGCGGTCCCGTGACCGCTCCACGTCGCCGGGTTCTGCGTCAGCTCACAGGCATCCCACAGGGGTGCTGGTTAGCATGACCGGGTTGACCGAATCCACGGACGGGGCTGATCGATCACCATGAGCGAACGGGGCGCACTGCGAACCCGGCTGGATCGGCTGGCCCGGGAGGTCGCCAAGTTCGGCGCCGTCGGCGCGCTGGGTCTGCTGGTGAACATCGCGGTCTTCAACCTGCTGCGGCACACCACGGACCTCCAGGTGGTGCGGGCCAGTCTGCTGGCGACGTTCGTCGCCATCCTCTTCAACTACGTGGGCTTCCGCTACTGGACGTACCGGGACCGCGACAAGACCGGCCGGACCCGGGAGCTGATGCTGTTCCTGCTGTTCAGCGCGGCGGGCGCGGTGATCGAGAACGGTGTGCTGTACGCGGCGACGTACGGGTTCGGGTGGAACAGCCCCGTCCAGAGCAACGTGTTCAAGATCCTGGGAATCGGGATCGCGACGCTGTTCCGGTTCTGGTCCTACCGGAGCTGGGTCTTCAAGGCGCTGCCTGCCAAAGACGATGTAGGTGTGGTGGCGCAGGGGCGGGTTCCGGCGGCGCCGGCGGAAGCGGTACGGCGTTGAGACACCGGAGCCGCCCGGTGACCGGTCCGCCCCCGGTCTCCCCCACAGCCTCGAGGGCGTGGGGGTACCGCCTCGACGGGCTCGATCTCGGCTGATGCCGTCCTGTGCATGTGCAGGTCGACCTCGCCCGGGTCAGCGCACCGGGCGTTCCGGTTCCTGGCGGGGAGCGGGCACTCGGCTCAGGAACAGGGCGAAGACCGCCGGCTGCTGCTGGAGCAGTTCCAGACGACCGCCGTCCGCCTCGGCCAGGTCGCGGGCCACGGCGAGGCCGATCCCCGTGGAGTTGCGGCCGCTGATCGTCCGCTCGAAGATCCGGGCACCCAGGTCGGGCGGGACCCCGGGGCCCTCGTCCGTCACCTCGACGACCGCCTGGTTGCCGGTGACCCGGGTGCGCAGCGCCACCGTGCCGCCACCGTGCATCAGTGAGTTCTCGATCAGTGCGGCCAGCACCTGGGCGACCGCACCCGGGGTGCCGACGGCCCGCAGGCCCTGCTTGCCGGAGCGGACGATTGCGCGGCCCTCGCCGCGGTAGGCCGGGCGCCACTCCTCGATCTGCTGCTTGACGACCTCGTCGAGGTCGAAGACGACCGCGGAGCCCGTGCGCGGGTCGCGGGCGTTGGTCAGCAGCCGTTCCACCACATCGGTCAGGCGCTCGACCTGGGTGAGGGCGAAGTTCGCCTCTTCCTTCACCGTGTCCGGGTCGTCGGTGACGGAGATCTCCTCGATCCGCATGGAGAGCGCGGTCAGCGGGGTGCGGAGCTGGTGGGAGGCGTCGGCGGCGAGCCGGCGTTCCGCGGTCAGCATCCGCGCGATCCGCTCCGCGGAGGAGTCGAGGACGTCGGCGACCCGGTCCAGCTCCGGCACCCCGTACCGCTTGTGGCGCGGTCGCGGATCGCCGGAGCCCAGGCGTTCCGCCGTCTCGGCGAGGTCGGTGAGCGGCGAGGTCAGCTTGTTGGCCTGGCGTACCGCGAGGAGCACCGCGGAGACGATCGCGAGCAGCGCCACCGCACCGATGATCATCAGGGTGCGGCCGACCTCGCGGGTGACGGCCGAGCTGGACTCCTCGACGGTGACCTTCTCGCCCTGCTCACCCGACGCCGTACTGCTGATCACTCTGCCGGTGGGGCGCGTGCCCACCTCGAGAGGGGCACGGCCCGGGATCCTGACGAGCGCGTACCGGTTCTCGTCGACCTGTTCGGCCAGCACCGAGGGGTTGATCCGCTCGGCCCCGAGAAGCCGGCTCTCGACGACGCTGATCAGCCGCAGCGCCTCGGAGTCGACGCTCTCCTGGGCGCTGTTGCTGATGGTGCGGGTCTCGACGATGACGAGGGAGACGCCGAAGACGGCGATCACCACGAGCACCACGGCGAGGGTGGAGTTGATCAGTCGGCGGCGCATGACTGTTTCTGTACGTCAGCTCTTCTCGAAGCGGAAGCCGACGCCCCGGACGGTCGCGATGTAGCGGGGGTTGGCGGCATCGTCGCCGAGCTTCTTACGGAGCCAGGAGATGTGCATGTCGAGGGTCTTCGTCGACGACCACCAGGTGGTGTCCCAGACCTCGCGCATCAGCTGGTCGCGGGTGACGACCCGGCCGGCGTCGCGCACCAGGACCCGCAGCAGGTCGAACTCCTTCGCGGTGAGCTGGAGTTCCTCGTCGCCCATCCAGGCCCGGTGCGACTCGACGTCGATTCGCACGCCGTGCGTGGCGGGCTGCGGCGAGGGCTCCGTGGCACCGCGCCGGAGCAGCGCCCGGACCCGGGCGAGGAGCTCGGCCAGGCGGAACGGCTTGGTGACGTAGTCGTCGGCTCCGGCGTCCAGGCCGACGACGGTGTCCACCTCGTCGGCGCGGGCGGTGAGCACCAGGATCGGCACGGTGTGGCCGTCGGCACGGAGCCTTCGGGCCACTTCGAGGCCGTCCATCCCGGGCAGGCCCAGGTCGAGCACGACCAGGTCGATGCCGCCCTGGAGGCCGGCGTCGAGAGCGGTCGGACCGTCTTCGCGGACCTCGACCTCGTAACCCTCCCGACGCAGGGCGCGAGCCAGGGGCTCCGAGATGGAGGCGTCGTCCTCGGCGAGCAGTACACGGGTCATGGGGTGATGGTAGTCCGCATGAGGCGGCTGTCGTGAGGTGATCGACAAGGCCTGCGGGTCCGCGGCCTGAACCGAGGCATGCCTTCGAATGTGCGAGCCTGGTTGCATTCATCCCTGTGATCCATCTCTCAAGTCCTTCCATATCCGGCAGTGTGGTGTCGTATGGTGGCTCGACGCCTGTTGCACCACTCAAGGACCTTTGGGCAGCTTTAAGCGCCGAAGGTCTCTTTTGTGTGCGGGCTGGTATTCGCCAGCCTTTGGTTCAGTGAATGACCTGTGGCCGGACCCGGAGCGCAATGACGTACTCCGGGCGTGGATCCCGATGCGGTCGGTCCCCGACTCCGACTCCGTACCCACGTACGGGGTCCGGAGCGAATCCCCTCTCAGGCGTGAGGGGTGGGCGCAGCCACATCGGTGCCGGCCTCCCCCCACCGGGCGCTCAACGCTTACAAGGCGTCGCGTCCCGAGCAAGCAAGGATCGACCATGGCGTCCAGCCTGACGAAGGACTCAGCCAGCACGTCTGGCTCCGAGAAGACCTTCTTCGGCCACCCCCGCGGCCTGGCCACTCTCTTCATGACCGAGATGTGGGAGCGTTTCAGCTACTACGGCATGAGGGCCCTGCTCCCCCTCTACTTGATCGCCCCCAACGGGCTTCACATGAACCCGGCCACGGCCACGGCGATCTACTCGGTCTACGTGTCGCTGGTGTACCTGCTCGCGATGCCCGGTGGCTGGTTCGGTGACCGCGTCTGGGGTCCCCGCAAGACCGTCGCCGTCGCCGGTGCGGTCATCATGATCGGTCACCTCGCGCTGGCGCTGCCCACGGAGGGCACGTTCTTCGTGGGTCTCGGCCTGGTGGCCATCGGATCCGGTCTGCTGAAGTCCAACATCTCGACGATGGTCGGCCAGCTCTACGACGGCCCGGACGACCCGCGCCGCGACGGTGGCTTCACGATCTTCTACATGGGCATCAACGTCGGCGCCTTCGCCGCGCCGCTGGCCATCGGCACCGTCGGCGAGAACGTGAACTGGCACCTGGGCTTCGCGCTCGCCGCGGCCGGCATGGCGCTGGGTCTCGTGCAGTTCCTGCTGGGCACCCGCCACCTGAACGAGCGCAGCCTCGTCGTCCCGAAGCCGCTGTCCGCCGCCGAGCGCACGAGCACGCTGCGCAAGGCCATGATCTGGATGGCCGTCGCCGCGGTCTTCTACATCGTCACGGTCGTCACCGGTGTCTACACGCTCAACTGGATCCTCGTCCCGATCACCGTCGCGGGCCTGGTCATTCCGGTGCTGGTCCTGGCGCGCATCAAGCGCGACAAGGAGCTGAGCGCGACCGAGCAGTCGAAGATGTCCGGCTACATCTGGTTCTTCGTCGCCGCCGCCATCTTCTGGATGATCTACGACCAGGGTGGTTCGACCCTGGCGATCTTCGCCGACTCCTCGGCCGAGAACAGCGTCCTCGGGTGGGACTTCCCGGTCTCCTGGTACCAGTCGGTCAACCCGGTCCTGATCATGGCGCTGGCCCCCGTCTTCGCCGCCTTCTGGATGTCGCTGAACCGGCGTGGCAAGGAGCCCAGCACCATCGTGAAGTTCAGCTCCGGCCTGGTGCTGGTCGGTGCGTCGTTCTTCCTCTTCCTGATGCCGCTGACGATCGCCACCGACGGCCACAAGGCCGCCGCGATGTGGCTGGTCGCGATCTACTTCGTCCAGACGGTCGCCGAGCTCACGCTGTCTCCGGTGGGTCTCTCCGTCACGACGAAGATGGCTCCGGCCAAGTACGCCAGCCAGATGATGGGTGTCTGGTTCCTGGCCGTCACCGCCGGTGACTGCACCACGGGTCTGCTCTCCATCGCGGGTGTCGACCTCAACGGCACCGGTGTGGTGACCCTGCAGGCCGCCCTCGCGGTGGCCGCGGGTGTCGCGATCTTCATGTACCGCAACAAGGTCAAGCAGCTCATGGGCGACGTGCGCTGACGCACCCATCGCTGATGCGCTGACCGCTCGTACGAAGGGCCGTCGCACCGGTTGACCGGTGCGACGGCCCTTCGCGTTGCCCTGGCAGGGAGCTCAGCTCACCGGTTGCCACGCAGCCGGCGCCAGGGGGTGAACGTGAACACGGCGCCGCCCAGCAGGATCGCCGTACCGGCGACCAGGCCGAGCGCGCGCAGGGTGCCGTTGTCCTCGGCGCCGGTGGCGGCCAGTCCGCCGCCGGAGTCCGTACCGCCGCCGCTCGTGGCGCCGCCCGCGTCCGAGCCGCCGGCTGCCCCACCGGGCTGGGACGAGGTGTCCAGCTCCAGGGAGACCGCGACATCGGCGGGCGGGGTGCAGGTCGTCGTCGTGCCGAGCGCCATCACCGTCAGTACGCCGGGGCTGAGGGTGGACTTGCCGCTTGCGCCCGGCTTGTACGTACCGGTGAGATCGGGGATCTCGATCGGATCGCCGGACTTGATGGGCTCCTTGTTGGTGGGGCCTTCGACATGGACCGTGCCCTTGTCGGCGCCGCCGAGCTTGACCTCCATGGAGGGCTTCACCGAATCGGCCGGGATGTCGGCGGGACTGTCCATGACCGACTTGCTGAACTTCACCGTGAGGTCGAAGCTGCCGCCGTCCTTCTTCGCGTCGATCTTCACCGGGGAGGTGGCGTTCTTGTCACCGATCGGCGTCTTGCAGGCGTACGCGACGGAGACCTCCTTGCCCTCGAAGTCGGTCTGACCGCCACCACCACCGCTCGACCCGGCGGTGGTACCGCCGGAGTCCGTACCGCCGGCCGTGGTCCCCGCCGTGGTCCCGCCGTCGGCCGTCGTCCCGCCCGCGGTGGTGGTTCCGGAGGTCGTGCCGGAGGTCGTGCCGGAGGTCGTGCCGGAGGTCGTGCCGGAGGTCGTGCCGGAGGTCGTGCCGGAGATGGTGCCACCCACCGTCGTACCGGTGGTCGTGCCGCCCGCTGTCGTACCGCCGCCGTCCGTGACCTTGATCGTCGCGCCCGGCTGCACGGTCTCCTTCGGGGAGCACTTGGTGTCGGTGGAGATCGGCTTGGAGACGTTGATGTTGTACGCGTCCGGCGTCAGCGTGATCTCACCGGCCTTCTCCAGCTTCAGCATGCCCTTCATGTCCGGCAGCACCATGGGGCTGTTCTTCGGGATCGGCGGGTTCTGCCGGGGCCCCTCCATCGGCAGGTCGCCACTGGCCGCGCCGCCCACCTTGATCGTGCCGGTCGGCTTGACCGTGTCCTTCTCCAGATCGAGGACGTCGGGGTTGCTGGAAGCGGCCGCGACCGTCTTCCACACCACCTCGACCGTGTCCCCGACCTTCGCCTCGGCGGGCGCGGTCAGCTGCACCTCGGTCGTGCCCTGTACGGGCGGGAGCCCGGAGATGGGCGGCGGAATGCACTCTGTCCTGTACGAGACGTCGGCGGCCTGGGCCGGGCTCGCGGCCAGCAGGATTCCCGCGCCGCCGAGCATCAGCGCGACTCCGGCCGCGCTCATCCTCCGTTGGGTGCTCACGAATGTCCCTTCGTCGTGGGTCTGTTCTCTGACGGTGCGGATTCCGGTGTGAACCACGGCAGCGCGGGGGTGGTGGCCGCGCCCGCAGCGGACCGGGTGCCTCCCGCCCGGTCCTCCGTCGCGGAGTTCACAAAGGTGGTGCCCGGCGCCCGGCGCAGCTTCGGGAGCTTCGCGGTCACGTCGGTGAGCTGTGGGTGACGGTGACGTCCGGCCCGGACCGAGGCATGCGGGGTGCGGGGCCGGACCTTGTCGACGACGGCCATGCCGATCCGGAACACGGCGGCCGGTACGACGACGCAGAGCAGGATCCAGAAGAGGGTGACGCCCCACGGTCGGCCCACCCCCCACGGCTGTTCGGCGAGCACCTTCGTCCCGTACCGCAGGGAGATCTGGTAGTCGCCGTGCGCTCCCGCCGTCAGTTCGACCGGGAGTTTGATCTGCGCCTTGCGGCCGGGCGCGATGGTGCCGCGCCACTGCTGCTCCTCCCACTGCGGGGCGAAGACGCCGTGCGCCGTACCGACCTGGAAGACCGGGTTTTTGACGGGTGCCGTGCCGAGGTTGCCGACAGTGAGGACGAGCCTCCGTGCGGGCGGGGCTCCGAACCAGGTGAGGATGCCGCTGTCGCCCTCCAGCCGGGTCGCGGCGAGCACGGCGAGCTTCCCGCCGTCGGTCTGCTTCGGCAGCGGGGCGACCGGGTGCCCCGCGACGACGAACACGGCGTCGGCGGTGGCCTGTTCGCCGGTGACCGTCGCGACATGCACCACGCACGGACACGGCTCGGGCGGCTCGGCGACGGGCATCTTCTTGCTGAAGGCGCCCTTGGCATCGGTGGTGACGGCGCGTCCGTCGGCGTTGGAGCAGGAGTTGGTACCGCCGATGACGCCCCTACCGGGCGCGGACTGCCCGCAGATCAGCATCATCAGCAAGGTGTCGGACCGCCAGCCGCTGCCTTTGACGGTGATCTCACCGCCCTTGCCGGCCTGCTGTTTCGAGAGGGTGACCGCGGGCTGTCCGTCCGCCGCGCGGGCACCTGGTGCGGGCAGGAGCAGCAGGGCGGGCACCAGGGCCACGAGCAGCACGGTGACCCATCGGTGGCTGCCGCGCCGCAGGGATGCCGGTCCGGTCCGTCGACCCACGTGTCCGGTCTGTCGTTTCACCTGTCCGCTCCCGCCTTCACCAAGTGCCTTTCGTCCGACGTGGGCCGAGATACCGGGACGACACCGTCCGGCGGCCGCAGCTGTCTGCGCCGCAGCAGGTACGCGCCCGCCGCTGCCGCGGCCAGGAACAGCAGTACGCCGAGGGTCACCGGCACCCAGGGGACGAGGACCGCCGAGCCCGTCGCCTCGCTGTGCGCGCCGCCCGCGGCAGAGACCCGCAGCCGGACGGTGACGGAGTCGAGGGCGGGGACGTCCCGCCACGGTTCGGTGAGCTTCGCCCGCTGTCCGGGCAGCAGCTCCACCGGCAGGGTCCGCGCCTCACGTCGCAGCAGCGTGCCGAACACCCCGTCCGCGCTGACGGCGAGGCGCGGGGCGAGGGCCGCATTGCCACGGTTGACGAGGGTGTAGTGAATGGTCCGGCCGGACACGGTGACGTCCTCGACGGTCAGTGCGGCCAGGGTCGGCCCGCTGACCCGGAGATGGACGCGTACCCCGACCGAACGGCCGGCGCTCTCCGCGACGATCGCACCGGGGTGGTCGCCCGGTGGCGCACTCGTCGGCACGGTGACGGAGAACGGCACTTCGGCACGGGTACGGGCGGGCACGGTCACCCGGTCCGCCGCGAGCCGCAGCCAGCCGCCGGTCCCGGTGGAGTCCTTGGATCCGCGTACCGCGGATCCACCGTCCTCGGCGTCGTACACGTCGGCCCCGCGCAGCCTCACGGTGACCGGGGCGCGGCCCGGGTTGGTGACGGCAAGCCGGTCCTGCAGGACGGTGCCGGGCGGGCCCTCCAGGTAGAAGTACGGTCTGCCGCCGTCGTCGCCTGTCCGGGTCGCGGCGCCGCTCGCGGCGGGCCGAGCCGTCCAGTCCGTGCCACTGTCCGCCCGGGCGGTGGCCGCCGCCGGGGTCGCGGCGGAAGCGCACAGCAGGACGGCGAGAACGGCTCGGACGGCGTGACCGGTCGACGACGGCATGGGCGGGGCTCCCTGGTGCGTACAGAGCTGTGCGTACCGAGCTGGCGTGTACGCACAGTGCGCGGACGGGGACTGCGGCTGTATGGGCCCTGGGGTGTTGCGGTGGCGCGGTTCGTGGCTCAGCCCGTGACCCGCTGCCCGCGCCGGGTCAGCCACAACACTCCGGCCGCACCGGTCAGCAGCACCGTGCCGCCGAGCGTCCCGAGCGCCGTCGCGGAGTCGAGCGGACCGGTCTTCGGCAGCTGACCGCCGTGGTCCGACGTGTTCTGCGCGCCGCCCGCCGCCGTCACATCGAGCTCCAGCGACGGCTTGGGGCTGTTGCCGGGGGTGCAGGTCGTGGTCGTGCCGAGAGCCTTGATGGTGAGCACCCCCGCGGTGAAGCTGACCTTGCCGCTCTTCTTCGGGGTGTAGGTACCCGTCAAGTCACTGATCTTGATGGGGGTGTTGGCCGGGATCGCAGCGGCGTTCGCCGGGCCCGAGACCTGCACCTGGCCCGATTCGGCGCCGCCCAGCCGGATCACCGCACTGGGCTTCATGGCGCCCTTGCCCAGCTCGACGGGGCTGGACGAGACGCCCTTCTGGAAGGACATCGTGAGCGTGTATCCGTTGCCGCTCTTGACGCCCTTGATGTCGATGGGCGATACGGCACTCTTGTCCCCGATCGGGGTCTTGCACTGGTAGTCGACGTCCACGACCGTGGCGTGTGCGGCGGGCGCGGCCAGCAGCACCACCGAGCCGGCCAGCGCGGACGCCAGGGCGAGAGCTGTTCGCTTCGGGTACGACACCTCGAGTTCCCCTCCTGCCGGTGGTCGCCGCACGCCGCATCACATCGAGGCAAGTTACTGACGACACATCAGATTGGGCGCTCAAGGTACGCCTGAGGCCTTGTGGAGGGAAGACAAAGAGCGCGCCGATCCGGCGCGCTCCTCGGGGATGCGAAGTCAGGGGTACGGAGTCGGAGGCGGGCCCGCGACCAAGGGCTGTCCCGTAATCCCTGGTGGATCAGCGCGCGGCGTCGCAGCCGGTGCATCGCAAGGCGGAGGGGCGCCCTCGTACTGAACGTATTCGGGCGTCCCGACAACGCGGCGAGGTGCCGTAGCTGTCGTCGTGCGCCGGCCAGGGATGACGGGACAGCCCTTAGGCCGGGGCGGCCAGCTCCGCCCAGACGGTCTTGCCGGGCTCACCCGGCACCCGCAGAACCCCCCAGTCCAGACAGAGCCGCTGGACGATGAACATGCCGTGCCCGCCGGGCCGGCCGGCACGGTGCGGGGTGCGAGGTGCGGGCTGTCCCGCTCCGCCGTCGAGAACTTCCACCCGCAGCACCTTCGGGGTGCAGCCGATGCGCAGCTCCTCGGGCCCCTCCGCGTGCAGGCAGGCGTTGGTGACCAGCTCGGAGACGACCAGCAGGACGTCTTCGGCAGCCGCTCGGCGATCGGCGCTCGACGCGGGGAGCCAGCCCCAGTCGTGCAGTGCCTGGCGGGCGAAATCGCGGGCCGCCGGCACGATGCCGCTGACCTGCCGCAGCGGCAGTGTGCGCCACTGTCGCTCGACCGACTCGGCGGAGGGTGCGCCGGCGCCGTCGCCCGTGCCCTCCGGCTCGCGGCCGAGGTCGCCCGGCTGATGCTGCCGGGTGGTGCTCATCAGCGCTTCACCTCACCGATTCACCATGTCGCCATCGAACAGATACAGATACAGATACGGGTACAGATTCGGGACCGCGGCGGGCGCCGGCACAGGTTCGGTACAGGTACGGACCGACTACAGAGTGTGCAGGTCGTCCCGCGCTCGCGGGGTCTCTCCTGCCCGCCCGAATCGTGACAACACCCACTTCGCCTACGCGGATCGCGTGACTCGGGCGACACACACGACTCCCGATGCCACACACCGCGCCGCGATCAGGTGTCCAGAGCCTCTTCCAGGGAGTCGTGGACGGTGAAGACCGCCTCGGCCCCGGTGATCTCGAAGACCCTCGCCACCACCGGCAGCATTCCGGCCAAATGGACCCCTCCCCCGGCCGCCTCCGCCTTGAGGCGGGCACCGAGCAGCACATTCAGCCCGGTGGAATCACAGAACTCGAGTCGCGAACAGTCGACCACCAGGCGCACCCGCCCTTGCTCGACCGCGCTCTCCAAAGGCTCGCGGAGCAGGTCGGCGGTGTGGTGATCGAGCTCACCCACCGGCGTCACGACCTCACTGCGTCCCTCGGTCCGGACCTCGACCTGAAGTCGACCCCGGTTCGCACTGCCGACCGTCTGGCGGTCCATGCCCGTCCCTCTTCGCCGTTCGCCATTGCCTGTGCCACTGCCTGCATCATCGCTCACGCGTCACCGACTGTCACTGTGTATGCGGTTGCGTGTGCAGCCGTCGCCAGCTTTCGTAAAACAGTACGCGTTCCGTACGCCACGCGGTAGCCAAGGAACCCTACAAACCGGACATTTGGCATCAATTGGAGGTTGTAACTCGCCCCCCGGACCGGGTAAGGGTAGGAGGACACCCGAAACACGGCCGGCTTTGGAGGCGCCGCTTCACCGCAGGAACACGTAAGGGCATCGGCAGCCATATGCCGAGAACGATGGAGGAGACAATGTCACCCCGGCTCGACGGACCGCGTACCCACGACGCAACGTCAGCATGTCCTCAGGGACTGACCGAATCAGACTCCCCTGCAACGGTTGCCGTACCCGGCCCGCGCAGCAGCAACACCAGCACCACCCGCAACACCAGCACGACCAGCAGCATCGGCGACGGTCTCGAAGACCTTCCCGAGATCCCCCCGTACTCCGAAGTGGGTCCGCTGGACGCCAGAGCGCTGTCCAAGACGCTCTTCGCGCGGCTCGGATCCCTCGAGGAGGGCACCCACGAGCACGCGTACGTACGCAACACGCTCGTCGAACTCAACCTGGCCCTGGTCAAGTTCGCCGCCTCCCGGTTCCGCTCCCGGAGCGAACCGATGGAGGACATCGTCCAGGTCGGCACCATCGGCCTGATCAAGGCGATCGACCGGTTCGAGCTCAGCCGAGGCGTCGAGTTCCCCACCTTCGCGATGCCCACCATCATCGGCGAGATCAAGCGCTTCTTCCGTGACACCAGTTGGTCCGTGCGCGTCCCGCGACGACTGCAGGAGTTGCGGATCGACCTGGCCAAGGCGGGCGACGAACTCGCCCAGCACCTGGACCGGGCGCCCACCGTGGGCGAACTCGCCGACCGCCTCGGACTCAGCGACGACGAGGTCGTCGAGGGCATGGCCGCGAGCAACGCGTACACCGCGAGCTCACTCGACGCCAAGCCCATGGAGGACGACGCCGACGGTGCCCTGGCCGACCGGATCGGCTACGAGGACCACGGACTCGCAGGCGTCGAGTACGTCGAGTCCCTGAAGCCGCTGATCGCCTCGCTGCCCGGCCGCGACCGGAAGATCCTCTCGCTCCGTTTCGTCGCCAACATGACGCAGTCGGAGATCGGTGAGGAGCTCGGCATCTCCCAGATGCATGTCTCGCGGCTGCTCTCCCGGACGCTGGTCAAGCTCAGGAAGGGCCTGACGCTGGAGGAATGATTCCCCGGCACGTTCCGCGCCGTTGCGCGACCTCACTGCGGAAGGACCTGACCCGGCAACGGGCAGGTCCTTCCGCATGGCTGACGTGGTGCCGGCGCGTAGCCGACGGGGTCAGAGCGTGCGTTCGCCGCGCTGCCAGACCGCCTGGACCAGCGGGACACCCGGCCGGTAGGCGAGGTGGACATGGCTGGGGGCGTCGAGGAGGACCAGGTCGGCGCGGGCCCCGGGGGCGATGCGGCCGATGTCCGTACGGCGCAGGGCCGCGGCACCGCCCGCGGTTGCGGACCACAGTGCCTCGTCCGGGGTCATTCCCATGTCGCGTACGGCGAGCGCGACGCAGAAGGGCATGGAGGAGGTGAACGACGAGCCCGGGTTGCAGTCCGTGGAGAGCGCGACGGTGGCTCCCGCGTCGAGGATGCGACGGGCGTCGGGCCAGTCGGCCCGGGTCGAGAACTCGGCGCCGGGGAGGAGCGTGGCCACGGTGTTGCCCTGGGCGAGGGCGTCGACATCGGCGTCGGTCAGGTGGGTGCAGTGGTCGGCGGACGCGGCGTCGAGCTCGACGGCGAGCTGGACACCGGGGCCGTAGCTCAGCTGGTTGGCGTGGACGCGGGGGTGAAGGCCCTTGGCCATGCCGGCGGTGAGGATCGCGCGGGCCTGGTCGCCGTCGAACGCGCCCTTCTCGCAGAAGACGTCGACCCAACGGGCGTACGGCGCACAGGCGTCGAGCATCGGCCCGGTCACCAGGTCGACGTACCCGGCAGGGTCGTCGGCGTAGTCGGGGGACACGACGTGGGCGCCGAGATAGGTGACCTCGTCGGTGTGGCGGGCGGCGATACGCAGGGCGCGGGCCTCGTCCTCGACGGTGAGCCCGTAGCCGGACTTGGTCTCGAACGTGGTGGTGCCCTGGCGCAGTGCCTCCGTCAGATAGCGGACGACGTTGGCGGAGAGCTCGTCGTCGGTGGCCGCGCGGGTGGCGGCGACCGTGGTCCTGATGCCGCCCGCGGTGTAACGGCGGCCGGACATCCGGGCGTTGAACTCCTGCGTGCGGTCGCCCGCGAAGAGGAGATGCGAGTGGGAGTCGACGAACCCCGGGATCACCGCGCGGCCGCCGGCGTCGACGGCGTTGTCGGTGGCGGGTGCTTTGCTTGACTCACCGGTCCAGACGACGTGGTCGCCCTCGATGACGACGGCCGCGTCCAGGATCAGGCCCAGGGGGGAATTGTCACCGAGGGAGGGGTCGTTGGTGACCAGACTGGCGATGTTGGTGATGGCGGTCGTCGTCATCGGGGGGCTGCTCTCCTTGCGAGGTTCCGGCGTCAGCCGTGCAGGACGGCGATGGCCGAGGCGAGTGCTGCGGGTACGTCCTCGACGAGCGCGTGCTGCCCGTCCCGGACGATGTGCCGGCCTGCCACGACCGTATGCCGTACATCAGCGGCGGAGGCGGCGAATACGGCTGTTTCGGCCGCCAGTCGGGGCGCCGGTCCCGCTGTTCTGACGGAGTCCAGGGCGACGGTGGTGAAGTCGGCCAAAGCGCCCGGTACGAGGGTGCCCGCGTCGGGACGGCCGAGTGCTGCGTGCCCTTCGCCGGTGGCGGCACGCAGCAGTGCGGCCGCGGTCCAGTGGCCGCGGGTCCGGGTGCGCAGCCGCTCGTTGAGCTCCATCGCGCGGGCCTCTTCGAAGAGGTCGATCACGGCGTGACTGTCGCTGCCCAGGGAGAGCGGCGAGCCCGCGCGCTGAAGGGCTACGGCGGGGCCGATGCCGTCCGCGAGGTCGCGTTCGGTGGTGGGGCACATGCAGGTACCGGTGGCCGAGGAGCCGAGCAGCGCGATGTCCTCGTCACTGAGGTGGGTGTTGTGGACGCCGGTGGTGCGCGGGCCGAGGACCCCGTGGTCGGCGAGGAGCCGGGTGGGGGAACAGCCGTGGGCGGCCTGGCAGGCCTCGTTCTCCGCAACCTGTTCCGAGAGGTGGACATGGAGGGGGGCCTGCCGGCCCTCGGCCCACGCGGCCACGGTGGCGAGCTGCCCGGCGGGGACGGCGCGCACGGAGTGGACGGCAGCGCCGATCAGGGCGTGGTCGGTGTCCTTGAGGAGGGAAGCGCGTTCGGCCCAGGCCTCGGCCGTGGTGTCGGAGAACCGCAGCTGGTGCTGGTTGGGCTGCTGGTACTGCCCGGCCCGCTGCCCGAACCCGGCGGCGAGATAGGCGGTGTCCAGCAGCGTGATCCGGATACCGGCCGCGTCGGCGGCGGCGATCAGGGCCTCACCCATCGCGTTCGGATTGTTGTACGGGACTCCGCCCGGCGCATGGTGCAGATAGTGGAACTCACCGACGGCGGTGATACCGGCCAGCGCCATCTCGGCGTACACGGCGCGGGCGAGGTCGTAGTACGTCTCGGGGGTGAGCCTGGACGAGACCTGGTACATGATCTCGCGCCAGGTCCAGAAGGTGCCGGAGCCGACCTGGACGGTGGAGCGCAGGGCGCGGTGGAAGGCGTGCGAGTGGGCGTTGGCGAGTCCCGGCAGAGTGAGCCCGCGCAGCACGGTGGCGCCCGGCGGCGGGGCGTCGACGCCTGTACGCACCCCGGCGATCCGCCCGCCGGCGACGTCCAGGGCGACGCCCGGCTCGACATGGGTGCCGAGCCAGGCGTGGGACAGCCAGAACGTCGCGGTGTCGCGCTTTCCCGTCGATGTCGTTGTCAGCTGCACGCGAGACCTTCCAGTACATCGGCGAGTGCGATCACCCCGGCCACGCAGTCGTCCTCGGCGGCGTGTTCGGCCGGTGAGTGCGAGATCCCGGTGGGGTTCCGTACGAACAGCATGGCGGTAGGGACCGAAGCGGACAAAATACCCGCATCATGCCCGGCGCCGGTGCCGAGGACGGGCACGGCGCGGCCCGCGTCGCCGCCGCCCCTGCCCGTCAGGAGCTTGCCGAGTTCGTCGCGCAGGGCGTGCTGGAACTCCACGACGGGCGTGAAGGACTCCCGTACGACATCGAGATCGATGCCCGCGCGTTCGGCGTGTTCCCGGGCGGCCCGCTCGATGCCGGTGACGACGGCGTCGAGGGTGTCCTGGTCGGCGGCGCGCGAGTCGAGCCAGCCCCGGACGAGGGAGGGGATGGCGTTGACCCCGTTCGGCTCGACGGCGATCTTGCCGAAGGTGGCCAGGGCGCCGGTGAGCTGCGCCTCGCGACGGGCGGCCAGCACGGTCTCCGCGTAGGTGAGCATCGGGTCGCGCCGGTCCACGAGCCGGGTGGTGCCCGCGTGGTTGGCCTCGCCCCGGAAGTCGAACCGCCAGCGGCCGTGCGGCCAGATGGCGGAGGCGATTCCGACCGGGTCGCCGGTGAGGTCGAGGGACCGCCCCTGTTCGACGTGGAGCTCGACGAACGCACCGATGCGGGCCAGCCGTTCGGGGTCCGGGCCGATGGCCTCGGGGTCGTAGCCGGCGGCCTCCATGGCCTGCGGCAGTGTGATGCCGTCGCCGTCGCGGAGCTGGTGCGCCTTCTCGACGGTCAGCTGCCCGGCGGCGAGCCGGGACCCGACACAGGCGAGCCCGAACCGGGCCCCTTCCTCGTCACCGAAGTTGGTGATGGCGAACGGACGAGTGAACTCCACTCCCCTGCGGCGGAGTTCGTCGAACGCGGCGAAGGAGGAGACCACACCGAGCGGCCCGTCGAAGGCGCCGCCGTCGGGCACGGAGTCGAGGTGCGACCCGGTGACGACGGCGTCGTCACCGAGCGGGTCCCCGTGCCAGGCCCACTGGTTCCCGTTCCGGTCGACCTCGTACCCGAGCCCACGGGCTTCGGCCTGCGCCCGGAACCAGACACGACAGTCACCGTCGGCGGCGGTCCAGGCGTAGCGGCGGTAGCCGCCGCTCCCGGGATGCCGCCCGATGGGGGCGAGCTCCTTCCACATGCTCTGGAAGGAGACCTGCGGGCTTTCGCTCCGCGGGGCGGGGGAGGCGTCTCCCCCACCTTCAGGGCCACGGCGGAGGGGGGCCGCGGGCGAACCCGCGCCCGACAGCGAACCCCCCACCGAGCCGACCGTGCCGGGCACCGTCACTGCCCGCCCTCGGTCATCGGCACCCGCACGCCCTTGTCCGCGGCGACGGACTCCGCGATGTCGTACCCGGCATCGACATGCCGGATGACGCCCATGCCAGGGTCGTTCGTCAGCACCCGGCGGATCTTCTCGCCCGCCAGCTTCGTGCCGTCGGCAACGGTCACCTGCCCCGCGTGGATGGAGCGCCCCATCCCGACGCCGCCGCCGTGGTGGATGGAGACCCAGGAGGCGCCGGACGCCACGTTGACCATGGCGTTCAGCAGCGGCCAGTCCGCGATCGCGTCGGACCCGTCGAGCATCGCCTCGGTCTCGCGGTAGGGGGACGCCACCGACCCGCAGTCCAGGTGGTCGCGGCCGATCGCCAGCGGCGCGGCCAGCTCACCGCTGGCCACCATGTCGTTGAACCGCTCGCCGGCACGGTCGCGCTCGCCGTAGCCGAGCCAGCAGATCCGGGCGGGGAGCCCCTGGAAGTGGACGCGCTCGCCGGCCATCTTGATCCACCGGTGCAGCGACTCGTTCTCGGGGAAGAGTTCGAGCATCGCCTTGTCGGTCTTGTGGATGTCCGACGCCTCGCCGGACAGCGCGGCCCAGCGGAACGGGCCCTTGCCCTCGCAGAACAGCGGCCGGATGTACGCGGGGACGAACCCGGGGAAGTCGAATGCCCGGTCGTAGCCCGCCAGCTGGGCCTCGCCGCGGATCGAGTTGCCGTAGTCGAAGACCTCGGCCCCGGCGTCCATGAAGCCGACCATCGCCTCGACGTGCTTGGCCATCGCCTCGCGGGCCCGCTGCGTGAAGTCGGCGGGCTTCTCGGCCGCGTACGAGGCCATGTCGTCGAAGTCGACGCCGATCGGGAGGTACGCGAGCGGGTCGTGCGCGCTGGTCTGGTCGGTGACGATGTCGATCGGGGCGCCCTCGGCGAGCATCCGGGGCAGCAGCTCCGCCGCGTTGCCGAGCAGTCCGATGGAGAGCGGCTTGCGTGCGTCGCGCGCCTCGACGGCGAGCTGGAGCGCGTGCTCCAGGGAGTCGGCGCGCACATCCAGGTAGCGGTGCTCGATGCGGCGCTCGATGGCGCGCGGGTCGCAGTCGATGCAGATCGCGACGCCGTCGTTCATGGTGACCGCGAGCGGCTGGGCGCCGCCCATGCCGCCGAGTCCGGCGGTCAGGGTGATCGTCCCGGCCAGCGTCCCGTTGAACTTCTTCGCGGCGACGGCGGCGAACGTCTCGTACGTGCCCTGCAGGATGCCCTGCGTGCCGATGTAGATCCACGACCCGGCGGTCATCTGCCCGTACATGGTGAGTCCGAGCGCCTCCAGGCGGCGGAACTCCTCCCAGTTCGCCCAGTCACCGACCAGGTTGGAGTTGGCGATCAGCACGCGCGGCGCCCATTCGTGGGTCTGCATGACGCCGACCGGCCGCCCGGACTGGACGAGCATCGTCTCGTCCTGCTTGAGCGTCTGCAGCGTGCGCACCATGGCGTCGAACGAGCGCCAGTCGCGGGCCGCCTTGCCCGTGCCGCCGTAGACGACGAGCTTGTCGGGGTGCTCGGCCACCTCGGGGTCGAGGTTGTTCTGCAGCATGCGGAGGGCGGCTTCCTGCTGCCATCCCAGGGCGCTCAGTTCCGTACCGCGCGGTGCCCGTACGGGGCGGGGTCCTGACATGGCAATGCCTCCTCGCTTCTGTGATGCTTCTATTCACATCCTGTCTCTCTGAATACTTGTAGTCAACAGGCACGCCCGAAAGACCTTCACGGAAGACTGGGAGCGACACCGAAGACGGACAGGACGTGACAGGGGCGTCAACGGGTCCGACCGTTTCCGACCGTCTTCCGCATGTACCAATGGAAAATGCCAGAACTCCCACCACGGGCGAGCACGTTGCGTAGCCTCAGGGTCACAGCCGTGTGTGCGGTCGGGGGAGGGAATCCGCGTGTCCGGAATCGACGAGTGCCTGCTCGAAGTCATGAGGCTGCCCGGTGCCCGCGGCGGCGCCGTGGTCGACTGGACGAGTGGTCTCGCCCTGGGCACCATCGGCGACTCGCCCAACGGCGACCACGAGGCGACCGCCGCCGAGACGGCCGAGGTGGCGCGCATGGCGGCGGAGCAGCCCGCGTTCGCCCTCTCCGACCCGGAACCCTCGACAGGCACGGCCGGGACCGCCGTCACGGGGACGGGCGCGACGCCTCCGGTGGAGGACGTCATCATCACCACCCGCGCCGGCTACCACATCCTCCGATTCGTCGAGACGGCCTTCGACAGCAGCGTCTTCCTGCATCTGTGGCTCGACCGTTCGGACGGCAACCTGGCGCTGGCCCGGATACGGCTGGGCGAGATGGCAAAGCGGCTGGTCCTGGCATGAGAACCAACGCGCCCGAGCGAACACCCGACAGAACCCGCAGAACCTCACCCGAGAGAACCTCCCCCGTGAGAGCAGCCTCCGCCCTCTCCCCCATGCTCCAGCGCCTCGCCGCCGAGCGCGCCACCGGCGCCCTGATGCGCGACCGCGGCACGCTCTACCTCGCCGACGGCCAGGTCGTGCACGCCGAGAGTCCCGCGACACCCGGCATCGACATCCTGCTCACCACCGGCGGCACCCTGCACCGCGACGGCTGGTGGGACGCGGTCGCCCAGGCGGGCGCCGGGCAGCGGGTCGGCCGCTACCTGGTGGACAGCGGGCGGATACCCGGCGGCGCACTGGAGCTCTGCCACTTGGGCGCGCTGTACGACGCCGCCTTCTTCGCCCTCGCCCCCACCCGGACCCCGGCCCGGTTCCGTTACGGGGTCTCGCACTGGATCGGTCCCGTGCACCCCGTCCCCGTCGATGCCGTGCAGCGCGAGACGCTCCGACGCCGGGAACTGCTGGACCGGATCTGGCCGGACGCGACGACCGACACCGCCCCGCTCGTCCGGGCGGCCCATCCCGTCGACGCCCCCGTCCCGGCGCGCCGTCGCCGCGTCCTCGACCTGGTGGACGGAGTGCGTACGGCATCGGACATCGCACAGCACCTGGGCCGCTCGGCGTTCCACATCCTCGTCGACCTGCGGCGGCTCACGGCCGACGGACTGGTCGAAGCGGTCCGGCAGACGGCGGCCCCGTCCGCCTCCGCGCCCGGCCGGATCACGCTTCCCGAGGTCACGGCCGACCCCGACGTCGCCCTGCTGCGCCGGCTCAGAGACGCATTGGAGGCCCTGTGATACGCGCGCTCAGACAGCGTGCCGGGAGGAGACAACTGATGGTTCCCGAGGCCGAAGTCCAGGACGTCCTGGCCGAACTCCAGCGGCTACGCGCCCGGGTTCCGCTCCTCGCGGGCGCGCTGGCGGCCAGCACCGACGGACTCGTCCTGGCCCAGGACACCCCGGGAGTGGAGGCGGAGGGCGTCGCGGCACTGACAGCGGCCTCGCTCGGCGTCGCGCTCCGGATGACGGAGGCGACCGGCCGGGGCGGCTTCCGGGAACTCCTCGTACGAGGCGAGACCGGCTACATCGCCACCTACGCGGCGGGCTCCTCCGCCGTCCTCACGCTCCTGGCCGAGGACCGGATCAACGTCGGCCGGCTCCACCTGGAAGGGCGCCGGGCGAGCACCCGGATCGGCGAACTGGTCGACACCGCACTGCAACGCACCGCACAGCCCGCGCCCGCGTCACATGCCCCGCGCCCACGCACCCCGCCCCCCGGCGGCCCCCTCCCGCACCGCACGTAATACCAGCCACATCCGCACCAGCAACGCCAGATAACGGAGCCGGTCACCTAGGCCGGCAAGGAAAGGAAACGAGCACTCATGGCCAACACCGAAGCGTCGCTCAAGGAAGCGATGACCTCCATCGAGGGCACCCTCGGTGTCGCACTCGTCGACTACACCAGCGGCATGGCGCTGGGCACCCTCGGCGGCGGCAAGGACTTCAACCTGGACGTCGCGGCCGCGGGCAACACCGATGTCGTACGTGCCAAACTCCGCACGATGGAACACCTCGGCATCAAGGATGAGATCGAGGACATCCTGATCACCCTCAGCGGCCAGTACCACCTGATCCGGCTGCTCAAGGCGCGCGGCACCAACGGTCTCTTCCTCTACCTGGTGCTGGACTCCGCCCGCGCCAACCTGGCGATGGCCCGCCACCAGTTGAAGCGGATCGAGGCCGAACTGGAGGTCTGACCCCGCGGCACGCCCTCAGCGACGCCGCGCCCCACCGGGCGCGGCGTCGCCCGCCACCGGCCCGGTCGTCCGGTACGCCGCGACCTGCTTGCCCGCCGGCCGCCCCTTCTCGACCCGGTCGGTCCGTACCCAGTACAGGACGTCGTTCTTCCGCTCCCGCTGTCCGATCCGGACCGCCTTGATCCAGAGCCCGGCCCCGGCACCCGCGAGCACCAGCCCACCGGCGCCGGGCAGCAGGAACCCACTGGCGACCGCCACCAGGAATCCGCCCAGCAGCCACCACCGGTGCCCGCGCCGCCAGTTGCGTACGGTCACGGCCCGGTCCTGGAGGAAGTCGGTGCGCCCGGCACGGGTGGCGGCCCTGGCCAGTTCCGCGTGCCTGCCCCCGCGTGCGAGCGCCACCACCACTGCCGTGACCAGGAAGAGCGCGGCCCCGGCGAGCAGTCCGATCCGTCGGCCGGTGAGCCCCGGGACGAGCGCGCCGACTGCGGCGGCGAGCAGTCCCGGCCACCACAGCGGTACGGCTCCGGCCCGTACGATCACGGCCACCCTTGCCAGCGACTGCGCTCCGCGCCCCACGTCCGTACCCCTCTCGACAGCCATCGGTGCTGTTTCTGTGGGGCGCAGATTAATGGCCGTGTCTGAGCAATTTCTGAAAATCCGCAGTGGATCCCGGCCGAGCACCCGTCAGTAGGGGGCGTCCCCCGTGCCGGCCCGGCCCGGCAGGACCGCTCCCCTCCCGGCCGGCGGCTACGGCCCCGGTCCCCACGCTCACTCGGCGAACAGACCGCGCGCCGCGGCCCGTGCGTCGAACTCCTCCAGCCGCGCCTGCGCGTCGGGAAGGTCGTCGCACATCGCCTCCAGCAGCACCCGCCCCAGCAGCATCGGCGCACACGCCGTGTCGAAGGCGAGCCCGGTGCCGACGGCCGCCGGAATCAGCAGATCGCTGTGTCCGGCCACCGGGGCGAACGCCGAGTCGGCCACCGAAACCACGGTCAGCCCCTGTTCCTGGGCGTACGCGAGTGCGTCCACGACCTCCTTCGGGTGGCGTGGCAGCGCGAAGCAGACGAGTGCGGTCGCCCCCGCCCGCCGCGCGGCGTCGATGCGGTCGCGCAGCATGCTGCCGCCCTCGTCGAGCACCCGCACATCCGGGTGGACCTTGGCTGCGAAGTAGCCGAAGCCACGCGCCTGCGAGGAAGCGGCGCGCAGCCCGAGCACGGGCAGCGGCCGCGACGCGGCGAGCAGTCGTCCCGCCCGCTCGACGGGAGTGGGGTCGGCGAGCAGATCGGCGAGGTGCCGCAGGTTCTCGATCTCGGCGTGGACGGCCTGCTGGTATTCGTTGTACGTGTCGTCGACGGCGCCCGCCGCCTCACCGGGTCCGGGCGCGACCTCCCGCAGGTGCTTGCGCAGCGCCGGGTACCCGTCGAACCCGAGCGCGACGGCGAAGCGGGTGACGGACGGCTGGCTGACCCCGGCCAGCTCGGCCAGTTCCACGCTGGACAGGAACGGCACGTCGGCGGCCCGCCGGACCATGGAATGCGCGATGCGCCGCTGGGTGGGCGTGAGCCGGTGCCCCTCGAAGAGCTGCTGCAACCGCGCGGCAGGGCTGCTCCCGCTGCTCATGCTGTCCCCCTTGTACTGGCGAGTCCGGTGTCCCGGCTCGTTCCGGTGAGTCCGGTGTTCCACAGATCGGCGCAGCGGTCGAGCAGTTCCCCGGCCGCCGCCTTCACATCATCGGTGAGCGGCCGGTCCGCGAGCTCGGGGTCGAGCAACGAATCGGCCAGCGTGAACGCCCGCCCGACCGGCAGCTCGGGATCGGGCCGCAGGTCGCGCAGGCGCAACGCCCTTACGGCAGAGACGAGTTCGCAGGCCACGACCTGCCGGTAGGCGCCGCAGGCGCGCAGTGTCTGACGGGCGGCCAGCGAGGCGAAGCTGGCCTGCTCCTCGACACCGCGGGAGAGCACGGCATGCCCGAGCGAGGCGGGCGCGGAGAACGCCCGCAGATCTCCGAGGGCGGCCCCGGCCGCGTACTCCAGGATCATCACGCCCGAGGCGGCGGGCTCGCCGTCCGCGAGGAACGGCCGCAGCCGGGTGAAGGAGGGCTCGTTGAGGGCCGAGAGCCGAGAGGTGGAGAGCCGGGCCACCTGGGTGACCGCGAGCCGGAAGTGATCGAGGGCCAGAGCGAGTTGGGCCATGTAGAAGCCGCCGTGGTGGTAGGCGGCGGGGCTGTCGTTGAGACCGGCGTCCGGGCAGATCAGCGGGTTCTCGGCGGCGGCGTTGATCTCGACGGCGAGGACACGTTCGAGCGCGTCGGCGGCGTCCTGCGCGGGGCCGTGGATCTGCGGCAGACAGCGGAAGCCGTACGGGTCCTGGATCCGGCCGAGCGGCGGCCCCGGGCGGTCGGGGGCGCCGAGCAACTCCCGCATCCGGGCCGCGACCTGGTACGAGCCGGGGTGCGGACGGGCGGCGTGGACCGGTTCGGCGTACGCCTCGTACGAACCGTCGACCGCGAGCAGCGAGAGCGCGGCGACCGCTTCGGTGGCGATGACGAGCCGGCGCAGCTCGTCGAGCGCGAGGGCGGCCTGGCCGAGGGTGAGGGCATTGCTGCTGATCAGGGCAAGGGCGTCGTTGTTGTCGAGCGACTGGGGCTCGGGCGCGGCGCCGGGCCCCTGCCAGGGGTGCTCCCCGGCGAGCGCGAGGCCGACCTGGGCGAGGGCGGCGATGTCCCCGGTACCGACCGAACCGAACTCGTTGACCACCGGGTGCGCGCCGGCCTCCAGCGCCTCGCAGAGACCCACGACGACGCCGGGCCGCAGTCCGGCACCGCCCGCAAGCAGCTGATTGGCGCGCACGGCGAGCATGGCACGGACCTCGCGGGCGGGCAGCGGGTCACCGATGGCCCCGGCGTGGCTGCGCAGCAGGCGCAGCCCGTGATCGGCGGCGGCCTCGGTGGGCACGCCCTCGTTGCGATTGGCGCCGACCCCGGTGGACCGTCCGTAGACTCGCCCGGTCGCGGCGAGCTCCCGGGCCGCGGACCAGGACCGGTCGACACGCTTCATCGCCTCGATACCGGGCACGGGCCGAGCGGTACCACGGGCGATCCGGACGACATCGGCGACGGGAAGGGTCCTGCCGTCGAGCTCGACGACGGAGACGGCATGATCCGCGGCCCAGCCACCGAAGGGCGAGGAGTCCATCATGTGGGACGACATCATGCGCGAACCCTCCTCATTCAGACATCAAATCTCGCCGCTCGGGCTTCCGTAACCAGTGTTTTACCCCGAGGCATTGACAACCTATTCAGTCAACGAGAACTCTGCATGACTATATGCAGCCGGGGCAAGGGACGACCGATGATCAAATTCGACGCAGTGAACAAGCGTTTCCCGAACGGCACGACAGCAGTTCATGAGCTCAGCCTCACCATGCCGGAGGGCGGCATCACCGTCCTGGTCGGTTCGTCCGGCTGCGGCAAGACGACCACTCTCCGGATGATCAACCGGATGGTCGATCCGAGCTCCGGCACGATCACGCTCGGCGGCCGGAACATCCTCGAAGCGGACGCCGCCGAGCTCCGCCGGGGTATCGGATACGTCATCCAGCAGGCCGGGCTCTTTCCGCACCGCACGATCCTCGACAACATCGCCACGGTCCCGCTGCTGCTGGGCCACGGACGCAAGCGCGCCCGGGCCCGCGCGGCCGAGCTGCTGGAGACGGTCGGGCTTCCGGCGGACGCCGCCAAGCGCTACCCGCACCAGCTCTCCGGCGGCCAGCAGCAGCGCGTCGGTGTCGCACGTGCGCTCGCCGCCGATCCGCCGGTGCTGCTGATGGACGAGCCGTTCGGCGCGGTCGACCCCGTCGTCCGGACCCAGCTCCAGGACGAGCTGCTCCGCCTCCAGCAGGAGCTGAACAAGACCATCGTCTTCGTCACCCACGACATCGACGAGGCGGTACGGCTCGGCGACCGGATCGCCGTGTTCCGTACCGGCGGTCATCTGGTGCAGTGCGCACCGCCCGCCGAACTGCTCGCGCGCCCGGCCGACGACTTCGTCGCCGACTTCCTCGGCGCCGAACGCGGCCTGAAGCTGCTCTCGTTGAGCACGCTCGCTGATCTCCCCCGGCAGTCGGCGACGACGGTGCGGGCCGACGAACCCGTCCCCGCCGCGCGCGCCGACTGGCAGCTGGTCGTCTCCGCCAAGGGCGAGCCGCTCGGCTGGCTGGACCCGGCAGCCGCTCCGTCGGGCCCGGCGGGCGACGCCCCGCTCCTCCCCGTACGGCCGCTGCGCGACACCGACTCGCTGCTCTCCGCACTGAACGAGTCGGTCGCCTCCCCGGCGGGCCTGATAGCCCGGGTCGACGACGCGGGCGTACTGACCGGGGTCACCGCGCGCGAGGCCGTCCACGCGCGGGCGGGGGACACCCACACCGCTGCGGTCGCGGCCCCTCCGCCCGCGACGGCTCCGGCCGGAAAGGGCAGCGCATGACCATCGACTGGTCGTGGATATCCGACCACGCGAGCGACCTCGTCACCCTCACCGTCTCCCATCTCCAGGCCGCCCTGACCGCCGTGCTCCTCGGCCTGCTGATCTCGCTCCCGCTTGCCGTCCTGGCCCACCGGGTGCGCCCCCTGCGCGGCTTCCTCCTGGGCCTGTCGAACATCCTCTTCACGATCCCGTCCATCGCGGTCTTCGTCCTTCTCCTACCGGTGTCCGGTCTCACCCGCACCACCACGGTGATCGGTCTGACCGTCTACACACTGGTCGTGCTCCTCCGCAACACGGTCGAGGGCCTGGACTCCGTCCCGGCGCGCACCAGGGAGGCGGCCAAGGCGATGGGCACCCGCCCGCTGCGCATCCTGCTCACCGTCGAGCTCCCCCTCGCCCTCCCAGTGATCATGGCGGGCGTACGGATCGCCACGGTCATGTCGATCTCGCTGGTCAGCGTGGCCACGTACATCGGCGACGGCGGCCTCGGCCAGCTCTTCACCGACGGGTTCCAGCGCAACTTCCCGACCCCGGTGGTCGTCGGCATCGCCCTGACCCTGCTGCTCGCGCTGGTCGCGGACGCGGCGCTGGTGGCCGTGCAGTACGTGCTCACCCCCTGGAAGCGGAAGCAGAGGGCCTGACCGATGTACGAACTCTTCGCGAACCTCGGCACCTGGCTGACCAGCGCCGAACAGTGGCAGGGCCCGGACGGCATCGGGCACCGCCTGGCCGAGCATCTCCAGTACTCGCTCCTCGCCACCTTGATCGCCACGGCGATCGCGCTCCCGATCGGCCTGCTCATCGGCCACACGGGGCGCGGCGCGTTCCTCGCCATCAACCTCTCGTCGTTCGGCCGTGCGCTCCCCACGGTCGGCCTGGTGGTGCTGGTCTTCCTGGCCAGCGGCCTGTCGATGACCCCCGTGTACGTGGCGCTGGTCGCCCTCGCCGTCCCGTCGATCGTCACCAACACCTACGCCGGGATGACCGCTGTCGACCCGGAGGTGAAGGACGCCGCCCGCGGCCAGGGCATGCGTGGCCACCAGATCCTCTGGCAGGTGGAACTCCCTCTGGCCCTCCCTCTGATCATGACCGGCCTGCGCCTCGCCCTGATCCAGGTCGTCGCCACCGCCACGGTCGCCGCGTACGTCAGCTTCGGCGGCCTCGGCCGGTACGTCTTCGACGGCCTGGCCCAGCGCGACCTCGTCCAGGTACTGGGCGGCGCCGTCCTGGTGGCGGTCGTGGCCGTCGCCCTGGACCTGATCCTGTCCGGACTGCAGCGCATCCTCTTCCGCCACCGCACCGCCTGAGGAGACCACCCATGACTCACCAGCCCCACAGCACCACCCGCCGCTCCCTGCTGGGCGGCCTCCTCGCCGCGGCTGCCGTCCCCGCACTCGCGGCCTGCAGCAGCGGCATCACCTCGCTCGACGGCCAGGGCGGAGGCGGCAGCGGCGGCGCCGGTTCCAGCGCCGGCGGCGTCACCATCGGCACCGCCAACTTCACCGAGAACCAGGTACTCGGCTACCTCTACGCCGAAGCCCTGCAGGCCGCCGGAGTGAAGACAGAGGTCCGCGCCAACCTGGGCACCCGCGAGATCCTCATCCCCGCCCTCGAGGGCGGGGACATCGACCTCCTCCCCGAGTACCAGGGCGCCCTCCTGCACTACCTCGACCCGAAGGCGAAGGCCACCGAGGAGGGCGAGATGCAGAACGCCCTGGCCATCGCCCTCCCCAAGGGCCTCCAGATCCTTCCGTACGGCATGGCCGAGGACTCGGACGCCTTCGTGGTCACCCCGAGGACGGCCAGGAAGTACGGCCTGTCCTCCCTCGCCGACCTGGCGAAGCAGAACGGAAAGCTCGTCATCGGCGCGGCCCCCGAGGTGAAGAAGCGGACGGTCGGGGCGGTGGGCCTGAAGGACGTGTACGGGGTCGAGTTCAAGGAGTTCAAGTCGCTGGACTCCTCCGGCCCGCTGGTCAAGGGGGCCCTGAAGAAGGGCGACGTCGACGTCGCCAACCTCTTCACCACCGACACGGACATCGCCGCCGAGGGCTGGGTGGTCCTCACCGACCCCAAGAACCTGATCCCCGGCCAGCACGTGGTCCCCCTGATCGCGGACCGCGCGGCTGACTCCACGGTCCGCAAGGCACTGGCACGCCTGGGCGCCACGCTCACGACGAAGGACCTCACGGAGCTGAACCGCCTGGTGGACAAGGACAAGAAGGATCCGGAGGACGTGGCGCACGAGTGGGCCGCGGCGCACGGCCTGACACAGAAGTAAGCGAAAAGGAGCACCCCCATGGCCGACTCTCTCGTCGAGCGCCGCTCGATCGACGTCGTACCGGACGACGAACGACACGGAAACGCGTTCTCCCAGTTCACCCTCTGGCTCGGCGCGAACCTCCAGATCACCGCAGTGGTCAGCGGCGCGCTCGCGGTCATCTTCGGCGGCGGCGCCTTCTGGTCACTGATCGGCCTGCTGGCGGGCAATCTGCTCGGCGGAGCGGTGATGTCGCTGCACTCCGCGCAGGGGCCCCGGCTGGGTCTGCCCCAGATGATCTCCAGCCGGGCGCAGTTCGGGGTGCGGGGCGCGGTCGTGCCGCTGCTCCTCGTCGTCGTGATGTACGTCGGTTTCTTCGCCAGCGGCAGCGTGCTGGCCGGCCAGGCGGTCGGCGAGCTCACCCATCTCGGGCAGACGTCCGGCATCCTCGTCTTCGCCGTGATCACCGCGCTGATGGCGGCGATCGGATACCGGGTCGTCCACGTCCTCGGCCGGGTCGCCAGCGTGGTCTGCGCACTGGCCTTCGTCTATCTCGGCATCCGTCTGCTGGACCGGATCGATCTCGGCGCCGCCCTCGCCGATCGCGCCTTCGACCTGCCGATGTTCCTGCTCGCGGTGTCGATCGCGGCGTCCTGGCAACTGGCGTTCGGCCCCTATGTCGCGGACTACTCGCGCTACCTGCCGCGCCACACGAGCTCCCGCGCCACCTTCTGGTGGACGCTGGCCGGCACGACGCTCGGCTCCCAGTGGTCCATGGCGTTCGGCGTGCTGGTCGCGGCATCCGCGGGCGAGGCGTTCCTCGACGACCAGGTCAGTTACGTCGTCTCCCTGGGCGGCACCGGACTGATCGCCTCGCTGCTCTACTTCGTGATCGCGCTCGGCAAGCTGACCATCAACGTGCTGAACACCTACGGCGGGTTCATGTCGATGGTCACCGGCATCAGCGGCTTCCGCGGGCAGCGGGCTCTCTCGCAGCGCGGCCGCTCCGCCTACATCGCCGTGATCATGATCGCGGGCACGGCGGTCGCCCTGCTCGGCAAGGACACCTTCCTCACGTCGTTCAAGGACTTCCTGCTGTTCCTGCTGACCTTCTTCACCCCGTGGTCGGCGATCAACCTCGTCGACTACTACCTGATCTCGCGTGAGCGGTACGACATCCCGGCCCTGTCCGACCCCGACGGCCGCTACGGCGCCTGGCGCTGGGACGCACTGTCGGTGTACGCGGTGGGCATCGTCGCCCAGCTCCCGTTCCTGGCGACGACCTTCTACACCGGCCCGCTGGTGGAGCCGCTGGGCGGCGCGGACATCTCCTGGGTGATCGGCCTGCTCGTACCCGCCCTGCTGTACTGGCTGCTCGCCCGACGCGACACGACACACATCCCGGCGGCCACGATCACCGCGCCGGACCGGGTCCCGGCCGGCTGAGCCCGGTCCCCACCGGGTCGCGGTCGTCCTCGACCCGGTGTGGGCCACGGCGCGACGCTTCGCGGCGTCAGGAGCGGAAACGCCGGCATCGGCGGGAGGCCCATCTCCACCGAGGGCCCGCCCGGTACGCCCCCGACCTCCAACAGGGGGGCTAGCCCCACTGTGCCGGGCTCGTCCGCTCCGTACCGTTGGACCATGGAAGCCCGTGACTCCGAGCTCGAGAAAGAGCTCAATGCCACCTTGCAGGCCCGCAGTGAGCTGGGGCCCGAGTACGAGTCGGCGCTCATCGACTCGTTCCTGGAGAAGGTCGACCGGCGTCTCGACGAGACCCTCGACCGTCGCGTCCGGCGTCATCTCGCCGAGCAGCAGATCACGGTCGCCCGAGGGGCCCGGGCGCCCCACGAGCCGATGGCGAACTTCGGCGAACGGTTCGGGTTCGGGATCATCTCGCTGGTACTGGCCATCCCGCTGTCCGCGATCGGCGTCGCGAACGCCGGGATCGAGGGGCTCGTCGTGGCGTGGCTGGGGATCGTCGGGGTGAATGTCGCCCAGGTGGCCCGCAGCCGGCCGTTGTTCCGGCGCTCGGAGGAACGCACGAAGTCCGACTGGGAGGGCTGAACGGCCGACGGTCACACCTGGCGGGTGGGGAGCACGATCAGCTGGCGCAGGTTGACGTGGCGCGGGCGGCTGGTGGTGTAGGCGACCAGGTCGGCGATGTCGTCGCCGGACAGGGAGCCCAGCGCGTCGAACATGCCGTCCAGCCGGCCCGACAGCTCCGCGTTGTCGATGTGGCTGCCCAGCTCCGTGTCGGTGAGGCCCGGCTCGATGTTCGTGACGCGGACGTCCCGCGGACCGAACTCCGCGCGCAGGGATGCCGACAGGTGGCTGAGTGCCGCCTTCGTCGCCCCGTACACGGCGTAGTCGGGGAACGCGATGTGCGCGCCGATCGACGAGATGTTCACCAGGTCGGCGGTGCGGCCCTCGGCGGCGGCCGCCACCAGGTCGGGGGTGAAGGCACGGATGATCCGCAGCGCGCCCGCCACATTGGTGTCGAGCATCCGCTGCCACTCGTCCGTGCGGCCCTCGTCCACCGGGTTCGGCAGCATGACTCCGGCCGCGTTGACCACCAGGTCGACCTCGCCGTAGGCGGTGTGGACACGCTCGGCAGCCGCGTCGACGGATGCCTGGTCGGTGACGTCCGCCGCCACGACGAGGGCTTCGCCGCCCTTCGCGGTGACCGCGGCGGCCACTTCTTCCAACCGGTCCGCCCGCCGGGCCAGCAGCGCCACCCTGGCTCCCCGGTCGGCGAGCAGGAGGGCAGTGGCGGCGCCCATACCGCTGGCGGCTCCGGTGATGACAGCGGTGCGGCCTGCGAGGGTCTCGTACGACATGGCGTGCTCCTTGCGGTCCGTGGTGTCCGCCGGGCGTCTCCCCGGTGGCAGGTTCCACTCTTCGCCGCCCGGCATCCGTTACCCAGGGATGCGTCTTTCCTGGGTCCGGCAGTACCAGGCTCCGCTCCGGGACCGTCTCTTAGGATCGAACGCATGGATGGGGACCTCGGAGACTTTCTCCGCTCGCGACGCGCACGGATTCAGCCCGAGGACGTAGGCCTGCAGGCATACGGCCGACGCCGGGTGCCCGGGCTGCGCCGCGAGGAGGTCGCCCAGCTCGCGGGGGTGAGCGTCGACTACTACATCCGGCTGGAACAGGGGCGTGGACCGAGCGTCTCGGACGCGGTGCTCGACGCGATCGCCCGGGTGCTGCGGCTGGACGAGACGGAGCTCGCATATCTGCGCACCGTGGCGCGGCCGAACACGAAGGCACGCGGCGAGCGGCCGGCCGCCGCGCAGCGGGTACGGCCCGGGCTGCGGTTGCTGCTGGACACCATCGACCGGGCCCCCGCGTTCGTCCTGGGCCGCCGCATGGACGTGCTGGCCTGGAACGCGCTGGGCGACGCCCTCGTCGGTTTCTCCCGGATGCCCACCGCCGCGCGCAACATGCCGCGCCAGGTCTTCCTGGAACCTGCGGCGCGCGAGATGTACCCGGAGTGGGCGGCAGTGGCGGCGGAGACGGTCTCGCACCTGCGGCTGGACGCCGGGCTGCACCCGACGGACAGACAGCTCGCCACACTGGTCGGCGAGTTGTCGATGCGGAGTGAGGACTTCCGGCGGCTGTGGGCGGACCACCAGGTCAAGGCGAAGACCTACGGGGTCAAGCGCATCCAGCATCCCGTGGCGGGCGAACTGACGCTTCCGTACGAGACGTTGGCGCTGCCCGGCGATCCCGACCAGTCGCTGGTCGTCTATACGCCGCAGCCGGACACCGAGACCGCCGAGCGGATCGCGCTCCTGGCGAGCTGGGCGGCCGCGCCCGCCGGATGAGCCGCCCTCGGCCGCCGGCGGACGCGTCTGGAGGTATGTCGCAGGGACCGCCGCACCCCCGGTTTCCCGGGGGGCGGGACGACGGCGGTCCCCGCGAGGGACGCGGGTCCGGGTCAGGGCCGGCTGATCGCGTCCTGGCGACAGTGGAGGTCCGGGAGCCGCTCCGTAGTCCGTGTCGCCGTCTCGGGTGCCGGCGGGTTTCCCTGCCGACACCCACCAATGTGCCGGAGCCGTGTTAAGCCGGTGCTGCGGGTACGTGTCGCGCTCGTACCGTTTTCACGAAGCCCCGATTCCCGCTCTACTGCTTCGGACCGGCGTCCTTCGCCAGGAACGACAGCAGGTCCTGCCTGCTCACGACGCCCTTCGGCTTGCCCTCCACGAGGACGATCGCCGCGTCCGCGGCGTCCGCACCGCTGAGTACCGACATCAGGTCCTCGACCGGTTCGCCCGAGCCGACCTGCGGCAGCGGCGGCGACATGTGCTTCTCCAGCGGGTCGGTCAGCGAGGCGCGCTGCGCGAACAGCGCGTTCAGCAGCTCCCGCTCCACCACCGAACCGATGACCTCCGCGGCCATCACGTCCGGGTGGCCGGCGCCCGGCTTCACGATCGGCATCTGCGAGACGCCGTACTCGCGCAGGACGTCGATCGCCTCGCCGACGGTCTCCTCCGGGTGCATGTGGACGAGCGTCGGGATCGGGCCCTCCTTGTGGGCGAGCACGTCTCCCACACGAGCCGACGGGCCGGTGTCCTCCAGGAAGCCGTAGTCGGCCATCCACTCGTCGTTGAAGATCTTGCTCAGGTAGCCGCGGCCGCTGTCCGGCAGGAGTACGACGACCACGTCGTCCGGGCCGAGCCGCTGCGCGACCTCCAGGGCCGCCACGACCGCCATGCCGCAGGAGCCGCCGACGAGCAGGCCCTCCTCCTTGGCGAGCCGGCGGGTCATCTGGAAGGAGTCCTTGTCGGACACCGCGACGATCTCGTCCGTCACCGTGCTGTCGTACGCGCTCGGCCAGAAGTCCTCACCGACGCCCTCGACCAGATACGGACGTCCGGAGCCGCCGGAGTAGACCGAGCCCTCCGGGTCCGCGCCGACGATCTTGACCGAGTCGCCGCTGATCTCCTTCAGATAGCGGCCGGTGCCGGTGATCGTGCCACCGGTGCCCACGCCCGCCACGAAGTGGGTGATCTTCCCGTCCGTCTGCTCCCACAGCTCGGGACCGGTGGTCTCGTAGTGCGAACGCGGGTTGTTCGGGTTCGAGTACTGGTCGGGCTTCCAGGCGCCCGGCGTCTCACGGACCAGCCGGTCGGACACGTTGTAGTACGAGTCCGGGTGCTCGGGGTCGACAGCCGTCGGGCAGACGACGACCTCGGCACCGTACGCGCGCAGCACATTGATCTTGTCCGTGGACACCTTGTCCGGGCAGACGAAGATGCACTTGTAGCCCTTCTGCTGCGCGACGATCGCCAGGCCGACGCCCGTGTTGCCGCTCGTCGGCTCGACGATCGTGCCGCCGGGCTGCAGCGCGCCGCTCTCCTCGGCCGCCTCGATCATGCGCAGGGCGATGCGGTCCTTGACCGAACCGCCGGGGTTGAAGTACTCGACCTTGGCCAGCACCGTCGCCTCGATGCCGGCCGTCACACTGCGCAGCCTCACCAGCGGGGTATTGCCAACGAGACTGATCATCGAATCGTGAAATTGCACCGTGTTACTCCGGGGTCTCCGAGATGGTGCGGCCAGCGTATGCGTACGGGGATGAGATTGGGCGAAGCGATTGGGCGACGGTCGTTACGGGGCAGTTAGCTCTATGTACGACGGTACGGCGACGAGGAGGTGGACCGGACTGTGTCAAGAGCAAGGGTGGCACGGCGGATCGCGGCAGGGGCCGCCTACGGCGGCGGCAGTATCGGACTGCTCGGTGCGGCGGCGGTGGGCGTGGTGCTGGCGGAGGTCCAGCTGGCGAAGCGGCAGGTGGGTGGCGGTATCGCACCCGTCCCGCCGAGTGCCGACGGGCGGTACGGGGTGGCCTTCACCGGCCCGGCGGAGCCTTTGCTGCTCGGCCTGCTCGGCGACTCCACCGCGGCCGGCCAGGGCGTACGCAGGGCCGGACAGACCCCCGGGGCGCTGCTCGCCTCGGGGCTGGCGGCGGTCTCCGAGCGTCCGGTGGATCTGCGGAATGTCGCGCAGCCGGGGGCACGGTCGGACGATCTGGAGCGGCAGGTGTCGGTGCTGCTGGCCGACACCTCCCGTACGCCCGACGTCTGCGTGATCATGATCGGGGCGAACGATGTGACACATCGGATGCCCGCCACCCACTCGGTGCGGTGCCTGACCACCGCCGTGCGCAGACTGCGCACGACGGGCGCGGAGGTGGTCGTCGGTACGTGCCCTGATCTCGGCACGATCGAGCCGGTCTACCAGCCGTTGCGCTGGCTGGCCCGGCGGGCGAGCCGCCAGTTGGCCGCGGCCCAGACGATCGGTTCGGTGGAACAGGGCGGGCGCACGGTGTCGCTGGGCGACCTGCTGGGCCCCGAGTTCGAGGCGAACCCGCGCGAGCTGTTCGGCCCGGACAACTACCACCCGTCGGCCGAGGGCTACGCGACGGCGGCGATGGCGCTGCTGCCGACCCTGTGCGCCGTGCTGGGGCTGTGGCCGGAGTCCGACCGCCTCGACGGCTCGCGCCGCGAGGACATGCTTCCGGTGGCCAAGGCGGCGTCCCAGGCGGCCAGGGAGGCCGGTACGGAGGTCACGGGGGCGCGGGCGCCCTGGGCCCTGCTCAAGCACCGCAGGCGGCGGCGTCTGCCTGCGGCCACGGAGCCGCAGCCGGAGCCGCTGGCGCGGTCCCATCCCCATCCGGACGGGCAGCACCCCGACGTACCGCTGCCGGACGGCCAGCATCCGGACGGCCAGCATCCGGACGGCAGACGCCCCGACGTGCACCGGGACGGGGACCCGCGCGCGGGCGGGGACGCGGGCACGGATCCCGCGCCCCGGCACGCCTGAACATCCGCATGCACTCGACCCCGTCCACCGACCCCGTCCACTCGACTGAGCGGTCGCTTAGAAAAGAGGTCCGCATCACATGGCCTGCCGGGTGACCTCAGCGATACGGCCGGGTAACTTCCAAGGCAGTCCTGCCCGTCAGGTCTGCCGGTCAGTCCTGCCGGACAGCCAGCCTTCCAGCCCTCATGGAGCCGCGTGATGCCTGAAGCCGTGATCGTCTCTGCTGCCCGTTCTCCCATCGGCCGGGCCTTCAAGGGTTCGCTGAAGGACCTGCGGGCGGACGACCTGACCGCCACGATCATCCAGACGGCGTTGGCCAAGGTCCCCGAGCTGGACCCGAGGGACATCGACGACCTGATGCTCGGCTGCGGCCTCCCCGGTGGCGAGCAGGGCAACAACCTGGGCCGCATCATCGCCGTACAGATGGGGATGGACCACCTTCCCGGCTGTACGGTCACCCGCTACTGCTCGTCCTCCCTGCAGACGAGCCGCATGGCGCTGCACGCCATCAAGGCCGGCGAGGGGGACGTCTTCATCTCGGCCGGTGTCGAGATGGTGTCCCGCTTCGTGAAGGGCAACTCCGACAGCCTTCCGGACACGCACAACCCGCTCTTCGCCGAGGCCGAGGCCCGCACCGCCGCGCGCGCCGAGGAGACCGGTGCGAGCTGGCACGACCCGCGCGAGGACGGCCTCGTGCCGGACGCCTACATCGCGATGGGGCAGACCGCCGAGAACCTGGCCCGCCTCAAGGGCGTCACCCGTCAGGACATGGACGAGTTCGGCGTACGGTCGCAGAACCTCGCCGAGGAAGCCATCAAGAACGGCTTCTGGGCGCGCGAGATCACCCCGGTCACGACCCCCGACGGCACGGTCGTCTCCCAGGACGACGGCCCGCGCGCGGGCGTCACGCTGGAGGGCGTGCAGGGTCTGAAGCCGGTCTTCCGCCCCGACGGACTGGTCACCGCCGCCAACTGCTGCCCGCTCAACGACGGCGCCGCCGCTCTCGTGATCATGTCCGACACGAAGGCGCGCGAGCTGGGTCTGACCCCGCTGGCCCGGATCGTCTCGACCGGTGTCTCCGGCCTCTCCCCCGAGATCATGGGGTACGGACCGGTGGAGGCCAGCAAGCAGGCCCTGAAGCGGGCCGGACTCACCGTCGACGACATCGACCTGGCCGAGATCAACGAGGCGTTCGCCGCCCAGGTGATCCCCTCCTACCGCGACCTCGGCCTGCCGCTGGAGAAGGTCAACGTCAACGGTGGCGCGATCGCCGTCGGCCACCCCTTCGGCATGACCGGCGCCCGGATCACCGGCACGCTGATCAACAGCCTGCAGTTCCACGACAAGCAGTTCGGCCTGGAGACCATGTGCGTCGGCGGCGGCCAAGGCATGGCGATGGTCATCGAGCGCCTGAGCTGAGCTGCAGCGGAAGCGAAGCGAACGCGACCACAAGCCCCGAGCGGCTGAGCTGATCACTTCCGGAGCCGCCGGGTGAGTCTCTCCCGGCGGCTCACCCACCCACGACATGGCTGGTTCCGAGCTCCGACCGTGACCGAATCTCCCCCAGGATGTGACCTATCTCCTGGGGGAGAGGTGTTTTTGCAGGTCACACCCACATCAGGGGTAAACACGAGCCCCAAAGAACTGTCCAATTCGTGACGTAATGCACTGACAACGGGCACGGGTGCAGGCCAAGCTGATGTAGGAAGTCGTGGGATCAATTGAAACCGGGAGTATGTCAGTGAGCATCATGCCTCTTGCCCTGTTGCTGACCACCGCCGCTGCGACGGCTGTGGGCACTGCTGCGCTGCACGCTGCTCACGGGCTGCGCAAGCAGGTCACGGCCCTGCGCATCGAGCTGGCCGCGGGCAACGCCCGTACCGCGTCGGTGCCGCCGCAGAGCCGCGCCACGGCTACCCCCGCCGCCGAAATACGCGCCGCTGTGGCCGAAGCACTCGCCGAGGAGCGTGAGCGCGAGCTCGCCGAGGCCCGGGCATTCTGGGCCTCCCAGGAGGCACGCGACGCCGCCGACGCCCCGTCCCTGCTGGGCGGTCTCTCCGGGATCGGCGAGGACACGCCGTTCTTCCTGCCGCGCCAGGCCGACTTCGCGGGCCTGGAGGCCATGGACCTCGACGCCACCGAGGCGCTCGAAGAGCTGACGGAACTGGCCGAGTTGGCGGAGATAACCGAGCTGCCCGAGACGGCGGAGTTCCCCGAGGACTCCCCCGAGCTGGCCGCGGCCCGCCGCCGCCACCCCTCGCACCCCGACTTCGTACCGGTGCAGACCCCGGTCGTCACCGACCACGAGCGCACCGTGGGCCGGCTGGAGGAACTCGCCGACCGCCGTACCGAGCTCGCCGACGTCCGCCCCGGCCCGCTCGGCACCCTCGACGTCTACGTCTTCGCCGACGGCACCACGCTCTGCATGACTCCCGGCCACCGCGAGACGGCCGAACAGCTCGGCCGGGCGCTGCTGGCCGGTGAACACCCGGTGCTGCTGGGCGGCTCCGGCGTCTCCGGCGCGTACGCGCTGACGTTCTCCTGCGGCAAGGAGAACGTCTACATTCTCGCCGACCGTGTCATCGCTTCTTTCTGACCAACCGGAAGCACTCCCGGAACCCCTGGCGCCCCCAGGAACCCTCCGGGAAGCCCGGATTCCCCGCAGCGGCTCTCGCCGGCCGCTGCCCGAAGACCGCTACGCGAATGCCCGGGCGGACGCTTCCTCGACGAATCGCACGGCCTCGTCCAGCTCCACGGACGGGGCCGTTTCCAGTGCCACCGCCAAGTCCCGCCCCACGACCGCGAGTTGGTCACCGATCGCGAACACGCCGACGTCCGGCAGGATGTGCGGCTCGCGGTCCGGCGCCTCGATGCGCTGGGCCCGTACGGCCAATTCCCTGGCCGTGGCCAGCCCTTCGGCGGCGGCTCCGCGCTGCAGCCTGCTCTGCGGAGCGGCACGCAGCCGGTCGGCAAATCGGTCCACGGCGGTGATCAGCGGGGTCGTATCGAGCACCCAGTGACCCTACGCGCCGGTCCGTGATGGTTGCCAACGGGCCAACGCTCAGGCACGGTGTCGGGAAGGACCAGCAACGCGCAATGCGTCGGAGGCGCCGATGAACCATGTCTTCTCCGAAGAGACCCATCGCAATCTGCTCTCCCGAATCCCCCGCTGCACCGGTCGTGAAATCTCCGACTGGCTCCGCACCGTCGACGAAGGCCCCGCCCTCCGGTTCGACGAGAAGGTCAGCTGGCTGCGGAGCGAACACGACCTCGCCTATGGACACGCGAAGGCACTCATCCACGAGTACGACCTGAGGCGGGCGGCGCGGAAGCTGCTTTAGGCGTACGAGATCCGGACAAGCGGAACGGCCCGCAGGCGGTATGCCTGCGGGCCGTTCCGTCGTGCGGGGCTGCGGCTGTCAGTCGTCGCCGCTGAGGATGGAGAACAGACGCAGCATCTCCAGGTAGATCCACACCAGGGTCATGGTGAGGCCGAAGGCCGCCAGCCAGGACTCCTCGCGCGGAGCACCGAACGCGATGCCGTCCTCGACCTGCTTGAAGTCCAGGGCCAGGAAGCACGCACCGAGGATGATCCCGATGACGCCGAAGAGGATGCCGAGACCGCCGCTGCGGAAGCCCAGGCCGTCGCCCCCGCCGAAGACGGCGAACAGCAGGTTGACCACCATCAGGAGCATGAAGCCCATGGCGGCGGCCATCACGAAGCCGTAGAAGCGACGGGTGACGCGGATCCAGCGCATCTTGTACGCGAGAAGCACACCGGCGAAGACACACATGGTGCCCAGCACCGCCTGCATCACCACGCCGGGACCGATGTACGTGGAGACCGCGCTGGAGATCACCCCGAGGAAGACACCCTCGAAGGCCGCGTAGGAGACGATCAGCGCCGGGACCGGCTTGCGCTTGAACGACTGGATGAGCGACAGGACGAACGCCACCAGGGCAGCGCCGATCGCGATGCCGTAGGACTTGCCGAGGTTCGCCTCGTCGACCGGCAGCAGGGCCCAGGCAAGGGCCGCGCCGAGCACCACGGTGCCCAGCGTGATCGCGGTCCGCGTGACGACGTCGTCGATCGTCATCGCGCCGGTGCGCGTGGGCGCCTGCGGGGCGCCGTACCGGGTGTCCTGCTGGGCGTAGGGGTTGGTGGCGTACGGGTTCGCGGCGGTGCCCTGCGCGTACGGGTCGGCGCCCGTCACGGGGGCCCCGGCCTGCGGCGCCGCGTTGAAGCCCGCGTAGCCGTTGTCGCGGCTGAACCCCCGTCGCGAGAAGACCGGGTTGCTGCTCCTCATTGCTCTCCTCCATGGCCACCCTGCGTGGCCTTCCCACAAGAGTAATGGGTAGGCAAAAGAATCACCCTAGTGCCAGGGGAGGATCTTCCTCGTGCCAGAGGAGGATCTTCTTGAAGGTTGATCACTGAAGTGACGCCAGTCCGGACCGGTGCCCTCACCGAATGTCGCAGTGGTGCCCGGAGCCGGACTCGAACCGGCACGCCCCCGAGGGGCAGCGAGGTTTAAGCTCGCCGTGTCTGCATTCCACCATCCGGGCCTGGCGCGCGGCTCCGCGTTGGCACATGACCCTATCCGTGGACGTCCCCCGATCAGCGGAACTGTGGCTCGATGTTGTCTTATTTTATTGACCGTTTGAGGGACCGTCAGCATAGCTGAGAGGGCATCGGTACATGCCTGGCCGGGGTAGTGCGTACCAAGACCCACAATCGGGATTGACGGAAACTCGCCGCACCCGGACGGCCCAGTGCGCCATGGTTCGCCATGGGTCCGCCACCCGGCTAGGCAAGGGCGTCGTTGACACACCTCAGCACCGGGCGGATCCCCAGTGCCCCCGGGTCCTCGAGCACCGCGCCGGTCACCCGGAAGACGGTGCTCTCCCCCGGCAGGAGGGTGACGAGCATCTCGTCCACCTCGGCCGCCGGATCGAGCCGGTCAGGGAAGAGCGCTAGGTCCCGCAGCAGTGTCCTGGCGGTCACCTCGACACGGTATGCGGACGCGTCGCCCTCACTCCGGGTGATCGTCACGTCGTAGCGGGCGGGCGGCAGGGCCAGCCGGGTGTCCTCCTCGTAGAACTCGACCGTCCGCACCTCGCCCAGCCGCGCCACCAGCAGCTCCCGTGTCCGGTCCGCCGGCTCCGCGACGGACGGCGGCAGAGCGACCCGGGTGACCTGGCGCGGCGCCGTGCTCACCCTCAGCTCCTCCTCGGCCAGCACGGTGCCGTCCAGATCGTGCCGGGTCAGGCACAGCGTGCCCGCCCACGGCCGGTCCGCGTCGTTGACCAGGTGCAGCGCGCCGTCACGCACGACCAGCAGCCGGTCCGCGTACACGGCACGCAGCGCGTACCAGAGGGGCTTTCGGCGGCCGTCGCCGTCGACTGCGGCCCAGGAGACGACCGGCCAGCAGTCGTTCAGCTGCCAGACCACGGTGCCCATGCAGTACGGGGTGTGCGAGCGGAAGTGCCGGATGCCGAAGGCGACCGCGCGGGCCTGGTTGAGCTGGGTGAGCCAGTGCCAGTCGTCGAAGGAACCGCCCGGCTGCGGCAGGTGGTCGCCGAGGCCGCGGAGCAGTTTGGCGTTGCCGTCCTCGGCCTTCTGGTGGTGGGTGAGCAGCGGGGCGTCGGGGGCGAGAGGGCCGCTGACGGCACTCCGCAGGGTGGCGTGGGCGGGCGGGCCCTGGAAGCCGAATTCTGCGACGAAGCGGGGGACACGGTCCGCGTAGGCGCGGTAGTCGGCCCGGTTCCAGACGTCCCAGATGTGGATCGTGCCGCGGGCCGGGTCCTGGGGGTGCAGGTCCGGCGAGCCGGAGTAGGGCGAGCCGGGCCAGTACGGGCGGGTGGGATCGGTCTCGGCGCAGATCGCGGGCAGCAGCTCGTGGTAGTAGCCGTGGCCCCAGGTCCGGTCGCCGAGCTCCTTGCGCCAGCCCCAGTCGGCGTGGCCCTCCAGGTTCTCGTTGTTGCCGCACCACAGGACGAGGGAGGGGTGCGGGGCGAGGCGGACCACGTTCTCGCGGGCCTCGGCCGCCACCTCGTCGTACAGCGGCTGCTCCTCCGGGTAGGCGGCGCAGGCGAACGGGAAGTCCTGCCAGACGAGGAGTCCCTTCTCGTCGGCCAGCCGGTAGAAGTCGTCGCTCTCGTAGAGCCCGCCGCCCCAGACCCTGATCAGGTTGACGCCTGCGGCCAGCGCCTGGTCGAGGCGGTCGGAGATCCGCTGCCGGGTGAGACGGGCCGGGAAGCAGTCGTCGGGGATCCAGTTGACGCCGCGCACGAAGACGGGTTCGCCGTTGACGACGATCCGGAACGCCTCGCGCTCCAGGGACACGGAGCGGAAGCCCGTCCTGCCGTGCCAGGCGTGGCCGCCGAGGCGGACGGTCACCTCGTACAGGGGCTGCTCGCCGTGGCTGTGCGGCCACCAGGGCTCGGCGTCCGGGACGAGGAGAGTGGTGGTGGCGCTGTCCTGCCCGGCCGGCACGGTGAGCTCGGCCCGTTCCCCGGCCACCTCCACGACGGCCTGCAGCGGGCTCCCGTCGCCACCCCGGTCCACGTCCAGGGTCACGCCCAGCCGGGGCATCCCGCCGTCCACGAGGTCGGCCAGCAGCTTCACCGAGGCGATCCGCGGCCCGGTCCACGACTGAAGGGCGACCGGCCGCCAGATGCCGGAGGTGACCAGGGTCGGCCCCCAGTCCCAGCCGAAGTTGCACGCCATCTTGCGGATGAAGGGGTACGGCTCGGTGTACGCGCCCGGCCGGTCGCCGAGCCGTTCGCGCAGCTCCTCGGCGTAGGTGTACGGGGCGGTGAACCGTACGTCGATCGTGTTGGCGCCCTCGACGAGCAGCGGGCGGACGGCGAAGCGGTAGCTGCGGTGCTGGTTGGCGGTGCGGCCCAGCTCCGAACCGTTGAGCAGGACCGTGGCGACGGTGTCGAGCCCGTCGAAGCACAGGTCGGCGTGGTCGCGTCCGTCGTCCGTCCAGTCGAAGACGGTGCGGTACGTCCAGTCGGTCCGGCCGATCCAGTCGAGCCGGGTCTCGTTGTCGTCCAGGTACGGGTCGTCGATGAGACCGGCGGCGAGCAGATCGGTGTGGACGCAGCCGGGCACGGTGGCGGGGACGCCTCCGGTGGGGAGCCCGAGGGGCACCGGCCCGTCGGCGCCGAGCGTCCAGCCGTCGTGCAGGGGCAGGTGGCGAAGGGTCACGCCGGGGTCCTTCCGCAGTCGGGGAGCTGGGCGCAGGCGACGAAGTGGTCCGGTTCGGTCTCGCGCAGATCGCTGCCCTGTTCCCCCGCCTCGTGGAAGGCGCAGGTCTCCACGGGCTCGGGCAGGGTCCACGGGGTGTTGAGCCGGGGCACCGCGGCCAGGAGGGTGCGGGTGTAGGGGTGGAGCGGGTTGCCGAACACCTTCTGGGTGTCGCCGCGCTCGACGATCCTGCCGCGGCGCAGCACCACGGTCCGCTCGGCGAGATAGGTGCCGAGCGAGAGGTCATGGGTGATGTACAGGACACCGAGGCCGCGCTCCTTGAGCCCGGCCAGGAGGTTGAGGACGTCGATGCGGGTGGAGGCGTCGAGCATGCTGGTGATCTCGTCGGCGACCAGGAAGCCCGGTTCGAGCAGGAGGGCGCGGGCGATCAGGAGGCGTTGCAGCTGGCCGCCGCTGAGCTGGTGCGGGTAGCGGCCGAGCACCTGTCCGGGGTCCAGGCGCACGTCCCGTACCGCCTGCTCGACGCGGTCGGCCCACTCCTTGTCCGGTACCCCGTGGTGGTACGTGCGTCGGACGAGGGCGAAGACGCGGTCGGCCTTGAAGACGGGGTTGTAGCAGGAGAACGGATCCTGGAAGACGCCCTGGACCCGGCGGTAGAAGTCCTTGCCCGGGCGGACCGCCTTCCCGTCGAGGGTGAGGCGGCCGTCGCTGACCTCGGTGAGACCGAGGATCATCCGGCCGATGGTGGATTTGCCGCTGCCGCTCTCGCCTATGAGCGAGACGACCTCGCCCGGGGCGGCGTCGAAGGAGACCCGGTCGACGGCGGTGACGGAGCCGCCGCCGAAGGCACCGGCCCGGTAGGTCTTGGTGACGCGGTCGAGGGTCAGCATCAGGCCGCCTTCCAGCATGCGACGGAGTGACGGGGGGCCACCTCGACGACGGGAGGCTCTTCGGCGCACCGGCCGTCGGCGAGAGGGCAGCGGTCGCGGAAGCGGCAGCCGGCCGGTGGGTCGAGCAGGGAGGGCGGAGAGCCCGCTATGCCCTTCAGCGGCTTGTCCGCGTACCGGGCCCCGACCTCCGGGAGCGAGCCGAGCAGGAGTTTGGTGTACGGGTGGCGGGGATCGGTCGTCAGGACCTTCGCGGGTGCCTTCTCGGCCGCCCTTCCCGCGTACATCACCATGATGGAGTCGGCGATGTGCGAGGTCAGTCCGAGGTCGTGGGTCACGAAGATCATGCTCGTGACCAGGCCCTTGTCGCGCAGCCCGGTGAGTGCGCCGACGACGGCCCGCTGGGTGGAGACGTCGAGGGCGGAGGTGACCTCGTCGGCGACGAGGACGGCCGGGTCGAGCAGGGTGGAGATCACCATGACGGTGCGCTGCTTCATCCCGCCGGACAGCTCGATCGGGTAGCGGTTCAGGACGTCGTGGTCCAGGCCGACCAGATCCAGGCGGCGGTGCAGTTCGTCGGTGTCCACACCGACACCACGTGAGGCGAGGAGTTCGCGGATCATGCGGCCGATGCGTCGGGTCGGGTTGAGTGCGCTCATCGAGTACTGCGGCACGAGCGATATCCGGTGGAAGCGGAAGGCGTTCATGGCGCGGTCGTCGGCGATCGGGACGTCGTCGCCGTCGAGGGTCACGGTGCCGCCCGCGTGGCGCATCCGGCCGTCGAGACGGATGAGGGATTTGCCCAGCGTCGTCTTGCCGCAGCCGGACTCACCCGCCAGGCCCAGGATCTCGCCGTCGGCCAGATCGAAACTGACGCCGTCCAGCGCCCGGACCTCGCCCCGCAGGGTGCGGTAGTGGACCCGCAGATCGGTGACGGTCAGGGTCATGTGCTCAGGCCTCCCTCAGCTTCGGGTTGAAGACCTCGTCGAGGCCGACATTGGCGACGTAGAGCGCGCCCACGATCGCGGTGATCCCGGCGCCGGGCGGGACGAACCACCACCACATGCCGAGTTGGAGTGCGCTCCACTGCTGCGCGCTCTGCAGCATCAGCCCGAGCGAGACGCCCTCCGTGGGGCCGAGCCCGATGAAGTCCAGTGAGGAGGCGATCAGGATGGAGCCGCCGAAGAGCAGGATGAACATCATGAAGAGGTACGAGCTCATGTTGGGCGCGATCTCGCGGAAGACGATCCGCCAGGTGGAGCACCCGCTGAGCCGGGCCAGGTCGACGAACTCCCGGGTGCGCAGCGAGAAGGTCTGCGCACGGATAGCGCGCGCCGCCCACGGCCATGAGGTGAGGCCGATGAACAGTCCCTGCACGGCGACGGAGCGCACCCCGAGATAGGCGTTGATGATCAGCAGGACGGCGAGGGCGGGCAGGACCAGCACCACGTTGGTGACCATGTTGAGGATCTCGTCGACGACTCCGCCGCGGTAGCCGGCGAGGAATCCGACGAGCATGGCGATGACGGCGGCGAGGGCTCCGCCGACGACACCCACCAGGAAGGTGGCGCGCAGTCCGTGCACGAACTGCGCGTACACGTCCTGTCCGAAGGTGGTGGTGCCCATCCAGTACGTCCCGTCCGGCGGTGCGGCCTGCGGTCCCACGTACTCGTTGGGGTCGGCGTTGTCGAGCAGTGGCGGGCCGATGACGCCGACGACCAGGAGCAGCGCGACGACCGTGAAGCCGATGAGCAGTTTGGGGTTGCGCAGGGCGTAGTGGAGCGTCTCGCGGGTCGGCTGGGGTGCGGGCACGGCGACGGTGTCGGTGGCCGGTTCGGGCACGGTGCTCACGAGTGGCCTCCAGCCATGCCGGTACGGGTGCGGGGGTCGACGACGACGTACACGATGTCGATGAGGAAGTTGGCGATCAGCACCCCGATGACGATGAACAGGAAGGCACCCTGGAGCAGGAAGAAGTCCTGGTTCTGGATCGCCGCCAGGATGAGGGAGCCGAGGCCCGGATAGGCGAAGACGATCTCGGTGACGAGCGCTCCGGCCACCAGGACGCCCAACTGGAGTGCGAGACCGGTGATCTGGGGCAGTACGGCGTTGCGGAAGGCGTACCGGCGGATGAGGCGCTGCGGTGCGCCGAGGGCCGACAGATAGGACGAGTAGTCGGACTCCAGCTCGTAAATGATCATGTTGCGCATGCCGATGGCCCAGCCGCCGAGCGCGACCAGGAAGAGGGAGAGGAAGGGCAGCACCCAGTGCTGCAGCAGGTCGACGGCGAAGTCGATGCTGTAGCTCGGCTGGATGTTCAGGCTGTAGCCGCCCGAGAGGGGGAACCAGCCGGCCTTGGAGCCCAGCGCCCAGGCGAGGATGACGGCGATCCACATGTACGGCATCGCGGTCAGCAGATATCCGGCCGGGAGCAGTGTGTTGTCCAGGACCTTGCGGCGGGCCGCGAGGGCGCCGGCCCAGTTGCCGACGAACCAGCTGAGCAGGATGGCCGGGATCATCAGACCCAGGGTGTACGGGAGAGCGTCGAGCAGGACATCGGCGACGGGCTTGGGGAAGACCCAGATGGAAAGCCCGAAGTCGCCCCGCAGGAGGGCGCTCCAGAAGTGCAGATACTGCTGCCAGACCGGCTCGTCGAAGCCGAACAGATCGTTGTAGTAGGAGCGCATCGCCTCGACGGCCTCGGGCTGGGAGACCCGGGCGCGGGCCACCATGGCCGACACCGGGTCACCCGGCATGAAGCGCGGGATCATCCAGTTGACGGTGACGGCGACGACGAAGGTCAGCGCGTAGATCAGGAGTTTTCTGGCGAAGTAACGGCGCAAGGGGGCTCCCCGGAGAGAGCCCCGCCGTGCGGACAGCGGCCAGGGCGCGCGCACGGCGGGGCGGGCATGGAATCAGAACGGCCGTGTCACTTGGCGGGCTTGAGCTGCGTGAGCGCCTCGAAGCCGCCCATCTCCAGCCAGTTGCGCCACAGGGCGGGGGCGTACTTGGGCGCTCCCGAGGCGTCCGACGGCCAGTTGGTCCAGGTCCCGGTGGTGGATTGCGACCAGAGGCCGTTGTACCAGAGCGGGATGACCGGCATCTCCTTGAGCTGGATGTCCTGGATCTTGGAGATGACCTGCTTCATGCCCTCGGTGTCGTCGGTCTTCACCCCACCGAGCTGCTGAACCAGCTCCCAGGCTTCCTTGTTCTCGTACCGGCCGAAGTTGACCGTGTTCTGCTGCTTCTGGACCGGGAGCTGGAACATGTACTCGTAGTACGTCCACGGGGTGTTGGAGAGCTGGCGCTCGTTGTTGATGACGAGGTCGAAATCGCCCTTGCCGCGCTGCTCGTTGAGGGCGTTCTGGTCGGGGAACTCGGTGGTGATCCGGATGCCCGCGGCCTTGCCCGAGGCGGCGATGACCTTCGCGGCCTCCATCCAGTCGGTCCAGCCGGTCGGCACGGCCAGCTTGAGGCTGATCTTCGAGCCGTCCGTGTTCTCCACGAATCCGTCGCCGTCGGTGTCCTTGTACCCGGCGTCGGTGAGGATCTGCTTGGCCTTGCCCGTGTCGTAGGAGAAGCCCTCCTTCGCCACCAGGTCCTGGTCGACGAACTGGTTCCACTGCGGGAGCAGCCCGGTCGGATCGGCGGGCTTGACCAGCTCTCCGTACACCCCCTTGACGATCTTCCCGACGTCGACGGATGCGGCGAGCGCCTTGCGGAAGGCCGCGTCGTTCATCGGCTTCTTCTTGGTGTTGGGCACCAGCCAGGCGGTGTTGGCGGAGAGCATGTAGGGCGGCTCGTCGTAGTACGAGACGACCTTCTTGCTCTTGATCAGCGAGGAGGCGCCCGGCAGGAAGTTGTTGCTCAGGTCCAGCTGGCCCTGGCCCAGCTGGCCGATGACCACTTCGTTGCTGGGGTTGGAGACGTCGACGATGTAGCGGGGGGCCGGCTTCATGTCGAGCGACTTGACTCCCCACCAGTCGTCGCGCCGCTGCCACACGACTCGGTCCTGGGTGTGGCTCTTGAGGGTGTACGCCCCGGTCCCTACCGGCTTGTCGTTGACACCGTCGAGGACTTCCTTGTCGGAGCGCTTGCTCCAGATGTGCTCAGGGACGATCGGCCGCCCGTAGAGGGTGAAGTCCCATTCCTGGTACCGGGCCTGCTTGAAGGTGAAGCGGACGGTGGTGGCGTCCACCGCCTCCGCCTTGTCGAGCCAGGTCCACAGGTTGTGGAAGGACGACGCCTCGATCTTGCCGATCCCGTAGGAGTAGGCGACGTCCTGGGCGGTGAGCGGCTTGCCGTCGGACCAGGTGATGCCCGGTCGCAGCTTCACCTCGTAGGTCTTGTCCGCGGTCCAGCTGCCCGACTGCGCCAGCCAGGGCGTGAGCTTGCCCGCGTTCGGGTCGAAGTGGAACAGCGTCTCGTAGACCAGGCCCTTGGTGCCGGTCGCGTGGTCCCAGTCGTGCAGCGGGTTGTAGTTGGCCGGCGGCCCCCACTGCGTACCGGTCGTGTAGAGCGTCTCGTCACGCGGAAGCGCGCCGCCCGAACCGCCGCCGGAGCCGCCCGATCCACCCGACGAGGAACCGCCTCCCGTGCACGCGGTGGCGGCGAGTCCGATCACGGCGAGCGTGGTCGCGATCCGTCCCCGGAATCCCGTACCCATCATCTCTCCCTTCCCCGCCATCCCTGCCGAGCGGAGTCACTGAACCGGGTAAGTGCCGTGAAGTTAAGACCGCCGAGAGGTCGTGTCAAGGGTGCGGGAGCGCTCCCATTCCCTTTGTTATCAGGCCAGTTGGGCGATCATCGACTTCCTCCGGGAGGTCGCAGGTGGCAGAGTCGGTCATTAGGATGGCCGAGGTACAGGAACCGGTTAAGCGAGGTCGCATGCCCAAGCACCGTCCTACGATCGCGGACATCGCGCGCCGCGCCGGGGTCTCCAAGGTCGCGGTGTCGTACGCGCTGAACGACCGGCCGGGGGTCTCCCCGGCGACCCGTGCCTCGATCAAGGCCATCGCGCAGGAGATCGGCTGGCGGCCCAACAGCGCCGCCCGCGCCCTGACCCGGGCCCGCGCCGACGCCGTCGGCCTCGCACTGTGCCGGCCCGCCCGGCTGCTCGGCATGGAGCCGTTCTTCATGGAACTGATCAGCGGCATCGAGGGCGAACTCTCCGCGCGCGGCTGCGCCCTGCTGCTCCAGGTCGTCGACGATCCGGCGCAGGAGCTGGAGGTGTACCGCCGCTGGTGGGGCGAGGGCCGGGTGGACGGGGTGTTCCTCGCCGACCTTCGCAGCCCCGACCCGCGGATCGAGGGCGTCGCCGAACTCGGGATGCCTGCCGTGGTGATCGGCCACCCCTCGGCGGCCGGCCCGCTCCCTTCCGTATGGTCGGACGACTCGGCGGCGGTGCGCGACACCCTCACGTATCTGACCGCGCTGGGCCACCGGTCCGTCGCCCGGGTGGCGGGGCTCCCCGATCTGATCCACACACAGCTGCGCGACCGGGCCCAGCGCGAGTTCTGCGCCGAGCTGGGTCTGGGCGAACCGCTGATCGTCCACACCGACTACTCCGGCGACGACGGGGCACATGCCACGCGGCGGCTGATCAGTTCCGCCGTGCGGCCCACCGCCGTCATCTACGACAACGACATCATGGCTGTGGCCGGTCTCTCGGTCGCCCAGGAGATGGGGCTCGACGTCCCCGGCGACCTCTCCCTGATCGCCTGGGACGACTCCCAGCTCTCCCGGGTGGTCCGGCCGCCGCTGACCGCGCTGAGCCGGGACATCCCGGCGTACGGAGGCCATGCGGCGCGCACCCTGATGGCGCTGGTCACGGAGGGCAGCGCGGCCGGATTCGAGGACTCCGCCGCCCGCCTCGTCCCGCGCGGCTCCACGGCGCCGCCGCGCTGACCGCCGGGTGCGGGGCGGCGGTCGCGACGTGCCGCAGGTGACGTCCCGGAGGTGACGCGCGCGGTACGGCATCAGGGTCGCCGTCATACCGCAGGAGGACGCGCGTACCCCGCCGATGCGACTCAAGAGGGCCTCCGGAACGGGCACGGGGGCTGACGACCGGCGGCGAATCGGCGGAGAGGATGAAGCGGTGCCTTGCAGAAGGCCCCGTACCTGAACCGAGCCCCGACCCAGGAGTCTCCCGTGACCACCATGTCCACCGCTCACCGCGCCACCGCGGTGGCCGCACGCGCCACGGAACTGTCGAAGATCTACGGAGAGGGCGAGACCAAGGTGACCGCCCTGGACCGGGTCACAGTGGACTTCCCGCAGGGCGAGTTCACCGCGATCATGGGCCCGTCGGGCTCCGGCAAGTCCACGCTGATGCACTGCGTGGCCGGTCTCGACAGCTTCAGCAGCGGTTCGGTGCGGCTCGGCGAGACGGAGCTCGGCTCCCTCAAGGACAAGCAGCTCACCCAGCTGCGCCGGGACAAGATCGGCTTCATCTTCCAGGCGTTCAACCTGCTGCCGACGCTGACCGCTCTGGAGAACATCACCCTGCCGATGGACATCGCGGGCCGTAAGCCGGACGCCGACTGGCTGCGTGGGGTGATCGACATGGTGGGTCTGTCCGACCGGCTGAAGCACCGGCCGACCGAACTCTCCGGCGGCCAGCAGCAGCGCGTCGCGGTGGCCCGCGCCCTGGCCTCACGGCCGGAGATCATCTTCGGTGACGAGCCGACCGGGAACCTGGACTCCCGCTCCGGCGCCGAAGTCCTGGGCTTCCTGCGCAACTCGGTGCGCGAGCTGGGGCAGACCGTGGTGATGGTGACGCACGACCCGGTCGCCGCCTCCTACGCGGACCGGGTGATCTTCCTCGCGGACGGGGCGATCGTCGACCAGATGGTGCGTCCCACCGCGGACGGGGTGCTGGACCGGATGAAGGCGTTCGACTCCAAGGGCCGTACCAGCTGAGCACCGTTCCAGCTGAGCACCCACCGCCTCCCCGCCCCGCTTCGGACCCCATCCCAGGACTGACAGACATGTTCCGTACCGCCCTGCGCAATGTGCTCGCGCACAAGGCCAGGCTGCTGATGACCGTGCTCGCCGTGATGCTCGGTGTGGCCTTCGTCTCCGGCACCCTGGTCTTCACCGACACCCTCGGCAACGCCTTCCGCAACCAGTCGGCGAAGAGCTACGACGACGTCGCCGTGGCCGTCACCACCCACGCCGACCGACGCGACGAAAAGACGTCCGGCATCGACGCGGCCACCCTGAAGAAGATCCGGTCCCTGGACGGGGTGGCCGCTGCCACCGGCCGGGTGTCCGGCTTCGCCGGGGTGGCCGACCCGGGCGGCAAGCTGATCGGCAACGGCTGGTCCAACACCGGTGGCAACTTCGCCCCCGGCGCGAACGGCAAGGACGCCTCGTACACCTTCGTCGACGGCACGGGCCCGGTCGGTGACAGCCGGATCGCACTCGACAAGGAGACCGCGAAGAAGGGCGCGTACGAGGTCGGCGACCGGGTCAGGGTCGCCACGAACGGGCCGGTGAAGGAGTACACCCTCTCCGGGATCTTCACCACGGAGGACGGCGCGGTCAACGCGGGCGGCAGCCTGGTCCTCTTCGACACCTCGGTCGCCCAGCAGCTCTATCTGAAGCCCGGCTGGTTCCAGGACGTCACCGTCACGGCCGCGGCCGGTGCCTCCGACCAGAAACTGCTGGACGCGGTGGAGCCGCTGCTGCCCGAGGACGCCACCGCCAGGACCGGCAAGGTCCTCGCCGATGACCAGGCGAAGCAGATCGAGGACGGCCTGGGCAACCTCAACACGATGCTGCTCGCGTTCGCCGCCATCGCCCTGTTCGTCGGCATCTTCCTGATCGCCAACACGTTCACCATGCTGGTCGCCCAGCGCACCAAGGAACTGGCGTTGCTGCGCGCCGTCGGCGCCTCCCGCCGCCAGGTCAAACGGTCCGTGCTCCTCGAAGCGGCCGTCGTCGGCGCGCTCGCCTCGGTGATCGGCTTCGTGCTCGGTATCGGCCTCGCCACCGGACTGCGCTCGGCGATGAGCGTGATCGGCGGAAAGATCCCGGCCGGTCCGTTGGTGGTCTCCCCCGTCGCGATCGGTGCCGCGCTCGGCGTCGGCATCCTGATCACCGTGCTGGCCGCCTGGCTGCCCGCCCGCCGCGCCGCGAAGATCGCGCCGGTGGCCGCGATGAGCAGCGTCCACGCGGTGGCCACCACCAAGTCGCTGGTCGTGCGGAACTCGATCGGCGGGGTACTCACCCTGCTCGGTGCGGCCGGGATCGTCGCGGGTGCGGCGGCCGGTTCGGACGGCCGGACGATCATCGGAGCCGGCGCCTTCGTGGCGCTGATCGGTGTCATCGTGCTGATCCCGCTGCTGTCGCGGCCGGTCATCGCGCTGGTGCGGCCGCTGCTGCAGAAGCTGTTCGGCGTCTCGGGCAAGCTGGCCGCGCAGAACGCGGTCCGTAACCCCCGGCGTACCGGAGCCACTGCCTCCGCGCTCGCGATCGGCCTCACCCTGGTCACCGGCATCTCGGTGCTCGGCGTCACGCTCGGCCAGGCCGTCGACCGGATGACGACGGACAACATCAAGGCCGACTACATGATCTCGATGGCGAGCGGCGACTCGCTCGACGAGTCCGCGCTCACCGCCCTGGAGAAGTCCGACGCCGTCTCCGCGGTCTCGCCCCAGCAGGCGGCCTCCATCAGGGTCGAGGGCACCTACCACGCGGCGTCCGGGGTGACGCCGGGCGAGGTGCAGAAGGTCTTCTCCGTGAAGACGGTCTCCGGTTCACTGGATTCGCTCGCCGACGGCGAGATCGCCGTCGGCGACAAGACCGCGAAGTCCAACGGGTGGAAGCCCGGCACCTCGCTCCCGGTGACGTACGACGACGACAAGAAGGGCACCCTGAAGGTCGGCGCGGTCTACAAGGAGAACGAGTTCCTCTCGCCCGTCCTGATGCCGAAGAACATCCTGGACGCGCACCAGAGCCGCCCGGACATCCGCGAGATCTGGCTGAAGACGGACGGTGGCGCGTCGAAGGCCAACGAGCAGGCCGTGGTCGACGCCCTGGGTGACAACCCGGCGATGTCCGTGATGGACCGTCAGGACATCAGGGACATGTTCGGCGGCTTCGTCAGCACGGCGCTGAACATCATGTACGGGCTGTTGGCGATGGCCCTGATCATCGCGGTGCTCGGGGTCGTCAACACCCTGGCGATGTCGGTCTTCGAGCGCCAGCAGGAGATCGGCATGCTGCGGGCGATCGGGCTGGACCGGCGCAAGGTCAAGCGCATGATCCGGCTGGAGGCCGTGGTCATCTCGGTCTTCGGTGCGGTGATCGGTGTCGCACTCGGTACGTTCCTCGGCTGGGCGATCGGCCGGACGCTGGCCTCAGCCATCCCGGGCTACGCCCTGGTGATCCCGTGGGACCGGATCGCGGTCTTCCTGGTGCTGGCAGCGCTGGTGGGCGTACTGGCCTCGCTCTGGCCGGCCCGCAGCGCGGCGAAGCTGAACATGCTGACGGCGATCAAGACGGAGTGACGAGTGAGCCGCTGACGGCCGGCCCCTGATACGGAGGGCCGGTACCCGCAAGCTGGAGCTGCGGGTACCGGCCCTCTCCGCGTTCGTACGCGATCAGTCGGCCGCGGAGGCCTTCCATTCGCGGGCTCGCAACGGCATCCGGGACGCCCCGCCGTCCATGGGACGCACCACGAGGATCTGGTTGACGCCGATCTTGTTGTGCTCGAAGGAGAGCGCGGAGGCCGCCATGTAGAGCCGCCAGACCCTGGCCCGGCCGGGCGAGGTCATGGTGACGGCGCGGTCCCAGTGCTTCTCCAGGTTGGCGACCCAACGGCGCAGGGTCAGTGCGTAGTGTTCGCGGATCGACTCGACGTCGCGGGCCTCGAAGCCCGCTTCCTCGAGCGTTGCGACGGTCCGGCCCACCGGCGCGAGTTCGCCGTCCGGGAAGACGTACGCGTCGATGAACTCGTCCACGTGGTACGCGGACTCGTCCTTCTCGGGACGGCGGGCGATCTGGTGGTTGAGCAGCCGGCCGCCGGGCCTGAGCAGTGCGTAGAGGCTGTCTGCGTATTCGCGGTAGCGGACCGAACCGACGTGTTCGGCCATGCCGATCGACGAGATGGCGTCGTAGGGGCCGTCCCTGACGTCCCGGTAGTCCTGGACCCGGATCTCGATCCGGTCCGTCAGCCCCTCTTCGGCGATGCGCTTGCGGGCGAACGCGGCCTGCTCGGTGGAGAGGGTCACTCCGGTGACCTGGGCGCCGTACTCGCGAGCCGCGTGCATGGCCATGGAGCCCCAGCCGCAGCCGACGTCGAGGAGGCGGTCGCCCTCCTTCAGGGCTAGCTTGCGGCAGACCAGGTCGAGCTTGTCGCGCTGGGCGTCCTCCAGGCTGCCGCCGTCCTCCCAGTAGGCGCAGGAGTAGACCATGGACGGGCCGAGGACCAGTTCATAGAAGTCATTGCCCACGTCGTAGTGGTGGCTGATGGCCTCCTTGTCGCGGCGCCTGGTGTGGAGGGGACCGGTGCGGCGGCGGACCTCCTCGGGGGGCGGGGGCGGGGGCGGCCAGGGCCCGGCAAGCTGCAGCAGGCCGCGCGCGGCAGCCCGCACCTTGGGGTCCCGGATCGGGTGGACGGTGTCCTTCGCGTCCGCCCCGCGCTCCCAGAGCAGCCCGGCCATCCGGTCCAGGGTCTCGTACAGATCGCCTTCGATGTCGAGCTCGCCGGCCACCCAGGCGCGGGCGAGGCCCAGTTCGCCCGGCTTCCAGAGCAGCCGGCGCAGCGCGCGGCGGTTCCGGACGACGAGTACGGGGGCACCTGGCGGTCCGGATTCACTGCCGTCCCAGGCCCGGATCCGGACCGGTACGGGTTCTCCCAGCAACTCCTCGGCGAGAGCGGTCAGCCGCAACGCGGCGTCTGCCATGGCGTACACCTCCGTGATGGTGTTTCCCAACGTGCCCGAACATGCCCAAACATGCCGTGAACCACGCCCTGCACCCGTGGTGCCACGACGAGGTACACCCCGGTCAACACTCTCCGGCGCCAACGCCATCCCGTAGCGGCGCAATGGATCGGCAAAATACCTGTAGTTCACACGCACTTACGGGTCGGAGGGCCGGCCCTCCCCGGGGACGCCGAAGGGGCCGCCCGCACCACGGATGGCGGACGGCCCCTTCGGGGTCATGCACAAGCTGCGCGGATGCGAGCATCCGCGGGTGGACTAGGAGGCGTTGGCCTTCTCGCCCTCGGCCTTGGCGGCGGCCGGAGCCGGAGCCGGCTTGGCGGCCTCGTAGAACTCCTCGCGCGGCGTCTCCATGGCGCCGAGCGAGACGACCTCGCGCTTGAGGAACATCGCAAGGGTCCAGTCGGCGAAGATCCGGATCTTACGGTTCCACGTCGGCATCGCCATGCCGTGGTAGCCACGGTGCATGTACCAGGCGAGACGGCCCTTGAGCTTGATCTTCATCTTGCCCATGACGATCATCGCGACGCCCTTGTGCAGGCCGAGACCGGCGACCGCACCCTTGTTGGCGTGGCTGTAGTCCTTCTGCGGGAAGCCGCGCATCCCGGAGATGACGTTGTCGCCGAGGACCTTGGCCTGACGCAGTGCGTGCTGGGCGTTCGGCGGGCACCAGGCGTTCGGGTTACCGGCCTTGCGGCCGACCATGTCCGGAACCTGGGCGTTGTCGCCCGCGGCCCAGATGTAGTCGGTGCCCTGCACCTGAAGCTTCTCGGAGGTGTCCACGTGACCGCGCGGGCCGAGCGGCAGGCCGAAGCGGGCCAGCGCCGGGTTCGGCTTCACGCCGGCCGTCCACACGATGGTGTTGGAGTCGACCTCGAGGCCGTTCTTCAGGACGACGTGACCGTCGACGCAGGAGTCCATGGAGGTCGAGAGGAAGACCTCGACACCACGGGACTCCAGGTGCTCCCGGCCCCAGGTGCCCAGCTTCGGGCCGACCTCGGGAAGGATCTTGTCGGCGGCGTCGACGAGGATGAAGCGCATGTCCTCGCGCTTCACGCTCGTGTAGTACTTCGCCGCGTCGCGGGCCATGTCCTCGACCTCGCCGATGGTTTCCGCACCGGCGAAGCCGCCGCCCACGAAGACGAACGTCAACGCCCTGCGGCGGACGTCCTCATCGGTCGTCGAGTCGGCCTTGTCCAGCTGCTCGAGAACGTGGTTGCGCAGGCCGATGGCCTCCTCGATGCCCTTCATGCCGATGCCCTGTTCGGCCAGGCCGGGGATCGGGAAGGTGCGGGAGACCGCGCCCATCGCGATGACCAGGTAGTCGAAGGGCAGCTCGTAGGCCTCGCCGACGAGCGGCGCGACCGTGGCGACCTTGCGGTCCTGATCGATGGTCGTGACGCGGCCGGTGAGAACCTCGGCCTTCGGCAGTACGCGTCGCAGCGGGACGACGACATGCCGAGGCGAGATGCTGCCGGCGGCGGCTTCGGGGAGGAAGGGCTGGTAGGTCATGTACGACCGGGGGTCGACGACCGTGACGGTCGCCTCGCCGTAGCGCATCTTCTTCAGAATGCGCCGAGCTGCGTACAGGCCTACGTACCCACCGCCTACTACGAGGATCCTGGGACGCTCCGTGGTGCTCATGCCATCGAGTATCCACCCCACCCGGGGGGCACGCTCGTGAGCCCCTTCACAAGGTATCCCCGACCCTCTGCTACACTTCGCCGCCCACGTGACCGAGGTCATGGCGGTGCGGGGGAACCACCGTGCCGCGGCGAACGTTGTTCACCGCTTGTGAGCAGGCCCTTGAGCCCCCCGAGCGCGGTGGACCACCCCGTTCACCCGCCCCCTCGAAACACACTCGAAACCGTCCCGCATGCGCGGCAGGCGGACCCGTCGGCGGCCATGGAAGCCCGTACGGAGCAGAAGTGTGGTCCGGAGTGCCGAATTCCTTGTGAAGAAGTTCACGAACTTCGTCGTGGCGTGTCCCCGGAGGGGGGCCGCGAAGGGTCCACGGTGAGCCGACGGAGGCTCAAAAGTGCAGGCGGGAGTGCGCATGAGCGTGTCACCTGCCGCGCCCGTACGCACCCCCGCCCGGCCGCCTCGCCTAGGCGATCGACCAGCCGATTCCGTCCAGGATGTCGTGCTCGCTGACGACGACCTCGCGGGCCCCGGTCCGCTTCATCACGGCCAGCAGGACGAGCGCCCCTGAGGTGATCACGTCGACGCGTCCCGGGTGCATCGCGGGGATCGCGGCGCGCTCGGCGTGGGTCGAGGCCACGAGCCGCCCGGTGATCTCCTGGACCTGCTCGAAGGAGATCCGGGAGTGGTGGATCGCCTCGGAGTCGTACTCCTGCAGTCCCAGCGCGATCGCGGCCACGGTGGTGACGGTGCCGGCGAGGCCGACGAGCGTGGCGGCCTCGGTGAGCGGGACGCTCTCCTCGGCGAGGTCCAGGGCGGCGTCGATGTCCGCGCGGATGGCGGTGATCTGACCCAGCGTGGGCGGATCGGTGACGACACCGTCGCGTACGAGGTGGCGCTCCGTCATCCGTACGCAGCCGATGTCCACGGACCGCGCGGCCAGCACCCGGTCGTCGCCGACGACGAACTCGGTGGAACCACCGCCGATGTCGACCACCAGGTACGGCTTGGCGAGATGGTCCCGGCCCGCGAGCTCCTTGGTGGCGCCCTCGAAGGAGAACTCCGCCTCCTGGTCGCCGCTGATCACCTCGGGCTCGACGCCGAGGATGTCCAGCACGCCGCGGACGAACTCGTCCCTGTTCTCCGCGTCGCGGGAGGCGGAGGTGGCGACGAAGCGGAGCTTCTCCGCGCCGTGCTCCTTGATGACGGCCGCGTACCGGCGGCAGGCGGCGAAGGTCCGCTCGAGCGCGTCGGGGGCGAGCCTGCCGGTGCGGTCCACGCCCTGGCCGAGCCGGACGATCTCCATCCGCCGGTCGAGCTCGATGAGCTCACCGGTGGCCGGGTCGGCGTCGGCGACGAGCAGCCGGATCGAGTTGGTACCGCAGTCGATGGCGGCGACGCGGGTCATGGGCGCTCCTGTCGTGATGCTCGGGGATCCGCCCCGGAACCCGGTCCGGGGTCGCCGGACGGGGTTGACGTGCCGGACTCGGGCGCGGGTTCGCACGGCGTCACGCACGGCCCCTTGCGCCACCACTCCGGCAGCATCGCAATCGCCTCGTCCCCCAGCGGATTCACGCCCGGTCCCGCCGCCAGCGAGTGCCCGACCAGTACATGCAGACACTTCACCCGGTCCGGCATGCCCCCCGCGCTGGGGAAGCCCTCCAGCACCTCGATCGCGTCACGCCGGGCGATGTAGTCCTCGTGCGCGTTGCGGTATGCCGCCGCCAGCTCCGGGTCCGTGGCCAGACGCTCCGTCATCTCCTTCATGACGCCGTTCGCCTCCAGCGTTCCGATCGCGGACGCCGCGCGCGGGCACGTCAGGTAGTACGTCGTCGGGAACGGCGTACCGTCCTCCAGCCGCGGCTGCGTCTCCACCACGTCCGGGTTGCCGCACGGGCAGCGGTGCGCGATCGCACGCAGTCCACGCGGCGGGCGGCCGAGCTGCTGCTGGAACGCGGCGATGTCCGCCTCGGTGGGCGTGGTGGATTCGGTCTGGGGAGGGGGCGTTTCCATGCCTGCCTTGGTTCTACTCGGGATGCTTGAACTGCGGTTGCGCAGCGGATCGGGAAAGGGGAGAAGAGGTCAGTCGCGGTCGGCGGAGTCCACGCCGTCCCACAGGTTGGAGTGCCACGGGCGGTCGGTCTCCTCCGACCCTCCGCTGCGCTCCTCGGCCGCGTCCGGGTCGACCACGGTGTAACCGGTCTCCCCGGGAAGGACGTAGTGCAGGTGCTCCCGGGCCAGCCGCCGGATGTACGCGTCGTCCTGGAGGCGCGCCTTCTCGTCGCGGAGCTCCTCGGTGCGCGCCTCCGCCTCCTGCGCCAGCCTTTCCTGGTCGGCGATCTCGTCGCGCTGCGACACGTACTGCCGCATCGGGTACGCGAGCGCCACCACCAGGGAGCAGACGACAAGGGCGAGGAACGCGGCCCGGCCGGTGAGCCGGGAGCGGCGGGCCTGACGGCGGTTCTGGGACCGGTAGACGCGGGCGGCGGTCTGCTCTCCGAGCAGCCGCAGCCGGGTCGCGGTGGAGAACCGGTCCCGGTCCTTCGCGGCCATGTCTCCGCCTCCCCACTACGCACGTCCGTCCCCGCACACGGTACGGGACCGAGTGCGGGGACGGACGGAGGCCGGTGCCTTTGACCCGTGACGGGCCTGCGATCAGCCCTTGAAGCGCGGGAACGCGGAGCGGCCCGCGTACACCGCCGCGTCGTCGAGGATCTCCTCGATGCGCAGCAGCTGGTTGTACTTGGCGACACGGTCCGAGCGGGCCGGGGCGCCGGTCTTGATCTGACCGCAGTTCACCGCGACGGCGAGGTCGGCGATGGTGACGTCCTCGGTCTCACCGGAGCGGTGGGACATCATGCACTTGAAGCCGTTGCGCTGGGCCAGCTCGACGGCGTCCAGGGTCTCGGTCAGCGAACCGATCTGGTTGACCTTGACGAGCAGGGCGTTGGCGGAGCCCTCCTCGATGCCACGCGCCAGACGCTCCGGGTTGGTGACGAACAGGTCGTCGCCGACGATCTGCACCTTGGCGCCGAGCTTCTGGGTGATGACGTTCCAGCCGGCCCAGTCGTCCTCGTACAGCGGGTCCTCGATGGAGACCAGCGGGTACGCGGAGACGAGCTCCTCGTAGTACTCGGTCATCTCGGCGGCCGAACGGGACTTGCCCTCGAACTCGTACTTGCCGTCCTTGTAGAACTCCGAGGCGGCGACGTCGAGCGCGAGCGCGATGTCCTTGCCCGGGGCGTAACCGGCTTCCTTGATGGCCTCGAGGATGAGGTCCAGGGCGGCGCGGTTCGACTCCAGGTTCGGCGCGAAGCCGCCCTCGTCGCCGAGACCGGTCGACAGGCCCTTCGTCTTCAGGACCTTCTTCAGCGTGTGGTAGACCTCGGCGCCCCAGCGCAGGGCCTCGGAGAAGGACTCCGCACCGATCGGGGCGATCATGAACTCCTGGATGTCCACGTTGGAGTCGGCGTGCGACCCACCGTTGAGGATGTTCATCATCGGGACGGGCAGCAGGTGCGCGTTCGGGCCACCGAGGTAGCGGAACAGCGGCAGGTCCGAGGCCTCGGAGGCGGCGTGCGCGACGGCCAGCGAGACGCCGAGGATGGCGTTGGCGCCGAGCGAGCCCTTGTTCTCGGTGGCGTCCAGGTCGAACATCGCCTGGTCGATCAGCCGCTGCTCGGTGGCGTCGTAGCCGACGAGCTCCGGGCCGATCTGCTCGATCACGGCGAGGACGGCCTTCTCGACGCCCTTGCCCTGGTAACGGTTGGGGTCACCGTCGCGAAGCTCAATGGCCTCGAACGCACCGGTGGAGGCGCCGGACGGAACAGCAGCACGGCCGGTGCTGCCGTCGTCGAGGCCGACCTCGACCTCGACCGTGGGGTTTCCGCGGGAGTCGAGGATTTCCCGGGCTACGACGACGTCGATGGACGGCACGAGGCATCTCCTTCTGGGATGTGACGCTGATTGTGCAGGGTCGCTTTGGCCTTGCGCCAAGAGCCTAACCGCCTTGGCGCACTGCGTTCGGCGACCGCCCGCCTCCTGGGACGAAAAAGGACCCAAGGGCACCCGAAGACGGGCAAATCTTGCGAAATCTACTGAGCGGTAACCACAACAGTTGAACGCTGAGCGCAGAAACCCCGACCCGGCGCGTACGGGGGAATCCGCGCCGGGTCGGGGTGCTCAGGGAGGAGAGAGAGCTTTTCTGCCGAGGCTCGTACTACTTCGTCAGGTGGAGCTGCTGACCCGGGAAGATCAGGTCGGCGTCCTTGACGATGTTCTTGTTCAGCTTGAACAGCTGCTGCCAGCCGCCCTTCACCTTGTGCGCCTCGGCGATCTTGCTGAGCGAGTCACCGGCCTTCACCTTGTACTCGCCGTCACCCTTCGCGACCTTCTGGCCGGTCGGCGTGGTGACGGTCTTCGCGGCCTCGGGGGCGGTGCCGCGGTCCGAGCGGGAGGCGGTGGGGGCCTCGGTGTGCTCGGCCGGCTTCGGCGCGGCCGGCTTCGCGGCGGCGGAGCCGGTGTCGACACCCGGGTCGACACCGTCGTTGGTCAGGTTGCCGGCGCCGGCACAGCCCCAGGCGCCCGGACCCTGCATGTCGAGGAGCTTCTCGGCGGTGGCGATCTGCTGGGCCTTGGTGGCCAGGTCGGCCCGCGGGGCGTACTGCGTGCCGCCGGCGGCAGCCCAGCTGGACTGCGAGAACTGCAGGCCGCCGTAGTAGCCGTTGCCGGTGTTGATGGACCAGTTGCCACCGGACTCGCACTGGGCGACGGCGTCCCACGTGGCGACGGAGGCCGCGGAGGCGCCCGTGGCGCCCATCAGGGGAACGGCGATGGCGGCACCGGCGACACCGGCGAGCGTGGCCACACGGACGGCCTTGGACGGGCGACGGTGCTTGCCCTTGCTGTTCAGCAGCATGCAACTTCTCCTCACCGACGCCTACGAGGTGAGCTGTCGGGTTCGGGCCAAGTGAGTTGCCCGGCCGCATGTCCTAGCACGCGACTTCACCCCAAGCCGGTCCTGACGGTCCTTCGACCATCGGTTCCGGCGCTTACCTGGGTCCCCCGCTCCTGCCTACGGCGCTTTACGCGTCTGTTCCCTTCGACCGACGGCAGGATTCGGCGTGACGATCGACGGGGCCCGCGGTGCGAGCGGTTCCGACCGTAAACGCACGCAACCCCCACATTCAAAGACGGACATAACCGACAATCATCCCCTACTCACGTCCGGCCGGTCATCGTTTTCGCAGGTGGGGGGCAATACGGACAGGCCTGACCGACAAGACACGCCGATTAACGCAAAGAGACCCATGTCTCACTTACGCATAAGTGGACATAGGCCTCTGAACTACCCCTATTTTTGGGGTGATTTAAGCTGTTGATCAGATTGGTCTCACTCCGCCTTCACACCGAGATCGAGGCTCTGGCCAGGAAGAATGAGATCCGGGTCGTCGCCGACAGCACTCTTGTTTGCCTCATAGAGCGCCGGCCATCCGCCATGAACCTTCTGTGCATCAGCAATTGCCCAGAGGTTGTCGCCCGGCCGAACGGTGTATGTGCCGTCGGCGGCCGAGTCGCGCGTGTCGCGTCCGTCACTGTTACCGCGGGAAGCATGGCGGCCCGAGTCGCGGTCACCACCCGTTCCCATGCCCTGGCTCACCTCGGGAGCCGGCGCGCCACGGTGCTTACCACCCGTCTCGTTGCCCGAAGAGCGGGAAGATCGGGACGAGTCGGCTGAACCGGACGTATCCGGCACGTCGGCCGACGGCTCGCTCGATGCCGCACCCGACGCCTGCCCCGAGGCCTTGCCGGACGACTTCTCCGACGACTTGTCGGACGACGACTTCGATCCGCCCGTGGCGTTCGCCTCGTCCGACGCCTCGTCCGAGGCCTCGTCGGACGGGTCCGCGCTCTCCGTCGGGTCGGTCGACAGCAGGCTTCCCGGGTCGACACCCGGCAGCGCTCCGTCCACCGTGAGCCCGGAGATCACCGCGCAGCTGGGCCACGCCCGTGGCCCCTGGTCGTCGAGGACCTTCTCGGCGACCGCTATCTGCTGCGAGCGGCTGGCGAGGTCGGCACGCGAGGCGTACGCCTCACCGCCGTACGACTTCCAGGTGTCCTGCGAGAACTGGAGACCGCCGTAGAAGCCGTTGCCGAGATCGGCACTCCACATGCCGCCGCTCTCGCACTCGGCGACCCGGTCCCAGGTCGTGGCGTCGGCCGCGTGCGCGCCGGCCGCGCCGAGCAGCGGGATGGCGATGGCCGAGCCGGTGACGCCTGCGGCGACGACGATGGCAGGTGCCTGACGAGGGCGACGGTGTCTGCCGTTCGCGGAGCCCATGGAGTTGCCTTCCGTGTGACTGACAAGTGACTGGTGAGTCGAACGGTGAACGTAGCGGCACTCGAACGCTTGTCACAAGTCGATGCAGCGCAGATCACGTGAAAGTCACGGAGTTGACAGAGCGTCACCTTCACCGGAGCGATGTCCGGGATGGAACTCCACGGGAAGAGTGCGCAGTCCGCGCATGATGAGCCCCCCGCGCCACCGCAAATCGGTAGGTTCCACCGCAAGGCGCAGATCGGGGAGGCGCCTCAGAAGGGTGGCCAGCGCGGCTTGTCCCTCCAGCCGGGCGAGCGGCGCTCCCAGGCAGTAGTGGATGCCGTGACCGTAGCCGAGGTGCTGATTGTCACGCCGGGAGAGGTCGAGGGTGTCGGGGTCGGCGAACCGTTCCGGATCCCGGTCCGCGGCGGCGAGGACCACCAGTACGGGGTCGCCCGCCGCGATCCGCTGCCCGCCCAGCTCCAGCGGTTCGGTGGCGAACCGCCAGGTCGCCAGCTCCACCGGACCGTCGTACCGCAGCAGTTCCTCGATGCCGGTCTCCAGCAGCCCCGTCTCCCCCGCGTCGAGCGAGCGCTGCAGCCGCTCCCGCTGCCCGGGGTTGCGCAGCAGGGCGTACACCCCGTTGCCGATCAGGTTGACCGTCGTCTCGAAGCCGGCGAAGAGGAGGATGAAGGCCATGGCGGCGGCCTCGTTCTCGGTGAGGTGCTCGCCGTGGTCGCTGGCCCGGATCAGCCCCGAGATCAGATCGTCCCCGGGGTTCTCCCGCTTCCGGTGGATCAGTTCGGCGAGATAGCCGCGCATCTTCTTCACCGAACGCGCCACCCCGCCGCGCGGGCCGCCGCCGTGGCGGATCATCATGCCCGCCCAGTCCCGGAAGTCGTCCTGGTCCTCACGGGGGACGCCTAGCAGATCACAGATCGCGTAGATGGGGAGCGGGAACGCGAAGTCATGGATGAGATCGGCACTCCCCTCCTCGATGAAGTTGTCGATGAGGCGGTCCGTCAGCTCCTGCACGCGCGGCGCGAACTCCGCGACCCGGCGCGGCGTGAACGCCTTGGAGACGAGGCGGCGCAGCCGCGTGTGGTCGGGCGGGTCGATGTTCAGCAGATGCGTCATCAGCTCCGCCTTGCGCTCGCCCGGGATGCCGGTCTTCCCCTTGGCGTGCGCCGGCTCGTCGTGGTGCGCCGGGTTCTTGGAGAGCCTGGTGTCGGCGAGGGCCTGCCGGGCGTCCGCGTACCGCGTCACGAGCCATGCCTCGACCCCGCTGGGCAACGCGGTGCGGTGCACGGGGCTGTGCTCGCGCAGCCAGGCGTAGGCCGGGTACGGGTCGGTGGCGAACTCCCATGTGAAGAGTTCGGGAGCGTCGGCGGGGGTGTCGGCGGGGCTGTCGTTCACCCCCTGACGTTATCCGTTGCCCTCCGCCGCGAGGATCGCGTCCCGGTAGGCACGGCCGGCGGCCCGCAGTGCGGCCTCGGGGTCGGTGCCGTCCTGTTCCGCGCGTACGGCGAGGGCGAGGAGCTCGTACCCGATGCCGTCCCCCGCGGGGAGCGCCACATCGAGTCCGGCGGTACGGACCCGGCCGGCCAGCTTCGCCGCCAGCGCCAGGCCTGGCTGGCCGAGCGGCACCCCGTCGGTGACCGAGTCGCGCTGTTTCTCTATGGCCTTGGTGCGCAGCCAGTGCGCGTGCACGTCCTCCGGGGTCTCGGCGGTCTCGTCGCCGAAGACGTGCGGATGGCGGTGGATCAGCTTCTCGACGAGGGTGGCCGCGACGTCGTCGACGGAGAACGGCTGGTCCTCGTCCTCCTCCGCGATCCTGGCGTGGAAGACGACCTGAAGGAGTACGTCCCCGAGTTCCTCGCGCAGCTCGTCACGGTCGCCGTCCTCGATCGCCTCGACCAGCTCGTACGCCTCCTCGATGGCGTACTTGGCGAGTCCCTGGTGGGTCTTCTGCGACGTCCACGGACACTCGGCCCTGATTCGGTCCATGACCTGGACGAGATCGAGGAGGCGGGCGCCCGGCAGATCGTACGAGCCGGGCAGCAGCTCCAGGTTCGGCATCTGCACCCGGCCCGATCCGGCGAGCCGGGCCAGGCCGTCCGTCAGCGGCTGGTTGCCCTCGCCGCCGGTGACGACCACGACGGTCCGGCCGCCGGCGCAGGCGTCGACGAGCTCCTGCGCGGTGGGCGCGGTGTGCTCGACGGTGACGCCCGCCTCGCGCAGATACGGCAGCTGGGCGTGGTCCTGCTCGGCGCAGAGCACCCGGTCGGCGGCGTGCAGCGTCTGCCAGGCCGGCCAGGACAGCAGCCCGGGCGCGACCCGGTGGCTGGCGGTGAGCAGGACGATACGACCGGGATCTTCAGCGTTCACCCCACCAACCTACCTACGCGCCTGCTGCGGCTTCCTGCTGGGCGGGCTTGGTGACCTGGGTGATCCACGGGGCCTTGTAGTTGGCGAGCTGGGTCTGCTTGTCGTCCCAGGTACCGAAGCGCGGGTTGACGTCGATGTGCAGCGACTTCGATGCCGCGGTGAGTGCGTCGCCGACGGCCTTCTGCCCGGCGGGCTGCTGCAGGTCGGCGCCGAGCGCCTGGGCCAGCTTCGTCAGCTGGACCTGCTCGCGCAGGACGGCCTCGATCTGCTCCGGGGCGACCCAGCTCTGCTCGAGCATCGTCGTCCGCAGCTGTTCCTCTCCCCCGGACTGGGTGGCCGCCGACTGCTGCATCTCCTGGATCTCCTTGCGGCTGACCGTCACGTTCGCGTCCGCGGCGGCCTTGTCCAGGATCCGGTCGAAGATCAGCCCGTGCAGCTTGGCCCGGCCGAGCTGCCCCGACTTGCTGATGAGCTGGACGGACTGGTCGGACTCGCGCTGCGCGGTGCGTACCTCCGCCACCTGGGCCTGCACGGTGGACACCTCGATCCGGTCCCCTCCGACCACGGCTGCGGCACCTGGGTGGGCCTGGTTCCCGCAGGCGGAGAGCAGCGGCCCCGCGACGAGCATGGCGGCGGAGACGACGAGCGCGGTGCGACGGCGGCGGTGCAAAGGAGCCTCCCGGGGAGAGATTGTGCGGCGGTGCACAAGACCTTGCGGTGATCGATGTTAGGCAGTGGGCGTGATCCGGGCCACTGGTTCGACCAACGATTCGGAAGGAGTTGGGGATGTGGGCCGAATCCGCTGTGCTCAGCGCACGCGTTCGACCGCTTCGGGCCTCACGTCCGGCCGCAGCATGATCGCGCGGGAGACCACAAAGGTGATCGGGATGGCCGCCACCGCCGCGACCAGTGGTGCGTAGCGGCTGCTGAAGCCGGCACGGTCGACCAGCAGCCAGACACCACCGGTCGTGATGACGAAGTTGGCGGCGTTGGTGAGCGGGAAGAGCAGGAACTTCCGCCAGGTGGGCCGGGTCCGGTACGTGAAGTACGAGTTCAGCAGGAACGAACCGATCATGCTCAACGCGAACGCGATCACATGCGCGGCCAGATACGGCAGCACTGACAGCAGGGCCAGGTAGAAGCCGTAGTACGTACCGGTGTTCACGACGCCGACGAGTGCGAAGCGGGCCATCTGGGCCGTGACCGTCATCGGCGTACGAACTCCCGCGGCCGCTGCTGATTCGGTACGCCGGTATTGGACGCCTTCACCAAGAAGTGCGGGCGCCGCTTCACCTCGTAATAGATGCGGCCGACGTACTCGCCGACGACACCCACTATCACCATCTGGACCCCGGCGAGCGCCGTGACCACGACGATCAGCGTGACATAGCCGGGCGTGTCCACACCCTTCACCAGGGCGACGCCGACGATCCAGGCGGCATAGGCGAAGGCGACGGACATCAGCGCCATCCCCAGGTACAGGGCGGCGCGCAGCGGCTTGTTGTTGAAGGAGAGCAGCCCGTCGAGCCCGTAGTTGAGAAGCTTCCCGAGCGTCCAGGCGGAACTGCCCTTCTCACGGACGGCATTCTCGTATCCGAAGGTCGTCGTCCGGAATCCGACCCAGGCGAACAGACCCTTGGAGAAACGGTTGTACTCGGTGAGTTCGAGGACCGCGTCGACGGTACGCCGGGACAGCAGCCGGAAGTCACCGACCCCGTCGACCAGCTCCACGTCCACCAGGCGATTGATCAGCCAGTAGTAGGCGCGGGCCCCGAGGGTGCGGGTGACGCGGTCGCCCTTGCGGTTGCGGCGGGCGATCACCTGGTCGTAGCCGTGGGCGTGCTCCTCCAGCATGCGGCCGACGAGCTCGGGCGGGTGCTGAAGGTCGGCGTCCATGATGACGACCGCATCGCCGTCGGCGTGCTGGAGGCCGGCGAGCATGGCGGCTTCCTTGCCGAAATTGCGGCTGAAGGAGAGGTAGCGGATCCGCGGGTCCGCTACCGCCAGCTCCTCCAGGATCAGCAGCGTGCGGTCCGCACTGCCGTCGTCGACGTAGACAATCTGGAAATCATGCCCCAGCCGGCTCATTTCGTCCGTGGCACGGGCATGGAAACGTTCGAGGATTTCCTCCTCGTTGAAACAAGGCACTACCAACGAGATCAGCACGGAAGCATCTCACTCTGTCGGTGCGTCAGGCATGGAGGGCAAACATGGACAACGGGCGACCATTACGTGAATTGAACTATTGAATGAGAGGTTCCACCTGCTCATCACTTTCACGGATGCGATATTCGTCCGTATGCCGACTTTCCGTCCCCGCACGGCCGCGGTCACGCTCGCCGCATTGATCACCACGGCCGCCGTGTGCGCGGGTGACGCCGTGGCCCGCAGCTTTCCGTTCGGGCCGCGCACCCGGAGCGTCAATGATCTCGGCAATCAGTTCGTGCCGTTCCACGCCCGGCTCTGGGACCTGCTGCACGGACACGCCGACGGCGGGCTGCTCCTGAACTGGTCCTCCGGATACGGCACCAGCTTCCTGCCGGACTTCGGCACCTACCTGAGCAGCCCGTTCGCACTGCTCGTCGGGGTCTTCCCGCGGGACCGCATCGACCTCGCGGTGTACGTGGTGACCGTGGTGAAGATGGCGTCCGCCGCGGCAGCGATGGCATTCCTGCTGCTGACACTGCGGGGCGGGCGCTGGTGGCTGGCCGGGGTGCTCGGCGGCTCGTACGCGTTGTGCGGCTGGTCGGTCGCCGAGGCGTCGTACAACCCGATGTGGCTGGACGGTCTGATCGCCCTGCCACTGCTCTGTCTGGTCGGTGAGTGGGCCCGGACGGGACGCCATCGCCTGGTGGCTCCGCTGCTCGTCGCGGTGGTGTGGGTCGCCAACTTCTATACGGCGTACATGGCGACCCTGGGGGCCGCCCTGGTGCTGGTGGTACGTCTGCTGACGGAGGGCGAGAAGGGACCCGGGCGGGCGAAGGCTGCGATACGGGTGCTGGCGCGGGCGGCCGGGAGCGTGCTGGTGGGGATCGGGCTCGCGGCGCCCGTCCTGATTCCCGTCTACCTGGGCACGAAACACGCCTACCCCGGCTGGGACCAGACGTTCCAGCCCGCTGCCTGGCCCGATGTGCTCGCCCGGCTGTTCCCCGGCACGTACGGCTTCTTCACCCCCGCCCTCTTCCTGAGCGCCGTCGCGCTGCTTCCGGCCTGCGCACTCGCCTTCCAGCGGGGTGTACCGCGGCGCGAACGGTGGGCGTGGGCAGGGCTGGTGGCGGGGGTCGGGCTGTCGCTGCAGTGGGGGCCGACCCATCTCCTCTGGCACGCGTTCGCGACGCCCAACGGCAGTCCGTACCGGCAGACGTTCGTGCTCGCCGGTCTGGTGGTGATCGCTGCCTGGATCTCGGTCTCGTACGGACCGCCGGGGCCCCGGGCCCTGCTCGGCGGAGGCGCCGTGCTGGCGCTGATCGCGGCAGGGGCGGCCTTCAGCGACCTGGCCACGCACCGGTCGTACCTGCTGTTCGCGGCCGGTCTGGTGGCGACGGCCGCCGCGCTCGCCCTGCCCGCCCGGGGCCGTCGGGCGGGTCTCGTCGCCGTGCTGCTGACCGGTGCGCTGCTGGGACAGGCCGCGGCGACCGCCGCGCTCGCCGACCGGCAGCGCCTGGCCCGGCTCGATCACTACGCGCCCTGGGGCGAGCGGCAACGCGTACAGGCCGACGCGGTGGCCCGCGCGGACGGCTGGCCCCGCTACCGCACCGACCCCGGTGGGGAGCGGACCACCGCCAACGATCCGCTGCTCGTGGGCGGTCAGGGCGGCGCGTACTACAGCAGCCATACGCCGGCCGTACTGACCCGCACGCTCGCCGCCCTCGGCGCCGGCTGGACGTCCAACGGCCGGGCCATGCAGAGCATGGACAACCCTGTCACCGACGCGATCTTCTCGGTCGGTGCTCGGGTCCACGGGCCGCGTGACCCGGACCAGCGTTGGGACACACCGGACGACCGGCCGGTGACGGTGGCCCGGCAGCAGGTGCCGCCGCTGGTGACGGTGCGCCAACCAGGCGCGGCGCCGTCCTTCGGCCCGTCGCCGTTCCGGAACCAGGAGTCGCTGCTCGGTTCACGGGTCTATACCGTGCCGCGGACGGCGCTCCGGACGGTGAGCGGCGCTCCGGTCGAGGAACAGGGCGACCGCACCCACCGGGTGGGGCGCGGCACATACCGGCTGACCGCCCTCTGTCCGGCAGGCAGCGAGGTCTATCTGTGGGCGCCCGGAGTGTTCGGCTCGGCTCGGGTGAGCGATCAGCCGGGGGCGGGCCGGCAGACCGAGCTCCGGGGCCTGCTGCCGGCCCGCCGCGCGGCGATGGAACCACTTGGACAGATCGTGGGCCCCGACGGGCAGGTCGTGGTCACGCTGCGGTCCCTCCGTGCCGGGACCCTGCCGGACGAGGCCCTCGGCTGTCTGGACCGGGACCGGCTGGCCGCGGCCACGACCGGACTGCGGCGCACAGGAGCGACGTCCGTCCACGTCACCGATGACGGCATCCGGGCCGAACTGCCGCCCGGAAGCAGCGGAACCGTCGTGCTCGCCGCGCCCCGGATCGCGGGCTGGAGCTGCGAGGGGCGCCCCGCGGACTCCTATCTGGGACTGGTCGCGGTGCCGGTCCCCGCCCACGCGTCCTCCGTGGACTGCACGTTCCGGCCGCCCGGGCTGCGGGCCGGTTCGACGGTCGGAGCAGGTGCGCTGCTCGTGCTGGCCGGGGCGGCGGTGTGGGGTGCGCGGGTGCGACGACGCGCCGGACGGCAGGACCTCGTACTGGCGGGACCGGACTGACCCGGCCTCCCGCCCGCGGCGGGCCGGTCCGACGGCACGTCCCGTCGGCCCGGCCCGCCAGGCGGGAGCTCCGGTGGGGAGTTCGGTGTGGCCGCTCAGTCAGCCACGACCGGCGGCCTCAGCCCCCCCCACGGTCGCGACCGGTGCATCCCACGCGTTCCGGTCGATCGTGAGCGTGCCACCGGTGTGCGTCACCTTCTTGTCAACGGCGTACTGGTGACCGCGGCGGTGCCCGGTGTACAGCGTCGAGGCGTACGGGAAGCCCGTGGTGGTGGAGTACACGTCGACGTAACGGGCGAAGTCGCCCCGTATCCCTGGCGGGACCGGACCCCGACCGGTCGGCCCCGGCCGGTCCGCTCAGCCGCCGCGGACCTGCATCTGACGGTCGAGCTGGCGGCGCAGCTCCACCGGCAGTGGGTGGTGCGGCCCGTACATCCGCTCAGTGTCGTACAGCAGCGCCTGGAGCTGTCCGCGCGCCGCCGCGTGGTCGCCGACCGCGAGCAGCAGATACCCGATGCGCTGACGGATCTCGAAGGAACGGGCCGGGTCGTTGCCCGTCGCGTACTGGTTCTCGTAGTACGGCAGGACCGCGCGGTACTCCGCGAGCGCGGCGGCCGGTTCGCCCAGCTGCTCCAGGCATTGCGCCGCGTCGTAGCGGTACTGGAGCGTCTGGGTGTCGGCCGGGCCGGCCTCCGCCGCGCGGTCGTCGGCGAGGCGGCGCAGTTCGGGCAGGGCGCGACGGTACTGCCCGTCGTCCATGAGCGTCGCCGCGTACTGCTTGCGCAGGATGCGGACCACCGGCGAACCCTCACCGTGCTGTTCGGCCGCGGCCGGGAGGATGCCACCGAGGATGTCCACGGCCTGGGTGATCCTGCCCTGTCCGAGCAGCTGCTTCACCTCGTCGACGGCGGCCGCGACATCCGGTTTGGCGGCCACCGGCGCCGGCTGCGCGGCGGGCGGAGTGGTGACGAGGTCGGGCCACGGGGCGTGCGGCCGCAGAAACGGGCGGGTCGGGTCGAGCGGGCCGGACGGCAGCCCCGTGGAGCGGGACGGGAGGAGCGGGGTGAGGTGCTCGTACACCTCCTGGGCGCTCGCCGGACGGTGCTGCGGGTCCTTGGCGAGCAGCCGCAGCACGAGCGCTTCGAGCGGCTCGGGGATCTCGGGTCGGATCTGCCGGACCGGGAGCGGCGGCTCGTAGAGGTGGCGGTGCAGCACACCGAGGGCGGTGGATCCGGCGAACGGCACGTCCCCGCTGAGCAGTTCGTGGAGCAGCACACCGAGCGCGTAGAGGTCGGTGTACGGGCCGACGGCGCCGCCCATCGCCTGCTCGGGCGCCATGTAGGCCGGGGAACCGATCGGCGTACCGGTGTGGGTGAGCCGGGTGGTGTCGTTGTCCAGGACGGAGGCGACGCCGAGATCGAGGACGGTGATCGTGCCGTCCGGGCGCACCATCAGATTGCGTGGCTTGAGGTCGCGGTGGACGATCGGCACGGCGTGCACGGCGGAGAGCGCGGCGCAGAGCTGGGCGGCCACGGCGACGGCCCACTGCCAGGGATACGGGTCGTGCTCGGCGAGATGGTCGGCGAGGTCGGAGCCCTCGACGTACTGCATGACGAGGAACAGGTCGTCGTCGTCATTACCCGCGTCGTGGACGGTGACCAGACCCGGATGGTCCACCTGGGCGGTGACCCGGCACTCGCGCACGAACCGGCGTCGCAGCTCGTCGGCGGCACCGCTGCCGCCGGGTCCGGCGACCCGGTCGGGCCGGAGCAGCTTCACCGCGACCCTGCGGTCGAGGCGTTGGTCGTACGCCGTCCAGACCTGGCCCATGCCGCCCTGGCCCAGGACGGTCGCCAGCTCGTACCGCCCGGCGATGACGCGTCCGCTCAACGGTCCTCCTCCTTACGGAGGTAGTCGCTCAGCTCGTCGAGCTCGGCGCGGACCTGGTCGATGCGGTGGGGCGGGGTGGGCGTGGACGCGCGCTGCCCGGGCTGGGGTTGCGAGCTCTGGGGATGCGCATCCTGGGAGTGGGGCTGGTACCGAGGCGGCTGATGCTGCTGGTACTGCTGTGGCTGTGGCTGTGGCTGGTACTGCGGCGACTGAGCAGGCCGCGGCTGCTGTACAGGCACGGTCGTGTACCCGTACCCCGGCACCGGCGGCAGGTATCCACCGGCGAAAGGCTGCTTCTCGAACTGCTCGTAGTGACGGATGTCCGCGACCAGGTAGTACACGGGGGCGGCCAGCATCGCCAGGAGCAGCATCGGTATGAGAACGAAGTCGATGCCGTTGGCGTCGGCATTGCTGCCGTCCCGGCCCACGACGGGCAGGAGGACACAGACGAACACGAAACCGGCCCCGGTCAGCCACCAGTCGGACGTCCGGCGGCGCACGATCGCGAGACGCAGCAGCGGAGCCCACAGCAGCAGACCGATCGATCCCACCGAGAGCACCACGAACAGCACACGCATCGACACGATCCAGGCCCGGCTGGGCAGCCGACGCGGCGGCATAGGCGTCGGCTGCGGCGGATGACCCGGGCCGTACATGGCTGCTCCTGGTACCTGGTCGGGGAAGTGCTGAACGCACCTGTGAGCGCGCGCAGATCTGGCAGACCTGAGCGTAAAGGGCGACACCGACAACGGTCCCGGGGTTGTACGGAACCGTTGTGGTTCAGCTCACTTCGGCGTGACCGTACCGTCTGTCAGCCCGTCGTACATCCCCTGGACCAGCTGTCCCCCGAGCCGGCCGGTCAGCCGGAGCGCGTCCTCGAAGGCGGCGAGGGCACGGAACTGCGCTCCGTACCGCTGCTGTTCGGCGAGCGGCAGGCGCGGCAGCTGGAGGCGGCGGGCGTCGAGCCGGGTCGCGGTCGACGCGTAACTGCTGGCCTGCCGGTTGTTGGCGGTGCCGCGCAGGAAACCGGCGAGGAACCACGGGTCGAGAGCGGCCGGATCGGGGCGCAGCAGCTGAAGGTTGCGGCCCAGTGCGGCGCCCGCGGTGGCCTCGTCGATCACCCGGGCGACGGTGCCGCCGCCCAGTACGGGGACGACGACATCACCGGGCTCGACGAGGACCGGCTCCTCGGGCGGCCCGTCGGTGGTGGCGGGAAGTGTTCCGGAGGGGGCGGTGGAGCCCAGGACGTCGTATTCCGTGAGGACGGGTCCGGGTCCGGTGCCGGAGCCGCCGGTGCGGAGCTGGAGTGCGCCGGCACGGGCGAGTTCACCGACGGTGGTGAGAGGCCAGCGGGCCGGGTCGGAGAGGTCCGCGAGCGGCGGGGTGAGAGTGGCGGTCAGCCGCAGCGTCTCGGTCAGCCGGTCCCGTACGCGGGTGAGTTCGGCCGACCCGCCGGCGGCCGTCGGCGGGGGCAGATGGCGGGCGGGAGCCAGGTCCACATCGTCGTCCAGGAGTTCGATGACGGGGACGACCCGGCTGACACCCGGCCGGTCCGGGCCGGTCCGGCCGAGGGAGGCGTCCGACTCGGGACCGGTCCGCTCCGCCCGGTCGAACGGCTCCCACGCGTCCAGCACGGCGCTGCGCACCGCTTGCCAGTCGAGCCGGTCGCGCCCGCCCGACGCGGTGGCGGCAGCGGTCGCCGCGGCCGGTTCGGCGGGCTCGGCGGTGTCCACGAGCAGCAGCTCCGGTGAGGGGCGCACACCGGCGCCCGGCTTGCGCAGCACCCAGAGGTGGAGCGGGATGCCGTACGGGGGCGCTGCGCCGGCCGGAAGGGCGACGACGGCACGAAGGGCACCGCGGCGCAGCAGATCGGCACGGATCCGGCGGCCGGAACGGCGCGACGCGGCGGCCGGGGGCATCAGCAGGACGGCGGTGCCGCCCTCGCGCAGATGCGCCAGCGCGTGCTGGACCCAGGCGAGTTCGGACTCCGTACGGGCGGGGAAGCCGTACTCCCAGCGGGGGTCGTAGGCGAGCTCGTCGTGCCCCCAGTTGCGCTCGTTGAACGGCGGGTGGCAGAGCACGGCGTCGACGGCGAGCCGTGGGAACGCGTCGGCGCGCAGGGTGTCGCCGGTCCGCACGGCGACCGTGCAGCTCTCGACGGTGGAGTTCAGGGCGAGGCGGAGCGCGGTGAGCGCAGCGAGGTCGGGGTCGGCATCCTGCCCGTACAGGGCGGTCGGACGGCTGAGGGCGCGCAGCAGGGCGCCGGTTCCCGTCGCCGGGTCGAGGACCGTACGGGCGGACCGGCTGCCCGTCTCCACGAGGGCGGCCATCAGCTCGGCGAGGTCCGGAGGGGTGAGGGTGAACTGGCGCGGGTTGGCGTCGAGCTGGCGGCCGAGGAGGAACTCGAAGGCCTGACGGGCGCCGATCCCGGCGGCGAGTTCGGCAGTGGCGCGCAGCAGGGGAACGGACGGAAGGAGTTCGTCGGCGGTGGGGGTGTGAACAGCGCGTACGCACCCGCTCGGTCCGCCTCCGCTTCCGTCGCCCGACTCGGCGACCGGACCGAAGCGGGCGGCGAGCAGGTCGGTCAGGGCGAGGTGCAGCACCGTGGCCATCCGCTCGTCCGACACGGCGGTGATCTCCAGCCAGGCGGTGGGCCTGTCCCGGACGAGCAGCAGGGCGCAGCCCGCGTGGACGAGGGCGGGGACGGCGCCGGCCGGGTGCCCGGCCAGTTGCTGCCAGACCCGTTCACGGAGCGGGATCTCGGCGAGCTTCCCCTGGTCGCGCAGCCACTGTTCGACTTCCGGCAGGGCGAAGGACGGGCTGGTCTCCGTGCCGCCGACCGGCTTGGGGAAGTCGGCGTGGCGGCGGCGCCAGTTGCTGACGGCGGCGCGGCCCACGCCCGCGAGCCGGGCGATCCCGGCCGCGGTCACCTCTGTCGAGTTCTCCGGCACTGACTGTCTCCCTGGTCCTGGCGCCCTGGTCCTGATCCGTCCGCGCTGCCTGCTCTGTGTAGGCGAGCATACCGAGCCGTTCACACGACATCGGTTCACGCCGTGCATGAACCTGTTTCGCGTGAACGCTGTTGACTCGGTTCACAAGCTCTGCTGTTATTGACCTGTCGCTACACCAGGCGGCGCAGCATTCCGCTCACCACTCATCCCTGTACTTGCCGGAGGGCACAGCCATGTCCCAGTTCACGCAGCCGCCGCAGTCCCCGCAGCCCCAGCAGCCGTACGCCCCGGCCCGGACGCCGGGCCTCCGCCCGGCCCGCAACGGCCTCGGCATCGCGGCACTGATCCTCGGCATCATCGGCGCCGTCTCCGGCCTGATCCCGTTCCTCTTCTGGCTGGCGGGCATCCTCGGCGTCATCGCCCTGATCCTCGGCCTGGTCGGCCGGGGCCGGGTCAAGCGCGGCGAGGCCACCAACAAGGGCGCGACCACGTTCGGCGCCGTCCTCGGTCTGATCGCGCTGATCCTCTCGGTGGTCGGCGCGGTGATCACGTTCAAGGCGGTGGGCGACGCGGTGGACGAGCTCGACAAGGCGGTGTCGGACACCACGGCCACCGCCGCGCCGAAGGCCGGCGGCACGGGCTCCGGAAAGGACAAGGGCAAGGATTCCGGCGGCAAGCCGGACGCCGGCAAGGCGCTGGAGGCCGGTGACTCGGCCGTCTACGACGACGATCTGACGGTCACGGTCGGCGGCGCGACCTCGTACACCCCCGACTCGTACGCCGCCGGTCACACGAAGGGCAACAAGGCGTACCGGATCGCCGTGGTCATCGAGAACGCGGGCAAGGAGAAGTTCGACTCGGCGCTCGTCAGCGTCGAGGCGCGGGCCGGCAAGGACGGCGTGGACGCCGAGCAGATCTTCGACGGCAAGGTCGGCGAGGGCTTCAGCGGCACGGTCCTGCCGGGCAAGAAGGTCACCGTCCAGTTCGCCTTCGACGCCCCGGCGGACGCCAAGAACCTGACCGTCGAGGTCAACCCCGGCTTCACGTACGACGCCACCCAGTGGGACCTGAAGCTCTAGAGCGCCCCGCCCCTTCGCCACCCCGACGGGAGCCCGACCATGCGCCTCCTCGCCCGCATCGCCGCAACCGCTCTGCGCACCGCGACAGCGACGCTCTGCGCCGTCACGGCCCTGGCTCTCACGGCCTGCAACCCGGTGTTCGCGCAGCAGAACGACACCGCGCCCTTCGCCCGTCTGACGGGCCCCGAAGTCGCCGACAAGGCCCTGGCGGCGACCCGGGCCGCCAAGGCGGTACGTATCACCGTGGGAACGAAGTCACCCGACGGCACCCCGGTCGAGGCGTACGTGGCCACCGACATCAGGGGCGAGTGCACGGTGACCCTGTCCATGGGCGCGGCAGGCACGATGGACCTGGTCAGGACCGGCGGCACGGTCTACACCCAGTCCGACGAGGCGATGCTGCGGGCGGCTTCCGCGGGCCGGCCGCGGCACACCGACACGAACGCCGAGGTCAAGAAACTCACGGGCCGCTGGGTGAAGGCGGACCGCGCCGACAGGTTCACGGCGCAGACCCTGGGCTACTGCGACCGGAGGGGTTTCCTCGACCGCCTGGCGGAGTACAGCGATACCGCGCACAAGGGGAGGGCGACCACTGTCGGTTCCGTGCCCGCCCTGTCCCTCACCGGCCGGACGGGCGGCGGGACATGGCAGGCGGCGGTCGCCGCGGAGGGCAGGCCCCACCTCCTGAAGCTGCGCTTCAGCACGGGGACCCCGCTCACCGTCGAGTTCACCGAGTTCGACAAACCGTTCACGGTGAAGAGACCGGCCGTCTGAGACACGGACCCGCCTGTACGCACGTACAGGCGGGTCGTTCGTCGTCACACCCGATGCCGTACCCAGACATTGGGCTCCACGTACACCGCGTATCCGTGCGCCACCGAACACTGCACCGGCACCAACGCCCCCGGAACCTCCACCGGGCCGTCCTCGTCGAACGGCAGCCCGGTCCAGGACCGCCACCGCTCGAGGGAACCCGACACCGTCATGGACACCGGCGCCACCGCCTCGATCACACCGCCCGCCCGCACATGGACGCGCAGCCACGGGTCGAACGGAAGCCCATCCTCCGCCCGGGTCCGGCGGGCGTACTCCTCCATCGGGGCCGAGGCGTCCAGGTGCTTGGCGCTCGGCCGCACGGGGGCGACGAGCTCCCGGAACCCGAGCCGCCCGGCGTTCTCCCGCATCGCGGCGACCATCCGCCCCGAGATCCCCTCCCCCTGCCGCCCCTTGGCGACGGCGATCTCGACCGCGCCGACCGTGTCCGGCGTACGCCCACGCCGCAGGTCGGAGAAGGCCCACAGCAGCGACTGGTCCCAGCCACCCTCGGGCAACTCCCCGCGCCCAGGGACATGCAGCGCGAACGGCACGCTGTACGCCCGCGCGGCGACACCGCCGTCCGGGTCCGTCGCGACGAGCGCGTACTCCGGGAAATCGACGGCGAGCCTGGGGTAGTTGGCCCACCCGACGAGGTCCTCCAGGACGAACTCCGGCCAGGTCTCGGGCATCTCCTGCATGGGTCCGGCGAGCTCGGGGCGCGCGGCGAGGGTGGTGATCTTCAGCTCCATCCACCACACGCTAGGCAGCGGGATTCCCGAAGCCAACCTGTTTGCCGATGCCCCGCCGCACGGCCGCGGCGGCGTGAGCGCGCGTACGCCCGGCGCCGTCCGGCTCCGTCGGCGCCGGACCACCCGGAGGGGCGGCTGCCTCCAGCGCCTCGTGCGTGACCCTTCTCAGCGGCCCGACGCCGTCAACCGCCGCACTGCGCCAGCATCGCCCGCTTGTCGGCGGTGGTCACCGGCAGCGCGTACTTCAGCGAGACCTGCGCGAACCGCACCGCGTACGAGCAGCGGATCTGCTTGTACGGCGGCAGCCAGGAGGCCGGGCCGGAGTCACGCTTGGCGTTGTTGGCCGGGCCGTCGACCGGGATCAGGTTGAGCGGGTCGTTGGCGATCTGCTGACGCTTGGCCTCGGGCCAGCGCGAGGCGCCCATCTGCCAGTCGTACGAGAGCGGCATGACGTGGTCGATCTGGACCTTCGTCGCCTGCCGCTTGCTCCACTCGATGGTCGAGCCGGTGTACGGGTCCTTGAGGGTCATGGAGACGACGACGCAGTCCGACCCCGACCGGAGCTCGACATCCTTTCCGTCCCTGGCCAACAGGTCGTTGCGGGTGTCGCAGCCGTTGCGGGACAGCGGGATCCCGTCGACCGAATCCTTCCAGGCGTAGCCGAACTTGTCCCGCTCGTAACCGGTCTTCGGCCCGCGGCCCTTCGTGTCGACCTTCTCGATGAGCTTCCGGGCGGCGGCCCGGTCCGTGTCGGAGGTGAGAGGGGCGAGGCCGGGCTTCGTGCCGTCGGGGTTGCTCAGCGGGCCGGCGCCGAAGCCGCCCGCCGACTGCCCGCCGCCCCCCGATCCGCTGCCACCGGCGGTCACGTCATCGGGGTCACAGCCCGCCAGGGCCAGAACCGCCGCCGCGCACAGCGCGGGCAGCATCACTCGGTACGCGTGGGGAGATATCACTCGAAGCCGTCCTGACGGGGGAAGTCGAACCCGCGAATCCTACGGACGTCTTCCCCGCCGAAGGACGTTCATGGCCGCGAACCCCGAAGGATGCGGCCCGAATCACACTCCCCTTCTCCCGACGCCTGCCTCCTCACACCTTCCCGATGCCGAGCGTCGTCTCGGACGGCAGCAACCCGGACCCGATCGCCGCAACCCACAGCGGCCCCAGCAGCTCCACGAGCCGCTCCCGCTCTCCCTCGCCGAGCACCCGCCAGGGTGCGGACGCCTGCTCGTCGGTGCGCCTCTCGACTTCGGTACGCAGCGCCCGGCCGGCCTCCGTCGCCGTACCGTCCTCCTCCAACAGCCCGCGCTTCACCAGCCGTCCGCGGGCCGCGTCCCACTCCTCGCCGCTCCAGGCCCGGCTCTCGAACACCTCCGGGCGTGCGGCACCGATGCCGGCGAACGAGACCAGCGACTCGACCGGGTCGAGCCCCGCCTCGGCGAGCGCGGCGATGTGCCCGTCCCCGCGGTGCTCGCGCAGAACCGTCGCCGCGTGCCAGAGCGCCGAATGCGGTGCCTCCGGCCACGGCAGGGCGGCGTTGGCCTCGGCCAGCGGGCGACCGGTCACATCGGCGGCCTCCGCGACGCGCCGGGCCAGCGCGGCGGCGTCGGTGATCTCCGGGCCGGCGGCCTGCTCCCCGAACAGCGCCCGGTACGCACGGTCGACCGCCTTCGTGCGGGCCGCGACCACCGCATCGGGAGAGGCGACGGACCAGGCGGCCGGAATGTGCTCACGCACCATCTGTGGACTGAAGCTGTGGAAGGTTTCGGCGACCCGCTCCGCGCCCACCGCCCCCAGCGGCGCCGCGCGCCAGGCGAAGTAGCTGGGCCAGCGCTCATCGGTGCGGTAGCCGAGCGCGGCCGCCTCCTCGAACGCCTCCGGCGCGTAATAGAGCACCGCGTGCAGAGGCTCCAGCAGGTGCCACATCTGACGTACGCGCCCCAACTCCTCGGACATGTCTCCACCCTCCGACCGATCCATCATCTTGTCGCTGACTAGTTCTAGAGAATCCTCGTCCCACCCGAACTTGTCAATGACTAGATTCCGCGTAATGTGCTGACCATGAGCAGCGATCGCACCTACCACCACGGCGACCTGCGACGGGCCGTCCTCACCGCCGCACTCGACGTCATCCGCACCGAGGGCCCCGGCGCCCTGAGCCTGCGCGACCTGGCCCGCCGGGCCGGCGTCTCCCACGCCGCCCCCGCCCACCACTTCAAGGACCGCACGGGCCTGCTCACCGCCATCGCCGCCGAGGGGTACGGACTCTTCGCCGACGCGCTCGCCGACGCGCCGGACCTACGGGAACGGGGTGTGCGGTACGTACGGTTCGCGGCCGGCCACCCCGCGCACTTCCAGGTGATGTTCCAGCCGGAGCTCCACCACCCGGACGACCCGGAACTCCTCGCGGCGAAGGCCCGCGCGGCACAGGCGCTGCGCGCAGGGGTCACCGGCCTCCCCGCCGAGGGACGCGGTGACGACCCGCGCCTCGCCGGCATCGCCGCCTGGTCCCTGGCCCACGGCTACGCCACCCTGCTCCTCAGTGGCAATCTGAACGACCCGCTGGGCGACCGGAACCCCGAGGAGGTGTTCCGGTCGCTCACCCGGCTGCTGTTCACGACCCCAGAATCGTCGTGAGGAACTCGCCGGTCCAGGCCAGCAGTTCGCGGCCGACGACCGGCTTGCCGCCGACCCTTCCGGTGGTCGGGCGCGGGACCAGGATCTGGTGGAGAGCCGGCTTGATCACCGTCTTCGGGTAGAGGCGCTTCAGGCGCAGTTCCTGCGACTCGCGCAGTTCCACCGGGGCGAACCGGATGTTCGGGCCCTGGAGCACGATGTCGCCGACGCCGCAGGCACGGGCCAGCATCCGCAGGCCCGCGACGAGCAGGAGGTTCTCGACCGGCTCCGGGAGCTTGCCGTAGCGGTCGGTGAGCTCCTCGCGGACCGCCTTGATGTCGTCCTCCGTGGTGGCGGACGCGATCGCGCGGTACGCCTGGAGACGCAGCCGCTCGCCGGGGGCGTAGTCGTGCGGGACGTGCGCGTCGACCGGGAGCTCGATCTTGACCTCCAGCGGCGGCTCCTCCTCGACGCCGCCTTCGAGCGAGGCCCGGTAGTCGGCGACGGCCTCGCCGACCATGCGTACGTACAGGTCGAAGCCGACGCCCGCGATGTGGCCGGACTGTTCGCCGCCCAGAAGGTTTCCGGCGCCGCGGATCTCCAGGTCCTTCATGGCCACGTACATGCCCGCGCCCATCTCCGTGTGCTGGGCGATCGTGGCCAGGCGCTCGTGGGCGGTCTCGGTGAGCGGCTTCTCCGGCGGGTACAGGAAGTACGCGTAACCGCGCTCCCGGCCACGGCCGACGCGCCCGCGCAGCTGGTGGAGCTGGGAGAGACCGAAGTTGTCGCCGCGCTCCACGATCAGCGTGTTGGCGTTGGAGATGTCGATGCCGGACTCGACGATCGTCGTCGAGACCAGGACGTCGAACTTCTTCTCCCAGAAGTCGACGACGACCTGCTCCAGGGCCTGTTCCGACATCTGCCCGTGTGCGGTCGCGATCCGGGCCTCGGGGACGATCTGGCGGAGGCGGGCGGCCGCGCGGTCGATGGACTCGACACGGTTGTGGATGTAGAACGCCTGCCCCTCACGCAGCAGTTCACGACGGATGGCCGCGCCGATCTGCTTCTCCTCGTACGGGCCGACGAAGGTCAGGACCGGGTGGCGCTCCTCGGGAGGCGTGGTGATCGTCGACATCTCGCGGATGCCGGTGACAGCCATCTCGAGCGTGCGGGGGATCGGCGTCGCGGACATGGTGAGCACGTCGACGTTGGCCCGGAGCTTCTTCAGCTGCTCCTTGTGCTCGACGCCGAAGCGCTGCTCCTCGTCGACGATGACCAGCCCCAGGTCCTTGAACTTCGTCTCCGAGGAGAACAGCCGGTGCGTGCCGATGACCAGGTCGACGGAGCCCTCACGCAGACCTTGAAGGGTCGCCTTCGACTCGGTGTCGGACTGGAAGCGGCTCAGCGCCCGTACGCTGACCGGGAATTGGGAGTAGCGCTCGGTGAACGTGCCGTAGTGCTGCTGGACCAGGAGCGTGGTGGGAACGAGAACGGCCACCTGCTTGCCGTCCTGCACCGCCTTGAACGCGGCACGCACCGCGATCTCCGTCTTGCCGTACCCGACGTCGCCGCAGATCAGCCGGTCCATCGGGACCGACTTCTCCATGTCCTCCTTGACCTCGGCGATCGTGGTGAGCTGGTCCGGCGTCTCCGCGTACGGGAAGGCGTCCTCCAGCTCGCGCTGCCACGGGGTGTCGGGGCCGAAGACATGGCCGGGCGCCGCCATCCGCGCCGAGTACAGCTTGATGAGGTCGGCGGCGATCTCCTTGACGGCCTTCTTGGCACGCGCCTTGGTCTTCGTCCAGTCGGCGCCGCCGAGCCGGTGCAGGGTGGGGGCCTCACCGCCGACGTACTTGGTGACCTGCTCCAGCTGGTCGGTCGGGATGTAGAGGCGGTCACCGGGCTGGCCACGCTTGGCGGGGGCGTACTCGACGAGCAGGTACTCGCGGGTGGCGCCCTGCACCGTGCGCTGCACCATCTCGATGTAGCGGCCCACACCGTGCTGCTCGTGGACGATGTAGTCGCCCGTCTCCAGCGTCAGCGGGTCGATGGTCTTGCGGCGGCGGGCCGGCATCCGGCCCAGGTCCTTGGTGGCGGTGCGCTGACCGGTCAGGTCCGTCTCGGTGAGGACGGCGAGCTTCAGCGCCGGGTCGACGAAGCCGTGGTCGATCGCACCGCACGAGACATGGACGACCGACGGCGAGATCTCCGCCAGGTCCGCGTCGAGGCGGGCCGGGATGCCTTCGCCGCCGAGCACCTCGACGGTACGGGTGGCGAGCCCCTGGCCCTCGGTGACGTACACCGTGCGCCAGCCCTCGGCGAGCCAGCCCTTGGTGTCGGCGAGCGCCCGGGCGGTGTCGCCGCGGTACGACTCCGGGGCGTGCATCGTGAGCTTCAGCGTGTCCTCGTCGAGCTCGGCGTCCGCGGCGAACGGCGAGACCGACCACCACATCATGTTCAGCTCGCGAGCCCGGTCGCGGACGTCCGCGATGCCCCACAGGGAGGCGGCGTCGACATCGATCGGGGCTTCACCACCACCAGCCGTCGCCGCCCAGGACGCCTGGAGGAACTCCTGGCTGGTGGCGACCAGGTCCGCGGCCCGGGTGCGGACCCGCTCAGGGTCGCAGACCAGCGCCATCGACCCCTTGGGCAGCACGTCGAGCAGCAGCTCCATGTCGTCGACGAGGACCGGGGCGAGGGACTCCATGCCCTCCACCGCGATCCCTTCGGCGATCTTGCCGAGCAGCTCGCCCAGCTCCGGGTGGCGCTCGGCGAGGGCGGCGGCCCGTTCGCGCACCTCGTCGGTGAGCAGCAGCTCACGGCAGGGCGGCGCCCACAGCCCGTGCTCGGCGATCTCCAGCGACCGCTGGTCGGCGATCTTGAAGTAGCGGATCTCCTCGACGTCGTCGCCCCAGAACTCCACCCGGAGGGGGTGCTCCTCGGTCGGCGGGAAAACGTCCAGAATGCCGCCACGGACGGCGAACTCACCGCGCTTCTCGACCAGTTCGACCCGGGAGTACGCGGCTGCCGCGAGCGCCTCGACGGTCTTGCCGAGATCGGCGCTCTGGCCGATGCGCAGCGCCACGGGCTCCAGGTCGCCCAGCCCCTTGACCTGCGGCTGCAGTACGGAACGCACCGGTGCGACGACGACGCTGACCGGGCCGGTCTCGGGGTCGTCGGCCCTCGGGTGCGCGAGCCGGCGCAGCACCGCGAGACGGCGGCCCACCGTGTCGGAGCGCGGTGAGAGCCGCTCGTGCGGCAGGGTCTCCCAGGACGGGAACTCGGCGATGCTGTCCGGGGGCAGCAGCGTCCGCAGGGCGGCGGCCAGGTCCTCGGCCTCCCGTCCGGTCGCGGTGACGGCGAGCACCGTCCGCCCGGCCTCGCGGGCCAGTGCGGCCACGGCGAAGGGGCGGGCAGCAGCAGGGCCGACGAGGTCGACATGCATCCGGTGGCCGTCGCTGGCGGCCTTCACCGCTTCGGCGAGTGCCGGGTCACGTACGACGGCATCCAGCAGACCGTGCAGGCTCATGAAGCGCTTCCGTCCGGGTTACGAGGGCGAGGTTCCGGCAGCCGGCTGCTGCCAGGGGGCAACGCGAAGGGCCCGACACGTATCACGGGCCGGGGGTTCCCAGCGTACGACTCCCCTGTGACACCCGCGCCCGCAATCCGGCTCGGCGGGCCGGATCCGGTCGCCCCGCGGCCCCGGCCGGCCACGTCCTACGGCACGTCGTCCCCCGGCGGTGCGGGGGACGACGCGACGGGAGCAGCGGCAACGCAACCGGCTCCGGGGTGTTTGGAGGAACACCCCGGAGCCGGACCAGTCATCCTACGTGGATCTCCGCGACCGCTATTCGGTGGCGATCGCGTTCAGCACGTTCATCCGGCCCGCCCGGAACGCCGGGACCAGGGCCGCGAACAGGCCGACGAAGGCCGAGCCGACGAAGACCGTGAGGATCGTCGGCCACGGAATCTCCAGCACGCCGAGGCCTTCCAGGGCCAGCAGCTTCTGCGCGGCCGTGCCCCAGCCCATGCCCAGGCCGAGGCCGAGCAGGGCACCGAAGAGCGCGATGACCACCGACTCCAGGCGGATCATGCGGCGCAGCTGGCGGCGGGAGAGGCCGATGGCACGCATCAGGCCGATCTCCCGGGTCCGCTCGACCACCGACAGGGCCAGGGTGTTCACCACACCGAGCACCGCGACGATGATCGCGAGCGCCAACAGACCGTAGACGATGTTCAGCAGCTGGCCGATCTGGTCCTTCAGGTCCTGCTTGAAGTCGGCCTGGTTCTGCACGGTGTACTGCGGGTAGGCGGCGAGGGCGTCCTTGAGGGCCGCGTACGCCTCCTTCTGCTTGCCGTCCTGCGCCTTGGCGAACATGATCATGTTCTTCGGCATCTTGTCGGCGGGGACGTACTTCTCGGCGGTCGTGATGTTGGTGTACATCGCGCCCTTGTCGACGTTCGTGTCGTCCGAGGTGATCGCGGCGACCTTCAGCTTCGCCGTCCCACCGTCCTTGAACGCGACGGTGATCCGGTCGCCGACCTCGATCTTGTGCCGGGTGGCGTACGTGTCACCGACCGACATGGCGTCCTTGCCGTAGGCGTCGGCCAGATTCCCCGAGACCGTCTCGCGGCGCAGGTCGTCCTGGTACGTCGGGTCCGCGGCGACGACACCCTCGTCCTCGACCGCGCCGTCGGGGGCGGTGAGCTTGGCACCGACCGACTTGTAGTCGGTGATGTGCTCGATACCCGGGACGGCCTCCAAGGCCTTCGCGGCCTGCGGCACGATCGGCTGGGGCGGGTTGCCGCTCGGCTGGACGATGAAGTCCGCGCCGACCGACCTGTCGAGCTCCTCGGTCGCCGAGGCGACCATCGACGAGCCGACGACGGAGAGACAGGCCACCAGCGCGAGGCCGATCATCAGGGCCGCTCCGGTCGCTCCGGTACGCCGCGGGTTGCGCAGCGCGTTGCGCTCCGCCATCCGTCCGACCGGACCGAACATCCGCAGCACCACCGTGCTGAGCACCCGGACCACGAAGCCGGCCAGCAGCGGACCGATCACGATGAAGCCGATCAGGGTGAGGACGACACCGGCACCGAGGAAGAGCGATCCGGTGCTCGCCTCGTCGGCCTGCGCCGCGGTGTACAGGGCGGCGCCACCGGCGGCCGTGAGGACCAGACCGATCAGGGCCCGTACCCGGCCGGAGCGGCCGTCCGCCGGGGTGCCGACTTCGCGCAGGGCGGCCATCGGGGAGATCTTCCCGGCCCGGCGGGCCGGGACGTACGCGGCGACGACGGTGACGATGACGCCGAGCGCCACCCCGAGCACCGGAGTGGTCCAGGCGACCGTGAGGTCCTCGGTGGACAGGTTCATACCCATGGCGGTCATGAGCTTCATCAGGCCGATGGCGACACCGATTCCGGCACCGACGCCGAGGACGGAGCCGACGAAGCCGAGGAACAGCGCCTCGACCAGCACGGACCGGTTGACCTGCCTGCGGCTGGAGCCGATGGCCCGCATCAGGCCGATCTCGCGGGTGCGCTGGGCCACCAGCATCGAGAAGGTGTTGACGATGAGGAAGATGCCGACGAGGAAGGCGATCCCGGCGAAGCCGAGCATCGCGTACTTCATCACGTCGAGGAAGGAACCCATCGAGTCCTTGTTGGCCTCCGCGGCCTCCTGCTGGGTCTGGAGCTTGTACGCGGCGCTGTCACCGAGGGCGGTGGCGACGTTCTTCTTCAACTGCGTGTCACTGACACCGGGTTCGGCGGTGACGGAGATGTGGGTGAAGACACCGGGCTTGCCGAGCAGCTTGGCCTGCGCGGTGGCGGTGTCGAGGTAGACCACGGCCGCACCCGGGTTGGTGACCTTGAAGGAGGCGATACCGCTGATCGTCGCCCTGATGTCGCCGGTGACGGCGATGGTGCGCAGCTCGTCACCGATCTTCAGGTGGTGCTTGTCCGCGGTGTCGGCGTCGACCATGACCTCGGTCGGTCCGCGCGGTGCGTGTCCGGAGGTGATCTCCATCGAACGCAGGTCGTTCCGAGTCCAGTTGCCCGCGATCGTCGGGGCGCCGGTCGAGGAGCCCATGTTCTTGTTGTGACTGTCGACGACGGTGACGGACATGCTGGTGACCGCGCCCTCGGCGGTCTTCACCCCGTCGGCCTCACCGGCCTGCTCGACAGCTGCGGCGGGCAGCGAGACGGGCCTGCCGTTCTGCGGCATCTCGTCGGCGCCCTGCGCGTTCCTGGGGCTGACGGTGACATCGGCCGAGGTCGCCGCGAACAGCTTGTCGAACGTGGTGTTCATCGTGTCGGTGAAGACGAGCGTGCCGCACACGAACGCCACCGACAGCAGGACCGCGACGGCGGAGAGCGCCATCCGTCCCTTGTGCGCGAAGAAGTTGCGCATCGAGGTCTTCCAGACGGTCATGACGTCCGCCCGCGCGCGTCGAAGTCCTTCATGCGGTCGAGGACCTGGTCGGCCGTCGGGTTGTGCATCTCGTCGACGATGCGACCGTCCGCGAGGTACAGCACCCGGTCGGCGTAGGAGGCGGCCACCGGGTCGTGGGTGACCATGACGATGGTCTGGTTCAGCTCGTCGACCGACTTGCGCAGGAAGGTCAGCACCTCGGCGCCGGCCCGCGAGTCCAGGTTCCCGGTGGGCTCGTCACCGAAGATGATCTCCGGGCGGGCGGCGAGCGCCCGGGCCACCGCGACGCGCTGCTGCTGGCCGCCGGAGAGCTCGGTGGGGCGGTGCTTCAGCCGCTCGGCGAGACCGACCGTGTCCACGACCTGCCGCAGCCATTCGGCGTCGGGCTTGCGGCCGGCGATGTCCATGGGCAGCGTGATGTTCTCCAGCGCGTTGAGCGTCGGGAGCAGGTTGAACGCCTGGAAGATGAAGCCGATCCGGTCCCGGCGCAGCTGGGTGAGCTTCTTGTCCTTGAGCTTCGTGATCTCGGTTTCGTCCAGGTGGATCTCACCCGAGGTCACGGTGTCCAGACCGGCCAGGCAGTGCATCAGCGTCGACTTGCCGGAGCCGGACGGGCCCATGATCGCCGTGAACTGCCCGCGGGCGATGTCCACATCGACATGGTCGAGCGCGACGACCCGGGTCTCCCCGGCTCCGTACGCCTTGACGACCTGGCGCGCTCGCGCAGCGACGGCCGTACGCCCTCCAGTGCCCCCGTGCCTGGGAATGGTTACAGCCGTTGTCACGGTAATTCTCCTATGTCGGTCGATAGCTGGACGTCGTGGTGCCCGTACTGAGTGCGTCGTTGTGTACGTACTGAGTCTGGAGCCTGACGGCTGTCGGCGCGCTGGTGCCCAGCGCAGTCTTCGGGTGGGGTTTTCCCCACCCCGCCCCCTGCGGTCAGCCGCAATCGCGGTGTAGGAACACGCTAAGGAACGGGAGCCCTGCGCCACGTCCTCCGCCGGGAGGAACCGTCCCCGGCCAGATGTAAGGAGCTACCCCTAGGGGTCTCCGCCCCTGGGTGGAGCCGGATATCAGGGGGCTCCACCCACGGGCGGTCGCGGGCAGCCGTGGCCGTTCCGGTGTCCTGGCGCGGCAGTGGGTGAGACAGTGTCCCCGGGAAAGTACGTGCATAGGGAAGGGATCTTTGTGAGCGCGGGCGGCGATACCGAAGCGATGTCCGGGTCCGGACCGGCCCCCGCACCCTCCTCCACCGCACACCCTGGCCGTGGCCGTGGCCGCGTCGTGGCCGCGCTGATGCTCGGCATGGCCCTGACCGCGATCGACGGCACCATCGTCTCCACCGCGGTCCCCCAGATCGTCGGCGACCTCGGCGGGTTCGCCGTCTTCTCCTGGCTCTTCTCCGGCTATCTGCTGGCCGTGACGGTCACCCTCCCGGTCTACGGCAAGCTCTCCGACACCTTCGGCCGCAAGCCGGTCCTGATCGCCGGCATCATCCTCTTCCTCGCCGGATCGGTTCTCTGCGCCGTCGCCTGGAACATGGCCGCCCTGATCGCCTTCCGCGTCGTCCAGGGGCTCGGCGGCGGCGCGCTGCAGGGCACGGTGCAGACCATCGCCGCCGACCTCTACCCGCTCAAGGAACGCCCGAGGATCCAGGCCAGGCTGTCCACCGTCTGGGCGACGTCCGCCGTCGCGGGGCCGGTGGTCGGCGGCCTGCTCGCGACGTACGCCGACTGGCGCTGGATCTTCCTGATCAACCTGCCGATCGGGGCGGTCGCGCTCTGGCTGGTCGTCCGCCACCTCCACGAACCCTCCCGGGCCCGCCGCACCGCGGGTACATCCCGGCTCCGCATCGACTGGGCGGGCGCCCTCGCCGTCTTCGCGACCGGCGCCCTGCTGCTGACCGCGCTCGTGCAGGGCGGCGTCGCCTGGCCCTGGCTGTCGGCGCCGTCGCTCGGCCTGCTGGGCACGAGCGCCGTCCTGGCCGCGCTGACGGTTGTCATCGAGCGACGCGCCGCCGACCCGATCATCCCCGGCTGGGTGTGGCGGCGGCGGACCATCGCCTCGGTCAATCTGGCCCTGGGGGCGATGGGGCTGCTGATGGTCGCCCCGACCGTCTTCCTGCCGACGTACGCGCAGGCGGTCCTCGGCCTCGGACCGATCGCCGCCGGTTTCGTGCTCTCGGTGATGACGCTGAGCTGGCCGGTGTCGGCGGCCCTGTCCAACCGGGTCTACAACCGCATCGGGTTCCGCCGCACCGCGATCATCGGCATGAGCGGCGCCCTGTTGATCCTGCTGTCCTTCCCGCTGCTGCCGTATCCCGGCGAGCCGTGGCAGCCGGCCCTGATCATGCTGCTGCTCGGTGCGGCGCTGGGGTTGTTCCAGCTCCCGCTGATCGTCGGCGTCCAGTCGACGGTCGGCTGGTCCGAACGTGGTACGACGACCGCCTCCGTGCTCTTCTGCCGCCAGGTCGGCCAGAGTCTTGGCGCCGCACTCTTCGGGGCCGTCGCCAACGGCGTCCTCGCGTCCCGGCTCGCCGACGCGCCCGTCCCCGGGCTGCCCGGCGACCTGGACGCGATCTCGCACGCACTGGACGACCCGGGTGCGCTCTCCGCCGCCGGGGCGGACCATCTGCGGCGGGCCGTCGACGCGGCCGTCGACCAGGTCTACCTCGGGGCCGCAGCGGCCGCGGCGGTGGCTCTGCTGGTGCTGGTCTTCGTGGCGCCACGTCGCTTCCCGATCCTCGCCGAGGGCGCCGAGGAGGCCGGCGGTGCCGGAAGCCGGGTCCTGAACGCCTCAGGAATTGACAAAGGACTGGACAACTGAAGGGTTACCGTAGGTAGTTCCGGCCAACCCCTCCCCAGCAGCTTTACTCACGAGTAACGTACGCGCATCCAGCAGCGCAGCCGCGCTTCTCCCTTGCAGCCCGTCCCCGGGCCCGAAGCCGTGCAAGGAGCAGCATCCAGATGTCGTACGAACCTGCACAGCCCTCCCCTGAGCACCAGCCTCCTCGACCGCCGCACCGGCCCCCGTACCAACCGCGCCACCAACGGCCGCAGCCGACCCACCGGCCCCGGTACGAGCCTCCGCACGACCCCGCGTTCCTCCTCCCCTGGCAGAGCTCCACACCCGCACCCCCACCTCGCTGGCCGAGCCCGCCCACCACGCCCGTCCCCGCGCCCGGCCACCACAGTGATCTGCGCAGACTGCGCGCCGCCTACCGCATCCTGCGGCGCGGAGCGACGCTGACCGCACTCGGCTTCTTCACGCTCTTCCTGCTGCTGTCCGCCTTCGCTCCGGGGCTGATGACCCACCCCCTCGGCGGCGGCCTCACCACCGGCCTCGCACTCGGTCTGTGCCAACTCCCGGTGACCCTGCTCGCGATCGCCCTCTACGAGCGGACCGCCCGGCGCACCGTCGACCCGCTCGCCGCCGAACTCCGCAGAACAGGAGGGACCCGATGAACGGATTCGACGAGTCCGCCCAGACGATGTCCCTGGTGGCGTTCATCGCCGTGGCCACCGTCACCCTGCTGCTCTGCGTGATGACCGGCCCGGACCGCGACGACCTCGACGAGTTCTACACCGGCTACCGCTCGCTCTCCCCCGTGCGCAACGGCCTCGCGATCGCCGGCGACTACCTGTCCGCCGCGACGCTCCTCAGCACCACCGGAATCATCGCCCTCACCGGCTACGACGGGCTCGTCGTCGCGCTGAGCACCGCGCTCTCCCTGGTCCTGCTGATGTTCCTGCTGGCCGAACCGCTGCGCAACGCAGGCCGGTTCACCATGGGCGACATGCTCACCCGCCGCGCCCCCGGACGCGCGGTCCGCATCGCCGCCTGCGGAGTCACCCTGGCAGCGCTCGTACCGATGATGGTCGTGCAGCTGGCGGGCAGTGGCGATCTGCTCGCGTTCATCCTCGGCTTCGACAGCTCCGGATTCCGTACCGGCTCGATCATCGTCCTCGGCATCGTGATGATCAGCTACGCGGCGATCGGCGGGATGAAGGGCACCGCCCTGATCCAGATCGTCAAGACGGTCGTCCTCGTGGCGGCCTGCCTCACGATCTCCGTACTGGTCATGAACCGCTTCGACTGGTCCACCACCGCCCTGCTCGCAGCCGCCCAGCAGGGCAGCGGCGCCGGGGCGGCGTACCTCCGTTCCGGCCTGCAGTTCGGCGGCAACGGGCTCGACATGGTCAGCTCCGAACTGACCGTGGTGCTCGGCGCCGCCTGTCTGCCGCACATCACCATGCGCATGTCGAGCGGCCGCAGCGCACAGGCCGTCCGCCGCTCACTCTCCTGGGCGGTCTCGGTGGTCGTGGGTCTCTGCCTGCTGCTCACCGTGATCGGCTTCGGTGCGGCGGCACTGGTCGGCCACAACCTCATCGTGGCTGCCGGAGCGCAGGGAAACGGTTCGATCCTGCAGGTCAGTGGCGTGGTCGCGGGCAGCGGTGAGCTCGGTGCGCTGGTTGTCACCATGATGACGACAGCCATCTTCCTGACGCTGCTCGCCTCGGTCGCCGGAATGATCCTGGCCTGCGCGAACTCTCTCGCCCACGACCTGTTCGCCCACGGGCTGCACGGGATCCGCAACCGCGCCAAGGAGCCGGTCGAGGACCGCATCGAGATGGGCACGGCGCAGGCAGCGGCGGTCGGTGTCGGCCTGGTCGCCATCACGCTCGCCGTGCTGGCCCGGCACTGGAACGTCCAGGCGCTGGTGACACTCTCCTTCTGCATCGGGGCGTCCGCACTGGCCCCGGCGCTGGTCTACAGCATGTTCTGGCGGCGCTTCACCCGCACGGGGCTGCTGTCCACCCTCATCGGCGGCACCGTTGCCGTGCTGGTGCTGATCACCGGCACGAATCTGGTCTCGGGCTCGCCCGGGTCGGTCTTTCCCGGACGCGACTTCAACTGGTTCCCGTTCACCACGACGGGGCTCGTGTCGATCCCGGTCGGTTTCCTGGCGGGCTGGCTGGGAACGGTGTTCGGCGGGCGCACGGCCGCCGAGGAACGCAGGCTGTACGAGGCCGAGGAGCCGTGGATCCTGGCGGGCGCACCCCCGGCAACGCCGCGTCGGGCGGGGTAGGACCGGGCCGCACCCGCTCAAGGGCACTGAACAGGTGCGCCGGTCCCGCGGCGCCCGGTCCTACGACGCTCGGTCCTGCCGCGCCCCGTCCTACGACACTCGGTCCCGCCGCGCCCGGTGCCGCGACGCTCAGCCCTCCGCCGTGGCCCCACGCCCGGTGAGAGCCGCGAGCGAGTTCCGTACGTGCGCCATGTGCGCCTGGACCTCCTCGCGGCCCTCTTCGTGCTCCCGCAGGATCCGCTCCGTCTCCCGGACCAGCCGCTCCTCGCGCACCCGCGCCTCCGCGATCAACTCTGCGGCCCGCGCCTCCGCGTCCTCCTGGCCGTGCCGCGCGGCCTCCTGCTCCTCGGCCAGCGCCCGCCGCGCCTCGGCCAGCCGAATCTCCGCCTGCTCGGTCAGCGCATCGTGGTGCGCGGCCTGCGCCGCTTCGGCCTCGGCCAGCTCCCGCTCGGCCGCCTTCCACCGTTCGGTGTGCTCCTGCTCCTGGTTCGCCAGCACGGCCGCCGTGCGGCGGCGCGTCTCGGCCACCGCGGCCTGCGCCTCGTCGCGTACTTCTCCGGCGTCCTCGAGAGCCGCGGCAAGCATGTCGTCGGCGCTCCGCTGCGCCGTGGACACCGTCTCGTCGGCGTGCGCCCCGGCGGCCGCCCGCATGGCGTCGGAGTCCGCGCGGGCCGTGCTGCGGAACGCGCGAGCCGCCGCGTCCGCCGCGTCCCGCAGCGCCTGCGCCTCCTCCAGCGCGGCACCGCGCACGGCCTCCGCCTCGGCCTCGGCGAGCGCCAGCATCTCCTGCGCCCGCTCGCCGAGCGAGACGTACGTCTGCGGGGCGAGCGTGGCAACGACCTCGGCAAGCCGGGCGGACTCGCCCTCCAGCTCCTCGGCCAGCGCGGTCAGCCGGGCCAGCAGCTCCCAGGCATCGTCCCGCGCCGTCGACAGGGCGGTCACCGTCCCGTCCACCTGCTCCGGGCGGTAGCCACGCCCGCGCATCACGACGAAGCCGTGCGCGGACACCGGTGCAGCACTCATCTGAAGCCTTTCTCCGACTCTCCGAACACCAAGCAATACGTCAAGGATGCGGCAATTGGCAGAGAAGTCGGAATCGTTTCGGTACTTTTCGGACGGAAGCGACGGGTGTCACAAGACGGTCGATCACAGACGCAGAGGCGCCCGGACCCCTTTCGGAGTCCGGGCGCCTCGTACGCGGCAGGTCGGATCAGGTCAGATCAGCCCGTCCCACATCTGCTCGAGCAGCACCGACCACCAGCTCTCCGGCGACGCCAGCGCCGCCGCGTCCAGCGCCACCAGCTGCGCCTGGAAATCGACTGTCCAGCGGCCCGCCTGCTCCGGGTTGAGGCCGAAGCGGAGCCGCCACATCCGGCCCAGGAGTGCCATCGAACGGATGAACTCCGGCAGCCCCGTGTTCACGAACTGCGGCGGTACCGGCTGCCCGCCCGGACCGGCCTCGACCGGCACGGCGACGATGTTCGCCGTGCCGTACTGAACGCAGATCGCCCGCCCGAAGTCGGACCCCATGACGAGGTACGCCCCCGCGTCGGCGGCCGGCTGCACCTGCCGCTGCGCGGCCAGCTCAGCCAGCGTCGGCACCACCGGCTGACCCGGCTGCGCCCAGAAGAACGGCCCGAAGTCGGCGGGCAGCCCCGCCCACACCAGCGTCCGCGCCACGACCTCGGGCACCCCCTGACGGGACACCGCGCGCTGGTCGAAACGGAGCACGCCCTGCGGCCCGAAGGACTGCAGCAGCTCCTCCGCGATGGCCTCCGGCGGGATCGGCATCGCGGGCGGCATCTGCGGCAGCGGGGCCCGTACCGGAGCCGGACGCGCCGGACCGTCCGCGACCTGGTGCAACTCGCCCTGGTGCGTGAGCAGATGCTGCATGCCCTGCTGACGGCTGGCGTGATCAGTGCCGTACGGGGCGACGCTGGTGATCCGCACCTGCGGCCAGGTCTCCCGGATCATGCGCGCACAGTAGCCACCGGGCAGCTCGCACGACTCCAGCTCGGTGTGCAGCTCGATGACCTGCTGCGGCGGCACGTTCATGGCCCGCAGCTCGTGCAGCATCTGCCACTCGGGGTGCGGGGTGCCGGGCGCCGAGCGGCGGATCAGCTGCTGCTCGCTGCCGTCGGGCGCGCGGAAACGCAGGACCGCCTGGTAGCCGGGGCCGACGGTCGGCTGACCGGCGGGCGCCTGCGGATAGCCGTACGCCGGGGGCGGCGGGGTGTGCGGATTCGGCGGTACGGGACCGGGGGCGCCACCCGGAGGCATACCGGGAGCTCCGGGCGGACCCGGCGGCTGCGGCGCGGACGGCCCGGCCTGTCCGGGGCCCGCGAGCATCGTGGCGGCATGGTGCGCGCCGCCACCGGGCGGCGGCGTCGAACCAGGAGGCGCGGGCGGACCAGGAGGCTGCGGCGCACCAGGCGTGCCGGGCGCACCGGGCGGCCCCGGCGGCCGAGGCGCGGTCGGGCCACCCATGCCGCCCGGGTCGGCGAACATCGTCTCGGCCTGATGCACCCCGCCACCGGGCGGCGGCGTCGAACCAGGAGGACCGGGAGGCGCCGGCGGACCAGGAGGCTGCGGCGCACCAGGCGTGCCGGGCGCACCGGGCGGCCCCGGCGGCCGAGGCGCGGTCGGGCCACCCATGCCGCCCGGGTCGGCCAGCATGGTCGCGGCGTGGTCGAAGCCACCGCCGGGCGGCGGCGTCGAACCAGGAGGACCGGGAGGCGCCGGCGGACCGGGCGGACCGGGAGGCTGGGGCGCGCCGGGCGGGCCCGTCTGCGGGACGAGCTGCGTCGGCAGGTAACCGCCCGCCGGAACGCCGGGCGTACCCGGGCCCGAGGGCGGCGGCACCGGCGCACCCGGCCTGACACCCGGCGTACCGGGTGCGCCGGGCGGCGGCGGAGTCGTCGAACCGCCCCCGCGCGCACCGCGCGGAGGCATCACGGCCTTACTGGTCGCCGCGTCCGCGATGTCACCACTCCCCGGAACGCCAGGGACCGGAGATCCAGGGCCGGGCGCGCTCGGCCCCTGCGGGTTCAGCCCCGGAGCGACCGCCGTACGCGGCAGCCCGCTGCCACCGGACATCAGCGCGGTCGGCGCCTCCGCCGACGCCGCCGGCGGCGGGGTGTCATCGTCATCGGCACCCGAGAGCGGCGGCGCGAACACGGTGGCCGGCAGTGCGACCGCCCCGTCGTCGGAATCCGCGTTGGTGTCGGTCCCGGCCCACGGGGCGGCCCCCGTCGGCGCATTCGGCGCGGCGGCCGGAACGCCGTCCTGAGCGGTGGGCTCGTACGCGGCCTGCGCACCGGCACCGGACCACGGCGACCCGCCGGACGGCAGCCCGGACCCGCCCGCGGCCTCGGGAGCAGCAGAAGAAGGGGAAGGAGCGGAGGGAGCGGCAGAACGCGCGTCCCCGGACCGCTCCGCCCGCTGGTCCGGAATCCCGAGCTTGTCCGCCGCCTCCTGAAGCCACTCCGGGGGGCTCAGCAGGAACGACGTCTGATTCAGATCGATGCGCTGCGGCGGCTCCGGAGCGGCCGGGGCCGCGTCGGGTGCGCCGTACTCCTCCTCGTACCGCCGGATCACCTCACCCACCGGCAGCCCGGGCCACAGCGTGGCCTCACCGCTGTCCCGGGCGATCACCAACCGCTGACGGCCGCCGTCCGAGACCGGACCCTCCGCACGGTCCTCGGCCCACACCACGAAGCCCAGCTCGAACTCGCGGACCCGCACCTCACGATGCTGATACGCGGGCACCTCACCGTTGACCCACTCTTCCGCGCGCTCCTGCGCCTGCGCGAAGGTCACCATCGCGCTCACCCCTCCACCGGGACGGCGTACGCGAAGCCGCCGTCCACCATCAGGTTCGCCACGGTCTCCAGCTCCGGTGGATTGCCCGCCAATCGCTGCAGGAAGGCGTCGAAGTCCGCACCGCAGGGCAGCAGCAGCCGGTCCACGCGCTCCTGCACACTCCAGCCGTCCCGGTCCCTGGCATCGTCGTACGCGCAGAACCAGACCGATCCGACACCCTCGCCCCGGACCTTCACCGCGAGGATGCCGCCCTGGACGAAGCCGACACCCAGGTAGTCCTTGGTGAGATGGTCCCGCAGACACTTGTTGACGTACACCAGGTCGTTCACGCCGGCCTCCTCGCGCACCGTGAAGAACGGCTGGTCGACCAGGAGACCCAGCTCCGCGTCGAGCGCCGCACCCACCGGAGCCGAACCGCCCGCCGCCTTCAGGAACGAGCGGTACGCACCCGGCAGCCGGTAACCGAGGTCCTCCTCGACGCCCAGGATCTGCTGCTCGCTGACCGCCACCGCCCCCTTCGGGAGACGGAAATGCGCGGGCCGGGTCTCCTGCAGCGGACGCGTGCCCCGCTTGTTCTGGTCGACCGGAGTGGTGGCGAGACCACCGTGGTGCCTCAACAGCGCCTTGACCTCGACCGGAACGAGCTCCATCCGACGGCCGCCCGGCACGTGGTGCCAGGTCCAGCCGTGCGGAGTGGCAACCGCCGGAATCGTGTCCCACAGCTCATGGCCGGTCGCCGCCGACGCGGCGTTCGCCGAGACGTAGTCGGTGAGCCTCAGCTCATCGACGCCGAAGCCCTGCGGAGGCTCCGCGATCTCGGCGGCGGCCCGTGCGTACGGCGTGAATACCGGGCAGCCGTTCTCGTCCACGCGCACACCCCTGGGGTGGCGGGACGCCCGGACCGGATCCGGGAAGTGCACGACCTGCCCGGCGTAGGCCGCGTTCGGTGGCGCGGCTTGCTGCCCGAGCCGACCTGTCGTCATGGCGGTTGCCCCCTGCTGCGTCTGTCTGATGAGGACCGACCTGCCCATGGGGACGGTCCAGGCACAGCCTATGCGGTGAGGCAACAGGCGGTCTCGCCACTCCACTTCACCCCCGCCTCACCCTCCGCTTCGATCACGAACCGTCACAACTGAGTGACGGACGAGCGACGGTCAGGCCACCTTCCGCGACACGCAGACACGTTTCACCGACCCAGCTTCCCCAGCACCTGGCACATTTGGCAGGCTGTCACCGCAACTCGGGGGATTGCACGGGAGGGACATCCGCACCATGCACACAGCACAACCAGTCACATCCGGGGATCCGCGCCTCAGCTGGAGCAGCACCGAGACCAGCCGCACACCTCGTCTGCTCCACCGCCGCGACGGCATCCTGCCGGCCGTGGCCGCAGCGCTGTCCGTCCGCGGCGAGACACTGACCTGCACAGCCGGCAAAGGCGACCAACCACCCGTACTGCACCCGCTGGTGCAGGACTTCCTCGACACCCTCACCAGCGGCCAGCGCGAACGCTTCACCGGCCGCTGCCCCGAAGCGATACTGCTCTCCCGTCAACTCACCGCCACCGAGGCCGACCGATCAAAACGCGCCCAACGCAAGCCGCTGACCAGCAGCGAGGCCCGGCGCGCACTGAAGCACTCACGGCTCACCGCGCGGCGGATCCGTGAGGACGGCGACCCCCTGCACGGCAGTTACGCACCGCCCTGCCGCTCCTGCACGGCGATGCTCGCCCACTTCGGCGTACGTCCCGTCGACCTCACCACCACCAGCGCGGCGACCACCGCCGAGAAGGGCTGATCGCGCGCCGATGCACGACCGAACCGACGACCACCCCGTGCCCGACCTTCCCGGACAGGCCGACCGTACGGCCCACGCGGACCGCGCCGCCGCCCCCCGCTTCCCCGTCGCCGTCGACGCCGCCCTGCGCTCCGCCGGCTGGCAGCCGGGCCGCTGGGACATCCGGCAGGCGGAGGAATGGGCCGACGCACTGCGCGCCCACACCTCACCCGCCGGGCATCAGCACGCGGTCTTCCCGGCGGCCGTGGAGGCATGGGCGGAATTCGGCGGACTGCACATCACCGCGTCCGCGCCGGGCCGGCAGATCGCACCGGCCGCGGTGCGCATCGACCCGCTGAGCGGACTCCACCTGGCCCGCACACTCGGCGACCTGGGGCGGGCGCTGGAGACCGAGGTCAGCCCGCTCGGCGAGGAGGACGACGGGCAGGCCGTCCTCGCGATCGACACCGAAGGACGGGTGTACAGCATCGACCACACCGGGGACTGGTACCTGGGTGCGAGCATCGACCAGGCGCTGGCCATGCTCGTCGGGGGGATCCAGCCGGAGCGGCTGACATCGGGCTGAAGGGCTTCCGCACGATCAGCCCCGCCCCGCGATCGACAACAGGCGAGGCCGAAGAACCGAGCCCGTCGAGTCACACGGCGCGCTGGTCCGGCAGCACCGCCGAAACCCGGAAGCCCCCGGCATCCGTCGGCCCCGACACGAACACGCCCCCCAGACCGAGCACCCGCTCCCGCATCCCCACCAGACCGTTGCCACCGCTCGGCAACCCCGCGTCCGCCGTCACCCCGTCCGTCGGACCGTTCTCGACCTGCATCGCGACCTCCGAACCGCGGTGCGCCAGCCGCACCCACGTCTTCGCACCCGCCGCATGCTTGTGGACATTCGTCAGGGCTTCCTGCACCACCCGGTACGCCGTCTGTTCCACCACGGGGGCATACGGACGGGCCTCGCCGTCCACCGACAGCTCCACCGTCATCCCGGCCGCCCGGGACTGCCCGACCAGCGCCTCCACCTCATGCAGCCGAGGCCCGTCCTCCGCGGCCGCAGCAGCCGCGGCCGCTGCCTGACCCACCGCGGCCAGCGGCACCTTCGCGACCCGGGCCGTCATCGGATCACCCGTACGCAGCACGCCCAGCATCTCCCGCAGCTCGGTCAGCGCCTGCCGGCCCATGTCACCGACCAGCGCCGCGTTCCGCACCGCCTTCGCCGGGTCCTTCGGGGCGACGGCCTGCAGGGCCGCGGCATGCACCACCATCAGGCTGACCCGGTGCGCCACCACGTCATGCATCTCCCGCGCGATCCGGGTCCGCTCCTCCGTACGCGCCCACTCGGCCCGCTCCTCCGCCCGGTCGGCAAGCAGCGACAGTTCCCGCTCCAACGAGTCCGCCCGCTCCCGCAAGCTCTCCATCAGCCGGCGCCGCGCCCCTATGTAAAGGCCGAACAGCACGGGTGGAGCCGTCAGCCCCAGCGACATGAAGAGGGAAAGCACCGGTACGTACCAGTCGCCGGGACCGAAGTTCCCGGCGTGCACCGAGACGCTCTGCCGCAGCCGCACGTAGGTGACGATGAACGTCCCGACCAGGGACATCCCCATCAGCACCGCGGTGATCCTGCGCGGTATGTCGGACGCGGCCAGTGTGTAGAGGCCGACCAGGCCCATAAGGAAGCCCATCTCGGCGGGCGTCGTCGCGATCGAAACCAGCACCACGGCGATCGGCCAGCGTCGCCGCACCAGCAGCACGGATCCCGCGAGCAGCCCGAAGACGACCCCGAGCGGCACCGGCAGCCCGGCGTCCCCCGCGAACTTCACCCCTTCCAACGCACATTCCAGCGCGGACAGGAGCGCCAGCACCACGTCCAGCGCGATGCTGCGCCGTCGTTCCCACCACCAATATCCGCGAGTGGTCGATCCCGCGCCTTCCCGGTGTTCCCCCGTTGCGGTCATGGCATCCAGCCTACGGGCGGGCGCATCTCATTTTCGGGCGACCTGGACAGCACGCGCCGGGCGCGGACACCGGCGAAACGGTCGACAACCGCCTGAAATAGCGAATCGACCAACCTTTCGACCTGGACGTTCGCATTCCGGACAACGCTTGTCGCATGACGGAGATCACCAGCAAGTACGCCGATTACGAGGCCCTCCGCGAGCAGGCGGTCGCCATGCGGCGCGAAGGACTCAGCCTCGCCAGATACGTGATCGGCTCCATGTCCACAACAACGAGATCCTGAACCGCCTCGTGAAAGGCGAGCCCGCCCCGGAATGGACGAAACGGCCGAACGCCAAGGACGACCTGCGGGACAGGGCGCGAGAGCTGAGGCAGCAGGGCATGACCTACGACCAGATCCAGGCGGAACTGGGGTGCTCCAAGAGCTCGATCTCGCTGTGGGTGCGGGATCTGCCCAGGCCAGACCCTCGCTACTCGCCCACGGAACGCCTTGCGCTCATGAACGCCGGCCTGGCCGGCCTGCACGCCTCACGGGAGAAGGAGCGGGAGGAGACCAAGCGTCTCGCACGCGAGGCCGTGGGCGACCTGTCGGACCGGGAGCTCTTCCTTGCCGGTGTGACTCTCTACTGGGCCGAGGGCTCCAAGGACAAGGCGTACAGCCGACGAGAAAGCCTCCAGTTCATCAACAGCGACCCGAACGTGATCACGCTGTACCTGCGCTGGCTCGATCTACTGGGAGTCACGCACGAACGGAGGCACATGCGAGTGAGCATCCACGAGTCGGCGGACGTCCCCGGAGCGGAGAGGTTCTGGGCGCAGCTGGCAGGGATCCCCGTTTCCGAACTCAGGAGGACGACCCTGAAGAAGCACAATCCGAAGACCATCCGCAGGAACACCACGGAGAGCTACCGAGGGTGCCTGATCATCTACGTGGCCAAGAGTGCCGACATCTACCGTCGCGTAGAGGGGGCCTGGTACGGCATAGTGTTGGGTGCTGATCCAACGGCGAGATGAAAATGTCCGGTTGGTTCGGTTTATTCCCCCGTGGTGTAATTGGCAGCACAGTAGCTTTTGGTGCTATTTGTCCGGGTTCGAGTCCTGGCGGGGGAGCTTTCATGTGCGGGCCCCGACCTCACCGGTCGGGGCCCGCACTCATGTCCGCCCCGTACGCCCCCGGTATCCTTCGGATGTCCACCACCCGAAGCCGAGGGGCATATCTGTGAGCGTCAACAGCCCGGCAGCCGTCGTCGTCCTCGCAGCGGGTGAGGGCACCCGCATGAAGTCGAAGACTCCCAAGGTTCTGCACGAGATCTCCGGGCGCTCGCTCGTCGGACATGTCGTCACCGCCGCCCGCGAGCTGGCCCCCGAGCATCTCGTCGTGGTCGTGGGCCATGCGAGCGAGCAGGTCACCGCACATCTCGCCACCGTCGACAGCCAGGTGCGGACCGCCTACCAGGCCGTCCAGGGCGGCACCGGCCACGCCGTGCGCGTCGGTCTCGAAGAGCTCGGCGGCGCCGTCGAGGGCACCGTGATCGTCGTCTGCGGCGACACCCCGCTGCTCGCCGGCGAGACGCTCGGCGCGCTCGCCGCCACCCACTCGGCCGACGGCAACGCCGTCACGGTGCTGACCGCCGAGGTCCCGGACGCCACGGGCTACGGGCGGATCCTCCGGGACGCCGCCAGCGGGGCGGTCACCGAGATCGTCGAGCACAAGGACGCCACCGACGCCCAGCGCGCGATCCGTGAGATCAACTCCGGTGTCTTCGCGTTCGACGGGCGACTGCTCGCTGACGCCCTCGGCAAGGTCCGTACCGACAACAGCCAGGGCGAGGAGTACCTCACCGATGTGCTGTCCATCCTGCGCGAGGCCGGGCACCGCGTCGGCGCCTCGGTCGCGGCCGACCACCGCGAGATCCTCGGGATCAACAACCGGGTGCAGCTCGCCCAGGCCCGCACCCTGCTGAACCAGCGGCTGCTGGAGCGGGCGATGCTGGCCGGCGTGACCGTCGTGGACCCGGCGACGACAGTGATCGACGCCACGGTGACGTACGAGCCGGACGCGATCGTGCACCCCGGTACGCAGCTGCTCGGTACCACGCACCTCGCCGAGGACGCCGAGGTCGGCCCGAACACCCGGTTGACGGACACCACCGTCCACGCGGGCGCGCGCGTCGACAACTCGGTGGCGGACCGGGCGGAGATCGGCCCGGGCTCGACGGTCGGCCCGTACGCGTATCTGCGCCCCGGCACCAGCCTCGGCGCGAAGGCCAAGGCCGGTACGTACGTGGAGATGAAGAACGCCACGATCGGCGAGGGCACGAAGGTGCCGCACCTGAGCTATGTCGGCGACGCGACGATCGGCGATCACACCAACATCGGTGCCGCGAGCGTCTTCGTGAACTACGACGGTGTGGCGAAGCACCACACGACGATCGGCTCACATTGCCGGACCGGTTCGGACAATATGTTTGTGGCACCCGTCACGATCGGGGACGGTGTGTACACCGCCGCCGGCTCGGTGATCACCAAGGACGTGCCGCCCGGTTCGCTGGCCGTCGCCCGCGGCCAGCAAAGGAATATCGCGGGTTGGGTGGCCCGTAAGCGTCCGGGCAGCGCTGCCGCACAGGCGGCTCAGGCCGCTGCACAGGAGGCCGACAGCGAAAGCTGACCGGAAACGGGTGCGCCGCGCACGGCGTACCGTGATAGATGCTCACCCCATTTCGGCTGGCTCGTTGCACATCGGGACACATGCGTGCAGCGCCAGGAACACGTCTGAGGAGACTGTGCTGTGACCGGGATCAAGACGACCGGCGAGAAGAAACTGATGCTCTTCTCCGGCCGCGCCCACCCCGAGCTGGCCGAGGAGGTTGCGCACCAACTGGGTGTCGGCCTCGTGCCGACGAAGGCCTTCGATTTCGCCAACGGTGAGATCTACGTCCGCTTCCAGGAGTCCGCACGCGGCGCCGACTGCTTCCTGATCCAGAGCCACACGGCCCCGATCAACAAGTGGATCATGGAGCAGCTGATCATGCTGGACGCGCTGAAGCGCGCGTCGGCCCGTTCGATCACGGTGATCGTGCCGTTCTACGGTTACGCCCGTCAGGACAAGAAGCACCGTGGCCGCGAGCCGATCTCGGCCCGTCTGGTCGCCGACCTGATGAAGACGGCGGGTGCCGACCGCATCCTCACCGTCGACCTGCACACCGACCAGATCCAGGGCTTCTTCGACGGCCCGGTGGACCACCTCTTCGCGCTGCCGATCCTCGCCGACTACGTCGGTGCCAAGGTCGACCGGACGAAGCTGACGATCGTCTCCCCGGACGCCGGCCGTGTGCGGGTCGCCGACCGCTGGTGCGACCGTCTGGACGCCCCGCTGGCGATCGTCCACAAACGCCGTGACAAGGACGTCGCGAACCAGGTGACGGTCCACGAGGTCGTCGGTAACGTCAAGGGCCGGGTCTGTGTCCTGGTCGACGACATGATCGACACCGGTGGCACCATCTGTGCCGCCGCCGACGCGCTGTTCGCGCACGGCGCCGAGGACGTCATAGTGACGGCGACGCACGGTGTGCTCTCCGGCCCGGCTGCGGACCGGCTGAAGAACTCGAAGGTCAGCGAGTTCGTCTTCACGGACACACTGCCGACCCCGGGCGAGCTGGAGCTCGACAAGATCACGGTGCTCTCGATCGCGCCGACGATCGCGCGTGCGGTGCGTGAGGTCTTCGAGGACGGTTCGGTGACGAGCCTCTTCGAGGAGCAGTAAGCAGCACTGCGGAAAAGATCCACTTTGGGTGCGGCCTCCCCGCCGGGTAGACTCAGCGAGTTGCTCGGCGAGGGAGGCCGTACTCATGGGTACGGCGGTCCGTTATCGACGCGCTCTTCGTAGCAGGCCTGTCGTGGGCCGGGTGACCATCCAGTTTTCGTCACCCCACGAGGAGTGCAGTCATGGCCGAGATCAAGCTCGCCACCCAGCCCCGTTCCGAGTTCGGCAAGGGTGCCGCCCGCCGCGCCCGTCGTGACAACCAGGTCCCCGCGGTCGTCTACGGCCACGGCGCCGAGCCGGTCCACATCACGCTGCCGGCCCACGAGCTGCTGCTTGCGCTGCGTACCCCGAACGTTCTCATCGGTCTTGAGATCGACGGCAAGAACGCCCTGGTCATCCCGAAGGCCGTGCAGCGCAACCCGCTCAAGGGCGACATCGAGCACGTCGACCTGCTGACCGTCAAGCGCGGCGAGAAGGTCAACGTCGAGATCGCCGTGCACGTCGAGGGCGAGCTGGCCCCGGGCGGCAACCTCCTCGAGTACGTGCAGAACACCCTGCTCGTCGAGGCCGAGGCCACCCACATCCCCGAGTCGGTCACGGTCTCCGTCGCGGGCCTCGACGCCGGTGACTCCATCCTCGCCAAGGACATCCCGCTGCCCTCCGGCTCCGTGCTGGCCGGCGAAGAGGACGCCGTCGTCCTGCAGGTCGTCTCCGCGCAGGCCGAGGAGCCGGCTGCCGAGGCGGCCGAGGCCGAGGGCACCGAGGCCTGAGCCTCGCCTTCCACGCTTCACCTGCTTCACTGACGGGGCGGCGGTTCCTTCTTCGGGGACCCGCCGCCCCGTCCGCCTGTATCCGGGCCATCCGGAACCATCCGTACGCGAAGGAGACCGAGCGCAGATGTCCGAAGCCACCGACCCCTGGCTCATCGTGGGCCTCGGCAATCCCGGTCCCGAGTACGCGGCGAACCGGCACAATGTCGGCTTCATGGTCGCCGACCTTCTCGCTGAGCGGATCGGCGGGAAGTTCAAGCGGGCGCAGAAGGCCCAGGCGCAGGTCGTCGAGGGCCGGATCGGCTCGCCCGGACCGGCGAACCGCCGTGTGATCCTGGCCAAGCCGATGTCGTACATGAATCTTTCCGGTGGCCCCGTCACGGCGCTGCGCGATTTCTACAAGGTGCCGACCGACCACATCGTGGCGATCCATGACGAGCTGGACATCGACTACGGGATGCTGCGGCTGAAGCTGGGCGGCGGCGACAACGGGCACAACGGGCTGAAGTCGATGACGAAGTCGATGGGCTCCGACTATCACCGGATCCGGTTCGGGATCGGCCGGCCGCCGGGCCGGATGCAGGTTGCGGACTTCGTGCTGAAGGACTTCTCGTCCACCGAGCGCAAGGAGCTCGGTTATCTGGTGGACCGGGCGGCGGACTCGGTGGAGTGCCTGCTCGCGGAGGGGCTGGAGCGCGCGCAGAGCGCGTACAACTCGTGAGTTAGCCGTGCAATTCGGGGTCTTTTATGGCCATGGGCTGACTCTGAGTTGACCGAAAGCGTCAGCTTGGCCAAGGATCGCTCCCCATGAAGCGGAGCCCCTCCCACCGCGCCCTCCTGTACGGCCGCAGCGCGGCCATGGGCGGTATCGCGCTGTTGCTGCTCGTCGCGGGCGTCGTGTCGTCCTGGGACTCGGCGCAGCACATCGTCCTCGCCAAGGGCCGTGAGCACGGCACCATGACCGTGACCGGCTGCGGTGCCGATGTCTGTACGGGTCCGTTCGCTCCGGCCGACGGCGCCACCGCCCGCCCGCGCGTTTCGGCGGAGAAGTCCGTCGCGGTGCGGAAGGGCGGCAGGTTCCCGGTCGTCGTGAAGCCCGGCACGGACGTTGTCGTACGCACGGGGCTTCCGGGTTTTCTGCATGCCTGGACGCCGCTGGGCGGTGCGCTGCTGCTGGCCGCCCTGGTCATCGGTGGTGGTCTGCGGCTGACCCGGACCGCCTGGTCCACCGGGATCGTGGGCGCGGCTCTGCTGGTGGCGACGTTCATCGCCCTGTGACAGAACCGCGCCCACGCACTGCCGGGCGGGTCAGCCGGTGTTACGCAGGCCCGCGGCGACACCGTTCACGGTGAGCAGCAGGGCCCGGGCGAGCAGCGGGTCGGCTTCCTCGCCGCGCTCCGCGGCCGCGCGCTGGCGGGCCAGGAGCGAGACCTGGAGGTAGGAGATCGGGTCCAGGTAGGCGTCGCGGATGGCGAAGGTCTGCTGGAGCACCGGGCTGGTGCCGAGCAGTTCGGTCCCGCCGGTGACCTTCAGGACCTCCTTGACCGTGAGCGCGTGCTCGGCCTCGATGTCGGCGAAGACGTGCTTCAGCTCGTCGGGGACGAGCGTGTCGACGTAGTGGCGGGCGATCCGCAGGTCGGTCTTGGCGAGCGTCATCTCCACGTTCGAGAGGAAGTTCCGGAAGAAGTGCCACTGCTCGTGCATCTCTTCCAGGACGGGGTCCAGGCCGGCTTCGCGCAGTGCCTTGAGCCCGGAGCCGACGCCGTACCAGCCGGGTACGATCTGCCGGGACTGGGTCCAGCCGAAGACCCACGGGATGGCCCGCAGGCCGTCGAGTCCGGCGCCGGAGTCCGGGCGGCGCGAGGGGCGCGAGCCGAGGTGGAGTTCGGCGAGCTGGTCGACGGGGGTGGATGCGAAGAAGTACGCGGGCAGGTCGGGGTCCTCGACCAGCTTGCGGTACGCGTCGTGCGCGGCGTCGGAGACGGTGTCCATCGCCGCGTCCCAGCGTGCGAGGGCCTCGTCGGACTGGCGGGGCGCGGTGTGCAGCGCGGACGCCTGGAGGGTGGCCGCGACGGTCAGCTCCAGGTTCTCCCGTGCGAGCGCGGGGATGAGGTACTTGTCGGAGATGACCTCGCCCTGCTCGGTCACCTTGATCTCGCCCTCCAGCGTGCCCCACGGCTGCGCGAGGATCGCGTCGTGCGAGGGGCCGCCGCCACGGCCGACGGTGCCGCCGCGGCCGTGGAAGAGCCGCAGCCGTACGCCGTAGCGGTGGGCGACGTCGCGAAGCCGGCGCTGCGCGCGGTGGATCTCCCACTGGGAGGTGGTGATGCCGCCGAACTTGGAGGAGTCGGAGTATCCGAGCATGACCTCCTGGACGTCGCCGCGGAGGGAGACGAGCCGCCGGTAGGACGGGTCGGCGAGCATTTCGTCGAGGATCACGTCGGCGGCGCGCAGCTCGTCGGTGGTCTCCAGGAGCGGCACGATGCCGATCTTGGCCCAGCCGCCGTGCAGGTCGAGCAGTCCGGCCTCGCGGGCGAGTACAGCGGCGGCGAAGACGTCGTCGGCGCCCTGGCACATCGAGATGATGTACGACTCGATGACCTCGGGGCCGAATCGCTCGAAGGCTTCCTTGATGGTGTGGAAGACGCCGAGGGTCTTCTCGCCCGCGGCGTCCAGCGGGGCCGGGGTCGGGGCGAGCGGGCGGCGTGAGCGGAGCTCCTTGGCGAGGAGCTTCTGCCGGTAGTCGCGCGGCATGTCGGCGTAGCGCCAGGATTCCTCGCCGAGCCGGTCGAAGAGCTGGCCGAGGGTGTGGTGGTGGGCGTCGGCGTGTTCGCGTACGTCCATGGTGGCGAGCTGCAGGCCGAATGCGGAGAGGGTGCGGATGGTGCGGTCCATCCGCCCGTCGGCGAAGAGACCGCCGCGGTGCTCGCGCAGGGAGGTCTGGATGAGTTCCAGGTCGGCGAGGAGTTCGGCGGTGCCGAGGTAGTCGCAGCCGGGGCGGTGCGGGGTGTTGCCGGCGAGGCGCTCGCGGGTGTTGACGAGCTTCTGCCGGATGCAGGTGGCCTTGAGGCGGTACGGCTCCTCGGCGTTCAGCCGCTTGTAGCGCGGGCTGATCTCGGGGAGGCGTTCCAGGTCGGCCTGCAGGGAGGTCAGCAGCTCGTCGGTGGCGCCGGTGTAGCGGATCGAGTTGGAGAGCTGACCGCGCAGGTAGTCGACGAGTTCCAGCGCGTCGGTGATGCCGTGTTCGTGCTGGAGGATCAGTACGTCCCAGGTGACGGCGGGCGTCACGTTGGGGTTGCCGTCGCGGTCGCCGCCGATCCAGGTGCCGAAGGTCAGCGGGCGGGTGCCGGCGGGCAGCTCGACGCCGACCCGCTCCAGCTCGGCCGCGAGGTCCTCGAGCACGTCCCCGACGGCGTTGGCGTGCAGTTCGTCGAGGTAGTAGATGGCGTTGCGGGCCTCGTCGGCCGGCTCGGGGCGGACCACGCGCAGTTCGTCGGTCTGCCAGATGAGGTCGATGTTCTCGGCGAGCCGCAGGTCGTGCCGGCGCCGGTCGGCCTCGATGACGGGGGTGTCGAGCAGCTCGGCGATGCGGCGGAGCTTGTTCAGTACGGAGCGCCGCGCGGCCTCGGTGGGGTGCGCGGTGAAGACGGGCCGTACGTTGAGGTTCTTGACGGTCTGGCGCAGGTGCTCGGGGTCCGCGTCCTTCAGCCGGTCGGCGGTGCGGGCCAGCAGCCCGCCCTCGGCGGCGCGCCGGTCGCGCATCTCGTGGGCGCGGTGGACCTGCTCGGTCACGTTGGCCAGGTGGAAGTAGGTGGAGAAGGCGCGCACGAGCTGTGCGGCGGTCTCCAGGTCCGTGTCGCCGAGGAGTTCGGCGGCGGCCTCGCCGTCGGTACGGGTCAGGGCGCGGACACGCTCGACGAGGTCGAGGAGTTCCTGGCCCTCCTGGCGTACGAGGGTCTCGCCCAGCAGGTCGCCGAGGCGGCGGATGTCGGCGCGCAGCTCGGCGTTGGCGGCGGGGGTCTGGTCGGCACTGCTCACAGTGTGCGGCTCCTTGCAGTGGTTGAGCACCGGATCCGGGGCCGGCGGCCGGCACAGGCCCCGGGAAAGCAGAGTGCGGACCGCGCTGTCCGACTCTCCCAGGATAGGTGTCCGCGCCGTCGGCGCTGCTGTCGGCCCGACCACCGTTCCCCTTCATGGCGGAGGCCCGCAGCTCTCGTGCTGCGGGCCTCGGCGCTGCCATACTTACGAAGCCGTAGGTTACGGATGCGTAGCCAGAGCTATCCGTCGTACTCCTCACCCTCCAGGGGCTCCCCATGAACACCACCCCCGACGTGATCGACGACGCCCGGACACCGGCGGCCGACGGTCCGGTTCCCCCCTCCGCCACGCTCGGCGGCGACAACAAGCGTTCGATCGAGCAGATCGCGCTGCTGCTCTTCATCGTGGTGCCGTTCGTGGCGCTGGTCGCGGCGGTTCCGCTGGCCTGGGGCCGCGGTGTGAGCTGGCTCGATCTGGGTCTGCTGGTCGCCATGTACTTCACCGGCGTCCATGGCATCACGATCGGTTTCCACCGCTACTTCACCCACGGTTCCTTCAAGGCGAAACGCCCGCTCCGGATCGCCCTGGCCGTCGCCGGGTCCCTCGCCGTGGAGGGCCCGCTGGTGCGCTGGGTGGCCGACCACCGCAAGCACCACCGCTTCTCCGACGCCGAGGGCGACCCGCATTCGCCGTGGCGGTTCGGCGAGACGCTGCCGGCCCTGATGAAGGGGCTGTGGTGGGCGCACATCGGCTGGATGTTCGACGAGGAGCAGACGCCGCAGCACAAGTACGCCCCGGACCTGGTCAAGGACCCGGCGCTGCGCGGGATCTCCCGCCACTTCCTCACGTTCACGATCGTCTCGCTGGCGATCCCGCCACTGGTCGGCGGTCTGGTGACGATGTCGTGGTGGGGTGCGGCGACGGCGTTCTTCTGGGGCTCTCTCGTACGGGTGGCTCTCCTGCACCACGTCACGTGGTCGATCAACTCCATCTGCCACGCGGTCGGCAAGCGTCCCTTCAAGTCCCGCGACCGGTCCGGCAATGTGTGGTGGCTGGCGGTCCTGTCCTGCGGCGAGTCCTGGCACAACCTGCACCACGCGGACCCGACGAGCGCCCGGCACGGGGTCATGAAGGGGCAGGTCGACTCCAGCGCCCGGCTGATCCGCTGGTTCGAGAAGCTCGGCTGGGCGTACGACGTGCGCTGGCCGGACGCGTCCCGGATCGACTCCCGGCGTATCGACTCCCGGCGCGAGTCCGCGCGCGCCGACGCGGCATGATTGACCACGTGGCGACCGACGGCAGCACGAGCAGCGAGAAGAACCGTCCCTCCTCCACCCGGCGGACCCGCCGCGTGAGGATGACGGGCAAGGAGCGCCGCGAACAGCTGCTGGACATCGGCCGCATCCTCTTCGCCGACAAGGGATTCGAAGGCACCTCGGTCGAGGAGATCGCGGCCCGGGCCGGTGTCTCCAAGCCGGTGGTCTACGAACACTTCGGCGGCAAGGAGGGCCTGTACGCCGTCGTGGTGGACCGTGAGATGCGCCAGCTCCTCGACATGGTGACCAGCGCCCTGACGGCAGGGCACCCTCGCGAGCTCCTGGAACAGGCCGCGTTCGCACTGCTCGACTACATCGAGACGTACACGGACGGCTTCCGCATCCTGGTCCGCGACTCCCCCGTCGCCCAGTCGACGGGCACCTTCGCGTCGCTGATCAGCGATATCGCCACCCAGGTGGAGGACATCCTGGGCCTGGAGTTCAAGGCCCGGGGCTTCGACCCGAAGCTGGCCCCGCTGTACGCGCAGGCGCTGGTCGGCATGGTGGCGCTGACGGGCCAGTGGTGGCTGAACGTACGCAAGCCGAAGAAGGCGGAGGTCGCGGCGCATCTGGTGAACCTGGCCTGGCACGGCCTGGAGAATCTGGAGTCGAGGCCGCGGCTGATCGGCCACCGGAAGAACTGACCGGCCACCGGAGGAACCGGCGCGCCGACACGGTGTGTGAGCGGGCCCGCCCTGTCGTCAGGGGTGGGCCCGCCGGCCGTTCACGGCGTCCCGCGCCGAACCGGTTCCGGCACTCAGCCGTCCACCGGTTCCAGGAACTCCAGCCGGTTGCCGACCGGGTCGTGGCTGAAGAACCGGCGGTGTCCCGGCAGGTCGCCGTCCCACCGCACCGGTGCGCCGTGCGCCTCCAGCCGCGCCGCGAACGCCTCGATGTCCGAGACCCGCAGCCCCGGGTGGGCCTTCTTCGCCGGACGGAACTCGGCTTCGATGCCCAGGTGAAGCTGGACGGGGCCCGTCCGGAACCAGCAGCCGCCGCGGGCTGCGAGGACCGGTGGCTTGGGGATCTCCGTCATACCGAGGGCGTCCACGTAGAAGGCGCGCAACGCGTCCTCCGAGCCTGCCGGGGCGGCCAGTTGGACGTGGTCCATCGCGGCGATCATCACTTCTCCTTGTGGGCCACGGCGAAGATGCGGCGGAACGGGAAGACGGTGCCGTGCGGGCCCTTCGGGTAGGCGGTGCGCAGCGCGTCGCGGTATTCGGCCAGGAAGGCGTCCTTGGCCTGCGGGTCGTCCGCGAGCGCCGTCAGGACCGGGCGCAGACCGGTGCCCTTGACCCAGTCCAGGGCGGCGTCCTCACCCTGGAGCAGATGGAGGTAGGTGGTCTCCCAGACGTCCGCCGTGACGCCGGGGGCGGTGATCGCGTCCAGGTATCCGGTGGGGGTCAGGACGGCGTCGGCGTGGCGCAGGATGCCGGTCAGCCGGGAGCGCCAGCGTGGGGAGTCGGCCAGTTCGCGCATCAGGACGTGCGTGGGCTGGTCGAAGTTGCCGGGGACCTGGAAGGCGAACGTACCGCCGGGGGTGATGGCGTCCAGCCAGGCCGGGAAGCGGTCGGCGTGGCCGGGGACCCACTGGAGCAGGGCGTTGGAGACGATCAGGTCGTACGGTTCGGCCGGCGTCCAGGTGGTGGCGTCCGCCTCGGCGAAGTCCAGGAAGGGGGTGGCGTGGGCGCGGGCCTGTTCCAGCATCTGGGGGGAGTTGTCGTAGCCCGTGATGCGGGCCTCGGGCCAGCGCTCGGCGAGGAGGGCCGTCACGTTGCCCGCTCCGCAGCCGAGGTCCGCGATGCGGGGTGCGGGTGCGGCCGGCAGCTCGGGAATGCGGGCCAGGAGGTCGTGGAACGGGCGGGTCCGGTGGTCGGCGTGGCGCAGGTACTGCTGGGGGTCCCAGGTGGGTGTCGTCATGCAGCCAGGATCACCACCGAAGTATCTTGATGTCAAGACACTTGAATTCAAGAGACTTCATGTCGACAGACCCTTTACACTGATCCACATGGAGGACGAGGTCGACCGTCTGGTCGCTGCATGGCGCCGCGAGCGCCCCGACCTCGACGTGGAACCGCTCGAGGTGCTCAGCCGTGTCTCGCGCCTCGCCCGCCACCTCGACCGGGCCCGCCGGATCGCGTTCTCCGAACACAATCTTGAGCCGTGGGAGTTCGACGTACTGACGTCGCTGCGGCGCGCAGGTGCCCCGTATCAGCTCTCCCCCGGCCAGCTGCTGACGCAGACGCTGGTGACTTCGGGCACGATGACCAACCGTATCGACAGGCTGACCAAGAAGAACCTCGTCGAGCGGCTCCCCGACCCCAGCGACCGGCGGGGCGTGCTGGTCCGGCTCACCGCCGAGGGGCGCGACAAGGCCGACCAGTCGCTGGCCGGCCTGCTCGCCCAGGAGCGTGCCATCCTGAGCGAGCTCTCCCGCCACCAGCGTGGTGAACTGGCATCGCTGCTACGCCAGTTGACCGCCCCGTTCGACAACATCCCCGGGTAGCTCGGCCGGTCCGACGCCCGCCCGGCGGGCCAGTGCGACGGCGGCCAGGGTCGAGTGCACGCCCAGCTTCCCCAGCACGTTCTGCATATGCGTACGCACCGTGTGCGGTGAGAGGAAGAGCCGTTCCGCCACCGCCTTGCGGCCCAGCCCCGCGACCATGCAGCGCAGCACCTCGCGCTCGCGCGGGGTCAGCGACTCGACCAGCCGCTCGCTCTCGGTGCGGTGCTTGCGCGCCGCCGTCAGCTCCCGCAGCACCCCGGTGAGCAGCGCGGGAGGAAGATGCGTCTCGTCGCGGAGCACGCCCCGGATGACCGCGAGCAGCCGTTGCAGCGAGCAGTCCTTGGCGACCCAGCCCGACGCCCCGGCCTGCAGCGCGAGCGCGGCCCGGCGCGGGTCGTCCTTCTCGGCGAGCACCACCGTACGGGCGGACGGCTGGCCCGAACGGACGCCGGCGACCAGCGAGAGTCCGTCGACCGGAGCGCTCTCGCCGCTGTTCGGTGCGGGGACCGGGACCGGGCCGGAGGCCATGCGTCCACCGTCCGGCGACAGGGTGCCGAGTTCGGCGTCGACGAGTATCACGTCGTACCTACGGCCTTCGGCGGCCGCCCGCTCCATACATCGCAGCGCGGCGGGGCCACTGCCCGCCGCCGCCACGTCGACGTCCGGTTCGGCCGCGAGGGCCGCCGCGAGCGACTCGGCGAAAATGCGGTGGTCGTCCACCACCAGAACCCGGATACGAACCACAGGCACCCCCATGCTGCGTCTGGTGCGGGGCCACCCCCTGGCCCCCCGACGGGGACGGACCGGTGCGGGCACGACGCCCGGAGCGATGGGTGAACCTCAGTCCTACGGCCGCCGCCGTGTGCCGATTGCCACCCCGCCACGGGCGTCGTACCCGACTGCCTCGTACCCCTGAATCAGCACCGGCCCCCACCGGTGCTGTGCATCAGCGTACGACTGGGGGCCCGGAGCGGAAGGCAATTGACAGAACTGATGGACCTCGGTGTTTAGGGTGTGGTTCATGTTTCTTCTTGAGACAGAAGTAGACAAAGATCGTCGCCTTCTGCTGGGTGAGCGGCTGCACCGCAGCAACAGGGAACGCTCCCCGGAGCTACGCGCCCTGCTCGCCACGCCCGCCGAGCACGAACTCCCGCTGGAGGTATGGGCGATGGACGGCCGAGGCGGGCTGGCCGGCGGGCTGACCGGACGCACCTGGGCGTACTGGCTCCATGTGGATCTGCTCTGGGTCGACGACCGGCACCGCGGCTCCGGCCTCGGCTCGCAACTGCTCGCCGAGGCCGAACGGGTGGCCGTGACGGACCGTGCCTGCACCCGCTCCCGGCTGGAGACCTGGGGGTTCCAGGCCCCCGGCTTCTACCGCAAGCGGGGGTACGAGGTGATCGGGCAGGTCGAGAACTACCCGCCCGGCGTCACCGAGTTCATCCTGACGAAGACCTTCGGCTGACCGACACGCTCAGCCGGTGCGGCGGGCGCCTGCCGACGGGACCGCCGGAAAGACCCCGGGTGTCGCGTATCCCGCCGAAGTGAACGCCTCCAGCACCGACTTGGTGACCGCGTCCGCGTCCGCCTCCTCCACCAGCACGATCGCCGACCCGCCGAAGCCGCCGCCGGTCATCCGCGCCCCCAGCGCCCCGGCCGCGTTCGCCGCGGAGACCACCAGGTCCAGTTCGGGGCAGGAGACCCGCAGATCGTCACGGAGCGAGACATGGCCCGCCGTGAGGACGGGGCCCGCGGCGCGCACATCGCCCGCGTCGAGCAGCGCGATGACCTGCTCCACCCGTGCGTTGTCGCTGACCACATGGCGTACGTACCGCACGACCGACTCGTCGGCGCCGGACTCGGCGAGGGTGTCGAGCGCGGCGTCGAGACCGTCGTACGGAAGATCGCGCAGCGTCCCGATGCCGAGCGCCCGCGCGCCCGCCTCGCAGCCGGCCCGCCGCTCCGCGTACGCGCCGTCGCCCAGCGCGTGCTTGACCCGGGTGTCGACGACCAGCAGCCGCAGACCGTGCGCGGCCAGGTCGAACGGGACCTGACGCTGGGTGAGGTCACGGGTGTCGAGGTGCAGGGCGTGGCCGTCGGTGCAGCAGGCCGACGCCATCTGGTCCATGACCCCGCACGGCACGCCGACGAACGCGTTCTCGGCGCGCTGCGCAAGCACCGCCAGCTCGGACGCGGACAGGCCGAGCTCGAAGAGGTCGTTCAGCGCGAGCGCGGTGACCACTTCGAGGGCGGCGGACGAGGAGAGTCCGGCGCCGGTGGGGACGGTCGAGGTCAGCTGGATGTCCGCGCCGGTGACCTGGTGGCCCGCCTCGCGCAGTGCCCAGACGACGCCGGCCGGGTAGGCCGCCCAGCCGTGCCCGGAGTGCGGGGCCAGCTCGTCGACACGGAGCTGGACGACACCGCCCGGCACGTCGGTCGAGTGCAGCCGCAGCTCGCCGTCGGTACGGCGGGTGACGGCCGCGCGCGCCGTGTGCGGCAACGCGAGCGGCATCACGAAGCCGTCGTTGAAGTCGGTGTACTCGCCGATCAGGTTGACCCGGCCGGGCGCCGCCCAGACTCCTTCGGGTGCGGTGCCGTACAGCTCGGTGAAAGCGGTGACCAGCTCAGCGTTGTCGGTCATGGCGCGGTGGGCTCCTCTCGGCGGGCGAACGTCCAGGCGTCGGAGACGATTCCGGCCAGGTCGGCACGGCTCGGCTGCCAGCCGAGCCGCTCCCTGGCGGTGGCGGCGGAGGCGACCAGCACGGCCGGGTCACCGGCGCGGCGCGGGGCCGCGGTCTCGGGGACCGGATGGCCGGTGACCTTGCGGACGGTCTCGATGACCTCGCGTACCGAGAAGCCGTTGCCGTTGCCGAGGTTGCAGATCAGGTGTTCGCCCGCGGTGGCCGCGTCCAGGGCCAGGAGGTGGGCCTCGGCGAGGTCCGCGACGTGGATGTAGTCGCGTACGCAGCTGCCGTCGGGGGTCGGGTAGTCGTCGCCGTAGACGGAGATCGACTCGCGCCGGCCGAGCGCGACCTGGAGGACCAGCGGAATCAGATGCGACTCGGGACTGTGCCGCTCCCCGTGGCTGCCGTACGCCCCGGCCACGTTGAAGTAGCGCAGCGAGACCGCGGCCAGTCCGTGCGCGGCCGCCTCGCCTGTGATCATGTGGTCGACGGCCAGTTTCGTCGCGCCGTACGGATTGGTGGGGGCGGTCGGGTCGGACTCCGTGATCGGGCTGGACACCGGTTCGCCGTAGGTCGCGGCCGTGGAGGAGAAGACCAGGGTGCGGACGCCCGCGTCACGCATCGCGGCGAGCAGGGCGGTGGATCCGCCGACGTTGTTGACCCAGTACTTCTCCGGGTCGGTGACGGACTCGCCGACCTGGGAGTACGCGGCGAAGTGCAGCACCCCGTCGTAGGAGGGGTCCAGCCAGCGCGCGGCGTCCTGGATGCGGCCCTCGATGAACTCGGCACCGGCGGGGACACCCTCGCGGAACCCGGTCGACAGGTCGTCGAGGACGGTCACCTCGTGACCGGCTTCGAGGAGGTGCGCGGCGACCACGCTGCCGACATAGCCGGCGCCGCCTGTGACCAGGTACTTCTTCCGGGGGCTGAGCCGGGGGTCGCTCTGGGGCTTGCTCACTCGCTCGCTACCTCTCGCAGTCGCTGGGCCGCGGCCTCCGGCGGCACGTCGTTGATGAACACACTCATGCCGGACTCGGAACCCGCGAGGAACTTCAGCTTGCCGGAGGTGCGTCGGATGGTGAAAAGCTCGAGGTGAAGCCCGAACTCCTCCCGCCCGCGGACTCCGAACGGCGCCTGATGCCAGGCCGCGATGTACGGGGTCGGAGGCTCACCGGGGCCGAAGATCCGGTCGAATCGCCTCAAGAGTTCCAGATAGATCTGTGCGAACTCCGTGCGCGCGCCTTCGTCGAGTTCCCGCAGGTCGGGAACGCGCCGGCGCGGGTGCAGATGCACCTCGTACGGCCAGTGCGCCGCGTACGGGACGAAGGCCACCCAGTGCTCCCCGGTCAGCACCACGCGATCGCCGTCGGCCAGCTCGCGGGCCACGATGTCGTCGAAGAGGTTGCCGCCGGTCCGCTCGCGGTGCGCCTCCATCGAGCGGAGCATCAGCTCGGTGCGCGGGGTGACGAAGGGGTACGCGTAGATCTGCCCGTGCGGATGGCCGAGCGTCACACCTATCTCGGCGCCCCTGTTCTCGAAGCAGAACACCTGCTTGACCTGCTCGAACCCGGCAAGTTCGGCGGTGCGGTCGGTCCAGGCGTCGAGGACCAGGGCCGCCTGCTCCTCGGTGAGGTCGGCGAAGGACGCGTCGTGGTCGGAGGTGAAGCAGACGACCTCGCACCGGCCCGAGTCACCCGCGAGCGAGGGGAAGCGGTTCTCGAAGACCACCACGTCGTACCGGTCGTCGGGGATCTCGCTGAGCCGCCCCTCCCGGGACGGGCAGAGCGGGCACTCGTCGGCCGGCGGGTGGTACGTGCGGCCCTGACGGTGCGAGGCGATGGCGACGCTGTCCCCGAGAAGGGGATCGCGGCGGATTTCGGAGGAGGTCGATACGGCGTCCAGCGGCCGCCGGTCGACGGCGTCCCGGACCACGTCGTCGCGGCTGTCGTAGTAGAGCAGCTCCCGGCCGTCGGCGAGCGTCGTAACCGTCTTCTTCACCAGGTTCCTCCAAACATAACCGCACACAACAAACCACAAGCCAACACGCACGTCAATGCTCCGGCGCCGCCGTATGTGACCTGGGTCTCCTGTGGGCCGCAAGCCCGTCAGGCCTGGAATTTTCCCCTCATCCGATCACAATCCAACAAAGGACCCCAAGCAAACTGTTCATTTTTTGACAACAGGAGCGTAGGTTTCTGCAGGTTCAGTTCGCGCAACGAAGCGAGTACCCCCCATGCAATATCTGGCCGAAGGGCTCCGGCTGCCCACGAACGGGCTCGACTACACGATTCTGGCGATCTACTTCGTCGTGGTTCTCGGCATCGGCTTCGCCGCCCGGGCCAGCGTGAAGACCAGCCTCGACTTCTTTCTCTCCGGACGTTCACTGCCCGCCTGGGTGACCGGTCTCGCGTTCGTCGCGGCCAATCTCGGTGCCACCGAGATCCTCGGCATGGCGGCCACCGGCGCGCAGTACGGCGTCGCAGTCGTCCACTGGTACTGGATCGGCGCCATCCCCGCCATGGTCTTCCTCGGCCTGGTGATGATGCCCTTCTACTACCGGTCGAAGGTCCGTTCCGTACCGGAGTTCCTGCTCCAGCGCTTCGACAAGTCCGCGCACCTGCTGAGTTCCATACTCTTCGCCTTCGCCGCGATCCTGATTGCGGGCGTCAACCTGTACGCCCTGTCGATCGTCGTGGAGGCGCTCCTCGGCTGGCCGCAGTGGGTCGCGATCGTCGTCGCGGGCCTCTTCGTCCTCGTCTACATCACCATCGGCGGGCTCTCCTCGGCGATCTACAACGAGGTGCTGCAGTTCTTCGTCATCCTCGCCGCGCTCATCCCGCTCACCCTGCTGGGCCTCAAGCGCGTCGGCGGCTGGGACGGTCTGACCGGCTCGCTGGAGAAGAGCCACGGCTCCGACTTCCTCTCCGCCTGGGGCGGTACGGGCATCGGTGACGCCAACCCGCTCGGCGCCAACTGGCTGACGATCATCCTCGGCCTCGGCTTCGTGCTCTCCTTCGGCTACTGGACGACCAACTTCGCCGAGGTGCAGCGCGCCCTGTCCGCGAAGAACCTCTCGGCCGCCCAGCGCACGCCGCTGATCGCCGCGTTCCCGAAGATCTTCATCGTCTTCCTCGTGATGATCCCGGGCCTGGTCGCCGCCGTGCTCGTACCGAAGATCGGTACGCCGGGCTCGGACCTCACGTACAACGACGCGATCCCGCTGCTGATGCAGGAACTGCTGCCCAACGGTGTGCTCGGCATCGCCGTGACCGGTCTGCTGGCCGCGTTCATGGCCGGCATGGCGGCCAACGTCTCGTCGTTCAACACGGTGTTCACGACGGACATCTGGGCGCGCTACGTGAAGAAGGACCAGCCCGACGCGTACTACCTGCGGTTCGGCCGGCTGATCACAGCGGTCGGCGTACTGGCCTCCATCGGCACGGCCTTCATCGCCGCCAGCTTCTCGAACATCATGAGCTACCTCCAGACGCTGTTCTCGTTCTTCAACGTCCCGATGTTCGTTGTCTTCATCATCGGCATGTTCTGGAAGCGCGCCTCGATGAAGTCCGGGGTCTGGGGGCTCCTCGCGGGCACCACCGCCGCGATGGTCAACTACTTCTGGATCTACAAGCAGGGCGTCATCGAGATCCCGACCGACCAGGGCGCCAACTTCGTCTCCGCGATCGTCGGCTTCGTCGCCGGTGCGGTGGTCATGGTCGCCGTCACCCTTTTCACGGCTCCGAAGCCCGAGGCCGAACTCGCGGGTCTGGTGTACGGAACCGAGTCCCCGGACGCGGTGGAACCACCGGCCGAGGGCGACAGCGCCTGGTACCGCAAGCCGGCCCTGCTCGGCTGGGGCGCGATCGTCATCGCCGCCCTGTGCTACCTGCCCTACTCGCTCTGATCGGAGGCCATCACCATGTCCGAATTCCGCAATGACCTGCACAAGGAAGTCTCCGAACTGGAGCGCAAGTCCGCGACCGCGGCCCGTCTCTTCGACATCCGGCGGATCATCGGCGGCCTCTTCGTGATCTACGGAGTGATCGTCACGCTCGCCGGGATCAACCCGTCCGACGCGGACCTGAAGAAGGCCGAGGGCGTCCACATCAACCTCTGGACCGGGCTGGCCATGCTGGTCCTGGGGCTGTTCTTCCTGCTGTGGCTGAAGCTGCGTCCGGCACCGGCGCCGGACGGCGCCGCCGACAGCGGCCCGGACGCCTGAGCAGTCTCCGCACCGCCCCGAAGGGGCCGGACGTCACCGGACGTCCGGCCCCTTCGGCGTTCCGTCCACCGCCGCGCGGTCCAGCAGCCCGGTGCGGGCCGCAAGCGCCGCGGCCTCCAGCCGTGAGCCGACCCCCAGCTTCATCAGCACCCGCTGCACATGCGTACGCGCGGTGCTCGGCGCGATCCGCATCCCGGCCGCGATCAGCCGGGTGTCCTCGCCCTCCGCGACCCGCACCAGGACCTCGACCTCGCGCGGGGTGAGCATCCGCAGCAGTCGCTGCCCCTCGTCGTCCGGCTGGACGGCCGGGTTGAGCAGCTCGGCGAAGGCACCCTGCAGCAGTTGCGGCGCGACCGCCGCCTCGCCGGCCCGCGCCTTGACCATCGCCCGCTCGACACCCTCTATCCGCTCGTCGTGCCTGACGTATCCGGCGGCGCCGGCCGCGAAGGCCGCCGCGATCCCGCGCGGACTCGGCACCGGCCCGAGCACCACCACCGCCACCTGTGGGCGCTCCCGCTTGATCCGGGCTATCGGGTCGAACGCCCCGGGTTCGGCGGGCGTCGCCGTGCCGAACAGACAGACCTCCGGGGCTCTGCTCACCACGAGTTCCGCCGCACCGGCGGTCGGCGCGGCCGCCGCCAGCACCCGGTGACCCCGCAATTTCAGCGCCGAGGCCAACGCCTCGGCGAGCAGTCTGTGGTCATCGACCACCATGAGCCGCACGCCCATCGAGTTACCCCCCACAGCAATGGAGCCACACCCAGGCGTCGCGCGGCAGACGCCGGTTCGACGACAGCCCCGGCCCCCCGGCCCCTTTGACCCGGCAAGCTACACGCTTGTTCGACGTAGCGCGCCCCTTACCAGGCAGAAGACCCCCGGAATGCCGAATTCTGTGCTGTTCGGGTCCGGTTGACCGACAGTAAGCCGGCGGAAGGGATCGGTGAGCAGGCAGAAAACGACCGGCCCTGCCGGTCGATGTTCGACCGGCAGGGCCGTGGTGCGTGCGCGTACCCGTACCGGGGTCAGCCGGTGGCGAACGAGACCGCGAGGTACTGCTTGTCGTCGAGAGAGCTCTCCCGCGGCTTGCTCACCATCACCTCGGAGATGTACATCCGGCCGTCCGAGTAGAGGATCTCCGCGTAGTCCATGGAGAAGCTGGTCTCCGCGTCCCGGACGGACTCGTCCCCCGGGTTCTCCATGAGAACCGTCTGCTTGAAGGTGGAGCCGTCGATGGAGACGATCTGGCCGCCCTTGTCGTACGGGGGAACCTTGTACGCGATGATGTTGGAGCCGTCCATGCGGATCGGGAACATCGTGTACCGGTCGCCGGCGTCGGCCTTGTCGCTGGTCGGCTTGCCGGTGGTGAGGTCGAACGAGACGATCTCGTTGGTGTCGCCGTAGTCGCCGGTGCCCTCGTGCTCCTCGGTCGGCAGGTAGAGCCGGTTGTTGCCGACGGCCAGCTGCTGGCAGGTCTCGACCTCGGTGGAGCCGCAGCGGGCGGCGTACTTCTCGCCGTCCGCGGCGATCTTGGTGAGGAGCTTTCCGGTCGACGCGTCGATCGAGAAGAAGTCCGAGATCCCACTGCCGTCACCGGCGGTGTCGCCGACGTCGGCCGCGACGACCAGCGGCTTGGTGGAGACGATGCTCGCGTATTCGACACCGGGCGGCATCTTGAACGACGAGAGCGGGGCGCCGGTCGTCGGGTTCAGCGCCTGGATGACGAGCTGCGGGTTGTCGTACGTACCGCACTTGCGGACCACCGCGAGCGCGTCACCGCCGCCGTACCCCTTGTCGTAGCAGCCATCGGTGCCGACCTTCGGCTTCCAGCGCTCGGCGCCGGTGTTCAGGTCGAAGGCGGCGCCGCCCTCGGTGCCGCCCGCGGCGACCGTGGTGCCGCTGAGCGTGACCTCGTCGAACCTCACCGGCTCGTCACCGCTGGTGGCGGCGGTCACCGACTTGCTCCACATCAGCTTTCCGGTGTTCAGGTCGATCCCACCGACCTGGTTGCACGGCGGGTACTTCTTCGCCTTGGTCGGCTTGCTCTCCTCGAAGACGACGGCCGTCCTGTAGTCCTTCGACATGTGCCGGGAGGCAGCACAGAGCTGGCCCTCCAGCGGAACGGACCAGAGCTTTGTGCCCTTGACCTTGTCGTAGCCGACGATCTCGTCGACACCGGTCTTCACATACGCCTTGTCGGTCAGCCAGGAGCCGTCGACCGTCGTGACGTCGCCGACCTTCGGCTCCGGCAGCTGGAAGGCCACGGTGGACTTGGTGTTCGCCGGCACCTTCTCCTTGCCGCCACCTCCGATACCGCTGTCCCCGCCGTCCTTGTCCCCACCGGTGGGACCGGCGGTGGACACCTCGTTCTTCTTGTCGTCGCCACCGGAGGCGAGGAAGATGCCACCGCCGATGATCACCGCCACGGCGACCACGGCGGCAACGATGATCTGCATCTGCGCGGTGAACTTCTTGCCGCCCTTCCCGCCCTGCGGCGGCGGCGCGTACTGCGGCTGCATCGGGGCGGTCGGGTAGCCGTATCCGTAGCCCTGCTGCGGCGGCTGGCCGGGCGGCAGGCCCTGTCCGGCCGGGGGGCCGGGCGGGTAGCCGTAACCCGGCTGCTGCGGATAGCCGTAACCGGGCTGCTGCGGCGGCCCGGCAGGCGGGGTCTGCGGAGCGCCGAAACCACCGGCGGGCGGGGTCTGCGGAGCGCCGAAACCACCGGCGGGCGGGGTCTGCGGAGCGCCGAAACCACCGGCGGGCGGCGGTACCGGTGCCCCGAACCCACCGGGCGGGGTGTCCTGCGGGGCGCCGAACCCGCCCTGGGGCGGTTCGTTGGGCGGCTGGGGCGGCTGAGTCATGGCGTACGTACCTCGAGGGAAGGGGAGTCGGTCGGTCGGGACCTGTCGCGGTCGGTCAGGGTCCGTCGGGTGCCTGCGTGAGCCGTCACTTGCCGAAAGCCATCATGGTCTTCGTCTCCAGCTCTTCCTTGTCGTTGCTCGCGCTGACCCGCCCGCTCGCGATGAAGGAACGCCCACCCGCGTAGACGACCTTCGCGTTGTAGAACGAGCTCTCGATCTGGGACGTCGACTCCGGGTGCCGGAGCAGCATCTGCGGAGTGCCACCGGTCGGGGCGAGGGTGGCGATCCCGCCGCCCTTGTTGTACCCGGCCTCCACGTAGAGCAGCACGTTGCCGCCCTCCATCCGCAGCGGCTTCACGGTCTGCTCGGCGGGAGCCGAGGCCTTCCACTTCGGCTTGCCGGTGTTCAGGTTGAACGCGACGACCTTGTTCGTACGGGCGGTACCGCTGGAGTCGGGTTCGGTCGCCATGTAGAAGGTGTTGGCGTCGGCGGCGACACCGACACAGCCGTCCAGCGACTTGCCGAAGATGGCGAAGGCGCTGCCGCAGTCCGGTGCGAACTTGTCACCCTTGTCACCGACCAGCTGGGAACGGAGCGTGCCGTTCTCCTTGATGGCGAGGATGCTCCACTTCTTCTTCTCTCGCTGGGTCAGCGAGACGACGAGCGGGCTCACCGAGTAGACCCGGTCTATCTCCCAGCCACGGGCCGGCCGGTACGTCCACTTGGGCTTGCCGGTGGCCGCGTCGATCTCCTGGATCTGGTGCTGGGGGTTGTCGAGGTCGTCGGTGCGGCAACTGGAGGCGGCGATCAGCTTGGGGCCCCCGGCGAAGGCGAACGGCTGGCAGTTGCCCGCCGGCTTGCCGAACAGCTCCTTGCCGTCGCTGACCCGGTAGGCGTTGGAGTTGCTGGTCCGGCCGACCGTGACGGTGTCCGCGCTGATGGCGAGGGAGATGTCCGACATCATGTCCCAGATGCCGTTCTTCTTGATCGACTTCTTCCAGCCGGCCTTGCCGGTGTTGAGGTCGATCATCTGGAGGTCCGAGCAGTCCGCCTTGTCGGTGGTGCCGTTCTTGACCCCGACGACGATCTTGCCGTCGGTGGTGGTCTGCGAAGGCGCGGCGCACATGTCGGCGGGCAGCTTCAGCGTCCACTTCCGCTTGCCGTCGGCGACCGAGTAACCGGAGACCGCGCGGTACATGCCCTTGACGACGGTGTCGCCGACGACCCAGGGGCCGTACACGTCCGCGCCGTTGCGCGGCAGGTCGACGTCGTTCTTCTGCAGCCAGAGGACCTTGGCCTCGCCCGGCTTGCGTCCGACGTTGAGGTCGTCATCGCCAGGTCGTCCGGCGCCGTTGCCGTCGCCCTCGTCGACGGAGGGCGAACCGCTCGGCGCCTTGCCGTCCGTGCTCTCCTGCGCGACGGGCTTCTTGTCGTCGTCACCGCCGCCGGTCGCGAGGAACACGCCACCGGCGACGACGATCGCGGCGGCGACCGCCGCACCGATGATCACTGCGGGCTTCCCCTTGAAGGGGTTGCCACCGCCCGTACCGCCGGGGCCGCCCGGTATCGGGGCGCCGGGGTACTGCTGTTGCGGGTAGCCGTAGCCGGGCTGCGGCTGCTGGCCGTAGGGGCCCGGCTGTTGGGCGTACGGTCCCGGCTGCTGGCCGTAGGGGCCCGGCTGTTGGCCGTACGGTCCGGGCTGGTTGTACGGACCCGGCTGCTGCGGGTAGCCGTAACCGGGGGCCTGGGCCGGCGCCTGCGGGTAGCCGTAACCCGGCTGTGCGGGCGGCGGCGTCGGCGGCGCGGCAGGCATCTGCGGCGGCTGGGCAGGCGGTTGACCCTGCGGCGGCTGCCCGGGCGTCGCGGGCTGAGGACTCCCCTGCGGCGGCTCCTGCGGAGCGCCGAAGCCTCCCTGCGGCGGTTGCTGGCTGGGCGGCTGGGTCATCAGCACGTCCCCCTTCGTGCGGTCCGGTGCCCGTTCCGGTCTCCCCCGCGATTCCGCTGGGCTGAATTCCCCTCGGAAAGGAGCGAATCGGGCATGGCTTCCGCGGCGATACGACAGTCGAGCGGGGCTTCTTTGTACCACCCGCGACGCATCGCACACCGAGTCGGTCCGCCCCCTGTTCCCAAGGGAGAACCGCGCCGTGATGCCCTCGTTACGCCTCGGCCCGTCAGCTGCCGAAGGCCGCCATCGACTTCATCGACTTCTCGTCCTCGTCGTCGATCCCGCTGATCCTCGCGTGCATGAGGATGCAACGCCCGTTCCGGTAGGCGACCCTGGAATCGAAGAAGCCGCGCTCGACCGTGGCGGCTGCCGCCGGGTGCCGCAGCACCATCTGCGGTGTGCCACCGGTCTGCGGGAGGGACGCGATGCCGCCGCCCTTGTTCTTGCCGGCGGCGAGATACATCAGCAGCCTGCCGCCCTCCGTCCGTACCGGCATGAAGGTCTGTCCGGCCGGGGCCGCGGCCTTCCACTTCGCCTGACCGGTGTTCAGATCGAAGGCGACGACCTTGTTGGTGGGGGTGAGGTCGTCCTCGGGTGGCTTGGTCGCCAGATAGACCGTCCGCTCGTCGGCCGCCACCCCCAGGCAGTTGTCGAGGTTCTTGCCCTCGGTGAGGAGGTCACCGCCGCACTTCGTCCCGTATTCTTCGGTCCCGCCGACCAGTTGGGACCGGTAGGTGCCGTTCTCGTTGAGCACGATGATCGCCCACTTGTCCGCCTGCTTCAGCGAGACGACCAGCGGGTTGACCGAGTAGAACTGTGCGACCTCCCAGCCCTTCTTGACCTTGTACGTCCACCGGACCTTTCCGGTGACCGGATCGATCCGCTGCACCTGCTGCTCCTTGTGGTCATCGGCCGCGGTCTGGCAACTGGTGGCGGCGATCGCCACAGGGCCGCTGGCGAAGCCGAACGGCTGGCAGTTGCCCGGCAGTTCCCCGAAGAGCACCGCACCGTCGCTGACCCGGAAGGCATCCGTCCGGCTGGTGCGCCCCACGGTCACGGTGTCACCGTTGATCGCCATCGAGACGTCGGACAGCAGGTCCCAGGCGCCCTGGCGCCGGTATGTCTTGCGCCAGCCGGCCTTGCCGGTCGTGAGGTCGGCCATCTGGAGGGAGTTGCAGAGCGCGTCGTCCGCGGTGCCGGTCTTGATCCCGAAGACGATCTTGCCGTCGGCGGTGGGCTGCGAAGGCGCCGCGCACAGACTCGACGGCAGACGAAGACTCCATTTCCGGCGGCCGTCGGTGACGGAGTAGCCGGTGACCGTCCGGAACATGGCCTTGACGACGGTGTCGCCGACGATCCAGGGGCCGTACACGTCCGAGCCGTTGCGCGGCAGGTCGACGCCGCCCTCCTGGAGCCAGAGGATCTTCGCCTCGCCCGTCCTGCGCTTGGCGTTGAGCGCGTCGGCTTCGGCACGGAGGTCGTGCGTGCCCTGGTCCTCCGCCTTGCCGTCGCCCCCGCCGTCGGGTCCGGGCCCGGGGTCGGTGCTCGCGTTCGCCGTGGGCTTCGACCAGTCGTCGCCGCTCGCGGCGAGCCAGATGCCACCGCCGGCCAACAGCACCACCGCCAGCACGGCTCCGACGACCGCACCGCGCCGGCCCCTGAAGAACCCTCCGCCGCCCGGCCGCGGGGGCTGCTGATACTGCGACTGCTGCGGGTATCCGTATCCGGGCTGCCGCGACGACGGACGGCCGTACGGCCCGGGCTGAGAGGGCGCACCGTACGGCCCCGGCTGCGTGGGCGCGCCGTAAGGCCCGGGCTGCGTGGGCGCGCTGTACGGCCCGGGCTGCATGGGCGCACCGTACGGCCCGGGCTGCGGAACGCCGTACGGACCCGGCTGAGCGGGTGTGCCGTACGGGCCCGGCTGTACCGGCGCTCCGTACGGTCCCGCGGCCTGACCGGGCGGCGGCGCGGAGCCGTATCCGGGCGGTGGCGACGGCCGGTCCGATTCCGGCGGTGGATCGTACGGAGCACCGAAGCTTCCCTGCGGCGGTTGCCGGTCGGGCGGCTGGGCCATCAGCACGTCCCCCTTCGCGCGGATCGGTCCGGCATCTGCACCTGCGCCGGGCGGGCCCTCTTTCTACCACCCGCCCCGCAGGCCACCCGTCACGCCGAAGGCGCGTCAACGATCAGGCGTCCGCGGCCAGTTCCAGCCAGCGCATCTCCAACTCGTCGCGCTCCGCGACCAGTTCCCGCAGTTCCGCGTCGAGCTTCGCCACCTTCTCGAAGTCCGTGGCGTTGTCGGCGATCTGCGCGTGCAGGGTGGTCTCCCTGCTCGACATCTTGTCGAGCTGCCGCTCGATCTTCTGCAGTTCCTTCTTGGCGGCGCGTGCGGCCTGCGGCGAGACCGCGGCGGCGGCCGGCGTCTCCTTCCCCGCGGCGGGCGCCGAGGCGGGTACGGCCGCCTCCTCCATCCGCTGCCTGCGCTCGATGTACTCGTCGATACCGCGCGGCAGCATCCGCAGCGTGGCGTCACCGAGCAGCGCCATCACCCGGTCCGTGGTCCGCTCGATGAAGAACCGGTCGTGGGAGATCACGATCATCGATCCCGGCCAGCCGTCGAGGAGGTCTTCCAGCTGGGTCAGGGTCTCGATGTCGAGGTCGTTGGTGGGCTCGTCGAGGAAGAGAACGTTCGGCTCGTCCATCAGCAGCCGCAGGATCTGCAGCCGTCGCCGCTCACCGCCCGACAGGTCGCCCACCGGGGTCCACTGCTTCTCCTTCGAGAAGCCGAACTGCTCGCAGAGCTGGCCCGCGGTCATCTCCCGGCCCTTGCCGAGGTCGACCCGGTCCCGTACCTGCTGCACGGCCTCCAGCACCCGCAGGTTCGGCTTGAGTTCGCTGACCTCCTGGGAGAGGTAGGCGAGCTTGACGGTCCTGCCGACGACGATCTTCCCGGCCGCGGGCTGCTCCTCGCCCTGGGTGCGGGCCGCCTCGGCGAGCGCCCTCAGCAGTGAGGTCTTGCCCGCGCCGTTGATCCCGACCAGGCCGATCCGGTCGCCGGGGCCGAGGTGCCAGGTGAGGTGGGTGAGCAGCGTCTTGGGTCCGGCCTGGACGGTCACGTCCTCCAGGTCGAAGACGGTCTTGCCGAGCCGTGCGTTGGCGAACTTCATCAGCTCGCTGGTGTCACGCGGCGGCGGCACATCGGCGATCAGCTCGTTGGCGGCCTCGATGCGGTAGCGCGGCTTCGACGTACGGGCGGGGGCGCCGCGCCGCAGCCAGGCCAGCTCCTTACGCATCAGGTTCTGCCGCTTGGACTCCTCGGTGGCGGCGATCCGCTCCCGCTCGGCCCGGGCGAACACGTAGTCGCTGTAGCCGCCCTCGTACTCGTGGACCGTGCCGCGCTGGACGTCCCACATGCGCGTACAGACCTGGTCGAGGAACCACCGGTCGTGGGTGACGCAGACCAGGGCCGAGCGCCGGCTTTGCAGGTGCCGGGCCAGCCAGGAGATGCCCTCGACATCGAGGTGGTTGGTCGGCTCGTCGAGGACGATCAGGTCCTGTTCGGCGATGAGCAGCTTGGCGAGCGCGATCCGGCGCCGCTCGCCGCCGGAGAGCGGGGCGATGACGGTGTCCAGGCCGAGTTCGAAGCCGGGCAGGTCCAGCCCGCCGAAGAGCCCGGTCAGCACGTCACGGATCTTGGCGTCGCCCGCCCACTCGTGGTCGGCGAGATCGCCGATGACCTCGTGGCGGACCGTCGCCTCCGGGTCGAGCGAATCGTGCTGCGTGAGGACACCGAGACGCAGGCCACCGCTGTGGGTGACGCGGCCGGTGTCCGCCTCCTCCAGCTTGGCGAGCATCCGGATGAGGGTCGTCTTGCCGTCGCCGTTACGGCCGACGACACCGATCCGGTCCCCCTCGGACACACCGAGGGACACACCGTCGAGCAGGGCACGGGTGCCGTACACCTTGCTGACCTGCTCGACATTGACCAGATTGACGGCCATTTCACTCCTGACTGGGGGATCGATCGACATCCCAGGGTAGTCGCCACGCGGGTGGGTTAGCGTGCGGCGATCGATCAAGGGCGGGGACAGGGGATTTTCGTGGTGCGCAATTCCGTACGGGGCACGGTCACGGCGGTGCTGGTGGCGGTGTCGATGGCGGTCACCGGCTGCACGTCGTCCGCCCAGGACGACGGCGGAAGCGGCCGGAAGGCGGCCCCGAAGCCGCGGGCCGAGGCCCGGAGCGCGACCAAGGGCGGCAGCGTCGGAGGCTCCGGTTCTGCCTGCGCCCTGCCTGTCACCTTCGACCTCGCGTCGTCCTGGAAGCCGGAGGCCGTACAGCTCGGTGCGGACGACGCGCTGAACGAGCTGGCCCGACAGGGCCCGCTCACGCTCGTCTGCGAGATCGACGCGAAACCCGCCGGGAGCATCGGCTTCCTGCGTGTGTGGACCGGCGACCGCGCCGACCGCACCCCGCGCCAGGTCCTGGAGGCGTTCCTGGCTGACGAGCCGAACGCCGGCAAGATCACTTACACCGACACCGAGGCCGGCACCCTTCCCGCGACGGAGGTCGGGTACACGATCAGCAGCGAGCTGCTCGACGGGCCGCAGAAGAAGCGGGCGTTCGCCGTCTCCACCCCACACGGGCCGGTCGTGGTGCATCTGGGCGGGCTGGACTCGGCGGAGCACGAGGAGATGCTCCCGGCGTACGAGTTGGCGAAGCGGACCGTACGGCTCGGCTGAGCCGTACGAACGCACGTGGTCAGCGGGACCGCCGCCGCCCCGCCCGTTCCACCAGCAACCAGCCGCCCAGCGCCATCGCGACGGCCGCCGGGGCGCTGACCCGTACCGCGACCAGCATCGCCGTACGCCCTTCCAGCAGCCCGCCGAACCCGACCATCGACACCCCGAGCACCCCGAACAGGCAGAGCGTCACACCGAGCGCGGACACCGGCCCGGAGCCCTTCCCCGGTATCGCGGACACCGGCCGCTCGAACGTACGGAAGACGGCGACCAGCCCCGCCGTGACGGCTGCCGCCACCGCGATCCGCACCGGCACCTGCGCCCACCAGGCACCGGTCGCAGGTTCGGGAAGCGGGACGTGCAGGGCGATCATCGCCCCGTAGACCCCGAGCATCGCGGTGAGGTGCCAGAGGAACGCGGTCATCGCCACCCCGTTGGCCGCGACGACTCCGCGCCACACCCGCGGGCGGGCGACCAGCCGGGCGCCGGGTCCGCGCAGCAGCTCGACCGCGCCGACCAGCCACAGGCCGTGGCAGAGCAGGGCGAGCGTCGGCGGTGCCATGTTGCTGATCTTCTCTCCGGGCATCCCGACCATGGAGAGCGGATACGGACCGCACGCGACCAGCGCGGCCGCGGTGGCCAGGCCCGGGCCGGCCAGCAGCGCGGGGCGGCGGATGCGGCCGTCGGCGCGCAGAAAGCCCAGCTGGTGCACGGCGAGCCAGACGAACGCGAAATTGAGGAACGCGATGTACGGGACTCCGGCGGCGAAGCGCAGCACGTCGACGGCGACCGCCGCCGCGGCAAGCCCGGCGAAGGCGCCCCAGCCGTACCGGTCGTGCAGTTTCAGCAGCGGCGGCGTGAACGCCACCATCGCGAGATAGATCCCGATGAACCAGAGCGGCTGGGCCACCAGCCGCAGCGTGACCCCGGTCAGCCCGCCGCCCCCGCCGAGCAGCTGGACGATCAGCGCGGCCGTCCCCCAGACCAGGATGAAGACCATGGTGGGGCGCAGCAGCCGCTGCAGTCTGGCGCGGAGAAAGGCCGAGTAGACGGAGTCCGTCGCGCCGGCGGGCTGCTTGCGGCTGAGGGAGCGGTACGACAGCGCGTGCGAGAAACCGCCGACGAAGAAGAACACCGGCATGATCTGGAGCACCCAGGTCAGCAGCTGGAGACCGGGGACGACGGCGAGCAGGTTGCCGACGCCGTCGGGGGTGACGGCGGCCATCAGCCAGTGCCCGAGGACGACCGTCCCGAGCGAGGCGACGCGCAGCAGGTCGACGTACCGGTCCCGGGTGGCTGGGGTGGCCCCGGCCAGGTCACGAACACTTGATCCCATACGGGTACGGTCGCGCCCGACGCCCCGGGGGCGGCAGCGCGACCGTACTCAGTTCCCGTCTGAGTACCCGCGGTCAGACGATCGTGGCACCCGGCGCCGGGGACACCGCGACCCGCGCGGTCCGGCAGGTCCCCGACGCCCGCAGCGTGTCCGCGATCTTGCGCGCCGCCTCCGCGTCCGCCGCCAGGAACGCGGTGGTCGGCCCGGAGCCCGAGACCAGTGCGGCCAGCGCACCGGCCTCGGTGCCTGCGGCGAGGGTGTCGGCGAGCGAGGGGCGCAGGGAGAGCGCGGCGGGCTGCAGGTCGTTGGAGAGGGCCTTCGCGAGCACACCGGTGCTGCCGGTGCGCAGGGCGTCGAGGAGCGCCGGTGAGGCTTCCGGTGCCGGGACGTCGGTGCCCGCGGTGAGCCGGTCGAACTCCCCGTAGACGGCCGGGGTGGAGAGCCCGCCGTCGGCGACCGCGAACACCCAGTGGAACGTGCCGCCGACGTCGATCGGGGTCAGCTGCTCGCCACGGCCGATACCGAGGGCGGCGCCGCCGACCAGGGAGAACGGCACGTCGCTGCCGAGCTCCGCGCAGATGGCGAGCAGTTCGTCCCGGGTGGCGCCGGTCACCCACAGGGCGTCGCAGGCCACCAGGGCGGCCGCGGCGTCGGCGCTGCCGCCCGCCATGCCGCCCGCGACGGGGATGTCCTTGGCGATGTGAATGTGCACGTAGGGGGCGATGCCGTGGCGTTCGGCGAGGGCGATCGCGGCGCGGGCGGCGAGGTTGCCGGTGTCCAGCGGGACCTGTGCGGCGTCCGGGCCCGAGCAGGTGACGGTCAGCGCGTCGGCGGGGGTGACGGTGACCTCGTCGTAGAGGCCTACGGCGAGGAAGACGTTCGCCAGGTCGTGGAAGCCGTCGGGGCGCGGGGCGCCGACCGCGAGCTGCACATTGACCTTGGCGGGGACGCGAACGGTGACGCTCACTCGCCACTCCCGGTGGACTCGTTCCCGTGGGACCCGTTCCCGGCGGGCTCGTCCGCGCCGGGCCTGCTCTCGCTCGGCGAGTCCGCCGCCGGCTCGTCCACCGCCGGCTTGTTCTCGGCGATGGCCGCGAACTCCTCGACGGTCAGTGCTTCACCCCGCGTCTTCGGCGAGATCCCGGCCGCGACCAGAGCCGCCTCGGCGGCCGGCGCGGAGCCCGCCCAGCCGGCCAGGGCGGCCCGCAGCGTCTTGCGGCGCTGAGCGAACGCCGCGTCGACGACCGCGAAGACCTCGGCCCGGCTCGCGGTCGTCGCGATCGGCTCGGTGCGACGGACCAGCGACACCAGACCGGAGTCGACGTTCGGGGCCGGCCAGAAGACCGTGCGGCCGATGGATCCGGCCCGCTTGACGTCCGCGTACCAGTTGGCCTTCACCGAGGGCACGCCGTAGACCTTGTTGCCCGGTCGGGCGGCCAGCCGGTCGGCCACCTCGGCCTGCACCATGACCAGGGTCCGCTCGATGGTCGGGAACCGCTCCAGCATAGTCAGCAGGACCGGCACGGCCACGTTGTACGGCAGGTTGGCGACCAGGGCGGTGGGCGGCGGGCCCGGCAGCTCCGTGACCAGCATCGCGTCGGAGTGGACCAGCGAGAACCGGTCGGCGCGGCCCGGCATCCGGGCCTGGACCGTGGCCGGCAGCGCCGCCGCCAGCACATCGTCGATCTCGACGGCGACGACCCGGTCCGCCGCCTCCAGCAGCGCCAGGGTCAGCGAGCCCAGACCGGGTCCGACCTCGACCACCACGTCGTCCGGACGGACCTCCGCGGTCCGCACGATCCTGCGGACCGTATTGGCGTCGATGACGAAGTTCTGACCGCGCTGCTTCGTGGGGCGTACCCCGAGCTTCGCGGCCAGTTCGCGGATGTCTGCGGGGCCCAGGAGGGCGTCGGGCTCTGTGGTGCTCACCCGGTAAGCCTACGGCCGCAATGCGGCCACGGGCTCGCCCCCCGTTGCAGGTACAGCTTCTTCGCCCGGAACGTCTGCTCGGACGCCGGGGCGTCCTGCGGACGTCCGCTGCCGCCGAGGGAGCGCCAGGTCTGCGTGTCGAACTGGTACAGCCCGCCGTACGTGCCGCTGGCGTCGACCGCGCGAGGCCGACCGCCGGACTCGCAGGACGCGAGCCCCGCCCAGTTCAGCCCACCCGCTCCCACCGCGGACCGCGGGCGGGCTCCGGTACCGACCCTCACGATCCGGTCGACCGGCGTGCGGACCAGTTCGGCGTCCAGCGCCCGCGGCCGCTGCCGGACACCGTTGACGGTCCGAACCCCGTACGTGATCCGGCGGGCGCCCGGCAGGCCCTCGCGCTCGACGACCTCCGTACCGGCGGGGAGCGAATCGTCGCCGGACCGTTGTTCGGCGTACGGGATGGGCTCCTCGCGCACCTCGCGGGAGTCGGTGATCCGCATCACGGAGACCGTCTGGCCGTCGCGCGGGAAGCTGTGCGGGTCCACGGAGGTGGTGTCCTCGCCGTGCAGGGTGATACCCGCCTCGGCGACGGCCTCGCGGACGGTCGCGGCGTTGGTGCGGACGGTGCGCTCCCGGCCGTCGGCCATGAAGGTCACGGTGCGTTCGGTGCGGACGTCCAGGGCGAGCCCGGTGCGGCCGATCGAGGAGGAGCGGGCGACGGAGAGGTACGCCCCGTCGGCCCGCACCCCGAGCTGGCGCAGGGCGCCGTCGACCGAGCCCGCGGTGGTCCACACCCGGCGGCGCACCCCGTCGAGGGTGAGGGTCACCGGGCGCCCGTGGCGGACGGTGATCTCGTCGCCGTTGTCGAGGTCGCCGACGGGGGCCGGGGTGACGACGTCGTGGGCGCCGACGGTGACGCCCTCGTCGTCGAGCAGTTCGCCGATGTCGTCCGCGAAGGTGTGCAGGGTGCGCGGCTCCCCGTCGACGGTGAGCCGCACCGCCTTGTCGTGGGCGAGGAACGCGGTGGTGCCGCCGGCCAGGAAGGCGACGACGAGGGCCTGCGGGACGAGGCGGCGCAGGTTCTCCGGACGTGCGGGGCTCTTGCGGTGCGCGGCCCGCCGGGCCGCGGCCCGGCCTCCGGTGCGGGGGCCGGCGGCCGGCCCGGGCGGCGCCGCAGGCGCGTCGACGACGGTCGGATCGTGGACCGGCCAGAGGACGACACGCGTCTGCTCCTCGTGGAACGGCAGAGGTGCGGGGACGGTCTGCGGTGTCGCCACCGCCGCACCTCCCGCACGTCCCCTGCCCGGTGCCGCACGGTGACTGCCCTGCGCATTGATCACGACGCTCCAGAAGGTCCGTTCGTCCCGATGGCCCGATGGGCGTCCGGGACGATAGTGGAGCTTCGGTCACCCTCCAAAGCGGCGCGACCGCACACCGTCACAGCGTGATCTGTCAGTAATCGAACGCGCGAGCCGTGTTGTCGTTGATCGCCGACGCCAGGGTGTCCTCGTCGACCCCCTTCACCTCAGCCATGGCCCGGAGCGTGACGGGAATGAGATACGGCGCGTTGGGACGGCCGCGGTACGGGGCGGGGGTGAGGAACGGCGCGTCCGTCTCGACCAGGACCAGTTCGATCGGCGCGACGGCCAGCGCGTCCCGCAGCGGCTGGGCGTTCTTGAACGTCACGTTGCCCGCGAAGGACATGAAGTACCCGGCGTCGGCGCAGATCCGGGCCATCTCGGCGTCCCCGGAGTAGCAGTGGAACACGGTCCGTTCAGGGGCGCCCGCGTCGGCGAGCACCCGCAGCACATCGGCGTGCGCCTCGCGGTCGTGGATGACGAGAGCCTTGCCGTGTCGTTTGGCGATCTCGATGTGGGCCCGGAAGGACTCCTCCTGGGCGGCCATGCCCTCGGGGCCCGTACGGAAGTGGTCGAGGCCGGTCTCGCCGACGCCGCGCACCCGGTCGAGGGCGGCCAGCTCGTCGATCTCGGCAAGCGCCTCGTCGAGGGCGGCCTTCCCGCCCGGCTGCCGCGCCTCCTGGCGGGACCAGCCGTCCGGGTCGCCGTGGACGATGCGCGGCGCCTCGTTGGGGTGCAGGGCCACCGCCGCGTACACACTCGCATGCGCGGCCGCGGTCTCGGCGGCCCAGCGCGAGCCCCGCACGTCGCAGCCCACCTGGATCACGGTGGTGACGTTGACCGCGGCGGCCCTGGCCAGGCCCTCCTCGACGGTGGCGTCCTGCATGTCCAGATGGGTGTGCGAATCGGCGACCGGTACCCGCAGGGGTTCGGGCAGTGGCGGGGCTTCCGTACGGCTCATGCCACGATCGTACGAGGACCGTGGCACCGCTCTCACTTGCGGTGGAAGGGGTGCAGCAGGTCGGAGAGGTGCCAGTGGTGCTCCGCGGCCGCCGGAGCGGCTGCCGATGCGCCGACCGCCTCGCGTTCGCGGGCTTCGCCGTCCTCGGCGTGCCCGGCGGTCTCGTACTGCGACTGGAGCAGCTGCTGGACGGTCGAGACACGGCCGGACCGCATGATCCGGACCAGATGGCCGTCGCAGTTCGTACAGGTGGGCTTGGAAAGAGGTGACGGGACCCGTTCCCCGTTCGCCTTGTAGATGACGAAGTCGTTGTTGGAACCGTCGACGTGGTGCTCTATCTCGTAAGCCTGTTCCCAGCCGTATCCGCACCTCATGCAGGCGAAGGAATACGCCTCGTGCACGGTGGTCACTGCGGTCTCACTCATGCCTGCTCCTCTTGTCCGCTCGGACAAGCACTCCGGAGAATGCGTCCCTGATTCAGTGGACGCCTTTACCGGCGGGAGCGCACCATGCCCTGTCGAGTATTGGAGCGGTCTTGGCCTTCTCGTGGCAAAAGGGGCCGGATGGGCGGCTCGCCCTTTGCTTTTTACGATAGTCCTTTGCCGTCCGCAGGGGCGGTCCGCGACGCGTTCTTCGCGGCGACGACCGCATCGAAGACCTCCCGTTTGGGCAGCCCCGCCGCCGCGGCGACAGCGGCGATCGCCTCCTTGCGCCGCTCCCCCGCCTCCTCGCGCACCTGCACCCTGCGTACCAGCTCGGCGGCGTCCAGCTCCTCGGCCACGTCCGCCGCTCCCTCGACGACGACGGTGATCTCGCCGCGTACGCCTTCGGCCGCCCAGACCGCCAGTTCGGCCAGCGGGCCGCGCTTCACTTCCTCGTAGGTCTTGGTCAGCTCCCGGCACACGGCGGCCCTGCGGTCACCGCCGAACACCTCGGCCATCGCGGCGAGCGTGTCGTCGAGCCGGTGCGGGGCCTCGAAGAAGACCATGGTGCGGCGCTCGTCGGCGACCTCGCGGAGCCGCCCGAGCCGTTCGCCCGCCTTGCGCGGCAGGAAACCCTCGAAGCAGAACCGGTCGACAGGCAGACCGGACAGGGCGAGCGCCGTGAGCACGGCGGACGGGCCGGGGACGGCGGTGACCTTGATGCCCTTCTCCACGGCTGCGGCGACGAGCCGGTAGCCGGGGTCGGAGACGGACGGCATCCCGGCGTCCGTGACGAGCAGGACCCGGGCACCACCGGTCAGCGCCTCGACGAGTTCGGGCGTACGCGCCGACTCGTTGCCCTCGAAGTAGGAGACCACCCGCCCCGTGGTGTGGATGCCGAGCGCCTGCGTCAGCCGGCGCAGCCGGCGGGTGTCCTCGGCGGCGACGACGTCCGCCGTCTCCAGTTCTGCGGCGAGCCGTGGCGGGGCGTCCGCCACATCGCCGATGGGGGTCCCTGCGAGTACCAGCGTTCCAGTCGTTCCAGTCACATCAGCCATCCTCCCAGCACGGGCGACAGCAGTCGCACAGATGCGTTCCCTACGATGGCGCGGTGACGAGTACTGCGCCCGAAGCCCAGCAGGGTCAAGACGCCGGGGACCAGCACGGCGAAAAGCCGCCTTCCTGGCAGCAGCGGCTGCGCCGCTTCGGCCATTCGCCGCGGCCCGATATCGGGCTGCGGGAACGGCTGGTCCCGCCGTACAACCGGCCGGGACCGCAGTTGTGGGCGGTGCTGGGGGTGTCGCCGCCGACCGCCGAGCGACTGGTGCGGTGGTCGGCCTGGGGCGGTCCGCTGCTGGTGACGCTGGTCGCGGGGGTGCTGCGGTTCTGGCATCTGGGCAGCCCGAAGGCGGTGATATTCGACGAGACGTATTACGCCAAGGACTCCTGGGCGCTGATCAAGCAGGGGTACGAAGGGTCCTGGCCGAAGGACGTCGACAAGTCGATCCTGGCCGATCCTTCGCTGGTGACGGTGCCGACGGCACCTGGCTATGTGGTGCATCCGCCGGTCGGCAAATGGATCATCGGGTTCGGCGAGCAGCTCTTCGGGTTCACGCCGTTCGGCTGGCGGTTCATGGTGGCGGTGCTCGGCACGCTGTCGGTGCTGATGCTGTGCCGGATCGGGCGGCGGCTGTTCCGCTCGACGTTCCTGGGGTGTCTGGCGGGCGCACTGCTCGCCGTCGACGGGCTGCACTTCGTGATGAGCCGCACCGCGCTGCTCGACCTGGTGCTGATGTTCTTCGTGGTGGCGGCGTTCGGCTGTCTGCTGATCGACCGGGACTGGGCACGGCGCAGGCTCGCCGCGGCACTTCCGGTCGACAGCGAGGGGGTGCTGCGCCCGGACGCGCGGATCGCCGAGACGCTGCGGCTGGGGTGGCGACCGTGGCGGATCGCGGCGGGGCTCTCGCTGGGGCTGGCGTTCGGCACGAAGTGGAACGGCCTGTACATCCTGGTCGCGTTCGGCCTGATGACGGTGGTGTGGGACGTCGGCGCGCGCCGGACGGCGGGGGCGGTCCAGCCGTACCGGGCGGTGATCCGGCGGGACCTGGTGCCCGCGTTCGTCTCGACCGTGCCGGTCGCGATCCTGACGTACATCGCTTCGTGGACCGGCTGGATCATCAGGAACGATCCCGACCACCACGGCTACTACCGGGACTGGGCCACCACCGACGGCAGGGGCGGCGGCTGGACCTGGCTGCCGGACTGGCTGCGCAGCCTGTGGCACTACGAGTACCAGGTCTACGAGTTCCACGTGAACCTGACGTCCGGGCACACGTACCAGTCGAACCCCTGGAGCTGGATCGTCCTGGGCCGCCCCGTCTCGTACTTCTACGAGGAGCAGAACGGCTGCACGGCATCGGAGACCGGCAAGTGCGCCCGTGAGGTGCTGGCCCTCGGCACACCTCTGCTGTGGTGGGCCGCGTGCTTCGCCCTGGTGTACGTCCTGTGGCGGTGGCTCTTCCGGCGCGACTGGCGGGCGGGCGCGATCGCCTGCGGGGTGGCGGCGGGCTGGGTGCCGTGGTTCCTCTACCAGGAACGGACGATCTTCTTCTTCTACGCGGTCGTGTTCGTGCCGTTCCTCTGTCTCGCGGTGGCGATGATGATCGGCGCGATGATCGGGCCCGCGGCGGGCACCGGGGCCAGGCGGGAACTGGGCCTGGTGACAGGCGATCCGTCCGGTGAACGGCGGCGGACATTGGGGGCGGTCGCGGTCGGCGTACTCGTCCTGCTGATCATCTGGAATTTCATCTATTTCTGGCCGCTGTACACAGGCATGTCCATTCCGGAGAACTCCTGGCGCAACCGCATGTGGCTCGACACCTGGATTTAGCTGGACAGAAGCACGAAGAGGGCGCGGCTGGTGGCCGCGCTTTCTTGGTTGTTGTTGGTGGCCGTCGGTGGCCACTGGCCACCCTCAGACGGCCCACAGACGGCCCCGCCGGCAGGCGACTGTCTGGCAGCCTCGTGTTGGCAGGCACGGCCGGAGGCCCGGGATAGCGGTGGGCAACTCGTCTCCCGTCTTGTCGCTTGTCTTGTCGCTTGTCTTGTCGCTTGTCTTGTCGCTTGTCTTGTCGCTTGTCTTGTCGCTTGTCTTGTCGCTTGTCGTCACGCAGGTCAGACGCGCTCTCCATCCCCAGAAGAGCGCGAACGGCGTCACCCGCGACAAGCGACAAGACAAGCGACAAGACGGGGTACTTGAGAGCGATACGCGAGCCGATGTCTGTTATGTCTTCGCCGGAAGGTGTGGCTCGGCAGGCCCGTAGCTGCGGGCAGAGCGAGCCGTTGGGGGCAGCAACCAAATACTCGTTCGCCGAGCGAGCGCAGTGCAAGCAATCATGAAGCATGGCCCTCCAGCGCACGAAGCCGCACATCAGCACACTCTCCCTGCGGCACGTCCTGCCGGAGCCGTTGGCACTGGAGCAGTGGGCGGAGATCCGCCCGGTGATCGATGGCCGCGATCTGCTCGCGGCGATACATCCCGACGGGGTCTCCAGCTGTTCCTATGACGGCTGGATCGGCGCAGTGGAGGACTGTCCTCTCGCGGCGACCAAGGAGGCACGACAGGTCGAGTTGTCCAACAACGACTGTGACACGGGTTGCTGCGGTGGCGTCTTCGTCACTGTGCGGCGTGACGGGCCCTTCGTGCTGTGGACAGGATGGAAGAACACCAACGACATCCGGGTGCCGTCCCCGCCCGAGCTCCGCTTCGACGCTGCCCAGTACGACGCCGCACTGACTGCCGCTGCGGACGACGTCGGCTGGGAGGACCCAGTGCACACTGCTGCCCGTCTGGTGGCACGGGCCCTGGGCGACGGTGAATGGTTCGAGCGGTGGGGCTACCGGCTGGCGATGGTTCGGCCCTACCGCACGAAGTTCCCGGCAGACAGGGAGTCGCCCTCGGTCAGCGTGCTCTTCAGCCCCATCGATTCCCGATGCACCTACTACAGTCTGGGATTCGCCGTCACCGGGGACGAGGCCGCCGAGGACCAAGCTCGGCAGTTCGTGACGCGCATCCTGGCAGACGATCCGCGCAAGTCCGCCACTCCGTGCGGAACGTAGCACCTCAGTGGATATGTGAGTTACTGAATAGACCGCCCTTCGGGCGCCCACACCGGGAGCTCCCAAAGGTGTGTGAGCGACTCCAGAACGTGTTGGAGGCGAGTGGCCTTCCAACGGGAGTTGCCTCGCTCGCCTTGGAAGGCATCAGGCGCAGTCGCCCACGGCAACGCCTGAGCGCACGCAGCTACTGCCTACTGCCTACTGCCAACTTGCCACTAGCCAGTAGAACGGGCCGCTACCGCCCACACAGGCCGTTTCAACAGGGCGTTAGCCACTAGCCACTAGGCAATAGGCAGTAGGCAGTAACACGGAAGCTATCCGCGCAGCACGACGGACCTCGGTCGGCGGTCGAAGAGGCCACCTCTCGTTGCTCGAAGGCCAGAGGCATGGTGAGCGTCGTGAAGTCGGTGGGTGGCTTCGGCGGTATGGCCACCGCCAAGAGGCTGGGGCGCAAGGGACGTTGTCTCCCCTTCCGCCGGCCCCGGAGCGGGCGGAAGCCGTAGACGGCCCGTAGAGCGTCCAACCCCCCTCGCGCATGGGGTTTAAAGACCCCCCGCGCCGTGGACGGCTGCCCACGGTGCCACCGAGACGCTGTGTGACGGTAGTTTCCGCCGCCCTACGCGCACGCGCACGTAGGGGCTCCCTCCACGAAACCGCGCAACTCTGAAACTCTGCAGATCACAGGCGGTTGCAGGGGTTCAACCGGCGTTGTTGACGCAATCGACAGCGCCAACTACCGCAAAACGGACGAGTCGGTGATGCCACGCAACGGCGAACTGGCCCTCATCCACCGTCTTGGAGGGCTCTTCGTGGACTGGAAGCAAGCACGGTCGACCACAGCCACTACGACCAACGCCATGGTCTCACCCGCTCGCACAAGCAAGAGGAGCACGGCACGGCTCCGCCAGGGTGCTCCTCTTGCTTGTGCGAGCGGCCGGCCGCTCCCTACCCCGCGAGCCCGGCGCCCCTCTGAAATGCCGTCCGTAGCCACGACAGAGCAGCAGAGGGCATCGTGCTTAAGGTCATCCGACCTCGCCCCTCCCTGGCGGCTTACCGAGGCATTTCAGGGGAGGGGGCGGTCATTCCGCTTAGGCCTCCTGCACCTCTTACTAGAGAGTTGAGAGAAAACAGCGTCCGCAGCGTCCGCACTCTCACCTGCACCTGCTCTGACCTGCTTGGGCGCTGCGGACGCTAAACAGAATGTGCAGCGTCCGCCAGCGTCCGCAACCCTCACTCCGCCTTAAGAGCGTCACCGCAGGTCAAGACGGCCCTTAAGGATTGGGGGTGCGGACGCTAATCCCTGACGACGGGAGGCGGGGGGCCAGGTCGAAGCCTTCCACTTAGCGGCCCAATCCTGCGTCTCCCGTGGCAACTCCCGTCGCCGCGCCATGGACGCCAGGACGCGCGGCGATCGCCCCGCGCTCGCGCAGCGAGCTGCCAATGAATGTGCGGCTTGGCTGCTCCGCATATCGCCCTTCCAAGCGAGTATGGCCCCGGGTTGCCCTGCTAGACCTGGCACCCACCCCCGCTAGATCTAGCACCGCCACTAGGACCTGTCTGAATAAATGATCACCCGTGGGCTCAAAATGCCGGATGCTTATTGACGGAGGGTGGCCACCGTCATGGGGTGTCGCATCTCCCCCCGTGGCGGGACATGACGACGAGGAGTGTCAGCGGTGTTGGAGACCTACCTGTCCTGGTACCGCGAGGGCCGGATGGACGAGTCCGAGTTCCGCTCGGTCACGAACCACTTGGCCCAGTCCGGGCTGACCGTCGAGCACCCGATGCTGGGCTGCGGGATGCTGTTGGACGTCGTGGGGGAACAGGTGAAACTGCCTGTCGGGCGCATCCTGGAGCTTGTCGGCCTGTCGGTCGGGCCGCTCTGCATGCAGTTCTGGCTGTCGGCTGACACGGACGTGGTGTGCGATGTCAGGTACGTGGCGCCGGACACCCAGGTCCTCACCTTCGTGCTCGGCGGGTTGACAGAGAGCGAGCGTGAGCAGGCCATCGATGCGATTCAGCGGCTGATTCAGAGGGAGTTGCACAGGACTGTCGCGCTACTCGTCGATCTGGGCGGCGAAACAGCGGACGAGGACGATGACGCGCTGGTCCTGTCTGGCCGACTGCCGATGGGCCCGCGCCCGGACCGAGTGCAGTTCCGTACGGACCGGCTCAGCGCCGTCCCGGCTGTTCTTGCCGGAGCAGAGGTGACGGATCTCGGCAACGGGCTGAGTACAGTGCGCTGGTAATGATCATCGGCCAGGTTCGCGGAGCCAGAGGACGAGCGCTGCGAGGTGGAGTCCGGCCCGGTAGCGGGCGGCGATTTTGTCGAACCGTGTCGCGATGGCGCGGAACTGCTTGAGGCGGCTGAAGCAGCGTTCGACTACGTTGCGGGCTTTGTAGAGCTCGCGGTCGAAGGCTGGCGGTCTGCCGCCGGCCCGGCCGCGCCGTACGCGGTTGGCCTTCTGGTCGGCCCTCTCCGGATCACCGCCCGGATGCCCCGGCGCCGCAGGGTCCGGCGGATCGCCCGTGACGAGTACGCCTTGTCGGCGACACTCGGCATCCGTGAGATCGCCCGCCCCATGCTCACCTCAACGATTCGGGCACGGCGGCCGTCACGTGGGCAGCACGACTCCTGCGTACTGGCCGCTCTCTGGCCTGGAGAGGAACACTCGGCGGCGTGGCAGCTCGATTTCCGCGACGACGACGGCAATTTCCTCTCCGCCCTCGAAGTCTTCTGCCGGACTCGCCGCAGGGCGGCCGTCGATCTCTCTGAAGGGGACCAGCCCGAAGATCCCATCCCCGAGGTCGACGAGGACGCCGACGGGAAGCACCTGCTCAACCGTCCCGCGGAATTCCTGGCCCACCACTGTGCGGTCGGCGAAAGCCTGAAGGGGGTCGGGCTCCAGTGCCTTCAAAGACAGGCTGGCCTCAGCGTTGTAGGCGTCCAACCCAATGAACTCGCACGAGACACGCTGCCCTACCTGAACAACATCGGTGGGATCATCGAAGCGCCGCCAGGACAGTTCGGGGATACCGAGGAACCCGACACCGGGCAGGGTGGGATGGCCAGGCCCGTCGTCCAGGGCCACGAAGACCCCGAACCGTTCGATCGCCGCGACGGTGCCGGACAGGATGTCGCCGCGGTGCAGGGACTCAAGGAACGCCCAGAGTTCCGGGCTCTCAGACTGCCAATCCATACCCGCAACCCTGGCACACGACGTCGTGTGCCAGCCATGTCCTCAAGCTGAAGCGACCGTCCGCAATCCCGCCATGCCTCAGCCGCCAGCCCCTTGATCGCCCGGACAAGTCCTAGCTGTCCTGAAGCCGCGCCGCTCCTTCCAGCGCCTTCAGTACGGATTCGGGATCGCCGTCGTAGAACTCTTCGCGCCCGTCGGCGGCGGCCTCGTCGACCAGCTCCAACAGGTGCTGCCAGCCCGGGGCGGAGGTGTCCTGCCGTTCGGTGTGGAACCCGACGCGGGCGCGCGGGTGCGGCCTGGACCCGTCGAAGCACGAGCACGCGTCCTGGCGGGGCCCCCGGCGCTCCGGGGCAGGATCTGATGTGTCGCCCCATCGGTTCACGTAGAGCCTCGGTTCTTCCTTGTCCGTCATGGCACCAAGATACGGAGGTTGCTGTGGGCCGCTCCTGCGACTATTCGTGTGAGCGAGACTCAGGATCGAACGCTTGCGTGGGGACGCTGACGCTGCTGACGGGGAATTACGTGACGTTCCACACGGCTGATAGACCGTGGCTATGACGTTCCTGGTGGTGGTAGAGGGTGATGCGGGCGGATGGCGCGTCGATGAGGATGCACTGACGGAGGCGATCCTCGATCGGTGGACTGATGTCGCGACTCGTTCAGAGCATCCCAGCGAAGTGCGCAGTCACATATGGGAGTTCGAGACGACGAACGGGCCCGGAGAGGCGTATCTGCACGTGGAGGGCACGTGCCTATACATGGACGTGTGGGAAGACGACGCCATCTGGTTGGCGGTCCTCTTCCGCAGGCTGACACCGGACACCCTTGACCTGGTCTTCTGCGATGAGGGCTACACCTTCGATGTTCATCTCCCGCCTGGGATCGCTGAGGCTGAGCTCACGGGCCTTGTGAATGCGGTGGGCTGAACTCAGATGCTGAGGCCGGCGAGCTGTGCGAGGATCCGCGCCGTCGGAGAGCAGGCCATGGCGACCCCCTGGCGACCTCAGCCTGAAGTTGGAAAAGGCTCAAGGATCCATGATCACGGCCCAGAGACGGCCCAGCAGGCCCCGAACGGCCCCGTCCAGTCAGAAACTCGCTGGTCGGGGCCCCGCCTCCGCGACAAGCGAGACTTCATCTATTTCTGGCCGATGTACACAGGCATGTCCATTCCGGAGAATTCCTGGCGCAACCGCATGTGGCTGGATACCTGGATCTAGCGGGTTTCCATGAGTGCTGTGCGTAACGAGGCTTGAGGTGTTGGGCTTCGGTCCGGACAGTGGTCCGTTTCTCTATTCGAGAAGCAGACCCGCGGGGCCTTCCACTGCTGGACCACAGCCGTCGGGAAGCCTCGACCACGAGCACGATGGTCTCCTCCGGGGTTCGAGCGATGCGATCCGGAATGTCTCGGCCTTGGGGGGCGGGCCGCGCCCTCCAGCCTCCTCCCGGTGTCCTTGCCGGTCATTGCTGCGAGTCGCGCCGGGTGCCACCAGGGGCGTCTGCGGCCTCGCCAGGCGTTCGATCGCGATGTCGGCATCGTCCGCCGCCCGACGAGGTCGTGGTCGGTGCGCGCCCGCCCTTCGTGTTCGCCGATGCCGCCGACAGGCAGGAGGAGCAACGCGGGTGTGCTCCTCCTGCCTGCTTGGCTGCGGCACACACGGGTCGGTCGATCCCCGTCAGTGGCTGCCGCCACCGCTGTCGTGACCGTGGTGGCCGTCATGACCGACGATCGTCCACGGGCGCATCAAGTCGTCGCATTCATGCTCAAGGATGTGGCAGTGGTGGATGTACGTCGCCGGCAACTCGGTGCCGCTGTGCGGGATCGATGCGATCGTGCCCGGGACGTCGAATTGGTGGATGATTCTGGTCACCATCCCCTGGTACGCCCTGACCGTGTCCTTGCGGGCCATTTCCTCGTCCGGGTCCGGCGGAGTCGGTGGGCCGGTGAAATAGTCGGCCACCTCCGGCTTGTCCGCCGGGTTGCTGCCGTTGTCGACCCACTGCTTGTAGACCTTCTGGAAGGCGGGCCCGTCGAACGGCTGCCTCTCCAGCACCTGGAAGTTGACGAGATGGACGTGCACCGGGTGGGCGACCGGCTGGGGGTTGATGTACTCCCAGATCTCGGTCGACCCCACCTCGATGAAGTCCGCGCTCGGCGCCATGAAGGGCAGCGCGTTGAACTGAAGGGGATCGTCGGCTGTCCGCTGGTACACGACGAATTGCCGACGGGGCGTTTCCGACGTATGCCGGATCCGCATGACCGGCGGCAGGGCGAGTGTCCTCGGTGGTGTGCTCCGGTCCGCGCCGGACAGCCTTTCGGTCACCCGGAACTGCATGACTTCCGGGATCTCCGCGCCGTTGCCGTTGGGGAAGTAGACGGGGGCGTCGAAGTTCTCCAGCGTGACGTTCGTACCCATGGGAACCCGGCTGAAATCGACGATCAGGTCGATCCGCTCGGCCGACCCGAGCAGAATGCTCTCCAATCGCAACGGAGAACGGTAGCCGTCGTCGGTCCCGATCAGCCAGAACGGCAGTGTCTTCGTGTCGGTGTTGAACCGCAGCCGCCACGTGCGCGTATTCGATGCGTTGAGAATACGCAGCCGATAGCGCCGCGGCTGGACGTCCAGGAACGGGTACGCCTTCCCGTTGACGACGGGTGTGTCCGCGCCGAACTCCTTGTCCAGGGTGTAGGCGAGTGAGCCGTCCAGGTGGAAGGTCCGGTCGGCCAGGATGAGGGGAACCTCGAACTCGCCCTGCGGCAGGCCGAGCCGCCTGTCGGCGGGATCATGGATGAGGTAGGCGCCGGCCAGGCCCGCATAGACGTTGAGGCTGGTGATCCCGATGGCGTGATCGTGGTACCAGAGCATGCAGCTCGTCTGCTCGTGGTTGGTGTAGCCGTAGATCGCTTCGTTGGGTGCGGCACGGCGCGGATCCAGGGTGGCGTAGCCCGGGCCGTGAACGCCTTCCGAGGTGAACCACTGCAGTGGAAGACCGTCGGACTGCGGCGGGGTGAAGCCGCCGTGATGATGCACGACGTTCCATACGGAGAGATGCTCCGGAAGCATGTCAGGGCTGTCGTGGTGCAATTGATCGACCCTGGCCTGGAACAGGTGGGTGGTCGGCAGCTCGGTGCGGTACTTGACGACCGTCGGGTGGTCCTTGGTCGCGACGACGGTCGGACCGAGATATCCCATGCCGATCGGCATGTCGGGATCGTATGGATTCTTGGCCCAGTAACCCCACACGGCTCCTGTCCCGAGATCCCGGTGGAACTGCCACGGACGCTGCAACATCGTGAGCTCGTAGTAGTCGGCGCCCCGATGGAGGGACCGATCCGGGATGGCCGTCATCAGCGTGGGGAGCGGATCGACGTACTTTTCCAGCGGGGGAGTCTTCGTCACCTCGATGTCCGGGTGCCCTGACCCGGTACCGTGCGACGCGAATGCCGGTACGCCGTGAAGACCTTGTGGAAGCAACATGGCCGCACCACCGACGGTACCGGCCTTGAGGAATTGCCTACGCCCGACCATTTTCTCTCGCCTTCTACAGCCTTGGTGGGATTCAAGAAGTACAGGCCTGGTTCGGAGCAGGCTGTGGCGCAACGATCGAGTCGGCCGAAATCACCCGGACGTGAGTTCCCGGTTCTCGACGGTGCGGTAATTTCCTCTGAATTGCTGCCGCGGTTTCGGGCCGGACGCCGTCCTGAATCCGCGCCGCTCCTTTCAACGCGTTCGGCACGGAATTCGGGATCGCCGTCGTGGACGATGTGGGGCTCATCCGGCGTGGGCACGCCACTGGAGGACGTCAGCGGCGATGTCGACGGCGGTTCGGCCACGGTCCTGTGGGGCGGCTCGTCCGGCATGTCCATTCCGGAGAATTCCTGGCGCAACCGCATGTGGCCGGATACCTGGATTTGACCGGCTTCTTCGTACCGCTGCCGGTCGCGGTCCGATAACAACTCCCCCTGGAGTCACTGCCGTCCCGTAAAGTGCCCACAAGCGCTCTCTTGAACATGTTCAAGAGAGCCTCCTGGGGAGGGGGACTGCACAGATGCGCAGTGGAGCGAAGGTCGCCGTCATCGGCGGAGTGTTCGTGCTGGTGGTCGGCGGTGTGGGGTACGGGGCCTACAACGTGCTCGACGGGCTCGGCGGCGGGGGCGACGGATCGGACGGCCGCCCCGCCTCCGCCGTGGTGAAGACGGGGCCGCCGAGCAAAGCGGAGATCAGCGAGACGTCGAAGAAGTTCCTCGAAGCCTGGGCGGCCGGCGAGGCGGCGGACGCCTCCCAGCTCACCAACAACGCGACCGAGGCCAAACCGGCCCTCAGCGGATACAGCGCCCAGGCCCACGTCACCAAGGCGGTGATCACTCCGGGCCCGGCGACCGGCACGACAGTGCCGTTCACCGTGAAGGCGACCGTGAGTTACGAGGGGAAGTCCAAGCCCTGGTCGTACTCCTCCGAACTGACCGTCGTGCGCGGTCTGACCACCGGCCGGGCGCTGGTCGACTGGAAGCCCTCGGTGATCCACCCGGATCTGGCGGACGGCGAGTCGCTGAGGACCGGCGAGGCCTCCGCCCCGTCGATCGAGGCGCTCGACCACAACGGCAAGGTGCTGACGAAGGAGAAGTACCCGTCGCTGGGGCCGATCCTGGACGCGCTGCGCGAGAAGTACGGCGAGAAGGTCGGCGGGACCGCAGGCATAGAGACCTGGATCGAGTCCACGGGCGAGGACACCCCGGACCAGACGCTGCTGACACTGTCCAAGGGGAAGCCCGGCAAGCTGCAGACGACGCTGGACGCCAACGTCCAGGCGGCGGCCGAGAAGGCGGTCAAGCAGTACAGCCAGGCCTCGGTGGTCGCGGTCCGGCCGTCCACCGGTTCGATCCGCGCGGTCGCCAACAACCCTGCGACCGGCTTCAACGCGGCCATGCTCGGCAAGCAGGCACCCGGTTCGACGATGAAGATCGTCACCGCGTCGATGCTGATCGAGAAGGGGCTCACAGGCGCGAACCAGAAGGTCGAGTGCCCGAAGACCGTGCTCTACCAGGGTCGTACGTTCCAGAACCTGGCCGGGTTCTCCATCCCGGACGGCACCCTCACCACCAGCTTCGCCCGGTCGTGCAACACCGCCTTCATCAAGCTGATCGACGACACCAAGGACGACGCCGCACTCGCCAAGGAGGCCCGGGACGTCTTCGGGATCGGCCTCGACTGGAAGACCGGCTCCGCGTCCTTCGACGGCAGCGTGCCCGAGGCCACCGGCGGAGAGGCCGCCGCGCAGTACATCGGCCAGGGCACCATCCAGATGAACGCACTCAACATGGCGTCCATCACCGCCACCGCACGCAACGGCACCTTCCGGCAGCCGGTCCTCGTGCCGCAGGAGCTGGACGGCCGTCAGCTGGCCACCGCGTCCCGTTCGCTGCCCGCGTCCGTCTCCCAGCAGGTGACGAACATGATGCGGCAGACCGCGAGCTGGGGCACCGGCAAGGCGGCGATGGCCTCGGTCGGCGGCGACAAGGGCGCGAAGACCGGTTCGGCGGAGGTCGACGGACAGGCCACGTCCAACAGCTGGTTCACCGGCTTCAGCAACGACCTCGCAGCCGCGGCGGTCGTCCAGTCCGGCGGCCACGGCGGCGACGCCGCAGGCCCGGTGGTCGCCCAGGTGCTGCGCGCGGGGCCGTGACCTGCTCCGACCGGGGTCCGGTGGCCGAAACAGAATCGCGTGCCCCGCTGGACGGCCGCTAGCGTGCGGGGCATGAGTACTCCCGACGCCACGGCTCCCGTCACCCCAGCTCCTGAGGCCGCAGCTGCCGAAGCCCACCCCCGATTCGCCGAGGCCCTGCGCGAGCTGGGCCTCGACGTCGAGATCCGCCGTTTCCCGGAGGCGACCCGTACGGCGGCCGAGGCCGCCGCCGCGATCGGCTGCGACCTCAGCGCCATCGTCAAGTCGCTGATCTTCGAGGCCGACGGGGCGCCCGTGCTGGTCCTGATGGACGGCTCCTCACGGGTCGACGTGGAGCTCGTACGGCGGGAACTGGGCGCCGGGAAGGTCAAGCGGGCCGGGGCCGACCTGGTCCGGGAGACCACGGGATACGCGATCGGCGGGGTGCCGCCCTTCGGCCACCGTACGAAGACACGGGTGCTGGCCGACCGCGGGCTGCTCGACCACGACGTGGTCTGGGCCGCGGCGGGCACCCCGCACACCGTCTTCCCGCTCGACCCCAAGACGGTCATCGGGCACGCCGGTGGCACCGTGGTGGACGTGCGCGAGCAGACGAAGTGACGCCGCTGGTCGCGATCGCGGTCCTGGCCGCGGCAGTCACGCACGCCAGCTGGAACGCCATCGCGCACGCCATCAAGGACCAACTGCTCTCCTTCACCCTGATCTCCGGCGGCGGGGCGCTGCTGGGCGCGGTCATCGCCTGCTTCGTACCCCTGCCGGCCACTGAGGCGTGGCCGTATCTGGTCGTATCGGCGGTCCTGCACGTCGCCTACATGGCGCTGCTGATGCGGTCGTTCACGCTCGGCGACTTCGGCCAGATGTACCCGATCGCACGCGGCACGGCGCCTCTGGTCGTGACGGTGCTCGCGGCGGTCTTCGTCGGCGAGCGGCCGGACGGCTGGGCGACGGCGGGGGTGGCGGTCGCCTGCGCCGGGCTCGTCGGTGTCGCGCTCTGGGGCATCCGGGGCTCGCAGGCCCGCCCGCACTGGCCGGCGATCACCGCGGCGCTGGCGACGGGTCTGGCGATCGCCGGCTACACGACCGTCGACGGGGTGGGGGTCCGGGCCTCCGGCACCTCGCTCGGCTACATCGCCTGGCTGATGATCCTGGAGGGGCTCGCCGTACCGGCGTACACGCTCAGCTGCCGCCGCGGGCAACTGGCCGCCCAGCTCAAGCCGTTCGCGGCACGGGGGCTGCTGGGCGCGGCCTTGTCGGTGGCCGCGTACGGGCTGGTCCTGTGGGCGCAGACGAAGGCCCCGCTGGCCCCGATCGCCGCCCTGCGCGAGTCGTCGATCATCGTGGGCGCGGCAATAGGGTCGGTGTTCTTCAAGGAGCGGTTCGGCGCGCCGCGCATCGCGGCGGCCGGGCTGATGGTCATCGGGATCGGGCTGATGCTGCACACGAGTTGAGCCCGCCGGCCCGGGCACGCGGCGACGGTCCCCGGCGGCAGCGGACGTGCCGCGTACGGACGTGACACCCGAGGATCACCTGTCACGTCCGTTCCAGAGGCGTGCCGCCCGCCGGGCGGTCCCCCGCCTCAGTCCTCCGCGACCGCCCTCCGGAAGCCTGTGTTCACAGCGAGCAGGCCGCCGTCCACCCGCAGCGTCGTCCCCGTGATCCAGGCCGCGTCGCGGGAGGCGAGGAAGGCGACCGCGGCCGCGATGTCGTCCGGCTCGCCGACCCGGCCCAGCGGGTAGACCGCGCTCACCCGGTCCAGCTCGAGGTCACGTCCCGCCCAGGCGTCCGTGCGGATCGTGCCGGGCGCCACCAGGTTGACCCGGACCCCGCGTGGACCGGCATGGCCGGCGAGCGTACGGGTCAGACTGCCCAGTCCGGCCTTGGCCGCGCTGTAGGCATGGTTGCCGAAGTCCTGCTCGCCGTTGACCGAGCCGATGTTGACGATCGCGCCCCTCCCCGACGCCACCAGATGCGGCAGAGCGGCGCGCGAGCAGCGGTACGGGCCGGTGAGCGTGGCGTCCAGGTCGCCCTGCCAGACGTCGTCGGGCTCGTCCTCGAAGAGCGGAGTGTCGGGGGTGCAGCGGTACGCGTTGTTGACCAGCACGTCGAGCGTGCCGAACACCTCGACCGCACGGGCCACCGCAGCCTCGACCGCCGCCCGGTCGCCCACGTCGCAGGGCAGCGCCTCGGCGGTGGCACCCGTCTTCCGTATCGCCGCCGCCGTGAGCTCGGCGCGGTCACCGTCCAGATCGGTCACCAGGACGCGCGCGCCCTCGCCGGCCAGCCGGCGGGCCGTGGCCGCGCCGATGCCCTGTCCCGCGCCCGTGATGAGTACGCCGTATCCGTCGAACCTGGAATCACCGGTAGGAGTCATAGCGCCGACCGTACTGCTCTGACCAGGGCCTGGGCACGGGGATCGGCGGTGACTCCCTTCTGCAGACCGTTCGTCACATAGCCGAGCGCGATGCCCGATTCGGGGTCGGCGAAACCGAGCGAGCCGCCGCGGCCCGGGTGGCCGAAGGAGCCAGGGGCGAGGAGCGGGGCGGCCGGTCCGTGCAGCATGTAGCCGAGGCCGAAGCGGGTGTTGACGACGAGCACCCGGTCCGGGCCCGCGGACTCCTCGGTGCGGGCCAGGGTGAGCGTGGCCGGGGCGAACAGCCGGTGGCCGTCGACCGGGCCGATCATCGCCGCGTAGCACCGGGCCAGGGCGCGGGCGGTCGCGATGCCGTTGGAGGCGGGGAGTTCGGCCACCCGGTAGGCGGGGTCGTTCTCGTCGGGCAGCGGGTCTATCGCGCCGAACGCGCGGCGGGTCAGCGACTCCGGGTCACGGTAGGCCTCCGTGACCGACCGCTTGGGGCGCAGCCGCAGTGCGCCGCCGTTGTCCTGGAGGGCGGGCGGCTCGACCGGTCCGATCCGGCCCACCCGGTGCGCCTCTTCCGCCGGCAGCCCGAACCAGAAGTCCAGGCCGAGCGGGCGGGCGATCTCCTCGGCGACCCAGCGGCCCACGGTGCGCCCGGTGACCCTGCGCACCAGTTCGCCGACGAGCCAGCTGTACGTCTGCGCGTGGTAGCCGTGCGCGGTGCCCGGCTCCCACTGCGGGCGCTGCGCGGCGACGGCCCGCGGCCCGGATATCCCGTCGGCGGCCTCCTGCGGCGTCAACGGCCGGTCGAGGGCGGGGACCCCGGCCCGGTGGGAGAGGAGGTGGCGGACGAGGACGCGTTCCTTGCCGGCGGTCTTGAACTCGGGCCAGTACGTGCCGACGGGTGCGTCCAGGTCCACCTGGCCGCGCTGGTGCAGCAGCAGCGGTACGGCGGCGGCGATGCCCTTGCCCGCCGAGCGGACGATCTGCACGGTGTCGACGGCCCACGGCTCCGCGCCGTCCACGTCCCTCGTACCGGCCCAGAGATCGACGACCTTGTGCCCGTCCCGGTAGACGGCGACCGCGGCCCCCCGCTCGCCTCGGTGCTCGAAGTTACGGATGAAGGCGTCCCTGACCGGTTCGAATCCGGCCGCCACCGTGCCCCGTACGTCCACGCCTGCTCCTGCACTCCCGCTCATCCCCCCATGGTGCACGGCCCCGCAGGTGAGCTGTACCGCGGGTGACCTTCGTCCCGGCACGACCGGGGCGGACGCGCATCCCCGCCGGTCACGCGCCCATGGTCACGGAGCGCGGGTCGAAACCGAACGGAAGCTCCAGGCGGTGGGCGCGCATCAGCTCCTCGTCGCACAGCAGGTCGTGCGTACGGTCGTCGGCGGCGATGACACCGTCGCTGAGGATGACGGCGCGCGGGCAGAGCTCCAGAGCGTAGGGCAGGTCGTGCGTGACCATCAGCACGGTGACGTCCAGCGACCGCAGGATGTCGGCGAGTTCACGCCTCGACGCGGGGTCCAGGTTGGACGACGGCTCGTCCAGCACGAGGATCTCCGGCCGCATCGCGAGCACGGTGGCGACGGCGACGCGGCGGCGCTGGCCGAACGAGAGGTGATGCGGGGGCCGGTCCGCGTACCCCTCCATGCCGACCTGCTTCAGAGCCTCGACGACGCGCTCCTCCAGCTCGGCGCCGCGCAGCCCGGAGGCGGCGGGTCCGAAGGCGACGTCCTCCCGGACCGTCGGCATGAAGAGCTGGTCGTCGGGGTCCTGGAAGACGATGCCGACGCGGCGGCGGATCTCGGCGAGGTGGCGCTTCTCGACCGGGAGACCGGCGACCCGGACAGTGCCCGCACCCGCGTCGAGGATGCCGTTGAGGTGGAGGACGAGGGTGGTCTTGCCGGCGCCGTTCGGGCCGAGCAGGGCGACGCGCTCGCCGCGGGCGACGGTCAGATCTACGCCGAAGAGCGCCTGGTGACCGTCGGGGTAGGCGTAGGCGAGGCCGCTGACCTCGAGGGAGGCGGGGGGCGTCGGTGGCATGCTCATAGGCTCCATCCCAGCAGACAGACGACGAGGGCGAGGACGGGGAGTGCCGAGGCGTACGCCCACTGGGCACGGGACGCCGTCACTTCGTCGATGACCGGCATCGAGCCGGTGTAACCGCGACTGACCATGGCGAGATGGACCCGTTCGCCGCGTTCGTAGGAGCGGATGAAGAGGGCGCCCGCCGATGCGGCGAGAACTCCCCACTGCCGCACACCGCGGGCCTCGAAGCCCCGGGAGCGGCGGGCGATCGACATGCGCCGCATCTCGTCGGTGACCACGTCCCCGTACCGGATCATGAACGAGGCGATCTGCACGAGCAGCGGCGGCAGCTTGAGCCGCTGGAGGCCGAGCAGCAGGGAGCGCAGCTCGGTGGTGGAGGCCAGCAGCACCGAAGCGGCGACGCCCAGGGTGCCCTTGGCCAGCACGTTCCAGGCACCCCAGAGGCCGGGGACGCTGACCGGAACACCGAGGAGTTCGGTCTGCTCGCCCGGCACCACGAACGGCATCAGCAGCGCGAACGCGACGAACGGCACCTCGATGAGCAGTCGCTTGAGCAGGAATCCGGCCGGGATCCGGGCGAGCACGGCGACCGCGGCGAGCAGCGCCGCGTACAGCGCGAACGCCCAGACCGCCTCACGCGGTGTCGAGACGACGACCACCACGAAGCAGAAGACGGCGGCCAGCTTGCAGTGCGGCGGCAGATCATGGACCGGCGAGTGCCCGTGCCGGTAGAGCTTGTGGGCGTGCCCCGCGGCCATCAGACGGTTTCCTCGGTGCGCGCGTCGAGTGCGCTCGGCGTACGGCGGCGGCGCACGGCCCAGAAGACCCCGCTGCCGACCACCACCGTGGCGCCGACCCCGATCACTCCGGCGAGGCCGCCGGAGATCCGCGCGTCGGAGACGTCCCGGACGCCGTAGTCGGCGAGCGGGGAATCCTTGGACGCATGCGGCTCGGTCTTCTCGTCGATGCCCTGGTCGGCCGCGACCTTCTCCAGGCCGTCCGGGCTGGCCGAGGCGTAGAACGAGACGAAGCCCGCGAGGACGAGGGCGGTGACCAGGCCGGTGGCCCAGACCTTGCGCGTCGACCGGGCGGCGACGGGGGCGGTCTCGCGTGCCGGCGCATCGACGAGTTCGCCGCCGACCCGGAGCTTGAGCGGTGCGGTCAGCCCCCGGGCGCCGTGCACGAGGTCGGGGCGGACGGCGATGACGGCGCCGACGGTCAGCGCCGTGATCAGGGCCTCACCGATCCCGATCAGGAGGTGAACACCGACCATGGCGGTGAAGACCTTGCCGATCGCGATGTCGGTGGTACCGCCGATCCAGTAGATCAGCGTGAAGACGACCGCCGCGGCCGGTACGGACACCAGCGCGGCGACGAACGACGCGACGGTCATGGAGCGACGGGTCCGAGGCAGCACACCGACCAGGCCGCGGAAGAGGGCGTACGCGACGACGGTGGTCGTGATGCCCATGTCGAGGACGTTGACGCCCAGCGCGGTGAGCCCGCCGTCCGCGAAGAGAATGCCCTGCATGAGCAGGACGACGGATATGCAGAGCACCCCGGTATAGGGACCGACCAGGATCGCGGCCAGGGCCCCGCCCAGGAGATGGCCGCTGGTACCCGCGGCCACCGGGAAGTTCAGCATCTGTACGGCAAAGATGAAGGCGGCGACAAGACCCGCGAGCGGCGCGGTGCGCTCATCGAGCTCGCGGCGGGCACCCCGCAGACTGACCGCAACGGCACCCGCGGCAACGACACCGGCGGCGGCGGAGACAGGTGCGTTGATGAATCCGTCGGGTACATGCATAGAGGAGGCTCCGCTTCCTGCGTTGCTGCGCGGGGTCAAGAACCTCTCAATGATAGGGCCTTGTTGCGAACCATTCGCAAGAGCGCATACCTCACAGTTGTGCGCCCCAACCGCCCGACGCCCTCGCCGCGCCAACCGGCCAAAATATGGGACATTAGAGGGCAGAAGTTAACGAATAGGAGGAGTCGGCCATGTCCCCCGTGATCGAAGAGCACACCGAAGCCCGGCTCATCACCGAGGCCACCGACACCTTCACGGTCCCCGTCGACCTGCGGTACGACGCCGGCCGCGACCCGCGAACCGTCCATGTCGCCTTCCCCGGCGGCACCGACTGGGCCTTCGGCCGCGATCTGCTGGAGGGCGGGATGCGCTCCCCGGCCAGGAGCGGCGCCATCCGGATCTGGCCGCTGGGCCGGGCGCAGCTGGTCGTGGAGAAGCACTCCGCGGACGGCGTCGAGGTGGTCCAGTTCGACAACGCGTCGATGATCCGCTTCCTGCACCGCATCCACGACGAGACCAGTCCCGAGGCCGCGCAGGCGGTGACGGCCCGGGCGTGACGACATGGATGAGCCCCCGTGCCGTTCGCACGGGGGCTCATCGTCGCCCCGGTCCCCCGTCCCCACAGGTAACCGGCGCAGTCCGGGGCCGCGCTCCGCTCAGACGCGGACCCCGGAGCTCTCAGGGGGTTGCCCCCCGGCACATCAGACCCGGGTCAGCTCGCGCTCACCCTGGGCGTCACCGTGCCCCTCGCCGTCGGACGGAGTCCCGCCGAGCTGCTTGCGCAGCTTCTCGCCCTCCACGTCGACGTTGGGCAGCAGCCGGTCCAGCCAGCGCGGCAGCCACCAGGCGCGCTTGCCGAGCAGGGCGAGGACCGCGGGCACGATCGCCATCCGGACGACGAACGCGTCGAAGAAGACCGCGATGGCGAGCGAGAAGCCGATCATCTTGATCATCGACTCGCTGGAGCCGATGAACCCGGCGAAGACCGCCATCATGATCACGGCCGCGGCGGTGACGACGCGGGCACCGTGCCGGAAGCCGGTGACGATCGCCTGCGGGGGCTTCTCCCCATGGACGTACGCCTCGCGCATCCGGGTGACGAGGAAGACCTCGTAGTCCATGGCGAGGCCGAAGACCACACCCACCATGAAGATCGGCATCATGGACATGATCGGGCCGGTCTGTTCGACACCGAAGAGCGAGCCGAGCCAGCCCCACTGGAAGACCGCGACGACCGCGCCCAGGGCCGCGACGACCGAGAGCAGGAAGCCGAGGGCCGCCTTCAGCGGTACCAGCACCGACCGGAAGACCAGCATCAGGAGCAGGAACGCCAGGCCGACGACGAGCGCCAGGTACGGCAGCAGCGCGTCGTTCATCTTCTGCGAGAAGTCGATGTTCATCGCCGTGGAGCCGGTGACCAGGACCTCGGCGCCGGTGTCGGACTTGATGTCCGTGCCCGCCTCACGGATCGCGTGGACCACGTTCTCCGTTTCGGCGGAGCTCGGCCGGTCCTGGGGGACGACAGTGATCATCGCGGTGTCGCCGGCCTTGTTGAAGGTGGCCGGGGAGACGGCGACGACGTGCGGGATACCGGAGATGTCGTCGGTGACCCGCTTGACCGCGGTCCTGCCGTCCGAGCTGTTCGCCGTGTCCACGACGACCATGAGCGGACCGTTGAAGCCGGGGCCGAAGCCGTCGGAGAGCAGGTCGTAGGCGCGGCGCTGAGTGGTGCTGGTGGGCTGGGAGCCGTCGTCGGGCAGGCCCATCTCCAGGGAGGCGGCCGGCACGGCGATGGTCCCGAGACCGATGACTCCGACCAGCAGCACCCACACCGGCTTGCGCAGCACGAACCGCGCCCACCGGGTGCCCATGTTCGGCCTCGGCTCCGACCTGATCTCCGCCTCGGCGGCCTTGCGCGCCTTGCGCCCCATCACCCGCTTGCCCGCGAAGCCCATCATCGCCGGGACCAGGGTCAGTGCGATGAGGACGGCGATGGCGACCGTACCGGCCGCGGCGAAGCCCATCTTCGACAGCATCGGGATGTTGACGACAGCCAGGCCGACCAGGGCGATGACCACGGTGAGACCGGCGAAGACGACCGCGGAGCCGGCCGTGCCGACCGCCCTCCCCGCCGCATCCTCGCGCTCGCGGCCCTCGGCCAGCTCGGCGCGGTAGCGGGAGACGATGAAGAGCGCGTAGTCGATGCCGACCGCGAGGCCGATCATCATCGCGAGGGTGGAGGTGGTGGAGCCCAGGTCGAGCACGTTCGCCAGCGCCGTGATCGTCGAGACACCGATGCCGACGCCGATGAGCGCGGTCAGCAGCGGCAGCCCGGCCGCGATCAGCGAACCGAAGGTGATGACCAGCACGACCGCCGCGATCGCCACACCGATGATCTCGGTGGCACCGGTCTCCGGCATCACCTGGAGCGCGTCACCGCCGATCTCCACGGTGAGCCCGCTCTGCTGCGCCGCCGTGCCCGCGTCCTTGAGGTCGTCCCGTGTCGCGTCGGTCAGCTCCATCGAGCTGACCTTGTAGGAGACGGAGACGTACGCGGTGGAACCGTCCTTGCTGACGGCCTTGCCCGTGTACGGGTCGGTCACCGAGGCGATCTGGTCCGAACCGGACTTCAGCTCGTCCGCGACCTTGCGCACCTCGGCCTTGTTGGCCGGGTCCGTCATCTTCTCGCCGTCGGGAGCCTTGAAGACGACCCGTGCGGTCGCACCGTCGGCGCTGGCGGCGGGGAAGCGCTGTTCCAGCAGGTCGAAGGCCTTCTGTGCCTCCGTACCCGGAATGGAGAAGGAGCTGGAGGTGGCAGTGGACGCGGAGGCCGCGCCGAATCCGGCGAGCGCCAGCAGCGCCACCCAGACGAGGGCGACATAGCGGCGGCGCCGGAAGGCGAACCGTCCGAGTTTGTAGAGGAATGTGGCCACGGAGGCGTACTCCCGGTCAGGTCGTGTGAGTGGAAAAGGGCGTGAGGAACCAGCCCGACGACGAGAGCGGCGTGTCAGGTGGGGCTTGGGGAGAGGGCCGTACGGAGGGGACGCGGTCAGACGCCGAGAGCGGGGAGGATCACGGAGTCGACATAGTCGATGAGAAACGCCCGGTCGACGGCGCGGTCCTCGACCAGCTGCCGAGCGGCGAAAGCACCGATCAGCATGTGCGGTACATATTTCAGCGCCGGGTTGTCCGGACGCAGCTCACCCCGGTCCACCGCTCGGCGGAGCAGCGTGTCGAGGCCGGTCATCTCCGGCTCGATGAGCAGCTCGCGCAGGGCCTGGTGAAGATCGGGGTTCTCGTGGACGGCATGCATCAGGCCCCGCATCAGCGCGGAGTCCTTCTCCATCTGGCAGTCGTCGGCACGGCCGAGAGCGGCGTGGAAGTCGCCGCGCAGCGAGCCGGTGTCGATCTCGGCAAGGCCGCCCGGCTTGTTGTGCCGCAGTGCCTTGACGGCCAGCTCCGCCTTGCTCCCCCACTGGCGGTAGAGGGTGGCCTTGCTGGAACGGGTACGGGCGGCGACGGCATCCATGGTCAGGGCGTCGTAGCCGACCTCGCGCAACAGGTCGAGCACCGCGGCGTACATCTCGCTCTCGCGCTCAGGCGTGAGCCTGGTGCGTGCCATGGTGCGACCTCCTGTTCTCCCGGTCGTACGTCATTCGCTCGTACGTCATCGATCGAACGAAACTGTTTCGTACACATCGACCCTCGCCGACTCAGCGAAACTAAATCGTTTCGCTTGTGTGCTGCACCACAACTCGGCGCGCCACGAGTTGCCGGGGCCCTCTCGCGCGGAAAGCATTGGGGGGTGAGTGACGACGTCGCGTATCTCCGTTTCCCGCACCTCCACGAGGACCTGCTCTGCTTCGCGGCCGAGGACGACCTCTGGGTCGCTCCCCTCGTCCCCGAGGGGCACCGGCCCGGCCGGGCTTGGCGGGTGACCGTCGACCGGACCCGGGTCAGCCACCCGCGCTTCTCCCCCGACGGGACCCGTATCGCCTACACGACCTGGCGCAGCCTCGACCCCGAGATCCATCTCGCCCCGGTCGAGGGCGGGCCGGCCCGCCGACTCACCTACTGGGGTGCCACCGACGCCCGGGTCCGCGGCTGGACGCCCGACCCCGGCGAGCAGTGCCACATCCTCGCCGTGTCCTCGCACGCCCAGCCGTTCTCGTACTTCTCCTGGGCCTACAGCGTCCCCACGGACGGCTCCCCCGGCGGGAAGCTCCCCTGGGGCCCGGTCGCCGACATCGCGGTCGCGGACATCGACGGCGAGCGGCGCACGCTGCTGCTCACCGGCACGCCGCCGCACGAACCGGCCGCCTGGAAGCGGTACCGGGGCGGGGCGATGGGGCGGCTGTGGCTGCACGGCGTGCGGCTGCTGCCCGATCTCGACGGCCATCTGGACGCACCGATGTTCGTCGGCGGGCGCATCGCGTTCCTCTCCGACCACGAGGGCGTCGGCAACCTCTACTCCTGCCTGCACGACGGAAGCGATCTTCGCCGCCACACCGACCACGACGCGTTCTACGCCCGGCACGCCTCCAGCGACGGGCACCGGGTCGTCTACCAGTGCGCGGGGGAAGTGTGGCTGGTCGACGACCTGTCGCCGGACGCGGTGCCGCGGAAGCTGGAGGTGCGGCTCGGCGGACCGCGGGCCGGGCGGCGCACGTACCAGGTGCCGGCCGCCAGCCATGTCGACTCGCTGGCCGTGGACGAGACGGGCCGCGCGAGCGCCGTCGCGGTACGCGGCAGTCTGTACTGGCTCACCCACCGCGACGGGCCGGCCCGCACGATCACCGACACACCGGGGGTCCGGATCCGGCTGCCCGAGATGCTCGGCAGCATGGGCCAGGTCGCGTACGTCACGGACGCGGACGGTGTGGACGCGATCGAGATCGCCTACCTGCCGCGCGCCAGTGGACCCCGGGAGCCGCGTCGGCTGGCCTCCGGGCAGATCGGCCGGGTCCAGGAGCTGGCCTCCGACCCGGACGGCGAACAGCTCGCGATCGCGACGAACGACGGCCGCCTGCTGCTCCTGGAGACCGCCGAGGAGTCCACCGGCGAACCGACCGAACTGATCCGCTCCATCAACGGCCCCGTCCGTGATCTGGCGTTCTCGCCGGACGGCGCCTGGCTGACCTGGTCCCACCCCGGGATCGGCCGCTCGCTGCGGCAGATCAAACTGGCCCGGATCATGGGGCCCGGCGCGCCGGTGATCGTCGATGTCACCAACGGCCGCTTCGAGGACGAGAACCCGGTGTTCACGGGCGACGGCCGGTACCTCGCGTTCCTCTCCTGGCGCGGCTTCGACCCGGTGTACGACGTCCACACCGGCGACCTCTCCTTCCCGCTCGGCTGCCGCCCGTACCTGGTGCCGCTCTCCTCGGCCACCCCGTCCCCGTTCGCTCTCTCACCGGAAGGGCGCCCGGCGGCGGGCGGCCTCGACCCGGTCGACACTCCGGAAGCGACCCCGGTCGAAGGGGCCACGGTCACGGTCGAGTTCGAGGGGCTGGAGAACCGGGTGACACCGTTCCCGGTCACCGCGTCGAAGTACTCGGAGCTCCATCCGGTCAGCGGCGGCGGGCTCGTCTGGCTTCGCTGGCCGATCTCCGGCGCGCTCGGCGAGACGTTCGTCAACCCGGCCGACACCTCGGGTCGCCCCACCCTCGAACACTTCAACATCACCAAGGCCAGAAAGACCGAACTGGTCGGCCATCTCGACTGGTTCGCCGTCAGCGGCGACGCGACACGGCTCGTCGTCATGGACGACGGAGAACTGCGGGCCGTACCGGCCACCGAGGCCGGCGACAGCGACTCGACGGTCTACCTCGACCTGCGGCGGATCCTGCACGACGTCGACCCACCGGCGGAATGGCGGCAGGCGTTCGGGGAGGCGGGCCGCATCATCCGCGCCTACTTCTGGGAGCCGGACATGTGCGGCATCGACTGGGAGGGCGTGCTCGACCAGTACCGGCCGCTGGTCGAACGGGTGGCGACGCCGGACGAGTTCGCCGACCTGATGCGCGAGGTGCTCGGCGAACTGGGCACCTCGCACGCGTACGTGGCGCCCGCCCGCCGCAACGAGGGCCCACCGCACTACCAGCGGCCGATCGGACTGCTCGGCGCGAACCTGGTGTGCCGGGACGGAGCCTGGGTGGTCCGGCGGATCCTGCCCGGCGACTCCTCGGACTCCAAGGCCCGTTCACCGCTCGCCGGCACCGGAATCCGGGAGGGCGCGGTCCTCACCCATGTCGACGGTCGCCCGGTCTGCCCCGTCGCGGGCCCCTACCCCCTCCTCTCCGCGGCGGGCGGCACCACGGTCGAACTCACCTTCCAGCCCGCCGAGGGCGAGGGCCCCGCGCGCCGCGTCGCGATCGTGCCCCTGATCGACGAGCGGCCGCTGCGCTACCAGGACTGGGTGGCCAAACGCCGCGAAGTCGTACGCGAACTGAGCGGCGGCAAGTGCGGCTACCTGCACATCCCCGACATGGGCGGCTCGGGCTGGGCCCAGTTCAACCGGGACCTGCGCCTGGAGGTCTCCCGCCCCGCCCTGATCGTCGACGTACGCGGCAATGCGGGCGGCCACATCAGCGAGCTGGTGGTCGAGAAACTGACCCGCACGATCCTCGGCTGGGACCTGACCCGCAACGCCCAGCCGGTCTCGTACGCCTCCAACGCCCCTCGGGGCCCGGTGGTGGCCCTCGCCGACGAGGCGACATCCTCCGACGGCGACATGATCACCGCCGCGTTCCGCCTGCTGGAGCTGGGCCCGGTCGTGGGTCAGCGGACGTGGGGCGGCGTGGTCGGCATGACCGGCCGGCACCGGCTGATCGACGGCACGGTGATCACGGTGCCGATGAATGCGGCCTGGTTCGACGCGTACGGCTGGTCGGTGGAGAACCGGGGTGTGGAACCGGATCTGGAAGCCCTGCGCACCCCGCTGGACTGGGCGGAGGGCCGTCACGCGGTGCTGGACGACGCGGTGCACGTGGCCCTGGACCTCCTGAAGACCCGGCCTGCCGCCACGCCGCCCACGTACGACGCGGTCCCGGACCGGGCACGCCCACCCCTGCCCCCGAGGTGACTCGGCGCGGGGGCCCGGCTCCACGACTTGTCCTCGATCACCGGACGGGCTGATCACCCGCGCCCGCTACGAGGGTGACCGCGCGCGAGTGTGTCCCCACGCCGATGGCAATTCCCGAGCCCCGCCCGACAACGGCGAGCCATGAGTCCCGTCCGCTGACCGCAACTTGTGAGCCCGTCCACCGACGACAGCTCGCGAGCCATGTCCAGCGACGGCAACTTGTGGGCACACCCGGCGACGGCAACGCGTGAGCCCGTCCGCCGACGGCAACCCGTCAACTCTTGCACCGACAGCAGCTCGTGAGCGCCGCCCGCCGACGGCAGCTCGTAAGCCCCCTCCAGTGAGAGCCACTTGTGGACCACGCCCCGACGGCAACTGGTGAAACCGTCCGCCGACGGCCCTACGAGCCCGTCCGGCGATTGCGGACAAGGGGCCGCGGGGGCTTGCCCCCGGATTCTCGAAAGGGGCGGGGTGGGAAAGGAGAACCCCCACGCACGCGAAAGGCGCGCCCGGTCTCCCGGGCGCGCCCCTCATCCGCGCGAAGCCTCAACCCACGCCTCCGCGCAGGTCACCAACGATCAAGTCAAGACTCGTCGTCGATCCGGTCGTGCGTGCCCCGCGCCGCGTTCCGCGACGTGTTCTGGGACCTGTCACGACCGCGCTCCGACGCCTCGGACGACGACCGCTGCCGCGCGTCGCCCTTCTTGTCGCCGACGTTCTTCTTCGCCTGGTCGGCGAGCTCCTGCGCCTTGTCCTTGAACTGGTCTGCGATACCCATGCTGTTCACTCCTAGTGGGGTGCTTGGGGGTGGTCCGTAAGGGCCTCGACCAGACTTACACGGCAGGACATCCCACGCATTTCGATCAGTCACGCTGAGTGCCCGCACCCCGCGCGCCACCCGCTCCTCCCGCGCCCCGCGCGCTCTCGTCCGCCGCGCCCCCGGCCCCCACGAGCCCCTTGCTCACGCCCTCCAGCCGCGGCCCGAACCGTTTCATCTCGCGCTGCCCGACCACCCCGATGACCGCCGGCAGGTAGCCCCGTACCGACTGCATGCCCCGCAGCCACCACTGCGCGTACACATGCGCGGAACGCCGTTCGATGCCGGCGACGATCCGGTCGATCGCCGGGCCCAGCGGATACGTACGATTCGCCGGCCAGGGCAGCCGCTGCCGCAACTCCCGCATCACGTCGTCCTCGTCGGCGCCCCGCACCATATCGGTGTCCGTCCAGGACAGATAGCCGACGCCCACCTTCACCCCCCGGTACCCGACCTCCGCCCGCAGGCTGTGGGCGAACGCCTCCACGCCCGACTTCGACGCGCAGTACGCGGTCATCATCGGCGCCGGGGTGATCGCGGCGAGCGAAGCGATCTGCAAGAAGTAGCCGCGGCTCTCCATCAGTACGGGCAGGAACGCCCGCCCCGTCACCGCGCCGCCGATCAGGTTGACCTCGATGACCCGCCGCCACGACTCCGGGTCGGAGTCGACGAACGGCCCGCCCGAGGCGACCCCCGCATTGGCGACGACGACATCGACCTTGCCGAACCGCTCCTTCACCTCCTGCGCGACCTGCGCCATCGCCACATGGTCGGTGACGTCCGCGTACCAGTGGTCGCTCTCCGCGTGCAGCCGCTCGGAGACCTTCTTCAGCTCGTCCGGCTCCAGGCCGACCAGCGCCAGCTTCGCACCGCGCGCCGAGAGCTTGCGGGCCAGCAGCTCGCCCACGCCGCGCGCCGCGCCGGTGACGACCACGACCTGTCCTTCGAGACTGCGCCTGCCGCTCATACGACCTCCTCCTCAACACTGTCACCGACCGTGCCGGCGACAGGGGTGACATACCCGGCGACCAGTTCCCGGATCTTCGCGGTGACGGCCTCCGGCGCCTCCACCGGTGTCATGTGGCCCATGCCCGCCAGCTCGGTCAGTCCCAGACAGTCGGGCAGCGCGGCCGCGAGGGCGCGGGCGTGGACCGGCGGCGTCAACCGATCCTCCGTGCCGGCGATCACAGCCGTGGGCACCCGCAACTCCCGTACCCCCGAATCGAGATCGAGCTCAGCGAGCACATGCCCCCAGGCGACCCGGGACGCCCTCGGACAGGCGTGCACGATCCTGGCACAGGACTCGACTCGCTCCGGCGCCGAACCGGGGCCCATCGTCGCGTACTTGAGAATCCGCTTGGAGACAGGTGTGACCGGCCCGAGCGGGGCCCGCGCCCCGAGGATCGCGCGGGTCATCCGGGTCCGGACGGTACCGGCCCGCATCGGCACGACGAGCGACTCGTCGATCAGCCGCGAACTGCCGGTGCTGCACAGCAGTACGGCCGCCGCGTGCTCACGCAGCCCGGCCCGACGCGAGGCGGCCATCAGCGTCATGCCGCCCATGGAGTGCCCGGCGAGCACCGCCTTCTCGCCCGGGGCGAGAGCGGCGGCGAGCACCGCCTCGAGGTCGTCGGCGAGCGCGTCGGTGCTGTACCCCTCGGGACCGACGACGGGCGTTCGCCCGTGTCCGCGCTGGTCGTAGGCGACGACCCGGTGGTCCACCGACAGGTCCCGGATCTGCGCGGCCCAGAAGTGGGTGTTGCAGGTCCAGCCGTGCGCCAGCACCACTGCGGGGGCGTCGTCCGGCCCGTACACCTCGACGTGGATGCGGGAGCCGTCGGCGGAGACGGCGGTCAGTTCGCGCACGGGCACCGGCGGGGCGTCCTCGCGTCGCAGCAGCCGGCTCATCGCGCGACCTCCTCGGCGACGGACTCCCGGCCGACGACGGTCTCGGCGGCATCAGCCTTCCGAGGCCGGATGACCTCGTACTCCCCGAGGTCCACCGTCCGTGTCGCCCGGCGGAATTCACCCGTCGTTCCGGGCCAGACCGTGGTGTTGCGCCCGTTGGCGTCCAGATACCAGCTGGTGCAGCCACCGGTGTTCCAGACGGTCCGCTTCATCCGCTCCTGGACCCGCCGGTTCCACATACCGACCGCCGACCTCCGCGCGCCGAGCGCGACCCGTCCGCCCAGGACGTTCAGCTGGCGCAGGTAGTCCGCCATGTAGTTCAGCTGGGACTCGATCATCAGGATCATGGAGGAGTTACCCAGCCCCGTGTTGGGGCCGATGATGGTCATCCAGTTGGGGAAGCCCGCGGCGGTGGCGCCACGCAGCGACTGCATGCCGTCCTTCCAGGACTCGGCGAGCGTGATGCCTTCCGCGCCGACGACCCGGTCGGCGATCGGCATGTCCGTCACATGGAAGCCGGTGCCGAAGATGATCACGTCGACCTCGGTCTCCGTGCCGTCGGCGGCGACGACGGTGGAGCCGCGCACCTCCGTCAGCCCGGAGGCGACCACATCCACATTGGACTGGGCGAGAGCCGGGTAGTAGGTGCTGGAGAGCAGGATCCGCTTGCAGCCGATGCGGTACGAGGGGGTCAGCTTGGCCCGCAGCGCCGGATCCTTGATCGCCCGGGCGATGTTGGACTTGGCCATCCTCTCGACGAGACCGAGCTCGTTCGGGTGCTTGGTGAAGGCGCCGACCTGCAACTCCCGTATGCCCCACAGCAGTCCGCGGCGCGCGGCACCGGTGAACGGCAGCGTGCGGTGCAGCCACCGCTCGGCACCACTGATGCTGCGGTCCATGCGCGGCATGACCCACGGCGGGGTGCGCTGGAACAACGTCAGCTTCCCGGCCTTCGGCTGGATCGCCGGCACGATCTGGATGGCGGAGGCACCGGTGCCGATCATGGCGACGCGCTTGCCGGTCAGGTCGTAGTCGTGGTCCCAGCGGGCCGAGTGGAAGACCTTGCCGGGGAAGTCGGCGAGACCGGGGATGTCCGGCATCTTGGGGTCGGAGAGCGGGCCGGTCGCGGAGACGACGACATCGGCGACGATCGTGGTCCCGTTCGCGGACTCGATCGTCCAGTTCAGCTCGTCGCCGTCCCACCGCATCATCGTCACTTCGTGACCCAGCCTGATGTGCGGACGCAGCCCGAAGGTGTCGGCGACGCGCTCCAGGTAGGCCCGTATGTGCTCCTGCCCGGAGAAGGTGCGCGGCCACTCCGGGTTGGGGGCGAACGAGAACGAGTAGAGGTGGGACGGTACGTCGCAGGCACAGCCCGGATAACTGTTGTCGCGCCAGGTGCCACCGACGGAGTCGGCTCGCTCCAGGACGACGAAGTCGGTGATGCCTTCGCGGCGCAGCCGGACCGCGGCCCCCAGGCCCCCGAATCCGGATCCGATCACCGCCACTCGTACGTGCTCGTGCTGGGCCATGCTGCCGCCTCCCGCGGTACGTCACACGACTCTGCCAGCAATCACTGGCATTGTGGGGAGAGTAGAGCAGCTCCGTACCGATGGGTAGGGGTCGGGCAAGGGAAAGTTACCGACGGTACAACATAGGGTGCCGTTGTGGCTGAAGGACGCGAGCACCGCGAATACCGCATGGAGGAGCTGGCCAGGGAGGCCGGCATCCCCGTACGGACCGTGCGCTTCTACCGGGAGCGCGGGCTGATCGCGCCACCGCGCCGGGAGGGGCGCATCGCCTGGTACGACGACCACCACCTGGCGCGACTGAGGACGATCGCCGGCCTGCTGGAGCGCGGCCACACCCTCACCGGAATCGCCGATCTGGCCCGGACGTTCGAGAGCGGCCGCGATGTCGCCGAGGTGCTCGGGCTGGGCGAACCGACCGAGGAGACCCCGGTCCGCCTCACGCCCGAACAGCTCGCGGACTACTTCGAGGGCGAGGTCACCCCCGAGAACCTCGCCACCGCTCTGGACCTCGGCTATCTCGCCACCGACGGCGACGAGATCGTGCACATCAGCCGCCGCCTCCTGGAGGTGTCTGCGGAGCTGGTACGGGAAGGGGTGCCGCTCTCCACCGTGCTCTCGGCGGGCCGCCGGGTCCGCGAACACGCGGACGCGCTCGCCGAACTCTTCGTCGGGGTGATGCGGTCCCACTCCACCGAGGCCGAACCCACCCAACTCCGCCCGCTCGCCCGCGCGGTGGTGGACGCGGAACTCTCGATGGCCTTCGACCGCAGGCTGCGCCGCGACGACGGCACCGGGCCGAAGCCCTCGGAGACGAAGACGCCGGAGACGTAGCCCTCGAACCGTCACCCTCGGATCCGTCGCCCGAAATTGCGTTGCCCGCACCCGTCCCGTGCGCCAGGCTTCCGCCCATGCCTGACAACGATCCGAGCAGTTCGCACGGGGTGGCCGCCCTGTTCTCCCGCGGTCGGCTGACCGCGATCCCCCGCAAGCCGGCCCGCCGCGAACAGCTGCTCGTCCACCTCGCCCGCACGCTGTTCGAGCCGGACCGCACCTACAGCGAGCGCGAGGTCAACGAGGCGCTGCTGACGGTGCACGACGACTACTCGGCGCTGCGCCGCTATCTCGTGGTGGCGGGCCTGCTGACCCGCCCCAAGGACGGCAGCAGCTACCGCCGCACCCTCACAGGTTGAAGACGGCCGTCACCGGTGCGTGGTCGCTCCATCGCTCGGCATGCGTGGCGGCCCGCTCGACCCATGCCTTCACCGCACGCCCGGCGAGACCGGGCGTCGCCACCTGGTAGTCGATGCGCCAGCCGGTGTCGTTGTCGAAGGCCCGCCCCCGGTAGGACCACCAGGAGTACGGCCCCTCCTCGTCGGGGTGGAGCGCCCGCACCACATCGACGTAGGCGGCCTCGTCGAAGACCCGGGTCAGCCACTCCCGCTCCTCCGGCAGGAAGCCGGAGTTCTTCTTGTTGCCCTTCCAGTTCTTCAGGTCGGCCTCCTGGTGGGCGATGTTCCAGTCGCCGCACACCAGCACCTCACGGCCGTCGGCCGCGGCCCGCACCTTGAGCCCCTTGAGGTACGACAGGAAGGCGCCCATGAAGCGCTCCTTCTCGTCCTGCCGCTCCGTGCCGACCTCACCGGACGGCAGGTACAGGCTCGCCACCGTCACACCGGGCAGGTCGACCTCGACGTACCGGCCGCTGTCGACGAACTCCTCGCTCCCGGCGTCCCCGAACCCGCCGAACCCGATCTGCACCCGCTCCGGCGCCCGGCGCGTGTAGAGCGAGACCCCGGCCCGCCCCTTGGCGGCGGCGGGTGCGTGCACGGCGTGCCAGCCGTCGGGCTCACGCACCTCGGCGGCGAGCTGCTGCGGCTCGGCCCGCACCTCCTGCAGGCAGATCACATCGGCATCGGTCTGCGCCAGCCACTCGATGAAGCCCTTCTTCGCGGCGGCGCGGAGCCCGTTCACATTTACGCTGGTCACGGTGAGCATCCCGGCACCATACCGACTACCGGATGCCGCATACATGTACCATATTCCGCATGTATATCCAGCCACGGTCCTTCGACCACCCCGACGCCGTCAAACTCAACGACGAGGTGCAGCTCGAGTACGCCGAGCGCTACGGGGACGAGGGCGATGTCACACCGCTCGACCCGTCGATGTTCCGGCCGCCGCACGGCCTGTATCTGCTCGCCTACGACGAGTCGGACGCGCCGGTCGCCACCGGCGGCTGGCGCTCGCAGGACCGGAACGACGAGGGCTACTCGGACGGCGACGCCGAGCTCAAGCGGATGTTCGTGACCCGGGAGGGCCGCGGACAGGGCCTGGCCCGCCGTATCCTCGCCGCCCTCGAAGCGGACGCACGGGCAGCGGGCCGCATCCGGATGGTGCTGGAGACCGGCAACCAGCAGCCGGAGGCCATCGCGCTGTACACCTCCAGCGGCTACACCCCGTGCGAGAAGTTCGGCTACTACCGCACGTACGAGAGCAGCCTCTGCTTCGCCAAACCGCTCCAGGAGGCCTGATCCAGGCCGCTGTCCCGGTCTAGAGCCTTCCGAGGAACCCGAGCAGCGCCGCGTCGAACCGCTCCGGCTGCTCCAGGTTCGGCAGGTGTCCGGCGCGGTCGACGACGACGAGCGAGGACTGCGGAATCAGCCGCTGCATGGCCTCGGCGTCCGCGACCGGCGTGTACGTGTCGTCTGCGCCCACGACGATCAGCACCGGCACCTCGACCCCGGCGAGCGACTCCCGGTAGTCGGGCCGCTCGGCCCGGCCCCGCAGAGCAGCCGCAGCCCCTTCGGGAGCGGTCGTACGCATCATGGTGAGGACGTGCGCGGCGACGTCCGGCAGCCCGGTGACGTTGTACGGGGCGATCATCTTGTCGATCACCTCGTCCGCGTATCCGTCCAGGCCCTCGGCGAGCAGCCGGTCGGCCATCCGGTTGCGGAAGATCTTTCCGTCCTCGGTCTCGGCGACCGGGGAGGTGTCGGCGAGGACCAGCGCCGAGACCCGGGCGCGGTGCAGGCGGTGGAATTCCATGGCGATCTGTCCGCCCATGGACAGCCCGGCGACCACGGCCCGTTCGACACCGAGGTGGTCGAGGAGAGCGGCGATGTCGTCGGCGAAGTCCGCGAACAGGGTTCGGCCCGGCACGACGGTGCTCTCCCCGTATCCGCGCAGATCCGGCACGATCACCCGGTGACCGGCCCGCTCCACCGCTTCGGCCTGCGGGTTCCACATCGTCCGGTTGAACGGATGGCCGTGGACGAGAACGACGACCGGACCGTCGGACGGCCCCCGGTCGTCGTACGCGAGGGTGGTACCGCTCTTCGTGCTGAACTCCATGCCGATCCCCCCGGGTCTGCCGTTCCTTACGCCCCTGCGATCACCCCGGACCGTACCCGGCTCCCGGCCATCACGTGGTCGGCATCCGCTTCGACGGCGTCCAGGCGGCCACCCCCGTTCGACGGCCACGACGAACCGCTGTGCGGCCGCGCCGAGAAGTCGGTCCGGGCACGTCCGCCGGAGCGCGTCCTCCGCCTCCGGCCGGCACATGACACAGAATCATGACCGGCGCCGGAGAGCGTCGACACCGCCTGTCCCGCTCACTTCACGCGCGCAACACCCACGTAGAAACCGCTCCGTTCGTTCTCCGGAGCCGGCTCCTCCTGGTACCACTCCGCGGCCGGCACCAGCCCGGGCGCGACGAGTTCCAGACCGTCGAAGAACGGCTCGACCTCACTGCGTGTACGCATCCGCAGCGCGATGGCGCCCTTCTTGTACGCGGCCTCGGTCTCGACGCGCAGCTCCGGATGCTGGTCGGCCGTACCGTGCGACAGGACCAGATAGCTGCCCGACGGCAGGGCGTCCACCAGGGTGCGGGTGATGTCGTACGGCTCCTGGTCGTCGGGCAGGAAGTGCATGAGCGCGATCAGCGACAGGGCAATGGGCCTGTCGAAGTCCAGCAGCTCACGGGCTCGGTCGAGGATCAGCTGCGGCTGCCTGACATCCGCGTGGATGTAGTCGGTGGCGCCCTCGGGGTTGCTGACGAGCAGCGCCTCCGCATGACGCAGGACGATGGGGTCGTTGTCCGCGTAGACGATCCGGGCCGTGGGCGTGATCGCCTGGACTATCTGGTGCAGGTTCGGCGAGGTGGGAATGCCGGTACCGACGTCGAGGAACTGGTCGACGCCCCGGTGCGCCAGCCAGGCGGAGGCCCGGTGCATGAAGGCCCGGTTCCGGGCCGCGTTGGCCCGCGCCTCCGGGGGCAGCTTCTCCCCGACCGCCTGATCGACCGGGTAATTGTCCTTGCCGCCGAGCAGCCAGTCGTAGACGCGCGCCGGATGGGGTTTGCTGGTGTCGATCTGGGGGTTGAGCGGGCCGGCCGTCACAGGACGCTCCTCCGTACGGGAAACGCGGGCAGGGAACTGCGGCTCGTCCCGCCGCGAGAAAAGCACCTGCTGAGCGGGACGATCGAAAACAGCCTAGGCGACGCGGAGTTCGACCGTTGTACGGACCACTGTTCTCCCCGCGACCGGCCGAGGCCGGAGCCTGGCCGGCGGTGGCCGTGACGAGCCGCGAGTTGCGGGCCCCGCCGGTATCACCGTCGGCCGGGAGCTCCTTGCAACTACAGGATCTGGACCGTCACGGAACCCCGACCGAGCCGCGGGACTTCGACCCGGCCTTCGCCGCGCGGTCGGCTGCTGCGACGGTCCGCCTCGGTGCACAGGATCGGAAGGAGTCGCTCTGCATCGCTGCTGTACGACGCCAAAGAGCCCCTACCGGGTTTCCCCGGCAGGGGCTCTGAGCTGCGGTGGACCTGTGGGGATTTGAACCCCAGACCCCCTCGATGCGAACGAGGTGCGCTACCAGACTGCGCCACAGGCCCTTGCAACGAGTGAAACTCTAGCATCCTCGGAGCGGTGCTCGGAAATCCGCTCCCCCGCTGGTCAGCCGGGTCGGCTCCGCAGCGGGTCTCACTCGTTGGCGGCGCGGGGCCGGTCGCCGTCCTCGTACTGGTCGAAGAGCGGGGTCCGGCCACGGTCGCGGGTCCGGCGGGACTGGTTGGTGCGCTGGCGCGGGGCCGGGTCCACGGGGGGCGCCGTGGGGGTCGTGGTGCCCGGCTGCGCCGGTTCGGCGGTACTGGAGCGGGCCGCGCTCCAGGTCTCCGGGTTGCCGACCTCGACGCCGCCCGTGGCGCGCGGAGCCACGGGCGCGGTGACGTAGGTCGGCAGCGGGACCGGGACGGGCTCCCAGCTGTCGCCCTGGGCCCGGCCGCGTTCACGCTGCTGGTCGACCCACTCCGCGTGGTCCGTCTGCTCGACCAGCGCGCGGCGGCCCGCTTCCTGCGGGGAGACCGTGGGGGCGGGCTCGGGCTCGGGGTGGCGCGTTTCGGGCTCCTCGTCGGGCTCGGCGGGAGCCGTGGCCGCGGGCTGGTGCCTGCGGTGGCGGTTCTCGCGCAGGTGCTGCGCGGCCACCTCCGCCCTGCGCCGGTCCATGGTGAAGGCGAACCTGCGCCGTTCCTGCGCGCGCAGATGCACGATGTACGTGCTCAGCAGCACGGCAGGCACCGCGGGCGCCCACAGGAAGTGGAGGCCGCCGACCGCCGCGACGACCGCGCCGAGGGTGAAGGCGAGGAAGAGGACCGAGGTGGTGCGCCGTCGGCGCGCCAGCACCTGCGAGCGCTGGGCGCGCCGGGCGCGTTCCGCATCGATTCCACCGGGGCGCGCGCGCCGCGTGGGTACGGGCACGGACGCGTGTGCCGATCCCTCCTGGGCCTGCCGCTCCTGGGAACCCTGGGACCCCTGCGCCGTGGAGGCCGCCCGCTCCGGTGCGCGCACCGGGTCGTGCACACGGGCTTCCGTATGCGCCGGAGGCGCGGCGAAGGCCCGGACGTCCACGGAATCCACTCGGTCCGTGTCCACGTCCGGCTCGGCGTCGGGTGCCGCCTCCTCGGTGGTGCGCTCCCGCAGTTCCTTGGCGTACCGGCGCTCCATCGCCGCCCGTCCGGACAGCAGCCGGATGGCGGTGCTGAAGCGTTCCGTCGGGCGGGCTTCATTGAGCTCGTCCTGCCTGCGGAGCCACATCGGCACCAAGTAGGCGGCCCAGGCCCCGACGATGACTGCATAGATGAGGCCGCTGCTGCTCACGTCTCACACCGTAGAGGGGTTTGCACGGAGGCATCCGCCAATTGGCCCGGTGTGTCGCACGATCTGGCTGATATCAAGGACTTTTTTTGTGATTGTTCGGATCAACAGTCGGCGTTTGCGCGTTCGTTAGCAGTCACACAGCGATCAATTTCGAACATTCATTTTATTTAGCGCGGCGTTCCGGGTCGTGCCTGGTGCCAGCGCCGGAGCAGCCCGTCGGGCACCTCCTCCGCGGTGAGCGCGAAGATCAGATGGTCCCGCCAGGCACCGTCGATGTGGAGATACCGTGGACGCAGCCCTTCCTCGCGGAATCCGAGTTTCTCCACGACTCTTCGGCTGGGCGCGTTCTCGGGGCGAATGCAGACCTCGATGCGGTGCAGGCCGACGGACCGGAAGCAGTGATCGACGGCGAGAGCGACCGCGGTCGGCATGACACCGCGACCCGCCACATCCTGGTCCACCCAGTAGCCGATATGGCCCGAGCACATCGATCCCCAGGTGATCCCGGCGACCGTCAACTGCCCTACCAGACGCCCCTCGTACTCGATGGCGAAGGGCAGCATCCGGCCGGCGTTCGCCTCGGAGCGCAGATGGCGGACCATCTGACGGTAGGTGGGGCGACGGGCCACCGGACCGCCCGGGCCGGGCGGTGGGACGGTCGCCTCCCAGGGGCGGAGCCAGTCGCGGTTGCGCCGGTTGACCTCCCGCCACTCACGCTGGTCGCGCAGCTTTATCGGCCGGAGGGCGATCGCGCCGTCGGTCAGGATCACCGGCCAGGTCGGGACGTTCAGCTCGGGCTCCCGGGTCGGGGGTGGTCGCCGCCGCGGAGCTGATCGACGGCGTGCACCAGAAGGCGTTCGAGGACGGCGAGGCCGTCGCGCACCCCGCCGGTGGAGCCCGGCAGGTTCACGACGAGGGTGCGGACGGCGACTCCGGCGAGACCACGGGAGAGCGCGGCCGTGGGGACCTTGTCGCGGCCCTCGGCACGGATCGCCTCGGGGATGCCGGGGATCTCGTGGTCGAGGACACGACGAGTGGCCTCGGGGGTCCGGTCGGTCGGTGAGATACCCGTACCGCCGGTGGTGACGATGACGTCGTACGCGGCGGCCACCCCGGCCCGCAGGGCCTGCTCGACGGGGTCGCCGTCGGGGACGACCTGCGGCCCGTCGACGGCGAAGCCGAGCCCGGCGAGCGCCTCGACGATCAGGGGGCCGCCCCGGTCGGCGTAGACACCGGCCGCGGCACGGTTCGACGCGGTCACGACGAGCGCGGTACGGGGGGCGGGCGGCGATCCGTCGAGGGGCGCGCCCGGTGCGTGCGGCTCCGGAAGCGACCCCGCATGCCCGCCGCCCGACGCCGCAGCCTCGGGCGCCGTCATGCGTCCGCTCCCTTCGGCACCGAGCGACGGTAGTCGCCGGACTTGCCGCCGGACTTCGACTCGACCCGGACGTCCGTGATGACCGCGCTCTTGTCGACCGCCTTGATCATGTCGATCACGGTGAGCGCGGCGACCGAGACGGCCGTCAGGGCCTCCATCTCGACGCCGGTGCGGTCCGTCGTCTTCACCGTGGCGAGGATCTCCACCGCGTCGTCGGCGACGCTCAGGTCGACCTTCACGCCGGAGACGGCGAGCGGGTGACAGAGCGGGATCAGCTCGGGAGTGCGCTTGGCGCCCATGATCCCGGCGATACGGGCGGTGGCGAGGGCGTCGCCCTTGGGAACTCCCTCGCCGCGCAGCAGTTCGACGACGCGCGGCGAGACGAGGACCCGGCCGCTGGCGCGGGCGACACGCGCGGTGACGTCCTTCTCGGACACGTCGACCATCCTGGCCGCACCCGCCTCGTCGAGATGCGTCAGCCTGTTCTGCGTACTCACTGGACTCCGCCTAGCGGTAGGGCGCCGGTTGCCCGCTCGGTCCGCACCAAGGTGCGGTCGGGGGTCCGGGGGGAGTCCCCCGGTAAGGCACAGCGGCAGACACCGTACCGCCACCGGGTCCCGTTCAGCGGAGCAGGATCACCTCGGTGACCGTGCCGGGCTCCGCGGAGGTGACGTCCTCGGGCAGCACGATCAGCGCGTCCGCCTGGGCGAGGGCGGCGATCAGATGCGATCCGGAGCCGCCGACGGGGGTGACGGTGCCCTCCTCGGCGTCGTACCTGCCGCGCAGGAACTGGCGCTTGCCGGACGGTGAGCCGAGTGTGCTGTCGGTCTTCAGCGTGGCGCGGACCGTCGGGCGGTTCACGTCCTTCAGGCCCATCAGCGCGCGGATCGCGGGCCGCACGAACAGCTCGAACGAGACGTACGACGAGACGGGGTTGCCCGGCAGAGCCAGCAGCGGGGTGTGTTCGGGGCCGATCGAGCCGAAGCCCTGCGGCTTGCCCGGCTGCATGGCGAGCTTGCGGAACTCGATGCCGCTGCCCGGCTCGTCCGCGTCGCCGACAGCGGACAGGGCCTCCTTGACCACGTCGTACGCGCCGACGCTGACGCCGCCCGTGGTGACGACGATGTCGGCGCGGATCAGCTGGTCCTCGATCGTGGCGCGGAGCATGTCGGCGTCGTCGGTGACGGCGCCGACCCGGTAGGAGATGGCTCCCGCGTCGCGCGCGGCAGCAGTCAGCGCGAAGCTGTTCGAGTCGTAGATCTGACCGCCTGCCAGTTCCTCACCGGGTTGCACCAGTTCGCTGCCGGTGGAGATGACCACGACACGCGGCCTGGGCCGCACCTTCACGGTGGAGCGGCCGATCGCGGCGAGCAGCCCGATCTGCGGCGGCCCGATGACCGAACCGGCCCGCAGGGCCAGATCGCCGGGCTGCACATCGCTGCCGCGGGCCCGGACATGGGCGCGGGCCGCGACGGGCCGGTGGACGCGGACCTCTCCGCCCGCGTCCTGCGGGGCGTGGCTGTGGGCGCGCATGGTGTCCGCCGGGCCGCCACCCGTACCGCCGTCGGTCCACTCGACCGGCACGACAGCCTCCGCACCGGCCGGCAGCGGGGCGCCGGTCATGATGCGGGCGGCCTCGCCGGGGCCGACGGTCTGGTCGCCGGAGAGTCCGTCGCTGCCTGCCGCGACGTCACCGATGACGGTGAGCACGGCGGGGAACTCCTCGCTGGCGCCCTCGAGATCGGCGGTGCGGACCGCGTAACCGTCCATCGAGCTGTTGTCGAAGGGCGGCAGGGCGATCTCCACCATGACGTCCTCGACGAGGACACAGCCCTGGGCCTCGGGCAGTTGGAGCTCGATGGGTTCGAGCGGCCGCACCGCGGCGAGGATGTCCTCCAGGTGCTCGTCCACCGACCAGATCGGGTTGCTCAAGTGCTACATCTCCTCGGTGACGAAACTGCGGAGCCAGGTCCTGAAGTCCGGACCCAGATCTTCACGTTCGCACGCGAGTCTGACAATGGCGCGGAGGTAGTCGCTGCGGTCACCGGTGTCATACCGGCGGCCCTTGAAGACGACACCGTGCACGGGGCCGCCGATCTTCTCGTCCTCGGCGAGCAGCTGCAGGGCGTCGGTGAGCTGGATCTCGCCCCCGCGGCCCGGCTCGGTCCTGCGCAGTATGTCGAAGACGGCGGGGTCGAGGACATAGCGGCCGATGATCGCGAGGTTGCTGGGCGCGTCCGCCGCATCGGGCTTCTCGACCAGCCCGGAGACCCTGACGACATCGCCGTCCGTGGTGGCGTCGACGGCCGCGCAGCCGTACAGATGGATCTGTTCCGGCTCGACCTCCATCAGCGCGACGACGCTGCCGCCCTCGCGCTCCTGGACCTCCACCATCCGTGCGAGCAGCGGGTCGCGCGGGTCGATCAGGTCGTCACCGAGCAGGACCGCGAACGGCTGGTCGCCGACGTGCGGCGCGGCGCACAGCACGGCGTGGCCGAGGCCGCGCGGGTCGCCCTGGCGGACGTAGTGCATGGTGGCGAGGTCACTCGACTCCTGGACCTTCCGGAGCCGGTCGGCGTCTCCCTTGCGGGTGAGCGCGGACTCCAGCTCGTAGTTGCGGTCGAAGTGGTCCTCGAGGGGGCGCTTGTTGCGTCCTGTGATCATGAGTACGTCGGAGAGGCCGGCCGCCACCGCTTCTTCGACGACATACTGGATCGCGGGCTTGTCGACGACAGGCAGCATCTCTTTGGGAGTGGCTTTGGTGGCCGGCAGGAAGCGGGTACCGAGCCCCGCGGCCGGGATGACAGCCTTGCTGATCCTGGGGTGCGACTGAGTCATGCGCGCAACCATAACCGGTACCCATGGGCGGAAGATGAGCATCCGGTTAACTTTGTACTCATATATGCACATACAAGAGATGCACAGGTGCCCGTTGAACACCGACATGCCCGAAAAGGGCTCCCTGCGGCGTGACCTGCTTGCCGCGCGATCCCTCCTGAGCAGGGAAGACGTCGACAACGCCGCGATGGTTCTGTCCCGCGGTGCAGTAAATCTTCCGGAGTTGGCCGAGGCCCGCACCGTCGCCGCCTATGTCTCGGTGGGGCGCGAGCCGGGCACCCGTGCACTGCTGGACGCGCTTCGCGCGCGGGGGGTGCGCGTGCTGCTGCCGGTGCTCCTCTCGGACAACGATCTGGACTGGGCCGCGTACGAGGGTGGCGACGGCCTCGTACCGGCGGCCCGCGGGCTGCTGGAGCCGGACGGTCCGCGGCTGGGTCCGGACGCCGTCCTGGAGGCGGACGCGGTCCTGCTGCCGGGCCTCGCGGTGGACGGGCGCGGGATGCGGCTCGGCCGCGGCGGAGGTTCGTACGACCGGGTGCTGGCCCGGCTCGCGGCGGCCGGGGCGCATCCCGCGCTGGTCGTCCTCCTCTACGACAACGAGGTGGTCGCGCAGGTTCCCGTGGAACCGCACGACCACCCCGTGGACGCCGTGGTGACACCGGCCGGAGCGCGGCGCTTCACCGTCTGAGCCCGGCCGGAACCGCACCGGGCCGCCGTCCTCCTGTGACGGCTCGAGCGTCAGGACGGCTTGAGCGTCAACGTGTCCTTCGTCGCCTTCGCCACCGCATTCGTCCCGAAGGACCAGTCGAGCAGTTCGCCGTCGACCCACTTGTCGGTCTGATCGGTGTAGTGCGCGCTGAACGCGTGCCCGGAGGCGCCGGTGAGGTTGATCCAGCGGGACTTGTCCCAGTCCCCCACGTTGACGACCATCCGCATCGACGGGACCCAGATGACCTCGTAGCCGCCCGCCGCGTTCCAGCCGGAGGCGTTGACCGCGGCCTCGCCGCCGCCGAGGTTCCACGGGCCGCGGTTGAGGGCCCGCTGGAGCACATCGGGACCTTCGGTACCGAGGGTCTGGTTCTTCAGGGTCAGCTGGTGCAGCCGGCCCCAGCTCCAGGTGGAGATGTCCTTGCCGAGCTTGGCGGTCAGCTCCCAGCGGGCGTCCTTCATCGCGCGGCCGAAGAGCTCGTCACGGGTCTCGGTCGCCTTGTCCTTGCGGTTCTTCGGCGCCTTCCACCAGTCGCTGTTCTCGTCGTTCATGAGGTTGGCGACCACCTGGTACCAGCGGTCGCCGCCGTCCGGCTGCGCCGTGTCCGTGTCGCGCTGGCCGCATTCGCGTACCGGCTTGTCCTGCTCGTCGACCGGCCCCGTGCTGTCGGCCGGGAGGACGGTGAGGCACTCGCCCTTGACCCGCATCTCCTTGGGCAGCTTGTCGCCGAAGGCCAGCCTGAGGATGTTGCGCCAGACCGCGTTGAAGTACGCGGCGGCCGCCGAGTCGGGCTCCTGGGTGTAGTCCCAGCCCTCCAGGAGCTTCTGTGCCTCACGGACGCTCTTGTCGGAGACGTTGATCTTCATCAGCTCGGGCACCAGCAGCGCGGCGATCTCGCTGGTGTTGTCCATCTGCATCTTCTGCATGTCGTCGGTCGAGATCTTCCCGCCGCCCTTGATCTTCGACTCGATGAGGTCGTTGATCCGCTGGCTGCGGGTGCCGTAACCCCAGTCCTTGGTGAGCAGATAGGGGTACTTCTTCTCGTCGACGACGGCCTGGTTGGCGGTGACGATGTAGCCGCGCTTCGGGTTGTACTCCCACGGCAGCTTGTCGAACGGGATCGGGTCCTTCTCCCATCCGTACGACGACGCCCAGCCGGGGCTCGGCATCGTGCCGTTGCCCGCCTTGCGGACCGGGATCTTCCCCGGGGCCTGGTAGCCGATGTTGCCCTTGGTGTCGGCGTAGATGAGGTTCTGCGAGGGGACCTCGAAGTGCTCGGCCGCGGCCCGGAAGGTCTTGAAGTCCTTGGCGCGGTCGAGCTCGAAGACGGCGTCCATGGAGTGACCCGGCTCCAACGCGGTCCACTTCAGCGCTACGGCGTAACCGTCGCCGCGGTCCGGCGCGGCATTGGTGACGGGAGCCTTCTCGCCGACCTTCTCCAGTTCGCCACTGCGGTCGGAGACCAGTGGGCCGTTGTTCGTCTCGCGCACGGTGATGTGCCGGCTCTCGCCGCCCGCGACCCTGATGGTCTCCTTGCGGGTGACGAAGGGCTTCACCTTGCCGTCGTACAGGTAGCCCTCGCCGGAGACCTTCTCCAGGAAGAGGTCGGTGACGTCCGCGCCGAGGTTGGTGAAGCCCCAGGCGATGTCCTGGTTGTGACCGATTATCACGCCGGGCATGCCGGAGAAGGTGTACCCGGCGGTGTCGTACCGGCAGGTCGCCGAGAGCTGCCGGCAGTGCAGCCCCATCTGGTACCAGAGCGACGGCAGCTGCGGCGCCAGGTGCGGGTCGTTGGCGAGCAGCGGCTTACCGGTGGTCGTGTAGGTGCCGGAGACGACCCAGGAGTTGGATCCGATGCCGTTCCCGTTCGGGCCGAGCAGCGCGGGGATCTTGTCGAGGGTGTCGGAGAGCGAGGAGAGCTGCGTGTTCAGGCCCTCGGTGGCGCCCTGCACGGTGTTCGCGCCGACGCCGGTGGACGACGTCGCGGCCGGGTCGAACGCGCCCGTGACCGACGAGATCGCACCCGTGCCGACAATCGGCCGGTGCTTGTCGTACGGGTACGCGGGGTACAGCTCCTCGATCCGCTCCTTGCTGAGCCTGCTGGTCATCAGCGAGCGGTCGATCTCGTCCTGCATGTTGCCGCGCAGGTCCCAGGCCATCGCCTTCAGCCAGGCGACCGAGTCGACCGGGGTCCACTTCGTCGGCTTGTAGTCGTTGGTGAGGCCGAGCGCGGCGTACTCGACGGAGATGTCCTTGCCGTCACGCCCCTTGAGGTAGGCGTTCACCCCGTCCGCGTACGCCTGGAGGTTCTTCTTGGTGTCGGCGGACAGGACGGTGTCGTACTCCTCCTGCGCGATCTTGCGCCAGCCCAGCGTCCGCAGGAAGGCGTCCGTGTCGACCTGCCCGGAGCCGAACATCTCGGAGAGCCGGCCGGCCGTCATATGACGGCGGACGTCCATCTCCCAGAAGCGGTCCTGTGCCTGGACGAAGCCCTGGGCACGGAACAGGTCGGTGTCGGAGTCCGCGTAGATCTGCGGAATTCCGTAGCTGTCGCGCTTGACGTCGACGTTGGCGGAGAGACCGTCGATCTTGACCGACCCGTTCGTCTGCGGGTACGAGGCACGCACGGTCCCCACGGACCAGTAGGCGCCGTAACCGATACCCGCGACAAGCGCCAGCACCAGGGCGATCACGATCAGGCGGGCGCGTCGCCCCTTCTTCTTGCCGGTCTTCGCACCGGCAGAACCGGAAGAGCCGGAAGAGGCGGTTGTGTTGGCGGGCATCGCTGTCCTTCGAGGGGCAGGGTGGTCCTGGGAGTGCAGGAGCAACCATAGGCGCAGCACCGAGGCGGGTCCGACGCGGTATCGGGATCCATCGGATCGAGGAGCGGTCACATGAGCACTCGAACGCGTCAAGAAAGCGTTAAAGATTAGGTAAGGTAACGAAGTACCGGCCGCCGGAGAGCCATTCGGCAGGCGTACGCAGGGAAGGAACGGCCACTGACTGTCCACGCGCTCAACGAACTCCTGCTCGTCTGCTCGCTCGTCCTGCTCGTCGCCGTCGCGGCGGTACGCATCTCGTCCCGCAGCGGGCTCCCCAGCCTGCTCCTGTACCTCGGCATCGGGATCGCCATCGGGCAGGACGGGTTCCTCCACATCAAGTTCGACAACGCCGAACTGACCCAGGTGTTCGGCTACGCCGCCCTTGTCGTGATCCTGGCCGAGGGCGGACTCGGCACGAAGTGGAAAGAGATCAAGCCGGCACTGCCCGCCGCCGCGACGCTGTCGGTCGTGGGTGTCGCGGTGAGCGTGGGCGTCACCGCGGCCGGGGCGCACTACCTGGTCGGCCTGGACTGGCGGCAGTCGCTGATCATCGGCGCGGTCGTCTCGTCGACGGACGCCGCCGCGGTCTTCTCCGTACTGCGCAAGGTGCCGCTGCCTGCCCGGATCACCGGTGTGCTGGAGGCCGAGTCCGGCTTCAACGACGCCCCCGTGGTGATCCTGGTGGTGGCCTTCTCGACCAAGGGACCGGTGGACAGCTGGTACCTGCTGGTCGGCGAGATCGCCCTGGAACTGGTGATCGGCGCGGCCGTCGGCATCGCCGTCGGCTGGCTCGGCTCGTTCGGACTGCGTCATGTGGCACTGCCCGCGTCCGGTCTCTACCCGATCGCGGTGATGGCGATCGCCGTGTCCGCGTACGCGGCCGGCGCGCTGGCCCACGGCAGTGGCTTCCTCGCCGTCTATCTGGCCGCGATGCTCCTCGGCAACGCCAAGCTGCCGCACTGGCCCGCCACCCGCGGCTTCGCCGACGGGCTCGGCTGGCTGGCCCAGATCGGCATGTTCGTCCTGCTCGGGCTGCTGGTCACCCCGCACGACCTGCTCGAAGACTTCTGGCCCGCGATCATCGTGGGTCTGGTCCTGACCGTGGTGGCACGCCCCATGGAGGTCTTCATCTCCCTGATCCCGTTCCGGCTGCCGTGGCGGGAGAAGGCCTTCATGTCGTGGGCGGGGCTGCGCGGCGCCGTCCCCATCATCCTGGCGACCATTCCCATGGTGCACGGGATCGAGGGCTCCACCCATGTCTTCAACATCGTCTTCGTGCTCGTCGTCGTCTACACGCTGATCCAGGGACCGACCCTGCCCTGGCTGGCCAAGGCCCTGAAGATCGCCGTCGACCCCTCCGAGGCCACCGACCTGGGCATCGAGTCGGCGCCGCTGGAGCGGCTGCGCGGGCATCTGCTGTCCGTGGCGATCCCCGGGAAGTCGAAGATGCACGGCGTGGAGATCGCCGAACTGCGGCTGCCCGCCGGAGCGGCCGTCACCCTCGTCGTACGGGAAGGCAAGAGCTTCGTGCCCGGACCGTCGACCATGCTGCGGCGGGGTGACGAACTGCTGGTCGTCGCGACCGATCCGGTGCGCGACACGGCCGAGGCCCGACTGCGGGCGGTCGGCGAGGGCGGCAAGCTGGCCGGGTGGCTGGGGACCGACGGTCCTGCCGGTGGAACCGGCAGGACCAGGACGCACCACTGATCCGAGGCTACGAAGGTGTGATTGCCCGCAATCACAGGCATGCACCGGATCCTGCCCTGTAGCATGAAGGAAACGTGATCGACAAAGATCGATAGATCCGGTCAACACCGGATCGACCAACTCTGCCTGACGCAGAGCTGGCGCGACCGTATGGCGGTCGTGGCGTCCTCCGCCTCTGCTGCGAGCGCCCGGCATCTACCGCAGTTCCGCGCGAAGAGGACAGCTCTCGGCAGCTCCCGTCCGGGACCGGCACCCACAGGTGCGGACCGGCCACGGAAGCATGGCTACCAGGCGGCAGAAAGGCATGGACCGTGGCGTCCACGGTCTCCGACCGCCCCGGTTACGGGCAACTGCTGCGCATCCCCGGTGCGTGGACCTTCCTCCTTCCGGGCTTCGCCGCACGGCAGCCCTTCGCGATGCTGACCATCGGCATCGTCCTGCTGGTTCAGCACGCCACCGGCTCGTACGGCAGCGCGGGCGCCGTCGCCGCTGTCACCGGTGTGTCCATGGCACTGTTCGCCCCGCAGAGCGGCAAGCTGGCCGACCGCATCGGCCAGCGCGCCGTACTGCTGCCGGGAGTCCTCGTGCACGCGGCGTCCGTATCGGCACTGACGACACTCGCACTGGCGGACGCACCGCTCTGGCTGCTGTTCCTGGCCGCGGTGCCGACCGGTGCCTCCGTCCCGCAGATCGGCCCGATGGTGCGGGCCCGCTGGGCGGCGCTGCTGGGCGCGGCACCCGGCCGGAAGGCCTCGCCCCTGATGTCGACCGCCGCCGCCTTCGAGTCGGTGACGGACGAGTTCACCTTCGTCATCGGACCCGTCCTCGCCACCGCCCTGTGCACCGGGGTGCATCCGGCGGCCGGACTGATCGCGGAGGCCGCACTGACGCTGATGGGCGGCCTGTTCTTCGCGGCGCAACGCCGAACCCAGCCGGCCGTCCGCGCCACCGCGTCCGACGCCTCCGAACGACACACCTCCGCCCTGTCCGTACCGGGCGTACGCGTGCTCGCCATGGCGTTCCTCGGGATCGGTGCCGTCTTCGGTGGCATGCAGGTCTCGCTGACCGCGTTCGCCGAGGAGATCGGCCGGCCCGGCGCGAACGGCCTGCTGTACGGGATCTTCGCGGCCGGCAACATGCTGGCCGGGATCGCCTGCGGTGCCGTCGCCTGGAAGAGCGGGCCGCGACGCAGGCTGATCGCCGGGTACGCGGCGCTGACCCTGACCGCGTCCGGGCTGTGGGCCGTGCACTCCGTGCCGCTGCTGGCCGGGCTCGGGCTGCTCGTCGGACTCTCCATCGCACCGGCGCTGATCAGCGGATACACACTCGTCGAGGCGCTGGTTCCGGCCTCCGCGAGGACCGAGGCTTTCACCTGGCTGACGGGCTCGGTCGCGCTCGGCCAGGCAGCGGCCGTGACGGTCGCCGGACGACTGGCGGACGCCCACGGCGCGAGCACCGGATTCGTGGTGCCGCTGGTGGGGACCGTGCTGGCGCTCGTGACCCTGGTGACGCTGCGTTCGCGGCTGACACCGAGAGCTCCGGGACGGACCGTGGCACGTGGTGTCGGTCACCGAGAGCCGGTCACGGTGGACTGATCCAGCGGAATACGTCAGTATGGAGCGTCGTTAGCACTCACAGAGTCAGAGTGCCAGGAGGAGCAAGTGCCGACCTATCAGTACCAGTGCACCGAATGTGGCGAGGGCCTCGAGGCGGTGCAGAAGTTCACCGATGACGCTCTGACCGTGTGCCCGAACTGCGAGGGACGCCTGAAGAAGGTGTTCTCGGCGGTCGGCATCGTCTTCAAGGGTTCCGGCTTCTACCGGAACGACAGCCGCGGCTCCTCGTCGAGCAGCGCGCCGGCGTCGTCGTCCGCGAAGGCGACCGGTTCCACTTCGTCGACTTCCTCGACGGGGTCGGACTCGAAGTCGTCCGCGTCCTCGTCCGCCGCTGCTTCCTCTTCCTCGTCGTCGTCCTCCGCGTCGTCGTCGAGCGGTACGTCGGCCGCCTGAGCCGAGGTACGCAGCTTCACACTTCATCCGAGAGCCCGGCCGATCCGATCGGCGGGGCTCTCGGCATTTACAGCCCCGCTAGTGTGATCGCATGGTGAACGCAGAGATCGGTGTCATCGGCGGCTCGGGCTTGTACTCCTTCCTGGAGGACGTCACCGAGGTTCGCGTGGACACCCCGTACGGACAGCCGAGCGATTCCGTCTTCCTCGGCGAGATCGGCGGCCGCCGGGTCGCCTTCCTCCCCCGCCACGGACGCGGCCATCATGTGCCGCCGCACCGCATCAACTACCGCGCCAACCTGTGGGCGCTGCGGTCCGTGGGCGTACGTCAGGTGCTCGGCCCGTGTGCGGTCGGCGGGCTGCGTCCGGAGTACGGACCGGGAACGCTGCTCGTACCTGACCAGATGGTGGACCGCACCAAGGCCCGCACGCAGACGTATTACGACGGGGAGACCCGTGCCGACGGCGTGGCGTCGAACGTGGTGCACCTGGGCTTCGCCGACCCGTACTGCCCCGAGGGGCGCAAGGTCGCACTGGCCTCGGCCCGCGCCAAGGGCTGGGAGCCGGTGGACGGCGGGACGCTGGTGGTCGTCGAGGGGCCGCGCTTCTCGACCCGGGCCGAATCGCGCTGGCATGCGGCGATGGGCTGGTCGGTGGTCGGTATGACCGGGCATCCGGAGGCCGTGCTCGCCCGTGAACTGGGGCTCTGCTACACGACGATGACGCTGGTGACGGACCTGGACGCGGGCGCCGAGGCGGGCGAGGGCGTCTCCCACGGGGACGTGCTGAAGGTGTTCGCGGCCAACGTGGACCGGCTGCGGGCGGTGCTCTTCGACGCGGTGACGGCTCTGCCCGCGGAAGGGGAGCGCAGCTGTTCCTGTGCGCGTGCGCTGGACGGGATCGAGACGGGGATCGAGCTGCCGTAGGGGTGCGGCCGCGGCTTGGTCCGCGGCTCCGGCCGAATCCTGGTCATGGCACGGGCCCGCGTCATGACTCGGGCCCAGTCATGGCGCGGGCCCGGCCCTGACTCCGGCCCGCTCCTGACTCCGGCCCGGTCCTGGCTGCGGCCCGCCAGTCCGGTCTTGGTGCCGGTCAGGTCCTGGTCCCGGCCCGGCTCCAATCGCGGTTCTGCGAGGCGGGTGGGGCGCGGGTGGGTGACCGCGTTGTCCACAGCATGTGCGTTGTCCACAGGGCTCGGCGGGAATCTCACGGACGGTGGATCGTGAGGGGCGTCGGTGTTCGTCCGAACGCCGGATCTCGCGTTTCCTCACTCCCCACGGCAGGTGGTGTCGGCCATGTTCCCGCCCGTTTCTCCGACCACGTCCTCGTCCGATGCGCGTCCGACGGTCCCCGGTCCGCCGGTGTCGGCGCCACCGCCCTGCGGGGTGCCCGCGTTCGCGCCGCTGCGGGTGCGCGGGGGTGGAGGGCGTCGGTTACGGCGGGCGGTGTGGCGACAGCGCCGTGCGATGGCGGCCGGGCTGGCGCTGACGGCTGCGGCGCTGGCCACGACAGGACTGACCGGTGGTGACGGTGGACGCGGGGCGGCCGACCCCGCGGGAGGCCCGGCGCCGGAAGGGGAGCGGCGACAGGTTCAGCTGGTGTCGGCGCCGGTCCGGATCGCGGATCCGGCGACGGTGCGGCTGTTGCGGCCGGGCGACCGCGTGGACGTGATCGCGGGCGGGGGTTCCGGGGCGGACGCCAGGGTGGTGGCGAAGGGGGCCCGGGTGGCGGCGGTACCGCGGACGGCGGGCGACGGTTTCATCGAAGGCCCTGCGGAAGGTGGCGCGCTGGTCGTGCTGTCCGTGCCTCGGAGCACGGCGGCGTCGCTGGCCGGCGCGGGGATCTCGGCCCGGCTGGCGGTGACGCTGTGCTGAGTCGTGCACACCGGACCACTCGCACTGATGAGCCGTCAACTCACCTTCCGAAAGGCAAGGATTGGGTGGTTTCGCCTCGTACTGGCGTAGGTTGCGGAACAGTTCGCTCCCCCTACGGCACATGCGGAGGAAGACTCACTCGTGAGCGAGAAGAAGTAGGTCAGTCTGCTGGAAGGCTTCAAGGTCTTCCTGTTGCGCGGCAATGTGATCGACCTGGCGATCGCGGTCGTCATCGGCGCCGCGTTCACCAACATCGTGAACGCGTTCGTCAAGGGCGTCATCGATCCGCTCGTCGGTGCGTTCGGCACCAAGAATCTGGGGAGCTACAGCTCCTGTCTCAAGGGCTCCTGTGTCACCGACCCGAAGACGGGCGAGGCGACCGAGGGCATCCGCATCCTGTGGGGCTCGGTGCTCAGCGCCACGCTCAGTTTCGTGATCACGGCAGCCGTCGTCTACTTCCTGATGGTGCTGCCGATGGCCAAGTACCTGGCGAGGCGAGCGGCGATCCAGGCTGTCAAGGACGGCGTGCAGGAGACGCTGGAGGTGAGCGAACTGGAGGTGCTGAAGGAGATCCGCGACGTGCTCGTCTCTCAGCGCAGTGGCCCGGCGGGCAAGGGCCGCGGCCAGGAACCGGGCCGCGGCCACGACGAGTGACTCAGACGTGGTGGGGAGGCTTCTCGTCGAGGAAGCGCGCGAGGTCGGCGGCGCTGCCGCCGGCCGGAGCCCGCTCGCCCCACGCTCGGTCCGTATCGTCCGCGGACTGCTGGTCCAGCGGATCGTCGAAGATCAGAGCCGGCTTGGGCTTCCTCTGCTCCGGCTGTGTCGGGGGCGTCGGCTGCGTCGGTTTCGAATCGCGCGGTCCGGGGGTGGGGGCGGTGCTCATACCAACCAGGGTACGGCGACGGTCAGCGGTCCTTCGGGTCAAGCACCCAGAGGCCCAGGACGACGAGGAACGACAGACAGAGGAAGCCCGCTCCCCACCAGGCCGTTCCGGTGTTGCCCTCCATCCATTCGTCGACGATGACGGTCAGTCCCCAGAGCTGGCCGATGACGACGGTCATGGCAAGGGTCAGCCGGGCCGTCAGTTTCGAGGAGCGCTCGGGTTCCTGGTCGGTGCCCGCTCCCGGTCCCGGACCGGTGCGGCGGACCCGGGGGTGGCCGTAGCCGCTGGTGGAGCGGATCTGCGGATAGCGCTCGTGGACGGGTCGGTTCAGTTCCGGCCGGGCGCTGCCCGGGTGGTACTCGGGATAGGCCGGGCGTTCCGGGTCGGCGGGTTGCCGGGCGTCGGTCATGTCCGCCTGCCGGGGGTCTCGGCTTCGGGTGCCGCGGTACGGGGAGCCTTCGCGCCGGGAGCCTGTGCCGGAGGTGCCTCCGCCCCGCCGTCCCGGACCGAGGGGCAGCCGATCCGCGAGGCGAGGTCCGGCCGTTCCTCGCTGATCTGGCGGCACAGACCGCGCTCGATGCTCTCGCCGGAGCGGGTGGTGCCGACTGCCCAGACGCTGCCGTCGGTCTGCTCGGTGAGCGCCACCTTGGGCAGGGGTCGGGGCGGCGGTCCGGCGGTGACTTCTCCGGTGCGCACATCGAAGATGCCCTCGTGGCAGGGGCAGTAGAACTCTCCCTCCGGACCGCGGTCCTTGCGCCAGAGCACCGCGCAGGCGAGATGGGTGCAGATCGCCGAGTAGCCGACGAGCGTGCCGTCGTCCAGCCGTACGGCGACCGCCTTGTCATCCTCCTCGGGGTAGCTGAAGGCGATGGCCTCGCCGGGCAGGAGCTGAGCGGTGATCTTCCTCGGTTCGGGTGCCTTGGCGTCACCCGTGTCGCCGTGGCGCGGGAGCATGCCGCCGGCCACGCCGAGGCCGCCGACGGCGAGTCCGCCGGAGACGGTCGCGACGATCCGGAGGTAGTCACGCCGGGTGGTGAGGGAGTCGGCGGCGATCCGGTCGTGCAGGGCCTTGCGCGCGTCGCCGTGAGGGCTCCGGCCCCCGGTCGGCGGCTGTTCGGTGACGCTCATCGGCGGACGCCCTTCCCGTTGATCTCGACGACGGGAAGACCGCCGGGCACCGGCCACTGGACCTTGTCGGCGGGGACGACCATGGCCACACCGGTGCGGACCTCGGTCTCGCCGAAGGTGAAGGTGTCGGCGATCTGGACGCCGGGCCGCTCCGCCTGGAGCTCCTCGGCCGTTCCGTAGAACAGCGCCCCGGTCGGGCAGACGGTGGCGCACATGGGGGCGAGACCGTAGGCGGTGCGGTCGTAGCAGAGGTTGCACTTCATCTGCAGCTTCGCCTGGAGGTCGATCTTCGGGACGCCGAACGGGCAGGCGTTGACACAGTTGGCGCAGCCGATGCAGCGGGTGGTGTCGGCCTGCTGCACCACACCGTCGGCGGTGACCAGGATCGCGTCGGCGGGGCAGACCTCGGCGCACGGCGCGACCGGGTCCTCGCAGTGCATACAGACCGTGGGAAGGGAGGCGACGGAGTGGCCCTCGTCGGTGTAATCGAGGTGGATCATCGACTTGCCGCGGTGCGAGTCACATTCCCGGCATGCGGACACACAGGCCTGGCAGCCGATGCAGCGCCCCGGGTCGATGAAGATCGTTCTTCCCATCATGCGGGCTTCAGCTCCTCTCCGAGGTGCCACGGCCTTGCGGGGCCGTGGGCGGCAACGGATCGGTACGGGAGACCTGGGCCTCCGGGTAGGCGACCTGGCCGGGCGGGACGGGAGGCGCGGGAACCTCGTCGATCTTCTCGGCGTGCTCGATGCGGCAGGCGCACACCTTGTATTCGGGGATCTTGGAGCGGGGGTCGAGGGCGTCGACGGTGAGGGCGTTGGCGGCGGTGGGGACCGGCCAGTGGTACGGGATGAAGACGGTGTCGGGGCGGATCGCCTCGGTGACGAGGGCGGGGAAGACCTCGCTGCCGCGCCGGGTGATGACGCGGACCGGTTCGCTGTTGCGGAAACCGTGGGAGGGGTGGATCTCGGCCCAGGGGCGCGGGGTCTGCTCGACGAGAGCACCCAGCCGACGGGTCTGGTTGCCCGAGAGGAAGTGGGCGACGGTGCGGCCGGTGGTGAGCGACATGGGGTACTCGTCGTCGTCGTACGGGTCCATCGGCGGGTGCCAGTCGACGACCTGCAGATGGATCTTGCCGTCGGGGTGGTAGGTCCTGCCGTCCTCGAAGAGGCGGGGTGTGCCGGGGTGGTCGGTGGAGGGGCAGGGCCAGGCGATGCCGCCGGTCTCCTCGAGCCGTTCGTAGGTGATGCCGTAGTAGTCGTTGACGGTTCCGGCGGAGGCGATCCGCAACTCGTCGAAGACCGCACGCGAGTCGGCGAACGCGAATTTGTCCCCCGCGCCGAGCCGCCGGGCGAGTTCGCACATCACCCAGGTGTCGGTCCGTACCCCGGGGGGCGCCTCCTGGGCCTTGTTGTGCTTGACCACGCGGGCCTCTGCGTTGGCCATCACCCCTTCGTCCTCGGCCCAGGTGGTGACGGGAAGGACGACATGCGCGTTGGCAGCGGTCTCGGAAAGGAAGAAGTCGAATTGGGCATGGAATTCGGTGGCGTCGTACCCCTCCTTGACCACCCGGTAATTGGGCAGGGAGACGAAGGGGTTGTTGCAGATGCCGATCAGACCGCGGATCTCGCGACGCTGCATCTGCCAGACCATTTCCATCATCGAGGTACCGGCGGGCGGGAGTTCGGACTCCTCGATGCCCCAGATCTCGCAGATCTGCCGACGGTGCTCCTCGTTCATGATCGAGCGGCCGCCGGGAAGGAGGTCGGCCTTCTGGCCGTGCTCTCGGCCGCCCTGCCCGTTGCCCTGGCCGGTGATGGTGCCGTAGCCGGCGCCGGGCTTGCCGATGTGGCCGGTCGCGGCGCAGAGGTTGATCACGGTGAGGCAGTTCTCGACACCCTGCGAGTGGTGTTCGATACCGCGGGCATGCCAGGCCATGGCCTTGGGGGCGCGGGCGAAGGTGCGGGCGACCTGGACGACCTGTTCGGCGGGGATGCCGCAGATCTCCGCGGCGCGGGACGGTGGGTATTCGGCGGCCTTGGCCTTGACCTCGTCCCAGCCGGTGGCGTGGGCGGCGAGATACGCCTCGTCGGTGAGGCCCTCCTCGATGACCACGTTCAGGACGGAGGTGAAGAAGGCCGAGTCGGTGCCCGGCTTGAGGGCGACATGGATGTCCGCGGTGCGGGCGATCGCGGTCTCGCGGGGGTCGACGACGATCAGGCTGGCGCCGCGGTCCCGGGCCCCCCACACGTACTGCGTCATCACGGGGAAGCATTCGCCGACGTTGGAGCCCGCGATCAGCAGGCAGTCGGTGAGCAGGCAGTCGGAGAAGGGGTTGCCCGCCCGGTCGATGCCGAAGGCGAGCTTGTTCGCACCCGCGGCGCTGACCATGCAGAGCCGGCCGTTGTAGTCGACATGCCGGGACTTGAGGGCGACCCGGGCGAATTTGCCGACGAGATACGTCTTCTCGGAGAACAGGCTGGCACCGCCGAGGAGACCGAAGGCGTCGTTGCCGTGGGTCTGCTGGATGCGTGTGATCTCGGAGACCGTGAAGTCGAGCGCCTCGTCCCAGGAGACCTCCCGGAACTCCTCGTCGCGGGAGCGGCGCATCAGCGGGGCGGTGAGCCGGTCGGGGTGGTTGACCTGCTGATACGCATTGATGCCCTTGGGACAGAGCCGCATCCGGTTGATGTCGTGGTTGCGGGGTTCGACGCCGAAGACCTTGCCGCCGCGGTCGACGCGCAGATACATCCCGCACTGGACGCCGCAGAAGCAGCAATGGGTGGGGACGAGCGTCTCGCCGTCCTGGTCGGCGTGCCACCGGTCGGCCGGGATGCCGCCGGCGTCCCGGAAGGCCCGGGTGCCCGGCGGTGCGAGGGAGGGGTCGAGCGGGACGACCGGACCCGGGTCGGCAGTCACTTGAAGCCCTTCTTCACATGGGAGAGATAGGCGCTGCCGCGCAGCACCCGTTTGCAGCGCGGGCAGTATTCGGCCCACTCGTCGAAGTCGAGGCTGAGATCGCGCATGGTGCCGCGGAGGTTCTCGACGTACGGCCCGGTGTCGATGGGCTCCTCGCAGCGGCGGCAGCTGAAGATCTCCTGGTCCTGCCGGCCGGTGTACTTGAACAGCTGCATACCGACCGCGGCCGGTCGCTGGACGATGTGGAAGAACTTCCCGAACGGGATGTAGATGAGGGTGAAGACCACCGACACCATGTGGAGGATCCCCAGGAATTCGTATCCGCCGCCGTGCAGGAAGATCGACGAGAAGGTGAGCAGCAGACCGGTCACGGAGATGACGATCAGGGCGATCAGCGGCACCAGGTCGTAGCCGAAGCGCTGGCCGGTGATGGCGCCGCGATCCTTCATACGGCGCCAGAGGAAGTAGGAGGCCCCGGGGATGACAAGCACGGCGGCGATGTCCAGACCGTGGAACATCAGCCACCCGAGGATGTTCAGCGAATCGAAACCGATGATCTTGAAGCCCCAGATCCGCATCTCGTAGCCGGGGCCCGAGCCGGTGCCGGAGGTGAAGGTGAACCAGCCCCAGGTCAGCGGGAAGGTGATCAGCGAGGCGAGGATGCAGCCCCAGAAGATCAACTGGTGGGCGGCCCAGCGGGCGTGCGAGCGGGCACCGAGGAACTTCTGGAAGCCCAGATAGGTGGCGATCATCCTCGGCAGAGCGGTAGGGCCCTTGCGGAAGTTGGCCATGGAGAAGAAGCTCCGCCAGCCCTGCTTGAACAGGCGGCGTGCCCCGGGCGCGGAGACCCAGACCGTGTAGCGGTAGGCGACACCGAAGGCGAGGAAGACCGTGGCGACCGCATACGGAAGGAGCGCGGAGTCGAAGTTCTCCAGCAGCCGGCTGCCGAACACGATCGCGAGGACCAGCAGGACGGAGACGATGACGCCGACCGCGGTCGCACGAGAGGTGACGGAGCGGAGGACCGCGGTGCGGGCGCTGCCGGGGGCGGGCGGTACAGGCGTGGCCCCGGCCGGGTTCGACGCGGTGGCGGCCGCGGTTGCGCTTTCGTCTGCGGCTTCTGGGGGCTCGGTCACCGGCCCACCGTAGGGCCGGATGGGACGGTTGGTCCTGATTTGACGTCCGGCTGAGTGAGCGCGTCACCCAGCGGCACGAAGCCCGGGCGCGCGACGGTCCGCGGCGCAGGACCTGACGCGGGACGCTTTCCCCGTACGACCTGCGCGTCCCGCCACCGACCACCCAAGTGGTCTGCTGTGCTGGGCCCCATGCCCCGGATGACCGCCCGCAGCCGCACCGAGAAGCACCGCACCTCGACCCCGCTGGAACTCTTCTTCGACCTGTGCTTCGTCGTGGCCGTCGCCCAGGCGGGCGGTCGTCTCGTGCATGCCCTCGCCGAGGGGCATCCCGGCACCGGGATCGCCAGCTATCTGGCCGTGTTCTTCGGGATCTGGTGGGCTTGGGTGAACTTCTCCTGGTTCGCCTCCGCGTACGACACCGACGACACGCTCTACCGCCTGGTCACGTTCGTCCAGATCACCGGTGTGCTCATCTTCGCCGCCGGGGTGCCGCGCGCCTTCGACGACGGGGACTGGACTCTCGGTGTCATCGGCTATGTGGTGATGCGGCTCGCGCTCACCAGCCAATGGCTGCGGGTGGTCCACTGTTCCGAGGGTGCGGAACGCAGGGTCGCGCAGCGGTACGCGATCGGGATCGCCCTGGCCCAACTGGGCTGGATCGGCATGCTGTTCGTGCCCGCCGACATGAACGGCACCCGTACCGCGGTCTACGTGGCACTCGCCCTGTGCGAGCTGTCGGTTCCGGCCGTCGCCGAGCGTGAACGCAGGACGAGCTGGCATCCGCATCACATCGGCGAACGGTACGGCCTGTTCACCATCATCGTGCTCGGCGAGACGATCGCCGCGGCAACGGTCGCCGTCCAGGAGTCGGTCGACGAGCACGACGCGCTCGGCGAACTGCTGCCGGTCGCCGCGGGCGGACTGCTGATCGTCTTCGCCGCCTGGTGGGTCTACTTCGCCGTTCCGATCCACAACTATCTCCGTGGCAGCAGGCAGTCGTTCATCTGGGGATACGGCCACTACGTGATCTTCGGTTCCGCCGCCGCGATCGGCGCGGGCATCGAGGTCGCGGTGGAAGGGGCCACCGGGAAGGCCCATGTGTCGGCGGAGGCCGCCTCGGCCGCCGTGACCGTACCCTCGGCGGTCTTCCTGCTGACGGTCTGGCTGCTGCACGCCCGCCACTTCAAGCGCGACCTCGCGGAGCAACTGCCTCTCCCCCTGGCCGCGGTGGCCATCCTGGCCTGTACGTTCGCCGGGGAGTACGCGGTCTTCGCGGCAGGCCTGGTGGCCTCCGCGACCGTGGCGGCCGGAGTGGTGCTGTCGCGGCGCCCGGCACCGGGCGGGCCGGTCTCCACCTCCGTTCCGCCGACCCATGCGTGAGGAGCACACGATGACCGGACAGCACACCGGACAGGGCCAGGCACAGGGCGCGCAGCCGCCGACCTCCCTCCCCCCGGCCGGGAGGGACGCGCTGACGGATGTGGCCGGGTTGCGGGTCGGTCATGCGCGGGTTTCCGGCGACGGCGCACTGAGCGGCACCACCGTCGTCCTCGCCCCCGAGGGCGGCGCGGTCGCCGCCGTCGACGTACGGGGCGGCGGCCCGGGCACCCGGGAGACGGACGCGCTCGACCCCCGCAACCTGGTGCAGCGCATCGACGCCGTCGTCCTGACGGGCGGCAGCGCGTACGGACTGGACGCGGCGTCCGGCGTGATGGCCTGGCTGGAGGAGCAGGGGCGGGGCGTGCGGGTCGGTCCCGATCCGTCGCAGGTGGTGCCGGTGGTCCCGGCCGCATGCATCTTCGACCTGGGGCGGGGTGGCGACTGGCGGGCCCGCCCGGACGCCTCGACCGGCCGCGCCGCGGTGGAGGCCGCGGGGGGCACGGAGTCGGGTGCCCCGGTCGCGGAGGGCGGCGTCGGCGTCGGCACGGGAGCGGTCGCCGGCCGGCTCAAGGGTGGGGTGGGCACGGCGAGCGCACTGCTGCCGTCGGGGATCACGGTCGGTGTGCTGGTCGTGGTGAACGCGGCGGGTTCGGTGGTCGATCCGGTGACCGGGGTGCTGTACGGCGAGTACGGAGCCGCCGAACCGCCCGTGCACCCCCCGGCGGACGTCCACAGGACCGCCGGGCGCCGGCTGGCCGAGGCGGCGGACGCCGAAGCCCGCCCCCCGCTCAACACCACGCTCGCCGTCGTCGCCACGGACGCGGATCTCACCCGCGCGCAGGCGCAGAAGCTCGCGGGCACGGCGCACGACGGACTGGCGCGCGCCGTCCGTCCCGTACATCTGCTGAACGACGGGGACACGGTCTTCGCGCTCGCCACCGGGGAGCGGCCGCTGCCCCCGGACAACCCGATCGCGCTGAACGAACTCCTGGCGGCCGGCGCCGACGTGCTGACGCGAGCCGTCGTGAAGGCCGTACGGGCGGCCGAGAGCGTCGAAGCCCGCCACCCCGGCGCGGGCACGTACCCCTCGTACAGCGATCTCTACGGCACCGGCTGACCGCCGACTCGCCGTCCGCACAAGGAAGTTCGGACGAAACGCCAGGAACTATCCGCGCGTGCCGTACGTTTTCCGGAACCCCGGTCTCGATGTCGGACCCAGGGACTACGTTAAGCACGCATCGTGTGACACGCGGCGACGGCCTGGAGACAGCACCTTGAGCGATCCGTACGAGACAACCGAGCAGCACCTCGAGCGACTCCTGCGACGCGCACTCAACTCTTTCGACCTGCCCGACTGCACGGTCGAGAGACTCGGCACGGCGCTGGCACACAGCAGCTCCCTGCACTCCTCGCACCACAGTTCCGTACTGCACCGCGAGACCTACCGTCATACCTACCTGCTGTCCGACGGCTCGGCCCTGACCCTGTGGGAGCTGGTCCACGGCGGCGCCAGGGACACGACGGACCGCCGGTCGCGGACACGGCCCGGCCCCCAGCACCACGAGCTGTACGACGACGAGGCCGACGCCCATGTCGCCGCCGCCCGGCTTGCCGGCAGCTTCTCCGACATGCCGGTGTTCGGCGACGACGCCCCGCAGGCGGACCTGGATGTACACACGGTCCTGATGGCCGCGCCGCCGGCACCGCTGCCCCGGATGTACGCGCCGGACAACTCCGCGGACCACGCCCGCCGCGTGCTGCGCCGCGCGGAGAACGGCGACGCGCCGGGCGAGGAGACGGCGTGTCTGCTGCGGGCCGCCTTCGCCCACCACATCACCCAGATCTTCGGCCGGCAGTGCCGGGTCGACGGACGGGACGCCGGTTTCACCCTGTACGAGCACGCCTTCCTGCTTCTCGACGGCAGCGAGACGAGTCTGTGGGAGGTCGAGCACACGGCGACGCCGGACGGCCGCCACATGTGCGAGGTGTACGGGGACGAGCAGGCGGCGCGCGAGGCGATGGAGAGCCGCACGCGCATCTGCTGACGGGTGACGGCTCCCACCCGCCGCAGCACGCACAAGGGGCCCGCGCCTGACGCAAGGATGCCCGCACCCCCGAAGGGTGCGGGCACCGAGCAGACAGGCACGCGGCCGGGCCGGCAGACGCACTCAGCGCGTCAGTGCGGCCTCCTTGACCACCTCGTCCGGCGTGGCGTCGACGTCCTGGACGTCCTCGTCCTCGCCGCCCTCCACGTGCTGCCGCGGTCGCGCCGGCAGCGCGAACATCACCAGGAAGATCACTGCGAGCACCCCGGCCACCCACCACAGCGAGTGCTGGAACGCCTCGACGAACGCCGGGCCCATCGCCTGCGGCGCCAGTCGGTCGCTGATCGACCCGAAGAAGACGACCGAGACGAGTCCGAGCCCCAGTGCGTTACCCATCTGCTGCACGGTGTTGATCAGCCCGGACGCCGATCCGGAGTGCTCCTTCGGCACCTCGGACAGCACCGCGTCCGTCAGCGGGGCCACGATCAGCCCCATACCGAGCCCCATGACGACCAGCGGCAGAGCCATCTGCCACGGGGCGATGCCCATGCCGTACCGGTCGGACTCCCAGATGTAGAGCAGCAGTCCGGCGACCATCAGCAGCGCGCCCGCCTGCAGGACCTTGCGGCCGAACCGGGGTACCAGTTTCTGTACGGAGATCCCGGCGGCGAACGAGACGGCGATCGAGAACGGGATGCCGGTCGTGCCCGCCCGCAGCTCGCTCCAGCCGAGTCCCATCTGCATGTACAGCGTCCAGACCAGGAAGAAGATGCCGAGGCCGATCCCGAAGGTCAGCTGGACGGCGATGCCCGCTGCGAAGCTCTTGACCCGGAACAGCGACAGCTCGACGAGCGGCGAACCGTCCTTGCGTGCCTTCGCCCGCTCGAACAGCACCAGGGCCGCGAACACCAGGACACTGCCGATCATCGACATGTACCCCCACAGCGGCCAGCCCAGCTCGCGCCCGCGGGTCAGCGGGTAGAGCAGCATCAGCAGTCCCAGCGTCACCAGCGCGACACCGACCAGGTCGAGGCGGAGCGCCTTCGGGGCTTTGGACTCCGTGATGAACTTCCGGCCCAGGAGCAGTCCCGCGATGCCGACCGGCAGGTTGATCAGGAAGATCGGCCGCCACTCCAGGCCCGCGATGTTCCACTCGGTGAGCAGCGCGCCCAGCAGCGGTCCCGAGACCGCGCCGAGGCCGACGATCGCACCGAAGAGGCCGAAGACCTTGCCGCGCTCGTGTGCCGGGAACGTGGCGTGCACGATCGACAGCACCTGCGGGACCATCAGCGCGGCGGTGCCGCCCTGCAGGATGCGGGAGGCGACCAGCATCTCCGGGTTCGCCGCGAAGCCGCAGAGCGCGGAGGCCAGCGTGAAGCCGCCGATGCCGATGAGGAAGAGCCGCTTGCGGCCGTAGATGTCGCCGAGCCGGCCGCCCGTGATCAGACCGGCCGCGAAGGCCAGGGCGTATCCGGCGGTGATCCACTGGATCGAGCTGAACGAGGCACCTGTGTCGCGCTTGATGCTCGGAATGGCGATGTTGACGATCGTGACGTCGACCAGGTCCATGAAGGCCGCGGTCATCACGATGGCGAGCGCGAACCACCGGCGCCGGTCCGACGGGTCCGAGGACACCGTGGGATCGGCCGCCGTGGACGGCAGCGATGCGGAAGAAGTCATATGAAGAAGTTAAACGTCCATTAGGTCAGGTCATGACCCAATGGACCGGCACTCTGGATCCATGACCGATACCCCGGCACGACTGCTGAATCTGCTGTCGCTCCTCCAGACGCCGCGCGAGTGGCCGGGCAGCGAACTCGCCGAGCGACTCGACGTCAGCCCGCGCACCATCCGCCGCGACATCGACCGGCTCCGCGACCTCGGCTACCCCGTCGAGGCGTCGCGAGGCTCGGTCGGCGGCTACCGGCTGGTCGCGGGCACCGCCATGCCGCCGCTGCTCCTGGACGACGAGGAGGCGGTGGCGATCGCTGTAGGACTGCGGGCAGGGGCGGGGCACGCCATCGAGGGGGTTGACGAGGCATCCGTACGAGCCCTGGCGAAGCTGGAGCAGGTGCTGCCGTCCCGGCTGCGGCACCGGGTCTCGACCCTGCAGAACGCCACCATGCCGCTGACCCGCGGTGACGGTTCGACCATCGATCCGCACACGCTGACGGTGATGGCGTCGGCGGTCACCGGCCGGGAGCGACTGCGGTTCGCCTACCGGGCGGGGGACGGCGCCGAGACGAAACGGGAGGCCGAGCCCTACCGGCTGGTGAGCACCGGGTGGCGGTGGTACCTCGTCGCGTACGACCTGGGGCGCGAGGCATGGCGTACGTTCCGCGTCGACCGGGTGAGCGAGCCGTTCGCCACGGGGGCCCGCTTCACACCGCGCGAGCTGCCCACGGGGGACGCCGCGGCATTTCTCACCGACTCCATCCGGCGCCGGCAGCCGGAGCTGGCGGTCGAGGTGAGCTTCGCGGCCCCGGCGGAATTCGTGTCCGCGCGGCTGCCCCCGGCGTTCGGTCCGCTGGAACCGACGGGCGAGAACAGCTGCCGGCTCCGTGCGGTCATGGCGGACTCGCTGGAGTGGGTGGCGCTCCGACTGGCGCTGGTCGACTGTGAGTTCACCGCGCACCAGCCGGCGCAGCTGGTGGAGTTCCTGAGCGATCTGGGCGCCCGGCTGACGCGCGCCGCAGCACTCTCCGCACCATGACGGCAAAGAAATGAGCCCCGGCGCCAGGGGGGGTGGGCGCCGGGACTCAGCTCATGGGGTCCGCACGAAGCGGCTCATATCGGAGGCTACTGGACTCGAGCTCACGCCGCAGCGTCAAAACCCGTGTCGTGGGCCATTCGCTTCAGTTCGAGCAGTGCGTGCTTCTCGATCTGCCGGATCCGCTCGCGTGTCAGACCGTGCTGCTTGCCGACCTCGGTGAGAGTCCGCTCCCGGCCGTCCTCGATGCCGTACCGCATACGGATGATCGACGCGGTGCGGTTGTCGAGCTTGCCGATCAGATCCTCCAGCTCCTCGCTGCGCAGCAGCGTCATCACGGACTGCTCGGGCGACACCGCGGAGGTGTCCTCCAGCAGATCGCCGAACTGGGTCTCGCCCTCGTCGTCCACGGACATGTTGAGGCTGACCGGGTCACGGGCCCAGTCCAGGACATCGCCGACGCGCGTGGCCGTGGAATCCAGCTCCGCGGCTATCTCCGCGTGCTCGGGCTCGCGCCCGTGCTCACGGTTGAACTCCCGCTGGACACGGCGGATCCGGCCGAGCTCCTCCACCAGGTGGACGGGGAGCCGGATCGTACGGGACTGGTCGGCTATGGAACGGGTGATGGCCTGACGGATCCACCACGTCGCATACGTGGAGAACTTGAAGCCCTTGGCGTAGTCGAACTTCTCGACCGCGCGCACCAGGCCCGCGTTCCCCTCCTGGATCAGGTCGAGCAGGGGCAGCCCTGCCCGCGGATAGCGGCGGGCGACAGCAACCACGAGTCGAAGGTTGGAACGGATGAATATGTCCTTGGCGCGCTCGCCCTCGGCGACCAGCGCCTCCAGCTCCTCACGCGTCGCTCCACCGGCTTCGCTCTCCACCACACCGTCGAGGACCTGCCGGGCGAACACGCCCGCTTCGACGGCTTGGGAAAGCTCGACCTCCTTGGCGGCGTCGAGCAGCGGCGTGCGCGCGATCTCGTCCAGGTACATGCCGACCAGGTCGCGATCGGCGATTTCCCCGCCCACGGCGCGAACACTGCTTGCCCGGCTGCTCCCACCAGTGGTGGACGAACGACGGGCGACGGCACGGGTTGCCATGCGTGCTCCCTTGCTGAGTAGGTCGCGACACCCTTTCGGGTGCCCTGCATCCGTTGGAAACAACGACTGGAATCCGGACAGAATTCCCATGCCTCGCATTCATTGTCGCGATCATGCAGTACCCTGTCGCGCCGAGAAGGGGAGGGTTCATGCCGGAAACCCCGGGACTCCGTACAGAGGTGCAGGTCAGACCAGGCGTCGCGGGCGATCTGGCGGCCCTCACCGGCATCTACAACCATTACGTTCGTGAGACTGCGCTCACATTCGACACCGTCCCCTTCACACCCGAACAGCGGATGCCGTGGCTGCTCTCTCACCCTGAAGACGGTCCGCACCGTCTTCAGGTTGCTCAGGATGTCCGCATTGTCGGCCCCGCGTCGGTGCTCGGCTACGCGACCAGCAGCGCCTTCCGCCCCAAGGCGGCGTACGCCACGTCGGTGGAGGTGAGCGTGTACTGCACACCGCAGGCCGCCGGCCAGGGCATCGGCACACTCCTGTACGAGTCGCTCTTCGAGGCCCTCGCTGACGAGGATCTCCATCGCGCGTACGCGGGCATCGCCCTGCCCAACGACGCCTCGGTGCGGTTGCACGAGCGATTCGGCTTCCGCCATGTCGGTACGTACGCCGAGGTGGGCCGGAAGTTCGGCAGGTACTGGGACGTGGCCTGGTACGAGAAGCCTCTGGGCCCGGAGACCTAGGCCCCGGCGGGGTCGTGGCGTAGGTCTGCAGCCCGTTACGGGCGACGGGCCCCGCGCCTAGCGTGTTCCGGCATGACCGACACGACAGGCAGGAAAGACGCCACAGGCGCACCGGGCACTGCACCGGGCGACACCACCGGCGCGCTCGACGAGGCGCTGGAGCGGCTCCACGCCGCGGGCCCCGAGCGGAACGGCTGGCTGAGCAACCACGGCCCGATGGCCGTCGAGGCGCTCGTACGGCACGGCCAGGCACCGGCCGTCCACCGTTGGCTCGACCACTACAGCCACAAGCTGGAGGACATGCCGGCCCCCGCGGCCCGGGTCACCGCGGAGAACTGGCACGAGGCCCTGGGCGACCCGCGCAGGATCGCCGACTGGACGACGTACTTCGAGCGGGAGATTGCCGGGCGCCCCTGGCAGGACGTCCTCACCGAGTGGTGGCCGCGGCTGCTGCCTGGCATCGCCGCGGGCGCCACCCACCCCGTGATCCGGGTCGGCCACGCCGTGCGCACCCTGCTCGACGGGGAAGCGAACGCCCCCCGGAAAGCCGAGCTCGCGCACGGCCTCGGCTACTGGGCCGCCCGCCACCAGCCGCTGCCCGCGCTGCACCCACCGGCCTCGCTCGTGCCCGCGCCGAGTGCCGCGGCCGCGCTGGACGCCGTACCGCCGGTGGCCGACCAGAGTGGCGGGATACGCGACCGGCTGGCGCAGCTCACCGAGTTCCCGCTGTGGCCGCAGCAGTTCGCCGACGACCCGGACGTGGCGCGCGCCCGGCTGGCGGAGCTGGTCAGGGCCGCGACCCACCGCTACGCCACCCACGGCCACGGCGCACCGATCATGCTGGTGCACGCCGCGACCGCACCCAACGCCGTGCTGCGTACGCTGCCCGCTCTCCCCCGTGAACTGTGGGGACAGAGCCTGGCCGCGGCCTGGGCCGCGAGCGCCGCGGTCACCGCCGCGTACAGCCCCGCCGACCCCGTTCCCTGCGCCGCATCGCCGTCGGCGGTCTCCGCGGACGAGATCTTCGCGCGGGCGGCGGCGCACGGCGACGACCACACGATCAAGTTCACCGACACCGCACTGGATGTCGGTGACACGACGGCCCTGGCCGCCGCGCTCCGCTCGATCGAGCTGAACCCGCCGGCCCTCTGACCACTCAGCCGAACTGCACCGATCGCTTCGCGAGCCCCATCCAGAACCCGTCGATGATGCTGCGCCCCTGGTCCAGCTCTCCCTCCGAGGCGCCCAGCGTCACGAAGAGCGGCGCGAAGTGCTCGGTGCGCGGATGGGCCAGCCGGCCCGCCGGGGACTTGTGCTCGAAGTCGAGCAGCGCGTCGATGTCCTGCGCCTGCAGCGCCCGGTGTCCCCAGTCGTCGAACTCCACCGACCAGGCGGGGTTGCCGCCGCCTGTGTGCCGCAGTGCGGCGAGGTTGTGGGTGAAGAAGCCGCTGCCGACGATCAGTACGCCCTCGTCGCGCAGCGGCGCGAGCTTGCGTCCGATGTCCATCAGCTTCTGCGGGTCCAGCGTCGGCAAGGAGATCTGGAGTACGGGGATGTCGGCGCCCGGGAACATCTCCACCAGCGGGACGTACGCCCCGTGGTCGAGCCCGCGGTCCGGGATGTCCTGGACCGGTGTACCGGCGCCGCGCAGCAGCTTGCGTACGTTCTCCGCCAGCTGCGGCGCCCCCGGGGCCGCGTACCGCACCTGGTAGTAGTGCTCGGGGAAGCCCCAGAAGTCGTAGACGAGCGGGACGGTCTCGGTCGCGCCCAGGGCGAGCGGGGCCTCCTCCCAGTGGGCGGAGGCCATGAGGATCGCGGTGGGGCGGGGCAGGCCGGCGGACCATGCGGCCAGCTGGCCCGGCCACACCGGGTCGTCGGCCAGCGGCGGCGCACCGTGGGAAAGATAGAGGGCGGGCATCCGCTCCGCGGTGACAGTCATGGCACTCCCCATCCACTGCTACTGAAGACAGATCTTCTACGGGGCCTTCGAAGCTCCTGAGCTCCGAAGCTCGAAGCTTCTTGAAGCTTCAAGTTCCCATCTACGGAGACCTTAGCCCTATCTAGTTCAACTTTCAAGAAAAGGTCGTACAGTGGAGTCCATGACCACGGCATCCACCGGCGGGCCGCCCTGGCTCTCCGACGAAGAGCAGAGCGTCTGGCGCGCCTATCTCCAGGCCACCACGCTCCTGGAGGACCACCTCGACCGCCAGTTGCAGCGCGACGCCGGCATGCCGCACATCTACTACGGGCTGCTCGTCCAGCTCGCCCAGGCGCCCCGGCGTCAGATGCGGATGACCCAGCTGGCCAAGGACGTCAAGATCACCCGCTCCCGGCTCTCGCACGCCGTCGCCCGGCTGGAACGCAACGGCTGGGTGCGCCGGGAGGACTGCCCTTCCGACAAGCGCGGACAGAACGCGGTCCTCACCGACGAGGGTTACGAGATGCTCCGCCGGTCCGCGCCGGGTCATGTGCGTGCCGTACGCCAGGCGATGTTCGACCGGCTCACCCCCGAGCAGCTGCGCTCCTTCGGCGAGATCATGCAGGTCATCGCCACCGGACTGGAGCCGGACGGCACGGACGCGGACCTGCCCTGGCTGCGCTAGGGGTCTCCTGCCCACGCACCGCGTACGGACGCGGGTCTGCCCCGGCTCCGCCGAGCGGAACCGGGGCAGACCCATGTTCACGTCACTTCATGTGACTCCACGCCGCGCGTCCGTCGTCAGTGCGCGACAACCGGGACCTTGAACTCGTCCTCGACCCCGTCGGCATCCCCCGAGCCGGAACCCGAGTTCACCGTGGTCGCCGAAGGACGTCCGGCGTTGATGAACGTCACCGCGATCGCGGACGCCACCACCAGGATGCCGACCGCCCACCAGATGGCTCCCGTGAAGCCGTGCACCATCGACTGGAGCTTCAGCAGCTTCGGGTCCGTGGCGGCCAGCGCGGCGTGCGAGGTGGCGTACGCCGTGGCGGCCGAGGCGGCGATCGTGTTCAGCAGCGCCGTACCGATCGCGCCACCCACCTGCTGCGAGGTGTTGACCATCGCGGACGCCACACCCGAGTCCCGCGGCTCGACCCCGTGCGTGGCCAGCGACATGGCCGGCATGAACGCCGTACCCATGCCCAGACCCAGCAGGAGCTGCGCCGGGAGGATCAGTGCCGGGTAGGAGGAACCGATCTCCAGCTGCGTCAGCAGCAGCATGCCCACGGCTGCGGCCAGGAAGCCCGGGCCCATCAGCTTGCGAGCCGGGACCCGCGTCATCAGCCGGGCGCCGATCTGCGTCGATCCGGTGATCATGCCCGCGATCATCGGGAGGAAGGCGAACCCTGTCCGGATCGGCGAGTAGCCCCTCACGACCTGCAGGTAGTACGTCAGGAAGAGGAAGAGCCCGAACATCGCGATGATGGCCAGCCCCAGCGAGAGGTAGACACCGCCGCGGTTGCGGTCCATCACGACGCGCAGCGGCAGCAGCGGCGACTTGACCCTGGCCTCGGTCAGGACGAACGACAGGAGCAGCACACCGGACGCGACGAACATGCCGATGGTCAGCGGGTCCGACCAGCCGCTGGACTCGGCGCGGGTGAATCCGTACACCAGCGAGACCAGACCCAGTGCGGAGAGCACCACGCCGGGGATGTCGAGCGACGAGCGGTTACGGCTGCCGACCGGCTCGCGGATCACGAAGTACGCACCCGCGGCCGCGATGACGGCGAACGGGATGTTGACGAAGAACGTCCAGCGCCAGTTCAGCGTCTGGGTGAGGAAGCCACCGAGGATCAGGCCGACGGCGCCACCACCACCGGCGATCGCACCGTAGATACCGAACGCCTTGGCGCGCTCCTTGGCATCGGTGAACATCACGGCGAGCAGCGAGAGCGCGGCCGGGGCGAGCAGGGCACCGAAGACACCCTGGAGCGCGCGTGAGCCGAACAGCATGCCCTGGTTCTGGGCCGCGCCACCGAGCGCGGAGGCCAGCGCGAAGCCGATCAGGCCGACGACGAAGGTGCGCTTACGGCCCCACAGGTCGGCGATCCGGCCACCGAAGAGCAGCAGTCCGCCGAAGGCGAGGGCGTAGGCCGTGATGACCCACTGCTTGTTGGCATCGGTGATGCCCAGGGCCGTCTGTGCGTGCGGCAGCGCGATATTCACGATCGTGGCATCGAGCACCACCATCAGCTGCGCGAGTGCGATGAAGGCCAGCGCTTTCCAGCGGCTGGGGTCAGGAAGTCGTGGATCAGCTGTTTTTGACATGGAAGTAGCCACCTAAGGACGCGCGTGGACGCGAAGGGTCGTGAACCGTGACCGTGAACGCAGAACGTCCCGGCCGGTGAACGGTGAGGGTGAGAAGTGCGAAGGGAGGGAGCTGGAAGAAGTGGGAGTGGACGTGAGGTCAGTCGTGAGCTGGGGGTGGTGAGGGCGCGTCGGACACGCAGCCGGACGGCGTCTGCTTCAGCAGCCCGGCACGGGCCTCATGGCCGGCGCCGCAGATCCTCCAAGGTTGCCGCCGTACCGGGCAGTTCGGACCGGGCCGGAGCCTCGAGGCCGTCCAGGAACAGCTGGATGTGACGGTGGGTGAACCGGTCGATGTCCAGGCACGCGATGCCTGGCAACGGCCGGGTGAGCTGGGAGAGGCCGACCAGTACGTCACCGACGGCGATGTCGGTGCGCAGGCGCCCCGCGGACATGGCGCGCGCCACGAGCCCTTCGACGGCCTCTTCGAGGCGGCGACGCTCGGCGAGCAGTTCGGGATGGTCCTTGTCGAAGCCGCCGGACAGCATCGGGCAGAGTGCCCCGACGCGTTCGTCGGCCGCCGCGTGGACGAAGCGGCTGAGCGCAGCGAACGGGTCGCCCTCCTCGGCCGCCGCCTCGTCCGCACGGTCGGTGGTGCGGGAGGTGACGGAGAGAACGACCTCATGGGTCAGCGCGGCCCGGTCGGGGAAGTTCCGGTAGAGCGTGGCATTGCCGACACCCGCGCGGCGGGCGACCTCGTCGAGCGGCACGTCCGGCCCGAACTCGACGAACATCTCGCGCGCCGCCGCCACGATCCGCTCCCGGTTGCGCAGCGCGTCCGCCCGCGGGCGGGGCGTGCGGCGCGGCGCCGTCCCGGTGTCGATGTCGGTGTCGGCGGCGATGCGAGTGACGGTCTCCACGACGGCAGCCCTTCCCTTCCGGCTCTTGCTGCTCCTGTTGGCTCCTGCGGCGCCCCGGATACGTGCAACCGGGGAGCGCCTCCCCGTTTCGCGGGGACACGGGTTCAAACGGGGATTCGGTCCCCGGTTATTTCCCATCCCAGATGTGACCTGCGTCACATCACCCGGACGGAGAATCCACCGATCGGCGCACCCAACGCGCGGCCACGCACCGGCCGCCAGAGGGTGATCAGCAGAGCGCAGCCAGGGCCCGTCGGCTGCCGCGGACCCCCGGAAGGCGACTCTATGCAGCAGCCCCGCCACCGGATACCCAGCCGCCGCCGCACCCTCGCACTCGCCGGGGCGACCACACTGGTCATCGCCGCCACAGCCTCGGCCAGCAGCACGCTCTCCCTCCCCGGCCACGCCACCGCCGGACCGGTGGCCACCGCTGACGAGGCAGGGCTGGGACCGTGCCGGATATCCGCGACGATGGGCGTACAGATGTCGGAGGGGATGCCGACCCCGACCGGCTACTCCCGGTCCACCGGCGAGGTGCACGCGCTCAACCTGATGATCGACTTCCCGGACGCACCGGGACCCGGGTCGGCGATGGACCGGTTCGGTGAATTCTTCCCGCAGACCACCGCCTGGTTCCGGACCAGTTCGTACGGCCGGCTCATCTACCGGCCCGAAACCCCCGTGAAGAGCTGGCTGCGGATGCCGCTGCCGTTCTCGGCGTACGGGATAGAGCGCGGCTCACCGTACGAGCCGGGCTACCGCCGTCTGGTCCAGGACCTCGTGGCCATAGCCGACCCGAAGGTGGACTTCAGGGAGTACGACCTGGTCAATGTCCTGGTCACACCGAACGCCGGACCCTCCGCACTGGACACCGTGTTGTCCGTGACCTTTTCCGGCAATGCCGACGCCCCGCTCGCGGACGGCGTCCCGCTCGCCAACACGTCCTTCATCTACAGCCGGCAGGACGACGGCTCCGGGTCGTACGCACAGAACGGCTACCGCGTCCTGCCGCACGAGAACAGCCATGTCTTCGGCCTGCCCGACCTCTACACCATGGAGGGCGGCGGCTCGGTCGGGCACTGGGACATCATGTCCGAGGACTGGGGGGCCAACAACGATCTGCTCGGCTGGCACAAGTGGAAGCTCGGCTGGCTCGACGGCAAACAGATCAGCTGCGCCTCCAAACCCGGCACCACCGACCGCATCCTCGGGCCGCTGGCCGCCCGGGGCGGCCTGAAACTGGCCTTCGTGCCGCTCAGCGCGGAGTCGGGCTACGCGGTGGAGGTACGGACCCAGGCGGGCAACGACCGGGCGGTCTGCAGGCCCGGTGTACTCATCTACAAGGTGCGCTCCGACGTGGACACCGGCCTGGGGCCGATCACCGTCGCGGACAGCACCAAGGGCAGCAGAGGCTGCACACGGTCCCCCAACGTGCAGGCCGAGCTGTCCGACGCCCCGTTCCAGCCCGGCCAGACGTTCACCAACGCGGCGGACGGGATACGCATATCGGTGGTCGACAAGGACTCCAAGGGCAACTACCGGGTCCGCATCACCCGCTCCTGATCACGCCCCTCCCCGCTACCCGCTCTTCGTCCCCCTCCCCCGCACCTCGTCGTCGACCGGCCCGCGCAGCTCACGCTTGAGGATCTTCCCGGTCGGGTTCCGCGGAAGCGGTTCCTCGCGTACGAGGACATGGGCCGGAACCTTGAACGCAGCCAGGGTCCGCCCGACGTGCGCCCGCAGCTCGTCGGGCGTGACGGTGGCACCGGGCCGAAGCCGGACGACCGCGGCGACCTCCTCACCGAGGACCGGGTGCGCCACGCCCAGCACTGCCGCGTCCTCGACGTCCGGGTGATCGTGGAGCACGGCCTCGACCTCCACGCAGTACACGTTCTCACCGCCACGGATCACCATGTCCTTGAGCCGGTCCACGACGCTGACCCGCCCGTCACGCACCAGCGCGAGATCGCCGGTCCGGAACCATCCGTCGGTGAACGCCTCTGCCGTCGCCGCCTCGTCCCGCCAGTAGCCGCGGACCAGTGACTGGCCGCGCAGCCACAGCTCGCCGACCTCGCCCTCGGGCAGCGCCTCACCCGCCGGACCGGCGATCCGTACCTCGGTGGTGGGGGTCGGTCGGCCGACGCTGCCCGGGTGCAGCCGGTAGTCGGCGCCGAAGTTCGCCAGGACGCCGCCGCAGGTCTCGGTCAGACCGTAGCCGTTGCGCGGCTCGATCCGCTCACCGAAGCGGGCGGTGAGCCGCCCCACCAGGTCGGGCGGAGCGGCCGCCCCGCCGGTGTTCAGCATCTGGAGGCTCGCCAGTTCGTCCCCCGCCCGCTCGGCGGCGGCGAGGAGCTCGAGGGCGGTGGCCGGGACACCGGCGTAGTGCGTGACGCCGTGCTCACGGATCAGCCGCAGCGCCTCCTCGACGTCCCACTTCCGCATGAGCACGAGCGCACCGCCCGCCGCCATCGCCGAGTAGAAGGAGGTGAACGCGGCGACATGGAAGAACGGAAAGGTCATCAGGGTGACCGGCGCGGGCCCCTGTCCCGGGATGATCCCGCGGCGGAGTGCGGAAGCGGTCGCGTGGAACCGCGGGTTGAGTGCTGCGCCCACCTGGGCGAGGTGGGTGGCGACGGCGCCCTTGGGCCGCCCGGTGGTGCCCGAGGTGTAGATGATCGTCGCATAGTCCTCGGGGCGGATCTCGACCTCGGGCGGTGCGGCGAGCGGGTCGGGCGCGGGCAGGTCCTCGTACCGCTCGGCCCCCTGCGGAACCTCGCCGGCCCGGCCGTGGAAGACGACCAGGCGCGCCTCGGTCTTCTCCGCCCACGCGGAGACGCGAGGCAGCCGCTCCCCGTCCACCAGCAGCACCCTCGGTCCGCAGTCGTCGAGCGCGTACGTGAACTCGTCCTCGGTCCACCAGGCGTTGAGCGGTACGGCGACGAGACCGGCCAACTGCGCGGCCCAGAAGGCGATCTGCCACTCGGGGTGGTTGCGCATCGCGACGACGGCCCGGTCTCCGGGGCGGAGCCCGTACACCTCGGTCAGCCGGCACGCCAGCGCGGACGCGGCGGCGAAGAACTCCGCGTACGAGTAGCTGCCCTCGGCGGCGATCAGGAACGGCTGGTCCCCGAAGGCCCAGGTGGTCTCAACGAATTCGCGGAGGGTTCTGGGCCCGTCCGCATACACGAGCACCCCGGCCTGCGGGCCGTCCTGCAACCGTACGACGGCGAACGGGGCTCCGGGCCCGGTCAGCGCCGCCTCGATGCGGTCGGCGGCGGACGAGGCACCGGCGTCGGGGGCCGGGTCGGCGGGGATCGGGTCGGTGTGCGGCACGAACGACCTCTCTAAGCGCTTGCTCAGTACTTTCGTGACGCTATGCCCGCCCCCATGCCCCGTCAAGACACCCCGCAACCCACACCGTGCGCGCACCCGGCAGCACCTTCACCGAATGCACCGCCCGCCTGCCTCCATCACCCCTGCGCCTCATCCGCTACCCTGTCCTGGACTGCCGTCAGCGGCAGATCTGCCTTCGTAGCTCAGGGGATAGAGCACCGCTCTCCTAAAGCGGGTGTCGCAGGTTCGAATCCTGCCGGGGGCACAACGCGTTACCGCTCTGACCTGGCGTTTCTCCCCAGGGAGGGGTCTTACTCGGCCTCGGACTCCTCGTCCGGGGCCGTTTGCGTGAGCGGTGCGTGAGCGGACGGGGAGTTGATCTCCCGAATTTTCCCCAAAGGATCAGCACCATCCGGCACGGATTCCGCTTCGGCGGACTCCGCGTCGTCGGGCTCGGCCTCCGCTTCGGGAGCGGTGTTCTCGGGGGTTGTGCGCGCTCGCGGCACGAGCCGGGCCGCAGCCTCCGCGATCGCCAGATCCGCCTCGGGGAGCAGGCTCGTGTACGTGTCCGACGTGATGGTGATCGAGGAGTGGCCGAGCATCTCCTGGATGTCCTTCAGGCCGGCACCTGCAGCGTGAGCCAGGGTCGCGGCACCGTGGCGGAGGTCGTGGAGCCGGACCGGCGGGAGGCCGATCTCCTCATACAGCTCGATGAATCGTCGTGTGACGTTGGCGGGGTGGAGCAGTTCTCCGTTCTCGCGGGTGAAGACCCTTCCGGTCTCCGCCCAGGCGCTCCCCCACTTCTCGCGATCCTTGTCCTGCTGGGCTCGGTGCCGCTTGAGTGCCTGGACGGTGTCGGCGTCGAGGGCGATGGTGCGCGCTCCGGCGTCCGTCTTCGGATCGTCCTCGTACACCTCCCAGCCATTCACGACGAGTTGCTTGGCGACCGTAAGAAGCCCGGCCTCCAGGTTCGCGTCGGTCCACCTCTGACCGCACGCCTCGCCTCGCCGAAGTCCGCGGAAGGCGACCAGGTGAAACAACGCGTACAGCCGGTCCTCGGCTACATGGTCGAGAAAGAGGCCGGTGTGTTCCGGCGTCCAGACCATCACCGGCGAGGGCTTCTCGCCGGTGCGCTTCCAATGGAGGATGCGCTCCTCGGTCCACACGAGCGCCTTGGGGCGCCTGCCTGCCTCCAGCTCGACGTGGGCGGCCGGGTTGAAGGTGATCAGCTGCTGGGCGATCGCCGCGTTCAGCGCTGCCCGCAGTGTGGAGCGAACACGTTGCCGCGTCGCTGGACCGACAATGCGGCGGTAGGGATCCATCTCGGCGATGGCCGCTTTCATCGCCTTACGGCGGGCGCGGGGCTCGCGCCCCTTCCAGGCAATCTGCGCGAGATCCTCGAACGCCTTGCGTCGTGCGGCGTTCCCCTCGGCGATCTCGACGTTGGCCTCGGCTATGGCCTCGAACATCTCCGAGAGGTGAGTGACCCGAAGGCGGTCGAGCCGAACGTACCCGATGCGCGGCTGAAGGTGGACGCGAATGTTGCTCTCGTCGCGGCTGATTGCACTCTGCCGCCCCTTCTTGCCCGCCAGCCAGATGTCCAGCCACTCACCGACCGTGAGGCGGCTGGTGAGGTCCAGGCCGTGGCTCAGGCGCCGACGGGTCGCCTCGATGTCCGGTAGCGGAGCCTTCTCGTCTGCCACCTTCTCCAGCAACTCGGCGATCTGATCGAGACCTTCGGAGTCATCGGTGTCGGCAAGGCCGAGAAGGGCGCGTATGTGGTCGAGGTCGGCTTGGGCGGCTTTGAGGCTCTCGTAGCCGGCACGGCTGAACGAGCGGCGGGTTCCGTCGGCTCGGGGTGGGAGCTCCTGGCGTACGGAGTAGGAGCCGTGCTTGCGGCCGGCGAGCCTGGGGCACTTCTTGCCGAGCGGCTTGCCGGTCTTGGGGTCGCGGCAGTAGCAGCGGCGGTGGGTGGAGCCCTTCAAGGGCGTTCCTCCTGGGTGGTCTCAGGGGCCCATTCGGGCGGGTCTACGTCGTGAAGTGCGGGTGGGAGGTCGGGTGGGGTGGCTCCGTCTTCGCGGAGCTCGCGACGGAGGTAGCGGAGCTTGTACTTGGCGGAGATGGCCTGGTCGGCGTACGCGCTCTGCTTGCGTTCGGCCTCTTCCTGCTGGGCGCGGCTCGTTGCCGTCCTGGCCGCGAACCGTGCCTGCTCTTCCTCGTCGAGCGCGGCCAGCGCGGTGCGCACGAGACTGGTGTGGGCTTCGAAATCGGGCACGAGGCCCGAGTCATAACCGAGCACTTCCTCTTCGCCGGTGAAGCGGCGCAGGGCATCCCAGGTCGGCACAAGTCCCTGAAAGGGGAGTTCCTGCGTCCGGTCGACGTAACCAACCGGGAAAATCAGGCAGGCCGGATACGTCTCCAACGCGGCGGCCAAGACGATGACGTCCACCAGCGGGAGGCCGGCCCGGCGGCCCGACTCCATGTTGGCAATCACGTTGCGGGGAATGGGGTGCCCGAGCTCCTCGCACCGGTCGGCCAGATCCTGCGCGCTCCACCCCATCTCCTTCCTTCTCCGGCGGACCTCACCGGCCACGTTTGCCTGGACCCGGTCCACCCACTCCGGGAAGTCATCCTCTTCATCATCCGAATGGCGTTGTGTCATGCAGACACATTAGCTTGAGGATGCTGATTGGTAGACGCCTGGAGCCGGACGGGATGACCACGTTCGCCGAGGGCTGTACCGAAAGGGATGCCGCATGCGCGAAAACACCACAGGAGGGCAGCCCAAGGGGATGAGCCGAGAAGACCTGTTGGCCTTGCCGGTAGCCGTTGACCTGGAAACGAGCAATCGCGCCCTGGGGCTTGGCCGAAGCAAGGGGTATGAGCTGGCGAAGCGGGGCGCGTACCCGTGCAAGGTCCTGCGGCTCGGTAACGCCTACCGCGTCGTGACCGCAGACCTGCTGAATCTGCTCGGGCTGGCGGCATGAAGGGACGGCAGCCTAGCAAAGCGTTCTGCGTTGAGCTGACACAGAATCGCTGGACTGTTGGCAGGAGTGGACGTACGGTCCGTGTTCCCTCGGGGTACGAAGTGGGCCTCCGGCGAGGCAACGCCGGAGGCCCGAGCAGCCCCGAACGGCCCTGGAAGAACCAACCCGGCGGCAAGGGCAGGCAAGCCCACCACCGCCAGACGAGGAGCTGCCCCGTGGAACACGCGGGAACCGAGCCCTATTCCACCCCTGACAAGCCCTCCTGGCCGCCGGTCGCCATACCCGGCCAGCCGACGGGCCGCCCTGCTTCACCGGGAGAGCCGCACGCAGCCGTCTCCGAGGCTGCCCCGGTATCCGAGGGGGAGCAGGTGCTGACGGAGCTGCGGGAGCAGATCCGTCATTACGTCGTACTGCCCAGCGAGGAAGCGTTCACGGCAATGACGTTGTGGGTGGCGGCGACCCATCTGCAGACGGCATGGCAGCACGCTCCGCGGCTGGCCGTGGTCGGGCCTGCAAAGCGCTGCGGCAAGTCACGGCTGCTGGACGTGATCACGGAGAGCGTCCACAACCCGCTGATCACGGTCAACGCGTCGGCCGCCGCGGTGTTCCGGTCGATCACCGCCACACCGCCCACCCTGCTGGTCGACGAGGCCGACACTCTCTTCGGCTCCGCGAAGGTCGCGGAGAAGAACGAGGAGATGCGTGGCCTGCTCAACGCAGGGCACCAGCGCAACCGCCCCACCCTCCGGGTCAGTGGACCCAACCACGAGGTGGCGAAGTTCCCCACCTTCGCCATGGCCGCCCTCGCCGGCATCGGTGACCTGCCGGACACGATCATGGACCGGTCGATCGTCATCCGGATGCGCCGCCGCAGGCCGGGCGAGAAGGTGGCGGAGTTCCGTACCTTCCGGGACACCCCGCCCCTCCACGCCCTGCGCGACCGGCTCGCCGCCTGGCTGGCCCCGCTCCACGCCGAGGCGATGGAGCTGACACCGGCCATGCCGGTCGAAGACCGTGCGGCCGACACCTGGCAGCCGCTGGTGACCGTCGCCGACCTCGCCGGCGGAGCATGGCCCGACCTCGCCCGCACTGCCTGCCGTGTCATGGCCAAGCACGAGGCAGAGCAGGACCAGGACAGCAGTAGCCTCGGCATCCGCCTCCTGGCCGACATCCGCCGTGCCTTCGCCACCGAAGGCAATCCGCCGGCTCTCCGTACCAGTCGGCTCCTCGACATCCTCAACCAGGACGCCGAAACCCCCTGGCCGGAGTACACCACCAACGGCCTGACTCCTCGGGGCCTGCAGATCCTGCTCAAGGAGTACGGCATCAGCTCCGCCCCCCGCCGCTTCCACGGCAACGTCCAGGCCCGGGGCTACGCCCTCCTGCATTTCACCGACTCCTGGGCACGCTACTGCCCCGAGCCCGTACCGGAAGCCACGACCGGGGCCTGACCCGGCGCGACCCGGCGCGACTCGTCTCTGCGCAGGTCAGAGCGGTGACGAGTCGGGACCCGGTGACGAGTCGACTCGATGTCACCTCCGCACCCGTACCTGCCCTGACCAGGCACGCGACGAGTTGCGACGGGTCACTCCCACCCGCCACCGGGCCACACCAGTCCCACCTCCGTACTCCTGGAGCGCTTCCCCTTGCCTTCTCCCACCTTCACCGCGGCACCTTCCCCTGCCCCGGTGCCCTTGACCGCAGCGATCCGCACGGGCGTGGCGCTGCTGGCCGTGGCAGCCTTCGCGCTTTCCTACGACGCCCTGCGTCAGATGGCCGCCGCCAGCCACATCCACCCGGCGCTCACCTACGCCTTCCCGCTCGTCATCGACGGGTTCATCGCCATCGGGATCGGCGCCCTGCTCGTCCTGCGGACCGCGCCCCTGTCCGCCCGCCTCTACGTCTCGGCGCTGGTCGGCACCGCCACCGCCACAAGCATCTGGGCCAACGTCCTGCACGCCATCCGCCTCAACCAGCAGACCCGCCACAACGGGCTCTCCCTCGACGACCTCACCGTCGGGGCCATCTCCGCCATCGCGCCACTCGCCCTGGCCGGAGCCGTCCACTTCTACCTCCTCGTCGCCCGGCGCCCCGATACCCCTGACCGCCACAACCCCGAAGACCGCCACGAACCCGCCAAGGAACACCAGACCGGCCCGCTCGCTCCGCCAGCCGTCACGGACACCGACGACGGCGTGCCTGGGCCACCCGCGAAGCGAGAGACGGAGACGCCACAGCAGCCTGGGAAGCCGGGAAGCAAACGGCCGAGCGTTTCCCGAGAGCAGGCCGTGGCTATCGGCCGCACGGCTCCGCTCGGACGAGCCGGCCGTGCCTCGCGCCGCAGCATCGAGAAGGCAGTCAGGGACGAGGGTTTCGGGATCTCCCGAAGCCGTCTGGATGAGGTCAAGGACCTGCTGCAGGCCGAGCTCGACGCCGCCACCACAAGCAACGGCTGATACTCGCAGCCCACGTCCCCCAGCCCGTTCCTCCCGTGAATCAGGACGGGAGGAACGGGCCCTCTCCCTCCACCACCGCTTGCAGGAGCCCACATGCACAGCCCCGACCACGAACCCTCGTCATCACAGCAGCAGCTGACCTCCTCCCCAGCACCAGGCGGAGCAAGGTATCCCGCTGGACCGTCCACGGGCCGGTTCCACGGGGAAGCCTCCGCCCCGGGGGTGGCGGAGGCACTCGGGCACCAGGGGGTGCCCGAGGAGGAGCAGCTGGTCGGCACCACCGCGTACCCGCCGCTCCCGCGCGCCGCCGAAGCCGCCGCCCTCCACCGCGTCGCCCGACGCCGTCGGCGCGATCCGAACGGCCAGCGCAAGCAGCGTGTCGACGCCCGCTACAGCGTCGGCGAGAAGGCGGACATCCTGCGCGTGGCCCGGTCGCTGAACATCGCCGGCGCGCACTACGTCGGCGCCGTCGTCATGGCCCACGTGCACGGCGACCTGGCCCTGCCCGGCCAGCGCACCGCGCTCGACGACTACATCGACGAGCTGACCGCTCTGCGTGGCGAGGTCGCCAGGATCGGCCACAACGTCAACCAGATCGCCAAGAGGCTCAACTCCGGCGGACATCCACACCCTGGGGACAGCGGGCTTCTCGCCCGCGCCGAGCAGACCCTGGCATCGGTCGGCGCCACCGTCCGCCACATCGCCGCCGCCACGAACCAGGCCGTGTCCACCACGAAGGCCCCCCGGTGATCGCGAAGATCAGCGGCGGCAAGGACACCGGGGGCCTGATCCGCTATCTGTTCGACACCGTCAGGGCCAAGAGCCACACCGACCCCCACCTCGTCGCCTCCTGGGACGGCTTCGCCCCCGACCCCGGCCGCGCCGACGACATCGACGCCACGAGGAAGCTCCTCGTGGCGGACCTCGACCTCCACGTCAAGCAGGCCAGGCGTCTGGGCCGTGCCCCCGAGCGCCACGTGTGGCACTGCTCGGTCCGTGCCGCGCCCGAGGACCGGATCCTCGACGACGAGGAGTGGGCCCACGTCGCCCGCCGGATCGTCGCCGCCACCGGCATCGCGCCCGAAGGTGACCCGGACGGCTGCCGCTGGGTCGCCGTGCGCCACGCCCCCGACCACATCCACATCGCCGCCACCAAGGTCCGCGCCGACCTGCGCACCGCCCGCCACTGGAACGACTACCTCACCGCCGACCGCGAACTCGCCGCCATCGAGAAAGAACACGGCCTCTTCGAGGTCGTCCGCGGGGACCGCACGGCCGCCAAGCGACCCACCCGTGCCGAACAGGAGAAGGCCCGCCGCGCCGGCCACGACAAGACCGCCCCCGAACGCCTGCGCGCCCTCGTCCGCACCGCCGTGGCCGCCGCAACCGGCATGGAGGAGTTCATCCAGTTCCTCAGCCACACCGAGGGCGTGCTCGCCGAGGTCGTTTACTTCCCCTCCGGCGACGTACGCGGCTACAAGGTCGCCCTCACCGACGGCGCCGACGCACCGATCTGGTACTCGGGTTCCAAGCTCGCCCCGGACCTCTCCCTCCCCAAGATCCAAGAACGCCTGGCCAGCACCGCCCCGCAGCCCACCATCCAGCCGGGCGTGCGCCGGACCAACCCCTGGCACCATGCCACCGCCGCCACCGAACGCATCCCCCACCATCTCGCCCAGGACGACGACCACGCCTCCCAGGCCCACCTCGCCGCCTTCGGCGAAGCCCTCGACGCCCTCCCCCTCCTCGCGCCCCACCCCCTGAAGTCCCAACTCCGCGAAGCGGCATTCGTGTTCGAGCGCGCCACCCGCTCCCGCATCCACGCCGAACACCACCACGCCCGCGCCCTGCGCGGCGCCATCCGCGCCATGGTCCGCGAGCCCGCGCCCAAGGAGGGCGCCGCGCTGGCGATGCTCCTCGACGCCGCGATCCTCGTCGTCATCGCCGCCTCGCACTGGCACCAGCTCCGCCACCACGACCAGCAGGTCGCCGCAGCCCAGCGGGCACTGCTCCACCTGCAGACCGCCTACGAGCAAGCCGCGCCCGCTCCCCTGGCCGCGCTCGCCCGGAACCGGCCACCAGCGGCGACCGCAGACCGGCACGTCCGCCGCCTCCGCGAGACGCTGCCCGGGCACGCCGAGCAGATCATCGAGGACCCCGCCTTCGACGCCCTCAGCGCCGCCCTCGCCCACGCGGAAGCAGCAGGCCACAACCCGGACGATCTCCTACGTCAAGCGACCGACCAGCGCGCTCTCCACGACGCCCGCCGCCCCGCACGGGTACTGACCTGGCGCGTCCAGCGCCTCAGCGAGCGGCCGGCCCCGAGCGCACGAGCCCGCGCAGCACGAGCCCGCAGCACGGTGACCCCTCGGACCGCGCCCCAGCACCCCACCACCCCGGCCCCCGAAACGACCGTCGCGATCACGGCCCCGCAGCGACCACGCCCACGACAGCGCTGATCACGACCGCGCGGACACCCTGGGAGCAAGCAGCTCCAGCACTTCCTCCCAGCGGTACCGGTCGGCCCCACCCCCGGCCTTCGGCAGGTGAGGCTCGTACGAGCCGACCAGGACGCCCATCTCCCGCAGCCGATCAAGGCTCTGCCGGTAAGCGGGATGGGCTGCCTGGGCGGAGTTCAGGTACGGCAGCACGGCCACCGGGACACCCATGGCCGGCGCCTCGCACAGGATGCCCAGCGCGAGATTGTCGGAGATCCCCGCGGCCCACTTGTTGACCGTGTTGAACGTGGCCGGAGCGACCGCGATCGCGTCCGCGGGGCGCGTCGGACGCGGTTCGCCAGGTGCCCGCCAGGCCGATCGGACGGGACGGCCGGTCTGCGTCTCGATCGCCTCCACGTCCAGGAAACCGAGCCCGTCCGGGGTGGTGATGACAGCCACGTCCCAGTGCCGTTCCTGCGCCGCGGTAATCAGCCGACCGACGTCGGCGGCGACCCCGGCCGCGCAGACCACGATCTGAAGCACGAGTTCATCAGACTGATCGTTCACTGAAGGCTTCCTTTCGGGTGCAAGATCAATGCAGTCGACGCGGCGGGCTCGTAGGAGTCTGCGCGACTGAGCGATTAACTTGGCCAGTCGAGCGCTCACACCGACATACAGTCAGGTCTGGATCCCTCCGGCTGGGGTACGGCTCAGCACCGCGCGGAATCGCTCCCGTCCGGCACTGACGCTGGCTTCCCATAGACCTGCGGCGGTACCGGATACGGAGAGCGACTGAAGCCGCTGCTCTTCGCTGCTGAAATCGGCGCCCGTCACATTCTGGTCAAGCATGCCCATCGCGGTGAGCGCCGTGTGACCGCAGGAGACCGCGTGCTCGGCGTTTCCAGAACCGTTGGCCAGCAGGGCGTACCGTAGGACCAGACTCGCGAAGAACGCGTAGGTACCGGCGACATCGGTGAGACCATCCTCGGTTGACTGCCACTCGGGGAACTGCTCCAGTCGGCATGCACGGTCAGCGGCGTCCGGAAGCGGACGGTCGACGCTCCAGAGGTCGCCCGCAGACTCCCTGTAGAAGCTCACATCGGCCTCCCGGTCCGCCTCACCCGCCCGCAGACCGATGAACATCGGAGCCATCCGTTCTGCACAGGCTGCAACGTACAGACGAACCGCCTCGTCTGCCCCGGTCTGAAGCTCAGCCACGACGGTCTCTTCCACCAGCGTCTTCACACGCCGTCCCCCCTCCACGTCCTTTGCTCAACTGGCCATCTCAACCACTCACCGGCCAAGTGGAGCGCTCGGTCACAGTCTGCCGTGGACGCGGTGCTGCACTGCGGGCTTCATGTGTCGGTGTCCCGTGTCACCGAACTTCATTGTCACGGGGTCTTGTTCGTCAGTCCCGGCCACTCTCGGCGACGAGCTGCACCACACCCACCCAGGGGAACTCGCCTGTCTTGTGGGCCGCACGCACCCTCCATCGACCGGCAGGGAGCTGCACCAGAGTCTGATCCGGATGTCCCCCATCGGGATACTCCACTCCCAGATCGGCGCCCGCTTCGGCCGAATCCATCAATACCGCCGGGCCATCAGTGACCCACAGCCCGCTGTCTTCCCATTCGGTGTCGGGATCGGCCAGGACCGCCTCAACCCCCTCGAACAACTCGTCCTCCGAGTCCGCAGCCAGCCAGCGCACGAACATCAGCTCCTTGGGCAGGAAAGACGTCTTCGCAGGTTCATCGGCCAGAACAAGCGCGGTGGCGCCGCTTGCGCCCACGGTGATCAGCCCGGCCAAGTCCTCCACCTCGCAGGCACGGTCATAGTCGTCACGGCCACCGGCATCACCGACAACGGAACCGTCCTCGGTGCATCCACCCCAGGCGTTCACCGAGGACTCCGGAACGACGATCAAGGGGCCGCCCATCGACCGGACCCACACCAGCCCAGCACGGTCACTGCGGTCGGGTTCGTGAGAAACATCCATGCGCCCAGTCTGGCCGCCCCCACTGACACCGCCCGAAAACCGGCCACCCGACGAACATCCCCACCCCCACTGGCTACGGTCGCGTCCACTGCCCTCCCGTTCTCCGCCGTTCAGGGCGTTGCTCTACGGGCGCAGACGGTCGACGAGCTGCCGCGTCGCACGCTCCCTACGAACGCGGTTCCTCGGAAAAACGGCAGCGCTCCTGCGCCGCGGTGATCAGCCAGCCGACGTCGGCGGCGACTCCGGCCACGCAGACCACGATCTGGAGGAGCGGCGTGTCGTGCTGATCGCTCACGCGGGTACTCCCAGTTGGCGGCTGAAGTGGTGCAGTTCGGGCAGTGTCCGGCGGCGGTCGCGGGCTGCCATGTCGGCGACCAGTTCGCGTACGACCGGGCGGCGGACGTCCTGTGCCGCGCAGCTCTCGGCGATGCGCAGCGCCTGGTAGCCGTCGGCGAGTCTGCCCTGCTGGCTGTAGGCGCGGGCGGCGTCCACCCAGAGCGCGGCCCGGCGCTCGGGTACGGGAATGTGCCGTCGCATGAGGGGGCGGGCAGTGTGCGACCGCCCAGGGATCAAGCCCGTCGCGCCCTCGCCAGCGACGTGCGAGCAGCCGTCCCCGGCCACGCTGGGCGGATCCTCGCCGACCCGGCCTGGCCCGCGCTCGCCACCGTCCTGGCCGACGCCGAAGCCCGCGGCCACCAACCCCGCCAACTCCTTCGGGAAGCCGCAGCTCAGAGTGAGCTAACCACCGCCCGCCAACCCGCCCGTGTCCTCATCACCCGCATCCAGCACACTGGCCGAAACCCAGCACCCAACCGCCGCGCCGAAGCCGCCCGCCGACGCTCCGCCCTCGCAGCCTCGGTCCGCGTCCGGCAGACCCACGACGGTCAGCTTCCGTCGGCGGCTACGCCGCCTACCGAACAGCAGCGCCGACAGAGCCGACAGACACCGTCAGGCCCGCAGGGGGTTACGTTCCTCCGGGCCTGGAGGAACATACGAGGCTTTCTCGGATCACGCTGTCGCTGACGCGCAGAGCTGGCGTCAGTTCTCTTCGCAGCTCGTCCGAGAGGACCCCTGTGCCGAGGGCGCAGGCGCGCACCAGCGCTCGGCAGTCCTGCACTTGCCGGTCCGTGGCGATCGCGGTGAACAGAGGGTGAGCCAAGTTCTCGCGGGCCGCGTAGCCGTCCTCGGCGTCCGTCGTCCTGCGGTGGAGGTCTTCGACGATGCGGTGCGCGGCGAGCGCCTCGGCGGAACCGATCGCGTCGAGGACTGTAAGGCCGAGCCGGGTGTCGAAGACGGTCATCCCGGGTTCGGCCTTCCGTCCGGAGTAGGTCGTCACCAGGTCGGCCAGGTGACCGTCGATCAGCTGCCCGGCGTCGCGGCGGCATAGAACCGTCAGGCACGCCGTGACGGCTTGTTCCCATGGGTCGCCGGGCAGCGTGCCGGCGAGGAGACCAGCAGCCCCTGCCGTGTCGTTCGCAACGAGGGCGGCGAGTACGGCGACCTGCCGACCGTCGAGCATCCGCTGTCCGATGCCATGGTGGGCTTTGATGTGCACCAGCGCCTCGGCCCAGCGCCCCTCGGTGGTGAGGGTGCGGGTGCCGTCGGCGAGGAGGACGCGCCACAGCCACGCGCGAACTTCCTGGCGGTCTTCGCCGGTCGCTGTGAGGTCCGCAGGGACGTTGACGCCCTCGAACCGTGCCGCTGTGCCCGTCTCGACGGCCTTGTACAGGTCGAGGAGTCGCTGGCGCCCCTCGTCGGCGTGGCCAGCGCGGATCTTGAGGCGGGCGAGGTTGACGACCGGCTCCAGTCCTCGGATCGCGGTCATGCCGGGCAAGGGGCAGGCGTGGAGGTAGGCGGCGGCGTGCTGGTGGCACATCTCGCGGGCGAGGTCGGGGAGGCCGAGGTCGGAGGCGATGAGCGCGGCCTGGTTGTAGACGGCCGATGCGAGACCCTGGTCGGCCTTCCTCACCGCGGTGTCGGCCAGGTCGACGAGTGCACGCACACGTTCAGGCAGGGGCAGGCAGGCGGGGCGGAATCGGGCGACGAGCGGGAAGCGCTGGGCTGTGAGGCCGTGCGGGTCCATGGATCTCCCCCGGGTTGAAAGTAAGGATTGCTGAGGCGACGGTGCCCGCCAGCCGTGTACCGACGGGCACCGTCCGCTACGCGTCGTGCGTCATCGCCAGTCGACGACGATGCGGTTCAGCGGCGTGTCGAGGACGAAAAGACCGGGGCGCTGCTCGATGGCGGGGGCGTCGAGGGGCTGGATCTCGAACGTGGCCTCACGGTCGCGGTAGTAGCGGTCCCAGGTACGGATGGCGTCGGCGACCTTCGCGGTCAACTCGTCGCTGCCGGGGCCGTGGCCGATGACGCCGAACTCCCAGAGCTTGTCGCCCTCGGGGGTCTGCTCCTTCGACAGGCGCCGGGCGAGGTAGGTGACGGCACCCTTGTCGACGACCGCGGTCGACGAGGGGTAGGGGTCCTCGGTGAGTAGGGTGCCCTTGGCGCTGCGGGGGAACAGCATCCGGATGAGGCCAGAGGGGAGGGAGCAGGTGACGAACAGTTCCATCCACTCCGGCGATTCCATGGCGCGGACCGTCATGCCGGTCCACTCCTCGGTACGCGGCTGGTCAAGCACACCTGCGAGGGCATCGGCGTCGATGTTGAGCCCGGCGGGGGCCTGGAGTCGTACGGCGCCGTCCGTACTGAGCGGGATCACTCGGCGGTCATCGTCGGCGATGCCCCGCCGAAGCGGCATGAAGGTGTTCATCTCGCTGCCGAGGGACACCCACCGGCCGTCACGCTGCTCGTAGGCGATGGAGCGAGACACCGTGCCCTTGAGGCGCTGGGGGACGAGGAGCCGGCCGCCGGGGGCGAGCTGCTGCAGCCAGGCGTGCGGCACCCCGTGGGCGCCGACGGTGGCGATGATCCGGTCGTACTGCGCTGCTTCGGCGTAGCCGAGAGCCCCGTCGCGGGTCACGGCCTCGGCGTTGGTGATCCCTGCGGCGGCGAGGTGCGCACGGGCGCCTTCCACGAGGTCGTCGTCGACATCGAGGGTGGTCACGTGTCCGCTCTCGCCGACCAGGTGGGCGAGGAGACCGGCGTTGTAGCCGGTGCCGGCGCCGAGTTCGAGGATGCGCTCGCCGGGCTGAGCTTCGAGCTGATCCAGCATGAGGGCGACGACGCCTGGATGGGAGGCGCAGGAGATGGAGGTGCCGTCGCTGTCGTACTTGATGTGCACGGGTGCGTTGGCATAGGCGTCTTCGAGCGACGCCTCGGGCACGAACACGTGGCGGGGCACGGTCCGCAACGCGGTCTCGACGGCGGGCGTGCGGGCGTGTCCGTCCGCGCGGAGCTGGTCGACAAGGGCGTTGCGGAGGCGCTCGGCGTCCGCCGTGGGGGTGGTGATCGTGTCGGTGTTCACCGCGCTGACGCTATCGGCGTCGGCCGTTGCCTCAGTGGGCGATGCGGTCCGGTCACTTGTTCCCATGACTACCTCTCGTGCGATGTGGGACAGGGTTCTCTGGTCGTCCCGGAGGAGACCGGCGCGGTTGGCGTGGAAGATCACGTGGTGGGCGATGACGGCGCGCAGGCCGCGGGTGAGGGCGCCGCGGGCTGCGAGGTCGGCGAGCATGGCTCCAGCCCGTTCGAAGGCGGTTACCCACTCGTCATACCTGTGCAGTGGACCGTTCGGGCGGCTGAGGCTGCGGGCATCCGCGGTCATCAACTTAAGCATGGGCGTGATCAGTTCGGCGGATCGTTCGGGGTGTGGTGGATTGGTGACCGGTCGAAGAGCTGCGACCTTCGCCCATACGTCGCCCTGTTCGAACCAGTCGAGTCCGGCGCCGCGCATCATGGCGCTCGCGAGCAGGATGGCGGTTTCCCGGCGTCCCAAGTGCACCAGGCCCGGCTGGTAGGTGAGCAGGTGGCGGGAGTCACGGTGGAAGAGTTCGTGGCCCGCATCCATGGCCTCGGGCCCACCGAATGCGTCGGTCTCGGGCTCGTAGACGCAGGGCAGGCTCGACACGACCACGGCGTCGCCGATGAGGTCGCTCAGGAGTGACTCGATTGCTGATGAGGGCTTGTCGGCGAGGTAACGCAGTGGCCAAGGCTGCTTGTTCATGAACCACCAGCCGGTGAGCTGCCCGTCGGCCTCAGCCGCGATCAAGGCGGGGCCGAGGCGTTCGGCGATGGTGCGGCGGGCGCTCTCGCGGTCGACGAAGGTGATGTTGTGCTGGTGCCAGAGATCGGGAGGCATAGGGGTCCTTCGGTCGGTGAATCAAGCGATGAGGAGGCATGCGTCCCAGGCGGACCGGGGTGGTGCGGCGGTGCTGGGCGCAAGGAGGGCCAGGGCTATGCCGGCGGCGCCGTCGAGGAGGCCGTGGCCTCCTTCCTCGTCCTGGATGAGCGCCGTGGCCATGAGTTCGGGGTCGGCGCCCGGCGGGATGACCGCAGCCAGGAGGGCCGGGATAGTGGCTCGGAGTTTTCCCGCGGTCGAGGGGTGGGCGTCGTCTGCCGTACGCGCGGCAGCGTGGGCAAGGCCGGCGAACCCGTGGCAGAGGCCGTTGTCCGTCGTGGCCTTCAGCTGCGCGGGGTCGGTGAGGGCGGCCACGAGCTCGTTCTCCGCGTAGATCTGGCGGCTGGTATCGCCGAGGGCCAGTGCGGCAAGTTGCTGGGCGCGGGCGAGGCCAGCGGTGCCATAGCACCAGGAGGGCCGCCGGGGCGCGGACGAGGCGAGACGCCCCGTCCGCAGCTCGCCCCGAGTGACCCAGTACGGCCAGACCGGTCCACGGTCGGCCCTCTTCTCCTTCCAGCAGTCCAGCCAGGTCAGGATGGTGCGCATTGCCGCGTGGTGCCCGTCGTCCACGGAGCCGTTCCGAGCGGCGAGGGCCAAGAGCGCGAGCACGCCGCCGATGCCGTGCGCCATGCCGGTGTTGGCGTGTCCGCCGGGGAAGCGGTCGTCCGGGCTGCCGGAGGGCCCGGTCTCCGTCCACCAGCCCGGCAGGGTCTCGCCGTGATGGGTGATCGGTTCAGTGAGGCGCACGCAATAGTCGAGAACGGCGCGCATCGTGGAACTGCCGGGGTTTCGGCGCAGTAGGTAGGCGCCGTATCCGGTGAGGCCCCGGATGGCGTCGAACTCGGCGAGCTGCGGCAGGCGTCCGGCGTCGATGCGGCGGTACGCGGCATCGAGACGGCGCCCGACGTCGACGGCGATCTGTCCGTCCATCGCTTTGAGGGCACGCTGGTAGGAGCCGGGAAGATGGTCGGCGGCACAGCTCAGGGCGTGGGCGAAGGCGGACGCCCCGTAGAACGGGTGGCTGTCCGGGCCGCTGGTGAGCGGCTGCCGGGAGGCGGCGGCGAGCCAGTCGTGGGCGCGCTGCCACGAGCCGAGGCCGCTCGCGGCCCGCTCGATGTGCAGGAGCGCCATCCCGGGCGGGCCGTAAGCAAGGTGCTGCCGGTCCGAGGAAAGCGTCCTGGAGCCGAGGGGCACGATGTCGGGGTCGGCAAGCCGGGCGGCGATGGCTGCGACCAAGCCGAGCGCGGGGTGGGCGGTCACGAGGCCCTCCCCCGAGTGCGGGCGGTCCAGGCCAGGGCCGCGGCACGCGCCAGGTAGAGGCACACCTCTTCCTCCGGAAAGTTCACGGCGACGTGGCGCACGAAGTGGACGTGCAACAGGGAGGTCAGGACATCGTCGACGGCGATGCCCTGGGTGTCCGGGCCGGGCAGGTGCGGCCGGTACGCGGCGAGCGCCGTGTCCCGGTCAGCCCATCCCGACACGATGGCGTCCCCGCCCGGGACAGAGCGCAGCGCCGCCCAGTCGTCGCTCGGGTCGGCAAGCCGTACGGCGTCGGTGAACTGCGGGCGCCGAACGGGAGCGGGGGCTTTCGGAGGGATGTGGTCGATCAGCCATCGCGTCCCGGCCTCGGTGCTGCCGAGGAACGCGGAGGCGATGGCAACGGTGTGGGCCGCCACCAGCGTGCGCAGTCCGGGGCACTGTGGCTGCGCGAGCTGGGCCAGGACGGCGCGCGAGTCCGCCCGGAACACCTCCTCGGCCGCCTCCCATGCGGTGCCGGAGCCCCAGCGGCCCATCTCGCGGTAGGAGGTGGGATAGCGCAGGTCGGTCAGCAAGCCGATGCTTCGTAGCTCGTCGGCCCAGGCGCTCACCGTTCGGGCCGTGTCGGCGAAGGCTTCCGGGTCGGGGAGGGCGATGCGTACGCGGAGGTGCTGGTCCGGGTCGCGGAAGCGGATGAACCACCACGGCGGGCTGCCGAGTTGTTCGAGGAGGCCGGGCAAGTACCGGGAGATCAGGACGACTTGGCGTCGATAATCGCCGTACAGAGCGGCCAGAAGAACAGAGGAAGCGGCGGGCGTCTGCGTCTGGGCCGCAGACAGGGCACGGGCACGGCTGGGGGCGGGCAGTAGTGGCCACGTCGGCGGTCGGGTCGCCTTGAGCGGAACTACGACCTCGTGGGCTCGCCCACCGCACCAGCCGTACGCCTCTGGTTCCGGGGCCTCGACGAGCACGGCCAGGCACGAACGGTCGAGGTGTCTGCGCAGGAGCGCACGGTGGCCGGCCTCGCCGAGGTCGAGGAAGAGACGTCGGTCGTCCTCAACGAGATGGACACGGCGCGGCAGCCTCCGCCGGGCACGCCAGTCGCTGAGCGCGGCGTCCCACTCGGCCCGAGGGCGGACATGGCCGGGCAGTTCGGACGCTTCCAGCCGCCAGCGTGCCGGGGCGAGCACAGTGCGGCCGTACCGCAGACGTGGAAGAAACGGCATCGCTGCCGCGGCACCCCAGTCGAAGACGGTGACCTGCGCGCACTGGGCGCGGGACAGTTCAGTGAGGAACCGCACCAGCGGCGGGGTGTGGGTGCGCAGGCTCAACGCGTGCATCCCAACGGCCTCCACGCGGTGGCCTCGCTCGGGGACGGCGAGGTACATGCGGCGGCCGTCGCATCCCACGGCCAAGTCCTCCAGGGTGAGGACGGTGTCCTGCGGGACGCGGTGCTCCTGAAGGCTGATCACAGTGGGCAGGACCTGTGGGGTGCGAGTGACGTGGGCGCTCGCGGGGAGCAGGGGCGGGAAAGAGAGCTGCGCGGGCATGGTGTTGCCGTCTGCGGCCGGGAGGTCGGCAAGCTCGGCGGCCAGGGCCTCGCGGTCGGCGGGGGCCAGCACGCTGAGGAACCGGCCCGTGGAGACGCCGGCGCCACGGGACACGCTCACCATCTCCAGCCGGAACCGCCCGCGCTGCAATTCCTCCAGGCTGGCCGCGTGAACCCGCACTCCGATCTCCAAGTGCGACGGCAACCGGGGCTCGTCGGGACCCACGTCCAGGGCCTCAATCTGTTCGTCCGTGAGGATCACTTCGTCACGGCCGTCGAGCGCGGCGGCCTGAGCCAGTCGTACGAGGGCGTCATCCCGAGCGGAGACGCGGGACCTGCGTGCGCCGGCCGGAGCACCTGGGTAGCCGTCGGGATAGCCGGTGCCACTGTCCGCCACGGCCTCCTTGAGCGGCACCATCGTGCCGATGCCGTACCGCTCGTAGAAGCGCTGGTGGTAATCCTTCCAGGCGGCGGTCCCGTACGGGCGGATGCTCAAGCGGGACAGGACGAGAGCGGCGCGCTCGATCTCTCGGGCGACCGCTTCCGGCAGAACGAGCCGCGCATCCAGGCGGAGGTCGAGCGCGACGGGGTGGCGACGCAGGCCCGAGACGAGGTCTCGCATCCGCGCCGCGACGCTGTCCCGGCCGCCGTACGTGGCGCACTCCTCCAGACCCGCCCGGATGGCGTGGAGTTCGCGTACGGTCTCGGCGACCGGGACGAGGCTGCCGGCGTCGATCGCGTCGAGTTGGCCCACCAGATACCCGAGGGCATCGGTCTCGGTGCTCGGAGTGTGCAGGCCCGTGATCAGTACCCGCCGCCGGATCAGTTCCGCCAGCAGTTGACGCGCCTTCTCGGGATCAGCCTCGGGGAACTCCGCCTGGAGCTTGTCCACGAGGGTGCCGAACCGAATCGGCGCCCGGGTCGCGGCCAGGACCGCGCGCACCGGTCCAGTCAGGGCCAAAGACGCTTCGACCGCGCGAGTCAGGTCGTCCTTAACGTCGGGCTGGAACGGCACGATGAGCCGGTCTCCCCGGTACATCACGGTGTTGTTGATGACGACGGGCAGCCGTTCGAGGAGGTCCGGGCATGACTCCAGCCGTGTGACCAGGGCCGCCAACCACTCCGCCCCTGCCCGGCCGACGGCCACGTGCTCCTCGCCCCAGTCGGCCCGCGCCTGCGGACCGAACGCCGCGGTGGCCACGCCGGCGAACAGGCCGAAGGGTGTCGCCCGGTGCTGGGCCCGCAGCAGGTAGCGGGCCACGGACAGCGCCGCGCGCTGCACATCCCGGAGGGCTGGGTGCTCGGCCGTGCACAAGGCCCCTACCTGCTCAGCCAGGACCGGGCTGGAGTACCGGAGGGCCTCGGCGACATCCCTGTCCGCCCAGGCCGCGCGTAGCCACGACACACGGGCAGACGAACCACTGGGCGAGCGGTCGTCGAGGTCAGGGCATGGAGGAATCGGCAGCGAGGGCCGGGCCACGGCGCGCACGAGAACAGTGGAAGCGGTGCGGAACGCTGCAGGCGGAGCAACCACCAAGTACCTCCGTAGGTGAGGGGGGCGGCTGGTGCCGCCGCGCGGAGACGCGGCGGCACCAGCCCTGGGTGATCTGGAGTCCAGGTCAGGCGACGTTGGTGGTGCAGGCGCCGCAGGTGGACCCGCAGTTGTCGTCGGTCAGGTTGACCAGGCCAGCCGGGTCGGCGATCTCGACGAGAGAGACATCCAGGTCGAATCCGTCCGACGCCCCAGGGATCTGCGGGCGTACTTCCGTGCGGCTGGGAACTACGGTGCTGCGCGTCATGCTTCAACTCCTCGTAATCGTTGTGGTGTTACTGGGCTGGAGCGCCCACCAGGTGCCGCCACGGGAGCGCTGCCAGCGGCTGCTCCCCTGACGGCTCCTGGCCGCCCGGCGCGAGGGGACGTGCTCCGCGTAGGAAGTCCTCGCGGGCTGCCTCCCTCACGCCGGGAAGTCGTGTGCCGGGAGACTGATCAAGCGGATGCCGGTCGCCGCTCCATGAAGTAGGCGAGCGCCTGCGCCTTGAGGCGATCGAGGCACGGCTCGCACGTGTAGAAAAGGGCGTGTTGCCCGTCCCACTGCACCGGGCCGAGCCAGATCACCAGGACTCCCGTACGCCCGCAGCCGAGCCAGCAATCACCGGTGATCCACGGCCACTCCATGAAAGGACGTCCCCTTTCTCAGCTGGTCGGGATAGTCGATTGGTGGCCTGGCAGTTGGGAGCGCAGGCCCAGAGCTGGAACGGCAGGCCCCGGTGGCGTAGATCGCCCAGCCGTCGACCGCTTGCTCCCAGCGGCCGGGCGCAGAGGGCGCAGTCCATGGCCATCTGCTGGCGGGACCGGAGTCGGGCGAGATCCGGAAGGGGCGAGGGTGCCGTGGCCGAGATGCTCACTTGCCGCCCTCGGTACGGAGTTCCGCCCAGACCTCTTTGCCCCAAGGGCGTCTGCCTGAGCCGTGCAGGTCGTAGCCCCACCGGTCGGCGACGGCATCGACGAGGAGCAGCCCGCGCCCCGACTCGTCGTCGTCAGCCGCCTGGCTGAGTATGGGCAGACGCGATGGTTCCCGGTCCACAACCCCGACACGCAGTCGTGTCGCGCTCGGCCGCCCAACCGTGAGGCGGATCTCGGGACACGGAGTGTGCCTGGAGGCGTTCGCGATCAGCTCTGTAATGATCAGCGCGGCGCGGTCGGCGAGGCCGTCGAGGTGCCACACGTCGAGGACGTCTCGGACGAGTCGACGGCCGAGCTCGGCCGTGGACGGCTCGCACGGGAAGGTCTGGCTGTACGTGGGGTGGCCGACGGAGAGGGCCTCAACTGGTGTTCTCGCACTCGTCATTGGGGCAGAGCCTTCGTGTCGTCTCGGCGCCCGGCCCGCCCCCGCGGGGGAACCTCAGGGGCGGTCCGGGCCGTCAACAGCCGCCCGCACGGTGGGGCGCGGCGGGCGACCAGCACCCAGACAACTCCCTTCACTCGCCAGTTGGTTAGGGTGTTCAGCCACTCAGCCGACGGACTCACCTAGGACGTTTTGACCTCTCCTTTACCTGGCGGGTGGGGATCGCGCGGGCTACCGTGCCCGCATGGACACCACCCGCAACACCGTTCTTGAGGCGTGGATGACCGAACACGGCTACAGCTCCAACAGCCTCGCCGAGGCAGTGAACAGGGCCATTGAACGGTTGACCGGGCGCCCTGGAGGACTCGACGGTTCATCGGTCCGGGCATGGAAAGCGGGCCGCGTCGTGTGGCCAAAGTCAGCCGCCCGCAAGGCACTTGAGGGCGTCACCGGACTACCCGCCGTCGCTTTAGGGTTCGTGCCACGGAGCCGGCCTTCGTCCGCCCCGGTCCCACCGCAGCAGGAGGATCCCGACATGAAGCGCCGCACCCTCGTCGGCAGCATCGCAGCGGCGGCCGCAGCAGCAGCCGCCGCTCCCGGCACCGTATCGCCGCGCCGTATCGGCATGAGCGACGTCAACCGCCTCAACAAGCGCTTCGCCGAGATCATCGCCAGCGACCACCGCCACGGCGGACAACTCGGCATCGAACAGCGGGCCGCCGCCCTCGCCGAGGAGGCGCTCAACCTCCAGAACGCCGGCAGCGCCACCCAGCGGGTACGCAGCAACCTCTACGCCTCCGCAGCCGCCTTCCGCTCCTCCGCGATGTGGGCCGCCATCGACGGCCGACGCTACGACGTCGCCAAGGCGCACATGCGCGAGGCCCAGGCCCTCGCAGAGATGTCCGGCGACCAGGCGATCAAGTTCCGCATCTGGAGCCACGCGGGCACCATGTACCGCCACATGGGCCGTCCCGCCGACGCGCTTGCCGCCAACGACGTAGCCCGCAACCTGCACCTCACCCGCCGAGACCCCCTGTTCGCGTCCCTCGGCCTGGCCCGCCAGGGAGCCATTCACGGCACGGCACAGGACCGCACCGGCACCCGCCGGGCCTTCGAGCAGGCGCAAGACGCCATGCTGCGCGCCGACCCCGCCAACTACCGGCCGGTATGGATGCTCGCCTTCTACGACCAGGCCGAACTGGACTCCCTGGCCCTCTCCGCACACTTGGCACTCGGCGACTACTCCACCGCCGAGTACCACGCCCACCGCTGCCTGTCAGCCCTCCGACCCCACATGATCAGGTCCCGGGCCATCACCACCACCCGGCTCGCCCACGCCCAGCTCGCACAAGGCGCCCCCGATGCCGCCACGGCCACCGCGATGAAGGTCCCCGCCGAAGCCGCCACCCAGCACGCCAGGGTCACGCGCATGCTGCAGGAGTTCGGAGCCGCACTGCGCGCCACCGCGCCGGGCACCTCCACCGTGCAGACTTGGACCGAGCACACCGCCACCTGGAGGATGACCGCATGACCACGGCGCCCGCCATCGAGCTACGCACCTTCACCACCCTTGAAACCGCCCGCGGCGACCTCCTCGACGTGTACGCCGAAGTACGCGCCCCACTCCTCCACCTGCCGAACTACGCCGTCACCGCGTTCGGCGAACGCCTGGACCGACACGGCTCCGAGCCGGGGTTCACAGCCGTCCTCGCGTACGCAGACGGACATCCAGTCGGCTACGCCTACGGCAACACCATCGAGCACGGCGACCGCTACTGGCAGCGCACCAGCCCGACGCCGGCGGAGAAGTACACCGAGCGCCCGGCCGTGGCCCTGAAGGAGATCGGCGTCCGACCGACCTGGCGGAAGACCGGCACCGCCCGCCGCATCCACGACGCCCTCCTCGTCACCCGCGACGAGCCCTTCGTCACGCTCATGGTCAACCCAGCCGCTGGGGACGGAAAGGTCCACGCGCTCTACAAGTCGTGGGGGTACGAGGACATCGGCCAGAGCCAGCCGTCACCGGCCTCGCCGGTCCTCAGTGTGATGATCCGGGCCAGCCACTGACCAGCCAAGACTGAACCGCCGCGGCGTGGCTGAGCGGCGGAACAACGAAGTCAGCCGGTGTTGTCAGTGGGGCAGTGCAGACTGGATGTCGTGACGACACCCGACGTCCGAGGGCTGGAGCAGCTTGAGCGCACCGTCCTGGACGACACCGCTTCTCTCGCGACCGCCCTCCGCCAGTGCCTCATGCTCGCTGGCTACGCCCACCATGCGGAACTGCGTGTCTGGGCGCTGAAGGAGCTGGAAGGGTACACGGCGACGGATGAGCTGCCGCCGTACCGCAAGGTGCCAGCAGCGCTCGAAGTCGCGGTGGATCTCAACCTCCCGGGCCAGATCATTCAGGGCAACACCCGGCGAATCAGCCCCCACCAACTTCCCCAGCACGCTCGTGATCGCCGTATCGGGGAGAGCGCACCGATCCGGCAAGGCGTCCGAGAACTCGAAGCCTTGGTCGCGCACGGCGACCGGGTGCTACGTCTCAGCCCGCCTGGCTCCGCGGAGTACGTCCTGCAGATGACGCAGGAGCAGCATCGCCTCGGCAACGAGGCCGCCGACATCACGTCTCTGCATTGGGATGTCTCCGTGGCCAGCGTCGAGGGCGTCCTCGACCACATCAGAACCCGTCTGACCCAGTTCGTCGCGGAAGTGAGAGCAGCCATGCCCCCCGGCCAGCAGAACCCCGACCCCAGCCAGATCGACTCGGCCGCGCAGCAGGCCCTCAACATCACGGGAGGTGACAACTCCACCTTCCACATCGTCGCTCCGAACGCGAAGGCGGATCGTGGCAGCACCGCGAACGCCAACGTCAACGAGTCCGCAACCACGACCCCCCAGCCCTGGTGGCACCGCACCACGGTGATCTGGGGCGCCGTCGCGGCGCTCGCGGCCGTCGCCGGCGTCATTGCCACCGTGGTCGTGAAATGAGGCTCCGTAGAAGCCGCCTCGACCGATTGGAGGCGGACGTTCTAGACGAGAGACGTCCTCTCGCCCCGATCCTGCGCCAGGTGATCGCCCTGGGTGGACACGCTCACTCCGAACCGTTGAGAGCATGGGCACTGCGCGAACTCCAGGGCTACGAGGGCATCGACGTACCACTTCCCGATTATCGACGCGTATCGGCGCCTCTGGTGATGGACGGCTTTGCCGGGATGTACCGGTTCAAGGAGCAACCGGTGAGCATGTTCGACCTCCCGGATTTCGCCCGCGACGACCTGGGCAGCGAACTCCGCCTCGGTAAGGGAGTCGGCCAGATCGAATCCCTCGTCGCCGGAAGCGCTGGCCAGACCGTACAGCTTGGGGACGCCATGGCTGCCGACCTCGCCGTGCTCATGAGCCAGAACTCCCATCGTCAGGTGCTCCGGTTGTACTGGGCCGTCCACCCGTCGGCCCTGGAAGGCGTTCTCGACCAGGTGCGCACCCGACTCGTTCAGTTGGTCGGGGAACTACGCGCCACGATGCCTCACGGCCAGCACGATCCGACTGCCGCCCAAGTCGCGCAGGCCCTCCAGAACATCAACATCGTGGCAGGCGACAACTCCTCCGTGACCGTCACTGCGCCCGTCGCCGTCGCGCACCGTCGCGGATCAGCCCGAACCGAGATCGCCGGAGGACCGCAGCAGAGCTTTCCGCAAGCAGCAGTTGCATGGACAGTCTCGATCACCCTCCTCGCCGTTGCTGCCGCCGTTGCCTGGAGCGTGTGGATCTGATCCCAGCCGTCCCACGAGGGCGCATCCAGGGCAGAGGGGTGCATTCGGTCGAACTGGCCAAGTACCCAGCTGCACACTCGTTGACGATGACGCCGGGGGGGACCCTCTTCACAGAACATGCATTCGACCTGAAAGATGGGGGCGATCGCGTGTCAGTTCGGCACGTCGCTCGTTAGGCAGCGCAGTCGAAGCGCCGGGTGGGAAAGCGCTGATGACCAGTGTCCACCCGCTACGGGAGGGGACCCATGGGCGATCGCAGCACAATCGAGTGGACCGAGGCGACCTGGAATCCCACCACAGGATGCGACCGGATCTCCCCCGGGTGTGACAACTGCTACGCCTTGACGTTATCCAGGCGCCTCAAGGCCATGGGTGTTGCCAAGTACCAGACGGACGGGGATCCCAGGACATCCGGCCCGGGCTTCGGCCTCGCCCCTCACCCTGACGCACTGGCCATCCCCCGTCAGTGGAAGGCCCCACGGATGGTCTTCGTCAATTCCATGAGCGACCTCTTCCACGCCAAGGTCCCCCTGGACTTCGTCCGGCAGGTCTTCCAGGTGATTGCCGAGACACCCCAGCACACCTATCAGCTACTGACCAAGAGAGCCCGCAGGCTGCGACGTGTGGCTGACGAACTCGACTGGCCCTCCAACCTGTGGATGGGCGTATCCGTCGAAGATGCAGAGCACCTGGATCGTGTCGACGACCTTCGACACGTTCCCGCTGCCGTGCGCTTCCTTTCCTGCGAGCCGCTTCTCGGCCCGCTTACCGGTCTGCAACTGGACGGCATCGGCTGGGTTATCGCCGGAGGCGAGTCCGGGCCCCACCATCGCCCCGTACAGGAGGAGTGGCTGGTGGACATCCGCGACGCCTGCAATGACGCCGGAGTGCCCTTCTTCTTCAAGCAATGGGGTGGCCGCAGCCCGAAGTCAGGGGGCCGCGAACTCGACGGAGCGACCTGGGACGAGATGCCGCCCCGACTGCCTGTCGCAGCCCATTAACGGCCAAAGTCCAGCAGCCGCCGTACGCACTCTGGTGGCACATGGCAACGGTGTGTGACCCTCTCCCTAGCGGGGCCGACGGGAGTAGGGGGACCGATCGTGGCCGTACCGAAGGATGCCGTGTGGGAACGCGATCCGCACACGGCGGCCAAACATGACTTACTGAAGCAGTACTTGGCGGCATGGGCGCCGATTCTGCTGTCACGACTCGACGTGATCAGTTACGCCGAAGGCTTCGCGGGTGCTGGCGTCTACAAACAGGGCGAGCCCGGCTCCCCGGTCATCGCTTACGAAGTCTTCGCCGACACTCTGCACAGGTTCCCGAAACGTATGCGCGTGATCCTCATGGAGGAGAACGCTCGGCGCGTCAAAGAGTTACAGCGCCAGATGGAGCTCGTCCGCTCCCGGCAAACGGACGGCATCACCAAACGAATAGCTGTGGACATACGTCACGGAGATTTCCACCCGGCCCTCCTCCAGAAGCTGCGGGGCATCGGAGCATTGGGGAAACCCCTCTTCGTCCTGCTGGACAGCTTCGGCGGACCTGATATCCCCTTCTCGCTCCTCCAGGAGCTGGGGCGGCATCCCAGCACCGAAGTGATGGTGACCTTCGAGCCTAGCTTCCTCACCCGGTTCGCCGAGAAGCACGACGGCCACCGCCAACTCGGCGACGAAGCCTTCGGAAGCCAGGAGTGGCAAAGCGTCTTCCAACAGCCGCCGTCAGGCAAGTTCACCTTCCTGCGCGAGCAATACCGGAACACCCTGCGCCAGGCCGGCTTCACGCACACGCTCTACTTCGAGATGGTCGACGAGGGCGGCAGGATGCTCTACCTGATCTTCGGCACCCAGCACGAACTGGGACTGGAGAAGATGAAGGACGCCATGTGGAAGGTGGACCCTTCCTATGGCGTCCGCTACCGCGACCCCAGGGACACTCAACAGCAGATGCTTGATCTCGTGTTCGAGCCGGATACGGCTCCGCTGCGACGGATCCTGCACGACTTCATCTCCGAAATGCCCGATGGGCGAACCATCCCCGAGCTCAAGCGATACGCCCTGTTGGAAACCGTCTATCGGCCCGCCCAAGTGATCGAGGCCATCCGACAGTTGCGTGAGGCGGGGGCCGTGACAACGGAACCTCGTGCCATCAACTCCAAGACGCGAGTGAGCCTGGCTGCGACGCCGCCCACTACCCGTCCGTCAGCCGAGCAAGGCGCCCTCTGGTGAGAGGCCGCGAGGGCACATCCAGGGCACATGAGCCTGGGAAACGGCGTTGACCTGTGAGAACTGCCGAGAGGAGTTCTCACAAGTCAAAGCGCATTTCCTTGCGAAACAACAGGTCAGCGCCCTCCCTTCACCAATCGCTGCGCAAGTGGCAAGAGACAGCTCTCCGCCACCAGCAGGGTGAACCGGCCCCGGTTCTGGTGGAGGCTCTGATGTGCTTCGTGCTGATGCCCGGCCACGCTGGTAGGACGGCAAGCAGGAGCCCCGGCTGCGGGACTCGCGGTACTGGTCCGGGCGGACGCTGATCGCGCCCGGACTTTCACAGGGCGGAGACCACGAGGGCTCAGGCGCCCGAACGCGAACCGTCCTTGTCTCGCCCCCGCCTCTCAGTGTGACGTCTTACCATGAGGCGGTGCTCCGCCGGAGGTTCGGGGCAAGCAGTGTGGGTCGGTCGGACGGGGTACGGTCGGGGTGAGCAGGGCGGGGCAGGCTGGGGAGGTCGGCAGTGTCTTCCGATGCGAGCTGGCCGCGCACTTGGCCGTACACGGGCTCCGTGGCCGCCCGGTGTCGGGGCTGGTCGTTCCCGCAGGGGTGTGGCCCGTCCGGCTGGACTTCGAGACCAGCGACCCGACCGACGACATCCGTGTCACCTTCTCCGACGGGCGCCGCGCCTACGTGTCCGCGAAGCGGAAGATCGACCGAGGGCGTCCGCTGGAAGAAACGCTGACGGGGTGGGTGGGACAGGTTCCGACGCTCGGCCCCGACGATCTTCTGGTCATCGCCGGCGAGGAACTCGTCGGGCCGGTAAAGAACCTCGACCGGGCTCTGCGACGCCACCGTGCGGGCCTGCGCATGGAGACTGGTGACGAGTCCAGGGCCCTCGCGCTCCTCGCCGACCGGCTTCCTTCACGGGTCCGCGGGCTCGTCCTCGACCGGGCGCGTGTTCTCCACCTACCCGGCTCGACCGGACCGGCACCGCACCGTGACTTCCTGGCTGCCCTGATGGACCTCGTCGTGGCAGACGCGCAGGGACACCGTGCCGTGAGCGCCCTGGCCGACTTCTTCCATCGGCAGGCGGGCGAGGCGCTCGGGAGTTCCGCCGAGGACTGGGTTGCCGCCCTGACCGCCTCGGGGGTGACCGTGCTCCCGGACCAGGGGGGTCCGGTGGCGATGCGTCTGGCCTCCCGTCGGAACGCCGTCGACTCGTACCGCACCCGGCTTACAGCGGAGGCCGGACGGATCGACCTCAGCCTGCTCGCCGATGACCTCCCGCCCCTCGTCGTCGACGACCTCATCGGCGGCCTCCGAATCGACGTGGAGGGCGAGCGCACCTCCTCCTTCCTCCACCGATACATGAGGCGCTGGCGCCGCATGCTCATCGTGGGGCAACCGGGCTCAGGCAAGTCTGTGGCGGTACGTGAGATCGCGGCCCACTGCGCCAGCCACGCCGACGCCCCCGCCCCGATCCTCGTGTCGCTGCCGCGTCTACTGAAGGGACAGCCGCGACGCCTGACCCTCGACGGCCTGGTCAATGACGCCGTGGCGGACACCGTGCAGGACGCGGACCGGGGACCGCTCGCCGCGTACCTCCATGAGGAAATCGGTCAGGGGCGCGTGCTCCTCCTCTGCGACGGGCTGGACGAATGCGGGGCGCGCGCGCCGTGGGTCGCGCAACAACTCGAAGAGATTCTCGCGTCTCTGCACCCCTCCTGCGGGTTCGTGGTCACGACACGGACGAACGGGCAAGGGGCCGCGGCGCGGCTCGGCCTGCCCCGGGTCGAGCTCGCGCCTCCACAGGATCTCGACGCAACGGTCGACAGCATCCTCGTCGCCTGTGCCAAAGCACGGATTCCCGGGCCGGACCGAGCAGCCTTCCTTGCAACGCGACGCGCCTGGATCAAGGATGCGAAGAAGGAGCACGCGCATCTGCTCGCGGTGCCGCTGCTCGCCGCTCTGCTCGCCCTCGTCTGCGCGGACGCGCCGGACGCCGACCTTCCCAAAGGGCGTGCGGCGTTGTTGCACCGCGCGGTGGAACAGTCCGTGCACCGGTGGGAGAGGCTACGGGGGACGCTCGACCCGGCCCGGCCCTGGGCACCCGCCCTGACGACGGGCATGCTCCTCGACGGATTCGTCACGCTCGGACGGCTCCTCGACGGCGAGGCGACTCCTCCAGCGGGACGCGCCCTCGAGTCACTGACCGGCATGCTGAGGGCCCCGCTGCGATGGGCCATGCCGCCCGCCGCAGCCGGCGAGGTGGCGGAGCACGTGCTCCGTTTCTGGGACGAGCACGTCGCCGTGTTCGTGGTGAACGGCGCGGGCGAACTCACCGCCCGCAGCAAGGTCTTCGCTGAGATCGCAACGGCCATGTGGGCACGGTCGTGCGGGGCAGAGGAACTGCGGGACTGGCTGCGCCACGCCCTCGTCCACACGGACTCCGACGGGGCTATCGCACTCGCCGCCGGACTCGATTCCCGTACGGCTGAGGCTCTGCTCGATGTCGGCGAGACACAGCGGGAGGCCACCCTCATGGTGGCTGACCTCGCGGCGCGCGGTGTCGTGACTCTTTCCGACGGCGAACTGGAACGGGCCCTGGACCACCTCACGGACGGTGCTCTTGGCGCGCTCGCGGGCGAGCCGGTACTCCCGCGCGGCCCTGGCAAACCCCCGGAGCTCTTCCCGGCGCTGTGGGACAAGACGCGTGACGCGGGGCCCTGGCCCTTCGTGGAGGCCGCGTGTCTGCTGGCCCTGCCCTCGACATCGCGGCGTCGGCGAGCGGACCTTGTGGAACTGTCCGAGCTCGATGGCACCGCCGAGTCGATCGCCCGGGCCCTCTGCGCGCTGACGGACGCCCGCACGGACGCGGCCCCCTTGGGCGGAGCGGAGATCGACGCGCTCCGCGGGGTGCTGGCGCTTCCCCTGCCGCAGGACTCCGAGATGGTGCAAAAAGGGCGTCGCAGTTGGGAGATGGTCGGCGGCGGCCGCCTCACACCAGGGCTCGAGCAGGTCGCCCTAGGCGCGGCCGAGCACCTGGGAGAGCTTCCCGACGACGCGGGTGAGTACGTGTTCGCCCTCGCGATGCACACGCCTGGGTACGTCGCCGAGAGGATCTACGCCGTACTCGCACGCGCGGGATTCGACACGAGTCGGCGTTGGGGGAACATCGCCACCCAGCTGCGAGACTGGGCATCCGGCGCCTGGGACGACAGAGCGGTTCTCCTCTCGGACCTCGTGTCACTCCACGGCCCGTGCCCGGAGTCCACAGGTGGGGACTTCTGGTCGCTCACCGCCCTCGGCGACCTTCTCGCGGCGACCGGATACTCTGATTCCCCGGCGAACGAGATCGACCGCGCCTTCGCCCACGACAGCGCGGCGGAACGCCGGGCGTGGCTCGACGCGATGGCTGACGCGTACGGCATCGACAAGGCGGCCGTGGCCACCCAGGCTCGTCACCTCCAGCAGATCACCGCGCCCGATGCCCTGCTGGGCGAATGGCTCGTCGCGGGCACACCGCCTCTGGTCAAGCCCTCGCCCATCCCCGGCGTCGGGCAGGTCCTCACGGACGCCCAGCAGACGGCGTTGCTGGCGTGCCTGGAAGCGGACTCCTCGTGGATGGCGTGGTCGGCGGCGAACGTGCTGATCAACCTGGAGGGAGGTCGTGTTCCGTGGGACGGTCAGGAGCTGTTAGACAGGGACATGACCCATTGGCCTCGCCACCGGGCGGCCCTATTCCACGCCGTCGCCCTCATGACCTCAGGCGATCGGCGCCCTTCGCTCCTGGCACGGGCTGCTTCCTCGGAGTCGGCAGACCACCGAGTGGCGGCGAAAATACTGATCTCTGCCGTACCGCGTCTCGACCCCAACGGTTCGATCGTGGAGGCGCTACGCCGGGACACCGACCTGTCGGTCCGTCCGAAGGACGCGCATCAAGCGACGCCTGGCCCGACGCACTGGAGTTGCAACCACTGCCGGACGGTCCAGGCCCTCGACACAGAGGACTGTCCGGGGTGTGACGACGGTGTGCGCCCTCGGTCCTGAGGGGTGGGTCAGGAGTGACGGCCGCGCGCGGCGCGTCGAGTGGAGGCAACCACCGCAGACTGCCTGTGGCCGCGAAGTGCGTGAGCGATGCGTGAGCGGATAGCTCGGCACGAGACGTCATGAGCGGGATCGTCCACGATGTCGGGTGACGCTGACCAGGTAAGACAGCACCACCCGTCATCATCGAGCATCCCCCGGCAAGGATCCAATCCCACTCCTAAAGCGGGTGTCGCAGGTTCGAATCCTGCCGGGGGCACAGCATTAAGGGCCAGTTCAGAGGGTTGATCCTCTCGAACTGGCCCTTTCGCATGATCGCGTCCGTGCCACACACGTGCCACTACGTCCCGGCGTCTCCCTGCCGCTGGCGGATCATCGACCCCAGCCGATCGGCGATCGCACGGTCCCGGTCGGCAGTCATGTGCTGATAGATCAACGCGGCACGGGCGGTGCTGTGCCCCATGCGCGTCATCAGCTCACGCGTGCTCGCCCCGGCAGCAGCCAGGGTGTTTCCCGTGTGCCGCAGATCGTGGAAGTGGACATCGGCAGCGATGCCCGCATCCATGCGCGCCTTGATCCAGTCGTCCCGGAAGTTGCTGCGCCGCAGCTGTCCGCCCTGGGGGCCAAGGAAGACGTGGCCGTCACGGCCCGCCCCCGCGTAGCGCTCCAGGTGCTCAATGACGTCGGCCAGGATCTCGTCCGGGAAGGCGACGGGACGGACGCCGGCCGCCGACTTCGGAGCCTTGTCGAACAGCTTGCCGTCCTGCATCTCGGCCTGGGCGCGCTGCACCAGGACCACCCGCCCGGCGGTGTCGATGTCCCGGCGGCGCAGCGACGCCAGCTCACCGAACCGCAGTGTGGTGAAGGCCGCGAGCAGGACGAGCAGCCGGTAGCGCGGCGCCATGGCCTCGGCCACCGCGTACACCTCGGCCACGGTCAACACCGGGCGCTCGGGCACGTCGTACCGATCGGCCCCCTTGACCCGGCAGGGGTTACGACGAACGAGTTCATCGTCAACAGCCGTGTTCATGATGGCTCGAAGGACCTGATACGCCTTGACGACGGTCGGCTCCCCCACCCCGGCCGCGAGCAGCTGGCCACGCCAGGCCCGGACACGGGACGTGGTGACGTCGGCCAGAGATCCCGAACCAAACGTCGGCCTGATGTGCAGCCGGATCACTGCCTCGTTCCGTTCCCTGCTGCGGGCAGCCAGCTTTCGGTCCCGCAGCCACGCATCGGCGTACTCGGCGAACGGAACGGCCCGCTTGTCCGGGACTTCCCACTGGCCGCGCGAGATGTCCGCCTCAATGTGCGTCAGCGCGACTTCCGCGTCCGTCTTCGTCGCGTAGGTCTGCTCGGCACTGCGAAGCTGCCCGGTCACAGGGTCGCGGTACCGAGCCTGCCAACGACCTGACTTGAGTTGCCGGACCGAACCAAAACGCCGACGGTTGCCCTTCCTGTTCGCCATCAGGCGACCCTCCGAAGGCCAGCCGAGCGACGAGCGACCGGCTCGAAGGTGTGGGCGTCGATGAAGGCGGTGACGGCTCTCTCGGGGATGCGGACGTGTCGGCCTACCTTCACGAAGGTGATTCGGCGTTCCTCGATGAGCCGCCGGGGGAACCGGACGGTGGTGCCGAGAAGTTCGGCGACCTGGTCAACAGTGAGCAGCCGTTCCATGGTCACCACTCCCCCGCGGTGTCGAAGGCTTCCAGTTCGGTGCGGTTCTCTCGGGCAAGTTCGCGGTTTTGCCTGATCTCGTTGGCGATGGATTGGGCGAGCCAGGATTCGCCGGGGGTGTGGCCCTGTCCGGCGTACTCCCAGTGGGCGATGACCAGGGTGGTGTCCTCTGTCTGGTCGTCGTCCTGGTCGAGGGGTCCGAGGCCGCGTTCCCGGCGTTCTTGCTGGGCCCGCCAGTCGGCGCGTGCTCCGCGCAGGGCTCCGAGGGTGGTCGAGTAGCGGGGTGTTTTGGTGGAGAAGTGGCCGCGGAAGCCGAGCATGTGGGACCAGTGGGCGAGCAGTCGTTCCGGGTAGGCGGTGTCCAGGTCCCAGCAGGCCTCGATCAGACGTCGGGTGTGGTCGGGCAGGTGGGGGTGGAGGTCGAGTTCGCGGAGTTCGCCGATGCGGCGGTCGAGGGTGCCGGTGGTCTCTGCTGCCTTGGTGGCGTATTTGGCGACGTAGGCCCCCACGGCCTGTTCGCTGACGTCGGCCTGGCCTTCAAGGGCGCCGATGGGCTGCACGTCGATCTGTGTTCCCCAGCGCAGCGTCCGGGCGGGGAATCGGCCGGCGGAAGGGACGGGAACCGTGGCGCGTGTGGCGGCGGCCCGGATCGCGTCGTCGAGGAGTTCGACGGTGGCCCAGGCCGGGGCCGGGGTGTCGGGCCCGTCCGGTCCGTCGATGCGGACGACCGCGTGGAAGTGGACCGCGCCGCGCTTTTGGAACTCGGCGACCTTCCCGAACGAGACCCGCGCCTCTTCCTTGCAGGCCGCCTGCGTCAGTCCGGCCACCGGCGACCCCACACGCCTGGCACGGCGAGGACCTTCCCAGCCAATTGGCCGACAAGGCCAAGAGCGGGGCTGAAGTGCGGATATTGCTCGGCGATCCGGACTCGGCGATGTTGCGCCAGCGAGGCGAGGAAGAAGGCATCGGCGACGACCTTGCCGCCCGCGCCCGGATCACCGGCCGTTACCTCAAACCGGTGGCCACGACGCCAGGCATCGAGGTCCGGTTGCACGACACGATCTTGTACAACTCCATCTACCGCTTCGACGACGACGTGTTGGTGAATCCGCACGTCCTCGGAGCACCCGCAGGGCAGAACCCGGTGCTGCACTTCCGCTACATCCCCGGCGCCCGCACTTTCCGCCACTACATGCGGAGCTTCGACTACGCATGGGAGCGAGGTCGCCCCGCCTAGGGAGGCCGGACGACGGACGTGCGACGCTGGAGACATGGCCCGCGTCGACTACATCAACGATCCGAACGCTCCGAAGGCGAACAGCATCGTCCCTTCGGTGACGGTCGTGGCCCTGAACGAGGCCGGGGAAGTCCTACTGATCCACAAGACCGACAACGATCTGTGGGCCTTGCCGGGCGGCGGGGTCGACGTCGGCGAGTCGGTTGCCGATGCCGCGGTACGCGAGACGAAGGAAGAGACGGGGTTCGACGTAGAGGTGACCGGACTGGTCGGCCTCTACACCAACCCCGCGCACGTTATGGCGTATGACGACGGCGAGGTACGACAACAGTTCTCGATCTGCTTCACGGCCCGCATCGTCGGCGGCGAGCTACGGACAAGCAGCGAGAGCAAAGAAGTCGCCTTCGTCGCCCCCGACAGGTTGGACGGGCTGAACATCCATCCGTCCATGCAGATGCGGATCGAGCACGGCCAAGCGCGCCGATCCGAGCCTTACATCGGCTAACGCAAGAGGTTGCCAGCCAGGTACCTGCGTAGGAGACGGATCGCGAGTTCATGCCCGTATTCCTCAGCGATCGACATGGGCGTATTCCCTTGGGGATCGACCAATTGAGGATCTGCGCCGTAGGCCAAGAGCACTGCCGTGGTGTGCACGGTGAGAGGCTCCCCCTGCTGCTGGGCTCCATCCCCCTCGATGTCGATGGCATGGGTAAGCAGCGTCAAACTGCCGTCGACCTCGTTAGGGTCTGCCCCGGCGTCGAGCAGCTGGGCCAAAGTCTCCACGTCCTCATGCTCGACTGCATGGTGCGCGGGGGATCGGACTTGATCAGACATGCGGAGTCCTCACGAACCAGCGGAGAGCCGCGTACGGGTCCGCTCTACAGCGGCACCCAGGTACGGCCGCGCCTTGCTGATCGCGGTGTGCACCTCGCCGCCCGGCTCGTAGCGGACCAAGATTTCATCAATCCGCCGGCCGAAGTCGAAGGGCTGGCCAGCGGGCCCCGTCGTCATGTCGGCGTAGATGAGCGCGTCCAGAAGCGGGGAGTCCTCCCGCTCGTACACGTCCAGCTCAGCGGAGAGCCCGCGTTGCTCTGCCTCGTAGACGGCGCCGGAGTGATGGGCGACCAGTCGCACGAGGCGTGACGGCGCCCCGAGGGTTTCCAGGTAACGAGCACCATCGATGGGGTGGAAGCCGGTATCCCGCAGCTCTGGGGCGTATCCGATGTCATGGAGCCACGCAGCGGCAACGAGCAGATCCCGCTCATCCGCTGGCACAGCCGCCGATGCCTGGCGAGCACGTTGCGCGACAGCTTGCGTGTGAAGCCAGCGATTCCCAAGCGGCGGCAACAGCGACTCGGCCAGCTCGGCCGCTCCCTGGGGTGTGTCCAATACGGAAGGCATGAATCGCACCGTAGCTCAGGTGGTTGGTCTGCAGACAGCTCTCATGGAGCCCCACGGGCCATGAGCGCGGTAAGAGTTTCCCTACTTCATCAAGACCCGCGCACGGCGCGGGTGCGCGCCGCCTCAGCGGCGCGGCCCGCCTCTGTCTTCGCCCCGGCTGGCCGCGCCAGGCGGCGCGCTACGTGCTGCGGGTGGGAGCGAGGAAGTCGTCCGCGGCTCAGGGACATGCCTCCGGCGGGGCGCTCAGACTCCGGGATGGGTCGGGACGCCGTTCGCGGGTACCGGCAGATTCGTGGTGAGCGTGGTGGGCTCCCATCCCGACCACCTTCGCCCCAGGCAGAGCCGAGCAGTCGCGGCCCAGGGCGTCAAGGTCGTTCGTACGGTGGCGCGCTCCACCTTGACGCCCTGAACCACGCCCGCTCCACAGTGTGTTGGCCGAAGGCGGACGGGATGGGAGCTGGGGTGAGTGGTGGGTTGAGCAGAGCGGCGAACGCTGCCGCCTCAACCACTCTCGGGCGGTCGCTCCCTCTGCCACACTGGGCCAGCCGCCGAAGGGTGGCGTTAAGGGGGTAGGCCGTGGGATTGGCTTTTGGGGCTATGGTGCTCGGCGCGCTGTTCGTAGCGATCGCGCTTGCACTGACGGGTGCCGTACTCGGCATCCATGCCCTGTTCCTCGGACGAGTCCCCGGCCGCTGGCTACAGCGGCACGTCAGGCGGCCAAGGGTGTGGGGGGCAGGCGCCCTCCTGCTTGTATGGGGCGCATTCTGGTCTCCGACTGCCGCTGTCATCGGAGCGGGACTCGTCGCCATCGGGTACGTACGTACGGACACCGGCCCGGCCTCCTGAACGGGTCCATCTGGCGATGACATCAGCGGCTGACACCAACGGGACCGATCGTCGGCGAATCCTGGCGGATTTGCCCGGCATGTAGACGCCACGGGACCCCATTGGGGCATCACCACGCACGGACGATGCGTCAGGGGTGATTGACTGGCACGCCGACTCCTTGCCGGTCTTCGGGTCGGTTGCGCCGATCACGCCACCAGCTCCATACCGTGTGCCCCACAAGAGACACGCCGACAACGCATGCGGTGACGCGGATCACGGTCCAGGTAATTCCGACAATCGCACCCTGCGAGTCCGCTTCTGTGTGCAAGCGCTGAGAGGTCTCAATGTAGGCGGTCAGCGGAATAAGGAGGCGGAAAAATAGGCCGCCAATTCCGGGAGTCCGTGCCAGATTTCCCACGAGCCCCACGGGGGCACCGAAAATGAACGCCGCTATTCCCCACACGAGAATCCGAGAGGAAAGCCCTTCGCCGGAGGCGCCCGATTCCAGCCCGGCCGGGATAGCGGGGTACATGTCCTTAAAGAGGTAGTATGCAACCACACCGATAGCCAACCCCAAAGATGACAGCAGTGCTGACTCAATTTTGGATCGGCGGAAATAGCCCACCAAGAATGCATAACAGGCCCACGGCCACCCTCCGGAAAGGACCACACTTAGGGTGACACAAACGGCGTTGTCCAACTTTCCGGCAACGGGACCCGCTAGGCCAAGTAGCAAACCCGTCCCGATAGACACAGCGATCGGTGCAACACTAGTGCGCGGAAAGCGCATGATCCCTCTTCCCCGTTCCGTGATTAAGCCAGAGGTGGAGGTGGTACTACTCGGGGACTGCGCGGGCAACGGACCAGCCCCCGAGCGGCACACCAACCGACCGCACCCTGCATGGAGTTACTGATCGGTGCGGGGATCAGAGCCTAATCGATGCTGTAGTACGTAGAGCAGGTGTAGGCGAGACCCGCAGTGAGGTGGGCGTTAGAGGTGGCGTTGGCTGGAGCGGTATCTTTCCTCGTGCCGCCAGCGATCTTCACCGTGGACGCGTGGCTCTTCGTGTAATGGTAGTAGTTCGAGTAGCAGTACTTATTGAATACCCCGGTGCTGACTTCCGTGGTGTACCAGCCGTAACACCAGTTGCCGCCACTGGCACTGACGCAGGCCTCAGACAGCGGGCTAACGGAGCCCGCCGCAGCGTCCATCTTGATCGTCACCACACCCCACTCAGAGGGGTTACCCAGCTCTGCGGGCGGCTGGGTGCCGTCCCCACGATGGTGGACGGTGACGGTAGCTCCGGGGGTGCTCGCGATCGCAGACGCGCTGAGCTGAGAACTGTCCGCGGTGGCCGGCGCCACGAGGCCGCCAACAGCCAGAGCTGCGCCAGCGATGGTGAAAGCGACGGATCTACCGGTGATCTTCATGAAACCCCTCCCAGTGATTCCCCGTGTGGGGACTGGGATCATCGAATGGCATATGCCTGGCTGTAAAGCGTGGTGAAACCGGTTGGCTGAAAGCCCGTCTGTCTGATCTGTGGGCCCTGTCTGGATATTTCTGCATCCTGGAACGTCTGATTTGTTTACATTGCGGCAATATCTCACCGTGGGTCGCTGATCCTGGCGCCGTCACCCATAGTTGTGGCCGGTGGCTGGTAAGCACTCTGACATCCTCGTGTGGGAAGAAGGAGGCGGCACGGCCGATCCTCACCGCGCTGCGAATGAGCCCGGATCCACCGGTGGAGGTCTGCCCAATGCCGGAGCTGTTCCGCTGACATCCAGCGTTGACATCAACGACTACGGACAGCCGCAGCGTTCAGCGGTCGCGAATGGTCAGAGCGTGCACGGGTGGAGCCCGACAGGCAGCGGGTGGATCGAACTCCTAAAGCGGGTGTCGCAGGTTCGAATCCTGCCGGGGGCACCAGGCAAAAGGCCCCGGACCGATCATGGTCCGGGGCCTTTTGACGGCACCATTTGACGACAGTCGCGTCTCAATGCGAGCAGGCCGACTCATCGCGCGGGCTTCATGACGTGCCCCAGTGCGACGAGGCCGCCGAGCGGTGCGATGACCAATCCTCACAGTCGTTCGTGCAGTGGCGCGCTCCACCTTGACGCCCTGAACCAGGCCCGCTCCACGGTGTGTGGGTCGACGGCGTACGGGATGGGAGCTGGGGTGAATGGTTGGTTGATGGAGCAGGCAAGCGGTGCTATGCCTGCTCCAGCTCATGAAAACCGGGTGGAGGGGGTCAGCGATGGCAGAGCGGGCGTGGGCCACGGCGGGCAAGAAGGCCAGTCCCGACCGGAAGTCGCCGGGCCGGCCGCGGCTCACGGGCGTGGCGCTGATCGTGTTGTCTCTGCTGTGGGCGGTGCTGAGCTACCTGGCGTTCACGGTGTGGGTGCCGGGCCAACAGGAGCGCTACGAGCACTACCGGGCAGCCGAGCCGTGCCCCGCGCAGGCGACCCCGCAGGAGGTGGCTGCGAAGGACTGCCTCACTACCTGGCACTTCACCGTCGCGAAGACCGAGTCCACGTTCGCAGGAAAGGCCAGGAACTACGAGGCAACTCTCAAGGACAAGGGCGACGACTCCTGGCAGAGGGTCGTGCGGTTCAGCGACTCCGGGCCGCTCTTCGACGAGCTGCATCGGGGTGACGAGGTCATCGCGACCGGCTGGCGCCGCGACATCGTTGTCCTCAGCAAGGACGGCGTCCGCCAGAACACCTCCGACGCACCTCGCGACGAGCACCAGGGGAACGCTGCCATGGGCGTCCTCGTCGCACTCCTCGCGGCCCAGTCGCTGGTATTCGGCGCGGTCCGCCTGGCCAGGCCGACCGCCTACGCGCCCTTCGTCTGGGAGCCGTACGGCAGGTGGCTGGCCTTCACCAACATCTGCGTCGGCGTGGGTGTGGGGGCCGCGTCGGGGTGGCTCGGCATCCCATGGTGGACCGTGCTCGTGACCGTGCCGGTCGTGGTGTGCGCAGTGATGGCGCGACTCCTGCGCCAGCAGCGGCGCGCGGCGGCGTCCTCGGCGAGGGTGCGGCGGCCGAGGTGGCAACAGGACTCGCGAGTGAGTTCGCGATAGTTCAGAAGTTCCCTCGTGCCACAACCGCGCCAGATCGGGCGGGAACTCACGGGGAACAGCGGCTGCCGGCGGAGGCCACAGCCAGCAGCCGCCGAAGTCCGCGTTCCGCAGGTCAGACCTCAACTCGCCCCACCTCGCTCCCAAAGCGGGTGTCGCAGGTTCGAATCCTGCCGGGGCACCAGGCAAAAGGCCCCGGACCGCACGCGGGTGTGCGGGAGACCCGGTCGGCCGGGGCACCGATGGCGCTGCTCCCGGCGCTGGGGGTCGTCGGGGTGCTGTCACCCTCGTGACGCCGCGCGTCGCATCAGGGCCGCGCGGCGTCCTCGCCGCACTGCGGCTCCGCCCGCCCGCTGGCCGGAAGAGCCCCGGGACGCGAGCGGGCGGGTGCGGTCACCCCACGCGGGCCGTGCTCACTGGACGTCCACGAAGTCCAGGCGGCTGTAGCTGTAGAAGTGACTCCATTCGTCGCCCTCGTACTTGGCCTGCCAGTCGCCGTCCTTGGCCGCCGTGAAGGTCTTCGTGAACTTGCCGTCATTGCCCGTCACGGCGACGCCGGCCCCGCGCCAGGTGGTCGTGCCCTTCGCGCGGAAGTAGATGTCGATCCGCGCGCCGGCGAACGCGGACCACTGCCCGTTGTCCTCGTTCTTCGTGTTGAGCTTGCCGGTGATCGTGAGGGGGGCGCCCGCCTTGACCGGCTCGGGGTTCGCGTTGAACTCCGGGAAGGCCGTCATCTGGCGGTACACCGTGTACGACTCCGGGGCGGGGCCGGCCGGGATCTGCTTGGTGCCGGGGAACTGGAACCGCCAGACGCCCACGCCCTGGTAGGGCAGGTCCGCGGCCGTGACCGTGCGGGAACTGTCGCCCGCGATGGCGGGGCTGTCGATGGTCTTCTTGGTGACCCAGGTCGTGGTGCCCTTCGCCTTGAACTGGAGGTTCACCTTCAGGGTCGTGTAAGCCGGAAGGTCGTAGCGGTCGAAGACGCCTGCCACCGAGACCTTCTTGTACCGGCTGACAGTGACCGTGGGGAGCCTGTGGAAGCCCGCGCTCGTCGTCGGGTCGGAGCTGACGTACGCGTACGAGTTGGACAGCCATGGCGTGCCGAGGAGGGCGATCGTCTGCCGTCGGGTGCCGTCGACAGGGACCTGGGTGGTGAAGCGCCCGTCCTCCCCGGTCTTGAAGGTCCGTACGGTGTACACCGACATGGGCGTGCCGACGGGGACCGGCTTGGAGACGCCGTTGCTGTCGCGGTAGGTGGCCCGGCCGGTCAACGGGGCGTCTGTCCCGTCCGCGCCCCTCACCGTGGGCGAGTCCAGCGTGATGTCGGTCGTGGTGTAGCCGACCTCGACCTGGCGGGTCAGACCGTGCGCGGCGTTCGCGCCGGCCGGCCGGAGGACCATCCTGACGTCGTTCTGCCGCGTCGTCGTGTCGTGCTTCTCCGTGCCCGTGAAAGTGAAGGGCGTCTCGACATGACCCGCGGCGTCGGTGGTCAGTCCCGTCTTCGTCGCCGTCGTCTCCAGCACCAGCCGGCCGTTCGCCATCGGCGTCTCGGCGCCGTCGCGCGGGTCGCGCAGCGTCGCGTCCGCCTTGACGGTCACCGTCCTGTGCTCCAGGTCCGGTTTCCCGCTCACCTCGAACGTCTTGACCTGCGGGATCAGGTGGTAGTCGAAGATCGCCTCGTCCTTGTGGAGGATCGTTTCACCCTCGGTGCCGTCGTACTCGACGTCCACCGCGTACCGGCCCAGGTCCGCCAGGCGCAGCGGGGTGGTCTCGACGGCGGTCTCACCGGGGTCGTCCTGGCAGGACGGCATGCAGGGGTCCATGTCCTCCAGGAAGCCGAACTCATCGATGGTCGCCACCGGGGTGTCGGTGCCCGTCTTGCGCAGGAGCACCTTCAGGTCCTTCGGCAGCGTGCGCGTACCGAAGTCCACGTAGATCCGGGTCTCGTCGGTCCGGACCGAGGGGCCCGCCGGGTGCGGGTCGGCCGCCTGTGCCGCCGTCGGAGCCGCGAGCACGCCACCGAGTGCGCCGAGTGTGCACAGCGCCGAGAGGGTGCGTTTTCTCATGTGTTCCCCCCAGGGAATCAAGATCTGATCAGCCGCCAGACCTCTGGAAGGGCTGGAAGGTTGTAGGGACAACCAAAGCGAGTGTTGGACGGGCGTTTGCCGGGTGTTTGCCGAGGTGCGTGAGCGGTCGCGAACGGATATGCGGCAATCACTTTTCCGCCGCCGGGTTCTGGCCAGTAGCGGGGGGCGCCGCTTTGCGAGGAGGGGGTCTACCGCATCAGCAAGGTCCCCCGTTCACGCGCCACCGAACGAGCCGCTGACGGCAGCTGTTGACGGCAGCGGGGGCGCGCGCCGCCGTCCGGCTGGAAGCATCCGCACACTCGCGGCCCAGGGCGTCAAGGCCGTTCGTACAGTCGGGTGGTGACGGTGCGGGGCCCCGTTGCCTGCTCTGCAGGTCCTGCCGAGGAATCACGGCAGGGCTGTGGACGACAGCCGCTCGGTACGCCAGGTGCGGATGCGTGGTGCAGTGATCTCATCGAGGTCCAGGCCCTGCGGCACCGCGTCCCAGCTCGAGCGGCATCATGGAGGGCATGGGCATTGAACTGGAGCTGCACTCGGCGCGGCCGGCACGTAACTCGCGCAAGTCCCGCGCAACGTTCCTGCAGAGCTCTTACGGACACGGCGATGCATTGGCCGATGCGCTCGACTCACTCCAACGCCTCGGCATCACCGGACGGCTCACCTCTGTCGATCCGTACAAAGACACGCTGATGAACGAGCAGGAGTCCGCCACCGCTCTTCGGGAGATCCCCGAGCTGAAGCAGCGGTGCAGTGATGTGCATCAGCTCGCTGCGCTGGATGACCTTGCAGCGATGCTCGGGCAGTGCGCTGACACCCCGGGCAGCTATCTGTGGTTCCAGGGAGACTGAGGCCGCGCGACAGCCGTGCCAGAACCTACGGGGAGCCACGGGGGAACAGCAGGCGTCGGCAGCGCGTGAACCCCCCGTTCGCCGGAAGGCTCCTCCGCCCCTCGTTCGGGAGAGGCCTTCGGGAGAGGCCAGCCGCAGGGTGGTACCCCGCGCTCTCATGAACCTCACCCGGCCCCAGGTTCGCATGCCCCCAGAACTCGTGAACAACTGCCTTCACGACTCGGGCTCCGGCACAGATCTTGGGGAGCGGTCGCGGAGGGTGACGATGTTGTTCGATGAAAGGGTGGTCACGAACCCCGACTGCCGGATTCAGCCGCTCACCTCGTAGCCTCCGCACATGACCGATGATTCGTTCCAGTGCCGCTGTGTGCTCTGCCATGACTACGGTGACCGAGACGAGGCCGACCGCGCGGATCTGACGATCATCGAGAATGTGCAGCAGCACGGATGGCACGTCCAGATGGTTCCCGAAGACGAGATCGGTCCTGGATTCGCCTACACGATCGGCCTCGCGCACACTCACGGCGGGCCTGAACTCTCCATGTTCGGACTCGATGTCCACGCCATGCACCGCATGCTCAACAGGCTCGGAGCGAAGTCCGCCGCGGGTGCTGTTTTGGCTGAAGGCCAGAGGCATCCTGAGGTTGTCGACGGTCACCAAGTCGCGCTCAGGCAGGTCGATCTCCGCTGGTACCGAACCTTCTTCGGGCGGGCCATGGGGTTCTACCGGCGGCCTCCGTTGCCTGTGCTGCAAGTTGCGTGGCCCGACATGGACGGCCGTTTCCACTGGAAAGATCAGGCTGAGGAGAGACATCGGGAGTCGCAGCCTCAGTTGTGGCTGCCGCCGAAGGAGCACCCTGTCGGGGTCTGGACGACGGAACTCTGAGCCCTGACGTGCCGACCAGTGACAGACCAACGCTGTTGCGCAAGCTGCCGAAGCGAGATCATTTTTCGGAGTGATTTCAATCCGGCTCGGCCGCAGAGCTGCCGCTTCATCTTCTTGACGCGGATCACGGCGCCTTCGACACTGCCCGAGCTCCAGTCGAGAGTGAGGTAGAACGGCCCGGCCCCGTGCAGGGCGCGTCCCGTGCACCACCGCTCTCAGGCACTGTCGCTCGGTGGGGCGACCCTGGCGACCTTCGACACGCCCCGGCGCACCGGCCACCAGCTCCCCAGGACGAACAGCAGCAGGACCGGGACGGTGGCCCAGGCCATCAGCTTGAGGCTCGCCTCCCGTCCCCGTCGTCAGGCTCCATCAGCACTATCGGGCAGCCGCCGAGCGCGAGAGCCAAGCCCGCCACGAGCCCGGCGATGGACTCCCAGGGCTGGGTGGCCCCCTTCGGCGTGGTCGATACCGCAGCCAACACCAGTACGACAGGAGTTCCAGCCCGGAGGCCGGCGCCGCCACGGCGAACGCCCCGGGCAGCCGTCGGCCTCTGACGGCGCACCAACTCGACGAGGAGACCGGCGACATCCGCGGTGACTATTCACCGACGGAGACCATCGCGACCTGAACGGACGGGGCAAAAGTTGGGGTGCAGTCCCCACAGATCCCGCCCAAGGAAGGCGCGAGGTCAACTGACCGAAGTATTCAGGGGCTACGTTCCTGTTCCCCTGGTCGCTGCGTCGGGACGGCTCGGCAAAGTCACGGACGACGAACTCATGGGTGGGGCGGCGTAAACACGTCCCGCGCATCGAGCAGATCCCTGAAGAACGCCTTGGGACGTAGCGCCAGGGCCTGAACCCGTTCCGATTCGCTGATCGGGACAACGTTCACCACCCGAACGGCTTCGGTGCTGGTCTGTATGGAGTCGGTTTGCTCGTCGGTCCAAGGGCCCGCCAGGAAGGCGCGGCGGCACCCCGGGTAGGTCGGCACGTCGTCAGGAAAGGTGACGACCTCTCCCCAGCCAAGAGCCCGCCCAAGCGTCCACGGATACGCCGCCAGGTTTGCCAGGCACATTGCGATGAGGCCTTCGTCCTGCGGCTCCACGTGCCCACGACGGAACAGACGAAGTTCCGCCCGGCCGCCTGTTCGGCCGTCACGGGAGGGCATGGATTCGACCGACATCCCGACCGTGGTGAAGACGGTGACGCCCGACGAATCCGCCGCCCTGTGGACCATGACGTCGATCCGGTCGAGAGGGCCGGGGCCGTTTTCGAAGGTGATGCCGGCGTCCTCCTCCCCCAGCTCTTCCTGTAGCCGGTGGAAAACATCACGAACGATGACGGGTGCGGGCATGCGCGGGACTCTACACAGTGTCACCGTGCGCCATGCCCGCGCCCCATGGATCCTGGGGCTCTGGAATGGCTGCTCGCATACCGGCGCGCTCCGGACGAAAGTCTGTTGAGCACGATGCGAAGGCGCGTAGGCGTCGCAGGAGACGCAATGGTGAGCAGCAGCGGCGCCGAGTGGTCTGAGGTAGCCGCAATGGCAGCGGATCGACCAGAGTAAAGACGGTCCGGTCGATGCCTAAAGTTCCGCCCGGCCGACCGAGCGAAGGATCCATGCGCTCGCGCATATGCCACAGGTGGCAGTGGACGGTCTTGCGAACATGTGCCCGGCCTTCTGTTCCCCCGCCGCGACACGGGCGGGAGTTCAGCTGCCCCGGCGGGCACAGGTCATCGGCGCCGCCCGCACACTGCTGCGTCCGGTACGCCCGCGGCAGCTCGCCGACACCCGCGCAGTTGGTCCGAGGCCTTCAGGCGGTGGGGCAGCCGTTGACGACCGCTTTGCCACGTGCCTTACGCGTGGTGGGTCAGGCCGGGGTATCGGCGCCCTGCGCGGAGGCCGCGAACGCCTCGGGGCCCTGCTCCGCCGCTGCCGGGTCCATCCACATGACTTGCCAGCCGTGGCCGTCGAGGTCGTAGAAGCTGCGTGAGTACATGAAGCCATGGTCCTCGGCGCCATCCACCTCGCAGCCGCCCGCCGCGACTGCAGCGGCGCTGACCGAATCGACCTCATCGCGGGACGACACGCTGAAGCAGTACAGGGCCAGCGTGTGCGTGGTGGGATCGGCCATCGGCAGTTTCGCGAACTCCGCGAACTTCTCGCGGCTGAGCAGCATGACGAAGGCATGCTCGCCGACCAGCATGCAGGCGGCGGTCTCGTCGGTGAACATCGGGTTGAAGCCGAACCCGAGCTTGGCGAAGAACGCCTTGCTGAGCTCGAGGTCCGCCACGGGGATGTTCACGAACAGCGTGCGGCCCGGGTGTGCGGGATTCGTCATGGTGGGTCTCCAGTCGGTGAGTCGATGGCGTACGTACTGGTAGACCGGCCCGGCCGGCGGAACTCATCGGTGCGCCTTCGCCGACTACCCGGACGACGGACGCCGTCACATGGATGTCTGCGCCCACCGCGTCGAGTTGCCAACGAGACAAGGCGATCAGTCACCGGCGCGGCTGGGTGTCCCACCGCGTGACAACGCCGACGAGCACAGGCGGACGACTGCGAACATGATGTCCGGCAGGCGCCCTGACCAGCAGCTGGGCCCATGTGGCGGATGCCCGTGGACACCCCGGACGGCGATCGGACAACTTGTGAGGCGAAGCTCGCCGGCATCCCAGGGGCGGCCGGCGCCACGGTGGCCGGGGCCATGGCCGGGGCCGGGGCCGAGCAGCTTCGGCTGGAGGTCGTGACGGCAGCGGTCGACGGCAACGTCAGCGCGCAACACCGGATCCGAGAGTGCAGGGCGGCATCCCGTTCCGACGCCGGAGGCGTGTGGCCGTGATCCCGTGTCCGGTCGGTCGAACCCCTTAAGCGGGTGTCGCAGGTTCGAATCCTGTCGGGGGCACAAGCGAAAAGACCCCCAGCCGATCACAGCCGGAGGTCTTCGACATCCGCGCGGCTGGGAGGGGCAGGGCGCGACGGTGGCGGTCCTCGGTCTCGTCGTCGTAGAGGGCGCCGCCACCGGGCCTGATGCCGGACGTACCCGGTTTCGGATGCGCCGGCCGAGGCTGCCGGCCGATTCCGCCGCGAGGCGGCGCACTCGGACGAATCAGTCGGGTTGCGCAAACGTACGGCCTGCCTCGTACAACCCTTCAACCACTTGGGTCGTCTACGGCATCGCCCCACACTGCTCCAAGGAGAAGACCGTCATGTCTCTGCCCTTCCGCACCGTTGTCGCCGCCGCGACCGTAACCGCGCTGGCTGGTGGCCTGTTCACCGCTGTGACCGCGGCACCGGCGTCCGCCGCCCCCGCCAGATACGCCGACGACTTCAATGGCGACGGACACCGGGACATCGCGATCGGCGCGCCGTACAAGTCCATCAACGGCGCCTCTGCTGCGGGTGGTGTGGTCGTGTCTCTCGGATCGGCCACCGGACTGACCACGCAGAAGATCGGGCTCAACCAGAGTTCCGCAGGGGTGCCGGGCACACCGGAAGAGGGCGACCGCTTCGGTATGTCGATCGCCAGCGGAGACCTGGACTCGGACGGATACGCGGACCTGGTTGTGGGCGCCGACGGTGAGGACGTGGGCGCGTACGAGGGCCAGGGCAGCGTGACCATCCTCTGGGGCGGCGCCAAGCCGTTCACCAGCAGCACCACGACCACGGTGGACAACCCACACCAGTGGCAGAGTCATGGCCTGGACGTGGCGGTGGGGGACTTCACCGGTGACAGCGGCGCGGACCTCGCCGTGATCGAGCCGGACGCGGTCGTCGTATACAAGGGCGGCCACTCCCGGGAGAGCCAGACAACCCCCGCGTACACCATGGCGGTCCCGGGTGCCCAGCTCCTCAATTGGGAAGCAGCCGTGGGCGACGTCAACGGAGACGGCAAGCACGACCTGGCCGTGACCGGCAATCCCGGCACCGGACGCCCGGGCACCGACATCTACACAGGTCAGGAAGGCCGTCCGAACCGGATACAGCGCGTGGACGACGGGAGCACCGCGGTCGCCCTCGGCGACATCAACGGCGACGGCTTCGACGACATGGCCACCTCCCTCACCTGGCCCGACACCTACTACGTCGACGACCCCAGCAACGGCTCCGGTTACGTGACCGTCCGGTACGGCAGCCTGACGGGCTTCGGCGACCCGGTGACCCTGCACCAGAACAGCACCGGTGTGCCCGGCGCCGACGAGGACGGCGACGGCTGGGGATCCTCGGTGGCGATCGGCGACATCACCGGCGACGGCAAGGCCGAACTGGTGGTCGGCGCCAACGGCGAATGGCTCGGCAATCTGGAGAACGCCGGTGACGTGACAGTGTTCCGCGGCTCCGCCTCCGGTGTCTCGCAATCCGGAGTCGTGCGCATTTCCCAGGACACCGCCGGCGTTCCGGGCGTCGCGGAGACCGATGACCTCTTCGGCGCCCAGGTCCGGCTCACCGACTACAACAACAACGGCAAGGCAGACCTGGCGGTGACCGCCTCCTTCGAGAACGACCGCAGCGGAGGCCTGTGGACCCTCCCGGGTACTTCGTCCGGCCTCACCGGTTCCGGTTCCAAGTCCCTCAGCTCGGCCGACTTCGGCCTCGCGAGCGGATCACGGCTCGGTGAGACGCTGCTCGACTGAGCCAGGCGGACGTCTCCGACCGGGCACGGACCGGTGGACTCCGCAAGGTCCCCCAGCGAACCAGTAGCTCCCCGACGGGCAGGGCAACGAGGGGAGAGTGGGAGAGATCTTCTCCCACCACCCTGGGTGCGCCTACGCTCCCGTTCGTCCAGGTCACAGCACCGTGGCGAGGGTGCCGCAGAGAACGCATAAGCGCTGGACCCTCCCAGGTCATGGCGGGGGAGGGTCCGGCGCTGTCCGGCTGTCACCGAGTCGTGGCGCGGGCGGTTCGATCTCACATTCCGGACTGCGGAAGAAGCCGAACCTTTCCAGTAGTGTGAAGGTTCAGCGGTCGAAGGCAAGATCGCCTGCCTGTGCGAGGACGAGGCGTACCGTCCGCACGAATACCCGACAAGGGAGGGCAATATGAAGATCGGAGAACTGGCCGCGAAGACCGGTGTCGCGCCGCGGCTGCTTCGTTACTACGAAGAGGTCGGCATCCTGACGCCGTTCCGGAGTCCCAACGGATACCGCACGTACGGCGAGCCGGCCATCGACCGTGTACTGCAGATCCGCGAACTCCTCGAAGCCGGTCTGACGACGGAGATGATCCGCGAGGTCCTGCCCTGCCTCGGGTCCGCCGAGGGCGATGCGCACGCCCGGGAGTGTCCCGACGCAAAGGACCTGGACGGTCTGCGACGTCAACTCAGCAGCATCAAACGGCGCATCGACGTGCTGCAACGCAACCAGCGCGCGATCGAGGCCTACCTGCGCCTCCGCGAGGACGCCACGGTCCCCACGCCCACGACCGCGGACGGAGTCCTGGTCCTGGTTGCGGAGTGACAGCGGCGAGACTCACGCGGCCGAGCGCTCACCTGCCGGAAGGCGCCATCGATGAGGCGCAGGGCTGACGCTGCCGGTGTGACGGAGGCGGGCTCGAGGACGTCGCGACGGGCCGATTCCCCAGTGGCGGTGCTCCGGTGCCGTCGACTGCCGTCCTGGCACCGGAGCACCGCACGCTACGGGTGCTGCTCCCAAATCAGATGCTGAATCCGCCATCGACGGTCAACCGTGCGCCTGTGATGTACGCAGCGTTCTCACCGGCGAGGAAGACGACCGCCTTGGCAACGTCCTCGGTGGTGCCCATGCGCCCCAGGGGTGTCATGGCCACCTGCGGGGCAGCATTCGGCCCGTCCGCAGGGTTCATGTCCGTGTCGGTCGCCCCGGGCTGTACGACATTGACGGTGATGCCGCGCGGGCCGAAGTCGCGCGCCCACCCGCGGCCGAGCTGGTCGATCGCTGCCTTGCTTGCCGCGTATTCGGCAACGCCAGGGACAGGAATGCGGTGGGCGACATTGCTTCCCACCAAGATGACACGCCCGCCGTCGGGCAGATAGCGCGATGCGGAATGCGTGGTGACGACGGTCCCCATCACATTGGTGGCCATCATCTGCTGGACTCCTTCGAGAAGGTCCAGGTCCAACTGGTCGACGGTTCCCATGACGGCGACTCCGGCAGAATTCACCAGCACATCGATCCGGCCGCCCAGGAACTCGGCAGCCTGTTCGACAGCGGTCGACGCCTCGTGGGGAACGGACTGATCCGCCTGCACGGCAAGCGCCTTCGCCCCCAGAGCGGCCAGGTCCGCGACAACCTCTTCCGCCTGCTCGCGCGACTTTCGGTAGGTGATGACAACGTTTGCACCCTCGCGTGCCAGTTCACGAGCGATCCCCGCACCGATACCCCGCGACCCTCCGGTCACGAGCGCAGTCCGTCCTGTCAGAGCCTTGGACATGGCAATGTCTCCTTGCGCCGTTCAGCTGGCTTTCAGCTACTGAACCGAAGCTAAAGGTTGACATTAGTGTGAACGTCAAGCCCGGATGCCGTGACGTCCGCACTCGCGCTTGCGCCCATGAGGCGCGCATCCGTCACCGCCGTCACCGAGACGGCGATACCCCCGGAGCCGGGAGCGTCACTATCGAGGGCTCGTCGGTCGTGCGTCGTCGGGTGTACGGGTGATGGCCAGCAGCGCCATGTCGTCGGTTCTCGTACCACCCGTGTGCCTGTGCACGTCGGCGAGCAGGTCGTCGACGAGGGCGTCCGGGCCGGGATGGCGATGTCCCGTGAACCTGCCGACCGGGTCGTAGAAGGTGCCCGTCTCGTCCCGGGCCTCGGTCAGCCCGTCGGTGTACAGCAGCAGACTGGCTCCTTCGGGGAACGTCACCGTGTCGACGCACTCGGGGCCGGCACCGAGGGCAGCCAGGCCCAGAGGCAGATCCGGCCGACCGGGCTCGACGTACTGCACTGTGTCTCCCAGGAACAGCAGAGGCGCCGGGTGCCCGCGGTTGACCAACCGGAATTCGTTTCCTCGCTGCGGGAATTCCACGAACACGCCTGTGATGAACCCTTCGCTCTCGAACAGGCTCCCTGCCTGCCGAGCATCGAGGGTGACGGCCCGCTCCAGCCGTTGCACGAGGCCGGCCAGGCTGGGCTCCTGCAGGGCCGCCTCTCGAAAAGTCCCGACGCAGACCGCGACCGCCCTGACTGCTTCCATCCCCTTGCCACGCACATCACCGATCACGCAGCGCACACCGAACGGAGTGTCGACCACCGCGTAGAGGTCCCCGCCGATCTGCGCATCCGTCTGAGCGGCCTCGTAGTGTGCGGCGAAGCGCAGCGGGCCGATTCTCTCCGGCGGGTGTGGCAGAACTGCACGCTGAGCAGCGGCGGCGATATCGCGTACGGACTGCAGCTGCATCTCTCGGTTGGCCAGGAGGCGATTCAGGAAGGCCGCGATCACGGTCACTGTCGCAACCATGGCCAGCTCGCTGAACTCGACCGGACTCCGGCGGTAGCCGAAGATCCGGAACATGGCCCAGTCGAGGAGGAACGCACTCACGCCGGTGATGATGGTGCCGCGCAGGGACAGCAGGGGGGCGGCCGTCAGGATCGCGGCCGCGTAGAGGGCCGCAGCGCTGACGGTGCGCGGTGTGGCGAGGTCCATCGACACGGCGAAGAGAAGCAGGACGGCGGGCAGCAGGCGGCTCCGCTTTCCCGCCCACTTCCACACTCCCAGCCTTGCCACGTGTTGCTCCCGACGTCGACTGGGCTCCTGGCCAGCTCAGGCTAAGGGCTGTCGGGACAGCCCTTGGCTGTCGACCCGCACGCCCCGCTCTCTCACGTCACCCTGCTCGCCCACGCCGCACCCCACCACACGGTGGCCGTCACTCAACCGGGGTACGAGATCGAGAATGATGCACATTCTGAAGCGGGTGTCGCCGGTTCGAATCCTGTCGGGGGCACGAGCCGGATGGCCCCGGACCGAACACGGTCCGGCGTCTTCGACATCCTCGTGACCGCCGCCCGCTGCATGGTGGTCAGGACATGACCTCGTCCCGCAGGAAGCGGGCGGCCGCGGCCACCAACTCGGCGTCGGTCAGCCCGTTCCTCCTTCAGGGCGTGCTTCGACGGTGCGTCGGGTCTCGCGGACCAACCGGTACGACTCCCTGCCCATCCGGATCCGGTCGTCGTCGTCCACGTGGCAGCCGAGGCGTGCCGGAAGGCCGCGCAGATACGCGACGGCGGGGCCGGTGAATCGCACCCTGCCGTTGCCGAGGTGGGTGATGCCTTCGGGCTCGGCGAGCGCGGCAAGCCAGGTGGCATGGGCCCGGCTCACCTCGGCGGTGTACGTGGCGTCGGAGCCTGCCCGCTGTTCCAGGGCGAACAGGACGTCCCCGTAGCGGGCGTGATCGAGGACGGCGCGCACGGCCTCCTCGACACTCGACAGGCCGGCGTCCACCTGGTCGTTGGCGAAGACACGGCCGGGGCGGGCTCGGGCGTACGCGAACCAGGTCCCCGTACGGGACGGGATGACGTACCCGACCGGATAGCCACCGGGGAGCCCGTCGTCCACGCATACGTACACGATCTCCGCGGCATCGCTCCGCTCACGTGTGAGGAAGAGCCTCCGCTGTTTCAGCAATCTCGTGAGAGACCCGTCGATGACGGTCACGTCCGTGTTCCTTCCTCGGGGGGCGGCGGCCGTTCCCCCCGCCAACGGCCGCCGCCCGGCACAGCGCGCCCTCCGGTGCTTCCCGCGGTCGAACACCGTGGTTTCGACGGGCACTTGCAAACCATGGCGGCACACGCTGCAATGCCAATGAAATTCTGATGATGCGCGGAGCGGGGCGGAGGCTTCGGGTGGGCGCGGGTTCTTGTCGACGGCTCCGGCTTGCCGTGCTCGGGCCGGTGCGGGCCTGGCGTGGCGGGGTCCAGCTGCCCCTGGGGCCCGTCCGGCGACAAGCCGTGCTGGCCGCGCTGGCGCTGCGTCCGGGCTTCCTGGTGAGCCACGAACAGTTGCTCGACGGGGTCTGGGGGGCCGAGCCACCGAGAACCGGCCGCAAGGTACTGCCCAGCTACATCTACGGGTTGCGGCAGACCCTCGACGCGGAGGGCACCGGGCCGGCGGATTCGATGATCCGCGGGGAAGGGGGCGGTTACCGCCTCGTCGTCGACGACGTCCAGCTCGATGCGGCGGACCTGGCCGAGCACATCGAGGGCGCTCGGCGCGCGAAGGCGTCCGGGGATCCGGCCACCGCGGTGGACCGGTTGTCGGCCGCACTCGACCTGTTCGACGGCGAGCCGCTGGCCGGGCTGCCCGGACCGTTCGCCGACGTCGAACGGCAGCGACTGCTGGAGCGCCTCCTCGGGGTTCGGGTGGAACGGCTCGAGTGCCTGGTTCTGCTCGGCCGGTTCGCCGATGCCCTGGACGGTCTCGGCGCCCTGTCGGCGTCCGGTCCGTACGACGAGTCGCTCGCGGCGTTGCGCATGCGCGCCCTGTACGGCAACGGACGCCAGGCGGAGGCCCTCGCCGTCCATCAGGACATGTGCGAGCGACTGCGCGACGAGCTCGGGGTCGATCCCGGCGATGAGCTCCGTCGGGTACATGAAGCGGTGCTGCGCCGGGACGACGAACTCCTCCTCGGCCGGGCCACGGCGCGCTCCGCCGCTCCTTCCACCCGGCCCCGGCCCGGCCGCACCGTCAACGAACTGCCGGGCGACGCCGGCCACCTGATCGGGCGGGAGGCCGAGCTGGCTCAGCTGATCGCGCCTTCCGCGCCCGGATCCGTATCGATCGTGACGGTGGACGGTACGGCCGGCGTCGGCAAGACCGCGCTCGTCGTGCGCGCGGCCCGGGAGCTCAGCGCCGATTACCCGGACGGCTGCCTGTTCGCGGACCTGCGAGCGCACAGCACGCAGCGGCGGCAATCGCCGGAGCAGGCGCTGCAGCGGCTGCTGCGATCGCTCGGCGCGGCCAAAGGCGAACTGCCGAGCGACCTCGAAGAGCTCACCGCGGTCTGGCGGGCGGCGACGAGCCCGCTTCGACTGCTCCTCGTGCTGGACGACGCCCTGGACGCCGACCAGATACGGCCGCTGCTGCCGGCAGGGGCGGGAAGCAGGGTACTGGTGGCCGGCCGACGCCGGCTGGCCGAACTCGACGCCGACCGACGGGTCACCCTGGAGCCCCTGGACAGCGGGGACGCGGTGTCCCTGCTCACGCACATCATCGGAGAGGAGCGCGCGGGCAGGGAGCCGGAGGCGACCCATCAGCTGGTCGGGCTCTGCGACGGACTGCCGCTGGCACTGCGCATCGCCGGGTCGCGGCTGCAGAACCGCAGCACCTGGACGGTGGAGTACCTGGCGGGCCGCATGGCAGGCGATGAGCACAGGCTCGGCGAACTGAGCGTCGGGGATCGCAGCGTGGAGGCGGCCTTCACCCTGTCGTACGAACATCTCGCACCCGAGCAGCAGCGCGGATTCCGTGCCCTGGGTCTGGCACCGACGGTCGAGTTCGACGTGCTGACGTCGGCGACCATGCTCCATGGGCCGTCCCACGCCACCGAGCAGATCCTGGAGAGCCTGGTCGACACGAGTCTTCTGCAGCAGCCGCGTCCGGGCCGCTATCGATTGCACGACCTGGTGCGCGTGCACGCAAGACACCTCGCGGAGGCCGCGCCCGCCGAGGCCTCCGCCGCACGCACAGCCGCGCTCCGCCTTTATCTGGACGCGGCCCGGATCGCCAGTGACTGGGGCTCCCGCAGCTTCCCCACCGGACCTCCGCCGGATGGAGCACCTTTCACGACCTGGCAGGAGGCGGCAGCCTGGCTGGACGCGGCCGGTGGAGAGCTCGCCGACGTCGTCGGACACGCCGCGGCCCTCGGCGAAGCCGACTACGCCTGCTGGATCGCCGAGGCGCTGGTCGACTACTTCGTACGGCAGGGCCGCTACCACGAGTGCCAGACAGCACTTGAGATCGCGCTCGACCACGTGGACGAGGCAACCGACGAGCGGATGGCCCCCGCACTGCGCAACTGCTTGGGCTACACCGCCGTACACCAACGCAGGTACACGCAGGCGCGCACCTGCTTCACCGAGGCGCTGGACCTCGTCCGACGACGCCCCGACCCGGGCGAAGAGGTCCGTACTCTCGCCGGGCTGGGCGCTCTCGACCTGAGTGTGGGTGACGGCGACGGGGCGATTCGCCACGTCACCGCGGCGGTGGACCTGGCCGGGCGACTGCGCAACGACTGGGTAGCCTCGACGGCACTCGTCATCCTCGGCCTCACCCACCAGTTCGGGGGACGGAACGAGGAAGCGCTGGCCTGCTTCGCCGAAGCCCGCACCCGTGCCGAGACGGACGGCAGACCGCGCATGCTCGGCAGGCCCCTGAGCTGCGCCGCCGACGTCCACCTCCGCCTCGGCCACTACGGTGAAGCCAAGAGCCTGTACCGCGAAGCGATCCGCCTGGTCGAGCAGGTCGGGGACATCTTTCTCTGCGCGCGCAGCCTGACCCGGCTGGGCACGGCGGAGCAGGGCGAGGGAAACCCGGCCGCGGCCATCGCCCTCCATCACCAGGCCCTGGTTCAGCACCAGTTGCTGAACCCGCTCACCGATCCCAGCTGCGACTGGCTGGAGATGGACATCCGTAGCCGTCTGGGCCGCGCCTACCTGGCGACCGGCCGCCTCCGCGAGGCGCGCGAGCAGTTCCGGACCGTGCTCGACGTGCACGGCGCCCGTGCACACCGCGCCGGCCGTGCACCGGCGGCTGAAGGGCCCGAGGGCCGCGAGCCCCGGTAGAGGGTCATGCCACGAACGGACGAGAACGACGGCGTCGGTTCAGCTGTTCACGACGGGGACCGGCGGTATCACGGCGACCGGATCGTCCGGTCGGTGGGCCTGCCGGACCCTCCTGCTTCGGCGACGGATTCACCGACTGATCGCACGGGCTCAGCCGGAGCCCGGGCCCGGGGCGTGCCCGCGTACGCTCAGGTTCTGCACCTGTGCGTACGTCGGTGTGTCCCCGCCCACCGGCCGACCCGCCCGGATGTTCGCCGCCACGGCCATCGCCTCCCCGAGTGCCGCCCGGTACAGCAGCGAGCCGAGGCTCATCCTGCGCACGCCCAGCTCGCCGAGCTGGGCGACCGTGGGCCCGGACGGCGAGTAGAGGATGTTGAGGGGCGCGTCCAGGCTCTTCACCAGCGCGGCGATCGCGGTGGGGTCGGTCAGGCCGGGGACGAACACACCGTCCGCGCCCGCCTGCCGATACGCGTCGAGCCGGCCCATCGTCGCGGCCGTCGCCGCCTCCCGGCCACCGAGCCAGTGCGTGTCGGTGCGGGCGTTCACGAAGAGATGCGGGACGGCGGCCTTCACCGCCGCGATCTTCGCCGCGTGCAGCTCCACAGGGGTGAGGGTGCCGTCGCCCCTGCCGTCCTCCAGGTTGATGCCGACCGCCCCCGCCGCCGCCAGTTCACGGGCCAGCTCGGCCACCTCGGCCGGGTCGTCGCTGAACCCGCCCTCGGCATCCACCGAGAGCAGATACGGCCCGGCGCCCAGTCGCCGGGTCAGAAGCACGGTCTCCTCGCGGGTCGCTCCCGTACCGTCGGGCAGTCCGGCCGCCGCGGCCACCGCGAGGCTTGTGGTGCCGATGGCGGGGAAGCCCTGCTCGCTCAGGGCCGTCGCCGAGGCGTGGTCCCAGGCGTTGGGGAGCAGCAGCGGTGACGTGGTCGTCGCGCGGTGCAGGGAACTGAACGCCGTGAAGGCGACCAGGGAGGTCATGGTGTCGGGATCCGTTCGGCGCGCTCGGGCATGCGGGTGGGTGAGAGGTCTCCTACGGCATCCGCGTAGTAGGTCGATTCCGCTACGTGGAAGGCGAGTTGCCGGAACGTCCAGCCGATGCCGGGAGAACGGTCCAGCTGCTCGGGCGTCAGCGCGTCGAGACGGTTCGCCCAGATCCTGGCCAGTCGGGTCAGCCGGCTGCGGGCCTCGTCGAGATCGGCCCCGGTGAACGGGGCGAGGTCCGCCCCGGTGGTGGTCGCCGAGGCGTGCCAGTGGTCCGGTTGCGTCTCCTCCCCCACGAGCCGCGCCTCCATCTCGGCGAGGTGGTCGACCAGATGGTCGGCGACGCGGCGGATCGCCTTGTGCGGCGTATGGACACGGTCGTCGGCCGGGACGGGGCGCCCGTCCCAGGCCGCCCAGGTCGCGGCGAGGGCCAGGACGTGGTCGACCATGTCCGCGACGATCCCGGCGGGGTCGCGGTCGTCGGTCGCCGGGACGGAGCCGGGTGCGGTGCCGGAGGTGGAGCGGGTCGTTGTCGTCATGGTTCGACGCTAGAGGCGGGACTCTTCGGTGGTCACCGAACCGTGCCGCGATGCGCCTAGGACGATGTGACGCCCCTCTGCCTCGGCCGACGGCCCGGGGCGGCGCATGCCGGGCACCAGTAGCCCTCCTGCTGGACGTACTTCCAGCCGAGCTCCTCGATGTGCGGGGAGGCGAGGGTCGCGCTGTGGAGGAAGTGGCCGAACAGGTCCGACTCGATGTCCGGTGGCGGGTCCGCGATGACCATGTCGAACACGGCCCGCGCCTGGCAACCCCGACGATCGCACAGAAGGCAGAACCGCACAGGGCCGGGTGGCTCTCCGTCGGTGGTCAGGCTCATGCGTCCACTATGACCCCCCAGCCGGACGGATACCTGCCGTTCCGCCCGGCACCTCGGCGGTCGGCCTCAGCGGCAGTCCACCCTCAGCTGCGCCGCTGCGTGATGCGCGCCCACCAGTTCCTCGTCACCCCAGTCGCGCCCCCGGTCGATCAGCTGCACCGCGAACGTGTCGCCCTTCACCGGGTAGCTGCTCACATCGACGGGGGTGCCGCGATGCACGGTCTGGCGTACCGCGAAGCCCGTATACGCGGAGTCGGCGTCATCCGGATTCGAGAGCACCCGGTACACGGTGGGGTTCCCCGCCACGTCGCGGTCGCGGCCGCTGTCCGGTACGAAGACGGTCAGCGCGCACTCGCGGTAGCCGCTGCCCAGGTGCCAGGACCAGGTGGCGGTGTTGCCCCGGTCCTGGGTCGTGCTGCCCGACATCGGCACGGCGCTGAACCGCCCGTCGCACGTACTGCCCCGGTAGCCACCGGAGTCGACCGTGTACCAGCCGTCGTCACCGTCCTCGAACCGGCCGTGCTCACGGTACTCACCTGTCGAGCAGCCTGGCCCGGCCCAGGCTGTGTAGGCGTAACCGCCCTTGCCGGGCGGGTACTTGAGAGTACGGGACGGGCTGGGATCTCGGGGCGACGGCGGTGGTGACGGCGACTTCGAAGAGGTGGGTGCCGGGTCCGGGCTCTCGGTTCCGGACGGGCCGATCCGGGTCGGGGCGCCGCCCCCGATGCCGTCCGGCGGGATACCCGCGCGCCCCACCGCCCCCGTACGCCGACCGCTGTCGTCGCCGCCCGAAGCGAGCAGCGAGGCGCCCGTGACCAGCGACCCGGCCACCACCACGACTCCCGCCGCCAGCAGGGCCTTTCTGCTCCGCGGCAGCGTGGAAAGCCGGCCCGCGAGCGTCTCACGGGCGATCCAGGAACCGTCCCCGCCGGCCGACCGGGCCACCGATCCGCAGTCCGGACAGACCAATCCCGGCAGCGCACCTCGCTGTTCACTGCCACACCGTTGGCACCTCATGGCAGCACACCATGCCAGGGCAACGCGCCCGGAGGGAGAGACCGTGCACGATTCGCTCGCTCTCTCCTCACCTGCGGCTCCCTGCCTGCGCCCTCCTCAGCGCAGCTCCTCCGGGCACGGTGTACCGGGCGACAGCTGGTACGGGGCTGCCAGCCGGTACACCCCGGGGCGCGGCGCGAGCAGTTCCGTCCACTCGTCGCCGTCCTCGTCCTCGTCCACCTTGAGCAGGCAGCCGTTCGTGTTGACGAAGGTCCGCGGGCTGTCCTGGTCCACACGCCGCTTGGACGCCTCGGTCTCCTGCGGCCGCTCCACACTCTTGCCCTCGTCGTCGACCAGGGCGAGCCAGCGCGAATACGGGATCCGGATCAGCACCCGGCCGGCCCGCTTCACATGGATGGTCAGCTCACCCGCACCGGCCCGGTCCACCGTCGCCGGCGGGTCGGCCAGCGGCACCGGGCTGTCGACCTCGAAGAGCTGCCAGTTGGAGTCGGCCCAGATGGCCTTCAGGTACGGCTGGCCCTTCTGGACCAGCACCGCCTCCTGCATCGCACCGGTGGAGTCAGGCTCCCCCGTGGGCAGCACCACGTAGTGCACCGCCCAGCGATCGAGCCACTGGCGGTAGTTCACGGGGTTCAGGGTGTCGTCGTAGAAGAGCGGGTTGCGCTCCATGTCGGCCTGCCGGTTCCAGCCGCGGGCCAGATTGACGTACGGGGCGAGCGCGGAGGCCTCGCGGTGGCTGCTGGCGGGCACCACCTCGACCCTGCCGCGTTCCGCGCCGACCTCCTGGAGCTCGTTGACCAGCGGGGCCAGTTCCCGAGTCCAGGAGGCGGCGGGGGCGGTACGGACGATGTCGTCCACGCCCTTGACGCCGACCCAGATGTTCATGCCGACGAACGCCAGGATCAGCGCGTACCAGCGCCGCGAGCGCGGCACGGCGTACGGCAGCGCGGCGAGCAGCACCACCCCGGCGAACAGCATCGCCATCCGTGTGACGTTGGAGCCGATCTGCGAGTCGACCACATAGGTCAGCAGCGTCCCGGTCCCGTAGACGGCGGCAGCGGTGCGGACCGTGCGCCATTCCCTCGGCACGAGGACGAAGGTGAGAACGGCGAAGAGGAACGGCAGGGACAGCGTCGCGATCGACATCGGCTGCGTACCGGAGAACGGGAACAGCCACGCCGACAGCGCGACGACGACGACCGGCGCCAGGCCCAGTGCGTACGCGCCGGGGCGCCGCTTGTTCAGGAACAGCGCGGCGGCCACCACACCGAGGAACAGCCCCGCGACGGGGCTGCCCGCCGTGGCAAGCCCGGCGAGCGGCGCGGCGACGGCCGCCTTCGCCCAGCGCTTGTGGCGCCACCGGTACGGCCAGCAGAACACCGCGGCCACCGCACCCAGCGCGAACATCATTCCGAGCCCGAACGTCACCCGCCCGGACAGCGCGTTGCACAGGTACGCGAACACTCCGGCGAGCGAGCAGGCGAGCGGGTTGCGGACGGCCCGGACCCGCACCACGATCAACGCGGTCAGCCCCGCCGACACCGTCCCGGCGATCATCATCGTCGTGCGGACGCCGAGCACGGACATCAGATACGGCGAGACCACGCTGTACGAGACGGGGTGCATGCCCCCGTACCAGGCAAGGTTGTACGCGGTACCGGGATACCGGCCGACGAACTCGGCCCAGGCGTCCTGCGCCGCGAGATCGCCGCCGCTGTTCGCGAAGAGGAAGAACCAGAGGATGTGGGTGACCGCGGCAGCCGCCGTAGCAATGGTGACGGGGTGACGCAGCAGCTGCCGGGTACGGGCCTGCCGGCTGCGGGCCTGCCCGGGCGGTCCCGGCGCTTCGGTGGCCGTCGCCGACGGTTCCGGGGTACGCGGAGCAGGCAGCCGGACATTCATGCTGCCACCACTGCCGCTCGTCACGTCGCCTCGCACATCAGTGTTCCCGGCCGCCTCACGGCCGGGTCTCGGCTCCGCGGTGGTCACTACGGCTTCTCCCCGTCTCCGCCGGTCCCGTTCCCCGTCTCCGTATCACCTGTGAGGACGCCGTCCGGCGCTCCCCGGTTGTCCGGGGACGCTAACACGTACGCAAAGAGGAAGAGGGTGCCGGTATCGGCACGGAAAAAGGGGAGGGGATGCCGGGACCGGCACCCCCTCCCCCGTCCGCGTCAGCTGACGCGGGTCAGCTTCTGGCCGAAGGACGGGTTCGTCAGATCGCTCTGCAGCGCCACCGCCACCTCCACCTGGCTGGACCCCTCACCCACGGTGAGCGTGCCGACGTGGGTTCCGGCGGCAGCCTCGTGCGGCAGCGTCTTCCCGTCGTCGGTCAGTTCGAGCTTGACCGTCAGACCGGGCCAGCCGACCGCCGCCACGTCCTCGGTCGCGACGACCGGGGTGGTACCGCCGAACCCGTTGTCGACCATGCCGACGACATCGCCCTTCCTGACCACCTTCCCGCTCTTCAGCAGGCTCTCGGTCGCGAGCATCACGTCCTTGCTGACCGCGTTGACCGTGTCGATGATGGCCGGCTTGTGCTGACCCAGCACCGCACCGACGATCAGCTGGTCGGTGTCGCCGACCATCTTGTGCGCGGCAAAGAGCAGGTTGCCGCCCGCCTTGGTCGTGGAGCCGGTCTTGATGCCGAGGGCGCCGTCGTACGGCACGAGGGTGTTGTAGTTGCGCCACTCCTTGCCCGACGGGTCGGTCCACGACGGCAGCTTCGTGATCGCCATCAGAGCCGGGATCTCCACCAGCTTCTGGCCGAGCTTCACCTGGTCCTCGGCCGAACTCACCGTGGTCGCGGTGAGTCCGGACGGGTCGGTGTACGTGGTGTTCTTCATGCCGAGGGACTTGGCGGTGTCGTTCATCTTCTTGACGAACGCTTCCTCGGAGCCGGCGTCCCAGCGCGCCAGCAGCCGCGCGATGTTGTTCGCGGACGGGATCATTATGGCCGCGAGGGCCTCCTGCTCGGTGAGCTTGTCCCCGGCCTTCACGGTGTTGAGCGTCGACTCGCCCGCGGTGTCCAGCCTGCCGTCCGACTCCCCCTTGGCGTCGACCGTGATGGACGGACCGGCTTCGCCCTTCTTGAGCGGGTGGTCCTTGAGCACGACGTACGCGGTCATCGCCTTGGCCACACTGCCGATCGGCACGGCCTTCTGATCCCCGAACGAATCCACCGTGCCGAGGCCGGTCGCCGCCATGTAGCCCTGGCCCTCGTTCGGCCACGGCAGTGACGGCTTGCTGCCCTCGAAGGTGTACGTCGACTGCGCCGTCAGCCGGAGCTCGGGCGTCGGCAGCGGGCGCACCGCCTGCACGATCGCAAAGACGATCAGCAGGAGGATCACGAGCGGGGTCCAGATCTTGACCCGGCGCACGGCCGTACGGACGGGCGTCTCCGGCGGCGGAGGCGTGTTCGTCAGCTCGGCCAGCAGATCGAGCGGCGGCCGCGGCGGCATCGGCTGCTGCCGGGTCCGCTCGGCGCCACTGAGCGACGGGGCGGCGGCCGAAGCGGGTGGGGCCGCGGGTGTCTCGGGCTTGCGGACGGCGGGGGCGGGCGGCGCCTCGTCGCGGCGCAGCGGCACGAACCGACTGGTGCGCTCGGCGGCACTCTCGGCCTCGGCCTCCGGCTTCTGCTGAGACTTCTGCTCCGTCTTCGACGCGGGCGGGGTGATCTTCAGCGCGGTCGTCGGCTGGTCGACCCGGTCCGGCCGGACCGTCCTGAAGACAGCCGTGGGCTGATCGATCGCGCGCTTGCCCTCGGCAGGCTCGGAGGACTCGGCGGCCTCCGAGTCCTCGGACACCTCGACGGTCTCCGCACCCTCGGCGCTCTCCTCGGGTGCATCGGAGACCCGGGCCTCGTCGGCAGCGCCGTCGGTTCCCTCGTCCTCGGCCTCGCCCGGACCCTCGGCTTCGGCGTCGTCGGATGCCGCTGGCTTCCCGGCGCCCTCGGCACGCGCCTCGTCGGCTTCGTCCCCGTCCGCGGCGTCGGCATCAACCGCGTCCGACGCGGCCGGCTCGCCCGACCCGTCGGACCCGTCGGACCCGTCCCCGGTCGCGTCGGCGGACGTCGTCCCGCCGTCACCCGTCCCGTCGACGATCTCGGGCGTGTCGCTCCCCGTGACGTCGTCGCTCCCGGCGACCGCGACCGCGTCGGGCTTCTCGTCCTTCTCGTCCTGCTCGGCCGCCTTCGCGCCGGCCGTGCCCTTCCCCACCCACGCGGCGACCGCGGCACGCAGCCGCGCATCGCTCTCCTCGGGTGCGGTCCCGGTTCCCGCCTCGTCGGCCGACCCGGCCGCCTCCGCGGCCCGGGCGCCCTCCTCGGACTCCTCCGGCTCCTCGGGCCCAGAGGCCCCCTCCCGGGCCTCAGGGGCCTTCTCGGCCCGCTCGGGACCGTGGGAGCCGTGAGAGCCGTTCCGCGACCCGTCGAGGACCTCGCCGAGGCCTTCGCGAGAGCCCTGCCGCTCGCCCTCGCCGGACTCCGCAGGCTTCGTACGGAAAACCGCCGTCGCCGTATCCGGATTGCCGCGGGTTCCAGTCGCGGTTCCGGTTCCGGCATCCGCCGCGGCTGCCGTGTCACGGAAGACGGCGAGTCGCGGATCGCTTTCGCTCCGAGCCGCGCCCGACGACTTCTGCTGCTCCGACCTGTCGGGGGACTCGCCCGCCACCGATGCCTCCTCCATGCGCCGCGGGGACGCCCCCGCACTGTCCGAACCAGCTACCAGTGTCCTGTGTGAACCCCCGGCCGGGCTGCTAGACGAGAACGACATACCTACTGGTTCCCGTACGAAGCACCCAGGCGCCCTCGACAGACCAATGTGAGAGGGGTCACCCTGTCATTCATCCACGCGGGGAGGCATGGATGGGCAGGAGCCGCAGAACAATTCCGGAGGAGCTTCTGCTGCTCGCTCTGGACCCGACCACGGGTACCACAGCGCAGCCGCAGTCGCTCGACCTCGGCCTCGCCGGAGCTCAGCTAGTGGAGCTGGCTCTGGCAGGACGGATAGCCCCTGACGGGGATCGTATCGCCGTGGTGATGCCACGGCCGACAGGAGATCCGACACTGGACTCCGCACTGGAACTGCTGCGCCGACGCGGCAGCCCGGTCCGGGCCGTCCACTGGATTGGCGGGCCCCGGCTGGGGCTGCGTCAGACCTATCTCTCGCATCTGGAGCGGTGCGGCATGGTGCATGCCGTGGCGGGACAGATGTGCGGGGTGCTGCCGACGACTCGCTACCAGGCGACGGACACGGCAATCAGCCGGGAGATCAGATCCCGGCTGGACAGTGCGATCCGCACCGGTGTACCGCCGGACCCGCGGACCGCGGCGCTCGCCGCACTGGCCCACGCGGTCGGACTCGGCAAGCACCTCTACCCCGGGAACGAGGGGCGCTCATCGCGCTCCCGGCTCCGGGACCTGATCAGACACGACCCGATGGGCGGTCTCGTGGCGCACGCCGTGATGGACGTCCAGAACGGGGCGGTCGCACAACCCCGCCGCAACCAGGCGGCGGGAGCGCCATTGCAACCGCAGGTGCAGTCGCAGTCACGCCGCGACAGCATGGTGCACACCGCGGCCCACTAGGGTCTTTCGTTCGGATCAGGCTGGACCAGGGAGCGAGGTCCGGTGCGCGCAGCTGCAAGGCGGAGGAAGAAGCCCACGCGGAGCGTCGGCGACTGACGACAACGCGGCAGATGTGCGTGCCGGACTCCGCGAGCCCAGCATGATCCACACGAGAGGCCCTGGGGCGGCGGACCGCACCGCACCGACGGGACAACCGAATACCGCCGCACCGACGTCCCCAAGACCCGGTTCGGGAGCCGCACCACGCGCGGGGCAGCCGGTCCACCGGCTGCCCCGCGCGCCTGCGTGTGGCCATTTCCCAGCGCAACCCGGCCCCTGGGTGGCAATCTGCTGAGCAGTAGATACGCACAGCTACACAGCCGGAGGTGCCGTTTCCGTGCCGACCAACGTCAATCCCACCGTCAGGCGACGCCGGTTGGGCCAGGAATTGCGCCGCCTGCGCGAGCTCAAGGGCATGACCGCCGAGGAGGTGGCGGAGCGACTGCTGGTCTCGCAGTCGAAGATCAGCCGCCTGGAGAACGGCCGCCGGTCCATCAGCCAGCGCGACGTCCGAGACCTCTGCGGGGTGTACGAGGTCGAGGACCACCGGATCGTCGACTCGCTCATGCAGATGGCCAAGGACTCCCGCCAGCAGGGCTGGTGGCACGCCTTCGGCGACATCCCCTACAGCGTCTATATCGGCCTGGAGACCGACGCCGAGTCGCTGCGGGTGTACGAACCCCAGGTCGTCCCGGGCCTGTTGCAGACCCGGAGCTACGCCGAGGCGCTGATCAACGGTGCGCTTCCGGAGGCGCCGCCGAACGACATCGACAAGCGCGTCAGCGTCCGTGCGCGACGCCAGGACCGGATCACCGACCAGGAACATCCGCTGCGGCTCTGGGCGGTCATCGACGAGGCCGCGCTGAGCCGGCTGGTCGGCGGCCGGCAGGTGATGATCGAGCAGCTGGAGCAGCTCGTCGAGCTGTCGCACCTGCCGCATGTGACCGTGCAGGTACTGCCTTTCGAGATGGGTGCACATCCGGGCATCAACGGGCAGTACGCCATTTTGGAATTCCCGGACGCCGCGGACTCCAGCGTGGTCTATATCGAGGGCGTCACCAGCGATCTCTATCTGGAGAAAGCGAATGATGTGCAGCGATACAGCGTCATGTATGAGCACTTGCGGGCGCAGGCGCTGAATGTGGAGCAGACCCGGCACTTCATCGCCGACATCGCGAAGAAGTACGCCCGGCTGAGCACCGACTGAGAGCCGCCGAACGCCGGGCGAACACCGGCCGAATGCCGAGCGGACGGCAGGCGACGGCAGCCCGGAGCCAGTATTCCGCAAAGTCCGATATGCGGGAAAAGGAGCGATGTTACGGGTGGGGCGACGGCACGGTACACCGTCGCCACCTCAAAGTGGAAGGCCCGAATGGAATATGCCATCCGGTCGAGTGAACGACGCCTTCACGCAACGATGTTGGCGAGTAGCGTCGATCACGCCAACAGGTTGTGCGGTTGGCACCTCTCACACAACTCTCTGAACCGGAGTGAACATGGCTATTCGTCAGGGTGCTACGGACAATTGGACGAAGTCGTCGTATTCCGGGGGCAACGGCGCTTGCGTCGAGGTCAGGTCCCCTCTCGCCCAGGCGATCGCGGTGCGTGACTCGAAGGCGCCCGAGGGCCCCTCGATCACGTTCGTACCCGGCGCGTGGAACGCCTTCGTCTCCGACATCGCGAAGGGCTCCGTCGGCGCCTGACCCGTGCCCTTCCACAGACCGGGGTGCGGCACCGACACCGGTGCCGCCGGAAGCCCTCTCGACTGGTCCGCCGTCCTGGCCGAGGGGGCTCCTCCAGCAGATCCGGTCAACGCAGTTGGTCCACATACCGATCCGTGCCGGGCACGGTCGGAATGAACGGCGCCACCAGCTCGACCCGGCCCAGGCCTGATTCCGCGACCGCCGCGTCGAGCCCGGTGAAGTGCTCCGCCCAGCAGTCCCGTGGGTCCTCCTGGAGGAACCAGAGCAGGGTCAGCCGGGTGTCGACGCCCTCGACCTGCTTCACATAGGTCATCCGGTCGCCCGGCAGCGGCGTGGGGCGGAAGACGGTCACCATCGCCGCCGGTGAGCCGCCGAGCCGCTTCGGCAGATGCCGGGAGCGCAGCCACTCCAGCAGTTCGGCCCGCTGCCCGGCGCCTTCGGCGTCGATCACCTGGAGCACCAGTCCGCGGTACGGGTGGTCGAGGGCGTGGTAATCCCTGGGGCCTGCGGCGCCGTCCCGGTAGACCGTCGCCTCGTGGTCCTGGAACGCGGTGAACACATGGGTACGGTCCTGGTAGACCCGGCCGTCCCGGTTCAGCCGCTTGTTGATCCCGACGGTCCACTTCATGTGGTCGTCGTAGCGCCCGTCCGTCACCCAGTACGTGGACAGGTAGCACCCGGCGCCGACCGGCTGCGCGACCGCGGACTTCTCCGGGTAGCGCAGCTCCTGGAGCTCCCGGGTGGCCACCCAGCGCCGCCCGGCGAACATCCAGGGCATCGCCATCGCACCGGCGTAGTAGTGGTCGTCCTCATACCAGCGGTTGTACGCGTATTCATGGCCTGGGCGTGGTTCCACCATGGTGATCAGCGCGTGGCCGGGATGGACTCCGTACGGCCCCAGCGCGGCCAGTTCGGCGTACGTGTCGCTGCGCGTCCCGTCGCTCATGCCATTCCCCTTCCGCACTCCGCCACAGCGTCCTACTCTGACGCCCCGTCAGAAAAACTGCCAGGGGCCGGGAGGCACCGATGTTGCTCGCGGGGAAGACCGTCGTGGTGTCCGGGGTCGGGGCCGGACTGGGGCACCGGATCGCGGAGACGGTGGTACGGGACGGCGGCAGCGCGGTCCTCGGGGCGCGCACCGCGGAGCGGCTCGCCAAATCGGCCGCCGAGATCGACCCCGCAGGACGGCACACCGCACATCTGGCCACCGACATCACCGACGAGGCGCAGTGCGAGGCGCTGGCCGCGCTGGCGCTGGAGCGGTTCGGGCGGATCGACGCGGTGGTCCATGTCGCCGCCTGGGACAGCTACTTCGGCGGCGTCGAGGACGCCGACCTCGCCACCTGGCAGTCGGTGATCGACGTCAATCTGCTCGGCACACTGCGGATGACGCGCGCCTGCCTGCCCGCCCTCAAGGAGCGAGGAGGCTCCGTGGTCGTCATCGGCACGCAGTCGTCGGTCGCCGCGCCGTCCCAGGTGCGACAGGCCGCATACGCGGCGTCGAAGGGCGCGCTCACCTCGGCGATGTACTCCATGGCGCGGGAATTCGGCCCGCACCGGATCCGGGTCAACACGGTGCTGCCCGGCTGGATGTGGGGACCGCCGGTGCAGGCGTACGTCCGGTTCACCGCACACTCCGAGGGCCTGCCGGAGGCCGACGTGCTCGGCAGACTCACCGAACGGATGGCACTGCCCGAGCTGGCCACGGACGGTGACGTGGCGGAGGCCGCGGTGTTCCTGGCCTCCGACCGCGCCCGGTCGATCACCGGGCAGTCCCTGCTGGTCAACGCCGGCGAGCTGATGCGATGATCCGCTGTCCTTAAGGGCAGTTCTCCTCCTTCTCGGCCGCACGGGACCCGCATCCCGTGCGGTCTTTCTGCGCTCTCCAGTGCTTGTGGTTGCTCTGCACAGCCTGACGAAGTGCCTGCTCATCGTGTGGCCGCCGTCACGTTCACGACAACGCCCCCGTGGGTCAAGAACAAGTAAAATCGTTCGACTTACTGATTGGCGTTCACATCCCTGATCGCCAAAAACCTTGACCGAGGTACCGAACAGGCGGTTCAATCCCCGATGTCCCCGCTCCCGCACGGGGCCCCGCTGGGCGGCCGTACTGACGAAGTGCGTAACCCCGTTCATAAGGCGGACCCCAGGAGGGGGCACATGAACAGTCTCGACTGGGTCGTGCTCATCGGCTACTTCGGCGTGATGATCGCGATCGGACTCTGGTCCCACAAGCGTGTGGACAACGTCAGCGACTTCTTCACGGCCGGCGGCAAGATGCCGTGGTGGCTGTCCGGCATCTCGCACCACATGTCCGGCTACAGCGCGGTGATGTTCACCGGGTACGCCGGCATCGCGTACCAGTTCGGCGTCACGTCGTTCGTGACCTGGTCGCTGCCGATCGCCATCGGCATCGGCATCGGCGCCCAGCTCTTCGCACCGCGGCTCAACCGGCTGCGCTCGAAACTGCACGTCGCCTCGCCGCTCGAGTACCTCAAGAACCGCTACAACATCCAGACGCAGCAGGCGCTCGCCTGGTCGGGCCTGCTGCTGAAGATCGTGGACGTCGGCGCCAAGTGGGCGGCCATCGCCACCCTGCTCTCGGTCTTCACCGGCATCTCGATCACCCAGGGCATCTTCATCACCGGCTGCATCACCGCCGTCTACTGCACGGTCGGCGGACTGTGGGCCGACGCGCTCACGGAACTCGGGCAGTTCATCATCCAGCTCTTCGCCGGTATCGCGATGCTCGTCACCGCCATGGCCAAGCTGGACGGCATCAGCACGCTGTGGACGGTCTGGGACAAGCTGCCCGAGGGCCACACCGACCCCACGGCGGGCCCGTACACGGTGACCTTCCTGCTGGCGTACCTGTTCATCAAGACGTTCGAGTACAACGGCGGCATGTGGAACCAGGCGCAGCGCTACATGGCCACGGACTCCGCCGCCTCCGCAACCCGTTCCGCCCGGCTCTCCGCCATTCTGTGGCTGGTCTGGCCGACGGTCCTGTTCTTCCCGATGTGGTGCGCCCCGCTGCTGGTCCACGCGCAGAAGCCGGACGCCTCCGACAGCTACGCCCTGATGACCGAGCAGCTGCTGCCGCACGGCCTGCTGGGTCTGGTCGTCGTCGGCTTCTTCTCGCACACGATGGCCATGTGCTCCTCGGACGCCAACGCCATCGCGGCGGTCTTCACCCGGGACATCGCCCCGGTCCTCTCGAAGGCGGCCCGCACCTGGAGCAGCCGCACCGGTCTGCTGGCGGCCCGCGTGTCCACGCTCGGCTTCCTCGGTCTGTCGATGGCGCTCGCCACCCAGATCAACTCGCCGACGTTCAAGGACATCATCTCCGTCGTCATCAAGTGGGTGGCCGGTCTGATGGGTCCGATCGCGATCCCGTTCATGCTGGGCCTGCTGCGCAGGTTCCGTAAGTCGGGTCCGACGGCGGCGCTCGTCAGCTGGGCCGCGGGTCTGCTGGCGTTCTACTTCACCAACTACAACTTCGACGGTTCGGTGAAGACGAACGTCGCGCTCCAGTACCAGGTCGCGCTACCGCTGGCGATCTCGCTGGTGCTCTACATCGCGATCGGCTTCATCAAGCCGGAGGACACCCCGGAGCGCGACGCGCTGATCGAGCAGATCAACACGGACGGCGACGGTCCGTCGGCCGCCGGCGCGACCGTTCCGGCGCAGGCCGGTGCCGGCGACACCACCGTCGCGGAGGGCGTGAAGGACTGATCCGCCCACCCGGAGCCGAGGGGCGGGGTAGGGACACGGCGGTGTCCGTACCCCGCCCCTCGTACGTCCTGCGCGGGTCGGCCCGCACGGGCGGTGGTCAGCCGCGCGGGTAGCGGGTCAGCCAGCCCGGTGCGGCGGCCGACGGGCTGTGCAGGGCCGGGCCCTGGGTCATCTCCATGGCGAAGTCGTCGGCGAGTTCGAGGAGGGTGGCCCTGCCCTCCAGTTCGGCGAGCCAGGCCGGCGGCAGCGCGGTCTCGCCGTGCAGCGCGCCGAGCAGGGCCCCGCACAGGGCCCCACTGGCCGCGGAAGGGCCGCCGTGGTTCACGGCGAGCCGCAGCCCGTGCCGCACGTCCTCGCCCACCAGCGCGCAGTACACGGCGACGGCCAGCACCTCCTCGGCCGAGTCCGTGTCGCCCAGCGCCTCGATGAGGGCCGGGCCCGGGATCCCCTGGCGTACGGAGCCGAGGGCCTGCTTGAGCGCCTCGGTGACCTGTTCGTGGCCGGGGCGCTCGGCGAGCAGCGCGAGGGCGTGCTGCACGGAGCCGTCCAGGGTCTCGCCGCGGGCCAGGCCGTGCACCATGACGGCGAGGGCACCCGCGGAGAGCAGGGCGGTGGGGTGTCCGTGGGTCTGTGCGGCGCATTCGACGGCCAGCTGGAGGACCAGCTGCGGCTCCCACCCGACCAGCAGTCCGAACGGGGCGGACCGGGTGAGGGCCGCCGAGTCGCGTGCGACGGGGTTCTTGGGCCGCTCGAGGGTGCCCATCGTGGCGTCGCCGAACCCGGTGAGGCATTCCCGGGTGGGGGCGCGGCGGGCGTACAGCCACTCCTCCTGGGCGAGCCAGCCGTTCTCCGGGCGGCGTTCGTCGGGCCCCCACTCGTGCTGGGTGGCGGCCCAGCGCAGATGGGCACGGTACACATCGGTGGGCGGGTGCCAGGCGCCGGTGTCGCGGCGGACCTGGGCGCGGATCAGCCCGTCGACGGTGAACAGGTTGAGCTGGGTGACCGCGGTGACCGCGCCGCGTCTGCCGTGGACCGGGACGAAGTCGGTGACGGCGTCGGCTCCGTGGGCCGCACGGATCTCTTCGAGCGAGAGACCGGCGACGGCCGCACCGAGCGCGTCGCCGATGGCACCGCCCAGCAGACAGCCACGTACCCGGCTGCGGAAGTCCTGCTGTTCGACACGGCCCCAGACAGCTGTGGCTCCTGTGCTCACCGTGCCCCTTCCCCGTCCTCGTACGGCTGCGCAGCTTCGACTGCGCAGCACTGTAATCGAACGGGGAACGGCCGGTTGAGGACCCGAACGCTATGTACGGAGTGGCTCTCGCGGTCACCTTTGAGCGGCAATCTCCGGGGATTTCCGGACCTCGGGGCATCAGTCGCCCATGGGGCGTGGTCCCCGCCGGCCGTCGGCCCCTCCCCTCGGGGCCTTCCCCGGATCAGACCGTGGCCCGGTCGCATCGGCGGCCGGGCCGCGGCCGTCCGGATCAGCTCGGCAGCACCGGCAGCAGTTCCGGCAGGTGCCCGTCCGAGGCCGCGGCGGCCGTCACCCGCTCCTGCGGCACCTCCCCGTACAGCGTGGTGCGCGGCTTCGCCGGCCGGCCCGCCAGCTCCGCGATGGCGACCAGGTCCTGGACCGACCGGTACGAGCCGTAACTCGACCCTGCCATGCGGGAGATGGTCTCCTCCATCAGCGTGCCCCCCAGGTCGTTCGCGCCCGAGCGCAGCATCTCGGCCGCGCCCTCCGTACCGAGCTTGACCCAGCTGGTCTGGATGTTGGTGATGTGCGGGTGCAGGAGGAGCCGCGCCATGGCGGTGACGGCCCGGTTGTCGCGGTCGGTCGGGCCCGGGCGGGCGATGCCCGCGAGATAGACGGGGGCGTTGGTGTGGATGAACGGGAGTGTCACGAACTCCGTGAAACCACCGGTCTCCTGCTGAAGGCGGGCCAGGGTCCTCAGATGGCCGAGCCAGTGGCGGGGCTGGTCGACGTGGCCGTACATCATCGTCGACGACGATCGCAGCCCCACCTCATGGGCGGTCCTGATGACGTCGAGCCAGGTGGCCGTCGGCAGTTTCCCCTTCGTGAGGACCCAGCGGACCTCGTCGTCGAGGATTTCGGCGGCGGTGCCGGGGATGGAGTCGAGCCCGGCCTCCTTCGCGGCGGTCAGCCAGTCCCGGATGGACATCCCGGTGCGGGTGGCGCCGTTGACGACCTCCATCGGCGAGAAGGCGTGCACATGCATGCCGGGCACGCGCTCCTTCACCGCGCGTGCGATGTCGAAGTACGCGGTGCCGGGGAGGTCGGGGTGGATGCCGCCCTGCATGCACACCTCGACGGCGCCGACGTCCCACGCCTGCGCGGCCCGGTCGGCGACCTGGTCCAGCGACAGGGTGTACGCGTCGGCGTCCGTGCGCCGCTGGGCGAAGGCGCAGAAGCGGCAGCCCGTGTAGCAGACGTTGGTGAAGTTGATGTTCCGCGTGACGATGTAGGTGACGTCGTCTCCGACCACGTCCCGTCGCAGCTCGTCGGCGATCCGGCACAGTGCGTCGAGAGCCGGCCCGTCGGCGTGGAGCAGGGCGAGTGCCTCGTCGTCGGTGAGCTTCGTCGGATCGTCGGCGGCCGTGGCCAGTGCGGCCTTCACATCCGTGTCGATCCGGGACGGGACCATGCCGGGCGCGGCTGCCTCGCGCAACGCCTCCCAGTCCCCGTACACCTCGTCGAAGTCGTCGCGGCGGTCTCCGGTACGGCCCTCGGTGTCGATGGTGCGGTGCAGATCGGTGCGGCCGGAGGCGTTGAATCCCTCGTCGGGTTCCTGCCAGGGCAGCCCCGCCGGGATCGCCCCCTCCCTCGCGAGACCCGTCTCCGGGTCGGCGAGCGCCCGGACGTGCGGGAGGAGGCGGGGGTCGAGCCACGGCTCGCCGCGCTGGATGAACTCCGGGTAGATGGTCAGCCGTTCGCGCAGCGTGAAACCCGACGCGGCGGTCCTGGCCGCGAGCTCGTCGATGTGCGGCCAGGGGCGTTCGGGGTTCACATGGTCCGGGGTGAGCGGCGAGACACCGCCCCAGTCGTCGATCCCGGCGCCGATGAGCAGCGCGTACTCGGCGTCGACGAGGTTCGGCGGGGCCTGGATGCGGGCGGACGGGCCGAGGATGTGCCGGGCGACGGCGACGGCCGCGGCCAGCTCCTCCAGTTCGGCGTCCGGCATTCCACGCATCGCCGTGTCGGGCTTGGCGCGGAAGTTCTGGACGATGACCTCCTGGATGCCGTGGTAGGCGCGGGCGGTCTTGCGGATCTCGAAGAGGGAGTCGGCGCGTTCCTCGTACGACTCACCGATCCCGATCAGGATCCCGGTGGTGAACGGGACGTTGGAACGGCCCGCGTCCTCCAGCACCCGCAGCCGCACCGCGGGCTCCTTGTCCGGGGAGCCGTGGTGCGGGCCGCCCGGCTCGGACCACAGGCGGGTCGCGGTGGTCTCCAGCATCATGCCCATGGAGGGGGCGACGGGCTTGAGCCGCTGCAGATCGGTCCAGGTCAGCACTCCGGGGTTGAGGTGCGGGAGGAGTCCGGTCTCCTCCAGGACCCGGATCGCCATGGCCCGTACGTACGCCAGGGTGTCGTCGTAACCCTCGGCCTCCAGCCACTCCCGCGCCTCGGGCCAGCGGTCCTCGGGCCGGTCGCCGAGCGTGAACAGCGCTTCCTTGCAGCCCATCGCGGCGCCCTTGCGGGCGATGTCCAGTACCTCGTCGGGCGACAGGAACATCCCGTGCCCTGCCTTGCGGAGCTTGCCGGGGACGGTGACGAAGGTGCAGTAGTGGCACTTGTCGCGGCACAGCCGGGTCAGCGGGATGAAGACCTTGCGCGAGTACGTGATGACGCCCGGCCGGCCCGCGGCTTCGAGGCCCGCGTCCCGCACCCGGGCGGCGGACGCGGCGAGGTCCGTCAGATCGTCGCCGCGCGCCTGGAGCAGGACGGCGGCCTCGGTCACATCGAGAGCGACCCCGTCACGGGCCCGCTTGAGAGCGCGCCGCATGGAGTTGGTGGTCGGGCGTCCGCGCTGAAGATCGGTCATGAACCGAGCATACGAGCGATGCGGGCGAGCGGGCGGGACGCCTCCAGTGCGGCCAGGACCCCTGCCTCCCGTGACGGCCGCTCGCGTCCGGCGCGGCCGGGCCGAGGACCGGACCATGGCCGAAGCCGTCGCCGACCCGACCGGACCCGGCTCGGCGCCCGTCCGATCCCGGAAAGGGCTTACACGCCGTGGGCTCCCGTGTTTAGGTGAGGCCGCCATCACCGGATCAAGGACGAGGTGTCATATGCGGTTCGGACCCAGGAAGTTCGCCGTCGTAGCAGCGATAGCCCTCGTGGCCGGGACCGTCGGCGGGCCTTCCGCGGCCGCCGATCGGGACCACGGGCTGCCGCTCGGACCGCGCGGCCTCCCCGAGACACGTACTGTCGAGACGCTTCAGCCCGGCGTCACGCTGACCACGATTGTTCGTGGCGAGTCCGATCCGGCCGACGGCTGGACCGTCGAGGTCGCCGTCCCCGGTGGCGGCGAAGACCCCGACCCCGACGCGCCGCCCACCGCCGTCGCCGACCGGGCGCATGCCGACGCTCTCGCCGGTGCCCTGTCCGGCAAGGGATTCGCCGCTCGCGTCGAGGACGTCACGACCCCTGCCGTGGCCGACTTCGCCGGCGGCAGCATCGGCTTCCGGGTGCGGATCGGGCTCGACGCCGACAAGGCAGCCGCCAACACCCTCCTCACGCGGGTGCGGGCAGCGGGTTTCACCGCCTCCGCCGTCTTCACCGGGTGGGACGGCGCCTCGACCGACCGCGGTCCCTGGCGCGTTCAGGTACTCACCATCGACCCCAAGAAGTTCCGCGGTGATCTCGTCGGCGACTTCGGGCCGGACATCGAGCGGCGCGAGACCACCAGCGTGCTCGCCAGGGCCCGGAACGCGACTGCGGGAGTCAACGCCGGGTTCTTCGTGCTCGACCCCGCCGCCGGCGCGCCCGGCGACCCGGCAGGTCTGGGTGTCTACGACGGAAGGCTGCTGAGCGAGTCCACCAACGGCCGGCCGGTGTTCACGTTCACCGCCGACGCGCGGCACGCGGGCGTCGACCGGTACAGCTGGACCGGCAAGGTCAGCGGGCGCGGCACCACGCTGCCGCTCGACGGCATCAACCGCGTCCCGGGCCTCGTCCGCAACTGCGGCGGCACCCACGACGACCGGCCCACCAGTCATCCGCTCCACGACACGACCTGCACGGATCCCGACGAACTCGTCGCCTTCACCGCGGACTACGGCACCGAAACCCCGTCCGGACCCGGTGTGGAAGCGGTCATCGACCGGCAGGGCCGGGTCACCGAGGTCCGCGAGCCGCGCGGCGGCGCGCTCCCGGCCGGCGCCCGCTCGGTCCAGGGCACCGGCACCGACGCCGCCGCCCTGCGCGCGATGGCCGTGCCGGGCGCCCGCCTCGCCGTCAGCGGCCACCTGACCGACGAGCGGGGGCGACCGGCCCGCATCCCGCAGATGGCCGCCAACGGCGGCCCGGAGCTCGTCCGCGACGGCCGTCCCCATGTGACGCCGCAGGCGGACGGCATGGTCCGGCCCGGCGACCCGAGCTTCTACTACGGCTGGGCGGCCAAGCGGAATCCACGCACGATCGCCGGCGTGGACGGACACGGCCGGATCATGCTGGCCACGGTCGACGGCCGCGCGGTCGACAGCCTCGGCCTGTCCATCGCGGAGAGCGCCGCGGTGGCCGACTCCCTCGGCATGGAGAGCGCCGTCAACCTGGACGGCGGCGGCTCGACGACGATGGTCGTCGACGACAAGGTGATCAACCACCCGTCCGACGCGACGGGCGAACGCCCGGTCGGCGACGCGATCCTGGTGCTGCCCTGACCGAGCGGCGGCCGACGGCGGGTCCGGTCTCGCCGACCTGACGCGAAGGGGCGCCCCACCACCGGTGGGCCGCCCCTTCCGCATACGTACCGCTACCGCTTCCCCTGCCCGGCCGGCTGCCGACGCCAGTTGGGCAGCGACCCCCGAAGGCGTCGACAGCTTCCTCCCGGGCATGCGCGTCGAGGCGCAGATCGTCCGCGTGGGCCCCAGGTCACAGATACTGCGCGTAGTCGTCCAGCGTGCGCAGGACCTCAGCCTCCCCGGCCGGAGGCAGCTGCAGCACGACCTCCTCGATGCCCAGCTCCGCGTAGTGCGCCAGCTTCCCCGCGCTCGGCAGCACCGCGTACGGCACCACCTGGAGCTGCTTCGGGTCGCGGCCCGCCGACTCCCAGGCCGCGCGCAGCACGGGCACCGACTCCGTGAGCCCCCGGCCGCCGATCGGCAGCCAGCCGTCCGCGTACTCCGCGATGTGGGCGAACAGCTTGGGGCCGGCCGCGCCGCCGATCAGGGTACGCGGGCCGGACACCGGGCCACGCGGTTCCTGGACCGGCTTCGGGTACGCATGACTGGCCCGGACCGAGCCGAACTCCCCCGCGTACCCCGTGGGTTCGTCCGCCCACAGGGCGCGCATCAACGCCATTCGGTCGCGGCCCAGCTCCCGCCGCGTCGACCAGGTGACCCCGTGGTCCGCGGCCTCCTCGACGTTCCAGCCGAAGCCGAGGCCGAGCGTGAACCTGCCGCCGGAGAGATGGTCGAGCGTGGCGATCTGCTTCGCCAGGTCGATCGGGTCGTGCTGGGCGATCAGCGTGATGCCGGTGCCGAGCCCGAGGTGTTCCGTGACCGCGGCGGCCTGGCCGAGGGCGACGAACGGGTCGAGGGTGCGGCCGTACTCGGGCGGAAGTTCGCCTCCCGCCGGGTACGGGGTGTCCCTGGTCACCGGGATGTGGGTGTGTTCGGGCAGATAGAGCCCGGCGAATCCACGCTGTTCGAGTTCGCGCGCGAGCCGTACCGGCGCGATCGTCTCGTCGGTGAGGAAGATCGTTGTGGCGATCCGCATGCGAGGGCACCTCCGTCGTCGTCTGGCCCCAACCTATGCGGTGCCGGTCAGGACGCCCAGGGCCTCTCGGGTCACGGTTCCTGTCCGTCAACCTTCTTCCGTTTGCCGCGAGTTCATGGCCCCATAGCAGGGTTCGGGTCCGTCACCCTCGTCACTCACGACACCCCGGGGAGCCACTCGCATGACCGGATCGCACACCCCGCAGAACGGTCCGCTCGGCAGGCGCGGCCTGCTCGTCGGGACCGCCGCCACCGCCCTAACGTTGTCGACTGTGAGCTTCGCGAACGCCGCGCCCGGCGAGGACGACGGCAAAGGTGGCGGTACGGACCAGGCCGACCTGACGAGGACCGTGCGCGGCATCCTGCCGACCGGTTCGCCCGACTTCGTCTATCTGCCGGTCGAAGTACCGCGCGGGGTACGGGAGATCGCCGTCTCGTACACCTACGAGAAGACGCCCGTCCCGGCCGGCACCCAGGGCAACGCCCTCGACATCGGCATCTTCGACGAGCGCGGCACGGCGCTGGGCGGTCGCGGGTTCCGTGGCTGGTCCGGCGGAGCACGTGCCGACTTCTTCATCCGGGCGGACGCGGCGACGCCCGGTTATGTCGCGGGGCCGGTACGGGCCGGGATCTGGAACATCGCGCTGGGCCCGTACACCGTCGCGCCCGAAGGGCTCCCGTACGAGGTGACGATCACCCTCCGCTTCGGCGAGCCCGGCACCACGCCGACCCCCGGGTACCCGCCCGAGCGCGCCAAGGGCCGGGGCCGCGCCTGGTACCGCGGCGACTGCCATCTGCACTCCGTCCACTCGGACGGCAGGCGCACCCCCGCCGAGATCGCCACCGCCGCGCGCGCCGCCGGGCTCGACTTCATCAACAGCAGCGAGCACAACACCCACGCCGCGCACAGCGCGTGGCAGGGGCTGTGGGGCGACGACCTGCTCATCCTGACGGGCGAGGAGATCACCACCCGCAACGGCCATGTGATCGCGCTCGCCACGGACCCGGGCACCTTCGTCGACTGGCGCTACCGGGCCCGCGACAACCGCTTCGGGCATTACGCGAGGGCCGTCCGCCGGGCGGGCGGTCTGGTGGTCCCCGCCCATCCGCACGCCACCTGCATCGGCTGCCACTGGAAGTTCGGCTTCGGTGAGGCGGACGCGGTGGAGGTGTGGAACGGGCCGTACACCCCGGAGGACGAGATCGCGCTCGCCGAGTGGGACAACTCCCTCGTGGCGGCCGTCCGCGCGTCGAAGCCGTGGGTCCCGGCGATGGGCAACAGCGACGCGCACCGCGAGCCGGACAAGGTGGGACTGCCGCAGACCGTCGTCCTCGCCGAGGAGCTCTCGCGCGACGCGATCGTCGCGGGCATCCGGTCCGGGCACTCGTACATCGCCGAGTCGTCCGCCGTCAGCCTCTCCTTCGGCGCCTCGGGCGGGCGGGGCGGGCACGCGGGGATCGGTGAACGGCTGCGGGCCGACGCGGACAGCCCGGTCACGGTACGGCTGGAGGTGACCGGGGTGCCCGGCTGCACCGCCCACTTCGTCACGGACCAGGGCACGCTGTTCACCACCGTGCTGCCGGAGTCGGGTGCGGGGACGGTGGAGTGGCGCACGACTCCGGCGTACGCCGCCTATGTCCGCGCCGAAGTCCGCCACCCGTCGACCGTGCCGGGACTGCCGGGGGCACCGGCGGCGCTCACCAACCCGGTGTTCCTGGAGGGGTAGGGCCTGCCCGGCCCGGATCCGCCGGACGGACTTCAGGGGGTCGGTGCGGGGGCGGCCCTCTTCGGGACAGGTGGTGGGAGAGTCCGAAGCCGTCGCGTGCAGGCTCGTCGTTGCACGACCGAGAGGCCCGCGACCAGTGCGCCCAGCACCAGCCACCCAGCCGGCCCGGCAGCCATCACCACACCGGTCAGCAGCGGTGGCCCGGCGGACTTCTGGATGGACTGGGACATCCCCGCCACCCCCAGATACGCGGCGCGGGCGTCCTGGGGTGCGAGGAGCACCGCCAGCTCCCAGGAACTCACCGAGCGCATCAGTTCCGCCATGGTGACCACCAGAGCGGCGGCGAGCAGCACCGCAGTGGCCACCCAGGTCCCGCCACGGGTGGCCACTGCCAGGAACGCACAGCAGACGAACATCATGGCCCCGTACAGCAGCACCGCCCGGGTGGCCCGGCGCGGACCCTCGGCCCGCGCCGACACGCTGATCTGCAGCACCACGACCGTCACGGTGTTGATGATCAGGAAGGCCGGGGCGACGGCGTGCGGCGCCGAGGTGCGGTTCACCAGCCACAGCGGCAGGCCGACGTTGAGGATGGAGTCGTCGAGGCTCATGGGGATGTCCAGCAGCACGAACGTGAGATAGCCACGGTCCCGCCACGGGCCGGCCCTGCGGACGGGCGACCGCTTCCCGGCCGGGGCCACGGCTGCCGAGCCGTCGGACCGTGCCACCTCGACGGCCTTGTCCCGCGGCTCGCTCGTGCGCCACACCAGCGCAGCGGCGACGACGAAGGACAGCGCGTTGCCCAGGATCAGGGCCCGGTAGGCGTCGCTGGTCCCCACGGCCAGGCCCATGGCCGCGATCCCCGCTCCCACGGCGTATCCCCCGTTGGCCACGCTGCGGGACAGTGCCTGGTAGGCCGCGCGCTGCTCGCCCGCCGTCCTGGTGGCGAACAGCATCTCCAGCATCTTCGCCGCCCTGTCGCCGAGGTACGTGACGGCGATGACGGGCAGGAGCGTCTCGAAGCCGCTGCACACCAGCACCAGGACGAGCGTCACCAGACGGAGCAGGTGGCAGCCGATCAGCAGCGGGCGCACCGGGAAGCGGCCGGCCAGACGTCCGGCCAGCGGTGAGCCGGCGATACCCGCCACTCCGGCCACGCCCAGCAGGACGCCGATCTGTCGGGCGCTCAGTTGTGTCACGAAGGTGAGGTACAGGACCGAGGACGCGGCCCACAGCCCCGAGCCGGTCCGGTCCAGGGCCAGAGCGAGCAGCATGACCCGCGCGTTGCGGCCGCCCGGCGGATTGCGCAGCCGGGCCGGCAGACTTTGCCGGCCTCTCCGGATCTCCGGTTCCCCGCTCCCGTTGCCGCGCCGCATCGGATGCCCCCTCGGATATGTCTCGACATCAAGAGATCAATGAGCCAAGAGAGGAGCCTGCGGGAGCATCGTCTCGATGTCAAGATACTTGATGTCAACATACCTGCGCAGCGTCCCACCCTCCCTGTGCGCTTCACCGCCGGGCGCGACACAGTGGAAGGGGGACACCGGGCGGGGCTGCCGGGAGGAGGCGTCCGGACATGACCGGCGAAAACGACGACCGGCTCCGGGACTACCGCGGCAAACGGCACTTCGACACGACCGACGAGCCACGCGGCGACGCCGGACGGACGGGTGCGGCGCCCTGTTTCGTGGTCCAGATCCACCAGGCGCGGCGCATGCACTTCGACTTCCGCCTGGAGGTCGACGGCGTATTGAAGTCATGGGCGGTGCCGCGCGGTCCTTCGGAGAATCCGCGCGAGAAGCGGCTGGCCGTCCCCACGGAGGACCACCCGCTGGAGTACCGCACGTTCGAGGGAGTCATCGCGAAGGGCGAGTACGGCGGCGGCACGGTGATCGTCTGGGACCAGGGCACCTACCGGCCGCTCAGTCACGACCGCTGGGGCGCACCTGTGCCGTTCGAACAGTCCCTGGAGGACGGGCACGCGACCTTCTGGCTCGACGGCGCCAAGCTGCACGGCGAGTTCGCCCTCACCCGCTTCAAGGGCGGCGGCGAGAGCGATGCCCCGGGTGAGGAGATATGGCTGCTGATCAAGGCCAGGGACGGGCGCGCCACCCATGACGGGCCCGGCACACCCGACCCCTACCGGGCACGCTCGGCCCGGACGGGGCGCACCCTGCAGCAGGTCGCCGCCGAGGAAGGGGGCGGGTCCTCATGACCGCCCGCGGGACCGTGGAGGTCCTTCTCAGCCGCTACGGCACCACCTATGCCGCCGAGGCCGGCATCCAGCTGCGGAACACGCCGCAGCCGCTGTACCAACTCCTCGTGCTCAGCGATCTGCTGAGCGCCCGCATCCGGGCGTCCGTGGCGGTGGCGGCGGCACGCGCGCTGTTCGCCCACGGCATGCGGTCCCCGGACCGGATGATCGGGGCGACCCGGCAGCAGCGCGTCGACGCGCTGGGCGAGGGCGGCTACCAACGCTACGACGAACGCACCGCCACACAGCTCGGCGACGGTGCAGAGCTCCTGCTGGTCGAGTACGGGGGTGATCTGCGGCGGCTGCGCAAGGAGGCCGACGGCGACCTGGACATCCTGCGGAACGGACTGCGCAGGACCCCTGGCATGGGACCGGCCGGTGCGGACATCTTCGTGCGCGAAGTGCAGGCCGTGTGGCCGGAGACGGGGCCGTTCCTGGACGCGAAGGCTCTTCAGGGAGCGGAGAAACTGGGGCTGCCCGCCTCGCCGGCCGAGCTCGCACGGCTGGCGGAGCAGGCCGACGACCGCGGGCCGGCCGTGCTCGCGGCGGCCCTGGTGCGCGCCGCACTGGACAAGCACGTCGTCGAGGACGTCGGAGCGCCGGCCTGAGGGGCGGCCCGTCGGCGCGGGCCCGGCACCGGCTTCCGGCGGGGCCGACCGACCGGCACGGCCGGTCGGCCCCTACGTCCCTACGCGCCCAGGGCCGCCGCCCGGCTCAGGAACGCCAGCCGGGCCCGCTTCTCCGGCTTGTCGATCTCCGGACCCAGCTCGAAGCCGGCCCGGACCATCCGGGCGACCCCCTTCGCGTTACGGGCGTCGGGCTCGACGACGACCCGCAGATGCGCGGGGTCGCTGAAGACGTAGTCGATGAGTACGGAGAGCAGCGCACCGGTGAAGCCCGCCACGGGTCCGCCGGTGCCGGTGGGACCGATCAGCAGATGGACACCGTGGTCGCCGGGCTGTACGTCGTAGCACTCGCCGAGCGGGTCGGCGTCCGGCTCGTACGTCTGGAAGAGCGCGACCGGGACGCCGCCGCAGTACGCGAGGTAGGCGTGGTGCGTGGTGAGCGAGTCCAGGAACTCGTAGGTCTCCAGGACCTGTTCGCGGCTGTACCCGCCCATGCCCCAGAAGCGGGCGCGGTCCTCGGTGACCCAGGCGTGGAGCACGTCGAGGTCGCGGGCCGGATCGACAGGGACGAGGGAGACCGTGCCGAAGCCGTCGACCTTCCGTTCGAACACGGCGGACTCGGCTCGCGCCCCGGCGCTCGTCTCGGCACTCACGTCACGCTTCTCCTCTTCTCGGTGCAGCAGATTCCAGTCCGTGACGACGGGGGCGAGCTCCCCCCGTACCCACAGCGGAAGTTGATCACGGTGGTGCGCGCCCCCCGGGACTCCGGACGCCCCGAACGGGACCACCCACAGGCTGTCCTCGCGCCGCGCCAGGTCCCATACGTAGCGGGCGGCGGGACCGCGGGCGCTGCGGTCGGTCACGCCAGGGACGCTGGACGTGGACAGCACACAGTCGTGGTCACCCGCGAGCCCCGGCCGGCTCTCGTCGGAGTCGGCACCGGGCAGCGCCCGCCAGGGCGCGAGCCGGTGCAACTCACCCCAGGGACGTGTCACTTCCGCGCCCGCGACGCGCTCCATCGCGCCCGCGACCACCGCCACCCGGTCCGCGTGCGTCAGCGGCCCGTCGTCCCCCGTCAGCAGGCCCTCAAGGGCGTAGGCGATCCTCGGCACCGTCGCCAGCCACGGGAGGAACAGATCCGGGTACGGATCCGAGTGCGCCGAACCGTGCAGCGGAGCGAGCGCCGGGTGGGCCGCCAGCCGGTGCACGACCTCGGCGCGCAGTGCCGCGTACAGCGTGGCGTCCGTGCTGTCGGCGTCCATCCTCCGGTCCCAGCGCAGCAGCCGATCGCGCTGCCTTGCGGCCTCCGGGCCGCTGAGCTCCGTCACCTCCTCCAGCAGCCTCAACAGGGGTTCGGCTGAGGCGAGATGGGTGTCCATGTGAACGGCCGCCATGTCCTTGGCGGTCCAGCGGGCGGACTCGTCGAGCAGTTCCTGGATCCGGTCGGCGCGGTGCGGGGGTGCGAACTCGACGCCGAGCGGGGCGGCGATCCCGCGCTGGTTGGCCATCACCGCCGCGCCGTGGACGTCCGCGCGCACCATCGGTGCGCGGCGGGTCTGCCAGGCGTACGCGGCGTCCCAGGCGGGCACGGTACGCAGCCGGTTCGTGTGCGGGCGCAGGGGGACGTGTCCGGCGACCCGGTGCAGCGTCGCGCCCGCCGTGTCCGCAGCCAGGACCACATTGACGGGCTCCACCCAGCGGTCCAGGGCGACGTCGAGGTCGGTGACCGTGCGGGCGCGGAGCAGTGCGGGCAGGGCGTCGAAGCCGAGTTCGCCGGTGACGCGGGGCGGGTGGCGGAGGCTGACGGCTTCCTCGCCGCTGTCCGGTCCGCCGCTGATCACCGGCCCGCGGCCGGTCTCGACGACCTCGACGGTCACCGTGGCGGCGCCCGCCACCTCGATGGTCTCGATGTGGGAGGCGGCCGTCTCCCAGCCGTCGGGACCGAGCGCCTGCACCCCGCCGGCCGGTGTACGCCGCAGCCGTTCCCGGTAGAGGTCCTGGTAGTCGGCCATGGCATTGGTGATCGCCCAGGCGACCTCCCCGGTGTGCCCGAAGTGCGCGATGCCGGGAACGCCGGGGACGGCGAGGCCCACCACGTCGAACTCGGGGCAGGCGAGCCGGATCTGCTGGTAGACGCCGGGGTCCTCGATGAACCGGTGCGGGTCGCCCGCGATGATCGGCGCCCCGGTCGTGGTGCGCTCGGCGGTGACGAGCCAGCCGTTGCTGCCGGAGGTGCCGGGACCGTCGGTGGCGAAGAGTTCGATCGCGTCGTCGCCCAGCAGGCGGGCGACCTCCTCGCGCCAGAGCTTGGTGGGGAAGCCCGCGAACAGGATGTGGGTGGCGAGCCAGACACCCAGCGGGGTCCACGGCTGCCAGGTGCCCGGCACGAGTCCGGCGGCGGCGAACTCGGGAGCTCCCCCCGCCCCTTCGCCCAGTCCCGCGTTGACGCCGTCGACGTACGCCCGCACCCAGTCGGCGGTCTCCGGAGCGAGGCGCTCGAAGCAGCGGCGGGCGGTGTCGTCCAGCCGGGCCCGTCGGGCGAACCGGTCCCACTCCACGGCCTCCGCACCGAGGAAGGCGGCCGTCGTGCCCTGCGCCCGGTGCCGTTCGACCTCGATCTGCCAGGCGCGGTCCAGGGCGGCGTTGCGCCCCTGGGCATAGGCGAGTTCGCGGGCGCCCGCCGCTCGCAGATGGGGTATGCCCCAGTCGTCCCGGTAGACCTCGTTGTGCATGCCGTTCCCGCCCTCGCTCGACTCCCGGGCCCCCATAATTTAGGTTAGCCTAACCTAAAAGCGATCTGAGATGGATCTCCGGGGAGGGAGACAGCTGTGGGGCATGGCTGGGAGGGCGTCGTCCTCAAACTCATGCGCGGGAAGGACTTCGAGTTCACCGTGACCGGGGCCGAACAGGTCACCGACGACTTCCGCCGGGTGCATCTGACCGACGGCGGGCTGCTCGCCGCGACCGGCGGCGCGCACCCGACGATGTGGGTCAGGATCTGGTTCGAGCAGGCGGGCAGACCGCACCAGCGCGCCTACACCCTGGTCGACCCGGACCCGGCCACCGGGACGTTCAGTCTCGAATTCGCCCTGCACGACGGCGCCGCGAGCGACTGGGCACGAAAGGCGCAGCCCGGCGACACCATCGAGGCGACGCTCCAGGGCACCGGCTTCACCCTGCCCGAGCCACGGCCCGCCCGGCTCTTCGTGATCGGCGACCCGGCCTCCCTGCCCGCCATCAACTCCCTGCTGGACGCGGCCCCGCGGACCCCGGCGACGATCTGGTTCGAGACGACGCACGACTCCGACGAGGAACTGCCGTTCCGGCTGGACCCGGACCGCCACACCCTGCACAGGGTGCCGCGCCGCGACGCGGGTGCCCACCTGGTCGACGAGGTGAGGGCCGCGCTGCCCGCGCTGCTCGGCGACCCCTCGGAGGCGTACATCTGGATCGCCTGCGACACGGCCACGACGCGCTCGCTGGCCACGTACGTACGCAAGGAACTGGCCGTCGCCAAGGAACGGGTGAACGCGCTGGGTTACTGGCGCACGGCCGCCTGATCGCCGCCCCGCCCCCCACGCACCCGCGGGTGGCCGCTCAGTCCTCCACGACCAGCGCGGGAGTCTCCTTCGTCAGCACGTCTCCACGGAAGAACGAAGGGCTCCTGCGCTGCATCACCAGCATCAGGACCACACCGAGAAGCAGCAGCCCGACGCCGATCACGAACACCGAGCCGACGCCGAGGACCGACGAACCGGAGCCGTAGGACGGATCCCACATGTCGTAGAGGGTCTTGGAGAACACCGCGGTGAGCAGGATGCCGCCGGCGACCGGGAAGAGGCCCTTGAAGACAAGGTCCCGGGCGGAACGGGTGAGTTCGGCGCGGAAGTACCAGGCGCAGGCGAAGGCCGTCAGCGCGTAGTAGAAGCAGATCATGAGGCCGAGCGCGTAGATCGTGTCGACCAGGACGTGCTCGCTGACCAGGGTCATGACGGTGTAGAAGACACCGGTGGCGACGCCCGCCGTGACGGTCGCCTTCCCCGGGGTCCTGAAGCGCGGGTGGACGCGGGCGTACGAGGCGGGCAGGGCCTCGTACGTGGACATCGCCAGCACCGTGCGGGCCACCGGGATGAAGGTGGTCTGCAGGCTCGCGGCGGCCGAGGCGAGGACGGCGACGAAGAGCAGGATGCCGAGGCCGGGGCCCATGACCGGGCCGGCTAGCGCGGCGAAGACGTTGTCGGAGCTGTCCGGGTCGGCCAGACCCGGGCCGGTGGTGCCGGAGCCGACGGCCATCTGGGCGGCGACGGCAGTGGCGAGGTAGGAACCCACCAGGACGACCATGGCGATGAGGGCGGCACGCCCGGGCGTCTTCTCGCTGCCGATCGTCTCCTCATTGGCGGTCAGGCAGGTGTCCCAGCCCCAGAACATGAAGATCGACAGAGACAGACCCGCGGTGAAGGCCGCGAAGGACTTCACGGCGAACGGGTTCAGCCACGACCACGAGAAGTCGGCCGACGTCGCGAAGTCGCCGCTCGTTCCCTTCTGTACCGCCATCGCCACGAACAGGGCGAGGACCACGAGTTGGAGTCCCACCAGCGCGTACTGGAGGCCCTTCGTGGTGGTCATTCCCCGGTAGCTGATCGCGGTGGCGGCCGCGATCAGGAGGAGACAGGTGAGGATGTGGACGGGCTTGCTGTCGTCCAGCGCGGCGATCGAGTCACTACCGGTGATCTCGCCGGCGAGCAGCCAGAAGTACGAGGTCGCCACGCCTGCCAGGTTCGACAGGACGATGATCGTCGCGATGACCAGGCCCCAGCCGCACATCCAGCCGATGCGCGGGCCGAACGCCTTCACCGTCCAGGTGAAGGAGGTGCCGCAGTCCGGCATGACCTTGTTGAGTTCGCGGTACGCGAACGCGACCAGCAGCATCGGCAGGAAGCCGGCCAGGAAGACAGCGGGCATCTGGACGCCGACCTCGCCCGCGGTGGAGCCGAGGGTGGACGTCAGGCAGTAGACGGGCGCCACGGTCGAGATGCCGATGACGGCGCTGCCCATCAGGCCGACGGAGTTCCCGCCGAGCCCCTTGCCGCGTACACCGCCGTCGGCCGGGGCGGTGCCCGGTACCGCGTCTCCGGCCCGGGGCCGCGCGTCCAGCTGAGTCATACAAGGGACGGTATGCGCTGCGATATCCACATCCGGAGGGCTGAACTCCGAGACCTCCCTCTTGAATCATCGCCTTAATTGCAGCTGTAATTCGATGAATTGAAGGAGAATCGAGTACGGGACCTGCCGATGAATGGCGACCTTCGATCGGGATCCCGTGCGAGAACCGCAGCTCCGTCCGCTTTGTGCTGGTTCAGAATTTTCCCGCGCCTGTCCGCATACCGGACGGACGCGCCGCAGCGGTGCTCAGCCCGGCCAGACGATCGCCTGCAGTTCGCTGTACGCGTGCAGCGCGTACGAGCCGACGTCGCGCCCGACTCCGCTCCTCTTGAACCCGCCGAACGGGGCCTCCATGTTCCGGCCGATCGTGTTCACCCCGACTCCGCCGGCGCGCAGCCGCCGCGCCACCCGGAAGGCCCGGGCCACGTCCCCGGACCACACGTAGTCGATCAGTCCGTAGTCGCTGTCGTTGGCGAGTGCGATGCCTTCCTCCTCGTCGTCGAAGGGGACGACCACGACGACCGGGCCGAAGATCTCCTCCCGGACGACCCGCATGTCGTTGGTGCAGTCGGCGAGGAGCGTCGGCGCGACGTAGAAGCCCCGGTCGACGTGCGACGGCCGCGCGCCGCCGGTGACCACCCGCGCACCCTCCTTCCGGCCGAGATCGACGTACGCCTCGATGCGGTCGCGGTGGGCGGCGGAGATGACCGGCCCGACGACCGTGCCCGGCGCCGCCGGGTCGCCGACCGCCAGACGCCCCGCATACGCGACAAGCTTCTCGATCAGCGCGTCGTGGCTGCCGCGCTGCACGAGGACGCGCGTCGGAGCCGTGCAGATCTGTCCGCTGTAGAACGAGAACGTCGTGCCGATGCCCGCCACCGCCGCGTCCAGATCGGCATCGTCGAGGACGACTGCGGCGCCCTTGCCGCCCAGCTCCATCAACTGCCGCTTCATCCCTCGCCCGCACACCTCGGCGATGCGTCGTCCGACGGACGTGGAGCCGGTGAAGCTGACCATGTCGACGTCCGGCGAGTCGACGGCCGCCTCGCCGGCCTCAGGGCCCGAACCCGTGACGACGTTGACGACCCCCGACGGCACGCCCGCCTCGGCGAGGGCCTCAGCCATCCGGTAGACGGAGAGCGGGTCCTGCGGGGCGGGCTTCACGACCACCGTGTTGCCCATGGCGAGCGCGGGGGCGACCTTGCCGGCCGGGTTGGCCCACGGATTGTTGTACGAGGTGATGCAGGTGACGACGCCGACCGGCTGGCGTACGGCGACCGCGCCGAAGACACCGGCCCGGCCCATCGGACCTGCCTCGTTGATCTGCGGCGCGATCGCCTCCTCGACGGGCTCCAGGGCGCCCTTCGCGTACCGCCGGAAGCGGGCCGCGCCGACGGCGACCTGCATGGACCGCGCCGTTCCCGTCGTCGCGCCGCTCTCCGCCCGGGCGAGCGCGGCGTTGGCGGTGAGGTCGCGGTGCATCAGGTCGGCGGCGCGGTCGAGAATCGTGGCCCGCTCCTCGGGGCGGGTGCGGGACCAGGCGGGGAAGGCCTCACGGGCCGCGGCGGCCGCCGCGTACACCTGCTCGCGGCTCGCCTCGGGTGCGAGACCGACGGTCTGCTCCGTGGCCGGATCGATCACCTCGTAGTGGCCGTGGTCGGGCTCGGTCCACTCTCCGCCGATGAAGAGGCGCTGGGGTGCGGTGGTCATCGGGTGCTCACCGTCCGGGTGTCGCGGCCGGAGCGGAGCACGGTACCGGGGACCGCGCCGGTCACCTTGTCGTCGCGCAGCGTCTCGACGCCGTTGACGCGGACCGACACGATGCCGATGGCCTTGGAGTCGAGGCGTGGGCTGTCGCCGGGCAGATCGTGGACGAGGGTGGCGGGCCCGGCGTCGATGCGCTCGGGGTCGAAGAGCACGAGGTCGGCGTGGAAGCCTTCCTGGATCCTGCCCCGGTCGCGCAGCCCGAAGAGCTGGGCGGGGTCGTCGGTGAGCATCTTGACGGCCTGTTCGAGGGGGACGAGTTTCCGGCCGCGCAGGCAGTCACCGAGGAAGCGGGTGGTGTACGGGGCGCCACACATCCGGTCCAGATGGGCGCCCGCGTCGGAACCGCCGAGCAGGACGTCCTCGTGCTGCCAGGTCCGCTGCCGCAGCGCCCAGGAGTCCGGGTCGTTGTCGGTGGGCATGGGCCACAGCACCGTACGCAGCTCGTCGGCGGCGCAGATCTCGACGAGGCAGTGGAACGGGTCCTGGCCGCGCTCGGCGGCGATGTCGCGTACGACGCGCCCGCTGAGGCCCTCGTTCGCCGCGCTGTACGTGTCGCCGATGACGTACCTGCCGAAGTCGGCGAGACGCCGGAAGACGCCTGCCTCCTTGCTGTCGGCACGGCGCAGCATCTCGGCGCGGACGGCGTTGTCGCGGAGCCGCTCGATCCGTTCGGGGACGGGGAGGGAGAGGATCTCGCCCCAGCCGGGGATGAGGTTGAGGGCGCAGAAGGTGCCGAGCGACATGTTCATGGGGGTGAGGATCGGCATGGTGAGGGCGACGATCCGGCCGCCCGCCCGACGGGCGAGTTCGCTGGGGACCAGCTGGCGCGGTACGCGTTCGGGGACGGCGGCGTCGACGGTCAGGACGTTCCAGTTGAGGGGGCGGCCGGCGGCGGCGGTCATGTCGACGAGGAGGTCGATCTCGTCGTCGGAGAACTGGTCGAGGCAGCCCGCGACGATCGCTTCGAGCTGGGTGCCCTCGTGTTCGCCGACGGCGCGGGAGAGAGCGAGGAGCTCTTCGGGCAGTGCGTGCCGGGAGGCCACGGGCTTGCCGTCGCCGTCGGAGTGCGTGGCGGACTGAGTGGTGGAGAGCCCCCAGGCACCGGCGTCCATGGCGTCGTGGAGGAGCCTCAGCATGGCGTCGAGCTGGGCGGGTCCGGGCTGTCCGCCGACCGCGTCGGCGCCCATGACGTGCCGGCGCAGGGCGCAGTGGCCGACCATGAACCCGGCGTTGACGGCGATCCGCCCTTCGAGGGCGTCGAGGTACTCGCGGAAGGTGGACCAGGACCAGTCGACGCCCTCCTCCAGGGCCTTGAGGGCCATCCCTTCGACCTTGGACATCATGCGGCGGGTGTAGTCGGCGTCGTCGGGCCGGTCCGGGTGGAGCGGGGCGAGGGTGAACCCGCAGTTGCCACCGGCGACGGTGGTGACGCCGTGGTTCATGGACGGCGTGGCGTACGGGTCCCAGAAGAGCTGGGCGTCGTAGTGGGTGTGGGGGTCGACGAAGCCGGGGGCGAGCACGAATCCGGTGGCGTCCTCCGAGGTCACGGCCTCCTCGGTGAGGGTGCCGGGCTCGGCGATGACGGCGATGCGGCCGTCGCGGACACCGAGGTCGGCAATGTACGAGGGAGCACCGGTGCCGTCCACGACGGTCGCTCCGCGGATGAGGTGGTCGAGCATGTCGGGTTCCCTTCTGATCTGTACGGGATGCAGCCGGGGTGCGTACGACCGCGGTACGCACCCCGGCTCGCGGAGCGGCGGTCCGGGAAGACGCCGCTCCAGCTCATGCCGCTCCGGCGATCGAGGAGCGGGGATCCGGGGGCAGCTCCCCCGCCTACGCCGCCGTGCGGAACCGCGTCGTCCGGTGCACCGGATCCGTATCGATCTTCGGAATCACATGTTCACCGATCAGCCGGATCGAGTTCATCGTGTCCTCGCGGCTGATCCCGATCGGCAGCCCGAAGCTCAGCTGATCCGCCCCCGCCTGCTCCCACCGCCGGCACTGCCGCAGCACCTCGTCCGGATCACCGCAGATCATCAGCTCCTCGGCGATCAGCAGCTCGATGATCTCCTCGCTGTACTCGGGCAGCAGCTCCGGCCACTCCGGAATGCCTTCGGGCCTCGGGAACGTGTCGTGGTAGCGGAACAGCAGCGACTGCAGGTAGTTCAGCCCGCCGCCGACCGCGATCTCGACGGCCTTGGCGTGCGTCTCGGCGCATATGGCCGTCGACGTCACCATGACGTTGTCGTTGACGAAGCCGCCGACCGGCTCCGCGTCCTTGACGGCCGTCTTGTACGAATCGACGACCCACTCCATGTCGGAGACCTTCTGCACGCTGAACCCCAGCACGCCGAGCCCCTTCCTGGCGGCCATGGCGTACGAGGACGGCGACCCGGCCGCGTACCACATCGCCGGGTGCGACTTCCCGTACGGCTTCGGCAGGATCTTGCGGGGCGGCAGCGACCAGTGCTTGCCCTGGAAGCCGACGTACTCGTCCTGGAGCCACATCTTGGGGAACTCGGCGATGGTCTCTTCCCAGAGTTCCTTGGTGTGGTTCATGTCGGTGATGCCCGGCATGAACCCGAGGATCTCGTGGCTGCCGGCCCCGCGCCCCGAGCCGAACTCGAATCTCCCCTCCGACAGATGGTCGAGCATGGCGACCTTCTCGGCCACCTTCACGGGGTGGTTGACGGGGGCGAGGGGGTTGAAGATGCCGGAGCCGAGGTGGATCCGTTCGGTGGCGTGCGCGAGGTACCCCAGGTACACGTCGTTGGCCGAGAGATGCGAGTACTCCTCCAGGAAGTGGTGCTCCGAGGCCCAGGCGTACTTGAAGCCGGACTTGTCCGCCTGGATGACGTACTCGGTCTCCTCGATCAGCGCCTTGTGCTCCGCCTCGGGGTCGACCTCGGCGCGCGCGGCGGGTACGTACCCCTGTACAAACAGCCCGAATTCCAAGGGGGTTCACCGTCCTCAATCATTTCTGACACATCGTCAGATTGTGATGCGACCGACTGTTCCACCGACGGTCCGACCCGTCAATAGCTGACGCTCCGTCAGCTATTGACGCCCTCAGAAAAGACTGACGCCCGCCAGCCACCCGCCGTCGATGACGAACGGCTGACCGGTGATGTACGAGGAGTCGTCCGAGGTCAGGAAGAGCGCGAGGGCCGCCACCTCCTCCGGTTGTCCGATCCGCCCGAGCGGCACGAGCTTCTTGTAGAGCCCGGCCACCGCCTCCCTTGACTCCTCCGGGTCCGCGGCCGGATCCAGCGCGGCCGGATTGGTCATCGCGGTGTCCACGGCCCCGGGGCAGACCGCGTTGACCCGTATCCCCTTCGCCGCGAGCTCGACCGCCGCGACCCTGGTCAGCCCCAGCACGGCATGCTTGGTCGCCGCGTACGCCCCCACGAAGGCCATCCCGGTGAGCCCCGTGTACGAGGCGGTGTTGACGATGGTCCCGCCACCCGCGGCCTCTATCTCGGGGGCGACGTTCTTGATCCCCAGGAACGCGCCGACCTGGTTGACCTGCACGACCTGCCGAAACTCCTCCAGAGGCGTCGACACCAGCTCGTTGAACCGCAGGATCCCGGCGTTGTTGACCAGCCCGTCGATCCTCCCGAAGGCGTCCTTGGCGGTGGCCACGGCGCGCTGCCACTCCTCCTCCCGGCTCACATCGAGATGCACGAACCGGGCGACCCCCTCCCCCAGCTCCTTCGCCAGGGCCTCCCCCTGGTCGTCGAGCACATCGGCGATCACCACCCGCGCGCCCTCGGCGACGAAGAGCCGCGCCTCCTGCTCACCCTGCCCGCGCGCCGCGCCGCTGATGAGAACGGTGCGCCCATCCAGCTTGCCCATGTCCCTACTCCTTACTGCTGGTCGAGGTACGGAGCGACATCGGCGGCGAACGCCGCCATCTGATCGGTCAGTTCGCCACGACTGCGACTGCGGAACCGCACCTGGATCTGGTGCACACCCATCGCCCCGTACGCGCGCAGCGACTCGGCCATGGCCTCCGGCTTCCCGCTGAGCGTGCGCCGCCCCACGGACCACGCCGGCTCCCCCACGTACAGCGGCTCGGTGATGGCACCGACGACCAGCGGCTCCTCGATACCGGCCTCCTCCCGCAGCGCCCGGACTCCGGCGATCTGCTGCGGCAGCCGGTCCCTGGGGTCGCCCTGCGGCAGCCACCCGTCCCCGCGCAGCGCGGCCCGGCGCAGGGCGGCGGGCGAGGAACCGCCCACCCAGACGGGCACCCGCTCCTGCGCGGGCCGCGGCCGCTGCCCCAGCCCGCTGAACGAGAACCGTTCCCCGGCGAACTCCGGGTACTCCTCCGGCCCGAGCGCGGCCTTCAGCGCGTCGATCGTCTCGTCGAGCACGCCGCCGCGACCGTCGAAATCCGCCCCGAGCGCCTCGAACTCCTCCCGCACATGCCCGGCCCCGACCCCGAGGATCAGCCGGCCGCCGGACAGGTGGTCGAGGGTGGCGTACTGCTTGGCGGTGGCGAGTGGGTGACGCAGCCCGACGACGGCGACATGGCTCATCAGCAGAACGCGTTCGGTGATCCCCGCGAGGAAGGCGAGGGTGGCCACCGGGTCGTACCAGACGGTGCTCATGACCTCGGCGAGCCGCCGAGGAATCGCGACATGGTCGCAGCTCGCCAGATAGGCGAAGCCGGTGCGGTCGGCGGTGCGGGCGATCTCGGCGAGATCACCGGGCCCGGCCGAGGCCTCCCACGCTTCCGTATAGATGGTGCTCTGCGACTGGACCGGGAGCTGCATCCCGTACGACAGTCGCCCGGCGGGCAGTATCGGCACCGGGTCGCCTCCCTTCCTCCGTGTCCGCCCCGACCGAATCTGACGTACCGTCATTTTCGAGGCGGGTGCCATCGTCGTACCTGACGGTGCATCAGACAAGAGGGAGGGAGTACAGCGGCTCCGTCGCCCGGGCGGTCGCCGGACAGCCGTGTCCGGCGGTTGGAGCCGGTACGTCCCCCGGCCGGTCGATCACATCCGGCGTGAGACCGCTGCCGCACGGGTGTCAGAGGCGCGCGATACGGTCCCTGTCATCGACCCGGACCGAGGAGTAACCACCATGTCGACCAGGTGGACCGTGACGCTCGACTGTGCGCATCCGGCCAGGCTGGCGGAGTTCTGGGCGCTCGCCCTCGGCTACGTGCCGAAGCCTCCGCCCGCCGGTTTCGGGAGCTGGGAGGAGTGGTTCGCCCACCACGGCGTCCCGGAGGAGGAGTGGGACGACGGCGCGTACCTGAGCGATCCGGAGGGGGTGGGGCCGACGCTGTCCTTCCTCAAGGTGCCGGAGCCGAAGGTGGCGAAGAACCGCATGCACCTGGACGTACAGGCCGGTGGCGGCCGCGAGACGCCGTGGGAGGTGCGGTGGCCGCGCGTGACCGAGGCGGTCACCCGCCTGACCGCCGCCGGCGCGACCGTGGTGCGCGAGTACGAGATGGACGGCCGGCCCGATCACGTGGAGATGGCCGACCCGGAGGGCAACGAGTTCTGCGTGGTCTGACTCCGGCCCCGTCACTGCGTGGCTGATCCGCCGGGCGGCGTCCGCGCGTCACGGCGGAACAGGGCCGTCCATAGGAACGACTCACCGAAGTACGGGGACTCGGGCGGCTCGTCGTGCATACGGCGCAGTTCGACCTCCGTCAGGTCGGAGAAGATCCGGCGCAGGGACTCCGGCGTGTAGGCGAGCCCGCCGTGCAGGCCGGACCCGCGGTAGAACTCCGCGTCGGGGAGTTCGGAGCCCATCCTTCCGGCTGCGAAGCAGGTGAGCGCGAGGTGGCCGCCGGGGGCGAGGACGCGGTCCAGCAGGGCCAGGTAGCTGATGCGGCGGTGCGGCGGCAGGTGGTGGAAGCAGCCGGAGTCGTGGATCAGGTCGTACGGGCCGTCCGACTCGGCCTCGGTGAGGGCGAAGGCGTCACCGCAACGGAACCGGATGTCGGCCCCTGCCTCACGAGCGCGCTCCTCGGCCCAGGAGATGGCGGCCGGGGAGAGGTCGACGGCGTCCACCTGGAAACCCAGGGAGGCGAGATGGAGAGCGTTACGGCCCGGGCCGCACCCGAGGTCGAGCGCCCGACCCGGCGTGATCAAGGATCGGTCGAGGTACGAGACCAGGTTCTCGTCCGGTTTCGCCACGAAGAACGGCACCGGCTTCGAGCGGTCGCCGTAGAACCCGTCCCACCAGCCGGCCCCGTCCGTCGTCCAGCGATCGGCCTCCGGCGCGAACAGGCCGTCCATCAGCTTCAGGACGTCGTCGATCGTGCGTATGTTCCGGTCCATCGGATCCCCTTCCACGATGGGGACACGGTAGGGCCGCACGACACAGAATCCCAGCTCAGGCGGCATGCGGAAAGGCCGCGAAGAGGCGGCCGGGCGACTCGTCCGGACCCGGCGACGACCTCATCCCCGACCGCCCCGCACGGTCTCCCACGCCCCTGCCGAAGGCCGTCACGGCGGCATTCCCGGGCACGCTCACGCAGCTTTCTCGGCGTTCTCCGCGGCCGCCGACGCGTCGTCGGGCTCGGTACCCCGCCGGGGCCCCGGCGGCCGCTCCACCTCGTACCGGCCCGGCCGCCCCGCCTGCCGGGCCGCCCCTCCGGGATCGTCCGCCTACCTCCGGTACAGCTCCTCGATCTCCGCCTCGAAGTCCCGCAGGATCGCGTCCCGCTTCAGTTTCAGCGAGGGCGTCAGATGTCCGCCCTCCTCCGTGAAGTCCACCGGCAGCACGACGAATTTGCGGATCGACTCGGCGCGCGAGACCAGGCGGTTGGCCTCGTCGACCGCGCGCTGGAGCGCGCCGCGCAGCTCCTGGTCCGCCACCAGGTCCCGGATCGGCACGTCCTGCTTCTTGCGCATCTGCCGCCAGTGCAGGAGCCCGTCCGGCTCCAGGGTGATCAGGGCGGTGATGAACGGGCGGTTGTCGCCGACCACCATGCACTGGCCGACCAGCGGGTGCGCGCGCAGCCAGTCCTCCAGCGGCGCCGGGGCGACGTTCTTGCCGCCCGTCGTCATGATGATTTCCTTCTTGCGACCGGTGATGGTGAGGTAGCCGTCCTCGTCGAGGGCGCCCAGGTCGCCGGTGGCGAACCACCCGCCGTCCAGTGCGGGGACGGGCGTGCCGCGTTCGGTGTCCCAGTAGCCGCGGAACACCTGGCCGCCGCTGAGCAGCACCTCACCGTCCTCCGCGATCCGCACGGCGGTGCCCGGCAGCGGCCAGCCGACCGTGCCGAGGCGCGGTTTGAGCGGTGGGGTGACGGTGGCGGCGGCCGTGGTCTCCGTCAGGCCGTACCCCTCGAAGATCTCGATGCCCGCGCCCGCGTAGAAAGCTGCGAGTCGGCGGCCCAGCGGGGAGCCACCGCAGATCGCGTACCGGACGTGTCCGCCGAGGGCCGCCCTGATGCGGCGGTAGACCAACGGGTCGTACAGGGCCCGGGCGGCCCGCAGGCCCCAGCCCGGCCCGGGACCGGTGCCGTGCTCGGCGGCCTCGACGGCCTGTCCGTACCGCTGGGCGATCCTCGCGGCGCGGTCGAACGACGAGGCGCGGCCCATCTTCTCGGCGGTCGCCCGGCCGGTGTTGTAGACCTTCTCCAGTACGTACGGGATGGCCAGCAGGAACGAGGGCCGGAAGCCCGCCAGGTCGGCGAGGAGGTCCTCGGTCCGGATGGACGGGGCGTGGCCGAGCCGGACCCGGGCGCGCAGACAGCCGATCGCGACCATCCGCCCGAAGACGTGCGACAGCGGCAGGAAGAGAAGGGTCGAGGCCGGTTCCTTGCTGACCGATTTGAAGACGGGGTGGAGGAGTTCGATGGCGTTGTCGACCTCGGCGAAGAAGTTGCCGTGGGTCAGGACGCAGCCCTTGGGGCGTCCGGTTGTGCCCGAGGTGTAGATGAGGGTGGCGGGTGTCTCCGGTTCCAGGGCCGCCCGGCGGGCGGCGACCGCGTCGTCGGGGACGTCCCTGCCGAGCGTCTTCAGCCGGCCGAGTGCGCCGGTGTCGAACTGCCACAGGTGGGCGAGATCGCCGAGCTGTTTGCGTTCCTGGCTGATCAGCCGGCCTTCCTCAGCCGTCTCCACGGCGCAGGCGACGGCGCCCGAGTCCTGGAGGATCCAGCGGGCCTGGAAGGCGGACGACGTGGGGTAGATGGGGACGGTGACGAGTCCGGCGGCCCAGCCCGCGAAGTCGAGCAACGTCCACTCGTACGTCGTACGGGCCATGATCGCGATCCGGTCGCCGGCCCGCAGGCCCTCCGCGATCAGTCCCTTGGCGACGGCGAGCACCTCGCCGGCGAACTGTTCGGCCGTCACGTCCTGCCAGTTGCCGTCCGGCTGCTTGCGGCTGAGGACGGCGTCGCCCGGGGCCTCGTGGGCGTTGTCGAAGGGGATCTCGGCCAGCGATCCGTGCCGGACGGGCGGCGCGATCGGCGGTACGGAGACCTGCCGTACCGATCCGTCCGGCGCCCTGACCTTCGTCGGCTCGACCGGAGCGGGTGGGGCGGGCGTCGCGGCAGGTGCGGGGGCAGAGGGTGACGTGGACACGAGCGGCTCCTCAACAGGGGGAAGGGCGGTTCGGCCGGTCCGTCCGGCGGCCGTTTCGTCCTCGGCCGCCGGTCGGGCTTGAAGTTGTTCTCGATCGCTGAAAGGGACCGGGAATCAGGGGCGTTCCAGGATCGCGGTGACCCCCTGGCCGCCCGCGGCGCAGATCGAGATCAGCCCGCGGCCCGGGCCTTCCCGCTCGGCGAGCAGTGCGGCGAGGGTGGCGACGATCCGCGCCCCGGTCGCGGCGAACGGATGCCCGGTGGCGAGCGACGATCCGGCCACATTGAGCCTGTCCCGGTCGACCGGGGCGAGCCCCTGCTTCTCCCAGGCGGCCAGGGTGGCGAGCACCTGGGAGGCGAAGGCCTCGTGGATCTCGACGAGGTCGAAGTCCTCGACGGTGAGCCCGGCGCGCTCCAGCATCCGCGGTACGGCGTACGCGGGAGCCATCAACAGCCCGTCATCGCCGCCCACATGGTCGACGGCGGCGGTCTCGTACAGCGAGAGATACGCCAGTGGCTCCAGGCCGTGCGCCTCGGCCCACTCGTCGCTCGCCAGCAGCACGGTGGCGGCGCCGTCGGTGAGCGGGGTCGAGTTGCCCGCGGTCATCGTCGCGTCGGGGTGGTCGGCGCCGAACACCGGCTCGAGGGTGGCGAGTTTCTCCACGGTGGAGCCGGGGCGGAGGTTCTGGTCGCGGGCCAGGCCGAGGTGGGGGACGACGAGGTCGTGCAGGAAGCCGCGTTCGTACGCGGCGGCGAGCCGCTGATGACTGGTGGCGGCGAGGAGGTCCTGCTCGGCGCGGCCGATGTCCCACTGCCGGGCGGTGATCGCCGCGTGTTCGCCCATCGAGAGCCCGGTGCGGGGTTCGGCGTTCCGCGGTATGTCGGGGACGAGATGCCGGGGCCGTATCCCCGTAAGTGCCTTGATCCGTCCGCCGGTCGACCTTGCCCGCCGGGCCGCCAGCAGCAGTCTGCGCAGTTGGTCGTTGACGCCGAGCGGTGCGTCGCTCGTGGTGTCCGTGCCGCCCGCGATCGCGGAGTCGACCGCGCCGAGCATGATCTTGTCGGCGGCGGCGATCACGGCCTGGAGCCCCGTGCCGCAGGCCTGTTGGATGTCGTACGCGGGGGTGCGCGGGTCGAGCGCCGAGCCGAGGACGGTCTCGCGAGCGAGGTTGAAGTCCCGGCTGTGCTTGAGGACGGCGCCTGCGACGAACTCGCCGACCTGCTGCCCCTGAAGCCCGAACCGTTCGACCAGACCGTTCAGTGCGGCGGTGAGCATCTCCTGGTTGGAGGAGTGTGCGTACGGGCCGTCGGAGCGCGCGAACGGGATCCGGCTGCCGCCGATGACCGCGACCCGGCGCGGCTGCGGGAGAGCAAGGGGGATCATCTCGACCAACTCATCTCGACCTGCTCCTGACTCTTGAGTAACCTTACTCCGCAGTAAAATCTACGACCGCGCAGGGAGTCTGGACAATGGCCGACCGCTATCTGCACTTCACCGGCACAGCACCCGGCCGATTTCTGACCCGGAAGCTCGGCCTGCCGCAGCCGGCGCGGCTGCGTCGCTGGTCGCTCGAGACGCAGTCGCTGGACGGCCCGCTGCTGCACCTCACGGCGGGCGACTCAGCCGTTGTGCGGGAGCTGGGTGCGGTCCTGGCCGCGACCGGCCTCACGGTGGTCCGGAGCGCCGAAGCGACATCCCGCCCTGCGGGGATCGTGGTGGATGCGACGGCAGTTGCCACCGCCGCCGGACTCGGCGACGTGCACGCGGCACTGCACCCTGTCGTACGTTCGCTGGCACCGGGCGGCCGGATCGTGATCGTCGGGGTGCGGCCGTCGGCCGACGACCACCATCAGGCGGCTGCCCAGCAGGCTCTTGAGGGGTTCGTGCGCTCGCTCGGCAAGGAGATCGGCAGGGGCGCCACCGTCCAGCTGCTCCGGATCGAACCGGGTGCGGCCGCCTCGGCGGAGTCCACCCTTCGGTTCCTGCTCTCGCCCCGGTCCGCGTACGTCAGCGGCCAGGTCGTCGAACTCACCGGCGCCGCGCCCGATCCGGCCGCCGACCCGGCCGCACCGCTCGCCGGACGCACCGCGCTGGTCACCGGCGCTGCCCGCGGCATCGGCGCCTCGGTCGCGTCGGTCCTGGCACGGGACGGAGCGCAGGTCATCTGCCTCGACATCCCGCAGTCCCGGGACGAGTTGGCGCGCACCGCCGACCGGATCGGCGCGTCGGCGCTGCCGCTCGACGTCACCGCGGACGACGCCGCCGAGCGGATCGCCGCCGCGGTCCCCGACGGCCTGGACATTCTCGTCCACAACGCGGGCATCACCCGGGACCGGCGGCTCGCCAACATGCCCGCCGACCGCTGGACCCAGGTCGTCGAGGTCAACCTCGACAGTGTGCTGCGCACCACGGACGCGCTGCTCGATGCGGGCACCATCAACCGGGGCGGCCGGATCGTCGCCACCGCGTCCATCGCCGGCATCGCGGGCAACACCGGTCAGACGAACTACGCGGCCAGCAAGGCGGGCATCATCGGGCTGGTCCGCTCCCTGGCCCCGCGCGCCGCCGCCGACCACGGCGTCACGGTCAACGCGGTCGCCCCCGGCTTCATCGAGACCAAGATGACCGCCGCCGTCCCCCTCTTCATCCGGGAGGCGGGCCGCCGGATGAACTCCCTCGCGCAGGGCGGACTTCCGGTCGATGTGGCGGAGACGACCGCGTGGTTCGCCCAGCCCGCTTCGGCGGCCGTGAACGGCCAGATCGTGCGGGTCTGCGGCCAGAGCCTGCTCGGGGCGTGACGTCGATGTCGACCACTGCCACTTCCCGGGGTCTGACCGCATCACTGGTACGAGGCGCCGTCACGTCCCCGTTCAAGCGGGCGGGCCGGCCCGGCGCCGCACTGCCGGCCGACCGCCTGGTGGCCCGGGACGTTCGGATCGCCCCCGGTCCCCTCGCCTCGTACAGCAGGATCTGCGGCTTCTCCGAGCCGGACACAATGCCGCTGACGTACCCGCATGTGCTGGGCTTCCCGCTCGCGATGCGGCTGATGACCGGACGCAGCTTCCCGCTTCCCGTCGTCGGGCTGGTCCACACCTGGATCGAGATCACCCGGCTCCACGCGCCGCACCCCACGGAAGCACTCGAACTCACCGTGTACGCCGATGCGTTGGTGCCTCATCGGCGGGGCACCGAGGTGACGATGACGACCGAGGCGCGGTCGGGCGGCGAGCTGGTGTGGGAGTCCCGCAGCGGCTATCTCTCCCGCCACTCGACACGCGGGGTCCCGCCCGCCGCCGAGGTCGGGCCTCGCGTCCTCCCCGCGGTCGAACTCCCCGCGGCCGCCGAGTGGCGGCTCCCCGGCGATCTGGGCCGTCGTTACGGCGCCGCGTCGGGTGACCGGAACCCGATCCACCTGTATCCGCTCACCGCCCGGCTGTTCGGCTTCCCGAGACCCATCGCACACGGCATGTGGACGGTCGCCCGCTGTCTGGCCGAGACCGCCGAACCGGACAGGATCCGTTACGTCCGGGCCGACTTCAGGGCCCCCGTCCCGCTCCCGGCGACCGTGACGTACGCGGTGGACGGCGCGGGCAGCTCCTTCCAGCTCCGCAGCGGCGGTGGCCGCGTCCACCTCACCGGGACGATGGCACGGGACGGTGCGCGGACGGAGTCCTGAGCGGCCGGCCGCTACGCCCGAGCGGCTGCCTGGGCCCGTGGCGCCCACGGGCGGCCGTGCATGAGATTCTCCAGGCCCGCCCACGAGAAGTTCATCAGCGTGGCCGCGGCCTCCTTCGCCGAGACGCCCGGGGTGTCGTTCGCCCAGCCGGCGAGCGACTCCGCGGCCCCCACGAGCGCCTGCGCCAGGCCCGACACGTCGCGGTCCGGGAGCGCCGGATCGTGGTGCGCCTCACGTGCGGCGGCGCCGATCAGACCCGTCACGAACGCAACGATCTCGTCCCGCATCACCATGACCTCGGTGGCGAACGGCTCCCCGTGCGTACGTGCCTGCCGGTGCAACACCGCCCAGCCGTCCGGGTTCTCCGCGGTGTGCGTGAAGAACGCCCGCAGCCCGGCCCACAGTTGCCGGTCCGCCGTCAGCCCCGGCTCCACCCCCGACCGCACCGCTGCGACCAGCGCCTTTGCCTCGCGCTGGATACAGGAGGTGAAGAGCTCCTCCTTGGAATTCAGGTACAGATAGACCAACGGCTTGGACACACCGGCCAGCTCCGCGATCTCGTCCATCGAGGCGGCCCGGTATCCACGCTGCCCGAATGTCTGCACCGCGGCGTCCATCATCTGCTGCTCGCGCACGGCACGCGGCATCCGTTTGCTCTTCACAGCACCCACGTCCGACTTCCTCCCACCCCACTGCGCCACTCCTCGGCAAGAGTACGGCGCGGGCTCCTCCGGCGGCGTACGAAGAAGCCTTCCCGGGCCGTCCAGTGGCCGGTTTCACCTCCGCCGGAAGTCACGACTTCCCCCGCGCTCCGGCTCCCCCTCAGGACGCGCACAACGGCGAGCGCCCCCGGTCCACGAAGGACCGGGGGCGCTCGCCGAAGGTGTGCCCGTTACGCGGCCACCGGGACGCCCACCGGCTCCGCGTCGCGCACCTCGTCGTCGACCGGGGAGGACGAGGCCGAGTTGTACGCGTCGAGGTCGAGAATCTTCTCGCGTGCCGAGACGATCACCGGGACCAGCGCCTGGCCGGCCACGTTGGTGGCCGTACGCATCATGTCCAGGATCGGGTCGATGGCCATCAGCAGGCCCACGCCCTCCAGCGGCAGCCCCAGCGTGGACAGCGTGAGGGTCAGCATGACGGTCGCACCGGTGAGACCGGCGGTGGCCGCCGAGCCGATCACCGAGACGAACGCGATCAGGATGTAGTCACCGACACCCAGCTGGACGTCGAAGATCTGCGCGATGAAGATCGCCGCCAGCGCCGGGTAGATCGCGGCGCAGCCGTCCATCTTCGTCGTCGCCCCGAACGGGACGGAGAACGAGGCGTACTCCTTCGGAACACCGAGGCGCTCGGTGACCTTCTGGGTGACCGGCATCGTGCCGACCGAGGAGCGGGAGACGAAGGCCAGCTGGATCGCGGGCCAGGCGCCCTTGAAGAACTGGAGCGGGTTGACCTTGGCGACCGTGGCGAGCAGCAGCGGGTACACGCCGAACAGCACCAGGGCGCAACCGACGTAGACGTCGACGGTGAACGTCGCGTACTTGCCGATCAGGTCCCAGCCGTAGTCGGCGATCGCGTAGCCGATGAGGCCCACGGTGCCGAGCGGGGCGAGGCGGATGACCCACCACAGGGCCTTCTGGAGGAGCTCCAGGATCGACTCGCTGAGGGTGAGGATCGGCTGGGCCTTCTCGCCGAGCTGGAGCGCGGCGATACCGGCGACGGCGGCCATGAAGACGATCTGCAGGACGTTCAGCTCGGTGAACGGGGTGATCACGTTCTCCGGGATGATGCCGGTCAGGAAGTCGAGCCAGGAGCCCGCGTGCTCAGGCTTGGCGCCGTCCTTCGGGGTCAGGCCGGTGCCGGCGCCCGGGTTGGTGATCAGGCCGATCGCCAGGCCGATGGCGACCGCGATCAGCGAGGTGATCATGAACCAGAGCAGGGTGCGGGTGGCCAGCCTGGCGGCGTTGTTGACCTTCCGCAGGTTGGTGATCGACACCAGGATCGCGAAGAAGACGAGGGGCGCGACGGCCAGCTTCAGCAGCTGGACGAAGATGTGGCCGACCTTGTCGAGCGTGGTGTACAGCCAGCCGATGTCGTAGCTGCGGGCGAGCCAGCCGAGCAGCACGCCGAGGACCAGACCGGCGACGATCTGGGCCCAGAACGGGACCTTGGGTATACGGAAACCGGAGCCGGACTGCCGGCCGGTGCCGGCGGTGGCGGACGCGGGATTCGCGGACACGGACACACTCCAGATGTGACGTATCGGGGCGCACGGGAACGGCGCGGGGGACGGGGGTGCGGCGCCCGCGTCAGGGGCGGCTGTGACCGAGAACGGTAGGTGGCGGATCGCGCTTGCTCCGGTGCAGGTCAGAGGCGTTCGGAGAAAGCTGGTTGGCAGATCACGAGAAGGATTGTTGGCAGACCATGCCACCTTCGGCCCCGACCGTGAGCACGTCACCGCAGGTGGGCGCGCTAGTCCTCGGTGTGACCGAAGGATCCGCCAACAATCCTTCTCGCCCGCCACCTAAAGATCTCGGTCACAGCGGCGCCGCTGCATGATGCCGGTTCAGACGTTGCGGCAACAGACCGCGGACATACAGCGGCAGAGATCGACATGCAGGCGCACCACGAGCTCAAGGCCGGCTCGATGGCGAGGGCGCACAGCTGTCTTCATGTCGAACACGTTAACACTTGAACTTTGAGGATCTCAAAGGTGTTCTTTGGGGAAGCCTTGGCGAGCACGCGTCCCGCACCACGCGACGGAACGCAGAAACCCCAGCACAGGAGCGGATGCTCCGGCACTGGGGCGTCGAGCGAACACGGTGCGCTTGTGAGGAAACTTACGTAACCCTCACTCCGGCCTCATGCGGGCTTCACGCGGGACCGCGGCGCTACGGGGCGACGCCGTCCTCCTGGCCCTGGTTCGCCGCCAGCCGGGCCTTGGCGCGGTCGATCTTGGGGACGATCTGCGCGGACATCTCGTCGCGCTGCTTGCGCAGCAGGACGTAGCTGAGCGGCGCGGAGAGCAGCAGGGCGAGCAGGATGATCCACATGATGTTGGATCCGCCGAGCCCGGAGGGCAGCAAACCGTAGGTGACAGCCACGGCGACGACGGCGAGACAGCCGACGAAGATGCTGAGGCGCATCAGCGTGTACCGGATCGTTGCGCTCGGCTTGGCAGCGGACACGGCTGGCCTTCTCTCTACGTACGACAACCCTGCCCGACCAGTGAAGCATGCCCCGAATTCGATCACTTCGGCGGGCGGGCCGGCGAGTCACCCCAACGGGAGCAGCATGATGATGTCGTCGCGGTCGTCCCCGTCGGCGACCCTGATCGCGCCGGGCACCCGGCCGACCTCCTTGTATCCGCACGTCGCATAGAAGCGGTCGGCCCCGGTGCCGCCCCGGCAGGTGAGGCGGATGGCCTCTATCCCGTCGGTCCGGCGGGCGGCCTCCGCCGCGGCGGACATCAGCTCACGGCCGTAGCCCTTGCCCTGGTGGCCGGGATGGACCATCACCGTGTAGAGCCAGAGCCAGTGGGACATCAGCCGGTGGGTGTTGCGGACGAGGAAGGCCGTGGCGGCGACGGCCCCCTTCTCGTCGTACCCGACCAGCAGCCGGGTGCGGCCCTCGGCCATCGAGACGAGGTGCTTGACCAGTTCGGGGCGGATGTCCTCGGTGGTGACGGGTGGCACGAAGCCGACGGCACCACCGGCGTTGGAGACATCGGCCCAGAGTGCGCAGATGCCGTCCCGCAGGGTGCTGTCGAACTTGGGATCCACCTCAAATGTAAGCGCCATAGTGGCAGATTAGCTATTACAGCATGGTCGCCTCAAGCGCCGTCCACAACGCGAGAAAGCCCCGGCCGGGGACGGCGGCCGGGGCTTTCGTACCAAGAGATCCGCTCAAGAGATCCGCGACGGGCGGTTCGACGGTGGAGCGAACCGGCCGCGTCAGACCCGCATCGGCTGCGGCGCCTCACGGCGGTCCGCGTCCGGTCCCGGGTACTCGCGGATGATCTCGTACCGGGTGTTCCGCTCGACGGGGCGGAATCCCGCGTCCCGGATCAGCTCCAGCAGATCGTCGCGGCCGAGCTTGTTCGGCGTGCCGTAGTTGTCCGCGTCGTGCGTGATCTTGTACTCGACGACCGAACCGTCCATGTCGTCCGCGCCGTGCTGGAGCGCGAGCTGGGCGGTCTGCACCCCGTGCATCACCCAGAAGACCTTGACGTGCGGGACGTTGTCGAAGAGGAGACGCGAGACGGCGAACGTCTTCAGCGCCTCGGCGCCGGTCGCCATCGTCGTCCGCGCCTGCAGCTTGTTGCGGACCTTGCCGTCCTTCATGTCGACGAAGTCGTGCTGATAGCGCAGCGGGATGAAGACCTGGAAGCCGCCGGTCTCGTCCTGCAGCTCACGCAGCCGCAGCACGTGGTCGACGCGGTGACGCGGCTCCTCGATGTGGCCGTACAGCATCGTCGCCGGGGTCTTCAGACCCTTTTCGTGCGCGAGACGGTGGATGCGCGACCAGTCTTCCCAGTGGGTGTTGTGGTCCACGATGTGCTGGCGGACCTCCCAGTCGAAGATCTCCGCGCCGCCGCCGGTCAGCGACTCCAGACCGGCTTCGATCAGCTCGTCGAGGATCTCGGAGGCGGAGAGCCCGGAGATGGTCTCGAAGTGATGGATCTCGGTGGCGGTGAACGCCTTGAGGGAGACCTGCGGAAGGGCTTCCTTCAGCGCGCTGAGGGAGCGCGGGTAGTAGCGCCACGGCAGCGTGGGGTGGAGCCCGTTGACGATGTGCAGCTCGGTGAGGTTCTCGCCCTCCATCGCCTTCGCGAGACGGACGGCCTCCTCGATGCGCATGGTGTACGCGTCCTTCTCGCCCGGCTTCCGCTGGAACGAGCAGTACGCGCACGACGCGGTGCACACGTTCGTCATGTTGAGGTGCCGGTTGACGTTGAAGTGCACGACGTCGCCGTTCTTGCGCGTGCGCACCTCGTGGGCGAGGCCGCCGAGCCAGGCCAGATCGTCCGACGCGTAGAGGGCGATGCCGTCCTCACGGGTCAGCCGCTCCCCTGCGCGGACCTTCTCCTCCAGCTCGCGCTTGAGCCCGACGTCCATGCGGCTGCCTCCCAGATGTCTCTGACGTGCTGTGCGGTAAGTGCGCTCCCCCCGGGACACCCTGTGGAACCCCCGGTGGAACCCCTGGTCACCCGGGGGCTCCACCACGTTACGCCTACGACTCCTCGGGAAGTTCCCCGACCCGGTTCTCCCACTTGGTGGAGAGCACGATCGTGGTGCGGGTACGGGAGACGCCCTTCGTACCGCTGAGCCGGCGAATGGTCTTCTCCAGGCCGTCGACGTCACCGACGCGCACCTTGAGCATGTACGAGTCGTCGCCCGCGATGAACCAGCAGTCCTCGATCTCCGCGAGGTCCTTGAGCCGGCGCGCGACGTCCTCGTGGTCGGCGGCATCGGAGAGCGAGATGCCGATCAGGGCCGTGACCCCGAGACCGAGTGAGGCGGCGTCGACGGTGGCGCGGTAGCCGGTGATGACACCGGCGGTTTCCAGCCGGTTGATGCGGTCGGTGACGCTGGGCCCGGAGAGCCCGACGAGCCGCCCGAGCTCGGCGTACGAGGCCCTGCCGTTCTCCCTGAGGGCCTGGATGAGCTGCCTGTCCACCGCGTCCATATGACTGAAACCTTCCATTGTTCAGCAGTACCGCGAGTTTACGTATAGAATCTAAGGCACACAGGGTTCACGCCCTGCAGATCTTTCAGATTTTCAAAGAAGTTCTTTCGAATCCTCAGGAGTGAAGACACCGTGTACACGATCGAGATGGCCTACGCCCGGATGCGCGAGCTGCAGGACCTGGCCAACCGCTCGCGTGCCCACCAGCCCGCCGCCGCGCGCGAGATCGACCGGACCCGCACCCAGCGCGCCCCGAAGAAGCGCTGACCCCCGGCCCAACCGGGCCGGCCTCAGTCACGGGAGCCACCGAGCTCCCCCTCCCACCGGCGGTACAGCCGATGCGGCACCGCTGCCGCGTCGAGCACCCGCCCCGCGACGAAGTCCACCAGATCCTGGATGTGCGTCGCGCCCGCATAGAACGCCGGAGAGGCGGGCAGCACCACGGCGCCCGCCTCGTCCAGGGCCACCAGATGCTTCAGTGTCTGACCGTTCAGCGGAGTCTCGCGCACCGCGACGACCAGCTTCCGCCGCTCCTTGAGCGTCACGCTCGCGGCCCGCTGCAGCAGATCCTTCGAAAGCCCGAGCGCCACTCCGGCCACACAGGCCGTCGAGGCCGGCACGATCAGCATCCCCTTCGCCGGGTACGAGCCGGAGGACGGCCCGGCCGCGAGATCACCGGCCGCCCAGTGCCGCACCCGGTCGACCTCGACATCGAAGGTGTGCGGCTTCCCGTCCGCCCCGCGCGCCAGCCAGCTCCGCAGGTCCTCCTGCCAGTGCGCGTCACGGAAGGCGATCCCGGTCTCGTCCAGCAGCGTCAGCCGCGAGGCCCGGCTCACCACCAGATCGACGCTCTCCCCCGCGGCCAGCAGGCCGCGCAGCACGGCGGCGGCGAATGGTGTGCCCGAAGCACCGGAAACCCCGACAATCCAAGGCTGCCGCTGCTGCTGACTCACTGAAGTCCCGGATTCCACACACCCGAGCCTATCCGGCGCACGGCCTGCGGAACCGAGTGAGGGGTTTCGGGCGTTCCGACAGATGAAGGACAGGCCCGGGACAGAGCCCAGGGCGGCTGTGAACGGCCACGGACAGGGGGGCGGCCATGACCGGTACCCGTACAGACACCTCGGCACGTGCGGTGACGGCCGGCGCGTTGATGCTGGGCTGGATCGCACTGCTGTGGGTGCTCGAATCCATCGACATGGCGACCGGTCAGGCCCTCGACACCTACGGCGTCACCCCGCGCGAGCCGAGCGAGCTGCTCGACATCGTGCCCGCCGCGTTCCTGCACAGCGGGTGGGAGCATGTCGCCTCCAACACGCTCCCGCTGCTGGTCCTCGGCTTCATCGCCGCCCTCGGCGGGATACGCCGGTTCGCCGCCGTCGCCCTCACCGTCATCGTGGTCAGCGGCCTCGGCGTCTGGCTGACCGCACCGCCGAACACGGTCACGCTCGGCGCGTCCGGCGTCGTCTTCGGCCTCTTCGGCTATCTGCTGGTCCGCGGCTTCGTCGACCGCAGACCGCTCGACATAGTGGTGGGCGTCGTGATCGCCGTGGTCTACGGCTCGCTGCTGTGGGGCGTGCTGCCGACCGACTCCGGCATCAGCTGGCAGGGGCATCTGTTCGGGCTGATCGGAGGGGTGGGCGCGGCGTTCGTGTTCCGCCGCCCGCGCCGCGCCCCCCGTGCCGTGCCCCCTGCCTTCACGGCGTGAGGCCGCGCACCAGCAGATCCAGCAGGGCGCACGCGAACAGCGCGATCCCGATGAACCCGTTGACGGAGAAGAACGCCCGGTTCAGCCGGGACAGGTCGTGCGGCCGCACCACGCGGTGCTCGTACACGAACGCCACGGCGACGATCACCATGCCGATCCAGTAGAAGAGCTCCGCGCCCGTCGCGAGCCCGAACCACACCAGCAGCCCGGTCGTCACCACGTGGCAGACCCTGGCCCCCCAGAGCGCCGCCGGGATTCCGAAGCGGGCCGGGACCGAGAGCACGCCGTGCGCGCGGTCCGCCTGGACGTCCTGGCAGCCGAAGATCAGGTCGAAGCCACCGATCCAGACACCGACCGCGAGGCCGAGGATCACCGCGTCCCACGACCAGCTGCCGGTGACCGCGAGCCAGGCGCCGATGGGCCCCATGGCCTGCGCGACACCCAGGATGGCGTGCGGGTAGTGGGTGAACCGCTTGCCGTACGGATAGACGACCATCGGTACGACGGCGATCGGCGCGAGCGCCAGACAGAGCGGGTTCAGCAGGGCGGCGGCCCCGAGGAAGACGACGACGGCGACGAGCGCACCCGTCCACGCCGACCTCACGGTGACGGCACCGGTGACCAGCTCGCGATTGGCGGTACGCGGGTTCCGCGCGTCGATCTCGCGGTCGATGATCCGGTTCGCGGCCATCGCGAACGTCCGCAGCCCGACCATCGCGACCGTGATGAGCAGCAGCCGCCCCCAGTGGATGTTCTCGTCGAGCTGGAACATCGCGCTCAGCGCGGCGATGTAGGCGAAGGGCAGCGCGAAGACCGAGTGCTCGATCATCACGAGCCGCAAGAACGCCTTGACCCTGCCGGTCGGTTGCGCGGGCCCGGGGCCCAGCGCCGCTTCGGCCGCACTCACAGCCCGTACTCCTTCCACCGGCGGTCGACCTTCGCCGCCGTCTCCGGGTCGGACTCGACCATGTTCGGCCAGCCCCCGTCCCGGGTGTAGCCCTCCTCGGGCCACTTCTTCGTCGCGTCGATGCCGGCCTTGCCGCCCCAGAACTGCTGGTAGGAGGCGTGGTCGAGATGGTCGACCGGGCCTTCGGTAACGGTGAGGTCCCGGGCGTAGTCGGTGTTGCCGAGCGCCCGCCAGGAGACCTCGTGCAGATCGTGGACGTCGCAGTCGGAGTCCACGACGACGATCAGCTTGGTCAGCGACATCATGTGCGCGCCCCAGATGGCACTCATCACCTTCTGGGCGTGCTTCGGGTACTTCTTGTCGATCGAGACGATCGCACAGTTGTGGAAGCCGCCGGACTCGGGCAGGTGGTAGTCCACGATGTCCGGCACGATGATCTTCAGGAGCGGCAGGAAGAACCGCTCGGTGGCCCGCCCCAGCGGGCCGTCCTCGGTCGGCGGCCGGCCCACCACGATCGACTGGAGCAGCGGACGCTTCCGCATGGTCACGCAGTCGATGGTGAGCGCGGGGAAGGGCTCCTGCGGCGTGTAGAACCCGGTGTGGTCGCCGAACGGCCCCTCGGGAAGCATCTTCCCGGGCTCCAGCCACCCCTCGATGACGACCTCCGCCTGCGCCGGGACCTGCAGCGGCACGGTCTTGCAGTCGACCATCTCGATCCGCTTGCCCTGGATGAACCCGGCGAAGAGGTACTCGTCGATGTCGCCGGGCAGCGGGGCCGTGGAGGCGTACGTCACCGCCGGCGGCGCCCCGAAGGCGATCGCGACGGGCAGCCGCTCACCGCGCTTGGCGGCGACCTGGTAGTGGTTGCGGCTGTCCTTGTGGATCTGCCAGTGCATCCCGATGGTGCGCCGGTCGTGGCGCTGGAGCCGGTAGAGCCCCAGGTTCCGGACGCCGGTCTCCGGATGCTTGGTGTGGGTGAGCCCCAGGTTGAAGAAGGAGCCGCCGTCCTCGGGCCAGGTGAAGAGCGCGGGCAGCTGATCCAGGTCCACGTCGTCGCCGGTGAGGACGACCTCCTGCACGGGGGCGTTGTCCGACTTCACCTTCTTCGGCGGCACGTGCACCATCGAGCCGAGCTTCCCGAACGCCTCGCGCACGCCGACGAAGCCGTGCGGCAGCTCCGGCTTGAGGAGGCCGCCGATCTTGTCGCTGATGTCGGTGTACGACTTCAGCCCGAGCGCCTTCAGCAGCCGCCGGTCGGTCCCGAACACGTTCATGGCCAGGGGCATCGACGAGCCCTTGACGTTCTCGAAGAGCAGGGCGGGCCCGCCCGCCTTGTTCACCCGGTCGACGATCTCGCCGACCTCCAGATAGGGGTCGACCTCGGCCTTGATGCGCTTGAGCTCGCCCTCGCGCTCCAGCGCCCGGAGGAGGGAACGAAGATCGTCGTAAGCCATGCTGACAAGTATCTGCCACGGGCTACCCTGGCCCCGTCACCGGGGCGGGACAGCGCCCCGCCATCTCTTCGCGGGGGGACCCTTCACCATGTTCCGGGCCTTGATCTATCTCCTGCCTCTGGCACTGACGATCTACGCGTTCATCGACTGCCTGAACACCCCGGAGGACGAGGCCAAGCATCTGCCGAAGATCGCCTGGGTCTTCATCATTCTGCTGTTCTGGATCGTGGGCCCGCTCGTGTGGCTGGGCGCGGGCAAGATGCGCCACGCGCCCGCCGGGGGCCGCACCCCGTCGGAATGGCACCGCAACCACCGTCATGAGTGGGTGGCACCGGACGACAATCCGGACTTCCTGAAGGCGCTGAAGGAGGAGAACAAGAAGGACGAGTCACTCCTCAAGGACTGGGAGGCGGATCTGCGCCGCCGCGAGGAGGAGCTCAAGCGCCGCGAGAGCGGGGCCGGGCCGGAGGAGCCCGCTCCGCCCGCCTCGTGACCGCACGCGGGTTCACGGATACAGCAGCTGTCGCTTCGCGTTCCGGGGCCGGTCCCGCTCGGAGATCGAGCCCGTCCGGCCATTGAGGACGTGGGGCGACCGGGGACCGCACGTTGCCCCGGTGTTCCGTGACCGGGAGAGTGAACGGCATGAGGGACAGGGACGACGGCAGGGGCGGCGCCGGGGGCACCGGCCGTGACGTCGACAGGGAACGCCTCGCGACCGCCGTCGCGGAGGCCCGCGCCGGACTGGCCGAGGGCGGCATTCCGATCGGCGCCGCGCTGTACGGGGCGGACGGCTCGCTCCTCGGCCGCGGGCACAACCGCCGCGTCCAGGACGGCGACCCGTCCATGCACGCGGAGACCGCGGCCTTCCGCGCCGCCGGGCGGCAGCGCTCGTACCGTGGCACGACGATGGTGACCACCCTTTCGCCGTGCTGGTACTGCAGCGGTCTGGTCCGCCAGTTCGGGATCTCCCGGGTGGTCATCGGCGAGGCGGCCACCTTCCGCGGCGGGCACGACTGGCTGGCCCGGCACGGCGTCGAGGTCGTGCTCCTCGACGACGCCGAGTGCACCGCCCTGATGCGCGCCTTCGTCCAGGACCATCCGGATGTATGGAACGAGGACATCGGCGATGAGTGAGCCCAGGATTCCCACCATCGATCTGCGACCGTGGCTCTCCGGCGACGCCGGGGCCCGCCGCGAGACCGCCGAGACCGTCGACGCGGCGCTGCGGGCGGCGGGCTTCCTGCTGGTCACCGGGCACGGCGTGGACCTCGCGCTGCGGACCGCGATCCGCGACACCGCACGGGGGTTCTTCCTGCTGCCGGCCGCGGCGAAGACGCCGTACGCCGTCAAGGTCGGCGGCCGTGGCTGGCTCGGCCCCGGCGCCGAGGCCAACGGCTGTGCGGAAGGCACCCGGACACCCCCGGACCTCAAGGAGTCGCTCTCCTTCGCCGCCGAGGAGCCCACCGGCGACCCGGAGATCGACGCCGAGTGGTTCCTGCCCAACACCTGGCCCCGTGAGGCACCCGCGCTGAGGGCCCTGGTGACGGAGTACCTCACGCAGATGCGGACGCTCTCGGACCGGCTGCTGGAGCTGCTCGGTGCCGCGCTCGGCAAGCCCGAGGACTTCTTCACCCGGCACACCACGCATCCCACCTGGGGTTTCAACATCAACTGGTATCCGGGCACCGAGGTGGTCGGGGAGCCGGTGCCGGGCCAGTTCCGGATCGGCCCGCACACCGACTTCGGTACCGTCACGGTCCTCGACCGGCAGACCGGCAAGGGCGGGCTGCAGGTCTTCACGGACGACGACGGCTGGGAGGACGCCCCGTACGACCCCGAGGCCTTCACCATCAACATCGGAGACCTGATGGCACGCTGGACGGGCGACCGCTGGCGTTCGGGCCGGCACCGGGTGCTGCCGCCGCCCTCCGACGCCCCCGCCGAGGAGCTGATGTCGCTCGTCTATTTCTATGAGTGCGACCCGCGCACCACGGTCGTGTCGGTGCCCGCGCCGACCGGCCGGGTCACCCACGAGCCGGTGGACGCCCACACGTATCTGCGCGCGAAGCTGGACGCGATCTCGGTCGGCTGACGAGGGTCCGCGGCCGGCCGGCGGGACCGCCCGTATCGTTCGAAAATCTTCACCCCCCTCCAACACGCCGTCGATATCCTGATGTTGACGGTGTGACAGTTCGTGCACGGTGTCGGCACTGGGGGGGCTGTGGACAGGGAGCTGTACGGGCGCGAGGCGATCTTCGGCAACGACGGACTAGCGGCGCGTCTGACAGGTCTCACCCCTACCGGCTCCGCCAGGGCCGCCTACGAGCACCGCGACGATCCGCCCGTCGTCGTGCTGACCGGCGGGCGCGGCATGGGCAAGACCTCGGTGCTCAAGCAGCTGCGTCATGTGTACCGCGAGATCACCCCGGTGGCCCTGGTCGACTGCGAGGCGGTCGTCCCGCCCGAGGACCCCGGCCCCGGCTGGACTCCGGTCACCGGCGCGCTGCCGGGCCTCGCAGCGCAGCTGACGGTGCGGGTACATGGAGCGCGGCCGGTGCAGTTCCCGCGGCTGAGTCTCGGGCTGGTGGCGGTCGCCTCGATCTCCTGGAGCCGGGAGGACGAGACCCGGGCGCAGCGGGATCTTCAGTCGCTCGGTCCGGTGCTGGCCACGGTCGACACCAAGGGGGGCGCGGCGACCGGCTGGGTCGCGAAGGTGCTGACGAAGCTGGCCGCGAGCGCGTTCGACTCGATGGTTCCGCTGGCGGGGCTGGTCGCGGAGGCGACCGTGGAGACGGTGCTGGAGGAGACGTTCAGCCGGTTCCAGCGGCGGTCGGCGGACTGGTACGGGAGCTATCCGCAGGCAGGCGGCAACGGCCGGATCGGGCTGCGGCAGCTGGCCGTGGACTTCGAGCGCGGCGGTGATCTGCGCCGCCGGGCCGAGGACCATCTGGTGCTGGCCCTGGTCGAGGACCTGGTCCGGGCCTACCGGGGTATGGCGCGTGGCGCCCGCCGGGGCCGTCCGGTGCTGCTGCTCGACAATGCGCACACGGCGCTGGGGCGGCAGCTGGTCGAGCCGCTGCTGCGGCAGCGCGGCGCCGGGGGCCGCGATCAGATCGCCGTGTTCACCTCGTCGCGGGCCCGTGACCACGAGGGGCTGAGCCATGCGGTACGGCACCGGCTGCCCGAGGTGGCGCACGCCTCGCACTGGGCCAGGTCCACGGAGGTGACGTCCGGGATCCTCGCGGTGGACCTCACCCCGCTGACCGCCACACAGGTGCAGGCGGCGTTCGACCGGTTCGATCCGGCGGGCCGCACCCCGGCCGGACTGGCCCGCGGTGTGCACCGGCTGACGGGCGGGCGCCCGCTCGGGGTGGCGCTGCTCGCGCAGGCGGCGGGCGAGGCGGCGGAACCGGCGGCGCTGGTGCCCGGGGCACTGTTCGACCGCACGGTTGAACTGCGCGAGGACCATCCGCCGGTGCGGGTGGCGGACGAGCTGCTGAAGCAGCTGCTGCCGGGGCAGCGTCCGGACGTCCTGAGTGTGCTGGCCGCGGCGCACGGCGAGGAGTCCGCCCGGCTGCTGGCGAGGACGCGGCTGCGCGGGGTCTCGATGGACGGCGATGTGGCGCTGCTCGTACGGGATGTGTTGCGGTCGGAGGACTGGCAGGTCGGTCCCGACTACTTCGTCGCCGATCCGCTGCTGCGGTCGCTGCTGCTGCACCGGCTGCGGTTCCAGGACGGTGACCACCCGCATTACGCGATGTGGCGTGCGGTGCACGAGTCGCTCCGCACGGCCTATGTGCCCGGGGGCAGCTTCCCGAGCGTCCCGCACCGCCTGCACCAGGAGCTCGTGCTGGGCGGGGCCGGGGCCTGTGTGACCCATCTGAGGGTGCAGTTCGCGCTCACCGACGTGATGCGCTGGCTGGCCGCGCTGCGGTTCATCGCCGCGGCGCCCTATCCGCGCGCGCCCGGCAGCTCCGGCCCCGATCCACGGCGGGCGATCGCCCTGGGGCAGGAGTCGGCCGGCTCGTCGCCGGACGAGGAGACGGGGCTCGCCGGGCTCGACGAGCGGGCGACGAAGCTCCAGCTGCAGCTGCGCCGGCTGCTGCACGCCGTCTGGCTGCTCTCCGATCCGCTGGCACTGCCGGACGACGAGGTGACCGAGAAGATGGCGTTCGAGCTGCGGCAGCTGTCCGGCAGGCATCCGACGGGCAACAGTGTGCTCTGGGACGCGGCGACGCACTGGCCTCAGGACATCAGGGCGTGGCGGCCGCTCTCCATGCCGCCGGGGCCGCCGGCCACCGCGCACGGACCAGGACGGACACGGGGGGACGGTGGCTCGCATGCGTAATCCGCTGCGTTATCGCGTCTGGTACACGGCTCGGCAGAAGATCGTCACGACGATCGTGGTGGGAGCGCTCGTGATCACCTCCGGCTGGTACGGCATCAGCCGGCTCACGGCCCCGGAGAACCGGCGGTGCGTGCCGGGCGTCGAGCGTCCGCAGGGCAGTGACGAGTGCATCGGTGTCTCCGGCTCCGGCTACGACTTCGGGATGCCCAAGCTGACCGCTGTCGCCGCGGCGATCGGCCGGGAGAACTCCGGGCTGAAGCCGGGCCGGTACGTGTCCGTCGCACTGCTGCTTCCGCTGACGTCGACCGACGGCTCGATGGGCACGAAGATGCGGCGGGAACTGCAGGGCGCGTTCGCCGAGCAGTACCGGGCCAACCACCTGTCGAACGACCAGGTGCCGAAGATCCGTCTGCTGCTCGCCAACACCGGGAAGAACAACCTGCTCTGGCGCCCCACGGTGGACCGTCTCAAGAAGATGACGGGCGCCCCGGACCGACTGCGGGCGGTGTCGGGAGTGGCCACCAGCAGTACGCAGGTCAAGTCGGCGGTCAAGGAGCTGACCTCCGCGCACATCGCGGTCGTCGGTTCGACGATCACCGCGGACGACATCGCCAACGGCCCGAAGGGCGACCCGTTCCCGGGGCTGGCCCGGGTCTCTCCCACCAACCGGGACGAGGCGCGCGCCCTCGCCCAGTTCGGCAAGGTGCGGGCCGACAAGGCACTGTTGGTCCAGGACACCCGTACCGGGGACCACTACACGGACACGCTGAAGGCGGCGTTCGCCGCGCTGGTCAAGGGCACCCGGTACGAGCCGCAGCTGTTCACCTCGCCGAAGGACCCGACCGACGAAGGCACCACGGCCAACACGTTCCAGCAGATCACGCATCTGATCTGCGACTCGGGCGCGGAGACGGTGTTCTTCGCCGGGCGCCACACCCAGCTGCGGCAGTTCATCAACGCGCTCGGGGCCCGCGGCTGTCAGAACCGGGCGTTCACCGTACTCACCGGCGACGAGGGCTCGTATCTCGGCGGCGACAAGAAGCTCGACCGGAGCACGCTGCGCCGGAAGGTGACGGTCCGCTACGCCTCGCTCGCACACCCGGACGCCTGGGCGGCGGGGAAGGACGGGGCGAAGGAGAGGACGGGCGGCTCCCCAGCGGACTACCAGGAATTCCTGGATCTGCTGGCGGTGGTGGGGAAGAAGCCGGTGGGTCCGATCGGCCCGACCGGGCGCCAGGATCTGACCGACGGCCAGGTGATCATCGCCTACGACGCGATGGCGACGGCTGTGCACGGCATCCGGCAGGCGACCCCGGGCGGCAAACGCCTTCCGGAGCCCGCGGACGTGGGCGAGCAGTGGCCACGGGTGAAGGCGTCGTTGCGGGTGTCGGGGGCCAGCGGCTGGATCTGTCTGGACAACCACGGCAACCCGTACAACAAGGCGGTGCCGGTGGTGGAGCTGGCGCCTGAGGACGCCTCGCAGCGGTTCGTGGCGATCGCCTGGCCGGAGGGGAAGCCGCCGGCGCGCAACTGCCTGCCACCGTCGTCCGCGCCCTGACCGCCACTGCCGCCCGGCCCGTCAGCCCGGACCCCGGCCGCCGTCCGACGCGTACCCGTCCCGCAGCTCCTGCCACCGCGTGAGCGTCCACGCGGACCAGTCTGCGGGACGCCCGTCCAGCGCCTCCACCAGGTACTCGAAGTGGTTGTGCCAGCCCGCCAGGCAGTCCAGCAGCAGCGCGTCGTCGCCGCGGAACTCATTGGTGAAGCGCAGCACCGCATGGTCGCCGCGCGGCGGCTCCAGGTGGAAGCGGATCCGGCCGTGCACCCCTTCGAGGGTGTATTCGGCGACCCGCTCGATGTCCCAGGCGGTGACGGTGCCGGAGGCGACCGTGGCGTTCCCGTCCTGGTCGGTGTTGAGCCAGCGCAGCGTGATCGCACCGCCGATGCGCGGTTCGAACGGTTCGGCGGCCGCGAGCCAGTCCCGCAGCCCCTCGGAACTGGCAACGGCTGCCCACACCCGTGACACGGAGTGGGGCAGCCGGAGCGTGAACCGCAGGATGCGGCGGTCACCTTCGGTCTCCGCCGCACCACGTTCGATCACGGGGTGCGTGTCGCTCATGGTTACAGCGTGGCCCGGTGAGGCGGGTTCCGCACCCGTACGGACGGGAAGCGGCTCAGACGCCTGCGTAGGAGTGCTTGCCGGTGACGAAGATGTTCACGCCGTAGTAGTTGAAGAGCCAGCAGCCGAAGGCGATCAGAGCCAGGTAGGCGGCCTTACGGCCCTTCCAGCCTGCGGTGGCGCGGGCGTGCAGGTAGCAGGCGTAGGCGACCCAGGTGATGAAGGACCAGACCTCCTTGGGGTCCCAGCCCCAGTAGCGGCCCCAGGCGTCGCCCGCCCAGATCGCGCCCGCGATGATCGTGAACGTCCACAGCGGGAAGACGGCGGCGTTGACGCGGTACGAGAACTTGTCGAGGGTCGCCGCGGCGGGCAGCCGGGACAGCACGGACTGGGCGAACGAGCCGGGCTCGACGCCGTTCGCCAGCTTGCTCTCGTAGCTGTCGCGGAACAGGTACAGCAGTGTGCCGACCGCACCGATGTAGAAGACGGCGCCGCAGATGATGGCGGTGGAGACGTGGATCCACAGCCAGTACGAGTGCAGTGCGGGCACCAGCTGGTCGCTGGAGGTGTAGAGCACGGTGGTCGCGATGCCGAGGTCCAGCAGGACGGTCGTGACCAGCAGCAGGCCCATCCAGCGGACGTTCTTCTTCAGCGCGAGCAGGATCAGGTACGCGGCGACGGCCACCGTGGAGAAGGTGATCGAGAACTCGTACATGTTGCCCCACGGGGCACGCTGCACGGACAGCGCGCGGGCGACGACCCCGCCGGCCTCGACGAGGAAGGCGAGCACGGTCATCGAGACCGCGATCCGCCCCCAGAGATCGCCCTTGAACGTGCCGCCGGCGGCGCCGGGCCCGTCCGGGACATCGCGTGAACCGGCGGCGGAACGCGTAATGATCTTCGGTCGCTCCAGTACGGCGGTGGCGCCGCCCTTCTGCGCGACCTGGACCTGGATCTTCGCCGAGGAGGCGCCGGCGGCTCCGGCCCCGGTCAGCGCGGCGGCGGTCCGGCCGACCTTGCTGCGGCTGCCGAACACCCACTCCGCGATGTGCGCGAAGAAGGCAATGGTGTAGACGGCCATCGACGAATAGATCAGCACATTGCTGGTATGTGCCAGATTCTCGTTGGTTGCGGCGGCGAGATTCACTTCTCAGCCCCTTCGGCAGGTTCTTCGGAAAGTGCTTCGGCAGATGCGTCGTCGGGCGCGGTGGGCGCCATGTCGTGGAGTGTGACCGCGAGATCGGCCAGCTCCTCGGGAAGCTTCGCGGACTCGCTGCGGCCCAGGCCCGCCATCTCGACGACGGTGACGCCGTCCGCCCCGCGTACGGCCCGGACCCAGACCCGGCGCCGCTGGATGAACAGCGACCCGGCCAGACCGGCGATGGCCCCGATGGCTCCGGTGAGCGCCCAGCCGCTGGCGGGCTGTTGCGAGATCTGGAAGCTGGCCCACTGCTCGATGCCCTCGAAGGTGATCGATCCGGCGCCGTCCGGCAGCTTCATCGTCTCGCCGGGCAGCAGCCGCTGCTTCAGCTTGTCGCCCTTGCTGTCCTTGAACGCCGCCATCTTCGAGGTGTTCAGCTGGTACACGTTCTGCGGCAGTCCGGAGTCGACACCGAGGCTGCCGTGGTACCCGTTGAGGGCCAGTACCGGGAAGTCCGCGGCCGGGAACTGGGAGAACATCGTCCCCTTGCCGTTGCCCGCGAACGTCGGCACGAAGAACGCCTGGAAACCCAGCTGGTCCTTCTTGCCGTTCTTGTCGCGGTAGCCGTCCATCACCTTGATCGCACCGGTCGAGGTGACATTGCTGTCGATCGGCAGCAGCGGAACGGCGGCCTTGTAGACCTCCTTGCCCTTGCCGTCCTTGACGGAGACGACGGGGGCGTAGCCGTGCCCGATCAGATAGACCTTGGAGCCGTCGACCACCAGCGGCTCGTTGACCTTGATGACGGCCTTCTTCGGCTTGCCGTACGCGCCCTCGGAGTACGTGACATGGGCCTCGTACTTGCGTGGGGTGCCGATCTGCGGGCCGTTGCGCTCGTACGTGCCGACGAACTTGTCGAGGGTGAAGCTGAACGGGGCGAGCGAGTCCGTGTCGTACAGCGATCCGGATTTGAAGTCGTCGTACTGGGTCAGCGTGTTGGAGAAGCCGTCGCCGTCGACGATCAGCTTGCCGCCCTCGGACTTGAAGAGCTGACCGGTGGCGAAGGCCACCAGCATGACGATCAGCGCGACATGGAACATCAGGTTCCCGGCCTCGCGCAGATAGCCCTTCTCGGCGGCGACCGCATCGCCGTCCGCGTGCGCCCGGTAGCGCCGCTTACGCATGATCGCGAGCGCGGCCTCGCGGACCTGCTCGGGTTCGGCGTCGGTGCGCCACGTCGTGTAAGCGGGCAGCCGGGTCAGCCTCTTGGGGGCGCCCGGCGGCCGGCTGCGCAGCTGACCGACGAACTGGCCGGTGCGCGGCACGATGCAGCCGATGAGGGAGACGAACAGCAGGATGTAGATCGCGGAGAACCACACCGAGCTGTAGACGTCGAAGAACTGGAGCTTCTCGTAGATCGGCGTGACGGTGGTGTGGGCTTCCTTGAAGGTCTGCACCTTCAGCTCGTCCACGCTGTTCTGCGGGATCAGCGAGCCGGGGATGGCCCCGAGCGAGAGCAGGAAGAGCAGGATCAGCGCGACCCGCATCGAGGTGAGCTGGCGCCAGAACCAGCGCGCCCAGCCGATGACGCCCATGGCGGGCAGTGTGGCCAGGGCTTCTTCGCGCGGTGCCGTGGAGAGCTGCGAGCCGGCCGCGCCGAGCTCGGCCGCGTTCTCCCGCTCCTGTCGGCTCTCGCGCTCACGCTCGTTCGCGCGCTCGTCGGCCGCGTCGGTCTTGGTGTTGCTCATGGAACTCAGATCCCCACCGTGAAGCCGTTGGACCAGCCCTGCAGTTCCTGCATCATGCTGCTCCACACACCGGTCAGCAGGAGCAGTCCGGTCACGATCATCATTGCGCCGCCGATCCGCATGACCCACACGTAGTGGCGCTTGACCCATCCGAAGGCACCGAGCGCCTTGCGGAAGGCGACCGCGGCCAGCACGAACGGCAGACCGAGTCCGAGACAGTACGCCAGGGTCAGTACGGCCCCGCGCCCGGCGGTCCCCTGTTCGAGGGCGAGCGTCTGCACGGAAGTGAGCGTCGGGCCGAGGCACGGCGTCCAGCCGACCCCGAACAGCACCCCGAGCAGCGGCGCTCCGGCGAGGCCGGACACCGGCCGCTTGTGGATGCGGAACTCACGCTGGGTCATCCAGGGCATCAGCCCCATGAAGAAGACGCCCATCAGGATCATCAGGACGCCGAGAACCTTGGAGATGACCTCGCTGTGATCCTGCAGCCGCTGCCCGAAATAGCCGAAGAGCGCGCCGCCGGAGACGAACACGGCGGAGAAGCCGAGGACGAAGAGCGAGGCGCCGACGACCATGCGCCCCCGTCTGGCCTGGGCCAGATCGGTCCCGCTGACGCCGGTGACGTACGAGAGGTAGCCGGGCACCAGCGGCAGCACGCACGGCGAGAAGAACGAGACCAGTCCGCCGAGTACGGCGATGGGCAGGGCCACCAGAAGAGCCCCGTTGAACACGGTCGTGTTCATGCCCGTGGTCGCGGCGAACGTGAGCACGTGATCACTTCTCCGCGATCAGCGGGTCGATCATCTTGTGGAGCTTGACGTCGTCGAGGGCGACGAGGGTGCGGGCCGCGATCTTCCCGTCCCGGTCGATGACCACGGTCGACGGGATGGCCTGCGGGTTCAGCGTCCCCTTGGGGAAGCGGAGGATGAGCTTGCCGATCGGGTCGAAGAAGCTCGGGTAGGTGATGCTGTTGTCCTTCTCGAAGTTCACCGCCGGGCCCTTCTCGGCGTCCCGGGTGTTGATCCCGATGAACTGGACACCCTGACTCGCGGTCTCCTTCGACACCTTCGCGAAGTGCTTGGCCTCCAGCCGGCAGGGGCCGCACCACGAGCCCCATACGTTCAGCACGACGACCTTGCCCTTGTAGTCGGCGACATCGAGGGGCTTGCCGTCCAGCGTCGCTCCGTCGAGCTTCGGCGCGTCCTGGCGGTCCGCCTTGGCCACGGTGGAGATCCCGCCACTGCCGGTGACGAAGTGGGAGTTGCCGCCACCGCCGGCCTTGTTGCCGTCACCACCGCAGGCGGTCAGGGTCAGCGCCAGTGCGGCGGCCGCTGCGGGGGCGGCGAGCAGGGTGAAGCGGCGTCGGGGTGCGCGGCCAAAGCTCATGTGAAAAGTTTCGCATGGCGGTTTCGGGGATCTTGCGCACCCCCCTCGGTGCCCGTAAAGACCGTTGTCAGGCCTGTTTAAAGAAGGTGTTCCAGCCACCGCCGGGCGCCTCGCCGACCCCGAGGGTACGGAGCTTCGCAAGCACGGCCGGGTCCTGGACATCGAGCCAGTCGACGAACTGCCGGAACGAGACGAGCCGCACGTCCGGCTTCCCCGCGATCCTTTTGAGGGTCTCCTCGACCGCATCCATATAGATACCGCCGTTCCACACCTCGAAGTGGTTGCCTATGTAGAAAGGTGCACGGTTCGTTCTGTACGCCCGCTCGAAGCCGGCGAGATACGACTGGATGGCCTGCTGACGCCAGGCCGGAAAGCGCGACGGCATTCCCTGGGTGGAGTTCTTCGACTGGTTGGCGAGGATGTTGTAGTCCATCGACAGCACTTCGAACGAGTGCCCTGGGAACGGTATGGCCTGGAGCGGAAGATCCCACAGCCCCTGGCGCTTCTCCGGCCAGATCTGGGTGCCGCCGGGCGAACTCGCGTCGTAGCGCCAGCCCAGTTTGCGCGCGGTGGGCAACAGATTGTCCTGGCCGAGCAGACAGGGTGTGCGGGCGCCTATGAGTTCCTTGCGGTAGTCGAAAGGCAGCGGGTCGAGATCGGTCCAACCGGTATTGGTGCGCCATTCGGTGACGAAGGAGACCGCCTGATCGACTTCGTTCTCCCACTGGGCCGGCGTCCAGTGCGCGACCGATCCGGAGCCGGCACAGAAATGTCCGTTGAAGTGCGTGCCTATCTCATGACCGTCGAGCCAGGCCCGGCGCACCTGGTCCAGCGTCGCCTTGATGTGATCATCGGTGAGATATCCGATGTCGGACGCGCCGATGGCGTTGTTCGGCGGTCGGTACAGGGATTTCTTCGACTCGGGCAGCAGATAGAGCCCGGAGAGGAAGAAGGTCATCGCCGCGTCGTGGTCCTTGGCGAGTTCGAGAAAACGCGCGAAGAGCCCCGTGCCGACCTCGCCCGCCCCGTCCCAGGAAAAGATCACGAACTGCGGCGGGGTCTGCCCGGGTTCCAGCGGGACCGGCGCCGAAGGCTGGTTCGGCTGTTCCCCGGTGTCGGCGGTGGAACCGTCCCCGATCTCCCGCACGTCGTCGTCCCCGGCACCGCTTCCCTCGCCCTTGCCGTCCGCCCGCTGCCCGGAGCCGGAGCCCGAGCCGCCCCCCACGGCAGAGTCCAGGGAACCGCAGCCCGCCATCCCGATGGCAGCCGCTGCTCCCAGTCCGGCTGTGAGCAGACTCCTTCGGCTGATATCGCGCATGGCGTCCCCATCTGCGGTCGTTCCGGCCCAACTCCATACAAACTGGCAAAGGCTTAGATGGGTGAAACAGCACGGTGGTTCCGCCGATCGGCACCTGCCTCCTGGCGCGACCCCACGCCGGCGCCGGCCGGACGCGGCTCGGGCCGGACGCGGCTCGGGCCCCGGCCGACGGATCGGCGGGGCCCGCGGAGAGAGGGATCCAGGGTCTTCCGTTCGGATCAGTCCGGATCAGGGAGCGGCCGATGCCGGACGAGGCGACCCCGGCACGATCCGGACGAGAGGCCCTAGGCTCCGAACGCCTTGGACTTCCCCTTCACCGGCTTGGCACCGGCCAGCAGATGCGCAGGCACCAGATCGCGGGCCGGCTCGGTGTAGCCGACGGAGACGATCTTGTCGCCCTGGTACGTGAAGGTGGTCAGCGAGGCGAGCGTGCACTGCCGCTTGCGCGGGTCGTGCCAGAGCCGCCGCCGCTCGACGAAGCTCCGGACGATCCAGATCGGCAGCTGATGGCTGACGCAGACAGCCTCGTGCCCGCGGGCCGCGTCGCGCGCGGCGTCGAGGGCGCCCATCATCCGTACGACCTGCTCGATGTACGGCTCGCCCCAGGACGGGCGGAACGGGTTGGTGAGGTGCTTCCAGTTGTCCGGCTTGCGCAGCGCGCCGTCGCCGACCCCGAAGGTCTTGCCCTCGAAGACGTTGGCCGCCTCGATCAGCCGCTCGTCCGTGGCCAGGTCGATGCCGTGCGTCTTGGCGATCGGTGTCGCCGTCTCCTGGGCGCGCTCCAACGGGGAGGCGACGACATGGGTGATGTCGCGCTTCTCCAGGTGCTCGGCCACCCGGTCGGCCATCTGCCGGCCGAGCTCGGAGAGGTGGTAGCCGGGGCGGCGTCCGTAGAGCACACCCTCGGGGTTGTGCACCTCCCCGTGACGCATCAGATGGACGACGGTGATGTCCTTGTCGGCCGGGCTCATGCGGTGGCCTCCGATGCGGCGCGGGCGGCGGCGGGCAGCGCGGCGGCGATCCGCTCGACGGCCTGCGTGTCGTGGGCGGTGGAGACGAACCAGGACTCGAACGCGGACGGCGGCAGATAGACGCCCTGCGCCAGCATCGAGTGGAAGAAGGCGGTGAAGCGGAAGGCCTCCTGCTTCTTGGCGTCCTCGTAGTTCCGCACCGGCCGGTCCGTGAAGAACACAGAGAACATGTTGCTGGCCGCGGACACCGTGTGCGCCACGCCCTCCTTGGTGAACGCCTCGCTCACCAAGGCCTGGATCTCCGCGGAGACCGCGTCGACCTTCGCGTACGCCGCGTCGTCGAGCAGCCGCAGCTGGGCGAGCCCGGCGGCGGTGGCGACCGGGTTACCGGAGAGGGTGCCCGCCTGGTAGACGGGGCCGACCGGGGCGAGGTGGGCCATCACGTCGGCGCGCCCGCCGAAGGCCGCGGCCGGGAAGCCGCCGCCCATCACCTTCCCGAAGGTCATCAGGTCGGGCCGCACCCCGTCGACACCGAACCAGCCGGCCTTCGAGGTACGGAATCCGGTCATGACCTCGTCGGAGATGTACAGCGCGCCGTCGGCGGCGCAGATCTCCTTGAGCCCGGCGTTGAAGCCGTCCAGCGGCGGTACGACGCCCATGTTGCCCGGCGACGCCTCGGTGATCACGCAGGCGATCTCGCCGGGGTGCGCGGCGAAGGCGGTCCGCACGGCCTCCAGGTCGTTGTACGGCAGGACGATCGTGTCGCCGGCCTGCGCGCCCGTGACCCCGGGGGTGTCCGGAAGACCGAAGGTCGCGACCCCGGAACCGGCGGCGGCGAGCAGCGCATCGACGTGCCCGTGGTAGCAACCGGCGAACTTCACGACCTTCGCGCGGCCGGTGAACCCGCGCGCCAGCCGGATCGCGGACATGGTCGCCTCGGTGCCGGACGACACCAGCCGTACCTGCTCCACGGGCTCGATCCGGGCCACGATCTCCTCGGCGAGCGCGACCTCGCCCTCACCGGGCGTACCGAACGAGGTGCCGCGGGCGACAGCCTCCTGGACTGCGGCGATGACCTCGGGGTGGGAATGGCCGAGGATCATCGGCCCCCACGAGCACACGAGGTCGACATACTCACGACCGTCGGCATCGGTGAGGTACGGACCGGTACCGGACACCATGAAGCGGGGCGTACCGCCCACGGCCCGGAAGGCACGTACGGGAGAGTTCACGCCTCCGGGCGTCACGAGGGACGCGCGGTCGAAAAGCGTCTGCGAAACTGGGGCGTCATAGGGAAAGCTCACACAAGCCATGGTGTCAGAGCCACCGACAGTCTTGCGGACGGGTGTTTCACACCACGCCCGCGGGGGAGGTCACTGACACGATGATCGGGTTGCGCGGCGGGGGCTGTGTCTCCTAAGTAGTAGTCGGGTGGATGAGATATGCATCGCGGTGGCGGAGTGGGCGAAGGGACCGACGACCTGGGGCCCGAGCCTGCCCGGCGAGGTCGGCACCGGCGTGAGGCTGAGCGCAAGCAGGGCATACATCAGGCCGGCAGTGCACAGGCCGGAAGCAGGAGTGGTGGTCGGGTGGGGGTGACCTACAAATATTTCGGGGCCCCCGACGGGGCCACTGCCGCACGCGTGCCCATTTCGATGCGCCCCGAGGAACTCGGCGGTGACGAGCTGGGCATGGGCGGCATGTTCAGCAAGATCAAGCCGGAGACGGTCGCGGCCATGGTGCTCACCGGCATCCAGGGCATACCCCTGCACAAGGTCCCCCCGCTGGAACTGGTCGTCCTGCACCCCGACTACGCGGTGGTCAAGCTCCCGATGACGGTCGTCGACCCGCTGCGCGACGTCGGCGAGGAGTCGGTCGGCGCCGCGGCCTTCATCTGGTCCACGGTCCCGGACCGCGGCGGCCCGCGCGACGCGTTCAACGTCTACCAGCTGCTCCACGAGTGGCAGGATTTCAGCCATCGTCTGCATGACGCGGGGCATCAGGCCTACTGCTTGGTGTGGCCCTGAGCCGATCCCCATTCGGCCCTGAGCCCGTCCCGATCCGGCCTCGGACGTGTCCCGGCCTCGTCCCGGTCCGGCCACCGACCTGTCCTGCCCTCGTCCCGGTCGCGTCCTGACCTGGTCCTGAGCCGGCCCCGACGCCACCCCGTAGCGCGGCTGTCACCCCGGGGCTCTACGGTTCTCCCCTGTTCTCGTGCACGCTGCACGCTGCACGTTCGGGAGGGGACCCATGACCACCAGTGCCGCATCCGCTCGCCTTGTCGCCACACTCACCGCACCCCTGGACCGGGATCGTGAGGCCGCGTACGCGCCGTCCGTCCTGCGGTGGCCGGATCGCCGTCTGCTGATTCAGCGCGGCGACTTCGAGGCGGTCGCCGTCGACCTGGACGACCCGTCCGCCCCGCAGACCCGCTTCCCGGCCCCCTGGCCACGTCGCTTCGGTACGTTCACGGTTGCGCCGGGCGGGGATCTCGCGGTCTTCGCGGGGGTCCATTCGGTACGCGCGGTGGATCCGGCCGGGGCGGTGCGCTGGGAGGTCCGGCACGGTTGCTGGGAGGGCAGTTGCCGCATCCTGCACGAGTCGTTCGAGGAGTACGCGGACAGCCGGTCGCATGTGTACGCGGACAGCGGCTCGGCGGTGTTCTCGGCGGACGGGTCGCTCGTGTGGGCCCATGTCCGGGGCCCCCTGGCGACGGCCGGGCCGGATCCGGAGGCGCTCGACGAGTGGCTGGTCATCGATGCCGCCGACGGGCGGGTGCTGGGGCGGGCGGACGCGGAGACCGTGGCGGCGGGCTCGGAGCACGTACCGCACCCCGATCCGGCGCAGATGGGGCTGAGCGTCGGCGAAGGCCAGGACGGGGCACCGCTGCTGTGGGGGCGGTGGGACGGGTCGGAGCTGTCCGTGGAGCACTTCGGCGAGGAGGAGCGGATCCTGACCTCCGTGAGCCCCACCGGCGAGCACTTCCTGACAGTGGCGCACGATCTGGACTCGCTGGCTCTGCACCGGGTCTCGGACGGTGCGGTGGTGGCCGAGCTGGACGCCGCGGACGCCGTCCCCCGTCACCCCGACGCGGATCCGGAAGACTTCGACGCCGACGACGTGATGTGGGACTACGAGTGCGGGTTCGTGGACAAGGAGACGGCCATCTCCAGTACGGATCAGGAGGAGGAGTACGGGCCGGTGCGGCACTGGCTGCTGGACGCGTCGGGGATGCGCCCGGCCGGTCAGGTCGTGTACCCCTTCCCGGTCTCCGGCACTCCCACGGCTCTCGGCGACGGCACCTGGTACACGGTGTCCGGGAGCGGGGACGCCGTGCACTTGTGGGCCTTGGACAGGTAGGCCGTCGTACGCCCATATTCGGCCATTCATTGGCCGAAGAATGATCTTCAGAAGACCTGCCGGCCCTGCCGATGTACCCCATACAGCCGATACCGCCGATGCGGTCGGTGTGCGAGGCATCGACATCAAGGAGGCCTGTTCATGGGCGACATCCTGCTGGCCCTGTCCATCCCGGTACTGGTCTTCGCCGTGGGGATCTACGCAGGGTGCGAGACGTGGTGGCGGCGCCGGCATCCGGCGCCGCCGTCCCCGTACACCCATCAGGCGGCGCGCCTGTCCGAGCGCCACATGGTCGCCTCCGCCGAGGAGATCGTCGACGGGGCGCACGCGAGGCTGGAGGAGTTCTACGGCACCTCAGGAGGGACGATTCCGGCCCCGGGGGCCACTGGCGTCCCGGGGCTCACGCCCGCGGCGGTTGCCAGTCCGGGTCGCGGCCGGTCACAGCCAGCATCCGCTCGAAGGGGCTAGCGCCGTCCGGCACGCGGAAGGGCTCGCCGAACACCTTCGCCTTCCGCGCGTTCGGAGCCATCTCGGCGAGCCCGGGGCCGAGTTCGCTCACCACCGCCTCGTCCGGGACGTATTCCTGACCGGTGGCCCGTGCCAGGTCCCACGCATGCACGGTCAGGTCGCCCAGCACCATCCGCGCGACGGTTCTGGCGGGGAACCCCATGGAACCCGCGGTCCCCTCGTCCGCACCCGGCGCGTCCCACGCCGCCACCAGCTTGGCCGTCTCCTCGCCGAAGCGGCCCCGCCAGTCCCCGGTGACCGCGGTCGGCTTCGCGCCGAAGTCCGGCTCCTGTCTGGCCGCCAGGGCCTGGAAGTTGACGACCACTTGGAAGAGATGGTCGACGAGGGCCCGCACGTCGTACTCCGTGCACGGCGTGGGGTCGCCCAGTCGGCCGTCGTCGATGCCACGCACGACGGGAGCAGCGCCGTCGGCGGCCGCGGCCAGCAGTTCACTGATTTTCTTCATGCTGCGACCGTCCGCCCGGCGGCGGCCCGTGTCTTGAATAATCGCGACACCACAGATACGAACGTATGTTCGCAATAGAATCGCTGCCATGTCTGCTCCTCGACGCGACACCCGGGGCATCGTCGACGCCCGCGAACTCTTCTCGCATGTGCACTTCCGCCGGCGTGAGCCCGCACCCGGGCTGCGGACACAGGTGGCGTTCTACTGGCTGATCGACTGGGACCTGCCGGAGCCGTACACCTCGCACGTGGTGCCGCACCCGTCGGTGAACCTGGTCTTCCAGCACCACGAGAGCAGCGGCGAGGCCGCCTTCGCGGAGGTCGCGGGCATCGGACTCGAACTCTTCACCCAGAAGCTGGAGGGCCGGGGACGGGTGTGCGCGGTGAAATTCCGGCCGGGCGGCTTCCGGCCGTTCGCACCGGGCCGCCCCGTGTCGGAGTGGACGGGCCGACGGCTCCTGGCGAACGAGGTCCTCGCCGTACCCGCTCCGGTGGCGGCCGTGCTGGACCCGGCCCAGGAGGACGCGCGGGTCGCCGCGCTGGACGCGTACCTGCTGGCACTCACCCCGGAACCGGACCCGCAGGCCGAGCGGGCGATGGCCCTGGTCGAGCGCGTCCGCACCGACCGCACGATGCGCCGGGTCGACGAACTCGCCCGCACCGAAGGGCTGTCGGCACGTTCGCTGCAGCGGCTCTTCGCCACGTACGTGGGCGTCGGCCCCAAGTGGGTGATCCTCCGCTACCGCATCCACGAGGCGCTGGAACGCGCCGAGTCGGACCCCGAAGTGGACTGGGCCGAGCTGGCCGCGGATCTCGGCTACAGCGACCAGGCCCACCTGACCAGGGACTTCACGTCGACGATCGGCGCCCCACCGACGGCACTCGGCACCCGTTGACGGTCGGTGCCGGTGGTTGTCGGTGGGGCGGCCTACTGTCTTCGGTATGGATCGCACCGCGTCGGCGCCGGCGCCCGTCGTACGGATCGTGCCCTGGTCGGACGGCGACCTGGAGCTGCTCCGCCGTGCCAACGCACCGGAGCTGATGGACCACCTGGGCGGCCCCGAGTCCGAGGAGCAGCTCATGGCGCGCCATGACCGCTATGTCGCGCTGAGCGAGGACCGGACAGGCAGCGGCAGGATGTACCGGATCGTCCTGGCCGACGGCAGCGGGGAAGAGGCCGTCGGGACCATCGGTTTCTGGGAGCGGACCTGGCGGGGGCAGGAGGTGTACGAGACGGGGTGGGCCGTCCTCCCCGGATACCAGGGGCGGGGCATCGCGGCGACCGCGGCCGTGGCCGTCGCCGAGCAGGCCCGGGCCGAGCACAAGCACCGGCATCTGCACGCATACCCGTCCGTGGACAACGCCGCGTCGAACGCGGTGTGCCGCAAGGCAGGCTTCACCCTGCTCGGCATGTGCGACTTCGAGTACCCGCCCGGCCATGTGCTGCTGACGAACAACTGGCGGCTGGAACTCGCCCCGGAGTCCGCCCCGTGACTCGGCGTGGAGCTCAGCCCTGGTCCCGGACCAGCCGCTTGGTGAAGCTGAACGCGACGATGGCGAGCCGCTCCCGCAGATAGAAGCGGTGGGCGTCCGTGCGGTGGGTCCCCGAGTCCAGACTGAATTCCAGGCACCCCGCCTCCTGGGCGCGCTGCTCCAGATACCCCAGGAGCCGGCGGCCGACGCCGGTGGAGCGGGCGCGCTCGGCGGTGACCAGATCGTCGACGTACAGCTTGCGGATCTGGCTGGTGTTGTCGACGACGCGCCATCCGGCAGCGCCCACGCATTCGCCGTCGTCGTCGTAGCAGGCCGTGAAGCGGAGCCCCTGCGCGTGTCCCTTCCCGTACACCTCCCGGAAGAGGTCCTCCGTCAGATGTGGACGCAGCTCACGCAGGACGGGAAGCAGGTCGTCCGCCAGTCGGGCGTCGCCGGGTTCGAGATCGAGAATTTTCATGGCAGAACTGTAGGCGGCCGCCCGGGACCCAAAAACGCTCCGCCTGGGCGGCGGGCCCCGCCCAGGCAATTCATGTGTAATGCACAGCTTTTGCGCAATACGACTGAATTCTCTGCGGACCTGCCCCGGCACACCGCCTCGTTCCGCGGCCGAGCCACCACCTCTCCCCCTCGAATCCCCTGGCTGCCGCGGACCGCTCAATGGCATCCTGGCGACGTGAACGGACCGGAGATCCACCTCGAGGTCGACCCCGAACTGCGGCTCTTCGTCGCGCACGAGCGCCGCAACGGGCGCACGGCCGTGATCACCGACGGCGCCTCGACGCTCGGCCATGTCGTGGAGTCGCTCGGGGTCCCGCTCACCGAGGCGGGCCAACTGCTCGTCGACGGGCGCCCCGTTCCGGTCTCGCACATCCCAGGCGCGGGTGAACTCGTGGAGGTGCGCGCGGTGGCACGCCCCCAGCGCATCGAAGGCGCTCCGCTGCGCTTCCTCCTCGACGTCCACCTCGGCACGCTCGCCCGGCGGCTGCGGCTACTGGGCGTCGACGCCGCGTACGAGAGCGCGGACATCGGCGATCCGGCACTGGCCGCGCTGTCGGCGAAGGAGCAACGGGTGCTGCTCTCGCGCGACCGGGGTCTGCTGCGGCGCCGGGAGATCTGGGCGGGCGCGTACATCTACAGCGACCGACCCGACGACCAGCTACGGGACGTACTCGAACGGTTCGCACCGGTACTGGCCCCGTGGAGCCGGTGCACCGCATGCAACGGGCAGCTCACCGAGGCCGACAAGGACTCCGTCAGCGGGCAGCTGGAGCACGGCACGCAGCGGTCGTACGACGTCTTCGCGCAGTGCGTGGAGTGCGGCCGGGTGTATTGGCGCGGCGCCCACCACGCACATCTGGAGAAGATCGTCGCCAGTGCGGTCCACGAGTTCGGTGACGCCTCCGATCAGGCCGGCCCACTCGTGTAGACGGTGTCCGGCCGAGCCGTCGCCGAGGCGAGCGGGGCCGTTACGGCCGCTCGGCGGTCAAGTAGCGCTGGACGGTGGGCGCGAGCCAGGCGATCACCTCGTCGCGGGGCATGGAGGCCGCAGGCGCGATGCGCAGGACGTATCTCGCGAGCGCCATCCCCAGGATCTGAGATGCGGCGAGCGCGGCACGGCGTGGGGCATCGGCGGGGTCGGGGCAGACCCCGGCAGCTATCGGACCGAGCTGCTCGGCGAAGACCGCCCGCATGCGCTCGGCCCCCGCCTCATTGGTGACCCCGACCCGGAGCAGCCCCGTCAGCACGTCGTCCTCCTCCCAGCGGTCCAGGAAATGGGCGACGAGTACGGCCCCGACGTGCTTGCCGGGCAGCGCCCCGAGCGCGGGCAGGCGCAGATCGATCACGGACGCGGCGGCGAACAGTCCTTCCTTGTTGCCGTAGTAGCGCATCACCATCGACGGGTCGATGTTCGCGTCGCGGGCGATGGCCCGGATGGTGGCGCGCTCATAGCCGTCGGCGGCGAACCGCTCGCGGGCGGCTTCGAGGATCGCGGCCTTCGTGGCATCCGAGCGGCGGGGGGCGCCGGGGGCTTTCGTCGTCATGCCAACAATCGTAGGCCAACAACTGTTGACATACCAGATCCACCGGATCTACATTTGCCAACAAGCGTTGACCCACACTCGTTGGCAAACGGCTTCAGGAGGCCGCCATGACCGGCAAGCCCAGCACCCGTGCGAACGCCGACTCCGCCCCCGACGTACCGCACGACGCCGCCACCGCCGATGTCCTCGTGGTGGGCGCAGGGCCCACCGGGCTGCTGCTCGCGGGCGACCTCGCCGCGCGCGGCCTGTCGGTCACCGTCGTCGAGCGCCGCCGGCGCAGCGCGAGCAACATGACGCGCGCCTTCGCCGTTCATGCCCGCACCCTCGAAGTACTCGACGCCCGCGGCCTCGCCGACGAGCTGCTCAAGACGGGATCCCGCCTCACCGGGTTGCGGCTCTTCGGCAACCTTTCGCTCGACCTCTCCCGACTGCGGTCCCGCTTCCCGTTCGTGCTGATCACCCCGCAGTACGAGATCGAGCACCTGCTGGAGCGCCGCGCGCTGTCCGCGGGGGTGCACTTCCGTCACGGCACGGAACTGACCGGCCTGCACCAGTCCGCCGACGAGGTCACCGCCGAGGTGCAGGACGCCGACGGGACGCGCACCACCCTCTCCGCGCGCTATGCCGTCGGCACCGACGGAGTGCGCAGCGCCGTCCGCGAGGCGCTCGGGCTCCCGTTCCCCGGCAAGTCGGTGATCCGGTCCATCATCCTGGCCGACGTCCGGCTGACCGAGGAACCGGCCGCCCTCCTCACGGCCAACGGCGTGGGGGACGCCTTCGCCTTCATCGCCCCGTTCGGCGACGGCTGGTACCGGGTCATGGGATGGAACCGGAACCACCAGGCCGACGACACCGACCCCGTCGAGCTCGACGAACTGCGGCAGATCGTCCGCCTCGCCCTGGGCAGCGACCACGGCATGCACGACGCCCGCTGGATCTCCCGCTTCCACAGCGACGAGCGCCAGGTGCCCGCCTACCGCACAGGCCGGGTCTTCCTCGCCGGGGACGCCGCCCATGTCCACTCCCCCGCGGGCGGCCAGGGCATGAACACCGGCCTCCAAGACGCCGCCAACCTGTCCTGGAAGCTCGCAACCGTGCTCCGGGGACACGCGGCGGACCCGGAAGCGCTCCTCGACAGCTACCACTCCGAGAGGCACCCGGTCGGCACCAAGGTGCTGCGCAGCAGTGGTGCGCTGGTCCGCCTCGCCATGGCCCGCACCCTGCGGCAGCGAGCGGTCCGCACGGCCGCCGCCCGCCTCCTGTCGACGGCACGGCCGGCCGGCGACAAGGCGATGGGCATGATCTCCGGCATCGGCATCGCGTACGCGGCGCCGCGCGGCTCGCATCCCCTCACCGGAAAGCGCGCTCCCGACCTGGGACTGGTGGAGGGCCGCCTCCAGGAGGTGCTGCGCGACGGCGAGTTCGTCGTCGTGACTCCCGCCGACATGCCCACGCCGGTGTCGCCGGTCCCGCTGGTGCACACGCACTGGACGGACGACCGCTCGACCGTGCTGCTCGTCCGTCCCGACGGTCATGTCGCCTGGGCGAGCGACCGGCCCGACCCCGCGGCGCTGCGGGCCGCCCTCACCCGATGACCGGCACGCACACCACCACCGCGGCCACGTGTCCGGCCACGCCGGACACGCGGTCAGAAGACGTATTCGTCCCCGGTGGCGGGCGCCAGCACCTCATGCCGGTCGTTCTGCGGGTTCCGATCGGTCACGCCACCGTTCCACGCGGTGTCGATCCGTACGACAACCTCGTTCGGCCGCCCCGCGAGCTGCAGTTCGAGCGCGAACTGCCGGCCCGCCGCCCCACCCGCACGCAAGGGTCCTGTCCGGCACAGCACGGTGCGGGCGTCGGCCTGCAGACAGGCGCTCGGCATCTCCTGCCGGCCGGTGAGGACCACCGAGAAGCGCAGCCGCACGGTCGAACGCATCACGTCCGACGGGCCATGGTTCTCGCTGAGCAGCCAGACTCCTAGCTCCTCGCCCCACAGCGAGACATGGCCGTGGTGGGAGACGTCCGCCTCCGGTGCGACCGACCGGTACGCCGGAACCGGCTTGGCCGCAACCGCGGCCACCGGCACGGGTGCCGAGTCCGCCCCGGTCGCCTTTCCGGCCCCCCACATCACAGACGACACCGTCGCCGCAGTCGCCATCGCGACGGAGACCAACAGTCGAGCCCTACGCGTCAGTACCATGTCCCGAAGATACTGATCACCCCGAATCGTCCCTATTTACACACCGGTTCGACACACCAACTCCACCCACCTGCCCCACCGTCCGGATCGCCGCCCCCTCCAGCCTCCCCCGCGTCGTCCCGCCCCGCCCACATGAAACGCTGCCCCCATGGTCGTCGCCCGCTCAGTCGCGCTGTTCGTCGTCGCCGCGCTCTTCGAGATCGGCGGAGCCTGGCTCGTCTGGCAGGGCGTGCGCGAGCACCGGGGCTGGATCTGGATCGGCGCCGGAGTCATCGCCCTCGGCGCGTACGGCTTCGTGGCCACGCTTCAGCCGGACGCGGAGTTCGGTCGCGTCCTCGCCGCGTACGGCGGTGTCTTCGTCGCAGGTTCGATCGCCTGGGGCGTGATCGCCGACGGCTACCGCCCCGGCCGCTGGGACGTGATCGGCGCACTGATCTGCCTGGCCGGCATGGCCGTGATCATGTACGCCCCCCGCAACCACTGACCGCGCCGCCGATCACCCCGATGACCTGCACCGACCGCACCGACCGCACCGCTGACCGTGCCACCCCCACCGTCGGCCGACGAACGGCCGCTCGCCCCGCCTGCCTATCCTGAACCTGTACCGATCAGCCGTCCGAGGAGTCGAGTCCGCATGGCCGCCACCCCCATCGCCGTGATCACCGGAGCGAGCAGCGGCATCGGCGCCGCGACTGCCCGCCGGCTGGCCGCCGACGGCTACCGCGTCGTCCTGACCGCCCGCCGCAAGGACCGGATCGAGGCACTCGCCGCCGAGATCAACGAAGCGGGACACGAGGCCACGGCGTACGCCCTGGACGTCACGGACCGCGAGGCGGTCGACACGTTCGCCACCGCCTTCCGCAACCTCGCCGTGCTCGTCAACAACGCGGGCGGCGCCCTCGGCGCCGACCCCGTCGCCACCGGCGACCCGGCCGACTGGCGCCAGATGTACGAGACGAACGTCATCGGCACCCTCAACGTCACCCAGGCCCTGCTCCCCGCCCTCACCGCGAGCGGGGACGGCACGATCGTGATCCTCTCCTCGACGGCGGCCCTCGCCTCGTACGAGGGCGGCGGTGGCTACGTGGCCGCCAAGCACGGCGAGCACGTCCTGGCCGAGACGCTGCGCCTGGAGATCGTCGGCACCCCGGTCCGCGTCATCGAGGTCGCCCCCGGCATGGTCAAGACGGAGGAGTTCGCCACCACCCGGTTCCGTGGCGACACCGAGAAGGCCGCCAAGGTCTACGCGGGCGTCGACGCCCCGCTCTCCGCCGACGACGTGGCCGACACGATCACCTGGGCCGTCACCCGCCCCAGCCACGTCAACATCGACCTGCTGGTGGTCCGCCCCCGCGCCCAGGCCTCCAACTCCAAGGTCCACCGCACCCTCTGACCTCCGACAGCGACGCGCACACGGCTTCGGCCACGCAGAAGAGCCCCGGACCACCACCACAGGGTCCGGGGCTCTTCCGTTCATCGGCGCGGCAGGCGATCAGCCCTTCACGCACACCACCTGCTTCAGCTTCGCGACGACCTCCACGAGGTCCCGCTGCTGCTCGATGACCTGCTCGATCGGCTTGTACGCAGCCGGAATCTCGTCCACGACGCCGGAGTCCTTGCGGCACTCCACACCTCGCGTCTGCTCCTCCAGGTCCCGTGTCGAGAAGCGCCGCTTGGCCGCGTTGCGGCTCATCTTCCGGCCGGCGCCGTGCGAGGCCGAGTTGAACGACTTCGCGTTCCCGAGGCCCTTCACGATGTACGAGCCGGTGCCCATCGATCCGGGGATGATGCCGAGGTCCCCCGACCCGGCCCGGATCGCACCCTTACGGGTGACCAGCAGGTCCATGCCGTCGTACCGCTCCTCCGCCACATAGTTGTGGTGGCAGGAGATGACCGGGTCGAAGGTCACCCGGGCCTTCTTGAACTCCTTGCGGACCACGTCCTGGAAGAGCCCCATCATGATCGCGCGGTTGCGCTTCGCGTACTCCTGGGCCCAGAACAGGTCGTTGCGGTAGGCCGCCATCTGCGGCGTGTCCGCGACGAAGACGGCCAGGTCGCGGTCGACCAGACCCTGGTTGTGCGTCAGCTTCTGCGCCACCCCGATGTGGTGCTCGGCGAGCTCCTTGCCGATGTTCCGGGATCCGGAGTGCAGCATCAGCCAGACCGAACCCGACTCGTCGAGGCAGAACTCGATGAAGTGGTTGCCCGACCCAAGCGTCCCCATCTGCTTCGTGGCCCGCTCCCGACGGAACTTGACCGCATCGGCCACCCCCTCGAACCGTCCCCAGAAGTCGTCCCAGCCCGCCGTCGCGAATCCGTGCAGCCGCCCGGGGTCCACGACGTCGTCGTGCATCCCACGGCCCACCGGAATGGCCTGCTCGATCTTCGATCGCAGCCGCGACAGATCTCCCGGCAGGTCGTTGGCGGTCAGGGAGGTCTTCACCGCGGACATTCCGCAGCCGATGTCCACCCCCACCGCGGCCGGGCAGACCGCACCGTGCATCGCGATCACCGAGCCGACGGTCGCGCCCTTGCCGTAATGCACATCAGGCATGACGGCGAGCCCCTTGATCCAGGGCAGGGTGGCCACATTCTGCAGCTGCTGCATCGCGCCGCCCTCGACCGAAGCCGGGTCGGCCCACATGCGGATCGGGACCTTGGCCCCCGGTACCTCTACATACGACATAGCCCCTCGATTCCCCCGAAAAGTCAGAAAGCGCAAAACCGGTGCCAAGGTCGACAAATGAGTCGGTCGACCGGCATTCACAGCGGCGCGTGCGATACACATTGTGTCCACCGGCCGCCATCGAGCGGCAACCGTTTTTCGCACGAAGGGAGCCCAGGATCGTGCGACGAATGGCGTACGTACCCGGCGCCGCGCTCCTTGCAGCGCTTGTCGTCGGCTGTAGCGCCGGCACCGGAACCGACGGCTCCGCCGCCGACAGCAGGCCCGGCGGCCCGACGTCCTCCCCCGCCGCACCGGCGGGCAAGTACCGCACACTTCCCGACCCTTGCCGCTCCGTGACGCACTCCACCCTGAAGGACCTGCTCCCGGGCGTCGCCGAACTGCCGCAGGAACAGCAGGAGAAGGCGTACGCGGGAACGGCCTCCGTGACCTACGACACGGACCGCCGCGTCGGTTGCACATGGAAGGCCGAGGACTCGGACTCGTCCCGCGGCCTCTCCCTCGACTTCGAGCGGGTCGTCTCGTACGACACCTCCGTGAGCGACGACGACCGCGCCGACGAGGTGTACGGGAAGAAGGAGGCCGCCGCGCATCTGCCGTCCTCGGCATCGGACACCCCCTCGGACTCGAGCTCCCCGTCGGGCTCGGCACCGAGCGACGGGGAGACCGGCGGAAAGAGCGGCGACGGGGCCACCGAAGACCTTCAACCGCGCGTCCTCGACAACCTCGGAGATGCCGCATTTCTGGACGATCTGCTCATCAAGGCAGGTTCCGCCGCACAGCATCGGACGGTGAGCGTGGTATTCCGCACATCGAACGTCATCGTGACCGTCCGGTACACCGAGCAGCCCGCCCTCTCGACGGAGATGCCCGACAGCAAGGAACTGCAGGAGAAAGCCCAGGCGCTGGCCCGGAAGCTGGTCGACAAGTTCAGCGAATAGCCCCGCGCCGATCGCCCCTGACCGGCGCCGGTCCCGCTCGGCGGCCCACCCGGCCGAGGCGGCATCCGGCCGCCGTCCGTCGTACCGTGGCCCTCCGGAACACCCGCCCGACCGTCCACCCGCGCCGCCCGCGCCACCCGAGTGAAGGAACCATGCACCGATCAGCCTCGCGACTCACCCGCATACTCGCCTGCGCCGCCGTCCCGGTGATGCTCGTCGTCGCCGGCTGTTCGTCGGACTCCGGCAGCAAGAAGGAGTCGGACGGCTCGTCCTCCTCCGCTCCGGGCGCGAAGAAGTCGGTGGCGGCGCTCGAACCGGCGAAGTTCGCCGAGCTGCCCGACCCGTGCAAGGCGATCTCCGCGAAGACGATCACCTCGCTGGTACCCAAGGCGAAGAGCAAGGCCGGTTCGCCGGCCACGTCCAGCGACACCTCGGTGCGCGCCGGCTGCTCCTGGAACGGCCTCGACGACAACGGCGTCAAGGGCTCGCAGTACCGCTGGCTCGACGTCGGCTTCACCCGCTTCGACTCGGACCAGGCTCTCGGCACCGGCGCGAAGCGCGCCGAGGACGACTTCACGAAGCAGCTCGCCAAGACCAGGACGGCCGAGGGCGCGAAGAAGATCACCGAGGCCCCCGTCAGCGGCATCGGCGAGCAGGCCACCAAGGTCACGTACGACCTGGCCAAGACCGGCGAGGACTTCAAGTACGCGACGATCGTGGCCCGTACGGGGAACGTCGTCGTCACCCTGACCTACAACGGCGCGGGTTACGCGGGTGCGAAGACGCCGTCCGGCGCCGACATCCTCAAGGACGCCGAGAAGGCCGCCAAGGAAGCCGTCGCCGCGGTCGCCGACGCCAACGCCGCCGACGACAAGCAGTCGAGCCCGTCCGCGAGCCCGTCGAAGTCGGCCAAGTCGTCGAACTAGACGTCACGGGGAACCGGAACCGGACCCGGCGCCGCTCGCCCGGCAGCCGCCCCGATCCCCAAACCCCCTGCCCGGAAGCAGTTTTACGAAGCCCGGTCCTGCCCCGAGGACCGGGCTTCTCGCCTCCCCGCGCAACGGACGCCACACACATGTGCCAGGCTGTGCCCGCCAGAAGTCGAAGAAGGGGACACAGGGAGGGGATCGCGGGTGGCCGCGATGCAGCTGACACGCACGCACCGGGTACTCATCGGGGTCGTCGTCGCCGGCGCGGCAATCATCGCCGCGATCGGCTTCGCGGGCTCGTACGCCGCCGTGCGCGCGCTCGCAGAACAGAAGGGCTTCGGGAACTTCTCCCTGGTCTTCCCGATCGGCATCGACGCGGGCATCTGCGTACTGCTGGCCCTGGACCTGCTCCTGACCTGGATGCGGATACCGTTCCCGCTGCTGCGTCAGACGGCCTGGCTGCTGACCGCCGCGACGATCGCCTTCAACGGCGCCGCGGCCTGGCCCGACCCGCTCGGCGTCGGCATGCACGCGGTGATCCCGGTGCTGTTCGTGGTCGCGGTCGAGGCCGCCCGGCACGCGGTCGGCCGAATAGCCGACCTGACGGCCGACAAGCACATGGAGGGCGTCCGGCTCACCCGCTGGCTGCTCTCCCCCGTCCCCACGTTCAAGCTGTGGCGGCGGATGAAGCTGTGGGAGCTGCGTTCGTACGAGCAGGTCATCAAGCTCGAACAGGACCGGCTGATCTACCAGGCCCGGCTCCAGGCCCGTTTCGGCCGGAACTGGCGCCGCAAGGCCCCCGTCGAGTCGCTGATGCCGCTGCGGTTGGCGAAGTTCGGCGTTCCGCTGGCCGACACCGGCCCGGCCGGGCTGGCCGCGGCGGGCATCGAACCCGTCCTGCTGCCCCCGGCCCCGGCTCCGGCCGCCGTCGAGACGGTCCACCCCCAGGCCGAATTGCCTTACGCCCCGCAGCCGCAGTACGCCGAGCCTCAACAGCACCAGGCACAACCGCAACAGCAGCAGCACGCCCACCCCTCCGACCCGGCCGCCGAGGAATGGCCGCAGGAGGGCCCCGGCTCGCACGAGAGCCCGTGGTTCGCGGCGCCGCAGGTCCCGGAGGGCGCGTACGAGGGTGCGTACAACCCTACGTACGTCGAAGGCCTCGAACCCACCCCGGTCATGATCCCCTCGGGCCCGGGCGGCCGCACCCGCCCACTGGGCAACGTGGGCACGATCGGCGCGGTCCCCCACCCCCGTGGCGAAGAGCCCCTGCCGGAGTCGCCGGAGCAGCCCCAGCAGCTCCAGGAGCCCGCGGCCGACCCGGTCGAGTGGGCACAGGAGGACGCGGAGTTCGGCGAAATCGCCTACGAGGTGTTCAGCGCGTACACGCACCAGCACAACGACTACCCGAGCGTCGAGGTCCTCGACATCCATCTCTCGGACGGCCACAACGTCAGGCACCCGCGCAGCGCGGCCCTGCTCCGCCGTCTGCTGCCGGGTTTCAAGCAGCGCTTCGACAACGAGATGGCCGAGAACCACATCGCGTGAGCGATCCGGGCCCGTCACCGCTCGACGGCGGACCGGAACCGGCAGCACGGAGGGCCGTCACCCGCATCACCGGGTGACGGCCCTCCGTACAGCGGCAGCTACGCGCCCAGCAGCTTCCGCACCCGCTCCGCACCCACGGCCAGCAGCAACGTGGGCAGCCGCGGCCCGGTGTCCCGGCTGACGAGCAGCCGGTACAGCAGCGCGAAGAACGACCGCTGCGCGGTCTTCAGCTCGGGCGTCGGCTTGGCGTCCGGCTCCAGCCCTGCCAGGATCTTCGGCACGCCGTAGACGAGCGTCGTCAGCCCGTCCAGCGACCAGTGCGAGTCCAGCCCGTCCAGGAGCAGGTGCAGCGACCGGTGCCCCTGCTCGTCCAGCGAGCCGAGCAGTTCCTTGTCCGGCTCGTCGCGGACGATGGTGCGGGCTTCGGCCGGAACCTGGCTGGTGATCCAGTTCTCCGCGCGGTCGAGCCGCGGCCGCGCCTCGTCGAGCGAGGTCAGCGGGTTCTCCGGGTCCAGGTCGCTCAGGATGCGCAGGGTCTGCTCGTCGTGCCCGGCCGTGATGTCGACGACGGACGCGAGTGTGCGGTACGGCAGCGGGCGCGGGGTGCGCGGCAGCTCACCGGCGGCCGTGCCGACGGCGCGGGCGTACGCGGCGGCGTCGGCGGGCAGCACGGTGCCGTCGGCGACCTTGCGGCCCAGGGAGTCCCACTCGTCGTACAGCCGCTGGATCTCCTGGTCGAAGGCGATCTTGAAGGACTGGTTGGGCTTGCGGCGCGCGTACAGCCAGCGCAGCAGCGGCGCCTCCATGATCTTCAGCGCGTCGGCCGGGGTCGGCACGCCGCCCTTGCTGGAGGACATCTTCGCCATGCCGGAGATCCCGACGAAGGCGTACATCGGGCCGATCGGCTGCACACCGTCGAAGACCTCGCGGACGATCTGACCGCCGACGACGAACGACGAGCCGGGCGACGAGTGGTCCACACCGCTGGGCTCGAAGATCACGCCTTCGTACGCCCAGCGCATCGGCCAGTCGACCTTCCAGACCAGCTTGCCGCGGTTGAACTCGCTGAGCCGGACGGTCTCGGCGAAGCCGCAGGCGGTGCACGTGTAGTTCAGCTCGGTCGTCTCGTCGTCGTACGACGTGACGGTCGTGAGGTCCTTCTCGCAGTTGCCGCAGTAGGGCTTGTACGGGAAGTAGCCGGCGGAGCCGCCGCTGCCGTCGTCCTCGCTCGCCGCGCCGGAGCCCGCCTCGGCCTCGAGCTCGGCGTCGTCGACCTTCTTCTGCTGCTGCGGCTTCTTGCCCTTGCCCGCGGCCGCCGGGTCCTTCTTCGTGCGGTACCGGTCGAGGACGGCGTCGATGTCGGCGCGGTGCCTCATCGCGTGCAGGATCTGCTCGCGGTAGGCCCCCGCCGTGTACTGCTCGGTCTGGCTGATGCCGTCGTACTCGACACCCAGTTCGTCCAGCGCGGCCGTCATGGCGGCCTTGAAGTGCTCCGCCCAGTTGGGGTACGCGGACCCGGCCGGGGCGGGCACGGACGTCAGCGGCTTGCCGATGTGCTCGGCCCACGACTCGTCGACGCCGGGGACGCCCGCCGGGACCTTCCGGTAGCGGTCGTAGTCGTCCCACGAGATGAGGTGCCGGACCTGGTGCCCTCGGCGGCGGATCTCGTCCGCGACCAGGTGCGGGGTCATGACCTCGCGGAGGTTGCCCAGGTGGATCGGGCCCGACGGCGAAAGACCGGACGCGACGACGACCGGTTTGCCAGGCGCACGACGCTCCGATTCGGCGATGACCTCGTCCGCGAAGCGGGAGACCCAGTCGGCCTCGGTGCTGCTCTGACTCTGAGCCACGGTCGGCACGTCCTTCTCTCTGGTAGGGCTCGTAGGGGCACCGTCCATTCTCCCAGGTCCCACCGGCAGCGCGAAAACGGCTTTACAGTGCGTGGGATACTGGGCGTGATCCCTTGTACCCCTACGGAAACGGCAGCCGTCCCATGGCCTCGGTCAATTCCCTCGCTTCCACGCTCCAGCAGCAGCTGGCGGACGCCCTGACGGCAGCTCTGCCGGATGCCGGCACCGCGGACCCGCTGCTGCGCCGAAGCGACCGGGCCGACTTCCAGGCCAACGGGATCCTCGCCCTCGCCAAGAAGCTGAAGGGCAACCCGCGCGAGCTCGCGTCCCAGGTCACGGCCGCGATCCCGGCGGGCGACCTGATCAAGGAGATCGAGGTCTCCGGCCCCGGCTTCCTGAACATCACGCTCACCGACAAGGCGATCATCGAGACCCTGGCCGCGCGCGCCGCGGACGACGAGGGCCGGCTCGGTGTGCCGTACGGGCAGAACGCGGGCACGACGGTCGTCGACTACGCGCAGCCGAACGTGGCCAAGGAGATGCACGTCGGCCACCTCCGGTCCGCCGTGATCGGTGCCGCCATGGTGGAGGTCCTGGAGTTCACCGGCGAGACGGTGGTCCGGCGCCACCACATCGGCGACTGGGGCACCCAGTTCGGCATGCTCATCCAGTACCTGATCGAGCACCCGCAGGAGCTCGACCACCGGGGCGGCGAGGAGCAGGACGGCGAAGCCGCCATGTCCTCGCTGAACCGGCTCTACAAGGCGTCGCGGGCGCTCTTCGACTCCGACGAGGAGTTCAAGGCCCGCTCCCGGGACCGGGTGGTCGCGCTCCAGGCCGGTGACGAGGAGACGGTCGCGCTCTGGCAGCGGTTCGTCGACGAGTCGAAGATCTACTTCTACTCGGTCTTCAACAAGCTCGACATGGAGATCCGCGACCCCGACATCGTCGGCGAGTCCGGTTACAACGACATGCTCGAGGAGACCTGCCGGATCCTGGAGGAGACGGGCGTCGCCGTCCGCTCCGAGGGCGCGCTGTGCGTGTTCTTCGACGACGTGAAGGGCCCGGACGGCAACCCGGTGCCGCTGATCGTCAAGAAGACGAACGGCGGGTACGGCTACGCGGCGACCGACCTCTCAGCCATCCGCGACCGGGTCCAGAACCTCAAGGCGAGCACCCTGCTGTACGTCGTGGACGCGCGGCAGTCGCTCCACTTCAAGATGGTCTTCGAGACGGCCCGCCGGGCAGGCTGGCTGAACGAGGACGTGAAGGCGCACCAGCTGGCGTTCGGCACGGTGCTCGGCAAGGACGGCAAGCCCTTCAAGACCCGTGAGGGCGAGACGGTCCGGCTGGTCGACCTGCTGGACGAGGCGATCGAGCGGGCGACGGCCGTCGTGCGCGAGAAGGCAGAGAAGGTCGGCCTGACCGAGCAGGAGATCGTCGAGAACGGCGAGTACGTCGGTATCGGCGCGGTGAAGTACGCCGACCTCTCCACGTCCGCCGTGCGGGACTACAAGTTCGACCTGGACCAGATGGTGTCGCTGAACGGCGACACGTCCGTGTACCTCCAGTACGCGTACGCCCGTATCAAGTCCATCCTGCGCAAGGCGGGCGAGATCCGGCCGGTCGCGCACCCCGAGCTGGAGCTGGCCCCGGCCGAGCGGGCGCTGGGCCTGCACCTGGACCAGTTCGGCGAGAACCTCGCCGAGGTGGCGTCCACGTACGAGCCGCACAAGCTGGCCGCGTACCTCTACCAGCTGGCCTCGCACTACACGACGTTCTACGACCAGTGCCACGTGCTGAGCGACGAGAACCCCGCCGAGGTGGTCGAGAACCGGCTCTTCCTCTGCGACCTGACCGCCCGCACGCTGCACCAGGGCATGGCACTGCTCGGCATCCGCACCCCCGAGCGTCTCTGACCCTCCGTCTCCCCCCTGTGACCTGCGAAATCGCCTATTGACCGGGGGCGGTCACCGGGCGACAGTGACGCGGCCGGCCTGTTCGGCACGTACACGAAGTCACAGGGTGGGGACGGACCATGCAGGTTGACGGCGAAGAGGACAGACCGGCGCGCGCCGAAGCGGAAGCGCTGTTGCGGGCGGGACGGCTCTTCGAAGCCCGGTGCACGGCGCAGGACGCGCTCGACGCGGACGGTCCGGACGCCGGGCTCGCCCAGCGGCTGCGCGAACCGGCACCGGGCTCTCCGCACGCGCTCCGCGTCGAACCGGCCGCCTCGCGCCGCGGCGGGCTCGTCGGCAGGACCGGCCCCCAGCCGCCGTCGGTGGCCCCGGGCCGTCCCCCGAGCACTGCGGCCCGGCTCTCATGTCAGCCGTCGGACCACCGCGCGGTGTCGTTGACGTAGAAGTACTGCGGCCGTGCCTTGATGCTGCTCGTACGGAACGGCTTCCCGCCGTCGTCGATGCGCAGCGTCCCGTCGCGGCCGCCGCTGCTCCACTCCAGCTCCAGGTACCAGCTGACGTCATGCCCTTCGACATGTGCGTCGAGGTCGAACACCTCCACATCGGTGGACGTCACCCGGAACGGGAAGTCCTTCGGCGGCACCGGCGTGCCTGCGTGCTCCCCCGCCACCGGCGTGAGCGTCGGACGGTTGTCGTCCAGGTCCACGTCGAAGGACTGCGGCGTGATCCCACCTCCGCACCCCTCACCCATCGAGTACGCCGACCACGCCAGCGGCTCCTTCCGGGAGAGCACCCGCACGTGCAGGCCGTGCAGGACGACGGCCTGCCCCGACCTTCCCTGCACGGTGAGTTCGAGCAGCATGTCGCCGCCGTCCACACCTCCGAGCGCCCTGGCCCAGCCGCGGGTGTCCTGCGGCGCAGGCGGCGGAGGCACGGCATCGGGCTCCTGGTCCAGCAGGTAGTGCTGCCCGCAGGGCGCCTCCCAGTTGTACGAGCTGATCGTGACGTCAGGGGCGGCGCCCCCGCTCCCCTGCTTCCGCGCGCCCGCGCCCTGCCCGCCGGACGGGGCAGCGCCGCCGGAGGACGAGACGCTCGGGGTGCCGGAGTTGCTGGGTGGGCCCGACGGTTTGTGAGCGCGGGGCGACGCGGACTTGCTCGCATCGACGTCCGGCAGCTCCGGCGCGTCCCCACCGGCACCATCCACTTCGGCGGGAGCATCGCTGAGGTCGGAGTTCGAACCCGAGAGGTTCAGACTGCTGACGACAAGGGTGGTGGGCACCGTGAGTGCGACGACGGCGGCTGCAGCGAGCAGAACGCGCATCCGGGGGGCGGACCGGAACCACCGGGGCGAGTCCCCCTCGGCCGCCACGGTTCCGGGCTCGGGCCCTTCGTCCGCGTCCTTCTCGTCGTCCACCGCCGGAGCCCGAGCCGGAGGTACCGACGGAGCAACAGCTTCCGACACCGGTGCAGGAACGGGCGTTGCGGCCTCCGCCTTGGTCCGCCGTCTCGCGGCTTCCGCCACGATCCACCGCCGGTGCAGCTCCACGAGCTCGTCGGGCGTCGCCGCGCACAGCCGCGCAAACCGCTCCACAGGGGCGTACTCATTGGGTACGGCGTCACCGTTGCAGTACCGGTGGAGCGTCGACGTGCTGACATGCAGTCTTCCCGCGAGTACCCCGTAGCTTCGCCCCGAACGGTCCTTCAGTTCCTTCAGCAGAGCTGCGAATTCCGCGGCTTCCGGCGTCGCCACTGAGGCGTTCCCCCTCCTGGTCCGTCCCGGAACACCGTTCCAGGGACGTGGAATCTCCCCAGCTCACAGTACGCGGAGGCATTCCGGCATCCCCAATGGCCGGGCGGGCGTTGCGGCCGGAATCCGCCACCGCGCAGTCTGTGACCGGACCGCAGGAACCACCGGGATGACGCCTTGCGAACTCGCTTCCGCATCGAGCTGATCGATGCCGTGGCCATGGGCGTAGTGATCGTCGCCAGCACGATCGTCATGGTCCTGATCCGCCACAACTGAGACCACCGAACACCACGGGGAGTACCACAGCCATGCGCAACAACCGCTTCCGCACGACCGCCTTCGCCGCGACCGCCCTCCTGGCCGCCCTCTCGCTCACCGCCTGCAGCGGCGACGACGGCACGGCGGGGGCGGCGGCTCCGGGAACCGGCACCACCGGCGGGCAGTCCCGGGCCACGGACACGGGCACGGGCACGGACGGCAAGCCTGCCGACAACGCGCCCCGGCCCACGGCCCGGCCCGCGTCCGTCGACTCCCAGGGCTCCACCCCGAACACCGGCAGCGGCACCGGTTCCGGTTCCGGTTCCGGTTCAGATTCCGGCAAGGGCGGCAGCACCACCGGCAGCAGCTGGCCGGCCACCGCGGCCTGCATCGGCGAGAACACCGAGATCACCCTCACCAAGGTGAGCCGGCCCATCAACCACCTGCTGCTCACGATGACCAACACGGGTTCTCGCGCGTGCAACGCGTACCACGCGCCCAAGCTCCGGTTCGACGACGCCCAGGCCGTCTTCCCGATCCTGGACGACAACCGGCCGCAAGCCGTGGTGACGCTCGCCCCTGGCAGGTCCGCGTACGCCGCCATCCTGCTGACCGGCGACGTCGAGACGAACGACCAGTACAAGGGCACGCATCTCGCGGTGCACTTCTCCGCCAAGGACCCCTCGGGTGACACGGGCACCGCCCCGGACGAGCTGACACTTCCGGCCGGCACCTACTGGGACGACAAGGGCTTCGTCACCTACTGGCAGAGCGACATGGCCGACGCCCTCACGTACTGAGTGCGCCGAACGCGCCGATCGCGCGAACCGCGCCGAGCCACCCCCCGGACGCCGCTCAGTCCCGGTAGTCCGGGGCCACCCGGTCCAACAGGCGCAGCATGGCCGCCCACGCCAACTCGTACGCCCCGTCGTCCTGGAAGTCCGCGTCCGCCTCGCCCGCGAGCTGGCGGGCGGTGTACTCCCAGGTCTCGGGGGAGGGGACGGTCGGCGGTCCGCCACGCCGTGTCCTCGATCGCCCGACAGCCCTGCATTCCGGGCACGTCCGGCCATCGAGGGCACAACGGCAACCGGACGGACCCGGTCGGGCCCTGCGGCCCTTAGCATCGGCCGCATGGCGATGTTCGTGCACCTGACACCCACGGCGAATGCCGCCCGCATCCGACGGTCCGGGATACGGGCCGTCAGCCACGGCCGCGACGGATCGCGGGGGCTCTTCTGCTTCCCCGTCCTTCCCTCGTACACCCTCACCCACCAGTGGCTCCGCGAACTCGCCCGGCACGGCGGCCCGCGCGGCCTCGTCGCCGTGCACATCCGCCTGCCCGACGACGAGCGCGTCACCGTCGGCCGCTACAACGACCGCCCCGCACAAGGCCCCACGGCCACCACAGCGAGCGACGCCGTACGCCGCATCGCCGCCCTGGACGACCCGCGCGGCTGGGAAGTGTTCGTTCCCAGAGCCGTCACCAAGCGCGAAGTGCACCGCCTCCGCGCCGTCAAACAGGTCACCGGCTGGCGCTACTTCCCCGACTCCAACGGCAGGACACCCTGCACCTGCTTCGGTTGCCGGGTACGTGGCGAGTACGGCTCACAACGCCTGCGCCGACGCCGACCGCACCCCCTCGACGGCCCGGCGCCCGCCACCCCGGTCCTGTTGCGGCAGATAGCGGCGTCCGGTGACCCCGGTGACCCCGCAAAGCTGCGCGAGACACTGCACTGGTTCAGCCTGCGCCGACGAGGACCGGTCGACCGGCTGACCCACCTCGCCGGCCACCCGGACCCACAGGTCCGGGTCGCACTGGTCGAAGCAGTGGCGGGCTGGTCGACGCCGGGCGTCGAAGAACTCCTCCACCGGCTCTCCCAGGACCCGCACGCCGACGTCCGGGAGGCCGTCGAGTTCACGGAGCCGGAGTAGCGGCCGCGCCCGGACTCCCGCCACACCGCCTGCCGACACCGGGGCCGGGCCGCCGACTGTCAGTGGCGGCCTCTAGGGTCACCGACATGGCGACGCTCCCGAACCCGCTCCCGTCACTGGCCACTTCCGGGCTCCGGCTCCCGCCCGGCACCCTGGTCGACACGACGAACGACGGCCCGTGGCACGAACCCCTGCTCTGGTACGCGGACGGGCCCGCCACCCCGGACACCTGGCGCCGGCTGCTCGCCGAGGGCAGGACGGTCGGGCTGCTCCCCGTCCTCCTGGACGGCGGAACACGCGGCGAATGGCCCGAGAAGTGGGAGCTCAGCCCCGGCAGGACGTCGTACCCGGGTGACCACCACGCGGAGGACGTACTGGGCGAACTCTGGGAGGAGTACGCGCAGGACGAACTGGAAGGGGCGGCCGTCGAGCCGTTCGGCCCGGACTGGCCGGGCCTCGCGCCCACCCCGTCGGTCGGCGGTCCCGTCGACGCGGAGGAACGGGCCGCAGGGATCGCCGCTCTGCTCACCGACGCGGACGGCCGGATGCAGGGAGGCCGGGCGGCGCTGGTCCCCGCGCGGCGCAGCGCGGACATACCGGCGGCGATCGGCTGGACGGGACCCCTGAACCACGAGAACGACGTGGCGCGGCTCTGCGCGGTTCTCCGGTCCTGGGAGGACCGCTTCGGCATACGCGTGGTGGCGCTCGGCTTCGACCGTCTGATCGTCTCGGTGGCCACCCCGCCGACCACTGCCGACGAAGCTGTGGCGGTCGCCGCCGAGCACTTCGCGTTCTGCCCGGACAACATCGCGCACAACACCCCGGACACGCTGCGCGCCTACGCGGAGCAGTACGTGCTGGGCGAGGATTCCTGGTCGTTCTGGTGGGACTGAGCGAGTGGTGCTGCCCCTGCCCGCTCACCAGGGGTTCCAGGTCGCCCGGACCACCCTCCCACTCCCGCATTCCATGGGCCTGTCGGCGACCGCAGGCGCCGCGGCCGCCCGGAGGTGCGGACCACAGGAACCAGTCGGCCGTCCGGCCCCCGGGGCAGAGGCCGAGGTATGCGAACGCCGTTCACGGGGAAACGCACACATCATGGATCGGACAGACAGCCTCATCGAGCAGTTCCGCACGCTGCCCGCCGAAAGCGACGAAAAGCGCGAACTCATCGCCGCGATGGGCGACATGCTCGCCGACCGCCCGGACCATCCGGCCGCCGTGCCCTTCCTCGCCTCGGTGACCGCCGACTCGGAGGAGTACGACCTCGCACGGGTCGAAGCCACCATGGTCCTTCGCCTGCGTCCCCCGACCGAGGCCGATTTCCGGCTTCGCGCGGGCCAGGCACTGCTGACCGTGCTGCGCGGCCCCGACGAGAACCTGGTCCGCCAGTACGCGGCCATGGCGCTCGGGCCCTACGCCGACGATCCGGAGGTCCACGAGGTGCTGGCCGCCGCCGTCATGGACGACTTCGACCGGCTCGTACGGGACAACGCCCTGGCGGCGCTCGACGAGGCGGGCCCCAGCGACAAGCGGATCGAGCTGCTGCACCGGCTGTCCGCGGACGCCGCGCTGGGCCACGAGGCGGTCCGCATCCTCTCGTCCTGGGGCCTGGAACCCGCGGCCTGAGGCGACGCGGGACTCCAGGTGTCCGCCGCTACGAACGGCGCAGCCGCTCGGCGACCTCCGTGGCCCAGTACGTAAGGATCATCTGCGCACCCGCGCGCCGGATCCCGGTCAGGCTCTCCATGATCGCCGCGTCGCGGTCGATCCAGCCCTTCTCGGCGGCGGCCTCGATCATCGCGTACTCGCCACTGATCTGGTACGCGGCGACCGGCACGTCCACCGCGTCGGCGACCTTCGCCAGGATGTCCAGGTACGGTCCGGCCGGCTTGACCATGACCATGTCGGCGCCCTCGTCGAGGTCGAGCGCCAGCTCGCGCAGGGACTCGCGGGCGTTCGCCGGGTCCTGCTGGTACGTCTTGCGGTCGCCCTTCAGCGACGAGCCGACCGCCTCACGGAACGGTCCGTAGAACGCCGACGAGTACTTCACCGTGTAGGCGAGGATCGACACGTCCTCGTGCCCGGTCTGGTCGAGCGCGTCGCGGATCACCCCGACCTGGCCGTCCATCATGCCGCTCGGGCCGACCACATGGGCGCCCGCATCCGCCTGGACCTGGGCCATCTCGGCGTACCGCTCCAGGGTGGCGTCGTTGTCGACGCGGCCGTCGGCGGTCAGGACACCGCAGTGACCGTGGTCCGTGTACTCGTCGAGGCACAGGTCCGACATGACGACGAGATCGTCACCGACCTCTTCGCGCACCGCGCGCAGACCGACCTGGAGGATGCCGTCCGGGTCGGTGCCCGCGGTTCCCCGGGCATCCTTCTTCTCGTCCGTCGGAACGCCGAAGAGCATGATCCCGGAGACCCCGGCCGAGACCGCGTCGACGGCGGCCTTCCGGAGGGTGTCCAGGGTGTGCTGCTGGACACCGGGCATGGCCGAGATGGCGACGGGCGCCGTGATGCCCTCGCGTACGAACGCGGGCAGGATCAGGTTCGCCGGGTCGAGCCGTGTCTCGGCGACCATCCGCCGCATCGCCGGGGTCGTCCGCAGCCGCCGGGGGCGGGAGCCGGGGAAGTTTCCGTACACAGTCATCCTTCGACGATAGACCCGTACACATCACCGTCTTACCGACACCTGTACCGGAAAAACGAGCGGGGGAACGGGCCGGTGAACAGGCAGGGGCCCGGCTGCCGAAACAGCCGGGCCCCTGAACACCGTGAACACTCCCGAACGGGCCGGTCAGGTCGTCGTACGACGCCTGCGCGCCCCAGGACGCCGCTCGCTCGGCCGCGTCACCGGGTCGCCGGCCTCCTTCGCCGCATCCCGACGCTGCGCGCCGAAGTCGGCGAGCGCCGCGGCCAGCTTGTGCACCGACGGCTCCGGCGACAGCACGTCCACCCGCAGACCGTGCTCCTCGGCGGTCTTCGCCGTGGCAGGACCGATACACGCGATGACGGTCACGTTGTGCGGCTTGCCCGCGATGCCGACCAGGTTCCGGACGGTCGACGACGAGGTGAAGAGCACCGCGTCGAAACCGCCGCCCTTGATGGCCTCACGGGTGTCGGACGGCGGCGGCGAGGCGCGGACCGTGCGGTACGCGGTGACGTCGTCGACCTCCCAGCCCAGCTCGATGAGCCCGGCGACCAGCGTCTCCGTGGCGATGTCGGCGCGCGGCAGGAAGACACGGTCGATCGGGTCGAAGACCGGGTCGTACGGCGGCCAGTCCTCCAGCAGACCGGCGGCGGACTGCTCACCGGACGGCACCAGGTCCGGCTTCACACCGAAGTCGATCAGCGCGGCGGCGGTCTGCTCGCCGACCGCCGCGACCTTGATCCCGGCGAAGGCACGGGCGTCGAGCCCGTACTCCTCGAACTTCTCGCGGACGGCCTTGACCGCGTTGACGCTGGTGAAGGCGATCCACTCGTAGCGGCCGGTGACGAGGCCCTTGACCGCACGCTCCATCTGCTGGGGCGTGCGCGGCGGCTCGACGGCGATGGTCGGGACCTCGTGCGGCACGGCGCCGTACGAACGCAGCTGGTCGGAGAGCGACGCGGCCTGCTCCTTCGTACGCGGCACGAGCACCTTCCAGCCGAAGAGCGGCTTGGACTCGAACCACGAGAGCTGGTCGCGCTGGGCGGCGGAGCTGCGCTCACCGACCACGGCTATGACCGGCTGGTGCCCGTCCGGCGACGGCAGCACCTTCGCCTGCTTGAGCACCTGGGCGATCGTCCCGAGGGTCGCCGTCCAGGTGCGCTGCCGGGTCGTCGTACCGGCGACCGTGACGGTGAGCGGGGTGTCGGGCTTGCGGCCCGCCGAGACCAGCTCGCCCGCGGTGGCCGCGACCGAGTCCAGCGTCGTCGAGACCACGGCCGTGGCGTCGCTCGCGCCGATCTCGGTCCAGCAGCGGTCCGAGGCGGTGCGGGCGTCGACGAACCGGACGTCGGCGCCCTGCGCGTCACGCAGCGGCACACCGGCGTACGCGGGAACGCCCACGCCGTTCGCGACACCCGGGACGACCTCGAAGGGAATGCCGGCGGCGGCGCAGGCGAGCATCTCCGAGCCCGCCGCCCCGTCCAGGCCGGGGTCGCCGGAGACCGCACGGACGACCCGCCTGCCGCCCTTCGCGGCCTCCATGACAAGATTGGCCGCGTCCCTGAGAACGGGCACACCGGCGGCTGTTGACGACACGTCAACAACCGCCAGCTCAGGCGTGCTTACGCCTGCCCGCGCATGGCCGCGAACAACGCCGAGCACGTCGGGCTCGGCGACAAGGACGTCCGCGCTCGCGAGCGCCTCGACGGCGCGCAGAGTCAGCAGTCCCGGATCGCCGGGACCGGCGCCGAGGAAGGTGACGTGCCCTGCGGGCAGGACAGGAAAGTCGGATGCGGCGGGGCCGGTGGGGCTCAAAGTGCTCGCTCCCCCATAAGACCGGCCGCACCCTTGGCAAGCATCTCGACCGCGAGCTCGCGACCGAGGGCCGCCGCGTCGTCGTGCGACGTGGGGACGGGACCGGTGATGGACATCTGTACCAGCGAGGCGCCGTCGGTGGAACCGACGACACCGCGCAGGCGCAGTTCGTTGACAGCCTGTCCGTCGACCAGGAGGTCGGCCAGCGCACCCACAGGTGCGGAACAGCCGGCCTCCAGGGCGGCGAGCAGGGAACGCTCAGCGGTCACGGCGACCCGGGTGTGCGGGTCGTCGAGCTCGGCGAGCGCGGCGGCGAGGTCCGCGCTGGTTGCAGCGCATTCGATCGCCAGTGCTCCCTGACCGGGAGCGGGCAGAACGGTGTCGACCGGCAGGAAGTCGGTCACCTCACCGGTCCGGCCGAGGCGGCTGAGCCCGGCCGCGGCGAGAACCACCGCGTCCAGTTCACCGCTTCGTACAAATCCGATACGCGTATCGACGTTGCCACGGATCGGCACGGTCTCGATGTCGAGGCCGTGGCTGCGGGCGTACGCGTTGAGCTGCGCCATGCGGCGCGGAGAGCCGGTGCCTATGCGGGCACCGGGCGGCAGCTGCTCGAAGGTCAGCCCGTCCCGCGCCACCAGCACGTCGCGCGGGTCCTCGCGCCGCGGCACGGCAGCCAGCACGAGCCCCTCGGGCTGTGCGGTCGGCAGATCCTTGAGCGAGTGGACGGCGAAGTCCACCTCGCCTCGCAGCAGCGCCTCACGCAGCGCCGCGACGAACACGCCGGTGCCGCCGATCTGCGCGAGATGCTCCTTGGAGATGTCTCCGTACGTGGTGACCTCGACGAGCTCGACGGCGCGCCCGGTCACCTCGCTGACCGCGTCGGCGACCAGGCCGGACTGCGCCATGGCGAGCTTGCTGCGCCGGGTGCCCAGCCGGAGCGGCGCGCCGGTCTGCGCGCGGGGTGAGTTGTCGGTCATGACCGCCCTCGATTCGGGTCGTTCAGGTCTGCCCGGGAGACGGCGGCGACCGTCTGCGGGTCGAGGTCGAAGAGTTCCCGCAGCGCGTCGGCGTACCCGGCGCCGCCGGGCTCACTGGCGAGCTGCTTGACCCGCACGGTGGGCGCGTGCAGGAGCTTGTCGACGACGCGGCGCACGGTCTGCGTGATCTCGGCGCGCTGCTTCTCGTCCAGGTCGGGGAGGCGTCCGTCGAGCCGCGCGATCTCGCCGGCCACCACATCGGCGGCCATGGTGCGCAGGGCGACCACGGTCGGGGTGATGTGGGCGGCGCGCTGGGCGGCGCCGAACGCGGCGACCTCGTCGGCGACGATGGTGCGCACCTGGTCCACATCGGCGGCCATCGGAGCGTCCGCGGACGCCTCGGCGAGCGACTCGATGTCGACGAGGCGCACACCGGCGAGGCGGGCCGCCGCTCCGTCGATGTCGCGCGGCATGGCGAGGTCGAGCAGGGCCAGCCGGACGGGGCCGGTGGACTGCGCGGGCACGGTGGCCCGGCGCACGGCCTGCGCCTGCGCGGTCGTGGCGGCGGAACCGTTCTCCACCCACGCGGCGTGCTGGTCCAGGTCGGCGGCGGGCGCGGCGGGCGCCTCGTCGGCGGTGGCGGCCGCGTCGAACGGCAGGCCGAGCGCACCGGCGACCGTCTCACCGGTCAGGACGAGTCCCGTCGCACCGGTACAGGACACGACGACATCGGCACGTGTCAGTTCGTCGGAGACCGCGGCCATCTCGACGGCCCGGGCGGTCACTCCCGTGCCGCCGGCCTGGCCCAGGATCTCGACGAGCCGGTCGGCACGGGCCCGGGTCCGGTTGGCGACGACGATCTCGGCGACACCGGTACGGGCCAGCGTGGCGGCGGCCAGCGAGGACATCGAGCCGGCGCCGATCACCAGAGCACGCTTGCCCCTGGCCCAGTCGGCGGTGTCGGCGCCGCCCGCGAGCTGCTGCAGCCCGAAGGTGACGAGCGACTGCCCGGCCCGGTCGATCCCGGTCTCGCTGTGGGCGCGCTTGCCGACCCGCAGGGACTGCTGGAACAGGTCGTTCAGCAGCCGGCCCGCGGTGTGACTCTCCTGCCCCAGCGCCAGCGCGTCCTTGATCTGGCCCAGGATCTGGCCTTCGCCGACGACCATGGAGTCCAGCCCGCACGCCACCGAGAAGAGGTGGTGGACGGCCCGGTCCTCGTAGTGCACATAGAGATACGGAGTGAGCTCGTCCAGTCCGACCCCGCTGTGCTGCGCGAGGAGCGTGGACAGCTCCGCGACGCCCGCGTGGAACTTGTCCACGTCGGCGTACAGCTCGATGCGGTTACAGGTGGCGAGGACGGTGGCCTCGGCCGCGGGCTCCGCGGCCAGGGCGTCCTGCAGCAGCTTGGACTGCGTCTCGGCAGCCAGCGACGCCCGCTCCAGTACGGAGACCGGGGCGCTGCGGTGGCTCAGCCCTACGACAAGGAGACTCATGCCGGCATCACGGCGGGCATGTCCCCGTCGGGTCCCTTCCGGTTGCTGCTCGCGGCGGCGCGCACGGGCGGTGCGGCCTGGTCGACATCGCCCCCGGCCTCGGCTTCCTCACCGGCCTTGCGCTGCTCGTGGAAGGCGAGGATCTGGAGTTCGATCGAGAGGTCGACCTTGCGGACGTCGACACCGTCGGGCACGGAGAGCACCGTCGGCGCGAAGTTCAGGATGGAGGTGACGCCTGCGGCCACCAGACGGTCGCAGACCTGCTGGGCGGCACCGGCCGGGGTGGAGATGACACCGATCGACACGCCGTTGTCGCTGACGATCTTCTCCAGCTCGTCGGCGTGCTGGACGGGGATCCCGGCGACGGGCGTACCGGCCATGGCGGGGTCGGCGTCGATCAGCGCGGCGACCCGGAAACCGCGGGAGGCGAAGCCGCCGTAGTTGGCGAGCGCGGCGCCGAGATTACCGATACCGACGATGACGACCGGCCAGTCCTGGGTGAGCCCGAGCTCACGGGAGATCTGGTAGACGAGGTACTCGACGTCGTACCCGACGCCACGCGTCCCGTAGGAGCCGAGGTAGCTGAAGTCCTTGCGCAGCTTGGCAGAATTGACTCCCGCCGCCGCGGCGAGCTCCTCGGACGAGACCGTGGGGACCGAGCGCTCGGAGAGCGCGGTCAGTGCGCGGAGATACAGCGGAAGCCGGGCGACGGTGGCCTCGGGAATTCCTCGGCTACGGGTCGCCGGTCGGTGAGTTCGGCCAGTTGCCACGGTGCTCCTGCGGGATGAGCGGGGCTGCAGGCGGCCGTATGTTCCAAGACCGCCCCGTCGAATGCAGGCTATGTCTTTGTGAACGCGTGCACAAAGATGGTGTCCGTTTTGTCCGGTCAAAGTGACCGGGGTCACGCACATCCGTCGCGCGATCCCGGAACCTTGGATCGCATCAGCCCGTTGCAGGCCCGAAGGGGGCAAAGCGGTACACACTCCTCACAACTACGCCCCCGAGATCACTCAAAACGCCCACGATGGTAACCGGGTTTCACTCAGGAAAGCAGCGCGCTGCGCAGCCTCGCCGGATCCACCCGCCAGAACGTGTGCTGTTCGTTATCGATGAGGACGACCGGAATCTGCTCCCAGTACTCCCTGTGCAGCTCCTCGTCCTGGGTGATGTCCTTCTCCTCCCAGGACGCGCCGGTCTCCTCACAGACCTCCCGCACCACCAGCCTCGCGTCGTCACAGAGGTGACACCCCGGCTTCCCGACCAGGGTCACCACCCGGTCCGCGGGCTTCTTCTTCGCACGACGCAGCAAGGCACTCATGCCTTCATTCTGCGCCGACCGCCCACCCTTTCCGGAACTCATCCGGCACTGATCCGGTACGCCCCGAATCGCCCGTTTAACAATTCGGCCGCCGAGAGTTCACGCCACCGCATCCCGGCAGGTCGGGAAGGGCTCAACAGACTGGCTATGCTCACGACATGGCCGCTCTTGGATGGCTCACACCACGTAGGCGTTCCGCGACAGCACGGAGCGTGCTGGCAGGCGAGGCAGCAGCCGAGGCAGCGCGGAAGTCGTCACTCCACGCCGAACAGCCCGCCGAACGATCCACCGACGAGACCCCCGCCACGACCGCGGAGCCGGAACCGGCCTTCCCGGTCGTCGGCGACGAACGGGCTGCCGCCTTCTTCGACCTGGACAACACGGTCATGCAGGGCGCGGCGATCTTCCACTTCGGCCGCGGGCTGTACAAGCGGAAGTTCTTCCAGCGCCGCGAACTGACCCGGTTCGCCTGGCAGCAGGCGTGGTTCAGGCTGGCCGGCGTGGAGGACCCGGAACACATGCAGGACGCCCGTGACAGCGCCCTGTCCATCGTCAAGGGCCATCGCGTCTCCGAGCTGATGTCCATCGGCGAGGAGATCTACGACGAGTACATGGCCGACCGCATCTGGCCGGGCACCCGCGCCCTCGCGCAGGCCCACCTCGACGCCGGACAGAAGGTCTGGCTGGTCACCGCCGCCCCGGTGGAGACCGCCACGATCATCGCCCGTCGCCTCGGGCTGACCGGCGCGCTCGGCACGGTCGCCGAGTCCGTCGACGGCGTCTACACCGGCCGCCTGGTCGGCGAGCCGCTGCACGGGCCCGCGAAGGCCGAGGCGGTCCGCGCCCTGGCCGCCGCCGAGGGCCTCGACCTCGCCCGCTGCGCGGCGTACAGCGATTCGCACAACGACATCCCGATGCTGTCCCTGGTCGGCCACCCCTACGCGATCAACCCGGACACAAAGCTCCGCAAGCACGCCCGGGCCCTCGACTGGCGGCTGCGCGACTACCGCACGGGCCGCAAGGCGGCCAAGGTCGGCATCCCGGCCGCGGCCGGTGTCGGCGCCCTCGCCGGCGGCACCGCGGCCGCCGTCGCCCTGCACCGCCGCCGCCGCTGACCGCACGCGGACCTTCCCCCCCCCCACGCAGGGGGCCGAGCCACGCCCGGCTCCCTGCCGCCAATCGGGACCCCCTACCCGCTGACCGCTCCGGCCAGTCGGATTGCGCGCACCCGACCACAACCCGTTGCGGCCGCAGGCAGATCACGAAGTAATCCGATCAATAACCGGTCACGATGTGCTACTTGATGCGCCTCATAGTCGCTACAGAAGCGACGGAATCGATGATTTGAGCAACTGGGTGTAGCACTGCCTGTACGAAGCGTTATTCTCCTCAGACGCATTCCGGAACCCACCACTCACTACGACGAGTGACGGTTTCGCACTGCACGTGATGGAAGCTCTGCCTCTGGGAGTCCCGTGTACCCACACGTCGGGGTTGACGCCTCGGGCCTGGCTACGCTGCGCGCAACGGTCGCCGACCGCTTGCGCGGCTTCGTCCCCACCGCGTACGCCGTACCCGCATTTGCCACCCCTGCACCTGTCGGCCCTTGCTATGCCCTGGCCGAACGCGGTGCAGCGGTCGGAAGACGCAGCAACCGCGGCGCAACGACCACGTCCACCGTTCGTCGGCCGACCGCCGACAGCGACAGCGCACGCATGATGGATCTCGTCGAGCGCGCACAGGCCGGTGAGGCTGACGCCTTCGGCCGCCTCTACGACCAGTACAGCGACACCGTGTACCGGTACATCTACTACCGCGTGGGCGGCAAGGCGACGGCGGAGGACCTCACCAGCGAGACCTTCCTGCGCGCCCTGCGCCGCATCTCCACGTTCACCTGGCAGGGCCGCGACTTCGGCGCCTGGCTGGTCACGATCGCCCGCAACCTGGTCGCCGACCACTTCAAGTCCAGTCGTTTCCGACTGGAAGTGACCACCGGCGAAATGCTCGACGCCAACGAGGTCGAGCGCAGCCCGGAGGACTCCGTCCTCGAGTCCCTCTCCAACGCCGCACTGCTGCAAGCCGTGCGCCGACTCAACCCCCAGCAGCAGGAGTGTGTGACGCTGCGCTTCCTGCAGGGCCTCTCGGTCGCCGAGACGGCCCGCGTGATGGGAAAGAACGAAGGCGCGATCAAAACCTTGCAGTACCGCGCCGTCCGCACGCTCGCCCGACTGCTGCCGGACGACGCACGCTGAACACGCTCTGCGACACCCCCCTCACGCACTGGTCCGATCATCTTTCGTGCGTAACCCATGTGCCGCGCCACTCGTTGTGCCGGTTGCAGGCCCCCTGTCGTCACTCCATGTCCGCCGCCACTCACTCTTTCGTGTGGAAGCGCTCAAGGTGTGCAACCTTCCGGACCCCCAGGGGAGTCGACCGTCATGACGAGAGGAGGTGCCGCCAGTGATCGCAAACGTTTCGGCACACCGGCGGGCGAACGCCTTCGCCCAGGCCCTGGAGGAGCATGAGCTCCAGGGTGCGGCGGCCGTACAGCCCGAGGACCCGGCCGAACCGGCCGACCACGGAACGCTGTTGGCCCTGGCGAACGGCCTCGGTGAGCTGCCGAGACCGAAGTTGGATCCCGAGGTCAAAGTGGTGCAGCGAGCCCAGCTCGTCGCCGCCATGGAGGCCATGTTTGCCGAGGGCGGCGCGTCCACGGGCCCTACGGTGCCCGAACAACGGGGCAGGGGGGCCCACCGGGCCTCCCCGCTCAGGAAGTTGCGCCCCCGCTCCCGCTGGACGAAGGGCATCGCGGCCGGCGGACTCACCGTCGGTGTGGCCGCGGGAGCCTTCGGCGGGGTGGCCGCTGCCAGTTCCGACGCCCTACCGGGTGATTCCCTGTACGGGCTGAAGCGCGGCATGGAGGACATCCACCTGGGCATGGCCGACGGCGACGCCGACCGGGGCGAGGTCTACCTCGACCAGGCGTCGACCCGGCTGAGCGAGGCCCGCAGACTGATGGAGCGTGGCCGCGCGGGCGATCTGGACCACGAATCACTCGGCGAGATCAGGCGCACGCTCAACGGTATGACGCACGACGCCACCGAGGGCCACCGCCTGCTCCACGCCGCGTACCAGCGCGACGGAGCACTCGGTCCCATCCAGACCCTGGACTCCTTCTCACGCTCCCACCGCGGAAGTTGGAGCACCCTGCGCGACCGTCTGCCGGTCCAGCTGACGGACGTCGGCGACCAGGTGAGCTCGGTCTTCGAGGCCATAGACGAAGAGGTCGCACCGCTGCAGTCCCTGCTCCCCCGCAGCCCGGACCGGAGCACCGACTCCCAGGAGCCCGGCTCCTCGCAGCAGACCGACGCGTCGCCCGGCACTGACGACCCGTCCCCCTTCTCCCCCGAGGCCTCACAGGGCCAGACGGGCAGCAGCGGTACCCCGGATCCCACCGGATCCGCCTCCGCCCCGGAGGACGGCCTGATCGCAGGCGGCACGGACGGCTTCCTGGACACACCGTCCCCGGGCACCACCCCGCCCACGACGGGCAGGGACAGCACCCCGCCCACCCCGGACGTGACACTGCCGCCCCTGCTCCCCGGCCTGCTGCCGGGCCTGGGATTCAACAGCGAGGACGAAGAGGACTGACTGCCCGGCGGACGGATTCCCCCAAGCCCGTCCGCCGGTCGCTCAACCCTTCCGGTGGTTGAGGACACCCGCCGTCAGAAGAACACCGACCTCCGCTGCACCAACAGCTTGTACAGCGTGTGCTGAATCTGCTCCCGCACCTGATCCGTCAGGTTGAACATCAGCATCGGATCCTCAGCCGCCTCCACCGGATAGCCGTCCGTGGGAATCGGCTCCCCGAATTGAATCGTCCACTTCGTCGGCAACGGCACCGCCCCCAAGGGGCCCAGCCAAGGAAACGTGGGCGTGATCGGGAAGTACGGAACCCCCAGCACCCGCGCCAGCGTTTTCGCGTTGCCGATCATCGGGTAGATCTCCTCCGCCCCGACGATCGAGCACGGCACGATCGGCACCCCGGCCCGCAACGCCGTCGACACGAAGCCGCCCCGCCCGAACCGCTGCAGCTTGTACCTCTCGCCGAACGGCTTCCCGATGCCCTTGAAGCCCTCCGGCATCACACCGACGACCTCGCCCTGCCTGAGCAGGCGCTCCGCGTCCTCCGCACAGGCCAGCGTGTGCCCGGCCTTCCTGGCCAGCTCGTTCACCACCGGCAGCACGAAGACCAGATCCGCGGCCAGCAGCCGCAGATGCCGGCCCGCCGGATGGTTGTCGTGCACGGCGACCTGGAGCATCAGCCCGTCCAGCGGCAACGTCCCCGAGTGGTTGGCCACGATCAGCGCCCCGCCGTCCGACGGGATGTTCTCGATGCCCCTCACCTCGACCCGGAAGTACTTCTCGTACATCGGCCGAAGCATCGACATCAGAACCTGGTCGGTGAGTTCCTTGTCGTAGCCGAACTCGTCGACCTCGTACTCGCCGGTGACCCGCCGACGAAGAAACGCGAGCCCTCCCGCGATCCGTCGGTCCCAGCTACCGCGCCGTACCTCGTCCTGCACACCCTCCACGGGCTCCCCGCCCCCCTGCACCGCCGCCTGGACCGGCGTGGCGTCCAACTGCCCGGGCAGGGCGCTCAGGGCCGCGGTGCCCACCGCGGGACCCGCCCCGGACCGCCGCCGCGCCGACCGCGGCGCGCCACCCGACCGCGAACGGTCGTCGTCGAACGGAATGACCTTGGCATCCGCCATCGTCGGTGCGCTCCTCTATCTCGCGCTGTGGGTCGGTTGTGTGTCGTCGGTCCCGGCGATCCCCGGGACCGCACCGGTCCCACCGGCGAACGGCATCGCCGCCAGCCGGTCGACGGCCCGGCCGACCATCTCGGGCGGCAGCAGGCCGGGGGCCTGGTTCCGCGCGAAGTCCGCGAACGTCTCCGCGGTGGTGAATCCCGGGTGGAAGCCCAGCGTCTCGCGCATCTGCACGGTGGAGACCACCCTGCCGTGCGTGAGCAGCCGGATCTGCTCCGGCGAGAAGTCCGTCATGCCGACGGTGCGGAGGGCCTGGCCCACCCAGGTGACGGCGGGCAGGGGCACCGGCATCGTCGGCCGCCCGAGCCGTCGTGAACACTGCGACAGCAGCAGCACCCCGTCGCCCGCGATATTGAAGGTTCCGCTGTTCAGCGTCCCGCGCCGCGGTTCGTGCGAGGCCATCCTCAGTACGTCGATGACGTCGGCCTCGTGGACGAACTGGAGCCGGGGGTCGTACCCGAACACGGTCGGCAGGACAGGCAGCGACAGATAGTCGGCGAGCGGCGAGTCCGCGTCCGGCCCCAGGATGTTCGCGAACCTCAGCACGCACACGGCGACGTCCGGCCTGCGGCGTGCGAAGCCCCGCACATACCCCTCGACCTCCACCGCGTCCTTCGCGAAGCCCCCGCTCGGCAGGGACTTGGGCGGGGTGGTCTCGGTGAAGACCGCCGGATCGCGCGGTGCGGAGCCGTACACACCCGTACTGGACTTGATCACCAACCGCCGCACCGTCGGCGACTTCTGGCAGGCACCGAGCAGCTGCATGGTGCCGATGACATTGGTCTCCTTGATCATGGTGCGGCCACCGGCCCCGAGCGCCTTGCCGCTGACGTCCAGATGCACGACCGTGTCGACGGTGTGCTCGGCGAGGACTCTGGCGATCGCGGGCTGGCGGATGTCCGCGCGGACGAAGTCGGCATCACCCAATTGGTGCCCCGGCGCGATCGCGTCGACGGCGATCACCCGGTCCACCTCCGGGTCACGCTGGATGCGCCGCACGAATCGGCCGCCCAGTTGCCGGGCCGCTCCCGTGACGAGCACGACCTTCCCCAAGATCAGCGCCTTCCGTCGAAGAGGTTTCCCCTGGCCGTCACCGTAGCGGGTGGATGTTGCCCTGTGATGACTGCGCGGCGGCGTTCTGCCGAGTCTTTGGCGCAAATATCTTCAAGGCCCCCCGCACAACGCACCGCAGCCCTCCCACCATGTCGGTGGGAGGGCTGCGGATTCACGAACTGCGTTCGCTTACTTCTTGTTGCGACGCTGAACGCGCGTGCGCTTGAGCAGCTTGCGGTGCTTCTTCTTGGCCATCCGCTTGCGCCGCTTCTTGATAACAGAGCCCACGACTACCCTCGCTCACTTCTCTTCACTGGTGCGGGGCGTCTGGGCCCACACGACCTACGTCGGCCTAGCCTACCCGCCACCGGGTGAGGGACGTAATCCGAGGCCGACGTCAGGCTGACTCCACCCCCACAAAGGACTCGCGGAGATACTCGTGAACCGCTTGCTCCGGGACCCGGAAGGACCTGCCCACCCGGATCGCCGGCAGATGACCACTGTGCACCAAGCGGTACACGGTCATCTTCGACACCCGCATGACCGAGGCGACTTCCGCCACGGTCAGAAACTTGACCTCGTTGAGAGGCCTCTCGCTGCCAGCAGCCATGACCCACCTGTACCTTCCGCACGAGACGCGCACCGGCTTCCCCTCCGGTGACTCTTCGTCGTTGTGCGCTCACTCCCCAGATTAGGGGCGGGTGATGCGAGTGGGGAAGAGGAGGGACCATCGGCCGCCTACTGTGACAGACACGCCCGATTGAGCACATAGCGAGTGAGCGGCCGGTAGTAGGCGGACCGAACGGCGTCATCAAGCGGAACGGCGACCGACACCTGCCCCTCGGCCTCACCGACGAACAGCGCGGGATCATCCGTGTCCGCCAGGCCGATCGCCTCAATGCCCAGCTGACCTGCCCCGCAGACCCATCCGTGGTCCCCGACGACGAGCTCGGGCAGCCCCCCGTGGGCAGCCACCGCGGCCTCCAGCGCCACCCGAACCGGCAGCGGCGAGTGGGTGTGTGCGCCCGGCTCACCACCGCGTACCCGCACGCCGGGCTCGCGCACCAGGGCGACTCCCCGTACGTAATCGAGGTTGTAGGTGCGTACGCCGAACCGGGTCGTTATGTCGATACATCGCCCCTGCGCCGGGGTGAGTACGGCGCAGCCGGCCGCCGACAAAGCGTCTGCCAGCGCGGCGTAGAAGCCGAGCAGCCGGTGCGGATGACCCGTCCCGAACAGCACCGGCGCCCGCCGGGCCGCCACGTTCGACAGCCGCTCGGCAAACGCGTCCAGACCAGCCAAAGTGCGCTCCGGATCGATCACATCAGGACCCGAAACATGAGCAGGATCGTCCGAGACTCCGCACTTGTCAGCCATCAACCGAAGCAGATCGCACTCGTCCCATCCTCGTTCGGGATGGAGCCCGAGCAGCACCCGCGGATCCCTCGCCGCGAACAGCCGATAGCTCCGCAGGCTCACCTCCCGCGAGGTGGCCACGGGCCCGGCCAGCCGGGCCGCCAGCAGATGCGCACGCAGCGCTCCGGTGCTCAACACCCTGCCGATGCTCCCCCAACCACCCGGACGGGGGGACAGAAGCCCGACTACGCCCCACAGTTGGCGTAACCATTCCTCAGTTGGCGCAACCCTTCGTCACGTCAGCACGGAATCGGCCGCGCCAGGACCGTCCCCGCCCGTTTCAGGCCAGCAGCCCCCGCAACGGGAACGCCGCCCGCCTGGTCGCGAGCACCGCCTGGTCGAGCCGGTCCGCCGGGTCGTACCCGCCCTCCCACGACTGCCAGGAAGGCGTACGCCCATCCGTCATCCGGGCCGGCCCCAACTGCCGCGTCCGGGCGTAGACCTCGTCCCGCCACGAAGATGGAATCACCGACTCCGGGTCCACCGGCGCATGCGCTGCGATCCCCACCAGGTGCGTCCAGGACCGCGGCACCACGTCGACGACCGCATACCCTCCGCCGCCGAGCGCCACCCACCGCCCGCCCTCCACGTACTCATGGGCGAGCTCATGACACGACTCCATGACCGACCGCTGCGCGTCCAACGACACCGCCAGATGGGCGAGCGGGTCCTCGAAGTGCGTGTCGGCACCGTGCTGGGTCACCAGCACCTGCGGCCGGAAGTCCGCCAGCAGTTCAGGCACCACCGCATGGAACGCCCGCAGCCACCCCGCGTCCCCCGTACCGGCAGGGAGCGCCACATTCACCGCGGCACCCTCCCCCGCACCGGCACCGGTCTCCTCCGGCCAGCCGGTCTGCGGAAAGAGCGTCCGCGGATGCTCGTGCAGCGACACCGTCAGAACCCGCGGGTCCTCCCAGAACGCGGCCTGCACCCCGTCGCCGTGGTGCACATCCACATCGATGTACGCGACCCGCTCCGCGCCCAGCTCCAACAGTCGGGCAATGGCCAGCGCCGGGTCGTTGTAGATGCAGAACCCCGACGCGCCACCCGGCATCGCATGGTGCAGCCCACCTGCGAAGTTCACCGCATGCGCCGTGGCCATGCGCCACACCGCCTCGGCCGCCGCCACCGACTGCCCGGCGATCAGCGCCGACACCTCGTGCATCCCCGCGAACGCCGGATCGTCCATCGTCCCGAGCCCGTAGTTCTGATCGGCCGCCCTGGGGTCCGCCGATGCCGCGCGCACGGCCGCCACATAGTCCTCGCGGTGCACGAGCCGAAGGGTGGAGTCCCCGGCCGGCTTGGCGGCCACCACGTCCACCGCACTGTCGAGCCCGTACGCCCGCACCAGACCCATCGTCAGCGCCAGCCTGACGGGGTCCATCGGATGACTGCTCCCGAAGTCGTATCCCGTTACTGCGTCATCCCACATCAACTGTGCGCGGCCGCTCATGCCCGCCACCGTATCGGGCAGGCTCCGGACCGAACGACTTGGCGTACACGAGCGTCGCGAGCACCAGCACCATCGGGACGAGCATCGCGCCCCGGTAGCTCCACGCGTCCCCCAGCGCCCCGACCAACGGCGACCCCACCAGGAACCCCACATAGTTGAAGACGTTCAGCCGCGCGATCGCCGTATCGCTCGCACCGGGGAACATCCGCCCTGCGGCCGCGAACGTCTGAGGCACGATCACACACAGCCCCAACCCCAGCATGGTGAACCCCAGCATCCCGATCCACGCACCGGAGGCAACCGCTACCACCCCGAACCCGGCCGCGGCCAGCACACTCCCGAACCGCACGACGGTCACGGCCCCGAACCGCCGTACCCCGAAGTCCCCCACAGCCCGACCCAGCAGCGTCGTCACCATGTAGACGTTGTACGGAACGGTCGACAGCTGCTCCGAGCTCCCCAGCACGTCCTGCAGATACTTCGCGCTCCAGTTGGAGACCGTCGAGTCCCCGATGTACGCGAAGCTCATCACCAGACAGAGCGGCATCAGCAGCCTGAACGAGACCGAGACCCCGGAAGAGACCTCTTCCCGCTGCCCGTCGGCGTCGGTCTCCGTCTCGGCGCCCTCGACGTACCACCGGCTCCCGATGAACGCGGCCGGCAACAGCACGACGACCGCCGGAAGATACGAGACCAGCAGCGTCAGATCCCAGTGCGCCCCGGCCCATGCCATCGACGCCCCGGCGATCCCGCCCAGGCTGTACGCGGCATGGAACCCGAGCATGATGCTGCGCCCGTACGCCCGCTGGAGGCTGACCCCCATCATGTTCATGGAGGCGTCGAGTGCCCCGACGGACAGCCCGAACACACCGAGCGCCACGGCCGCCTGCCACAACTCACCGCCTGCCCCGACACCGAGCAGCGCCAGCAGTACGACGGGCTGTGCCCACCGGAGCACGACCCGGGGCCGTACCCGCGCGACCACCTTCTCGGTGACCACGCTGCCCACCCCGGCCAGGATGGGCACGGCGGCAAGGAACACGGGCAGCAGGCCGTCGGATATCCCGTACCGGTCCTGAATGGCAGGAATACGCGTCACGAGCAGGGCAAACGTGACCCCCTGCACGAAGAAGCTCAACGCCAAGGAGGCCCTACCGTGCCGCAACCGCGCATCCTTCATGGCCGCAGCGTAGGGCCCTGGCCTACCCGTGGGTAGATGGATCAGGCGAGCAATTCCCGCAGTTGAGCCATGTCGGAGAAGCAGCCGGTCACCCCGGCGAGCCGGTCGGCGGGCATCATCGACGTGAACCCGTACACATCCATCCCCGCGGCCCGGGCCGCCTCCACCCCGAGCGGGCTGTCCTCGATGACGACACACCTTTCGGGCGGAACTCCCATCCGCTCAGCGGCATGGAGGAACAGGTCGGGCGCCGGCTTCCCCCGCCCCACGTCCTCCGCACTGAAGATCCACTCCTCCTCGAACCACTGGTCGAGCCCGGTCTTCCGGTGTCCGACCCTGATCCGCTCGTGGTTCCCGGACGAGGCGACGCAGTACGGAACCCCGTCGGCGACGAGCTTTCCCAGCACGTCGGCGACCCCTTCGACCGGCTCCAGCTCTTGCTGGAACGCACTGAAGATCCGGGAGTGGAGCGTCTCGTCGAAGTCCGCAGGCAGCTTCTCCCCGGTCCTCTCCTCGACGAGGTCGTGGATCCGGTGCACGGCAGACCCCATGTAGTCACGGAGCGATTCCTCGTACGAGGTGGGGTGACCGAGCTCGGTCAGGTAGCCGGAGAGGATGGTGTTGGAGATCGGCTCACTGTCGACGAGCACACCATCGTTGTCGAAGATGACCAGTTCGTAGCGCATGGTTCGAGCCTAGACGCTCAGAACGCAGAAAAGCCCCGTGCCACAAGGGCACGGGGCTTTCCCGGAATAATTGTTCGGCGGCGTCCTACTCTCCCACAGGGTCCCCCCTGCAGTACCATCGGCGCTGAAAGGCTTAGCTTCCGGGTTCGGAATGTAACCGGGCGTTTCCCTAACGCAATGACCACCGAAACACTATGAAATTAACCAACACCGGGCAAAAACACGGCCGTTCGTTATTTCAGAACTAACACAGTGGACGCGAGCAACTGAGGACAAGCCCTCGGCCTATTAGTACCAGTCAGCTCCACCCGTTGCCGGGCTTCCACATCTGGCCTATCAACCCAGTCGTCTACTGGGAGCCTTAACCCCTCAAAGGGGGTGGGAACACTCATCTCGAAGCAGGCTTCCCGCTTAGATGCTTTCAGCGGTTATCCTTTCCGAACGTAGCCAACCAGCCATGCCCTTGGCAGGACAACTGGCACACCAGAGGTTCGTCCGTCCCGGTCCTCTCGTACTAGGGACAGCCCTTCTCAATATTCCTACGCGCGCAGCGGATAGGGACCGAACTGTCTCACGACGTTCTAAACCCAGCTCGCGTACCGCTTTAATGGGCGAACAGCCCAACCCTTGGGACCGACTCCAGCCCCAGGATGCGACGAGCCGACATCGAGGTGCCAAACCATCCCGTCGATATGGACTCTTGGGGAAGATCAGCCTGTTATCCCCGGGGTACCTTTTATCCGTTGAGCGACAGCGCTTCCACAAGCCACTGCCGGATCACTAGTCCCGACTTTCGTCCCTGCTCGACCCGTCGGTCTCACAGTCAAGCTCCCTTGTGCACTTACACTCAACACCTGATTGCCAACCAGGCTGAGGGAACCTTTGGGCGCCTCCGTTACTCTTTAGGAGGCAACCGCCCCAGTTAAACTACCCATCAGACACTGTCCCTGATCCGGATCACGGACCCAGGTTAGACATCCAGCACGACCAGAGTGGTATTTCAACGGCGACTCCACAACCACTGGCGTGGCTGCTTCAAAGTCTCCCACCTATCCTACACAAGCCGAACCGAACACCAATATCAAACTGTAGTAAAGGTCCCGGGGTCTTTCCGTCCTGCTGCGCGAAACGAGCATCTTTACTCGTAGTGCAATTTCACCGGGCCTATGGTTGAGACAGTCGAGAAGTCGTTACGCCATTCGTGCAGGTCGGAACTTACCCGACAAGGAATTTCGCTACCTTAGGATGGTTATAGTTACCACCGCCGTTTACTGGCGCTTAAGTTCTCAGCTTCGCCGACCCGAAAGTCAGCTAACCGGTCCCCTTAACGTTCCAGCACCGGGCAGGCGTCAGTCCGTATACATCGCCTTACGGCTTCGCACGGACCTGTGTTTTTAGTAAACAGTCGCTTCTCGCTGGTCTCTGCGGCCACCCCCAGCTCATGGAGTAAATCCAATCACCAGTGATGGCCCCCTTCTCCCGAAGTTACGGGGGCATTTTGCCGAGTTCCTTAACCATAGTTCACCCGAACGCCTCGGTATTCTCTACCTGACCACCTGAGTCGGTTTAGGGTACGGGCCGCCATGAAACTCGCTAGAGGCTTTTCTCGACAGCATAGGATCATCCACTTCACCACAATCGGCTCGGCATCAGGTCTCAGACTTAATGTGTGACGGATTTGCCTATCACACGCCCTACACCCTTACCCCGGGACTACCACCGCCCGGGCTGGACTACCTTCCTGCGTCACCCCATCGCTTACCTAGTACAAGTCTGGTTCGTCGGCTCCACCACTACCCTCAACTCCGAAGAGATCGGGCCGGCTTCACGGACTTAGCATCGCCTGATTCAGTATTGGGCGTTTCAAAGCGGGTACCGGAATATCAACCGGTTGTCCATCGACTACGCCTGTCGGCCTCGCCTTAGGTCCCGACTTACCCTGGGCAGATCAGCTTGACCCAGGAACCCTTAGTCAATCGGCGCACACGTTTCTCACGTGTGTATCGCTACTCATGCCTGCATTCTCACTCGTGAACCGTCCACAACTCGCTTCCGCGGCTGCTTCACCCGGCACACGACGCTCCCCTACCCATCCCAGCAGGCGTTGGCCCTCAACGCTGGAATGACACGACTTCGGCGGTACGCTTGAGCCCCGCTACATTGTCGGCGCGGAATCACTTGACCAGTGAGCTATTACGCACTCTTTCAAGGGTGGCTGCTTCTAAGCCAACCTCCTGGTTGTCTCTGCGACTCCACATCCTTTCCCACTTAGCGTACGCTTAGGGGCCTTAGTCGATGCTCTGGGCTGTTTCCCTCTCGACCATGGAGCTTATCCCCCACAGTCTCACTGCCGTGCTCTCACTTACCGGCATTCGGAGTTTGGCTAAGGTCAGTAACCCGGTAGGGCCCATCGCCTATCCAGTGCTCTACCTCCGGCAAGAAACACACGACGCTGCACCTAAATGCATTTCGGGGAGAACCAGCTATCACGGAGTTTGATTGGCCTTTCACCCCTAACCACAGGTCATCCCCCAGGTTTTCAACCCTGGTGGGTTCGGTCCTCCACGAAGTCTTACCTCCGCTTCAACCTGCCCATGGCTAGATCACTCCGCTTCGGGTCTTGAGCGTGCTACTAAAACGCCCTATTCGGACTCGCTTTCGCTACGGCTTCCCCACACGGGTTAACCTCGCAACACACCGCAAACTCGCAGGCTCATTCTTCAAAAGGCACGCAGTCACGACTGTTGCTCCGAAGAACAACAGCGACGCTCCCACGGCTTGTAGGCACACGGTTTCAGGTACTATTTCACTCCGCTCCCGCGGTACTTTTCACCATTCCCTCACGGTACTATCCGCTATCGGTCACCAGGGAATATTTAGGCTTAGCGGGTGGTCCCGCCAGATTCACACGGGATTTCTCGGGCCCCGTGCTACTTGGGTGTCTCTTAAACGAGCCGTCAATGTTTCAGCTACGGGGGTCTTACCCTCTACGCCGGACCTTTCGCATGTCCTTCGCCTACATCAACGGTTTCTGACTCGTCTCACAGCCGGCAGACTATGAAAAAGAGATCCCACAACCCCGCATGCGCAACCCCTGCCGGGTATCACACGCATACGGTTTGGCCTCATCCAGTTTCGCTCGCCACTACTCCCGGAATCACGGTTGTTTTCTCTTCCTGAGGGTACTGAGATGTTTCACTTCCCCTCGTTCCCTCCACACTGCCTATGTGTTCAGCAGCGGGTGACAGCCCATGACGACTGCCGGGTTTCCCCATTCGGACACCCCCGGATCAAAGCTCGGTTGACAGCTCCCCGGGGCCTATCGTGGCCTCCCACGTCCTTCATCGGTTCCTGGTGCCAAGGCATCCACCGTGCGCCCTTAAAAACTTGGCCACAGATGCTCGCGTCCACTGTGCAGTTCTCAAACAACGACCAGCCACCCATCACCCCACCCCTAAGGGCGAGTTCACTGGGGCCGGCAACTGAAGGCAACCTCGCGGCCATACCCTCAGACACCCAACAACGTGCCCGACACGACCCTCCACGATTCACGTTCCACGCCGAAGCAGTACTAGTGATCCCGAAGAACCGTGCCGAATAGTCAACGTTCCACCCATGAGCAACCACCGTCGAACATTTGCCGACGAAGTGGCCTCTGACCGAGCAAGCCCGGTAAGAAGTGCTCCTTAGAAAGGAGGTGATCCAGCCGCACCTTCCGGTACGGCTACCTTGTTACGACTTCGTCCCAATCGCCAGTCCCACCTTCGACAGCTCCCTCCCACAAGGGGTTGGGCCACCGGCTTCGGGTGTTACCGACTTTCGTGACGTGACGGGCGGTGTGTACAAGGCCCGGGAACGTATTCACCGCAGCAATGCTGATCTGCGATTACTAGCAACTCCGACTTCATGGGGTCGAGTTGCAGACCCCAATCCGAACTGAGACCGGCTTTTTGAGATTCGCTCCGCCTCGCGGCATCGCAGCTCATTGTACCGGCCATTGTAGCACGTGTGCAGCCCAAGACATAAGGGGCATGATGACTTGACGTCGTCCCCACCTTCCTCCGAGTTGACCCCGGCAGTCTCCTGTGAGTCCCCATCACCCCGAAGGGCATGCTGGCAACACAGAACAAGGGTTGCGCTCGTTGCGGGACTTAACCCAACATCTCACGACACGAGCTGACGACAGCCATGCACCACCTGTATACCGACCACAAGGGGGGCACCATCTCTGATGCTTTCCGGTATATGTCAAGCCTTGGTAAGGTTCTTCGCGTTGCGTCGAATTAAGCCACATGCTCCGCTGCTTGTGCGGGCCCCCGTCAATTCCTTTGAGTTTTAGCCTTGCGGCCGTACTCCCCAGGCGGGGAACTTAATGCGTTAGCTGCGGCACCGACGACGTGGAATGTCGCCAACACCTAGTTCCCAACGTTTACGGCGTGGACTACCAGGGTATCTAATCCTGTTCGCTCCCCACGCTTTCGCTCCTCAGCGTCAGTAATGGCCCAGAGATCCGCCTTCGCCACCGGTGTTCCTCCTGATATCTGCGCATTTCACCGCTACACCAGGAATTCCGATCTCCCCTACCACACTCTAGCCTGCCCGTATCGACTGCAGACCCGGGGTTAAGCCCCGGGCTTTCACAACCGACGCAACAAGCCGCCTACGAGCTCTTTACGCCCAATAATTCCGGACAACGCTTGCGCCCTACGTATTACCGCGGCTGCTGGCACGTAGTTAGCCGGCGCTTCTTCTGCAGGTACCGTCACTCTCGCTTCTTCCCTGCTGAAAGAGGTTTACAACCCGAAGGCCGTCATCCCTCACGCGGCGTCGCTGCATCAGGCTTTCGCCCATTGTGCAATATTCCCCACTGCTGCCTCCCGTAGGAGTCTGGGCCGTGTCTCAGTCCCAGTGTGGCCGGTCGCCCTCTCAGGCCGGCTACCCGTCGTCGCCTTGGTAGGCCATCACCCCACCAACAAGCTGATAGGCCGCGGGCTCATCCTTCACCGCCGGAGCTTTTAACCCCGTCCCATGCGGGACAGAGTGTTATCCGGTATTAGACCCCGTTTCCAGGGCTTGTCCCAGAGTGAAGGGCAGATTGCCCACGTGTTACTCACCCGTTCGCCACTAATCCACCCCGAAGGGCTTCATCGTTCGACTTGCATGTGTTAAGCACGCCGCCAGCGTTCGTCCTGAGCCAGGATCAAACTCTCCGTGAATGTTTTCCCGTAATCGGGAGACACATCACGAGAGCGGGACGATCAGCCGGAATAAGACCGATCGTCCACAGCGTCCTCGCTGTGTAATTGCCTACCGGAACCACAAAGGCCCGGCAGGACTTTCAAAGGAACCACCAACCTGCCGAAACAGGCCGGGGTATCAACATATCTGGCGTTGACTTTTGGCACGCTGTTGAGTTCTCAAGGAACGGACGCTTCCTTTGTACTCACCCTCTCGGGCTTTCCTCCGGGCTTTTCCCTTCGGTCTTGCGTTTCCGACTCTATCAGACTCTTTCGTGTCCGATTCCCGGTCGAAGCGGCCCCCTGCGGAGCAGGAGAATTTTCACTGCGCTTTCCAGTTCTTCGCTTTCGCGTTTCCCTTTCCGGCGAGTCCGACTCTATCAGATCCTTTCGGGCCTGATTCCCAGTCAGCGGGGTTTGCCTTCCCGGCTGTTGGGCCGTTCCGACGAGTGAGACTTTAGCGAATCCTGCGCCTCGACGCTAATCGGGGTCACGCTCCTTCGAACGTGGATTCTTCATTTCGCAAATGCGCACACAAAGCCGGGCGACAGACGTCGCTCGCTCGTTGTGGTTACTGCGGAATGGCTGTCCGGGGACCGACCGAGGTCGGCACTCACGTCGGACAACTCGGAGCACATTACGGATGCAGGCGGGCCATGTCAACCTCCCGTTGGTCCAGGGTGTGCTGGAAGGCCAGCCGGTAGTCGCGGGGACTGGTGGCCAGGTGGGTGGCGAAGTGCTGGCGCATCGTGATCTCGCTGCCGAAGCCCGTACGGCGGGCCACCTCGGGGAGGGGGAGGTCGGTGCGTTCCAGAAGCTTTTGAGCTGCGGCGATGCGCTGAGTGATCAGCCAGCGCAGAGGGGTGGTGCCCGTGGTCGCCTGGAAGTGACGGGCGAAGGAGCGCGGGGACATGCCGGCGCGGGCGGCGAGGCCGGCCACCGTGTGCGGTTCGGCCAAGTGGGTCAGGGCGTAGGCCCGGACCGCGGCGAGGGTGTCGGCATCACGGTCGGTGTGCGGAGTGGGGTGCTCGATGAATTGGGCCTGGGTTCCGGTGCGGAACGGGGCTGTGACCATCGAACGCGCGATCGCTGCTGCGACTTCGGCGCCATGGGTCGTACGGACGAGATGGAGACAGAGGTCGATGCCGGCCGCGGTGCCCGCTGACGTCCAGATGTTGTCGTCGTGGAGGAACAGCGCATCCGGAACGACTGTCACGCGGGGGTGGTGGGTGCGGAGGAGGTCGGTGAGGTTCCAGTGGGTGACAGCCCGGCGGTCGTCGAGGAGGCCCGCCTGGGCGAGGGTGAATGCGCCGCCGCAGAGCGCGGCGATCGGGGTGCAGCGGGCGTGTGCGCGGCGAAGGGCTTCCAGGACCGGGGCGGGGGCAGGCGTCAGATGGTCGTCGAGGCCGGGGACGACGATCAGGTCGGCGCGGGTCAGCCAGGCGAGAGTGCGGTCCGGGGTGAGGGAGAGGCCACCGCGGAGGGGGACGGGGGCCGGGTCGGTGGCGACACGACGCAGGTCGAAGGGCGGGACGCCGCGGTCGGTGCGGTCCACGCCCCAGACCTCGGTGATGACGGAGACGTCGAACGCCCGGACGCCGGGGAAGGCGACAAGGGCGATGCGGGCGGGGGTGGGTGCGTGTCCGGGCGCCATGGTGGCAGTAAAGCATCGATCGATGACTTTTCGTCCTCTGGGCTACACGGGTGCGTGGCGGCAGCATGGTTCCCATGGAGATCGCAGGGAACGCAGCGCTGGTCGTGGTGGACGTGCAGGAAGGCTTTGAGGAGGAGGGGTACTGGGGTCCGCGGAACAATCCCGAGGCCGACCGGAACATCGCCGGGCTCATCGATGCGTGGCAGGAGAGCGGGCGCCCCGTCGTATTCGTACGGCATGACTCGACGAAGCCGGATTCTCCGCTGCGGCCCGGATACTCGGGGAACGCGTTCAAGGGATACGTGGAGGAGCGGCGGGGGAAGGGCGGCGGACCCGAGCTGTTTCTGACGAAGACGGTCAATTCCGCCTTCTACGGGACGCCCGATCTGGGCGCCTGGCTGAATGAGGCCGGAGTGCGGCAGATCGTGGTGGCCGGGATCCAGACCAATATGTGCGCGGAGACCACGGCGCGAATGGGCGGGAACCTCGGGTACGAGGTGTTCTTCGCGTTCGATGCGACGTACACCTTCGACGCGATCGGGCCGTGGGGGTGGCAACTGAGCGCGGACCAGCTGGCGCGGGCCACCGCGGTGACGCTGCACAGCGGTGGGTTCGCGAAGGTCGTGGCCAGCGCGGAGCTGGTGGCGGCCGCGGGGAAGTGAGGGTCAGCCGTTGCCCGAGGCCAGCTCGCGACTCCGGTCGCGGGCCGCTTCGAGGGCGGCGATCAGGGCGGCCCGTACGCCGTGGTTCTCCAGCTCGCGGATGGCGCTGATGGTGGTGCCTGCCGGGCTGGTGACGGCTTCGCGGAGCTTGACCGGGTGTTCGCCGCTGTCGCGGAGCATCACCGCGGCGCCGATGGCGGCCTGCACGATCAGGTCGTGGGCCTGGGCACGCGGCAGACCGAGCAGAATGCCCGCGTCGGTCATCGCCTCGACAAGGAAGTAGAAGTACGCGGGTCCCGACCCGGAGAGCGCGGTCGCCGCGTCCTGCTGGGACTCGGGGACACGAAGGGTCTTGCCGACTCCGCCGAAGATCGCCTCGGCGGCCGCGAGGTGGTCGGTGGTGGCGTGACTGCCCGCGGAGATGACGGACATTCCTTCGTCCACGAGGACGGGGGTGTTCGGCATGACACGTACGACCGGAGTCCTCGCGGCGAGGCGGTCCTCGATGAAACCGGTCGTGATGCCGGCGGCAGCGCTGATGACCAGGCGTTCGGTGGTGATGTGAGGGGAGAGCTCCTCGAGGAGCCGGCCCATGTCCTGGGGCTTGACCGCGAGGATGAGGATGTCGGCGCGCTTGGCGGCCTCGGCGTTGGTGACGGACTCGACGCCGTAGCGGGTGCGGAGTTCCTCGGCACGCTCGGAGCGGCGCGCGGTGACCAGCAGGTCGGCGGGGCGCCAGCCCGCCCGGATCATGCCGCTGAGCAGGGCCTCGCCGATCTTGCCGGTGCCAAGGACTGCGACTGTCTGGGTCATGCGGTTCACCCTCCGGACGGTGCGGTGGTACGCGGTTCTGGTGGTACGTCGTCGCCGCCATCCTCGCACCGGGACATCAGGCGGTGCGGCGGCGGAGGGTGGCTGCGCCGAGGGTGAGGACGAGGAGGGCGCAGCCCGCCACGACCAGGACGTCACGGACGAAGTTGCCGGTGACGTCGGTGTGGTGGAGGACTTCGTTCATGCCGTCGACCGCGTAGGACATGGGCAGGACGGTCGAGATGGCTTCGAGGACGGGCGCCATCTGGTCGCGTGCGATGAACAGGCCGCACAACAGGAGCTGCGGGAAGATCACGGCCGGCATGAACTGGACGGCCTGGAACTCGGATGCGGCGAAGGCGGAGACGAACAGGCCGAGTGCGGTGCCGAGCAGGGCGTCGAGCAGGGCGACGAGGAGCAGCAGCCAGGGGGAGCCGATCACGTCGAGGCCGAGCACCCAGATCGAGAGCGCGGTGGCCAGGAGGGACTGGAGGATCGCGACGGCGCCGAACGCGAGGGCGTAACCGGCGATCAGATCGCCCTTGCCCAGCGGCATGGCGAGGAGGCGTTCCAAGGTGCCCGAGGTGCGTTCGCGGAGGGTGGCGATCGACGTCACCAGGAACATCGTGATCAGCGGGAAGATGCCGAGCAGCGAGGCACCGATCGCGTCGAAGGTGCGCGGGCTGCCGTCGAAGACGTACCGCAGCAGCGTGATCATCAGGACCGGGATGAGGAGCAGCAGCGCGACGGTACGCGGGTCGTGGGTCAGCTGGCGCAGGACGCGGGCGGCGGTGGCGAGGGTGCGGGCGGGGCTGAGGGCCTGGGGCCGGGACTGCGCGTGGGGGTGGGGGCCGGCGGCGGCTGCCTGCGGGGTGGCGGCGGCTTGCTGCGGCGCGTTCGTCGAGCTCATCGTGCGTTCTCCTGACGGGTGGCGGCCTCGTCGACCAGGTGGAGGAAGGCTTCTTCGACGGTGGCGGTGCGGGCGTCGGTGCGCAGCGCCTCGGGGGTGCCGTCGGCAAGGATCTCGCCCTCACGCATGAGGAGCAGGCGGTGACAGCGCTCGGCCTCGTCCATCACGTGGGACGAGACGAGGAGCGTGGTGCCGTGGTCGGCGGCGAGGCTGTGGAAGAGGCTCCACAGATCGCGGCGGAGTACCGGGTCGAGCCCGACCGTCGGTTCATCGAGGATCAGGAGTTCGGGGGTGCCGAGCAGGGCGGCGGCGAGGGAGACGCGGGTGAGCTGGCCGCCGGAGAGAGTGCCGGCAAGAGCGTCCGCGTGGCTGGTCAGGTCCACATCGGCGATGGCCCGGGCGACGGTGGCCCGACGGGCGTCCCGGTGGCTGCGGCCCGGCTGGAGGATGGCCGCGAAGTAGTCCAGGTTCTGCCGGACGCTGAGGTCGGTGTAGACCGACGGTGCCTGGGTGACGTACCCGATGCGCGGGCGGAGGGTGGGGTGGCCCGCGGGAGTGCCGAGGACGTCGAGGGTTCCGGTGACCTTGGCCTGGGTTCCGACCACAGCTCGCATCAGGGTGCTCTTGCCGCAGCCGGAGGGGCCGAGGAGGCCGGTGATCCTGCCCGGTTCGACGGTGAAGTCGAGGCCGCGCAGGACGGTTCGCTCGCCTCGCACGACGGTGAGGCCGCGGGCCTCGATGGCGGCGCCCGAAGAATTCATCATGCGGTGAATTTTGATCCGGCGACGCCCGCGCGTCAAGGGACCCGGCGATACGGGCGCGGGGCTGTCGAGGACGGGCGGAGCCTCCGTCTCGGCACGACGGTCAGCGCGTCGCCACGCTGAGATCGACCGCGTAGCTCTCCTCGACCATGCCGTCAGGGAAGAGCTCCGCGAGGCGGGCGTGCTCCTCTGTGAGGAACCGGCGGGTGGGTTCCTCACCGAGGACCAGGAACGCGGAGTGGCTGCCGAGGTTGGCGAGGTGGGTGTCGAGCGGCACCCGGCGGCTCCAGGGCACGGTGCGGTGCACGAAGCCGAGCCCGGTCGGCAGGTGGCGGGAGCGGACGGGCGAACCGTGGGCGCTCTCCTCGGCGCCGAAGAAACGGCGGAGTCGGGCGTCCTGCTCCGCGATCCAGGGGACGGAATGGTCGGAGACGTTCCACCAGAGCGCAAGGGCCCCACCCGGCCGCAGGACGCGGAGGGCCTCGGGGGTGGCGAGGGCCTGGTCGGTCCAGTGCCAGGACTGGGCGTACGTGATCAGATCGGCCGAGGCGGTGGCGAAGGGGAGGCGGTTGCCGTCACCGCGCACGATCGGGATCTCCGGGAGCGACCGGTGCAGTTCCGCCGCCATGCCGGGGCCCGGCTCGACGGCCGTGACATGGGCGCCCCGGTCGTGGAGGAGGCCGGTGGAGATACCGGTGCCGGCCCCGATGTCGAGGGTGCGGGCGCCGCGCAGGGGGCGACCGGTGATCTCTTCGATCGCGGTGAAGAGGGCGGGCGGGTAGCCGGGCCGGGCCGCGGCGTACTGGGCGGCGGCGCGGTCGAAGGAGAGGGCGCGGGGACGAGGGGTGGGCGGATCCGTCTGGGGCACAGGACCATCGTCGCCCGGTGGGGCTACTTGCGCCGGGGTTTCCTGGCCTTCGACGTCTTGCGTCCCGCCGGGTTCCCGGTCCTCGTCGCGCGGCGCTTCGCGTACCGGGCGACGGCCGTCTCGTACTCCGTACGCCGCAGCTTCTCGCCCGGCGCCTCCAGGAACGAGCGGACGAAGTACGCGAGCAGCGAGCCGATGAAGCCGATCGTCTTGAGACCGCGCAGATTGTCCTCACGGGCCCGGTCGGCGGGGCGGTGGCTGAATCCTTCCCAGGTCTTGCGGAAGGCGACGGCGCTGCAGACCGCGAACATCAGGACGACCAGGATGCCGACGAGGCTGCCGACATCGGCGATCTCCAGGCCCTGGTAGGCGAAGCGGAGCACGAAGCAGGAGGCGACGGCCGCAGCGAGGGAGCCGAGGGCGACGCCGACGCGGCGGAGCCCGTACCGACCGTCGTGCTCGACCCAGGTCGTACCGAAGAAGCGGATGGGCTCGGGCCGCGGGCCGGGAGCGGTCGATCCGGGCTCCGGGCCGCTGGGTGCTTCGTTGTTCTCGCTCACGAGGTCGATTATCCCCGGGCGGCGACGGTAGCCGCGGCGGCACTGTCCCCTTGCGGGGGCGGGCCGCGATGGATGTGCGTCGGGCCCCGGCGACCGCTGGGTCACCGGGGGCCGAAAGAGGTCGGGTGCGTGCGTATGTCAGCCGAGCTTGGAGACGTCGCGCACCGCGCCGCGGTCCGCGCTCGTCGCCATCGCCGCGTACGCCCGCAGCGCCGCGGAGACCTTGCGCTCGCGGCTCTTCGGCGCGTACACGCCGTTCAGCGCCTCTCGACGGGTGGCCAGCTCGGCCTCGGGGACGAGGAGCTCGATCGACCGGTTCGGGATGTCGATCCGGATCCGGTCGCCGTCCTCGACGAGCGCGATCGTGCCGCCCGATGCCGCCTCCGGCGATGCGTGGCCGATCGACAGACCCGACGTACCGCCGGAGAACCGGCCGTCGGTCACCAGGGCGCAGCTCTTGCCGAGGCCGCGGCCCTTGAGGAAGGAGGTGGGGTAGAGCATCTCCTGCATACCGGGGCCACCGCGCGGGCCCTCGTAACGGATGACGACCACGTCGCCTTCCTTGATCTCCTTGCGGAGGATCTTGTCGACGGCCTCTTCCTGCGACTCGCAGACGACCGCCGGGCCCTCGAAGGTCCAGATCGACTCGTCGACGCCGGCCGTCTTCACGACGCAGCCGTCCTCGGCGAGATTCCCCTTGAGGACCGCGAGGCCGCCGTCCTTGGAGTACGCGTGCTCCAGGTCGCGGATGCAGCCGCCCGCCGCGTCCAGGTCGAGGGTCTCCCAGCGCTCGGACTGCGAGAAGGCGGTCGCGGAACGGACGCAGCCGGGGGCCGCGTGCCACAGCTCGACGGCTTCGGGGGACGGAGAGCCGCCGCGCACGTCCCAGTTCTTCAGCCACTCGGCGAGGGTGGCGGAGTGCACCGAGTGCACGTCCTCGTTGAGCAGGCCGGCACGGTGGAGCTCGCCGAGGATGGCGGGGATGCCGCCGGCCCGGTGGACGTCCTCCATGTAGTACGTGCCGCCGGGGGCCACGTTGGGCGCGACCTTCGACAGACAGGGGACGCGGCGCGAGACCTCGTTGATGTCGTCGAGGTCGTAGGACAGCTCGGCCTCCTGGGCGGCGGCGAGCAGGTGCAGGATCGTGTTGGTGGAGCCGCCCATGGCGATGTCCAGCGCCATGGCGTTGTCGAAAGCGGCGCGGGTACCGATGGAGCGCGGCAGGACCGTCGCGTCGTCCTGCTCGTAGTAGCGCTTGGTGATCTCGACGACGGTGCGGCCGGCCTCCTCGTACAGCGCCTTACGGGCGGTGTGCGTGGCGAGGACGGAGCCGTTGCCGGGGAGGGAGAGGCCGAGGACCTCGGTCAGACAGTTCATCGAGTTGGCGGTGAACATGCCGGAACAACTGCCACAGGTGGGACAGGCGTTCTCCTCGATACGGAGGATGTCCTCGTCCGAGACGTTCTCGTTGACCGCGTCGCTGATCGCGTTGATCAGATCGAGCTTGCGGACCGTCCCGTCGACGAGGGTGGCCCGGCCGGCCTCCATCGGGCCGCCGGAGACGAAGACCGTCGGGATGTTCAGACGCATCGCCGCCATCAGCATGCCGGGCGTGATCTTGTCGCAGTTGGAGATGCAGATCAGCGCGTCCGCGCAGTGCGCCTCGACCATGTACTCGACGGAGTCCGCGATCAGGTCGCGCGAGGGGAGCGAGTAGAGCATCCCCGCGTGGCCCATCGCGATTCCGTCGTCGACGGCGATGGTGTTGAACTCGCGCGGCACCGCGCCCGCGGCCTTGATGGCGTCGGAGACGATCCTGCCCACCGGTGCGAGATGGGTGTGGCCGGGGACGAATTCGGTGAAGGAGTTGGCGACCGCGATGATCGGCTTGCCGATGTCCTCACTCGCTACGCCCGAGGCCCGCATAAGGGCGCGGGCGCCCGCCATGTTGCGGCCGTGGGTGACAGTGCGGGACCTCAGCTGGGGCATCGTCGCTCGCTCCTTCGACAGATATGACTCCTTCGAGGGTACGCCTCGGCTCCAAGATCTGGACACGCTGTCCGGAATGCGGGATGGCGTGCTCGCTGTGCGAGCGGGACGCCCTGTCACCGGCACCTCGACGCCGGACGCGCTGGGCGGTGATGCCCGGAAGATCGTTCAGGCCTGCGCCAGATAGCGCTGCAGCGTCGGTGCGACCATCGCGACGATCTTCTCCGGATCCGCCGAGGCCAGCGGCTCCGCCTTGATCACGTACCGCAGCATCGCGATCCCGATCATGTGCGAGGCGGCCAGCTCCGCGCGGAACGTCGGGTCGGGTACGTCCAGTGCCTCCGCGACCCGTTCCAGCAGCCGCCGCAGCACGAAGCCGCGCAGCACCTTGGCCGCCGCCTCGTGTGTCAGCGCGGACCGCATGATCGCCAGCAAGGGGGCTCTGGTCGCGGGGTTCTCCCATACGCCGATGAAGTAGCGGGCCAGCCGCTCCCCCAGGCCGTCCGTGCCGCCCGTGAGGACGGCCGGGATCACCAGTGCGGGTTCGAAGGAGACCTCGATCGCCGCCGCGAAGACCTCGTCCTTCGTACCGAAGTAGTGGTGCACGAGCGCGGCGTCGACTGCTGCCTTCTTGGCGATGCCCCTGATCGACGTCTTGTCGTAGCCGCGTTCGGCGAACTCGGTACGGGCCGCCTCCAGGATGCGTTCGCGGGCGCCGGGCCCGGTGGTTCCAGCCGTACGAGCGGGGCGGCCGCGGCGTTTGGGAGGTTCGGCGGGGCCGTGCGGGCCGCTGCCCCCGTCGGTGGTCATGGGCGCGGCGCCTGCGCCGTCGCGGACGCCAGGTGGAGCCGGGTGAAGGCCAGCGCCTCCGCGAGGTCGGCCTCACGTTCGGCGGCGGACATGGCCCGGCGGGTGTTGACCTCGATGACCACATGGCCGTCGAAGCCGGTACGGGCCAGCCGTTCCAGAAGTTCGGCACAGGGCTGGTCGCCGCGGCCGGGCACCAGGTGCTCGTCCTTGTTGGAGCCCTTGCCGTCGGCCAGGTGGACGTGGGCGAGCCGGTCGCCCATCCGCTCGACCATGGCCATGCCGTCGGTACGGGCGGTCGCGGTGTGCGAGAGGTCGACGGTGAAGTGACGGTAGTCGTCGTTGGTGACGTCCCAGTCGGGGGCGTACGCGAGCATCTCGCGATCCCGGTACCGCCACGGGTACATGTTCTCGACGGCGAACCGCACGTCCGTCTCGTCCGCCATGCGCCAGATACCGGTGACGAAATCGCGCGCGTACTGCCGCTGCCAGCGGAACGGCGGATGGACGACGACCGTCGACGCCCCGAGCCTCTCCGCAGCCGCCCGGGCCCGCTGGAGCTTCACCCATGGATCGGTGGACCAGACCCGCTGCGTGATCAGCAGGCAGGGGGCGTGAACGGCGAGGATCGGCACCTGGTGATAGTCCGAGAGCCGTCGCAGCGCCTCGATGTCCTGGCTGACGGGGTCGGTCCAGACCATGATCTCGACACCGTCGTAGCCCAGACGCGCGGCGATCTCGAAGGCCGTCGCCGTCGACTCCGGATAGACGGAAGCCGTCGACAGGGCGACCTTCGCATCCGGGATGCGCACCACTGGTTCTGCCACGGAGACAGGGTACGGGGCTGCTGCACGCGCCACCGAGGGGCCGAGGCGGAAAGTGAGCAGGGCCATGGCCGGCTCCGCGTGCTTCCGATCGGCCCTCGGCCGGGCCTCCGGTCGGTTGCGGGCGGCTTTCGGTCGGCGCCGGACGGTTTCGGTCGGCGCCGACCTGTCTCCGGTCGGCCGCGGACGGATTCCGCGGCTCCTGTCGGCTTCCGGGGCGGCTTCCTGTGGCTCCTTCGCGCCGTCCCGGTCCGCCGGACGGTGGCCGGGTGAGGTGGGTGGGCGTGGTTCAGTTCATGGCCGCGGACGCGGTCGGGAGGTGGTCCAGGCGGCGCAGGATGACTCCCTCGCGCAGCGCCCACGGGCAGATCTCCAACTCCTCGACCCCGAAGAGGTCCATCGCCCCCTCGGCCACCAGCGCCCCGGCCAGCAGCTGCGCGGCCCGCCCCTCGGAGACCCCGGGCAGACGCCCGCGCTGGTCGGCGGTCATCCCCGCCAGCTTCGGCACCCACTCCTCCAGCGCCTTGCGGGTCAGGGTCCGCTGTACGTACAGGCCCTCCGCGGAGCGCGCGGCGCCCGCGATCCTGGCGAGCTGCCTGAACGTCTTGGAGGTCGCCACGACGTGGTCAGGACGGCCGGAGCGGCTGAATTCGCCGACCGTACGGGCGATCTGTGCCCGCACATGGCGGCGCAGCGCCTTCACCTCCGCCGGGTCCGGCGGATCGCCCGGCAGCCAGCCGGAGGTGAGGCGTCCGGCCCCCAGCGGCAGCGACACCGCGGTGTCCGGCTCCTCGTCGATGCCGAAACCGATCTCCAGCGAGCCGCCACCGATGTCCAGGACCAGCAGCTTCCCGGCCGACCAGCCGAACCAGCGGCGGGCGGCGAGGAAGGTGAGCCGCGCCTCCTCCTCACCGGTGAGGACAGCCAGGTCGACGCCGGTCTCTTCCCGTACCCGGGCCAGCACCTGGTCGGCGTTGCTCGCTTCCCGCACCGCGGACGTGGCGAACGGCAGCACGTCCTCACATCCCTTGTCCTCGGCCGCCTGCAGCGCATCGGCGACCGTCGTGACAAGCCGGTCCACGCCGGCGGGTCCGATCGCCCCGTCCGCGTCCAGCAGTTCGGCCAGACGCAACTCCGCCTTGTGCGAGTGCGCGGGCAGCGGGCGGGCGCCGGGGTGCGCGTCCACCACCAGCAGATGAACCGTGTTCGACCCCACGTCGAGGACTCCGAGTCTCATACCCGGCACGCTACTGCTCCCGCGGACTTACCCTTGGCCCGTGCCAAAGACGAAAAAGGCGAAGCCGGACAAAGTCACTAAGAAGCAGAAAATGAAGCAGGAGATGCAGCAGCCGCAAGAGAACGAGCCGGACCGGTCCGAAGACGAGAAGGGGATCGACTTCGCACGTGCCTGGGTCGAGTTCCCCGACCCCGCGGACGACGAACAGATCTTCCGCTGCGACCTGACCTGGCTGACCTCCAGGTGGACCTGCATCTTCGGCAGTGGCTGTCAGGGCATCCAGGCGGGCCGTGCGGACGACGGGTGCTGCACGCTGGGCGCGCACTTCTCGGACGAGGACGACGAGAAGCGGGTGGCGGAGCATGTCTCCCGGCTGACCCCGGAGCTGTGGCAGTTCCATGACGTCGGTACGGAGACGGGCTGGGTCGAGGTCGACGACGACGGGGAACGCCAGACGCGCCGCTGGAAGGGGTCCTGCATCTTCCAGAACCGGCCCGGGTTCGCGGCAGGAGCCGGCTGTTCGCTGCACATCCTGGCGCTCCGGGAGGGCAAGGAGCCCCTGGAGACCAAGCCGGACGTGTGCTGGCAGCTGCCGATCCGGCGTACGTACGACTGGATCGACCGGCCGGACGACACGCGCGTGCTCCAGGTCTCGATCGGCGAGTACGACCGCCGGGGCTGGGGCCCGGGCGGTCACGATCTGCACTGGTGGTGCACGTCGGCGACGTCGGCGCACGGGGCCGGGGAGCCGGTCTATGTGTCCTACCGGCCCGAGCTCACCGAGCTCATGGGCAAGGAGGGGTACGAGCGGCTGGTCGAGCTGTGCGAGGAGCGGCTGTCCTCGCTGCTGCCCATGGCGCCGCATCCTGCGGATCCTCCGGTGCACCCGGCGGGACCTGCGGGGTCCTGACGAAGGCCGGGGCGACGGGCTGAAGTGTTTGTCAGCCCGTCGGCGCCGGGTCGCTCGGGCCGGTCCCCGGGTCGGAGGGGTCGGGGGACGGGTCGGAGGGGGTGGACGGGTCCGGTGACGGTTCCGGGTTCGTCGGTGACGGTGTGGGCTCCGTCGGATGGGTCGGGTGGGGAGAGGTCGACGGCGGGACGGACGGATGGCTCGGGTGGGACGGGTTGGTCGGGCCGGTCGGGCCGCCGGACGGGGCCGGCACCGCTCTGTGCCCGCGGACCAGCACGGTCGAGCCCGACGGGGCGAGACGGATGCTCGCGCTCCAGGCCCCGGCCGGTTCCCGCGCATGGTCCACGTAGGCGTGGATCGTGACGCTCTCCCCCGCGGCGAGGGTTCCGGATTGCCTGCTGAGGCGGAGCCAGGACGCATCCGCCCGTGCCGACCAGGCCACGGGGGCCCCGCCCGAAGCGGTCAGTGTGATCAGCGTGGTGGCGCCGGACGAGTGGGCCGTGACGGCGAGTCGGCCGGGGCCGTGCTGCCCCGTCCCGGAGCTGATGACCTCCGCGGAGACATCCGGCGTACGGCTGCCGTCCTTGAAACGGGAGCCGGGGTCGGGGCTGGCGTTGCCCGCATTCTGGTAGCGGTCGTACGGGTCGCCGTCGAACTCGCTCCCGCCGTCCTCCTCGGTCGCGGTGACCGAGGAGCCGTCGTGCCCCTCGCCGGTCAGCGGCGCGCCCCGGTACGCGGACCACAGCGCGATCACGGGGGCGGCGACGACCGTCGCCACCAACGTCGTCGTCACGACTCTCGCCCGCAGCCGGTCCCGGCGCGCGGCGTGGTCCTTCGGGTCCATCGGGAAGCCCGTCCGGTCGAAGCGCGGAGTGGCGGACCGATTCCTCTGGGCATGGACCATCGCCACGTACGCGGAGGGCCGCGGGGCCTCGACGACCGGAAGTGCGGCACCCGGGCTGACGGACGCGCCCGGCCAGGGGCCTTCCGCGCCCGCCCGCTCGGCGGCGCGGCGACAGCGGGGGCAGTCGTCGACGTGGCGGACGAGCTCGCTGCGCAGGGCGGCGGAGAGCAGCACGCGGTGGTCGCCGAAGAGCCGCGCGACGGTGGGACAGTTGCCGGTCTCGACGACGGCGAGGGCGGCCCGGGTGCGTTCCACTTCGCAGGCCGCGGCGGCCAGGAGCTCACGGGCGGTCGCCGGGTCGAGGCCGAGGACGGAGGCCACGGCGCGCGGGGCGAGGCGGTGGCGTACGGCCAGTTCGAGCGCTTCGCGTTGTTCGGGTGTGGTGCCGGCGGCCTCGGGCCAGGCGAGCTGTGCGAGTTCACGGCGGTGCGCCTCGGCTGCCGCGGCGGTCTCCGAGGCGTCCGTGGCATCTGCGGCGAGGGCGGTGGCGTCCGGGTGCACACGGGTTTGTGAGCCCCCTGCCCGGGCGGCCGCGGCCGTACCCCCCGGCTGCCCGGCGGCCTGCTGGCGGTGCGCCTGCCGGCCCCGGTTCTGCTTCTGGTTCTTCTGCTCCGCGAGCTTGCGCAGGCACGTCCACCTGGCCAGCGCGTACAGCCAGGTTTTACGTTCCTCCTCCCCCCTGGGGCACCGCCCGTCCTGACGCTCCGCGACGGCGAGAACGGCGCCCAGTGCCTCGATGGCTCCGTCGTGATCGCAGAGCACGGAGAGGCAGTAGGTGAACAGGCCGTCGAGATACGCCTCGGACCGGGCGGGCGCTCGCTGCGGCGACGCCTGGGGCGCACGGCGCTGCGCCCGGTGTGCGCCGGTGCTGTGCCTGGAGGTCTGGAGCCTGCTGCTCGTCACCTTGCGACCGTAAGCAAGGCAGAGCGTGGCCTTGGCACCCCTTTCGCACATTTAACCCTTACGGGTGAACGTATCCCTTGAAAGGGGACAGGAATCGTCAATTCCGTCGGGCTTCCTGACCCCGATCGCCCCTCTCCCCGCGCCCCTCGCGCTTCCCCTCCCCACCCCCCACGGATCCCACCGCGAGCTCCCGCGTACCGCGCCGGGCGGCGTTGTCGGTCCTCACCTATACGGTGGCGCCATGGCTGCCCGTACAAAATCCGCGAAGGACCGGCCGTCCTACCGCTGCACCGAGTGCGGCTGGACGACCGCCAAGTGGCTCGGCCGATGCCCCGAATGCCAGGCGTGGGGAACGGTCGAGGAGTTCGGCGGCGCCCCTGCCGTGCGGACGACGGCGGCCGGCCGCGTCAGCTCGGCCGCACTCCCCATCGGCCAGGTCGACAGCCGGCAGGCAACCGCCCGGCCGACCGGGGTGGACGAGCTGGACCGGGTGCTCGGCGGCGGGCTGGTCCCCGGCGCCGTGGTGCTGCTCGCGGGCGAGCCGGGCGTCGGCAAGTCGACGCTCCTGCTGGATGTGGCCGCCAAGGCCGCCAGCGACGAGCACCGCACCCTCTATGTCACCGCGGAGGAGTCCGCGAGCCAGGTGCGGCTGCGTGCCGACCGGATCCGGGCGATCAACGACCACCTCTTCCTCGCCGCCGAGACCGACCTCTCCGCGGTCCTCGGCCATCTGGACGCGGTCAAGCCGTCCCTGCTCATCCTCGACTCCGTGCAGACCGTCGCCTCGCCCGAGATCGAAGGCGCACCCGGCGGGATGGCACAGGTCCGGGAGGTGGCCGGTGCACTCATCCGCGCCTCCAAGGAGCGTGGCATGTCCACGCTCCTGGTCGGCCATGTCACCAAGGACGGCGCGATCGCGGGGCCGCGACTGCTGGAGCACCTCGTCGATGTGGTGCTGTCCTTCGAGGGCGACCGGCATGCGCGCCTCCGGCTGGTCCGGGGCGTGAAGAACCGGTACGGGGCGACCGACGAGGTCGGCTGTTTCGAACTGCACGACGAGGGCATCACGGGCCTCGCCGACCCCTCCGGCCTCTTCCTCACCCGGCGCGACGAACCCGTGCCGGGCACCTGTCTGACGGTCACGCTGGAGGGGCGGCGCCCGCTCGTCGCCGAAGTGCAGGCGCTGACGGTCGATTCGCAGATCCCCTCACCGCGGCGCACCACCTCCGGCCTGGAGACCTCCCGGGTCTCGATGATGCTGGCGGTTCTGGAGCAGCGCGGCCGGATCAGCGCGCTCGGCAAACGGGACATCTACAGCGCCACGGTCGGCGGCGTGAAGCTTTCCGAACCCGCCGCGGACCTTGCGATCGCACTCGCGCTGGCCAGTGCGGCGAGCGACACACCACTGCCCAAGAACCTGGTGGCGATCGGCGAGGTGGGCCTTGCGGGCGAGGTCAGAAGGGTTACGGGGGTGCAGCGCAGACTGGCCGAAGCACACCGGCTGGGCTTCACCCACGCGCTGGTCCCGACCGACCCGGGGAAGGTCCCACCCGGTATGAAGGTCACGGAAGTCGCCAACATGGGCGACGCGCTGAGAGTGCTCCCGCGCCGGTCTCGTACAGAGCCCCCACAGGAGGCCGACGCACGCCGGTAGACTTTGCCCTGGTCTCGCCCGTCCGTACGAACGGTATGAGGGACATAAGGGCACCGCAAACCTGTGACCGGAGGAGTGCAGTGGCAGCCAGCGACCGGGCAGCATCGCCCGGAAAGTCCGGCCAAGGCACCGGTAATGAGGCGCTGATGCGCGCCTCGTTGAGCGCCGTCGCGCCCGGAATGGCCCTGCGGGACGGCCTGGAGCGCATCCTCCGCGGCAACACCGGCGGGCTGATCGTGCTCGGCATGGACAAGACCGTCGAGTCGATGTGCACCGGCGGCTTCGTGCTGGACGTGGAGTTCACCGCGACGCGGCTGCGCGAGCTGGCGAAGCTCGACGGGGCACTGATCCTCGACAAGGACATGACGAAGATCCTGCGGGCCGGCGTGCAGCTGGTCCCGGACGCCTCCATCCCCACCGAGGAGACCGGAACCCGCCACCGCACGGCGGACCGGGTCTCCAGGCAGTGCAACTTCCCGGTCGTCTCGGTCTCGCAGTCGATGCGTCTGATCGCGCTGTACGTGGACGGGGAGCGCCGGGTCCTGGAGGAGTCCGCCGCGATCCTCTCCCGGGCCAACCAGGCCCTCGCCACCCTGGAGCGATACAAGCTCCGCCTCGACGAGGTCGCGGGCACGCTCTCCGCGCTGGAGATCGAGGACCTGGTGACGGTGCGGGACGTGACGGCTGTCGCGCAACGTCTGGAGATGGTCCGCCGGATCGCGACCGAAATCGCCGAATACGTGGTGGAACTGGGCACCGACGGCCGGCTTCTCTCCCTCCAGCTCGACGAGTTGATCGCGGGAGTCGAGCCTGAGCGGGAACTGGTCGTGCGCGACTACGTGCCGGAGCCGACCGCCAAGCGGTCGCGTACGGTCGCGGAGGCGCTGACCGAGCTGGACGGGCTCTCGCACACCGAACTGCTCGAACTGCCGGTCGTGGCACGGGCCCTGGGGTACAGCGGCTCACCCGAGACCCTCGACTCGGCGGTCTCGCCCCGCGGTTTCCGGCTGCTGGCGAAGGTGCCGCGGCTGCCCGGGGCCATCATCGACCGGCTGGTGGAGTACTTCGGCGGACTGCAGAAGCTGCTCGCGGCGAGCGTCGACGACCTTCAGACGGTGGACGGAGTCGGCGAGGCACGGGCGCGCAGCGTGCGCGAAGGGCTGTCGCGACTGGCCGAGTCGTCGATTCTCGAGCGGTACGTCTAACGTCCTTCGTCTGGATCAGGCTGCATGATCCGAACGAGAAGCCCTAGGGATTCGCAGCGGTTGCGCAGAGCAGTACATGCCCTCGGGGCCCGGTCGGTGGACCGGGCCCCGAAGTACGTTTCGGACCGCGACCACGACCGTGATCGGCAGTGCCCGTGATTGCGAGGTGATCGCGCACCGGTCAGGAACTGCTCGGGCGGGCGCCGCTCAGTCCTTCGCGAGGACGAAGGAGGCGCGCTGCACAGGCTCGCCGGGAGCCTTCGCCTCGACGAGATACGTACCGGCCCCGGCAGCCCCCGCGGGCGGTGTCGCGCACTTCGGGGCGCTCTTCTTCCGGTCCCACTCCACGGTGTGGACGATGGTCGCGCCCGCCGGAACCTCCAGCAGCACGCTGCCCGCATTGCGCGGGCAGTCCTTGGAGGACCACACCTCGTCGTCGTCGCCACCGGCTTCGGTGACGGTCACCACCGCGCTCTTCGGCCCGAAGTCGGCCTTGCAGGCGCTGGAGGAGGTGTTCTTGGCGATCAGCTCGAACTTCGGGTTCTCGCCGGGGCCGTAGTTGAGCTTGGTGCGCAGGGTCAACTGCAGTGCGGAGGAAGTGCAGTCGGGGATCGAGGAGCCGGCCGGAACCTGCTGCCCCTCGCTTCCGCCACCGGACGCGCTGCCGGAACCCGATCCGGATCCGGCGTCGGCGCCGGAGCCACCGTCGGCGGTGCCGGCGGAGCCCTCGTCCGCGCCGCTGCCGCCGCCGCCGCCCGCACCGGAGTCGTCCGAATCGTCACGCCCGCCCGGTTGTTGGCTGATGGCCGGACCGGAACTGGCGGGTCCCGGAGTGATCGAGTGTGCGGGGCCGGACCCGTTGGGCCGGGAGTCGTCCATGTTCCCCTTGCCGCCACCGGAAGTGACGACCCATGCGATCAGCAGCGCGAGCAGCACGATCAGCATCGCCGCTACGGCCCTCCGTCGCCAATAGATGCTGGAGGGAAGCGGCCCGATCGGATTGCGCAGAGATCCCACGGCGCAAACTGTACGAGAGATCCGCGCCAACTCCCGCCCCACCCGCCGCTCTGATCCTCAAGTTTTGCGGATCATCATCATGCAGTGGCCTGTTCCGACCCCGACTTTCGTCAGGCGTGCCCCGTGATGGTCGCCCACCGTGACAACCCCACCCTGTTGCCTACGGTCTGTCACGTGAAGGAGTTCAACTCCCTTCTCCTTCCTGCACGGCGACGTCACCGATTTCGCACACGGCACGTGCGCGCAGCACGGATGCGGGAGCCCTGTCCCTGTCCCTGTCCCTGCTCGCGCCACTCGCGGCAGCCGTCGGCCACGACGCCGATGTGCCTCTCGAGTCGATCGTGGACGAGGACGTGCAAACCGTCCGGTCGTTGCTGCGGCGGCCTCACCGGTTCGGTGTCCGCCGACGGCGACCGATCGTTTCTCGTCAACCACGCGGCGGCGGCCGCGGCAGCCGCCTCTCTCGCGGCCTCCCGGCCGCGCACGGGCCCGGTTCACGGTGCCGGTGGTCTCGCCGGTCTCTGCCGGGTGTGTGCCTTCCGCACCATGCGGCGACGGGCCCGCTCGTGAGGGACCCGTCGCGGCGCGGGTGATCGCCCCGCTGTCCCGCCCGGCTCGGTCGCTCGCCCCGGTGGCAAGGAACGGCCAGGTGCCTCGCGCCCCGGATACCGGGCCCATGGGCGGACGGCCGAGTCCCTGCCGGGTCCGGATGAAGGCGCCGGCCGAGGCTCACTGTGGGGACAGACGGGTGGCATTATCACTCCATGGGCCCCCATGACGGGCGACACCCCCGCCGCCAAGACCGTTGCCTGCCCTTCCGTGCCAGGATCGGCTTGCGATGACTGCCATGACTGCGACACAGACGCCCACATCCCTCCACGCGCCCGTCATCGGGTGGTTCGACCAGCACGCCCGCGATCTGCCCTGGCGCCGCCCCGAAGCGGGTGCCTGGGGTGTGATGGTGAGCGAGTTCATGCTGCAGCAGACCCCCGTCAGCCGGGTCCTCCCGGTGTACGAACAGTGGCTGGCCCGCTGGCCGCGCCCCGCCGATCTGGCCGCCGAGCCGCCCGGTGAAGCGGTCCGCGCCTGGGGCCGGCTCGGCTACCCGCGGCGAGCGCTGCGCCTGCACGGAGCCGCGCAGGCAATAACTGAACGGCACGGCGGCGACGTACCGAGTGAGCACAGTCAGCTGCTCGCGCTGCCCGGGATCGGTGAGTACACGGCGGCGGCCGTGGCCTCGTTCGCTTACGGACAGCGCCATGCCGTACTCGATACGAACGTCCGCCGGGTGTTCGCCCGGGCCGCGACGGGCATCCAGTACCCGCCGAATGCGACCACCGCCGCCGAGCGGAAGCTCGCCCGCGCGCTCCTGCCCGACGAGGACGAACGGGCGGCCCGCTGGGCGGCCGCGACGATGGAACTCGGAGCGCTGGTCTGCACCGCCAAGAACGAGGACTGCACGCGGTGCCCGATCGCCACGCAGTGCGCCTGGCGGCTGGCCGGTAAGCCCGAGCATCAGGGGCCCCCGCGCCGCGGCCAGACCTATGCCGGTACCGACCGGCAGGTGCGCGGCCGGCTGCTCGCCGTGCTGCGCGAGGCGGTGGCCCCGGTTCCGCAGTCGGCGCTCGACGCCGTATGGGACGAGCCGGCGCAACGGGCCCGGGCGCTGGACGGCCTGGTCGCCGACGGCCTGGTCGAACCGCTTCCGGGCGGCCACTACCAACTGCCGCTGGGCTAGAAGCAGAAGGGGGGCTTCCACCCGCTGTTACACAACCGATGGACAGCCGTGCGTCGGTGTATGGCTGCTCTGCACAGCGCCGTGACAACCGCTCCGTAACGTCTCCGACCGTCAGCTCACGCGACCAGTGGCTGGCAGAGGTCAGACGGGGATCTACGGGGACGGAGGCGGTTGGAATGGCGCATGGCGAGGTGCTCGAATTCGAAGAGTACGTACGCACCCGGCAGGAGGCCCTGCTGCGCAGTGCGCGCCGCCTGGTCCCCGACCCGGTGGACGCGCAGGACCTGCTGCAGACCGCCCTGGCCCGGACGTACGGCCGCTGGGACGGCATCGCCGACAAGTCCCTCGCCGACGCCTATCTGCGCCGCGTCATGATCAACACGCGTACGGAGTGGTGGCGGGCCCGCAAGCTGGAGGAGGTTCCCACCGAGCAGCTGCCCGACGCAAGCGTCGAAGACGGCACCGAGCAGCGCGCCGACCGTGCTCTGCTGATGGACGTCCTGAGCGTGCTGGCTCCCAAGCAGCGCAGCGTGGTGGTGCTGCGACACTGGGAGCAGATGAGCACGGAGGAGACGGCCGCAGCGCTCGGGATGTCTGCCGGTACGGTGAAGAGCACGCTGCACCGGGCACTGGCGCGACTGCGCCAGGAGCTGGAGAGCCGCGAGGCGATGAGCAGGCAGGCCGCGATCCGTGAAGCCCAGGGCGGCACGGCGGGCGACCGGGCTCCGGCCGTCGGTGCTCCGGGGCGTGCGCGGGTACCGGCGCAGGGTCGCCGACAGGCGGACCGGCGGCATGAGGAACGGGGGCAGGAGCGGTGCGCGGCCTGACAGGCGGAAGCAGAACGACCGGCAGAGGCGGCGGTCTCACCGGCTGGGCGGCGGGCAGTACGGCAATGGCCGGGCTCGCCGCCCTCGGGCTGTTCACCGTCAGCTGCTCCACCGGTGGCACGGGAACCCGTGACGAGGGACCGGCGGGCACGCAGCCGGTCGCCCAGGTCACACCATCCGCCACCGCCCCACCCACGGGGAAGTCCGTGCGGCGGGTCGATGCCGTCCAGCTGGTCAAGCGGGACCCCAGGGTGAGCGAGCGGGTCAGGACGGACCTGAAACCCTGCACGGGGCACGAGTACCCGGTCGACGCCTCGTACGGCACGCTGACCGGCGGCTCGTCGGCGGACGTCGTGGTGAATGTGATGACCTGCGGCGACTCGGTAGGGGTCGGCACCTACGTGTATCGCGCGCGGAGCGACGGCACGTACCAGAACGTCTTCACCACTGAGCAGCCTGCGGTCTACGGCACCATCGACCGGGGTGACCTGGTGGTGACGACGCAGGTGTACGAGAAGAAGGACGCGGTCGCCTATCCGTCCGGCGACGAGGTGGTCACGTACCGCTGGTCCGGCAACCGGTTCAACGAGCACGACCGGGTGCACAACGACTTCAACAGAGCTGTCGGCAACGGCGAAGCGGAGTTCCCGGAGCCTGCCGATCCGACGACGAACTGAGACCGCCGAAGGACCGAGACCGGCGCGAACGAGCCGGCGAAGAGCCGCCAACCCGAGAAGCGAGAGCTGAGAGCAGTCGATGGCCGAGACCCACGTCCTGTTCGTCGAGGACGACGATGTCATCCGTGAGGCCACCCAGCTGGCGCTGGAGCGGGACGGATTCGTGGTCACCGCGATGCCCGACGGCCTCTCCGGCCTGGAGGCGTTCCGGGCCCACCGGCCGGACATCGCGCTGCTCGACGTGATGGTGCCGGGCCTGGACGGCGTCAGTCTGTGCCGGCGCATCCGGGACGAGTCGACGGTTCCGGTGATCATGCTGTCGGCCCGCGCCGACTCGATCGACGTGGTGCTCGGTCTGGAGGCCGGCGCCGACGACTACGTGACCAAGCCTTTCGACGGCGCCGTGCTGGTCGCCAGGATCCGCGCCGTGCTGCGTCGCTTCGGTCATGCATCGGGCGGACAGCCGGGCGGTACGGAGACGGAGACGCAGCCCGTCGGCGGCGTGCTGGTCTTCGGTGATCTGGAGGTCGACACCGAGGGCATGGAGGTACGCAAGGGCGGCGAGCAGGTGGCACTCACCCCGACCGAGATGCGGCTGCTGCTGGAGTTCTCGTCCGCGCCCGGCACAGTGCTCTCCCGCGACAAGCTGCTCGAACGGGTCTGGGACTACGGATGGGGCGGCGACACCCGGGTCGTGGACGTCCATGTGCAGCGGCTGCGCACCAAGATCGGACAGGACAGGATCGAGACGGTCCGCGGCTTCGGCTACAAGCTCAAGGCATGACGCGGCCGGCTCTGCGGACAGGTGTCCGCTGGAAGATCAGCATCGCGATCGCGGCGGTCGGCGCGTTGATCGCGGTCGCGCTGAGCCTCGTCGTCCACAACGCCGCCCGCGTCTCGATGCTGGAGAACGCCCGTGAGGTCCAGCTGGAGCGGCTGACCTACGCGCAGCTGCTGTACGAGGCGACGAAGACGAAGAAGGCCGACCCCAAGTTCGGCGCCAAGCTCAACGACCCGACGATGCCGGAGAGCCTGCGCGCGGAGACCCGCAGGAACCGGCGCGCCACGCATGTCGACGAGTACGCGAACGGGGTGCCCGATGTGTGGGCGGCCGTGCCGTTGGCCAACGGTGACGTGCTGTCGCTGCACACCCGCTTCGCCAACCGCAGCGCCACGATCATGGGCGATCTCGACCGCGCTCTGATCATCGGCTCCGTCTCGGTGGTCTTCGGCGGCTGCGCGCTCGGCGTACTCATCGGCGGCCAGCTGTCGCGCCGCCTGCGCAAGGCGGCAGCCGCGGCCGGGAAGGTCGCGCAGGGCAATACGGAGGTGCGGGTCAGGGACGCCATCGGCGGCGTCATCCGGGACGAGACCGACGACCTGGCCCGTGCGGTGGACGCCCTCACGGACGCGCTGAACGAACGGATCGAGGCGGAGCGCCGGGTCACCGCGGACATCGCGCACGAGCTGCGCACACCCGTGACCGGGCTGTTGACGGCGGCCGAGCTCCTGCCGCCGGGCCGCCCCACCGAGCTCGTACGGGACAGAGCACAGGCGATGCGCACACTCGTCGAGGACGTGCTCGAGGTGGCCAGGCTGGACAGTGCGTCGGAGCGGGCCGAGCTGCAGGAGATCGCGCTCGGCGAGTTCGTCAGCCGGCGGGTCGCTCTGCTGGACCCGGATGTGCGGGTCCAGGTGGTGCACGAGTCGTGGGTCAACACCGATCCGCGCAGGCTGGAGCGCATTCTCGGCAATCTGCTGGGCAACGCTGCCAAGCACGGTTCCACTCCGGTGGAGGTCACGGTCGAGGGCCGGGTGGTGCGCGTCCGCGATCACGGGCCCGGCTTCCCGGAGGCGTTGCTGCGTGAGGGCCCGAGCAGGTTCCGTACCGGAAGCAGCGACCGCGCCGGGCACGGGCACGGCCTGGGGCTGACCATCGCCGCCGGTCAGGCCCGGGTCCTCGGCGCCCGGCTGACCTTCCGGAACGCGGCGCCGCAGGGCGCGGCGGAGGGGGCCGGCGGGGCGATCGCCGTGCTGTGGCTGCCGGAGCACGCCCCGACGAACACGGGCAGCTTCCCCATCCTTCAGCTCGCCGAACAGCGCAGGGCGGCCGAGGCCGAACCGGGGGACACGGACGGTCGGGGGGCGAACGCCGCGTCGAAGGACGGTACACAGTTCGGTGGCTGAGGTGGGCTGAGCCCGGGTGAGCTGGGCGAGAACGACGGCAAGGCCCCTGGGGTGCGCGGATCGCGCGCCCCAGGGGCCTTGCCGTCGTTGCCAGGTCGGCCGGATCAGACGGTCTCGCTCCGCCTGGCGTCGGTGCCGGCGTCCGCTACGACCTCCGCCTTGGCCTCCGGCCCGGCTCCGCGCAGCGGCACCTCCTTGACGAACACCGCCGCCAGCAGCGCGATCACGCCGACCGAAGCACCGACCAGGAAGGCGATGTGGGTCCCGGACGAGACCGCGAACTGGTACGCCTCACGCACCGGGTCCGGCAGCTTCGCCAGGCTCGCCGCGTCCAGCTGCGCGGACCTCGCGGTGGCCGCTCCGCCGCCGCGGGCAGCCATCTCGTCCTGCACACGTCCGGTGAACAGCGCCCCCATGATCGCGACACCGAAGGAGCTGCCGAGCGTCCGGAAGAGGGTGGTCGCGGAGGAGGCGACGCCCATGTCCTTCAACTCGACGCTGTTCTGCGCGACGAGCATGGTGATCTGCATCAGGAAGCCCATGCCCGCGCCGAGCACCGCCATGTAGACGCCGGAGGTGAAGCGGGTGGTGCCGGTGTCCATCTGCGAGAGCAGAAACAGACCGGCCACCATCAGGACGGAGCCGATGATGGGGAAGATCTTGTACTTTCCGGTGCTGGTGGTGACCCGTCCGGCGATCAGCGAGACGATCATCATCGACAGCAGCATCGGCAGGAGCAGGAGTCCGGAGTTGGTCGCGGACGCGCCCTGGACGGACTGCTGGAACAGCGGCAGGAAGAGCACCGCGCCGAACATCACGAAGCCGGACATGAAGCCGACGAGGGACATCAGCGTGAAGTTGCGGTTGCGGAAGATGTGCAGCGGAATGATCGGTTCTGCGGCCTTCGTCTCGACGAAGAGGAAGCCGACGAGGGAGACGACGCCGATCGCGGCGAGCTCCATGATCACGGCGGAGCCCCAGGCGTACTCCGAACCGCCCCAGGTGGTGACCAGCACGATCGCGGTGATGCCGAGAGTCAGCAGCCCGGCTCCGAGGTAGTCGACCTTCGCCTTGGTGCGCTCCTTGTTCGGCAGGTGCAGCACGGCGGTGACCATGGCGAGGGCGACCGCACCCAGCGGCAGGTTGATGTAGAAGCTCCAGCGCCAGCCGAGGTGGTCGGTGATGGTGCCGCCGACCAGCGGTCCGCCGATCATCGCGATCGCCATCACACCGGCCATCAGGCCCTGGTACTTGCCACGCTCACGGGGCGGCACCAAGTCGCCGATGATCGCCATGACGCCGACCATCAGGCCGCCCGCACCGAGTCCCTGGATCGCCCGGAAGCCGATCAGCTGACCCATGTCCTGGGCCATTCCACTCAGTACGGAGCCGATCAGGAAGACCACGATGGACGTGAGGAAGATGCCCTTGCGTCCGTACATGTCGCCGAGCTTGCCCCAGATCGGGGTGGAGGCCGCGGTGGCCAGGGTGTACGCGGTGACGACCCAGGACAGATGCTCCAGACCGCCGAGGTCGCCGACGATGGTCGGCATTGCGGTGCCGACGATCAGGTTGTCGAGCATGGCCAGCAGCATCGTGATCATCAGGGCGAGCATCACCACCCGGACGCTGCGCTGCCGCGGCTCGGGTGCGGTCGCCGACGCGTCGGCGACCTTGTCGGCCGGTCTGCCGCCCGCCTTCCCGCCTGCCGCCTTCTTCAGGTCCGCCATGATCCCCAACTCCCTGATCCCCTGCGCCCCGGCCACTTACTTGCCGCCCGGCTAGTTGACTACACTGGGGACAGTAGAACCCGTAACTAGCCGGGCGTCAAGTAAGTTTTTTTGGGAGAGCACCATGGGCAGCACGCAGCAGCCACGCCGGGGCAACACGCGCCAGCGCATCCAGGACGTCGCCCTGGAGCTCTTCGCCGAGCAGGGCTACGAGAAGACCTCGCTCCGCGAGATCTCCGAGAAGCTGGACGTCACCAAGGCGGCGCTGTACTACCACTTCAAGACCAAGGAAGACATCCTCGTCAGCATCTTCGACGACCTCAACCGGCCCGTCGAGAAGCTGATCGCCTGGGGCAAGGAGCAGCCGCGCACCCTGGAGACGAAGAAGGAGCTGCTGGTCCGTTACAGCGACGCACTGATCGACGCCGCCCCGTTGTTCCGCTTCATGCAGGAGAACCAGGCGGCCGTGCGCGATCTCAGTGTCGGGGAGACCTCGAAGAAGCGGCTCATGGAGCTGCTCGATCTGCTCAAGGACCCCGACGCCGCCCTCGCCGACCAGGTCCGTTGCGTCAGCGCGCTCGTCTCGATGCACGCCGGGATGTTCTTCCTCAAGGACGTCGACGGCGACGTCGAGGACAAGCGCGAGGCCGTCCTCGAAGTCGCCGTCGGCCTGGTCACCCAAGCCCACAGCCCGGGCCCCGCGGAGTAGCGGGGCCCGGGCTGCGGGGAGTGCGTCCGGTCGGGTCAGACCGTGACGCCCTGCTTGTTCAGGAAGGCGACCGGGTTGACCGCGGAACCGTAGTTGGCGGTGGTCCGGATCTCGAAGTGCAGGTGCGGGCCGCTGGAGTTGCCGGTGTTACCGGACAGGGCGATCTGCTGCCCCTTCTCCACCGACTGGCCGATGTGCACGTCGATCCTCGACAGGTGGGCGTACTGCGAGTACATGCCGTTGTCGTGCTTGATCACGATGGCGTTGCCGTACGCGGGGCCGTCACCGCCACCGTTCGGACCGGCCTTCACGACGACGCCGCCGTGCGCGGCCTCGACCTTGGTGCCGATCGGCACGGCGAAGTCCTGGCCGGAGTGCTTGTGGGCCCAGCGCGAGCCGTCGTTGCCGAAGCTGGCGCTCAGCTGGTACTGGCTGACCGGCGCCTCCCAGGAGGTCGCCAGGCGAGCGGCCTTCTTCGCCTCGGCAGCCTTCTTGGCCACCGTCTCCTTGGCGGCCTGGGCCGCCTTGCCCTGCACGGTCGCCTGCTTGGCGACCGACTTGGCCGCGGCATTGACCAGGCTCGGCGTGTCGGGGGTGCTCGCCGCCGCACCGGCTGCGAACGCAGCGCCCGCACCGAGAACCATCGTCGTCCCCAGGCCGGCTGCCACGACGGCGCCACGAACACGGGACACGGACGGGCGGCGGGAGTGCTGGAACGTAGCGCGCTTCGACATATGCGGAGATCCTCCGGAGGTGAGTCGTCCCGGCTTGTCCGCCGGGCTGGCTATCCCTTGGTAACCCGGACCCCCAGCAATGCTCAAACACCCCATCTACGAACAAAAGCCGTAGTCGACGCGGCGGGAATCCACTCCCGCGAGCCCCACACCACCCACTCCACACCCCGTCGGATCTCTTCGACCGGGCAAGGTTTAACCCCAGTTCCAAACCGCGCTAAACGGACATTGCCTAGTGTTCCAGGCATCCCGCACCTCTGCGCCGAAGGTCCCGGTCACCCCCGGGGCCGAGGTCCCTCCCGCGCTCGCGGCCACGTCCCCTAAGCCGCCTAGTAGGCCCCGAAAGGGCTGTGCGCCTTGTCACCCGTGGTGGGACCAAGGCCTGTCCGATTCAGGACCTTCGGCCCGCCCCCCGTCGACGCCTACCGGCAGGAGCCGGTCTCACCGGCCCCGCCGCCGGCGTGGGCCTCCAGTACCGCCCGGATACCGCGCTGTGCTGGTCCACGAGGGCGGTCCCGCCCGGTGTCGAGGGCCCTCGACACCGGGGACGGCCCGTTTCGGCGCGGTGAAGCCGTACAGCGCGGGCCCGGCGGCCGGAGACCGGTGACGGCGGGCGTCCGGCTCAGAACGGCGAAAAGGGCCGCCGGCGGAGCGGGGGTGCGTACGCAGAGCGGCGTGCAAGGGCCGCCAAGTCGGGCGGCGCGTCAGGGCCGCCCAGTCGCCGAGACCGCTCCATGGGGCGTCCTGTGAGGCACAGGCGTCCGTGAGGCCCGGAACCGGCCGGCTCCGCCCCGGCCGTGCACGAGGAGCTCCCCGGCCCGCACTCGGGCACGTGCGAGAGCATCACCTGGCACAGGGCGGGAGGGAGGTGGTCGGCCTCAAGGCAGGAAGAGGCGAAGCGGTCGGATCCCACGCCGCTCCAGGTGCTGCCCGGCCTCGATGTCGAGGACACCGATGGCCAAGTCCTCGGCGCCGACAGCCCCCGCATCGCCCACTGCTCCCGGACCGCACACGAAAAGGGGCTGCCCCGGAACCGTACGGAACGGTCCGGGGCAGCCCCTTCACATGCTCAGACGCTCGGCGCGTCCTTACGCGTCCTTCGTCAGGTTCGGGCCGGCGCCGCCTGCCGCCTGCTCGATCGGCGGGACGTCGGGCAGTGCCGACTTCTCCTCGCCGCGGAAGGTGAACTTCTTGTCCTCACCCTCGCCCTCGGTGCCCACGACCACGATGTGACCGGGACGCAGCTCACCGAAGAGGATCTTCTCGGAGAGGATGTCCTCGATCTCGCGCTGGATCGTCCGGCGCAGCGGCCGGGCGCCCATCACGGGGTCGTAGCCCTTCTTCGCCAGGAGCGACTTGGCCTCCGCGCTGAGCTCGATGCCCATGTCGCGGTCCTTCAGGCGCTCGTCCACCTTGGCGATCATGAGGTCGACGATCTGGATGATGTCTTCCTCGGTCAGCTGGTGGAACACGACCGTGTCGTCGACACGGTTGAGGAACTCGGGCCGGAAGTGCTGCTTGAGCTCTTCGTTGACCTTGTTCTTCATCCGCTCGTAACCGGTCTTGACGTCGCCCTGGGCGGCGAAGCCCAGGTTGAAGCCCTTGGAGATGTCCCGGGTCCCGAGGTTGGTCGTCATGATGATGACCGTGTTCTTGAAGTCCACGACCCGGCCCTGGGAGTCGGTCAGGCGACCGTCTTCCAGAATCTGGAGCAGGGAATTGAAGATATCGGGGTGGGCCTTCTCGACCTCGTCGAAGAGGACGACGGAGAACGGCTTGCGGCGCACCTTCTCGGTGAGCTGGCCGCCCTCTTCGTAACCCACGTAACCGGGGGGAGAACCGAAGAGGCGGGAAACCGTGTGCTTCTCGCTGAACTCCGACATGTCGAGGGAGATCAGCGCATCCTCGTCACCGAAGAGGAATTCGGCGAGCGTCTTGGAGAGCTCGGTCTTACCGACACCGGACGGACCGGCGAAGATGAACGAGCCACCGGGGCGCTTCGGGTCCTTCAGACCGGCTCGCGTACGACGGATCGCCTGCGAGAGGGCCTTGATGGCGTCCTTCTGGCCGATGACGCGCTTGTGGAGCTCGTCCTCCATGCGCAGCAGACGGGAGGACTCCTCCTCCGTCAGCTTGAAGACCGGGATGCCGGTGGCCGTGGCCAGGACCTCGGCGATCAGCTCGCCGTCGACCTCGGCGACGACGTCCATGTCGCCGGCCTTCCACTCCTTCTCCCGCTTGGTCTTCGCCGCCAGCAGCTGCTTCTCCTTGTCGCGGAGAGACGCTGCCTTCTCGAAGTCCTGGGAGTCGATGGCCGACTCCTTGTCGCGGCGGACGCCCGCGATCTTCTCGTCGAACTCGCGGAGGTCCGGCGGCGCGGTCATCCGGCGGATACGCATCCGGGAACCGGCCTCGTCGATCAGGTCGATCGCCTTGTCCGGCAGGAAGCGGTCCGAGATGTAGCGGTCGGCCAGCGTCGCGGCCTGGACCAGCGCCTCGTCCGTGATGGACACGCGGTGGTGGGCCTCGTAGCGGTCGCGCAGACCCTTGAGGATCTCGATGGTGTGCGGCAGCGACGGCTCCGCGACCTGGATGGGCTGGAAGCGCCGCTCGAGGGCCGCGTCCTTCTCCAGGTGCTTGCGGTACTCGTCGAGCGTCGTCGCACCGATCGTCTGGAGCTCGCCTCGCGCCAGCATGGGCTTGAGGATGCTTGCCGCGTCGATCGCGCCCTCGGCGGCGCCCGCACCCACCAGGGTGTGGAGCTCGTCGATGAACAGGATGATGTCGCCGCGGGTGCGGATCTCCTTGAGGACCTTCTTCAGGCGCTCCTCGAAGTCACCGCGGTAGCGGGAGCCGGCGACCAGCGCGCCGAGGTCGAGGGTGTAGAGGTGCTTGTCCTTGAGGGTCTCGGGCACCTCGCCCTTGACGATGGCCTGCGCCAGGCCCTCGACGACCGCCGTCTTGCCGACGCCGGGCTCGCCGATGAGAACCGGGTTGTTCTTGGTACGGCGGGACAGCACCTGCATGACCCGCTCGATCTCCTTCTCGCGCCCGATGACCGGGTCGAGCTTGGATTCGCGAGCGGCCTGGGTGAGGTTCCGGCCGAACTGGTCGAGCACCAGGGACGTGGAGGGCGTGCCCTCCGCGGGGCCGCCCGCAGTGGCCGCCTCCTTGCCTCCCGAGTACCCGGAGAGCAGCTGGATGACCTGCTGCCGCACGCGGTTCAGGTCGGCGCCCAGCTTCACGAGGACCTGGGCGGCGACGCCCTCGCCCTCGCGGATCAGGCCGAGCAGGATGTGCTCGGTACCGATGTAGTTGTGGCCGAGCTGAAGAGCCTCGCGGAGCGACAGCTCCAGGACCTTCTTGGCTCGCGGAGTGAAGGGGATGTGTCCGGACGGGGCCTGCTGGCCCTGACCGATGATCTCCTCCACCTGCTGGCGGACCGCCTCGAGCGAAATCCCGAGGCTCTCCAGGGCCTTAGCGGCGACACCCTCACCCTCGTGGATAAGGCCCAGGAGGATGTGCTCGGTGCCGATGTAGTTGTGGTTGAGCATCCGGGCTTCTTCCTGAGCCAGGACGACAACCCGCCGCGCGCGGTCGGTGAACCTCTCGAACATCGTTAATCGCTCCTCAGAGCGGTCAGGCAGTAAGGGGTCGGTCCCCTCCCTGTCCTTCCGCAGCTTAGTCCCGCAAGCGGGGACCGCTCATTCCAACTGCCGACACCCGTCCTTGGCCTCCTGCCCCGAACGCCGACAACTGCTCCAACCCGATGGTGCGAGACGATGTTCCCGCAGGCCAGGCAGATACCCCTATCGCCAGTACGCCGACGGCGAACGTGAGACGTCTCGGCCTGCGTGTCGCCCCTCCCCACTAGGGATGTCTTACCCGCAATTACAGACAGTCCATGCGGCGCACGCCGGTTCCCTCCGCTACGGGCGAACATCCTTGCGCTGCAAAATGCGCTCGTGCGCCCTCCATCCCGGACACGCTGCGCACGCAATCGGGAGCTCTGCGTAACTCTTGGGCTCTGTCGGCAGTTCTTCCGGCATGGCCCTCACCGTCCCGCCTCCGCGCTCGCCGCTCGCCGACGACGGCCATGGCGACCATGCGCAGTGGTACGAGCGCGAGCTCGGCTGGGCGACGGCGGGCACCGCTCCGGTCCGGTTGCTGACCGGGCTGCGATTCGACGTCCTGGAACTGCCTGCGGTCGCGGGTCACGCTGCGCTGCGGCGGGTGGGACGCACCGGGCCGGTGACAGTGACCGGGCAGACGATGGGGCTGTTGGTGGCCCCGGGGAGCGCCGACGAGCTGCCGGGGCTGCTCGACTGGCTGGAGTGGGGCGGGGTGGCCCTCACGCTGACCGCCGTCGGGACGGGCGGGCGGATCATCGCGCCGGCACCTCCCGGCCGGGCGGCCGGCTCGCCGGGGGCCGCCGTATGGCTGCGGCCCCCCGAGTTGCGGCACGAGGGGGAGTCGGGGCTCCCGGCCCTCGCCGGCCTCGGGAGCAGGGGTGGGGATGCTCCCGATCTCGTACGGCTCGTGGACGCGATGGCAACGGAATGCCACCGGGCCCGGTTGACGCGTGCCGGGACAGGATGGCCGGCATCGGGATGCACGGCCGATCAGTCGACAGCTCAGCCGTTGGCCTTCTCGTAAGCCTCGCGGATCTCTGCCGGAACACGACCGCGGTCATTCACATTGTGACCGTTCTCGCGCGCCCACTTACGGATCTCGGCGGTGTCCTTGTTGCCACCGGGAACGGCGCGGACCTTGCCACGACCGGCCGCGGCACGGCCACCGGTGCGTCGGCCACCCTTGGTGTACGGCTCAAGAAGACCACGGAGCTTGTCCGCGTTGGTCGTGGTGAGGTCAATCTCGTACGTCTTGCCATCCAGAGCGAACGTCACTGTCTCGTCCGCCTCGCCACCGTCGAGGTCATCGACAAGAAGGACCTGAACCTTCTGTGCCACCGGATTTCCTTTCATCGAAAATGCAGTACGCGGAAAGGAAACCGCTTTTCTCCGGAAAACACAAACCCCTGGGAGAGGTTCAGGAGTGCAAGAACACGGGAAACATGCGCGATTCGGACATAGGGTTCCGTGTTCTTCCGGCGGTCACAGGTGCAGAAGCATCCGACTGTTGCCCAAGGTGTTCGGCTTCACTCGTTCGAGACCGAGGAACTCTGCTACGCCCTCATCATAGGAACGCAGCAGCTCGCTGTAGACATCTGTGTCGACCGGCGTCTCTCCGATCTCCACGAAGCCGTGCTTGGCGAAGAAGTCGACTTCGAAGGTGAGACAGAAAACCCGGCGCACACCCAGCCAGCGAGCGGTCTGCAACAGCTTGTCCAGTACTTGATGCCCCACTCCGACACCCTTGATGCTGTGATCGACCGCGAGAGTACGGACTTCGGCGAGGTCTTCCCACATCACATGGAGTGCACCGCAGCCGATGACCCGGGCATCCGCGTCGCGTTCCGCGATCCAGAACTCCTGGATGTCCTCGTAAAGCGTCACCGTCGCTTTGTCGAGCAGGATGCCTTCGCGTACGTACCCGTCGAGGAGACGACGGACCGAGGGCACATCGCTCGTCCTGGCGCGGCGGACAGTGATGGCTGCGTTTATAACCGACGGTTCGGTACGGAAATCTGTATGCGGAAGCTCTGAGGACATGCCCCGACGCTATCGCTCGGCCTCCGGGCCCGCGTCATCAGCCGGGTGATCACCGACCTCCGGGACCTCCGGGGATACGATCCGCATCGCATCGCGGAGAGCTTCGCGCTGCTCGGCGGACATCATGCCGAAGAAGGCGACAAGAGCGGCGGCCGGGTTGTCGCTGTGCGACCAGGCTTCGTTCATCAGCGCGGCCGAGTAGGCGGCGCGGGTGGAGACCGCCGTATATCGATATGCGCGGCCCTCTACTTCCCTGCGCACCCAGCCCTTCTGATGGAGATTGTCCATTACCGTCATGACGGTCGTGTACGCGATGGACCGTTCCTGCTGAAGGTCCTCAAGGACTTCCCGCACGGTGACCGGACGGTTCCATTGCCAGACCCGCGTCATCACGGCGTCTTCCAGCTCTCCCAATTGGCGGGGCACAGCGTCACCATAGTGCTAGATGTCAGGAATGGCAGGTTATTTACACAGCAAAAGGGCGTACGGCTCATGATGAGCCGTACGCCCTTCGCTCGATACAGTGCGATGCGGTCCGGTGCCGTGCAGTGGCAGCCCGCGAGGTGCGGTCAGACCCCGTCGGTCCGCGGGGACTTCTGCAACGCTTCGGCGCGGCTGAGCGCCGAGTCCACCGCCGCGTCCTCCTTGGCCTTGTTGGGGCCGCCCTGGCTCTTGACGATCGTCACGACGAGACCGATGAAGAAGGCGGCCATCACCACGGGGGGCACGAGCGCGGATACGTAGTCCATGGCGTCCAGAGTAGCGAGCCCGGCACGGACTTCCGCGTGCCCCCTCCGCCGTCCGGCGTGGCTACCCCGCGGCGCGCTGCTGCGCGGGCGGTGCCGGCGGGGCCGGGCGGCGGGGCGGGAAGACCTCCGAGGGCTTCGGCGCCGGGCGCTCGGGCGTTGGCACCGGACGGGGCGGGGCCGGCGGGGTCTTCGGCCGTTCGGGTTCGGCGGCCGCTGCCCGGCCGCCCGGCAACGCCAGCAGCCTGCTGCGCGGGGCGGGGGCCGTCGCGGGTACGGCGCGGCCGGCGAGCCGGGCCCGTACCGACCGCTCGGCGAGTACCTGGCAGCGCTCCAGGAGTGCTGCCGCGACCGGTCTGCAGCGCTGGAGGCGCAGTGCGGCCAGATCCTCCGGGCGGGGGTCGTAACCGGCGGCCAGGGCGTCCTGGAGCAGTTCCAGATAGCCGGTGGCGGAGCCGGGAAGGGCGTCTCGGTAGCGGGCGAGGTCGGCGAGGAGGAACGCGCGCAGCCGTCCTGCCTCGCCGGCCACCTCGTCGACGGAGCCCGCAAGACGCAGGCAGTCCTGGACATCGTCGTCGGGCAGGGGCGCGGGGTGGAGGGCGTTGGCGAGGGCGCGTCGGAGCACTCGCAGCTCGTCCGCGCTGAACGCCATACCGCCGCGTGATCCGTAAGGCGTGGGCATAACGCGACAATACGTGCTAAATGGACAAAATCGGCTTAGCTGGCCGACGGCGGCGCGGCGGCGGCCGTCCCGCCGCCGCGTCGTTCCCGCAGGTGCCCGGTGCTCCGCCTACATCCGGGCCACGTTGCGCTCGTACACCAGACGCAGGCCGATGAGCGTGAGCCAGGGCTCGTGCTCGTCGATCACGGAGGACTCGCCCAACACCATCGGAGCAAGGCCGCCGGTCGCAATGACGGTGACGTCGTCCGGGTCGGCCGCCAGCTCCTTCTTCATGCGTTCGACGACGCCGTCGACCTGACCCGCGAAGCCGTACACGATGCCCGCCTGCATGGCCTCGACCGTGTTCTTGCCGATCACGCTGCGCGGCCGGGCCAGCTCGATCTTGCGGAGCTGGGCGCCCTTGACGCCGAGCGCCTCGACCGAGATCTCGATGCCGGGCGCGATGACCCCGCCCGCGTACTCGCCGCGGGCGGAGACCGCATCGAAGGTGGTGGCGGTGCCGAAGTCGACGACGATGGCCGGGCCGCCGTAGAGCTCGACGGCGGCGACCGAGTTGATGATGCGGTCCGCACCGACCTCCTTCGGGTTGTCCACCAGGATCGGCACGCCCGTCTTGATGCCCGGCTCCACGAGCACGGCAGGGACGTCCCCGTAGTAACGGCGGGTGACCTCGCGCAGCTCGTGCAGCACCGCCGGGACGGTGGCGCAGATCGCTATGCCCTCGATGCCATCGCCCAGCTCCTCGCCGAGCAGCGGGTGCATGCCCATCAGGCCGTTGAGCAGCACCGCGAGCTCGTCCGCGGTACGCCGGGCGTCGGTGGAGATGCGCCAGTGCTCGACGATCTCCTCACCGTCGAACAGACCCAGGACGGTATGGGTGTTGCCGACGTCGATGGTGAGCAGCATCAGGCGCCGGCCCCGTCGGTGTCGCGGAAGTCCAGGCCGATGTCGAGGATCGGTGAGGAGTGGGTGAGCGCACCGACGGCGAGGTAGTCGACGCCGGCGTCGGCGTAGGCACGGGCGCTGTCGAGGGTGAGACGACCGGACGACTCCAGGGCCGCGCGGCCGCCGACGACCGCTACGGCCTCCTCGGTCTCGGCCGGGGTGAAGTTGTCCAGCAGGATCAGGTCGGCGCCCGCCGCCAGGACCTCGTGGACCTGGTCCAGGGTGTCGACCTCGACCTCGATCGGTACGTCCGGGAACTCGTCCCGCACCCGCTTGAACGCCTCGGCGACACCGCCCGCCGCGATGACGTGGTTGTCCTTGACCAGCGCGGCGTCGGAGAGCGACATCCGGTGGTTGACGCCGCCGCCACAGCGCACCGCGTACTTCTCCAGGGCGCGCAGCCCCGGAGTGGTCTTGCGGGTGTCGCGGACCTTGGCCTTCGTACCTTCGAGCACGTCGGCCCAGGCGCGGGTCGCGGTCGCGATGCCGGAGAGCCTGCAGAGCAGGTTGAGCGCGCTGCGCTCGCCGGTGAGCAGGTCGCGGGTGCGGGTGGTGACCGTGAGCAGCTTCTGGCCGGGGACGACGCGGTCGCCGTCCTCGACATGGCGCTCGACCTCGAACTCGGCCGTGCAGACGATGGACAGGACGGCCTCGGCGACCCGCAGACCTGCGACGACACCGGACTCACGGGCGGTGAAGTCACCGGTGGCCATGGCCTCCTCGGAGACCGTCGCGACGGTCGTGACGTCCACGCCGTGATCGAGGTCCTCCTCGATGGCGACGTGCGCGATGTCCTCGACCTGAACGGGATCGAGGCCCGCGTCGGCGAGGAGCTGGGCGAGGTCGGGGTCGAGGCCGCACTCCAGCGGGTCCAGCTCGTAGTCGTCGTCCCCGCCGCAGCCGCAGGCGTCCCCGCAGCCGCCCGCGGACGGTGCGGGCGCGCCGATCTGGATCAGCGGTACGTCCACGGGTGTGGGGCGCGGATTCTCTTCGGGCGTGCTCACGGTTACGGCTCCTCGGGGGTGGGGTGGGTCGTGGGTGCTGCTGCGCAGTCTGGTGCCCCCGCCGGCAGTACGGGCGGGAATGCCTCGGATTCAGTCCGGCTGAGGACGAGCCGGCGGTCCGGGGTGAGCTGCACGACGAGGTGGCGGCGCCAGGTCTCGTCGTCCCGCTCGGGCCGGTCCTCGCGCCAGTGGCAGCCGCGGGTCTCCTCGCGCTGCCGGGCGGCGGCGACCAGGACACGCGAGACGAGGAGCAGGTTGGTGGCCTCCCACGCCTCGACACCGGGCTCCGCACGCTTCGGCCCGGCCGCCCAGGCGTCGGCGGCCGCACTGTTGTGCAGGGTCTCGAGTGCGTCGGCAGCGGTGACGAGACTGGCGGCGGAACGCAGGACGCCTGCCCCCTGGGTCATGATCCGCTGGATCGTGGTCCGCGCCTCGGGGGCGAGCAGCGGCGAGGGGGCGGGGCGGCGGGTGTCCCGTTCGGTGTCCGGGTCCGCCACCACGGCCGTCGGCTTCGTCACAAGGGTTGCCGCACCCGTCGCCTGCGACCGGTGCTCGACGATGTCCGCCGCGATGCGCTCGGCGAAGACCAGGCCCTCGAGGAGCGAGTTGGACGCCAGCCGGTTCGCGCCGTGCACGCCCGTGCACGCGACCTCACCGCACGCGTACAGCCCAGGGACCGTCGTCCGACCGCGCAGATCGGTACGGATGCCGCCGGAGGCGTAGTGCGCGGCGGGGGCGACCGGAATCGGTTCCGTGATCGGGTCGATGCCGTGGGCCCGGCAGGCCGCCAGAATCGTGGGGAAGCGCTGCTCCCACATCTCGGCGCCGAAATGGCGCGCGTCGAGGTACATGTGCTCGGTGCCGTGCAGCTGCATCTGGCGGGTGATGGCCTTGGCGACGATGTCGCGCGGCGCCAGTTCCGCGAGTTCGTGCTGCCCGACCATGAACCGCGTGCCGGACGCGTCGACGAGATGGGCGCCCTCGCCCCGTACCGCTTCCGACACCAGGGGCTGCTGGCCCTCGGAGTCGGCGCCGAGGAAGAGCACCGTCGGGTGGAACTGGACGAATTCGAGGTCGGAGACCTCCGCGCCGGCCCGCAGGGCGAGGGCGACGCCGTCGCCGGTGGAGACCGGTGGGTTGGTGGTGGCGGAGAAGACCTGGCCCATACCGCCGGTGGCGAGGACCACCGCGGGGGCGTGGACCGCACCGACACCGTCGTGCTGGCCCTCCCCCATGACGTGCAGGGTGACACCGGCGGTACGGCCCTCGCTGTCCGTCAGCAGGTCCAGGACCAGGGCGTTCTCCACGGTGTGGAGGGCTGCGGAGCGGACCGCCTCGACCAGGGCGCGGGAGATCTCGGCGCCTGTCGCGTCCCCGCCAGCGTGCGCGATCCGGCGGCGGTGGTGGCCGCCCTCACGGGTGAGAGCGATGTCGCCGGTGTCGGTGGTGTCGAAGTGCGCGCCGGTCTCGATCAGGCGGCGTACGGCGTCGGGGCCCTCGGTGACCAGGGTCCGTACCGCCGACTCGTCGCACAGGCCCGCGCCGGCGACCAGGGTGTCGGCCAGATGCTGCTCCGGGGTGTCGCCCTCGCCGAGGGCAGCCGCGATACCGCCCTGCGCCCAGCGGGTGGAGCCGTCGTCGAGCCGGGCCTTGGTGACGACGACGGTGGCGAGGCCCGCGGCCGCGCAGCGCAGCGCGGTGGTGAGGCCGGCGACGCCGGAGCCGACCACCACGACATCCGCGTCGATGGCCCAGCCGGGGGCGGGGGCGGTCAGCCGTATTCCGGTCACGTGTCGGCTCCGAAGGTCAGCGGGATGTTGTCGATGAGGCGGGTGGCGCCCACCCGGGCGGCGACGGCGAGGATCGCGTCACCGGTGGTCCGGTCGTCGGGGATCTCGGTGAAGTCCGCCGGGTCCACGAGCGCCAGATAGTCCAGGTCGAGCGGCGGCTGTTCGGCGGCCGCGTCGTCGAGGATCATGCGCGCGGCGGCGCGCACCGCCGCGGGCCCGTCGTCCGGCCTGGCCCGGGCCACCGCCTGGGTGTCGGCGGCCGCGCGGGCCTCGCCGAGCCGGGTGAGCGCGGCGGCCCGGCCCGTCGTCGCCGGGGTGGTCTGCGCGCGGGCGTGCAGCGCCTGCTGGGCGGCGAGCCTGTCGCGGGCCGCGAACAGGGCTCGGGACAGCGCCAGGGCGGTGCGTCGCTCCTGGGCGTCGAGGAAACGGTTGCGGCTGGAGAGCGCGAGGCCGTCCGGCTCACGGGCCGTCTCCACGCCGACGATCTCCACCGGGAAGTTCAGGTCGCGCACCATACGGCGGATCAGCGCCAGCTGCTGGGCGTCCTTCTGACCGTAGAACGCGACATCGGGGCGGGTGAGGTGGAGGAACTTGGCGACGACGGTCAGCATCCCGTCGAAGTGGCCGGGGCGGAACGCCCCTTCCAGCCGCTCCCCCATCGGGCCCGCGGCGATCCTGACCTGCGGCTCACCGCCGGGGTAGACCTCGTCGACGGACGGGGCGAAGACCACGTCGGCACCGGCCGCGCCGGCGACGGCGAGATCGGCGTCGAGGGTACGGGGGTATCGGTCGAGGTCCGCGGCCTCCCCGAACTGGAGCGAGTTGACGAAGACGGTGACGACCACCTGGCCGTCCGGGCCCACGGTGGCGCGGGCGGCCCGGATCAGGCTCGCGTGGCCCTCGTGCAGGGCGCCCATGGTCATGACGACGGCCCGTGGTCCCTTGCACCCGCCGGACGCGTCGAGCTCCGCTGCCGTACGGACCAGGGCGGTGGACGTCTCGGTCATCGGGTCTCTCCCGGTCCGGTGCTGCCCGTGGTGCCCGCGCCGGTGGCCCCGTCGGCCAGGACGCCGAGCAGGTCCTCCGCCAGCTCCGGCTTGAGCAGGCCGTGCGCCAGCGCCCGGTCGGCGGTGGCGCGGGCCATCGCGAGGTATCCGGCCACGGTCTGCGGGGCGTGCTTGCGCAGCTCGCCGATGTGCGCGGCGACCGTGCCGGCGTCGCCGCGGGCGACCGGACCGGTCAGCGCGCCGTCACCGGAACGCAGGGCGTTGTCGAGAGCGGCGCCGAGGAGCGGGCCGAGCATCCGGTCGGGAGCCTCGACGCCTGCCGTGCGCAGCAGCTCCATCGACTGGGCGACCAGCGTGACCAGGTGGTTGGCGCCGAGGGCGAGCGCCGCGTGGTAGAGCGGACGGGACTCCTCCGCGATCCATTCGGGCTCGCCGCCCATCTCGATGACGAGCGCCTCCGCGGCAAGCCGCAGCTCCTCGGGCGCGGTGACACCGAAAGAGCAGCCGGCCAGCCGCTGGACGTCGACGCTCGTGCCGGTGAACGTCATCGCGGGGTGCAGGGCGAGCGGCAGTGCGCCGGCCCGCAGGGCGGGGTCCAGGATCCGGGTCCCGTACCGCCCCGACGTGTGGACGATCAGCTGCCCCGGGCGGACCGCACCGGTCTCGGCGAGGCCCTCGACGAGGCCGGGCAGGGCGTCGTCGGGCACGGTCAGCAGGACCAGCTCGGCCCGCGCGAGCACCTCGGCGGGCGGTACGAGAGGCACGTCGGGCAGGAGCGCGGCGGCCCGGCGCACCGATGCGTCGGAGACGCCCGACACGGCGACCGGGCGGTGACCGGCCAGCTGCAGGGACGCGGCAAGGGCAGGGCCGACCCTGCCCGCGCCCACGACACCCACGGTGAGGCGGGCGGGGCGGTCCCTCGCGTCGAGGGGCTCCTTGGGTGCTGTTGCGTTCACGCGGCGATGGCCTTCCGTTCCAGTCCGCGGGGGGTACCGGACGATTTCTCTGCATGCTACGCCAGCGTTTCGCACAGACTCCTGGCCGTCCACAGCCTGTGGACGAATGCGTGGACGACCGCCGGGGCGGGGACCGCGTAACCGTGTGGGCTCCGGCCGTCTTCTGCGTGATGATCGTCCCATGGCAGACAGGCATGAGCAGGCACGAGCGCAGGCGCAGGACGAGATCCGGGACGAGGTCGGGGACCGGGCGGGGGACGCGATACGGGACGGCGGGCCGGACCGCGAGACGGCTGAACGGTTCCGGCGGATCGCCGCCTGGCGCCGGGCCGACCGGATCCTCTCGCGGCCGCCGGTCGACCGCACGCTCGGCGAGCAGCTGGCCGACCTGGGCGCGTACGCCGGTTCCGTGGCCGATCTGGACCGGCCCGCGGACATCTACGGCGACGGGATCGTCGCCGTACTGGAGCAGCGCATCGCCGATCTGCTCGGGATGGAGGCCGCGGCCTTCTTCCCGACCGGAACGATGGCTCAGCAGGTGGCGCTGCGCTGCTGGGCGGGGCGCACCGGCAGCCCGACCGTGGCACTGCACCCGCTCGCCCACCCGGAGGTGCACGAGCGCGGCGCTCTGGGGTCGGTGAGCGGACTGCGCACCGTCCACCCGACGTCCGAGCCGCGGCTGCCCACCGCGCAGGAGATCCGCGACTTCGCCGAACCCTTCGGCACGCTGATGCTCGAGTTGCCGTTGCGCGACGCCGGTTTCGTACTGCCGGAGTGGGAGGAGCTGGAGGCCGTGGTGGAGGCCGCCCGCGAACGCGATGCAGTGGTGCACTTCGACGGCGCGCGACTGTGGGAGTGCGCCCCACGCTTCGGGCGCGGGCTGTCGGAGATCGCAGCGCTCGCGGACAGCGTGTACGTGTCGTTCTACAAGACGCTCGGCGGACTGTCCGGGGCCGCGCTCGCCGGTCCGGAGTCCCTGATCGAAGAGGCCCGCACCTGGCGCCACCGGTACGGCGGCCAGCTCTACCAGCAGTTCCCCGCGGCGCTCTCCGCGCTGGTCGGCCTCGACCGGGAGCTGCCGAAGCTGTCGTCCTACGTGGCGCAGGCGAAGGTGGTGGCCGGCGCCCTGGCCGAGGGCTTCACGGAATCCGCTGTTCCGTGGTTCCGGGTGCATCCGGAACCGCCGCACACGCACCAGTTCCAGGTGTGGCTGCCGTACGGGGCGGAGGCCCTGACCGACGCGGCGGTACGCCAGGCGGAGGAGACGGGCGTGGCACTCTTCCGCAAGTGGCACCCGGCCACGGCGGGACCGCCCGGGGTGTCCTACACGGAGGTCACGGTGTCGGAGGCGGGGCTGGAGTGGACCCCGCGGGATGTGCGGGTGGCGGTGGGGGAGTTCGTGAAGCGGCTGGGTTAGCGGGCGCTCCGGGACCGTCCGGCAGCCGCTTCGTCCTCAGACGCCGGAGCGGCCGGAACCACCCGGCGGGGTCGAGCTGTCCGGTGGGGTGGGACCGTCCGGTGGCGTGGAGCGGTGGCCGTGGTCGTGGGTGACCAGTCCTCGTAGTGCCGTGCGCCAGCGGCGGCGCGCCGGGAGTCCCGCCATCACCGCGGCGAAGCGGCGCCGGTCGCGTACGTCGCGCGCCACCGCCCAGTCGTGCCGGCCGGGCAGCGGCGGCGGCAGTTCCCCGTGCTGGGCCGCGCGATAGCTGTCGATCATGTGCTGCTGAATGGCGTCCATGAACTCAGCGTGGGCCGGTCCCGGCGGTCCCGCGCGACGATTGACGACCGCCGTCAAACGGCACCTGACCCTCGCGCCGCACCCCGCACTATGGAGGGGTGAGCGTGAACATCGACATCGCGGGCCTGGCGCCCGAGCGCATCGTCTTCGAGACCTCCCCCCTCGCCGAGCTGGGGCTGGCTCTGCATGCGCTCTCGGAGCCGGGGCACCATCCCGGACTTCACGGCTGGGCGACGGCGACCGCCGCCTCGCTGGAGCCCGACCTGGCCGACCGGCTGCACGAGGCCGACTTCCTGTGGCGCAACACGTTCTCCGACGTCTTCATGCCGTTCGCCGGGGTGCGCGGCGGCGACGGCCGGACCGGGGCGACGCTCGCCGAGGACCTGGACATCCTCGACCGGCTGGACGACGAACGGTTCGTCGCCTCCGCCCTGGAGTTCACCTGCGCCAGCCTGTACGGGACCGGCGCGCCCTCCCCGCTCAGCGACCCGCTGATGCGCGCCCGCGCACTGGACATGGCGGCGGCGCGCGGCCCGCGGCAGGTGGAGTTCACCCGGCAGCTGCTGGCCGACCCCGTCCCCGTACGCCGCTGGGTCCGGCGTCTCTTCGAGGACTGCGACGAGGCGTTCTTCGCGGACACCTGGCGGCGGGTCCAGGTCCAGCTGGTCGCCGACGCCCGGCACAAGACGGATCTGCTGCGCCGCAAGGGCGCCGGTGAGGCGTTGGGCGCGGTGTCCGCCGCGCTCTCGCTCGACGAGGGTGCGGGCAGGATCGGCGTCGACAAGATGACGGAGGGCTCGACCACCGCGACCGACCCGTCCGTCGGCGCCGGGCTCACGCTCATCCCGACCAGCTTCGGCTGGCCGCATCTGATGGTGCTGCACGCGCCGGGCTGGCGTCCGGTGATCCACTATCCGGTGCGCCACCCCGAGCTGCCCTCCCCCGCCTCGGTCGAAATGCTCCAGCTGCGGATGGAGGCGCTGGCCCACCCCATGCGGATGCGGCTGTGCCGCAACCTCGCCCGTTCTCCGTACACGACCGGAGAGCTCGCCGACTCGCACAGCATCACGGCGCCCGAGGTCTCCCGGCATCTTTCGGTACTGAAGAAGGCCGGTCTGGTCACCACACGGCGGCGCGGCCGTTACGTGCTGCACCAGCTGGACCTGACGGTGGTGGCCCGGCTCGGCAGCGACTTCCTGGAGGGTGTGCTGCGGTGAGGTGACCGGGGCGCGCCCGCCCCTGTCAGCCCGCCCCGCCTCCGCCGGCCCGCACCAGCCCCGTCTCGTACGCGAGAACGACGACCTGCACCCGGTCCCGCAGGTTCAGCTTGGTGAGGATGCGGCCCACGTGCGTCTTGACCGTCGCCTCGGAGAGCACCAACCGCGCCGCGATCTCGCCGTTCGACATGCCCTGCGCGACCAGCAGCATCACTTCGCGTTCGCGTTCGGTGAGCTTGCCGACGTCCTTGTGCTTGGGTTCGTCGGTGCTGCTCGGCAGCAGGGGCGAGAAGCGGTCGAGCAGCCGCCGGGTGGTGGACGGGGCGACGACCGCGTCGCCGCTGTGCACCGAACGGATCGCACCGAGCAGTTCGGCCGGCGGGACGTCCTTGAGCATGAAACCGCTGGCCCCCGCCTTCAGACCGGAGAAGGCGTATTCGTCCAGGTCGAACGTGGTCAGGATGAGAACCTTGGGCGCATCGGGCCGGGCGCAGATGCGCCGGGTCGCCTCGACACCGTCCAGCCTCGGCATGCGTACATCCATCAGCACGACGTCGACGGCGGTGGAGCGAAGGTTCTCGATCGCCTCCGCGCCGTCGCCGGCCTCGGCGACGACCTCCATGTCCGGCTGCGCCGCGAGCACCATCCGGAAGCCGGTGCGCAACAGCACCTGGTCGTCGACGAGCATCACGCGGATCGCCATGAGGGTCCTTGTCTCCTGTTCCTGTCCAGCAAGGGGCGCTGGGCTAGTGGGCGGGCTTGAGCGGCAGCAGCGCGCTGATCCGGAACCCGCCGCCGGGCCGCGGCCCGGCGTCCAGCGTGCCGCCCACCATGCCGACCCGCTCGCGCATACCGATCATCCCGTGACCTGCGCCGTCGGCGCCGCCGTCCTCGTACAGTTCGTGCGCCGCGCCCCGGCCGTCGTCCTCGACCAGCAGCCCGAGCCCGTCGTCGAAGTAGACCAGCCGCACGCTGGCCCCGGCGTCCGGGCCGCCGTGCTTGCGGGTGTTGGTCAGGGCTTCCTGCACGATGCGGTACGCCGTCAGCTCGACGCCGGTGGGCAGCGGGCGCGGCGTCCCCTCGATCTTGAAGTCCACCGCCAGACCGGTCCGGCGGACCTGCTCGATCAGGTCCTCGATCTGCTCGACGTCGGGCTGCGGGACGTACTCCCCGCTCTCCTGGCTGTCGCCGGTGCGCAGCACGCCGAGCAGCCGGCGCATCTCGGCGAGGGCCTGCCTGCCGGTGCTGGAGATGGTCTCCAGAGCCTGCCGGGCCTGGTCAGGCGCCGCGTCCATGACGTACGCCGCGCCGTCGGCCTGCACCACCATCACCGAGACGTTGTGCGCCACGACATCGTGCAGTTCGCGGGCGATACGGGCCCGCTCGGCGGCCACGGCGACCTTCGACTGCGCCTCACGCTCCCGCTCCAGCCGGGCGGCCCGCTCCTCCAGTTGGCTGAAGTACGCCCGCCGGGTCCGCATCGAGTCGCCGAGCACCCAGGCGAGAACGAACGGCACGGTCATGACGACGACGACGAAGACGTCCTGGACCCAGCCGCCCCGGGTCTCGCCGGGCCAGCGCAGCTGCGAGAGACCGGCCGCGCACAGGCTGCAGACCAGCGCGAGCCGTGAGGCCCATCGCTCGCCGACCGTGGCCACCGTGAAGGTGATCACCAGCATGGCGAAGTTCGCGACGCTCGGCCTGACGTCGAGCAGCAGCTGCGCGACGCCCGCCGCGACGGCGAGCAGCAGCATCTTCTCCGGCGCCCTGCGGCGCAGCGCGACGACCAGGCACAGGCCGATGACGACCGGCACGGTGGCCAGCGGCTGCGTGCCGCGGCCCTGGTCACCCACGATGGACACGCCGGAGAGCCCGAGGAGGACGACAGCCCAGAAGATGTCGACGCCCGTCGGGTGTCTGCGGATGAAGTCGTAGAGACGCTGCACGTAACCCAGCGTAGGGACAGGCGGCAGGTGGGTGGGTCAGCCGGAGGGTCGATCCGGTTCCTGGGACCGTACTCCCCAAGGTGGAGACTTGGCCCCGTGACGGATGAGTGGCGTGGGTGGCAGGAGGCGGCCGAGACCGCTTTGTACGGGGACGGGGGGTTCTACCGGAGCCTCGAAGGGCCGGCCGGGCACTTCCGTACGTCCGTGCACGCGTCCCCGCTGTTCGCCACCGCGGTGTGCCGGCTGCTGGTCAGGACGGCGCGCGAGCTGGGGACGGACGCGGTCGATCTGGTGGATCTGGGGGCCGGGCGGGGAGAGCTGGTGACAGGGGTGCTTGCGGCGCTGCCCGGCATCGCCCCGGCGGGACTCTCGGTACGGGCCTACGCCGTGGAGATCGCCGGGCGCCCGGCCGGCCTGGACCCCCGGATCGAGTGGTGCGCCGAGCCGCCGCCGGGGGTACGGGGGCTGCTCTTCGCCAACGAGTGGCTGGACAACGTCCCGACGCCGGTCGCGGAGACCGACGCGGACGGCATCGACCGGTACGTCCTCGTCAGGACTGCGGACGGCGCGGAGCGGCTGGGTGAACCGGTGACCGGGGCGGACGCCGCCTGGCTGCGACGCTGGTGGCCGTCGGCCGGGCCGGGCAGCCGTGCGGAGATCGGCCGGCCGCGCGACGAGGCGTGGGCGCGGGCGGTCTCCACGCTGTCCGCGGGGCTCGCGGTGGCGGTCGACTACGCCCACGTACGGCAGTCGCGGCCGCCGTTCGGCACGCTGACCGGCTTCCGGGCGGGGCGCGAGGTGCGGCCGGTACCGGACGGCAGCTGCGACCTCACCTCGCATGTGGCGCTGGACGCGTGCGCGGCGGCCGGGACCGTGGGGGGTGAGGAGCCCGAGGTGGTGGACCAGAGGGAGGCACTGCGCGGGCTGGGTGTCAGCGGGGAGCGGCCGTCGCTCGCCCTGGCCTCGACCGATCCGGCGGGATACGTGCGCGCGCTCGCGTCGGCGGGTGAGGCGGCCGAGCTGACCGCGCGCGGCGGGCTCGGAGACTTCGGCTGGCTGATGCAACGGGTGACGCAGGGGCCCTGTCCGGCGGCCGCGTCCGGCGCGACCGGCCCGGTCGGCGTCTGAGCCTGTCCCCCGCCCCGTCGGGGTCCGGGGCAGGAAGCGGTGCGTGCGGGCGGGCCCACCGCAGGCGCCCCACCCCGCACCGCCCCCGGCGCTCAGGGAATACTGGCCGTATGACGGAGACGACAGTCGGCATCGGCGGCGCGGCGGAGAGCACCGACATGGTGCTCAACATCGGGCCCCAGCACCCCTCGACCCACGGCGTGCTCCGTCTGCGGATCGTCCTCGACGGCGAGCGGATCCAGCACGCCGAGCCGGTCATCGGCTATATGCACCGCGGCGCGGAGAAGCTCTTCGAGGCCCGCGACTACCGGCAGATCGTGATGCTCGCCAACCGCCACGACTGGCTGTCGGCGTTCTCCAACGAGCTGGGCGTCGTGATGGCCGTCGAGCGGATGCTCGGCATGGAGGTCCCGGAGCGCGCGGTCTGGACGCGCACCCTGCTCGCCGAGCTGAACCGGGTGCTGAACCATCTGATGTTCCTCGGCTCGTACCCGCTCGAACTGGGCGGTATCACCCCGGTGTTCCACGCCTTCCGGGAGCGCGAGGAGCTCCAGGCCGTGATGGAGGAGGTCTCCGGCGGCCGGATGCACTACATGTTCAACCGGGTCGGCGGTCTCAAGGAGGACCTCCCGGCGGGCTGGCTGGGCCGCGCCCGGGACGCCGTCGCGTCGGTCCGCTCGCGGATGGACGTCTACGACAGGCTGGTGCTCGGCAACGAGATCTTCCGGGGCCGTACCCGCGGTGTCGGCGTGCTGTCCCCCGAGACCGTGCACGCGTACGGGGTGTCCGGTCCGATCGCGCGCGCCTCCGGGGTCGACTTCGATCTGCGGCGCGACGAGCCGTACCTCGCGTACGGGGAGCTGCAGGACACGCTCGAGGTCGTCACCCGTACCGAAGGCGACTGCCTGGCCCGGTTCGAGTGCCTGCTGGAGCAGACCCACAACGCACTGGACCTGGCGGACGCCTGCCTGGACCGGATGGCCGATCTGGCGCCCGGTCCGATCAACCAGCGGCTCCCCAAGGTGCTCAAGGCCCCCGAGGGGCACACCTACGCCTGGACCGAGAACCCGCTCGGCATCAACGGCTACTACCTGGTCTCCAAGGGCGAGAAGACTCCGTACCGGCTGAAGCTCCGCTCCGCCTCGTACAACAACATCCAGGCACTCACCGAGCTGCTGCCGGGGACGCTCGTCGCCGACATGGTGGCGATCCTGGGTTCGCTGTTCTTCGTGGTCGGCGACATCGACAAGTAGCCGGCCGGGCCACGGGCCCGCTGCCGGCGGCCCGTGGCGAGATCCGCCGGCCCGCTACGAGATCGCGCTGCGCAGTCCGGCGACGTCCAGCTGTTCGGTCTCGTCGTGCGCCGTCAGGTCGATGACCTTGCCGACGGTGCGGTTCGCGGCCGTGCCCGTGCGGTGCGCGGCCAGTGCCTCCTCGCCGACCACGTCCGCAAGGTCCTCGTTCTGCACGGACTCGATCGCGGCGTGCGCCTTCTGCGTACCGAAGAAGTCGAAGCTTCCCTGCGGCACCGGATGGCGGCGGGACGGGGCGTACGGTACGACCGCGCTGGCGGCCGGGACCGTGCGCGGCGCCGGGAGCACCGTCGACGGGCGGCGGGCCGGGGGCAGGGCGGCCTGCGGGCGGCGCTGCTCGGTGCCCGGTGCGGCGGTCGCCGCATGCTTCCCCTGCGGTTCCTCGGCCTCCCGCGCGCGCTCCTCGAGATCGCGCTTCCTGGCCTGCTCGGCAGTGCGGCGGGCCTCCTGGAGCGCGGCGTTGCGACTGAGGTCCTGCAGGGCCTGGGCGGCGCTGCGATACGCGGCCGGCGTCGGCGTGGAACGCGCGGTGGGCAGCTCCCGGGGCGTCGCGGCCGCTTCGATCGCGAGCTGCCTCCGGCCCTCCAGCGCGCTGGCCCGCTCGGTCTCGGCGTTGGCGTACCGGCGCAGCAGTGCGGCGTGCTCACCGCGCAGACCGGCGAGTTCCACACGCTTGCGGCGCAGCTTCGTCTCGAGCCGGACGCGCAGCGTCCGCGACTCGTCGAGGTCGGCCTCGAGCTCCGCTACGCGCTCCTCGGTCTTCCATTCGTCGCTGGCACGGGCGCGCGTCAGATCCGCGACGCGGCGGCCCGCCTCCCGGTCCCAGGCGCGCATCAGATATGCCCCCGTGACGGCGGCGGCCGCCGCGGCGGCGACCAGTCCGCGCAGGACCAGGGGGTCGGCGAGAAGCCAGGCGCCCGCCGCACAGACGACTGCCGCTCCGGCGACGACCGAAGGGGGAAGGATTCTGTGGAGAGGCGGCGAATGGCGGTGACGTCCACGTGGCATGGCCTGAAATTTACCGTGCGTAGGGGTCACTTGGGAGGCCGCCCGGCAATCTGTTCCCCGGCAGTTACCTGACGGGCTTACCGGCGGCCCCCTAAGTCGTCATCCGCTACTTCTTGATCAAGCCTTTCGACTGCAGATAGTCCTTGGCCACATCGGCGGGCTTGGCGCGCTCGGCGTCGACCTTGCGGTTGAGTTCCGCGAGGTCCTCCGTGGTGAGCACCTTGGTGAGCTTGCCGAGCGCATCGGCAATGTCCGCTGCGCCCGCGTCCTTGGCATTGAGGACCGGAAGGACGTTGTCCGCGTTCTGGAGCTTCTTGTCGTCGTCCAGGAACACCAGGCCGTAGCTGTCCAGCACCGCGTCCGTGGTGGTGGTGAGGACCAGCTGGTCCTTGCCGTCCTTCACCGCCTGCTTGGCCTGCGGGGTGCCGACTCCCTTGGGGTCGATACCGGTGACATCAATGCCGTACGTCTTCTTCAGACCCGGTGCGCAGAACGGCCGCACCTCGCACTCGTCACCCGCCGCGATCTTCACCTTCAGCTTGGAGGCGCCGAGGTCCGAAAGAGTCTTCAGCTTGTTCTTGTCGGCGAATTCCTTCGTCACCGCGAAGGCGTTCTGGTCGACGGCGTCACCGGCCGGAAGCACCTTCAGCCCGCGCGGGGTGGCGAGCTTCTCCAGCGCGGCGACGGTGGCCGCCACGTCACCGGAGGCAACCGGCTTCTCCTCGGCCGCCTTCGCCCCGTTCACCTTGGCGTTGAGGAATTCGGCGATCGTCGCGGCATATTCCGGTACGACGTCGATCTCGCCCTTCTCCAGGGACGGCTCGTACAGTTCCCGGTTCTTCACCGTGGTGACCGAGGTGCTGTATCCGGCGTCGCCGAGAATCTGCGCGTACAGCTCGGCGACCACCTTGGACTCGGTGAAGGCGGCGGCGCCGACGACGAGCGAGCCCTTCTTCCCGGAGCCGCCGGACGCGGCGGAACCGCCCTTGTCCTTCTCCAGGCTGTCGCCGCCGCAGGCTGCGAGCGAGCCGGCCAGCACGACCATGCCGACGACCGCGCCGGCTATGCGCGAGGTCTTGCTCATGTTGTTCTCCGTCCACAGCAACAGGGCTGTTTGCGAGGTGCGTTGGGCACATGAATGGGATCAGGTGATCAGGCGGTCCGCCGGCGGCGGAGCGGCGACAGGGCCCGGTCCAGCCCCACCAGCACCGCCTCGACGAGCAGGGCGAGCACGGCGACGAGCAGCGCGCCCGCGACCACCTGCGGTGTGTTGTACGTGTTGAATCCGGCGGTGATGATCCGGCCGAGACCGCCCTGGCCGACCATCGCGGCGATCGTGGCCGTGGCGACGACCTGGACCGCCGCCGAGCGCAGACCGGTCATGATCAGCGGATAGGCCAGCGGGAGCTCGACCCGTACGAAGAGCTGGCCGCCGGACATCCCCATGCCCCGCGCCGCCTCCACCACCGACCGGTCCACCCCGGTCATCCCGACGTAGGCGTTGGTCAGCAGCGGCGGCACGGCGAACAGCACCAGCGCGATGACCGTCGGCACATATCCGGCGTTGCGCAGCGGCGACACCATGAACAGGGCCAGCACCGCGAAGACCGGTATCGCCCGCCCCACGTTGGAGACGTTGACGGCCAGCGCGCCCCCCTTCCCGATGTGCCCCAGATACAGGGCCAACGGCAACGCGATCAGGCAGGCAAGTGCGAGAGACACCCCGCTGACGTACAGATGCTCGCCGAGCCGGTGGCCCGCCCCGCTCTCCCCCGACCAGTTGGCGCCGGTGGTCAGCCAGGTCCAGGCCTCTGCGAGTACTCCCATGCGTCAGACCGCCTCCGCCGTAGCTCCCGCACCCACGGCGTCGCGGGTCCTCGGTATCCGGGTCCAGGGCGTCAGCAGCCGCTGCACCCCGAGCAGCAGCAGGTCGGCGACCACCGCGAGCAGGACGCAGAGCACCGACGCGGTGAGCACCTGCGCCTTGAAGAAACTCGGCAGGGCATCCTCGATGAGGTTGCCGAGGCCGCCTCTGCCGACGATCGAGCCGACGGTCGTCAGCGCGATCGTGGAGACCGTGGCGATCCGGACCCCGGCCATCAACGCGGGCAGTGCCAGCGGGAGTTCGACCTCCCACAGCAGCCTTCCCGGCCCGTACCCCATGCCCTTCGCGGCGTCCTTCGCCTCCTGCGGCACCGCTTCGAGCCCGGCCAGGATGTTCCGTACGAGAATGGTCAGCGAATACAGCACAAGGCCGGTGACGACCAGCGCGGCGGAAAGTCCGAACAGCGGCAGCAGCAGCGAGAACATCGCCAGCGAAGGCACGGTGTAGAGCACCGTCGTCAGGCCGAGCACCGGTCCCGCCAGCCGTCGGCTGCGGCGCGCGAGCAACGCCAGCGGAAATGCCACCAGGAGCCCGATCACCACCGATACCGCGGTGATCCAGATGTGCTGAACGGTCGCGTCGGTCAACTCCTGGCTGCGGGAACGGAGATACTCCCCGCAGATCCAGTCGTTCGCCACCAGGCAGTTCTGCCCCGCCATCCGTCCCCCTCTCGCGTTCGCCGTGTCGGACCGATGTCTGGCGACCCTATCCTCGACCACTGACAATCGCCGAGGCCGTTGTATTCCAGCAACATGTCCTTCACAGAACACGCGCCACAATGGGGAACCATGATCCGATTCGAGCACGTCACCAAGCGGTACGCGGACGGCACGACCGCCGTCGACGATCTCTCCTTCGACGTGGCCGAAGGTGAACTGGTCACGCTCGTGGGACCGTCGGGCTGCGGCAAGACCACCACCATGAAGATGGTGAACCGGCTGATCGAACCGACCGAGGGCCGGATATTCCTCGACGGGGACGACATATCCGCCATCGACCCCGTCCGACTGCGCCGCCGTATCGGTTATGTGATCCAGCAGGTCGGCCTCTTCCCGCACAGGACGGTGCTGGAAAACACGGCGACCGTTCCCCATCTCCTCGGCTGGAAACGGGGAAAGGGCCGGGAGCGCGCGGCCGAACTCCTCGACCTCGTGGGACTCGATCCGTCCGTTTACGGCGACCGATATCCGGACCAGCTCTCCGGAGGTCAGCGCCAACGCGTCGGAGTAGCAAGGGCACTTGCCGCGGATCCGCCGGTACTGCTGATGGATGAACCTTTCGGCGCGGTCGACCCGGTCGTCCGTGAACGCCTGCAGAACGAATTCCTCAGACTCCAGGCGCAGGTCCGCAAAACCGTGCTCTTCGTCACCCACGACATCGAGGAAGCCGTTCGGCTCGGCGACCGGATCGCCGTCTACGGGCAGGGCTCCATCGAGCAGTTCGACTCCCCGGCGACCGTACTCGGCGCACCCGCCACCCCGTACGTCGCGGACTTCGTCGGCGCGGACCGCGGTCTCAAGCGGCTCTCCGTCACCCCCATCGAGGAGAGCGACCTCGACCAGCCCCCCGTCGTGCATCTGGACGACCCGCTCTCCCGGGCGACCGAGCGGCTGCGCGCGGAAGGGGCGCGCTGGGCCGTCGTCCTGGACCGCGAGGACAAACTGCACGGCTGGATCCCGGCGGACACCGCCCTCGCCGAAGCCAAGGGCACGGTCCGCGAACACGCCCGCCGTATGGAGGCCTGGCTCCCCGTCGGCGCCCCGCTCAAGCAGGCGTTCGCCACCATGCTCCAGCACGACGCGGGCTGGATAGCGGTCATCGACAAGGAGAGCACCGGCCGGTTCCTCGGGGTGCTCACCCCGGCTCGCCTCCATGAAGCGCTGCGCCGCTCGATCGACGCGGACGCCCAGGACGTGCCACGCGCCGAGGTGGCTGTGGAAACCGTGGCGACCGTAGCGAGGACCGGCTCACCCTGAGACCGGCACTCGCCGGACCGGCGACGAGCGCTCAGTCCTCACTCAGCCGGCTGCTCATCCACTCCAGCACCGAAGGGATCTCCCGCCGCCACGTGTTGAAGTTGTGCCCGCCGCTGTCCAGCACGATCGACGACACCTGCGCGGGGGCCCTCACCTTCGCCATGAAGTGCCGTGTACCCCGGTAGTTCCCCTCGCCGCGCCGCGACGTGGTCACCAGGAAGGACGAGTCGGGCTGCGGCAGATGGTCCAGGCTCCACAGCAGGTCGGCGCGCTCGCGGGCCCGCCGGCTCCCGTGGAAGAGATCACCGGTCGTCGGGTCCTCGGCCGCCCTGTAGTACGCGGACAGCCCGGCGCTGGCCGAGAACCTGTCCGGGTGGTGCAGGCCGATCTTCAGCGCGCAGTAGCCACCGGTCGAGTTGCCGATGATGCCCCAGTTCCGTGCCCGCTTCCCGATCCGGTACGCGTCCGAGAGCGCCTCCGGCAGGTCCTTCGCGAAGAACGTCTCGGTCTGGGGACCACCCTTTATGTTCACGCACTCGGTGTCCCTCGGCGGCGCGACCGTTGGCCTCAGCATCACCAGAATCATGGGCTGCGCCCGGCCGGATCTCACCCGGTCGAGCGCTGTCCGCGGGTACTGAAGACCCTTCAGGAGGTTCTCCGCGGTGCCCGGGTAGCCGGTGAGGACGACGACCGCGGGGAACGTCCGGCGGGAGTACTCGGACTGGAAGTACTCCGGCGGCAGATACACGTACGCCGAGCTCTCGATTCCCGAGAGCCGCCCTGCGACGACGACCTTGTCGACCCGGCCGACGGCCGTGGTCCGTGATTCGCCCGGGACATCGGGCCGTTCCATCCCGACCCGGACGATGTTCTTCGATGCCGACGCCCCGGTGGCACCGTCCGCCACCACCCCCAGCTCCTGCTGTCGACCGAGAAAGTCGGCCCAGGAGCCGTAGAACTGAAAGGAGTTGTTCGCCAGCAGGCCAACCGAGGCGAAGACCATCACCTGAGTGGCCAGCAACAGGCCGACCCGGCCGAACACCGCGGACACGCTGCGGCGCGCGAGCCTCGGCCAGAGACAGACGGTGGCGGCGAACAGAACGACAGCCAGCCCGATGGCCAGGGCCAGAACTGCCTTACTGGTGAGCCCCATAGTGGGTGAGCTTTCTTGTCAGGAAATTTCCGGGATACGGGTGAACCCGCTGCCCGGAAGCCTCGTCCTAGAGGTCGCACATCGTCCGGGGCGCTTCGGCCGACGGACTCAGGAATCTCTCGCGGAGCCACGGGAAGCGATGTCTGTCACGCTAGATGGGGATAAATCAGGTTTGGTTCCGCGTGCTGTGCGCAAGCTCCTACGCGGACCGCGCCCGGAGGCCGTTCCGGCGCTCGTCGGCACCGCCTGCACGTTCGTCGGCCTGATCGACGTCGCCGCAGGCGTGTTCCCGCGCTTCAGGCACAGTCGGATGCACACCCTCGCCGAAGTGCTCCCCGGGGCCCTCGGGCCCTTCGCCGCCGCACTGTCGCTGAGTGCGGGAATGCTGCTGCTCCTCCTCGCACACGGCCTCAAGCGGCGCAAGCGGCGGGCCTGGCGCGCCGCCGTGGCACTCCTCCCGGCCGGCGCGGCAGCGCAGTTCACCTACCGCCACTCGGTCATCGGCACAGTCGTCTCACTGGCGCTGTGCTACCTGCTGGTCCGCCACCGGAATGAGTTCACCGCACTCCCCGACCCGCGGAGCCGTTGGCGGGCGCTGGCCAACTTCGTTCTGCTCGGGGCGGGTTCGCTCGGTCTGGGGCTGGTCATCGTCTCCGTCCATCCCGGCCGGGTCGTCGGGAACCCCTCCATCGCCGACCGGCTCCAGCACGTCCTGTACGGAATGGTCGGCTTCGAGGGGCCCGTCGAGTACGCCGGGGTCACCTCCTGGACCGTGGCGTACTCGCTCGGCGCACTCGGTCTGCTGACCGCCGTCACCACCATCTACCTCGCGTTCCGCCCCGAACATCCGGCCGCCCGTCTCACCGAAGAAGATGAACTCCGGCTGCGCGCGCTGCTCGACAAGCACGGCGCCCGCGATTCGCTCGGCCACTTCGCACTCCGCCGTGACAAGGGCGTCGTCTTCTCCCCCAGCGGCAAGGCCGCCGTCTGCTACCGCGTCGTCTCCGGCGTGATGCTGGCCAGCGGCGACCCGATCGGGGACGTGGAGGCCTGGCCGGGCGCCATCGAGCGGTTCATGGACGAGGCGAAGGCGCACTCCTGGACACCCGCGGTGATGGGCTGCAGTGAGACCGGCGGCGAGGTCTGGACCCGCGAGACCGGGCTCGACGCGCTGGAACTGGGCGACGAGGCGGTGGTGGATGTCGCGGATTTCTCGCTCGCCGGGCGCGCGATGCGCAACGTACGCCAGATGGTGAAGCGCATTGAGCGGGCCGGCTACGAGACCCGGGTCCGGCGCGTCCGCGACATCGGCGAGACCGAGCTGGCCCGCATCCGGCGGGCCGCCGCCGACTGGCGCGGTACGGACACCGAGCGCGGCTTCTCCATGGCGCTCGGCCGGATCGGCGACCCGGCCGACGGCGACTGCGTCATCGCCACCGCCCACAAGGCCGACGAGCGCACCGCCGACTCCCCTTACGGCGACCTGAAGGCCGTGATCCATTTCGTCCCGTGGGGTACGGACGGCATGTCCCTGGAGCTGATGCGCCGCGACCGTTCCGCCGACCCCGGCATGAACGAGCTGCTGATCGTCGCCTCCCTCCAGGACGCGCCCCGGCTCGGCATCGAGCGCATCTCGCTGAACTTCGCGATGTTCCGCTCGGCGCTCGCCCGCGGCGAGCGACTGGGTGCGGGCCCGGTGCTCCGGGGCTGGCGCGGCCTGCTGATCTTCCTGTCGCGCTGGTTCCAGATCGAGTCGCTGTACAAGTTCAACGCCAAGTTCCGGCCGCGCTGGGAGCCCCGCTTCGTCGTCTACCGCACCAGCCGCGACCTGCCCCGGATCTCGTTCGCCGCAATGCAGGCCGAGGGTTTCGTCAACGTCGGTCTGCCCCGTCCGTTCCCCCGCCGCTTCATGTCCGCCCGGCCCCTCCCCTGCGCCCACGCACCGGTCTCCGGCCAGGAGCACGGTGCCCGCACGGCATAACACTGCTCGGTACGGGCCTACGCTGGTCGCATGAGTACGTTGCGTGGACGAGGCACGGTCCGAGGCCTGCCGGAGTGGGACCGCTGTGCGGTCATGGGTGTCGTCAATGTGACCCCGGACTCCTTCTCCGACGGGGGCCGCTGGTTCGACACCACGGCTGCGATCAAGCACGGCCTCGAGCTGGTCGCCGAGGGCGCCGACCTGGTCGACGTCGGTGGCGAGTCGACCCGCCCAGGTGCCAGCCGGGTGGACGAGTCCGAGGAACTGCGGCGCGTGGTCCCGGTCGTCCGGGAGCTGGCCCGGGAAGGCGTCACGATCTCCGTGGACACCATGCGCGCCCGCGTCGCCGAACAGGCCGTCGCCGCCGGTGCGGCCCTCGTCAACGACGTGAGCGGCGGGCTCGCCGACCCGGACATGATCCCGGTCGTCGCCGCGTCCGGCACACCGTTCGTCGTCATGCACTGGCGCGGCTTCAGCGAATCCATGAACAGCCGCGCGGTGTACGAGGACGTCGTCGCCGAGGTCGTCGCGGAGCTGCGGATGCGGATGGACGCCGTGGTCGCGGGCGGTGTCGCCCCCGAACGGATCGTGGTCGACCCGGGCCTCGGCTTCGCCAAGGACGCCGCCCACGACCTCGCCCTCGTCGCTCACCTCGACGAGCTGCGCGCCCTCGGCCGTCCGATGCTGGTCGCCGCCTCCCGCAAGCGGTTCCTCGGCCATGTGCTGGCCCGTGAGGGCGCCGCCCCGCCGCCCGCCCGCGAACGCGACGCGGCCACCGCCGCGATCTCCGCCCTGTCCGCCCAGGCGGGCGCCTGGGCGGTCAGGGTCCACGAGGTCCGGGCCACCGCCGACGCCGTACGGGTCGCCCGCGCTGTCGAGGGAGCCGCGTGAGCGAGCGTCACGACGACCAGGCGGAGGTCGCCGCCGACATCGCGGCGGTCGAGCAGGCCAACACCGCCTTCTACGAGGCGATGGAGCGTGGCGATCTCGACGAGCTCTCCGGGCTCTGGCTGCCCGGCGAGGACCTCACCATCTCCTGCGTCCACCCCGGCTGGCCGGTGCTCACCGGCCGCGGCGAGGTGCTGCGCAGCTATGCACTGATCATGGCGAACACCGAGTACATCCAGTTCTTCCTGACCGATGTCGGGGTCTCCATGACGGGTGACACGGCCCTCGTGACCTGTACCGAGAACATCCTCAGCGGCGGCCCGGCGGAGGACGGCGGCGAGCTCGGGCCGCTGGTGGGCCAACTCGTCGTCGCCACCAATGTCTTCCGGCGAACCGGGGACGGCTGGAAGCTCTGGTCCCACCACGGGTCGCCGGTGCTGGCCGACTCCGATGACGACGATGACGAGGACACGCCCTCCTGAGCGGATGTGCCTCCGAAGGGAATGGAACCCGGGACTGCGGGTAGGGGAGGCGGCTACCGGCCCACCACGGCCCTGTCCATGGCCCCGCGAGCGAGCACTGTCGGTGCTCGCAGGTAGATTCGAATGAGGGCACCTCGCCACCCGCATACGGCCCCGTGCCCCTACGACCAACGACAGCAGGAGTGATTCGCGTGGATCGTGTCGCGCTGCGCGGCCTCAGGGCCCGTGGGAACCATGGTGTGTTTCCCCGGGAGCGGGAAGAGGGCCAGACCTTCATCGTGGACCTGGTTCTCAGCCTCGACACCCGCCCCGCGGCAGCCTCCGACGACCTGACGAAGACCGTGCACTACGGCGTGGTCGCGGAGGAAGTCGTCGAAATCGTGCAGGGAGACCCGGTCGATCTGATCGAAACACTCGCGGAACGCATCGCCCAGAAGTGCCTGGGGCACGAAGGTGTCGAGGAGGTGGAGGTCGTCGTCCACAAGCCGGATGCGCCGATCACCGTTCCCTTCGACGATGTGACCATCACCATCACCCGGAGCCGAGCATGACTGCATTTTCTACCGAGGGGCAGAGCGACCCGACCGTACAGCCGGTTCCCGCCTCCGTGGTCGAGCAGGTGGACGCCGCGGACATCACCCTTTCGAACCCCAAACTCGCCGTCCTCTCCCTCGGCGCCAACCTCGGCAACCGGCTGGAGACCCTGCAGGGCGCCATCGACGCGCTGGAGGACACCCCCGGTCTCCGGGTCAAGGCGGTCTCTCCGGTGTACGAGACGGAGCCCTGGGGCGTCGCCCCCGGCTCCCAGCCGTTGTACTTCAACGCGGTGATCGTCGTGAAGACGACGCTTCCCCCGTCCTCCCTCCTGGAGCGCGGCCAGGCCATCGAGGAGGCCTTCGAGCGCGTCCGTGAGGAGCGCTGGGGCGCGCGCACGATCGACGTCGACATCGTGGCGTACGCGGACGTCGTCTCCGACGACCCGGTCCTCACCCTCCCCCACCCCCGGGCCCATGAGCGTGCCTTCGTCCTCGCCCCGTGGCACGACATCGACCCCGAGGCCCAGCTTCCTGGCCGCGGCCCGGTCGCCGGCCTGCTCGACGGTGTCGGACGCGAGGGCATACGTCCTCGGCCCGATCTGGAACTCCGCCTGCCCGAGTAGTCGTTAGGCTCAGGGCAGGCCGGTAACGGCACAGAACAGACGGATGGACACGGAGACCGACGGTCGATCGGCCGGCGGCGAAGGGCGGCTCTCGCGGTGAGGCAACTACGGCTCGGGGTACTGGCCGGAATCTTCGTCGCGGCAGGCGTGCTGTCCTGGGGCGGGGCCCGCCTCTGGGACTCGCTCGACACGCTGCCGAGCGTGCCTCTCGCCGCACCCGTCGTGCTCGCGGTGATCGCCGTCATCCTGCTCGCGACGGCGCTCTCCATCCGCTCCCGGCTGCGCGCCCAGCGTGAGCGCCGCCCGGGCGCGAAGGGCGTCGAGCCGCTGATGGCGGCCCGTGCCGTGGTCTTCGGCCAGGCCAGCGCCCTGGTCGTCTCGCTGGTCGCCGGCCTGTACGGCGGTGTGGGAGTGTTCCTGCTCGGCTCGCTCGACGTGCCTGCCCGCCGCGACCAGGCGATCTACGCCGGCCTCGCGGTGCTAGCCGGCATCGGGGTGGTTGCCGCCGCCCTGTTCCTGGAACGCGTCTGCAAGCTCCCGGACGACAAGGACGACGACAAGAGCGCCGCCTCCGCCTGACGCGCCGTGCCCGTCCGGCACACCGGCACCGCCCACGGCGGCTTCGGCACCGCGACCGGCCCTCAGCGCGCCATGATCAGGCTCATCGCCTCCGCGCGCGTCGCGGGGTCACGGAGCTGGCCGCGTACCGCCGACGTCAGCGTCTTCGCGCCCGGCTTGCGGATCCCGCGCATCGACATGCACATGTGCTCGCACTCGACCACGACGATGGCTCCGCGCGGCTCCAGGATCCTCATCAGCGAGTCGGCGATCTGCGTGGTGAGCCGCTCCTGCACCTGCGGGCGTCGGGCGTAGACGTCGACCAGCCGGGCCAGCTTCGACAGGCCGGTGATCTTTCCGGTGGTCGCCGGAATGTACCCGACGTGCGCGACCCCCCGGAACGGAACGAGGTGGTGCTCACAGGTCGAGAACACCTCGATGTCCTTGACCAGCACCATCTCGTCGTGGCCGAGATCGAACGTGGTCGTCAGGACGTCCTCGGGCGCCTGGTGCAGGCCGGCGAATATCTCCTTGTACGCCCGCGCCACCCGTCCCGGCGTCTCCCGCAGCCCCTCCCGGTCCGGGTCCTCTCCGACGGCGATGAGAAGCTCGCGCACCGCGGCCTCGGCCCGCTTCTCGTCGAACTCACCGATCGAGCCCTGGCCGTCCAGCGTCACCGGGTCGGTCATCTGTGCCTCGTTCCTTCAGCTGTCACCTGCACGGACATCGCGCGGGCATACCAAAAAGCCGTGCCCCCCAGGCTAAAACCTGGGGGGCACGGCATCCATTCCGGGTCGGTGGACCCCCGTGACGGGGGCCACACCGGGTCCGTGTCAGCTCTCCGGACGCTCCTCCGGGACCGCCTCGGTGGCCGGGGTGGTGTCCGTCGGCGTCGAGCCGTTGGCCGTGGTGACGCCGTTGGTGAGAGCGAGCTCCTTCGGCGAGAGCACCGGAGGCCGCGTCGACGGCGTACGCCGTGCGGAGCCGGTCCACGCCGGACGGGCCGGACGCTTCACGATTCCGGCGAAGATCTCGGCGATCTGCTCCTTGCCGAGGGTCTCCTTCTCCAGCAGCTGGAGGACCAGGTTGTCGAGAACGTCGCGGTTCTCGACGAGGATCTCCCAGGCCTCGTTGTGCGCGGTCTCGATGAGCTTCTTGACCTCTTCGTCGACGAGCGCCGCGACCTCTTCCGAGTAGTCGCGCTGGTGGCCCATCTCCCGGCCCAGGAAGGGCTCGGTGTTGTCGCCGCCGAACTTGATCGCGCCGAGCCGCTCCGTCATGCCGTACTGCGTGACCATCGCGCGGGCCGTGGCACTGGCCTTCTCGATGTCGTTCGCAGCGCCGGTGGTCGGGTCGTGGAAGACCAGCTCCTCGGCCGCGCGCCCGCCCAGCATGTAGGCAAGCTGGTCGAGCATCTCGTTGCGCGTCGTGGAGTACTTGTCCTCCTCGGGCAGCACCATCGTGTAACCGAGGGCGCGGCCGCGGGAGAGGATCGTGATCTTGTGCACCGGGTCCGAGTTCGGCGAGGCCGCCGCGACCAGGGCGTGTCCGCCCTCGTGGTACGCGGTGATCTTCTTCTCCTTGTCGGACATGATCCGGGTCCGCTTCTGCGGGCCGGCCACGACGCGGTCGATCGCCTCGTCCAGCATCTCGTTGTCGATCAGCTTCTGGTTGCTGCGCGCCGTGAGGAGCGCCGCTTCGTTCAGCACGTTCGACAGGTCGGCACCGGTGAAGCCGGGGGTACGACGGGCCACGGCGCCGAGATCGACGTCCGGGGCGACCGGCTTGCCCTTCTGGTGCACCTTGAGGATCTCGAGTCGGCCCTGCATGTCCGGCCGGTCGACCGCGATCTGCCGGTCGAAGCGGCCCGGACGCAGCAGCGCCGGGTCGAGGATGTCCGGCCGGTTCGTGGCGGCGATCAGGATCACGCCGCCCTTCACGTCGAATCCGTCCATCTCGACGAGCAACTGGTTCAGGGTCTGCTCGCGCTCGTCGTGACCGCCGCCGAGACCCGCACCGCGGTGCCGGCCGACGGCGTCGATCTCGTCGACGAAGACGATCGCCGGGGCGTTCGCCTTGGCCTGCTCGAACAGGTCACGGACCCGGGAGGCACCGACACCGACGAACATCTCGACGAAGTCGGAACCGGAGATCGAGTAGAACGGGACGCCCGCCTCGCCCGCGACGGCGCGTGCGAGCAGCGTCTTGCCCGTACCGGGAGGCCCGTACAGCAGGACGCCCTTGGGGATCTTGGCCCCGACGGCCTGGAACTTCGCCGGCTCCTGGAGGAACTCCTTGATCTCGTGGAGCTCCTCGACCGCCTCGTCGGACCCCGCCACATCGGCGAACGTCGTCTTCGGGGTGTCCTTGGTGATCAGCTTCGCCTTGGACTTGCCGAACTGCATGACCTTGGAGCCGCCACCCTGCATCTGATTCATCAGGAACAGGAAGACGACCACGATCAGGACGAAGGGCAGCAGCGAGAGAAGGATCGAGATGAACGGCGACTGCTTCGACGGCGAGACGGTGTAACCCTTCTCGATGTCACCGCTCTCGAACTTCTTCTGCAGCGTGTCGGCAAGCTGGACACCCTGGTCACCGATGTAGCTCGCCTGGAACTTGCTGCCGGACTCGCCCGGGAGATTCTGGCCGTCCTTCAGCTCAATCTTGAGGATCTGTTCGTCACCGGTGGTCAGCTTGGCCTGCTCCACCTGGTCCTTGCTGATCGCCTGGATCACCTTGCCGGTGTCCACCGTCTTGTAGCCGCCAGACGAGCCGACGACCTGCATCAACACGACCACGGCGAGGACGGCCAGCACGATCCACATGACCGGCCCACGGAAGTATCGCTTCACGTCCATCCATACGGAGCGAAGTCGCCCCGTCCCTCCTGCCCGTAGGTAAATGCTGCTGTGAGAAAAGACTGTTCTTCGGACGGTACCCCAGCATTGTCACCCGTGACCGCCGAGGACGTCTGTCAAACGTGCCTTCGAAGGCTTCAACGCCGCGCGGCGGTCAAGGGTTCCCCGGCAGCCCGCCCACGTCGGATGCGGACCGGGGAAAGAGGGGTCGCGGCCGGTCAGCCGCCGTAGACGTGCGGGGCGAGCGTCCCGACGAAGGGCAGGTTGCGGTACTTCTCCGCGTAGTCCAGCCCGTAACCGACGACGAACTCGTTGGGGATGTCGAAGCCGACCCACTTGCAGTCGAGCGCGACCTTCGCCGCGTCCGGCTTGCGCAGCAGGGTGCAGATCTCCAGGCTGGCGGGCTCACGCGAGCCCAGGTTCGACATCAGCCAGGACAGCGTGAGGCCCGAGTCGATGATGTCCTCGACGATCAGGACGTGCTTGCCCTTGATGTCGGTGTCCAGGTCCTTGAGGATCCGGACGACACCGGACGACTGGGTGCCCGCGCCGTACGACGAGACAGCCATCCAGTCCATGGTGACGGGGGTGGACAGTGCGCGCGCCAGGTCCGCCATCACCATCACTGCGCCCTTGAGGACGCCGACGATGAGCAGGTCCTTGCCCGCGTACTCCGCGTCGATCTTCGCGGCCAGCTCGACGAGCTTCGCGTCGATCTCTTCCTTGGTGAGGAGCACCGCCTGAAGGTCGGTACCCATGTCCTTCTCGTTCACCCGCGTCTCTTCCTTTGCCTGCCCGGTCCGGGGTGGTGTCCCGGACCTGCGCGGCCGCTCGCCTGCATGTCAGCCGCTTGTGCGTCAGCTCTGCCGAATCACCAGTCTGCCACCCTGGCGCCGGGCTTCGACTCGGCCGGGGAGGTTGATGGCCTGCTGGCCGCGCCAGCCGGTGATCAACCGGTCGACTTCTTCGATGTGCCGGGCGAACAGCGAACCGGCCGGAGCGCCCGCCTCCACGGCCGCACGGCGCAGCACCCGGCGGCGGACGGCGGGCGGCAGCGCGTACAGCTTGGCGCATTCCAGCTGCCCGGCGTCGTCGCGTACGGCGGAGTCGGCCTCGGCGGCCCAGGTGTCCAGGGCGTCGGCGTCGTCGCGGGAGAGCTGCGCGGTACGGGCCAGGGCCCCTACGACGCCTTTGCCGAGAGCCTTCTCCAGGGCGGGCAGGCCCTCGTGACGCAGCCGGGAGCGGGTGTAGGCGGGGTCGATGTTGTGCGGGTCGTCCCAGACGGGCAGGGACTGGACGAGGCAGGCTTTGCGGGCGGTCTGCCGGTCGAGCTGGAGGAAGGGGCGGCGGTAGCGGCCGGCCGGGCCGGATGCGGCGGCCATGCCGGAGAGCGAGCGGATACCGGAGCCGCGGGCGAGGCCGAGCAGGACCGTCTCCGCTTGGTCGTCGCGGGTGTGGCCGAGCAGCACCGCGGCGGCGCCGTGCCGCTCGGCCGCCGCGTCCAGGGCGGCGTAGCGGGCGTCACGGGCGGCGGCCTCGGGACCGCCCTCGCTACCGACGTGCACGGCGACGGCCTCGACCGGGTCGAGGCGCATGCCCCTGAGCCGGGCGACGACCTCGGCGGCGCGGTCGTCGGACCCGTCCTGGAGATTGTGGTCGACGGTGATACCGCCGGCCCGGACGGCCAGCTTGCGGGCCTCGAAGGCGAGGGCGGAGGCGAGCGCCATGGAGTCGGCGCCTCCGGAACAGGCGACCAGCACCAGCGGGGTGTCGGGCCGTTCGGGAAGCGCGGGACGGTCGGCGAGTGCGGCGCCGCACCTGCCCGTGCCGGCTTCGGCGAACTCGGGGCGGGAGGCGCGCTCGGTATGTGCGATGTGTCCGTCGTGATCGGTGCGTTCGGCGAATTCGTTGAGTACGTCGTGGAGTACGCGGCGGACCGCCAGGCGTATCGCCGCGACCGCAGGATGGGGACCCATGTCCGGTGCCCTTCGTGAAGTTTTGGGGGGTGCTTCGAAGCGTCGGCACGGACAAGTGCCGTCACTCAGAGTGCGTCGATGGTGACAGAGCCGGGCCGCCCATCGAGCATTGCACGCCTTTCCATGCCCCTACGGTCCCTCGGATGGGTGATTACCGGCGCGTACATCTGTCGTCTTCCCCCGTCGGCCGCCCCATGATCACGACTCTGCCTTACGGTGCACCCTCGCGATCCAGTCCGCCGGAGCGGCGATCTCAGCCTTGGTGGGGAGGGTGTTCGGGGACGTCCAGACCCGGTTGAAGCCGTCCATGCCGACCTCGTCGACCACGGCGCGTACGAACCGCTCGCCGTCCCGGTACTGACGCAGTTTGGCGTCGAGCCCGAGGAGCTTGCGGAGCGCCTGGTCGAGCCGCGAGGCGCCGCGCGCCCGGCGCTGCTGGAACTTCTCCCGGATCTCGGCGACGGAGGACACGACCTCGGGGCCGACGCCGTCCATCACATAGTCCGCGTGCCCTTCGAGGAGGGACATCACGGCCGTGAGCCGGCCGAGGATCTCGCGCTGGGCAGGGGTCTGCACGATCTCCACGAGGCTGCGGCCGCCGTCCTCGCCGTCCTCGCCCTCGGGCCGGCCGCCGGCGAGCGACTGGGCGGCCTCGCGGAGCCGCTCCAGCACGGTCATCGGGTCGACGTCGGTCTCGTCGAGGAATGACTGGATCTCACCCTGCAGATGGTCGCGGAGCCACGGCACACCGGTGAACTGGGTGCGGTGGGTCTCCTCGTGGAGCGCGACCCAGAGCCGGAAGTCGTGCGGGTCGACATCGAGTTCACGCTCGACGTGCACGATGTTCGGGGCGACCAGCAACAGCCTGCCGCCGCCGTCGGCCGAGCCCGGGAGGTCGCGGCCGGCCGGGGCGAAGGTCTCGTACTGGCCGAGCACCCGGGAGGCCAGGAACGACAGGAGCATGCCCAGTTCGACACCGGTGACCTTGCCGCCGACCGCGCCCAGTACGGCGCCGCCCGGGCTGTTGCCGCGCCGGTCCTGCATCTTCTCCAGGAGGGGGCGGAGCAGTTCGCGGAAGCCCGCGACGTTCGCCCTGATCCAGCCGGCCCGGTCGACGACCAGGACCGGGGTGTCCTCCGGTTCGGACCCCTCGGGGATCATCCGCGTGAAGGAGCGGACGTGTTCCTCCGCGGACTTGGCATGCCGGCGAAGCTCCGCGACGACTTCGCGGGCCTCCTCGCGGCTGATGTCGGGGCCCGGCCGTACAAGCCGGGTCGCGGTCGCAACCGCCAGATTCCAGTCGACCATCTCGGCACCACCGATGCTCGTCATGCGTCAACCGTACGTGCTCGGGTCGCTCCGCGGTGAGCTCTTGACCGGCTCACCCGTTGCGGGCGGCGAGGCTCGCGGCAAGGGCGTCGAGCGAGGACTGGGCCTCGGACGGCGAGGTCGTACCGGATGCCAGGAAGGCGAAGGCGAGCAGTCGCCCCCGGCCGTCGACGACGGTCCCGGCGAGGGTGTTCACCCCGGTGAGGGTGCCGGTCTTGGCACGGATCAGACCGGTGCCGCGCGACGTCTCGGTGTACCGCTTGCTGAGGGTGCCACTGAAGCCGGCCACCGGGAGGCCGGTGAGGACCGGGCGCAGTTCGGGGTGGTCCGGGTCGGCGGCGCGGGCCAGCAGCCCGGCCAGCAGCCCTGCGGTGACCTTGTCCTGCCGGTTCAGTCCGCTGCCGTCGGCGAACTTTGCGCCGTTCAGCGGCAGATGCAGCTTCTTCAGCTGCGCGGTGACGGCCCGTCGGCCGCCGTCGAAGTCGGCGGGTTCGCCCGCGGCCAGGGCGGTCTGCCGGGCCAGCGCCTCGGCGATGTCGTTGTCGCTGTTGGTCAGGGCGCGTTCGACGAGGGCGGACAGCGGGGCGGAGAGGTGCTCGGCGACCGGGCGGGACTTGGCTGCCGGGCGGCCGGACACCGGCCCGGAGCCGGTGTCGATGTCCGCGTCGTTCAGCAGTCCGGCGAAGGCGCGGGCCGCGTCACCGGCCGGGTCGCCACTGCGCGGGGCGGGCCCGCTGTCCGTACCGTCGAGCCGCCCCTCGTCCACCATCAGGGCGCTGACCGGGGCGATGTTCTCGTTGGGGCCGATCGGGTGCAGTGCGGGTCCGGAGTACCGGGACGTGTCGTACGCGAGCCGGACGGTGTCGATGCCGCGGTCGCGCAGCGCGTGCACGGTGTCGGCGGCCAGCTCGCGCAGCGCCGCCTTGTCGAGCGTGGGGTCGCCGCCCCCCACGAGGGTGAGACTGCGGGAGTCCGGTGACGCCTGGACCGTCGTGGCGATGCGGTGTCCGGGGCCGAGGGCGGAGAGCGCGGCGACGGTGGTGGCGATCTTGACGGTGGAGGCGGGCGTCATGGGAGTGTCGGCCCCCTTCCCGTACAGCCGCTTGCCGGTCGCGGTGTCGATGACGGCGGCGGTACGGACCGTGCCGAGCGCGGAGGCGTTCAGCAACGGGGTGAGGGTGCCCCGGAGATCGGCCGTTGCTCCGTCCGGGGTGTCCGGGGCGTCCGGGGCGGACTTGTCGACCCCGGTGCTCAGACCCGTGAGGACCGCCGGGGCACTGGGGGCCGGGGCCGGTCCGGACGGCGCGGTGGCCTCGTGATGTGCGCCACCTGTACGGCTCCTGGCGGCAGCCCACTCCTGCTCGGCCTTACGCTGACCCGAGTCCCAGGGGCCGGCGGCGAGGACGGCGCCGGCTGCGAGCGCCAGGCCGAGGACGGCGGAGCCTGCCGTGAACTGCCAGTTGCTCAGTCCGTGCAACCTGTTCGGGCGGGCCGCTCCGGTCGGCCCGCGGAACGCTCTCAACGGATTGATCGACGGTCTTTTCACCGGCTCGGCCACCGTTGACCAGCCCCTTTCGCGAGCACACATCTCCGTGGGGGACACTTAATCACCAGTCGTATGTGTTGATCATGGAGGAGCCACCCGTGGAGTTCGACGTCACCATCGAGATCCCGAAGGGTTCGCGGAACAAGTACGAGGTGGACCACGAGACCGGTCGGATCCGCCTGGACCGTCGACTCTTCACCTCGACCAGCTACCCGGCGGACTACGGCTTCGTCGAGAACACCCTCGGCGAGGACGGTGACCCGCTGGACGCGCTGGTCATCCTGGACGAGCCGACCTTCCCCGGCTGCCTCATCAAGTGCCGCGCCATCGGCATGTTCCGCATGACGGACGAGGCCGGCGGCGACGACAAGCTGCTGTGCGTGCCGGCCTCCGACCCCCGGGTGGAGCACCTGCGCGACATCCACCACGTGTCGGAGTTCGACCGCCTGGAGATCCAGCACTTCTTCGAGGTCTACAAGGACCTGGAGCCCGGCAAGTCCGTCGAGGGCGCCGACTGGGTCGGCCGCGCCGAGGCGGAGGCCGAGATCGAGGCCTCCTACAAGCGCCTCGAGGCGCAGGGCGGCGCGCACTGACACCTGCGGTCCCGCAGCCGTCGGACCGGCTCGACGCCGATTCCGTATGCGGCCCCGCGCACGGTCCGTAGGGTCCCGCGCAAGGTCCGTTCGCGGTTCAGCGCAAGGAACGGGCGGCACACCTTTCACAGGTGTGCCGCCCGTTTCGCGTCTGCGCCCATGTCCGCGCCCATACTGGGCACAAGCGCAACCGAAGACGCGCAGCCAAGAAGGAGCGAGGTCGAGTGGTGGCGGAACAGGGCGGTCCCGAGGACCAGAAGCCCCAGTCCGACGAGGCGCGCAGCGCCTTCGTCCCGCCGGAGGGGGTGGGGAAGTCCGCAACTCCGTCGGAGGACGACCATCCCACGTCGGAGTTCGCCATTCCGGCCGGTCTGACGCCCGAGCCCACTGGCGCAGGTTCCGCTTCCGGCTCCGGATCGGGTTCGGGCAGCGGCTCCGACACGATCGGTTCCGCGTTCGCCCCACCGCGCACCCACGGCGTCAAGCAGGCGCCGCCCGCCTTCACCCCTGCGCACGGCATTCCGATGGTCCAGCTGACCAAGGAGGCCCCCTGGCAGGACCGGATGCGCACGATGCTGCGGATGCCCGTCGCCGAGCGGCCGGCGCCGGAGCCGGTGCAGAGGCCGGACGAAGCGGGGCCCGCGGTGCCGCGCGTGCTCGACCTGACCTTGCGTATCGGGGAGTTGCTGCTCGCGGGCGGCGAGGGTGCGGAGGACGTCGAGGCCGCGATGTTCGCGGTGACCCGCAGTTACGGTCTCGACCGCTGCGAGCCGACGGTCACCTTCACCCTGCTGTCGATCTCGCACCAGCCTTCACTGGTCGACGATCCGGTGACGGCGAGCCGCACCGTACGCCGCCGCGGCACCGACTACACCCGGCTGGCGGCCGTCTTCCGGCTCGTCGACGACATCACCACCGAGGACGTCGAGGTCTCCCTGGAGGAGGCGTACCGGCGGCTCGCCGAGATCCGGCGCAACCGGCATCCGTATCCCGGCTGGGTGCTGACGCTGGCCGGCGGCGGGCTGGCCGGTGCGGCGTCGGTGCTGGTCGGCGGTAACGCGCTGGTCTTCGTGGTGGCGGCGGTCGGCGCGATGCTCGGCGACCGGCTCGCCTGGCTGTTCGCGGGGCGCGGGATGCCGGAGTTCTACCAGTTCGTGGTGGCGGCGATGCCTCCGGCCGCGATCGGGGTCGCACTGACCCTGACCCACTCGACGGACATCCGGCCGTCCGCCGTCATCACCGGTGGGCTGTTCGCGCTGCTGCCCGGGCGGGCTCTGGTCGCGGGCGTCCAGGACGGCCTGACCGGCTACTACATCACCGCGGCCGCCCGGCTCCTCGAAGTCATGTACTTCTTCATCGCCATCGTCACCGGTGTGCTGCTGGTCCTGTATCTGGGGGTGCAGCTGGGCGCCCAGCTCAATCCGGAGGCCCGGTTCGTGGCCCACGACCGGCCGGTGGTGCAGATCCTGGCGTCGATGGCGCTCTGTTTCGCCTTCGCGATCCTGCTCCAGCAGGAACGGTCCACGGTGCTCGCGGTGACCCTCAACGGCGGCGTGGCCTGGGTGATCTACGGGGCGATGGCCCGGACCGCCGGCATCTCGCCGGTGGCGGCGACGGCGGTGGCGGCGGGCCTGGTGGGGCTCTTCGGGCAGCTGTTCTCGCGGTACCGGTACACCTCGTCGTTGCCGTTCATCACAGCGGCGATCGGTCCGCTGCTGCCTGGTTCGGCCACGTACTTCGGTCTGCTGGGTGTCGCGCAGAACGAGCTGGACCGGGGGCTCGCCTCGCTGTCGACCGCGGTGGCGACGGCGCTGGCCATCGCGATCGGGGTGAATCTGGGGAGCGAGATCTCCCGGCTGTTCATGCGGGTGCCGGGAGCGGTCGGCGGGGCGAACCGCCGCGCGGCCAAGCGGACACGCGGCTTCTGACGCCTTCCGCCTTCACGGAGGCGGTTCAGCGCTTGGCGTGGCGGCCGCGCTGGCCCGGGGCCGGGTTGCCGCCTGCGAGCGGGCTCCGGTCCTCGCCCTGGGCGGCCGCTTCCTTCTTCGCCTTGCTGCGGGCGCGCAGGAACTCGATCGCGATCGGCACCACCGAGATCAGCACGATCAGGACGAGCATCGCCTCGATGTTCTTGCGGACGAACTCGATCTGGCCGAGCCCGGCGCCCAGCAGCGTGACGCCGACACCCCAGAGCACGCCACCGATGATGTTGAACGTGATGAACGAGCGGTAGTTCATCCGGCTCACACCGGCGATGATCGGCGTGAACGTACGCACGACGGGCACGAAGCGGGCCAGGATCAGCGACTTCGGACCGTACTTCTCGAAGAATTCGTGGGCCTTCTCGACGTTCTCCTGCTTGAAGAGGCGGGAGTCCGGCCGCTTGAAGAGCGACGGGCCGACCTTGCGGCCGAAGAGATAGCCCACCTGGTCGCCGATGATCGCCGCCAGCGCCACGAGGACGCAGACCAACCACAGAGGGGTGTGCAGTTTGTCCGTCGTCACCAGCAGGCCCGTGGTGAACAGCAGCGAGTCACCGGGCAGGAAGAAACCGATCAGCAGCCCGGACTCGGCGAAGACGATGACCAGCACACCGAGCAGCCCGAACTGCCCGATGAGATGGTCCGGGTCCAGCCAGCTCGGTCCGAGCGCAAGCGTATTCAAGGGTCCGGGCTCCAGGATCGGTCGATGGCGGCTGCGTGGCCGCCCAAAGCTATCAACGCCACAAGGCGCCTCCGGGTTCCAGTGGCCCACGCGAGGATGCACAGGGGGTGAACCGGGACAAAGCTGTCCCCAGGAGGTGCCACACGATGGGCATTGAAGATTACGGCGGCGGTCAGACGCAGTCCGAGGTCCTGATCGTCACCACCAATGACGTCCCCGGCTACCAGGTGACCCAGGTGATCGGCGAGGTGTTCGGCCTGACGGTGCGCTCGCGTCACCTCGGCAGCCAGATCGGCGCCGGGCTGAAGTCGATGATCGGCGGCGAGCTGAAGGGGCTGACCAAGACCCTCGTCGCCACCCGTAACCAGGCCATGGAGCGGCTCGTCGAGCAGGCCATGGCACGCGGCGCCAATGCGGTGCTGATGATGCGCTTCGATGTGACGGAGGCGGCCGATGTGGGCACGGAGGTCTGCGCGTACGGCACGGCGGCCGTGATCAGCAGGATCTGACCGCCCCGACGGGGGCCGAGGCGCCTCGGCCCCCGTACAAGGAGTTACGCCCGACGCTCCGCGTTGGCGTCGATCGCGTCCCGAAGGTGCTCGGCCAGGCCGGGCCGGATCGATTCGTAGTACGCGCGGAACTGCGGGTCGCCCACGTACATCTCGCCGAGTCCCCGGTGGATCTCGTAGGTGCATTCGTAGAACCATGTGGAGATGTGGAGACGGTGCGCCTCGGCCAGCTCCATCGCCGCCTCCGAGCCGGCCGGCTCGCCCGCCTCCATGACGGCGGTGTAGGCCTCGCTCCATGCGGCGACCTCGGCCTGCATCCGCTTCCAGTCCTCCTTGGTGTAGCGGGCCACCCGGCGCTGCGACTCCGCGTACGTGGCCGTTCCGCCCCAGCGGCGCTCGGCCTCCTCCGCGTGCTCCTCCGGGTCCTTGACCCCGAAGACCTCGAACTTCTCCTCGGGCGTGAGATTGATGCCCATCTTCCGTGCCTCCATGGCTGTTTCGACGGCGGCGGCCATCTTCTGGAGCTCGGCGATCCGGCCGGACAGCAGGGCGTGCTGACGGCGCAGGTGGTCCTGCGGATCCGCGTCCGGGTCGTCGAGCAGCACCGCGATCTCTTCGAGCGGGAAGCCGAGCTCCCGGTAGAACAGGATCTGCTGCAGCCGGTCGAGGTCGCCGTCGTCGTAGCGCCGGTGACCCGCGTGGCTGCGCCCGCTGGGCGAGAGCAGTCCGATGCCGTCGTAGTGGTGCAGTGTGCGCACCGTGACTCCGGCGAAACCGGCGACCTGTCCCACGGAGTGATCCACGGTTCCCGCCCCCTTCTTCGATTCGCTCTGTGCGTCGGTACGTGTCCGAGCCTGAGGCCTGACGTGACGTGAGGTGCAAGCCCGAATTGCCCTCACACTTGGATCAGATTGGCGCATTATGCGGCTTTTGCGTCGCTAGGGTGAGCCGATGGTCTCCGACTCCCCCGTGCCCGCCGAGTCCGCCTCCGCACGCCGTCTGGTGCTCCTCATCGTGCCCGCCCTGGTCGTGGGCGTGGCCTCGGCGCTCATCCTGCTCGGCATCAGTCTCCTCGCGGAGCAGCTCCAGGACGTGCTCTGGGAGACGCTTCCCCAGGCGCTCTCCATCGGCGGGTACTCCTCGCTGTGGATGATCGTGATGCTCACCGCCACGGGCCTCGCGGTCGGCCTGGTGATCCGCACGGTGCACGGTCACGCCGGACCCGACCCGGCCACCACCGGGCTGGTCGATCCGCCCATGCCGCCGGACGTCATCCCAGGGCTGCTGGTCGTGACGGTCCTGGCGCTGGCGGGCGGGGTCAGCCTCGGGCCCGAGAACCCGATCACCGCCGCCAATATCGCGCTCACCTTCTGGCTGGGCCGCCGGATCGCCCCGCAGACTCCGGCCACCCTGTGGATCGCTCTCGCCTCGGCCGGCACCATCGGCGCGCTGTTCGGCACCCCGATCGCCGCGGCCCTGATCCTCTCCGAGTCGCTCGCGGCCGACGGGGGCGCACCGGGCGCACTCTGGGACCGGCTCTTCGGCCCGCTCGCGGCGGGTGCCGCGGGGGCACTCACCATGTCGTTGCTGGCCCACCCCAGCTTCGGCCTGTCACTGCCGCCGTACCCCGGCCCGCACTGGGGGGATCTGCTCTCCTCGGTCGTGATCACGTCGGCCGCGGCGCTGCTCGGACTGGCGGCGGTGTACGCGTTCCCGTACGTGCACCGCGCCTTTCGCACCCTGCGTCATCCGGTCCTGATGCTGACCTGCGGCGGCCTGGTGCTCGGTCTGCTCGGCGCACTCGGCGGCCATCTCACGCTCTTCAAGGGGCTGGACGAGGTGAAGGAGCTCAGCGCCGATCCGAACGGCTGGTCGGCCGGCCAGTTCGCCGCCATGGCGGTGGTGAAGACCGTCGCGCTGGTGACCGCCGCGACCTGCGGCTTCCGGGGCGGCCGGATCTTCCCTGCCGTGTTCGTCGGCGTGGCGCTCGGGTTGTGCGCCCATGCCGCCGTCGACGCGGTGCCGCCGGCGCTCGCGGTGCCGTGCTCGGTGCTGGGGGTTCTGCTGGCCATCACCCGGCAGGGCTGGTTGAGCCTGTTCACGGCGGCGGTGCTGGTCGGCGACACGGGCGTACTGCCGCTGCTGTGCGTCGCATCGCTGCCGGGCTGGCTCCTGGTGACCGGGCGGCCGCAGATGCAGCTCCACGGGGACGGCACACCACTGAGGTGAACCGGGCCCGAACTGCGCCTGTCCGACGCGCCGGTTGCGCCGGCTGTCCGTATCGTCACATCCATATGACCGTGTCCCGGTCTGCCCGTCGGAGGTTTCCGTCATGCCCACGCCTGTCAACGTCGCCGTCATCTACTACTCCGCCACCGGCACCGTCGCGACCATCGCCGAGGCCATCGCGGAGTCCGCCGGGAGGGCAGGCGCGGAAGTACGGCTGCGCAAGGTGACTGAGCTCGCGCCGCAGGCGGCCATCGACTCCAACCCGGCCTGGGCCGCCAACGTGAAGGCGACCGCCGGCATCGCCGAGGCCTCGAAGGACGACGTGGTCTGGGCGGATGCCGTGATCTTCGGGTCGCCGACCCGGTTCGGCAATGTCGCCGCCCAGCTCAAGGAGTTCCTGGACCGGCTGGGCGCCCTCTGGCAGGCCGGCCATCTCGCGGACAAGGTCTACAGCGGTTTCACCGCCACCAGCACCCCGCACGGCGGTCAGGAATCCACGCTGCTGGCGCTCTACAACTCGGTCCATCACTTCGGCGGCATCCTCGTCGCCCCCGGTTACACCGACCCGTCGAAGTTCGTCGACGGCAATCCCTACGGCACCTCGCACATCGCCGGGCAGGGCGACATCCCGGTGGGTGAGCAGACCCTGACCGCTGCCCGGGTGCAGGCCGAGCGGGTCGTGAAGTTCACCCGCGCCATCAAGTCCGGCCTCGCGGCCGAGAACTGACCCGAGCAGGCCACCCGCCACCGTCGTCGCCGCCACCAGCTGAGAAGGACTGTCCGCCGATGCCTCTCCACAAAGGTTCGAATCGCGACAAGGAACCGTCCAAAGAGCGGCGCAGGCGCGCCTTGAACCCGTTCTTCGGGGAGGCCGATCCGACGGCCGGGATGACGTCCGCGCCGCCGCGGCACCGGCTGCCCGACGGACCGCTGCCGCCCTCGACCGCGTACGGCCTGGTCCATGACGAGCTGATGCTCGACGGAAACTCCCGGCTCAATCTCGCCACCTTCGTCACCACCTGGATGGAGCCCGAGGCCGGGGTGCTGATGGGCGAGTGCCGGGACAAGAACATGATCGACAAGGACGAGTACCCGCGCACCGCCGAGCTGGAACGCCGCTGTGTGGCGATGCTCGCCGACCTGTGGAACGCCCCCGACCCGACGACGACTGTGGGCTGTTCGACCACCGGCTCCAGCGAGGCCTGCATGCTCGCCGGCCTGGCGCTCAAACGCCGCTGGGCGGCCAGGAACGCCGACCGCTACCCGGCGACCGCCAGGCCCAATCTGGTCATGGGCATCAATGTGCAGGTCTGCTGGGAGAAGTTCTGCAATTTCTGGGAGGTCGAGGCCCGGCAGGTCCCGATGGAGGGCGGACGCTTCCATCTCGACCCGCAGGCCGCCGCGGAGCTCTGCGACGAGAACACCATCGGCGTGGTCGGGATCCTCGGCTCCACCTTCGACGGCTCGTACGAGCCCATCGCCGACCTCTGCGCGGCCCTGGACACTCTCCAGGAGCACACCGGCCTCGACATCCCCATCCATGTCGACGGCGCGTCCGGAGGGATGGTGGCGCCGTTCCTGGACGAGGACCTGGTGTGGGACTTCCGGCTCCCCCGGGTGTCGTCCATCAACACCTCCGGGCACAAGTACGGACTGGTCTACCCGGGCGTCGGCTGGGTCCTGTGGCGCTCACCCTCGGATCTCCCCGAGGAGCTCGTCTTCCGGGTCAACTACCTGGGCGGCGACATGCCGACCTTCGCGCTGAACTTCTCCCGGCCCGGCGCGCAGGTGGTGGCGCAGTACTACACCTTCCTGCGGCTGGGCCGGGACGGCTACCGCGCCGTTCAGCAGGCCTCCCGCGACGTGGCGAGCGGGCTCGCCACCCAGATCGAGACGCTGGGCGACTTCCACCTCCTCACCAGGGGTGACGAGTTGCCCGTCTTCGCCCTGACGACCGCCCCCGACGTGCATGCGTACGACGTCTTCGACGTGTCACGTCGGCTGCGCGAGCACGGCTGGCTGGTGCCCGCGTACACCTTCCCCGCCAACCGGCAGGATCTGTCGGTGCTCCGGGTGGTGTGCCGCAACGGCTTCTCCTCGGACCTCGCGGAACTGCTGTTGGAGGACCTCCGCCTGCTGCTGCCCGAACTGCGAGGCCAGCGGCACCCGTTGAGTCATGACCGGAAGGCCGCGACGGCCTTCCACCACTGACCGAGGAGCAAGCCGGCGGCGGCCGGGCCGGGATCGGACTCGGGTCAGTGGCTCAACCGGGCGAACCGCCGCACCGCAAGCGGAAAGAAGACCGCGATCAGGGCCACCGGCCAGCCCACCGCGAGCAGTCCGGCATGCTCCGCCGCCCAGGATCCCCCGGCCCCGCCCGGGTTGCCGAACAGGTCGCGCACCGCCGTGGCCGTCGCCGACATCGGGTTCCATTCGACGACCGCACCCAGCCCGCCCGGCATCGACTCCGGTGCGGCGAAGACGTTGGAGAGAAAGCCGATCGGCCAGACCAGGATCTGCACCGCCTGCACCATCTCCGGCCTTCCGGCCACCATCGCCAGCTGGATGCCGATCCACAGCATCGCGAACCGCAGCAGCAGAAGCAGCCCGATCGCCCCCAGCGCCGCCGCCACCCCGTTGTGCCAGCGCCAGCCGACCGCGTACCCGACCCCGATCATCACGGCGAGCGCGGCCACCGACTGGAGCATGTCCGCCACGCTCCGGCCGACCAGCACCGAACCGGACACCATCGGCATGGAACGGAACCGGTCGATGACTCCCTTGGTGAGGTCCTGGGTGACCGCGAGCATGGTCGACTCCAGACCGAACGCCATGGTCAGCGCGAGCATGCCGGGCACCAGGAACTCGGTGTTGTCGCCGTCGACGCCCTGCCCGCCACCGACCAGGTAGTTGAACATCAGCAGCAACATCACGGGGAAGACCAGGCCGACGACGACCCGCACCGGCTGCCGGGCCCAGTGCGCGAGCTCGCGCCGGGTCATCGTCCATGAATCGGCCACGGCCCAGCTGATCGTGGTCGCCCCCCTCGCGCTCCTGCCGGCCGTTCCCGTACCGACCGCGCTCATGCCACCACCTCCGCGTCGTCCGTCCGCCTGTCGGTGAGGGACAGGAACACCTCGTCCAGGGTCGGGCGGCGCACCGCGATGTCCTCCGCCTCGATGCCCGCCTCCTCCAGCGCCCGCACAGTCCGGGTCAGCGTCACCATCCGGTCCCCCGCGGGCGCCCCGATCAGCCGCCGGTCCGCATCCACGACCACTCCGTCCGTCAGCAACCCCGCCGCGGCGCCCAGTTGTGCCGCGTCACGTATGACGACATCGATCCGGTCCCCGCCCACCAGCGCCTTCAACTCGTCGGCCGTGCCCTCTGCGGCCACCCGTCCGGCGTCGATCACCGAGATCCGGTCCGCAAGCTGATCGGCCTCCTCCAGGTACTGCGTGGTCAGCAGCACGGTCGTGCCGCCGCCGACCAGCGAACGCACCGCCGCCCACACCTCGGCCCGCCCTCGCGGGTCGAGCCCGGTCGTCGGCTCGTCCAGGAAGAGCACCTCGGGGTCGGTGATCAGCGAGGCGGCCAGATCGAGCCGCCTTCGCATACCGCCGCTGTACTCCTTGACCGCCTTGCGGCCGGTGTCCGCGAGCCCGAAGCGGGCCAGCAGCTCGTCGGCCCGCACGCCCGAACGGCGTGCGCCCAGGTGGTGGAGCCGGCCGAACATCTCCAGGTTCTGCCGGCCGCCGAGCTCCTCGTCGACCGCCGCGTTCTGCCCGAGCAGACCGATCCGTCGCCGGATCTCGCCGGCCCGGCTCCGTACGTCGAACCCCGCCACCTCGGCCCGACCCCCGTCGTGCCGCAGCAGCGTGGACAGGATGCGTACGGCCGTGGTCTTGCCGGCGCCGTTGGGGCCGAGCACGGCATGCACCGTGCCCCTGGCGACCTTGAGATCGAGGCCGTCCAGGGCGCGCTTGCCCCCGTACCTCTTGTGCACATCTTCGAGAACGATCGCGTCGGTCAAAATCGCCACATCCTCTCGCCACAGCGATCTAGTCAAACTTGACTAGATGCAGAAGGTAGCCGCGACTCCCTCATTCGTCAAACTTGATTAGTCGTCGTCCCCGGGATCCGGGACACCCGTCGCGTACGGGTTCTCCGCGCCCTCGGCGAGTACGCCGACGAACGGATCACCCTCCCCCGCGAAGGTGTACGCGCCGCCCTCGATCCGCGCGATCAGCCCTCGCGTCCACTCGGCCCCGGCGTCCGCGGAGTGGACCCACATGTTCATGATCTCGCCGATGTGGCCCAGCGACTCGGGCCCGTCCTCCGGCGTGTAGTACTCGGTGACCGAGGCCCGCCAGGCCGCCAGCCCCGCCACCCGCTCCCTCAGCAACGCGATCGCCTCGGACCGCTCCAGGTCGACGATGAAGCCGATGCCCGCCGACAGCACGTCCATCTTCTGGTCGTACGCGGTCAGCGCGGCGCGCAGCAGCGCGAGGTACTCCTCGGTGCCCCGCTCGGTGATCTCGTACTCGGTGCGGGGCGGGCCACCCGCGGTGCTCGGAGCGATCTCGTGGGCGACCAGCAGCCCTTGCTTCGCCATCTGCTTCAGAGCGTGGTAGATCGAGCCCGGCTTGGCGTTGGACCACTCGTGGGCGCCCCAGTACTCCAGATCGTTGCGGACCTGATAGCCGTGCGCCCGGCCGTGCTGCCGCACGGCCCCGAGGACCAGCAGCCGGATCGCGGACATCCACTCACCCTTCCTATTCAACTTTGACTAGGGTAAGGGTTCTGCGTCATCCCTGGCGGGCGCACGACGACAGGTGCGGCGCCTCGCCGCGTTGTCGGAACACCCCGATACGACCGGCACGATGACGCCCCTCCGCCTCGCGACGCCCCCTCCGACGCGGCGCGCCGATCCACCAGGGATTACGGGACAGCCCTCAGCTCGCGTCCTGCGCGATCAACTCGAACGCGGTACGGCCGTCCAGGGACTCCCGGATGATGTCGGCATGCCCGGCGTGCCGGGCGATCTCCTCGACAAGATGGACCAGCAGCCAGCGCATCGAGCACTTCTCGTCCTTCGGGAACCAAGGCGCCTCGGGCAGCGGGAACGTGTCGTTCATGCTGTCCACCGAGTGGACGAACTCCTCGGTCTCCGCCGCCACCTTCGCCCAGAACTCAAGCATCTGCGGGACGTTCTCGTCCCCGACCAGCCGGAAGCTGTCCGCCCAGGTCTCCTCGGTGCGGGCCTTCTCATTGGGGCGCTGCTGGGCGAGACACAGCCAGTTCAGCTCGGTCTCGGCGACATGCTTGAGCAGCCCGGAGAGGGAGAGTCCACTGGCGCTGGGCCGGCTCGCCGCCTGCTCCTCGGTCAGCCCGATCAGCGAGCGCCGGACAGCGCCGCGCTGCGCCTCCACGAAGGAAAGGAGCGCGCCGCGCTCGTCGCCGTGAGCCTCTGCGGGAACGTGAGTGACCATGGTGTCCGCCCTTCGGAGTTCGGGCTTGCGCCCGGTGTCTTCCTGACACCGACCAAGCTACGGACCCTTGCGGACAGCTTCGGTCCTCAACAGGCAGGCATCAGAGCGAGAATTCGGTCCGGCCGTGCTGTATCGAGATCCACTTCTGGGTGGTGAACGCCTCCACGGTCGCATCGCCGCTCAGCCGCCCCGCTCCGGAGAACTTCTCACCGCCGAAGGCGACCAGCGGGTCGTCCTGGATGGTGGAGTCGTTGACGTGGAACATCCCGGTGACGATGCGCTTCGCGAACCGCACCCCGCGTTCGGCGTCGGCCGTGTGCACGGCGCCGCTCAGCCCGTACGGGGAGTCGTTGGCGATCCGTACGGCCTCCTCCTCGCCGTCGAACGTCATCAGCAGCGCCACCGGGCCGAAGATCTCCTGGGCCAGCAGCGGGGAGTCGTCCGGCAGCCCGGTGAGGACGGTGGGTTCGACGAGGTTGCCGTGGGTACGGCCCCGCACGAGCGCCATGGCGCCTTCCGCGATCGCCTGGTCGACCAGCGCGGTCAACGCGTCAGCCTGGAAGGTGTTGATGACGGGGCCGATCTGGGTGGCCGGATCCCGCGGGTCGCCGGTCCTGAGCGCGGCCACCCTGGCGACGAACTTCTCGGTGAACTCCGGCGCGACGGAGCGGTCCACCAGGATGCGGTTGGCGGCCATGCAGACCTGCCCCTGATAGACGAAGCGGCTGAAGACCGCAGCGTCGACCGCGTAGTCGATGTCCGCGTCGTCCAGGACCACCAGGGCGCTGTTGCCGCTGAGTTCGAGGACGGCGCGCTTGAAGAGTCCGCCGGCGGTCGCGCCGACATGGCGGCCGACCCGGTCCGAGCCGGCGAAGGAGATCACCTTGGGTACGGGGTGCGCTATGAGCGCGTCGCCGATCTCGGCGATGTCGGTGACCAGGACGTTGAGCAGACCTGCGGGCAGCCCGGCCTCCTCGAAGATCCTGGCGATCAGTCCGCCGCCGACCACGGGGGCGTTCTGGTTGGGCTTGATGACGACCGCGTTGCCGAGCGCCAGGGCCGGCGCGACCGACTTCATCGTCACCAGGAAGGGGAAGTTGAAGGGGCTGATCACACCTATGACGCCGACGGGCACCCGGTAGACGCGGTTCTCCTTGCCGTCCACCGGGGACGGCAGGATCCGACCCTCGGGGCGCAGCGCCTGCTGAATCGCCTCGCGCAGGAAGTCCTTGGCGCAGCGGATCTCGTACTCCGCCTTGAGCCGGGTGCCGCCCAGCTCGTCGATGATCGCGCCGATGATGTCCTCGGTGAGTTCATCGGTGATGCGCAGGGCGCGTTCGAGGACGAGGCGGCGTTCGTACGGATTGACGTCGGCCCAGATCCGCTGGGCGCGCTCGGCGGCGCGATAGGCCTCGTCGACCTCCTGTGCGGTGGCGACGGTGATCGCGGCGAGCTTTTCGCCGTTGTACGGATTGAAATCGATGATGTCCCAGGAGCCGGAACCGGTCCGCCACTCACCGTCGATGTACTGGTTGGCCAGCTCATTGAAGAAGGACATGCGATCCCTTACTGCAGGTGCAGACTCCTGTTGAGGCGCCATCGTACTGATGTCTCAGGTCAGTTGGAGCAGGCCGCGGAGCAGATCACGGCTCTCTTCGGGACCCGGACTGTCCTGATGGAGCCGCGTCATGGCCTTTTCGTACTGAGCGACTTCCTCGCGCTTGTCCAGATAGAGCGCACTTGTCAGCTGCTCCAAATAGACAATGTCCGACAGATCGGATTCCGGGAAACTCAGCATCGTAAAGGAACCGCTCTCGCCCGCATGCCCGCCAAAACTGAAGGGCATCACCTGGAGCGTGATGTTCGGCTGCTCCGACATTTCGATCAGATGCCGCAATTGCGCCCGCATCACCTCGCGTTCGCCGTACGGGCGGCGCAGCGCGGCCTCGTCCAGCACGGCATGGAACCGCGGCGCCCGTTCGGAGACGAGGACCTTCTGCCGCTCCAGCCGGAGCGCGACCCGGCGGTCGATCTCGGCGGTGGGGGCGCCGCGCATGCCGCGGGAGACGACGGCATGGGCGTAGGCCTCGGTCTGCAACAGACCGTGTACGAACTGGACTTCGTAGATCCGGATGAGCGAGGCCGCACCCTCCAGACCGATGTAGGTCTGGAACCAGCCGGGCAGCACATCTCCGTAACTGTGCCACCACCCCGCCACATTGGCCTCGCGTGCCAGACCGAGCAGGGAGTCGCGCTCCGCCTCGTCCGTGACGCCGTAGAGCGTGAGCAGGTCCTCGACGTCCCTGGCCTTGAAGCTCACCCGTCCCAACTCCATGCGGCTGATCTTCGATTCGGAAGCCCGGATGGAGTAGCCGGCCGCCTCGCGGGTGATGCCGCGCGAGTCGCGCAGCCGCCTGAGCTGTGAGCCCAGCAGGATGCGCCGCACCACAGATCCACTCGACTCGCCTGCCGCCACTGGTCCAACCCTCCCCATCGCTTCCTGGGCATCGGGGCTCCCCCTGAACCCCAAGAGCCGGATTCTGCCATCAAAACGCTTCAGCCCGTACTCATTCGATTACGGAAATGAGAAGACTTCCAGAAAGCCATGAAACTGGCCGTGGGAAGAAATGAGCAAGAACCGGCACGGGATCGGACAGGTCCGGCGCGTGCACGTGCATCTGCCCTTGCATCTGCCCAGCGCATTCGGAACCATGGACCCCGCGCACCTGCGTGCTCGTTCGTGTTGTGCCGCTGTACCACCGCAGTACCGCTACAGCCGCGAATCCCGGGAGTGCCTCGCATGGGGACGAATGGATCGACGATGCTCGAGCCGTTACGGCAGGGGCTTCCCCCCATCGATCCCTCAGCCGTCTCCGGATCGGCCACCTGCACCCTTCCGGCCCGGTACGAAGCCGTGGGCGGGGCCAGGCAGTTCACCAGGGCGACGCTGAACCGGTGGGAGCTGAGCGACCGCTTCGACGATGTCGCGCTCGTCGTCTCCGAACTCGTCACCAACGCCCTGCGGCACGCGCTGCCGACGGACGCCCCGAGAGATCCCCAGGACTCTCCCGTACGGCTGCACTTGATGCGTTGGACCTCGCGACTGGTGTGCGCGGTGCGCGACCCCAGCCAGAAGAGCCCTGTCGCCGCCGAGGCCGCCGACTCCGCGGAGTCGGGCCGGGGACTGTTCCTGGTGGAGTCGTTCAGCGACAGCTGGGGCTGGCATCTGTCACCCGCGCCGGGCGCGGAGAACCTGTCGGCGGGTGCGCCGGCGCTGACCGGCAAGGTGGTCTGGGCGCTGTTCCGGCTGTCCGACGACGCGTGACGCGTACGAGCCCCGGGCTCGTACGCAGGGCGTAGGACCGGCCGCGCGTGCGCGCCTGTCAGTGTCCCGCTATCAGGTGGTCGAACTCCCCGTCCTTCACGCCGAGCAGCAACGCCTCTATCTCGGCCGGCGTATAGACCAGGGCGGGCCCGTCGGGATGGCGTGAATTCCGCATCGCCACATCCCCGTCGGGCAGTTTTGCGAACTCCACGCAAGATCCTTGGGAGTTGCTGTGCCTGCTCTTCTGCCAGACGACTCCGCGAAGCTCTGTGGCCGCCATGCCGTTGTACACGTGGTGCACAGGACGCTCCCCGAGTTGCAAGGTGCAAGTGTCAACTGTCTCGGATCATAGCTGTGTTCATATGCCAATGCATGAGCAGATGCACGTGCACGTGGGGTGGTCCTTTGATTACAGCTTTACCTTCCCCGTCTGCCCGCCCTCACAGGAGATAGACGAACGGACCGTCTATTTGGCTCCCACTCGGCGCAGTTGCCTGGAAGTCGCCCCCATCGGCTGCCCCGCGAGCCGCTCCGCGCTCCCTGGTAGTTTTGCGCGGTCTTTCGTCAACAAGGGGGAAATTCACATGCAGAATCTTGTACGCACAGGCGCCGTCGTCGTCGCGGGTCTGGTCGCCGCGGTCACCCTGACCGGTTGCGGAAGTGACAGCGGGAAGAGCGATTCGGGCAAGGGCGCCACCGATGGGCAGGCGTCGGCGACCGGCGGCGGCAGCGACTCCGGGGACAGCGGTGCCGCGGCCGACGCCTCGGCGCTGGAGGGCACCTGGGCGGGGCTGACCGACGGCAAGGCCGTCGCCCTGTCCGTCGCATCCGGGAAGGCGGCGCTCGTCGCGGACGCCCATGTCTGTTCGGGCGAGGTGAAGGACATGGGCAAGGTGATGCTGGCTCTGAAGTGCACCGACGGCAACACCGACCGCACCATGGGATCCATCGAGTCCAACAACGGCAAGACGATCACCGTGTCGTGGGACGCGGGCGGCAAGGACACCCTGGCCAAGACCGATCCGGGTGCGCTGCCGACGGGGCTGCCGGGCCTGCCCACCCCCTGAGTGCCCGTCGCCCGGACAGGGAGCCCTGAAGCAGGACTGCGTACAGGGCGGTGCCGGACGGTCCGTCGTTCAGTCCCGTCCGGCACCGTCGGCTCCGGCCGGGCCGGACGTGGAGCCGTCCAGGCCCCGGGAGAACTCCTCCAGGGTCTCCAGCAGCAGACCGGCTCCGTTCCGCACGACCGGATCGGCCGCCTGCCCGCGTAGGCGGTCATCCTCGTCCCACTGCGCGAGCGCCTCACGGACCGCGCCCCAGCACGGTACGCGGCGCTCCCGCACGTCTTTCGCGCCCTGCTCGGTGGCGCGGCGCAGCGCGTCGGCGAACTGCGCGGCGGCGGGCAGGGGGGTGGCGCCGCCCTCCGGGAGGTGAGCCTCCATCAACATGGCGGCTCGGCCGAACTGGGCGAGCACGTGCTGGGTGTCGTCGGCGGCGGCCCGGGACAGGCCGCGGTTGCGCACCGGTTCGTGCTGGGCGGTCGCGACCGCTTCCTGCCAGGCGATGCGGGCCGTGCGCGTGGCGAGGAGCGCGGCCCTGACGTCGTCGCGACCCCGTTCCGCCGGGTCGGCGTACTGGTCGACGACGGAGGCGGCGTACCGCCCGTCGGAGGCCAGCCAGTCGCCCAGCCGGTTGCGGAGCCGCGGGGTCTCCCAGGCCGGGTAGACGGCGTACGAGACCATCGCGAGCAGCCCGCCGACGAGGGTGAGGACGACGCGTTCGAGAACGGTCTGCGACCAGTCGTCGCCGGCCATGCCGAGCAGGAAGACGACGTACGCGGAGATGCAGGCCTGGGCGACCGCGTAGCCGGTGCGCATCAGCAGGTACATCAACAGGGCGCAGACGACGGCGAGGACGGCGGACAGACCCACGCCGGGGTGGGCGGCCTGGACGATGACGGTGGCGAGGAAGACCCCGACGACGGTGCCGCCGAACCGGGCCACGGAACGCTCGTACGTCTGGGCGAACTCGGGACGCATCACCATGACGGCGGCCATCGGCGCCCAGTAGCCGTGCCCGAACGGCAGCGCGACACCTAGGAGATAGCCGACGGCGACGACGACGGCGACCCGGACGGCGTGCCGGAGGATCGGCGAACCGGGGCGGATCTCGGCACGCATCGACCTCAGGACGACGGGTACCAGCCGCAGCAGGGTGGGGCGGCGGCGGTGCGGGGCGATCACGTCGGCGGTCTCGGTGGCCTCGGCCTGCTCCTCCTTCGTCCCCTCACCCTCGGCCGTCTCGATGACATCGGCGAGCAGCACGCCGAGACGGTCGGCGGCGCGGCGGGCCGGGCCGCTCAGAAGCTCCCTCGTGTCAGGGGTCTTCAGGATCGCGACGGCGGGCGCGGCGATCCGCACCGGGTCGCCGTGGCGGATCGCGCGGGCCGCCGCGTCCAGTACGGATCCGGCGGCGGCCAGGAGTTCGCGGACCCGGTCCCGTTCGGGACCTTCGTCCGGGACGCCCATCCCCGGGTCGGCAAGTGAGGCGAGCACCGGCCTGATCCGCTCGGCCACGCCGCGGGAGCCGTGCAGTTCGGCCGGGCGGTGACGGGCCTGGCGCGGGGTCACGGCGGCGGCGCTGCGGGCCGTCATCAACGGGACCGGGTCGAACTCGGCCACCGGTTCGTGGCGCAGTCTGCGGGCGTAGTCGGCCTCGGCCGCCAGCGCGTCGGCGAGGGCGTCTCGCTGGGCGCCCCATCTGCGTACGGGAAAGAGGACGATCAGCGTCGCCTGGACCACGCCGCCGAACGCGATCACCGTGCCGTGCAGGGCGGCCTCGGCGACGGAGGTGGGGAGGGTGATCGTGACCAGCATGATCGCGACGTTGGACGACGCGATGATGCCGGCCGTCGGCCCCGCCGCCCAGGCCAGCCCGGCCACGAGCGTCCAGAGCACGAGCAGGGCCATGAACAGCAGGACATGGGATCCGGTGAGATAGCCCAGGAACGTCGATACGGCGAGACTCGCGCCGGAGACCAGGGCGAGGACCGGCCTGGGGCGCCAGCTGCGCTGGAACGTGGCGATGGCCGCCTGGAACGCGCCGAACGCGGAACTGGCGGCGACCACCGGCCCGAAGAAGCCGAGGCAGACCCCGATGACCAGGGCGAGCCCGGCCGCACCGCGGACCGCGATGAGCGGTTCGAGGCGCCGCCGCTCGATCTTCAGCCCCGAGCGGGCGGTCTCCTTCAGCGCCCGGAGCCAGCTCATGTCCCGAGCCTAGCTGGAATGCCCATCCTCGGGACTTTTCGGTCATCGGCCCCTTCCGGACGTCACCCAGGGGCGGGCGCACCGCTCTCCGGTCACGGACGGGGCACCCGGCTACGACGTGTCGTGTTCGTGCGCGCCCGCTACCGGGAACCGTCGATGCCCGGCCTCCGCTCACCCATCCGGGCCCGGTCGGCCGCAGCCGTACCGTGCGCCCAGCCCTCGCCGTCCGACACTCCGCGCACCCGGGTGCTCGTCGTCTCCGGGAACATCCGGTCCGCGGCGTCCGTGACCGCCACGTCCCGCGCCGCAAGGACCGGGAGCAGATCGCCGGCGGCCGCCCCCTCCTCCGAGACCGAGGCCGCGGTGACCCGGGCGGTGTCGGCCGCGAGCCGAGCGCCCAGCCGCTGGACGTACGCCATCAGGAAGGACTGGCGGAACGTCTTGGTCCGCTTGCGTCCGCCGGCCCGCTGTCCCGCCTCGGCCTTCGCCATCGCCGCCGTGCCCTGGACCAGCAGGGAGGTGTAGAGCAGTTCCACGGCCTCCAGGTCCGGTTCGAAGCCGACGACCGTCGAGAAGCCGAGATCGCTGTTCCACACCGCGCGGCAGCGGTTGGCCGAGGCGACGGCGTCGAGCAGGATCGCCTTCGCCGTCTCGTACGGGGCATCGACCCCGATCCGGCAGGCGCCCGGCGCCTCCTTGCTGTGCGTACGGGCGGCGAGAAGGGCCTCGTCGATGGAGTGCCGGGCCATCAGCTCCTGCGCCTTGGTGGTCAGGGCCTCCGCCTCCTCCGGGAAACCGGTCGCCTCCGCCTTCGCGAGCAGGGCGCGGATCCGGGTCAGCATGCGGGGTTCGTCGTGCGCCGGCTGCAGACGGAGCCGGTGGCCGGGTGCGCCGGGCGGCGGACCGACCGGTTCGATCGCGGGGAGCCGGAGCAACAGCCGGTAGAGACCGAGCAGGGCGGAGGCGTACGAGAACCGGTCGGGCCGGTTCCGGGGCGGCGGCGCGGGAAGCTCGGCGAGCTGGGACCGCCAGCGGGACGGCAGCTGCTCGTACCGCCCGGTCTCCGTGGTGATCAGGTTGGCGGCGAGCCCGGCCCGCGTCTCATCGAGTTCGCGGCGGACGATCCGCACGACGTCGGCGGGCTGCCAGCCGCGCTGCCAGGCGCGCCGGACGAACTCCTCGCCGCGCCGGAACAGTTCCGCATCCGCCGTCGGGTCGGCGGCGAGGAGGGAGGCACCGGTGTCGAGACCGGCGTCGCCGTCCGAGTAGAGGGCTGCCGCGAATGCCTGGTCGATCACCGGTTCCATGAGGTCAGGGTAGGCAGGGCCGGGCTCCGGGGTATGCCTGGCCCTACCCCGGAGACGGGCTCTGGTGGTCGTGTCCGGCGGGTCCTGCCACGGTTCGATCGAAACCATGACTTCCGCCCCCGCGACCGATGCCGCCGACGCCGTGCGGCTCCGCTCCGTACGTCGCGTCCACGGAGACGTCGACGCCCTCCGTGGCGTCGACCTCACCGTCCGCCCCGGCACCTTCACCGCCGTCATGGGACCGTCCGGCTCCGGCAAATCGACGCTCCTGCACTGCGCGGCCGGACTCGACCGGCCGACGTCCGGCACCGTCGAGGTGGGCGGTACGGAGCTGACCGGGCTGAGTGAGCGACGGCTGACCCTGCTGCGCCGGGACCGGATCGGCTTCGTCTTCCAGTCGTTCAACCTGGTCCCCTCGCTGACGGCCGCCCAGAACGTCGCGCTGCCGCTGCGGCTGGCCGGCCGCCGCCCCTCCCGCACCGACGTACACACCTCGCTCGCCCGGGTCGGTCTCGCCGACCGGGCGGACCACCGGCCCACCGAACTCTCCGGCGGCCAGCAGCAACGGGTGGCACTGGCGCGGGCGCTGATCACCCGGCCCGCGGTGCTCTTCGGCGACGAACCCACCGGCGCGCTGGACACCGCGACGAGTCGACAGGTGCTGGTGATGCTGCGCGAACTGGTGGACCGGGAGCGGCAGACGATCGTGATGGTCACGCACGATCCGGTGGCGGCGGCGTATGCGGACCGGGTGGTCTTCCTGGTCGACGGGCAGGTGGCGGACGACCTGACCGGCCTCACCGCGGAACGGATCGCGACCTGGACGGCCGCAGGACGAACGGACACCCCGCGGAAGGCCTCAGGCCGGACGGCCCCCGTCCTTCCCGCTCACACGGAGGCCGCGTCGTGCTGACCGTCGCTCTGGCCGCCCTGCGGACCCGTTGGACCACCCTCATCGGCACCTTCGTCGCCCTCGCGCTCGGCGTCGGGCTGATCGCGACGATGGGGCTGGGACTGGCCTCGACGTTCGACGCCCCCGTCCCGGAGCCACAACGGTTCGCCGCCTCCCGGGTGGTGGTGATGGGCGACGACACGCTGACCGTACCGGTGCGACGCGGGGCGTCCACCGCGCAGGTCTCGCAGCGACTGGCTCATCCACACCCTGTGGACAGCGAACTCCTGAGCGACCTTCGGAAGCTCGGCCCGGTGACCCTGGCCGGACGACGGGCGACCGGCAGCGGCGGCCCCGACGCCGTCGGTGTCGACGCCCCCGTCGCCGACGTACGCCGCGTCGTCGGCGACCGCGCCCAGGTCCTCACCGGCGACGACCGCCGCCGCGCCGACCCGGCGACGGAGCAGGACGCCGAGGCACTGCTGACCGTGAACGCGCTGCTCGGCACGGCGGCCGGTATCACCGCATTCGTCTCGGTGTTCGTCGTCGCATCGACGTTCGCGTTCGCGGTGGCACTGCGCCGCCGCGAATTCGGTCTGCTGCGCACGGCGGGCGCCACCCCCGGCCAGCTGCGGCGGCTGCTGCTGACGGAGGCGGCCGTGGTCGGCACGCTCGCCTCGGCGGCCGGATGCGCGCTGGGCCGCTGGGGCGCACCGCACCTCGCGCAACTGCTGGTCGACGGCGGGGCGGCACCCTCCTGGTTCACCATCCGCCCCGTGGCCTGGCCGCTGCACGCGGCCTTCTGGACCGGCCCGGCCGTGGCGCTGGCGGGCGTATGGGCGGCGTCGCGGCGGGCGGGCAGGACCGGCCCGGCCGAGGCGTTGCGCGAAGCCGACGTCGATACGGGCGTCCTGCCGCCCGTACGCCGGCTGCTGGGCTTCGCACTGCTCGCAGGCGCCGCGTTCCTGATGACGAAGTCGCTGGTCACGGATGCGTCCGGACTGCTGAAGCGGAAGACGTACACCACCCAGCCGATGGTGCTGATCACGGCCGCGGCCCTGCTCGCGCCGCTGCTCGTACGCCCGTTGACCCGGCTGCTCCGTCTTCCCGGGGCAACAGGGATGCTCGTACGGGCGAATACGGCCGCGTCCCTGCGCCGCACCGCCGCGGTGGCCGCCCCGGTCCTGGTCACGGTGGCACTGGCCGGTTCGGTGCTGGGATCCGCGATGACGGTGTCACAGTCGAAGGCCGCCGAGGCGCGCGAACACACCCGGGCCGATCTGGTCGTGACAGGCGAGGACCTGAGGGGCTCGGTGGCGCGGCCGGTTCCCGGGGCGACGTTGTCCGCGTCGGCGTCGACCGCGGTCTTCGTACGGGAGGAGGACACCGCCCTCATCAGATCGCAGGCGCGGGCGGTGGACGACGCGAAGACCCTGGCGGCCGTCGAGCGACTGCCGGTGGTGGCGGGCGACCTGCGCGATCTCGACGACCGCTCGATCGTCGTGAACGAGGAGTGGGAGCAGCACACGGTCGGCGCGACGGTAAGGGTGTGGCTCGGCGACGGGCGGCCGGTGTCACTGCGGATCGCGGCGGTACTGGCCCTCGGGACGGGCGACAACGGGGCGTACGTCACGGCGGCGAACGCGCCGACGGCTCCGGTGGACCGGATCGACGTACGACTCGCCCCCGGCGCGGACAGGGCGGCGGTCACGGCCGCCCTGCGCGACACCGGGGGAACGGTGCGGTCGACGGATCAGTGGCTGGCCGCGACCCATCCGCGCACGAGCCCGCAGACACGGCTCGGCCTGATCGTGGTGCTGGGCATCGCCCTCGTGTACACGGCACTCGCGCTCGCCAACACCCTGCTGATGGCCGGGTCGGTACGGTCCGGGGAGCTGAACGCACTGCGACTGGCCGGGGCCGCCCGGCCGCAGGTGCTCGGGGTCGTCGCCGGGGAGACGCTGTTCGCCGTGGGGCTCGGCGCGGTGCTCGGCATGGCCGTGACCGCGGTGAATCTGGCCGGACTGGGCGCCGCGCTGGCCACCCTGTCCGCGCCGGTCACGGTGACGGTCCAGTGGCCGGTTGTGGGGGCTACGGCCGGGGCGTGTGCCGTGGTCGCGGTGGCGGCGGCCATGGCGCCGAAGGCCGTTCGGCACGGGTGAATCGTCTCTCCCCGCCCCTCAGCCCGTCAGGTGATCCAGGACTGGAGGTCGGGCCCGGGGCGGGGCCCTGGTTTCGGGAAGAGGCGGGGTGGGGCCGTGGGGGGCCACCGCGCGGCCCCACCCCGCTGTCAGTCCCACCTGCCAGACTCAAACGCATGACCGCGCGCTGGGCTCTGACCGCCACAGAGACCGGCGGAGCCCACCTCGCCCCGCTGGCCCCCACCGGCCTGCCCGCGGCCCCTTTCCTCACCGAGCCCGACCTGGTGGAGGCCGTCCGTTCCCGCCCGGACGTCACCCGCTGGGTGTGGCGGTCGACCGCCGAGATCTACCCACGCCTGCTGGCGGCGGGCGTACGGGTCAGCCGCTGCTACGACATCGAGGTCGCCGAGTCACTCCTCCTCGCTCACGAGGGCCGGCTGGGCGAGCCCCGCTCGGCCGCAGCCGCCCACGCCCGCCTCCGTAACGCCCCCGTGCCACCGGATCCCCCGTCCCGCTCCGCCGAACCCGGCTCGCAGTCCTCCCTCTTCGAGCCGCCGTCCGGTACGGACATCCCGTTCGAGGCACTCCTCCAGGTCTACGCGGAACAGCTGCGCCGCCACGACGCCACCGCGCACCCCGGCAGGATGCGCCTGCTGACGGCCGCCGAGTCGGCCGGGATGCTGGTCGCCGCGGAGATGCACCGGGCGGGCCTGCCCTGGCGGGCCGACGTGCACCGGGAAGTGCTGCACGACCTGCTGGGCGAGCGCTACGCCGGCGGCGGCGAACCCCGCAGACTGGCCGAGCTGGCCGACGAGGTGTCCGCAGCGTTCGGCCGTCGTGTCCGCCCGGACCTCCCCGCCGACGTGGTGAAGGCGTTCGCGCAGGCCGGCATCAAGGTGAAGTCGACCCGCCGCTGGGAGCTGGAGGAGCTGGATCATCCGGCGGTGGAGCCACTGATCCGGTACAAGAAGCTGTACCGGATCTGGACGGCGCACGGCTGGAGCTGGCTCCAGGACTGGGTGCGGGACGGCCGGTTCCGCCCCGAGTACCAGCCGGGCGGCACGGTCAGCGGCCGATGGACTACCAACGGCGGCGGGGCGCTGCAGATCCCCAAGGTGATCCGGCAGGCGGTCGTCGCCGACGACGGCTGGCGGCTGGTCGTCGCGGACGCCGATCAGATGGAGCCGAGGGTCCTGGCCGCGATCTCCCGTGACCGCGGCCTGATGGAGGTGGCGGGCCACGACGGCGACCTCTACACGGCGCTGTCGGACCGCGCGTTCCAGGGTGACCGCGACCATGCCAAGATCGCGCTGCTGGGCGCGATCTACGGCCAGACGTCGGGCGACGGTCTGAAGAATCTGGCGGCGCTGCGGCGACGGTTCCCGCTGGCCGTGGCGTATGTCGACGACGCGGCGAAAGAGGGCGAGGAAGGCCGTCTCGTACGGACATGGCTCGGCAGGACCAGCCCACCGGCTGCCGGGAGCGGGGACGACGACGAGGCGGGCATCCCGCAGGAGAGCGACGAGCAGCCGCCCGGCGGCGACGACTTCACCCCGGGCTATGCCTCGTCGAACGCCCGCGCGAGGGGCCGCTTCACCCGCAACTTCGTGGTGCAGGGCAGTGCCGCGGACTGGGCACTGCTGTTCCTCGCGGCGCTTCGCCAATCCCTGACGGCCGCCGGTCTCCGGGCCGAGCTGGTCTTCTTCCAGCACGACGAGGTGATGGTGCACTGCCCCCAGGAGGAGGCGGATGCGGTGGTGGAGGCGATCCGGGCCGCAGGGGAACGGGCCGGGCGGACCGCCTTCGGCGAGACGCCGGTGCGTTTTCCTTTCACGACGGCGATCGTGGAGCGCTACTCCGACGCCAAGTAGGACCGCTCAGGAGAGGCCACTCCACTCCCCGTCACCATCCATCACTTCCCGGGACCGGAACCATCACCGGAACCACCTGGCCGAGCGGCCGCCCGGGGTTCGCCCTTCCGGAGGGACGGCGCGGGCTTCCGCAAGGATGGCGCGGGCTGCACCGTCTCCACCGGCGGTACGACACGCCCGGTACTCGCGCCCGGCCCCCCGAAGCCGCCGAACCCGGCCAGACCGTGGTCGTAATGCACCGCTCGCAGATGCTGATGCCGGTGCCGCGCGTTGAGCAGATGAATCAAGAACGCGGTCAGCGCGATCATCGCCACGACGACCGCCGCCATGATCAAGGTGTCCATAAAAGACGGCCCCCTTCGCACGCGCAGGCCGAAAGAACAAGAATCGCCGGGAACGACGCAGCCCGACGAACCGGCGTACGGAACGTTCTCGACATTCCCAGGCTACTCCGCGGAAACAGCCCGGACCGGAAACGCTTTCGTGCCGGTGCCCTGAGCGATGGAGGACGAGCGAAGGCCGGGGTCGGCGAACACGAGCCGGGCGTCGGCCCGAAGGCGCGAGCGCGCCGATGACCACGGTGGCGACCAAGGGCGCCGCCGGGAATTGCCGACACCGCAGCGACAACGGCTGGCGCGACCCCCCACTTCGCCTTGTCGGCCCCTCCCATATGCGCGGGAGATCTCCCCGGCCGAGGAACGCACCAGTAGGTTCCCCTCATGCGAATAGGCCAACTGCTGGGCACGGGACGTTCTGCCGACGTGTACGCGATCGACGAGGCCTGGGTCCTGCGCCGGTACCGCGACAGCAGCGATGCCACACCGGAACTCGCCGTCATGTCCTACCTCTCGGCGTGCGGCTACCCCGTCCCCCGCGTCGGCCCGAGCCCGGCCGAAGCCACCCCCTCCGACCTGGTGCTGCAGCGTCTGACCGGCCCGACGATGCTGGACTCGCTGCTCTCCGGCGCACTCGCCGAGGACGAGGGCGGCGCCATGCTCGCCGGCCTCCTCACCGACCTGCACACGATCCCGGCCAGGGTCTCCCAGGACCCGGAGGACCGAATCCTCCACCTGGATCTGCACCCGGACAATGTGATGCTGACACCCGACGGCCCGGTGGTGATCGACTGGCGGACCACCGCCGAAGGCCCACCGGCCCTGGACCGGGCCATGTCGTCGTTGATCCTGGCCCAGGTGGCGGTGGATCCCTCATCGCCGTCGGCAGCGGGCGCCGGCGCTCTGCTCAAGGCCCTGCTCCCGCACCTCGCCGACCAGGGAGGCGTCCCCGCCTCCCACCTCGCGCAGGCCAAGCGCCGCCGCGCAGCGGACTCGAACCTGAGCCCGGACGAAGTGGCCCTCATCGACGAAGCCGCGGACCTGATCGGCGAACTGACCGGGTGAGCCCTCGGCGCCCGAGCCGGGGTCCCTACCGCGGGCGCGGAGATCATCGTGATTCCGGCGGCCGCCCCAGGAAAAGAAAAAGCCCCGGATCACGACGAGTGAATCCTGGGGTTGCTCGAGTTCTGGGGTTGCTCCGGTTCCGGTGTCACTGCGGGGCCGGAGCCGGACAGACGGTGGCTCCCGGTGCCCCATATCGGTCCGTAAGCGTCGGTCGTCGCTGACGACTCCGATGCCGATACGTTGCTCTCCCGGGAGCCTAGCCAGTCGCCGAGATGGGTGTCACTCGGTCGATGAACGTCTTCATCGGCGGTGCGGCTCTCACCGGTTGGCTGGTGTATTAGCTAGCTTCCTCCTTATTTGTCCGTAGTCAAGAGAAGAAGCGCGTAAAAATCAGCTTCTGCCGTCCCCTTGCGGCGGCCACTGGCGACATCGTCCGGATTGGACGCACGAACCAGGGTCGGAGGCGGGCTTCGGGATCTGCGGCCTGGCCGCCCGGCTTTCAGCGGTCGCAGGTGACGTGGAGGCGGGCCCAGGCGTTGTTGGCGTAGCCCTTGGGGTTCCAGACCGTCGCCGGGGACTCGGGCTGGACGGCTGCGGCGGAGTCCCAGGCGCGGGCGAGGAGTTCCGTCTCCCCTGCCGGGAGGGTGAGCGAGGCGCGCCAGTGCTGCCATGTCCATGGGTTGTCCGGTGCGTTCAGATCGGCGTGGACCCACGTGGTGCCGCCGTCGGCGGACACGTCCACGCGTGTGACCGTGCGGTCGTCGCCGGCGAAGGCCACGCCGGTGACCTCGGTGGGCCCGGACGGCAGCCGGGCACCCTTGCCGGGCTGCAGGATGGCGCTGTGAATGGCGACCGGCCCGAGCGTGATGCCGTCGCCCGGTCCTGCCTCGTGGGGGTCGGCCTCGGGCGGCAGGAGGCTGTATTCCCACTGGAAGTAGTTGTCGGACGGTTCGGTCTGCGCGGTGATGCGCTGGAGCCATTTGACGCTTCGGGCGCCGATGTAGCCCGGGACGACGGCGCGCAGCGGGGCGCCGTGCGCGACGGGAAGAGTCTGATCGTTCATCGCCCAGGCCAGGAGCACCTCGCTGGAGGTGGCCTTCGCCGCCTGTATGGAGGCGCCGAAGGGCTGTGGCGGGTCGGCGTCCTGCGACAGGTCGGCGCCGGTGAAGGCGATGTGGGCCGCTTCTGCCTGCAGCCCTGCCTCGGTCAGTACATCCGCCAGGCTCACACCGGTCCACCATGCCGTGGAGATGGCGCCGGGACCCCAGGGGACCTGGCCGGGTATGTCGCGGAACTCCACGAGATCGGCGCGGCGGTTGCCTGCGCACTGCAAAGTGGCGAGCACCTTCCGTTCGGGGAAGCGGCGCCGCAGTTCGTCCAGCGACAATTCCAGCGGGCGGTCGACCATGCCGTCCACCCGCAGCCGCCAACTCGCTCCGTCCACGCGGGGGATCGGGGCATGGTTGCGGCCGTAGAAGGTGTCCAGAGGGGTGACCGGGTCCACGAGCGCGCCAGGAGGTGGTTCAGCGTTGTAGGGCTCGGTCTGGTGCACGACCATGTCGTCCCGCTTGCCCCATATGCCCATATCGTCACTATGCTCGAAGTCCTCCCATGCGGCACTTTGTGTCCGCCGGAGACCGCTCCGAGCCTGTGTCTGAGACCACAGCTGAGACCACCAACGACGTCGCGTCCGACAAAAGCAAAAGCCCCAGGTCACGGCAGTGAGTCCTGAGGCTTCCACAGAGCTGCCTTCGGGATTCGAACCCGAGACCTACGCATTACGAGCTGTCCGGGCTTGTTCCACGGGGGTCCAGGGGCGTCCGGTAGTCGGTTTGCGCCGCAGGTCAGGCGCCGTACCGGACGTCCACTGACGAGCGCGCACCGCACCGGATTGAACAGCGATCGAGACTAGAACTGAGCCTTTTCCAACCTGCTGCAAGTCACACGGGGCGCCTGCGGTCGCCACTGCGCGGAGCACACCGCGTGCCCCCCTCCCACGCCAGGAGACCTTCGGGGTACGCGGCGCGCTGCTGCGATCAGGCGTTGTAGCCGCCGTGGGCGTCCAGCACCGCGCCGGTGACGTACGACGCGGAGGGGCCGGCCAGGAAGCCGATCGCCGCCGCGATCTCGTCGGGGTGTCCCATGCGCTGCAGCGACAGCGAGCCGACCAGCGCCTTGAGGGTCTCGGGGTCCGGCGGCTCCATGCCGCTCTCCATCAGCCCGGCCTCCACGACGTTGGCGGTGATGCCGCGGCGACCGAGGTCACGGGCGACGCCCATGGTGTACCTCTCGATCCCCGACTTGGTGGCCGAGTAGTCGGCGAGGCCGGGGAGACCGACACGGGTCCCGAGTCCCGAGCTCACCGTGACGATGCGGCCCCCCTCGCGCAGTACCCGGGAGGCGGCCCGGATGACGGCGATGACGCCCAGGTAGTTGGTGGCGTGCATCCGGTCCAGCGCGGCGGTGTCGACGTCCGGGTCGTCCACGGTGCGGCCCTGTTCGGGAGAGACCGCCGCGTTGTTGACGAGGATGTCCAGGCCGCCGAAGTGCGCGACCACTTCGTCGATCAGGGCCGGCGCCCCGCCCATGTCGGCCTGGTCGGACTTCACGGCGAGGGCCTTGGCCCCCTTGGCCTGTACCTCGTCGACGACCGCGCGCGCCCGCTGCTCGGAGCTGACGTAGGTGAACGCGACGTCTGCGCCCTGCTCGGCCAGTAGGCGCACGGTCGCGGCCCCGAGTCCGCGGGACCCCCCGGTGACCAGGGCGACCTTGCCCGTGAGCGGCTTGTTCATGTTTCCCACCTCGCTGATTGACCCTTGATTCAGTCGAAACAGTAGTTGTTACGACAGTCTATTGCAACATTTCCTGTTACGACTGAGCTGTCGTAACATGGATCGTTACGGCGGAGAGGAGCGGCCCGATGGGCGCCAACAGCAGGTTGACGATCGCTGCCCACGCTCTGGCCTGGATCGGCCTCTACCAGCGCCAGGGCCACGAGGTCGCGACGTCCGAGCAGATCGGATCCAGCGCGAACACCAATCCCGTGGTGATCAGGAGACTGCTCGGCGAACTGCGCAGGGCGGGACTCGTCGAGTCCCGCAGGGGCGTCGGCGCGGGCTGGTCGCTGACACGCGGGCTGGAGTCGATGACCCTGCTCGACGTGTACGAAGCGGTGGAGGACGGCCCACTGTTCGCCATGCACCGGGCCGCACCGGACGAAGGCTGCGTGGTGGGCCACGGCATCCAGCCCGCGATGCAGGGCATCTACGCGGGCATCGAGGAAACCCTGAGGAGCGAGTTGGCGCGCGTCACCCTCGAAGACGTACTCCGGGACGTCCTCGCGGTTCCTCGCTAGGCCGTGTATCGAGAAGTGGATCTCGAACGGTGCGGGGAAGGTTCAAATCGCGGTGGGAGATCCAAAGCAGTGCAGTCATTGACGGCGACCAGGACCGGATCGACGCAGCCAAGCCGCAGCAGCACAGCAAAAAAACAGTTGGGCCCATGGCGTCGGTCGACGCCATGGGCCCTGTTCGTATGCCGGCCATCAGTTCCAGATGAGTCTGCCGTCTTGAACACGTCCAGCAGCGGCGAACTCTGGCAGGAACACCAGGCTGTCTTCACCCGGGCCGACGGACGCCCCATCGACCCCCGCGACGACTGGGAGGAATTCAAGGAGCTACTGGCGGCGGGCATCGCGGACCGTCGTCTCTACGACGGGAGCCGCCACACGGCGGGCACGATCCTGAACGAGCTGGGGGTGGACATGCCCACGATCATGGAGATCCTTCGGCACACCCGGATCAGCCAGACGCGCCGCTACGTCAAGGGCCGCTCGCATCTCTCCAAGGACACCATGCGCCGCATGGGGGACGCCTTCCTGACCGCCCCGGAACAGGCGTCCAGGCCCGCGACTGAGACTGGAAGTGAGACTGGGGACCGCCGCGCGGCCCGTGCACGGCGCCGCCGCCGTATCCAGTAAAAGCAAAAGCCCCAGGTCACGGCGAGTGAGTCCTGAGGCTTCTACAGAGCCGCCTTCGGGATTCGAACCCGAGACCTACGCATTACGAGTGCGTTGCTCTGGCCAACTGAGCTAAGGCGGCGCGCCCCCTCGCACCATGGTGCGATCAGCGGCGTCGCCAAGTCTACACAGTTTCGGAGAGTGCTCCGTACCGCCCTCCCCCGGATCCGTTTCCGCTGGTCAGGGGGGAGGTTCGGCGGATCGGGGAGTCAGGAGCACCTCTTGTCGGCGGCGGGCGGGGTGCCGTTCAGGAGGTACGTGTTGATCGCCGTGTCGATGCAGGCGCTGCCGCGGCCGTACGCCGTATGGCCGTCACCCTCGTAGGTGAGGAGCCTTCCGGAGGAGAGCTGCCCGGCCAGGGACTGGGCCCACTTGTACGGGGTGGCCGGGTCACGGGTGGTGCCGACCACGACGATCGGGGAAGCGCCCTTCGCCCTGATGCGGTGCGGGGTGCCGACGGCGCCGACGGGCCAGTCGGCGCAGTTCAGGGAGGCCCAGGCGAGAGCCTTGCCGAAAACCGGGGACGCCTTCTCGAAACTGGGGAGGGCCTGCATGACGGCGTTCGGGCCGGTGAAGGTCGGGGGCGAGTCGAGGCAGTTCACGGCCGCGTTGGCGGACATCAGGTTCGCGTACGTGCCGTTCGGCTGACGCTCGTAGTAGCTGTCCGCGAGGGCGAGCAGGCCGGAACCGTCGCCCGCCTGGGCACCCGCGATGGCTTGACGGAGCTGGGGCCAGGACGATTCGTCGTACATGGCGGCGACGACGCCCATGGTGGCGAGTGACTCGCCGAGCTTGCGGGTCTCGCCGGTGGGGATGGGCTTGGCGTCGAGGTCGGCGAAAAGCTGCTCGAGGCGGGTGGCGGCATCGGCGGTGGATGTGGTGCCGAGCGGGCAGTCCGACTTCTTCACGCAGTCGGCGGCGAAGGACTGGAATGCGGTCTCGAAGCCCGCGGTCTGGTCCCGGTTCATCTCGATCGACGAGAGCGACGGGTCCATCGCACCGTCGAGGACGAGGCGGCCGGTCCGGGCAGGGAAGAGCTCGGCGTACGTGGCCCCCAGGAAGGTGCCGTACGACGCCCCGACGTAGGTCAGCTTCTCGTCACCGAGCAGGGACCGCAGGATGTCCATGTCGCGGGCCGCCTCGACGGTGGAGACGTGCGGGAGGATCTTGCCGGAGCGCTGCTCGCAACCGTCCGCGAACTTCCGGAAGGAGTCGCTCAGCTGCGTGACCTCGGCTGCGTCGTCGGGGGTCTGATCGACCTGGGTGTACGCGTCCATCTGCGGTCCGGTGAGGCATTCGACGGGCTCACTGCGGGCGACACCGCGCGGGTCGACGGCGACCATGTCGTAGCGGGCGCGGACCGGAGCGGGGTATCCCGCGGCCGCGTAGCTCTGGAGGTAGCCGACGGCCGAGCCGCCGGGGCCGCCCGGGTTCACCAGGAGGGAGCCGATCCGCTTGCCCGGGCCGGTGGCCTTCTTGCGGGAGACGGCCAGTTTGATGTCGCCGGCGCCCGGTTTCGCGTAGTCGAGCGGCGCCTTCATGGTGGCGCACTGGAAGCCGGAGACGCCGCAGTCCCGCCACGTCAGATGCTGTGTGTAGTACGGCAGAAGCGCCGTGGGCGCGGCAGGCGCGGGACTCGACGCACTCGTCGTCGAACTGCCGCTGCTGCAGCCGGAGATGAGTAGGCCGGCAGTGCCGATCAGGGTGCCGAAGGTACGGAGCAGGCGCCTGGTATCCATCCTCGGAGCGTAGCCGCCGTGCGACGACTCGCCCGATTCGTTACCCAATCGGATGAATCAGCGATCCGTGTCGGCGATCCCTGCCGGAGCTTCGTGTCAGATGTCGGTGTCAGCCCGCGCGTAGGGCCATCGTCATCGCCTCCACCGCGAGCAGCGGCGCCACATTGCGGTCCAGCGCCCGGCGGCAGGCGATCACTGCCTCTATCCGGCGCAGGGTGCGCTCGGGTGTGGAGGAGCGGGCGATGCGGTCGAGTGCGTCCTGGACATCGACATTGGAGAGGGCGATCTGCGAACCCAGCTGGAGCGCCAGTACGTCGCGGTAGAAACCGGTCAGGTCGGTGAGCGCCAGATCCAGGCTGTCGCGCTGGGTGCGGGTCTTGCGGCGCTTCTGCTTGTCCTCCAGCTCCTTCATCACCCCCGCCGTGCCACGGGGCATCCGGCCTCCGGCGACCGCGCCGAGCGCGGCCTTCATGTCCTCCGTCTCCTTGACGTCGACCTCTTCGGCGACCTGTTTCGCATCCTCGGCAGCGGTGTCGATGAGCTCCTGGGCCGCTTTCAGACAGCCGCCGATGTCGTCGACCCTGAGCGGGAGCTTGAGCACGGCCGCGCGGCGCGCGCGGGCCTTCTCGTCGGTGGCGAGGCGGCGGGCCCGGCCGATGTGCCCCTGCGTGGCGCGCGCGGCGGACGCGGCCCGCTCGGGATCGATGCCGTCCCGCCGGATCAGCACATCGGCGACGGCGTCGACCGGCGGGGTGCGCAGCGTGAGGTGACGGCAGCGGGACCGGATGGTGGGCAGCACGTCCTCGAGGGAGGGGGCGCAGAGCAGCCACACCGTGCGGGGCGCAGGCTCCTCGACCGCCTTCAGCAGCACGTTCCCCGCGCCCTCCGTGAGCCGGTCGGCGTCCTCCAGGATGATCACCTGCCAGCGGCCCACGGCCGGGGAGAGCTGGGCACGGCGGACCAGCTCACGGGTCTCCTTCACACCGATGGAGAGCAGGTCCGTGCGAACCACCTCGACGTCGGCATGCGTACCGACCAGGCTCGTGTGACAGCCGTCGCAGAAGCCGCACCCCGGTGCGCCGCCCAGGGCGCGGTCCGGGCTGGTGCACTGGAGGGCGGCGGCGAATGCGCGGGCGGCGGTGGACCGCCCGGAGCCCGGCGGTCCGGTGAACAGCCAGGCGTGGGTCATCCTCGACCCCGGCGGCACCCGCTCCCCCGAAGAGACGGCGGTGACCAGCGCATCGGCGTCCTGAGCGGCGGCGCCGAGCTGCTCCTGCACTCGGTCCTGGCCGACCAGGTCGTCCCATACGGACATCGGTCACCGCCCTTCCGGTGGTCGTGTACGGCTCCGGCTTCCCATTGTGGGGGAAGGGTCTGACAATCCCGACGATCCGGTCCGTCCCGGGACCCGGGCCGCCGGCCGGGGATCCGGCCGGGGCCCGTCGGCCGGCTCCGCTCAGCGGCGCGGGCGGCGGCCGCGTCCGGAGGTGCCGGGGTCCTCGTCGTCACTGTCGTGATCGCCGAGCAGCTCGTCCGCCAGCGTCGGCAGATCGTCCAGCGGGGTCTCCTCGGCCCAGTCCGGACGAGGACGCCGACCGCGCGGCTGCCGCTCCTCGGCAGCGTGCGGGGCGCCGTGCTGATCGCTGAACTGCGGCAGCTCCCGGGTGCGCTCGTTCTCCCTCTCCGCTGCGTGCTCGTCACGGAAGATGCCGCGCGGAACCCGGTCCGCCGGGTGCTCCTCAGGAGCCTCCCGCACGTCCCTGACCGGCGGAAGCACGGTCGTCTCGTCCGCGGCGCCCGCAGCGTCCCGGGCCGAAGGACGCTCCGACCGCTCGGAACGGTCTGTCGCGTCGGAGATCTTCGGGAGCATCGTCGTCTCGGCCTCGGGCGTCGGCGTGGTAACCGGCGACGGCACCGCCTGGGTCACCTCGTTCGGGCCGACGACCGGCGTCGGCACCGTCAGCTCGTTGTCCGGCACGGACGCGGACCCCGCTCGGGCGGCCCCCGCCGCCGCAGCCGAAGCCGCCTCGGCCTCCGCCTGCCGCCGGGCCGCCTCGGCCCGCAGCAGAGCCTCCTCGGCCTTGCGCTGCTTCTCCAGCCGCCGCGCCTCGGCCTCCTTGCGGAGCCTGGCCTCCTCCTCGGCCTGCCTGCGCAGCCGGGACTGCTCGGCCTCGCGGGCCTGCTCCTCGGCCTCCCGCCTGACCCGCTCCTCCTCGGCGATCCTGCGGGCCTCCTCGGCCCGCCGGCGAGCTTCCTCCGCCTGCCGTTCGGCCTCGCGCTGCCGCGCCTCCTCCAGCTCGCGGCGCTGACGCTCCTCCTCCTCGGCGCGGAGCTTGGCGAGCTGCTCCTGGCGCTCGCGCTCCAGTCGCTCCTCCTCCGCCTTGCGGGCGGCCTCTTCCTCGGCCCTGCGCCGGGCCTCGTCCTCGGCCGCCTTGCGCGCCTCCGCCTGGGCCTTGATCTCGGCCTCGGAGAGCGGCAGGAGCTGGTCGAGCCGGTGGCGTACGACGGTGGTGATCGATTCCGGATCCTGGCCTGCGTCCACCACCAGATAGCGGGTCGGGTCGGCGGCGGCCAGGGTCAGGAAGCCGGACCGTACCCGGGCGTGGAACTCGGGCGGCTCGGACTCCAGCCGGTCCGGCGCCTCGGTGAACCGTTCCCGCGCGGTCTCCGGGTCGACATCGAGCAGCACCGTCAGATGCGGGACGAGGCCGCTCGTCGCCCACCGCGAAATCCGGGCGATCTCGGTCGGGGACAGGTCGCGGCCGGCGCCCTGGTAGGCGACGGACGAGTCGATGTAACGGTCGGAGATGACGATCGCGCCGCGCTCCAGCGCCGGACGGACCAGCGAGTCGACGTGCTCGGCACGGTCGGCGGCGTACAGCAGGGCCTCGGCCCGGTTGGAAAGACCGGCCGACGACACGTCGAGCAGGATGGAACGCAGCCGCTTGCCGACCGGGGTCGCCCCGGGCTCGCGGGTGACGACGACCTCGTGGCCCTTGGCGCGGATCCACTCGGCGAGCGCCTCGACCTGGGTGGACTTGCCCGCTCCGTCGCCGCCCTCCAGGGCCAGGAAGAAGCCCGTCGCCGCGGGCGCCACGGCCGGTTCGCCGCCGCGCAGGGCCTCGCGCAGATCGCGGCGCAGAGGCACTCCGGACCGGTCGTCCGTCCTGGCGAGGACGATCGCGGCGAGCGGCAGCAGCAGGGCGCCGATGAGCATGAGGGCGAAGGCGGCGCCGCCGTGCGCGAAGACGAAGTCACCTGCGGTCAGCCGGTGCCTGCCGATGGCGGCGGCCAGCAGCGGGCCCCCGACCGCGCCGAGCGCGATCAGGACCCGGACGACGGCCTGGAGGTGCTCGGTGGTCCTGGCGCGGCGGACCTCTTCGGTCTCCTGGTCCACGAGCGTGTGCCCGGTGTACGCGGCGACACCCGCCGCGTATCCGGCGAGTACCGCGAGGAACACCACGGTCGCCGTGTCCGGCACCAGGCCCATCGCGAGGAGCGCGACCCCGGTGACGGCTGTGGCGAGGGCGAGCAGCCGGCGCCGCGACAGGGCGGGCAGCACCTTCTCGGCGGTTCGGATGCCGGTCCCGGTGGCGCCGGTCAGGGCGAGGATCAGCAGGGCGAAGGTGACGGGACCGCCACCGAGGTCGGCCGCGTGGAGTACGGCGACCGCGGCCGCGGCGGCGATCGCTCCGGCGACCGCGGCGCAGGCACCGACGATCAGCGGAACGGAGCCGGTACGGCCCCTGTCCGGCCCGTCGACGGTGGAGGGCCTGCGCAGGCCCTCCAGGGGCGAGCGCGGGCGAGGCGTCGGCGAACCGGGCAGTTCGAGGAAGTACAGGGTGGAGATCGAGGCGGAGAACAGCCCGGCCGCGACGTACGAGCCGAGGGCCGCCTGGTGGAAGGAGAACCACTCCAGTCCCGAACCCAGCAGATTTCCGATGAGCGTGGCGATCAGCAGGACGGCGGCCGCGGCGGGGACGGCGGCGAAGTCCGTACGCAGGGAGAGCCGGCGCAGGGCGTCGAGATGGTCCGGCAGCGGGCGTACCGCGGCGCCCTCCGCGGGCGGGGCGGGAAGCAGCGCGGGCGCCGCGCTCTCCTTGGCGATGGTCCACAGCCGTTCGCCGATGCCGGTGACGAAGACGGTGATGAGGATCATCATGAGCGCCTTGTCGGGCACCCAGTCGATCCACAGCGGGGCGACGACGAGCAGTGCGAGCCGCAGCCCGTCCGCTCCGATCATCAGCCACCGCCGGTCCAGCGGCCCGCCGGGCGCGGTGAGCGTCGTCAGCGGCCCCAGGAGTACGGCTCCGAAGAGGAGCGTGGCAAGGATTCGGGCACCGAAGACAGCGGCGACGGCAAAGGCCGCCCCGCGGTATCCGGATCCGAATGAGCCCTCGAGGACCGCCGCTTGCAGCGACAGCAGCACCAGCACGAGAAGGGCGAGTGCATCGCCGATTCCGCCGACGAGCTGCGCGCTCCACAACCGCTTCAGCGGGGGAACACGCAACAGGGCTCGTACGGCGCGCTCGCGTGAGTCTGCGGCAAGTGTGTCGGAGGTGGGGCTCACGACCGTTGGCTGCTCGGCTCGCGTCATCCGCCCAGCCTATCCGGAGCGGTGCGGTCGCCGGTGGCCCCATCCGAACATATGGGCGCCGGGCACGGGGCGGGGCGGTGTTCGAGTGCCTGCGGCGGGCTCTCCCCCACCGAAAAACGCAGGGCCCGGCACCTTAAGAGGTGCCGGGCCCCGGCGCTCACGCGTGCTCGGCCGTCAGCCGAGTGTCGTCAGTCCTCGGCGGGGGACGTCGCAGTCGCCTTCTTGGCCACGGCCTTCTTCGCCGTCGTCGCCTTCTTTGCGGTCGTCGTCTTCTTCGCCGCGGTCTTCTTGGCCGCCGTCGCCGTCGTCTTCTTCGCCGTCGCCTTCTTCGCGGCCGTCTTCTTCGCCGGGGCCTTCTTCGCCGTCTTCTTCTTGGCGGGTCCCTTGGCGCGCTTCTCCGCGAGGAGCTCGTAGCCGCGCTCCGGCGTGATCTCCTCGACGCTGTCGTCGGTGCGCAGCGTCGCATTCGTCTCGCCGTCGGTGACGTACGCACCGAAGCGCCCGTCCTTCACGACGACCGGAGCACCGCTCACCGGGTCGGTGCCCAGCTCCTTCAGCGGCGGCTTGGCGGCGGCCCGTCCGCGCTGCTTCGGCTGGGCGTAGATCGCGAGGGCCTCTTCGAGCGTGATGTCGAAGAGCTGATCCTCGGAGGTGAGCGAACGCGAATCCGTGCCCTTCTTCAGGTACGGACCGTAGCGGCCGTTCTGCGCGGTGATCTCGACGCCCTCCGCGTCCTCGCCGACGACCCGCGGCAGCGACATCAGCCTGAGCGCGTCGGCCAGCGTCACCGTGTCCAGCGACATCGACTTGAAGAGCGACGCGGTCCGCGGCTTCACCGCGTTCTTGCCGGTCTTCGGCGTGCCCTCGGGCAGCACCTCGGTGACGTACGGGCCGTACCGGCCGTCCTTCGCGATGATCTGGTTCCCGCTGACCGGGTCCGCGCCGAGCTCGTAGTCGCCGCTCGGCTTGGCCAGCAGCTCCTCCGCGTGGTCGACGGACAGCTCGTCGGGTGCCAGGTCCTCCGGCACATCCGCGCGCTGATGGCCCTCGGCATCCTTCTCACCGCGCTCGATGTACGGGCCGTACCGCCCGACGCGGAGCGTGATGTCGTTGCCGACGGGGAAGGAGGAGATCTCCCTGGCGTCGATCGCGCCGAGGTCGGTGACGAGCTCCTTCAGACCGCCGAGGTGGTCGCCGTCGCCGTTGCCCGCGGCGGAGGCCGCGCCGCTGACGACGTCGTCGCCCTCGCCGAAGTAGAAGCGCCTCAGCCACGGCACGGACTGGGCCTCGCCCCGCGCGATGCGGTCGAGGTCGTCCTCCATCCGGGCGGTGAAGTCGTAGTCGACGAGCCGGCCGAAGTGCTTCTCCAGCAGGTTGACCACGGCGAAGGAGAGGAACGACGGGACGAGCGCCGTGCCCTTCTTGAAGACATAGCCGCGGTCGAGGATGGTGCCGATGATCGAGGCGTACGTCGACGGACGGCCGATCTCGCGCTCTTCCAGCTCCTTGACCAGCGAGGCCTCGGTGTAGCGGGCCGGCGGCTTGGTCGCGTGTCCGTCGGCCGAGATCTCCTCGGCGGACAGCGCGTCGCCCTCGGCGACCTGCGGCAGCCGCCGCTCACGGTCGTCGAGCTCGGCGTTCGGGTCGTCGGCGCCTTCGACGTACGCCTTCATGAAGCCGTGGAAGGTGATCGTCTTGCCGGACGCGGAGAACTCGGCGTCCCGGCCGTCGCTCGCCCGGCCACCGATCTTCACGGTGACCGAGTTGCCGACCGCGTCCTTCATCTGGGAGGCGACGGTCCGCTTCCAGATCAGCTCGTAGAGCCGGAACTGGTCGCCGGTCAGGCCGGTCTCGGCGGGTGTGCGGAAGCGGTCGCCGGAGGGACGAATCGCCTCGTGCGCCTCCTGCGCGTTCTTGACCTTCCCGGCGTACGTACGCGGCTTCTCCGGCAGGTAGTCGGCGCCGTACAACTGCGTGACCTGCGCCCTTGCCGCGGAGATCGCGGTGTCGGAGAGGGTCGTGGAGTCGGTACGCATGTAGGTGATGAAGCCGTTCTCGTACAGCTTCTGCGCGACCTGCATGGTGGCCTTGGCTCCGAAGCCCAGCTTGCGGCTCGCCTCCTGCTGGAGGGTCGTCGTACGGAACGGGGCGTACGGGGAGCGACGGTACGGCTTCGACTCGACGGACCGTACGGCGAACGCGGAGTCGGCGAGCGCGGCGGCCAGGGCCCGTGCGTTCGTCTCGTCCAGGTGCAGCACCTGGCCGGAGCCGGACTTGAGCTGCCCGTCCGGACCGAAGTCGCGACCCTGGGCGATGCGGCGACCGTCGACCGCGCTCAGGCGGGCGGTCAGCGTCGACGGGTCGGAGGCGTCACCGGTTCGGCCGGTGGCGAACGTGCCGGTCAGGTCCCAGTACTCGGCGGAGCGGAAGGCGATGCGCTCGCGCTCCCGCTCGACGACGAGGCGCGTGGCGACGGACTGGACGCGACCGGCCGACAGTCGCGGCATGACCTTCTTCCACAGGACCGGCGAGACCTCGTAGCCGTAGAGGCGGTCGAGGATACGGCGGGTCTCCTGGGCGTCGACCATGCGCTGATTGAGCTCGCGCGGGTTGGCCACCGCCTCCCGGATCGCGTCCTTGGTGATCTCGTGGAAGACCATCCGGTGGACCGGGACCTTCGGCTTGAGCACTTCCTGCAGGTGCCACGCGATGGCTTCGCCCTCGCGGTCCTCATCGGTGGCGAGGAAGAGTTCGTCGGACTCGGCCAGCAGCTGCTTGAGCTTCCTGACCTGCGCCTTCTTGTCCGCGTTGACGACGTAGACGGGCTGGAAGTCATGCTCGACGTCGACGCCGAGCCGACGGACCTCGCCGGTGTACTCGTCCGGCACCTCTGCGGCACCGTTCGGCAGGTCACGGATGTGCCCGACGCTCGCCTCGACGACGTATCCGGGGCCGAGGTAGCCCTTGATCGTCTTCGCCTTGGCAGGCGACTCGACGATGACGAGTCGGCGGCCGCCCTGTGCGGTCTCGCTGGTCGGGGACAACTTCGCTCTTCTCTCCGGTCGACACTCGGTGGGCATCCGGGCAGCGCGATGGCGCTGCCGACGGTGCTGTCGCTGCGGAGTGTGACGGTACAACCCGCCCCCGTGTCAAACGGCAAAAGCCCGCAACGGCCACTCGAACGGTAACCCGACTTCCGCCATTCCTGCCGCCCGGAGTGCCCGTTACGCGGTGCGCACGGTCGCTGCCTGCGGGTTTCGGGGCCCGGTGGCCGCGTTGTGATCACCAAGGGAGAGAGGCGGCGCAGCCGGGCGTGTTCGCGGGTCCGGACCCGGTGGCGGCACGGTCGGCGAGGTGGTGGGAGCCCGGTGACGCCGGACCGGGGAATGGATCAGATGTGAGTGAAGCACCACACGCCGAGGACGAGGAAAAGTACGCCGAACAAAGTGGCGAGTGCGGTGGAGACGACGGGGCTCACCCCGTGCGCGACCGGCGCACGATGGACGATGCGCGCCCCCGTCCACACCAGCAGCGCGGCCCCGAACAGCGCGAACGCCGTCCCGGCGAAGACCGCAGGTCCGCTCTCCATGTCCGTACGCCTCTCTGCCTGCGTCCGGCGCGGAGCCTGTGCCCGCGTCGAGTCGCCTCGCCAGGGGAGGCTGCCACGCACGGGCGTCGTGGACACGAACCCCGGGTGAACTCCAGCACCGCGTCCCGTGGCGGTGGCCGTCGTGCACGCCCGTCGGGTGCGCCCGGGCAACGGTCGGCGCCGGGGCCTCACCCGACGGGCGTGCGTCGCGGCCGTGCGTGACGGCCGTCCGCGATGGCCGGATTCACATCACATCGAGCGTCGCGCGTCGCCTGCTGCCTCGTTCGAAGAGCGCCAGCAGAACGACGGCGAGCACCGCATACCCGGCCCCCGTCGCCACCTCGGCACCCAGCCGCCCCCGGTCGAGCCCACCCCCCGCGGACAACTGCCGGGCGGCCTCGGCGGCGTGAGTCAGCGGGAGTACGTCCCCGAAGGTCCGCATCCATCCCGGCAGGGTCTCGCGCGGCACATTGGCCCCGGTGAGCAGAAGGAGTACGGAACTCGCCACGTTGGACACCAGGAACACATCGCGGAAACGCAGCCCGAGCGCCCCCAGGGCGAGCCCGAACGCGGAGCATCCGGCCGCGGCCGCGACGAACACTGCCCCGAGACCGGGCAGCGAGCCAACCGGAACCTGTAGTCCGAGCAGGAGGCAGGCGGCTGTGAGCGTGAAAACGCTGATGAGGAGGCCGTTCAGTACATACGGCAGAGCGCGCCCGAACCAGAGCGGAGCCCGGTGCCGAGGGCTCAGCAACACCGCTCCGAGGGTCCCGTAGCGGCGCTCGTTGGCGATGGCCATGGTGCCGCCGTAGACGCAGGCCGTGGAGGCGGCGACAACGGCGTTGCCCAGCAGGTAGAAGCGGTCGTCGGCGACACCCAGCTCTCGCCCGAGGAAGACGAAGAACAGCAGCTGCAGCAGCGGGCCGACCAGCAACGTGCCGATGAACATGGGCGGCGTCGTCCAGTTGAAAAGTGCCCGGTACGAGAGGGCACCCCCGATCACGACGAGTCGCAGCGTGCGGACGATGCGTCGAGCGAGGTGGGGAATCCGGTGGAACATGCGGCGAAACTCCTGGGCTTCAGGCGAGGGAGAGGGTGGCAGCGGCCCGCGCACGGAGTTCGACCCGCCCCAGGACGAGCACGGCAACCAGCGCGTAGACCGCGCCGAGGGCGAGGGCGACGATCATCGGGGTCAGTACCTCACCGACGGCCGCACCACCGGATGTCGCCGCGTGCACGGCCCGCGAACCCCAAGTGGTCGGCAGCAACCAGGAGACCGGACGCGTCCAGTCCGGGAGCACGGTGACGGGCACGAGCAGCCCGGACAGCAGCCACACGGGCGCGTCCAGCGGGTTGGCGAGCGCGTTGGCATTGCGCAGCAGGACGAACGTGGCGGCGAGCAGCAGCCCCATCATCCCGAGCGACAGGACGCACACCGGTACGGCGACCAGAAAGAGCAGCGGGTGCGCGAAGTCGAGGGGCACGTCGAAGAGCACGGCGCCCCAGAGCACGGTCGCGCCCATGGCGTACGTACCGATGACGGCCGTGGCCAGGGTGATGGGCAGAAGGACGAGGGAGAGCGGTGTGGGCGAGCTGACCAGCGTCTCCAGAGTTCCGAGCCAGCGCTGGTTCTGTACGGCTCCGCCCGACCCGAAGAGCACCGAGGACCAGATGCCCATCAGGCCCGCGCCGACAGCCGCGGTGAGCAGCCCGTCGGGGTCGTCGGCGGCACGGAAGAGGTAGACGGCGAGCGTCGCGTACACCAGGGGTACGAGGACGGCGAAGGTGATTTCGAGCGGTGAGCGGCTCATGTACGAGACATGGGTCCGCACTCCGACGACGGTCAGGCGAAGGGCCCGCGACACGGTCATACCGCGGCCTCCTCGGACCGGCCGGCCGTCGCGGCGCGGGAGTCGTCGCCCGCGCCGCCGTCCGTACCGGTGTCCGCGCCACCGGCCGTACCGATCCCCGCCACCTCGGCCTGCTCGGCCTCTTCGACGATCGCGATGTACGCGTCCTCCAGGGTGGGTTCACGGGTGACGACCCGTCCGATCCGGATCCCGTCGAGCGCCGCCAGGACCTGTGCGTGCAACTCCGCCCCGCGTTCCGTCTGCACCATGACGGCCTGCCGGCCACCCCGGTCCTCGGCCGCCACCCCGCGCACTTCCGGCAGTTCGCGGATGCGGTCGAGGTGCTCGTCGGCAGCCCCGTACGCCTCGATCTCCAGGATGTCGCGCTCCTGCACCCGGGACTTGAGCCGGTCCGGGGTGCCGAGCGCCCGGATCGTGCCACCCGCGATCACCGCGATCCGGTCGCACAACTCGTCGGCCTCGGCCATGTAATGGGTGGTGAGCAGAACAGTGGTGCCACCGGTCCGCAGATCGGCGACCGTACGGCGCAGATCGCGCGCCGCCACCGGGTCGACACCGATGGACGGCTCGTCGAGGAAGAGGACATCGGGCCTGTGCAGCAGACCACGGGCGATGTGCAGACGCTGCCTCATCCCGCGCGAGTAGCCCTCGACACGTTCCCTCTCCCGGCCGGCCAGGCCGACCAGGTCGAGGAGTTCGGCGATCCGGCGTTTCTGCTCGCGTGGCTCGACCCCGTACAGCTCGGCGAAGTAGCGCAGGTTGTCGAGAGCGGAGAGCCGGTCGTACAGGCCCCGGTCGCCACCGAAGACGTAACCGATCCTGCGGCGTACGGCCACGGGGTCGGACGCCACGTCATGGCCGAGGACACGAGCCGTGCCGGAGGTGGGCAGCAGCAGGGTGTTGAGCATCTTGATGGTCGTGGTCTTGCCCGCCCCGTTGGGGCCGAGCAGTCCGAACAGCTCGCCGCGCGCAACCTCGAAACTGACGCCGCGCACGGCCTCGGTCGCGGTGCGGCGGGGGCGCAGAAGGCCGGTGCGGCTGGTGTAGGTGCGGCGGAGATTCCTCGCCTCGATCGCAAGCATGGCGGGGACGCTAGGCCCGCCCGTACCGCACCCGCCATCAATTCGGTGGCTGCCGAATCGTCGTTCGCGTCCTGGTCCGGTGGTCCGGTCAGGACACGGCGCGCAGCACGTCCTCGCCCGACAGCAGCGCGAGCAGGGCCCGGCCGGTGTCGGTGAGCTGGTAGTAGACGCTGCGTCCGACCCGGTGACGGGTGACGACGTCGGCGTCGGCGAGGACGGACAGATGTTCCGAGACCGTGCTCGGTGCGAGGCCGAGCCGGTCGGCTATCCCTGCCGTGGTGAGCGGCCCGCCGAGCTGGCGCAGCACCGATGCCCGGCCCCGTCCGAGCAGCACACCGAGCCGGTCGGTGGCCTCCGGCCCGGTCGCGGCCCGCTCGCGCAGCGCCCCCGTGCCCCGGGCCTGGAAGGAGACGGCGAGGACCTCGGGGTCGTCGGTGGAGTAGAGCCGGCAACCCTCGGCGAAGACGAGCGGCACGAGCAGCAGCCGCCGCTCGCCCGCCCGGTACTCGGCGTCGATGTGCTTCGTCAGCTCAAGGACGGGCGGCGTCCACTTGGCCCGTGCCTCCAGCCCGGCGAAGAGCGCGTCGATCCCTTCGGTCGCGAAGGTCCGGGCACGGATGAGAACTTCGTCCTCGACCAGACGGCGCATGGTCGGCCACTGCTGCTCCAGTGCGCCTTCCCAGTACGCCAGATACGCATCGGCGAGTGCGACGCAGGCCGCCTCGGGATCGTCCAGGTAGGGGCGGATCCGGGGGTGGTCCTCCAGCCCCGGATAGTGCTCCTCGACCCCGGCCCGCACGACCTCGGGCGGCGTCGCCCGGATGGTGTCCAGCTCCGTCTCGACGGACGAGGCCCCGACCGGAAGGGGAAGCAGGAAGTCCGGGAAGTTCGCCGGGCCGTCGACCAGCAGCTGCAGTGCCGCGGTCCGGTCGTCCTCACGCAGCACCTCACGGGCCCGTACGGCCCACTCCTCGTACGGCCAGGAGGGCGTGCGGTGCGGCCGGGCCAGATGCAGGCTGCAGAAGGCGTCCCACAGCGGGCTGATGGCGATCCGGGTCGCGCCGAGCGTCGCTTCGTCCAGCTCGATCCGGATCACCGCGCCTCCACTGTCCCCTCCGGCCTCATAGGATCTCCGCGCCCGTCGACGTGCACAGCACCGATCAGGCCTGCCCCGCCGGTTCCAGGAACCCTTCCCCCACCAGCAGGCGGATCGCCTGCGGAGTGCGGTCGCGCAGCAGCACAGGGTCCTCGTTCATCAACTGGGCGATCGCGTCCAGGATCCGGCCAGCGGGCAGTGTCCCGTCACAGACGCCCGCGAAGCCCGCGCCGACCGAGTCGACCTTCGTCGCACGCCGCATGCCGCGGTTCTGACGCAGCACCACATGCTCGGGGTCCTCCGCGCCGGGCAGCCCGACCTGCTCCTGCATCACCTCCAGCGCCAGCGTGAAGTGATCGGCGAGGAGAGCCGCGTCGTCGTGGAGCCGCAGGTAGTCCTGGCGCGCGAAGTGGGCCTCCACCGCCTCGCCGAGCGGCTGCTCCACCGGATGCGGCCACTCCTCGATCACGATCGACGGGTTCTCCGCGGCCGATTGCGACTTCCGCAGGGTGATCCAGCCGAAGCCGACACCCTTCGTCTTGCGGGCCTCGAACTCGTCCAGCCAGGCGTCGTACCGCGCGGCGTACTGCGCGGGGTCCGTACGGTGGTCGCCGCTGTCGCGCAGCCACAGCTCCGCGTACTGCGTGATGTCCTGTGTCTCCCGCTGGACGATCCAGGCGTCGCAGCCGCGCGGCACCCAGGAACGCAGCCGGTCCTGCCACTCCTCGCCTTCGACGTGCTGCCAGTTCGCGAGGAAGTGTGCGTAACCCCCTTCGTTCAACCGGTCGCCGGCCTGCTGCACCAGCGTCCGGCACAGGTCGTCGCCGCCCATGCCGCCGTCGCGATAAGTCAGGCGGGCACCGGGCGAGATGACGAACGGCGGGTTGGAGACGATCAGGTCGTACGTATCGGTGCCGACCGGCTCGAAGAGAGAACCCTCGCGCAGGTCGGCCGGGGTGGTACCGGACAGGGCGAGAGTCAACCGGGTGAAGACGAGGGCTCGGGGGTTGAGGTCCGTGGCCGTGACCCGGGTGGCGTGCTGCGAGGCGTGCAGCGCCTGGATGCCGGAGCCCGTACCGAGGTCGAGCGCGGAGCCGACCGGCTTGCGCACGGTGATTCCGGCGAGCGTGGTGGATGCCCCGCCGACCCCCAGGACCACCCCCTCCTCGTGCGAACCGATGCCACCCGCGCCGCCGACGGCGCAGCCCAGGTCGGAGACGATGAACCAGTCCTGGTCCTCGGGCCCGCTGTACGGCCGCACATCGACGGTGGCCCGTACCTCGTCGCCCTCCTGAACCACCCAGCCGTCCTCGATGCACTCGGCCAGCGGGAGCGCGGCCCGGGCCCGCTCGTACGGAACGGGGCGCTGAAGCAGGAAGAGCCGCACCAGCGTGTCGAGCGGGGCGTCACCTCGGGTGGCGCGGAGCGCCGGAACCGTCTCACTGCGGGCGAGCGCGGCATAGGCGGGCGCGCCGAGCAGGTCGAGGAGCCCATCGGCGGTGAAGGCGGCGGCAAGCAGGGCTTCGCGGAGCCGGGGTGAACGGTCGGGCGCGGGGAGGCTGGTCGTACTCACCCGCCCATTGTGGCCGCTCCCGCCGACAACGGCACCGGCCCGGCAGCCACCTGGGCCGCCGGGCCGGTCGTACGGCTGCCGGTTACGACTTCTTGCTGGGCGAGGCGGACGGCGCGGGAGCGGTCGGCGCGACCGAAGCCTTCGGCTTCTGGCAGCCGGGCTGCTTGGCCATGGCGGTGCCGACCTCGCCGGACTGGAGCTTCCTCAGCGCCTCGTCACCGTTGGTGCTGATCTTGTTCAACTCGTCGGCGATGCCCTTCAGACCGTCGGCGAACTTCGCCTGGTCCTTCGTGTTGAGCTCGTCGACCTTCTTCTGCAGGTTCGCGTACGCCGCCGAGGAGGCGTTGAGCTCCTTCACGGCCTCCTTGTGCGTGGCCTCGCCGCCGTCGACCGGCGGTGCGCCCGCCGATTGCACCGCAGCGCCCAGGGCCTTGTACGCCTGCGAGATCTGCTGGAAGGCGGCCGAGTCCGTCTCCTGGACGTCGGCGGGCTTGCTGTTGTCGGCAGTCTGCTGCTGGATGGCGGCGTTGGCGTTCGCGATCTTCTGCAGCTGGGGCTTGACCTGGTCACAGACCTTCTTGGCCCAGTCGTTGACCTTGTTGTCGCTGCTGCTGTCGTCGCTGCAGCCCGACAGCGCAAGTACGAGTACCGCACCGCCGGACAGTGCGGCTGCAAGCTTCTTGTTCACCGGATCGGTCCCTTCCAAGGCTCTCGGCCCCGGAACTTACACGCCGGAAGACCTCCATCCGGGTGCCAGGCGTCCAGTGGGTGACCTTTTGCAGCCATTTGCACCAAGGGAAATGAGGGAGATGCCACTCGCACGCGAACGGGCTAACAAGTCGAACAGTCGAACGTTTCGAACAAATGAAGGGGTGGGCGGCACATCATCAGATGTGCCGCCCACCCCTTCATCCTTCGGCCGCTACCGCCGACGGGCCGGCCAGTTGCCGATCAGCCGTTGCCTGCGGGCTGCCATGCCGTTCGCGGCGCCCGCCTCACGAAACGGCCGCCGGATCGGTCGTCTCGGCGGTCCTGCCGCCGTCCTCGTCGTCGCCGCCGGAGTCACCGTCCTCGCCCACGGCGATCCCACGCCGCTTGGAGACATAGACCGCGCCGACGATGACCGCGATGGCGAGCACCGCCACCACCGTCCGCACACCCGCGCTCGCGTCCGCCCCGTAGCTGAACTGCACCACCGCGGGGGCGATGAGCAGCGCCACCAGGTTCATCACCTTGAGCAGCGGGTTGATCGCCGGTCCCGCCGTGTCCTTGAACGGGTCGCCCACCGTGTCGCCGATCACCGTCGCGGCGTGGGCGTCGCTGCCCTTGCCACCGTGATGACCGTCCTCCACGAGCTTCTTGGCGTTGTCCCAGGCGCCTCCGGAGTTGGCGAGGAAGACCGCCATCAGCGTCCCGGTGCCGATCGCGCCCGCGAGATACGAACCGAGCGCCCCGACGCCGAGGGTGAAGCCCACCGCGATCGGTGCGAGCACCGCGAGCAGTCCGGGCGTGGCGAGCTCGCGCAGCGCGTCCTTGGTGCAGATGTCGACGACGCGTCCGTACTCGGGCTTCTCGGTGTAGTTCATGATCCCGGGGTGCTCTCTGAACTGCCGCCGCACCTCGTAGACCACGGCCCCCGCGGACCGGGACACCGCGTTGATGGCCAGACCGGAGAAGAGGAAGACGACGGCGGCACCGAGGATCAGCCCCACCAGGTTGTTGGGCTGCGAGATATCGAGGCTCAGCCCCATCGCTCCGGCGCCGGCCCCGACGTCGTCGACCGCTGTGGCGATGGCGTCGCGGTACGAGCCGAACAGCGCCGACGCCGCGAGAACGGCGGTGGCGATGGCGATGCCCTTGGTGATCGCCTTGGTGGTGTTACCGACGGCGTCCAGGTCGGTGAGGACCTGGGCACCGGCTCCGGTGACATCACCGGACATCTCGGCGATGCCCTGGGCGTTGTCGGAGACCGGACCGAAGGTGTCCATGGCCACGATCACCCCGACGGTGGTGAGCAGCCCGGTCCCGGCGAGAGCCACCGCGAAGAGCGCCAGCATGATCGACGTACCGCCGAGCAGGAACGCCCCGTAGACACCGAGGCCGATCAGCAGCGCGGTGTAGACGGCGGACTCCAGACCGATGGAGATCCCGGCGAGCACCACGGTCGCCGGGCCGGTCAGCGAGGACTTGCCGATGTCCCGGACAGGACGCCGGTTGGTCTCGGTGAAGTAGCCGGTGAGCTGCTGGATCAGCGCGGCCAGCACGATGCCGATGGCAACGGCGACCAGGGCGAAGATCCGCGGGTCGCCGCCGTGCGAGGTGATGGCGCGGTCGGTGACGCCGTCCAGATCGGCGTACGAGGACGGCAGATAGAGGAACACGCCCACCGCCACCAGGACGAGCGAGATCACCGCGGAGATGAAGAAGCCGCGGTTGATGGCGGTCATCCCGCTGCGGTCGGCGCGTCGCGGGGCGACCGCGAAAATCCCGATCATGGCGGTGATCACGCCGATCGCCGGCACGATCAGCGGGAAGGCCAGTCCGGCGTCGCCGAAGGCGGCCTTGCCGAGGATCAGCGCGGCGACGAGGGTCACGGCGTACGACTCGAAGAGGTCGGCAGCCATGCCCGCGCAGTCGCCTACGTTGTCGCCCACGTTGTCGGCGATGGTGGCGGCGTTGCGCGGGTCGTCCTCCGGGATGCCCTGCTCGACCTTGCCGACGAGGTCGGCACCGACGTCGGCGGCCTTGGTGAAGATGCCGCCGCCGACCCTCATGAACATGGCGATCAGCGCGGCACCGAGACCGAAGCCCTCCAGCACCTTGGGCGCGTCGGCGGCATAGACCAGGACCACGCAGGAGGCGCCGAGCAGTCCGAGCCCCACCGTGATCATCCCGACCACGCCGCCCGTGCGGAAAGCAATCTTCATCGCGCGGTGCGACACGGCGGTGAGATCTTTTTCCGGTTCACCTTCAGCCGGCGTCGCCTCACGGGCCGCGGCAGCCACTCGCACATTGCTGCGTACGGCAAGACGCATACCGATGTATCCGGTGGCCGCCGAGAAAAGCGCACCCACCAGGAAGAACACCGAACGGCCGGCTCGCTGCGACCAGTTGTCGGCCGGCAGCAGCAGGAGCAGGAAGAAGACCACGACGGCAAAGATGCCGACGGTCCGCAGCTGCCGGGCCAGATAGGCATTGGCGCCTTCCTGGACGGCTGCCGCGATCTCCTTCATACGTTCGGTGCCCTCACCGGCCGCCAGCACCTGGCGTACCAGCAGCCTGGCAACGATCAGTGCGGCGACGGCCACGGCGGCAACGACGATCACGATGACGCGGTTGTCATCGGTCAGTACCGCGGCCGCGAGTGAGGTGGGCCGGTCGGAAAGTGCGGAAACTTCGGGCAGTTCTGCCAGTGATGTGTTGAAGAACCCCGCCATACGTCCTCCTCGACGCTCAGCGCTCAAGACGTGGACGGATTGTAGGGAGCGGAACCTGATCAAAACAGTGCGCGGGAAATGTAATTGACCTTCTACACCAGATCGGCAAATGATCGCATTCTCGGATTGAGCCGAATGCAGTAATGGGGCAGACACATTGTCCGTTGATCATTGATCAAGCACAAATGAAAAAGGCCCTGCTCAGCAGGGCCTCGAAGAACGGATCAAGCGTTGCGCGCCAGGACGGACCGACCGTCCGTCGCGCCCGCGGCGCCTCAGGGCGCCAGGGGTGCGGGCGTCTTCGGCCAGCTCATCCGGATCACTCCACCGTCGGCTGCCGATCTGACTTCCACATCATCGACGAGGCCGCTGATGACCGCGAGACCCATCTCGTCCTCGCCGTCCGCGTCAGCCTCGGATTCCGGCTCATCGCGCCTCCCGCCGGGCGTGGCGCCGTGCGTCCCGGACGCTGCTTCGGACCCGGCTTCGCTGCCCGGACCGGGCACCTCGTCGCCGACCTCGATGGAGAAGGACTTCTCCTCCTCGGTCAGGACGACCTTGATCGGAGCTGTGATGCCATGGCTGCGGTGCAGCCCGACAGCGCGGCTGCAGGCCTCACCGACGGCGAGTCTGACCTCGTCGAGCGCAGCTTCATCGACCCCGGCCCGGCGCGCCACCGCGGCCGCCACGAGGCGGGCCGTTCTGACGTGTTCGGGCTGGGCGCTGAAGCGGAGTTCAACGGTGGCCATGCGATCCCCCTCAGACGTACGGGCGTGCATCTCAAGGGCCCGGGCGTGCCGCCCGGTACCCCTGCTCTCTTCCTCCGGCAGGCCGACGGAGCCACCGGCCGACCAGCAGTCGACAGCTTGCGTGCCGCCGACACACCGGTCCGGCCACCGTCCACCGGCAGCCGACGGCCCGGCCCGGCGGACCCACGGCCCGATGGACCGCCTGTCCGCCGAACGGGCTGCCTGCCGGACCGGCCTTCGGCCGATCCGGCCGCGGACCGACCTCAGTCGGTGGCCGCGACAGCCTCGTCGACCGTGGTGTGAATCGGGAACACCTTGGTCAGACCAGTGATCCGGAAGATCTTGAGAATGCGCTCCTGGTTGCAGACCAGGCGCAGCGAGCCCTCATGGGCCCGGACACGCTTCAGGCCACCCACAAGCACGCCGAGGCCGGTGGAGTCGAGAAAGTCGACACCTTCCATGTCGACAACCAGGTGGTAGCTGCCGTCATTCACCAACTCGACCAACTGCTCGCGCAGCTTGGGCGCGGTATACACATCAATCTCGCCACCGACCTCGACGACCGTACGGTCGCCACCAGGGCCGGACACATTGCGAGTCGACAAGGACAGGTCCACGGATCCTCCAGCACCTTGCTATCGAGCGGTCGCCCCTCGGTCTCCCCGACGGAGCCAGGGGACGGATCGCCAGCCGCGATGGCATTCAATCACTTACCAGCAGCCATGCACGACGCCTTGGGACCATTGTCCGTCACGGCGGTGACACACTCGGTGCTGATGGCCAAGAATCACCGCCCCAGTCGACCACCCGTGAGCGGGGACTCCCGCCCCTCTCCGGCAATGATCCTCCACCGGCTCGCCGCAGGGGCGAGCCGGTCCGCGCGCATCACTCATACGGAGCACTTGCCCCCGCGTACGGGAACCCATGCCATCTGGCCGGATCGCATCCGACCAGAAGTGATCACCGCCATCCAGAAGGCCGGCATCGACCACCCGTGGGCGCATCAGGCAGCCGCTGCGGAGCACGCCCTGGACGGCGAATCCGTCGTGATCGCCACCGGAACCGCCTCCGGCAAGTCGCTCGCCTACCTCGCACCGGTCCTCAGTGCCCTGCTCGACGGCTCGGAGGCCCCCAACGGCCGCGGCGCGACCGCCCTGTATCTCGCACCCACCAAGGCCCTGGCCGCCGATCAGCGGCGTTCGGTGAAGGAACTCGCCGCGCCGCTCGCCAACGCGATCAGGCCGGCGGTCTACGACGGCGACACCCCGGTCGAGGAACGCGAGTGGGTACGTCAGTACGCCAACTACGTCCTGACCAACCCCGACATGCTGCACCGCGGGATTCTGCCGTCCCACCCCCGCTGGTCCTCCTTCCTGCGCGCCCTGCGCTTCGTCGTCATCGACGAGTGCCACACCTACCGCGGCGTCTTCGGCTCGCATGTCGCCCAGGTGGTGCGCCGGCTACGCCGCCTCTGCGCCCGCTACGGAGCCGATCCGGTCTTCCTGCTCGCCTCGGCCACCGCGGCGCAGCCCTCGGTGGCCGCAGGCCGTCTCACCGGCCTCCCTGTCAGGGAGGTCGCCGACGACGCCTCGCCCCGCGGCGAAATGGTCTTCGCCCTGTGGGAACCACCGCTGACCGAGCTGCACGGGGAGAAAGGCGCCCCCGTACGCCGTACGGCCACCGCCGAGACCGCCGACCTCCTCACCGATCTGACCGTCCAGGGCGTCCGCTCCGTCGCCTTCGTACGCTCCCGGCGCGGCGCCGAGCTCATCTCCGTCATCGCCAAGGAGCGACTCGCCGAGGTGGACCGCTCACTGCCCGCCCGGGTCGCCGCCTACCGCGGGGGATACCTCCCCGAGGAGCGCCGCGCGCTGGAGCACGCCCTGCACTCCGGCCGGCTGCTGGGCCTGGCCGCCACCACCGCCCTCGAACTCGGCATCGACGTCTCGGGCCTGGATGCCGTCGTCATCGCCGGCTATCCCGGCACCAGGGCGTCGCTGTGGCAGCAGGCCGGCCGGGCCGGACGCGCCGGGCAGGGTGCCCTGGCCATCCTGGTGGCCCGCGACGACCCGCTGGACACCTTCCTCGTCCACCACCCCGAGGCGCTGTTCCAGCAGCCTGTGGAGTCGACCGTCCTCGACCCGGACAACCCGTACGTCCTCGCCCCTCATCTGTGCGCGGCGGCCGCGGAGCTTCCGCTCACCGAGACCGACCTGGAGCTGTTCGGGCCCGCCGTGGCCGAGCTGCTGCCGCAGCTGGAGGCCGCGAAACTGCTCCGCAAGCGGGCGTCGGGCTGGCACTGGACCCGCCGTGAGCGGGCCGCCGATCTCACCGACATCCGTGGCGAGGGCGGCCGTCCGGTCCAGATCGTCGAGGAGGGAACCGGTCGGCTGCTGGGCACGGTCGATGAATCGGCCGCACACACCGCCGTCCACGAAGGAGCCGTCCACCTCCACCAGGGCCGCACCTATCTGGTCCGGAAACTGGATCTGGAGGACTCGGTCGCCCTTGTCGAGCAGGCCGACCCGCCGTACTCGACAACCGCACGGGACACCACCTCCATCGCCGTCCTGGAGACCGACACCGAGATCCCGTGGGGTGACGGGCGGCTCTGTTACGGCTCCGTCGAAGTCACCAACCAGGTCGTCTCCTTCCTGCGTCGCAAACTGATCACCGGCGAGGTCCTCGGCGAGACCAAGCTCGACCTGCCGCCCCGCACGCTGCGCACCCGAGCCGTGTGGTGGACGGTCACCCAGGACCAGCTGGACGCCGCCCGCATCAACCCGGAGATCCTGGGCGGCGCGCTGCATGCCGCCGAGCACGCGTCGATCGGAATGCTCCCGCTCTTCGCCACCTGCGACCGCTGGGACATCGGCGGTGTCTCCGTGCCGCTCCATCCGGACACGCTGCTGCCGACGGTCTTCGTGTACGACGGCCACCCCGGCGGTGCCGGATTCGCCGAGCGGGCCTTCCACACCGCCCGTGACTGGCTCAGCGCCACCCGCCAGGCCATCGCGTCCTGCGAGTGCGAGGCGGGCTGCCCGTCCTGCATCCAGTCCCCCAAGTGCGGCAACGGCAACGATCCGCTGCACAAGCGGGGCGCCGTCCGCCTCCTGGGGGAACTCCTCAGGTCCGCCCCAGCCGATCCGGGGGAGCCGGCGGAGCCGGAGAGCCCGAGCCCGGCCCCGGAGCGGTCCACGGAGAGCCCGACGGACCCGGAACGGCCTCAGGAGGGCCCGCCCGGGATCTGACCGTCGGCGTGTACGGCCCGAACCCCACCCGGGCCGTCACATCGGCGATGTCCCCCTGCACCGCACACCGCACCACCATCGCCCCCTGAGCCCCGGCCACCTCCTCGGCCGCCCGGCACGCCGCCTCCGTCCCCCGCAGGGCCCGGTCGGCGGCTGCCAGGGCCGCCAGGTCCGCCGCCCCACCGGCCCGGTGCCTGGCAACCACCACTTGTCCGAGCGCGAGCACGATCGCGAAGACCGCACACAGCGCGGCCGTGGTCATCGCCACCCACACGGTCGCCACTCCCCGATCCCCTCCCCCGCACCGGCGCGCCCCCGAGAAACACCGCACCCGCCGCACCTGCCATGCCTGCCGTATCCAGCGCCGGGCCGCCTGCCGCGAGTCGGCAGCCTCCCTCGTCACGGCGCCGCCCCCACCGTGTCCTCGGCCAGGGCTGCCGCCTCCGCGCTGAGCGTCAGGGTCAGCGGGCCGGGTCCGGGCGTCGGTGCAGCGACCCGTACCCGCCACAGCTCCCCGGCCCGTTCCAGATCGACCCGAGCCCGGTCGGGTGCCGCCGACCGGGCGGCTGCCAGGACCTGCTCCTCCGGTTCGGAGCGGGCCGCCGCCCGAGCACCGGCCCTCGCCGCATCCACGCACCGGATCTGGGCAGAGGCGGCCATCAGCGCCCAGATGAGGGCCAGGGCGAACAACGCCAGTACCGGAATCACCATGGCCGCCTCCGCCGTCACCGCGCCCCGGTCGCCTCCCCCTCCGCCGCCCCTGCCCTCGCCGCTCCCCCTCCCGGGAGGCCTCCGCTCAGAACTTCGCATCGAGCGCGTCCTTGAGAAGCGACTGCAGCGCCGACATGACAGGCGGACTGGTGACCACCTTGTAGAGCACCGCTGCGAACGCGCAGGCCGCGATCGTCCCCACCGCATATTCGGACGTCGTCATTCCGCCGTCCGAGCGGGCTCGGCGCACCATGCCCCGCACCCAGCTCCTGATTCGCCGTGCCATTTCAACCCCCGAGAATTGGTTCGATTTGATTCGAATGAATAGCTATTGCCACTCTTGTCTCAACCGGTGTGCAGCAGCCCGGTCGCCAGGCCGATGACCACAGGCGCCACCCCGACCGCAAGAAAGGCGGGCAGGAAACAGAGCCCCACCGGTGCCGTGATCAGCACGCCGGCCCGCTGGGCGCGCGCCACGGCCGCACTCGACCGTTCCGCGCGCATCGCCTCGGCCAGGCGGGAGACCGGCTCCGCCGCGGGAGCCCCGGTCGAGCCCGCTCGCTCCAGACAGCGGGCCAGTGCACCGGCGCCCGGTATCTCGCCGAACCTCCCCCAAGAGACGGCCGGTTCGCCGCCCAGCCGGATCTCCGCCGCCGTTCGCGCCAGCCGTTCGCCGACCGGACCGCCCAGCGAATCCCCCACCGCCTCGGCCGCCTCACGCGGCCCGGCTCCGGCCGAGATGCAGGCCGCCAGCAGATCGGCGGCAAGTGGGAGCTGCTGCGCGGTCTCCGCCACCTCCGCTGCGGGCACACCGGGTCCGTGCCGATGGCGTGTCCGCTGCCACCGCCAGGTGCCGTACGCGGCCGCCAGTCCGGCCGCGCACCCCAGCGGACCACCGACCAGAATCCAGCCGGTCACCACAGCGCCCAGCAGCGCAGCCAGCTCCCTGACCCGGGCCCCGCCCATCGACCTTCTGCGCCGCCGCTTCCCTGGCTCGACCGCCAGCAGCAACGCACCCCGGCGAAGCACCGTCCGCTCACGCCGCCGTCCGGCCAGCGCGAGAGCCGGATACCCGACTGCGCCCAGGACCACCCCCAGCAGACCCAACCCGTGGACAAGGTGCACAACCTCGCCTGCCACCCGACTCATGCGGCTTCCCCCGCCCGTACGATCCGGCCGGCCCAGAGGAGTCCGGCTGTCTCCAGCAGGCCGCCGACCGCCAGGCAGACCAGCCCGGCCGGACCGTGCAGGAGCACCCGCAACGGGTCGGCCCCGAGCGCCGCCCCCAGCCCCAGACCCAGCACCGGCAGCAGCGCCAGCACGGCCACCGTCGACCAGGCACCCGCCAGCTGCGCCCGTAACTCCTGCCGCCTGCGCCGCTCGGACCGCAGCGCTCCCTCCAGACGGTCCAGACCGGCCGCCAGCCCGGCCCCTCCGTCCACCGCAACCCGCCAGCACGCCGCCACCCCGGCGAGCCCTTCCAGGCCTGGCTCGCGCGCCGCCTGCCCGAGCGCCGCCGGCACATCGCCGCCGAACCGTGCGGCAGCCGACACGGCGGCCTCCGCCGCACCCATCGCGCCGGTTCCTCGCACTGCGGCCAACAGCGCCTGCCCAGGCTCCTGCCCGGCCCGCAGCTCACCCACCACCGCCGCGCACAGTGCCACCACCGCGTCAGCCCGGCGCTCCCGCTCCCGCCGCCCGGCACGTCTGCTCAGCAACCGCCGTACCAGCGGCACCGCCACCGCCCCCGCGACCACCGGCAGCGGGGACTCCCCCAGCACGGCAAGGACCAGCGCCACCGGCAGACAGAGCCACTCCCTGCGCCCCCGGAACAACCCGCCGCACCGCTCCAGCCCCCGCTCCCAGCAGCTCCGCGGCGCCGGCTCGCCCACCCCGTCGACGAACAACACCTTCGCCCGCCGCAGCCCTTGGTCCTGCCCCACCGCCAACCAGGCTGCCGCCCCCGCACACATGGCCATCGTGTATGTCGCGTACTCCGCCGCCCCCGCCGACAACCCACCGGTCACATCGCACCCCCGATCAGCGACCGCAGCCGCTCCCAGCCCCGCTCCCGGACGAAACCGTCGGCGCCCCAGCGCAGCGCGGGCACCGTCACCACCAGACCGGCCGCGTCCCGCTCCAGCACATGCGCCTCGGCGATCTTTCGCAGCCCGGCCCGGTCCCGTACGAGATGGACCACCACCGACAGCGCCGCCGCCAACTGACTGTGCAGCGCGACCCGGTCGAGTCCGGCCGCCGTGCCGAGGGCCTCCAGACGGGCAGGGACATGCTCGGCGGCATTCGCGTGGACCGTGCCGCAACCGCCCTCGTGGCCCGTGTTCAGCGCGGCCAGCAACTCCGTCACCTCGGAACCACGCACCTCCCCCACCACCAGCCGGTCCGGCCGCATCCGCAGTGCCTGACGCACCAGGTCCTGCAGGGTCACCCGGCCCGCCCCCTCCTGATTGGCAGGACGCGACTCCAGGCGCACCACATGCGGATGGTCCGGCCGCAGCTCGGCCGAGTCCTCGGCGAGCACGATCCGCTCCCGCTCCCCGACGGCGCCCAGCAGGCTCGACAGCAGCGTGGTCTTCCCCGCGCCCGTGCCACCGCTGATCAGATACGAGACCCGGGCCTCCACCAGCGCCCGCAACACCCGGTCCCCGCCGGGCGGTACGGTCCCCGCCGCAACCAGCTCCGTCAGCGAGAAGGCCCTGGGGCGCACCACCCGCAGCGACAGACACGTGGAGCCGACGGACACCGGCGGCAGTACCGCGTGCATCCGCGTCCCGTCCGGGAGCCGGGCGTCCACCCAGGGCCGGGCGTCGTCCAGCCGCCTCCCGGCGACCGCGGCGAGCCGCTGCGCCAGCCTGCGCACCGCCGGGGCGTCCCGGAAGGTCACCCCGGTGAGTTCGAGCCCACCTCCCCGGTCCACCCACACCCGGTCCGGCGCGGACACCAGCACGTCCGTGACCGCGGGATCGGCAAGCAGCGGTTCCAGGACCCCGGTGCCGACCAGTTCGCCGCGCAACTCCTCTGCGGCTCCTAGCACTTCGGCATCGCCGAGCAGCCTCCCCTGGGCGCGTAGCGCTGCCGCCACCCCGGCCGGGGTCGGTGCGGCGCCGCTCTGCGCCAGCCGCTGCCGCACAGCGTCGAGCAGTGCGTCGGTCATGACACCGCTCCCCCGGCGACGCCTCCGGCAAGTGCCCGCTCCCAGAACGCCGTACAGAACCTGGCCAGCGGGGAGCGGGCGCTGCCACCGGGCGGCGTCCCACCGTCCTGAGCGGCGAGCAGGCCCGGCTCCAGCGGGAGTTCACCGGCGAGCGGCAGCCCCAGCGCGTGCGCCACCCAGCGCTCGTCCAGACCCGCCGCGTACGGGCCGCGTGCCATCACCCTCAGATCGCCCAGGACCATCCCGGCCATCGACGCCACCCGCTTCGCGGCCGCGACCGCTCGCAACTCGCCGGGGACGACCAGCAGACCGAGGTCCAGCTGGGAAAGCGCCTCGGCCACCGACTCGTCGACCCGGCGCGGCAGATCGACGACCACCACACCACCGAGCCTGCGCGCGGCCGCCAGCACCGCCGCCATGGCAGGCGGCGGAACGACCACCCAGTCGTCGCGGCCCCAGCTCAGCACGCGCAACCCGTGCAATGCGGGCAGCGACTCCTCCAGGGCACAACCGCCCACCCGCCCCTTGGAATGGGCGAAATCCGGCCATCTCATCCCCTCGGCGCGCTCGCCACCGAGCAGCACATCGATGCCGCCGCCCAGCGGATCGCCGTCGATCAGCATGGTCCGGCGCCCGCTCCTGGCCGCGGCCACGGCCAGCGCGCAGGCCAGTGTCGACGCGCCGGCTCCGCCCCGTCCGCCGATCACTCCGACGGTGAGCGCGGGCCTGCCCACACCCTCCGCCGCGTTGGCGATCTGATCGACGAGCCAGCTCTCCGCATCGGGCAGTCGCAGCACATATTCCGCCCCGATCTCCACGCCCTGCCGCCAGACGTCCGGGGCATCCTGGTCGCGCCCCACGAGCATCACGCCCTGCCTACGCGCGACTCCACGGCAACGCGGAGCCGCGTCGTCGCCCACCAGAACCATCGGAGCCCGCTCCCATCCGCCTCTGGCTTCGGGCGGTGTGTGGTGAACCTCTGGCTCCGCTCCGGCGGCCGCGCACAGCCGCAGCAGATCGTCGAGCAGTTCCACATCCTCGGTCACGATCAGCGGTCCGCCGCTCCGCTCTTCGGCGACCGGCAGACGACCCTGTGCGATGGACTCGGCCACGATCTCCGCCCCCTTCTCCCTGCACCTTCACCGCGGTTTCGCGGCGATCTCGGAGCCTTCCGAGATCGGCGATATCCGGAACCCGCGGACTTCGCGGGTGGAATCACCGTGCAACGCTTCGGGAAATCGTGTGGATCTTGCTCAAAAACTGTGGACAACTCCACCGCTGTGAATATCTCGGTCACCCATACCGGCGACTTCCGGAGAGCAGCACTTCCGCTACACACTGTGACGAGTCATGGTGGTTCGAGAGCGCAGAAAAACGGGCCGTCGCGGCCGAGAAGGAGGCAGAATGCTTGATTCCGAGCGCCAGAAATGCGTCCGGACATGCGACGACCCCCGCCGGGGGGGGAGAGCGGGGGTCGTCCCCACGGCCGACTCGGGGGGGGAGGAGTCGGACCGGGTTAGCACGGTCGCGAACGATCCGTGACTTCCATGGTGTACCCGAGAGCCTTCTCAGGCAAACCCACGCGCCAGAGTTTACGCCGAATGGTGGGCCCCTATGCTCTGCCTTGTGGAAAACCACTCCTTGCCGCGCACAGCAGCCTTCTTTGACCTGGACAAGACGGTCATTGCGAAGTCCTCGACTCTGACCTTCAGCAAGTCCTTCTACCAAGGCGGACTGATCAACCGCCGTGCCGTACTGCGCACCGCGTACGCACAGTTCGTGTTCCTCGCCGGGGGCGCCGATCACGACCAGATGGAGCGGATGCGCGAATATCTCTCCGCGCTCTGCAAGGGCTGGAACGTCCAGCAGGTGAAGGAAATCGTCGCCGAGACCTTGCACGATCTGATCGACCCCATCATCTACGACGAGGCGGCGACCCTCATCGAGGAGCACCACACCGCCGGACGCGACGTCGTCATCGTTTCCACCTCGGGTGCAGAAGTCGTGGAGCCGATCGGCGAGCTGCTGGGAGCCGACCGGGTCGTCGCCACCCGAATGGTCGTCGGCGGCGACGGCTGTTTCACCGGCGAGGTGGAGTACTACGCATACGGGCCGACGAAGGCCGAGGCGGTCCAGGCCCTCGCCGTGTCGGAGGGATACGACCTCTCGCGCTGTTACGCCTATAGCGATTCCGCGACCGATGTACCGATGCTGGAGGCCGTCGGCCACCCGCACGCAGTCAATCCGGACCGCGCGCTGCGGCGTGAAGCAGCCCTCCGCGAATGGCCGATTCTCGTCTTCGATCGCCCGGTTCGACTCAAGCAGCGGCTGCCCACCTTCTCGATGCCACCCCGCCCGGCGCTCGTGGCCGCCGCGGCAGTGGGCGCAGCAGCCGTCACCGCGGGACTCGTCTGGTACAGCTCGCGCCGACGCGCGGCCGCGACTACCGCCTGACGCCCGGCAGCCGCGTGCACGCACCGGGAGACCTCGGCCCTCGCCACGCGAGGGCCGCCACCCGGGTCACCGCCCACCGCTACCCGGAGTCTGCCTCCGGACAGCGGCTCCGGTCCTCGCCGAACGGCTCAGCCATACGCCGGATCACGGCTCCGACCAGCATGTTCTGATCGTCCATATTTGAACCCAAAAGTAAAGAAGCATGGCCAGCACTACCGCTTACCCCATGTGTGGAGTACAAAGGAGTCAACGGCCCGCGAGACCAAGGACATCCGAGAGGATTACCTGTAACGCAGAGAAGGCCCCACGGACCGAGCATGAAAACCGAGCACCCACGCGACGTCGACCCGTCGATTACGGGCCAGCCGCACCAGGTAACGGGCTGAGTTCCCGACCTGATGGGCATGTATCGAGGACGCATGGTAACTGGGTGGACGTGCCAGCGGCGGTACCGAGGACGGTACCGCCGCAACCCTTTGATCGGGCAGTGAAGTCAGCAGTCGGGTTGGGGAGTTGACGGCCGAGCTGACCGATGATCCCCCGGGCCGGCGCTAAGCGGCCCCGCGCTGCAGCGCCTCACAGACCGCCGTCGACTCCCTGACACCGAGTTCCACCGCGCGCCCGCAGTGCGCGATCCAGGCCGCCATGCCGTCCGGTGTACCCGACAGATAGCCCTCGAACGCCGCGACGTACGCCGCCCGGCCCTGTTCCGCATGGCCGACCTCGGCGGGGCAGATGGACTTCGGGTCCAGCCCGCTTCCGATCAGCACGATCCGCTCGGCGGTCCGCGCGACCAGCCCGTTGTACGAGCCGAAGGGGCGCAGCGCCAGCAGTTCGCCGTGCACGACGGCGGCGGTCACCAACGCGGGCGCCGCGCTCCCCGCAAGGATCAGTCCGGAGAGACCTTCCAGCCGCCCGGCGACCTCGTCCGCTCCGGGCAGCGGCGCCTCGATCAGCGGCTCGTCCACCGGCTCGCCCGCCAGCCGAGGCCGCCCGACCGCCTCGTCGGGCGCGGCCCCGCCGGCCGCCACCAGATGCAGCCGAGCAAGGACCCGCAGCGGCGACTGCCGCCAGATGGAGAGCAGTTGACCTGCTTCCGCAGTGAGCCGGAGGGCGGCTCCGATCACCTGCGACTCGTCGTCACCACTGAAGTCGGTGCGCCGACGCACCTCCTCGAGGTTCCAGTCGGCACCGGAGAGCGCGGCGGAGCCACGGGCGCCGCGCAGCGCCGCCTCCGCGGTGACCTCGTTACTGCGGCGCCGCATGACTCGGTGACCGTAGACGCGGTCGACGGCCTTGCGTACGGAGTCCACCGCGTCGGCGACCCCCGGCAGGGCGCCCAGGGTGGCGAGCGGGTCTGGGGCAGTCGTACTCATAGGTAGCGAGGCTACGCGCCCCCTACACCCATACCGCCCCGGAGTGGCCTTCTTCACGAAGTTCGACAGCGGAGCGCAGTTGTGCCGCTACCCTAGGTGAACATGAAGATCGCTTTCGTAGGGAAGGGCGGCAGCGGCAAGACCACGCTGTCCTCGCTCTTCATCCGCCACCTTGCCGCCAATGAAGCCCATGTCGTCGCGGTGGACGCCGACATCAACCAGCATCTGGGAGCCGCACTCGGCCTCGATGACGAGGAGGCGGCGACGCTGCCGGCCATGGGCGCGCAACTGCCGCTGATCAAGGAGTATCTGCGGGGCAGCAACTCCCGTATCGCCTCCGTAGAGACGATGATCAAGACGACTCCGCCCGGCGAGGGCTCTCGGCTGCTGCGCGTCCGCGAGGACAACCCGGTCTACGACGCGTGCGCCCGCACGATCACGTTGGACGACGGGGACATCCGGCTGATGACCACCGGACCGTTCACCGAATCGGATCTGGGGGTGGCGTGCTACCACTCCAAGGTCGGCGCGGTCGAGCTCTGCCTCAACCATCTCGTCGACGGCCCCGACGAGTACGTGGTCGTCGACATGACCGCGGGTTCGGACTCCTTCGCGTCAGGAATGTTCACCCGCTTCGACATGACGTTCCTGGTTGCTGAGCCGACCCGCAAGGGCGTCTCGGTCTACCGCCAGTACAAGGAGTACGCACGGGACTTCGGGGTCGCCCTGAAGGTCGTCGGCAACAAGGTGCAGGGCCAGGACGACCTGGACTTCCTGCGGGCCGAGGTCGGCGACGACCTGCTGGTCAGCGTCGGTCACTCCGACTGGGTGCGGGCGATGGAAAAAGGTCGGCCGGCCCGCTTCGAGCTGCTGGAGGCGGACAACCGGATGGCCCTGCAGGCCCTGCAGGACGCGGCGGAGGATTCGTACGGGCAGCGCGACTGGGAGCGCTACACGCGACAGATGGTGCACTTCCATCTGAAGAACGCAGAGAGCTGGGGCAACGAGAAGACGGGCGCCGACCTGGCTGCTCAGGTCGACCCCTCCTTCGTGCTCGACGAGCGGAGTGCGCGGGCCGGCGCCGCTCAGCCCGTGTGAGACTCCGCGCCCCTCGATCACTCGGCCCCCTGATCCGGCCGGCCCTCGATCTGTGATCCAGCCGGTCGCCCACGACCAGGCGACCGGCGCAGTGACGGGGCCGGACACCCCCTGGCTCTGCGCCCGCTTCCCGTCGCGCTCGTCCGGGCTCAGGGGCGAGTCGGACGGCCCACCCATCCCCACACCCCTCCACCCCCTCCCTCCCCACACCCCTCCCAACGGTGTCTCACCGACGCCGAGTACGCCTCACCCGCGCCGCCCCGAGAGAACACCCCGTATTCCGGCAGCTTCTGAGCGGACGGCAGACGCCCCGACCGCGGCCGCTTCGGCCGACTTCCGGTGAAGGCGGTGGAGCCGTCGCCGGCGACGCGGATGTGCCCGCCGAGGGCGACTTCGGGCACATTCCGCTCGAGCCCGCAGCCCTCTCGCGGCCGCCACCATCCACACTCCGTTCCCTTTGGGATATTTTGTACGGAATCTCCCGACGTGGCGCAGCCACGTTCGCAAGCGGCCCAGAAAGTGGTGCCGTGACAGATCTGATTTAAAGCTGCCTATTCACTTGAAAGAGTGACCCAATGGCCCATTTGCTCTAAATCATGGACACAAATCTTTACTCTCCATTACGATTCATTTACCGAGAGTTGAGAAATCCCGCCGCTGCACGCCGTGACCCACGGCCGCGTCCCCACGTTCCGCGACCGCGCTGCCCCGGAGGAGACGGGAACATGTCTGCTTGCGTCCGCATCCGTCATGACCACACAGCCCACACTTCGCCGTCTTCCCGCGCCTCGGGAATCAAGCGACCTCATAGCCCGCCACCGCCGCGCCGCGGCGGACGATTCCGCATCGCGGGCGCCGACCTGTCCGCGTCCATCACTGTCTTTCTCATCGCCGTCCCCATGTCGCTCGGCCTGGCCGTCGCCATGGATGCCCCGCTGGAAGCCGGACTCATCTCCGCCGCGGTCGGCGGCATCGTCGCCGGACTGCTCGGCGGCACTCCCCTCCAGGTCAGCGGCCCGTCCGCCGGTCTGACCGTGGTCACGGCCGAGTTGATCCAGATCTACGGCTGGCGCACCACCTGCGCGATCACCATCGGCGCCGGACTTCTGCAGATCCTGCTGGGCTCGCTACGAGCCGCGCGCGGCGCCCTAGCTGTCAGCCCCGCCATCGTGCACGGCACCCTCGCCGGTATCGGCGTGGCCATCGCGCTCGCCCAGTTGCACATCGTGCTCGGCGCCTCGCCCCAGAGTTCGGCAGCCGCCAACGCCCTGGCACTTCCGGAGCAGTTGGGCCGGACGAGCCCGGCCGCGCCGCTGATCGGTGCACTGACCATCGCCGTACTGGTGGTGTGGCCGCGGCTCCCCGGGCGGATCGGGCGAGCGGTGCGACGACTGCCTGCGGCCCTCGCCTCGGTGGCGATCGCAACGGCGGTGGCCGCGGTCGCGGCGCCCGGGATCGCCCGGGTCGACCTGCCTTCCTGGCGCTCGCACGCCCTGCCCGAGCTGCCGCAGGGCCCTGTCCTGGCCCTGGCCACCGCCGTGTTGACGGTGCTGCTGGTGGCCAGCCTCGAATCACTGCTCGCCGCTGTGGCGGTGGACAAGCTGACCGCCGACCGCGCCGGCGGCCGAACCGCCGATTCCAGCCCTCCGGCCCCGGATGCCCCCGCCGCGCCGCGGGTCCAGCGCTCCGATCTCGACCGCGAACTGCGCGGCCAGGGCATCGCCAACGTACTGGCCGGCTTGCTCGGCGGGCTGCCGGTGTCAGGTGGCGCGGTGCGGAGTTCGGCGAACGTACGGGCCGGGGCCACCGGCCGGGCCGCCACCGTGCTGCACGGCGTCTGGGTGCTGCTTGCCGCCGGACTGCTGGTCACAGCTCTGGAGTGGATCCCGCTGGCCGCGCTCGCCGCGCTGGTGATGGTGGTCGGCTTCCAGATGGTGAACTACGCCCACATCCGTAATGTCCACAAGCATCGTGAATTCCTGGTGTACGGGGCGACGATCACCGGCGTGGTGCTCTTCGGCGTGCTCGAGGGTGTCGCCATCGGCATCGCCGTGGCCGTGGCCGTCGCCCTGCACCGGCTGGCCCGCACCAGGATCACGGTGACCGATCAGGGCGGCCAGCATCTGGTCGTCGTACGAGGGCAGCTGACGTTCCTCGCGGTACCGCGGCTCAGCCGGGCGCTCGGCCAGTTGCCCCGAGGCGGGGACGCGGTGGTCGAGTTGGACGGCTTCTTCATGGACCACGCGGCGTACGAGACGATCCAGGACTGGAGCGATGCCCAGACCGCGCAGGGCGGCCACGTCGTCTTCACCGGCAGATCCGGTGGCCGGATCGCCGAGCCCGCCTCGGCGGCCCACTCCTGCTGTCGCCCCTGGACACCGTGGCGCAACCATCACTGCCACGACCGGCCCGACCGGTCCGGCCAGCCGGTCGACGCCCGCCGTGCCGCCGCCACCGGGGCGGCCTTCGCTCTTGAGGAAAACCCCCGCGCCGACCAGGGACCCGCAGGCTCAGCCGGCGCCGAGGCCGATGCCAGGGCGGTCGATGCGGCCGATGCCGCCGACGCCGCAGCCGGCTCCACCGGCCGGTCCGACACTCCTGGCGATGGAGCCGCCGTGCCGCGTCGGACCGGTGCGCATCGGCTGGCCAGCGGGCTCAGTTCGTTTCAGCGCAATACGGCTCCACTGGTGCGGGACGAGCTGGCCCGGCTGGCCCGCGAGGGGCAGCGTCCCTCCCAGCTCTTCATCACCTGCGCGGACTCCCGCCTGGTCACCAGCATGATCACGGCGAGCGGACCGGGCGACCTGTTCACCGTTCGGAACGTCGGCAACCTCGTGCCCCCGCCGGGCGCGGAGGCCGGTGACGACTCGGTGGGCGCCGCGATCGAGTACGCGGTGGATGTGCTCAAGGTCGAGTCCATTACCGTCTGCGGCCACTCCGGCTGCGGCGCGATGCAGGCGCTGATGGGCACCAGGCCGGACACTCCTCGGACATCACTGTGGCGCTGGTTGCGGCACGGCCTGCCGAGCTTGGAACGGATGACGTCCCGGCATCATGCCTGGGCGCGGATCTCCGGCCGGCTGCCCGCCGATGAGGTCGAGCAGCTCTGCCTCACCAACGTGGTCCAGCAGTTGGACCATCTGCGGGCCCATGAATCGGTGGCGCGGCGACTGGCCGAGGGTGCGCTCCAGTTGCACGGGATGTACTTCCATGTCGGCGAGGCGCAGGCTTATCTGCTGGCCGAGGGCGCGAGCGCCGGTAGCGGAGTCGACGAGGTCTTCGACCGGGTTGGCCCCTGCGACCCGAACCACTCCCACCCGTACGACATCACCGACCTCAGTGATCCCACCAGTCTCACCGCCCTTGGTGATCCGGGTGATCACGCCGCTGTTTCGGTCCCCACCGGCGCCGCCGGCCCGGCCGATCCGACTGGTTCCGGCGAGTTGGAACGTACGAGCGCCTGAACCACGCACACCTGAACCACGTGCGCCCCGGGTCCGTGAGACCTTGTGATCGTTCCTCCATACACGAAACACAGGTCTAAACCAATTTCCGGCAGACACTTGTCACCCGGCCTTGGGCCTGATGAGCTATGCCCCGGGACACAACGGACACCCTGGGAATGGGAGATGTCGTGAGCAACGAAAGCTTGGCCAATCTGCTTCGGGAAGATCGCCGGTTCGCACCACCCGCCGATCTGGCCGCCGACGCCAACGTCACAGCCGAGGCGTACGAGCAGGCCGAGGCGGATCGGCTGGGCTTCTGGGCCGAGCAGGCCCGGCGCCTGACCTGGGCCACGGAGCCGACCGAGACGCTCGACTGGAGCAACCCGCCCTTCGCCAAATGGTTCGCGGACGGCAAGCTCAACGTCGCGTACAACTGCGTGGACCGTCACGTCGAAGCGGGCCACGGCGACCGTGTCGCCATCCACTTCGAGGGCGAGCCCGGTGACAGCCGCGCAATCACCTACGCGGAACTGAAGGACGAGGTCTCCCGCGCCGCCAACGCCCTCGCCGAGCTCGGTGTCGGCAAGGGCGACCGGGTCGCCGTCTATCTGCCGATGATCCCCGAGGCCGCCGTCGCGATGCTGGCCTGCGCCCGCATCGGCGCCGCACACTCGGTGGTCTTCGGCGGCTTCTCCGCCGACGCCATCGCCGCCCGCATCCAGGACGCGGACGCCAAGGTCGTCATCACCGCCGACGGTGGCTACCGCCGGGGCAAGCCGTCCGCGCTGAAGCCCGCCGTGGACGACGCCGTCTCCCGTTTCGACACCGTCGAGCACGTCCTCGTGGTGCGGCGCACCGGCCAGGACACCCCGTGGACCGAGGGGCGCGACGTCTGGTGGCACGAGATCACCGGCCGCCAGTCCGCCGACCACACCCCCGAGGCGTTCGACGCCGAGCATCCGCTCTTCATCCTCTACACGTCGGGGACGACGGGTAAGCCGAAGGGCATCCTGCACACCTCCGGCGGCTACCTCACGCAGGCGGCGTACACCCACCACGCGGTCTTCGACCTCAAGCCGGAGACCGACGTCTACTGGTGCACCGCCGATATCGGCTGGGTGACCGGGCACTCGTACATCGTGTACGGACCGCTGGCCAACGGCGCGACGCAGGTGATGTACGAGGGCACGCCCGACACCCCTCACCAGGGGCGCTTCTGGGAGATCATCCAGAAGTACGGCGTCACGATCCTCTACACCGCGCCGACCGCGATCCGTACGTTCATGAAGTGGGGCGACGACATCCCCGCCAAGTTCGACCTGTCGTCGCTGAGGATTCTCGGTTCGGTCGGTGAGCCGATCAACCCCGAGGCGTGGATCTGGTACCGCAAGCACATCGGCGCCGACAAGTGCCCGATCGTGGACACCTGGTGGCAGACCGAGACGGGCGCGATGATGATCTCGCCGCTTCCCGGTGTCACGGAGACCAAGCCCGGTTCGGCCCAGCGGGCCCTGCCCGGTATCTCCGCCACCGTCGTCGACGACGAGGCCAACGAGGTGGCGAACGGTGGGGGCGGCTACCTCGTCCTCACCGAGCCGTGGCCGTCGATGCTCCGCACCATCTGGGGCGACGACCAGCGCTTCATCGACACCTACTGGTCGCGCTTCGAAGGCAAGTACTTCGCGGGCGACGGCGCCAAGAAGGACGAGGACGGCGACATCTGGCTGCTCGGCCGGGTCGACGACGTGATGCTCGTGTCCGGGCACAACATCTCGACCACCGAGGTGGAGTCGGCTCTCGTGTCCCACCCGTCGGTCGCCGAGGCCGCCGTGGTCGGCGCGGCCGACGAGACGACGGGCCAGGCCATTGTCGCGTTCGTGATACTGCGTGGTTCGGCATCCGCCTCCGACAGCCTCGTCGCCGATCTGCGCAACCACGTCGGCGCCACGCTCGGCCCGATCGCCAAGCCCAAGCGGATCCTGCCGGTCGCCGAGCTGCCGAAGACCCGTTCCGGCAAGATCATGCGCCGCCTGCTGCGCGATGTCGCGGAGAACCGCGAGCTGGGAGATGTCACCACGCTCACCGACTCCTCGGTCATGGACCTCATCCAGACGCAGCTGCCGTCGTCGTCCTCCGAGGACTGAGAGGCACCGGACGCGAGCAGATCCGACCCCGAGGGGCATCCGGCAACGCGCCGGGTGCCCCTCGGGCATTTAAAGTGAAGATCACCGGATTCGGCCCCGCACACCCCGGGTACAGTGGCAGCTGCATCAACAACTCATCAATAAATCTCCACAGGGTGTGCCGGGAAGTCTGGTCGGCAAGTGCATCAGCCATGCCATTGCTGCCGTACCGACCCGGAGGTCTCCACTCGTGGCCGCGCCCGCCCCCACACCCCCCTCTCCGTCCCGCCGCACCTTTCTCGGGCGTCTCTCCCTCCCCGAGCGGAACTACCTCGCTGACGCGCTGCGCACCGAGACCGTCGGCGGGGTCATCCTGCTGGTGGCGGCTGTCGCCGCGCTGACCTGGGCGAACACGCTCGGGTCCAGCTACCGGGCCATCAGCGACTTCCACCTCGGGCCGCAGTCCCTGGGGCTGAACCTCTCCATGCAGCACTGGGCGGCGGACGGGCTGCTCGCGATCTTCTTCTTCGTCGCGGGTGTCGAGCTCAAGCGAGAACTGGTGGCGGGTGACCTGCGCGACCCCAAGGCGGCCGTCCTGCCGGTCATCGCCGCCGTCTGCGGTATGGCCGCGCCGGCCATCGTCTACACGCTGGTGACCGTGGTCGGCGGCGGTTCCACGGACGGCTGGGCCGTCCCGACCGCCACCGACATCGCCTTCGCGCTCGCCGTCCTCGCGGTCATCGGTACCTCGCTGCCGTCCGCGCTCCGCGCCTTCCTGCTCACCCTTGCCGTCGTCGACGACCTCTTCGCGATCCTGATCATCGCCATCTTCTTCACCGAGCACATCGACTTCATGGCGCTCATCGGCGCCGTCGTCGGCCTCGCCGTCTTCTACCTGCTGCTGCGCAAGAACGTGCGCGGCTGGTACGTCTACGTACCGCTCGCCCTGGTCATCTGGGGGCTGATGTACAACAGCGGCGTCCACGCCACCATCGCCGGTGTCGCCATGGGCCTGATGCTGCGCTGCACCCGGCGCCAGGGCGAGCAGCACTCCCCCGGCGAGCACATCGAACACCTGATACGCCCGCTGTCGGCCGGTCTCGCCGTGCCGTTGTTCGCGCTCTTCTCGGCGGGGGTCCCGCTCTCCGGCCACGCGCTGGCGGGAGTCTTCACCCGGCCCGAGACGCTCGGTGTCGTACTGGGGCTCGTCGCCGGCAAGACGATCGGCATCTTCGGCGGTACCTGGCTGGCCGCCCGCTTCACCAAGGCGGAGCTGAACAAGGACCTGGCATGGGCGGACGTATTCGCAGTCGCCTCGCTCGCCGGGATCGGCTTCACCGTGTCGCTGCTCATCGGCGAGCTCGCATTCGAGGGGAACGCCACCCTCACCAACGAGATCAAGGCCGCGGTGCTGACGGGCTCCCTGATCGCGGCCGTGTTCTCCGGTGCATTGCTCAAACTCCGGGTACGCAGATACCGAACGCTCTACGAGGCGGAGGAGCTCGACGAGGACCAGGACGGCGTTCCCGACATCTACGAACAGGACGATCCGGCGTACCACCTTCGGATGGCCGCGATCCACGAGAAGAAGGCTGCGGAACACCGCCGCCTTGCCGAACTGGCGGGGGCAGCGAGCAGCAAGCCGGACAGTCCGGCATGATCTGACACCAGATGTGTCGAGCAGGAGCAGAAGAGGGAGTCAGGGATGAGCGACCCCGGCAACTACGCGGGCAGCGCCGACCGCAGTCTCGGGCAGCTGGTCGCCTCGGCGACGGCCGAGGTGTCCGCACTGGTGCACGACGAGATCGCCCTGGCCAAGGCAGAGATGCGGCAGGACGTCAAGCGGGGTGTGGCCGGCAGCGTGGCGTTCATCGTCGCAGGCGTGCTCATTCTGTTCGCGCTGCCCGTGCTGAGCTTCGCGGCGGCGTACGGAATCCACAATCTTGGACTCGGGCTCGCCTGGTCGTTCCTGATCGTCGGCGCCGCGTTCATCGTGCTGGCGATCCTGCTCGCGCTGATCGCCATCGCCAAGTTCAAGAAGGTCAAGCCGCCGGAGAAGTCCATCGCCTCGGCCAAGCAGACGGCGTCCGTGCTGCAGGGCGTCAAGCCGCATCCGCGGCCCGCCGTCACCGCGGGTGCGAGCCGTCCGGCCGTCACATCCTCGAGCAGCACCCCGGCGAACAAGGCCCTGGCGAAGTCCGCGGTCCAGGACAAGGCGTCCGCTGTGGCACGCTCGTCCGCATGACCGTCCCCGATTCCAGCGCATTCGGCCCCACAGGCCCCGGCTCAGGCAGTCCCGTACGCCTCGACGGCCCCTGGACCCACCGCGACGTTGCGGCCAACGGGGCACGCTTCCACATCGCCGAGCTGGGGGACGGGCCGCTCGTACTGCTGCTGCACGGCTTCCCGCAGTTCTGGTGGACCTGGCGCCATCAGCTGACCGCGCTCGCCGACGCCGGCTTCCGTGCCGTCGCGATGGATCTGCGCGGGGTGGGTGGCAGCGACCGTACGCCTCGGGGTTACGACCCCGCCAACCTCGCCCTCGACATCACCGGCGTGATCCGCTCGCTCGGCGAGCCGGACGCCGCGCTGGTCGGCCACGACATGGGCGGCTACCTCGCCTGGACCGCCGCGGTGATGCGGCCGAAGCTGGTGCGCCGGCTGGCAGTCTCCTCGATGCCGCACCCGCGCCGTTGGCGGTCCTCCATGCTCTCCGACTTCGCACAGTCCCGGGCGGGCTCGTACATCTGGGGCTTCCAGCGTCCATGGGTGCCGGAGCGCCAGCTCGTCGCGGACGACGCGGCGTTGGTCGGCCGGCTGATCCGCGACTGGTCGGGGCCGCGGACTGCGGAGTTCCCCGACGACGCGGCGCTGGACGTCTACCGGCGCGCGATGTGCATCCCGTCGACGGCGCACTGCTCGATCGAGCCGTACCGCTGGATGGTGCGGTCCATGGCGCGTCCGGACGGCATCCAGTTCAACCGCAGGATGAAGCGCCCGGTGCGGGTTCCCACGCTGCATCTGCACGGTTCGCTCGATCCGGCGGTCCGTACGCGGAGTGCGGCAGGGTCCGGCCAGTACGTCGAAGCGCCTTACCGTTGGCGACTTTTCGATGGTCTGGGACACTTCCCGCACGAGGAGGATCCGGTCGGTTTCTCGACCGAACTCATCAACTGGCTCAAGGATCCTGAGCCGGACCGGTAGCCCCGCGACCGCCGCTGCGAGCGGCCGGGGCCGGTGACCCGGCGCGGTCAACCGGTGGCTGGAAGAGCACAGTTGTCCGACGAACAGCCAATTGCCTGGCGCATAGGCCAATTGGCTGACGCATGGGCGATTACCGACCATGAGGCACGGGCAGACGTCGGGGTATGGGCTGGACGCACGACTTCGGTGACGCAGCACGCAATCGACGCTCGACCGCTACGGCGGATCCGAGCACTCATGAGGGGGACGGCCCCCAGGGCCGGGTGCGCAGTGCGCATGATCTGCATGATCTGCAGCTGGGCATTCCGCGCATCCTCCGCCGCCGGGCCCGCTGGGTCTCGGCGCGGCTGAGGCATCCCCGCGGATGACCCGCCCCTCACCCGATCACGCGGAGCGAGGACTCCAGGGGGTGGGTTCGGGACAGCTGCCCCGTACCCACCCACGCTCTCCGCGACCTACAGCGCGCACGCCTGGCTGTCGACCTGCTGGTTGGCGGTGCGCCCGGTCGTGATGTCCTGGCGGATCTCGTCGGCCGTCAGGGCGTAGCCCGTCTGGGGGTCGTCCAGCGACTTGGCGAACACGACTCCGAACACCTTGCCGTCAGGGGTCAGCAGCGGTCCGCCGGAGTTGCCCTGACGGACCGTCGCGTAGAGCGAGTACACGTCGCGGCGGACCGTGCCCCGGTGGTAGATGTCCGGGCCGTTGGCGTCGATGCGGCCGCGGACACGTGCGGCACGTACGTCGTACGAGCCGTTCTCCGGGAAGCCCGCGACGATGGCGCTGTTCCCCGAGGCCGCGTCGTGGTTGGTGTCGGTGAACTTCAGCGGCTTCGCGTCGAGGCCCGGGACGTCGAGTACGGCGATGTCGCGCCGCCAGTCGTAGAGGACGACCTTCGCGTCGTACAGCCGCCCCTGGCCGCCGATCTGGACCGTCGGCTCGTCGACGCCGCCGACGACATGCGCGTTGGTCATCACCCGGCGGTCGGAGAAGACGAAGCCGGTGCCTTCGAGAACCTTGCCGCAGCTCGGAGCCGTACCGACGACCTTGACGATGGACTGCTTGGCGCGCGTCGCGACCGGGCTGCCGGCCAGAGCCGGATCCGGGGCCCTGACCTCGGTGATCGGCTCGTTGGCGAAGGGGCTGAAGACCTGCGGGAAGCCGTTCTGCGCAAGGACCGAGGAGAAGTCCGTGAACCAGGTGGAGGCCTGGGAGGGCATCACCCGCGAGACGCCCAGCAGCACCGAGGAGTTACGGACCTCCTTGCCCAGCGTCGGCAGCGACGTGCCCGCGAGGGCTGACCCGATCAGCCACGCGACCAGCAGCATCGCGACCACGTTGACCAGCGCGCCGCCGGTCGCGTCGAGAGCGCGCGCAGGCGACCACGTGATGTAGCGGCGGAGTTTGTTACCGAGATGCGTAGTGAAGGCCTGGCCGACGGACGCGCACACGATCACGATTATTACTGCGACGACTGCGGCAGTCGAGGAGACTTCCGAGCTGTCAGTCAATTGGTCCCACAGAATCGGCAGCAGATAGACGGCGACAAGACCGCCGCCGAGAAACCCGATCACCGAGAGGATGCCGACGACGAAGCCCTGGCGGTAGCCGATCACTGCGAACCACACGGCGCCGGCCAGCAGCAGGATGTCCAGCACGTTCACCGTCTATTGCCCTCGCAGATTCGTCGCCGGACCCGTTCGTTCGGCTGAGGCCGGGCGGGCCCGAAAGGGCCCGGCACAGGAGTCAGCCTGTCATGCGCGCCAGTCGAGCGGCACCTGTCTGGACCTGTCCCAGGGGCGCTCCCATCCTGCGAAGTGCAGAATGCGGTCGATGACCCCGGCCGTGAAACCCCAGACGAGGGCCGATTCGACCAGAAATGCCGGGCCCAGGTGACCGCTGGGGTGCACCGTCGTCACCCTGTTGGCGGGATCCGTGAGATCCGCCACGGGAACCGTGAAGACCCGGGCGGTCTCCGCCGGATCGACGACTCCCACCGGGCTCGGCGCCCGCCACCAGCCGAGGACCGGCGTCACCACGAAGCTGCTCACCGGGATGTACAGCCGGGGCAGCACGCCGAAGAGCTGGACGCCGCGCGGATCGAGGCCTGTCTCCTCCTCGGCCTCCCGCAGAGCGGCCCTCAGCGGCCCTGTGGTCGCCTGATCGCCGTCCTCGGGGTCCAGGGCGCCACCGGGGAAGGAAGGCTGCCCTGCGTGGGAACGCAGGGAACCGGAGCGCTCCATCAGGAGCAGCTCGGGGCCTCGCTCGCCCTCGCCGAAAAGGATCAGCACGGCGGACTGGCGCCCGGCGCCGTTCTCGGGCGGCAGGAAGCGGCTGAGCTGCCGGGGCTCGACGGTCCGCGCGGCGCGGACGACAGGGTCGAGCCAGCCGGGCAGCCCGTCGGTCGTGACGGCGATCGCGTCGTCACGACCCGCTCCGGCGGTGTGGTCGTGTTCGCGCTTCTCCACGTCGCTCCGGTCGGGCATCTGCCCGTCCGTCCGGACGTGGCTCTGTTCGTGCGTCTTCATAGGCACCCCTCGTCGTCCCACAACGCCTGTCGCCACGCAATTCGTTCCGGAGCGGGCGCCCTCGTCAGCCGGCCACCGCCTGCGTCACCCGGCTCCCAGCGGGGGCGCGGGCCTGCCCGGGTAGTCCGGCGGCGGGCTGAGCCGCTGGCCCGGCTGGCCGCCCATCTCGTACTTCAGGAGCTTCCGGGCCTTCTCCGGGTCCGTCTCGCCCTCACCGTACGAGGGGCAGAGCGGGGCGATGGGACAGGCGCCGCAGGCGGGCTTGCGGGCGTGGCAGATGCGGCGGCCGTGGAAGACGACGCGGTGCGAGAGCATCGTCCACTCGCTCTTGGGGAAGATCGCGGCGATCTCCGCCTCGACCTTCTCCGGGTCCTCCTGTTCCGTCCACTTCCAGCGGCGGACCAGCCGGCCGAAGTGGGTGTCGACCGTGATGCCGGGGACGCCGAAGGCATTGCCGAGGACGACGTTGGCGGTCTTGCGGCCCACGCCGGGCAGCGTGACGAGATCCGCCAGCCGGCCCGGTACCTCGCCGCCGAAGTTGTCCCTGATCGACGCGGAGAGGCCTATCAGCGACCTGGCCTTGGCCCGGAAGAAACCGGTCGGCCGGATGAGCTCCTCCAGTTCCTCCGGGACGGCCGCCGCCATGTCCTCGGGGGTGGGATAGGCGGCGAACAGCGCAGGGGTGGTCTGGTTGACCCTCAGGTCGGTGGTCTGGGCGGACAGAACCGTGGCGACGAGGAGCTCGAACGGGTTCCTGAAGTCCAGCTCCGGGTGGGCGTACGGGTAGATCTCGGCGAGCTCGCGGTTGATCCGGCGGGCCCGGCGAACCATCGCGAGGTGGGATTCAGGCTTCCCGGGCTTCGCCGCGGCGGCCGGCTTGCCGGCCTTCGCCGCCGCGGCTGCCTTCGCGGGCTTCCCCGACTTGGCCGACTTCGCCGGCTCCCCCTGTTTCACCGGCTCCCTCGACGGACGTTTTGTCGCTTTTGTCGGGCGACTGATACCCTGTTCGCCCACAGCGGAATTTCGGCCTTCCGACACCCCATCAGCCCCCTTGGCCTGCGCTCTCACCGGCGATTTGGACACCCGGTAAGCCTAGGGCCAGGCACTGACATCCGCCCCGGTCACTGCGGATCCACCCCCGATCGGCCCCCTGCCGCACGGTGAGCTGCGCCCGTGCGTCAAACTGGTTTGTGATTGATCGCACTGTTTTACCGTCCGGCATGATGGGGACCACGGTTCCCTGAACAGGCCGACAAGGAGAGAACTCGTGGACGACGTTCTGCGGCGCGCCCCGCTTTTCGCGGCGCTCGATGATGAGCAGGCCGCGGAGCTCCGCGCCTCGATGAGTGAGGTGACCCTCGCACGCGGCGACGCTCTCTTCCACGAGGGCGACCAGGGTGACCGGCTGTATGTGGTCACCGAGGGCAAGGTGAAGCTCCACCGCACGTCCCCCGACGGACGCGAGAACATGCTCGCGGTCCTCGGCCCCGGCGAGCTGATCGGTGAGCTGTCGCTCTTCGACCCGGGCCCTCGCACCGCCACCGCCACCGCGCTCACCGAGGTCAAGCTCCTCGGCCTCGGCCACGGCGACCTGCAGCCCTGGCTGAACGCCCGTCCCGAGGTGGCCACGGCCCTGCTGCGCGCGGTCGCCCGCCGACTGCGCAAGACCAACGACCAGATGTCCGACCTGGTCTTCTCCGACGTGCCGGGCCGTGTCGCCCGTGCCCTCCTCGACCTGTCGCGCCGGTTCGGCGTCCAGTCGGAGGAAGGCATCCACGTCGTCCACGACCTGACCCAGGAAGAGCTGGCCCAGCTGGTCGGCGCCTCCCGCGAGACGGTCAACAAGGCGCTCGCCGACTTCGCGGGCCGCGGCTGGCTGCGCCTGGAGGCGCGTGCCGTGATCCTGCTGGACGTGGAGCGCCTCGCGAAGCGCTCGCGCTAGCCGGACACCTTCTCCTCACGCGTGGAGGGCCCCGCCGCCCGGCGGGGCCCTCCACGCGTGTCAGGGCCCTCTGTCAGGCCCGCGCACGACCGTGTCGCATCCGTGCGTCGGAGTGCGTCAGATCAGCCCGTGCTCGCCCAGGTACTCCAGCTGAGCCAGCACCGAGAGCTCCGCCGCCGGCCACAGCGTCCGGTCCACGTCCGCGTAGACCTGCGCCACCACCTCGGGCGCCGTACGGTGCCCCGCCTCCACCGCCGTCTCCACCTGCGCCAGCCGGTGCGCGCGGTGCGCCAGGTAGAACTCGACCGCGCCCTGAGCGTCGTCCAGCACCGGTCCGTGTCCCGGCAGCACCGTGTGCACCCCGTCGTCGACGGTCAGCGAGCGCAGTCGCCGCAGCGAGTCGAGGTAGTCGCCGAGCCGCCCGTCCGGATGCGCGACGACCGTCGTGCCCCGCCCGAGGATGGTGTCCCCCGTCAGCACCGCCCGGTCGGCGGGCAGATGGAAGGAGAGCGAGTCCGCGGTGTGCCCGGGGGTCGGCACGACGTACATCTCCAGGCCGCCGACCGTGATCACGTCTCCGGTGGACAGTCCCTCGTCGCCGAGACGCAGCGCCGGGTCCAGGGCGCGCACCTTCGTGCGTGTCAGCTCGGCGAAGCGCGCCGCGCCCTCGGCGTGGTCGGGGTGTCCGTGGGTGAGCAGGGTGAGCGCGATCCGCCGGCCCGCGCGCTCGGCCGAGTCGATGACGGCCCGCAGATGGCCGTCGTCGAGCGGTCCCGGATCGATGACGACAGCGAGGTCGGAGTCGGGTTCGGCGACGATCCAGGTGTTGGTTCCGTCGAGCGTCATCGCCGAGGCGTTGGGCGCGAGGACGTTGACGGTACGGGTGGTGGCGGGGCCGGACAGGACGCCGCCGCGCGGCTGTCCCGGAAGGGCTGCTGCCTCGCTCATACGGCTTCACCGCCCGCGCTGCCGGTCGGGATGTGCTTGGTGAACTCGTCGTGCCCGGGCCAGCTCAGCACCAACTCGTCGCCGTCGAGCCGGGCCTGTGCGAGTACGGGGGTGAGGTCCTGGGACGACGCGGCCTTCAGGGCCTCGGCGGCGGTCCCGTACGGCCGCAGCTGACGCAACGTCGACACGGTCGGCGGCATCATCAGCAGGTCGCCCCGGTCGTACCCGTCGGCGGCGTCCCCGGCGGCGATCCACACCGTGCGGTCGGCCTCGGTGGACGCGTTGCGGGTGCGCTGGCCCTCGGGGAGCGCGGCGACGAAGAACCAGGTGTCGTAGCGGCGCGGCTCGAACTCGGGCGTGATCCAGCGCGCCCACGCCCCGAGCAGATCGGACCGCAGCACCAGACCCCGCCGGTCCAGGAACTCGGCGAAGGACAGCTCGCGGGCGACCAGGGCCTCGCGGTCGGCCTCCCAGTCGGCGCCCGTGGTGTCGCTGACGACCGTGTCGGCGGTCGGCCCGGCGAGGAGGACGCCTGCCTCCTCGTACGTCTCGCGAACGGCCGCACAGACGATGGCCTGCGCCTCGGCCGCCGTGCCGGCACCGAGCCGCTCGGCCCAGCTCTCCAGCGCGGGTCCGGCCCACTCGACGAGGCGGTCGTCGTCGCGCGGGTCGACCCCGCCCCCCGGATAGGCGTACGCGCCGCCGGCAAAGGCCATGGAGGTGCGGCGACGCAACATGTGGACCTCGGGCCGCCCGCCGGTGTCAGCGGGGTCCCGGAGCAGCATCACGGTGGCGGCCCGCCGGGGAGCCACGGCCGTCAGCTCGCCCGCGGCGAGCGCCCGGATCCGATCGGGCCATTCCGGTGGGTACCACTGACCATTGGACATGGCCGGAGGCTATCCGGAACCGCGCCGATGTTCGAGAGGTGCCGATCACGCATCCCGCGATCCCCCCGGGCAGGCCCGTGTCCCGGCCCGTCGCCCCCCGCCCCGTACACACACCGCCCACGATCCGGCCCATACGCACGATCCCGCCCGGTCGCATCGACCGGGCGGGATCACGGAAACGCTCGTCCCATGCTGTGGCGGCTCAGGCTCCGGTCAGCTCGACCTGGACCTCGACCTCGACCGGTGCGTCCAGCGGCAGCACCGCGACGCCCACCGCGCTGCGCGCGTGCACGCCCTTGTCGCCGAGCACCGCGCCCAGCAGTTCACTCGCACCGTTGATCACGGCGGGCTGCCCGGTGAAGTCGGCGGCGGAGGCGACGAAGCCCACGACCTTCACGACCCGCTTGATCCGGTCCAGGTCTCCGGCGACCGACTTCACGGCGGCCAGCGCGTTGAGCGCGCAGGTCTTCGCCAGCTCCTTGGCCTCGTCCGGCGTGACCTCCGCACCGACCTTGCCGGTGACCGAAAGCTTGCCGTCCACCATGGGCAGCTGGCCCGATGTGTACACGTACACCCCGGACTGGACGGCCGGCTGGTACGAGGCGAGCGGCGGTACGACGTCCGGCAGAGTCAGTCCGAGTTCGGCGAGCTTCGCCTCGACTGCACTCGCCACTACGCCTTCTCCCGCTTCAGGTACGCCACGAGCTGCTCGGGGTTGTTCGGGCCGGGAACGACCTGGACCAGCTCCCAGCCGTCCTCGCCCCAGGTGTCCAGAATCTGCTTGGTCGCGTGCACGAGAAGGGGCACGGTCGCGTATTCCCACTTGGTCATAGGCCGACTGTAATGCCTGGCACGCACGACCTCGTGCGTAGCCCACGGCTCGACTGGTTAGGCTCGAATACGTGAGCAGGTTCCAGGTCGTCAGCGGCAAGGGTGGTACCGGTAAGACCACGGTCGCCGCCGCACTCGCGCTCGCCCTCGCGACCGAGGGCAAGCGGACCCTCCTCGTCGAGGTCGAGGGCAGGCAGGGCATCGCCCAGCTCTTCGAGGCGGAGTCCCTTCCGTACGAGGAGCGCAAGATCGCCGTCGCGCCGGGCGGCGGCGAGGTGTACGCCCTCGCGATCGACGCGGAGCGCGCGCTCCTCGACTACCTCCAGATGTTCTACAAACTCGGCAGCGCCGGGCGGGCGCTCAAGAAGCTCGGCGCGATCGACTTCGCCACCACCATCGCGCCCGGTGTGCGGGACGTGCTGCTGACCGGCAAGGCCTGCGAAGCCGTACGGCGCAAGGACAAGCAAGGCCGGTACAGCTACGACTACGTGATCATGGATGCGCCGCCGACCGGCCGCATCACGCGCTTCCTCAACGTGAACGACGAGGTGGCGGGGCTGGCCCGGATCGGTCCGATACACAATCAGGCGCAGGCTGTGATGCGGGTGCTGAAGTCTCCCGAGACGGCGGTCCATCTGGTGACGCTGCTGGAGGAGATGCCGGTCCAGGAGACCGCGGACGGCATCGCGGAGCTGCGGGCGGCCGAACTGCCGGTGGGCAGAGTCATCGTGAACATGGTGCGACCGCATCTGCTGGACGAGGACGCACTGCGTACCGCTTCGGGCGGCCGCCGCAGGGAGATCGCGAAGACGCTCACCCGGGCCGGTGTGACCGGTTCCGCGGCGCTCGTGAGGCCGTTGGTCGAGCAGGCCGCCGAGCATGCCCAACGGGTGGAGCTGGAGCGCGAACAACGCGCGGTGCTCGCGGGTCTCGAGCTGCCGACGAACGAACTCCCGCTGATCGGGGAGGGCGTGGACCTGCCCGGGCTGTACGACCTGGCGGTCGAACTCCGCAAACAGGGCGTGGGCGAAGGGGCGGGGCAAGGGGTGGGTTCATGACAGCGAGTACGAAGAAGGGTGCGGCCGAGGGAACGGACGCCGGCACAGCCGCCGCGCCCGTTCCGGACGTCCCCGCCCTGGACGCCGACGCGCTGCTCGACGACCAGGACATCCGCATCGTCGTGTGCTGCGGTTCGGGCGGAGTCGGCAAGACCACGACCGCGGCGGCGCTCGGCGTACGGGCGGCCGAGCGCGGCCGGAAGGTCGTCGTCCTCACCATCGACCCGGCCCGCAGGCTCGCGCAGTCCATGGGCATCGACTCGCTGGACAACATCCCCCGCCGGGTGCCGGGCATCGACGGCGAGGGCGCCGGGGAACTGCACGCCATGATGCTCGACATGAAGCGGACCTTCGACGAGATCGTCGAGGCGCACGCGGACGGCGACCGGGCCCGCGCGATCCTGGAGAACCCCTTCTACCAGTCCCTGTCGGCCGGCTTCGCGGGCACGCAGGAGTACATGGCGATGGAGAAGCTCGGGCAGCTGAGGGCACGCAACGAGTGGGACCTGATCATCGTCGACACTCCGCCGTCGCGTTCCGCACTGGACTTCCTGGACGCGCCGAAACGTCTCGGCTCGTTCCTGGACGGGAAGTTCATCAAGCTGCTGATGGCTCCGGCGAAGATGGGCGGCCGGGCCGGGATGAAGTTCCTCAACGTCGGCATGTCGATGATGACCGGGACCCTCGGCAAGCTGCTGGGCGGTCAATTCCTGCGTGACGTACAGACGTTCGTCGCGGCGATGGACACCATGTTCGGCGGCTTCCGGACCCGGGCCGATGCCACGTACAAGCTGCTGCAGGCCCCCGGCACGGCGTTCCTCGTCGTCGCGACACCGGAGCGCGACGCGTTGCGCGAGGCCGCGTACTTCGTGGAGCGGCTGGCCGCGGAGGAGATGCCGCTGGCCGGTCTGGTCCTCAACCGGGTCCATGGCAGCGGCGCCGCCCGGCTCTCCGCCGAGCGCGCCCTCGCGGCCGCAGAAAATCTTGATGACATCGGCATTGTGGATCAGGCGGCCGGGAAGGCTGGACTTCGTGACCCGGACGGCTCGGCAGTCACCTCTCCCGAAGATCCCGAGTCGCCGCTCTCCCCCGCCCGTTCCGCGCAGACCGAAGACCCTGAGCACGAACCCGCGTCCGAACCCGAACCCGAGGCTGAAGCCGTCTCCGTGGAGCAGCTGACCGCTGGTCTGCTGCGACTGCATGCTGAGCGCATGCAGGTCGTCGCACGCGAGCAGCGCACCCGCGACCGCTTCACCGCACTGCACCCCGAGGTCGCCGTGACCGAAGTCGCCGCGCTGCCTGGTGATGTCCATGACCTCGCAGGGCTGCGGGCCATCGGTGATCGGCTCGCGACCGGTTCTGCTCCGGCCGGAGCTGCGTGAGCACCTGAAAGGCCCTAGCCGCCCTCGCCGACTACCCCACGGCGGCGTATGTCTCGTGCAGTTCGTCGTCATCCAGACCGATGGCCACCGGCAGGATGCCCGTGGACCGCTCGTACTCACTGCGAGCGGTCTCCAGCAGCCGGCGCCAGGACGTGACGGTCGGCCGTCTGCGCAACAGTGCGCGACGCTCCCGCTCGGTCATTCCGCCCCACACGCCGAACTCGACGCGATTGTCCAGCGCATCGGCCAGGCATTCGGTCCGCACCGGGCATCCGGTGCACACCGCCTTGGCCCTGTTCTGCGCTGCCCCTTGTACGAACAGTTCATCCGGATCGGTAGTGCGGCAGGCTGCCTGCGCACTCCAGTCGGTTACCCAGCCCATCACGGCGCCGTCCTCTCCCGAATCGAGGCTCCCCCACGGCGGTAGCGGCATATTCACCGCTGCCAGTTGAGGACGTTACGGAAAGTGGTGACAGCACAACACCCCCTTCGGGCCCAATCTTGAATGGCCCGAACGGACTATGCGTACGCGGCAGATCACCCAGGGGAGTGAGGTGGCGACATCCGTGACCATCCCGTCGAAATCGAGATAGTTCACCTGGGTCATAACGGACGTTCGATGACACACCAGGCGAATTCGGGAGCGCCTCGGGTCGCGAACGGACCAGCGCCGGGTCATGCACGGGGGTTGATGCGAAACGGGACTGCTGTGACAGTTGGGAGCAGCTTAGGCCAATGCCTATACGCCTGTCCGGCGAATGAGAACGTAGGCTGCCCCCATGCCAAAGAACCGCTCGGGCGGGGGTCTCACCGCGACCCAGCAGGCCGCCAAGTTTCTCGGTGTCGCCGCACTCTCCGGAGTCGTGCTCGCGGGCATCGCACTGCCGGCCGCCGGGGCTCTGGGGCTCGCCGCCAAGGGGACGGTCGAGGGATTCGACGAGATCCCGGCCAATCTCAAGACGCCGCCGCTGAGCCAGCGCACCACGATCCTGGACAGCAAGGGCGGCGCGATCGCCACGGTCTACTCGCGCGACCGCACCGTCGTCCCTCTGAAGGACATCTCCCCGTACATGCAGAAGGCGATCGTCGCGATCGAGGACGCGCGCTTCTACAAGCACGGGGCGGTCGACCTCAAGGGCATCCTGCGCGCGATGAACCGCAACGTGCAGTCGGGCGGGACCGCGCAGGGCGCGTCGACCCTCACCCAGCAGTACGTGAAGAACGTCTTCGTCGAGGAGGCGGGCGACGACCCGGACAAGGTCGCGCAGGCCACCCAGCAGACGATCGGCCGCAAGGTCCAGGAGCTGAAGTACGCGATCCAGGTCGAGGAAGAGCTCGGCAAGAAGAAGATCCTGGAGAACTACCTCAACATCACCTTCTTCGGACAGCAGGCGTACGGCATCGAGGCCGCCTCCCACCGGTACTTCTCCAAGTCGGCGAAGGACCTGAAGCTGGAGGAGGCCGCACTGCTGGCCGGCCTCGTGCAGTCACCGAGCCGCTACGACCCGGTCAACGACACGGAGGAGGCGACCAAGCGTCGCAACACCGTGCTCCAGCGCATGGCGGATGTCGGGGACATCTCGCAGGCCACGGCGAAGAAGGCGCAGTCGACGCCGATCAAGCTGAACGTCAGCAAGCCGAAGAACGGCTGCATCACCGCCGTCAGCGGGGCCGGCTTCTTCTGTGACTACGTGCGCCAGGTCTTCCTCACCGACCCGGCCTTCGGCAAGACCAAGGAGGACCGCGCCAAGATCTGGAACCGGGGCGGCCTCACGGTCCGCACCACGCTCGACCCGCAGGCCCAGCAGGGCGTGCAGGACTCGATCAAGAGTCACGTCTACAAGACGGACAAGGTCGCCACCGCCGTGACCCTGGTCCAGCCGGGCACCGGCAAGATCATGGGCATGGGCCAGTCCAAGCCGTACGGCCTCGGGCAGAACGAGACCCAGTACAACTACTCGGTCAACAAGGACATGGGCGGCTCGAACTTCGGCTTCCCGACCGGGTCGACGTTCAAGCCGTTCCTCGCCGCCGCGGCCATAGAGGGCGGCACACCGGCTACGCAGATGTACTCGGCGCCGTACGAGATGGACTACCCGGACACCGTCCAGACCTGCGGCAAGCCGTGGGTCAACAACAGCGTGCCGAGGTATCACCTGGAGAACGAGAGCGAGTCGGAGGAGGGGCCGTACGCGCTGAAGGACGCGATGGCGATGTCGGTCAACACCTACTTCGTCCAGATGCTCCAGGACATCGGCATGTGCCCGGTCTCGCACATGACCGACAAGCTGGGTGTGGTGCAGGGCGACGGCACCAAGCTGCCGCAGAACCCGTCCGCGCTCACCCTCGGCTCCAACGGTCTCTCGCCGCTGACGATGGCCAGCGCGTACGCCGCGTTCGCCAACCGCGGCACGTACTGCACGCCGATCGCGATCGAGTCGGTGAAGACGGCGGCCGGCGACTCCCTCCCCGTGCCGAAGTCCACCTGTACACAGGCGATGTCGGAGACGACGGCCGACACCATCAACACCCTGCTGCGCGGCGTGGTCGACTCCGGTACGGGCCGGGAGGCCGGTCTCCAGAACCGCGACAACGCGGGCAAGACGGGTACGACCGATGCCCGCAAGAACGCCTGGTTCGTCGGCTACACGCCGAACATGTCCGGTGCGGTCTGGGTCGGCAGCCCGTCCCAGAGCGTCGAGATGGAGCAGATCACCATCGGCGGCGTGTACCGGGCCCAGGTGTACGGCGGTGAGGTCCCCGGACCGATCTGGCGGGACGCCATGACGAACGCCCTCGACGGCCAGCCTGCACCGCCCTTCACCACCGTCGACATCCCGGACCCCCGGGATGAGGAGGACGAGGACGAGGACTGGGGCGGAGACAGGCGCAGGGGCCGGCACGACAACCGCGACGACGGCAAGAACAAGCCCGGCGACACCAGCCCGTTCCCCGGCATCACCATCACGCCGGGCGCGACCGGCGGAAACGACGGGACCCCCCGCGGCCAGACCAACGGCGGCCAGACCGGCCCCTGACCTCTGGACGCAACACCCGTCCGCGCAACAGAAGGCGGGGTGGACCGGGACATCCCCGGTCCACCCCGCCTTCGCGCAGGTACGGAACTGCCGCCTCAGCCCGCGAGGAGCTTCTTCACCGCGGCCGCCACCCGGCCGCCGTCGGCGAGCCCCGCGACCTTCGGGTTCACGATCTTCATGACGGCGCCCATGGCCCGCGGCCCCTCGGCGCCGGCGGCCTTCGCCTCGTCGACGGCCGCCGCCACGATCGCACCCAGCTCGTCGTCGCTCAGCTGCTTCGGCAGGTAGCCGTCGAGCAGCTCGCCCTCCGCCCGCTCGCGTTCGGCCTGCTCCGTCCGGCCGCCCTGGGCGAAGGCCTCGGCCGCCTCGCGGCGCTTCTTCGCCTCCCTGGCGATCACCTTCTGCACCTCGTCGTCGGAGAGCTCGCGCGCCGTCTTGCCGCTGACCTCCTCCTTCGTGATCGCGGTGAGGGTCAGCCGGAGCGTGGACGAGGTCAGCTCGTCACGCGCCTTCATGGCCGTCGTGAGGTCTTCCTTGAGCTTGGACTTGAGCGTGGTCATGTGCTGATTGTGGCAGGTGCGGGGTGCGGAACGCCCGCCGGTTTTCCGCGGACCGCACGGTGTCTGCGACGATGGGCGCATGCGCGCACGCTACGGAGTACCCCTGAAAGTCACGGCAGTCGGCGCAGCGGTCGGCGCCGCCGGTCTCGTCTACGCGGCAGGTTTCGAGGCCCGATCGTTCCGGCTCCGCCGCGTCACGATCCCCGTACTCCCGCACGGGGCACGTCCGTTGCGCGTACTGCAGGTCTCCGACATCCACATGGTGAGCGGCCAGCGCAAGAAGCGCGGCTGGCTGCACTCGCTGGCCGGCCTGCGCCCCGACTTCGTCGTGAACACCGGCGACAACCTCTCGGACCCGAAGGCCGTGCCGGAGCTGCTGGACGCACTCGGCCCGCTGATGGAGTTCCCGGGTGTGTACGTCTTCGGCTCCAACGACTACTACGGCCCCAAGCTCCGCAACCCGGCCCTCTATCTCCTCGAGAAGACCCGGGGGAAGCACGGTCTCAACGGGAACGCCCCCGCGGTCGGCGTCGTGCACAACCCGTGGGAACCGATGCGCGACGCGTTCGACGAGGCGGGCTGGCTGGGACTGAGCAACACCCGGGGCCGCCTCAAGGTCGACGGCCTGGAGATCGCCTTCACCGGCCTCGACGACCCGCACATCAAGCGGGACAGGTACGCGGAGGTCGCGGGCGGACCGGAGACGGGCGCCGACCTCTCGATCGGTGTGGTGCACGCCCCGTACCTGCGCTCCCTCGACGCCTTCACCGCCGATGGCTACCCCCTGATCCTGGCGGGCCACACGCACGGCGGCCAGCTCTGCATCCCCTTCTACGGGGCCCTGGTCACCAACTGCGACCTGGACACGGACCGGGTCAAGGGCCTCTCCGGCCACACGGTCGGCGACCGCCGCGCCTACCTCCACGTCTCGGCAGGCTGCGGCACCAACCGCTACACCCCGGTCCGCTTCGCCTGCCCGCCCGAGGCGACCCTGCTGACGCTGACACCACGCGACTGACGCCGTACGCCGCTCCCGGGACCTGGCGCGTGCCGGGGCAGAAACCGGATTTCGTCTCCGGGCGCGGGTGGGCTAAAGTAATCGATGTCGCCAGGACACCGGCGACGATCGGGGTGTAGCGCAGCTTGGCAGCGCGCTTCGTTCGGGACGAAGAGGTCGTGGGTTCAAATCCCGCCACCCCGACAGCTGAATAGCAGTTCAGAGGGCCCTTACCAATTTGGTAAGGGCCCTCTGACGTTGCTGCGTGTCTAACTGCGTGACTACCGGTTCCTGAGTGCCTACGCCCCGTCCCGCTCGGAGCCGAAGATGCCGTCCATGACCACGGCACCGGTCTGGATCACGGGTCGGATCTGCTTCCGGTAGACCTCCTCCGTCACAGCCGTACCCGAGTGCCCGACCAACCGGGAGATCTCCTCCAGCGGGACGCCGCGGTCGGAGAGCAGGGACACGAAGCTGTGCCGGAGCTCCCTCGGAGTCCACTCGTCGGCGACGACCCCGTCAATGCCCTTGAGCGCCTGGCGGAAGGCCCGCCGGACGTTGGCGGCATCGAGCGGCTTGCCCACGGCCGAGGAGAAGACGAGGCCGTGTTCCTCCCACTCCTCATCAGCGGCGAGCCGGTCCCACCCTTGATCCTCGAATTGCCGCCAGAGGGCTTCCACGCACCGCGCCGGCAGAGCGAGCGTGCGCCGGGACTTCCGCGTCTTTGTGTCCCCGCTCCGCCGGACCGAGCGCCAAACGGCGATGTGCGGATGCTGCGGCGAGTCGAGGTCCGGCCGGCCCTTGGGGAAGACGTGACCCCAGGTGAGTGCCCGCAGCTCCTCGGTTCGGGCACCGGTCAGCAGCGCGACGACGGTGTACGCGTACATCGAGGTTCCCTCCGCACCCTTGAGTACGGCCTCGGCCTGGGCAAATGTGAGCGCCTTGGACGGGCGCCCGGCCTGCCCTTGAGGCACCGAGCACAGCTCAACGACATTGCGCTTCACCTTGTCCCGCGCCATGGCCCGCTTGACCGCGCGGTTGAGGCAGGAATGGATTCCCTGGAGCGTACGCGTGCTGAGTGTCTTCGCTTTGGTGGCCAGCCAGCGGTCTACGTCCTCCGCACTCAGCTCGCGTAACTTGCGCGCGCCGAGTGAGGGAATCACGTGCTTCTGACTCAAGAGCGTCACGGTCTCAACGGTGCTGGGGTCCAAGCCCGCCAGGCCGTACGAAGCCAGTCCGTCACGGCATCCTTCACCGTGTAGTTGGTCGGCGCGATGGCGAGGCCGTCCTCGTGGTCCCGCAGCACCTCCTTGAGCTTGTTCTTCGCCTCCGTCTTGGTCTTGCCACTCCCCCGCTTCACAATCCGCTTCCCGCTCGGATCGAAGCCAAGGTTCGCCGTGGCGATCCACCGTTGTCTCTTCTCGTCCCAGTGCAGGCCGCCGTCACCGCGACTCCGACGCTTGGTCATCAGGCAGCACGCTCCATCTGCCCGGCGATGAAGTCTCGAAGAGCCCTGGCGGGGATACGCCGGCACCGCCCGATGGCGACAGAGGGCAGACGTCGAGTGCGGATCAGGTCGTAGACCGTCGACCGGCCGACCTTCAGACGCGCCATGACCTCACCTACGGTGAGCAGCTCGTCGTCACGCATGCGTCGGTTCTCCTTCCGTTCCGGGGGCGGGTTCGAGGGATGCGGCAAGCCAGGTCTCGGCAGCGCTCAGGCCTGTTCCGGCGAAGACCCAGTGGGCGAGCACGAGCGTGGTTTCGCCGTGCTGGGGGACGGGTGGGGCGATCTGGGCCCGGCGCCAGTCGGCACGGGCGTCGCGGAGGGCGCCGAGGGTGGTGGAGTAGCGGCGGGACTTGGTGGAGAAGTGGCCGCGGAAGCCGAGCATGTGGGCCCAGGCGCGCAGGCGGAGGTGTTCCAGGTCCTTGCGGGCGCCGAGAGTCCAGGCGGTACGGATCATGCGGCGGGCGTGACCGCTGATCCGCGCCTGAGCCAACTCGGCCAAGAATCGGATCGGCCGGTCCAGAGTGCCCGTCGTCGTCTCGGCGCCCTTGGTGGCGTACTTGGCGATGTAGGCAGCTACGGCCCGCTCGGTCAACTCCTGGCCACTGTCGAAGTCAGCGGAACGGATGGTGCGGACGTCGAGCTGTCGCCCGAAAGTGAAGGTATGCGGCCGCCCGTCTATCTCCGGGCCGTCGACGCGGTCGCGGCGGCACGGATGGCGTCGGTGAGCAGCTCGGCCGTGGCCCAAGCCGGGGGCGGGGTGTCGCCGCCTTCCGGGCCGTCGAGCCGGATGACCGCGTGGAAGTGGACGGCGCCCCGCTTCTGGTACTCGGCGACCTTGGCGAAGGAGACGCGCGCGTGGTCACGGAAGGCGCGTTGGGTCAGACCAGCGCGCTTGGCGACCTCACGGCGGAGGTAGATCGAGAAGCGCCGCCAGAGGGCACCGGCATGCGCGTTCCAGAGGACGGCCGCTTCGTAGTCGTAGGTGTCGGGGTCAAGGCTCCTCGCTCCGCTCGTCGCGCGCTCCCCGGCTCACCGCCGGGGCCCTGCGCTCCTGTCTCCGCCCCGCTCTGGGCCCCGGCTACGCCGGTCGCGCAACAAGAGCGAGAGAACCTGGACGAAGGAAAACGGAAGGCACAAGACAAGCCTCCGGCGGGGGCGCTCAGACTCCGGGATGGGTCGGAGCGCCGTTCGCGAGTGCCGGCCGGATCGTGGTGAGCGTTGTGGGCTCCCATCCCGACCACCTTCGACCCAGGCAGAGCCGAGCAGCCGCGGCCCAGGGCGTCAAGGTCGGTCGTACAGTGGCGCGCTCCACCTTGACGCCCTGAACCACGCCCGCTCCACAGTGTGTGGGCCGAAGGCGGACGGGATGAAAGCTGGGGTGAGTGGTGCGTTGGGATGGGGGCGGCGGAAGCCGAATGACCCTGCTGGCCCGCTCGGCCGGCAACCGTAGGCGATGGACAGCGCGCCCCCGGTCCGCCATGCTGCCCTGGCGATCACGTGCCGACGGTGGCTCCGTTGTGTGAGGGGTGGTTTTGGTGGAGCAATTGCAGGTCGAGGCTGTGCCGCCGGAGCGCATCCGTTACCGGTGTACGCGTCTTCAACGCGTACTGCCTGTTCTGCCCCTCCTTCTCATCGTCGGGGGCACGACGGTCATCGATTGGGTGACCTTGAAGCGCACCGGGTCTGAGATCGCCGAGTCGCTGGGTATGTGGGCCGCCCTGTCGCTCGTGCTGCTGATACTCGGGCAGTACCTTGGCGTCACCCTCACGGAGTCGACGGCTATCGTTCACAGCCTCCGCCGCCGGGCCATCCAGTGGTCGAACGTCCAGGCCATCCGCGTCGAACGCTTCCAGGGGGTCCAGACCGTTGTGATCTACGAGGCGGGTGGCCGTCGTACTCGCCTTCGGGCCCCGATCACCGGGTTCCTCAGCTGGGATAGCGAGTTCGAGGAGAAGTTCCGCACCATCGACAGGTGGTGGCTGGACCACCGCGGCCCGGATTGGACGCCTGTCCTGGTTCCGGAGGGGCAGTGGGCTGGCCCACCGGTTCCCGACGGGAACCCTTTCGCCTCTCCCACGTAGTCGGCGGCTGGTCCACGCACCCTCCGCCGGTGGAGCGCCTGACGGCCGTCGCTGGCCGTTCCGGAACGATGACGTGACCGCAGGTCGGGAAACCGGCCTGTCGCTTCTTCGACGACTGAGCACCGCGGCGAAGGTCGTGGTGGGCGTGCCCGTTCCGTGCCCGGCCCGGCGGGACCTTCCGGTGACTCACGGGGAACAGCGGCGAAAGCCGCGATCCAGAGCAGGTCAGGCACTCGGCAGGTCAGCCGCGATCCGCATACGGCGTCTTCCAAACTGGTGCTCCACGGCCCCTCAGCTGAAGTGACCCGGATCCGTAATTCCGAAGAAGGTAGGAGTCATGCTGACAAGGACACTGCCCCCTGAGCAGTGGTGGATAGGCGCCGTCATCTCCGGCGCTGTCTTTGTGATAGCCATGCATCCCATAGCGACCACGGCGAAGAAGAAGCTGCTCCTGCCCTTGATACCCCTTGTCGGCGGCACCTACCTCTTCCTTGATACGGCGGGAGACAAGGATGCATATCCAGTGGTTTGGTTCACGGCCATCATGATCACCTTTGCGGCGCTGAGGATCATCTTCGCCCCGTATCTCCGCCGTCAGTTCGCCCTGGTGCGTTCAGGACAGCGGATGCAAGCACTGACGGGCAGGCAGCAGGCAATCTTCTGGTTTACCTTCTTGGTTGTCACAGTTGCCGTGTTTCTCGTCATCTGAGTTGAGCTTCCCTCCAGGGCCGTGAAGGGACCGGTATGGCGGTCGCTGACCGATCCGGCTAGAGCAACGAGTCAAGTGTTCCCCGTGCCACAACCGCGCCAGATCGGGCGGGGACTCACAGGGAACTGCGGCTGCTGGCGGAGGCCACAGTCAGCAGACATCGAAGTCCGCGTCCCGCAGGTCAGACCCCAACTCGCCCCACCACGCTCCTACAGCGGTGATCCCCGCTCCACCGCTGTGCGGAAGCAGGCCACCAGTGCGCTGCCGTCTTCGGTGAGGTAGAACACGAAGGTCCATTTCTGATCAGCAGAATCGATCATCCCTCCGCGCACCGGTCGGCGGTGCTCGCGGAGGAGCTGCACCGCTCGTTCCAGCCCAAGAGGTTCGATTCCGCGCAGCCGCGCGCACTGAAGGCGGCGGGAGAAGACCCCGGCATGTCGCTCTGAGGGATCCGTCGTGTCCCACACGCTGTAGGTGGCGCCGCTGCGGAGGGCGGCCAGAGCAGTCACGGACGCCTCGTCGTCACCGGCCAACAGCTTCTCCAGCAAGTGCCGTTCCATGGTCCCCCCACCGGGATCCTGCGGTACAGCAGCCAGGTACCGCAACCCCAGCAACCGCCCGCGTCCAGTAGCGTCCCTCCGGAGCCCGGTAGCGGCCGGAATGGCCGTTGCTGACCGATCCGGCTAGAGCTACGGATCAGAAGGCAGTCGTGCCACCCCCGTGCCGGATTGGACAGGGGCCACGGGAGCGCCGAGAGCCGACCGCAGCGGCAAAATGATCAGCCCCACGAAGCGACCAAGGAAGTCACACCCACTCACGCTTGACATACGTTTTGAACGCGTTCAAGATCTGGCTCGGCAAGTACAGCGCGTCTTGAGCCGTGGCGCCGTGATGATCAGGGGGACAGAATGAGCAAGGGGATAGTCGGACGGTGGTTCGTCGCTGTACTGGGCGCTGCTTCGGTACTCATCTCAGGGTGTGCGTACTCGGTCGACCCCGACGAGCTTCCCGGCATGTACCGCAACGGCAAGACCGGCGGCGAGATCACGCTCGATTCCGACGGCACATTCACCGCCACTGATCTGTCGACAGACGCGCACACCGACCCCGAAGATTTGCACGGCCACTGGGACTTCGTCGACAGCAGCGGCAGCGACTTCGTCTACCTGGACATCGAGGAGCGTGGCATCGGTGAGGTCTCCGGTGTCCAGCTCTACGCGCGCGGCGGAGGGAAGGTGGAGTTCAGCGAGCCGGATGGGTCGTGGTCCCTGGTGCTCACGAAGGTGTCCGACCAGTAGATCTGGGTGCCCAGTCCAGCGTGTGGTGGCACCACACCCGGCGGCGGCCGCCCCGCAGATGCAAAGCCCGCCAGGAACTACGCCGGACCCCACATGAGTGTCTAACTGCGTGACAACGCCGACGCACAACGGCGGACGGCCACGCACGCGTGCGGACCATCGCAGCAGGTGAGCGGCACACCAGCCCAAGGCCGGGCGCTCACCCAAATTGTTTCGGGACGAAGAGGTCGTGGGTTCAAATCCCGCCACCCCGACAGCTGAAACACCAGGTTGGAGGCCCATTCGCTTGATCGCGAATGGGCCTTTTTCTTTTCCGGGGCACGTTCGAGCAGCTGCCGCTCCGCACCAGGACGCATGCGCCGATCATCGCAGCCGTATTCACAAACTCCGCAGTCGCGTCGATACTGACAGTAACGGATCGACGAGGGGCCACAGGACGGTTCCCCGCCGGACAGACGGGGGACTCATGATCTCCATTGTTTCCATCGCGGTTGCGCTCGCGGCCGCGGTCGGGGCGTGCTTGGTCGCACTGCGGCGCAGAGGTGGCTCGGGGGAAGACGGGGCACTGCAGCGTGGGGCAGCGAACCAGGGGCTGGCAGAGGGACTGGGCATAACCCCCAGGGCGTGACCACCACCCCGTACGGGAAGAGCTCCAGCGCACCGGCTGACAGTCGAGCACCGGCTGACAGTCGAGGGGGCGAACGGGGGCCGATGGCGGCAGCCTTCCTCGTGCCCCATGGACGACTACGGACAGGGCCTTGCGCGTCAGTTCACGTCAAGTGACAGACGCACAAGGCCACTTGTCCGCGTGACTGTGGTGGCCTCTGCTGTGCGAACGCCACGCCCGTCTCATGCAACCCTTCAGCCCCCTGGGTCGTCTACGGAACTGTCTGTACCCGTCTCAGGGAGAAACGCCGCCATGTCTCTGCCGCTCCGCACCGTCGTCGCCATCGCAGCCGCAGCCACGCTGACCGGTGGTCTGCTCACCGCCGTCGCCGCGGCGCCGGCCGTCGCCGCGCCCGCCAAGTACGCCGACGACTTCAACGGCGACGGACACCGGGACCTCGCGATCGGCATGCCGTACAAGACCATCAACGGCGTCCCGGCCGCGGGCGGCGTGATCGTGACCTTCGGCTCGGCAACCGGTCTGACCACCGAGCGGGTCGGGCTCAACCAGAGTTCGACCGGGGTTCCGGGGACGCCGGAGGACGGCGACCGCTTCGGTATGTCGATCGCCGGCGGCGACCTGGACGGGGACGGATACGCGGACCTCGTCGTGGGCGCCGACCACGAGGGTGTGGGCAGCAACGAGGGCCAGGGCAGCGTGACCATCCTCTGGGGCGGCAAAAAGCCGTTCACCAGCAGCACCACGACCGCGGTGGCCGACCCGCACCCGTGGCAGGCCCACGGCTGGGATGTAGCGGTGGGGGATTTCACCGGGGACGGCGGTGCGGATCTCGCCGTGATCGAGTCGCAGTCCGTCGCCGTCTATGCGGGGGGCTTCGCCCGCGGGAGCCAGCCGACACCGACGTACACCGGCCTGACCGGGCCCGGTGGGCAGCTCGGCAACAGCGAGGCGGCCGTGGGTGACATCAACGGGGACGGCAAGGACGACCTGGCCGTGACCGGAAGCGACTCCGGGTACGACCGACCGGCCGTCGACGTCTTCTACGGCGCGGCAGGAAGGCCGCGGACGGGGCCGCGGGTGACCGGCGGTGGCACGGCAGTCGCCCTCGGCGACATCAACGGGGACGGTTACGACGACATGGCGGCGTCCCTCACCTGGCCCGAGTACTACTCCGCAGCCGATCCGAGTGCCGGCGCCGGTTACGTCACCGTGCGGTACGGCAGCGCGGCCGGCGTGGGCGATCCGGTGGTCATCCACCAGAACAGCGCCGGAGTGCCCGGCGCCGACGAGGACGCCGACGGCTTCGGCAGCTCGCTGGCGATCGGCGACATCACCGCTGACGGACGGGCCGAGCTGGTGGTCGGTGTCGACGGCGAGGACCTCGGCAGCACCAAGAACGCCGGCGATGTGGCGGTGTTCCGCGGCTCCGCCTCCGGGGTGTCGATGTCCGATGTCGTGCGTATCTCCCAGGGCACCACGGGCGTGCCGGGCGGCCCCGAGACCGACGACCTCTTCGGCGGCCAGGTCCGGCTCGCCGACTACAACCACAACGGCAAGGCCGACCTGGCCGTCACCGCACCCTTCGAGAACGGTCGCAACGGAGCCCTGTGGACCCTGCTGGGTACCGCGTCCGGCCTCACCGGCTCCGGTTCCAAGGTCTTCGGCTCCGACGACTACGGCCTCGCGAACGGATCGCGCCTCGGGGAGTCCCTGCTCGACTGAGCCGGCGAGCGATTCCGGTGCGAGCGGCCCGGCGGATTCGCGCGGCCGCTGTCCTACCGCTCCTTCTCCAGCCCCGACCTCAGTTGCACGAAGCCCAGTTCGGCCGCCCGCACCGCGTCCTCGTACACCTCGTCCGCGCTCTCCCCCGCGTCGATGCGCCGCCAGTTCTCCAACGCCAGGATGCGTTGTACGGCGATGATCTGACCCGCCGCGAGCCGGTCCGGTACGGCGTCGCCCAGCGCGCGGGCGAGCGCCGCCTCCGAGCGGCCCTGGTATCCGTACATGCGGGCCACCAGCGACGGTGTCCCGTACAGCATCCGGTGGAACGCCAGCACCTGCGGGTGATCGCAGAGTCCGGTCACCGGGTCGCGGCGCTCCAGGCCGTCCAGGAAGTGGCGGTGCAGGGCGTCCAGCGGCGATTCGTCCTGGCTGCGGGCCACGACCACCCGGGCGGCCTCGTCCTCGTGGTCGGCGAACCGGTGCAGCGCCAGGTCCTCCTTGGCCGGGAAGTACCGGAACAGCGTCGGCTTCGAGATGTCGGCGGCGGCCGCCACCTCCGCCACCGAGACCTTGTCGAAGCCCCGCTCCAGGAACATGGCGATCGCGGCGTCGGAGACCGCCTGGTACGTCAGCTGCTTCTTCCGCTCACGCAGACTGATCGGCGCCTGCGCAGCCGTTCCGGTTCCGGTCTTCTCTCCGCTCATGACCATGAAGGGTACGCCCTTGACCTCAACCGGACTTGACGTCCGAGAGTGGTCGCACGGGTGCCGGACAGGCCGGTCGCCCGGTGACGGAGAGGCGTGATCCGCATGCGTGTGGCGCTGGTCAGGGAGCTGGGCGGCCCGGAGGTACTGGTTCCATCCGAGATGCCCGACCCGGTGCCGGGGCCCGGCGAGGTGGTGATCGACGTGAGCCACGTTGACACGCTCTTCGTGGAGACCCAGATCCGGTCAGGCGCGTTCAGCGGCCACTTCCCGGTCCGGCCCCCGTACGTTCCGGGAGGCGGGATCGCCGGGAAGGTGAGCACGGTCGGCGAGGGCGTCGACGCGGGATGGGCGGGCCGCCGGGTCATCGCCTCCGTCGGCTTCACCGGTGGCTACGCCGAGCAGGCGGCGACCGCCGCGGACCACCTGGTGCCGGTACCTGACGGACTGGGGCTGCGCGAGGCCGCCGCCCTCACGCACGACGGGGTGACGGCCGCCGCGCTGATGGAGGCGACCGCCCCCGGCCCCGGCGAACGCGTGCTGATCCTCGGCGCCTCCGGCGGCATGGGAACTCTCCTCGTGCAGCTGACGCACGCGGCAGGCGCCCATGTCGTCGCGGTGGCCCGCGGCGACCGGAAGACGGCGCTGGTACGGGAGATGGGCGCCGACGACGTGATCGACGGAGCGGACACGGGGTGGGTGGAACAGGCGCGTACGGCCCTGGAAGCGGCGGGCGGCCCGGCGGACGTGGTGCTCGACGGGGTCGGCGGCGCCATGGGCACTGCGGCGTTCACCCTGACCGCGGACGGCGGCCGCTTCTCCGCCCACGGAGCACCGACGGGCGGCTTCGCCCCGATCGACCCGCAGGAGGCGGCGCGGCGCGGCATCACACTGCGCGGCATCGGGGACGTACAGCTGACCGACGCGGAGTACGTACGCCTGGCCGGACACGCACTGGGTGAGGCAGCGGCCGGACGGCTGCGTCCGGTGATCGGGCACGTCTACCCGCTGGAGCGGGCGGCCGAAGCGCATACGGCGATCGAGGACCGCAGCCTGCTGGGCAAGGTGCTGCTGAGCGCACAGAAGGACTGACCGGTCCGGGCGGGAAGCGGAACGCAGGAGAACGGCGCCCGGCCGCTCGCGCCCATCGGGTCCCACATCCCTCCCCGCCCGCCTTCGGACACCTCAACGCAGCAAGGTCTACGCCGGCCGGTTCGCGGCGAACCAGTGGACATACGCACCGCCGACCTCCTGGACCGTCGGCACGCGGGGCAGCCCCAGTGGCTCCGCGGCCGCCGCCAGCACCTTCCGTATCCGTCGGGCCGCCTGCGACAGCAGGCGCCACTGCGGCTCCGGTCCAGGGCCCAGGGCCAGCACGGTGCGGATCACGTCCGTGTAGACGGACTGCGCCCGCTTGTACCCGAGAAGCACCGGCAGGTCTCGCTCCCATCCGTCCGAGCTGCCGGGCCGGGCGCACTCGACCGCGTCCCGCCAGATCGCCGCGATCCGCCCCTGTTCCACCGCCGGGTAGCGCATCAGATGAAGGTGTGTCGCCAGGTCGTACAACGGGTCGCCGACCATCGCCAGCTCCCAGTCGATGGTCCACAGATCGCCATCCGGGTCGACGATGAAGTTCTCCCGGTGCAGATCGCCGTGGATGAGGGCGAACGGGCGCGGCGTCAGCCCACCGCCCACCCGCCGCAGCCGGTCCAGTCCGTCGTCGCGGAGGCCGAGTTCCCGGAAGAGAGAGCCGTAGCGCGGTGCGTGCCGACGGTAGACCTGGTGCTCGGTGAAGTGGATCAGGCGCATCAGAAAGGCGGTGGAGTCGTCGCCCGGTCCTTCGGGCCGGCGACCCTGCCCCGGGCCGTCCGTCCCGCTGATCCGGTCGGGGTCGACCGAGACCAGTTCGTGGAAAAGCAGCCCCAGTTGCCGCGCATGGCGCGTGGACAGCGGTCGCCCGGGAGGACAGATCTCACCGAGCGTCCGCCCCTCGATGAATGTGTAGAGGGAGACCGTCTCGCGCTCGACGACCGCCGGGATACGAGTGATGCACCCCTGAAGGGCCCGGACGAGCTCCTTCTCCGAGGGGAACCAGCGCAGATCGAACCAGAACAGCCCCGCCCTCGGGTCCCGGCACTTCCACCAGGTCTGCGCGGTCGAACCGTCGCCCGCCGGAAGCGGAAAGGCGTATGTCTCGTGGTGGTAACCCTTCAACGGTCCCACCAGCAGGCTCTCGTCCGGGACGAGCGCGGCGGCACGTATCCGGGCCTCGGACGCCCGCGCTGCGGGCATCTGCCCCGCGGCCGCCCGGTCCGACGGCTGCGCGGCGACGGAAACCGGGAGCGCCGTCACGGGAGGGCCCGGCCCGTCACAGCCGCCGTGCGCCTGCCGCGGGCCCCGCAGCCCGGCCCGGCCAACTCGTCGCGATCCATACAAGGAAGGTACAACTTCCTGGTGTGCTACCGCACTTGTGCCTGCAGCCCGCGCGCCGCATCGGCGAGCACCTGCATCGAGTCGAGGACGGGAACCGCTCCGCCCCGCGACAGCACCACTCGCTTCTCGGGCTTGCGGTGGAACCCGATGAAGGGCATCCCGACCGCGTTCGCGGTCTGCCAGTCGGTGGCCGAGTCGCCGACCATCAAGTGCGCCGCGACACCGCCTGCCGAGTCCCGCATGACCTCGTTCAGAGCCCATGGATTCGGCTTCATGAGCGCAGCGTCCCTCTCGTTCCGGCCGATCACCGAGGAGGGTACGAAGTACTTAGACAGCGACTCACGCTCGAGGTAGCGCTTGATGGCGTCCGGGTGATTGTTGGACGCCACCGCCAGCCGCCGGCCCGCTCCGGCCCATGCCTTCATGAACTCCGCAGCACCCGGTGTCGGTTCCGCATGCTCGGCCGACTTGATCTCCCAGGCGGTGAGGACACCCTGCATCTCCGCGGCGGCAGAGCCCCACGCCTCGGACTCGCCGTAGTGGGCGGCGCGCCCCGCGTAGCAGCTGAAGATCGCGTGGGGGTCGGTGCATCCGTGCATCTCGTCCACTTCCAGACGGTGCGATGCGGCAATGTCCAGCAGCTCTTCGGCGATGCGGCCGGCCACGCTCTCCTTGCCTTCATGGCCACCGGCGAAGAGACGAGCGACGGGTCCGTCGAAGTCGAGCACGACGCAGGTGGCGCGGGACAGCAGGTCCGTCACTCTCTCGACGGACACGGCCGGCAGGACCGTCTTGCTCCGGGGAGACGTAGGGGTGGTCGTGGCGTGCGGCACGATCAGAAATCCGCCCTTGTGGCTAGTTTGTCCCAGTTCGAGTCAAAAAATGCCTGAAACGTGCGCACGATGCCGACCTGGTCGGGTGTGGAGTCGGCCGAGGCGCGATACGGAAAGAGGGTGGCCCCCGTACCGTAGGCGTCGTAGATCGCGACTTCCTCGCGGTCCGGAGGGAGCGGGATGGTGCCCTCTTCGGTCACGTAGAAGCCCTGCAGCGCCAGTCGGCGGTTCAGAATGTACAGCTTCATCTGCGGTGCGAACGGCACCAACCGCACCTCGACATCGACTTCGGGCACGAACCCCTGGTAGCGGAGTTCGAACAGGGCCTCCCGGAGCATGGTCGCGTGGCTCTGCAGGATCCCCTTCAGCCTCCGCCGCACCCGCGGATCGTCCGTCCCGTCCACCGGACGGGGTATGGCGAGATGAGGGAAGTCGCAGTCGGGGAGCATCAGCCGGGCCGTGATGCTGCGCGGCGGCCTGATCTCCCCGGTCATGATGCGGTTCTTCTGGTCCGACACCCGGGCCGCCAGCGACTCCGTGGTCATCGAGAAGACATCGAGCTCCACCTGCGTGGCCTCGAACGCCTCCTCCAGATAGGGCTTCAGCAGCACCGGAGGGACACGCTCCGAGACGACCGCCCACACGTCGTCCCCGTCGTCGTCCCCGCTGTCGTCCCTGTTCTCCACGGAGGGGCTGTCGCGTTGCGGGACGACATCGGGCTTCGGCCCTTCGCTGACGAACGTCCCGCTGCCCTGCCGGGTGACGATCAGCCCCTTGCTGCCGAGCAGCTTCAGCGCCTCTTTGACCGTCGCGCGCGAGACGTCGAAACGATTTGCGAGCTGCTCCTGCGTGGGCAGCCGGTCGCCGGGCCGCCACACCTCGCTGTTGATCCCCTTCAGCAGCTCATCGGCGATCCGCTTGTACTGATGCGCACTGCTGCCACCCGGCACAGGTCCATGGCTCGTCACCTCTCAACCATACAACTACCAGGCACACAACAAGAGATGGGGCTCGCAACCAGCTGAATCGTCATCGCATAGTCATCAACTTACCTACACAACCAGACAAGTTTGCAAACTCCACCCCGCAGGGAACCATATCCACAGGCCAACCAGTCAAATTCATAGGGGAGTTGAGTGGTTGCCGGGAGTCACAGGTATCGCGTCCGAGCGGCACAAAGGTGTGCGTGCGCAGACGCCCCTTCACCACCGGAGGAGTGACCGCCATGCCATTCATCACGCTGGGACTCGAGCAGTTCGTTCAGTGGAAGTACGGCCTCATGGGCACGGTGGGCTTCACCCTGCTGACCCTGGGCCTCAAGACGGGCAGCTCCAACTGTGCCGGGGCCGGAGCTCTCATCCTCGCTCTGCTCCTCGTCCCGACCGATTCCTGATCAGAACACGTCCGGGCACCAGGCCCGCCGCCCCGCCCGGAACACCCTGTCCGCCACCGCCGCCGCGCCCGGCGTCAGCTCCTCGACCCGGCCCAACGCAGCCAGCCGCAGCGCCGATTCGTCGCCGAGACAAAGCGTCCCCAGCTCCCGTACGTCCAGGGCCAGATCCGCGCTCCGCGTCGTCGGTGCGCACGAGGCGCCGTCCGGGGATACGTCCAGGCGGAACCGGCCGCCGGCGAGTCCCTCCGGGTCGTGGATGTCCAGGGTCAGGGTGGCCGGGGACGCGTAGGTGCGGGACTCCAGGGTTCGAACGACGTCCAGGATCCGCACCCACATCCAGTCCGCCTGCGTCACGATGCGGGCCGCGCGCGGGTCCGGGAGGAGGAGGGGGAGCAGGTCGTCGGGGGCGCGGTGGCCCGAGCGGACCGTGGTGATCCAGTCGATCGAGCAGACGAAGTGCCACAGCGCCCGTTCCGCCGCCGGGGTCTCGGCGATCAGGCCGAGGACGGACGCCCGGTTCAGCGGCTGCTTCGCATCGCCCCACTTGTCGTCGGCGCGGTAGACGAGCAGACCGTCGACCGTACCGTCCGCGTTGCGGTACACCACGTGGAACGGTTCCGTCCACGATCCCGGCACGGGCACGTCCTCGCCGGTGTTCAGCTGCCACCAGCGGTCGCCACGGCTGACCACGCCGTGCTGACGGGCGCGCAGCCGGTCGTGCAGGGCCGGGCCGAGCTTGCGTACCTCCGCGCCGTCCACCAGGTCGATCCGACCGCCGCCGTCCGCAGCGGACGGGCCCGACCAGCGCGGGTCCAGTCCCGCCCGGGGGACGTCGATCTCCCACTCGGTGGTCCAGGCGGCCGGGCCGAACCCGTACCGCCCGTAGATCGGGTACTCGGCGGCGATCAGCGTGGCGACCACGTCACCGCGGTCCTTGGCCGCCGCGAGGTCCGTGGCCATCATCCGGCTGAGCAGCCCGCGCCGGCGGTGCGTGGGCGACACCGTGACATTGGTGACCGCGTCGGACGGCACCGTGGCGCCGCCGACCACCGTCAGCTCCTGCGCGAACGAGCGGAACGTCGCCACACACCGGCCGGCGTCGAACACCCCTTGGGTCCGGGCCAGGTCCATGTGCGGGAGGCGGCTCGCGACCTCCCCCTCCGTCACCGTCGGCGGGCGCAGAAAGCCGGTGTTCACGGCGCGCAGCCAGTCGGGGAACTCCGATGCGGTGACGGGACGGACCTCAAGGCTCATGCGCCCCACGCTAGGCATGCGGTCCGCGGAATGTCGCCCGGTTTTCCGCCGCCACGGAGCCGGTCAGAAGGCCGCTCGGATCTCGCCCACCTCCGCGCTGCCGCCCAGCAGCGGCGCCCGTCCGATCCGGTCCACCACCGGTGCGTCGACGCCGAGCAGCTCCAGCGCCCTGGCCAGCACCGGGCCGAGCGCCCGGCCCCCGCCGTCGGTGATCTTGAAGGCCAGCGCCCGGCCGTCCGGCAGCGCCACCGCCTGGACCGCCTCCGCGCCCATCTTGGAGAGCGTGCCCGGCACCTCGCGCATCAGCCAGGTGTCGGGGCGCCGGGTGCCCGCGACGTACTCGGGGTGGGCACGCATCGCGTCCGCCACCCGTCGCTCGGCGGTACCCTCCTCCGCCCGCACGAACGAGCGGAACGCCCGCGCCAGACCCACGAGGCTGATCGCCATCAGCGGCGCCCCGCAGCCGTCCGTACCGACCGCCGCGACGGGTTCGCCCGCCGCCTCCTCGACCACCTGGTGGACCAGCTGCTGGAGCGGGTGCGCCGGGTCCAGATAGCTCGCCCGGTCCCAGCCGTTGAGTGCGCACGCCGCGAGCATGGCGGCGTGCTTGCCGGAGCAGTTCATGGTGATCCGCTCACGGACCTGGCCCGCGGCGAGGTACGTCTCCGCCTCCGCCGGGTCCAGCGGCAGATCGGGCGGGGTCTGCAGATCCTCGGGCGTCAGTCCGTGGTCGGCGAGCATCTTGCGTACGAGGTCGAGGTGGAACTCCTCGCCCGAGTGGCTCGCGGCGGCCAGCGCCAGCCGCTCCCCGGAGAGGTCGAGCCCGGCCCGCAGGACGGCGGCGGCCTGCATCGGCTTGTTGGAGGAGCGGGGGAAGACCGGCGCGTCCGGGTCTCCGAGTGTCCGCTCCACACTGCCGTCCGCTGCCAGCACGACCAGGGAGCCCCGGTGGTGACCCTCCACGAAGCCGGACCGTACGACCTCGGCCAGAACGGGAAGAGCGGGCCCGGCGGGCAGCGCGGGGGACGCCGGGGATATGAGAGGTGTGGAGGTCATGGGGGGCGGCCTTCCGGGCGGGGCGACTGACCCGCCCCGCCCGGAAGGATCGCTTCAGGCGAGCAGGTCGTCTACTTGTGCTTCCCCATCACGGTACCTGCGGGCGATCTCGGCGCTGCAATCGTCAGCGGTACGTTGCAGTTGGTGACGGCGGCGGGAGACCTGCTGCTCGTAACGGACGAGCCGCCCCATCGCGGTGTACAGCTCCTCGTCGGTGCGGGCGTCGAGGTCGGAGAGTTCGACCTCGGCGAGCGTCTCGGCCGCCAGCCGGCGGAACTCGTCGCTGCGCGGTGTGGTGAGCGTGACGTGCCGGGCGGAGGAACGGTGCCGGGACGGGGTGTCGGCGAGGATCTCGGAGAGCCGGTCCACGACCGGCGTCTCGGGGTCCCGGCGGCGGGCCAGCTCGGCCCGCAGGATGTCGATGCGGCCCTGGACCAGCCGGCGTACGTAACTGAGGTCCGCCTCGTCGCGCTGCGAGTCACGGCGCAGGTTGCGCAGCTCCGGCAGCCGCAGGGAGCCCAGCTCGGGCGGCGACTGCCCCGGCAGGCGCTCGCCGATGCCCGGACCGGTCCGCTGCACGGGTGGCCGCATGGCGCCGGCGGTGGTATCGGTACTGGTTGTGGCACGCGTGACCGGTACGGCACCGGCTGGGTGCCCGGCTCCATATGTACTCATGCTTTGTCCATCCCCTCGACCGGTGCGTCGGCACACCGCCTCCGTGCATCGTGCCATTCCGTACGGTGAAAACGCAGGTGCTCTGTACCCGTTCAGCCCAAGATAGGTTGGTCTGTATGCGTGCAGTGATACAGAGGGTGTACGGGGCGAGCGTCACGGTGGCCGACGGCTCGGGCGACGGGAGCGCGCCCGCGGTGGTGGGCGAAATCGTCGGCGAAGGACTGTGTGTGCTGGTCGGAGTCACCCATGGGGACACCGTGGAGAAGGCGGCGCAGCTCGCCCGCAAGCTCTGGTCGGTCCGCATTTTGGAGGGCGAGAAGTCCTGCTCCGACGTGAATGCGCCGCTTCTGGTGATTTCGCAGTTCACTCTCTACGGGGACGCCCGGAAGGGCCGCAGGCCCACCTGGAACGCCGCGGCACCCGGCGAGATCGCCGAACCGCTGGTCGACGAGGTGGTGGCGCAGCTGCGGGCGCTGGGGGCGCATGTGGAGACGGGCCGGTTCGGAGCGGACATGCGGGTCTCGCTCACGAACCATGGCCCGTTCACCGTCCTCGTCGAGGTCTGAGCGGGATCCGGCAGGGGAGCCGAACGCGCGCGCAGAGCGGGAGATCTACGGCTCGACGACCGTCTCCTGGGCCGCAGCCGTGTCCCCGGCGAGCAGTTCCGCGTCCACCGCCACGTTCCGCTTGACCAGCGCCAGTGCGATCGGCCCCAGCTCGTGGTGGCGGGCGGACGTGGTGATGAAGCCGAGCTGACGGCCGTCCGCCCCGTCCGCGGCGAGCCGTACCGGCGTCCCGTGACCGGGCAGCAGCACATCGCTGCCGTCCAGGTGCAGGAAGACCAGCCGGCGCGGCGGCTTCCCCAGGTTCTGCACCCGGGCCACGGTCTCCTGACCGCGGTAGCAGCCCTTCTGGAGGTGGACGGCCGTGCCGATCCAGCCCAGCTCGTGCGGGATGGTGCGGTGGTCGGTCTCGAAGCCGAGCCGGGGGCGGTGCGCCTCGACGCGCAGCGCCTCGTACGCCAGGATGCCGGCCACCGGGCCGTGCTCGGCGGCGTACCGCTCCAGGTCGGCGCGGGGAAGGAACAGATCGCGGCCGTGCGGCGCCTCCCGCACGACGACACCTTCCGGCACCTCTTCGATGGAGCCGGCCGGCAGGTGAACGACGGCGAAGTCCTCGGTGCGGTCGGCGACTTCGACCTGGTAGAAGAACTTCATCGATTCCAGATAGGCGACCAGCTCACCCTGGGTGTCCGGTTCGACGTGCGCCCACACCGTCTCGCCGTCGTCGACGAGGTAGAGGGCGTGCTCGATGTGCCCGTTCGCGGTGAGAATCAGCGCCTCGGTGGCCTGTCCGGGGGCGAGTTCGCTGACGTGCTGGGTGAGCAGCAGGTGCAGCCAGGCCAGCCGGTCGCTTCCGGTGACGGTGACGACGCCGCGGTGCGAGAGGTCGACGAGGCCGGTGCCGTCGGCGAGGGCGCGCTGCTCGCGGAACAGGTCGCCGTAGTGCGCGGCGACACCTTCGTCGCGGCCTTCGGCGGGAACGGCGCCGGGCAAGGACAGCAGAGGGCTCTTCATGCGACCAGCGTACGACTCGATTTACTGCTCGGAACCAGGAGCGGGGGCCGGTCCGGCCGCGGCCGCCTTCGTCGTGCAGTCGGCACAGCGGCCGAAGATCGCGAAGTGCTTCATGTCGGTCTCGAACCCGAACGTGTCCCGCAGCTTCGTGGTGAACTCGGCGACGACGTCGACATCGGCCTCGATGACATTCGTGCAGTCCCGGCAGACCAGATGGATGTGGTGATGGCGGTCGGCCAGGTGGTACGTCGGTGCCCCGTGCCCCAGATGGGCGTGGCTGACCAGCCCCAGCTCCTCCAGGAGCTCCAGAGTCCGGTAGACCGTGGAGATGTTCACGCCGGACGCCGTCCGGCGCACCTCGCAGAGGATGTCGTCCGGCGTCGCGTGTTCCAGTCTGTCGACCGCTTCCAGGACAAGCTGCCGCTGCGGCGTCAGCCGGTAGCCGCGCTGCCGAAGGTCGCTCTTCCAGTCGGTGCTCACCACAGGCCCAGTGTAGGACCGGACGAGCGCCCGCCCGCAGGGCGCACGACCACTCGGCCGTCCGGCTGGGTGCGGGTGGTGCGCCTACTTGAAGAACGCGATGCCGTCGTCCGGCAGGTCGCCGAGGCCCTTGGCCATCTGCTCGACCTCTTCGGGGGTGACGACCTTCTTCAGGTGCGCCGACATGTAGGGGCGCAGCTCCACCTCGGGGGTGGCCTTCTCGCCGACCCACATCAGGTCGCTGTTCACATAGCCGTAGAGCCGCTTGCCACCGTTGTACGGGCCGGATGCCGCGGTCCGGGCCACCGCGTCGGTGACCAGGTCGATCTGCGGCTTCTGGTGGGCGAGCTCGCCGTACCAGATCTCGATGACGCCCTGGTCGCGGACCATGACGACCTCGACCTTGCGGTCATTGTCGACGCGCCAGTAGCCGGACTCCGACTCCAGCGGCTTGACCTTGTTGCCCTCGGCGTCGAGCACCCAGGAGTGCGAGACGTATTCCAGGAAGTCCCGGCCGTCGTGGCTGAAGGAGACTTCCTGGCCGAAGTTGCACTTCTCGGCGCCGGGGAAGTCGGACACGCCCGCGCCCGTCCAGTTGCCGAGCAGGAAGGCAAGCGGGACGAGGTCCGGGTGGAGGTCGGACGGGATCTCGATCATGAGCGGCTCAGACGATCTGTGAGGGGGTGATGAGCGGTGCGGACGCGGGTCAGCGCTGGCCCTGGTACAGCTTCTTCACGGTCAGGCCGGCGAAGGCGAGAACACCGACGCAGACCAGGACCAGCAGGGTGGAGAAGAATGCCTCAAGCACGGGAGCTCCTCGGACGAGCGATAACGAGCGGTATGGCGGCAGTACAGGGCCGGGCCCCAGCCTAATGGGTAGGGGCCCGGCGCGATGGTTCGGGGCTTGCCGGGGAAGCGGGGCTCCCCGGCGTGCGGATCAGCCCAGCAGCTGGTTCTGCAGGATCAGCGTCTGGCGGAACGGGATCTGCTCGGCGATCTTCTTGCCCTGCTGCGAGTGGATGACCAGGGCGAGCGTGTCACCGGCCTGGATGTAGGCCTCGTGGATCCGCCCCTTCCCGGTCTTCGTCTCGCCGTACGCGTAGACCGCGGTCTCCGGCACCTTGCCGCCGGCGTTCCAGCTCTCGTCCAGTTGCAGATCCGTCGGCCAGTCGAGCGGTATGCCCGGCGTGCTGCTCACGTAGGTGTCGTCCCGAAGCCCCTGGGCGTACGCCGTCGAGTTGAACTGCAGCAGATAGACCTTGGACCTCGTGCCGTCCGGCATGGTCCAGCCGCGTGCCGCGATGTGGCGCAGGGCCGAGTCGTCGAGCAGCTGCGTGAGCTCGCCGCGCTTGTCCTTGCGGAACTCGCTGACGAACTGCGTGGTGCTCACCCAGCCGCCGGTCAGCTTCTTGTCCGCGGTTGCTCCGGCCGGGGCGGGGATCAGCAACTTCCGCAGGTCGGCATGGTGGATCTCGGCGACATTGGCCTCGTTGAACGGGCGCGGCGAACCGGCCGGCAGCGCCGGCAGGCTGAGCTCCGGGTAGTCCCAGCGCCCGTCGCCCTCGGTGGCCAGGCCCGGTACCTCGGTGCGCTCCATCGAGGTGATGCCGAGGGCCGTCCCGGTGCCGAGACCGCCGAGCACCAGCACGGCGGCGGTCCAGCGGGCGACGGCCCGCAGGACGCGGCGGGACGACTTCGGAGCCGGCACGGGCCCCGCCGCCGCGAGTCCCTGCTCGGGGGCCACCAGAGGCTCGGTGACCGGTACGGACTCCGAGGCCGGGACAGGCTCCGTCGCCGGGACAGGCTCCGCGGCCTGCACGTCCGTGACCGGGACGGGCTCCGCTCCTGCCGACGGAATCTCCTGCTCCGGAGCAGGAGCAGGAGCAGGAGCAGCGGGCTCCTCGGTCGCGGCGGTCGGTGCCGCCGTCTGCTCGGTCATACGTACTCCCCCGGGGACTCGATGTGGTCGAGCTGGTCCTTCACCAGATCGGCGACGTGGGACGCGCTGAACGGCTTGGTGCCGTACGCGTTGACGGTGAGGGACAGTTCCCCGTCGTACGCGAAGCAGGACAGGGCGTCGAGCTTCGCCTTGGTCTGCGGCGCCCGGAAGCACTTGGCCTTCTTGTGCCCCTCGATCGTCGGCCCCTTACGGGAGCCGCCGTAGGTGCCCATCAGCTCCGTCCGGAAGCCGAACATGTCGTGGACGGCCCTCTTGTCCTTCATCTTCACGATCTGGATCTCGATCGTCAGATCGTTGTCGTCCGAGGTGTACGAGCGCTGCGCGATGCCCTGGACGTGGAGCCGGTCGATGCGCTGGTCCAGTTCGCGGCGCTGCTTGCCCGCGATCCCCCGACCGCTCTCCTTCATCTGGGCCGTGGCCTTCTTGCCACTGATCTCGTCGTCGTTCCCGTACTCGCCCATGTCCGGGCCGAGACGGTAGTTCTCGGGAACCGGCAACAGCAGCTTGCTGAGCTCGGTGTCGGCCCTGCCCCGGCCGACGTCCCCGGCGGGGTCCTTGGCGGGCTTGTGCGCGCCCTCGCCCCAGACCTTGGTGGTGACGGTGCGGTCGGCGCTGTCCACGGTGACCGTGGTGTAGGCCGCTGCACCGCCGACGGCGCCGAGGACCAGGACCGCGGGGAGCACGGCGAGCACCACGCGCCGGGCCCGGCCCTTCGGGGCGGGCGGGGCCGGCTCGGCGGGCGGGGCGGTGTCGGGTGTCATGTCGTCGTTCACAGCCGCTCCAGCTGTCGCTCGGCCAGGGTCCGGATGTCCTTCTTGCTGATCGGCACGGTGTCGAAGATGTTGATGTCGAGCATGACGTCGCCGCGCTGGGCGATGGCCCGCGCCTGGTAGACAGGCAGGTAGCCCGGCTTGTTCACTGCCTTGTACAGGAAGTAGCGGCCGTTGCCGCTGCCCTTGATCGGATCGCCCTCGTTGCCCGCGCCGTCCTTGGCGTAGGGCATGTAATCCAGCTGATCGTTCGCATGATCGGACGCCCCGAGCTCTGCGCCTGAGCGGAACTGCACGAGGCGGATGCCCACGTCGCGGTACCGCCCCTGCGACCAGTTGGCGGCCGCGATCCGACGGACGTCGGCCTCCGCGAGCGTCTCGAACATGTAGTCCTCGCTCTCGAACTCCCGCGCGTACGCGTCAAGGGGCATCCAGCCCTTGGTCGGGAACGGGAACCTGGCGTTGCGCGCCCCCGAGGGCTTGCCGACGAGCAGCTCGCGCAGATCGCCCTCCGTCTTCCGCTGCCGGTCCTGCGACACGGGCAGCGGGGTCGGGACCTTGTCCGCGGGCAGCGCCTTCGCCGGGTAGGCGAGGTTCGGCTGCGACAGGGCGGGCAGCGGGGTCGGGGCGCGATCGGCCTGCACGCCGTAACCGACGGCGGTGCCACCGGCGATCCCGAGCACCGCGGCGGCGGCGATCAGCAGAGCGGTACGGCCACGCGGCCGCGGCTTGACCGGCGTCGCCGGCGCGTCGGACCCGGCCACCGGAACAGCCGTCGGCCCGACGACGGGCTCGGTCACGGGCGCGACCATCGGCGCGGGCGGCTCCACGGCCTGAGCTTGCGCCTCGACCTGCACGGGCGGCTCGGCCGACCGGTCAGGAATGGTGTCTTTCGGTTCCAAGAGGGTCCCCCCACGAGACCTGAGGCGCAGATTCCATTACCTGCGCACCCAACTGACCCCTCGCAAGGGGGTGGGGTTGTACCGGCGACGATTACAGTTCGGCATATGCAGAAGAAGCTCGTGATCAAGGTGACCGCAGGTGCTGACTCCCCCGAGCGCTGCTCGCAGGCGTTCACGGTGGCCGCGGTCGCCGTCGCCAGCGGTGTGGAGGTCTCGCTCTGGCTGACCGGCGAATCGTCGTGGTTCGCCCTGCCGGGCCGCGCCGCCGAGTTCGAACTGCCGCATGCCGCACCGCTGCCGGATCTCATCGAGTCGATTCAGGCGGCCGGCCTGATCACCCTCTGCACGCAGTGCGCCGCGCGTCGCGACATCACCGAGAGCGATGTCCTCGAAGGTGTACGAATCGCGGGCGCCCAGGTCTTCGTCAGCGAGATCATGGCCGACGGCGTCCAGGCCCTCGTCTACTGAAGCAGCCGTCTACCGGCGCTTCTTGCCGTCGAGCTCGTCCCACCACTCGTCCGACTTCGGGTCACCCGAGGGGTCATCCCACCAGCGGTCCTCCGGCCCCCGCCGGTTGGCGACCATCGCCGCGATCGGCGGGATGACCATGGCGACCACGCACATCCCTATGGCGACGGGCATCGACCAGAGCCGTACCACGGCCCAGGCGGACACGAACAGGACGATGCATCCGCCCATCAGCAGGAAATAGCCGCGACGGCGCCGGGCGTACATAACTCAAGCGTAGGCCCGATCCGGGCGCACGCGAACAGCGTGGACGGCCCCGCAAACCGCGCCGCGCACACCCCGGCGAGCACCACCGGGCACGCGCCCGCGAACGCCACCGTCGGCCCCCCCTGGACGGCGCGAAGGGCCGTACCCCGGTTCAGAAGGCGTCCAACCCCCTGGGGTACGGCCCTCCGGCCGATCTGCGTGCCGCGGATCAGACGGCGATGGCCACCTCGGAGAGGCCACCGGTCTGTGCGACGACTGTGCGGTCGGCGCTGCCGCCCGGGACGAGGGCGCGCACCGTCCAGGTGCCCTCGGCCGCGTAGAAGCGGAACTGTCCGGTCGCCGAGGTCGGGACCTCCGCGGTGAACTCGCCGGTCGAGTCCAGGAGGCGGACGTAGCCGGTGACGGGCTCGCCGTCGCGGGTCACGCTGCCCTGGATGGTGGTCTCACCAGGCTTGATGGTCGAAGCGTCGGGGCCGCCGGCCTTTGCTCCACACATGGTGTTCTGTCCTTCTGGTCGGGGGTCGTGCTGGTCCAGGTCGTGCGGAGTTACTTGCCGGCGCCGAGCTCGATCGGCACACCCACGAGGGAGCCGTACTCGGTCCACGAGCCGTCGTAGTTCTTGACGTTCTCGACTCCGAGCAGCTGGTGCAGCACGAACCACGTGAGCGCGGAACGCTCACCGATGCGGCAGTACGCGATGGTGTCCTTCGCCAGGTCGACCTGCTCGGCCTCGTAGAGCGCCTTGAGCTCTTCGTCCGACTTGAACGTGCCGTCGTCGTTGGCGTTCTTCGACCACGGGATGTTGCGGGCGCTCGGCACGTGGCCGGGGCGCTGCGACTGCTCCTGCGGGAGGTGCGCCGGGGCGAGCAGCTTGCCGCTGAACTCGTCGGGCGAACGCACATCGACCAGGTTCTGGTTGCCGATCGCGGCCACGACGTCGTCGCGGTAGGCGCGGATCGACTCGTCCTGGGCCTGGGCCTTGTACTCGGTGGCCTGGCGGGAGGGGATCTGGTCGCCGTCGACCAGGTCGCGGGAGTCCAGCTCCCACTTCTTGCGGCCGCCGTCGAGCAGGCGGACGTCCTGGTGGCCGTAGAGCTTGAAGTACCAGAACGCGTAGGACGCGAACCAGTTGTTGTTGCCGCCGTAGAGGACGACCGTGGTGTCGTTCCCGATGCCCTTCCCGGACAGCAGCTTCTCGAAGCCGGCCTGGTCGATGAAGTCACGGCGGACCGGGTCCTGGAGGTCCTTGGTCCAGTCGATCCGGATGGCGTTCTTGATGTGGTTCTTCTCGTATGCCGAGGTGTCCTCGTCGACCTCGACGAGGGCGACCTTCGGGTCGTCGATGTGGGCCTCGACCCAGTCGGCGTCTACCAGGACGTCACTGCGGCTCATTCTGTTCTCCTCCGGGGCAGTCTGCGGCGAGATGGTGCGTGATGCGAGATGTACGGGGGCGCAGTATCTGCGCGTACACACATGCACGGGGGTGGGCCCTGACAGTGGTCGAAGGGCCGGGAACGCGGGATGCGACGATCCAGCTCAGATGGTGCGACAGAGCATGGCGGCGATGCGGCACAGGTCTACTGCCCGCCGCTTCGTGAGATCCGCCTGTCGCTTCATGGGTCCGATCGTAGGGACGTACGGGCGGCCATGTCACCGTCGTGTCGCATATTGAGACACGATCGTCCACAATGCGGGACAAGAGCAAGCTTGCCGCGCCGCGCGCGCCGGACCGGGGCCGATCGGCTCCCTCGGTCATCTACGGGTCGGACGCGTCCGTCTCATTATGTGGCGCAGTGGCTGTCCGGGCTCCTACCCGGCGTCGGCACGCCTTACGTATCGGACCGCCTATCCGCCGAGTGGGATGTCCGAACCCGTCACGGAGATCTCCAGGCCGTTCTTCGTCGGCTCGATCCTCTGCAGCTTCAGGCCGTTCGGCAGGGCCCCGATCTCCCGCTCAAAGTCGGTCTTCCTGCGCACCAGACCTTCGAGGCCGGGGATGCCTTCGCCCGGCACCTTGTCCGCGTGCACCCGGATGGTGTGGCCGTCGACCAGGGTGACGGTGGAGGTCACGCTGCGCTTGAGCGTGCGGCCGAGGATCTCGACGGAGCCGGTCACCTTCACCTTGCCGTTGCCGCCGTACTGGACGACGACGCCGTCGTCGGCCGCGTGCGTCAGGTCCTCGTACGAGACGGTCGCCGTGCCCGTGGCCCGGGCGGCGGTGGCGCTGGAGAAGCCGTTGGCCAGCGTGACGTCGTGAAGTTCGGCGTTCATCTTGCTGATCCGGATCCTGCGGCCGCCGGCGTCGGTCTCGATGCCGGCGAGCTCGATGTCGACCTCGTCGAGCGAGGATCCGGCGACCTGCGTCAGGAACGGGAAACCCTTGATGGAGATGTCCGTCGAGTCGATCGTGGAGCCGCTGATCCCGACCCTGCCCTCGGCCTCCGACTCGGCGAAGTACACCGCCGCCCGGTCGACGGCGATGAAGATGCCGCCCAGAACCACCACCATGATCAGCAGTATTCGCAGTGCGCGCATGCCTGTTCTTCCCCCACCCTGCACCCGATCCGGCCGGACCCGCCTGGTGTCCGTGAGCCTACTGCGGCTGCACGGCACCCCCGGGGTGATCGACGAGCCGGGGGCCCTCCCCGGTTCCCGGGCCGATGTACAGGTATCGGACCGGGCCGGGGCGGGTGGGCCGCAGGGATCGTGCCGGGTCAGGAGAGGGCGCGGCCGATCAGATAGACGGCGGGCGCCGCCGCGGTCAGCGGCAGCGCCACACCGGCGGTCATGTGCACAAAACGTGACGGGTAGTCATAGCTGGCCACCCGCAGCCCGATCAGCGCGCAGCCGCCGGCCGCGAGCCCGAGGAGGGCGCCCTTCGCGCCGAGGTCGGTGAGCCCGCCTGCCGCGACACCGGCGCCCGCGGCGACGAGCAGCGCCACCACGACCGAGACCGGTCCGGGCAGCGGCAGCGCGCGGGCGAGCACCGCGACCGCGACGGCGGCACCACCCACCGTCACCGCGCCCGGCACCGCCGCGAGATGCCCGGCGGCGAGGATCGCCAGGGCCGCCGAGGCGACGGTGGCCATCAGCCCGTACATCCGCTCGTCGGCGCCCGCGTGGCTGCGGAGCTGGAGGACGACGGTGAGCAGCACCCAGATGCCGAGGGTGCCGAGGATCGCCGCAGGGGCGTTGTCCCGTCCGGCGACGAGCAGCACGACATCGGCGACGAACCCGCCGGCGAAGGCGAGTGCGATGCCCTGCCGGGCCGGCCACATGCCGTTCAGCCGGAACCAGCCCGCCGCGGTCACGGCCTGGAGCAGCACCAGCGGCACGAACAGGGCGTACTGCCCGAGCGCGGCACCGAGGGCGAGCAGCAGCCCGAGACCCGCGGTGATCGCGGCCGGCTGCATGCCCGGCGCGATGATCGGCGAGCGGCCCTCGGCGCGGGCGCGCTGGGCGTCGGTGACGCGGCTGTTGCCCAGGGTGGTGGGCGCGCTGTAACCGGAGGTGTCGGCCCCCGTCGCGGTGTCCGGGGCGACACCGGTCGGCGCCGCCTCGGCAACCGCCACGGGCGGGACCTCGGGGGGCAGCGGATACGAGCCGGAGGCGCCCTGTGGAGCGGGACGGCCGTCGGCGGCGGTGGCGACCGGCCGCTGAGGCTGTGCCGGCCGGCCCGGGTAGGCCTGGTCGTACTGCTGCTGCGCATACGGCTGCTCGTACTGCTGCTGCCCGTACTGCTGGTCGTACTGCTGCTGGTCGTACGGCGGCTGCTGGTACTGCGGCCGGCGCTGTGCGGGCCGGACGGTCGGCTGGTACTGGGTGTCCCAGGTCTGCCCCTCCCACGTCTGCGTCGCACCGGAGTCCTGGAACGCCTGGCCGTCCGGGTCGTACGGGGCTGCCTGCTGCCCGTACGGCTGCTCGCCGTACGGCTGCGGCTCCTGCCCGTGTCCGTACGCGTGCCCGTACCCGGACTCCTGTCCGTACGGATGCTGCTGATCGCTGCTGCTCATGTGCTGCGGTTCACCCTCCTGCGAACGGCGGGAGCACCTCGACCGTGCCGCCCTCGGCAAGGCGTACGGTCTCATGGCTGCGGGTCCCGACGGGGTCACCGTCGATCAGGAACGAGCACCGTTGCAGCACCCGGGTGAGCTCACCGGGGTGTCGCTCACGCACCGCGTCGAGCGCCTCGGCGAGCGTCGCAGCTGCGTACGGCTCCTCGGCGGTTCCGGCGGCCGCCTTGGCGGCGGCCCAGTAGCGGATCGTTCCCGCTGGCATGGCGGCGCTCCCTTCGTCTCGCGTCAGCTGTCCATCATGAATCACGCGGCGACCGACCAGTCCGCGATGCGGGTGAGCAAGTTCTCGTCCGCCGCGTTCTCGGCGTGCCCCATGCCCCGCTCCAGCCACAGCTCGGCGCCGCCCTGTGCCGCGTCCACCAGCATTCTTGGGTGGTCGAGCGGGAAGTACGGGTCCTTGTCGCCGTGCACGATCAGCAGCGGGGCCGGGGCGATGAGCGGGACCGAATCGACCGGGGAGAGCGGCACGGGGTTCCACTCGTTGTGGTCGATCCGGGTGCGGAAGCCGTACCGGCCGACCAGCCGGCCGGTGGGCCGGGTCACCACCCAGTGCAGACGTCGCATTGGAGCCGTGCCCCGGTAGTACCAACGGGCGGGAGCACTCACAGCAACCACTGCATCCGCGTGCGCTTCTGTGCGCCCCCCGTGCGCGGGAACGGTGAGGGGAAGCTGTTCCTCGGCGGCAGGCGTGTCGGGCGCCGTATACAGCGCGCCGTGGCGCAGCACGACGGAACCACCCATCGAGAATCCGACCGTAACCACCCGGCGGTGCCCGAGGGAGCGCGCCCAGGCCACCGCGGCGGCCAGGTCCAGCACCTCGCGGTCACCCACCGTCGACCGCCCGCCGGAACTTCCGTGCCCTCGGAAGGAGAACGTGATCACGGTTGCACGCTGGGCAAACACCCGCGCCGCGCGCCGCACGGCGGGCCGGTCCGCCGATCCGGTGAAACCGTGCGCGATCACGATCGCCGTATCGGCGGCGACCGGGTCGGCGGCGGGCCCGGCACCTGCCGCACACGGTTCGTACACCGCCTCGATCGACAGCCCGTCATCGGTCCGCAATGTCGTACGCCGGGCCCCCGGGGTGATCAAGCAAACAGAAGAACTCCGAAACGAACTCTCGGACACAGAACTCATGTGGGCTATTCTGCTGGGAAGAGGATCCGGGCAATGCAGCCCCCGGGTCCTTTTGTGCTTTCCGCGCGTTGTTACGACGACGTTTCGACAAGCTCAGCGGTCCCGGGGCGTGGGGCCGCACCGTAAAACCCGTATGACAGATGTCCTACGGCCGCACCGAACCGTACGAAGAAGTGCCGCATACTCCCCCGGGCCCCACCCGGGAGTGCCCCTCTCGCAGGGAACGAGGAGGACCGACGTAATGGGCGAGCAAGGCGAGCAAACCGTGCATGATCATCGACCGACTACCCGGGCAGGTGGGCGGCGATGAGTTCACTGCTGCTTCTGACGAATGCCCTCCAGCCGTCGACGGAGGTGCTTCCCGCCCTCGGTCTGCTCCTGCACAGTGTGCGGGTGGCCCCCGCCGAAGGACCCGCTCTCGTCGACACCCCCGGTGCCGACGTGATCCTGGTCGACGGCCGCCGCGACCTGCCGCAGGTGCGATCACTGTGCCAGCTGCTGCGGTCCACCGGACCGGGCTGCCCGCTGATCCTCGTCGTGACGGAGGGCGGTCTCGCGGCCGTCACCGCCGACTGGGGCATCGACGACGTGCTGCTGGACACGGCGGGACCGGCCGAGGTGGAGGCCCGGCTGCGGCTCGCCACCGGCCGGCAGCAGCTCACCTCCGACGACTCCCCGATGGAGATCCGCAACGGCGACCTGTCGGTCGACGAGGCGACGTACAGCGCGAAGCTGAAGGGCCGGGTCCTCGACCTGACCTTCAAGGAATTCGAACTCCTCAAGTACCTCGCGCAGCACCCGGGCCGTGTCTTCACCCGCGCCCAGCTGCTCCAGGAGGTCTGGGGCTACGACTACTTCGGCGGTACGCGGACGGTCGACGTCCATGTCCGGCGACTGCGCGCCAAGCTCGGCCCCGAGCACGAGTCGCTGATCGGCACGGTCCGCAACGTCGGCTACCGCTTCGTCACACCGGAAAAGGTGGAGCGCGCGGCCGGGGAGGCCAAGGCCCAGGCCGCGGCCCGGACGGCGGCGGCCGCACCGGCCGAACCCGTCACCCACCCGGAGCACTCGGAGGTAGCCGAGGTCACGGAAGAAGCCCCGGTCCGGCCTGCCAAGAGGTAGTTCCATCCGCGTAGACTGCCGCGCGTGGCCAAGGTGACGCGGGACGATGTGGCGAGACTGGCGGGGACGTCGACCGCGGTCGTCAGCTACGTCATCAACAACGGACCCCGGCCGGTTGCCCCGGCCACGCGCGAGCGGGTACTCGGCGCGATCAAGGAGCTGGGTTACCGGCCGGACCGGGTTGCCCAGGCGATGGCGTCGCGGCGGACCGATCTCATAGGAATGATCGTCCCGGACGCCCGGCAGCCGTTCTTCGCGGAGATGGCGCACGCGGTCGAACAGGCCGCGGCCGAGCGCGGGAAAATGGTCCTCGTCGGCAATTCCGACTACCGCGACGAGCGCGAGGTCCACTACCTGCGGGCCTTCCTCGGAATGCGGGTCTCCGGGCTGATCCTGGTCAGCCAGGGCCCCAGCGAGCGGGCGGCGGCCGAGATAGAGGCGTGGGACGCACGGGTCGTGCTGCTGCACGAGCGGCCGGAGGCGATCGACGACGTCGCGGTCGTCACGGACGACATCGGCGGCGCGCAGCTGGCCACCCGGCACCTGCTCGAACACGGCAACGCGTACGTCGCGTGCCTCGGCGGCATGGAGACGACCCCGGCGGTCGGCGACCCGGTCGCCGACCACGTCGAGGGCTGGCGCCGGGCGATGCACGAGTCGGGACGGTCGACGGAGGGCCGGCTCTTCCAGGCCCCGTACAACCGTTACGACGCCTACCGGGTGGCGCTCGGGCTGCTCGCCGGCCCGGACCGCCCGCCGGCGATCTTCTGCTCGACGGACGACCAGGCCATCGGGGTACTGCGGGCTGCGCGCGAACTGCGGATCGATGTGCCCGGGGAGCTCGCGGTGGCGGGCTTCGACGACGTGAAGGAAGCGGGTCTGACCGATCCGCCGCTGACCACGATCTCCTCGGACCGCCCGGCGATGGCCCGGGCCGCGGTGGACCTGGTGCTCGACGACTCGCTGCGGGTGTCGGGGTCCCGGCGGGAGCGGCTGAAGCAGTTCCCGTCGGCGCTGGTGGTGCGGCGGTCGTGCGGGTGCGGGGAGCCGGCGGCCGGTCAGGGGCGGTAGGCGGCGACGCCTGTACGGCCTTTATATCGGGCATACGAGGTTCTGCCGGGCTTCTCAGGACGTGCTCAGGCTTCTCTCATGTTCGCTGGACACAGTCGGGGACATGACTGAGAGCCAGCGCCCGAGCGGCGAGTACCCGATGTACCCCTCGTACGGCAACGGCGACGCGGCCTACCCGCCGCCGCCTGCGCACCAGCCCGCGCAGCCGATCTCCACGGGCCCCGGAACGACCGTGTGGCCCGGCAGCGGCGGCGCCGGCCACAGCGGTGGCGACGGCTACGGCAGCTTCGGTCACGGGCTGCCGCAGCCCGCCCCTCAACCATCCGGGCACGGGCGCCGGGCCAAGCGGCCGGTCGCCCTGCTGGCGGCCGTGGCCGTCGCGGCGGCGGTCGTCGGCGGTGTCACCGCCACCGCCGTCGGTCAGCTCACCGGCACGGGTTCCAGCGGCACCGACAGCGGCTCCGTGGTCAGCGGCACGACCGTCTCGCAGAGCAGCACAGGCACCGTCGCCGGTGTCGCGAAGGCGGTGTCGCCGACGATCGTCGAGATCGGTGCGACGTCGACCGCGGGCGAGTCCACCGGCTCCGGCGTGATCATCACGTCCGACGGCGAGATCGTCACCAACAACCACGTCATCGCGGGCGCCTCGTCGATCAAGGTGACGCTGAGCACCGGCAGGACGTACACCGCGAAGGTCGTCGGCACGGACGCCGACAAGGACCTGGCGCTGATCGATCTGGAAGGCGCGAGCGGGCTGAAGACAGCCACGCTCGGCGACTCCTCCGGGATCAAGGTCGGCGACCAGGTCGTCGCGATCGGCTCGCCCGAGGGCCTCACCGGCACCGTCACCAGCGGCATCGTCTCCGCGCTGAACCGCGATGTCACCGTCGCCAAGGACAGTGAGGGCGGTCAGGGCCAGGGGCAGCAGGGCGGCGGCAGCGACTGGCCGTTCGAGTTCGGCGGACGGCAGTTCAACGGCGACACCGGCAACTCCACCACGACCTACAAGGCCATCCAGACCGACGCCTCGCTCAACCCCGGCAACTCCGGCGGCGCGCTCATCAACATGAACGGCGAGATCATCGGCATCAACTCCGCGATGTACTCCGCGAGTTCATCCGGCGGCTCGAGCAGCTCCGGTGCGGGCAGCGTCGGTCTCGGCTTCGCCATCCCGGTGAACACGCTCAAGGCCGACCTCGACACCCTGCGGGACGGCAACGGCTCCTGAGGAGATCAGCCATGAACCACCCGTCCGACACCCCCACCGGCCCGGCGGACCTGAAGCTGCCGCTCGCGTCGGCGGCTCGGTCCGCCGCGACGGCCCGGCCCGCTCCGGAGCTCCGTGCGACCACCACGATCACCGCCCGCCGCAGACGCCGGGCCGCGCGACGCCGCGCCACGGCCGTGACAGGCTGAAGGCACCCCGGCAGAGCAGAGAGAAGAGGACGACGAGCGATGAGCCCCGCCGAAGACGATCCGCAGCGCATCCTGATCGTCGACGACGAGCCGGCCGTGCGCGAGGCCCTGCAGCGCAGTCTCGCCTTCGAGGGATACGGCACACAGGTCGCCGTCGACGGAATCGACGCACTGGCCAGGGCGGAGTCGTACGCCCCCGATCTGATCGTCCTCGACATCCAGATGCCGCGGATGGACGGCCTGACCGCCGCCCGCCGCATCCGTTCCACCGGCTCCACCACACCCATCCTGATGCTCACCGCCCGCGACACGGTCGGCGACCGCGTCACCGGGCTCGACGCCGGCGCCGACGACTATCTGGTCAAGCCCTTCGAACTGGACGAGCTCTTCGCCCGCATCCGGGCCCTTCTGCGCCGCAGTTCGTACGCGGCCGCGGCGGGCGGCGACGTCCCCGACGACAATGTGCTGTCCTTCGCCGATCTGCGGATGGACCTCGCCACCCGCGAGGTCACCCGTGGTTCGCGCCGGGTCGAGCTGACCCGGACCGAATTCACCCTGCTGGAGATGTTCCTGGCCCACCCGCGGCAGGTGCTGACCCGCGAGCAGATCCTGAAGGCGGTCTGGGGCTTCGACTTCGAACCGAGCTCCAACTCCCTGGACGTGTACGTGATGTACCTGCGCCGCAAGACGGAAGCGGGCGGTGAACCGCGGCTCGTGCACACGGTGCGGGGCGTCGGATACGCGCTGCGGGCCGGCGGGGGTGACGGGTGACGGGCCCGCTGCACCGGATCCGCGCGCTGCCGCTGCGCTCCCGGCTGGCGATGCTGGTCGCGACCGCGGTGGCCGTCGCGGTCGCGGCGGTGGCTCTGGCCTGCTGGCTGACCACGCGGGACCGGCTGATCGAACAGCTCGACTCGAGCCTGCGACAGGTCCGTCCCACCGGGGCCGACGTCGACGTCCTCACGCGGGCCTGCGCCGACCCGGACGAAGTCCTGTTCCTCCCCACGTCCTACACGCTCCAGCTGGTGCTGGCGACGAGCACGACGCCCTGCACCCAGCCGGAGAAGTCCCCGATCCCGGTGCAGCTCGCCGACCGGGCCGTCGCCGCCGGGGTGCGGAGGGACGCAGTGCACACCACCGAGGCGAAGGACGGCACCGAGATGCGCGTCTACACCTCGGCCGTTCACGGTCCGGGAAGCCGCCCCGGGATCGCCGTATCCGTGGCCCTGCCCATGAAACAGGTCACCGACCCCCTCGACCAGCTGGCGCTCGTCCTGCTCTCCGTCTCCGGCATCGGTGTCATCGGCGCGGGCGCCGCCGGGCTTTGGGTCGCCCGCACCGGCCTGCGCCCCGTCGACGAGCTCACCGAGGCCGTCGAGCATGTCGCCCGCACCGAGGACCTCACGCTCCGCATCCCGGTCGAGGGAGAGGACGAGATCGCCCGGCTCTCCCGCTCCTTCAACTCGATGACTGCCGCCCTCGCCAGCTCCCGCGACCGGCAGGCGCAACTGATCGCGGACGCCGGACACGAGCTGCGCACGCCGCTGACCTCGTTGCGTACGAACGTGGAACTGCTCGCCCGCAGCGAGGAGACCGGCCGGCCGATCCCGCCGGACGACCGCAAGGCGCTGATGAAGTCGGTCACGGCGCAGATGACCGAGCTGGCGTCGCTCATCGGCGACCTCCAGGAACTGGCCCGCCCGGACGCGGCCCAGCCCGGCCCGCTCCAGGTCGTCGGCCTGCACGACATCGCCTCGACCGCGCTGGAACGGGCACGGCTCCGCGGCCCGGAGCTGACCATCACCGCGGACCTCGAGCCCTGGTACGTACGGGCTGAGCCGGCGGCACTGGAGCGGGCGGTCGTCAACGTCCTCGACAACGCCGTCAAGTTCAGCCCGCAGCACGGCACGGTCGCCGTGGCCCTGCACAGCGGGGAGCTGACCGTGGTGGACCAGGGCCCGGGCATCCCCGAAGAGGAACTCCCTCACGTCTTCGAGCGCTTCTGGCGCTCCCCGTCCGCCCGCCAGCTGCCGGGTTCTGGCCTGGGCCTGTCGATCGTCGCGCGCACGGTCCAGCAGGCGGGCGGCGAGGTCGCGCTGCGCCGGGCGCCCGGCGGCGGCACGGAGGCATCCCTCCGGCTGCCGGGCGCCCCGCAGCCGCCGCCGGAGTCCACCTGAGCCGCCGCGGCGACCGCTCAGGACCCGGAGTTGTGCCGGATCAGTGATGCGACCAGGCCGGGCCGGGTGGCGGGGAAGTCCAGCGGGACGATCCCGAGCCCGGTCCAGCCGGACGCCTCGGAGCCGTCGAGGAACGACTGCACCTGCGGGTTGAGCCGGTCCGCGTTCCAGCGGGGCGGCATCAGGGCCGCCGTGCTCACGTAGTTCATGAACAGCTTCCCGGGCTGCTGCGCGGCCTTGCGGAACTGGGACTCGATCTTCGGGTACTTGGCGAACGGCTCCGCCATGTAGTCGTCCTGGATGTCGAAGAGCGCGGGATCGGCGTAGCGGACGCCGGGCAGTCCGCCGTTGTCGGCCAGCAGCACGACCTTGCCGCGGGCTTCGCCCAGCACGGGCAGTGCGGGGTCGATCCGGAAGAGCGGCCGCCAGCCCTTCGCGTCGAGGTACAGGTCGAAGATCCGCCGGAACTCGGCGTCGCTCTCCTCGGAGTACTCCTGCTTGACCCGCATCAGCACGGTCTCGGTGGGGCGCTCGGCCAGGAAGTCCCAGCAGGCGCCGAGGACGTCACCGAACATCAGGTTCTGGTAGAAGGCTCCGTGATGGATCGCGAAGGAGTCGCCGGTGACCCGGCACCGTACGTCGAGAAAGCGGATGCCGCTGCCCAGCTGCTCGGCGACGGTGGTGTTCTGGCACTCGGTCCACGGGCCGCCGTAGCGGGCGCCGGAGTCATGTGTTCCGGGGATGGTCAGACGTTGTACGCGGGTGCCGTCGGCAAGTCCGGCCATCCAGTCCTGCGTGGTGAGAGCTGCCCGGCGGGGTGCGGCAGTCGCGGATTCCGTCCCGACGAGAGCGGTGGCGGAGAGGGCGAGTGCGCCGGCTAAGAAGGTTCTGCGGGTACTCATGCGGGTGCCTCCGTCGGCTGTGTGGGGGGTCAGCCTTCGGAGTATGACGGGTACACGCCATAACGGGAACGGGGCCGCGTGGCCCGGACACGGGCGCCCGCCGCCCCTAGACCGTGGCCGGGCCCGTCGCCTGACGTACCGCCGCCACGGTGCTCGCCTCCACCGCGGCGACGCCCGCCTCGCTCGCCGGCCCCAGACCGTGGCGGGCGGCGAGCCATGAGGCGTCGTTGCAGGTCACCCAGGTGTCACCGGCGGCGTCCTGCCAGGCCAGCGCCTTTGACGGGAGGTCGATGCCGGCGGTCTGCCGGTCCTGCATCAGCTGCGTGCCGCCCTCGGGCTTGCCGAAGATGAGCAGCTCGGTGGGCCTGAGTTCCAGGCCGATGCGGGCGGCATGGTCCGCATGGTCGATCCGTGCGAACACCTGGAAGCCCGAGGCGGTGATCGCCTCCTGGAGCCGGTCGATCGTTTCGCGGACGGACCCGTTGCAGGCGACGGTGACCAGGCCGTCGTCCGCGTCCGCTTCGGCTTCTGCAGTCATGTTTCCGACACTAGGCGAGGCCCGGGCCCGAACCCGTGACGACAGCGGGGCGGTGGGCCGGATGGCCCACCGCCCCGCTCACTCGATCCCCGGACCTACTGGATGACCGTGATCCGGTCCGTGGCCGGCGGTGCCAGCGGCGCCGTGGCCGTGGAGTGCGCCGCCAGGTACGCGTTGAACAGATCCAGGTCGGACGCGCCGACCAGCTTGTCGGTGCCCTGTCCGAGCGCCGCGAAGCCGTCGCCGCCGCCCGCGAGGAACTCGTTCATCGCGACGCGGTACGTCTTGGCCGGGTCGATCGCCGCACCGTTCAGCTTGATCGTGTCGACGACGACGCGGGCCGCGCCCGTCTTCGTCATGTCGAGCGTGTACGTGAGGCCCTTGGACACCTGAAGGATCTTCGGGCTGGCCTCGTTGGCGCCGCTGACCTGCTGCTGGAGCGCGCTGATCAGCTGGGCACCGGTCAGATTGACGACATTCATCATGTTGGTGAAGGGCTGCACGGTGAACGACTCGCCGTACGTCACCACCCCGTCGCCCTCACTGCCGGTCGACTTGTACACCAGGTCCGCCCGGATGCCGCCCGGGTTCATGAAGGCGACGACCGCCCCGCCCTTGTCCGCCGGCGCGAGGCCCTCCAGCTGCGCGTCGGCGATGAGGTTGCCGAGCGGCTTCTCGGGGGCCGTGGAACCGCGGCCGTTGATGTCGGCGCTGATGAAGCCCTGCGGCCTGTTCGCGATCGGGGCCGCGAGGATGTTCCAGCGGGCGATCAGGGCCGTCATGTCGGTGGCCTTGGGCTGGTCCCGGGTGACGATGTGGTTCGCCGAGGTCGGGTTCGAGGAGCTCGACGACTTCACCGACGTACGCACGATGTCCTTGGTGCGGCGGTCGTACGTCAGGGTCGTGTCCGTGTACAGCTTGCCGAACGACGCCGCCGAGGTGACCAGGCGCGGGTTGCCCGCCGGGTCCGGCACGGTGCACACGTACGCCTGGTGCGTGTGACCCGTGACCAGCGCGTCGACCTTCGGGCTGATGCCCTTGGCGATGTCCACGATCGGCCCCGAGATGCCGTCACCGGCGCCGGGGCTGTCGCAGTTGTAGTTGTACGAGGAGGAGGCCGGGGCCCCGCCCTCGTGGATGAGCGCGACGATGGACTTCACGCCCTGCCGGTCGAGCTCCTTGGCGTACTTGTTGACCGTCTCGATCTCGTCGTGGAACTTCAGGCCCTTGACGCCGTTGGCGGTGACGATGTTCGGCGTGCCCTCCAGGGTCACCCCGATGAAGCCGATCTTGACGCCGTTCTTCTTCCACACCGTGTACGGCTTGAGGATCGGCTTGCCGGTCTTCTCGTCCGTCACATTGGCGGCGAGGTACGGGAAGTCCGCGCCCTGGAACTTCTTGCCCTGCTCGTAGCACCCCTCGACGGGGTGGCAGCCGCCGTTCTGGAGGCGGGCCAGCTCGACGGCGCCCTCGTCGAACTCGTGGTTGCCGACGCTCGTCACATCGAGGTCTATCTTGTTGAGCGCCTCGATGGTCGGTTCGTCGTGGAAGAGCCCGGACAGCAGCGGGCTCGCGCCCACCATGTCGCCGCCGGCCGCGGTGATGGAGTACGGGTGGCCCTTGCGCGCCGTGCGCAGCGAGGAGGCGAGGTACTCGACACCACCGGCCGGGATCGTCTTCGTCGTGCCGTCGGCCTGCGTCTCGGTGACGTTGCCGGCCGAACCGGCCGGCGGCTCCAGGTTGCCGTGCAGGTCGTTGAAGGACAGCAGCTGGACGTCGACGGTGCGCGCGGGCGTGTGGTGCCCGTGACCGCGGTCCTGGGCGCCGGCAGGCATCGCCGCGACGAGTGCGCCGACGGTGGCCAGCCCGGCCGCGGCGGCGAGCACCCGCCGTGACGCGCGGTTCTTCTGCGGTGTCGCTGACATCGGTCCCCTTGTGAGTTCAGCGGGAGGGTTCGGCCCGCAGCCTAGAGTCAACGCGCGTAGCGCGACAGGTGTTTCGCGTTACGAACCGGTTGCCATGTGGTCAGTAAGGGGATCAACTCCCCCGCACCGCCCACAGCTCGCACCTGTCCGGTCGAAAACGTCACGGCAATGGCCGAGCCCCGCGACACCCCGCTGTCCCCCCTCACGGCCTCGCCCCGCCGTACGCTCGTACGCATGACGACTGATGTACCCCTCCCCGCCCCCGGGCGTGAGATCCGGACGCTCGACGTGCTCTCCGCCGACCAGGCCGGAGCCGTTCTCGATCTGCTCGACGAAGCGACTCGCGCCGACGGCAGGCCCGCGGTCTCCGAGCAGGGCCGGCTGCAGCTCAGGGGCGGGCGCCGGGAGGGTGTGCGCCACCTTCTGCTCACCAGCTCGGGCACCCTCGTCGGGTACGCGCAGCTGGAGGACACCGACCCCGTCGAGGCGCCGGCCGCCGAGCTGGTCGTGCACCCCGCGCACCGCGGCCAGGGGCACGGCCGGGCGCTGGGTGCCGCCCTGCTCGCCGCGACCGGGAAGCGGCTGCGCGTCTGGGCGCACGGCGGGAAGTCCGCGGCGCGCCACCTCGCCCAGGTCCTCGGCCTCTCCCTCTTCCGTGAGCTGCGTCAGCTGCGCCGCACCTTGAGCCCGCTGGACATGGCGGAGCCCGTACTGCCGCCTGGCGTCACCATCCGCACCTTCGTGCCCGGCCAGGACGATGCCGCGTGGCTCACGGTGAACAGCGCCGCTTTCGCCCACCACCCCGAGCAGGGGACGCTCACCCAGCGCGACCTGGACGACCGCAAGTCGGAGCCGTGGTTCGACCCGAAGGGCTTCTTCCTGGCCGAGCGCGACGGCGAGCTGATCGGTTTCCACTGGACCAAAGTGCACGCCGAGGAGCAACTCGGCGAGGTGTACGTCCTCGGCATCCGGCCCGACGCGCAGGGCGGCGGCCTCGGCAAGGCGCTCACCGCGATCGGGCTGCGCCATCTGGCCGCAGAGGGGCTGCCGACCGCGATGCTCTACGTGGACGCGGACAACAAGGCGGCCCTGACGGTGTACGAACGGATGGGCTTCGCCACCCACGAGGTGGACCTGATGTACCGCACGGAGTCCTGAAAAGCCGGTTCGGAGCCCTGAGCAGCCCGCCCTGAGCCCTGGGCGACACGGCTTTCCCGAGGGGCGGCGTCCCTTGACGCCGCCCCTTCTTTTCGGCACCCTTTCACTACTCAATTAGTGAAAGGGGTGAACATGGCAGAGTCCGCAGCGGTCGAGTTCCGCATCGACCGGCGCAGCGGCGTCGCCACGTACCTCCAGATCGTCCAGCAGACCAAACAGGCCCTCCGCCTCGGCCTGCTGGAGCCCGGCGACCGGCTGCCCACCGCACGCGAGGTCGTCGAGGCCACCGCCATCAACCCGAACACCGTGCTCAAGGCCTACCGGGAGCTGGAGCGCGAAGGTCTCGTCGAGGCCCGGCGCGGGCTCGGCACGTTCGTGCGCCGGACCCTCGGTTCCACGGCCACCACGGACACGCCCCTGCGGGGCGAACTCACCGACTGGGCCCGCCGGGCGCGGGAGGCGGGACTGGAGCGCGACGACATGAACGCGCTCTTCACCGCCGTACTGGACAGCACGTTCAAGGGGGACAGCCACACATGACAGGCGCTGCGATCGAGGCGAACGGCCTCGGCATGAAGTACCGGCGCAGGGCCGGGGGGTGGGCGCTGCGCGGCTGCTCGTTCCGGCTGCCCACGGGGCGCGTGTGCGCGCTCGTCGGGCCCAACGGCGCAGGCAAGTCCACCCTGCTCGCCCTCGCCGCCGGGTTCCTGCGGCCGGTCGAGGGAACGGTCCGGATCCTGGGCACCACCCCCGCTGAGGCGCGGTCCAGGATGGCGTTCGTGGCCCAGGACAAGCCGCTGTACCCGCAGTTGACGGTCACCGAGACGCTCTGGGCGGGCGCCGAGCTGAACCCCGCCACCTGGGACCAGGCCGTCGCCGAGCGCGTCATCGGGGACCTGCCCGGGGACGCCAGGGTCCGTACGCTCTCCGGCGGACAGCGCACCCGCCTGGCACTCGCCCTCGCACTCGGCAAGCGACCCGAACTGCTGCTGCTCGACGAGCCGATGGCCGACCTCGACCCGCTCGCCCGCCACCAACTGATGGGCGTCCTGATGGCGGAGGCCGCCGAGCACGCCACCACCATCGTGATGTCCTCGCACATCCTCGCCGAGCTGGAGGGTGCCTGCGACTACCTCCTGCTCGTCGACGGCGGCCGGGTTCGCCTCGGCGGCGAGACGGAGGACATCCTCGCCGCGCACGCCCTGCTGACGGGTCCGGTACGGGACCTGGCACCGCACACCGTCGTCGAGTCCCGCACGACGGGACGGCAGCTGACCGCACTGGTACGGAGGGAGGGCCCGGTGGACGACTCGGCCTGGGAGACCGTGGAACCGTCGCTCGAGGAGCTGCTGCTGGCGCATCTCCGGTCACCGGAGGCACCGGCGCTGCTGATGCCGAGCGCCGAGGCCGGCAGGGAGGTGGCTGCCGTATGAGCGCCATCGGTCTGCGTGCACCCGCCGCACCCGCCGCCGGGTTGCGGGGCCCCATCCGCGTCCTCCTCCGCCAGCACCGCCGCTCCCTGTGGGCGGCCTGCGCGCTGCTGGTGCTGGGCATCGGCATCGTGGTCGGGCTCCGGATCTGGGTCGCGGTCGCGAGCTCGGCCGAACGCTGCGCCGACGGCGACACCACCCGCTGCGGCGACGGCTCCTACCTGACCACATACGCCCGCACGGCCGGCGAGAACTATCTGGCGAGCGGTGGTACGGCCGTCCTGCTGCTCGCCGGGCTCGTCGGCGTCTTCGTCGCCGGACCGCTGATCGCCCGCGAGCTGGAGAGCGGCACGTTCCGGCTCGCCTGGGCCCAGTCGGCCTCCCCGGCCCAGTGGCTGGCGGCCCGGCTCGCCCTGCCTGCGGCCCTGGCGACCGCCGGGATGACCGTTCTGGTCCTCGTCTACCGCTGGGGCCGGTCGTACCTGCTCGAGAGCCCGTATCCGTCCGGGCTCACCTGGTCCGCTCAGGGCGTCTACCCGGCCATCGGGCCGGTCGTGTTCGGATATGCGCTGCTGGCCGTGGCCGTCGGCGCCCTGTGCGCCGTGGTGGTACGCCGTACCGTCCTGTCCATGAGCCTCACGGCCCTCGTCCTGGGCACGGTCATGCTCGGGTTCGGCAAGCGCCGCTACGAGCTCTGGCCGACCGTCCGCGCCCTCGGTGGCGACTACCCGAGCGGTGACGCCTGGTACACCGAGTCGGGCATGCTCACCGCCTCGGGCAAGGAGATCTACTGGAAGGACTGCATCCCGGCCGGCTCGCCGGAGTCCTTCACGAGTTGCCTGCGCAACCGGGGCGGCATCACGAACTTCGCCGACTACCACCCCGCCTCGCACTTCTGGCCGCTCCAGCTGGTCGAGACCGGCATCCTGCTCGTCCTCGCCGCCGCTGCCGTCGCCCTCGCCTTCCGCGTGCTGCGCCGCCGCCACGGCTGATCCGCCCCGACCTACCAGCGGGGTCCGGGCCGCACAGGGGGCGGCCCGGACCCCGCACAGGCGGCCCGCCGCCGCAACTGCGCACCCGCTACACCGCTTCCTGCACGTCATGTCGCCGTTACCGGCCATTCAGACGCGCTTGCAACCCTCTCAGGATGCAGCCAGCTGTGCCGACCCCCCGCAACGGGAAAATTCCCGGCAGAGACCGTGCGATTCCCGCGATCTCCGTACCGTCCGACGCGCCCCAGGGGCCTTCCGCGCGGAACAATAGGGCCATGAGCCAGCAGCCCAGCTCCGAGGTCCCGGTGCAGCCCGCCGCGCAGCCGTCCATCGGCTCTCTCGCCGCGCACCGTCCGCATGCCGTCGCCTCGGCGAACGGCGGACTTTCCACCGCCGCCGACCTCGATCCCGACCTCGACGCGGACGCGGATGCGTACGAACCCGATGTCGACGGCGACGAGCTGCCCCATGGCCGGTTCCTGGACCGGGAGCGCAGTTGGCTCGCCTTCAACGAGCGAGTGCTGGAACTGGCCGAGGACCCCGCTACGCCCCTCCTCGAACGGGCGAATTTCCTCGCCATCTTCGCCTCTAACCTGGACGAGTTCTTCATGGTCCGGGTGGCGGGTCTCAAGCGCCGTATCGCGACCGGCGTCGCCACCCGCTCCGCCTCCGGCCTGCAGCCCCGCGAGGTCCTCGACCTGATCTGGACCCGGTCGCGCGAGCTCATGGCCCGGCACGCCGCCTGCTACCAGCAGGACATCGCGCCCGCACTTTCCGACGAGGGCATCCAGCTGATCCGCTGGCCGGAGCTGACCGAGAAGGAACAGGCCCGCCTGTTCACCTTCTTCCGGCAGCGGGTCTTCCCGGTACTGACGCCGCTGGCCGTCGACCCGGCGCACCCGTTCCCGTACATCTCGGGCCTCTCCCTGAACCTCGCGGTCGTCGTACGCAACCCGGTGAGCGGCCACCGCCACTTCGCCCGCGTCAAGGTGCCGCCGCTGCTGACCCGGTTCCTGGAGGCGTCTCCGCAGCGGTACGTCCCCATCGAGGACATCATCGCCGCGCATCTGGAAGAGCTCTTCCCGGGCATGGAAGTCCTTGCCCACCACATGTTCCGGGTCACCCGGAACGAGGACCTGGAGGTCGAGGAGGACGACGCCGAGAACCTCCTCAAGGCCCTGGAGAAGGAGCTCATGCGGCGCCGTTTCGGCCCGCCGGTGCGCCTGGAGGTCGAGGAGTCCATCGACCCGTACGTCCTGGACCTGCTGGTCCGCGAGCTCAAGGTGTCCGACGCCGAGGTCTACCCGCTGCCCGGACCGCTCGACCTCACCGGACTGTTCGGCATAGCGTCGCTGGACCGGCCGGAGCTGAAGTTCCCCAAGTTCATCGCGGGCACCCACCGCGATCTCGCCGAGGTCGAGTCCGCCTCCGCACCGGACATCTTCGCCGCGCTGCGCGAACGCGACGTGCTGCTGCACCACCCGTACGACTCGTTCTCCACCTCCGTCCAGGCGTTCCTGGAGCAGGCCGCGGGTGACCCGGACGTCCTCGCGATCAAGCAGACGCTGTACCGGACCTCGGGCGACTCACCGATAGTCGACGCGCTGATCGACGCCGCCGAGTCCGGCAAGCAGGTCCTCGTGCTCGTCGAGATCAAGGCCCGCTTCGACGAGCAGGCCAACATCAAGTGGGCGCGCAAGCTGGAGGAGGCCGGCTGCCATGTCGTCTACGGCCTCGTCGGGCTGAAGACCCACTGCAAGCTCTCGCTCGTGGTCCGCCAGGAGGGCGACACGCTGCGCCGCTACTCGCACGTCGGGACCGGCAACTACCACCCGAAGACGGCGCGGCTGTACGAGGACCTCGGCCTGCTGACCGCGGACCCGCAGGTCGGGGCGGATCTCTCCGACCTGTTCAACCGGCTCTCCGGCTACTCCCGCCGCGAGACGTACCGTCGGCTGCTCGTCGCCCCGAAGTCCCTGCGCGACGGACTCATCTCCCGCATAAACAAGGAGATCGCGCACCAGCGAGCCGGGCGCCCCGCCTACGTGCGCTTCAAGGTCAACTCGATGGTCGACGAAGCGATCATCGACGCCTGCTACCGGGCCGCCCAGGCGGGCGTGCCGGTGGACATCTGGGTACGCGGCATCTGCGCGATCCGCCCCGGCGTCCCCGGCCTCTCCGAGAACATCCGGGTCCGCTCGATACTGGGCCGCTTCCTCGAACACTCCCGGGTCTTCTCGTTCGGCAACGGCGGCGAACCCGAAGTGTGGTTCGGCAGCGCCGACATGATGCACCGCAACCTCGACCGCCGGATCGAAGCGCTGGTCCGCGTCACGGACCCCGCCCACCGCGTCGCGCTCAGCCGGCTCCTGGAGACAGGTATGGCCGACACCACCTCTTCCTGGCACCTCGGTCCCGACGGGAACTGGACCCGGCACGCCACGGACGCGGACGGCCAGCCGCTGCGGCACGTCCAGGAAATGCTCATTGACGCCCGGAGGCGCCGGCGTGCGACGCCCTGACCCCCAGACGACGACCCGGACGGACGTGTCCGCGGGCGCGGTCCTCGGCCCCTACCTGCAGGAACAGGCCGCGGACTTCCTGCGGAGCCTGCGGCTGCTCCACGAGAACAGCGCTCCCACCGACGCCGGGTCCGTCGCCGCCGAAGAGGCCGCCTGCGCCCTGCGCCGGTCGGCCCGCCGCATCAGCGGCACCCTGCACACCTTCCGCTCGGCACTGGAACCGGGCTGGGCGGAACAGCTCCGTACGGAACTGGCCTGGCTCTCCGGCACCTTGGCCCGCGAGCACGCGTACGCGACCCGGCTCACCCGGCTGCTGGACGCGCTGCACGCCCTGTCCGGCACCGCGCTGCCCGCGCCCCGCGCGAAGACCACGGGCAGCGCACCCCGCGACACCGATGCCGCCCAGCACGAAGTCGCCCAGCAGGCCGTCGTCCACGCCAAGGAACGTGCCGCGCTCGATGTCGGCGCGGCCCGGGCCGGGGCGCTGCTGGAGCGACAGCTGACCCTCGCCAGGACCCGCGCGCACTCGACGGCGCTCCAGGCGCTCGGCTCGTCCCGGTTCCACGCCGTCGCCGACGCGGTCGCCCTGCTCGCCTCCGAGGTCCCGCTCTCCGCCGCGGCCGGCGCCCCGGCCGTCGAGATGCTGCACGGGCCCGCCGACCGCGCCGAACAGCGGCTGCTCGGTGCGGTGGCCGCGCTCCCGGCGGACGAGGCGGTCGAGCCGTACAACGAGGCGTACGACGCGCCCTGGCACCAGACCCGCCTTCTGCTGCGACTGCACCGGTATGCCCACGAGGTGGTACGCGGCACCCCCGACCCGGTCCTGGCCGCGCCCGGGCACGCGCTCGACGTGCACCGGGACGCGGCGGAGGCGGCCGCGGCGGCGGCAGCGGCGGCCCGCACACCCCGGATCGCGCCGGCCACCGCGTACGCCCTGGGGGTGCTCCACGCCGACCAGCGGCACGAGGTGGAGACGGCCCGTGGGGTTTTCCGTGAGACCTGGCCGTATGCGGCGGCCGTGACCGCGCCATGACCGGTACGGCCGTGCAGGCCGCGGGGTGCGTGCTGTGGCGCCGGTCGCCGCACTCCGGAGAGCTGGAGATCTGCCTGGTCCACCGGCCCCGCTACGACGACTGGTCGCACCCGAAGGGCAAGCTCAAGCGTGGCGAGCCGGCGAGGGACGCCGCCCTGCGCGAGGTCCTCGAGGAGACCGGGCACCACTGCGTACCGGGTGCCCCGCTGCCCACCGTCCGGTACGTCGCGAACGGCCGGCCCAAGGAAGTCACGTACTGGGCGGCCGAGGCGACGGACGGCGCGTTCGTCCCGGGCGACGAGGTGGACCGCATCCTCTGGCTCTCCCCGGAAGCGGCCCGCACCCGCCTCACCCAGCCCCGTGACCGCGCCTTGCTGGACGCACTGCTGACCGCCCCGCCGACGGCATAGGGGCGCTTTCAAGCCACCCGGCGATCGAGGGGCCGTGGGCCACACCGGGCCCCGTTCACCACACGCTCCGCGCTCATCCCGCAACCGCAACGCGATGGCCGCACCGCACCGCCCGCCACGGTTCACCTTCCGTTCACTCTCCCCCGTAGGCCACTTCACCTGTTCTGCCTAATTTCGGCAGTGCACGGTGCGCGGCGAAACGCCGCACCACCCACCACATCGCACGCCGTCGTAGAACGAACAAGACCTCGGCGGCTCCTGGAAGGAAAAACCCGAAAGTGAAGCTTCAGCGCAAGAACCGGCTTCGTGCCACCGCGCTCGGTGCCCTCGCCGTCTCCAGCGCCCTGGTCCTCACGGCGTGCGGTTCGGACAACAACACCGGCAGCACCACCGGCGGCAGCGGCGAGAAGACGAGCGCCGCGTCCGACGTGAAGTGCGACGACGCCAAGGGTCAGCTGCTCGCATCCGGCTCCAGCGCACAGAAGAACGCCATGGACCTCTGGGTCAAGGACTACATGGCCGGCTGCAAGGGCGTGGAGATCAACTACAAGGCGTCGTCCTCCGGTGAGGGCATCATCGCCTTCAACCAGGGCACCGTCGGCTTCGCCGGCTCCGACTCGGCGCTGAAGCCCGAAGAGGTCGCCGACTCGAAGAAGATCTGCAAGACCGGCCAGGGCATCAACCTCCCGATGGTCGGCGGCCCGATCGCGATCGGCTTCCACCTCGAGGGTGTCGACAGCCTGACGCTGGACGCCCCCACCCTTGCCAAGATCTTCGACGGCAAGATCAAGAAGTGGAACGACACCGCGATCGCCAAGCTCAACGACGGCGTGAAGCTTCCGAACAAGGCGATCCAGGCCTTCCACCGCTCCGAGGACTCCGGCACCACGCAGAACCTCGGCAAGTACCTCGCCGCCACCGCGCCGAGCGACTGGAAGTACGAGCCCGAGAAGAAGTGGCCGGCCCCCGGTGGCCAGGCCGCGTCCGGCTCCGCCGGAGTCGCCGCCCAGGTGAAGCAGGTCGACGGCTCGATCGGTTACTTCGAGCTCTCGTACGCCTCTTCGCAGTCCATCTCCACGGTCGACATCAACACCGGTGGCGCCGCCCCGGTCAAGGCCTCCTCGGAGAACGCCTCCAAGGCCATCGCCGCCGCCAAGATCGCGGGCACCGGCAAGGACCTGGCGCTCGACCTCGACTACACCACCAAGGCCGAGGGTGCCTACCCGATCGTCCTGGTGACGTACGAGGTCGTCTGCGACACGGGCAACAAGGCCGAGACGCTCTCCACGGTCAAGTCCTTCCTCAACTACACCGCCGGTGACGAGGGCCAGAAGCTCCTCACCGACGCCGGTTACGCGCCGATCCCGACCGAGATCAACGCCAAGGTCCGCGAGACCATCGCGTCCCTCTCGTAACCAGAAGCAACACCCGTAACACCAGCTGAATCAGCTCCACAGGCAACACACGGCAGCCGGCCCGGTGCACCCCTCCGGGCCGGCCCGCCGCCCCACCCCATCCGGTGCACCGCCGCCAGGGGAGCGACACCGCTCCCCCACACAGACCGGAAAGACCATGGCTTCCACCACACCGATAGATACGCCACCGGCGCGCCCGGTGCAGCGCAAGCGCGCCAGGCCCAAGGCCCCCGGACGCGCAGGCGACAAAATCTTCCTGGGCCTCTCACGGGGTTCAGGCATTCTGCTGCTCCTGATCATGGCGTCGATCGCCGTGTTCCTTACGTATCGCGCGACCCTCGCCGTCTCCGAGGACCAGGGCAACTTCTTCACCACGCTGGACTGGAACCCGGTCGGCGACAAGCCGGTCTTCGGTATCGCGGTCCTGCTCTTCGGCACAGTCGTCAGCTCGATCATCGCGATGGCCATCGCGGTTCCGATCGCTGTCGGTATCGCCCTCTTCATCTCGCACTACGCGCCGCGCAAGCTGGCCGCGCCCCTCGCGTACGTCGTCGACCTGCTCGCCGCAGTGCCGAGCATCGTGTACGGCATCTGGGGCGCCCTCTTCCTGGTCCCGTACCTGGAGGGCCTGAACCTCTGGCTCGACCAGTTCTTCGGCTGGACGTACGTACTGGACAAGACCGAGGTCGGCGTCGCCCGCTCGCTCTTCACCGTCGGCATCCTGCTCGCGATCATGATCCTGCCGATCGTGACGAGCGTCAGCCGCGAGGTCTTCCTCCAGGTCCCGAGGATGAACGAGGAAGCCGCCCTCGCTCTCGGCGCCACCCGCTGGGAGGTCATCCGCCTCTCGGTGCTGCCCTTCGGCCGCTCCGGCGTGATCTCCGCGTCGATGCTGGGCCTCGGCCGCGCACTCGGCGAGACGATGGCCGTCGCCACGGTCCTGTCCCCGAGCTTCCTCATCTCGGCACATGTGCTGAATCCCGGCGGCGGAACGTTCGCCCAGAACATCGCCGCGAAGTTCGACGAGGCCGACCAGTTCGGGCGTGACGCCCTGATCGCCTCCGGCCTCGTCCTCTTCATCCTCACCCTGCTGGTCAACGGCGCGGCCCGGCTCATCATCGCCCGCCGCAAGGAGTACTCGGGGGCCAACGCATGAGCCAGGCAGCCAACACCGGCATCCAGGAACGTCCCACCCCTACGGCGGCCGCTTCCAGGAACAGCCTCAGCAGCCGGTCGCTCCCCCGCTGGGCCCCGCTCGGCTTCGCCGCCGCAGCGCTCGTGCTCGGCGTCGGTACCGGCGCGGCGGCCGGCTGGCAGAGCCGGATCCAGTGGGGCCTGTTCTCCGCGGTGCTGTTCGTCGTCATCTCGTACGTCACGACGTCGGCCGTCGAGAACCGGCGCCAGGCCAAGGACCGCCTCGCCACCAGCATCGTCTGGGTGTGCTTCCTCCTCGCCGTCGTTCCGCTGGCCTCGCTGGTCTGGACGACCGTCAGCCGCGGCGCGAAGGTCCTGGACGGCTACTTCCTCACCCACTCCATGGCCGGCGTGCTCGGCACGGAGCCGGGTGGCGGTGTCTACCACGCACTGATCGGCACCCTGGAGCAGGTCGGCCTCGCCACCCTGATCTCCGCCCCGATCGGCCTGCTGACCGCCGTCTACCTGGTGGAGTACGGCAAGGGCGCGCTCGCCAAGGCCGTGACGTTCTTCGTCGACGTGATGACCGGCATCCCGTCCATCGTGGCCGGCCTCTTCATCCTGTCGATCATGCTGATGACGCAGCTCCAGCCGTCCGGCCTGATGGGTTCGCTGGCACTCACGATCCTGATGATCCCGGTCGTGGTCCGCTCCACCGAGGAGATGCTCAAGCTCGTCCCGAACGAGCTCCGTGAGGCATCGCTCGCCCTCGGCATCCCGAAGTGGCGCACCATCCTGAAGGTGGTCCTGCCCACCGCGATCGGCGGCATCACCACCGGTGTGATGCTCGCGATCGCCCGGATCGCCGGCGAGACCGCACCGATCATGCTGCTGGTCTTCGGCAGCCAGCTGATCAACCCGAACCCCTTCCAAGGCGCGCAGTCGTCGCTCCCCTTCTACATCTGGGAGCAGTACAAGATCGGCAGCGAGGCGTCGTACGACCGCGCCTGGGCCGCTGCTCTGGTCCTGATCGCCTTCGTCATGATCCTCAATCTGGTGGCCCGCGGCATCGCCCGCTGGAAGGCCCCGAAGACCGGCCGCTGACGCGGCACGAAAGAAGCAGTGATTCAGATGGCCAAGCGCATCGACGTCAGCGGTCTGTCCGCCTATTACGGCTCCCACCTCGCCATCGAGGACATCTCGATGACCGTGGAGCCCCGCTCCGTGACCGCCTTCATCGGCCCGTCCGGCTGCGGCAAGTCCACTTTCCTGCGCACCCTGAACCGGATGCACGAGGTCACCCCCGGTGGCCGCGTCGAGGGCAAGGTGCTGCTGGACGACGAGAACCTGTACGGCTCCCACGTCGACCCGGTCACCGTGCGCCGCACGGTCGGTATGGTCTTCCAGCGCCCGAACCCGTTCCCGACGATGTCGATCTTCGACAATGTCGCAGCAGGCCTGAAGCTGAACGGCTCGTACAAGAAGAGCCGGCTGTCGGACACCGTCGAGAAGTCCCTTCGTGGCGCCAACCTCTGGAACGAGGTCAAGGACCGCCTGAACAAGCCCGGCTCCGGTCTCTCCGGCGGCCAGCAGCAGCGCCTGTGCATCGCCCGCGCGATCGCGGTCGAGCCGGATGTGCTGCTGATGGACGAACCGTGCTCCGCCCTGGACCCGATCTCCACCCTCGCCATCGAGGACCTGATCGGCGAGCTGAAGGAACGCTTCACGATCGTCATCGTGACGCACAACATGCAGCAGGCGGCCCGCGTCTCGGACCGTACGGCGTTCTTCAACCTCGCGGCGGTCGGCAAGCCCGGCAAGCTCGTGGAAATCGACGAGACGGAGCGGATCTTCTCCAACCCGTCGGTCCAGGCGACGGAGGACTACATCTCCGGCCGCTTCGGGTGATCAAGGACAGCCTTGGGGTGCTGCATGGCGGTGCCACCACAAGGCAAAGGGTCCGCCCCCGCTCCTCACATGGGAGCGGGGGCGGACCCAATTCCGGGACGGGTCACCCGACCGGCAGATCGGGGCCACCCGGAAAATCGATCGAGCCGGCCGACGGGCGGATCAAGCCCTCCGCCGGACCGGCCAAGGCCGATCGAGAACTCCTCGGAGGGCGCATCGGGCCCGTCCGGGGATCGAGGACGAAGCGGCCACCGGACCTCTCCGGCGCCCGGCCGCCCCAGCCGTCCTAGCCGAACATCAGCACAACGAGCCCATAGCTGGCCGCAGCCACCAGCGCCGCAGCCGGCATCGTGATGAACCACCCGAGGATGATGTTCTTCGCGACCCCCCACCGCACCGCGTTGACCCGCTTCGTCGCCCCCACACCCATGATCGCCGAGGTGATCACATGCGTCGTGGAGATCGGCGCGTGAAACAGGTACGCCGAGCCGAACATGATCGACGCCCCGGTCGTCTCGGCGGCGAAACCCTGCGGCGGGTCCAGCTCGATGATCTTCCGGCCGAGCGTCCGCATGATCCGCCAGCCACCCGCGTACGTACCCAGCGAGAGCATCAGCGCGCAGACGAGCTTCACCCAGACCGGGATCGGGTCGTTCGGACCCTCGACATCGGCGATGACCAGCGCCATCACCACGATGCCCATCGTCTTCTGCGCGTCCTGCAGACCGTGCCCGAGCGCCATGCCGGCAGCCGAGACCGTCTGCGCGATCCGGAAACCACGCTTGGCCTTGTGGGGGTTGGAATTCCGGAACATCCACATGATCGCGACCATCACCAGATAGCCGACGATCAGACCGACGACGGGCGAGACGAACATCGGGATGACGATCTTGTCGAGCACCCCGTCCCAGTGCACCATCGTTCCGCCGGCCAGCGCCGCACCGACCATGCCACCGAACAGCGCGTGCGAGGACGACGACGGCAGCCCGAAGTACCAGGTCACAAGGTTCCAGATGATCGCGCCGACGAGGGCGGCGAAGAGGATGCCCATCCCCTTCTCCCCCTCGGGCGTCGCGATCAGACCCTCACTGACGGTCTTGGCGACCCCCTGGCCCAGGAAGGCACCTGCGAGGTTCATCACGGCCGCCATCGCCAGGGCCGCCCGCGGGGTCAGTGCCCGGGTGGAGACCGACGTGGCGATGGCGTTCGCCGAGTCGTGGAAGCCGTTCGTATAGGTGAAGCCGAGCGCGACAGCAATGGTCACGACCAGCGCAAAGGTGTCCACGTGGGTCAGGACTCCTTGACCGCGATGGTCTCCACCGTGTTGGCGACGTGCTCGAACGCGTCGGCCGCCTCTTCCAGCACATCCACGATCTGCTTGAGCTTCAGCACCTCTATGGCGTCGTACTTGCCGTTGAAGAGATGGGCGAGCAGCTTCCGGTGGATCTGGTCCGCCTGGTTCTCCAGACGGTTGACCTCGATCCAGTACTCGGTGAGGTTGTCCATCGTCCGCAGACTCGGCATCGCCTCGGCGGTCAGCTCGGCCGCACGCGCCAGTACCTCGATCTGCTGCTCGACACCCTTGGGGAGTTCTTCGACCTGGTACAGCACGACCAGGTCGACGGCCTCCTCCATGAAGTCCATGATGTCGTCGAGCGACGATGCGAGGTTGTAGATGTCCTCGCGGTCGAACGGCGTGATGAATGAGGAGTTCAGCTGGTGGAAGATCGCGTGGGTGGCATCGTCCCCTGCGTGCTCCGCTGCCCGCATACGCTCCGCGATCTCGACTCGGGAGGCAGAGTCCGCCCCGAGCAGTTCCATCAGGAGTTTCGAGCCCGTGACGATGTTGTCCGCGGATGCGGAGAACATGTCGTAGAAGCTCGTCTCCCTGGGGGTCAGACGAAAGCGCACGTGGGGTCCTCGGGATGCTTTGGATTCGGTCAGGCTGATGCTAGGCGCATCATCCGGCCACGGCTAACCGGCATTCTTCAGTGTCGCGCATCGGACACAGTGATCAGCACGGGCCCCCGGTCACGTTTCAGCTGAGTTCGTTAGGATATACCCACCAGGGGTATATAAAACGGCGGGGTAAAGGGAAAACGGGAGGCAGTAATGAGCACCACCGAGGCCGCAGAGGCCACGGGTCCCTCGGAAGCGACGGACCCCACATCGATCGTCACCGACCACGACCGCGGCATACATGGCTACCACCACCAGAAGGCCGAGCACGTCAAACGGCTGCGCCGGATCGAGGGCCAGATCCGCGGCCTGCAGCGGATGGTCGACGAGGACGTCTACTGCATCGACATACTGACCCAGGTCTCGGCGTCCACGAAGGCCCTCCAGTCGTTCGCGCTCCAGCTCCTCGAGGAGCATCTGCGGCACTGCGTCGCCGACGCGGCGGTCAAGGGCGGCGAGGAGATCGACGCGAAGGTCGAGGAAGCCACGAAGGCGATCGCCCGCCTCCTGCGCACCTGAGGTGACCCCACCTGACGTGGGCTTCCGTCACCCCTTCTGCAACGCCCTCCCGACCGGCCCCCTTCGTCCGTCATCCCCGGTGTTCGCTCTGCCGGGGAACGGTGGTGCGTTCCCCGGTGGCAGTCACCTTGACGTTGAGCACTTCGTCGATACGGTCCGCACTGAGCCGTTCCCCGATCGCAGCCGACGCCGCGATCATCAGTTCACCGCACAGCTCGATCTCGGCAAGGGCCACATGGTCGTGATCGGTCCGAGCGCTGAGCGTCACCACGTACGTCACCTCTCACTGCCGTCGCCGACTTCCTAGCGTAGGGAGCGGACCGCGCGCCGCGCATGGCACGGACGGACCATTTCGGCCCCGCCGGATGCCTAGGCGCTCCGTACTCACCGCCCGCGCCGCTACCGCTGCCCCTGTTGGATCTTCCCGGTGTAGATGTCCCGATCGTCCGGAAGCTCTACGGTGACCGGCGCCCCGAACCCGGACAGCAGTGTCGTCGACACCACCTGCACCACCGGGCCGCTGTGCCCCCCGTTGGCGAAACTGAACCGGTGCCGCACCTTCCGCAGCCGCCCCGCCTCGTCCAGATACACATCGAACGGCACCGCGTTCGTGCGGAACCCTCGCGCCGCCGCGGCCAGCGCATCGCGCGATCCCGGCGAGGCGGCCCGCGCCGCCCGCCCGATGTCCGTGATCCCCCGGTAGTGCCGGACCGGCACCCCGGCCAGCTCGCTCCGCCCCACGTACGTCACCTCGCGCGCCCCGCGAAGCAGCTCGGCGGCGGCCATCGGGTCGGTGGCCCCGCCGGTGACCAGATTGCCGTCCTCCAGAGCCGTCGTATCGACCCTGACCCACTTGCTGTCGGGTACTCCCGCGCCACGGTTCTTCATGTACAGCGCGCCGGGAGTGAAGAGCTCGGTGATCGGACGGTGTTCCTCCTCGCCCGCGGCGTCCTTCGGCAGCACGAGCGTGAGCCGGCCGAGCCGCTTGCGGAAGTCGTACGTGCCCCGGCCGGTGATCGTCACCCGCGTCCCGCCGGCCGCGGTCTCCATCGACGTGCGCACCTCGGCGCTGCCGGTGACCTCCCGCCCCCCTGGCTGATTCTCGCCCCTCCCGTCACCTCCGGCGAGCACCTCGGCCGCCCGGTGGACGATGTCGGCGGAGTCGGCCCCGCCTCGTTCGTCCGCGACGGCCCGGCCGCCGACGACACCGCCGCTTCCGCCACCGGCCGAGCATCCGGCGGTCGCCGCCATCACGCCCACCACGGCGAGGGCGCAGACAGCACGCGCCCCGCCTCCGGACCTGTGCTGCTGCACCACCATCGCCTGCCAACCCCCAACGACGTAACTGCTTGCCCGAGCACCCCGCCCACTTCGCATAACGACCACCCGTGTCCCCCGTCACGCCGTGCCCGCAGGGGTCACCGCCGGGTGGCCGTCCCCAGTACCGTGGACGCGTGTATCACCAGCACACCGACGAGGCCCCGCCGACCGCTTCCGGCGCAGCGACCGCACCCTCCGCGCACAGGCCTTTCACCATCGAACGCGGCTCGTTCTGCATCGCCCGCTGCAGCTGCGGCTGGACCGGTCCGGCCCGTCGCTCACGCGACCGGGCCCGCACGGACGCCGAAGAGCACCGCTCCGCCCCCTGATCACCGATCACCCCTCTGATCGCCGATCGCTTCCACGGTCGCCGATCACGTCCCCGGTCGCTGATCACCTTGACCCGCGACGAGGCCATCACCCGGAGGTCCGATGAACCTGCCGAACCGGCGCACCCTGCTCACCGCGGGCGCGGCAACAGCACTCGCCGGCATCACCGCATGCAACAAGGCCAGCTCCGGCTCCGACTCCGGCAGCAGCTCTTCCACCACCACGACCCGCACCCCGTCGAAACCACCCGCCTCATCCGCCTCCGCCCCCCCGAAGGGTCCGGCGAACTGGTCCGCCCTGGCCAAGAGCCTCGACGGCACGCTCGTACGCCCCGGCGACGCCACCTATCCGACGGCCCGCCAGCTCTACAACACCCGGTTCGACAACCTGAAACCCGCGGCGGTCGCCTACGTCCGGCACGAGGCGGACATCCGCGAGTGCCTGGCCTTCGCCCGCCGCAGCGCCACACCCGTCTCCATCCGCAGCGGTGGCCACTCCTACGCGGGCTGGTCGAGCGGCAACGGCCGCCTGGTCATTGACGTCTCGTCACTCTCCCGCGTCGACCGGGACGGCACCATCGGCGCGGGCGCCAAGCTCGCCGACGTCTACTGGGGTCTCGCTCCGCACGGTCTGACGATCCCCGGCGGCTCCTGCCCGACAGTCGGCATCTCCGGCCTGACCCTCGGCGGCGGCCACGGTGTCGCGTCCCGCGCATATGGCCTGACCTGCGACAGCCTCACCGCGGCCACCCTCGTCACGGCCGACGGCAAGACCGTCACCGCCGATGCCAAGCACCATCCGGACCTCTTCTGGGCGCTGCGCGGCGCGGGCAACGGCAACTTCGGTGTGGTCACCGAGCTGAAGTTCCGCACCCGCCCGGCCCCACAGACCGTGATGGCCTACATGTCGTGGCCCTGGTCACGCGCCCAGGCCGTGATCACGGCCTGGCAGGCATGGGGCCCGAGCCAGCCGGACGAGATCTGGTCGTCCGCGCATCTGGCGGCAGGTCCGGGCGGCGGCAGGCCGACGGTGTCGATCGCCGCCTTCAGCCTCGGCACCTACGGCGACCTGCAGAATGCCGTCGACCGCCTCGCCGACCGGATCGGCGCATCGGCCACCTCGGTCTCGCTGCGCCGCCGCAGCTTCCAGGACTCGATGCTCGTGTACGCGGGCTGCTCGACCATCACCGAGGCCCAGTGCCATCTGCCGGGCAAGACACCCGGCCGCACCCCGCAGGGCACACTCCAGCGCGAGACGTACGCCGCCGCGTCCGACTTCTTCGACCACTCCCTGTCCCCGGCAGGTGTTCGCGCCCTGCTCCACCGGGCCGAGGCGTTCACCCGGATCGGCGTGAGCCCCAGCGGTGGCGGCGGATCGATCGCACTGACGGCGCTCGGCGGGGCGATCAACCGGGTCGCCCCGGACTCGACGGCCTTCGTCCACCGCCGCTCCCGGATGCTCGCCCAGTACATCGGCTCCTGGCGCCCCGGGACGGCGGGAACCGCCCAGCAGAACTGGCTGAAAAGCACACACGCGGCGATGCACCCCTACGCGTCAGGAGCGGCGTACCAGAACTACATCGACCCGACGCTGCGCGACTGGCGGCAGGCGTACTACGGCACGGCGGGCAGCCGTCTGACCCGTCTGAAGAAGCAGTACGACCCCGGGCGGCTGTTCACGTTCCCGCAGGCGCTGTGACGCGGGGCGGCGGGCCGCGGAACGAATCCCGGCCCGCCGCCGGGCGTCCCGGTCGACACCTGGCCGATCCGGACGCCCCACATCTACCGTCTACGCGGCCAGATCCTTCTCGCCGACGCCGCCGCCCGACCCCGGGCGCGGCTCGGGGATCCCGAGCGCCCCGCCCCGGCCCTCGGCCGTGGCAGACAGCGGCCGGCGCGACCGCACCAGGCGACCCACCCGTTCCGACCGGGAGACGGCCGTCACCACCGGAGTCAGCAGCGCCATCGCGAGCGGCGCGAGCAGCAGTGCGGTGGCCGTGCCGAGCGCGAATCCGCCGATGACGTCGGTGGGGTAGTGGACCCCCATGTAGATCCGGCAGAACCCTTCCAGCAGCGCGAGGGCGATCGCGGCGAAGCCGAACTTGCGGTTGGCCACGAACAGCCCGACGGCCAGAGCCATCGCCATGGTCGCGTGGTCGCTCACGAAGGAGAAGTCGTCCTTCCCCGACACCAGGACGTCCAGGCCCTGGTGGTCACGGAACGGACGCGGCCGCTCCACGAAGCCCCGGATCGGGATGTTGACGAGCAGTGCGATACCGGCGGCGAGCGGTGCCCAGACGATCCCGGCGACAGCCGTCACCGAGTCCTCGGCCGTGCCGCGCCGGCGAACGCTCCACCAGCACCACACGACCACCAGGACCATGCCGAGCATGATCCCGTACTCACCGACGAACTCCATGACCCGGTCGAACCAGGTCGGAGCGGACTTCGCGAGCCCGTTGATGTCGTAGAGCAGGCTGACGTCGGGGTTCGACCCATCCAGTGCGAGTCCAGCCATCTGCTGCGGCCCCTTGCCTTGTCTGCTGCCGCGGTGCACGCCCGTGTGCACCGCTTATGACGAACCCCCGTGTTCGGTTCGACCACTGCTTCGATCGCCGCTTCGATCCCTGTCGCGATCGCTACTGCGTGATGCGTGTGGCTGTGCCGGTCAGTGCCACATGGTCAGTGCGCATGCTGTCCCAGTCCAGGGAACGACACGCTGCGGGCGTACGTTCCACTCTCCACCGAATGATCACCATGACGTTATCGAAGAGTGACTCATCGTCGCAGCTCAGGGCCCAGGCTTCACGGAGAGTTCCAGCCACGGGCGACCCTGCGTCATACCGTCGGCAGGGCCGTCGGAAGGGCCGCGGCCCCGTCCTTCGTGACGCGTGTCGCACCGAAGTAGTCGGGCGTGTCGATCTTGTCGAACCGGATCACGGCCCCCGTGTACGGCGCATTGATCATGTATCCGCCGCCGACGTACAGCCCGACGTGGTGGATCGCCCGGGAGTTGGTCAGGTCGTCCGAGAAGAACACCAGGTCACCGGGGAGCAGCTCGTCCCGTGACGGGTGCGGCCCGGCGTTGTACTGATCGTTCGCCACGCGCGGCAGCTCGATGTCGACGGTCCGGTACGCCGCCTGCGTCAGCCCGGAACAGTCGAACCGCCCGCCCTGCTCGGCCGTGCCGTTCCCGCCCCACAGGTACTTCGTACCGAGCTTCTTCTGTGCGAAGTAGATCGCCCCGGCCGCCTGCCGCGACGGCTCGACGCGCCCCACCGGCCGGGCGAAGCTCTTCTCCAGGGACCGGATGATCTTGACGTAGTTCTGTGTCTCGGAGATCTGCGGTACGCCGCCCGCCCTGATCACCCGGTACGCACCGGCGTTGTACGCGGCGAGCATGTTGTCGGTCTGATCCCCCGGCACCTTCTTCACGTACCCGGCGAGTTCGCAGTCGTAGCTGGCGGCGGACGGGATCGCGTCGGCCGGATCCCATACGTCCCGGTCCCCGTCGTTGTCCCCGTCTATCCCGTGGCCGGCCCAGGTCCCGGGGATGAACTGCGCGATGCCCTGCGCCGCGGCCGGGCTCTGGGCCCTGGGGTTCCACCCGCTCTCCTGGTAGAGCTGGGCGGCCAGCAGAGCGGGGTTGATGGCCGGGCAGAGATTGCCCCACTTCTGGACGAGCGGCTGGAACTTCGCCGGCACCGCTCCCTTGGCCAGGCCGACGGCCCCGTTGCTGCCGGCGCTGCCGAGGCCGGCGGCGGCGGAGTACGTACCGACGACGAGCAGCGCCACGAAGCACATGGCCAACCCGATGCCGATCCCACCGACCACCCAGAATTTACGCACCCCACAACCATCCCCCATCGGGGCAGGGTTCAAGGGCAGTTTCGCGGGTGTGTGCGAGTTGTCCGAATCACCACGGTCACGGGTGCCGCCGGTGCCACTGACCAGCCATCAGGGCGCCCCCGAGGACCAGTAGTCGGAATGAACATCGGGACGGGGCAGCGGGTAGACACCTTCGTACGACGGGCCGTTCGGCTCGGAGGTGGAATCGGCGACCTTCGACTCCTTCACGCAAGGGCTGTCCGCCTCGAAGAACGCCTGCCCCCCTCCGCGGAAACTCAGACTGATACCGAACCCGGCCTTCGTCTGCGCGTAGACCGCCGGGAACTCCTTGTCGTTGTTGATCCCCTTGATCCGGTAGTCGCTCTCCCGCCAGAACTTCTCCACCCTGTCCAGGAGTTCCTCGCGCCGCCCGGCCGACACGATGGTCATCACGGTGCGCCTGCGGGTCACGTCGCAGCTTCCCGTCGTCGTCGGCCCGTGCGCCCACTGCACCTCGGGCTCGATGGCCTTCAGCACGGCGTCGAGCATGTCGTCGGACCGGTCGGCCGCTCCTTGCATGTCCATAGCGCCCTTCTTCCCTCCTGCACCGGTCGCCTGCAGGGGATCGTTCCCGCAGCCGGACAGCGAGAAGCCGAGAGCCAGGGCCACCGCAACGATCTGGAACATTCGCTTCATCGCTGTTCCTCCATCTTGAGCCGGTTGGAGTGGCCCGACACGATCAGAGCGATGCTGTCGGCCGACATGGCGTCCCGCACCGGATCAAAGTACTGGGAGTGCGCCTCCGCGCTCAGGCCGTGGCTGCTGATCACCGGTGGTCCATCGGCCACGGGGAAGCGCCTGGCCCCGAATGCCTTGCTCGCCGGGTCCTTGCCGAACCACAGATCGTCGTCCCCCGGGTCGGCAAGATCCCCGGCGAGGTACGCGCCGGCGGGTCCCGCCAGCACCAGCCCCACGGCGCCCACGGCTGACTGCAGCTTGGACGGAAGCTTGGTCACCGGGTCGTTCGCGGCGGCCCCGACGAAGACATGGCCCGCGCCCACCCCGAGGTCCACTGCGTGGTCCACACCCACACCGGGACTGCCGACCAGGATGATGTCGTCGACGCCCGGAATCCCACCGAGGCGCTGCGTCGCAGCGCCCACCGTCCGCGAGCCGTAGGAATGCCCGATGGCCGTCAGATGGGGGTCCTTGTTCTGATTGGTGGCTGCGATGCCGCCCATGAAGTCGCTGTAGGCGGCCCCGCCCCTCACCGCCCGGCCGTCGCCCATCACCGCCAGACTCCCCAGCCCGTCCGGGGTCTGCGGCGCGTCGTAACCGAGCCAGACGATCGCAGCGCTCGACCGGTCGTACCCCTGGGCACCGATCGCCGTGTCCCGGGCCCGCTTGAGGTCGTTCTTCGCGAACTCCTCGTCCAGGGAGGTGTTCAGCCCCGGCACATACGCAGACACGTTCTTCGACGTGTCCGGATTCCCGTACGAGACGATCGCCCGTCCGTTGCCCTCGTCCCCGATACCGAGCAGGAACATCGGCGGCTGCTTCCCGTTCTCCCTCAACTGCCGGTCGATCTCCCGCAACCCCGCCAGCTGCTTCTTCGACTTCGCGTCGCCCCGGCCCTCCAACTTCCCGATCAGGTCCCGCAGGTTGTCGCGGTTGGCCGAGTCCCGTGTAGCCACCGGGATCCCGTCCAGATTGCCTATCCGGTCCGGGGAGACCACGAGGTACCGGTCGCGCCGATCCTGCGTCAGCCCGTCCCACCACGCCTTGCGCCCGGCCGGCGTGGCATTGTCCGGGATGCGGGCGTTGAGGTAGTCGCGCTCGGCCTGCTGCACCACCGCCCCGACACGGGATCCGGAGCCGGGCAGCCCCACTCCCACGCGACCGGCACCGGTCGAAGCCCTGATCAGGTCCCCGGCCGCACCGACACGGTCGCCCTGGGACCACTTGTCGTTCGCGCTCTGCGCGTACTGGACCACCTGGTCGCCCAGGCTCCTGCCGCTCGTGACGGGGTGAAGAACGGTATCGGCAGCGCCGGTGACATCACCCCACAAACCGTCGCCGACGAGCCCCGTGAAGAACCCGCCGCCCTCCTCCACCGCTCGCCCGGTCCCGTTCGGCCGGCTGCTGCCCTTGCCGGCCTGGGTGGCTAAGTCACCGCTGTCGGCACTGGTGTCGGTCCCCCCGCCGCCACCGGTGGCGGCGCTGCCACCGGAGTCCGTACCCCCGGACGCAGCCGACCCCCCGGAAGCGGTACCACCGGACGCGACCGATCCACCTGAATCCGACCCGCCGGACACCGACCCGCCGGATACCGCAGAACCGCCCGAGTCCGTACCACCGGAGCCCGTTCCACCTGCGCTCGATGTCCCACCATCCGCACCGGCACCATGGCCGGCCACCACGTTCCCGTCCGTTGCCGGGCAGGCGCTCCCGGTCAGTTGGCAGATCGCACTCCGGATCTCACCGGTCAGTTGTCCACCGACCTCCGTCGCCATGAGCGCACCGACCAGAGCGACGACCACCAGGACCGTTCCCAGGTACTCCATCGCGCTCTGGCCGCTGTCCCGGCTCGGCGCGATCAGCCGCAGAAGAATGAACGGCTTCCGGATCGCGCGCTGTTCGGCACTGAGTTCGAACCACGCGCGTAGACTTCGATGAAAAAGAAGAACGGCGACGACGATCGGCATCACCAGTTGAGGCACGCCTTGGCCGCCGCCGTCTCCGCTCAGCGATGCCAGCGCACCGATGGCAAGCCAGACATGCACGGCAAGAAGACCGCGCCAGATCCAGACACCACCGGTCCGCACATACAGCGACAGGACGAATCCGGCGGTGCCCGGCAGCGCCGCGTACAACAGCATCCCCAGCAACCGGCCGTCCACCGCATCGACCGAGGACGCCACCGTCAGCACGTCGATCGCACCCACGACGGTGACCACGAAGAGCACTCGGACGAGGATCAGCACCGCTTGCAGAACACTCGGCGGCGGCCGCCTGCCCGAACGGGCAATCACACCACCCGCGCCGGCACCGTCCGGAACCGCTAACCCTTGTAATCCAGACACGGCAAGTCCCCTACCTTGTGAGTGGGCGCAGTGATCAGCGGCCGGTCCGCCACCGCTCGTATGCGACCACACAGGCACCGGAAGGGGCATGGGCCCCAGGACCCAAAATGAGTCTCAAATTCCGCAACGTCAGGACGCGCGGGCCGACCAGAAGTCGGAGTGGACGTTGGGGCGGGGAAGATTCTCCAAACCCGGATAGCTGGGCCCATTCGGCCGGGTGGTGGAATCGGCAACCTCCGACTTCTTCACGCATGGGCTGTCGACCTCGAAGAACGCCTGGCCTTCGCCTCCGACGATCAGAGTGACCCCGAAGCCGTCCTTCGTCTGAGCAAAGATCGCCGGTACGTCCTCATCGTTGTTGACCGCCTTGATCCTATAGCCGCTCTTGCGCCAGAATCGATCCACTACGCCCAGGAAACTTCCTCGACGCTCCGCCGACACGATCGTCATTACTGCGCGCCTTCGAGTTACGTCACACGTGCCGGTGGTGGTCGGACCGTGTGTCCACTGCACCTCCGGTTCAATCTCCTTCAATACGGCGTCTAGGATTCCATCGGCCCGGACCGCCGCCTCCTGCATATTCATATCCGTCCGCTCCCTCCCATTCGCACAACCGGAGATTGCCATACACAGCAGAGGCGCCGTCGCTGCAATCCGCAACAGGAGCCTCATCGATACTCCTCCGTCTTGAGTTTTTGCGAGCGTCCTGCAGCGACCAGAGCAATATTGTTTGCCGATACCGCGTCTCTATCCGGGTCAAAGTACTGGGAGTGCGCATCGATCGAGAATCCTCTTCCGCTCATCAAATCCGGCCCTTCACCCACAGAAAATCGTCTCGCTCCAAATTCCCTACTAGCCGGGTCCTTGCCGAACCAGAGATCGTCATCTCCCGGGTCGGCTAGATCTCCAGCGAAATAGGCACCGGCTGGCCCCCCAGCAATCAAGCCCACCGCGCCGAAAACACTCTGCTGCTTGGAAGGAAGCTTGGTCACCACGTCGTTCTCGGCCGCACCGACGAAGACGTGATCTTTCCCGACCCCGAGATCCTCAGCGTGGTCCACACCGACACCGGGACTGCCGACGAGGACGATGTCATCCACTCCGGGAATTCCGCCACCCTGCTGCGTGGCAGCTCCGACGGTGCGCGATCCATACGAGTGCCCAATAGCCGTCAGGTGCGGGTTCTCATTCTCATTCGTAGCCACCAAGCCACGCATAAATCCATTGAATGCACTACCGCCCCTCTCCGCCCTTTCGTCGCCCATCACCGCCAAGCCCCTAATTCCGTCCGGCGTCTGTGGTGCGTCATAACCAAGCCAGACGATCGCCGCACTGGAATGATCGAGATAGCGAGTTCCGATCGCCGTGTCCCGAGCACGCTTGAGGTCACCCTCCGCAAAGTCCTTATCCAGCGAAGTGTTCAGTCCCGGAACATATGCCGATACATTTCTTGCCGTATCAGGATTGCCAAACGATACGATTGCCCGTCCGTTTCCCTCGTCGCTAATCCCAAGCAGATGCATGGCGGGCTCACCAGGTTTGCGCGGCAAGTGCAGTTGCCGGTCGATCTCCCGCAGCCCTGCCAACTGCGTCTCCGCCCTCTCGTCGCCCCGCCCCTCCAGCTTCCCGATCAGCAGCTGAAGGTTGTCCCGGTTGGCCGCATCCCGTACCCCCGCCGGGATCCCGTCCAGGTTGCCGATCTGGTCCGGGTACACCGCGAGGTACTCCTCCCGCTGTTCCTGCGTCAGACCTGCCCACCACGCCTTCCGTTCGACCGCGCTCGCATCGTGCGGGATGGCGTCTTTCAGGTATCCGCGCGCCGCTCCCCGTACGGCTCCCGCGTCCGTCGCCGTATCCGTCCAGGTGGTGTCGGGGACCTTCAGCCCCTCCTCGGCCTTCAACTTCCGCAGGATCCGCGTGTACCGCCAGTCGATCTCCGTGGCCGTCCGTACGGCCTTCTCCACCCGGTCCGCGATCTCCTGCGCTTTCGCTGCATGCGGGTTGGGTGCGACGAGCCCCGAGGACGGCAGCAGTCCCGGTAGACCGCGTCCGGTCGCTGTCCCACCCGGCAGCGGCTTCCCGTCGATCAGGTCTTCGCCGGCTTCGGGATACGTCACCGACCCGTCCGCGTGCACCGTGAACTTCAGGGCATCCGCATCACCCAACGCCTCCTGCAGTGCTCGCTGTTGGGCAAGCATCTCGTGCGCGAGGCTGTTCAGCGCGGTACGGAGCAGGCCGCACTCCGTGTACACGTACTGAAAGTTCCGGCTCAGCTGTCGCAGCCGCGCCACCGCCGCGTCGGCGGCTTCGCCCTGCTGCGTGCCGCGCAGGCCGTTCATCAACTGCTTGTCGATGCCGTCCCGGCCCGCGTCGGCCCGGTTGCTCGCCCGGCCCCACCCGTCGGCGGCGCCCTCGAGCTCGGCGCACTTCAGGTCGCGCAACTGCGACCAGGTGAGCGTCGAAGTCACTGCGCACCGCCGCGCTCCGCCACCGGTGCGAAGGACTGCCTCACGGCCTCGTTCGTCTCGCCCTGCGCGCGAGCGACCTCCCGCAGATTCCCGGCGAGGCTCCGGCACTCCCGGCGCGCGGCTTCGATCCGCCGCTGCCACGACTCCCGTACGGCGCCCAGTTCGGTCAGCGCCTCCAGCCCGGCGGCCCCCGCCACGACGCCCTCGTGTGCGGTCTCCAGCTCGGACCTCACCGGACCCAGCAGCGTGTGCAGAGCGTCCGCTCCCCCGGCTGCCCGCATCCAGGGTCCATCGCTGTGCCTCAGCTCATCCCCGCCACCATCCCGTCCCCCTGCCCCACCCAGATCACGCAGCCTCTGCCTCTGCCCGCCCACCACGGCCACGCCGCTCACCCCGCTCCTTGATCGTGGAGCGGCACTGTGCCAAATCCGGTGCCCCCGACACGCCGGTCGCAGCAGCACCCGGGACGGGGTACGGCCCTGAATCCCAAGGCCCCACGCCCGCCTCGGCCCTGGCGGGGATTCACCCGAACGGTGGGCCGTCGAACCCTTGGTCAACGATCCGAACGCGGACCTCTCCCGAGCCGGACGACCCCCTCGACAGGCGATCAAGTTCGATGCACCACGCAACGCACCGTTCAAGGCGCCGTTCGATGAAAAGCCGATAAGACACGTATGGCCCATATATGGCAAGGCAATGCCAATAACACACATTTCTCATGGTTTCATCTCGCCATGGAGGAGATCAGATGATGACTGGAGACAAACAGGCGGCCACGTCTCGGCGAAGCCTGCTGGCCGCTGCCGCACTGGCACCGGTGCTGGCCGGGGCGGGGACGGCCGCCGCTCGCACGATGCCCGACGGGGCGTCCGGGGCCTGGCCACATATGCGGGTCAAGCCGGTGACCACCACCGAGTCGGACTGGGAGCCCGTGGCGAGAGTGCTGGGCCGCAGCGGCAACCTGCTGCGCGGGACGACGTACCACACCCCCTTCCCCCGCGACGATCTTCACGTCGTCGTCGAGGACGACATCGTCATCACCCCGGCGCTCGCGCTGGGTGCGCACGTGGCCTTCGTCCGCTACGCAGACGGCAGCACGATGTGCATGGGCGATGTGGCGGTCACCGAGACGGAAGTGCAGCAGGTGATCGACGCCTGGCAGGCGAACGGAATCACCCAGACCGCTCTCCACAAGCATCTGCCCGCCCATAGCCCCGACATCTGGTGGGTCCACGTCCACGGACACGGCGATGACGAACTGGCCCTGGCGCGCGGCCTGCGCGCGGGATTCGACCGCACCGGCATCCCGCCGGCGACACCGTCCGGCCCGCCGAGCCCCGTCGACCTGGACATCGCCGGAATCGAAGCTGCGTTGGGCGCCAAGGGTTCCAGCGACGGTGTGGTCTACAAGGCCGTCTTCGCCCGCCGCGAGACGATCTGCGACGGCCATCTGGTACTGCCCTCCGGCCTGGGCGCGACCAGCGCGTTCATCTTCCAGCCGCTGGGAAACGGCAGGGCGGCGCTCAGCGGCGACTGCGTCATGCTCGCCGAGGAGGTCCAGGACGTACTGGGAGCCTTGCGCCGGGGTGGGATCCAGCTCGTCGAGCTGCACAACCACCACCTGACGGAGAGCCCTCGCCTGTTCTTCACGCACTTCTGGGCGGTGGGCGACGCAGTCGAACTCGCCGCAGCGCTGCGACCCGCAGTGGATGCCACCAACGTGGTACCGACCAGCGGCGTGTGACGAGCAGACTGCGGATCGCCGCCCCCACGGCATCCCCACGCTGCCGGTGAGAGTTCCTCGCTGCCGGCTGCCCCGCCCCCCACCGGCTCCGCAGGACATCACCGGGGGGGCGGGGCACGACCGCTTCATGTGGGCCAATTGCCCCACATCGGTGCGTGCCCCGGTGGTCGGCGGGGTACCCACGACATACCTATGCCCTACTTCATCCCGGTAGGTGCTGCATCACCCCTCAGAACCCATATCTGGAGCTCCGTATGGAACCAGTCGCCACCCCGCGGAACTGCCCGTTCGACTACGCCGAGGCCCTCGAGTTCGACCCTGTCCTCAGGCAGCTGCAGTCCGAGGAACCCGTTGCCCGCATCCGGCTGCCCCACGGCGACGGAGAGGCATGGCTCGTCACCGGCTACGACGACGTGCGCACGGTGACCACCGACCGGCGCTTCAGCCGCAGCGCCATCATCGGCAAGGACTTCCCCCGCATGACTCCTGAACCCATCGTTCAGGACGAGGCGATCAACGTGATGGACCCTCCGGCCAGCAGTCGCCTGCGCAGTCTGATCTCCAAGGGCTTCGCGCCGCGCCACATGGAACGCATGCAGGTCCGCACCCAGCATGTCGTGGATGAGCTGCTGGACCGGATGGAGGAGCACGGCTCGCCCGCCGACCTCTTCGAGCACCTGGCCGCCCCGCTGCCCCTGACCACCATCTGCGAGGTCCTCGACATTCCCGAGGACGACCGCTCACAGTTGCGTGCTCACGCGCGGACCATGATGGACACGACCATCGAGAACCGGGACGACGCGGTACGGGCCAAGGCCGACCTCCGCGCCTACTTCAAGACGTTGACGGCGGACCGGCGCGAGAACCCGGGCGACGATCTGATCAGTGCGCTGGCCATGGCCCGTGACGGGGACGAGCTCCTCAATGACCAGGAACTGACCGTCATGGCCATGGTCCTGCTCATCACCGGCCAGGACACCACCACGTACCAGATCGGGAACATCGCCTACACCCTGCTCACCCGGCCCAAGGAGCTCGCCATGCTGCGCGAGCGTCCCGAGATGCTCCCGCAGGCCATCGAGGAGCTGTTGCGCTTCATCCCCTTCCGCAAGGGTGTCGGCATCCCCCGCGTCGCCCTGGAGGACGCCGAGCTGAGCGGGGTGAAGATCCGGGCGGGAGACATCGTGCACGTCTCCTATCTGACGGCCAACCGCGACGGCCGGAAGTTCGACCGGCCCGACGAGCTGGATCTGGAACGCAACGGCCCGTCCCACATGACCTTCGGCTGGGGCGGCCATCACTGTCTCGGCGCCCCACTCGCCGCCACGGAACTCCAAGTCGCACTCGGAACCCTTCTGGAACGCTTCCCGGACCTCAGGCTGGCGAAGCCGGCCGAAGAAGTGCGTTGGAACAAGACGTCGATCTGGCGCTATCCGCTCGCACTTCCCGTCACCTGGTGACGGGTCCGTATTCCAGCAAGGCACCGACGCCTCACGTCCGGCAACGAGGGCGGCGCCGATCAGGTGAAGCGGCGCCGCAACGGAACGCGGACACCGGCGGGGCACCCCGCCGGTGTGGTGCCCGTCCCGCCCGGCGCGGTGCGTCCCGCCCCTCACGGGACGCGTCGCCGGTGGCGGGGCGGGTCGCGAGCGGGCCGTAGAGCACCCGGCTCCGGGGCCCGCTCGCCAGGACCGGGGAAAGGGCTGTCATCGACCCCGGAAGCGGCCGTGACCGGCCCGGTGTCACCCCCGGGAGGGCAGCAGACCCCGGAACGTTCGGGCTGTCCCGACAGCGCGTTCTGCCCGAAATGCGACGCTGAACGGCCTGCCGTAGCGTGATGCGAGGGCCAGCCAAGGTGTGGCGGAAAACCCTCTGTCCATACGGTGAGAACTTGGTCTTTCGTCGGTCGGCCCGTCCGCGCCCACCAGGGGCATTGAATCGCGGCACCGCAACCACCCACGACCCGCTTCGCGCAATCGCGCGTACCGCGCCGCAGTGGCGGCCGTCTGCCGGCGGATGTCCCGGATCTTCAGGGCTCGGCCGTGTGGACCACCGTCCGCTAGGAGGAGATCCATGGCGGTACTCTGCAAGCCGGCAATCGCAGTTCCCGAGTACGTCATCACCAAGGACGAAACACTCGAACTGGCACAACGGTTGCACGGCGACCATCCGCAGCTCAGTCTCGTCCTCCGTCTGATCGAGCACACCGGTGTGCAGAAACGGCACCTGATCCAGCCGATCGAAAAAGTGCTGGAGCACCCGGGGTTCGACGCCCGCAGCATCGTCTACGAGGCACAGACCAAGGACCGAGTGCCGGCCGTCGTCCGCCAGGCACTCGACCAGGCGGAACTCGAGCCGTCACAGATCGACTTGATCATCTACGTCTCCTGCACGGGCTTCATGATGCCTCCGCCGACTGCTTGGCTCATCGGCAAGATGGGCTTCCGGCCGGAGACACGACAGATGCCGATCGCCCAACTCGGCTGTGCCGCAGGTGGTGCGGCCGTCAACCGGGCCCACGACTTCTGCACGGCCTACCCCGACGCCAACGTCCTCATCGTCGCCTGCGAGTTCTGCTCCCTGTGCTACCAGCCCACCGATCTGGGTGTCGGATCCCTGCTGTCCAACGGCCTGTTCGGCGACGGAATCGCCGCGGCAGTGGTACGGGGCCAAGGGGGCACCGGGATCCGCCTCGAACGCAACGGCTCTTACATCATTCCCGACACCGAGGAATGGATCTCCTACGCCGTCCGGTCCACAGGCTTCCACTTCCAGCTCGACAAGCGCGTGCCCGGGACCATGGAACCACTCGCCCCGGCTCTCAAAGCCGTCGCCGAGCAGCACCAGTGGAACGCCAGCAAGCTGGACTTCTACATCATCCACGCGGGCGGTCCACGCATCCTGGACGACCTGAGCCTCTTCCTCGACGTGCCGCCCGAGGCGTTCCGCTTCAGCCGGGCGACGCTCACCGAGTACGGCAACATAGCGAGTGCGGTGGTACTCGACGCCCTGGCCCGCATGTTCGACGAGGCATCGACCCTCCACGGCCAGCGCGGCATCATGGCCGGCTTCGGACCGGGCATCACCGCCGAGATCTCCCTGGGCACGTGGACCTCGGAGCCCGAGGCGGAGGGCTGAGCCGCACCACAGCATGGTGTGCGCGTGCGGCAACCCGACCGGGAAGCCCCGCGGACACACCACCCCGACCCCCGGTCCTCAGGCGCCCCGCGCAGCTTGAGGACCGGGGGCAGTACGCGCGGACCGGCCCATGGCCTGCTGCCGAGGGAGCTCCGCGGAGCCGGCCCGGCGCCCCAACTGATCCGGATATCGGCACGCTGCCCGAACCGCGGCCCCGACCATCCGCACCTGTACCGGAATCCGGCCGATCCCGATGGTCTACATTCACCGGCCATGACAAGACCGTCCGACGCCGTCCCCCGCAGCCCTCAGTCGCTCGCGCGGGCTGCTCAGATCCTCGTAGGGCTGTACGCCCTGCTCGACCCCTCGCGGCCGAAGCTCTTCGACGCGACCGACGACGGGCTCTTCTACTCCCGCTACGTGTCGGCATCCGCCCTCGTGGGGCTCGCCACGCTCGTCACCTTCCTGCTCTGGTTCCGCCGATGCCGGTACAACGCCCAGGCACTGTGGGTCGGCCCGTTCGCCCACACACCGGGCTGGGCGGTGGGCGCCTGGTTCACGCCGGTACTGATGTGGTGGCGGCCCCGTCGCATAGCTCTCGACATCCACCGGGCCGTCGGCCACGACCCGGCCACGGACACCACCGTCACGCTCATCAACGCCTGGTGGGCAGCGTGGATCGCGCACATGGTGGCAGCCGTGACGGCCACCTCCACGAGCTACGCCGACTCCGTCGTCCTCTCGGTGGTGAGCCAGGCTCTGTATCTGATCGCCGCGGTGTTCGTCATCCTGGTCATCCAGCGGATGACCGCCGCGCAGACGAGGGCCGTCGCCGCGTACGCGCCGGCCCGAGTACCGGCTGCCTGACCGTCCTGCAGCGGTTGGGTGTCGGTCGGCAGCGAGTGGTGGGCCGGCCGGCCGGCGGGCCGCATCCGACGCCCGGCGGCACCGGCGTCAGCCGACCTCACGGGTTCACGGTCAGTCTCGCGGAAGCCGCAACGCCAAGCCGTCGAGGACGACTTCCAGGCCGTAGGCGAACTTGGTTTCGCGGATCTCGCCGGGGTCGAGGGCCATGGGAGCGGCGTAGGAGTCGGCGAGGTGGTCGTGGCCGGCCGCGGCCTGCTGGGCGGCGGGCATGAGGCGGGCGATGAAAGCGGCCTCGGTCTCGCCGGAGCGGGCGACCGTGGTGAGCCAGGCCGCTTCCGTGGTGCTCATGCCGATGACGTAGGACAGGACGGTGTCGATCGCACGGCTCGGCTCGGGAAAGCCGGCAGCCGTGAACAGGGCGGCCAGCCGCTCGGAGAACGACATGAGGTTCGGACCCAGGTAGGCCAGGCCCGCCTGCCCCAGGACCGAGGACAGCCACGGGTGGCGCAGGGCCGTAGCCCGGAAGGACCGGGCGGCCTCCGTGACGGCGGCGCGCCAGTCGGGGCTGTCGGCCTCGGGGTCTCCCCCGATGAAGTCCGGCGAGGGCACGACGATCTCGGCGGCGACCTCGTCCACCGCGAGCTCCATCAGTTCGTCCTTGGTCGCGACGTGCCGGTAGAGGGAGGTCGCGCCGGCGTTCAGACGGGCGCCGAGCTTGCGCATGCTCAGCGCCTCGATGCCGTCGGCGTCCAGCATGGCGATCGCCTCGCGGACGATCACGGCCCGGCTCAGTGCGGGCTGGTCGGGCGCGGGCTGCTGCCGGGCCCACACGGAGGGGATCGGATTCGTCCTGGCCGTCATGGCGCCTCCTAGTGCGTACACCGTTCGCATTCAGCGTACATGAGGGAGTGTTGCGAACACTGTACCCAGCTGCGTACAGTGTTCGCATCGATGGAACAGTGTGCGCAGCCGAAAGGAAATCCCATGGAAACCCGCAATCCCCGCCGCTGGTGGATCCTCGTCGTGCTGTGCCTGAGCACGCTGGTCCTGGTGATCGACAGCATGGCGCTGACCGTCGCGGTGCCGTCCATGACCGAGGACATCGGCGCCGGCGCCCAGGACATCCAGTGGATCCTCGACTCCTACATCCTGGTCTTCGCCGGGCTCCTGCTCACCTCCGGCAGCCTCGGTGACCGATTCGGCCGCCGGAAGATCATGATCATCGGCTTGTTGCTCTTCGGGGCGGCGTCGCTGGCCGCGACCTTCTGCGCGAACCCCGGCGAGGTCATCGCGGCGCGGGTCGCGATGGGCGTCGGCGGGGCACTGATCATGCCCTCGACGCTGTCGATCCTCATCACCGTCTTCGACGAGGAGGAACGCCCCAAGGCGATGGCGGCGTGGGGCTCGGTGTCGATGCTCGGCCTGGTCGGCAGCCCGGTGCTCGGCGGCGTGCTGATCGACCACTTCTCCTGGCACTCGATCTTCTTCATCAACGTCCCCGTCGTCGCACTGGCCGTCCTGGCCGCCCTCATCCTCATGCCGGAGTCGAAGGGACCGTGGCAGAAGCCCGACCCGCTCGGCGCGGTACTGTCCGCGGCCGGCATGACCGCCCTCATCTGGTGGATCATCGAGCTCCCGCAGCACGGCGCCTTCGGCGGCCGCTCGGCGATCACCCTGGCCGTCGCGGTGATCGCCCTCGGTGGGTTCGTGATCTGGGAGAACGTCACCGCCGCCCCGATGGTCCCGCTGGTCCTGTTCAAGCACCGCAACTTCAGCGGCGGTTCGCTCTCGCTGACCCTCGTACAGATCGGCAACGGCGGCCTGCTGCTGGTGCTCACCCAGTACCTGCAGTTCGTCCTCGGCTACTCGCCGGTCAAGGCGGGCCTCGCGTTCGTGCCGCTGGCCGTCGCCGCACTGATCGGCAACACCGCCGGCGCCGGACTCGCCGCAAAGATCGGCAATCGCTTCCTGGTACTGGCCGGGATGCTCGTCATGGCCTCCTCCTTCGCGCTGCTGACCACGGTCTCGGCAGACTCCGGATTCACCGTCCCGGCGGTCGCGCTCGGACTCCTCGGCCTCGGCGCCGGCCTGGCGATGCCGGCAGCGGTCGGCGCACTGATGGGCACCATCCCGCAGGAGAAGGCCGGCGTCGGTTCGGCCCTCAACGACACCATCCAGCAGGCCGGCACCGCGCTCGGCATCGCGATCCTCGGCTCGCTGCTGACGAGCGGCTTCCGCAGTGAGATGCCGGCCGACGCACCCGAGCAGGCCAAGCAGTCGATCGCCGGAGCACTGGCTGTGGCCCACGGCGACAACGGCCTGGTCCACGCCGCCCGGGAGGCGTTCACCGCCTCGATGTCGACCACCTTCACCATCAGCGCGATCGGCGTCCTCACCGCCGCCCTCCTGGCGACCCTGGTCATGCGCGACAACAAGCCCGAGCCTGCCGCGGCGCCCGCGGAGGAGACCGAACTCGTCGCCTGACGTCGCCGAACGACCGGCACCCACCAGCGGGGCCTCGTCCGCTTCATCGGATGAGGCCCCGCCAGCTGTGCCCCCTCTCCTCCTCCGCCTTCGCCGCGCACTCCACCCAGAGCAGCTTCCCGCCCTGACCCGGCAGACCGCCGCGCATCGGGTACGCGCCCCAGCTGTCCGCCCAAAGGGTCACGAGGTAGAGCCCACGCCCACGTTCAGCGAGCTCCGCCGGGGCCTGCGCGCTCCATTCGAACGGCGCCGGGATGTGCGGGTTGGTGTCCCAGACGCTCAGCCTGATCCGATGCCGCCCGGCATCGCGCAGACGTAGGGAGTACGGCCCCTCGGAGTGCAGGTACGCGTTGGTGACCAGCTCGCTCACCAGGAGTTCGGCAGTTTCGGTGAGCTCACTCATGCCGTGTGCGCGCAGGACTGTACGGAGGGTGGTGCGGGCTACGCCGGGGGCACGGGGATCCTGTGGGAGTTGGAGGGTGTACGACCAGGGCGGCGTTACGGTGGCCAGAACCATGGAAGTCTCCGATCGCGGAGGGAAGTTGGATCGCGCGTTTCTGGTTACCCGGTGACGAGGCCGCTCCGTCGAGCGGGGTACTTCCGGGCGGGTGGCCTGGATCAGAGATTAGGGTCAACAAGGATTCTTTGCACCAGATGCCAGGAATCCTTGAATAGATCCACTCGTGTGAGTGACAGACCAACTCGGTCGTTTCCTGAGGAGAGTTCGAGATGGCAGGAAGGGCCGCCTCTACCGCGCGCCGCACCCGGCTCGGCACCGAGCTGCGCAAACTGCGCGAGCGGGCCGGGATGACCACCACGCAGGCAGCAGATCTCCTCGGTACCAGCTCCGGGCAGTTGAGCAACATCGAGGTGGCGCGATTCGGCGTGAGCGCCGACCGCGTACGCGTCATGGCCCGCACCTACTCGTGCACGGATCCAACCCTGATCGAAGCGCTGGTCGCCATGACTGGGGACCGCAGACGTGGCTGGTGGGATGAGTACCGGGACATCCTGCCGCCCAAACTCCTCGACCTCGCCGAGATCGAGCACCACGGCACCAGTCTCCACGCGGCACACAGCATCCACATCCCTGGGCTGCTGCAGACGGTCGATCACGCTCGGGAGATCTACCGTCAGGCCGTGCCCGAGATGTCACCGCCCGAGATCGAGCACCGCGTCTCGTACCGCATCAAACGCCAGGCGGTGTTGTACAAGCAGGACGCCGCCCCGTATCACGCAGTCATTCATGAGGCTGCGCTCCGCATGCGGTTCGGCGGCCAAGGTGTGGCCCGCGCCCAGCTTCAGCACTTGCTGAAAGTGAGCGAACAGAACCACGTGACCATGCGCGTGATCCCGTTCGAAGCCACGTACTACCCGGGCTCGGGTCAGTCGCTGTACTACGTACGCGGACCGGTGCCCGCACTCGACACCGCCCAGCTCGACCAGTCCCATGGCCCGGTGTTCATCGACTCCGAGGCCCAGCTGTCGCAGTACCGCCTCCTGCTCGATCGGCTCGACGCGGCTGCGCTGAGCCCCGAGCATTCGCGGGAACTTGTCCACAACATCGCCCAGGACCTGTGAAAGGAACAGAGATGGCCACATCCACCTGGCAGAGGTCGTCCTACTGCGCGCAAGGTGAGGCCTGCATACACGTCGCCGCCCACGACGACACGATCAACATCATGGAGAGCAGCGACCCCACCGGCGCGGTACTCCACACCACCCCCACCGCCTGGGCCGCCCTCATCCGGACCGTCAAGGACTCCGCCCACCATGACTGACCGGGCGACCCCCACCGAACTCGCCTGGGTCCGGGCCGCTCCCGAGAGCGAAGAGGGCCCCGGCCCCTGGATCGAGCTCGCCTTCGGCCCCGGCGAGCTCGTCCACCTTCGAGAGACCGGCGACCCGACCAACATCGTCACGACGACCCGGACGAAGTGGGAGGCCTTCGCCAAGGGCGTCGTGGCCGGCGAGTTCGACCACTTCGCCGAACTCGACGACGAGGGCCCGGCCGCCCCGTCCTGATTGCTCGGCGCCGCCCTGCCGGTCCGCACGAGTCGGCGTGCGGACGGGCGGGTCGGGTGGCAGCGAGCCCGGGTCCGGATCACCGAGCCACGGCAGCAAGACGTATCGACGGGATCGGGCGTTCCTTCTCCTGAAGGCAATGCGCCACTCACTGGCTGCCTCCCGGAACTGTTCTTGGATTGTTGTCTGTTTGCCCGACCAGCGCATATTCGCTACGCAACGAACCCGTCCGCGCATTGAACTCGCCGCTGTCCGGGCACAACAGATCACATCGCCACCGTCGGGCCCCGGCAGCAAGGACTGATCCATGAACCGTCTCGCGCACTCGATCAACATCACGGAAGACGTACCGGGCCGGATTCTGCACTGGAACCTCTTCATCGGAGGCCATTTGAGCGCCTCGGTACCCGTACGACTCGTCGAGCGCACGGACGAGGGCCAGCTGGTGTGGATGGAGACAGGCGCGCCCATGTGGCGCACGGAGCTCCCCGGCGGCGCACATCTTCGTGACATCGCCCCGGACGACCGACCCGCCACCGGATATCCGGTGGTACCCGGCCGTTGGCCGATGGGCAGCGCTCTGTTCTATCAGCCCAGCGGCGCCGCGCATTCCGTCCTCTGGCTCTTCGGCCGCAGGGGGAAGTTCCGTGGCTGGTACGTGAATCTGGAGCGGCGCGTCCACCACGGCGACGACATCGACATCGCCGACCACGAGCTCGACATCAACGTGGCGCCGGACCGGTCCTGGCAGTGGAAGGACGAGGAGTCCTTCGCCGAGAAGACCGGCCACCCCGTCTACTGGTCGGCCGACGAAGCGGCGGCCATACGAGCCGAGGGCATGAGAGTCGCGCGGCTCGCCGAGGCCGGAACCTTTCCCTTCGACGGCTCCTGGTGCGACTTCCGGCCGCCGAGAACCTGGACGACACCGCCCCGCCCGCCGGTGCCCCGCCGCCCCATTCTCTGACTGCCCCTCAACCTGCCTGCCCTGATGGGTGCAGTTGAGAAAGGGAAGCGGGCCCCGGCCAGGGTGGCGGGATGCCGATCGTTGCCCGGGGTCACTCTCCGTGATACACAGAGTAACCATATATATGTGGTCACACACCGATTCGATCCGCAGGTCAGGGCGGTCGGACCGGTCAAACGTGCGAGATCCCATGAAAGAGAGCCGCCAAGACGTCGTACCAGGACGGTTTCATCAGCGAAGATAGAGAGCGACCCGTGCCATGTGGCAGGGGCAGTGAACTACCCAACAGGGGCGGTGACTTACATGGTCCTGGCAGCTGACACTGATAAGGGCGGTATCAGCACCATCATCAACGGCATCGCACCCAAGTGGGGGCCGTTCGGAGCCCTGGGCGACGAAGCCAAGGTGATGATCGAGGTCGTCATGGCCGTTGCCATCCTGCTCTGCTTCGGCATCGCCATCTGGGGAGCGGCCAAGCAGCGCATCGGCGCGACGGCGCTGCGCGACACGTTCAGCGCAGAACAGGGCAAGGGTCTGATCGTTGCCGGTTTGACCGGTGTGTTCATCATCGGATCGCTGGGGACCCTGTTCACCATCGTCTACGGCATGGCCATCTAACCCTCCGTCAGCCCTGGCCGGACGCGCCGTCCCCCGCCCCGGTTCCGCTCCCACACCACCCGTCCGTCGTGCCCACCGACAGAGGTTGCGTCTCCCTGATGTCGAGTCACCACACCGCGCCCACACAGGAACCAGCACGGCTACGGTCGTACCACGCGGAATCGCACATGGTTGAGGGGGCCTACGCGGCATGAGTCTCGGCGACGACGGCTACGGCGGCGATTCGCGCTCGGGCCGTCCAGATGATGGATACAGCACGCTCGGCGGTACGCGCCAGACCCGTACCCGATTTGCCGACGGCACAGGGGGCGACGGCTACGGCAGCCGCCGCCCGGCACGCAGCTCGCGGTCCCTGACCATGGTGGTCGGCGTGGTCGTTCTACTCGTCGCGGCTATCGCGTTCGCGAACATGGGCGGGGGCAGCGGAGACAGCGACTCCTCGGGCGGGAGCAGCGGCGGCAAGGCGGGGGCGGCACCCACCGCAGCAACGGGCACGAAGCCGGTGACGGGGAAGAACGGCACGATCGCGTCGGGGTTCGCACATGACGAGCAGGGGGCGCAGAGCGCGGCTGCGAACTACTCGGTGGCGCTCGGTTCCGCCGACATGTTCGAGGCCACTCATCGCCGCCAGATCGTGAACGCTGTGTACGCGCCTGCCGTCGCCACAGCCCGCCAAGACGACCTGGACAAGGTGTATTCCGGCGAGGCGTTCCTCACCAGCATCGGCCTGAACACCGATGGCACCGCGCCCGACGGCATGACGTTCATCTCGCGCTCCAATCCCGTCGGCACCAAGGTCGTGAAGTTCAGCGGCGACACCGCGAGTATCTCCGTCTGGTACTCCGCCCTGTTCGGACTGGCTGGCGAGGGCTCCAAGAACCCGGTGTCCGAAAGTTGGTTCACCAACACCTTCGAGTTGGCGTGGATCAATGGCGACTGGAAGGTCACCGATTTCACGCAGAAGGACGGCCCCGTCCCGGTCGGCCGTGACCAGGCTGCCTCCCCCGCCCAGGAGATGGCCGACGCCGTGGAACAGTTCGGAGGGTTCACGTATGCCCGGTAAACGATCTCGCCGCGCCCTCTCGCTAGCAGCTACGGTGTCGAGCCTGCAGGTCGCTGTCGTGCTACTGGCAAGCAGCACGTTTGCTGCGCCCTCGCCCAGCCCATCGCCGAGCAAAAGCAACAACGCCTGCGACCTGATTCGAGGCCCGGCCAGAAGCTATTGCGAAAACGGCGACGCCGGCAGCCCCAGCACCACTTCTCCCGACGACGCGGCCAACGCCCTCGACCCCCTGTCGTCCCTCGCCCGCGGCTGTGCCGACGCCGCCGCCTGGATCGTCGGCAAGCTCAGCGAGGCAGTAAAGGGCACCGCGAACGTCGACTTCACGAACCCCAAGTTTCTCCAGCAGTACGCGGTCATCTTCGCCGCCTCCACCGTGCTCACCCTCGTCCTCTGGCTGCTCGCAGTCGCCAAGCGCGCCATCCGTGGCGTTCCGGTGGCCACCGCGATCTCCGAGGCTGTCGGGTTCCTCTGGCTGACCGTGCTCGCGTCCGCGTTCACACCGCTCATCCTCTACACGGTCGTCTCGGCCACCGACGGGGTCACCGACGTCATCGCGTCCTCCTCCGGCGGGCAGACCGATGTCTTCTTCGGGTCGTTCGCCGAGGCGTTGAGCAAGGGCTCCGACATCGGCGGCGGGCCGATCATGCTGATCGTCGTCTCGCTCGTGTCGATCCTCGCCGCGGGCGTGCTCTGGCTGGAGCTTGTGATCCGGGCGGCCCTCTTGTACGTCGGTGCGCTCCTCGGCGTCGTCGTCTATTCGGGTCTCGTCGACAAGAACATGTGGGGCCACGTCCGTCGCTGGGCAGGCATCATGATCGCGGTGATCATGGTGAAGCCCGTCATCGTCATCGTGCTCGGACTGGCCGGCGCGCTCTCCTCCGACGGCGGGCCGAACGCGTTCTCCGCCGTCGTCTCCGGCCTCGCCATCATCCTGCTCGCAATCTTCGCCTCGGCGATGATCTACCGCTTCGTCCCCGGCTTCGGTGACGAGATCCAGGGCGCCCGCACCAACCGTAAGCAGGCCACCGACGGCGCCCAGGCCGCCGCCCTCATCAGCTCCCCCGCCGCTCTCGTCTCCCAGGGCATCAAGACCCACAGCAGCCGCAGCGGCGGAGACAGCGGGGGACAGGGCGGCGGCAACAGCGGTGGCAGGCCCGCCAACCCGGTCAGCGGCGGGGTGGCCGCGCACAGCTCCCGCAACCCCGGCGGGAGCGGGGCCGGCGGCGGATCTGTCCCCTCCGCCGCACCTCCGCCCCGCAGCGGATCGGGGCCCACCTCGGGCACCCCGCACAGCAGCCGCGCCACCCGAGGCGGCGGTACAGGCAACTCAGGTAACAACCGCACAGGAGGTGGAGGGCGTTGACGACCCAGTCCCATCCGGTCACGCCTCGCCGTACGTATCTCATCGGCCGGGCCCGGCCGAACGCGATCGTCGGCAAGAACCGCGAGACCGGCGAGATCGCGCTGATCATCGTCGGCGCGTTCCTCGGCATGATGAGCGGGCTGATCGTCCCCGTCCTGTCCCTGCGGATCGTGCTCCTCACCGGCTTCCCGCTGATGGCACTGGCCATGGTGTACGTGCCGTACAAGCACCGCACCTTCTACAAGTGGTTCGAGATCAACCGGAGCTTCAAGCGGTCCCTGCGCCGTGGCACGGCGTACCGTTCCGCCGCCATGGAAGCCGGCGTACGGGCCGACGGCCGTGAGATCGAGATCGGGCCGCCCCCAGGCATCGGCCGGATCAACTGGCTGGCCGCGCCCTTCGGCCCGGACGAGATCGCCGTACTGCTGCACGCCGACCGTCGCACCGTCACCGCGGCGATCGAGATCGAGGGACCCGGCGTCGGACTGCGCGACAGCGAGGACCAGGAAGCGCTGGTCGACCGCTTCGGCACCCTCCTCAAGCACGTGGCCAACGGCGACGGCTTCGTGACCCGCATTCAGATGCTGGCCCGCACCCTCCCCGCCGACCCCGACGCACACGCCAAGGACGTCGCCCAGCGTGGCGACAAGGGGTCCCCGGGCTGGCTGCAGGAGTCGTACGACCAGCTGCAGTCGATGGTCTCCACCTCCAGCGAACAGCACCGTGCCTACCTCGTCGCCTGCATGCACTTCAACCGCGAACTGGCCGCCGAGGCGAACGCCATGGCCCGCGCCGCCCGCCCGCAGGCCGGCCGCAAGCTCGACCGGGACGCGGGCCTCGCGGTCGTCATGGCGCGCGAACTGACCGACATCTGCGCCCGCCTGGCCGAGGCGGACATCCGGGTGCGCCAGCCGCTCGGCCAGAGCCGGCTCGCCTCGCTCGTGCACTCGATGTACGACCCCGACCACCCCATCGACCACATCCAGGCGATGACGAAGCGCAACGCCTGGCCGGCCGAGCTGGACGCCGTCGAGCCGACGTTCCTGCAGGCCAAGACCCGCGAGTCGACGACCCGCGCGCCCTGGTGCCACGCCACGGCATGGGTGAAGGAGTGGCCGATGACGCCCGTCGGCGTCAACTTCCTGGCCCCTCTCCTCGTGCACACCCCGGATGTCATCCGTACCGTCGCGGTCTGCATGGACCTCGAACCCACCGAGGTCGCCATCGAGCGGATGCTCACGGAGAAGACGAACGACGAGGCCGAGGCGAGCCGCCAGGCCAAGATGAACCGGACCGTCGACCCTCGCGACATCGCCGCCCACGGCAGGCTCGACCAGCGGGGTGAAGATCTCGCGAGCGGCGCGGCCGGGGTGAACCTCGTGGGGTACATCACCGTGTCGTCGCGATCACCTGAAGCCCTCGCCCGCGACAAGCGGACCATCCGGGCCTCGGCCGGCAAGTCGTACCTGAAGCTGGAGTGGTGCGACCGCGAACACCACCGCGCCTTTGTGAACACACTGCCGTTCGCCACCGGCATCCGTCGCTAACCGAGAGGGCAGTCACGCCATGCGAGATCCTCTGTCCGCGTTGTCGGATGCCTTCACCTCCTTCCTCTTCGGGAAGGTGGAGACGACCAGGCTGCCCGTACGAACCTCGACCGGGCAGGCCCAGGCCGTCTACCTGCCCACCGCGGCCCCCGGCCTCGGCGACTCAGGCGTGATCATCGGCCGTGAGGTGTACTCCGGCAAGGGCTACATCTACGACCCCTTCCAGCTGTACGGACAGCAGCTCCCCGCCCCGCACTGGCTGGTGCTCGGGGAGTCCGGAAACGGCAAGTCCGCGCTCGAGAAGACGTACGTGCTCCGCCAGCTCAGGTTCCGCGACCGCCAGGTCGTCGTCCTCGACGCGCAGGGCGAGGACGGCGTCGGCGAGTGGAACCTCATCGCCCAGGAGCTCGGCCTCACCCCCATCAGGCTCGATCCGACCGCGGCCCTGAACGGCGGCATCCGGCTCAACCCGCTCGACCCCTCGATCACCACGACCGGCCAGCTCGCCCTGCTCCGCACCATCATCGAAGTCGCGATGGGCCACGGCCTCGACGAGCGCTCCGGCTTCGCCCTGAAGGTCGCGCACGCCTACGTCAACCAGACGATCACCGACCGGCAGCCGGTGCTCACCGACATCGTCGAGCAACTGCGCCACCCGGAGCCCGAGTCCGCCGAGGCGATGAACGTCGACATAGACGACGTACGGGCCTGGGGCCTCGATGTCGCCCTCGTCCTGGACCGGCTGGTCGACGGTGACCTGCGCGGCATGTTCGACGGCCCTACCTCGGCCGGCATCGACCTGGACGCCCCGCTGATCGTCTTCGACCTGTCGCACATCGACCGGAACTCGATCGCGATGCCGATCCTGATGGCGATCGTCGGGGTGTGGCTGGAACACACCTGGATCAGACCCGACCGGAAGAAGCGCATCTTCCTGGTCGAGGAGGCCTGGCACATCATCAACTCGCCCTTCGTCGCCCAGCTCTTCCAGCGCCTGCTGAAGTTCGGCCGACGGCTGGGCCTGTCGTTCGTCGCCGTGGTCCACCACCTCAGCGACGTGGTCGACGGGGCCGCGGCACGCGAGGCGGCAGCGATCCTGAAGATGGCCTCGACCCGGACGATCTACGCGCAGAAGGCCGACGAGGCCAGAGCGACCGGGCGCGTACTCGGCCTGCCCCGCTGGGCGGTCGAGATCATTCCCACCCTCACCCCCGGCATCGCGGTATGGGACGTCAACGGCAACGTACAGGTCGTCAAACACCTGATCACCGAGGCGGAACGCCCCCTCGTCTACACCGACCGCGCCATGACCGAGTCCTCGGCCGCAGATCTCCTGCCGGAGGACGTACGAGCCGCGGAGCTGGAGGCGGAGCAGCGCGCGGCACGCATCGAGCACCAGCAACGACTGAACGAGTCGTCCGAGTCAACGGTGGCATGACATGGCGGGACGCACAGAACAGCAGAGCGGACCGGGTACCGGCGGCGTCCCGGACGGTCTGCTGGTCGGTCTGCTGGGCTTCCTGCTCGGGCTGACGATCCTCGTCTGGACGGCCACCGGCCTGTCCGGACTGTTCACGCACGGCGCCTGGCCGAAGGGTGTCACCTTCACCGAGACCCCGCTGGCCATGCGCCGGCTGGCGGCGTCCCCGCACGACATGACCGCCGCCTGGCCCGGCACACCCTCGGCCGAGCTCTCCGGATACGGGCTGTTCTGGGGCCTGTTCATCGGCGAGCTCATGGTGCTCATGGTGCTGACGATGTTCGTGATGGGCGTGGTGACCCGCTGGCGAGTGGTACGGGCACGCCGTCGGGAAGAGCGCCGTCAGGAACGTCATGACGAGCGCTATGCAGAGCGCACTCAGCACGCGGTGCCCGCCGCGGCAGAAGCCGTGGAGGCCATGGAGGTGGTGGAGGCAACCGTCCCTGCGACGCCGTCCCCTGGCCCTGCTCCCGCACCTGAGCCCGTCGCCGCGACCACAGCCACAACGACAACAGAGGCGCCGACCGAGTCCGACGTGCGGGAAGAGCTTCTCCCCCTTGCCCCGGTCGTCCCCTCACCGCGCACACCCCTCGTCGTCTACGGCCCGGCCGCCACCCGTCGCCCCACGGTCGTGCAGGCCGTCCGGGAGGCCGACGGCCCGGCCCTCGTCGTCACGTCCGACCCCACCGTCTGGGCGGAGACGAAGGACGCCCGCGCCAAGCTCGGCCCGGTCCTCGTCTACGACCCGGGTCACCTCTGCGACACCCCGGCCCGCCTCCACTGGTCTCCCACCGCCGGGTGCGAAGCACCGGACACGGCCGCCGCCCGCGCCATCGCCCTCCTCGCCCCGGTCCGGCCGCAGGCCCGTATCGACGCGATGACGGCGGAGACCGCGGAGACCCTCCTCCAGTGCTGGCTGCACGCCGCCGCCATAGACGGTCGGCCGTTCCGCCAGGTGCACCGCTGGGCCCTCGGTGGCAATGCCCATGAACCGGTGCGGCTCCTCCGCACCCACACCAAGGCCGCCTCCGGACTCGCCGGTCTGCTGGAATCCGCGCTCACCGGTCATCCCGAACGCCGCGAGATGGCCCAGGAGCTGACGGTACGTGCGTTCGCCGCGCTCTCCTCGATCCACATCCGCGAAGCCTGCACACCGAACCGATCCGATTCGCTCGCGCTGGAATCTTTTGCGGGCGAAGGGGGCACTCTTTATGTGGTAGGTGAACCCATCGAGGATCCTCGCTCCGGACCCGGTGCGATGCCCCTGCTCACCGCCCTCGCCTCACACGTGGTCGAGCACGGCCGCCGCATGGCCGCACGGTCAACCGACGGTCGGCTCGACCCACCAATGACGCTCGTCCTCGACGACGTCGCGGCTGTGGCGCCCCTTCCCCAGCTCCCGGAGCTGCTCTCCACGAACCAGGACCAGGCCCTGCCGACGCTGGTCCTGCTCCGCTCGCAGGAACAGGCCCGCGCCCGCTGGACGTCCCCGCTCCAGCCGTAACGCGGTGGCTGGAGCAGTGGCCAGGAACGGGCCTGCAGGCAGCAGTTCCTGACCCGGACCGATCCGGTCCGGGGCCACAGCGCGCCGACCGGCACTGACGACGTCAGACGGGGCGGACGATCTCGTACTCCAGCTCCCGCGCCGTCGGATCGCCCGGTACGGCAAGGGTCTCCCCGCTCGGTGCGAAACCGAACCGCCGGTAGAAGGCAGCGGCCCGCGGATTGCTCTCGTGCACGTACAGCCTCACCCGCTCGATCCGCGGCTCGCCCAGTGACCACGCCCATTCGACCCCGGCCCGGAACAACTGCTCGGCCAGTCCGCTGCCCCGCGCCTCCGGCCTCAGGAACACACCGACCACATGAGCCTGGTGGACCTTTGCCGCTTCACCGAACCGCACATCATCGTCCGGCCGCTCGACAAGCACGGTGATCGACCCCGCCCAGCTCCCGTCGGGCGCCTCGGCGATGAACTGACGCACCTCGTCACCACCGGTCTCCGATCCACGGGCCGTGCGGTCCTGCCAGAACTCGTCGGGCTGGGCCACGGCCTGCTCGTGCGTCTCCAGGAACGCCACCGGTGCCACGGGATCCTGAAGAGCGGCGAGCCGGAGTTCCTTGGCGAGCGCCCATTCCTCAGCGCGCACGGGCCGAATCACATAGTCCATGCACCGATCCTGTCTTGCCCCACGTCCCCCGGCAATCGAATTCCTGCCCCTGCCTCGCACCTCGGCTCGTACCGTCTACTCCCGTGACAGACATGGATGACAAGACGACGGCCGAGATGGCCGGCTTGCTCTCGGCCTATGACGAGCAGATGCGGGGTGTCCCGCCCAACCCTCCGGCGGGGGTCGGCTACGAACAGGACGGACCCCTGACCCGGACCGTCGGCCAGTTCCGCGGCTTCATCAGCGCCCCGCGCGACGTGCAGGTACACGGTGCCGAACTCGACGCGCTCATCGCCCGTCAACGTGACCGATTCGCCGCCCGCGGAGAGGCGGTCGAGTGGAAGATACGCGGCCACGACCTGCCGTCCGACCTCACCGACCGCCTGCGCGCCGCGGGTTTCACGGCGGAGACGGAGGAGACCGTCCTCATCGGCCGTGCCAAGGACATGGCATCACCACCCGTGCTCCCGGACGGCGTCGTACTCCGCCAGGTCACTGAACACGCAGACATGCACCGCATCGCGGCACTCGAGTCGACCATCTGGGGCCAGGACCTGAGCATGATCGGCGATGACCTGGCGGGCCGCGTCGCCGCTGCACCGGACGACCACGTCGTTCTGGTCGCCGAGGTGGACGGCGAAGTCGTCTCCGCGGCTTGGCTGGTCTTCCGCACAGGCACTGAATTCGCCGGCCTGTGGGGCGGCTCGACGCTCTCCGCCTGGCGCGGACGAGGCATCTACCGCGCTCTGGTCGCCGCCCGCGCCCACATCGCAGCAGCTCGCGGGGTTCGTTATCTGCAAGTGGACGCGTCCGGCGACAGCGCACCGATCCTGCGCCGGCTGGGCTTCCACGCAGTGACCACCACGACCCCTTATGTATGGTCGCCGCCGCGGGAAAGGGCCGGCCCGTAAACGCAGAAAAGCCCCGCACCAGAGGTGCGGGGCTTTCCCGGAATAATTGTTCGGCGGCGTCCTACTCTCCCACAGGGTCCCCCCTGCAGTACCATCGGCGCTGAAAGGCTTAGCTTCCGGGTTCGGAATGTAACCGGGCGTTTCCCTAACGCAATGACCACCGAAACACTATGAAATTAACCAACACCGGGCAACAACACGGCCGTTCGTTATTTCAGAACTAACACAGTGGACGCGAGCAACTGAGGACAAGCCCTCGGCCTATTAGTACCAGTCAGCTCCACCCGTTGCCGGGCTTCCACATCTGGCCTATCAACCCAGTCGTCTACTGGGAGCCTTAACCCCTCAAAGGGGGTGGGAACACTCATCTCGAAGCAGGCTTCCCGCTTAGATGCTTTCAGCGGTTATCCTTTCCGAACGTAGCCAACCAGCCATGCCCTTGGCAGGACAACTGGCACACCAGAGGTTCGTCCGTCCCGGTCCTCTCGTACTAGGGACAGCCCTTCTCAATATTCCTACGCGCGCAGCGGATAGGGACCGAACTGTCTCACGACGTTCTAAACCCAGCTCGCGTACCGCTTTAATGGGCGAACAGCCCAACCCTTGGGACCGACTCCAGCCCCAGGATGCGACGAGCCGACATCGAGGTGCCAAACCATCCCGTCGATATGGACTCTTGGGGAAGATCAGCCTGTTATCCCCGGGGTACCTTTTATCCGTTGAGCGACAGCGCTTCCACAAGCCACTGCCGGATCACTAGTCCCGACTTTCGTCCCTGCTCGACCCGTCGGTCTCACAGTCAAGCTCCCTTGTGCACTTACACTCAACACCTGATTGCCAACCAGGCTGAGGGAACCTTTGGGCGCCTCCGTTACTCTTTAGGAGGCAACCGCCCCAGTTAAACTACCCATCAGACACTGTCCCTGATCCGGATCACGGACCCAGGTTAGACATCCAGCACGACCAGAGTGGTATTTCAACGGCGACTCCACAACCACTGGCGTGGCTGCTTCAAAGTCTCCCACCTATCCTACACAAGCCGAACCGAACACCAATATCAAACTGTAGTAAAGGTCCCGGGGTCTTTCCGTCCTGCTGCGCGAAACGAGCATCTTTACTCGTAGTGCAATTTCACCGGGCCTATGGTTGAGACAGTCGAGAAGTCGTTACGCCATTCGTGCAGGTCGGAACTTACCCGACAAGGAATTTCGCTACCTTAGGATGGTTATAGTTACCACCGCCGTTTACTGGCGCTTAAGTTCTCAGCTTCGCCGACCCGAAAGTCAGCTAACCGGTCCCCTTAACGTTCCAGCACCGGGCAGGCGTCAGTCCGTATACATCGCCTTACGGCTTCGCACGGACCTGTGTTTTTAGTAAACAGTCGCTTCTCGCTGGTCTCTGCGGCCACCCCCAGCTCATGGAGTAAATCCAATCACCAGTGATGGCCCCCCTTCTCCCGAAGTTACGGGGGCATTTTGCCGAGTTCCTTAACCATAGTTCACCCGAACGCCTCGGTATTCTCTACCTGACCACCTGAGTCGGTTTAGGGTACGGGCCGCCATGAAACTCGCTAGAGGCTTTTCTCGACAGCATAGGATCATCCACTTCACCACAATCGGCTCGGCATCAGGTCTCAGACTTAATGTGTGACGGATTTGCCTATCACACGCCCTACACCCTTACCCCGGGACTACCACCGCCCGGGCTGGACTACCTTCCTGCGTCACCCCATCGCTTACCTAGTACAAGTCTGGTTCGTCGGCTCCACCACTACCCTCAACTCCGAAGAGATCGGGCCGGCTTCACGGACTTAGCATCGCCTGATTCAGTATTGGGCGTTTCAAAGCGGGTACCGGAATATCAACCGGTTGTCCATCGACTACGCCTGTCGGCCTCGCCTTAGGTCCCGACTTACCCTGGGCAGATCAGCTTGACCCAGGAACCCTTAGTCAATCGGCGCACACGTTTCTCACGTGTGTATCGCTACTCATGCCTGCATTCTCACTCGTGAACCGTCCACAACTCGCTTCCGCGGCTGCTTCACCCGGCACACGACGCTCCCCTACCCATCCGTACTCCCGTTGGGGATACATGTACGAATGACACGACTTCGGCGGTACGCTTGAGCCCCGCTACATTGTCGGCGCGGAATCACTTGACCAGTGAGCTATTACGCACTCTTTCAAGGGTGGCTGCTTCTAAGCCAACCTCCTGGTTGTCTCTGCGACTCCACATCCTTTCCCACTTAGCGTACGCTTAGGGGCCTTAGTCGATGCTCTGGGCTGTTTCCCTCTCGACCATGGAGCTTATCCCCCACAGTCTCACTGCCGTGCTCTCACTTACCGGCATTCGGAGTTTGGCTAAGGTCAGTAACCCGGTAGGGCCCATCGCCTATCCAGTGCTCTACCTCCGGCAAGAAACACACGACGCTGCACCTAAATGCATTTCGGGGAGAACCAGCTATCACGGAGTTTGATTGGCCTTTCACCCCTAACCACAGGTCATCCCCCAGGTTTTCAACCCTGGTGGGTTCGGTCCTCCACGAAGTCTTACCTCCGCTTCAACCTGCCCATGGCTAGATCACTCCGCTTCGGGTCTTGAGCGTGCTACTAAAACGCCCTATTCGGACTCGCTTTCGCTACGGCTTCCCCACACGGGTTAACCTCGCAACACACCGCAAACTCGCAGGCTCATTCTTCAAAAGGCACGCAGTCACGACTGTTGCTCCGAAGAACAACAGCGACGCTCCCACGGCTTGTAGGCACACGGTTTCAGGTACTATTTCACTCCGCTCCCGCGGTACTTTTCACCATTCCCTCACGGTACTATCCGCTATCGGTCACCAGGGAATATTTAGGCTTAGCGGGTGGTCCCGCCAGATTCACACGGGATTTCTCGGGCCCCGTGCTACTTGGGTGTCTCTTAAACGAGCCGTCAATGTTTCAGCTACGGGGGTCTTACCCTCTACGCCGGACCTTTCGCATGTCCTTCGCCTACATCAACGGTTTCTGACTCGTCTCACAGCCGGCAGACTATGAAAAAGAGATCCCACAACCCCGCATGCGCAACCCCTGCCGGGTATCACACGCATACGGTTTGGCCTCATCCAGTTTCGCTCGCCACTACTCCCGGAATCACGGTTGTTTTCTCTTCCTGAGGGTACTGAGATGTTTCACTTCCCCTCGTTCCCTCCACACTGCCTATGTGTTCAGCAGCGGGTGACAGCCCATGACGACTGCCGGGTTTCCCCATTCGGACACCCCCGGATCAAAGCTCGGTTGACAGCTCCCCGGGGCCTATCGTGGCCTCCCACGTCCTTCATCGGTTCCTGGTGCCAAGGCATCCACCGTGCGCCCTTAAAAACTTGGCCACAGATGCTCGCGTCCACTGTGCAGTTCTCAAACAACGACCAGCCACCCATCACCCCACCCCTAAGGGCGAGTTCACTGGGACCGGCAACTGAAGGCAACCTCGCGGCCATACCCTCAGACACCCAACAACGTGCCCGACACGACCGACCATCCCCCACGTTCCACGCCGAAGCAGTACTAGTGAAAAACAACCTGTCGTGCCGAATAGTCAACGTTCCACCCATGAGCTAACCACCGTCGAACATTTGCCGACGTAGTGGCCTCTGACCGAGCAAGCCCGGTAAGAAGTGCTCCTTAGAAAGGAGGTGATCCAGCCGCACCTTCCGGTACGGCTACCTTGTTACGACTTCGTCCCAATCGCCAGTCCCACCTTCGACAGCTCCCTCCCACAAGGGGTTGGGCCACCGGCTTCGGGTGTTACCGACTTTCGTGACGTGACGGGCGGTGTGTACAAGGCCCGGGAACGTATTCACCGCAGCAATGCTGATCTGCGATTACTAGCAACTCCGACTTCATGGGGTCGAGTTGCAGACCCCAATCCGAACTGAGACCGGCTTTTTGAGATTCGCTCCGCCTCGCGGCATCGCAGCTCATTGTACCGGCCATTGTAGCACGTGTGCAGCCCAAGACATAAGGGGCATGATGACTTGACGTCGTCCCCACCTTCCTCCGAGTTGACCCCGGCAGTCTCCTGTGAGTCCCCATCACCCCGAAGGGCATGCTGGCAACACAGAACAAGGGTTGCGCTCGTTGCGGGACTTAACCCAACATCTCACGACACGAGCTGACGACAGCCATGCACCACCTGTATACCGACCACAAGGGGGGCACCATCTCTGATGCTTTCCGGTATATGTCAAGCCTTGGTAAGGTTCTTCGCGTTGCGTCGAATTAAGCCACATGCTCCGCTGCTTGTGCGGGCCCCCGTCAATTCCTTTGAGTTTTAGCCTTGCGGCCGTACTCCCCAGGCGGGGAACTTAATGCGTTAGCTGCGGCACCGACGACGTGGAATGTCGCCAACACCTAGTTCCCAACGTTTACGGCGTGGACTACCAGGGTATCTAATCCTGTTCGCTCCCCACGCTTTCGCTCCTCAGCGTCAGTAATGGCCCAGAGATCCGCCTTCGCCACCGGTGTTCCTCCTGATATCTGCGCATTTCACCGCTACACCAGGAATTCCGATCTCCCCTACCACACTCTAGCCTGCCCGTATCGACTGCAGACCCGGGGTTAAGCCCCGGGCTTTCACAACCGACGCAACAAGCCGCCTACGAGCTCTTTACGCCCAATAATTCCGGACAACGCTTGCGCCCTACGTATTACCGCGGCTGCTGGCACGTAGTTAGCCGGCGCTTCTTCTGCAGGTACCGTCACTCTCGCTTCTTCCCTGCTGAAAGAGGTTTACAACCCGAAGGCCGTCATCCCTCACGCGGCGTCGCTGCATCAGGCTTTCGCCCATTGTGCAATATTCCCCACTGCTGCCTCCCGTAGGAGTCTGGGCCGTGTCTCAGTCCCAGTGTGGCCGGTCGCCCTCTCAGGCCGGCTACCCGTCGTCGCCTTGGTAGGCCATCACCCCACCAACAAGCTGATAGGCCGCGGGCTCATCCTTCACCGCCGGAGCTTTTAACCCCGTCCCATGCGGGACAGAGTGTTATCCGGTATTAGACCCCGTTTCCAGGGCTTGTCCCAGAGTGAAGGGCAGATTGCCCACGTGTTACTCACCCGTTCGCCACTAATCCACCCCGAAGGGCTTCATCGTTCGACTTGCATGTGTTAAGCACGCCGCCAGCGTTCGTCCTGAGCCAGGATCAAACTCTCCGTGAATGTTTTCCCGTAATCGGGAGACACATCACGAGAGCGGGACGATCAGCCGGAATAAGACCGATCGTCCACAGCGTCCTCGCTGTGTAATTGCCTACCGGAACCACAAAGGCCCGACAGGACTTTCAAAGGAACCACCAACCTGCCGAAACAGGCCGGGGTATCAACATATCTGGCGTTGACTTTTGGCACGCTGTTGAGTTCTCAAGGAACGGACGCTTCCTTTGTACTCACCCTCTCGGGCTTTCCTCCGGGCTTTTCCCTTCGGTCTTGCGTTTCCGACTCTATCAGACTCTTTCGTGTCCGATTCCCGGTCGAAGCGGGTTCCGCTTTCCAGTTCTTCGCTTTCGCGTTTCCCTTTCCGGCGAGTCCGACTCTATCAGATCCTTTCGGGCCTGATTCCCAGTCAGCGGGGTTTGTCTTCCCGGCTGTTGGGCCGTTCCGACGTCCAAACTCTAGCGGATTTTCCCGGCGGCTCATAATCGAGCCTTCGAAATGAATTCCGGCATGCCGAAATCGTCCCGAGTGGGAGATCGTGCAGAGTTTTGGTTGCCGCATTCGCGGCGGGATCGGCTGTCGCAGAACCGTTCCGGCTCCGTGACAACTCGAAGAACCTTACGGATCGGCGGGGGGTGTGTCAACCCCGCCAGGTCAAGCCGTTTTTCCCCTCGCCCGGCGGGGGTCAGTCCAGGTCGGTGAGTCGGCCGCCGGCGTCCGGCTGGGCCTGTTCCACCCGGCGCAGGAGGCGGATCAACATCTCGCCGAGAGCTCCGCGTTCGTCGCCCGAGAGGTCCTGGAGCAGGTCTTCCTCGAAGGCGGACGCCATGCGCATCGCCTCCAGCCACTTCGTACGGCCTTCGTCGGTCAGCTCGACGATCACGCGCACCCGGTTGTTCTCGTCCCTGTCCCGGGTGACCAGGCCCTCGCCCGCCATGCGGTCGATGCGGTGGGTCATCGCGGCCGGGGTGAGGCCGAGGCGCTTGGCCAGCTCGCCCGGGCCCAGCCGATAGGGGGAGCCGGCCACGACGAGGGTCTTGAGGACCTCCCACTCGGCGTTGCTGATGCCGAGGTCGGCCAGCTGGCGTCCGTAGCCGACGTTCATCCGGCGGTTCAGTCGGCCGAGGGCCGAGACGACCTGCTCGACCTGGGGGTCCAGGTCCCGGAACTCGCGCTGATAGGCCGCGATCTGCTCGTCGAGGCTCGGCTCCTGGAGGCCGGAGGGCTCGGTGGTGTCAGACATGGCGGGCAGTATGGCACGCCTCCATTGGCGTCGAAGTCCTTCGGTCTGTATTGTTGAAGCTCTAACTTTACTGTTAAAGTCTTTGGACGTCAGTCCTTCTGAGCTTGAGGTAGGTGAGTGTGACCAGGGAAATGGGCGCAGCGCTGCGGCGGATCCAGCTGGGGAGCGCGCTGAGCGCGTTCGGTGTGGGGTTCACCGTTCCGTATCTGTACGTCTATGTGGCGCAGGTACGGGATCTGGGCGCCGGTACGGCAGGAGTCGTGCTGGCGGTCTTCGCCATGGCTGCGCTGGCCGTCCTGCCGTTCACCGGACGTGCCATCGACCGGCGCGGTCCGATGCCGGTGCTGATCGTCTCCGCCGTGGTGGCCTCGGTGGGGGCGGCGGCTCTCGGGCTTTCGTCGAACGTGACGACCACCGTGCTGTCGGCGGCCGTACTCGGCGCGGGCACGGCCGTCATGTCGCCGGCGCTCGCCACGATGCTGGTCTGGTGCTCGAGCACGGCCACCCGTACGCGCGCCTTCGCCATGCAGTTCTTTCTGCAGAACCTGGGCCTCGGCATCGGTGGGCTGGTCGGCGGACAGATCGTCGACACGGACCGGCCGGAGACCTTCACGCTGCTGTTCCTGATCGAGGCGGCGATGTTCATCGTGCTCGGCGTCGTCGCCGTGACGGTGCGGATGCCTCGTACTCCTGTGATCGCGGACGCCCGGCCCACCGACGGGTCCACCGCGAAGGGCGGGCTGCGGGCGCTGTTGTCGCACCGGGCCATGGTTCAGCTGTGTGTGCTGGGCTTTGTGCTGTTCTTCGCCTGCTACGGGCAGTTCGAGTCCGGTCTCGCGGCGTACGGCACGGAGGCTGCCGGGATCGAGCCTTCGACGCTGGGTATCGCCCTTGCCGCCAACACCGCTGTCATCGTCGTGGCGCAGTTCGTCGTGCTGCGGCTGGTCGAGCGACGCAAGCGCAGTCGGGTCATCGCCTCGGTCGGCCTGATCTGGGCGTTCGCCTGGATCGTGGCGGGGTACGCGGGGCTCGGGCACGGCAGCCAGACCATGGCGACGGCCGCGATGATCTCGACGTACGCACTGTTCGGACTCGGTGAGTCGATGCTGTCGCCGACGGTGGCGCCGCTGGTCGCCGACCTTGCCCCGGAGTCGATGGTCGGTCAGTACAACTCGGCGTTCGCCCTGGTCAAGCAGCTTGCGTTGGCGGTCGGTCCGGCTGTGGGCGGGCCGATGGGGGCTTCGCTGCACGGGCCGTACATCGTGACGTTCGTGCTGTTCTCCCTGGGGATCACCGTGCTCGCCCTGCGGCTGGGCCACCGGCTCACCCCCGTACAGGACCAGCCTTCGCTCGCGGCGTTGCCGTCGCGGGTGGTGGCCGTGTCCCGGCCGCCGGCCGGGATGGTGGCCGAGCGCGTGTCCGAGCCCGCTGCCGCTCGGTGACGTCACCCGCTGACGCTCACCGAGGCAGCGCGAACTCGCACCAGACCGCTTTGCCGCCGCCCGGTGTGCGGCGGCTGCCCCAGGACGAGGCGATCGTCGCGACGATGGAGATGCCGCGGCCCGACTCGTCCGCCGGTTCGGCGCGGCGGCGGCGTGGCAGGTGGTCGTCACCGTCGGTCACCTCGATGATCAGGCGGCGGTCGGTGCGGCGCAGTCCCAGGCGCATCGGCGGGATGCCGTGCTGGAGGGAGTTCGCCACCAGTTCGCTGGCGGCCAGGACGCCCAGATCGCACAGCTCGACCGGGAAGCGCCACGACGTGAGGACGCCGGTCGCGAAAGCGCGGGCGCGCGGGGCCGCTTCGATGCCGCCGAGCAGATCGAGCGAGGCGTTGTGGAACAGCTCCGCGTTCGTCCCCGTGCGGGCGGGATGCTGGACCACCAGCACGGCCACGTCGTCGTCGTGTTCGGCCGTGACTCCCAGGGAGCGGATCAGACGGTCGCAGACCACCTGTGGCGCCCCGTTGGCACCGGAAAGGGCGCGCTCCAGCGCGGCGACCCCCTCGTCGATGTCCTCACTGCGGCGTTCGACGAGGCCGTCCGTGTAGAGGACGGCGGTGGACCCGGGCGGCAGCGCGATCGTGCCGGAGGTGTGGATCCAACCACCGGTGCCGAGCGGCGGTCCGGTCGGGTCCTCCGCGCGGTGGACCGTGCCGTCCTGGTCGCGCACGAGGATCGGGAGGTGGCCGGCGGAGGCGTAGACGAGCCGGCCCTCGTTCGGATCGTGGACCGCGTAGGCGCAGGTGGCGATCTGGCTGGCGTCGATCTCCGCGGCGAGACCGTCGAGCAGCTGGAGCACTTCGTGCGGCGGAAGGTCGAGACGGGCGTAGGCGCGCACGGCCGTGCGGAGCTGGCCCATCACCGCGGCGGCGCGCACCCCGCGGCCCATCACGTCCCCGATGACGAGGGCGGTGCGGCCCGCGCCGAGAGTGATGACGTCGTACCAGTCGCCGCCGACCGCCGCGTCGGTGCCGCCCGGCTGGTAGGTGGCGGCGATCCGCAGATCGTCCGGCTGCTCCAGCTCCTGCGGGAGCAGGGAGCGCTGGAGGGTGACGGCCGTCTCGCGGTGGCGGCGTTCGCTGGTACGCAGGCGTTCGGCCGCTTCGGCGTGGTCGGTTACATCGGCGGCGTACAAAAGGACACCGCGGCCATCACTCCCCTGGTTCCTGCCGTTCTTGTTCTTGGTCCTGCCGCTCGCGGGGAGACCGGCGGGCGTGGCGACGGGGGTGCAGGTCACGGTGTACGAGTTGCCGCTGCGGACCTTGCGGGACTTGACCGTCCGGGGGGTGCCGCTGCGCAGGACCTGGTCCATGAGGGGCAGCAGGCTCAGCTCGTCGAGCTCGGGCATCGCCTCGGCGGCGGTGGCGCCGGTGGGTCTGGGGCCGAAGGCGGCTGCGTAGGCGTCGTTGACGTAGGCGATGCGGTGGTCGGGGCCGTGCACGAGGGCGACGAGGGCGGGCAGCCGGCCGAGGATCTCGCGGGCTGAGAGATCCTCCAGCAGGGCGGGGCCGGAGAGTTGGTCCGCGGGTCGGCCGGCGGTCTCCTGAGAGATGTCTGCGGATGCCCCAGGAGAGGCCTTGAGGGTGTCGCCGTCCGCTGAGCCGGCCCCGGGTTCGGGCCTGGCGTACTCGGCGCGGGCCGCGGGGACGGAACTGCGGTCGTCCCGGGCGGCGGCGCGGCGCGTTCCTGGTAGGCGGGCGCTCCAACGCGTGAAGTTCACGGAATTTCTGGCCTCGTGTGTCGGTCTGGTCCGCTCGGGCGGGCTGCTTCCTCTTCCGGTTCTTCTACCGGTTCTCTCTCGCCGGGGTCGGGGGCACCGGGGGCCGGACCCCCGGGGAGGCGCAGCCGGGCCTCTCGTACTGGTCACTGTTGGTCACTGCCGGCCGGGTCACTCTGTGCAGGTGTGGGCCCACCTATGGTCACACGTCCAGTGTGACCGACCGTACTGACAGTCAGCCATCCTTCTTCGGCGGGCCGTCGCCGTCGGCACGTCTTCCCCCCGCGGCGAGTTCGAATTCGGCGCGCGGGTGTTCCAGTGAGCCTAGGGAGACGATCTCGCGCTTGAAGAGTCCGGCGAGGGTCCACTCCGCAAGGACGCGGGCCTTCCGGTTGAACGTCGGCACCCGGCTTAGGTGGTACGTACGGTGCATCAGCCAGGCCGGATAGCCCTTGAGCTTGCGCCCGTAGACATGGGCGACGCCCTTGTGGAGGCCGAGCGAGGCGACGGAGCCCGCGTAGCTGTGCCGGTACTCCTTGAGCGGTTCGCCGCTGATCGCCGCGAGGATGTTCTCGGCGAGGACCTTGGCCTGACGCACCGCGTGCTGTGCGTTGGGGGCGGTCTCCTTGCCCGGTTCCTCCGCGGTCAGATCGGGGACAGCCGCGGCGTCCCCGGCGGCCCAGGCATGTTCGGCGCCCTCGACGGTGAGCTGCGCCGTGCACCTGAGCCTGCCGCGTTCGTCGATCGGCAGGTCGGTGGCGGCAAGGACCGGGGCGGGCTTGACGCCCGCCGTCCACACGAGTGTGCGGGTCGGGAAGCGGGAGCCGTCGCTGAGGACGGCGACCCGGTCCTCACAGGAGTCCAGCCGGGTGCCGAGACGTACGTCGATGTTGCGGCCGCGCAGCTCCCGGATGGCGTACGTGCCCATCGCGGCACCGACTTCGGGAAGGATCCGGTCGGAGGCCTCGACGAGGATCCATTTCAGGTCCTCGGCCTTGATGTTGTGGTAGTAGCGGGCGGTGTAGCGGGCCATGTCCTCGAGCTCGGCGAGTGCCTCCACGCCCGCGTAGCCGCCGCCGACGAAGACGAAGGTCAGGGCGGCGTCGCGGATGGCAGGGTCGCGGGTGGCGGAGGCGATGTCCATCTGCTCGATGACGTGGTTGCGCAGGCCGATGGCCTCCTCGATGGTCTTGAAGCCGATGCCGTGGTCGGCGAGGCCGGGGACCGGGAGGGTGCGCGAGACCGAGCCGGGCGCGATGACGATCTCGTCGTACGGGATCTCCATGGCGCCCGTGCCGTCCTCACCGCTGGCGAGCGTGGTGACGGTCGCGGTGCGCTTGGCGTGGTCGATCTGCCGCGCCTCCCCGATGACGATGGTGCAGTGGTCAAGGACGCGGCGGAGCGGCACGACGACATGGCGCGGCGAGATCGAGCCGGCCGCGGCTTCGGGCAGGAACGGCTGATACGTCATATAGGGGTCGGGCGTGACGACGACGATCTCGGTCTCGCCGGACTTGAGTCTCTGCTTCAGCTTCCGCTGGAGACGCAGCGCTGTGTACATCCCGACGTAGCCGCCGCCGATGACGAGAATGCGCTCACCCGGCGGCGGGCCGGGGGGCGTCCCCCGGGAATCTGAAGCCATCACCTCCCCATGACGCAACGTGCTCCGATATTTGTCCACAGCCCCGGCAAATTGTGTGACCGGAGGTTTTCCTGGGGCCGGTGTCGTTGATCCCTCCGGGTGTACGGAAGGCGCGCAGGTCAGACGTTGCAGCGGCGGTGTCGGGGTGGGGTGGAAACGGGAACCAACCGGTCCTTGCTCCGATCGGGGGGCGCTCCGTGCGGAACTACCCCCTTCTGAATTGACCCGGGCTCAACTATGTTCGTATGTCGTCGGGGTGTCGGGTTGGGATGATGATCCACTCCCCGGCTGACACGGCGGGAGTCTCCGGGGGGAGACGTCATAACCGGGGGAAAAGTTATGCACATTCAGGAATCGCATTGGCAGACTGCTGCTGTCTCGTCCGACGGAAACGGGCGAATCGGCGCAGTGGGGACAGTCGGCTCGGTGGGTTCCGCCGGAGCGGGAAGTGCGGTGGGAACCACGGTCGGGTCCGGCGGCGGCGCCCGCTCGGCGCCGCTGCGCGTGGATGCACAGCGCAATCTCGAGCATGTGCTGCGGGCCGCGCGCGAGGTGTTCGGCGAGCTGGGATACGGGGCCCCGATGGAGGACGTGGCGCGCCGCGCCCGGGTCGGGGTCGGCACGGTGTACCGGCGGTTCCCGAGCAAGGACGTGCTGGTGCGCCGGATAGCCGAGGAGGAGACCTCCCGGCTGACCGACCAGGCGCGCACCGCACTGGGGCAGGAGGACGAGCCGTGGTCGGCGCTCTCGCGCTTCCTGCGTACGTCCGTGGCCTCGGGCGCGGGTCGTCTGCTGCCACCGCAGGTGCTGCGGGTCGGCGTCGATGTGGACGACTCGACAGTCGTCGGGGAGCCGTCGGCTGTACAGGACGCGGTCCTGGGTCAGGGATCCGGCTCCGGTGATGTCCGGGACGAGGTTCGGGTGCCTCACCAGCGACAGGGAGTGGCGCAGGCGGACCTCCGGGTCGTCGGTGGGCGCTCCGCCGACGAGGACGGGCTCGCGGACGACGACACGGGCGCGGCCGAGCTGCTGGAGGTTGTGGGCCGGCTGGTGGACCGGGCACGGGCGGCGGGTGAACTGCGCCACGACGTGACGGTGGCGGACGTGCTTCTCGTCATCGCCACGGCGGCACCCTCGCTGCCGGACGCGGCTCAGCAGGCCGCCGCTTCGGCCCGGCTGCTGGACATCCTGCTGGAGGGGCTGCGCTCACGCCCGGCGTGAGCGGGCTGTTCGGGCCACTCGGGCGAGGCCACCGCTCCGCGCGTGCTCCGGCGGGCCGGGTCCGTACTCCGGCGCGATCCGCGGATCCACCGGGCGGGCTGCTGTGCGCGTGAGGTCTTCGGCTCTGTGAGGGCGCCGCTTCAGGCGGGTGAGGACGGTGTGGGGGGTCGGCGTGGTTCCTGTGCGCAGGGTCGCGCTCGACAACTCACCCGCCTCCCGAACGCGTTGTTCCTTCCCTGTTCGAGTGGTTGTTAGTGCTCGCTTTCGGTAGAACGCCCCGGATGAGTGGTTGCGGGAACTGAACGACCGTCGCCATTGCGCCATGTGACACTCTTGCCCGGTGTTCGGGTCCGAAGGTGCATACGGGGGCTTCCGCGATGAGCGGTGACGGGCAGCAGGAAGAGCCGTTCGACGGCACCTCGACCGTGGGCGGTGGCACGGAGGCCGGCGGGACGCCCGCCCGGCAGGTGCCGAGTCAGGCCGGCCCCGAGCGGTCGGGCGAGGACGTCGGAGGCGGCAATGTGCTGCCCGGCCCCTGGCCGCCCGTCGGCAGCGGGCCGGCGGAGCCGGACGGCGGGATCGGCGGCGAAGCCGCCGTACCGATGCAGCGAGCAGGTGGCAGTGGCTCCGGCACCGCCGCACTCGCCCGGTCCGACGCTCAGTTGATCCTGCAGATGCGGGCCGGCGACGATCTCGCGTACGAGGAGCTGTTCCGGCGCCACTCGGGCAGTGTGCGTCGTTACGCGCGGAGCTGCTGCCGGGACGCCCATACCGCCGACGACCTGACCGCCGAGGTCTTCGCCCGCACCCTGCAGGCGGTACGGGGCGGTAAGGGGCCCGAGGAAGCCGTACGCGCGTATCTGATGACGGCCGTCCGGCACATCGCAGCCGCTTGGACAAAGACGGCGAAACGTGAGCAACTGGTCGACGATTTCGCGGTATTCGCCGCGCAGGCGGCCGGCTTCTCCGAGGTGTCGGACGCGGACACGCTGGATCTCGGCGCCGACGTCCTGGCGATGCACGTGGCCGAGCAGTCGATGGCCATGAAGGCGTTCCGCAGTCTGCCGGAGCGCTGGCAGGCGGTGCTGTGGCACACCACCGTCGAGGAGGAGTCACCGAGCGAGATCGCGCCGCTGTTCGGGCTCACCGCCAACGCCACGGCGGTGCTGGCCAGCCGGGCCCGCGAAGGGCTGAAGCAGGCGTATCTGCAGGCGCATGTCAGCCAGTCGCTCACTTCCGGCGTCGACTGTGCCCGCTATGCGGACCGGCTCGGCGCGTATGCCCGGGGCGGGCTGCGGATCCGGGCCGAGCGCGGGCTGCGCAAGCATCTGGACGAGTGCGCGAAGTGCCGGGTCGCCGTGGGCGAACTGGCCCATGTCAACGCCGGGATTCCGGCGCTGCTTCCGGTCGCGGTCATCGGCTGGTTCGCCGCCGGGTACGCGCTCAAGACCGCCGGGATAGTGGCGGGTGGCGCCGCGGGTGCGGCGGGTGCGGGTGCCGCGGCGGCGACGGGCGGGAGTTCGTCGGGCAGCTCGGCCGGTGGCGCGGCGGCCTCGGAAGGTCTGGGTGTACCGGTCAAGGTCGGGATCGCGGCAACGGTGGCCGTCGCGGCCGCGGCCGGTCTGGTGTGGGCGCTGCTCGGTGCCGAGTCGCCGAAGCCGGAGGCCAGGCCCGCGGCCAGGCCTCCGGTGGTGGCGCCCGCGGTGCCGTCGCCCGCACCGTCGAAGCCGACACCCACGCCCGAGCCGCCGAGCGCTCCCGCGCCGCCGGCGGCTGCTCACACTCCGTCCCCGAACCCCCCGACGACTATTTCCACGCCTGCCCCCACACCCACGGCCGAGCCCACGCCCGAGCCGAAACCGCCGGTCCCCGTACCGCCGGAGCCCACGCCGTCCGCGCCGGCCACGCCTGCCCCGCCACCTCCCGCGCCGCCGACCGTCTACCAGGTCAGCGAGTTGCGCTACTCCCTTCTCGGCGATCACACCGAGCCCGAGGTGAGGACGGGGGGGAGCAGTTGGGTCTGGCGGCGCTCCGGTATGTCCACCGGCGGTACGCGGTACGCGCACGGGGTGACCGTGCGGAGCAGTTCCTCGGTCACCGTCGAGCTGAACCGGCCGTGCAGCCGTTACGAGGCGATGGTCGGCGTCGACGATCTGACACGGGGGCTCGGCTCGGTGCGCTTCTCCGTGTTCAACGGTGCCGGGGCACGGCTGTGGCGCTCCCCGGTGATGAACGGCGACCATCCGCCCGTGCCGGTGAGCCTCGCTATCGCGGGACAACAGCGGATCCGGCTCGTCGTCGAACCGCACACGCCGTTCGGCGGGGTGGCGCTGGCCGACTGGGCGGAGTCGAGAATCAGCTGCGGCTGAGGCCAGGCCGGTTCGGGGGCGGGTGGTGGGTGACGGCGGCGGCCGGCCGTCAGCGTTGCAGGGTGCGTCGCGCCGGGGCCACTCCGCCCGCCACCGCGCGCTGTCGGGGGGCCGCCGTACCTGTCCAGCAGGTGCCGCGGCGCGAGACGAGGCGGCGGAGCCAGAGTTCCGTGGCGGCCAGATCGGCAAGGCCGTCCAGGGGCAGTGGTTCGCCCTCGGAGGCCGCGCGCAGTGCCTTCCGCACGACCCGGGCCTCGATCAGGCCCGCGTCGGCGAGCAGCGGAGCGTCGAAGAGCGCGATCAGGTCGGGGAGCGCGGTGCGCAGGCCGGTGCGGCTGACCGCGGTCGAGGTGGCCTGGGAGGGGGTGCCCCAGCCCGCCGGCAGTTCATGGATGCCGGCACCGGCGAGGACCCGGCGCAGGATCGCGGCGCGGGCGCCGGGCTGGACCCGCAGCGATTCGGGCAGGGCGCGGGCGGCGCGCACCACCTGGTTGTCGAGGAACGGGGCGTGCAGCCGCTGGCTGCGGATCTCGGCGGCCTGCTCCAGGACCCGGTGGTCGGCGGCGTGCCGGGCGAGCGCGGCCCGGGCGCGCGCCTCACCGGGGCGTTGCACGGAGGTGGGGCGGATCGCCGCCTCCTGCAGACGAACCGACACTTCGGCGAGCGCCTCCCCCGTCAGCCAGCGTGCGGCCGGGCCGGGCCGCGACCAGGTGAGCGCGGCGAGCGAGGCGTCGGCAGGGGTGTCGAGGCCGGGGGTGTGGCGATTGGCGTCCGGGAGGCGGTCGGCCGCCGCTTCGAGGCCGGTGCGGTAGGACGTACGGGCCAGGCGGCGGGCGGCGCGGTAGACGGTCAGCGGGACGAACAACGAGTGCGCCGACGGCCGTTCGGCTCTGGCCAGGGCGGCGACCGGGCGCAGGAGGTGGCGGCGGCGCCGGTCCATCAGGAGGTCGGCGAGACGGGCCGGGTGGGCGTCGAGGACCTGCCGTGCGCCGTCCCCGACGAAGTGGTCGGCGCTGCCCGCGGCGAGCCGGCGGCGGTGGCGTTCGGCGACGACGAGGGATGCGGCCGGTTCGTCGGTGAGCGGGCCACTACCCAGGTCGGCGTAGGGCAGGGCCTCCTCGCCGGCGGCGACGACGACGTGGTGCAGGCGCGGGTTGGCGGCGATGACCGCGGCGCGTTCGAGTTCGTCCTCGTGATCGCGGGTGGTGAGGTCGTTGAACGTGACGGCGAGCAGCCGCTCGCCCGCTCCCGTGCCGTGCCCGAGGAGCGTGCCCGGCAGCCCCGGCAGCCCCGCGGCGAGCAGGGCAAGGGTGGCGGAGGCACTGCCTCCGGAAAGATCGGCGCCGATGCCGGGGACGGGTGCGCCACGGGCGGCGCGGCGTTCGGCAGGACCCATGCCGGGGACCGGGCCCGGGTCGGGCGGCAGGGACTCGGGGGCGTGGCGTGGGGCCGTGAGCCTGGCGCGCACCGCTTCGACCAGCGCATCGCGCACCCCGTCCACGGCGCTCACCGGGTCGAGTTGGGGCGCCGCAACGGCGAGGGAGGCCACCGGTTCGTACCCGGTGATCTCGCGCGAGCCCTCGCGGAGGATGAGCGCGTGCCCCGGCGGGATGCGCTTCACCCCCACGTACGGAGTGCCGTCGCGCAGCGCCTCCGGTGTCTCGGGGCAGGCGAGCAGCGCGGCCAGGTGGCCGATGTCCAGCTGCGCCTCGATCAGGTCGGCGAGGGGGAGTGCGGCTGTCGCGTACGCCGTGCCGCCGGCCCACGGTGTGTAGAAGACCGGGCGGGCTCCGGCGAGGTCCCCGACGACGGTCACCCGTCGGCCTATCTGGACGACGGCCGTGTAACTGCCCGCCCAGGCGGTGAGATGGCGCAGCGCCCCGCCGCGGGCGGCAAGGAGGCCGAGCCGGAGCTGTTCGTCGGTGGCGCCGCAGCAGCCGAGGACGGCGAGGCGGGCGGTGGGTGTGCCCTCGGCGGTCTCCAGGGTGCTGATCCGGATCTCGTCGGGCCGCCAGTCGCCGACGGCCCAGAGCGGATCCGGGTCGCCCCACAGGAGCTGGGACCCCACGGGGTGCACCGTGCGCCCCTCGTCACCTGCGCCGACCGCCCCGACCGTGCCGAAACTCGCGGCGATACTGCTCCACCCCACCAACCAACGCATCGCCGCCTCCACAGGCTGTGGACAAAACGGCGCGCCGGAACATGTCGGGAGAACTGCGGGAGCATGCAGCGCCGTTGCGAACATGCTGCCACGACAACGGCGCGCAGGAGTGGCTGCGGACGGCGCACGTCGGAAGCGCATGCGCCCCTGGCAAAGGCCGGAGGGCAGGTGGCGGGCGCCGACTCCGGCAGCGCGGACGGCGTGGCGGATCAAGCGGCAACGGACTCAAAGGTTCCGGGTGTTGCGTTCCCCCGCCGAACCCGGACCGTACCGGGTGAAATCAGGCCAGCCTCCGACCTGCCCGCCAACAGCCCTTCGAGTGTCCGCGAATCGCTCCGACCAATCCCGACCGAGCGACGTCATTCAGCCATTCTCGGAGGGGTCTTCGACCACCGGGCACGGCGGACTGCGCACATAATGCCTCGCTATATGCCGTTCTGGGGCAAGGCTGTGGGGTCGAATCCGCACCGGTTCCGCCACCGGCTGTCCATCGGCTCCACGCACGGTCCGGGAGACGCGGTTCGCCTCCCGGACCGGTCCGCCGCCTGCGGGGAATGAGGCGGCAGTATCCCCCAGCCCACTGAGTCCAGTGCAGTGGGCCGACCCACGCAGCACCCATGGAAGCGCTCCCTCGACGGCCGGACAACAGCGCACGGCCGGGCGCACGGCCACACAGCAGGAGCACGAGGGGAGCTCACCCCGCAGGGTCCGGAGCGGCATTCCGGCAGGTCCGCAGGGCGACCGGATCGTCACGGCGGGCTCGCTCCCCGTCCGCCTCGTGTCCGCCGGCCGTCCGCCTCCTGCCCCCCTCCCGCCACTCGTACCTTTCCGCCTCCCCTCCGTCCCGTCGCGCTCCCTCCACCGTCGGTCCGCGACCCTCCGCACGGGCAACAATCCCGCCATACGGACGTCTGCCCCTTAACGGTAGGGATGCGGCGAACTACGCTGGGTTCACTGAGGTTCTCGGCAGGAGGCATATTCCTCGGGGCTCGGCCACATGCCTGTGCGGCCGGAGTGCCGGGGTCCGTCCCTGGGGAGGACACGGTACGAATGCCGCGCGCCTCGACGGGTGACGCGGCGGCCGTCTGTGTGTCGAGGGGTGGCGCATGTCCAGGGAGCAACGCGGGCCGAACGAGAAGCTCGGAACCGTTCTCGCCCTCGCGGGAATCAGCAACGCCGGGCTCGCCCGGCGGGTCAACGACCTCGGGGCGCAGCGCGGTCTGACACTTCGCTACGACAAGACCTCGGTGGCGAGATGGGTTTCCAAGGGCATGGTGCCTCAGGGCGCCGCGCCCCATCTCATCGCCGCGGCGATCGGCGCCAAACTCGGCCGCCCGGTCCCGCTGCACGAGATCGGGCTCGCGGACGCCGATCCGGCGCCGGAGGTCGGCCTCGCCTTCCCACGCGATGTGGGTGAGGCGGTGCGTTCGGCGACCGAGTTGTATCGGCTGGATCTGGCCGGACGGCGGGCGGGCGGCGGCGGGATCTGGCAGTCGCTCGCGGGCTCGTTCTCGGTCAGTGCGTATGCGACACCCGCGTCCCGCTGGCTGATATCCCCCGCCGACGCGTCGGTGGCACGCGACTCGTCGGCCGCGGAGGCGGCGATCCTCGGCACGCAGAGTGCGCCGGGCGCACAACGGGGCGCATCAGCAGGCGCGGCACCGGGCGTTCCGAGCACGGCGGGCGCACCGGGAACGCCGGGTGCGCCCGCCCTTCCCGGACAGCCGGGGCCCGACTCCATGACCGACATCTCGCCGCTCCGGGTCGGCCACAGCGACGTGACCAAGCTGCGCGAGGCGGCCCAGGACGCGCGCCGCTGGGACTCCAAGTACGGCGGCGGCGACTGGCGCTCCTCCATGGTCCCGGAGTGCTTACGGGTGGACGCGGCGCCACTGCTCCTCGGTTCGTACAGCGACGAGGTGGGCCGGGCGCTCTTCGGCGCCGCCGCCGAGCTGACCAGACTCGCCGGGTGGATGGCATTCGACACCGGCCAGCAGGAAGCCGCGCAGCGGTACTACATCCAGGCGCTGCGGCTGGCCCGGGCCGCCGCCGACGTACCGCTCGGCGGCTATGTCCTCGCCTCGATGTCACTGCAGGCGACCTATCGCGGCTTCGCCGACGAGGGGGTCGACCTTGCGCAGGCCGCCGTCGAACGCAACCGCGGGCTCGCCACCGCCCGCACCATGAGTTTCTTCCGCCTGGTCGAGGCGCGGGCCCACGCGAAGGCGAGCGACGCACCGGCCGCAGGGGCGGCGCTCAAGGCCGCCGAGAGCTGGCTGGAGCGGTCCCGGGACGGCGACGCGGACCCGTCGTGGCTGGGCTTCTACTCGTACGACAGGTTCGCCGCCGACGCCGCGGAGTGCTACCGCGATCTGAAGGCACCCCGGCAGGTGCGGCGCTTCACCGAACAGGCGCTGTCCCGGCCCACCGAGGAGTTCGTCCGCTCGCACGGGCTGCGGCTGGTGGTCTCGGCCGTCGCCGAGCTGGAGTCGGGCAACCTCGACGCGGCGTGCGCGGCGGGCACCCGGGCGGTGGAGGTGGCCGGCCGCATCTCGTCGGCGCGGACCACCGAGTACGTACGGGACCTGCTGCATCGCCTCGAACCGTACGGGGACGAGCCGCGCGTCGCCGAGCTGCGTGAGCGGGCGCGACCGCTGCTGGTGGCGCCCGCGTAGCGGCCACCCCCGGGCGGCGCCCGCCTCCTCGGATGCCTTCGCGGAGTCCTCCGGGCGACGCGCAGGCGGCCGCCGGCCGAAATCTCGGCGCCACGCTGGGCTCCGGTGGTTTGAGTGCGTTGTCAGTGGGTCAGTGCACTATCGGGGTGGGAGGTGGCGTGATGATGACGCACGCGGCGTACGACTGCGATGTGCTGGTGATCGGCGGCGGGATCGTCGGCCTGTCGACGGCGTATGCGATCACGCGGACCGCTCCGGGCACGCGGGTGACGGTGCTGGAGAAGGAATGGGGCCCGGCGCGCCATCAGACGGGGCGCAACAGCGGCGTGATCCACAGCGGTATCTACTACCGTCCTGGCTCGCTGAAGGCCCGCTATGCGGTCCGCGGCGCCGCGGAGATGGTCGACTTCTGCGCGGAGCACGGCATTCCGCATGCGGTGACCGGCAAGCTGATCGTCGCGACCGAACGGTCCGAGCTGCCCCGGCTGCACGCGCTGGTGCAGCGCGGCCGGAATCACGGGCTGCCGGTGCGGGAGCTGGGACCTGCGCAGATCACGGAGTACGAGCCGCAGGTGCGCGGGCTCGCGGCGATCCGGGTCGGGACGACCGGGGTGTGCGACTTCAAGGCGGTGACCGAGCGGTTCGCGGCCGAGGTGCGTGGCGCGGGTGGGCTGATCCGGTTCGGGGCGGAGGTCACGGCGATCGACCGCCGCCCGTGGGGTGTGGCGGTGCGGACGGCGGACGGACGGGTGGTGCGGGCACGGGTCCTGGTCAACTGCGCGGGGCTGCAGAGCGACCGGGTGGCGCTCCTCGCGGGCGACGACCCGGGCATGCGGATCGTGCCCTTCCGCGGGGAGTACTACGAGCTGGCCAGGCCGGAGCTGGTGCGCGGCCTGGTCTACCCGGTCCCCGACCCGGCGTTCCCGTTCCTCGGGGTGCATCTGACCCGGGGCCACGACGGCAGCGTCCACGTCGGGCCGAACGCGGTGCCGGCGCTGGCCCGCGAGGGGTACGGCTGGCCGGTCGTACGCCCGAACGAGCTCATGGACACGCTGGCCTGGCCCGGCTCCTGGCGGATCGCGCGCAGGCACTGGCGGTACGGGGCGGGAGAGGTGCACCGTTCGCTGTCGAAGCGCGCGTTCACGGCGGCGGTGCGGCGGCTGCTGCCCGAGGTCACCGAGGACGATCTGCGTCCCGCCGCGGCCGGCGTCAGGGCCCAGGCGGTGCTGCGCGACGGCACGCTGGTGGACGACTTCCTGATCCGCGAGGCCCCGCACACCGTGCACGTGCTGAACGCTCCGTCGCCCGCCGCCACGGCCTCGCTGCCCATCGGGCGGGAGGTGGCACGCAGGGCGCTGCTCCGGGCACGCGGGACAGGATGGAAGCCGCCCGCCGTAGAATCGGGGCATTGTGTCTGAGTCCTTGAATCCCGCCCCCGAGACCGACGAGTCCCACGATCTGCGTGCCGCCGCCTTCGAGCGGCAGCGCAGGCTGCGTCAGGAGCCGCGCTTCCCCGGCGGGCCCGCCGCCGATCCGGCCGGTTCGCACCACGAGCGCCGGATCCGTAGTTTCCAGCCGCGCCGCAGCCGTGTCACACCCGGCCAGGAGGACGCTCTGCAGCGGCTCTGGCCGAAGTGGGGTCTGGACATCGACGGACAGTCGGTCCTCGACCTGCCGGAGCTGTTCGACGGGCTCCCGGTCGTGCTGGAGATCGGCTTCGGGATGGGTGAGGCCACCGCGCAGATGGCGGCCGACGACCTGGGTACCGGCATACTCGCCGTCGATGTGCACACACCGGGCCAGGGCAACCTGCTCGGTCTCGCGGACCGGAACGGACTGTCCAACATCCGGGTCGCCAACGGTGACGCGATCATCCTGCTGCGCGAGATGCTGCCGCCGGACTCGCTCGACGGGCTGCGGGTGTACTTCCCCGACCCGTGGCCCAAGAAGCGCCACCACAAGCGGCGGCTGATCCAGCCGGAGTTCCTCGATCTGGTGGCGCAGCGGCTGAAGCCGGGGGCCGTGCTGCACTGTGCGACCGACTGGGAGCCGTACGCCGAGCAGATGCTGGAGGTGCTGACCGCGCACCCCCGCTTCGAGAACACCCAGGCGGACGGCGGCTACGCACCGCGGCCCGCGTTCCGGCCGCTGACCCGGTTCGAGGGACAGGGCCTGGACAAGGGCCATGTCGTGCACGACCTGCTGTTCACCCGCCACTGAGCCGCTGAACTGCGGATTTCCCTACGGGGTCGGTGCGCGTCCCCCGTCGCCCCATGGTCAGTTGTCGGTCCCGCTCGTTAGGGTCATCGGGTGTCCGACGGGTCTGTGCAGCAGAAGCAGTCGCAGCCGGCCGTCCCGCTTCTCCAGGAGCAGCGGGTCGGCGAGATCCTGGCGGCCGTCCCGGAGCGGGGCCAGTGGCGCTACCGGCCGCGCCGGGTCGGCCTGGTCTGGCGGAGCAAGACGTTCCGTGCCGGTGCGGTCTTCACGGTGCTGGCTCTCTGCGGACTGGTGATCCTCGCCCTGGTCCGCGATCAGACGGGTACGGAGGGGTTCCTGGTCGGTCTGGGCCTCGCCGTACTGCCGGTACCGCTGCTGATGGCGGCGTTCCGCTGGCTGGACCGGGTCGAGCCGTGGTCCTGGCGGAATCTGCTGTTCGCTTTCGCCTGGGGTGCGTGCGCCGCCGCCCTGGTCGCCATCATCGCGAATTCGTTCGCGACCCGCTGGATCGCGACGGCCACCGCCGACCCGGCGGGCGCGGACACTCTCGGCGCCACGGTGATAGCACCGGTGGTCGAGGAGAGCGCGAAGGCCGCGGCCCTCCTGCTGATCTTCCTCTTCCGGAGGCGCCACTTCAGCGGCATCCTCGACGGCGTCGTCATCGCGGGCTTCACCGCGACGGGCTTCGCCTTCACCGAGAACATCCTCTATCTGGGCAATGCCTTCGGCGAGGACCAGCAGATCGGCACGTCGGGCTTCGCGTCGGTGACGGCCGCGACGTTCTTCGTACGTGCCGTGATGACGCCGTTCGCGCATCCCCTCTTCACCGTGCTGACCGGCCTGGGCTTCGGATTCGCCGCGCTCTGCGCACGTCGCCACCGCATCCGCCGGATCCTGCTGCCCCTGCTCGGGCTGATCCTCGCGATGGGCATGCACGCCCTGTGGAACGGCTCGGGGTCGTTCGGTCCGTACGGCTTCTATGTCGTGTACGGGGCGTTCATGGTCCCGGTCTTCGGGCTGGTCACCTGGCTGGTGATCTGGTCGCGCCAGCGGGAGCTGCGGACCCTGGCCACCGAGCTGCCCGTCTATGCGGCGGCCGGCTGGCTCACCCCGGCCGAGCCGCTCGCGCTCTCCTCGATGCGGGCCCGCGGCATGGCCCGGGACATGGCGCGCCACCGGCACGCGAGTGCCTGCGGAAGCACGAACGCGTACAGCACCCCGTACGGAGCGCCGTACACGAGCCCCGGCTACGGCTGTCCCGTGCCCGGCCCGCCACCGGCCCACTCGCCAGCGTACGGCAGCAACAGGGTCGTGGCGCAGGTCCGCAGTCATGCCAAGGCGCAGGCCAGGGCGCGCGGCAGAGCGGCGGCCCGTGCGGTCGCAGAGTACGAGTCGTTCGCGACGTCGCTGGCGTTCCTGCGCCGTCAGGCCCGCCGCGGGGCCGCGGACCCGGACTTCGTGGCGCGCGAGCTGGAGCTGCTGCACCACCTCTGGCAGCGCAGGGAGGTGGCAGGACCCGCGCTGACGTACGCGGCGCAGGCGACGGGCCGCCTGCGCCCCCGGTACATACCTGCGGGGCCGGCCCCGCACCCGCAGTACGGCGGCTACCTCCCGAACCCGTATCTGGCACCCCACGCCCAACAGCCGTATGCCCGGCCGCCGTACGGCAACGTCCCGCCCCCGCGCTCCCGGTGAGGTCTCAGGCCGACGCCTCGGTGAGCTCCGCCAGTTCCTGTTCGGTCAGCTGAAGGTCGGCCACGGCCACCAGGGCGGGCACCTGCTCGACCGTACGGGCCGAGGCGATCGGCGCGGCGACGGTCGGACGGGCGGCGAGCCAGGCCAGGGCGACGGTCGCGACCTCGGCGCCGCGCTCCTCGGCGACCTTGTCGAGTGCCGCCAGGACCTTCTGTCCGCGCTCCGAGGCCAGGTGCTGACCGGCCTTCTCGGCCCGCGCGCTCTCCACCGACGCACCCGGACGGTACTTGCCGGTGAGGAAGCCCGCGGCCAGGGCGAAGTACGGGACGGCGGCGAGACCGGCGCGGGCGGCCGTCTCCTGGAGCTCGCCCTCGTACGTGTCGCGGGAGACGAGGTTGTAGTGCGGCTGCAGGGCGACGTATCGGGCGAGCCCCTCGCGCTCGGAGAAGTCCAGGGACGCCTGGAGCCGCTCCGGGCTGATGTTGGACGCGGCGATCTCGCGCACCTTGCCGTCCTTCACCAGCTGGTCGAGGGCGGTGATGATCTCCTCGACCGGGACGGTCTCGTCGTCGAAGTGCGTGTAGTAGAGGTCGATGTGGTCGGTGCCCAGCCGGCGCAGCGACTCCTCGGCCGCGGCCTTGATGGTGGTGGCGGAGAGCCCCTTGTACGCGGGGTGGGCGCCGACCTTGGTGGCGACGACGATGTCGGAACGGTTGGAGCGTGCGGCGAGCCACTTGCCGATGACCGTCTCCGACTCGCCGCCCTCGTTGCCGGGGATCCACGCGGAGTACGCGTCCGCGGTGTCCAGGAAGTTGCCGCCCGCCGCGACGTACGCGTCCAGTACGGCGAACGACTGCGCCTCGTCGGCGGTCCAGCCGAAGACGTTGCCACCGAGGGCGAGCGGGAAGACCTGGAGGTCGGAAGAGCCGAGCTTACGAAGAGAAGTCATGAGTGGATCAACGGACTCCGCCGCGCCCGCTATTCCGTACCGGGGGGGAAAGGGGGTGCAGGCGCATCCGCATGGGGTCCCAAGGACCGGGTGACAGCAGACCGGCAGCCCTGACGTCGGGGGGGAGCGTCAGGACTGCCGGGTACGAGGGGCCGGAGAACCGGCGCGGGTTCAGACGGTGAGGCCCTTGTCGCGCAGCCAGGCCATCGGGTCGATGCCGGTGCCGTCCGGGGTGTGGACCTCCAGGTGGAGGTGGGGTCCGGTCACGTTGCCGGTGGCTCCGACACGGCCGATGGTCTCGCCGGTGGTGACCTTCTGGCCGACGGTGACGTCGATCGACGACTGGTGGCAGAACCACAGTTCCGTACCGTCCTCGAGCTCCAGGACCGTGCGGTAGCCGTACGAACCGGACCAGCCCGCCGACTTGACGGTGCCGGTGTGGACGGCCTTGATCGGGGTGCCGGTCGGCGCCGCGAAGTCGAGGCCGGTGTGGTAGCCGGAGGACCACATCGAACCGGCTTCGCCGAAGGTCGAGGTGATCGTGTACGAGGAGGTGGGGATGGCGTAGGAGGCGGCGAGCTTGGCAAGCCGTGCGGCCTCGGCCTTCGCCTTCGCCGCTTCCTCCGCCTTCTTCTTGTCGGCGGCGGCCTTGGCCTCGGCGACGTCCTGCTTCGCCTTGGCCTCGGCGGCGGCCTTCTCCGCAGCGGCCTTCTCCTCAGCGGCCTTGATCTCCGCTTCGGCGGCGTTCTGCTGCTGCTCGGCCTGCTGGAGGATGCGGGCGCGCAGCGCCTCGCCGGCGTCGGTGGTGCCCTGCTCGGCCTCGGCGGTGGTGATGCCGGCACTGGTGAGCGGGGCGGTCGCAACCGCGGACTTCGCCTGGTCGGTCACGGACCCGTCGGAGAACAGGGCGCCCACGCCGGGAAGGGACTTGGCGTCGGGGAGGTTGTCCGCGAGAGAGTCGGGAAGGGAGATGGAGACCGGCGGCTTGCTCTGCGCGGTGGCCATGCCACCCGCTCCCACGGCCGCGATGACACCGACTCCGAGCACCGTGGAGCTGCGGGCGAGCCCGTTGCGCTGCTTGACGACGCGGTGCCTGCCGCGTACGGGGCGGACGGACTCCTCGGTGGGGTTCCATTCCTCCCACGCCCGGTCGGTCTCACCGAAACCGTCGGTCGCGAACTCAGTGGTGAACTCGGCGCCGAAATCGGTTCGCTGCTCGGTCGTGAAGTCGGAGCCGAACCGGGAGGGGGCTTCGGGGGCAGGCTTGTTGGACGCCACGGGGGCGCACTCCTTTCCTTCCTTCTCGCCTACCGGGTTAGCTGACGGGTTCGGAGCAGGAAGGTCTCCTACGGATCCCTCTGCCTCTCACGAGACACAGGTGTCCGATTCACCCCATGTAGGTGGTTCCCCGGTTCCCTTGCGGAATTCGGCGCTCGCGCACGGTGCCGCCACTGACGGCGGCTGGGACAACCGCGCTGCGTTATCGAACGTTAATAGACGGACGGGTCCGATTCCAAGCCGTTCCGACTGATCGTTAACGCCTTTGGCCTGGACTTTACGGGACACAATCGGGCGGAAACGGGCGAGTTGATCGCCACTCAGCCACTACCCGGTTTCTGACGTTGCGTCAAATGTTATGCGGAGCGAGGCCTTTCGATTACGCACCGTGGCATCGCCCTGCGAAGCCCTTCACCGACTCAGCCCTTCCTCACTCGCATCCCGGCCCACGATCTTCACAGTCCTGCGCCGATCCGGCTGCCTCCGGGCGGGACGTGCGACCGCGAGCAGCGCCATGTCGTCGGTGGATCGGCCGCCGGTGTGCAGCCGTACGTCGTCGACCAGCGCGGACAGCAGCTCCTCGGGCCCGGGAAAGATCCGCCCGCGCAGCCGGGCCGCCGGATCGTAGAAGACCCCTTGGGCGTCGCGCGCCTCGGAGAGTCCGTCCGTGTACGCGAGCAGCGTCATCCCGGCGTCCAGCTCCCATACGTCGGCCCGGTCCGTCCACACCCCCAGGTCCATGCCGAGCGGCAGCGCGGGCACCGTCGGGACCAACACGTCCAGTGAGCCGTCGGGGCGGAGCAGCAGCGGCTCGGGGTGGCCGCGGTTGACGATGCGCACCTCGGCCCCGCCGGGCGGGACCTCGGCGAGCACGGCGGTGACGAACCCCTCGACCGGATCGATGCCGCCCTGCCTCGCCCCCTCCCGCGCCAGCGCCCGCTCCAGCCTCCGCGCCACGCCCTCCAGCGAATCCTCCTGCTCGGCGGCCTCCCGGAACGCGCCGATGACCACCGCCACCGTCCCGACCGCTTCGAGCCCCTTGCCCCGCACGTCCCCGACCACGAGCCGTACCCCGTACGAGCTCTCCGCCACGGCGAACAGGTCACCGCCGACGAATTCGTCCGCCTGGGCGGCCTCGTACCGCGCGGCGACATGGAGCCCTCCGATCCGCTCGGACGGCGTCGGCAGCACGGCCCGCATGGCGGTCTCCGCGATGACCCGCGCCGAAGCCAGCTGCTCGGTGCTGCGCCGTACGACCCTGTTGATGACGACCGCAAGGATCGCGACCGTGATCACGGTGACGAGCTCGATGAACGGCACGACGTGCAGCAGACCGCCACTGGGCAACCGCAGCGAGAGGATCGAGCAAATCGCGGCGACGCCCGTGAGGACGGTGCTGACCGGAGAGAAGAACGGTGCGGCGATCAGCGGAGCGGCCACGAACATCGGCACGGCGGTGAAGGGCGGTGGGCTGAGGTAGTCGAAGACGAGTCCGCCGACGATCATCAGAAGCGGCAGCGCACGGACGAACCACCAGGCCCAGCCGCGCACCATGGCCCGCCCCCTGACCCGCCCCCCGAGCAGCTTCCTCGCCATCCCCACCTGTGGTCTCCTGCCCGGCGCGCCCGGTGCTGTCCTGGGCCGTGCGCCCTGTGGTCTCCTGCCCCGTGCACGCACGGCTGTCCTGACCTGCACGCGCCCGGCTGCGGACATGGGCCTGCTTCCCAGGCTTGCCGGGGCGCCGCCGCGCGGCGACTCCTCATCGGCCGAAGGGGGGACGGAAAACACGAGTCAGGCCCGGCACGCTCAATGCATGCCGGGCCTGACTCTTCAGTAGCGGGGACAGGATTTGAACCTGCGACCTCTGGGTTATGAGCCCAGCGAGCTACCGAGCTGCTCCACCCCGCGTCGGTGAACACAACTCTACGCCATCAGGAACGGACTGCTGACCACCCATGAAATGGCTGCCCGACCGAACGGCCCCCGACGCCCTTCCCGCACCTTTCCCGCCCCGGCCCTGCCCGGGTCAGTTCGAGTCGGTGATGCGCGGCGCCCGCTTCGCGTCGACCGCCGGTTTCCCCGCGCTCGCGCTGCGCTGGAGCGATTGGAGAATGGCCAGCCCCTGGCCCACCACACCCGCCGCCATCTCATTGACCCCGCTGGTTCCGTTGAGCACGGTCAGGTTGGCCCCCTTCATCCCGCGGGCGGCCGCGTCGGCCAGCGCCGGCAGGTTCTCCACGATGCGGTTGGCCGCGATCAGTTCCTGGTTGCCGTCCCGGAGCGAGGCGGCGCGGGCGGTGTTGGCGTCGGCCTGCGCCTGGGCCAGGGTCCGTTCGGTGTACGCGCTGCCGTCGGCCTGGAACTTCGCCCGGTCACGGGCGGCCTCGGCGAGCGTGCGCTGACGGTACGCCTCGGCGTCCGCCGGACGCCTGACCTCCGCCTCCAGCCGCTGTGCGGCCAGCCCGGCCTGCCGTTCGGCCAGAGCCGTCTGCTCCTCGATGACCTCCTGCGACGCCCTGGCCTGGGCCAGCGGTCCGGCCTGGGCGGCGCGGGCGTTGTACTGCTCGGTCTCGGCGAGGAAGCCGGCCCGCTTGATCGCGGTGTCCCGTTCGTACTCGGCCTTGAGCGCCGCGGCCTGCTGCTCGCGCTCGGCCGCTTCCTGGTCGGCCCTGGCCTGGGCGATCCGGGCCTGGCTGGCGACGGCGGCCGCGTGCGGGGCGGCGAGGTTGTTGATGTAGCCGGTGGCGTCGTCGATCTCCTGGATCTGGAGGGCGTCCACGACGATGCCGAGTTTCTCCATCTCGCCGTGACTTCCCGCGATGACCTCCTGGGAGACCCGGTTCCGTTCCCGGATGATCTGTTCGACGGTCAGGCCGCCGATGATGGAACGCAGGTGACCGGCGAAGATCCGGCCGGCGAGCTCTTCCATCTGGTCCTGCTCGGACAGGAAGCGGCGTGCGGCGTTGGCGATGGAGACGGCGTCGTCACCGACCTTGAAGACCGCGACTGCGCGGACGTTGAGACGGATGCCCTGCTGGGTGACGCAGTCCTCGGTGATCTCCGCCTCGCGCAGCGCCAGGGAGAGCATGCGCGCCTTCTGCTTCACGGGTACGACGAAACTGCCGTGGCCGGTGACGATCCGGAACTGGGTGTCCTGCGTCTGCCGCTTCGATCCGGAGATGAGCATCGCCTCGTTGGGGGCGGGAACGTGCCAGAACAACATGAGCGAACTCCTGCCGTCAGGTCATTTTCATCGCGGCGTCGGATCTCTGAATCGGGTCTCGGCTCCGCTTCCTGCGTTCAGGCCGGCAGCCGTTCGACGATCACGCTGCGCGCCGAGACCGAGTCGACGACAACCACACGTTCGTCCCGGTCGATCGACGTCGTCGACCATGCGGTGTAGGCCTCCGACCCGCCCCGTACGGCCACCAGCACTTCGCCGGGACCGCCCTCCGGGATCGGCACGGTCACGCGCCCGATCGCCCCGACCGGGCTCAGGGCCGACTCATCTGGGGCTCTCATACGCCCTCGCCCACGCCTCCCTCATGATTCCAAGGTACTCCGCACCACCCCTGAGGAAGGCCTCGGACGACGACGAGCAGGTGCCTATATCTGATGATATGACTGGTTCAGAATTCAGACATCAGACGCTGCGCCACAGCGACGACCAGGGAGCCGAACGTGGACGACTACCCCCTGCTCAACCTGTTCTGGACCATGCTCTGGTTCTTCCTCTGGATCATGTGGCTGTTCCTCCTCTTCAAGGTCATCGCGGACATCTTCCGCAGCGACGACCTGGGGGGCTGGGCCAAAGCGGGGTGGCTGATCCTGGCCCTGGTGCTGCCCTATCTCGGCGTCCTGATCTATGTGATCGCGCGCGGCAGATCCATGGGGAAGCGCGACCTCAAGGAGGTCCAGGAGAGAGAGGCCGCCTTCAAGGCGTACGTGCGCGAGGCCGCAGGCGCGGGTGACACGGGTGGCGGTGCGCCGAAGAGCCGCGGCAGCGTCGAGGAGCTGGCGAAACTCGCGGACCTCAAGGACCGGGGCGCCATCACGGAAGAGGAGTTCCGGCAGGCGAAGACGAAGCTCCTCATCTGAACCGCATCACCCGTGCGCCCCCTGAGGCGTACTCCTCACCCCCAGCTGTCCCGGCCCGCAGTGGACCAGGATCCGCTGGATGCGGTTGTTGCCGAAGCCGCCGCGGTTCCAGGGTTGGGTGAGGGGCTGGACCCGCCCCGCCGCATCGGTGGCGCGGGCGGCCAGGACATGGTTTCCGGGCGTGGCCGTCCACGTCGACTGCCACCGCTGCCAGGCCCAGGGGTGCGCTCCGCTCCTGTCCGGCGGGCCGAGTTCGGCGTCGTGCCAGGAACGGCAGTCGTCCGTGGTCACCTCGACCCGGGTGACCGGCGGCCGCCCCGACCAGGCCCTACCTTCCAGCAGAACGCGGCCGGGGCGTACGAAACGGATCCTGGACATGAAGTCCGGGCACCCCGGCGGGATCATCAGCGCCCGTGGGGCCATCCGGGTGACGGGCCGGCCCGGATCACCGGGCTCCTGGCGGTAGCGGTAGGCCGTCGCCTGCTGGAATCCGGTGAACGGGGCGCCCGTGAGCCGGATCTCGCGGAGCCACTTCACATGCGCCATGCCGTACCAGCCGGGCACCACCAGGCGTAGCGGATGGCCGTGCTGCGGCGGCAGCGGCCCGCCGTTCATCCGGTACGCCACCAGCACTTCCGGGTCGTCTCCGGTGGCCACGTCCAGCGGCAGGCTCCGCCGGTAGTCCTGTTCGACGCCGCGCTCGACCCCGTGGTCGGCCCCGCTGAAGACGACCTCGACGGCGTCGGGCCGGATTCCGGCCTCGGCGAGCAGCAGCCGCAGCGGTACCCCGGTCCACTCCGCCGTACCGACCGCCTCGACCAGCCATGGCTGGCTGACCGGGCGCGGTGCGAGCAGGGCCCGGCCGTTGCCCGCGCACTCCATCGTGACGCGGAGTGTGACGGCCGGGAACGACCGCAGGGCCGCCAGGTCCAGCGCGAGCGGTCTGCGGACCCGGCCGTGCACGGTGAGCTGCCAGCGCGCGACGCGGGCGTCGGGGACGTACGGGATGTCGTAGTGCACCAGTACGTAGTGCAGTCCGAGGGGGGTGACGTCGTGACGCAGCGCCTCCAGCGGCAGTCCATGGTTGCGCGCCGCGAGCGCCAGTTCCTCCGGGCTGATGCCCTCGCCGGGCCCGGCGAGGTGCCCCGGTGGGCTGAGGTCACCGGTGAAAGGCCCTGGGCCTCCATCCATGGCTTCATGGTGCGCCCACCGGCGTCCGGTGCCCACCCCTGCCCGACACCGCATGTCGCTCTTTGCGCGGCCCCTGGCGATTGCACGGCCCCCCGCCCGGCGGGAGCGTGGAGGCATCGGCGGTCCGCGCGCCCGGCAAGGAGACGACCATGGACGGCACCACTCTCGAAGCGATGCGAACCGCTCTGCGCGGCCCGGTCATCGGCCCGCAGGACCCGGAGTACCGCGAGGCCCGCACGATCTACAACGCCATGATCGACCGGCGTCCGGCCGCCGTGGTGCGGTGCACGGACGCGGCCGACGTCATGGCCGCGGTCGGCTTCATCCGCGACGAAGGTCTCGAACTCGCCGTACGGGGCGGCGGACACAGCGGTGGCGGACTGTGCCTGGTGGACGACGGCGTCACCCTCGACCTGTCACCCATGCGCTGGGCGCACATCGATCCGGGCACCCGGACCGCCCGCGTCGGCGGCGGCAGCAGGCTCGCCGACCTCGACCACGCCGCCCACGGCTTCGGGCTCGCCACCCCGGCCGGGATCCAGTCCACCACGGGCATCGGCGGCCTCACCCTCGGCGGCGGCCACGGCTATCTCACCCGCAGCTACGGCCTGACGGTGGACAACCTGCTCGCAGCGGACGTCGTACTGGCCGACGGCAGCTTCGTCACCGCGAACGAGAGCGAGAACGCCGATCTGTTCTGGGCGCTGCGGGGCGGCGGCGGGAACTTCGGCGTCGTCACCTCGTTCAGCTTCCGGCTGCATCCGGTGGACACCGTCGGTGTGGCGATCACCGTATGGCCGGTCGACCGGACCCGCGAAGTCCTCGAGTGGTACCGGGATTTCCTGCCGCAGGCGCCCGAGGAGCTGAACGGATTCTTCGCCGCGCTCAGCGTGCCGCCCGGCCCGCCGTTCCCGGAGGAGCTGCACGGCCAGAAGATGTGCGGCGTCGTCTGGTGCTGGACCGGCGACCCCGCGGTACTCGAAGAGACCCTCAAGGTCGTGAACGAACCGGGCCCGCCGGCCTTCCACTTCACCGCACCGATGCCGTACCCCGCGCTGCAGGCCATGTTCGACGACCTGCTCCCGGCCGGTCTGCAGTGGTACTGGCGCGGCAACCTCTTCGACCGGATCACGGACGCCGCCATCGACGTGCACACCAAGTACGCCGAGAACCTCCCCACCGATCTGTCGACCATGCATCTGTACCCGGTGGACGGAGCCGCCCACCGGCTGGGCCCCGACGACACGGCCTGGGCCTACCGGGACGCGGTCTGGTCCGGTGTCATCGCGGGCATCGACCCGGACCCGGACAGCGCCGAGAGGCTCAGGGAGTGGTGCGTGGACTACTGGGAGGAGCTGCATCCGCACTCGATGGGCGGCACGTACGTGAACTTCATCGGCGCGGGTGAGACGCCGGACCGGGTGAAGGCCACCTACCGCGGTCACTACGACAGGCTCGCCAAGATCAAGCAGGCCTACGACCCGGACAACTTCTTCCACGCCAACCAGAACATCACCCCCGCCGATCAGCACTGACCGCTCCCGGTTCCTCGGTCGTGGAGAGCGGACGAGGTGCGCGGCGCAGTGCGGCAGCCCCGCGTAAGAGAGATGCCCCGCGGACGGGTCGAACGGCGTGCCGGAACCTCCGCTCACCCCGTCCGTGAAGAACACCGCTCGTGTCCTCGTGACCGGCGGTTCGTTACCCCCACTGTGATCCTCTCCACCGTCGCCCGGCGCCTGGCCGCCGCCTCGCTGACAGCAGCCGCCCTGGCCGCGCCCCTGCTCATGTCCCCGACCGCGCAGGCCGACTCCCGGGAGACCCTCCTCTTCCTGACCGTCTCCGGCAGCGAGAACACCTGGATCCGCGGCATCGCCCTCGAGTGTCCGGCCACCTCCCAGGGCCACCACCCGAGGGCGGCGGAGGCGTGCGCCGCCCTGGACGAGGCCCGGGGCGACTTCGACACGCTGCCCGGCGACCCGCACCTGTGCCCGCTGATCCACGACCCCGTCACGGTCACCGCCGAGGGGACGTACGACAGCGACACGGTGGACTGGCAGCGCACCTACCCGAACGCCTGCGCCTTGGAGGCGGCAGCGGGACCCGTCTTCGCATTCTGATCCGGACTTCGGGTCTCGAACGCCCCTGCCCCGGCCCACACGCCGGGGCAGGGGCGTCCGCCTTCCTGCGTCCCGCGGAGAAGCGTTGTCCGGCCGAGGACGTTGCGGCGTACGTATGGCGATGCTCACCCGGCCGGAACGATCTCGCGGGTCAGCGCGAACAGTAGAGTTTCGGCTGCGTCAGCCCCCGAACACCGAGGTACCGGCCGTGATCCCCGCAGAGCCCGCAACACCCCCGCCACCTGCGCCGACCGTCGTGGGGATCGGCGCCGACGGGTGGGCGGGGCTGCCGGAGAGCTCGCGTGCGGTGCTGCTCGACGCGCAGGCGGTGATCGGCGGTGCACGGCAACTGGACCTGCTGCCGCCGGTCTGTACGGGACGCCGTGTGCCCTGGCCTTCTCCGCTGCGGCCCGCCGTGGCCGGTCTCCTTGCCGCACATCGGGGGCTTCGGACAGCCGTGCTGGCCAGCGGCGACCCCATGTTCTACGGCATCGGGCGCGCGCTCTGCGAGGAGTTGGGTGCGGGGAACCTCCGTGTCCTGCCGCATCCGTCGTCCGTCTCCTATGCCTGTGCCCGGCTCGGCTGGCCGCTGGAGGACACCGAGGTCGTCACGCTGGTGGGCAGACCCAACGCCCGGCTGGCCGCCGCCCTGCACGAGGGCCGGCGGCTGATGGTGCTGAGCGCGGGTGCCGGAACCCCCGGTGAAGTGGCCGCGCTGCTGCGCGAACGCGGCTTCGGGCCCAGCCCGATGCGGGTGCTGGAACAGCTCGGCGGCGAGGCCGAGGACTGTGTCACGGGGACGGCCGACGGTTGGGCGCATCCGGCGGGCGATCCGCTGAACGTCGTTGCGGTCGAGTGCCGGCGGGACCCGGACGCACTGCGGCTCGGCGCCGTACCCGGGCTGCCGGACGACGCGTACGAACACGACGGACAGCTCACCAAGCGTCATGTCCGCGCCGCAACCCTCGGGGCACTGGCCCCGGCACCCGGCGAGCTGCTGTGGGACATCGGCGGCGGTTCCGGATCGATCGCCGTCGAGTGGATGCGTACGCACCCGTCCTGTCACGCCGTCACCGTCGAGCGCGACCCGGTACGGGCCGGGCGCATCACCCGTAACGCGGACCGGCTCGGCGTCCCCGCGCTGCGTGTGGTCACCGGCCGGGCCCCGGAGGTGCTCGACGGACTGCCGGTGCCGGACGCCGTGTTCATCGGCGGCGGGCTGACCGTGCCGGGGCTGCTCGACGCCTGCTGGGACGCGCTGCCGCCCGGCGGACGGCTGGTCGCCAACACCGTCACGCTGGAGTCCGAGGCACTGCTCGCCGAGCGGTACCGGAGCCACGGCGGCGATCTGGTGCGGCTCGCGGTCGCGCACGCCGTGCCGGTCGGCGGCTTCACCGGCTGGCGGCATGCCATGCCGGTCACCCAGTGGTCCGTGTGCAAGCCCGTCGGCACCTCCCCGATACCGTCCTCACCGTCCTCATCAGGAGAGAACAGATGACCGTGTACTTCATCGGCGCCGGGCCCGGCGCCGCCGACCTGATCACGGTGCGCGGTGCCCGGACGCTCGCCGCCTGCCAGGTCTGTCTGTACGCGGGCAGCCTGGTCCCGCGCGAACTGCTCGCCGAATGCCCGCCGGACGCCCTCCTCGTCGACACCGCGCAGCTCAATCTCGACGAGATCACCGGCGAGTTGGTACGCGCACACGAGGACGGGCACGACGTGGCCCGGCTGCACTCCGGCGACCCGTCCGTCTTCAGCGCGGTCGCCGAGCAGATGAGGCGTCTCGACGCGGCAGGTGTGCCGTACGAAGTGGTGCCCGGCGTACCGGCGTTCGCGGCGGCCGCCGCGGCCCTGAAGCGGGAGCTGACCGTGCCGACCGTCGGCCAGACCGTCATCCTCACCCGGATCGCCCACCGCGCCACGGCCATGCCGGACGGCGAGGACCTGGCGACGCTCGGGCGCAGCGGTGCGCTGATCGTGCTGCACCTGGCCGCCCGGTACGTCGACCGGGTGGTCGAGGAGCTGCTGCCGCACTACGGGGCCGACTGCCCGGCCGCCGTGGTGGCCATGGCGTCCCGCCCGGACGAGCTGATCCTGCGCGGTTCGCTGAGCGACATCGCCGAGCAGGTGAAGACCGCCGGAGTGATCCGTACCGCCGTCATCATGGTCGGCCGCACGCTGGGCGCCGAGCAGTTCCGGGACAGCCACCTGTACTCGGCGGAGCGCGACCGGCACGTCTGCTGACCCCATGGGGCGCCCCCCGGGCCCCGGCCCTCACTCGCCGGACGGGCTCGAACACCGAGCCCGTCCCGTGATCGCGGACACGGGAACGGGCGGGGTGGGAGACCGAGCGGTCAGTGGACCCCGCTGCGGCCGACGACCGCGCCCGCCCGGTCGATACAGATGACGTCCACGGCCACCGGCGCCCCTCGCAGCACCGACAGCGCCTGGTCGCGGGCGGCGACCGCGACCAGGTCACCCAGGGGGACCCCGGCCGCCGCGCACAGCTGGAGGGCGGCCAGGCCCGTGTTGGCGTCCGCCACTGCGGCGGCCAGGGCCGTGTCCGCGCCGCCCCGCCGGGCGAGTTCGGCGAGGAACCCCTTGTCGACCTGGGAGCGGGCCGAGTGCAGATCCAGATGGCCCGCAGCGAGCTTCGACAGCTTCGCGAACCCGCCGCACACCGTCAGCCGGTCCACCGGATGCCTGCGTACGTACTTGAGCACCGCTCCTGCGAAGTCCCCCATGTCGAGCAGGGCGATCTCCGGCAGGCCGTACTCGGCGACGACGGTCTTCTCCGAGGTCGACCCCGTGCACCCCGCCACATGCGTGTGTCCCGCCGCGCGGGCCACGTCCACACCGCGGCGGATCGAGTCGATCCACGCCGAGCAGGAGTACGGGACGACGACCCCGGTCGTGCCGAGGATCGACAGCCCGCCCAGGATGCCCAGGCGCGGGTTCCACGTGGAACGGGCGATCTCCTCGCCGTGATCGACGGACACGGTGACCTCGACGTCGCCTGTGGCCCCGTGGTCCGCAGCGATCCGCGCGATGTGGTCGCGCATCATCTGCCGCGGCATCGGATTGATCGCGGGCTCGCCGACGTCGAGCGGCAGACCTGGGCGGGTCACCGTGCCCACCCCCGGACCCGCCCGGAACACCACACCCGAACCGGGCGGCAGGCGGCGCACGGTGGCCCGCACCAGCGCGCCGTGTGTCACGTCCGGGTCGTCCCCCGCGTCCTTGACCACGCCGACCGTCGCCCGCTCCCCGTCGAGCTCCTCCACCGCCAGCGCGAACGCGGGGGTCTGGCCCTTCGGCAGGGTGATGGACACCGGGTCGGGGAAGTCGCCGGTCAGCAGGGCCGTGTACGCCGCCGTCGTGGCCGCGGTCGCACAGGCACCGGTCGTCCAGCCGGGCCGAAGACCGGTGTGTTTGAGTTGGGCGCTGCGCCCGCCCTTCGCCTCACTCATGTCTGGACCGATCCCATGCACGTACTCGTCCTCGGTGGCACGACGGAGGCCCGCCGCCTCGCCGAGAGCCTGGCGGGGGCGCTCCCCGCCGGGGCCCGGGTCACCAGTTCGCTCGCCGGCCGGGTGGCCAGTCCGAAGCTGCCGCCCGGCGAGGTGCGGGTCGGCGGGTTCGGCGGAGCCGACGGGCTCGCCGAGTGGCTGCGTACGCACCGGGTCGACGCGCTCATCGATGCCACCCATCCTTTCGCCGGGACGATCAGTTTCCATGCGGCGTCGGCCGCCGCCGTCGCCCATGTTCCCCTGCTCGCGCTGCGCCGGCCCGGCTGGGTGCCCGTCGACGGCGACCGCTGGCATCCGGTCGGATCGCTGGACGAGGCGGCTGCCGCCCTGCCCACGCTGGGCCGCCGTGTCTTCCTGACCACCGGCCGGATGGGACTCGCCGCCTTCGCCGGCCTCGATTCCCTGTGGTTCCTGATGCGGTCGGTGGATGCCCCCGAGGGACCGTGCCCGGCGCGGATGGAGGTCCTGCTGGACCGGGGGCCCTTCACCCTCGACGGCGAGCGCGAGCTGATCCGCCGTCACCGCCTCGATGTCCTCGTCACGAAGGACAGCGGGGGCGACGCCACCGCGCCGAAGCTGGCCGCCGCCCGGGAGGCCGGCATCCCGGTGGTGGTGGTCCGCCGGCCGCCGGTCCCGGAAGGCGTACCGGTGGCCGCCACGCCGGAAGCGGCGGTGGAGTGGCTGGCCGGCCTGCGCGGCTGAGGCCGGCCCTGCCGCGGACGGCCGATGCCTGCCTCAGGCCTCCGGGTACCGCCGCGGCGTCCACACGATCTGCCGGCCGTCCCCCCGCCGCACCGACCGCGTCTGCGAGGAACCGACCAGCAGGATCGTCCGCATGTCGACCTCGGCCGGTTCCAGCTCGGCCAGGGTGACGATCCGTACGCTCTCCGAGGGCCCGCCCACATCCCGGCCGACGACCACCGGAGTGTCCGGCGAACGGAGCTCCAGCAGCAGGTCACGGGCCTTGCCGACCTGCTCGGTACGGGTCCGCGAACCCGGGTTGTACAGCGCCAGCACCAGATCCGCCGACGCGGCCGCGCGCAGCCGGGCGGCGATGACCTCCCACGGCTTGAGCCGGTCGGAGAGCGAGATCGTGGCGTAGTCGTGGCCGAGCGGCGCGCCCGCACGGGCGGCGGCGGCGTTGGCCGCGGTCACCCCGGGCAGCACCCGCACGGGCACCTTCGCGTACGCGTCCTGCGAGGCCACCTCCAGCACGGCGGTCGCCATCGCGAAGATCCCCGGGTCGCCGCCCGACACCACGGCCACGCGGCGGCCGCGGCGGGCCAGGTCGAGGGCGAACTCGGCGCGCTCCGACTCCACCTTGTTGTCCGAACCGTGGCGGGCCTGCCCTGGGCGGACCGGGACGCGGTCCAGATACGTGGTGTAGCCGACGAGGTCGTCGGCGGCGGCCAGCGCCCCGCGGGTCTCCGGGGTCAGCCACAGCGGTCCGGCGGGACCGGTACCCACGACCACGACCTCACCGGTGCCGGCCGCGTCCGCACCCGCTTCCGGGCGGGGCGCGTCGATCCGGCTGGGCAGCACCGCGACGGCGAAGTACGGCACGGAGTCCGGGTCGGTGTCCGCCAGTTCGCCGGTACGTTCCCCGGCCATCGTGGCCCGCTCGACGTAGTGCGCCTCGTCGAGCCGCCCCGACGCCTCGAAGGCGCGGCGCACCGCGGGGAACGTACGCCCGAGCTTCATCACCACGGCGGCGTCGGTGGCGGCCAGCCTGGCCGTCAGCTCCTCCTCCGGCAGGGTGCCGGGCAGGATCGTCAGCACTTCTTCGCCCTCGGCGAGCGGGGTGCCGAGCCGGGCGGCGGCCGCGCTGACCGAAGTGACGCCGGGGATCACCTCGGTGGGATAGCGGTCGGCGAGCCGCTTGTGCATGTGCATGTACGAGCCGTAGAACATCGGGTCGCCCTCGGCGAGCACCGCCACCGTCCGTCCGGCGTCCAGGTGCACCGCCAGCCGGGCCGCGGCCTCGCCGTAGAACTCCTCCATCGCACCCCGGTAGCCCCCGGGGTGGTCGGTGCTCTCCGTCGTGACCGGATAGACCAGCTTCTCCTCGATGTGGTCCGCGCGGATGTGCTCGGCGGCGATGGAGCGTGCGATGGACCGCCCGTGACGGGCGCTGTGATAGGCGATGACGTCGGCCTCGGCGATGATCTGCACCGCGCGTACGGTCATCAGTGCCGGATCGCCGGGCCCGAGTCCCACCCCGTACAGCCGGCCCGTGTTCTGTTCGCTCACTCTTACTCTTCCTCGCTGGCGATCGCGTTGAGCGCGGCCGCGGCTATGGCGCTGCCGCCGCGACGGCCCCGTACGACCAGGTGTTCCAGACCGGACGGATGGTCGGCCAGGGCGTCCTTGGACTCGGCGGCTCCGACGAAACCGACGGGCACACCGATGACCGCGGCCGGGCGGGGAGCACCCTCCTCGATCATCTCGAGCAGCCGGAACAACGCGGTCGGCGCATTGCCCACGGCCACCACCGCCCCCTCCATGCGGTCCCGCCACAGCTCCATCGCGGCGGCGCTGCGGGTCGTGCCCAGCTTCGCGGCGAGATCGGGGACCGCCGGGTCCGACAGGGTGCAGATGACCTCGTTGTCGGCGGGCAGCCGCTTGCGGGTGACACCGCTGGCGACCATGGCCACGTCGCACAGGATCGGCGCACCGGACCGCAGTGCCCGGCGGGCGTCGGCCACCACGCCCGGGGTGAAGTCGATGTCGCGTACGAGGTCGACCATGCCGCAGGCGTGGATCATGCGGACCGCGACCTGGCTGACGTCGGCGGGCAGCCCCGCGAGATCCGCCTCGGCGCGGATGGTGGCGAAGGACTGGCGGTAGATCGCCGGTCCGTCCTTCTCGTACTGGAACACGGTGGGTTCGCTCTCTCCGGTCGGTGGGTGGTCGGGCTGACAGAGTGTGGGGCCCTGGGGCCGGTGGTTCAGCTACGGGTGACGCGGGCGGCCGTCACCGCGGCGGCCAGGTCGGACGGGCTGCCGTGGACCGTCGCCGGGGCGCCCCGCACGTCTCCGCGCACCAGGGACACCTGGTGCCCGCCAGGGACGGCGACGACGTCGACCCAGCTGCCCTTGGGGTGGCCGCACCGGCGTTCACAGCCGGACCAGTACACGGGCAGTCGCGCGACGCCCGGATCCCCCGCCGTCACCGCGGCCTCCGCGTCCCCGCGGACATCGGCCAGGGACTTCGCACAGCCCGGCCGGCCGATGCAGGCCCCGACGCCGGTCCACGCGGAGTCGGGCCCGACCACCAGTCCGGCCGCGCCCCACTCGGCCAGCCGTGCCGCGGCCGCGCCGCGCGCCACACCTGTCACGACGACGCTCCGCCAGGGGGTCAGCCGCACTTCACCGCCCGCACGGGTCAGGCTCTCCCACTGAGCGCCGGTGAGGCGTCCGAACGGCACACCGACACAGAGCGCGGCCGGTCCGGAGGTGCCGACAAGTCCGTACCCGGGCTCCTGCGGCGCCGCCGGCGGCGGTACGCGCTCCAGGCGGTCGGCCGCGTCAACTCCCGCCGTACGCAATGCCGTTCCCACCCGCGACCACAACTCTGCGGCCGGGAAAGGCAGTTCGCTCACCCGCCAGGCACCCGTCTGCCGCGCCGCGTCCACGAACGTCTCGGCGGCAATCAGCGCGGCACGGGGCGCGTCCGCCCCGGAGACCCTCAGCACCGCCTCCGCGGCCCCGATCCGCAGCCACGCACCGCCGTCGACCCGCCCCAGCAGCGTCACATCCGCACCCAGTGCGTCCACATCACCGCGGCCGTCGTCGAGCGCGAACAGAAAGCGGCCGGACAACCCGGCCGCTTTGTCACTTCCGCACAACAGCCCGTCCAGCGTGGTCAGCCACGGCCGGACGTCCGAGCGGCCCCTGCCGTCGAGCCCGGAGAGCGGGGATGCCACCACATTGCGAATCCGCTCATGGCTCCAGGACGGCAGCAGCCCTACCGCACCGATGAGTTCGGCGAGCCGCCCACCGCAGTCCGCGTCGAGCCCGCGCAACTGGACATTGCCCCGCGAAGTGAGATGCAACTCACCGTCGCCCAACTCCCGTGCCGCCTCCCGGAGCACGTCCGCCTGCCGCGTGTCCAGCACGCCGCCGGGGATCCGGACCCGCGCCAGTGACCCGTCGTCCGCCCGGTGGAGCCGCAGCGACCCCGGGCAGGCATCGCCGCGGTCCCGGGAGAAGGACTCCCCCGAGGCCGACGGAGGGGTGTCGGAAGTGGACATGGCGGCGAGCATACCGACCATCATCCTGAGCGGTATGAACACCATCCGATGTACGGCCCTTACTATGCCTAGCAGCGGGCCACCCGGCCCGGCATCGCCAGAGACGGCGACAGGGGAGGAAGCCCGGTGCGAATCCGGCGCGGTCCCGCCACTGTGAGTCCGGCTGCAACAGCCGGGCGAGTCAGGAACTCCCTTCCCCACGCGCTCGACTCCGCTCGAGCAGGGGAGAACCCCATTCCGACACCGCCCGGGGCGTGGACACCCCGAGGAAGGCCCGACGCCGCATGATCCTGCTCCTGTCGACGTCCGACACCGACCTGCTCAGCGCCCGCGCCGCGGACGGTCCGGTGACCTATCGCTACGCCAACCCCTCGCGCCTGCCGCTCGCCGACCTCCCGGCTCTCCTCGACGGCACCGATCTCGTCGTCGTACGCCTCCTCGGCGGTGTCCGCGCTTGGCAGGAGGGGCTCGACCAAGTCCTCGCCACCGGGAGGCCGGTCGTCGTCCTCACCGGTGAACAGGCCCCCGACGCCCAGTTGATGGCCGCCTCCACCGTGCCGATCGGGATCGCCGCCGAGGCCCACGCCTACCTGGCGCACGGCGGCCCGGCCAACCTGGACCAGCTGGCCCGGTTCCTCTCCGACACGGTCCTGCTGACCGGCCACGGCTTCGAACCCCCGGCGCCCGCCCCCTCCTGGGGCCCCCTGGAGCGCACCGCGCGCACCACCGACGGCCCGACCATCGCGGTGCTCTACTACCGCGCCCACCACATGAGCGGGAACACCGCGTTCATCGACACGCTCTGCCGGGCGGTCGAGGACGCGGGCGCCCGCGCCCTCCCCCTGTACGTCGCCTCGCTGCGTACCCCGGAAGCCGAGCTCATCGACGAGCTGCGCGCCGCCGACGCCGTCGTCACCACCGTCCTCGCCGCCGGCGGCACCCGGCCCGCCGAGGCGTCCGCCGGCGGCGACGACGAGTCCTGGGACGCGGGCGCGCTCACCGGCCTCGATGTACCGATCCTGCAGGCGCTCTGCCTGACCGGCTCGCGCAGCGACTGGGAGGACAACGACGAGGGCGTCTCCCCGCTCGACGCGGCCAGCCAGATCGCGGTCCCCGAGTTCGACGGCCGGCTGATCACCGTCCCGTTCTCCTTCAAGGAGATCGACGAGGACGGCCTGCCCGCATACGTCGCCGACACCGAGCGCGCCGCCCGGGTCGCCGGAATCGCCGTACGCCACGCGCGGCTGCGCCACATCCCGGCCGCGGACAAGCGCCTGGCGCTCGTACTCTCCGCGTACCCGACGAAGCACTCCCGTATCGGCAACGCGGTCGGCCTCGACACCCCGGCCAGCGCCGTCGCCCTGCTGCGCCGGCTGCGCGCCGAGGGCTACGACTTCGGCCCCGAAGCCGACCTTCCCGGACTGGTCTCCGGCGACGGCGACGAGCTGATCTACGCCCTGATCGAGGCCGGCGGCCACGACCAGGAGTGGCTGACCGAGGACCAGCTGGCCCGCAACCCGGTGCGGATCCCGGCCGCCGACTACCGGCGCTGGTACGCCACCCTGCCGGCGGAACTCCGCGACGCCGTCGAGCAGCACTGGGGCCCGCCCCCCGGCGAGATGTTCGTGGACCGCTCCCGCAACCCCGAGGGCGACATCGTGCTCGCCGCCCTGCGCCGCGGGAACCTCCTGATCCTCATCCAGCCACCGCGCGGCTTCGGCGAGAACCCGATCGCGATCTACCACGACCCCGATCTGCCGCCCTCGCACCACTACTTGGCCGCATACCGCTGGATCGCGGCCGCCCAGGACGACGGCGGCTTCGGCGCCGACGCGATGATCCACCTCGGCAAGCACGGCAACCTGGAGTGGCTGCCCGGCAAGAACGCCGGCCTGTCCGCCGCCTGCGGACCGGACGCGGCCCTGGGCGATCTTCCGCTCGTCTACCCGTTCCTGGTGAACGACCCGGGCGAGGGCACGCAGGCCAAGCGCCGCGTCCACGCCACCCTGATCGACCACCTCGTACCGCCGATGGCCCGCGCGGACAGCTACGGCGACATCGCACGCCTGGAGCAGCTCCTCGACGAGCACGCCCAGATCGCCGCGATGGACCCGGCGAAGCTGCCTGCGATCCGCGCCCAGATCTGGACCCTGATCCAGGCCGCGAAGCTCGATCACGATCTGGGGCTCGACGACCGCCCGGACGATGAGGGCTTCGACGAATTCATCATGCATCTGGACGGCTGGCTCTGCGAGATCAAGGACGCCCAGATCCGCGACGGGCTGCACGTCCTGGGCGGCGCCCCGGCCGGTCCGGACCGGGTCAATCTGGTCCTGGCGATCCTGCGCGCCCGCCAGATCTGGGGTGGTACGGCCTCGCTGCCGGGCCTGCGCGAAGCACTGGGCCTGGACGAGTCCGCCGCCACCCGCACCACGGCCGACGAGGCCGAGGTGCAGGCTCGCGCCCTGGTCCAGGCGATGGAGGATGCGGACTGGAACCCGTCGTCGGTCGCGGTCGTGGCGGCGGCCCACCCTCGACCGGTACGGGACATCCTCGACTTCGCAGCCCGCGAGGTGGTCCCCCGCCTCGCCGCCACCACGGCGGAGCTGGACCACACCGTCCATGCCCTGAACGGCGGCTTCGTCCCTGCGGGCCCGTCCGGCTCCCCGCTGCGCGGCCTGGTCAACGTCCTGCCTACCGGCCGCAACTTCTACTCCGTGGACCCGAAGGCGGTCCCGTCACGGCTCGCCTGGGAGACCGGCCAGGCCCTGGCCGACTCGCTCCTGGAGCGCTACCGCACCGACAACGGCGACTGGCCCACCTCGGTCGGCCTCTCCCTCTGGGGCACCAGCGCGATGCGTACGTCGGGTGACGACGTCGCCGAGGCCTTGGCGCTGCTCGGTATCCGCCCGGTCTGGGACGACGCCTCACGCCGCGTCACCGGCCTGGAACCGATCGACCTCGCCGACCTGGGCCGCCCGCGCATCGACGTGACCCTGCGCATCTCCGGCTTCTTCCGCGACGCGTTCCCGCACACCATCGGTCTGCTCGACGACGCGGTACGCCTCGCCGCGTCCCTCGACGAACCCGCCGACCACAACCACATCCGCGCCCACGCCCAGGCCGATCTCGCCGAACACGGCGACGAACGACGCGCCACCACCCGTATCTTCGGCTCCCGCCCCGGTACGTACGGAGCGGGCCTCCTCCAGCTCATCGACAGCCGCGACTGGCGCACCGACGCCGACCTCGCCGAGGTCTACACGGTATGGGGCGGCTACGCCTACGGCCGCGAACTCGACGGCCGGCCGGCCCGCGACGAGATGGAGACGGCCTACAAGCGGATCGCCGTGGCCGCCAAGAACACGGACACCCGCGAGCACGACATCGCGGACTCGGACGACTACTTCCAGTACCACGGCGGCATGGTGGCCACCGTCCGCGCCCTGCGCGGCACGGCCCCCGAGGCGTACATCGGCGACTCCACCCGCCCGGAGACGGTCCGCACCCGCACCCTGGTCGAGGAGACATCCCGGGTCTTCCGCGCGCGCGTGGTCAACCCCAAGTGGATCGAGGCCATGCGCCGCCACGGCTACAAGGGCGCCTTCGAACTGGCCGCGACGGTCGACTACCTCTTCGGCTACGACGCGACGACGGGCGTGGTCGCCGACTGGATGTACGACAAGCTCACCGAGACGTACGTCCTGGACCCGACCAACCGCGAGTTCCTCCAGCAGGCCAACCCCTGGGCCCTCCACGGCATCGCCGAACGCCTCCTGGAAGCCGAGTCCCGCGGCATGTGGTCCAAGCCCGACCCGACGGTCCTGGAGGCGCTGCGCCAGGTGTTCCTGGAGACGGAGGGGGACCTGGAGGGCGAGGACTGAGCCCCGACGGGCGTGGTGGGACTTCCCCGACCCGGCCTCAGCGGCGGGACATGTACAGGTCGAGTGCCTTGTGCAGGAACCTGTTGAGAGGGAAGTCCCATTCGCCGAGGTACTCCACGGCCTCGCCACCCGTGCCGACCTTGAAGCGGAGCAGGCCCAGCAGGTGGTTGTCCTCGTCCAGGGTGTCGGTGATGCCACGCAGGTCGTAGACGCTCGCACCGAGTTCGTGGGCGTCGGACATCATCTGCCACTGGATGGCGTTGTTGGGCTGGACCTCGCGCTTGCGGTCGGTGGAGGCACCGTACGAGTACCAGACGTGCTCGCCCACGGTCAGCATCGTCGCCGCCGCAAGGCACTCGCCCTCGTGATGGGCGAGATAGAGCCGCATCCGGTCCGGGTCCTCGGCCGTGAGTGCGGTCCACATCCGCTGGAAGTAGGCCGCCGGGCGCGGAATGAACCGGTCCCGCCGGGCGGTCTCGACATAGAGCCGGTGGAAGGCGGGCAGGTCCTCGTAGCCGCCCCGGACCACTTTGACGCCGGCCTTCTCGGCCTTCTTGATGTTGCGGCGCCACTGCTGGTTGAGGCCTCGCTGGACCTCTTCCAGCGACTTGCCCGCGAACGGGACCTGGAACACGTACCGCGGCTGACCGGCGGCGAAGCCGTCCTCGCCGCCGGGCTCGGTCTGCCGCCAGCCCATCGCACGCAGCCGGTCGGCGATGTCGAAGGCCCGTGGCTCGCGGGCGGTGGCCTCGGCGTCCCCCAGCCGTCCGGCCCGCGGGTCGGAGATCGCGGCCTTGACGGCCTCCGCGCTCCAGCGGCGGGCGACGACGGGTGGGCCCATCTTCACCGAGAACACACCCTGCGCCTTCAGATGGTCGAGCATCGGCTGCAGCCACCGGTCCAGATCCGGCGCGGACCAGTCGATGAGCGGCCCTTCGGGCAGGTAGGCGAGGTATCGCCTGAGCTTCGGCAGCGGCCTGAGCAGGACCAGCCCCACGCCGACGAGCCGATCGCTCCCGTCGAACCAGCCCAGGCTCCGCGCCCGCCAGTCCGGCTTCACATCCCCCCACGAGGGAAGCTGCATGTGGCTCGCGGAGGGCCGGTCCCTGACGAAGGCCAGGTGGTCCTCGCGGGTGATCGCCTTCAGGCGCAGACTCATGCGCAGTGCTCCTTCGTCCGGGCGCATCAGCCTACTGAGACGCACCTCACATCAACGGCAACCGGCTCGCCGCCGCGGAGAAGAGGCAGCAGGACGCAGGTGTGATCACTCGGCCGGGTGGACCCGGCCTGGCGACCGCCGGTCGCACCTCGAGCGTCGGAGGTACTCGCGATCATGCGCAGGTGATCCCTGTGAACCGCCGCTCCGTGCGCCGCGCGCGTGGCCCCCTGGCCCCGATCGGTCTCGGCGCGCTCGCCGTCCTGTCCCTGCTGCCGGGCACGCTGCCCGCCGCCGCTCAGCCGGTGGCCGCCGCTCGGCCCCGTGCCGCCGCGCCCCTGCCGCCGCCCACCCGCGGGGAGCACCTGGCCTCCGCGCGGCTCGCCGCGATCCGGAACGATCCGGCCGCGCTGAGTGCCTTCTTCACGGCGCTGCCGAAGGGAGGGGACCTGCACAACCACCTGTCGGGCGCCGTCTCGACCGAGTACCTGATCTCGCTCGCCGCGGACGACGGTCTGTGCATCGTCGAGCAGACGCTGACTGCGGTGCCGCCGCCGTGCGGTGCGGGCCGACGGCCGGCGTCCGACGCCCTGACCGACGCCGCTTTCCGCCGCGCGGTGCTGCGCGCATGGTCCATGCAGGACTTCCCGCCGGGCCGGTCGGGGCACGACCACTTCTTCGACACGTTCGGGAAGTTCGCCGAGGTCACCTGGCGCCACCGGGGCAAGTTGCTGGCCGACGTGGCCGACACCGTCGCGAGGCAGAACCAGTTCTATCTGGAGACGATGGTGACCCCGGCGTCCGACGGCGCCCGGATCCTGGCCGACGAGGTCGGCTGGGACGAGGACCTGGCGAAGCTGCACCGCAAACTGCTGGCCGGCGGCAGGCTGGACGAACTGGTCGCCGAGGCGAGCCGGGAGACGGACGAGTCCGACGCGGAGTTCCGCACCGCGGCACGGTGCGGAACACCGCGCGCGGAGGCCGGCTGCCGAGTGCCGGTCCGGTGGATCTCCCAGGTGTCGCGCGGCAGTTCGCCGGAGCGGGTCTTCACCCAGATGGCGCTGGGGCTGCGTCTCGCCGAACGGGACGAGCGGTTCGTCGCCGTGAATCCGGTGCAGCCTGAGGACTGGGACAGCTCCTTGCGGAACTACAGCCTCCAGATGCGGATGCTCGACTATCTGCACCGTGTGTATCCCAAGGCGCACATCACTCTGCACGCGGGCGAGTTGTGGCCCGGTCTCGTCAAGCCCGAGGACCTGGCCTTCCATATCGGTGAGGCCGTGAACGTCGGCCACGCCGAACGCATCGGCCACGGTGTCGACCTGGTCCACGAGGACGACTGGCAGCGGCTCGCCCGCACCATGGCCGACCGGCAGATCGCGGTCGAGGTGCCGTTCACCAGCAACGCGCAGATCCTCGGGGTCAAGGGCGCCGACCACCCCTTCACCACCTACCGCGCCTACGGCGTGCCCGTCGTGCTGGCCACCGACGATCCCGGTGTCTCCCGGACCGACATCAGCCACGAGTACCGGTACGCCGCCAGGACGTACGACCTGGGCTACCGCGAGTTGAAGGACCTCGCACGAGCCTCCCTGGAGTACGCCTTCCTGCCGGGTGCCGGAATCTGGCGGGGCAACCCGACCCGCGACGGCTACCGTCTCACCGGCCCCTGCCGCCACAGCAGCCCCGGCGCGGACAACCTCCGGCCGCAGTGCCGGCGGCTCCTGGACACCAGCCTCAAGGCACAGGTCCAGTGGCACCAGGAGGCCGCGTTCGTGGCCTTCGAGCGGCGCTTCGCCACCACCAGGGCGGACTGACGGACCCGGCACACCCCGTCCTGACACCACGGGCGACCGCCGACGACGGAGCGCCCCGCCCGGTCGGAACCGGGCGGGGCGCTCCCATGCAGGTCAGAGGTCGAAACCTCACCCTGCGACACGTAGGCCGTGTGGGACTCGAACCCACAACCAACGGATTAAAAGTCCGCTGCTCTGCCAATTGAGCTAACGGCCCTCGGTGAATCACCCCTGAGCATAGCCCGCCTCGGCCCGGCCGCCGATCGGGTATCGGCCGCCGGGCCGGTCGCGCTGTCACCGGAGGTCGTCAGTCGGCCGACATGTCCGCGCTCGTGCGTTTGTGATCTGGTACGAGGAACCAGTGGCGCGCCGACGCGAACCACCACGTCGCCGCGAACCCCAGAACCACCAGGACCGCGATCGGGGCGTAGTTGAACGTCTCCCAGGTGACCGGGGACAGCTGCGGCAGCATGAAGAGGACTGTGATGACGACCACCCACACCACCGCGACGATCCCGATGGGCCGGGACCAGCGGCCGAGATGCCAGGGACCCGGGGTGAAGTCGTCGCCGCGCAGGAGACGGAGCAGGGTGGGGATGACGTACGCGATGTAGAGGCCGATCACCGCGATCGAGGTCACCGCGGCGTAGGCGGTGACGTTGATCAGGTACGGGAGACCGAGGACCAGTGCGCCGGCCGCGGCCAGCCAGACCGCGGCGACGGGGGTACGGGTGCGGGGGCTGACCGTGTGCCAGACACGGGAGAACGGGAGTGCGCCGTCCCGGGAGAACGCGTAGATCATGCGGCTGTTGGCGGTCACCGACGCCATCCCGCAGAACAGCTGCGCCCCGATGACGACCAGCAGCAGCAGCTTGCCGGTGGTGGCGCCGAGGGAGTCCAGGAGGATCTGGGCGGGCGGGGCGCCGGTCGGGGAGTTCAGGGCCCCGTCGTACGACTGGATGGCGAAGGTGAAGCCGAGGAGGAGGACGAAGCCGGCGATCCAGGAGGTCCAGATCGACTGGACGATGCCCCGCGGGCCCGCCGTCGCCGCGTCGTGGGTCTCCTCCGTCATGTGGGCGGACGCGTCGTAGCCGGTGAAGGTGTACTGGGCCATCAGGAGCCCGATCATCACGACGTAGAAGCCGCTGCCCCAGCCGGTGTTGTTCACGAACTCGGTGAAGACGAACGACGCCGACTGATGGGAGTCCGGTACGAAGGTCAGCGCGCCGACGATGACGGCGACCCCCAGCACGTGCCACCACACGCTCACGCTGTTCAGGATCGCGACGATGCGGACGCCGAACGTGTTCAGGAGTCCGTGCAGCAGCAGGATCGCGGCGAACAGCACGATCGTGCGGCCGGGCGTCACCTCGAAGTCGAACTGGAGATTCAGATACGCCCCGAGGAAGGAGGCCGCCCCGAAGTCGATCCCCGCGGTGACGGCGACCTGGCCGAGGACGTTGAACCAGCCCGTGAACCAGGCCCAGGCCGCCGCCGAGCGCGGCGGGGCCAGCCGGTGCGCCCAGAAGTAGAGGCCCGCGGAGGTCGGGTACGCCGAACAGATCTCCGCCATCGCCAGCCCGACGAACAGCGTCATCAGGCCGACGCCGACCCAGCCCCAGGTGATGACGGCGGGACCGCCGGTGTTCATGCCGAACAGATACAGCGTCAGGCAGCCGGAGAGCACCGAGATGATCGTGAACGAGACGGCGTAGTTGGAGAAGGCGGACATACGCCGGGCCAGCGTCTGCGTGTACCCGAGCTGCGCCAGACGCTCTTCGTCGGAAACGCCCGGTGGCGGCTTGTCCTCGCTGATGTCTGTTGTCATGACCCCAGCGATGCCCTCGCCCCGGCGCACGCATGCCGCCGTCGTGGTCACGACTGGGAAAACATGCCGTACGACGCAAGGGCGCGGCCCGGAGGCCGCGCCCCTGTCCTCACCCGCATCCGGATCAGAAGATGCCCTTGCAGCCCTGCAACCCGGTGGCGATCTGCGTGCGGCTGCTGAAGGATCCCTTGCCGTGATCGTTGTTGCGGAACAGCTTGCCCGCCGAGGCGCGCTCGATGATGTCCGCCCGGCCGTCGCCGGTGATGTCACCGACTCCGACAACGGTGTTGTACGACGCACCCCGGTCCTTGAAGACCAGCCCCCGCTCCTTGAACCGGCCCGGCGCCGTCCGTTGCAGCGCCACAGTTCGTTCGACCCGTCCTCGGCCGGGCAGCTCGCCGTACCCCTCAAATGCTGAAGCGGGCCCACTCGTGAAGAGTGGGCCCGCTTCAGCTGTTCAGCGGCTTACGCCTGAACGTCAGCCGTTGCGCTTCCAGCGCGGCTTGTCGTCGCGGCGGCCGAAGGAACCGGTGTTGGTGCCGGTGCCCGTGCCACCACGGTGGTCGTCGCGGCGGCCGGTCGGACGGTCGCTGCCACCGGAGCGGAAGCCACCGGACGGACGGTCGTCACGACGGTCGCGGTTGAACGGACGGTCGCTGCCACCGGAGCGGAAGCCACCGGACGGGCGGTCGTCACGACGGTCGCGGTTGAACGACGGGCGGTCGTTGTCGCGGTTGAACGACGGACGGTCGTTGTCACGGCGGAAGCCACCGGACGGACGGTCGTCACGACGCTGGAACCCACCACGGTCACCACCGCGGTCGTCACGACGGTCGCGGTTGAACGACGGGCGGTCGTTGTCGCGGTTGAACGACGGGCGGTCGTTGTCACGGCGGAAGCCGCCCGACGGACGGTCGTCACGACGCTGGAACCCACCACGGTCACCACCGCGGTCGTCACGACGGTCGCGGTTGAAGGACGGACGGTCGTTGTCACGGCGGAAGCCACCGGACGAGCGGTCGTCACGACGCTGGAACCCACCACGGTCACCACCGCGGTCGCCGCCGCGGTAACCACCGCGGTCGCCGCCCCGGTCGTCACGACGGTCGCCACCGCGGTTGTCGCGGCGGTCGAAGTTGCCGCGGTCGTCGCGACGGTCGTCGCGCGCTGCGGGCTGCTCCGGCACGGAGACGGCGGCCTCGATCGCGGCCTCCGCCTCGGCGGCGGCCTCGGCCACCGCTGCCTCGGGGTCGTCGCCCCGCTCGCGCGCGGCACGGGCGACCAGGCGGTCGGCCTCCTCGCGGAGCTCACCGGCGCGGCGCTGGACGCGCTCCAGCTGCTTGGTCAGGTCGGCGACCTCGCGCTCGGCCTGCTTGGCGGCGTTGTTCGCGGAGTCGGCCTGGACCTCGGTCAGCGACCGGGCACCCGTGATCTCGGCGACCTCCGGCTCGAAGACGCCCGCGCCCTGCACGATGTGGCGGGAGGCGTCGACGCCCGCGTCCTCCATCAGGCGGAAGATCTGGCGGCGCTGGTGCGGCAGCGCCAGCGAGACGACGACACCGGACTTGCCGGCCCGGGCGGTACGGCCCGAACGGTGCAGGTAGTCCTTGTGGTCACCGGCCGGGTCCACGTTCAGGACCAGGTCGATGCCGTCGACGTGGATACCGCGGGCGGCGACGTCGGTCGCGACGAGCGCGTTGACGTAACCCTTCTTGAAGTCCTCGAGAACGCGGGTACGGGCGCCCTGCGTCATGCCGCCGTGCAGCGCGTCCGCCTTCACGCCCGACTCGATGAGCTGCTCGGCGATGCGGTCCGCTCCCAGCTGGGTACGGACGAAGATGATGGTGCGGCCCTTGCGCGCGGCGATGGCCGAGGTGACCGGCGCCTTGTCCTTCGGCTTCACGACGAGGACGTGGTGCGACATGGTCGTGACGTTGCCCTGGGCGCTGTCGACCTCGTGGCTCACCGGGTTGTTCAGGTAGCGCTTGACCAGCGTGCCGATCTCGTTCTCCATCGTGGCGGAGAAGAGCATGCGCTGACCGCCGACCGGAACCTGGTCGAGCAGCTCGGTGACCTCGGGCAGGAAGCCCAGGTCGGACATCTGGTCGGCCTCGTCGAGGACGGCGACCTGGACGTTCTCCAGGGAGCAGGCGCCCCGGTTGATGATGTCGCGCAGCCGGCCCGGGGTGGCGACGAGGACGTCGACACCGCGCTCCAGCGCGTAGATCTGGTTGCCCATCGACGTACCGCCGCAGACGACCTTCATCTTCAGGCCGAGCACGTCGCCGTAAGGCTGCAGCGCGTCCGCGACCTGCATCGCGAGCTCACGGGTCGGGGTGAGGATGACCGCGCGGGGCTTCTTCTTCTCGGTGTGGCCGCCGGCCAGCGTGGCCAGGGTCGGCAGACCGAAGGAGAGCGTCTTGCCGGAGCCGGTGCGGCCACGGCCCAGGATGTCCTTGCCGGCCAGGGCGTCCGGGATGGTCGCGGCCTGGATCGGGAAGGGCGCGGTCACACCGTTCTGCGCGAGCTTGCGGACGATGCCCTCGGGCAGGCCCAGGTCCCCGAAGGTGACGGTCGGCTCGGCGTCCTCGGCATCGGCGGAGGTGGTGTCGTTGTCGGTGGTGGCCTCGGTGGAGTCGACGGTCTCGGTCGACTCGGACACCTCGGCGGCCTCGGCCACTACGGCCTCGGCTGCGGTGACAATCTCGTCGTTCTCGGGCATGACGGTGTTGTCAGAGCTGAAATTGGACATGCGAAATGCGAAACCTTCCGGAGTCTCGGCACGCGCCCATAACTCCGTGATTCGCAATTTCGACCGCCTCAATGCGGTCCAGCCACGGCAAGGGAGAGTACGCGCCACACGGCGCTCTTCTGTGTCGGCGCCGGGCAATGGGATCAAACGATCTACTACCATACGCACCCCCACCCACTTTGCGCAAACCGCGCGTCCCGAACCGCCCGCTACACCGGCCCCACCTGCGGTGACACCTCGGGCGTCCGCATGGCCTCCAGCTCGTCCGGCACGCTCATCGCGTCGCTGCGGAGCTGCACGGCCGGCGACTCGGACGGCACCGGAGGCAAATCCGACGGCTCCGGATCGGGCGTGCTCGGTGGCTCGGAGGTGGCCGGCCCCGACGGTTCGGAAGGCCCCGACGGCTCCGACGACGGCCCCGGCGGCTGCTGCGGCCCGCCGGACCCCGGCGGCGAGGGCATCGGCAGGTGCCCTCCGCGTGTCGGCAGCGGATGACCGGTCCCGACGGCCGCCTGCCCGCCGCCGGGACCGGCCGAGGCGCTCACGGAGGCACTCGGGTCCTGCGATTCGGGGGCCTCCCGGTCGGAGTGCGCCTCCGCGCCGCTTCCGGAGCGGCCCCGTCCCGTACCGGACACCGTCGAACCGTCCGGTTCACTCACCGAGCCCTTCGGCCGGGCCGACTCCGACGGGACCGGCTTCCCCCCGTCGTCGCTGACGCTCATGCAGCCGGTGGACGCGGCGATCGTCACCGCGGTGACGGCTGCCCATCGAACAGGGACGGACAAGGCGGGCAACTGGCGCACGGGCGGCACCTCCGGGGCGGGAGCCAAGCGGGACGGGAGCGGACGGGAGGGGGCGCTGTGCCCAACTCCCGTTGCCCCGCAAGGGACACGCCCCCAGCCCCGATCCCGGACGTCTCTGCGCCCCGCCCGACCCGAACGGCCGTTCCGTGTCCGCCCGTCGGCTCAGCCGTAACCCAGCGCGTGCAGCCGTTCGTCGTCGATGCCGAAATGGTGGGCGATCTCGTGGACGACCGTGATTTCCGTCTCGGCGACCACGTCCTCGCGCGACTCGCACATCCGCAGCGTCGGCCCCCGGTAGATCGTGATCCGGTCCGGCAGCACTCCGGCGTACCACTCACCGCGATCGGTCAGCGGCGTGCCCTCGTACAGCCCGAGCAGCTCCGGATCGCCGGGGTCCGGTTCGTCCTCGACGAACACCGCGACGTTGTCCATCAGCCGCGTCAGCTCCGGCGGAATGCGATCCAGGGCCTCGGCGACCAGTTCCTCGAACTCTTCGCGCGTCATCTCCAGCACCCCGCCATTGTCACGTAACCCCGGCCGCACAGCCCCCGGCCGCCGCGCCCCGCAAACGCCTCGTCCCGCATGGCCGCCCCGCTCTCCGGGCATACGCGTCCAATGCCCCGCGATCCGTTCCGCGCAGCAGCAGCCGTCCTGGCCGGAGTGAGCGCAGCGGCCGACGCGGTGGTCCGCACCCTGCGCGACCACCGCTCCCGTCCGGCCGCCCCCGGCAACCCCTCCGCACCGGCGCCCTCGCTCGGAAGCACCCCGCACCCGTACGCCCGTGCGCTGGGACTGGTCGCCGTCGTCGTGTTCGGTGCCTGGCTGGGGCTGCTGATCGTCGGCAGTGTCCGTACGCCCGTCGGGCCCATGGACACCACCATGACCCTGCGTCCCTCCCTCACCGGCGGTACGAAGATCAACGTGGCCCCGCTCGGCGCCCTGGAGCTGGACTCCCACATAGCCCCGGTCCGTCTCGACGTCGATGTCGACCGCCTCGACCCGGTGCGCTCCGAGGCTCTGGTCCAGCACCCCGAACGGCTCTCCGGTCTCCAGCAGGAGGTCACCCATGACGTCTCCACCGGCGCCCGCGATCTCGCTCTGCGCTCCTGCACGGCCGTCGTCTCCGGCGCCACCGCGCTCGGCCTCGCCGTCTACCGCCGCCCGCGCCGTGCCCTGGCCGCCGGAGGGCTCGCGCTGGCGCTCCTGGCCGCGTCCGGCGTCAGCGCGTACGCCACCTGGAACCCGAAGTCCGTGCTGGAGCCCAAGTTCTCCGGGCTGCTCTCCAGCGCTCCTTCGGTGGTCGGTGACGCCCGCTCGATCGTCACCGACTTCGACGTCTACCAGCGCGAACTGGCCCGGCTCGTCACCAATGTGACCAAGTTGTACGACGCCACGTCGACGCTTCCCGTCTACCGGCCGGACCCCGCCACCCTCCGCGTCCTGCATGTCTCCGACATCCACCTCAACCCCGCGTCCTGGCAGATCATCGGCTCGCTCGTCCAGCAGTACGACATCGACGTGATCATCGACTCGGGCGACACGATGGACCACGGCTCCGCGGTCGAGAACGGCTTCCTCGACCCGATCAGCGATCTCGGCGCGCCCTACGTCTGGGTCCGCGGGAATCACGACTCGCGGATCACCCAGATGTATCTGGAGCGGCTCGAGAACGTGCACGTGCTGGACGACGGCCGGGCGGTGGACGTCGGCGGGCTGCGGGTGGCCGGCATGGGGGACCCCCAGTTCACCCCGGACCGCTCGCAGCCCGCCCAGGGCGCGGCCGCCGAGCGGTTGGCGGGCATGCGGCTCGCCTCCGCGCTGCGCTACCAGGAGCAGGCCGGCACGCCGGTCGACATCGCCGTCACCCACGAGCCGGACGCGGCCCGCGAGACCGACGGCACGGTTCCGTTGGTCCTCGCCGGCCATGTGCACCACCGGCAGAACGAACTGATGAGATTCGGCACCCGGCTCAAGGTCGAAGGCTCCACGGGCGGCGGCGGGCTGCGCGCCGTGCAGAACAAGAAGCCGGAGAAGGTGCGCGCCTCGGTCCTCTATCTGGACCGCGCGACCCGCCGTCTGCAGGCCTGGGACGAGATCACCCTCGGCGGACTCGGCCTGACAACGGCCGAGGTCAGCCGCCATCTGCCGGAGGGGAACCAACCCGGAGCGACCCCTTCGCCTATTCGGTTTGGCTGACACCGAAACGCCGTAGTACAGTCTCCGACGTGCCCAAGGGCGCCGGTCAGGGCTTGACCGTTCCGATACCCCAGAGGTTGAAGAAGAAGCGGAACCTCTTGAGGGGAAGCGGAGTCAGATGCTTCTCAGGTCCCTCTTCGGGGGCGACAGACGTAGAAGCAGCAGTTCTGCCCTCATCGTCTAGTGGCCCAGGACGCCGCCCTTTCAAGGCGGTAGCACGGGTTCGAATCCCGTTGGGGGCACGCACCACCTTGTGCGACACTTAGTCGCACAACAGCTTGGTCCTGTGGAGCAGTTTGGAGTGCTCGCCACCCTGTCAAGGTGGAGGCCGCGGGTTCAAATCCCGTCAGGACCGCTGCAGCTCGTAAGTGCTGCGTGGCTGGGTAGCTCAGTTGGTACGAGCGATCGCCTGAAAAGCGATAGGTCGCCGGTTCGATCCCGGCCCCAGCCACCTCTCGAAGGCCCCATCCACCGGATGGGGCCTTCGTCGTGTCAGGCCTCTTCCCCGTCCGCGGAGTTCACGTCCCGGCGGCGCCACGCCCGTACCCCGAGAACCAGCAGCACCACCGCGACCGCGGTCACCAGTGCGATCGCGTCCGGCACCTGCTCACCGATGCGCCGGGCCCACTGTTCGACGGCGAACGAATCGTCGACATTCAGCAGTCCGGGCAGCGCGGTCGTCCCGTCGTAGGCCAGGAACAGCACGCCGAGCCCGATGAAGAACAGCCCCGACAGCAGGGTCGTGGTGTGCAGTTCGAAGCGGCCGAGCCGGAAGGTCCGACCGCGCAGCCACGCCCGGCGACCGAGGTCGAAGCGTTCCCAGAGCACCGCGAGCAGAAACAGCGGAACAGCCATGCCCAGGGCGTAGACGGCGAGCAACAGTCCGCCGTAGACGGGACTGCCGCTGACCGCCGCCACCGTCAGGACGCTGCCGAGGATCGGGCCGGCGCAGAAGCCGGCCAGGCCGTAGACGGCGCCGAGGGCGTAGACCGATACGGCGGTCGTCGGCCTGATCCGGCCGCTGAGCGCGGTGATCCGGCGCGAGGCGAGGCCGAGGCCGACGATCTGCGCCGCGCCGAGGACGATGATCAGCCAGCCGGCTCCGAGGACGAGCTGGTCGCGGTGACCGTAGAAGAGCCGTCCGGCATACGAGCCGGCGGCGCCGAGCGGCACAAGGGTGGTGGCCAGACCGGCGTAGAAGATGCCGGTACGGGCCAGCAGCCTGGCGGCGGAGTCGATGGAGTAGGCGAAGAAGGCGGGCAGCAGCAGGGCGCTGCACGGGCTGACCAGAGCCAGCAGCCCGCCGAGGAGGGCGGCGAAGTAGCCGATTTCCGAGGTCACTTGTCGGCGCCCTTGGCGTCCTTGGTGTTCGCGGCCCGGTCTGCCGCCGCGTCGATCGCCTGGGTGAAGACCTCCAGCGACTGGGCGCCGGCGATCGGGCGGCCGTTGATCAGGAACGACGGGGTGGAGGTGGCACCGATCCCGTATCCCTGCTCCTGGTCCCTGCTGACCGCGGCGGACGCGGCGGCACTGTCGGCGTCGCGGGCGAACCGGTCGAGGTCCGCCACCCCCGCCTGCCGGGCGAGGGCCCTCAGCCGCGCCTTGCCGAAGCCCTTCTCCTTGACCCCTTCGGCGTACGCGGCGGCATGGAACTGCCAGAAGCGGCCCTGCTGTCCGGCCGCCCAGGCGGCGCGCGCGGCCGCCTCGGACTCGGCGCCGAAGATCGGGAAGTTGCGCCATTCGATGCGCAGGGTGCCGTTGCCGACGTACTTCTTCACCAGAGCGGATTCGGTGTCGCGGGCGAACTGGCCGCAGTAGCCGCACCTGAAGTTGGCGTACTCGATGAGGACGACGGGCGCGTCCGCCCGGCCCTGCGCCAGCTTGTCGCCGGGGTCGCGACGGGCAAGCTTCGCCAGCTCGGGGTAGACGCCGGCGTCCGGGTCGGCGGTGACCTCGGCGACGTACGAGGAATCGGAAGCCGAGTGGTCCGGCGCGGTGGCCCGGTAGGAGGCGTAGCCGAACAGCGCGGCGGTGAGGACGACGCCGGTGCCGTAGAGCAGCGGCTTCCTGACGGACGGTTTCGGCGAGGACATTTTGGGCGTGGGCATGGCAAGCTCCGTGCTCGTGATGCGGGGTTGCGAGGGGGCGGCCGGGTGACGCAACGCCGTCTAGACCCGCAGTACGGAGAGTTCCACCGGGGTGGGCGCGGCAGGCCCGGGTCCCTCCAACCCGACTCGTGCGGACGGCTCGGCCGACCCCCGCCCGACGGGCCCGGGCGCCTGCCCGTGCACCGCACGGGCCCGGACCGGGACGCCCGGCTCGATGCCGTCACGCGTCGCGCCCTTGCCGCGGCCGGGCACCCGCCGACCGTCGTCGGCCGGGGCCGCCACCGTGCCGGCCTGCTGCGACGCACCGCCGCCCACAGCCGCAGCCCCGCGGCAGAGCCCCGGTACGACTACGGAAACCGCCGCCGGGCAGCACCACTGCGCACGGGACACGGGGACCAGCTTTCGACTGCGGCACGAAGATCGGTTGCCCGAAATGGTACGTGCTGTGATCCCGGGCTTCCCCACGGTCACCACGGTCGTGACGCAGACCGCGCAAAATATGTTCGCCGTTCCTCGGGCCCGGGTGCGATCCTGGGACCCGTATGTCTACTTCCTTTGCCGATCTCCAGTCCCAGCTCGGACAGCTCTCGCTCCGCGACGCGCACCGGCTCGGCCGCCGCCTCGAAGGGGCGCGCCGGATCCGTAAGCCCGACGCCCAGAAGGCCGTGCTGGACGAGATCGCCACCCAGGCCGGGAAGGCAGCCGAGCGGCTCGCAGGGCGCGCCGCGAGGGTGCCTGCTCTCTCGTACCCGGAAGAGCTTCCGGTCAGTCAGAAGAAGGACGAGATCCTGGAGGCGATACGCGACCACCAGGTCGTGATCGTCGCCGGTGAGACCGGCTCCGGCAAGACCACGCAGATCCCCAAGATCTGTATGGAGCTGGGGCGCGGTGTCCGGGGCATGATCGGGCACACCCAGCCGCGCCGGATCGCGGCCCGTACGGTCGCCGAGCGCGTCGCCGACGAGCTGAGGACCCCGCTCGGCGAGGCCGTCGGCTGGAAGGTCCGCTTCACCGACCAGGTGAACCCGGACGCCACGTATCTGAAGCTGATGACGGACGGCATCCTGCTGGCCGAGATCCAGACGGACCGCGAGCTGCTCGCGTACGACACGATCATCATCGACGAGGCCCACGAGCGGTCTCTGAACATCGACTTCCTGCTCGGCTATCTGGCCAGGCTGCTGCCCAAGCGCCCCGATCTGAAGGTCGTCATCACCTCGGCGACCATCGACCCCGAGCGCTTCGCCCGGCACTTCGGTGATGCACCGATCGTCGAGGTCAGCGGGCGTACGTATCCGGTCGAGGTGCGCTACCGGCCGCTCCTCGAAGAAGAGGGCGACGACTCCGACCGCGACCAGATCACCGCGATCTGCGACGCCGTCGACGAGCTGCAGGCGGAGGGCCCCGGCGATGTCCTGGTCTTCCTCTCCGGCGAGCGCGAGATCCGCGACACGGCGGACGCCCTGAACAAGAAGAACCTCCGCCACACCGAGGTGCTCCCGCTCTACGCGCGCCTGTCGCACGCCGAGCAGCACCGGGTGTTCCAGCGCCACACCGGCCGCAGGATCGTTCTGGCGACGAACGTCGCCGAGACCTCGCTGACCGTCCCCGGCATCAAATACGTGATCGACCCGGGCAACGCCCGGATCTCCCGCTACAGCCACCGCACCAAGGTCCAGCGGCTGCCCATCGAGCGGATCTCGCAGGCCAGCGCCAACCAGCGCAAGGGCCGCTGCGGCCGTACGTCGGACGGCATCTGCATCCGGCTGTACTCCGAGGACGACTTCCTGACCCGCCCGGAGTTCACGGACGCGGAGATCCTCCGCACGAACCTGGCGTCCGTCATCCTCCAGATGACCGCGGCCGGCCTCGGAGACATCGAGAAGTTCCCCTTCATCGACCCGCCGGACCACCGCAACATCCGCGACGGTGTGCAGCTTCTCCAGGAGCTCGGCGCACTGGACCCGGACGAGAAGGATCCGAAGAAGCGGCTGACGCAGCTGGGGCGGAAGCTCGCGCAGCTGCCCGTCGACCCCCGCCTCGCCCGCATGGTCATCGAGGCCGACCGCAACGGCTGCACGCGCGAGGTCATGGTGATCGCCGCCGCCCTCTCCATCCAGGACCCGCGCGAGCGGCCCTCGGACAAGCAGACGCAGGCCGATCAGCAGCACGCCCGCTTCAAGGACGAGACGTCGGACTTCCTGGCGTTCCTGAATCTGTGGCGGTACATCCGCGAGCAGCAGAAGGAGCGCGGCTCGTCCAGCTTCCGCCGGATGTGCAAGCAGGAGTATCTGAACTTCCTGCGCATCCGCGAATGGCAGGACATCTATGCGCAGCTGCGCACGGTCGCCAAGCAGATGGGCATGCATCTCGAGGAGCCCTCGGCGGACCTGGCCGCGCCCGAGCAGGCGGTGCACACCTCGCTGCTGGCCGGGCTGCTGTCGCACATCGGCCTGAAGGACACCGAGAAGAACGAGTACCTGGGTGCGCGCAGCGCCAAATTCGCGGTCTTCCCCGGTTCGGCGCTGTTCAAGAAGCAGCCGCGGTTCGTGATGTCGGCCGAGCTGGTCGAGACGTCCCGGCTGTGGGCGCGGGTCAATGCCAAGGTCGAGCCGGAGTGGATCGAACCGCTGGCCCAGCATCTGCTGAAGCGCACGTACAGCGAGCCGCACTGGGAGAAGGACCAGGCGGCGGTGATGGCGTACGAGCGGGTCACGCTGTACGGCGTGCCGATCGTGGCCCAGCGCAAGATCAATTTCGGCCGGATCGACGCCGAGACGTCCCGCGATCTCTTCATCCGGAACGCACTGGTCGAGGGCGACTGGCGGACGCACCATCAGTTCTTCCACGACAACCGCAAACTCCTCGGCGAGGTCGAGGAGTTGGAGCACCGGGCGCGCCGCCGCGACATCCTCGTGGACGACGAGACGCTCTTCGACTTCTACGACCAGCGGATTCCCGAGCACGTCGTCTCCGGCGCGCACTTCGACTCCTGGTGGAAGCACAAGCGCCGCGACGAGCCGGACGCGCTCGACTTCGAGCGCTCGATGCTCATCAACGAGAAGGCCGGGGCCGTCACCAAGGACGACTACCCGGACTCCTGGCGGCAGGGGAAGCTCAAATTCAAGGTGACCTACCAGTTCGAGCCCGGCGCGGACGCGGACGGTGTGACCGTCCATGTCCCCCTCCAAGTGCTCAACCAGGTCACCTCGGAGGGCTTCGACTGGCAGATCCCGGGTCTGCGCGAAGAGGTGGTCACCGAGCTGATCCGGTCGCTGCCCAAGCCGATCCGCCGGCACTACGTGCCCGCGCCGAACTACGCGGGCAAGTTCCTGGACCGGGCGGTGCCGCTGCAGGAGCCGCTGGCGGCCACACTCGCGCGTGAGCTCCAACGGATGGTCGGCGTCCCGGTCTCCGCCGACGACTTCGACCTGTCCCGGATCCCGGACCACCTGAAGATCACGTTCCGGATCGTCGACGAGCGGCGCCGCAAGGTGGCCGAGGACAAGGACCTGGAGGCGCTGAAGCTCCAGCTGCGCCCCAAGGCCCGTCAGGCCCTCTCCAAGGCCGCTGCGGCCACCGCGGGCCCGTCGGGTGAGTCCATCGAGCGCTCGGGCCTCACGGACTGGACGATCGGCACCCTGAACCGGGTCTTCGAGACCCGGCGGGCAGGCCAGCCGGTCAAGGCGTACCCGGCGCTGGTCGACCAGGGCGAGACCGTGGCCGTACGGCTCTTCGACACCGAGGCCGAGCAACTGCAGTCCATGTGGCACGGCACCCGGAAGCTGATCCTGCTGAACATCCCGGTGAACCCGGCCAAGTTCGCCTCGGACAAGCTGACGAACCAGCAGAAGCTGGCCTTGTCCCGCAACCCGCACGGCTCCATCCAGGCGCTGTTCGAGGACTGCGCGACGGCGGCGGCGGACCGGCTGATCGCCGCCCACGGCGGTCCCGCGTGGGACGAGGAGTCGTTCCGGAAGCTGTACGACAAGGTCCGCGCCGATCTCGTCGCACTGACCGAGCACACCGTCGCGCAGGTGCAGCAGGTGCTGGCCGCCTGGCAGGCCTGCGAGCGGCGCCTGAAGGCCACCAACAGCCTCGTCCTGGTCAACAACGTCACCGATGTGCGGGACCAGCTCGCGGCCCTCGTACCGCCGGGTTTCGTCACGAAGACCGGGCTGCGCAGGCTGCCCGACCTGATGCGCTACCTGGTCGCCGCGGACCGCCGGCTGCAGCAGATGCCGACGGCCGTCCAGCGCGACACCACGCGCATGGAGAAGGTCCACGAGATGCAGGACGAGTACGCCTGGCTGCTCGAACAGATGCCGCAGGGCAGGCCCGTTCCGCAGGAGGTCCTGGACATCCGCTGGATGATCGAGGAGCTCCGGGTCAGCTACTTCGCGCACGCCCTGGGCACCGCGTACCCCGTCTCCGACAAGCGGATCGTGAAGGCGATCGACGCCGCGGCGCCGTGACCCGGGCGACCTCGGCGCCGTAACCGAGCCGCCACCAGGAGTGAGGTCGACCAGAGCCTCCAACCTCCTGTACAGTCTGTTTTCGCAGCCAGCCGCAAGGCAGCAGCGAAAACCTGGTCCTGTGGAGCAGTTTGGAGTGCTCGCCACCCTGTCAAGGTGGAGGCCGCGGGTTCAAATCCCGTCAGGACCGCAGTAACGAAAGCCCGGATCCCCAAGGATCCGGGCTTTCACGCGTCTTGACTCCGGCAACTGCCAACGAGTACTCAGGCAACAGGGACTGCCCCTGTTCCACGGCACGGGGCAGCGCGTTCCACCGGGGGGTGGCGCGGATGGCGGCATCCACGGCAAGGCACGAGACCCGCGCGCTGCTGCGCGCCCACCTGGCGGCCGCTTCCGGCTATCGACACCTCACCCGGCACTGCCCGATCTGCCATCGCCTCCTGCGGCTCGCCATGGAGCCCACCACCGACTCCGTGGAGCCCGCCACGGGCTTCCTCGGGTACGTGACGGCCTCCGGGCCCGCGCGCGCCCCTGAACCCCCGGCCCCGCCCGCCGCGACGTCAGCAGGCGTTCCGGACACCGCCGCGGCCGCCACGCCCACCCACGCCTCCGACACGTCGGCCGACGAGGTGACGGCCGAGGGGGAAAGCCTGTCGCCCCATGGCCAGGAGCAAGGAATTTCCTTTCTCGGCAGTGGCGCGATCGACCCTGGCAAGACTCGGGCCGTGTGACGGGAGTCACTGAATGAGTTTTGAGAAAGGGTGACTTTACACCCTTCCTACAACTGGCGAATTTAATATGTGCAATTGCACTACTCGGACGGGGTCATCGGGGTACCGACGAAGGAGCCCTCGGGGGGCCGTCCGGCAGGGCCGGCAGGCATGCCCCACAGGCGTCACCGGGTCGGCATCTGAGCCGCCGCACCGCCGATCCAAGGGCCGCCCACAGGGCCGACCACTCGCCGTGCGGGCACAAAAAAGATCGCGCTGGACCCGGCGGAGTCCAGCGCGATCGAACGACGCACCCGTTATGACATAGGTATGGCGCCCGTTGGGGCGGACGCCCGTCGTGTGGAGCTATGGGTGGGCGAACACGGGTTGGGGGACCCGGGCAGCCCGGTTGTGGCGCGGCGACAGGGGTGTGTCAGGCCTCGCTGCGCTGCTGCGGAATACCCGCAAGCAGTGCGCGGACCTCTGCCTCGCGGTACCGGCGATGTCCACCGAGCGTGCGGATGGACGTGAGCTTGCCTGCCTTCGCCCAACGGGTGACCGTCTTCGGGTCCACGCGGAACATCGTGGCAACCTCAGCCGGGGTCAGCAGCGGCTCGGCATCAGGGGTGCGAGCGGTCATGAGCGGCCTCCTCGGGAGAACCGAACCATCTCGGTTCTTTCCTCTAAATTCTGCACCTTGACCCACGTTGCCCGAAATGGCGGACGCGGGCCGAGTCGGTTATAGGACGAACGGCTTGTCCTCGGCACTACAACTACACCATCCGTCCAGCCACGTCGGCCAAACCGATGGAATTGCCCTCCCAGGTGTTCATCAGCGACGGAAGCCGATGGACCATGCCATAGCGGACAGTCACACCACCGTGACGATCAGTCACAGAGCGATCAGGAGTCACCAGACCCCCCATAGCGTGCAATGCTGAGTATTCCGCCCATACTTGGGCGGAAGGAGTCCTCCCCGGACTCCTTGTCCTATTTTGGCACGAGGAGTAGGGAAGGGCGCAAGGGCCCAGTTAGTGCTATCCGTCACCCTTGAGGCAAAGGCCCGGTTCGGGACGTAGGTCCTGGAGCCACTGGAGTACGTTCCCGCCCCTTCGCTCCCACCGCTCTCACGCGTCACACGGGACAACGGTTCAAGGCCTGCTCGGATCGGCAGGAATCAGTTGGCGAACTGACGGTCCCTCACGGCTCGCCAGCGCTCGGCCAGCCGCCCGTACGCCTCGCCCGCGCCCTCGGAGTCACCGGCCTGCAGTGCCGCGATGCCCTCGGCGACATCCAGGGCCGACCGGTCCTCGGCGAGCTGCTTCGCCGACAGCGCGTGCACCAGGCCGCCGTAATCCAGCTCGACCAGCGCACGCGGATGGAACTCCTCCAGCCAGCGCCCGACGTCCACCAGCCCCTCGGTCAGCGGACCCTCGTCGACGCTCTCCCGCAGCGTCTTCAGCGCCCGGGCCAGCCGGCGCCGCGCCTGCACCATCGGAGTCCGGTAACGCAGCACCGGCGCTCCCCCGTCCGCGTCCGCCCCGGTGTGCTCGCGCTCCTCGTCGGCGAAGAGGACGAACCACCGCACCGGGACCTGCCACACCGCGGTTCGAATCCACGGCCGGGCGTCCGGATTGCGCTCCGCCCACCGCTCGTGGTCCGCGACCGCCTGCCCGCGCACCACCGGCGGCAGCACCGCGTCGAGCACCGGATCCGGGAACATCTCCGCCAGCTCCCCCAGTGCCAGCCAGCCGCGCAGCCGGGTCCGCCACGGACAGACGCAGACCACACCGTTCACCTCGGCGACGAACGCGTCCGCGCTCTCGTGCGCCGGCACCCCGACCGGTGGAGTGGCCACCAAGTCCGCCAGCGAACGGCGCAGTTCGTCCTGGGCCGTGGGGATGCGGGCGCGCCCCGCATACCGGGCCCAGTGGGTGCGTTCCGGCTCCGGGAAGGCCGCCAGCGGTTCGTACACCCGGAGGTAGGACGCGTAAGGGACGAGCACCGAAGACACCACCGACATGCAGCAAATCGTGTCACGCCCGTACTCCGCCGGGGGGTGATCCTCGGCACTGGAACAGATCTACGTCCGCGCAGGACTTACGCTCTTGCCCAGTCGGACCGACCGTGCCGGTCGTTCCGTGGCCCTCCCCACCTTCAGGAGGGTCCCCGCCGCTTCGTACTTGGGAGTCACCACAGTGACCGATGTGACCGACGGCGTCCTGCACACCCTGTTCCACTCGGATCAGGGGGGCCACGAGCAAGTCGTGCTCTGCCAGGACCGTGCCAGCGGCCTCAAGGCCGTCATCGCCATCCACTCCACCGCCCTGGGCCCGGCCCTCGGCGGCACCCGCTTCTATCCGTACGCCTCCGAGGAGGAGGCCGTCTCGGATGCGCTGAACCTGGCGCGCGGCATGTCGTACAAGAACGCCATGGCCGGTCTCGACCACGGCGGCGGCAAGGCCGTCATCATCGGCGACCCCGAGAAGATCAAGACCGAGGAACTGCTGCTGGCCTACGGCCGGTTCGTGGCCTCGCTCGGCGGGCGCTACGTGACCGCCTGCGACGTCGGCACCTACGTCGCCGACATGGACGTCGTCGCCCGCGAGTGCCGGTGGACCACCGGTCGCTCCCCGGAGAACGGTGGCGCCGGCGACTCCTCCGTCCTCACCGCCTTCGGCGTCTTCCAGGGCATGCGGGCCTCGGCCCAGCACCTCTGGGGCGACCCGACGCTGCGTGGCCGGAAAGTGGGGGTCGCGGGCGTCGGCAAGGTCGGCCGCCACCTCGTCGAGCATCTGCTGAAGGACGGCGCCGAGGTCGTCATCACGGACGTACGTGACGAGTCGGTACGCCGGATCACCGAGGCCCACCCCGAGGTCACGGTCGCCGCCGACACCGCCACGCTGATCCGCACCGAGGGCCTCGACATCTACGCCCCTTGCGCGCTCGGCGGCGCGCTGAACGACGACACCGTTCCGGTGCTCACGGCCAAGGTGGTGTGCGGTGCGGCCAACAACCAGCTCGCGCACCCGGGTGTCGAGAAGGACCTCGCGGATCGTTCGATCCTCTACGCCCCCGACTACGTGGTGAACGCGGGCGGTGTCATCCAGGTCGCCGACGAACTGCACGGCTTCGACTTCGACCGGTGCAAGGCGAAGGCGTCGAAGATCTTCGACACCACGCTCGCCATATTCGCACGTGCGAAGGATGACGGCATTCCGCCGGCCGCGGCGGCCGACCGGATCGCCGAGCAGCGGATGGCCGAGGCCCGCCGCCGCTGACATCCGTCACCGAGGGTCGCGGTGGCCTCACCAGGCGTCTTCCCCGTACCTCGGCGCTCCACGGCCCACCGATCCGCCGACCGGCGAGACAAGACTCACGCCGGTCGGCGGGTCGCATGCCAAGAAGAGGTTAAAATCGCAGTTGACCAGCGAGGACGGGGCTTCTTGCTGGTCCTGTTCCGGGGCCTGTGATGCGGGCGGCGTACCGTATGGCCACGGAAGCAGGTACCGTTAAAGCCCTACGGGCACGGTCTCTCTGCCGAGAGTCCGTCCTGAAACATGAACGCGTGTCAAGACTCTGGGGCCGTCGAGCCCCGTCACCGAGGGGGTCGAGCCATGGGGCGCGGCCGGGCAAAGGCCAAGCAGACAAAGGTCGCCCGCCAGCTGAAGTACAGCAGCGGCGGGACTGACCTGTCGCGTCTGGCCAATGAGCTGGGCGCATCGCCTTCGAGTCAACCACCGAACGCAGAGCCGTTCGAGGACGACGACGAGGAAGATGACCCGTACGCACAGTACGCGGATCTGTACAACGACGACGAGGACGAGGACGAGGACGATCAGTCCGGTCCGTCGTCACAGCGCCGCGGCGCTTGACCTCGCGCTGACACAACAACCCGGTTCGGGCTCGCCCGGACCGGGTTTTGTGCTGCCCGGATCCGGCTGACCGTGCCGGGCCGGGATGCGGTCGTTCCCGGGACGTCCGGCGATGGAGGGCAGAACGGCACCGGACGGCTCCGATGTGTCCTGCCCCGCCCGCCTACCGCGCGTACGAACCCGTGAGCTCGGCACCCGTCGTGTGCGTGCCACGATCCGTGATCTCGCCGGCGACCCAGGAGTCGACTCCGCGGTCGGCCAGCGTCGTGAGCGCGACGTCCACCGATTCCGCGGGGACGATCGCGATCATGCCGACACCCATGTTGAGCGTCTTCTCCAGCTCCAGCTGCTCGACCTGACCGGCCTTGCCGACCAGGTCGAAGACCGCGCCGGGCGTCCAGGTGGAGCGGTCGACCGTGGCGTGCAGCCCGTCCGGGATGACCCGGGCGAGGTTGTTGGCGAGGCCGCCGCCGGTGACGTGGCTGAAGCCGTGCACCTCGGTCGTACGGGTCAGTGCCAGGCAGTCCAGCGAGTAGATCTTGGTGGGCTCCAGGAGCTCCTCGCCGAGCGTGCGGCCGAACTCCTCGACGTCGCGGTCCAGCGCCCAGCCGGCCCGGTCGAAGACGACGTGGCGGACGAGCGAGTACCCGTTGGAGTGAAGTCCGGACGACGCCATCGCGATGACCGCGTCACCCTTACGGATACGGTCCGGGCCGAGCAGCCGGTCGGCCTCGACCACGCCCGTACCGGCACCGGCGACATCGAAGTCATCGGGGCCGAGCAGTCCCGGGTGCTCGGCGGTCTCGCCGCCGACCAGGGCGCAGCCCGCCAGGACACAGCCCTCGGCGATGCCCTTCACGATGGACGCGACACGCTCGGGATGCACCTTGCCGACGCAGATGTAGTCGGTCATGAAGAGCGGCTCGGCGCCGCAGACGACCAGGTCGTCGACGACCATGCCGACGAGGTCGTGACCGATGGTGTCGTACACGCCCATCTGGCGGGCGAGGTCGACCTTCGTGCCGACGCCGTCGGTGGCGGAGGCGAGGAGCGGACGCTCGTAACGCTTGAGCGCCGAGGCGTCGAAGAGGCCGGCGAAACCGCCGAGGCCGCCGAGGACCTCGGGGCGCCGCGTCTTCTTCACCCACTCCTTCATGAGCTCGACGGCACGGTCACCGGCCTCGATGTCGACGCCCGCTGCCGCGTAGGAAGCACCTGTTGTCTCAGACATTGCCTGGGATCTTTCGTGTGGAAATACGGGGCTGGTGGCAGGGCTGGGTGCCTGGCCGGTCACGGACGACGCAGGGCGTCGGCCGCGGCGGTGGCCGCGGGGCCCGCCGCCAGCTCGGTCTCCAGCAGCTGCTTGCCGAGCAGCTCCGGGTCCGGGAGCTCCATCGGGTACTCGCCGTCGAAGCAGGCACGGCACAGGTTCGGCTTGGCGATCGTCGTCGCTTCGATCATCGCGTCGAGCGAGATGTACGCGAGCGAGTCGGCCCCCATCGACGTGCAGATCTCGTCGACGGACATGCCGTTGGCGATCAGCTCGGCGCGGGTCGCGAAGTCGATACCGAAGAAGCAGGGCCACTTCACCGGCGGGGACGAGATCCGGATGTGGATCTCGGCGGCGCCGGCCTCACGGAGCATCCGGACCAGTGCGCGCTGCGTGTTGCCGCGGACGATCGAGTCGTCGACGACCACCAGGCGCTTGCCCTTGATGACTTCCTTGAGCGGGTTCAGCTTGAGGCGGATACCCAGCTGGCGAATGGTCTGGGACGGCTGGATGAAGGTCCGGCCGACGTAAGCGTTCTTGACCAGACCGGCACCGAACGGGATGCCGCTGGCCTCCGCGTAACCGATGGCGGCGGGGGTGCCGGACTCCGGTGTCGCTATGACCAGATCGGCCTCGACCGGGGCCTCGGCGGCCAGCTTGCGGCCCATCTCCACGCGGGAGAGGTACACGTTCCGCCCGGCGATGTCGGTGTCGGGGCGGGCCAGGTAGACGTACTCGAAGACACAGCCCTTGGGCTTCGCTTCAGCGAACCGCGAAGTGCGCAGACCGTTCTCGTCGATGGCGACGAGTTCGCCCGGCTCGATCTCGCGGACGAAGCTGGCGCCGCAGATGTCGAGGGCGGCGGATTCCGATGCCACCACCCAGCCGCGCTCCAGCCGGCCGAGGACCAGCGGGCGGATGCCCTGCGGGTCGCGGGCGGCGTAGAGGGTGTGCTCGTCCATGAAGACGAGCGAGAAGGCGCCCTTCACATCGGGAAGCACCTTGCCGGCAGCCTCCTCGATGGTGAGCGGCTTGCCGTCGTCGTCGGTCTGGCCGGCGAGCAGAGCGGTCACCAGGTCGGTGTCGTTCGTCGCGGCGACCTGGGTGGCGCGACCGTCCTTGCGGGGAAGGTCGGCGACCATCTCGGCGAGCTGGGCCGTATTGACCAGGTTGCCGTTGTGACCCAGGGCGATCGAGCCGTGCGCGGTCGCACGGAACGTCGGCTGCGCGTTCTCCCACACCGAGGCACCGGTGGTGGAGTAGCGGGCATGACCGACCGCGATATGGCCCTGGAGAGATCCCAGAGACGTTTCGTCGAAGACCTGCGAGACCAGTCCCATGTCCTTGAAGACCAGGATCTGGGACCCGTTGCTCACTGCGATGCCCGCGGACTCCTGTCCACGGTGCTGCAGGGCATACAGTCCGAAATAGGTGAGCTTGGCGACCTCTTCACCCGGAGCCCAGACACCGAAGACGCCACAAGCGTCCTGGGGGCCTTTCTCTCCGGGGAGCAGGTCGTGGTTGAGTCGTCCATCACCACGGGGCACGCCACCGAGTGTAGGCGAGATCGACCACTGGTCCGAATTGGGGACACCTCGCCGGAGCACCTGGGAACGGCGCCGGAACACCGTTCCCGGGGCCGATCGAAGGGTCACGGACAGTGATGACTCTCGGCTGCGGGCAGGCTGCGGAGCGGTCGAGGCCCGGCCTGGCGGCGGGTTACCGACCGGTTCCGGCCATGAGCGTGTCACGAGGCCTGCAGGGCCGGGCGCACGCTCGGCGAGTCGGCCGACGGGGCGGGGAAGGCGCTGGCCGAACGCTCGTTTCGTGGTGAGCCTCACACCGGACGAATGGCCGACGGGGCGGTATGCGGCTTTCCCTGCCACCATGTCTCGGCTCGCGGATCGCACCGGTCCAGGTCTCGGATCGCGCTGTCCCGGGCTGCGGATTCACCGTCCGCGACGCGTCGGCGTCCGGAGTGCGAGACCGGCGTTGACAGGCGCATGACCCCTTGGCAGGCTCCTGCCCCATGCAGCCTCTCGGTGACCGTTCGGTCACGCTCGTGGAGCGCCGCCACGTCGATCTGGGACGTGTCGCGAGCGCCATCTGTCGCTGCGTCTGATTCCCATGACGCGCACCGCGTCGACGCGCGCCTGCTGACGGCGCCGGGCCCGCCCTCGCGGCGCCCTCCACTTCCGCATTCCCTCACTCGTACCCGCGTGCGCGTCCGCATGTCCGCATGTGACGCCTGACGGGCCCTGCGTCCTCCCTCCGACGCTCCGCCGTGTGCGGCCGAGCCCTGCCCTGGAGCAGTCATGCCTTCTCGCGACCGAAGCAGTTCGAACGAAAATGTGGATTCGATGCCTCTGACCCGGCGTGCCTTCGGGACCGCCGTCGGCGCCACCGCCGCGACCGCGGCAGTCGGAATCCCGGCTGTCGCCACCCCGGCCTCCGCCGCCACGCCTGTCTCATCGGCCGTGGCCGCTCCGGCCGAGGCCGTCCGTGAGCGCCCCTTCCGGGCGGCCCGCGGCAAGCACTCCCGGCGGCCCAACATCCTCTTCATCCTCGGCGACGACCTCGGCTGGGCCGATCTCTCCTCGTACGGCTCCCCGCACATCCACACCCCGAACCTGGACCGTCTCGGCCGTCAGGGCGTGCGGTTCACGGACGCCTACTCCGGCTCCGCGACCTGCTCCCCCACCCGGTTCAGCCTCTACACCGGGCGCTACCCGGGCCGTACGAAGGGCGGTCTCGCCGAGCCGATCGCGGACCGGTCGGTGGGTCTCGAACCCACGCACCCGACGCTCGCCTCACTGTTGCGCGAAGCCGGGTACGCCACCGCGCTGATCGGCAAGTGGCACTGCGGCTATCTGCCGGACTACAGCCCCACCAAGTCCGGCTGGGACGAGTTCTTCGGGAACTTCGGCGGGGCGTTGGAGTACTACTCCAAGCTCGGCCTCGGCGGCGAGTACGACCTGTACGAGGGCGACGCCGAGTACAAGGACCTGCGCTACTACACGCGGATCCTGACCGAGCGCGCGAGCGAGTACGTACAGCGCGACCACGACAAGCCGTGGCTGCTCAATCTCAACTTCACCACCCCGCACTGGCCGTGGATCGCGGAGGGCGACACGGCCGAGAGCGCCGAGATCGTCCGCAGGATCAGGGCCGGGGGCCTGGCGGGGCTGTTCCACGCGGACGGCGGCTCGGTCGCGAAGTACAAGCAGATGGTGGAGGACCTGGACCGCTCGGTCGGCGAGGTGCTGAAGGCACTGGAGCGGTCCGGTCAGGAGGAGGACACGCTGGTCTTCTTCGCCAGCGACAACGGCGGCGAGCGGTTCTCGTACCAGTGGCCGCTGTCCGGCAACAAGTCCTCGCTGCAGGAGGGCGGGATCCGGGTCCCGGCAGTGCTGCGCTGGCCGGCCAGGATCGACCCGCACCAGGTGAGCGCTCTGCCGGTGTTCTCGCCGGACTGGACCGCGACGCTGCTGGAGCTCGGCGGCGCGCGGCCGGACCCCGCGTACCCGCTGGACGGCATCAGCCTCGCCGGATACCTGCTGAGAGGCGAGGAGCCGAGGGAGCGGGATCTGTTCTGGCGGGTACGCGGGGAGCGGGCGCTGCGACGCGGCGACTGGAAGTACTACCGGGGCAAGGGCGGGACCGACCAGCTGTTCCAGCTCGCCCATGACCAGCGGGAACAGGCGGACCGGGCGCAGGCCGAACCGAAACTGCTGGCCGAGCTGCGGGCGTCCTGGGAGAGGACGGACGCGGGCCTGCTGCCGTACTCGACGGGGTCCTGACTCACTTCCCGGGTGCGGGTGCCGCGGCGCTGAAACCCTCACCGTCCGCCGTGGTGAGGGTCAGCGTGCGGTGATCGATCCTGTACGTCGTCCTCCCGTCCAGGATCGCGAGCAGCGCGCGTTCCACCTTCATCTGCGGATCCGGGCACATCGTCCTGGTGCCGTTGATCCGGCCGAACGTGATGGCGGAGCCGGAGACCGTCGCGGTGCCTCGGATCCGGTTGCAGCCGGGGCTGCCCTGTACGGAGTCGTCCTTGCCGAAGCGCAGCTGCGCCTTCTTCCCCGCACCGGCGGGCAGCGACGAGGCGGCCGAGCCGGAGACCAGAGCGGTGACGGTCCAGGTGGTACCGACGAGCGGGGCGGCAGGCTCCGAGGTGAAGGCGATGGAGTCGCCCTTCGCTGTGGTCAGCGTCAGGCTCTTCTCCGCCGCTGCGGCGGTGAGTCTGCCGCTGAACGTGCGGGACAGGGCCCGCTCGAACCGCTGAAGATCCTTCTCGCAGCCCATCTCGGTGGTCGTGGCCGGCTTCACGGTGACCGTGTCGCCGTCCACGCGGACCGGGGCGGTGAAGTGGTTGCAGCCGAAGTTCCCGGTGGCCCTGCCGTCGGGCGTGATCGTGACGTGGGCGCCGCCCGGGGCCACGGTCCGCTTCCCTCCGACCGTCACCGAATCGACGTTCCAGTGGACGCCGGTGACAGGCCGGTCGGTCCGTACGGTGCCGCTGCCGTCGTCGGACCCCGACTCCGTACCGCACGCGGCGAGGGTGAGCAGAGCCAGGACACTGACAGTCATTCGTTGTCCGAACATGGCCATATGACGGGACGAGGGTCCGGTCCGGTTCCCCCGTCTTCCGTCAGCGGAGCAGCGGCAGCAGGTCGCTCAGGTCGGCCCGCTCACCGCTCGCGCTGACTTTCGCCTCGTCGAGCGCCCGGGACCACTGCGTACGCCCGGTGGCGAGCCGGATCCAGGTCAGCGGATCGGTCTCGACGACATTGGGCGGCGTACCGCGGGTGTGCTTCGGACCCTGGACGCACTGGACGACCGAGAACGGCGGGACCCGCACCTCGACCGAACCGCCGGGTGCCTTCTCCGCGAGGGCGTCCGTGAGCAGCCGGGTACAGGCGGCAAGGGCCTGCCGGTCGTACGGGATGTCCAGCCCGGCCGCCGCGTTCAGGTCGTCCGTGTGCACGACGAGTTCCACCGTGCGGGTGACGAGGAAGTCGCCCAGCCGCATCACGCCCACCCGGGTGGGCAGCAACCGGTCCTCGGCCGCTCCCGGCACCACCGCCTCGAACCGGTCGGCGGCCTCCGCGTACAGCGCCTCGAGGTCGGGACGTTCCGCGGCGAGCGCCTTGGTGTCATCGGTGATCCTGCCGGCTCGCCCGGCGGTCGAGAAAGGCCACTCCAGCAGCGTGAGCTCGGGCTTCTCGCCGGGCGGCTCCGGCAACTCCAGGTTCCGGCAGACGTTCGAGACAGCCATCGTCAGATGGGCGGCGAGGTCGCGCACCGTCCACTCACCGAGCCGGGTCGGCAGGTCCAGCTGATCCGGCGTCAGAGTGCCTACCGCCGCCCGGACATGGGCGAACTGTGCCTGGACGGCGGTGCGGGTCCGGACGAGGTCGTAGCGGCGGGCGCGCTTCTGGGACGGCGGCATGGCAGCGAGCCTACGGGCAGTCGGCAGGCGCCGTGCCCCGGTCGGCCCCGGTCGCGAAACAGCCCAGGCGGCACTCCGAGCCGCAGTGACGCTGCCGCTCACCACCGCCGGACCGGGCCGGCACCGGTACGCACGCGACGACGAAGCCCCCGTCCGATGGACCGGACGGGGGCTTCGCTCAAAGCGTCGGCACGGAACCGGCTCAGGCGAGCAGGCCCGGAATCGTCGCCTCGTGCGCCGTGCGGAGCTCGCTCAGCGGAATGCTGAACTCGCCCTGGACCTCGATCTCCTCGCCGTCCACGACACCGATCCGGGTGACGGGCAGACCCCGCGCCCCGCACATGTCGTTGAAGCGGAGCTCCTCGCTACGCGGAATCGAGACGACCGCGCGGCCGGCCGACTCCGAGAAGAGGAACGTGAACGCGTCCAGACCGTCCGGCACGACCAGCCGGGCACCCTTCCCGCCACGGAGGCAGGACTCGGTGACCGCCTGGATCAGACCGCCGTCGGAGAGGTCGTGCGCCGCGTCGACCATCCCGTCGCGGGACGCCGAGATCAGGATCTCGCCGAGCAGCTTCTCGCGGCCCAGGTCGACCTTGGGCGGCAGACCGCCGAGGTGGTTGTGGACGACCTCGGACCAGGCCGAGCCGCCGAACTCCTCACGCGTGTCGCCGAGCAGGTAGAGGAGCTGGCCCTCGTCCTTGAAGGCGACCGGCGTACGACGGGTCACGTCGTCGATCACACCGAGCACGGCGACGACCGGCGTCGGGTGGATCGCCGTCTCACCGGTCTGGTTGTACAGCGACACGTTGCCGCCGGTGACCGGGGTGCCCAGCTCCAGGCAGCCGTCCGCGAGACCACGGGTGGCCTCGGCGAACTGCCACATGACGTCCGGGTCCTCGGGCGAACCGAAGTTCAGGCAGTCCGAGATGGCGAGCGGCTTGGCGCCGGAGGTGGCGACATTGCGGTACGCCTCCGCCAGTGCGAGCTGCGCGCCCGTGTACGGGTCGAGCTTCGCGTACCGGCCGTTGCCGTCGGTCGCCATGGCCACGCCCAGGTTCGACTTCTCGTCGATCCGGACCATGCCGGCGTCCTCGGGCATCGCGAGCACGGTGTTGCCCTGCACGAACCGGTCGTACTGGTCCGTGATCCACGCCTTGGAGGCCTGGTTCGGAGAGGCGACCAGCTTGAGGACCTGCTCGCGCAGCTCGGCGGCGTTCGCCGGGCGGGCCAGCTTGTTCGCGTCGTCGGCCTGCAGTGCGTCCTGCCAGGACGGGCGGGCGAACGGGCGGTGGTACGTCGGGCCCTCGTGGGCGACGGACCGCGGCGGCACGTCGACGATCTGCTCGCCGTGCCAGAAGATCTCCAGCTGCGAGCCCTCGGTCACCTCACCGATGACGGTGGCGATGACGTCCCACTTCTCGCAGATCTCCATGAAGCGGTCGACCTTGTCCGGCTCGACGATCGCGCACATGCGCTCCTGCGACTCGCTCATGAGGATTTCCTCGGGCGAGAGGGAGGAGTCGCGCAGCGGAACGGTGTCCAGCTCGACGCGCATACCGCCGGAGCCCGCGGAGGCCAGCTCCGAGGTGGCGCAGGAAAGGCCCGCGCCGCCGAGGTCCTGGATACCGGCGACGAGCTTCTCGCCGAAGATCTCCAGGGTGCACTCGATCAGGAGCTTCTCCTGGAACGGGTCGCCGACCTGGACGGCCGGACGCTTCGCCGGGCCGGTCGACTCGAAGGTCTCCGAGGCCAGGACCGAGACGCCGCCGATGCCGTCGCCACCGGTGCGAGCGCCGTACAGGATCACCTTGTTGCCGGGGCCGGAGGCCTTGGCGAGGTGGATGTCCTCGTGCTTCATCACGCCGATGCAGCCGGCGTTGACGAGCGGGTTGCCCTGGTAGCAGGCGTCGAAGACGACCTCGCCGCCGATGTTCGGCAGACCGAGGCAGTTGCCGTACCCGCCGATACCCGCGACGACGCCGGGCAGCACCCGCTTGGTGTCGGGGTGGTCGGCCGCGCCGAACCGCAGCGGGTCGACGACCGCGACCGGGCGGGCGCCCATGGCGAGGATGTCGCGGACGATGCCGCCGACGCCGGTGGCCGCGCCCTGGTAGGGCTCGATGTACGAGGGGTGGTTGTGCGACTCGACCTTGAAGGTGACCGCGTAACCCTGACCGACGTCGACCACACCGGCGTTCTCGCCGATGCCGACGAGCATCGCGTCGTTGGCGGGGACCTTCTCGCCGAACTGCTTGAGGTGGACCTTGCTGCTCTTGTACGAGCAGTGCTCGGACCACATCACGGAGTACATGGCGAGCTCGGCACCGGTGGGACGACGGCCCAGGATCTCGCGGATCCGGGCGTACTCGTCCTCCTTGAGGCCGAGCTCCTTCCAGGGCTGCGCGACGTCCGGGGTCTCGGCCGCGTGCTTGACCGTATCCAGGCTCATGCGTTGACCAGCTTCTTGATGATCGAGGTGAAGAAACCGAGGCCGTCGGTGCGACCGGTTCCGATCAGCGGCTCGACGGCGTGCTCCGGGTGCGGCATCAGACCGACGACGTTGCCCGCGGCATTGGTGATGCCGGCGATGTCGCGCAGCGAACCGTTGGGGTTCACGTCCAGGTAACGGAAGGCGACACGGCCCTCCGCCTCCAGCTCGTCGAGGACGCGCTCGTCGGCGACGTAACGCCCGTCCATGTTCTTGAGCGGCACGGAGATTTCCTGGCCCGCGGAGTAGTCCGAGGTCCAGGCGGTCTCCGCGTTCTCGACGCGCAGCTTCTGGTCGCGGCAGATGAAGTGCAGGTGGTTGTTGCGCAGCATCGCGCCGGGCAGCAGATGTGCCTCGGTCAGAATCTGGAAGCCGTTGCAGATACCGAGGACCGGCATTCCGGCCTTCGCCTGCTCGATGACGGTCTCCATGACCGGCGAGAACCGGGAGATGGCTCCGGCCCTCAGATAGTCGCCGTAGGAGAAACCGCCCGCCAGGATGACCGCGTCGACCTGGTGCAGGTCCTTGTCGCGGTGCCACAGCGATACGGGTTCGGCGCCCGCGACGCGGACGGCCCTCAGGCTGTCCTGGTCGTCGAGCGTGCCGGGAAAGGTGACGACTCCGATACGAGCAGTCACTTCGACTCCTCGGCCTTCTCCACCTTCACGGTGAAGTCCTCGATGACGGTGTTGGCGAGGAACGTCTCGGCCATCTCATGAATGCGGGTGAGGGCGGCGTCGTCGACCGGCCCCTCGACCTCGAGCTCGAAACGCTTTCCCTGACGTACGTCCGCGATTCCCTCGAAGCCGAGACGGGGCAGTGCACGCTGCACCGCCTGTCCCTGCGGGTCGAGGATCTCGGGCTTGAGCATGACGTCGACTACGACGCGTGCCACTGGCACTCCCGGTGGTGGTGTGGTGCGGCTGTTTCTCCGGGGGGCTCCCCAGACCCCCGCAGGTGACCTCAGCCTACCTGGCCAGAAATTCTACGCGGGTAGATAACGTCAGGCCCTGATCACGCGGAGATATCGGCCGTGACAACGCGCGGGAAAAGTCGCGCGAAAAAAATCCTCACAGGATCGCGCATAGAAGGTGGACACGCGCAGGTAATTGGCTGGGCTTCACAATGCGGTGCCTACCGCTGTACAAATGATTAGCAGGGAAAGCAGTATTGCCTCTAAACAGTCGACACATGTCGGCCCCATCCGCCCAGCAGCCGGAAGGCCGGCATCAGCGCATGTCAGACGCGCCGATGCCGCAGGAAAGGACCAATATCCGTGGCTCAGCGCGTAGTGGTCACGCTCTCCGACGACATCGACGGGGGAGAAGCGGCGGAAACGGTTGCCTTCGCCCTGGACGGGAAGTCGTACGAGATCGACCTGAATCCGTCCAATGCAAAGAAACTGCGCAAGGCCCTGGCCCCGTACGTGGCGGCCGGCCGTAAGCAGACAAATGCCGGCAAGCACGGCAAGACCCCCGTGTCGTACCGGCACACCTCACTCGCACCCGACCCGGCGGCCGTGCGCGCCTGGGCCAGGTCGCACCGAATGGACGTACCGGCTCGCGGCCGGATCCCCAAGAAGGTCTACGAGGCCTTCCGCGAGGCGAGTTGAGGGGTACGGGAACGCACCTTGCGACGACACCCCGCAGACACCGACTTGCGCGACACCCCATCAGGTCGGCTAGAGTCTGGAGCACGCCGAGGGGCAAGGCCGAAAAGGCCGAACCTCACGCAGCGTGCGGGTGTAGTTCAGTAGCAGAACATCCCCCTTCCAGGGGGAAGGCGCAGTGTGCAATTCCTGTCACCCGCTCTACATCACTCTTATGGACCACTCCGGTGGATCGGGTAGAGTGGTGTTCGCACCGCCCAGTGAAAGCTGAGCGGCAGCAATGCGGACGTGGCTCAGTTGGTAGAGCATCACCTTGCCAAGGTGAGGGTCGCGAGTTCGAATCTCGTCGTCCGCTCTTGATCGTGTTGTTCGAAGGCCCTGGTCGATATCGACCAGGGCCTTCGTCGTATTCCGGCACCCTGCTCCGTGACCACCCATGACGTTTGTCATGGGCAGTGATGACAGCTCGCACTGCTCGCGGCCGCCATCAGGCGGAAACCTGAAGGTATGACCAGCGATGAATGCGTGATCGAGGCGGACGGGGTGCGGCGACGTTACGCCGGCGGCTTCGAGGCGGTGACCGGGATCTCCTTCTCCGTGGCGCGTGGCGAGATCTTCGCGCTGCTCGGGACGAACGGGGCGGGCAAGACATCCACCGTCGAACTGCTGGAAGGGCTGGCCCGGCCCGACGGCGGTACGGTCCGGGTGCTGGGCCACGACCCGTACCGCGAGCGCGCCGCCGTCCGCCCCCGGATCGGGGTGATGCTCCAGGAAGGCGGCTTCCCGTCCGATCTCACGGTCGCCGAGACCCTGCGGATGTGGTCGGGATGCACCAGTGCGCCGCGGCCGACCGGTGAGGCGCTGGAGCTGGTCGGGCTCCGTGACCGGGCGCGCGTACGGGTCAAGCAGCTCTCCGGCGGCGAGAAACGGCGCCTCGATCTCGCACTGGCGCTGCTCGGCCGTCCGGACGTGCTCTTCCTGGACGAGCCGACCACCGGACTCGATGCCGAGGGGCGGCGGGACACCTGGGAGCTGGTACGGACGCTGCGGGGCGGCGGCACGACGGTCCTGCTCACCACTCACTACCTGGAAGAGGCGGAATCACTCGCCGACCGGCTGGCGATCATGCACCGGGGCCGGATCGTGGTGGCGGGCACGCCTGCCGAGGTGACAGCGTCCCGTCCGGCCCGGATCCGGTTCGAGCTGCCCGACGGGGTCGGCGCGCGGCGGCTGCCGCTGGGGCTGCGGGCCGCGGCCGACGGCCGGCGGATCGAGATCCGCACCCACCGGCTGCAGGAGTCGCTGGGCGAACTGCTGCGCTGGGCACAGGAGTCGGACGTGGAACTCCTGCGGCTCGATGCCCGTTCGGCCTCGCTCGAAGAGGCATTTCTCGATATCGCCCGGACGGCGCACGACTCGACGGCGCGTGAGGCCTCAGAGCAGGAAGCGGCGGTGGCGGCATGACGAGCACAACGGCCCGGCGGCGGCTGCGTGCTCTCGGGCGGGCCGAGCTGACGCTGCTCCTGCGGAACAGGACGGCGGTCTTCGTCGCGCTGCTCGTCCCGGTCGTGATGGTCGCGGCGATGAAGTCGTCGCTCGAATCGGTCGACCTCGCCGGGACCGGCGTGAGCGTCGCCGGAGCGGCACTGAGCGGCGGCGTCGGCATGGTGCTGATCCAGGTCGTCTACATGAACCTGGCCGCCGCCTATGTCGCACGACGCGAGGATCTGGTGCTCAAGCGGCTGCGTACCGGAGAGGTGCCCGACCGGGAGATCCTCACCGGGACCGCTCTGCCGTCCGTCGCGCTGGCCCTCGCGCAGACCGCGCTGATGATCTCGGTCGGCTCCGCCGCCTTCGGGCTCGGCGGGCCGCGGCGGCCCGAACTGCTCGCCGCCGGGCTGCTGCTGGGTGCCGTGATGCTGACGGCACTGGCGGCCGCGACCTCCGTGGTGACCCGCACCGTCCAGACCGCCCAGCTCACCACCCTGCCGCTGTTCCTCGTCTCGATGGTGGGATCCGGGCTCTTCGTACCCCTCGAGGTACTGCCGGACGGGCTGGCGTCGGTGTGCGAACTGCTGCCGATGACCGGTGTGATGAGCCTCGTACGGATCGGCTGGCTCGGCGGCGGGGAAGGCGCCGAAGTGCTCGGGGCGGGGCTGAACGCACTGGTCTGGACGGCGCTCGCGGTGTTTGCTGTGCAGCGCTGGTTCCGCTGGGAACCGCGGCGGTGAGGGGGCTTGGGCGATGGGAATGCGCGTACGGGACTGGCGACGCGGCTGGCAAGAGCGCGGCAAGCTCGACCGAATTTCTCTCTATTCGCGGTTCACCGTGGCGGTGATGCCCTGGCTCTTCACGCTGGCGTGGGGACTGGCGCCCTTCTCCTCGGACATCTCGCACGATCCGCTGCCCTTGGCACTGGGCGGGGCGCTCCTGCTGGTGAGCCTCGCCCAGTGTGTGCTGAGCAACCGGAACGTGGAGCCGTCGTACGAGCACTACCTCGGCACGTCTGTCTTCCCCCGGCGCCGGCTGGTGGCGCCGTCGGCGCTGATGGCGCTGGCCCTGGGGCTGCTGGCGGCGCTGAGCGGCGTGGGCGGCATCGACGACGACGGGCTGCTTCTGCTGGTCATGAACACCCCGATGGCGTTGATGATCACCCAGGTGCTGCTCGTCCCGGCCCGCACCTTCCTGGTCCAGTCCCTGGTCCTGACGGCCCTGAGCGTCGGACTCTTCGCCGCGGTCGGGGTACGCGGCGGCATCCTGGCCGGGGTGGTCCCGACGACGATGTTCGGGGGCCTGCTGGTCCTGGTGTCCGTACGGCCCAGCGTCTGGAGCCTCAGCGTGATGTGGCAGGCGGAGGAGGCCCGGGATCTGCAGGCACGACTGGCCGTCGCCGAGGAGCGGCTGCGGTTCGGCCGGGACATGCACGACGTCCTGGGGCGCAATCTCGCCGTGATCGCGCTGAAGAGCGAACTTGCGGTGGGGCTGGCGCAGCGCGGCAGGACGGAAGCCGTGGACCAGATGGTCGAGGTGCAACGGATCGCGCGCGCCTCCCAGCAGGAGGTACGCGATGTCGTCCGCGGATACCGGGAAGCCGATCTGAGTACGGAACTCGTCGGCGCGCAGGGCGTACTGAAGGCGGCCGGCATCGAGTGCGAGGTGACGGGCGACGGCGGCGGGCAGCTGCCCGAGGCCGTGCAGTCGGCGCTCGGCTGGGCGGTGCGGGAGGCGGCGACCAATGTGCTGCGGCACGGTGACGCACGTCTCTGCACGATCCGGCTCAGCGCCTCGGCGGACAGGGTGGTGCTGAACGTGGAGAACGATGGGGCACCGTGCACGGCGGCCGGGGAGAGCGGTTCCGGGCTGGCCGGGCTGCGGGAGCGGCTCGGCGCCCTCGGCGGCTCGCTGGCCGCGGGTCCGGTGGACGACGGGCTGTTCAGGCTGACGGCAAAGATCCCGCTGACCTGCGGGGAGAACCGTCCGTCGGTTCTGGAGGGGCGGCGATGACCGCGATACGCGTACTGCTCGCCGACGACGAGCATCTGATCCGGGGGGCGCTCGCCGCGCTGCTCGCGCTGGAGGACGACCTCGTGGTGGTCGCGGAGGCGGCGACCGGCCCGGAGGCTCTCGCCATGGCGCGGGCCCACCACCCCGATGTGGTGGTCCTCGATCTGCAGATGCCGGGGGCCGACGGTGTGAGTGTGGCCACATCGCTGCGGACCGAACTGCCCGACTGCCGGACCATGATCGTGACCGGTCACGGCCGCCCCGGACATCTGAAGCGGGCGCTCGCGGCGGGTGTGCGGGCCTTCGTGCCGAAGACGGTCAGCGCCCGGCAACTGGCCGGCATCATCCGTACCGTGCACGCCGGAAGCCGTTATGTGGACCCGGAGTTGGCAGCCGACGCGATCTCCGCCGGGGACTCGCCGCTGACCGTCCGCGAGGCCGAGGTACTGGAACTGGCGGCGGACGGAGCGCCGGTGGCGGAGATCGCGGAGCGGGCGTCCCTGTCGCCGGGGACCGTGCGGAACTACCTCTCCGCGGCCGCCTCGAAGCTCGGCGCGGAGAACCGCCACGCGGCAGTGCGTCTCGCGCGGGAGCGAGGATGGGTATAGTAGTTCTCGCGCTTCGGCGCATGCGAACGTAGCTCAGCTGGTAGAGCGCAACCTTGCCAAGGTTGAGGTCGCGAGTTCGAACCTCGTCGTTCGCTCCACGCAAGAAGGCCCCGGTCCTCGTGACCGGGGCCTTCTTCGTGTCCTACTGCCAGGTGTTGCCGGTGAGGAGCTCGTACGCCTCCAGGTACTTCGACCGGGTCGCGTCGACGATCTCCTGGGGCAGTGCCGGCGGCGGCTGCTCGCTCTTGCGGTCCCAGCCGGAGGCCGGCGAGGTCAGCCAGTCCCGCACGAACTGCTTGTCGTACGAGGGCTGGGCCTTGCCCGGCTCCCAGGCGGCGGCCGGCCAGAAGCGGGACGAGTCCGGCGTGAGCACCTCGTCCGCGATGATCAGCTCGTCACCGTCGAAGCCGAACTCGAACTTCGTGTCCGCGAGGATGATGCCGCGCTCACGGGCGATGTCCCGGGCCCGGGCGTAGACGTCGAGGGTGGTGCGGCGCAGCCGGGCCGCGGTCTCCGTGCCGACCTCGCGGGCCACTTCCTCGTACGACACGTTCTCGTCGTGGTCGCCGACGGCCGCCTTGGTGGCGGGGGTGAAGATCGGCGCCGGGAGTTCGGAGCCGTCGACGAGGCCGTCGGGGAGGGCGAGGCCGCAGACCGTACGGGACACGTTGTACTCGACGAGGCCCGAGCCGGTCAGATAGCCGCGGGCGACGCACTCGACCGGGACCATCCGAAGCGACTTGCAGATCAGCGTCCGGCCGGACCAGTCCGCGGGTGCCCCGGCGGGGAGCTCCGTGGACAGGACGTGGTTCGGGACGAGATCGGAGAGCTGGTCGAACCACCACAGCGACAGCCGGGTGAGGACCCGTCCCTTGTCGGGGATCTCGGTGGGCAGGACCCAGTCGTACGCGGACATACGGTCGCTGGCGACCATGACGAGGTCGCCCGCCTCGTTCCGGTACAGATCCCGCACCTTGCCGGTGTGGAGGTGGGTGAGTCCGGGGACCACCACGGGCTCGGGCTTTTCTACGAATCCGGACACGCTGCCTCCGCGTAGGTTGATCCAGGAGTCGTTCCGATTGTCCCGTATCCGGATGGCGTGGGGTGGAGCGGGGTGGAGCAGGGGCAGTGCGTGGCGACGGTGACGCGTCGTTCAGACGTGTTTGCAGATGCGGTCGAGCAGATTGGCGGTGGCGCGCTGGATGCGCGGGTCCACATGGCCGGGGCGGTCCAGCGCCGGGGACCAGGCGAAGGTGCCGGAGGCGAAGACGAGGGCGCCTGAAGGGGCCCGGTACAGGGACGTCTCCTGGTGGCGCGTCGTGCCTTCGCTGTCCTGGTAGGGGGAGTGGGCGAGCAGGATGCGGTTCTCGTGCTGGGGGAGTGTGGTGCGCGGGAAGTAGCGGTCGGCCTCGCCCGCGACCAGGCCGTCGATCTCGTCGCCCTCGTCGGCCCCGGTCGCGTCCCAGAGCCAGTGCTCCGCGTTCCGTACGACCAGGGGGTGGGGGTCGGGGACCCGGCCCGCGTACTGGATGCCGAGGAGCTGCTGCTCGGCCCGGTCGACCTCGCGCCAGAGCGCGGGCTTCCCCGGGCCACGGCGCTTGCGGCAGGTGAGCAGGCGGTCCGGTACGCCGGACGGCGACGGGGAGAGGCTGACCTGCCAGTACATGGTGTTGGCGGAGAGGAAGACCAGCGAGGTGCCGCCGTCCCGGGCGGCCTCCGCCGTGCGGCGCATCGGTACCGACCAGTACTCGTCGTGGCCCGGGAAGACCAGACCTCGGTAGCGGCCGACGTCGATCCGGCCCGCGTGCAGATCGCGGGTGTCGGCGTACGCGATGTCGTAGCCGTACCGCTCGGCCCAGCGGATGAAGTCGTAGGCATGGCCGACATGGAGCGGCAGACCGGCACCCGCGTACGGGCGGTCGAAGGAGACGGTGACCGCGGCGTCCTCCTCGCCGAGGAGCCGGCCCTGCTCGTCCCAGGCGTGGTAGAGGCTGGCGCCGGTGCGGCCGTCCTCGGGGTAGAGGTTGTACGCCTGCCAGGTGATGTCCGGCAGGACGAGCAGCAGATCCGCCGGGTGGTCGTCGCGGACCGTGAAAGGGATGTGGGAGCGGTATCCGTCGGCCGTGGTGAGCACGGCGACATAGGCGCCGATCGACCAGTAGGTGGGGATCTGCAGCCGCCAGGACTGCCACCAGTGGTGGCAGGAGACGGTCCGGTCGGCGGTGAGCGGGGGCGGCTGGACGATGCCGGAGAGCCGCGGGCTGGTGGTGATCTTGGCGGCGCCGTCGCCGCCGTAATGGCCGATCCGGTAGATGTCCACGGAGAACTGCTGGGGCGGGTCCACGGTGATGTGGAAGTCGATCGCCTCGCCGGGGGCCGCGGCGCCGCTCGAGATGAAGCCCTTGATCTGGCGGTGTACGTCGTCGGCGGTACGGGTGCCGCCTCCGGTACCGCGGGCCAGGGCGAGATCGGCGTACCAGGGGACGACCTGGCCGGTGTCGTCGAAGTAGTTCTCACTGCCGCGCAGCCAGGGGAGGGGGCCCTGGCCGAAGGGGTCGGAGACGGCATGCGCCAGGGCACCCGATTCCCACCGACGAATCTGCTCCGCCCCCATAGCGCTTACCTCCCTCGAATCCCCCGAGACAACGGTGATGTGCCGACTGCGGTGCGCCGGATGTCAGCCTGTGGTGCGACGGCTGTCAGCGCCGATCCCCAGCACATCACATAACGCATGCACTCCGTCACCGTTCGTCGCGAATTGACGTGAATGGAACGCGCCCCTCCGGATTCCTCGCCGTGCCGGGTGGGGACGGGGTCGGCCGTGGGTCACACGAGACGGACCGGCTTGTCCGTGCGGACACCGACCGAGGCGAGCCAGCAACGCAGCGGTCCGGCGTCCCCGTCCTCGACCAGGCTGAGCACGGGGCTGCCCAGATCCGCCCTGCGCTCGCCGTCGACCAGCAGGGCCGGCCCGTCGAGCCAGTCGAGGCCGGGCGCCGCGCCTGCCGTGTCCACGGCGGCGCAGCAGACCATCGCCGCGACATGGTCGGCGAGCAGCTCCGTGCCGGTACGGGGCGGCTGGAGCGGAAAGAGCGGCAGGGGGTCGGTGCCCCAGAAGTCCAGGGCGTCCCCGTCGGACGAGGCGGGCGATCCTGCCGGAGGCTGCTGCGGGGCCGCCGCCTCCTCGCGGGCCACCGCCGCGCTGATCCCGGCCGCGAGCTCCTCACCCCGCCCGTCCGGGCCGGAGAGCTGCTCGACGACCCGGGCCAGTGTGGGCACGGCGACACCGACGGCATCGACGCCGTGTGCCCCGAAGGCCCGGACGGTCCCGACTCCCCCGACCGTCTCGTCGGGCCCTCCGGCCGGGGTGGGGCGTACGCCCATCGCGTCGAGGACGCGGAGCAGCCGCGCCGCTTCGGTACGCCACTTCCGGTCGACGACCTCTTCCGGATACTGCTGCCAGTCGACCGGGGACCAGTCGGGACCTGTCTCTGCGGGGCCGCCGTGGAAGAGGCGGGCGGCGAGCAGCGAGGCCGCCTCGTCGGCCGCGCCCGGCTCCTCGAGGAGGTCACAGGCGGGGCGCTCGCCGAGTCGGGAGGTGAAGCCGTCGGCGAGGCGATCGCGCCGGGAAAGCTCGGTGAGGGCGGAGACGACGCCGGCGTCGAGCCGGGACGGCCAGCGGCCCATCCGCCAGGCCGGCAGCGCAACCCGGGTGAGCAGCCGGTCCCAGCCCGCGTAGGCAAGGCCGACCTGCTCCTGGGCCGCGATCCGCAGCCCGTAGTCCACAGCCTGTGCACGCTCGGACGCGGCGGCGGCGACGCCCCGCTCCATCGCGGCGGCATGGCCGCGACAGCTGCGCAGGAGCAGCCGGGCGATCCAGCCGACGAGGCCGCGCGGCAGCCTCCGCAGCCGCGCGAACCCTCCGGGGGCGGCGACGGCCGCATCGGCGACCGCGCCGTCCAGCCCTCGTACGAAACGGCGGGCGGCGGCTATATCGGGGTGAGCGGCGGGTCCCGTACCCGCGACGACCGGGGCGAGCACCGCCCGTAGCTCGGCGACCCGCATCCACCACAGGAACGGCGACCCGATGACCAGCACGGGAGCCACCGGGGCGCGGTGACGGCGGCCACCGGAGGCGGCGGGCCGGGTCGCCGAGTTCTCCACGGGCTGCGCGGAGCGGTGTGTGCGGTCCTCCAGCCAGCTGTCGCAGTCGGGCGTCAGGGCTATGGCCGACGGCGCGGGCACGCCGAGCCGGTCGGCGAGATCTCGGACCAGCCGATAGAGATCGGGGGCGGCCTGCTCGGTGAGCGGGACGGTCGGACTGACCGCCGGCCTCGCTCGTGCGATCGCGACCGACACCGCTGCGGCGCCCAGCAGCACGACCGCCGCGCAGGCCGTCACGGCCCAGCGCAGGGCGTCCCAACCGCCGCCGCCGATGCGGCCCTGCGCGGCCGCGACGAGCAGCACGACGGCGACCGCCGCCGGCAGCAGGGCCGCGGCCGTTGCCCTGCTGCGGATGCGCAGCAGGGCGAGAGCTCGGGCGCGCGCAGCCTGCGCACCCAGCTCCTCACCAGTACCGGTACCGGACACGGCCGGACGTCACCCCCTCTGCCCCCGCGGCGGTAGTGCTCACTCCCCCACTGTGGCACCCGTCACTGACATCGCAATGCCGGTGGGCCAAGTGCCGGAACGCTTGCGCCGCACCCTAGTTGGGGCCTCGGCGGGCGTCATCCGGATGGCTCAGCCGTCACTCGATGGAATGGCTTTGGGCAAAGGTGCTGACGGACCGGTGTCCATAAGGCAAAGGCGCTCGGGCACCTGGTCGGGACGTCCCGGGACATGCCGCGCCCCCTCGGGCCTCGGACCTGAGGGGGCGCGATGTACAGGGCCTGCCGGGGCCGCCCGGTCAGACTCCGGCAGCCTTCCGGGCGATGTCCGTTCGCAGCTGCGAGCCTTCGAGCCGGATCCGCGCGGCCGCCGTGTAGGCACGCTCACGGGCGCCGGCGAGGTCCTTGCCGGTCGCGGTCACGGACAGCACGCGGCCGCCCGCACTGACGATCTGGTCGCCGTCTCGCCTGGTCCCGGCATGCAGGACGTAGGCATGCGGGGCATCCTGCGCCGCCACCTCGTCGAGGCCGTGGATCGGGTCACCCGTCCGCGGCGTGTCCGGGTAGTTGTGCGAGGCGATGACCACGGTGACCGCGGCGTCGTCGCGCCACTTGAGCGGGGGCAGCTCGTCGAGGTTGCCGTTGGCGGAGCCCAGCAGGACACCGGCCAGCGGGGTCTTCAGACGGGCCAGGACCACCTGGGTCTCCGGGTCACCGAAGCGGGCGTTGAACTCGATGACACGGACGCCGCGCGAGGTGATCGCGAGACCCGCGTACAGCAGCCCGGAGAAGGGGGTGCCGCGGCGGCGGAGCTCGTCGACGGTCGGCTGGAGGACCGTCTCCATGACCTCGTCGACCAGCTTGGGATCGGCCCACGGAAGAGGGGAGTACGCGCCCATGCCGCCGGTGTTCGGGCCCTCGTCGTTGTCGAGGGCCCGCTTGAAGTCCTGGGCGGGCTGGAGCGGCAGCACGGTCGTGCCATCCGTGATCGCGAAGAGGCTCACCTCGGGGCCGTCGAGGAACTCCTCGATGACCACGCGGTCGCAGGCCAGCGCGTGGGCGCGGGCCGCCTCGACGTCGTCCGTGACGACGACGCCCTTGCCTGCCGCGAGACCGTCGTCCTTGACGACGAACGGGGCGCCGAAGGCGTCGAGGGCGGTGTCGATCTCGGCAGGGGTGGTGCAGACGTAGCTGCGGGCGGTGGGGACACCCGCTCCGGCCATCACGTCCTTGGCGAACGCCTTGGAGCCCTCCAGCTGGGCCGCCTCACCGGAGGGGCCGAAGCAGGGGATGCCCGCGGCGCGCACGGCGTCGGCGACCCCGGCGACAAGCGGTGCCTCCGGGCCGACGACCACCAGCTCGGCGCCCAGTTCGGTGGCGAGGCGCGCGACGGCGTCGCCGTCGAGCGCGTCGACCGGGTGCAGTTCGGCCACCTCTGCGATGCCGGCATTGCCGGGCGCGCAGTACAGAGCGGTGACGTCGGGGTCGAGGGAAAGAGAGCGGCACAGGGCGTGTTCGCGGGCGCCGCCGCCGATGACGAGGACCTTCACGGGGTGCAGCCTAACCGCCGGGGCGCGGCGGCCTTGACGGATGCCGCTCCGTGGACGGCCCGTGAGGCGTACCGCGGCCCCGCCCGGCCCGCGCTACTCGTTGGTGAACTCCTCGACGACCGTGGCCCCCAGCTCCCGGACGATGAGGTCATGACCGGAGAGCGCCGAGTCGACCAGATCCGGGTCGTCCGCCTCCGGGGTGTCGTCCTCCGGGGCGACCGGACGCGGCGACTCGGGAGCGGCGTGCGGCTGCGGGGCGGAGGCCGCTGCGGGGGCGGCGCCCGGCTGCTGATGCTGGGCCGGCGCGGGCCGGGACTCGTACTGCTGCGGGGCGGGCGCTGCCGGGCGCTGCGGTGCGGGCGGGGCGGACGGCCGGCCGCCGCCGGTCTGCGGGGGCTGTCCCGTGCCGCCCGACGGGTCGACGATCGCCTCGATCTTCCACTGCATGTTGAACTGCTCGGCGAGTGCCTGCTTGAGCACGTCCTCGCTGCCGCTGCTCGCGAAGTTGTCGCGGGCACCGGCGTTGAGGAAGCCGATCTGCAGGGTGGCGCCGTCGAACCCGGTGACCTGCGCGTTCTGGCTGAGCAGGATCCAGGTGAACCGGCGCCGGTTCTTGACGGCCTCGAGGATGTCCGGCCACATGTTCCGCACCTGCGCGGCACCCTGCGTCATACCCGGACTCGGCTGAGGAGCACCGGGGGCGGGCGCCGGGGCTGCGGGGGCGGGGGCCGCAGGGGTGACGGGGGCCGGTGCCTGACCCGGGGCGGAGGCGGTCGGCCAGCCACCGGGGCGGCGCCCGGACTCAGGTGCGGCTGAGGCGGGCCAGGCCCCGGGACGCTGCCCACCCGCGGGAGCCTCGGGGGTCGGCTGCGGAGCGGGAGCGGCAGGCGCAGGAGCAACGGGCGCTGCCGGCGCCGCGTACTGGGCGGGCTGCGCGGGTTGTGCGGGCGCGGCGGGGGGCACGGCCTCGGGAGCGTCCCCCCGCACGGCCGCCCGCGCCGCGGCGACTCCGTCACCCGGCGGAACCACGGCCACGGGCGCGTGCGCCTGCGGTCCCGGCACGTACCCCATGGCGGGACCGGCACCGGCGGCCGCGAAGGAGGCGCCGCGTTCCAGCCGGTCCAGCCGGGTCTGCAGCGAACGCTCGTCGTCGAAGGCCGCGGGCAGCAGCACCCGGGCGCAGATCAGCTCGACCTGGAGACGGGGCGAGGTCGCCCCGCGCATCTCCGTGAGTCCCTGGTTGACCAGATCGGCGGCGCGGCTCAGTTCGGCGGCGCCGAAGACGGACGCCTGGGCCTGCATCCGCTCCACCACGTCGGCGGGTGCGTCGATGAGGCCCTTCTCCGCGGCATCGGGCACTGCGGCCAGGATCACCAGGTCGCGCAGCCGCTCCAACAGGTCGGCGACGAAGCGCCGCGGGTCGTTCCCGCCCTCGATCACCCGGTCCACGACCTCGAACGCCGCGGCCCCGTCGCCCGCGGCGAACGCGTCCACGACGGAGTCCAGCAGCGACAGGTCCGTATAACCGAGCAGCGAGGTCGCCATGGCGTATGTCACACCGTCGTCGCCCGCGCCGGCCAGCAGCTGGTCCATCACGGACATCGAGTCACGTACGGATCCGGCACCGGCCCGCACGACCAGCGGGAGGACGCCGTCCTCGACGTGGCTGTTCTCCCTGCCGCAGACCTCGCCGAGATATTCGCGCAGCGTCCCCGGCGGCACGAGGCGGAACGGGTAGTGGTGCGTACGCGACCGGATCGTGCCGATGACCTTCTCGGGCTCGGTGGTCGCGAAGATGAACTTGAGGTGCTCCGGCGGCTCCTCGACCACCTTCAGCAGGGCGTTGAACCCCGCCGACGTGACCATGTGCGCCTCGTCGATGATGTAGATCTTGTAACGACTGGACGCGGGCCCGAAGAACGCCTTCTCCCGCAGATCACGGGCGTCGTCCACGCCACCGTGCGACGCGGCGTCGATCTCGATGACATCGATCGAGCCCGGCCCGTTGCGCGCGAGGTCCCGGCAGGACTGGCACTCCCCGCACGGAGTAGGCGTCGGCCCCTGCTCACAGTTCAGACAGCGGGCGAGGATGCGCGCACTGGTCGTCTTCCCACAGCCGCGCGGCCCGCTGAACAGGTACGCGTGATTGACCCGGTTGTTCCGCAGGGCCTGCTGCAGCGGGTCAGTGACATGCTCCTGCCCAATGACCTCGGCGAACGACTCGGGGCGATAGCGGCGGTACAGCGCAAGGGACGACACACCTACGAGGTTATCGGGGCGGACCGACAACCGGCCCCGGCCCGGGCACACCACCAGGGTCCGGACGGCCCCGCACCACGGGAGAGACCGGGAAACTCCGCAGGCCCCGGGAACGCAAGGGCCCCCCACGCACCCGCCAGAGCCAACCTACCCTTGCTGCCTTCCGGCCCTGGGGGAGTTCAGTCAGATAGCGCCACGTGAGGGGCTGACGCCTACCTTAGCCGATCCCACCCCGATCAAGTCCACCGGCCGCCGTCCCGACCCCTGCCGTGGGGAACGTGTTCGCGAGCACTCCTCAACGTCTTGTATTGTTTGCCGCGGAGGATTCGCCTAGTGGCCTAGGGCGCACGCTTGGAAAGCGTGTTGGGGGCAACCCCTCACGAGTTCGAATCTCGTATCCTCCGCCATTGCTCTCACCGGGCAATACGTCGAAGGGCCCCACCGCTTGCGGTGGGGCCCTTCGACGTTCGTAGTCTCAACTGCAGTCTCAACGAGACTTCTCAGAGCCCTCCGGGCCGCTCTCCTCGGGGTCCTTGGCGACTTCCCAGATGAGTCCCCCGACCCGCTGCGCAACGTCGGCGAGGATGCCGCCCGTCACATGCTGGTACCGGGCCGCCATCGCCGTGGATGACCAGCCCATGATCTGCATCACGACCCGTTCGGGGACACCGAGGATGAGGAGCACTGTCGCCGCGGTGTGCCTCGCATCGTGCAGGCGCCCATCCCGGACCTTGGCGTCGGCGAGCAGCCGCTTCCACACGTCGTAGTCCGTACTCGGCACCAGCGGCTCGCCCACGGGGGAAGTGAAGACGAACCCCGACTCGCGCCAATCCTTCCCAGCGATCGCCCGCTCGCGTGCCTGCTCTCGGCGGTGGAGCTCCAGCAGCCTCACAAGCTCGTCGGGGACGCCGATAGCGCGGCGGCCGGCGCGCGACTTCGTGTTGGCCGTGTCCTCGTTCTTCCTGACCCGCTTCTTGCAGTAGCCCGGCTTCGTACCGCAATCGCCCCCGCACCCGTGCAGGTACTTCGGCCTCAGACGGTTCTTCCTGACGCGCAGGACACCACTGCTGGTATCGAGATCCGCCCACCGCAGCCCGAGCGCTTCACCCTGCCGCAGCCCCAGCGCGAGCGCGATAGACCAGCGGGCGCTGTTCCGGAGCTTGGCGGCCTCGAAGAGGAGACGTTGCACATCCTCGATGTCGTACGGCTCCACCTCCTCTTCCTCAATCCTCGGGGGAACCGCGAGAGCGGCGACATTCCGTGTGACGTGACCACGGCGCATTGCGTGGTTCAGTGCGGTGCGGATCGTTCGATGCGCCTGGTGGGCAGTGGCGGGCTTGCTGCCGTTGGCAAGCATCCGGCTGTAGAAGCGCTCCAGGTGTTCGGGCTCCAGCTTGTCCAGCCGGTGAGCCCCCACGCCCGGCGCGAGGTGCACTCGTACAGCCACCTCGTAGCCGGCGTACGTGTTCTCTCGCACCGAAGGCTTGGCGATCTCCTCTACCCAGTGCAGCAGCCACGCCTTCACGGTCCACGGCCGTCCGGGCTTCCGTACCTTGCCGTCGTCCCGCTGCTTCTCCAGGGCACGGACTTTCTTGATCACCTCCCCTTCGCTGACTTTGCTCATGACGTGGCGCCGGTCCGGCTTACCGTCGTCGCGGATGCCCACGGTCACGCGGCCGTGCCAGTAGCCGTCACTGCCGAGATAGATGGACGACGCCCCGTCCGGGCGCTTGGGCCGCTTGGCCATTGCTTCTCCTTACGCGGCTGCGTGGTTGCTTCGTGTCTGCATGCGCTGGGTCAGGTAGTCGACGAGCGCTTGAACGGGGACCCTTCGGCTACGGCCGAAGGGGACGGTCGGTACTGCTCCGTCGCGGATCAGGCCGTACATCGTGGTCCGGCCGATACTCAGGCGACGGGCCGCTTCCTCTACCGTCACGGCGAGCAGCGAGGGGTCAAAGTCGGCTCGGTTCGCGTCGGTCTTGTGCATCTGGACGAGTGCCACGGCTGGGACTCCTCTTCGAGTGCGTGCTCTTCCTTCGCTCTGGGGGATCCGCAACATCCGCCACGCCGCAACATTGCAGGTCAGCGGCTTGCGTTTGTGGCGGATAGCGATTCTGTGGCGGATAGGTGCCGCCACACCCGCGTGCGGCGGCACCTGCGCGCCGGTGCCGGTCAGCCGGCCACGGAGAAGAGTGGTGTGGCGGTTTCCGGAGGCGTGTGGCGGATGGCTGTGGCGCTATCCGCCACAGATTCACCCCCTCTGACCTGCGGTGTGGCGGCTGTGGCGGATGTTGCGGACCTGGGAGGGGGCGGGGGACAGTACCGGGTCCAGGCGTCCGTGAGGTCTTCCGCGTAGTAGCCCTTCGGGGTTCCGGAGGAGATGCGGATGCCGCGCGGCTTGATGGGCTTGTTGCCCGGGGTGACGTACTGACCGAGGAACTTGGCCAGACCCCGGGAGTTCAGCGGCCTGTCGTCCAGATCGGCCCACGGGGCGTCATCCATCGCGAGGAGGCGTTCGAGGATGACGGCGGTGGGCAGTCGCTCCGCTCCGCAGAACACAGCGTCGCGCAGGTCCGTGAGCAGCCGAACGCCCAGGGATGCTTCGTCGTTGTCCTGGGCGGCGTTGACGAGTTCGACGCACGCCGCCCGGGCCCGCTCGGGCCAGTGGCCGCCGGCCGCATCCGCGACGGCGAGGAGGGGTTCCCACACGTCGGCCGGCCGGTCGTTGATCCCGTCCGGCATCGCCGGCCAGGCGCCCTTCACGCTGTCGCGGACGCTATCGGCCCACTCGGCGAGACGGTCCCGCAGCGCGAACCCTTCATGCTCGTTGAGACGCTGCCGGTAGGACTCCACGCTCTCGTTGGGAGCCCGCTTGCGCATCCGGATGATGACGGAGCGGGTCAGGATCGTGTCCGGCAGGGAACCGAGCCCCGCCATGGCGACCGCGCAGAACGACGAGAACGGCTGGACGGTCTGGTTGGCGCCGTCACCGACGCAGCGGTGCATCTTCCCAGACCGCCGGTACCCCGAGTTCAGGAAGCCGCGGACCGGCTCGTTGTCCCCAGCCTTGGGACCGAACACGGTGTCAATCTCATCGAAGAGGATCGTGGGGCGGCCCTCAGGGGCGTCCACCAGGCGAAAGAGGGCGTTGGCAGAGGAGTTGACCGTGGTCAGAGCGCGGGGCACCACGGTTTCCACGATCTCCAGGGCCCGGCTCTTGCCACTGCCGGGCTCAGGGGAGAGGAACGCCAGACGGGCGGTCGAGTCGAAGCAGTCCATGAGGTGGGCGTGCGCGTCCCACAGGACCACAGCCACGTACGCGGCTTCCCTGGGGAAGATGTTGAACCGGCGGTGGAAGGCCTCCACCTCGTCGAGCAGTGCCGCGCCGTCGATGGGCGCCGTGGGCTGTGCGGGGGCGGTCATGCGGCGTTCCTCCTGTTCTCTGCGAGTGCGCGGTGTGGGCAGTGCCCGACGCGTACGCGGGTGGTCAGTGCGGTGACGGCTTTGCGGCCGCGGGCGCGTTCGTGGTGGCCGCATGCACACAGCCAGTCCGCGATGGGGAATCCGCCTCGTTCCAGCCCGCGCATGTGGAGTCCGGGTTGGATGCCGGTCACCGAGGCCGTGTGCGGGTCAGGACGAACGGATGAAAGGACGGCCTTACGGCCGACGACCTTCGGCGCACCACTGCCGGATGCGACCGGGGTCGGTTCGGCGACGCCGGGCCCGGTAAGGGCGGAGGAGGGGCATTTCAGAGGGGGATCGGGGCGGGGGCTCATGTCGTCTCCCGCGGCCGGCAGTTGCGCAGTGACCAGTTCAGGACGCTGCGCAACGTGGCGCGGCACTGGGATGCCGGGAGTCCGGCCGACTCCCCCGCCCTCTGAAATGCCTCTTCCACCTCTTGGCGGGTGAGGTCGCCCCATCCGACGAAGCGCGCCACCTTGCGGGCGCTCTCGAAGAGTTGGGCTTCACGGCGGCCCTCTTCGGTCGCGGCCACTAGGGCGGTTTCCCGTTCCAGTGCGGTCTCCGCGGCCCGGTTGCCCCGCTTCGGTACGGACAGTCGCAGTGGCTCTGTGGCGCGCTCAACGGGCTTGAGAGCGTCCAGTAGCCATCTGGGCAGTGGGGCGACGGGGGCGGCGTCGATTACCTCGTAGGCGTGGCCGTTCACGGTGCTGCCGGGGGCAACGATGTATCCGCCCCAGGCCCGGGTGTCGATCGGTGGGGCCAGGAACCCGGCCGTGTTGGCGAGCCGGATGCCGTTCGGGGCGGCGAAGTACAGGTGCTCTCCACCGCTCGCGGTCCGCACCCGGTAGGTGGTGGGGACGGCCTGGCCGGTGCGCTCGCAGAGCGCCTTGAAGGTCGTCACGCCGCAAGGCGTGTCCGCACTGCTGTTGGGCTTGGGCAGGTCGAGGTCGACGACGACCAGCCCGGACGGCCCGGTCGCGATCCCGATGTTGAACCGATCCGCGGACCAGGCCCGGTGGATGCGGTCGGGGTCGGTGGTGGCGCGCTGCTCCCACTTGCGGTGACCGGTGGTGCAGTCATCGGTGCGGGTGCAGGAGGCCTCACCGTGCAAGGCGGGCGGCTTACCGCCGGGCCGTAACGGGAACACCGCCCAGCCGCGGGCGGCGGCATCGAGCGCTGCACAGAGCAGCGCGGAACGTGCCTGATGGGTCATGCTGAACGTCTCCAGTTCTCTGTGAGAGGTGCTGGGAGAGAGGGCGGCCCCAGATCATTGGCGTGAGACGGGGGCCGCCCTCGTCAGCTGTGGAAGCGGTTGGAGTTGGGGTTCTGGTCGCACCAGTCCTCGGCGCACACCTTGTGGACCGGCTCGCGATCGTGGGAGCGCATAGGTGTCGGTTTGCCGCAGAGCACGCACGGCAGGTTCCGGGAGGCGTCGAAGTGACGGGCGTCCCGCCAGTCGAGCAGCGGCATGGCCCCACCCGTTAGCGGTGGTTGATGGTGCCGTTGGCCCGTCCGAACATCCCGCTCGCGGTGATGTTCTGCGTGATGTGCGTGGTCCCCGTGCCGGTGCCGGTCGCGCCACGTCCGAGGCGAAGCAGGAGAGGAACGCCGATGGCCGCGGCGGCGATGAAGGCGACGGCGGACCAGAGGGCTTGGCTCATGGCGATCAGTCCCGGGGCTGCGTAGGAGAGTCCGATTCCCGCGGCGGCGATGCCCCCACCGATCGTCGGCGTCAGCAGAGCGGTGGTCTTGGCCCATGCCGGGATCGGCTGCGAGACGGGCGCCAGCGGTGCGGCCGGCGCGGTGGGCTGGGTGTAGGCGAGGGTCCGTATCCCGCCGGGCAGGGTGACCATCTGGACGCCGGGCGGGATCTCCGAGGGCAGCATCACCCGCCCCTCGGGGGCGGGGAGGTAGGCGGGATAGTCGGCCGGACGTGGCTGGGTGGTGATCTCGTACGTGGTCTCATGCACGACGGGCCTCCTTCAGCAGCGCGGGCGGCGCCCCCGGTTGGGAAGGGGTGCCACCCGCGCTGACTTGTCGTGTCGCTTGTCGTTTGGCTTGTCGTGTGCCTTGTCGCTTGTCTTGTCTTGTCGCTTGTCGCCTTGCAGGTCACAAGCCGTTTTCGGCCCGCGCAGAGGCGCCCAGGGCCCTTCTCGTGCCGATGGCGACAAGCGACTGGCACTCAGTCCTCGGTGGGGTTGTCGGGTGCGTGTTGGCGGTGGACGTAGCGGGCTTTGGTGCCGGTGCCGACGCGGACGGCAGTGCCGTCCTCGGTCCATGTCTTGAGCCAGCCGACGACGGTTTGCCGGGTGGTGCCGTGTTCGTCGGCGAGGGCCCGGGCGATGGCTGAGGCGCCGGTTCCGTCCGGTCCGGCGGCGAGCAGTAGGGAGAGGGCGGCCTGTCGTGCGGCGTTGTCCTCGTTCTGGAGCGCGGACAGGTTCAGCCCGCCCGCCGTGGGGTGTTCGGTGTTTGTCCCGGGGTCGGCGAAGGTGGCGAACTCGGCGTCGATCTGCTCGCGGAACTTCCGGGCGAGCGCTTCCTCAGCGGACTCCCGATCGCCCCGGAGCGCGGACAGGTTCAGCCCGCCGGTGCTGCCGGCCGTCTGCGCCGGGGCGTCGGTGGCCGGGGTGTGGGTGGTGTCCCGCATCCAGGCCGTGCGGTCCGGATCCCACCGCGAGGCGTAGGCGTCGCCCGCGGCCTTGCGGGAGACGTCGTCCAGGTGCGGGTGCATGTCGGAAGTGGCGAGGACGATGTCGCGGATCTGGTTGGGCAGGATCCGCCAGTTCTTGAACAGCGCCGCCGGGGACTCCGGGGTGCCCATGAACCCGGCGCCCTTGAACGGGGCCTGGTCCACCTTGAGCCCTCGGGAGCCGGGGAAGACCTTGCCCAGGTCCATGCCCTCCACCTCGCCGCCGGTCAGGCAGACCCGCGCCTTGGCCTCCCGGCGGATCATCAGGTTGCCGAGGACGGATCCGGTGGCACCGAGCGCGGTCAGGACCGTGCGGATGCCCATGGCGCGCAGCATCCGGATCACTTCGAGGATCTTCTTCGCGAGGTCCTTCATGCGCCGGTCGGTGCTAGTCAGGATCTCCGCACCCTCGTCGATCACCAGCATGATCTGCGGGATCTTCGCGCTGATGGGGAGCTGGTCGGTGTTCCGCTCGGCCATCAGGTCCTGATAGGCGACCTTGCGGCGCAGACCGATCGCCAGTGCCGCATCGAGCATCAGCACGGCTTCCTCGTACGTCGAGGCGAGCCAGTCGATGCCCGGCCGGACCCCGTCGACCGGCGCCCCGTTCGCGTCGAGCGCGGGGCGGACCCAGGACAGGCCAGCCGATCCCGCGTTGAGGTCGATGACCCACGTCAGAACGTCGGTGGTGCGGGCGAACCCAGCGAGGATGACGTGCACCATGTTGGTCTTGCCGGAACCGGTGGGGCCGACGACCAGCGCGCACTGTTCGCGCAGGTAGACGCAGATCTCTTCGGCGTTGGTGCGGTAGCCCCACGGGATACCGGTGTAGATCGACAGCGGACTGTAGTCGGACGGGTAGGTGCGCTCCTCCGAGAGGACGTTGACCGTGGTCACGTCGATCAGGACGCGGCCCTGATGGATGCCCTGCGAGGCAACCGCGGTGCAGCCGTGCGGCAGACGCGCATCCGCGGACAGCTGCGCGGAGTAGCCCGCGATCTTGTCGTACGTGGCGCCGCCAGCCGGGAGTTCGGCATCAACCGTGAAGCCTGTCCCGGTGGGCCAGATCTCCACCGCGAGGACCCGCAGCGTGAGACCGCAGACCCGCTGCACCCGGTCCACCCACTCCGCAGCGATCGCACGCCGCTCGGCGGACAGTTCCCGGGCGACCTGCCGCTCAGCGGCGGCGATGGCCTCCAACTCCCGGGCCTCTTCGTACAGGAGGGTGGAGCGGGCCGCCGCACCCATGCCCACACCAATCGTGGCCAGGGAGCCGAGGGCGGCCCAGGTCAGGGGCCCGGTGGTCATGGCCCAGGTGGTCCACCCGGCCCCGATCAGCCAGGAAGCGGACCGCATGACGATGGTCCTGCCAGACAGTCGTTCGCGCAGGCTGCTGATGGTGTGGCCGATGGCGCCGGCGGCGCCGACGGCGAGGGCCCAGCCGGGGGGCATGCCGGTGGCTGCTCCGGTGGTGGCAACGGCAAGGCATCCGGTGGTGGCGGACAGAGCGCCGGTCACGGGTCCGTGACCGGCAGCCCAGTCCCACACCGGCCCCGTGGAGGCGGTGTTGGTGGTCATGATCAGACGTTCCATCCCTTCTCGGCCTCGGGCCCGTTGCGCGGGTCCTCGTGGCGGGCGATGTCCTGCTCGTGGGACTGGCGGAACAGCGGCCCCATGTCCTCGGCGACCGCCACGGCGCTCATCACGGCGCCGAAGATGTCGTTGAAGCCGTCCGCGACGTCCTTCTCCAGCGGGAACTCGCTGTCGGCCCGCTCGGCGAGGACCTTCATCACGTTCGCCACCGACGTCAGTGCCGCCGGGAGCCCCTCGACCATGGCCAGGATCTCCATGGCGTTCTCGGGGTCGTACTGCCCAGCGGCGGATTCCATCTCCGCCGCGTACTCCTCGAACCGGAAACCAGACACGCTCTCTCCCTCACTACTGCTCGTGGTGGTAGGTGCCGCCGGCGTCGGCCCAGTCGGGCGTTCCGCCGTGCCGCTGATCTGCTCGGTGCTCTCGGTCGCCTCCTGGTCGGCGGCGGCTTCGTCGTCCTGCAGGGCGGCGCGTATCGCGTCATCCCGCAGGTGGCGCTGCTCCTCGGCGGTACGGGTCATCCGGGCGTAGAGACGGCGGCCCGGACACATCAGCCAGGCCCAGCCGAACTTCCGACCGAGCGGGGTGGTGAGCATGCCGACCAGCCCCAACGCCCCGGCAAGCAGGGCGGCGCGCAGTCGACGGCCCTGGAACCGGGCGGCCGACCGCCACAGGGCCTTGCGGGCCTTCTTCCGGGCGGGTGCCTTGCGGACGTCGCCCCGCTGGGCGGCGACCTTGCCAGCGGCCCGCTGATCCCGGGCGGACCGGTTGCGGTCGATCACCGCACCCTTGGCCGCACCGACCCGGCCCGCGGCCTTGCCAACGGACCGGCCGATCGGCCCCTTACGGGCCATGGATGCCGACCTTGCTGCTGTCTTGGCACCTCGGCGGGCATCCGCCAGGGCACGCCGCGACCCGGTCGTCTCGGCCCTTCGTGCCGCCCGTGACGGGGCCGCCTGACGTGCCGACGCCCGAAGCGCTTTGACCTGTCCTGCACGCGCCGGGCCGTGCTGTCGGGTGGGCTTCTCGGAGACGGGACTGGCGGCCTTTCCTGCCCGATTGCTGGTGGTCTTGCGCTGGTGCGGCACGCCTGGGGTGGAACCGGTGCGTGAGGTGCTGCGACCTGCGTGCTTCGCGGATCGTCCGCTATTTCCGCGGGAGAATGCGCCGCGCACACCGCCCGCTGTGCGGCCTGTCCGACCGGCGCCGTGGGGGTTTGCGGTGCGGTTGGTGCGGCTGGTGGCGTGCTTGCGGTGGGCCCGGTGGTTGCGGGTTGCGGCGGCGACACCGAGGACGCATGCGCCGGTCGCGGCGACTGCGGCGGCGATGGGTCCGCCGGCGAGAGCAGCTGCGGCGAGCGCCGTGACGGTGGAGTTGGCGCCGGTCATCGCGATCGGGACCACGGGCCAACCGCCCGCCGTGTGCTCCACGGTGACCTCGGTCGGCGCAGTTGCGGGGTCAGTCTGGGGCAGTGTGGTCGGTGCGGGCTGGTTGTCGGTCACCAGCGGTTCGGTGCTGAGTTCCGTCATGCTGAACGCTCCCTTCGGATGTCATCGCAGGTGACGCACATGCCGAGCGACCGCGGGATGCAGTACCCGGCGTCCGTACGGCAGTTAGGGCAGGTCCGGCGAGCCCGCATCGCCTTCGCGAGCGCAGCAGTACGGGCCGGGGTCATCGGGCGTACGGGCTTGGCGTGGTCGATGCGGTAGAGGTAGGCGACCAGCGGGCCGCGACGCCGCCGGGGCCGCTGGAGTTCCGCGGCCACGTCCTGTCCGCCGGGCCGAAGCCCCATCGCGCGAAGCTGCCGACGGGTCGCTAGACCCTCCGGAGCCATCCGCCACCGGTACTCCTCGGTGGCCATCAGAGCGCCGCCCCCGTGGTCTGCGGTACCGGAACGAGGTGCGGGCGGCGGGTCACGCCGTCCTCTTCGAGCTGCTTGTAGACCTTGTGGACGTAGGAGGTGGAACGGGTGGAACGGACCGCCGCGGCAGGGATGGTGACGCCTTCCACCCAGCACTCCCGGATGATCCGGGCAGCCTCATCGGCGGGCAGCTTCACCGCCTCCCGGGCGGTCCCTCCACCTTGGGTGGAAGTGGGGGGAACGGTGAGGGGGAACACCCGGTGTCCACCGCAGATGACCAGCGGCGACACCGTCCGCCCGGCCACCGCCGGTGCAGCCGGGGCGGTGACGGCGGGCGGGGTGGATGCCGGGGTGGAAGCGGGGTGGACGGGCGGGGCTTCCACCCGTTCCACCACGGTGTCCACTTGATCGCGCAGCACGGCGATTCGATCAAGGATCGCGCGCCGGTAGAACGTGATCGCCTCCGCGAGAACGATCAACAGGACCGGTGGAATCGAGTGGAGGACGAGACCGGCCGGGTCCACTTCCCGCGGGACGCCAAAGGCGGTGCCCGCGGGCCAGAGAGAGGCCCAGCAGTTCATCAGCCACGTGCCCAGCCCCGCGAACCACCGGAGTCCGGTGGCCCATCCGGACGGGTGCACCCCGTGCTCCGACAGTCGGCCGTCCACGATCAGGACCGCACCGAGAGCGACCGCGACCATGGGGTCGAGCAGCCAGGCGATCCAGACGCTGATGTGGTGGTCGATCGCGAACAGCGTCACGTTCGTCGCGGTGAACGCGAGCGCGACCACCGCGACCGCCACGAGCACCTTCGTCAGGCCCGATTGCAGACCCTGTAGCGCGGCGATCTGTTCGGCCGCGCTCGTCTTACGCCTCATCACGGCCCCCGTCCCCACCGCGGTTGCGGTGTGCCCGGTGCAGGGCCATCAGGTGGAAGCAGCCGGCCACCACGAGCAGGTTCCACAGGAACCGGGCCCACGGCGGTAACGGGAGCAGCCACGACAGGACGCACGCCGCGACCAGCAGGGCCCCGCCATGGCGCAGCCACCACGCCCACAGGCCGGACAGCGGGGCGTTCATGCGGCGACCGCCGTTCGAGCGGTGCAGCCCTTTGCCGGGCGGCGGACCGCACGGCGCGGGCGCCGGCCGGACGGGCGCGGCTGCTTCAGCGGGAGGGTCCGCAGCAGGCTCTCCGCGTACGCGGCGGTCTCCGGGTCGCTCTCGCGGAGCTCCGCCAGCACCTCGTGCGCCACGTCCAGCCGGGCGGCCCGCTCCATCGCGGACTCCGCGGCCGAACCGGTAAACAGCTCCAGATCGATCCCTAGAGCCAGCTCAGCGAACTCAGTGGGGGTAACAGGCTCACGACCAGCAACGATGGTCTTCATGGGTCGTTGTCTCCTTCAGCGGTGGGACGGCCCAAACAGCGGCCCCGGTGTTCGAGCACCGGGGCCGCACGCCGTCTACGGGATGAAGCAGGAAAGACGTTCTCCGGCTCCCCTCAGCCCCGCCCGTACGACCAGTGGTCGGACGGGCAGAGGAGGCAACCGGCCGCAGCGCCGAAGCGCTCCGGGGTTGGTCGAACATGTGCGCGTCTCCTTCGGGGGCGACTCCCGTTTCAAGGAAGAGCCGCTAGCCCGTTGCAGGCAGAGACATGACCTTTCGGTCTCGTGCCATCCGGTTGCCAAGGGATCCGGTGCCCTCCCCCCGTCCCATGCGGGGCTCCTGTGCCGTGCAGTGGCGAGTCCTCCCAGGCGGGGATGTCGCCACAAGCGGGCACACTTAAAGGTGTTGCACCGCTTGCTCAACTTGTTGGTACAAGCTGTGCAGTGATGCTGCACCCACAGACAGTGAGTCGTCAAGGGATTGAGGCCTACATGTACCAACAAGTTGAGCGAGTGCGTCATGATGGGGCCATGAACAAGCAGCCGAAGTACCGGCAGGTGGCCGACGTGCTCCGTCGCGAGATCGACGGGGGCGTCTATCCTCCGGGCACTCGCCTGCCCTCTGAAAGCGAACTCTCCAGCCGCTTCGAGGCATCCCGAAACACGGTCCGCTCCGGCCTCAACATGCTGGTCAGCGAGGGGTTGATCTCCTCAAGTCAGGGACTCGGCTACGAGGTCCGCAAGCACGATGTCTTCAAGTTGAACGCCTCCCGCTTCGAGAACCTGACCTTCCCGCAGAACGGCGACGCCTACAGCACGGATGTCACAAAAGCCGGCCGCCGACCGACCCAGACGTTCCGCGTGGAAATGACTCTGGCAAGCGAGTACGTGGCGGAGCGGCTGAAGGTCGACAGCCGGTCCACGATGGTGCTCAGGTTCTGCCACCGATTCGTAGACGACGTTCCGTGGTCCACCCAGGCGACGTACTACCCCGAGTGGGTGGCAAAGGACGCGCCCCGGCTCGCAGAGCCGGGTGATGTCGCAGAGGGGACTACTCGCTACCTTGCCGGAATCGGTATCGAGCAGGCCGGATACTTCGACGAGATCGCCGCCCGTATGCCGACCCCCGATGAGGCCCGACTGCTGGACATCGGCGCAGGGGTGCCAGTACTGCTTTGGACCCGCACGGGCTATTCAGCGGACAAGCCCGTTCGATGCACGATCACCACGTTCCGGGGCGACCTCAACCGCCTGAATTACGAGATCGGTGACCTTTCCGCCCGGCCGGAGAGCGAGCCACAGTGATCATCGAGACAGCGACGCCGGACGATCTCGCCAGGCTGCTCACCTTCAGGGAAGAAGCGGCAGCCTGGCTCAGTGACCTCGGGACCGATCAGTGGCGTCGCCCGTACCCGGCCGACAAGCTACTCGCCACAATTGAATCTGGCGTCGTCTACATGGTCCGCGACGGGGAGGTGACAGCCGCCACCATCACGCTGACCCCGGAAGCCGAAGCGGGGCTGTGGACAGATCAGGAGCTTGTCGAGCGGTCGATATTCGTCAACAAGCTCACCGTCGCTCGGACCCACGCCGGCCGGGATCTAGGCGGACAGCTCCTCAACTGGGCGGCTGACCGAGCCTATCGCTCTGGCGCCACATGGCTCCGGCTCGACGCATGGACGACGAACAAACCGCTCCAGCACTACTACCTACGTCACGGCTTCACACACGTCCGCACGGTTACGGAGGGCGGCGCCGTGAACGGCGGCCCCAGAGTTTCCGGATGGCTGGCGCAGCGCGCAACAGCCCCGGAATGTCACGACTTTGACGACTTGACCAGCCAGCTCGCCGTTGGTTGTCACGAACACCAGCCCCCATCAACAGAAGGGGCCACCTGAGGCATTGGCCCAGAAGGAGAGGAACGACCAAGTTTGGGCTCCGATGCGCCCGTCGACGACGATCTCGGCACATTCCTGAAAGTCCCTTGTTGCGGAATCCGTGAGCCGGCCAAAGTCTCCGTCCTCATCTAGGCCTGCGCCTATGGCCCGATTCAGGTAGCACTGGGCTTGTTGGACCGTCCGCCCGGATGACCCCTGATGGAGGCTCGGCCGACGCTTGGTGTAGTTGCAAACGTCGGCCGGCCCCTGAGTCACGAAGTTTGTTGGATGCTTCAACTTGTGTGCGCCCTGAGTGGTGGCCACTATGGCGGTCGCAGAAGCGCCGTCGGATGCCGCGACAGCTGGCGCTCCTGCAAGGGCAATTGGGAGAGCTAGAGCTACTGCGGCGGCGAACGCACGTCGCATGCTCATCACCTCCAAGGAGGGAGCCGTCTCCTCAGCATGCGCTCCGCGCAAGCCGGTTGCATCTCGAAGACGACTGCTTGACGCTGTCGGGCTCGACACACCTTCATTCTATGTGGCGGGTGCCGTCGAACTCCTCACCTTGCGCGTCGGTCAAGGCCAAATGGCTGACATCCAAGGCCGCTTTCCTGTGTGACGGCGTTCGGTACGAAAAGGTCATCGCCGCTGGTGCGTTCCGCCAACCCGCGGCCAGGAGGTCAGCATGGAGGCCTGGCCGGGCTCGTACGTCCAGGTCACAGACGCTTCATGAGGCCATCCCCTGCTGGATACGCTTTCGCGCTACGTTGAAAGCCCGATTAGGCATCGGGACGTCGGTAGAAACGATCTGTACATAGGACGAATTCAATGAGCGCAACGTAGATTGAGCATCAATCCAATCCCGAGCGGTCGACAGCAAGGCTATTTCCATATGGACATTATGCCGTAGTGCAGTATAGGAGCGCGCTGATGACTGAAAATCGGCAGCTTTCTTGGTGGCCCCAAGGAATGAGGCTGTCGCAGCGACGGTCCCCGCTACTGCGGACACGGCACCCCAAGTAGGAGCTTTATTCATGGCCGACATAAATCCGGAAAGCGCTGACACACAGGCAGGAATGAAGACCATAAGTCGTCCCCAAAATTCAGCTCGCTTAGCCGCTTCGAAGTACGCCTGCGCACTATAAAGGCAGTTTTCTTGTATCCGTTCAAATTCGTTTTTGATGGCTTCAAATTGCTCATCATTCAAGGCAACCCCACCCTTAAGACGTTGGAATTTTAGGATTTTCCCCAAGATAATTGCATGTCCAACGCAACTCTGGCAACGAGTTTTTCACCTCGTCCAAGTACCTAACAGATAGCTTCCCTGCTTCATACAGTGCCATCAGAAGGGCCCTGCGCATTACGGTGCTCGCTTCGCTTTCGAACTTATGCCTTAGAAGCTGAGCCTCGGAAGCGGAAGCGACGCTGCCTAGGTACCTAACGGCAAACTCTCTCGGAAATTCCTCTCGATTACTGTCCTCCATTATTCCCCAAGCGGCACCCTTGATATTTTCACTCTCAGTTCCGAGTCCCACGAAGTACCGCAGCACTCTTTGCTCTACATAGGGATAGCTTGCGCTCTCAGAGGAGTGCATAAATTCTTCCAGGCGGCGCTGGATTACAGCGTGCTTACTCCCGCATACTGCGAAGTAGGCAAATATCTCCCTGGAGGCATAGGCAACTAGCCGGAGGTTGTCTAGGCACCAATCGACCGCATAGTCGTCCGCCATGTTCCTGAATCTGTTCAGAGAAAACTTCAGGTCACTGGCAATTATCTTATCCGCCGTAATCAACTTATCGAAGAATTCGCGCATGTCTCGGGCGGCCTCAGGGTCACCGGCACGAACGGCTTGATCAATCGACGCTTTCTCTGCGTTCAAGAACTCACGAAAGGACTCGAAGAAATCATGGATGCCTGTTTTGTGGGCTGACATCGATAGCCGCTTAGAACGAAGTATCCTATTGATTTCAATAATCGCATCCCTTAGCGCATTCCAGTCCTCATCGAAGATCATCACATCGTCCGAGTACCGGAAGAAAGGAAACCCATTGCGCTGCAGAAATTCATCCACGGGTGCTAGGTACGCGTTGGCCAATATGCCCGACGCATCCGACCCCTGCGGCAAACCCCAGGCATGGTTAATTCTTTGAAATCTCTTAAGGAAGGCGGAAATTCGATCGACTGCCGCTTCATTCCTGGATATCATGCCGAGATCGTCAGATAGGATCCCGATATCAACGTGCTCATAGAAAGACGAGACATCCAATGATGCCATGTTATAGCGCCAATTAGACATCAATTTTGCTTGAGCTCGTCGCCTCATCTCAGTCCAGGAGGTACGCCAAAACATTGGGCGCCCGGAGGCATGGTGCCACCTATAGCCATAGGAAGAATTGTGTCTAAAGTCATCCAGATCGGGGGCGATTTCGAAGACCATGGCATCATAAACAAGTCTATCCGCCGCCGAGAAGCGGGCCAGCGGGCGCACGCTTATCTCGTTTTTCGGATAGTCCACGATTTCAATATGCCTCGGACCAATATTGCCGTCCCGAATGGATTGTTCGCGCTCTTCCCGGTACCCCTTGTTCCACTGACTAGCAATATCGTCATAAGCGGCGATATCTGGAATTTCCGAGAACTCTTGCCCAGAAGTCATCCCGTGCAGAGCATTAGAAAGCCGATAAGATAGATCGTCCATGCAATTCCCCCCACTCCCAACCCAGATGATAAGGCACGGGTGCGTTCATGCGGAGCCCCGCGCAAACATTCAGCGCCGAGGAATGAGGGTCCTCCAAATTCGCACGTCCATGGGTTAGGAGCTTGAGCACTGCGTCTGGGGCCGCTGACGGGCCCCGTGCGGCGTCGAGAGTCGGCACGCCGCAGCCCGGGCAGTCTGTCGCCTGAGCGTGGCGGCTGAAGCTTCCGACTCGTCCCTCTGTGGCTACGCAGGGCGTGCTTCCGTGCGACGCGCATACGCCTCCCCCTACACGAGAACTGCGTGGAAGCCTCCTGGGGCTGAAGTTTCTTGGCTCGGCAGGGGGTATGGAGTGGCATCTCAGTCCAGGTGCGGCGCACGCACCAAAGCTGGCACAACTTGCCGGAACCTCGCAGTAGTCGGCACCTCTTCGTTGCGCGAAGCACCAAGGACCCTGGTCGGCCTACGGAGTCGCACAGCGCAAGGAGAAGGAAGCCAAGGCGAAGAAGCGCAAGATCCGCAAGAAGCGATAGACATTGCCACGAGACTTCCGGGAGGCCGCCGGCACAGTCTCATCCGTAGTCTCGTTCACAGCCGTACGCGGTCGTTCATCTTCCCGGCAAGCCCGCCCGTGAGCTGGCGAGTGGACGCGCACGGACCAGGATGAACGCGGCCGTGCAGAGTTGGAAAGCGTGTTGGGGGCAACCCCTCACGAGTTCGAATCTCGTATCCTCCGCCATTGCTCTCACCGGGCAATACGTCGAAGGGCCCCACTGCTTGCGGTGGGGCCCTTGACGTTGTCTCAGCCCTCGTTGTCCTGGTCTCTGTCCACAAGGGCTGTTTGTGGAGCTCCCCAGATCGCCGTGCCGATCTTCCGGGCCACCTCCTTCAACAGATGGTCGGGGACGTGGAGGTACCGTGCCCGCATCCGTGCGGCCCCGCCTGGTTCCCAACCCATGGTCTGGTCGATGACCCGGTCCGGGACACCCAGCACATGAGGACCGTTCCGGCCGTGTGCCGGGCGTCGTGCAGTCGGCCGTCCTGGACCGCAGCGTCTTCGAGAAGTCGTTTCCAGTCGTGGTAATCCGTGTTCGGGCACAACGGCCCACCTGTGAGCCTGGTGAAGACGTAGTCGGACTCGGTCCACAGATTTCCGGCGGCTTCGCACTCCCGGGCCTGGGCTTCCTTGTGCGACCGCACCATCAGGACCAGCGGACCCGGCAGGGGGACAGCCCGGCGGCCGGCACGCGACTTGGTGTTCTCTGTCTCGCGCCGTACCTGAACGCGATCGGGGCAGTACCCGGCCTTCCGGCTGCATGGCGCTGCATCCGCGCAGCCGTTTTCGTACTTGGGCCTCAGCCGGTTCCGGCGCAGCTTCGAGTACTCGTTATCCAGGTCCACGTCGACCCATCGCAGTCCGAGCGTTTCGCCCCGCCGAAGTCCGAGCGCCGGCGCCAACATCCAGCGGGCACTGTTCCGGCGCTTCTGCACTTCGAGCAGGAGACGCTGCAGCTCTTCCACGGAGTAGGGCTCAACCTCCGTCTGCTCCTCTTCCATCCGTGGTGGCTTGGCCGGTGCAGCAGCGTTCTTCGTGGCGTGGCCGCGCGTCACCGCCTGTGGAGCGGCGGGGATTGTCTGATGCCCCATCGTGATGCGCGGGTGTACAACCCCGTGTGGATGCCGGCTGTCTGTAAGGCGCTGGAGGGATGAGTTTGGTGCCTTCCGTACGGAGATTGGGGATCAGGTGGGGAAGCAGGTCTGGAGAGTCGTCGTGGCCGGTGGTGCGGCGGCGGTGTTCACGGCCGTGTCCGCAGTGCCGGCCGGCGCGGCCGAGGGTGGGGTCTCGTTCACCCGTGTCCAGGTGAACGGCGGCAAGCCGATTGTGATCGGGGTGTCGAAGGAGGTGGCGGCGCCCACCTCCTTCCGGATGGCGACCACTCACAAGTGGAAGTGGCCGGCGGTGTTCCTGTACCGCGGTGGTGCGGGTGATCGGCTGTGGCACGCCATCGAGACGAGCGACTGCATCAAGGTGAGCTCGGGCGTCTGCGACATCAACGAGACGATGTACTTCGACCCGAGCATATGGTCCATGCGCAACAGCGAGGCCGGGGCCTGGAAGGTCGGGGCCGAGGTGTCCTTCGAGGGCGGCGGTGGTGACACCGACGACGAGGGTCTGACGGTCCACGTCAAGCGCAACTCCCGCCTGACCGTCAACGCCTCGCCCGAACCGGTGTCCAAGGACAGGACCATCACCGTGACCGGAAAGGTCACGCGGGCCAACTGGGAGACGAGGAAGTACGCCTCCTACGGAGGCCGCCTGGTGAGCCTGCAGTTCAAGCCTGCCGGCGCCGCCTCCTACGCCACGGTGAAGAAGGTGTACGCGAACGGCTCGGGTGATCTCAGGACGACCGTGAAGGCCTCCAAGACGGGTACGTGGCGCTGGGTGTACTACGGCAACACCACCACCGGGCCGTCGACGTCGTCCGGGGACAACGTCGTGGTGAAGTGATGTCCGCGGTACTGGCGGGCCTGGTATCAGCGCCTGACTGTGAGGATGTCGGTGGCGCCGCCCGAGGGGCCTGACCCTCCGTCTGACAGACGCATGCTGTCCTGTTGATGATTTGTCGGCCGTTTCGGGCGGTGCCGCTCTGCACGCGGCAGGCCGGCCGGCCTCAACGGCGCACCCGCCTACGGATCAGAGGTGGCACCCACTGCCGCAGAGCCGCCCGATTGACCAAGACGAACGTATTGCGGCCATGCCCCCTCCGAGCGGTGGGGGCACGGTCACACCTACGACACCACAATCGAACGTGTGCCCTATATGCCACCTGATCTGCCTCGCCTCCGCACTCTGCGGACCTGGCACGCCATGTGGGTTGAGCGCATCGACTCGCGACGGTCGAGCAGCGGGAGAAGTAACGGCAGCAGGGCCAGGAGCGACGGCCGCTCACCCCGGACTGGATCGTTGAGCTCAGCATCGGAGTCGGCGCCCGGCCCATCGAGGTTCACGTCGGCGGGTGCCGTGCCGCGCCGGGAAGCGCTACCGGGCCATCACCCGCGGACAGGCCCTCGCCGCACTCGCCGACGGGATCCGGCCTGCATCCACTGCCGGCCAGACAGCGAGCTCGGGTTGCTCGGGTAGTCAGGCGCTGCGGGGCTTTCGGCCGGCGCTCTTCTTCGCTGCCGTCTTCTTCGTCGTGGTCTTCTTGGCCGCCGACCTTTTGGCGGGCGCCTTCTTGGCCGTCTTCTTTGCGGCCATCTTCTTGCGGGGTTTCATCTCGTGGACGGTGGCGTGTTCGCCGGTCTCGCCGCGGGACTCCTTGGCCCTCTGCACGGACGCGTTCAGGGCTGCCATCAGGTCGACGACCTGTGCCGGCTGCTGCGCTTCGCCCTCGGCTGGCTGGGCTGGTTCCTTGCCCTCGCTCTTTGCCTCGATGAGCTCTTCCAGGGCGTCCCGGTACGCGTCACGGAAGCCGGAGATGTTGTCGATGGTCATGCTGTCGGCGAGCTGTACCGCTTGCTCGATCTCTTTCTCGTCCAGTTCGGGTTCCTTCGGGGCCAGCTCGGACGGGTCGCGGATCTCGTCCGGCCACCTCATGGCGTGGAGGACGATGACGTTGTCCCGTACCCGGAGCAGGCCGAGGCGCTCGCGGTTGTGCCAGGCGAATTTCGCGATGGCAGCCTTGTCGGACCGCTCAAGTGCCCTGCGCAGCAGGGTGTACGGCTTCGCCGCTACCTGCCCGTCGGCTGCCAGGTAATAGCTGTCACCGATCCGCACCGGGTCAATCGTGTCGGCGTCCACGAACGCCGCGATCTCGATGGCCTTGGCCGTAGGCAACGGCATCTGGTCGAGCTCGTCGTCGGTGACCGGGATGGTCTGCTCCTTGGTGAGCTCGTAGCCCTTGCCGATGTCCTCCTGCGGCACGGCCTCGCCGTTGATCTCGCACACCTTCCGGGTGCGGACCCGTCCCATGTCTTCCAGGTGGACCTGGTGGAAGTGGATCGAGTGATCCTCGGTAGCCGAGATCACTCTGATGGGGATCGTGACCAGGCCAAAGCTGATAGCGCCGCTCCAGATCGTCGACGGCATACGCACCTCCCAGAACCCCATATACGGCCTGTCGGGCGGCGGTCCAGGCCACAGCAGGCAGAGACGTCTGAACCGTCACTCGTACACCGATCCTCATGCCGGACTTGGCCCCCCGCATCCCGCCTTGAGGGCGAAGCCAGCTCTCATCCGGAGGTCTGCCGGAGCGATTCGGGCCGTGGGAACGGTCTATGAACGGCATCGCCGCCGGTCAGCGGGGGAACCTGGAGGTGATGCGCCCGAATGAGCACGCGCCGCCTCCCAATGGGCGATGACCGGCGCGCGTGCGGGGCCGTACCCGTCGGTGGGCCGACTCGTCCGGACCACCTCACGGATCCGACGCCTTACGAAGGGCCCCGCTCGCGGTGGGGCCCTTTCGCCATCGGCGACAATCGGGGCAACGCCGGTGTACGGCAGTACCTGCCGTGAGCGATGGAGGAATGCTGTGCCGCCGACCTCGAAGCCACTGCGGAAGCTGGGCTTTCTGACCATCGGGCTGTTCGACGGGACCGATCCGCGCAGGGGCCACGAGGCGACCCTCTCGATCATCGAGCTGGGCGAGCGACTGGGCTTCGACAGCGCGTGGGTGCGTCATCGGCATCTGCAGTACGGCATCTCCTCCCCGGTCGTCGTTCTGGCGGCGGCCTCCCAGCGCACCAGCCGCATCCAGCTGGGCACCGCGGTCACCCCGCTGGGCTGGGAGAATCCGCTGCGGCTGGCCGAGGACCTGGCGACCGTCGACATCCTGTCGGGGGGCCGCCTCAATCCGGGGGTCAGCGTCGGCCCACCGATGCAGTACGAGCGGGTGAAGCACGCGCTGTACCCCGACACCGCCGATGCCGAGGACTTCGGTTACGAACGTGTGCGACGGCTCCTGGCATTCGTACGCGGCGAGCCGGCCACCGACTTCAGCGGTACGGAGGGTTTCGAGGCGTACTCCGACCTCGTCCAGCCGCACTCACCCGGCCTGGCCGGCCGTATGTGGTACGGCGGCGGCAGCCTGCGGTCGGCGCGCTGGGCCGGTGAGCAGGGCATGAACTTCCTGACCAGCAGCGTCGTGAAAGCGGAGGAGTCGGAGGACTTCGCCGAGATCCAGCTCTCGCACATCCGGGCCTTCCGCGCCCGTCACCCCGATGGCGAGCGTGCCCGTGTCTCCCACGGGCTGGTCGTCATCCCCACCGACACCGCCTCGGCGCAGCAGCGCGCCAAGTACGAGGCATACGCCCGCGAGCGGATGCCTCGCACCACCGCTCCGCAGGGGCCGGCCCGCATGATGTTCGCGCCCGACCTCGTCGGCAGTTCCGCCGAGATCGCTGAACGGCTCCATGCGCACGCCGCGTTCCGGGAGGTCGACGAGGTCGCGTTCGCACTGCCCTTCACCTTCGACCACGACGACTACGTCCAGATCCTCACCGACATCGCCACCGAGCTCGCCCCGGCTCTCGGCTGGCAACCGTCCGTCTGATCCAGGTCGCCGCGAGTGCTCGGACGGCCTCGGCGGCCGTCAGTGCCTGCCGCAGCGGCGATTCCCGGCGTCACGGCCCGCCGGACGCCCGACCGTTCGGCGGCACCTGGACTCGCCGTCGCCCGCCGCTGTCGCGATGATCGAAGGCATGACAGAGAGCAACAGGAGCAAGGCCATCACTTTGCGGATCGCTCAACAGCCGGAGGCGGACGAGCTTCTCGGCCGCAGCCCGCTCGCGGCCATGATCGGCATGCTGCTGGACCAGCAGGTCCCGATGGAGTGGGCCTTCTCCGGCCCGTTCACCCTGGCCCAGCGGATGGGATCCGACGACCTGGACGCCCATGAGATCGCCGCCTACGACCCCGAGGCGTTCACCGAGCTCTTCAGCGCCAAACCCGCTCTGCATCGCTATCCCGGATCCATGGCCAAACGGGTACAGCAACTGTGCCAGTTCCTGGTCGCGGAGTACGACGGTGACGCGAGCGCGGTCTGGAGCGACGCCGGGACCGGCGCCGAGCTGCTGAAACGGCTGAAGGCGCTGCCCGGGTTCGGTGACCAGAAGGCGCAGATCTTCCTGGCGCTGCTCGGCAAGCAACTGGATGTCCGGCCGACCGGCTGGCGGGCCGCGGCGGGGCCCTACGGGGAGGCCGGGTCGCACCGCTCGGTCGCCGACATCACCGGCCCCGACTCGCTCGCCAAGGTCCGCGCGCAGAAACAGGAGGCGAAGGCGGCGGCGAAGGCGGCGGCAGCAAAGAAGAGGTGAGGCCGCAGCGGCGCCCGGCCGCCGTGCCGGCTGCTCTCAGGTGGGGGCCGCCGGCCGGCTCCCACCCCCACCTCCTCCGCTACCTCCTGCGGCGCGCCGTACCGAAGAGCGAACGCGAGATCTCCCGCCCCAGCTGCGTCCCGACCGACCGCGCCAGCGACCGGAACACCCCACTCCCCACCACCTGTTCCACCAGCGAGGCGTCGTCCTCCGGCCGCCCGGACCTCTTCGCCGGCTCCTTCGCCGGCCGGCCCGCGGCCTCCGCCACGGCCCGCTGCTCCGCCTCGTGCTCGGCGGTGAGCTTCTCGTACGCCGACTCCCGGTCCACCGGCTGTGCGTAACTCCCGTACAGCGGCGATCCCTTCACCGCCGCGTCCAGTTCCGCCGCGCCGAGCGGACCCATCAGCGACTGCGGCGACCGCAGCCGGGTCGCGGCGACCGGCGTCGGCGCGCCCCGCTCGCTCAGCACGGTGATCACCGCTTCGCCGATGCCCAGCCCGGTCAGCAACTCCTCCAGGTCGTACGACGAGTTCGGGAACGTCTTCACCGTCGCCCGCAGCGCCTTCGCGTCGTCCGGGGTGAACGCCCGCAGCGCGTGCTGCACCCGGTTGCCGAGCTGCGCCAGCACATCCCCCGGCACATCGCGCGGAGTCTGCGTGACGAAGAAGATGCCCACTCCCTTGGAACGGATCAGCCGCACGGTCTGCGTGATCGAGTCCAGGAACGCCTTCGACGCCCCGTTGAAGAGCAGATGCGCCTCGTCGAAGAAGAACACCAGCTTGGGCCGCTCGAGGTCGCCGACCTCCGGCAGATCGTGGAAGAGATCCGCGAGCAGCCACATCAGGAACGTCGAGAAGAGCTCCGGCTTGTCCTGTACGGACGCCAGTTCCAGTACGGAGACCAGCCCCCGGCCGTCCGGCGCCTGCCGCAGGAACTCCGCCGTCTCGAACTCCGGCTCGCCGAAGAAGTCGCTCGCCCCCTGCTGCTCGAAGGCGGTGAGCGACCGCAGAATCACCCCGGCGGTGGCCGTGGAGAGCCCGCCGATCCCCTTCAGTTCGGGCTTGCCGGTGTCCGAGACGAGAAACGCGACGACGGCCCGCAGATCCTTCAGATCCACCAGTTCCAGGCCCTTGGCGTCGGCGTAGTGGAAGATGAGGCCGAGCGACTGCTCCTGCGTGCGGTTCAGCTGGAGCACCTTGGAAAGCAGTACGGGACCGAAGTCGGTGACCGTCGCCCGCAGCGGAATGCCGGGGCCGATGCCGCCGAGCGCGTAGAACTCGCACGGGAAGCCCTTGGCCTCCCACTGCTGCCCGACCTGCCCGGCCCGCTCGGCAACCTTGCCGCCCGGCACGCCCGGAGCGGCGATGCCGGACACGTCGCCCTTGATGTCGGCGAGAAAGACCGGCACGCCGTTGGCCGACAGCTGCTCGGCGATGAGCTGGAGGGTCTTGGTCTTGCCGGTGCCGGTGGCGCCGGCGACGAGTCCGTGCCGGTTGAGCATCGCCAGCGGGATCCGGATCTGCGCAGCAGGCAGGCATGCACCGTCCCAGAGCAGCGCACCCAGGTCGAGGGCCGCACCGTCGACGGCGTACCCGTCCGCGATCGCCCGGGCCTGCTGCGGCAGCACTCCGACGTCCTCCCCCGGGCCCGCTCCAGCGCCGTCCCCGATGCCCGATTCCGCGCTCCCGCCCGTGCTGTCGCTGCCACTCATCACGGCCTCTATTCCGGAATGTCTGCATTTATGACGCTCTGGCCAGCATCGCAGTACCGCTCCATAGCTGCGCCCGGAGCCTCTTGGCCGGTAGGCTTTCCGTGTGATCTTCAAGCGCATCGGAAATGGGCGGCCTTATCCCGACCACGGCCGGGAAAGCACCCGGCAGTGGGCGGATGTCGCGCCGCGCCCGGTCCGCCTCGACCAGCTGGTGACGACCAAGGGTCAGCTGGACCTCGAAACCCTCCTCGCCGAGGACTCCACGTTCTACGGCGACCTGTTCGCCCATGTCGTGAAGTGGCAGGGCGACCTCTATCTGGAGGACGGGCTCCACCGCGCGGTCCGCGCGGCGCTCCAGCAACGCCAGGTGCTGCACGCCCGGGTCCTCGAACTCGGCTGACGAACGGCACCCATCGGGTGCTTTCGGGTGCATTCGCACACGGACGGGTGCCATCGGTTGATCATTTAGTACGCATCTTCACCGGGTCGCACTACGCTGCGCCCATGAGCATGCTCACTCCCCCCGGCCTGGGCGGAAAGTACCGCATCACGGGCGACAAATATCCGCGCATGCGGCGTCCCCGGCACCGCCGCAGACTGGTCCTCGTGTCCCTCGCCTCCGTGGTGACCCTCGGGCTGGCCGGATGGGGGACGCTGCAGCTCATCGACGTCTTCACCGGCGACAGGACGGCCAGCGCCGCCGACCGCAAGGCCGACTGCCCCTCCGTCAAGCCGTCGGCGCCCGCGAAGGCGCTCCCGAAGCCGGCGAGGATCACGGTCAACGTCTACAACGCGACACCGCGCGGCGGGCTCGCGAAGGCCGCGGCCGACGAGCTGAAGAAGCGCGGCTTCCGCATCGGCAAGGTGGGCAACGCCTCTGCCGCCTACGACAAGAAGGTCCCCGGTCCCGGCGTCCTGCTGGGCGCCCCGACGGCCACGAGCGGCACGTTCCCGGTCCTCGGTACGCAGCTGATGGGCGCCACGCCGAAGACCGACACCCGCAAGACGGCGGATGTCGATCTGATCCTCGGTACGGCGTTCAAGAAGCTGAACACCCCGAAGGCCGCCGCTGCGGCCCTTGCCGCACTGAACAAGCCGGCCCCCGCACCCTCCTGCGGGTGACACCGCAGTACAGGATGCGAGGGCCGAGAGCCTTCTTCGGAACCGTCGGGCCGGACAGCCTCTAGTCGACGGTGCCGTACATCCGGTCGCCCGCGTCGCCGAGCCCCGGCACGATGTAGCCGTTCTCGTTGAGCCGCTCGTCGACCGAGGCGGTGACCACGGTGACCGGTGTACCGGCCAGTTCGCGCTCCATGACCTCGACGCCCTCGGGCGCCGCGAGCAGCACGACGGCGGTGACATCGTCCGCACCGCGCTTGATCAGCTCCTGGATGGCCGCGACCAGCGTGCCGCCGGTGGCGAGCATGGGGTCCAGGACGTACACCTGGCGGCCCGAGAGGTCTTCCGGCATCCGCGTGGCGTACGTCTCCGCCTGGAGCGTCTCCTCATTGCGGATCATGCCCAGGAAGCCGACCTCGGCGGTCGGCAGCAGCCGCACCATGCCGTCGAGCATGCCCAGACCGGCCCGCAGGATCGGCACGACCAGGGGCCGCGGGTGCGACAGCTTCACGCCGGTGGTCGGCGTCACCGGGGTCTCGATGTCGACCTGCTCGGTGCGCACGTCCCGGGTGGCCTCGTAGGCGAGCAGGGTGACCAGCTCGTCGGCGAGCCGCCGGAAGGTCGGGGAGTCGGTGCGCTTGTCGCGCAGGGTGGTGAGTTTGTGCGCGACCAGCGGGTGGTCGACGACGTGGATCCGCATGGGCTCAACAGTAGCCGGGCCAACCGCACCCGTGCGCTGGCATCAATCGCCCGTTCGGAGGGAAGGTGTGGGCATACGGACCCAGCCTTGGGGTGATGCGCCGATGCCCGACGGGGAGCAGCAGGAGCGGGACCAGCAGGAACCGCACGACACGCACGGCCGCCGGGACACGCTGGACGCGCCCGAGACGGACGAGGAGCGCCGCAGGCGCCGCGCCCAGTTCCTGCGTGAGCTTCATGAGGCGAAGGCACTGCGCGACCGGGTCCAGCCACGCCGGGCCAGGGCCGCCCGAATGCGCCAAGCCATGCGGATGCGGACCTTCCGCTGGTAGCCGCCGGGACCGCCGGACGGCCCCCTGGAAGCGGTGTTGTCGACAACTCATGGACGACGCAACGGTCGAACTCCTCTCGCGAACGCTCTGTTTCTGCCACGATTCCGATGGGCGGGGCACAGGACAGCCGGATCACCGACTCTCCTCCCGCCGGACCGACACCCCTATGACCAGTGGGAGAGTCACGGTGTACTTCGCCGCACTGCTCGCGCGCACCGAAGACGGGTGGGAAGCGAGCGACACGGAACTCGACGATGTGGAGACCCTGTCCGATCTGACGGATCTGGCCCGTGAGGCCTCGGTGGACGAGGACACGGTGCTCGTCTTCATCGAGCAGGAGGACGCCTGGTTCGGCGTCATCCGGGTGGACGGTGAGGAGGACCCCCGTATCTACATCTCGGACGCGTCCGCCGCCGCCCGCTCCTCCTACGGGGAGATCCTGCTCACCGATGAACTGCTCGGCCGCGAACCCGAGGCCGAGGACTCGATTGCCGCCCTCGAAGAGCTCGTCGGCCTCGACGGTACGGAGGACGGCGAACCGGACCACACCCCCGACAACGACAACGACACCGACCTCGACGACAACGACGACGACGGGCTCGACGCCGACGCCGTACCGACGGGTCCGCTCGGTGACACCGGGGTCCTGGCCGACCTCGGACTCCCCGAGAAGGAGCTGCTGATGCTGCGGACGGACGCACTGGTGGAGATCGCGGACGCGCTGGGAGCGGCCGAGGTCCTGGAAACCGTCCGTTAGGGTCCGCGGGTGACCGAACGACCGGGCCCGCACCGACTGTCAGAACCGCACGACCCTGTACGGGACCCGTGGCGGGCGCCCATGCGCCGCGCCCTGGACGAGGCCGCGCAGGCGGCGCGGGCCGGCGATGTGCCGGTCGGCGCCGTCGTCCTCGGCCCGGGTGGCGCCCTGCTCGCCACGGGACACAACGAACGCGAGGCGACCGGTGATCCGACCGCGCACGCCGAGATCCTCGCTGTGCGCCGGGCCGCCGCGGCGCTCGGCGAGTGGCGGCTTTCCGGGTGCACGCTGGTGGTCACCCTGGAGCCGTGCACGATGTGCGCGGGCGCGCTCGTGCAGTCCCGGGTGGCCCGTGTGGTCTACGGGGCACGGGACGAGAAGGCGGGCGCGGCGGGTTCGCTCTGGGACGTCGTACGGGACCGGCGGCTCAACCACCGCCCCGAAGTGATCCACGGAGTCCTGGAGGACGCCTGTTCCGCCCAGCTGACGGCCTTCTTCCGCGACCGCTGACGCTGCGGCGCCCCACCTCCGGCCCGGCTTCCGCGCGCGACGGAGAATCGGATTTCGACCCACGGCCGAGATGGTCTAAGCTCTCTCTCGGTAGCGTGTCCGAGCGGCCGAAGGAGCTCGCCTCGAAAGCGAGTGTGGGGAAACTCACCGAGGGTTCAAATCCCTCCGCTACCGCAGATGGATGAAGGGGCCGACCCGTTTGGGTCGGCCCCTTCACTGCGTTCCGGCCCGGTTTCCGTCCCAGTTGCAGTGTTGTCGTACCCCTGCAGGCGCCGAGATGCTCCGAACGGGCAACCCCCACGCAAGTAACGGAGCACCATCACGACGTGTGATGGTGCGGAAGCCGGGCGCCTGAAAGGCCCGAGCGGGTGCCGGCTCTCGCACGGCGGGAGCCGGACCTCACCAGCGATCAGGCCGAAGCCTCGTCGGGCGGCGAAGGCACGGCGCGCGGGCGGAGGGCCATGAGCGAGTCCTCCGCGGTCGCCACCATGGCAAAGGGGAACCGGTCGAGCTCAAGACGGAGTGCGACGTCATCAGAACGGACTCCCAACGCCCCGGGGCGAGACTCCGTAGCCACCCACCTCCGCACATGGGGACCGGGGCCCGTCGTGACGGTCCCCGTGATCGTGCCGGTTGCGTATCAAGGACGCTCGGGCCGGGCGCCCTGTGGCGCGGGCGCGAGGTAGGAGTGGAAGACGTTGTCCAGGTCCCACTTGAGCTTGAGTTCCTGCAGGCGGACCCAGTCGGCGGCGACGTACGAGCGCCGTGCCCGATCGGCATCGGCTTCCAGATCCGCTTCGGCGATGTAGTGACCACCGCGACCCGACGGGTCCGCCGCGGCCAGCGTCGCCCGCAGCCACCCGGTGTTCGCTGCGTCCGCGGCCGGATCGTCCCAGACCGCGTAACAGGCGAGGTAGGACTCACCGGGCGCCGAGAAAGCCATGTTCCGCAGCAGTGCCGGGTCCGGGGAGACCGGCTGCACGGGCGCGAGCACCAGGGACTTGCCGGAGGGGGCCCGGGCGAGGACGCCGGCGACGCGCGGCATCAGGGTCTCGTAACTCTCCGCCGACCACAGCGTGTCCGCCGCGTAGCGATGCGCCGACGGCCACGCCCGGGCGGCGCCGTCATGCAGTGAGGCGAAGGACGTCGGCTCGGGTGGCTGCCGGGACAGGGCCTGCTCGGCGAACGGGCAGGCGCCCAGGGGTTCGAGAGCGGCGAGCGCCTCGTCCCGCGTAGCGGCGAACGCGGTGGCACCGACAGTGATCCGCGGCCCCGGCGGGGCCGCGGCCGTCGCCTCGCCGGAGGCTGCCAGGGTGAGAGCCGTCTCGACGTTCGGCGGCAAGTCACGCGCGGTCCGGACGGCCCAGCCCGTCACCCGCTCGACGTCGGCCAGCGGGAAGGTGAGACCGGCGGTCGTGATCGCAGCGGGGTGAGGGTGCAGACCGAGCCGGAATCCGGTGACGACGGCGAAGAAGCCCGGCCCCGCGCCGCGCGCGGCCCAGAAGAGGTCGGCGTTCTCGGTCTCGCTGCAGATGACCGTCCGGCCGTCGGCGGTCACGGCCCGCATCTCCAGGACGTCGGCACATGCCGGTCCCCACACCCGGGAGTTCCAGCCGAGTCCGCCGCTCAGCAGAAAGCCGCCCACCGCGACGGAGGGGCAGTGCCCCACGGGGAAGGCCAGGTCGTGCGGGGCGAAGGCCTCGACCAGATCCGTCCCGGTGACGGCGGGCCCCACCTCGGCCGTCGCCGACACCGGGTCGACGCTGCAGTGCCGTAACCGTGACAGATCGATCAGCAGACCCCCGTCGCGGAGTTGGGAACCGGACCAGTTGTGCCCGCCGGAGCGCGTGGAGACGCGCAGCCCCTGAGCGCGTGCCCAGGCCAGGGCGAGGGGGATGTCCCGCTCGGTGGCGGCCTGCAGGATGGCCTCGGGAAACCGTTCCGGCGTCAGCCCGTTCCACACCGCGTCGGCCCGGGCGCCGTCGTAGCCGGGGTCGCCCCGCCGGAGCAGGGTTCCCTCGAAGAGGCCTGCGGGCGTCCGTTCGCGCATCAAGGCCTCCTCGAGCGGCCCGACCGCAGTCGGCCGGCGGAATCGGTCAGTGGTCGGCCAGGCCGAAGACAACGAGAAACAGTACGTAGCAGAGCACCACCACCGCGGCGCCGGCCAGGTGCACGCGGTGCCCGGTCGCGCGACCGGGCACCAGCCAGAAGGCGAGTGCCTTGTTGACCAGAGGCATCAGCAGCCAGGTCAGCGCGCTGACGCTCAGTACGTTGCCGATGAAGAGGCCGATGTATCCGGGAACGCCCAGCCCGTCCAGCCAGTGCCCCTCGGTCAGATTCAGGACCGCCACCGTGGGATAGAGAGCCAGGAGCACGGTCATGGCCTGCTTCCAGTTGGGCGGCGCGCCGTCCTGCTCGCCCTCGCCGAACCGGAACCAACCGCTGAACGCCGAGCCGACCTTGCGTACGTCGTAGGAGGCGAAGTAGTCGCGCCCCTCCTCCAACAGTGTCCGGCGGGCATCGGAGGCGAGCCAGTCGTCGAGGTGTCCGCGGGAGTCGAACCGGAAGACGGCGACCCAGTGCTCCTGCACGCCCTCCACGGGCTTGAACAGCTCGGACCCCATGAATCCGGGTGACTTGGCCTGTGCCTTGAACGCCTTCTCCTGCCAGCGCAGAAAATCCTCTTCCCGACCGGGCTTCACCTCGTGCGAGATGACGGCCGTGATCGTCTCGGGCGCCTGCTCGGCGGGGGCGCCGCCACGAAGCACCTCCTGCGTCGGAGATCCCTCGAAGAACTCCTGCCCTTCGTCGAGCAACTCCTGCCGTCTGTCCGAATCCAGCCAGGCCGTCAGGTGGTCGACACCGGTGAAACGGAAGACCGCCACCCATTCGTTCTCGTCGTCTGTTGCGGGCGGGTACACCTCGACGGCCTCGAAGCCGTCGAATTCGCGGGCCGCTTCGTTCATCCGACGCTGCCAGCGCTGATAGTCGTCGGCGCGACCCACGCACACCTTCTGCGAGGTCACCACGGTGGCGTTCTCTGCCGGCGGCTCACGGCTTGCACGGGGGCTCACCTGCAGTAGCCTAATGTATGCGTTATTTTAGGGGCAAATAAGACATTTGGTTGCCCGTTTCCCCACGTCCGTTTGGCCAAGGGCATCGATGTCGATCGGAGACCCGGATGGAACACAAAGAGCTCATCACCGAAGCGGTCCGACTGGCCACCGAGTCGGTGGAGAACGGCTGGGGCGGCCCCTTCGGCGCGGTGCTCACCCGCAACGGCGACATCATCGCCCGCGGGCAGAACCGGGTGCTGCTCACCGGCGACCCCACGGCCCACGCCGAGATCGAAACGATCCGCAAGGCCGTGCAGCGACTCAACCCCGAGGCCCCGTCGATCTCCGAGGAACACCAGAACGAGAGCACCTTGGAGTACGTGCCCCGTCCTGACGGGTCACCGGATCCCGTGCGCGAGCGGGCCCGGATGCTCCAAGGGTGCTCCATCTACATCAGCGGTGCCCCCTGCCCGATGTGCATGAGCGCCATCTACTGGTCGCGCATCGATGCGGTGTACTTCAGCTGCGACCTGGACGACACCCGCCGGATCGGCTTCGACGACGCCTACCAGTACGAGGACTTCAAGAAGCCGCTCGACCAACGCAGGATCAGGATCGAACAGGTCTACCCCGAAATCGGCGCCCAGGCCTACGACACGTGGACGAGCAAGCCGGACCGGCACGCGTACTGAAGGAGGCCCGGCCCGGAGATCCACGCCGCCGGCGCGCCCGGCGGCGCGGGCCGAAGAGGCGTCCGTCCTGGCAGTGGCGCGCGAGGCGCCGGTTCGGAAAGCCCATCGCAAACCCCGTCGGAAACCCCCACCGGATACGGCCATCTGTGCGGATAGAATCGCCCGACTGCACAGGGGGATCGAATGGGGTGGCAGGGGCTGATGGTGCAAGCGAAGAAGATCGCGCTCTACATGGTTGTCGTCTTCGTGCTGTACACGATCATCACGTCCCCAGCCCGGGCCGCTGATCTTGTCCAGGTAGGGTTCGAGGGCGTTTCGAGTGCCGCACAGGGCGTCGGCGATTTCATGTCCGAGCTCGTGAAGTAGGAGTACCCCATGATCCGCCACCTGGTCCTGTTCAAGCTGAACGACGGCGTGAAGCGCGACGATCCGCAGGTCGTCGCCGGGGCGAAGGCGTTCCAGGAGCTGTCGGGAAAGATCCCCGAGCTGGAGTTCTGGGAGTGCGCCTGGAACATCACCGACCGGCCGATCGCCTACGACTTCGCCATCAACTCCGCTGTCGCCGACGAGGACGCACTGAAGCGCTACATCGAGCATCCGGCCCATCAGGACGCCGCCGGACAGTGGCGGGCCTTCGCCACCTGGGTGATCGCCGACTATCCGTTCTGACCCCCTCGGTTCCGACCCTCCGACCCTCTCGGCCCAGGAGCGCGTAAGCCCCCCACCGATCCGGTGAGGGGCTTTTCCTCTTGTTTAAACCAACTTGACCCCAACACGGCACTACGCGGTGCTTGCACACAGTGGACATGTCTTGTGATGCTATGACCGCTTTTGACGGATGAGTTGACCGAAGTTGACCGCAAAGGGGTGGCGTATCGTGCCGGCCAGTACAGCGCCTCAAGTGCCTCCCCAGACCGTCCAGACGGAGACACCCGACGGCACGACGCCCGCCAGGACCCGGGGCGCGGACACCAGGGCGCTCACCCAGGTCCTCTTCGGGGAGCTCAAGCAGCTGGAACCGGGAACTCCGGAGCACAGCAGGGTGCGGGCGGCGCTGATCGAGGCGAACCTCCCCCTCGTCCGGTACGCCGCTGCGCGCTTCCGGAGCCGCAACGAACCGATGGAGGACGTCGTCCAGGTCGGCACGATCGGTCTGATCAACGCCATCGACCGGTTCGACCCCGAGCGCGGCGTACAGTTCCCCACCTTCGCGATGCCCACCGTCGTCGGCGAGATCAAGCGGTACTTCCGGGACAACGTACGGACCGTCCATGTACCGCGACGGCTGCACGAGCTCTGGGTCCAGGTCACCGGCGCCACCGAGGACCTGACGACCGCACACGGCCGCTCTCCCACCACCGCAGAGATCGCCGAACGACTGAAGATCTCCGAGGAGGAGGTCCTGGCCTGCATCGAGGCGGGCCGCTCCTACCACGCGACCTCGCTGGAGGCGGCCCAGGAGGGCGACGGGCTGCCCGGGCTGCTCGACCGGCTCGGCTACGAGGACCCCGCACTCGCCGGCGTCGAACACCGTGACCTGGTCCGGCACCTGCTCGTCCAGCTGCCCGAGCGCGAGCAGCGGATCCTGCTGCTGCGCTACTACAGCAATCTGACACAGTCGCAGATCAGCGCCGAACTGGGCGTCTCCCAGATGCATGTGTCAAGGCTGTTGGCGAGAAGCTTCGCGCGCCTCAGATCCGCAAATAGGATCGAGGCGTAACCGGATCGGGTAGATCACTCGAAGCCCGCCCCGGAACGCCCGAATGCCGCACACCCCCCGTTAACTGCGCATACTCCACCTTGACTTGTCGACATGTCACTACAGCGTGTTGCCGACATGTGACATTCTGCGTGAACCGCGTTTGCCGCAGCCCCACCTCCGGTATTCAGGTGGAGGCTGCGTTCCTCCGATGGTCGCGGCTCAACGCGACCGTCCGCGACCTCAAGGGGGTGGCATGTCCGCAGAACAGGGCAGCTCGAAGGTGCTCACGCTCACGAAGAGCGCACCCGCACCCGTTGTGCTCACCAGCTCGTCGGAAGCCATCGACACCCGCACTCTGTCCCGCTCCCTGTTCCAGCGGCTCGCCGCCCTGGGTCCCGCACCGGGCCCCGACGGACCGGACGACAGCCCGGAGCGTGCCTACGTACGGGACACACTCATCGAGCTCAACCTCCCGCTCGTGCGCTACGCGGCGGCGCGGTTCCGGAGCCGCAACGAACCGATGGAGGACATCGTCCAGGTCGGCACGATCGGTCTGATCAAGGCGATCGACCGGTTCGACTGCGAGCGGGGCGTGGAGTTCCCGACGTTCGCGATGCCCACCGTCGTCGGCGAGATCAAGCGCTTCTTCCGCGACACCTCCTGGTCGGTGCGGGTGCCGCGCCGTCTCCAGGAGCTGAGGCTCGCGCTGACCAAGACCAGCGACGAACTGGCCCAGAAGCTCGACCGCTCGCCGACCGTGCCGGAGCTCGCGGCGGCGCTCGGGGTCTCCGAGGAGGACGTGGTCGACGGCCTGGCCGTCGGCAACGCGTACACCGCGTCCTCGCTGGACTCGCCCTCTCCCGAGGACGACGGCGGCGAGGGTTCCCTCGCGGATCGACTCGGTTACGAGGACTCGGCGCTGGAGGGCGTCGAGTACCGCGAGTCGCTGAAGCCGCTGCTGGCCAAACTCCCGCCCCGGGAGCGGCAGATCATCATGCTGCGGTTCTTCGCCAACATGACCCAGTCGCAGATCGGCGAAGAGGTCGGCATCTCGCAGATGCACGTCTCGCGGCTGCTCACCCGGACGCTCGCACAGCTTCGGGAAGGACTCATCGCCGACTGACCGCGACCGGACACCACCGACCACCGCACCGGGGCACGAGGGTTCCGAATTGACGGACCGTCAGCCACACTGGCGCGATGCGACGTCAGACGTGGGTCTCGATCGGCCGCCGGGGCACAGTGTTTGCCGCCTCGGCGGCCGTGCTGTGCCTGGGCGGCGCGCTCGCCGCCTGTGGCACGGGGGCGGACGGGGGCGACGGCTATGTGGCGGTCGGCGCGGCGGGTGCCGGGCCGGAGAAAGCGCCGACGGGGGCGGTGGCCCCCTCGGGAAAGGTGACGCTGATCCCGCTGGACGGCGCCGGGAGCGATGACGGAGGCGGTGACGCCGGCGGAGGCGCGGAGCCGAAGCCGGGCTCCTCCGCGCGGAGCCGCTCCCCCGGCGGGGCGGTCGCCACGGGGGACGGCACGGACGGCGGTGCGCAGTCACCCGGCTCGTCCGGCGCCGCCACCACGGGCTCCGCAAGCAGCTCGAGCAGCGGTGGCGCCGGAGGTGCGGGAAGCGCCGACGGCACCGGTGGCACGGGAAGCGCCTCGCAGGGCACCTCCGGCCCACCGTCCGCACCGGGGCCCACCGCATCCGCAGGGCCCGCCGTACTGACGCTGAGCGCACCCGAGCGGGCGGCGGCCGATGACCGCTGGTGCGAAAAGGTGACCGTCGAGTTCCGCAATACCGGTGGTTCACCGGTCCGCTCGGGAACGGCCACCTTCGCCACACACATCATCGGCGCGCTGGGAATCGACTGGGCGACCATCGAATCGACAGCGCCGCTGCCCGCGCCGATCGACGCGGGAGCGGCACGGAAGAAGACGTACACCGTCTGCGTGGACGCCTGGCGGGTGCCCCTGGGCATGCATATCGAGACCCGGGACGTCACCGCCGTCTGGAAGTGACGGATGGAGAGCCAGGTCAGCCGAGCGCGAGCCAGGCGATCGCACCGAGGATGACAACCACCGCGACGACGGCGACGATCACCCCGGTCCTCGGTCCGGACGACGCGGCGGGCTGCTGCCGACGCTGCGGCTCGCCCTCGTCGACGAAGGCGCGGAACATCTGAGTGCTGCCCGCCGGGTCGTAGTTGCCCTCGGGGCCCTGGGGGGCATGGGGGTTGTGTGCCATGGGCCAGGACCCTAGCGAACTCGGGGGTACCGCCCAACCCCCGGGTCGGTGAAGGCCCCGCGCCGGAGACGGAGAACCGGTGAACCGCTTCGGGCTGTGGCGCGATGCACACGGCCGCGAAGTACGCCGGGCGCACGCTGGGCGTTTGACCCGGCCCCTACGCAGCCTTTTGCGTTCCTTTACTTATGCAAGGCTGATTTCGTTTGCCTGCAGCAACCAACAGGTTTTATGGTTGCCCTAAGCAACAACATGCAGTGGAACAGTCTGGGGGTCCCGTGGCCGCACGGAGTCAGTACGAAGAACTGGCCCGGCAACTCAGCGCCGTCGGAGCCGTCAAACGCGGACTCGCCCGCGCCCTGCCTGCTGAATGTCCTGGCGGATCCGCCGCCGTGCTGGCCCTCCTCGATCAGCACGGCGAGATGCGGATCAGCAGACTGGCCGAGCTGCTGGCCGTCGATATGTCGGTGACCAGCCGACATGTCGCCCACGTGGCCGAGCGCGGCTGGATAGAACGGTCTCCGGACCCGGCGGACAAACGGTCCCGCATCCTGCGGCTGACCCCCGCGGGAGACGACGCACTCGTCGATCTGAACCTGCGGGTCACCGACATGTTCGCCCATCACCTTCAGGAATGGTCCGACGACGACGTCGGACAGCTCAACACGCTGCTGGCCCGGCTGCGCGACAGTTTCGCCCGTCGCGGCTCCGGTGGGTGCGCCCCCGGAAAGCACAGCGACGAGTGCCGTCTGCGGCTCGCCGACAGCGACGACGACTCGTACACCCGTACACCCGTGTAACAGAAGCAAAGACAAGGAACTCAATGGCTACGACCACACCCACCGGTGTGCGGGGCGGCCACGCCAAGCACGGGGGAACCGCTTCCCCCGACGGCGCGCCGATGACACACCGGCAGATCATGGAAGCACTGACCGGGCTGCTGCTCGGCATGTTCGTCGCGATCCTGTCGTCGACCGTCGTCTCCAACGCTCTGCCCGAGATCATCTCGGACCTCGGCGGCGGCCAGTCCGCGTACACCTGGGTCGTCACGGCCTCGCTGCTCGCGATGACGGCCACCACCCCTCTGTGGGGCAAGCTCTCCGACCTGTTCAGCAAGAAGCTGCTGGTCCAGATAGCACTGATCATCTACGTCACCGGCTCGATCGTGGCCGGTCTGTCGACGAGCAGCGGCATGCTCATCGCCTGCCGTGTCGTACAGGGCATCGGCGTCGGCGGTCTCTCCGCCCTCGCCCAGATCGTGATGGCCGCGATGATCGCCCCGCGTGAGCGCGGTCGCTACAGCGGCTACCTCGGCGCGGTCTTCGCCGTCGCCACCGTCGGTGGCCCGCTGCTCGGCGGTGTCATCACCGACACCAGCTGGATGGGCTGGCGCTGGTGCTTCTACGTGGGTGTGCCGTTCGCGGTCATCGCACTGATCGTGCTCCAGAAGACCCTGAAGCTCCCGGTCGTCAAGCGTGACGTCAAGGTCGACTGGACGGGCGCGTTCTTCATCAGCGCCGCCGTCTCGCTGCTGCTGCTCTGGGTGACCTTCGCGGGCGACAAGTACGACTGGATGTCCTGGCAGACCGGCGTGATGCTGGCCGGCTCCCTGGCTCTCGTCCTGCTCTTCGTCTTCACGGAGTCCCGGGCCAGCGAGCCGATCATCCCGCTGCGCCTCTTCCGTAACCGCACCATCACGCTGGCCTCGCTCGCCTCGCTGTTCGTCGGTGTCGCCATGTTCGCGGGCACCGTCTTCTTCAGCCAGTACTTCCAGCTGGCGCGCGGCAAGTCGCCGACGATGTCCGGCGTCATGACGATCCCGATGATCACCGGCCTGTTCCTCTCGTCGACCATCTCCGGTCAGATCATCACCAAGACCGGCCGCTGGAAGGCCTGGCTGGTCAGCGGTGGTTTCCTGGTCACCGCCGGGCTCGGGTTGCTCGGCACGATCCGGTACGACACGACGTACTGGCACATCGCGATCTTCATGTTCGTGATGGGTCTCGGCATCGGCATGATGATGCAGAACCTGGTGCTCGCCACGCAGAACCAGGTCGCCCCGTCCGACCTGGGCTCGGCCAGCTCCGTCGTCACCTTCTTCCGTTCCCTCGGCGGTGCGATCGGCGTCTCGGCGCTGGGCGCCGTCATGGCGAACCGCGTCACCCACTACGTCAAGGACGGCCTCGCGGACCTGGGTCCGAAGGGCGCGGCCCTGGGCCACGGCGGTACCGGTGGCGGGGGCATCCCCGACCTGGACAAGCTGCCCGCACCGTTCCGTACGGTCGTGGAGAGCGCCTACGGACACGGTGTCGGCGACGTCTTCCTGTTCGCCGCTCCGGCGGCGCTGATCGCCTTCCTGATCACGATCTTCATCAAGGAGGTCGCGCTGAAGACGAACGCCGCGAACGACGCCCCGGCGGAGGCCGAGGTTCCTGCCGCGGTGCTCGCCGAGGTCCCGTCCGGTGCCGCCGCGCTGGTCGCCGAGGGAGCGGCCGGGGTCACCTCGGTCGACACGCTCGAGGCTCCGGTGGCAACCACGCCGGGCACGGCGGTGCGCGGTGTGGTGCGGGGCGCCGAGGGCGCGCCCGTGGCCGGTGCGGCCGTCACTCTGATCTCGCTGGGCGGCCGGCAGCTGGGGCGCTCCGTCGCCCAGGCCGACGGCAGCTACGGCGTGCAGGCGCCGGGCTCCGGCAGCTACGTCCTGATCGCGTCCGCCGACGGTTTCCAGCCGCAGGCGTCCACCGTGGTCGTCGGCGACGAGCAGCTGTCGTACGACATCCTGCTCGTCGGTACGAGTGGCCTGGCCGGGACCGTGCGGGCCGCCGAGAGCGGCTCTCCGGTCGACGGTGCCATGGTCATCGTGACCGATGTGCGCGGCGATGTGCTGGCCACCGGCAAGTCCGCCGAGAACGGCGGGTTCACCTTCACCGAGCTGGTGCCCGGTGCGGTGACCGTCGCGGTGAACGCCGCCGGGTACCGTCCGCTGGCGCTTCCGGTGGAGATCGGCGGCCAGGGGGTCACCCGGATCGACGCCACACTGCAGTCCGGCGCCCTGGTCCAGGGTGTCGTGCGGGCCGGTGCCGCGCTGCGGCCGCTGCCGGACGCCCGCGTCACGCTGGTCGACGCGGCGGGCAATGTGGTCGCCACCTCGACGACCGGCGAGGACGGGGCGTACGCCTTCGCCGACCTGGACGCGGGCGAGTACTCGGTCATCGCGACCGGCTACCCGCCGGTGGCCGGCGCGCTGACCGTGGCCGGTCGCGGGGTCGACGGCCACGACATCGAGCTCGCCCACCCCGGCGAGTGATCGAGTAGCACAGACCTCTGGTGGACAGCGCTTCGAGCGGAGAGGCTGCCCCCGGTGGAAATGGGCCCCGGTGGTGGGGACGGCAGGCAGGGGACGGCCTGCCGTCCCCGCCCCGGGGCCCGACTCATTGAGTCATGGAGCAAGGAGAGAAACGGGATGGGACTTCGCGCACAGGTACGGACGCGGGACGGCTGGGCCGTCCAGCACGCGGTCGTGACGGTGACCGACATGACCGGCACCCAGGTGCTGCGAGCCGCGGCCGACGAGGACGGGGCGGTCCGGACGGACGCTCTGCTGCCCGCCGGCGCGTACACGGTGATCGTGACCGCGGTCGGGTACGCCCCGGCCGCGTCTACCGCCCTCGTCACGGCGAGCGGCCGGGTCGAGGCCGGCACGGTGGTGCTGGCCCGCCAGGGCGGCGTGGAGCTTCCGCCGCCGGGTGCCTGGTCGCTGGACCCGGCGCACTCCTCGGTGGGCGCGGTCGCGCAGCACCTGGGGATCTCCAGCGTGCACGGCCGGTTCACCGAGTTCAGCGGCCGGATCGAGATCGCCGAGGATCTCCACCGGTCCCGGGTCGACGCGATCATCAGCGCGGCCAGCATCGATACCGGCAACGACATGCGGGACAAGCACCTGCGGTCGGCGGACTTCCTCGACTCGGACCGGTTCCCGGAGATCACGTACCGCTCCCACGGGCTGGACCCGGCCGGTCCCGACCGCTGGACCGTGCACGGCGAGCTGACGATGCACGGTGTCGCGCGAGACGTCGACCTGAACCTGAGCTACCTCGGCACCGGCCCCGACCCGTGGGGCGGGACGCGCGCGGCGTTCAGCGCCACGGCCGAGCTGCGCCGCGACGACTTCGCCATGAACTACAACCAGGTGGTCCAGGCCGGCATCTCGGCGATCGGTACGACGCTCCGGGTCGAGCTGGACATCCAGGCCGTGCAGGGTGACTCCCTGCCGTCGTAGTCTGCGGTCATGGCACCCAATATCGCGACCAACACCGCCGTGGAGCTCGACGAGTTGCTGGCGTTCGTGCGGCCCCGGCACCGGGCGATCCTGCTGACCACCCGGTCCGACGGCCGCCCCCAGGGCTCCCCGCTGACCTGTGGCGTCGACGACTCGGGCCGGATCGTCGTCTCGACCTACCCCGAACGGGCCAAGACCCGTAACGCGAAGCGGGACGAGCGCGTCAGCGTGATCGTCCTGTCGGACGACTGGAACGGGCCGTGGGTGCAGATCGACGGCTCCGCCGAGGTGATCGACGCACCCGACTCGGTCGAGCCGCTCGTCGAGTACTTCCGGAACATCTCGGGGGAGCACCCGGACTGGGACGAATACCGGGCGGCGATGGTGAAGCAGGGCAAGTCGATCATCCGCATCACTCCGGAGCGCTGGGGGCCCATTGCCACGGGCGGTTTCCCCGCCCACCTGGCGTCCGGCAACTGACCGCTGTCCGGGGATGAGTGAGAACCTTCCGGCGCCGGGCCTGCTCGCCCGGGCCCGGCTGCTGGCCGCACCGACCGTCGGCCCCTCCGTCGTCCGCGGCCTGGAGCGGATCACCGGCCGTCCGGTGGAACAGGGTTTCTCCGGCACACCGCCGGAGGAGCCCTTCATCTGCGTCGGGGCCACGCTGCCGGACGCTCTTCGGGGCGGGCCGTTGGTGTGGTTCCACAGCGTGAACGCCGGTACGGACGCCCTGCTCGGCGCCGGACCGTGGCCCTCCGGGGCGTTGCTCACCCGGACGGTGGGCCGTATGGGTGAGCGGATCGCCCAGTACGTACTGGCCTGGGTGCTCGCCGACTGCCAGTCGGTCCCCGAGTTCGCCGCCCAGCACGCACGGGCCGAGTGGCGCCGTATCCCCTCCGAACTCGCCACCGGGCGCACCGCCCTGATCTACGGGACCGGTCGCATCGGCTCGGCCGTCGCCGGGCTGCTGCGGGCGTGCGGCATCCGGACCGTGGGCGTCGGGCGCGGGGCGCGTACGGCATCGGCGGGCTTCGACCGCATCGTCGGGGCGGACGACGACGCACAGTCGCTCGCCTCGGCGCGGTGGGTGGTGTCCACGCTGCCGCTGACCCCCGCGACGGACGGCTTCTTCGGGACGGACCGTTTCGCGGGCATGGGCGGAGCCACGTTCATCAACGTCGGCCGGGGCGCGACAGTGGACATGCGAGCACTGGAGGCCGCCCTGCACACCGGTGCGGTGGGACGCGCGGTGCTCGACGTACTGCCCGAGGAGCCCGCCGGGACCGGCGACCGGTGCTGGCAGCTGCCCCGCACTGTGGTCACCTCGCACTCCGCGGGCATCACGGCGGACGAGGACATCGTCATCGACTTCGCCGCGTGCTGGGACGCGATGGCGGAGGGCCGGGTGCCGGACACGGCCGTGGATGTGGGGCGCGGGTACTGAGAGCCGTACCGGGACAGCCAGGGTCTCAGCGGTCCCGCATCGCCTCGATGCCCGCGATCAGCAGGTCCAGGGCGAAGGTGAAGTCCCGCTCGCGCATCTCCTCGACCGTGTCGCCGCCGCGGGCGTCCATCAGGTCCTGCGACGACTCCACGATCCGGCTGAGTTGCGGCTGGGACCGGATCGTGCCCATCGCCTGCTGGAAGAACTCGTCCTGGCTGAGCCCCGCTTCCGCACTGCGCTGCACGAAGTGGCCCTCGATGGTGCCGAATCCGTACACGAACTGGAAGACCGCGGAGAGTGCTCCCGTCTGCCTGCGCAGCGGCAGCCCCGTCGCCCGGATCACGTCCTGGACGGCGTACGAGAACAGCATCGAGTGCGGGCCGATGTTGAGGAAGTGACCCGCGAGCGGTGACACCCAGGTGTGCCGGACCAGCAGTTCCCGGTAGGTGGTGGCCAGTTCACGCAGCCGTTCGTGCCAGTGCGCCTCCTCCCGGGGAGGTGCGATCTCGCTGTAGACCGAGTCCAGGGCCAGCTCCAGCAGGTCGTCCTTGGTCTCGACGTACCAGTAGAGGGACATCGCGGTGACGTCCAGCTCGGCGGCGAGCCGGCGCATGGAGAATTTGGCGAGTCCCTCGGCGTCCAGCAGCCGGACCGCCGCCGCGGTGATCTTCTCGCGGTCGAGTCCGGCCGGATGATCGGCCCTGCGGTTGCGCGAGGGTGTCCGCCGGTCCAACCAGACGCTGGTCCGGGCACGGCTGTTCACACGGTCGGCCGCGGACACCATGGCGCACTCTCCTCGTCTTGCCGGCGGGACGGACCGGATCCGTACCCTGTGCGCAGTAACCGGATTCATGCGGTTCGGTACGCCCCGCCTGATGCTAAGCCCGTCCCATGATCCCTGGCGGGCGCGCGACGACGGCCACGGCACCTCGCCGAGCTGTCGGAACGCCCGGATACGCCCGCATGAGGACGTCCCTGCGCCTTGTGACACCCGCATCCGACGCCGCGCGCTGAACCACCAGGGCTGGGGGCAGCCCTCAGGCCGCCACCGCGGCCGAGTCCGCCTGGGCCGATTCTGCCCGCTCCGCCCGCCGCAGAAGTACCGCGGCGAGCAGACCGCCGGCCAGCACCGCCACCGCTCCGACCAGCTGACTCGTCTCCAGCCCCGAGGCGAAGGCATCGGTGATCCGCTGCCGCTCCCCGTCTCCGGTCGCCGCGGCGACGGCGGCGGGCAGTGAGGCGGCGCCGACCGCCGCCGGTACGAGGGCGGCGAACCGGGAGTTCAGGACCGCACCGAGCACCGCGACCCCGAGCCCGTTGCCGCATTCGGCCAGCGTGCCGTTGACCCCGGCGCCCACGCCCGCCTTCTCCGGCGGAATGGCACTCATGATCGCGTTGGCCATGGCGGGCATGGCGAGAGCGATGCCCGCGCCCATCACGACCAGGCCCAGCAGCATGCCGCCGTAGCCGTCGCCGCCGAACAGTGCGATCGCGGCGAGACCCGCGGCCAGCAGACTCATCCCGGCGGCGATGGTGGCGGGCGTGCCCAGTCTGGGCACCAGCCTGGCGCCCAGGCCCGTGAGGTTGAGCACGACGACACTCAGCGCCAGCGGAGCCGTACGCAGACCCGCCTCCAGCGGCTCGTAGCCGAGGACGAACTGGAGCTGCTGGGTGAGCAGGAACAGCGAGCCGCCCATCCCGAACGCCACCAGGATCGCACCCGCGACCGCCCCGATGAACTTCTGGTTCAGGAAGAAGTGCATGTCCAGCATCGGGTACGGGATGTGCAGCTCCCACAGCACGAAGCCGGTGAGGACGGCGACCCCGGTGAAGGCCGTGAGCAGGACCTGGCCCGAGGCCCAGCCGTGGGCCGGCCCGGAGATGATCGCGTAGACGACAGCGGCCATACCGACGGTGGAGAGCAGCGCCCCGAGCACGTCGGGGCGGTCGCCGCGCGGGTTCTTGGACTCGGGAACGAGCCGGACCACGGCGACCAGGCCGATGACCGCGACCGGAATGTTGACCAGGAAGATCGCGCCCCACCAGAAGTGGTCGAGCATGACCCCGCCGATCAGCGGCCCGACGGCGAAACCGAGCGAGTTGACGGTGGACCAGATACCGATCGCCTTCACGCGCTCGGCGTCGTCGAAGATCTGGACGACGACGGCGAGGGTCGTGGTGATCAGCAGTGCACCGCCGATGCCCATGCCCGCACGGGCGGCGATCAGTTGCCCGGACGACTGGGCGAGCCCCGCCACCAGGGAACCGACACCGAACAGGGCGAGGCCCGCGAGCAGCATCTTCTTGCGGCCGTACCGGTCGGCGGAGCTGCCCGCGGTGAGCAGCAGACCCGACTGGACGAGCGAGTAGGCGTTGATCATCCACTGCACGTCGGCGGTGGATGCGTCCAGCTCCCGGGTGAGCGAGGGGATCGCGACGTTGAGGACCGTGTTGTCGAGCAGCACGGTGAGCTGGGCGAGGCAGATGACGCCGAGGATCACCCAGCGCTGCGGGTGGCCCGGGGACGTGAGCCGGTTCTGGGCGGCTGTGGTCGCCGTCATGCGGGCTCCTGGAGTTCTTATACGGTGTACGGGAGAATCGTTGTACACCGTAAAACAACCCGCGAACGGCGTTCAAGCAACTTTCGCGCGGTACGGTGCTCGGCGCTGATCCGAGAAGGAGCCGACCAGGGTCTTTCGTTTGGATCAGATCCGGCCTGATCCAAACGAGAGGCCCTAACACCGGGAGTGGCATGTCATTGCGTCGTCGTACGGTGGAAGTCCTGATCGCTGCGGGCCTGTTGGGGGTGGCCGCCGTCCCGCCCGCCCAAGCCGCCGGGCACGGCCATCCGGTGCCGCTGCGCGTCGCCACGTACAACATCCATGCGGGCGCCGGCATGGACAACGTCTTCGATCTGGACCGGCAGGCGGCGGAACTACGCGCGCTGGACGCCGATGTGATCGGGCTTCAGGAGGTGGACGTCCACTGGGACACCCGCAGCCAGTGGCGGGATGTCGCGGGCGAGCTGGCCGAGCGGCTGCACATGCGGGTGTCGTTCGCCCCGATATACAGCCTCGATCCCACGACACCGGGAGCGTCACGGCGTGAGTTCGGAGTGGCGGTGCTGTCCAGGTACCGGATCGTGAGCGCCGAGAACCACGAGATCACCAGGCTCTCCACCCAGGTCCCCGACCCCGTTCCGGCGCCCGCGCCCGGCTTCGGGGAGGTGGTCGTACGGGTGAAGGGGATGCCCGTGCATGTATATGTGACGCACCTCGACTACCGAGGCGACCCGTCCGTACGGATCGCGCAGGTCGCCGACACCCGGCGCATCATGGCGGAGGACGAGGGGCGGAAGGTGCTGCTCGGCGACTTCAACGCGGAGCCGGGCGCTCCGGAACTCGCCCCCCTCTGGGAGGAGCTGGCCGATGCCGAACCGGGCGCGCCGACCTACCCCGCTCTGAACCCCGTGAAGCGGATCGATTTCGTGGCCGTGTCCAAGGACGGCGTACGGGTACGCGACGCGGCGGTGGCCGAGACACTTGCCTCGGACCACCGCCCCGTTGTCGCCGATCTGCTGCTGCTCCGACACTGACGGCGGGTTCGGATCAGCTCTTGGGCCGAGTCAGGTCGTAGAAGGTCGAGCTGCCTGCGGTGACCTTCTCGAAGGTGTCCTCGACCCACGAGCTGATCTTGGACGAGGTGCCGCTGTCGCCGCCCATGCCGCCCGTCCCGCCCGTGCCGCTCGAAATGAAGTAGTGGATCCTTCCGTCCTCGACGTACTGCTTGAACTGGGCGAGCGTCGGGGACGGGTCACTGCCGTTGAAGCCGCCGATCGCCATCACCGGGTCGCCGGTGGCGAGCTGGTAACTGGCGGCGTTCTGCGAGCCGATGGCCGCGGCCGCCCAGGTGTAGGCGTCGGCGTTCTTCTCCAGGAGCTTCTTGGCCTGCGAGCCGACCGACGAGCCGTTCAGCAGACCGCCCATGCCGCCGCCTCCGCCCATGCCGCCCTCGGCCATGCCGCCAGGGCCGCCGCCCGGCATGCCGTTCTGCTGCCCGGTGTTCTGCTGATTGCCCTGGGCCTGCCCCTGCCCGCCGCCACCCGGAAAGCCGCCCTGGCCGCCGGTCGGCGGCCGGCCCATGGCACCGCCCTGCTGACCGGCCTGACCGTTCCGGCTGTTCGGTCCCGGAGGCTGTATTCCGCCGCCACCCCCGGGACCACCCCGGCCGCCACCGCCCATCGTGCCGGCGCCCGACGGACCGGCCGTGACGATCGAGCCCTGGTGCCCGGTGTTCAGCGTGCTCAGGGTGTACGCGGCCGGCCCGGCCAGAGATGCGACGAAACCGATCCCCACCGCGGTGAACGCCAGCCGGCGCCCGGCCCGCGCCGCCGGCAGCAGACCCACCGCACCCACGAGACCGCCGACGAGGACGGCCCAGCGCAGCCACGGCAGGTAGTCCGGGGTCCGCCCCAGCAACACGTACGACCACAGCGCCGTGACAGCGACCGTGGCGCCGAGCACTCCGCTCGCCGCCCACTTGCCCCGCTCCTCCCACAGGACCGTGACGCCCATGCCGACGAGCGCCGCGATGTACGGGGCCAGGGCGACCGTGTAGTACTGGTGGAAGATGCCGGCCATGAAGCTGAAGACGACCGCGGTCATCAGCAGCGAGCCGCCCCAGGCGAGGAAGGCCGCGCGGGCGGTGTCCGTCCGCTTCGCCTTCCAGGTGATCCAGATGCCCGCGGCGAGCAGGATCAGCGCGGCGGGCAGCAGCCAGGAGATCTGGCTCCCGATCTCGGAGTTGAACATCCGCCCGATGCCGGTCTCGCCCCACTGGCCGCCGGACTGACCACCGCCACCGCCACCGCCGACGCTGCCGGTCTCGTCGCCGCTGATCCGGCCGAGCCCGTTGTAGCCGAAGGTCAGTTCCAGGAAGGAGTTGTTCTGCGAACCGCCGATGTACGGGCGGGAGGAGGCGGGCCAGAGCTCGACGACCGCCACCCACCAGCCGCCCGCGACCACCATCGCGAGCGCCGACAGCCCGAGTTGACCGAACCGCTTCCGTACCGTCGTCGGCGCGCACACCACGTACAGCACGGCCAGCGGCGGCAGGATCAGGAACGCCTGCAAGGTCTTCGACAGGAACGCAAGACCGACCGCGACCCCGGCCCACACGAGCCACTTCGTCCGGCCGTTCTCCAGCGCGCGCAGCACGCAGTAGACGGTCACGGTCATCAGCAGCGCGAGCAGCGCGTCCGGGTTGTTGAAGCGGAACATCAGCGCGGTCACGGGCGTGAGCGCGAACACCGTCATCGTGATCAGTCCGGCAGCCGCACCGAACCGGCGGCGCACCGCCGCGTACAGCACCCCGGCCGTCGCCACCCCCATCAACACCTGCGGAGCGAGGATCGCCCACGAGCTGAGGCCGAAGATCCGCACCGACAGGGCCATCGGCCAGAGCGTGGCCGGGGGTTTGTCGACGGTGATGGCGTTCGCCGCGTCCAGCGAACCGAAGAAGAACGCCTTCCAGCTCTGGCTGCCGGCCTGTACGGCGGCGGAGTAGAAGGAGTTGGCGTAACCGGAGGCGCTGAGGTTCCACAGGTACGCCAGCGCGATGGCCAGCAACAGGGCGAGGAAGGCGGGCCGTGCCCAGCGCGGGTCCTCGGGCCTGCCCTTCCGTAGGCGCCGCAGGAACGGCTCGTCCGCAGCCGGTGCGGCCGTGGTCGGCGGTGCCGGAAATCGGTCGGTGGGGTGCAGGGTGGTCATCGGACGTTCCCCAGTTCGTGGTGAGTGTCGTCGGCGCGGCCGGTCGCGGGGGCCCGGTCCGGGAAGACCCAGGCGCGCAACAGCAGGAACCGCAGCACCGTCGCCGCGAGGTTGGCCGCGATCAGCACGGCGAGCTCCGTGCCGTGCGAGGGCGATCCGGAGGCCGCGCCCAGCGCCGCCAGCGAGCCACTGGTCAGCGCGAGGCCGACGGCGAAGACGACGAGGCCCTGAGCCTGATGGCGTACCGCGCCGCTCCGGCCGCGTACGCCGAAGGTGAGCCTCCGGTTGGCTGCCGTATTGGCGACGGCCGACACCAGCAGCGCACCGCCGTTGGCGATCTGCGGGCCGGCGCCCAGTCGGAAGAGCGAGTACAGGGCGAGATAGAAGAGCGTGGAGAGCGCGCCCACGACGCAGAACCCGACCAGCTGCCGGGCCAGGCCGCCCGGCACACCGCTCAGTCCGCGGTCGCGCGGGTCGTCCCCGAAGGGCCGGGCGAGACGGTCCAGCGGCAGTGCCCCGACGGCCAGCGCCCGACCCACCCGCCACACACCTTTCAGATCCTCGGTAGCCGTCCGCACGATGTGGACCGTGGAGTCGGGGTCGTCGACCCAGTCCACCGGGACCTCATGGATGCGCAGCCCGGCGCGCTCCGCGAGGACCAGCATCTCGGTGTCGAAGAACCAGCCGGTGTCCTCGACCATCGGCAGCAGGCGCTGCGCGACGTCCCGCCGGATGGCCTTGAACCCGCACTGCGCGTCGCTGAACCGGGCGGCCAGCGACGACCGGAGGATGAGGTTGTAGGCCCGCGAGATGAACTCCCGCTTCGATCCCCGCACGACACGCGAACTGCGGGCCAGTCGCGATCCGATGGCCAGGTCCGAATGCCCGGAGATCAGCGGTGCGACGAGCGGGAGCAGGGCGTTGAGGTCGGTGGAGAGATCGACGTCCATATAGGCGAGGACCGGGGCGTCCGACTGCGACCAGACGGTACGCAGCGCCCGCCCGCGCCCCTTCTCCTCCAGCCGGTACGAGCGGCACCGCGGGAGGAACGCCGCCAGCCGGGCCGCCACCTGGGGCGTGCGGTCGGTGCTCGCGTTGTCGGCGACGGTGATCCGGAAGGCGTACGGGAAAGTGCGCACCAGATGGTCGTGCAGGCGCAACACACAGGTCTCGAGGTCCTTCTCCTCGTTGTAGACGGGTACCACCACGTCGAGGACGGGGGCGTCTGCCGCGTCCACCGCTCCGGCCAGGAGATGCTCCCGGGCCGGCAAGGTGCTCCAGGAAGAGTCGGTTCGCATGTCATCGACAGTCGCCAACCCCGCTGTCACACCGGTGTGATGGACCTGTGGCTGTGCTGTGAGTCGGTACGGACCGGCGGAGCAGCAGGCAGCACCGCAGGCAGATGGACGGCGAAGACCGTGCACCCCGGTACCGACCGCACCTCCACCCGGCCGCCGTGCGCAGTGACGACGGCCTGCACGATGGCCAGGCCGAGCCCGGTGGAACCGGCGCTGCGCGAGCGCGAAGCATCGCCGCGCGCGAACCGTTCGAAGACATGCGGCAGCAGCTGCGCCGGGATTCCCGGCCCGTCGTCCTGCACCTCCAGCGTCACCCACGGATGAGCGGCCCCGGCCCGTACGCGCGCGGTGACGGTGGTGCCGGGTGGGGTGTGCGTACGGGCATTGGCCAGCAGATTGACCAGCACCTGGTGGATCCTTGTCGGATCTGCGTGCGCGGTCGCGGGTTCGTCGGGCAGCTCCAGCCGCCAGTGGTGACCCCGCTGCCCGGCTGCGCGGGCATCGCTCACCGCGTCGACGACGATCGGTGACAGATCAGTGCTCTCGTACGAGAGCGGGCGCCCGGCATCGAGGCGGGCCAGGAGCAGCAGATCCTCCACCATGCCCGTCATCCGCTCCGCCTCGGACTCGATCCGCCCCAGCGCGTGCCGGGTGTCCGGACCGGTCTCCTCGCGTCCACGCCGGGTCAGTTCGGCGTAGCCGCGGATCGAGGCCAGCGGAGTCCGCAGCTCATGGCTGGCGTCCGCGACGAACTGCCGCACCCGCATCTCGCTCTCCTGGCGCACCGCCAGTGCCGAACCGACATGGCCCAGCATCCGGTTGAGCGCCGCGCCCACCTGTCCGACCTCGGTCCGCGGATCCGCCTCGGCGGCCGGCACCCGCTCCAGGGGTGCCACCTCACCGCTGTGCAGCTGGAGTTCGGAGACCCGGGTGGCGGTCGCTGCGACCCGGCGCAGTGGCCGCAGCGCAACCCCGACCATGGCGGCCCCGGCGATCCCGGCGGCGATCAGCCCGGCCCCGGTGACACAGACCTCGACGAGGATCAGGGTGGTGAGGGCGCCGCGCACCTCGGCGGCGGGGATGCCGACGAGGACGGTCGTCGTCCCGTCCGCCCCCTCGACTGCCGTCACGCGGTACGCGCCGAGCCCGGGCAGATCGACGCTCCGCGCCCCGTCCCCGATCTCGACGTGCGCCGCCTCCAGGGCCTTCTCCTCCGCCTCCTTCAGCCGCCTCTCACCGGCCACGGCGCTCTGCTCGAGGGCGGCGGAGTTGTCCTGGACCACGCTCGACGCAGTGATCGAGCCGTCCACGGACACCGCACCGAGCGTGCCGAAAGGCTGCCCGCGGGCATCTATGAAGGCCAGCGGATCGTCGTCCGGGCCGTCGGCGGGCATCGGCCGACCACCCGCGCCGGCCGCGCCGCCGCCCGGCGGCGGCTTCGTGGCCCGCATGGCGATGGAGCCCAGCTGGTCGTCGAGCTTGCCGTACATGTAACTGTGGAACGCGATGGTGGTGACCGAACCGATCACCGCGGCCACCACGGCGATCAGCGTCACCGCGGACACCACCAGCCGGGTCCGCAGTGTCCACGGCCCTCGTCCCCACCGCTCTCCGCGCCGCCCCGCCGTACGGCTCACCGGGCCGTTCACCGCGTCATTCACCGGGCTTGATGAGATATCCGGCCCCGCGCCGGGTGTGGATCATCGGCGTCCGTCCGGCGTCGATCTTCTTGCGCAGATACGAGATGTACAGCTCGACGACGTTCGCCTGCCCGCCGAAGTCGTAGTTCCACACCCGGTCCAGGATCTGCGCCTTGCTCAGCACCCGTCGCGGATTGCGCATCAGGAAGCGCAGCAGCTCGAACTCGGTCGCGGTGAGGTGGATGGAGGCCGTCCCCCGACTCACCTCATGGCTGTCCTCGTCGAGCACCAGGTCACCGACGACGAGCGTCGACTCGCTCCGTACCGTCGCCGTGCCGGATCGCCGGATCAGCCCACGCAGCCGTGCCACGACCTCCTCCAGGCTGAACGGCTTCGTCACATAGTCGTCGCCGCCCGCCGTGAGGCCGGCGATCCGGTCCTCCACCGAGTCACGTGCGGTCAGGAACAGCACGGGGACTTCGGAGAGGTCCCGGCGAAGCCTGCCGAGCACCGAGAGCCCGTCGGTGTCGGGCAGCATCACATCGAGGATCACCGCATCGGGCCGGAAGTCGCACGCCATGCGGACGGCACTCGCACCGTCCCCGGCGCTGCGCACCTCCCAGCCCTCGTAGCGCAGGGCCATGGAGAGCAGCTCGGCGAGCGGTGCCTCGTCGTCCACGACCAGCACGCGGACAGGATTGCGGTCCGGCCTCAGCAGTTCGGTACGCCCCTGGGGCGTGGTCGTCGTCATGCCGCAACCCTGTGGGACGCCTCTGAGAGGGCCCTTTTCCGATCCTGTGAATTCCCTGAGAAACCGGAAGACGCCGGCTCAGCGCCGGTCGAACATCGTGTGCGCGTTCTCGTAGCAGACCGCCCGCAACCAGTCGTCCCCCAACTCCAGCCGCTCCAGGGCATGCAACTGGTGCACGTACGGGTACGGAATGTTCGGGAAGTCCGTCCCCAGCAGAATCCGGTCCCCGAGATCGGCGAGCCGTCCCCGCTCCGCCACCGGGAACGGCGTGAGGTCCTCCGAGAAGTCCGTGAACGCCATCGTCGTATCGAGCCGAACCTCGGGGTACGCCTCCGCCAGCGCCAGGAACTCCGCGTACTCGGGCATCCCCATGTGTGCCACCACCAGCCGCAGCCGCGGGTGCCGGGCGAGCAGCCGGCCGACCGGCTCGGGCCCGGTGTACTTACCGGGCGCGGGACCCGACCCGCAGTGCATCACGACCGGGACCTCGGCCTCCGCCAGCAGCCCCCAGACCGGTTCGAGCAGTGGATCGTTCGCGTCGTACGCCCCGACCTGAAGGTGCGACTTGAAGATGCGCGCCCCCGCCTCGACAGCCTCGCGGACGTAACGCTCCACGCCGTCCTCGGGGAAGAGGGTCGCGGTGTGCAGACAATCCGGCACCCGGCGAGCGAAGTCGGCCGCCCATCCGTTCAGCCAGGCCGCCATCCCCGCCTTGTGCGGATAGAGCATCGAGGTGAACCGCCGCACGCCGAAGGACCGGAGCAGCGCGAGCCGTTCGTCCTCGTCGTGCCGGTAGGCGATCGGCCACTCCGTACCGGTGAGCGGACCGACGGAGTCGAAGTACGCCCACACCTTGCGGAGCACCCGCTCCGGCATGAAATGCGTATGGACATCGATCAGTCCCGGCAGCCCGAGCCTTTCCCAGAACCGCACCACGTCATCGCTGCCGCCACTCACCACGCACTCCTCCTCCGCCCAGACCCGTCCCGACCTGATCACCGACGATCTCAGAAGAGCCCGTCCTGCACGCCGCCGCCCCCGATATCGGTCACCGGCGCAGTCACCCCCGACCGGGCATCTGCCCCCACCAGCTCCCATCCGGTCATCAGCCGGGTGTCCAGCACGACCACCCCGTCCGTGGCCGCCAGATGCAGATCGGGCCCTGCGGCCGCGACCAGCCGCCCCGCGACCACCCCGCCGTCCGTCAACTCGGTCACCGACCGCGCCACTTCGACCGGACCGTCGAGCCCGAACAACCCGGTGTGATCGACGGGCTCGAACGGCAGCCGCTCCAGCGACTGCGGCCACCCGGCCCCGTCCCGCTCCAGTTCAGCCGCCCGCCCGTACAGCCCCTCGACCTCCGCGACCCGTTCCGCCGCCCCGGGCAGCGCGGCCCGCACCGCACGCTTGCGTACGTACGGGATCCGGTCCGGCACCCCCAGCGCCGACCGCAACAGCTCCTCGGTACGCCGCGCCGCCATCAGCGGCCCGCGCCCCAGCCAGCTGTAGACCACGGCCCCCTGCTCCCTCAGCCGCGCCGCACCCCGCTCCTCGGCGGTGATCCCCACCTTCACCATGGAGGGCCCGAACCAGGCGAGATAGACGCGGTACGTCCGCGGGTCGTCGGCAATCGTGTCGGCAGCCACCGAGTGCGCCCGGTCCAGCCGCGCGCACTCCGGGCACCGCGCCCCCGTACTCCGCCCGGACACCACGGCCCCCAGCGGACATTCGTTCCCCCGAGCGCCCACACAGTGCCGCTCACCGCCGGCGCGGAACCCGAGCTCCTTCCCGTACACAAGGACACTCACCCGCGTCGAACCGGACTCACGCTTCGCCCGATCCGTCGCCCCGCCCTTCTGCCACCCCAGGACCGGCCCTTCCTGGGGCCATCGCAACCCGGTGCAGTGCCAGCTCATGCGTGCGATCGTAACGAGGCTCCGCGCCGGGGCGGAGATCCTGACGAACAGACCGCGAACGGATGCGACGACCACGCCGACCAGTACGGTCGAACAGCGCAGGGACGCAGCCCGAGGTCCGTCACGGTACTAGGATCCGGGCCATGGCTCTGACCGTGAACGACATGGACCGGTTCGAAGCCTGCATGCCCCGTCTGGAGGCCATCGCCTACCGCCTCCTCGGCTCTGCGAGCGATGCCGAGGACGCCGTGCAGGACACGTTCCTGCGCTGGCAGGCCGCTGACATCGACCGCATCGAGGTCCCCGAGGCCTGGCTGACGAAGGTTCTCACCAACCTGTGCCTCAACCAGCTCACCTCGGCCCGGGCCCGGCGCGAGACCTATGTGGGCCAATGGCTGCCCGAGCCGCTGCTCGCCGGGGACCCGATGCTCGGCCCGGCCGACACCGCCGAGCAGCGCGAATCCGTCTCGTACGCGGTCCTCACTCTCATGGAGCGCCTCTCCCCCAACGAACGGGTGGTGTACGTGCTGCGGGAGGCCTTCGACTACCCGCACCGGCAGATCGCTGAGATCCTCGACATCACCGAGGCCGCCAGCCAGCAGATCTTCCACCGCGCCAAGAAGCACGTCGCGGACGGCAGGACCCGCACCGAGATCGACGAGGCCGCAGCCCGGCGAATCGTCGAGGAGTTCCTCGCGGCCGCCACCAGCGGCCGGACCGAGCCGCTCGTGCGGCTGCTCACCGAAGACGCCATCTCGATCGGCGACGGCGGCGGGAAGGTCCCGGCCCGCGCCAAGGCGTTCGAAGGCGCCCTCGCGGTCGCGAAATTCGTGCGGGGCCTGTTCAAGCCCGGCAAGGCCAAGCGCGCCATCGTCGGCGGCTCCCCCGGGATCTACGCCACGACCGCGAACGGCGCCCCCGCCCTCGTGGCTGTCTTCGACGGCCGGGTCGTCGGCGTCATGTGCCTGGAGATCACCGCCGAGGGGATTGCCGCGTTCCGCAACCAGGTCAACCCGGACAAGCTCGAACGCGCGACCCGGCGGTGGGCGGCCGGGGACCACGGGGAACCCTTGCTCAACGCCTTCTGACCTCGATGTGAGGTGCTTCACATCGCTCCCTTGTCAGGAAACGGCGGGCTGCCCGGTTCAAGTGGCGAACCCGCGCGAGACAGGAGCAGGGAATGCAGCACCGAATCATCGTCCTCGGAGCCGGATACACCGGAGCCATCGCCGCCGGTCGCCTCGCCAAGCGGCTGCGACCCGAGGACGTCGCCATCACTCTCGTCAACGCCGAGCCCGACTTCGTCGAGCGCGTCCGGATGCACCAGCTGGCCGTCGGCCAGAACCTCAAGCCCCGGCCCTTCAGCGAGATGTTCGCGGGCACCGGCGTCGAACTGAAGCTCGCGAAGGTCACCGGCGTCGACGTCGACAGCAAGACTGTCGCCGTCATCGACGCGAACGGTGCCGAGGAGTTGGAGTACGACAGCCTCGTGTACGCCCTCGGCAGCGGCTGGAACACCCAGGACGTCCCCGGCGCCGCCGAGCACGCCCACGAGATCAGCGGCCGCCCCGGAGCACTCCGGCTGCGCAAGCGCCTGGCCGGCCTGGACGCCGGACAGTCCGTCGTCGTCGTCGGCGGCGGCCTCACCGGCCTGGAGGCCGCGGCCGAGATCGCCGAGGCCCGCCCGGACCTCGACGTCGCCCTCGCCGCCCGCGGCGGGCTCGGCGACTGGCTCTCGCCCAAAGGCCGCCGGCACCTGCGGAAGGTCTTCGACAAGCTCGGCATCACCGTGCACGAGCGGACCGCCGTCACCGGCGTGGAGGCCGACTGCGTCACCACCGCCGACGGCACGTCCGTCCCGGCCGCGGTCACCGTGTGGACCACCGGCTTCGCGGTCCACCCGATCGCGAAGGCCACCGCTCTGGAGGTCACCGGCACAGGGCAGATCGTGGTCGACGGGACCATGCGTTCGGTCTCGCACCCGGACGTGTACGCCATCGGCGACGCGGCCATGGCCATGGGCCCCGGCGACAAGCCGCTGCGGATGTCGTGCGCCTCGGGCACCCCCACCGCGTGGCAGGCAACCGACGCCATCGCGGCACGCCTGACCGGCGGGAAGCTCCCGAACGCGCCGCTCCGCTACTTCAACCAGTGCATCTCACTGGGCCGCAAGGAAGGCGTGATCCAGTACGTCACCGCCGACGACCGTGCCGTCCGGACGGCCCTGACCGGACGGCTCGCCGCCGTCTACAAGGAGCTGGTCTGCAAAGGCGCGGCCTGGGGCGTCACCAACCCCACGCTCGGGATGCCGACTCGGCGGCGCCGCGTCGCGCAGGATCGGGCCCGGGCAGGATCGGCCGTCAACGCGTCGGCCTGACCCGGCCGCACTTCTACGGGCCTTGGACGACGACTCGGTCCCCGGGCGCGAACAGGTGGGTGGATCCACCCGGTCGGCCGCCACAGCCACGGGGCTCCGGGCGCTCGCGAAGGACCTCTTTGGAGGGTTCAGTTCGTTGCCTGGATGAGGAGGAGGGCGATGTCGTCGTTGCGAAGTGTGGTGTGGGTGGCGTGGTGGATGAGGGTGTCGGCGAGGGCTTCCATGGTCTGGTCTTGGGCGTGTGTGAGCTGGTTGGCGAGGTCGGCGATGGTGTCGTCGATGTCGGTGCCGGGGGTTTCCACGAGTCCGTCGGTGTAGAGGGCGAGTACGGCTCCGGGCGGCAGGGGGATCTCGGTGGTCGTGTAGTGGGCGGCCGGGTCGATGCCGAGCAGTAGGCCGGGGGGCAGGTCGAGAACTTCGGTGCGGCCGTCGGGGTGGCGCAGCAGTGGTGGGGGGTGGCCGGCGGTGGCCAGATGGGCGCGGTGGTGTGTCAGGTCGAGGTGGGCGTACAGGCAGCTGGCGAACAGACTGGCGCCGATGTCGGCCATGAGGCGGTTGGTCCGTGCGAGGACGTCGCCGGGCGGTGCGCCTGTTGTGGCGTGGGCGTGCACGGCGGTGCGGACCTGGCCCATGAGGGCTGCGGCGTTCACATTGTGACCTTCGACGTCGCCGATGGCCGCGGCAGCGCCGGTGGCATCGCAGCGGATGAGGTCGTAGAAGTCGCCGCCGACATCGATGCCGCGGGTGGTGGGGAGGTATCGCGCGACCACCTGAAAGCCTGGGATGGTGGGCAGGACATGCGGCAGCAGGGCGTTTTGCAGACCGTGGGCGAGCTGGTGTTTCGCGTCGTAGAGGCTGGCCCGGTCCAGGGCCTGGGTGATCAGCCCGGCCAGTGAGGTCAGGACGGCGCGTTCTGCCGGGGGGAAGGGGTGGGGCTGATCGTAGGAGAGGACGAGGGAACCGAAGGTGCGGCCGGAGACGATCAGCGGGAGGAAGGCCCAGGCGGCCTTGCCGTCATGAGGGGCGGCGGGGTAGACGCGTTCGAGGTCGGCGAAGGTGGCGAAGAAACTGGGGGCACCGGCAGCCACGACATGTGCTGCCGGGGAGCGGGAGGCCAGCGGTATCGCGTCGAGGCGGTTTATGAGGTCGGCTGTGTAGCCGCGGTGGCCGATGATGCGCAGCCGGCCTTCGTCCACGGCCATCAGGGCAAGCGCCTGGGCGCCGATGGCGGGCATCAGCTGGCCGGTTACCTGCGCGACCACCTCATGGACCCCGGCTGCCTCGGTGAGGGTGGTCGCCAGCTGCGTCAGGGGGTAGACGCCTATGACCCGGTCCGACTCCGAGGGGGGTGCCGACTGCTCCCAAGGTGCCTCGGTCGGTGCCCGCCCGGTCGTGGCGGGGGAGGTCTGGACGCTGATGCCGTAGGCGTGCGGGTACAGGCGGAAGAACAACCACTGGTCGGGCGGACGCGGCACGGTGAAGGAGATGGGCCGCCGGGTGACGATGGCTGCCCGGTAGGCGTCCCCGAAACGGGTGTCGGAGAGCCAGGGCAGTACTTTTTCGGGCCGGGCGCCCAGCAAGGCAGCGGCCTCGACCCCGACCATCTTGGCCGCGGCAGCGTTGACGAAGGTGATCCGGCCGTCCGGGTCCAGCGCCCAGCAGCCCATGGGCAACCCCTCGGCGAACTCGACCGCAGCCAGCGCCTCGGCCCGGCCGGGGATGCGGGGAGACCGCCGGGACAGTGCCCGCGGCTGGGCGCCCGGCAGGATCGGGAGGCCACGGTCGGCGGCCTGCTGCAGAAACAGCCCTGCGCGGGAGCAGAAGGCGTCCATCGCATCGCGTTCGACCCGGCCCAGCTCGGGCGGGTCCCGGGTAGGCCACACCAGCACGAGCGCACCCCACACCATCGTGCCGTGCGCCATCGGGGCGGCAGCCACCATGAAGTCATAGGGCAGCAGTAGCCCGGTCCGTGGATTGCGCAGCGCCACCTCCTCCTGACTGCCCAGCCACACCAAACGCCGCTCCCGCACGGCCTGGGCCATCGCCTCCGGGGAATCCAACGGGACCTGCGCCCACGGAGCGGTGAGCCGCACCGGCGCCCCGGACACCACCGCCAGGTGCAGCACCCGCTCGCTAGGCAACAGCAGATACACCAGCGCCACCGAAGCTCCTGTGTCCTGCACGACACGCTCCAGCGCTGCATCAAGCTCCTCAGCCCCGAACTCAGAGGCCGCGACGGGACCGGCGCCCGTGGACACCTTTCACCCACTCCCGCTGGCGATAGCAGCCGCCTGCATGTGCACGACAACAGCCACCTGCACCGGTTCCACACCCGCCGTCACCATCGCCTCCTCCGCTTGCGCCGCCTCCTGCCGATGCGCCGGTCGGCAATACCTTCGGGTCACGCCCACTGGATCCGGCAACAGACCATCGGACCGAATGTCGCATATATATGGACATTATGCCCGCATTGCCATAACGGCAGCCCGAGCGAGCGAGGCAGGAGCGCAGGGCCCCGGCGACGAGGAACCTTGATGGAGTAGGGAAAGTTCCATTGCGCACACAATGACGGACAAGGTGAACACCCGCATCGACCTACACGTCGACCGGCAGGGCAATTGCGCCGGCAGCTACCAGAACCTTGGCGCCACCACCGAGTTCGTCATCATCGGCAACCGCGCCTGGTGGGCGAACGACGAGAAAGGGCTGAACGCCTCCATCGAGTTCGCGGGATACGTGGGGCCCGAGGCGGTAGCCGCGGCTAAGGAAGCGGCCGCGAAAGCGCGCGGGAAGTACGTGGAATCGTCGGCAGCCAAGCTGACCGAGACAGTCGTCGCCCTGTCCCTGCGCAGGATGGACCGGGCGTACGCGGACGTGCCTGCCTCGGTGCCCAGCGTCGAACACAGCAGCCCCCGCACGGAGAAAGGGGAACGGCGCGTGACGCTCACCCACACGCACGAGAACGGCGAAGTGGTCGTCCAGGTGCCGAAGGCAGGAACACCGACACCCCGCCGCATCGAGTTCGAAATCCGGGACGTCCCCGTACTGGTCGACATCGACGACTACGACGCACCGGTCAAGGTACAACGGCCCGACCCTTCCGACGTGGTGCAGGCCAAAGACGTACGCGGGCTCGATCCGTTCGCCGACTGACCCCCGTACCGCCGTAGTACGCAGCGGCTGACAACGACGGAGAGGGCCTGGCAAACTGCCGCGCCTCTCCATCTGTTCCGAGAGGGCGCGTGCTGAGCCGTCCTGGAAGCTCCAGCCCCAAAGTTCTGGAGCTCCGCTCCCAATCAGTCATCGGGATACGCCGTGACGGGATCGGCGTCGACCTGTCCTCGCGAGGCGGGCCCACGGTCAGTGGAAGCTTCGGGAGGCTGAGCGCGGTAGTCGGCCGTTGAGCGAGCCACCCTGAGAGACGATGTGACGGGCTCTCAGTCCTCACGTGCCTGAACCCGAGCCGTTCGTAGTAGGAGTGAAGGCCCTCGTTCGTCCGCCAGGTGTCTATGCGCACCCAATCGCGACCTTCCATGGCGGCCAGTCTTGATGCCCAGTCCACGAGTCGCGCCCCAAGGTGCCGTCCGGCGGCTTGGCGAGCGACTATGAGCTTGTAGAGGTGGAAGGCAGTTTCGGGATGGTCCTCATCTGTCCAGAAGTCCCGATCCACGGGGCCTCTACTCACGGTGCCCAGGACCTTGCCGGAGTCGACGACGACCCAGGCACGCTCCTCATCGATCGATGCTCGCCACTTGGCGATCGCTTTGGCCCCGGTCTCGGGATCGCTCCATTGGTCAGTGCCCTTTGATCTGAGCCATACCTCGGCTTCTGTCCGGAGAGCCATGAGGGCAGGCACGTCCTCCGCCCGCGCCGGGCGGAGGTACTCAGTCAGTGTCGACTTCATAGAGGATCTTGTGCCTGTCTCCGGGGAGGATGGTGACCATGCAGCGCAGAGGCTTTCCGTCTGCGTCGTAGCCCGTTCGCGTGTGCTCCGCTACCGGCGTCGCCGCAGGCAGCGCCAGCAGTTCGGCCTCATGCCGTGTCGCCATACGCACCGCGATCTCATCCCTGTACTTGGTCCGGATGAGCCCAACGGATGCGAGGACGCCGCCCGGTGCTGCCACGTCGCGCGGTTCCATGAGGAGCGTCCCGGCGACTAGTTCCTGGGGGAAGTCATCCACGTGGTGCTGAGGTCCGCACTACAACAGGCGATGCGAGAGGAGCTGATCTCGCGGAACGTCGCTCGGATCGTGGAGACACCGACGGTCGACAGTCAGGAAGTTCGTCCCTTGGACGCGGCAGAGGCCCGAACGTTGCTCAAGGTCGCCCAGCCCCACCGCCTCCACGCGTTGTGGCTGTTGCTCGTATCCACAGGCTTGCGACGGGGGGAAGCTCTTGCCCTGACGTGGTCGGACGTCGACCTCAACGCGGGGACACTCCGGGTTCGGCGGAACGTACAGCGCATCCGGCGGGAACTCATCTTCGGCACTCCCAAGACGAAGCGTTCCGTCCGAACGATCTCGCTGCCTCAACGCTGTGTGCGGGCTCTCTCTGCTCACCGCGAGCAGCAGGAACGAGAGCGCAAGGTCGCGGGGGTGAAGTGGAAGCCGACCCCGGGGCAGCCGGCCGAACTCGTATTCAGCACGAAGTCCGGCGGGGTCACGGACCCAAGGGGCCTGAACCGGATGCTCACGATCTTGTGCCTTGAGGCTCGGGTGCGGCGGGTGCGGGTGCACGACATACGGCACACCTGCGCCTCTCTCCTGCTCGCCCAAGGCGTCGACGCCCGGACCATCATGGAGACGCTGGGCCACAGCACGATCACGATGACGCTGGACACGTACGCGCATGTGATGGGAGCGACCCTGCGAACTGCGTCCGATCGAAATGGACGACGTGTTGGGCCTCGACGAATCCGAAGATGATCCGGAGAGTGAGAGCGCAGCCTGATCGGCGCAATCCGGGGACGTTGATGTCAAAGGCCCCACCGGTTGAACCGGTGGGGCCTTTGACCTGTGTGCACTCGGCAGGATTCGAACCTGCAACCTTCTGATCCGTAGTCAGATGCTCTATCCGTTAAGCTACGAGTGCTTGGCGTTCCGGGCTTTTCTGCCTGGTCGGCGTTGCGGGAACAACATTACATGACCTGCGCCGTCACGCGAAATCCATTAGCCACACCACCTCTGACCTGCGAAAACGCCCTGTGGCGCCGCATTCGGTCAGCTCGCCTCGCGCTGCCGCGAGCACCTTCCACGCCGTCCGGATACGACTGAAGCCCCGGCCAGTGGCTCGGGGCTTCAGCGATCAAGCGGAGGCGGAGGGATTTGAACCCTCGATGGGCTTTAAGACCCAAACCGCATTAGCAGTGCGGCGCCATAGACCGGACTAGGCGACGCCTCCAGCACACCTCGCGCGAGCGCGAGTGGTGCGTGCAGATGATGACACAGCTGAGCGCTGTCTCTCCAATCGCCGCCTACGGTACTAGGCAGTCGGCCACGAGAGCAAAGCGCCCGGGTTGCGCAACGCCGCGGCATGCGGAGCGTTAGTGAAGACGGGGGTACCGCCTCCGCCGTTCTTCCGCGTCCGACAGGAGCTCCGCATGCTGCGCCGCCTCGCCCTCACCGCTGTCGCGTCCCTCGCCGTGCTGTCGGCCGTCGCACCGGCCGCGACCGCCGCAACCGGCCCCCTGCCGCTGCTGCCCCTTCCGCTGCCGCTGCCGTCGGCGCTCCAGGGCGACGACGGCACCGAGAGGACCCAGCTGAGGGTGATGGTCTCGGACTCCGGCGACCGGGAGGCCGACGGCGTGTACGAACTGCGGTGCCTCCCGGCCGGCGGTACCCATCCGGTGGCGCAGCAGGCCTGCGACCGGCTGGCGGAGCTCGCGCAGCCCACGGACGGGAATGGCGGCACGGACCCCTTCCGTCCGGTGCCCGCGGACGCCATGTGCACCCAGCAGTTCGGCGGCTCGGCCACGGCCCGGGTCACCGGAACCTGGCAGGGGCAGCACGTCGACGCGTCCTTCAACCGGACCAACGGCTGTGAGATCGCGCGCTGGAACACGCTGCGGCCGGTGCTCCCCAACATCCGCTGACCACGGTCGCCGGGCTCGCCGCAGAAGCCGTACCGGGAGCTTCACAGAACTCGCACAGGGCAGGAGTCGTACACCGTATGCACAGAACCTTGGTGAGAGCTCCCCCTCATCCGCCGTCGGATGCCCCTCCCCTGCCTTTAGACTCCTCCAGTGACAGCCTGCGGCCCGAGGGGCAAGATGGGGCCCGCTGTCGGCAAGGTGCGGTAATCAGGGAGGAAGCGTCGTCGTGAGCAGCAGGCCATCCCGAGGCGCTGCTCGCCTCGCAGCCATACTCGATGCCCTCCCGGACGGGCTGTTGCTCGTCAATTGCAACGGCACGGTCGTCAACGCCAACACCATCGCCCTCGAAATGTTCGAGACTCCGGGCACCGCGCTCGTCGGTCGTGGACTGCTCGATCTGCTGCCGGAGTTCGATTCCAAGCTGATTCCGGGGTCGATGCGCAGGCCCGAGGCCGCGGACGAGCGGGGCCGTACCAAACCGACGCGGATGACCGCGCGGCGGACCGACGGCACCGAGTACCCGGTCGAGGTCACCAGCGCCAGCCTCGAGGACGGGCAGGCCGCGTACACCGACTTCCAGGCCGGCTACACCGGCAGCTACACGGGTGACGAGCTGCTGATGCTCGTCGTACGGGATCTGTCGGGCACCGTCGACACCGAGGCCGAGCTGGCCCGTTCGCAGCGGCAGACCGAGATGATCCTGCGGGCCGCGGCCGAGGGTGTCGTCGGTACGGACACGGACGGCCGGGTCGTTCTGGTCAACCCCGCCGCCGCGCAGATCCTCGGATTCCGCGCCAGCGACCTGGGCGGCCAGGAGCTGCACCCGCTCATCCTGCACTCGCGTGCGGAGGGCGAGCCGTTCCCGTACGAGGAGTCGCCGCTCGCCGACACGCTCAAGTCCGGGCGCAAGCACCGGGTGCGCGGGCAGGTCCTGTGGTCCAAGAGCGGCGCCCCGGTGCCGGTCGACCTGACGACCGCGCCCGTCCGCGACGGGGACCAGCTGGTCGGCGCGGTGATGACGTTCACCGACCGCAGGCCGTACGAGGAACTCACCAAGCAGCACACCGCGCAGCTCGCCGAGCTGACCGAGAGCCACACCACCGAGGTCGCCGAGCTCACCGAGCGGCACACCACCGAAGTCGCCGAGCTGACCGAGAGCCACACCACCGAGCTGGCCGACCGGACCGACCGGTACGCGGCAGAGCTGGAGGAGCAGGCCGAACGGATCACGGACCTGACCGCCCGGCACCACCAGCTGACCGCCGTGCTCGGCGAGTCGCTGCGTGGCCCGCTGGAGGAGCTGAGGGGCGAGCTCTTCAAGCTCGCCGCCGACCCGGCGGGCCAGCTGTGGCCCGAGGCCAACCAGATCCTGCACCACCTGGCTGCCGGCTATGCCCGCATGACGACACTCGTCGACAACGTGCTGGGCTTCCAGCGGCTGGACAGCGGTGCGGAGCAGCTGATCAAGGAGACGGTGCTGCTCGACGGCGTCGTGACGGCCGGCATCGACGCGGCCGTCGAGCTGATCGGCCCCGGCCGGGCCCAGTTCGCGGTGCATGCGCCGCCGATCGAGGCCGAGGTCGACGCGGGTCGACTGGTGACTGCGCTCGCGCATCTGGTCGCGGATGTCGCCGGGGTCGACTCGACCGGCAAGGCGCGTGTGGTGCCGGGCGGCGGCTATGTCGACTCGACGGTGGTCGTGGCGGCGGCGCAGCGCGGTGAGGTCGTACGGATCGAGGTACGCGGACCGTTCGCCGGGGGAGACCCGGTGCACGAGCCGATCGTGCGCGGAATCGTGCGGGCGCACGGCGGTGTGCTGCAGACACACGAGATGCCGGGAATGAGCGGCAGCGCGTACGTGCTGGAGGTGCCGCTGGGTGCGGGGTCGGGCACCGTGATGCCGCCGGAGCCGCCCGTCGTGCAGGCCCCGGCGGAGGCGACGGTCGGCGGTGTTGCCGGGGCCGGTGCCGTTCAGCAGCAGCCGGGCACACCGCCCGGCGGGCGGCGCAGGGCCCGCCGGGCGTCGACGGATGCCTTCCTGGAGAGCCCGGTGGGTGCGGCGGAAGCCGGACCGGAGGCCGGCACAGGGGCGGTGGAGCCGACCGGACGGCGCCGGGCACGGCGCGAAGCGGTGGCACCGGAGGAGCCGGCTCAGCAGGTCCAGCAGGGTCCGCAGTCGCCTCAGGGGCTCGTCCCCGCACAGCAGCAGGGCGAGGGGTCCGGCCGCAGGCGGGGGAGGCCCAGCCCGGCCGAGGCGACCGCTGCGCCCGCGCAGTCCCCGCTGCCCGCACAGTCCACCCGGTCTTCGCAGCCGGGGCAGGCGTTGGCTCTGCCCGGAGCCGCGGCGCCGTCCGAGGGCTCCGTGGTGACGGCGGCCGAGGGCGCACAGGGCGGTGGCGGACGTCCGCAGCGCGGGCAGACCGTGCCGCCGCAGGGCGTTCCGGCCGAGATGCCGGCGTCTGCGGGCGGACACCGGACTCGTCAGGGCAGTGAGAATCAGCTGGCCCTCCCGGCAGCCGCTCCCGCCGCCGGCCAGGGGCAGGGCGAGGCCGCCCCGCAGCAGGGCCAGGCCCAGCCGCAGCCGACCGGGCGGCGGGCCCGTCGGGCGCTCGGGACCGCGCAGGACCGGTCCGTTCCGGCGGAGTCGGCGGGGCCGCGGACCGCGTTCGCGCTCCCGCCCGCCGATGCCGACCGGATCCCGCCCACGGCCGGTGAGGCGGACGCCTCGCTGCCTGGACGCCATGACGCCGTGCAGGCCCCGCACGACGCGCACACCCCACCGCAGGCGCACCCCACGCCGACCGGCCGCCGCCGGGCCCGTCAGACCGGCGCACCGCAGCAGCCGGAACAGCCGGAGTCCCCGCAGCAGCCGATGCAGCCCGGGCTGCCCGCGCAGCCCGGGGGCTGGGCGGAGAACGGCACGTCGGGACAGGGGCTGTCCTCCCTCACGCCGCCCGGCGACGGTCTGGACTGGGCCGGAGCGGGTCACACCACCCACACCACCGGTACCACCCACACCACCGGTACCACCGACGCCACCGGTGTGACGGAGAGCCGCCCGCGGGACACCGCACCCGCTCCTGCACCCGTGCCCGCTCCGGCAGCCGAGCCCGTGCCGGATGCGCGGCGCCAGCCGCTGCCGGCCGAGGCCCCCATGCCCGCATCCGCGTCGGCGGACTCGACGCAGGGGCGCGCGTTCAGTGTGCGGACGCTCGGGCAGGGCGTGCCGTTCGTCCAGCACCTCGCCCATCAGCAGAACCAGACGCTCGGCGGCGCCGGCCGGCGCCGTAAGCTCGCCGCCCCGCCCGAGGCCGAGCGCACCGCACAGCCCGCCGTGCCGCATCCGGCCGCCGGGCAGCCCGGTGCCGCACCGGCCGCCGCTGCGCAGCCCGCCCCCGCTCCCACCACCAACACCTCGGGGCAACTGCTGCACGCCCCTGCGGCCGAGGGGCGTGCATACGCCATCGGGGCACCCGACGAGGGCGCCGAAGGTCCGGAGCCGCTGGACGGTCCGGGAGGAGCGGTGGAAGTCGCCAACCGTCCGTCGCCGCAGCCGGTCGACGACGAGCTGCCCCCGGAGCCGCTGGACAACCCGCGTCGGCTCCTCGTCTGGCCCGCGCCGGACGTCTCCACCCAGCAGGCGCTGGGCGACCGCGGCTACCGGCCGGTGATCGTGCACTCCCGCGAGGAGGTGGACGCCCAGATCGCGGCGTTCCCCGCCGCGCTCTTCGTGGACCCGCTGACCGGCCCCATCACGCGTACGGCCCTGCAGTCGCTGCGCCAGGCGGCGGTGGCCGCGGAGGTTCCGGTACTGGTGACGGCCGGTCTGGGGCAGGCATCGCGGGAAGCGGCGTACGGTGCCGACCCCGCCGTACTCCTCAAGGCGCTCGCTCCCCGCGACAGCGACCAGCACCCGCCGCGGGTGCTGGTGATCGAGGAGCACGAGGAGATCGCGGTGGCCCTGACGGCGACGCTGGAACGCCGCGGCATGCAGGTCGCGCGGGCCGCCACCGACGACGAGGCGGTCGCGCTGGCCACCCGGATGCGGCCGAACCTGGTGGTGATGGACCTGATGCAGGTACGTCGCCGCCGGGCCGGGATCATCGATTGGCTGCGCGCGAACGGCCAGCTCAACCGGACCCCGCTGGTCGTCTACACCTCGGCCGACATGAACCGGGCGGAACTGCCGAAACTCAGCTCGGGCGAGACCGTGCTGTTCCTGGCGGAACGCTCGACGAGCGAAGACGTGCAGTCCCGCATCGTCGACCTGCTGGCGAAGATCGGCACGAACTGACCGACGGACGGACGCATGGGACGAGGGCGGTACGGGATTTCCCGTACCGCCCTCGTCGCATGCGCCTGGCAGACCCTTTTCAGGCCGTGACGGCGCCGTCCTACCCGTCGATCAGAGTTGGGTGATCTCCAGCTCGCCGTCCGCGTACTGCTTGCGGATCACCTTCTTGTCGAACTTGCCGACGCTGGTCTTCGGCACCGACGGAATGAGCGTCCAGCGCTCCGGCAGCTGCCACTTCGCTATGCCGGACTCCGCGAGGAACCCCTTCAAGGTCACGTAGTCGGCGGTGGCGCCGTCCTTGAGGACCACGGTCGCGAGCGGACGCTCGCCCCACCTCTCGTCCGGGACGGCGACGACGGCGGCCTCGGCCACATCCGGGTGCGCCATCAGGGCATTCTCCAGCTCGACGCTCGAAATCCACTCCCCGCCGGACTTGATGACGTCCTTGGCGCGGTCGGTGAGGGTGAGGAAGCCGTCCTCGCTGATGACGCCGACATCACCGGTCTTCAGCCAGCCGTCGTCGCTGAACTTGTCCTCGGGGCGCAGTGCCTCGCCGTCCGCACCTCCGTAGTACGCACCTGAGATCCAGGGGCCGCGCACCTCCAGCTCACCTGCCGACTCGCCGTCCCAGGGCAGATGGTCGCCGCCGGGGCCGACCAGCCGTGCCTCGACGCCGGCCGGGAAGCGGCCCTGGGTGATCCGGTACGGCCACTCCTGTTCCTCCGTCAGACCGGCGGGCGGGTTGGACATGGTGCCGAGCGGCGACGTCTCCGTCATGCCCCAGGCGTGGCAGAGGCGGACCCCCAGTTTGTCGTACGCCTCCATGAGAGCGGGCGGGCAGGCGGCGCCACCGATGGTGACGCGGGCCATCGAGGTCAGATCGCGCGGGTTGGCGGTGACCTCGGCGAGCAGTCCCTGCCAGATGGTGGGAACGGCGGCGGCATGGGTCGGCTTCTCACGCTCGATCATGTCGGCGAGCGGGGCGGGCTGCAGGAAGCGGTCCGGCATGAGCATGTTGACGCCGGTCATGAACGTCGCGTGCGGCAGGCCCCAGGCGTTGACGTGGAACTGGGGGACGACCACCAGCGTGGTGTCCTTGTCTGACAGCCCCATCGACTCGGCCATGTTGACCTGCATCGAGTGCAGGTAGATGGAGCGGTGGGAGTAGACGACGCCCTTGGGGTCGCCGGTGGTGCCGGAGGTGTAGCACATGGCGGCGGCCTGGCGTTCGTCCAGCTCGGGCCAGTCGTAGCTGGTCGGGCGGCCGGCGATCAGCTCCTCGTACTCGTGCACCTGCGGCACGGCTCCGTCGAGCACCGAACGGTCTCCGGGCCCCACGACCACCACATGCTCGATGGACGTCAGGTGGGGGAGGAGCGGCGCAAGAAGCGGCAGCAGCGAGCCGTTGACGAAGACGACCTTGTCGTCCGCGTGCTTGACGACCCAGATCAACTGCTCGGCGGGAAGCCTCAGGTTGAGCGTGTGGAGCACCGCGCCCATGGAGGGGATCGCGAGGTACGCCTCGACGTGCTCCGCGTTGTTCCACATGAGGGTCGCCACGCGCTGGTCGCCGACGACACCGAGCTCGTCGCGCAGGGCATGGGCGAGCTGTGTGGCACGACGGCCCACTTCGGCGAAGCTTCGCCGCTGCGGTTCGGGCTCGCCGGTCCAGGTCGTGACCTGAGACTTCCCGTGGATCGTCATCCCGTGCGTCAGGATGCGGGTGACAGTCAGCGGTACGTCCTGCATGGTGCTCAGCACGGCGTCCTCCCGGTGGGCGCTACGCGGCAGTAAGGTTCCGCTGATTCTGCGCACATACCGCTCGGTATGTCACTACTCCCGGGAGTACGAATCGCTTTCCGTCGGATTCCGCTGGCCGGCACGCGGGCGGGGCCCGCGGTGCGAGGAACCGGGAATCAGGACCAGAACTCGTCGCTGACCTGAATGTCTTCCATGCACTCGTCGAGGTCGGTGGCCTTGTCACCGATGATCCGGAAGACGATCCCGCCCATGGCGTCGATCGTCCGCCCCTTGCGCTTCGCCAGGACCCGATGCACAGACACTGCGTGCCCCCGGCCGTCGACCAGCACATTCAGCAGCGTGGCCGTCATCGTGCCGTCGCACTCCTCGGCCAGCCGCCGGTAGTGGGCGAGCATCTCGTCCCGGCCCTTGTAGTCACCGGAGAACGGACTGTTGCCCGGGACGTGGTGGGTCGCGTCGCCCGTCAGCATCTCGGCCAGCGTCTCCATGTCACCGCGGTTGAACGCTTCGTAGCCCTTGCGGACCAGCGCGGCATGCGGATGTTCAGCCATGACCGTCGCCACCTTTCTCGGCTTCTGGTTTCCCGGTGTCCTGGGAGGAAGGCTGATACCACCCACCGTCGCACCACCCGGAACGCCTCGCGAGCCCGCGCCCGCCCGCCTGCCGGCCGGTCGGGCCGCCGCACTGCCCGCCCGCCGGTGAGGTTCGGGCTCAGCGCACCGGGATCAGCTCCGGGTCCTCGCGGAGCTTGCCGAGCGCTCGTGAGACCGCGCTCTTGACGGTGCCGATGGACACCCCGAGCACCTCCGCCGTCTGCGCCTCGCTGAGGTCCTCGTAGTAGCGCAGGACGACCATCGCCCGCTGCCGGTCCGGAAGCTTCAGCACGGCCCGCCACATCGCATCGTGCAAGGACTGCTGCTCGGCGGGATCGGGCGCCGGAGAGGCCTCCTGCTCGGGCAGCTCGTCACAGGCGAACTCGTCGACCTTGCGCTTGCGCCACTGCGAGGTCCGGGTGTTCAGCAGCGCCCGGCGAACGTAACCGTCGAGGGCCCGGTGGTCCTCGATCCGCTCCCATGCCACGTACGTCTTGGTGAGCGCGGTCTGCAGCAGATCCTCGGCATCACTCGGGTTGGCGGTGAGTGAGCGCGCGGTACGCAGCAGCACCGGCCCCCGCGCCCGCACGAACGACGAGAACGACGGGTACGGCACGTACGGAGCACGCGGACCGTACGAAGTGACCGCGGTGCGCGAGGCCTGCGTGGGGGTCGATGCGCGCTGCGGGCGTGACGCCGATGAGGCGCGTGGCGCGTGCTGCGTGTGCGACGCCGACGAGGTGTGCGGCGCGTATCCGGTGGCGGCAGCGGCTCCCCTGGAGGCGCCCGTGCAGACTGGCGTGGTCATGGGTCCACGCTAGGAGTGGGCACCACCCCGGGGGATCGGCCCCAGGTCCCGAAGCCACGTCCGCCTCAGGTTGTAGGGGTGGGGCAGGCCCCACCTCCTGAAGGAGTAGAGGCCGTCATCAGGCCTCAGGGTCGCCCACGGACGTCCCCCACCGCCCCACCGGCGCCCTCGCACCCCGTCACCCGCCGTCCGTACCCAGTATGAGTCCCGAGGTGGGGACTCCCGTGCCTGCCGTCACCAGCGTTCTGGCCGCGCCGGGTATCTGGTTCACGGACGTGCCCCGGATCTGCCGGACCGCCTCCGCAATGCCGTTCATCCCGTGCAGATAGGCCTCCCCCAACTGCCCTCCGTGTGTGTTCAGCGGCAGCGCGTCGTCCGCCACGAAATCGGCGGCCTCACCCGGTCCGCAGAATCCGAACTCCTCCAGCTGCATCAGAACGAACGGGGTGAAGTGGTCGTAGAGGATGCCCACGTCGATGTCGGCGGGAGCGAGTCCGGAGGTACGCCAGAGCTGTCTGGCGACGACGTCCATCTCCGGCAGTCCGGTCATCCCGTCACGGTAGAAACTGGTCATCTGTTCCTGCGCCCGCCCGGCACCCTGAGCGGCGGCGACGATGACTGCGGGTGGCCGGGGAAGGTCACGGGCCCGCTCGGCACCGGTGACGACGATCGCCTGTCCGCCGTCGGTCTCCTGACAGCAGTCGAGCAGCCGTAGAGGTTCGACGATCCAGCGCGATGCGGCGTGATCGGCAAGCGTGATCGGCTTCTCGTAGAAGTACGCCGCCGGGTTACGCGCGGCATGACGCCGGTCGGTGACCGCGACGTGGCCGAAGGCTTCCGGCGTCAGGTTGTACGTGTGCAGGTAGCGCTGGGCTGCCATGGCGACCCACGAGGCCGGGGTGAGCAGCCCGAAGGGAAGATTCCAGCCGAGCGCGGTCCCCTCAGCCGTCGGTTCCCGGTGCTGCACCCCGGAACCGAAGCGGCGCCCCGAACGCTCGTTGAACGCGCGGTAGCAGACCACGACATCGGCCACCCCACTCGCCACCGCGAGCGCCGCCTGCTGCACGGTGGCGCAGGCCGCCCCACCTCCGTAGTGGATACGGGAGAAGAACGACAGCTCCCCCATGCCGACCGCCTGGGCGACGGTGATCTCGGGGCTGGTGTCCATCGTGAAGGTGACCAGGCCGTCGACATCGGCGGGGGTCAGTCCGGCGTCGTCGAGGGCGGCCCACACCGCTTCGACGGCCAGCTTCAGTTCGCTGCGCCCGGAGTCCTTGGAGAACTCGGTCGCCCCGATCCCCACGATCGCGGCCCGTCCGCCGAGAGAATCCGCCCTGCGCACGCTCATGCGGATCCTCCCGGAACACTGACGGTCACCTTGCCGGTGACGTGCCTGCCGAGACCATTGGTCCCGACGACCGTCACCTCTGCCGTCCCGTCGTCGCCGAGGGCCGTGACGGTGCCGCTCAACACCAGGGTGTCCCCCGGATAGTTGGGTGCGCCCAGCCTGATGGCGACCTTGTGGAGCACCGCCGAGGGCCCGAAGTGGTCGGTGACGAACCGCCCGACCAGGCCGTTGGTCGTCAGGATGTTCATGAAGATGTCCGGGGAGCCCTTCTGCTGTGCGAGCTCGGCGTCATGGTGCACGTCCTGGTAGTCGCGGGAGGCGATGGAGCCCGCGACGATCAGGGTGCGGGTCACCGCGACCTCCAGCGGTGCCAGCTCCTCGCCGACCTTCATTGCGATCCCTCCTTCACCAGCAACTGACCCAGTTCCTCGAGCACTTCGCTGCCGCATCCCAGATAGGCGTCGAGCTGGCGACCCCAGAGGAAGTGCCGGTGCACGGGGTGGTCGAGGTCGGCGCCCGTCCCACCGTGCAGATGCTGTCCGGCATGCACGACCCTCTTGCCCGCCTCCGAGGCCCACCAGGCCGCGGTCAGCGCCTGGGCCGCGTACGGCAGCCCCCTGTCGTGACGCCACGCCGCCTCGTATGCGGTGACCCTTATCGCCTCGGTGTCCATATGGGCATCGGCGGCACGCAGCAGCACCCCCTGGTTGGTGGAGAGAGGGCGCCCGAACTGTTCCCTGGTGGCGGTGTGGGCGACCGCCCGGGCCAGCGACCCGGCGCACACCCCGGCCTGCAACCCCGCGAACGCCGTTCGGCTCGCGGCCAGCACGGCTCCGTACGCCGTCGCCGCGGTCACGCTGTTCGCCCCCGTGCCCGCCCCCGTGTTCGTCCCCGTCCGTCCTGCTGGTCCAAGCCGCTCGCCGGGCGCCCGGTCCAAGGTGAGCCGGGCCGCCGACCATGGAGCCGTCGTCTCCACGGGCGTCACCGCCACACCCGGGTCTGCGATCCGTACGATCCACAGCACCCGGTCCGCGTCCGCCACGAGCACCGAAGTGGCGTCCCGCAGCCACGGCACATAGGGCACGGTGCCGCTCAACCTCCCTTCACCGTCGGCCCGTAGACCGTCTCGTGCCGGGAACGCACCGGTGGCGACAGCGGTTCCGTCCCGCAGCGGCGGAAGCAGCCGCTCCCGCTGTTCGTCCGTACCGTGCTCGGCGACGGCAAGCAGCCCGTACGCGCAGGTCACCGCGAGCGGCACCTGCGCAGTCGTTCTCCCCTGCTCCTCCAGCAGCAGTACCAGACCCAGCAGCCCGATCTCCTCGACGGCAGCCGTCAGCCCGGCCGCGCACAGCTCCTTCCACAGCTCGGTGTCCGTCCCCGTCCCGGCGGCGGCCAGCCGCTCGTGCGTGGCCAGATCTCCGAAGATCTGCGCGGCGAGACCCTGCGCCGCGGTCTGCTCCTCCGTGGGCGTGAAGTCCATGTCAACCCTCACTCCCCCGGAAGACCGGCAACTCCAACTCCGGATCCGTGCGCAGGAATTCCAGCCTGACCGGCATCCCTGTCCGCACCTTGTCGTACGGCACACCGACCACATTGCTGACCATCCGTACGCCCTCCGCCAGCTCTATCAGCGCCACCGCGTACGGCCCGGCGTCGTCGGAGGCGCCGAAGGCGGGGAAGGGCGGGTGATGCATCACCACATAACTGAAGACGGTGCCCTCGCCGCTCGCCTCGACCGTGTCCCACTCCTGGCAACCGCACTCATTGCACCCGGGCAGCCAGGGAAAACGCAGGGTCTCGCACGCGCCGCACCGCTGGATGAGTAATTTGTGTTCGGCGACGCCCTGCCAGAACCCGGCGTTGTCCCGATTGATCACCGGCCTCGGCCGCAGACTCCGGCCGCCTCCCTTCACCCCCTGCGGCCCTCCCGGACTCGTTCCTCGCCTCACCACTGCGGGCGTGTACTTGAGGATCCGGAAGCGGTGTGTCCCGGCCGGCTCCCCGGCTGCCCGGACATCCATCCGCGTCGTGACGAAGTAGCCCGTCCCCAGCCTGGTCGTCTTTCGCTCCGACACCGACTCGATCACCGCGTCGAAGGTGATCCGGTCCCCAGGCCGCAACGGCCGCAGATACTCCTGCTCGCAGTCGGTCGCGACCACCGAGGTGTACCCGGCGCCGTCGAGGAGGGCGAACAGCTCGTCGTACGCCCCTGAACGGTCCGAGTGCCCCGACAGACCGCCCATCGTCCACGCCTGCAGCATCGTGGGCGGAGCAATCGCCCCAGGTCCCGTGTATGCCGGGTTGGTGTCTCCCACGGCCTCGCACCAGTGCCTGATCATCGGCGCGTTGACCAGGTCCTTGCCGACGCCCGCGGTGGCGGCCGCCCGCCCCTCGTACACCCTGAGCCGCTCGTACAACTCGTCCGCCCCGCCCTGCCCGCCGCGCCCGCCCTGCGGGCTCCGGCGGCCGTCCTGCTCGTATCGCGCGTCCGTCACCGCTTCCCCCTCTTCATGCCGAGCCGCATCGTCGCGACGATCTCCCGCTGCACCTCGCTCACCCCGCCCCCGAAGGTGTTGATCTGTGCCGCCCTGTTCATCCGCTCCAGCTCCCCGTCCCCGAAGGAGCCGAGCGAACCACCGCGGACCATTCCGGTCTCGCCCGCGATTTCCTGGCACATTCGATACACCTCGACGGCCGATTCGGTTCCCATGAATTTCACGCCGCTCGCCTCGCCGGGGGCCAGCGAGCCCGCCCCCACATCCCCCACCAGACGCCAGTTGAGCAGGCGCGTAGCCGCCAGCCGGGCATAGGCCTCGGCCAGTCGGGACCGCACCCACGGCTCGTCAACCGGACACCACCCACTCACCGGATCGGGGGTACGGGCGTGGGCGAGCACCGCCTCGTAGAACTCCTCGGCCTGCATCCCGATCGCAGCGAGTGCCACCCGCTCATGGTTCAGCTGGTTGGTGATCAGCCCCCAGCCGCCGTTCTCCTCGCCGACCAGATTCGTGACGGGTACCCGAATCCCGTCGTAGTAGGTCGCCGTCGTGGTCAGACCACCCACCGTCTCGATGGGGGTCCAGGAGAACCCCGGGGCGTCCGTCGGCACCAGGATGATCGAGATGCCCTTGTGCTTGGCCGCATCCGGATCGGTACGGCAGGCGAGCCAGATCCAGTCCGCGTGCTGCGCATTGCTGGTGAAGATCTTCTGCCCGTCGATCACCCAGGCCTCGCCGTCCCGCACCGCTCTCGTACGCAACGCGGCCAGGTCCGTGCCCGCCTCCGGCTCGCTGTAACCGATCGCGAAGACGAGGTCGCCGTTCAGAATCCGCGGCAGGAAGTACGCCTTCTGCGCCTCGGTCCCGTACTTCATCAGGGTCGGGCCGACAGTGTTGAGCGTGACCATGGACACGGGCGCACCCGCACGGTACGCCTCGTCGAAGAAGACGAACTGCTCGTCGGGACCACGGCCCTGACCCCCGTACTCGACGGGCCAGCCCAGTCCGAGCATCCCGTCGGCGCCGATCCGACGCAGCAGCCGGCGTTGCCCGGCCGGATCATCGGCACGTCCTGCCCGCATCCCGGACGTCGCATCTGTCCCGGAGCCTTCGTCCGGCCCGGTGATCACATCGCGGAAATAGGTGCGGAGTTCGGCGCGCAGCTGCTGCTGACGCTCCGTCGGGGCGAGGTGCACGGCGGCGGGCCTTCCGGACGCGGGCGTACGGATCAGGGTTTCTGACTGTCCGTCAGATTTGTGGCCGCTGTCAAGGTCGGTGACATCCGAACGCTCCCGCGCGAGAAACGAGCGGCCTGCGCGAAGACGCGGAAGCGCCTTCACGCAGGCCGTCGTTCACCCCACCCCGCACCGGCCCCCCGACCGGTCCACGGTGGACCCCGGCTCACCAGAGTTTTGTGAAATTCACCGTGACGTTCTTGTTGAGCTGGTAGATCGTGGTGAATGCCGAGCGGTTCACCTGCGCCGAGTTGCTCTGATTCGATGCCCCGGAACCGGTGGCCTGCTGCTGCGACGTCGACGAGTTGCCGGAGTTGTTCCTGCCGACTCCACTGCCGCTGATCGTCGCAACACCCGCGTTCGACCCGTCGTTCGCGAACGAGCCGTTGTCGGCCTGGGCGACGCCGCCGAAGAGTGCGACGGCGAGGGGCAGTGCGGCGACAGCGGTGAGGGCGCGAGCGGTACGGATGCTTGCCATGTCTATTTCCTCCAGGAACCGAAAGTGCGGCTGGTTCCGAGGCAGTTGGCCGACCGCCTCGGTCTTGGTCACGACGTCGCGAGACCAAAGCTGCCCACCGAACCCCCGGCGAACCACCCAGGTCAGCCGGTTCCCCCGCAAGCATGAGGAACACCCGATAAACCTCCCACCCACTCCCAAAGCCCCAGCTCACCCCCCGGTGCCGCACAATCGCGCGCACCCCAAGAGGAAAAGCGTTTCGGCACATTTCCGCCCCCGCGCCCCATGCGATCCGGCCCACCGATCCGCAGCAACCGATCCGGCCGCGCCCTCCGCCGTCACCCACCCCACCACCCCACCCCCTCTTCCTTTCTTCGAACAGTTGTACGAACATAGAGTCATGGCCATCACCGACCGGCAGACCGCCACCCTGGCCCTCGCCCACGCGCTCTCCGCCGCCGAGCACGGGCTCCCCGTCATCCCGCTGTCCGCCACCAAGCTCCCCGCCCTGCGCTCTCCCCACCACGACGAGGACCGGCCGGTCACCTGCCGAGGCGCCTGCGGTCTCCCCGGACACGGCGTCCACGACGCCACCACGAACCCTGCCGCCGTACGCGCACTCTTCGCCGCCGCCCCCTGGGCCACCGGCTACGGAATCGCCTGCGGCCGGGCCCCGCACCACCTCATCGGCGTCGACCTCGACATCGACGCCACCGGCCGGAACGACTCCGTGGTGGCCCTCCAGCAGCTGGCACTGCACCACCTGTTCACCATCCCGCCGACGGTCACGGTGATCACTCCCAGCGGCGGCCGCCACATCTGGCTCACCGGCCCACCCGGCGTATCCGTACCGAATTCCGCAAGCCGCCTCGCCCCCGGCATCGACATCCGCGGTGCCGGCGGCTACCTGGTCGGTCCGGGCTCGGTCACCACCCGCGGCACCTACCGGCTCGCCCCCGGCGCCGCCGATCTCTCCCCGGCCCCCTGCCCCCGCGCGCTCCTCCGTCTGCTCACGCCCCCCGCACGCCCTCACCACCTCTCCGGCCGCCCCCACCACGGCCGCGGCCTGGTCCAGTTCGTTCTCGCGGCACACGAAGGACAGCGCAACACCCGTCTTTTCTGGGCTGCTTGCCGTGCGTACGAACACGGCTTCGGCGAAGCCCTGGCGGACGCCCTCACCGACGCCGCCGTCCGCACCGGCCTCACCGAACGCGAGGCCCGGGCCACCATCGCCTCGGCCGCCCGGCTCACCTCCTGTCGCCCCATGGGCCCGGAGGACGCCGACCGTCCCGACCGATCGTCCTGAGCCCGCACCACCGGGCGGTCCCGACACCGTCGGCCACGCACGCAGAAGGGGCGCCCTCTCGGACGCCCCTTCACAGGTGCTGCGGTGGGTGTGGGATTTGAACCCACGGTGACATCGCTGCCACGACGGTTTTCAAGACCGTTCCCTTAGGCCGCTCGGGCAACCCACCCCACGTCATCGGTCATGGACCGGCGTTGACGCGAGGACAGCCTAGCCGGTCAGCTGTCGCCCTTGCGCTCCCCCAGGGTGACTTCGGCCGTCGACACCTTGCCGTCGCGCTTGTAGGTCAGCGTGACCTTGTCGCCCGGCTTGTGGGTCCAGATCTCACCGATCAGGGTCGGGCCGCTGTCGATCACCGTCTCGTTGAACTTGGTGATGACGTCACCCGCCTTGAGACCGGCCTTGGCGGCGGGGCCGTCCGGGCTGACGGGCGGCGTGCCGCCCGAGCCCTGCTCCGAGATGACGGCGCCGCCGGTCTTCTCGTCCATGGTGACGGTGGCACCGATCACCGGGTAGACCGGCTGGCCGGTCTTGATCAGCTGCTGGGCGACGTTCTCCGCCTGGTTGATCGGGATCGCGAAGCCGAGGCCGATGGATCCCGCCTGGGCCTGGCCGCTGCTGCCGGTCGACTGGATGGCCGAGTTGATACCGATGACCGCACCGCGCGCATCGAGCAGCGGGCCGCCGGAGTTGCCCGGGTTGATCGAGGCGTCGGTCTGCAGCGCGCTCATGTACGAGTTACTGCCGCCGGAGCCGTCACCGGAGGCGACCGGGCGGTTCTTCGCGCTGATGATGCCGGTCGTGACCGTGTTGGACAGACCGAACGGCGCGCCGATCGCGATCGTCGAATCACCGACCGCGACCTGGTCCGAGTTGCCGAGGGCCAGCGGGGCGAGCCCCGACGGCGCGTTCTTCAGCTTCAGTACGGCGACGTCGTAACCCTCCGCGCGGCCGACCACCTCGGCGTCGTACTTCTTGCCGTTGGAGAACGTCGCCGTGAGCTGGCCACTGTTCGCCGCGGAAGCCACCACGTGGTTGTTGGTGAGGATGTGGCCTTCCTTGTCGTACACGAAGCCGGTGCCCGTGCCGCCCTCGCCGTCGCCGTTCTGCGCGTCGATCGTGACCACGCTGGGCAGCGCCCTGGCCGCGACGCCTGCGACCGTGCCGGGGTCGCGCTTGAGGGCCTGCGGATTGGTCGACGCCGTGACCGTGGTCGACCCGGAGGAGTTGCCGCTGTCGTTCCGGTCGGCGGCCCAGTAGCCGAGGGCGCCGCCGATGCCGCCCGCAACGAGCGCCGCGACCGCCACCGCGGCCACCAGACCGCTGCCGCGCGGCTTGCGCGGGGCCTCCGGCGCCGGCTGCTGGTTGGCCGCCCCCCACACGGGACCACCGCCACCGCCCTGCGCGTACGCGGGAACGGCAGGCGGGGGAGGCGGCCAGGCACCGGCCGGCTGCGGGTGCGCGGACGCCGCGTGCTGCGGCCCGGAAGGGGGCTGCGGCGGCGGCCAGTCCATCGCCTGCCCCGGCTGCTGTGGCGCTGCCGCGTGCGACGAATCCGGGCCCGCGGGCGCCGACGGGGGCGCAGGCGTGCCCTCAGGAGCAGCGGCCGGCACGGGAGGTGCGGACGGAACGGCCGGAACGGCCGGAGCCGCGGTGCCCTCGTTGCCCTCGTTCTCTGTGCTCACAGCTCTTTACTCCTCGGTTCCTCATCAATTTTCGGCAAGAGATCCGCTGTGTACGTGTCCGGAGCCAGCTTTTCCCATGACCCGTCAGGCCACTGTAAGCAGGACCTGTGCGTCCGTGCACCAATCTTTATATCCGGCAAAACGGTCCCCTGCCGCAAGGTACGCACCCCTGCCGCCACTCGGTGGCACCATGACGCGGTGACCCACGCACGGCAGCACACCATGCAACACCCCATCCAGGTCATCGCACACCGCGGGGCGTCCGACGACGCTCCCGAGCACACCCTGGCCGCCTACCGGAAGGCCATCGAGGACGGCGCGGACGCGCTGGAATGCGATGTACGGCTCACCGCCGACGGCCACCTCGTCTGCGTGCACGACCGCCGGGTGAACCGTACGTCCAACGGCCGCGGCGCCGTCTCCGCCCTGGAACTCGCCGAACTCGCCGCCCTCGACTTCGGCTCCTGGAAGGACCGCGAGGAGTCCCCGGACTGGGATCCCGTGCCGGGCGAGCTCACCTCCGTACTCACTCTCGAGCGACTGCTCGAGCTCGTCGTCGAGACGCGCACCGCCGGGCGCCCCCTCCAGCTGGCCATCGAGACGAAGCACCCCACGCGCTGGGCGGGCCAGGTGGAGGAACGGCTGCTGCATCTGCTGAAGCGCTTCGAGCTCGACACTCCGCCGGACGAGGGCCCCTCGCCGGTCCGGATCATGAGCTTCTCGGCACGCTCCCTGCACCGCATCCAGGCCGCCTCACCCACCCTGCCGACCGTCTATCTGATGCAGTTCGTCTCGCCGCGGCTGCGTGACGGGCGATTGCCGGCCGGTTCCCGGATCGCCGGTCCGGGACTGCGGATCGTACGCAGCCACCCGGGCTACATCGAGCGGCTGCACCGCGCCGGCCACCGGGTGCACGTCTGGACGGTCAACGAACCCGAGGACGTGGAGCTCTGCGCGCACCTTGGCGTGGAAGCAATCATCACGAATCGCCCAAAGCAGGTCCTGTCCCAACTGGGTCGCTTTTAACATCAGTTACAGGTTGTACACCGGCGCATTCAGCCTGTATTCGATCGTTACGAATGCGTCACCGGCAAGCCATTGGCCGGTTTCCGGTCCAGTCCAGGAGGGCATCCACTCCGTGGCGTGGGGCAAAGGAGGTCTCGGGGGTGGCGTTGGTGGTGGCACAGGAAGTGCCCACGTCGTCGAGCATGGCCGTACCCCATGGCCCTGCGGGCGTGGGGCAGGCGCGGCACCGGATGCGCGAGCAGTTGCGCAGCTACGGGGTGTCGGATTCGGTCGTCGACGATGCTGTATTGATCCTTTCCGAACTTCTCAGCAATGCCTGCCGACACGGCAGGCCGCTGGGGCGACACACAGATGTGGGTGACGGCGACGTACGGGCCGCCTGGCGCGTCGACGGAACAGGCGGACTGACCGTCGAGGTGACGGACGGAGGCGGTCCGACCCGACCGATTCCGGCCACACCGTCCGTGACGGCGCGCGGTGGCCGCGGGCTCAACATCATCAGCGCGCTCGCCGAGGAGTGGGGCGTGCGCGACAGCTCGTCCGGCGAGGTCACCGTGTGGGTGCTGATCAGCAAGGGCCGCGGGCACGGCAACGGGAACGGGCGTCTGCCGGGACTCGACGGGCTGGACTTCGCCGACGCGTTCGACGACGCGGGCTGAGGTGGCCTGAGGCCGATGCAGCGGTTCGGAATACGCACGGACCGGTGAACCGACGGGCTTGCGAACTTGCGTACGGATGGGCCTGCGCACCGACATCCGGCTGGGGCCCTGGGGCCTCCGAACGGACCGCGACACACCGGCGCTCCGGCGTACGCACCCCATGCGCCCCGGGCGGCTGTGCCCCGGATCCCGCACGGGCGGCTAGGCTCGCGGCCCAGACCGCACTGTCGCAATCGGGAGAAAGCCCACCATGGCCAAGAAGCGCCCTCAGACCAAGGCCGGGAAGCAGCAGCTCAAGGACGGCGAGATCCCGGTGGTCGGGGCTCGCGAGCCCTGCCCGTGCGGTTCTGGCCGCCGCTACAAGGCCTGTCACGGCCGCGCCGCCGCCCAGGCCGTGACCGAGCTGGTCCAGCGTCCGTTCGAGGGCCTGGCGGGTGAGTGCGACTGGGTCGCCCTGCGTGAGCTGGTGCCCGCCGCAACGGTCGAACTGACCCTGAAGGGCGGACTGCCCGAGGCCGTGCCGTCCGTGACGCTCGCGACCGTGCTGCCGATGGCGTGGCCGGCGCTGCGCCGCGACGACGGCTCCGTCCTGCTCGCCCTGCAGAACGACACCTCATCCGGCGACCTCAGCCGCGACCTCGCGGACACCCTGCAGCGTGCGCTGGAAACCGAGCCCGGCTCACCCGTCGCCGCCCGGCGCGTACCGGCTGACGGGCCGCGCCTGCAGGACCTGCTCGACCCGGAAGCCGCGTTCGAGCCGGTCGTCCACTCCGGCTTCGAGTTCTGGGTCCCGGGTGCGGAGAACGCCACGCCCGAGGTGTCCGCATCCCTGGAGCGTGCGAACGAGGCTGCGATCCCCACCACCATGCTCTCCGGCGTGGACGCCGCGTACTGGTGCGAGACCCCCGAGAAGAACCACCTGCGCTGGGTCATGCCGCACCCCGAGGAGCAGCTCCTCGACGCGCTCGCCCGGCTGCACGCCGCCGGTACCTCCTCGCTCGGCGAGGGGACGCGGCTGGTCGGCTCCTTCCGCGCGCACGGGCTGATGGTCCCGGTCTGGGATCTGCCCAGCGCGATGGGGGCGGAGGAGTGCGAGAAGCCCGCGGCCGAGCTCGCGGAGCGGCTGGCGCAGGCACTCGCCTCGGACGCTCCGCTCACCGCGGACGAGCGGCGGGCCCGCGGCGGTCTCACCAACCGCCAGGTGACGCTCAGCTGACCGTGACCGCGCGACGACAGCGGCGGTCCGATCGGTGACTCACGTCACAACTCGCAGTACCCGCAAGTAAATAGCTGTCCGAATAAGCGAGATCGAATTTGCGAACGGCAGATCTCTTGTTACCGTTCTAGAAGCCCGGTCGCTGGTGCATCCCCCGTCGCCAGCGACCGGGCGTTCTCATGCCCGGACACGGCGCAGGGAGCGACGCACGGGACCGGGCACAGCGACTGCGGATCCGGCGTCAACCCGCCACGGAGGGCACTGGATCGGATCCGGACCTCGGCATCAGCGGAACCTCCTCGGCCGCCCTGTCGGGCGACCCGTCGCCACCCGCACGCCCGGCCGCCCGCCACGCACTCCTCAAGGCCTCCGCACGACGAACGGTGCGGCATCTCGCAGTCGCGCGGCTCGTCCTGCGACTCCACCGTGCAGCGCGTTTCGACGGTCCGCCCTCCGGGCCCCATCAGCGTGAGTACGGACCGGAGTTCGTCACCCGTCGTATCGCGGTAGTAGCTGCGCGCCCATGTGGCACGCCCGTCGGTCATGACACAGGTCAACGCCCTTGGATGCCCTCGGGGGAGATCGGTTCGGGCCGCACCGGTCGACGGTCCACAGCGCGCAACCGGCCGGTCCGGCAAAGGCGGAGCCGGTCCCTCCGCCAGGCCCGCCGACTTCCCCGCGCCCGCCCGGCAGGTCGATATCGGACAGAAGTCCGGGCCAGGAACTCCCCCGCGAAGATCTTTTTGAAGCCGCCCCCCGAGACTTTTTCGAAGGCTCCTTCGAACCGGTTCCGGAAGGCACGTCAGAAAGCCCTCCGTCGCGGGACTTTGCATCGGCAGACTTTGCATCAGCCGTTACAGGACGGGGGACCGCCCGCGGTTTCCACAGACGCCGCGGGCGCGAGCACGACGGCGGAGAACACCACACCCGCTATAACGATCATGCGGAGATTCATGGCGGCCCCACCTGTCGACCGGCGGGAATTCCTGACGGTGCGCCGAAGATATCCACGAAAATGAGGGCACCGGGCCGGAGTGCACTCATTTGACGCGGAAACTCGGACGGCTCACACCCGAACGAGTGAGTCGAGCAGCCCGCCCGGACGCCGCACCGGTCTCCACGGCACCGACCGTTCTCTCTCAGTACGCGAGCCGGCTGCCGCCGTCGGGAGCGCTGTTGCTCGCTTCGACCAGCGCGTCCAGGACCGCTTCCACATCCGGCAGCCAGGGAGTCGCGGGGCCGGGCAGTGGAGCCCGTTCCCAGCGCACCTGCCCCGTACCCACCTCGGAGGGTGGAAGGACGAGATAGCCCCCCTCGCCGTGGAAGCGCAGCGAACTGGGCACCCAGTCCTTGGCGTGCAGCAGCTCGCCGAGCTGTTCGAGGGTGTAGGGAGCGACCAGCAGCGACCACCGTGTCGGTGTCGCCACCACGGGACCGAGCCGCATCCCCATCCGGTCGAGCTCGGCCAGCGCCCGGGCGCCGGCCATGGCGGGCAGGCTGAGCGCGCACGGGGCGCGACCGCCGGTGGCCAGCATGATCGGCGCGGTGGGCCGGTTGGTCCACCACCAGCGCACCATGCGCTCGTCGGTGGTCGCCGCGAGGAGGCCGGGATCGAAGGGGTGTGCGCCGGGTACGACGCACTCGGGATCGGGACAGGCACAGCCACGGCCGCGGTCACCGCGACCACCGCCTGCGCTCAGCCCCACTCCGGGAAGCACGGGCCACTGCCATGCGGTGGCACAGGTCAGGGCCGCGTCGAGCTGGGCGGGCCGTGCCTTGCGCCGGAGCCGGAGCCTGCGTCGCCTTCCGAGGATCTCGCGCATGAGCGCTCGTTCCTTTCCGTTGAACGCCGAGGGCCACATCACAACACGCGTGCGTCACGCCACGTGTGTATTACTTCACCGTGCGTACAAGCTCTCTAAGTCTGCGGTACGGGTAACCCGTCGGTACCGAGCGTGAGCCGAGTCGAGCTGAGCCGGTCCAGCCAAAAACATGGCGAGGGGCAGCGCATCGCGCCTGCCGTCCCATGGTGCACAACCCCGCCACTCGGGGATGGGGCGCGGCCGTCACATGTGAGGACGTCCGGGCTCGCTGCCAGGTTCCGGGGCGATCAGAACTGCCCCTGGTTCATCACCGATTACGTACCCAGCATGCCCGGAATGACGCTCCCCAGGGACTTCACCCCGAGGGAACCCCCTGCCGAACCAGACCCAGTCGACAGCAAATAGCGCCCATAGGGTGCATTTTTTGGCCAACTTAGTAGTCACGCGGACACCACGAATCCCGCAGGGACAATGCTGGACATCGGCTCACATCTGCGTGTACATGTGGATGCACTGATAGCGGCGCAGAATGACATGGGGGTTTGCGATGCTATTCGACGAAACGCACTGGTCGGAAAGCCGGTTGCCATGAGCGCCCCTCACCTGCCGAAAGTGGCTGGAATCGATCCCGCAGTTCCTGTTTCAGCGCACACTGGCGGGCCCCTGGACGGTGTGCCGGCCGTGCCAGGAGCCTTTCTTCAAGACCGTCTGGCCGGTTGGGTCTCCGACCTCACCACGCTGCACGAGCTCACCGAGCGCCTGGCCGGAACCAACACCCTCGACGACGCGTTGCACGAGCTTCTCGGTGCCGGCGCGGCCCTGGTCGGAGCCCGCCGCGGGCTGATCGTCTTCGAACCCTCCGACCGTCGCGGCCCGGTCTCCACCATCGGTCTCGGACTCGCCCACGCCGAGCTCGGCCACATCGAGACGGTGCCGCGCAGCGCAACCTCGTACGGCAGGATCCTGGACGGCCTCCCGGGCGCCGAAGGGCCCCAGACCAGCCCCGATCTGCTCGGCGACACCGGCCTGGACCCCCGCCAGCGCGAAGTCGCCGCCCGGCTCGGATACGCCGCCAGCTACGCCCTGCCCCTGACCACCACCGCGACGGGCCGACTCGGCGCGGCCGTCTGGCTCTACGACGAGCCCGCCGAACCCCTCGAACGCCAGCGCCACCTCGTCGGCCTCTACGCCCGTTACGCGGCCGCACACCTGGCCCGACTGCTGGAGCTGCATCGGGCCAGGGCGGAAGTGGCTGCCCTCACCGACGAGCTGCGGCCCGGCCGGCTGCCCCGGGTCCCCGGCGTGCAGCTGGCCGCCCGCCATCGCGCCGCACCGCGCGGCGGCGGCGACTGGTACGACGCCATGGCACTGCCGGAGGGTGCGCTCGGTCTCGCCGTCGGTTCGGTCGGCGGCTCCGGCCCCGGCGCGCTGACCGCCATGGGACGGCTGCGGGCCGGCCTGCGCGCGTACGCGGTGATGGAGGGCGAGGATCCGGTTGCCGTGCTCTCCGATCTGGAACTGCTGCTTCGGCTGACCGAACCCGCACGGTCCGCCACCGCCCTCTTCGCCTACTGCGAGCCCGCCGCACGCAAGATCGTGCTGGCCGGTGCCGGGCACACCCCGCCACTGGTGATCGGCGACCGGCGCGCGGAGTTCGTCGAGACCAGCCTGTCCGCGCCGCTGGGCATGCTCGCCTGCTGGGAGGCACCGAGCGTGGAGTTCGCTCCGGCGCCCGGCGAGATCGTGCTGCTGTACACCGACGGGCTGCTGCGCCGCACCGGCGACTCGATGGACCGGGCGTTCGCACGGCTCCACTCGGCGGCCGCGAGCGTGCCGAAGGCGCTGCGCCGGGACGCCGGATCGGTGGTCGACCATGTGCTGCGGACCGTCCTGCCGAACGGGCTCGACCAGGTGGACAGCGCCGAGGACATCGTCATTCTGGCCGCGCGCTTCGACTGAGCCGCGTCATCGGCGTCGCTTCGCGATCCGGCCGAGCTGTGCCGTCCGGCCGGCCTCTCCGCCCGGTCTCCGCAATCGGTCTTTTTGATCAGTCTGTGCGACGGGTCCCGGCAGCCGGTTCCTGTAAGAGGTCTTCCGGCCCTGGGCCCCCTTCCGTACGCCCGTACGATGGACGGGGTCCAGTGTCGTATCAAGGAGAGACAAGTCGTGTCTGAGGAGCCCACCCCGGAGACCCCGGAGACCGAAGAGACAGAGCCGGTCAAGCAGCGGAAGAACGGCCTGTACCCGGGCGTCTCCGATGAGCTCGCCGCCAACATGAAGTCGGGCTGGGCCGACACCGAGCTGCACGGCCTCGAGCCGATCGCCCAGGCCGAGCACACTGCGGCCCGTCGCGCCGCACTGTCCGCGCGCTTCCCCGGCGAGCGTCTGGTCATTCCCGCGGGCAACCTGAAGACCCGCTCCAATGACACCGAGTACGCGTTCCGCGCCTCCACCGAGTACGCGTACCTCACCGGCGACCAGACCCAGGACGGCGTGCTCGTCCTGGAGCCGAAGGACGGCGGGCACGAGGCGACCATCTACCTGCTGCCGCGCTCCGACCGCGAGAACGGCGAGTTCTGGCTCGACGGCCAGGGCGAGCTGTGGGTCGGCCGCCGCCACTCCCTGGCCGAGGCCGAACAGCTGCTGGGCATCCCGGCGAAGGACGTACGCCAGCTCCCGTCCGCGCTGAAGGAGGCCACCGGACCGGTCCGTAACGTCCGGGGCCACGACGCGGGCATCGAGTCCGCGCTGACCGACAAGGTCACCGCGGAGCGCGACGAGGAGCTGCGGGTCTTCCTCTCCGAAGCACGCCTGGTCAAGGACGCCTTCGAGATCGCCGAGCTGGAGAAGGCCTGCGATGCCACGGCGCGCGGCTTCGAGGACGTCGTGAAGGTCCTCGACAAGGCCGAGGCGACCAGCGAGCGCTACATCGAGGGCACGTTCTTCCTGCGCGCCCGCATCGAGGGCAACGACATCGGCTACGGCTCGATCTGCGCCGCGGGCCCGCACGCAACCACCCTGCACTGGGTCCGCAACGACGGCCCCGTACGCTCCGGCGACCTGCTGCTCCTCGACGCCGGTGTCGAGACCGATGAGCTCTACACCGCCGATGTGACGCGGACCCTTCCCATCAACGGCACGTTCACGCCGCTGCAGCGGAAGATCTACGACGCGGTGTACGAGGCCCAGGAAGCGGGAATCGCGGCCGTCAAGCCCGGCGCGGACTACCGCGACTTCCACGACGCCGCGCAGCGCGTGCTCACCGAGAAGCTCGTCGAGTGGGGTCTGCTGGGCGATCTGTCCGTGGACAAGGTCCTGGAGCTGGGTCTCCAGCGCCGCTGGACCCTGCACGGCACCGGCCACATGCTCGGCATGGACGTCCACGACTGCGCCGCCGCACGCACCGAGACCTACGTCAACGGGACGCTGGAGCCCGGCGTCTGCCTCACCGTCGAGCCCGGTCTGTACTTCCAGGCCGACGACCTGACCGTGCCGGAGGAGTACCGCGGCATCGGTGTCCGGATCGAGGACGACATCCTCGTCACCGAGGACGGCAACCGGAACCTCTCCGACAAGCTGCCCCGCCAGGCCGACGAGGTCGAGGCCTGGATGGCACAGCTCAAGGGCTGACCCAAGGGTTGATCAAGTACCGATCACCGACGGCCGGGACCGGCCGTGGACGGTCGGCACCGAGCGCCGCAGGGCGCCCCGCTCAGGACACCATGAGCAGGGCGCCCTCCCGCCATTTCAGGACCTTGTCGAAGCTCACCACCGCACCACGACCCGGGCGGTTGGCGAAGTGGACGTGGTCGGCGAGCTGTTCGATGAGGCAGAGTCCTCGGCCGTCCTCGGCACTGAGTGGCGGAAGCTGCTGCGGTTGGTGCGCGGGCGGTTGATGCGCATGTGACTGTTCGGCAGTGCGAAGCACACGCCGGGCGGGGAAGCCGGGCCCCGAATCGGCGACTTCGATACGGCACTTCTCACCGTCCAGATACGCGGTGACCCAGTACTGACCGGAGGTCGTACCGGACTGCTCGCTCCAGGAGTCCCATGCGTCCCATGGATCGCAGTCACCGGGGGCGAGGAGGTCGTCGGCGCTCCTCTGCTCCCCGCCGTGCTCGACGGCGTTCGCACAGGCTTCGCTGAGCGCGAGCGACAGGTCGAAAGAGATGTCCGGATCCACGCCCGCGGACTCCATGGTGCCGAGCAGGAAGCGACGGGCGAGCGGAACGCTCGCAGCTTCGCGCCGCAAATGGAGTGACCACCAGATGCTCATGCTCCAGCCTCCTGGCTGCGGCTCGACATACCGATACGTATTGCCGCAGTGGGCGGTTCGTAAGCACAGTTCTGATGTGAGACCGCTCATTCGGCGGATACCAGCACTCCGTACACCCGTGTATGCCGGACCCGGCCAGCTCACGCGCCTCGTGCCCAACCCTCCCGAAGACGACCTTCCGGACCTGACGCACGGAGGCCGGGGGCGCAGTGCGATGATGACCCCGCCATGTCTACGCCTGTCGCACGCGCCGGAGCCGGTCTGCGGCTCCTGAGGGCCGCGGTGTTCACCGCGGTCTGTGTCGCGCTGTCCGCGGCAGGGCACACACTGGCCTCCTGCGCGACCGTTCCCTGGTGGACGCTGCTCGCAGGCTTCCTCGGGGTCTTCGCGGTGGTGGCGCCACTCGCCGGACGCGAGCGTTCCATGCCGTCCATCGCCACCGTCCTGGCCGGCGGGCAGATCGCTCTGCACACACTCTTCGGCCTGGGCTCGCACGGCGCCTCCAGTACATCGACGGCCGACGCGGCGGGCGACGCCTCACTGATCCGGTTCGCGGCAGGCCTCGTCTGCGGCGCAGGACCGGAGCAACTGAACGCCACCACCGCCCACCGCATCGTCACCGACGCAGGCATCGATCCGGCGACGGTGACGGCGATGGACCAGGGCCATCAGCACATGGTCAGCGCGACGGGAGCGGCGGTCACCGCCGTGACCGACCCGGCCGCGCTCGCCGGTCTGCTGCCCAGCCTCCCCATGCTGCTCGGCCACCTGCTGGCCGCACTGGCCACCGGCTGGCTGCTGCGGCGTGGCGAAATCGCACTGTTCCGGCTGGTCCGGCTGTCGGCGCACGGCGCCGAGCAGCTCATGGCCGGGGCCCGGTTGCGTGCGCTGCGAGCCGCGCTCGCTCTCGTCCGGACACTGCGCGCCGGTCTCCCGGGCGCACCGGCGACCGGGCCGCACATCCCCCGTACCGCAGTCGACGCCCCGGCTCCCGCCACCGGCGATCCATTGCAGCACCTGGTGATCAGGCGCGGGCCTCCGCCCGTATTCACCCTCGCAGCCTGACGCGACACCCTCCACTCGTTGCACGCACGACTCGACCGCAGTCACCGCTCGGCGCCCGCCATGCGGTGGCCGCCGAGCTCGGTGCAGGCACGCCGCACGTGAGGAAGAGGTGTCGCGATGCCGTCGCGCATCCGCGCTTCGGACCACCTCTCTTCGTGCTTCAGTGGAGTGATTCCTGCCATGAACGTTTCCCGCATCGCCCTCGTCGGCGGCGTCGCCGCGTCCACCGTGCTGATCCTTGCCGGTACGGCATCCGCGCACGTCAGCGTGCAGCCGCAGGGCGAGGCCGCCAAGGGCGGCTACGCGACGATCAACTTCAAGGTCCCGAACGAGCGCGACGACTCCTCGACGACCAAGCTCGAGGTCAACTTCCCGACCGACCACCCGCTCGCTTCCGTGATGCCGCAGCCGGTGCCCGGCTGGAAGATCGTCGTCACCAAGAGCAAGCTCGCCAAGCCGCTCGAGATCCACGGCAACAAGATCGACGAAGCGGTCTCCAAGGTCACCTGGTCCGCCGAGGGCAGCAAGAACGACCTCGGCATCCGCCCGGGCCAGTTCCAGCAGTTCCCGCTCTCCGTCGGCCAGCTCCCCGAGGACGCCGACCAGCTGGTGTTCAAGGCCATCCAGACGTACGACAACAAGGACGTCGTCCGCTGGATCGAGGAGCAGAAGGACGGCGCCGAGGAGCCCGAGAGCCCGGCACCGGTTCTCAAGCTGACCGCCGCGACCACCGACGAGCACGGCGCCGCCGCCGACAAGGCCGGTGCGGCGGGCCCCGACCAGAAGAAGGACGAACACACCGAGGCGTCGTCCGCGTCGTCCTCCTCCAGTGACACCACGGCCCGCGTCCTCGGCATCGTCGGCATCCTCATCGGCGCCGCCGGGGTGGCCTTCGGCGTCCTGGCCGGCCGTCGACGCACCGCCTGACCCTCCGGCCCCACCGAATCACCGACCCACCAGGAATCAGCAATCCATGCGTAAGAAAACGGTGCTGGCCGCGGCGTTCGTCGCCGCGGCCGCTCTCACCCTGTCGGCCTGCGGCAGCAGCGACGACGCCGACAAGCCCCTCGCGGACGTCTCCGCCCAGGCGAAGACGCAGGCCGCGACGTTGCTCGACCAGCCGTTCACCAAGCCCGACCTCGTCCTGACCGACACCCATGGCAAGAAGTACGACCTGCGCGAGCGGACCAAGGGCAAGCCGACGCTCATCTACTTCGGCTACACCAACTGCCCCGACGTCTGCCCGCTCATCATGAGCAACATCGCCATCGCCAAGAAGTCCCTGCCCAAGGCCGACCAGGACAAGCTCCAGGTCGTCTTCGTCACCACCGACCCCGAACGGGACACCCCGTCCTCGCTGGGCAGCTGGCTCAGAGCCCAGGACGCCTCCTTCATCGGTCTCACCGGCGACTTCCCGACCATCCAGGCGGGCGCACGCCAGATCGGCATCGGCATCGACCCGCCGAAGAAGGAGAAGGACGGCACAGTCGTCTCGATGCACGGGTCGCAGGTCATCGCTTTCTCCCCGAAGACCGACAAGGGGTACGTGCTGTACAGCGAGGACACCACGCCCGACGACTACACCAAGGACCTCCCCAAGATCATCAAGGGGGAGAACCCGTGAACCGCCGCACCGTCCTCGCCGGCGTCGTCGCCCTCACCACCGGGCTGACGCTGGCGGGGTGCTCGGCCTCGGGCGACAAGCCCGAACTGAAGGTGACCGGTGCGTTCATGCCACAGCCCGTCAACGACATGGCGGCCGGCTTCCTCGTCGTGCAGAACAGCGGCGACAGCTCCGACCGGCTCACTTCGGTCACCAGCCCGCTCTCCGACGACGTCACGATCCACCGCACGACGAACCAGACGATGCGCATGGTGACGTCCTTCGAGGTGCCCGCGGGCGGCGCGCTGGACCTGGAGCGCGGCGGCAACCACATCATGTTCATGAAACTGAAGCAGCGGCCCAGGCAGGGCGAGAAGGTGTCCGTCGAGCTGCACTTCGAGAAGGCCGACCCCATAAAGGTCGACCTTCCCGTGAAGGAGACCACCTACAACCCGAAGAAGCAGTGAGGGACTGACACTCCATGACAGCCACCGCCCCGCCCTTCGGGCCCACCCCGTCCATGTCCCCGATGCGCCGACCGCTCGCCGCTGCCGCACTCCTCGCCGTATTCGTCGGCACGGTGTTCGGCCTGCTGCTGGGCGGCGCCGGACCGGCATCCGCGCACGCCGCGCTCACCGGGAGCGATCCACAGGACGGGGCGGTGGTCGCCACCGCCCCCAAGGAGGTCACGCTCACCTTCTCCGAACAGGTCGCCATGGGTGACGGATCCGTCCGGGTACTGGACCCGAGCGGCAAACGCGCCGATACCGGTGCGGAACCACGCGATCTGCACACCGGCTCCACCGTGAAGTACGGCGTCCCGCTGCACGCGGGGCTGCCCGACGGCACGTACACCGTGGCCTGGCAGGCCGTCTCCGCGGACAGCCACCCGGTCTCCGGCGCCTTCACCTTCTCCATCGGCGCCCCGTCCAAGACGACCGTCGCCGTGCCGACGGACCAGGCCGGAGGCGGCCTGGTCGGCACGCTCTACGGCATCGCACGCTACGCCGCATACGCCGGCTTCATCCTGCTGGCCGGTGGCGCCGCCTTCGTACTGGCCTGCTGGCAGCGCGGGGCGAGCGCCCGCCCGCTGCAGCACCTGGTCGTACGCGGCTGGATGACGCTCACCACGGCCACCCTGGTCATGCTTCTGCTGCGCAACCCGTACACCGGCTCCGGAAAGCTCGCGGACATCTTCGACCTGGACGGCCTGAAAGCCGTGCTCGACACCAAGCCGGGGGCCGCGCTGGTCTCCCGACTGCTGCTGCTCGGCGCCTCCGCGCTCTTCATCGCCGTGCTGTTCGGGGCGTACGCGAAGCGTGAGGACGAGCGGGAGAAGAAGGACCTGACCTTCGGGCTGGCCATCGGCGGCGCGGTCATCGCCGCCGGGATCGCCGGGACATGGGCGCTGGCCGAACACGCCTCGACCGGCATCCAGCCCGGCATCGCGATGCCCGTCGACGTACTGCACCTGCTGGCCGTCGCCACCTGGCTGGGCGGCCTGGCCGCGCTGCTGGTCGCGCTGTACCGGACGCCGGACATCGAAGTCACGGCGGTACACCGCTTCTCCCGTATCGCGTTCGGCAGCGTACTGGTGCTCACCGCGACCGGGCTCTATCAGTCCTGGCGGCAGGTCGGCTCCTGGTCCGCGCTGACCGGTACCCGGTACGGGCAACTGCTGCTCGTGAAGGTGGGGCTCGTCGCCCTCCTGGTCGGGGTCGCCTGGATCTCGCGGCGGTGGACGGCTCGCCTGGCCGCGGACACGACAGAGGCGCAGGGCGCGGGCGCCGGCACCGCTGACGCCACGACCGCGGTGGAGACCGAGCCGGTGACTGTGCCCGGGAATCCCGCACGGGCCGCCCAACTCGCCCGGCAGAAGGCCGCCGTGGCGACCGCCACGAAGAAGCGGATACGCGACGCCGACCCCGATCGGTCCGGGCTCCGCCGCTCGGTGCTGGCGGAAGTCGGTGTCGCGGTGGTGCTGTTGGCCGTGACGACCGTGCTGACCTCGACCGAGCCGGGACGGACCGAGGAGGAAGCGGCCCGCACCTCGACGGCTGCATCCGCGCCCACGACCGCGGGCCCCATCGCGGTGAGCCTGCCGTTCGACACCGGCGGCCGGAACGGCAAGGGGACGGTCCGGATGGACATCGACCCCGGTCGTACCGGCGCCAACGGGCTCCACATCTGGATCGACGGCCCCGACGGACAGCCCATGGACGTCCCCGAGGTGAAGCTCGCCTTCACCCTCGCGTCCAAGGACATCGGTCCGCTGCCCGTCGTCCCCGACCGGCTCACCGAGGGGCACTGGACGGCGAGCGGCGTCCAGATCCCGATGGCGGGCAACTGGAAGATGGCGGTGACCGTGCGTACGTCGGACATCGATCAGACCACCATCGCCAAGAACGTGAAGATCGGCTGAGCGGGATCATGAGCGGAACCAGCATGAGCAGCGCGAACAGCAAGCGCGGCTCGAACAACAAGAGCGGTACGGGCAACGCGAACAGCAAGCCCGGCACGGACGCCGGAGCCGAAGCCGCCACGGGGGACCTCTCCCGGCGACGGCTGCTCGGCGGTGTCGGCGCGGCCGGCGCGGCCGGACTGGTGCTGGGCGCGGCGGGCGGCGCGACAGGTTACGCCGCGACCCGCTCCGACGAGCCGACCGCGCTGACGACGATCGGCACGGCCCGGGCCATGTTTCACGGGAAACATCAACCGGGGATCACCACTCCGCTTCAGGCGCGCGGTCATCTCGTCGCGTTCGATCTGGCACCCGGCGCGGGACGGAAGGAAGCCGCCGCCCTGATGCGCCGATGGTCCGCCGTGGCCCAGCGGCTGATGGCCGGCGAACCCACCGCCGGCGGCAGTGCGGACGGCACGACACACGACACCGGGATCGCGCTGGACGCCGGGCCGTCCTCGCTGACCGTCACCTTCGGCTTCGGGCACACCTTCTTCGAACGCACGGGCCTGGTAGCCCATCGGCCGCCGGGGCTGGACCCGCTGCCGCCGTTCTCCTCCGACCGGCTCGACCCCAAGCGCTCGGGCGGCGATCTCTGGGTGCAGATCGGTGCCGACGACGCCCTCGTCGCCTTCCACGCATTGCGCGCCATCCAGAAGGAGTCCACCCCGGCGGCCAGGGTGCGCTGGCAGATGAACGGCTTCAACCGCACCCCCGGCGCCACGGCCGAGCCGATGACCGCCCGCAACCTGATGGGCCAGATCGACGGCACCGGCAACCCGAAACCGTCGGAGAGCGACTTCGACCGTCGCATCTTCGTCCCGTCGCACACGGCGGAGGGCGACGACGCGAAATACGGCTGGCTGGCCGGTGGCTCCTACGCAGTCGTGCGCCGGATCAGGATGCTGCTCGACGACTGGGAGAAGCTCCCGCTGGACCGGCAGGAGCGGGTCATAGGGCGGCGCAAGACGGACGGTGCACCGTTGAGCGGTGGCACCGAGACCACCGAGATGGACCTCGACAAGGCGGGGCCCGACGGCAAGCTGCTGATCCCGGACAACGCCCACGCCCGGATCTCCTCCCCCGAGAGGAACAGCGGCGCGGCGATGCTGCGGCGCCCCTTCTCGTACCACGACGGCATCGCGACGGACGGCACTCCGGACGCCGGGCTGCTGTTCATCTGCTGGCAGGCGGACCCGCTGAAGGGGTTCGTGCCGGTACAGCGCAAGCTCGACCGGGGAGACGCGCTGTCGCCGTTCGTCCGGCACGAGGCGAGCGGCCTGTTCGCGGTGCCGGGCGGCGCGGCGGAAGGGGAGTACGTGGGTCAGCGGCTGCTGGAGTCGTGAGCCACCGCGGCGCATTAGGGTGACGGTATGTCCGCCACGCGCTACGCCTATCTCGGTCCCGAAGGCACCTTCACCGAGGTCGCCCTCCGTACGCTCCCGGAAGCCGCCACCCGGGAACTCGTCCCGATGGTCTCCGTGCCGGCGGCTCTGGACGCGGTACGCAGCGGAGCTGCCGCGGCAGCCCTCGTACCGATCGAGAACTCCGTCGAGGGCGGCATCACCGCGACCCTCGACGAGCTGACGACCGGCGAACCGCTGATGATCTACCGCGAGGTGCTGCTCTCCATCACCTTCGCGCTGCTCGTACGGCCCGGCACCAAGCTGTCCGACATCAAGACGGTCACCGCGCACCCGGCCGCGCAGCCACAGGTGCGCAACTGGATGGCGGCCCATCTACCGGAGGCCCTGTGGGAGTCGGCCGCGTCCAACGCGGACGGTGCACGGCTGGTGCAGGAGGGGCGGTACGACGCCGCCTTCGCCGGTGAGTTCGCGGCGGCGACATACGGTCTCGAACCGCTGGTGACGGAGATCCACGACGCGGAGAACGCGCAGACCCGCTTCGTCCTGGTGGGCCGTCCGGCCCGGCCGGCGGCGCCGACCGGTGCGGACAAGACGTCGGTGGTCATCTGGCTGGGCGACGACCACCCCGGTGCGCTGCTCGAGCTCCTCCAGGAGTTCATGGTGCGGGGGGTGAACCTGATGCTGATCCAGTCACGGCCGACGGGTGCGGGCATCGGGAACTACTGCTTCGCAGTGGACGCCGAGGGGCACATCGCGGACCGCAGGGTCGGCGAGGCGTTGATGGGTCTGAAGCGGATCTGCCCGAAGGTGCGGTTCCTCGGTTCGTATCCGCGGGCCGGAGTGGCGCCGGAGGACGTGCGGCCGCTGCGCGCGGGGACGTCGGACACGGACTTCACGGACGCCTCGGACTGGCTGGCCCGGAATCAGGACGGCCGGGCCTGACTGTCGGGGCCAAGGGTCGCGATTGACGGTCGGTCCGAGAGTCGGGTTCGAAGGTCGGCGTCGAGGGTCGTGGTTGGTCCTCGTGCCGCGGTGGTGTGCACCCACCACCGCTGCTATCACCTGATTTTCACAACCCACAGAGTTATCCACAGGGCTGGTTCTCGACCTGGGGACAAGTCGACACCCCAATACGACATGGTCGACAAATCGCTCCAGTCACCCCACACCCCTCCACAGAGCCGCAGGTCGGCCTGTGTCACCTCAATTCCATTGATCAACTCTTTAGGACGAGGAATTCCCACCCGAATGAGTGTGTGAAGCGAGTTTGAACAGGGAATCCATGAGCCTTCATGCGGCTTTCGGAATGATCTCTTCCTGTGTCCACAGATCTTCTTCACAGCCTGTGGATAACTTCGGAGGGTCACCGCCCCCTGTGGACAAGCGACCTCCAACTCCCGCCCCACGCAAGGTCGGTGCGTCAAGAACGGAAGCCCCTTAATACCCCATTTAGGGGAATAGGAGCTCTTTATTTGACGGCCAAGATCGACTACGGCCGTCGAGCGTTCCCCAGCATTGCTAATTCCGACAATTCGGGCAAAGTGACACGCTCGGCAATATCGGTTCGAGCTATGGAAGCGCACACCGGTAGCCTGGAGAGGTGATTGACCTTCGCCTGCTCCGTGAGGACCCCGACCGTGTTCGCGCCTCCCAGCGCGCCCGTGGAGAGGACGTCGCGCTCGTCGACGCCCTTCTCTCCGCCGACGAACGGCGCAGGTCGTCCGGTGTCCGCTTCGACGAACTCCGCTCCGAGCAGAAAGCGCTCGGCAAGCTCATCCCCAAGGCTTCGCCCGAGGAGCGCACCGAGCTGCTCAAGAAGGCCGAGCAGCTGAAGGCCGACGTCAAGGCCGCCGACGCGGAACAGGACGAGGCGGACGCGGAGGCCAAGAGCCTGCTGCTGCAGCTCGGCAACATCGTCCACGAGGACGTGCCGGTCGGCGGCGAGGAGGACTTCGTCGTTCTCGAGACGCACGGCACCATCCGTGACTTCGGTGCCGAGGGCTTCGAGCCCAAGGACCACCTGGAGCTCGGCGAGGCACTCGGCGCCATCGACGTGGAGCGCGGCGCCAAGGTCTCCGGCTCGCGCTTCTACTACCTCACGGGTGTCGGCGCGCTGCTGGAGCTCGCCCTCGTCAACGCTGCGATCGCGCAGGCCACCGAGGCCGGGTTCATCCCGATGCTGACGCCGGCGCTTGTTCGCCCGCGCGCCATGGAGGGCACCGGATTCCTCGGCCAGGCCGCGGAGAACGTGTACCACCTGGAGAAGGACGACTACTACCTGGTCGGCACCTCCGAGGTCCCGCTCGCCGCGTACCACATGGACGAAATCATCGACGCGGACAAGCTGCCGCTGCGGTACGCCGGCTTTTCGCCGTGCTTCCGCCGCGAGGCCGGTACGTACGGCAAGGACACCCGGGGCATCTTCCGGGTTCACCAGTTCGACAAGGTCGAGATGTTCTCGTACGTCGACCCGGCGGACGCCGAGGCCGAGCACCGGCGTCTCCTCGACTGGGAGAAGCAGTGGCTCACCGGTCTTGAGCTGCCGTTCCAGGTGATCGATGTGGCCACCGGCGACCTGGGGTCCTCGGCCTCCCGGAAGTTCGACTGCGAGGCGTGGATCCCCACCCAGGGCAAGTACCGCGAGCTGACGTCCGCGTCGAACTGCGACGGTTTCCAGGCGCGTCGCCTCTCCGTCCGGATGCGCGAGGGCAAGAAGGTTCAGCCGCTCTCCACCCTGAACGGCACGCTCTGCGCCGTACCGCGCACCATTGTGGCGATCCTGGAGAACCACCAGCTGGCCGACGGTTCGGTGCGGGTGCCCGAGATGCTCCGTCCGTACCTGGGCGGGCGTGAGGTTCTGGAGCCGGTCGCCAAGTGACCTTCCCCTACAAACTCGTTGCGACCGACCTCGACGGCACGCTGCTGCGTAACGACGACACGGTCTCCGAGCGCACCCGCGAGGCACTGGCCGCCGTGACAGCGGCCGGTGCCGCGCACATCATCGTCACCGGACGGGCTGTCCCGTGGACCCGCCACATCCTGGACGACCTGGGCTACAACGGGATCGCGGTCTGCGGTCAGGGCGCGCAGGTCTACCACGCGGGCGAGCACAAGCTGCTGACCTCGCTGACTCTGGACCGGCAGCTCGCCGGTCTCGCGCTGTCCAAGATCGAGGCGGAGGTCGGCCCGCTGGCGCTGGCGGCGAGCCGCGACGGACTCGACGGCGAGGTGCTGGTCGGTCCCGGCTACCGGGTACAGGAAGGACCGCTTCCGGCCGTCTTCGTGGAGGACGCGACCGAGATGTGGTCCGCACCGCTGAACAAGGTCTACATCCAGCATCCGGCACTCGACGACGACGCTCTGGCGAAGGCCGCGCGCGGGGCCGTCGGCAGCCTGGTGGACGTGGTCATGGCAGGACCCGGTGTGGTGGAGATCCTGCCGCTGGGGCTGAGCAAGGCGACCGGGCTCTCGCTGGCAGCGCGCCGGCTGGGCGTGAAGGCGGCGGACACGCTCGCCTTCGGTGACATGCCGAACGACATCCCGATGTTCGCCTGGGCGCAGCACAGTGTGGCGATGGCCAACGCGCACGACGACCTGAAGGCCGTGGCACACGAGATCACCGCGTCGAACGAGGACGACGGCATCGCAGTGGTGCTGGAACAACTGCTCTAGGGATCCTTGCCGGTCGCACAGACGCACGGGTGCGTGGACGACTTGGCCGTTCCGGCTGGGCTGACGCAACTGTGCGGAGGATGCGCGGATCGAACGCGCGCGGGGTCCAGGCCCCGACGACGGCTTAGCAAGCCGCTGCCTTACCACTCGGCCAATCCTCCGGGAGGGCGGCCGCGCGATGTGCGCAGAAGGGCCGCCCCGGGCCTCCCGCTGCGAGCGGCTCGGCGGAGTGAGGTGATGGTTACTCCGGCGCCTGCTCCGGGCTGCCCCGATGGGAACTCGACGGACTCGGACTCTCGGTCATCGTCGCGCTCCTCTCCCGGTCTGTGGAATTCCTGTCGGCCTGTGCCGCACCGACAACTGTGCCTGGGGCGGACTTTCGATGCCACCCATTTTTTCCGGGTGGCACCGAAGGTCCGCGATCAGCAGTCGGATCAACGCTGCCTGTTGCGGCGGCTCAGATCCTTCAGGTTGCAGGCGAGATCATCCATCCGGCCATCGATGCGGACGATGTCCTCGGACATGTGGCCCAGTCGTACGCTCATGGCGCCGACGACCTGGTGCGTGGCGTCCAGCCGACGGTCGAGGCTGTCGAGCCGGTGCGAGATCCGGTTGAGGACCGGTTAAGGACCGGCCCGAGCTCCTGGAGAGCGATGCCGACTCCGGCGAGGCAGCTCTCGACCCGGGTGACGCGATGTTCGAGCGAGGCGTGCCCCGCACGCAGGTCCTGCTCGGCGTCGAGCAGGTAGGTGCGGACGCATCGGGCGATGTCGCTGTCGCGAAGAAGCATCGCGACATTGAGCACGGTCCTGCGGGTGTGCAGCCGGAGCTGAGTGGCTGCTTGTGGATAACTTTCTGGCCCTTCCCTCCCCTTCTCCTTCCATGGCGACAGGATGTCACTATGGAAGGAGCGCAGTTCAGGGCCCCGCAGTACCCGCATGCCGTTCTCCGTGAGCTCGTCCTGATACCGGTCGGTGAGTCTTCTGACGGCGGTTGTGGATACTTCGACGTAGCGGGCCACGCCCTCTGTGCGGATGTGAATTCCGTCCGGGAGCATGACAAGGCTTTTGACTTTGTCGAACGTCGACGCGCCCCATCTGCTCGACGCGCAGTGCGCGCGATTCGAGCAGGGCGACTTCCGTGGGCAGGGACATGCCTTCCGGTGGTGAAACCGACGCAGGGCAGCCCTGTCCCCGGGCTTCAGAGGCGGAGGCCGCTCACGGTTGCCACTCACCCAATGACCGGCCCGGCGGGTGTTCCCTCGCCGGCATCGGCAATCCCCTATTTCACGAACGCTACGACGCCACGGATTCCGGTTGCCTCCACGCATCCTGAACAACGAGCCGATAAACGGACAGTTACGCGTACGACTGTCCGCTCATGCGGCAACCCCCGCCCACCGGACGGGGGTTGCCGCCTTCGAGATGCGAAGGGAATCCGACGGGCTCCCGCTCACTCCTCGCCGGCGAGCTTCAGCGTGCGCAGCTTCTGGCCCGCGTACCAGGTGGCGAGCACCGTGACCGCCGCCAGCAGGACTGTCGCGAGCGGCAGTCCGACGTCGGAGGTGATCGCACCTTCCCCGCCGACCTTCTGCGCGAGCGCGAGCGACCACTGCTGCACGCTGAGCGTGCGCGCTCCGGGTACGAAGCTGCCGAAGAGGGCCTCCCAGACCAGCGCGTAGACCAGACCGAGGACCACTGCGTGCCTGCTGACCGTGCCGAGCAGCAGGAAGAGCGCGCTGTACGCGATCGAGGCGACCAGCGCCGCGATCGTGTACGCCACCGCGATCTGCTGGCCGTTGCCATTGAGGATCAGGCCCGCGACGAATGTCGGCAGGGCGGAGAAGACCATGGTCACTGCGATCGCCACGATCAGCTTGGTGAAGATGATCGTCGGCCGTTTCACCGGCTTGGCCAGCAGATAGACGATCGATCCGTCGTCGATCTCCGGTCCGATGGCCCCCGTACCGGCGATCACGCCGATCAACGGCACCATTGTGGCGATGGCGAAACCGCCCAGCACATTGGCGGCGACCTGGTCATCGGCCCCGGCGAACATCCGTACCGCCACGGCGATGACGATCAGCAGCGCGGGCAGGACGAAGAGGATCGCGGCCCGGCGCCGGCCGAGCAGGGCCCGGTAGGTGAGCCGGGCGACTGTGGGGTTGTACATGACGCTTCACAGCTCCTTTCAGGCCGTTGCTCAGGCCGCTACGAGATAGGAAAAGACCGATTCGAGGGACTCGTCGGACGGTGAGACGGTCAGCAGACGGATGCCGTGTTCACGCGCGACCTTCGGGAGCAGCGTGGTGAATCGTCCGAAGTCGACCGCCTGGATGCGCAGGGCCTGTTCGCCCAGGTCGACCTCGATCCCGGCCGTCGACGGGTCGGCGATGAGCGCGGCAGCGAGTGCGCGGTCGTCGCTGGACCGTACGAGATAGCGGTGCGGGCGGTCCGTCATCAGCCGGCGGATCTTCCGGAAGTCACCGGACGCCGCATGCCGTCCGGCCACGATCACCTCGATGTGCGAGGCGAGTTGCTCGACCTCTTCGAGGATGTGGGAGGAGAACAGGACCGTACGGCCTTCGGCGCCCATCCGCCGCAGCAGTTCCATCAGCTGCATCCGCTGCCGCGGGTCCATCCCGTTGAACGGCTCGTCGAGGAGCAGCACCGACGGCTCGTGGACCAGCGCGGACGCCATCTTCACGCGCTGGCGCATGCCCTTGCTGTACGTGGAGATCTTGCGGTCCTGCGCGTATTCCATCTCGACCGTGGCCAGCGCCTTGCGCGCCGCCGCATCACCGAGTCCGTGCAGTTCCGCATTGGCGACGACGAATTCGCGGCCGGTGAGGAAGTCGTACATCCCCTCCCGCTCCGGCACGATGCCGATCTGCCGGTACACCGCCTCGTTGCGCCAGATCAGTGCGCCGTCGAGCGTGACCTTGCCCGTCGACGGAGCAAGGAACCCCGCCATCATGTTGATCAGCGTGGACTTCCCTGCCCCGTTGGGGCCGAGCAGCCCGGTCACACCGGGGCCCACGGTCATGCTGACGTCGTTGACGGCGACCACATTGCCGAACCAGCGCGAGGTGTGGTCGATCTCGATGGTGGTCACAGCCCGACCCTCCGGTAGCGGCGCATCAGTACGGCGTACGAGCCGGCGACAAGCGCGAGAACAACGATCAGATACACCACACCTGCCCCGGCGCCCGGTCCTTCCCCTCCGGGGAAGGCGGAGGTGGCATCGAGGAACGCGGTCTGGACGCCGCCGATCAGCGTGATGGGCGAGAAGAGCCCCAGCCACTGCACCGCGCCCGACGAGCCCGTCTCCCAGGCGATGGCCTGGACCGTGGAGACCGCTCCGAACGAGATGGTCAGGACGGCGATCACCGCCGCGACACCGAAGCCGCGGCGCGGTGTCAGTGCGGCGACGACCAGACCGAGCCCGGCGAAGAGCACGGAGAGCAGCGCCACCGACGCCACTCCCTGCCCGAACCACTTGGTCTGGTCGGCGAAGTCGAACTTCGCCAGCAGGGCGCCCACGTACATCACCAGCAGCGGCGCCACGGTCAGGATGAACAGGGCGGATGCCATGGCGGCGTACTTGGCGACGACATAGTCGGCCCGCTCGATGGGCCGCGAGAAGTAGAGGGGGACACTCTTGAAACGGAGGTCCCGGGAAACGGACTGCGGCGCCTGCGAAGCGATGAACAGGCCGATGACGGCCTGCAGATAGATCGCAAAGTCCGTGTACTTCATCGCGAGTTTCGTCGCGTCGGGGGCGGCCATGGCGACGGCCACGATGATCAGGGCGACCAGGCACATCACACCGAAGAGCAGCATCGGCAGCACCTTGGACTTGACTGAACGACCCAGTCCGAAGGAGCCCCGCAGGGACTGCGAGTAGAGCGAGCGGCGGGCATAGGCGCGGCCCAGGCGCGGGCCGTCGTAGGAGCGGTACCCGATGTTGTGGATCCGGGAGGTCTCGTTCCCGGTCACGGCCCCGGTCTCAGTGCTCATCGTGACCGCTCCCCTTCTGCTGTGCGGCGCCGGCCAGGGCTGTCTCCGCTGCCTCTGTGGTGCCTTCGGTACGGAAGACCTCGGCGATGTGGTGGCGTCGCTGTTCCATCCGTACGAGTCCGAGTCCGAGCCCGGCGACGCTGTCGCGGACGACGTCGTACGTCTCCTCGCCGGTGGCCTCGATCAACAGGATGTGCCCGGCGCCGGGCAGACTGTCGGCCTCGATCCCGTCGCGGCCCACGAGCCTGACCCCGGCCGCCGTCAGCGCCCGGCGCAGCGCGTCTGTGCCGTCCGGGTGGGTGTCGCTGTCGGTGACCTCGACCGCGAGGGTCGTGGTGGTCTGGGTGAAATCGCTGGTGGAGCTGGACCGCAGCAGCGCGCCGCCGTCGATGACGACGACATGGTCACAGGTACGCTCCAGCTCGCCCAGGAGGTGCGAGGTCACCAGGACCGAGATGCCGAAGTCGGTGTGGATGCGGCGGATCAGGCCGAGCATCTCGTCCCGCCCGACCGGGTCCAGTCCGTTGGTCGGCTCGTCGAGGAGGACCAGTTGCGGGTCGTGGACCAGCGCCTGAGCCAGCTTCACACGCTGCTTCATACCGGTCGAGTAGCCACCGATGGGGCGGTAGCGCTCCTCGTACAGCCCCACATGGCGCAGGGTGTCGGCGGTGCGCTCGCGCGCCGCCGTCGGCGGCAGGCCGGACATCCGCGCCATGTGGACGACGAACTCGGTGGCCGAGACGTCCGGCGGCAGGCAGTCGTGCTCGGGCATGTAGCCGACCCGTTCCCGGATGGCGGCGCCACTGGTGGCGACGTCCAGCCCGAGCACCGCGGCCCGGCCTTCGGTGGCGGGGGACAGACCCAGCAGGATCTTGATCAGTGTGGACTTGCCGGCTCCATTGGCACCCACCAGGCCGGTTACACCGGGCCCGATGTCCAGGGAGAGCCGGTCAAGGGCGGTCACCCGGGGGAACCGCTTGCTCAGGCTTTCGGTTGCGATCACAGTCACGTACTCGAAGGTAGTGGCGCGGGCCACATCGGTCGTCAGACCAGGCGGTTGGATCCGCATCAGACTCCAGTCGTACGGACCCGTAGGGGGACCTCACGGAGGAGGACGGCCGAGCGCGACGAAAACTGGGGCGAGGGAGGACAGAGGGACGAAGGCCGGCGGTGGGGTCGGGGGGCGGGGTCGGGGGCGGGCCGATGCGGGTGCTCCTGGAGTTGTCCACAGGTCTGCGCACACCCCTTGACGTAGCCGCTGAGCATTGTCACATTCATCAATGTCACGTTACGAGCACGTACCGCACACGGCATGGGACGGACGGTGGCATGGCCTCATCGGTGAAGGACGCGACGGCCCCGGATCTCCAGGGGTTCAGAGAGGTGCAGCGCCTCGCGTACGAATGCGCGGAGGCGGTCGCCGCCCGGCTCGAACCGGGTGTGACGGAGCGCGAGGCGGCCCGGATGCAGCGGGAGTGGCTGCGCGAGCGCGGGGTGCGGGACTGGTTCCATCTCCCGTTCGCCTGGTTCGGGGACCGTACGGCGTTCGCCGGTTTCAAGGTGCCGCTGCAGTTCTTCCCGACCAACCGGAAGCTGGAGCCGGGGATGCCGTTCATCCTCGACATGGCCCCGGTGTACAAGGGGTTCACCGCGGACATCGGATACTCCGGCTGCCTCGGGCTCAACCCGCTGCACGACAAGCTCCTCGCCGATCTGGAGGCCCACCGAGCACTGATTCTGGGCGAGGTGCGCGAGCGGCGTTCGCTGCGCGAGATCTATGAGGACGTCGAGCGCCTGATGATCAGGCAGGGGTATGCCAACAGGCATCGCGCGTACCCCTTCGGAGTCATCGCTCACAAGATCGACCGGGTCGCCGAACGCCGGTGGTCCCCGCGTGTCTTCGGGTTCGGTACGCAGTCGCTCAAGGGACTGCTCAGCGATGCACTGCACGGGCACCGGGACGGCTGGTCGCCGCTGTGGAGCCCGTACAGCTTCTCCGACCATCCGCCGCAACCGGGGCTGTGGGCGGTCGAGCCTCATCTCGGATTCCAGGGAACGGGCGCCAAGTTCGAGGAGATCCTGGTCGTCACCGACTCCAAGGACCCCGAACAGAGCGCCTTCTGGCTGGACGACGATCTGCCGCATGTGCGGCGCTGGGCCGAGGAGAGGGTGGCGGCGTGAGTCTTCAGGACGTGCCGGGGATCCGCGAACGCCGGGTACGTACCGGCGGGATCGAGTTGTGCGTTGCCGAGCTGGGCGACGAGACCCGTCCCACGGTCGTGCTCGTGCACGGCTACCCGGACAGCAAGGAAGTCTGGACGGAGGTCGCGGAACGACTGGCCGAGCAGTGGCATGTCGTCCTGTACGACGTGCGGGGACACGGCCGGTCGACGGCTCCGGCGCCGTTGCGCGGCGGATTCACGCTGGAGAAGCTGACCGACGACTTCCTGGCCGTGGCCGACGCGGTGAGCCCGGACCGGGCGGTGCATCTGGTCGGGCACGACTGGGGTTCGGTCCAGTCGTGGGAGTTCGCGACGGTCAAGCGCACCGAGGGCCGCATCGCTTCCTTCACCTCGATGTCGGGCCCCTCCCTGGACCACTTCGGGCACTGGATCAAGCAGCGGATGTCCCGGCCCACCCCTCGCCGGATCGGGCAGCTTCTCGGCCAGGGCGCCAAGTCCTGGTACGTGTACATGCTGCACACCCCGGTGCTGCCGGAGCTTGCCTGGCGCGGCCCCCTCGGCAAGCGGTGGCCCCGGATACTGCAGCGGCTGGAGAGCGTGCCCGCAGGCGACTACCCGACGCCGTCCCTGCCGGACGACGCGGCGCACGGCGCCTGGCTCTACCGCGACAATGTCCGTGCCAGGCTGCGCAGGCCGCGGGAAGACGCTTTCGCACATGTGCCGGTCCAGCTGATCACACCGACCGGTGACATTTTCCTTTCGGAGCGGCTCTACGACCAACTGGAGCTGTGGGTACCGCAATTGGTGCGGCGCACCCTGCCCGCCAAGCACTGGGTACCACGCACCCGACCGGACCAGCTGGCTTCGTGGATCAGCGAGTTCGTAGCCGGTAACGAGTCGGCCCAGGAGGGCGGGCGGCCGCTCCAGGACCCCGCACCGACCGGGGCGCACGCGGACCGGTTCGGCGGACAACTGGTGCTGGTGACGGGCGCGGCCGGCGGTATCGGACGGGCCACCGCGTTCGCCTTCGCCGAGGCCGGCGCCCGGGTGGTGGCCGTGGACCGGGACGCGGAAGGGGTGGCCAGAACAGCCGAGTTGGCCCGTCTGATCGGGTCCCCCGCGGCCTGGGGCGAGGCGGTCGACGTCAGCGACGAGCTGGCGATGGAGAAGCTCGCCGAGAAGGTCGCGTCCGAGTACGGCATCGTCGACGTCCTGGTCAACAACGCCGGGATCGGACTGTCGGGCTCCTTCCTGGAGACCACGAGCGAGGAGTGGAAGAACGTCCTCGACGTCAATCTGTGGGGTGTCATCCACGGCTGCCGGATCTTCGGCAAGCAGATGGCCGAGCGCGGCCAGGGCGGCCATATCGTCAACACCGCATCCGCCGCTGCGTATCAGCCGTCCCGGGCACTGCCCGCGTACAGCACCTCCAAGGCGGCCGTGCTGATGCTCAGCGAGTGCTTGCGCGCCGAACTGGCCGAGCGCTCGATCGGGGTCAGCGCGATCTGCCCCGGTGTCGTGAACACCAACATCACAGCGACGACGCGCTTCGCCGGAGCCGATGCCGCCGAGGAGAAGCGGCTGCAGGAACGGACCGGGCGGCTGTACGGGCTGCGCAACTACCCCCCGGAGAAGGTTGCCGACGCGATCATCGAGGCCGTGGTGCACAACCGGGCCGTGGTGCCGGTGACACCGGAGGCCCGCGCCGCCCGGTTCCTGTCCAGGTTCAGCCCCAGCGCACTGCGCGGGATCGCCCGGCTGAAGCCGCCGCTGTGAACGGGCAGGCAACGTCGGCGGTGAGCAGCCGGTCCGCCGCCGAGTACCGGATCGAGGACCTGGCGCATGCGAGCGGCGCCACGGTCCGCACGATCCGGGCCTACCAGGACCGGGGGCTGTTGCCGACACCGGAGCGGCGCGGCCGGGCCAATATGTACGGGGACGCGCATCTTGCCCGGCTCCGGCAGATCGCCGACCTGCTGGACCGCGGCTACACGCTGGCCAGCATCAAGGAACTGCTGGAGGCGTGGGACGCGGGCCGCGGTCTCGGCGGGGTGCTCGGGCTCGTCGCCGAGGTGCAGGGGCCATGGACGGACGAACAGGCCGACCGGATCTCCCGGGACGAGCTGCACAGGAGGTTCGGCGGTGCGCAGGACGACCAGGCGGTCGCCGAGGCGGTCGAGCTCGGTGTGCTCGAGCCGATCCCGGGCCGGCCCGACGAATTCCTGGTGCCGAGTCCACAAGAGCTGTCGGTGGCTGTCGAGTTGCATGGAGCCGGCGTACCGCTGACAGCAATCTCGGTCCATCTGAGGGAACTTCGCGGACAGGTCGAACACATCGCCTCCCGGTTCCTGGAGTTCACCACGGAGCATGTGTTCGCGCGTTACCTCGGCCATCGTCCACCGACGGACGCGGATGCGGCCGAAGCCGCGGAGCTCGTGCGGCGACTACGCCCGCTCGCCCAGCAGACGGTCGATGCCGAACTGGCACGCGCCATGCGGACGTTCGCCACTCGTCATCTGCAGCATCACCTCGGGGCGGGCGTACCCAACGGCTTGTATCCCGCAGCGAGTGAGCCCCGCCCCGTGCTGCTGCCGCCGGACACAATAGGGGCTGTCCAACGGCTTGTTGGACCGCAGAATGTCGCGGCCTTCATCGCTGCTGCCACCGAACGTGAGGTTCAGGCAAGGACATTGGATGCACTTGCCACATCACATGCCGAATCCAGGCGAGTTGACCAAATGGGTTGATTACGCCTGCACTTGTCCACAGAATCATCAAATCGCCTGTGGATACGTCTAGTTGACTGGGGATCAAACCTCTGGGCGAAAATCGCCGGTGTGAATCCTGAGCAAATCCGGATGCGCCGACGAGATCACCACGGGCACTCTTGCGGGATGGATGAAAGACGCACGGTCAAGGTGTCCAAATACCTTTCGAAACACCTTCGGCATCAACCGGAGCGGATCGGTCTCACTCTCGATGCGAACGGCTGGGTGTCGATCGACGACCTCCTCCGCGCCACGGCCCGGCACAACTTCCCCATCACCCGGGCCGAGCTCGACCATGTCGTCGCGGTCAACGACAAACAGCGTTACGCCATCGAGGGCGACCGCATCCGGGCGAGCCAGGGCCACACCGTCCCGGTGGACCTCGATCTGCCGCCGGTCGAGCCGCCCTCGTACCTCTACCACGGCACGGTGGGCCGCGCCCTGGACGCGATCCGTACCGAGGGGCTGCGCCCCATGAACCGACGACACGTCCACCTCTCGTCCGACCGCGAGACGGCGACCCGTGTCGGCGCCCGGCGCGGGCGGCCCGTCGTCCTCTCTGTGGACACGGCCGCGATGTACCGGGCGGGTCATGTCTTCTACGTCAGCGCGAACGGGGTCTGGCTCACGGAGGCGGTACCGCCCGAGTTCCTGCGCTTCCCCGGCTGACTCCGAACGGCCCCGAACAGGTCCGCTCGCGTCGCCACCCCACCACACCGAGCCCGCGACCGACCGGCGGCATCGACCGGCGCAGCGGTCGGCACACCGGCATGATCGTGAGCATGTGCCGCCTCCGCTTCGCCAGCACCGAAGCCGTAGTCGTAGCGATCCGCGAGGTCGCCCGCCAATTCGACCTGGAGGTGCGGACCACCGATGAGATCGGCGCCGACCAGGTCTCGCGGCGTACTTCCGCCGGCGCGTTCTCGGTCATCGATCCGGACGGCTCGCTGCCGCACGAGGCGTTTGTCGAGCTCAGCGGCTTCCCGGCCGTCACCGTCCAGGTCTTCCCCGACGACGACGCGAAGATCACTGTCGACGGCATCGAGTTCCCCGACGTCCCACGCGACGCCGTGCCCGCCTTCCTGCGGGCGGTCCACTCCGGGACGGCCCACGTGAAAGGCACGGTCTTCCCGCCCGGATGGTGGCTGATCGTCCCGCTGCCCGGCGACGAGACCTACAAGGAGCTCGTGCCGCGCGGAACTCTGTCGCCCTGGCTCAGCCGCAGCGTCCGTCGTTAGGGGCTGTCATGTGTTTTCTGTCCGCAGCACGTCCACCGTATGGTCGTGGGTATGCGTCTGAGCACTGTAATTCTGCCGATCCACCGCTGGAGCGACGGCCGGAAGATCTGGCAGCGCGCCGAGGAGCTGGGGTTCCACGCCGCGTACACGTATGACCATCTGGCCTGGCGGACCTTCCGCGACGGACCGTGGTTCGGCGCGGTTCCGACCCTGACCGCCGCGGCCGCCGTCACCGAGCGGATGCGTCTGGGCACCCTGGTCACGTCCCCCAACTTCCGGCACCCGGTGACCTTGGCCAAGGACCTCATCACGCTGGACGACGTCTCCGACGGACGCATCACCCTCGGTATCGGCGCGGGCGGCAACGGTTTCGACGCGACGACGCTGCGCAGGAGCGACGAGGAGCCGTGGACCCCACGCGAACGGGCCGACCACTTCGCCGAGTTCGTGCCGTTGCTCGACCGGCTGCTGCGGGAGCCGTCGGTCACGCACGAGGGCGAGCTCTACGTGGCGAACGAGGCGCGGAACATCCCAGGTTGTGTGCAGCGGCCGCGGCTGCCCTTCGCGGTGGCCGCCACCGGGCCGCGCGGGCTGAGGCTTGCCGCACAGTACGGCGAGGCATGGGTCACCACCGGAGACCCCAAGTTGTTCGAGACGGGCACCCCGGAACAGTCCGTGGAGGCCATGCGCGGGCAGATCACCAAGCTCGGCACGGCCTGCGAGGCCGTCGGCCGGGATGTGGCCGAGCTGGACAAGATCCTGCTCACCGGCTTCACCCCGGACCGCCCTCTGGAGTCCTTCGACGCGTTCGTGGACTTCGCGGGCACCCACTTCGAGCTGGGTTTCACGGAGATCGTCATCCACACGCCGATCGCGGACTCCGACTTCGCGGCGGACGAGAAGGTCTTCGAGCGGATCGCCACGGAGGGCCTGTCCCAGCTCGGCTGACCCACCCCTGTCGCCCGCCGGTCGCGATACCCGCCGCCCGCTGACCGGAGCACCTGCTGTCGGCTGCGTGGCAGCGAGCCTCGAACCACTGGCATATGCCGCAGACATGTTCCCCAGCTCAGGGGCGCGCACACTCAAATGCGCGCCCCTCCGCACACCCGTGCGCTCCCGTACGCGAGAATGGCTGGGTGACCTCAGCTATCGATTCGCCTCTGCCTGCCGTTCCCCGGCTGATTGCAACCGATCTGGACGGCACTCTGCTGCGTGACGACAAAACCGTCTCGGACCGTACGATCGCGGCACTCGCCGCGGCCGAGGAGGCCGGGATCGAGGTCTTCTTCGTCACCGGCCGGCCGGCCCGTTGGATGGATGTCGTCAGCGCCCATGTCCACGGCCACGGCCTGGCGATCTGCGCGAACGGCGCCGCGGTCGCCGATCTGCACGCGGGCGGCAAGCTGGTCGAGGTCCGGCCGCTGGAACGCGATATCGCCCTCGATGTCGTCCGCACCCTGCGCGTGGCCGCCCCCGGCACCTCGTTCGCCGTCGAGCTGACCACCGGCATCCACTACGAACCGTCCTACCCGCCGTTCCACTTCGACCCGGGCGCCACCGTCGCCATCGCCGAGAAGCTGCTCCACGAAGAGGTGCGCGGTTCGGGCGCCCCCGTACTGAAGCTCCTCGCGCACCACGCGGAGACGGCACCGGACGAGTTCCTCGAAGTGGCTCGCACCGCAGCCGGTGACCGGGCGTCCTTCACCCGGTCCAGCCCCACGGCCCTGCTGGAAATCAGCGGTCCCGGCGTCTCCAAGGCCAGCACGCTGGCTCTCTGCTGCGCCGAGCGCGGCATCTCGCCCGCGGAGGTCGTCGCCTTCGGTGACATGCCGAACGACGTGGAGATGCTGAGCTGGGCGGGCACCTCGTACGCGATGGGAAACGCCCACCCCGCAGCGCTGGCCGCCGCCTCCGGCCGGACCGTCACCAACAACGAGGACGGTGTCGCGGTCGTCATCGAGCGGCTCGTCGGCGAGCGCCGGAAGCACCGTAGCTGACGCCGATCATCCCGAGGCCCGCCCGATCCGGCGAAGGCGGCCGTCACAGCGGTGCCTCCCACACCACCGTCGTGCCGCCCCCGTCGTCAGCGATTCCCGGCCCGAACCAGCTCGCCCCACCCAGCGATTCCGCCCGGCGCGCCAGGTTCCGCAGCCCGCTGCGCCGGCCGCCGTCGGGGATGCCCACCCCGTCGTCGGCGACCGACAGACGTACCCCGTCGCGTCCGTCGGGCAGCGTCGCGGTCGCATCGACGACGACGTCGATGCGGGACGCCCCGGCGTGCCGGAAGGCGTTCGACAGCGCCTCCCGCAACGCCGCGATCAGGTTCTTGCCGGTCCGCTCGCCGACCAGTGAGTCGACCGGGCCGAGGAAGCGGTGCGCCGGCTTGAAGCCGAGGGGGACGGCCGCCATGTTGATCTCGCGCAGGACGCGGGTGCGCAGCCCGGCGGGTGCCTCGGCCGGTTCCTGCTGCAGCGCGAAGATCGCGGTACGGATCTCCTGAATGGTCACGTCCAGTTCGTCGACGGCCCGGCCGACGCCGGTCTGCACCTCGGGCACCGCCGACCGGCGCTGGGCGCTCTCCAGCATCATCCCGGTGGCGAACAGCCGCTGGATGACGAGATCGTGCAGGTCACGGGCGATCCGGTCGCGGTCCTCATACACTGCGAGCCGCTCCCGGTCCCGCTGTGCCTCGGCCATCATCAGCGCGAGTGCGGCCTGTGCGGCGAACTGTGTGGCCAGGGTCCGTTCGGTCTCGGTGAAAGGCCGGTCGCCCCGGGCTCGCGGGGTGGCGAGTGCGCCGAGCACCCGTCCGCCGCTGTGCAGCGGCAGCAGCATGCTCGGGCCGAACCGGTGGGCGAGGCGGGTGATCATGCGGAAGTCGGTGGCCGCGTCGTCCGTGAAGACCGCCTCGCCGGCCAGCAGCTTCGCCACCACCGGACTCTCCGGGCCGATGATCACCCCGAGCGAGGCGGACGGCTCGTCGGCGGAGACGGCGACGACCTCCAGCCCGCCCCCCTCGGCCGGAAGGAGCACGATCCCCGCGGCGGAGGCGGCGAGGTGGCGGGCCTGCTCGGCGACGACGGCGAGGGCGTCGTCGGCGTCCCCGCCGGAGAGCAGCGCTGTGGTCACGGCCACCGATCCGTCGATCCACCGCTCGCGCTGGCGTGCCGCCTCGTAGAGCCGGGCGTTGCCGATGGCGATGCCGGCCTCCGTGGCGAGTACCCGCACCATGTGCAGGTCGTAGTCGGTGAACTCGCCCCCGCCGTCCTTCTCGGCCAGATAGAGATTGCCGAAGATCTCGCCCTGCACCCGGATGGGGACGCCGAGGAAGGTCCGCATCGGGGGATGGCCCGGCGGAAATCCGGCGAACCTGGGGTCGGCCGTCAGATCGGCGAGCTTCACGGGGGCCGGGTCGTGGAGCAGTGCACCGAGGAGCCCGCGGTGTCCATCGGGCCGGTGCCCGATGGCGGCTTCCACCTCTGTGGACACCCCGTGTGTGAGGAAGTCGGAGAGGCCCTTGCCCCCCTCGTCGGCGACGCCGATGGCGGCGTAGGCGGCGTGGGCGAGCTCGGCGGCGGTCTCGCAGATCCGGTCGAGGGTGGAGTGCAGTTCGAGCCCGGTACCGACGGAACGCATCGCTTCGAGCAGTTGCGGGACTCGGGCGGTGAGTTCGGCGGACAGGCCCTGCAGGCCGCGGGTCGCCTGCGTTGCGGCTTCGAGTGAGTCCTTCGGGTCCTGCTCTGCCATACCCAGAGCCTAGTTAGTCATATTTCGGGAGGAAAGTGGACCGATGGGTCCTGCGGATCGATCCGGCGGCCGCCGCCCTCCCCGCTACGCCCGCGAGGCGCTGTCCGGCGCTCGATCCGCCTCCCGCACGGTCTCCCGTTCGCGCTCCAGCATCCGGCGCAGCGGGCCGTCCGCCGCCGTGAGAGCGGCGTACGGACCGCGCTGCACGATCCTGCCTGCGTCCATCACCATCACCTCGTCGACCGCTTCGAGCCCCGCCAGTCGATGGGTGATCAGTACTGTCGTACGGCCCCGGGTCGCGGCCAGCAGATCCGCGGTCAGCGCGTCCGCCGTCTCCAGGTCGAGATGCTCGGCGGGCTCGTCCAGGACGAGCACGGGGAAGTCGGCGAGGAGCGCCCGGGCCAGCGCGAGCCGCTGGCGCTGGCCGCCGGAAAGGCGCGCGCCGTGCTCGCCGACGAGGGTGTCGAGCCCGTCGGGCAGCGCTTCTGCCCAGTCGAGCAGCCGCGCCCGGGCGAGGGCGGCCCGCAGTTCGTCGTCCGTTGCGACGGTGCGGGCCAGCCGGAGGTTCTCCCGGATGGAGCTGTCGAAGACATGCGCATCCTGGGCGCAGAGCCCGACGAACCGCCGGACGGTGTCCCCGTCCAGCGCCGAGGCGTCCACACCACCGATCCGGTACGTCCCTGCCCGCGCGTCCAGGAAGCGGAGCAGGACCTGCGCGAGGGTGGTCTTCCCGGAGCCGGAAGGGCCGACGACCGCGATGCGCCGACCTGCGGTCAGCGTCAGGTCGACGGAGTCCAGGGCGTCCCGCGACGCTCCCGCGTAGCGAGCCGCGACTCCCCGTACCTCCAGCGGGAAAGGTGTCGCGGGGGCCTCGGCCGGGGTGGCGGGCTCGTGCACCGGCACCGGCGCGTCCAGCACCTCGTACACCCGCTCCGCGCTCCGCTTGACCCGCTGCCGGTACTGCACGGCGAGTGGCAGACCGGTGACGGCCTCGAAGGCGGCAAGCGGGGTGAGCACCACCACCGCGAGCTCCACACCCTCCAGCCGTCCGTCGTGAACCGCCGGGACGGCGACGAGTGCGGCGGCGACGACGGTGAGTCCGCAGATCAGGGCGGAGAGGCCACCGCCGAGTGCGGTGGCCGTCGCTGCGCGTGACGCGATCCGGGTCAGGACGGTGTCGGCCTCCCGCGTACTCTCCTTGCGCGCGGGCAAGGCGCCCGCGACGGTCAGCTCGGCCGTCCCGCCGAGCAGGTCGGTGATCCGGGTGGCCAGATCGGCCCGCGCGGGCGCCAGTCGGCGTTCCGCACGACGGGCACAGGCGCCACTCACGAGCGGCACCCCGACCCCGGCCAGCAGCAGTCCGAAGGCGAGTACGACACCCGCCTGGGGCAGCAGCCAGCCGGTGAACCCGGCTGCCGCCGCTCCCACCACGACCGCGGTCCAGGCAGGCAGCAGCCACCGCAGCCAGTAGTCCTGCAGCGTGTCCACGTCGGCGACGAGCCGGGACAGCAGATCGCCGCGCCGCGTCCGGCCCAGTCCGGCCGGCGTGATGCGCTCCAGTCCGCGGTACACGGCGACGCGCAGCTCGGCGAGCATCTTCAGCACGGCGTCGTGCGAGACGAGACGCTCGGCGTAGCGGAAGACGGCGCGCCCGAGCCCGAAGGCACGGGTCGCTGTGACGGCGACCATCAGATAGAGCACCGGAGGCTGTTCGGAGGCACGGGAGATCAGCCAGCCGGAGACGGCCATCAGTCCGACGGCCGACCCCACGGCGAGGCTGCTCAGCAGCAGGGCGAGCGCCAGTTGTCCGCGCTGCGCCCCTGCGGCCTCCCGGATGCGGGTGAGCACCCGCCCGGGCCGGGCTGCGGTCCGCCGCAGCGCCTCGGGCTCCTGCCCGCCTTCGTACGTGCCCCGGTCCCCGGAGCCGTCCGCGCGCGCCTGGCGGGGCACCACGGCCGCTTCCTCGCCCGGCACCGCCCGCTGCCGTTCCGGTGCCGCACCGGGTTCCAGCACCACCACGCGGTCGGCGACCGAGAGCAGCGCCGGACGGTGCACGACCAGCAGCACGGTCCGCCCCGCCGCCAGCCTCCGTACCGCCTCGACGATCCCCGCCTCCGTCTCGCCGTCCAGGCTCGCGGTCGGCTCGTCGAGCAGCAGGAGCGGCCGGTCGGCGAGGAACGCCCGCGCGAGCGCGAGCCGCTGCCGCTGACCGGCGGAGAGTCCCGCACCGTCCTCGCCGAGGAGCGTCTGTGCTCCGTCGGGCAGTTCCGTCACGAAGTCGTACGCCCCCGCGTCCCGCAGCGCCGCTGTCACCGCACTGTCGTCCGCGTCCGGCCGGGCCAGCCGCACGTTCTCCGCGATCGTGCCCGCGAAGAGCTGTGGGCGCTGCGGCACCCAGGCGATCCGTTCCCGCCAGCGCTCGAGCGCGAGCGTCGCCAGATCGATGCCGTCGACCCGTATCCGTCCCTCGTCGGGCGTGGTGAAGCCCAGCACCACATTGAGCAGCGTGGACTTCCCGACACCGCTCGGACCGACCAGGGCGACGGTCTCCCCTTCGTCCACCACCAGCGAGGCTCCGTCGAGCGAGGGTTCGACACGGCCCTCGTGCCGTACGGTCACCCCCTCCAGCTCCAGCCGCAACGACGGCGGGATGTCCGCCGCACCGCCCGCCCGTGGCTCGGTCTCCAGAATCGCGAAGATCTCCTCGGCGGCCGAGAGCCCCTCGGCTGCCGCGTGGTACTGCGCCCCGACCTGCCGGATCGGCAGATAGGCCTCGGGCGCGAGGATCAGCACCACCAGGCCGGTGTAGAGGTCGAGTTCACCGTGCACGAGCCGCATGCCGATGGTGACGGCGACCAGCGCCACCGACAGGGTGGCGAGGAGTTCCAGGGCGAAGGACGACAGAAAGGCGATCCGCAGGGTCCGCAGGGTGGCCCTGCGGTACTGCGAGGTAATGGTGCGGATGGACTCGGCCTGCGCCTTGGCGCGACCGAAGACCTTCAGCGTCGGCAGGCCGGCGACCACGTCGAGAAAGTGTCCGGAGAGCCGCGAGAGCAGCTGCCACTGGCGGTCCATCCGGGACTGGGTGGCCCAGCCGATAAGGATCATGAAGAGCGGGATGAGCGGCAGCGTGACCACGATGATCGCCGCTGAGACCCAGTCCTCGGTGACGATCCTGGCGAGGACCGCCACCGGAACGACCACCGCGAGTCCGAGCTGTGGCAGATAGCGCGCGAAGTAGTCGTCGAGCGCGTCGACACCGCGGGTGGCGAGCGCCACCAGGGAGCCGGTGCGCTGGCCGCTCAGCCAGTCCGGTCCGAGCGCTGCCGCCCGGTCGAGCAGCCGGCCGCGGAGCTCGGACTTCACCGCCGCACTGGCCCGGTAGGCGGCCAGCTCAGTCAGCCAGGAGACCAGCGCGCGGCCGAGCGCGACCGCCACGAGCAGGATCAGCGGGGTGCGCAGACCGGGAACGGTGAGACCGTCCTCGAACCCACCCACCACCACTTCGGCGATGAGCATGGCCTGGGCGATGACCAGTACAGCCCCGACCACTCCGAGTGCCACCACGGCCGCCAGGAAGAGCCGGGTGGCGCGGGCGTGACGGAGCAGACGCGGGTCGATCGGTTTCACGTGAAACAGCCCCCAGAGAGCTCGTTCGGTGGACCGGGGCGAGAGAGGGGCCGGGACCCTTCTCTCGCCCGACAGGGAGGCCCGGACGCGTCAGTGCGCCTCGGCTATGTGCTGCGTGCCGATCCGCTTGCGGAACACCCAGTACGTCCATCCCTGGTACAGCAGCACCACGGGGGTGGCGATCCCTGCGCACCAGGTCATGATCTTCAGCGTGTACGGACTGGACGAGGCGTTGGTGACCGTGAGGCTCCAGGCGTCGTTCAGCGAGGAGGGCATGACGTCGGGGAAGAGCGTCAGGAAGAGCATCGCGACCGCAGCCGTGATGGTCACTCCGGAGAGCGCGAAGGACCAGCCCTCACGTCCGGCCGCTATGGCCCCGATCGCTCCGACCAGCGCCAGCACAGCGATGATCATCGCGACAAGGCTCTTGCCGTCGCCGTTGTCGATCTGGGTCCAGAGCAGGAAACCGAGTGCGAGCACCGCGGTGATCAGGCCCAGCTTGAGCGCCATGCCGCGCGCCCGATTCCGGATGTCGCCGACCGTCTTGAGCGCGGCGAACACCGCACCGTGGAAGGTGAAGAGGAAGAGCGTGACCAGGCCGCCGAGGATCGCGTACGGGTTGAGCAGGTCCCCGAAGTTGCCCACGTACTCCATGTCGGCATCGATCTTCACGCCGCGCACGACGTTCCCGAAGGCCACACCCCAGAGCACGGCCGGGATCAGCGAAGTCCAGAAGATCGCGTGTTCCCAGTTGGTCTGCCACTTCTCCTCGGGCCGCTTCGCCCGGTACTCGAAGGCGACACCGCGCACGATCAGGCAGAGCAGGATGATCAGCAGCGGCAGGTAGAAGCCGGAGAACAGCGTGGCGTACCACTCGGGGAAGGCGGCGAAGGTGGCGCCGCCCGCGGAGAGCAGCCATACCTCGTTGCCGTCCCAGACGGGTCCGATCGTGTTGATCAGGACCCGTCGTTCCTGGCGGTCCCGGGCCAGCAGCTTGGTGAGGACACCGATGCCGAAGTCGAAGCCCTCCAGGAAGAAGTAGCCGGTCCAGAGGACGGCGATGAGGACGAACCAGACGTCGTGGAGTTCCATCTCTCCGCTCCTCTGCTCTCAGTAGGAGAAGGCCATCGGCCGGTCGGCGTCGTCATGGTCGCCGCCGATCCTGGTGGGCGGGTTGAGGTCGGACTCCGTGAGTTCTGGTGGCCCGGCCTTGATGTACTTCGTGAGCAGCTTGACCTCGATCACGGCGAGCGCCGCGTAGAGCAGGGTGAAGAGGATCAGTGAGGCGAGCACCTCGCCCTGCGAGACACCGGGGGAGACGGCGTCTCGGGTCTGCAGCACCCCGAAGACGACCCAGGGCTGGCGGCCCGTCTCGGTGAAGATCCAGCCCCAGGCGTTGGCGATCAACGGGAAGAGCAGCGTCCAGAGGGCGACGATCCAGTAGAGCCTGGCGAGCTTCGGACTGAGTGCCTTGCTCTTGAAGAGGACCAGATGCGGCACCTCGTCCTCACCGGTCCGCAGCCCCGGTCGCAGCATGAACTTCTTCCGCGTCAGCCACAGCCCGAGCAGGCCGAGACCGAAGGACGCCATGCCGAAGCCGATCATCCAGCGGAAGCTCCAGAAGGCGACCGGGATGTTCGGCCGGTAGTCGCCGGGTCCGAACCTCTCCTGCTCGGCCTTGTTGATGTCGTTGATGCCGGGGATGTACGAGTGGAAGTTGTCGTCCGCGAGGAACGACAGTATCCCCGGGACGGAGATCTCCACGGTGTTGTGCCCCTTGGCCACATCGCCGACCGCGAAGATCGAGAAGGGTGCCGAGTTCTGCCCCTCCCAGAGCGCCTCGGCGGCGGCCATCTTCATCGGCTGCTGTTTGAACATCACCTTGCCGAGCAGGTCGCCGCTGACGGCGGTGAGCAGTCCGGCGATCACGACGGTGACCAGTCCGAGCCGCAGCGAGGTACGCATCACCGGGATGTGCCGCTTGCGCGCCAGGTGGAAGGCGGCGATGCCGACCATGAAGGCGCCGCCGACCAGGAAGGCCGCCGTGAGGGTGTGGAAGAACTGGGTGAGCGCGGTGTTCTGGGTGAGCACATGCCAGAAGTCGGTGAGCTCGGCCCGGCCGCGTTCCTTGTTGATCCGGTAGCCGACCGGATGCTGCATCCAGGAGTTGGCCGCGAGGATGAAGTACGCGGAGAGGATCGTCCCGATGGAGACCATCCAGATGCAGGCCAGGTGGATCTTCTTCGGCAGCTTGTCCCAGCCGAAGATCCACAGCCCGATGAAGGTGGACTCGAAGAAGAAGGCGATCAGCGCCTCGAAGGCCAGCGGGGCGCCGAAGACATCTCCGACGAAGCGCGAGTAGTCGGACCAGTTCATGCCGAACTGGAACTCCTGGACGATGCCGGTGACGACGCCCATGGCGATGTTGATCAGGAACAGCTTGCCCCAGAACTTGGTGGCCCTGAGGTACTTCTGATTGTCGGTCCGCACCCAGGCGGTCTGCAGGCCGGCGGTGAGCGCGGCGAGAGAGATCGTCAGGGGAACGAAAAGGAAGTGGTAGACGGTGGTGATCCCGAACTGCCATCGCGCCAAGGTCTCAGGTGCCAGAGCCAGCTCCACGTCGTCTTCTCCTTACGTCGCCGTAGTGAGCGGAGGTTCGCACTACTAACCGTCCGATCACGGGAGGAACGGGACGCGCTTGTGAACGCGTTCACATTCACAAGCAATTATGGCGCACATGCTTTCGGAGTGTTCGAGGGGGGTCCCCCTATCGGGACGCTCCCACGCGAAGGCCCCGCACCTCGACGAACGAGAGGTACGGGGCCTTCCGGTGCACGCGCGACGCCGCGCCGCGACTGGTCGCGGCAAGCGCGATCTCGATTTACAGCTCCTTGCGGTACGCCTCCGCCACCCTCAGGAAGACGTCATTGGCCTCGTCCTCGCCGATCGAGACCCGCACGCCCTCGCCCGCGAACGGCCTCACCACGACTCCGGCCCGCTCGCACGCCCCGGCGAAGTCCAGCGTGCGGTCGCCGAGACGCAGCCAGACGAAGTTGGCCTGGGACTCCGGAACGGTCCAGCCCTGGCTCACCAGAGCCTTGTGCACCCGGATGCGTTCGCAGACCAGGGAGCCGACCCGGCCGAGCAGCTCGTCCTCGGCGCGCAGCGAGGCGACCGCCGCGTCCTGCGCCAGCTGACTGACCCCGAACGGCACCGCCGTCTTGCGCAGTGCGGCCGCCACCGGCTCATGGGCCACCGCGAATCCGACCCGCAGGCCGGCCAGACCGTAGGCCTTGGAGAACGTCCGCAACACCGCCACATTGGGCCGGTCCCGGTAGATCTCTATGCCGTCCGGCACCTCGAGATCGCGGATGAACTCCTTGTACGCCTCGTCGAGCACCACCAGCACATCGCCCGGCACCCGGTCCAGGAACCGCTCCAGCTCGGCCCTGCGTACCACCGTCCCGGTCGGGTTGTTCGGGTTGCAGACGAAGATCATCCGAGTGCGGTCCGTGATCGCGTCCGCCATCGCGTCGAGGTCGTGCACCTCGCCGTCGGTCAGCGGCACCTTCACCGAGGTCGCGCCGCTGACCTGGGTGATGATCGGGTACGCCTCGAAGGAACGCCAGGCGTAGATGACCTCGTCGCCCGGGCCCGACGTGGCCTGGAGCAGCTGCTGCGCCACCCCGACGGAGCCGGTTCCGGTGGCGAGATGCGACACGGGCACGCCGAACCGGTCGGCCAGCTCGTTCATCAGACCGGTGCAGGCCATGTCCGGGTAGCGGTTGAAGTTCGCGGCCGCGGCCAGGGCGGACTCCATCACGCCGGGCAGCGGCGGATACGGGTTCTCGTTGGAGGACAGCTTGAACGCGAGCGGCCCGTCGGCCGCCGCCGGCCTGCCCGGCACATAGGCGGGGACGCCGTCCAGTTCGGCACGCAGCTTGGGGCTCGTCTCGCTCACCGCAGGTCCTCCTCGACCGTCGTACACATCAATACTGCTCACCTTATGAGGATTGGGCGCCGGTGCGAATGGGCGAGCGGAGGAATCGTCCGGTGGGCCGGGAATGGGGGAGCGTCCCTCATCCCGGCGTGCGCCGGTGGCTCACTCCGTGGCGCGCATCCCCCGAAGAGGTGAGTTGAGACCTCTTCGAAACATGGACCACTTAGCAGGCCCATCCTCATCGACACATCACACCCTACGATCGATCCCATCAACGCCCTTGCTTTGCAAGGCATTTGACACCAAACGATCATGCAAAAACGTGCCTGTCGATGCGTGAATATGCGACCGGCCCAACCGCCCGCCCGAGCCCTACTATCGGCTCGCCATGACAGCAGCAGGGAAGCACCAGGTGAGCCGGACGGAGACCCCCCGGCGCGGCGGCCGGCAGGGACGAGCGGGAATCCGGGATGTGGCCGCCGCCGCCGGGGTCTCCATCACGACCGTCTCCGACGCGCTCAACGGCAAGGGACGGCTCCCGGACGCCACCCGCAGCCATGTCCGCGAGGTCGCCGAGCGCCTGGGCTACCGCCCGTCCGCCGCGGCCCGAACCCTCCGTACCGGCAAGTCCGGCCTCATCGGCCTGACCGTGACGACGTACGGGGATGAACCTTTCACCTTCACCGAATTCGCCTACTTCGCCGAGATGGCCAGAGCGGCCACCTCCGCCGCGCTCGCCCGCGGCTACGCCCTCGTCATCCTCCCCGCCACCTCACGCCACGACGTCTGGTCGAACGTCGCCCTCGACGGCACCGTCGTCATCGACCCCTCCGACCAGGACCCGGTCGTCACCGAACTCGTCCGCCAGGGGCTGCCCGTCGTCTCGGACGGCCGCCCCGCCGGGAGCCTGCCGGTCACCGCGTGGGTGGACAACGACCACCGGGCCGCGGTGCTCGACCTCCTCGACCATCTCGCCGCCGCCGGGGCCCGTCGGATCGGCCTGCTCACCGGCACCACCACCGACACGTACACCCGTCTCTCCACCACCGCGTACCTCCACTGGTGCGAGCGCGTGGGCCAGGATCCGGTGTACGAGTCCTATCCCGCCCACGACCCGTGCGCGGGGGCGGTGGCCGCCGACCGGCTCCTCGCCCGCCCGGACCGGCCCGACGCCGTATACGGGCTCTTCGACCCCAACGGCACCGATCTGCTGGCGGCCGCGCGCCGGTACGGGTTGCGCGTCCCCGAGGATCTGCTGCTGGTCTGCTGCAGCGAGTCCACCGTGTACGCGACGACCGAGCCCCCCATCACCACGCTCTCACTCAAGCCGCGCCAAATCGGCACAGCGGTCGTCCAGCTCCTCATCGATGCGATCGAAGGTGTCGACCAGGACGGTCCGGTGGAGCGGGTGATACCGACCGAACTCATCGTCCGGACGTCCTCGCAACGCCGTCCGCCCCGTACCACGGTCAGCGCGCCTCGATCCCCGTCCAGGGACTGATCAGGCCAATTAGGACCAATCGACCGGTGAACCTGTCGTGCGCCCGGATTCACCACCCCTGGTGCATCACACTGCACGATCCGCATTCCTATGATGGGCGCACGACACCGCGGACCACCCCGACCAGCTGGGCCCGTCAGGTGTACGGCGGCGCGACGGTGGTGGAGGGGTCGATGACACAGGGGGCCGGTCAGGAACCCGTGGAGCGGACGGCGACGTTGCGTGACTTCCGTGTGCCGCCCTATGCGCAGACTCCGGCGCCGCCCGCGGCGCCGCATCCCGGCAGCGTCGTTCCGGGCGACGAGCCGGAGGGGTACACGCCCACCGCGCGCGATCTTCCCGTGATCAACCGCGGTGACACCCTCCAGGTGCAGGCCGTCCCGGATCCGCGGCCCGCCACGGACCAGGGTCTCGGACCGCTCTACGTGGTCGGCGACGTCCACGGGTACCTGGACGAGCTCCGCGACGCCCTCATGGCACAGGGCCTCATCGACGCCGAGGGCGCCTGGGCCGCGGGCAACGCCCGGCTCTGGTTCCTCGGCGACTTCACCGACCGCGGTCCGGACGGCATCGGCGTCATCGACCTGGTCATGCGTCTGTCCGCCGAGGCCGCGGCCGCGGGCGGCTACTGCAAGGCCCTGATGGGCAACCACGAACTGCTCCTCATCGGCGCCAAGCGGTTCGCCGACACGCCGGTCAACTCCGGCGCGGGCACCGCCACCTTCCAGGCCGCCTGGCTGCTCAACGGCGGCCAGAAGACCGACATGGAGCGGCTCCAGGACGTCCATCTCCAGTGGATGTCCCGTCTCGACGCGGTCGTCGAGGAGGACGGGCACCTTCTGATGCACTCCGACACGACGGCGTACCTCGACTACGGTTCCACCATCGAAGACGTCAACGAGACCGTGCACGCCATTCTCACGCGTAACGACGCCGACGAGTGCTGGGACCTGTTCCGTAAGCTCACCAGGCGGTTCGCCTTCCGCGACGAGGGGGGCTCGCAGGCCGTCCAGGAGCTGATGGGTGCGTACGGCGGACAGCGCATCGTCCATGGTCACAGCCCCATTCCGTATCTGCTCGGCGAGGTCGGCTCGGAGGACGGCGAAGACAGCGCCGGCCCCGTGGTGGACGGCCCGCACGTGTACGCAGACGGGCTCGCCATCGCCATGGACGGCGGCGTGACCATGGCCGGAAAGCTGCTGGTCGTCCGACTGCCGTTGCATGACTGACGGTCTTCGGGGAAGACGCATCCACGACCTGACCACGCCGACCACTGGGCCTATTTACGGAAACCCCCTGTCACCCCGTGCCGTGGGCGCTCTACCATCGGCCTATCAGTAGCAGGCTCTCCTCCGTTTCCGCCCAACTGCCCGGTCCAAGCGGGTACTCAGGCCCAACGGAGCATCGGGGGATGCACATGAACAGCGCTCCGCACCTGCTGGCCGAGGACCGACCCGAGTACGAGCGGATCCTCGGCGATGCGCTACGCCACGCTCACGAACGACCGGACCTGGCCGGAGTCGGCGAACGGCTCAACACGGAGCAGCTGCGCACCATGGCACTGAACGCCACGGCTCTGATCACCGCGGCGGCGGCCACCGAGTACGACCACTACGTGAAGGTCCGCGAAGAGCTGCGCGGACCGGCCGCCGACTCGGCCCAAGGCTCGGGCCTCGGATCCGAAGCGGACGATCCGGACCGGCCGGGCGCGGGCATAGGGGCGGTCGTCACCGTCCTGGCCCCGATGCTCGCGGGAACCGCCGCGCTGATCTTCCTGCTGGTCGGCTACATCCTGAAGATGCTCAGCAAGCCGCCGTCGTTCGCCGACACCATGGTCACCGCCGGCTGGTTCTTCGCGGCGGTCATGGCGGCAGCGATACTGGCCGCTGCCATCGGACTGCTCACCACGGCGCTGCGCAACGGCTCGACGTCGCTGCCGGCCGAGGACACCGAGGACGAACTGCCGGAGGACGTGGCGCGCGCCAGAGAGGCCTGGCGCCATGCGCTGCTGGAGCGGGGCATCCTGCCGTTCCTACGGGATGCGCTCGCCGATCCGACAGCCGGCCCCGCCTCACGTACACCGCACCGTTCGGCCAATCGCATCCCGAAGATCGGCTACTCCAGGCCGGACTTCTCGGGCCCGGAAGAGGGCCCGGCGGCGGGACCCCGCCCGTCGTTCACCAGCCCCGACTTCACCAGCCCGGACTTCGGAGGCCCGGAGCACGAGCTGGACTGACCGGCCGCTCCGGCCACCGAGGGGTGTCCGGAGGTCGAAGGGCCGGACGCCCCTGGTCCGCTCCCGTGAGCGACGGCGTCGTCAGGGTGGGGGCGCCAGGAGAGCCACCCCCAACTGCTCACACGGAATGCCTCGGTATCAGTCCGCTATCGGCAGATGGACGCGGTTGCCTGCAGCCGCGAACTCCTTGGCCTTCTCCGCCATGCCGGCCTCATCTCCGACTGCGAACCGCCGTGCTCACGCCGGACGTCCTGGGAATCTTCATCGAGCAGAAGGGCGGCATGCACCGGCCCCGAGCTGCGCGCGAGGTCGCAGCTCAGCACGCGGGGGCCTCTCCGGTCTCGAGCGCCTCCTCCGGTGGGGGCCGTACGAGCGTGGCGGCGTCGAGCGCGCAAAGTGACCCGTCTCGTGGTCCTGCGGCTCGGCCGGACTCCCGCTGAGCGCCGGAAGCGACAGCAACCGCACCGCGGGCCCTCCACCCGCCGCCTCCGCCCCCGGTGTGACGTCCTACGATGCGTCAGTCCTCCGGCGGATCCGGATCATCGTGCGGCAAGGGAAGTCCATGCGCCTGTCCAGATACGTCAAGAAGGCCGCCATGGGCGCGGCGGCGATACCCCTCCTCGCCGGGTGCGCGGGGGAACAGGGTACGGGCGGGGCCGTGGAGCGAGCCGCGGAGAGGCCTGCCTCCTGGACGGACCTGCCGGTGCGGACGGGCGCACGGGACGTCGTCCACACGGACGCCGACCACCGGTCGTACAAGGTCAGGATCACGGTCAAGAGCCTGGTCCGGGGCTCGGAGGAGGACATGCGGGGGGCGCGGGCGGACGAAGAGCTGAAAGGCATGGTCCCCCACTACCTCAGCTTCGAAGTCACCAACACCGGTCGGAAGAGGATCCCCGCTGCCTACATGGTGGACAGCAACTTCGCCCTGAACGGCACCGACTGGGCGCGCGGGGAGAAGGTCTACGTCAGCGGCGGCAGGCCAGGCGGGGTCGACCTGCCCTGCGCGGACACCGCGCCGAAGACGCTGGCACCCGGCGACTCGTACAACACCTGCGTGACCTACGCACTGCCCAAGGGCGTGGGCGTGCTGTCGCTGACGCACAACGCCGACGGCTACCTCGACGAGGGCGGCGCGGTCGCCACCTGGCGCGTCGAGGGCGGCCTCGAGGCGGCGTCCGCCGGGCTGGCGGAGCCGGGCGAAGTCGTCCGCGTCCGATGGGACGCCCGCGAGGACGGCGTACTCGAACTGCCCGCCACGCTGGTGTCCGTACGCCGGGGCAGCGCGACCGACCTCGCGGGCCTGGACCTCGGCCTCAACGGGAACGAGCGGCGCGGCATCCCGTACTACGTGTCGGTCACCTACACCAACCCCGGCCCGAAAGACCTCTACGCCGATCAGGCCAACCGCGTCCGCCTGCTCACCGAGGGCGGTCGGCAGATACAGGGAAAGACCCCCTTCGTCGTCGACACGAAAATCCCCGGCTGTCCTTCCGACTGGGTCGCGCGGACGATCCCGCCGGGCGACAGCGTGACGGAGTGCAGCATCCACCTGGTGACGGACGACGGCGACAAGCCGTTCGCGGTGGGTTTCGCGGAGGCGGGCCGGCCGGGGCTGGTGGCCTGGCGGGCCCCCCTCCGCTGAGGCGGCCGGGTCAGCCGGCCGACGTGCCGCCCGTCTCCGCGAGCGGCAGGTACACACGGTTGCCTGCCGCCGCGAACTCCTTCGACTTCTCCAGCATCCCTGCCTCGATCTCTTCAGCCGTCGAGCCGGTGTCACCGCCGAACTGCTCTGTGATGCTTCGACTGATCTTCATCGAGCAGAACTTGGGGCCGCACATCGAGCAGAAGTGCGCCGTTTTCGCCGGCTCGGCCGGCAGCGTCTCGTCGTGGAACTCCCGTGCCATGTCCGGGTCGAGAGCCAGGTTGAACTGGTCCTCCCACCGGAACTCGAAGCGCGCGTCCGACAGGGCGTCGTCCCAGTCCTGCGCACCCGGGTGTCCCTTGGCGAGGTCCGCCGCATGGGCCGCGATCTTGTAGGTGATCACCCCTGTCTTCACGTCGTCCCGGTTGGGCAGGCCCAGATGCTCCTTGGGCGTGACGTAGCAGAGCATCGCCGTCCCCCACCAGGCGATCATCGCGGCGCCGATGCCCGAGGTGATGTGGTCGTACGCCGGGGCCACATCGGTGGTCAGCGGGCCGAGCGTGTAGAACGGCGCCTCCTCGCAGATCTCCTGCTGGAGGTCGATGTTCTCCTTGATCTTGTGCATCGGGACATGGCCCGGGCCCTCGATCATCGTCTGGACGCCGAACCGCTTCGCGATCGTGTTGAGTTCACCGAGGGTGCGCAGTTCGGCGAACTGCGCCTCGTCGTTGGCATCGGCGATCGAGCCGGGGCGCAGCCCGTCGCCCAGCGAGTACGTCACGTCGTACGTCGCGAGGATCTCGCAGAGCTCCTCGAAGTTCTCGTACAGGAACGACTCCTTGTGGTGCGCCAGGCACCAGGCCGCCATGATCGAGCCGCCGCGGGAGACGATGCCGGTCTTGCGGCGCGCGGTGAGCGGGACGTACGGGAGGCGCACGCCGGCATGGACCGTCATGTAGTCGACGCCCTGTTCGGCCTGCTCGATGACGGTGTCCTTGTAGATCTCCCAGGTCAGTTCCTCCGCCCTGCCATCGACCTTCTCGAGGGCCTGGTAGAGCGGAACGGTGCCGATGGGCACCGGGGAGTTACGCAGAACCCACTCACGGGTGGTGTGGATGTTGCGGCCGGTGGAGAGATCCATGACCGTGTCGGCGCCCCACCGCGTCGCCCACGTCATCTTCTCGACCTCCTCCTCGATGGAGGAGGTGACCGCCGAGTTGCCGATGTTGGCGTTGACCTTCACCAGGAACCGCTTACCGATGATCATCGGCTCGATCTCCGGGTGGTTGACGTTGGCCGGCAGCACCGCGCGGCCCGCGGCGATCTCCTCGCGTACGACCTCGGGTTCGACGTTCTCCCGGATCGCCACGTACTCCATCTCCGGGGTGATCTCGCCCCGGCGGGCGTACGCGAGCTGGGTCACCGGCTGCCCGTCACGGCTGCGGCGTGGTTGCCGTGGGCGACCGGGGAAGACCGCGTCGAGGTTGCGCAGTCCACCGCGCGGCGAGGTGTGCTTGAGCCCGTCGTCCTCGGGGCGGACCGGGCGGCCCACGTACTCCTCGGTGTCGCCGCGGGCGACGATCCAGTTCTCCCGCAGCGGTGCGAGGCCGCGGCGGACGTCCGTGTCGGTGGTGGGATCGGTGTACGGCCCCGACGTGTCGTACAGCGTCACGGCGTTGCCGTTGGTGAGGTGCACCTGCCGGACCGGCACCCGGATGTCCGGGCGCGAGCCCTGGACGTATCCCTTGTGCCAGCCGATGGACTGCCCGGCCTCGTCGCTCTGGTTCGAGGCAGGCGTGCGTGTGTCCGATGTGGTCATGAGACCTACTCCCTACGCCGGCATTACCCGGTAACAGGTTCAGCGGTCGGCGCAGCCTGTCCCGTACGGATGTACGGATATCAGCGCCCTCTCAGCCCGGTGCTCCGAGCTCCCGCGTGTACAAAGGTGACATCAAGCTAGCGCCCTTCGAGGCGTACTGAACAGTGGGCCCCTTCGCTTCTTGCGATGATCCCCCGGTGACGTCCCCTCGAAATGACTCCGGATCGCAGGACCACCAGCATGGTCACTCGCACAGCCACGGGCCTGCCGCACCGGTCTCGAAACACCTGCGCAAGGTCATCGCGGCCGTTCTGATCCCGTTCACCACCGCCGTGGTGGTCGGTCTGGTGGTGCTCTGGCCGGGCGGCGCGCCCGCACACGAGCGCACCGGCGTCGGCTTCGACCGGCAGACCCAGCAGGCCACGGTGGCGAACGTGGAAAAGGTCGACTGCAAGGACGTGAACGCCGCGCAGGCCCCGGCCACCGGCAGCACCACCACGCCGTCGGGGAACGCCACTCCCGGCCGGCAGCCGGGGCTGTGCGAAAAGGCCACGATCCAGGTGACGACCGGCCACGACAAGGGAAGGACCTTCGTCGAGATCGTCCAGCCCGACGCGCCACGGCAGTTGCACGAGGGACAGGGCGTGATCGTCGCGTACGCCCCCGACGCGCCCCATGACCTTCAGTACTCCGTGACGGATGTGGACCGGAAGTTCCCGATGGCTGTGCTGGCCGGAATCTTCGCTCTCGCAGTGGTCGTGGTGGGCAGGCTGCGCGGGGTGATGGCGCTGATCGCGCTCGCCGTGTCGTTCGCCGTGCTGACCCTGTTCGTCCTCCCCGCGATCCTGCAGGGTTCGAATCCGCTGCTGGTCGCGGTCGTCGGGGCCAGCGCGATCATGCTGATCGCGCTCTACATGTGCCATGGGCCGACCGCCCGCACCTCGGTCGCGGTCATCGGCACGCTGATCTCGCTGCTGCTGATCGGGCTGCTCGGGTCGCTCTTCATCGGCTGGGCAAGCCTGACCGGCAACACCGACGACAGCACCGGCCTCATCCACGGCCTGTACCCCCACATCGACATGAGCGGCCTGCTGCTGGCCGGTGTCATCATCGGCTCGCTCGGCGTGCTGGACGATGTGACGGTCACCCAGACATCGGCGGTCTGGGAGCTGCACCAGGCGGACCCGACGATGGGCGCACGCAAGCTGTACCGGGCAGGTATCAGGATCGGTCGCGACCACATCGCCTCAGTGGTCAACACGCTGGTGCTCGCCTACGCCGGCGCCGCGCTTCCCCTGCTGCTGCTGTTCTCGATCGCGCAGAGCAGTGTGGGCACGGTGGCCAACAGCGAACTCGTGGCGGAGGAGATCGTACGAACGCTGGTCGGGTCGATCGGACTGGTCGCCTCGGTGCCGGTGACGACGGTGCTGGCGGCGCTGGTCGTCTCCGCGGACCGCACAGGGCTCGGCGCGGAAGCCGGAGCTTCGGCACCCGCACGGAACGGAAAGGGCCGACGTCGCAGGACGAGGCATTGACGCTCGATGCAGTGGCCGTCCGGGGCGCGGAGCACATATCACCCGTTCGGCAGACCCGTGTTCGACCGGTGCGCCGACCATCGGCGCAAACCTTCTCAGCCGGCGTTCTGTTCCTTGGCCAGGATCCGGCCCAGCGCCTCCTCGAGGTTTCCCTCGAAGTCACTCAGCGTGCACTCCTGGCCGAGGGGTACGAGCTTGTCCGTCCGGTCGAGAAACGCGACGAGTGGGGCTGTGCCGGCCCTGAAGAGAGCGCGGTCCGCGCCGACCTGAAGCCGGATGTGTACGTCGGACAGCCCCTCGGGCTCCGTGGGACTGATGTGCACATCACCGTCACCGCTGGGGCTGTTGAGGCCGTCCAACAGGAGCTCACGACCGAAAGCCCAGGTGACGGGGGCGTCACCGGGCAGATGGAAGGTCATCCGGATCGCATACGGATCGCATACCTCGTACCGGAGCTCCACCGGGATACGGAATGAGAGCTCCTCGGAGACGAGAAAACTCATCATGACCTCAGCTTGAACCGACTCGCGCATCGTTCAACCCCGCAGTAGATGAATCTGGCCAGGAATGATCCCCCATGGCCCTATTGACGCCATCGTGGTGCACGCGATAGCAGATCACAAGGAGTGATTTTTCAGATACTGATAGAGAACACGAACGAACGCAAGAGGCTCGCCACTTCACCGCGTAGTCGTTCGACTGCGGGGAGCAACCTATCTTCTTCGTCGAGGGGTACCGAAATGGCCATGGCGGCGGCCGTGTAGCCGACGGCGATCGGGATGGCGGCGCAGACCGTTCCGAGGGCGTACTCCTGTCGTTCGACAACAGGTTCTGTTCGCTCCAACGACCTCAGACGCTCAAGGAACGCCGGTCGGTCCCGCACCGAGTAGCGGGTCAGCGGGTGCACAGGGTGACGATCCAGATGGTCCTCACGGGCCTTCTCGTCGAGCCGGCTCAAGAGACACTGGCCGATCGCATGGGCATGCCCGGTCTCCCGGAACGAGGCCCACTCCTCGACCGCCGGCGCTGCAGGGGTATCGGCGACCGCGATCAGTTCGATCTCACCCTCGCGGTAGACGGCGCAGTACACCGGTGCACCGATGATGTCGCGCCAGCGGGCCAGCGACTGGGCCATGGTGCTGCGACGGTTCTGCAGCGCACCGTCGTCGACCAGCCGCTCGGCGGCGGAGCCGAAGAGGAATACGCCGTTCTCCCGGCGCAGATAGCCTTCGTGGGTCAGGGTGCGCAACAGGTGATAGGCGGTGGGAAGGGGAAGCCCCGCTTCCCGTGCGAGCTGCTTCGCAGGCGCCCCGTCCCGATGGGCGCCCACAGCCTCCAACAGCCTCAACGCCCGCTGAACCGAACCGATCAACGTCGGGACAGCGGTACTCGATGCCGTGGTCAAAGGTCACCCCCAGGCGTGGTGACGGGCAGTCAGCCCGTTCGTGGGGGCCGCCCCCACGGACCTGCCGCAGACCTGGGGTCCGGAGACCGAGTGTGTACACAAACCACTGGTCAGGGTGATGGCGGACAGTTGTTTCCCAGGCAACGGCAGCGGACCGCCACTGTATCGGCAGCGTCCGCGAGGGGTGTCGTTTCGTCTTGTACTTAGCTCAGCTGGGCTAATTGCCCGACTGGTGACCGGCCACCACCTACCAGTCGCCGCGCGACGACGAGGACGACATGAACTTCCGTACGACGAACACGAGCCCACCGACCAGGATCACGAAGACCAGGACCTTGAAGAGCAGACCGATCACGAACCCGATCACACTGGCGATCAGGCCGCCGAACACGACGATCGCGATGACGGGCACCGCGACCCACTTCACCCACCAGGGCATCCCCGCGAATATCTCCCGAACGGCCATCGTCCCAACCTCGTCTCTGTGCGTAACGGCTTCGATGAGCACCTGCTTCGATGCTAGAGGCGCAGGGGTGGCCCGCGGGGGCACCGGAGCCCCCGAACTCCCCTGATCGAACCCTTAGGGATCCCTGAGGACCCGGCTCAGCTCTCCGGCGGAGAGAAGACCACCATGACCCGCAGATCCTCGGTGATGTGGTGGAACTTGTGAGCCACACCGGCCGGTACGTACACCACGCTTCCCCTGCCCACCTGTGTTGTCTCCATGCCGACGGTGATCGAGGCACGGCCGCTGACCACGAGGTAGACCTCGTCCTGCTTGTGCGGCTGCTGCGGATCGAGGTCGCCGGCGTCCAGCGCGTACAGGCCGACGGACATGTTCCGTTCCCGCAGGAACTGCAGATACGCGCCGTCGTTGGCGGCCCGCTCCGCCTCCAGTTCGTCCAGCCTGAATGCCTTCATGGCCCGTCCGCCCCTTGCTTTCGCTCTGCCGGTGTTCGCCACCGATCATGTCTGCCACGATCAGACACATGAAGAATTTTGTAGTCAAGACGATCGCCAACGCAGGTGCGCTGGCCGTGGCCATCTGGCTGCTCGACAACATCACGCTGTCCGGCGGCAGTACCGGACGCAAAGTGCTCACCCTGATCCTCGTGGCCCTGCTCTTCGGGCTGGTGAACTTCGTGGTGAAGCCCATAGTCAAGGTGCTCACCCTGCCGCTGTTCATACTCACACTGGGTCTGATCACCCTTGTGGTGAACGCCCTGATGCTGCTGCTGACCTCCTGGCTGGCCGACCAGTTCGACCTCAGTTTCCATGTCGAGGGATTCTGGACCGCCGTGCTCGGCGGCCTGATCATCTCGGTCGTGTCCTGGGCACTGAATGTCGTCCTGCCGGACGAGGACTGATCCCACCGGATCGGAGCGATCAGCGAACCAGCAGGATCAGAAGCACCGGTACGACCAGAGAACAGAAGGAACAGCATGAGCACCATGGGTGACGGGACCCGGGCGGTACGGGCGGGTCTTCCAGAACCGGAGCAGTACGAACCCACGCTGCCCGGTCCGGTATTCGCCGCGCACTTCCACCTCTCCGGCGAGCCCACCGGCCCGTACACGTACGGCCGGGACACCAATCCGACGTGGACCCACCTGGAGCGGGCCATCGGTGAGCTCGAAGCGCCGGGGGAGACGGTCGAGACCACGGTGTTCGCCTCCGGCATGGCGGCGATCTCGGCCGTACTGCTGTCCCAGGTGCGGTCCGGGGACACGGTCGTCCTGCCGGACGACGGCTATCAGGCGTTGCCGCTCGTGCGCCAGCAGCTGGAGGCGTACGGCGTCGAGGTGCGGACCGCGCCCACCGGGGGCGACGCACAGCTGGCGGTCCTGGAAGGGGCCCGACTGCTGTGGATCGAGACACCGTCCAACCCTGGGCTCGACGTCTGCGACCTACGGCGGCTCATCGAGGCCGCGCACGGGGCCGGCGTCCTGGTGGCCGTCGACAACACGCTCGCCACCCCGCTCGGTCAGCGTCCGCTGGAGCTGGGCGCCGACTTCTCGGTGGCCAGTGACACCAAGGGCATGACCGGACACGGTGACATCCTGCTCGGCCACGTGACCTGCCGCGATCCGGAGCTCGCGGCGGGCGTGCGACGCTGGCGCAAGGTCGTCGGCGCGATCCCCGGACCGATGGAGGCCTGGCTCGCGCACCGTTCGCTGGCCACGCTGGAGCTGCGGATCGACCGGCAGTGCGCAAACGCGCTCGTTCTCGCCGAGGCACTGGGCAAGCGGCAGGAGATCACCGGGCTGCGGTACCCGGGGCTGCCCACCGACCCTTCGTACCCGGTCGCCGTGCGGCAGATGCGGCGCTTCGGCTCCGTGGTGTCGTTCGTACTGCCCGACCGTGACATCGCCGAGCGCTTCCTGGCCGGGTTGCGGCTGGTCGACGACGCCACGAGTTTCGGCGGCGTACGTTCCACCGCCGAGCGGCGGGCGCGCTGGGGCGGCGACGCCGTACCGGAAGGCTTCATCCGGTTCTCCGTCGGGGCCGAGGACGCGGACGACCTGGTGGCCGACGTGGAGCGGGCGCTGGACGAGGCGACGAGCCGGCGCTGAGCCCGCAGGGCACAGGAAGACATGGCCGGTACGGACGGTCCGAGCCTCCCCCCTCGTGGCTCGGACCGTCCCGGTTCCACGCGCGAAGAACCGCCTGGACAAGGCTAATTGACTCTGCGTCAGTGTCCAATCACGGTAGCGACAGCGACCTATCGACATATTTATAGTTGTTCGCGTCGGACGCTTCGCAAGGGTGGGAGGGGACAGGACGTGGACCTGGCCCTGCTGCGTACTTTCGTGACGGTGCACCGGGCCGGGTCCTTCACCCGGGCCGCCGCGCTGCTCGGCCTCTCCCAGCCCGCGGTCACCTCGCAGATACGCACACTGGAACGGCAGCTGGGCCGACCACTCTTCCTTCGCAGGGCCCGCGGCGTGACCCCGACAACCATGGGCGACGAGCTCGCGCAGCGGGCGGCCCCGCACCTGGACGCGCTGGTCGAGATCGCCGAGAGCGGGGTCGACGAGGAGTCGGCCGTACGGACGCTGCATCTGGCCGGGCCCCCGGAATTCATCTCGTTGCGCGCTCTGCCCGCACTCACTCCCCTCGTCTCCCACGGTCTCGCCCTGCGCAGTTCGTTCCTCGCGAACGCCGAGGAGACGCTGGAGGGTCTCGCCGCCGGACACCATGATCTGGCCATCGCGACGGCCCGGCCGCGCGGTGGGCTACTCACCGCGACCCCGCTCTGCGACGAGGAGCATGTACTGGTCGCCGCCCCGCTCTGGGCCGCGCGCATCGGCCCCGGAGCGCTGCGGCACAAAGGTCCTGTGGTGCTGGAGCAGCTGCCGGTGGTGGAGGTGCACGAGAGCCTGCCGCTCGTCTCCCGCTACTGGGCGGCTGTCTTCGACTGCCGCCCCGCGGCCGCGGGCACCGTCATAGCACCGGATCTGCGGGCGGTCCTGGAGTGCACCGCCGCGGGCGCCGGGCTTGCCGTGCTACCGCGCTATCTCTGCGAGGGGGCTCTGGAGCGCGGCGAGGTGGTGGCGCTCCTGGACCCGCCGGTCCCGCCACTGCGCACCTATTTCCTGGCCGCTCGGACCGGCACACTCGCCCTGCCTCACATCGCGCGGGCGCACGAGTGGCTGGTGCGCGCTGCAGCCGACTGGTGACCCCCGGGCGTGCGGGTGTTTCAGAACGGGTTCTGTGGGCCACTCTCTTGCCATGACCGAACGTCCTGTGGTCAAGCGCACCGCACGCGCCATCCTGCTCGACGGCAACGACCTCATCCTCATCAAGCGCACCAAGCCTGGGGTGGATCCGTACTGGCTCACGCCGGGCGGCGGGGTCGAGCCCGAGGACGCAACCGTTGTCGAGGCTCTTCACCGCGAGGTGGACGAGGAGCTCGGCGCCAAGATCACCGATGTGGTCCCCTGCTTCGTCGACACCGTGGAGCACATCGAGGGCGGTGGGGTGAAGGGCGTGAAGGTGCAGCACTTCTTCGTCTGCCGACTGGACTCGATGGACCTCTCCCGTCGGCACGGCCCCGAGATCGAGGATCCGTGCGGCGAGTACGACGTCGTACGGGTGCCGTTCAGCCGGATCGGGATCGCCGCCGTTCATCTCGTACCGCTGTCGCTGCGGCACTACCTGGACGGCAATATCGAGGGCGTGCGGGCGATGCACGCGCCGGACCTGGGCTGATCCGGGGCCCGTGGGCCTGTTTCTGCCTGCTCCTGCTCGGACGGGCCCCGTGTTCAGGCCGGGCCCGTCGTCGGCGCCAGTTCCTCGACGGCGTCGTAGCGGATGCGCGCGGACGGCATGCCGATGCCTGTAAGGACGTCCACGCCGCTGCGGATCATCCCCGGCGGGCCAGAGAGATAGGCGTCGTACTCGTGCCACGGGCCGAGCTCGCGCACCGCGTCGGGCAAGAGGCCCTTCAGTCCCATGCCCGACCCGCCGGAGACCACCGGGCGGACGGCGAGCCAGGGAAAGGTCTGCTGGAGCCGCAGCATGGTGTCGATGTCGTACAGGTCGCGGTCGCTTCGTGCGCCGTAGAAAACCTGCATCGGGCGCCGATCGCCGTGTTCGGCGACATCCTCGACGAGCGCCTTGATGGGTGCGATGCCCGTGCCGCCGCCCAGGCACAGCAGTCCGTTGTGGGTCGTGTGGTCGACCGTCATCGAGCCGGCGGGCGGGCCGAGCCGCAGGACGTCGCCGGGGCGGGCCCGGTGCACCAGTGCGCTGGAGACCCAGCCCGCCGGGACCGCCTTGATGTGGAACGTGAGCAGGCCGTCGGGCCGTGGCGCCGAGGCGAAGGAGTAATGCCGCCAGATCCGCGGCCACCACGGGGTCTCCAGGGCGGTGTACTGGCCCGCCAGGAAGGGGTAGGCCTGGTCGGGGCGGAGTGTGAGGATTGCTATGTCGGGCCTTCTGAGGTCATGGGAGACGATCTCCGCGACCCACCAGGCGGGCGCTCGTTCCTCGTCCTCGGCGGCCGCGTCGATCATGATCTGCGACAGCGCGGTGTAGGTACGGATCCACGCCGCCTCGGCCGCCCCGTCCCATGTGACGGCGTAGCGGCTCAGGGCGCCCAGGAGTGCCTCGCCGACCGCCGGATAGTGCGTGGGCAGGGTGCCGTATTTGCGGTGTCCCCGGGCCAGTCCGCCGAGGTACTCGGCCAGCGCATCGGGGTTGTCCATACGATCGGCGGCCATCAGGATCGCCCGCAGGAGACGGTCTCGCTGGGTGTCCATCGCGGCCGGGAAAAGGGCGCGCAGTTCGGGGTGGCGGACGAAGAGCAAGGCGTAGAAGTACGAGGTGGCCCGGTCCGCGACAGGGGCGATCTCCGTCAGCGTGCGGTGGATCAAGGCCGCATCGGGAGATCTGAGAGTTTCGTCGCCGGGCATGGTGGCCTGAGCGTCCATAACTGTGCCTCGCCTCGAACATCTTCTGGTCGCCTTGCGTGCCGACAGTGCTCGCAGCCACCGCGTGCGGCCCCTCGTCCCAGCATCCCTGCGTCGACTCAGGGCCGGACAAATAATGGGAAGTCCGGGTATCCGAACCGCGTTTCCCGTTACGCTCCCTTGCCCCATGGCCGTACCCGGGATCCAGGGCAGGGCTTCGGCCCACGGTGCCCGCCGGAGAGTTCGACAGGAAGGCGCCACGTACGCCCGAGCACGTACACACGGATACTCCCGCTGTCGGACGCCCAACTGCCCTTTGCCAGGCACCGTGTTTCACGTGAAACCACTCAAGCGCCCCGCTCGCCGAAGTCTTCTGGTCGCCCATGTCGCGGTCTCCGTCAGCTGGCTGGGCCTCAGCGTCGGCCTGCTGACACTCGGGATCACGGCCTTCCTGACCGGCGACACCACCACCGCACAGGCCGCGACCCGCGCCATGAAGATCTTCGGGGACTGGCTGGTCGTGCCCGTCGCTCTGATCTCGCTCCTCAGCGGTCTCGTGCTGGCGCTCCGTACCCCGTGGGGTCTGGCCAGACACCGCTGGGTCTGGACGAAGTTCTGGCTCACTCTGATCACCACGGCCCTGTCGATCTTCTCGCTGCGGCCAGGCATCAACGAGGCAGCGGCGCAGGGCGCCGTCGACATCAATCTGGTCGTCGCGCCTTCTGTGGCAACAGCCACGTACCTCTTCATCACCGCGGTCTCGGTACTGAAGCCATGGGGGCTGACCCGGCGCGGCCGACGGCTGCGTGTCTCGGCCAGTTCCGGTAAAGCGGTGGACGAGCGATCAGTGCGTCGGACAGCCTGAGCCCCATGCCCAGCCCACTGCCCCGTCCGCACGCCGACGCGCCCGTCCGGCGTCTCACCCGGGGAGACCTGGTCCCCTGCGCCGATCTCTGTGAGGACCGCGGCTGGCCGCGTGATGAGCCCCGATGGGGCCTGCTCCTGTCCGCAGGGACCGGCTACGGCATCGACGACCCCGAGGGCAAAGGCCTGATGGCCGCCTGTGTGGTGACCTCCTACAGCCAGGGCTTCGCCGCCGTCGGCATGTTGCTCGTCGCCGAGCGGTACGCGCGGCAAGGGATCGCCCGTCGTCTGATGCGCCATGTGATCGAGGCGACCGGGAAGACCTCGCTCAGCCTGTACGCGACGGAGCCGGGGCGGCCGCTCTACGAGGAGCTCGGCTTCGAAACGGTGGGACGGGCGGAGCGAGTGGTCGGGCACTTCCGGCCGAGCGGCTCATCGGGCGGCGGCGTTTCGACGGCGGGCGCCGTGACCGTCCGCCCGGCCGCCGCAGGGGATCTGCATGCCATGCTCCGGCTGGACGCGGAGGTCTTCGGCGCCGACCGGACGCACATTCTCGCCCGGCTGCCGGCGTTCGCGGACCACCTGCGGGTCGCGGAGGACAACGGTGAGCTGGTGGGTTACGCGGCGATCTGGCCGAGCGAGCGGACCCATGCGGTCGGTCCGCTGATCGCCCGGGACACCGATACGGCGAAGGCGCTTGTCACCTCGCTCGCGAAGGCAACGGACCGTCCTCTTCGCCTGGACATCGACGCACGTCACGGGGAACTGCTGAGCCTGCTCAAGGAGTGCGGTCTGCAAGCCGGCTCCTTCACCACGGTGATGACCTACCGGGCCCCGGAGCTGCCGGGCGACTGGACTCGTCGCTTCGCGCCGCTGACCGTGGCGACGGGCTGACACCGACCGGACCGGCCCGAGGCGTCGTCCGCCCGCGCAACCGCGAATGTCCGTCCCCTGTGCCGAGGTTCTCCAGGCACGTGGGAACGGACATTCATGCGCTTCCGCTGTCCGTGGGGTGGTTCGCCGACTAGGCGAGCGCCTCCACGGCAGCTGTCGCGAAGCCGTGGTCCTGCTCGGGTGCGCCGCCTCCCACGCCGACGGCGCCGATCAGCCGGCCGTCGCGAAAGACCGGCACCCCGCCGGCGATGAAGAGCAGCGGCCGGTCAAGGGCGGTCGGCAGGGTGTGGAAGAGCCCGCCCGGCTGGACCGCGTCGACCAGGTCGGCGGTCGGGGCACCGAGCTGGAGGGCCGTGAAGGCCTTGCGGGTGCTGGTCTCGCCCGCGATGAGGACGGCCCGGTCGTCGCGCCGGAAGGCCAGCAGGTGACCGCCCGCGTCGAGGACCGAGACGGCAGCGGCGACACCTGCTGCCTCCGCGGCGGTGCGAGCAGTGGCGACGAGCGCTTCCGCGTCCTGGATCGTCAGCGGAGTGACGGCGGCCGGCGAGAGGGTGGTGGTCATGAGGGACATCTCCTTGGTGCGATGGTGCGTACGTACGTGTGTTGGCTGTGGGGGTTTCAGCGCCGGGCTTCGGCGACTACGACCGGCTCGGGGACGTGACCGGCGACGCTTCGACTGTGCGTGCCCGTCCGGCGTTCCAGGCCGCTGGAGAGGAGGGCGAGGGCGAGGGCGGATGCGGCCAGGACGGCGCCGACCCAGTTGGGTGCGGTGTAGCCGAGACCCGCCGCGATGACGATGCCGCCGAGCCACGCCGACAGTGCGTTACCGAGGTTGAAAGCGCCGATGTTGACGGCGGAGGCGAGAGTCGGGGCACCGGCGGCCTGATCGAGCACGCGCTTCTGCAGCGGCGGTACGGTCGCGAAGCCCAGGCCGCCGATCAGAACGATGGTGACGGCTGCCGCGAACTTGTTGTGGGCGGTCAGGGTGAACAGGGACAGGACCACGGCAAGGGCACCCAGCGAGATGTACAGCATCGGCATCAGGTGGCGGTCGGCGAACTTGCCGCCGAGCAGATTGCCGCCGACCATGCCGAGCCCGAAGAGGACCAGCAGCCAGGTGACGGAGGACGCGGAGTAGCCGGCGATCTCGGTCATCATCGGCGTGATGTAGGTGATCGCGGCGAAGACACCGCCGAAGCCCAGGACGGTCATCGCCATGGCGAGCAGCACCTGCACGTTGCGGAACGCGGCCAGCTCGTGGCGGAGCCGTACGCCCTCTGCCCTCGGCTGCTCGGGAACCAGTCTGGCCACACCGAGGAGGCCGACGACTCCGAGGGCCGCGACGATGAAGAACGTGGTGCGCCACCCGACGCTCTGCCCGATGTACGTGCCCAGCGGTACGCCGACGACATTGGCGACGGTGAGGCCGGTGAACATCGTGGCGATCGCGCCGGCCTTCTTCTGCGGGGCGACCAGATCTGCCGCGACGACCGACCCGATGCCGAAGAACGCGCCGTGGGCGAGAGAGGCGATCACCCGTCCCGCGAGCATCACGCCGAAGACCGGGGCTACGGCGGACACCGCATTGCCCAGGATGAACAGCCCCATCAGGAGCATCAACATGCGTTTGCGGGTGACCCGGGTGCCGAGGACCGTCATCAGCGGGGCACCGAGTACGACACCGAGGGCATAGCCCGTGACCAGGAATCCTGCGGTCGGGATCGAGACCTGGAAGTCCGCAGCAACCTCTGGGAGCAAGCCCATGATCACGAACTCGGTGGTGCCGATACCGAATGCCCCGATGGCGAGGGCGAGGAGCGCCAGCGGCATGGGTTTCACCTTCCCAGAAGATTGCGTCTGCGCCTTACGAGCGTCGACAATAATTGCAGACGCTGGTTAATTGCAAGCGCGGGCTATTGCAGACGTCCCCTATCCTGGACGGAAGCAGCTCCGCACGGAGGAGAGACCATGACAGCGACGGATCCCGCACTGACCGCCCTCTCCCAGGGCTGGTGCGCCCTCTCCCTGCTCCACGGCAAGATCGAGGCCCGCATCGAACGGGCCCTGCAGTCCGGGCACGGCCTCAGCGTGCGGGAGTACTCCCTGCTCGACGTCCTGAGCCGGCAGCACAGCGGCCCGGGCGGCCATCTCCAGATGAAGCAGGTCGCGGACGCCGTCGTGCTCAGCCAGAGCGCCACCACCCGTCTGGTCACCCGTCTCGAGGACCGCGGGCTGCTGACCCGGTATCTCTGCGACACCGACCGCCGCGGCATCTACACGGATGTCACCGAAGCCGGCCTCACCCTTCTCTCGGAGGCGCGGCCGACGAATGACACGGCCCTGCGCGCCGCTCTCGACGAGGCAGCCAGGAATCCCGAACTGGCACCGCTCGTCAGGACGGTCGAAGAACTGAAGGTCCCCGCGCGGGCCGCGTGATCTGCGTAGTCTGCCGATCATGAGCGATCTGGAGATACGCCCTGCCGCCCTCACCGACATCCCGGCCATCGTGGCCATGCTGGCGGACGATCCCCTGGGCGCACAGCGCGAGTCACCGGACGACCTCACTCCGTACCGTGCCGCGTTCCAGCGGCTCGCCGACGACCCGAACCAGCATCTGGTCGTCGCCGTACGCGACGACGTTGTCGTGGGGACCCTGCAGCTGACCGTGATCCCCGGACTGTCCCGGCGCGGCTCGACACGCTCGATCATCGAGGGCGTCCGTATCCATGCCGACGAGCGCGGGAGCGGCCTCGGCACGCGGCTGATCCAGTGGGCCGTGGACGAATCCCGGCGCCAGGACTGCCAATTGGTCCAGCTGACGTCCGACGCGACCCGGACCGATGCGCATCGCTTCTACGAGCGACTCGGCTTCATCGCCAGTCATGTGGGCTTCAAGCTCGCCCTCTGACCACTGCCCGCAACCCGGTGGCGACATCCCAAGGACCGAAGGAGGTCTCGGTGCACGGCATCAGCGACGCACAGCGCCGGTCCAGGCTCGGCAGGCGCCATCTCCTGGCACCCGCCGTACGGGCAGCGTCCGCGGAGTCCGTGGCCGACGCGGTCGTGGCACTGCACGCCACCGACGCGGCCACGGTCTTTCTCTCCGTCTGCGCCCGGCTGTCCGAGGCCAGCGTCGGCACGGTGGAACGAGCTCTCTACGAGGAGGTCTCGCTGGTCCGGCTGCTCTCCATGCGCAACACCCTCTTCACCGTGTCGCACGGGCTCGCTCCGTACGTCGACGCGTCGAACGCCAGGGTGGTGGCCGCCAAGGAGCGCCGGACCTTCCTCAAGCACCTGCGGGACGACGGGAACGGACTGGACGCGCACTGGCTCGCCAAGACGGAGGAGGAGACTCTCGCCGCCCTGACGGCTCGTGGGTCCGCAACCGGCAGTGAGCTGTCCGCCGCCGTGCCGGCGCTGCGCACGAAGATCACGGTCTTTCCCGGCAAGAAGCAGGAGACCGTACAGGGCGTCGCCACACGCGTCATACGAGTGATGGCGGCCGACGGTCTGATCCGCAGGGACAGGCCACGTGGCTCCTGGACATCCAGCCAGTTCCGATGGACGGCAGCCGAGCCCTGGCCCGCCCGGGAGACCTCAGCGGCACAGGCGGAACTGGCCCTGCGCTGGCTCCGCTCGTACGGCCCCGCGACCGAGGCCGACCTGAAGTGGTGGACGGGCTGGGGCCTCGGCCAGGTACGCCAGGCACTGGAAGCCGCCGGAGCCGAGGAGGTGCGGCTCGACAACGGCGCCACAGGCTGGGTATCGCCTGGGGACATGGAGCTCGAACCGGACCTGGAACCCTGGGCGGCGCTGCTCCCGGCCCTCGACCCGAGCGCGATGGGCTGGGCCGATCGCGGCTTCCACTTGCCGGCCGAGTACCGGACGGCGCTCTTCGACCGAGCCGGCAACATCGGACCGACGGTGTGGTGGAACGGCCGGATCGTGGGCGGCTGGGCTCAGCGCGCCGACGGTGAGCCGGTGTGGCGACTGTTGACCGACGCCGGCCGGGAGGCCACCACCGCGATCGAGGCGGAGGCGTCCCGGCTGTCGGGATGGGTGGGTGAAACGCGGGTCACCCCGCGCTTCCGTACGCCACTGGAAAGGGAGTTGACGGCCTGAGCGGTCCGCGCCTGAGACCTGTATCGGTCACCACGCGTCGCGTTTCACGTGAAACCTGACGCCGACGCGGCACAGAGCCGTGACCGTGTGACACTCAGCCGCCGAGGCCTCGCCAGCCCCCCGCGTCCACCCCACCGGGGACGGCCGATGCAGGGTCGTACGGTTCACGCGTGAAGACGAACGACCCCAGGTCGAGGTGGCTCACGCTGCCGTCGCCCGCCCTGACGACGCGGAGCGTCTCCCCGGCGTAGTACCCGTCCAGCCCGATCCAGCTGCCGTCAGGCTGCGCGACGAACCGGGCGCCACGACCACTGCCCCGCAGCGGCTGCAGTGTCAGCCCTCCGTCCGCGGTCAACTGCAGGATGTTCGGACGCGTCCCCCAGTACCAGGGACCGGTGAGGGCGAGGAGGTCCGGGTCGACCTCGGTCAGCGGGCGCCAGGGCTCCGGAATACGGGGCTCGGCATCGGCGACGATGTCCACGATGTCTGCGGCGACCTCACCGACGAACAGTCCCGAGGTGGTGTTGGTGAGCACCACCGCAGCCACATCGTCCTCGGTGCTGAACCAGAGCGCTGCCAGAAAGCCCGGCAGTGAACCGGTGTGCCCGAGAAGGGTGCGCCCGTCCTGGCGCACGACCTGCAGACCGAGACCGTAATTTCCCTCCCAGTCGCCGGACTCGGGCGGCGCCGACGGCACGCGCATCTCCTCCACCGAGGCGGCGCCGAGAACCCGGTCGTCCCCCTCGGCAAGGAAGGAGGCGAAGCGGAGGATGTCGGTGGCCGTGGACCAGAGCTGCCCGGCCGGAGCCATCAGGCCGAGGTCCTCGGTAGGTTCGGGCAGCAAGGCATCGGCCCAGGGGTGCACCGCCCAGCCGCCCGCGTGTGGCGCCTGCGGCTGGGTGGAAGTACGGCTCATGCCCAGCGGCTCCAGAATCTCGCGCTCCAGCACCTCCGCCCAGGATGCCCCGCGCACCGTCTCGATCAGCGCACCGAGCAGGGTGTAGCCAGGGTTGGAGTAGTGATGGCGCCGGCCCGGAGGATGCATCCGGGTCTGCTCCCCGAGTACATCGGCGAGGTCGGGACGCAGGGTGCCCGGCGTCCGCTCCCACCAGGGTGCGGGCGACTCAGCAGCCAGTCCCGCACTGTGACCGAGCAGCTGAAGGATGGTGACACCGCCGACGCCCGTACCCGGCAGATGCTTCTCCAACGGGTCGTCGAGATCCAGCAGACCCTCGTCGCGCAGCCGCAGGACCAGCACGGCGGTGAAGGTCTTGGTGAGGGATCCGATCCTGAACTGCGTATCGGCGTCAGGGGAATGGTCGTCGACGCAGCTGCGGGAGCCGCTCCAGACGACCCGGCCCCGACGCTGCACCGCGGCGACGAGTGAGGGTGCGCGGCCCTCGGCCTGCGCGGTGGCGATGCGGTGCAGCAGTGCGCGCTGCGTGCCGGGAAGCAGTTCTTCTGAGTGGTAGGTCATGGTCAACAAGTACCGGCGCAGCCGCTCCGTGGCGACCCCATTTCGCGGTATGCGGGCCAAGAGGTCAACGCTTGCGGCTGTACGTCCTGACCAGCACCCCGTTGTCGAAGACACGCACCGACTCGAGCGCGAACTCGGTGGCCGCGAATTCCGATCCGAACATCGGCATGCCTGACCCGTAGACCAGCGGATACGTCTTGATCACGAGCTCGTCGATCTCGTCGAGCAACTCCCCCGCGAGCTGTGAGCCGCCGCAGAGCCAGATCCCGAGTTCGCTGTCCTCCGCCTTGAGTTCCCGCACCCTGCCGACCACATCGTCCGAGATGAGCTCGACGTTCGGGTCGGGCGATTCCTTCAGGGTCCGCGAGGCCACGAACTCACGCAGCTGGGCATACGGACTGGTGATGTTCATGTCCAGCGCCAGCTGATAGCTGGCCCTTCCCTGGACAACGGTGTCGAACTTCTGATTCTCGGCATCGTGAAAGCCGAGTTGTCGGCGGCCCTCGGTCGCAACCGTCTCCGGATACTGGGATGCGAGGAACGCGATGAACTCCTCGTTCACGAACGGGTACATGGACGACGCGTCGCCGCCCGGGTCCCCGATGAAGCCGTCGATGGAGCAGGCAATGAAGTAGGTCAGCTTTCGCACGAGTTCCCCGTTCGGTGAGGGTTGGCAGAGGACTCAACCACTACGCTTATAGTGCTTCACATGTAGTGGTTGAGCAATCCCTTTTCACCGATGAGCCAATGGATACGGAGATACGCATGGTCAGGAACCCCGAGCGCAGGACGGCGCTCGTCGACGCGGCCATCGAGGTGCTGGCGCACGAAGGCGCACGAGGACTCACCTTCCGCGCGGTCGACGCACGGGCAGGCGTCCCTGTGGGCACGTCGTCCAACTACTTCGCCAGTCGCGACGAGCTGTTCCTGCAGACGGGCGCCCGGATCACCGACCGGATGACACCGGATCCGGTCAGGGTCGAGGAAGCCATGCGCCCGACACCCTCACGCCATCTGGTCACCGAGCTGATGCAGTGGCTGGTGCAGCGCATGGCCGATGACCGCACCGGCTATCTCGCCATGCTGGAACTACGCCTGGAAGCCACCCGCCGGCCGGCCCTCCTCGATCACCTCAACCGAACGGTTCGCGCGGACCTGGACGCGAACGCCCGCTTCCACCGGGAGGCCGGTCTGCCGGGCGACGCCGACGCCTTCCTCGTGCTCTACCTCGCCATGACGGGCCTGCTGCTGGACCACTTCACCCTGCCCGGCATGCTCACCGGCGGCGCCACCGCCCACCGCGACCTGGACCGGCTGGTGGAGACGATCGTCACGCGGACCATCCCGGCGGAGTGACCACGTCGGCGAACGCGGCAAGCACGGCCGCGCTGCCCTCGCGCAATCCCAGCCCCAGGTGCGTCACACACAGCCCACCGTGAACCCACCCAGGTCACGGACCCGACGATGATCCGCCGGGCACGGCTCAGGTCTGCGCCATGTCCACGAAGCGTGAGTAGTGGCCCTGGAACGCCACGGTGATCGTCGCCGTCGGACCGTTACGGTGCTTGGCCACCATCAGGTCCGCCTCGCCCGCTCGCGGGGACTCCTTCTCGTACGCGTCCTCGCGGTGCAGCAGGATCACCATGTCGGCGTCCTGCTCGATGGAGCCGGATTCACGCAGGTCGGACACCATCGGCTTCTTGTCCGTGCGCTGCTCAGGACCACGGTTCAGCTGGGACAGCGCGATGACCGGCAGCTCCAGCTCCTTCGCCAGCAGCTTGAGGTTTCGGGACATGTCCGAGACTTCCTGCTGACGGCTCTCCGCCCGCTTCGAACCACCGGACTGCATCAGCTGCAGATAGTCGATGATCACCAGCTTGATGTCGTTCCGCTGCTTCAGCCGACGACACTTCGCCCGGATCTCCATCATCGACAGGTTCGGCGAATCGTCGATGTAGAGCGGGGCGGCCGAGACGTCCGGCATCCGGCGGGCCAGCCGCGTCCAGTCCTCGTCGGTCATCGTGCCCGAGCGCATGTGGTGCAGCGCCACCCGCGCCTCGGCGGACAGCAGACGCATCGCGATCTCGTTGCGCCCCATTTCGAGGGAGAAGATCACGCTGGGCAGGTTGTGCTTGATCGAAGCGGCCCGGGCGAAGTCCAGGGCCAGCGTGGACTTACCCATGGCCGGACGTGCCGCGATGACGATCATCTGGCCCGGGTGCAGGCCGTTCGTCAGCGCGTCGAAGTCGGTGAAGCCGGTCGGTACACCGGTCATCTCACCGGAGCGCGATCCGATCGCCTCGATCTCGTCGAGTGCGCCTTCCATGATGTCGCCGAGCGGCAGATAGTCCTCGCTGGTGCGCTGCTCGGTGACGGCGTAGATCTCGGCCTGCGCGGAGTTGACGATCTCGTCGACGTCGCCGTCGGCCGCGTATCCCATCTGCGTGATCTTCGTGCCGGCCTCGACGAGCCGCCGCAGGACCGCCCGCTCGTGGACGATCTCCGCGTAGTACGAGGCGTTGGCCGCGGTCGGCACGGACTGCACGAGGGTGTGCAGATAGGGAGCACCGCCCACCTTGGTGATCTCGCCGCGCTTGACCAGTTCGGCCGCGACGGTGATCGGGTCGGCCGGCTCGCCCTTGGCATAGAGATCGAGGATCGCCTGGAAGACGGTCTCGTGGGCGGGGCGGTAGAAGTCGTGCCCCTTGATGATCTCCACGACGTCGGCGATGGCGTCCTTGGACAGCAGCATGCCGCCGAGGACCGACTGCTCGGCGTCGAGGTCCTGCGGGGGTACGCGTTCGAAGCCGGGCGATCCACCGTCCCAGCCGCTGCTCTCCCGGCCGCGGTCGTGTTGCTCACCACGGTCCCTGCTGTCACCGCGACGCTGGCGGGAAACAGGCAGACGGTCACTGGGACCGGTGTCGGTCCAGGGGTCGTCCAAAGGCTCGGGAATACTCACCGGCCACCTCCTCCCGTCCGCTCCGCGGACCCTCGCCGTGCCACTCCTTCTTACGGCACAGCACCGACAATCGAGACGCTCGACTCCGGTTCCATCACGTCGAGATCTGTGGGATTCCAGGGCTGAAACGGGGTGTGGGCGCCGGTCCACGGTAGGCGGCCCGGCACCGTCAGCCAATCTGGTTATCCACAGGGCATGTGGACGACGGACCAGATGCTGTGGAGAACTCCGCAGAACCTGTGCACGGAGCGGGGGACAGCACTGTGGACAAACTCATAACGCCACCATGAACACGGTCCTGACCTGCCTTTTCTCCATCCACGGGCTGTGGGGGAGAAAAACTTTCAGACTCGGCACAAGATCACGGCAAACCACGCGCAGAAGAACACGACGCACCGACAAATGTAAGGACCACTATCACCTTGCATCCGTTACCTGTGGAAGGTTAGATTTGCGCCCATGACCCTGGCTCCGGTGACCTCGCACTCCAGCCGTCGACGGCATGATCGCGAGATCATCGCGCTCGCTGTCCCCGCCTTCGGCGCACTCGTCGCCGAGCCCCTCTTCGTGATGGTCGACAGCGCCATCGTCGGCCATCTGGGCACACCGCAACTGGCCGGTCTGGGGGTCGCGGCGGCACTCCTCACCACCGCCGTCAGCATCTTCGTCTTCCTCGCGTACGCCACCACGGCAGCGGTTGCACGGCGGGTAGGGGCGGGTGATCTTGCCTCCGCGATCCGGCAGGGCATGGACGGCATCTGGCTGGCTCTGCTCCTCGGTGTCGCCGTCATAGCCGTGACGCTCCCCTCGGCCCCTTGGCTCGTCGAGATCTTCGGCGCCTCCGACACCGCCGCCCCGTACGCCACCACCTATCTGCGGATATCCAGTCTCGGTATCCCTGCCATGCTCATCGTGATGGCCGCGACCGGCGTACTCCGCGGCCTGCAGGACACCAGAACCCCGCTCTACGTCGCCATCGGCGGCTTCGCGGCCAACGGCGCCCTCAACGCGGGTCTTGTCTACGGCGCCGGGCTCGGCATCGCCGGATCAGCCTGGGGCACGGTGATCGCCCAGTTCGGGATGGCTGCCGCCTATCTGATCGTGGTGGTACGGGGCGCGCGTCGGCACGGGGCCTCGCTGCGCCCCGACGCGACAGGAATCAGGGCCAGCGCACAGGCCGGCGCCCCTCTCCTGGTCCGCACCCTGTCGCTCCGTGCCGTACTGATGATCGCCACCGCCGTCGCCGCACGCCTCGGCGACACCGACATCGCCGCCCACCAGATCATCCTCTCGTTGTGGAGCCTGATGGCTTTCGCCCTCGATGCCATAGCCATCGCCGGGCAGGCCATCATCGGCCGGTATCTGGGAGCCGATGACACCCAGGGCGCACGTGAGGCATGCCGTCGCATGGTCCAGTGGGGCATCGCTTCGGGTGTGGTCCTCGGGGCACTGATCGTGCTCGCCAGGCCCCTGTTCATCCCGCTCTTCACCGGCGACGGGGCGGTCCAGGACACACTCGTCCCAGCCTTGCTGGTGGTGGCGCTTTCCCAGCCGATCGCCGGCGTGGTCTTCATCCTGGACGGTGTACTCATGGGCGCCGGGGACGGCCGCTACCTCGCCTGGGCCATGCTGATCACCCTGACCGTCTTCGCCCCGGTCGCCCTGCTCGTTCCCACGGTCGGCGGGGGGCTGACGGCTCTGTGGTGGGCGATGGCCCTGATGATGACGGTCCGCATGCTGACGCTCTGGCTGCGGACCCGTTCGGGCAAGTGGATCGTCACCGGGGCCACCCGCTGACCACCGGCCGCTGACCACCGGCCACCGAGCCTGTTTCACGTGAAACGACGAGGGGCCGCACTCCCATGGAGTGCGGCCCCTCACCTGCTCTGGTGAGCTCTGCCCTTAGGCAGCAACGACCTCGATGCCGAGCTTCGCCGCAACCTCGGGGTGCAGACGCACGGACACCTGGTGTCCGCCGAGCGTCTTGATCGGCGAGCCGAGCTCGACGCGACGCTTGTCGACGTCCGGGCCACCGGCAGCCTTGATCGCCGAGGCGATGTCGGCCGGGGTGACGGAGCCGAAGAGGCGGCCGGCGTCGCCGGAGCGAACAGCCAGACGGACCTTCACGGCCTCGAGCTTGGCCTTGACCTCGTTGGCCTGCTCGATCGTCGCGATCTCGTGGATCTTGCGGGCGCGGCGGATCTGCGCCACGTCCTTCTCGCCACCCTTGGTCCAGCGGATGGCAAAGCCACGCGGAACCAGGTAGTTACGGGCGTACCCGTCCTTGACGTCGACGACGTCGCCGGCAGTGCCGAGGCCGGAGACCTCGTGGGTGAGGATGATCTTCATTATTCGGTCACCCTTCCCTTATCGCGCGGTGGACGTGTAGGGCAGCAGCGCCATCTCACGGCTGTTCTTGACTGCCGTGGCGACGTCACGCTGGTGCTGCGTGCAGTTGCCGGTGACGCGGCGGGCACGGATCTTGCCGCGGTCGGAAATGAACTTCCGCAGCATGTTCGTGTCCTTGTAGTCCACGTACTGGGTCTTGTCCTTGCAGAACGCGCAGACCTTCTTCTTAGGCTTGCGCACAGGCGGCTTCGCCATGGTGTTTCTCCTGTGTGATCAAGAAGTGGGGGTACGAGCTGCCCTAGAAGGGAGGCTCGTCCGAGTAGCCGCCACCAGAACCGCCGGAACCGCCGGAGCTTCCGCCCCAACCGCCTCCGCCGCCCTGCTGACCCCCGCCCTGCTGGCCGCCGGCCGGCGCGCTGGTGGCCCACGGGTCGTCGGCGGGAGCACCGCCGCCGCCCTGCTGGCCACCGCCACTGGGACCGCCGCCCCAGTTGCCGCCGCCCTGCTGGCCACCGCCGTAGCCACCCTGGCCGCCCTGGCCACCGCGACCGGTGGTCTTGGTGACCTTGGCCGTGGCGCTCTTGAGGCTGGGGCCGACTTCCTCGACGTCCAGCTCGTAGACCGTGCGCTTCACGCCTTCGCGGTCTTCGTACGACCGCTGCTTCAGCCGGCCCTGCACGACAACGCGCATGCCTCGCTGAAGCGACTCGGCGACGTTCTCCGCCGCCTGCCGCCAGACCGAGCAGGTGAGGAACAGGCCTTCGCCGTCCTTCCACTCATTGGTCTGCCGGTCGAAGATGCGGGGAGTGGACGCGACACGGAACTTCGCGACCGCCGCACCGGACGGGGTGAAGCGCAGCTCGGGGTCGTCGACGAGATTGCCGACGACCGTGATGACGGTCTCGCCTGCCATGGGTGAACCTCTCGGCGGGGATTGCTTCTGGCTGCTTGCTGCTACTCGAACCCGATGACCGCTGAGCTAGATGCTCAGTGGATCTCGGGACGGAGGACCTTGGTCCGGAGGACCGACTCGTTCAGGTTCATCTGGCGGTCGAGCTCCTTGACGATCGCAGGCTCGGCCTGCAGATCGATGACCGAGTAGATGCCCTCGGGCTTCTTCTTGATCTCGTAAGCGAGACGACGACGGCCCCAGGTGTCGACCTTCTCAACCTTTCCGTTGCCCTCACGGACGACGGAGAGGAAGTTCTCGATCAGCGGGGAGACAGCGCGCTCCTCGAGATCGGGGTCGAGGATGACCATCACCTCGTAGTGACGCATGTGGAACCCACCTCCTTTGGACTCAGCGGCCACGGTCGTTCCGTGGCAGGAGGGTCGTGATGCGTAAAGCAACAGTGTCTCCGAGTAAAACAGCCGACACTGACAACGCCCTCCATCGAGAGGGGCTGCTGTGCTGGCCTGGGCAGACACCGGTGCAGACCGTACAGAGTACCCGCACACCGGCTTCCGGTTGAAATCCGGTGCTCAGGAGACGCAATCTGTACACATCGGGTGTGAGCGGCGACACCATGCGCCGCCTTTCGGCCAGGAGGTACTCCATGGCACAGACAACGCGAACCCGCCCTGCCGTTTCCCTGCTGGCCACGGACGGCAGGCCCCATCCGCTCCAGGACACCCTGATGGCGGTGACCGTCGTTCTCGGCCTTCTCGCCTTCGTGACGGCGATGTTCCACAGTCTGCATCTGATCAGCTCGTGGGCCGGACTCCTCGGGATCCTGACGGGTGCGTACGGGCAGTACATCTCGGTGACCACGCGCGAGAGGTTCCCGCTGATCCTCGGCATGGGTGCGTCCGCCATCGGATTCTTCCTGGGCATGGCCCATGGAGGCCTCTTCGGCGGTGTGATCGGCTGACTCCGGCCCGGACCCGGCCGAACGCACCGGGACCCGGCGCCGGTCCACACCAAGGGGCCGTCCAGGTCCCGGTGGACCGGGCTGCCGGGTTCCACCGGGTCGGCAAGGTCCCATAGGGCCAGACGGGGCGCTCCCCGGTCGCAGTAGGCTTCGGCGCGAGAGCCGGAGCCCCTGACCGATGGGGACACACCTGCCGAGGAGCGCCCCGACATGAGCCTGACCCTGAGGACCATCAGCCGAGAGCAGCATCTGGCGTACATCCAGAGTCTGCCTTCGGCCAGTCACTGCCAGGTCCCGGCGTGGGCTGATGTGAAGACCGAATGGCGCTCGGAGAATCTGGGATGGTTCGACAAGAGCGGCGAGTTGGTGGGCGCCGGCCTGGTCCTGTACCGCCAGCTCCCCAAGATCAAGAGGTATCTCGCGTACCTCCCTGAGGGCCCGGTCATCAACTGGTACGCCCCGAACCTGGACGACTGGCTGCAGCCGATGCTGGCGCATCTCAAGCAGCAGGGTGCCTTCTCCGTGAAGATGGGCCCGCCGGTCGTCATCCGTCGCTGGGACTCGACCGCCATCAAGTCCGGTATCCAGGACCCCGACGTGAAGCGTCTGCGCGATGTCGAGGCCACCCACATCGAGCCTCGCGCCTTCGAAGTCGCCGACCGGCTGAGGAAGATGGGCTGGCAGCAGGGCGAGGACGGCGGCGCCGGATTCGGTGACGTACAGCCGCGCTATGTCTTCCAGGTCCCGCTGGCCAACCGGTCGCTCGAAGACGTTCTCAAGGGCTTCAACCAGCTGTGGCGCCGCAACATCAAGAAGGCCGAGAAGGCCGGTGTCGAGGTCGTCCAGGGCAGTTACGAGGACCTCGCGGAATGGCAGCGGCTGTACGAGATCACCGCGGTCCGCGACCACTTCCGGCCGCGCCCGCTCTCCTACTTCCAGCGCATGTGGACGGTGCTCAACTCCGAGGACCCCAACCGCATGCGGCTCTATTTCGCGCGGCACAACGGCGTGAACCTGTCGGCGGCGACGATGCTCGTCGTCGGTGGCCACGTCTGGTACTCGTACGGCGCATCCGACAACATCGGGCGCGAGGTCCGGCCCTCGAACGCGATGCAGTGGCGCATGCTGCGCGACTCGTACGCGATGGGCGCGACCGTCTACGACCTTCGTGGCATCAGCGACTCGCTCGACGAGACGGACCACCTCTTCGGCCTGATCCAGTTCAAGGTCGGCACGGGCGGCGAAGCCGTCGAGTACGTCGGCGAGTGGGACTTCCCGCTCAACAAGCTGCTCCACAAGGCTCTCGATATGTACATGTCGCGCCGCTGACGAAAACGGCTTCATTCGTTTGAATAGGTGCTTCAGCAGGCATGCCGGAAGGCAAGCCGACAATCTCAGGCACTTCATCAAGCTCCGCACACCTCTGATACACCGCAGCCACCAGAAAGGTTCCGGACCGGCCATGGCGCTCTCCCTCTACGTCGACACCGCGCGCTGGCGGGCGCACCAGAAATCCGTGCTCGACCAGTTCCCCGGACTCGTCCCGGTCTGCAAGGGCAACGGATACGGCTTCGGCCACGAGCGGCTCGCCGACGAGGCGATCCGCTTCGGCTCCGACACCCTGGCCGTCGGCACCACCTATGAGGCGGCCCGCATAAAGGACTGGTTCAGCGGCGATCTGCTGGTGCTCACCCCGTTCCGGCGGGGCGAGGAGCCGGTGCCGCTGCCCGACCGCGTCATCCGGTCCGTGTCCTCCGTGGACGGTGTGCACGCGCTGGTCGGGGCCCGGGTCGTCATCGAGTGCATGAGCTCGATGAAGCGTCACGGCGTCAAGGAGGAGGAGCTGGGGCAGTTGCACGCCGCCATCGAGGACGTACGCCTCGAGGGTTTTGCCCTGCACCTGCCGCTGGACCGGACGGACGGCTCGGACGCGGTCGAGGAGGTCATCGGCTGGATGGACCGCCTGCGGGCGGCCCGGCTGCCGCTGCACACCATGTTCGTCAGCCATCTGCGTGCCGAGGAACTGGCCCGGCTGCAGCAGCAGTTCCCGCAGACCCGCTTCCGCGCCCGCATCGGCACGCGGCTGTGGCTCGGCGACCACGACGCGACTGAGTACCGGGGCTCCGTCCTCGACGTCACACGTGTCGTCAAGGGCGACCGGTTCGGCTACCGCCAGCAGAGAGCCGCCTCCGACGGCTGGCTGGTGGTCGTCGCCGGAGGTACGTCGCACGGCGTGGGCCTGGAGGCTCCGAAGGCCCTGCACGGCGTGATGCCGCGGGCGAAGGGCGTCGCCCGCGCCGGCCTGGCCACGGTCAACCGCAACCTGTCGCCGTTCGTCTGGGCGGGCAAGCAGCGCTGGTTCGCCGAGCCGCCGCACATGCAGGTGTCGATCCTGTTCGTGCCTTCGGATGCGCCGGAGCCGAAGGTCGGGGACGAACTGGTCGCCCATCTGCGCCACACGACCACCCAGTTCGACCGCCTCGTCGACCGCTGAGGCGGTGGGCCGGCCGGCAGAACGACCGTTGAGGCCAGGGCCTCGCCGGAGGCTCGCAGCCTTCCGGCGAGGCCCTGTTCAGTCGGTGGCGGACTCGCGCGTCGCACCCCACTCCACCCACGGTCCCTCGACCGCGTGCGCCGCGTGCCGCGGCCGGTGCGTCGCTGCGTGTCCCAGGACGAAGACGTCCTCGGCGCCGTCGAGCACCCCGCCCGACGGATCGTCCGACCCGTCGCTGCGTACGACGTCCCGCTCCGGCATCAGGATGTCCCGTACGACGACGGCGCAGAGGTACAGCGTGCCCAGCAGATGCACGGCGATCGCCAGCTGGTAGCCCTCCGTCGGCAGCCCCTGGTGCTTGTCGCCGCTCGTCGTGTACGCCAGGTACATCCAGATCCCCAGGAAGTACATGACCTCGCACGCCTGCCAGATGAGGAAGTCCCGCCAGCGCGGCCTGGCCAGCGCCGCAAGGGGGATCAGCCACAGCACGTACTGCGGCGAATAGACCTTGTTGGTGAGGATGAACGCCGCGACGACGAGAAACGCGAGCTGGGCGAAGCGGGGCCGGCGCGGGGCCATCAGCGTCAGCACACCGATGCCCGCGCACAGCAGGACCGTCAGCAGCAGCGAGATGTTGTTCACCGTGTCGACCGAGATGGAGATGCCGGCACGCTGCGCGATGATCAGCCAGAACGAGCCGAAGTCGAGCGGCCGGTCGTGGCTGAACGTGTAGAACTTCTTCCACCCCTCGGGCGCGAACACCATCACCGGCAGATTCACCACCAGCCAGGAGGCGGCCGCGCCGAGCGTCGCCACGAAGAACTCCCGCCATCTGCCCGCGCGCCAGCAGAGAACGAGGATCGGCCCCAGCAGGAATACGGGATAGAGCTTGGCGGCCGTGGCGAGGCCGATGAGGACGCCGAACGCCAGCGCACGCTGCCGGGACCACATGAGCATGGCCGCGGCCGTCAGGGCGACGGCCAGCAGGTCCCAGTTGATCGTCGCGGTGAGCGCGAAGGCGGGCGCCAGGGCGACCAGCAGCCCGTCCCACGGACGGCGCCGGTGCGTACGGGCGACACACACGGCCATGACCGCGGTACAGATCATGAGCATGCCCGCGTTGACCATCCAGTACATCTGCTCGCGGTACTGCATGGAGCCGCCGGGCGTCAGCCAGGCCGCGACCTGCATGAACACGCCCGTCAGTACGGGGTACTCGAGGTACTGCATGTCGCCGCTCAACCGGTCGAAGTACGGCACGAGGCCGTCGGCGAACCCACGTCCGACGAAGAGATGCGGAATGTCGGAGTAGCACGCGTGCGTGTACTGCGAACTGGCGCCTCTGAACCATGCCCAGTTGTAGCAAGGCGCCTTCTGCACCATGCCGAGCGCAAACATCCCGATCGCCACCAGTGCGACGACACGCACGGCTGTGAGCGGACCGGTGCCGATCCTCGCCCAGCGTCCCGACCGGCCGCCGATCAGCTCACTGCCGGCCGCCGCGATCTCGTCCTGCTGTGTGGGCCGTACGACGGGCCGCTCCTGGTGCACGCTCGTGTCCTCTGCGCTTGGCATGCCGCACATCCTGCCGTACGGGACTGTGGAGACGGCGAGGGCCGCCGCACCGAGTGGTGCGGCGGCCCTTGGGGACGTCCTCCTGCGGCTCCACCTTTGTCGGCCTGTCGGCCGCGCGGAGCGCTTGCCTGCCGGGCGCTACCCGGCCGGGCCTCCGAAGATGTTCCCGCTCCCGTTGCCGTTGCCGTTGCCGTTGCCGCCGGTGTCCGTGGTACCACCGTCGCCTGCTGACGTACCGGTGGTGGTTCCGGTGTCCGTACTGCCCGTACCACCATCGGTCGTGCCGGTGGTGGTGCCGCCGCCGGTATCCGTTCCGCTGTTGGTGCCACCGTTGTTGTTCTGGCAGTTCCAGTCCCATGCCCCGCAGCTGTTGCTCGGGTCGGGCGTCGGAACGGAGGGTGTCGTCGAAGGCGTCGTGGACGGCGTACTGGAGGGGGTCTCCGAAGGCACGTCGCTCGGCGTCGGGCTGGGGCTCTTCGCGCCGCCGCCGTAGACCGTGTCGCCCCAGGGCTGCGGCTTCGGGAAGCTCTCGGGCGTCGTTCCCTTCAGCGCTTCGATCATGTAGTCATGCCAGATCTGGGCCGGGAACGAGGCACCGTGGATCGTCTGCTCGCCACCCGTGCCGTACATCTTCTCGAACTTACGGTTCTTGTGCTTCTCGTTGTCGTCCAGCCGGTACATGCTGATGGCCGTCGACAGCTCCCGGGTGTAGCCCACGAACCAGGCGGACTTGTTGTCGTCCGTCGTACCCGTCTTGCCCGCCACGTCGCGGCCGGGGATCCGGGCAGGCGTGCCGGTCCCCTTCTCCACGACGTTCTTCAGGACGTCGGTGACGTTGTCGGCGATGGCGGGGTCGAAGGCGCGCTTGTTGACCTTCTTGTGCTGGTAGATGACCTCGCCGCGCAGCTTGACCTCTTCGACCGAGTACGGGTCGCGCTGCATTCCGCTGGTGGCGAAGGTGCCGTACGCCCCTGCCATCCGGATCGCACTCGGCTGCGACGTACCGATGGAGAAGGACGGAACGGTCGAGTCCGCCATGGAGCGGTCGTCGCGCAGACCCGCGGCGACGGCGACCTCCTTCACCTTGTCGGTGCCGACGTCCATACCGAGCTGGACGTACGGGGAGTTGGCGGACCACTGCATGGCCTCGCGAAGGGTGATGTTCCCCCTCGACTCATGGCCGTCGTTGGACTGCAGCCACTCCTTGCCGTTCTCATCGGTCCAGACTTCACCGTTGTACTTCTTGATCTTCAGCTGGTCGTCGGCGTTGTAGATGCTCTTCGGTGAGACCTGGGTACGTTCGGACTCGCCCTGGTCCGGACCGCCGGCCGGGTCACGCTTGCCGTACTCCATCGCCGCCGTCAGCACGAACGGCTTGAAGGTCGAACCGACCTGTGCACCGGTGGTGTCGGCGTTGTTGGTGTAGTGCGTCGTCGCATTCTGGCCGCCGTAGATCGCGGCGATGGCACCGGTATTCGGATCCACCGACGCGCCACCGAACTGGACGTGCGTGTCCGTCGTGGGGCGCTGCTTCGGCTTGATCTTGTTGTCGTAGACCTTCTTGACCGCGGCGTTGAGTTTGTCCACCTTGTCCTTGACGAAGGTGGTGTGGATCTCGTATCCGCCCTGGGCAAGCTTGTCCGCGGTGATGCCCTTGTCGTTGTTGTTGAGGAAGTTCGCCTTGGCCAGGTCCACCAGATAACCGATCTGGCCGCCCAACTGCGCACTCTTCTTCGGCGGGTCCGGCATGGGGAACCCCTTCTTCAGGAACTTCTGGCGGTCCCCAGCCCCCAACCGGCCGTCCTTCACCTCTTCCTCGAGGATCCAGGCCCAGCGCTTCTTCGCGCGATCCAAATTCTTTGCCGCGGTCGCCTGTACGGGGTCGTACTCGGGCGCACCCGCCGGGTCGTAGTAGGTCGCGCCCTTGAGCAGCGTGGCCAGGAAGGCACACTCGCTCGCGTCCAGATCCTTGGCGTCCTTGCCGTAGTACGTGCGCGCTGCGGCCTGGATTCCTGATGCACCTCGTCCGTAGTACGAGATGTTGAGGTAACCCTCCATGATCTTGCGCTTGGATTCGGTCTTGCCCACCTTGAGCGTGATGAAGAGCTCTTCGAACTTACGGCTCAGGGTCTGCTCCTGGTTGAGCCGTGAGTTCTTCACATACTGCTGGGTGATCGTCGAGCCACCCTGGGTCTCACCGCCCTTGGCCATGTTGTAGAAGGCTCGGGCGATACCCATGGGGTCGATTCCGCTGTCCGTTTCGAACGACTTGTTCTCCGCCGAGATGACGGCGTTCCGCATCGCTGCGGGAATCTGTGAGTAATCGATGACCTGGCGGTTGGTCTCACCACCCGTCGCGACCATCTGCGTGTTGTCGGCCCAGTAGTAGACGTTGTTCTCCGCCTTGGCGGCCGCCTTAATCGTGGGCGTGCCGACCATCGCGTAAGCCAGCCCGGCGAAGCCCATGAGCAGGCCGAGGAAGCCGATACACAGGCTGGAGACCAGCTTCCACGACGGCACCCAGCGCCTCGCTCCGTACTTGCCGGCGCGCGGGTAGTCGATGAAGCGCTTCTTGGCAGGAGGCTGATTACCGCGTCCGCGGCCCCGGCCGGGGCCTTCGCGCCCGTCGCCGCCACCGCGACGACGACCCCCTCCACCATTACCTGCACCACCCCCCTCGGCGGCACGGCGCCCGCCGCGCTGGGCGGCTCTCCTGGCCTCGGCGCGTCCGCCGTAGGGACTCTCCCCGCCGTAGGAATCGGAAGGTGACTCGGAAGTTACTCCGCGTGACGGCGCTGCACGGCGTCCTGAGGACGACTGGGCGGCTCGTCTGGCCGCGGCACGCCCGCCACCTTGCGGTTGCTGCGTTTTGCGACGGTGCTCGCTCATCGAACGACTACTCCTCGGGCAGGCGAGAACGCCTGGAAGCGGCAGTTGAGATCCGGTCCCCCCGAATTACGGACCAGCCCTGCGACAGGCTCATCCGCAGCCGATCCGGCAGGTCCGCGATGACTGACGCGCGCGGACGCCACACGGTTCCCGGTGGTCTGCATGCCGCACAGACTACGCACGGTCAAAACCCCCCTAGAGCCGAAGTTCACCCCAAATAACGCAAGTCGCTTCCCACGAATTGATGATGTGACGCCGCTCACGACGGCCCCCCTTGTCGCAATGCGGCGAGCGATCTATCGTCGGGATGTATCGAGTCGATACATCAGCTCGGCATAGGGCTCCACGAGAGCACTCGGAGTAAGGAGGAGGCGAAGTTGAGCAGACGCTCCGGCATCCTCGAATTCGCCGTACTCGGCCTGCTCCGCGAGTCGCCGATGCACGGGTACGAACTGCGCAAACGCCTCAACACCTCGTTGGGGATCTTTCGCGCCTTCAGCTACGGCACCCTCTACCCCTGCCTCAAGACGCTGGTCGCGAACGGCTGGTTGATCGAGGAGACAGGAAATGCTCCCGCCGACCTCCCGCCCGCCACCGGCCGTGCGGTCGCCCCTGCCTCTTCACTGGCAGGGCGCCGCGCCAAGATCGTCTACCGGCTGACGGCAGAAGGTAAGGAGCACTTCGAGGAGCTGCTCTCGCACACCGGCCCCGACTCCTGGGAGGACGAGCACTTCGCAGCCCGCTTCGCCTTCTTCGGGCAGACGGAGCACGAGGTGCGGATGCGCGTGCTGGAAGGCCGCCGCAGTCGGCTGGAGGAGCGCCTGGAGAAGATGCGCGCCTCTCTGGCACGGACCCGCGAACGACTCGACGACTACACACTTGAGCTGCAGCGACATGGCATGGAGTCCGTGGAGCGCGAAGTGCGCTGGCTGAACGAGCTCATCGAGAGCGAGCGGTCGGGACGGGATCAGCGACGATCCTCGCCCGAGAGCTCGGCTCCGCAGAACACAGCAGGAGAGTCGGACGGCCTGCCCCGGCATCGGGGTCACACCCCGCCGGATCCGTCCGACGACACCCGCAAATGAAGTCCCGGCAGTTCCGCCGGACCTTCATCGGAATCACCGAGAACACTCAACACAGGGAGCAACCGGAATGGGTTCGGTTCGCGTAGCCATCGTCGGCGTGGGCAACTGCGCCGCCTCGCTGGTGCAGGGCGTCGAGTACTACAAGGACGCCGATCCGGCCGGCAAGGTGCCCGGTCTGATGCACGTCCAGTTCGGCGACTACCACGTGCGTGACGTCGAGTTCGTCGCCGCCTTCGATGTCGACGCGAAGAAGGTCGGACTCGACCTCGCGGACGCCATCGGCGCCAGCGAGAACAACACGATCAAGATCGCCGACGTCCCGAACACCGGCGTGACGGTCCAGCGCGGCCACACCCACGACGGTCTGGGCAAGTACTACCGCGAGACCATCGAGGAGTCCCCCGAGGCCCCGGTCGACATCGTCCAGGTCCTCAAGGACAAGCAGGTCGACGTTCTCGTCTGCTACCTGCCCGTCGGTTCCGAGGTCGCTGCGAAGTTCTACGCGCAGTGCGCCATCGACGCCAAGGTCGCGTTCGTCAACGCCCTCCCGGTCTTCATCGCCGGCACCAAGGAGTGGGCCGACAAGTTCACCGAGGCCGGTGTCCCGATCGTCGGCGACGACATCAAGTCGCAGGTCGGCGCCACCATCACGCACCGTGTGATGGCGAAGCTCTTCGAGGACCGGGGCGTCGTCCTGGACCGCACGATGCAGCTGAACGTCGGCGGCAACATGGACTTCAAGAACATGCTCGAGCGTGAGCGCCTTGAGTCCAAGAAGATCTCCAAGACGCAGGCCGTCACCTCCCAGATCCGTGACCGTGAGCTGGGTGCCGACAACGTGCACATCGGCCCGTCGGACTACGTGGCCTGGCTGGACGACCGCAAGTGGGCGTACGTGCGCCTCGAGGGTCGCGCCTTCGGTGACGTTCCGCTGAACCTGGAGTACAAGCTCGAGGTCTGGGACTCCCCGAACTCCGCCGGTGTCATCATCGACGCCGTGCGTGCCGCGAAGATCGCCAAGGACCGCGGCATCGGTGGCCCGATCCTCTCCGCGTCCTCGTACTTCATGAAGTCCCCGCCGGTCCAGTACTTCGACGACGAGGCCCGTGAGAACGTCGAGAAGTTCATCAACGGCGACGTCGAGCGCTGACCCGACCGGAAACGGCGTGTCACCGTAGGAGGGCGATGAGCGGCAACGCTCCGCCTCTCCCACATCGTTGAGGGTCCCCGGGTAATCCGCCCGGGGACCCTCAACGTATGTGACCCTTGCCCTCATGCCCGTCGTACGTGATCTGCGCGTACTCCTGCGCCTTCGGAACTTCCGTCGTCTGCTCGTCGTACGGCTCCTCTCCCAGTCCGCCGACGGCGTCTACCAGGTCGCCCTCGCCGCGCACGTCGTCTTCTCCCCGGAGAAGCAGACATCGGCGGGAGCCATCGCCTCCGCGATGGCCGTACTGCTGCTTCCGTACTCCCTCATCGGCCCCTTCGCCGGCGTCTTCCTGGACCGCTGGCCGCGCCGTCAGGTCTTTCTGTACGGCAATCTGCTGCGCACCGCCCTCGCCTGCTGCACCGCCCTGCTGATCCTCGGCACCGCGCCCGACTGGCTCTTCTACGCCTCGGCGCTGTGCGTCACCGCGGTCAACCGCTTTGTGCTGGCGGGCCTCTCGGCCGCGCTGCCCCGGGTCGTCGACGAGGACCGGCTGGTCATGGCCAACTCGCTCTCACCGACCGCGGGAACGCTCGCCGCCACGGCAGGCGGCGGCCTCGCCTTCGCCGTACGTCTGGTCGCGGCGGACTCGGATGCAGCGGTCGTGCTGCTGGGCGCGGGGCTCTATCTGGCGTCAGCATTGGCGTCCCTACGCCTTGCGGCCGATCTTCTCGGGCCGGATCCGGGCGGCCCCCGTCTCCGACTGAGGGACGCCCTGGCCACCACCGCACGGGGGCTCGTCGACGGACTGCGCCATCTGTCGGAGCGGAAGGATGCGGCACGGGCGCTGGCGGCCATCACGGTGATCCGGTTCTGCTACGGGGCGCTGACCGTCATGGTGCTGATGCTGTGCCGGTACGCCTGGTCCGACAGCAACTCCGGCGGGCTGGCCCTGCTCGGCCTTGCCGTGGGGTTCTCAGGTGCGGGATTTTTCGCGGCCGCGCTGGTGACGCCCTGGGCTGTGGGGTGGCTCGGCCGGCTCCGCTGGATGGCGGCCTGTGCCGCCGCGGCCGCCGTCCTCGAACCCGCGCTGGGGTTGTGGTTCAGGCCCGGACCGATGCTGGTCGCGGCGTTCGTCCTCGGAGTGGTCACCCAGGGAGCGAAGATCGCAACGGACACCGTCGTGCAGGCGTCGGTGGACGACTCCTTCCGAGGCCGGATCTTCTCCCTCTACGACGTGTTGTTCAACGTGGCTTTTGTAGGTGCTGCTGCAGCAGCCGCCCTGGTCCTTCCTCCTGACGGCGAGTCGGCCGCGGTGGTGATCGGAGTTGCCGCGCTCTACACGATCGTCGCAGTGACGATGTTCCGATGGAGCCGCGTCGCCGGAGCGCTGTAAGCGTGCGTGCACCGATGGGAGGGAGGCGCACATCCGAAAGCGCCGAATGACCTCTACGCAACAGCAAGGCCCCGGACCCTTCTACGGGCAGCTACCCCACGGCCGTAACCGACGGGGTGACCTCCAAGCCGGTAGACGCGACGAGGGGCGCTGTTTCACGTGAAACAGCGCCCCTCGTCGCGTCGGTCACGTCATGTTTCACGTGAAACATGACGCCGGCTCCGACCTCAGCTCTGCGCGGCCCACCACTTCTTGAGCTCAGCGACCGCGGCATCGTGCCCCATCGGGCCGTGCTCCATCCGCAGCTCCAGCAGGAACGCGTATGCCTTGCCGATCACCGGCCCGGGGCCGACGCCCAGCGTCTGCATGATCTCGTTGCCGTCCAGGTCGGGCCGGATGGCGTCCAGCTCCTCCTGGTTCTTCAGCTGCGCAATACGCTCCTCAAGTGCGTCATACGTCCGCGAGAGGGCACCGGCCTTGCGCTTGTTCCGCGTCGTGCAGTCAGAGCGGGTCAGTTTGTGGAGCCGCTCCAGCAGCGGACCCGCATCACGCACATACCGGCGAACTGCGGAGTCGGTCCACTCCCCGTCGCCGTAGCCGTGGAAGCGCAGATGCAGCTCCACCAGCTTCGCGACATCCTTGATCATGTCGTTGGAGTACTTGAGCTCAGCCATTCGCTTCTTGACCATCTTGGCGCCCACCACCTCGTGGTGATGGAACGAGACGCGCCCGTCCTTCTCGAAGCGCCGGGTCCGCGGCTTGCCGATGTCATGGAGCAGCGCCGCGAGGCGCAGAGTGAGGTCGGGTCCGTCCTCCTCCAGATCGATCGCCTGCTCCAGGACGGTCAGCGAGTGCTCGTAGACATCCTTGTGACGGTGATGCTCGTCACTTTCAAGTCGCAGTGCGGGCAGCTCCGGCAGTACCTGCTGCGCCAGTCCCGTGGAGACCAGCAAGCCAAGACCCTTCCGAGGGTGAGCGGAGAGCAGCAGCTTGTTGAGCTCCTCACGCACCCGTTCGGCGGAGACGATCTCGATGCGTCCTGCCATCTCAGTCATCGCGGTGACCACATCGGTGGCGACATCGAAGTCCAACTGCGCGGCGAAGCGTGCGGCGCGCAGCATCCGCAGCGGGTCGTCGGAAAACGACTCCTCGGCCGTCCCAGGGGTGCGCAGCACACGCTCCGCCAGGTCCTCGCGGCCGCCGTGCGGGTCGATGAATTCCTTCTGCGGCAGTGCGACGGCCATCGCGTTGACCGTGAAATCGCGGCGAACCAGGTCTTCCTCGATGGAGTCGCCGTAGGAAACCTCCGGCTTGCGCGAGGTCCTGTCGTACGCCTCCGACCGATATGTGGTGACTTCGATCTGGTAGCCGTTCTTCTGACACCCCACCGTGCCGAAGGCGATACCGACCTCCCACACCGAGTCCGCCCACGGACGGACGATCTTCAGGACGTCCTCGGGGCGGGCATCGGTGGTGAAGTCCAGGTCGTTCCCCAGCCTGCCGAGAAGCGCGTCCCGGACCGAGCCGCCAACCAGGGCGAGACTGAATCCGGCATCCTGGAAACGGCGGGCGAGGTCGTCGGCGACCGGGGACACCCGCAGCAGTTCACTGACTGCGCGGTGCTGCACCTGGGTCAGGGCACTGGAAATGTCTTCATTGGCGTTCGGCACAACAGAAAAGGGTACGTGCCCGGACCGGCCCGGGCGTCATCGTTTCTTTTCGCCCTGCAAGACTCTCCCGATCATCAAGCGCACTCCCGAGCACGTGGCCCCCGCGCACATCGTTACCATGCGGGGACGCAGCAACGGACAACGATCGACAGCAGCTGACTACGACGAGGGACGGACGGGCGCGTGGCCGAGGCGGCAGACATTCAGGGGATCAGTCACTCTCCTGCCCGCCGGTGGCTGCGGCGCACAGCCTCCGTGATCCTCGGAGCGCCGCTCGTCGCCACTCTGCTCGCCGGTCCGGCCGTGCCCGGGGCGCAGGCCGACGAGGCGAGCAAGGCTCCGTCCGGCTCCAGCACCGTTGACGTGACCCTGGACTCCCTGGCCCCCAGCGCGCCGGTGAAGGGGGACACACTCACTGTCTCCGGCACGTTGACCAACAGGAGCAAGGAAACGGTCACCGATGCCCGGGTCGACCTGCGGGTGGGGCCGCGACTGTTCGGCAGGACATCCATCGACACGGCAGCAGAACGCACCGGGTATGTCCCCGGAAGCGATCCGGCGGCGATCGGCGGCAAGTACACACTGAAGATCGCGAAGCTCCCGTCCGGGATCACGCAGAACTTCACGCTGTCCGTGCCCGTCGGAAAACTGGGGCTCGACGACGCCGGTGTCTACCAGTTCGGTGTCTCGCTGTCCGGACAGACCTCCCGTGTCCCGTACGAGCAGGTGCTCGGCATCGAGCGCACCTTTCTTCCCTGGCAGCAGAACGAGAGTGATTCCAGGACCCGGATCACCTATCTCTGGCCGCTGATCGCGTCGGCCCACCTCACTGCCGAGACGGGTTCCGACGAGCAACAGACCCCGGTTTTCGCGGACGACGACCTCGCCGCGGAGCTCGCTCCGGGCGGGCGCCTCGAGCAGATGGTCTCGCTGGGCAGGCAGCTGCCCGTGACCTGGGTGATCGACCCGGACCTGCTGGCCGGCGTCGACGCGATGACGAAGAGCTACCGCGTCAGAGTCGGTGACACCACCATCGCCGGAAAGAACCAGGTCGTCGCCAAGCAGTGGCTCACCCAGCTGGAGTCAGCCGTGGCGGACGACAAGGTCGTCGCGCTGCCGTTCGCCGACCCGGATCTGGCATCCCTCGCCCACCGCGGAAAGAACGTCTCGGGAAGCCTCAGCCACCTGCAGAACGCCACCGAGGTGGCCAGCCCGACGGTGGAGACCGTCCTGCACGTGAAGCCGTCCACGGACTTCGCGTGGCCGGTCGAAGGCGCCATCGATCCGTCGATCGTCGATGTCGCCACATCGGCCGGTGCGCACAACGTGATCGCCCGCAGCGACAGCCTCCAGGAGACCGGAGGGCTGCCGTACACGCCGAGTGCGGCCCGGCCGATCGGTGGCGGCACCACCGCTGTCGTCGCCGACTACCGGCTCTCCAGGGCCTTCGAGGGCGACATGTCGAATGCGGGGAATTCCACCCTCGCCGTTCAGAAGTTCCTCGCCACGACCCTGGCGCTGAACGACCAGGACACGGACGACGAGCGCAGCATCGTCGTGGCACCGCAGAGGATGCCGACCGCCGCTCAGGCACAGTCGATGGCGCGCGCCCTGCACGCCCTCGACGACGAACGGTGGACTCAGCCCCTCGACCTGGTGGACGCGGCCGAGGCGAAGCCGGACGCCGACGCGACGACGAGGGTTCCCGGGACTTCCCAGTACCCGAGGAAGCTCCGCAGCCAGGAGCTGCCCACCCAGGCCTTCCAGGACATCAAGGCCACCCAGGCCTCGCTCGACAGCTTCCGGGTCATCCTCACCCAGCCCGAGCGGGTCGTAACCCCCTTCGGCAACGCGATCAACCGGTCCATGTCGACCTCGTGGCGTGGCAGGCCGCTGGAAGCACAGCAGTACCGGGACGCGGTTCGCACGTATCTGCACGGCCTCACCAACGAGGTGCAACTCATCTCCAAGTCGGACGTCACCCTGTCCGGCCGCAGCGCCACCATCCCGGTGACGGTGCAGAACAAGCTGGTGCAGGGTGTCGATCATCTTGTTCTCCGGCTGAAGTCGGACAACGCGACTCGGCTCAGGCTGAACGACGGCAGCGCGGTGGCGGAGAAGCCGATCCGCATCGCGGGCGGCCACAGCCAGTCCGTGAAGTTCGACGCCTCGGCAAACGCCAACGGCCAGGTGCAGGTGAGGGCGCAGCTCTACACCGAGGACGGCACGCCGTACGGCGAGGAGATGACCTTCACGGTGAAGGTCTCCGAGGTCACACCGACCGTGCTGCTGGTGATCGCGGGCGGACTGTTGCTGCTGGTCCTCGCGGGCATCAGGATGTACACCCATCGCAAGCGTGCCAACGCGGACGGCCCGTCCGGAGGCGACGGCGGTGAACCCGAGCAGCCGAGTGACCCGACGCCGGACACCGGTCCGGAAAGCGGGGAGCCTTCGGGCACGGGTGAGAAAGTGGACCGTTGAGCGATGTCTGTCGTGGCCGGTCGGCCGGGGACAATGAGGTGGGGTATCGATGAACGCGCCGTACGACGGTGACCGCGGTCAGGGTGCGGGCGGAGCCGGGCCCTCCGATGGATCCGCGACGCCTTCGGACCCGAGGCGGGTGGATCCCGCGCCGGACCCGTACCTCCAGGACGCGTACAACCGCGATCCCTACCGCGCCCAGGACCTCTCCGCCCAGGACCCGGTGGCGGAGGTGCTGTACGACCGCGCCGCACACCCGCCCCCGCCCCCGGGCACATACCAGCAACCGCAGCCGCTCTACCAGCAGCCGCCCGCGGCGCAGTACGCCCCCGATCCGCGCATCTGGGCGCAGACCCCGCCGCCCGAGCCCGCCGGTCCGTCCCGGCACCTGCCGTACGGCGAAGACGCGGCAACCACCCAGTTCGTCGGCGTCGACGACCTCGTCACCCAGGCGTCCGAGGGCCACGAGGGACCGGACGCGTTCGCGCACCTGTTCCGGGACCAGGAGGGGCCGGCCGGGCCCCCCGTTCCGCCCGAGCCCGAACCGGATCCGGCGCCCGCCCCGCCGAAGTCCGGCGGCCGGGCCTCCAGCCTGTTGAAGTCCAGCGCGGTGATGGCGGCCGGCACCCTGGTGTCCCGACTCACCGGATTCGTACGCAGCCTGGTGATCACCGCTGCGCTGGGTGCGGCGCTGCTCGGTGACAGTTTCACCATCGCGTACACGCTGCCGACAATGATCTACATCCTCACCGTCGGCGGCGGACTCAACTCGGTCTTCGTTCCACAGCTCGTCCGTTCCATGAAGGACGACGAGGACGGTGGCGAGGCCTACGCCAACCGTCTGCTGACCCTTGTGATGGTCGCGCTCGGCGTGATCGTGGCGATCGCCGTCTTCGCCGCCCCTCTGTTGATCCACCTGATGTCGAGCACGATCGCGAACGATCCTGCGGCCGACAACGTCGCCACCACGTTTGCCCGGTACTGCCTGCCCACCATCTTCTTCATGGGCGTGCATGTGGTGATGGGCCAGATCCTGAACGCACGCGGCAGGTTCGGCGCGATGATGTGGACCCCGGTCCTCAACAACATCGTCATGATCTTCACGTTCGGCATGTTCATCTGGGTCTACGGCACCTCGGCCGAATCCCACATGGGTGTGCAGACGATTCCGCCGGAGGGCATCCGGCTGCTGGGTATCGGCACGCTGCTCGGTCTGGTCGTCCAGGCCCTGGCGATGATTCCGTATCTGCGCGAGGCCGGCTTCCGCTTCCGTCCGCGCTTCGACTGGAAGGGCCACGGCCTCGGTAAGACGGTCAAGCTGGCCAAGTGGACCGTCCTGTTCGTCTTCGCCAACCAGGCCGGTGTCCTGGTCGTCACGCAGCTGGCGACAGCGGCCGGGAAGGCTTCCGGCAGGAATGGCGCGGGTTTCCTCGCCTACTCCAACGCCCAGCTGATCTGGGGAATGCCGCAGGCGATCATCACCGTCTCGGTCATGGCGGCCCTGCTGCCCCGTATCTCCCGTGCCGCCCACGACAACGACCCCGGCGCGGTCCGTGACGACATCTCCCAGGGGCTCCGCAACTCCGCCGTGGCCATCGTTCCGGTGGCTTTCGCGTTTCTCGCGCTCGGCGTCCCGATGTGCACCCTGCTGTACTCGTCCAGCGGCACCGAGGCGGCCCGGTCCATGGGCTTCATCCTGATGGCGTTCGGACTCGGCCTCATCCCGTACTCCGTGCAGTACGTCGTGCTGCGCGGCTTCTACGCGTACGAGGACACCCGCACGCCGTTCTACAACACGGTCATCGTCGCCGGGGTCAACGCTGCCGTCTCCGCTCTCTGCTACGTGGTCCTTCCGGCCCAGTGGGCGGTCGTCGGCATGGCGGCCTCGTACGGGCTGGCCTACGCCGTCGGCGTGGGCATCGCCTGGCGTCGACTGCGCAACCGGCTGGGCGGCGACCTGGACGGCGCCCATGTCGTGCGTACGTACGCCCGCCTGTGCCTGGCGGCGATCCCCGCAGCGGTCATCGGCGGTGGCGTGGGCTTCGCCCTCCTGCTGGGCCTGGGCGAGGGTGCCCTCGGTTCGCTGGTCGCGTTGATCTTCGGCGGGGCCGCGCTCATGGGGGTCTTCTTCGTGGCTGCGAAGCGCATGCGGATCGAAGAGATCAACGGCATGGTCGGTATGGTCCGCGGACGGCTCGGACGCTGAGGACCGACGGCCCGCACAACCATCGCCGGTCTCTGTGTGTCGTGCATAGCGCTGGAGTGTGGGCACAATTGGCGTGACTGTGCAGAGCTGGCTGGCATCGCGCAACGGATGGGGAGGCAGGAACGACGGTGGCGGAACGTAGCACGGCTGCCGTCGACGTGGCCGACAACAGCGGTGATGAACCGCTGACCGCCAAGGCGGACGAGGCCACGACCGACGGGACGACAGAAGCCCAGGACACGGAGGGCGTAAGCCCCCAGGACGCGGACGGTGAGCGAAGCAGCTCTGAAGCCGCCGCAGCGACCCCGGACCTGCACAGCGGTCACAAACTGGCGAGACGCTACCGGCTGGAGGAGTGCGTCACCCGTCTGGACGGATTCAGCAGCTGGCGTGCTGTCGACGAGAAACTGCGCCGCGCAGTGGGTGTACATCTGCTCCCTGCGGACCATCCACGAGCCCGTTCCGTGCTGGCCGCGGCCCGGTCCTCCGCGCTGCTCGGGGACCCGCGTTTCGTGCAGGTCCTCGACGCGGTCGAGGAGGACGACCTCGTCTATGTCGTCCACGAATGGCTCCCCGATGCCACCGAGCTCACGGCTCTGCTGGCCGCCGGTCCGATGGACGCTCACGATGCCTACCAGCTGGTCAGCCAGGTATCCCAGGCCATGGCGGCCGCGCACCGCGAGGGCCTCGCGCATCTGAGGCTCACACCGGGCGCGGTGCTGCGGAGCTCGACCGGCCAGTACCGGATCCGCGGCCTCGCCGTGAACGCCGCCTTGCGCGGCATCACCGCCGACGGGCCGCAGCGCGCCGACACCGAGGCAATCGGCGCCCTGCTCTATGCCGCATTGACGCAGCGCTGGCCCTACGAGATCGATGCCTACGGTCTCACCGGGCTCCCCAAGGGTGTGGGGCTGATCGCGCCCGACCAGGTGCGGGCGGGAGTCCACCGCGGCCTCTCCGAACTCGCCATGCGCGCCCTCGTCAACGACGGGGCCACCGCCTCCCGGCAGGAGCAGCCGTGCACCACACCGGACGAGCTGGCCAAGGCGGTCGCGGCGATGCCCCGCATCCGGCCGCCGGAGCCCACCTTCACGGCTCCGCCGGAATACCAGCGCACGACCTATCAGCAGGGCAGCTACGGGCGTCCGCCCGCCGGCCCCGGTGTCCCCGTGACACAGCCTGTGCTGTCCACACCGCCGGCCCCGCTCGAGAGTCGCACCGGCAAGGCGCTCAAGTGGGCCGTGTCAGCCCTCCTCATCGCGGCCCTGGGCCTCGGCAGCTGGCAGCTCGCGGAGACGCTCCTCGACCGCGGCAAGGAGAAGGACGACCCCGGAACTACACAGACGGATCCGGAGAACGGTGACAAGGCTTCTCCCGCCCCCACCAAGCCGCTGCGGCTCAGCGGTGCGACAGAGTTCATGCCCAGCGGGTCGGGAATCAAGCAGCAGGACGCACCGAACGCCGTCGACGGCAAGTCCGACACCGCCTGGATCACCCCCAGGTACGACGGCTACCCGAATTTCGGGAACCTCGCGCCCCGCAGAGACGGCAGCGGCATAGTCGTTGACCTGGGCAGTGTCCAGAACGTCAGAGGCATCAAGGTCCAGCTGTACCGCAGCGGTCAGAAGACCGAAGTGCTCGCAGCTGCCGAGGATGCCTCCGCCCCGTCGTCGCTTTCGGATTTCCCGCAGCGCCTCACCAAGCTGACCAAGGCAGGAAGCAGCCTGGAGGAGACGTTCACCAAGCCCGTACGCACCCGCTACGTGCTGATCCATGTCACCGAACTCCCACCGGACGGGTCGGCAGGTTCCTTCCGTGGCGGAATCTCGGAGATCTCCGTACTCGGCTGACCGGTCAGGCCGGCAGGGACCTCTTCCCTGCCGGCCTGCTGCATGTCCGGCTGCTGGTGACCACAGCCCTCGCTGAACTGATCTTCCTCATCTCTATGCCGCAGGGCATATGAATCGTGATAGACAGACGGCCCCGACGCACAGAGGGAGGGAGGGGAGGTGGCCTCCGAGCCGTCAGAGCCACTCAGCGACTCAGACCTCCTCGCTCGCCATGTAGCCGGTGAACCGGATGCTTTCGGTGAGCTCGTCCGACGCCACCGAGACCGCCTGTGGGCCGTGGCACTACGGACCCTGGGGGACCGCGAGGAAGCGGCCGATGCGGTCCAGGACGCCCTGGTCTCCGCCTTCCGGGCCGCCCACACCTTCCGCGGTCAGTCGGCCGTCACCACCTGGCTGCACCGCATCACTGTCAACGCATGCCTCGACCGGGTGCGTAAAGCCGCTACACGCAAGACCTCACCGGTCGACGACACCGAGCGGCTCGAGCAGCTTCTCGAGCCTCACGAATCCGCCGAGGCGCCGGCCGAACGCCAGGATCTGCACCGTGAACTTCTGGCAGCGCTCGGCACCCTTCCCGCCGAACAGCGCGCCGCGCTTGTCCTCGTGGACATGCAGGGCTACCCCGTCGCCGAGGCCGCCCGCATCCTCGACGTGCCGACCGGCACGGTGAAGAGCCGCTGCGCGCGGGGCCGGGCCCGGCTCGCTCCGCTGCTCGTCCATCTGCGCAGCGACGGCAGAGAGACCGATGATCTCAGCCCCGGAAGGAACCGGACGCAGAGAGCATCCGTCCCACCCGCGTCGGAGCCGAGCGACACAGGAACCAGTGATCCTGCCGGAGTGAAGGGCGGAGGTGGACACGCATGACATCAACGGCCGACACGACCCAGCACCCGGACGTCTCGGAGATCGCCGATCTCACCGAAGGACTGCTGTCTCCGTCCCGCACGACGGAAGTACGCCGTCACGTCGACGAGTGCGGCATCTGCGCAGAGGTCCTGGTCTCTCTCGAAGAGATCCGTGGGCTTCTTGGCGCCCTGCCTGCTCCTGAGCGCATGCCCGATGACATCGCAGACCGCATCGATGCCGCACTGGCCGCCGAACCACTTCGTGCCTCGGACGACGCGGCAGATGTTTCACGTGAAACAGCCGCTCTCGTGGAACACGCTCAGGAAGCCGGAGATCAAGAGACAGAGGGCCAGGAGACAGGGGGCCGGGAGATACAGCCGACCCTCGCGGACCGTCCTACGGGGCACCCGCGGGCCACAACCGGCCCCGGTCGCCGACCCGCACGACGACGCCGCCGCATCGTTCTCGGCACAGCCCTCGGTGCAGCCATGGTCGGCCTGAGCGTCCTGATGCTGCAGACGGTCCAGAATGCCACGGACTCCGCAGGGGCCAGCAAGGCCGCGGACAGCGGCGTGAGCGCCCCCGGAGACGGGGTGAACACGTTCTCGGGTTCTCCGCTCAGCCAACGCGTGGAAGCGCTTCTGAACAGCACCGGCATGCCCGCCTCAGGGGAATCGGACGAGAAGCGAGCGCCGTCCGTCGAGATGCAGTCGACGCCCGATTCCGAGTCCCCCGCGCCCCCCTCGCCCAAGACGCCGCTGCGCACGCCCGCCGTGACAGTCCCTACCTGCATCCAGCAGGGCATCGGACGAAGGACTCCCGCTCTCGCGATCGAGGAAGGCGCCTACGAGGGAACTCACGCCTACCTCGTAGTCCTGCCGCACCAGACCGACGCGACGCTCGTCCAGGCCTATGTCATGGACGCCGGCTGTGTCGACACAGACCCCACGGGCAAGGGCAAGCTACTCCTGACCCACAGCTACGCCCGCCCCTGAGAAGCGTGCCGAGCGCCGCTCCGGCACGTCGGGAATGCATCCCCCGTAGGATCCGTTGGGTGGGGTGTGAGTCGTTGAACCGACCCCATTAGGCGTGGACAGTAGGCAGTCTGCAGAGACGAGGAAGAAACCCGTGAGCGACGTCCGTAATGTGATCATCATCGGCTCCGGCCCTGCGGGCTACACCGCGGCCCTCTATACCGCGCGTGCGTCGCTGAAGCCCCTGGTGTTCGAGGGCGCCGTGACCGCTGGTGGCGCTCTGATGAACACCACCGACGTGGAGAACTTCCCGGGCTTCCAGGACGGGATCATGGGCCCCGAGCTCATGGACAACATGCGCGCCCAAGCGGAGCGGTTCGGCGCCGAGCTCATCCCGGACGATGTCGTTGCCGTCGATCTGGCCGGTGACATCAAGACCGTCACCGACACGGCAGGCACGGTTCACCGCGCCAAGGCCGTCATCGTCACCACCGGCTCTCAGCACCGAAAGCTCGGCCTGCCGAACGAGGACGCCCTCTCCGGACGTGGCGTCTCCTGGTGCGCGACCTGCGACGGCTTCTTCTTCAAGGACCAGGACATCGCCGTGGTCGGCGGTGGCGACACGGCCATGGAGGAGGCAACGTTCCTCTCCCGCTTCGCCAAGTCGGTCACGATCGTCCACCGCCGCGACTCGCTGCGGGCCTCCAAGGCCATGCAGGAGCGGGCCTTCGCCGACCCGAAGATCAAGTTCGCCTGGGACAGCGAGGTTGCCGGTGTCCACGGCGAGCAGAAGCTCTCCGGTCTGACGCTGCGCAACACAAAGACCGGCGAGACGTCCGAGCTCCCGGTCACCGGCCTTTTCATCGCTGTCGGCCACGACCCGCGTACGGAGCTCTTCAAGGGGCAGCTCGACCTCGATGACGAGGGCTACCTCAAGGTCAGTGCTCCTTCGACGCGCACCAACCTGACCGGTGTCTTCGGCGCCGGCGACGTCGTAGACCACACCTACCGGCAGGCCATTACCGCTGCCGGTACCGGCTGCTCCGCCGCCCTCGACGCCGAGCGCTTCCTTTCTGCGCTCGCCGACGAGGAGAAGGCCGCCGCGGCCGCCGTCTGATCCACGCCTCTCACCCCACACCCCGCAAAGTTAAGGAGGCCGCCGTGGCCGGCGCCCTGAAGAACGTGACTGACGACTCCTTTGACGAGGACGTCCTGAAGAGCGAGAAGCCCGTCCTGGTGGACTTCTGGGCCGCATGGTGCGGTCCGTGCCGCCAGATCGCCCCGTCGCTGGAGGCAATCGCAGCCGAGCACGGCGACAAGATCGAAATCGTCAAGCTCAACATCGACGAGAACCCGGCCACCGCTGCCAAGTACGGCGTGATGTCCATCCCGACGCTGAACGTGTACCAGGGCGGCGAGGTCGCCAAGACCATCGTCGGCGCCAAGCCGAAGGCCGCCATCCTCCGCGACCTCGAAGGCTTTATCGCCGAGTAGCACCGCGGTCCGCTGTTTCACGTGAAACGGGTCCATCCCCAAGGGATGGACCCGTTTCACGTTCTCGTAGGGTCTCCGATCACAGCGGCCGCAGCGCCGGTTCCTTCTGTACGGCACCGAGCAGCCGATCCAGTGCCAGTTCGACGTCTTCCTTCCATGAGAGCGTCGTGCGCAACTCCAGTCGCAGCCGTGGATGCACCGGATGCGGACGTACGGTCTTGAAGCCCACCGCCAGCAGATGGTCCGCCGGGAGCACGCACGCCGGCTCCTTCCACCGGGCATCGCCGAACGCTTCGATCGCCTTGAATCCCCGTCGCAGCAGGTCCTTGGCGACGGTCTGCACCATGACCCGCCCCAGCCCCTGCCCCTGGTAGCCGGGCGTGATCCAAGCAGTCATCAACTGCACGGCATCGGGGGAGACCGGGCTTGTGGGAAAGGCGGTCGAGCGCGGCACATACGCCGGTGGCGCATAGAGAACGAAGCCGACCGGGATGTCATCCACATAGACGACACGGCCGCAGGATCCCCATTCCAGAAGGACTGCGGAGATCCAGGCTTCCTTCTCCAGCTCCGGGGTACCTGCCTTTATCGCAGCTTCCCCACTGACCGGATCAAGCTCCCAGAAGACACACGAGCGGCACCGCTTGGGGAGATCGGGAAGGTTATCCAGTGTGAGCGGTACGAGCCGCCGTCCCATGAAGGCTGTTCCTCGCTTCCTTCGCCCGCCGCATCGCGTGCGGCGGCCAATGCGCTCCGTTCACGGAGCAGGCCGCCGACAAATCCTCCGACAGCCCCCAGGCCCAGCCCCACTGTCACCAGTTGGCTGCGGCTCACTGATCGCATGGCCCTCCCTCCGCCGAGGTGGATCAAGCTGATGTGCCATACCAGAACGAATCGTATCCACCCGGAGATGAAGTCGATACCGTGAGAAAGCAAAGGGCGGGCTGTATTCCGGCATGATCCGGAATGCAGCCCGCCCCGACGTTCCGCCGACGTCAGCTCTCGCTGTCCTCGGCAGTCTCGTCGGCGAGACCCCGCTCCAGCACGCGGCCCTCGCCCGGCGCCAGGCTGCCGAGAATGCGGTCCAGATCTTCCATCGAGGCGAACTCGACGACGATCTTTCCCTTCTTCTGTCCGAGGTCGACCTTCACCCGGGTCTCGAAACGGTCAGAGAGCCGGGATGCAAGGTCGGAGAGTGCGGGCGACAGTCGGCCGCCGGCCCGCGGCCCCTTGGACTTGGGAGCGCTGCTGGGGCGGGAGCTCATCAGCGTCACGATCTCCTCGACCGCTCGCACTGAGAGCCCCTCGGCCACGATGCGATGGGCCAGCCGGTCCTGCTCCTCGGAGTCATCCACGGACAGCAACGCCCTCGCGTGGCCGGCGGACAGCACTCCGGCAGCGACCCTGCGCTGCACCGGCGGAGACAGCCGCAGCAGCCGCAGCGTGTTGGACACCTGCGGACGGGAGCGCCCGATCCGGTCGGCCAGCTGGTCATGCGTGCACTTGAAGTCCTTGAGCAGCTGGTCGTACGCGGCCGCCTCCTCCAGCGGGTTCAGTTGAGCCCGGTGCAGGTTCTCCAGGAGCGCGTCCAGAAGCAGCTTCTCATCGTCCGTGGCCCGGACAATGGCAGGGATCCGCTCCAGACCGGCCTCGCGGCAGGCCCTCCAGCGCCGCTCGCCCATGATGAGCTCGTAGCGTTCGGGGCCCAGCTTCCGCACGACTACGGGCTGGAGCAGGCCGACCTCCCTGATGGAGGTGACCAGCTCCGCGAGCGCGTCCTCGTCGAACACCTCACGCGGCTGACGGGGGTTCGGGGTGATGGATCCGATAGGGACCTCGGCGAAGTACGCCCCAGCGGCACCCGTCGGCTCCGCGGACGACTCGGACTCCGCGGGTGCACTCGGCTCCGGCACCACGGGAGCAGCCGTGAGTGTGGTCACCTTCGCGGCGGCCACGCCTCGCTCGGTGGTCATCACCGGGATCACGCCCGACGAGTCCGAACCCGCTCCGGTAGCCGGCACCTGACGTTCCTGCGGGGCAGCGGGAATCAGTGCACCGAGCCCACGCCCCAACCCTCTACGACGCTCACTCACTGGATCCCCTCCGAAATGTTCTGCTGGCTGTTCTGGCTGCCCGTCTGGGCATGCTGAGCCTCGTAATGCACCCCGACCCCCCGAAAGGCGATCTCACGAGCGGCTTCAAGATACGACAGGGACCCACTCGAACCCGGGTCGTAGGTCAAGACAGTCTGCCCGTAGCTCGGTGCCTCCGAGATCCGCACGGACCGAGGAATGCTTGTACGCAGCACCTCCTTACCGAAGTGGCTGCGCACCTCCTCCGCCACCTGGGAAGCGAGCCTGGTCCTGCCGTCGTACATGGTGAGCAGGATCGTCGACACATGCAGATCGGGGTTGAGGTGCCCCCGAACGAGGTCGACGTTCCTCAGCAGCTGCCCCAGTCCCTCCAGCGCGTAGTACTCGCACTGGATAGGAATCAGCACCTCGGCGCCGGCGACCAGGGCATTGACCGTCAGCAGACCGAGCGAAGGCGGGCAGTCGATGAGGATGTAGTCCAACGGCTGCTCATACGCCTGAATCGCCCGCTGCAGTCGACTCTCCCGCGCCACCAGCGACACCAGCTCGATCTCCGCACCGGCGAGATCGATGGTGGCGGGGGCGCAGAAGAGGCCTTCGACGTCCGGGACGGGCTGAACCACGTCGGAGAGCGGCTTGCTCTCGACCAGGACGTCATAGATGGAGGGGACTTCGGCATGGTGATCAATGCCCAGCGCCGTGGAGGCGTTGCCCTGCGGGTCGAGGTCGACCACGAGAACGCGTGCTCCGTGAAGGGCCAGCGAGGCGGCAAGGTTGACCGTCGTAGTGGTCTTACCCACTCCGCCCTTCTGGTTGGCCACCACCATGACGCGCGTCTGGTCAGGACGAGGCAGCCCCTCGCCGGCACGGCCGAGGGCCTCGACGGCCAGCTGGGCCGCACGACCGATGGGTGTGTCATCCATCGGCGGCGGTGTTTCACGTGAAACACCGTCCCCCGCCGATTCGGTTCGGGGACCGGGGACCGGATCGGTCATCGGTCCCGCGATGTTGGCGTCGGACCGCACGGATTCACTCTCCTCGACTTCAGGCTCGCAATGAGCAGAGCCTGCCATGCTTTCGGGGTCGCGAACCAGCGAGGCCCACTCTTCTGTGGATGAATCCACTTCTGTGGACAACCCCGTAGCCCTATCGGGCTTGCGATGCCGCGGCGCGGCAGCCGCACGACCGCGACTGATGATTCCATGCAGCAGAGAGCGACGTTTCACGTGAAACACGATGCCCCTGCAGCGTAGCTACAGGGGCACGACACTCCGCGTGCGGTACATATGGCCGCTTGCGCGGAGCATCACTGGTAAACGGCGCGAACCGCATGTAACGGGCCATGTCGCTCCGTTACGGCACGGCCTCAGCGACGCCGTCGCGTACGGCTGACCCTGGCAGCCTTCGCCCTCTTTGCGGCGAACCTCACACCGCCCGGGCTCTCACCGACCACCACTCGCACCACAGTGGACATCGGTTCGACCACGCCCTCGCCGACATGCAGCACCTCGGTGTCCACCACTCCGAGCTTGCTCAAGGCCGCACGCGCTCCGCTGATCTCCTCCTCGGCGGTATCGCCCTTGAGCGCGAGCATCTCTCCGTACGGACGCAGCAGTGGCACGCCCCAGCCCGCCAGCCGATCGAGGGGCGCCACGGCGCGAGCGGTCACGACATGGACCGGCTGCAGCGTCCCCAGGACCTCCTCCGCGCGGCCGCGGACGACCGTCACGTGGTCCAGCCCCAGCAGCTCGACCACTTCCTGGAGGAAATTCGTCCGCCGAAGCAGCGGTTCCAGCAGCGTGATCTTCAGATCCGGACGTACCAGCGCCAACGGAATACCCGGGAGACCGGCACCGGAACCCACATCGCAGACCGTGACCCCCTCGGGCACGACCTCGGAGAGCACCGCACAGTTCAGCAGGTGCCGCTCCCACAGCCGCGGCACCTCACGAGGGCCGATCAGCCCTCGCTTGACCCCGGCATCGGCAAGCAGTTCCGCGTACCGGACAGCCTCCGGGAAGAACTCACCGAAAACCGCCCGCGCCCCTTCGGGCGCCTGGGGAAGTTCTACCTCCGCCGTCACGGGAACCGTCCTTCCGTACCGCATTACCGCACTGTGGGTGGCTGACTATCAGGCTGACAAAGATCGGCCCCGCCTGCGAACAGACGGGGCCGACAGAACAGGGGTCCGGTCAGGCCGGGAGAACGACGACGAAGCGCTGCGGCTCCTCGCCCTCCGACTCACTGCGCAGACCTGCGGCCGCAACCGCATCGTGCACAACCTTGCGCTCGAACGGCGTCATCGGGTCCAGCTTGACCGGCTCACCGGTCTTCTTGACCTCGTCCGCGGCCTTGGCACCCAGCTCCGCGAGGACCGCGCGCTTCTTGGCCCGGAAACCCGCGATGTCCAGCATCAGCCGACTGCGGTCACCGGTCTCCCGGTGCACGGCCAGACGCGTCAGCTCCTGGAGTGCCTCCAGCACCTCACCGTCGCGGCCCACGAGCTTCTGCAGTTCACGTGCCGAGTCGCTGATGATCGAGACCGCGGCCCGGTCCGCCTCGACATCCATGTCGATGTCACCGTCGAGGTCGGCGATGTCGAGCAGACCCTCGAGGTAGTCGGCTGCGATCTCCCCTTCCTGCTCGAGGCGGGTCAAGGTGTCGCTGCCCTCAGCGGCCGTGGAGGTGGTGCCTTCCGTCACGGATGGACTCCTTCTTACTTCTTGGACGGGTGCTTGGGCCGCTGCGGACCCTTGCGCTGTCCGGACTTGGCTTGGCGTGAGGAGCCGGACGCGGGCTTGCCGCCCGCCGGCTTGGGCTTGTCGTCCTGCGGTGCGTCCTGCTTCTCCAGCGAGGTCTTGGGCTCCGACTCGGTGGAATCGGCCTCCTTCACCCCGCCCGGCTGGGTGGCACCGCTCTGACGCTTCGCCTTGGTCTGGCGCTTGGGCTGCTGACGCTTCTGCGCGGCTCCGCCCTCGGCCTCGGCCACAGCGGTGTCGCTCTTGGTCACCGTGCCGTCCGCCTGGGCGGCGAGGCCCAGCTTGGCCAGCCCGGTGATGAACTTCCGCTCGATGTCGTTGCGGTCCGCACCCTTGGCAACGATCCGCTTGACGGTGTTGCGCTTCGTCCTGCCCCGCACCTCACCGTGAGCGGTGACACTCTTCAGCAGACGTCCCAGGTAGTGGTCCTGCGCCTTGCTGCCCGGGGTCGGGTTCTGGTTGATCACGTACATCTGCTGACCCATGGTCCAGACGTTGGTGGTCAGCCAGTAGACGAGGACGCCGACGGGGAAGTTGATGCCCATGACGGCGAAGATCAGGGGGAAGACGTACATGAGCATCTTCTGCTGCTGCATGTACGGCGTCTTGACCGTCAGGTCGACGTTCTTCGTCATCAGCTGGCGCTGGGTGAAGAACTGCGAAGCCGACATCATCACGATCATGACCGCGGTGACGACGCGGACGTCGGTCAGCGAGGCACCGAGCGCCTCGACCTTGTCCGCGCTGTCCATGAACTTGGCAGCGAGCGGTGCACCGAAGATGTGCGCCTGACGAGCGCTGTCGAGCAGCGGCTGGTCGATGACACCGATCGTCTTGCCCGAGGCGATGGCCGACAGCACGTGATACAGGGCGAAGAAGAACGGCGACTGCGCCAGGATGGGAAGGCACGAGGAGAGCGGGTTGGTACCCGTCTCCTTGTACAGCTTCATCATCTCTTCGGACTGACGCTGCTTGTCGCTCTTGTAGCGCTCCTGGATCGCCTTCATCTTCGGCTGGAGCACCTGCATGTTCCGGGTCGACTTGATCTGCTTAACAAAAAGCGGGATCAGACAGATCCGGATCAGCACCACCAGGGACACGATGGACAGGCCCCAGGCCCAACCCGTGTCATCGCCGAAGATCGCTCCGTACAGCTTGTGGAACTGGACGATGACCCACGAAACGGGGTAGGTGATAAAGCTGAACAGACTGGCAATCGTGTCCACTAATCAGGCTCCTTGAGCTTTGGGCGAGGTCTCTGAGGCCGGGCCAGGGGGTTCGGAGACCGTCCCCCCAGGAGGCACATCAGCGGCGGAGTCCCCGCCCTTGCTGCCACGTATTGCGTTACGCAGCAGTTCGTGCCAACGCGGGCGTTTGCGTGGCGGAACGTGATCCACGCCGCCGGGTGACCACGGATTGCATCGCAGGATGCGCCATGCGGTCAGCGCCGTTCCCTTGATCGCTCCGTGCCGGTCGATCGCCGTATATCCATAGTGGGAACACGACGGGTAGTAACGGCAGACAGGCCCGAGTAGTGGGCTGATCGTCCACTGATACAGCTTGATAAGAGCCAGCAGCGGGTACTTCATCGCGCGCCCCCTCCCAGCAGCCGCTGAAGGGCGGCATCCAGGTCTCGGGCCAGCTGTTCATGGTCGGCGTCGCCCGATCCGGGCAGCGCTCGTACGACAACCAGGCTACCGGGGGGCAGCAGGGTCAGTCGTTCGCGGACCAGATGGCGAAGCTTGCGCTTCACCGCTGTGCGGACGACCGCTCCACCCACGGCTTTGCTGACAACGAAACCCGCACGCGGCGGGGGAGCACTCTCCCCAGTCACGTGCGGGTCCGTTGCACCGCTGCGTAGATGGACGACGAGTAGCGGGCGGCCGGCCCGGCGTCCTCGGCGTACTGCGGTCGCGAAGTCCTCGCGCCGCCTCAGCCGATTCTCGGTAGGCAGCACGTCATGACCTGTACGCGATCAGGCGGACAGGTTGGCGCGACCCTTGCCACGGCGGGACGCGAGAATCGCGCGGCCGGCACGGGTGCGCATACGCAGCCGGAAGCCGTGGGTCTTCGCGCGACGACGGTTGTTCGGCTGGAAGGTGCGCTTGCTCACTCGGGGGCTCCAGAAATGATCGTGTGTTGGCGGGACATCGCCTGGCTGTCACCGTGCGCCCACGAGAGACTCGCGTAAACGCCTTAGTGCACCGCTTCACAATCACTGATCGTGATCTTTGCCCATCGGAGGCAGGCGGCAGCAGCCATCGACAACTCGACCTGGTCACGGTACGCGCGGCTACGCCATCCGGTCAAACCGGCTCCGCGGTGGCCCTGCGACGGCCTTACCACGACCCACGCTGTACACAGCCTGTGGACAACAACTTGAACGACGCGGGTCGGCCTGACTACCGTGGCTGAACTCCGGTTCTTTTTCTTCCCGCCTGCCGGGCCTTACCCATCCCGTCCCGAGAACCACACATTCGTGGGACCAGCGAGAGAGCGTGCCTTGTGGCTGACGTACCTGCCGATCTTGCCGCAGTGTGGCCACGAGTGCTGGAACAGCTCCTCGGGGAGGGCCAGCAGGGCATCGAGCCGAAGGACAAGCAGTGGATCGAGCGCTGCCAGCCGCTCGCACTCGTCGCCGACACTGCGCTGCTCGCCGTACCCAACGAATGGGGCAAGCGTGTCCTGGAGGGCCGGCTCGCGCCGCTCATCAGCGAAACGCTCAGCCGGGAGTGCGGCCGCCCGATCCGGATCGCGATCACCGTCGACGACTCCGCGGGCGAACCGCCGAACCCGCCGGCACCCCCGATGCACCAGTCCCAGCAGCCGCAGCAGCACCGCTACCAGGGACCGCAGCACGACGAGCGGCAGCACAACGACGCGTACGAGGGTTACGGCCACCGGCCCACCGACGACGGCATGCCGACGGCCCGGCCGGCCTACCCCGACTACCAGCAGCAGCGCCCCGAGCCGGGCGCCTGGCCACGCACCCCTGAGGATCTTTCCTGGCAGCAGCCCCGGCTCGGCGGTTTCCAGGAACGCGACACGTCCGCGGAACAGTGGCGTGAGCAGCACGACTACCGTCCGCAACAGCCGCAGCACGACTACCGGTCGCAGCCGCCCGAGCGCCAGGGCTACGAGCAGCAGCGCCCCGAGCGCCACGACATGCCGGAGCCCCAGCACCGGCAGGGCGGTCCCGGCACCGGACGCCCCGGCGGCGTCACCGGGCCGATGGGCGCACAGCCCGCACCCGCACCGGGCCCCGGCGAGCCGCATGCCCGGCTGAACCCGAAGTACCTCTTCGACACCTTCGTCATCGGCGCGTCCAACCGGTTCGCGCACGCGGCTGCCGTCGCCGTCGCCGAGGCACCCGCGAAGGCGTACAACCCCCTCTTCATCTACGGGGAGTCAGGGCTCGGCAAGACCCATCTGCTGCATGCCATCGGGCACTACGCGCGCAGCCTCTACCCGGGCACCCGGGTGCGCTACGTGAGCTCCGAGGAGTTCACCAACGAGTTCATCAACTCGATCCGCGACGGCAAGGGCGACACCTTCCGCAAGCGGTACCGCGACGTGGACATCCTCCTGGTCGACGACATCCAGTTCCTGGCGAGCAAGGAGTCGACGCAGGAGGAGTTCTTCCACACCTTCAATACGCTCCACAACGCCAACAAGCAGATCGTGCTGTCCTCGGACCGGCCGCCCAAGCAGCTGGTCACCCTGGAGGACCGGCTGCGGAACCGCTTCGAGTGGGGGCTGACCACCGACGTGCAGCCGCCGGAGCTGGAGACGCGGATCGCGATCCTCCGCAAGAAGGCGGTGCAGGAGCAGCTCAACGCTCCGCCGGAGGTCCTGGAGTTCATCGCCTCCCGTATCTCGCGCAACATCCGCGAGCTGGAGGGCGCTCTGATCCGGGTGACGGCCTTCGCCAGCCTCAACCGGCAGCCGGTGGACCTCGGGCTGACCGAGATCGTGCTCAAGGACCTGATCCCGGGCGGCGAGGACTCGGCGCCGGAAATCACGGCATCGGCCATCATGGCGGCGACCGCGGACTACTTCGGTCTGACGGTGGAGGATCTCTGCGGATCCTCGCGCAGCCGGGTACTGGTGACAGCTCGCCAGATCGCGATGTACCTCTGCCGCGAGCTGACGGATCTCTCGCTGCCCAAGATCGGCGCGCAGTTCGGTGGTCGCGACCACACGACCGTGATGCACGCGGACCGCAAGATCCGTGCGCTGATGGCGGAGCGGCGCTCCATCTACAACCAGGTCACCGAACTCACCAACCGCATCAAGAACGGCTGACGCAGCGCCGGACGGCATCTGTCACGTTCTCTGTACGGCGCCTGACGGGCGCCCCGGACGGACTCTCACACAGTCCTCGGGGCGCCCTTCGTCGTTCCAGGACGCCCGCGAAGGTCTCCTGGGCTTCTCTCAGGAGGCTTCTGAGACCTCGCCACGGACCACTGCGCCGGCTCGACGGGCCTCATGAGCGCCTCCGAAGGGTGTCCGGAACAGGTCCGAGCCCTCTTCGGAAGGCTTCCGTGCGTCTCCGTCGCAACCCCGGTGTTCGAATACACGCCGCCGACCTGGGGTTCTCCACAGATCTGGGGAGAATTCCCCCTCCACAGCCTGGGGACCACGAAGTTGTCCATACTGCTTCCACAGGGGCGACAGCCGATACTTCATCAGGCCTGGTCAAGAGCCTGGGGATTTGTGGCCAACAGTGATCCACAGCCTGTGGACAGAATATTCGTCCACAAGGGGCATTCGATGTTGTCCACTGGCGGCCCACAGGCAGGGCCATGTTGTCCCCAGCTTCTCCACACCCCTGTCCACTGTTCGGCAACGCGACACCGCCTTTCACCGCACAGAGTGAAAGGCGTCACACCAAGGAGGCCGGTTGGGCTGTGGGGAACCTGGGTAAAGCTGGGGACAGCCCTGGGGAGAAACACCCCCACCCTGTGCATCGGGTGTGCAGAACTTTCGTGTGTCCACAGAAACACCGGGTTGTCCACCGGTGCCACCCACAGGGTCGGTGGACAAAAAATGGGGCCTGACCTGCGGAAACGACGTTATCCACGGTTTCCACAGCCCCTACTACTACTGCCACTTAGAGTTAGCTGGGAATCCGCTTCGAAGTGGGGCCTGTGCACAACTTGATGCCGGAGCTCCCCGAACCTCTTGTCGCGACTTGACCCCGAGCAGCACCGAGTGTCGGTGCCGTACGTCAGACTGGTCCCCGGCGTCCTCCTCCTGCCATCGGCGGAGTGACCCGACCAGACGACGAAGGCCAGCAGGGCGAGCGAGCAACAGCAGGAGGCGGTTCCGGTGAAGATCCGGGTGGAGCGCGATGTACTCGCGGAGGCGGTGGCCTGGGTGGCTCGCAGCCTTCCGGCCCGTCCGCCGGCGCCCGTTCTTGCGGGCCTTCTGCTGAAGGCTGAGGACGGGGCCCTCAGCTTCTCGAGCTTCGACTACGAGGTCTCGGCCCGGGTCTCGGTGGATGCCGAGGTCGAGGAGGACGGCACGGTGCTGGTCTCCGGCCGACTGCTCGCCGACATCTGCCGCGCCCTTCCCAACCGTCCGGTGGAGATTTCCACCGATGGTGTGCGGGCCACCGTGGTCTGCGGCTCCTCGCGATTCACACTCCACACCCTTCCTGTGGAGGAGTACCCGGCGCTGCCGCAGATGCCGACCGCGACGGGCACGGTCCCCGGCGAGGTCTTCGCCTCCGCGGCCGCCCAGGTCGCCATCGCGGCGGGCCGCGACGACACGCTGCCGGTCCTGACCGGCGTGCGGATCGAGATCGAGGGCGACACGGTCACCCTGGCCTCCACCGACCGCTACCGCTTCGCGGTCCGCGAGTTCCTGTGGAAGCCGGAGAACCCGGACGCCTCGGCCGTCGCCCTGGTGCCCGCCAAGACGCTGCTGGACACCGCCAAGGCGCTGACCAGCGGTGACACTGTGACTCTGGCCCTGTCCGGCTCGGGTGCCGGTGAGGGCCTCATCGGTTTCGAGGGCGCGGGCCGGCGAACCACCACGCGACTGCTCGAAGGCGACCTGCCGAAGTACCGGACGCTGTTCCCCACCGAGTTCAACTCGGTCGCGGTCATCGAGACCGCCCCGTTCGTCGAGGCCGTCAAGCGTGTGGCCCTCGTTGCCGAGCGGAACACCCCGGTGCGGCTCAGCTTCGAGCAGGGTGTGCTGATCCTGGAAGCCGGTTCCAGCGACGATGCACAGGCTGTGGAGCGTGTCGACGCCGTGCTGGACGGCGATGACATCTCGATCGCCTTCAACCCGACGTTCCTGCTCGACGGGCTGAGCGCGATCGACTCACCGGTCGCCCAGCTCTCGTTCACGACGTCCACCAAGCCCGCGCTGCTCAGCGGCCGGCCCGCGGTGGATGCCGAGGCGGATGACGCGTACAAGTACCTGATCATGCCGGTCCGCCTCTCCGGCTGATACGACCGCCGGTCCGTCACGGCAGATCTGACGGGCACGCTCAGCGCCGAGCATGCCCGTCGGCCTGTCCCCGGCCGGGCGTAGGCTCGGCTATTGGGTACGAATCGGCACAACGCTTAAGGAATCTCTGATGGAGCTCGGTCTCGTCGGCCTCGGCAAGATGGGCGGCAACATGCGCGAGCGCATCCGCCGCGCAGGCCACACCGTCCTGGGTTACGACCGCAATCCGGACGTCTCCGATGTCCACAGTCTCGAAGAGCTTGTGGGCAAGCTGAAGGGCCCGCGGGTCATCTGGGTGATGGTCCCGGCCGGTGCGGCGACGCAGTCCACGATCGACGAGCTGGCCGCGCTGCTGTCGCCCGGCGACATCGTCGTGGACGGCGGGAACTCCCGCTGGACCGACGACGAGAAGCACGCGGTCGAGCTGGGCATCAAGGGCATCGGTTTCGTCGACTGCGGTGTCTCCGGTGGCGTCTGGGGCCTGGAGAACGGCTACGCGCTGATGTACGGCGGCGACGCCGACCATGTGGCGAGGGTCCAGCCGATCTTCGACGCCCTGAAGCCGGAGGGCGACTTCGGTTCCGTCCACGCGGGCAAGGTCGGCGCCGGCCACTTCGCGAAGATGGTTCACAACGGCATCGAGTACGCCATGATGCAGGCCTACGCCGAGGGCTGGGAGCTGCTGGAGAAGGTCGACTCCGTCACCGATGTGCGCGAGGTCTTCCGCTCCTGGCAGGAGGGCACGGTCATCCGTTCCTGGCTGCTCGACCTGGCGGTCAACGCGCTGGACGACGACGAGCACCTCGAGAAGCTGCGTGGCTTCGCCGCCGACTCGGGTGAGGGCCGGTGGACGGTGGAGGCGGCGATCGACAACGCGGTGCCGCTGCCTGCGATCACCGCGTCGCTCTTCGCGCGATTCGCCTCGCGTCAGGACGACTCCCCGCAGATGAAGATGATCGCCGCGCTGCGCAACCAGTTCGGTGGCCACGCGGTCGAGAACAAGAAGTAACCGCAACGCAAGGCGGGCCGGACCAGCATCTCCGGCCCGCGCTACGGAGCACGGAGCAGGAAGCCGGGAAGGTCGGCGTACACCCCATGCATGTCACGCATCTCTCGCTGGCCGACTTCCGCTCGTACGCCCGGGTCGAGGTACCTCTCGATCCGGGCGTCACCGCGTTCGTGGGTGCCAACGGCCAGGGCAAGACGAATCTCGTCGAGGCCGTCGGCTACCTCGCGACGCTCGGCAGCCATCGTGTCTCCTCAGATGCGCCGCTGGTGCGGATGGGCGCGGACCGGGCTGTCATCCGGGCCGCTGTCGCGCAGGGCGAGCGCTCCCAGCTGATCGAGCTGGAGCTCAACCCGGGCAAGGCCAATCGTGCTCGGATCAACAGGTCGTCACAGGTCAGGCCGCGTGATGTGCTGGGGATCGTACGCACGGTGCTGTTCGCGCCGGAGGATCTGGCGCTGGTCAAGGGCGATCCCGGGGAGCGTCGGCGCTTTCTCGACGAGCTGATAACGGCCCGTTCGCCGCGGATGGCGGGGGTCCGCTCGGACTACGAAAGGGTGCTGAAGCAGCGCAACACTTTGCTGAAGTCCGCGGCGATGGCGCGTAGGCACGGTGGCCGGTCGATGGATCTGTCCACCCTCGATGTGTGGGACCAGCATCTGGGCCGGGTGGGCGCGGAGCTGCTGGCACAGCGGCTCGATCTGATCGCGACTCTGCAGCCGCTGGCGGACAAGGCGTACGCGGATGTCGCGCCCGGCGGTGGCCCCGTGACTTTGGAGTACCGCAGTTCGGTCGGTGCGGGGGTGGAGCCGGCCCGTACCCGGGACGAGCTGTACGAGCAGCTGATCGTCGCCCTCGCGGAGGTGCGTAAGCAGGAGATCGAGCGGGGCGTGACGCTGGTCGGCCCGCACCGTGACGATCTGCTGCTCGGGTTGCGCGGTATGCCCGCCAAGGGGTACGCGAGCCATGGCGAGTCCTGGTCGTACGCGTTGGCGCTGCGGCTGGCTTCGTACGATCTGCTGCGCAGCGAGGGCAATGAGCCGGTGCTCGTTCTGGACGATGTCTTTGCCGAGCTGGATGCGCGGCGTAGGGAGCGGTTGGCGGAGCTGGTGGCTCCGGGTGAGCAGGTGCTGGTGACGGCCGCGGTGGACGATGACGTTCCGGGTGTGCTGGCGGGTACGCGGTACACGGTGTCGGCGGGCGAGGTGGAGCGCGTATGAGCGGCTCCGGTGGTGCGGCGAAGGGCATGGGCGGTGCCGGCGGCTCGGGCTCGGAGGAACCGGCGCGCGAGGTGAAGCAGTCGGAGGCTTCGGGCGTCGATCTGGCGCGGGTGGCGTTGCGTGCGGCGAAGGAGCAGGCTCGGGCGCGGGGCGCTGCGGCCCAGCAGAAGAAGCAGGCCAGACGGGGCGGCGGGCTGCGTTCCGGAGCGCGGGCGGACGGCCGTGATCCGTTGCCGTTGGGTGCTGCGATCAATCGTCTGATCACCGAGCGTGGCTGGGAGACGCCTGCTGCGGTGGGTGGGGTGATGGGGCGCTGGCCGCAGATCGTCGGTGAGGATCTGGCAAATCATTGTGTGCCGTTGCGCTATGACGAGGACCCCGAGGAGCGGGTGCTCACGGTGCAGTGCGACTCGACGGCGTGGGCGACGCAGCTGCGGCTGCTGGCGCCGCAGCTGGTGGCGCGGCTGAACGCGGATCTGGGGCACGGCACAGTGAAGTTGATCAAGGTGTTGGGGCCGGGCGGTCCGCAGCACAGGTACGGTCCGCTGCGCGCGCCGGGGAGCACCGGTCCGGGCGACACGTACGGCTGACCTGGGCTTTCTCTTCATGTTCGGCCCTCTGCCGGGCTCCGGCGGCAACCGTTCCCGGTTCCGTCGAGGGTCGGCCGTGGCGGTGTGCTGCCTGGTCCGGCGAGGTGCCTTCGGGGTCCGGGGCATGTCGTTCCGTGGCGAGTGAAACCGTACGGATCGGGTGATGCGTCCCTCACCGTAGCGGGAGGTTGACAGGCCGAAGCGCTGAATGCCCGTGTGAGCCTCTTAGAGCCCCTTCCTGAATATGGGGAGTCGTCAGGCGCTCATCCAGGGCGGCACATGCGGACTCAGGTACCGGCAAACCCCCATTCATGTCGGCGCTACCGGTAGACTGGTGGACAATCCCGCATCTTCGCGGGAGTCGTCGATACAAGCCGAACGACGCAGCCGCTCCCGCCTGTCCGGAGAACGGCCTGTGCTGTGCCAGAAAGGGCGCTTCGTGGCCGATTCCGGCAACCCCAACGAGAACATTCCGTCCACACCCGGTGAGAGCGGCGGGGTATCTGCCTCGTACGACGCCAGCGCGATCACCGTCCTCGAGGGTTTGGACGCGGTCCGCAAGCGGCCTGGCATGTACATCGGCTCGACCGGTGAGCGTGGCCTGCATCACTTGGTGCAGGAAGTGGTCGACAACTCGGTCGACGAGGCCCTGGCCGGGCACGCGGACACGATCGACGTCACGATCCTCGCCGACGGCGGGGTTCGGGTGATCGACAACGGCCGTGGTATCCCGGTCGACATCGTGCCGTCGGAGAAGAAGCCGGCGGTCGAGGTCGTGCTGACCGTGCTGCACGCCGGCGGTAAGTTCGGCGGTGGCGGTTATGCCGTTTCCGGCGGTCTCCACGGTGTCGGTGTCTCCGTGGTGAACGCGCTGTCGTCGCGCGTGTCAGTCGAGGTCAGGCGGGATGGCTACCGCTGGACCCAGGATTACAAGCTCGGTGTGCCGACGGCGCCGCTGGCCCGTAACGAGGCCACCGATGAGTCGGGGACGACGGTCACCTTCTGGGCCGACGGGGACATCTTCGAGACCACCGAGTACTCCTTCGAGACTCTGGCGCGCCGCTTCCAGGAGATGGCGTTCCTCAACAAGGGTCTGACGATCAAGCTCACCGACGAGCGTGAGTCGGCGAAGGCGACGGCGGGTGCGGATGTCGCGGAGGCGGTCGAGATCGCCGAGGAGGAAGCGGCCCGCACGGTCACGTACCACTACGAGGGCGGCATCGTCGACTTCGTGAAGTACCTCAACTCCCGCAAGGGCGACGTCATTCACCAGTCGGTGATCGACATCGAGGCCGAGGACAAGGAGCGACTCCTCTCGGCCGAGATCGCGATGCAGTGGAACACGCAGTACAGCGAGGGTGTGTACTCCTTCGCGAACACGATCCACACGCATGAGGGCGGTACCCACGAGGAAGGCTTCCGTGCGGCGCTGACCACGCTGGTCAACAAGTACGCGCGGGACAAGAAGCTGCTGCGTGAGAAGGACGACAACCTCACCGGTGACGACATCCGTGAGGGTCTGACGGCGATCATCTCGGTGAAGCTGGGCGAGCCGCAGTTCGAGGGCCAGACGAAGACCAAGCTGGGCAACACGGAGGCGAAGACCTTCGTGCAGAAGGTCGTCCACGAGCACCTCACGGACTGGTTCGACCGGAACCCGAACGAGGCGGCGGACATCGTCCGCAAGGGCATCGCGGCGGCCACGGCCCGTGTCGCGGCCCGCAAGGCGCGCGATCTGACGCGTCGCAAGGGGCTCCTGGAGAGTGCCTCGCTGCCGGGCAAGCTGAGTGACTGCCAGTCCAACGACCCGACGAAGTGCGAGATCTTCATCGTCGAGGGTGACTCCGCCGGTGGTTCGGCGAAGTCCGGCCGTAACCCGATGTACCAGGCCATCCTGCCGATCCGCGGCAAGATCCTGAACGTCGAGAAGGCCCGGGTCGACAAGATCCTGCAGAACACCGAGGTCCAGGCGCTGATCTCGGCCTTCGGTACCGGAGTCCATGAGGACTTCGACATCGAGAAGCTCCGCTATCACAAGATCATTCTGATGGCGGACGCCGACGTCGACGGTCAGCACATCAACACCCTGCTGCTGACGTTCCTCTTCCGCTTCATGCGTCCGCTGGTCGAGGCCGGACACGTCTACCTCTCCCGCCCGCCGCTCTACAAGATCAAGTGGGGTCGGGACGACTTCGAGTACGCGTACTCGGACCGCGAGCGCGACGCCCTCGTCGAACTCGGCAAGCAGAACGGCAAGCGGATCAGGGAAGACTCGATCCAGCGCTTCAAGGGTCTCGGCGAGATGAACGCCGAGGAACTGCGCATCACCACGATGGACATCGACCACCGGGTGCTCGGCCAGGTCACGCTGGACGACGCGGCGCAGGCCGACGACCTCTTCTCGGTGCTGATGGGTGAGGACGTCGAGGCACGGCGCTCGTTCATCCAGCGCAACGCCAAGGACGTCCGCTTCCTCGACATCTGAGTCGGCCGTACCAGCAAGCCGCCGCTCGAAAGGACTTTGACCAGCAATGGCCGACGAGAACACCCCTGTGACGCCCGAAGAAGAACCCGCAGCCGCGGGTGTGGGAATGCGTGTCGAGCCCGTCGGGCTCGAGACGGAGATGCAGCGCTCCTACCTCGACTACGCGATGTCCGTCATCGTGTCGCGTGCGCTGCCCGACGTACGGGACGGTCTCAAGCCCGTCCACCGCCGCGTGCTGTACGCGATGTACGACGGCGGCTACCGGCCCGAGAAGGGCTTCTACAAGTGCGCCCGTGTCGTCGGTGACGTCATGGGTACGTACCACCCGCACGGTGACTCGTCGATCTACGACGCACTGGTGCGACTGGCGCAGCCGTGGTCGATGCGGATGCCGCTGGTGGACTCCAACGGCAACTTCGGTTCTCCGGGCAACGACCCGGCTGCCGCCATGCGGTACACCGAGTGCAAGATGATGCCGCTGTCCATGGAGATGGTCCGGGACATCGACGAGGAGACCGTCGACTTCCAGGACAACTACGACGGCCGTAATCAGGAGCCGACGGTCCTGCCGGCGCGCTTCCCGAACCTGTTGGTCAACGGTTCCGCGGGCATCGCGGTCGGTATGGCGACCAACATCCCGCCGCACAACCTGCGTGAGGTCGCGTCGGGTGCGCAGTGGTACCTGGAGCACCCGGAGGCCTCGCACGAGGAGCTGCTGGACGCCCTGATCGAGCGGATCAAGGGCCCGGACTTCCCGACCGGTGCGCTCGTGGTGGGCCGCAAGGGCATCGAGGAGGCGTACCGCACGGGCCGTGGTTCCATCACGATGCGCGCGGTCGTCGCGGTCGAGGAGATCCAGAACCGTCAGTGCCTGGTCGTCACGGAGCTTCCGTACCAGACCAACCCCGACAACCTCGCGCAGAAGATCGCCGACCTGGTCAAGGACGGCAAGGTCGGCGGGATCGCGGACGTCCGTGACGAGACGTCCTCGCGCACCGGTCAGCGTCTTGTGGTCGTGCTGAAGAGGGACGCGGTCGCCAAGGTCGTACTGAACAACCTGTACAAGCACACCGACCTGCAGACGAACTTCGGCGCGAACATGCTGGCCCTGGTCGACGGGGTGCCGCGCACGCTGTCGATCGACGCGTTCATCCGCCACTGGGTGACGCACCAGATCGAGGTCATCGTCCGGCGTACGAGGTTCCGCCTGCGTAAGGCGGAGGAGCGGGCGCACATCCTGCGCGGTCTGCTGAAGGCCCTCGACGCTATCGACGAGGTCATCGCCCTCATCCGGCGCAGCCAGACGGTCGAGATCGCGCGTGAGGGCCTGATGGGCCTCCTGGAGATCGACGAGATCCAGGCGAACGCGATCCTGGAGATGCAGCTGCGCCGACTGGCCGCGCTGGAGCACCAGAAGATCACGGCCGAGCACGACGAGCTCCAGGCGAAGATCAACGAGTACAACCAGATCCTGGCGTCGCCCGAGCGGCAGCGGCAGATCGTCAGCGAGGAGCTGGCGGCGATCGTCGACAAGTTCGGCGACGACCGACGCTCCAAGCTGGTGCCCTTCGACGGTGACATGTCCATCGAGGACCTGATCGCCGAGGAGGACATCGTCGTCACGATCTCGCGCGGCGGCTATGTGAAGCGCACGAAGACGGACGACTACCGCTCGCAGAAGCGCGGCGGCAAGGGCGTACGCGGCACGAAGCTCAAGGAAGACGACATCGTCGACCACTTCTTCGTGTCGACGACCCACCACTGGCTGCTGTTCTTCACCAACAAGGGCCGGGTCTACCGGGCCAAGGCGTACGAGCTTCCGGACGCCGGCCGTGATGCGCGCGGGCAGCATGTCGCCAACCTGCTGGCCTTCCAGCCGGACGAGCAGATCGCCGAGATCCTGGCGATCCGCGACTACGAGGCCGCGCCGTATCTGATCCTGGCCACCAAGGGCGGCCTGGTGAAGAAGACCGCGCTGAAGGACTACGACTCGCCGCGCTCGGGCGGTGTCATCGCGATCAACCTCCGTGAGACGGAGGACGGCAGCGACGACGAGCTGATCGGTGCGGAGCTGGTGTCGGCCGATGACGATCTGCTGCTCATCAGCAAGAAGGCCCAGTCGATCAGGTTCACTGCGACGGACGAAGCGCTGCGCCCGATGGGCCGCGCCACTTCGGGTGTCAAGGGGATGAGTTTCCGCGAGGGCGACGAACTGCTCTCGATGAATGTCGTCCGGCCAGGTACGTTCGTCTTCACTGCCACCGATGGCGGGTACGCGAAGCGGACCCCCGTCGACGAGTACCGCGTTCAGGGTCGCGGCGGCCTCGGTATCAAGGCCGCCAAGATCGTGGAAGACAGGGGCTCGCTGGTCGGCGCGCTGGTGGTCGAGGAGACGGATGAGATCCTTGCCATCACGCTCGGCGGTGGTGTGATTCGCACGCGAGTCAATGAAGTCAGGGAGACGGGCCGTGACACCATGGGCGTCCAACTGATCAATCTGGGCAAGCGCGATGCCGTCGTCGGTATCGCTCGTAACGCCGAGGCCGGCCGCGAGGCCGAAGAGGTCGACGGAGCCGATGACGCCGATGGCGAGACGGCTGAGACGACTGCCGAGGTGACGACAGCCGAGTCGACTGTCGAGGGCACTGTCGAAGGCACGTCGCCTTCGGCCGGGGAGCACGAGGAGTAGAGCGTGAGTGGAGCCACGGGCGCCGGTTCGGCCGCTTCCGGAGCTGGAGCGAACGGTGCCCGTGGCCCTGCCACGGACTCCCAAGGGGGCACTGTGACAGACACCCGGGGGCCTCAGCCCCAGTACGAGGGATACGCGACCGGGCCGTTGCCCGGTGAGCGCGAGCCCGCACCGGGGCAGGCAGGCGGGCCTTACCACCCGCCGCAGGCGTACCCCTCGCCCGCGGGCGGGACGCAGGGCGGCCGGCCCCAAGGAGCGCAGCAGCACGGCACACAGGGCGGTGGACAGGACGGCGGCGGTACTCAGGCGACCCGTCTGCCCCGGACGGGGGCGCGGACAACTCCGCGTATCCGTAAGGCGCGACTGCGGGTGGCGAAGGCCGACCCGTGGTCGGTGATGAAGGTCAGCTTCCTACTCTCCATCGCGCTCGGCATCTGCACGGTCGTGGCGGCCGCGGTGCTGTGGATGGTGATGGACGCCATGGGCGTCTTCTCCACCGTGGGCGGCACGATCAGCGAGGCGACCGGTTCCAACGAGAGCAACGGCTTCGATCTGCAGTCGTTCCTGTCGCTTCCGCGCGTTCTCGTCTTCACGTCGGTCATCGCGGTGATCGACGTGGTGCTGGCCACCGCGTTGGCGACGCTGGGCGCCTTCATCTACAACTTGTCGGCGGGCTTCGTGGGCGGCGTGGAGCTCACGCTGGCCGAGGACGAGTAGGGCTTCGGGTATCGATTTTGGGACTGGCCCCGACGTGCGCTAATCTTCAGAAGTCAGCGCACAGCGCGGCGGGGCTATAGCTCAGTTGGTTAGAGCGCATCCCTGATAAGGATGAGGCCACAGGTTCAAATCCTGTTAGCCCCACCAGTACAAAGACCTCCAATCGATCATGGTTGGGGGTCTTTGACATCTCCGGCTGACATCAGCCGATGAGTAGGTCTGTCAGCAGTCCCGAGTGCAGTGGCTTCGACCGCTGTGCCGAGGCTCACACCATAGGGCCGGCGGGGGCGCCATGACTGATCGCGGTTGGTCCGACGGCAGCGATGACGAAGACCCCTTCGAACGCGGGAAGCCGGATTGGGCGTTTGTGCGGTGGATCCTTCTCGCGGGGTTCGTGATCTGCGTGATCGGCGTGGCGTGGTTCAGCTGGGCCTTCGCTCAGCGGAACCCTTAGCCCTCTCGCCGGTCATGGCTGGGTGCTTGCGATTGTCGGCGGATATCAGCCGATGGCCGTGCGGGGCGGTGCGACGTCGCGAGGGCGCGTGCGGCGGGTCGTAGGTGGCGCGCTGTACGCGCGGGTGTGTGCGTGGCGGTTGTATGTGGCGCCGTACTGCGCGGCGGTTGGCGCGTGGCGGTGTACGGGCCGGGGTGCGGCGGGAGGTTGCACCCGGCGCCTGGCTCTTTCCGACAGGTGCGCGGGCGCACGAAAAGGCCCCCGCCCGGTGTGAACCGGACCAGGGGCCCTGTGTGTCAGGTGCGCCGCTCTCAGGGCGGAAGAAGTGAGGCCTTCCCCGCCGGGGCGCCGTGAGCGATGCGGGCGGCACCTGTGGTGCCTGTGGCGCCCAGGGTGTTCCTCGTGTCCACGGTCAGGTTTCTGGTGGCCGGTGACGAGCCGTGCGCCTCGGCGCGGATGCGCTGCTTCATCGTGGGTGGCAGCGCCCTGTCACGCGGAAGGGTCCATCGCACCGACGGAGTGGTCGCGGTTGCGGGGGCAGCAGCCGTGTGCTCCTGGTTCGTGGCCGTCGGCTGCTGCGCGTTCGCGGCGGGGGCACTGATGAGCCCCATCGACGCGAGGAGCGCGAAGAAGGCGGTGATGAAGGCGGTCCAGATGCTCTTGACCTTGAAGGTGCTCATGGCCCCTCGCTTTCGGGTGGTCCGGTTTGCTTACCTTTCTGATGATGTGGATCCGGCTCGCGATTTCAGGGATCGACGCCGGGGATCCGCCGATCTTCAGATGAACACCACTCGTATGGTTCAACCGGGCTGGACGGGTCGGCGCGGGCCGGCCGGGATGGTCGGATTTGCCCGGGCGCCGGCTGGGTCGCGGGGAGGTAACCGATCGATATCGGCCGGTGTGTATAGTCGGGCGGCAGAAGTCTCCTACGTCAAGGAAAGACGAGGTCGCGCGGTGAAGAAGCTTCTCCTGGTCGCACTGGCCGCCATCGGCGGGCTCCTCGTGTACCGCCAGATCCAGGCGGATCGCGCCGAGCAGGATCTGTGGACGGAGGCGACTGACTCCGTGCCCGCAGGTTCGGGTGTGTGAGACAGAACAGCCTTTTGCGGGCCCCGGTCGCTGAGCGGCCGGGGCTTCGTGCTGTTGCGGGACCGTGACACCTGTGCTCTTGAGTTCGCTCACGCAAATCAATAAGTTGCGTGAGCAAAGAAGCCGGTATCTCGGTCGAGGGGGCACGGGTGAGGGGACTCAATCACCGTCGGACTGCAACAGCGGTGGGGGCATTGGCGGGCGGGGCGTTACTCGCCTTGATGGCGGGAGCGCTGCCGGTCGCGGCGGCCGGACCTGGAGCCCACGGAGACCATGGTGCAGCTGCCGCGCCGGGCACGGCTGCTCCGGACGACAGCAGCCTTGTCATGGTGCTCGACTCCTCCGGATCCATGGCGGACGACGACGGCACCGGCCGGACCCGGATGGAGACCGCACGTAGGGCCGTGGGCACGGTCGTGGACGGTCTTCCCGACCACTATCCGACAGGGCTGCGCGTGTACGGCGCCGATCACTCCCGGGGATGCGCGGACACCCGGCTGGTACGGCCGGTGCAACCGCTCGACCGCGCCGCCGTGAAACAGGCCGTGGCGGCCGTGCGGCCCAGGGGTGACACACCCATCGGCCTGTCCCTGCAGAAGGCCGCGAAGGACCTTCCCGGGCCCGCCGACGGCGCCATGGGGACGCGCACGATCCTGCTGATCTCCGACGGCGAGGACAACTGCGGCACGCCGCAGCCCTGCGAGGTGGCCGAGCAGCTCGGCAAGGAGGGGGCCGGGCTGCGGATCGACACCGTCGGTTTCCAGGTGAAGGGCAGGGCTCGGGAGCAGCTCGAATGCATCGCGGCGGCGGGCAACGGCCGCTACTACGACGCACCGGACGCCAAGGCGCTGGCCAGGCAGTTGCAGCGGGCATCGCAACTCTCCGCGGACGGCTACCGGTTCCGCGGCAAGCGGGTCGAGGGCGCCGCTACCGGCGACCGGGCACCGCTGCTCGCCCCCGGGCAGTATCTGGACACCATCGGCCCCGGTGAGAAGCGGTACTACGCCGTCGATCTGGACGCGGTGTCCACGGCGGACTTCTCTGCGACGGCTGTGCCGCAGCCCGGGGCGGCTGTCGATACCTTCGACGCGCTGCGTACCAGCCTTGAGTACGGCACCGACAGTTTCTGCGCGACGAACACCGAGCGCTTCTACCAGAAGGAGGGTGCGACCCCGCTGACCTCGGCGGTTGCCCGCATCCCCGCCCCGGAGGGAACCCGTGTCTGCGACAGGGCGGGCCGCTACCGGTTGGTGGTGGAGCGGGAGAGCAAGAAGGGCTCCGATGCCGCGCGTTGGCCGCTGGAGCTCGTCCACGGGGTGGAGGCACCGCTGAAGAAGGGGGTCACGCCCGCCGCGTCGGAGCCGGAGTACGGCGTGGGTGGCAGGAGTGCGGCGCTGCCCTCCGGCGACCCCCGTGATGCGCGGGGCGGCACCGGATTCAACGATGCCGAGGAGCTCGGCCGGGGCGTGTGGCGCGACCGGATCCTTCCGTCGCAGACGCTCTGGTACAAGGTTCCGGTCGGCTGGGGCCAGCAGGTGCGCTACGACGTCGAGTTCGCCAACGAGCCGACCGTGGAGCAAACCTCCTCGTACTCGTACGGGGCTACGCAGCTGTTCACGCCGGGCCGCTTCCCGGTCGGCGGTGGCGGCGAGTTCACGTCGACGGCCGTGTACAGCGGCCGTCCGGCCGCAATCAGGATGGGGTCGGTTCCGGTCTCCTGGACCAACCGCTACGAGTTCCGCCCCACGGTCCAGCCGGTGCACACCGGGGGCGAGTTCTACATCTCCGTGACGCTGGGCGCGCGGGCCGCCGAGATCGCCGAGAACCCGCAGATCGGTGTGGTGCTTCGGGTATCGGTGCTCGGCGACGAGCGGGCCGGACCGGAGTACGGTGCGCCCGCCCTCGGGAAGAAGACGGGCGACGGGGCGGACAAGAGGGGCAATTCACCTTCGGCCGCAGACAGCGACGGTACGGGCGGGGCAGGATGGACCGGCATCGCGGCCGCTGCCGGGGCGGGCGCCGTGGTGGTTGTGATCGCGGGGCTGGTGTTCGTGCGCAGCCGCCGCAGGGCGGCCACCCAGACGACGAGGGGAAGCGCGTGATGAGGCAGCGCAACAGGGGCCGGGCGACGCTGGCCGCGTTCGCGGCGATGTGCGCGGTGGCGGCGCTGCCGGGTCAGGCGTACGCGGCCGGGGAGCCTGCTCCGTACACCTTCGACCCCGAGGCCAAGTCGATCCAGGGCGCGGAGATCAGCACCGACGCGTCTGCGCTGAGCGCCGGATCCGTGTACAAGAGCTCGATCAAGCCGGGCGAGAAGCTCTACTACCGCCTCGACCTCGATGCCGACACGAATGCGTATGTCTCGGCGGTGGCGGTGCCCGAGCTCGGCGGCCAGGTCGCGTACGGGGACGGCATCAAGGTCAGTATCCGGGACAGCACGGACCTGCAGTGCAGCTCGGAGGATGCCAGGTTCGAGTCGGCGGAGTACCCCCGTCCGATCGCCGCGTACGCCTACCGGGTCCCCGAGAAGAACAGCACCACCTGCGACGACGCCGGTACGTACAACGTGCTGGTCGAGCGGGAGGGCAAGGAGACATCGACCCCGGCGGAGTGGGATCTGGAGATCCGTTACGAGTCGGAGCCGAAGCTGAAGCAGGGCGGGTCGGTACCGACCGAGGCGCCGGAGAACTGGCCGTCGGCGTCGCCGTCACCGCCCACCCAGGCCGCGCAGAAGCGGCCGGGCGGCACCAGCTACTACGACGCCACCAGCCTGGAGACCGGCGAGTGGGATGACAGCATCGAGCCGGGGCAGACCCGCTTCTACCAGGTGCCCGTGGACTGGGGACAGCAGATCTTCGCCACCGTCGATCTCGGCAACAGCGTCGACGGCTCGGACGAATACGTGGGCAGCGCGCTCGCACTGTCCCTGGACAATCCCGCGCACGGCCATGTCGACGATGCCTCACCGCTGTCGTACTCGGGTAAGCCGGCCTCCGTGTCACTCGATCCGCTGCCCCCGGTGGCGTACGAGAACCGGTTCGCCTCCAGCGCAGATGTCAGCGCCATGCGGTTCGCGGGCTGGTACTACCTGTCGGTGACGCTGAGCCCGGAGGTCGAGAAGGCGTACGGCAGGAAGGCGATCCCGATGACCCTCAAGGTGAAGGTCGAGAACTCCGCGGGTCCGTCGCCGTACGAGGGTTCCGCCGGGGTCTTCGGTGTCACACAGGACGACAAGGACATGGCCAGGAACGGGCAGAGTGCCCCGCAGGCCGCCAAGAGCGACACCATGAAGATGGTTGCCGCCGCCGGGATCGGCGCGGGCGCCGTGCTCGTGCTCGTGCTCGGGGCGTGGACGCTGCTCGCTCGGCGACGCGCGGCGACCGTCGCGGGCGGGCAGGCAGCCGTGGGCACGGCGGGGCAGCCGCCGTACGGAGGACCGCCGCAGGCCTGGTGATTCCGGGGATGGGGCCGCAGGCCGGAGACGTCAGCGGGCTGAGACCCGGTGAGCTCAGGTCTGGGTCAGCGCCCAGATACCTACGGCGAAACAGATCAGCGCCATCAGCAGGACCGGGACCGCCACCTTCGGGGGCGGTCCCGGTCGCTTCTGAGGAACGTGCGTGGCAACTCCCGCTGCGGGATGGGGAACCTGCGGCTGCTGAGCGGTGTAAGCACGAGTGAGAGCTTGTTCGTGCTGCACCGCCGCTGTCGGGGCCTGGGAGGGATCCGGTGCGGCGGCAGGGAAGGGGGAACCTGTATGCGCCGGGAGCGGAGGGGGAAAAGCGGCCGGCTGCACCGGCTGTGGCCGGGCCTGAGTCTGGGCCTGTGGCTGGGGGGTGGGCGGCTGCTGCGGGGGCGGGGCGAGGTGGAAGCTACCCGTCTCCGACATCGGGGAGGGCGACGGGGTGTGCGGCTGCTGCTGCACGGACGGCTGTACGGGCACCTGTCCGGACAGGTGGGCGTCCTGCTGGAGTGGCTGGCCCGTGGGTTCGATCTGTGGCCGCACGGCGTGCGCGGGTCCGGCGGGGGTCCGGGGGGCGGCGAGGGGGCCTGCGGGACCGAATCCGGCGGGCAGCGGGCCGATCTGATCGAAGACCTCCACCGGTTCGTCGTCGACGCCGGGCTCCGGCAGCATCTCGACAGCGGCGGTCAGCGCCTTGCGTGCGCCCGTGGCCGTCCGGAACCGGGCCTGGGGATCCGGCTGGAGCAGGCCTGCGAGGACCTGCCACAGCGGTTCCGGGATGCCCTGTGGGGCGCCGGGTGTGCCGTGCGACGCGAAATGCTCGACGAGAGCCCTGGAGTCGGGCTTCTGACCCTGCAACAGATAGAGCGCCACGAGACCGACGGCGAAGAGGTCCGCGGGGAAGTCGGGCTCCGCACCCATCATCTGCTCGGGCGCGAAGTAACCCGGCGTTCCCACCACATAGTTGGTCTCGGTGAGGCGGGGCTCGCCCTTGCGCATGGAGATGCCGAAGTCGGAGAGCCGCAGATGCGGCCGACCGGTGCCGGTGGCCTCCATCAGGATGTTGGCGGGCTTGATGTCGCGGTGCACGACACCCTCGGCGTGCACCGTCGACAGCCCGGACAACAACTGGTCCAGCAGCGTGCAGACGAAGCGCGGGGGCAGCGGGCCGTAGTCGCCGATGACATGCGCCAGCGAGCCACCGCTGACCAGATCCATGGTGAACAGGACCTTGTCGTCGTCCGCGGCCCAACTGGCCGGGGCGAGCACATGCGGATGCTCGATCCGCAGTGCCTGCTCGCGGACGAAGCGCAGCAGTGTGTGCGCGTCGCTCTGCTGGAGCACCTTGGCCGCCACGTACCGGCGACGCCGGTGGTCCCAGGCACGCCAGACGGCGCCGACGCCACCACGTCCGATCGGATCGATCAGCTCGTACCGACCCGCGAAGACCTCACCCATTGCGCTGCGCCCGCTCCCAGTTCCTGTTCCGGCTCGTGCCCGGCTCTCGGAGTTAGTGCCCTAGGACTTGTCGGACAGGCCCTAGCCCTGGTGTCCCTCGTAGTGCGCGACCGCGTCCGCGGTGCGCCCTGCCCCGTACACCTTGAGGAACTCTGCCAGTTCCGGGTGGGTCGGGGCGAGGGAGTCGGCGGCATCGATGATGTCCCCGGCGGCCGCGACCGACCGCAGCAGCGACTGGATCTCGCGGACCACGCGCCGGACGGTGGGCGCCCCGCCGGTGGTCGAGGTCTGACCGGTGCCGGTGAGGACGGAGCCGCCCTGGGACTTCTTGATCTCTTCCATGCGGTCGGTGGCCTCTCCCGCGCTGACGCTGCCGTCGGCGACGTGGCCGGCCAGTTCCTGCAGGGCCTGGACACGCTGGACGACCGCCGGGTTCCCGATCTTCGCCCGCTGGCCGCTCATCAGCTGGGAGAGCATGGGGGCGGACAGCCCGAGTACGGCGGCGAGCCGGGCCTGATTCAGGCCGAGATCATCGATCAGCCGACGGAAGAGCGCCCCCAGTGGCTCTCCGTACCAACTGCGCTGAAGCTCCCTGGCTCTTGCCGTTGCCTCTTGCTGAGCTGCGTCCATTGCGTCTCCCCTTCGCTGCGGCTTCGCTGCTGCGAACCTCGACGAGCATCTTACGGAGAGTGGTTCCTGACCGGGAGCCCCAATCTTTTTGGAAGATTCAGGGGGTCACCCGGTACTCTGGTCTGCGGCGGTGACCGAGACGCTGATGCGTCCGGTGCTGTCCGCTTTTCGGGGCCTTAGCTCAGTTGGTAGAGCGCTGCCTTTGCAAGGCAGATGTCAGGAGTTCGAATCTCCTAGGCTCCACATCTGTAGAGACTCCCCCGGCCTGTGGAAGCGCAGGCCGGGGGAGTCTCTGTGTTTCTGACGTCGGCGTTTGTGGGCGCCGGTGCCGTGTCGGTGCAGGTCTGCTGAGCGCCGCCGTATGGCATCTTCTGGCATCCCTCGGCAATCGGGACAGCAGTGAGTCCGCGGCAACGGCTGACGAGGACCGCACGAGGACGGCTACGCGAGTCCGGCGTCCTCGTCCGCGTCGCTCCAGCGCCGCTGGATCAGCTTGGCCTGTTCCGTGAGGGCCTCCACCAGCTCGCGAATACTGCGCGCGGCGGTGGTGCGGAGAACGGCAACGCTGATCTCCCGTGCCAGCGGGGCGCCCTCGAGCTGTCGTACGGCGACGTCCTCGCGCGGTGGGCCGAGGGCGAGCCGCGGGATGAGGGCCACGCCGGCGCCCGCTGCGACGAATCCCTGGACGACCGCGTAGTCGTCCGTACGCAGGGTGTGGACGGGTTCGAAGGAGTGCTGGGCGCAGGCCCAGGACAAAAGGCGGTCGCACGGGTCACGGGGGTCCGCCGCGCCGATCCAGTCGTCGTCCCTGAGTTCTTCGAGAGGCACGTACGCCTGGCCGGCGCACCGGTGGTCCTCGGGCAGGACCAGCTGCAGTGGATCGTGCAGCAGCGGATACAGCTCGAAGTCGTCGTCGAGATCGAGACGATCACCCGGCTGGGAGAAGACCAGGGCGGCGTGGAGCTCCCGTGCGCGCAGTCCCCGCAGCAGGGTCGGCAGTTCGCCTTCGGTGAGTGAGATGTGCACCCCGGCGTGACGGAGAGCCTTCACGGCGGGCGGCAGCAGCAGCGCGCCGGCCGTGGGGAACGTGCCGATGTGCAGGGTGTGCGCACCCCGTTCGGCGAGGTCCCGGACCTCCCGCTCGGCGAGTCTCAGCCGTTCGATCACTGCCTCCACGTGCGGCAGGAGTGCCGCGCCGAGCTCGGTCAGTGCGGCCCCGCGCGGCCCGCGTTGCACGAGGCGCGCGTCGAAATGGGACTCCAGCACCGCGAGGTGGTGGGTGATTGTCGGCTGGGTGTAGTGGAGGGCACGGGCTGCTGCGGCCAGGGAGCCCTCTTGCGCGATCGCCTTCAGTACGTGCAGCTGACGGAGCTCAAGCATATAGACATTATATGGAGGGTGGCAGGGAACTCATGTATTCCTCGATAGCTCAGGCGGTGCGACGCTCACCGGCGTGAACAGCACAACCACCGCATCCACTGATGCGCGACGGTCGACCGGATCCGGACAGCACCGCGCTCCGTACGCCGAAGCCCTGCGGGCCCACGCGCGCCGCAGCTGGGTTCGGCTGAACGTCCCCGGGCACGCGGCGGACACGCTCAGCTTCGAACCCCTGACCTCCCTGCTCGGGCCCGAGCCGCTCCGGCTGGACTTTCCGCCGCTCCTCGACGGGATCGATCTCGGCTCCGACGCTCCGCTGCACGAGGCGCTCGCCCTGGCCGCGGACGCCTGGGGCGCCCGGCGCACCTGGTTCCTGACCAACGGCGCCTCGCAGGGCAACCAGATCGCGTCCCTCGTGGCGCCGGCACTCGGCCCCGTCCTGGTCGTGCAGCGAAGCGTCCACTCCAGCGTCATCGACGGGCTCGTGCTGTCGGGGCTGGACGCCGCCTTCGTAGAGCCGTCGGTCGACACCGACCAGGGCATCGCCCATGGAGTCACCGCCGAGGACCTGGCCAAGGCCCTCGCCGAACAGCCGGACGCGGCGGCCGCGTACGTCGTCAGCCCCAGCTACTTCGGCGCGGTCGCCGACGTCCGTGCCCTGGCCGACACGGCCCATGCCGCCGGCGTTCCACTGATCGTGGACGAGGCATGGGGCTCGCACTTCGGCTTCCACCCGGCCCTCCCCGACAACGCGCTCTCCCAGGGCGCCGACCTGGTCACCTCCAGCACACACAAGCTGGCAGGCAGCCTCACCCAGTCGGCGATGCTCCATCTCGGCCACGGCCCGTTCGCCGACCGGCTGGAGCCGCTCGTGGAGCGTGCCTTCCGCATGGTGCAGTCGACGAGCGCGAGCGCGCTGCTCATGGCCTCGCTCGACGTGGCGCGGGCGAGCCTGATGACCAATCGTGAAGGCGTCGGCGCATCGGTGGAGGCGGCGGAGAACGCACGCCGGGTGATCCGGAGACTCGGCCGGTACGCGATCGTCAGCGACACCTTCCCGCTGTTCCCGGACATCGTCGCCGCCGATCCGCTGCGGATCGCCGTCGACACCCGCAGCGGCGGCATATCCGGGCACGAAGCGCGCAGGCTCCTGTCACGCGACCACCAGGTCATGGTGGAGGTGGCGACCGATTCCGCGATCGTCGCCGTGGTGGGCGCAGGCGCCGTGCCCGACATGGACCGCTTCATCGAAGCCCTCCACTGCCTTCCCTCCCCCCTGGTCGGCAGTGGCGAGGACGACCGGTCCCGCCTGCGGCTGCCGTCCCCCGGGCCGGCCCTGCTCACCGCCCGCGATGCCTTTCTCAGCCCCTCCCGGTCCGTGCCGGCCTCGGACGCGGTCGGCATGATCTCTGCGGACACCCTGGCGGCCTACCCCCCGGGCATCCCCAACGTGCTGCCGGGCGAGGTCATCACGGCAGAAGTGATCGATTTCCTCCAGCGCACCGCTGCCGCTCCCAGCGGTCATGTACGCGGAGCGCTCGACCCCGCCGTCTCGCGCCTTCGTGTCGTCGCCCCCGACGCACAGCTCTCGCACTGAGCCGGCCTCCTCCCCCTGCCCTCCCTGCCGGACCTGCCCGAACCCACGGAGAAACCACCATGACCAGATACATGGCCACACGCCGAGCCGTCGTGGCAACCGTCGCCGCGACAGGACTTCTCTCCCTCCTTGCCTCATGCGGCAACCAGACGAAGGACGAGGCCGACGACGGCGTCCCCAGCGCCACCTCCGCGGCCCCGCTCGCGGACAAGCTTCCCCGGGCGATCCGCGACAAGGGCGTCATCAAGGTCGGTTCGGACATCGCGTACCCGCCGGTCGAGTTCAAGGACAGCTCCGGCAAGGTCGTCGGGATCGACCCGGACATCGCGGACGCTCTCGGCAAGCAGCTCGGTGTGAAGTTCGAGTTCGAGAACGGCACCTTCGACACGCTGATCACAGGTCTGCGCGCGAAGCGGTACGACCTCGCCATGTCGGCCATGACGGATACCAAGGACCGGCAGAACGGTGTCGACCCGGAGACCGGGAAGAAGGTCGGCGAGGGCGTCGACTTCGTCGACTACTTCACCGCCGGTGTCTCGATCTACACCAGGAAGGGTGACGACCAGGGCATCAGGACCTGGGCCGACCTGTGCGGCAAGAAGATCGTCGTCCAGCGCGGCACGGTCTCCGAGGACCTTGCCGAGCTCGAGAACACCAAGTGCCTGAAGGCCAAGAAGGGCAAGATCGCGATCGAGGCCTTCGACAACGACCAGCAGGCCCAGACCCGGCTGCGGTCCGGCGGCGCGGACGCCGGGGTGTCCGACTTCCCGGTGGCGGCGTACGCGGCCAAGACCTCGGGCGGCGGGAACGACTTCCGGATCGTCGGCGATCAGGTCGAGGCCGCCCCGTACGGCATCGCCGTCGCGAAGGGCAACACCCAGCTCCGCGAAGCGATTCAGGCCGCGCTCGACGCCGTCATCAAGAACGGCGAGTACAAGAAGATCGTCGCCAAGTGGCGTGTCGAGGCCGGCGCGGTGACCGAGGCAAAGATCAACGGTGGCACATGACCGGCGAAGAAAAGTCATCGAGCCGTTGAGAGGCCACACCCCCATGTCTGTTGAGACCACAGCCCCGCCCCGCGAGCGGGAGACAGTCAAGGCCGTTCCGGTCCGGCACCACGGCCGGTACATCGCCGCCGTCATCGCCATCGCACTGTTCGCCGCGGTCGTCTACGCCTTCTCACAAGGAAAGATCAACTGGGGCGCCGTCCCCGACTACTTCCTCGACCGGCGCATCCTCGACGGCGTCGGCCAGACGCTGATCCTGACCGTCCTGTCGATGGCCATCGGCATCACCGGCGGCATCATCCTCGCGATCATGCGCCTGTCGAAGAACCCGGTGACCTCATCGATCTCCTGGTTCTACATCTGGTTCTTCCGCGGCACCCCGGTCCTGGTCCAGCTCTTCGTCTGGTTCAACCTCGGCCTCGTCTTCGAGTACATCGACCTGGGCCCGTTCTACAAGGACGAATGGTCCGACTTCATGACACCGTTCCTCACGGCACTCCTGGGGCTGGGACTGAATGAAGCCGCGTACATGGCCGAGATCTGCCGCGCCGGTCTGCTCTCGGTCGAGGAGGGCCAGACCGAGGCCTCCCACGCCCTCGGCATGAGCCACGGCAAGACGCTGCGCCGCGTCGTCATACCCCAGGCCATGCGCGTCATCGTGCCCCCCACGGGCAACGAGGTCATCAACATGCTCAAGACGACCTCCCTGGTAGCCGCAGTGCAGTACGACGAACTCCTCCGCCAGGCCCAGGACATCGGCCAGACCTCCGGTGCACCGGTGGAGATGCTGTTCCTGGCAGCCGTCTGGTACCTCGTCCTCACCTCGATCCTCAGCGTCGGCCAGTACTGCCTGGAACGCCACTACGCCCGCGGCTCCAGCCGCAGCCTCCCGCCGACTCCGCTGCAGAAGCTCAGCGCCACCCTGCTTTCCGTGCGCCGCCCGAAGGGAGTCACGGCATGAACGCGATGGTGAAGGCCGAGGGCGTCCACAAGTCCTTCGGCCCGATCGAGGTCCTCAAGGGCATCGACCTCGAAGTCGCCCCCCGCGAGGTGTTCTGCCTCATCGGCCCCTCCGGCTCCGGCAAGTCGACCTTCCTGCGCTGCATCAACCACCTGGAGAAACTCAATGCAGGCCGCCTCTACGTCGACGGCGACCTCGTCGGGTACCGGCAGAACGGCAACAAGCTTCACGAGCTCAAGGACAGCGAGGTCGCTCTGAAGCGCCGGGACATCGGCATGGTCTTCCAGCGCTTCAACCTCTTCCCGCACATGACCGCCCTCGAGAACGTCATGGAAGCCCCCGTCCAGGTCAAGGGCGAAACCAAAGCCGTCGCCCGCGAACGCGCCGGAAGACTGCTGGACCGCGTCGGCCTGGCCGACAAGGCCGGCAACTACCCCTCCCAGCTCTCCGGTGGGCAGCAACAGCGCGTCGCCATCGCCCGCGCCCTGGCGATGGAACCCAAGCTGATGCTGTTCGACGAGCCCACCTCCGCCCTCGACCCCGAACTCGTCGGCGACGTCCTCGACGTCATGCGCGGCCTCGCCGAAGACGGCATGACCATGGTCGTCGTCACCCATGAAATGGGCTTCGCACGCGAAGTCGGCGACTCCCTCGTCTTCATGGACGACGGCGTGGTCGTCGAAGCCGGCAACCCCCGGGACGTCCTCACCAACCCGCAGCACGACCGCACCAGGACCTTCCTCTCCAAGGTCTTGTGAGCGGATCTCGGCGCATGCCGAGGTGCGAAGAGGCGGTACGGATCTTCCGTACCGCCTCTCTACGCGCACACTTCTCCTCCGCCGATGGCCCTCCATGAAAAACGCAACGGGCGCCGGAAAACCTCAGGGTCTTCCCGGCGCCCGTTCTGTCGGGCCGGTTGCTCAGCGGCGGTCGTCGAGGTCCGTTCCGTCCACCTCGTCAGGGCCGGCGTCGTCCTGCTTGGCACGGACCTCGGGGTCGAGGACCGTCGGGCCGCTGCCGTCGACCGAGGTCAGCGGTGCGCGGTCGGAGACCTCCGTGGGGGCGGGGGGTTCGACCAGCCAATCCGGGTTGGCCTGCTTGTCCCACCACCGCCAGGCGGCATAGGAACCGGCCGCCACCAGGGAGACCGCGGCGAAGCCCTTCAGCGCGCGGCCGGCCTTGGCCCGCCTCCTGTTCCTCCTGACCAGCTGCTGGATCTCCTTCGGAGTGACCTGCCCGCGCAGGGCTGCCAGGGCCGCGATGCTGCGGGACGTGGCCTCCTCGGCGACGGGCTGGGCAGCGGCCACCGCGGACCCGACGCGGGGCACGGTGTACTCCGCGGCGTACTTCGTGGCCTGGCGGGTGCGGAGCGCGGCACGCTGCGCGGCCTCGTCGACCTTGGGCGGCACATGAGAGCGGGCCAGTTCGATGTGCGGTGCGAGATAGGCGTCGTACTGGACACGGGCCTGTTGGGCTGCTTTCGACGCCTTCGGCGCGAGCCGCGTACGGGCCTCGTGCGCATAGCGTGCGGCCTGGTCCTTGGCCGTCTCGGCGTAGGGCGCCACCACTTCCGCGGCGTGCTGCACGCTCTCCTTCGCCGAGTCGGTTGCGGCGCGCACGCTGTCGATGCGGGTCACGGGATCCTCCTCCTTGGTGGCGGGTAGGTACTCCGCCTTTCCACCCATTTCGAGATCATGCCTGCCGGTGGCCCAACTGGCATGTGGGGCGGGCATCCGGGTCATGAGCGACGGTCGTGAGGGACGGTCGTGAGAGACGTCCTCGGGCAATGCGGTGCAAGGGGAGCTTGCCGACGACAATGCCACGGTTCAGCTCAGTACGCGCCGGTTCGTCACGCGCTTGGCCTCATTTGTTCCTGCGGGAAGCGGCAGGCGAGCGGTGTGGAATCAGGCAAGAAGGTGAGGGATGTCCGTTCGCGGGTGGCGGTCGGGCGACCTGAGGGAGCGTCCATGCAAGGATCGGTGGACGTCAGCGAAGACTTACGGAAGGCAGATCGTGGCCGAGCAGCTTTACGCCACCTTGAAGACCAACCAAGGCGACATCGAGATCCGGCTTCTGCCGAACCACGCGCCCAAGACGGTCAAGAACTTCGTCGAGCTCGCCACGGGCGAGCGCGAGTGGACTCACCCCGCGACCGGCAAGAAGTCCAAGGACCGGCTGTACGACGGCACCGTCTTCCACCGTGTCATCAGCGGCTTCATGATCCAGGGCGGCGACCCGCTGGGCAACGGCACCGGTGGCCCGGGCTACGAGTTCGGTGACGAGTTCCACCCGGACCTCAGCTTCAACAAGCCGTACCTGCTGGCCATGGCCAACGCCGGCCCGGGCACCAACGGCTCGCAGTTCTTCGTGACCGTCTCGCCCACCGCGTGGCTGACCGGCAAGCACACCATCTTCGGTGAGGTGACGGACGAAGCCAGCAAGAAGGTCGTGGACGCCATCGCAGGCACCCAGACCAACGCCCGCACCGACCGTCCGGTGCAGGACGTGGTGATCGAATCGGTCGTCGTCGAGACCCGATGATCTCCAGTGGTCACCGGATGATCACTCTCTGATTCCTTCGCCGGGAACCAACCGCCCTGCTTGTCCGTACTGCATACATAGCGGATGAGCAGGGCGGCTTTGTGCGCGCTGGCCGCTCACGAGATACCGAGGGGACCAGGAAGTGAAGGGACCGATGGACGAGCAGCCACCCGGCACCCGCGACCAGTCCGGCGCCACCGACGGCCCGCTCGGCTGCTACCGCCACCCGGGCCGTGAGACAGGGATCCGCTGCACCCGCTGCGACCGCCCGATCTGCACCGAATGCATGGTCAGCGCCTCGGTCGGCTTCCAGTGTCCGGACTGCGTCCGTCAGGGATCCGGCACGGGGCACGGACCGGCGGCCAATCAGCCACGCACCCTCGCCGGCGGCACCATCGCGGCCGACCCCCGGCTGGTCACCAAGATCCTGCTCGCTCTCAATGTCGCCCTGTTCATCGTGGTGCACGTGAAGGGGGCGCTGCTCCAGGACCTGACGCTCTTCGGCCGGGCCAACCTCTACTACGGCGGCCCGCCGGAAGGTGTCGCCGAGGGCCAGTGGTACCGGCTGGTCACGGCGATGTTCCTGCACCAGGAGGTGTGGCACATCGCGTTCAACATGCTGGGACTGTGGTGGCTCGGCGGCCCCCTGGAGGCGGCGCTCGGGCGCGCCCGCTACCTCGCGCTCTATCTGCTCTCCGGCCTGGCGGGCAGCGCTCTCACCTACTGGCTCGCCGCACCGAATCAACCCTCGCTCGGTGCCTCCGGAGCCATCTTCGGCCTGCTGGGCGCCACCGCCGTGCTCATGCGCCGCCTGAACTACGACATGCGGCCGGTCCTCGTGCTCCTCGCGCTGAACCTGCTCTTCACCTTCACCTGGGGCGGAATCGCCTGGCAGGCGCATGTCGGCGGTCTGATCGCGGGCACGGTGATCGCCATCGCCATGGTCCATGCGCCGCGCGGGCGGCGCGCGCTGGTGCAGTACGGCACCTGTGCGCTGGTCCTGGCGGCGGTGATCCTCGTCGTGGTCGCCAGAACGGCCGCACTGACCTGATCGCAGGGGTGATCGCAGACCGGCCGAGGTCGCCCTTCGTGCAGTTGTCCACAGCGGGGATGTGATCTTGTGCATTTCTGTGGGTACAACTGTGCCCCTTGCCGCTGAGCTGGGTTTTTCCAGTCCGGACAAGGGGCGTGCCACCCCTCGACGGGGGAGGCTGCAGTCACACCGGCGTCAACATCCAGGGAGTTATCCACAGATCGTCTGACCTTTTCCCCTGCCTGTGGATAACGCTGTGGGTAACTCAGGGCAAGGGTTGCGCTACGGGGTCAGCTGTGGTGCCGGGTACGAGGTGGAGCTACTTCCACTGGGTGGAGACGCCGAAGCCACCGGCGATGAAGCCGAAGCCGACGACGATGTTCCAGTTCCCGAGCGCGTCGATCGGCAGATCGCCGTCGGTCACGTAGAAAACGACGATCCAGGCCAGACCGATCAGGAAGAACGCCAGCATCACCGGCGCCACCCAACTGCGATTGGTCAGCTTTATGTTGGTTGCCTGCTTCGCCGGGGGCGGCGTGAAGTCGGCCTTCTTGCGGATACGTGACTTCGGCACGAGGAACTCTCCTGTCGATGCGCTGCGTGACCGCGCAGGGAACTATGGCTGGCGCCGGGGCGCGAGGGGGAATGCTGCCTCCCCCGGGCGTCCGTTAGCGTAGTGCTTCCGTGGCGCCGAAGGAGATAAGGGTACGTTGAGCAATTCTGCCGACTCTCCCCAAGAGCCGGTCCGGCGCCCCTTCAGGCACCCGGTCCGGGTGCTCACCGCTGCTGTCTTCGCCCTCGCCGGACTGATCTTCGTCACCAGCGCCAACACGGCCAAGGGCACCAACATCCGCACCGACTCCTCGCTGCTGAAGCTCTCCGACCTGATCCAGCAGCGCAGCGGGAAGAACGCGGCGCTCGACGACTCCAACGCATCCCTGCGTGACGACATCGACTCCCTCGCCCAGCGCGACGACGGCAGCACGAAGGCGGAGGACGCGAGGCTCAAGGCGCTGGAGCGGGAGGCGGGCACCACGAAGCTCTCCGGCCGGGCCGTCGCGGTCACCCTCGACGACGCCCCGCCGGACGCCACCGCGAAGCCTGGCTACCCCGACCCGCAACCCAATGACCTGGTCATTCACCAGCAGGATCTGCAGGCGGTGGTCAACGCTCTCTGGCAGGGGGGCGCTCGCGGTATCCGGGTCATGGACCAGCGGCTGATCTCCACCAGTGCCGTGCGCTGCGTCGGCAACACCCTGATCCTGCAGGGCCGGGTGTACTCGCCCCCGTACAAGATCACCGCGGTCGGCAGCCCGGACAGTCTCAAGAAGGCCCTCGACAACTCCCCGGCGATCCAGAACTACCTGCTGTACGTGAAGGCGTACGGGCTGGGCTGGAAAGTCGACGAGCGCGAGGCGGTGACTCTTCCCGGCTACTCGGGCACAGTGGATCTCCACTACGCGAAGCCGGTGAAGTAGCGAGCAGTTCCGGGGAGGCCGACCGGTGTCGGTGCGACTGATCGTCAGGACGTTCAGCGAACTGTGCATCACCGTTGGCGCCCTGATCATCCTCTTTGTGGTCTACGTGTTGTTCTGGACCGGAGTGAAGGCCGCCGGCGCGACCGAGGGGCAGATCGACGGCCTTCAGGACCGGTGGGCCCGCGGGGCCGTGTCCGCACCCGCGCCGGCCGTGTCGCCCTCGCCCACCACCGATGCGCCCGCCTCCACCGCGTCCGTGCCGCCCACATCCGTCGTGTACCCGGACGGGAAGGCGTTCGCGATGCTGTACATCCCCCGTCTCGGCAAGGGCTGGCAGTGGCCCATCCTGGAGAACACCGAGGTCAGGACGTTGCAGAAGGGCCTCGGTCACTACCGGGGAACCGCCTCCCTCGGCGCGACGGGCAACTTTGCCGTGGCCGGACACCGGCGCACGTACGGGGATCCCTTCAAGGATTTCCCGGAACTGCGCCCCGGCGACGCGGTGATCGTCACGGACGGGACGACATGGTTCACGTACCGCATCGACAAGAAGCCCTACCGGACCGTGCCGAGCGACACGGGTGTGATCGACCCCGTCCCCCGCAAGTCCGGCTTCGACGGTCCCGGACGCTATCTGACGCTGACGACCTGCGACCCCGAATGGGGCAGCAGCCACCGGCTGATCGCCTGGGCGCACCTCGACGCGACCCAGCCTGTGACCGACGGCAGGCCCGCGGCTTTCCACAGCTGACCCACGCTCCGGCCCCGGCCCTTTAGTCTGGTCCCGTACCGAATGGAGGGGACAGCATGTACGGCTGGATCTGGAAGCATCTGCCGGGCAATGTGTGGGTGCGCGGGCTCATCTCGCTCGTCCTGGCGCTCGCCGTCGTCTATGTGCTTTTCCAGTACGTCTTCCCGTGGGCCGAGCCGCTGCTTCCGTTCGGGGACGTGACGGTCGACGGCACGAGCGGAACGGGGGCCGGACAGTGAGCGCCCGCATCCTTGTCGTCGACAACTACGACAGTTTTGTCTTCAACCTCGTTCAGTACCTCTACCAGCTCGGCGCCCAGTGCGAAGTACTGCGCAACGACGAGGTGACCACGGCCCATGCCCAGGACGGCTTCGACGGCGTCCTGCTCTCGCCCGGCCCCGGCACCCCCGAGCAGGCCGGTGTCTGCGTCGACATGGTGCGCCACTGTGCTGCGACCGGCGTTCCGGTCTTCGGTGTCTGCCTCGGCATGCAGTCGATGGCCGTGGCGTACGGCGGTGTGGTGGACCGGGCCCCGGAGCTGCTGCACGGCAAGACGTCGCCGGTGACCCACGAGGGCAAGGGAGTCTTCGCCGGACTGCCGTCGCCGTTCACCGCGACCCGCTACCACTCGCTGGCCGCCGAACCGGACACGATCCCGCAGGAGTTGGAGGTCACGGCGCGCACGGCCGACGGCATCATCATGGGCCTGCGCCACCGGGACCTGGCGGTGGAGGGCGTGCAGTTCCATCCGGAGTCGGTGCTGACGGAGTACGGCCATCTGATGCTGGCCAACTGGCTGACGCAGTGCGGTGATGCGGGCGCTGTCGCGAGGTCGGTGGGGCTCGCGCCGGTGGTGGGCAAGGCCGTCGCGTGACCGCACTCCGTCCCGAGCACGACCCCGGACAGGACGGCCCGTACGAGCACCATGCGTACGAGGCCACGGGTGCGTTCGAGGCGGCAGTCGAGCAGTTGGCGGATCCGCTGAACGATCCGCTGCCGGGGCAGCACGCCTCGCCGTGGTTCCCGGCGGAGGACCCTCCGGCGCAGGGGGCGGCCACCGGGGTGGCGCAGGGCGGGCAGGCACAGGCGTCACAAGGGGCTCAAGAGCCCCAGGGGGCGCCGCGCGAGTGGTATGACCCCGAGGGGTACGAACGGGACTGGTACGGGCAGCAGGAGCCCGTCACGGCGTCTTCGCCTCAGCCGCTTTCCCTCCATGACGAGACGGTCGGTCTGCGGTCGGCCGACACCCGGCGCATGGCCGATCGTGCGGTGACTCCACCCGCACCGGCGCCGCGACCGGAGTCGGAGACGGCGTACGTGCCCGAGTACGCACCGGAGCCCGACGTGGACAGCACGGCGGCGGCCGCCGATTCCCGCCCGGAGTCTGCCGAACCCGGACCGCGGACGGATTCACCGGCCGGCGGCCGCGCAGAGCGTCGGCGCGCCGCCAAGGGGCGCGGCCGCCGACGCGCCGACCCGCGGTCGGAAGCCCGGTCGGAATCAACGGCTGCGGACGGAAGACCGCTGACGCGCGTCGAGGCGAGGCGCGCCGCCCGCGCGGCCAAGGACAGCCCTGCCGTCGTCGCCAGCCGGGTCGTGGGCGAGCTGTTCATCTCGCTCGGTGTGCTGATGCTGCTGTTCGTCACGTACCAGCTGTGGTGGACGAATGTGCGTGCGGACCAGATCGCCGGCAACGAGACGCACAAGATCCAGGACGACTGGGCAAAGGGCGACCGCAAGCCCGGGGCGTTCGAGCCGGGGCAGGGCTTCGCCATCATCCACATCCCGAAACTCGACGTGGTCGCGCCGATCGCCGAGGGCACCAGCAAGGAGAAGGTCCTCGACCGCGGGATGGTCGGTCACTACGGCGACGGCGCACTCCGTACGGCGATGCCGTCGGCCGCGCAGGGCAACTTCGCGCTGGCCGGTCACCGCAACACGCACGGTGAACCGTTCCGCTACATCAACAGGCTGCGCAAGGGTGACTCGATCGTGGTCGAGACGCAGGACGCGTACTACACGTACGAGATGACCAGCGTGCTTCCGCAGACGTCACCGTCCAACGTCTCGGTGATCGGGCCGGTGCCACCCGGATCGGGGTTCACAAAGCCCGGCCGCTACATCACTCTGACGACCTGCACGCCCGAATTCACAAGTACGTACCGGTTGATCGTGTGGGGCAAGATGGTCGACGAACGGCCACGCAGCAAGGGGAAGCCCGACGCGCTCGTCGGCTGAACATCATCACAACAGGGACGGGTGCGGTGGCAGCGAGGACCCAGCAGCAGGAAGAACAGACCGACGTGTCCGCGCCCCCGGTGCGGAGCAGGGACCGCCACCCCGTGGCGACCGCGGTCAGTCTCTTCGGTGAGTTGCTGATCACTGCGGGCCTGGTGCTGGGCCTGTTCGTCGTCTACTCCTTGTGGTGGACCAATGTGCTCGCGGACCGCGAGGCCGAGAAGCAGGGGCACACCGTCCGCAACCACTGGGCCGACGGACCCGGCGCCCTCGACACCAAGGACGGCATCGGCTTCCTGCACGTACCCGCGATGAAGAACGGCGAGGTGCTGGTCAAGAAGGGCACCGACACCGAGAACCTCAACGACGGCATCGCCGGCTATTACACGGACCCGGTGAAGTCCGCTCTTCCCTGGGACAAGCAGGGCAACTTCACGCTGGCGGCGCACCGCGACGGGCACGGGGCGAAGTTCCACAACATCGACAAGGTGAAGACGGGCGACGCGGTCGTCTTCGAGACCAAGGACACCTGGTACGTCTACAAGGTCTTCAAGGAGCTCCCCGAGACCACGAAGTACAACGTCAAGGTGCTCCAGCCGGTCCCGAAGGAAGCGGGTGTGAAGAAGCCCGGCCGCTACATCACGCTGACGACGTGCACACCGGTCTACACGTCGAGGTACCGGTACATCGTGTGGGGCGAGTTGGTGCGTACGGAGAAGGTCGACAAGGACCGTACGAAACCGGTTGAGCTGCGTTAGCCGTTACGATGAGTCAGGCCCGAAGTCGCAACTATCCTTTGCGACTTCGGGCCTTCTGCGGTGTGGCTACTACCTGAGAACCTGAAGTGTCGCGCCCGCGCTCCAGGCCTCCAGCAGGCCGCGGTGTACGGCAGTGACGCCGACCTGCAGCGCGATGTCGAGCGCCTCACGAGAGAACGGGCAGGTCGCCACGTACACGGCCACGTCTGCCTGGTGCAGCGTCTTGGTACCGACGAACTTCTGCATCTCGCCGCTCCACACCGAGCGGTAGGGCGCGAAGTTCTTGCACTGGACGACGAGACGCCGCCCGTCGGCCGTGTACGCCGTGATGTCGGCACCGCGGTCGCCACTGCCGCCGTGGATCTCGACGTCGGTGCAGCCGTCCCGACGCAGCAGGCTTGCGATGTGCTGCTCGAACTCCCGCCAGTTCATGGCGTCGATGGAGGCCATGACTCCGGCTAGGGGGCGCTGCTCTCGGGTGCGCTCCAGTCGGTGCAGCCGCTGTTCGTGCTGGGCCAGCTTGCGCTGTACGCGGTGGATGTCCGCGCGCGCCGAGATGAGATCCCGACGCTGCTCGCCCGAGGCCTCGATGAGGGCGTTGAGCATGGGGACGACGGTCTTGCCGAGGATGTGGGTGATGCGGTCGTCGAGGGCGGCGGAGGAGCTGTGGACAGAGTTATCCACAGGATGAGTCCGTGCGGCGTACTCCGTGTCGAGGAGGTACGTACGCACCTGACGTGCGACTTCGCTGTCGCGGAGCAGCATGGCTACGTTGAGGACAGCTCGCCGGGGGAAGAGCGCAAGCGACGCCGTGCGTGACTGGATCCCACTGAGTTGCTTGAAGTAACTCAGTTCCGATCCAGCGAGGACGCGATAGCCGTTGCTTTCGAGCTCTTCGCGATGGTCGAACACCATGGCCCGAATGACGGTTTCGGTCACTTCGAAGTACGAGGCGACCATCGCCGTCGTCACGTGCATGCCGTCCGGAAGAAGAGACAAGGTCTTGACCTTGTCGATGACGTCCGTCCGGCTCACCACGCCATCACGCAATGCCCTCGACTCCAGCAGAGCCGTTTCGTTGATCATGCTCCCGACCTCCTATGTGTGCAGAAGTGAGGCAAGAGCTCGATACCCCGCCCCATCGATTCAACGAATCAGCACATATGAAGACACGATCGGTTTACGACTGCATGTGCGGTATGCCGGTCAGGAGGCGTCGTGGCAGGCACAGCAAAGGGCCCCGGTCACCGTTGAGGTGCCGGGGCCCGATGGGTGGTGCGGTTCGGGGTCAGTCCTGTGAGCCGGACGGGCCGCCGAAGATGTTGCCGTTCCCGTTACCGTTGCCGCCGCCAGTGGTGAGGGTGACGACGGTGGTTGCCGGGTCGGCCTGGGTGCCAGGTGCCGGATCGATGCTGATGACCCGAGCGTTGTCGTCCGTGGCGCTGCCTGGCGTGAACTGGATCTGGGTGAAGCCCTGTGCGGCCAGGAGCTGCTTGGCTTCGCCCACCGTCTTGAACCTGACCTCGGGGATCGGCTTCGTCGCAGGCTGCGTCGGGCCCTTGGAGACCTTCAGGACGATCTGCGTGTCCAGCGGCTTCTTGCCGTCCGGTGCCGGGGTCTGGTCGATGACCTCGCCCGCGGGCTTGTCCGAGTCGACGTCGCTTCGCGAGACATTCTTGAAGCCGACACCGTTGAGCTGGGCCACCGCGGCGTCGTACTGCTTGGTCCTGACATCGGGGACGTTCTGGGTGGCCTGCCTGGCGACCGTGATCTTGACCTCGGACTCCGGCTCGGCCTTCGTGCCGCCCTTGGGGTCCTGGTCGAGTACGGTGCCGGGCTCCGCGGTGGACGATTCGGTCGCTACGACCGTCACCTTGAAGCCCTTGTCCTCCAGGTTCTTACGGGCGTTCTCCTCGGACTTCTCCGTGACGTCCGGGACCTCGACCTTCGGCGCACCGGTGGAGACGACGACCGTGACGGTCTCGTTCTCCCGCATCTGGCCGTCCTTGGGGGTCTGGCTGCAGATCTTCCCCTTGGGCTGGTCGTCGCAGGGTTCCCGCGAGCCGACCTTGAGGAGGACGCCGGCGTTCGTCGCGAGATCCCTCGCCTCGTCCACGCTCGACCCGACCATGTTCGGCACGTCGACCTTGCCGTTGTCGCTGTTGTCGCCGCCGAAGACGGATCTGCCGATCAGGATCGCGCCGATCAGCACCAGAATGCCCGCGGCGATCAGCAGGATCGTCGAGGTGTTGCTCTTCTTCTGGCGTCGGCGGTCCGGGCGGTCGTCGTGTCCGTAGCCGCCGTCGTCCGGGTTGACCGGGGGCAGCATGGAGGTCTGGGCGCCGTGCTGGTCGGCAGCGCGCAGCGCTGTGGTCGGCTGGTCCTGCCCGTAACCGTCGTAGCCGCCGTAGCCGGCCGCGCCCATGGCCGCAGTGGCGGCGACCGGACGTCCGTCGAGGCAGGCCTCGATGTCGGCGCGCATCTCATCGGCCGACTGGTAGCGGTAGTCCGGGTCCTTGACCAGTGCCTTCAACACGATCGCGTCCATTTCGGGCGTGATCTCGGGGTCGAAGTTGCTGGGGGGCTGCGGCTCTTCCCGTACGTGCTGGTAGGCAACCGCGACGGGTGAGTCGCCGATGAACGGCGGCCGGACCGTCAGCAGCTCGTAGAGCAGACAGCCCGTCGAATACAGGTCGGAACGCGCGTCGACCTGCTCCCCCTTGGCCTGCTCCGGGGAGAGGTACTGGGCGGTGCCGATGACGGCCGACGTCTGGGTCATCGTCATGCCGGAGTCACCCATGGCACGGGCGATGCCGAAGTCCATGACCTTGACCTGGCCGGTGCGCGTCAGCATGACGTTCGCCGGTTTGATGTCGCGGTGGACGATGCCTGCCCGGTGCGAGTACTCCAGCGCCTGGAGGATCCCGACCGTCATTTCGAGCGTGCGCTCGGGTAGCAGTCTGCGGCCGGAGTGCAGAAGTTCTCTGAGCGTCGACCCGTCGACGTACTCCATCACGATGTACGGGATGGAGACCCCGTCGACGTAGTCCTCGCCGGTGTCGTAGACGGCAACGATCGCCGGGTGGTTGAGCGAGGCGGCGGACTGGGCCTCACGGCGGAACCGGGCCTGGAAGGACGGGTCGCGGGCGAGATCGGTCCGCAGCGTCTTCACAGCGACGGTGCGGCCGAGCCGGGTGTCGTGAGCGAGGTAGACCTCGGCCATGCCACCACGGCCGAGCACCGAGCCCAGCTCGTACCGGCCGCCGAGGCGACGCGGCTCTTCCATAACTGTTCCAGCCCTCTCCGTCAGTCCCGACCACACCGGTGTGTGGTCCGGCGGTGTGCTGCTCGCGCATACGCTACCGGCCACGCACTACCTGATCGGCCCAGAGCCGTCACCTGATATCTGACCGGTATCCCAATGTGCAGATATGGCGCCCCATGTGATGGGCGTCACTACTTGTTGTCGATGACCGCCTTCATCACATCCCGGGCGATCGGAGCGGCGAGGCCGCCACCGGAGACGTCGTCCCTGTTGGCCTGGCTGTCCTCGACCACTACGGCCACTGCGACCGGGGAGCCACTGGCGGTCTTCGCGTACGAGATGAACCAGGCGTACGGCTTCTCGCTGTTGTTCAGACCGTGCTGGGCGGTACCGGTCTTGCCGCCGACAGTGACGCCGTCTATGAGGGCGTTCTTTCCCGTGCCGCTCTTGACGACGGTCTCCATCATCTGCTGAAGCTTCTGCGCGTTCTCACCCGACAGGGGCTGGCTGAGCTGCTCCTTCTCGTGGGTGTAGATCACGTCGAGGTTAGGAGCCTGCCGCTCGGCGACCATGTACGGCTGCATGAGCTTGCCGTCGTTGGCGACCGCGGCGGCGACCATGGCCATCTGCAGCGGAGTGGCCCGGTTGGACGCCTGGCCGATGCCTGCCATGGCGTTCTGCGGCCGGTTGTCCTTCGGGTAGATGCTCGCGTCGGTGCGGACCGGGGTGAAGATCTCCTTGTTGAAGCCGAACTTGCCGGCTTCGTCCATCATCTTCTGGTTGCCCAGGTCATCACTGATCTTGCCGAAGACGGTGTTGCAGGACATCCGCAGCGCTTCCCGGAGAGAGGCGTTCTCGCACGGGATGTTGCCCTCGTTCTGCAGGACGGTGCTCACCTGCGGGAGCCGGTAGGGCAGCGGGGAGTCCGTCTTGCCGTCGATGTCGGTGTAGAGGCCGTTCTCCAGGGCCGCGGCGGCGGTGACGACCTTGAAGGTCGAGCCGGGCGGGTAGGTCTCGCGCAATGCCCGGTTGAGCATCGGCTTGTCCTTGTCCTTCAGGAGCTTCTGCCAGGCCTTGGTGTCCGTGTCGGAGTTGCCTGCGAAAGTCGAGGGGTCGTACGAGGGGGTGCTGGCGAGGGCCAGGATGGCACCGGTCTGCGGGTCGAGCGCGGCGACGGCGCCCTTCTTGTCGCCCAGTCCCTCGAAGGCGGCCTTCTGGGCGGCGGCGTTGAGCGTCGTGACGATGTTGCCGCCCTGCTTCTTCTCGCCGGTGAACATCGACAGTGTCCGGTCGAAGAAGAGCTGGTCGTCGTTGCCGGTGAGGATGCCGTCCTCGATCTTTTCGAGGAAGTTGGCGTCAAAAGCCTGCGAGGAGTACCCGGTGACCGGCGCCCACATGGGGCCGTCCTTCCAGACCCGCTTGTACTTGAAGTCGCTGCCCTTGGTCTCGACCGAGCTGGTCACGGGGTTGCCGTCGACGATGATGTTGCCCCGCTCATGGGCGTACCGCTCGATGCGGACGCGGCGGTTCTCGTCGCGGGTGTTCAACTCGTCGGCGCGGACGTACTGCAGGTAGTTGGTCCGCACGAGCAGGGCGAGGATGAGGACACCGCAGAAGATCGCGATCCGGCGCAGGGGCTTGTTCACGGTCGGACCACCTGGGTCATCTCGGCATCGGAGGAAGGGGCGGGGGCCGGTGCGGGGCGGCGGGCGGTGTCGCTGATCCGGATCAGGATGCCGATCAGAGCCCAGTTGGCGATCACGGACGAACCACCGGCGGCGAGGAACGGCATCGTCATACCGGTCAGCGGGATGAGCCCCATGACACCGCCGGCGACGACGAAGACCTGGATCGCGAAGGCGCCGGAGAGGCCGATCGCGAGGAGCTTGCCGAACGGGTCGCGGGCGGCGAGTGCGGTGCGCACACCGCGCTCGACGATCAGACCGTAGATCAGCAGGACGGCCATCATTCCGGCGAGGCCGAGCTCTTCGCCGACGGTGGAGAGAACGAAGTCGGCGTTGGCGGCGAAGCCGATCAGGTCGGAGTTGCCCTGGCCCCAGCCGGTGCCGAGGGTGCCGCCCGACCCGAAGGACATGATGGCGTTGGCGATCTGCTCGCAGGCGCCGCTCGTATCGGTGGTGTAGCAGGCGAACGGGTCCATCCAGGCGTTCACGCGGGACTGGACGTGCGGCTCAAAGGTGGCAACGCCGACTGCGCCGGCTGCGGACATCAGCAGACCGAAGACGATCCAGCTGGTTCGTTCCGTGGCGACGTACAGCATGATCACGAACAGGCCGAAGAACAGCAGAGACGTACCGAGGTCGGTCTCGAAGACCAGGATCAGGATCGACAGTCCCCAGATCACGAGGATCGGGCCGAGGTCACGGCCGCGGGGCAGGTACAGGCCCATGAAGCGGCGGCTGGCGAGGGCCAGGGCGTCACGCTTCACCATCAGATAGCCGGAGAAGAACACCGCGATGATGATCTTGGCGAACTCGCCGGGCTGGATGGAGAACGGGCCGAGGCTGATCCAGATCTTGGCGCCGTTCACCGCCGGGAAGAACATCGGCAGGATCAGCAGTACCAGTGCCAGGGCCATGGAGATGTACGTGTAGCGCTGCAGGATGCGATGGTCCTTGAGCACCATCAGTACGGCTACGAACAGGGCGACGCCGATCGCGGAGTACATCAACTGCTTGGGCGCGTCGGGGCTGAAGGCGCCGAACAGCGTCTTGGCTCGCTGAATCAGCCGCGGCGACTGGTCCAGGCGCCAGATCAGCACCAGCCCCAGCCCGTTGAGCAGGGTCGCCAGTGGCAGCAGCAGCGGATCCGCGTACGGAGCGAACTTGCGCACCACGAGGTGGGCGACGCCGCCGAGCAGGATCAGGCCGAGCCCGTATCCGAGCATGCCCGAGGGCAGCTTGCCGTCCATGGCAAGGCCCACATTGGCGTACGCGAACACCGAGATGCCGATGGCGAAAGCCATCAGGCCCAGCTCGGTGTTGCGACGGCTCGGCGCGTCGATCGCGCCGATCGTGGTCGTATTGGTGACAACGCTCATGGTGCTGAAGGCTCCCCTACGGCTTACTGCTTACCGCACTGCGGGACCAGCCTCTGCTCTTCCTCCGAGAGGCTGGGGCCGGGAGTGGGAGTCGCTGTGGTCGGCTTGGTCTTGGTGGCGTCGGACCGGGCGGACGTCTTGGTGACCTCCGAGCCCGTGCCGCCGGCTTCGCCCTCGCCGGTGCGGGCGCTGCTCTCCGCCTCGGCCGCGCGGCGTTGCGCGTCCTTCTTGCAGGCGGATGCCTGGGTCGAGAGCTCACTGATCTTCTCGCGGGCGTCCGTCAGGTTGCCCTCGGCGATGGTCGCCTCGACCTGCTTGCGCTGGTAGGGCGGGAGGTACTTGAGTTCGATCTCGGGGTGGTCCTTCTCGACCTTCGAGAGCGAGACCCACGCGAGGTCCTGGCTGATGCCGCGGAACAGTGCGACGTGTTCGTTCTTGGCGCCCACGTAGAACTGGTTCTGGGTCCAGCGGTAACCGCCGTACGCACCACCGCCGATGACGGCCAGCGCGAGCACGATGTAGAGGGACCTCTTCAGCCACCTGCGGCCGCCACCGGGCTTGACGAAGTCGTCGTCGGTGTAGGCGTCGAAGGAGCCGTTCGGCATTCCGCCGTAGCCGAGGCCGTCACCGCTTCCGGGTGGCCCGAAGCCGCCCGCGGGGGGTGGGACGGGACGGCCGAGGCCGGCCGCGCGTCCGGCGGGGGTCTCCATCGCGCCGCCGTCGTTGAGCTGGGCGGCCTGGTTCTCGGCGACCGCGCCGACGATGACCGGGGTGTCGTTGAGCCGCCCGGCCAGGGTGTCGTTGCTGTCGACGTCGAGGACGTCGGCGACGATGCAGGTGATGTTGTCCGGGCCACCGCCGCGCAGGGCGAGTTGGATGAGCTCCTGGATCGTCTCCTGCGGGCCCTGGTAGCTGGCGAGGGTCTCTTCCATCGTCTGGTGCGAGACGACGCCGGAGAGCCCGTCGGAGCAGATCAAATAGCGGTCGCCGGCCCGGACTTCACGGATGGAGAGGTCGGGTTCGACGTGGTCGCCGCTGCCCAGCGCGCGCATCAGCAGGGAGCGCTGCGGGTGGGTGGTGGCCTCTTCCTCGGTGATCCGGCCCTCGTCGACCAGCCGCTGCACCCAGGTGTGGTCCTGGGTGATCTGGGTGAGTACGCCGTCGCGCAGGAGGTACGCGCGGGAGTCGCCGACGTGGACCAGGCCCAGGCGCTGACCGGTCCAGAGCAGGGCGGTGAGCGTGGTGCCCATGCCCTCCAGCTGGGGGTCCTCCTCGACCATCATGCGCAGTTGGTCGTTGGCACGCTGGACCGCCGTGCCGAGCGAGGTGAGGATGTCCGAACCAGGCACGTCGTCGTCGAGCTGGACGAGCGTGGAGATCACCTCGGAGCTGGCGACCTCACCGGCCGCCTGACCGCCCATGCCGTCGGCGATGGCGAGAAGGCGTGGACCGGCATAGCCGGAGTCCTCGTTGCCCTCCCGGATCATGCCCTTGTGCGATCCGGCGGCGAAGCGCAGGGACAGACTCATGCGCACCTCGCCCGTCGGCTCGGGGTACAGCCGGTCTCGAGCCACACTGCCCACCCTCCGGTCGGGAGCCGGGCCGGGTCCGTTGCCCGGACGGCCGCGGCTCGCTCGCTCCGCTCGCTCATTGTCGTACTACTTCCGCAGCTCGATGACGGTCTTGCCGATCCGGATCGGCGCGCCCAGCGGAACAGGCGTCGGGGTGGTGAGACGGGTCCGGTCGAGATACGTGCCGTTGGTGGACCCGAGATCCTCGACGATCCACTGGCCGTCACGGTCGGGGTAGATCCTGGCATGCCTGCTGGACGCGTAGTCGTCGTCCAGCACGATCGTTGAGTCGTGGGCCCGTCCCAGGGTGATGGTCTGCCCCTGGAGCGCCACCGTGGTGCCGGTGAGGGTGCCCTCGGAGACGACCAGCTTTGTCGGTGCCCCCCGGCGCTGGCGGCCGGGCTGCTGGCGTTGCTGCGGTGGTGCCGCGGCAGATTGGCGTGCCTGTTGCGGACGTGCGTCGCTCGCACTGCGGCGTGAGCCGCGTTGCGTGACGCGCGTTCCGAACAGGTCGCTGCGGATGACCTGGACGGCCACGATCACGAACAGCCACAGAACGGCCAGGAAACCTAGCCGCATGACCGTCAGGGTCAGCTCTGACATTGCCCCCGCTTCACCCTTCGGCTTGCCGGTAAACGATGGTGGTGCTACCCACGACGATCCGCGAGCCGTCGCGGAGCGTAGCGCGGGTTGTGTGCTGCCCGTCTACCACGATGCCGTTGGTAGACCCGAGATCCTGGATCGTCGAGGGCGTTCCGGTCCGGATCTCACAGTGCCGGCGCGATACGCCGGGGTCGTCGATCCGCACGTCGGCTTCGGTGCTGCGTCCCAGCACCAGCGTCGGGCGGGAGATCTGATGGCGGGTGCCGTTGATCTCGATCCAGCGTCGCACCTGCGCGCTCGGCATGACGCCGGGCGCGGCCGGCGGTCGCCGGTCGGTGGTGGGTGCTCCGGGACGGCCGCCGCCCGGCGGCGGGGCCGCGGGCATGGGCGGGACGGAGCTGGGAGGGTAGCCGTAGCCGCCGGTGGGCTGAGGGGCGGCGGGCCGCCCCTGGCCCGGGTGGCCGGACTGTCCCAGGTGGCCCTGAGCGGCCTGCTGGCCCTGCTGTGACGAACTCGACGCAAGCGTGCGGCTCCGTACGCGGTAGAGCCCGGTGTCGAGATCGTCGGCCTTCTCCAGGTGGACCTTGATGGGTCCCATGAAGGTGTAGCGCTGCTGCTTGGCGTAGTCCCGGACCAGACCGGAGAGCTCGTCGCCGAGTTGGCCGGAGTACGGGCTGAGGCGCTCGTAGTCCGGGGCGCTGAGCTCGACGATGAAGTCATTGGGGACGACGGTTCGCTCGCGGTTCCAGATCGTTGCGTTGTTGTCGCACTCGCGCTGGAGGGCACCCGCGATCTCGACCGGCTGGACCTCGGACTTGAACACCTTGGCGAAGGTGCCGTTGACCAGACCTTCGAGACGCTGCTCGAAACGCTTCATGACTCCCATGGGGCACCTCCTCCGGTGTTCTCGTCCCTGTACTGCTTACTGATCGTATCCACGCGTCGGGAAATCGGCTGGTTCCCCTTCTCTGCCCTGTGGATGAGTGTCACCTCTCACACGGATCGTAGAGGTGGTGTCCTGACAGTGTCCCGCACCTCGGGTGTGCTGAGGAGGAGTGGGGGGCGGTGGTCGCGCGTTCCCGCTGTCCGTCATTCGTTCTGCATCCGTCCGCGAAACAACGGATGTGAATCCACCCTGTCCAGCGTGCTAATCTTCCGGATGTCGCCAGGCGCTCACACCAACAGGTGAGAGAGTCTGAAAACACCACTCATGCGCGAGTGGCGGAACGGCAGACGCGCTGGCTTCAGGTGCCAGTGTCCTTAGGGACGTGGGGGTTCAAATCCCCCCTCGCGCACAAGAGAGAAGCCCCACAGGCCAACGGCCTGTGGGGCTTCTCCGTTCCCCGGTGGATTCGGCGCGTTGTTTCACGTGAAACGCCCGATTCGGGGTGTTCCGGGTGAGTGGGTGTTCCGATGTGTACGAGCGTGACGAAGGGCCGGCGCCCGCGGAGGTCGACTACTCCGCGGGCACCGGCCCTTCGTCATTGCATGGCTCAGGCCGCGAGGCGGGCGGCGAGGGCCTTGGCCTTCTCCGCGGCATCGGTGAACGCCTTGGCGCGGGAAGCCTCGGCAAGGGGGATGAGCTCGGCCATCGCCGGCTGGGAGTGGGCCATCGTCAGCTCCGGAACGATGAAGTCGACCTCGGCGCCGAACATGCTCGTCAGCAGCTTCTCCAGGTAGTTCTGGACGAACTCGGAGTCCGCGCGCGGCGTGCCGGGAGCGTATGAACCGCCGCGGCTGGCGACGACGGTGACGGGGGTGCCGGTCACCGGGCTGTCGGGGCCTGCGTTGTGGCCGACGATGATCACCTGGTCGAGCCAGGCCTTCAGGGTGGACGGAATGCTGAAGTTGTACATCGGCGCGCCGATCAGTACGGCGTCCGCCGCTGCGAGTTCGGCGGCGAGCTCGCTGCGCAGCGGGTCCCCGGCGCCGGCGGCGGCCGCGGCGGCGTCCAGGTGGGGCAGCGGGTTCGCGGCGAGGTCGCGGTAGACGACCTGACCGTCAGGGTGCTGCTCGCGCCACGTCTGGACGAAGGTGGCGGTGACCTCGCGCGACGCGGATCCCTGGGGGAAGACGGCGGAGTCGAGGTGCAGGAGCGTGGCCATGGGGGTCTCCACGGATATCTAGGGATGACGCCCGACCTGACAGGAGGGCGTCCTTTTCGTACGTACCTAGTAATAGCATAGGCCCTTACTATTCGTAAGTCCCGCACAGCGACGCAGTAGTCTGGGTGTATGGCGGAGCACAGCGAACAGGCGTGTCGGCGGGTCGACGTGGGCATCACGCGCGTTTTCGAGCTGTTCGGGAAGCGCTGGACGGGCCCGATCGTGTCCGTGCTCATGCAGCATCCGGTGCACTTCGCCGATCTGCGACGGGCGATTCCGGGCATCAGTGAGCGCATGCTCTCGGACCGGCTGTCCGAGCTCGGTGCTGCCGGGCTGGTGGTCCGCGAGGTCGACGAGGGGCCGCCGCTGCGGGTCTCGTACCGCCTCACGCAGGCGGGCGCCGCGATGGAGCCCGCGCTCAAGGAGCTGGCGCTCTGGTCGAAGACGTACCTCGCGGACGACGGCGGCTGCTAGCGGCTCAGGCTCCTGCGGTTGGAGCCTCTGCGGGCAGGGCTATGACTGCCGGGGTGCGTCCCGGGTGGCCGTCCCGCCCGACGAGTTGTAGCGCAGCAGATACTCCGCGAACCGGGCCAGGTCGTCCGCCGTCCACTCCGCGAGGCGTTCCTGATAGGCCGCGCGACGGCTGGCCTGCGTCGAGGCAAGGGCCCGGGTCCCGGCTTCGGTGGGATGCAGCACCTGGATGCGGTGGTCCGCCGGGTCCTGGCGGCGCTCCACCAGGCCGAGCTTCTCCAGGGTGCCGATCTGTCGGCTGACCGTCGACTTGTCCAGCATGTAGTGCGCCGCCAGGTCGGTGGCACGGCAGCCGTGCTGGTCGTCGATGTGTGCCAGCAGTGTGTACGAGACCAGGGGCAGCTCGGGATGGAGACGGGCTGCGGCGGCGCGCGCTCGGCGTGCGAACGCGGTCAGTTCCCGCTGGATGACATCCAGTGACTCTTCGCGTTCCCGGGGGGTGCCTGTCACGGAGCTCACCTTTCTGAAATTGCAGTTGTATAGTACAACGGATTGAGGAGTTGTAAAAGCCAACCATTGGAGTTCCGATGTCCACAGGCCAGAGTGCCGCCGCCGGCTCCACCGCAGGCGCCCTGCGCCACGTGCTGAGCCATCTCGTCACTCCACTGCTGATGTGTATCGGTATGGGGCTCGCCTACCTGGGGGCGTTCCACGCTCCGGAACCGCACGACCTACGGGTGGACGTGGTGGGGTCGGGGCCGACGGCCCAGGTGCTCGCACAGACACTGCAGGACAAGGGCGACGGGGCACTGAGCGTGCGTACCGTCGCCGATCGGGCCACTGCTGTGAACGACCTCAAGACACAGGAGAGTTACGGCGCCTACCTGCCGGGGAAGCACCCCGGACTGCTGGTGGCCACCGCCTCCTCGGACACCAGCGCCACGGTGGTCGAGAAGGTCTTCACGAAGGTGGCGGCCGCGCAGGGCGACCCACTCGAGGTGACGGACACGGCGCCGACCGCGGACGGCGATCCCACCGGCCAGGGAATCTTCTTCCTCCTCGTCGCGGTGAGCATCGGGTCGTACGCATCCGTCGCGGTGATCGGTGGCGCGGGCGCGGCGCTTGCGCTGCGGATCAGGGCGGCGCTGGTCGTCGGCGCCTCGCTGATGGTGAGCGCGATCGGTGCCGCTTTCGCGGGGCCGCTGTTCGGCCTGGTGGATCACGGACTCGGCGGCGTCTGGGCGATGGCGTGGCTCTACTCGGCGGGCATCCTGACGGTCGGGGTCGGGCTGCACACGTTCTTGAAGCGGTGGACGACGCTCGGCGTGATGGTGCTGTTCGTGATGCTCAACTTCACCAGTTCCGGCGGCATCTTCCGGCCCGAACTGCAGCCCGGCTTCTTCGGTTCGCTGCACGCCTTCTGGAACGGTGCGGGCTTCGTCGAGGGTGTACGCAGCCATGTGTACTTCGGCGGGTACGCGCTCGGCGGACATGTGCTGGTGCTCACTCTGTGGCTCGTGGCGGGGCTGGCCGTGATGGGCGTGGCCGGGCTGGCCGAGGCGAAGCGGCGGAGCGTTGCCGCGGATGCTCAGGGCGCGGCCGGGTCCCGGCACCGGGCCGGGGCGGAGAGCCGGTCGGTGGCAGGGAGCGGTTCCGGGCCGGGGAGCCTGTCCGTGGCCGGGCGTCGGTCCGAGGCCGAGGCGGGCGAGGAGCTGGAGGAAGAGCTCGAGGAAACCGTCGGCGTCTGACCAGCACAGGGCGTTGTCCACAGGCGTCTGCTTCGGTTTTCCACAGGGGCAGACGCCCGTCGGCGGACGGCGGTACCGTCGTCGCCAGTTGATGTTGGACAAGGACGCCGGTCGAGGGCGGGGGAGGCTGCGTGCCATGGATCAGTTCGAGGCGACGGTGCCGGTGCAGCGGGCTGTGACGGATGGTCCGCGCATTCCGGTCGTGCCCGGGTTCGCGCGGCGCGCGGCCGTGGTGGAGCAGAGTGCGCCGCAGTCGCCCCGAGCGGCGGGCAAGGCGTTGCGTGACCGGGTGCCCAGGGCCTCGCACGACTCCCTTGTCCTTCCTTCCGGTCGGCCCGACGCGGTCCAGGCGGTCGAGGAGTCGAACCGGGGCCGCGTCCCCGGCCTCGCGCCGATCCGGGTGGGGCGGATGGCTGCCACGCCGTTCGCGTTCTTGCGGGGTTCGGCCGGGCTGATGGCCCATGACCTGATGGGCACACCCGTGACGGGGGTGGGTGCTCAGCTCTGCGGCGATGCGCATGCGGCCAACTTCGGGCTGTACGGCGATGCGCGGGGCAGCCTGGTCATCGATCTGAACGACTTCGACGAGACCGTGTTCGGCCCGTGGGAGTGGGACCTGAAGCGGCTCGCCACGTCACTGGTGCTCGCGGGGCGCGAGGCCGGGGCGGACGAGGACACCTGCCGCCAGGGCGCGTACGACACGGTGGGCGCGTACCGGCGGACGATGCGGCTGCTGGCCAGGCTTCCCGCCCTCGATGCCTGGAATGCCATCGCCGATGAGGAGCTCGTCTCGCACACGGACGCGCGGGATCTGCTCGGCACACTGGAGCGGGTCTCGCAGAAGGCCCGCAACAACACCAGCGCTCGCTTCGCCGCGAAGTCCACGGAGGAGTCCGAGGGCGGCGGACGCCGCTTCGTCGACGCACCGCCGGTGCTGCGGCGGGTGCCGGATGCGGAGGCCGCCGCGGTGGCGGCGGGGCTCGGCGACTATGTGAGCACGATCTCGCAGGACCGGGTGCCGCTGCTCGCCCGGTACGCGATCCACGATGTGGCGTTCCGGGTGGTCGGCACGGGGAGCGTCGGCACCCGGTCGTACGTCGTGCTGTTGCTCGACCACCGGGGCGAGCCGCTGGTGCTGCAGGTGAAGGAGGCGCGGCCGTCCGCGCTGGCGCCCTATCTGCCGGCCGTCGGGTTCGACGTGCCGGAGGCGGCGCACGAGGGACGGCGGGTGGTCCTCGGGCAGAAGCGGATGCAGGTCGTCAGCGACATTCTGCTGGGGTGGGCGACCGTGGACGGCCGGCAGTTCCAGGTGCGGCAGTTCCGGAACCGCAAGGGCAGTGTGGACCCGGTGGCCCTGACGGCCGACCAGGTCGACGACTACGGGCGGATGACGGGTGCGCTGCTGGCGCGGGCCCATGCGCACAGCGCCGACCCGCGGCTGATCGCGGGGTACTGCGGGAAGAACGACGAGTTGGACGAGGCGATGGCGGACTTCGCGGTGACGTACGCGGACCGTACGGAAGCCGACCATGCGGAGTTGGTGCGGGCCGTCGGTTCGGGCCGAATAGCGGCCGAGCTCGGGGTGTGAGGCGCGGTTCCGCCGACCGCGCGTCCTCGCGGCGCGGGGTGGGGCCATACGCTGGACGGGTGACCCACGAAGCCGCCGGGGTGCCGACCACCCGGAACGACGATGACCGGCAGGACAACGACCGGCAGCACGAGCAGCAGGTGCCGTACGAGCAGCATGCGGCGGGCGCGCAGCCTGGGCGCAGGGCCGACGAGGGTCCGGGCGCCGGTGCGGATGCCGGCAGTGCTGCCGACGGGGCGCGCCCCGAGGCGCGGCTGGCGAAGGCTGTGCGGGTGGCGGAGCAGGCGCTGATCGAGTTCGAGATCGCCGTGGAGACCTTCCGGGTCGAGGTCGAGAACTTCTCCCGGCTGCACCACCAGAAGCTCGGCCCGATGTACGCCCGCCTCGACGAGCTCGATGCGCAGATCGCGGAGGCCCGGGCCGCCAGGACCGGTGACCCCGAGGACCTGCGGAAGGCGCAGGAAGCGCGGGCGCTCGTGATGCCGATGCCGGGTGTCGAGGAGCTGTTCCACGACTGGATCGACTCCGATGGGCTGTCCCCCGAGGCGGCGGCCATGCTGACCGAGCAGCCGGTCCGGCCGCCCAAGCGGGTCCGGCCGACCGAGGAGGCGCGCAAGCTCTACCGCGAGCTGGCGCGCAAGGCCCACCCGGATCTGGCCCAGGACGAGACGGAGCGGGCACGCCGGGACGAATTCATCACGCGCGTCAATGCCGCTTACGGGCGCGGGGACGAAGCGCTGCTGAAGGAGCTGGCGCAGGAGTGGGCTGCCGGACCGGCCACACAGCGGGCGGAGCTCAGCGAGAGTGAGGAGCTCTACGCCAGGCTGGACTGGCTGACCCAGCGCAAGGAGCTGCTGACGGTCCTTGCCCAGGAGCTGGAGGAGAGCGCGATCGGGGCCATGCTCCGGATGGCGCCCGACGATCCGGACCGGTTGCTCGACGAGATCGCCGAGCAGCTGCTGGGCGAGGTGTCGCAGCGCGAGTCGGAGCTTGCGGGGCTGGTGCAGTAGCGTTTCTTGTGACTCGGGAGCGTGACTCCGGAGCGTACGCACGAGAGAAGGCATGACCCATGAATTTCGCTCCGCTGCCCTCGGTGGATGTCGCGGCGGTGCCGTCGGACGGCCTGGTGCTGGACGTCCGGGAGAACGACGAATGGGCCGCCGGGCATGTCGAAGGTGCCCTGCACATTCCGATGAGTGACTTCGTCGGCCGTTTCGGTGAGCTGACCGAGGCGGCCGAGGACGGTCGGCGCGTTCATGTGATGTGCCGGGTCGGTGGCCGGTCCGCCCAGGTCACCCAGTACCTGGTGCAGCAGGGCATCGACGCCGTGAACATCGATGGCGGGATGCTCGCCTGGGACGGTGCCGGACGTCCGATGGTCACCGACAACGGCACCCCGGCCTTCGTTCTCTGACCTGGCCGGGGTCCCGTCGGGTCCGCCTCGGTCGGTACGAGGTCGGGCCCGTGGTTCTCAGCCGAGGGGATGAGCGGCCAGCAGGTCGCCCAGTGCTTCCTCGTGCGCCGCCGCCGGGCCGAGGGAGAGCTCGACCTGCTTTGCCCAGGCGTGGAAGCGGTGCAGCGGGTAGTCGGTGTCCGCACCGAAGCCGCCATGCAGGTGTTGTGCCGTCTGCACGATCCGGCGGACGCCGTCCGCGGCCCAGATTTTCGCCACGGCGATATCGCCCACGACGGGCAGCGCGCCGGCTGTACCCGTGGAGATCCGCCAGGCCGCCTGCCAGAGTGTGACTTCCATGGCCCGCAGATCGATGTACCGGTCGGCCGCCTGGACAGCGACGGACTGGAATGTCGCGATGGGGAACCCGAACTGCTCGCGCTTTCCTGTGTATTCGCTCGTCATGGACAGCACCGTCTCGCCAAGTCCCAGTGCGAGCGCGCAGGTTCCGGTGGTGAGCAGGGCGCGTAGCCACTCCCAGGCCCCCGGGGTGCCGATCAGTGCCCGGTCCTCGATCCGCACTCCGTCGAGCCGCACCTCGGCCAGCAACTCGCCGCTGGTGGAGACCTGTTCGGACAGCGTGACGCCTTCGGCGGTGCGGCGTACCAGGGCCAGGACGGCGCGGCCGTCGGCTGTGTGGGCGGGCACGGCGATCCAGTGCGCGGAGTGGGCCCACGGCACGCCTGACTGCACTCCGTCGAGTACCCAGGCCGAACCGTCGCTGTCGTGGCCGGCGTCGCTGCTGTCGGCACTGCCGGACCGGTCGTTCTTCCCGTTGCTGTCACGGAGGGCGGTGACGGCGAGTTCGGCCGCATCGTGGCCGGTGCGGCCGTTGGCCCCGACGGTGAGAACAAGTTCGCCCCGGCCGACGCGGGGCAGCAGTTCGGCGGCCAGACCGGGATCGCCGTCGCGCTGGAGCGACATCGCGACCGCGCAGGTCTCCAGCAGCGGTACCCGGGCGAGTACCTTGGCCGACTCCCGCAGGACCAGGCAGAGCGCGACCGGATCGAGCCCGGCCCCGCCGTGCTCCGGCGCCAGCGCCAGGCCCAGCAGGTCGCCCGTGGCCAGCTGGGCCCAGAGGGGGCGGTCGATGTCCTCGGCGACCGCGCCCGGGGTGAGAGCGGGGCTGGGCACTCCGTCGGGCTCGACGCCCGAGAAGACCGCCCTCGCTGCCTCGACGGCCGCCTGCTGCTCCTCGGTGAAGGTGAAGTCCACTGCCCTGGCCTCCTGCGAACCGCTGCGCTCGTACTCGGACCTGACGGGTCGTCAAGATAGAACAGGTTCTACAAGAAGGGAACAGAAGGGCGGAGGAGGGCAGACGGAGAGGGCAGTGGGCCGGGGCCCCCGTGTCAGCGGTCGAAGTCGAGCTCCACCTCCGGTGTGACCGGATGTGACTGGCAGGCCAGCACATAACCCGCCCCCGTCTCTTCCGGTTCCAGCGCGAAGTTGCGGTCCATCCGGACCTCGCCGGAGACCAGGAAGGCTCTGCACGTCCCGCACACCCCGCCCTTGCAGGCGTACGGGGCGTCGGCACGGCTGCGCAGCACCGTCTCCAGCAGTGATTCGCCGTCCTGGACCGGCCAGCTGCCTGAGCGGCCGTCCAGCCTCGCGGTCAGCGTGCTGTGTGCCGGGGCCTCGACGCGGGTGCGGGTGGTTGCGGCAGGCCCGTCGTCGACGTGGAAGATCTCCTGGTGGATACGGGTCCGGTCGACACCGAGGCCGTGCAGTGCGCCTTCCGCCGCCAGAACCAGACCGAACGGCCCGCACAGATACCAGCCGTCGACCTCTCCCACCGAGAGCAGCGCAGGCAGCAGCCCGGTCAGTCGCTCCCGGTCGAGCCGGCCGGACGGCAGACCGGCCTGCTGCTCCTCACGGGAGAGCACCGTCACCAACTGGAACCGGTCCGGGTAGCGGTCCTTGAGGTCGGCGACCTCGTCCAGGAACATCGTCGAGGCCGCGGTCCGGTCGCTCCGGATCAGACAGAACCGGGCCGCAGGCTCCCGCGCCAGCAGTGTCGACGCGATCGACAACACCGGGGTGATGCCGCTGCCGCCGACGATCGCCGCGTAATGCCCGGCGCGCGGCGTGAGCACGAAACGTCCCATCGGAGGCATCGCATCGACCTGGTCGCCGACGGCGAGCTCCTTGAGGGCGTACGTGGAGAACGCACCGCCCTCGACCAGCCGGATGCCCACCCGCAGAGCCGGATCGGCCGGCGCCTCGGTGGCCGGGGCGCAGATCGAGTACGAACGCCGGATCTCCTCGCCGTCGACCGTGTAGCGCACGTTGAGATGCTGGCCGGGCTTGTGGCGGAAGGTCTCACGCAACTCGGGCGGCACCGTCAACGTGACGGCCACCGAGTCATCGGTCAGCCGCTCGATCGCGCGGACCCGGAGCGGATGGAACATCTACAACTCCTTGAAGTGGTCGAACGGTTCGCGGCAGCTCACGCAGCGGCGCAGCGCCTTGCAGGCGGTGGAGGAGAACCGGCTCAGCAGCTCCGTGTCCGTGGAGCCGCAGTGCGGGCAGCGCACGGACAGGGCGAGCGGCACCGGACCGCCGGACGAGCCGACCGCGTCGTGCGGGCGCGGTGGTGCTATGCCGAACTCGGCGAGCTTGCGCCGCCCTGCCGCACTGATGTCGTCCGTCGACCAGGCCGGTGCGAGGACGGTGACCACGGAGACCTCCGGTATCCCGTGCTCGTGCAGCACCTGCTCGATATCGGTGGACATGGTCTCGATCGCCGGGCAGCCGGTGTACGTCGGGGTGAGGAGGACCGTGACCTTGCCCGGGGCGAGCACCTCCACCCCGCGGAGCACTCCCAGCTCCTCCAGGGTCAGGACGGGCAGCTCGGGGTCGGGCACGGACCCGGCGAGCCTGCGCACCTCCTCCTCCAGCAGTGTCCCGGTCACCATGACGCTCCCGGGTGGCTGCGGTGCAGATGCTGCATCTCGGCGAGCATCCGGCCGAACGGTTCCGTGTGGATGCCCTGCCGTCCCGCTCCGGCTGTCCAGGCCCCGGACCGGGGGCCGGCCGGCACGGTCAGCGTTGCCCGCTCCAGCACGCCGGTGACGGTCGCCAGCCAGCTGTTCTGCAGCGACTGCCAGTCGATCTCCACGCCCTCGACCGGCTGGAACAGCTCACCGGTGAACCGCCACAGGGCGTCCACCCCGCGCTGCATCCGCTGGTGGCTCTCGGCCGTACCGTCGCCGAGACGCAGCGTCCAGTGCTCGGCGTGGTCCTGGTGGTAGGCGACCTCCTTGACGGCCTTCGCCGCCAGCCCGGCGAACTCCCCCTCACCGGCTGCCAACTGCTCGTACAGCCCCCGCTGATAGACGGAGAAGTAGAGCTGACGGGCGATGGTGTGGGCGAAGTCGACGTTGGGCTGCTCGACCAGCTGGACGTTGCGGAACGCCCGCTCCTCGCGCAGGAAGGCCAGCTCGTCCTCGTCCCCGGCGAGCGAGAGCAGCACCCGGGCCTGCCCGAGCAGGTCCAGGGCGATGTTGGCGAGGGCCACCTCCTCCTCCAGCACGGGCGCATGGCCCGCCCACTCCGCCAGCCGGTGCGACAGCACCAGCGCGTCGTCGCCGAGGGCGAGGGCCGCGGTCACAGGTGCTTCACCCCGTCCGGGATCTCGTAGAACGTCGGGTGCCGGTAGGGCTTGTCGCCGGCCGGTTCGAAGAACGAGTCCTTCTCGTCCGGCGAGGAGGCCGTGATCTCCGTGGACGGCACCACCCAGATGGAGACGCCCTCGGAACGGCGCGTGTACAGATCGCGGGCGTTGCGCAGGGCCATCTCGGCGTCCGGGGCGTGCAGGCTGCCCGCGTGGGTGTGGGAGAGGCCGCGCCGCGACCGCACGAACACCTCCCACAGCGGCCAGTCCGTCGAGCTGCTCATGCCGTCGCCTCCGCGGTCGGTGTCGGTGTGGTGGTGTGCTTTTCTGCGTGGTGCTTCACGGCGTACGCAGCCGCCGCGTCCCTTACCCAGGCGCCTTCTTCGTGTGCCCGGCGCCGCTGGGTGAGGCGCTGTTCGTTGCACGGGCCGTTGCCCTTCAGGACCTCCTGGAACTCCGTCCAGTCGATCGACCCGAAGTCGTGGTGTCCACGCTCCTCGTTCCACCGGAGGTCCGGGTCCGGGAGGGTGAGCCCCAGCGCCTCGGCCTGCGGGACACAGATGTCGACGAACCGCTGCCGCAGCTCGTCGTTCGAGTGCCGTTTGATCTTCCAGATCATCGACTGCTCCGAGTGCGCCGACGCGTCGTCCGGCGGGCCGAACATCATCAGCGACGGCCACCACCAGCGGTTCACCGCGTCCTGGGCCATGTCACGCTGCGCCGGGGTGCCGCGACCGAGGGCGAGCAGCAGCTCGTACCCCTGGCGCTGGTGGAAGGACTCCTCCTTGCAGATGCGAACCATGGCCCGGGCGTACGGACCGTACGAGCAGCGGCACAGCGGCACCTGGTTGGTGATCGCGGCGCCGTCCACCAGCCAGCCGATCGCGCCGACATCCGCCCAGGTCAGCGTGGGGTAATTGAAGATCGACGAATACCTCTGGCGGCCTGCGTGGAGTTTGTCGAGCAGCTCTTCGCGGCTCGTCCCGAGGGTCTCCGCCGCGCTGTAGAGATACAGCCCGTGTCCTGCCTCGTCCTGCACCTTGGCCATCAGGATCGCCTTGCGGCGCAGCGAGGGCGCGCGGCTGATCCAGTTGGCTTCGGGCTGCATGCCGATGATTTCGGAGTGGGCATGCTGGGCCATTTGCCTGATCAGCGAGGCCCGGTAGGCGTCCGGCATCCAGTCGCGCGGCTCGATGCGCTCGTCTGCTGCCACCGCGGCGTCGAACGCGGCCAGCTGGGCACCGTCAGCCCCCTCGGGGCCGCCTGCTGTCGCCTGCACTGTCCCTTGCGCCTTCGCCTGCGTCGTCTGGTCCGCAGTCACTGCCGCCATCCCGGGCTCCCTACCGACCGATCGTTCGGTTCAATGACTTCAATGGTGAGTCGGCGGCCCGTAGGGTGTCAACCCTGTGGATAACTGACCGGGGATCGACGGGGATCGGGGCGGGATGGATTCGTACGACGACAGGGGCGTCGGAGGCGGGAACGGAAGCGCCGGGCCGGAGGTGGCGCAGCGCGAGGACGCGCCGTTCGGCGCCGGCCGGGACTCTGGTTCGGCCGCAGCACCCGCGCCGCTCCGTTCCGGTATATCCGGTCTGTCTCTTCCGTACCAGATCGGTGCCGTAGTCGCGCTGTCGATCATCGGGCTGATCGCCTGCACTCACCTGGCCATGGTGTTTCTGCATGTCGCCCCCTCCAACACCCTGACCAAGCAGCACGGCAAAGTGGTCGACGACTGGGTCTATCCCGAGTTCGAACAGAACTGGAAGCTCTTCGCGCCGAATCCGCTGCAGCAGAACGTCGGCGTGCACGTCCGGGCCGAGATAGCCGGCTCCGACGGCCGCCGTACGACTGCCTGGATGAGTCTCTCCGGCGAGGACGGCAAGGGGATACGCGGCAATCTTCTCCCGAGCCACGTCGATCAGAACGAGCTCCGCCGCGGCTGGGACTTCTACCTCAACTCCCACGACACCGAGAACCGTCCGAACGGCCTGCGCGGCGAACTCGCCGAGCGCTACATCCGCCGCATCGTGATGCTCCGCCTGGGCGAGCACGACTACGGCGGCACCGTCGAGCGCATCCAGGTCCGCTCCGAAGTGCGCTCCGTCGCGGCGCCGCCGTGGAGTACGGAGAAGATCAGCACGAGGCCGAACTATCGGGTGCTGCCGTGGTGGACCGTCACCCCCGCCGACCTTCCCGAGAGCGCCAAGGAGGCGGACAAGTGAGCACGCCTTCCCCCGACCGCGGGCTCGCCCGCGGTGTTCAGCACATCACGTCCTCGGCGCTCGGCCCGTACCAGAGCGCTGTCATCCGGATCGGTTTCTCTGTCACCTATCTGCTGTTCCTGCTGCGCGAGCTGCCGCACCGTCACGAGATGTACGGCCCCGACTCCCCGTGGAGCTGGGGTATGGCGAAGCAGCTCATATCGGGCAACGAAGCCTTCTCCGCGCTCATGTGGTCGGACGGCACTGTCTGGTTCGAGCTCGTCTATGCGGTCGCCCTGCTGTCCGCCGCGCTGCTGATGGTCGGCTGGCACACCCGTGCGATGTCCGTCCTTTTCATGGTCGGTGTGCTCTCGCTGCAGAACCGCAGCATTTTCTTGGGCGACGGTGGCGACAACGTCATCCATCTGATGGCGATCTATCTGGTGCTGACGCGCTGCGGGCAGGTCTGGTCGCTGGACGCGCGTCGAGCGGCGCGGGCAGCGGCCTCTGCAGCGGCGGGCGCCGGTCGGCCGGTGCGGAACGTGGCCGGGGCGGTCCTCTGGGTGGGGCTCGGCCTGGTTCTCGTGGCGGGCTCGGTGGCTGACGGCTTCGGCGGCACCTGGTGGCTGCCGACCCTGTTCTGGGTGCTGTGGATCGGCCACGGGGCCTGGTGGGCCGTGAACCGCTACGCACCGCGGAGCGAGCCGCGCATTCTGCTCGATGTGATCGCCAACCTCGTCCACAACGCCACGCTCGTCGTGATCATGGTCGAGGTCTGTCTGATCTACGCGACAGCGGGCTGGTACAAGATCCAGGGGTCGCGCTGGCAGGACGGCACGGCGCTGTACTACCCGCTCAAGCTCGACTACTTCACGCCCTGGCCCGAACTGTCCGGCCTCCTCGCGTCCAGCGGTGTGATGGTCATGATCCTTACGTACGGCACGGTCATCGTGCAGGTCGCGTTCCCCTTCACCCTCTTCAACCGGCGCGTCAAGAACGTCCTGCTCGTCGCCATGATGTGTGAGCACGCCGGCATCGCCCTGCTGCTGGGTCTGCCCTTCTTCTCGATGGCGATGATCGCCGCAGACTCCGTCTTCCTGCCGACGGTCTTCCTGGTCTGGCTCGGCGGTCGGGTGACGCTCGGGCGGCAGCTGCTGTCCTCGCGCGCGGGCCGGGTGCCCGGGCAGCGGCGCGGCGGCGAGGAGGAGGCCCCGCAGCACAGCGGAGGCGGTGGCCATACGCTCGTCGGGTGAGCAGCGATACCGGCAGCACCGGCCGTACCAGCAGTAGCAGCAGTCCCAGCAGTGTCAGCAGCGAGGATCCGTCGGACGCAGCCCTTGCCTCGGGTGGGCCGCCCGTGGAGCCGTTGCAGTACGACGACGGGTTCGGGTCGGAGATCGGTGTCGGGCCGCATGCGCTGCCCTGGCCCGTGGGCGAGCGGTACGACCCGGAGCTGCTCGCCCACGGCGACCGGCGCAACGTCGGCGACGAGTACCGCTACTGGACGCGGGAGGCGATCGTCGCCGATCTGGATCTGCGTCGGCACGACTTCCATGTGGCGGTGGAGAACTGGGGCCACGACTTCAACATCGGGTCGGTGGTGCGCACCGCGAACGCTTTCCTCGCCAAGGAGATCCACATCGTCGGCCGGCGGCGCTGGAACCGGCGCGGCGCGATGGTCACCGACCGGTATCAGCACGTGCGGCACCATCCCGACACGGCGGATCTGACCGCCTGGGCGGCGGCCGAGGGGCTGCCGATCATCGGGATCGACAATCTGCCGGGGGCGGTGCCGCTGGAGCGGACCGTGCTGCCGCGCCGATGTGTGCTGCTCTTCGGGCAGGAAGGCCCGGGGCTCACGGAAGAGGCCCGCAAGCACGCCGCGATGGTCTGCTCGATCGCGCAGTTCGGCTCGACGCGGTCGATCAACGCGGGTGCTGCGGCGGCCATCGCCATGCATGCGTGGGTGCAGCGGTACGCCGATATTCCGGAGACCGGGGTCTGAGGGGTCGGGGACACCGGAGCCAGGGGGTTCTGCCTGCCCCCTGGCTCCTGCTCCTGTGCCCCCGGCACCGGAAGGACTGCATGCGGCCCCTTGCTAGGCCTGGCGGCGGACTTCCACCATGCGGAACCGGTTCGATACGAACGCTCCGTCGCACAGGGCGGAGTTCGCCGCAGGGTTGCCGCCCGAGCCGTGGAAGTCGGAGAAGGCCGCCGTCTGGTTGACGTACACCCCGCCCGTCAGGTTCAGCGAGAGCTGAGCCGACTCTTCGAGACAGACGTCCTCCACCGCGCGCTCCACCTCCGGCGAGGTCGTGTACGCGCCGACCGTCATCGCGCCCTTGTCACGGATCGTGCGGCGCAGCAGCTCCACCGCGTCCGCCGTCGAGTCGACCGCGACCGCGAAAGCGACCGGTCCGAAGCACTCCGAGAGATAGGCCGCCTCGTCGTCCGGCTTGGTGCCGTCGAGCTTGACGACGAGCGGGGTGCGGACCACCGCGTCCGGGAACTCCGGGTTGGCGACCTCGCGCGACGCCAGGGCGATCTCGCCCAGTCCGGCCGCCGCCTCCAGCCGGGCCTTCACCTCCGGGTTGACGAGCGCACCGAGCAGTGCGTTGGCCCGCGCGTCGTCTCCGAGCAGGCCGGTGACCGAGGCGGCGATGTCGCCGACCACCTCGTCGTACGTCTTGTCGCCGGCGTCCGTCGTGATGCCGTCGCGGGGGATCAGCAGGTTCTGCGGGGTGGTGCACATCTGGCCGCTGTACAGGGAGAGTGAGAAGGCCAGATTGGCCAGCATGCCCCGGTAGTCGTCCGTGGAGTCGACGACGATCGTGTTGACCCCGGCCTTCTCCGTGTAGACCTGGGCCTGGCGGGCGTTGGCCTCCAGCCAGTCGCCGAAGGCGGTGGACCCGGTGTAGTCGATGATCCTGATCTCGGGCCGGACCGCCAGGGTCTTGGCGATGCCCTCGCCCGGCCGCTCTGCGGCCAGACAGACCAGGTTGGGGTCGAAGCCCGACTCACTCAGCACGTCGCGGGCCACCTGCACCGTGAGCGCCAGGGGAAGAACGGCGCGCGGATGCGGCTTCACCAGGACGGGGTTACCGGTGGCGAGGGAGGCGAAGAGGCCCGGGTAGCCGTTCCACGTGGGGAAGGTGTTGCAGCCGATCAGCAGCGCGATGCCGCGGCCCGCCGAGATGAACGACTTGTGCAGCTGGAGCGGGTCGCGCTTGCCCTGGGGCTTGGACCAGTCCGCGGTCCGCGGGGTGCGGATCTGCTCCTCGTACGCGTACGTCACCGCTTCCAGGCCGCGGTCCTGGGCGTGCGGGCCGCCCGCCTGGAACGCCATCATGAAGGCCTGCCCGCTCGTGTGCATCACGGCGTGGCCGAACTCATGCGTGCGGGCGCTGATCCGCGACAAAATCTCCAGACAGACCAGGGCCCTGGTCTCGGGCCCCGCCTCACGCCAGGCGGCCATCCCCGCACGCATCGCCGGAAGCAGCACGTCCAGGTCGGCGTGCGGATATTCGACGCCGAGCTCCGGACCGTAGGGAGAGACCTCCCCGCCCGTCCAGCCGTCGGTGCCCGGCTGGCCGAGGTCGAGCCGGGTGTGCAGCACGGCGTCGAACGCGGCCTTGCCCTCGGCAGCGCTCAGGCTGCCCGGGGCGCCGCCGTCGCCGTACGCCTTCGGATGCTCGGGGTGCGGGGACCAGTACGCGCGCGTACGGACCGCGTCAAGGGCTTGGTCGAGCGTGGGGCGGTGCTTCTCGGACAGCAGTTGCGGGGAGAGCTCGGCGGCCATGACGGACCAACTCCTCATCGAGCTGGGCAGGGACGGGCGGACAGAGTTAGAGTAACCGAACGATCGGTCGGGACAAGGGGGCCCACGGAACCCGTGGACAACTCGTAGGGGAGGATCGCGGACATGACCACGGCCAAGCGGGACACGTACACCCCGGAGACTCTCCTCACCGTCGCCGTCCGTGTCTTCAACGAGCGCGGTTACGACGGCACGTCGATGGAGCACCTGTCCAAGGCGGCGGGTATCTCCAAGTCGTCCATCTACCACCATGTCGCGGGCAAGGAAGAGCTCCTGCGACGTGCGGTCAGCCGGGCGCTGGACGGGCTCTTCGGGATTCTCGACGAGTCGGGGGCGAGTCGGGGGCGCGCGATCGAGCGGGTCGAATACGTCACTCGCCGTACCGTCGAGGTGCTGATAGCCGAACTGCCCTATGTCACGCTGCTGCTGCGTGTGCGGGGCAATACGGCGGCCGAGCGCTGGGCCATGGAGCGAAGGCGCGAATTCGACCAGCGGGTGGCCGAGCTGCTGAAGGCGGCGGTCGCGGACGGTGATCTCCGCTCCGACGTGGACATACGGCTGGCGACGAGGCTGCTCTTCGGGATGGTCAACTCCCTGGTGGAGTGGTACCGGCCGCAGCCGGGCGGCGGCGCCGAGGGGGAGCAGCTGGCGGACACGGTCGTCCAGCTGGCCTTCGAGGGGATGCGCTCCAGCCGCTGAACCGCCCACGGCCGGACGGGGAAGGCCACCAGCCTGCGCAACGGCTGACCTCCCGCGGGTGCCTGCCTTCCTGGGCGCCGCAGTGATGCTCGCCGCCGGCCGGCGGCACGGGCCCCGCCGCGTGTGATCCGCGCTAGCCGAGTTCGGTGGGGCGGTCCGGGCCCGGGGCCAGGTCGGTTTCCTCGAACACCAGCAGTGTGCGGGTGGAGAGCACCTCCGGGATCGCCTGGATCCTGGTCAGGACCAGCTCGCGCAGCGACCGGTTGTCCGGGGTGTGCACCAGCAGCAGCACGTCGAAGTCGCCGCTGACCAGCGCGATGTGCGTCGCGCCCGGCAGGGCCTGGAGTTGCTCGCGCACTGTCCGCCAGGAGTTCTGGACGATCTTGAGCGTGATGTATGCGGAGGCGCCCTGTCCCGCCCGCTCATGGTTCACGCGCGCGCTGAAGCCGCGGATCACCCCGTCGTCGATGAGCCGGTTGATCCGGGCGTAGGCGTTGGCGCGCGACACGTGGACGCGGTCGGCCACCGACCGTATCGAGGCTCGGCCGTCCGTCTGGAGCAGTCGGAGGATGTCGCGGTCGATGGCGTCGAGCGGGCGCGCGGGCGGAACCTGGCCGGGGTCCTCGCCCCCGTCGGCCATTTGTTCAGCTGCCATGTCCCCGTGCCTCCCTGCCCTGGACGACCTGTCCCTATCCCAGGCTGTGAAGAACCGTTTGTCCACAGGCTGACGGTGCCTGTAGCCAAAATGCGCTCGCGACCGAACAATCGGTAGGTGAGGCGCACCACATCCGCGCCTCGGCCAGTGCTCGACATTTCGACGTATTCAGCCACCCCTCGATATCGGGCGACCCCTCGATATCGCCAGACGCTGCTCGATATCCCTCGATGCCAGGAGGTGCTTGTCATGACGGTCCAAGAGCTGCCCGGCGCGGCCGCCTACCGGCCCACGCCGCCCCCGGCCTGGAAGCCGCTCACCGACCCCGCGCCGCTGCTCCCGGACCCCGAGCCGTACCGCGTGCTCGGTACGGACGCCGCGGCCGACGCAGACCCCGAGCTGCTGCGGCGGCTCTACACCGAGCTGGTGCGCGGTCGGCGGTACAACGCCCAGGCCACCGCCCTCACCAAGCAGGGCCGGCTCGCCGTCTACCCGTCCAGCACCGGACAGGAGGCCTGCGAGATAGCCGCGGCGCTGGTGCTGGAGGAGCACGACTGGCTCTTCCCCAGCTACCGCGACACGCTCGCGGCAGTGGCGCGCGGCCTGGACCCGGTCGAGGCGCTGACCTTGCTGCGCGGTGACTGGCACACCGGTTACGACCCGCGCGAACACCGCATCGCCCCGCTCAGCACTCCGCTCGCCACCCAGCTGCCGCACGCCGTGGGCCTGGCCCACGCGGCGCGGCTCAAGGGTGACGACGTGGTGGCGCTCGCCATGGTCGGCGACGGCGGGACCAGCGAGGGCGACTTCCACGAGGCACTGAACTTCGCGGCCGTCTGGCGGGCCCCGGTGGTCTTCCTGGTGCAGAACAACGGATTTGCGATCTCCGTACCCCTGGCCAAGCAGACGGCGGCGCCGTCGCTGGCGCACAAGGCGGTGGGGTACGGCATGCCGGGCCGGCTGGTCGACGGCAATGACGCGGCCGCCGTGCACCAGGTGCTCGGCGAAGCGGTGGCGCGGGCCCGGGCGGGTGGCGGACCGACCCTGGTCGAGGCCGTGACGTACCGGATGGACGCGCATACGAACGCCGACGACGCCACGCGCTACCGCGGCGAGAGCGAGGTGGAGGCGTGGCGGGCGCACGACCCGATCCAGCTTCTGGAGCGGGAACTGACCGCCCGAGGGCTGCTCGGCGAGGAGGGCATCGAGGAGGCGCGCGTTGCTGCGGAACGGATGGCGGCCGGGCTGCGTGAGCGGATGAACGCCGATCCGGTGCTCGACCCGATGGACCTCTTCGCCCATGTCTATGCGGAACAGACCGCGCAGCTGCGGGAGCAGGCGGCCCGGCTGCGGGTGGAGCTGGACGCCGAGCAGGGCCAGGACGGTACGAGCGGTGCGGGGGACGGCCGATGACAACGGCGGCGATGGCCGGCGAGCAGACGGACAGGGCCAAGCCGGCCACCATGGCGCAGGCTCTCGGGCGTGCGCTGCGTGACTCGATGGCCGAGGACCCGACGGTGCACGTCCTCGGTGAGGACGTCGGCACGCTCGGCGGGGTCTTCCGGATCACCGACGGGCTGGCGAAGGAGTTCGGCGAGGACCGCTGTACGGACACGCCGCTGGCCGAGGCGGGCATCCTCGGTGCGGCCGTCGGCATGGCGATGTACGGGCTGCGGCCCGTGGTGGAGATGCAGTTCGACGCATTCGCCTATCCGGCGTTCGAGCAGCTCATCAGCCATGTCGCCAAGATGCGGAACCGGACCGGGGGCGCCATGCCGCTGCCGATCACGGTGCGGGTGCCGTACGGCGGCGGGATCGGCGGGGTCGAGCACCACAGTGACTCCTCGGAGGCCTACTACATGGCGACGCCGGGCCTGCACGTCGTCACACCTGCCACGGTCGACGACGCATACGGGCTGCTGCGGGCCTCGATCGCCTCGGACGATCCGGTGGTCTTCCTGGAGCCGAAGCGGCTGTACTGGTCGAAGGCGGCATGGTCGCCGGACGCGCCGGTGGAGGTCGAGCCGATCGGGCGGGCCGTGGTCCGCCGTCCCGGGCGCAGCGCGACGCTGATCACCTACGGGCCGTCCCTGCCGGTCTGCCTGGAAGCCGCGGAGGCGGCTGTCGAGGAGGGCTGGGACCTCGAAGTGGTCGACCTGCGTTCACTGGTGCCGTTCGACGACGAGACGGTCGCCGCTTCCGTGCGGCGTACCGGTCGGGCGGTCGTCGTTCATGAGTCGTCCGGGTTCGGCGGCCCCGGTGGGGAGATCGCAGCTCGCATCACCGAGCGCTGCTTCCACCACCTGGAGGCGCCGGTGCTGCGGGTCGCCGGGTTCGACATCCCGTATCCGCCGCCGATGCTGGAGCGGCACCATCTGCCGGGCGTGGACCGGGTGCTCGACGCGGTCGCGCGGCTGCAGTGGGAGGCGGAGAGCTGATGCCGAAGGTGCTCGAATTCAAGCTGCCCGACCTCGGCGAAGGGCTGACCGAGGCGGAGATCGTCCGCTGGCTGGTGGAGGTCGGCGACGTGGTCGCCATCGACCAGCCGGTCGTCGAGGTCGAGACGGCCAAGGCGATGGTGGAGGTGCCGTGTCCGTACGGGGGCGTGGTGACCGCACGCTTCGGCGAGGAGGGTACGGAACTTCCGGTCGGTTCACCGTTGTTGACGGTGGCCGTGGGGTCCGCGGAGGGTGACCTTCCCGAGGATCTCTCCGACAAGGGCACCGACGGGGCCGAGTCTTCCGGCAATGTGCTGGTGGGGTACGGGACGGGGGCGCCGGCGGCGAGACGCCGACGGGTGCGGCCCGAGGCGATTTCGGCCGCTGCAGCACCGGTGGCGGAGCCGGCCCCGGTGCCTGTGACGGCTCCTGCTCCGGCCCCGGGGCCGGTCCCTGCGCCGGTTTCCGATGAGGCGTCGGGGCCGGTGGCGGTGGTCTCTCCCCTGGTACGGAGGCTGGCGCGGCAGCACGATCTCGATCTGCGGCAGTTGACGGGGTCGGGGTTCGACGGGCTGATTCTGCGGGCCGATGTCGAATCCGCGATCAGGGCCGCGGCGAACGGGACGGCGGCGGCGCCGTCGGTGCCGGTCCCGGTGTCGCCCCCCGCCTCGAGTCCGACGTCGGCTCCGGTTGCCGGGGAGCGGATTCCGTTGCGCGGGGTACGGGGCGCGGTCGCCGACAAACTGGCGCGCAGTCGGCGTGAAATTCCCGATGCCACGTGCTGGGTCGACGCGGATGCCACCGAGCTGATGGCTGCCAGAGCAGCGATGAACGGGGCCGGTGGTCCGACCGCAGGGCCCAAGGTGTCGGTGCTCGCCCTGCTGGCCCGCATCTGCACGGCGGCCCTGGCCCGGTTCCCCGAGCTCAACTCCATGGTGGACCTGGAGGCCCGTGAGATCGTGCGGCTGCCCGCCGTCCATCTCGGCTTCGCGGCCCAGACGGAGCGAGGGCTGGTCGTCCCCGTAGTGCGGGATGCGCAGTCCCGTAACGCGGAGTCGATCGGCGCCGAGATCGGTCGGCTGACCGAGGCGGCCCGGACGGGCACGCTGACGCCGGCGGAGCTGACCGGCGGCACGTTCACGCTGAACAACTACGGGGTGTTCGGGGTCGACGGGTCGACGCCGATCATCAACCACCCCGAGGCCGCGATGCTGGGTGTCGGCCGGATCGTGCCCAAGCCGTGGGTGCACCGGGACGAGCTGGCCGTGCGCCAGGTCGTCCAGCTCTCGCTCACCTTCGACCACCGGGTCTGCGACGGGGGCACGGCGGGCGGATTCCTGCGATACGTGGCCGACTGCGTGGAACAACCGGCGCTGCTGCTGCGCACGTTGTAGGAGGAAGACGAGGAGAGAGGGGGCGGGGAGGTTCAACGGGGGCGTGTGGCACGCATACTCGGGGCATGACCGCGTATGACGCCATCGTTCTTGCCGGAGGGGCCGCCAAGCGCCTCGGGGGTGCCGACAAGCCGGCCGTTCGGGTCGGTGGCCGGGCACTGCTCGACCGGGTGCTCGCGACGTGCACCGATGCCGCCACCACTGTCGTGGTGGGCGGGCGGCGGCCCACCACGCGTGCTGTGACCTGGACACGCGAAGAGCCGCAGGGCGGGGGCCCGTTGGCGGCTCTCGACGCCGGGGTACGGCATACGGGCGCGGAGCGCCTGCTCGTCCTCTCCGCCGACCTCCCGTTCCTGGGGGAGAGCACGGTCGAGGCGCTGCTGGCCGCCGCCGGGCGCCCGGACCGCGACGGGGCCCTGTGCGTCGATCAGGACGGCCGGGACCAGCCCTTGGTCGCGGTCTACCGCGCCGAACCGCTCCGCCGCGAACTGGCTCTGCTCGCCACGGAGCACGGTGGTCTGGCCGGGCTGCCGCTGCGGTTGCTGACACACGAATTGGACCTCGCCCGCGTCGAGGCGGGTCCGCTCGCCTCGTTCGACTGCGACACCTGGGAAGACATTGCCGCAGCCCGGGCCCGCATCAGAGAGCATGGGACCGTGCTGGACGAATGGATCACCGCAGTCAAGAACGAACTGGGCATCGAACTCGACGTCGACACCGGCGTCCTGCTCGACCTCGCCCGCGATGCCGCCCACGGTGTCGCCCGGCCTGCCGCGCCCCTGACGACGTTTCTGGTCGGGTACGCGGCGGCGAAGGCGAGTAGCGGCGGGGGCGGACCCGAGGCGGTGGCCGAGGCTGCTCGCAAGGCGGCCGCACTCGCCCTCCGCTGGGCGGACGAGGCCGAGACGCCATGACGGCGTACCAGCGCAAGGCCGAAGGCGGCCCGGCGGCCGAACGGACAACCGGGGCTCCGCCGGATCCGGGGACCAGGCCTCCGACGGCTGAGCGTGCCGTCGCGGTCGCTCCGCCGGAAGACGCTGCCGTCGGAGCGGTCGGAGCGGTCGGTGCCGTCGGTGCCGTCGGTGCCGTCGGAGCGGTCGGAGCGGTCGGTGCCGTCGGGGTGACCGGCGCCGAGAAGGAAGCCGGTGCTGTCGAGCGGACCCGCTCGACGGAGGCAGGCCGGGTGGTCGGGGCGGCTGACGGCGATGAGCAAGCCCGGGTAGCGGAGGTGACCCGTGCTGCCGATGTGCCCCGGACGGCCGACGCGGCCCGAGCTGTCGAGCAGGCCCATACCGCCGAGGAAGCCGATGCCGCCGAGGAGGAGGAGCGAGCCGTCGATCAGGCTCTTGCGCTGGTTGCGGGTCACTCTTCGCATGAGCCTCGATTCGTCGCTCAGCCGCAGCCCCAGGCCAGGGCCTCGGTGCAGAGCCCCCGACAGACCGCCGGCCGGAGCGCCGAACACGGACCCGGCGCCGGCCTCGGCGCCGGAAGTTCCGGGGTCAGCCCTCGTCAGAGTTCTGGCCGCAGTTCTGGACAGGGCGATGACCAAAGCCCCGGTCACAGCTCCGACCGGAAGCCCGGCAACGGTCCTGGCAGCGGTTCCGGTCACGATTCCGGCGGGAGTCCCGGTCAGGCCCCTGCTCGGGGCCGGCGCGGACAGGCCACCGCCTGGCGTGAGGCCCGTGCTCTTGCCGCGCGGGCCGGTCGCGGCGCCGCCCCCCGTACCGAGCGACTCTCCCTCGACTCGGCCCTCGGACACGTGCTGGCTGAACCTCTGACCGCGCTCACCGACCTGCCGTCGTTCGACACGTCCGCCATGGACGGCTGGGTCGTCGCCGGACCCGGCCCCTGGGCTCTCGGCAGCAACGAGAGCGGGGGCGGAGAGCTGGGCATCCTCGCCGGGCACAGCGCCCCGGCGCCGCTCCCCGACGGTGAGGGCGTACGGATTGCCACGGGCGCCCGCATCCCGGCGAACGCCACTGCCGTGATCCGGAGCGAACACGCCCATGTGGACGAGGCCAGGGGGTTGTTGTACGCACAACGTCAGGTGGTCCCCGGGCAGGACATCCGGCCGCGCGGCCAGGAGTGCCGTTCCGGCGATCAACTGCTGCCCGCCGGAACCGTGGTGACGCCCGCTGTCCTCGGTCTGTCCGCCGCTGCCGGATACGACGAGTTGGTGACGGTCCCCCGCCCGCGCGTCGACGTCCTCGTCCTCGGGGACGAACTGCTCACCGCCGGTCTGCCGCATGACGGGCTGATCCGGGACGCTCTGGGCCCCATGATCGGACCCTGGCTGCGGGCCCTGGGCGCCGAGGTCTCCGCCCCACGCCGCCTCGGCGACGACGCGGAGGCTCTTCAGCACGCCCTCTCCACCTCCGACGCGGACCTTGTCATCACCACCGGAGGCACCGCGGCGGGTCCGGTCGATCACGTCCACCCGGTCCTCGCCAAGATCGGCGCCGGGCTGCTGGTCGACGGCGTCGCCGTACGCCCCGGCCACCCGATGCTGCTGGCCCGGCTGCCGTCCGGTGGCCCATATCTCGTAGGACTGCCCGGCAACCCGCTCGCCGCCGTCTCCGGTCTCCTCACGCTCGCCGAGCCTCTCCTACGTGGGCTGGCCGGCCGAGCGCCGGAGGAGCCGTACCGGGTCGTCGTACGCGACGAGGTGCACGGCCACCCGCACGACACCCGCTTGGTCCCCGTCGTCCATCGGGTCGGATCGGCGAAGGGCGTCGGCAGCCAGGCAGGCAACGGGGCCGGTGCCGGCGTCGAGCACGTCGTGCCTCTGCACTACAACGGCCCGGCCATGCTCCGTGGGATCGCCGCCGCCGACGGGTTGGCCGTCGTACCACCGGGCGGGGTACGGTCCGGCACCGAGGTGGAGATCCTCGATCTGCCGTGGGCCTCGGCGATGCCGTGGACGGAAGGGTGTTTCACGTGAAACTTCCCGGCCACGACGCGATGGCCCGGCGCGTCGACGAGCACCTCGTGCCCACCCGGATCCTGCTTCCGCGCCGAGTCGTCGACCGGCCGCTCCGGCAGGTCGCCAAGCGGCTGCTGATGGCGATACTTGTCCTGGCCGCCACGGTGCTGATCGTCTGGCTCGACCGTACCGGTTACCACGACGCTGCCGATGGCTCGGTGGATCTGCTGGACGCCGTCTACTACTCGACGGTCACCCTCTCCACCACGGGGTACGGCGACATCACCCCGTACAGCGACAGCGCACGGCTGACCAATGTGCTGCTCGTGACACCGCTGCGCGTGCTCTTCCTGATCATTCTGGTCGGCACCACCCTGGAGGTCCTGACGGAGCGGACCCGGGAGGACTTCCGGCTGAACCGTTGGAGAACCAACTTGCGTGACCACACAGTTGTCGTCGGCTTCGGCACCAAGGGCCGGTCTGCGATCCAGACGCTCTGTGCCACCGGTCTGAAGAAGGAACAGATCGTGATCGTCGACCCGGCGACCAAGGTGATCGAGTCCGCAAACGCCGAGGGGTTCGTGGGTGTCGTCGGCGATGCGACGCGCAGCGATGTGCTGTTGCGGGCCGAGATCCAGAAGGCGCGGCAGGTCATCATCGCCACTCAGCGCGACGACACGGCGGTGCTGGTCACGCTGACCGCGCGGCAGCTCAATCGCGGTGCGAAGATCGTCGCTGCGGTCCGCGAGGAGGAGAACGCTCCGCTGCTGCGGCAGTCCGGCGCCGATGCCGTGATCACCAGCGCCAGTGCGGCAGGCCGGCTGCTCGGTCTCTCGGTCCTCAGCCCCAGTGCGGGCACGGTGATGGAGGATCTCATCCAGCAGGGCACCGGCCTCGATCTTGTAGAACGGCCGGTGATAAAGGCCGAGGTCGGTAAGAGCGTCCGGGAGACCGACGATCTGGTCGTGAGCGTGCTGCGCGGCCACCGGCTGATCGGCTACGACGATCCGGCGGCCAGTCCGCTGCAGTTGACGGACCGCCTGATCACGATCGTGCGCGTCTCGGGCGGCGCCCCGCCACTGAATACGCTGCGCCAGCAAGGGGCGTGACAGCGGTGATTCGCCCGCGGTGAGTCGCGCGCGTTCCGGACGGAAGGCGGGCAACGTGTCGTCCGCCTCGGACGGCAGGCGACCGCGACGTGTCGTGACCCCGCCGCCGACCCGTTGCGCCGCCGTCACGGAGTAGCCTCGCCGCCATGCATGCGATCACAATCCCCGCACCCGGTGGCCCCGAGGCGCTCGTATGGGCCGAGGTCCCCGATCCCGTACCCGGCGAGGGCGAGGTCCTCGTCGAGGTCGTGTCCAGCGCGGTCAACCGCGCCGATGTTCTGCAGCGGCAGGGCTTCTACAACCCACCGCCCGGCGCGTCCCCGTACCCCGGTCTGGAGTGTGCCGGCCGGATCGCGGAGGTCGGCGCCGGTGTCACCGGCTGGTCGGTCGGCGACGAGGTGTGTGCGCTGCTCGCCGGCGGCGGTTACGCGGAGAAGGTCGCCGTACCCGCCGGGCAGCTGCTACCCGTGCCGGACGGCGTCGATCCGGTGATGGCCGCGGCGCTGCCCGAGGTGACGGCCACGGTCTGGTCGAACGTGTTCATGGTGGCCCATCTGCGCCCCGGTGAGACGCTGTTGGTGCACGGAGGCTCCAGCGGTATCGGCACGATGGCGATCCAGCTGGCCAAGGCCGTGGGCGCACGGGTCGCGGTGACCGCGGGGGGTCCCGAGAAGCTGGCGAGCTGCGCGGAGCTCGGAGCCGACATCCTGATCGACTACCGGGAGCAGGACTTCGTCGAGGAACTGAGCAAGGCGACGGACGGGGCGGGCGCGGACGTCATCCTCGACATCGTCGGTGCGAAGTACCTGGACCGGAATGTGAACGCGCTCGCCGTCAACGGCAGGCTCGCCATCATCGGCCTGCAGGGCGGCGTCAAGGGCGACCTCAATCTGGGTGCTCTGCTGAACAAGCGCGCCGCGATCACCGCAACGTCCCTGCGCGGCCGTCCGCTCGCCGAGAAGGCCGCCATCGTCGCCGCCGTGCGCGAGCATGTGTGGCCGCTGATCGGCAGCGGCGTGGTCCGGCCGATCGTGGACCGTACGCTGCCGATGTCGGACGCCGCGGAGGCCCACCGGGTGCTGGAGTCCAGCACCCACATCGGCAAGGTGCTCCTGCGCACGCCGGCGGTCTGAACGCAACCGGAGACACAGCGGGCCCGGCACACGCTCCGGTGTGCCGGGCCCGCTGTTCGTATGTACGTGGACGAGATCGAGATACGGAAGGGAACCGGAGTCCGGCCTTTACAGGTACGGGCCCGATCGGATCGCTCCGTGCGGGTCCGAGCCGTCGTCGTCCTCGTGACCGCTGCCGGGCGGAAGCGCGCGGCGCATCTGTTCCAGCTGCGCGCGGGCCGCCATCTGCTGGGCGAACAGCGCGGTCTGGATGCCGTGGAAGAGACCCTCCAGCCAGCCCACCAACTGGGCCTGTGCAATCCGGAGTTCCGCTTCGGAGGGGACCGACTCCTCGGTGAACGGCAGGGAGAGTCGTTCGAGCTCCTCCACCAGCTCCGGCGCGAGGCCGTCCTCCAGCTCCTTGACGGAGCTTGCGTGGATCTCCTTGAGCCGGACTCGGCTCGCCTCGTCGAGAGGAGCCGCCCTGACCTCTTCCAGGAGCTGCTTGATCATGCTGCCGATGCGCATGACCTTCGCGGGCTGTTCGACCATTTCTGTCACCGGGACCTCACGCGATTCGTCGTCAGTGCCACCGCCGCCGCCGATCGCCATGCCGTCCTGTCCCACTACGAGGACTTGGGGGTGCTCTTGCGACCGTTCATTCCTCGGCATCTCCATGCCGCCATTGTCTCGCACACGTGCTGTTCAACAGGGTGGTGCCCCCGATTACGGTTGATCCACCATTCTCGGGGGCAACGAAACCGCCCGGTCAGCCCCGCAATCAGCCTTCGACCGCAGTGTCCGGCCGCGCGTCACCCGGCCCGGCGCGCCACGGTCTGCCGTGAGCGGGTGAACGCCGCCGCACCCAGCCCGGCCAGCAGCGGCACCACCACGGCCAGCAACCCGATGGTCGCCCACGGCAGCACGATCGGCGTGTAGGCGGATTCCATCGGCTGCGCCCGCATGGCCTTCACGGCTTCACGCAGGTCGATGAGCCGGAGCGCCACCGCGGGGACCAGACCGGCTGCCGTGCCGAGCAGAACGCCGGTGAGCGCGACGACCAGGCACTGGAAACCGGAGAGAGTGCGCCGAACGCGTGGGGGTGCGCCCACCGCGCTGAGCGTGGTGAGGTCTGCTTCCGCGTCAGCCTTGGCGAGACCTGTCGCGATCGCGGCCGCGCCCAGGGTCACCACACCGGCGAACAGGGAGAGGAACAGCAGGATCGCGTCCTGCCGCCCGGACGGCCCCGTGTCCGACTGCAGATAGATCCCGCCGCCGGCCACTTCGACCGCCGCCGAGACCCGCTGGTCCTCGCTGTCCGTCGGCTCATGGGCGACCGCGTAGACACTGCCGTACATCTCGGTGTGCAGTCCGAGCTTCTTCGCTGCCTGCAGGGGCAGGATCATGCGGACCCCGGGTGTGGTGGCGTACTGCTCGGGTGCCTGATACACCTTCAGCCGGTCGGTTCGGGTTTCGGCCTCGCCCGGGTGCAGCTTGCGGTTCTTCTTGTCCTGGTCGCTGTACCTGTGGACGGTCTTGAGGGTGACCTCGCCGTTGTTCGCGTACGCCGGGTTGAGCAGCACGGGTGTGCCGGCGGCGAGGGCCTTGGCGGCCGCGGGGTCCCGGAGCTTCACATAGGTGGAGAGGAACTTGGCGTCGCCCAGGACGACGCCGTCCGCCATGCCGATGAACGGGCTCGCATACATCAACTCGTCCAGGCAGGCGGGGGACCGCATCAGTCTCCTGTGGTCTTCGGCGGAGAGACTTGCGGCGAGCTTCTTGGCGCCCTTGCCGACGAGCGGGCAGGAGTGGCCCTTGCCGGCGGGCTTGATCATCTCGACCGAGCCGCAGTCGTTCTCCTTCTCGTAGTAGACGTTGCAGTCGCTGCCCGCCCAGACCCGGCCGACGTCGGCATGTCCACCGGTGACGGCGAGGTTGCGTTCGACGGCGGTGCGGGCGAGCGGGAGCCGGTCGACCGCCTTGACGTCGGAGGCGGTGAGCACGACCGTGCCCGGGGTGAGGCTCGCCGTGTACTCGAAGTCCGACTCGGCCTGGCCGCTGGACATGTAGGTGGCGATGGCCACCGAACCCGCGACGGCTGCCATCACGGCGGCGACCGCGGGGGCCGTACGCCCCCGGTTGCGAGCCGCGTCGCGCAACGCCATCCGCGGGGAGAGCGGCAGCCTGCGGCCGAGCCGTCCGAGGAAACCGACGATCACCGGGATGCAGCCGAGCAGGCCGAGTTCGGCGACGACCGACCCGCCGGCGACCAGTGTCGAGTTGCCGCTGGTGCCGCCGTAGACCGCGACCGCAATGCCGATGAGCAGGGTGATGGAGCCCAGCACCGGCAGTACCCGGGAGCTGCGGCGGATGCCGCGGCGGCCGCTGAGCGACTCCAGCACGGACTGCCGGCTCGCCACGATCGCGGGTACGAGCGCTGCCAGCAGACCGGTGACCAGGCCGATCACGGCAATGATCAGCAACTCCGACGGGCGCACGTCCAGCGATCCGAAGCGGTTTCCGGCCCAGCCCTCGATCATCGGGCGGAACACCGCGGTGAGCGCGAGTCCGGCCGCGACACCGGCCACGGCGCCGACGCCGCCGAGCACCAGCCCACCGGAGAGCACCACGGCCCGGACATGGCGCCGGTCGCCACCGCACGTACCGACGAGACCGAGCTGGCGGCGGGAGCGGCGGGCGCCGACGGCGAAGGCCGGTCCGGCGAGCAGCACGAGCTCCAGTACGGCCATGGCGACCACGGTGATCAGCGCCGCGCTGAGCTCCTCGGAACCACCGTACGAGCTGCCGCTCATGGACCGGGCCATCGGGACCTCGGAGTCCGGCGGCGGGTCGAGGACGACCTGCCGGGACACGACGAGGACGCCCCGCGCGTTGGCGGCCAGCACGTCGGACCAGCTCACGCCGATCCCCTCGGCTCCCTTGACCAGCCACTCCTTGGAGTCGGCGTTCGGCGGCAGCACCTTCTTGTCGTGCTCGGCCGCGTTCGTCCACGGGGCGATGACCGCCCCCGGTTCGGCGTACAGCGCCTCGGACTCGAGGTCGTCGGGCTGTTCGACGACACCGGTGATGGTGTACGTGCGCTCGGCGCCGTGCAGAGTGGTGCGCGAACCGACGTGCAGCCCCGACTTCGTCAGGAAGGGCTCGGTGGCAGCCATCTCGCCGTCACCGTGCGGGAAGGCGCCCCGCAAGAGGGTGACCTTGCCACGGGCCATCGGGTCCGACGTCCGGATCTCGACGACGTCGGCGGTGGTGATGCCGTACTTGGTGGTGACGGTGGCCGGGACGGACTGGAGGCTGATCGCGTGCGCGCCTTCGGGGAGCGCGGTCCTTATGTCGATCGGCGGAACGGGTTCGGCGCCCGGCCCCGGGCTGTCCTCCGAAGCCGGGCTGTACGACTGCCCGTCGGGCATCTGATAAATGGCACCCGACCCCATCCCCGGATCGGTGAACAGTGCGTCGGCGGAGCCCATCGAGGCCGTCAGCTTCTCGGCCCGGGTCGGCTCCACACTGCGGTACGTCACATCGGCGGCCGTCACCCCGAGCACCGGCAGCGCGATCATCGCGACGACCAGTGCACTGCGGCCCTTGGCCCGCATCGCGTCGCGCCGGGCGATCCTGAGGGCGGCACGCCAGCCCGTGAACACGCTCACTTGGCGCCCTCGGCGGCAAGCAGCGAGTCGGCTCCGGCGGTCAGAGTCTGGTCGACGATCGAGCCGTCCCGGAGGAACACGACCCGGTCCGCCCAGGCGGCGTACCGCGGCTCGTGCGTCACCATCACCCCGGCCGCACCCTGGTCGCACCGGTTGCGCAGCAGTGCGAGGACGGCCTCACCGGTCTCGGAGTCGAGTGCCCCGGTCGGTTCGTCGGCGAGCACCAGGCGCCGGTCCCCCACCAGCGCGCGGGCGATCGCGACCCGCTGCTGCTGGCCGCCGGACATCTCGTCGGGGAACCGGTCGGCGATCTGCAGGAGGTTCATCTCCTCCAGCGCCGCCCGTGCCTCCTTGCGTGCCTTGCGCACGGAGACCCCGTCGAGCTCGCGCGGCAGGGCGATGTTCTCGGCGGCGGTCAGCGCCGGGATCAGGTTGTAGTCCTGGAAGACATAGCCGACGCTGCGCCGGCGCAGGGCCGCGACGCCCTTGCGGCCGAGGGTGGAGATGTCCTGACCCTCGATGATCACCTGGCCGCCGGTCGCGGTGTCGAGACCACCGGCCAGCGTGAGCAGGGTGGACTTGCCGGAGCCGGACGGGCCCATCACGGCGACGAGTTCACCGGTGTGCACCGAGAGATTGATGCCGCGCAGGGCGTGGACCTCGGCGATGCCGGTTCCGTGGGTACGTGTGAGGGCGCGGAGTTCGAGCACGGGAGCGTCGACCGGCAGGGGCGGGACGGACAGCCGGGGCGACGGGGTTGCGGACGGGTCGTGCGAGGACATGGTGACTGGTTCCCCCTCGGGAATGGTTCTGTGGTCGAACCCGCGTCCGCGGGCGGCCTGCGACGCGGCAGAAGGCGGTCGACGGCGCGCTCTCGGACAGGCGGCACCGTGATCGAGGACAGCCGGTGCCGCGTACGCGGATGGTCAGCGCCGTGTACGCGGGCGTGCAGGCGTGCGCGCCTGTGTGTGGTTGGCCGTACGCGCCTCCGGCTCCGGATCCGTGGCGGCGGCCTCGGCGAGACGGACCAGCCGCGACTCGCAGTGGTCCAGCCAGCGGGCCTCGGCCTCGGCCTGGAAGATCAGCTGTTCCAGTACGAGCAGCCAGGCCACTTCGTCGCGGTTGCCCGGGACGTCGGCGAGGGCCTGCGCCTTCAGCCGGGTGTAGTCCTGCATCGCTCGCACGGTGTGGTGGCGCTGGGACTGGATGACGGCCCGGATGTCGACTCCGGGAGCGCCGACAGCCATGGCGAGCTTGATCGCCAGCTCGTCGCGGGGCGGGCTGCTGCGGTCGACGGGTGTCTCGAACCAGTTCCGCAGTTCGGTACGCCCGCCGTCGGTGATCGAGTAGAGGGCGTGGCCCTGATCGTCCTCGCCGTCCTGGACGACCAGGCCGTCGCGTTCGAGCCTGCTGAGCGTGGTGTACACCTGGCCGACGTTCAGGGGCCAGGTGGAGCCGGTGCGCGACTCGAATTCGGTGCGGAGCTGGGAGCCGTAGCGTGGCCCGCGCTCCAGTAGGGCCAGAAGCCCATGGCGGATCGACATACTCAGTATGTATACCGAGTATGTTGTTCGATGCAAGCCCCTGAGTCCCTCAGTTCGTGCGACGCAGACGGAGCCCGAGAAAGCCCAGACCCAGCCCTATCAGGGCGATTCCGGTGCCCAGCGACACCAGCTGCACCTGTCGCGCGGCGGGCTGTTCGAGGCCCTGCGGCGCGAGCCGGCCCGGTACCGGGGAGCCGCTGGCCGTGGTTGTCGCCGTGATCGTCGCCGAGGGCAGTGCCGCCGGGGCCGTCGCGGCGGGCAGTTGGTCGGACTCTTCGAACGAGTCGTCCCGTTTCGCGAGCTCCCGCGGGGAGAACGGCCGGCCGGGCCGCACGCGGCCCTCCCCGGCCTCTCGCCCGGCGAGCGGGGGCTGCGCCTTGAGGCGCGCGGGCCGTCGGGTGGACCGGCCGGCGGACGGCGAGGGTGAGGGCCGGTCGGAAGCGGACGGCGAGGGCGAGGCGGAGTCGGAGACGGAGGCCGACGGCGAGGGTGAGCGTGAGGGCGAGGGCGACGGTGGGTCGGAGGCCGACGGCGACGCCGAGGTGGACGGGGCGGCCGGGGCGCTGTCGGACGGGGTCGCAGTCGCCGGAGCAGGAGGTTTCGACGGCGACTCGGCCGAAGGGGAGGCGGGTCGCTTGTCCGGTGGGGTTATGTGCGTACCGGCCGAGGGGGAGGCGGGCCGCTCGGCCGGTGGGGTTATGTGCGTTCCGGCCGAAGGGGCGATGGGCCGCTTGGCCGGTGGGGCTGTGTGCGTACCGGCCGAAGGGGCGGCGGGCGGATCGGCCGGGGGAGCGGCGGCCGGCTTGGCCGGGGAGTCGGCGGACGGCCCGGTGGACGGAGAGGAAGGGGGAGTCGTGGGGGTCTCGGGGGCCGTCGGATCGGCTGACGAAGGGCTGGTCGACCTGCGTGCCGACCCCGGCGTCCAGCCGGTTTCGCGCTGATCCGCGCGCGCCTGACCCTGCACCGGCCCTAGCGCCGCCCCCGTCGCTATCACCAGGCAGGCCAGGCACCTCGAAGCCCATGGGGGGAGGAGTCCTGAAGCCATGAGGCCAGCGTCACATGTGTCGATATGTCCGGCATCCGGTGGCATGCGAGACGAACCGTCCCGGCGCACCTCACGTGTGCCGGGACGTCACCTCTGTACGAACAGCGCTGCCGTCGAGCAGCGGTACCGCTGAACGGGCTACCGCCGCACAGCGTGAGCGGCTTGGTCAGGCCGGGTCGCCCGAGGAGATGCGCAGCTCGAAGTGGGCGCCCTTCTCGGGGACGGCGGTACCCGCGGAGGGGAACTGGTCGATGATCTGGTCCTCGGCATAGGTGTTGCCGGCGACCTCGATCGTCTTGATCGTCCACCCCGCGGCCAGGGCGCATTCCTTCGCGGAGACGATGTCCTTGTAGAGGAAGCTCGGCGCGTCGACCTTGTTCGGGTCGTCGCTGTCCTCGATGGCGTCCGTGCAGTCGTCGGTCTTCATCGTCCGGTTCCGCTCCGGATCCTTGTGCTCGCCGGCCACCGCCGAGCTGCTCGGGTCGCCCCCGTTGCCCGAGTCCGACCCCGGGTCGTCCCTCAGCGACAGCACCGTGATGAGCCCGCCGATCGCGATCAGCGCGACCACGATCGAGCCCACGATCACGGGCATGTTCCGCTTGCTGCCACCCCTGCTGCCGGAACCGCCGCCACCCACCGGCTGCGGGCTGATGTCGTACGGCGTCGGTGTCCCGTACTGATGCTGCATCGGAGACGGGGTCCCGTACGCCGGGTTCGCCTGCGGGTAGCCGTACGACGGCGAAGCGGCAGGGGCCGGTGTCGGCGGGCCGTACGGGCCGGGCTGCTGCTGGTACTGCTGCGGCTGGTACGGCATCTGCACGCTCTGCGGCGCCGGTGTGGACTGGTCGACCGGCGGGAAGACCGCCGAGCCGACGCCCGAGCCGCTGTTCGCCGGCGTGCCGCCGCCGACGATCACCGGTGCGCCCGTGCGGCCGCCCGCGTTCAGCACACGCGTGATCTCGTCCTGCATCGCCGCCGCGCTGGGGAAGCGTTCGTTCGGATTCTTCTTCAGCGCGCGGGCCACCAGCGCGTCCATCGCCGGGGTGATCGACCGGTTGATGGAGGACGGTGCGACCGGCTCCTCCTGGACGTGCGCGTACGCGATGGCGAGCGGGGAGTCCGCGTCGAACGGGATCCGGCCGGTCAGCAGCTGGAACAGCATGATGCCGACCGAGTACAGGTCGGAGCGCGCGTCCACGCCACGGCCGAGGGCCTGTTCGGGAGAGAGGTACTGGGGAGTGCCGACGACCATGCCGGTCTGCGTCATCGACGTGACGCCCGACTGCATGGCGCGGGCGATGCCGAAGTCCATGACCTTCACGACACCGCGCTTGGTCACCATGACGTTGCCGGGCTTGATGTCGCGGTGGACCAGGCCCATTTCGTGGCTGGTGTCCAGCGCGGCCAGCACGTCGCCGGTCACCTTGAGCGCCTTCTCGGCCGGCATCGCACCGTAGTTACGGATGTCCGCCTGGAGTACGGAGCCGAGCGGCTCGCCTTCGACGTACTCCATGACGATGTACGGCATCAGCGCGCCGCCGAGCTCGTCCTCGCCGGTGTCGAAGACCGAGACGATGTTGGTGTGCTGCAGCTTGGCAACAGCCTGTGCCTCGCGCCGGAACCGCTCACGGAAGGACTGCTCGCGCCCGAGCTCCGTGTGCAGCGTCTTGATCGCCACCTGGCGGTCGAGCGCGGAGTCGTACGCCAGATATACGGACGCCATTCCGCCTTCGCCGAGAAGGTCGCGGAGCTGGTAACGGCCGCCGGCGACCGAACCGCCCGCGTAGCGACCCTGGGCACCGTGTGCGCCGTCCTGGCTCATGACTTGCTCCCCCTCGGCGCGCGTCTCACGCGAAGATCCCTATTACGCGCCAAGTCTGCCCGAGGGGTACGACACGTCAAGCCGGGTGCCCGTTCCGTGACCCTACGCACAAGAAGCGTCTCGTAAGCGTTACAGGAACCGCATGGAATTTGCGTGAGCGGTGCAGCAGCCGGTTGGATGGCCCGTCCCTCTCGAAACGGGGTGTCCGACAGAGGCTGTAGCGTGACGTGGCAATGCAGCAAGGCATGCAAGACACCGTGAGAACGCGCGGACGCGCGGACAGATACGACGGCGAGGACTGATGGCACCCGAACCCGAAGCAAACGGCGGCGGAGTTTCGGATGCGGCCGACTCCTGGGGCATCGGCGGTGTGGTCGGTGACGGACGTTATCGGATGACGCACCGGCTCGGCCGGGGTGGCATGGCCGAGGTGTTCGCGGCCGAGGACGTCCGGCTCGGACGGACGGTCGCAGTGAAGCTCCTCCGTTCCGATCTCGCCGAGGACCCGGTGTCCAAGGCCCGGTTCACACGTGAAGCACAGTCGGTCGCGGGCCTCAACCACCACGCGATCGTCGCGGTGTACGACTCCGGCGAGGACGTCGTGGGCGGCCAGACCGTCCCCTACATCGTGATGGAGCTCGTCGAGGGCCGCACCATCCGTGATCTGCTGCTCAATGCCGAGGCCCCGCCGCCGGAGCAGGCGCTGATCATCGTCTCCGGGGTGCTGGAGGCCCTCGCCTACTCGCATCAGCACGGCATCGTGCACCGCGACATCAAGCCGGCGAACGTGATCATCACGCACTCCGGTGCGGTCAAGGTGATGGACTTCGGCATCGCCCGTGCGCTGCACGGCGCGCAGTCGACCATGACCCAGACCGGCATGGTCATGGGCACGCCGCAGTACCTCTCCCCCGAGCAGGCACTCGGCAAGGCCGTCGACCACCGCTCCGATCTGTACGCCACCGGCTGTCTGCTGTACGAACTCCTCGCGCTGCGGCCCCCGTTCACGGGCGAGACGCCGCTCTCGGTCGTCTACCAGCACGTCCAGGACATCCCTGTCCCGCCGTCCGAGGTCGCGGGCGCGGTGCCGCCGGAGCTGGACGGGCTCGTCATGCGTTCGCTCGCGAAGGACCCGGACGACCGGTTCCAGAGCGCCGAGGAGATGCGCGGGCTGGTCCAGTACGGCCTGCAGATGCTTCAGGTGCAGGGCGGTCACACGGGCACCTGGAACACCGGCCCGGTCGCCATGCACGAGGGGGGCCACACCCCCGCCATGGGCATGGCGGGCGGCACGATGGCGATGGGGCACCCGCAGCACGGGGACACCTCGCAGGGCCCGATCCTGCCGCCGATGAACCCGGACGACGGCGGATACGACGGCGGTCACGGGGGTGACGGCGGCCGCGGCAAGCTCTGGCTGTTCGTCGTCCTCGCACTGATCGCGATCGGGGCAGGTGTCGCCATCGCGGTCAACGCGGCGAACACCGGCGGCAACAACCACAAGAAGACGCCGACCACGACCTCCAGCTCCCCGGCGCCGACGAAGAGTTCGGAGGCGCCCAGCGACGAGGAGACGAAGGTGGTCCCGCCGCAGGACGAGACCACCGGCGGTGACCAGCAGCCGAGCTGGCAGCCGTCCACCTCGCCGTCCACCGCGCCCAGCAAGCCGTCCGAGGCCCCGTCCGAGACGGCCTCCCCGCCGGACACCGGCACCACCGGTGGCGGCACGACGACCGACGGCGGTACGAGCACGGACGGCGGCACCGGTACGGACGGGGGTACGACCACCGACGGTGGAACGACGACCGACGGTGGAACGACGACCGACGGGGGTACGACCACCGACGGCGGGACCGCCACCGGTGCCAACGGAACGGCCGGAACCGCCGCGGGCGCCACTCCCTGATGCGCCCGGCCCTCACTCCGTGAAGGCTTCGCGTACCGCCTCGTACTCCCGCGTCCACCAGACCGCCAGGGCCGACACCGCAGGAAACTGCGGGTCGGCCCTTCGGTCGTGCAGGCGGTACCGCCAGTGCAGTATCCAGAAGTCGTTGAGCCGCTCCCACCACACCCGGTGCACCGCGGCGGCGAGTTCGGCGGCGCTCGCCCCGGCTGCCCGCCGGTAGGCCCGCGCGTACGCCCGTACCTTCTCCAGTTCCAGCTTCCCGGTCGGCTGTACGAAGAAGATCGCCGCGGCCCTCACCGCCTCCTCGGCGCGCGGCTGCACCCCCAGCCGGTCCCAGTCGATGATCGCCACCGGGTCCGCGTCCCGGTACAGCACGTTCAGCGGGTGGAAGTCGCCGTGCACCCAGCCGGTCGCCGGGATGTCGGGGGTGGGCGGCCGGTGGTCGGCGTACTGCTCCAGCAGGGCGCGTCGCTCGACGAGGCGGTGTTCGGCGAGCTCGTCGAAGGCGTCCCGCGGGCGCCGGCCGCGCGTCGCGGTCAGCAGGTCGTCGATCAGGGCGAACGTGTCGGCGGCGTCCGGGCCGGCATGTCCGTACGCCTGGGCCACCCCCCTCTCCATCACCTGCGCGAGCCCGGTGTGTACGGCTCCGAGGAGCGCCCCCAGCCGCTGGGACTGGGAGGTGGTCAGCTGGGCGCCGACCCGATGCAGTCCGTCGACCCAGGGGTGCAGGGCATAGCACCGGCCACCGATCTCCGTGACCGTGTCGCCCTCCGTGTCCTCGACGGGCGGGGCCACGGGCACCCCGAGGGACTGGAGCCGCTGGGTGGCGCGGTGCTGGCGGACGATCGTCGCGCGGTCGCCGGTGGAGTCGTCGAGGTGGTGCTTGAGGAAGTACGAGCCGCGGGTGGTGGAGACCCGGTAGCCGTGGTTGAGGAGGCCCAGGGTGATGGGCTTGCAGGTGAGGGGCTCACCGGCGTTCGGATAGCGGCGCAGCACCTCGCCGACCGGAGGAACAGGCGGGAGGGTTACAGATGAGCGCGGCACTCACCAAATGTTAGATCACGCTGTGTGGTGGCTCGGTTGAGTTGTGTGGAAGTCCAGAGTGTGCATGGTGACGAAGTGGGGGTCGAGGCGGAGGTAGACCGGCTCGAAGGGTTCGCCGTTGACCTGCAGAGGCGCCGCACCGAAGCGTGTGCGCTGCTCCTTCGTGGGATGCACGACCTCGGCGGGGCCGGTGAACTGCACCGACCACAGGGCGCCGCTGTCCTCGCCGCCGCCCTCGTCGGTGGCCGCCGTGTCGAAGTTGTCCACCCCGTACGCGACGACGGTGCCGTCGCACGACTCGTGGTGACCGAGACCGCTGTGCATCCGCAGGACCACACGTCCGTCGATCACGAGATGGCGGGCCACCGCCAGGAACGGGAGAGCCCGACGGGTGGTCGCCAGCCGGCCGTACCGCACCCGACGGATCAGCTCGATCGCTCGGACTTCCATCACTTGGGTTTCCATCGCTCGGGGTTCCGCAGAGGACATGGATCCACTTTCCGGCACCTCGACGGGGGCAGAAAGAGGCCGCGGGCCCCGGTGATCGGGGACCAAGGTCCCGAAACCCGCAAATCCCCTCGCGCAGCCTCGCCGACGCGGCTCAGCGCCGCTCCGCCTGCAGACGCGCCACATAGGCGGCGGCCTGCGAGCGCCGCTCCATGCCCAGCTTGGACAGCAAACTGGAGACATAATTCTTGATCGTCTTCTCGGCGAGATGCAGCCGTTCGCCGATCACCCGGTTCGTCAGGCCCTCGCCGATCAGATCGAGGATGCGGCGTTCCTGGTCGGTGAGGGCGGACAGCTTGTCGTCGCCCCTGGCTTCCTTGCCCTCGCGCAGCCGCTCCAGCACGCGCGCGGTCGCGACGGGGTCGAGCAGCGACTTCCCGGCCGCCACGTCCCGTACCGCGGTCAGCAGCTCATTGCCGCGGATCGCCTTCAGCACGTATCCCGACGCGCCTGCCATGATCGCGTCGAAGAGAGCCTCGTCGTCGGCGTACGAGGTCAGCATCAGGCATTTGATGCTCTCGTCCTTGGAGCGGATCTCCCGGCAGACCTCCACGCCGCTGCCGTCCGGCAGTCGCACGTCGAGCACCGCCACATCGGGCCGGGTGGCGGGGATGCGGAGCAGTGCGTCCGCCGCCGTGCCCGCCTCGCCGACGACCTCGATGTCGTCCTCGACCGCCAGCAATTCGTGCACTCCGCGGCGGACGACCTCATGGTCGTCCAGCAGAAATACGGTGATTTTTCCTTCTTCGCGCACAAATGCAGTCTCACACACTCCCCTCTTCCCTGCCGCTGAACGGCGGGATAACGTGCCGTTGTTCCGGCAGCCTGCAAGGCTGTTACCAGTGCTGTGACCAGCGAAAGTTCCCGACTTTTTCGATTTACTTGGAAATCCAAGCAAAATCGCAGGTCAGATAGGGTTTCGCAGTTGTGCGACGCACTGGGTAACGTGCCTTTGACAGGACGCTCGCCGGGGCACCTGTCACGCCTGTTCCCGGCCGAGCGGCACCCACCCCGTGCACGGGTACGGACACAGGCGAGCCGCACTGGTCTCCCGGCAGACCCCGGGGGCCGGACCGACGGAGGAGCACGCACGTGACCGTGGAGAGCACTGCCGCGCGCAAACCGCGACGCAGCAGCAAGCGGACCAGCGCCGCGAAGACGCCACAGAGTTCCGAGCCCGAGCTCGTACAGCTGCTGACGCCTGAGGGCGAGCGGGTGGAGCACCCGGACTACGAAATCGACCTGACCGCGGACGAGCTGCGCGGTCTGTACCGGGACATGGTCCTGACCCGCCGCTTCGACGCCGAGGCCACCGCGCTTCAGCGTCAGGGCGAGCTGGGCCTGTGGGCCTCGCTGCTCGGCCAGGAGGCCGCCCAGATCGGCTCCGGCCGGGCGCTGCGGGACGACGACTACGTCTTCCCGACCTACCGTGAGCACGGCGTCGCCTGGTGCCGCGGGGTCGACCCGACCAATCTGCTCGGGATGTTCCGCGGTGTGAACCACGGCGGCTGGGACCCGAACACCAACAACTTCCACCTGTACACGATCGTCATCGGCTCGCAGACCCTGCACGCCACCGGCTACGCCATGGGCGTCGCCAAGGACGGCGCGGACTCGGCCGTGATCGCGTACTTCGGTGACGGCGCCTCCAGCCAGGGCGACGTCGCCGAGGCGTTCACCTTCTCCGCGGTCTACAACGCGCCCGTGGTGTTCTTCTGCCAGAACAACCAGTGGGCCATCTCCGAGCCGACCGAGAAGCAGACCCGGGTGCCGCTCTACCAGCGCGCACAGGGCTTCGGCTTCCCCGGCGTCCGGGTCGACGGCAACGACGTACTGGCCTGCCTGGCCGTCACGAAGTCGGCGCTGGAGCGGGCCCGCCGGGGCGAGGGACCCACCCTCGTCGAGGCGTTCACGTACCGGATGGGCGCGCACACCACCTCCGACGACCCGACGAAGTACCGGGCGGACGAGGAGCGCGTCTCCTGGGAGGCCAAGGACCCGATCCTGCGGCTGCGTACCTACCTGGAGCAGCAGGAACTCGCCGACGAGGCGTTCTTCACCGCGCTGGACGAGGAGAGCGAAGCCCTCGGCAAGCGGGTCCGCGAAGCGGTACGGGCCATGCCCGACCCGGACCGGATGGCGATCTTCGACCACGCCTACGCCGACGGGAACCCGCTCGTCGACGAGGAGCGCGCCCAGTTCGCCGCCTACCAGGCTTCGTTCGCCGAGGAGGGCAACTAGTCATGGCCACCCAGAAGATGTCCCTCGCGAAGGCGCTCAACGAGTCGCTGCGCAAGGCCCTCGACACCGACCCCAAGGTCCTCATCATGGGTGAGGACGTCGGCAAGCTGGGCGGGGTCTTCCGGATCACCGACGGGCTCCAGAAGGACTTCGGCGAGGACCGGGTCATCGACACCCCGCTCGCCGAGTCCGGCATCGTCGGCACGGCGATCGGTCTGGCCCTGCGCGGCTACCGGCCGATCGTGGAGATCCAGTTCGACGGCTTCGTCTTCCCGGCGTACGACCAGATCGTCACCCAGCTCGCGAAGATGCACGCCCGCGCGCTCGGCAAGATCAAGCTGCCGGTCGTCGTCCGGATCCCGTACGGCGGCGGCATCGGCGCGGTCGAGCACCACAGCGAGTCGCCCGAGGCCCTGTTCGCACATGTCGCGGGGCTGAAGGTGGTCTCGCCGTCCAACGCCTCGGACGCCTACTGGATGATGCAGCAGGCCGTCCAGAGCGACGACCCGATCATCTTCTTCGAGCCGAAGCGGCGCTACTGGGACAAGGGCGACGTCGAGACCGACCTGATCCCCGGACCGCTGCACAAGGCCGCGACGGTGCGAGAGGGCTCGGACCTCACCCTTGTCGCGTACGGCCCGATGGTGAAGGTCTGCCTCGAGGCGGCCGCGGCCGCCCAGGAGGAGGGCAAGTCCATCGAGGTCCTGGACCTGCGGTCGATGTCCCCGATCGACTTCGACGCCGTCCAGGCGTCGGTCGAGAAGACCGGCCGGCTGGTCGTGGTCCACGAGGCGCCGGTGTTCTACGGCTCCGGGGCCGAGATCGCCGCCCGCATCACGGAGCGCTGCTTCTACCATCTCGAAGCACCGGTGCTCCGGGTCGGTGGCTACCACGCCCCGTATCCGCCGGCGCGCCTCGAGGACGAGTACCTGCCGGGCCTGGACCGCGTGCTCGACGCCGTCGACCGCTCGCTGGCGTACTGAGGAGAAGGTTCGTGACGACGATGACCGAAACGTCTGCTCGCTTCCGTGAGTTCAAGATGCCCGATGTGGGCGAGGGACTGACCGAGGCCGAGATCCTCAAGTGGTACGTCCAGCCGGGCGACACCGTCACCGACGGCCAGGTCGTGTGCGAGGTCGAGACCGCCAAGGCGGCCGTGGAGCTGCCGATCCCGTTCGACGGGGTGGTGCACGAACTGCGCTTCCCCGAGGGCACGACCGTCGACGTCGGTCAGGTGATCATCGCGGTGGACGTGGTGCCGGGCGGCGGCGAAGCGGCGGAGCCGGTGGCTCCGGCCGCGGCCGAACCGGAACCGGCCGCGGAACCGGAGGCACCGAAGGGCCGCCAACCCGTGCTGGTGGGCTACGGCGTGGCCGAGTCCTCCACCAAGCGGCGCGCCCGCAAGGGCACCGAGCCGCCGGCTGCCGCGGCTGCCGCGATCCAGGGCGAGCTGAACGGTCACGCCACCGTTGCCGCTGACGTCCCCGCCCCCACCGTTGGCACCGTTGTCCCGGAGAGCCGCCCGCTCGCCAAGCCGCCGGTTCGCAAGCTGGCGAAGGACCTGGGCATCGATCTGGCGACGGTCACCCCGACCGGTCCGGGCGGGATCATCACCCGCGAGGACGTGCACGCGGCGGCCGCGCCCGTACCGGCGCCGGCATCCGTACCCACCGCCCCGGCCGCGGTGGCCGAGGCTGTCGCGGTGCCCGTCGCCGCAACCCCCGTCCCGGGTGCCCGGGAGACCCGTATCCCGGTCAAGGGCGTACGGAAGGCCATTGCGCAGGCGATGGTCGGCAGCGCTTTCACGGCGCCGCATGTCACCGAGTTCGTGACGGTCGACGTCACGCGCATGATGAAGCTCGTGGCGGAGCTCAAGGAAGACAAGGACATGGCGGGGGTCCGGGTCAACCCGCTCCTGATCATCGCCAAGGCGCTCCTGGTCGCGATCAAGCGGAACCCGGAGGTCAACGCCGCCTGGGACGAGGCCGACCAGGAGATCGTGCAGAAGCACTATGTGAACCTGGGCATCGCGGCCGCCACCCCGCGCGGTCTGATCGTGCCGAACATCAAGGACGCGCACGACAAGACCCTGCCCCAGCTCGCCGCGGCGCTGGGCGAGCTGGTCACCACGGCGCGCGAGGGCAAGACGTCCCCCGCAGCCATGGCGGGTGGCACGGTGACGATCACCAACGTCGGAGTCTTCGGCGTCGACACCGGTACGCCGATCCTGAACCCGGGCGAGTCCGCGATCCTTGCGGTCGGTGCGATCAAGCTGCAGCCGTGGGTCCACAAGGGCAAGGTGAAGCCCCGCCAGGTCACCACGTTGGCGCTGTCGTTCGACCACCGCCTGGTCGACGGTGAGCTCGGTTCCAAGGTCCTGGCGGACGTCGCCGCGATCCTGGAACAGCCCAAGAGGCTCATCACCTGGGCCTGACGGCTGTGTGAGACATGAGAAAGCGGGCCTGCGCGGAGTTTCCTCCGCACAGGCCCGCTTCTGCTGTCGGGTCAGGTCACCTGACGGGTGCCAGGACGACCCAGGCCGCGGCGGGTGCCGCCTCGGTTCCGTCGCCGAGCACGGGCGTCACCCGGTAGAAGTGGGTGGTGCCGGCCGGAGCGGTGGCGTCCGTGTACGACATCTCCGTGACGGGTCCGGTGGTCAGCTGCTCGTAGGCGTCCGTGGCCGGGTTCCAGCGTTCGACCAGGTAGCCCGTGGCGTCCGCGACCCTGTTCCAGGACAGGTCCACCGAGGTGCCGGTGGCGCCCTTGAGCGCGGTGAGCGCGAGGGACGCGTTGTCCGGCGTCTCGACGGACGGTGTCAGATCCCGCTCGGTGACGACGGCGATCTCGGCGTCGTGAGTCGCCCCGAAGTTGGAGTTGCCGGAGGTGTCCTCGACGTCGACGAAGTAGCACCGCTCCTCGCCGTCGGGCAGCCGCTCATCCGTGTAGGACGTGGTGCCCGCGCCGAGGTACACGGACGAGACGCCGTAGCAGACTCGCTCGTCCTCGCTGTCGATCAGCTCGCCGACGTACACCACGTACCGCTTGAGGTCGGGCTCGGTGTTGGCGTTCCAGCGCAGCTCGATGCCGTACTCGGTCGCCTCGGCGGTCAGCCCGGTGACCGCCGCGGGCGGGGTCAGATCCCTGGCGAGTGTCGTGACGGTGATGGTGGGGGAAGCCACCGACTCGATCGCGTTGTCGTCCCAGGCCTTGATCACGTAGTGGTACGTGGCGCCGCCTGCCGGTGAGGTGTCGGTGCAGGTGTACTGGAGCCGTCCGTTGTCGAGTCTCTTGTAGGTGGTGCTGCACCGGACCGGCTCGGTCGAGGTGTCCACGGGGAGCGTCTCGGAACGGTAGACGTGGAAGTCGTAGACATTGCCGTCGATGGCGTGATCGGTCGTCCAGGTGAAGGTCACCCTGCTGATCCCCGGTGTCGCGACGATGTCCTTCGGCGCCGCGACCGGACGGTAGGCCGTCACGGTGGAGCTGTACGCGGAGGTGCGCCCGGCGCCGTCCACGGCGGCCACCTGGTAGGTCCGCTCCTCGGATCGCTTCACCGTGGTGTCGCTGAAGGACGTGGCGGTGACGGAGCGGACCTGGCCGCCGCTTTTCAGGTTGTAGCGGACCGCGCCCGGGACGGGCTGCCAGGACAGCACGATCGCGGCGTCCGTGCCCCGCGCGGTGAGACCCGCCGGAGCGGTGACGGCGACGGTGGTCACCGGCTGGTCGGTGCTGCCGGTGGAGACGTTTCCGGCCTTGTCGTAGGCGCGGACCTCGTAGTAGTACGTCTTCCCGGCCTCGGGCGGGAGACCCGCGTACGAGGTCGCGGTGGTCGTCTTGACGTGGGTGAAGGTGCTGGAGTCCTTGAGCCGGCGGTAGACCCGGTAGCCCGCGAGGTCCATCTCGTTGTTCTTCGTCCAGGTCACCTTGGCGTTGGCCGTGGCGTTGTCGAGGACCGCCTTCACACCGACCGGGGCGAGCGGCTTGACCTTGTCGACGGTGGCCGACGTCCGCGGTGTGTAGGCGAACTTGACGTTGGCGGAGCCCGTCCAGTTGACGAAGTCGATGCGCAGGGAGTGCTTGCCCTTGGGGACGGTGACGTTGACCGTCTTCTTCTGCGTGGCGGAGACGTTCTTCCAGATGTCGACCTTGCGCACTCCGTCGACGTAGACCCGGATGCCGTCCAGGGACGACGCGGTGAAGGTGAACGGGCCGCCGGAGCCGAAGTCCCGGGTCAGGGACCAGCGGACACCGAAGTTGTTCGTCGGCAGACCGGAGGCGGGTGCGCCGGTGCCCCAGTTCTGGTCGATCACCGAGTCGCAGTCGGTCTTCTTCGGCGTTCCGGAGAACGTGGTGTTGGCGAAGAACTGGCGCTTGAAGACGGGCGAGGCACACGTCGTCGCCGCCGAAGCGGTCGTGGTACTCACAGCCGTGAGCAGACTGCAGGAGGTCGCGGCGACCGACAGCGCGGCGACGGTGCGCAGGCGTCTGTGAGAAATGCTGGTCAAGTCCGTGTTGCCCTTTCAGGCCGGATGGCGGGGAGGGCCCGGGTGCGGGAAGGGACCCGCCGCAGTGCGCGGCAGGCCCCTTCTCGTGACCCCGGGCGCGGGGTGGAGGACTACTTCTTGAAGGAGTAGTCCATGATCTTCTTCATGTCGGCGGTCCGGGTGGTCGCGCTCGTGGAGGCGAGCACGGTGCCGATCACCGTCTTGCCGTTACGGGTCGCGGCGAACACCAGGCAGTACTTGGCCGAAGGACCGGAACCGGTCTTCACGCCGATCGCACCGCTGTAACTGCTGAGCATGGTGTTGGTGTTGGACCACGACATGTAGCGGTAGCCGCCACTCTTCGTCGTGACCTTCTGCTTGGTCGACTTGGTCTTGACGACCGTGCGGAACGTGGAGTTCTTCATCGCGCTGCTGGCGATCTTCGTCAGGTCGCGCGGCGTCGAGTAGTTCGAGCCGTTCCCTATGCCGTCGAACGAGTCGAAGTGGGTGTTCTTCAGGCCGAGGGACTTGGCGGAGGCGTTCATCTTGCCGATGAACGACTTCACCCGGGCCGCGCGGGTGGTGCCGGTGCCGAACTTGTCGGCGAGGGCGTACGCGGCGTCGCAGCCGGACGGCAGCATCAGACCGTACAGAAGCTGGCGGACGGTGACCTTGTCCCCGACGATCAGGTGGGCCGACGAGGCGCCCTTGGAGACGATGTAATCGCTGTACGCCTTCTGGATCGTGACCTTGGAATCCAGGTTCAGGTTCTTCTGCGCCAGCACCACCTTGGCCGTCATGATCTTGGTGGTGGAGCCGGTGGAGCGACGGGTGTCCGCGGCCTTCGTGAAGAGAGTCTTCGCGGTGCCGTTGTTCATCACGTAGCCGCCCTTGGCGGCGATCGTGGGTGTGGGCGGCGTGGCGGCCTGCGCCGTGGCAGCGAAGACGCTGCCTGCAAGGACGGCACCCGCGGTCAGGGCCACGGTGACAGTGGCGGATGCGCGGCTTATGCCCTTAATGCCGATTTTCAACTTGAACGCTCCAAATGCCCCTGGAATGCGGCTACATGAAGGTGCCGCTCGGTGGTGAGACTCACGAGAGGAGCAGATGGATGTGCCGATTCCCGAGGTAATTTCCGGGGCTTTACCGTCCGGATCCCGGACGCCGTCCCTGCATGCACGCATGTTGTATCTATGCTGTGTGCATGCCTGCCGCACCCCCTGCCGTGACCCGCCCGCCCGTCAAGCAGCCGCCCGCCGCCGAGCGCGTCTACACCCACATCAAGCAGGCGGTGCTCGACCGCAGGTACGAGGGCGGGACGCTGCTCACCGAAGGGGACCTGGCGGAGGCCGTCGGCGTCTCCCGTACGCCGGTGCGCGAGGCGCTGCTGCGGCTCGAGGTCGAAGGGCTGATCAAGCTCTACCCGAAGAAGGGGGCCCTGGTGCTCGCCGTCTCCGCGCAGGAGATCGCGGACGTGGTCGAGACCCGGTTGCTGGTCGAGGAGTTCGCCGCCCGCAAGGCCGTGCCTGCCTCGGCGAAGCTGATCTCCCGGCTCGAGGAGCTGCTCGACGAGCAGCGGCAGCACGTGGCGGCCGGCGATCTTGCAGCCGTCTCGGTCGCGGACCGCTGCTTCCACGCCGAGATCGTGCGCAACGCGGGGAACGAGATCCTGTCGCGCCTCTACGACCAGCTGCGCGACCGGCAGTTGCGGATGGGCGTCGCCGTGATGGAGGCGCACCCCGACAGGATCGCCGCCAACATCACCGAGCACGGCGAGCTGCTGGACGCGATCAGGGCCGGTGACGCGGACGGTGCCGCACAGGTCGTACGGCGCCACGTCAGCCGGGTCAAGGTGCTGGTCCGGGGTGAGGACCGGTGAGTTCTGCCGCCGCTCCCACCCTGTCCCTGCCCGGTGATCCGCCCGGCGGCCGGCGTGCCGCCCGGGTCTGGGGCATCGGCGTCGCCGTCTACTTCGTCGCGATCATCTTCCGTACGAGCCTCGGGGTCGCCGGCCTGGACGCCGCCGACCGGTTCGGCGTCAACGCCTCCGCCCTGTCGACGTTCTCCATCCTTCAGCTGCTCGTCTACGCGGGCATGCAGATACCTGTCGGCCTGATGGTCGACCGGCTCGGCACCAAGAAGGTCCTCACCATCGGGGCCGTCCTGTTCACCGTCGGGCAGCTCGGCTTCGCGCTCTCCCCCTCGTACGCCACGGCGCTGGCCTCCCGTGCGCTGCTCGGCTGCGGTGACGCGATGACGTTCATCAGCGTGCTGCGGCTCGGCGCCCGTTGGTTCCCGGCCCGGCGCGGGCCGCTGATCGGCCAGATCGCCGCGCTCTTCGGCATGGCGGGCAACCTTGTCTCTACGCTCTTCATCGCCCGCGCCCTCCACGGCTTCGGCTGGACCGCCACGTTCGCGGGCAGCGCGGTCGCCGGGGTCGTGGTGCTGGTGCTGATGCTCCTCTTCCTCAAGGACCACCCGGAGGGGCACGAGCCGCCGCCCGTCGAGCACGCCGGCGCGGCATACGTACGCAAGCAGATCGCCGCCTCGTGGCGGGAGCCCGGAACCCGGCTCGGGATGTGGGTGCACTTCACCACGCAGTTCCCGGCCATGGTGTTCCTGCTGCTGTGGGGGATGCCGTTCCTGGTGGAGGCGCAGGGGCTGAGCCGGTCCACCGCCGGTGAGCTGCTCACCCTGGTGGTGCTCTCCAACATGGCCGTCGGCCTCGTCTACGGGCAGGTCATCGCCCGCCACCATGCGGCGCGCGCCCCGCTGGCCCTCGGCACGGTCGCGGTGACCGCCGTCCTGTGGGCGTCGGCCATCCTGTACCCGGGCGACCATGCGCCGATGTGGCTGCTGGTCACGCTCTGCGCGGTGCTCGGTGCCTGCGGTCCCGCCTCGATGATCGGCTTCGACTTCGCGCGCCCGGCCAACCCGCCGGAGCGACAGGGCACCGCGTCGGGGATCGTCAACATGGGCGGCTTCACCGCCTCGATGACCACGCTGTTCGCCGTCGGTGTGCTGCTCGACGCGACGGGCGACAACTACAGCATCGCCTTCGCCTCCGTCTTCGTGCTGGAGGCGCTCGGGGTCGTCCAGATTCTGCGGCTGCACGCCCGCGCCACGCTGCGGGAGCGGAACCACCATGTGGTCAGCCGCGTGGAGGCCGTGCACGTGCCCGCGTGACCTCTGCGGCAGCCGGCTCGGCGGCGCGCCCGTCTCTTCATTTCACGAAAGACGGGCGCCGCCGACCGCGCTGTTACGGCGTCACGGCGAAGTTCTGCAGGATCGCCGTCGCCAGCTCCTGGTCGCCCTCGACCTTGATCCGGTCCGCGACCGCCGCCGGGCGAACCCGACCGCAGGCCAGCCGGACGTAGGTCTCCCAGTCCATCGACAGCGTCACCGCGGGCCCCAGCGAAGGCGAACCGTCCACCGAACCACGGCCGTCCGCGTCGACCCTGACCGTGCGCAGGAACTCCACCGGCCCGTGCACATCGAGCACGACCGCCGAATTGGGCGGCGCGCCCGCGTCCTTGGCGACCACCTTCGGCAGCGCGGCGAGCAGCGCGTCCCGTGCGATGGCGGCTCCGGGGGAGTCCAGGTTGCCGGGCGCACCCAGCGTCGCCCGCAGATCCTGCTCGTGCACCCAGACGTCGAAGGCCCGCATCCGCAGCGCCAGTTCCAGGGTCTGCTCGGCGCCGAGCGGCGCGCGGGTCATGGTCTCCGGGTCACGCGACTCGTTCCGCAGCTGACGGGAGCGGCGGATGATCGTGTACTCCAGCTCGGAGGTCATCTCGGGTGCGGTGTGGTGGCGCCGCACATCGACCTGCATCTCCATGTAGCGGGTGAAGTCGTTCTGTACGTGGTAGAGATCGCGCGGCAGCGTGTGGATCGGCCGCGGATCGCCGAGCTGCTCGCACTCCATGCCGATGATGTGCGAGACGATGTCGCGCACCGACCAACCGGGGCACGGTGTACGGCGGTTCCACTCCCCCTCGGCGAGCGGCTTCACCAGCTCGGCTATCGACTCGACGGAGTGGGTCCAGGCATCGGCGTAGGTCTGGAGGCTGGGATGGACGGTCACGGGACCCCTCGTGCGGTTCTGCGGTGCATGGGCTGGACTGCTGGGCGCGGTCGGCGGGCGGCGGCTGCGGGCTGCGTGGGAGGTTCGGTCGCTAAGTTACGCTGCGAGCAGGCACCCCGGCAGTGCTTTCGTGTGACGATCGTAGGCCCGTGTTGACGGCTCGAATGCCAGGACGGTGGTAGTGTGCGCGCCTCCCTCATCCAGATCGCAGTAGACCCGGACGAATCCGTCAATTCCCGCAGGGATCGCGTGGCGTCGTTGGTCGCGGACCAGCGTGGCGCCGATCTGGTGGTCCTACCCGAACTCTGGCCGGTCGGCGCGTTCGCGTACACCGCTTTCGCCGACGAGGCCGAACCGCTGCACGGGCCCACCCACGACCTGATGGCGAAGGCCGCGGCCGACGCCGGAGTCTGGCTGCACGCCGGCTCCTTCGTGGAGCGTGCCGACGACGGCACGCTCTACAACACCTCGCTGGTCTTCACCCCGGAGGGCGAGCGGGCAGCCGCCTACCGCAAGATCCACCGCTTCGGCTTCGACAAGGGCGAGGCGGTGATGATGGGCGCCGGCGAGGAACTCGTGACGGTCGCCCTGCCGCAGACCACGCTCGGCCTCGCCACCTGCTACGACCTGCGCTTCCCCGAACTGTTCCGCGGCCTCGTCGACGCGGGCGCGCAGACGCTCGTCATCCCGGCGGGCTGGCCGGAGCGGCGTCGCGCCCACTGGACGCTGCTGGCCCAGGCGCGCGCCGTCGAGAACCAGGCGTACGTCCTGGCCGTCGGCACCGCCGGCACCCACGCCGGGGTCGAGCAGGCCGGGCGCAGCATCGCCGTCGACCCGTGGGGCGAGGTGCTCGCCGAGGCGGGCGCGGACGAGGAGGTGCTCACCGTGGAGTTCGACCCGGCTGGGGTCGCCGCCACGCGGGAACAGTTCCCGGCGCTGAAGGACCGACGGCTGGGTCTCGCCCCGCCGTCGAGCAGCCGCTGACGCATCGGTCGGACCGGACTCGCACCACCGTCGGGTATCCGCCGATGCATCCGTCGGACCGGGCCCGACCCGGCGTCGGGCGGAGCCCGGTTTCACGTGAAACGCCCCGGTGGGTCTCCCCGGGACGTGTGAGACCTCCATGCCCGAGACCCTCCGGAATGCGGACGCACTCCGGTGATGTTGACTGTTCACATGGCAACACGTGCGCGCGTCAGGGCCCCCGAGCTGGTCGGCAAGGGTGGCTGGCTCAATACCGGCGACCAGCAATACACCCTCGCTGACCTGCGGGGACGCATCGTCATTCTGGATTTTTGGACGTTCTGCTGTGTGAACTGTCTGCATGTCCTCGATGAGCTGCGTGACCTGGAGGAGAAGCACCGCGACACCGTGGTGATCATCGGCGTGCATTCGCCGAAGTTCGTCCACGAGGCCGAGCACCAGGCCGTCGTCGACGCCGTCGAGCGGTACGAGGTCCACCACCCCGTCCTCGACGACCCCGAACTCGCCACCTGGAAGCAGTACGCCGTCCGCGCCTGGCCGACACTGGTCGTCATCGACCCCGAGGGCTACGTCGTCGCCCAGCACGCCGGCGAGGGCCATGCGCACGCCATCGAGAAGCTCGTCGAGGAGCTGGAGGCCGAGCACGCCGCGAAGGGCACGCTGCGCCGTGGCGACGGCCCGTACGTGGCGCCCGAGCCCGTCGCCACGCATCTGCGCTTCCCCGGCAAGGCCCTGCTGCTGCCGGACGGCGGCTTCCTCGTCTCCGACACCACCCGGCACCGCCTCGTCGAGATCGAACGGGACGGTGAGACGGTCCGCCGTCACTTCGGCACCGGGGACCGGGGGCTCGCGGACGGCGCGCCCGACGAGGTCCGGTTCAGTGAGCCGCAGGGGCTTGCCGTGCTGCCCGACGGCCGGATCGCCGTCGCCGACACCGTCAACCACGCCATCCGCGCCCTCGACCTCACGACCGGGGTGACGACGACCCTCGCGGGCACCGGCCACCAGTGGTGGCAGGGCTCCCCGGCGTCCGGTCCGGCCCGAGAGGTCGACCTCTCCTCCCCGTGGGACGTCGCCTGGTTCGCCGACCGGCTGTGGATCGCCATGGCAGGCGTCCACCAGCTGTGGTCGTACGACCCCGAGTCCGGAACCGTGCAGGTCGCCGCGGGCACGACCAACGAAGGACTTGTCGACGGTCCGGCAGACGAGGCCTGGTTCGCCCAGCCGTCCGGACTTGCCGCCTCGGCCGACGGTGAACGGCTCTGGGTCGCCGACTCGGAGACGTCCGCGCTGCGGTACGTGGACCGCGACGGGAGCGTGCACACGGCTGTCGGCACCGGCCTCTTCGACTTCGGTCACCGCGACGGCGCCGCCGACCAGGCGCTCTTCCAGCACCCGCTGGGCGTGACCGCGCTGCCCGACGGGTCCGTCGCCGTCAGCGACACGTACAACCACTCCCTGCGCCGTTACGACCCCGCCACCGGCGAGGTCACCACGCTGGCCACCGATCTGCGCGAGCCGAGCGATGCCGTGGTGGTCGACGGCGATCTCGTCGTCGTCGAGTCCGCCCGGCACCGGCTGACCCGGCTGCGGCTGCCCGAGGAGGCCGTACGCGTCGCCGACCAGGCGCACCGCACCCAGCGCGCGGCCACCGAGATCGCCCCCGGCACGCTCCGGCTGGATGTGGTCTTCCAGGCACCCGCCGGTCAGAAGCTGGACACCCGGTACGGTCCCTCGACCCGGCTGCTGGTCTCGTCGACCCCGCCCGAGCTGCTGGCGGAGGGCGCCGGCCCCGGCACCGATCTCTTCCGCGACCTGGTCCTGGCCGACGGCGTCAGCGAAGGCGTCCTGCATGTGTCCGCGATGGCGGCGTCCTGCGACGACGACCCGGCCAACGAGTACCCGGCCTGCCACGTCCACCAGCAGGACTGGGGCGTCCCCGTCCGCGTGAGTGCGCAGGGGACGTCGCGGCTGCCGCTGGTGCTCGCCGGAATGGACGAGCAGGCCTGACGGGCTGACGGCCTCAGAAGTCCTCGGCGCCGTCGCGGAGTTCGGGTGCCGGGAAGCTCGTCACCCACTTCGCGGGCCGGTGGTTCGGGTGGAAGTCCACTGGCTCTCCTCCCCCGGGCGAAGAACTGAGATCATCGCCCGGGGGCCTTGCCGAACCGCCGTGAGCTGGACCGCGACGGCCAAGGTGCGGAGTTCGGTTCAGATTCCGCGGCGCTCGTCCTCGGACACGACTGTGGTGCTGGGCGGTACGACCATCCGGCGGCGCCGCGCGATGCTCGCGTAGACGAAGACTCCGATGATGCCGACGATCATCATGATCCAGCCGACCAGGTCGACATTGACGGTGTCCATCTGCCAGTCGGTGGCGAAGGTGAGTATCGCGCCGACGGCGATGAGGATGATGAATCCTCCGAGTCCCATGGGTCACGCCTCCTCGGCGGTCCGGAGGCTCCGGACCGTGTACGGATCGCGTACCCGGTCCGGCAACAACCATGTGTGGAAGGCGGATCGGCCGGCGAACCCCATCGGTACGTCCAGCTGTCCTCAGCGCCGGAGAGGCTCCACCGGCCGGGTGCGGGCGGCCCGTCGGACCGGTTGGATCCCGGCCGGTCCCGGTGAGCAGCCCGATCGCCTGTGCGCCGGCGAACGTGGCGGTGGACACCACGGTCCGGTCGCGGACCACTGTCACGGCGACCACGGCGACCACGGCGACCACGGCGACCACCGCGGCGATCGGGCCGATGCCGGTGCCGACCGGTCCGCCCCGCGCGCCTCGTTGACCGAACGGGCCGCCGGTGTCCGGGCAGGCCCCGACGGAAGGGCCGGCCCGGCAACAACCTTGTGCGGAAGGCGGATCAGCCCGCCAGGAACGCCGCCAGCGCGTTCGCCAGCAGATACGGGTCGTCCGCGCCGCACAGCTCACGCGCACTGTGCATCGACAGGATCGCGACGCCGATGTCCACGGTCTGGATGCCGTGCCGGGCCGCGGTGATCGGGCCGATCGTCGTGCCGCAGGGCATCGAGTTGTTGGAGACGAACGTCTGCCACGGCACGCCCGCCTTCTCGCACGCTGCCGCGAACACGGCCCGGCCGCTGCCGTCCGTCGCGTACCGCATGTTGACGTTGACCTTGAGGATCGGCCCGCCGTTCGCCACCGGGTGGTGTGTCGGGTCGTGGCGCTCGCCGTAGTTGGGGTGGATCGCATGACCGGTGTCGGAGGAGAGACAGACGGTCCCCGCGAAGGCCCGGGCGCGGTCCTCGTACGCGCCGCCACGGGCGAAGACGGAGCGCTCCAGCACCGTGCCGAGCAGCGGTCCGTCCGCGCCGGTGTCCGACTGCGAACCGTTCTCCTCGTGGTCGAACGCGGCCAGCACCGGGATGTACGGGATCTCGTCGTCCGGCTGTCCGGCGACGGCGGCGAGCGCGGCCGTCGCCGCGTGCACGGAGAGCAGGTTGTCCATCCGCGGCCCGGCCAGCAGTTCGCGGTCCCGGCCCAGGTAGGCCGGCGGCTCCACGGCGTGCGGCATCAGGTCCCAGCCGGTCACGTCGTCGGCGCCGACGCCCGCCTCCTCGGCGACGAACCGGATCAGGTCGCCCTCCTCGACGTCCCCGAGCCCCCAGATCGGCTGCATGTGCTTCTGCCGGTCGAGCTTGAGACCGTCGGTGTTGGCCGACCGGTCCAGATGCACGGCCAGTTGAGGCACGCGCAGCAGCGGCCGGTCGATGTTGACCAGCCGGTGTGTGCCGTCGCGCAGGCTGATCCGGCCCGCGAGACCGAGGTCCCGGTCCAGCCAGGTGTTGAGCAGGGTGCCGCCGTACACCTCGACGGCGATCTGCCGCCAGCCGTACGACCCCGTGTCGGGCAGCGGCTTCACCCGCAGATTCGGCGAGTCGGTGTGCGCCCCGGCGATCCGGAACGGGGTGTGCGCCCCGGCGCCTTCCGGCACGTACCAGGCGATGATCGCCCCGCCGCGCAGCACGTACTTCCCACCGGTGGACGCGTCCCAGGCCGCGGTCTCCTCGACCTGCCGGAAGCCGGCCTTCTCCAGCCGCGCCGCGGCGGTGGCCACGGCGTGGTACGGGGAGGGGCTGGCCATCAGGAAGGCCATCAGGTCGTCGGTGTGACCGCGGTCGAAGCGGAGGGGAGAACTCATGTTCTTCACTGTAACGACGATGGGCCGGGAAGAATCCGCGTACCGCCACCCTGGCCCTTGGGCCCGGGGCCACAGCTCGTCGATTGCTGTCAGGTCGATGTCGATGTCGTACGGGGTGGAGAGTTTGAGCCGGTCGTGGTGGACGCCGGTGGAGATGTACGTCTTGTCGACCGGGTCCAGCTCGTACGTGACACCCATGGGCCGGTCGTGCTCGCCGACCGTCTCGACGATCCAGAAGTGCTTGATGCCCGCCCCGGCGTACTTGTGCGGTTCGGTGTCGCGATCCCGGTCCTCGGAGTCGGGTGAGACGACTCGGCGCCGCCACCCGAAAGCATTCGGGTGGCGGCGCCTCGTCGACCGACGCTGTGGGCCGAAGGCTAGAACGCGGCCTCGTCCAGCTCCATCAGCGAACCGTCGACCGCCTCGGCGAGCGCGCGCTCGGCCGAGACGCCCGGCAGGACGTCGGCCGCGAAGAACTTCGCCGCGGCGATCTTGCCCTGGTAGAAGGCGACGTCCTTCGCGGAGGCGGTCGGCAGCTTCTCGGCCGCCACGGCCGCGCCCTTCAGCAGCAGGTAGCCGACGACGACATCGCCGGAGGCCAGCAGCAGGCGGGTGGTGTTCAGACCGACCTTGTAGATGTTCTTGACGTCCTCGCCGGTCGCGGTGAGGTCGGTGATCATCGTGCCGACGATCGCCTCCAGGTCCACGGCCGCCTTGGCCAGCGAGTCCAGCGCACCGGACAGCTCCTCGTTGCCCTGGGCGCCGGCGAGGAACTTCTTGATCTCCTCGGACAGCGCGTTCAGCGAGGCGCCCTGGTCGCGGACGATCTTCCGGAAGAAGAAGTCCTGGCCCTGGATCGCGGTGGTGCCCTCGTAGAGGGTGTCGATCTTGGCGTCCCGGATGTACTGCTCGATCGGGTACTCCTGGAGGTACCCGGAGCCGCCGAACGTCTGGAGCGACTGCGCCAACTGCTCGTACGACTTCTCGGAGCCGTAGCCCTTGACGATCGGGAGCAGCAGGTCGTTGAGACCGTGCAGCGCCTTCGCGTCCTCGCCGGCGGCCTCCTTCTCCTGGATCGCGTCCTGGACGGAGGCGGTGTACAGCACGAGGGAGCGCATGCCCTCCGCGTACGCCTTCTGCGTCATCAGCGAGCGGCGCACGTCGGGGTGGTGCGTGATGGTGACCTTGGGCGCGGTCTTGTCCATGAAGTTCGCCAGGTCGGTGCCCTGGACCCGCTCCTTGGCGTACTCCAGTGCGTTCAGGTACCCCGTCGAGAGGGTGGCGATGGCCTTCGTGCCGACCATCATCCGGGCGAACTCGATGATGCGGAACATCTGGCGGATGCCGTCGTGCTTGTCGCCGATCAGCCAGCCCTTGGCGGGGTGCTGGTCGCCGAACGTCATCTCGCACGTGTTGGACGCCTTGAGGCCCATCTTGTGCTCGACGTTCGTCGCGTACACGCCGTTGCGCTCGCCCAGCTCACCGGTGGTCCAGTCGAAGTGGAACTTCGGGACCATGAAGAGCGACAGACCCTTCGTGCCCGGGCCTGCGCCCTCGGGGCGGGCCAGCACGTAATGAATGATGTTCTCGGACATGTCGTGCTCGCCCGAGGTGATGAAGCGCTTCACACCCTCGATGTGCCAGGAGCCGTCCTCCTGCTCGACGGCCTTCGTGCGGCCCGCGCCGACGTCCGAACCGGCGTCCGGCTCGGTCAGCACCATCGTCGAGCCCCACTGCTTCTCGACGGCGATCTCGGCGATCTTCTTCTGCGCCTCGTTGCCCTCGTCGAAGAGGATGCCGGCGAACGCCGGGCCCGAGGAGTACATCCAGACGGCCGGGTTCGAGCCGAGCACCAGCTCCGCGTAGGACCAGATCAGGGAGCGCGGGGAAGTCGTGCCGCCGATCTCCTCGGGCAGGCCCAGGCGCCAGTACTCGGAGTCCATGAACGCCTGGTACGACTTCCTGAACGTCTCCGGGACCGGCGCCGTGTTGGTCTCCGGGTCGAAGACCGGCGGGGTGCGGTCGGCGTCGGCGAAGGAGTCGGCCAGCTCGTTCTCCGCGAGGCGGGCGACCTCGTCGAGGATGCTCTTCGCCGTCTCGACGTCCATCTCGGCGAACGGGCCGGTGCCGTACAGCTTGTCGCGCCCGAGGACCTCGAAGAGGTTGAACTCGATGTCGCGGAGATTCGACTTGTAGTGCCCCATGGGAAGGCTCCGTAATCAATAGCAGTGGCGCACAGCGCCCCGGTCAAGGGGTGAGGGCCGGGCGGGCGACGAGCTGGCGGTAGGCATATCAGCTGACCTCCCCGATGATGCTACCCGTCAGTAATAAGACGCAACCCCCCGAGGGGTGGATGTGTCCCATTACTCTTTGGGGTATGTACGGCTACGACCAGAACCAGGGTGCACAGCAGCAGATGGGTGGCGGCTACGGCGAGCAGCCGCTGTATCCCGAGCCCTCGCCGCCCTCCCTCGGTGACGCGGTACGGGCCTTCACCACCGGATCCCTGTCCGCCGAGGACTTCCAGCAGATATTCGCGACCTCGAAGGTCTACTGCCCGCGCGGCGACAACCCCGGCTTCCTCGCCCTGCACAACACCCAGCAGCCGGTGATCCCCATGTTCACCACGCTCAAGGAGCTGCGGCTGTACGCGGGCAAGGAGTCCAAGTACTTCGTGATCACCGGCGCCGAGGTGATCGATCTGCTGCCCACCGGCTACGGCTTCGTCCTCGACATGGAGGGCGAGCACCGTATGGTCTTCGACGCCAAGGCCGTCGAGCAGATGGTCGACTTCGCGATGCGCCGCATGTACGGCTGATCGCCGTCGCCCGCAGACGGCTCACCGCCGGCCTTCCGGACGTCAGGAGGGGCCCGTACCGCTCAGGTACGGGCCCCTCCTGCTGCGTGCGACGGGCCGGGAATGCGCCGCCCCTTGCAAGATGTTCACTGTTCAACTAAATTGAAGCCAGAACAATCCCGGAGGTGGCTCCCATGCCCGCAGTGACCGTCGAAAACCCACTGACCCTGCCCAAGGTCGCCGCCTCGGGCGACGCCACGGCCCGTCCCGTGCTCACCGTCACCACGGCGCCGAGCGGATTCGAGGGCGAAGGCTTCCCGGTTCGCCGCGCGTTCGCCGGGATCAACTACAAGTACCTCGACCCGTTCATCATGATGGACCAGATGGGCGAGGTGGAGTACGCGCCGGGCGAGCCCAAGGGAACTCCCTGGCACCCCCACCGCGGCTTCGAGACCGTCACGTACATCATCGACGGCACCTTCATCCACCAGGACAGCAACGGTGGCGGCGGAACCATCCGCAACGGTGACACCCAGTGGATGACGGCCGGATCCGGCCTCCTCCACATCGAGGCCCCGCCGGAGTCCCTCGTCATGTCGGGCGGCCTCTTCCACGGCCTCCAGCTCTGGGTGAACCTGCCCAAGGCCGACAAGATGATGGCCCCCCGCTACCAGGACATCCGCGGCGGCCAGGTCCAGCTCCTCGCCTCCCCGGACGGCGGCGCGCTGCTCCGCGTCATCGCCGGTGAGCTCGACGGTCACGAGGGCCCGGGCGTCACCCACACGCCGATCACGATGGTCCACGCCACCGTGCGCCCCGGCGCCGAGGTGACCCTGCCGTGGCGCGAGGACTTCAACGGACTCGCGTACGTGATGGCCGGCCGCGGCACGGTCGGTGAGGAGCGCCGCCCCGTCCGCATGGGGCAGACCGCCGTCTTCGGCGCCGGATCCTCGCTGACCGTCCGCGCGGACGAGAAGCAGGACGGCAACACCCCGGACCTGGAGGTCGTGCTGCTCGGCGGCCGTCCGATCCGGGAGCCGATGGCGCACTACGGGCCGTTCGTCATGAACAGCCAGGCCGAACTGAAGCAGGCGTTCGAGGACTTCCAGGCCGGCCGTCTCGGCACCGTGCCCGCGGTCCACGGCATGGGTGAGTGACCCTGCGCCAAGAGCCGCGCTGACGGTCCGTCACCCGTACGGCCCTGCAGGCGGGACATGACCGGCGCACCGTGATCGGGTGGGAGGGTGCATACCCAAAAGCCCCTCCTGCCCGACGCCGCGCGGCGGACAGCGGCGTGGTGCGCCGTAATTCTGCTGGTCACCGGTGTCGCCGCGGTCGCGATCTGGTTGTGCATCGTCTTCAAGACCGCGGTCACACCCGTCCTGCTCGCCCTGCTCGGTACGGCGCTGCTCGGCCCCGTCCACCGGTGGCTGGCCGACCACCGGGTGAACCGGTCGGTGGCCGCCGGGCTCACCTGCGCGCTGCTCGTCGCGGTGGGCGGCGGCGCCGGGTACATCGTCGTCACCGCGCTCATCGACACCGGCGGCCAGATCGTCCGGTCGCTGAAGGACGCAGGTCAGTGGGTCGTCGACCACTTCGGGTTGGCGCGCGACATCAATGTGTCCGACCTCGTCGCCAACGCGCAGAAGCTCGTCGAGAAGTTCGGCGCGAGCGCCGCGGGCGGGCTGCTCACCGGCATCAGCCTGGTCGGCTCACTGATCGCGACCGGCGTCCTCGCCCTGCTGCTGACCTTCTTCTTCCTGCGCGACTCCCACCGGGCCGTGGACCTCGCCCACGCCGTCGCCCCGCGCGGCACCGGTGAGCTGGTCGAGGCGATGGGGCGGCGGGCCTTCGAGGCCGTCGAGGGCTTCATGCGCGGCACCACGTTCATCGCGCTGATCGATGCCGTCTGCATCACCGTCGGCCTGCTGATCCTGCGGGTGCCGGGCGCGGTGGGGCTCGGGGCGCTGGTCTTCGTCGGCGCGTACATCCCGTACCTCGGCGCGTTCCTCTCGGGCGCTGTCGCCATCCTGGTCGCGCTCGCGGACCGGGGCGTCGTGATCGCCCTCTGGGCGCTCGGAGTGGTGCTCGCGGTCCAGGTGCTGGAGGGGCACGTGCTGCAGCCGGCGATCCAGAGCCGTACGGTCCAGATGCACCCGGCCATGATCATGATCGCGCTGACCGCGGGGGCGAGCGTGGCGGGCCTGCTGGGGATGCTGCTGGCGGTACCGGCGTGCGCGGCGGCGTTCGGTGTCCTCGGCGAACTCCGCAAGGGCTACAGCCCCGAGACGGACCCACCGCCCCCCTCCACCCCGCCCGGCGGGCCGGTGCCGCCGGACACACCACCACCCGGCACATCGAACCCGCCCGGCGATTGAGGGCGGAGCGGCCACCGGACGTGCCCGGGCCGCCCCCGCCGCTACGCCTCGTGCAGCTCGAACCAGATCGACTTCCCCGCCCCCCGCGGATCCACCCCCCACGCATCGGCCAGCATCTCCATCAGGACCAGGCCCCGCCCGCTGGACGCCATCTCGCCCGGCCGCCGCTTGTGCGGCAGTTCGTCGCTGCTGTCCGCCACCTCCACCCGCAGCCGCCGTCCGCCTCGCTCCCCGGTGGCCTCGGCGACCATCAGCGCGTCGCCGTCCGTGTGGACGAGGACGTTGGTGGTCATCTCGGAGACCATCAGCACGGCCGCGTCGATCTGTTCCGGGTCCTCCCAGTCGTGCAGCAGTTCGCGCAGTTGCTGCCGGGCGGCCGAGATCCGCTCGGGTTCGGCCTGGGCGATGGTCATCGCGGTGCGGTGCGACGCGGTCCGCGCCATGGTGCCGGCCTCGCGACGCAGCACGAGCACCGCGACGTCGTCCTCGCGGCGGTCGGCCAGCGGTCCCGTCGTGTAGTGCGACGTCGGCCCGTGCACGGCCTGCACCAGCTCGTCGGCGAGCTTCTCCAGGTCACCGATCCGCTGCTCCAGGACCGGTCGGAGCCGGTCCCAGCCGGTGGCCATGTCGTGGCCGCCGGTCTCGATCAGTCCGTCCGTGCACAGCATGATCGTCTCGCCGGTCTCCAGGACGAGCTGGGTCGTCGGATAGTCGGCGTCGGTCTCGACACCGAGCGGCAGCCCACCGCCGGTCTGCCGGATCACCGCGGTCCCGTCGCTGCTGATCACCACCGGGTCGGGGTGTCCGGCCCGGGCGATGTCGAGCGTGCCGGTCTCCGGGTCCACCTCCGCGTACAGACAGGTCGCGAACCGCGGACCGGTCTCGTCCCCGTCGTCGTAGGCGTCGGTGAGCCCGGAGAGGAACCGGGAGGCACGGGAGAGCACCGCGTCCGGGCGGTGCCCCTCGGAGGCGTACGCGCGCAGGGCGATCCGCAACTGGCCCATCAGCCCGGCCGCCCGCACGTCATGGCCCTGGACGTCGCCGATGACGAGGGCGATACGGCCGTTGGGGAGCGGGATCATGTCGTACCAGTCGCCGCCCACCTGGAGCCCGCCACCGGTCGGTACATACCGGGCGGCGACCGTCATGCCGGGGATCTCGGGACCCAGGGTCGGCATCATCGACCGTTGGAGCCCCTGCGACAGCTCCCGCTCGGTCTCGGCCTCACCCGCCCGGGCCAAGGCCTGAGCGAGCATCCGGGCCACCGTCGTCAGCACCGAACGCTCGTCAGGCGAGAACGACACCGGGTGCCGGAACCCGGCCATCCAGGCGCCCATCGTGCGGCCGGACACGATCAGCGGCAGGAAGGCCCAGGAGCGGCGTCCGAAGCGGCTGGCCAGCGGCCAGGTGGCCGGGAAGCGGCGGTGGTATTCCTCGGGCGAGGGGAGATAGATCGCCCGCCCGGTCCGTACGACCTGGGCGGCCGGGTAGTCGGTCTCCAGGGGCATGTCGTTGAACGGGTCCTCGTCGCCCGCGTTGTGCCCGTGGTGGCCGATGATCGTCAGCCGTTCGCCCGCGACACCGAAGACGGCGAGCCCGTCCGGCGAGAAGCCGGGCATGGAGAGCGAGGCGGCGACCCGCAGCACCTCCGCCGTGGAACGGGCCTCGGCCAGCGCCCGCCCCGCGTCCAGCAGGAATGCCTCGCGGGAGCGGCGCCAGTCCCCGGTGATCGGGGTGTGCGCCCCGGTGGTGCCCGGCTGCGGTTCGGCGACCTCCTGGAGGGTGCCGACCAGTACGTAGCTCTCGCTGCCGCCCGATGCGACCGGCAGCGGTTTGGAGCGGCTGCGTACGGTACGCAGCACCCGGCCGCCCCCGTCCACGATCCTCAGCCGCGCCTCGGCCAGGGTGCCCTCGGCGAGTGCGAGGTTCACCACCCCGTAGATCTCGTTCCAGTCGACCGGGTGGAAACGCGCGCGCACCGCGGCCTCGTGGAAGACGCCGGCCTCGGCCGGGAACTCGAGCAGCCGGGCCGCCTCCGCGTCGAGCGTGACCGAACCGGCTCCGTGGTCCCAGCGCCACAGGCCGGTCGCCGTCGCAGCCAGGACTTCCTCGGTACGCATTGCCCCACTTTATGAAGATGTGCTCGGCCGACGCCACCGAAGGCGGCCGTCGGCGGGTGGTCCCGACCCCGCCGGATGATCTTGAAGTGGTTATGACAATGAAGTCGTGGGGGCGCGGGCGGTAGCCTGGGGAGGCTGAATCCACCCCAACCGCGAAGACTGGATGAACGACGATGCATCGGTACAGGTCCCACACCTGCGGCGAGCTCCGCGCCTCTGACGTCGGCACCGACGTCCGGCTGAGCGGCTGGCTGCACAATCGTCGAGACCTGGGCGGCATCCTCTTCATCGATCTGCGCGACCACTACGGTCTCGTGCAGCTCGTCGCCCGCCCCGGCACACCCGGCAACGAAGCCCTGTCGAAGCTCACCAAGGAGACCGTCGTCCGCATCGACGGCAAGGTCTCCGCGCGTGGCGCCGACAACGTGAACCCGGACCTCCCGACCGGCGAGATCGAGATCGAGGTCGCCGAGGTCGAGGTGCTGGGCGAGGCCGCCCCGCTGCCCTTCACGATCAACACCGACGACGGGGTCAACGAGGAGCGGCGTCTGGAGTACCGCTTCCTCGACCTGCGCCGTGAGCGCATGCACCGCAACATCATGCTGCGCTCCGCCGTCATCGCGTCGATCCGCTCGAAGATGGTGGCTCTCGGCTTCAACGAGATGGCGACCCCGATCCTCACCGCGACCTCCCCCGAGGGCGCCCGTGACTTCGTCGTCCCGTCCCGGCTGAACCCCGGCAAGTTCTACGCCCTGCCGCAGGCCCCGCAGCAGTTCAAGCAGCTGCTGATGATCTCGGGCTTCGACCGCTACTTCCAGATCGCGCCGTGCTTCCGCGACGAGGACGCCCGCGCCGACCGCTCGCCCGGCGAGTTCTACCAGCTCGACGTCGAGATGTCGTTCGTCGAGCAGGAGGACGTCTTCCAGCCGATCGAGAAGCTGATGACCGAGCTCTTCGAGGAGTTCGGCAACGGCCGCCACGTCACGTCGCCGTTCCCGCGGATCCCGTTCCGTGAGTCGATGCTGAAGTACGGCAACGACAAGCCCGACCTGCGCGCCAAGCTGGAGCTCGTCGACATCTCCGACATCTTCGCCGGCTCGGAGTTCAAGGCGTTCGCCGGCAAGCACGTCCGCGCCCTTCCGGTGCCGGACACCGCCGGGCAGTCCCGTAAGTTCTTCGACGGCCTCGGCGAGTACGCCGTCGAGCACGGTGCGAAGGGCCTCGCCTGGGTCCGCGTCGGCGAGGACGGCACCCTCGCCGGTCCGATCGCCAAGTTCCTCACCGAGACGGACACCAAGACCCTCACCGAGCGCCTGTCGCTCGTCCCGGGCCACGCCGTCTTCTTCGGCGCCGGCGAGTTCGACGAGGTCTCCAAGATCATGTCGGCCGTCCGGGTCGAGGCCGCCAAGCGCGCCGGGCACTTCGAGGAGGGCGTCTTCCGGTTCTGCTGGGTCGTCGACTTCCCGATGTACGAGAAGGACGAGGAGACCGGCAGGATCGACTTCTCGCACAACCCGTTCTCCATGCCTCAGGGCGGCCTGGAGGACCTGGAGACGAAGGACCCGCTGGACATCCTCGCCTGGCAGTACGACATCGTCTGCAACGGCATCGAGCTGTCCTCCGGCGCCATCCGTAACCACGAGCCCGAGCTGATGATCAAGGCGTTCGAGATCGCCGGTTACGACCGTGAGACCGTCGAGCACGAGTTCGCGGGCATGCTCCGCGCTTTCCGTCTCGGCGCCCCGCCGCACGGTGGCATCGCCCCCGGTGTCGACCGCATCGTGATGCTGCTGGCCGACGAGCCGAACATCCGCGAGACGATCGCGTTCCCGCTCAACGGCAACGCGCAGGACCTGATGATGGGCGCGCCGACCGTGCTGGACGAGGCGCGGCTGCGCGAGCTGAACATTCAGCTCCGTAAGCCCGCCGCGCCGGCGAAGGAGAAGGCCGAGGCCAAGGACTCGGTGGCGAGGGACACCGGCGCGAAGTAGGCGTCAGCGGTTCCGCTTCAGTTCCACGTGAAACAGCCCCCGGTCCTCGGCCGGGGGCTGTTCCGCGTCGTGGCCGCCCTCCACAGCAACGCACAGCTGCCACACACGCCCCTGCCAGTTCCCCTGCCTAGCCTCACTTCGCATGACAGAGACTCAAGGACCTGCACACAAGAAAGACATGACGCGTCGCCGGGTGGTGTTCGCCGGAGGTGCGGCGATCGTGGCCGCCGGGATCGGGGCCGGTGTGGTCGCCGGAGCCTCGGCCGACGAGGCCACGAGCAGTGGCAGTGGGAAGAAGTCCGCCGCCGGAAAGGGCGAGGAGTGCTACCGGCTGACTTCTGAGACCACCGAGGGCCCGTACTACATCGACGCCGACAAGATCCGGAAGGACATCACCGAGGACAAGGAGGGCATCCCGATGACCCTGCGCCTCAAGGTGATCGACTCCGACACCTGCAAGCCCGTGAGCCGGGCGGCCGTCGACATCTGGCACTGTGACGCGCTGGGCATCTACTCCGGTTACGAGTCGATGAGTTCCGGCGGGCCCGGCGGTGGTGGCACTCCGCCGAGCGGGGCCCCGACGGATGCCCCGACCGGCGCCCCCACCGACGCCCCGACGGGTACGCCCCCGTCCGGCGGGCCCGGTGGCGGCGGTGGCGGACACTCGGAGCCCACCGACGACGAGCGCTATCTGCGCGGCACTCAGCTCACCGACAAGCACGGCTATGTGGAGTTCAAGACGATCTTCCCGGGCTGGTACCAGGGCCGTTGCGTGCACATCCACACCAAGGTGCACGTCGGCGGGAAGATGACCGACGCCGGATACGAGGGCGGACGCACCTGCCACACCGGTCAGTTCTTCTTCGCGGAGTCCGCGGTGCTCGACTCGGCGAAGATCGCGCCGTACTCGACCAGCACCACCACGCGTACAACCCTCACCGAGGACACCATCTACGACCAGAGCGGTGTCACGGGCGGGCTGATGAAACTCTCGTACCGCAAGAACCACATGGCGCGCGGCGTCGTCGGTTCGATCACGATGGGTGTGGACCCGGACGAGACGCACGACGGCACGGACCTCTGAGGCTCCGTTCCCCCGCCGAGGGGACGGGCCCGGAACCGCCACGACAGGGCGCGGTTCCGGGCCCTTTCCCTTGCGGGCCTGGTCGCATTCGCACGGCAGGACACACCCGAGACGACGCATCGCACCGGATCGGATGCGGCCGTATGGCCGCTTTGTCTGATTAATCATCGGTCGGCTCGGCAAAGACTGGCTCGGGGACTTCGGTGCGGGGACCTCTGTCCCCGTTGCCCTCGCCGCCGACTGCTAGGAGCTCCCCGTGCCTGTTCCCGAACCCGTGCCCCGTCCTGGCGCTCGCGCGTCCCGACGTCCCCCGTACACGGTCTGTGCGGCGCTCCTCCTCCTGTTGACCGGATGCGCTGCGCCAGGTGCGGCACCCGGACCCACCGCCATGCACACCGCCGCCCACGCGCCCGCCGCCCACGCACCCGCCGGCAACGCGCCCGCCGCCCACGCGCCCACCGGCAACGCGCCCGCCGGCAACGCGGGCGCGGCGGGCCCCGGGGCCGCTGCCGCACGCAGGCCGGCCGCCCCGACGGGCCCTTTCGAGATCCGGATGCTGGGGCAGGTGGTCAGGTCCGCGATCCCGGCCGAGTCCCGGCAAGCGCTCGTCGTCACCGGAAACTCCCCGGACTCCAGTGAGGCCACAGCCGTCCTCTACACCCGCGACGACCCCACGCTGGGCTGGCAGCCGGTCGCCGGCCCGTGGCCCGCCCACAACGCCCTGTACGGCTGGACCGACGAGCACTATGTGAACGACCTCCGGACCCCCATCGGCGTCTACGGGCTGACGGCCGCGGGCGGTCGGCTCGAAGCGCCGGGCACCGAGCTGCCTTATGTGCAGAGCCCGGCCTTCACGGCCAGCGGCGAAGGGTTCGACGGGGAGTCCCTGGAGGGGTCGTTCGACTATGTCATCGCCATCGATTACAACCGCGTCCCCGGTGCCTCCCCGCTGGACCCGACCCGTCCGCTCGGCGAGGAGCGGGGTGGCGGCATCTGGCTCCATGTCGACCACGGCGGGCCGACCCAGGGCTGCGTCTCGCTTCCCGAGGACCGGATGGAGGAGCTGCTGCGCATCCTCGACCCGGCAAAGGTTCCGGTGATCGTGATGGGTGACGTGGCGGCGCTGGCCCGCTGACCGGACGTCACGTGGACGAGTTGCCGCTGCGCACGCATACGAGAGGGGCCCGGACCGTCACCGGTCCGGGCCCCTCATCTGCGTACCGAGCCCTGCGCGGGCCTCCGGGTACCGAGCCGTGCCCTACGCGGGCTTCTCCTCCAGGCGCGGGAACAGCACCGCACCCTTCGTCACCGTCGCGCCCGCCGGCAGCTGCCCCCAGCCGCCCGCGTCCTGCACACGCTGGTCGGGCAGCGCGCCCAAGGACTCCTCGGCGCCCAGCGACTCCCACAGCTTCTGCGAGGTCTCCGGCATCACCGCGTTCAGCAGGACCGCGACACCGCGCAGTGCCTCGGCGGCCGTGTACAGGATCGTCGCGAGCCGGGCCCGGCCCTCGGGCGACTCGTCCTTGGCGACCTTCCAGGGCTCCTGCTCCGTGATGTAGCCGTTGACCTGCTTCACGAACTCGAAGATCGCCAGGATGCCGGCCTGGAAGTCCAGCTCCTCGCCGATCTTCCGGTCGGCCGTGGCGACGGCCTTCGCGAGACCCTCCTGGACCGCCTTCTCGGCCTCACCGGGGGCGGTGGCCTCCGGGAGCGCCCCGCCGAAGTACTTGCCGACCATGGCGGCGACGCGCGAGGCGAGGTTGCCGTAGTCGTTGGCGAGCTCGGAGGTGTAGCGGGCGGTGAAGTCCTCCCAGGAGAAGGAGCCGTCGTTGCCGTACGCGATCGCCCGCAGGAAGTACCAGCGGTACGCGTCCACGCCGAAGTGCGAGGTCAGGTCCTGCGGCTTGATGCCGGTCAGGTTCGACTTCGACATCTTCTCGCCGCCGACCATCAGCCAGCCATTGGCCACCACCTTGCCGGGCAGCGGCAGGCCCTGCGCCATCAGCATCGCGGGCCAGATGACCGAGTGGAAGCGGAGGATGTCCTTGCCGATGAGGTGCACGTCGGCCGGGAACGTCGCGTCGAACTTCTCCTGGTTGGCGCCGTAGCCGACCGCCGTCGCGTAGTTGAGCAGCGCGTCGACCCACACGTAGATGACGTGCTTCTCGTCCCACGGCACCGGGACACCCCAGTCGAAGGTCGAGCGCGAGATCGACAGGTCCTGCAGGCCCTGCCTGACGAAGTTCACGACCTCGTTGCGGGCCGACTCGGGCTGGATGAAGCCGGGGTTGTTCGCGTAGAACTCCAGCAGCTTCGGACCGTACTCGCTGAGCTTGAAGAAGTAGTTCTCCTCCTTGAGGATCTCCACCGGCTTCTTGTGGATCGGGCACAGCTTCGTGCCGTCCTCGGCCTCGATGAGGTCGCCGGGGAGCTTGTACTCCTCGCAGCCCACGCAGTACGGGCCTTCGTACCCGCCCTTGTAGATCTCGCCCTTGTCGTACAGGTCCTGCACGAACTCCTGCACACGGTCCGTGTGCCGCTTCTCCGTCGTACGGATGAAGTCGTCGTTCGCGATGTTCAGGTGCTCCCAGAGGGGCTTCCAGGCCTCCTCGACGAGCTTGTCGCACCATTCCTGCGGGGTGACGTTGTTCGCCTCGGCAGTGCGCATGATCTTCTGACCGTGCTCGTCCGTGCCGGTGAGGTACCACACCTTCTCGCCACGCTGGCGGTGCCAGCGGGTGAGCACGTCGCCTGCGACGGTCGTGTAGGCGTGGCCCAGGTGAGGAGCGTCGTTGACGTAGTAAATGGGGGTCGAGACGTAGTACGCCGTCGCCCCCTGCTTCTCGGATCCAGTGGCCGCCATGGTCGAAATCCTAACGGCCCGTGGGTGATCCACTCACACCGATAAACGCCGCCGCCGCTTCCGGTGGCCGTGACCCGTCCTGGGAGAGGGCGGAGATCCTCGTGGAACTCGTCGTCACGGGGGCTGCGCCGGGCGGGAGACCCCGCCGAGAGGCCCGGCGGCTCGACGCGGTGCGGGGCGTCGTGTCGCGGGACGAATGGGAGCCGGACCTGCCGCCGGCCGGGGCGGGACCGGGCTCGGTCTTTCATTCGTGCGTTCGGTAGCGGTTGGTGCCCGGCGGCACGGTCACGGCGATGCCCTGCCCGAGGGCGGGCACCGCCGTGACCGTACGTCTGCCGGTCGGCCTGTCGGGTCAGCCGTTGTCGGCGGCGGACTCGCGGGCCGTGAGCCAGGCGGGGAGCGCGGCGAGGATCTCCTGGTAGAGCGTGGCGTCGGGCACCTCGCTCGGGGCGGGGCCGGCGTGGAAGAACGCGGCGTTCGGGGCGTCCAGCTTCCGCAGGAAGTCGAAGCCCTTCGCGTCCTCGTCGCCGAACGCGACGAACTGGAAGAACAGCGGCAGCCGTGCCGCCTCGGCGAGCGCCTGCTTGGCGGGCTGCTTGGCGTCCGGCGGTCCGTCCGTCTGGAAGATCACCAGGGCGGGGCCGGTGGCCTCCGACTTCTCGTAGTGCGCGACGACCTCCTCGACGGCGCGGTGGTAGCTCGTACGGCCCAGACGGCCGAGGCCCGCGTGCAGTTCGTCGATCCGGCCCTCGTGGTCGGTGAGGCCGACCGTGCCGGTGCCGTCGATGTCGGTCGAGAAGAAGACGACGGGGACGGTGGCGTTCTCGTCGAGGTGCGCGGCGAGGGCGAGCGCGCGGTCGCCCAGGTGCTGGGCGCTGCCGTCCTTGTAGAACGGCCGCATCGAGCCGGAGCGGTCGAGCACCAGGTACACGGTGGCCCGGAGCCCGGTCAGACCGTGCGCCTCCAGCCCGGCCTGAGCCGCCTTGTAGGCGTCGACGAGCGCGGGGGCGCCGGACTCGACCCGGGCGAGGGCGACGGCGGGGGCCGCGGTGACCTCCGCAGGTGCGGTTGCCGCGGGGGCGGGGGCCTCGGCGACCTCTGCCGGCGCGGGATCGGCGTCCGGCTCGGACGGCAGGGTGTCGGCTACCGGCGCGGCGTCGGCCGCCACGGCAACCGTCTCGGGCTCGGTGGCGGCGGCGACCGGCTCGGGCTCGGTGGTGACCTCGGCGGTGGGAGCAGGCTCCAGGACCTGGGCGATCTTGGCCTCGGGCTCGGTGGCCGGTGTGGTCTCGGTCTTCGGTTCGGTGACGGTGGCCGGTTCTGCTTCGGCCTTGACCTCGGCCGGTGCGATCTCGGCCTTGGCCTCGGGCTCGGGCTCGGTGGCCGGTGTGGTCTCGGTCTTCGGTTCGGTGACGGTGGCCGGTTCTGCTTCGGCCTTGACCTCGGCCGGTGCGATCTCGGCCTTGGCCTCGGGCTCGGTGGCCGGTGTGGTCTCGGTCTTCGGTTCGGTGACGGTGGCCGGTTCTGCTTCGGCCTTGACCTCGGCCGGTGCGATCTCGGCCTCCACCTCGGCCGCAGCGGTGACCGGCGCCACCTCCACCTCGGCTTCGGCGGCGGTCGGCTCCGCCTTCGCCGGAGCCTCGGCCGCGACGCGCTTCGAGGCCGAGCCCTGGGGCGGGACCGTGTGGGTGGGCTTCGGGCTCGGTGCGGAGGCCTTGTCGAAGGCCTCCGCCACCAGGTCCGTCGCCAGGCCGCTGTCGCCCGAGAGGGTCCGGGGCGAGGCGGGGGCGGGTACCGAGACCTTTGCGGCCGACGCGGTTTCGACTGCCGGTGCGGTCTCGGCCACCGGCTCGTCCACCGCGACCGACTCCGACTCCGTGGGCCGGGTGCGCTCCGTCTGGGGCGGGACCGTGGCCGTCGTCGGCTCGTCCTGCTCCGTACGGTCGCGGCCGAACACCTTGCGCAGCAAGCTCCGAATGCCCATGGGCGAGGCCTTTCGCATGAGTTGAGTGCGATGAATGTCCGTACTGCGGGAATTGATCCCTGGCCAGGGCGGATACGTAAGGTTAGCGGCCGGATCCGGCCGTTCGGTGGCGCGGCCCGCCTCCGTGTCAATCGGACGGCGGCGGACCGGACTTCACTCTGCATTCTTTTGGAGTCTCTCGTACCGCCTGAATGCGCACCCGGCGGCACGTCGGACACGGCGAGCCGGGGCAGTTGCCGACCGTGTCGACCGGCGCCTGGACCCGCGGTCCGCCGACCCACCACCTCCGGGTGCCCGACCGTCCGGCGCAGGATCGTCGCGGCATCGGAGCCGGGGTTCCGTCCGCGCACGGTTCACGCGGTGGCGACCTGGCGGCGCCACCGCGCGAACTGGGCCGCCGCGTCCCCGGTGTACGACCACGGCACCCGCACCGCCCGGCCGTCCAGCAACCGGAACACGTCTGCGGCCTCCTTCGGCCGTCCCGCGTAACACGCGGCGTGCGCCAGGTAGTTCAGCTCGCCGACCTCCTCCGCCGCCACCGGTCCCGCCTCGCGCATCCCGAGCCACCGGTCCCAGGTGCGGCGCACGTCCGTGACGGCCAGTTCGTGGTTCCAGTGCTGCTGTCCGGTGAGCGGCGCGACGACAGGGCGCCCGTGCGTGGCATCGGAGACGTACCGGTGTTCCTCGACCCTGGCGATCTGCACCAGCACCGGCAGCGGCGAACCGGGCGGCGCCGCACCTGCCGCGTCGCGCGCGAAGTCGTACATGGTGCCGTGGGTGCCGTGCCAGCGCGCCGAGTAGTACCGCAGCAGCTGGGTGTGCCCCTCCATGTGGTGCGGATCGCGGCGGAGCAGCTCGTCCCACCACTGTGTGACGCGCCGCCTCGCCCCGTCCTCGTACAGCCGGGCCGCTGTCAGCAGCGACGCCCAGGGCATCGGATCGGGCGGGCAGACCTCGGCGGCCCGCAGACAGCAGTCGACGACCCGGTCCACCCGGTTCCGGTCGAGTCCTGTGCCCCGCCCCGCCGCGACGGCCCGGCCGAACAGCCGTACCACTTCGGTCGCCGCCTTCAGCACCTGCGCGTCGGCGCTCTTCGGCTCGGCGGCCAGCCAGGTCTCCACGGTGGTGCTGCCCGCGACGGCGTGGGCGAGGATCCGGATCCGGTGGGTCCGCAGGGCCCATCGGTTGCCGGTGGCGTACAGCAGATCGCGCACGCCCTGCCAGCGGCCGATGACGACGTCCTGGCGGGCCGCGGTGAGCGGCCGGTCGCCGAGATCCGGGTCGAAGTGCACCGGTGGGGGTGTCCGGCGGCGTACGGCCATCAGTAATCGGTGACGATCGTCGTGGAGTGGGCGTAGCCGGACGGTTCCTCGGCCCGTACGGTCTGCGAGGCGTCGAGCTTCGCCGGCCGGTAGTACGAGCTGCCGCGCCGCCAGTACCAGAGCATCGGGACGGCTCCCACGGCGAGACTGCCGAGGCCGAGCGCGAGCGCCGTCGCGCTGAAGTCGCCGAGCGCCTCGAAGAAGATCCAGAACATGAAGAGCGAGCCGGCCAGTGGCCAGAGCCCGCCGAGGACGAGGTCGGCGACCGATCGGAACAGCAGTTTGCGGTACGCGACGACCGCGGCCAGGCCCGCGAGGCCGTAGTACACGGCGATCTGTAGCCCGATGGCCTCGACGGCCACGCCCAGGATGTGGTGGACCGGCCCGAGGGCGAGGGAGGCGAGGATCAGGGCGAGGGCGACGCCTCCGACCGCGGCGACCGACACCCACGGGGTGTTCCAGCTGCGGTGCACCCGGCCGAACGCGGCGGGCATCGTGCGGTCGCGGCCCATCGCGAACAGCGAGCGCGTGACCTGGACGAGTGTGGTCTGCAACGTGGCGACGGTCGACAGCATCACGGCCACCACCAGCAGCTTCCCGCCGACTCCGGGCCACACCCGTTCGCCGAGCACGGTCAGTACGTTGGCGCTGTGCCGCTCGATGTCGTCGGCCGAGAGGATCACGTTCACCGCGATGGTGAACACCTCGACGAGCGCGAAGACGGTGAGCACGCCCACGATCCCGGCCAGGCCCGTGGTGCGGCGGCTGTTGCGGGTCTCCTCGCTGAGGTTGCCGGTGACATCCCAGCCCCAGTAGTAGAAGGCGGCGATCAGCGCACCGGAGGCGAAGCCGGAGACGCCGTCGAAGTGCTCGAAGCCGAGCCAGGACCAGTCGAAGGAGTGCGCGACGCCGGGTCCGGCGCCCGTGCCTTCACCCGGGCCGGTCCCCCGTACGAGGGCGACGACCGCGAAGACCAGCAGGATCACCAGCTCGACCCCGGAGATCACCAGCTGGGTGCGGGCGCTGAGCCGGGCTCCGCCGAGTACGACGAGCAGCATCACCAGGAACCAGCCGGCCCCGATGAAGGTGGCGAGCGTGGTGTCGTCGGCGAACCGGGAGTCGATCACTGTCAGCGTCATCGTCCCGGCGGGCAGCGATCCCGCGACCATGAACAGGGTCGCCGCGACGACCAGTGCCCAGCCGCTGAGGAAGCCCAGGAACGGGTGCAGGGTCCTGCCCACCCAGGAGTAGCCGGCGCCCGCGTTGACGTCGATCCGGCCGAGCTGCCGGTAGGCGAGGGCGATGCCGAGCATCGGTATCGCGCAGTACAGCAGGGCGGCGGGACCACCGAGACCGACCGTGCCGACGAGCACGGCACTGGTTGCGGCCAGCGAGTAGGCGGGGGCGCTCCCCGCCACGGCCATCACGATCGTGTGGAACGTGCCGAGGACATTGGGCTGGAGCCCACGGCCGGGCCGGTCGGGCGTGCTGCGCATCGCTGTTCTCAACTGCTTCCGGAAGTGTGCCGTGCCCCGGCCGGAGTCCCGTACATCCTTCAGCGGCACGACATGTGGCGGCATGTCAGAAACAGATCTTCGAAAATCCGAACGGAAGTGGTCGGTCCGCTCGAGAAGACTGACCGCATCGTAGTCCCGTGATTACAGCTGAGTGGACCTGGACGCCACGAGCGTCACGCGACGTCGGCACGGCGTCTAGAGTCGGATCCATGGTTTCCGGTGAGGCACCGCAGGCGGAGGGAAGCGTCCGCGTCGACAGTTGGATCTGGTCGGTACGGCTGACCAAGACCCGCTCGCAGGCCGCTGCCGCCTGCCGCGCCGGACATGTCAGGGTCAACGGCGACCGGGCCAAGCCCGCGCAGACCCTGCACGTGGGGGACGAGGTACGGCTGCGGCACGCCGGACGGGACCGGATCGTCGTGGTGTCGCGCATCGTGAAGAAGCGGGTCGGCCCTCCGGTGGCCGCGGAGTGCTTCGTCGACAACAGTCCGCCCCCGCCGCCGCGGGAAGCGGTGATCCAGGTGCCGGTCCGCGACCGGGGCACGGGCCGCCCGACCAAACGCGACCGCCGCGAGATGGAGCGCCTGCAGGGCCGTGGCCCCGGGGACCACCCGGCCTGAGCCGGGCACCGGTGCGCGGCCCTGGGTCGCACAGCCGTGCGGGAAACGCGACACATGCACCCTGCCCCCGTCACGTTCCGGCGACCCGCTACGGCTGTGGTGAGGCGATCGCGCGTGCCGCCGCCACCTCCTGGCGCAGCGGCGCCAGCACCCCTTCCTCGTCGCCCGGCAGTTCGGTGCGCACTGCCACCAGGACCTCGGTCGCCCGCAGCCGTTCCGCCAGCTCCCGCAGCTGCCGGCGGATCTCGGCCACTTCCGCGGGCGCCGGTTCCGGCGCCCCGTGGTTCACCCGGACCCGGGCCGCGGTCGTCGCGTCCACGATCCGCTCGATCGCGACGACCAGCGGCAACCAGGCAGCGGCCCGGGCGCCGACCGGCGGTGGTTCCGTCAGGGCGCGCTGGAACTCGGAACGTATGGAGGACAGGTCGCGGTGGATGAGGCGCCGGGCCCGCGCCCGTGCCGCATGGTCGGGGCGGGTGGCCCCGTCGCCGTCGTCCCCCGTGCCGAATGCCGACTCCACATAGTCGGCGAGGTCCGTCACCGCGTCCGCGAGCCGGTGGCCGATCCGGGTGTGCCAGCTCTCGGGCCACAGCAGATAGCCCGCCACCAGCACGATCACACAGCCGATCAGGCTGTCCACCAGGCGGGGCTGCACCAGAGCGACGCCCCGGTGGTTCAGCAGATCGGACAGCAGCAGGATGACCGGGGTGATGGCCGCGGTCTGGAACGCGTACCCCTTGACCGTGAGCGCTGGGATCAGCGGGGCCAGCAGCGCCATCACCGGTACGTCCCACCACCCGATCGGTACCTCGGCGAGGACGGGCGCGGCGATGACGAGACCGGCCGCCGTGCCCACGGCACGCAGCACCGCACGGGAGAAGACCGAGCCGAAGTCCGGCTTGAGCACGAACGTGACGGTCAGCGCCACCCAGTAGGAGCGCTCCACGGAGACCAGTGAGGTCAGCGCCTGCGCCAGGCCGATGCAGAGGGCCAGCCGGAGCCCGTACCGCCAGGAGGTCCCGGAGAACAGTACGGAGCGGGTCGCCCGCCGGATCCTCACCGCCAGCGCCGCGGGACGCCCGAGCCGGTCGTCGACGTTGTAGGCATCGGTGTTGTGCACGACGGCCGCCGCGTGGCGCAGCGCGCTGTCCACCGCCCGGGTGGCGGGTGAGTCGGGTGCGGGCAGCTCCGGTTCGGTGCCGCCGGTGCGGCTCTCCTCGACGTCCTCCGCCAGTTCGCGTACCGCCGCCGGGATCGCTTCGGGCAGCGGACACCGCCGTACATGCACCGCGGCCGCCGACTCGACGAGCGGGATGACCACGTTGAGCTGGGCGAGCAGCCGCACCATCGCGCTGCTGCGGCCGTGGTGGCGGGCCCGGCGGGCGAGGATCAGGTCGTACGAGGTGTCCAGTGACCGGGTCATCGCCCGCCGTCGCTCCTCGTAGGCGTCGGTGCCCGCCGCGGCCAGCAGATCGGCGACCGTGAGGTACGTGTCCGCGACCGAGACCCGCTCCGGCAGTTTCCGCCGCAGCGGCCACGCCAGCAGCGTCAGGGCGAGCACGAACAGGCCGCCGAACAGCAGCAGCAACGGCGCCACCCACCAAGGTTTCGGCAGCGCCAGTCCGGTGGCGACAACCGAGTTGAGCAGGAGCAGCAGCCCGGACAGCGAGGCCACGGCGCCGATCGTCGACATCATGCCGGACACCAGGGCGACGGCGGTCAACGCACCGACGGCCGCCCAGCCCGTCCCGTACACGAACGAGCCGAGCATGATGCCGAGCGCGCCGAACAGCTGCGGAACAGCGATGTTGAGGATCCGCATCCGGTACGCGTCGGCGGTGTCGCCGAGGACACCGGAGAGCGCGCCCATGGAGACCAGGGCGCCGTACACGGGCCGGTCCAGCGCAAAGCCGACGGCGAGCGGTGCGGCCAGGGCGACGGAGGCGCGGACGGCCGCGGCCCACGGGACGGGGGCCGGGTGTGGGCGAAGCCCCGTCAGCAGCCAGGCCGGTGGCGCGTACCGTTTCCGATCCGCCTCGGCATCCGCCAATGCGCTCAGCCTCCGGTGCCGTTGGTCAGTTCTGGTAGCCCTCCACCTCGCCGGCCGGGCGCACCTTCGCTCCCGACGGGTCCTCGCCGAACTCGCTGAGCGCGCGCCGCTGCCGCAACAGGTCCCAGTACTGTTCGAGTTGGGCCTCCACCGTGCGCAGGCGTGACCTCTCGTCCGCGGAGAGGCCCGTCCTGTCCCGGGTGGAGCGGTCGCGCAGGTCTCGCTCCTCGGAGACCAGACCGCCGATGTTGTCGATGATCTCCCGGTCGTCCATGACGCCTCCTTCGGCCTCGTTCGGACTTGTGCCGGACTCCCTCTGCGAGCCGTTCTTCCGGGGCGCGGGTCAGAGCGCGAACAGGGTCTTGCCGCGGGCACCGCCCGTGCGGTTCCGGTCGAGGGCCTGCGGGGCCTTCTCCAGCGGGAGTTCGATGTCGATGAGCACGTTCAGCACACCCTCCGCGGCGCCCGCCGCCAGGACGTCGAGCAGAACGGGTGTGGGTTCGAGCCGGAAGTCGATGGACCCGACGCCCTCGGGAACAGCGGCCCCGTCGGCGACGCCCCGCGTGGTGACGGCGACACCACCGCTCCGCACCAGTGCCGCCATTGCCGCGAACGCCTCCGGCGTGGTGGAGGCCAGATCTACGAGCGCATCGACGCCGCCCGGAGCCACCTCCTGTACCGCCGCTTCGAGCGGACGGGCCGTCGTGTCGATGGTGACGGCGGCGCCGAGCGCCCCCATCCGCCACCCCTCGTCGCCCCGCACCGCCGCGAGGACACGCAGATCCCGGGCGGCCGCGAGCTGGGTCAGACAGCTCCCGACGCCGCCCGCGGCCCCGATGACCAGCAGGCTCTCGTGGCCGCGGAGCACCGCCGTCTCCAGGATCTGGGCGGCGGTCATCCCGGCGGTCGGCAGCGCGGCGGCGATCCGCAGGGGGAGGCCGTCCGGGACCAGGGCGATCGCGGAGTCCTGTGGGACGGATACGTATTCGCAGTACGTGCCCGCGCCGACCGGCGATCCGGTGACCCGTCCGAAGACCGCGTCGCCGACCCGGAAGCGGTTGTCGCCGGTGCCGATCATGTCCACCCGGCCCGCGTAGTCCACGCCGATGACCAGGGGGAAGACATGCGGCACCTGCCCTCCCAGGGCACCGTCCGCGATCTGCCAGTCGGACGGGTTGAGTGCGGCGTACTCGATCCGCACCCGTACGTCACCTGCTGCGGGAATCGGCTTGGGCACCTCGACCAGGGTCGGCTCGGCCCGGAACGCGCTGACGGCTACGGCTCGCATACGGATGACCTCTCAGTCGCCCAGACAGTGACGCAGTCTCGGGCTCCACTCTTCCCCGGCCCGCGCGTCGCCGCACGTCGAACCCGGCGTCAGCGGTCGTGCCCGGAGCTGTTCCCGGGGACGGGTCCTCTCGCGGTGAGCGGTGTCAAAGGCCCGGATCCTCCTCCGGGTGCGGCGGTCTCGGGCCGTGCGGACCCGCGCCCCGCCCACATCCGCGCGACCAGCGCGCACAGCGACACCGCCGGTCCGGCGGCGAGAACGATCCACACTGCCGTGAGGAGCGAGCTCGTCAGCGCGTCGTAGACCGCCGCCGCCCCGTCGCGATCGCTGCCGGGCACCCCGGCCAGCACCCGGTTCCGGGCGACCGCGATCGCCCCGCGCAGCACCAGCGCGCCGATCGCGAAGCCCAGCCCGACGACCGCCGTGGCGGCCAGTGCGGTGAGGGCGGAGCCACGTCGTCCGGGCCCGCCGCGCGCCGCCGCCAGGAGCACGGTGGCGCCGGCGAACACCAGCGTGCCGACAGCGGGCCAGATACCGCCGGCCCGCAGCGGGCGGAACGTCTGGCGCAACTGGTCGGCGCGGTCGGCGGTGAGCAAGGTGATGTCGGTCCGCCGGACCGGGAATTCGTCGGCGAACGGCACCCCGCTGTCCACCAGGTTCTGTTTGGCCTGCTGCATCACCGGCGCCAGGTCCATGCGCACGTCCTTGCCGCTCTCACCGTTCAGCGCGGCGGTCACGGCCTCGTGGGCGCTGCGGTTTGCGGCCACCCAGGCGGAACGGAAGGCGTCCGTGGTGGTGAACGACTGCACCGCCCCGTGCAGGAAGTCCAGCGAGGCGCCCTGGAGCAGCCCGGGGTCGATCTGCTTCGTCGCCTCGTCGGTGATCAGGGTGGACATGGTGTCCTGCACGCCGGGGTCGGAGGCGAGCGGCTCCATCGCCGCGACGTACCGGTCCGGGTTGTCGATCTCCAGATCGACCCAGGCGGAAAGCGCGCTCAGCGGGACGAGGACGGCGAGCAGCACCAGCACCACCGCCGACAGAGCCGCTGAGATATTGGTCCGCATCTCCCAAGGGAATCCCGGACGGCGGCGCCGCGCCCACGGCGGTGAGCCATTCGAGTTGCCGGGCGGCGCAACCGGGTGTGCCCTTGAGTGAACAGGGGGCCACGGAAGGAGTTCTCGGCCATGGCCACACACGCTTCGATGCCACGCCGCGCCGCGCGGGCGCACACCAAGCATCCCAGCACACTCAGCTGGGCCATGCCCGTCACGCTGGGCGTGATCCTGGGCTGGTGGGCGACGTCCATCGTGCGCGGCGGCGGTGTGCTCACCGGCACGCAGCTCGCGCTCGGTCTGATCTCCGGTGCCGTGCTGGCGGCGCTCTGCTACGGACTCGGCCGGGTGCAGAAGCGACTGCCGGTGGAGGCCAAGGCCATCGCGTACGGCACGCTGTTCGGCGGTTCGGTCGGCTTCCTCTACAGCCTGTCCGCCAAGACGAGCGTGCTCGCGGCCATCGTCCTGGGCCTGGTCACCGGCGCCGGGATGCTGGTGTGCGCGTTCTACGCGTTCTACGTGACAAAGGACTGAGCCCTTCGCTTCTCCGTCATCCTTGACCTTCTCCGCGGGGGAAGCCCCAGCATCGGTGGGGCCGGGCGGACCGCCCGGTACGAGGAGGTCTGTGGTGGAACGCGAGGTGCGTGCGAAGGGCACGGCGGCGCTCGTGACGATCGGGGAGTTCGCCCGGTCGTCACGGCTGTCCGCGAAGGCCCTGCGCCGCTACGACGAGCTGGGACTGCTCCGGCCCGCCCTGGTCGATCCGGTGAACGGCTACCGGTACTACGACGGGACGCAGGTGGGGACGGCCAGGCTGGTGGCCTGGCTGCGCCGGATCGGGATGCCGCTGGCCGGGATCAAGGAGGTGGTCGCGCTCGATGCGGGCGCGGCGGCCGCGGCGATCCGGGCGTACTGGGCGCAGGTGGAGGCCGAGACGGCGGCCCGGCGGGACCTGGCGGCCTTCCTCGTCGACCATCTGGCAGCGGAGGAAGTCGAAATGTCGCAGGTCATGGACCGGGGAAGCTTGGGGACGCTCGGAATCCGGTACGCGGCGCAGTCCGACCAGGGTGCGGTGCGCGCTACCAACCAGGACGCGGCGTTCGCCGGGGCCCGGCTGCTCGCGGTCGCCGACGGGTTCGGGGAACGCGGCGCGGGGGCGAGCACGGCGGCGATCGATGCGCTGAAGCCGGTTGCGCGGAGTGCGGTGCCGGCCGCGGAGCTTCTGAACGCCCTGGAGGATGCGGCGGACCAGGCCGCACGGGCGGTACGGGACGCGGTCGCGGGGAGCGGTGCGCCGGACGAATCGGGGACGACGCTGACCGCGATGGTGTGGACCGGTTCGCAGCTGGGCCTGGTGCACATCGGGGACTCGCGGGCGTATCTGCTGCGAGGCGGTGAACTGTTCCGGATCACGCACGACCACAGCCTGGTCCAGTCGATGATCGACGACGGTTCGCTCACCGAGGAGGAGGCGGCCTCGCACCCGCAGCGCGCGCTGCTGCTCAAGGCGCTGGGGGGCGGGTCCGGTCAGGACGGTCCGGCGCGAGCCGACGTACAGCTGCGGGAGGCCAGGCCCGGAGACCGCTATCTGCTCTGTTCGGACGGCCTGTCGGCGGTGGTCGACGGTACGGAACTGTCCGGGGCGCTGAGCGCGGCGGACGGCCCCGACACAGCCGTACGGGAACTGGTCGCCCTGGCGCACGCGGCAGGTGGCCCGGACAACGTGGCCTGCGTCGTCGCGGACGTGGTGGCGCTGTAGATGCGGACGGGCCCCGCGCACCGGTGCGCGAGGCCCGTCCGTCCACCGGATCGCTCAGGTCTCTCAGTCGCGGACGACCGTCACCGGGCACGGCGCGTGCTGGGTGACATGGAGGCTTACCGAGCCGAGCAGGGTCGCCTTGAACCCGCTGTACCCGCGCGCCCCGACGACCAGCAGGTTCGCGCCCTTCGCCCGGTCCAGCAGGGCTTCGGCCGGGTTGCCGATCACCACGATCTTGCTGACCGCGGCCGCGCCCTCCGCGCCGAGGGCCTCCTCCAGTGCCTCGGTGAGCGACACGATCGCCACGGCCTGCGGATCGAAGTCCTCCGGCATGCCCGGCATCATGGACGCCCAGCTGGTCGCGGGGTACTCCCAGCTGTTGACCGCCTCCACCGAGTCACCGGTCAGCTCGGCCTGGCGTACGGCCCAGTGCAGCGCCTTGATCGACGACTCGGAGCCGTCCACGCCCACCACGATCCTGCCCATCTCTGCCTCCAGCTCGGTTCAGCACGCATCTGCCGACACACCAGCGCATTTTTGCGGATAACTGTAATCAAACCGGACGTTGGCTCGGCTGTCGGTCCGACCGCCGTCATTCGGGCGTCCGGGTGCCCGTGTGCCCCGGTGTTCAGTCCAGCCGCAGATCGGCGAGCTGCTGCTCGAACGGCACCACCTCGTCGTCGAGCCCAGGAGCCCTCGAGGCGCCGGAGGCCGCCCGGCCGCCGGAGACCATGCGCGCGAGCTCGCCGCCCGCGCGCCGGATCCGGGACGGCAGCCCCTCGGTGTACTCGTCGCCGGACGAGCCCCAGTCCTCCGACGCCGCGTACACGGAGGTCGGTACGACGGTGGCCCGCAGGTATGTGAAGAGCGGCCGCATCGCGTGTTCCAGGACGAGCGAGTGCCGGGCGGTGCCGCCGGTCGCCGCGATCAGGACGGGCTTGCCGGTCAGTGCCGTGTGGTCGATCAGGTCGAAGAACGACTTGAACAGACCGCTGTACGAGGCCGTGAAGACCGGGGACACGGCTATCAGCCCGTCCGCCGCCGCCACCGCGTCGATCGCCTCGTCCAGCGCCTGCGGCGGGAAGCCCGTCACCAGGTGGTTCGCGATGTCGACGGCCAGATCACGCAACTCGATCACCCGGATCTCGACCGGCCTGTCCTGATCGGTGGCCAGCCGCTCCCGGGCGGCCGCCGCCAGCCGGTCGGCCAGTAGTCGGGTCGACGACGGCTGGCTCAGCCCGGCGGAGACGGCGACGATCTTCAGAGCCTCGGTCTGCATGGGGTCAGATCTCCTTGGTGCGGGCGGCGACGGCGGGGTGGACCGGTGCGGAGTCCGGCACTCCGGCCGGCCGGAGGTTGGCGAACTCCTTGCGCAGTACCGGGACGACCTCCTCGCCGAGGATGTCGAGCTGCTCCAGGACCGTCTTCAGCGGGAGGCCCGCGTGGTCCATCAGGAACAGCTGGCGCTGGTAGTCGCCCACGGCGTCACGGAACGACAGGGTCCGCTCGATGACCTCCTGCGGGGAGCCGACGGTGAGCGGTGTCTGCTGCGAGAAGTCCTCCAGGGACGGGCCGTGTCCGTAGACCGGCGCGTTGTCGAAGTACGGGCGGAACTCCCGCACCGCGTCCTGCGAGTTCTTCCGCATGAACACCTGGCCGCCGAGGCCCACGATGGCCTGCTCGGCGGTGCCGTGCCCGTAGTGCGCGTACCGCTGGCGGTAGAGGTTCACCATCTTCTTGGTGTGCTCGATGGGCCAGAAGATGTTGTTGTGGAAGAAGCCGTCGCCGTAGTACGCGGCCTGCTCGGCGATCTCCGGGGAGCGGATCGAGCCGTGCCAGACGAACGGCGGGACACCGTCCAGCGGGCGCGGGGTCGCGGTGAACGACTGCAGCGGTGTGCGGAACTTGCCCGCCCAGTCGACGACGTCCTCACGCCACAGCTTGTGCAGCAGCGCGTAGTTCTCGACGGCGAGCGGGATGCCCTGGCGGATGTCCTTGCCGAACCACGGGTACACCGGGCCGGTGTTGCCGCGACCCATCATCAGGTCGACACGGCCGTCCGCGAGGTGCTGGAGCGTCGCGTAGTCCTCGGCGATCTTCACCGGATCGTTGGTGGTGATGAGGGTGGTGGACGTGGAAAGGATCAGGTTCTCGGTGCGGGCGGCGATGTAGCCGAGCGTGGTCGTCGGCGAGGACGGGACGAACGGCGGGTTGTGGTGCTCGCCGGTCGCGAAGACGTCCAGCCCCACCTCCTCGGCCTTCAGCGCGATCGCGAGGGTCGCCTTGATCCGCTCGTGCTCGGTCGGTGTCCTACCGGTCGTGGGGTCGGTGGTGACGTCTCCGACGGTGAAGATCCCGAACTGCATGGCGCCCGCCTCCGTGGTGTGAGTAGTAATGGTTGAACCTTAAACCAATTCTTTCACGGGCTACAACGGGGCACCGGTCCTCGCTATTCCGGCGCCCGGGACAGACGCCGGCGGTACGTACCCTGGACCAGGACTTCCCGGTGTGCGCCGGGCACGCGGGAGTGGGGAGAGGCAGGGCCGGTGAGCGAGAGCGAGCGCTGGAAGGAGAGGGGCGTCGCGCTGCGCGTCTTCGTGTACGTCTTCGCCACGCATCTCTTCGCGGGCTTCGTCTACTTGTTGTTCTACGTCGGCGAGCACGCCCACAAGTGAGCGGACGGGTGCGACGCGAACGGCGCCGGGGGCCTTCGCGGCGCTGCGCGAATGCCCCGCCCGATCCGGCCGGCCCGCGTTAGAATCGGGCCCATGACCTCCGTACCGTGCCGAAACTGGTGGCGCTCCACTTAGGAGCGGCCGCCTCATCAGCACGGAACCAGGGCCGTTCGACATGGACGGCCCTATTTCTCTGCCCTCGTACGGGTACGGATGCCGATCCCGGCGGGCCGTCCTCCACGCAACCAGCACCCGCGAGGAGAGACCCATGACCACCGTCGCCGCACCTGCCACCACCGTCACCCCCGCCCGGCGTCGCAGCGCCGAGCTGGAGCAGCGGATTCAGCAGGATCCCGGTCGATTCCGCGTGATGACCGGGGACCGGCCCACCGGGGCGCTGCACCTGGGGCACTACTTCGGGACCCTGCACAATCGCGTCCGGCTCCAGGATCTCGGTGTGGACGTCTTCGTGATCATCGCCGACTACCAGGTGCTCACCGACCGGGATGTCGCCGAGCGGCTCGGCGAGCACATGGAGGGGATGCTGCTGGACTATCTGGCCATCGGCATCGACCCCGCCCGCACCACGATCTTCAACCACAGCGCCGTGCCCGCGCTCAACCAGCTGATGCTGCCGTTCCTCAGCCTCGTCTCCGTCGCCGAGCTGAGCCGCAATCCCACGGTCAAGGACGAGATCGCGCACTCCCGGCAGTCCGCCGTCAGCGGGCTGATGTTCACGTATCCCGTGCATCAGGCCGCCGACATCCTGTTCTGCAAGGGCAACCTGGTCCCCGTCGGGCAGGACCAGCTGCCGCACCTCGAAGTGACCAGAAGTGTCGCCCGCCGCTTCAACGAGCGGTACGGTCCGGTCTTCCCGGAACCCGACGCCCTGCTCTCCGCCGCACCCCTGCTGCTCGGCACCGACGGCACGAAGATGAGCAAGAGCCGGGCCAACTCCATCGCGCTCGGCGCCACCGCCGACGAGACGGCCCGGCTGATCCGCGGCGCGAGGACGGACGCCGACCGGCACATCACGTACGCACCGCAGACCCGGCCCGAGGTGTCGGGGCTCGTGCTGCTCGCCGCGCTCTGCCTCGACCGTGACCCGCACGAGGTCGCGGAGGAGATCGGTGACGGCGGCGGCGCAGCGCTCAAGCGGACCGTGACGGACGCCGTCAACGAGCGGCTGGCACCGGTGCGGGCGCGGCGGGCGGAGTACGCGCAGGACATGGCGTACGTACGGTCGGTGCTGCGGGACGGCAACGAGCGGGCCGACGCGGTGGCCGAGGCGACGCTGGCGCAGGTACGACAGGTGATGGGAGGAGTGCTGTAGTACCCCCGGTCGGCAGATCAGGCTGGTTCGGCCGTCGGCCAGGCACTCCTCGCCGCCAGGTCCAGGATCAGCGCCGCGATGTTCCAGGCGTCGTCCGCGCCGCTGTGGTGCCGGCCTTCCAGCGGGAGACCCGCGACCTGCAGGGCCTGGGCCATGCCGGGGCGTTTGCGCAGGCCGTGGGCCGCGGTGAAGGGGATCTTGGCGTTGGTGTGACGGCGGCCGAACGGGTACGGAGTTCCGGTGGCCCGGCACTGGCGGGTGAACTGGTTGCGGTCGTAGTCGCCCCAGCTGGCCCAGGCACGCTGCCCTGACCGGTGCTCGGACGCCAGAAGCCGGCAGGCGTCGGCGAAGGACAGGCCCGTGTCCACCTCGGCCTGGGTCAGGCCGGTCAGCTCGGTGCAGAAGGCACTGACGGCGGACCGGACCGGGCGCACCAGGATCCGGTGGCGGGCGACCCGCTCGGCGGCGTTCAGGTCGACGACGGTCAGCCCGATCTCGATGATCTCGCCGACCGCGCCGGACGGCGGCTGTCCGTCCCAGCAGGTCGCCTCGATGTCTATGACGTTCAGAAGTGCCGGGTCCCGCAGCGCGTCCATGGGGGTGAGGGTAGGGACCGGGGGTGTGGAGGGCACGCGGTTTTCGCGGTGCGTCAGGTGCCCACCGCCATGCCGATCAGCGGATCCACCCGCGCGCGGTGTGCTCCGTCGCAGCGCTGGTGTGTGACCATGACCAAGATTCTAGCAGCGCTAGACATTTGAACAGTGCTAGGTCTACCATCGGTCGAAATTCTAGCGTTGCTAGAAAAGCTCGAACTCGCCTGCTCCGTGACTTTGTTGGGGAAATGATGACGAAGCGTCACTTCACTACCGCGCTTGCCCTGATCACCGGCGCCGCCGTGCTCTTCTTCGGACTCAACTTCCTGCTGAACCCCGAGGGCGCGCCCGACGGCTTCGGCATCGAGCCCTGGCCGCAGGGGAACGCCGCGGGCTACTTCGCCGTCAAGGGTGTACGTGATCTCGCTGTCGCGGCGACGGTGTTCCTGCTGCTCGCGCGAGGACAGCGCCGGACCCTGGGCTGGGTGGTGCTCATCGACGCGATCCTCCCGCTCGGTGACGCGCTCGCGGTCCTCACCCACGGGGGCTCGCTCACCACGGCGCTCGGCGTGCACGTCTCGGCGGCGTCGCTCGTCCTGCTGACTGCCGTGATGCTGCTCACCGAGCGCTCCACGGCAGGCTCCGTCGAGGGCCCCGCGGAGAGCTCCTCGCTCCGGGTGGGTGCGGTCCCGGACCCGTCCGACGCCTGACGCCCTAGCGGTGCGTCAACGAGCGCCGTCTGCGCAGCAGTTCCGCAAGTCCGCGGCGGGTAGCGGCGATCACCACGCGGTCCTCGGCGCGGAGTACGTAACCGGGGTGCAGATCCCAGATCAGGCCCGACGGCCGGTCCGAGGACGTGGGACCGGCCGTTGTCCGGTCCGGGTGGCGGTCCTCCGGCGGCGTGGCGTCCAGTGCCAGTACCCGCCAGGCCCCCGCCCGGAACGCCTGCTCGACCGTCCGTCCCTCCAGCTGCGGGTGGCCCGCCACCTGGATCGCCGCGAAGAGCATCACCTTCCGCTCGACCGGAATCGCGCCCAGGATCTGCCGCCCCATCATCGCGACGGCGAAGGACGGGGCAGCCAGGTGGGAGACGGACCGGGAGCGGGTCAGGGCCTGTGGGTGGGCGGTGCGCAAGGTGCGGTAGACGGCGGTGGCGAACTCGTCGTCGAAGAGGCGCAGGGCCACCTGCAGGTCCGGTTTGACCGAGCGGGCGTAGAGGGTGGCCTCCAGGTTGGTGGTGTCGGAGCTGGTCAGCGCGAGCAGGGCGCGGGAGCGCTGGATCTTCGCCGCTTCCAGGACGCCCTCCTGGGTGACGTCCCCGAGGACGACCGGTACCTGCAGCCGCCGGGCGACGGGGATGCCGCGCGCGGCCGGGTCGTCCTCCACGCACACCACAGGAATGTTGAGCTCGCGGAGCCGGACCAGCACCCTGGTACCGATCTTGCCGAGTCCGAGCAGCACCACATGGCCGGAGAGCCCGCGCGGCGGCCGGCGCAGCGCCGATGCCGTACGCAGGGAACCGAAGGCTTCGAGGACTCCCGCCACCAGCAGCGGCAGCAGCATCAGCCCGGCGACGCCGGAGAGCAGCTGGATGACCTGCCGGGCGGCCGAGTCCTCGATCGCCGGGTCGCCCATCGCGAACAGGTCGAGCAGCGTCAAGTACGCGGCGTGCAGCGGAGGTTCGCCTGTCGTGAGCGTGGAGGCGACGGCGAGGCCCAGCACCGCCGCCGCGACGCCCAGCACGGACCTGCGCAGCCGGCGCGAGAAGATCTGGCTCAGGGGTGCGCTCCTGCCGCCCATTCGTGGGGCCGGCCCGTCCGGTACGGCCTCCCGGATGGCCTCCAGGACCACCGTGCCCCGACCGGTCGCGGCGGCCACCGACTGCTGATCGGGCAGGAGTTGGGGGCCATCGGCGCCGCTGCTGTCGGAACCCTCGGCGCCCGCAGGGTCATGGGTGGTGGAGGAGAGCAGGGCGAGCGTGCACAGGCCGGGGTCGGCAACCTCGCCCTGCCGGGGCGGGGTGCGTTCGACGGCCCGCAGGAGCAGGCCCTCCGCCTGGACGACCTTGCTGGAGCCGGTCAGCGCCGTCGCGGCGAGTGCGGGCGCGGCGGTGTCGGCGTCGGAGAGGACGGTGGTCGACGTGTCCAGCGCGGTCGGGTCGAGTCCCGGTACGGCGACGGCGGCGGCCTGGTCGAGGAGGGTCTCCAGATATTGGCCGAGCTTGCGGTTGTAGAGCCGGATGACCAGCCGGACGCGGGGGTTGAGGCGGCGGGCGGTGAGTGCGGCGCGGATGTTGCGTTCGTCGTCGTCGTAGACGAGCGCCAGTGCGGCGGCCGTGTCGACACCGGCCTCCTCGAACGCCTCGTCGGACGGCTCCGAGGCCTCGAGGATGCGGACCGCCTCCACGCCGGCGCCGGTGTCGCCGCCGGAGCCGCCGTCGGCTCCTCCGGTGCCGCCGTTGCCCAGGTTGCGGTTCATCGCCGCCGACATCCGGCCGAACAGCGTGGCCGCGCGCCCGCGTTGGGTCAGCGGCAGCTCCGGGCGGCGCGGGTCGCGCCCCGGTGGGAGCAGCAGCGTCACCCGCTCCCCGTAGACGTAACGCAGCTCCACCGCCAGCCGCTGGGCGAGTGCGTCGTCGCCGCAGACGACCATGTGGCCGCTGAACGGGGAGCGTTGAGGCTGTTGGGGAAGTGTCGACACGGAACCCAGCATGCCTTGCCCGCCTCCGGTGTTCGACTCATTCGGACCGGTCGGTGATCTTCGCGCCGGTGAGCGGCCCGTCGGATCGGCGGATCGCCGACTCGACTGCCGCGATCCGGTCCGCGAGCAGACCGAGGGCCGCGACCGCCCGGGTCATGGGACCGCTGTCCGGGCCGCCCAGTGCCTGGGTGCGTACGTACGAGGCGGTGATCGCCGCCCACCGGTCGGTCTGTTCGGTGGTCAGCGTCCCCCGCAGGGCCGCCAGTTTCAGCAGGTTGGACTCGGCCCCGGTGGTGAGCGTCCGGGCCTCGCCCGCGTAGTGGTCGTCGATGACCGCGGCGAGCTCCGCGTCGTTCATCACGGGCACGATCCGTTCGGCGATCTTGTTCATGTCGCGGTACGAGCCCTGCAGCCGGAACGGGGGTTCGGTGCGCGTCGCGTCGGTCTGTGCGGCCGAGGCGATGTATGCGGCGTTCACCGCGAGGACGGTGGAGCGGGCGGTCAGCAGGTGACGCAGGACCGAGACGATCCGGTCCAGCTCGGCGGGTGGGTACGGGTGGTCGAGACGGTCGGTGTGCGCGATCGGGGAAGGGGCCGCGACGGAGGCCAGGCGCACGAGCAGTGCGAGATCTTCCCGGGAGCGGCCGGCGAGGGGTGCAAGCACCGGGTTGGCGGTCAGCGCGTTCTCGACGAAGCTGAGCGCGAAGACGTCCTCGCGGCCGCTCAGTACCTCGCCCAGATTCCACACGTCGGCCCGGTTCGCCAGCATGTCCGGGATCCGGAACCGCTCTCCGGACTCGGTGTACGGATTGCCCGTCATGCACACCGCGAACCGCTTGCCCCGCAGGTCGTAGCTGCGCGGCTCGCCGTCCCGTACCCCCTCGACGCGGCGGGTGGCGTCGCAGAGGGGGATGAACTTCTGGAGCAGTTCGGGCGAGGTGTGCTGAATGTCGTCGAGGTGCAGGAGCGTGTTGTTGCCCGCCTCCAGCGCAAAGTTGATCTTCTCGATCTCGTGCCGGGCGGTCGCGCTGCGTGCCTGTGCCGGGTCGAGCGAGGTCACTTCGCGGCCCAGCGAGGGGCCGCTGACCTTGACGAGAACCAGACCGAGCCGGTCGGCCACGTATTCCATGAGGGTCGTCTTGCCGTAGCCGGGTGGCGAGACGAGCAGCAGGAGGCCCTGTGAGTCGGTGCGCCGGTCGGCATCGGCCGTGCCGAGCTGCTTGGCGAGGCTGTCGCCGATCATCGGCAGGTAGACCTCGTCGATGAGCTGGTTGCGGACGAATGTGGACATCACCCGGGGCCGGTGGTCGTCGAGCCGCAGCCGGGTCCGTTCGGCGCCGACGAGGGTGGTGCGCTGCCGCTGGTAGGCGCGGAATCCGGGGACGGTGGTCGTGCGGAACTCCGCAGTGCGTGCGAGGAGTTCGTCCAGGCGCACGGTCAGCCGGCCCCGGTCGATGCGGGGGTGGATGCCGAGCAGGCCGTCCACGGTCGCGGCGATCGGCGCCTCGCGGTCGTATCGCTCGGTCCCCGGCTCCGGGCAGAGCTCCACGGCGACCGCCTCGGCGAGGTCACTGCTCGTGATGTCCGTGCCACCGGCGCGGGCGTACGAGGTCAGCCAGCCCTCGACGAGCTGGCGGCGTGCGGGGAGGTCGTCCCGGAGGGCGGACAGGTCCTCGTCGTATGCCGAAGTTCCGGTCGTGCGGCGGAACTTGTCCAGGAAGGTGCGGACGGCAGCGCTCGTCACGAACCCGGCGGGGCCGGAAGTCAGCTCCTCGAAGAGGTATGCGGCGGCGGCGTGCGCGTCGTCCGTCCCGATCCTGGCCGCCCACTCCTCCTGGAGCGCGGTGATCGCGGGCGCCGGGCCGAACGTCTCGCGGGCCCGGGCCAGGGAGACGGCCCGGCGCGTCCAGGAGGTGCGCAGGCCGTCGTCCGCCTCCCATGTCCAGAAGAGCTGAGCCGCCGCGCGCACCGCCGGCGGGACACGCAGCAGACCTGCTCCGGCGTGCAGTCGCAGCAGGGTGGCCAGGATGGCGGTGGCGTCCTCGTCATGGACACCGCGCTGATATCCCTCGTCGTACGCGGAGGCCGCCGACTCCCGGACCAGCACGGCAAGTTCGGCCGGTGCGAGGGCCGCCAGCGCTTCCGCGCCGTGCTCGTCCAGGAGGCTGGCGGCGAGGTGCTCGGCGCGGTAGACCGACGGGGACTCCGACGGCAGCTGCTGCTGCCAGTACGGGCGGGCCGCGTCGAACGCCGGGTCGGTGACGGGAGCCCGGTAGTCGGTTCCGGTGACGGCGAACGCGAGCCGGTCCCCGGAGGGCACGAGCGTCAGGTCGAACGGCTGGGTGTTCACCGCGAACCGGTGCCGGCCGAGCCGGATCGTCGATCCGCCGTCCGCGTACAGCTCGCTGCGGTCGCGCAGCGCCCGCCCCGCCTCCTGGCGGGCCGCCTTCAGTCGTCCGTCGAGTTCCTCGGCCCGCACCGGGTCGCCGAGCCCGCGCAGCTCGTCCGCCGTGCGGCGGACCTTGGCGACCATCGGGTCGGAGGCGAAGTACGTGTGGACCGCGTCCAGGTCGGGGAGGGCGGACAGGCGCCGGGAGACCGTCTCGAGGACCCGGGCCGCCGACTGGGCCAGTCGTTCCGCGCGACGTGCGCGGGCGTCCTGCAGTGTCTGCTTGCGGGCCGAGAACGCCTCGTACACCTCTGTCCGCCGCTCGGACAGCTGGGCGAGGAAGTCGTCGAACTCGGCGAACCGGGACTCCAGGTTCTCCAACTGGAGCAGAAGTCGGGCCAGTTGTTCGTCGCATGCGTCGGGGGAGTCCGCGGCGGCCAGCGCGCCGGTGACCGTCTGGCCGAGCAGGGCGAACTCGGCGGCGAACTCCGCCCGCCCCTCGTGGTCGAGGAGCTCCCGGCGGCGGGCGTCGAGCGTGGCGCGGGCCCGGTTCGCACCGCCGAGGACCTCGGCGATCCGCTCCAGGATCGATGTACGGACGGCTCCGTCGCCGATCTCCAGCCCGGTCACGACATCCGTGACCGTCGCCAGCCCGTCCGTCATCTCCGTCAGCCGGTCGCCGAGCGCGGCGGCGTCGACGACGGTGGTGAGCGCGGCGGCATCGGCCGTGAGCTGCTCGATGTCCTGGTGGTAGCCGGTGAACGCGTCGGCCCGGTTCAGGAACGCGACCGCCCGCTGGGCGGCCGAGCCGATGTCGGCGGCGGTGGTGGCGGTGAGCGCGGCGATCCGGTCGGTGTCCGCGTACCGCATCTCGGCGAGCGTCCCCAGGCGGCCGTGCGCACGACGCAGTTCGGTGAGCTGGGAGACCCAGGCGGCGGCCGAGCGCGGGGCCTCGCCGCGGATGCGGCGGACGAGCGCGGTGATCCGGTCCGCCGACTCCGCGAGCGCGTCGGCGGCCTGCCGGGTCAGCTCCTGCACCGTCTCGAACTCGGTGAGGACCTGCTGCGCGGTGTCCCGGAGATCGGTCAACGGGGCCGCGAGAAAATCGAGTTCGTGGTCGGCCAGCCAGTGGTAGCGGTCGGTGGCGCGGGTGCAGTCGGCGACCAGCCGTCCGTACACGGCGGCGGTCGGTGAGGTCTCGGCGGCACTGTGCGCGAGGGCGAGACAGTCGGAGATGCCGCGGACCAGATCGGCGTTGCCGATCCGGGCGAGCGGACCCGTCCCGGCCGGGCGGGAGGCGGCGTAGGTGTCGGAGACGTACGGGGTCCGCCAGCGCTGCACCGCGTGCACACGGGCGGGCTCGGCCGACGCCGTGTCCTTGAGCAGGACGAGCGTGCCGTCGTCGAGCAGGGCGTGACCGCGGCCGAGCAGCGGGGCGGCGACTTCCTGGCGGATCAGGTTGTAGGGCAGAAGAAGGCCGCGGCCGCCGTCCCGGGAACGGAAGAGGTAGAGGACGTCCTCGCCGTTGGGGGACCGGACGGCCCCCTCGAAGACCGGGTCGGCGAGGGGCTCGGCGAGGTCGAAGGTCTTCGCGGTGCCGGTGGTGAGATAGGTGCCACCGGGGAAGATGATCCCCTGGTCCTCGGGGAGCCGGTGGCAGGCCGGACCGATGGCGTCGAGGCGCTGCACGGTGGAGAGCAGGCTGTTGAAGACCAGGTGGCGCCAGGCGTCCTCGTTGTACGGGCGGATGCGCAGCAGGATCAGCGGTCCGACCTCGGCGTACTCGACGTCGGCGTCGGCGAGGGACTGAAGCGGTTCGGTGACCGGCTCCTCGTAGATGCCGTCGGGTGTGTCGGTGTCGTCGACCGTCTTCACGGTCAGGGTGCCGCCGAGTGTGTCGACGAAGAGGGCGCCGCTGTCCCCGATCGCGATGTGCGGGTGACGGCCGGGGATGTGCGACTCGCGGCCCGCCGGTGTCCAGGTGAAGTCGTGCGACGGCGGGAAGACGTGGTCGCGGTCGCCGCGCGCGTCGAGGAACGGTCCGGGGGAGCCGTCCGGGGCGAGCGCCCAGCGCAGGACACGGATGTCGTCGGCGGTGTCGCCGGTACGGAACACGGCGAGCAGCCGGCCGTCGACACGGCGCAGGCGGAGCAGGCGGGCGTTCCGGTAGTAGCGGTGCAGGGCGGTGAATTCGCGTACGAACGCCTCGTCGACGAGGAGCGTGTCGCCGCTGCCGGACAGGTCCGGTCCGTACGGCGCGAGTACGTCGGCGACGGTGGCCTCGCCGCGCGCGCCCGGCCCGCGCTCGAAGCCGAACAGCAACTGTCCGCCCACGGCGACCAGATCGCGCGGCAGCGACGGGTGCTCCGTCCGGATCTGCTCGGTGGCCAGCAACCGTAGCTCTGTCGAACCGAACGCCTCGGTACGGCGGGCGTTGAGGGCTTCGGCTCGGCGGGCGAGTTCGGCGGCGTGCGCGGCGAGGCGACGCCGCAGCACGTCGTAGGTGCCCGCGTCCACGGTGAGAGCGGGGTCGGTGTCCATGCGTACGGCTCCCTGCGGGTGTGGGTTGCGGATTGCGCGGCCTCCGGCCGCACGCCGTCCTCGATCGCCGCAGGCCGAGCCTGTCCGGCGATCGAGGACGGAACCGCGGCCCGGTCGGGCCTGAAGTGCGTGGTGGGCGGGCACGGGGCGGTCGACCCGGGCCCGTCCGGCGTTCTGGGACGGACCGGCGACGGGACGGGCCCGCCCGGCGTTCTGGGACGGACCGGCCGCCGGACGGGCCCGCCCCGCTACGCCACCGGCGCCCCGTTGCGCGCCGCCACCCCGTCATGTGCCTCCGCCGGCACCCCGACCCGCACATCCGCCAGCCCGAGCCTGCGTGCCGACTCCAGCAGCTGCCGGACCTGTCCGGCATCCGCTCCCACTCCCGGCGCGGCCATCATCCGCGTCAGCAGCGCCGACACCGTGAGGTTCTGCACATCGCCCGTGGACACCGACCCGAGCACCCGGGTCAGGTCTTCCGTGAACGACGACGACCCGTTCAGCCACGGCCCGGCGAGGGCCTTCGCCGTGTCCGAGTTCTCCATGAACCCGTCCACGCTCCTGCCGAGCGAGATCGACGAGACCAGCCGGTCGAAGAAGACCGACTCCCCGCCGACGATGTCGATGTCCGCGTTCTCCAGACCGGCGGCCACGATCGTCGCCTGCGCCTCCGCGACCTGCCGCTGCACATCGAGGCCGGCCAGCCGGATCTCCTTCTCGGCGGCGAGCCGCAGCCGGTACTCCTCGTGTCCGCGCGACGCGTCGTCCAGCGCGGCCATGGCCGCAGCCTTCTCCGTGAGCCCGGCCGCTTCGGCCTTCAACTTCTCGCCGATCATCGCCGCGTCCGCGGTCGCCTGCGCCTGGGTGCCCTCGGCGGTCGCCAGGGCCTTCAGCCGTGCGCCCTCCGCCTCGGCCCTGAGCCGGGCGGACGTGGCCTCCGCCTCGGCGAGACCGGTCTTCTCGATGACGTCGGCCGCAGCCTCCCGCACCTGCACCTCGGCCAGACCGGGCGCCGCGGACTCCGCCTGGACGCCTTCGGCGAGTCGCAGCTTGGCCCGGGCGTCGAGATCCGCGCCCTTGAGCCGGGCCTCGGCGAGCGTCAGCTGCTCCGCCGCCCGGTGGGTGGCCGCCACCTCGGCCGCCTCCGCCGCCTTGATGTCCTTGACCAGCTTCTCCTGGGCCTCGGCCTCGGCGGCGATGATCACCGATTTGCGGGTACGCTCCGACTCCTCGACGGCCCGCAGGGTCTTGATCGACTCTTCCTGCTCGGCGACCGTACGGTCCACGGCGATCCGCTCCCGGATCACATCGGCGACCTCGCGGCGCTCCGCCTCGACCTCCTTCGTCGCGGCGATTCGATTCAGCTCGGTCTGCCGTTCGCGCCCGATGACCTCGATCAGCCGGTCCTTCTCGATGCGCTCGTTCTCGACCGCGATGACCCGTTCACGGTTCTTCTGTGCGACGGCGATCTCCCGCGCCTGGTTCTCGCGCTGGATGCCGAGCTGTTCCTCGGTACGGATGAACGCCGTCTGCGCGCCCAGCCGTTCCTCCTCCTGGACCCGGGCGGTGGCCGACTCCTCGCGGGCCCGCAGGGTCTCGACCTCGCGCCGCTGCTTGATCTCGGCCTCGGCCTGTCGGCGCTCCAGCTCCAGAATGGTCTCGCGGGCGTCGACGTTCTGCCGGGTGATCTCCTTCTGCTCGGTGCGCTGGAACTCGTTGGTGCGTACGTGCTCGATCGTCGTCAGTTCGGTGATCTTGCGGATGCCCTGTGCGTCGAGGATGTTGGCGCTGTCGAGCTGCGCCATCGGCGTCTGTTCCAGGTGGTCGATCGCCGCGTCGTCGAGGTGGTAACCGTTCAGGTCGGTCCCGATGACCCGGATGATGCGGTCCCGGAACTCTTCGCGCTTGGTGTAGAGATCGACGAAGTCCAGCTGCTTGCCGACTGTCTTGAGGGCCTCGGCGAACTTCGCGGCGAAGAAGTCCTGGATGGCGATCTTGTCGCTGGCCCGCTCGGTACCGATGGCCTGGGCCACCTTGATGACGTCCTCGACGGTCTTGTTGACCCGTACGAAGAAGTTGATGTGGATGTCGGCGCGGATGTTGTCCTGGCAGATCAGGCCCTCGCGGCCGGTGCGCCGGATCTCGATCGTCTTCACCGAGATGTCCATGTACTCGGCCTTGTGCAGCACCGGCAGGACGACGGCGCCGGTGAAGGTCACGTCGACCTTCTTGGTCTTGGAGATGATCAGGGCCTTGCCCTGTTCGACCTTGCGGAAGAGCCGGCTGACGACGAGGAGCAGAGCGATCGTGATGAGCAGGACCACGGCGATGAGCACACCGAAGCCCAGGGAGATGGCATCCATGACAGTCCTTGGCGGCTGGTGAGGAAGGCGAGGTGGGTGAGAGGAGACGGAGCGCCGGGGCGGCGGCGGGCAGCCGTGTGCGCGCCGGATCACGGCGTCCGGCGGCGGCCGGCGGCTCAGCCGGTGCGGCGGGGGCGGGTACGCGGCAACTGCCGCGGTGGCGTCGGTGGTCCCGGGTCGAGCGTCACGTCGTAGGGCGAGACCCAGAAGAACTCGCCCTCGTCGTCGTACGCGTAGAGAAGCCCCGCACTGCCCGCCGTGAAGACCGCTTCGTCCGTCTGCCGCAACTGCCTGACCTGCACGATCGCGGTGGACCCGTCGGCCGCCGCGACCTCGGCCTGGCCGAAGTCGGAGCTGACGGAGCCGGTACGGATGGTGCAGACCCGGCCGAGGAAGTCCTGGCGGGACGGCGGGGGTTCGGGCGGGAAGAGGCGGCGGTAGCGGGTGACGAGCAGCCGGACCACGGCCCAGGAGATCAGCAGCGCCCCGGCGAGCACGGCACAGGCGAGCGCGGCGCGCGGAGTGCCGGTGACCGAGCTGCGGTGCAGCAGGACGGTGCCGGTCAGGCCGGCGAACCAGGCGACGACGATCATCACGGACACCGAGACGGCGACCGGCACACCGCCGATCCCGGCCAGGTCGGTGTCGAGGTCGGCGTCGAAGGAGTGGTGGTCGGCCGCACCGGCCAGGACCAGCAGCCAGAAACAGATGACGACGACCAGGGCCGCGCCGAAGAGGGCGGTCGGAAAGGAGAGCGCCGCGTCCAGGAACTCCTGCATCGGTCCACTCCCCCCTGCGTGTGAGCGGGGAGTGCGGTGGATGCGCCGTCGGCCGGTGACCCCGGTGCCGCGGCGTCGCCGAAAAGCGGCGCCGCAGCAGCCGGGTCTTCCCCCGTCCCCGTATCCCCCGTGCTCCCCCGTGTTTCCCCCCGGTGGTGCTGGGCCCGATCGTGACATCCGATGCCGATGTTCCGCATTGCCGGACTCCGGCAATCTTTCTGCGTCCTTGATGCCGGGCACCAGCACCTGCCCGGATGCGTTGAGCGAGTGTCAGTGACGCGTCAAGACTGGAGGTAGGCCGTGCCGGAGCCGGAGATCCCCGACGAGTATCTGGGGGACTACGCCCGCATCCTGGGCGAGGTCGCCGCGACCGGCCGCCGGCTGACCCGTGACGAGCTGGAGAACCGTCGGGCCCTGGGCCGGAAGGCCGCAGAGGCCGGATTCCAGCTGCGCGCCCTGGTCGGACTCCATCTGGCGGCGACCCGCACCGCCTGGCCGAGTGCCGACGCCACCGACCCGGCGTCCACCGACTGCGTGCTGGCCGCGGTCGAGCAGTGCGTCGACGCTTTCGCCGAGGGGTTCGAGCGGGCCCAGCGGCTCACCGTACGGAGGGAGGAGGCGGCGCGCCGCGAGTTCATCGACGACCTTCTGTACGGGCGCAGCGATCTGGGCCGGCTCGCCGAGCGGGCCACCCGGTTCGGGATGCGGCTGTCCCGCGCCCACGCGGTCGCGGTGGCGGCGGGCCCCCAGGCGTACACCGAGTCGGACACCGTGCCGCGGCAGGTGGAGTCGGCGCTGCTGGCCCGCTTCGACGGCCGGGAGTTCCTGCTGACGACCAAGGACGGGCGTCTGGTCTGTATAGCCCCGGGCTCCCAGCCGGACGTCCTGCGCTACTTCGCCAAGCAGGCGCATGCGGCGACGGACGGCGGCCGGGTCGCGGTCGGCCGCCCGCACCGGGGCCCGGGCGGCGTCGTCCAGTCGTACGACGAGGCGCTCGTCGCACTCGACCTGGCGGAGCGGATGCGCCTGGACGATCCGGTGCTGTACGCCGCCGACCTGCTGGTCTACCCGGTGCTGGCCCGGGACCGGCAGGCGATGGCCGATCTGGTGCGCAGCCAGCTCGGCCCGCTCCAGCAGGCCCGCGGCGGCGCCGAACCACTGCTGAAGACGCTCTCCGCGTACTTCGACGCGGGCTGTGTCGCCGCCGAGACGGCCCGGAGGCTGGCGCTGAGCGTGCGGGCGCTCACGTACCGGCTGGAGCGGGTCCATCAGCTGACCGGTTCGGACCCGTCGGACCCGATGCACCGGTACACACTGCAGACGGCGGTGATCGGCGCCCGGCTGCTGGACTGGCCCGCCAGGGAGCTCTGACACCGGTCCGCCCCGCCGACGGAGCCCGGTTCCACCCGCCCGGTTGCCGGATCCCGGCAGGTCCGAACCCGGGCGCTGCTCACCGCATGCGGGGATCCTGCCCCGCGCTTAGCGTGAAGTGCGGGGGAATTTCGGGGTGCGCACCGAGGGAGACGCAGGACCATGGCCCGTCATGCACGTCATGCACGAGAGCCGTTCGAGGAGGAACGCTCCGTGGGTGGCGTGAGCGGGACCCCCTCGCCGGCTCGCCCCGCGCCCCGGCGTGAGCGTGGGCCGGCGCATCGGTGGTGGGTGCTCGGGGTGATCGGTCTGGCGCAGCTGATGGTGGTCCTGGACGCCACCATCGTGAACATCGCCCTGCCCTCCGCCCAGCAGGACCTCGGTTTCTCCGACGGCAACCGCCAGTGGATCGTGACGGCGTACGCCCTGGCCTTCGGCTCGTTGCTGCTGCTCGGCGGCCGGATTGCCGACCTGGTGGGCCGGAAGATCGTGTTCCTGACCGGCCTGGTCGGCTTCGCGGTGGTGTCGGCGATCGGCGGCGCCGCCCCGGGCTTCGAGGTCCTCGTCGTCGCCCGAGCCCTCCAGGGCCTGTTCGCCGCGCTGCTGGCGCCGGCCGCGCTCTCGCTCCTCACCACGACGTTCAACGTCCCGAACGAGCGGGCTAAGGCCTTCGGGATCTACGGCGCCATCGCGGGGACGGGCGGCGCGGTGGGACTGCTGCTCGGCGGGGTGCTCACCGAGTACCTGAACTGGCGCTGGTGCCTGTACGTCAACCTGCTGTTCGCCCTGATCGCCTTCGTCGGCGGTGCCCGGCTGCTGAGCGCCGGCGCCCCCGCCCACCGTCCGAAGCTCGATGTCCCGGGCACGGTCCTGGTCTCGTCGGGTCTCTTCTGCATCGTGTTCGGCTTCTCGAACGCGGAGTCCCACCGGTGGAGTTCACCGGACACCTGGGGCTTCCTCGTGGCGGGCGGTGTGCTCGTGGCGGCGTTCGCCTGGTGGCAGACGCGGGCCGCGCATCCGTTGCTGCCGTTGCGGGTGGTGCTGAACCGGAACCGAGGGGCGTCCTATCTGGCGATGTTCATCGCCGGTGGCGGCATGTTCGGCGTGTTCCTGTTCCTCACCTACTACCTGCAGAGGACTCTGCTCTACTCGCCGGTCGCCACCGGTCTCGCGTTCATCCCGATGGTCGCCCTGATGATCGCGACGTCGATGACGACGACCAATGTGCTGGTGCCCCGGTTCGGCGCGAAACCGATCGTGCCGCTCGGCATGGGCATCGCCGCGGCCGCCATGGTGTGGATGACGGGCCTGGACCTGACCAGCGGATACGTCACCCATGTGCTGCCCAACCTGCTCTTCCTCGGTCTGGGCCTCGGCATGGTCTTCGCGACCGTGATGAACCTGGCCACGTACGGGGTGGCGGTCCGCGACGCGGGTGTGGCCTCGGCGATGGTCAGCACCAGCCAGCAGGTGGGCGGTTCCATCGGTACGGCGCTGCTGAACACGCTCGCCACCGGCGCCGCCACGAGCTACCTGGTCGGACGCCCACCGACCCCCGCCAACATGGCCCAGGCCCAGCTGCACAGCTACGCCACCGCGTACTGGTGGTCGGCGGGCTACTTCGCCCTCGGGCTGCTGATCACCCTGGTCCTGTACCGCAGGGGCGCGCCCCGGCCGCAGTTGGTCGAGGACGCGTCACCGGTCCGCGCCTGACGGCCGGACCTACCGGACCGGTCGACGGCTCGGCGAGCGAGGATTCGCCGGGGGTGACAGCGATGCCGGGCGCGGTGCGTGCGGAGGTGGGCCGGGAACTCGCTCGGGGGGCGCGAGTCCCCGGCCGGGCCGGGCGCGGTCCGATGGTCGGTCGGACCGCGGTGTGTTCCCGGCGGTACGGGGGGCTGTTCGGCCGCCCCGGAGAGGATGCCCGACGATGGTGTCTAGAGGTCGAACTCGTGGGGCGGAAGGTCGAGCGCGAAGCACGCCTCGCGCACGACGGCCTGCTCCGACTTGTCGAAGTCGCCGTCGGCGCCGCCGATGACGATGCCGATCTGGATGACGGCGCGGGCCTCGGCCGGCTTCTTCTTCGCCTTGCCGATCTCCTGGAGCACGCTGACCTTGCCGAAGGCGAAGTCCGCGGTGAGCTTGTTGACGTACTCGTTGAAGCGCCGCTGCAGGTCGTCCGCCGGGAAGTTCTGCAGCACCTCGTTGGAGGCGATCAGCGAGGCGACGCGCTGGCGCTCGGACGGGTCGATGGAACCGTCGGCGGCGGCGACCAGAGCGCACATGGCCATGCTCGCGTCCCGGAACGCACCGCTCTTCAGGTCGTTCTTCTTCGCCTCGAGCTGCGACTGCATCGTCGTCGCGGATTCCTTGATCCGATCCCACAGTGCCATGACGTCTCCATACGTTGCGTTGCGTTGCGTTGCCGGAACGAGATCCAACTCTACAGACGTGTAGAAGTTAGCAGGATGATCGCCCGCTGTGTCCGGGAACCGGCCTTCAGTACGATGCTGCGACGCCGTGGACGACGCGGTATCGCACGAAGGGCAGTCACCACGATGGACACGGCCGGGGCCAGCCACCCCCCGCACAACGAACTGCCCCACGACAACGTGCCCCCGGCGGGCCATCCGTCCGGCGGCCGGCGCCCCCGCAAGCGCGGGCAGGGCGAGCTGGAGGCCCAGGTCCTCGCCGTTCTGCGCTCGGCGAACGGCCCCGCGACGGCGGGCTGGGTGCAGGAACACCTCGACGGCGGCCTCGCGTACACCACCGTCATCACGATCCTGTCCCGCCTGTACGAGAAGAAGTGCGTGACCCGTGCCCGCCAGGGCCGCTCCTACACCTGGACCTCCGCCTCCGACGAGGCCGGTCTCGCCGCGCTGCGGATGCGCCGCGTCCTGGACGGCGAACGGGATCGCGAGGCCGTACTCGCCCGGTTCGTCTCGGCGTTGTCCCCGGGCGACGAGGAACGCCTGCGCGCGCTGCTGGCGCAGACGACGGAGCAGGACGAGGGCTGACCGATGGGCGTCTTCGTCTACCTGCCTCTCGTGCTGCCGCTGACCGCGCTGCCCGTCGCGCGCCTGGCCGAACAGCATCTGCACCCACGCAGCGCCACCCGCCTGCTGGCGGCCGTCGGTACGACGCTCGCCCTGTGCAGCACGGTGTGCCTGGCACTGCTGATGGTGGTGGGCACGGCTCAGCTCCCCGGCAATCCGCTGCCGGACGGCTGGTCGGACCCCGAGGTGCGCGCGGCGGTGCCGTACGAGGAGAAGGCGGGCATCGTCGCGATCGGGGTGCTGGCGGCGGTGGTCGTGGCGTGCGGGTCGGCGGTCCACCACCACGTACGCCAACGCGTCCGCGCCGCACGGGCCCTGCGGTCCCTCCCGGAGCAGCCGTCCGCGGTCGCCGTGCTGCCGGACCCGGCGCCGTACGCCTACGCGCTCCCCGGTTCCCCCGGTCGGGTGGTCGTGTCGACGGCGATGATGGAGTGCCTGACCGCGCGTGAACGCCGGGCGCTCGTCGCCCATGAGCGGGCCCACCTGACCGCCCGCCACCACCGCTACCTCCTCGCCACCCAGCTTGCCGCGCGGGCGAACCCGTTCCTGCTGCCGCTGCGTACGGCGGTGGCGTACAACACGGAACGGTGGGCGGACGAGGCGGCGGCGCAGGCGACCGGAGACCGGCGGGCGGTGGCGGGCGCGGTCGGCAAGGCGGCGCTCTTCGCCCACCGGTCACCGGACGCCCTGCCCGCGCTCGCGTCGGTCGGCCCGATCCCGCGCCGGGTCGCCGCACTCCTGGACCCCGTCCCGCCGACCCGGCTCTGGCCGCCGTCGTCCGCCCATGTCGCCTTCGCGGGACTGGTGGCCACCGCCGGAACCACGGTGTCGGCGCTGTCGTCGCTGAACGCGACGGTGACGCTGGTGCGGATCCTGCACGCGGCGACCCCGCTCTGACGACGGCTCAGTCGACGGCCGAGGCGCGCTCCACGACCGGAATCTCCTCGTGAGCGACCGGCACTGCGCCCTGGGATACACCGGCCCGACGGGCCCGCCGCTTCCGGATCCGGGCCGCGACGGGCTGGGTCCAGCGGGCGGTGAGCGGACCGACGATGACCAGGATCAGGACGTACGCGGTGGCGATGGGCCCGATGCGGGGCTCGGTCGCCACGGCAAGACCGGCGATGACGATGGAGAACTCACCGCGTGCCACGAGCGTGCCACCGGCCCGCCACCGCCCGGGCGACCCGATCCCGGCGCGCCGGGCCGCGTACCACCCGGTGCCGATCTTGGTGAAGACGGTGACGACGGCCAGCAGCAGGGCCGGCAGCAGCACGGGCGGGATCTGGGCCGGATCGGTGGAGAGACCGAAGAACACGAAGAAGACGGCGGCGAACAGATCGCGCAGCGGCGTCAGCAGCTTGCGGGCGCCCTCCGCCACCTCCCCCGAGAGCGCGATCCCGACGAGGAACGCCCCGACCGCCGCGGAGACCTGCAACTGCTGCGCCACCCCGGCCACCAGGACGGTCAGCCCGAGGACGACGAGGAGCAGCATCTCCGGATTGTCGGAGGACACGGCCCGGCTGATGAGCCGACCGTGCCGCAGCGCCAGGTACAGCACGAATCCGACGGTGCCGAGCGCGACCAGCAGGGCGATGCTGCCGCCGGCCAGGCCGACACCGGCGAGCATCGCGGTGAGCAGTGGCAGATAGACGGCCATCGACAGGTCCTCGATGACGAGAACCCCGAGAATGACGGGCGTCTCCCGGTTTCCGAGCCGCCCCAGATCGGTGAGCACCTTCGCGATGACACCCGACGAGGAGATCCAGGTGACCCCGGCCAGTGCGACGGCCCCGACGGGCCCCCACCCGAGCAGCAGCGCAGCCACCGCGCCGGGCGTCGCGTTGAGCACGAAGTCGACTACCCCGGACGGATATTGCGTCTTCAGGCTGGTCACCAGCTCGGACGCGCTGTACTCCAGCCCCAGCAGGAGCAGCAGCAGAATGACGCCGATCTCGGCGCCGACGGCGGTGAACTCCTCGCTGGCCCCGAGGGGCAGCAGCCCCCCGTCCCCGAACGCCAGGCCGGCCAGCAGATAGAGCGGAATCGGCGAGAGCCCTATCCGGCCGGCGAACCGCCCGATGATCCCGAGCCCCAGAATGACGGAGCCGAGCTCCACCAGCAGTGCGGTCGTGTCGTGCACGGTCAGCCCTCCGCAATGATCTCGGAGAGCGCGTCGACGCCCTCGCGTGTACCGACGACGACGAGCGTGTCCCCGATGGCCAGCCGGAAGTCCGGCCCCGGCGACGGGTGGGCACTGTGTGTCCGCAGCACGGCCACGATCGACGCCCCGGTCCGCGTCCGCGCCCGGGTGTCCCCGAGCAGCCGCCCCCCGTAGGGGGAGCGCGACCCGAGCGGTATGTGCTCGGTGACGAGATCGATTCCCTCGGTCCGTACGGCGTCGATGGGCGCGGCGTCGATGAGATGCGCGAGTGCGGTGGCCTCCTGTGGGGTCAGCGGCACGGAGAGCTGACACGAATCGGGGTCGTCGCGCTCGTAGAAGCCGATGAACCGCCGCCCGTCGTGGTGGACGACGACCGAAATGTGTTGTCCCGACTCGGTGGTGTAGTCGTACTGCACACCGACTCCGGGCAGCGTGGTCCGGTGGGTTCCCATGGCTTCCTCCCGAGGCGCACGACGGCACAGCGACGCACTTGGCGATCTCTTTAATGTCCCATTACCTTAACCGGAGACTTCCGCCGTTTGCGGGACACGTGTCATGGACCACCCGCGGCACCCGCCCACGCCGCGCCGATCGGGGCCCGGACACAGCCGTGCCCGGCGGCCTCCTGCTCACCGCCGGGCACGTGGGGTGGGTGGCGCCGTCAGTCGGTGGTCCCGGTCCCGCCGTCGTCGGCCGGCTGCTCGGGTGTGGGTGAAGCAAGGCCGCCCGTCGGGCCCTTGATGCCGGCGATGTGCTCGGCGAGCGTGTCCAGGGACTGGAAGGTGGCCCCGAGGACCGCGACATGCTTCCACCGCAGCACTCCGTCCGGCCCGATCAGGAACACGGCTCGGCGCACCCCGATCCCGGGCGCCGTGATCCCGTACGCCCGCGCGATCTCCCGCCCGGTGTCCGCGAGCAGCGGCATCCGCAGACCGTATGTGCGGGCGAACGACTCATGGCTGTCCACACCCTGTGGACTGATTCCCCAGACCTCCGCGTCGAGACCGGTGAAGGTCTCCATGCCGGAGGAGTACGAACAGAGCTGCTTGGTGCAGACGGTCGTGTTGTCGCCGGGGTAGAAGGCGAGCACGACGGTACGGCCGCGGGCGGCCGAGAGTGTGTAGTCGCTGCGTTCGAACGTGTCTCCGGTGAGCGTTCCGCCCGGCAGTGTGAAGTCCTGGACGGGCTGGCCGACTTGTGGTGACGATCCCATGGCGGGTCCCCTTGTGTGCGACGGATGTACGGCGTTCGGCGATATCCGGGTACAGCATGCTCGGTACGGTGGAGGCTTCCGCGACCAGGAGGTACGTATGGCGGATCGGCGACCGCCGTCGGCGGTGGTACTCCTTCTGCACGGCGGGCGCGAGACGGGTCTGGGGCCTCCCCCGCCCGGGCCGTTGAACCTTCCGGCCCTGCGCATGCGGCCGTTCGCGCGGGGCGTGGTCCGTGGGACCCGGGACGAACCGGTGGATGTGGCGGTACAGGAGGTCCGGTACGGACACCGCGGGTGGAACGGGTCCCGGGAGGACGCCCTGCACGATGCCGTACGTGCGCTGGACGGCGTGCGCCGCGAGTTCGGCGAGGTGCCGGTCGTGCTCGTCGGGCACTCGATGGGTGCCCGGGCCGCCCTGCGCGCGGCCGGGCACCCCCTGGTGCGAGGAGTGGTCGGCCTTGCGCCGTGGTGTCCGCCCGGTGATCCGGTCACCCAGCTCGCCGACCGGGACGTCGTCCTGCTGCACAGCAACCGTGACCGTGTGACGAGCCCCCAGGCCTCCCAGTCCCTCGCCACGCGGGCCCGCCGGGCGGGTGCCCGCTCCTGTCTGGTGACGATCCGCGCCAGCGACCACGCGATGCTCCGTCGGGCCCGGGCGTGGCACACGATGACGACCGGCCTGGTGAGGGGGCTGCTGGGACTGTCGGCGCTGCCGGCGGCGGTCGACGCCGCCCTCCGGCTGCCGCTGGACGCGCCGGCGTCGGACGGCACGCTGGACTACGACCGGCTGCGCGGCAGGGACAGCACGGCCACGCGCCGCTCGTGACGTGACGCGCGGCCGGTCGGCCTTCACCGGGCCGGTGACGGGGAACGCGGCCGGGACGAGGCTCGCGGTGCTCACGAGGTGATCGGCCGGGCACGGAACCGCAGATCCGTGCGGATGCGGGGTGAGGCGTGGCGGCCGACCATGAAAGGCCGGGCCGGCGGGCGGCCCGCGCCCCGATCCAGGAGGTGCTCGTGCAGGCCGATGCGTACGCCGACAGCCGGCCACCGTTCGACCTCGCGGCCCTGGCGACGCTGATCGACGGGACCACGGCCGGGGTGGGCGTCCTCGACACCGAGCTGCGCTTCCTGTACGTCAACCCGGCTCTCGAACGGCTCAACGGCATCCCGGCGGCGGAACACCTCGGACGTACCGTCTCCGAGGTCCTGCCCCACATCGATGCACGGGAGGACATGATGCGGGCGGTCCTCGCCGACGGGAAACCCCGCGAGATCACCTCCAGCGGATACACGCCCGCGGCGTCCGGTACGGCCCGGCGGTACTGGCACGGCGCGTACCACCGGCTGGAGGTGGGCGGGCAGGTGGTGGGCGTCGCGGGGATCGTGCTGGAGGTGAAGGCCTCGGACGAGGAGCGGCGCGAGCTGGAACAGGCCAAGCGGAATCTGACCCTTCTCGACAGCGCGGTCGACCGCGTCGGCACGACGCTCGACATGGACACCACCTGCGCGGAACTCGTGGACCTCGTCGTACCGGCGCTGGCGGACCTCGCGACGGTCGAGGTCTTCCTGCCGGACGTGGCACGTCCGGTACGCCCCGCGCCGCCGGGGATGCTGCGGCTGCGCCGGGCGGCGATCTCGGCGACCGCCGGACTGCGGGACGGTGTGGAGGAGTTCGGGCTGACCGGTGAGTACATCGACTACCAGGAGGACTCCGCCGTCCAGCGGTGCCTGGCGACGGATCAGCCCGTCATCGAGAACCTCAACGACGACATGCGGCTCAGCTGCTCCGCCGCCAACCCCCAACGGGTCGTCGCCTACCGCGCCCTCGGCATGCATTCGACCGTGGTCGTGCCGCTTTCGGTGCGCGGCGGGCCGCTCGGCGTCCTCGGCCTGATCCGGGCGGGGGACTCGCCGGCGTTCTCGGACGAGGACGTGGTGATCGCCCGGGAACTCGCCGGGCGGGCCGCCGTCGATCTGGACCACGCCCGGCGTTACGCCCACGAGCACACCATCGCCCTGGAACTGCAGCGTTCCCTGCTGTCCGAGCCGCGTCTGCCGCACCCGCACATCGAGGTGGCCACCCGCTATCTGCCGGCCGACCGCGGCGTGATGGTCGGCGGCGACTGGTTCGACGTCATCCCGCTGCCGGACGGGCGCCATCTCAAGGCGATGGGCGATGTGATGGGGCACGGCGTGGAGGCGGCGGTCGCGATGAGCCACTACCGGTCCCTGCTCCGGCTGCTCGCCGACGAGCTGCTGCCGCCGCACCGCATCCTGGAGCAGCTCGACCGGATGGTGGAGCGGTCGGGTCCGGACCGGGCGGCGACCTGCCTGCTGGTGGTCGTCGACCGGTACAGCAGGATGTGCGAGGTGTCGAGCGCCGGGCATCTGCCGCCGGTGTTCATCGACCCGGTGGCCGGGGGGACCAGGTTGGGCGACATAGCTGCGGGACCGCCGCTCGGCACCGGGTTGGGCGGGTACGCGACGACGCTGGTGGAGTGCGCTCCGGGGACGGTGCTGTTCATGTACACCGACGGTCTGGTGGAGCGGCGGGGCGAGGACATCGACGTATCGGTGCGCCGGCTCACGGAGCTGGCCCTGCCGGCCGGCGGGAGCCTCGACGATCTGTTGGACGAGGCGCTGGAGAAGTTCGGTCATGGCGCGGAGGACGACATCGCGGTGCTGGCTTCACGGTCCCGGCTCCCGGCCCCGGAACAGGACATTCTCTAGGGGGTGTCAGTGGTCGCTGCGAGGATCGGTGCCATGGAGTCCTCGAAGCCGCTGCTTCTCGCCGACATCGAAGCCGCCGTCCGCGCCAGTTGGGGCGCCGACACGGCCACACCTGACCACCGGCCGCACTGGACGGCCGACAACCCGGCCCGCGACCAGTGCGGGGTCACCGCCATGGTGCTCAACGACCTGCTGGGCGGCGAGCTGATCCGCGGCGAGGTGCGGGTCCACGGCGAGCGCACGGACTTCCACTGGTGGAACCGGCTGGGCGCGGGCGTGGAGATCGACCTCACGCGGGAGCAGTTCGGGCCGGAGGAGATCGTCTCGGGCGGCACGGTGATACCCCGGCCGGCGGAGATCGTACGGCTGCGCGAGGAGTACGAACTGCTCCGTGACCGGGTGCTGGACAAGCTCCGGCGCTAGGGCCTCAAGTTCGGACCGTGCTGGGCTCGGGGGCCTGGCAGGCACACCTGCCGCGTTGTCGTCGGTTCTCCCCGAGCTCTCGGCTTCGCTCGAGCAGGGGAGACCCCATTCGCTCCGCATGGGCGCCTTCCTTCGCCTTGCAGCTGAACGCACCGGACCTCGCTCCCTGATCCGGCCTGATCCGAACGAGAGACCCTGGCGGGCCGGGCGGTCAGCCGAGTTCCAGGCTGGTGATGCCGAACAGCCCGGTGTGATCGACGTCCGGCATCGGGCCCGTGTACATGCGGGCCGTCTCGAACGACGGTACGAGGCCCAGCTGTTCGGCGAGCGTGACCGCCGCCGGGTTGATGTCGGGTACGTCGACGGCGATCTCGGTGTCCGCTGCGGTGGCCGAGAGAGCGCTCACCAGGGCGGCGGCCACTTCGGGCGAAGAAGCGTGGAGGGGCCCGATGCGCGACGACGTACGACAGGGGCGCATCACGGCGAACCCCCGCAACTCCCCGTCGTCACCGACGGCGGCGAGGGCGGTGCGCCCGGGTGCGGCGATCCACGGGGCGAGAAAGCTGTCGCGCTCGGCGGGGAAGAAGCGCCGGTCGTAGACGGCCAGCCGGTCGAAGGGGAGCGAGCGGGCGTCGACGAGCGTGAGGCCGGGCGGTACGCCGATGTCCTCGGCCGGCCGGCCGACCCACCGCATGTTCGTCCAGGCAGGGCGGAATCCGGACTTCCGGTAGTTGGCCTGCTGGGCGACGACGCCGTCGAGCCCGACGTTGCGCCCGGCGAGCCGGTCCATTCCGGCGCGCCAGACCTGGATGCCGTAACCCTGGCCGCGAAGTTCCGGGCGGGTGAGATAGAAACCCAGGAACCCGGAGCCGGAGCCGTACCGGACGACGGAGACGGAGGAGATGGGCGCACCGTCGAGCCGGCCGATGAGGAAGCCGCGCGGGTCGGTGGCGAAGAAGGCCTGGCCGTCGGTCCGGCCCGGGTTCCAGCCCTCGGCGTGGGCCCACTCTCCCAGCATCTCGATGTCGTCGGCGCTTGCTGTGGTGATCTCGAATGTCGGCACGGGTCACCTGTACCCGGTGCGCGATCGGTTCAAGGACCCTGTTCGGCCACGTGGCATTCCGTCACCACCCAGTCCAGAGAAGATGGTTGACCAGAAGGGCTACGACGGCCTGCGCGATCAGCCAGCCGCGTCGGGTGTCAGGGGGAAGCAGCGCGGCGGCGGGCAGGAGCCAGAGGACGAACGGCTGCCAGATGCGTTCCGTCTCCGCCTTGCTCATCCCGGACAGATCCGCGACGAGGAGAGCGAGGAGCGCGGCCAGGGTGAGGAGGATCAGCCGGTGCCGGGCGGAGGTGGTGCCGGTGCGCAGGGCGCGAACCGATCCCGGTGCACCGGTCGCGGCCCGGCGGAGGCCGGCGACCGTGGCGAGTCCGGCCGAGACCGTGGTGGCCGCGAGGTTCGCCCAGACCCAGTAGGAGTACGGACGGATCCCGCCCGCCCCCTGGTAGTACCGCTCGACCAGCAGCCGGTACCCCTCCCACCAGTTGAAGCCCGCCAGGGTGAACGCGACGGGGACGACGAGTGCCCCGAGAAGGAAGAGGGGTACGGGGCGGGCCGTGCGGGTGAGCAGGAGGACGGTGAGGAGCAGGAGCGCGATGAGCGTCAGACCGTACGAGAGGTAGCAGGTCAGGCCGTAGAGCAGCCCGGAACCGAGGGCGGCCGCGGCGGCCCGGCGGGGGCTGTGGGGCCGGCGCGTCGTCGCCACGGCGAGGAGCGCGACCGACCATGCGGCGACCGCGGCGAAGTAGCCGTCCGCGGAGGCCCCCGTCCAGACCGCCATCGGCGCGAGGACGAGGAACGGCGCGGCGCCCCGCGCCAGGCGTTCGTCGGCCAGGGCGCGCACCGCGATCAGCGCCGCGACCACCGCGGAGCCGCCGAGCACGATGCACCAGACGCCGGCCCATCCGCCGCCGCCCAGTCCGATCCGGTCCAGCAGGACGAAGGTGAGCGTGGCGCCCGGCGGATGACCGGCGACATGCGCGGGCCAGTTGTCCGGACGGCCGATCAGGATGTGGCCGGTGAAGCCGCGCAGGGCCGCCCCGATGTCACTGAATCGGCCGATGACCTGGAGATATTCGTGCTTCGTGGTGAGCCGGTCGGCGATGCCCCGGCCCCAGCCGTCGATCATCGCCAGCGAGACGATCCAGACCAGGGAGGCGGCCCACGCGGTGCCGAGCAGGCCCCGCCAGGGCAGCCGGTCGGCGAGGCCCGGCCCGTACGCGACGACGGCCGCGGCTACGACGACGGCGGCCGGGGTGCCGGGGCCGGTGTGCGGATACCAGGACGCCAGCAGGGGCGGCCAGTGGGCGACCAGGGTCCCGTGGGCGTCCTGGATCGCGCGCCCGATCAGGACGGCCGCGGTGACGAGCAGGACACCCGCGGCGGCGGCGACCAGATCGCCGCGGCGGCCGGTGGTGCGCTGCTGCGGGGGGTGCTGGCCGGTGGTGCGTTCCTCGGTCTTCACGCAGGCACGCTATGCGGGTCGGCGCGGCTGCGGCCGGTGCAACCGGGCCACGTCACCGAACTGTCAGATCCGGCCCGGAGATCTTGGCCCGGTTGGCCGTCGCGGGGAGTGACGTCAGCGTTTCGTCAGGAGTCGTGCGGGCCCGGGTCCGGCCGCCCGGGCATAGCTTCGGGGCATGGGCGACACACGTCACAGCAGAGCATCCCGCTTCCCGTTCCCGTCGTTCCCGGACCGATCCCGGGTCCGGGAACGGCTGCCTTCGGCGCCCGGGTTCTGGCGCAGTCCGGTGCGCGGCGTGCGGTTCACGGCGGTGCTCGGTCTCGTCCTTCTCGTCGGGCTGACACTGGTGTTCGTGACGGGTCTGCTGTCGTACGCCGCGTACAACCCGGATCTCGCCGCGGTCAACGACAAGACGCCGGGCAAGGGGCTGCTGGGGTTCTACCTCTTCGCCTGGCCGACCGGGCCGCACTGGCTGTACCGGCTGGACCAGGGAGTGCATGTCACGGGCGGCATCGTGCTCGTGCCGGTGCTGCTGGCGAAGCTGTGGTCGGTGATCCCGAGACTCTTCGCGTTGCCGCCGGTCCGGTCGGTGGGGCATGCGCTGGAACGGGTCTCGTTGCTGCTGCTCGTCGGCGGCGCGCTGTTCGAGTTCGTCACGGGGCTGCTCAACATCCAGCTGGAGTACGTGTTTCCGGGGTCGTTCTATCCGCTGCACTTCTACGGAGCGTGGGTGTTCTTCGCCGGTTTCGTCGCCCATGTCGGGCTGAAGCTCCCACGGGCCGTGCGGGTGCTGCGCAGCGGGGAACTGCGCGGTGAAGTGGATGAGTTGACCGCTCCCGCCCCCGACGCGCCCACCATCTCCCGGCGTGGCGCGTTCGCCATGGTGGGCGCCGGATCGCTGCTCCTGCTGGTCACGTCGGTGGGACGGAGCTTCGACGCGCTGCGGAGCACCGCTCTCCTCACCCCGCGCGGGGTCGCCGACCCCGGGTCGGGACCCAACGGGTTCCAGATCAACAAGACGGCCGCGTCCGTCCGGGTCACCCCGGCCGACACCGGGGAACGATGGCGGCTGACCGTCCAAGGCCCTTCCGGGGAACACACGTTCACCCGGGAACAACTGCTGGCCATGGACCAGTACAGCGCGGCGCTGCCGATCGCCTGTGTGGAGGGCTGGTCGACCTCGGACCAGTGGTGGCGCGGGGTGCGGCTGCGGGACCTGGCGGCGCTCGCGGGGTACCCGGACCGGCCGCCGGGAGTGCTCGTCGAGTCGGTGCAGCGCAGTGGGCCGTTCCGCAGGGCGGCACTGCGGGACAACCAGGTACGCGACCCACGCTCGTTGCTGGCACTGGCGGTCAACGGCGAGACGCTGTCGCCGGATCACGGATTTCCGGCACGCATCATCGTGCCGGCCGCGCCGGGTGTGCTGAACACCAAATGGGTGACCCGGCTGACGTTCGGAGAGCTGTGATGAGACGGAGCGGTGAGCGGACGAAGCGGACGAAGGCGACCGGTCCGGGGGCGGTCCTCAGGCGTCGGTACGGGGAAGGGCCGCTGCAACTCGTCCTGCTGGCCGCCACGTTCGCACTCGCGGGCTATGCGGGGGTGCGGCTGCTGGAGGGGGACACGATCGCCGTGGCGGTGTGGTTCGTCGGGTCGGCGCTGCTGCACGATCTGGTGCTGCTGCCGGTGTACGCGACGGCGGACCGGGTCGTACGCGTGGCGCTCGGGTCGCGCCCCGGCCTGGTCAACTTCGTCCGCGTACCGGCCTTCCTGTCCGGGCTGCTCCTGCTGATGTGGTTCCCGCTCATCACCCGGCAGGCGAAGCACTACGAACCGGCGAGCGGACTGTCCCCCGACGTCTTCCTCGGGAACTGGCTGCTGATCACGGCCGTGCTGTTCGCGGTGTCGGCGCTCTGGCTCACGGTCCGGACCCTCCGGTCGCGGCGCAGGGCGACGAAGGGGCGGCCGTCCGCCACCCACTGATCGACCGGGTGCCAGCCGTCTGGCTGTGCGTACCGGAGCAGGGCAGGGGTACCGATCCGGGCCCACGGGAAATGCCCGTCCCCGGCACCCGTACGGTCCGGACCACCGGGTGGGCGGCGGCCGTCGTACAACCGGACCCGGACCCGCTCGTCGATGTCCGGCGACACGGTCTCCGCGATGAGCAGACCGCCGGGGGCGAGCAGCTCCGCGGTGCGCAGCAGGAGCCCGCGCGGGTCACCGCCGATGCCGATGTTGCCGTCGATGAGCAGGACGGTGCCCCAGCGGCCCTCACCGGGCAGCGGATCGAATACGGAACGGCGCAGCGCCGATCCGCCGGTCCGCAGCGTGTGGGCGACGGCCGTCTCGCTGACGTCGATGCCGAGGGCGCGGTGGCCGCGCGCGGCCAGTTCCGCGACGAGGCGGCCGGGCCCGCAGCCGATGTCGAGGACCGGCCCTTCGCAGCGGCGCAGCGCGGACAGATCGGCGGCGTCGGCACCCCCGCACCAGCGCTCGACGTCCAGGGGGAGCAGCCAGCCGTCCGTGCGGCGGAGGAAGAGTGGACCGTGGCCGTTGCGCAGTGCGTCGGCGTACGGGTCGGTGCTCCACGGGGTGATGTCCGGATGCGCGGTGCCGGGCTGTTCGGTGTCCGGGTGCCGGGTGTCCTGGGGCGCGGGAGTCAGCACCGAGCGGTTCGGCACCGTCCCGGTCATCGGCTTGCCGCCCCGGTCAGCCGGGCGAGGGTCGAGGCGAACTGCCCGTGCGGTGCGGCAGCTGCGACCTGTGCGGCGTCCGCCGCGGTGTCCACGTCCCGTAGCGGCGGCAGATCGCGCACGGTCAGCCCGGCGTCGACGAGCCGGCGCCGCTGGACGGCGCCGGTCTCCGGGGTGGACATGGGCACACCGCGCACCAGGTCCGGGTCGGGTGCGGCCAGGCCCAGCGCCCAGAAGCCGCCGTCGTCGGCGGGCCCGAACCATGCGTCGCACCCGTCCCAGGCGTTCGGGGAGAGCGCGGGCGTCAGATCCGCGGTGGTGATCTGAGGAGTGTCCATGCCGATGAGCAGCGCCGGTCCGGTGCAGCCGCCGAACGCCGCAGCGAGCCGCTCGTCGAGGCGGCCGGCGCACTGCGCGACGACTTCGATGCCGGGCGGCAGCCAGGGACCTGGCCGTCCGTCGAGTACGAGGACGCGCCGCCGGGCCGGCAGCGACAGCGCCGTGCGCAGCGTGTCGCTGAGCGCTGCCTCGGCGAGCTGCGCGGCTTCGGCAGGGGTGAAGGGCGGGGTCAGCCGCGTCTTGACGAGGCCGGGCAGCGGTTCCTTGGCGATCACGAGGAGCGTGGTGGGGCCCGGTGCGCCGCCGCGGCGGGCGGGCGCCACGCTCATCGGGACGCCCCCGGGCGTACCGCCCGCGCCGGGGTCCGTTCCGGCGGCTCGCGCAGGACGGCGCGCATGTCGCGTACCGCCTGCCACGTGCCCCGCCAGGTGCCGGTCACCTTGGATCTGCCGGTGCGCGGGAGATAGGGGACGTCCGTCTCCGCGACCCGCAGCCCGGCGTCCGACGCGCGTACCACCATCTGCAGCGGGTAGCCGCTGCGCCGGTCGGTGAGGTCCAGTGCCAGCAGGTCCGTCCGGCGCCCGGCCCGCATCGGGCCGAGGTCGTGCAGGCGCAGGCCCGTCCGGCGGCGCAGCATGCGGGCGAGCGCCAGGTTCCCCGCGCGGGCGTGCAGGGGCCAGGCGCCGCGGCCCTCGGGGCGCCGGCGGCCCAGCAGCAGATCCGTTTCCCCGTCGGCGATCCGGCGTACGAAGCCGGGCAGCAGCCCGGGGTCGAGGGAGCCGTCGCAGTCGCAGAAGCAGACGTACTCCGCCCCGGCGGCGAGCAGACCGGCATGGCACGCGGCGCCGAAGCCGCGCCGCGGCTCGTGCACGACGGTCGCCCCGAGGGAGCGGGCGAGGTCCGCCGACCCGTCGGTGGAGCCGTTGTCGACGACGATGGCACGCCAGCCGTACGGGATGCCGGCCAGCACCCGGGGCAGCGCCGCGGCCTCGTCGAGACAGGGCAGGACCACATCGGCGCGCGGGGACTGAGTGCGGAAGGAGTCGGTCACCTCGCTCACCCTACGGAGCAGAAACCGACATTTCGGGCTCCAGGTTCTTACGAAAGCCGGACGTCGGCCCTTCGGCGGACGGCCGACCGGTTTTCCCGCCAACCGGGATGCCAGAGTGGCGGTATGGAGAACATCCCGGACACCCCGGGTTCCGGCACCGCCTCCGGCGCTCCGCGTGGTCATGTGCTCGTCGTTGACGACGATCCGACGGTCGCCGAGGTGGTCGTCGGCTATCTGGACCGGGCGGGTTACGACGTCCGGCGGGCCGGCGACGGGCCGGCGGCGCTGGAGTGCTTCACGGCGCGCCGCCCGGACCTGGTCGTCCTCGATCTGATGCTGCCCGGCATGGACGGCTTCGAGGTCTGCCGCAGGATGCGGGCGCACGGCCGCGTGCCGGTGATCATGCTGACGGCGCGTGGCGACGAGGACGATCGCATCCTGGGCCTGGAGACGGGCGCGGACGACTACGTCACCAAGCCGTTCAGCCCGCGCGAGCTCGTGCTGCGCGTCGATGCGGTGCTGCGCCGGGGCCGGGGAGCGGCGCCCGGCGCGGACGCCGCCCCGGCCCCGCTGGAGTGCGCCGGACTCCGTCTCGATCCCGCGGCCCGTCGTGCGGAGCGGGACGGCCGCGAGCTCGCCCTCACCCTCCGGGAGTTCGACCTCCTGACCTTTTTCCTGCGCCATCCCGGCCGGGTGTTCACCCGGGAGGAACTGATGCGGGAGGTCTGGGGGTGGGACTTCGGCGACCTGTCGACGGTGACGGTCCACGTACGGCGGCTGCGCGGCAAGGTCGAGACGGATCCGGCCCGCCCGCAGTTGATCCAGACGGTGTGGGGCGTGGGCTACCGCCTGGACCCGGCCCTGGTCCCGGCCCGCCCGGACGGCACGGGAACCGCCCCGACCACTGATGCGGACCCCTCATGACCGACCTCCTCCTCATCGCGCTCCTCGCGTTCCTGGGCGCCGCGGCGGCCGGGCTGCTCGGTGCACTGGTCCTGCGCGCCTTCCGGCACCGTTCGCTCGTCGTGTCGCTGGCCGTCGTCGCCGCCGTCGCCGTGACCGCGATGCTCGCCGGGACCCTCGCGGTCGCCTGGGCGATGTTCCTGTCGGCGCACGATCTGACCGTCGTCACGACCGTCGTCGCCATGGCCGCCGTGGTGTCCCTCGCCACCGCGATGCTGCTGGGCCGCTGGGTCGCGGCCAGGAGCCGGGACCTGGCGCTCGCGGCCCGTTCGTTCGGCGACGGCGGTACGTTCGCCGCCCCCGAGGAGCAGGCGACGGCCGAACTCTCCTACCTGGCGGCGGAACTGGCGGCCACCAGTGCCAAGCTGGACAGTTCCCGGGAGCGCGAACGCGCACTGGAGACGTCGCGCCGTGAGCTCGTCGCATGGATCTCGCACGATCTGCGGACCCCGCTCGCCGGGCTGCGGGCCATGTCGGAGGCGCTGGAGGACGGCATGGCCGCCGACTCCGGCCGCTACCTGCGGCAGATACGGACCGAGGTGGAACGCATGAACGACATGGTCGGCGACCTCTTCGAACTCTCCCGGATCCACGCCGGATCGCTCACCCTGACCCCCACCCGCGTCTCCGCGTACGACCTGGTCGGCGACGCCCTCGCGGGCGCGGACCCGCTGGCGCGCGAGCACGGGGTGCGGCTCGTCGGCGACCGTATCGACGCCGTGCCGGTGGAGGTCGACAGCAAGGAGATGAGCCGGGTCCTGGGCAACCTCCTGATCAACGCGATCCGTCGTACCCCGGCCGACGGCACGGTCGCGGTGGCCGCTCGCCGCGCCGACGGCGGGGTGGTGCTGTCGGTGACGGACGGCTGCGGTGGCATTCCCGAGGAGGACCTGCCGAGGGTCTTCGACACGGGCTGGCGCGGCAGCCACGCCCGTACGCCGCCGGCCGGTGCGGGACTCGGGCTGGCGATCGTCCGCGGCATCGTGGAGGCGCACGACGGGCGGGCGGAGGTCCGTAACGTCACGGGCGGCTGCTGCTTCGAGGTCACCCTCCCGGCGGCCGCTCAGGCGTGAGCGGGCCGTCCTCGACCGCCCGTCGGGCCCGACCTCAGCTCCGCTCCCGCGAACTCCTTCATCCCCTCCGCGAACCCCACCTCCGGCCGCCAGCCCAGCTCCTCGCGCAGCCGGCGCGAGTCCGCCGTCACATGGCGTACGTCGCCGAGCCGGTACCCACCGGTGATCTCCGGCGCCGGGCCGCCGTGCGCGGCGGCCAGTTCCGTGGCCATCTCGCCGATCGTGTGCGGTTCGCCGCTGCCCGTGTTGTACGCGGTGAAGCTGCCGGCCGGTCGTTCCCGGACGGCCTCCAGCGCCACCGCGTTGGCGGCCGCCACGTCGCGTACGTGGACGAAGTCCCGCCGCTGGCAGCCGTCCTCGAAGACCTGCGGTGCCTCGCCCCGGGCCAGCGACGAGCGGAAGAAGGACGCGACACCCGCGTACGGGGTGTCGCGCGGCATCCCCGGCCCGTACACGTTGTGGTACCGCAGGGCCGTCGCCCGGCCGCCCGTCGCCCGAGCCCACGCGGCGGCGAGATGTTCCTGGGCGAGCTTCGTCGCCGCGTACACATTGCGCGGGTCGGCCGGCGCGTCCTCGGTGACCAGGCCCGGGGTCAACTCGTCCCCGCAGCGCGGGCAGCGTGGTTCGAACCGGCCCGCCGCCAGATCGTCCACGGCTCGCGGACCGGGCCGGACCTGCCCGTGCCGGGGACAGTCGTACCGCCCCTCGCCGTACACGACCATCGACCCGGCGAGCACCAGATCGCGCACCCCTGCACCGGCCGCCTCCGCCAGCAGCACAGCCGTCCCCAGGTCGTTGCAGCCGACGTACTCCGGGGCGTCCGCGAAGTCCTTGCCCAGGCCGACCATCGCGGCCTGGTGGCACACCGCGTCGACACCGCGCAACGCATCGGCCACGGCGTCCCGGTCCCGTACATCCGCGACGATCATTCCCTCCCGGCCGCCACGGGCACCCGCACCGTGCGCCGACTCCAGCAGCGCGTCGAACACGACCACTTCATGGCCGCGCGCCACCAGCGCCTCGGCGATGTGTCCCCCGATGAACCCGGCTCCGCCGGTGAGAAGTACGCGCATGACGCCACGTTAGATCGCCGGACGCGTTCCGCCCCGCCGCCGTACGGGCACGTCACCGGAGCGTAAGAAGCAGGAACGCCGGGTCGCGCGGTCAGCGCGTCACGATGGGGAAGTCCGGATCGGTGGAGTCCAGGACCGAGACCAGGGTCCGGAGCGCGTCGATGTCCCCGGTGTGCTCGATGGTGTCGAGCCCTTTCCCGGCCAGCAGGTCCAGCAGTTGCGAGCGGGTCAGGGTGAACGTCACGTCGGCGGGTGTGCCTTCGAAGCCGGGGGCACCCTCGAAGCCGACGGCGGCCTCCGCCGGATCCATTCTCGTCGGCACGAGGACGCCGTTGCGCAGGCTGGTGCGGTACTGCTCGTCCGGATCGGTGAAGTGCCAGTCCAGAATGGCTCGGTGATCCCACGCCTCGGGGCCGTTGATGCGGATGGCGAGCGAGTCGAAGATCTGCTCGACACTCAGCGCGGCGGGCACGCCACCGGCGGAGGGGGAGGTCCTGGTGACGCCCTGGCGCAGTTCGAGGGCGCCCATGAGGTAGCAGTTGCGCCAGATCGCGTTCTCGGCCCCGTGGGCGAGCTGCTCGAACGTCCGGGCGAGCAGTTCCTTGGCCCCGGTGTGGTCGGGCTGCGCGAAGACCGCGTGCTTGAGCAATTGGGCCGCGAAGCGCAGATCGCCGTCGGAGACGTACTCCCCGGCGCGGGCGACCACCGCGTCGACGCCGCCCATGCAGTCGACGTACCGGCGGGCGGACTCGGTCGGCGGGTGCTCCCACAGCGAGGAGGGGTGGCCGTCGTACCAGCCCAGGTAGCGCTGGTAGATCGCCTTCACGTTGTGGCTGACGGAGCCGTAGTAGCCGCGGGCGTGCCAGGAGCGGGCGAGGCCGGGCGGCAGTTCGAACACCTCGGCGATCTCGGTGGCGGTGCGGCCCTGGTTGGCCAGGCGCAGGGTCTGGTCGTGCAGATAGGCGTACAGGTCGCACTGCTCGGACAGGAACGCGGTGAGCCGCTCCGTGCCCCAGGTGGGCCAGTGGTGGGAGGCGAAGAGGACGTCGCTCTCGGAGCCGAAGAGCTGGACGGCCTCGTCGAGGCAGCGGGACCACGTCCGGGCGTCGCGGACCACGGCGCCGCGCAGCGACAGGATGTTGTGCAGCGTGTGGGTGGCGTTCTCGGCCATGCACAGGGCGCGGTGTTCGGGCAGATGGAAGTTCATCTCCGAGGGTGCCTCGGTGCCGGGCGTCAGCTGGAAGTGGAACACCACGCCGTCGACCGTCTCGACCTGCCCGGTGCCGGTGATCTCGATGGTGACCGGGAGCAGACCGTGGGTTCCGGTGGAGGTGGTGAAGCCGAGGCCCGTCCCGACCAGGCCGTCGGGGCCGCGGTCGAGGTTCGTGCCCGAGCAGTAGGCGCCGCGCCGCAGCACGGCCGTACCGGCGGACACGTTCGCGGTGACCAAGTGCTCCGTGAAGCCCTGCGGGGCGAGGAGCGGTACGCCGCCGACCTGCTCGGCCCGGCCGATGACGCCGTGGACGCCACCGAAGTGGTCGAGGTGCGAATGGGTGAAGAGCACGCCGGTGACCGGGCGGTCGCCGCGCTGCTCGCGGTAGAGCGCGAGGCCGGCCGCGGCGGTCTCGGCGGAGGCGAGCGGGTCGACGACGATCACACCGCTGTCGCCCTCGACGAGGGTCATGTTCGCCATGTCGAAGCCGCGGATCTGGTAGATGCCGTCGGTCACCCGGTACAGGCCGGCGCGGGCGCACAGCTGGGACTGCCGCCACAGGCTCGGGTTGACGCTGTCCGGGCAGTCCCCTTCCAGGAAAGCGGTGTCGGTGAAGTCCCACACCATGCGCCCGTCGTCGGTGGTGATGGTCGTGGACGACGGGCCGGCCACGAAGCCCCGGTCGGCGTTCTCGAAGTCGGTGCGGTCCGCGAAGTCCGGCGTGACCGGAGCGGCGGGTCTGCCCGATGCGGCGGCTGTGGTCATGCTGATCTCCTGGGGCCGATGGCGATACCAGCCCCCGAGCTGGGCATCTGGCCGATGGCGTCGCCCACGAATCCCTCCCGGGGCACGTGAAGCGCCGTCCCGGCCCCGTACCCGCAGGACGCTTCAGTCCGTAAAAGTCCGTCGGTACACGACTATTTGGGCAGGCCTGACGTTACGCAACCGGGGATGCGCCGGGAGAAGCACCGGTGACCGGACGGCCGTCAGACGAGCAGGAACGCGCCCGCCGTCGCCGCGCCGAGCGACGCTCCCGCCACCACCTGTGCGGCGGTGTGGTACCCGAGCGCCACCCGCGACCAGCACACGGCGGCCGTCATCGCGTACCCCAGGAGCCACCACGGGGAATGGACGGCGGCGAGCAGCGCGACGACCGCCGAGGCGACCGAGGCGTCCACCGAGATCTTCCAGACGGTGTTGACGGCGAGCAGGACGACCGTCATCGCCCACAGCGCCAGCATCGCCACCAGGATCCCGGTCGGCGCGTGCCCGAGGACCATGACGACGGACCCGGCACCGATCGAGCCCAGGATGACGAAGAAGATCGGCGCTCGCTTCGTACGGTCGACGACATGCCGGTCGCCCCAGGTGCCGCGCCCCCGCTCCCACTCGATGTAGCCGGCCGGGACGAGCCCCGCGCACAGGGCGCCGAGCAGGCCCCACAGCAGACCGGTCCAGTGGCCCGCGGCGGCCAGGCCGATGGCGAGCATGCCGACCAGCAGGACGTTGCGGGGCTGGAGCACGTCCGTGACCCTGCGGGCGGCCGGCACCCGGGCGCCGACGGTGGAGTCGGGGGTGGGGTCGATGGTGGACGTCACGCTGTCTTCTCCCGGTCGGTGAGGGACGCCAGGACGTGCCGGGCCCGGTCGTCGGTGATCGTTCGGTACGCGGCCGCCACCTGCACCAGCCACGCCACTTCGCCGTCCTGGTCGGTGGCGTGCTGCGTGCCGACCGCCCCGGCCGGCCCCGCGGCCGCGCCCGCGTTCCTGGCCGTCAGGGCGGCCTTGATCCAGTAGGCGTCGGCGAGCGGTCCGGACTTCGCGGGGTCCGGCGTATCGGCCGCTGCCGCGGCCTCGGCCGCCGGCAGCAGGCCGTCCGGTACGTAGTGGCGCAGCTTCTCGACCGCGTCCGCGATGTCGGCGGCCCACCGGTCGATCCGCAGATCGGCGGGGGTGTCGAACCGGGTCAGCTCGCGGCGCAGGGACCGCGGCGGCTCGAACGGCTGGTCGGGAAACGCGGTCATCAGCTCGTACCAGAGGGCGTGCAGCCGGCTCTGGGCCCGCCACAGCTTCACCCGGCGCCCGCCTGTGCTGAAGGCGGGGATGGACGCGCCCACCGCGAAGAACGCGAACAGCACGAGCTGCGCGGCCTCGGTGACCTCGTCGAACTCCAGGGCGAAGGCCGGGCTCGGCCGGTCGATGACGCTGACCCACAGGAACAGCGTGCGGCTGACGGTGTATCCGACCCCGATGAACATCGCGAACGTCATCATGCCGAGCCCCACCCGCAGATGGCGCAGCCGGGCGCCGGCGGTGGCCAGCGCCCACTGGTACGCGCAGACCGCGGACGCGGCACCCAGGTAGAGGTAGAACACGCTCATGTACAGCGTGGCGCCCCACTGGCCCGCGTGGTCGGAGACGAAACGGTCCGACGGTACGGAACGGTCGACGACGGTGAAGAAGAGCACCGTCAGCAGGACCAGCGTGGCGACCGACGCCTTCGCCGCCACCTGCTGGATCGTCCGGGCGAACCGTACGTGCCGCGGGATGTCACCGGCATCGGGGTACCGGCCGTAGATGGCGACGATGTAGCTGAGGATCGCCAGGATCGCGACGGTGGCGGTGTAGTGCTTGATCAGGACCGAAAGGTCGGTGACCGGGCTGTCGTTGAGGCCGATCCGGACGACCCGGGTCTTGGTCCACAGGGCGGCGGCGAATCCGGCGTAGCAGCCCCACAGGGCCCGGCGGCGCTTGTCCTCCTCGTCGCCCCACAGGGCGGCCGGCATGCGCCACACGGCGACGGCCGTCATCAGACCGGCTATGAGATAGCCGGCGAGGTCGAGCGGGGTCACGGCGAAATTCCTCTGGGTGGGGGGCAGCTGGACGGGGCGGGTGGTCAGGTCCGGCGGAACCGGCCGCGGCGGTGCGCGACGGGGCGGGAGAGCGAGTTGGCGAGGCGCCCCATCATGTCGTCGCTGGTCACGTCCCTGGCCATGCGGGGGATGAGCGAGGCCCCGAACTCGGCGACCCGCTCGTCATGGGTGTCGTACTGGGCGCGTGCCTGCACCGTGCCGTCGCCCGCCCGTAGTGCGCCGGCGACCCCGGAGTCGAGGACCCGGGAGATCAGGGACGTGTCGAAGACGGGCAGCAGGCGCTGGAGCTGCTCCGCGTCGAGCGAGGTGCCGTGGTCGAACCACTCGTGGCACAGCTCGTGCAGGATGACGTGCTGCGTCTGGTACGCGGTGGGGCGCCGCCGGTAGAGCACGAAACTGGTCGGGCCGGAGGCCAGGCGCAGTCCGCAGGCGGCGTTGACCCGCGCCAGCCGGTCGGGCATCTCGTGCAGCACGATGGTGCGCCCGCGGGCCGCCTCCATGTTCGCCACCAGGCCGTCGACGGAGAACGGCGCGGGGATGGGCAGGTCGGCCAGACCGGCCTCGCACTCTTTCCGCAGCGCACGCAGGGACATGAGGTCTACTGCTCCGCCCGGCCGTCGGCCGCGTCGCCCCGGCGGTCCTTCGCGTCCTCCAGGAGCGAGAGCGCGAACTGCAGCAGCTCCGGCGGGAGACCGTCGTCATCGAGGCCACGGCCGGCCAGCCCGCTGATCTCCCCGGTACGACGCTTCGCGAGGAACCGCAGACCCGCGACGACATCGTCGACGACCTCGGACTCCTCCTTGAAGAAGCGCCAGTCGACACCGAAGCCCAGCCCGAGGGCCTTGAGGATCTCCTCGGACGGCTGGGTGACCTTCCCGGCGAGGATGTTCGAGAAGTAGCTGTGCGACAGCGAGCCGCCGCGCTCCTTGACCAGGTCCGCGAAGACCCGCCCGGAGATCTTCTGGCCGGGGAAGGTCTCCTCCACCATGTACTCGACCTTCTGCTGCAGCGTCCGCAGCTCCGGCGGGTGTTCTTCGCCGTTGTCCATCGGGGCCCCCACGTCCACGTCCGCCGCACGCGCGTCCGTCCGAGCGGAACATCCTGCTCCGGTGCCAGGAGCGGGCTTGCGCAAACACTCTACGTCACTGTTAACTCGAAAAAACATGGGCAAGGGACCACGAGGGGAGTCCCTTGCCCATGAAGTCGTCGTACCTCCGCGCGGGCCCGCAACGAGTCGTAGCCCTTCACGACGGGGGATGCGTGAAGGGCTACGGCTTCATTATGGCCGCCGGTCGGGCCGTCATCAACTGACCGTCCGGTCAGTGTGTCCGACCGGGTGTGCGGACGGGCGTACGGCGACGCGGGCGGGCGGGCGTGTGGGGTCCGGCGCACTCCGGGGCGCAGCCCCGGTCCGGCAGGCAGATAATTTCACCTGACAGGCCCGGGAAATCTGTCGCGGCTATGCTAGAGATGATGGCTCGCACCATGAGAGTTTCTTTTTCGGTCAACGAAATCAGAGACACTTCCGATGTCTCTCCCCGCGGGCCCGGAAGAGGTGCAAATGCCCGCAGATACCCCTCCGCATGCCGCCGACCGACTCGATGACGACGACTACCCCGCCTACACCATGGGGCGCGCCGCAGAGATGATCGGCGCCACGCCGGGCTTCCTCCGGGCGATCGGTGAGGCCCGCCTGATCACGCCCCTGCGGTCCGAGGGCGGCCACCGCCGCTACTCCCGCTACCAGTTGCGTATCGCGGCCCGCGCCCGTGAGCTCGTCGACGGCGGCACGCCGATCGAGGCGGCCTGTCGCATCGTCATCCTGGAGGATCAGCTGGAGGAGGCGCTGCGACTCAACGCGGAGCTGCGCCGGCCCACGGCGGGTTCGGCCGGTGGGGCGGGTGCGGGGTCCTGAGACCGGGTCCACGGGACAGAATATCTGCTGTCGCAAGCGCAGAATTTTATCCAATGCGCGATGAGGGTTTATGACACACCGGGCGGAGCGTAATTACTTGCCGCGCCCGTACGCCTCCACCGTGCTAGTGTGGATCTCAGTTGCAGTTGTGGTTCCCAAAACTCCAAGTGCTCTCGCCGACGTAATGTGCCGGTGGGCGCGCTTTTGTATTTCCGGCATTCTTATTCCGGACGGGGTAATCATCGCGGCGACGCGGGCTCCGCACAGTGCGGAATCCCCGGGCACTGCCCCAGAAGGAGAAAAACATGGCTACTGGCACCGTTAAGTGGTTCAACGCGGAAAAGGGCTTCGGCTTCATCGAGCAGGACGGTGGCGGCGCTGACGTCTTCGCCCACTACTCGAACATCGCCGCGAGCGGCTTCCGTGAGCTGCAGGAGGGCCAGAAGGTGAACTTCGACGTCACGCAGGGCCAGAAGGGCCCGCAGGCGGAGAACATCACCCCCGCGTGATCCTGCGAATGCTCCGGCGCTGACGCGCTGACACGCACTTGCGCAGCTGGGGCCCGCACCTTGGGGTGCGGGCCCCAGCTCGTTGCTTTTTCCGGGCCCGCCACCGTGCGCCGCCCCCCAGTCCCTGTGACGGACACGGTTCATCCGTGTCGGACACGGCTCATTCTTCGCAGCCGGGCTTCGTCCACGCATTTCATCGGCCCGTTCTTGCGATTCCTGCGCCGCTCCGCCGCAGCGAATTCCTCGATACGCGCCATATCGAGGAAGGGTTCTGCATGAACCGCACAGCTCGTACGAACGACCGTTACTCCCGCAGCGGTGGCTTCCGCTCCCAGGCCGGCAGCGGCCAGGGCGGCCAGAGCCGCTACGGCGCCCCGGGCCGCTCCGGCGCCGGTTCGCGTTCCGGTTCCGGTGGCTACGGTCGTCGGCCCGCCGCCAAGCAGGGCGAGTTCGCCCTGCCGAAGACCATCACCCCCGCGCTGCCCGCCGCCGAGGCGTTCGCCGATCTGGACCTGCCCGCGCCCCTGCTGGCGGCGCTCGCCGCCGAGGGCGTGACCACGCCGTTCCCGATCCAGGCGGCCACGCTGCCCAACTCGCTCGCCGGGCGTGACGTCCTCGGCCGCGGCCGCACCGGCTCGGGCAAGACGCTCGCCTTCGGCCTCGCCCTGCTGGCCCGTACCGCAGGCCGGCGCGCCGAGCCCCGCTCCCCGCTGGCCCTGGTCCTCGTCCCCACCCGGGAGCTGGCCCAGCAGGTCACCGACGCGCTCACGCCGTACGCCAAGTCGCTGAGACTGCGCCTGGCGACCGTCGTCGGCGGGATGTCGATCGGCCGCCAGGCCGGCGCGCTGCGCGGTGGCGCCGAAGTCGTCGTCGCCACGCCCGGCCGGCTCAAGGACCTCATCGAGCGCGGCGACGCCCGCCTCGACCAGGTCACCATCACCGTCCTCGACGAGGCCGACCAGATGGCCGACATGGGCTTCATGCCGCAGGTCACCGAGCTGCTCGACCAGGTGGCGCCCGAGGGCCAGCGGATGCTGTTCTCGGCCACCCTGGACCGTAACGTCGACCTGCTGGTCCGCCGTTACCTGAACGACCCGGTGGTCCACTCCGTCGACCCGGCGGCCGGTGCGGTCACGACGATGGAGCACCACGTGCTGTACGTCCACGGCGCCGACAAGTACGCCACCACGACGGAGATCGCGGCGCGCGACGGCCGGGTGATCATGTTCCTGGACACCAAGCACGCCGTGGACAAGCTCACCGACCACCTCCTCAACAGCGGCGTACGGGCTGCCGCGCTGCACGGCGGCAAGTCGCAGCCGCAGCGCACCCGCACCCTGACCCGGTTCAAGACCGGGCACGTCACGGTGCTGGTCGCCACGAACGTCGCGGCCCGAGGCATCCACGTCGACAACCTCGACCTGGTCGTCAACGTCGACCCGCCGAGCGACCACAAGGACTACCTGCACCGCGGCGGCCGCACGGCCCGCGCCGGTGAGTCCGGCAGCGTCGTCACGCTGGTGCTGCCCAACCAGCGCCGTGAGATGACCCGCCTGATGGCCGACGCGGGGATCACCCCGCAGATCGCCCAGGTCCGCTCCGGCGAGGCCGAGCTGAACCGGATCACCGGGGCACAGGCCCCGTCGGGTGTACCGGTCACCATCACGGCACCGCTGACGGAGCGCGCCAGGAGCGGCGCGTCGTCGTCCCGTGGCCGCCGCAGCCGCCCGTCACAGGCACGCCGCACGTCGGCCGGCACGTCCTCGTCGCAGTCCTCGGCCCGCGGGGAGAGCGGCAGTTCGCCGCGCAGGTCCGCGGGCAACCGTGCGGCCTGAGCAGGACCCGGCCCACCGATCCCGTATCCCGTTCCTTCTCTTCAACCCCGTTGAGGCACTATGCGCTGCGTCATCGCCCGCTTCCCCTTCGACCTGTTCAAGAGCGAGGTCATGGAATCGATGAAGGGCATCAAGCCGGAGCCCGTCACAGGCGATTCGGTGGTCATCGGCCGCCGCGTCTATCCCGTCAAGCAGGTCGGCGAGGTGATCACCCGCCAGGACCGCCGCGACTTCACCTCCGGCGAGGTGACCCGCGCGCTGACCCGTCTCGGCTTCACCTGCCGTACCGCGGACCTGCCCGTCCCGGCGACCGCGCCGACACCGCTCGAGGCGGCGTCGGCGATGCTCGGATCGGCCACGGCCGTCTGACGCCCGTCGGGTGAGAGGCACGAGGGCCGGGGGCCGGGACGCACATGTCCCGGCCCCCGGCCCCTTCGCGCGTGCATACCGGAACAGGCCTACGCCCACAGCGCGCCGGCGACCGCGACCCCCGCGAACACCGCCCCCAGCCCCGCCACCACGCTCGCCACGACGTTGGCCGCCGCGTAGAACTTCGCTCCGCCCTCCGCCAGTCGCAGCGTCTCGTAGCTGAACGTCGAGTACGTCGTCAGCGCCCCGCACAGTCCCGTACCCACGAAGAGCTGCACCTGCGACGACGCCGCGCCGGCCGACACCGCTCCGGTGAGCAGGCCCAGCACCAGGGAGCCGGCCACGTTGACCGTGAACGTCCCCCACGGGAAGACCGTGTCGTGCCGGGACTGGACCGCCCGGTCGGTCAGATAGCGCAGTGGTGCGCCGATCGCCGCGCCGACGATCACCAACAGCCAGTTCACCGGCTCTCCTCCCGGCCGGGGTGGTGGATGACCTCGCAGGCGTCCAGGACGGCCACGCCGTCCCCGATCACCTCGTCGACGAGCGGAAGGAACGCGCGGATCCGCTCCTCCGTGTCCACGATCACGACGGCCACCGGCAGGTCCTCGCTCAGCGACAGCAGCCGCTGGGTGTGGATCATCGAAGAGGCGCCGAACCCCTCGATGCCGCGGAACACACTCGCGCCCGCCAGCCCCGCCCGGTGCGCCCGGTGCACGATCTCCGCGTAGAGGGGCCGGTGGTGCCAGCCGTCGGACTCCCCGACGAGGACGGTCAGACGCAGACCCCGTTCGGTCACCCCGCTCCCCTCGGACCCGGGCGTCCCCTCGGACCTCCTCGTCATGGCTGCCTCCATGCCAGCACGCGGCGCGTCAGCCACCCCGCAGCCCACACGGCGACCAGCGCCGCCAGCAGGGTCAGCCCGAGATACGCGATACCGGTACGGGCCCGGTCGGCGTCCACGAGCCGCTCGATGTCCACCGAGTAGGTGGAGAACGTGGTGAACCCGCCCAGCACCCCTGTACCGAAGAAGGGCCGCACCAGACGGTGCACCGACCGGACATCGCTGATGACCGCCATGAACACGCCGATCACCGCACAGCCGATGACATTCACCAGCAGCGTCGTCCAGGGGAGGCCACCCGGCGGAGTCGTCCAGATCAGCGAAGCCCCGTAGCGGCCGCACGCCCCGAGCACACCGCCGAGGGCGACGACGGCGACGACGGGCCACTGCCTGCCGGACCACCTCCGGCCCGACCGCTCGGCCCGCTGCGCGGGGACGGACATGGCGGCCTCGGCGTCGTCGGTTCCATCCGCCGCGGATCCCCGGGACCCTGGGGGTACGGGGGACATGTGGGGCTGCTGGGCTCCCATGGGCATACGTCTCCTACCTGCTGAGTGCCCGCACGCGGGCACACTCCTGCGCAAGTAGGGACCGTTGGCGGCACTGCTGCCGCGGTTCGGGTACGGCGGGCCCCACCGCCGCGCAGCAACCGTCAGTCACCATCACAGTCCCTGCTCGCACCAGAGTATCGCCCGTGAGTGCGCCCCGCCCGGCGCAGCGGCGACGGATGACCGGCGCGTGGCCGGGACTCGGCCGGGTCAGCACCTGCCCGGCCGCGCGTACAGCGTGACCTGGCCACCCTTGACCTGCACCCGGCGGCAGACGACGAATTCCTGCCGCAGGACGTCCCTCTTGACCGCCTCCTCGGGAAACGTGTCCTCCGGCTGCCCCGGCGGATCGGTGAGCGCCACGATCCGGTCGAACGCACGCAGCCGGACCCGGATGCGGTCGGCGGAGAACTCGGTGCCTTCCAGGGTGTTGCCGGCCCTCGGGCCCCGCCGCAGGGCCAGATCGGTCAGGCCCCGGAAGTCGTCCGGGTAGGAGAGGGCCCATTCCCTCCGTCGCGCCGGCATGAAGAGCACACCGGCGTCGTCCGACGCCATGGTCCGCACCTGGGCGGCGATGGCGGTGACATCGTCCTTGCGGCTGTCCGGGGTGCGCATCTGGAGCGTCACCGGGAGGAGCGCGACGACCACGCCGGCCGCCGCGCCGCCGAACAACACGGCCCGCGACCGGGACACCGCCGGCCGGACGGTCCGTCCCGCGGCGTCCCACAGCCGGTCCACGGCCGCCCCGATGAGCAGGGCCAGGGCGAGCTGGGAGTAGAGGACGTAGCGGTCCAGGTACATCGGCTCGTGGAGGGAGGCGAGGAGGAGCGTGGCCGTGGGCGCGATCAGCAGCGGCAGGGCCAGCCTGACCAGACGGAGCACGCCCGCCCGAGCCCTCGTACCCATGGCCGGTTCCGCCGCCTTCGTCGCGTACCCGGCGCAGAGCACGCCGACGAGGGTGACGGCCGCGATGACGAGCCATTCGCCCGGATGCGGCCACCCGATCCAGGAGACCTGCCCCGACTGGCCCGTGGACCGCAGGGCGAGGGGGGCGACCGCGGCCACGGACAGCGCCGCGGCGACCGCCCAGGACCGCGTCGGCGCCCGGGGCAGCCGCGAGAGGTACAGCGTCAGGCCGTGGGCGGGCAGGGCGAGGACCGCGAATTCGTGGAGCCATCCGGCGGCGACGACGGTGAGTGCGTACGCGGTCCAGCGCCGGCGGGAGGAACGGTCGACGGCGCCGACGAGCAGGTAGGTGGAGAGGGCGATGAGCGCGCACACCATGGCGTAGGAGCGGCCCTCCTGCGCGTACATCTGGACCATGGGCAGGAGGGCGAAGGCAAGACCGCCGATGAGTCCGGTACGGGGGCCCACGAGGCGGTTCCCGGTCGCCGCCACCAGAAAGGCGGAGACGGAAGTCGCGAGCACCGACGGGAGCCGGAGTGTCACGAGACCGTCGCCCCCCACGGCGAACAGCGCGTGCATGACGAAGTAGTAGAGGCCGTGCACCGCATCGGCATTGCCGAGCAGCTGCCAGATCTCGGAGAGGCTTCGACGGGCGACCTGGTACGTCACGGACTCGTCGCGCCACATGGTGTTTTCGCGACGGATCCCCCAAAGACCCATCAGCAGTGCCAGTAGCGCGGGCAATAGGCCGACCCGGTATGGGGACAGTGGCGCGGAGCCCTGTTCCGGACCTGGCTCGTGGCGTCTCCCGGGACGGCGCGTCGCGCGCAAAGCAGCCGGAGTCTGCGGAAGGTTGATGGCGCACTCCGATTCAGCGGCGAAAGGGTGCAACGGACCCGGGTCTGCGCGCCCGTCAGCGTACCCAACACCGGGGAACTCCGGGAAGAGTCAGCCGTGTTCCCGCCCGGCACCTGCGAAATCGAGAGGGCCTTTTCATCGATTCAGACCCTTGAAACCAGTGGCGTACTCGTAAATGGACTTCTGTCGGGCCGGTATCGCCTCGGCGGCGGCAGGGACCTCGCGGATCGGGCGGCCGGTGTGATGCGGGCAGCTGCCCGGACGAGCTCGCGAAGGCGCGGTTCCCGACTGCTAGGCTCGCGCGGATCAAGAGCGTGAATCATCGGTAAATGCCTGAGAGCGCAAGGGAATGGTCGTGGAGAAGACTTCCCCGAAGGTCGTGGTGGTCGTCCCCACCTACAACGAGCGGACGAACCTGCCCATCCTCGTCGATCTGCTCACGGATCTGCACGTACCGAATCTGCATGTTCTGGTGGTGGACGACAATTCGCCCGACGGCACGGGCCAGGTCGCGGACCGGCTCGCGACCGAGACCTCGGGCACGGTCGGCGTTCTGCACCGGACGGAGAAGAACGGGCTGGGCCGCGCGTATGTCGCCGGTATGACACGCGCGCTCGAAGAAGAAGCGGACGTCGTCATTCAGATGGATGCCGACCTCTCCCACCCGGCTTCGGTGGTCCCGCTCATGGTCGAGAAACTCTTCGCCGACGATGCCGCTGTCGTGATCGGTTCCCGCTACGTGGAGGGCGGTTCGCTCGCGACCGAGTGGCCTTGGCACCGCAAGGCGCTCTCCGCCTGGGCGAATTTCTACGTCAACGCGATTCTGCGGCTGCACGTGAAGGATGCCACGGCCGGTTTCAAGGCATGGCGTGCGGATTCCCTGAAAGCGATCGATCTGCCCTCCATCCGCAGCAACGGGTATTCCTTCCAGGTGGAGATGAACTACCGGACGGTCAGGCGCGGACTGAGAATCGTCGAGGTGCCGATCAGATTCGAGGAGCGGGTCAACGGCGAATCGAAGCTCGGGCTGCGCGTACAGATCGAGTCGGCGATCGCACCGTGGAAGCTGCTGTTCGGCAGGAGGAACAGTTGACCTCCGGTGTCCCTCCGGGCGGCCGCATGTGGTGGAACGTCCCTCTGCTCTGACCACCGGTGGGCACCCGGGCCCTCCCACCCCGTGGCCCGGCCCGACACCGGGGTGACCGCTCCCGAAAGCTCGGGGGCTACCCCCACCGGAGCCGTGACGCCTGCCGGATGGGAAAGAGGATCCCGCTCAACAAGCCTTGCCCCATGACCACTTACAGCAATCGGGCCCTGCTTCTCGTGCTCTCGGCGACCGCCGTCGCCACGTCCCTGACGGCGGCCACCGTCCCGACGGCCCAGGCCGCACCGGCGAAGTCCGGCGTGTCCGTCCCCGCCCTCACCTGGCGGCCCTGTGCCCAGCCCGGCGGCCCCGCCGAGCAGGAGTGCGCAGACCTGCCCGTACCGCTCGACTACGCCGACCCGGCCGGTCCGCAGCTCACCCTCGCCGTCTCCCGTCTGCGCAGTGACCGTCCCGAGGCGCGGCGCGGCACGCTGATCGTGATCCCCGGCGGCCCGGGCGGCGCCGGGGTGCAGCGGCTGACGCAGAAGGGGGCGGCATTGAGCAAGGAAATGGCGGGGGCGTACGACCTGGTCGGCCTCGATCCGCGCGGGACCGGCGGCAGTACGCGGGCGAACTGCGGGCTCGACGAGGACGACCGGTACATGACGAGCCTGCGCTCCTGGCCGGAACCGGGCGGTGACATCACGGAGAACGTCGTCCGGTCCCGGCGTACCGCCGAGGCCTGCGCCCGCAACGGGGGCGCCGTGCTCCGCAGCTTCACCACGGCGAACGAGGTGCGCGACATCGACCGCTTCCGGCAGGCGCTGGGTGAGGAGAAACTGTCGGCGTGGGGCGTCTCGTACGGTACGTACGTAGGCGCCGCGTACGCGCAGAAGTACCCGCAGCACACCGACCGTTGGGTGCTGGACAGCAGCGGTGACCCCGACCCGGCCCGGGTCGCGCGCGGCTGGCTGGCCAACATGTCGCAGGCGGCGGACGACCGCTTCCGGGACTTCGCGGCCTGGGCATCGGATCCGGCGCGGGAGGCCGAAGGGCTGCGACTGGCACGACGGGCCGAGGACGTACGGCCGTCGTTCCTCCTCCTGGCGGCGAAGCTGGACCGTGAGCCGAAGGCGACGACCACGGCGGGCGTCGCGCTGACCGGCAACCGGCTGCGGCAGGCGCTGCAGAGCGCTCTCTACAGCGACGCCTCGTTCGAGCAGACCGCCCGGCTCGTCCTGGCGGCCCAGGACCCGGCCGCCACACCGGTTCTTCCGGCCGATCTGGCGAACCCGCTGCCGGACCAGGACGCCGCGGTCATGGTGGCCGTCATCTGCAACGACGTGCGCTGGCCGGCATCCGTCTCCTCGTACCGGAGGGCGGTGGCCGCCGACCGGGTGCGTCACCCGCTGACGGCCGGGATGCCGGCCAACATCACGCCCTGCGCGTTCTGGAAGGACGCACCCGCCGAGAAGCCGACCACGATCACCTCGAAGGGCCCGTCCAACATCCTGATGATCCAGAACCTCCGGGACCCCGCTACCCCGTACTTCGGCGCGCTGAAGATGCGTGAGGCCCTGGGCGACCGTGCGCGGCTCGTCACGGTCGACCACGGGGGGCACGGTGTCTACCTGGGCAACGGCGACGCGTGCGGCACGGGCAAGGTCACCGAGTTCCTCACGACGGGGGCGCGCCCGGCGCAGGACGCGTACTGCGCGGACTGAACCGGCCGAGCAGGGTCCCGCCCGCGCAGCCGGCGGGACCCTACTTCGCCACGAACTGGGTGAGGATCGCCTGTACCTCGTAGATGTCGACGCCCTTGGTGAAGGTCTTCTGGATCGGCAGCGAGGTGCCCGAGACCCAGATCTTGAGCTCCGCGTCGAGGTCGAACGTGCCGGCGGTCTCCACGGCGAAATGCGTGATGCTCCGGTACGGCACGGAGTGGTACTCCACCTTCTTGCCGGTGATCCCCTGCTTGTCGACGAGGAGGAGGCGCCGGTCGGTGAAGAGGATGGTGTCGCGTATCAGCAGGTACGCGGCATGTACCTGCTCGCCCTGGCCCAGCAGCCGCGCGAAGTCCTGCTGCGCCGTCGCCGTATCGATGGTGTGCGCGTTCCCGAACAGTGCCATGTCGGCCCCCCATGTACTTGAAGTTGCATGTTTTTCGCACTGTATACGGGTCTGTACGGCGGCACGCCTGAACGGGCGGAGCGGTTCCGGGCGGCTCCACCCGGCCCTGCACGGATCAGGGTGGCGCTACGCCTTCAACAGGGAGATGACTTCTTCGTCGGAGGTCTGGGAGAAGTCCCGGTACCACTCGCCGACGGCCGAGAACAGAACCGGCGTGGAGAGGCAGACGACCTCGTCCACCTGCGTACGCAGCCAGGCCACCGTGTCCGCGGGGGCCACCGGAACGGCGAGTACCACGCGGGCCGCGCCCTGTGCCCGTACGACCTGGCAGGCCGCCGAGGCCGTGGCACCGGTCGCGACCCCGTCGTCGATCACGATCGCGGTACGGCCGTCGAGCGCCAGCCGCGGCCGGTCGTCACGGAACTGTTCGGCCTGCCGTACGAGTGCCGTCTGCTCGGCGCGCTCGACGGTCGCGATGTCCGAGGGACTCAGTCCTCCGCGGCGGACGACGTCGTCGTTGATCACCCGCACACCGCCCTCCCCGATGGCGCCGAAGGCCAGCTCACGGTGGTACGGGACACCGAGCTTGCGGACCACGATCACGTCGAGGGGGGCTCCGAGCGCCGTGGCGACCGCCGCGGCCACGGGAACCCCGCCGCGCGGCAGACCCAGCACCACGGGTTTCTCCCCCGCCAGATGCCTGAGCGCTTCGGCGAGGCGCTGCCCCGCATCCGTGCGATCGGTGAACAACACAGTGGCTCACCCCCGACTCAGGGGAGACAGTGACCACGTACGTACCTACTTCGAAGCAACCCCATGTGCGCCGGTCCCGCAAGTCGGCGACATTCGACCGTATGGAACGAATCGGAGTGTCCGGAGCGGCCCTGATCGACATCGACGGCGTGCTCACCGTGGACTGGCAGCCGCTGCCCGGCGCCGTGGCGGCCATGGAGCGGCTGCGTTCCGCCGGACTCCCGCTCGCCCTGGTCACCAACACCACGTCCCGCACCCGCGCCCGCATCGCCGCGAAACTGGCCGGGGCGGGCTTCCCCATCGGCGAGGACGACATCCTCACCGCACCGTCGGTCACCGCCGCGTATCTGCGCGAGCACTACCCCGGCGCCCGGTGCGCGGTGCTCAACAGCGGCGACGTGAGCGAAGACCTGGCGGGCGTGACCCTCGTCGACGTGGCGGAGGGCGCCGGGGTGGACGTGGTCGTCGTGGGAGGCGCGGGCGACGCGTTCGGCTACGCGGCCCTCAACGCGGCCTTCCGACACCTCCAGCGCGGCGCCAGGCTGGTCGCGATGCACCGGAACCTGTACTGGCGCACGTCGGAAGGGTTGGACCTCGACACCGGGGCCTTCCTCCCGGGGCTGGAACGGGCCGCCCGGGTCGAGGCGGAAGTCACCGGCAAGCCCGCCGAGGCGTTCTACGCCACCGCGCTGGCCCACCTCGGCGCCGTCGCGTCCGAGACGCTGATGGTGGGTGACGACATCGAGACCGACGTACTGGCGGCGCAGCGCTTCGGCATCACCGGCGTACTGGTCAGGACCGGCAAATACCTGCCCGAGACACACAGGTCCGCCACCGGCACCCCGGACCACGTCCTGGACTCCTTCGCGGACCTGCCCGCGCTGCTGAGGCGGTGAGCTGCCCGCGGGCGCCGTCCGAGGGGTGAGCCGCCCCTCGCGACCATACGGGCGCATCCGGCCACCCGGTCCCGCGACCGTCCGGGGGACCCGCTCGCCGCGCCGAATCGTTCCGCTCCTCGCGGCCCATAACCTCGAATCACCCTTTTTCGGTCCCAGTGAGCACCGCGAACCACACACCACGTGGAGTCCGCATGTCATCAGCCATCACGCCAGGCCGGAGCAGCAGCCGGAACAGCCAGCGTGTCCTCACCGTCCTAGGCCTCCTGCTCGCCGGCAGCGTGGCCGCGTTCGGCCTTGCCTGGGTGACGCCGTCGAAGGAGCTGGCCGGCCTCGACCCGCGCATCGCGTCGATCATGCACAAGCCCTACTACCCGCATGCCCAGTGGGGGCTGTTCCAGCAGAACCCGGCGACCGGCGAGATCGTGCAGACGCGCTCCGCCGACCAGTTCTTCATCCCCGGGTCGGTGGCCAAACTGTTCAGCGTCAGCGGCACCTGGCACACCCTCGGCAGCGATCACCGCTTCGTCACACCGGTGCACGCCGTCGGAAAGCGCCAGGGCGCGACCCTCACCGGGGACCTGGCCCTCGTCGCCCAGGGCGACCTGACCCTCGGTGGCCGTACGCGTGCGGACGGCACCGTCGCCTTCACCGCCATCGACCACACCTACGCCGACGACGTCCCCGGAGCGACCCTCACCCCGCAGAATCCGCTGGCCGGCATCGACCAGTTGGCCCAGCAGGTGCGTGACTCAGGGATCACCAAGGTGGACGGTGACGTGATCGTGGACGCGCGGCTGTTCCGTCCCGACCCGGAGCTCGATCCGACCCCGACGCCGCTGATCATCAACGACAACGTGATCGATCTGCTCACCACCCCGGGCGAAGGTGCCGGGGCACCGGCCCGGCTCGACTGGCGTCCGCACGTGGCGTCGTACACCGTGTCGTCCACCGTCCGTACCGTCGCGGCCGGCAAACCCACCGACATCACGGTCGAACCCTCCGCCGACGGCACCCGCATCAAGCTCTCCGGCACCATCGCCGCCGATTCCGACCCGGTCCTGCGGGTGTCGGACATCCGCGATCCGAACACCTTCGGCCGTACCGCCTTGATCGAGGCACTGAAGCGGGCCGGGGTCGAGGTCACCGCCAAACCCGTGGGACCCAACCCGGCCGGCCGCCTGCCCCGGTCGTACGAGGGCGCGCCGGAGGTGGCCCGGTTCACTTCTCCGTCCTACGGCGAATACGCCCGGCTCATCCTCAAGGTGAGCCACAACCTCGGGGCGAATCTCGGGATCTGCCTCATGGCTGCCAGCACGGGCAGTTCCCGGTGCGCCGACGGCTTCCCCGTGTTCGCGAAGTTCCTGGACGCCGCCAAGGTGGACCGCAAGACGGTTCAGCTCGCCGACGGCCGCGGCGGCGACCCGAGCGACCGCACCACCCCCCGCGCCGTCGCCCAGATCCTCACGTACTGGCAGGGCACCTCCGACGCGACCCGCTTCCGGGAGGCGCTGCCGACGCTGGGCGTCGACGGGTCCCTCGCGTCATCCTGCCGGAGCTGCCCCGCCCGCGGCCTGGTCTCCGCCAAGACGGGCACCGTCGCGGGTGGTGACCTCGTCAACGACCGGCTGGGCGTGGGCGCGGAGACCATCGCCGGGTATCTGGAGACCGGCAAGGGACAGTACGACGTGTTCTTCGCCGGGGTGAACGGTGCGTCGGCGCCCGACATCAAGGGCGTGCTGGCGATCGGGAACGACATGGCCGACATCGCCGCGTATCTCCAGGAGGGCCCGAGCGGCGCCTCCTGACGCCGGCCCGGCGAACCCTGATGTCGGGCCGCCGGGGACCGTCCCGTCCGCGCCATGATCCGTGCCGACGGTGGCCCGCCCGCATGGAGACGCACCGATGGCGAAGGCCCCGGCCGGCGAACCGGTCGGGGCCTTCGTCCGAGGGAGGATGCGCGCCGTCCCCGCAGTGTCCCTATCGGGCCGTGCCGAAGTCCTGGGTCCAGTAGCTGTCGGGCTGCGCGAGGCCGATGCCGATCTCCTTGAACGAGCAGTCGAGGATGTTGCGCTTGTGGCCCGGGCTGGACATCCAGGCCGCCATGACCTTCTCGGGCGTGGAGTAGCCGTAGGCGACGTTCTCGCCGTAGGAGCTCCAGCTGTAACCGGCACGCGTGATCCGGTCGCCGGGCGACGACCCGTCGGAGCCCGTGTGGGACATGTTCCGGTGGGATGCCATGTCCTTGCTGTGGTCCTGAGCGGCCTTGGTCAGCTTCGCGTTCGTGGTCAGCGGGGAGCATCCGGCCTTGCTGCGCTCGTTGTTGACGAGCGTCAGCACGCGGGCCGTGGCCCCGGATGCCGGTGCGGTCGTGGCAGGTGCGGCGGGGGACGCGGTGGTCTGCGGTGCGGTGGGAGTCGCAGTGGGGGGCTTCGACGCTCCGGCTGTCGGCTCATGACCCCAGGACGAGCCCGTCCACCGCTTGTGGGAGCTCACGTTCTCCCAGTGGCCGGAGGGGCGACCACTCGCATCACCCTGAGTACCCAGGCACGCCATGGCGGCGGAGGGCACACCCACGGCTCCCACGGCGATGACAGCGATGGCTATCGGCCGGTAGTACGACTTCCTGCGGTGCTTCCTCATGCGTGACCTCGCTCGGTGATCGCGGAGCGCCCCCAGGGGGTCCGGCCATGCCCAGTTCCTGCACCAGGGCCGCGGAGACGCCTTGCGGCCGACATTCTTGGAACTGGTGTCGGGGTGCGGCAACAGGCGTCAGTACTACCTCGGCCCGTAGCCGTGGACGGCTCTTGAAACGGGCGTGCAGGCGTGCTCGTCCGGCTCACGGGGTGGCGAAGAAGTCCGTCGGGCCGTCAGAAGCCGTTGTTCGCCGCACGAACGGGCGAAAGTGTCGAGCAGGTCGAATACCACTCGATCTTGCGCGGAGTATTTCTGCATCAAGACGGATAAAACGCACTATGCCGTCAGGCCTCGATCTACTATTCGACGACCTGAGTGCCAAAAGTCCGTGTGGCTGATGTCACGGAACGACGGGTGCGCCGGCCTCGTCGTGCCGCCGGTGACGCGGGCACTGCCGCCGGTGTCCCGTTTCGCTCAGGACGTGGACCGTGCCGGCGGGGCCGGAGGCGTACGGCTCACCGTCCGGCCCAACGCGGCTGCTGCCCGTGCGAACTTCGCGGCGTCCACGACGGCCGCGCCGCCCAGGTCGTTGTTGAAGTACACATAGACGTCGTTCGTGTCGGGCCAGGTTTCGACGATGCGGCGGGCCCAGGACTTCAACGCCTGGCGGCCGTAGCGCGGCGGCGGCTCTGCGATGCCGCCGTGAAACCGTACGTACCCCCACGACGCCGTACGCCACAGCGGTGTCACCGGGCGGGACCACCGATCGGCCCAGCACAGCGCGCTGCCGTGCCGTTCCAGTACCGTCCGGAGCTTTCGCTCCGCCTCCCACCACGAGGTGTGGCGGAGTTCGACGGCCACCCGGACCGTGTCGGGAAAGCAGGTCAGGCAGGCGTCCAGAGCCTCGGTGTCCTCCCTGAAGTGCGACGGCAGTTGCAGCAGCACGGGTCCCAGGCGGTCGCCGAGACCCTGGGCGTGATCCAACAGCCGATGCACCGGCTCCTCGGGGTCGCGCAGCCGCTTCAGATGGGTCAGGTAGCGGCTGGCCTTGACCGCCATGACGAACCCCTCCGGGGTCCGCTCGCGCCAGGAGGCGAAGATCTCCGCAGTGGGAAGCCGGTAGAAGGCGTTGTTGTTCTCCACCGTGCCGAATTGCCGGGCGTACTCCTCCAGCCACAGCCGCTGCGGTTGCCCGGGGGGATAGAGAACGCCGCGCCAGTCCTTGTACTGCCACCCTGACGTTCCGACGAGCATGGGCATGCTCCGATGCCTGCCCGTGAGGCCGGAGGCCGTAACGCCGGCCGTGACGTCTCACCCGGCGGGAGACCCACGGGGAGCTCCGTCCACCGGCCGGCGGGAACAGGGCGGCGACGAGGGCATCCGCCGGCTCGCAGCGCCACAATGGAGGTGCGGGGCGCATCTGCCGTTGCGGAGAAGCGGGGCCCTCTGATGCCGTACGTAGCTGTCACTGCACTGAGCCACACCGGGCTGATCCGCGATCACAATGAGGACAGCCTCGTTGCCGGACCGTGGACGCTGTGCGGCACCGTGACCGAGAACCCGCAGACGCTGCTGTTCCCTCTCGGCGCACCGCTCGTCGTCGCGGTCGCCGACGGTATCGGCGGGCAGCCGGCCGGCGAGGTGGCCAGTGCGCTGGTCGTCCGCGAACTCGCTGCGATCGGCCCTTCGCTGGACAGCGAGGAAACCGTGGGTGACGCTCTGAAGGCCTGCAATCATGCGGTGTACGCAGCCGCCGTCGGTCATCCGGAGCGGGCCGCCATGGGGACCACGGTCGCGGGTGCCGTCGTGCTGGCGGATTCGCTGCTCGTCTTCAATGTCGGCGACAGCAGGGTGCTCGACGCGACTCAGGACGGACTTCGCCGGGTGAGTGTCGACGACAGCCCGCCGTTGGCGCCGGGCCGGCGCACCACGTCGCTCATCACGCAGGCGCTCGGTGGTGCCACCCGGTTCAGCGCCGTCACGCCGCACGTGACGACGTTGCCGCTGTCCGCGGGCGATCGTTACCTGGTCTGCACCGACGGGCTGACCGACCCGGTGACCGAGGACGAGCTCGACAGCCTGCTGCGGGTGCACAACGACTGCAGGGTTGCGTTCGAGCTGTGGAAGGCCGCCATCGAGGCGGGCGGCCCCGACAACATCACGCTGGCGGTGGTACGCATCGGCGAGTAGCGGCCGGCGGAGGCGGGTGTTCTCGATCCTCGACGCCGCGGGCCGGGCCCTGACCGGTGCTTGCCGTGGAGCCGGAAGCCGATGGGGCGGGAGTGGTTCCGGACGAGCACCGTCAGCCGCCTTCGGTGGTGACCGCGACCGGCACCGCCTACAGCGCGTCCGGGCCCCGCTCGCCCGTACGGACCCGCACCACCGTGTCCACCGGCACCGCCCACACCTTGCCGTCGCCGATCTTGCCGGTCCGGGCGGCGCGGACCACCGCGTCGATGACCAGGTCCGCGTCCGCGTCCTCGACGACGACCTCGATGCGGGCCTTGGGCACCAGGTCGACCCGGTACTCGGCGCCCCGGTACACCTCGGTGTGGCCGCGCTGACGCCCGTATCCGCTGGCCTCCGTAACGGTCAGTCCTTGCACGCCGAGCTCCCGCAGTGCGGTCTTCACCTCGTCAAGGCGGTACGGCTTGACGATCGCGGTGATGAGCTTCATGTGGCAGGGCTCCCGTTCTTGGAGTGAGGTGTCGAGAGGGCGAGGGCCTGCGGGGCGGCATGACCCAGGACGCCGTGATCGTAGGCGCTCTCCGCGTGCACCGTCTGGTCCAGGCCCGTGAGCTCCTCCTCCGTGGAGGCGCGCACCCCCATCAGCTTGTCGATCGCCTTACCGATCCCGTAGGTCACCAGGAACGTGTACGCAGCCACGGCGAGGACGGCGACGGCCTGCCGGGCGAGCTGGCCCGGGCCGCCCCCGTAGAGGAGACCCTCCTTGCCGCCGGTCATCGTGGCCGTCGCGAACAGGCCGATGAGCAAGGTGCCGACGACACCTCCGACGAAGTGCACGCCGACCACGTCCAGCGAGTCGTCGTAGTCGAACCGGAACTTCCACGCGACCGCGTACGAGCAGACGACGCCGGCCGCGAGTCCGACCACGGCGCCGCCCAGGATGCTGACCGTGCCGCATGCGGGCGTGATCGCCACCAGTCCGGCGACCGCGCCCGACGCCGCGCCGAAGGTGGTCGGGTGGCCGTCGCGCTTCTGCTCGACGAAGAGCCAGCCGAGCAGGCCGGTGGATCCGGCGACGAGGGTGTTGAGGAGCGAGGCCGCGGCAAGACCGTTGGCACCGAGGGCCGAGCCGCCGTTGAAGCCGAGCCAGCCGAACCAGAGCAGCCCGGCACCGAGCATCACCATCGGCAGGTTGTGCGGGCGCATGGCGTCCTTCTTGAAGCCGATGCGCGGGCCCACCACCAGGGCGAGTGCCAGGCCCGACGCTCCGCACGCGATCTCCACCACGAGGCCCCCGGCGAAGTCCAGGGCGCCCAGGGAGTGCGCGATCCAGCCGCCGGGTCCCCACACCCAGTGTGCGACGGGAACGTATACGAGCAGGGTCCACACCGGCACGAGCACCAGCCAGGCCGCGAACCTCATGCGGTCCGCGACGGCGCCGCTGATCAGTGCCGCCGTGATGATCGCGAAGGTGAGCTGGAACGTGGTGAACAGCAGGGTGGGGACGCTGCCGGTGAGGGTGCCGGGACCGATGCCCGCCATGCCCGCGTGGTCGAGGTTGCCGATGAGGCCGGCGAAGACGTCGTCGCCGAAGGCCAGCGAGTAGCCGGCGACCAGCCAGACGACGGTGACCAGCGCGATGGAGACGAAGCTCATCATCAGCATGTTGAGGACGCTCTTCGAACGGACCATGCCGCCGTAGAACAGGGCCAGCCCGGGAGTCATCAGCAGGACGAGCGCGGTGGCGGCGAGCAGCCAGGCGGTGTCGCCTGAGTCGAGGCCTGCCGCGGCCAGGGTCACGGGGGTCAAGAGGGAGTCCCTCCTCGGGGCGGCGTGGGGGTCCGGCGACAGAGAGGGTGGCGGCGTCGCGTTTCGTAACGAACACCCATGCGTTTCCGGCAGATTTCATTGCGCGGAGGTGACCGAATTCTCACGGCGGCCGCCGGTGGGCGCGGGGTGCCGGGACAACCCCCGCAGGACCCGCTGCGCGGCACGCGTGACATGCGGGGCGAGGTGTTCGTTCCCGGCTCGCCCAGGTGCCGGAGCGATCGTCACGCGCGAGCCAGGACGCCACACGCGTGAGCCGGGACGCTAGATGCGGGCGAACTTGTCGCTCTGGTCCGAGAACTCCTGGGCCATGGCGCTGCTGACCGTGGGCTTGGTCGCGCCGATCGTCTCCAGGTAGTCGTCCGTGGTGGGGCGGGCCCGGGTTCCGGTGTCGATGGTGCGCTCGAACTGGGACTGGGAGACGGTACGCGCGGCGTGGGCGATGTCGGCGGGCGTGAATCCCTCACTGGCGGACGCGAGTGCCGCGTTGTCGGCCTCCGCGCCCGCTCGTGCCAGGTAGCTCCCCCACAGCGCGGCGCGGGCCGTGTGGTCGGGAGGGCCGATGGGCAGTACGTAGTCGAAGCGACCGTGCCGCAGGAAGGCCGGGTCCAGCGTGGTCACGTTGTTGGTGGCGCAGACGAGCAGTCGGCCGTCCTGGCTGCGGAACCGGACGATCGCCTTGAGCAGCTCGTTGACGATGCCGACCGCGGTCGGGTCCGCGCCGGTGCGTTCGACGGCGATCTCCTCGACCTCGTCGATGAAGACCAGTGCGTGGTCGAGCTGGGCGATCTCGTCGAACCGTCGGTTCAGCCCGGCCGCCAGCCCGTATTCGGCGGCGAGACGCGCGGGGAACAGTTCGACGAAGGGCCATCCCAGGCGGCTGGCGATCGCGTGCGCGAAGGTGCTCTTGCCCGTCCCGGGCGGACCGAACAGCATGACCGCGCGCGGCAGCTCCACCCCGTGCTGGGCGGCCAGTTCCGGATGGGCCAGCGGCAGGACCAGACGTCGCTCGATGAGCCGCTTCTCCCGTTCCATGCCCGCGACCTTCTGCCACAGCCCTCCGGGCGGCAGCTCCGCACCGAGCGCGGCCAGCATGCCGATCGCCTGAGGGGTCACGGGCCCGCGCTTCTCGAAGAACACCAGGCCGGAGCGGGTGTCGAAGTCGCAGTTGTGCAGAGCGGCGGCACCGGTCTCGCCCTCGGGCAGTACCGCGTGCACCGTCCGGACACCACCGGCGAAGAGCCGGTGCTCAAGGGTGGTGATCAGGGCACTGCCCAGACCTCGATGCCGCCAGGACGGGGCCATGCAGATACGCAGGATCCACGCCCTGTCGCCTTCCACCCTGCTCACCGCGGCCCCGATCATCACGTCGTCCGCCATGGCCACCACGGCCGGATGAAGGGCTTGGAGGGCCGCCACGGTGTCGGAGAGCTGGAAGAGGGGAGGTTCTCCGGTCGTGCCGCTCTCCATGTCCAGGAGGATCACCGCCTCGAGATCGTCCTGGGAGTAGTCCCTGACAAACCAACCCGTCATGATCAGCTCCGAGTCCTCGGCCGTACTCCCATCATCAGCCGCAGCCCGCGGTGCGCACCCGGGAGCGCGGCGCGGGCCGCGGTGGGGACCGGCCTGCTCGGGGGCCACCGGAGCCCGGCGGGCGCGTAGGAAGGGCCCGGCTCCGCCGCGCGGCTCCGGCCCGCGCCCACATCGACGGGCTCCTGCCGGACGTACTCGACGGGAGGACCGAGCCCCGCCGGGTCTTCGACCGCGCCGTCGGCCTCGACGAGGTGCCCGACGGATACCGGGTCATGGCCGGCTCGCGAGGCCCTGAAGTCCTCGTCCGGCCCTGAGCCGCTGCGCCCCTGGGGCGCCGGGCCGTGTACGGACGCTCGCACCCCTGCGGTCATGGGGGTGCTGTCCGTCAGGGCGCGGCCGGGGACGGGCCGCGTCTCCGGCCGCGCGTGTGTGGAACGTCCGTGTGCGAGGGGACGAGGCGATCAGCCGATGCACACGGCGATCAGACAGATCTGCGCCGGAGAGGTCGGATCACCCGCCGACGTGATCGGCAGCAGGTGCACAGCCGATGAACCCGTGCCGGAGTGTCCGGTGGAAGCCGGCGGAGTCGTCTCCGGGGCCTGGGTCTGGGGCTGGGCCGGGGTCTCGGCGTTGCCCGTGTGCGTCCCGTCGGCCGACTCGGGTGTGGTGTCCGGTGTGGTGCTCGAGGTCGCGGGAGAGGACGCCGTGGCGGCGGCTTTCGGCTGCCGGCTCGGCGTCGCGGTGTGCGGCACGGCGACGGCGGAGCTCCGGTGCCGGCCCGTCGTCGCAGGGCGGTCAGGGCCGGGATGCCGCGGAACCTGGGTGTCCGGTTGCTCGGACACCGAGTCGGTGGTCGCTGTCCGGGGGGTGGCCGCGGCCACCGGCTCCGGCGGTGACGATGCGTGTGTGTGGCTGTTGGAAGACCTGGTGGCCGGCAGCGCGGCAACGGTCAGGCCGCCACCGACAAGGGCAACGGCCGTCGCGGCCACGGCCCGGCGCTTGTTCTTCTTCCAGCGCGCCAGCTGTCGACGCCGAGCTGCCCGGCCCTGCCCGGTGGCGGCATTGCCTTCGGGGCCGCTGGACGAACCGGTGGCCGATGCGTCCGTCGTCGCGCCTGCGGGCACGACGCTGCCGATCGGGTCCGCCTCGGTGCGATGAGTGCCGCTGCGGGGCCCCGGGGCAGGCCACTCCTCCGTGCGCCACGCCTGATTCGTCGTAGCGGTGGAGGCGGCCGTGCCGCGGGAGTGACGGGCGGGCGGGGCGATGTCGGGAGCGTATGCGCCGCACCCCGGACACACGAGCGCCCCATTGAGAATTCGGCGGCACGCGGAGCAGTAGTCCATCTGCGATCTTTCTGTGATGGCTGCGCCGCCAGGGACGCCGACGACCTGTCTCGAGTTCGCACGTGGGATCGAGCGGGCAGCAACGCTACTGGCACGCGCCGGAGGTGATGCGCAGCCCTTGTGACGCTGCTGCAAAGATCTGTCGGCGGTGGCGCGTCCTGCTCCCGGACATGTCGTCACGAATACCGGGATGAGCGGCTGGGCCTCGCCGGTTTCGGGCTGCCGGACCGGAGGCATTTGCGCGGAGCGGGGACGGGAATGCAACTCGAGTTCCGCGGCCGGGAATTACCCAGCCGGCGATCGTCGGCTGGAGGCGGCGTGGGCGCCGCCCTCGCTCTCCGGCTCCGCGCACGCCTGTGTCGGCAGGCCGGGCCGGCTCCGGGCGCCGGCGGGCTCGGGCGAGGCTCTCGTCCGTGTCTGCCGCGGCACGGCGGTCTTCGGCGTTCAGCCGTTGGCCCCGTTGTCGAAGTTCACCGGACCGGTCCCGGTGAATAGAATCGGCTCTCATGTCGAAGCCTGACGAATTGCTCGTTGACATCGCCTACTTGGTGGAGTCCGGGCAAAGCAATCAGATGTCCCTGACCGTGGTCACCGGTGGCGCTGTCATCACCGGTCGACTGGCTCCCGAAGCCGTCTGGCGACAGCGGGTGTCGGAGGTCCTGACGGATTCGGCCCACCTGGGCGAGTTCGCCGGGACCTTCACCGCCTCCACCCGGAAGGACGGTCCCCCCACGCATCTGCACTTCCACGTCGCACGGATCCTGCAGGGTGCTGTGGGGATTCCGGAGACGGGCGGGATGTACCGGGTCTCGATCGAGGACGTCGGCGCCTGGACCGTGGGCGACTTCAGCTACCACTGACCCCGCCGGGACGGGAATCGTACGACCCGAGAGGAGGCCCGGTCGGCGCGCGCCGACCGGGCCTCCTCACTGTTCAGGCGTCGGCCTGTGCCCGCCCGTCGGTCAGACGGACGAAGGCGTTCCGAGCATCGTGGAAGCTCGCTGGAACGGGCTGAGGACGCGGGTGGGTGCGGCCTCGGGGAGGGTGCGGCGGGACCCTAGTCGGCCAGCCAGTCCGTGAGGGTCACGGGACGGTCGGTGATCACGCCGAGGTTCCCGTCGTCGGTGGCGTCGACTACATAGACGCCACTCGTGCCGGCGAGGTCGTCGACGGCGGTGAAGGCGATCCGGCTGCCGTCGGGCGAGAAGACCGGGTTCTGGATACCGGAGAGGGGCGTCGGCCACTGCGGCTCGGTGGCGGCGCCGGTGGCCACGTCCGTGATGCGCAGACCGTTCCCGGTGGACTGGACGACGCGCTGCCCGTCGGGGGACCAGTCGGCGGGCGTCGACCACGCCTGGTGGTCGGTCGTGACGGCGCGGACCTCACGGGTGGCCAGGTCCAGGACGTAGACGTCGGAGCCGGACTCCCAGCCGTCCGGTGTCTCGTACGAGGTGGTCTTCAGGAAGGCGATGCTCCGGCCGTCCGGGGAGAACGTGCCGCGGCTGCCGGAGGTGAGCACCTCGGCACCGGTGCCATCCGTGGCGATCCACTCCAGGCCGCGTGGGCTGTCGTAGACGATCCTCTTGCCGTTCGGTGACCAGTCAGGGTGTCCGACGTACGGCGCGGTGGCGTCCTCGGGCCGGACGCCCTGGGCCAGGACGCGCCGATCGCTGCCGTCGGCCTCGGCGATCACCAGGTCGCGGGCGTACATGCAGCCCTCGTCCTGCGGTATGCAGGTGTCCCGGCGCTGGATGTACGCAACCCGGGAGCCCTTGGGTGAGACGACCCCGTCCTCCGCGGCCTGGGCGAACGTGGTGGTTACGGAGCCGGTCGCCGGGTCCAGCGCGACGGTGGCGGGGGACCCCGCGGAGTAGTCCGTGGCGGTGATCAGCCCCGCCCCCACCGTTCCCCCGGCGCTTGCGGTTCCCGACAGTGGCAGGCTCGCCGCAACCGCGAGCCCGGCGGTCAACGCAGCATGTGTGAAGCGCACTCGCGCCCCTTCCTTGATTCGGTGGACCGGTCGTACCGGCCCACTGGACAGAGCGCACGCTGATCAAGAAACGTCACGTCCGGGGGTTCGCAGGTCCGTGAACCGTGATCGCCCGGTGTCTCCCGTGATCCCACGCCCGGTCGGGCATGTGAGGGGCGGAGAGCTTGCCCGGGGGCGGCTGCTGAACGTCGCTCCGATGCTGCTTTGATCAGCGTGTGACCCCTGTTGACGACCCGGCCGGCGAGAGACCGGGGCGGATGAGCCTCGCCGTCGCATTCGGCGGGGCTTCCGTCGCGTTCTGGTTCTGCTGCCCGTTCTGGATGCTCGTCTGGCTACTGGCCTTGCCGTTGGGCCTCACAGGCCTTGTCCGGGGTTACATCGAATATCGCGCCGCCTCGCGTCGGGGCACGAGCCGCGCCCAGCCTCTGGTCGGACTGGTGCTCTCGTTCTTGGGCACATCGGCGGCGGTCGCGTACCTGATCTTTCTCCTCACGCATCCGGACCTGCCGATTCAGGGCTGAGGGCTGCCCCGTGGTCCCTCGCGGGAGCGCGACGACGGTCACGGCACCTCGCCATCGCGTGGTGAGTTCTTGATCACGATCCGCCTCATGCCTCGCCGTATCGGCAACTACGCTGTCATGGAGCGCCGTTAGACTCGCGGATCGAACAGAGACCCGTCGACGGCCGAGCCCGCCTGACCAGCGAGCACGGCGAGAGAGTCGCTCGTTGTTCCAGGGGGAAAAGGCATCGTGAGCACAAGCATGTCTGTTTTCGGGCTGTCACAGACAGAAGAGGCGATATATCGGCATCTCTTGCGAAATCAGAAGACGTCCAGCGACGAGATTCATCAACTTTTGCGCATCGCGCCGCAACAGGCCACGGAGTCGGTGAACCGGCTGTGTGCGGTCGGAGTACTGAAACGCACCGCTCCCGGTGTCCTGTCCGCCGCCAGTCCGGAGACCGCCGTCCGCCGTCTCACCGAGCTACGCCTGCGCGAGCTGCACCAGGAGCTCGAACACGTCATCCGGTCCCAGCACCTTGTCTCCGAACTCCGCACCGAACAAGGGCCGAAGGGCGTCTCCGCACACGGCGTGGAGCACCTTCGGAGCCTGCCGCAGATCCGCGACAGGATCGACGACCTCGCCTTCTTCGCGCGTGAGGAGATCCTCTCCATCGAGCCCTACACCGCGCTGACGCCCGAGAACATCTCGCATGCCCGCAGGCTCGACCAGCGCTGTCTGCGCCGGAATGTCCGCATGCGCAGCGTGGTCCGCAGAGAGGCGCTCGATCACCCGCCCACAAGGGTCTACCTGCGGGAGCTCGCGGCGCAGGGTGCCGCGATCCGGGTGGCCGAGGACATCTCCGAGCGGATCCTCGTCTATGACCGGCGTGCCGCCCTGGTGCCCAAGGACCCCGCCGACAGCGCACGTGGGGCCCTGCTGGCGCATGAGGAGGGTCTGGTCGCCAACATCGTGGCCTTGTTCGAGAAGATCTGGGACCAGGCCGAGGATCTGACGGACGGTGCCGACGGACAGGCCGACGCCGGAGGCAGCGGTCCCGGGGAGATCGAACGGCGGGTGCTGGAAGCGATGTGCCGGGGCAGCAAGGACGAGATCGGTGCCCGTGCCCTGGGCATCTCCGTACGGACCTATCGACGGCATGTCGCGGAGCTGCTGCGGCTCCTGGGAGCCTCCAGTCGCCCGCACGCCGCCCTGGTGGCCCGCGAACGCGGCTGGATCTGATCACCGGATCCGGTCAGAGGGGGCGTGTGTCCTCCGGGCGCGCCGGCCACCGGATCACCGGGGGACGGCCCAGCCCGGGGGCGCACTGCCCGACGCGCAGCGTGATCCGGTCGCACCCGACGGCGCAGGCACATGCCCAGTGCGGCGGCAGCCCGGCGAGCAGCCGGACCACGGCGATCGCACCCGGTGCGGCCGATGCCCGCTGCCGGACCAGAACGACCTCCGTAGGTTCCTCACGCGAGGACGTCACCGGGTCGGCGCGGCCGCGGCAGGGGCCAGGACGGGAGCCGTGCGGACGCCGAACTCGCGGCGGAGTGCCGAAAGGGCCGCCAGGTAGCCGGACATGCCGTGCACGCTGGGTCCGGGCGGCGTGGAGGCGGAGCACAGGTACACCCCGGGCAGGGGAGTGCGGTAGGGATCCAGGCGCGGGGTCGGGCGCAGGAGGGACTGGGTGAGCGTGATCGCGCCGGCGCCGATGTCCCCGCCGACGTAGTTCGGGTTGTACGACTCGTAGTCGGCCGCCGTGATGGCGCGCTGAGCGATGACCGTGTCACCGAAGCCGGGCGCGTACCGCTCGATCCGGGATCGTACGAGCGGGATCGGGTCACGCGTATCACCGTTGGGCACGTGGGCGTAGGCCCACACGGGGCGCCTGCCCGGCCGGGCACGGCCGGGATCGGTGACCGCGGGATCCGAGAGCAGGACGAACGGCTCGCCGGTCGGCACACCCCTGGCGGTGAGCCCTTCCTGACGCACCATCTCGGCGTGGGTACCACCGATGTGCACGGTGCCGGCCCGGCCCACCGCCGGGTCGCGCCACGGGATCGGTTCGGAGACCAGGAAGTCGACCTTGGCCGCTCCGGGGCCGTAACGGAAGGCGCCCAGTGCGCGGGCGTAGCGGGCGGGCAGCCGGGAAGCGGCGAGAGCGAGGAAGCCCTTGGGGCTGGTGTCGAGGAACACGGTTCTGGCATGCCGCAGTTCACGCAGGTCGGAGACGGGCGCTCCGGTATGGAAGAGGCCGCCGTGCGCGGTGATGTCGACGGCCATCGCCTCCGCGATGCGCGCACTTCCACCGCGCGGCAGCGGCCAGCCCGATCCGTGGGCCAGGTGGCCGAGCAGCATCGCGATCGCTCCGGAGGCGATGCTGGGCAACCGGCCCATCGCATGTGCGGCCACGCCCGTCAGCAGTGCCGCCGCTTCTTCTCCCCGGAAACCGTCGAGCGAGGTGGAGTGGCGCAGCACCCGCCCGGCCAGCAGGAGCGGGGCGAGGGGATCGCGCGGCAGCATGCGGCCGGCCGAAAGGACGAAGTCGACGACGCCCGTGCTGTGATCGAGCAGCGGCTGCATCAGGCCGCGCCAGCGTTCTCCGTCCGGCCCCAGCTGCTCACAGGTCGCAAAGAGGTCCCGGTGGGCGAGGGCGGCCCGGCCGCCGTCGAGCGGATGGGCATAGCTGATATCCGGATTCAGCAGTTCGACGCCGCGCGCGCCGAGGTCGAACTCGCGGAAGAAGTGCGAGGCCGCGGCCATCGGATGCACCGCAGCGCACATGTCGTGCATGACGTCCTCGTCGAAGAGTGCCTTGCTGCGCAGTCCGCCGCCGATGTCGTCGGCGCGTTCGTACAGTTCCACCTTCAGGCCTGCGCGTGCCAGCGTGACGGCGGCCGCGAGTCCGTTGGGACCGGTGCCGACGACGGCGGCATCGACGCCGGTCATGCGCGTTCGCCTTCGTCCTGTTCCGCCGTGTTCCCGGCGGCGAGCAGGCCGAGTCCGATCTTGTCGGTGCGGTCGGGCGATCCGCCGAGCCGGTGCACGAGCACCCAGTTCCCCGTCCGGGGGACTGCCCCGGTGAAGGCCGACGCATCGCGGGTCGCCCCGTTGTGCCACAACAACGGCCCCGCCGACTGCCAGGACGGCGCCGGTTCGCCCAGCGTGCGCTCGAGCAGCAGTCCGGTGACCACGGTGGCCAGCGCGCGAGGCGTGGCCCACAACCCGCCTGCGGGCAGCATCGGCCCGTCCAGTGTCCACCGGTCGCGTTCTCCGCCGAACAGGCTCCGCGCTCCCAGCAGCCGATCGGCGGGCGGATGCGCGGTCACCTCGTCCACCCCCAGTGGGGTGAGCACGTGCTCACGAACCAATTCCTCGTACGGTCGCCCGGCCGCGGACACGAGGGCCGCACCGAGCACGGCGTAACCGAGGTTGGAGTACTCGGCCTCCTGTCCTGGTTGCCTCACGGTGACCTCCCCGAGTCGGCCCAGCAGGGCCTGCAGCGCGTCCCCGTCGAAGGCCGCGTAGGGATCGGGGCCGGTCAGGCCCGGTGGCAGCCGTTGCAGGCCCGAGGTGTGGTCCGCCAGGTTCCGTAGCGTGATGCCCGATCCGGGCGGTGTCGGGAGCCACTGCTCCACCGCGTCGTCGAGGCCGAGCAGGCCGGCCCGGGCCATCCGTACCAGTACGGTGCCGGTGAGAACCTTGCTCAGGGACCCGATCTCGACGAAGGCGGCCGGATCGTGCCCGTGCCGGGCCAGCGGCGGAGCCGAGTTCCTGAGCACGCAGACCGGAACGGGACGTAGTGACAGGCCCGCCATCAGGACTGCGCCCACTGCCGGAGAAGGGCCTCGCGTTCGGCGGGGCGTGGAGTCTTCCCCGTACCGTGCGCACGCCCCCACGCGCTGAGGACCGCCGGGCTGAGGGTGCCGGCGACGAAGCGGTCCAGCACCTGATGGGACAGCTCGACCTCGCCAGGGGTGTACGCGCCGGCGGCGGCCGAGTGCACGAGCAAATCGGCCGCACCGTCGGATGCTTGGACACGTACGGTCATCTCGGCGGGACCCTCCGGTCCGCCCAGCCCCATGGCCCCGAGCACCACGTCCAGCGTCATCGACAGCTGTCGGCCGGGGGTCGTTCTCACCGGCGCACCGACGACGGTCACCGAGCCGAGGTCGGCCCACTTCCAGGTGCCGGGCCGGGGTCCGATCGCATCGAGACCCTCGGTGGCCAACCGGACACCGGGGGCCGACTCGCCAGGTGGTGCACCGAGGTGGACCGCATCCTCGGAGACCCAGAACAGCCCGACCATTGCCACAGTTGACTCCACCGTTCGCGTATTGCCATGGGTTGGATCTGAAATGCGCGCTCAGGCAACCGGCCTGACGATCAGCCACTATTTTCCACTGCCCCCCGGACGGTCGTATCGCAGGCGTCCTTTTCCGGCCGCCGCATCCGTTCACGCAGGGACCGCTCGATCCGGGCTCTGGCGCGGGTCGCGAAGGCCAGACCCTCTCCGAGCGGCCGGCTCAGGAAGATGAGGTCACACGCCACCATCGTCAGGGCGAAGCCGGTGAGCCCCATGAAGAATCCGATGGAGACATGGAATCCGATGGACGCGACGGCGGCCCATGGGCGCAGCCGTGGCACCAGAATGCCGAGCGGGAAGTACACCAGGAAGAAGGTGGTCGAGTAGGTGCCGACGAAGACCAGTGTGTCGTTGCCGTACACCAGGTCCGACACGCCGGGCAGAGAGAATTCGGGAATGCGCATGATGTAGAAGAGCGCCGTTCCGTCCTGCCACAGCTTGCCCTGCACCTTGTACAGACCGCTGGTGACGTACACCAGACAGATCTGGGTGGCGATGGCGAGTACGCCGAGGTTGTGAAGGGGGGCCTGCAGCGCTCTCAGGACTTCGGGTAGCCGACGGGTCCAGCGCGCGGTGAGTCCCGGGGAGAGCGAGAGCCGGTCGTAGCACCGGGTCAGAACGAGCATCGGGATGACGAGGTACGCGAGATTGTCGCCGCCGTCGAGAATGAGTGGCTGGCGCTGGTAGACGGACCACAGCAGCACCCAGTGCAGGACGAGCACCGGGCGGCCGCCCACACCGAAGGTGACGGCCAGCGCGCTCAGCATGCCGATGTGGAAGACGAGTTCGAACCAGGACCCCGAACTGCTGAGCGCGTACAGGCTGAAGGTGCCGTCCCGGTCGAGGGCGGCCAGGAAGTCCTTCCACGGGAACACACCGTCCGGCCCGAAGAGATACCCGCGGTCGCCGTACTGGCTGACGTAGAACATGAGCCCGACAAAGCCGATCAGCGCCCGGGTGCCGGACACGCCCAGCACGCTCATCGGGTGGCTGCTCCATCTGTCCAGCAGCGGGACGGAGTTGCTCATCGCAGGTCACCTGCCTTCTGCCAGTCGTAGTCCTGCACGCTGATCCGGTCCTTCGCGCTCGGATCGTCGCGTTCGGACCAGGGCGGCAACTCCCTCACGTACATACGGATCTGGATGCTCCGGGGATCACCTCCGCAGGCCTGAGGCATCTGCGTCATGGAGTACCGGGAGAGGAAGCGGACGGCGTCCTCGCGCGAGTTCTTCTCGTACGGCATGAGGGGAAGAACCGGCTTCTTCTTCTCCTTCTCCGACTTGCGCAGCCGGTCGAGCAGCGGGTCCGAGTTGTAGAGGGACTGCAGGCTGCTGCCGACCAGCCGTGACATACGGGAGGGGAAGAACCGGCTCTCCTGCGCGGCGTGAACGTACGGCGACGTCACGTCGTAGTACTCGGTGACCCGGCCGTCCGCACATTTCGCCCGGGCGAGAATTCCGCGGTCGTCGGCGAGGGGGTCGGGTGCGAAAAGCATCCAGTTCTGTGCGAAATAAGGGTCCAGATAGCCGCTCACCTTGTCGTAGTAGCGCAGCTTCATCGGGGTGTACGGACTCTGTGAGAAGGCGGCGAGGAGGAAATGAAGGCCCAGGAGGGCGGCGCCGACGAGCAGCACCGCCCTCCTGGTCATGCGGTGTGCCATCACTTGTCGAAGATCGTCTCTGCCGACCGGGTGCCGGCGGCGACGCCGTCCTTGGGGGCCGAGCCAAGGCTGGCGATCTTCGTCATGTTGCCGACCTGGTTACGAAGGGCGGTGGTGCCGGCGGCCGCCTTGCCGTGCACATACGCCTTCTGGGCGATCTTGGCGACGGAGCCGATCCACATGGGAGCGGCGTCGGGGCCGCCCTTGGTGACGGACGCCTGCTGCAGAACCGGTGCCGCGGGAGCGGCCTGGGCCGAGCCCTGGACGGACAGCACCAGAGCCGCACCACCGAGCGCGATACCGGCGGCGGCGATTGCCTTCTTCATGTTCTCCCCTGTTCTCTCGTTACGGTCCGGATCACTGCCACCCGTTCACCGGGTCGTGCGCCGGATGAACGAACTGTGCGGCGAACGAGGGAATTTCGGCCGAGAAAGACGGCGCGGCAAAATGGATGACACGTTGCGAAGTGCGCCTGGCATTGGCGGTCATTGATTCCCCCGAATTCACCGGACCGTGCTTGCGGGGAAAACGATGCCAGCGGTGCGGCGTCCGATACAGAGGCTTCGGTGTCAACATGCTGCACGGTGCAGGACAGCTTCATGCCAGGGCCGCGCACTTGGGCCGCGAATGGCCGGGCGGGGCGGTCCGGCGGCCCGCTCGTACGGGATCGCCGTGAAGCCGCGGAGGACCAGTAATCCGCGAGGGGTGCATGCTCGGTGGGTGAAGTGACGGAGAACGTGGCATGGCGTGTACGCGAGGGTCTTCCGGAGGTCACCTCTCAAATGCCGGAATTATCTTCCCCTGTCCGAACTGGGCGGCTTTTCACGGACGTAGCGTGCGCTGTCTGTGGCCCGCGAGGCCCGGGTTCCGTCGCTTCCACTTGTCAGGATGGCGTAGATGTGATGCAGGGCAGGTATCAGCAACCGCTTCCTCCGGCCGTCGATTCGCTCGAAGGTGGCGTCGCGGTGGCCGAGCCATCGCCGCGGAGTCGCCCGGCGCGGAAGGCCGTCACCGCCGGGCGGGCGCTGCCCCGGCTGTACGTCATCGACGGCATACGTCTGGTCGCCGCGCTGATGGTGGCCCTGCACCACTACGTGGGTACCTCGCGCGTCGACCAGCCGGGCAACGCGTTCTGGGGCCGGCCGGTGTCCGAGATCATGCCCACGGTGTTCCGCTTCGCGTCATTCGGCTGGATCGGCGTGGAAATCTTCTTCGTGATCAGCGGCTTCGTGATCTGCATGTCGTGCTGGGGCCGAACTCCGAAGGACTTCTTCGTCTCCCGGGTGATTCGCCTCTACCCGGCGTACTGGGTCGCCGTGGCCCTCACCGTGGCCGTCCTGGTCGCCCTGCCCGGCGTGTGGGGGCGGCCGCAGGGGCGGGACATCCTGCTCAACCTGACGATGCTGCAGTCGGGCTCCGGCGTGGCGAACGTCGACGCCGTCTACTGGACCCTCTGGTCGGAGCTGCGGTTCTACCTGCTCTTCATGGTCATGGTCGCCATGGGGCTGACCTACCGCAGGGTCGTCGTGTTCTGCTGCGTGTGGGGCGCGGCCGCCATGCTCGCCCCCGTGTCCGAGTTCCCGCTGCTGGTGCTGGTGGCCGACCCGAGCGGTGCCTGGTACTTCATCGCGGGTCTGGCCCTCTACCTCGTGCACCGCTTCGGCCAGGACCTACTGCTGTGGGGCATCCTCACCCTGGCGTTGCTCATGGGCCAGCGGGAGCTGGGGCTGCGGGTCGCGTACGAAGGCGTCTCCAGCTGGCGCGGATCCGTGCTGATCTTCACGGTGTTCCTGCTCGTCATGGTCGCTGTCGCGCTCGGCTTCACCGATCACATCCGCTGGAAGTGGCTGGTGACCGCGGGCTGCCTGACCTACCCGCTCTACCTGATGCACTACGCCATCGGAACGACGCTGATCAGCCGCCTGCACGACGCCATGGACGCCCGGCTGCTGGTCGCTCTCGTCATCGCCGGCTTCCTGGTCCTGAGTTGGCTGGTCCATCGCCTCGTGGAACGGCCGGCGGCGCGGCTGCTGAAGCGAGGGCTGGAATCCTCCTTCACCCGGCTGCGCGCCTTCGGGCACGCGGTCTGACCCCCCGTCTGACGCGAACAGGGCGGCGCACGCCGACGTGGTGTCGGAGTACGCCGCCCTGGGGCGGGACGAGTTGCGGGAGGTGGCCCGCGCTGCCATGGCGGTTACTTGGGGTCGAGGTTGAACTTCGAGGCCGACCAGAAGTAGCCGAGTACCGCCAGACCCAGGCACCAGGCCACCGCCAGCCACCCGTTGTGGCCGATCTCGGTGCCGAGGAGCAGGCCGCGCAGGGTCTCGATGGCCGGGGTGAACGGCTGGTACTCGGCGATCGGCTGGAACCAGCCCGGCATCGCGTCGATGGGCACGAAGGCGCTGGAGATGAGCGGGAGGAGGATCAGCGGCATCGCGTTGTTGCTGGCCGCCTCGGCGTTCGGGCTGATCAGGCCCATGCCGACGGCGATCCAGGTGAGGGCCAGGGCGAAGAGCACGAGCAGTCCGAATGCCGCGAGCCATTCCAGGGCGGTGGCGTCGGTGGAGCGGAAGCCGATGGCCACGGCGACGGCGCCGACGAGGACCACGCTGGCGACCGACTGCAGGACGCTGCCGATGACGTGGCCGATGAGCACGGACCCACGGTGGATCGCCATCGTGCGGAAGCGGGCGATGATGCCCTCGGACATGTCGGTGGACACGGACACCGCGGTGCCGACGACGGTGGAGCCGATGGTCATGAGCAGGATGCCGGGGACGATGTAGGCGATGTAGGCGGAGCGGCCCGCGCCGCCGCTCATGGCAGCGCCGAAGATGTACACGAAGAGCAGCAGCAGCATGACCGGGGTGAGCAGCAGATTCAGCGTCAGGGACGGGTAGCGGCGGGCGTGCAGGAGGTTGCGGCGCAGCATCGTGGACGAATCGCGTACGGCGAGGGAGAGGGAGCTCATCGGACTGTCTCCTTGGGCTGGTTGGTCTGGTTGGGGATGGTGGTGGTACCGGTCAGGGCGAAGAAGACGTCGTCGAGGTCGGGGGTGTGCACGGTCAGTTCGTCGGCCTCGATGCCGGCGGAGTCCAGCCGGTCGAGGATGGAGCGCAGTTCGCGCTGGCTGCCGTCGCTGGGGATCTGCAGCGACAGTGCCTCGTCGTCCCGGCTGACGTCACGCAGGGCCGTGGCGGCGCTCTGGTAGGCGGCCGGGTCGGTGAAACGGAGCCGGACGTGGCCGCCGGGGACGATCCGCTTCAGCTCGTCGGCGGTGCCTTCGGCGGCGATCTTCCCGTTGCTCAGGACGGCGATGCGGTCGGCGAGTTCGTCGGCCTCGTCCAGGTACTGGGTGGTCAGGAAGACGGTGACACCGCCCGTGACGAGCTCACGGATGATGCCCCACATGGTGTGCCGGGAGCGGGGGTCGAGGCCGGTGGTCGGCTCGTCGAGGAAGATGATCCTCGGGCTCCCGACCAGCGTCATCGCAATGTCCAGACGGCGCTTCATGCCACCGGAGTAGGTCGAGGCGGGCTTCTTCGCCGCCTCCACCAGGTCGAAGCGCTCCAGCAGCTCGGCGGTGACCCGCCGCCCCTCGCCCTTGGACAGGTGGTGCAGGTCCGCCATGAGGAGCATGTTCTCCTCGCCGGTGATCAGCCCGTCCACAGCCGAGAACTGCCCGGTCACGCCGATCGCGGCCCGTACGGCCTGCGGGTCGTCGGCCAGGGCGTGGCCGCCGACGCGGATCTCGCCGGCGTCGGCACTGACGAGAGTGGAGAGGATCTTGACGGCGGTGGTCTTCCCGGCCCCGTTCGGGCCGAGCAGGGAGAACACCGTGCCTTCCGGGACGTTCAGGTCGATGCCGTCGAGGACGACCTTGTCGCCGTAGGACTTGCGCAGCCCGTTCGCTGCGATGGCCAAGCTGGTCATGAGTGGTGCTCCTTCTGGAAGCTGCGGGTCAGGCTGCGGTCACAGGCTGCGGGCGGTGATGTCGCCCTGGGAGGTGGTCGCGTGGATGGCGAGCTCGGCGGTGCCGTCGTTCTTGAGGTCGTTGCTGACGCGGCCGTAGGAGGTGCCGGCGTCCAGGGAGGCCGACACCCCGGCAGCGGCGGCGACGGAGATGTCGCCGGACTGGGTGCTGAGCACGACCTTGCCGTGCACGGCCTCGGCGATCCGGATGTCACCCCGGGCGGTACTGATCTCCGCAGGACCGCCCAGCCGGCCGACCTCGACATCACCGTCGACCGCACTGAGGCGGACACCCGCGGCCTCGTCGATCTTGATCTGGTGGTACGCGCCGTCGAAGACGATGTCACCGAGCCGGCCGACGGCCCGGAACTCGGTACCGGCCGCCTTCGCCTCGATGCGGGACCCGGCAGGCAGCTGAACAGTCACCTCGACAGCCCCCGACGGACCCAGGTACTGGTTCTTCACCGGGACCTCGACCCGCAGGACTCCGTCCACGTACTCGGTCGTGGTCTGCTCCGCCGCCTTCACATCCCGGCTCTTCGAAGCATTCACAGGCCGGACCTCGACCACCGTGTCGGCCCGGTCGGCGGCAATGACCTGGATCCGCCCCGCAGGGATGACCAGGACGGCGGAGATCGGGGCGAGAGTGTCGAACTTCTGCATGGTGCTCTCCTTCGGTTCGGTGTTTCCGATGATGGAAAAGCTACGTTGCGTTCGAGACTCCTTCAATAGGCTTGTTGCGCATAATCCCTATCAGCGCTGGTCAGTTCAGGGAAATCGTTGCAACGGTTCAAGCGGCTAACGCAACGACTACTATCCATTCATTGCAATGAATCAAGAGTGAACGCTATGCGGAGGCGGCAAGGGCTCACGGAGGGGATCGCGATGCCGGGCGACAGGCTCGCCCAGCAGGAAGGCCGGCAGATCGCGCTGAGGCCGCCCACGGCCTCGCCCACGCGGAGAACGCCGGACGTCCGGACCGTCCGACCTCGTCGCGAGCTCCTCCGAACGGCGAGTGGAATCGGGGCCGGGGAACCCGGCGGGGCCCGGAGGTGCGCATGGCGTCAACTCCGTTGTCCAGGCTGCCGTCCGTGCCCGCCTCTCCAGGACGGAGGTGTCTGGGCATGCGGCTCGCCCCAGGGCGTTGTCGGCTCACTGTCTTTGTCGGATCGGCCAATGTTGCGGTCGAGGTATGCACGATGCGGGTGCACCGGAGCGGTATCGCCGAGCGGACCCACAGGTTGCCCGCGTATGTTTGCCGACCCCACCCAGGAGCCGAGGGTGCAGCAGCGAGTGGCAGTGAGCGAGGACGGACCATGGCGCGGGTGGACACGGCGGAGACCGGACAGGGCGGCGGCTGCCGGGATACCGACTCCGGTACCGGGCGCGCGGACGTCCGCCGGGGTGCCGGCGCCGGGATCTGGCGTGCGCGCTTCCGGCGGGCGATCCGCAGCGGCTCCCGACCGGGGCCCTGGAAGCGCGGACCGGTGCTCGCGGCGTCGGCGCTGCTGCTCGGCCTGCTCATGCTGCTGCACGCGGAGATCCCGAACCGGATCTGGAACCTCGGCAGCCTGGCGGAGACCTGCCTGCCGTGGTTCGGCCTGTTCATCCCGGTGCTGCTGGCCGGGGCGCTGTGGCGCCGCTCCGCCTCCGCGGTGGTCGTGCTGCTGCTGCCGGTCGTGGTGTGGCTGAACCTCTTCGGCGGGCTGCTCAGCGACAGGTCCCACTCGGGCGGCGACCTCACCGTGGCCGGCCACAACGTCGGCGCCGACAACCCCGACCCGGTCGGTACCGCCCGCGACCTGGCCGCCTCAGGGGCGGACGTGCTGGCACTGGAGGAGCTGACCGAGCAGGCCCGGGGCACGTACGAGAAGGAGTTGGCGAAGGCGTACCCGTACCACACGGTGCAGGGCACGGTCGGGCTGTGGAGCAAGCTGCCGCTGTCGGACACCCGGCCGGTCGACGTCAAGATGGACCAAGGCCCGCTGGCGGCCACCAAGTCGGCCGACGTCAAGCTGGCCTACAACCGTGCCCTGCGGACCACGGTGACCACGGACCAGGGGCCGCTGGCGGTGTATGTGGCCCACCTGGGGTCCGTACGGGTCAATCCCCGGGCGGGCTTTTGGACGGAATCACGGGACAGGAACGCGCAGGCGCTCGGCGACGCCATCGCCACCGAGCGGAATGAGCGGGTGGTGCTGCTCGGCGACCTGAACGGCACCATGGACGACCGCGCGTTCGACGGCATCACCTCCCAGTTGCACTCGGCCCAGGACGCGGCCGGGGACGGCTTCGGCTTCAGCTGGCCGGCGAAGTTCCCGGTGGCGCGGATCGATCAGATCCTGACCAAGGGCGTTGAGCCGAAGAGCTCGTGGGTGATGCCGGCCACCGGCAGCGACCACCTGCCGGTGGCGGCCCGAATCAGCTGGTGAACAACGCGCACGGGCTCCGAAGGCCGGGGAGGGCGGGCGTGCCTTCGGCTGTCGAGGAACGGGCCTTCGGTCTGCGGCCGGCGACCCACCGGGCACAGAAGAGAAGGGACCGTTCGTCGTCGGCCACGGGCAGCCCGGGAGGCCGGTCTCGCCGCGGGCCCATGAGCGAGTCGGTCGGCAGGCCGCACGCGGCCGCCAACTGGACGAGGAGCTGAGCGACTTGCTCGGCCGACGGGTCGGGACGAGATCCAGCCCGCCCTTCAACAGAGCGATGAACAGCTCCGGTTCCGGCTGTTTCGTGCGCTGATGCAGCCGGAGCTCAGATGTCCTCGGCTCGGTGTATGCGCGAACGGTGCGGACTGCTGCGGGTGTTGGTCGGTGGTGCGTTGCTGCCCGACGGCCCGGTAGCGGTTCGCGAGCGCGTGGAAGACTTCCTTCGGCTCCCAGGGCAGGTCGGGGTAGGTGCGCGCCGAGGCAGGGACGCCGCTCTCCTCATCGAGGATCTTGACGACGCCGTAGGAGGCCAGGTCCGGGTCCGGTCCGGACGAGCGGTGCGGGGTGCCGAAGCCGGCGAAGCTGAACCAGAAGAGGGAGTCGACGCCCTCCTCCTCGAAGATGGGCAGAAGGTCGTCGAGGTAGCGGACTTGCTCGCTCTCGTCCCGCACCAGGTCCGCCTTGGGCGTGACGCCGTCCGGTTCCATGGCCACGTACCAGCCCGAGCCGCCGTAGTCCCCCGCTCCGCGGAAGGTGCAGCAGCCGACCTCCGTGATCGCGACAGGCTTGCCGTGGGCGAACTCCTTGCGCAGGTCGTTGCGGTACGTGGCGGCGTTGCGCAGGCTCCGGAAGGCGTCCAGGCCGACGATGTCGAACGGGCTCCAGTCCACGCCGTCCAGGGGGCAGGAGGCGTAACTGACGGGACCGCCGAAGACGGGCCGAACGGCGGTGACGACCTCGGCGAGGAAGGCGTTGACGAGGTCGGGGATGCCCTTGAGCGCAGCTTCGCGACCGGGGCCGGCCAGGACCGGGATGCGGTCGTCGAAGGTGTCGCCGGGCAGGTATCCGCGGGCGAACAGGCTCAGTTCGCAGCCTGTGACGAGGACGATGTCGGCGCCGTCGCGGCGCAGCCGCTCTGCCCGCTCGGCGCAGTCGACGAAGTACGGCAGCATCTGCTCGTTCGTCATCTCGCAGGGAAACGGCGAGAACCAGACCTCCAGGCCGACGGCCGCGGCGTACCCGGCCGCGGTCTCGATCCGGTCGGGGTCGCCGCCTGTGACGCGGACCGCGGTGCAGTGCAGGTCCTCGGCGATGACCCGCATCTCCCGCTCGACGACCCGGGGGTCGAAGCCGGGGCGGGAGCTGTCGCCGTTGGGAAAGGTGCCCGTGTCGTAGTGGATGCCCTTGCCGCGCATGGCCGACGCCTCCAATAAGAGTCACTGCGTATCTTACCGTGAGGATTAAGATACATGACGTGTCTAAAGAGTTCACGCGTAAGCGCCGCCGAGGGGCAGAGCTGGAGGCCGCGCTCCTGGAAGCGGCCTGGGACGAGTTGGTCGCGGTCGGCTACGAGCGGCTGACGTACGAGGCCGTGGCCGACCGGGCCGGCACGAGCCGCCCGGTGCTCTACCGTCGCTGGCCGTCGAAGCGGGAGCTGGTCCTGGCCGCGCTGGGCCGGCAGGCGCCGCCCCTGCCGGACGAATCACCCGACACCGGCGACCTGCGCGGCGACGTACTGGCCCTGCTGCGTCTCGTCGTCAGGCGGATGCGGGAACTGGCCCCCGTCCGCGAAGTGCTCGCCGCCGAGGAAGGGCAGGCAACGGAACTGTCCGCATATCTGGCGGCACGCAACCAGGGCCCGGGGCGCGACCGGATGCGGACGGTGCTGGACCGGGCGGCCCGGCGCGGCGAAATCGACGCTGCGGAGCCCCTCCCCGACCGGCTGGTCACGCTGCCGGTGGTACTGGTCCTCCACGACCTTTTCATGGCCCGTCGCACCCCGACCGACGCCGACCTGGAGGAAATCGTGGACCGGTTGTTCCTCCCCCTGGTCAGGCACCGGCGAGGACGACACACCTGAACGGAGCGCGGCCGGAGCGACGCGTGCCGGGCGGCCCGTCACCGGCCGTCGCGGCGTCCCGGTGGCATCAACTCACATCGACGTCGATCGGCCAGTAGCGCGGGGACGCCACAGCTTCGGGACATCGACTCGCCGATGACGGCGGCCACGGCATGCGCGGGCTCCCGCAGAAGGCTGCTTCCGGATGGTCCGACCGGAAACGCAGTTCGAGCAGCGACGGTCCGCGACGCGGTGAACTCCAAGTACGTCGGTCACCCCGGGTGGTTCAGAGATGAGACGGCACAGCCCGAGGCGCGAGCACCGCTTCGGGCATTCGATCAACCCTCGAGTCCGGCGAGTCGTCGCTCGGTGGCGCCAGCCGTGACAGCTCGGGCGGGCATGCTGCCGTCCGGCGCGTCGATGGCACTCGTCCTGGTGCTTGCCACACCGCCGTTGTCGGCTCATCGCCGTCCGCACCTGTCCCCGGCCGCCGGCCACCGGCCTGCGTCACCCGGTAAGGTGGCGACCTTCGGCCGGCGGAAGCCGTACGGAGTCCTCGAAGGCCGGGCCGAGCATGCATCTCACCGACCATCCCGCACACCGCCGCCTCAGCGCAGCGCTGGACAACCTCGCCGTCACCTTCCACGGCATGACCGCACATCCGGACGAGCACAACTGCGAGTGCCACTGGGGCAGTGCGCAGGAGCTCTCCCTTCTGAAGACGCCGGACGTGGAGCTGGAGCCGGATCTTCTGCGCCGGACCTGGCAAGCCATCGACTGGACCGATCACGCGTCCGTGCTGCGCCGCATCCTGCCGCAGTTCGCCGCGGTCCTGGTCACCGGTCGCGCGGAACCCCTGTTCGGACTGGAAGTGGCCGGGTGTTCCTTCGCCCGCGGCCGCTGGCAGCAGTGGCCCGACGATCACGCCGCTTCGGTACACGAGTTCCTGCATGCCTGGTGGGAGCACAGCCTCACCGATCCGGATGCCGTCGTCCCGGCGCACCAGGTCTTCGTGATGTGTGCCGAGGCGTCCGGATCGGTCGGCCCCTGGCTCGCCGAATGGGAGAAGCGGACCGGCGACCTCAGCGACCGCCGCCTCGCCGAGGCGGCGACGGAATGGGAGTACGAGCTCCTGGGAGACAGCCTGCCGTGGCACGTCGGCTGGTACGAGCACGACGAGGAGGAGATGCGCGCCGAACTGGTCGCCTGGCTCCTCGGCCATGCTGCGGCGCGACTCCACGAGTCGGGCGCATCGGCAGATCTGCAGCACCGGATACGGCTGCTCGGACTCACCGACGAGGACCGCTGGACGGATCCGCACTGGCCCGGCCACCGATACTGACGACAGTCGGGCGCGACCGTGGGGGCCGGACCATGTGGCCAACGGCCGGCCTCTGTCGGTGCGCTACTTGGCTGCGAAGAGTCCGGGCGTAGGGAACTGGATCAGTGCCGAAGAAGTGACGCGAGGGCCGGCTGAGCTCCGAGCTGATCGAGACCGAAGGTGAGACGGGCGCCTCGGTCGTAGTCAGTGGCCTCACTGGTCTCCGGCCATGAGCATGATCGGTGGGCGCCTGCGCTTCACGGCCGCTTACTGCCGTGCCTGGGCCGCAGCCGTCTGCGGCCCAGGCAAAGGGCGTTACCTTCGGGCAGTCACTTCGAGAGGAGCGAGATCGGGGCTCGGAGCGAGCTTGTTGCTCCCGGCAGCCAGTGGCTGGGCGGCCAGGTTCTGCGGGGCCGCTCCCTTGTAGTAAGGGGTGTAGGCGTAGTGGTCGCTCACGCTGATGGATGAACCGATCTTCGCGAGGACCGATGCGTCGACCGAGCTGGAGCCACCGAAGACGGCCACGTGGTTCACGCTCGCCGACGTCCGCATCAGGTAGTCCTTGGTGGAGAACGGCAGCGCGGTGACGTCGGTCCACAGCAGCGGACCGTACGTGGTCATTGCCGACGACGCGGAGACCCCGCCACGCCAGCTGTCCATGGAGGCCACCGCGGCATCCGACGGCAGCGACCACCACAGTTCGGCGAGTTGCCTGGCGGTCGCCTCCGCGCTGCCGCCGAGACGGTAGTAGCTGTACTTGCTGGGCCAGTGCGGAATCTTGCCGGCCTTGTACGCCTTGAGCAGTGCCGACTCCGCGTCGACCCCCACTGTGATGATCTTCGTCGTGCTCGGGCTGTACTTGTTCAGGTAGCCGTAGACGGACGCGGTCATGGTCGAGCCGTCGGTCAGCAGCACGACGGCGGTCCCTGAACTGCCCATGGAGCCCGCGGCGGAGCTGGCCGCGAGGGCGTTGTGGTAATCCGTTCCGGTGGCCAGAAACACGTACTTCGGCGCGCTGGTGATCGTCTTGGCCATGGCGACCGAGGTGGAGTAGCGCGAGACGTCGGACAGCCGCTTGGCGACGTACCCGAGCGAGGTGACCTTGGATGCCACCGAGCTGCTGAGAATGCTGGTGCCGCCGACCAGGTAGACCGTCTTGCCCTTGGGCAGCATGCGCTTCAACTCGGTCTGTACCGAGGTGTCCAAGCCTGTGCCGGAGGTCATCAGCACCGGACCGCGCTTCTTGCCGGCCAGCGAGCTTGCGGTGGTGGCGTAGGCGGAGGACGACTTGCTGATGAGGACGGCCGCGCCTGCGGTCGTCAGGCCGGGCGCGCTCTTGCCTACCGTGTTCCATGTCCATCTGGACGACGTGATGTTGGTGTCGTAGGTGTCGGAACCGTAGACCCTGGAGACCGCGTTGTTCCTGATCGGCTGCCAGGCCACATCGGTGCCCTCGCCCTGGGGGACGCGCGTCTCCGTGCCCGTGCCGAGGTCGTGGATCCACACCTGCGGGCCGCCTTGGACGTCCGGGCTGCCGGAGACGCGGATGTCGTAGGCGATCCGGTTGCCCTGCGGCGACCAGGCGGGTCGGTTGTGGTCGGTAGCGCCCGTGGTGACCTGGGTCGACCCGCTGCCGTCGGTGTTGATCGTGAACAGTTGCTTGTGCCCGCCGACGGTCCGGGTGAACGCCACCGCCTGGCCGTCCGGGGAGATGCTCGGCTCGTCCGCGTTGCTGACCAGCTTCGTGAACGCCCCGGTACGGCCGTTGTGGACCCACACGGCCGGCGTGCCGATGGTGGCGCAGCTCGTACCGGTGCGTACGAAGGCCAGCATGCCGTTGACCGCGCCGCTGGGCTTGGAATCGCAGCCGTCGACGTCGGTGTCGAACAGCGACCTGGGTGCCTGGCTGCCGTCGGCCGCGGTCACCCGCAGTCGGCCCGCGGCGGCAAAGACGATGTCGCCGCCGTCGTACCAGTACGTCGGGTCGGCCGGATGCCAGCCGCTGCCCGCCGGCATGGGGATGTCCGCGCCGGTTTCCTCCTGGCCGGCCCATTCCGTGCGGATGTGGTCGTCGTCCGGGTTCAGGTAGGCCATCTGGCTACCGTCGGCGGACCAGGCGCCCTGGTTTCCGGTGAAGTAGAACAGGGACTGCGACGACCCGTCAGGGTTGACGACGCCCATCTGGACGCCGCCCACGTCGGTGTACAGCAGTCTGCCGTCGACGGCCGGCCAACCGCCGGTGACGGCAGTGGCTGGTCCCGGAAGCCCGGCAACGAGACCGGCCGCGAGCGCGGCGACGGTCGCAAGCACCGCAGATCTGCGGCGCGTAAGCATGTTCAATGTGCCCCCAAAGTGAATGAAAGGCCACCGGGCCTCTCCCCTGAGGCGAAGGGACGGCATCGTATGCGTCGTCCTTACGGCAGCAGCGGAACAGTAATGGCAGGCCACGGCACGTGTGAAGGCAAGGGGGGCACGAGCGCACGGCGGCTCAGGCCCGAGACGGCCCGGGGAGGGCGCTCCGTGCTGCGATGACATCCGCTCCAGGAGTTCGATCCGAGTCCGCTCCGGCCGCTGCCGGTGACTGGTGTCAGGGCCGGACCGGACAGAGATGCCGGCGTACGCCCCGTCCGGCGTCGTCGAGGTCAGCCGTCGATATCAGAGGCCTTCTGATCCGTAGCTCGGAGTGGATCGGAGATCTGGTCGTTGAGGTCGCTGCCGGGCGCTGTTGGTCGCCGGCCTTCGTGCTTGGACGCTGTGGTCGCGGTACTCCGCTACTGAACAGATGGCGTTGATCGCTCTTCCCCGACGCATCGCGATTTCGTAGAGTCCGATCATTCGAGACTGGCTCTGGGGGTGCGTGGCTGTTCGTGTGGCTCGAAGTCGTGTCCTACGCGTGATCCGCGGCACTGGCTCGTTCTTGAAAGAACTCCTGGGGGAGCTCGCCGGAGAGGTAGTGCTGACGGTGGTCGCCTGCCTTGCTGCGGTGGGTCTTGCTCTGGCGTCTGTCTGGGGATGGGAGCGCAGTCCGCTTGCCACCGGGGGTGCAGGGGGTGCCTTGCTGGCCTTCGTCGGCTATGGCGGCTGGGAGCTGCTTCGTCCCGCCAGGCCGGGGCGGCGCGGGCGGCTGGCTGGCGTGGCGGCGGCCACGTTCGCCGTGGTCACCCTGTTCATCGCCTACACCTGGTCCTGCGGTTGCTCCTGAAGGATCAGGCCGGACACGCGCCTGGCATCCGTCGTGGAGGATGGGGCGCGGACCTCATCGTCCCGAAGCAGTGCGGGCTACCCTGCGACCTGCGGCCAAGCCACTCGTGAGCTGGGCGGACCGTCTGCGAGCGTCCGCGGTTGTGTGCCTTGGTGCGGGGCCGTTGCAGCGCAGTTGGACACCCGGCCCGCATGCCGCGACAGGCCGGGTAGCGCCTCACATGGATCGTCGTAGGCTGCCGAACAGTCAATGCCGAGTGCATCGGCCAACGCGGCGCCGTGCCCGTAAGAGCTCCGCAGGGGTGTTGCGCTGGACTTGCGCCAGTTGCGCATCAGCCGCGATGAACGCAGCTCCAGATCGATCCCCATACTGCATGACGCATACAGATCCTCGGGGTCTTGCCTCCGGTCTCGGTGAGGTGGGTCAATGCCGGTCGGGGTGGTGTGGGCAGGGGGAGACATGGTCGTTGTGGTCGCCGCTGGATGGTGGCGCGCGGCCTCGGACGGCCCTACAGACGGCTGACGCCGCCGCACAGCGACCACGTCCGTCATTGACGTACAACCATTGGGCGTCCGTACATGTCGAAGATCGCAGTTCAAGCGCCACCGCCCACTATCGGACAACGGAGAACCATGCGCGTCACACGTATCGTCCTCGTCATCGCCACGGCGCTGGCGGCAGCGGTCTGCGGCCCGCTCGTCGCTGCCCCCTCGGCGGTCGCGGCTTCCGCCAAGCTGGCCGACGACTTCAATGGCGACGGATACCGCGACTTCGTCATGCTCGGCGGGGCGTATGGCAAGGACGGCAGGGTCACCGTCGTCTACGGCACGTCGACCGGCCTCGGCACACGAGTCCAGACCATCCATCAGGACTCGACCGGCATACCCGGCGCGGTGGAGCAGGGTGACGACTGGGGATTCGCCGCCACCAGCGCCGACCTCGACCGCGACGGCTACGCCGACCTGGTCGTCGCCTCACCGGGCGAGGACGTCGGCGACATCCAGGACCGCGGGGGGCTGACCGTCGTCTGGGGCGGCGCCAAGGGCCTCGGTTCCGGCACTGTCTTCCACTCGCCCGTCGCGTCGGAGTACCCGGGCCAAGGGGACCGGTTCGGGCTGGACGTCGTGGCCGGCGACTTCGACGGCGACGGTGACCAGGACCTCACCGCTCTCAGCGGCAGCCGTGCTGGTGTCGTCCTGCTCAAGGGCCCGTTCACCCGCACCGGCGGAAGCGGCGGCTGGCAGTCCCTCGGCGACGGCTACGGCTATCTGGACGCCTCCCAGCTGGTGGCAGGCCGGGTCACCGCCGATGCCGCCACTGATCTGTACATCCTTGGCCGCGATCTCCAAGACGGCTACGCCGACGTCGACCTGCGTGCCTATTTCCACCGCGGGGGCAGCGATTTCATCCGGCGCGCCGGTGAGATGCGCGTGCCCGACGATGCCGGTCACCAGATCGGCGGCGGCCCCATAACCACCATCGGCGACTTCGACAAGGACGGCTACGGCGACCTCGCCATCGGCCGCGGCTACGAGCAGCCGGACGGGGAACGGGGCTACGTCACAGTCCAGTACGGCGGCTCCGCCGGGCCGAACACGGCACGCAAACCGGTGAAGTTCACTCAGGACACGGCGGGCGTACCCGGCGCTTCGGAGAACGAGGACTACTTCGGTGCCGCCGTCGCCGCCGGCGACGTCAACGGCGACGGATACGCGGACCTCGCCATCGGGGCCCCCGGCGAGGACTTGGCGGGCAAGCGCCAGGGTGGCATGGTCACGGTGCTGCTCGGCCGTGCAGGAGGTTTGTCCGGGACCGGAGCCAAGGCGTACGACCAGAACACCTCCGGTGTCGCGGGCGCCGTCGAGAACGACGACTACTTCGGACGGAACCTCAAGCTCACCGACTACACCCGGGATAGCCGCGCCGACCTCATGGTGGACACGAACGACTGGCTGGACAGCACCCGGTCGGGCCTTGTCCACATGCTGAAGGGCTCGACGTCCGGGACCATCGGCACCGGCTCGAAGTCGTACACCGTGATCTCGCTCAAGCTGCCGTACACCACGCTCAGCGGTCCCTTCACCCACTGACCAGGTGAGTGCATCCCTGCGGACGACGGCCGGTCCCTGCCTGTTCGGCGGGACCGGCCGCTCATATGACACCGAACTGTTCTCCATGGGCCTCGGAGCGTGATCGGTCCGGGCCCTTGACGCTGGGGCCCCGGGAGGACTCGAGGGCCCCGGCAGGACTCGAACCTGCGCCATCCGCTTCAGGTGCGGGGTGGCGCGAGTTGTGGTCCGACCTGCGGGATGCCGACTCCGGCGTCCGGTGGTCGGAGCCTCCGCGAGTAGCCGAAGCGCCTGTGAGTTCCCGCTCTAGGCGACAGGGCCTCCAGCCAATCGTTCGAATCACTGACCGCAAGCACAGCCCGCTGCTGCCGGGGCTTCTTCCGCGGCCTGGCCGGTGCAGCATCCGTCGCCCGTCGCGTGAACGCCGGCGCTCTTACCGAGGGCGTCGGCGTCGGCCTTCACGACGTAGACCTCCCAGGGCTCCTGGCCGGGGCCGTGGACCCACACCTTGTCCTGGAGGGCGTAGCAGCAGGAGGTGTCGTTCTCCTCGAAGGTAGCCAGGCCGGCGTCTTTCAGGCGGCTGGTGGCGGCGTTGACCTGTTCGACGGTCTCGACCTCGACGCCGAGGTGATCCATGCGGGTTTCCTGTCCCGGCTCGCCCTCGATCAGGACGAGCTTGAGCGGGGGCTCGGCGATGGCGAAGTTGGCGTAGCCCTCGCGCCGCTTGGCCGGTTCGGCGCCGAAGAGCTTCGAGTAGAAGGCGATCGATGCTTCGAGGTCGCTGACGCGCAGGGCGAGCTGAGCACGGGACATGGCGGGGCTCCTATCGACTTGCATTGATGTCTGTCGATGCAAGCTTGCGACTTGAATCGAAGGGTGTCAATATAGAAGCATGTCGAATCAAGAGCTTGCGGTGATCGGGCAGAGCGACGAGAACGGCGCGTGCTGCCCGGGGCTGGTGTCCGCGCCCCTGGACGAGGATCAGGCCGTGGAGCTGGCGAAGCTGTTCAAGGCGCTGGGCGATCCGGTACGGCTGCGTCTGCTGTCGATGATCGCTTCACGGGCGGGCGGTGAGGTCTGCGTGTGCGACTTGACCCCGGCCTTCGACCTGGCCCAGCCGACGATCTCGCATCACCTCAAGCTCCTGCGCCAGGCCGGCCTGATCGACTGCGAGCGGCGGGGTACGTGGGTCTACTACTGGGCACTGCCCGCCACCCTCGACCGGCTCGCCGCGTTCCTGAAGACGTCGCAGACAGCTGAGACGACCACGTGAGCGCCCCCCTGGGGCGCCGGGCCTTCGCTGAAGCCGTCGGCTCGGCCGCCCTGGTCGCGGTTGTGGTCGGCTCCGGAATCCAGGCCACCGAGCTGACCCGGGACGTCGGTGTGCAACTGTTGGCCAATTCGCTGGCCACGGTCTTCGGCCTGGGCGTGCTCATTGCGCTGCTTGGGCCGGTCTCCGGCGCCCACTTCAACCCGGTGGTCACGCTCGGGGCGTGGCTCACCGGCCGCCGCGGCGGTGACGGGCTGACCGCACGGGACGTTGCCGCGTATGTCCCGGCCCAGATCGCGGGAGCAATCGCCGGTTCCCTCGTGGCCGACGCCATGTTCGGCAGGCCCGTTGTGCAGTGGTCCGCCCATGACCGCTTCGCCGGCCACCTGTGGCTGGGCGAGGTGGTTGCGACCGCCGGACTTGTCCTGCTGATCTTCGGACTGTCCCGCACCGGCCGCGCCCACTTCGGCCCCGTCGCCGTGGCGTCCTACATCGGCGCGGCCTACTGGTTCACCTCCTCCACCTCGTTCGCCAATCCGGCCGTCACCATCGGCCGGGCCTTCACCAACACCTTCGCCGGCATCGCACCCGGCTCGCTCGGCCCGTTCATCGTGGCCCAACTGGTCGGCGCTGCGCTGGGGCTGGGGCTGATGACTGCGGTGTTCGGACGCCCGGCACCCGCTGAGGCCGGCACCGTCCCTCGTCAGGGCGAACCCCAACTCCACCCGGAAAGGCACCTGTCATGAGCACCCCTGCCGAGCGTCCGTCCGTGCTGTTCGTATGCATCCACAACGCCGGGCGTTCCCAGATGGCCGCCGCGTACCTCACCCACCTCGCGGGCGACCGCGTACAGGTGCGATCAGCCGGGTCGGCGCCCGCCGACACGATCAACCCCGCGGTCGTGGAGGCAATGTCGGAGTTGGGCATCGATATCTCGGCGGAGGCGCCCAAGGTGCTGACCGTGGAGGCCGTCCGGGCATCGGACGTGGTCATCACGATGGGATGCGGCGACACCTGCCCTGTCTTCCCCGGCAAGCGCTACCTCGACTGGGCGCTCCCCGACCCGGCTGGGCGAGGAGTCGACGCTGTCCGCCCCATCCGCGACGAGATCGAGAGGCGCATCCGCGGTCTCATCGACGAGATCGCCCCGGCGGGGCAAGCGTGACCGCGCCAGGAGAGTACGCGTCGCAGCCATGGGCCCGGAGCTCGCCGACGACATCCTGACGATCCACCAACACGGCTTCGACGAGATCACCGCACCCGTGCAGCCCACTCAACTAGCCACTGTGCGAATGACCTTGGCGCCCTGGGCCACGACTGTTCGGGTCCGCCCGGGTCGAAGACGGTCGGGATGGGAGTCCACAACGCAGGCTTCTCTGGTGGTGAATTGGTCGACCGTGGAGTGCGGGTGGTCGATCCGGAGCCCTCTACAAGGCTGCCGCCGTGGACATATCGGCTGGACAGACTAAGACGGTGTCCTATGTGGTGAGGCGGGCGTATCGCTTGTAGCAGCACAGGGCTGCGGCGAGGCCGAGCAAGGGACTGCTGCACGAATCGGGGACGGCTATGGCGTGGGACTCCCTCATCCCGAAGCAACTTGGCCGGGCAGCCACCTTGGGTCGCTGTGCTCGCCTTCCGCCCGGCGCCGCCGGTACGCACCCGCGAGCGGGTGCCACGCGGAGGGCCCCGCCCGCCGGGGCGGGGTGGCGGGTCGGGGCCTTGGGTGATGGGTGAGGCGGCTGGTCAGCGCACGGTGACGCCGTCCGTGCCCGACAGGGTCGGTCCGCCCGGGTCGCCGGTGTACGCGAGGCGGTATCTGCCGTTCCCGGAGGGCGCCGGGGCGCCGATCCGCACCCTGCCGCCGGCATCGGTGGTGCCCGTCGCCACGGTCGTCCAGGGCGACGTCCCCTTGCAGAACTGGAGCTTGACCGTGCGCCCGGCGTATCCGGAGGGCGTGGTGCCGTCCCAGTCGTCGCGGGTCAGTGTCCCCGTCGCGGTGATCCGACCGCCCTTCGTGACGGGCTCGGGTGTGACGTCGACCGTACTCAGGTGAGCCTTGCGTACCAGGGTCACCGTTGCGACGTCATGGTCCTCCACGTGGCCCGTCGCCGAGTCGGCCACGACCGCGAGGTGCCAGGTACCTGCGTTGGCGGCGCCGAGGCGGAGCAGGTCCTGCGTGCTCAGCGTGGCCGTGCACCGCTGGGCCTTCGCGGAGAGCGGGGTGCAGACCGGACGTGAAGGCTCGATGAGCATCCCGGTGGGGCGGTCGTAGGAGCCGTGGTACAACACGAGGTCAGCGGCGGCCGTACCGGACGGGTCGGTCAGGGTGTAATCAGCGGTCAGTTCCTGGTTCCCCGTGGCCACGAGCGCGACGTTCTCAATGTTGACGTTGCTGATCGCCAGCGCCCCGGTGTGTCCCTCGGGCGCGGCTGCGGGGCCACCGAAGGCGCGGGTGAGAGTCCGGGTCACGGTGTTGCCGAGCGCGTCGGTGGCGGTGACCCGAAGCGAGACCCAGGGAGTTGTGGCGGGAGCCGTCAGCCGTGCCGTGGCGGTGCCCGTTCTCGGCCCTGCGGTCACGGGCAGGTCGGTCCAGTGGGCGCCGTCGTCGGCGGACCAGGCGATGCCGGTCACGGTGACGGCACCGGCCGTGCTGCCGAGCCGGCTGGTCGCGGACACCGAGAGGGTGACCGGCCCGGTTCCCACGTGGCCGAAAGCGTCCAGTCCCGATGCCGCGAGGACCGGGTCGATCAGGGGTGCGGCCGAACTGCCGGACGGATCGGCCCGGAACCTCCAGACGTCCTGGGTGCGCGTGGACAGCCGGTACGAGGCGGAGGTGGCGACCATGGTGTGGACGAGGGTGAACTCCTGGGGCCCGTTCGGGAGTTCTCGGTGGTGAGGCGCTGCCGGTCGCCGGCCGTCCAGGTCCTGTCCCCCTGTGTCAGGACCGTGCTCTCCGACAGTTGGGCGAAGTCGCTCTGGTACGCGCCGGTCTGGTCACCAGGGAGGTTTTCGTCCGAGGTGAGCACATTTCCGCTGAGCGTGGTGTAGCCGCGGGACGGTTGCACCGGGGCCGTCCCGACGGTGAGAGTCTCGGTCCGGCCGACCGGGTTGTCGTAGTATCCCAGTGCGTAGCCGCCCGTCCCGGACTCCAGCCTGCCGATCAGGTGCGCTTTCGGGCTGGCGTACCAGGTGAACTTCCCGGCGCCGGTGACCGGGGCGCTGAGCTGATCGGGCGCCCACGACGTGCTGTTCAGCAAGGTCGGTGCCCGTGTCCCCGGCCCGTGCACGACGACGGACTCGGCGCCGAGTTGGGTGCGGTTCCACTTCAGCGTGGTCGTCGAGGGCAGCGTGTCCTTCCAGACGTGTTCCAGGTCGTACACGTACGGCGTAGGTGATGCCTGCGAACTCCCCACACGCTGCTGCATCTCATGGACGGCCAGGGACAGCCCCGGCACGCTGAACGGCGTCACACGCAGGTCGCGGGCGACGGGTGCGGACACCGTGCCGGAACTGCCCGTGCCGAGGGTTGCGCGGATACCGGTCCGCTCAGCGGCCGTGTCGTCGGTGTGCAGGACGACGTTCTTGGCGGCGCTCGGGTCGAAGGTCACGGTCTGTGCGGCCGTCGACACGTTGAAGGTGCGCACTATCAGGTAGCCTGCGCTGCCCGTCGCGGCCGTCGCGACGGCGACGTAGCTGCCCGGCGCCAGGGTGGTACGCGTGTTGCCGCCAAGTGCGTATGCCTGCCAGGTGGTTCGGTTGAACACCGTGACGGCGGCGATCGGGACACCGCTGCCCGGCTTCACGGCGAACGCCACCGTGTGCGCTCCCGTCGCCTGCAGTGGGACGGCGTGAGCGGCGGCTGGGGTGGCGAGGAGCAGGGCGGCCAGGGCGGCCGAGGCGGAGGCCGCGCGTCTTCGGGCGCGGCGGGAGAGGGTGCGTGCAGATCGCGTCATGCGGAAAGTCCTCAGGGAAGTGGAAGAGAGGCAACTCCCGGCTCGAATTCACGGGAGACGGCGCCCAGACAATAAGCGTGTCCGGTGAACTTCGAACGAACGTGTACCGCCCGGCCCCGGACGCGCAGTGCGCGCGATCAGCGCCCGACGTATACCTGGTGGCGAATCTGCCTCGTCGCTGCGATGGGCGTGGCGTTCCTGCTGGTGCTCGCCGCGCCCTGGCTTCAGGACTTCTTCGCGCTGAAGCTGGTGAGGAAGCCGTGGGCCGCGGTGGGTATCGCCGTGGTGGCGGCGGCCACCCTGGAGCTTGTGGGGAGGTGGGTCGACCGCCGCTTTCCCGCGTGAATCCGTCAATCCGTAACGGCCCCGCGTCTACGGAGCCATGGCCTACTTCACGTCGACGTAGTCACCCGTGGCGCTGACCGTCGCGGTGGACGCGATACCCGCGTAGGTGAAGCGGTAATAGCCGTCGGTGGACGCCGTGACCGTGGTCTTCAGCGCGCCGCCCGTGGTCGACTTGATGCCCTTGACGTTGGTGTAGTTGGTGGTGCCCGCCTTGCGGAACTGCAGCACCACCGACTGGCCGCTGAGGCCCACGTACTTGTTCGACTCCCAGTCGGCACGGGTCAACGCGCCGGTGACCGTGATGGTCTTGCCCTTCACCACCGGCTCCGGGGATGCGTTGACCGTCAGCTTCGACATGCGCTGCAGGCTGAAGCCCTTGACGTTGTCCTTCTGGAGGTAGTCAGCGTCCGTGCCCTGAGCGATCGCCCAGACCTTCCATCCGCCGGCATGCTTGTTCAGCAGGTCGTAGTTGGCGTCGACAGTGAAGGTGTGCTTGCAGGTGGAGGTCGTGTCGTTGACCTTGGTGCAGACGGCCTCCTCCTCGTTGGGCACCACGCCGCCGTCGAGGTTGTCGAAGGTCGAACCGTGCCACAGCACCGCGGTCGCCCACTCGATGCCCGAGTCGTCCGTGGCGGTGAAGCTGACCGTGAAGGTCTTCTTCGTGGTCGCACCCATGATGACGGCCTTGCCGCCGTTTACGACCACGTTCGAGATCGTGGTGTCTCCGCTGACGTCGTCGGCCGGGTCGACCGCCGCGTTGGTCTCGACGCCCTGCGTGAACGAGGAGACGGTGTTGCTGTCATCCGCCTGCGCCGCCGGGACGACGAGGGCAGAGAGGGCCAGGGCACCTGTCACTGCGGCGACAGAGGCACGAATGCGCATGTGTTTCCCCACGTCTGAAAAAGGGGCGCACGGGACAGCTCTGTTGCATGCCTCCGCGGCGCCCGATCCAGTCAGTCACTGGAGTCTGCTGACTCCAGTGATCAGACATGGGGCACCAGTGAATGGTTGTGCTATTCGGTGAAATTCTTTCGAGTGCGCGTTTATGTGGGTTATCGCGGAGTCTGTTGCTCATGGCCATTAACCAACCATGGGTAACGAATCAGGAATTGCAGATTATGCGTTACGGAATATCGCACGTCGACTTGATGAACGTCGAGTCACTTCACGTCGACGTAGTCACCCGAGCGTGGTCGCCCCAACGCTCACGGACCCGGCAACGAAATGTGGGGTTCACGCGCTGCCGACGCCTGCAGTTGACACCGCTTGCCTGATCTCGGCTGTGTGCGTCTGTTCTGGATGCGCGTGGGTGGCGGGGCCGCTGTCGTGGTTGACGTGCATGGCAGGATTCCCCGATGACTGCTTCACCGCCCACTGCCGAGACCGTGTCCTCGGTGGCAACCGATGCTGGAATGCTCGCCCTGTGGGACCCCCAGCGCTTCACCGGCATCGTCGATTACGACACCTGGGACGCCCAGCTCGGCGAGGACGAGGACGTTCAACGGCATATCCGTACCGGTGCCCTCGTTCCCATCAACATCCGAAGTGACGGTGCCTTCGGGGTGCTGGTCCGCATAGGTGGCGTCGGCCTGCCTGCGCAGCTGACAGAGCGGGAGAGCAGGCATCGCCTCGTCACCTCAGATGCCTACCTTCTCCATTCGTCGGGACAGGTGTGGCTCAGCGGCATCGAGGCGGTGGGCGCCGAAGCGTGGCCCGGAACCGTCCGGTGCGATCTGCCCGTGGGCTGCTATTCGGTAGTGATCCACTTGATTGCGTGGGAGGACGAACCGGGCAGCACCAACGACGATGGCACCCCGTCCGAGACTGCTCTCTCCGACTTTGTCGTCCTCATCAACCCCGCCGTGTCGGAACAGGGCACCTTCCGCTCCGCGGTGGAGACCTTCGACCAGCCGGAAGACTGACTGCCTAGGCCAGACGTCAGGCATCACGCGACGTCAAACCGCCAACCGCCGACCGACGCTCGACAGAGATGAGGCACTTGTGTCCGGCCTCGGTTGATGTTTGACGGTTCCCGCAGACCAGAACGCCTGAGGCTCAGATGCCACCGGAATCACTTGGTCGCTGTTGCCCGCACTCCAGCTTCTTGCCGCCGGTGTCGACCACCTCGTAGCCGAGCATCATGTTGTAGGGGGCGCCGTCCTCGTAGACGAGATGACCATTCGCATCCGGATGGCCGCACCCGAGTTGACCACCGGCCGTCGTGCTCCTGGCGACACCAAGTCGGAGCGGCCGAGCGGGTCGTGGTCCTGCCGGCCTTTCTCCGGACCGACCTCCGACGTGACCTCGACCGGTATGCGGAGACTCGAACCTTGCGAGCGCAGCTGAGGCGTCCGTGGGATTGGGGGCCGCCACGAGTTACGCGGTCCTGGCCGGTGCAACGGTCACCAATGTGGTCGTCCCCCCGGTCTCCAACACGGTCGTCAACGGCGACCTGGGACTCAGCCCCGGGAGCTCGGCTCCGGGCTTTCCGCCCGGAGTCGTCCACGGCAGCACGTCGCCGATGCCGCCGCCGTTCAGGCTAAGTCCGACCTGACCATCGCCTACAACGACGCGGCCAGCAGGGCAACCAACACCGTCCTGACCTCCCCGGGTGACATCGGCGGACAGACGCTGGCTCCCGGCGTCTACAGCGCTGCGTCGTCGCTGAATCTCACCGGGACTGTCACTCGACGCCCAGGGTGACCCGAGCGTCTTTATCTTCAAGATCGGATCCACTCTGATCACGGCCCCGACGAGAAACGTCTCGCTCGTCAATGGAGCGCAGGCCTGCAACGTGTTCTGGCAGGTGGGGAGCTACGCCACCATCGACACCAATTCCTTCTTCACGGGCAACATCCTGGCCTTGGAGTCCATCACGGTGAACACCAATGCGGCGATTGAGGGCCGGGCGCTGGCGCGTAATGGTGCGGTCACGTTGGACCACAACGTCATCACGAGGGCGGTCTGCATGACGGGACCGCCTGGGCCTCCTGGACCGACCGGATCGACCGGCCCCACCGGGCCTCCTGGACCCTCCGGGCCTCCCGAACCGAAGGGTCATAAGGGAGACAAGGGCCACAAGGTCAACAGTCACAATGCTTGGTGACGTCCGCTCGTTCTCATGGCTGTATCGCAACGGCGGCGGCCTCTGAGAAGCAGCGCCATACGCCCGTGAGGTGACTGCGCCCCTGGACAAACCCTCCAGGGGCGCACAACCTGCCCGGCCGGACTCCTGGAGCAATGCTCATCACCCGTGGCGCAGAGCAGGGCGGCGGCACGGCAATACGGAATTGACGGGGAACGAATCCGCTTTAGTCCGATTTGCGGTGTATCCTAAAAGCAAGGACGCACACTCTCACGTGTGGCGCCCTGGAAGGGTCGGCTCCGATGGCGAGACCATTGGGGCCGCTTCCATGTCCGCATCAACTCGGTGGCGCGGGGACGATGCCCACGCCCATGAGGATCTGCTCCGCGGGCGTGCAGTTTCCGTCCTGCATGGCCATGGCTAATGAGCCGATCGGGCGGGCGTATTCGGTCACGTTGTGCGGAGGCGGTGACCGCGGCGGTGGCAGGAAGGAGGTGGCATTCCGGCCATGGGCGAGGAGAGCGTGGATCGGGCGGAGGGTTTTGGCGATGCAACTGGTCAACGCGGGCCACCCCGCGCCGCTGCTGATCCGCGACGGCCGTGTCGTGCAGCAGTTGGAGAGCGCGACGACGCTGCCCGTCGGCTTCGGCGGTGAAGAACCCCGGATCAGAGAGCACACGCTTCAGCAAGGCGACCGGGTGCTGTGCTACACCGACGGCATCATCGAGGAACACGTCAACGACGGGGAGCAGTTCGGCGAGGAACGCCTCATCCGCTGCGTGAACCGCCTGGGGGAGGAGCCGTCGCACGGGCTGCGGGCGGATCTGCGCCGGCTCTCCCACACGCTGAAGTGGGAACGGCGCGGGCGCACCAGCGACGACGCCACCCTCTTCATGATCGAGTGGCGCGGAGGCGCCGCCGACCACCTCGCGGTTCTTGACTGAGCGCCCGGGCGTCAGGCCCGATCACGTCGTCGGCGACAAGGGCTGCAGCTCGAAGGCAATCCCCACTTGGCTGCGACCCCCAACCCGCCACTCACCCCAGCTTCCATGGGATATGGCACGGGACGCTTGAACTGGTCCAGACAACAAAGAAGCCCCCGGCCACTGGCCTGGGGCTTTTGCATGGAGCGGGTGACGAGAATCGAACTCGCGCTCTGAGCTTGGGAAGCTCATGTTCTACCATTAAACTACACCCGCGCGGAGCGCTGGTCGATCAACGCTCATCGTCGCACACTCTACCCCATGGCAGGCCCTCGGTGCGTGAGCCCGGGGCCCGGGTGTGGTGTCCGAGGTGTGGATGCGGGTGCCGGGGGCGGTAGTTGGGGCGTAGCGTACGTAGTCGGAGTGCCGCCTGGAGCGGCGTCCTGTTCATCCCCTAATGTGGCTTTCTCGTTCAAGGCTTGTTGGGGAAGGGACTTGATGGACTCCATGGAGCGCACCGTCGTCCGCTGTGCCGAAGGGCACATTTTCGCTACCGCTTCGTTCCCGCTGCAGCAGCTCGGGGCCGGTCGGATCGGTCCCGGGAGGCTTATTCGCTGCCCGCGTTGTGCCCGGTTGCGGCATGCCGTTCCTGTGGTGTTCGAGGAGCGGTAGAGGCGTCGGCAGACGGTTGTGCCAGAGCGCGCGGGGCGGTCCGGTTGGGGCGGGCCCGCGCGTTCTGCGTATCCTCGGGACGTGCTTCTCTCAGACAAGGACATCCGGGCCGAGATCGACGCCGGGCGGGTCCGCATTGATCCGTTCGATCCGTCGATGGTGCAGCCCTCGAGCATCGACGTGCGGCTCGACCGCTACTTCCGGGTGTTCGAGAACCACCGCTATCCGCATATCGACCCGGCCATCGAGCAGGCGGACCTGACCCGTACGGTCGAGCCGGACGGGGACGAGGCGTTCATCCTGCATCCCGGCGAATTCGTGCTCGCCTCGACGTACGAGGTCATCTCGCTGCCCGACGATCTCGCGTCGCGGCTGGAGGGCAAGAGCTCGCTCGGCCGGCTCGGGCTGGTGACGCATTCGACGGCGGGGTTCATCGATCCCGGGTTCTCCGGGCATGTGACCCTGGAGCTGTCGAATCTCGCGACGCTGCCGATCAAGCTGTGGCCGGGGATGAAGATCGGGCAGCTGTGCATGTTCCGGCTGAGTTCGCCGTCGGAGTTCCCGTACGGCTCGGAGCGGTACGGGTCGCGCTACCAGGGGCAGCGTGGGCCGACGGCCTCGCGTTCGTTCATGAACTTCCATCGGACTCAGGTGTGATGCCGGACCATGAATGACGTACGAGAGAACCTGACGTACGAGGCGTTCGGTCACGCTGTGCGGGAGCTCGCGCAGACCGTGGCGGACGACGGGTACGAGCCGGATGTGGTGCTCAGCATCGCGCGGGGCGGGGTTTTCGTCGCGGGCGGGCTGGCGTATGCGCTGGACTGCAAGAACATCCACCTGGTGAATGTGGAGTTCTACACCGGGGTCGGGACGACTCTGGAGATGCCGGTCATGCTGGCGCCCGTTCCGAATGTCATTGATTTCTCGGACAAGAAGGTCCTGATCGCCGACGATGTCGCCGATACGGGCAAGACGCTGAAGCTGGTCCGTGATTTCTGCATGGATCACGTTGCCGAGGTGCGCAGCGCGGTCATCTACGAGAAGTCGCATTCGCTCGTGAAGTGCGAGTACGTGTGGAAGAAGACCGATCGCTGGATCAACTTCCCGTGGAGTGTGGAGAAGCCCGTCGTGCGGCGCAGTGGGCAGGTTCTCGACGCCTGAGGCGGAAGCAGCAGTGGAAAGTGGATGACCCCCGGTGCCGTGGCGCCGGGGGTCTTTTCTGTGGTGCGGGTGGGTGCGTCAGATCGTGCCGAGCTTGATGATCGACAGAAGTGCGATCAGCTGGATCGCGGAGGCGCCCAGTGCCTTCGGCCAGGGCAGGTCGTGCGACTTGCTGACCATGGAGGTGAAGAGTGCGGCCGAGGCCAGCCAGGTCACCCAGCCGAGGACCTGGACCAGGGAGTTCTCGCCGCCCAGGAACAGCGCGAATATCAGGCGCGGTGCGTCGGTGATCGACATGATCAGCATGGAGAGGCCGACCGTCGGCTGCCAGGCGCCGTCGCCGCCGAGCTGGCGGGCGAGGGTGTGGGTGACCGCGCCGAGGACGAGGCCGCCGATGACGAAGCCGACGCCCGTGAGGACGACGTACGGGACGGCGGCGGAGAGGGTCGCGTGGATCGCGTCGTCGCGGGCCTGGTCGAAGCCGAAGAGTGCCAGCAGGCCGTAGAGGAACGTGACGATGAGCGCCGGACCCCACACGGGGTAGTCACGCATCTGCCAGAACGTCGGGCCGGGGCGCAGCACGATGCCGCTCAGCAGATCCTTCCAGTGCAGGCGGGGGCCCGCGGGCTGGGCGGGGGCCTGGCCGGCGCGGTAGGTGTTGCCGTCGCCGTACGGGTCCTCGTCGATGCTGAAGGCTTGGGTGTGACCCGGGTTGTTGGCGTACGGGTCGCCTCGGTGGGGGTACTGGGGCTGGTTGTACGGGTCGCCGAAGTACTCGGGTTCGCCGTGTGCGCCGCCGTAGCCGCCGTTGCCCTGATGTCCGCCGGGCCGGCCGGCTGTGTACGGGGCGCCGTTGCCTCCCGTCGGCGGCCATGGCTGCTGACCGTACGGCGGCGGTGACGCCTGCGTGCCGTACGGCTGCTGCCGCGGTTGCTGTTGCCCTTGCTGCGGGGTGCGGTTGTCCCGGCCGCGTCCGATCCTGAATCCAGCCACGTGATCGAACGTACCTGGTCCGGGACAGTGAGGTGCCGGGCCCGGAGGATCGGGCCCGGCTTTGCGGCCGAGCTGTGACATCCCCTAGGGGTGTCCCGAGGCAGCAGTGAGGGGTGTCTACGGGGCGGTCGGGAGTACTGATGCCGCGAGGTCGTGGTAGCCGTCGCCGTTGAAGTCGTCCGTGTACTTCGTGGTACCGGCGGAGGCACGTGTTGTGGGCAGGGTGACCGTGGTCGGGCCGGCCGCGACGAGGGCGGCCGGCCGGGCCGTGGTGGTGCGAAGACGCATGGCAGTCGCTTCTCCGGGGAACGGGCCGCGTGCCGGGGTCATGGAGCGAGTACGGACGACCAGGAGGTGTCCGTGGTCGTGGGCAGACCCACGGAGCCGGCCATGACGCTGTAGGACGTGGCGAGGTTCAGACCCGTTGAGGAGGCCTTGAACACCCAGACGCCACCGGTGGAGCGGGTGGCGCCGGGGGCGCATTCACCCGGCGTGCCGACGGCTAGGTCGGGCCTGCCGTCCTTGGTGAAGTCGGTGAGACGGACCGTCGCACCGAACCTGTCGGAGCGCTCGGAGGTTCCGGGTACGCCTGCGGCGTTCTGCGTGATGCTGGTGGAGCCCGCGCCGGTGGGACCGGTCGCGCTTCCCGGGATCACGATGACGCTGCCCGCGTCCCGGGTGCCGTCGAGGTCCTCACCGGGGACGCCGACCGCGATGTCGCCGTATCCGTCCTGATTGATGTCGGCGACGCTCACATCGGCGCCGAAGGAATCGTCGCTCTCGGCGGTTCCGGGCACTCCGGGGGTGTCCTGGTGGATCAGGATCGGCGTGGCGGCGGGGTCGATGCCCTGTGCGCCCCCGGGCCAGATGGCGATCTGACCGCCCAGGTGGCCGGTGCCGGGCTGGGGTGTGCCGTCGACGGTCATGTCGCCGGGATCTCCGATGACGAGGTCGCGGTACCCGTCGCCGTCGACGTCACCGATGGTGGCGTTGTCGCCGTCGGTGGGGAGCGGCGGCTCGTAGGTCTGGGTGTCGTGGGGGTTGACGAACACACCGCCCGCAGGGTGGTCGCCGAGGCCCACGGAGATCTCCACTTCGTCCGGGTGCCCGTTGTTGTCCAGGTCGCCCAGTAGCGCGTCCTCGGCGGACGGGTTGTCCACAAGCAGTGCGGACGAGGCGGGCTTCCCGGTCCGGCTGACAGGTCCGCTGAGCGTTCGTACGGCACACCAGCCGGGCACGGATACGAGGGCGCGAGAGGTGGCGGTGGGGCTGGTGGCGGCGAGCCCGGTCCCGAAGGAACAGCCGTCACCGCCGAAGGCCGGGGACGGTGTGGACAGCGCGACACCGGTCTTGAGCCCCTGGGAACTGCCCCAGAGGACGGTGACCGAGCCCCGGTTGCGTGCTTCGCTCACATCCTCGTACGGCGAGCCGACGAGCAGGTCCGCGTAGCCGTCCGCGTCCAGGTCGGCCGAGGCCACGGACTCGCCGAACCGGTCGTACGCCTCCGCCGCGCCCACCACGCCCGCCGTGGCCTGGGAGATCAGCTGCTTCTTGGTCGTGCTGGGACCTGCTGCCGAGCCGTAGAGGACGACGACGGCACCTGCTTCCGCCTTGCCGGAGACGGTGGCGTCGGGAGCACCCACCACCAGGTCGCGGTAGCCGTCGCCGTTGAAGTCATCGGCGTACTTGGCGGTAGCCGCGATCGCCGGCGCCGGGAAGCCGAGGAGGGTGGTGGTGAGCATGGCTGCCGCCAGGACAAGGGTGCGCTTCCGCATGGTGCTCCAGAGGTGGGTGCAGACAGGGAAGGGGCCCGCACCTCGACGGTGCGGGCCCGACAACGCGAAGCAGCCGGTCAGTTGGCTGCGTTGCCGCCCAGTCCCGGGTACGCGTCGGTGGACACGCCCACCGACGTCGTCGAGAGCGAGCGCGCGCCCGTCGTGGTGATGCGGGTGCCGTTGGACGGGAGGTAGGTCAGCGCGCCGTTGCCGCCGTTCTCGCCGTACGCGCCGATCGTCAGGTCGGCCTTGCCGTCGCCGGTGACGTCGGTGAGCTTGACCTCGTTGCCGAAGTAGTCCTTCGACTCGTCCGAGCCGGGGACGCCGGCCGTGGACTGGGCGAAGAACTGGCCGCCGGACTGGGTGTTGATGCCGGATGCGGAGCCGTACAGAACCGTCACGGAGCCGGTGTCCACGGCCTTGCCCAGGTTTTCGCCCGGGGCGCCGACGACCAGGTCCTGGAAGTTGTCGCCGTTGATGTCGCCGAGGGACAGCTCGCCGCCGAAGTAGTCGCCGCGCTCGGAGCCGCCGGGAACGTTGCCGGTGTCCTGGTTGATGGCGGTGGTCGTGGCGGGGCCGCCCGCGGAGCCGTACGTGATGTTGACCTTGCCGCCGTCGACCGTGCCGGGCAGCACCGGGCTGCCGTCCTTGGGCTTGTCCCACTCCTGGCCGGTCACGATGTCGCCGAAGCCGTCCCCGTTGACGTCGCCGATGGCGGTGATGATGCCGGGCTTCAGCGCCTTCGCGGCCGAGGCGTTCAGGCCGGATGCGGAGCCGGGAACGTAGTAGTTGGTGTTCCAGCCGTAGTCGGTCGTGGTCTCGTAGCCGTCGACCACGAGGTCGGTGGCGCCGTCGCCGTTCACGTCGCCCGCGGTGAGGTTGATCGGGCCGCTGCTGCCGCCGGACTGGATCGGCGGCTTGACGGTGTAGCGGCCGCCCGAGGTGCCCGTCTTGGCGATGCCGCCCTTGTAGACGTAGATCGTGCTCGCCGTGGATCCGATCGCGAGGTCGTCCTTGCCGTCGTGGTCGAAGTCGCCCGCGGCGAGCGTGCGGCCCCACTGGTCGTGCGAGGAGACGGCCGGGTCCTGGATCGTCGTGCCGCCGGTGAGGCCCGAGGAGGAACCCCACAGGATCGCGACGGTGCCGCCGTCGGTGTCGCCGTCCACGTCCTCATAGCGCGTGGAGACGGCCAAGTCGTCGAAACCGTCGGAGTTGAAGTCGCCGTACGCGCTGACCCAGCCGAAGCCGTCGCCGGTCTCGGCGTTGCCGGGGACGCCGGTCGTGTTCTGGCTGACGGTCTTGCGGGCGGTGGACGTCACGCCGTTCGCGGAGCCGTACAGGGCGACGATCTGGCCGGCGTCCTTCTTGCCGCCGACGGTCGCCCAGCCGGCGGAGAAGGCGACGTCACCGATGTGGTCGCCGTTGAAGTCCGCCATGGGGTGATGGACGGAGTCCGCGGCGCCGGCCACGCCCGTCGAGAGGGAGAGCAGACCGCCCGTCAGCGCGGCCGCGGCGGCCGATGCGAGGGCGATACGCAGGTGCTTCTGCATGCGGGTTCTCCTGCAGCATGCGGGGATGCCTGGCGGGCATCCGCAGTCAATGGGGTGCGTTCCGCGGGCGTTTGCCGGGAGTTGTCCCGGGTGTAGCACTGCGGTTGGCGAACAGGAGACTCGCGGTGGGGCCGGAGGGTTGTATGGGAGTCGCAACTATTTCTGAGGCGGGAGGGGGCCGGCGGCGGGGCCTCCCCGGAGGCTCCCGCCGCCGGCCGAGCACCGCCCTGTACGAAACCGTCCCGAAAGCCCCGGCTTCGCCGCCGGGGAACCCGTCGCTCTCCACGTCGACCGACTCTTCCCCGTCGACGGACGGCACCCGGGAGCGTCGCCTGGCAGCGACGCGAAGGCAGTGGGGGCCGAGGGGCCGGAAATGACAGGAGGGGCTGATGGGGAAGTCCCCATCAGCCCCTCCAGCGGCCGGAAGCTACTTCACCGGCTCCGGCTCCGGCGCACTCTCGGTCTCCGGCTCGCCGGCCGGGTCCGCCGGGGTCTTCACCGAGTCGAGCAGCAGCTGCGAGACGTCGACCACCTGGACCGACTCCTTCGCCTTGCCGTCGTTCTTCTTGCCGTTGACCGAGTCGGTCAGCATGACGAGGCAGAACGGGCAGGCGGTGGAGACGATGTCCGGGTTGAGGGAGAGGGCTTCGTCGACGCGCTCGTTGTTGATGCGCTTGCCGATCCGCTCCTCCATCCACATCCGGGCACCACCGGCGCCGCAGCAGAAGCCGCGCTCCTTGTGTCGGTGCATCTCCTCGTTCCGCAGACCCGGCACCTTCGCGATGATCTCGCGCGGCGGCGTGTAGATCTTGTTGTGCCGGCCCAGGTAGCACGGGTCGTGGTACGTGATCAGGCCCTCGACCGGGGTCACCGGGATCAGCTTGCCCTCGTCCACCAGGTGCTGGAGCAGCTGCGTGTGGTGGATGACCTCGTACTCGCCGCCGAGCTGCGGGTACTCGTTCGCGATGGTGTTGAAGCAGTGCGGGCAGGTCGCGACGATCTTCTTGGACGACTTGGGCTTCTTCGTCGTCTCGTCCTCGTCGTCCTCGCCGAACGCCATGTTCAGCATCGCGACGTTCTCCTGGCCGAGCTGCTGGAACAGCGGCTCGTTGCCCAGGCGGCGGGCCGAGTCACCCGTGCACTTCTCGTCGCCACCCATGATCGCGAACTTCACGCCCGCGATGTGCAGCAGCTCGGCGAAGGCCTTGGTGGTCTTCTTGGCCCGGTCCTCCAGGGCGCCCGCGCAGCCGACCCAGTAGAGGTAGTCGATCTCCGACAGGTCCTCGACGTCCTTGCCGACGATCGGGACCTCGAAGTCGACCTCCTTGGTCCACTCGACGCGCTGCTTCTTGGCGAGCCCCCAGGGGTTGCCCTTCTTCTCCAGGTTCTTGAGCATCGTGCCCGCCTCGGACGGGAACGCGGACTCGATCATCACCTGGTAGCGGCGCATGTCGACGATGTGGTCGATGTGCTCGATGTCGACCGGGCACTGCTCCACGCACGCACCGCAGGTGGTGCAGGACCAGAGCACGTCCGGGTCGATGACGCCGTTCTCCTCGACCGTGCCGATCAGGGGGCGTTCGGCCTCGGCGAGGGCCGCGGCCGGGACGTCCTTCAGCTGCTCCTCGGACGCCTTCTCGTTGCCCTCCATGTCCTTGCCGCCGCCGGCGAGCAGGTACGGGGCCTTGGCGTGCGCGTGGTCGCGCAGCGACATGATCAGGAGCTTCGGGGAGAGCGGCTTGCCGGTGTTCCAGGCGGGGCACTGCGACTGGCAGCGACCGCACTCCGTGCACGTGGAGAAGTCGAGGATGCCCTTCCAGGAGAACTGCTCGACCTGGGAGACACCGAAGACGTCGTCCTCGCCCGGGTCCTCGAAGTCGATCTCCTTGCCGCCGGAGGTCATCGGCTGCAGCGCGCCGAGCGCGACCGCGCCGTCGGCGTTCCGCTTGAACCAGATGTTCGGGAAGCCGAGGAAACGGTGCCAGGCGACACCCATGTTGGTGTTGAGCGAGACCGTGATCATCCAGATCAGCGAGGTGCCGATCTTGATCATCGCGGTGAAGTAGATGAGGTTCTGGAGCGCGCCGAGCCCGAGTCCCTTGAAGGCGAGGACCAGGGGGTACGAGACGAAGTACGCGGCTTCGTAGCCCTCCACGTGGTGGATCGCACCCTCGAGACCACGCAGGGTCAGGATCGCCAGGCCGATGACGAGGATGACGTACTCGACGAAGTACGCCTGCCAGGCCTTGGAGCCCGCGAACCGGGACTTGCGGCCGGCCCGGGAAGGCAGGTTCAGCAGCCGGATGGCGATCAGCACAAGGATGCCGACCGTCGTCATCAGGCCGATGAACTCGATGTAGAGCTCGAACGGCAGCCATTCACCGATGATCGGCAGCACCCAGTCGGCCTTGAAGAGCTGCCCGTACGCCTGGAGCAGCGTCGGCGGCAGCGTCAGGAAGCCGATGGCGACGAACCAGTGCGCGAAGCCGACGATCCCCCACCGGTTCATCCGGGTATGGCCGAGGAACTCCTTGGCCAGGGTGATCGTGCGCTGCTTCGGGTTGTCGGTGCGGCTGCCTGCCGGGACCGGCTGTCCGAGTTTGACGAACCGGTAGATCTGCGCGACGGCTCGGGCGATGAGCGCAACGCCGACCACAGTCAGCACCAGCGACACGATGATCGCGGCGAGTTGCATTTGGGGGCTCCTCGGGCCTGCGAGGGTGGGATCCGGCACTCGTGGGACGTGTCGGAGTACAAGCGATTACTAAGCAGTAACTTAATCAGTCTGTGCTGACACTATCCACTTATTCCGCCGCGCTGTAGCCGCGCAGTCGGTGATCTGTGTCGCTCAGGTGTGCCTTGCCGCGGTGGGTGAGCCCGCGGACCGCGGCGCGCAGCGGAATGTGTACCGCCGCCGCCATGATCGCCAGATCGAGTCCCAGCCAGTGGTGCTCGGCGTAGTGCTGGTCGAGCAGAGCCGGTTCGTCCCACGGCATCCCGGAGCGGGAGCGGATCTGGGCCAGGCCGGTCAGGCCGGGTCTCAGCTCCTGCCGCCAGTGTTGCGCGCCGGCCCCGTCCCCGGCGCCGCCGGCCGTTCCGCCGTCGGTCACGGTCCGCCCGTCGTCCGGGGGGAGCGGCTCCGGTCCGACGAGGGAGAGCTCTCCCCGTACGACGTGGGGCAGCCGGGAGAGCAGGTCGAGGCGCAGCCGGCGGGTGCGCAGGGTGCGCAGTACGAAGGGCCGCCCGGCCAGGCCGATCCGCACGGAGCGGGTCAGTACGCCGTCGGGGGGCCGCCGTGCGGCGAGAGCGACGGCTCCTGCGGCGAGCAGGGGGGCGGCCAGGACGAGCAGGACCGAGCCGAGGGCCAGATCCAGCGCGCGCTTCGCCGTCATCTGCGTCTGCATCGTGCACACCTGCCGGGTTGGACGGGGCGGATGCCTGTTTTGTGCATCTCGCGGCATTTTGTGACAGAACGATCCCATGCGGCGATGATGGAGCGGGGTGAGCGGGCCGTCGGGTCGGCAGGTGTCACCCTCGATCGCCGGTGACGTCGCGGGACATGTGCCCGGATATGTACCCGTCGTATCTCGGACAAACCGCAGGTGGCGCATGGTATGTGCACGATAGTTGAGTCGACCCCACTCAGGTCTGTTGACTCTGGGGCGGGTGTCGTGCATCCTTGAGTCAGATCCACTCAAGTAGTCAGTTGGAGGAATTGAAATGGCACGTGCGGTCGGCATCGACCTGGGCACGACTAACTCCGTCGTCAGCGTTCTCGAAGGCGGCGAGCCCACCGTCATCACCAACGCCGAAGGCGCCAGGACCACGCCGTCCGTCGTCGCCTTCGCGAAGAACGGCGAGGTGCTGGTCGGCGAGGTCGCCAAGCGCCAGGCGGTGACCAACGTCGACAGGACCATCCGGTCGGTCAAGCGCCACATGGGCACCGACTGGAAGATCGACCTCGACGGCAAGAGCTTCAACCCGCAGCAGATGAGCGCCTTCATCCTGCAGAAGCTGAAGCGTGACGCGGAGGCGTACCTGGGCGAGAAGGTCACCGACGCGGTGATCACCGTCCCGGCGTACTTCAACGACTCCGAGCGCCAGGCGACGAAGGAGGCCGGCGAGATCGCGGGCCTGAACGTCCTGCGTATCGTCAACGAGCCGACCGCCGCCGCGCTGGCGTACGGGCTCGACAAGGACGACCAGACGATCCTCGTCTTCGACCTCGGTGGCGGCACCTTCGACGTGTCGCTTCTGGAGATCGGTGACGGCGTCGTCGAGGTGAAGGCCACCAACGGTGACAACCACCTCGGTGGTGACGACTGGGACCAGCGCGTCGTCGACTACCTGGTGAAGCAGTTCGCCAACGGTCACGGTGTGGACCTGTCCAAGGACAAGATGGCTCTCCAGCGTCTCCGCGAGGCCGCGGAGAAGGCGAAGATCGAGCTGTCCTCCTCGACGGAGACCACGATCAACCTGCCCTACATCACGGCATCCGCCGAGGGCCCGCTGCACCTGGACGAGAAGCTCACGCGCGCCCAGTTCCAGCAGCTCACCGCGGACCTCTTGGAGCGCTGCAAGAACCCGTTCCACAACGTCATCAAGGACGCGGGCATCCAGCTCTCCGAGATCGACCACGTCGTTCTCGTCGGTGGCTCGACCCGTATGCCGGCCGTCGCCGAGCTCGTCAAGGAGCTGACCGGTGGCCAGGAGGCCAACAAGGGTGTGAACCCGGACGAGGTCGTCGCCATCGGTGCCTCGCTCCAGGCCGGTGTCCTCAAGGGTGAGGTCAAGGACGTCCTGCTCCTCGACGTCACGCCGCTGTCCCTCGGTATCGAGACCAAGGGCGGCATCATGACGAAGCTCATCGAGCGCAACACCACGATCCCGACCAAGCGGTCCGAGATCTTCACGACGGCCGAGGACAACCAGCCGTCGGTGCAGATCCAGGTCTACCAGGGCGAGCGCGAGATCGCGGCGTACAACAAGAAGCTCGGAATGTTCGAGCTGACCGGTCTGCCGCCGGCCCCGCGTGGTGTCCCGCAGATCGAGGTCGCGTTCGACATCGACGCCAACGGCATCATGCACGTCGCCGCCAAGGACCTCGGCACCGGCAAGGAGCAGAAGATGACCGTCACCGGTGGCTCCTCGCTGCCGAAGGACGAGGTCAACCGGATGCGTGAGGAGGCCGAGCAGTACGCGGAGGAGGACCACCGCCGTCGCGAGGCCGCCGAGTCCCGTAACCAGGGCGAGCAGCTCGTCTACCAGACGGAGAAGTTCCTCAAGGACAACGAGGACAAGGTCCCCGGTGACGTGAAGACGGAGGTGGAGGCCGCGCTCACCGAGCTGAAGGAGAAGCTCAAGGGCGAGGACACCGCCGAGATCCGTACCGCCACCGAGAAGGTCGCGGCCGTCTCGCAGAAGCTGGGCCAGGCGATGTACGCCAACGCACAGGCCGAGGGCGGCCCGCAGGGTGACCCGCAGCCTGGCCAGGCGCACGCCGACGGTGCGGACGACGTCGTCGACGCCGAGATCGTGGACGACGAGCGGGACGCCAAGGGCGGTGCGGTGTGACCGAGGAGACTCCGGGCTTCGAGGAGAAGCCTGACGTCCCCTCCGGCGCCACCCCTGACGGAGCTGAGCCGAAGGACGCCGCCCCCTCTTCGGAGGAGGGGGCGTCCCCGGCCGGGGACTCAGTACAGACAGTCGGCCTCACCGCCCAGCTGGACCAGGTCCGCACCGCGCTCTCCGAGCGCACGGGCGACCTCCAGCGGCTCCAGGCCGAGTACCAGAACTACCGCCGCCGCGTCGAGCGGGACCGGGTCACGGTCAAGGAGATCGCTGTCGCGGGTCTCCTGTCCGAGCTCCTGCCCGTGCTCGACGACGTCGGTCGCGCCAGGGAACACGGCGAGCTCGTGGGCGGGTTCAAGTCGGTGGCCGAATCGCTCGAGACGGTCGTCGCCAAGCTGGGCCTGCAGCAGTTCGGCAAGGAGGGCGAGCCCTTCGACCCGACGATCCACGAGGCGCTGATGCACTCGTACGCGCCGGATGTCACCGAGACGACCTGCGTGGCGATCCTCCAGCCGGGGTATCGCATCGGCGAGCGCACCATCCGCCCCGCGCGGGTGGCGGTGGCCGAACCCCAGCCGGGGGCGGCCCCTGCGGCGGCGAAGGAAGAGAAGACAGACGACGAGGAGAGCGGTGGCACCGAGGAGGTCTGACATTTCGTCCGACCACCGCGGGGCCCACCGTCTGCCCCGGCGACCGGCCCTCGGGCCGGTCGCCCGGCCGATCGTCCGGAAGGAGGGACGTCGATGAGCACGAAGGACTTCGTCGAGAAGGACTACTACAAGGTCCTCGGCGTCCCCAAGGACGCCACCGACGCCGAGATCAAGAAGGCGTACCGCAAGCTCGCCCGCGAGTTCCACCCGGACGCCAACAAGGGCGACGACAAGGCGGAGGAGCGCTTCAAGGAGATCTCCGAGGCCAATGACATCCTCGGCGACTCCAAGAAGCGCAAGGAGTACGACGAGGCGCGCGCCCTCTTCGGCAACGGCGGCTTCCGGGCCGGTCCCGGTGGTGCGGGAGGCAACTTCAACTTCGACCTGGGCGACCTCTTCGGAGGGACCCAGGGCGGCGGAGCCGGCGGCCCCGGTGGTTTCGGCGGCGGCGGCGGTCTCGGCGATGTCTTCGGCGGCCTGTTCAACCGGGGCGGCGGTGCGGGGACGCGTGTGCAGCCACGCCGTGGCCAGGACATCGAGTCCGAGGTGACGCTCAGCTTCACCGAGGCCGTCGACGGGGCCACGGTCCCGCTGCGGATGTCCAGCCAGGCGCCCTGCAAGGCGTGTTCGGGCACCGGCGACAAGAACGGCACCCCGAGGGTCTGCCCGACCTGTGTCGGCACCGGCCAGGTGTCGCGCGGCAGCGGCGGCGGGTTCTCGCTCACCGATCCCTGCGTGGACTGCAAGGGCCGGGGCCTCATCGCCCAGGACCCGTGCGATGTCTGCAAGGGCAGTGGACGGGCGCGTTCGTCGCGCACCATGCAGGTCAGGATCCCGGCGGGCGTCTCCGACGGCCAGCGGATCCGGCTGCGCGGCAAGGGCGCTCCGGGCGAGCGCGGCGGCCCGGCCGGCGATCTGTACGTCGTCGTCCATGTCGACGCCCACCCGGTCTTCGGCCGCAGGGACGACAACCTCACGGTCACCGTGCCCGTCACCTTCGTGGAGGCGGCGCTCGGCGGCGAGGTGAAGGTCCCCACGCTCGGCGGACCTCCGGTCACCCTGAAACTGCCGGCCGGTACCCCCAACGGGCGTACGATGCGCGCCCGGGGCAAGGGTGCGGTGCGCAAGGACGGCACCCGGGGCGACCTGCTGGTCACCGTCGAGGTGGCCGTGCCGAAGGAACTGGGTTCCGAGGCGCAGGACGCGCTGGAGGCCTACCGGAAGGCGACCGCGGGGGAGGACCCGCGGGCGGAGCTGTTCCAGGCCGCGAAGGGAGCATGATGTGGACGGCCGACGACGTAATCCGTACCAACTGACCGATGACTCACCGGTGTACGTGATCTCGATCGCGGCCCAGCTCTCGGGCCTGCATCCGCAGACACTGCGCCAGTACGACCGCCTCGGTCTGGTCTCCCCGGACCGCACGGCCGGCCGCGGCCGGCGCTACTCGGCCCGCGACATCGAGCTGCTGCGCACCGTGCAGCAACTGTCGCAGGACGAGGGCATCAACCTGGCGGGCATCAAGCGCATCATCGAGCTGGAGAACCAGGTCGCCGCGCTCCAGCAGCGCGTCGCCGAACTCTCCGCGGCGGTGGACGGCGCGGCGGCGGCGATGCAGCAGCGCGAGGCGCAGGTGCACGCGTCGTACCGGCGTGATCTGGTGCCGTATCAGGATGTGCAGCAGACGAGTGCGTTGGTGGTCTGGCGGCCGAAGAGGCCCAAGGAATAGGCACGGTTACGGCGCACGTACGACGGCCGAGGCCCGTCACCCGGAAACGGGTGGCGGGCCTTCCGCGTCGGTGCGGGCGGCACCGTCCGGCTCGGCGATGCCCGACTGGACGATGAGCGCGCCCAGTTGGGTCCGGCTGGAGGCGTCGAGTGCCTGCATGAGTTTGGCGATGTGGGACCGGCATGTGCGGACGCTGATGCCCAGCTTGCGGGCCACCGCGTCGTCGACGTGGCCTTCGACCAGGAGGCGCGCGATGCTGCGTTGTACGGCGGTGACGGGGGTGCCGGGGGAGGATGTGGGCAGTTGCTGGGTGAGGGGAGTGGCCTGCGTCCACAGGACCTCGTACATCTGGATCAGGAAGTGGATCAGGGCGGGGTGGCGGATCTCCAGGGCGAGGTCCCGCTCGGCGTTTGCGGGAATGAAGGCGACCGCGTGGTCGAAGATGAGCAGTCGTTCCACGGTCTGTTCGACGGTGCGTACCTGGAGACGGTCCGCGGGGACCTGGGCCAGGTATTCCTTGAGCCGGGGAGCGTACCGGGCCGAGTGCTGGTAGATGTGTCGCAGACTGGCCCCTTGCTCGATCATGGACAGGGCGCGGGGCAGCGCCTCCGGCATTTGCTTGAAGGGTCTGGTGCTGCCTGGCTGCATCGTCAGCACCTCCTCCGATGCTTCCGCCGTCGCGGCACCGATGGCTGCCCTGATCAGCGGCTTTCCCTCAAGAACGGTGATGGCGTGGTCGGGGTCCTCGCTGGCGACGGATGCCAGGGGAGCCAGTGTGTCCGCGAGGGCCGCTGTGCGCCGTATCCGTTCGTGGATGTCGCGGGTGACGGGCTGCAGCAGATGTGCCAGGGCGGCGGACGGTGGCACGGGGCGCATCCACGCGTCGTCCCGGGGGTCGGGGTGGACGAGCGACATGTCGATGAGGCATGGGGCGGGTGCGAGGTCGGCGCGGGCGATCCGGCCGCTGCGGAGGGCCTCGGTGTAGAGCAGGATCGCGGAGTCGCACAGTTCCAGCTCGCCGTGCGAATGCGGTGGTTTCTCCTCATCTCTGCTCATTCGGGATCCCCTACTTTTGTGCACTGCAGCAAGATGACGGTGGTGGAAGCGTGGCCACCGGGGGAGTGTTGTCCCCGCCGGGTGGTGAACTCCTCCTGTGCAGTGGAAGCGTGGCCGCACTTCCCCGTGTCGCGGCCGCGGCCGCCCGCGTCCGGGAAGGAGCGCGTCGTGGTCAGTGGTTCTGGTTCAGAATTCCCGACTGGGCTATGAGATAGCCGAGTTGGGCCCGGCTGCCGCTGCCGAGGGCGGCGTTCAGTTTGGCGATGTGCGCGCGACAGGTGCGTACGTTCATTCCAAGCCGGCGAGCGATGGAGTCGTCGACGTGTCCCTCGACGAGGAGTTGGGCGATGGAGCGTTGGACGCCACTGATGCCCTTGGGGACGGGGTCGTACTGGATCTCTTCCAGCAGTGGGTCGGCGCGCTGCCAGAGCTGTTCGAAGACCTTGGTCAGGTACGAGACCAGTCCTGGGTGGCGGAGCTCCAGAGCGACTTGACGATCATCCTGTGCGGGGATGAAGGCGACAGTCCCGTCGAAGATGATCAGGCGCTCGATGAGCTCTTCGAGCGTACGGATTTCCACCTTGCCTTCGGCCAGCCGTTCCGCATAGACGAAGGTGCCGCGGTTGTGCCGGACCGTGTGCTGGTAGAGGGTGCGGATGCTGACGCCGCGGTCTATCACTGCCTGGCCGCGTTCCAGGCCCTTGCTGAGGATGTGCTCGCTCCGGCCGCCTCCGGGCTGGATGGTGAGTACCTCGGTGCGGCACTCCGCGGTGGCGAGGTCGATCGCCGCGTTGATGCGATTGACGCCCTCGAGCACCGTGATGGCGTGCGTGGTCGGCGGGTCCTGGGCGCTGATGTCCATGAACGGCTCGAACGAGTCGGTCAGTTCGACAGCGGCGTGCCGGCGTTCCTGGATCTCGCGTTCTATGGGGTGGAGGCGCTTGGCCAGTGCGGCGGACGGCGGAACCGGGCGAAGCCAGTCGGCGTCGTCAGGGTCGGGGTGCAGGAGCGCGAAATCCACCAAGCACGGTGCCGGTTCCACCTCGGGACGGGATATTCGTCCGGAGCGCAAAGCGCTGGCGTAAAGCCGCTTTCCCGCTTCGCATAGGTCGGTGATCCCATGAGGATGTGCCGGTTTTGTGTTGCTTGTGGTCATTTCTCCACCCCCCATGTTCCTGAACGTGCAGGAACATGATGCATCGACCCGGTGGTGTTCGCGTGCCCAGGTGAGACATCTTCTTAGTGCGGGGGAGATGAACCCATCAAGTGAGGACGAAGCCGACTATGTACAAGCGAATGCTTCGCTCAGTGCTTGCCACTGCTTTCGTCGCAGCATTGGCCTGTGGCGTACTGAGCGGCGGTTATTCCGGAGGGGGCGCCGATGCGGCGTCCGTGCCGAGTGCTGCCGCCCAAGGTGCTGAGTCGTTGAACGTGGCAGGCGATATCACCTGGGACAGCATCCCGGCGGATCTGGCGGGCGCATGACCATCCCGCCGGACGACCGGGTTTTCCGGCGGGAGATGGCCTCCGCATACCGTTCAGGGTGGCACTTCATCGATCTGCTCACGGCACTCCCCCGCCATGGCGATTCGTTGATGGTCACCCTGCTCGGGGAGCCGATCGTCGTCGTCCTGGAGGACGACGAAGAGGTCCGCGCCTACCGATGTCTTCGTCGCCCCCGCGGGGCGCCGCAGCCCGTTCGTTGTGCGATCCGGTACGGAATGATCTTCGTCAACCTCGATCAGCGTGACCACCAGCTGATCGAACCCGAAACCATCACCGCCACCCCCCGCAGTGCCTGAGCGATCCCCCGTCGTTCCATGTCGCTCAGACACTTCCCCCACACAGCGGCGCCATCGTGACCTGAACACGGTGGCGCCGCTGTGCTGTCCGGGGACGGGCGGCCGGGAGCTGCCGGCGGTCAGGCCGTGCGGACCGGTGCGCCCCGCCCGAGGGCCCGGTCGAGGGCGATCTCGATGACGACCCGGTCCGGATTGGGTGCCGGGGTGCGCTCGTAGCGTTCCGCGTAACGGCGTACCGCGTCGTCGACCACGTCCTGCTCCGTGCGGATCGTCGCACGGCCCTCCAGCGTCGCCCAGCGGCCCCGGTCGACCTGGCAGACCGCCACCCGTGCCCCGTCCGGGCCGGCGGCCAGGACGTGGGCGACCTTTCTGCTGCTCTTGTTGGTGATGATGCGCGCGAGCCCGGCCTCGGGGTCGTACGTCACGCCGACCGGCACCACGTGCGGGGTGCCGTCGGGGCGGAGGGTGGTCAGGGTGCACACGTGGTACTCGCGCCAGAAGGCGAGGTACTCGGGACTGGGGTTGCGTACGTCTACGGCCATGGACAAAGGGTAGGCAGCCGTCGCCCGGTCCTGCGGTGGCGCGGGGGTTGTCCGGCCGGTTGACTCGGACAGGAGCGGGTTTCCATCGGTGGTCTGCCGGAGTCCGGTGGTTTTCGCCAGGATCTCGCCTTGAGTGGAATAGACTCAACTTTGTGGACGTTGACTGAGTCAGTTATCGCGAAAGATGTGGACGGACCAGCCACCGCAAGGAGGAGAGAGCGCACGTGGACGCCGAGCTGACCAACAAGAGCCGGGACGCCATCAATGCGGCCACCAGCAGGGCCGTGAAGGATGGGCACGCCGATCTGACCCCGGGGCATCTGCTGCTCGCTCTGCTGGAGGGCGAGGACAACGAGAACATCATCGACCTGCTCGCCGCTGTCGACGCCGACCAGGTCGCCGTACGGACCCAGACGGACCGGTTGCTCGCGTCGTTGCCCAGCGTGACCGGGGCGACCGTCGCCCCGCCGCAGCCCAACCGTGAGCTGCTCGCCGTCATCGCCGACGCCGCGCAGCGCGCGAAGGAGCTCGGCGACGACTACCTCTCCACCGAGCATCTGCTGATCGGTATCGCGGCCGAGGGCGGCCGCGCCGGTGAGATCCTCACCCAGCAGGGTGCCAGTGCGAAGAAGCTGCTGAACGCATTCGAGAAGAGCAGGGGAGGGCGCCGGGTGACCACACCCGACCCGGAGGGCCAGTACAAGGCCCTGGAGAAGTTCGGCACCGACTTCACGGCGGCCGCGCGCGAGGGCAAGCTCGACCCCGTCATCGGGCGTGACCACGAGATCCGGCGCGTCGTGCAGGTCCTGTCGCGGCGCACGAAGAACAACCCCGTGCTCATCGGCGAGCCCGGCGTCGGCAAGACGGCCGTCGTCGAAGGGCTTGCTCAGCGCATCGTCAAGGGCGACGTGCCCGAGAGCCTGAGGAACAAGCGGCTCGTCTCGCTGGACCTCGGGGCCATGGTCGCCGGCGCCAAGTACCGCGGTGAGTTCGAGGAGCGGCTGAAGTCCGTCCTCTCCGAGATCAAGGAGAGCGACGGGCAGATCATCACGTTCATCGACGAGCTGCACACCGTCGTGGGCGCCGGGGCGGGCGGGGACTCCGCCATGGACGCCGGCAACATGCTCAAGCCGATGCTGGCCCGTGGTGAGCTGCGGATGGTCGGCGCGACGACGCTCGACGAGTACCGCGAGCGCATCGAGAAGGACGCCGCGCTGGAGCGCCGCTTCCAGCAGGTTCTGGTCGCCGAACCGTCCGTCGAGGACACCATCGCGATCCTGCGCGGGCTCAAGGGGCGGTACGAGGCGCACCACAAGGTACAGATCGCGGACTCCGCGCTGGTTGCAGCCGCGACCCTGTCCGACCGCTACATCACCTCCCGCTTCCTCCCCGACAAGGCCATCGACCTGGTCGACGAGGCGGCGTCCCGGCTGCGCATGGAGATCGACTCCTCGCCCGTCGAGATCGACGAACTGCAGCGCTCCGTCGACCGCCTCCGGATGGAGGAGCTGGCACTGAAGAACGAGACGGATGCCGCTTCCGTCCAGCGTCTGGAGAAACTCCGCCGCGACCTCGCCGACAAGGAGGAGGAGCTGCGCGGCCTCACCGCCCGCTGGGAGAAGGAGAAGCAGAGCCTCAACCGCGTCGGTGAACTGAAGGAGCGCCTCGACGACCTGCGCGGCCAGGCCGAACGCGCCCAGCGCGACGGCGACTTCGACACCGCCTCCAAACTGCTGTACGGGGAGATCCCCGGTCTGGAGCGGGAGCTCGCGGAAGCCGACGAGGCGGAGCAGGAAGCCGCCAAGGACACCATGGTCAAGGAGGAGGTCGGCCCGGACGACATCGCCGATGTGGTCGGCGCCTGGACCGGCATCCCGGCCGGCCGGCTCCTGGAGGGCGAGACGCAGAAGCTGCTGCGCATGGAGGAGGAGCTGGGCAGGCGGCTGATCGGCCAGGCCGAGGCCGTGCAGGCGGTGTCGGATGCGGTACGCCGCACCAGGGCCGGCATCGCCGACCCGGACCGGCCCACCGGATCGTTCCTCTTCCTCGGTCCGACCGGTGTCGGCAAGACCGAACTTGCGAAGGCCCTCGCCGACTTCCTGTTCGACGACGAGCGGGCCATGGTCCGTATCGACATGAGCGAGTACGGCGAGAAGCACAGTGTCGCCCGGCTGGTCGGTGCCCCGCCCGGCTATGTGGGGTACGAGGAGGGCGGCCAGCTCACGGAGGCGGTCCGCCGCCGTCCGTACAGCGTCATCCTGCTGGACGAGGTGGAGAAGGCCCACCCCGAGGTCTTCGACATCCTGCTCCAGGTGCTCGACGACGGCCGGCTCACCGACGGTCAGGGCCGGACGGTGGACTTCCGCAACACCATCCTGGTCCTGACGTCGAACCTGGGCAGCCAGTTCCTGGTCGATCCGTTGATGAAGCCGGAGGAGAAGAAGGCGCGGGTCCTGGAGGTCGTACGCGCCTCCTTCAAGCCGGAGTTCCTCAACCGGCTCGACGACCTGGTGGTCTTCTCGGCCCTCTCCGGCGACGAGCTCGCGCACATCGCCGCGCTGCAGATCGGCCGGCTCGCCAAGCGGCTCGCCGACCGGCGGCTCACCCTCGACGTCACCCCGGCCGCGCTGGCCTGGCTGGCGAAGGAGGGCAACGACCCGGCGTACGGGGCGCGGCCGCTGCGTCGCCTCATCCAGACCGCGATCGGTGACCGGCTCGCGAAGGAGATCCTCGCGGGCGAGGTCAGGGACGGGGACACCGTACGGGTGGATGTGTTCGGGGAGGACGAGGAGGCCGGCCTGATCGTGGGCGCCGTGCGGTGACGGGCCCGGCGGGCGTCGGCCGCCGGACGGGCTGACGTGTACGAGGACGGTGTGCCCGTCCTCGTACACGACTGTCCGGGCCCGCATGAGTCCGTCCGGGTGTTCCTTCCACGGCATTCCCCCCTCCGGACCGGCTCCCCATGAGCACCGCGCGGGCCGGATCGTGTCAGCCTGTAGCTGATCGGCCCAGCTGGGGGTTGCCATCCCCCGCCTGCCATGGGGGAGGATGGCGGCAACCGTACGAAGGGAAATTCACGGTGAGCATCGACCCGTCCTCGATTCCGAATTTCGGGGGCCAGCCCGAACCGCAGGCGGCAGGACCGGAGGGCCCCGTCGTCCCTGACCAGGACCTCGTCAAGCAGCTCCTCGAGCAGATGGAGCTGAAGTACGTCGTCGACGACGAGGGCGACCTCGCGGCGCCGTGGGAAGAGTTCCGCACGTACTTCATGTTCCGTGGTGAGGACGAGCAGCAGGTCTTCTCGGTGCGTACGTTCTACGACCGTCCCCACGCCATGGACCAGCGTCCGGTCCTCCTCGACGCGATCGACGACTGGAACCGCCGCACGCTGTGGCCGAAGGTCTACACGCACGTCCACGAGGCCGAGGAGGGCGCCGAGGACACGGAGACCTCGGTCCGTCTGATCGGTGAGGCGCAGATGCTCATCGGTACGGGCGTCAGCCTGGAGCACTTCGTCTCGTCGACGGTCAGCTGGGTGCGGGCCTCGATCGAGTTCGACAAGTGGCTGCTGGAGCGTCTGGGCCTGGAGCCGGCCGAGAAGAAGACCGACGGCGACGACGCGGCGCCGAGCGCCTGATCCGGAGCGCCTGCGAGCGGCAGCCCGGCCGGGGCGACGGTCACCACGACCGCCGCCTCCGGCCGGGCTTCCGTCGCTCCGCACGCCGGACGAGGGCGAGCTCCGGCACGGTGCATTCCCCGGAGGTCACAGGCCCTTGAGCCGTGAAACAGCCTCGCGCAGGACGTCCTCGCGTTTGCAGAAGGCGAATCGGACCTTGCTGCGGCCGGCCTCCTGATCGTCGTAGAACACCGCATTGGGGATGGCGACGACCCCGCACCGCTCGGGCAGCGCGCGGCAGAAGGCGAAGCCGTCGGTCCCACCGCCGAGCGGACGGATGTCGGTGGTGACGAAGTACGTCCCGGCCGGCCGGTAGACCTCGAAACCGGCCTCGGCGAGCCCGCCGCTCAACAGATCCCGTTTGGCCCGCAGATCCGCGCGCAGCCCCTCGAAGTAGCTGTCGGGGAGGTTCAGCGCCTCGGCGACGGCGTACTGGAACGGGCCCGCGGACACGTACGTCAGGAACTGCTTGGCGGAGCGGACCGCCGTCACCAGCCCGGGGCTCGCGGTCACCCAGCCCACCTTCCACCCGGTGAACGAGAACGTCTTGCCGGCCGAACCGATCGTCACGGTCCGCTCGCGCATTCCGGGGAACCCGGCGATCGGCAGGTGTTCACCCTCGAAGACCAGGTGCTCGTACACCTCGTCGGTGACGACGAGCAGGTCCCGCTCGCAGGCGAGTTCGGCGATCGCCGCCAGCTCCTCGCGGGTCAGGACGGTGCCGGTGGGGTTGTGCGGGGTGTTGAGGAGGATCAGCCGGGTGCGGGGGGTGACGGCGGCGCGCAGCTCGTCGAGGTCGAGCCGGTACGTACCGCTCTGCGCGTCCGGGCGCAGGGTGACCGGGACGCGGGCGCCGCCCGCCATGGCGATGCACGCGGCGTACGAGTCGTAGTACGGCTCCAGGGCGATGACCTCGTCGCCGGGTTCCACGAGGGCGAGCAGGGTGGCGGCGATGGCCTCGGTGGCGCCCGCCGTGACGAGCACTTCGGAGTCGGGGTCGTACGTGAGCGCGTACCGCCGCTGCTGATGGGCGGCGATCGCGGTGCGCAGCTCGGGAACCCCGGGGCCCGGCGGGTACTGGTTGCCGTGTCCGGCGCGCAGCGCGCGGACCGCGGCCTCCCGGATCTCTTCGGGGCCGTCGGTGTCGGGGAAGCCCTGACCGAGGTTGATGGAGCCGGTCCGTACGGCCAGCGCCGACATCTCCGCGAAGATCGTCGTGCCGAATTCGGCGAGGCGGCGGTTGAGCAGCGGTCGTCCCTGTGTCATGACCGCCATCCTGTGCCGAAGCTCTGGAGTTGCTCAAGTCTGCTTTGGCTCCGCGGGGCCGGGGGCATCCCCCATTCACGCAAGAAGCGGAAGGAAATGAAGCGGGGGACCTCGCTTCGGGGGACGGAAGGACGTGAGGTCGATGGGGGCATTCTTCGGGGTGGTGGCCGGGATCGTTGTGATCGGCTGCGTCGTCGCCATGTTGCGGTCGGCGAACAGCGGCAAGTCGTCGTCCTCCCGGCGCTCCGGGCGCCGCAGCGCGGGCGCCGGCGCGGCCGCCGGTGGCAGCTGGTGGGCGGGCGGCGACGCAGGCGGCGGCGCGTCCTGCGGGGGCGGCAGTCACTCGGGCGGTCACTCCGGTGGTCACTCGTGCGGGGGCGGCTCCTCGTGCGGCGGTGGTTCGTCGTGCGGCGGTGGGGGCGGATGCGGCGGAGGCAGCTGACACGGGGCAGCTGGTCCGCGTCACCGGGTGCCCGGCGGGTGAACTCCCGCCGGGCACCTTTTTGTTGGGTCGGACAGCAGGTACCCGGTGAACACGTGAACCGTAGGGCCCCCGAGGGGATGGAAACCACGTCAAGTTGGGCAAAAACGCTGTGCATCGTCGCACTTCGTGATTCCCTCGTTGGAGAGAACATTCAGCCCTCGGACCCCAGTTGGACCTGATCGGGCGCTCCCCACCTCCCACGTACGTCGCCACGGGGGCGCCCCCTGTCCATGTGTCCACGCGTGTTTTGCGGAGCCGACCCATGCTCACGACCCTCCAGACGGCCTATTCCGACACCCGTGCTGCCGATCTGGCCTGGGCGCTGGGGCGCGAACCGCTCCCCGCCCTGGCCGTGCTCGACCTCCAGCTCGGCGGTGCCCAACTGCAACTGCGTCTGCTCGGCGCCTCCCATCAGGTGCTTCTCGAGGAGGACGGTGGCAGCTGCTCCGAGACGGTGGCCTGCATCCCGGGCAGCAGCACGCCTCTGCCGCTCGGAGTCGCCAAACGGCTCGGGGAGTGGGAGTACGAATTCGCGGCGCGCGTCGAGACGCTCTCCGAGGACTCCTTCGCGGGGCGTGCGCAGGAACTCCTCGCGCTGGTGACCGACCATCCGCACGGCCTCGCCGGCACGTTCCCCGGTAGCCCGCACGCCTTCACCGCCATGCTCGCGCAGCGGACGGAGGGCCAGGTGCGGTGGCGCACCTGGCATGCGTACCCGCAGGAGGGGCAGCTGGTGGTGACCCGCACCCGCGTGGGCGTGCGCACCCCGGCGGTGGCTCACCGAAATTCCTGAACACCTTTGCGTGCACGGCACTTGCACCCTTGTGGGTGACAGGTGGCGACGCCGTCGTGACGTAGCGTTCGCATCATGATCGACCAGCAGATGTCGCTGCGAGGGAGCGCGGCGCGAATCCCCGTGCGGCCGCGGACCGGCCGGCTCCTCGTGCTGGCCGCCGTGTTCATCTGCGCCGCCTGCGGGCTGGTGTACGAGCTCGAACTGGTCGCGCTCGCCTCCTACTTGATCGGAGATTCCGTCACCCAGGCCTCCGTGGTGCTGTCCGTGATGGTCTTCGCCATGGGCATCGGCTCGCTGCTCGCGAAACGGTTACGCGGCCACGCGGCAGTGGGCTTCGGGCTGATCGAGGCCGGGCTCGCACTGATCGGTGGCTCCTCCGCGCTCGTGCTGTACGCGTCGTTCGCCTGGATCGGGGAGTCCCGGTTCGCGCTGGTCGGGTTCTCGCTCGCGATAGGCGTCCTCATCGGTGCGGAGATCCCGCTGCTGATGACCCTGATCCAGCGTGTCGACCGGCAGGACGCGGGCGGGACGGTCGCGGATCTGTTCGCCGCCGACTACGTGGGGGCGCTCGTCGGCGGACTGGCTTTCCCCTTCCTGCTGCTGCCGGTCCTCGGCCAGCTCACCGGGGCGCTGCTCACCGGCATGGTCAACGCGGCGGCGGGCGGGGCGCTGGTGCTGTGGGTGTTCCGCCGGGACCTCACCCGGCGCTCGCGGTGGCTGCTGATCCTCGTGAACGTGTCGGTGATCGCCCTGCTGGCCACCGCCACGCTCCTGGACGACGACTTCGAGCGGGCGGCGCGGCGCGCGGTGTACGGGGACGAGGTGCGGGTCGCCGTGCAGACCGATGTGCAGGAGGTGGTCCTCACCGGGACGGGCCGCAGCTCCCTGGACCTCTATCTGGACGGGCGGCTGCGGGTCAGCGCACGGGACGAGTACCGGTACCACGAGGCGTTGGTCCACCCGGCGATGGACGGGCGTCACGCGCGGGTGCTGATCCTGGGCGGCGGCGACGGTCTGGCCGCCCGTGAGGTGCTGCGCTACCCGGACGTACGCAGTGTCACGCTCGTCGAGATCGACCCCGGCGTCACCCGACTGGCCCGTACGGACCCCGCGCTCTCCGCGCTGAACGCGCACGCGTACCGCGACCCGCGGCTGACGGCCGTGACGGCGGACGCGTTCAACTGGTTGCGGGCGGGGCACGGCGGCTACGACGTGGTGATCTCCGATCTGCCCGATCCCGGCATCACGGCGAGCACGAAGCTGTACTCCGCGGAGTTCTACGGTCTGGTCGCCGAGGCCCTGGCCCCGGGGGGCCGCCTGGTGGTGCACGGGGGGCCGCCGAACAGCCGGCCGCGGACGTTCTGGACGGTCGAGGCCTCCGTGCGGGCGGCGGGCCTGAGCACCCGCTCGTACGGCATCAGCGGCCGCCGCACCGGCGTCTCGGCGGGCCCGGACCGCACGACGGACCGGGCGCAGGCCTCGCACGGCTGGGGCTTCGTTCTCGCCCACCGTGGGCCGCGGGCCCCGGCGCTGGGTCTGTCCCCCCGGGCACCGGAACTCCGCTTCCTGACGGACGAGGTACTGGCGGGCGCGTCCCGGGACGCGGAGCGGGGGCGGCTGCCGGAGCAGGCGCCGTCGACGCTGGTGCATCCGCGGTACTGGGAGGAGCCGTGAGGGGGTGGGGGAGGTCTTCGGTGCCGAGTCCCGCTTCCGGGTGCGGAAGCGCTGACGGGGCGGCCGCGCCTGAGTAGGCTCGGTTTCCATGGAGCATGAGGTGTTCGTTCCGGTTCCGGTCCTGTCCCTTCGGCGGACGCTGGGCGATCCTGCCCGGGTCGCGCGCTGTGTACCAGGCCTCCAGCAGGACGCCGACGCGTCGGCGGGCCCCCTGTCCGGCCGGCTCAAGGTCCGGATCGGCAGCCACACGATCACATACCGCGGCACGCTGACGTCGGCCGCGCTGCCGGACGGGGCCGGGATCTCCGTCGAGGGCGAGGGCGTCGAGGCGCGGGGCGGCGGCTCGGCGAAGCTCGCCCTGACGATCCGCCTGACGGAGACGGACGGCGGCACGACGATCGGCTTCACGGGCACGGCGGGCGGCGAGGGCCGCATCGTGGAACTGGACCGCGAGGCGACGCTCGCGGCGGCCCACCGGCTGCTGGACCGCTTCACGCAGCAGCTGGTGACAGAGACGCTGGCGTCCCACGGACCGGCTGCCGACGGACCGGCGGGCGAGTCCGACGGGCCGGCCGGCGCGGTTGTGGACCTGGCTGTCGACGAAGCCGTGGACCGGGCGATCGAGGAGGCCGCGGAGACGGCGGACGAGACGACGGCGGGGGAGTCCCCCGAAGCGCCCCCCGAGGGCGGGTCCACCCAGGACGACGCCGCCGGGTCGCTCCCCGGTACCGGTTCGGTCTTCGACGCTCCCGTCCCCCCACCGTCGCTCGACCCCGTCGCGGACATCGAGTTCACCGTCCCCGACGAGCCGCCCGCCGAGGCCGCGCACGCCCGGCGGACCATGATCGGGCGCAGTGCCGAGGAGGTCGACCACGCGCCGCCGCGCGGGCGGTACGCCCCCGTGCCGTCGCCCGACCCGACCACCGCGGGTGCCACCCTGCGCTGGGTGGCGCCGGCGGCCGCCCTCGCGCTCGCTTCCGCGGTCGTGGTGGGCCGGGCGCTGCGGCGCCGGAGGTAGCGGCGCCAGTAGTGTCGTCGTGTGAGCAGTAGCGAGAAGAACGTCCGGCTGTCCGTCGGCGACACCGAGTTGACCGTGAACCCCACCAACGGCTGCCGGATCAGCAGCCTCCGGATCGGTGGTACCGAGCTGCTGCGGCAGGGGGAGCGGTACGGCTGCTTCCCGATGGTGCCGTGGTGCGGACGGACCGGGTACGGGCACTTCCTCAACGGCGACGTGCCGCACCAGCTGCCCGTGAACTCCCCGCCGCACGCCATTCACGGCACCGGCCGCGACACGGCCTGGCGCACCGCCAAGGCGGACGAGTCACAGGCCGCGTTCTACTACGACCTCGCCGAGCCGTGGCCGTACCCGGGCCGGGTGACCCAGACCTTCGAACTGGCCGAGGACTCACTCACGCTCGCCTTCGGTGTCGAGACGTACGGGGACTCGTTCCCGGCGCAGGCCGGCTGGCACCCGTGGTTCCTTCGGAATCTCGGGACCGGTGGTGACGTACAGATCGCCTTCGACGCCGCCTGGCAGGAGGAGCGGGGCGAGGACCATCTGCCGACCGGCCGCCGGATCCCGGCCATGCCCGGTCCGTGGGACGACTGTTTCGGGATGCCCGACGGGGTCGATGTGACGCTCACCTGGCCGGAGCAACTGGAGTTGAAGGTGAAGAGCCGGGCCGAATGGGTCGTCGTCTACGACGAGCAGACCGAGGCGGTCTGCGTGGAGCCGCAGTCGGGCCCGCCGAACGGACTGAACACCGCGCCCCGGTATGTGACCCCGATCGAGCCGCTGGAGATCGCGACGACCTGGAGCTGGCGCAGGCTCTGAGCCGGACAGGCCCTACGCGACAGCCCTTAAGCTCGTAGCCATGACTGACGTACGCGCTGAGCTGCTCCAGCAGATCAAGGACAAGGCCGTGGTGCACGGCAAGGTGACCCTCTCCTCGGGTCTGGAAGCCGACTGGTACATCGACCTGCGGCGCATCACGCTGGACGGTACGGCCGCTCCGATGGTCGGTCAGGTCATGCTCGACGAGACCGCCGAGCTGGACTACGACTGCGTGGGCGGGCTGACGCTGGGCGCCGACCCGGTGGCCACGTCGATGCTGCATGCCTCCGCCGCGCGCGGGAAGACCTTGGACGCTTTCGTCGTCCGCAAGGCGCAGAAGGCGCACGGCATGCAGCGCCGGATCGAGGGCACGGACGTGAAGGGCCGCCGTTGTCTGGTGGTCGAGGACACCTCGACCACCGGTGGCTCGCCGCTGACGGCCGTCGAGGCGGTGCGCGAGGCCGGTGGCGAAGTCGTCGCCGTCGCCACGATCGTGGAGCGGGGTGCGGCTCCGGCCATTGCCGAGGCCGGTCTCCCGTACCTCCACGCCTACACCGTGGCAGACCTCGACCTGGCCTGATTGCCGGTCTGATCTGCGATTTTCTCCGAGGGCGGATGGTTTCACGTGAAACCGTCCGCCCTTGTCGTATGCCTTCAGTTCCCCGGGCGGAACGTTGAGGGAGTACGCCGGGTGGAGCCGAAGCGAGAGTCTGGGAAGATGGGGGCGACGATGACGTCGCCCCCAGGTCAGGGAACCAGCAACGCACACCCGCACATCCCAAGGAGCGGACAGATGCCCATCGCAACCCCCGAGGTCTACGCCGAGATGCTCGACCGGGCGAAGGCAGGCAAGTTCGCCTACCCGGCCATCAATGTGACGTCGACCCAGACCCTGCACGCTGCACTGCGCGGCTTCGCGGAGGCGGAGAGCGACGGCATCGTCCAGATCTCCACCGGTGGGGCGGAGTTCCTCGGCGGCCAGTACAACAAGGACATGGTCACGGGCGCCGTCGCCCTCGCCGAGTTCGCGCACATCGTCGCCGCCAAGTACGACGTCACGGTCGCGCTGCACACCGACCACTGCCCCAAGGACAAGCTGGACGGTTACGTACGTCCGCTGCTCGACATCTCCGCCGAGCGGGTCGCCAAGGGCCTGAACCCGCTGTTCCAGTCCCACATGTGGGACGGCTCGGCCGAGACCCTCGCCGACAACCTGGCCATCGGCCAGGAACTGCTGGCCAAGGCCGCCGCCGCGAAGATCATCCTCGAGGTCGAGATCACCCCGACCGGTGGCGAGGAGGACGGCGTCACCCACGAGATCAACGACGAGCTCTACACGACCGTCGACGACGCGCTGCGCACCGCCGAGGCGCTCGGCCTGGGCGAGAAGGGCCGCTACCTGCTGGCCGCCTCCTTCGGCAACGTGCACGGCGTCTACAAGCCGGGCAACGTCGTGCTCCGTCCCGAGCTCCTCAAGGACCTCCAGGAGGGCGTCGGCGCCAAGTACGGCAAGACAGCCGGCAGCCAGCCCTTCGATTTCGTCTTCCACGGCGGCTCCGGCTCCACCGAGCAGGAGATCGCCACCGCGCTGGAGAACGGCGTGGTGAAGATGAACCTCGACACCGACACCCAGTACGCCTTCACCCGCCCGATCGTGGACCACATGTTCCGCAACTACGACGGCGTGCTGAAGGTCGACGGCGAGGTCGGCAACAAGAAGGTCTACGACCCGCGCAGCTGGGGCAAGTCCGCCGAGGCGGGCATGGCCAAGCGCGTCACGGAGGCCTGCGCCAACCTGCGGTCCACCGGCACCAAGCTGAAGTAGTAGTAGGTACGAACGGCGGCCGTGGGCCCGGTACTCCCTGGGGTGCCGGGCCCACGGCATGTCCGTGAACGAGCACGAGGAGCCCACTGTGCAAGCGAACGCGCGCTATGACTTCGACACCGTCATCGACCGCAGGGGCACCTGGTGTGTCCAGTGGGACGGGGTCGCCGACCGGTTCGGTGTCGACGGGCTGCTCCCGTTCACCATCTCCGACATGGACTTCGAGACGGCCCCCGAGGTCCTGACCGCACTGCGGACCCGCCTCGACCACGGGGTGCTCGGCTACACCAGCTGGCAGCATGACGACTTCCGGTCGGCGATCGCGCACTGGTACGAGACCCGGTACGGCACCGAGCTGGACACCGGCCGACTGGTCTACGGCCCGTCCGTGCTCAGCCAGTTCTCGCAGCTCCTCCAGATGTGGACGGCCGAGGGCGACGGTGTGGTCGTCCACACCCCCACGTACGACGGCTTCCGCAAGGCGATCACCGGCCTCGGCCGCGAGCTGCGGGGCGTGCCGCTGGGAGACACCGGGGCGCTGGAACGGGAGCTGGCCCGCCCCGATGCGAAGGTGCTGGTGCTCTGCTCGCCGCACAACCCGACCGGCCGGGTGTGGACGGAGCCCGAGCTGGCCGGCATGGCCGCTCTGGCCGCGCGCCACGGGGTCGCGGTGATCAGTGACGAGATCCATGCGGACTTCGTGCACGACGGCCACCGGCATGTGCCGTGGACGAGGGTGGCCGGTGACGCCCGCTGGGCGGTGATCTCGTCCGCGTCCAAGTCCTTCAACTTCCCGGCGCTGACCGGCTCGTACGGCATCATCGGCGATCCGGCCGACCGGACGGAGTTCCTGCGCCGCATGGAAACGGCGGAGGGCCTGGCATCCCCGGCGGTGCTGTCGCTCACCGCGCACATAGCCGCGTACCGGCAGGGCGGGCCGTGGCTGGACGAGGTACGCGCGTACGTGGCCGGGAACCTGGCCCTGGTCGCGGAACGCCTGAACGCGGCGTCCCCCGAACTGTCCTGGCAGCCCCCGCAGGCCGGGTATCTGGCGTGGATCGATCTGCGCCCCCTGGGTGTGGACGACGAGGCCCTGCAGCGGGTGCTGATCGAGCGCGAGAAGGTCGCGATCATGCCGGGTGCGGTGTACGGGGCCGAGGGGTTCCTGCGGCTGAACGTGGGGTGCCCGCGGAGCAAGGTCGAGGCGGGCGTGGACGCGCTGGTGCGGGCGCTGGAGGCCGTGAGGTAGCGGACGGCCGCCCGGTGGCGAGGGGCGAACGCGTTCGCCGGGGAGCCGTGCGTCAGCCGAGCGGGGAAGCGTGTCCCGGCCGGCATCCGGACGGGACGCTGTTTCCGCTGATGTCGAAGTCCCCGCAGGTGAGAAAGACGTGGTTCAGCTGGCCGAGCCCGTAGGCGAGGGCGCCGACGACCACGACGACGCCGATGACCGCTCTCCGCTCGCGCGCGGAGAGCTCCGACTCCCCGAAGAGCAGAAGGTGCAGGAGCACCCAGACCAGCAGCGGGGTGCCGATGATGCTGAGGATGCCGCCCGCGAAGAAGAGAGTCTTGTCCGGCCAGCCGCCGTGGCGGGGCACCACGGCGGCGATGACGAGCCACACACTGGGCAGGGCCAGACACGCCCAGTACATCCAGCCGCGCCGCGGCCCGCGTTCGCGCAGCAGCAGGGCGGTCAGCATCACGGCGGTCGACACGGCCCAAAGGGTGAGCAGTTGGTCGTAGAAGACGACGTTGTAGGCGCCGAGCGTGAAGGCGGGCTGCCAGATCGCCAGTGCTCCGCCGCCGGCGATCACGGCGGTCCTCGGTACCACCTGGCCGATGACGGCGCTGCGGCTGAGGTGGGGGCCGAGGCCCGTGCCCGCGCCCGTGGCGGCACCCGCGCCTGCGGAGCCGGTCTCGTCGTCATCCATGGAATCCATCTCCGGAACCGGGACATTTCCGCACACATTACTCAGTGCTCACGCGCTGCGGGCGCGGGCGGCCGCGAGTGGGGCGGCCGGACCCGGACTGGCCGGAGTGCCCCGTAGCGGCGATGCTGCTCGCATGGGTGAGACACCGGCCGGTGAGATCCGTGCTGCCTCCGCACCCGGGCGCTGGGTCATCCTGACCACCGTCCTCGGGTCCAGCATGGCCCTGCTCGACTCCACCGTCATCAACGTCGCCCTGCCCCGTATCGGCAAGGACCTCGGCACCGATCTGGCCGCCCTGCAGTGGACCGTCAACGCCTACATGCTGACGCTCGCCGGGCTGATCCTTCTCGGAGGGGCACTCGGGGACCGGTACGGGCGGCGAAGGGTCTTCGTCGTGGGGGTGATCTGGTTCGCCACTGCCTCGTTGCTGTGCGGGATTGCGCCGAATGCCGCCGTTCTGATCGGTGCCCGCGCCCTCCAGGGGGTGGGCGGGGCACTCCTCACCCCCGGGTCGCTGGCGTTGATCCAGGCAAGTTTTCATCCGGACGACCGGGCGCGTGCCGTCGGGCTGTGGTCGGGTTTCGGCGGCGTGGGGGCCGCCGTCGGGCCGTTCGTCGGGGGGTGGCTCGTCGACGGCCCCGGGTGGCGGTGGGTGTTTCTGATCAATGTGCCGGTGGCCGCCGTCTGCGCGCCGGTCGCGCTGCGTCACGTACCCGAGTCGCGGGACCCGCAGGCACACGGGCGCTTCGACGTTCTGGGGGCCGTGCTCGGCGCACTGGCTCTTGCCCTGGTGACCTATGCGTTGATCGAGGCGCCCGGCCGGGGGGCGTCCGCCGCGGTGATCGGGGCGGCCGTGGGCGGGGTCCTGCTCGGGGTGGCGTTCGTGCAGCTGGAGCGGCGGCGGGCACACCCCATGCTGCCCCCGTCGGTGTTCGAGTCCCGGCAGTTCACCAGCGTCAATATCGTCACGCTCTGTGTGTACGCGGCGCTCGGCGGCTATTTCTTCCTCTCCGCCATCCTGCTCCAGGTCGTGGCCGGGTACTCCGCCCTCGGCGCCGGCACCGCCCTCCTTCCGACCACGGTGCTGATGCTGCTGTTCTCCGCCTCGTCGGGCGAGCTGGCGCAGCGCATCGGGCCCCGTATCCCGCTCACCGTCGGACCGCTGCTCGCCGCCGCCGGGATGCTGCTCATGCTGCGGATCGGGCCCGGTGACGCCTCCGTCTCCGGGTACGTGCAGCATGTGCTGCCCGCCGTCGCCGTGATCGGCCTGGGCCTGGTCACCCTGGTCGCGCCGCTCACCGCGACCGTCCTCGCCTCCGTCGACACCGCGCGGGCCGGACTGGCCAGCGGGATCAACAACGCGGCGGCCCGGGCGGCCGGGCTGATCGCCGTCGCCGCGCTGCCGCTGCTGGCCGGGATGGGCCCGGAGGCGTACCGCGACGCGGGTGAGTTCGCGGCGGCCTTCAAGCGGGCCATGCCGATGTGTGCCGGCCTGATGGTGCTGGGTTCGGTGATCGCCTGGGCGACCGTACGGACACCGCCCGTGGTCCGGAAGGGCAAGGCGCGTCCCGAATGCACCGTGCACTGCAACGTCGCGGCGCCTCCGCTGGAGCCCGTGCGGGACGAGAACGGGGAACCCGGCCGGACCTGACCGGTCCGAGGACGCCCGGCTACCCCCGGCGCGCATGTGCCAGGCACACTTGAACCCATGTCCATCCACGAGAACCTGCTCGGGGGACCTCCCCCGACCCACCTGCCCGACGACCCCGAGCCGCGCGAGCTCCTCGCGAACGGCACAGCCCCGGCCGATGTCGCCGCGAAGTACCCGACCTCTTCGCTGGCCTGGGCGCAGCTCGCCGACGAGGCGTTCGAGGGCGGCCGTGTCGTCGAGTCGTACGCCTACGCCCGCACCGGCTACCACCGTGGCCTCGACGCACTGCGCAGGGCCGGCTGGAAGGGCCACGGGCCCGTACCGTTCGAGCACGAGCCGAACCGTGGCTTCCTTCGCGCCCTGCACGCCCTCGCGCGCGCGGCTCAGTCGATCGGTGAGCAGGAGGAGTACGAGCGCTGCTCGACGTTCCTCCGCGACTCGTCGCCGACCGCCGCCGAGATCCTCGGTTAGGACCTCCGGGACGGTGTCACAGGCCCTGCAGACGTACCGCCGTCTGCGGGGCCTGCACGTTTCCCCGGGGTCCGCTTAGGATGCGGGCAGGGGACCGGAGCTCCATCACCTCACGGAAGGGGCGGACCGCTACCCGGAAGCTCGTGTCGAGGAGACAGAAATGTCGACGATCCACCCCGACCCCGAAGCCACCGGTGCGGACACCCCGCACCTGGACTTCGCGGGAACGACTCCGTACGAGGACTATGTCCAGGCGGATGTCCTGACCCACCTCCAGCACCTTCGCTCCGACGACCCGGGCGAGATGGTCTTCCTGGTCACCACCCAGGTCATGGAGCTGTGGTTCACGGTCATCGTCCATGAGTGGGAGACCGCCGCGCACGCCCTGCGCCAGGACCGGCTGACGGTCGCGCGCGATGCGCTGAAGCGGTCGGTACGGGAACTGGAGGCGCTCAACGCGTCCTGGACGCCGCTCGCCCAGCTCACCCCCGCCCAGTTCAACTCCTACCGTGGCGCACTCGGCGAGGGCTCCGGCTTCCAGTCGGCGATGTACCGGCGGATGGAGTTCCTGCTCGGCGACAAGTCCGCGTCCATGCTCGTACCGCACCGGGGCGCGCCCCGCGTCCACGCCGAGCTGGAGAAGGCGCTCGCCGAGCCGAGCCTGTACGACGAGGTGCTCGCCCTGCTCGCCCGGCGCGGCCACGGGGTGCCCCAGTCCGTTCTCGGTCGCGACCTGACGCAGAAGTACGAGCCGTCCCCCGAGGTCGAGGCCGTCTGGGCGGAGATCTACGCCGACCCCGAGCGGTACGACGACCTCGTCCGGCTCGGCGAGGCGCTCACCGACGTCGGCGAACTGGTGTGGCGCTGGCGCAACGACCACCTCGTCGCCACCCGGCGCGCGATGGGCTCGAAGACCGGCACCGGCGGCTCCGCCGGGGTCGCGTGGCTGGAGAAGCGGGCCACGAAGAACGTGTTCCCCGAGCTGTGGACGGCGCGCAGCCATGTCTGAGGCCTTCGCCGCGCGGGCCGCGGCACTCGACACCGCCGACGAACTCGCTGATCTGCGCAAGCTGTTCACCCTCGACGACGGGGTGTACCTCGACGGCAACTCGCTCGGCGCCCTGCCGCGGCACGTACCCGCCCGGATGCAGGAGGTCCTCACCCGCGAGTGGGGCGAGCTGCGGATCCGGTCCTGGGACGAGAGCGGCTGGTGGACCGCGCCCGAGCGGATCGGTGACCGGATAGCACCGCTCGTCGGGGCCGCCGCCGGGCAGATCGTCGTCGGTGACTCCACCAGCGTGAACGTCTTCAAGGCCGTCGTCGCCGCGAGCCGGCTGGCGCCGGAGGGGCGCGACGAGATCCTCGTCGATGCGACGACGTTTCCCACGGACGGGTACATGGCCGAGTCCGCCGCCCGGATGACCGGGCACCGGCTCGTCCCCGTCGCACCCGGGGACGTGTCGACCGCGGTCGGGCCCCGTACCGCGGTCGCCCTGCTCAACCACGTCGACTTCCGCACCGGCCGGCTGCACGACCTGCCCGGCCTCACCGCCACCGTGCAGGCGGCGGGCGGCCTCGCCGTCTGGGACCTGTGCCACAGCGCGGGCGCGCTGCCCGTGGGCCTGGACGGGCACGGGGTGGACCTGGCGGTCGGCTGTACGTACAAGTACCTGAACGGCGGCCCGGGTTCGCCCGCGTACCTGTACGTCGCCGAGCGGCATCAGGCGGCCTTCGACTCGCCGCTGCCGGGGTGGACGTCGCACGCCGACCCGTTCGCGATGGATCCCGGATACGCGCCCGCGGACGGTTCCGTACGCGGCCGGGTCGGAACCCCCGACATCCTGTCCATGCTGGCGCTCGAAGCGGCGCTGGACGTGTGGGACGGGGTGACGGTCGACGCGGTGCGGGCCAAGTCGCTGGCCCTGACGGACTTCTTCCTGGAGTGCGTCGGGGCGTATGCGCCGGAGGGTGTGGTCGTTCCGGTCACGCCGCAGGCACATGCGGAGCGCGGCAGCCAGGTGTCGTTGCGGTGCGTGGACGCGGGGGTCACCGAGCCGGTGATGCGTGCGCTGATCGCGCGGGGCGTGGTCGGGGACCTGCGGCGGCCGGATGTGCTGAGGTTCGGGTTCACCCCGCTCTACGTGGGATTCGCGGATGTCGAGCGGGCTGCGCGGGTGCTGGGTGAGGTGCTGAGCGAGGTGTCGGGCAGGGCGCTCGACGGGGTGCTCGGCGAGGTGTGACGCCTGCCGCGTCCCCACGGTGAACCCCGTGGGGACGCGGTACCGCGTGCTGATACCGTCCCCGCTGGTCAGGCCAGTTGGGCACCTCTGTCGGATGGTTGGAGCACCATGTCGGATTCCGCCGCGCGTGATCGGGACGCAGTCGAGACCGAGTCGGCCTTCTCGCATCCGGCCGTCGCCCCCGACGCCTCGGCCGCCTACGGCGACCATCCCGACCAGGTGATCGACTTCTACGCCCCGCGCGACGGGCGGGCCGGGGCGCCCGTCGTGGTCGTCCTGCACGGTGGTGCGTGGCGGGGGCCGTACGACCGGCGCCATGTGACGCCGTTCGCGGACTTCCTGGCCCGGCGCGGGTTCGCCGTCGCCAACGTCGAGTACCGGCGTGGCAGCGAGCTTCCGCAGCAGCGGGGTTCGGGTCCGGTCGCGGGCCGTTGGCCGGAGACCTTCGACGATGTCGCCGCGGCGATGGACGCGCTGCCCGGTCTGCTGGCCGTCGCGCTTCCGGACGCCGATGCGCGACGGATCGTCGTGACCGGGCATTCCGCGGGCGGCCAGCTGGCGCTGTGGGCCGCGGCCCGGCACGTACTGCCGCAGGGGTCGCCGTGGCGGCTCGCCGCGGCGCCGCCGCTGCGCGGGGTCGTCGCCCTCGCGCCGATCGCCGACTTCGCCACGGCGGTGGAGCTGGATGTCTGCTCCGGCGCGGTGGGTCAACTCCTCGGGCGGGAAGCGGACTTCGCCGCGCGGAGCCCGTACGCCGATCCGGCCGCGCTGCTGCCGACCGGGATCGCCACCGCGGTCGTGCAGGGACGCACCGATCTGACCGTGCCGCACGCGGTCGCCGAGGCGTTCGTGGACGCGGCGGCCAAGGCGGGCGAGACGGTGGGGCTGACACTGCTGGAGGAGGTCGGGCACTTCCCGTTGATCGATCCGGCGGCGGACGCGTGTGCGGTGGTGGCGGAGGAGATCGCCCAGCTGGCGTGGTGACACGGGACGCGGGAGGCATCCGGCAGTCGCATTCGTCGCCGATTTCCCGGCTTCGGTAGTCCTTGCGACGGATGCCGCGGGATCCGTATCACTGCTGACGACGTCGCGGGCCCGGCCGCCTACCTTGGGAGCGTGACCGAGACCACCAAGACCAGAAGCCCCGAGTTCCGGCTGGCCGCAGGGGCGATAGGCGGCCTGCGGCAGGACCTCTTCCATGATGCGTTCGCCTACCGTCCGCTGGCGCCCATGCGGACCGACGGGGCGCTGACCCGGCGGCTGTCCGAGCGGATGCGCGCGCGGGCCGCCCGGACGCCGCACGCACTGGTCGGGCTGGCCGCGCTGATCACGGCCCTCATAGGCCTCGGCGCGGCGGACGGCCCCGGGCCCTGGTCCGGGTTCGAGATCGTTCTGGCCGGGCTGCTCCCGGCACTGACCGTCGCTATGACGCTGTTCCGGCCGGTCGGCGCGTTCTGGATGTCGATGGCGCTCACTCCGGTGACAGCAGTGATCACCGGCGGCGACTGGCCGTGGGTGCCGAGCATGTTCTTCTCGCACCTGGTGGTGCTCGTCGTGGTCGCCGCCCGGACCCGGCCGCGTACCGCCGCCTGGATGTGGGTCCTGACCGTGGTGCTCGGCACCTTCCTGGAGAACGTCGGCTGGCACTACTCGTCGACCACCGGGCCCATGGCCGTGGCCTCCGCGTTCGCCCTGCTCGTGGTGACCGTCGTGCAGACCCGTCGGGAGGCGGAGCGTGAGGTGACCGTGCAGCGCACCGTCACCGCCGTGGAGCGCGACCGGCGCACACTGCTGGAGGAGCGCACCACCATCGCCCGCGAGCTGCACGACGTGGTCGCCCATCACATGTCGGTCGTCGCGATCCAGGCCGAGGCCGCCCCGTACCGGGTGGAGAACCCTCCGCCCGAGCTGGAGCAGGCCTTCGTAACCATCCGGGAGAACGCCGTCGCCGCCCTCACCGAACTGCGCCGCGTCCTCGGCGTCGTACGGGCCGAGGACTACGAGGCGCCGGACGCCCCGCAGCCCACCCTCGCCCAGCTGGACGGACTGCTCGCCAATGTGGCGGACGCGGGCCTGGTGGCGGAGAAGACCGTCACCGGTGCGGTACGCGAACTGCCGCAGGGCGTCGAGCTGTCGGCGTACCGGATCATCCAGGAAGCCCTCAGCAACACGTTGCGGCACGCGCCCGGCGCCACCGCCAAGGTCGAGATCGGCTATGTGCTCGGCGGGCTCGGACTGCGGGTCGTCAACGGGCCGCCGACCGGCCCGGTGAAGCCCTCGCCGGGGGCCGGGCACGGCATCACGGGGATGCGGGAGCGGGTCGCCATGCTGAACGGCGAGATGACCGCCGAGACGACCGGGGACGGCGGGTACGAGATCGCCGTGTTCATCCCTGTAGCCCTGGCCCAGGAACCGACGCAGAGCGAGACCTCATGAACGACATCCGTGTCCTGATCGTCGACGACCAGATGATGGTCCGGGAGGGCTTCTCGGTGCTCCTGGGGGCGATGCCGGGCATCGAGGTCGTCGGCGAGGCCGTCGACGGCCGGCAGGCGATCGCCCAGGCCGCCGCGCTCCGGCCCGACGTGGTGCTGATGGACATCCGGATGCCGGAGCTCAACGGCATCGAGGCGACCCGTGAGATCGTCACGAACGACGCGGACGCCAAGGTGCTCGTGCTGACCACGTTCGACCTCGACGAGTACGTGTACCAGGCACTGCGCGCCGGCGCGTCCGGGTTCCTGCTGAAGGACGCCTCCGCCCGCCAGCTCGCCGACGGGGTACGGGTGGTGGCGGCCGGGGAGGCGCTGCTGGCACCGACCGTCACAAAGCGGCTGATCACCGAGTTCTCCCGGCTCGCGGGGGCTCCCCGGCCGCCCGCGCTCGCCCGGATCGGCGATCTGACGGAGCGCGAGACGGAGGTGCTCGTCCTGATCGCGCAGGGCCTGTCGAACGCGGAGATCGCCTCACATCTGGTGGTCGCCGAGTCCACCATCAAGACGCATGTGAGCCGCATCCTGGTGAAGCTCGGGCTGCGGGACCGTACCCAGGCGGCGGTGTTCGCGTACGAGGCGAGGCTGGTCACCCCGGCCTGAGCCGCCCCACCGGCGGGCCGGGCGGTTAGCGTCCTTCCATGCACCCGTCTCCGCAACCCGAGTCCGCCGCTTCGTTCGATCCCTGGTCGCCGGTGTTCGTCGCCGACCCGTACCCCGCCTACGCCGCACTGCGGGCCACCGGCCGGGTGCACCGGTTCGAGCCCACGGACCAGTGGCTCGTCCCGCACCACGCCGATGTGTCGGCGCTGCTGCGGGACCGGCGCCTGGGCCGCACCTATCTGCACCGCTTCACCCACGAGGAGTTCGGCCGCACGCCGCCGCCCGCCGCGTACGAGCCCTTCACCACCCTCAACGGGCAGGGGCTCCTCGACCTGGAGGCCCCCGACCACACCCGGATCCGGCGCCTGGTCTCCAAGGCGTTCACGCCGCGTACGGTGGAGCGGCTCGTCCCGACGGTACGGCGGCTGGCCGCCGAGCTGGTCGACGACTTCGTCGAGGCGGGCGGCGGCGACCTGCTCACCGCGGTAGCCGAACCGCTGCCCGTCGCCGTCATCGCCGAGATGCTGGGCATCCCCGCGTCCGACCGCGCTCCGTTGCGGCCCTGGTCGGCGGCGATCTGCGGGATGTTCGAACTGAACCCGTCCGAGGAGACCGCGAGCGCCGCCGTTCGCGCCTCGGAGGAGTTCTCCGCCCATCTGCGGGAGCTGATCGCGGAGCGCCGCAGGAACCCCGGTACGGATCTGATCTCCGCGCTCATCGCCGCGCACGACGAGGGGGAGCGGCTGAGCGAGCAGGAGATGGTCTCCACCTGTGTGCTCCTGCTGAACGCGGGCCACGAGGCGACGGTCAACACGACCGTGAACGGCTGGTGGACGCTGTTGCGCCACCCCGAGCAGCTGGCGGCCCTGCGTGCCGACCACGGGCTGCTGCCCACGGCAGTCGAGGAGTTGCTGCGGTACGACACTCCGTTGCAGATGTTCGAGCGCTGGGTCCTCGACGACATCGAGATCGACGGCACGGTGATTCCGCGGGGTTCGGAGGTGGCGCTGCTGTTCGGGTCGGCGAACCGGGACCCGGAGCGGTTTGTGGACCCGGAGACGCTGGACCTGACCCGCCGGGAGAATCCGCACGTCTCGTTCGGCGCCGGCATCCACTTCTGCCTGGGCGCGCCGCTCGCCCGGGTGGAACTCTCGGCCTCCTTCGGCGAGTTGCTGCGCCGGGCGCCCGGGATGCGGCTGGCGGCCGAGCCGGAGTGGAACCCGGGTTACGTGATCAGGGGCGTGAAGGAGCTGCGCGTGGAGCTGTGACGGGAAGCCGCCGGGCGCGCCCCGCACACGGGGCCCGGTCTCTCCAGGACGCCGAAGGCGGTGCGCGCAGGCAGGACCAGGGCACAGGGGAGGGCGCGGCCCCACTTCCCTCCAGGAGGCGGCGCCCCGTCCCCGGAAGAGTTCCGTCCTTCCGGGGCCGGGCCGCATGGCGGTTCGGCCGTCCCGGCGGTTCGGCCGGACCCGGTTCGGCCGGTCCGTCGCTCAGGTCAGGAGGTCGCGCCGCCGCAACGCCGCCAGTCCCGCGCCCGTCAGCGCCACCGCCATCGCGGTGAGCAGCAGCACCGGAGCCCACTGCATCTCGGTGCCCGGCAGCTTCGGCAGGTGGCCGAAGGGTGACAGGTTCATCACCGACTGGGGCAGGTCGAGCGCCGGGCCGATCCACCCGATCAACAGGCAAGCTCCCACCACACCCCATGCCGCGGGAGCCGCTTTGGGGAGCGCTCCGTACAGCAGGACCGCCAGACCGCCGAGGAGCCAGATCGCGGGCACCTGGACCAGCGCGGCCCCGAGCACCGCACCGAACTCGTTGCCGTATCCGACGGCCAGACCGAGCCCGCCGACCAGCATGATGGCGATCGCGCCGCCGAACGCGGTCATCAGGTGCCCGGCTGCCCACCGCAACCGCCCGAGGCGGTTCGCGAGCAGCGGTTCGGCGCGCTGCGAGGTCTCCTCGCCGTGCAGGCGCAGGATCGATGCCACCACGTACAGCGCGGCCATCATCCCCAGCATCCCGACCATCGTGGCCAGGAAGGCCTGGGTCATGCCCTCCTGTCCGCCCATCCGCGCGAAGATCTCCTTGGCCTGCTCGTTGTCACCCACCAGGTCGGCCGCACCCTCGGCCATGCCGCCGAAGACGACGCCCGCGACAGCGAAGCCCGCGGTCCAGCCGAACAGTGTGCCGCGCTGCAGCCGCCAGGCCAGGCCCCCTGCGGTGGCGAGCCGGCCCTCGGCCGGGCCCGGACGTGCGGGGAGGAAGCCCATGCCGATGTCGCGCCGCGCGGTGAGTGTGTACGCGGCCGCGGCCTGAGCCGCGATCGCCGCCACGAAGAGCAGCAGCACCCACCAGCGCTCGCCGGCGTACGGCCGCATGTTCTCGGCCCAGCCGATCGGCGACAGCCAGGTCAGCACGGACGACCCGTCGTTCACACCGGAGTCTCCGGCCGCCCGAAGCAGGAAGGCGAGGCCGAGCACGCCGCCCGTCATGCCCTTGGCGAGCCGCGCGCTCTCGGTGAGCTGCGCGACGATCGCCGCCATGGTGGCGAAGAGCATTCCGGTCGCGCCGACGGCGAGCCCGAGCGCCAGTGCTCCTGTGCCACCCTGTGCGGCGAGGCCGCCCGTGATGAACAAGGTGACCAGCCCGTTGGCGACGAGGGCGGTGACCAGTGCCGATGTCAGCGGGGCGCGCCGCCCCACCATGGCCGAGGAGAGCAGTTCCTGACGGCCCGTCTCCTCCTCCTCGCGGGTGTGCCGGATGACGATGATCAGGCTCATCACGGCGGCCAGCGTGGCGGCGAAGACGCCGAACCGCCAGGCCACCAGACCTCCGATCGAGTCACCGAAGACCGGTCCGTACATGGAGCGCAGGGAGCTGTTCGCGCTCATGGACGCGGCGACCTCGGCGCGCGCGGCCGGAGTGTCGTAGAGCTGCTCGATCGACGAGCCGCCGCTGACGACCATCAGGGTGAGCACGAGGACCCACACCGGAAGCATGATGCGGTCCCGGCGCAGAGCGAGCCTGAACAGCGGGTTGGTGCCGGTGAGTTGGCCGGCGTCGCCGCGTACCGCGAGTCCCGCAGTCATCGCGACATCGCCTCTTCCGCGACCGTGGCCGCATCGTCCTGGTAGTGCCGGAGGAACAGCTCCTCCAGGGTGGGCGGGGTGCTGGTCAGCGACCGTACTCCCGAGGTGGTGAGCGAACGCAGCACGGCGTCCAGCTTGTCGGTGTCCACCTGGAGCCGGACCCGCCTGCCCTGGACGTCGAGGTCATGGACGCCGGGCAACTGGGCGAGCCCGTTCGGCGCGGCGGCCAGTTCGGCGGTGACGCTGGTACGGGTCAGGTGGCGCAGGTCCGCGAGGGACCCGGTCTCGACCGTGACGCCCCTGCGGATGATGCTGACGCGGTCGCAGAGTGTCTCGATCTCGCTCAGGATGTGCGAGGAGAGCAGTACGGTCTGGCCGCGTTCGCGGGCGGCCTCCCGCACGTAGTCCGTGAAGACCTCCTCCATCAGCGGGTCGAGCCCGGAGGTCGGCTCGTCCAGGATCAGCAGGTCGACGTCGGATGCGAGTGCGGCGACCAGGGCGACCTTCTGGCGGTTGCCCTTGGAGTACGTCCGCCCCTTCTTGGTGGGGTCCAGTTCGAACCGCTCGACGAGGTCGGCGCGCCGCTGTGTGTCGAGGCCGCCGCGCAGCCTCCCGTACAGGTCGATCACCTCGCCGCCGGAGAGGTTGCGCCACAGGGTGACGTCACCGGGGACGTACGCCACCCGGCGGTGCAGTTCGACCGCGTCCTTCCACGGGTCCCGGCCGAGCAGTTGGGCGGCGCCGGAGTCGGCCCGCAGCAGGCCCAGCAGGATCCGGATGGTGGTGGACTTCCCGGAACCGTTGGGCCCGAGGAAGCCATGGACCTCACCGGTCTCGACCGCGAGGTCGAGGCCGTCCAGTGCGTGCGTCCGCCCGAACGACTTGTGCAGTCCGGCCACGGTGATTGCCTTCGTCATGTTTCTGAACGTACGCTACTTTCACAAAGTTGTGAAGTTAAGGAAACGTATAAAGTCGAGGTGTGGTCCGGGGCCGGGGAACCCCGCCGGAATTCCAGGGGAGACGATGGGGCGATGAGTAGCGAAACCGGCGCAGTCGGGCGTGGGCGCGAACCCGGGCGCGAGCCCGAGCAGGGCCGCGACGAGGAGGCCGTGTCACGGTTCGTGGAGCGCTTCGCGGCCGAGATGACCGAGGCGGGCATGCAGCGGATGGCGTCCCGCGTCTTCGCCGCGCTGCTGGCGGACGACGACGGCTCCATGACCTCGGCGGAGCTCAGCGAGCAGCTGCAGATCAGCCCGGCGGCGGTATCCGGGGCGATCAACTACCTCACCCAGGTCAGCATGGTCGGCCGGGAGCGCGACCCCGGCTCCCGCCGGGACCGCTACCGTCTGCACAACGAGATCTGGTACGCCACCTTCGCCAGTCGCGACCAGGTCCTGACCCGCTGGGAGCGCACCCTCAGGGAAGGCGCGCGCACCCTTGGCCAGGACACGCCTGCCGGTGCGCGGCTCACGGAGACGGCGGAGTTCTTCGAGTTCCTGCAGACGGAGCTGGTCGGCCTGATGGACCGCTGGCGCGATTACCGCAAGAAGTTCGACCTCCCGTAACGGAACGGCTGGGGACGGAGCGCCGCCCCCTGAGCGCTGGGCCGGCTCAGGCCAGCGGGTGCGACGTCCGGCCGGACGCCTCGTCGATCTCGTCGTGCGCCTTGGTCAGGAGGTTCATCGCGAGCTCGTTCATCGCTCTGGCTCCTGCGATCTCCTCGCCGACTCTCGGCTGCTGGGTGTCGGAAGGGTGGCGGCTGGCGTATCCGTGCGCGCGTACCTCGTTGCCATCAGGGAGCCGTACGAGAGCGGCGGCGCGGGTGCGGTGGTTGTCTTCCTCGAATTCCAGCTCGATGTGCCATCCGACAGCGGTCTTCATCATGACCATCACCTCCGGGACCTGTTACCAGAGTGCGCCCGTTCCCGCGCCCGCGCACGGTCGGCCCCCGACCGTGGAGCTACCCCTCGGCCACCGGAAGCATCAGCCCCCACGCGCCCGCCCGCACCGTCCAGGTCCGCGTCCGGACCGGGCCGGCGACCTGGGTGTCCGCCCGGTAGCGGAAGTCCGCGCCGGAGACCGTGACCGCCTTGGCCTCCGCCGTCAGCGCTTCTCCCCTCGCGGTGTGGACGACCACGTCCGCGAGACCTCCGCCGCCGCCCTGCGAGGTCACCGTCACCGATTCGACCGGGCTGTCCAGATCGTTCAGCACCACCCCGTCCGTCTCGACCCGCAGTCGGTGGGTGCGAGGTGCGGCGGGTGTGGTGGGCGGGGCGGGACGCACCAGGGTGCGCACCAGGGAGCGGCAGGTGTCCCAGACCGCCGTGACGCCCGTGTGCGCGGCCGCAGAGCCCGGCGCGGCGGGCGGGGCGGGGATGCGCAGGGCGCCCAGGACGACGCCGTCGCTGTCGTCGGCCAGCAGGTCGAGGCGGTGTACGGCACCGTCCAGAGCGGCACGTGCCGCGGCCACCGAGCCCATCGGCACGCCGAGCGAACGCGCGAGTTCCAGCATTGCCTCCGAGCCCACCGGAACGAGCGCGAGCGCCTCACCGGCCAGCTCCCTGTCCCGGTGCAGCAGCGTCACGGCGCGCAGCAGTGTCCGGTCGTCGCCGACGACCACCGGACGCCGACTGCCCCGGCGGGACAAGGCCCGCGCGAATTCCTCCGGCCCGTCCGGGAGGCAGATTTTCGCGTGCGAGCCCGCGCTCAGCACGTCCTTCGCGATACGGACGGACTCGCCGTCGGTCCGGCGGGCGACCGGGTCGATCACCACCAGCAGTTGGTGCGCACCGTTGCCGGGGGGCTGGGCAGCCGACACCTCGGTCCTTCCTCGGGTAGCATCTTGGTGCAAGAGCCCCTTGCGCTATTGCGCCAGGGGCTTCGTCTATTCCGGGGCACCCGGTTCGACGGTTCAGGCTTCGTCGTACATCGTCGTACGGCGTGTACGACGTTTACGTACGCCCCCTGACCTTGGACATGCCCCGCCCGGAAGGGGTGTACGCCTGTGCCCGCACTTGTGCTGCTCGGTGCTCAGTGGGGTGACGAGGGCAAGGGAAAGGCCACCGACCTCCTCGGTGGATCCGTGGACTATGTGGTGCGTTACCAGGGCGGCAACAATGCCGGCCACACGGTGGTCGTCGGTGACCAGAAGTACGCACTTCATCTCCTCCCCTCCGGAATCCTTTCACCGGGGTGTACCCCGGTCATCGGTAACGGTGTCGTCGTCGACCCGGCCGTCCTGCTCTCCGAGCTGAGTGGGCTGAACGACCGCGGCGTGGACACGTCCAAGCTGCTGATCAGCGGTAACGCCCATTTGATCACCCCGTACAACGTCACGATCGACAAGGTGACGGAACGGTTCCTCGGGAAGCGCAAGATCGGCACGACCGGCCGCGGCATCGGCCCGACGTACGCCGACAAGATCAACCGGGTCGGCATCCGCGTCCAGGACCTCTACGACGAGTCGATCCTGGAGCAGAAGGTCGAAGCAGCGCTGGAGCAGAAGAACCAGCTCCTCGCCAAGGTCTTCAACCGGCGCGCCATCGAGGCCGGGAAGATCGTCGAGGAGATGCTCCAGTACGCGGATCAGATCAAGCCGTACGTCGCCGACACCACGCTGATCCTGAACGACGCCATCGACGCGGGCAAGGTCGTCCTCTTCGAGGGCGGTCAGGGCACGCTGCTCGACGTCGACCACGGCACGTACCCCTTCGTCACCTCCTCGAACCCGACCGCGGGCGGCGCCTGCACCGGTTCCGGCGTGGGCCCGACGAAGATCAGCCGGGTCATCGGCATCCTCAAGGCGTACACCACGCGCGTCGGCGCCGGCCCGTTCCCGACGGAGCTGCTCGACGAGGACGGCGAGGCACTGCGCCGGATCGGTGGCGAGCGCGGTGTCACCACCGGCCGTGACCGCCGCTGCGGCTGGTTCGACGCGGTGATCGCTCGGTACGCGACCCGGGTCAACGGTCTCACCGACTTCTTCCTCACCAAGCTGGACGTGCTGACCGGCTGGGAGCAGATCCCGGTGTGCGTCGCGTACGAGATCGACGGCAAGCGGGTCGAGGAACTCCCGTACAGCCAGACCGACTTCCACCACGCGAAGCCGGTCTACGAGATGCTGCCGGGCTGGTCCGAGGACATCACGAAGGCCAAGACCTTCGGCGATCTGCCGAAGAACGCGCAGGCGTACGTGAAGGCGCTGGAGGACATGTCCGGCGCCCCGATCTCCGCGATCGGTGTCGGCCCCGGCCGTACCGAGACGATCGAGATCAACTCGTTCCTGTAGGAAGGGACAACGCGGAGGGGGGCCGGGGCGGCTGTCGCCCCGGCCCCCCTCCGCGCTTTCACTCCTCCCCGCAGATCCGCAGCCCCTTCGGCGTCGCGCACGGCAGATGTCCGTGTGTACGGATGACGTCCTGGCCGTTGCCGCGGCTCAGATAGCCAAGGAAGCTGGAGGTCAGCGAGTCGGCGGGTGGCTGGCCGTACGTGTAGGCGTACTCGATCTCCCGGTACGGGTAGCTGCTGGAGCCGATCGTGTCGACGGACGGGACGGTGGAGTCGATGGCGAGCTGGTGCGCCCCCTTCAGGGCGGTTCCGGCGCGCAGTTCGCTGTAGCCGATCGCGCCGTCGAGCCGGCCGACGGTGGCCAGGACCTGGTCGGTGGAGTCGAGTTCGCAGCGGATGACCCGGGCCGCGGCGTCGTCCTTGGTGGCACAGTCGCGGGACGACTGGGCGGGTTCGTTGTGGCCGAGGACGCGACGCTGGAAGACCTCGCGGGTGCCGGAGTTGGCGTCCCTGCTGACCAGGAGTACGGGCAGGTCGGGTCCGCCGAGCACCTTCCAGTTGCGGATGTCGCCCCGGTAGATCTTCCGGACGGTGGCCAGGGAGAGGTTCTTGACGGGCACCCGGTCGTTGACGACCAGGCGGAAGAGCGAGACCGCGACCCTGTTCTCGCGCAGCTGCGGATAGCCGTCCGGTTTCGGGCCGTCGGAGAGGGCGATCAGTGCGGGGGAGCCGGACCTCCCGGCATCGGCGCCCCGGTCGGCGAGCTCCCGTATCCCCGCGTTGCTGCCGTGCGCGTCGACGGTGACGGTGGACCCCTCGCACTCCTTCTCGTACTTCCGCGCCAGTTCCCGCACGACCGGTTCGAAGGCGGTGGAGCCGGTCACCGTCAGGGTGCCCCGGGCGCAGCCGATCGGGGGCGGGGTGTCGTCGCGGACCAGGATGATCGAGGCAAGGGTGATGACGCAGACGGTCAGTGCCACGGTGATGAGCCGGGCGGCCCGGCCGAACATCGGGGGCTTGTCGTCGGGGCGGGCGGCGGTGTTCGGTGTCACCTCGCCGTCCCGGATGCCGCCGGTGATCCTGATGGGGCTTCCCACGTGCGAGCCGGTGAGCAGCACCAGCAGCTTGAAGTGCTCGCCCCGGTTGAGGGGGACGCGCGGCAGCCGGATGAGCCGGCCGCTGTTGCGCATCCCGCCCGCCGGGGTGAAGTGCTCCATCAGATGGTCGGCGCCGGGTGCCTGGGTGACTGCGATGCCGCGTACGGTGCGGCCGGTGAACTCCACGGTCAGTCCGTGCAGTTCACGACCCGTGTAGTCGTTGTCGGCGATGGACTGTGAGCCGTCGTTCTCGACGCGCAGCAGGACGAGCGTGGCATCGGCCATGTCGGGGGTCTCGCTGAAGAGCCCGAGCCGGACATTGGCCCGGCCCTCGCTGACGTCGCTGCCGATCGGGGTGTCCATCTGGACCCGGTAGCCGATGCGCTTGCGGCGGGGGACGCGGCGCTCGTACCAGAGCACTCCGACGGAGGCCAGGACACCCAGCACGGCGGTGCACACGGCCACGATGTTCTCGGCGCTGAACCACTCCACGGGCTTCCTCGCGCTCCCCTCGTCGAACGCGTGCATGCGGGCACCACCGGTCCCCGGTCCGGTCACCGTATGTGCGCGGTACGGGAGTCGGGGCGGTCGGCCGGATCCTTTCGGCTGACGTTCGCCTGCCGTTCGCGCAGCGGCCGGGTCCGGCGGGCCGGCCGGTCCGTCGTTCCGCATGCTGGACGGAACCGGAGGTTTTTCGTTCGGGTCCGACCGCCTGTCCGCCCCTTGATCCGGATGAACTCCTTCCGGAATTACTCCTGTTGAGGGCCGTCCCGGCGCGGCGCATTCGCTGCGGACGCGCTCTGTGGCGCGTCTTAGGAAAGATTTCACGCGCTGGTCTAGACCTTGACAGGTACAGACCAGCGACGCTTGAGTGACGGTCACCCCCCATGGCGGTGCACCGACGAGTTCGGTGCACCGCGCCGAAGGAGTGATCACATGATGCGACGTGTCATGGGCATGCTGGCCACGCTGGGCGCGGTCGTCGCGATGCTCGTCGTCCTCCCCGCCTCCACCGCGTCGGCGGCCGCGTGCGCGGCGCCCTGGAACGCCTCGTCCGTCTACACGGGCGGCGGAGCGGCCTCGTACAACGGGCACAACTGGACCGCGAAGTGGTGGACCCAGAACGAGCGGCCGGGCAGTTCCGACGTCTGGGCGGACCAGGGCAGCTGCGGTGGCGGAACGGATCCGGGCACCCCGTCGGGATTCGTCGTCAGCGAGGCGCAGTTCAACCAGATGTTCCCGAGCCGGAACCCGTTCTACACGTACAGCGGACTGACCGCGGCCCTGAGCGCCTACCCGGGCTTCGCCAACACCGGAAGCGACACGGTCAAGCGTCAGGAGGCGGCGGCGTTCCTCGCCAACGTGAGCCATGAGACGGGCGGACTGGTGTACGTGGTCGAGCAGAACACGGCCAACTACCCGCACTACTGCGACACCGGCCAGCCGTACGGCTGCCCGGCCGGACAGTCCGCGTACTACGGCCGCGGCCCGATCCAGCTCAGCTGGAACTTCAACTACAAGGCAGCGGGCGACGCGCTCGGCATCGACCTGCTCGGCAACCCTTACCTGGTCGAGCAGAACGCGTCCGTGGCCTGGAAGACGGGTCTTTGGTACTGGAACACCCAGAACGGTCCGGGCACCATGACCGCCCACAACGCGATGGTCAACGGCGCCGGCTTCGGCGAGACGATCCGCTCCATCAACGGCTCGCTGGAGTGCAACGGCGGCAATCCCGCCCAGGTCCAGAGCCGCATCGACCGGTACCAGGCCTTCGTACAGATCCTCGGCACCACCCCCGGCTCGAACCTGAGCTGCTGATCCGCCGCTGAATCGACCTGTCGATCCACAGCCTGTGGATCCCTCCGCCCGACGGGGGCGTGTCCGGCCACGGCCCGGACACGCCCCCGCTCCGGTTTTCGGGGAGGGTTCGCCGGAGGTTCCGGTTCCACGAGTCCGGGCGCTGCCTCGCCGGCCTCAGACCAGCGGCTTCACCGACATCAACAGGTGTCGGTGCGTCGGACGAGGTGCGGCGCCCTGGTCGGACGCCGTGCTCTCCTCGTCCGTCCGGCCGGTGATCATGGCGCGTTGGCCGGGGCCCATCAGGGCGAACTGGACGACCGGTGCGTCGAACGAGGCCAGGGCGTCCATGAGGTACGAGGGGTTGAACGCGACCGTCAGCTCGTCGGCACCCTCCAGGACGGCAGGCAGCCGCTGGGACGCGACATCGTCCTCGTACCCGGCCTGAAGCAGCACCGAGTCGCCGGAGAAGGCCAGTTGGAGCGGGCTGTCGCCGTCCGCCACCACCGCGACGCGCTTGACCGCCTCGACCAGGGGCGCCCGGTCCGTCACCGCGGTCGTCGGGTCCGCCATCGCGAACAGCTTGTCGTGCCGGGGGAGCCGGCCGTCCAGGAGCCGGACCGTGGTGCGCATTCCGGCGAGTTCGAAGCCGGCCGATCCGGCGTCCAGGGCGACGTCGATCATGCCGGAGCGGCCGAATGAGCGGGCGATCTCCGTCAGGCGCCGGGCCGACACCACCACATCGGCCGAGACATCCGCCGTCGCCGGCTTCCATGCGAGCGTGCGCACCGCGAAGCGGTACCGATCGGTGGCGGCCAGCGTCATCGTGTCGCCGTCGAGTCCGACCCTGATCCCGGTGAGGGTCGGCAGTGTGTCGTCGCGACCCGCGGCCACCGCCACATGGGCGACGGCCGCGGCGAACTCCTCCGAGTCCACCGCCCCGAGCACCCCGGGCAGCGGCGGCAGCGCCGGATAGTCGTCCAGCGGCAGCACCGACAGCCCGAACCGGGCGCCGCCGCCGGTCACCGAGAACCGTGAACCCTCCACCGCGCACACCACCGGACTTTCCGGCAGCACGCGGCACACGTCGAGCAGCCGTCTCCCCATGACCAGCACCCGCCCGGCCCGCACGGTCTCCGCCTCGACCTCGATGCAGGCGGACGCCTCGTAGTCGAGGCCGGAGATCCGCAGCCGGCCGCTGTCCGCCTCCAGCAGCAGCCCGCCGAGCACCGGCACGGGCGAGCGAGTGGGCAGCACGCGGGCCGCCCAGGCCACGGCATCGGTCAGTGCACTGCGATCGATACGGAATTCCATGGCGGGGCGCCCTTCTCCGTCGGTCCAGGTGTCGACCCGACGTTAGGCGGTGCCACTGACAATCGGCCCAGGACCGGTGCGGCCGACGACAGCGACCACCCCCGTGGGTCGCTGCCGCCGCGCCTCCCCGTCGTCCCCCGGGTCCGAGGCGGCCGCGTGTTCCCCCGACGGCCCCCGGAACACGTTCGGACTCTAGGACTGCGGGTAGACGGGCAGGGAGATTCAATTCGCACTGTGTGGGCGTTACAGGGGTATCAGTTCGCACAGTCAAACCGGTACGCTGCACTCCGCTTTTCGGCGGGGTGCGGGACGAGGAAGGAGCGAGGGACCGGTGCGAGCAGGGGAACGTGCCGACGACGTGCTGCGGATGCACCGCCTGGCCCGCGCCGGCGGCTCACCGGAGCTGCTGCGCTGGGTGTCGGGGCGGGCCGGCGGCTGGGCCGGTCTGCTCGACAGTGACGGCACCGTACTGCGCGGTGTGGCCCGCACCCCGGACTTCTCGAGCGCCTCGGCCCTCGCGCTGGCCACCGAGGGGGTGAAGGAGCTGACAGCCCTCCGCGGCCGCTCCTTCGCTCTCGACAAGGGCCCGGACACGGCCCTGCTGCTTCCTCTCGACGGCACTCCCGACGCCCCCGCACCGATCCTCGCCGTCGTCGCCCGCCGGCCGCTGCCGGACGGACTGGCCACGCTTCTCGCCGACGTGGCGATGCCCCTGACCGTGTGCTGGGCAGCAGAGACGGTCGAACGCAAGCGCCGCCGCGTCGACCTCGCCGAGTCCCGCGGCCGGGAAGCGGTGCTGCATCTGCTGATGACCGGCCAGCTCTCCATCGCCCATCAGGTGGCGGGCGCGCTGAAACCCACGCTGCCGGACCCCGTCCAGGTCTGCGTGGTGCAGTGCTCGGGCGGCCGACGGGACGAGGTGGCGCGGGTGTGCGCGGACATCTCCGGCGGACGGTCCTGGATCGTGCGGTGCCCGGTGTACGCACGCCACCTGATCCTCATCGTGCCCGCCGGGCCGGACGGCGCCGATCCGCGACTCGGCCTCGACGTCGCCGCCGTGGTGGACGACTGTGTCGTGGGCGCGAGCGAGGACGTGCCGCTGAGCGACACGGCGACCGGATACCGGCAGGCGTTCCACGCCCTGGCCGTGGCGCGCGGAATGCCCGCGCGGCACGCCCGGTTCGGCTCGGCACCGGAACCGGCCCTGGTCGTCGGCGAGGCGGGCGCGCAATGGGCGGACACCCTGCTGGCCCCGCTGCTCACCCATCTGCCACGACGCAGCCAGGACCCGGGCAGCCAGGAGCTCGCGGCAACCCTTTCCTCCTGGCTGGCGTTCTCGTCGCACGCGACGCAGCACCTGAAGATCCACCGCAACACCCTGGCCGCACGGCTGCGGTTGATCGGCGAGCTGCTCGGCCTGGACCTCCACCGGGTCGCCGATCAGGCGGCGCTCGACCTGGCCCTGCGCATCCGGGCCGTACCCGCGCGCGCCGCCCGGCCCACGGAGCCGGCGCCGGCCGGCGCGCTGGACGAGATCCTGCGGTGTCCCGCCGTCGGGCAGTGGGCGGCCGAGCAGCTGCGCCCACTCGCCGGGACCGGTGCGGCGGCCGAGACCACTCTGCGCACCTGGCTGAAGTGCGAGACCCAACTCGGGCCGACCGCAGCCGCTTTGGGTATCTCCGTGCCGGGCATCCGCAAACGCCTCACACGGCTCGAAGCCGTGCTCCAACGCTCGCTGCTCCAAACCCCCAGCGCACGCTACGACTTGTGGCTGGCGTTCCACGCGCTGGACGTCGCGGACGGCACCGAGACCGGGTGAGGACCGCCGCGCAGTCGGCCCCGGTGCGCCACGCCTACGGACAGCACCGCGGGGCCGGGCACCCGCCCCGCAGCCGGCCCTGTCGCCCGGGCACTTCGTGAGGCGGAAGTACCTCCAGGCGCCGTAGGCGGTGGAGTTCGGCCCGGTCCGACGGGGGTCAGTCGCGCTTCGTGTACGTGAGCTGCTCGCCGGTCTCCGTGTTCTCGCGGCGCAGGGTGCCGTCGGGGAGCAGGGTGAGTGTGGTGGCCTTGCCCGGGGTGCAGGACGACATGGGTTCGCCGAGCGTCACCGTGGAAGGACCGATGTGGATCGGTCCGTCGGGGGAGGGCTCGGAGGTCAGGTCCGCCTGGAAGACGCAGCGGTAGGTGCCACCGCTGTCGACGGGACCCTCCGCGGTGAGGGTGAGGACGGCCTGGCCCACCTTGCCCTGCTGGATGACGAGTTCGCGGGTGGAGTGGCCCGCGGCGTTGTCGATGGTGCCGGACCAGGTGCCGAGGTAGGCCTCGGGGATGGGGCCGTCGCCGTCCTTCGACTCGTCGCCGGGGGACGGGCCGGTGGAGGACGGGGAGCCGTCGGGGGTGGGGGAGTCCGACGGGTCGGACGAGGCGGAGGGGGATGCGGTGGGCGACGCGGCGGGCTTCTTGCCGTCGTCGCTCATGAGCGCGTACACCGAGCCGCCGGCGCCGATCGCGACGAGCACCGCGACCGCGACGAGCGCGATGGTCGACCCCGTGCTGCGTCGCGTCGGCGCGGGCTGGGCGCCGGTGGGGTGGAGCGGGCCGTACGGGGGCGTGGGGCCGAAGCCCGGGTGCTGCTGCGGATAGCCGTAGCCCTGACCGGGATGCGGTTGGGCGGGCAGCTGCGGGTAGCCGTACCCGGGGGCGGGATGGCCGGGCGGCATGGGCCCGGGTGGCGGTCCGAACCCAGGGATCGCGTGCGGGGCCGGGGCCGGCGCGGGGGGCTGGGTGCCGATCACCGTGGGGAGCGCGTGGACCGCGCCGGGCGACCGGGCCGGCGGAGGCTGTGGATCGCCCGCGGGTGGCACCGCGTCCTGCGGTCCCGCGGCCGCCGACTCCTCCGGGTCCTCCGAGTCCAGCAACTCCACCGCATGGCGCCCCAGTTGGGCGATCAGTGCGCCCGGCAGCCACGGTTCGGCCGTCTCGCCCTCCACCAGCCGTTCCAGGATCGCGTCCGTGGTCGGCCGGTCGGCCGGGTCCTTGCGGAGGCAGTCCCGGACCAGGTCGACCAGGTCCACCGGGACCCCGGTCAGGTCCGGCTCCTCCTGTGCGATCCGGAAGAGGAGGGCATGGACCTCGTTGTCCGCTCCACTGAACGGAAGCCGCCCCGTCGACGCGTACGCCAGCACCGAGCCGAGGCAGAACACATCGCACGCCGCGGTCACCCGCTCACCCCGTACCTGCTCCGGCGCCATGAACCCAGGCGATCCGATCAGCGAGCCGGTGCGGGTGAGACCCGCGTCGGTGACGGTGTCGAGCGCCCGGGCTATACCGAAGTCGATGACCCGGGGACCGTCGATCGTCAGCAGGATGTTGGACGGCTTCAGGTCCCGGTGGATGAGGCCGGCGGAGTGGATGGACCGGAGTGCGTGGGCCAGCCCGGCACCCAGGATGCGGACCGAACGCTCGGGCAGCGGACCGTACGCCCCCGGGCCCGGGGGCGCCGTGGCGCCCACGCGACCGGAGACGGTGGCCTGGAGGGAAGGCCCGGCGACGTACCCGGTCGCGACCCACGGCACCGCGGCCTCGGTGTCGGCGTCGAGCACCGGGGCCGTCCAGGCCGACCCGACCCGGCGGGCGGCCCGCACCTCCTGACGGAAGCGGTCGCGGAACTCCTGTTGTTCGGCGAGCTCCCTGCGTACGAGCTTGATCGCGACCGTACGGCCGCGATCGGAGCGGGCCAGATAGACCTGCCCCATGCCGCCCGCGCCCAGCCGCCCCAGCAGGCGGTATGCGCCGATGCGTTGCGGATCCCCGGAGCCGAGCTCGTCCATGGTGTGCAGTCCTTCCCCCTCCGGCGACACACCGCCGATGCGGCACGAGAATAGCGTCCGGCGGAGGACCGGGCCGGGACACCGCGAGCCGCCGACCCGACACCCTGCCCACCAAACCGCCCCACGCCATACAAGATGGCCATGTCGAGCCGCTCACCGCACGACCTACGCTCGCCGCATGACCCCTCATGCCTCCCATGGATCCCACGCTCCGCAGGTCGACTCCGCGGCCGGTGCGGCCGTGAAGGCCGCCGATCGTGCGCACGTGTTCCACTCCTGGTCCGCCCAGGGCCTGATCGACCCGCTCGCCGTCGCCGGCGCCGAGGGGGCGTACTTCTGGGACTACGACGGCAACCGCTACCTGGACTTCACCAGCGGCCTCGTCTTCACCAACATCGGCTACCAGCACCCCACCGTCGTCGCCGCGATCCAGGAGCAGGCGGGCAAGCTCGCCACCTTCGCCCCCGCGTTCGCGATCGAGGCCCGCTCCGAGGCCGCACGCCTCATCGCCGAGCGGACCCCCGGCGACCTGGACAAGATCTTCTTCACCAACGGCGGTGCCGAGGCCGTCGAGAACGCCGTCCGGATGGCCCGGCTGCACACCGGCCGTACGAAGGTGCTCTCCGCCTACCGCTCGTACCACGGCGCCACCTCGACGGCCATCAACCTGACCGGCGACCCGCGCCGCTGGCCGTCCGACAACGGTTCGGCGGGCGTCGTCCGGTTCTGGGCCCCGTTCCTGTACCGCTCGCCGTTCCACGCCGAGACCGAGGCCGAGGAGTGCGCCCGCGCCCTCCAGCACCTCGAGGACACCCTCGCCTTCGAGGGCCCCGCCACCATCGCCGCGATCATCCTGGAGACGATCCCCGGCACGGCCGGGATCATGACGCCGCCGCCCGGCTACCTCGCCGGTGTCCGCGAGATCTGCGACCGGTACGGCATCGTCTTCGTCCTCGACGAGGTGATGGCCGGATTCGGGCGCACCGGCAAGTGGTTCGCCGCCGAGCACTTCGACGTCACACCCGACCTGATGACCTTCGCCAAGGGCGTCAACTCGGGTTATGTGCCGCTCGGCGGCGTCGCCGTCTCCGCCGAGATCGCCGCCACCTTCGAGACCCGCCCCTACCCGGGTGGACTCACCTACTCCGGTCACCCGCTGGCCTGTGCCGCCGCCGTCGCCACCATCGGTGTGATGGAGGACGAGAAGGTCGTCGAGCACGCGGCCCACATCGGCGAGACGGTCCTCGGGCCCGGCCTGCGCGAGCTCGCCGAGCGCCACCCGTCGGTCGGCGAGGTACGCGGCCTCGGCGCGTTCTGGGCGCTGGAACTGGTCCGTGACAGGGAGACCCGCGAGCCGCTGGTTCCGTACAACGCGTCGGGCGAGGCCAACGCTCCGATGGCGGCCTTCGGCGCCGCGTGCAAGAAGAACGGCCTGTGGCCCTTCATCAACATGAACCGCACCCACGCCGTTCCGGCCTGCAACGTCACGGAGGCGGAGGCCAAGGAGGGACTGGCGGCACTGGACGTGGCCCTGTCGGTCGCGGACGAGCACACCGTCTGACGTATCCGTCCGACGCGTCCGCGCGCGTCCCGCATGGCGCCCCTCCCCCTGCCCGGAACCGGGCACACCGGCCCTGGCTTAAGGTGGCCGCAGCCGAAGAGGGAGGGTCGCCATGGGCGCGGGCGGAACTGTGACCCGCAGTACGCTGCGGCAGCAGATCGCGGACGCGCTGCGTGACGAGGTGCTCGCCGGGCGTATGCAGCAGGGGCGGGAGTTCACCGTCAAGCAGATCGCCGAGCAGTACGGGGTCTCCGCGACGCCCGTGCGCGAGGCGCTCTTCGACCTCTCGGCACAGGGCCTGCTCGAATCCGATCAGCACCGCGGATTCCGGGTGCACGAGTTCACCGTGGCCGACTACCGGGCGATGGTCGAGGCCCGCACCCTGGTCATGGACGGAGTCATCCGCGACATCTTCTCCGGACCACCGCCTTCGCGCGCGCAGGCGGCGAAGTACCGCGAGTGCCTGGTCTCGGTGCGGCGAAGAGCCGATGAGGCCGCGCGGGCGGCGCGCGGCGGTGACCTCGACATCCTGATCGGCTACGACCTGCGTTTCTGGCGTGAGCTCGGCGCGCTCGTCGGCAACCCGTACATCACCGACTTCCTGCACCGGCTGCGCGTCCAGTGCTGGGTGTTCGCCGTGCCGTACCTGCGCAGCGACGTCGACGTACGGGACTGGCTCTGGAACGGCCATCCCGCCCTGGTCGCGGCCGTCACGCTGGGCGAGCACGACGCGGTTCGTGCGGTGATCGACGACTACAACGCCCACGCGCTGATGTGGGCGGACCGGCTCGCGGCCGGGGACCCGGCGCACCCGGGACACGGCGGGAACCCGAAGGCGCCGTAGAGACGGCCGGCCCCGGCAGCAAGGTGTTCCCGAGCCGGTGACGAGGGACCACTGTGCGCAACGTGCCGATCGCATTACGCTGTCCCGACCATCGCACGCACCCTTGCGAGAACCCGTTGGAGAGCGAGACTCCGTGGCCTGTGACCTGTGGCTGGTCCCCCTCGTCGATGTGCTGTGCCACAGCCCCGACAACCCGTTCGCCGAAGAGATAGCCATCTACGACAAGGCGCTGGGCGACGCCGGACTGCCGGCCGTACCCGTCTACGCCTACATGCCGGGCCTGACCGGCGACGTGGCCCCAGTGGCGGGCTTCGACTACGACGCCCTGCACTTCCTGCGTCGCGCCTATCTGCTCCAGCTGAGCGGCCTCGCCGTCACACCCGTCGACGAACTGGGCGGGGACTACGAGCAGCTGCTGGAGATGTTCGAGCCGACGGCGCAGCAGTCCCATCTGGTGTGGCACTACGACCACGCGGGGGCCTACGTCCCCGTGGACTTCCCCTCCCCGCTCACCAACGACGAACTGCTGGAGGGTGGCGGCCCGCTGGGCTCGGCACACGGGCTGCTGCGCGAGCTGGAGTTCGTCGCCCCCTCCATCGGCATCGACCCGGCGAACCCGCCGGCCGCCCCCGCACCGCCCGTCGCACCGACCTCACTGGAGGAGCCGGCGAGCCCGATTCCGTACGACGACAGTCCGTTCGCCCGGGAACGGCACGTCTGGCTGGGCCTGCACGCGGCGGTGACCCGAAGTCTCGCCCAAGGCTCAATGATCATCTTCAGCTGACGCGACGGCCGGGCCCCCGTCCCGGAAGTCACCAGCCCGCCCGGAGCCACCGATCGCCGGTCACCGATCAGCGCGGTGGCTCCGGGGGCCGCTGCCGCGGCATGTTCGGGCGGGTCATCGACTGGAGCGGGAACCGCCCCGGCGGCGCCCAATGCTCCGTACGCCCCCCGACCCCGCTGCCGGACACCAGTGCCTGCATCCCTATCGGCGCCGGACCGGCCCGGAACTCGACCATCCAGTCCGCGGTCTCGGACCGCACGAGCTCCGTGATGTCCTCCGAGAACCGTCGCAGCACCCCGAGGCACCGCTCCGCCGCCTCGCTCGCCGTCCCCTCGGTCGGCCCGAGCACCTCCCGTACACACTCCGACGCCCAGTCGAACTGCAGCACCTGGAGCCGTCGCTGCACGGCCTGGGCCGTGGCGAGGTTCCTTATCCAGCCTGAGGTCAGGCCGAAGAACCGATCGCAGGCCATGCACGCGGCGCCCAGCAACAGCGACAGGTAGCCCCAGCCGGCCGCGCCGTCCAGTGCCCCCGTCAGATCGAGGAGCGGCAGCGCGGCACCCGCGACCACCCCGGCCGCCGTGCCGATCCGCAGCGCCCTGGCGCCGCGTCGCTTCCACACCCGGTCGGCCAGGTACCAGCCGGCGGTGCGCAGCGCGTCGGCCTCGACATACCGGTACAGCTCGTCGAGGCGTTCCGCGGGTTCACCCCAGTCGCCGAGCGGGAACGGCTGCCCGGTCAGATCCCCGCCCCGCGCACCGGAACCCGGACCCGGGCCGGGGCCTGAGCTCGTCTCCGGGCCCGAGCCGGGTGGAACGGCCGAACCCGGCGCACCGGGCTCGTTGCGGGGCGCTCCCTCGGGCTGCATCTCCGGCTGGCTCACCGGGGCACTCCTCTGCACTCTGCGTATCGACGTACCAACGCGTGCTTCGACGCGTGCACTCGACGGCGGGCGGACTTTCGACGTGGCCGACCTGTCCCGCGCCTGCGTAACCCTGCGTGACGGGCGGTGCACGTATGCGTACTGATACGCATGCCCTTCCTACCGCCGAATGGTGGGGCGTGGGGTCGAAACCGCGGTATTTCTGGGTGGGTAGGGCCTGTGATCAGGTATAGGAGTCTCGCCGTCGTTGACGGGATCTCACCCGAAAGAGTTGCTCGCCAGTGGGTGGGGCGTGGTGCCCGGGGACCACGTAGGCTCGGCATACCGAAACATTTGTCGTCGAAATGCCAGGAGTGACCGTGATTCCCGGTGGTGGTCAGCCCAATATGCAGCAGCTGCTGCAGCAGGCCCAGAAGATGCAGCAGGACCTCGCCGAGGCCCAGGAGGAGCTGTCGAGGACCGAGGTCGAGGGGCAGGCGGGCGGCGGTCTGGTGAAGGCGACCGTGACCGGTTCGGGCGAGCTCCGCAGCCTGGTCATCGACCCCGCGGCCGTCGACCCCGAGGACACCGAGACGCTCGCCGACCTCGTCGTCGCCGCCGTCCAGGCGGCGAACGAGAACGCGCAGCAGCTTCAGCAGCAGAAGCTGGGCCCGCTGGCCCAGGGGCTGGGCGGCATGCCCGGTCTGCCCTTCTGATCCGTCAGCACACCAACTACCGTACCTACCACGACGGCGACAGCCGCGGGTTCCAGCTCAGGAAGGCGTTCCGTTGTACGAAGGCGTGGTCCAGGACCTCATCGACGAACTGGGCAGGCTGCCCGGCGTCGGTCCCAAGAGCGCGCAGCGGATCGCCTTCCACATCCTGCAGGCCGAGCCCACCGACGTACGCCGTCTCGCCCATGCCCTCCTGGAGGTCAAGGACAAGGTCCGGTTCTGCTCGGTGTGCGGCAATGTCGCGCAGGAGGAGCAGTGCGGGATCTGCCGCGACGCGCGTCGCGACCGGACGGTGATCTGTGTGGTCGAGGAGCCGAAGGATGTCGTGGCGATCGAGCGGACCCGTGAGTTCCGCGGCCGTTACCACGTCCTCGGCGGGGCGATCAGCCCGATCGAGGGCGTCGGTCCGGACGATCTGCGCATCCGTGAGCTGCTGGCGAGGCTCGCCGACGGGTCCGTCACGGAACTGATCCTGGCCACCGACCCCAACCTGGAGGGCGAGGCCACCGCGACGTACCTGGCGCGGATGATCAAGCCGATGGGCCTGCGGGTGACGCGGCTTGCCAGCGGGCTGCCGGTGGGCGGCGACCTCGAGTACGCGGACGAGGTCACCCTGGGCCGCGCGTTCGAGGGGAGGCGGCTGCTCGATGTGTAGCACCCGTACCACCACGTCTCACGACGGTTTTATGTTCAGCGACGCTATGTTCTTCTCACCGTTCGTGACCGTGCCCACGGGAGGTCCCCTCGATGTCTGACGCCACGCTGAACTCCGTCACGCAGGATCCGGACGACTTCGCCGTCCAGATCGCGGACCAGATCAAGTCGTTCATCGTCGCCGTGACCGAGGTGTCCAAGGTCGACGAGCCGGAGCAGGCCGTCCCGATCCTGCTCCTCCAGGTCTCCCAGCTGCTGCTGGCGGGAGGCCGGCTCGGCGCGTACGAGGACATCGTCCCGGACGAGCGCTACGAGCCGGACCTCGGCGCCGAACCGGACGCGGACGGCCTGCGCGAGCGCTTCGCGGTCCTCCTCGAGCCGATCGACGTGTACTCCGAGGTCTTCGACCCGTACGAGCCCCGCAAGGCCCCGGTCCCGTGCCGCATCTCCGACGGCCTGGCCGACCTGGTCACGGACCTGCGCCACGGCCTGGCCCACTACGAGGCGGGCCGCACGACCGAGGCGCTGTGGTGGTGGCAGTTCTCGTACTTCTCCAACTGGGGCTCCACCGCCTCCGCGACCCTGCGTGCCATCCAGTCCCTGGTCGCCCACATCCGCCTGAACCAGCCCCTCCAGGAGCTGGACGGGCTGGACACGGACCAGGACGCGGGCGAGGACGACCTGGCCGAGGAGGCGGGCCGGGTCATGGCGGAGGAGATCGCGGGACCGCTGGGCCTGCGCCCGGTGAAGTAGCCGCTCGGCCGCACCGAGCAGCCGGCCCGGCGTGTGGAGTGGGGCACATACAGGAGTGGATTCCGGTGCGCCGGGCAGCAGCCCGGTACGAGCAGTTCGGGACGGCACGTCGAGATCACGTGGTGAGCGGGACATCTCACGATGTGATATCCACGGGGCGTTTCCGGACTGCTCGTTAAACTGAGCGGACCGAAGCAATGGAATGAGCGAGGAGCGCACGTGGGCCTTGTCGTGCAGAAGTACGGAGGCTCCTCCGTAGCCGATGCCGAAGGCATCAAGCGTGTCGCCAAGCGAGTCGTCGATGCCAAGAAGAACGGCAACCAGGTGGTTGTCGTGGTGTCGGCGATGGGCGACACGACGGACGAGTTGATCGATCTCGCCGAGCAGGTGTCACCGATGCCCGCAGGGCGTGAGTTCGACATGCTGCTGACCGCAGGAGAGCGGATCTCCATGGCCCTGCTGGCGATGGCGATCAAAAACCTGGGCCACGAGGCCCAGTCGTTCACGGGCAGCCAGGCCGGCGTCATCACCGACTCGGTCCACAACAAAGCGCGCATCATCGATGTCACGCCGGGCCGCATCCGGACCTCGATCGACGAGGGCAACATCGCCATCGTCGCCGGGTTCCAGGGGGTGAGCCAGGAGGGCAAGAACATCACCACCCTCGGCCGCGGCGGGTCCGACACCACCGCCGTCGCTCTGGCGGCCGCGCTGGACGCCGAGGTCTGTGAGATCTACACCGATGTGGACGGTGTCTTCACCGCCGACCCGCGGGTCGTGAAGAAGGCCCGGAAGATCGACTGGATCTCCTTCGAGGACATGCTGGAGCTGGCCGCGTCCGGCTCCAAGGTGCTGCTGCACCGGTGCGTGGAGTACGCACGCCGCTACAACATCCCGATCCACGTCCGCTCGTCCTTCTCCGGACTGCGTGGCACCTGGGTCAGCAACGAGCCGCAAGGGGACCAGAAGGTGGAGCACGCGATCATCTCCGGAGTCGCCCATGACGTCTCCGAGGCCAAGGTCACCGTCGTCGGCGTGCCCGACAAGCCGGGCGAGGCCGCCGCGATCTTCCGCACCATCGCGAACGCGGAAGTCAACATCGACATGGTGGTGCAGAACGTCTCCGCCGCGTCGACCGGTCTGACCGACATCTCGTTCACGCTGCCGAAGGCCGAGGGCCGCAAGGCCATCGACGCCCTGGAGCGCACCCGCGGCACGATCGGCTTCGAGTCGCTCCGCTACGACGACCAGATCGCGAAGATCTCCCTGGTCGGCGCGGGTATGAAGACCAACCCCGGGGTCACCGCGTCCTTCTTCGAGGCGCTGTCCGACGCCGGTGTGAACATCGAGCTGATCTCGACGTCCGAGATCCGCATCTCGGTGGTCACCCGCGCCGACGACGTCATCGAGGCCGTGCGCGCCGTGCACACGGCCTTCGGCCTCGACAGCGACTCCGACGAGGCCGTCGTGTACGGGGGCACCGGCCGATGACACCTCGCCGCCCTTCGCTCGCGGTCGTCGGAGCGACCGGGGCGATCGGCGGCGTCATGCTCCAGATCCTTTCGCAGCACGCGGACGTCTGGGGCGAAGTGTCGCTGATCGCCTCGCCGCGTTCGGCCGGCCGCAAGTTGGTCGTGCGCGGTGAGGAGACCGAAGTCCTCGAACTCACCGAGGACGCGTTCGACGGTGTCGACGTCGCTCTCTTCCTGGTGCCCGACGAGGTGTCCGCGCGCTGGGCGCCGATCGCCGCCGCCAAGGGTGCGGTCGTCGTCGACGACTCGGCGGCGTTCCGGCTGGACGCGGACGTGCCGCTGGTCGTGCCCGAGATCAACCCCCACGCCGTACGGATGAGGCCCCGGGGCATCGTAGCCAGCCCCAACTGCACCACGGCGTCGCTGATCGTCGCGGTCGGTGCGCTGCACGCCGAGTTCGGGCTGCGGGAGCTCGTCGTCTCCTCGTACCAGGCGGTGAGCGGAGCGGGCCGCGAGGGAGTCGCGGCGCTGCGCGAACAGCTGTCGATGGTCGCGGGTACGGAACTGGGTACCAAGCCCGGAGATGTACGCCGGGCCGTCGGGGAGACCGAGGACTCGCCGTTCGCCGCTCCGGTGGCCCTCAACGTCGTGCCCTGGGCCGGAACGGAGGCCGGGGACGGCTGGTCGTCCGAGGAGCTGGCGATCCGCGACGAGTGCCGCAAGATCCTGGACCTGCCGAACCTGCCGGTGGCGGCGACCTGTGTGTACGTACCCGTCGTCGCGACACACTCGATGTCCGTGCACGCGCGCTTCGAGAACGAGGTCGAGGTCGACCGGGCGCACGAGATCCTGGCGACCGCACCCGGTGTGGTCCTGTTCGACAGCCCGGCCTCCGGCGACTTCCCGACGCCTTCCGATGTCGTGGGCACCGACCCGACCTGGGTGGGACGGGTGCGGCGGGCGCTGGACGACCCGCGCGCCCTGGAGCTGTTCGTATGCGGTGACAACCTCCGCAAGGGGGCGGCGCTGAACGTGGCGCAGATCGCCGAATCCGTGGCTGCCGAGTTCCCCCGAGCCTGATCCGGCCGGGCGGTTCACGATCGAACCTGTTTTGTACTCTCTGTGAAGCCCTTGTGAGCAAGTTGCTGGTCTGAACCTCTTGAGCTGGGGCGTTGCGGTGTCCGACGATGACCTTTCGGCCCGCTGGAACCAGTGGTCGGGCAGCGCGCGTCTATGCCGTCACTTCGCGGGTGGTGGGGCGCGAAAACGGGGCATTTGTGGAAGAGCAGGTACGTATGAGGGCATGTCGCACAGCGTCAAACGCGGTGCCGCACGCGTACAACCCTGACGGGGGGACGCGTGTCCAACTGGCGTGGCAGAGGTTCTCGACATCACAGTGGTGGGCCCGTTGCGAGGCGCTTCCGTGCGTCCGCTCCGGCGGCCCCGCGCACCCGGCGGTATGCCGGTGATTGCGCCCATGCCGGCTGCGCGCCCGGCTCAGCTGCCTTCGCAGCGCGGGGGTGCTGAGGAGATCGTGGCTGCTGGTACCACGGTCGACCATCTCACCGAGACCTACCGCGCCCACTACCGTTCGCTGCTCGGCCTGGCGGCCCTGCTGCTGGATGACACCGCGTCGTGTGAGGACGTGGTGCAGGAGGCGTTCATCCGCGTGCACTCGGCGCGGAACCGGGTACGTGAGCCGGAGAAGACACTCGCGTACCTGCGTCAGACGGTCGTCAACCTGTCGCGCTCCGCGCTGCGCCGCCGCATCCTCGGGCTGAAGCTGCTCTCCAAGCCGATGCCCGACATGGCGAGCGCCGAGGAGGGCGCGTACGACCAGTTGGAGCGGGACGCGCTGATCAAAGCGATGCGGGGGCTGCAACGGCGCCAGCGGGAGGTGCTGGTGCTGCGTTATTTCGCAGACATGACCGAGGCGCAGGTGGCGGAGACGCTGGGGATTTCCCTGGGCTCGGTCAAGGCGTACGGCTCCCGCGGTATCGCGGCGCTGCGCGCCGTGATGGAGGCTCAGGCATGAGTCGGCGCGAGCACGAGGACCCCGCACAGGAACGCACGCACGAGCTTGAGATCGACCGGACTGGAAACGGAATTGTGAACCACGGGCCGGAGAACGCGTCGAACGCGCCGAACGTGAACTCGGACGGGAACCCGGATACGGATGCCGTGTCCGGCGAGGGAGTGCCGGAAACGCAGGGCGAGGCGGACGACACCGCCGAGATGGGACGGCTCGCCGGCTTGACGGCCCTCTTCGGCACGGTACCGGGCGTGGGCCCAGGTGCCGGATCGGGCCGGGGCTCCGGTGGTGGTTCCGGCGGCTCCGCCGGCTCCGGTGATTCCGACGACTTCGACGACTCAGGTTCGGAGCTGGACGAAGTCGTCCTGCGTCGCATGCTGCGGGGCGCTGTCGAGGGTCTCGCACCCGGTGACGGCACTCTCGACCATCTGAAGCGCGCCGTCCCCGCCCGGCGCGCCAGGAAGCGGCAGGCCGTCGTCGGCGCGGCGGCGGCGGTGCTGCTGATCGGCACCGCGATCCCCGCGTTCGTGCACGTCGCCAACTCCGACGGCGCGAGCACCGCCAACCCGGCCATGGCCGCGCACGGCGAGCAGGCCCAGGGCGGCAGTGGCTCCGACACCGGCTCGGCAGCCGGTGAGAAGGCCGGTGGCGGCGATGCGGGCGGACGGGGCACCGGCGGCAAGGGCCACCCGAACGGCGCCAGCAGCCCCTCGGACACCGGGGGCCAGGGCACGGCCGGCGACGCGGCCGCCGGCGGTGCGGGCCCCGCCGACAGCGCGGCGGCCTCGATGCCGGTCTGCGACCCGAGCCAGCTCGGCGTCGCCTCGGCCGAGACGGGCGCGGCCGGTGCCGACGGCACGGTGTACGGCAGCTTCCGGATCTCCAACGTCTCCGGCAAGGACTGTTCGGTGACCACCAGCGGCACCGTGGGCTTCCAGGCGATGGGCGCGGCCGACCCGGCCAAGATCGAGGTCGTGCAGCACACCGCGGGCGACGCGGCGGCCGGACTGCCCGACCCGTCGCAGGAGGCGGGCGCTGTGCTGCTGAAGCCGGCCATGGCGTACGAGGTGCAGTTCGCCTGGGTCCCCAAGGACACCTGCCCGACCTCCGGCGGGTCGCCGACCCCGACCCCGACCGACGGCGCCGCGGGTACCTCGGACGGCACCGGTGACGGCACGTCGCAGGCGGATGTCCAGCTCGGCAGCGAGGACGGCGGCACGACGCTCGACGGCAGCGTCGCCGTGACGCACACGCCGGAGCCCGGAGCGCCGGTCGCGGAGGCGAAGATCCCCAACGCCTGCGCGGGCACGATCTACCGGACGGGCGTGCTCGCACCGACGGCCTAGCACCATGACGCGTACGTGAGGGGGCCCGCCGGTTCGAGCAGCGGGCCCCACGTATGTGCGTACGCCGTGACGGCTCAGGCTGTGCGCGTACCCGCGTCCGCGTCCGTACCCGTGTCCGCGTCCGTACCCGTGTCGGGCACGAGGCCCAGCCGCACGTCCCGCGCGGCCTCCGCCTCGCGGCGGACCAGCCGGAACCACATGAAGAGCACGAAGGCGGCGAAGACGAACCACTCGCCCGTGTAGCCGAGGTTCTGGAACGCCTTCAGGTCGAGACCGCTGCCCTGCGGTGCCACGGCCGGTACGGGGCGCAGCGCACCGTCCTCGGCGTCGCCGCTGCTGTCGGTGTCCTGGAGGGTCACCCATGCGTCGTACACGTCGTACGGCACGAGGTTGACGAGAGACGCGGCGCTGATCATGCCGAGCTGCCCGTCAGGGAGGCCTCCCGCCGTGTCGACGCCGTCGGTGCCCGTGTTCTCGGACGCCTGGAGGTCGCCGGTCACCGTGACCTCGCCGGTCGGCGCGGCGGGCACCGGCGTGTGCCCGGGCCTGCCGGGCAGCCAGCCGCGTACCACCGGCAGGGCCTTGCCGTCGTCGGTGCGCAGCATGTTCAGGACGTAGAAGCCGCTCTTGTCGTCCAACTCCCGTCCGGGCACCAGGAACTGGTCGGCGTACCGGCCGGTGGCGGTGGCCGGGCGGCCGGACGTCACCGTGTCGACCGGCAGCAGATCATCGAGAGGTTCTGCCGCTCTCGCCCCCGGGGCCGGCTGCTTCGCGGCCTGCTCGTGCGACTGCACGCGGTCCTCGAAGCGGCCGAGCTGCCAGGTGCCCATGAAGACGCAGAGCGGGATGGCCAGTACGGCGAAGAGGTTGATCCCCCACCATCGCGGGGTCAGCAGGAACCGGTACACCCCTCCACGGTACGGTCCCCGCTCCGGAACCCCGGAGCGGGGTGCCGCCGACGTCACCCCCCGGTGGCCGGGGTGCCCGCTACCCGAGGTGGCGCCGGGCGAAGTCCAGCTCCAGCCGGACCTGCTTGATGCGCTCCTCGACGACGAGCGAGCCGTGCCCCGCGTCGTACCGGTAGACCTCGTGCACCGCCTGCCGGGCCTTCAGCCGGTCCACATAGTTCTCGACCTGGCGGATCGGGCACCGCGGGTCGTTGACCCCCGCCGAGATGTAGACCGGCGCCCGCACGGCGTCGACGTACGTCAGCGGGGACGAGGCCTCGAACCGCTCCGGCACTTCCTCCGGCGTACCGCCCAGCAGCGTGCGGTCCATCGCCTTCAGGGCCTCCATCTCGTCGTGGTACGCCGTGACGTAGTCCGCGACCGGGACCGCGGCCAGGCCCAGCGCCCAGTCCTCCGGCTGCGTACCGAGGCCGAGCAGCGTCAGGTAGCCGCCCCACGAGCCCCCGGCCAGGACCAGCTTCGCGGGGTCCGCCAGCCCGGACTTCACCGCCCACTCCCGGACCGCCGCGATGTCCTCGAGCTCGATCAGGCCCACTCGGTGCTTGAGCGCGTCCGTCCAGGCCCTCCCGTACCCCGTCGAGCCGCGGTAGTTGACGCGGACGACCGCGTAGCCGTGGTCCACCCAGGCGGCGGGTCCGGACGCGAAGGCGTCGCTGTCGTGCCAGGTCGGGCCGCCATGGATCTCGAAGACGGTCGGAAACGGCCCCTCGGCCGGGGCGGCGGGCCGCTGCACGAGCGCGTGGATCCGGCCGCCGGGCCCGTCCACCCAGACGTCCTCCACCGGGACGGACGCCGGAGCCTTCGCACCCGGCGGATCGAGCACCACCGCGCCCGTCGTGGACCGCACGGCGGGGGGCTGGGCGGCGGACGACCACAGGTACTCCACGGTGCCGTCGGGCCGGGCCGTGGCATCCGACACCGATCCGGCAGGTGTCTCCACCCGCACCGGGGCGCTGTCGGACCCCGGCTCGTACCGCCACAGGTCGCTGCGGGCCTCGAAGCCGTGCACGATGAGCAGCGCGGAGCCGTCCGGATACCACTCGGCGCTCACGTCACCGGGCAGATCCAGCGCAAGATCCGTCTCCGTCCCCGCCACCGGGTCCCAGATCATCGGCTCCCAGCGGCCCCGCCGCTGATGCCCGACCAGCAGCCGGGTGTCCCCGGCCACCGGAGCGAAGCCCAGCACCGACAGACCGAGCTCCTGCGTACCGCCCTTGGTGTCGTCGAGCTCGGCGACCGTCGTCCCGTCCGGCCGCACCACCCGCAGCGCCGAATGCATCGCGTCGCCGTGCTCGGTGTGCTCCAGCGCGATCAGCGTCCCGTCGTGCGACAGGTCCCCGACGCCCGCCGACTCGCGGTGCCGGTAGATCTCGACGGGCGGGGCCCCGGGGCGTACGACATGGATCGTCGTCCCGTCCTCATCGGTCGACCGGCCGACCACCGCCGTCCCGTCCCGGCCGATCGCGAGTCCCGCCGGGTACGAGGGTTCGAGCCCGGGAGCCGCGGGCTCGTCCGCCGCCCCTTCGCTCCCGCCGGCGCCGAAGGGCCGGCGCATCCACACCCCGAACTCGTCGCCGTCGGTGTCGTCGAACCACCAGATCGTCTCGCCGTCCGGCGTCAGTATCCCGTCCGTCGTCCCGTTCGGCCGGTCGGTGACCTGGCGCTGCTCCCCGGTCGACCGGTCCCAGGCGTACAGCTCGTACGTCCCCGTCGCGTTGGAGACGAACAGCGCACGGTCCGGCGCGTCCTCCGCCCAGTCGGGCAACGAGACCCGGGGCGCCCGGAAGCGCTGCTCCCACGCCGGAACGGAATCGGTCGTCGGCGCCGGAACGGATTCGGTCGTCGAGCCAGTGATCTCAGTCATGCCCCCCATTCTGCGCCGGGGGCGGACACTCGGCTCGCAGCGTCCGCAGCCTGTGGACAACTTCCGGGCCGGTCGGGGCGAGGCATCGCGCACCCGGTCGGGCTGACGGGCTGTCAGGGTGCCGCCGGCGCGGATGCGGGGCCGGTCCGGTCCCAACCGGGGGAGCGGACGTCGACGGTGAGGGAACCCCTCACGACCTCCTCCCCACAGGTGCGGCAGATCCATGCGGTGTCCAGGTCATGCCCGTGCGAGCCGTCGCCCTTGCCACGGCTCTCCGCGTCCGTGGTGGCCGCCGGTTCATGGACCATGACGACCGGCGGTTCCTCGTGCACCCAGCGGTCGCCCCAGTCCAGCAGGGCCCGGATCACCGGGGCGAGGTCGCGGCCCGCCTCGGTCAGGTGGTACTCGTGGCGCGGCGGCCGCTCGCTGTAGGGGCGCCGCTCGACCAGGCCGGCGTGCTCCAGCGACCGTAGCCGGGCCGCGAGCCGGTCCCGGGGCGCACCGGTGTTCCGGGCGATCGCCTCGAACCGGTGATTGCCGAAGAAGATCTCGCGCACCGCGAGCAGCGTCCACTTCTCGCCCACCACCTGCAGCGCGGCAGCGGCGGAACACGGCCGACCGGGCAGTGCGCCGATCTCGATACGGCTGCCGGAACCATTCATTGCACTCACCCCTACAAGGTTGCCATCTCAAACTTACTGGCGCTACCTTGCCATCATGACAGTTGGAAAATCAAACTCACTCGCGGATGCGGCCGACCGGAGGCCGCCCGCCCCGCACGTGGAGCCTGGGTCGCCCACGGCGAACGGACCCGCGAAGGGCTCGGCGAACGGGCCCGCGAAGAGTCCCTCCACTGGATCCCGTGCGACGGCCTGGATCGTGTCGGCCGGGGTCTTCGTCGTGAACCTCGACCTGTTCATCGTCAACGTGGCCGTCCCCGCCCTCGGCGACTCCTTCGACGGCAGTTCGCTCGCCTCGCTGTCCTGGGTGCTCAACGCGTACGCGATCGTCTTCGCCGCGCTGCTCGTCGTCGCGGGCCGGCTCGCGGACCGGTACGGACACCGGCGCGGCTTCCTCCTCGGCCTGGCGGTCTTCACCGTGGCCTCCGTGCTGTGTGCCGTCGCCCCCGGGGTCGGCTGGCTGGTCGCCGCCCGTGCCCTGCAGGCGGCCGGAGCCGCCGCCCTGATGCCCACCTCGCTGGCTCTGCTGCTGGTCAACACCGCGCCGGAGCGTCGGCCGCAGGCCATCCGCGGCTGGGCGGCGATCGGAGGCATCGCCGCCGGGCTGGGTCCAGTGATCGGCGGGCTGCTCGTGGAGGCCGACTGGCGCTGGGTGTTCCTCGTCAACGTGCCGGTCGGTGCGGTCGGCCTGGTGGCCGGGGCCCGGCTGCTGCCCGATGCCCGCCCGGACCGCGCCGGACGGCTGCCGGACCTGGTCGGCGCCGCGCTGCTCACGCTCGCCATCGGCGTACTCGCGCTCGGCCTGGTCAAGGCGGACGCGTGGGGCTGGAGTTCGCCGGAGGTGATCGGCTCGTTCGTCGCGGCGGTCGTCCTCGCCGGGGTGTTCTGGCTGCGCTCGGCCCGGCACAGCGCCCCGATCGTCGAACTGCCCATGCTGCGCACCCCGGCCTTCGCGGCGGCGACCCTCGCTGCGCTGCTCTTCTCCGTCGCGTTCGCGGCGATGCTGCTGACGTCTGTGCTCTGGTGCCAGCAGGTGTGGGGCTACTCGGCGATCCGCACCGGACTTGCCATCGCTCCCGGGCCGCTGGTCGTGCCGGTGCTCGCCGTCACGTCGGGCCCCTTGGTCCGCCGCTTCGGCGCGGGCCGCACGGCGGCGTTCGGCTGTCTGCTGTTCGCCGTGGGCCTCGGCTGGTGGGCCGTCGCGCTCGACACGGCCCCGCACTATGCGGCAGGGCTCCTGCCCGGCATGCTGATCACCGGTATCGGCGTCGGCTTCGCTCTGCCCACCCTGGTCGGTGCGGCCGCGGCGGCCCTGCCGCCCACCCGGTTCGCGACCGGGTCGGCCGTCACCACGATGGCCCGCCAGACCGGTTCGGTCCTGGGTGTCGCCCTGATGGTCACGCTGCTCGCCATCCCGGACGGCCCGGCCGCGGCGCTCGTCGCGTTCCGGCACGGCTGGTGGGCGGCGGCCGCCACCGCCGTACTGGCCGCGGCTGCCGCCCTCGCGCTGCCCCGGCCGGGCGCCGCGGGCCGCGCCTGACACGTACCGGACGGAACGGAGCGGGACGAGGAGACGGCGGCCCACCGGTGACGCGCCGGTGGACCGCCGTCTCGAACAGGGCCACGTGCGAGCGGATTACGCGGCCGAGCGGAATGCGGGCAGGTAGCCTCCCGACTGCCCCGCGGACTTGGGGTGGTAGGACTCGTAGACAGGGACGGTCACGCTGTTGAGCCACGGACTGCCGGAGCACAGCTCATGCCCCGTGAACTCGTCGACCACGCTGGAGAATGTGAACCCGGCGTCGGCCGCCTGCTGGGCGATGACGCCGTTCAGTACGTCGGACGCGTTGTTGATGGCGGAGCGCTCGGTCTCGGAGAGACCGGCGATGCAGTCCCCGCTCAGCTGGTAGAAGCGCGGGTAGCCCAGCACGACCACATGGGCCTGTGAGGCGCGTGACCGGATGGAGCCGTAGAGCGAACCGAGCCCGGACGGCAGTGTGTTCTGCATCTGCGAGACAGCCGCGTTCACGCTGCTCAGACAGGTGGCCTCGCTGTACAGGACGCAGTCCTCCATGACATCGGCAAATCCGACGTCGTTGCCGCCCGCCGTGACACTGACCAAGGTGGTGGACGAACTCAGCACGCCCAGCTGGGTGCTCGCCACCGAACCCGTCGTGGCCCCCGAACAGGCCACGAAGGCGAACGAGGACGGTGAGTTCTGGGTGGCCCAGAGGTAGGGGTAGGCCTTGGTGCTCCGATGGCAGTCACCGCTGTCGGAGAGGTAGCTTCCTGAGCCGACGCCGGACGAGTACGAGTCGCCGAGAGCGACGTACCCGCCGGCGGCGGCCTGGGAGGTTGCCGAGGCCGGCTGGGCAACGCCCAGTGCGACCGAGGCTGCGAGGACCAGAGTGGATGCGGACGCCCATAATCTCCGTACTGACATCACTGTCAGCCCTCCGAAGTGTGGGGGGTGGGTGGGGGGTTGAGTGAGCGAGCACGTTTCTAGCAGCTGTGGGTACCGGCCGGTAATAGCCGTGCAGGAACCTGCCGGATATGCCCGAATGATCGTTCGGTAGGCATAGCTCCGCGCGTAGATAAACCTCCAACTGCCCCTGAAATAAAGGCCGATGAGGTCCGTCGCCAAGGTTCCATGCTTCGCGGAGGTCGACCCCGAACGGGCGCACAGGCTCGATCCGACAGATCTCGACCACTCAGGCGTCGTCGGTGGCGCCGACCGCGGGAAGACCCCCTTCGCCGTACGCCGGTTCCGACTGCAGGGGTGACGATGTACGCGGTATCCCTGGGCGGCGACGACTCCGAACTGCGCCCGCTGGAGCCCTGGCGGGCAGAGGAGTTCCTGGTCCACACCGACCGAGGACGGGAGTCAAAATCGGGCAGCACAACGCGCGGCTCGAGATGACGAGAGACGGCGTGCTGTGGCCAAGCCCATCTGTACCGGAGGGGAAGGCGCGACGAGGAGATCCGGTCGGTGCTTGCCCCGGAGTGGCGCGTGCGGGCAACCAGACGTCCTGAGCCCGGCGCCCCCACCTGCGCCCCGGCAGGCCCCGATCGTCGCTGTCGTAGTGGCCGCCGCACCCGCCGCGTCCGCGCCGGGTGCGGCAGACGCGGCGCCCCACTTCTAGCCCGACGGCGTCGTGCACTCGTTCCGTCGGGCGATGTCCGTCAGGCCGCGGTCAGGCGCCGACGTAGTCCGCGAGGTGTTCGCCGGTGAGGGTGGAGCGGTCGGCGACGAGGTCGGCCGGAGTGCCCTCAAAAACGATCTTGCCACCGTCGTGACCGGCGCCGGGGCCGAGGTCGATGATCCAGTCGGCGTGCGCCATCACCGCCTGGTGGTGCTCGATGACGATGACCGACTTGCCGGAGTCGACGAGCCGGTCGAGCAGGCCGAGCAACTGCTCGACGTCGGCGAGGTGCAGGCCGGTCGTCGGCTCGTCGAGGATGTAGACGCCGCCCTTGTCGGCCATGTGGGTGGCCAGCTTGAGCCGCTGCCGCTCGCCACCGGACAGCGTGGTGAGCGGCTGCCCGAGGCTGAGGTAGCCGAGCCCGACATCGGCGAGCCGGTCGAGGATTCTGTGCGCGGCCGGCGTGTGCGCGTCACCGGTGCCGAAGAACTCCTCGGCTTCGGTCACCGACATCGCGAGCACCTCGCTGATGTCGCGGCCGCCGAGGGTGTACTCGAGGACCGATGCCTGGAACCGCTTCCCCTCGCAGTCCTCGCAGGTGGTCTCCACGCCGGCCATCATCGCCAGGTCGGTGTAGATGACGCCGGCGCCGTTGCAGTTGGGGCAGGCGCCCTCGGAGTTGGCGCTGAACAGGGCCGGCTTCACGCCGTTGGCCTTGGCGAACGCCTTGCGGATCGGGTCGAGCAGTCCGGTGTAGGTCGCCGGGTTGCTCCGTCGCGAGCCGCGGATGGGCGCCTGGTCGACCGAGACCACGCCCGCGGAGGCGGGGACGGAGCCATGGATCAGTGAGCTCTTGCCGGAGCCGGCGACGCCGGTGACGACGCACAGCACCCCGAGCGGGATGTCGACGTCGACGCCCTGCAGGTTGTGGCGGGTGGCGTCGCGGATCTCCAGCGCGCCGGTCGACTTGCGCACCGTCTTCTTGAGGGAGGCCCGGTCGTCGAGGTGGCGGCCGGTGACGGTACCGCTGGCCCGCAGCCCCTCGATGGTGCCCTCGAAGCAGACGGCGCCGCCCGCCGTACCGGCGCCGGGGCCGAGGTCGACGACGTGGTCGGCGATCGCGATGGCCTCGGGCTTGTGCTCCACGACCAGCACCGTGTTGCCCTTGTCCCGCAGCCGCAGCAGCAGGCCGTTCATGCGCCGGATGTCGTGGGGGTGCAGGCCGATGGTGGGTTCGTCGAAGACGTATGTGACATCGGTGAGCGAGGAGCCGAGATGGCGGATCATCTTGACGCGCTGCGCCTCGCCGCCCGACAGCGTGCCCGACGGCCGGTCGAGCGCGAGGTAGCCGAGGCCGATCTCCACGAACGAGTCCAGGGTGTGCTGCAGTGCGGTGAGCAGCGGCGCGACCGACGGCTCGTCGAGGCCGCGGATCCATTCGGCCAGATCGCGGATCTCCATCGCGCAGGCGTCGGCGATGCTGGTCCGCTTGATCTTCGACGACCGGGCCCCCTCACTGAGCCGGGTGCCGTCGCACTCGGGGCAGGTCGTGAAGGTGACCGCGCGCTCCACGAAGGCGCGGATGTGCGGCTGCATCCCTTCCTTGTCCTTGGACAGGAACGACTTCTGGATCTTGGGGATCAGCCCTTCGTAGGTGAGGTTGACGCCGTTGACCTTCACCTTGGTCGGCTCGCCGTAGAGGAAGTCCTGCATTTCCTTCTTGGTGAACCTGCGGATCGGCTTCTGCGGGTCGAGGAAGCCCGACTGGGCGTAGAGCCCCACGGTCCACTGGCTGTCCGACTTCCAGCCGGGGATGGTGAACGCACCCTCGGCGAGCGACTTGGAGTCGTCGTAGAGCTGGGTGAGGTCGATGTCGGAGACCGTGCCCCGGCCCTCGCAGCGCGTACACATGCCGCCGGTGCGGTTGAAGGTCGCCTTCACCGTCTTCTTGGCACCGCGCTCGACGGTGATGGCACCGCTCGCCCGGACCGAGGCGGTGTTGAAGGAGTAGGCGCTGGGCGGGCCGATGTGCGGCTTGCCGAGCCGGCTGAAGAGGATGCGCAGCATCGCGTTGGCGTCGGTGGCGGTACCGACGGTGGAGCGGGGGTCGGCCCCCATCCGCTGCTGGTCGACGATGATCGCGGTCGTCAGCCCTTCGAGTACGTCGACCTCCGGCCGCGCCAGCGTCGGCATGAAGCCCTGCACGAAGGCGCTGTAGGTCTCGTTGATCATCCGCTGCGACTCCGCGGCGATCGTGCTGAACACCAGCGAGCTCTTGCCCGAGCCGGAGACGCCGGTGAACACCGTCAGACGACGCTTGGGGATCTCGATGCTGACGTCCTTGAGATTGTTCACGCGCGCACCGTGCACGCGGAGCAGATCGTGGCTGTCGGCGGCGTGCAGCGCAGGCGACTGCGTGGTCTTCCTCTTGGCCGGGCTCATGGTGTCTCCATCTGTCGGGCGGGCCCGCCTTCGCGGTCTCCGTCGGTGTCGCCTGGCTCGATCCAACCAAAATTCGAGCAGTACGTCCGCTTCTCTTCTGCTTCGGCCCGTGGAACCGCCGGTTCGCGGCGACGCGTCCCGCCCGTCGACGCGGCGCACCAGCCGGCGGCGCGCGAAGCGGTGCGGAACGGGAGGTACGGGGGTGGCCGACGCACGCGGGGCGAGGCCGGTGTGCGCGGTGAACCGGCCGCCCCGCTCCTGCCTCAGCCCATCGATCGCGAGGACCTCGACTTCGTCGGCGATCACGGACACCTCGCGGGTGGACCGGGGCGTGGGAGCGGGGGTCGGCACTCAGCCGGCGCTCATCGGTCCTGCAGCAGCCCGAGGACGTTGCCGTCGGGGTCGGTGACGGTGGCCACCAGGCGGCCGCCACCGACGTCGTGAGCGGGCTCCTTCACGGTGGCACCCGCGGCGGTCACCTCGGCGAGCTTCGCCTCGATGTCCGGCACGTGCCAGTAGGCCACCGGTGAGGCCATGCCCTGCGGTCCACCGCCCGGCACCAGCCCGATGTGCTGGCCCGCGGCCTCGAAGCCGACGTAGTAGGACTCGTCGGCCTGCGGCGGTACGCCGAGCAGGGCGGCGTACACCTTCTTGGCCGCCGCCAGGTCGGAAACGGGATGCAGCACGGTCTTGATTCCCTGGGTGGAAGAGCCGGTCATGGTCGCTCCTGAAGTCGTGGGTCCGGTCGGGACGGTCCGGCGATCGGCAGCCCGATCGCCTCGGACGGTGATTTCTCCGCTGGCCGTTCGTCTTGACCGGGGCGAGCCCGCAAGAGAAGGAGAGCCAACGGAACCACCTCCGCGCGGTCACGCTAACTGCGGCTCGGGGGTCCGCGCTTCTCGAATCCTGACCGGTCCGGTCACCTGTTTCGCGACGCATGACGGGATCCTCGGACCCATGCCGACCTGGCCCTGTCTCGTCCGAATCCGGGCCGAAGCCTTTGATGCAGTGGCGGGTCCGGCCCGAGCCGCCCGCGTGGGGACCGCCGAACGACGTCGCAGCCGATGACGTGTACGGGGGTGCGGGGCCGGTCGCGCCTGGGCTGTGGGCCTTGTCCCACCGCGAGTCGGTGGGGATCATGACCGCGTGCAACACCGAGAGGGACTCCACGAACTGCTCGCGCGGGCCGGGCTCACGGTCGTCGAGGACGTGCGCCCGGGCAGCCTGTTCCCGCCGGAGGCCGGCTGGCGCATCGCGCGAGGGATCGCGGCGCCGGGCGGCGCGGCCCGGGAAGCGCTCGACGCCGTGTGGTGGCGCCGCCTTGCCGGTGCCGACGGCGGATTTCTGGTCGCCGTCCTCGGGTACCGGATCGGCGGCAACGACTCCTGGTGGACCCGGGTCCGCTATGCCGGCGGCGGTGTGCCGGAGTTGATCGGCGACCTCGGGTTCGTGGCGCTCTCCCTCGACGGACAGGTGCTGCTGGCGGAGGTGCCCGGCGCGGACGGCCCTCGGGTGACGGCCCTCGACCGACTGCCGGAGCGGCTGGAGGAGGCCGCGGCGGCCGCCGGGCGCGAGACGGAGGTCGAGCGCGCCGAGGTGTGGGCGGCCGTGCCCGGTCGGCCGGCGTGGCCTCTGCACTGGGCGGAGGGGATCGGGTCCAATCCGGCCGCGCCGGACGAGCTGCTGATCCGGCTGCTGGATGTGGCGGAGGGCTTCCTGCACGGCTGCGACCGGCCTGCCGTCCTCGACGCCGCCGTGGCGCACCCCGATCCGCGGGTGCGGTCGAGGCCCGCCGACACCTTCCGGCCCAAGCTCACGTCCGATCAGTGGGTACGCCTGGTCCGCGCCGAACCGTCGTCGAGCCGGCGCGTGCTCTGGGCCGAGCATGCCTGCGCCTGGGGGGTCGAACTCCCCGCGGACCTGTACGACGACCTACTCGCCGGCCCGTCCCGCGCCCAGGCCGCCGAACTGCCTGGGCTCCCCGCCCACCATCTCCCCGGTCTCGTGGCCGATGCCGATCCCCGGGTGCGGGCAGCCGGCTGCGCCCGGTGGGACGACCTCCCCGCGCCGCTGCGGGAGCGGCTGCTGGCCGACACCGACGACGCGGTGCGTACGGCGGCGCTGCTTGCCCATCACACCGGCGTCCCCATGCCTCGCGAGGTCTTCACCGCGCTGCCCGCGCCCCGGCGGGCGCTCGAACAGTGCTGCCTCGCACCCGGGTTGGAGGCGGAGCTGGTCCGGGACGGGGACGAGGAGGTACGCCGGGCGCTGGCCGCCAACCCACGGCTCGGCGCGCACGGTGTCGCGGTCCTGGCGCAGGACGCCTGCGACGACATCCGCTCGATGGTGGCGCTGCGACCTGACCTCACCGAGGAGCAGCGTGCCGCGGTCCGCCACGAATTCGACCCGGCGTCGATGTCGCGCACTGTGCCCTGGATCGAGAGCCTGCACGGCGACACCGACGCAATGCGCCGACTGGCCGTGTCGTCCCATCCGCTCGTCCGCCGCAGCGTGGCCCGTGCCCGGCATCTTCCGTCGGACGTCGTGGAGCGTCTGGCCAGGGACGAGGACCGGACGGTCCGCCTGTTCCTCGCCGAGTCGTGCGACGACGCGCCGGCCGAGATGCTGCTGGAGGTCTGGCGCTGGTGGGACGGCAGCTTCAGTCACCCCGGCCGCCCCCGCAGCCACCCCAACTTCCCCCGCACGGGCCTGCTGCGCTACGTCGACGACCCCGTCGGGCGGATGCGCCGCCTGGCCCTGGACGATCCGGAGTCCACGCCGGCCGACGTCGCGCGTCTCGCTCGCGATCCCGAAGCCGAGGTGCGCCGCCGCGCGGCTGAGGACTCCCGGCTGTCACCGGCCGACGCGGTGCGGCTGCTGAACGACCCGGCGGACTACGTCCGCGGGACCGCGATACGCAGTCCACGGCTGCCGGCCCGCGTCCTTGCCGGGCTGCTGCACGACCGCGCCACGGCATGCGCGGCGGTCACCAACCCGGCGATCCCGATCCCCGTCCTGCACCGCATCCTGGCCGCGGCGGCCGCGGCGGCCTGACGCCGAACTCCGGCACACCTCAGCCGGTACAGCGGTGCGTGCGTGGTGCCAGGTGTGTGCCGCCGAGGGTCTCGACCAGGCATTACGACAGTTGTCCCGCCGAGATGACAGGTGGCGTGACAAGTCGCTCCCGGCCGGTCACGTACCGTGATGTGGAACACTATTGCAAGCACGTGCTTGCAATAGTTAGCGATAGTGGCGCACTATCGAGGTATGGCATCACTCAACGTCGGCAATCTCGGCGAGTACCTGCGCGAGCAGCGCCGCACCGCTCAGCTCTCGCTGCGGCAGCTCGCCGATGCCGCCGGGGTGTCCAATCCGTATCTCAGCCAGATCGAACGCGGGCTGCGCAAGCCGAGCGCCGAGGTGCTGCAGCAGGTCGCCAAGGCGCTGCGGATCTCCGCGGAGACCCTCTATGTGCGGGCCGGGATTCTGGACGAGCGGGAGCGGGAGGAGCTGGAGACCCGGGCGGTCATCCTGGCCGATCCGTCCATGAACGAGCGGCAGAAGAGCGTGCTGCTGCAGATCTACGACTCCTTCCGCAAGGAGAACGGGTTCGAATCCGGCTCCGGCGACACCGATGACGCATCCGGCCTCAGCGCCGACGGCACAGATGCCGATACAGCTTCAAAGCCTTCACCACCCTCAAACTGAGTCTGATGATCCGGGAGGACCACAGTCATGGCCATCACCGATGACCTGCGTAAGACCCTCACCGACCCGACCCCTCTCTACTTCGCCGCCGGTACGGCCGACCTCGCCGTCGAGCAGGCGCGGAAGGTCCCGGCGCTGATCGAGCAGCTGCGGACCGAGGCGCCCGAGCGTTTCGAGGCCGTGCGCAACGCCGACCCGCGGGCCGTGCAGGAGAAGGTGACCACGCAGGCCAAGGAGGCGCAGGCCACCGTGCAGGCCAAGGTCACCGAGGTGCTCGGCTCGCTCGACACCGATCTGAAGAAGCTCGGCGAGTCCGCCCAGGACCTGGCGCTGCGGAGCCTGGGTGTGGCCGCGGAGTACGCGGTCCGGGCCCGGGAGACGTACGAGAAGGTCGCCGAGCGCGGCGAGCAGACCGTGAAGACGTGGCGTGGCGAGACCGCCGAGGATCTTGTCGAGATCGCCGTCGTGGTCGAGCCGCGGCGGGAGTCCGAGCCGAAGCCGAAGCCGGCGCCTGCCGCGAAGAGCGAGCCGAAGAGCGCCGCCAAGGCGGAGACCCGGACCACCGGCACGCCCGCAAAGAAGGCGCCGACGCCCGTGCGCAAGCCCGTGGCGAAGAAGACCACGCCGCCGACCGCCAAGTAGCGCCGCGGCCGATGTGTAGCGGGGCGCGGGCCGGGCACCTTTCGGGGTGGCCGGCTCGTTGTCCCGGTACCTTGGCGGCGAGGCGCTCATCCATTCATTAGGCGGTGCACACCATGTTGCTCACGGGGTTCAGCACACTTGTCTGGCTGCTCTACCTGATCATGCTCGTTCTGGCCGTGGTCGCGCTGTTCCTGGCCGCGACGGCACGCGAGGATGCGTACCGCGCCGCGGACAAGCAGAAGAAGTCCTTCTGGCTGATCATTCTCGGCATCACCGTTGCCGTGAACCTCTTCGTGCCGATGCTGTTCCTGCAGCTTGCGGGCGCGGTCGCGTCCATCGTCTTCATGGTCGACGTACGGCCCGCGCTGAAGGCGGTCTCCGGCGGTGGCGGTCGGCGCGGTGGTTCCAGCAGCGACGGCCCGTACGGGCCCTACAACGGCGGGCGCTGAACACTCACGGGTGACGCCGATCCGGGGCGGGGGCGCGGAAGGGACGCGCTCCGGCCCCGTCCGCCGTTGCGGCTCCGGTCGGTGCTCCGGTCGCGGTCGAGCAGCAGGACCGCGACGTCGTCGGTGAGTTCGCCGCCGTTCAGCTCGCGCACCTCGGCGACAGCCGCCTCCAGCAGCGCCTCGCCGCTGAGACCCTCCGCCAGCTGGCGGTTGATCATCGCGACCATGCCTTCCTGGCCGAGCCGCTGTGTTCCGGTCGGCCCGACGCGACCCTCGATCAGCCCGTCCGTGTACATCATCAGGCTCCAGGACCCGCCCAGTTCGACCTGGCGGCGCGGCCAGCGGGCGTGCGGCAGCAGGCCCAGCGCCGGTCCGCCGTCCTCGTACGGGAGCAGTTGCGCCGCCCGTCCGTGGCGAGTGATCAGCGGGGCGGGGTGGCCCGCCAGGCAGAGCCCGGCGCGCCGGCCGTCGGGGGTGATGTCGACGGTGCAGAGCGTCGCGAAGATCTCCTCGCTCTCCCGTTCGTGCTCCAGAACCTGCTGGAGCGTGGAAAGCAGTTCGTCCCCGCAGAGTCCTGCCAGCGTCAACGCCCGCCACGCTATGCGCAGTTCGACGCCGAGCGCAGCCTCGTCCGGGCCGTGGCCGCAGACGTCACCGATCATCGCGTGGACGGTGCCGTCGGGCGTACGGACCGTGTCGTAGAAGTCCCCGCCGAGCAGCGCACGGCTGCGGCCGGGGCGGTAGCGGGCGGCGAACCGCAGATCGGAGCCCTGCAGCAGCGGGGTGGGCAGCAGGCCGCGTTCCAGCCGGGCGTTCTCCTGGGCGCGCAGTTTGGACTCGGTGAGCTGGTGCTGCGCGACATCGGCGCGTTTGCGTTCGACGGCGTAGCGGATGGCGCGCGTGAGCAGTCGTCCGTCCAGCTCGCCGCGGAAGAGGTAGTCCTGGGCGCCGACGCGGACCGCCTCGGCGGCCAGCTCGGTGTCGTCCTCCGCGGTGAGCGCGAGGACGGCGTGGCGGGGTGCGATCCGCAGGACGTGCTTGAGGGTGGCGAGCTCGACGGGCCCCTCGGCGCCTCCGTCGGCGCGTGTCTCGCTGCCGGGCGGCAGGGCCAGGTCCAGCAGGATGCAGTCGACGTCGTCGGTGAGGAGCCGTCCCGCCTCGGTCAGATTGCGGGCGGTCCGGATGCGGACCCGGGTGCCGGCCGCGGCAGGGAGCTCCGGGACGGTGAGGGTGCCCGCCGGGTCGTCCTCGATCACCAGGAGGGTGAGGTGGGCGACGTGGGTGGCCTCCGCGGCGGGAGCGACGCGCTGCTGCGGTACGGGTACGGGCATAGGTTCGGTTTCCTTCCCTCCCCCCGAGGGCGCGGCGGAACGACGATCGACGATCCGCCAGACCGGGACCATAGCGGTACTGGACATGCGAACGGAATGGCGAATGTCATCCGACCCCTGGCATATGCGGAGCCATAAGCCGCGTCCCACCACGGATCCGGCGAGAAATGCGCACCCTTGGGCGGTCCGAGGGCCATGACGAACATCACCCCTGCGGTGCGGGTGCGGGTGGCGTGCCTCACGGCGCGGCGGAGCGAACACGTGGTCCGGGTCACTCGTACGGAGCCGCCCGTATCCCTTCCGGCTCGGCCCGGTCACCGGTCCGGGCGAACCACCCCGAGGATCTCCATCGAGCCCGCCCCCGCGAGCGTCACGTTCCGTCCCGGTCGCGGTGCGTGCACGATGGCGCCGTCGCCGATGTACATCCCCACATGGCTGGCGTCGCCGTGGTAAATGATCAGGTCGCCGGGGCGCATGTCCTTGACGGCGATGTGCGGCAGCTGCCGCCACTGCTCCTGCGAGGTGCGCGGGATCGGCCGTCCCGCCGCCGCCCATGCCTGGGACGTCAGGCCGGAGCAGTCGTACGATCCGGGGCCCTCGGCCCCCCAGACGTACGGCTTGCCGATCTGGGCCGTCGCGAAGGCCACCGCCTTCTTTCCGCGCGTGCTCGCCTCGCGGTTGATCTCCTTGAGGGCGCCGGAGCCGAGCCAGGCGGTCTGCGCCTTGTACTCCGCCTCCTGCTCCAGCTCGAGAAGTCGCGCCCGCTCCTCCTTCTCCAGCTGCGATTCCAGCTTCTTCGCCGCTGCGATCTGCCCGTTGATCCGCTTCTTGGCCTTGGCCTGTTTGAGGCGATTGGCCTCGAGCTTCTTCCAGTTGCTGCTCGCGTCCTTGGTGTACGTCTCCAAGTCCTCCTGGGTCTTGGTCAGTTCGCCGAGTACCCCCTTGGCGGCCTGCTGGCCCTGCCAGACCCTGTTCACACCGTCCATGAACAACCGCGGGTCGTCGCTGAGCATCATCTGCGCGCCCGGCGGCAGCCCGCCGGTGCGGTACTGCTCGCGGGCCTGGGCTCCCGCCCGGCTCTTGAGGTCGGCGATCTTCGCCTGTCCCGCGACGATCGCCTGCGCCAGTTTGACGATCTCGCCGGACTGTTTCTCCGCCCGCTCCTCGGCGAGGTTGTACGCGTCGGTGGCCGCCCCGGCCTTGCGGTAGAGGGCGTCGATCTCCTCGCGCACCTCTTCGAGGCTCTTCCGCTGCGGACCTGCCGGTGCGGCGGGGGAGTGGGAGGGGGAGGGTGGTGGTGCGGCGAAGGCCTGGGTCGGCACGGTCAGTACGGCCAGAGCGCAGACCAGAGTGATCGCGGCAGCGGCACAGTGACGTCGGTTCACAAGCTCCCCCTCCGAGCAGATCTGATTTACCGTCAGTAACTTTTCGTGGCGTCGCGATCGTGCCATGCCGTACCGAAAAGCAACAGAGGCATTCCCCTTCATCCCGGACGAACGGCGTCGCGTCCGTGTTCCCGGTCGCGCCCCTAACCGCACCTGTTCAGTGCCTGTCGGACTGCCGCCCGGCGGTAGCCGGACCACCGCTCCGCGCCTGTCCGGCTACCGCTCCGGCCGCAAGGCCGCCCATTCCACGGTGACTTCGCCCTGCCGCCACCGTCGTACCCCGTCCGTCAGAGGCCAGTCCCCCGACAGCGTGCGCACCGCGGTGATCCAGCGCTGCCGCGCGCCCAGTGAGGCGTACGGAGCCGCCGCGGCCCACGCCCGGTCGAAGTCGCGCAGGAACGCGTGGACCGGTTCGCCCGGCACGTTGCGGTGGATCAGCGCCTTGGGGAGGCGTTCCGCGAGGTCGGAGGGGCGGTCGAGGGAGCCGAGGCGGGTTGCGAACGTGACCGTGCGCGGGCCTTCCGGGCCGAGCGCCACCCAGACATGGCGACGTCCGATCTCGTCGCAGGTGCCCTCCACCAGCAGCCCGTCGGGGGCGAGCCGGGCGCACAGCCGCCGCCAGACCGCGGCGACCTCACCCTCGTCGTACTGGCGCAGCACGTTCGCCGCCCGGATGAGGGTGGGACGGCCGGTCAGTGGGATCTCGAAGCCGCCGTGGACGAAGGTGAGGCCCTCGCGCTCGTACGGCTTCGCTGCCGCGACCCGCTCCGGGTCGATCTCGATGCCGACGACCGCCGTGCGCGGCTCGGCGGTGCGCAGGCGCTGCAGCAGCTCGACGGCGGTCCAGGGCGCGGCGCCGTATCCGAGGTCGACCGCGACGGGGGCGTCGGATCGGCGCAGGGCGGGGCCGTGCGTGGCGGCGATCCAGCGGTCCATGCGGCGGAGCCGGTTCGGGTTGGTGGTCCCGCGGGTCGCGGTGCCGATGGGGCGCATGACAGCGAGCCTAACGAGCCCGCGGACCGGGGTGGCCCGCGGTGACGCGCCGTAGCTGATCGTAATGATTTGGCAAAACGGGAACGGAAGCGGAAATGAATGGGTGTGTTCCGCTGTTCCAGCCTTCCGAGGGGGCGCATGCCCCTTCACTGTCATGCCCCGAGCGAGGAGGACCGGACGACGTGAGCCAGTACGTCTCTCGGCTCGGCAGCAACCGCATGGCGCCACGCCTGAGGTTTCCCGGCGCCTTCCCCGGCAGTCACCGCAAACCGCGGCGTATCGCGATGCTCTCCGTGCACACCTCCCCGCTGCACCAGCCGGGCACGGGCGACGCGGGCGGCATGAACGTCTACATCGTGGAGCTGGCCAAACGGCTCGCCACGATCAACATCGAGGTGGAGATATTCACCCGGGCCACCACGGGCGCCCTGCCCTCGGCGGTCGAGCTGGCGCCCGGCGTCCTGGTGCGGCACGTCGACGCGGGGCCGTACGAAGGTCTGGCCAAGGAGGACCTGCCCGCCCAGCTCTGCGCCTTCACCCACGGGGTGATGCAGGCCTGGGCCGGCCAGCGCCCGGGCTACTACGACCTGGTCCACTCCCACTACTGGCTCTCCGGCCATGTCGGCTGGCTCGCCGCGCAGCGCTGGGGCGTTCCCCTCGTGCACGCCATGCACACCATGGCGAAGGTGAAGAACGCGGCGCTCGCCGACGGCGACGCCCCCGAGCCTGCCGCCCGGGTCATCGGCGAGACCCAGATCGTCAGCGCCGCCGACCGGCTGATCGCGAACACCGCGGAGGAGGCGGACGAGCTCGTCCGGTTCTACGAGGCCGATCCGGCGGGCGTCGCAGTCGTCCACCCCGGGGTCAACCTGGAACGCTTCCGCCCCGCCGACGGCCGGGCCGCCGCCCGGAACCGCCTCGGACTGCCCCAGGACGCCTTCGTCCCGCTCTTCGCCGGCCGTATCCAACCGCTGAAGGCCCCGGATGTGCTGCTGCGTGCGGTGGCCGTGCTGCTGGACCGCGATCCGTCGCTGCGGTCCCGGATGGTCGTACCGGTGGTCGGCGGCCCCAGCGGCAGTGGTCTCGCCAAGCCGGAGGGTCTGCAGAAGCTGGCGGCGCGGCTCGGGATCACGGATGTCGTACGGTTCCACCCGCCGGTCGGGCAGGACCAGCTCGCCGACTGGTTCCGGGCGGCTTCCGTGCTGGTCATGCCCTCGTACAGCGAATCGTTCGGCCTGGTCGCCATCGAGGCGCAGGCGGCCGGCACCCCGGTCGTCGCGGCTGCCGTCGGCGGACTGCCGGTGGCGGTACGGGACGGGGCGAGCGGCTTCCTGATCCCCGGGCACGACCCGCAGGCGTACGCGCAGCAGCTGGCCCGGTTCGCCGAGTCGCCGGAGCTCGTCGCCAGGATGGGTGCGGCGGCTGCCGCGCACGCGCAGGGCTTCGGCTGGGGCACGGCGGCGTCCGCGACCGCCGACGTCTACACCGCCGCGCTGCACGAGCACCGCCGTCGCGTACGCCTGCACCACGGCTGACGTACGGCCGAGGCGCGCCGGCGCCACGATGGACCCACGCGCCCACGCCCCATGCGCGCATCCCGGCCGACACCCGGGCGCAGCCACCGCTGACGTACGCTCACCCCATGGCTGACGTATCCGCCGCAGCGGCAACAGCGCAGGTCATCGAGGCGACGTTGAAGGACGCCGAGCTCGAGTGGGAGAGCCCGGAGTCCGGCAGCTACGTCGTGAAGCTGCCCGGCACCCGCAAGCTGTCCACCACCTGCTCCCTCATCGTCGGCGCGCACTCGCTCTCCCTCAACGCGTTCGTCATCCGCCACCCGGACGAGAACGACGCGGCGGTCCACCGCTGGCTGCTGGAGCGCAACCTGCGGCTCTTCGGCGTGAGTTACGCGATCGACCGGCTCGGCGACATCTATCTCGTCGGCCGGCTGCCGCTCTCCGTGGTCACCCCCGAGGAACTGGACCGGCTGCTCGGCGTCGTCCTCGAAGCGGCCGACGGCTCCTTCAACACACTGCTGGAGCTGGGCTTCGCGAGCGCGATCCGCAAGGAGTACGCGTGGCGGGTGTCGCGCGGCGAGTCCACGCGGAATCTGGACGCGTTCACACATCTGACCCAACGCCCCACCAACTGACCTTCTCGCTCCGACCGATTCGGCGGCGCACGAGTCTTTCGCCGCGCCGCCGCGCCGTGGCATGCTCACCGCCGACGCAAACATGAACGTCGTTCACATGCATGAAAGGCGGGTCGGTTCGATGGCTTCTGTGGGGAACATCAGCAGACGTGGGCTGCTCGGCAGTGCGGTGGCCGTGGCCGCCGCCGCGGCGACCGGCGTGACGGGCGCGGGCTCGGCCCGGGCGGCCACGCAGGGCGCGCAGGGCGGTCATGCCTCGGGCGGCGTCACCCCCCTCTGGCGCGAGTTCGCCGCCACCCCCTTCACCCACGCCCAGGTCCCGTTCATCGGCCGGGCGGGCTACCGGGGCGGCTCCGACCTCCCCCGGCAGCGCAAAGTCGTCGCCAACGTGCTGCACTACGGCGCCGAACCCGACGGCTCCGCCGACGCCGCCCCCGCGATCAACCGTGCCATCGCCGCTGCCGGAGAGCGTGGCGGTGGCACGGTGCTCATCCCCGCAGGCACGTACCGCGTCGACGACATCATCCGGATCGGCCACAGCAATGTGGTGGTGCGCGGTGAGGGCAGCGGACGTACGAAGCTGTACGCGACCAAGAACCTCACCGAGCTGATCGGCGTGTACGGCAGCCGCTACGGCGGCGACAAGTCCAGCTGGTCGTGGGCCGGCGGCCTCATCTGGCTCTGCCCCGAGGAGCGTTGGACCTCGCTCACCGACGCCATCAAGGCGAAGGCCTGGCCCTTCGAGGGCTGGACCGGCAACAAGCGCGACGAGTGGCAGACACTGACGACGGTCGCACCCGCCCGCCGCGGCGACCGGTCGATCACCGTCGAGTCCACGAAGCAGCTGAAGCGCGGCGGGCTCGTGCTGCTCCGCCTCGTCGACGACGCCGACCACACCCTCCTGGAGCACATGGCGGGCGGCGGCCCCGGCCCCGAGTCGTACTACTGGGACGACAAGACCAAGCTGACCTCGTACGTCCCCTACGAGTGGCCGGTCCGCATCACCGCCGTGCACGGGCACGAGGTGACCCTGGAACGCCCCCTCCCGCTGGATGTCCGGCCCGAGTGGGACCCTCGCCTGACCACGCTCGTCACCCCGCTGACCGGCTCCGGCGTCGAAGGCCTCACCCTCGAGGCGGTCGAGACCCCGCAGTCGCAGCATCTGCTCGACAAGGGATACAACGGGGTCGCCTTCCAGTGCGCGTACGACTGCTGGGCGGACGACATCACCGTCCGCCACGTCGACAACGGCTTCGGGCTGATCGGCGCGTCCGCCTGCACCCTGCGCCGCACACGGGTCGAGGGCCGCGGCTCGCACCACCCCTACTACTGCCGTGAGGGCTCGCACGACAACCTGATCGAGGACTTCGCCATCGCGCAGCGCACCGTCCCGGCGCCCGCGGGGACGCAGTTGCACGGCATCAACGTCGAGGGGCTCTCCAGCTACAACGTCTGGTCGCGCGGCGAGATGGAGATGGGGACGTTCGACTCGCACCGCGGGTTGCCGTTCGCCAACGTCCGCACCGACATCACGGTGAACAACAACGGCCGGCACGGCGGCGACGCGAGCGCGGGACCGCTCTTCGGCGCCCGCTTCACGCACTGGAACATCCGGGTCACCAACGGGCGGGCCGGCCTGATGCGGATCGACGGGCTCGCCCCGTACAGCGCGACGGTCGGCGTCAGCGAGGTTACGGAGTTCGACCAGATCGACGTCCCGGACTTCACCGGCGACCTGCACACGCGGCTGGAGGCGTACGGCACACCGGAAGCGGTGTGGCCGCCGAACCTGCACGACGCACAGCGCGCCCTGGTGCGCTGACGGGCCCCGGCGCTGCGGTCACTCCCGGGTCCGCAGCGCCGACTCGACGTCCACCAGCGCCGATTCGAGCTGCGGCCCGACCTCGCGCCACACCCACTCCCGCGTCTCGGCGGGGGAACGGCGGGGGACGGTCTCCACCAGCATGATCAGGTAGAGATAGCAGCGGTAGAGCGCGAGCCGCAGCCGCAGGGAAGTGTCGAACACCACGGCCCCGTCCGCCGCCGACGACGCGTACCCGGCGAGGAGATCCTCGTCCTTCTCCACGTCCCCGAGCAGGGCGAGCGAGACGAAGTCGGCGGCCGGGTCGCCCCAGAACATGCGCTCCCCGTCGATGATCCCGCCGATCGTCCGGGCCCCCGGCTCCCCGTCGACGAGCAGATTGCCCTGCCACAGGTCGAAGTGGACCAGGGCGGGCCGGGTGACGTCGTCGAGCACGGGCGCCGCAGCGGCGAGCAGCGCGCGGATCGGGTCCGTCGGGCGCGGCAGACGGGCACTGTACGTGTCCGCGTCGGCGAGCACGGCGTCCGTCATGGCGGTGAACGCCTGCCGCCAGGTCGGGGCCAACGGGCCCAGCGGTTGGGCCGGATAGCCGAATCCGCCGGGCCCGGTGACGGAGTGCAGTCGCCCGACGAGCCGCCCCAACTCATGCCTGAGCCGCCGTTCCTCACGGTCTGTCAGGGCCGGGCTGATCCCGTACCAGGGCCGCCCCGGGCAGGCCGACGTGATCACGTACGGTCCGGTCGCGGAGCCGGGATCGAGCCGGCTGTGCACGACATCAGGGACCGCGACGTCCCCCGTCGCCGCTGCCGCCGAGTAGAAGGTGACCTCGTTGACCAGGAGGTCGCGCTCGTAACTCATCCCCGCGGCGGTCGGCGGCGGCGGTATTTTCACCACCCAGTCCCGCCCGTCGGTGAGGGTGACGCGGGTGACGGTGTTGTACGTGCCACCGGTGAGCGGGCTGCACGCCGCGATGCGGCCCGCCCCGATCCCGATGTCGTCGAGGACGGTGGAGACGGTTGCGCGGCTCTGCATGTGCCTGCCCCTTTAAGCCGGTTGTGGACCGGACTGTGCTGCGCCGACCCGGGCACCGGCCCGGCGTCTTCACGGGATGATCACAACGCAATTACGATCAACTCCTGTGCCCGAATTGGTTGATCGTCAAACCATTGCGGACTCGTAGAGTTGGGTCATGAGACCTACTGTCATACGTCGCGCCGCCGTTGCCGCCTGCACGGCCTCCCTGGCTCTGGCCGCCACCGCCTGCGGAAGCTCGGATTCCGGCAGTGGGGACGCGGACGGAAAGGGCAAGGAGAGCGCGGCGGCCAAGCCCGCCGTGGCCAAGGTGCTGACCGCCGCCGAACTGGACAAGGCGGCACTGGTCCAGGGTGACGTCAAGGGGCACAAGGTCAGCAGGGCGGGCAAGGACGACGCCGTCGCCGCGTCCGCCGTCACCGTGGACGACAAGGCCTGTGACACCTTCGCCGACGCACTGCTGGGCGCCCAGGTCGGCAAGCCCGTGGCGGCCAACCAGCGCAAGGTCGTCAGCGAACCCAAGAAGGACCAGAAGGAGAAGCAGGACAGCGCGGACGCGGAAGAGGCGTTCATCGCGGCCTTCGACATCACGACGACGATGGCGTCCCTCTCCTCGTACGACGGCAAGGGTGCCCAGGACACGATCGACGGCCTGCGCACCGCGGCCACCGCGTGCTCCGGCGGCTTCGGCCTCACCGTGGCCGGCGACAAGCAGAAGGTCGTCAAGATCGAGGAGGAGAAGATCTCGGGCGGCGAGGAGGCCGCGGCCTGGACGGTGACGGTCGAACAGGACGGCGAGAAGGCCCCGTTCAAGCTCGTGGTCGTGCGTCAGGGCGCCACGATCGCCTCGTTCACCTCGCTCAACCTGGCGGCGTCCGGCACGGGCAAGGACTACGATCTGCCGACCGCGGTGGTCGACGCACAGCTCGCGAAGCTGGCCTGATCGGCGGGGCTCGTCCGGGCGCACGTCCCGGGGGCGAAAGGCCTCAGGGAAGCGGGACGAGCCGCACCACGGTGACCGTGAGAACGGACCCGGAGACGTAATAGAGCACGATGGCCCCGAGGACCGTCGCCTCGCGCCGGTCGTGCTCACTCTTGACGGCCGACGACCCGTGCCCGTACGGGTCGCGCCCCAAGGTCCGCGCCATCTCGTCGCGGAACGTACCGCCCTCCCGCATCTTGGCCAGGGTGTCGTCGGCGGGCGGGGCGTAGGAGATGCGGAAACTCAAGAGACGCTCCGCCTCTCCGCCTCGTCCTGCGCCAGCCGGTCCAGGATCCGCTCGGCCTCGGGATCGGGCACGGCCTCCAGCATCCAGTGCCGCATGACCGCCTGGATCTCGTGCACCCCGGCCTCGTTGATGGCGTGGTCGAACTCCTCGCGTCTGTCCTCGGGGAGCGTGGCACGGATGTCCGGGATGCTGTTGGGCACTTCGACCTCGGTGCCGCCGACAAAGGTCTTCAGAGGCTCACCCATGTTCGTTCTCCCGATCTCTCAACGCGCGCGCCCCAATCTAAGGGCTCTGACGCCCTTCAGTGCGACAGGGAATGGTCACGCCGGGATGGACGCGGAGCCAATCAGCTGTGGACTCGGTGCCAACGACTTCCCCGCGGCGCTTCCGGCAGGAGGCGCCGGACGGCTCGGGCGTCAAGAGCCCTGGCCCGCCCGTCGCCACACCGTCATGTCCGCGGTCACGAAGGCGTTCTCCGGCATCGCGGTCGCCTTCGTCACGATCACGAGCAGCGCGATGTCCCCGTTGCGGTGCTGGACGCAGATCTCGCTGCCGGACGCCGCAGCGGCGAGCGGGAGGCGATGGGCCGTCTGACGGTCGGTGAGGAGGCGGCATTCATCGACGCCCGCGACGGGTTCGCCGAAGACCATGGTGAACACGCTGGTGTCGCTCTCCAGCGTGCAGCTGACCTCCTTCGCGCAGGTGAAACGGATGTCCCCCGCGCGGTCCTTGCGCTGGGTCGGTCTCTTGAAGCTCAGTGAGTTCTTCGCGTCCAGCCACTGCTGGGCGTAGGGCTCGCCCTGCGTCGACGCGGGTGCGGTCGCGGAGGGGTCCGCTGCTTCCGACGCCGCGCTCGGCCCCTTGGCCCTCCCGTCGTCGTCGGCCCCCGACTTCGCCCCATGGGCGGACGGGGAAGGGGAGGTCGACGCCTTCGCGGTCGCCCCCGGACGAGCCCCCGCCACCGCGCCCGTACCCCCCGAGCCGCCATGGTCCCGGCCACGGAGCGCGCCCGTCGCGTCCATGACCGTCCACACCAGGGCCGTGAGCACCAGCACGACCGCCGTCACGGCCGCGCCCACAGCCAGTCTCGTCCCGCGTCTTCGTGACGGCGTCCTGCCCGGGTCCGTCGGCGCCGCCCACGGATCCCGCGCCTGCTGCGGCCCGGTGGCGACCAGCGGCAGCGTGTGTGCCGGCGTGGGATCGGGCACCGGCGGCGGCACCGTCACCTCCGGTCCCGTGACCTCTCGCCAGACGGTCGGCCCCGCCCCCGCGTCGGCGTCCTCGCCCAGTTGCTCCCGGCACCACTCCACGACCTCCGCCAGGGTGGCCCGCTCCCCCGGGTCGGCGGCCAGGCAGCGGGCGATCAGCGGGCGGAGCTGAGTGGGCAGCGGAGACAGATCGGGCTCGGAGTGCACGATCCGGTACAGCACGCTGACCGCGGGGCCATCCCCGTACAGCGCCTCACCGAGCGCCGCGAACGCCGCGGTCTGGCCGAGCGAGAACACGTCGGTCGCCGCCGTCACCGCACCCCCGGACGCCTGCTCGGGAGCCATGAACTGGGGCGTGCCGATGGTGGACCCCGTGGCGGTGTACGAACTGACGCCCGTGGCCAGCGATATGCCGAAGTCGATCACGCGCGGTCCGTCGGACGCGAGCAGGACGTTCGACGGCTTCAGGTCGCGGTGCACGATCCCCGCGCCGTGGATGGCCTGGAGAGCCTCGGCGACTCCGGCCATCAGCCACAGCACCGCGGGCACCGGCAGCGCCCCGCCCCGTCCGACGGCTTCCGCCAGCGAGGGACCGGGTACGTACAGCGTGGCCAGCCAGGGCGGTGCGCCGTCCGCGTCCCCGTCGATCAGCTCCGCGGTGTACGCGCCCCTGACCCGCCGGGCGGCCTCCATCTCCCGGCGGAAACGCCGCCGGAAGTCGGGGTCGTCGGCAAGTTCGGGCCGGACGACCTTGATCGCCACCGGCCGGCCGCCCTGCGTGTGTGACAGATAGACCCGCCCCATGCCGCCTGCGCCGAGCCGCGCGGTCAGACGGTATCCGGCCACCACGGACGGATCGTCCGCCTGCAGCGGCTGGAACACCCCGGGCGCATCGCACATCGCCATTCGTCCCCCTGATCCCCTGGTCGGCACGTGAGTTGCTGCTGACCGACGAGCAGCAGCCTAGGCCGTTTCTGATGGCTCATGAACCTTGTTGCGGAGCTGGAGGACGATCACGGTGACGGCGGGACCGGGACCGGGACCGGGTCCGGGCGGCCGTCGGAGGGGCACTTGGGCCGCAAGACCCGGCGAGGTGAGGGCCGGAGTGGCCCCGGGCCGCGAAAATGCCTCCCATCCGCGCCGTTCGCGCAGATGGGAGGCATGATCAATAGGGGTGCTACTTCTTGCCCTGGTTCTTCACGGCCTCGATGGCGGCCGCGGCCGCGTCCGGGTCGAGGTACGTGCCGCCCGGCTTCAGGGGGCGGAAGTCGGCGTCGAGCTCGTAGACGAGCGGGATGCCGGTCGGGATGTTCAGGCCCGTGATGTCGGCGTCGGAGATGCCGTCGAGGTGCTTGACCAGGCCGCGGAGGCTGTTGCCGTGGGCGGCGACCAGGACCGTGCGGCCGGTCAGCAGGTCCGGGACGATGGCGTCGTACCAGTACGGCAGCATGCGCTCGACGACGTCCTTGAGGCACTCGGTCCGCGGGCGCAGCTCGCTCGGGATCGTGGCGTAGCGCGGGTCGTCGCTCTGCGAGAACTCGGCGCCGTCCTCGAGGGCCGGCGGCGGGGTGTCGTACGAGCGGCGCCAGAGCATGAACTGCTCCTGGCCGAACTCGGCGAGCGTCTGCGCCTTGTCCTTGCCCTGGAGGGCGCCGTAGTGGCGCTCGTTCAGCCGCCAGGAGCGGTGGACCGGGATCCAGTGGCGGTCCGCGGCCTCCAGCGCGAGCTGGGCGGTGCGGATGGCGCGCTTCTGGAGGGAGGTGTGCAGGACATCGGGGAGCAGACCGGCGTCCTCGAGCAGCTCACCGCCGCGGACTGCCTCCTTCTCGCCCTTCTCGGTGAGGTTGACGTCCACCCAACCGGTGAACAGGTTCTTCGCGTTCCATTCGCTCTCGCCGTGGCGGAGGAGGATCAGCTTGTACGGTGCGTCGGCCATGAGCCCGAGCGTAATCGAAGCCCCGCGGCCTTCGCTCAACCGGTCACAGGGCGGACAGCGCAAGGGGGCGGCCAGGGACGATTGACGGCGGGCGTCAATCGAGTGGCGGTCGGGAACCCCGGCTTCGTAATGTTCGGACTGTGGCCGGGACACTTACCGGACGCATCCGCTCCGTACGTCCCTGGGGGGAACCCGTATGTCTGTCGCCGGTCTCAGACGGGCCGCACACGAGACCGTCTCCGGTCTCCCCAGAGAGTTCTGGTGGCTGTGGACCAGCACCCTGGTCAACCGGCTCGGGGCGTTCGTCGCCACGTTCATGGCGCTCTACCTGACCATGGACCGCGGCTACTCCGCCTCGTACGCGGGTCTGGTCGCCGCGCTGCACGGACTGGGCGGCGTCATCTCCTCGCTCGGTGCCGGGGTGATGACCGACCGGCTCGGGCGCCGGCCCACCATGCTGATCGCGCAGAGCTCGACCGCCGTGTCCGTGGCCGTGCTCGGCTTCATGGTCCATCCGGTCGCGATCGCCGCCGTCGCCTTCGTCGTCGGCATGGCCAGCAACGCGTCGCGGCCCGCCGTGCAGGCGATGATGGCCGACATCGTCCGCCCCGAGGACCGGGTGCGTGCGTTCTCCTTGAACTACTGGGCGGTCAACCTCGGCTTCGCGGTCTCCTCCGCCGGTGCCGGGTTCATCGCCGAGTACAGCTATCTCGCCGGGTTCATGGTCGAGGCCGCGATGACGCTGTTCTGCGCGGTCGTCGTCTTCCTGAAGGTGCCGGAGTCCCGGCCGCAGAAGGCGCCCGTGGCGGTCGGCGGCAAACTGCCGGCCGAGCCCGACGTCCGGCTCTCCACCGTGCTGCGCGACGGCAGGTTCATGAGCGTCGTCGGGCTGTCGTTCGTGGTGGCGCTGATCTTCCAGCAGGGGTACGTGGGACTGCCGGTCGCGATGGGTACGGACGGGCTCTCCAGCTCCGACTTCGGCACCGCGATCGCCGTCAACGGAGTGATGATCGTGGCACTCCAGATCCCGGTCGGCCGCTTCATCCAGCACCGCGACCCGCGTCGGCTGCTGATCGTGTCGTCGCTGCTGGCGGGGTACGGATTCGGGCTGACGGTGTTCGCCGGATCGGTCGCCGTGTACGCGCTGACGATCTGCGTCTGGACGATCGGCGAGATCATCAACGCCCCCGTCCAGAGCAACCTGGTCGTCCGCCTCTCCCCGGCCCACGGCCGGGGCCGATACCAGGGCATGTACACGCTGTCGTGGTCGGCGGCGGCGCTGGTCGCTCCGTTGATGTCCGGTCTGGTGATCGACCACTACGGGGCGAAGTGGCTGTGGGGGATGTGCGGGGTGCTGGGGACCGTGGCGGCGCTCGGGTACTGGGTGCTCATGCGGGGGCTCTCGCCGGAGGAGAAGGTGACCGGCGTGGTGGCGGCGACGGCTGCGGAGGCCGAGCCGGACGCGGCGTCGGGTGCGCCGCAGGGTGTGGTGGAGCAGGCGGTCTGAACGGCGATGGGGGCGGGTGCCGCTGTACTCGTTCCCCATCGCGTCCGCCACGCGGTCGCCGCGGGCTCGCGCGGTGCGTCCCGCCGGTCGGGGACCGGTGGCGCCACACCTCGGTCGCACTGCCGCCGATCGGTGCCGTCGGCCACGCGGTCGCCCGTATCCGCCGTGCGCCGGAGCCCGTCACCGAGTGAACCCCCGAAAGGGCACGTACCGGCGCCCCGCGCGGAGAGTGTTCCGCGCGGGGCGCCGTCTGCACGCTTGCGTCCGGTCGGCCTCGGTCAGCCGCCGCACTGGCACGGGGCGCCCGACTGGCAGCCGCACCCGCAGCCCGAGCCGCAGCCACAGGCACCGAGCACCGTCAGATGGACCACTTCAGCGGGTGTCTCCTGCTGTGGGTCGGTCGTGGGGGAGTCAGCCATCGTTCCTCCTCAAGGACGTACATCCAGGCGTACGACAGGGCCGTACGACGACGACGTACGACCGGGGCGTACGACGTCGGCGTGCCGCCCCACCCCATTGCATGCCCAGACGGGCCCGCAAATGAACGGCGCACCGACGGCGCACAAGCGCAGAAGCCCCCCGGTCTTCGCTACGCGCCCTCCACCGGGGGCGAGGCCTGCAGGTCATCGGCGTGCTCGCCCGTCACCAGATAGACGACCCGCTTGGCGACCGACACCGCGTGGTCGGCGAAACGCTCGTAGTAACGGCCGAGCAGCGTGACGTCGACGGCGGTCTCGATGCCGTGCTTCCAGCGGTCGTCCATCAGGTGCTGGAACAGCGTGCGGTGCAGCAGGTCCATCTCGTCGTCGTCCTGCTCCAGCTGGAGCGCCAGGTCGACATCCTTCGTAATGATCACCTCGGCCGCCTTGGCCATCAGCCGCTGCGCCAGCTGCCCCATCTCCAGAATGGTGGCGTGCAGATCGTTCGGCACCGCCGACTCCGGGAAGCGCAGCCGGGTCAGCTTGGCGACGTGCTGGGCGAGGTCGCCCGAGCGCTCCAGATCGGCGCTCATCCGCAGCGAGGTGACCACGATCCGCAGGTCGGTCGCCACCGGCTGCTGGCGCGCGAGCAGGGCGATCGCCCGCGCCTCCAGGTCGTGCTGGAGGTCGTCGACCTTCTGGTCCGCAGCGATCACGCTCTCGGCGAGCTTGAGATCGGCGTCCAGCATGGACGTCGTCGCCCGCCCGATCGCCGACCCGACGAGCCGGGCCATTTCGACGAGGCCTTCGCCGATCGAGTCGAGTTCCTCGTGGTAAGCGTCGCGCATGGAAGTCCTCTCCAGTCCTTACTAAGGCCGGGGCCAGGTCTGAACCCCACGCTCTCACTCTGCGTGGCGTACGCGTCCGGATCCGGCCGACCAAGTGAACCAACCCTTGCCCCTCGGTGAACTCTGGGCGACGAGTGTTCGAGTAGGCACCCGGACGGCTGGGAGAGAGGGCTCGCACCCGCTTAACCTTTAGGTATGGACGTGAACGCGGCGGTCGCCGCAGCTGCAGCGATCGCCGGGTTGTGTACCGGTGTGATCGCCATGCTGGCGTTCCGCTGGAGCGAGCGCGACCAGAAGAAACCGACGCGCACGTCCCTGCGGCCCGACAGCAACGGGGCACTGCCCCCCGGTGTCGACACGGTCCTCTCCGTGCTCTCCTCCTCCGCAGTCGTGCTCGACGAGAGCGACAGTGTCGTCAAGGCCAGCTCCGCCGCGTATGCGCTGGGACTGGTCAGGGGCGGCCGGCTGGCCGTCGAGCCGATGCTGCACATGGCCAGGGACACGCGCCGGGACGGCGAGATAAGGCAGGTCGAACTGGACCTGCCGCGCCGCGGTACAGGCCGCGGCGAGGCCCTCGCGGTCTCCGCCCGGGTCGCCCCACTGGGCTCCCGCCTGGTGCTCCTGCTGGTCGAGGACCTCACCGAGGCGCGCCGTATCGAAGCGGTACGGCGCGACTTCGTCGCCAACGTCAGCCATGAGCTCAAGACCCCGGTCGGTGCGCTCTCGCTGCTCTCCGAGGCCGTCATGGACGCCTCCGACGACCCGGAGGCGGTGGAGCGGTTCGCCGGCAGGATGCAGATCGAGGCGACCCGGCTGACCAACCTCGTACAGGAACTGATCGACCTCTCCCGGGTGCAGAACGACGACCCGCTGGAGGACGCCGAGCCGGTCAGGGTGGACGAACTGGTCGCCGAGGCCATCGACCGCTGCCGCCAGCAGGCCGGAACGAAACAGATCACCATGGCCGCCGGCGGCACCGCGGAGCTCCGCATCTGGGGCAACCGCGGCCAGCTCGCCGCGGCGCTCGGCAATCTCGTCGAGAACGCCGTCAACTACAGCCCCGCCCGTACTCGCGTCGGCATCGCCGCGAGGCGCCTGGCCGTACCGGGTGGGGACCAGATCGAGATCGCCGTGACCGACCAGGGCATCGGTATCTCGGAGAAGGACCGCGAGCGGGTCTTCGAACGCTTCTACCGCGTCGACCCGGCCCGCTCACGGGCCACCGGTGGCACCGGTCTCGGCCTCGCCATCGTCAAGCACGTGGCCGCCTCGCACGGCGGGGAAGTCACCGTGTGGAGCTCGGAGGGCCAGGGCTCCACCTTCACCCTGCGGCTGCCCGAAGCGGGTTCCGCACGCGACCGAGACCGCACATCCGGCGGACCGCTCATCGTCAACGGTGACGACGGGACCTATCGGGCCGCTCCCCCAGACACCCTTGAAACATTCCCTGCCCCGGAGGTCCTTCCGTGACCCGAGTGCTTGTCGTCGAGGATGAGGAATCCTTCAGCGACGCTCTGTCCTACATGCTTCGTAAGGAAGGCTTCGAGGTGGCCATCGCGGCCACCGGCCCGGACGGGCTCGACGAGTTCGAGCGCAACGGCGCCGACCTCGTCCTCCTCGACCTGATGCTGCCGGGCCTGCCCGGTACCGAGGTCTGCCGCCAGCTGCGCAACAGGTCCAACGTCCCCGTGATCATGGTCACGGCCAAGGACAGCGAGATCGACAAGGTCGTCGGCCTGGAAATAGGAGCCGACGACTACGTGACCAAGCCGTTCTCCTCGCGGGAGCTCGTCGCCCGCATCCGCGCGGTGCTGCGCCGTCGTGGCGAGCCGGAGGAGGTCACGCCGGCGGCCCTGGAGGCGGGTCCGGTCCGGATGGACGTGGACCGTCACGTCGTCACGGTCTCCGGCGGCAAGGTCGACCTCCCGCTCAAGGAGTTCGACCTGCTGGAGATGCTGCTGCGCAACGCGGGCCGGGTGCTCACCCGGATGCAGCTGATCGACCGCGTCTGGGGCGCGGACTACGTGGGTGACACCAAGACCCTCGACGTCCACGTCAAGCGCCTGCGCGCCAAGATCGAGCCCGACCCGGGGGCGCCGCGCTTCCTGGTCACCGTGCGTGGCCTGGGATACAAGTTCGAGCCGTAAACCGGCCGCCACGCACGTACGACGCAGGCGCCCCCCGGTCCGGGGGGCGCCTGCGTCGTACGCGTGTCACATCAGTCGGTCGACGTGTCCGGCGACACCGACGCGGAGGCCGCGTCGGTCGGGGTGGTCTCGTTCTCGCTGCCCGCGGCGCCGGTCCCCTCCTCGCTGCCCTCGGTGCCGCCCTCCTCGGACGAGGCGCCCGACGTCGCGCCCGGGGTCTCGGACTCGGACGGCGAGGCGGACGGCGTCTGTGCCGACGACGTCGGCAGCGAGCTCGGGCCGACGCCCTTGAAGAAGCTGGTGGCCGGGACGACGAACGCGCCGAGCGGGACGTCACCGGTCTCGCTGAACTTGAAGACGACCGCCTGGACGTTGCCGTTCTGCGCGGCCTCGCGGCCGTTCTCGATCACGGCGGACGCGTTGCCCGCGCCGCCCAGGACGACCCTGCCGCCGGCCGGGACGACGACCGGTCCCGAGCCCTCGGCGGCGTGCAGCTGCACCGAGACGTCGGAGCCCGGCAGGGTGATGGCGTCGAGCGTCTGGCGCTTGGTGCCGTTGTTGAACACCGTCGCCGCGATGACCGCGGGACCCTCGGCGCCGTGCTCCGGCTGGGTGACGACGTTCGCGTTCTGGATCCTGATGTCACCGAGGGTGGTGGCAGCGTTGTCCGGCTTGATCTCGAGCGTTTGCGCGTCATTGCCGGCACCACACGCGGAAAGTGCACCGATCGAGATCACGATGGCGGCGGCGGCAAGGGCGCCGCGTCGAAGGCTGCGGCTCACGGCTGCGGCAACTCCTTGAACGTACGACTTCACGGACGGAGGGGCGAGCGACGTAAAGCCGCCCTAAGGGTGTGTCAGCGGCCTTAGGTTACCGAGCCGCCGTCCCCGCCCCGCACCCGACCCGCCCCTACCGGCCCGGGCATCACCACCGGAGCCCCCACCGGATCGCCGCGCCGCTCCCCGCCTCGCGATTTGCGCGCCGTTCACATAACGGGCTTGATCAATTATCCGGACCTTGGCGCATTCCTTGCACATAATCTCCGCGGCGGCCGGGCGGTGATCAATTTCATTGGCCATCGGTACTTAGGTCCGTACGGGTGATCGATCTCCGAACGGAGTACGGAAAGTCCGCCATCTGGAATCCGGCAAACCGGGACGTTCAACCACTTCGGAGCGGGTTCGAGGATGTGTAACGCGCGCGTTTCACCCCGCCCGTACAGCCGCTCCGACCTGCGAATACCGTCTCCCGGGAGCCTTCCGCAGCACGTCCGTGTTGCTGTTGTCAAGCCCCGAGATATGCCCTGACCTGCGAAAACGCCATTCAGGAGAAGCCGTTCTCGTGTTACTCTTGATAGCCACGGAAGGGGTACCTGTCACATGACGTTCAAGGTTGGCGACACCGTGGTCTATCCCCATCACGGGGCCGCGCTGATCGAGGCTATCGAAACTCGCCAGATCAAAGGCGTGGACAAGACCTACTTGGTGCTCAAGGTCGCCCAGGGCGACTTGACGGTTCGTGTGCCGGCGGACAATGCGGAGTTCGTGGGTGTGCGCGACGTAGTCGGGCAGGAGGGGCTGGACCGGGTCTTCGAGGTGCTGCGCGCGCCGTACGCCGAAGAGCCGACGAACTGGTCCCGGCGCTACAAGGCAAATCTCGAGAAGCTCGCCTCCGGCGATGTCATCAAGGTCGCCGAAGTGGTGCGCGACCTGTGGCGTCGTGAGCGCGAGCGTGGACTCTCCGCAGGTGAGAAGCGCATGCTCGCCAAGGCTCGGCAGATCCTGGTGAGCGAGCTCGCTCTCGCGGAGAACACGAACGAAGACAAGGCCGAGGCTCTGCTCGACGAGGTCCTCGCGTCCTGACCCGGATCGCACCGGTCGTAAATAAATGTGCCGCGGTGCCCGCTGACCAACCGTATTCACGGTGTGTCGTCGGGCGCTGCGGCATGTCCGGAATCGGTTCCGGACCACCTCGTCGATACCTTTCGATATCTTGCTTGCGATCTTGCACAGCCGACCCCGAGCGGCCGATGCGGCTGCCCCACCGACCGGGGATCACGGAAAGGGTCCCGGTCAAGTCAAGCGTCGCGCCCGGCTCGCTTGTGGCCATACCCATGTCGGCCGTGGAAACAAACATGCTGATGCTTCGGAGTGCAACCGATGTCTGATCAATCGCGTCCGTACCGCACCGCCGCGGTGATTCCCGCCGCCGGCCGCGGCGTACGGCTCGGCCCGGGCGCCCCCAAGGCGCTCCGCGCGCTGAGCGGGACGCCCATGCTCATCCACGCGGTACGGGCCATGGCGGCGTCCCGGTCCGTCTCCCTGGTGGTCGTGGTCGCACCACCGGACGGCGCTCCCGAGGTCAAGAACCTGCTGGACGAACACGCCCTGCCCGAACGCACCGACTACGTCGTCGTGCCGGGCGGGGACACCCGCCAGGCATCGGTCGGGCTCGGCCTCGACGCCCTGCCCGAGGACATCTCCGTCGTCCTCGTCCACGACGCGGCCCGCCCGCTGGTGCCCGTCGACACCGTGGACGCGGTGATCGAGGCCGTACGGGACGGGGCGCCCGCCGTCGTACCCGCACTGCCGCTCGCCGACACCGTCAAGGAGGTCGAGCCCGGCGCGGCCGGCGAGCCGGAACCGGTACTCGGCACTCCCGTCCGGTCCAGGCTGCGCGCCGTACAGACCCCGCAGGGCTTCGACCGGGACACCCTGGTCCGCGCCCACGCGACGGTCGCCCTCGACGGCGAGGGCGCGACCGACGACGCGGGCATGGTCGAACAGCTCGGGGCGCCCGTCGTCGTCGTACCCGGGCACGAAGAGGCGTTCAAGGTGACCCGGCCGCTGGATCTGGTGCTGGCCGAGGCGGTTCTCGCGCGCAGGAGGGCGAACGATGGGTTCTGAGCACGCACCGGTGATTCCGCAGGTCGGTATCGGCACGGACATCCACGCCTTCGAGGAAGGCCGCGAACTGTGGTGCGCGGGCCTGCTCTGGGAGGGCGAGGGCCCCGGTCTCGCCGGCCACTCCGACGCCGACGTCGTCGCCCACGCCGCCTGCAACGCGCTCTTCTCCGCCGCCGGCCTCGGCGACCTGGGCCGGCACTTCGGCACGGGGCGCCCCGAATGGTCGGGCGCCGCGGGCGTCACCCTGCTGGCCGAGGCCGCACGGATCGTCCGCGCCGAGGGGTTCGAGATCGGCAACGTCGCGGTTCAGGTCATCGGCGTACGGCCGAAGATCGGCAAGCGGCGCGACGAGGCGCAGAAGGTGCTGTCGGAGGCGATCGGCGCGCCCGTCTCGCTGTCGGCCGCCACATCGGACGGCCTCGGCTTCACGGGCCGCGCGGAGGGGCTCGCGGGGCTCGCGACGGCCCTCGTCTACCGGACGGGCTGACGACGCACCCGGTAGGGCACCGCCGCCGCTGACCGACAGGTGGCGGCGGCGCCCCTCCGGGACGTCTCCTCGGAACCGGCGCGGAAACCGGCGACGAGGACCGACCCGTCATGTGTGCCACTGCCCGCGGGAAGTCCAGGCACCCACCTTCCGGGTGGGTGGTCCGGGAAGACGGGGAGGCGTCGGCCGGTCGGGGGTACGTGTAGGAGCACTGCACGCACCCCCCTTCCCCTGGAGGACGTACGCCATGACCGCCGCACTCTCCGAAGAGCTCAGGTCGCTTCTCGACACCCCCGTCTTCGTGACCGTCGCCACCATCCAGCCCGACGGCAGCCCCCAGTTGTCCCCTGTCTGGGTGAAGAGGGACGGCGACGACGTCCTCTTCTCGACGACGCGCGGCCGTCGCAAGGAGCAGAACCTGAGCCGCGACCCGCGCGTCTCCGTCGTCGTCCAGCCGTTCGCCGCCCCGTACACCTACGCCGAGATCCGCGGCGTCGCCGCTCTCACCACGGAGGGCGGCGACGAACTCATCGACGAACTGTCCGTGAAGTACACGGGGAAGAAGTACGCGGAATTCAACCCCGCCTCCGACGACGACGACGAGCGTGTCGTCGTCCGGATCACCCCGGAGAAGATCGTCGGGCGTATCTGAGGACCCGTTCGGGGATCGTCCCTGTCACAAGTTGTCCTCGCGATCCCGAATGGGTCGCGGGGCACTGGTGCGGGCCCACTACCCTTGAGGGGTGACTATTCGCCTGTACGACACCAGCGCCCGGCAGATCCGTGACTTCGTCCCGCTCACAGCGGGCTGTGTCTCGATCTACCTCTGTGGCGCGACTGTCCAGGCCGCCCCGCACATCGGGCACATCCGGTCCGGTCTGAACTTCGACATCATGCGCCGCTGGTTCGAGTACCGCGGCTACGACGTCACGTTCATCCGGAACGTCACCGACATCGACGACAAGATCATCAACAAGTCGGCCGAGCAGGGCCGACCCTGGTGGTCGATCGGGTACGAGAACGAGCGCGCGTTCAACGCCGGCTACGACGCCCTAGGCTGCCTCCCGCCCACCTACGAACCGCGCGCGACCGGCCACATCACCGAGATGATCGAGATGATGCGCGGCCTCATCGAGCGCGGTCACGCCTACGAGGCGGACGGCAACGTCTACTTCGACGTGCGGTCGTTCCCCGGCTATCTGGAGCTCTCCAACCAGGACCTGGACGATCTGCGTCAGCCGTCCGGCGACGGCGAGACCGGCAAGCGCGACCAGCGCGACTTCGCGATGTGGAAGGTCGCCAAGGACGGCGAGCCGAGCTGGGAGACCCCGTGGGGCCGCGGCCGGCCCGGCTGGCACCTGGAGTGCTCCGCCATGGCGCACAAGTACCTCGGCACCGCCTTCGACATCCACGGCGGCGGCATCGACCTGATCTTCCCGCACCACGAGAACGAGATCGCCCAGGCCAAGGCCTACGGCGACGAGTTCGCGAAGTACTGGGTGCACAACGGCTGGGTCACCATGTCCGGCGAGAAGATGTCGAAGTCGCTCGGCAACTCCGTACTGGTCAGCGAGATGGTCAAGGCGTGGCGCCCCATCGTGCTGCGCTACTACCTCGGCACACCGCACTACCGGTCGATGATCGAGTACAGCGAGGAGGCACTGCGCGAGGCCGAGTCCGCGTTCGCGCGGATCGAGGGGTTCGTGCAGCGCGTCATCGAGAAGGCGGGCGGCGAGGTCGCGGCCGCCCCCGAGGTGCCGCCCGCGTTCGCCGAGGCGATGGACGACGACCTGGGTGTCCCGCAGGCGCTCGCGATCATCCACACCACGGTCCGGCAGGGCAACTCCGCTCTCGCCGCCGACGACAAGGAAGCGGCCGTCGCAAGGCTCGCGGAGGTACGGGCCATGCTCGGCGTCCTCGGCCTCGACCCGCTCGACCCGCACTGGGCGGGCGAGGGCGACCGCGGCGAGGACCTGCACGGGGTCGTCGACACACTCGTACGCCTCGTCCTGGACCAGCGTCAGTCCGCCCGTGACCGCAAGGACTGGCCCGCCGCCGACGCGATCCGAGACCAGCTCAACCAGTCGGGCCTCGTCATCGAGGACAGCCCGACCGGCCCACGATGGACACTCGGCCCGCGCCAGTAGTCCCCACCGTGTGCCGCCCGGCGATCCGGGCGGCACACTTTCATTACGTACGCACGTCTTAAGCAACGAAACAGGTAGGTCATGGCCGGGAACAGCCAGCGCAGGAACCGCCGCACGTCCAACAAGAAGGGCATGCAGGTCGGCAGCGGTGGCCAGCGACGCCGTGGTCTCGAAGGCAAGGGACCGACGCCGCCCGCCTCCGCCCGCAAGGGACACAAGAAGAACCGGGTGGCGAACGCCCAGGCCCGGCAGGCCGCAGTTCGCCGACCCGCCCCGCGGCGTGGCGGCGCCAAGGGCACGTCCGAGATGGTCGTGGGCCGTAACCCGGTCTACGAGGCACTGCGCGACGGCGTCCCGGCGACCACCCTCTACGTCCAGCAGTACATCGACAACGACGAGCGGGTCCGCGAGGCGCTCCAGCTCGCCGGCCAGCGCGGCAACATCAACCTGATGGAGGCGCCGCGCCCCGAGCTCGACCGGATGACGAACGGCCTGAACCACCAGGGCCTCGTCCTCCAGGTCCCGCCCTACGAGTACGCGCACCCGGAGGACCTCACCGCCGCCGCGTACGACAACGGCGAGGACCCGCTGATCGTCGCGCTCGACGGGGTCACCGACCCGCGCAACCTGGGTGCGATCGTCCGCTCCGTCTCCGCCTTCGGCGGCCACGGCGTGGTCGTGCCGGAGCGCCGCGCGGCCGGGATGACCGCGGGCGCCTGGAAGTCCTCGGCGGGCACGGCGGCCCGTACGCCGGTCTCCCGGGTGACGAACCTGACCCGCGCGCTCGAGGGCTACCAGAAGGCCGGCATCACGGTCGTCGGCCTCGCCGCGGACGGCGAGCACACCGTGCAGGACCTGGAGGCCCTCGGCGGCCCCGTCGTCATCGTGATCGGCAGCGAGGGCAAGGGCCTGGGCCGCCTGGTCGGCGAGACCTGCGACTACCGGGTGCGGATCCCGATGCCGGGTGGCGCGGAGTCGCTGAACGCAGGTGTCGCGGCAGGCATCGTGCTGTACGAGACGGCACGCCGCCGCGCCTGACGCGCCGCGGGTGACCGGTCCGGGCCGACCGGACCGGTCAGTGGCCCTCGACGGCCGGCGTGGCGCCGTCGGCAGGGTCGACGAACAGGAACGAACCGGTGCGCCGGGAAGCGCAGGCACCGGCCGCCATCCGACGCGCCCCTCGCACCGACGGAGCGGGAGAGCCAATTCCCCTACGCCCGCCGCAGTAACGCGAGTAATCGCTCCCCGGAAAAGCACCCGGTCGGACGTCGGCCGACGGAGCGTGCACCCGCCACCACCTGTTGACGGGCCTCGGACACATCGGGTCCGTCAAGGCAGTGTCCTAAACACACATCACTCGGTTAGATGAGTGTGGACACCAGAACGCCTCGGTTCGACGAACTACCCGCCCTGAGTATGACCAAGGTGGACTGCGACCCTGCGCAGGTCATCGTCAACCACGCCAGCTTCCGGGTGCAGCTCGCGCCCAGCCGGCACGCACGGCTGCGTGGTGCCGCTCCCGCGGGTTCGGTCAGGATCCCCGCCATGAGCGGCCCCGGTGCGGGGCGCGGCCGGCGCTCGCCCGTCGTGTGGAGCGGCAAGTCCGCCCCCGGCGACCCCGGCGCCACCGGACTCCTCCAGGCCGTACGGAACTCCACCGCGGGCCGCCCCGACGGCTCGTACGGATCGTACGACTCGTACAACTCGTACGGCTCCGAGTTCGACGACGGACGAGGCCCGGGCGCCACGCAGGTCATCCCGCGCCTGGACGAGACCCAGCCGAACCCCGTCATCACGGCACCCCACCAGCCCGGCCGCACCGGCAACGGCCCGCTGCTGCCGCCCATGCGGCAGGCGGTCGGCGCCTACGACGCCGTCGACACCGGTCCGTACGGGCAGGAACCGTACGAGGAAGAGCGGTACGAGGACGACGAGTTCGGCGAAACCGTCGGAAGCAGGTCGCACCGCCACGGCACGGACACCGTCCGGCACGCGTACTACCCCGGCCGCCGGATGAACCTCGGGGTCGTACTCCTCCCCATGCGGGTCTTCCTCGGCTTCATCTCCATCTACGCCGGCATGGGCAAGCTCTGCGACCCCGTGTACTTCGACGGCGGAGACCGCGGCTCCATGGTCAAGTGGCTGACGTCACTGCATCCTTGGGCACTCGCCGAACCGCTGCGGGACTTCGCGCTCTCCCACCCCGTCGGCGCCGGACTCACCGTCGCCTTCCTCCAGGTCGTCGTCGGCGTCCTCACCGTCCTCGGCCTGTGGCAGCGCGTCGCCGCCTCCGTCGGCGCCCTGCTCTCCGCCACGCTGCTGGTCACCGTCAGCTGGCGCACCGTCGCCGTCTACGACGCGCCGGACATCATCTACCTCGCCGCCTGGAGCCCGCTGATCATCGCGGGCGCCCCCGTCTACTCCGTCGACGGACGGCTGGCCGGCGAGGCATGGCGCAGGCTCGGGCCGCGTTCCACGATCTGGGACCTGCGCCGCCGCGTACTGCGCCGCGGCGCAGTCGTCGCCACCGTCGTCGTCGGGCTCACGCTTCTGGTCGGCTCGATGCTCGGCGGCGCCGTCCGCTCCTCCGAGGTCGTCACCGTGCCCGGCCCCCACGACAACCCGACCAACCAGCTCCCCGGAACCCCGCTCCCGCAGGAGTCCACCGGCGGCCAGGCGTCGCACACCCCCGCCGGACAGAAGCCGTCACCCTCGACGTCCAGCTCCGCCACCCCGTCCGCGCAGGCGTCCACGCCCGGCACGGACACCGGCCGCGAATCCGGCCAGGCCGCCGGAGCCGGACAGCCCAGCCAGACGCAGGGCACCGGCCAGCAGCCCCCGCCCCGGACGACCCCGCAGCAGCCCCCGACCACCAGTTCCGGACCGACCTCGTCCGGCTCCACCGGCACGGGCGGCGGCTCCACCGGCGGCGGTTCGAACGACGGCGGCTCCACGGGATCGACGTCCGGCGGCACGTCGGGCGGCGGCCGCAACCCGATCGGCGGCCTGCTCGGCTGAAGCCCGGCGTCCGACAGACACGGAGGAGGGGCGGCCACCGCGAACCCGGCGACCGCCCCTCCTCCGTACCCCTTGTCCTCGGCCGGCCTCAGCGGGCCTGCGGGCCGTCCAGCTCCCGCGCCGCCTCCGTGAGGTCCTTCGCCGTGTCGATGGCCCGCCAGTACGCCCCAAGCGGCAGCGGATACCCGGCCAGCCGACGCTCACGGGCCAGCCGCGGGAACGTCGTCCGCTCATGGTCGCCCCGGTCCGGCAGCAGCGTCGTGAACGTCGGCGAGAAGACGTACACACCCGCATTGATCAGATACGGCGACGGCGGCGCCTCGATGAAGTCCGTGATGTGCCCGAACGCATCCGTCTCCACGGCACCCCACGGGATCCTCGGCCGGGCCAGGGCCAGCGTGGCGGTCGCATCGCGCTCCGCATGGAACGCCGCCATCTCACGCAGCGAAAAACGGGTCCAGATGTCGCCGTTCGTCGCGTACCAGGGCTCCGAAGGATCCGGCAGCCGGGTCGCGGCGTACTTGAGACCCCCACCACGGCCGAGCGGCTCCGACTCCACCACAGTGGTCACCCGGAGCGGCAGAACGGCCTCGGCCAACCACTCCTGGAGCACCTCGGCGAAATGACCGCACGACACGACGGCATCGGTCACGCCCTCCGCGGCCAGCCAGGAAAGCTGATGGCCGATGATCGGGGTCCCGGTTCCCGGGATCTCGACCATCGGCTTGGGGCGGTCATCGGTGTACGGGCGCAGCCGCGACCCCTGGCCACCCGCCAGGATCACGGCCTGCGTCGGATACGTATGCATGCCAGGCACGATATGCCGTGCCCGTTCCGCACCGGTCAGCTGAACTGCGCGACACCCGAGGCGAACGACGTGTCACAGACGGGACGGGAGAACCGCTGCGCCCGCGCGGGACCGTACTGCTCGACCGCTGCCCGGCCCAACGCCCTGGCGATCGACATGCAGTGCCGGGCGAGCGACGGGCGCCCCTCGACGGTCCGCTGAAGATCCGTCAGCGCGGTACCCGGGTCCTTCTGCCGGAGCTCCACGAGCAGCCGGTCGCGCAGCACGTCCTGCGGGGCGCGCGCCACGGCGTGCTTCTTCGATACGGTCTCCGCCGACGCGGTGAGTACCTGCGACTCGGAGTTGTGCGCTGCCCACGGCACACGGGTGACCGCGAGGGTCCCGGAGAGGACCATGACGACGGGCAGGACGAGAGCGAGAGTTCGGCCGATGCGGCGCGCGGTGTGGGTCACGCAGCGAGCGTAGCGGGCAGTGATGATTTGGCGACATTTCGTCACCCTTGCGGGGGATGGTTCGAGGGTACTTTTCGAATTCCGTGTTGACGGCCACAGGCGAAATGACCGAAGTACCGGGGAATTTGGCGGTGCCCCCGGGGTCCCGTCGCCCAAACCTCGACATGCGCCCGGATACGCGAACGGCCCCGCACCACGAGGGGTGCGGGGCCGTCGTACGGCGTTGTGCGCGACGTCAGCCGACGAGACGCTCACCCGTCGAGGTCGAGAAGACGTGCAGCTCGTCCGGGCGCGGCACGACGTGCAGCTTGGTGCCCTTCTCCGGCACGGCGCGGCCGCCGACGCGGACGACGAGGTCCTTGTCCGTACCGCCGACCTGTGCGGAGCCGTAGACGAAGCCGTCGGCGCCGAGCTCCTCGACGACGTTGACCGAGACGGCCAGGCCGGCCGGGGCGTCGGCGCTGTCCTTGGAGAGCGACTTGGCGGCGGCGCCACCGTGCTCGACGATGTCGAAGTGCTCCGGACGGATACCGACCGTGACCGTGGTGTCACCCTTGTCCGCGGCGGCGGTGAGCGCCTCGCGGGAGACCGGGACGACGCTGTTGCCGAACTTCACGCCACCGTCGGTGATCGGGACCTCGACCAGGTTCATGGCCGGGGAGCCGATGAAGCCGGCGACGAAGAGGTTGGCCGGGCGGTCGTACATGTTGCGCGGCGAGTCGACCTGCTGCAGCAGACCGTCCTTGAGGACCGCGACGCGGTCACCCATGGTGAGGGCCTCGACCTGGTCGTGCGTGACGTACACGGTCGTGATGCCGAGGCGGCGCTGGAGCGACGCGATCTGCGTACGGGTGGAGACACGGAGCTTGGCGTCGAGGTTCGACAGCGGCTCGTCCATGAGGAAGACCTGCGGCTCACGCACGATGGCGCGGCCCATCGCGACACGCTGACGCTGACCACCGGAGAGCGCCTTCGGCTTGCGGTCCAGGTAGTCGGTGAGGTCGAGCATCTTGGCGGCCTCTTCGACCTTCGCCCGGATCTCGGTCTTGTTGATACCGGCGATCTTCAGCGCGAAGCCCATGTTGTCCGCGACGGACATGTGCGGGTAGAGCGCGTAGTTCTGGAACACCATGGCGATGTCCCGGTCCTTCGGCGGCAGGTGCGTGACGTCGCGGTCACCGATGCGGATCGCGCCGCCGTTGACGTCCTCGAGACCCGCGAGCATGCGCAGGGAGGTCGACTTGCCACAACCGGAAGGACCGACGAGGACGAGGAACTCACCGTCCGCGATGTCGATCTCCAGCTGGTCCACGGCGGGCTTGGTGGAGCCGGGGTAGACGCGGGACGCCTTGTCGAACGTGACACTGGCCATGCTGAATCTTCTCCTCCACCGGCAGGAACGTGCCGGACGATCCGAGTAAGGGAGTGGTCTGGTCCACTTGCGTGAACCCAGAGCGACGCTACCTGGCCATTAAGAATCTGTCAGTAGTTCGAGGGGGACGGATATCTCGCACCGGCCAGGTCGTCGCGGACGCGGAAGAACTTCGTGGATCGGGAGGCGAGCCGCTGTGTAGAGTGAGGGAACTTGCGCGCGCGGCTTTGGTGTGCGCGTTGCCTCCTTAGCTCAGCTGGCCAGAGCAACGCACTTGTAATGCGTAGGTCATCGGTTCGAATCCGATAGGGGGCTCAAGAAAAGGGGCCGGGTCAGCACCTCTGACCTGGCCCTTTGTCGTTACCTTGATCGACTCGTGGTCTACACCACACGCCTGATTCGGCTCCGAATCGGCTCATGGGGGCCAGATGGGGGCCCGTGCACGTAATGCGTAGGTCTCGGGTTCGAATCCCGAAAGCGGATCGCCGCGCCTGGCGCGAGGGCGGGATGGAGGCCCTGCGCTCGGCCGGGCCGGCGAACTCCCCGGCTGTCACTTGCTGCACGCGGCGCCACGGCGCACGCAGCGATGCGCGACCACGGTGCTTGACCCGCAGACCGGCACCAAGCGCCGCCAGTCATGGCGCATCTCACCGCGTGTCCAAATGAAGGTCACCCCGTGCCGGCGGGGAACGGGGGCGTCAGTTCGTCTCTGCCACGTCCGTGACCTTGCCGGTGATCTTGGTGCGGGAACTCGCGGTGGACAACGATGAGGGGTAGTACTCCATCGACGTCCCGTTGGTCAGGCTGATCGTCTCGATGACCGGCCCGCTCTCGTCACCGTTGATCTGGTACGTGATCTCATACGACTTGTCCGGGTCGATGGACAAGATGCCCTTGTAAGACAGATCCGGCTCCACGTCCACGTTGCACCCGGCCGAGCCGAAGCAGTGCTTCCGCTTGATCTTGAATTTCATCGTGAAGTCGGAGGGGCTCGGGTCGGCGTACGCCGGGGTCTCCGTGGTCGGGTCCGACACCGGCTCCGGGGAGGTGGTTGTCGCCGAGGCGGACGGGGACGGGGCAGTGGCCTGGGGTGCGGCGGTGCAGGCGGTACCGAGGGGGAGGGCTATCAGGGCTATGGCGGCGAGCAGCTTACGAGTAGTCACGTGTGATCCTCTCCAGGTGAGCGGCGTATGCCGGGCATTCGTTTTCGTGGTAGAGGTTTCCGATGTGGCTGTGATCCCAGCCGCGCATCACCCCCGCGTAGGCGAGAGCGCGCCAGCACCGTGGGGTCGTGACGGGTGCGGTCCGTCGAAGCGAACGAGGCCGTGCAGGAGACCGACTTCGCCACTGCCGCGCAGGGTGCGCAAAGGGGTCGGTACTCCGGCGCGCACTCAGTGCACACTGAGCCCGGCGGGGGAGTCGGCGGCCTCGTAGAGAGGAGCCGCACCCAACAAGCCCATGTTTGTGACCTTCGGATCGGCGCCGAGCGCCGCCGGTCAGGGCGCGGGGTCGGTCTTGGCGGTGTCGTTGACGTTGGTCAGGCAGGCTTTCATGAAGGCGTCGCGGTGGATGTTGCCGCCGGTGGGCTCCTGGGAGATCTGGGCGTACTCCTGCGAGCAGGTGCTGTCGCTCGCGGTGTAGGTCATGCTGCCGTCGTCTGCGTACACGCCCCCCGATATCACGCCGGCCGCGTATGCGCCGAGGAGCGTCGAGCGGCCGAAGACGGGCTTGTCCACAGTCTTGGTGACCGTACGGGTGACGATTTTGGGCGGGCGGGACTCGGCCTGATCGGCACGGTGGTCGGCAGCAGCCGCCTGGCGGCGGGCGGCGGCGAGCGCAGAGTGGGTACTGACGTGGTCCACCGTGGCCGCGGCGACGGACAGGGCTGTCAACCCGCAGGCGGCAATGGCAATGACGTTGGATCGGTTCACGGTTGTCCTTGAGGTAAGGAATCGGAGGGTGAACACCACGCAGCAGGTCGTGGCTGGGGGCGGCGCGGAGGCGGCGGAGCATCGCCTCGCCGCCGTACTCGAAGGCGTATTGACCCGCTCGGGCAGCCAGTCAGCCGGCCCTGGTGTCAGTCCACTTGCCGCTGAAGAATGAGCTGCCGCCGCGCCCCGCCACGGCCTTGGTCGAAGAGATCAGTAGTTGGCGTTGGCGATGAGGTCGCCATCCTGGCCGTAGACGCTGACGAGCCCGTTCTTGGACTCGTAGCAGGACGTGAACGCAGAGGCGATGAGCTTCGCGTCCCCCTGGTTGTCGCTCATAAGCCCGCCCTTGAAGTCGGTGTAGACCTCAGCCGAGTCCAGGATGTCGTTCCGCTTGTCCGCGCCGGTCACCTTCGTGACGTGCTGGACGGCCTTCTTCTCCGTGGCAGTACCGGACTTGGCGACGCAGGCCTTGAACTGCTCCGCCTGCGTCTTCGTCTTCTGCGCGGGCGTCGCCTCGGCCTTGTCGGACTCCGGCGTGCGGCCGGCGGTGACGGCCTTGTCCTTGGCGCCAGTATCGGTGGAGTCGCCGTTTCCGCCGGTGGCCGCGGCGACGACGCCGATCAGAACGAAGAGGGCGACGACGCCGAGGCAGCCGAAGCCGACGATCTTCCCTGCCTTCGACTTCTTCGGCGGCTGCGGCTGGAACGGCGGAGTGCCGTAGCCCTGCTGCTGCGGGCCGCCCCAACCGGGCTGGGGCTGCTGCGGGTACTGCTGCTGGCTCATGGTCCCCCCAGGGGATGTAGATGCACCTTGCGGGTGCGTGTGACTTGTGAAGCTGGAATGTGCGTCAGGCGGCCCAGGCGGCGAGGGCGCCTGTAGCCCACAGCGGGACCAACCGCGGGAGTTCGGTGCGCGGGACGGTGCCGCGCACGCAGCGCAGGCCGAGCTTGGCCAGGGAGTCGGCGGCCTCGTTGAGGGGGTGACCGGCGTGGGCCTTCTCATGGACGAAGGTCAAGTGAGGGGTGTACTCGGCAAGCAACTGCAGCTTGACCAGGCTGGGCCGGCGGCCCTGGGAGCGCAGGTGGGTGTCGTAGCCCTCGGGCATGTCCGTCCCGCCCTGCTGCCAGCTGTGCAGGTGCCGCAGCGCCTGCAGGTTGTCCACGCGGACCTCGATGGGCCGGCCGGGGTGCGCGTGGAGGACCGCCTTGAGGCCCCAGTACACGGCGCGCAGTTCGGTGACGACCACGCGGGAGCGGGGTCGTACGAGGTGCTTCGGGTAGAGGTGGGCGCGCAGACCGGTGTGGCCGGTGGTGGCGAGGTGGCCGGAGGCCACCCGGTCCGGGCCGACCGAGGCGTCCGTGGCCAGCACGATCGGCCCGGCGACGGCCTTGACCTTTTCGTTCACGCACACCTGACGGCAAGCGGACGTGGCGGGGCGCGGTGCGTGGGCGAGGGGAGAACGACGACCCATGACAGTTTGCCTCCTTGTCTTCGCGACGGGACAGCGGGAAAGAGGGCGAGCGGCGCGTGACGCCCGCCGAGCTTGGTCGTGTGTGTCAGGCGCCATCACTGCGGTGCAATGACCCCTGGAATCCGCCAGATTGCGGAGGGGCACCGGTGTTGCTGGTGGGTCAGATAGCAGCCGGGGCCTTCTTGTACCAGTCCGTGATCACCTTGGTCAGGTGCACGACGTTCTGCTGACGCATGATCGGGGCGGAAGCGTTCGGCTCGAAGTCCTCGTTCGCGTCCGTGGTGCGCCAGATGCTGTCCTCGGTGACGGGAGCGGTCATGTGCCGATCGAGCCGCTTGAAGAACTCCTGGATGTCACCGTCCTCGGCTCCGTCCTCCTTCAGGTTGCGGTAGACGCCGCCCAGGACGCGGAGCATGCCCACCGAGCCCAGAAGCGAGGACTCGCGCAGCCTCATGGCCTTGGTGGGGGGAGCCGGCGGCTCGTTCTTCTTCTTGACGGAGAGCGAGGGATCGTAGTTGTCCACGTCCTCCTCAGTGATCTCCGCGAGCGCGGTGAAAGCAATGGAGATGACATCCAAGAAGCCGCGGACGCTCTCGATGACCTCGTTGTCGGTCAGCGACTCGACCTTCTTGCTGACACGGCCACCGGGACCGGCGATGACGGCCCGCGTGATGTCGGCGACGTGCTTGGCGCCCATCAGGTTGCGGTTGATCAGGGTCATCCGGTCCCGCTCGATGTCGACCTTGCCCAGGAAGAGGGGGTGGACGACGATGTCGCTGAGCGTGCGGTTGGCGATGCGCGAGGTGTCGAAGCGGGCCCGGACGGCACCGGAGATCCCCTTGGCGTTGTCCGCGACGTCGACGAACATCTGCTGGCCGCTGACGCCGTCGGGCTCCACGTAGATGTCAATGCCGACGAACTCGTCCTTGAGTCGCTGCATTCGGCCGATCAGCGCCGCGCGGTCCTGCTCCAGCTTCGCCTTCTTGGCATCGTTGGCGCGGTGGATCTCCCGGTCGATGCGGGAGACCTCGTCCGTGATGCGCTTCTTCTCCAGGTGGACCCCGAGGATGCGGTGCTGGCCGTCGATCGTGATCAGGCGTCCGATGCCGCCGATGGACCACGGGACGGTGAGGTAGCCGACCGACCCGTCTTCGCTGATCGGCTCGAAGCGGCAGCCGCCGGTGTCGCGGATGAGGAGGGCCGGAGCCACCCACCTGGGGTTGTCGGCGAGGTACTGGCCGAAGCCCTTGGCGTGGGCGATGTCCACCTTGCGGTTGTCCGGGTCCGGCTTGGCGGGGTCCGGGATGGTGAGGATGACCGAGAGGTCGGCGAGCGGAATGCGCGTCGTGTAGACGGTCCGGCCGCCCTGGCTGGTGCGGATCGCCAGGTAAGTGGACTCCTCACGCACCAGGGAGAGGCGCGAGGAGTCGACAGTGATGGTCATGGCTGACTTCCTTTCCGAGCAGGTAGCCCTCGGGGGCAGTGGGAGAGAGGACAGGCGGCGCGTGACGCCCGCTGGGATCGGCAGGGAGCTGAAGAGATCGGATGCGCGGCACGGACTCAGCAGAGCGCCTCGGGCCGCCGCTTCCACTCGGAAGCAGGACTAGATAAGCATGACACTGAAAGCATCGTCAAACAGCTTGTCGGACTTGACGACCGCTGTATTCTGTTAACCGTCCACTATCCGACTGGCCCGAGAGGTGCGGAACCCCACGCCATGCCCCAGCAGCCACCAGCCCAACTGGCGCCCTCAGCGCACGTGACAGCCGCCGAGATCTCCCGCATCGCAGGGGTCACGCGCGCCACCGTCAGCAACTGGCGCCGCCGCCACGACGACTTCCCGGCCCCCAGCGGAGGCACGGAAACCAGCCCGCTCTACGACCTGCCGGCCGTCCAGGCATGGCTGCGGGCACGCGGGCACACCTCCACCGCCTCGCCCACCGAGGAGCTGCGTACGGCGCTACGGCTACTGGGACCCGGCTCGGGTGTGGCCGCGCGACTGTTCCCGCTGGTGGCTGCCGCGTCCCGCCGCACGCCCGACGAGCTGACCGAACTAGCCGCCGCGCCCGACGACCAGCTCATCGCCCAAGCGGAGAAGACCGCGGGCGAGCTCCCAGCCGCTGTGCCCGAGGCCGAGCCGGTCCGCTACGGTCCGGACGACGCGGGCGCGGTCCGCGCGCTGCTGAGTTGCGTCCGTGAGGTGGGGGCACAGGCCGCCGTCGACGTTCTCGCCGAACGCGAACTGGACGAGGGCGCTGCCAGCGGCGTTTACCAGACCCCGGAGGGCCTGGCCCTGCTCATGGCACGGCTCCTGCCCGCCGGCGCGTCCAGCGTCCTCGACCCTGCCTGCGGCAGCGGCACGCTGCTCGCCGCCGCCGCCCGGCAGGGCGCACAGGAGCTGTTCGGGCAGGACTCGCTCCCCGTCCAGGGCCAGCGCACCGCGGTCCGGCTGCTGCTCGCCGCGCCCGAGGCCGAGACGGCGATCCGCGTCGGCGACAGCCTGCGCGCCGACGCCTTCCCCGACGTCACGGTGGACGCAGTCCTGTGCAACCCGCCGTTCGGCGACCGCGATTGGGGTCATGACGAGCTGGCCTACGACCCAAGGTGGGCGTACGGACTCCCGCCGCGCTTCGAATCCGAACTGGCCTGGGTACAACACGCTCTCGCGCACCTGGAGCCCGGCGGCCACGCGGTCATGCTGCTGCCGCCCGCTCTCGCCTTCCGCTCCTCCGGCCGCCGCATCCGCGGGGAACTCATCCGCGGCGGGGCCCTGCGCGCCGTCGTCTCACTTCCGGCGCGTGCCGCGTATCCGCTCCACATCGGCCTGCAGGTCTGGGTGTTCCAACGCCCCGAGCCGGGCGGCACGGACCGTACGACGGTCCTGTTCGTCGACGGGGAGGGTGAACAGCGGGGCAGCGCCACGGGCACGCCGTCCACCACCGATACGGCCACGGCCGGCGCCGGCGCCCGTGGTGGCTCGCGCCCTCGCCGATCCGGCTCCTCCTCTTCCGCCGCCCCCTCTGCCCCTGCCTCTTCCGCCTCTGTCTCCTCCTTCGACTGGGCGGGGCTGACCGACCGGGTCCTCGGCCAGTGGGCCGCGTTCACCACCGCCCCCGACACCTACGCCGACGAGCCCGGCGTCGCTCGCGCGGTGCCGCTCGTCGACCTCCTCGACGATGTCGTCGACGTCACCCCGGCCCGCCATGTGCGGGCGACCGCGGCCGACATCGACCCGGCCGCCCTAGCCGGGCGCGTCCACGACCTGCACGGCCGACTGGCCGAGCAGGTCGCCGCCCTGGCGGCCGCCTCCGCGTCCGGCGGGTGGCAGCCGTCCGGGGCATCAGCCCGCGAGTGGCGTACGGCGACCGTCTCCGACCTGGCACGCGGCGGGGCACTGACCGTGCTGCGGACGGCGACGCCCGGCACACGAGGCTCCAAGGGACCCGCCGCCCGCACCGTGGACCGGCCGGTCCTCACCGCCCAGGACATCTCCTTCGGAAACCCACCGTCCAGCGGGGCCGTTGACATCCACGCTGACGCCGCGCAACCCGTCGCCGCCGGAGACGTCCTCGTACGCGCCCTCGCGGGCGGCGGCGACGCGGCCGTGATGACCCGGGTCGCGGAGGACCAGGACGCCGGAGCACTGCTCGGTCCACACATCCACCTACTGCGCCCCGACCCGGCCCGCCTCGACCCGTGGTTCCTGGCCGGATTCCTCGGCGCCGAGGACAACATCGCCTCCGCGTCCACCGGCAGCACCCTCGTGCACGTCACACCGGGCCGCCTGCGCGTACCGCTGCTGCCCTTGGAGGAGCAGAGGCGCTACGGGGAGGCCTTCCGCCGCGTGTACGAGCTGCGCGCGGCCGTCCGCCGAACCGCCGACCTCGCCGCCGACACCGCGGCCACCCTGACCACCGGCCTCACCGCCGGCGTACTCCTGCCACCGCACACCCCGGACAGCCGTTCCGCCTGAAACGCCCCACGCGACCCACCGCACACGACCACACTGGATCCCTGCCGTCCCACGCTCGGACGGTGCTCTTCGGAAGGAAGCCGGGACCTCTTGAACAGCAGCAAGCACACGGAGCTGGCGAACCACGCCTGGTCCGTCGCCGACCTCCTGCGCGGCGACTACAAACAGTCCGACTACGGCAAGGTCATCCTGCCGCTCACCGTGCTGCGCCGCCTGGAATGCGTCCTGGAGCCGACGCGCGAGAAGGTCGTCGAGACCGTCGCCAAGTTCGCAGGCCAGGAGATCGACACCGACCACTTCCTGCGCCGCGCCTCGGGTCAATCCTTCTACAACAAGAGCGACCTCACGCTGCGGAAGATCGCGGCCGACCCGCAGAACGCGGCGAAGAACCTGCAGATTTACGTCGGCGCCTTCTCCGACAACGCCCGCGAGGTCCTCGACAAGTACGAGTTCAACCAGCAGGTCAGGAAGCTCGACGGCGCGAACCTCCTCTACCAGGTCATCGGCAAGTTCACCGACCTCGACCTGCACCCTGATGTCGTGCCCAACCACAACATGGGCTACATCTTCGAGGAGTTGATCCGCCGCTTCTCCGAGCAGTCGAACGAGACCGCGGGTGAGCACTTCACCCCGCGCGAGGTCATCAAGCTGATGGTCAACCTGCTGGTGGCGCCCGACGCGGACGCCCTCAGCCTGCCCGGTGTCGTCCGCACGGTCATGGACCCGGCCTGCGGCACGGGCGGCATGCTCAGCGCCGCCGACGACCGCATCAAGGCCCTCAACCCGGACGCGACGGTCGAGGTGTACGGGCAGGAGCTCAACCCCGAGTCCTGGGCGATTTGCCGCTCCGACCTCATGATCAAGGGCCAGGACCCCGAGAACATCCGCTTCGGCAACTCCTTCTCCGACGACGGCCACGCCCGCCGCACGTTCGACTACATCCTCGCCAACCCGCCGTTCGGCGTGGAGTGGAAGAAGGTCAAGGAGGATGTCGAGTACGAGCACAAGTCGCTCGGCGACGCCGGCCGCTTCGGCGCAGGCCTGCCGCGCATCAACGACGGCTCGCTGCTCTTCCTCCAGCACATGATCTCGAAGATGAAGCCGGTGGACGTGAACGGCGGGGGCGGCTCCCGCATCGCCATCGTCTTCAACGGCTCCCCGCTCTTCGCGGGCGCGGCCGAGTCCGGCGAGTCCAACATCCGCCGCTGGATCCTGGAGAACGACTGGCTGGAGGCCATCGTCGCCCTCCCGGACCAGCTCTTCTACAACACCGGCATCTCCACGTACTTCTGGATCCTCACCAACCGCAAGGACGCCGACCACAAGGGCAAGGTCGTCCTGCTCGACGCTCGCGACCAGTGGCAGAAGATGCGCAAGTCGCTCGGCGACAAGCGTAAGGAGCTCGGCGACGGAACGAACGGCCGCCCCGACCACATCGCCGACATCACCCGGCTGTACGCGGAGGCCGTCCAGGTAGCCAAGGAACCCGAGCACCCGCTGCACGGCAAGGTCAAGGTCTTCGTCAACGAGGACTTCGGCTACCAGCGCATCACCGTCGAACGCCCCCTGAAGCTGGGCTTCGAGGCGACGGAGGAGACGTTGGCGGCGCTGGCGGAGGCCAAGCCGGTCGCGAAGCTGGAGCGGAGCGAGGAATTCGTCGCGGCGGTGCGTACGTTGACCGGCTCGTCCTGGACGACGAAGTCCGAGGCGTTCATCGCGCTCAAGGACGCGGTGGTCTCGGCCGGCCTGACGTGGCCCACGGGAGCACCGTTCGCAAAGGCGGTACGGGAGGCGGTCGGCGTCCGGGACCCGGAGGGCGAGGTCCAGAAGGTCAAGGGCGAACCGGAGCCGGACACGGACCTGCGCGACTACGAGAACGTCCCGCTCGGCGAGGACGTCGAGGGGTACCTCAAGCGCGAGGTGCTGCCGCACGTGCCGGATGCGTGGATCGACCACACGAAGACCAAGATCGGCTACGAGATCCCGTTCACGCGGCACTTCTACGTGTACAAGCCGCCGAGGCCGCTGGCGGAGATCGACGCGGAGTTGAAGTCGCTGGAGGCGGAGATTCAGCAGCTCTTGGGGGAGGTGACAGAATGAGCTGGGTCGACACGCGTCTGAAGCATCTGTGCATGGACACGGGCCAATATGGTCTCAACGTTTCCGCAGATCAGTACAGCCAGTCCGGCGTACGCCTGATCCGCACCTCCGACATCTCGTCCGACGGATCGCTTTCTGCTCCGGAGAACGGCGTCCACGTCGATTTGGTAGTGGAACCCCGCCATCGACTCCGCCCAGGCGATGTCCTGCTCTCCCGGAGCGGAACGCTGGGCCGCTCGTTCCTGGTTCCGCGCGAGGCGAACGGGCAGACTTTTGCGGGGTTTCTGATTCGATTCCGTCCCCGGAACGATGTCGATCCGCGCTTCCTTTACTACGCGACCCAGTCTCTGCCCTTCCAGGAGGTCGTGCACTCGGAGGCCGTCGCGTCCACCATTCAGAACTTCAACGCTGAGCGTTATTCCAACATTGCGCTGCGGGCCCCCGAAGCAGCGGAGCAGCGCCGCATCGCCGACTTCCTCGACACCGAGACCTCCCGCATCGACAACCTTGCGACGCTAGGGGCGCGGCAGGTTACTCTGCTTCGCGAACGTTCCGAAGCACTCATGACCCAGTTCTTCACCCAAGGAGATGGACGCCGGGAGTATCGCTTCCGGCACCTCATGCAGTCCAACCCATGCTATGGAGTACTGGTCCCGAAGTTCGCAGATGTCGGTGTCCCCTTGATTCGCGTCAGCGATCTCGGGAGGCTAGATATGGATCTCGACAGACTGCCCAGGATCGAAGATGAACAGGCCCAGGAGTACAAGCGGACACGCATCTCTCCTGGCGATCTGCTGATCACCGTGGTTGGAGCGACGATCGGTCGGTGTGATGTGGCACCTCCTGAAATCGACGGCTTCAACATAAGCCGCGCGTTGGCCCGCGTTCAGCTGGCCTCGGGGATTTCTCCTCAGATGATCGCTTCCTGGGTGCGCAGTCGCGACTTCAGAATTCAGGCAGAACTCGCCACCAGTGGTGCCGCCGCTCAGCCCGCTTTGAACATGTCAGATATCACGCATTTCACGGTTTGGCTTCCGGAAACTGATTCCGGACGGCGAGACCTAGCACGCCGCGTGAGCGCGCATGAGCACGAAAACCGAAGGCTCTTGTCTGCCATCGCGCGAAAGAAATCTTTTATTGCCGAACGCCGCCAAGCCTTGATCACCGCCGCCGTAACCGGACAGTTCGACGTCTCCACCGCCAGCGGACGCAACGTAACGGACGGAGTCACCGCGTAGCCATGAGTCCCATCCACACGGAGTCCGCCTTCGGTGATGCCATAGTCGCCGCCATGGTCGAGCGCGGCTGGCGCGAGGCGCGTCCGCAGGATTACCGGGCCGATCTCGGCCTGGACACCAATGAGTTGTTCACCTTCATCGGGGCGACCCAGCCCGACGAGTGGAGCGAGCTGCTCACCGTCTACGGCGGCGACCCGAACGAGGCCCAGCGCGGGTTCGCCGGTCGCCTCGACCAAGCGATCGCCACCAACGGCCTCCTCGACGTCGTCCGTAACGGCGTCAAGGACCGGGGCGTCCTGCTCCGCGTCGCCTACTTCAAGCCGAACCTCGTCGCCCACGACTCCGTGCTGGACGGCTACCGGGCCAACCGCCTGACTGTCGTCCGTGAACTTGAGTACGCGACGAAGCAGGCCGACTGGGGCAACCGGCTCGATCTCGCCCTCTTCCTCAACGGCATCCCGGTCGCCACGGCCGAGTTGAAGAACCCGCTGACCAAGCAAGGGGTGGAGCAGGCCAAGGAGCAGTACCGCACCGACCGGGACCCCACCGAGCTGATCTTCACGCGCCGTGTCGTCGCGAACTTCGCGGTGGACCCGGATCTGGTCTTCGTCGCCACCCAGCTCAAGGGCAAGAACACCCGCTTCCTCCCGTTCAACACCGGCTCCAACGGCCCCGGTCAGCCGGGCGGCGCCGGCAACCCGGCCCCGACCGCCTACGGCACGTACGCGACCTCCTACCTCTGGGAGCAGGTCTGGCAGCCGGACAACTGGCTGGACCTGTTGCAGCGGTTCGTGCACCTGCACAAGAGCAAGACGCCCGGCGGCGGCACGACGAAGACGATGGTCTTCCCGCGGTTCCAGCAGTGGGACGCGGTCAAGAAGCTCACCACGCACGCCGCCACGCACGGCGCCGGCTACGACTACCTAGTCATGGCTTCGGCAGGCTCAGGCAAGTCGAACACCATCGGCTGGCTCGCGCACCGCCTCAGCGACCTGCACACCCCCACCGACCCGTCGGAGCTCGACGCCGAGGCCGTGGCCAAGGGCCTCAAACCAGGCGTGCCGGTCTTCGACAAAGTCATCGTCATCACCGACCGCCGTAACCTGGACGCGCAACTCCGGGAAACGGTCGGCAACTTCGAGCAGACCGCGGGCCTCGTCGTGAAGATCGACGAGAAGCACGGGGCGAAAGGCGAGCAGCTCGCCAAGGCCCTCTCCCGCGACACCGGGAAGATCGTCACCGTCACCCTGCACTCCTTCCCGGCGCTGCTCGACTACCTCCAGCGCAACCCCACCGAGATCCAGGGCAGCCGCTTCGCGATCATCGTGGACGAGGCGCACTCCTCGCAGTCCGGCGACGCCGCCACCGCCGTACGGTCCGCCCTGCGCGACCTCGGCCTGGACTCCGATTCGGACGACGCGGGAGTGACCACGGTCAAGGCCGAGGCCGCCACCCTGGACGAGCAGCTCAAGAAGAGGGCCGAGCAGCGTTCCCGCGCCACGAACCTCTCCTACTTCGCGTTCACCGCCACACCGAAGGCCAAGACCCTCGAACTCTTCGGCACGCTCCAGGACATCGACGGCAAGGCGACCTACCGGCCCTTCCACACGTACTCGATGCGGCAAGCGATCGAGGAGGGCTTCATCCTCGACCCGCTGCGCAACTACGTCACGTACAACACGTACTGGAAGCTGGTGAACCAGAACCCCGACGAGCGAGAGGTCGACCCCTCGAAGGCGAACTCCCTGCTCGCCCGGTACGCGCTCACCCATGACTCGACGGTCGCCCAGCACGCCCAGGTGATCGTGGAGCACTTCGTGGCGCACAGCCGGGGCCGCCTCGGCGGGCGGGCCAAGTCCATGGTGGTGACCCCCTCCCGGCAGTCCGCCGTAGAGATGGCGCGCGCGATCAAGAGCTACATCAAGGACCGGGACTACGACTCCAAGTACCCCGATCTGGGTGTCCTCGTCGCGTTCTCCGGCTCGCTCACCCTCGACGGCGAGGAGACCACCGAGCCGAAGGAGAACGGCGGGCTGTCGGAGAGCGCGCTGCCGAAGGCGTTCGCGTACACGCGCGCCGACGACAAGGCCGCCCGAGCCGGCGGTGCGGGCCAGCGCGAGTACAGGATCCTGGTCGTCGCGGAGAAGTACCAGACCGGGTTCGACCAGCCGCTGCTGACGACGATGTACGTCAACAAGACACTCACCGGCATCTCCGCCGTCCAGACCCTGTCCCGGCTGAACCGGACCGCCGAGCGCAAGACCCAGGCCGACCTGGCGGTCCTGGACTTCGTCAACGACGCCGACGACATACAGGACTCCTTCCGCCCGTACTTCGAGGAGGCGAACACCCTCCCTTCCGACCCCAACCTGCTCTACACCGCGCAGAGCCGGGTCATGCGGGCGGCGATCCTGTCCGGGCAGGAGATGGACGAGTTCGCCGCCGCGTACTTCGCCGCCAAGGACAAGGCCGCAGGCTCACAGTCCAAGTGGGAGAAACTGCACGCCGAGCTGTACCGGCTGCTCTCCCCCGCCGTCGCCCGCTTCACGCCCCTGCTCGAAAGCGAGGACGAGGACGACCAGGAAACGGCGGAGGGCTTCCGCGCCGACCTCAACGACTACGTCAGGAAATACGGCTTCCTCGCGCAGATCGTCCCCTACCAGGACGCCGAGCTGGAGCGGCTGCACCTCTACGGCCGCTACCTCCTCAACCGGCTGCCGCGGCGCGCGGACGGCGGCGTGGACATAGGCGAGATCGACCTCAGCCATATGCGGGTGGAGAAGACCGGTGAGTACGACGTCTCCCTCACCGCCGAGGGGCCGACGACGATGCAGGGCTTCGGCGACGGCTCGGGCGGCGCGAAGGAAGCGGAGAAATCACTGCTCTCGCAGTTGATCGAGAAGTTCAACGAACGCTTCGGCACCGAGTTCACCGAGCAGGACGTCATCCGGCCCTTCGAGGAGGCCAAGGCCGACCCCAAGGTGCGGGCAGCGGCCGTCGTCAACGACGAGGACAACTTCGGACTCGTCTTCGACAACGTCTTCGCGGACAAGATGGCCGACCACATCGACACCATCGCAGGCATGGGCCGCCAGTACTTCGGCCCCGACAAGGGCTTCAAGTCCAGCCTGGACCGCAGCGCCCGCAAGGCCGCCTGGCGAATGATCCGCCGCGAAGAGGGCTTGGACGACGACGTCTGATCCGTACGCCCCGGCCGGACATGTCGGCCGGGGCACCCTCCGGCCTCGATTCGTCCGCGGCCTGATGGCCGTAGGTGATCTGGTGGGTTGCCCTGGTGATCGTCAGTTCACCGGCAGACAACGCCCGTAACCGATTGCACAAGGTTCATACCGTTCTTGTCGGACATCAACCAAAGGCTGATGTCGGAGAAAACAAGGGGAGACGATGACTGACGACCGCAAGACGACCGTGCCCGTGTGGACGCTGGCGACCGCTGACGTCCGGGTGCCAGGGTTGACCGCGGGCGAGTCGATGACGGCCGAGCGACTGACGGAACTGCGCGGAGTACTGGCCGTCCTGGCCGACGAGCCGATCGTCACACTTGAGGCGCATCCGCTGCCCGCCAAGATCGACCGCGCCAAGGGCCTCCCGCTCGACGCCGCGAGTCCCCTGGCGCAGCACCTGTCACAGTTCATCACGCAATCGACGCGAAGTTCCCTCACGGCGGCCAGAGCGACCGCTTCCGGCGAGAATCTGTATCGCATAGTGGTCCCGGCGAAGGTCGCCGCCCAGCTCGGGCAGGGCACCGTTCGCCTGATGGAGCCGAAGGGGGCGGCCGGTCACGTCTTCGGGGACATCGTGAACACGACGACGGGCAGGATCGCCGCCAAAGCAAGTCTCGTGCCAGTCGGAGGAGCGGCAGCGGCGGGCACGGTCGGTGGAGCCGGTGCGACAGCCGGTGCCGCAGCCGCCGGCGGCACGGTGCTCACCGTGGCCGCTCCGCTCGTGCTTATGGCCGTTGCGGTGGGGGTGAGTGCGCACGCCGACCACAAGCGCCAGCAGGCCATCGAACACATCACGGAACTGCTGGAGCAACTTCAGCAGGACAAACTCGACGACGAGCACAGCGCACTCAACGGCAGCCGCGCCGCCATCGACAAGGCCACGGCCATCCTGCTCGACGAGGGCAAGCTCGGTGTCTCACTGGGACTCGACTCGGCGGTGCACACCATCGACACGGCGCTGGGCAAAGCCGACCTCCGCCTCGCCCGATGGCAGAGCGCGCTCGACAGCCTGCCCGAGGGTGAGGCCGTCGAACTCGACACGCTGACCAAGTCGTTCCCCGGCGTCGGCGACCATGGCGGCACGTTCCGCGCCCACCTCGAACTCGCCTCGCTGGCCATCGCGCTGATGCGGCGGGTAGTCATCCTCCAGGCAGTCGAAAGCGCCCAGAGCGACTCCGGCAATCCGTTCAAGAACTTCACCCGCGCACTCAAGCGCGACCAGCAGCGACTCGACGAAATGGAGTCGAGCATCGCCACTGTCCTGGTGCGCCTGTCGGCACTGGAGCTGGCAAGCCCGAACGGTTTGCGACCCGTCTTCACCACCGGTGAAGTCGAACGCCTGATGCGCGCGGCATACCGGATTCGCCGGCTGGGCGACGGCGTCACGGTCAACAACCGGACGACAGACGTGGCAATTGAGATCGCCCGCAGCAAGGACGGCTCGGTGGTCGTGTTCCCCGCGCTGCCCGCGTAGGCGTTGGCGTTCGCGTAGACACGCTCGCACCGCCCGCGTTCGCGTCGCGGGCGGTGGTGTGGCCCAGCCGCCGGTGCCGCTGGGCCATCACGGGGCTTGCGAATGTACGGCTCAGATGGTCTGATCGGCGGCCAGCCTGACGAGCCTGGCCCACGCCTGGGGGGTGACCGTCAGAACCGGTCCGGATCGGACCTTCGAGTCCCGGATGTATATGCCGTCGGCGGCGGCTGCGATCTCTACACACTCGCCACCCCCGCCGCTGCTGTCAGACGGTCTGGGCGGAGTACGTCCTGCCTGCGGGAGGCCGACCGGCCGCCACCGGCCGCCGCACCCTCCCGCCCGTCGTCCATTGCCGCGCTCAAGCCTTGTCGCACCACGACCGCTGGACGGCGGAGCGACGCAGCGGTCACACTTGACCCCTGACCGTGACTGTTCTTCACGTACACCGGGGGCAAGGTGCCGCAGGAGGCGATCTCCGACCGTTACGAACTCCTGGAGGAGCTCAGCCACGGCGGCATGGGCGACGTGTGGCGCGGTTATGACGCCGTGCTCGACCGGCCCGTCGCCGTGAAGCTCATCCGGCAGGCGTCGGTCACCTCCCCGCAGTTGGCCGAGGAGTTCGCCAAGCGTTTCCGTCGCGAGGCCCGCATCACCGCGCGCATCCAGCACCCCGGCGTGCCGCAGGTGTACGACGCGGTGCTCGACGAGTCGTACGAGCGGCTGTTCCTGGTGATGGAGCTGGTCGACGGCATACCGCTGTCCGCCTACCTCCACCCCGACCGCCCGCTGCCCGTCAGCTGGGCGGCCGCCGTCGCCGCGCAGGTCGCGACCGTGCTGTCGTACGCGCACGACGTGCCGGTGATCCACCGGGACCTCAAGCCGGGCAACATCCTCGTCGCACGCGACGGCACCGTGAAGGTCCTCGACTTCGGTATCGCGGCGATTCTGCGCACCGACGTCACCAAGCTGACCGCGACCGGCAGCCCCATCGGCACCCACCAGTACATGTCGCCCGAGCAGGTCCGCGGCGGACGCATCACCCCGCAGACCGATCTGTATGCGCTGGGCTGTGTGCTGCACGAACTCCTCAGCGGGCGCCTCGTGTTCGAGGCGGACAACGAGTTCCTGCTGATGTATCAGCACGTCAACGCTGCCCCCACCCCGCTGCGAAAGCTGCGGCCCGACGTGCCGGAGGCGCTGGAGGAGCTCGTCCTTCACCTGCTGCGCAAAGCGCCCGAGGCGCGGCCCGAAGATACCCAGGCGGTGTACGCGCGGCTGCTCCCGTTCCTCCCGCCACCCGGCCAGGAGCCCGGCGCGGCCGAGGCCGGGCCGGCCGGCGCACCCGACCCGACGGGCGTGTTCCGTCACCCGTTCGCGCCCCGCGCCCGCGCCCAGGCCCCCGCACCCGGTGGTTCGACGCCGACAGCCGTCCTCCCGGGGGCCCAGCCGGTGCCCGTCCCCGCCCAGCTGCGCGAGGACATCAAGGAGGCGTATGCCCATTCCGACGCCCTTCTGGAGGAGGAGCGGTTCGCGCAGGCCGCCGAGGTGCTCGGCGAGGTCATCGAACCCGCGGCCCTCGCCCTCGGCTCCGAGAACAAGCCGGTCCTGGCGCTGCGCCGCCAGCGAGCAGCGATCCGCCTCCTCGGCGGCGACTACCGGGCCGCCCTGCCCGAGTTCGACGCCCTCGCCGACGCATACGCCCGCATCGCCGGACCCACCAGTGAGCAGGCCCGCGCCTGCCGTGCTCAGGCGGCCCGCTGCCGCGCCGAACTCGGCCAGGTCACCGACGCGCTCGCCGCGCTCCAGGGTGTGCTGAACGTCGTACGGACCGTCGACAGCGACGTCAGCGAGGAAGCCGTGGAACTGCGGCACAACATCGGGATGCTGCTGCTCGCCCAGGGCCGGGCCGCCGAAGCCCGGCAAGTCCTCGAACCGCTCCACCAAGACATGTGCATGGTGTTCGGCCCCGACGACGAGATGACCGTCGAGATCGCCGAGGCACTCGCCGTGATCCGCCTCGGCCTCGACGGCGACGCCGCCGGATGAACCGGTGGTACAGCTCGCAGACACTCGTAGTCACAGGACGCACGCAGCACGTACGCAGAACGGGACACCATGCCGCACCTCGCCTTCGACATAGGCTTCTGCGCCCAGCTCAGCAAACTCCACGGCGCCGAGAAACAGGGCGTCTTCGACGCGTGGGAGAAGTTCGAACGCCTCACCCTCGACCAGCTCTTCAAGGACCCCGGCCTGAAGCTGGAGTCACTGAAGCAGGCCAAGGACCCGCACATCCGCACCATCCGCATCGCCCAGGGCACCCGCGGCGTCGTCCTCGCCCCCGACAGCGGCGACACCTTCGTACTCCTGCGCGTGATGCCGCACGACAAAGCCATCGCCTGGGCGATCAAGCAGCGCGCCAGCATCAACACGGTCACCCGCGCCGTCGAGATCCGCGACATCGCCATGCTGGACGAGCTGACCCCCGCGTATGAGCGGATTGCCGCCGCGCCCGACGAGCGGCTCTTCGCCAAGGTCTCCGATGGTGACCTGGCCGCCCTCGGCATCGACGAGACCACCCTGCGCCAGGCCCGTGTTCTCACCAGCAAGGAGCAGCTGGAGGCCTTCGCCCCCTACTTCCCGCAGGACCAACGTGAGGTTCTGGAGTACCTCGCCGAGGGCTTCACCGTGGAGGACGTCTGGCGCGACCTGGTATCGGTCAACCTCCCCACCTCCGAGTCCGATCCGGTCGACACGACCGACTATGCGACCGCCATCCGCCACACCCGCACCCGTATCGCCCTCGTCACCGCCTCCGACGAACTCCGCGACATCCTCGACAAGCCGTTCACCGCCTGGCGGGTCTACCTCCACCCCTCCCAACACAAGGTCGCCTACCGGGCCAGCTACTCCGGACCCGCGCAGGTGACCGGCGGCCCCGGCACCGGAAAAACCGTCGTCGCCCTGCACCGCGTCAAGCACCTGCTGCAGTTCCTGCGCGACGGCGACCGCGTCCTGCTGACGACGTACACCAACGCCCTCGTCGCCGCACTGCGCACCGGGCTGACCACACTCATCGAGGACGAGGAACTGCTCGCCCGCGTGGACATCACCACCGTCGACGCCCTCGCCAGCCGCGTCGTCTCCACCGCGCGCCGCCCGCTGCGCAGCGGGGAAGAGGGGACCCTCTGGCAGCAGGCCGCCCGGGCCACGGGCTTCGCCGGCACAGCCCAGTTCCTGGCCCAGGAGTACAAGCACGTCATCCTGGCCCAGAACCTGCGGAGCCAGGAGGAGTACGAGACCGCCGACCGGCGTGGGCGGGGCAGCCGCCTCCCCGCCGCCGAACGCCCCCTGGTGTGGCGAACAGTCCAGGACTTCACCGACCGCCTCACAGCCGACGGCCTGCGCACCTACCTGGGAACATGCGCGGAGGCCGCCGACCTGCTGCTGACTAACGGGCCGCTGTACCGGCACATCGTCGTCGACGAGGCCCAGGACCTGCACCCGGCCCAATGGCGGCTGCTGCGTGCAGCTGCCCCGGCGCGCCCCGACGACCTGTTCATCGCCGGCGACCCTCATCAGCGCATCTACGACACGAGGGTCTCCCTGCTATCCCTCGGCATCAAGGTCGCCGGGCGCTCCACCAAGCTGCGGAAGAACTACCGCTCCACACACGAGATCCTCAGCTGGTCCACCGCCCTCCTCGTCGGCCGCCCCTTCGAGCAGCTGGAGGACGACGCCCGCAACGAGACCCTCCTCGGCTACCGTTCGGCCCTGCACGGCCACGGCCCCGAGATTCACGCGGCTGCGTCGGAGGAAGCCGAACTCGACGCGCTCGTGGACCACATACGCGCATGGACGGAGAACGGCGTGGCACCCGGCGAGATCGGAGTCACCACCCGTTTCAACAAAAGCGTCGAGAAGGCTCTCGCGAGGCTGGCGACCGCCGACATCCCAGCAGTGAAGCTGAGGGCCGATGCACCGGAAGGAACGGACGCCGTCCGCATCGGCACCATGCACTCTTTCAAGGGCCTGGAATTCCGCTGCGTCGCCGTGACCGGTGTGAACGCAGATGCCCTGCCGGCGCCGAAGGCCGTGACACCCATCGAGGTGGACCGCCTCCAGCACGAAGCCGACCTCCTGTCCGAACGCTGCCTGCTGTTCGTGGCATGCACACGTGCGCGGGACGGGCTGTATGTGTCATGGACGGGGGAGCCGAGCCGGTTCTTGGCGGAGGCGAGGGTGTGTTAGCGGAACGAGGACCAGTTCGCCCCAGTGGCGGCCGCGCGCGTGACCTGACCGGTGCCCGAGACAGCACTGGTCAGGGCCCTTCAATGCCCCACGGCGGCCTGCGGTGGACAGGGGAGGACACGGCCGACGCTGCCCACCAGCGGGGATTGTGAGCCTTCTGCTGGCGCTGTACGTTCCCGCCGTACGGATCAGGATGATTCAGGGATAGGGGCAAGATGTCTGGATACAGCCGTGCCGAGGACGAGTGGGACTTGTTGGTCGAGGCCGGGCGGCAGTTCCTCATCGAGCGGGCGAAGCTTGGCAAGGTCACGACCTACACCGAACTCAACGCCACTTTGGTTCGACGAACGGGCTGCCGCGCTTTCGATTTCGAACGCGCTGACGAGCGGGCGGCTATGGGCCACCTGTTGGGAATGATCGTGGACCGAGATCAGGCGGGCGCCCCCTCCTCCTCACCTCTCATGATCTCCGCTCTGGTGCACTACTTGGGCGCCAACGACGCCGGGCCCGGCTTCTACGAGTTGGCCAAGCAGCTCCAACTGCTGCCAAAGAACGCGTCGAAGACCGAGAAGGAGACGTTCTGGATCAGGCAAGTCAACTGGCTCCATGAACGCCACGGGGCCACGTAGGCGCAACGCTAAATCACTTCGCGCCGATAGTACGGGCGGTGGGCTAGATGGGTACGTGCCAGCCGCTTCCGGAGCCGTGTGCGGTGATGTCGGTGGGGAGGCGTACCGTGCGCCGGAAGTTTGTTCAAGGGAGGGATGACTGATGAGCGCCGAGGGTCTGATAAGTCCGGACCGCCTGTGGGCGGCGGCCGAGGTGATGGGGCAGCCAGGGCCAGTGCCGGCGGTGCCGGGGGTTTACGGGTGGCGGTTCACCGAGTCACCGTATGAGGGGCTGCCGACGGATGAGTTGCTGTACGTGGGGATTGCACCCCGGCACATGGCGACGCGGAGCAGCACGCAGAACCTGCGGACGCGGGTGCGGTATCACTTCCGCGGTAACGCGGAGGGGTCCACATTGCGACTCACCCTCGGCTGCCTGTTGGGCCTGGAATTGCGACGTGTAGGCAGTGGCAAGCGGATGACGTTCGGGAAGCAGGGCGAGGCGGAGCTGACGGAGTGGTTGGCCGAGCACGCTCGGGTGTGCTGGGTGGAGCACCTGGAGCCGTGGCATATGGAGAGCGAGCTCATTGGGGAGCTCGACCTGCCGCTGAATCTCGACCAGAACCGGCACAACGCCTTCCATGCCCAGCTGAAGGAGATTCGGGCCAAGGCGCGGCAGCGGGCGCGTGAGCTACCGATCGGGGAGTGACCGCCAGGGGTGTGGTGTATCGAGGTGACTGCCGGGTGCCAGGCGGCGGCTGTCGCGGGGTTCCGGTTCGCGCGGTGGAGTACTCCATCGCCGGCCACGAGGGCGTCTACCGGCTCATCACCACGATCCTCGACCCGGACGAGGCCCCAGCCGCGGAATTAGCCGAACTCTACGCCCAGCGCCGGGAGTTCGAGTCCACCCTCGATGAGATCAAGACCCACCTCGGCGGTTCCCACCTGGTGCTGCGTTCCCAGCACCCTGATGGAGCCGAGCAGGAACTCTACGGCTTCCTGCTCGTCCACCACGCCATCCGGCACCTGATGCACCGAGCCGCACTGCAAGCCGATCACGATCCCGACCGGATCTCCTTCACCCGCTCACTGCGCGTCGTGCGCCGTCAGGTCACCGACCTGGCGGCGTTTTCCTCCGGCAGGCTCGCCCGCGCGGTCAAAGCAACCCACGCTGAACTCCTCGAACGCCTCCTGCCACCGCGACGCCGCCGGGACAACCCTCGCGTCATCAAACGCAAAGTCGCCAGCTGGCCCCTCGAACGCGCAGCCCACCACGTTGCAGACCGCCCACGCGCCCCGGTCATCACCATCGTCAATGCCACCAAACCCAAACGAGTCAAGCGGACAAAATCTCCCTAAGTTACCGGTATTGAGGCTAATGCCACTTGATGCAGGACCAAGTGCCCCCGAGTCCGTCGTAGACCTCGACGCAGGCCCGACAGGCGTTACTGGACCCGACCATCGGTGTGTAGGCGGCGTACGAACTCCGCGGTGAACGTGCGGCGCTTCGGGCGGGGCGCGGGGGGTAGGGCTCAGGGGTGCTGGGGTGGGTGGTGCTGGCCATGCCGGGATGTACTCCTGGCTCCTCCGTCCAGGCTGACCCGGGAGATCGGGTGCCTCAGTCAAGACTGTCGGAGAGCGGCACCGGAGCGGGCGTCCGCAGAACGTCGGGACTGGATCACTCGTCTGCCCGGGGGTAGTAGCCGGTGATCCCCAGCTCTGGGGAGCCCACGAGCAGCGCCCGGTCAAGCAGGATGTTGTTCAGTTCGCAACTGGTCTCTGGAAGCAGGACGCATGCGTGGCACGCGGCGAGGTTGAGTCCACCCGTGCCGCTGGCGTCGACCTCCATGCACAGCGGGTCGGCCGAGCACCACGATATGCGGCGCAGTGCCGCATCGAGTGAGGAGGCGAGTCGATCGGGCTGTCCTTGGGCGATGATGCCGCCGAGACTACCGGCCGAGTCGCTGGTCGCCGTGTACAGGAGGAAGCCCGCCATCTCGTCCGAGACGTACAGTCGCTCCCGCAGGGCGGCGGCGGGGTAGCCGCAGTCCAGGCTCCACTCGTTGATGAGTGCGTGTGCCAGCGTGTGCACGAGGACCAGTCGGGGGGACACCGGTGATTGAGGCTGCGTGTCGCCGCGGTCGCGAAGCATCTTCAGGTGCCGCTGCCGCAGGGCCTTCACCCGCGCGCCCGCCGGTTCGGATTCCACCCTCGCCTCCCACGCGCGCAGACGGTCGGTGTCCAGTCGAACGAAGACGCCCTCGCCGATCACCTCGATCGCGGGAAGCCAGGAAACCGTGCCGCGGTGCAGCCGGGCACGCCGACCGGGCGGGTCGGACGGCATCGGGGCGGTGACCCGGGTGAACGCGGTCAGGGCACGCACTTCACGCAGCCGCTTGACCAGCATCGTCTGCTCGACGCCGGGCACGGCCGGTGAGCCGGCCGTGACGTTTGGGGGGACGCACACGAAGTGTTGGTTCTCGGGGGTGTCCTCGGTGGTGGAGCTGAGCTGACGGAACTCCTCGGCGCGTAGCCGGTCCGCCAGTTCGAAGGCATCCGGGTTCTCCGGGTCGGCGTCCTCCTCGCGCTCGGCCGCCTCGAGGGTGCGCACGGCGTCGACGATGTCCGCGGTGGTGTAGCGGCCGTCGGCCAACCAGCCCTCGTCCAAGGCGTACTCGGCGATGCGTGCGTCGTCCTTGCCGACGAGATGCCTGCGGTGCTCGCGCCGCATCACGAGCTGCATCAACGCCTTGTGCCACGGCGGAATGGTCAGGGCGGAGCGGACCACAGGGAACCAGGCCGCGGACGCACCTCGCTGCAGGGCCTGCAGGGCTTCCCCGCAGCCTGGCTGCGTCGCCTCGTCACCGAGCCAGGGACGGTGACCCTTGCAGGTGATGCCCAGCCGTGCCATCTCCTTACCGCTGAAGGCTCCCTCGAGGGAGGCCTTCTTGCCGCAGCTGCATTCGATCACGATGGAGCGCAGGGATGCGGTGCGCCCGGTGGAGATCAGTTTCATCCGGCATCGATCCGTCGATCCGGGGGATGCGGCTTCCCGGCGTCGGTGGGTCCACTCCCAGTAGGGGAACTCGGACAGGTGGCCCTGCGCGCAGGCCACGATGAAGCGGGAGGGGATGACCGCCCGGTCGCATTGTCCGCAGTGGCCGCGGCCCTTGGGCGAGTTGAACCCGTTGTAGGGCTTCAGTGCGCCGCATCCTTGGCACGAGTACGTGGTGGGGAAGCGTCGCACGCGTACCCCGTCACCGGCGGGTGGATCGGACGCCGGGGGCAGGTGGAAACCCCGTACGTGCAGGTCGCTTTCGAGTCGGGGTTCGTGGATGTCGAAGTCCGGTCCGACCTTCCAGCTGTCCAGTCCGCTCACCAGGAACGACTGGTCGCCGATGGCGACCATCGCCCCGACGCCGTAGGTCGTGATCTGCTGGGCGCGGCGCACCGCGCCGAGCCGTCCCAGTACGCCTTGGGGCGGCGGCTCCTGGCCCTCTCGGTCGAGGCGTCGTCGGCTGCCCGAACGAAGTCCCATGTCAGGCCTCCAAATACAGGTCGGATTCGACGTCCACGTCGCGGAAACTCCACATGGTTTCGATGGCTTCGGTCAGGTCGTCGTCGTTGTGGGCGCGCAGGAGTGCGGTGTCCGCCGGGCGTTTCTCGCCGGGGCGTCGGCGCCGGGGTGCCTCGTACACCAGGTGCGGGTTGTCGGCGGCGTACGCGCACCAGTCCTCGATGATCCAGTCGATCTCCTGCGCCACGTGGCCGGCCTCGACCAGGTCGATGTTTTGAGCCCTCGCGACGAGCGCGTTCCTCAGATCGACGAGTCGGTCGGCGTAGCCCTTGACGTTGCCTGCGTCAGTGTTGGAGCGGGCGTCGGGGATGGTGAGGCGGGCGAGCCCGATGAACGCGGCGTGCAGGGCACGGTCGCGCGCTCGCGGCGAGAAGGGGGTGACGCTGGTGGACTCGACCTGCCGGTACAGGGCCGAGTGGTAGGGGACGAACCCCTCGTAGTGCGAACGGTCACGGGAGCGAGCCGAGTTGAAGAGGGTGACGACGAGCCCGGGGTGCAGACGCCCCACCCGACTGGTCGCCTGGATGTACTCCGCTGTGGTCTGGGGCTGTCCCAGCACCGCCATGAGGCCCAGACGGTCGACGTCCACCCCCACGGAGATCATGTTCGTGGCCAGGACGACGTCGGAGGCGGTCTTGGGCCAGCCGGTCTCCAACTCCGCGAGTTTGTCGGGGATGCGGCTGGACGCCACGCGGCTGGTCAACTCGGTGATCCGGTCCACCTCTCGCGCACGCAGGTTTGGCAGGCCGTCGTTGCTCGCCAAGAGCTCCAGACGCCGGTGGACGTCGTCTCGGACCTGCAGCTCGGCGGCGGCCAGGAGGCGAAGGCTGTTGAAGTAGCCCACCAAGGTCCAGTAGGCGTCGCGTGTCTTGTCACTGCCGTCGATGACAGCCGCGTGGTGCAGCAGCGCCGCGTAGGCGCGCACCAGCAGCGTGGCCTGGGAGGTGCCGGGGGCGAGGAGCCCGACGTAGCGGCGGGTCGCCTTCTTGTCCGCCGGCGTCTCGACGGCGAACCAGGAGTCCCGGGCGTCGAGGCCCGCGGGCGGGAACTGGGCCACCTCCGGTCGGTCGAAGAGGGCCTTTCCTTGGTCCTGGGCGCGACGGATGGTCGCCGTGGACGCGATGATCTTCGGGCGGTCGCAGGCCAGGTCGATCGCCGCCTCGTAGAGTCCGGCGAGGGTTCCGAGCGGTCCGGAGATCAGGTGCAGCTCGTCCTGGACGATCAGTTCCGGTGGCGGGGTGTCGAGGTGTTCGATGTCCTGGTTGAAGATCGCCGCCACCTGTTCGCGCCAGGCGATCTGAGCGAACTTGTCGGCTGTCGCGATCACCAGGGTGGGGTGGTAGTGGTAGACGGCTTCGTCCACCAGGTGCACCGGCAGGCCCCGGCGGAATGCACAGCCGGCGTTCGGGCAGCGGATCGCCAGGCGCCGCTCCTGTGCTTCCACGGTGTAGGCGTGGTGGTCCAGTGCGGTCCCGCACCAGGGGCAGGACCTGAGCTGCACGGGATTGGCTTCGTGGAGCTGTTTGCCTTCGGCCAGCCTGCGCAGGCCCGTCTCCGCGGACTTCTCCTTGTCCTGTTTGGTGGTCAGGTAGTTGGGGGTGGCGGCTTTGCCGACCCACATGCCGATGGAGATCGGCTCGTCTCCGAGAGCCTCGGGCTCCTTGCGGCGCATGTGTTCCATGGCGCAGATGAGTGCGGAGGCCCGTTCGAACTGCTGCAGTGTCAGGAGACGGAGCGTGTATCGCATGAGCACGGTCACACCCGCACCCCGCTCCCCGAGGCGCAGGCGGCGCAGGAAGGTGGTGAAGGCGATGAGACCGAGGTAGGCCTCGGTCTTGCCGCCGCCGGTGGGGAACCAGAGCAGGTCCGCGGTCTCCCGATCGGGGTGGTTGGGGTCGGTGATGCCGTCCAGGCACAGCAGGAGGAACCCGATCTGGAAGGGACGCCAGACTCCGTCTTCGACGGGCTCGCCGACTCTGCCCTTCTTGATCCACGACGTGCGGGCTCGCTGGGTTGCCATGGCACGGTTGGCCAGGCGGAATGCACGCATGGCCTGAGGATCGCGCTCCAAAAGAGCGATACCCGAGTCCATGCGTTGCCTGGCCCGGTCGCACAGCTCGAGCTGTCGGTCGAGAACCCGCGCGAAGTCGGCGTCCACGCGATGGTGGGCGCGCAGCGTCGATGCGTCGATGCCGCGATCCGCGATCCAGGCGCCGTAGGCGGTGGTCAGCCCTCGCAGAGCCCGGACGACGTCGGTGTCGTCGGCGTCGGCCAGCCGCCGCATGCCCAGCGAGTCCACAGCGATGTCCGGGTTGGAGTCGGTCAGCAGCACCTCGTGGGAGGGTGCGAATTCGCTCCACACCGCTGACGTCGCGGCCGGTACACAGTCCTGCGGCCGCAGGTCGCGCGGTGTGGGGGGGCGCCAATGCCAGTCCGCCGCGCAGCCGTGTCCGGTGGCGAAGTTGGGGGCGTGCCGGTGCAGCAGTCGGCTCAGGACCACCTCGTCGTCCGTACTGGGCGGCGCGGGCCGCTCCACCAGAGCCAGGGAGCCGTCGCCGGTCGCGACACGGATCTGTGTCTGGAAGAAGCAGGAGGTGTCCTGGATCTGCCCCGATGCGATCTCGTGGGTGTTGACCAGGGTCGTGGTCACGGCGACGACGCCGCGGGGACCGCTGGGGCGGCGTACCCGTACGCGTAGTTCGAGACCGGGGGCGAGGGGGCGCGGTTCCTGGCGCAACTCGGTGACGTCCACCGGCACGGGCGGAAGGGACAGGGGGCGCCGCCGCCAGTACAGGTCCTGCTCGTCGGTCGTGCGCCGTTCCGCACGCTCGGCCGTGGTGGGGACGCCGGCTTTGTCGACCGGGTCGTACACGGCGGCGGTGACGGTGACGGTGACGGTCTGGCAGACCGCGGGGTCGACGGCGAAGGTCAGCCCCAGGGCCGAGGGCTTGCGGACGTTCGCCAGGGTGACGCCGGTGTCCGGGGTCTCGTCCACGGTCAGGGTGGAGTCGGCGTCGTCGTGGTCGAGTTCACGGGCCTCGGCGGTGAGACCGTCCGTGTCCCGTATGCGCGGGAAGAGCACACCGAGGGCATAACTGGTGGCGGGCCAGTCGCCGATGGTCTCCGTCGAATCGGCGTCCGCCCCCGTGGGACCGAGGAGGTCGCGGCGCAGCCGATGGACCAGTTCGTCCCTGAACCGATAGTGCTCGCGATGGTCATTCATGGCTGCCCTCCGACACGCCGGTGGTGTGGTCGTAGTGGAAGCGGCCCAGCCCGCCCAGGCGCGGGGCGAGCCAGATGCCGTGATCACCCAGTCCCGCGGCGATGCCGGCGGCGGTGCTGCCGGTCACCGTCTCGACGGACTCGATGCGGACGCCGGTGATCCGGACGGGCCACGTGGAGGGGCGATGCTTCGGCCCCTGGCGCTGATAGCGGTAGAGGTCCTTGCGGAAGGAGTCCGACACGAGACCGATCGGGCGGTCGCCGGCGCGTATCAGATAGCCGGGCGACATGACCCCGGGAGCGTCCTCCTCGCCGGTGGGGGGCGTGGCGTCGATCTTGTCCAGGGTGACAGGGGTACCGGCCGTCAGCTCTTCGCGGAAGAGATGCTGCAGGCTCTTCACGTCGTCGGCGAATCCGACCGTGCCCGCGGGGTGGGTGACGTGCACGTCCCCGCTCTTCATCTCGACGCCCTTGCGTTCCCATTTCTTCCAGCCGTAGCGAGCCCACCGCCCGGTTGCGGGGCAGCGACGCACCTGACGGACGTCGGGCGAGGGGTGACGGTAGAGCTCCTCGCGCGGTCGGGTCATCGCGACGTACAGGGCCCGGATCTCCTCGGAGGCCAGGGTGGGGGAGTCGAAGCGTGCCGCGTCCAGGGGGCCGGGGTCGACGACCAGGACGCGGTCGAACTCCAGTCCCTTCGCGCGGTGGAAGGTGGACACCACCAGGTGGTGATCCGGTTGAGCCGTCAGCTCGTCCGGGAGGCGTTCGCCGGCCAGTGCGTCCCGTAGACGGTCGAGGGCGACGGTGCGGCCGGTGGGGTCGCCGAAGGATCCGCGCAGCAGCCGCCACAGGCGCTCGCCGTCCTGGTCGGCGGGAAGCACGTGTCCGGCATGGTGGAGGTCGTCCCAGGCGCGGCGGGACAGCGAGGGGCCGTCGACTTCCCGCAACAGGGCCTCCAACCACGCGGGGGCCGAGCGGTCCCGGGCGCCCCGGCGCAGCCGGTGGTCGACGCTGAGCGTGTGCAGCTGCTCGGATATCAGCAGCGCCTGACCGTTGGTGCGGCACAACAGTGCGGTGGGGCGATCCGGGTCGTTCAACAGATCCCGGAAGGAGGGTTCGTTGAGGTCGCCGAAGTCGTCGGCCGCCAGCAGTTCCTGGCGGAGCTCCGCGTGGAGGGCGTCGGCGCCCCCCGCGTCGAGGCCGCCGCTGTCACGCACGCGGCCCTCGAACCGCAGGGCTGTGCGCGCCTGTTCCGTGCGGGCGCGGAAGTTCTCACTGAGCGTCAGGTGCACGAGGTCGTCGCCGAACAGGTCCTGCAGCGAGCGGAAGAAGCGCCCCGGTTCCAACGCCAGGTCGTTCGGGTCGCTGACCGAGAAGGCGTAGATTGCCTGCGCGGGGTCGCCGACGACCGTGAATCCGCAGTCGAAGCGTTCCAGCAGATTCTCCACCAGGGTGCTGCGTCCTCCGGTCAGGTCCTGCACCTCGTCGACGACGACGTGGCGCAGGTCCTTTTCGAACAGGACGTCCGCCCGGCCAGCGGCGATCGCGTCGGCGGCCTGCTCGATGCGTTCATCGAACGACGTGCTGCGCCAGTCGGTTGCGGAATCGATCCGGGTGAGCACGTCCAGCGCCCAGGAGTCGAAGGTCGTGACCCTGACCTGCCGGGCGTCCTCGCCCCCCTGGGCGAGGACCCGGTCCCTGAGTTCCCGCACGGCGGCCCGGGAGAAACTCAGGACCAGGATCTCGCCCGCGCTCAGCCCGTCGTCCTCCAGGAGGTGGTCCAGGCGCCGTACGAGCGTGTAGGTCTTCCCGGCTCCGGCTCCGGCGGTGACCAGGACCAACGCGTCGGCGGGCTGTTCGACGACGACCGCCTGCTCCGGGGTGAGGGCTCTGTCCGCGCCGCGGGTATCCATCAGTACGCCTTCTTCCACAGGTGCTCGAACTCCGTGTACGCCAGGTCGCGCCCGAAGTTCTCGATGTTGTCGCGGACGTTGAGGATCAGGCATTCGGGCTCCCCGCCGTTGGCGGGGCCGCGCAGTCCACGACCGATCATCTGCACGTAGGTGTTGGGGCTGTAGGTGGGGCGTGCCACGACCACCGCGCGGACCTTCGGCGCGTCGAAGCCCTGCGTGAGGACCCCGTAGTTCGTCAGAACCCGTATCTTGCCGTTGCGGAAGTCCTCGATGCGTTTGGCCCGGATGCTGGATCTGGTCTTCGACTCGATGAAGGCGGCCGAGACACCGCGGTCGTTGAGCAGCGCGGCGAGGACCTTGGAGTGCTCCACGGAGGTCGCGAAGACGAGGATGGGCCAGCGTGGGTCGAGTTTCTCGATCTCCGCCACGATGCGCTGGGTGCGGGAGACGTCGTCGGCGAGCTTCTTGGTGATGTCGTCGGGGATGCGCATGCCGTTGTTCTGCAGGACCGTCTCGGCCTGGGCCGGCGACAGGGCGACGCGACCGCCGGAGAGCTCGCGCTGCTTCACCCGCGACAGGACCCCGAGGTGCTGCAGGTGTCGGTGCGCCGCGTTCTCGTCGTCCCCGTCGAAGGCACCGAAGTCGAGGCGGCGCTCACCGAAACGCTTGACCAGGCGTCGCGTCTCCTCGTCGTTGCGGCCGCGATAGGCGGTCGCGGTCAGGCCTATCAGAGGGCGGGAGACCCGGTACTGGTCGATGCCCAACAGATCCAGGATCTTGGTGTAGGTCTTGGGGATCGCGAAGTGGGCCTCGTCGATGATGACCGCCGCGGCGTAGCGCAGCCACGCGTACCGTTCGTCGGCCAGACGCTGGACGAGTGTGTCGTCGATGGCGACCACCAGGTGGTGTCCGTCGTTGAACGGCTCGGGGTGGTGGCCCTGACGCATGCGGCTGATGTGCAGTTTGGAGGCGGAACCGAGGTGCGGCCACAGGAACTCCCAGGTGGCGATGGCCTGCTCGCACAGCTCCTCACTCTGCGCGATCCACAGCACCGGTCCGACCAGGTGACCCTCGCGCAGGGCGCGGATGGTCGCCTCCGCCGCGACCCGGGTCTTGCCCGCTCCGGTCGGCAGGCTGAGCATCGCCCGCTGCGGGGTGTCCTGGACCAGGAGGCGATACATGTTGGACACGACCGTGACCTGGTAGTCGTGCAGGTCGGCGACGGTTCGAGGCCCCATGACGGCGAAGCTCGTGGGGGGTGGCGTGTCATCCGGGTCGCCGGCCCAGGACGCGGGGAAGCCGTAGTTGCGCAGGAACGCGCGGGTCGTGGCGCCGCCCACCCACTGCGTGGGGGTGTCCTCGAACCCCGCCTCACGGAAGGCCGGGGCGAGGGTGCGCAGGACGTCGTCCCCGTACGACGCCATCACCAGGCGCGCGACGCGCAGGTCGTCGGCCGGGGCGCCGCGCAGCTCCTCGTCGGTGATCAGGAGACCCGCGGGAAGCCGGTCGCGCAGACGGTCGACGCCCAGGGCCAACAGTAGTTTGCGGGCGACGTCGGGCTCCCGGCGCACCGCGACGAACTTCTCGTTCTCCCGGTCCTTGACCTGCTGTGCCAACAGGGCGCGGCAGGCGGCCTCGTCGAGGCGAAGACCCAGCGCGGCGGCCACGGCCATCAGCACCGACAGTTCGCCCTCGGGGCCGCACAGCAGGATGTCGGAACCGGAGCGCGTCTGGGTCAGCGGTTCTTCCTCCCGCCCGTGGCTGGTGGTGGTCACCACGCGGGCGAGCGAAGAGCACTGAACGATCCGCAGGTCCGTGTCGTGCGGGAGGCGCTGCTTGAGCCGCGGGTAGACGTCGAACAGAGGGGTCGGATCGCCGGCGGGTACGTGCTCGATCTCCTCCTTGATGGCGAGCTCGGCGTCCTGCATCAACCACAGCCTGCGCATGCGCTCGGCGTCCGCCGCGGTCGGCGCAAGGAGAGCGGGCAACCGATGGGCCCTCAGAGCACGGTACTTGGCCCGATCATGGGTCACGTAGATGTCACCGTCCGGCCGAGAGGCCCACTCCTCGCCGACACGGCACCGCGTGCCCTCGTCGCTCGGCCAGGGAATCTCGGCGTCGCCCTCCGTGGCCTGCGCGAGGAGGGCGTAGGCGCGGCCGACGAGGGCGTCGTCGTCGGTGGACGCGAGACGCTCGAACAGGACGCGCCAGGCACCGGGTGGGACGTCGTGGACCTGTGCGGCCAGACCCAGCGCCGCCGCGATCTCGGAGTCGACCTCAGCGACGGGAAGGAGGTCGCCGTGTGTGCGCAGCTCGGGAGCGACGGCCTCGGTGATACGGCGCAGCCCCTGACCGGTGGGCAGGTGCACCTTTTGCTGTATCAGCCACACGATGGGGGAGTCGACCGTGTCCTGGGCACCCGTGGTGGGGCGGCGCACGATCCAGTGGTGCGGGACGCCGTGGCGGGGCAGGGCGCGGACGTAGGCGGCGCGTCCCTCTTCGGACAGATCCAGCAGGAGTTCCAGCGGCCCTGCGGTGTCGGAGCCCTCGACGACGATCGCCTTGGCGCCGACGTGCCGACCGGTAAGCGACTGGTTGAATTCGTCGAGCGCGTACTCGAAGTACCCTGCGAACCACGCCGCTTCCCGGTCGACACGTGCAAGAGTCGGGATCTCCGATGCCCCCAGATCCCTGAGCACCGCCAGGTCGGGACCGTGGAAACGCGGATCGATGGCTGCGTGCGCGTCACGGGACAGGTCCGAGGGGACGACGCGGCCGGGCAGGAGGCATGCGTTCAGAGGGCGGAAGCGGCCGTCACAGCACCTTACGTGGATCGTCTCCCGGTAGCCCGGACACCGGTCCTGGATCGCGGTCACCGTCGGGGCACCACCGGCCTGGCGGGCGAGTTCCCAGAACTGGGCCCAGTCGCCCTCTGCGTACCCGGCGAAGCCGATGTCCAAGACGGCTTCCAGGCGGCCAACGGCGCTGGCTTCGGTGATGCCCAGGATGGACAGGGCTTTCGACGCCTCCCGGTCGAGGGCGACCTCGGGATGCACGTACCTCTGCCCGTCGTGGAGCGGTCCGGACGCCGTGACGCGCCGGTACACGCCTCCTGGTTCGGGGACGTGGAATTCGCCGTCCTCGGTCAGCAGGATGCGTGCACGGGCGGCCTCCGCGGCGTGCGCGGAGACCTTGGACTTCATGTCGGCGGCGATGACCAGAGCGAGGATGCTCGCCTCGGGACTGCCGTCCGACACCAGTGCCTCGAGCCAGTCCTTGACGGACGCGGCGCGTCTGTCCGCCCGTTCCATGACGTCGCGCACGCGTGAGCGACGCTCGCGGGCCTCGACGCTGTGATGCACCCAGTCCGTCGGGCGACCGGGGTGTTCGGCCCACAGTCGCAGCCACTCCGGCTGCAGGTTCTCGGGGTGCAGGTGCACTTTCTTCGGCTCGCGCAGAGTGCCCGTCTGGTCGGGTACGGACGCACGCACGACCGCCGCGTCCAGCACATCCGAGCTGAGCTGCCGGTCCGCCCACTGGGCGGCCTCGCGTCCGCGGGCCGTCAGCAACGTGAGATACGAGCCGGGGTCGTCCGCCTCCACGAGCTTGGGCACCGAATCGACGATCAGTTCCGCGGCCGCCCGGATCAATTCGGTGTTGAAGGGGCTCGTCTGGAGGTTCTGGCGGTCGGGGTTCGTCTGCCAGGCCGCGTTCAGCACGCCCGTGAGGGTCGTGTTGTAGTGGGTGGGGAAATAGGCCCAGAACTCGCCGCGTTCGGAGCGATTCTTCACCCCCTTGCCGGGCACCGCCCAGGAGATGCGGATCGTCGGTCGACCGTGCTGGTCACCCGCCGTCTCCAGCGCCTGCGGCGAGGGCGAGTGATCGCGGGAGAAGACCCGCCACTGCTCCGTGCGGACCTGCTTGCCGTCCAGCTGCTCGCGGATGGTGTGGACGTCGCCGGAGGCGTCCTGGTTGATGACGCGCAGGTGGTGACGGCCGTTTCGCGCGTCCTCGAGTATGACGGTGTCCACATGGGGGGAGAGCAACTGGAAGTGCACCGGGAAGTTGTGGAGATCCCCGCCGAGCCGCTCAACCGCACCCGGCTTCAACGGCAGCACCACCACCGTGGAGGCCCACTCCATCAACGCGTCGAGGCGACGGTCCCTCTTGCGCTCTGCGACGTCGTCCAACACCTGGGCGATCCGAAGGACCGGCGTCTCCTGATCCTCCGGGACCGGCACGGTGGCCCGGATCAGTTGGGAGGACCACTGCTTATCGAAACCGAAGCTACCGCTGGTGCTGAAGAAACGAGGGGTGTCACAGACACTGAGCACGGACTTCACGCCCACGCCGAAACGCCCGATCTTCCCACCGCGCTTGGCCGACGAACTCATGTGCAAAATCGTGTCCACGCCCTGCGGGGAAACGGGGGAACCGGTGTTGGCGCAGTACAGGTAAGTGTCCGTCAGGACGACCTGGATACGGCCCTCACCCTCGTTCTCGATCTCGTCGGCGCCGTTCTGGACGAGTTCGTAGATCTGCCGGTCACTGTAACCGCCCCTGAAAATATCGCGTTCCAGGTGCGCATGCTCCAGCACGTGCCGGTGATCGGCCCGATAGACGTCGAGACTGCGTCGCGACAACTCGCGTACGGCTGTCAAGACATCAAGCAGATGGGACTCGAATTCCTGCATGGTGCGCGTGACTCCCTTTGACCCTGAAGCATCAGGGTCAGCATCGTGATCGATGAGTGTGAGGCAGGAGCTGCGCACCGCGTGCGGACGCAGGCGACACGCGCGCGGGGATCGCGGTTGCAGCGTCACCCCTGAGGTACAGGGGCATCCTTGCTGGCCACAGTGGCCGTGTGGGGAGGCCCACAGTGAGCGAGCCAAGGTTAAAACTTGTGAAGCTTCGGTGACAAGACAGTGTGTGAGATGCGTGCATTCATGTTGAAATTGATGGGCGAAGCCCTACCGGCCCAGGATTGCGCCCAATGAGCCCTTCTCGGTAACGGATCAGACGTTGCGTGATCGTTCAGATGGTGCGGTCGTACTCGATCTGGAGCAGGACGAGAGCGGCGGCAGCGATCTTCGTGATGCGGCTGGGGTCGAGGCTGACCCTGCGTAGGGCCTTGAAGGTCGTCTTGAGCAGGGAGTTGGCGCGCTCGCAGATGCCGTGGATGCCGCGGATGACCTCCCTTCTCCCGCAGCCGGTCGGCGATGTAGATCCGGTCGTCCTCGCGCAGGTATCGGGACGGACCGGAAGGCGGCACCACCGTATTGATCGGGGGTGCCGCCTTCTGGTGGCGGTCGGCGCTGCGGCCGTTGCGCCAGCGTTGGCCGGTCTTCTCGTTGATGCCGACGATCCGACATGCCTCTTCGTTACTGAAGCCCTGCTGCATGAGCTGGGAGTATGCCTCCCGCTCACGCAGCAGCTGCTTGCGCCCTTGAGCCACCGTTCGGAGCTCCCGGATCTTGAAGTCCATCGCATCCCCTGAGCTGGGATGTTGCGACGACCACTAGAACGGAAGCAGCGGGGTAGGGCCTCTTTGCGTCGCAAGGTCGATGCGCTGGAGTCACTTTCCCGCCCGGCGCTGACCTGGCGGCCCGCCAGTTCAGGGCGCAACTGCCAGCCGACGGGGGCCCATGGGGGCCAGATGGGGGCCGGAAGGATGGTGAAACCCGGTGAACGATCACGTGGATCCGAATAGGCCCCTACGTGCTGACCTGCTGAAACGGTGAATCCGGGGATAGTCAGGGAAGGACAAGGGGACGCTCTAGCGAGCTTGTAATGCGTAGGTCGTCGGTTCGAATCCGACAGGGGGCTCGGGAACGACCCAGGTCAGATGTGCTCTGACCTGGGTCTTTTGCTCTCCGGGGCCGGAACGCTCATCGGCCGAGTGGCCGGGATGGTGCCGTTCGCGCCCGGAACCGGAACCGGCATCGAGCGCCCTGTCCTGATGTTCTTGATCACTGCGGCTCGGCTTCACGTGATCAGCGAGGCCCCCGCGACGGCGACCTGGGTCTTCGTCGCGGGGTCCTTCTGCATCCTGCAGCGACCGGCCCGGGCCCCGAAGGACGCGGCTCCGGCTCGAGTCCTTGCCAGGTGGCCCGCGCGTTACAGATCCTGCTCGCGGACTGCGCCGGCGCCTGCCGCACCTGCCGCCGCGACGCGTCGTCCCCGATATCGGCCTGACCGAGCACTGCTAGTAGCGGTCGAGGATCAGCCCGGTCTTGAGGATGTCGCCGTGGTACAGCCAGCCGTGCGACTCCGCGACGTCGATCGCGTCGGTGTGGAGCTTCGCCGCGTCGGCGTAATCGTCCGCCTTGAAGGACAGTTCGACGACGTACTCGGTGCCCGAACCGCTCGCACCCACGACCGGGAGAACCTCGATGCCGGCGTCGTCGGACGCTTCCCATGCACCTTCCCAGACCTGCGAGGTCACCGGGCCGTGGGAGCGGGAGCTCTGGAGGGTGGTCTTGCCCCAGTTGTCGGTGTTCCAGTCCTGGAGCTTGCCCGGGATCTCGTTCACCAGCCAGCTCAGACCGGTGCCGCTGCTCGGCATGGCGGTGCCGGAGTAGCCGGAGGCGCTGTGGGACTTCTCGTTGCTGAAGCTGAGGGTCTGCTTGGCGTAGCCCCAGTCGACTTCGGCGTCGTAGTTGGTGTCGCTGCTGTCGAATCCGGCTGCGTCGGCTGTCGTGAGAGCGCCGTCGATGTCGCCGTCGGTGACGGCGAAGCGCTTCTTGTAGCTCTCCTCGAACGAGGAGCCGCTCTTGTGCCGGAGCCGGACGCTCCAGCCTTGGGCGTCCAGGGCCTGGGCGTCGGTGTCGTAGTAGGTGTACGAACGGGCTTTTGCGGAGCCCGTGATCCCGAAGGCGGACTTCACGGCCGCGAGCGGGGTGTGCGACGCGTCCAGTGCGGCGGTGGTGAGGTTGATCTTCACTTCGTAGGTCGGAGCGGCGTCGGACGCGGCCTGTGCGGGTGTCGTGCCGACGAAGAGGGACGCGGACGCGGCCAGGGCGATCGCCACGGCGGCGGACGGGCGGATCCTGGCGGTGCGGGAGGTGGTCGTCATGGGGGGACGATCCCGGCCGATGATGATCACCGGCTGACCGGCGGAGGCGTGCCGCGTGAACGCCTGACGCCAAGTCGGCCTGGATTGTGGGCCACTTGTGAAGTCTGGCGGTGGTGACACCGGGACGGTCCCGGCCCGGACATGGGCCGGGACCGCTCGTGGCCGCCGTCGGCGGCCGGGGACTCAGCGCAGCCGTGCGTCCAGACGGATCTGGACCAGCGTGGTCTCCACACCGCTGTCGACGAGTCGGCCGTCGGGGCCGAACGCGCCGGTGCCGTCGGTCATGCCGAAGTCGTTGTCGTTGATGACCGCGATGGTCCGCGAGTCGACGACGGCGACGCCCTCGATCTTCTTCGGCGCGCCGGGCACCGTGTTGAGGTCGACGACGAGCTTCTTCGACAGCACCGGCACGCCCGCGGCCGCCGGGTTCGGCAGCGCCTCCAGCGACGGGGTGGTGGTGGTCGAGTCCCAGGCGGTGCCCAGGATGTTGTTCCCGGGCCGGAGCACCACCCGGTGGAGACGGGCGGCCCGGTCCGTGCGCTCCTGCACCAGCAGGGTGTCCGGGCCGGTCGCGACCACCGAGGAGATCTTCAGCTCGGTCGGGTCGTCCTCGCCGGGGTCGACCGTGCCGACCGGGTCGAAGGCGTAGGCGTACTCGGCCGTGACCTTGCCCCGGTGGGGCGAGAAGCGCAGCAGACGCGTGGTCCCCGACGCTTCGCCGACCTGCTTGGAGGGGTTGAGCAGGGGGCTCTGCAAGGCGATGACCAGGTCTCCGCCCGGAAGTTGGGCGAGGCCCTCGAAACCCCGGTTGCCCTTGCGGGTGAGGAACACCGACGGAAGGCCCTCGACCACCGGGTAGTCGGCGCCCTTCAGGGCGAGGCCCTTGGGGACGTACCGGGTGAGTACCCGGCCGGTCGCCGAGACGTGGACGAGTGACGGGCCGTACTCGTCGACCAGCCAGAACGTGCCGTCGTGAGATCGCACGATGCCTTCGGTGTCCAGCCCGTCGGGGTTGAACCCCAGCGGGGTGGAGGCGTCGTAGGTGTAGGGGTTCTCGTCACGGCCGCTCTGATTGGACAGGCCGGTCACGGGTGCGCCGCTGCGTGTCCGGATCGGGAGCGCCTCGAGGATGTCGAGCCTGGCGCCGTCGACCTTGACCTTGACGATCGCGGGGTCGAAGCCGGGGACCGGGAAGGTCCGCCGGTTGACACCGTCGATCTTGATCTGGCCGTTGGGGCCGCGGTCGGTGACGGTCCAGAACTCCCCGCGTCGTCCGGCCGGGAAGAGGTCGCTGCCGATGCCGCCGAGGTCGACGCCGTGGTCGTCGGCCACCGAGTGGTGCAGCAGGGCGTTGGAGAAGGCGGCGAGCGGGATGTCCGGGAGGGTGGATGTGCGGACGACCTTGCCGGAGACGCCCTGCCCGGGTCCCGGCTGGGTGGTGGCGTCAGCCGCGGCCGGCAGCAGCAGGGAAACGGCGAGTGCCGAGACTGCCGCGACGGCGATCCGGCGGCGGGCCGGTCGAGTCATGTGTGGGTACCTCCACAAGTGGAAACGGTGAAGGGCCAGGTTGGACACCGGTGATGAACATCCGTCAGCAGGGCGGTGAAGTGGGGGCGTCGCGCCCCCGTCGATAAGGATCGCCGGGGGCGCGGACCGGTGGGGTGGTCGCCGTGCGTGTGTGCCGCTGCCGGGCGGGTTGCTCCGGGGGACCGGTCAGGCGCCCTTCAGATGCCGCACGAGGCGTTCGAAGTCCTGCCAGCCCGACAGGTCCGAAGGGTCGCCGGGCAGCGGGTAGTAGAGCGCGGGGCGGGTCTTCGGGCCGAGTTGGACCGGGGGCTCGGACAGCGGGGTGCGCCGGGCGCGGTCGCCGGGCATCTCGCGGACCTCCTCCGCGCCGAGCACGAACGCCACCGGCACGCCGGGACCTTCGAAGCGGGGCGGTACCGCCAGGTCGCGTCGGGCCTTGCGGATCTGTATAAGCATCGACTGCAGGTGGTGGCGGGTGGCGAGGATCTCCGCGACCCGGGGCAGGGCGTCCACCGGCGGTTCCTCGCCGGCCCCGTAGCCGAACGCCAGGGTGACGTCCTCCTCCACGCCGCCCGTCGTACGGCTGATGCGGACCGTGGCGAGACCGGGCCGGTCCGGGCTGCCGACCACCACGACCCAGGTCGGCGCGGGCGACCTGTCGTGGGCGACATCGGTGAGCTGGCGCAGTGACCAGGGCAGGTTGGCGGGCTCGGCGGTGCCCCAGCCCGCCGGGGGGTTGCCGGTGAGCTCGCGCCATACCGCTTCCAGGGCGCCGCCGAGCACGAGCCGGTCGTCGGCGGGGTGGACGGTGCGGAACGAGATGGCGAGCTGACGCTCGCCGGTGTCGGTGAACTCCTTGAAGGAGGCGGCCACCGGGGTGCGTGGGTCGTCGGGCGTCGCGTCGGCCGCCTCGACCGTTGCGAACATGCCGTTCTGCCAGCGCAGCACGGCGCCGGACAGGCCGTCGTAGTAGCCGTCGCGCTCGTCCTGCACGACCCAGCGCGACGGCCAGCCGGTCAGGCTGTTGCGTACGGCGGGGGAGAGCGTGGTGCCCGGGGAGGTGACGATCTGGAGGCCGAGCTCGGCGTCGGCGGTGGCCCGGAACGCGTCGGAGAGCCAGGCGGTCATGGCGACCACCGGCCGGTCCTGGATGACGACGGCCACCTTGTCGGTGAGCGCGTCGATCGCGGGCTGGGCGGCGGGTGTGGGTGCGACGCTGACGCCGTCGGTCTTGACCACGGCGACGGAGCGCGCGGCCTCCGGTGGCCAGGCGGATCCCCCTGCGAGGGCGATGAGGCGGGCCGCGAAGGTGCCCGCGAGGCGCTCGGCCTCCTCGACGCCGGTGGTGGCGCGTGCTTCGGTCCACCAGAACGGGACTGCGGGTGCGGTCGCGCCGAGCAGCCGCTCGGCCTCGCCGGCGACCTGTACGAGCAGCGGTGCCTCGACGGAGACCAGGGGGCGGCCCTCCTCGTCGCAGAGCCGTACGACCGCGTCCTCGCCCACGGTCTCCACCAGCTTGTCGGGGCCTCCGGAGAGCAGACCCGCGAGCACGGTCAGCGGGTCGGGCATTCTCCGGGTGAGGGCGATGACGTCCTTGGTCATGTGGTCGTCCGGTCCTTCGTGGTGCGGGGTGTGGATGTCGGTGCGGTCGCGGGACGGTTCCCGTGGGCGTCATCCGGCGGTGTACACGGTCTGGATCAGGCGGTTCGACTGGCCTCTGCGGATGAGCACGCCGCGGCCGGCCGGTTGCTGGGTGGCGTACACCCCGGGGAACAGCTGGCCTTCGCTGCGGTCGCCCGCCATGACGATCGCCGAGGCGCCGGACTCGCGCAGGCCCTGCATGAGTGGTTCGTACATGCCGCGCGAGGCGCCCGCGACGCGGCGGGTCAGGACGAAGTGGAGCCCGATGTCGACCGCGGAGGGGATGTACGGCAGGAAGGGTGCGAGCGGGGCGAGTCCCGCGGTGGTCAGTACGTCGTAGTCGTCGACGAGCACCACGATCCGTGGGCCGCTGCCCCAGCTTCCGGGTTCCAGGTCCTCGGTGCCCGCGCTGTCGTCGGGCAGCCGCTTCTCCAGCTCGGTGGCGATGCCTGCGGCGAGCCCGGCGCACATCTTGGCGTTGTACGCGTAGCCGCCGCGGAACTCCTCGGGGATCGCGCCGCGCAGTCCGCGCCGCGGGTCCATGACGGCGAAGACCAGCTCGTCCTCGCTGTAGCGCTCGATGAGTCCGCCGGCGACGGTCTTCAGCAGGTTTGTCTTGCCGCATTCGCTGTCGCCCATGATCAGCAGGTGCTGGTCGTGGTGGAACAGGTCGAGCAGGACGGGTGCGAGGGCCGTCTGGTCCAGGCCGATGGGTACCCGCTTGGGCTCGGCGACCGGGCCGGGCAGCAGGTGGGGTTCCAGGACGTGCGGCAGGACGCGTACGGGCTGGGCGACGTCGCCGCTCCAGGTGGCGCGGACGGTGCGGGCGGTCCGTTCCAGGACGGCGCCGAGGTCGGACGTGTCGGGGAGGCCGTCCGTACGGGGCAGCGCGACCTGGGCGAAGAGTTTGCCGTCGGTGAGGATGCGGCCGGGTTCGTCGGGCGACAGGGTCTGGGCGAGCTTGCGGTCGATGCTGGACTCGCTGGGGTCGTTGAGGCGCAGCTCGACGCGGGTGCCGAAGTTCGACTGGGTGGCGATGCGGACGTCGTTCCAGCGGAGCATGCCTGCGACGACGTGGATGCCGTAGCCGCCGCCGCGCTTGAGGATGTCGACGACGGCGTCGTCGAGCTCCTCGAAGTCGTCGCGGAGTGCGCCGAAGCCGTCGATGACGAGCACGATCTCGGCGGAGGCCAGTTGGGGCAGCCGGCCTGCGGCGTGCAGGGTGCGTAGCTGTTCGACGGAGTCGATGCCGTGTTCGCGGAAGAGTTCCTCGCGGGCGGCGAGTGCGTTGCGTACTTCCTCGACGGTGCGTCCGGCGCGTTCGCGGTCGGCGCGGCCTGCGACGCCGCCGACGTGCGGCAGGTCCGCCAGTGCCTGGAGGCCGCCGCCGACGAGGTCGAGTCCGTAGACGCCGACTTCCTGCGGGGTGTGGGTCAGTGCGATCGACAGGGCGAGTGTGCGCAGCAGGGTGGTCTTGCCCGACTGCGGGCCGCCGATGACGGCGGCGTGGCCGCCGGCGACCGTGAGGTCCAGGTACCACTGGCCCTGCCACTGCTTGGTGGGGTCGTCGAGCAGCCCGAGCGGTACTCGGAGCGGGCCGCTCCGCTTGGCCAGTTGCATGCCGCGCGGGCCGACGTCGAGCGGGCCGGCGACCTTGTCCAGGGCGATGGCGTCGGGCAGCGGCGGCAGCCAGATGCGGCGTACGGGACCGGCGGCGTTCTCCAGCTGTCCGACAATGACGCCCATCTCGGTCGGCCCGGTCTCGCGGCGCCGTACGGTCGGCTCCTGCTCGCCCGAACTCTCCTTCTTGGCAAGGGTGTTGAACGCCTCGTACTCGAGGGCGAGCGGTCCGGAGTCCGCTTCCTCGGCGCGCTGCACGGGGCCGCGGTAGGCCCCGGAGACGTAGCTCGCCTTGAAGCGCTCGTAGTGGCTGGTGTCGACCTTGAGGTAGCCGAAGCCGGGCAGCGGCGGCAGGTGGAAGGCGTCCGTGGTGTCCAGGACCGTGCGGGACTCGTCGGCGGAGAAGGTGCGCAGGCCGAGCCGGTACGAGAGGTAGGTGTCGAGGCCCTTGAGCTTGCCGCCCTCGATGCGCTGGCTGGACAGCAGCAGGTGCACGCCGATGGAGCGGCCGATGCGTCCGATGGACAGGAACAGGTCGATGAAGTCCGGCTTGGCTGTGAGGAGTTCACCGAACTCGTCGATGACGACGAAGAGGTGCGGCAGCGGGTCCAGGTCGGGCCGCTTGTCGGACCGCAGGGCGGCGTAGTCGCCGATGTCGGCGACGTTGCCCGCGTCCTTGAGGACCTGCTGGCGGCGCTTGACCTCACCGGCGAGCGAGGCGTGGACGCGCTCGACGAGGCCGGCCTGGTTCTCCAGGTTGGTGATGACACCGGCGACGTGCGGCAGGTCGGCGAAGGGTGCGAACGTCGCACCGCCCTTGTAGTCGACGAGGACGAGTGCGAGGTCCTCCGGCGGATGGGTGGCGACCAGGGCGAGGACGAGGGTGCGCAGCAGCTCCGACTTTCCGGAACCGGTGGCGCCGACGCACAGGCCGTGCGGGCCCATGCCGAGCTCGGAGGACTCCTTGAGGTCGAGGAGCACCGGCTCGCGGGAGTCGCTGACACCGATCGGTACGCGCAGGAAGGAGCGTTCGCCGCGCGGCGCCCACAGGCGTGACAGGTCGAGCTGCGCGACGTCGTCGATGCCGAGCAGGTCGGCGAAGTCGACGGGTCCGGACAGCGGGGCGTCGACGAGGGACTCGGCGGCGAGCCGCAGCGGCGCCAGCATCCGGGCCAGGCCCTCGGCGAACGGGATGCTGACCTCGTCCACGGTGCCGTGGGCGCTGATCGGTTCCTGCTCGCGCAGGTCCTCGATGACCACCTGGTCGCCGTCGACGGTGATGCGTACGCCGACGTGTCCGGGCTCCTGGACCCGCTGTTCGAGCAGGTGGAGCATCGTGACACTCATCTCGCGCAGGCCCACCGCGTCGTCGGGGCAGGGCAGGTCCACGGCGTCCTCGCCGTGTCCGTCGGCGACGACGAGCAGCCGCGACGTCATGGACAGGGCGTCCTTGCCGGACAGGCCGCGGCGCACCTCGGCCGCGTACGAGGCGCGTCGGCGCAGCTCCGCTCCGATCTGCCGGGCGAGCTGGGGTGCGGACGGGGCGATGCGTCGGGCGGCGACGGGGCCGTCGAGCTGCTCGGGGTCGAGCAGATGCGGCATCCACTTGGCCCACTCCCAGTCGGCGAGCCGGTCGCCGGGTACGGCGAGGGCCATCGCCACGTCGTCGGGGGCGTGGGTGGCCGCGGTCTGGACGAGCAGGGCGCGGGCGACGCGCAGGCAGTCCTCGCGGGGGCCGATCACGCTGACGTTGCCGACGCGGTCGAGCGGGACGGTGAGCGGGAGTTCGGTGCCGGTGCGGAACCGGGACATCAGCGCCGACGCCTCGTTGAGCATGAAGCGGTCGGGCGGGGAGAGGACCGAGGAGCCCTGCTGGGCGACCTTCAGGTCGCGTACGGGCATTTCGCCGGTGCCGACGCGGACCCGCAGGAAGTCGCCGTCGTGGCGGCGGCGCTCCCACAGCCGGGCCGGGTCGCGCACTATGTCGTACAGGGCGTCCGGCGGCGGCGTGAGGATCTCGGTGCGTTCGCGTCGTTCGCGTTCCTCGCCGGAGAGTTCCTCGCGCAGGTCCTCCAGATAGGCGAGATAGGCCTCGCGCTGGGTGCGTCGGGTGCGCTGGGCCTTGCCGCGCTGGGAGAAGACGAGCGCGACGGAGCCGATGACGGTGACGACGAGGATGATCGCGCCGAGCCCGGCGAACTGGCTGTTGCGTACGACGGTCATCATCACGACGGACGACATGACACCGGCGACGGGCAGCAGCGACATCGCGATGTTGCCCGACTTCCCCTCGGGGAGGTTGGGCGGCGCCTCGATGGTGCGTGCCTCGGAGGGGGGCGCGGGCCGGGTGGTCCTCGCCGGGCGGTGGATCAGTCGGGTACTCATCGGCGTCCGTCACTCACGGTCGGGCTCGGCATCTGGGTCAGTGGCGCTTCTGGGAGAGCTGGAAGACGTCCGCGGCGAGGCGGGTGGCGGCTTCCCGGGTCGAGTGGGCGAGCAGCTCGGTGCGGATCAGGCCGCCGGCCGCGAGGTGCCGGTCGTACGGCAGGACCTGGACGCTCGCCCCGGTGGACCTGAGCTTCTCGGCGGCCTCGGCCAGGTCGAGTCCCGCGTGCGGCACCAGTTCGGTGAGCACGACGACCGTGCCGGCGATGACGTGCTGCGGCAGCCCCTGCATCCACTGGAGCACCGAGTACGTACTGGTGACGCCCTCCAGCGTGGCGGGGGCGGTCAGGATGCGGGCCTGGGAGGCGGAGAGCGCGACCCGGGCGACCTCGGCGGGCAGGGTCTCGCAGTCGACGACCGTGACACCGAAGTAGCGGCGCAGCGAGACCATGACGCCCTCGTACGCCTTGCTGCCCAGCATGGCGCCGATCTGCCCCTGGCTGCCGGGCAGCAGCCAGGCGTTGCCGGGCAGTTGGACGAGGTAGCCGGTGATGTCGAGCAGTGACATCTGCGGTTCGACGATGTCCGCGAAGTCGCCGATGGTCCAGCGCAGCGTCTCCGCGCCGAGCCGCAGCGGCAGGGAGCCGAGCGCCGGATCGGCCTCGACGACGAGTACCGGGTCCTGCCGGTAGTGCGCGTACGTGGTGCCGAGCAGGGCCGCGACGGTCGTCTTGCCGGCGCCGCCCCGGATGGAGGTGACGGCGATCTGCCGGCCGGTCGTCACGGGCTGCTGGAGCACCTCGGCGATCCGGGTGATCTCGGCGACCTCCTTCGCGGCCGACGACGAGACGGTGCGGCGCACGGCGCGCGTGGCCCGCGAGGCGAAGGACTGCCCGTGCCGGGGCTTGCGCCCAGCGGTGACCAGGGCCTTGTCCACCACGGGCCGGGAGTCGGGGGCGTGGTGGGGTCGGGTCGTGGGGGTGTAGGCGGAGGTGTGCGCGGGCGTGGCCCGGGGCTGGTGCTGCGCGGGCTGGTGCTGTGCGGGGGCGGCCTGCTGGGGCGGGTAGCCGTAGGCGGCGTCCGGTGCGGGGGCGGCCTGTTGCTGTGGTGCGTGCCCGTACGTGGGGTCCGGCGCGGCCTGCGGGTACGCGGCGGGGGCCGCCTGCGGGTATCCGGTGGAGCCTGCGGGGGTGCCCTGCTGGGGCGGGTAGCCGTAGGCGGGGTCCGGTGCGGGGGTGTTCTGCTGCTGTGGTGCGTATCCGTATTGGGCGTCGGGTATGGGCCCGGCCTGCTGTTGGGGCGGGTACCCGTATGTGGCGTCCGGCGCGGGGGTGGGCCGGGCGTATCCGGCGGGTGCTGCGGGGGTGCTCTGCTGGGGCGGGTACCCGTAGCCGGACTCCGGTGCGGAGACGCCCTGCTGGGGTGCCGCGTGCCCGGGGTTCGGAGTGGGGCCGCCCTGCGCGTACCCGGCGGGGTCCTGCGCGCCCTGCTGCCCCGCTCCTTGCTGCGGCGGGCCCTGCTGCGGCTCGCTCTGCCGGCCGGCGGCGCCGCGCAGGTCGCGCAGCACATCGCCCTGCCAGTTGTCTCCGTTCGGCATGTCAGCCTTCCTCTTTCCGCCCTGCTGCCCCGCTCGGAGCGCCTGAGCGTCGACTCAGAACTTGTTGAGCAGCTGTCCGTACACGCCGAACGCCCCGACGGCGAGAGGGAAGAGCCCCACGACGCCGATGGACTCGACCAGGTCGGCCATGCGCCGCAGCCGGACCTGCACATGCTCGGGCGGCTGTACCGCCAGGACGAGCAGCGGCAGGACCGCGGCCGCGCACAGCACGGCGAGCGGCCCGGCGCCTCCGGAGTGCTGCATCCACACCATGACGAGGCGTACGACGAGGACCGCGGCGGCGGCGATGAGCGCAACGACCTCGGCGACCAGCGGGAAGGCCCGGGCCCGGGAGAGCAGCACGAGGGCCACGAGCGCGGGCAGCGCCGCGGTCCACACGGTCGGTGTCTGCGCCTGGGTGAGCAGCCAGCCGCCGGCCGCCGCGGAGACGGCGGTGACCGTGGTCGCGAGGGCGAGGCCGCGGTGGGTGGCCGCGAGGGCGTTGCCCACCTGGTGGCGGCTGACGGAGACGCCGCCGGAGCGGCGGTCGTCGAGTGCGGTCAGCCCGGAGGCCATCAGCGCGAGCCGGGGGAGCAGCCCGAGCAGCACCACGGAGAAGACGGCCATGACGGCGCCCAGCCGGGACAGGTCGTCCTGGACGGCGGCGACGGCCTCCCACACCACGGTGATCGCGGCGGTCGCCACGGCCCCGATGAGTCCGCCGCGGCCGAGCGGCGAGAAGTAGCCGAGCAGGAGCAGTACGAGGACGAGCGCGCCCGCGACGGCGGCGAGCCGTGCGGTGCCCGACCAGTGGTAGGCGTCCGCGGCGGTCCAGGCGGTGAGGATGCCGAGGCCGCCGGAGGCGAGCAGCAGGGCGGTCGCGAGGCCGCGGTTTCCCTGGCCGATCCTGGCGACGAGTGCGCCGGCCACCAGAAGGAGGAGCGTGACGGCGACGAGCGCGCCCGCGAGGGCGTCGAGTGCGAACTCGCGGCGGGCGAGCAGTGCCGCGATCACCGCGAACGCCACGGTCGCCACGCCCGCGCTGGCCCGTCGGGCTGCGGGGCGCCAGCGCCACGCCTGGAGGTCGAGGTCGTCGGCCACCAGATCGGTGACGTCGTGCACGACGGGGGCGGGGGGCGCGGAGTGGGCTCGGACCAGCCGGAGCACGGCGCCGTCCGCGATCTCGGCGGAGGACAGTGTGCTGTCGTGCGGCAGCGCGGAGCCGTCGGATGTGATCAACTGCCGTGTCATCGGGCGGGATGCGGCCCGGTCGTCCAGCAACTGCAATATGTCCGGAAGCAGTTGGCCGATCGGCGTGTCGGACGGCAGGACGATGTCGGCCCGGCGTCGCTCACCCACCAGGGTCACCCGGCTCAGCTGAGCCCGGGAAGTCATTGCTGTGCTCACCACTTTACGGGAACCTATCGTCGCGACGTTGAGGACGGGGGCCGGCTGGACGCGCCCATGGTGCTGTTCACGGAAGTCGTCATCGGGCGGTCGCCACTACGGAGAACCGGGGCTGGATTTCCCGGACTTGTCCGGTTTCGCCGCGGGTGTCGGCTGCTCGTACTGCTGCTCCTGGCGCTGCTGCTTCTCCTGCTCGGCCTTCTGCTTCGCCAGCGTGTGCTGGAGGAAGGACCACCCGACGCATCCCGCGCACAGAACGGCCGCGATGGCGATCCCGGCGAACACCTTCCCGAGCCGCTCGTCCGCCGTGCGCCGCGACCGCTGCACACCGAACAGCAGCGCGTCCCGCATCCGTCGGCGGCGTACCGCCACCGACTCCAGAAGCTGGCTGTCGTAATCCCGTGCCATTCGTCGTCCGCTGCCTCAGTCGTCCATTGCCTCGGTCGTCGGTGAACCGTCGCGCGTACCGCGTCCTGCGTCCACTGCATGAACGTTGCCTCGCTCGGCCGCTGCCCATCGGGCACGCCCGACGCGCGCCAGGGCGCCGGCGCCGGCCGATGTCGTCCGCGGCGCTGCAGTCGGCTGCGTGTGTTGCGGCATACGGAAATCCCCCTTGCTTTGCCTCCGCAACATAAGGCATGGACAAGTCAGCAGTACAACCCGGAGCCGGGAGTGGGACAGACCCCGGACAATCATGAAGCAGAGCCAAAGGACAGGAATCAGGGCGATACAGACGGTGGGCCGGTGAGTTGTGGGGCGGGAGATGGGGAACGGCGGGGCGCCGGGGCCGCGTTGCCCGCACCGTTGCCGGTGAACGGCCGGTGCTGCTCGGCGCGGTGGGCCTGCACCCACCGAGTCGTGCGGCTCAGTGGCTCGCGCACCGGCTTCGGTGCGCGCGTGTGCCTGCCCGAACACCGAGGAATCCGATGAGCCACTCGGGGCGTACCGCGCGCAGACGCGGGGGCAACTCCAGGTCATCGAGCGGACCCTGGATCGGAATGCGGGTGGTCGCGGCCGTGCCGCCCAGCGGAGGGATGAACCAGTCCGGTGACTCCGCTTATGTCAGGGAGGGGCTTATCTCCCGCCCTTGCGCCAGTTCTTGGTGGGCCGACCCTTTTCGTCCCACTGGCGATCCGCCAGCAAGGTCAACCCGTCTTCGGCGAACACGCGCTCAGCGGCGAGCGTGCCGTTCGGGTGCCACTCTTTGGAAACCCCTACAGGAAGCCCCATGCGGGCTGTTCCCTCGGATCTGAGCGTGCCGTCCTTGTACCACTCACGGCTGGGACCGTCCTGCACGCCGGCCACGTAGGAATCCAGGCTGACAACAACGCCCCCCAGGCGTTCTTCGGCCTCGCCCGTGAAGAGTTCCCCCCGGTACAGCACGCGCTGCCCCTGATCCCTATCGACCTCGGGGTCGTCGATGTCGATTCGCGCCACCTCGGCCATCAGGGGATCCAATAGTCGTCGGTCCGCGGATTTCCGGTGAACCTTCCATGCGAGCTGTCCACGCCATCCAGCGTAAGGTTGCAGTTTGCGCAGAAGCCAGCGTGACGAGATCACGCTCGCGATGTTCGCGTTCCTCTGCGTCGATCCACTTCCCGGCGCCCGAGACGGCGATTGGACCGACGTCGGCGTCAAGAGAGCCCACAGGGCGGTTCCGCTTCACGAGTTGAACATGCCTGACGTCTCTTCCGGTCGCCCGACCGACCCGACAGGTCTGCGGTGCTGAAGCCGAGACCCACGGCGTCGAGCCCTTTACCGTCCGATTCCTGCAGCCATTCACGCAGTCGTTCGGCGGCGGCTCGGTCGGCAGGGAATTCCTGCGGCGCCCAGCCCTTACGGATGCGAGATGACATCATCTTCCCCACGGCATCGGACCTTCGCCCCCCGTAACCGGGCCGGACGCCAATGTGCGTGATCACATGTTCTCCCCTGGAGCTCAGGTGGGGAACTCGCCGAGCCAGCTGCGCTGCAGGAGGTGCTTGGGCAGGTAGGCGGACTCCACTGCGAGAGGGATCTCGCCGTCGTGAGCGAGGCAGGCCAGGGCAAGAGGGCCCAGAGCGATACGACCATCGGGATCCTTGGCCCGGTCCTCGTCAGCCGTCCAGTACGCCTTGTGCAGTTCAAGCGCCTCCACCAGAGCCTGGTTGAAGCCCTGCTCGTCCTTCCGTGCGAAGCGGTGGAACAGGCCGATCGGCGGGTACAGAACTCCCTGGAGCAGATCCCGGGGAGTGACCGAGACCGCTTCGGGATAGGACCCTTCGATCGCAGCCACCAGCTTCTCCACCAGGCCAGGACGCTGTAGCCAGTACGCCTGCAGAGCATCCACCCAGTGGTAGATGTACTCGTCGTACTCTCCCTCGGGCGAACGCAGACGATCCAGCGGAATCTGACACAGCTGCGTCATCCTCTTCTGGTCACGGCACACGATCGCCAGCCAGAACGCCGTCAGCCAGTTTCCCGCGTCGGCGAACGAACGCTGCCCGATGGCCGGGAGAGTCCGCATCTCACGATTGATGCGGCACTCGACGGTCCCCTCGGTCGCCCCCGTCACGGCGAACAGCGCCGACCCCACCTGCATTGCGGCGACCACCGCTTCCCATGTTTCCAGCTCCGCGGCCTGTGGATCGACCGTGCAACGCGCCTCCACATGGAGAAGGGCGGTACGGAACGCGGAGTCGATCATGGTCGGCGATGCTTCGAGCCGATCGATGGATTCGGCCAGGCCCTCGCCGAGAAGTTCGGCCCACTGCGCGGAGTTGGGCCCCGCCTCACTATGCCGGGGAACAGAGATGGTCACGGGGTGCTCCGTCCAGCGATATCGCTGATAGTGGTCGAAGAGATTGATCGGCGGATAACACCGACGGGGTACGGGAATTCCGCAAGCTCGATTGGTCCGGAGCTCCCGCAGGGCAGGGACGCACTCCGCTGTCACCGTGGAAGGCAACGTCATCAACTGCGAGTCTGCGTTCAGGTGTCGTACTCGCCGACCCAGTTGCCCTGGAGGAGAGCCTTGGGCAGGTATTCGGACTCGATCTCGATCGGAATACCGGCGTCATGGGCCATACAGGCGATGGCCAGTGGGGCGAGAGCGACCAGGCCTTCGCCACTCAGAGAACGCGCCTCGTTGGCGGTCCAGTACTCCTTGTGACAGGTGAGAGCGTCGACCAGCGCCGCGTTGAACTTCTCGGTGTCCTGTCGCTGGTAGCGGTGGAAGAGCTCCAGTGGCGGATAAAGGATCTTCAGCACCAGCTCTTCGCCGGCGACCTGTGCCCTCTCGGGGGCGGTTCCATTGACCGCCGTGACCAGGGTGTCCCAGGTTTCCCGCCGCCCGAACCAGGCGTTCTGCAGGGTTTCCACCCACGCGTAGATGTACTCGTCGAACTCCGCGCCGGACTCGCGAAGGAACGAGATGGGCACCTGCGCCAGCTGATTGAGACGCTCGTTTTCGCGGCAGATCGTTGCCAGATAGAAGGAAGTGAGCCAGTCCCCCGCGTGCAGGTAATCCTGTGGGCCGGTCGCGGGCAGGTTCTTCACCTCGCCCCTGTTGCCGATATGGCACGGCACGGGCCCTTCGGCCGCCGTACCTGAGATGAACAGGGCGGAGCCGACCTGCATGGCCGTGACCCACGCCTCCCATGTCGGGAACTCCGTGGCCATCGGGTCCGTCAAGCAGTGCCACTCCGCTGCAGCCAGGGTGTAGCCCAAGGCATCGAAGCGGTCGAACTCGGACGTCTCAAGATCGTCGAGCACCTCTTCGGCGGCCTTGATGATCGGCGCCATGGTTGCAGCCGCGTTGTCCGTGCGGAAGTCGTGGCGGGGAATGTGCGTGACCACTGGTTCTCTCATTCGTCGACCAGGAGAATGCAGGGGGTCACCAGGGGCACTGGCCCACAATGAGGAGTGACATCACGGATCGGGACTGCGGTGACGGTCGCGGCGTCGACACCGGGTTTCGGGCGGACTCGAGCCGCTGAGGTGGGCCCTGGCACACCATGCAAGGGAAGGGTGACGGTCACAGCCCTCACGCCGACGGCTCAGGCATCGACCTCGCCCGCCCAGCCGAACTCCAGGAGCTCCTTGGGCAGGTACTCCGATTCGACTTCGATTGGGATGCCCCCGTCGCGGGCCAAGCAGGCCAGGGCGAGCGGGGCAAGAGCGACCAGACCGTCGCTGCTGAGAGAGCGTGCCTCGTCTGCGGTCCAGTACTGCTTGTGCCATGTGAGGGCGTCGACCAGCGCCTCGTTGAACTGTGCTGTGTCCACACGCTGGTAGCGGTCGAAGAGATTGATCGGAGGGTAGAGGACCTTCAGCACCAGTTCCGTGTCGGTGTTGCCGATCGTCTCGGGGGCGGTGCCTTTCGCCGCAGCGACGAGCTTGTTCCACATGTCCTCAGCGCGACCGGCCCAGAAGCTCTGCAGGGCCTCCACCCAGTCGTAGATGAACTCGTCGAACACCGCACCCGAAGCACGCAGGAACGAGACGGGCACCTGCGCGAGCTGCTCCAGACGCTGGTTCTCGCGGCAGATCACCGCCAGGTAGAAGGAGGTCAGCCAGGCCCCCGCATGCAGGTACGGCTTCGGCCCGGTCGCCGGAAGGTTCTTCACCTCGCCGTCGACCCCGATCCGGGACGGCACCGGACCCTCGAGCGCGGTGCCCGCGGCGAACAGGGCCGAGCCGACCTGCATGGCCGTGACCCAGGCCTCCCACGTCTCGAACTTCGTCGCCTCAGGATCGGTCGCACAGCACGACTTAGCCACGGTCAGAGTGCTGCTCAGGGCGCGCGAGCCGGCCATCTCGGACCCTTCGAGCCGAGCGATCACCCGATTCGTGCTCTGAGCCCGCGCCGCGATGGCCTCCGCGGTTTCCTCCGTCGGGAAATCGTGGCGGGGAATGCTCGTGACCACTGAAACTCTCCTCTGTCAGATCTTGAAATGTTCCAGCACGGCACCAGCGTAGGAGCCCGCGTTGTCGTTCGCCTTCACCAATACGTACTTGAGCTTTCCATCCTCCAGTGCATCGAAGAGGTCGTCCGCGATCTTGATGTCCTCGGGGCCGCGCTTCCACATCTCCGCCAGGATGGTGTGGATGTACAGCTTGGTACCCTGTTTGACCCTCATGCCCTGGGCAGTGTCGCCGACGCCCTGACGCCAGTCGAGCTCCCCGGAAGGGGCCTTTGCCTCGACGATGAGGTAGTCACCGTCATCGCTGAGCTTGTACACCTGGTCGAACATGTTGGCGCCATTGGGCGTCTTCGGGAGGTCGACCACCTGGGCTGTCGGGAACTCCTTGGGCACGACGTGCAACGCGGCGGCGTCCTCACCGAGCCGCTCGCCCAGCTTGCTGTTGTTGGGAATGTCACCGAGTTGGCTGCGGTAGGCGTCCTGCGCGGCTTCGAGCGCGTGTTTCGTCGTGTCGGACGGGGCGTTGTCGAATGCCTTTTGCGCGTCGTTGAGCTCCATGCCCAGATGACGATTCTTCGCCGCGTTGTCGAGGTCCCCGAGATGTATGGGATCGGCGGAGTTCCGCCCGAGCGGCGTCCGGTCGACCTTGACCTCGGACGGTCCGTGCGGCATGTCGTACTTGGATATCCAGTTACCGTTGCTGTCCTTGGCCAGGATGGGCAGCTCGACGCCGCTCTCCTTCGCGGACTTGTCCAATCGATGGCCCCGACTGTCGTAGTACTTCTCGAACCACGTCCTGTCGGGGTCGTTGGCCTTCCGGATGTGCTCGTCCTGGATCTGCTTCCGCTCGGCGGGGGTCAGCTCCCGCTCCCCGTTGTGGCCGCCGTTTCCGGTGCCCTCGTCCGCGTGGTTCGCCGGCGTGGCCCCGTCGTCGGCGACGTGCCCAGCGTCGTCCACGCCATGGCTCGCGTCGTCCGCGGTGTGTCCGAGGTCGTCCAGGCGGCCGGGGCCGATCGGGCCGTGGTCGCCGGTGTGGGGGAGCCCGTTGTCCGCGTTGGAGCCGCCGGGTACGTCGTGGCCGACGGCGGGACCCGTGCCCGGCGTCTCGGTGCGGGGCCCCGGCACGTGGTCACCGACGTGACTGTCAGGTGCGGCGTTGTCCAGGTTGTTGCTGGGCATGTTGTCGCCGGCGTGGCCGGTGGGCATGTGGTCGCCGACCCCGCCGCCGGGCAGGTGGTTGCCTGCGTTGCCGCCGGGGAGGTTGTCGCCGATGGTGCCGCCCGGGAGGTTGTCTCCGGTGCGGCCGATGTCGCCGAGGTCGTTGCCGAGGCTGTCGCCGATGCGGATGGCGTGGTCGCCCGCGTTGGCGCCGACGTGGGCTGTGGCGTCGGCGGTGTGGGCGCCCGCGCCTACCAGCGCCGGTTCGCGGACCGGTGAGGGGGTTTCGGCGTGCGGGGTGTTGGTGTCCGCGCCGGTGTCGGGGTTGATGTCGGGGGAGCCTTCGACGCGGGCGTCGTCGACGTTCTGGAGGACGTTGCCGTTCTCGTCGAGGAGGTTGTACTCGTTGTCGAAGTAGCGGGCGGGTGCGCCGGGTGCCGTGGGCAGCTTGGTGGCGCCCTCGGGCAGGACCGGGACGTCGTCGGGGAGCTTGAAGTTGCCGTCGGGGAGTTTGACCGCCCCGTCGGGGATGGCTGCGCCCTCGGGGAGGTGTATCGCCCCGTCGGGCAGCTTGAGCGCACCCTCGGGCAGCACGATCGCATCATCGGGCAGCTTCGGGATCTCGATGTTCTCGATGCCCTTGAGGCCCTTCGCGATGTCGCCGATTTTGGAGAGGCCTGCGCCTGCGCCTTTGGCGATGTAGGTCATGGGGTCGATGACCTTGCCGGCTTTGCCTGCGACGGAGAGGACCTTGGCGACGGCGCCGGCTTTGCCGGCGCCGGAGACGCCGGCGCCTGCGCCGCCGGTGAAGACGGTGGTCAGGACGTTGAAGGTGACGGCTCCGGCGGCGCGTCCGGGGTTCTTGCCCCATTCGTCCCAGGCGACGAGTGCTTTGCCGGTTTCCTTCATCGCGGTGCGTGAGTCGCGTAGCCAGGAGGGGAGTTTGTCGTCGGGGAGGGTCCAGAACAGGGTGCTGGCGCCGGGGATCGCGGTGATCGCGAGGCCGGTGGCGAGTTGGGCGAGGCCTTTCCAGGCCTGTCCCATGGCGTCCCAGCCGCCGAACCCGACGAGGGTGCCCAGGCCCTTGATGGTGCCCCAGATCCCGTCGACGATCAGTCCGTCCCAGACGAACGATTTGACCCAGTGGCCGACTTCCCAGACGTGGTGTTTCTCCTCGACGGGGTCGCCCCAGGGGAGTTTCGCGTTCTTGAGGTCGTCGGCGTTGAATCCGTACTGGTCTTTGCGGTCGGATCCGTCGCCGGCGACCATCTGGGTTCCGCCGAACAGGGCGGTGATCTTGTTGTGGCAGGTGCGTTCGGCGGCCCAGAACGCGGCGACGGTCGCGGTGACGTCGTCGCGGAGCTGGTTGTGCTCGTCGACCTTGTCCTCGTCGTACTCCCAGTCGTCATCGCCCTTGTTCGCGTTGACGAACGTCGTCGCGTCGGCTTTGAGCTGTGCGAGTTTCGTGACCAGCGGGCGGACCTCGGTGGCGTAGTCCGACAGGGCGGTGGAGACCTTTTCCAGGTCGTCGGCGAAGGTGTCGGCCCGGTCCTGGACCGGTTTCGTCGACGCGAAGAGTTTCTCCGCCTCGGGGGCCTGGTAGTAGGCGGACAGGCCCTGGAACTGGGTGTGGACATCCGAGCCGGTGCTGCGGATGTGCCCGGCGTCGGTTTTGAGGCTGCCGTAGTCCTTCTCCAGCTGGCCCAGGTCACCGGTGAACTGCGGTATCGCTTCCGGCTTGATCACTTGGTCTGCACCCCGGGCTTCGTCAGGTCCAGGTCCGGGATACCCAGGGCCTTGCGCTGCGATTCGGCGGCCATCTCCAGGTCACCGTTGAGGTAGGCGGTCGTCGCATCCACCGCACCGGTCAACGACTTCCCGGCCCGGGCCGCGATGAACTTCAGGTCCGTCGTGGCGTGTTCGGCGTACTGCGACAGGGCGAGAGCGACCAGACCCCCACCGGCCTTCTCCCCGCCCTCACCACCGCCCTCCGCGGTGATCGTGCCCGCACTCGTCGCCGCCGACGTCAGATGCGTGCCGTACGACTTCGCATACGTCTCGATCTTCCCCGCCGTCTCACCCGTCGTCTTCAGCACACCCTGAATACCCTGCGGCTTCAGATCCCACCCGGTCACCAGCACACCCCCGTGCCCCAACTACCCGCCACGAACAGTCGAACAAAACGTTTCCGCGCGCACCACGGTCCCGGGGGCCGACGCCCCCGGATATCCGGTGCGGTGAAGTCTCAGCCGATGTTGTCGACGGCTGCCTTCGCGCGCGTGATCGTGTGCTGCGCGGTCCCGTCGTTCTTCTCCAGCGTCGTCTTCAGCAGCTGGATGATGCTCTTGACCTCCTGCGAGGCCCGGTTCCACCGCATTTCCTTGCCGTGGTACTCATCCGCCACACCGTCCGCGGTGAAGTCGGCCATCGCGGCCTTCACCTGGCCGTCACGCGCCGCGATCACTTCCTCCAGACGCGCGATCACGACCTGGATGTTGCCCTGCGCATCCGCCGACGCACCCGTGTCATACGCACGACGATCACTGCCACCAGCCATCAACAAACACTCCCCGTGAAATCCGTGAAATCTGTGGAATCCATGAAACCGAGAGACGGTCAGCGTCCGCCGAAGCGGGCCGCGTCGAAGTTTGCCGCGCCCATCTGCTGACGCGCGTTGTCACCCTGCTCCTGGTCACCCGAGCCGAACGCCTGCTCCATGCCCGACTGACCACCCAGCAGCGCCGACAGCGAACCGTTCAACGCCGCCGTGATCTCGTCCGACCGGTTCTTGAACGAATCGAACGCCACCCGCCCCGCACCGTTGAACTTCCCCTCCAACGGCGCCGCCGCCTGCACCAACTGACGGATCAACGAGCCCAAGTCATCACTCGAGCCACGCGACTTCGACGTCAGACTCGACAGAACCTGCGCCCCCATGTCGAACTTCATGTGCTTCCCCCTGCCAAGCTAAATGATCTGATACGACAATATCCTTGCTGCTGCGGCTCATCGGTTCAACCAGCGGCCCCCCGCTGTGACCAACACATGACAGAGCCGGCCGACATCGAACGAACACGCCTTCGGCCGCGCAGGGCGGTGGGTGCGATCGCTTGGGCCGTGGATCCGCGGGAGCCAAGGGCCTCAGGTCGGGTTGGCCAGTCTCCTGACCGCGTCGGCGTTCGGTGCCTCGGTCAAGGACCCGGGCACGACGTGGCTGCTCTTCGTGGGATCCGACTCCTGAATCATCTCTGCCAGGGCTGCGGTGGGCACAATGCCGCGGGCCTTCGCGTCGTGGAGTCTTCTGGCCCATCTGGCGCCCTTGTTGAATGCCTCGTCGCCGCCCGCCCTGCGGACCACCCACCCGGCGGCGTCGTCCTCGTCGTTCGCCCAGACATAGCCGATCACGGCACCGTCTCTGTCCGCGACGGTGAGGTGGTGAACGGGCTTCTGGGACAGGTGGCTGTAGCGCGGTGGTCCGCCGGGCGCCGCGTTGAACAGCAGATCCTCGTTCAAGCGCGGGTTGGGTCGCTGTACCTCGGTCACTCGGCCGTGCTCCGTCACTTCTCGATGGGGGTGGTCAGCCCTTGTTCGCCAGTTCCTTGAGTTCATCGAGAGTCGTGGATTCGGCCAGCGAGCCGGGCACGACGCGGCTTCCCTGGATGTCGCTCGTGTCCCGGATCAGCTCGGTGAGCAGGGCGGTGGGGGCGATCTCGCGCGCCTTCGCGTCCCGCAGCTTCCGAAGCCATGCGGCGCCGGCATTGATCTCGGCTGCGCCCAGCCCCGGCGGCGCCACCCAGCCGGCCGCTTCGCCCTCGTCGTTGGCCCAGACATATCCGATCACCACGCCGTTGTCGGCGGCCACCCGCACGTACTGCACAGGCCCCTGTGCGACACGGTTGTAGCGGGGCGGCCCGGCGATGCGCTTGAACTGCATGTCTTCTTCGAAGCGCGGATTGGGTCGGTTTTCGCTGGTCATGAACTCTTCCTCTGTCACTTCGGCAGGATTTCGCCGTAGACCTGGGCTTTACCGGCCTCGTCCACGAAGACTCGGGTCACCCGGTACTCCGAGCCGCGCCCGAGCAGGATCTCACGCTCCTCCACGCCGTACTTGCTGACCTTCTCCAGCCAGAGCGCGGGCGTGCCCTTCGGTACGCGGAGGTGGAGGATCGCCTCCTTGCCCGCGAAGCTGGGGACTGGGTGGTTTCCGAGCGACGTGGAGAGGTAGCCCTCATCGCCGTAGGTGCCGCCCATCATTTCCAGCGGCGAGTCGAGGTCGAGGTGCCCGATGCCCGTGCCGCGCACGACCATGACGTCTTCCGGGACAGGCCGAGTCGACATGACCCGGTCCATCTCGCTGATGTCGTGCAGGACCTCGGGTCGGGGGCCGTAGTAGGGGTCCCCTCGCAGGTAGCCGTTCATGTCCTTGTACGAGGGGAACGTGTCCCCCGTGTAGTCCCGGAGCGCCTGCTTCGCGGACGGGTCCAGGTCGTGCACGTAGTCGTTCCAGTAGTCCCGGCCGTAGTCGATCGCTGCCCAGTCGTCGGCGAACGGGACTGTTCCGTCTGCCAGTTCGGCGGCGGCGACCTGGTGCTTCTCGGCGGTGGTCAGATTGTCGAAGTCGGCTTCCGACATGTGCGGGGTGTACTTGAAGTCGTCCGCCGCGCCGGCGACATCCGTCCCGTCCACACCATGGTGGCCGGCCGTCGCCGTGTCGTCCGCGCCGTGCAGTGCGTCTCCGGTTGCGCCGTGCGGGTCGACATGTCCGCCGGTGTCACCGGCGTGCGCCGCATCGTCGGCGTGTGCGGCCGCGTCGTCGGCGTGCCCGCCGGGGTGTGAGGCGTCGTGCCCGTGCGTACCCGGTGCGTCGTGCCCGTGCGTGGTCGGTATGTCGTGCCCCGGGCCGTGCGGGCCCGTGGTCGGGACGTCGTGCCCCGCAGTCGTCGGGAAGTGCTCCCCGGGAATGTGCGCTGCCGGACCGCCGGGTATGTGGCTTGCTGGACCTCCGGGTACGTGGCCCGCGGCGTCGAACGCCGCCGGGGCAGGGCCGAACGAGCCGCTCGGGACGTGGCCTGCCGGTGTGCCCGGTATGTGACCCGCAGGGCCGCCCGGTACGTGGCCCGCCGGGTCGAAGGCCGCCGGGGCGGGGCCGAAGGAACCGTTCGGTACGTGCGACGCCGGGCTCCCCGGTACGTGGCCCGCCGGGTCGAAGGCCGCCGGGGCGGGGCCGAAGGAACCGTTCGGTACGTGGGTTGCCGGAGCGCCGGGCACATGGCTGCCCGCGCCGGCCGGCACGTTGTCGAAGCCGCCACCCGTGTGCGGCACATCCGGGATGCCGCTTCCGGCATGGACTCCGGGCACCGACGTGGGCTGGATCTGCCAGGAGGTGGGCAGCGACGTCCCGGGCACCGTGGCGTGCGGGATGGAGGGAGTGTCGAGCGCGCCGGTCGGCGAGATGAGGTTGCCGTTGGGGTCCAGCACATGTCCGTCGGGCAACTGGAACGAGCCGTCGGGCAGCTTCGGGATCTCGACGTTGCCGATTCCTTTGAGGCCTTTGGTGATGTCGCCGATTTTGGAGAGGCCTGCGCCTGCGCCTTTGGCGATGTAGGTCATGGGGTCGATGACCTTGCCGGCTTTGCCTGCGACGGAGAGGACCTTGGCGACGGCGCCGGCTTTGCCGGCGCCGGAGACGCCGGCGCCTGCGCCGCCGGTGAAGACGGTGGTCAGGACGTTGAAGGTGACGGCTCCGGCGGCGCGTCCGGGGTTCTTGCCCCATTCGTCCCAGGCGACGAGTGCTTTGCCGGTTTCCTTCATCGCGGTGCGTGAGTCACGCAGCCAGGAGGGGAGTTTGTCGTCCGGGAGGGTCCAGAACAGGGCGCCGGCGCCGGGGATCGCGGTGATCGCGAGGCCGGTGGCGAGTTGGGCGAGGCCTTTCCAGGCCTGTCCCATGGCGTCCCAGCCGCCGAACCCGACGAGGGTGCCCAGGCCCTTGATGGTGCCCCAGATCCCGTCGACGATCAGTCCGTCCCAGACGAACGATTTGACCCAGTGGCCGACTTCCCAGACGTGGTGTTTCTCCTCGACGGGGTCGCCCCAGGGGAGTTTCGCGTTCTTGAGGTCGTCGGCGTTGAATCCGTACTGGTCTTTGCGGTCGGATCCGTCGCCGGCGACCATCTGGGTCCCGCCGAACAGGGCGGTGATCTTGTTGTGGCAGGTGCGTTCGGCGGCCCAGAACGCGGCGACGGTCGCGGTGACGTCGTCGCGGAGCTGGTTGTGCTCGTCGACCTTGTCCTCGTCGTACTCCCAGTCGTCATCGCCCTTGTTCGCGTTGACGAACGTCGTCGCATCCGTTTTGAGCTGTGCGAGCTTCGTGACCAGCGGGCGGACTTCGGTGGCGTAGTCCGACAGAGCGGTGGAGACCTTTTCCAGGTCGTCGGCGAAGCCGTCGGCCCGGTCCTGGACCGGCTTCGTCGACGCGAACAGCTTCTCCGCCTCGGGGGCCTGATAGTAGGCGGACAGGCCCTGGAACTGGGTATGGACGTCGGACCCGGTGCCGCGGATGTGCCCGGCATCGGTTTTCAGGCTGCCGTAGTCCTTCTCCAGCTGCCCCAGGTCACCGGTGAACTGCGGTATCGCTTCCGGCTTGATCACTTGGTCTGCACCCCGGGCTTCGTCAGATCCAGATCCGGGATACCCAGGGCCTTGCGCTGTGACTCGGCGGCCATCTCCAGGTCACCGTTCAAGTACGCGGTCGTCGCGTCCACCGCACCGGTCAACGACTTCCCGGCCCGGGCGGCGATGAACTTCAGGTCCGTCGTGGCGTGTTCGGCGTACTGCGACAGGGCGAGAGCGACCAGACCGCCACCGGCCTTCTCCCCGCCCTCACCACCGTCCTCCGCGGTGATCGTGCCCGCACTCGTCGCCGCCGACGTCAGATGCGTGCCGTACGACTTCGCGTACGTCTCGATCTTCCCCGCCGTCTCACCCGTCGTCTTCAGCACACCCTGAATACCCTGCGGCTTCAGATCCCACCCGGTCATGCCCTACCCCATGCTCCCCGTCACCGACCGGCGCCCAACCGCACCCAGGTCAGCCGATGTTGTCCACCGCTGCTTCCGCCCGCGTGTCAGCCGATGTTGTCGACGGCTGCCTTCGCGCGCGTGATCGTGTGCTGCGCCGTCCCGTCGTTCTTCTCCAGCGTCGTCTTCAGCAGCTGGATGATGCTCTTGACCTCCTGCGAGGCCCGGTTCCACCGCATTTCCTTGCCGTGGTACTCATCCGCCACACCGTCCGCGGTGAAGTCGGCCATCGCGGCCTTCACCTGGCCGTCACGCGCCGCGATCACTTCCTCCAGACGCGCGATCACGACCTGGATGTTGCCCTGCGCATCCGCCGACGCACCCGTGTCATACGCCCGACGATCACTGCCACCAGCCATCAGAAACCCCAACCCCTACTGCTCAGCGTCCGCCGAAGCGGGCCGCGTCGAAGTTCGCCGCGCCCATCTGCTGACGCGCGTTGTCACCCTGCTCCTGGTCACCCGAGCCGAACGCCTGCTCCATGCCCGACTGACCGCCCAGCAGCGCCGACAGCGAACCGTTCAACGCCGCCGTGATCTCGTCCGACCGGTTCTTGAACGAATCGAACGCCACCCGCCCCGCACCGTTGAACTTCCCCTCCAACGGCGCTGCCGCCTGCACCAGCTGACGGATCAACGAGCCCAAGTCATCACTCGAACCACGCGACTTCGACGTCAGACTCGACAGAACCTGCGCCCCCATGTCGAACTTCATTCGCTTCCCCCTGCCAAGCCGAGTGATCCCATAGGAGGCCATCCTTGCGAACCCGGCGCGCCCGTTCAACCGGCGATCCCGGCCACGACCGACGCATGACGAGGCCGCGCGTGATCAAAGGCGTGTGAAGCGGATATTCAGGCCATCGCGAGTTCGCGGGTTCGCGGGATCTTCAGGAGATCTTCGCGGGATCTCCGTCGGTCAGTGACGCCCCGCCAGCCGGTCCGCCGCCTTGGCGATGGGGTCGGTGCCGGGGCGCGGGGAGGTGAGTTCCCGGCGGTCCGCGGCGCGGTAGGCGGCGTACATGCCGTGGACGCCGATCCAGCGGAAGGGCTCCGGTTCCCACCGGCGGACCTTGTGGTCGACCCAGGGGAGGGTGGTCAGGTCGGTGGGGCCCGACTGGCCGGAGTCCTGCTGGATCAGGTCGCGCAGGGTGCGGGCGGCGAGGTTCGTGGTGGCGACGCCGGAGCCGACGTAGCCGCCGGCCCAGCCCAGACCGGTGGAGCGGTCGAGAGTGACGGTGGCGCACCAGTCGCGGGGGACGCCGAGGACGCCGGACCAGGCGTGGTCGATGCGGACGCCCGCCGTGGTGGGGAAGAAGCGGACCAGGATGTCGCGGAGCGCCTCGATGGTGGCGGGCTGGGTGCGGCCGTCGTTGTCGGTGGCGGAGCCGTAGCGGTAGGGGACGCCGCGGCCGCCGAGTGCGATGCGGTCGTCGGCGGTGCGCTGGGCGTACATGTAGGCGTGGGCCATGTCGCCGAGGGTCTCGCGGCCGTCCCAGCCGATGGTGTCCCAGATCTCCTTGGGGAGCGGCTCGGTGGCGATCATCGAGGAGTTCATCGGGAGCCAGGTGCGCCGCTGGCCCTTGAGTCCCGAGGTGAAGCCTTCGGTGCAGCGCAGGATGTACGGGGCGCGGACGGTGCCGTACGGGGTGTGGGCGTGCTTGGGCTTGATCTCTGTGACGGGGGTCGATTCGTGGATGGTGACGCCGAGCGCTTCGACGGCGTCGGCGAGGCCCTTGACGAGTTTGACCGGGTGCAGGCGGGCGCCGTGCGGGGTCCAGGTGGAGCCGACGGCTCCGGTGACGCGGATGCGTTCGGCGGTCTCGCGGGCGCCGCGCAGGACACGGTCGGTCTCGCCGAAGGCGATCTCCACGGAGTGGAAGTCCTTGAGGCGGGCCAGCTGGGCGGGGGTGTACGCGACTTCGAGGACGCCGCCCTGGTGGATGTCGGCGTCGATGTTCTCCTCGGCGGCGACGCGTACGACTTCGTCGACGGTGTCGTTCATCGCCTTCTGGAGGCGGACCGCGGCGTCGTGGCCGTGGAGTTTCGCGTAGCGGTCGCGGCCCGCGATGCCGTTGTAGAGCCAGCCGCCGTTGCGCCCGGAAGCGCCGTATCCGCAGAACTTGGCTTCCAGGACGGTGATGTTGAGGAAGGGGACGGCCTTCTTGAGGTAGTAGGCGGTCCACAGGCCGGTGTATCCGCCGCCGACGATGCAGACGTCGGCCGTGCTGTCGCCGGGCAGGGGTTCGCGGGCTGTGGGGGTGCCCTGATCCGCGTACCAGAACGATATTCCGCCGTTGACCGTGCTGACGGTGCTCATGTTGCCCCTGCTTGTCCGGTGTGAAGCCGAGTCTGTGTGAAGCCCGGGGACGTGTGAAGCCCGAGTTCCTGTGTGGCGGGACGTTACTGGGCGGGGGGCGGTTTCGTCGTCCCCCGGGTGAGCGGGTAGCAGGCGAGACCGATGAGTGCGGCGGTGAAGTGACCGAGGTCGGTGAAGGTGCGGCCGGTGATCAGGGGGACGCCGTAGACGACGAGTACGGCGAAGAGGTACACCAGCCGCCAGGGGCGGGGGACGTGGTACGTGAGGACGGCGACCACACCCGCGAGTGCGTAACTGACCCCGACATCAAGGGTGTTGACCGCGGACACGGGTGCCTGACCGTGGCGGACGGCCCAGGCGAGGACGCCCTCGCTGACGAGCGTGGCCAGGACGTGCGCGAGCGCGGCGACCGCGAACCACCGCAGCGTGCCGAGCCAGCGCTCGGCTGGGGCGTGGAAGACCGTGAAGAGGAAGGCGTACGTGAGCCAGTGGCCGCCCTCGATCCAGAAGGCGCTGGAGATGAGGACGCGTACCGGGTCGCGGACGAGTTCGTGGATGTTGGTCGAGCGCTGGCGCAGGAAGTCCTCTTCGAAGTCGGGGGACATCTGGTGTACGACGAAGGTCGTGGCGAAGAGGATCGTCAGCCAGATGTAGGTGCCGGGGGCGCTGCGGATCCAGGCGCCGACGGCGCGGACGGTTCGCGCAGCGGCCGGGGGTGCGGGTGGGGAGGGGCTGCTCGGGGCCATAGTCGATTGATGCACGGTCCTACGATCGGGTGCGTGATTGACATTCCGGACGCGCTGATCGCCACCCAGTCCAAGTACAACGGGGAGGCCGGGCGGGCGTTCGTGGCCGCGCTGCCGGGGCTCGCGGGGCGGTTCCTCGGGGAGTGGGGGCTGCGGCGGGACGGGGCCGCGCTGTACGGGGTGTGCGCGCTGGTGCTGCCGGTGGTGCGTGCGTCGGACGGTCGGCGGGCGGCGCTGAAGCTTCAGGCGCAGGACGAGGAGACGGCGGGGGAGCCGGTCGCGCTGCGGGTCTGGGGCGAGGCGGGTGCGGGAGCGGTGGGGCTGCTCGACCATGACCCCGGGACCGGCACGATGCTGCTGGAACGGCTGGACGAGCGGCGGCCGCTGTCGGTGGTGGCCGATGAACGGGCGGCGGTCGAGGTGCTCGCAGGGCTGCTGGCCCGGCTGACGTCCGTGCCTGCGCCGGACGGACTGCGCCGGCTCGGGGATGCCGCGGAGCGGATGCTGGACGGGGTGGCGCGGGCGGTGGAGGGGCTGGCGGAAGCGGAGGAGCGGCGGCTGCTGCGGGACTGCGCCGCGGCGGTACGGGAGGTGGCGGGCGAACCGGGGGACCGGCTGCTCCACTGGGACCTGCACTACGACAACATCCTGGCCGGCCGGGCCGACGAGGGCCGGGCGCACGAGTGGATCGCGCTGGACCCGAAGCCGCTGGCCGGGGACCCCGGGTTCGATCTGATGCCCGCCCTGGCCAACCGGTTCGACGCGTCGGCGGTGCGGTGGCGGTTCGATCTGATGACGGAGGTGCTGGGGCTGGACCGGGAGCGGGCGCGGGCCTGGACCCTGGGGCGGGCGTTGCAGAACGGCCTCTGGGGTGTGGCGGAGGGCGAGCACCGGCTGCCGCCGGACCAGGTGGAGATCGTCCGGCAGCTGCTGGGGCGCGGGGAGTGAGCGAGGAGGAGGGGCGAGCGGCGGCACGGGGCGGGCGCGTGTCTACGCTGCCCTCATGATTCGTACCGCTACCGCTGCCGATGTTCCTGTCATTCACGCGATGGTCCGCGAGCTCGCCGACTACGAGAAGGCGCTCCACGAGGCGAACGCCACCGAGGAGCAGCTGCGCGAGGCACTCTTCGGTGAGCGGCCCGCAGCGTACGCGCACATCGCCGAGTCCGACGAGGACGGTGAGATCGTCGGTTTCGCGCTGTGGTTCCTGAACTTCTCGACGTGGCGCGGGGTGCACGGCATCTACCTGGAGGACCTGTACGTACGTCCGGACCGGCGCGGTGGCGGGCACGGGAAGGCACTGCTGACGGAGCTGGCGCGGATCTGTGTGGAGCGTGGTTACGAGCGTCTGGAGTGGTCGGTGCTGGACTGGAACGCCCCGTCCATCGCCTTCTACGAGTCGCTGGGTGCGCGGCCGCAGGACGAGTGGACGGTGTACCGGCTGACGGACGGGGCGCTGGCGGAACTCGGCGGCTGACCTCTGCCGGACACCTCCTACGGCACGAGGACGACCTTGCCCATCGTGCCGCGTGTCTCCAGGGCGCGGTGGGCGGCGGCCGCCGCGGCGAGGGGGAAGCGCTGGACGGCAGGGCGCAGCCGCCCCGCGGCGGCTTCGGTGAGCGCGCGTTCTTCGAGGACGCGCAGACCGCCCGCCTTCTGCATCATCGCCGGTCCGAGGACGCTCCGGGATGTGATGCCGCGCTCGGCGAGTTCCTCGTCGGTGAAGGTGAGCGGGGAGCCGTTGTGGAGTCCTTCGCCGGACCAGCCGAAGACGATGTGCTGCCCGCCCTTGCCGAGGAGGTCGACGGCCGCACGGCCGGTGGCACCGCCCACGGAGTCGTAGACGACGGTGGCGCGGCGGCCGAGGCCGTCCAGGTGGGCGCGGACCTGCCGGGGCCAGTCGGGGAGGGTGTAGTCGACGGCGAGGTCGGCGCCGTTGGCCCGGACCGCGGCGGTCTTGGCGGGACCGCCGGCCAGGCCCAGGACGGTCGCCCCGGCGTTCTTGGCGTACTGCACGAGCAGGGTGCCGATGCCGCCCGCGGCGGCCGGGACCAGGGCGATGGAGTCGGGGCCGAGATCCGTGAACTGCAGGATGCCGAGTGTGGTGCGGCCGGTGCCGATCATGGCGACGGCTTCGGCTTCGTCGAGGGCGGGCGGGATCCGGTGGAGCCTGTCGGCGTCGGTGACGGCGAGTTCGGCGTAACCGCCGGGGGCCGTGCCGAGATGGGCGACGACGCGCTTGCCGAGCAGAGCGGGGTCGGTGGACTCGCCGAGCATGTCGACCGTGCCGGCGACTTCCCGGCCGGGGACGGTGGGCAGCTCGGCGGGGGCCGGGAAGGGGCCCGTCAAGCCCTCGCGCAGGGCGGTGTCCAGGAGGTGCACACCCGCCGCGGCGACGGCGACACGGACCTGACCGGGGCCGGGCACGGGGTCGTCGGTCGTCTCGTACGTGAGGTTCTCGGCGGGGCCGAAGGTGTGGAGGCGGACGGCGTGCATGGCGGGCTCCCCGGGTCGACTGGCTCTCGGAGCCCACCCTCCGACCTCAACTCCGCTCGAGGTCAAGCGGCCGACGGTTCGGCCGTGGCTGCTCGCTCGCTCCGAGCGCGAGCACGACAGCCTCCATTCCGCTGTTGAACGACACCTCACTGAGCAGTCCGGGCGCGGCGACCTGGTCGCCCGCGAGGTAGATGCCGTTGCCGCGGTCGATGGCCGGCCGGTCCCGCCAGGTGGTACCGGGGTGGTCGACCGCGCCCGTACGGCCGGCGGCGAGGGCCTCGCGCCGCCACTCGACGCGGTCGCGCCAGCCCGGGAAGCCGAGGTCGAGGAGGTCTTCGGCCCGGGCGATGCCGGCCGCCTTCGACTCGCCGGGGGCGACGGGGATCTGGCCCTGGACGAGCTGCCGGCCCGCCGGGGCGAGGGTGCGGTCCTGGGCGGTGAAGCGTTCTGTCCAGCCGGGGGCGTCCAGGTCGGAGACGGCGAACGCGTCGCCGCGCCGGGTACGCAGCCCCAGGTCGATCAGGGCGCTCCTGCCGCTGGCCCACGTCAGGGTGGGGTCGCGCAGCAGGCTGCGGGCGGCGTCGAGGGAGGTGGCGACGACGACCGGGCCGCTGCGGGCCAGGCCGTCGAGGTCGCCCGGGTCGATCCGGGTCGCCGTCTCGATCCGGACGCTCAGGTTCCAGGCGCGCGCCGCCATCCGGTCGATGACCTGCGCCCAGCCGCCGACCGGGTAGCGGGCCTCGGGCGGCAGTGCCGCGGCGCGGCGCAGCCGCTCCTGGACGAACGCGGCGGAGAGCGAACCGGGGTCGTGGTGGTACAGCGCGACAGCGGCGAAATGCGCGGCCGTGCGGGCGCCCTCCTCGCCGACCTGAGCGGTGGCCCAGGTGCGGAAATCTGCGTCGACGGGGGCGTGTTCGGCCCGGCGGCGGGTCAGCCGGAGGAGGGCGAGGGGCGGGGTCCTGCGCAGGGTGCCGTCCAGCCGGAAGCGGAGTCTGCCGGCCTGGCGCAGCGGCACGGTGACGGTCGGGCCGAGGAGACCCCGCTGCGCGAGCCAGGTCCAGTGCGGTCCGCGGCGGTAGAGGGCGTGGGGTCCGTCATTGGTGAGATACGGGCCTTCGGCGGTCCTGGCGCGGCCGCCGAGGGTGTGGTGGGCCTCGTGGACGGTCACCAGGGCACCGGACTCGGCGGCCGTGATCGCTGCGGTGAACCCGGCGAGGCCGCCGCCGATGATGTGGATGCGCTGCATGAGTTCCGGTCCCTTCGGTCGAGGAAGGCGTCATGAAGGGGACGGCCGGAAACGCCGATGTGTGACATCGGCGCGGCGCGTTGTCGGTGGCGTGGGTCACGATGGGGCCCATGGCACGTAACAGCAGGAACGACGGCGCGGGTGGGAAGGGCGTCGTGGTGGCGGCGCGGCGGCCGGAGGTGCGGCTGCCGCCGCTCGTCCCCTACGACGGGGAGGGACTGGAGCCGGACGGCGACTACGACGGTGTGCGCTTCGAGGGGGTCGATCTCGCGGACGGGTCGGGGCCGGGCGCGCGGTTCATGGACTGCGCGCTGGAGAAGTGCGGTCTCGACCGTACGGAGCTGGTCAGGGCCCGCTTCATCGACTCGGTGCTGACGGGGGTGCGGGGTGTCGGCACCGACCTCGCGGGGGCGTCGCTGCGCGATGTGGAGGTGGTGGACGCTCGGCTGGGCGGGGTGCAGCTGCACGGTGCGGTGCTGGAGCGGGTGCATGTGCGCGGCGGGAAGATCGACTACCTGAATCTGCGGAAGGCGCGGCTGACGGACGTGGTCTTCGAGGGCTGCGTGCTGTCCGAGCCGGACTTCGGGGACGCGCAGCTGGTGCGGGTGGAGTTCCGGGACTGCGTGCTGAAGCGGGCCGACTTCAGCTCCGCGCGGATGGACGCGGTGGATCTGCGGACGGCCGCCGAGCTGGACATCGCGCGGGGGGTGGAGCGGCTGGCGGGGGCGGTGATCAGCCCGCTGCAGCTGATGGAGCTGGCGCCGGCCTTCGCGGCACAGATCGGGGTGCGGGTGGAGGCGTAGAGGGTTGCTAACGGTCCTTCCGGGCAGGTCAGACGCGGGGGAAGCGCGCCTGGAGGTCCCAGATCACGGGGTTGTCGGCGAGCCCCTCGTGCATGTCGGCGAGGTCCGCGATCAGGTCGTGCAGGAAGTCGCGGGCCTCGCGGCGCAGGAGGGAGTGGCCGAAGGTGAGCGGGGGCTCGTCGCCGGGCATCCAGTCGGCCTCGACGTCGACCCAGCCGAAGCGGCGCTCGAAGAGCATCCGGTCGGACGATTCGGTGAAGTCGAGCTCGGCGAACTGGCGCCGGTGCGAGCGGCTGCCGCGGGGGTCCTGGTCGATCTGCTCGACGATGTCGCAGAGCGCCCAGGCGAAGTCGAGCACGGGAACCCATCCCCAGGCTGTGGATACTTCGCGGTCCGCCTTGGTGTCCGCGAGGTAGACGTCCCCGGAGAAGAGATCGTGCCGCAGGGCGTGGACGTCCGCGCGGCGGTAGTCGGTCTGCGGGGGATCGGGGAAGCGTCGGGAGAGGGAGTAGCCGATGTCGAGCACAGTTCGATGGTGTCATGCCCGGGGGTGCGCCCACGCCGGAGCGATCGGTGCCGCTGCCCCAATGCCTCACGGCCTCGCTTGCCTCACAGCCCCGCTGCCCCGGGACCGCGGGCGCCCGGAGCACTGCGGCGGACCTCACCGCGGACGGGCCGGCTCACGGCAGCAGTCGCTGCTCCTTCGCCACGGACACGGCGCCTGCGCGGGTGTCGACGCCGAGTTTGTCGTAGATGCGGCCCAGGTGCGTCTTGACCGTGGCCTCGCTGATGAACAGGGCCCGGGCGATGTCCCGGTTGCCCAGCCCCTGGGACAGCTGGCCCAGGATGTCGCGCTCGCGGTCCGTGAGCGTCGGCAGGGGGCTGCGCATCCGGGCCATGACACGGCTGGCAACCGGTGGGGAGAGCGTGGTGCGGCCCTGGGCCGCCGAGCGGATCGCGGCGAAGAGTTCCTCCGGGCGTTCGGCCTTCAGCAGATAGCCGGTGGCGCCCGCTTCGATGGCGCGGGTGATGTCGGCGTCCGTGTCGTACGTCGTGAGGACGAGGACATGGACGCCGGTGACCGCGATGCGACGGGTGGCTTCGACTCCGTCGATCCCTTCGCCCAGTTGGAGGTCCATCAGGACGACGTCCGGGGTCAGCCGGGCGGCCAGGACGACGGCCTCCTCGCCGCTGCCCGCCTCGCCGACGACCTCGATGTCCGGTTCGCTGCCCAGAAGGGCGAGCAGTCCGGCGCGTACGACGGCGTGGTCGTCGCAGAGCAGGATCCGTACGGCGGGCGGGGTCATGAGGGTTCCTCCGGCGAGGGCGACGGGGCGGGCGAGGACGAGGGCGCGGACAGGGGTACCTCGGCGGAGACGACGGTTCCCTCGCCCGGTGCCGACTCGATCGTCAGCGTGCCGCCGAGCTGGTGCAGTCGGGCGCGCATCGCGGGCAGCCCATGGCCGCGTACGCCCGATGCCGGGCGCGGAGCGGTCGGCGTCGGTGTGCGGCTTCCACGGGTCACCGCCGGTGCGGGCGGGGTGAAGCCGCGGCCGTTGTCGGCGATGTCCAGGACGGTCCGGTCGTCCAGGTGGGTCAGTGTCAGCGCGGCCTCCGTGGCGTCCGCGTGCTCCCTCACGTTGGCCAGGGCGCCCTGGGCGATGCGCAGCAGCGCGGACTGCACCCGGTCGGGCAGTGCCGCGTGCGCCGTCCCCTCCACATGGCAGCGGACCGTGAACAGCCCCTGGGCCTGGGCCGTTTCGCGGGTGGCCAGTGCGCGCAGCGCCGCCTCCAGGCCGCCGCCCGCCGCGAGATCGGCCGGTGCCAGGTCGTGGACGAAGCGGCGCGCCTCGGCGAGGTTGCGCTCGGCGAAGCCGGTGGCCGTACGGACATGGCGGCGGGCGGTCGCCGGGTCGGCGTCCCAGGTGCGGTCCGCGGCCTGGAGCAGCATCTGCTGGCTGGACAGGCCCTGCGCGAGGCTGTCGTGGATCTCCATGGAGAGCCGCTGGCGTTCGGCGAGGGTTCCTTCGCGGCGTTCGGTGGCGGCGAGTTCGCGGCGGGTCCGCAGCAGATCGTCGATCAGTTCGCGCTGGCGCACGGACTGGCGCTGCATGTGGACGAAGACCGCGGTCGCGGTGGCCGCCACGGCGGGGGGCGCCAGCGCCAGATTCGGGTCGAAGCCGTGGGCCAGCCGCAACTGCGCGGCCACGACGAACACGGTGAGCAGTGCGACGAGAGCGAACGCGGCGCGCGGCGGGAGCAGCCGCAGCCCGGTGTAGAAGAGCGGCACCGCGCACCAGGCGAAGCTCGGCGCGAGGACGACGAGCACCATCCACACGGCCACGAGCACGCCGAGCCGGGCCAGCCGGCGCGGGGTGGGGCGGGAACCGAGCGCCGGGCCCAGCAGATACAGAGCGGCGAGCGCGACGGACAGCGCGATGATCCACGGAGTGCGGTCCTCGCCCGGGTGGCGGAGCAGGAAGCGGGCCAGGGACGCGCCGAGCAGCAGGAAGAACGCGGCGTGCATGAGCAGCGCGAGCCACCGGGCATCCGGGTCGGTGGCTTCGGTCCCGTGCTCCACCTCGTACCTCTTACTCCCTGCCGACTGCCGAAAGAGCTGCTGCTCGACCTGCGCGGATACATCCATGGTGACCCGGTGCGGCCACGCCCGCATCAACCGATCGGCCGATGGGCCCGTCAGCCGTCCTGCGCGCGGTGTCGAGCCGGTACGTCGACGTATCGGGGCCGGGTCCGACCGGAGGATCGATCGCAGAGACCGCCTGATCGGATCACCGCCGGGCGGAACACCTTCGAACCGTCGAGGAGCCCCATCATGAAGAAGATGTCGCTGCGCACCCGTGTCGTCACCGGTGCCGTCGCCGCCGCCGCGCTCGGTGCCGGCACCTTCGGTGCCATGTCCGCGAGCGCCTCCGCACCTGCCGCTGCCCCTGCCGCCGCCGTCACGGCCGACACGGCGGACCGGAACCTCCGGCAGACCACCCATCTGACCGTCGTCGCCGCCACCAAGGCCGCGCGGGCCGCCCTCGACGCCGCCGAGAAGGAGAACCAGCGTGTGGCGGTCGCCGTGGTCGACCGGAACGGCAACACCGTCGTGACGCTGCGCGGCGACGGCTCCGGGCCGCAGGCCTACGAGTCCGCCGAGAAGAAGGCGTACACCGCTGTCTCCTGGAACGCCCCCACCTCCGTGCTCGCGGGCCGCCTGGCGCAGGCCCCGAACCTGAAGGACATCCCTGGCACCCTGTTCCTCGCGGGCGGCGCCCCGGTGCAGGTCAAGGACGCACCGGTGGCGGGCATCGGAGTGGCCGGCGCCCCCAGCGGCGACCTCGACGAGAAGTTCGCCCGGGCGGGCGTCGCCGCACTCGCCAAGTAGGACGACGACCACAGGAGAAACCGCCGATGAACACCCTCGATCAGGACCTCCTCCGAGCCGCGCGTACCGGCGACGCCGATGCCGCACGCACCGCGATCGAGGGCGGCGCCCGCGTCGACGCCCGCGACGAGGAGCGGCGCACCCCGCTGCTCCTCGCCGTGCACGGCGACCACGTCCAGGTCGCCGGACTGCTCGTCGAGGCGGGCGCGGATCCCGATGCGCAGGACCGGCGCGAGGACAGTCCCTGGCTGGCGACCGGCGTCACCGGCAGCGTCGCGATGCTGCACATCCTGCTGCCGGCCGGTCCCGATCTGAAGCTCCGTAACCGGTTCGGCGGCATCGCGCTGATCCCGGCGAGCGAGCGCGGCCACGTCGGTTACGTACGGGAGCTGCTCCGCGTCACGGACATCGACGTCGACCACGTCAACCGGCTCGGCTGGACCGCCCTGCTGGAGGCCGTGATCCTGGGCGACGGCGGCCGGTCGCACCAGGAGATCGTCGAACTGTTGCTGGCGGCGGGCGCGACCCCCGGTCTGCCGGACGGCGACGGGGTGACGGCGCTGGAACATGCGGAGCGGCGCGGGTTCGCGGAGATCGCGGCGCTGCTGCGGAACCGGGACCCGAGGTGAGTATCCGCCGACCTCTCGATCCGACATTTCGCACTTAGGATCATTGGGTGCGCCCCACCGCCCTGTTCCTGGCCTTCGTCACCGCCACCGTCGTCTCCCTCGCCGCCGGCTGCACCGGCGGGACCGGTGGCGTGGAGGGCACTCCCGGCGCCGCCGGTCTCCACGACCCGTACTTCCCGAAGGCCGGCAACGGCGGGTACGACGTCACGCACTACGACCTCACCTTCGACATCGACCCGGCCGCCCAGCGGATCCGTTCCACCGCCGTGATCACCGCGCGCGCCACCCAGGACCTCAGCGCCTTCAACCTCGACCTGGCCGGGCTGACCGTCGATTCCGCGAAGGTCGAGGGGCGTCCGGCCGCCGTCAACCGGGCGGGCCACGAGCTGACGCTGCGCCCCGCCGCCGAGGTGGAGCGCCACCTGCGCAAGGGCAGGACCTTCCGTACGGTCGTCCACTACTCCGGTTCCCCGCTGACCCTCACCGACCCGGACGGGTCGAAGGAGGGCTGGCTGAGGACGGCGGACGGGTCGGTCGCGCTGGGTGAGCCGGTCGGGTCGATGGCCTGGTTCCCCGGCAACGACCACCCGAGCGACAAGGCGACGTACGACCTCACGGCCACCGTCCCCCGGGGTCTGACGGCCGTCTCCAACGGTGAGCTGACGTCCCGGAAGGTCTCCGGCGCCACCACCACGTACCACTGGCACACGGCCGAACCCATGGCGAGCTATCTCGCGACGCTCGTCGTCGGCCGCTTCGACACGAAGGAGTCGACGACCCCCGACGGCATCAAGGTGTTCACGGCCGTGGACCCGAAGGTGGCCGCGGCGAGTGCCCGGACCCTCGCCCGGATCCCCGAGGTGGTGCGGTGGGAGGCCGAGCGCTTCGGCCCGTACCCGTTCTCGTCGACCGGCGCGATCGTCGGCCGTCCGCACGACTCCGGGTATGCGCTGGAGACCCAGAACCGGCCGTACTTCCCGGGGCCGCCGACCGTCGGAGTCCTCGTCCACGAGATGGCCCACCAGTGGTTCGGGGACTCCGTCACGCCCGCCAGCTGGCGTGACATGTGGCTCAACGAGGGCTTCGCGACCTACGCGGAGTGGCTGTGGAAGGCGGACAAGGAGGGCGTTCCCGTCCGGCGCAGTTTCGACGCCGCCTTCGCCGACGATGCCAACTGGGCGTTCCCGCCCGCCCGTCCGCCGTCGGCCGCGGACATCTCCCAGGACCCGGTGTACGAGCGCGGGGCGATGGTGATCCACAAGATCCGGCAGGCGGTCGCCGACGACCGGCGGTTCCTCGCGCTCGTCGCCGGCTGGACGAAGGCCCATCGGTACGGCACCGCGTCGACGGCCGACTTCACCGCGTACGTGGAGAGGACGACGGGGAAGGATCTGACGGATCTGTGGAACACCTGGCTGTACGGCAAAGGCCGGCCCGCCCCGGACGGGAGCTGACCGGCCCCTGGAACCCGCCGGGAACTACTTCACGTTGACGCCGGACCAGGCGGCGTCAACGGCTGCCAGCTCCGGGCTGTCCGCCCCGTACAGGTCGGTCGCCGCCTTCTGCGTTGCCGTGCGCGCGGCCGCGTAGTCGGTGGACGAAGTCATGTACGCGGAGAGCGCCTTGTACCAGATCTGGACCGCCTTGTCCCGGCCGATGCCGGTGACGGCCGAGCCGTCGGCGGTCGGGGAGTCGTAGTCCACCCCGTTGATGGTCTTGGGGCCGCTGCCCTCGGACAGCAGGTAGAAGAAGTGGTTGGCGACGCCGGAGGAGTAGTGGACGTCGAGGTCGCCGACGCCGGCGCTCCAGTAGTCCGCCGAACCGCCGTCCTTGCTCGGCTTGTCCATGTAGCGCAGCGGGGTGCCGTCGCCGTTGATGTCGATCTTCTCGCCGATGAGGTAGTCGCCGACGTCGCTGCTGCTGTCGGCGAAGAACTCGACCGAGGTGCCGAGGATGTCGCTGGTGGCCTCGTTGAGGCCGCCGGACTCGCCTGCGTAGTCGAGATTGGCCGTTGCCGCGGTCAGGCCGTGGCTCATCTCGTGGCCCGCGACGTCGAGGCTGGTGAGGGCGCTCTTGTTGTCGGCGCCGTCGCCGTACGTCATGCAGAAGCAGCTGTCGTCCCAGAACGCGTTGACGTACGCGTTGCCGTAGTGGACCCGGGAGTAGGCGGCCTTGCCGTCGCCCGCGATGCCGCTGCGACCCAGCGCGGACTTGTAGAAGTCCCAGGTCATGGCGGCGCCGTAGTGGGCGTCGACCGCGGCGGTCTGCCGGTCGCCGCCGGTGCCGTCGCCCCAGGTGTCGTCGTCGTCGGTGACGAGCGCGCCGGTGCCGCTCTCGCCCTGGTTCAGGTCGTACGTCTTGTGGCCGCCGCGGTCGCTGTCGGTCAGCTCGAAACCGGAGCCGCTCGCGGTGGTCGACAGGGTGACCTTGCCGCTGTACTGGCTGTTGCCGACGCCCGTCTCGATCGCCTCGTAGCTGTGCAGCGTCCTGCCGGTGGCGGCGTCCGTGATGACGTGACGCCTGCTGGGCGTGCCGTCCTTCTGCACGCCGGTCCGTACCGTCTCGAAGGCGAGGACGGGCTTGCCGCTGCCCGCCCAGATCACCTTGCGGGCGCCCGCCGCGGTCCTCACCTTCGGCGTCGTGGACGACACCGTTATCCGGGCGGTGTTCGCCTTGGTGACGCTCTTGAGCTTTCCGCTGCCGGTGGTGTGGGTGACGAGGTCGCCGCCGAGGACCGGCAGTCCGGCGTAGGTGCGCTCGTAGCGGGTGTGGACGGTGCCGTCGGCGTCCTTGATCACATCGCGGACGATCAGCTTCTCCTGGCTGCCGAGCCCGATCGCGTCGGCCGTCGAAGAGGCGTCCGACTGGGCCGACTTGATCGCGGCGGTCCGCTCCGACGCGGTGTTCGGGTCGATCGCGGTCCTCGCGCCGGACGTGCCGGAGGTACGGGTGACGGAGCCGCCGTCGCGGGCGTTGCCCGGGGCCGCGGTCGCCGCACCGGACTGCACGCCGACGACGACCATCGCGGCCACGGCCGCCAGGGCTGCGGCGCGACGGGTGTTCATGTGGGGGGTCATGCGTTCTCCGTTGTTCGTTCCGTGGGGGGTTACGAGCGGAGAGCGTGCCACCGCATGACCGAGTTTGACGGTGTGCTGACAATTGCCTCACATTATTTTGACCACTTCTTGTCCGACTGGGATGCTCTCGTGTCCGTTATTCGACGGGCTTCAGAGGCTTGCGCAACACCGCGCAGGGACGGCCCAGTTGGCGGTCGCGCCGGTGGTCGATGGCCTCGTAGCCGAGCGCTGTCCAGAAGGCGAGCGCCTTGGGGTTGTTGTCCAGGACGGCCAGTCGGATCCCGTCCCGCCCCGCTGCCCGGAACCGCTCCTCGACGAGCCCGGCCAACTGTCGCCCGTAACCGGAGCGGTGGTGGCGTGCGTCGACCATGAGCAGTCCGATCCACGGGTCGGGGTCGGCCGGGTCCGGATGGCGCGCGAGGGTGATGACCACACCGACCAACCGCCCCTGCGTCCGGGCGAGCAGCACCTCGGTGTCCCGGTTCGCCAGCTCCTCGGCGAGCGAGGCCGCGACCTGTTCCGACCGGATGTCATGGGGGTCCGGGAAGTCGCCGCTGATCTGCTGGAACGTCGGATCGGACGCGTACAGCGCGGTGAGTTCGGCGAGCAGCGGGCCGGGAAGCGCGCCGGCCACCGGCAGCAGCGGTTCGATGATCACGCGGCGCAGCCTATGCGGGCGCGCGGTGCACCCGGTGCGGGCGCGCGGTGCCGACACACGTCGGCACCGCGCTGAGCCACCCGTAGGGCGGCAATCCGCAGGGCGACCGTCCGTGGAACGGCCGGACGCCGCGCACATCTCCGGGAACCGGTGGCTGTACGCGGCGCGTGGGCGATCCGCAGGTGCCGTCGGGCGGTAGCGCCGGACGGCGTACTAGTTCACATTGATCGCGGACCAGGCGGAGGCGACGGCTGCGTACTCCGCGCTGCCTGCTCCGTACAGGTCGGTCGCCGCCTGCAGGGTGGCGACCCGCGCCGCCGCGTAGTCGGTGGACGATGTCATGTACGTGGTGAGCGCCTTGTACCAGATCTGGACGGCCTTCGCGCGGCCGATGCCCGTGACCGTGGAGCCGTTGGAGGTCGGCGAGTTATAGGCGACGCCGTTGATGGTCTTCGCGCCGCTGCCCTCGGACAGCAGGTAGAAGAAGTGGTTGGCGGGCCCGGACGAGTAGTGGACGTCGAGACGGCCGACTGTCCTCGACCAGTAGTCCGCCGAACCGCCGTCCTTGCTCGGCTTGTCCATGTAGCGCAGCGGGGTGCCGTTGCCGTTGATGTCGATCTTCTCGCCGATGAGGTAGTCACCGGCGTCGCTGCTGTTGCCCGCGTAGAACTCGACCGCGGTGCCGAACATGTCGCTGGTCGCCTCGTTGAGGCCGCCCGATTCACGGCTGTACTTCAGACCCGCGGTCGCCGCGGTCAGACCGTGGCTCATTTCGTGTCCGGCGACATCCAGCGAGGTGAGCGGCTTGACGTTGCCCGAGCCGTCGCCGTACGTCATGCAGAAGCAGTTGTCCTGCCAGAAGGCGTTGACGTACGCGTTGCCGTAATGGACCCGGGAGTAGGCGGCCCTGCCGTCGCCGGCGATGCCGTTGCGGCCCAGTTCGTTCTTGTAGAAGTCCCAGGTCATGGCGGCGCCGTAGTGGGCGTCGACCGCAGCGGTCTGACGGTTGGTCGCGAGACCGTTGCCCCAGATGTCGTCCGCGTCGGTGAAGAGGGTCCCGGTGCCGGAGGTGCCGCCGTTCAGGTCGTACGTGTTGTGGCCGCCGCGCCCGGCGTCGGTCAGGTTGTAGCCGGATCCGGAGGCCGAGGTGCCGAGGGCGACGGTGCCGCTGTACTGGCTGGTGCCGGACCCCGTGTCGATGGCCTCGTACGAGTAGAGCTCCTTGCCGCTGGCGGCGTCGGTGATGACGTGGCGCTCACTGGGAGTCCCGTCGGCCTGAGTGCCCTTGACCACGTTCTCGTAGGCGAGCACAGGCTTGCCGGTGACGGCCCAGATCACCTTCCGGGCACCGGACCTGGCGGTGGCCGTGGCAGTCGTCGATGCCACGGATATCTTTGCCTCGGTTGCCTTGGACACCCCCTTGAGGGAGCCGTCCTTCCTGGTGTGGGTGACCAGGTCGCCGCCGAGGACAGGCAGTCCGGCGTAGGTGCGCTCGTAGCGGGTGTGGACGGTGCCGTCGGCGTCCTTGATCACATCGCGGACGACGAGCTTCTCCTTGTCGCCCAGCTTGATCTTCGCGGCGGTCGAGGCCGCCCCGGCCTGGGCTTCCTCGATGGCCGCGGCCCGCTGGGGCGCGCTGAGCGGCAGCGCGGTGGCTCCGGCGGCGCGGTCCTGGGCGGCATCGGCCGAGCCTGCTTGTACGGCGACGACGACCATGGCGGCGGATGCGGCAAGAGCGGCGGCACGCAGAGTGGTTCTCACTCGTTCTCCTTCACTCGGTCCATGAGCTCCGTGAGGGGTGTGCGGTGAGACTGGCACCGATGCCGCCAAACTTGGCAGGGATGCGTCAATTATTTGACCGGATCTTGTCCGTCCAGGGGGTCGCGCTGTCCGTTATGCGTCAGACGTCGTGCGGCGGACGTGGGCCTTCTGACGGCATGACAGACGGGAGCCCCCGGTCGAGGAATCGACCGGGGGCTCCCGTCTGTCAGGTCAGGCCATGAAGCCTCTGGGTCAGAGGTTGACGCCGAAGTCCTGGGCGATGCCGCGCAGGCCCGAGGCGTAGCCCTGGCCCACGGCGCGGAACTTCCACTCCGCGCCGTTGCGGTACAGCTCGCCGAAGACCATCGCGGTCTCGGTGGCGGCGTCCTCGCTCAGGTCGTAGCGGGCGATCTCGGTGCCGCCGGCCTGGTTGATGATGCGGATGAACGCGTTGCGCACCTGGCCGAAGTTCTGGCTGCGGGTCTCGGCGTCGTAGATGGAGACCGGGAAGACGATCTTGTCGACGTCGGCCGGCAGGCCCGCCAGGTTGACGTTGATCTGCTCGTCGTCGCCCTCGCCCGCGCCCGTGACGTTGTCACCGGTGTGGACGATGGTCTGGTCCGGGGTCGACTTGTTGTTGAAGAAGACGAAGTGGCCGTCGGAGACGACCTTCCCTCCCGGGTTCACCGCGATCGCCGAGGCGTCGAGGTCGAAGTCGGTGCCGGTGGTGGTACGGACGTCCCAGCCGAGGCCGACCGTGACGGCGGTCAGGCCCGGGGCCTCCTTGGTGAGCGAGACGTTGCCGCCCTTGGACAGGCTTACTGCCATGGGAAGTCCCTTTCATCGTCGTGTGCGGGCTTCGTGCCATCACGAAGCTACCGTCACAGGTCATAACGCAGGCAGAGGACCGGGAGGTTCCTGCTCCCTTTACTTTCTTTACCGAACCGTCGGCCGAACGGGTGAGCGGATGCGGCAAAAGGAGGTGACGGGAGGGGCGGCGGCCGGGGAACATAGGTGTCATGTCCGGGCCCTATGTCATCCGCGGTTCGGTCTCCCTGCCGGAGGCCGAGCTCATGTGGCGTTTCTCGCGGTCCTCCGGGCCCGGCGGTCAGCACGTCAACACCAGTGACTCCCAGGTGGAGCTCCGCTTCGACCTCGCGGCGACCGACTCGCTTCCCGAGGTGTGGAAGGACCGGGCGCTCCAGCGGCTGGAGAGCCGGCTGGTGGGCGGCGTGGTCACGGTGCGGGCGTCGGAGCACCGGTCCCAGTGGCGCAACCGTGAGACCGCCCTCGTCCGCCTCGCCTCCCTGCTGGCCGAAGCCACGGCGCCGCCCCCCAAGCCGCGTCGCAAGACCAGGATCCCGCGCGGGATCAACGAACGCCGGCTGCGCGAGAAGAAGCAGCGCGGCGACACGAAGCGCGGCCGTTCCGGCCGCGACTGGTGAACCCGGACGCCGGGGTTCAGCCCAGCTGCCGGTAACGCCCCAGGAAGTACGTCAGCGGCCCGCCGTCCGCGCTCGGCAGCGCCGCGCTCAGCACCCGTCCGATCACCAGCGTGTGGTCGCCCGCGGGCACCCGCTGCTCCGTGCGGCACTCCAGGGTGGCGAGGGCCCCGCCGACCAGCGGTGCGCTCGATACCTCTCCCCGTACATAGGGGATGTCCTCGAACAGCAGCCGGTCACTGATCCGGCCCTTCATCGCGAACCGTCCCGCGATGTGCCGCTGGCTCTCCGACAGCACGGAGACCGCCCACAGCGGCTGTTCGTCGAGCAGGTCGTCCATCCGGGAGCCGTTGCGCAGGCTCACCAGGACGAGCGGTGGGTCCAGCGACACGGACATGAAGGCGGTCGCCGTCATGCCGACGTCCTCGCCGCGCCCGTTCTCGTCCAGCGGCGGCTCCTGGGCGGTGATCAGGACCACACCGGCGGCCAGCCGGGAGAGGGCGCCGCGGAACTCGTCGTTGCTCACCCCCTCAGCATGGAGGATGGGCTCGGACCGCGAGGTGGGGGGCTTCGTCTGCAACACAACGGGCACGCTAGCCGCGGGCCGCGGGCCGCCGCATCGGGCCAGGGGACCAGAGGGGTCCTAGGACTCCGGGCCGATGGGGACGTGCCGGGACGGGGCGGTGCAACGTACTGCAACGTACAGATTTGCGTTCAAGAAACGGAGGGGCCACCTCGCTGCGCTGCTCACAACCCTTCATCATCTGTTGTGACTTGAGTCACAGAGTGCAATATTTGTTGACCCTGTGTACCGGGTGCACAGCTCACTGTGATTCAGTGGCGGTGACACTGCGAACAAGTACGTCGATATGAAACCTGGAGTGCTGTCGAGGTCTCGGGGAGTGCGAGCAATGGAGGCCGAGTCGGAGCCGTACGTCCGTCTAGCGACGATGCGGCAGCTGCATCAGGCCGTCGCCGATCTCAATACGGCGCGGAGCCTGGCCGACACACTGCAGACCGTGGCCGACGGAATCGTCGCCGGTCTCGGATACGAGCTGGCCTGCGTCAACCTCGTCCGTCCCGACGGTGATCTCGTCGTCGCCGCCTTCGCGGGCAATTCCGCCGCCGAATCCCTGATCACCGGCCGAGTCGGCTCCCGCACGTCGTGGGATCGCCGCCTGGCCATGGGTGAGTGCTGGGACGGGCTCCGGTTCATCCCGCACACAGACGGCTGGGTCCTCCTGGACGACGACGTTCCGCAGTGGCACACCGAGGGCCCCGAGCCCCGCTTCGAGGACGAGTGGCACCCGCAGGATCGGCTCTACGCCCCGATGTACGCGTCCGGCGGCGGTCAGGACCTCCTCGGCGTCATCTCCGTCGACCGCCCGCGCAATGGCCGCCGTCCCGGCTCGTGGGGTCGCGAGGCTCTCCAGATGTACGCGTCACAGGCGGCCATTGCGATCAGTAACGCCCGGCTGCGAGCAAACATGCAGCGTGCTCTGGTCCGGCTCGAACGCGAACAGCAGGCGCTGCGGGCCAGCGAGGAGTCGTTCCGCCAGGCCTTCGAGTACGCCCCCAGCGGCATGGCCATCGCGGAGATGGGCGGTGACCAGCACGGCAGACTGCTGCGCACCAACGACGCCCTGTGCCGGCTGCTCGGCCGCCCCGCCTCCGTACTGCGCCGCTACTCCTTCGCCGACCTGGTCCACCCCGAGGACGTCGGCACCCTGCTGCGGACGTCCGCCGAGGGGGGCCGCGCCGAGCTGCGGCTCGCGCGCCGGGACGGCTCGTACCTCTGGGTGTCGCTGCGCAACTCCGTCGTCGCGGACACCGCCGACGGGCCGCGTTTCCTCCTCACCCACGTGGAGGACATAGAGGAGCGCAAGCGCCACGAGCTGCATCTGGCGCACCGCGCCTCGCACGACGCGCTGACCGGACTGCCCAACAGTGCCGAGCTGCGTGCGCGGCTCAGTGCCCGGCTCTGCGAGCGTCCGCACGCGGCGTCCACCACCACCGCCGTGGAGGCTCTGGACGCGGCGTACGGCGACGTCGAGGACGCGGAGGGGCGTGTGCACGGTTTCCGTGCCGACGGCTTCGAGGCCGACGCGGTGGCCGGCGGTCCGTACGACCACCATGTGCACGCCGTGGCGCCCGACGACGAGGGCGACGACGGGGCGAAGGGGCTCGCGGTCCTCTTCTGCGACCTCGACGGCTTCAAGTCGATCAACGACCGCTTCGGGCACCACACCGGCGACGCCGTACTGATCGAGGTCGCCCGCCGTCTCACCACCTGTGTGCGCGACGGCGACACCGTCGCACGGCTCGGGGGTGACGAATTCGTCGTCCTCGCGGACGGGCTCGGCGCCGCAGACGCCGCGGATCTGGCCGTACGTCTACGAAACGCCATCATTCCGCCCATTCGGGTGGATGGTCGCGCGGTGCGGGTCGGGGCGAGTTTCGGGATCGGATGGGCCGGCTGCGGCATGACGGCCGAAGAGGTGCTGCGCTCCGCCGACCAGCGGATGTACGTGGAGAAGCGGTCTCGGTCCAAGGTTCACCGAAGGGCCGGCTGACGTTCACGACAGGTCTGTTCCGGCATCCGTTGTCGTACCCCGACCACGGTCCGTGAGGGGCCCCTGTGGCCGACGGCAATTCTTGGTGTGCTCCGTTCGAGGTAGGCTCGGCCGGTCGGCCACGGCTGGCAATTTTCGGCGACGGCTGGCGACATGGTGAGGAGTGACCCAGGGATGACGGCCGGGAACAACGGCGCAAACACACCCGAGGACGACGATCCGTTCGGCTACCTCTACGAGGACGGACAGGCGGCCGGCGCCCAGGCGCCGCGGCAGGGCGGATACGGGTACCCGGGTCCGGTCTCGCAGCCCGGCGTGCCGAGGACCTCGTACAACCAGGTGCGGACCGTCGGTGAGCGCCAGTACGGTCAGCAGGTGCCGCAGCAGCAGCCTTACGGCCAGCCGCAGGCACCGTACGGTCAGCCGCAGGCGCCCTACGGCGGGCCGAATGCGCAGTACGCCGCCCCCGAGACCTACCCCGGCGGTGCGCCCACCGCACCGGTCGCGGCGCAGGGCGGCCACGGCCGGGCCGGTGGTCCCGGCAGGGGCGGTCCGAACAACAAGGGTCTGCTGATCGGCGCGGTCGCCGTCGTCGCGGTCGTGATCATCGGCATCGGTGCCGCGCTGATGACCGGCGACGACAGCGACGACAAGAAGAACGAGGCCACCACCTCGGCCGGTGCCACCGGCCAGGTCGACGAGTCCCCGAAGCCGAAGGACACCGACGGGGCCTCCGAAGCTCCGGTGGAGCTGCCGAAGCAGGACGCGGCGACGCTGAAGCTGGGTGGCACGGCCACCGTCGAGAAGACCATCAAGGGAGCCGAGGGCGCGGACGGCGTGTACGTCACCGGCTTCAACCAGCCGGGGTCCTCGGTGACCTGGAAGGCATCCATGAAGACGGCCGGGGCGTACCGGCTGACTGTCCGGTACGCCATCCCCGCCAAGGACGCCAACGCCACGCTGACGGTCAACGGCAAGGCCAACAGCCAGCCCATCGGTCTGAAGAACTTCGTGGAGTCCTCGGACCCGAACTGGGAGAAGAACTGGCAGACCACATGGGCGCCGGTGACCTTGAACCAGGGCGACAACGAGATCAAGATCTCGTGCGAGACCGGCAACCAGTGCGACGTGATCCTCGACTGGCTCGAGGTCACGCCGGCGAAGGACTGAGCACTCCCGGAACCGATCTGCCCTACGCCTTCTTCCGAACCGCGACGGTTCGGAAGAAGGCGTAGGGCAGTTCTTTTTCCGTGCCGGCTCTTGCGTACCGGCCGCCTCGTGGCTGCTCAGCCCATCAGGGCCAGGAATCCCGCCACCGTCGCGGCCATCGCCTCGCGGCCCGGGACGAGGTACTTGCGCGGGTCGACGCCCGTCGGGTTCTCGGCCAGGTAGGCGCGCACCGCGCCCGTGAAGGCCGTGTTCAGGGCCGTGCCCACATTGATCTTGCGCATGCCCGAGGCGACCGCCTGGCGGATCTCGTCGTCCGGGACGCCGCTGGAGCCGTGCAGCACGAGCGGGACCGTCACAGCGTCGCGCAGCTGCCCGATCAGGGCGTGGTCCAGGGCGGCGGTGCGTTCCGTCATGGCGTGCGAGGAGCCGACCGCTACGGCCAGCGCGTCCACGCCGGTCGCCGCGACATAGGCGGCGGCCTCGGCCGGGTCCGTGCGGACGCCGGGGGCGTGGGCGTCGAGCGGGGCCTCGCCCTCCTTGCCGCCGACCTTGCCGAGCTCCGCCTCGATCCAGATGCCGCGCTCGTGGCCCCAGGCCACCGCGTCGGCCGTGGCCCGCACGTTCTCCTCGTACGGCAGCTTCGAGGCGTCGAACATCACCGAACCGAAGCCCGCCGCGTGCGCCTGGTGCAGCAGGTCGACGGACTCGACGTGGTCGAGGTGGAGGGCGAGCTGAGCGCTGGAGGCGCGGGCGACGGCGGCCGCTGCGGCGGCGATCGCGGAGAGCCGGCCGCCGTGGAACTTCACGGCGTTCTCGGAGATCTGCAGGATGGCGGGCGCCCCGGCGCGCTCCGCGCCCGCGGCGATGGCCTCCGCGTGCTCCAGCGTGATGACGTTGAAGGCGGCGATCCCGTGGCGGTCGGCCTGGGCGGCCGAGACGAGTTCACCGGTGCTGACGAGCGGCATGCTGCCCCCTGAGACTGACTTCTGATGGTGCGGGATGGTGCGGGATGGTGCGGGATGGTGCCGGGCGGTTCCGCGGCTCAGGCCGTCGTCGCTGCGTACTCCTCGACATCGACGCGCGACAGCAGCTCCTCGTACGCCGCCCGGTCGAACTCCCCGGCCGCGGGGGCCAGCACCGTCGCCGTCGACAGCGCCACCGCCCTGCGCAGCCGGTCCGGCCAGCTCAGGCCCTCCACGAGCCCGGACAGCAGTCCGGCCACCGCGGAGTCGCCCGCTCCGGTCGGGTTGCCCGCGACCCTGGCGGGCGGTGCGGCCCGCCAGGTGCCGTCGGGAGTGACGGCGAGCATGCCGTCCGCGCCGAGCGAGGCTATGACGCCGTGCGCGCCGCGGCGGCGGGCGTCGCGAGTGGCGCGCAGCGGTTCGCGGGAGCCGGTGAGCTGGGCCAGTTCGTCGGCGTTCGGCTTGATCAGGTCGGGGCGGGCGGCGATGCCCCGGCGCAGCGGTTCGCCGCTGGTGTCGAGGAGGACCGGGACGTCGGCGGTGCGGGCCACGCGGACCAGTTCGGCGTACGCGCCTACGTGGATGCCGGGCGGCAGGCTGCCGCAGAGGGCGACCGCGTCCGCTTCGCCGAGGAGCCCTCGGTACGTGGTGAGGAAGGCTGCCCATTCGCCGGCGGTGACGAGCGGGCCCGGTTCGTTGAGCTGGGTGGTGTCGCCGGTGGAGGCGTCGACGACGGCGATCGTGCGGCGGGTGTTCCCGGCGACGGCGACGAGTGCGTCGCGCGGCGGGAGGCCGGCCAGCAGGTCACGGAGGACCGCTCCGGTGGCGCCTCCGGCGAACCCGGTGACCACGGTCTCGTGGCCGAGCGCGGAGAGCACCCGGGCCACGTTGAGGCCCTTGCCGCCGGGGCGTTCGGAGATGTCGCCGACGCGGTGGCTGGTGTGCGGGACCAACGCCGGTACGCCGTACGTCAGGTCGAGTGCCGTGTTCAGCGTGACCGTGAGGATCACCTCGGTCACCCCTTCGATCCGTGCCGGAGCGCGGATCCCTTGCCAGAACGCGCTTTCCCTGCTGTTTACGAAGCGATCATGCCAAAGAGACGGCGGTCGGCCCAGACCTCGGGGCCAACCGCCTTCTCTTCGTTACGTATTCGACTCGCCGTCAATAATGGGCTGAATCACCCAAGATGGGGCTCAATGACCCAATCGCCCTTGCGCATGACGCCCTTCAGCGTGAAGTCCGCGTCCAGGACCACCAGGTCGGCGTCCTTGCCCGGCTCCAGCGAGCCGACCTTGTCGTACACGCCGAGCAGGCGCGCCGGGTTGGCGGAGATGGACTGCACGACGTCGCCGACCGGGATCCGGTCGAGGGTGACGGCCCGGCGGAACGCGGTGTCCAGGGTGAGCGTGGAGCCCGCGATCGAACCGCCCTCGACGAGCCGCGCGACGCCGTCCTTGACCTCGACGGCGAGCGGGCCCAGCTGGTACTGGCCGTCACCGAAGCCTGCCGCGTCCATCGCGTCCGTGATCAGCGCGACGCGGGCGGCGCCCGCGTGGTGGTAGGCCAGTTCCAGGGCGGCCGGGTGCAGGTGCGTGCCGTCGTTGATCAGCTCGACGGTGATCCGCTCGTCCTCCAGGAGCGCGGCGATCGGGCCGGGCTCGCGGTGGGCGAGCGGCGGCATCGCGTTGAACAGGTGGGTGGCGACGGTGGCGCCCGCGTCGATCGCCTCGACGGTCTGCTCGTACGTCGCGTCGGTGTGCCCGATCGCGGCGATCACCCCGTGCTCGGCGAGCAGCCGCACCGACTCGATGCCGCCCGGCAGTTCGGTGGCGAGCGTGAACATCTTCGCGGCGCCGCGCGCCGCGTCCATCAGCTTGTGGACCTCGGCCGGGTCCGGGTGGCGCAGCAGCTTCTCGCTGTGCGCGCCCTTGCGGCACGGCGAGATGAACGGGCCCTCGAAGTGGATTCCGGCCAGATCGCCCTGCTCGACGAGCTCGGAGAGGATGCCGGCCCGCTGGGCGAGGAAGTCCATCTCGCCGGTGACGGTGGAGGCGACCAGGGTGGTGGTGCCGTGCTCGCGGTGGGTGCGGACGCCGGTGAGGACCTCGTCCACGGTGCCGGAGGTGAAGGACGCGCCGCCGCCGCCGTGGTTGTGCATGTCGACGAAGCCGGGCACGACCCAGTGGCCGGTCAGATCGACCGTCCGGGCGCCTTCGTGCGCGCTACCGGCGATCCGGGCGCCCTCGACGATCACCCGCCCGTTCTCGACGGTCCCGGTGGGAAGAACCACCCTGGCCCCTGCGAGAACCGTGCTGTCTGCGCGTCCGGCCATCAGGCGGATACCTCCGTGGAGAGAAGATCCCAGGCGAGCAGCCCTGCGCCCAGGCATCCGGCGGTGTCCCCGAGGGCCGCCGGGACGATGTGGGGCAGCTTCTGGAACGTGACGCGTTCCTCGACGGCCGCACGGAGTGGTACGAACAAGGTTTCCCCTGCCTCGGCGAGCCCGCCACCGATGATCAGCATGCGCGGGTCGAGCAGGGTGAGCGCGGTGACCAGCCCGGCCGCGAGCGCGTCGACCGCGTCCCGCCAGACCCGTACGGCCGCGGGGTCGCCCGACTCGACGGCCTTCGCGCAGTCCGCCGCATCGGCCTCCGGGTCGCCCGACGCGGCGGCCCAGGCGCGGCTGACCGCGGAGGCGGAGGCCAGGGTCTCCAGGCAGCCGCGCTGTCCGCAGCCGCAGTCCGGCCCGTCCGGCCGGACCACGATGTGGCCGATCTCGCCCGCGTACCCGTGCGCACCCGCCTCGATGGTGCCGGTGATGCCGATGGCCCCGGCGATACCGGTGCCCAGCGGTACGAAGAGGAAGCGGTCGGCGCCCTTGCCCGCGCCGATCCGGCCCTCGGCGAGGCCGCCGGTCCTGACGTCGTGGCCGAGCGCGACGGGCACTCCGCCGAGCCGCTTGCCGAGCTTTTCCCGCATCGGTACGTCGCGCCAGCCGAGGTTCGCGGCGTAGACCGCGATCCCGTTCTCCGCGTCGACGATGCCGGGTACGGCGACACCGGCCGCGGCGGCACTCTCGCCGAACTGTTCCTCGCCGTGGGCGCGCAGCTCGGCGGCGAAGGCGAGGATCGACTCCACGACGGCGTCGGGCCCGCGCTCCCGGCCGGTCGCGCGCCGGGCCTCGTGCAGCAGGGTGCCGTCGGCCCCGACCAGGGCGGCCTTCATTCCGGTGCCGCCCACATCGAGGGCGATGACGTGTTTCACGGAAAACAGTTTCGCCCGCCGGACCCCGATAGGTCTAGTCCACTATCGCTGTTTGTTGCGCGTACATACAAAACGAAGCGGGCGGTCGGCGCGGCCGACGGGTCAGGGCGCCAGGATCACGCTGCGGGAAAGATTGCGCGGGTGGTCCGGGTCGTACCCCTTCGACTCCGCGATCTCGACCGCGAGCCGCTGGGCCCGGATCAGATCGGCCATCGGGTCGGCCGTGGCATGGGCCACCAGCGTGCCGCCGACCCCCGCGACCTCGCCCGCGAGCCCCTCGGGCAGTGCACCGAACACCCACGCGACCCGGTTCGGCCCGGTGATCGATATCGGTCCGTGGCGGTACTCCATCGCCGGGTACGACTCGGTCCAGGCACCCGCCGCCTCGCGCATCTTGAGCCCGGCCTCCTGGGCCAGCCCGTACGTCCAGCCGCGCCCCAGGAATGTCCACTGCTCGGCCGCCACGACCGCCTCCGCCAGCGGTTCCGTCACCGCGAGCTCCGCATCGACTGCTGCCTCGGCGACCGTCTTCACCCCCGCCGGAAGCGGACCTGCCGCCTCCAGGCCGGCCCGCAGGAAGGCCAGCGCGGTGGTGGCGAACCGGGTCTGGACGACGGACTCCTCGTCCGCCCAGTCCAGTACGGCCACGGCGTCGGCGGCGTCCGTCACGGGCGTCTTCGGATCGGCGGTCAGCGCGACGGTGGTCACCTTGCCGCGCAGCTCACCGAGGAGGTCGAGGACCTCGGTCGTCGTGCCGGAGCGGGTGATCGCCACGACCCGGTCGTACGGACGCCCCGCGGGGAACTCCGACGAGGCGAACGCATCGGTCTCTCCCTGCCCGGCCGCCTCGCGCAGCGCCGCGTACGCGATCGCCATGAACCAGGAGGTCCCGCACCCGGTGACGGCGACCCGCTCACCCGGCCGCGGCAGTCCGTCGAACTCGGCCCCCGCCTCCGCGGCGCGCCGCCAGCAACTGGGCTGGGTGGCAATCTCTGATGCGGTACGGGACATCCTGGACGGCTCCTCGGTGCGTGGGGGAACGGTGACGACGGGGCGGTGCAGAACAGCGGGCACGGAAAGGTACGGACCACGAAGTGCCATGTGCCGAGATGTACTTAACAGCGGGTCCCGTTCCCATGCAATGACACCCCGGACCAACCGGACACAGGTCCGGTTACGTTGCAGAAGCGATACTTCTCTGGTGTAGACCTCCCTTGGCGACATGGGTAAAAATCGCAGCTCATCCGGACGGTCGGGTGGTCACCGAATCGATGAGGATGGACTGGCTGTGCAGCGGCACTACTTGGCACTGACCGCGGCGATAGCCGCACTCGGCATGGCGGCGACGTTGACGGGCTGTGGCGCCGACAGCGCATCGGGGGACGTCACCCTCAAACTTGTCGCGGCCGACTACGGCAACAGTGCGGCGAACAGCTCCAAGAAGTACTGGGACGAACTCGCCAGGAACTTCGAGGCGTCCCACGAGGGCATCAAGGTCGACGTCGACGTCTATTCGTGGAAGGACGTCGACCGCGAGGTCGCCGACATGGTGAAGAAGGGGCATGCCCCGGACATCGCGCAGATCGGTGCCTACGCGGACTATGCCAAGGCCGGGAAGCTCTACAGCGCCGACGACATGCTCGCCATCCGCACGCAGGCGAACTTCCTGCCGCGGCTGGCCGATGCGGGCCAGTACAACCAGACCCAGTACGGACTGCCGTTCGTCGCCAGCACCCGGCTGCTCTTCTACAACAAGAAGTACTTCAGCCGGGCGGGCCTGGACGCCCCGAAGACCTGGGAAGACATCCGTGACGACGCCGTGGTGCTCAAGCAGCGTGGCGTCACCTACCCGTTCGCGCTGCCGCTCGGTCAGGAGGAGTCCCAGGCCGAGACCATGATGTGGTTGCTCAGCGGAGGCGGCGGCTACACGGACGACGTCGGCTCGTACGACATCGACTCGCCCGAGAACGTCAAGACCTTCGACTGGCTGAAGACGAATCTGGTCGACAAGGGGCTGGTCGGCCCGGTGGCGCCCGGAAAGCTGGACCGGGCGCAGGCGTTCGAGGCGTTCACGAGCGGCAAGGTGGGGATGCTCAACGGGCACCCCACGCTGATGCAGGAGGCCGAGCAGAAGGGCGTCCAGGTCGGCATGGTGCCGCTGCCCGGTATCAACGGCCCGACCGAGGGGTCGATGGGCGTCGCCGACTGGATCATGGGGTTCAAGCAGAACAACCACCGCGAAGCCATCGGTAAATTCTTCGACTACATGTTCCAGGACAAGAACGTGGTGGCCTTCGCCGACGAGTACGACCTGCTGCCGGTCACCGACAGCGCGTCCGCGGTGATGGAGACGGACGCCAAGCACAAGCCGCTGCGGAAGTTCCTGGAGGCGCTGCCGAACTCCGAGTTCTACCCCGTCGGCAAGACGTCGTGGGCGCGGACGAGTGAGCTGATCAAGCAGAACATCGGCAAGGCGGTGGAGCCGGGCGGTAGTCCGGCGGGTGTGCTGGCCGAGATCGCGCGGGGGGCGGCGACGGCGGAAGAGGCGGAGTAGCGGGATGCGGCGCGGGCGTTATGTTGGCTGATATGACCGCCTCCGAGAACGACTCCCACGGTGCGGAGACCCCGGACACGACACGGCCGGGGCTCTCCGAGCGGGAGCGTGCGGTGCTGGCCGTGGAACGGCGGTCGTGGCCCGGGCCCGGGGCGAAGGAGCGGGAGATCCGCGAGGGACTGGGGATCTCGCCGACGCGCTACTACCAGCTGCTGAACGCGTTGCTGGACGACCGGCGGGCGCTGGAGGAGGACCCGGTGACGGTCAACCGGCTGCGGCGCGTACGGGAGGCCCGGCGCGGGAGGCGGTAGCCGGGGCGCTGCCCCGGAAGGGCCGGCCCCCGGGTGTCCGAGGAACGGGAGGTCCGGGCGGAGCCGCGGGTTTCGGACAGCGGCGGGGCAGCGGCACAGCCCCGCCGCAGGCGCAGCCGTAGCCGCACTCCGGCACCCCCGATAGGCTCGGCCCATGGGCAGCAACCCAGAGCAACTCCTCCCCACCCCCACCACGCCGGCCGGCCGCGAAGGTCTCGCCGCCATCCTGGCCCGCCCCGACCGCGCCGTGGTCGCCCTCGATTTCGACGGCACCCTCGCCGACATAGTCCCGGACCCGGAGCAGGCCCGCGCCCACCCCGGAGCCGTCCCGGCCATCGCCGCGCTCGCCCCGAAGGTCGCCTCCGTCGCCGTGATCACCGGCCGCCCGGCCGGCGTCGCGGTCCGGCACGGCGGTTTTGCGGGCGTCCCGGGGCTCGACCACCTCGTCGTCCTCGGTCACTACGGCGCCGAACGCTGGGACGCCGTGTCCAGCACCGTTCACGCCCCCGCCCCGCACCCCGGTGTGGCGGCGGTCCGCGCCGAACTTCCCGGCGTGCTGGACCGGTTCGACTCCTGGCACGGCACATGGATCGAGGAGAAGGGCCAGGCGCTCGCCGTCCACACGCGCCGCGCCGCCGACCCGCAGGCCGCCTTCGACGCGCTGCGCAGCCCGCTGGGTGAGCTCGCGGCCCGGCACGGGCTGATCGTCGAGCCGGGACGCCTCGTCCTGGAGCTGCGTCCACCCGGCATGGACAAGGGCGTGGCGCTGGCGAAGTACGTACGGGAGACGGACGCCGAGTCCGTCCTGTACGCCGGGGACGACCTGGGCGACCTCGCCGCGTACGCCGCGGTGGAGAAGCTCCGCACGGAGGGCCCCGACGGCATCCCGGGTCTGCTGGTGTGCAGCGGAAGCGCGGAAGTCCCGGAACTGGCCGAGCGGGCGGACCTGTTGCTGCCGGGACCGGCGGCCGTGGTCGACTTCCTCGCCGCCCTCGCCCGTCGCCTCTGAACGAAGCGCCGCCGAACGGTCAGTCCCGCCGCAACGCCTCCAGCTGTTCCAGGAACCACCGCTGCGGCGGCAACGCGGTCGCCGCAGCGGCCAGCCGCTTCGACCGCTCCGCCCGCTCCCCGTCCGGCATCGTCAGCGCCTCGTGCAGCGCCACGGCCGTCGCCGACACGTCGTACGGGTTCACCACGATCGCGTCCGCGCCCAGCTCCTCGTACGCCCCCGCCTCTCGCGACAGAACCAGCGCGCAGCCCTGGTCGGAGACCACCGGGACCTCCTTCGCGACCAGGTTCATGCCGTCGCGGATCGGGTTGACGAGCGCCACGTCCGCCAGCCGGTACGCCCCCAGCGAGCGCGCGAAGTCGTCGTTCACATGCAGCAGGACCGGGGTCCAATCAGGCGTTCCGTACGCCTCGTTGATGTCGTCCGCCAGCCGCTGCACCTCGGCCGTGTACTCCCGGTACACCGCCAGGTCCTGACGCGAGGGATACGCGAACGCCACATGCACCACCCGCTCGCGCCACTGCGGGCGGGTGTTCAGCAGCTCCCGGTAGGCCAGCAGCCCGCGCACGATGTTCTTGGACAGTTCCGTACGGTCGACCCGCACGATCGTCTTCCGGCCGGTGCCGCCCACCTGCTCCCGCAGGATCGCCATCCGCTCGTCCACGTCCGCCTCGTGCGCGCGGCGGCGCAGGAAGTCCGCGTCCGCGCCCAGACCGTGCACGCCGGTCCTCGTCCGGCCGGTGCCGCCCAGGACCTCCGTGCAGCAGGCGGTGAACGCGTCCGCCCACCGCCGGGTCAGGAATCCCACCCGGTCCGCGCCGAGCATGCCGCGCAGCAGTTGCTCCGCGATGTCGTCGGGCAGCAGGCGGAAGTAGTCGACCGGGGCCCACGGTGTGTGCGAGAAGTGGCCGATCCGCAGGTCGGGACGGAGATCGCGGAGCATGCCGGGGACCAGGGCCAGGTGGTAGTCCTGCACCAGCACCGCCGCGCCCTCGCCCGCCTCCTCGGCGAGTGCCTGGGCGAAGGCCAGGTTGTACGCCTCGAACGACGCCCACTGCCGGCGGAACTCCGAGTCGAAGACCGGCTCCAGCGGCGTCTGGTACAGCATGTGGTGGACGAACCAGAGCACCGAGTTCGCGATGCCGTTGTACGCGTCGGCGTGCACATCGGCGTCGATGCCGAGCATCCGTACGCCCGGCTCGGCGATCCCGCGCCGGACCGCCACCCTGTCCCCGTCGCCGAGCGCCGCGCAGACCCACAGCTTGTCCTCGACGGCGCTCAGCCCGGAGACGAGTCCGCCGCCGCCCCGTCTGGCGCTGATCGAGCCGTCCTCGCTCAGTGCGTACGAGACCGGGCCGCGGTTGGACGCGACGAGTACCTGGGCAGCAGACGTGATCACGTGCTCGGAGACCATGTTGCGGAATCTAGCCCGATCGCGAACCGCCCAAACGTGCGAAGTCAGGCCACCTCAGGCGGCGCGGCGCGAAACGTACTCCCTGATCTCCTGCATCGGCGGCCGCTCCTCCGTGTCCACGGCGTGCGTACGCGGTACGAAGCCGGTCTCGCCCCGCTCGAACTGGGTGAGGGCCGGCCGTACCAAGTGGCCGCGGGAAAGGCGCAGTTGTGCCGTCCGGTAGATCGCCGCCGCCATCCGGCCCAGTGCCTGCCCGTCCTGATGGCGGTGTTTCCTGACCCCCACATCCACCTGTGCCAGCGCGTCCAGACCCACGGTGTGCAGCGCATCCACGAGCAGGCCCAGTTCCACTCCGTAACCGACCGGGAACGGCAGCCGCTCCAGCAACGAGCGCCGCACCGCGTACTCGCCGCCCAGCGGCTGGACGAGGCCGGCCAGCTGGGGCCAGTGCAGATTGAGCAGCGGGCGGGCCACCAGTTCCGTGACGCGACCGCCCTGGCCTGCTGTGTCCCCGAGCGGGCGGTCGTACATCGCCTTCACGAACTGCACCTCGGGATCGGTGAGCAGCGGGCCGATGATGCCGGAGACGAAGTCCGCGGAGAAGTCCTTCAGGTCGGCGTCTATGAAGCAGACGATGTCACCGTCGGTGACCAGGAGTGATCGCCAGAGGACCTCGCCCTTGCCCGGCAGGGCGGGCATCCGCGGGAGTATGTCGTCACGGTGCACCACCCGGGCGCCCGCCTTCCGGGCGACCTCGGAGGTGGCGTCCGTAGAACCGGAGTCGATCACCAGCAGCTCGTCGACCAGCTGGACCTTCTCCATCAACTCGACCCGGATCGTCTCGACGATCGTGCCGACCGTCGCCTCCTCGTTGAGGGCGGGCAGCACGACACTCACACTTCCGCGCCGCGGGTCCCTGGCCCTGGCGGCGACGAGCCGGTCCAGCGGGCGGTCGGCGGCCGACCAGGAACGCCTGGTCAGCCAGCGTTCGACCTCTTCCAGCACGGTCGATACTCCCTGTATGTGATCCATCTCGCGGTTCGGACGGCTATCTCAACCGTCCGATGCTTCGGTTACAGTCTTGAACAACGCGGACGACCCTCGCATGCCGGGGTCCTCCGCCGACAAATGCCTGGATCGATGATCCAGTGCCACAGCGCTCATCCAGAGGGACTGAGGGAACGGCCCGTTGAAGTCCCGGCAACCCTCCTGCCGACCGCGAGGTCAGGTGGGGAAGGTGCCAATTCCGTCTCGTGGCGAAATGCGTCGCGAGGAAGATGAGGAGAAAGGGCCTCGCCATCATGGCTACGCAGACCGTTGCAGTGAGCACCAATTCTTCCGCCGACGCTGTCGACCTCGGTCCCGCCGCGGCACTTTCCTGCCGCGAGTGCGGAGAGCGTTTCGAGCTCGGTCCCATTTTCGCCTGCGCGACCTGTTTCGGGCCGCTCGAAGTGGCGTACGACCTGCCGAGCGGCTCCCCGGACGAGCTGAAGAAGCGCATCGAGGCCGGACCGAACAACATCTGGCGTTACGCGCCGCTGCTGCCGGTCCCCGCCGATGTCGCGGACAAGCCGAACATCAACCCCGGCTTCACCAAGCTGGTCAAGGCCGACAACCTCGCCCGTGAACTGGGCGTCACCGGCGGCCTGTACGTCAAGGACGACTCCGGCAACCCGACGCACTCCTTCAAGGACCGCGTCGTCGCGATCGCCGTCGAGGCCGCCCGCGCCTTCGGCTTCACCACTCTCTCCTGCTCCTCCACCGGCAACCTCGCCGGCGCCGTGGGCGCGGCCGCCGCCCGGGCCGGCCTGCGGTCCTGCGTGTTCATCCCGCACGACCTGGAGCAGGGCAAGGTCGTCATGGCCGCGGTGTACGGCGGTGAACTGGTCGGCATCGAGGGCAACTACGACGACGTCAACCGCTTCTGCTCGGAGCTCATCGGCGACCCGCTCGGCGAGGGCTGGGGCTTCGTCAACGTCAACCTGCGCCCCTACTACGGCGAGGGTTCCAAGACGCTCGCGTACGAGATCTGCGAGCAGCTCGGCTGGCGGCTGCCCGACCAGCTCGTCATCCCGATCGCGTCCGGCTCGCAGCTCACGAAGATTGACAAGGGTCTGCAGGAGCTGATCAAGCTCGGTCTCGTCGAGGACAAGCCGTACAAGATCTTCGGCGCGCAGGCCGAGGGCTGCTCCCCGGTCTCCACCGCCTTCAAGGCCGGTCACGACGTCGTACGCCCCCAGAAGCCGAACACGATCGCCAAGTCGCTGGCGATCGGCAACCCGGCCGACGGCCCCTACGTCCTGGACATCGCCCGCCGGACCGGGGGCGCAGTCGAGGATGTCGACGACGAGCAGGTCGTCGACGCGATCAAACTGCTGGCACGCACCGAGGGCATCTTCGCGGAGACGGCCGGCGGGGTGACGGTCGGCGTGACGAAGAAGCTGATCGAGGCCGGTCTGCTGGACCCGACGCTCACCACCGTCGTCCTCAACACCGGTGACGGTCTGAAGACGCTGGACGCGGTCGCCCCGACCACCGGTCCGACGGCGACCATCCGGCCCAGCCTCGACGCGTTCCGCGCCGCCGGCCTGGCCCGCAGCTGACCCGACCACCCCGGGACGTCCATCCGTGACGTCCACCCGAGACGCAAGGAAGGCACCCACATGAGCGTCAAGGTCCGTATCCCCACCATCCTGCGCACCTACACGGGCGGTCAGGCCGAGGTCCCGGCCGAGGGCGCGACCCTCTCCCAGGTGATCGAGTCGCTCGAGCGGAACCACCCGGGCATCGCCGCGCGCGTCCTGGACGACCAGGGCAAGCTGCGCCGGTTCGTGAACGTGTACGTCAACGACGACGACGTGCGCTTCGAGGGCGGCCTGGAGGCGGCCACCCCGGACGGCGCCGGCATCTCGATCATCCCGGCCGTCGCGGGCGGCTGCTGACCCTCCGTCGCCCCGGCACGGACTCTCCGTAGGCCCCGCGGCCGACTTCACAGCGTCACCGGAATTGCCCCCTCTGCGAGGTAAGCGGAGGGGGCAATTCTGCATGGTTAAGCGCGGTACAGTTGGGAAGTCCCCTCCGCTGCCCGTGCCGACCGCATATGAGAATGCGCCCGCCCGCGACAAGATGCAGCCAACGTGCTCGAACTCCTTGCGTCATAAGTGGCCTTTGCCCGGCCCGAGTTGCCCTGGAATCGCATAAATTCCGCATATTCGGGTGTTCGGTGCTGCCCAGAATTCTCGTCCGATTGACCTGTTGCAGAGGGCAGTTGGGCAGATACATTCGGCCGCGGTCGACGCGTTCCGGCGCACGCACCCTCTCCTGTCGGGGGGTGAGTTCTGACCCGGGCCCGCGAAGTGCGGTCCTGTGCAAGGGCCAGTAATAGGGGAGTTAGGCATGGCTCAGGGCACCGTCAAGTGGTTCAACGCGGAGAAGGGGTACGGCTTCATCGCGGTCGACGGTGGTGCGGATGTTTTCGTCCACTACAGCGCGATCCAGATGGACGGGTACCGCACCCTCGAAGAGGGTCAGCGAGTTGAATTCGAGATCTCGCAGGGCCAGAAGGGGCCGCAGGCGGACATGGTCAAGCTCGCCGTCGGCTGAGCTCGGCGCGGTCGGCCAACGACACCACTCACGCATGAAGGGTCCGTACCCCCAGGGGGACGGACCCTTCACGCGTCATGGCGGCCGTCGCCCCACGTGGCATCCCCACGGCATCCCGGTGCCGTCGTCCGGTCCACGCCTTGTCCACAACCGTCGGGGGCGCTTGCACTCGTGGGGGTCGAGTGCTAATCATTGGCGTTAGCACTCTCCAGGTGAGAGTGACAGAACTTGGACCGGGCCGGTGAGGCCCGCAGGCGCGGTGGGGCAAGGAACCACCGGGCAGGCAGGCCGTCCGTCGCGGGCGCCACTCGGTCCGGAGAAATCCACCCCTGTCCGGGAGGACCACTTCACATGGCCAAGATCATCGCGTTCGACGAGGAGGCACGGCGCGGTCTCGAGCGCGGGATGAACCAGCTCGCCGACGCCGTCAAGGTCACCCTTGGCCCCAAGGGCCGCAACGTCGTCCTCGAGAAGAAGTGGGGCGCGCCCACGATCACCAACGATGGTGTTTCCATCGCCAAGGAGATCGAGCTCGAGGACCCGTACGAGAAGATCGGCGCCGAGCTGGTCAAGGAAGTCGCCAAGAAGACGGACGACGTCGCCGGCGACGGTACGACCACCGCCACCGTTCTCGCCCAGGCGCTCGTCCGCGAGGGCCTGCGCAACGTAGCCGCGGGTGCGAACCCGATGGCCCTCAAGCGGGGCATCGAGAAGGCCGTCGAGGCCGTCTCCGCCGCTCTGCTGGAGCAGGCCAAGGACGTGGAGACCAAGGAGCAGATCGCTTCGACGGCCTCCATCTCCGCCGCCGACACCCAGATCGGCGAGCTCATCGCCGAGGCGATGGACAAGGTCGGCAAGGAAGGCGTCATCACCGTCGAGGAGTCCCAGACCTTCGGTCTGGAGCTGGAGCTCACCGAGGGTATGCGCTTCGACAAGGGCTACATCTCGGCGTACTTCGCCACCGACATGGAGCGCATGGAGTCGTCCCTGGACGACCCGTACATCCTGATCGTCAACTCCAAGGTCAGCAACGTGAAGGACCTCCTTCCGCTGCTGGAGAAGGTCATGCAGTCCGGTAAGGCGCTGCTGATCATCGCCGAGGACGTCGAGGGCGAGGCCCTGTCGACCCTGGTCGTCAACAAGATCCGTGGCACCTTCAAGTCCGTTGCCGTCAAGGCCCCGGGCTTCGGTGACCGCCGCAAGGCCATGCTCGGCGACATCGCCATCCTCACCGGTGGCACGGTCATCTCCGAGGAGGTCGGTCTCAAGCTCGAGAACGCCGGCCTGGACCTGCTGGGCCGCGCCCGCAAGGTCGTCATCACCAAGGACGAGACCACGATCGTCGACGGTGCCGGTGACAGCGACCAGGTTCAGGGTCGCGTCAACCAGATCCGTGCCGAGATCGAGAACTCCGACTCGGACTACGACCGCGAGAAGCTCCAGGAGCGCCTGGCGAAGCTGGCCGGCGGCGTGGCCGTCATCAAGGCCGGTGCCGCCACCGAGGTCGAGCTCAAGGAGCGCAAGCACCGCATCGAGGACGCCGTTCGCAACGCGAAGGCGGCCGTCGAGGAGGGCATCGTCGCCGGTGGTGGCGTGGCGCTGCTGCAGGCCTCCGCCGTCTTCGAGAAGCTGGAGCTCTCGGGTGACGAGGCGACCGGCGCCAACGCCGTCAAGCTGGCGCTGGAGGCCCCGCTCAAGCAGATCGCCGTCAACGGTGGTCTCGAGGGTGGCGTCGTCGTCGAGAAGGTGCGCAACCTGCCGATCGGTCACGGTCTGAACGCCGCGACCGGCGAGTACGTCGACATGATCGCCGAGGGCATTCTCGACCCGGCGAAGGTCACGCGCTCCGCTCTGCAGAACGCCGCGTCGATCGCCGCGCTGTTCCTGACCACCGAGGCCGTCATCGCCGACAAGCCGGAGAAGGCCTCTGCGGCCGCTCCGGGCGGCATGCCGGGCGGTGACATGGACTTCTGATCCTGACGGATCAGTAGCTCGGTCGCACATCGGCCCCCGGGACCTGTACTGGTCCCGGGGGCCGATGTCATGTCCGCGGTGGTGACGGCAGGTCAGCGGTCAGGAGAGCTTCCCGTCGTAGTCCGGGAGCTTGAACGTCCGCTCGGCGTGGCCGCCGACCAGGTCGCTCTCGTTGTTGCCGATGTTGGCGATGATCGTGTAGCCCCGGGCCTCGATCTCGGCGCGCTTGGCGGTCTTGTACGTGCTGACTTCGTCGAAGAGGTCCGGCAGGTCGCGGACGTAGAGGCCGGTCACCGGGTAGCCGACCGCGGTGAGGTTGTGCTGCGTCAGTGAGGCGATGATGCCCGGACGGGCGGTGACGAAGAAGATGGCGACGCCCTGGGAATCGGCGTACCGGACCAGATCGCGGACCTGGGCGATCGCGGGGGTCGGAAACGTCCAGAAGTAGTGGAAGTCCGTCTCCAGCGACGAGTTGTCGATGTCGAGGACGATCGCCGGTTTCTGGCCCGCGGGGGTCTGCGCGATGCGCTGCTGGATGTAGGGGCGGGCCACGTCGATGACCGCGGCGACATCGCGCTGCCAGGTGCCGTAGTCGATGCCCAGGATGGCGGCATTGCCGCCGGGGGCCCATGACGTGGTGGCGGTGGGCTCGGACACGGGGGCGGCCTGGGCGGCGCCGGCGGGTGCGACGAGGGCGAGAACGGCGGCTGCGACGGACACGGCACCGGCCGTACGGACGGACCGGGTACGGCTTCGAGTTCGGCTCATGAGGGTGTCTCCTGGGTCGACTTTGGCATGCACGCGCTCAACACTCGGTCGGGCCGGGCCGCATGTCTACTGGTCGGTAGGAAACTTCTCGTGGACGCACGATGAATCGGGGTGCGCGGGCTTCGGGCCGACCGCGCACAGCGCCGCGGGGCTTTCCGGGCACGCTCGTGGTCCCGAACGGCCCGGGAGGATCGGGCAGGTCGCCGATCACCGCATGGTTCGTCCGTGAGTCGAAGTCATGCCCGTGTCCTTCGGGTTCGGGGGACCATCGCGGCGCGCACCTCGGCCATCCGGTCGCGGACCCCGCCGACCGGGATCCCGCGACTGCTCGCCGGTACGGGGACCTGTTCGCCCCGGCACGGTCCGCATGTACCGCCGGGCAGTGCCTCCCCCCGGGCCGGTGCGCCGCATTTCGTGCACTCCAGGACTCGCAGCACGGCGGGCGGGGTGGGCGGAGCGGCCCGTTCGGGTGGCATTTTGGAGATCAGGCGGCTGCGGACCAGGGCCGCCGCGTGGTGGACGGGCACCGGCAGTCCGCCGGTGAGGGCGTGCAGCAGCTGGGCTTCGGTGGCGCCTCGTGCGAGCCACTCGGTGACGTACGGCTCCAGCCCCGCACAGTCGGCCGCGGAGAGGCTCAGTGCGGGCGCGGTCCGGCCGAGCGCGGCGAGCAGGACGAACGCCCGTGACCGGGTGGGCCGTTGCTGCTCCGGTGGTACGTCGCCCCGGGTGAATGCCGCCCACCAGGCGTCGTCGCGAGGTGTGCGGGAGAAGAACGTACGCGTCACCCAGCGCGCGCTGCCCGAACCGATGACGTGCTCGCTGCCCCGGCGCAGATGGCCGGTCCGCTGCAGGTTGTTCAGCGTGGTCCGCAGTGCGCACTGCCCGTACGGGAGCACCTTGGCCAGCGTCTTCACGGAGATGTCGGCACCGTCCGGCAGTGGTCGACATAGCCGGCGACGGCGGCCTCACGCGGCGGAAGGTGCGCGAAGTCGTGTGCGGTACGGGGTCGTTGGCCGGACGCGGACCGCTTGCCGTAGCCCGGGTTGGCCATCGGGTGCGGGGGTACGTGCGGTGCGCGCGGGGCAGCACTAAGCTGGCTGACAGCCATTTGATCGCCTGTTTCGATCTCGTTGGTCAGACCCCTGTTCGGTGTTCCCGCACCGGCAGGGGTCGTTCGTTATTCGGAACGCTAGAGCGTCCGTACCGTGCGTGGCAAGCCGGTCACGAGAAGTGAACTCTCCAGCTGGGGAGGGTGGGTGGGTGGGGAGGAGCCCTCCGCCCCTTCCTTGGAAAGAGGGCTCGGAGCACGGGGCTTGAGCCCCGAGGCGGACCGAGGGGGCGTGAAGAGCGCGCCGCGCGTCGTCTGGGGCACGGCCGGCTGCCGGCGGCGGGGGTGGCGGTCATGCTGTCGGTCGCGTGACCTAGTCTTCGCTCACTCGCCACGCGCACGGCACAGGTCACACACATCACCTGTCTCCTGTCAGTCTGCGCGCAATGGCTAAACACTCGTTCCGGGGGGTTCGAATCACCGTGCGTATGCGCACTCTTCCGGCCGCCACCGCACTGGCGGTCCTCTTCAGCTCGGCGGTGCTCACCGCCGCACCGGCGTCCGCCGACACCGCCAGGACCGTCGCGGTCACGGCCGCGGCCGACACGATCGTCGACGGCGTCCATCAGCGGCTGTTCTTCAGCGACAGGTACCAGAACAAGATCGTCGTCACCGACTACGCAGGCAAGGCCATCGCCGAGCTCACCGGCCTGCCTCAGGTCCAGGACCTCGAACTGAGCCCGGACTCGGGCACGCTGTACGCCGCGGTCTACGACGCCGACAAGATCGTCGCCTTCGACACCGCGACACTCACGCAGACCGCCGAGTACCCCACCGGTACCAGGACCACGCCCTCCCGGCTCGCCTACGCGGACGGCAAGCTGTGGTTCGGATACGGCGACCAGTGGGACTCCGGGCTCGGCTCGGTCGACCTGACCGCCGAGACGCCCACAGTGACGCTGGACCTGGCGGCCGGGCACGACTTCGCCGGTCCGCCCAAGCTCTACGCGGACCCCGACAACCCGGGCACGCTGCTCGCCCTCGATGCGGGCATCAGCTCCGGTCCGATCGTCGTCTACGACATCTCCTCCGGTACTCCGGCCATCCGCGTCTCCGCCGAGAAGGGCGGCTTCTACAACGACGCGGCCCTCACCCCGGACGGCCAGAACGTCGTCGTGGCCGGGCCCGGGAACCGCGCGCTCACCGAGTACCGGCTCTCCGACCTGGAGGAGGTCCGCACCTTCCCCGTCGCCTCCGAACCGGAGACGGTCAGCATCGCCCCGGACGGCACGGTCGCGGCCACCGTCCTCGACACCGACGACCTCGGCGACACGTACGTCTTCGCCGCCGACCCCGGCCGGCCCGCCAGCGTCCGCAACCTGTCGCACAGCTGGATGCCCTGGTTCGGGCACTCGACGAACTGGTCGGCCGACGGCGGAAAGCTGTTCGTGATGAGCGAGGGGGGCGACAACGACTCCTCCACGTTCAACGTCGTCGACGAACCCCGTAAGTACGTCGCCACGCTGAAGGCCGACGCCCCGGCCACCGCCACCCGCGCCAAGTCCCTCACCGTCAAGGGCTCGCTCGTCTCCACCCTCGCGCTGCCTGCGGGGACGCCGCTGACCGTCACCCGCACCGACCTGGAGTCGCCGAACGGCAAGTCGCTCGGCACCAAGTCCCTGGCAACGGGCGGCAAGTTCTCCTTCACGGACACCCCGCCGGCCGGCGGCAAGGTCACATACAAGGTGTCGTACGCCGGTGACGCCACGCACGTCCCGGCGACCGCCTCGGACACGGTCGACGTCTCCCGCGCCACGCCCACGCTGACGCTGAACAACAACGGCAAGGTGTACGACTACGGCAAGGACGTCGCGTTCACGGCGCACCTCGGCACGACGTACAAGAGCCGCACGGTCGAGATCTGGGCCAACCCCTTCGGCTCGGACAAGCCGAACAAGCTGGTGAAGACCGGCACGGTCAACTCCAGCGGCAATCTGTCGGTCACCCTGGACATGACCCGGGACGCCACGGTCACGGCCGTGTTCAAGGGCGACGCCCGCTATGCCCCGAAGACGACCAAGTCCACGGCGTACGCCAGGGTGAAGGTCTCGACGGCACTGTCCAAGCACTACAAGACCGGCAAGATCGGCTCCACGACGTACTACTACTTCCACAAGAACACCGACGTCATCTCCACGACGACGATGAGCTACTACAAGGACCGCAAGCAGCGGCTCGAGCTCCAGGTGTACTCCCAGGGCAAGTGGTACTCCGGGGCCACCGAGTACTTCAAGCTCGGCACCAACGGGAAGTCGGTCGTCAACCTGGGCCACGCCGGCAAGTCCGGCGTCCGCGCCCGGGTGCGCTCCTCGTACATCAACGCCAGCTCCGGGGACAATGTGAACTCCACTACGCACGGCGCCTGGAAGTACTTCATCTTCACCAGCTGAGTCGGTGACCGGTCCCATGAGGCCGTGACGTCGGGGCGCGTTCCCAGCACTGGGAGGGAACGTGCCCCGGCTCTGCCTTGACCCCCGAGGGAAAGGCCCCAACTCTCCTTCCGGTCTTCCGGGTTGTGGGCGCAGTGACAGCGGCGGGGTGGCGTGCGCGAAGCTGCAGGGGCTCGCCGGGCGGGTACGGCCCCCGGGGAGGCGTGGGGCGACGCATCCAGGGCCATGTGGCATTCCTCACAGTGAAAGTGTGTGTAGTGAAAGCAACTGCACCCTTTCGTCTCTTCTGTCTGTGCCGGTGTGGTGGTGTCGGCCGGAACGGGTGGAAAACTCGTGACGATCGACCGTTGTCCCGGTCATACCATCGCCTCAAGTCGCATCTGCGTGTCCCATTCCGCTGCGACCCCTTCTTCTTTTTCGGACCCCGAAGGGCTCTTGTGAAGATTCGCCGGATTCTTGCCACAGCCGTTGCCGCCGCAGTGACCACGCCTGCCCTCCTGCTGTCGGTCACCCCCGCGTTCGCCGACGACAAGCCGACCGTGCAGACGCAGGAGAAGCCGTCCATCGCGGAGTTGGAAAAGGCCGCCGACGCCGCGCAGGCGGCGTACGACGACGCAGTAGCTGCCGAGAGCGCCGCCTACGCGGCTCTGGAGGCGGTCCTGTCCGACACCGCTCCGCTGGCCGTGGCGGCCAAGGCCGCCCAGGCCGTGGCGGCCGACGCCGCCACCACCAAGACCAACGCCGACCAGGCGGTCGTCGACGCCAAGGCGGCGATCGACGCCCTCCCGGAGACGGCCACCGAGGAGGAGAAGACCGCGGCGGCGACGACTCTCACCGAGGCGGAAGCCGCCGCCGCGACGGCCGCCGATGCCAAGGTCGCCGCCGATGCCAAGGTCGTGGAGGCCCTGGACGCGCGTGACGACGAGCGGGTCGCCGCGACCCGGAAGCTGGACCAGGCGCGGAAGGCCACCGAGGCGGCGCTCGCCGACAAGACCGCCGCCGACGACGCGCTGGCCAAGGCGAAGGAGGAGGCGGGTGAGGGCGGCGAGGACTGCGTCCCCGAGGCCGAGCTCACCACGGTCGTCACGGGTCTGCCGTCCACGGTCGTCGCCGGCACGAAGGTCAACTTCAATCTCCGGGTGACCAACGGCACCGACAAGACCATGGACGAGGTGCTTCCGTTCGCCTACGTCCACGCGACCGACAAGAGCGGGCTCAAGGACATCGACGACCTGGTGCACCTGCAGTGGTCGTCCGCCTCGTCCTCGACGTGGAAGACCGTCGACAACGAGCACTACATGGACGCCATCAGCCCGCTGAAGGCAGGCGCCCACGCCGACGTCAAGATGCGCCTCACGGTCGACGCCTCGGCCCCCGCGGGCAACGGCGTCACCTTCGTCGCCGGTGACTACTTCAACGACAACGGCACCTGCGGCGGGAACCCGGACCTCGAAGGCTACGAGTTCCTGATCGCCGCCGCGGGCAGCAAGCCCGGCAAGGTCGACGACGCCAAGCCGAGCACGACCGAGCCGAACACCTCGGACGTCAATCCGCAGGGCAGCGCGTCGGCCAGTCCCGTGAGCGGCAGCCTCGCCTCCACGGGCTCGTCCTCCGCGACGTCGCAGCTCGCCCTCGCGAGCGGCACGGCTCTGGCGATCGGCGCGGGCGCGGTGTTCGCCGCACGCCGTCGCAAGGCCGGCTCCCACGCCTGACGCATGAGGCGGGGTGCCCACCAGGCACCCCGGCCCACGCACTGACTGCCCAACGGGCCCGACACCGAGTGGTGTCGGGCCCGCTGTGTGCGTGGGGAGTCCTCCACCTGGTCCTCGGGAAGAGCGCTCGGAGTGCGGGGCTCGAGCCTCGGGGCTCAGCTGCGCTTGAGGTCCGCGACGAAGGACGACCACGCCGCCGTCCGGAACACGAGCGCGGGGCCGTCCGGGACCTTGGAGTCGCGGACGGGGACGACGCCGGGGTGGCCGTCGGCGACCTCCAGGCAGTTGCCGCCGCTGCCGTCGCTGTACGTCGATTTCCGCCACGTGGCGACTTCGAGGCAATTGCCGCCATTTGTGTCGCCGTAAGAGGGCTTGTGCCAGGTCGCCAGGACCATGTCGTAGTCAGAACTGCTGAGATCCATGCTCGTAATCCTCCGCCGCCGACTCGATCAAGGCCTGGGACGCTTCAGGTGACGCTGCGCTGGCCACCAGCAGATCGTAAGTCAGCCCGTACGCCTTGACTGTTGCTGGATCGTCCAGCAACTGGCCTGAACCGAGACCGTCCAGATAGGCGAGCGGGGGAGCATCGGGAAATGCCATCAGCTTGAGGGGGCCGCCCATCGCCGCGTGGCCGCCTGCACTGAAGGGCAAGATCTGGACAATGGCGCGGCGTTGGCGAATCAGCGAGGCGAGGTGTTTGAGGGCTCCCGCCATCACTGCAGGGCCGCCGACCTCCCGACGTAAGACCGCCTCGTCGAGAACGGTCCAAACCATGGGAGTTGTTGGATCGGACAGCAGCACCGCCCGCTCCAGCCTGGCGGCCACGAGTTCATCGATCACGTCGTCCGGCGCGGTTGGCCGATAGGACACGAAGACGGCTCGGGCGTAAGGCGCCGTCTGCAACAGTCCCGGAATCAACAGCGGTGAGTACTCCTTGATTACTTCCGCGCCCGCTTCCGCCTCGGCGGCCTCCGCGAAGTGATCCGGGTACTTCGACTTCTTCAGGGCTACGCAGTTCCGTACGAAGAACCCGTCCGCGTGCAGGATCTCGTCGATCTTCTGGGCCTGGTCCACCTGCATCCGGCGCGTACCGGACTCCAGTTGGCCGATGAATGAGCCGCTGACGAAGAGCGGCAGCCCGAGCTCTTCCTGTGAGAGGCCGGCCCTGTCCCTCCGGTGGCGGAGTTCGGCGCCGAGAAGGGCGCGTGGAGACGAGGACGGGTCGAGCTTCTTGGGGCTCGGCATGGCAACTCCCTGTGACACAACTGCGGTTGTTGGACCTGCGCCACTACCAGGCTAGCCGCGTGTTGGACACGCTGGGTATGCATTGTGATTACCGAGCGTGGAAGGTGTGCAGGATGACCACTACGGAGCGACGACGGGTTGCCGCCGGAAGAGTGCGAGAGGCGGAGGACGCGGTGGAGACGCTGAGGCAGGGGCTGAAAGGTATGGGGCTCACACTGCCGTCGTTGCGGATCGACCCGGTGTCGTGCGCGGGGAACGAGCCCGCGCCGTTGGTGGATCTCGGGCGCTGCAACATCGACACGGCGCTGCGGCTGAGCGCCTTTCTGGAGAAGAAGTGTGACGGGGAGGCCGGTCATGACGGGTGAGGGACTCGAACCGTGTACGCCGGAGCCCGGGACGTACGCGGTGGACTCGCGGGACGGGCGCGTGGGGCGCGTGATGGGCTGCGTCGGACCGTATGTGCAGCTACGGCCGCCGGGTGGTGGGGCCGAGTGGGACTGTCCACCGGAGTCCGTGCGGCCGGCCTCGCCCGGGGACGCGCTGCGGGCCAGGGTCAGGGAGGTCAACCGGGAGGGGCGGCTGCCGTGAGAGGCGTGAAGGGCGGCGCCCCGGCCGGGGTGCCGCCCTTCGGCCGGGCCCGTTGCCGTACGGGGTGTGGGCTTCCCGTACGAGCTTCGAGGTCCAGGGGCCGTATGGGGAGATCCGTGCGTTCGTCACCCGGTCGTGGGACGCTGATGGCATCGGCAGACCGCCGCAGAACCGTCGATCTACGCTCCTTTGACAGGCCGCAGGAGAGGGGACCCGCGATGACCGCCGCGATGGTCGAGAACGACCAGGCCTCTGAGGGCCGCCCGTGGGACTACCTGCTGCAGACATGGCGTGAACTGGACGTGCCCGAGGGGTGGCGCGCCGAGATCGACGAAGGGCAGATCGTCTTGGTGCCACCGCCGCACGCGCATCACAACGGCATCGCGGCCAAAGTGCAGCGCAGGCTCTACCGAGATCTGCCCGAAGAGCTGGAGATCTACCAGACCCTCGGCATCCACGTGGCCCCGCTCGACAAGCTCTACGTGCCGGATCTAGTGGTCATGCCTTCGGAGCTGATCGATGCTGCTGATCCGGAATCCAGCGATCCGATGGAGGCTTCGGACGCCCTGCTGATCGTCGAGATCACGTCGAAGGGAAACGCCCGGGAGGACCGGACGAAGAAGTACCGCGCCTACGCCCGCGCGGCTGTGCCGATGTACCTCTTGATCGACCGCTTCGACACGCGCGGGGCGATGGCCACGCTGTTCACGGAGCCGAACGAGGACGGGACGTACAAGCGCTCGGACGCCGTGCCGTTCGGGAAGCCGCTCACACTCCCCGAGCCCTTCGGCACGACGCTGCTCACCGCGGACTTTCCGGCGTGACCGGGCAGCAGTGAGGGCGGCACCCGTGCGGGTGCCGCCCTCTGTTGCGTCACGGGATCAGGCGCGGGCCGGCTCCGGTGCCGGGTCGGTGACCGGTGTGGCCGGGGTACCGGTTGCCGCGACCGTCGAAGCCGCCGGCTCCTGCGACACGTTGAACTCCGTCAGCAGATCCTTGCTGAAGCCGAAGAAGTACGTGGCGACGAAGCCCGCCAGATAGCCGACCAGCAGGCCGCCCGCGTAGATCGCGATCGTCGTGCCCAGGCCGTGGTTGCCGTCGAGCAGCGGGAACAGGGCCCAGCCGGACGGGCCGATCGCCGTGGAACCGACCGCGCTGCCGAGCTGGTTGAAGAAGCCGACGAACGCCCCGCCGAACGCACCGCCCACGCACGCCGTGATGAACGGGCGGCCGAGGGGGAGCGAGACACCGTAGATCAGGGGCTCGCCCACACCCAGCAGACCGGCCGGGAGAGCCGACTTGATCGTCCGGCGGATCGACTCGTTGCGGGGGAGACGGAGGTAGACCGCGAGGGCCGCGCCGACCTGGCCCGCACCTGCCATGGCGAGGATCGGGAGGAGGACCGTGTAGCCCTGCTGCTCGATCAGGGTGGTGTGGATCGGGATCAGCGCCTGGTGCAGACCCAGCATGACCAGGGGGAGGAAGAAGCCGCCGAGGACCAGGCCCGCGCCCGCACCGCCGTTGGACAGCAGCCAGTTGGCGAAGTCGCCGATCGCGGTGGAGACCTCACCGGCCACGTACATCAGGCCGAAGATCGTCACCAGGCCGGAGACCAGCACCGTCAGCGTCGGGGTGACCAGGACGTCCAGCGCCTCGGGGACCCAGCGGCGGCACCACTTCTCCACGTACACCGCGAGGACCGCCGCGCCGAGCGCTCCCAGCACACCGCCCTGGCCCGGGGAGAGCTTCTGCCCGAACGCCTCGATGTCCGCGACACCGGGGAAGACGATGATCGCGGCGACCGCACCGCCGAGGATCGGCGTGCCGCCGAACTCCTTCGCCGTGTTGTAGCCGACGAAGACGGCGATCAGTGCCATGAAGCCGGACGCCATCGCGCCGAGCGCGGGCGTCACCGACGTCAGCCAGCCCAGGTTCTTCAGCAGGCCGTTGAGACCGGCGATGATGCCGCAGCCGATGAGAGCCGGGATCAGCGGGACGAAGATGTTCGCGATCTTCCGGAGGAAGAGCTTGAACGGGGTGGCGTTCTTCGCCTTCCGCGCTGCCTTGATCGCGGCGCCCTGCGCGGCGAGTTCGGCCGCCGTGGTGTCGGTGGCAGCGGCCGGTTCGGCCGCGGTGGCCGGTTCGGGGGTGGCTGCGCGACCCTCCTCGACCAGCTTCTCGAACTCCGGGGTGACCCGGGCGACGGTGCCCGGACCGAGGACGATCTGGTAGGTGTCGTCCTCGACCACACCCATGACGGCGGGGAGCGCCTTCAGGGCCTCGTCGTCGACGAGCGAGCGGTCGTGCAGGCCCAGCCGGAGCCGGGTCATGCAGTGGACGACGGAGCTGACGTTCGCGGCGCCACCGACGAGCGGAAGGATCGCGGCGGCAGTGGCGCGGTTCTTGTCTTCTGTAGCCATGGTGCGTGGTGCCTTGCTGTGCGGGGGGTGCTGAGCGGTTCCCCGGATGGGGTCAGGTGGTGGTGCGTGGTGCGGCCGCGAGGGCGGCACGGAGATGGCCGTCGGACGCGGACAGAAGGGTGGCGGCGGTGCGACCGTCGACCTGGCCGAGGATGGTGAGGATCGCGTTCTTCACCTCGCCGTCGGTGGCGGCGAGCGCGGCCTCGATCTCCTCGTCGGAAGCGCCGGTGGCGAGGGCGACGATCCGGCGGGAGCGGGCGCGCAGCTTCTCGTTGGAGGCGCGGACGTCGACCATGAGGTTTCCGTACGTCTTGCCGAGCCGGATCATCGTGATCGTCGAGAGCATGTTGAGGACGAGCTTCTGCGCCGTACCGGCCTTCAGCCGGGTCGAACCGGTGAGCAGCTCGGGACCGACGACGATCTCGATGGGGTGCTCGGCCGCGGCGCCGAGCGCCGAGTCCGCGTTGCAGGACAGGCCGATGGTCAGCGCGCCCTTGGCGCGGGCGTGCTCTACGGCCCCGACCGCGTACGGCGTACGGCCGGAGGCGGAGATGCCGACGACCGTGTCGTCGGAGGTGAGGTCCAGGGCATCGAGGTCGGCGGCGGCCAGCTCCGCGCTGTCCTCGGCCCCCTCGACGGCCGTGATGATGGCGGACGGTCCGCCCGCGATCAGGCCGATGACCTCGGACGGGTCGGTGTTGAACGTGGGCGGGCACTCACTGGCGTCCAGGATGCCCAGCCGGCCCGGGGTGCCGGCGCCCGCGTAGATCAGCCGGCCGCCGCGGGCCATGCGAGCGGCCGTGCCGTCGATCGCCGCTGCGATCTCGGGCAGCCGGGCGGCGACGGCGGTCGGGACGGTCCGGTCCTCGCCGTTCATGATCCGGGCAATCTCCAGCGTGTCCAGCCGGTCGATCTCGGCGAGCTCGGGCCGGAACGCCTCGGTGGTGAGTGTGGCGAGCTCGGCGCGCAGCTCCCCGTACTCGGAGTCCCGGCCGGGCGTCGCGGCGTTGGCGTCGGTGGTGGAGGTCATGGACAGCGGCTCTGCTTTCTCGATCTCGTGTCTCGTGCGGTTCAGCGGGTACGGCGTCGTGGTCAGCGGGTGCTGCGGGGGGTATGTCGGTGGGCGAGCGCCTCGTAGGAGGCGGCCAGCGCCGGGGCGGCCGTCTCGTACGTCCGCTGGGCGACGCCTATGAACAGGCAGTCGACGACGAGCAGCTGGCTCGTACGGCTCGACATCGCGGCGGGGCGCAGTTCGCTCTCACGGGCGGTGGACGTCGTCAGCACGTGGTCCGCGTACTGCGTCACCGGGCCGTCGGGGCGGCCGGTGATCGCGATCGTCGTGGCCCCCTGGTCGAAGGCCACCCGGAGCGGTTCGATCACATCGACCGTGGAGCCGGAGTGGGTGATCGCGATCGCCACATCGCCGGAGCGGAGCTGCACGGCGTTGGTCACCGCCAGGTGCGGGTCCGTGTGGGCGTGCGCGATCAGGCCGATCCGGAGCAGCTTCTGCCCCAGGTCCTGGGCGACGAGGGAGGAGGCGCCGACGCCGTAGATGTCGATCCGGCGGGCGGTCGACGCGGCGGCGACGGCGGCACCGAGCTGCACCGTGTCGAGCCCGGCGGCCGTGTCGGCGAGGGTCTGCTGCTCGTCGAAGGCGAGCTTGGCGACCACATCGGCGATCGGGTCGTCGACCGCTATGTCCGCCGTGACGGCGGGGGCGCGGCCGGACTGCTGGTGGGCGGCGAGCCCGGCCAGGGCGAGGCGCAGATCCCGGTAGCCGGGGTAGCCGAGGAGACGGGCCGTGCGGACCACGGTCGCCTCGCTGGTGCCGGTGAGCTCGGCGAGACCGGTGACCGTCAGGGCGGCGCAGCCGGCGGGGTCGCCGGCGACGGCTTCGGCGACCCGCTGCATGGAGCGGGTCATGGAAGGTGCGAGCGTCCGCACCTTGGCCGCGAGGGCGGCCGGTGCGGGCGGAGAATCACCGCTGAAACTTTCCTTCAGGTCATTGGTCACGTTTGAAAGATATTTTCAACCCTCTGGCACGTCAACCCCTCTTTGGTCCCGACCTCTGGCGGAACCGAGAATCTGTCGGTGCCAAAGGTCTCCTTACGGCGAAGGCCGGTCGGGCACGGGGTGAGAATGGCTCCATGGAGTTGAACCGCCTGGAGCAGGCGCTGCATACCGCCCGCGCGCTGGTGATGGCCGATCTCACGGCCGGCGACGTCGCCGAGGCCGAGATCGTCTCCCTCGTCGAGGACGCGGTGACGCACCGGCGGTGGTGGGTCGAACAGTGGCCGGACGGCGTGGAGTACCTGGTCGGCCTGGTCGCCCAGGACGTCCAGGACGCGCTGCTGGAGCGTTACGGCCGGTGGCCGCTCTGCCCGGTCTGCGACGCCGGCGACCCGCACGCCCTCGACGTCGAACCGGAACTGGGGCCGGACCCGCGCTGGGTATGCACCAAGGCGACGGTGATGGTGGCGCGCGTCGGCGCGCTGAGCGGGGTGCTGCGCCGGTGACGGTCTATATCGACCCGCCGGACTGGCCCGGCCACGGACGTCTCTGGTCGCATCTGGTCAGCGATGTCTCGTTCGAGGAACTGCACGCCTTCGCCGCCTCGATCGGCTGCCCGCCGAAGGCCTTCGAGCGCGACCACTACGACGTACCGGAAACCCGGTACGCGGACGCGGTGCGGGCCGGGGCCCGGGAGATCGGCTCCAAGGAACTGGTGCGCCGGCTGACGGACGCGGGGCTGCGACGCCCCAAGGGACGCCCGGCTCCCGGCAGCTGAACGGATGCGGCCGACGCGGTTGCCGGGGTCACACCGCCGGGGCAGCCGCTTCCACGGACGTCTCCGAAGAAGACGCCGCTGCGGTCGAACCGGCCACCCGGCGCGACCGGCCACCGCCCTGCAGCCGCAGTGACCACACCACCCCCACCAGTGCCAGCACCGTCATCGCCGCGCCCGCCCAGGCCGTCGCCGCGAACCCGAAGTCCGCGTCGATCACCGTGCCGCCCAGCCAGGGGCCGCCCGTGTTGCCCAGATTGAACGCGGCGGTCGTCGTCGCACCCGCCAGGGTCGGGGCCGCGCCCGCGATGTTGAACATCCGGGCGTTCAGCGCCGGGGCCGTGTAGAACGCCGACAGGCCCAGCAGGAACGCGAGCCCGACCGCGGCGATCTGGTTCGAGGCGAACAGCGCCAGCGCGACCAGGAAGACCGTCGACGCCGCGATGCCGCTCATCAGCACCCCGAAGAGGTGCGCGTCCGCGACCCGGCCACCGATCGTCGTACCGATCAGCGCACCGATCCCGAACAGCGCGAGGACCGTCGGCACCCAGCCCGAGTCCAGTCCCGCGACATCCGTCAGCAGCGGCGCGAGATAGCTGAACGCGCAGAAGACCCCGCCCGCCGCCAGCGCCGTGACCGCGATCGACAGCCACACCTGACGGTCGCGGTAGATGGTCATCTCCCGCTTGAGCTGCGGCTTCTCCGCAGGGAGCGGGATGCGGGGGATCAGCGTCGCCACACCGGCCAGGGCCACCGCCGACGCCGCGCCGACCGCCCAGAACGCCGACCGCCAGCCGAGGTTCTCACCGAGAAACGCCCCCAGCGGTACGCCGAGGACGTTCGCGATCGACAACCCGCCGATCATCACGGCCATCGCTCTGGCCCGCGCGTTCACCGGCACCATCGCGATGGCGACCGCCGCACCGACCGCCCAGAACCCGGCGCACGCGAAGGCGCTCACCACACGGGACGCGAAGAGCACCTCGTACGTCGGAGCGAGCGCACCCGCGACCTGCCCGAGGCCGAAGACCGAGATCAGCGCGATGAGGGTGGTCCGGCGCGGCAGCCGGAGCGTGGCCACGGCGAGCAGGGGCGCGCCGATCACCATGCCGATGGCGAAGGCGGATATGAGGAGCCCGGCCCGCGGGATCGACACATTCATGTCGTCGGCGATCGGCGGCAGCAGCCCGGAGAGCATGAACTCGCTCGTACCGAGTGCGAAAACCGAAAGGCCGAGAATGTATACGGCCAAAGGCATACGGGTGCGATGACGAACGGCGGAGTCGGGCATGACAGGTGCCAACGACGATGTAGGCCGTTACATTCCCGTATCGGCGGATCGTGCCGACCGTCTCAACGGGTGAGCAGCTCGAGCTCCGTCAGCAGGTTCTGCCGGGCGCGCGGCTCCCACTGCGCGATCCCGTGCGGCGTACGGAACAGTCTCGGCAGCCCCAGCAGTTGACGCAGTACGGCTGCCCGGCCGTCCCGGAACGCGTCGTCGGGGACGAAGCCGTACTCCTCCCGCACCTGAGCCGCGTACTCCGCGTACTCCTTGGGGGCGGCCGCCAGGATCGCCAGATCCGCGTCGCACAGCACTTCGCCGTTGGTGTCGCCTGCCACAGGGTCGTGGGTGACGGTGAGCCGGACCAGCCGCGCCACTTCGGCGGTGATGTCGTCCGGGACACCGGCCTCGGGCAGGGCGCGCTCGGCCAGAGCGGCGCTGCGCTCCTCGTTCTCGGAGCGGTCCGGGCGGTACACCGCGTCGTGGAACCACGCGGCGAGCCGGACGGCGTCCGGGTCGGCGGCGTGGCCGGCCAGTGTGTCGATGCGGTCGAGCACCGCCGTCAGATGGGCGGTGGTGTGGTAGCGGCGCTGCGGTTCGGCCCAACGGGTCAGCAGGATGTCGGCGTACGGCACGGGGTCCGGACCTCCGGCGCCGCCCCGCGCGCCGACGAGCGCCTCCCGCCAGCGGCCGCGGAGGACGTCGGCGGCGGTTCCCGCCCCGTGAACAGCGTCCGCCTCGTGGGCGGCCCCGGAGGCACTGCTTTCGCGCGAGCTGTCGGTCATGGGACGACCCTAAGGGCCGGCCTGCCGCCGGAGGGCCGGGCCGGGCGTCGCGGGGGCCGGGGCGGCCCGTCGAGGGCCGACCCGGTCGTTGTGCGAGTGCCGGACCGGTCAGTGACCGGGCGGGGTGTCCAGGGCCAGTGCGGCGAAGGTGGCCAGCCAGTGGTCCGTGCTGAAGTCACCGGAGGAGACCGACGGCAGGCCGACGGCGAGATGAGCCTCGGCCGAGGCGGTCAGAGCGGTGTGGGCGGGGCCCTCGCCCAGCGCGTCGGCGATCGTACGGAGGGCCGCGGCCCGGCTCATGGTGAGACCCAGGAGGTGGCCGATCTGCGGGTCGGCGTGGTCGGAGACCACGGGCGGGGTGAGCAGCGGAGAGTCCGTCAGCCCCGGCAGGAACCCGGCCAGCCAGGTCCGGAACTCCGCGGTGGGGAGCACTCGGCGCATGGCGTCCGCCTCGGTCAGGGCGGGGGAGAGGAAGTCCTGTCCGGACGGCTCCCAGTGGGCGGGGGCGTCATGGTCCTCGGCGAACCAGGTGCGCAGCCGTTCCGCCACCGCGTCGAGCACCGGGCGGGGCAGACCGGCGCGCTCGCCCGCGTCCAGAACCATGCCCAGGCCGAAGGCGCTGTTGGGGTGGATGCCGTGCCTGATCGGGTACGTCGCCTTGGGCAGCCAGGCGGTGAGGAGTTCGCCGACCGTCTCCACGGCGGGGGCGAGGGCGTCGGCCCAGCGGTCGCCCTCGGGGGTGGCGAGCGCACGGCACTCCGCCGCCAGCGCCACCAACCACGCCCAGCCGTAGGGGCGTTCGAAATGCGGGCGCTTGCGGAGATACGCCGCCTCGACGGCGAGGTTCTCCGGGGTGAGGTGGGAGTCCAGTACCTCGTGGACACGGGTGGTGACCGTGGCCGGAAGGTCCCCGGTGGTGGAGAAGCGGCGCAGCAGGCGGACGAGCAGCCAGTGCATGTGCACGGTGGAATGCCAGTCGTACCCGCCGTAGAAGGCGGGGTGCAGGGTGCGGGGCGCGACCAGTTCCTCGGGGCCGGCGTACAGGTGGGCAGGGGCGTTGGGGTACTCGCGTACGACGTTGGCGAGGGCCAGTTCCGTGAAGGGGACGGCGTACGTGGCAGGGAGCGCGGGGGACATCGGGGTCACTCCAGAGAGGTGGGCGAGCGGCTCGGGTCAAGGGGCGGCTCGGGCCAGGGGGCAGGGGTGGATGGAGCTCGGGTCAGGGGCGGGCCGGGTCAGAAGGCGAAGAGGGCCATGATCGCGACGTTGCAGACCAGCAGGGCGGCTGCCGTGGGGAGCTGGGCCTTGATCGGGCCGTACTGGTCCTTGAGTTCGAGCAGAGCGGCGGGAACCAGGTTGAAGTTGGCGGCCATCGGGGTGACGAGGGTGCCGCAGAAGCCGCAGAGCATGCCGATCGCGAGGATCGCGGGCGCGTTGCCGTTCATCTGCTCGATGAGGACGGGCCAGCCGATCGCGGCGGTCATCACCGGGAACGCGGCGAAGGCATTGCCCATGACGACGGTGAACAGCGCCATGCCGCAGCAGTAGACGGCCACGGCCACGAACTTCTGGCCGTCCGGCAGCACCGCCTCGGTGATCCTTCCGACCTGCTCGCCGACACCGGCGGACTGGAAGATCGAGCCGAGGACTGCGAGCAGCTGAGGCAGGATCAGCGCCCAGCCCATCGATTCCAGCATGTTGCGACCGGAGTGCAGCGGTACGGAGATCTTCCGCTCGCGCAACAGCACCATGCCCACGACCAGCGCGGCGATGGCACCGACGCCGAGGCCCAGGATGGTCTCGTACCCCGGTTCCAGGACCGGTTCGCCACCGATCTTCCAGTTCTTCACGAGCGTCGCGCAGATCATCGCGACGACGGGGATGGTGAGAGCCGGAAGGAACAGCTTGTTGCCGAAACGGGCGGCCGAGGCCGCGCGCTTCTCGCGGGAAGGAGTGTGCGATGTGCCCTTGCCGGTGAGACCGCAGCCGCCCAGGACGATCAGGATCAGGACGGCGACACCCAGCGGTTCGGCGGGGAGGGACTTGTCGACGACTCCGGTGGAGTAGAAGAACGCCGCGCCCAGCAGACCCCAGAACCCGGCCGATCCGAAGCGCTTGGGGTTGCTGCGGTCCATGACCATCTGCGTGGCCATGACGAGGAACACCGCGCCGACCAGCCAGAAGAAGTACTCGGACTTGATCACTTGGCGTCCTCCGTCCGGAGCCCGGCGTGCGTCGTCAGGTCGTTCTCGGCGGCGGCGACGGCGAGTTCGCGCTCCAGCTGCCGGTCCAGGTTGAGCAGGCGGGCCCCGTGGATCAGGAAGGCGCAGATCGCGGAGGGGATCGCCCACAGGGCCAGGTGCAGGGGTTCGAGGTGCTGGTCGTACGTGGAGTTCACGAAGCCGGTGATCAGCAGGATCGATCCGATGGCGATGAAGCAGTCCTCACCGAAGAACACTCCGATGGTGTCGGCGCCGGACGCGTGCGAGCGGACCTTCTCGCGCAGCTTCTGCGGCAGCGGACGACCGGCCTTGGCCTCGGCGGCGGCCTCGGCCATCGGGGCGATCAGCGGCCGCACACTCTGCGCGGGGCCGCCGATGCTGGTGAGGCCGACGGAGGCGGTGAGCTGCCGTATCAGCAGGTAGAGCGCCAGGAAGCGGCCGGTGGTCAGTTTGCCCAGCCTGCCGATGAGCGTACGGGCCTGCTCCTGGAGTCCGTACCGCTCGAGAAGCCCGATGACGGGCAGGGTGATGACGAAGACGGTCACGGAGCGCGCGGAGGCGAAGCTGTTGCCGAAGGTGGCCAGCACCTCCTGCGGGGAGAGCTTGCCGAGCAGCCCTGTGACGATGCCTGCGACACCCACCACGAGGAGGGGATTGCGGCGGGTGGCGAATCCGAGGATCACCACGAGCACGCCGAGGAGAACGATCACGCGTCGGCCTTCTTCCGCGCATGGACGTGCAGGCAGGCCTGCTCGGTCCTGATCAGACGGGGGTAGTGCGCGAGACATTAGGCGATTGTTCAACAAACCCACAAGGGTGCGGGCTACATGGATAGCAAAGCGTGAGGTGGGCGCGGCGGTGCGGCCGGGCGGGCGGTGTGCCGTTCGGTCGGTACGGGCAATAGATGGTGCGTTTTGGCCCTGATCTGCGGGTTCGCCCGGAAGAGGTCCGGTGCGTGGTGTGGAGGGTTGCGTTCGGGGGTTGGTGCGGATTGTGGAACGTTCCACGCGTGAAACGGCCAGGCGCGGGGTGGAACGCCGAGCCGGGCGGGGTGGTCTGCCGTGCGGGGTGCGGTGCCGGGGGCGGGGCTATCGCGCGGTCAGGCGCTCCGCGTACGCCTCCGCCAGCTGGCGCCGTGAGTCCTCCAGGTAGAAGGCCAGCATCCGCTCGGCGCCCACGGCGTCGCCGTCGGCGAGTCTGTCCGCGATCTCCCTGTTCCGGGTGAGGTAGGGCTCGTGGAACCGTCGCGGGTCGGCCATCACGTGGAAGGCCAGCCGCAGTTCGGCGAGGACGTTGCGCATCAGCTCGTCCGTGCGGGGGCTGTTGGCGAGCCCGGCCAGAGCCTGGTGGAAGCGGATGTTGGCGGTCGAGCAGCCCGGCCAGTCGCCGGCCAGTGCCGCCTGCTCGCCCGTCGACACGGCTGCCTCGACGGCCGTCAGGTCGTACGGCGGCTCGCCCAGCGTCCGCAGGGCGGCGCACTCGACGAGCAGCCGGACCCGGTAGATGTCCACCAGGTCGTCGACGGCGAGCACGCGGACGAAGACGCCCTTGTTGAGCCGATGTTCCAGGAGGCGTTCGTGCGACAGCAGGCGGAACGCCTCGCGCAGGGTGTTCCGGGACACGGCGAGGGCTCCGCTGATGCTCTCCTCGGAGAGCCGGCTGCCCGGCGGGAAGTAGCCTTCGGTGATCCGGTCCCGCAGGATGGCGGCGACCCGCTCGGCGGTGCCGGACCGGGCCAGCAGGGCGCTGTCCGCCGCCAGTTCCGAGAGATCCGGAGAAGTCCGGCCGCCCGCATTCCCCGCCATGCCCCGTCCTCCGCCTGTTGCCGTGCGCGTCGTCCGCTGCGCACTCTGTGCCCAGTGAACCGTACGGGTGTCTCGCCCCCCAAGCCGGGTCTTGTCAGATTGTTGAACAATCGCTAGCGTGCGCTCGTGATGGATCTGACGAACCCGACGAACCAGGCGAGCCCGATGGATCTCAACGCGGATCTCGGCGAAGGGTTCGGGCACTGGACCCTCACCGATGACGACGCGCTGCTCGACTGCGTCACCAGCGCCAATGTGGCCTGCGGTTTCCACGCGGGAGACGCCTCCGTGATGCGGCGGGTCTGCGACATCGCGGCCGCCAGGGGCGTCCGGATCGGTGCCCAGGTCGCCTACCGCGATCTGGCCGGCTTCGGACGTCGCTCCATGGATGTGCCACCCGCCGAACTCACCGCCGAGATCGCCTACCAGATCGGCGCCCTGCGGGTCTTCGCCGAAGCGGCCGGCTCCACGGTCGCGTACGTCAAACCGCACGGCGCCCTCTACAACCGCGCCGTCTGGGACGACGACCAGGCCGCAGCGGTGGTGGAGGGCGTCAGGCTGGCCGGCGGGGACCTGGCGGTCCTCGGACTTCCCGGGTCGCGCCTGCTCGACCACGCCCGGGCCGCGGGTCTCACCGCCGTCGAGGAGGCCTTCGCCGACCGCGCGTACACCCCGCAGGGCACGCTGGTCCCGCGGAGCGAGCCCGGCGCGGTGCTGCACGACGAGGACGAAGTCGTACGCCGCAGTGTCGGGATGGCCGTGGACCAGGGCGTCACCGGCGCGGACGGCAGCCGGATACCCGTCGCGGCACGCTCGCTGTGCGTGCACGGCGACACCCCGGGCGCGGCGGCGCTGGCACGCAGGATCAGAGCGGCGCTCGAAGAAGCGGGCGTGGCCGTGCGGGCATTCGCATGAGCTCGGGTTCCGACGCCACGCGGGGGGTCACGGCCGAGCGGAGCGTCCTCACCGGACAGCCCCGCGACGCGGGTACGTCAGGGGCGCGGGGGACGAGCGCCCGCCCGTCCCGTGACACGAGCAGCCCGACCGGCATCCGCGTGCTTCCCGCCGGGGCCGGAGCGCTGCTCGTCGAGCTGCCCTCCGGTGAGCACGCCGAGGCGTTTCACGCCGAGCTGCTGCGGCGGCGGGCACGCGGTGAACTGCCCGCCGTACGCGAGATCGTTCCCGGTGCCCGTACCGTCCTGCTCGACGGCATCGCGGACCGCACCCCGGACGGCAGCGCGCGGCTCGCCCGGGAACTCGTCTCCTGGAAGGTGCCGCCGCTGCGGCGCGACACCGGGGAAGCCGTCGAGATCCCCGTGGTCTACGACGGCCCGGACCTCACCGACGTCGCGGCGGCCTGGGGCGTCACCGTCGCCGACGTGCCCCGCATCCACGCCGGGACCGAGTTCCGTGTGGCCTTCTGCGGGTTCGCCCCCGGCTTCGGCTACCTCACGGGTCTTCCCGAGCACCTGCACATGCCGCGCCGCGCGACTCCGCGCACCAGGGTTCCGGCCGGTGCGCTGGCCCTCGCGGGGGCGTACACCGGGGTGTACCCGCGCCCGTCGCCCGGCGGCTGGCAGATCATCGGGCGGATGCCCGAGCCGGGCGAACTGTGGAACCCGGCCCGCGAACCGGCCGCCCTGCTGAGCCCCGGGGCGCGGGTGCGCTTTGTCGCGGCGGAGGTGCGGCCATGACCGGTGCCATCGAGGTGGCGCGGGCCGGAGCCCTGACCACCGTTCAGGACGCGGGCCGTATCGGCTGGGCGCACCTCGGGGTGCCGCGTGCCGGAGCCCTGGACGCCCCCTCCCACCGCCTTGCCAACCGGCTGGCGGGAAACCCCGCGGACGCGGCGCTGTTGGAGACGACCGCCACCGGCTGCGCGGTCCGCCCGGACCGGCCGGTGGTCGCCGTCGTCGGCGGTGCACCCTGCCGGGTCACGGTCGACGGCCGGCCCGTGGCCTGGGGGACACCCGTGCACGTACCGGCGGGTGCGGTGCTCGACGCCGGCCCCGCGGTGCAGGGGCTGCGCAGCTATCTCGCGTTCGGGGGCGGTCTGCTGCCGGAACCGGTGCTGGGCAGCAGGTCCGCGGACCTGCTCTCCGGGCTCGGGCCGGCCCCGCTGCGCGACGGCGACGTACTGCCCCTGGGACACGGGGGGTCGCTTCCTGCGGCCCCCGACACCGTGCCCTGGCCGGGCGCGCCCGCCGAGCTCGTTCTCCCGGTACGTCTTGGTCCCCGCCACACCTGGTTCACGGATCAGGCGCTGCGCACGCTCACCACGGCCACGTACCGGGTCTCGCCGCACAGCAACCGGATCGGCCTGCGCACGGAGGGCCCGGCCCTGACGCGAGCCCACGAGGGCGAACTCCCCAGTGAGGGGATGGTGCTCGGCGCGATCCAGGTGCCTCCGGACGGCCGCCCGGTGGTGTTCCTCAACGACCACCCGACGACCGGGGGCTACCCGGTCGTCGGGGTCGTGGACGAGACCGCACTTGCGGGGGCGGCACAGGCGGTGCCCGGCACCCGGGTGCGGTTCGTGAGCGCGGGCTGAGCACCGGCCCGTCGAGCGCGGTCCTACGCTGCCGCGCGGAACCCCCGCAGCCGCAACGAGTTGCCCACCACGAACACCGACGAGAACGCCATCGCCGCCCCCGCGATCATCGGGTTCAGCAGCCCCGCCGCGGCGAGTGGCAGCGCCGCCACGTTGTACGCGAACGCCCAGAACAGGTTCGTACGGATGGTCCCCAGCGTCTTCCGTGACAGCCGGATCGCGTCCGCCGCCGCCCGCAGGTCCCCGCGGACCAGGGTGAGGTCGCCGGCCTCGATCGCCGCGTCGGTGCCCGTGCCCATCGCCAGGCCCAGGTCCGCCTGGGCCAGCGCCGCCGCGTCGTTGACGCCGTCGCCGACCATCGCGACCGAACGGCCCTGAGCCTGCAGCCGCTTGACGACATCGACCTTGTCCTCGGGCATGACCTGCGCGTACACGTCGTCCGGGTGGATCCCGACCTCCGCCGCGACCGACTCCGCCACCGCCCGGTTGTCCCCGGTGAGCAGAAGGGGTGTCAGGCCCAGGGCCCGCAGCCGTGCGATCGCCTCGGCGCTGGTGTCCTTCACCGCGTCGGCGACATCCAGCACCGCCCGTGCCTCGCCGTCCCAGGCCACCACGACGGCCGTCCGGCCGGCCGCTTCCGCCGCCGCCTTCTTCCGGGCCAGCTCCTCAGGCAGATGTATCTCCCACTCGGCGAGCAGCTGCTCACGGCCGACGAGGACGGCGTGGCCCTCGACAACACCCTGGACGCCGAGGCCGGGGAGGTTGGCGAAGTCCTCGGGGACGGGGAGTGCTGTTCCGGTTCGGTCGCGGGCGCCGGTGGCGACCGCTCGGGCGATGGGGTGTTCGGAGGCGTGTTCCAGGGCGCCGGCCAGGCGCAGGACCTGTGTGGTGTCGGTGTCGGCCGTGGCGTGGACGTCCTGGAGGGTCATCCGGCCGGTCGTGACGGTGCCGGTCTTGTCCAGGACGATCGTGTCGATACGGCGGGTGGTCTCCAGGACCTCGGGTCCCTTGATCAGGATGCCGAGCTGTGCGCCGCGGCCGGTGCCGACCATGAGGGCGGTGGGCGTGGCGAGGCCGAGGGCGCAGGGGCAGGCGATGATCAGTACGGCGACGGCTGCGGTGAAGGAGGCTGTCACGTCGGATGTGAGGAGCAGCCAGACGACCAGGGTGACCAGTGCGATCAGCAGGACGACCGGCACGAACACCGCAGAGATCCGGTCGGCGAGCCGCTGGGCCGCCGCCTTGCCGTTCTGTGCGTCCTCGACGAGCCTGGCCATCCGTGCCAGCTGGGTGTCGGCGCCGATCCGGGTCGCCTCGACGACGAGCCGGCCGCCCGCGTTGAGCGTGGCACCGGTGACGGCGTCACCGACCGCGACCTCGACCGGGACCGACTCGCCGGTGAGCATCGACGCGTCCACCGCCGAGGCGCCCTCGACGACGATGCCGTCGGTGGCGACCTTCTCGCCGGGACGGACCAGGAACCGGTTCCCGACCTGCAGCTCAGCCGTCGGCACGGTCACCTCGCGGCCGCCCCTCAGCACGGTGACCTCCTTGGCACCCAGCTCCAGGAGCGCCTTGAGTGCCGCGCCGGCCTTCCGCTTGGAGCGGGCCTCGAACCAGCGGCCGGCCAGGATGAACGCGGTGACTCCGGCCGCGGCCTCCAGATAGATGTTCCCGGCGCCGTCGCTGCGGCCGATGGTCAGCTCGAAGGGGTGCGTCATGCCCGGCATCCCGGCCGTGCCGAGGAACAGCGCCCACACGGACCAGAGGAACGCGGCCGATGTGCCGACGGAGATCAGCGTGTCCATCGTCGCCGCGCCGTGCCGGGCGTTGGTCCAGGCGGCGCGGTGGAACGGCCAGGCGGCGTAGGTGATGACAGGGGCGGTCAGGGCCAGTGAGAGCCACTGCCAGTACATGAACTGCAGCGCCGGGATCATCGCCATCGCGATCACCGGGACGGCGAGCACGACGGCGGTGAGCAGCCGCTGCCGCAGCGGGCGGAGCGCGTCGGCCTCGCCCTCGCCGCCGGGCGTGGACTCCTCGGTTCGTACCGGAGGGGCAGGCTCCCGCGCCGTGTAGCCGGTCTTCTCGACGGTGGCGATCAGGTCCTGTACGGACATGCCCGCGTCCCGGTAGCTGACCTTGGCCCTCTCGGTGGCGTAGTTGACGGTGGCGGTGACGCCGTCCATCCGGTTGAGCTTCTTCTCGATGCGGGCCGCGCACGAGGCGCAGGTCATGCCGCCGATGGAGAGCTCGACCTCTGCGGTGGTGCCGGTGCCGGTTGCGGCGGTGTGCGCGGGCACGGTGTCCTCCCTGGCGTATATACCCCTAGGGGGTATCTGATACTGATGCATGTATACCCCCCTCCCCTATGAAGCGCAAGGGTGGATCGCGTGCCGAGCCGCGGGCCCGGGTGTGTCCGGCCGGCGGGCACCCCTCTGACCTCGCGTATCTTCACGTCCGCAGGGAAGCTGCACCTTCAGCCGACTGACCCGTAGGCTGGCCATTGGACTAGACCTATAGCTGTTTACTGGAGGAATGGGGTCCCATGAGCAACCGTGCAGTCCTGGAGGTGATCGCTCTCGACGCGGAGGACGCGGTCGCTGCTCAGGCGGGTGGTGCAGACCGGCTCGAGCTGGTCACCGACATGGCGGCGGACGGACTCACCCCGTCCTGCGCGACCTTCGCGAAGATCCGTGCCGCGGTCGACATCCCGCTGCGGGTGATGCTCAGGGTGGCGGACGGCTTCGCGGCCGGTGACATCGACGTACTCGTACGGAAGGCACGCGAGCTGCGCGCCGAGGGCGCCGAGGAATTCGTCCTCGGCTTCCTGGACGCGCGGGGCCACGCGGACCTCGTCGCCGTCGAGCGGCTCGTCGCCGAGCTGGACGGCTGCGGCTGGACGTTCCACCGCGCGATCGACCGCGCCACCGACCGGGACGCCCTGCGCAAGCAGCTCGCGGACCTCCCGGGCCTCGACACGTACCTCACGGCCGGATCGGCGCTCGGCGTCGACGACGGCATCCCGACGCTCCTCGTCGAGGCGGCACGGAAGGGCGAGCCCGGTTACGAGCCGCAGATCCTGGTGGGGGGCGGGCTGCGGCTCGAACATCTGGAGGAGCTGCTGGCCGCGGGCATCGACGCGGTGCACATCGGGGGCGCGGCGCGGCCCGGGGGATGGGGCGCGCCGGTGGACGTGGCAGCGGTACGGGAGTGGCGGGCGCGGCTCGACGGACAGGGCGGCTCTCAGGGGTGACCGGTTCCGTCCTCGATCGCCGGACGGGCGGCAAGCCCGGCCCGTCCGGCGACTGAGGCCCGGCCGCTACCGGACCCCGGTGTCCCCAAGAGCCTCCGGCAGCCCCGTCGCGTGCACCACCGTCAGCCCCGACACCGCACGGGTCAGCGCCACATACAACCGGCGCAGGCCCGTGCGCTCGTCCGGTTCGCCGTCGACCACCGCCGCCGGCTCGTCCAGCACCACGTAGTCGTACTCCAGCCCCTTCGCCAAGGAAGCCGGGACCAGCGTCAGCCGGGACTCGGCCGTCGTCTCCTCGCCGGGGGAGAGATAGGCGTGCCCCGCCGCAGTGAGTGCCTCCGCCAGCGCCGGGATCCGGGCGTCCGCCGCGATCAGGCCGATCGACCCCTCCTGGGTCAGCGACTCCTCGCACGCCGCGAGTACCGCCGCGTCCAGAGCGGCCGGGCCGGCCACCTCCCGCACCGCCAGGGAACCCGGCGACTCACGCACCGACTCCACCTCCGCCAGACCCGGCGAGATCACCGGAAGCAGCCGTGACGCGTACGCGATGACCTCCCTCGGCACGCGGAAGCCCGCCGTCAGCTCCTCCACCACCGCGTCCTCCTTGCCCAGGTGGTGCAGCGCCTGCGCCCAGCTCTCCGTCGACCACGGCGTCGTCCCCTGCGCCAGGTCGCCGAGCACGGTCGCCGAACCGGTCGTGCAGCGGCGGCCCACCGCCCGGTACTGCATGGGGGAGAGGTCCTGCGCCTCGTCGAGGACGACATGGCCGAGCGAGTGCGTACGCGCCACCAGATCGCCCGCCTCGTCGATCAGCACCGCGTCCGCCGCCGACCACTTCGCCGACTTCACGCTCCGGGCCGGTTTCGTCCACAGGATCGTCTTCTGCTCGTCCTCGGTGAGCAGACCGTCCGCGTGCGCGGCCAGGAACTCCGGGTCGGACAGGAGTCGCAGGACGAGCTTCGCCGGGTCGACGGCCGGCCAGATGGCCTTCACGGCCGCCTTGACCGCGGGAGTACGGGCCACCGCGTTCTGCACCCGGTCGTCGGGGGCCTCGCCGGCCTCCTCCATCCGCACCAGAACGGCGTGCGCGATGCGCTGCGGAAGCGCCTCGTGCGCCGCGCCGTACCGCATGTCGCGGGCCAGCAACTCGGTGACCATCTCCTCCAGTTCGTACGCGGGCACCCGCCAGCGGCGCGACCCGCGCACCACCATCACCGGCTCCGTCGGCAGCGTCACATGCGAACGGATCGCCCGCCGCAGCACCTCCGCCATCCGGGCATCACCCTTGACGACCGCCGCCTCCGCCGCGTCCGTGCCCCGCACCTCGACGTGCGCCGCCACCAGATCGTCGACGGTCGCCTGCTTCACCTCCAGCTCACCGAGGGCCGGGAGCACCTGCTCGATGTAGTGGAGGAACGACCGGTTCGGCCCGATGACCAGCGTGCCGGTGCGGGCGAGCCGCTCACGGTGCGCGTACAGCAGATACGCGACCCGGTGCAGGCCGACGGCGGTCTTGCCGGTGCCGGGCCCTCCCTGCACGCAGACCGTCCCGCCGAGCCCGCTGCGGACGATCTCGTCCTGCTCGGGCTGGATCGTCGCCACGATGTCGCGCATCGGACCGACGCGCGGCCGCTCGATCTCCGCCTGGAGCAGCTTGCTGGTCTGCGCGGCCTCGGTGGGGTCGCTGAGGTGCTCGTCCTCGTACGCGGTCAGCTCGCCGCCGGTGTACCCGAAGCGGCGACGCTGTCCGACGTCCTGCGGGTCCTTCTTCGAAGCCCGGTAGAACGGCTGAGAGACCGGCGCACGCCAGTCGATGACCATCGGATCGCCATCGGCGTCATGGACATGGCGCCGGCCGATGTAGAACTGCTCGCCCTCCGCGCCCTCGGCCTGCTCGGCACCGACCGGGTGCAGATAGTCGAGGCGGCCGAAGAAGAGCGGGGTGTGGGAGAGGTCGGCGAGCGACTTGATGCGTTCGTCGATCTGGGCCTGCAGGACGGCGGCGTTGACCCAGTTCGCGGTGACATCGCGGATGTCGAGGGCCTGGGCGTCCTCCCGCATGGCGCGCAACGCGGCCCGGGACGCGGCGAGGTGGGAGCGCTCGCGAGCCAGCGGATCGGTGGTGGTGGTGTCGCTTTCGTGTTCGTGCGCGGGCACGGTGTTGCCTCCGGCTTTTCAACGCAGGACGGCGGCCCGCAGCTCGCTCCCGGTTTCCGTCAGGGGGCGATGCGGTCCGCTCGAGGATCGATCACGGGGTACGCACGCAGGGGCACGTACGACTGTCGGCCGGTTTCCGTCCGGTCGGCGGCGCTCCCCCGGCTGCCGGCGGCGAGCCGGTACCACGGTGCGGGAGGCGGGCAGACCGGCGATTGTATCGACCGCGATCGGCAGGGTCGAACGAATTGAGCTGCCCGGCCCACCCCCGGTCCCCCCGCCCCACCCCGTAGGGGACGGCATGCGACCCGAGACCTATGCGAAGACCACGGGGATTCCGTCCGTGGGCCGATGCCTTTACGGGACGGGCGCAGGACCATGGATCACATGAGCACCGTCGGTCTGAACCCACATGGAACCGGCCCCGCGCACGGCGCGACGGCCGCCACCGGTCACCCGCCCACCCACCACGTCGGCGACGCCGTGCGCGCCGTGAAGGTTTTCGCACGCGCCGCGTTCGGCGTGGTCGTCCTCGGCGAGTACGCGGAGGAGGCGGGCGTCCTGCGCCGCGACCCTCGAGAACAGCACGACCACTCCGTACGCCGCGAACACTGATTACGGCGGGGCCTCCGGGCACGCACGCGCCGGTACGAGCGTCCGGCGCGGACACGACGAGCCCCGGCTTCTCGCCGGGACCCGCCTGTTCCGTCCGCTCAGTTGTCCGTCAGCAGCTCGTCCGCGTCCACGATCCGGTACGCGTAGCCCTGCTCGGCCAGGAACCGCTGGCGGTGTGCCGCGAAGTCCTGGTCGATCGTGTCGCGGGCGACCACCGAGTAGAACCGGGCCTCGTGCCCGTCCGCCTTGGGCCGCAGCACCCGGCCGAGCCGTTGCGCCTCCTCCTGCCGTGAGCCGAAGGTGCCCGACACCTGGATGGCGACAGTCGCCTCCGGCAGGTCGATCGAGAAGTTCGCGACCTTCGACACGACGAGGACGCTGATCTCGCCCTGGCGGAACGCGTCGAAGAGCTTCTCCCGCTGGGCGTTGCTCGTCTCGCCCTTGATCACAGGTGCGTCCAGGTGCTCGCCCAGCTCGTCGAGCTGGTCGATGTACTGCCCGATGACGAGGGTCTGCTCGCCCCGGTGCTTGCGCACCAGCGCCTCCGTCACCTTCCGCTTCGTCGCGGTCGTCGCGCAGAACCGGTACTTCTCCTCGGCCTCCGCGGTCGCGTAGGCCAGCCGCTCCGAATCCGTCAGATTGACCCGGACCTCGACACAGTCGGCGGGCGCGATGTACCCCTGCGCCTCGATCTCCTTCCACGGCGCGTCGAACCGCTTGGGGCCGATGAGCGAGAAGACGTCCGACTCGCGGCCGTCCTCCCGGACGAGCGTCGCGGTGAGGCCGAGCCGCCGCCGGGCCTGCAGGTCGGCGGTGAACTTGAAGACGGGTGCGGGCAGCAGATGCACCTCGTCGTAGATCACCAGGCCCCAGTCGCGGGAGTCGAACAGCTCCAGATGCGGATAGACGCCCTTACGGCGGGTCGTCAGCACCTGGTACGTGGCGATGGTGACCGGCCGGATCTCCTTGCGCGTACCGCTGTACTCGCCGATCTCGTCCTCGGTCAGCGACGTCCGCTTGACCAGCTCGTGCTTCCACTGCCGGGCCGAGACGGTGTTCGTCACCAGGATCAGCGTGGTCGCCTTGGCCTCCGCCATCGCACCGGCCCCGACCAGAGTCTTGCCCGCACCACAGGGCAGTACGACGACACCGGAACCGCCGTGCCAGAACCCCTCGACGGCCTGCTTCTGGTACGGCCGCAGTGCCCAGCCGTCCTCGGCCAGCTCGATCGGGTGCGCCTCGCCGTCGACGTACCCGGCGAGGTCCTCGGCCGGCCAGCCCAGCTTCAGCAGCGTCTGCTTGATCTGCCCGCGCTCGGACGGGTGCACGGCCACGGTGTCCGGGTCGATCCTGGCCCCGACCAGCGGCTGGACCTTCTTCGACCGGAGGATCTCCTCCAGCACGGGCCGGTCGGTGGAGGTCAGCACCAGCCCGTGGACCGGATGCTTGGAGAGCGTGAGGCGGCCGTACCGGGCCATCGTCTCGGCGATGTCGACGAGCAGCGCGTGCGGTACCGGATAACGCGAGTACTGCACGAGCGCGTCGACGACCTGCTCGGCGTCGTGCCCGGCGGCGCGTGCGTTCCACAGCCCGAGGGGGGTCAGCCGGTAGGTGTGGATGTGCTCGGGCGCCCGCTCCAGTTCCGCGAAGGGCGCGATCGCGCGACGGCAGGCATCGGCCTGGTCGTGGTCGACTTCCAGGAGCAGCGTCTTGTCGCTTTGGACGATGAGGGGTCCGGTCACGCGTCTCGGCCCTTTCTACGGGGTGCGGCCGCCCGTGCGGCCAAACGTCCAGTGTGCCGCATGCGGGGTAGGTGGCGCGTAGGTGTCGGCGCGCGGGCTGTCCGGCCCACTCGCTCGCCGTGGCCGTACGGGACGCGTCCGGGCCCGCCGGTGCCCCCTCGGGCCGTGGAACGCGCGGGCCGGCGGTGGCTCGCCCGCCGGGCGGGAGGTCAGGTGGTGGCGTCGTCGGCCAGTTCGGCGACGCCGGTGATCCGGTGCAGCGGGTAGGTGCGGACCTCGTCCGCCGTATGGTCGTAGGCCGTCACGAAGCCGCCCTCCACCCGGACCGGGGCGATGACCCGCTGGCTGGCCGCGCCGTCCGCGTTGACGTACCCGATCCATACCGCGGAGCCCGTCATGGCCGCCGCCTGGACCGTGGCGAGGGTCTCCGCGGACGTCGTGCGGGGCAGTGAGCCGGCCGGGGCGGTGGTGGTCCCGTCCGTCTCCTTGTGGACGATCGTCGCGGCCGTGTCCCCGGCACGGATCGCCCGCACCGCCGCGCCCAGCAGCGTTCCGTCGGGGACCGGCGGGCCCTCGGGGACGGGGGCGGGCGGTGTACGGGGCGGGGTGCGGCGGGTGCCCGCGCGGGTGATCAGGACGTCGCCCTCGGCGGACTCGGCGGCCGGGGCGTAGCCCATCTCGCGCAGCCCTTCGAGCAGGGACGCCGGGTCGATCTGGGCGGCCAGTGCCGTCGGCGCGAGGCGGCGCAGGCGCAGGGTGGCCGAGCGCCGGTCGGCCAGGATCTCGTTGAGCACGGCCTCGTCGTCGCAGCGCACGTACGCGGACGCGGCGCCGATCCGCAGATGGCCGTGGCGGCGGGCGACGTCGTCGATGAGATAGCTGAGGGGCTGCGGGACCGGCGTACGGCTGTGCGCGGCGAGGAACGCGTGCAGATCGGCCGCGGACTGTCCGGCGTCCAGCGCGCGGCGTACGGAGCCGGGCGTGAACCGGTAGACCGTCGCACCACCCTTCGACTCGATGTCCGCGAGGACGGACAGGGTGTCGGCGAGGGGACGTTCCAGCGGGCCGGGTGCGACGGCCGTCAGGTCGGCCTGGAGCAGCACGTGGTCGAGGGGGTCCGGGATGAGCGGGGCGAGCAGCGCGGCGGCCTTCGCCGGCCCGGAGTCGAGCAGGGCGCGGGACTGGGAGGAGAGCGCGCCGCGTCCGGTGATGCCGAGGAGTTCGGACTCGTTCAGCGTCCACAGGGCGATCCGGGACCGGAGGTCGGTGGTGTTCCCGGCGGAGGTGGAGGCGCCGCGCAGCGGCCGCTCCCAGCGGAGCCGGGCGAGCAGCGTCTCCGGGTCCGGGGCGGTGCCGGCGTCCAGCGAGGCGAGCAGGGCCAGGACGCGGTGACGTACCTCGGGGGCCGCCGAGCGGTCGAGGTCGGGGCCGAGTGCGGACAGGGCCCGGCCCTTGGCGTCCTGGCCGCCGACCAGGCCGGCGGTGCGGGTGGCGGCGAGCCAGGTGGTGGCGAGGTGCACCCAGCGGTCCTGGACGGGGAGTTCGGTCCAGTCGTCGTACGCGGGCGTCGGCGCGTACCGCTCGTCGGCCTCGCCGTCGGAGGCCAGCAGCCCGGCCGCGTAGGCGAGTTCGAGCCAGAACGTGGCGATCGGCTCGGAGACGTCGAGGACGGCCGCGGTCCGCTTCAGCTCGCGGACGCTGAGGCCGCCGGCGCGCAGTATCGGTGGGCCGCCGCCGTTCCAGCTCGTCAGGAGTTCCTCGACGGTGGACACCGCCAGGAATGCCTGGCCCGCGGCCGCGCTGTCCACAGCCTGGGGATCGCGCGTCGCGACCGCCACGACCGCGGGCGGCAGCGGCTCCGGTACGCGATGGGCGCGCCCGGCCCGCAGATGCAGGGCGGCCTCGCGCGGCAGGACGACCGTGCGCGTCGACACGGGCAGCAGCAGCCCGCGGTCGCGCAGCCACTTCACCGGGGGCGTCGGGTTCGGGGTCACCTCCCCGTACGGCGGGCCCCACACCAACCGGTCCAGCACCGACAGGGCCTCGACCGGCGCGGTGTCGAGCAGCTCGCCCATCCTGGGCCGGTCGGTGAAGAGCGCGGACAAGGAGGCCACGGCGGAGACCGGGTCGTGGGTGGCGGGCAGCCCGGCCGCCGTCAGGATCTCCTGGAGCCGGCCGGGCGACATGCCGGCCGTGGCCTCGGCGACGGTCGGCCCCAGACCGGTGGGGGAGGGGTGCTGCGGGGACGGGGCGAGAAGTTCGCGCGCGGTGCGCACCAGCCGCAGCCGGTCGTCCTCGCCCCAGACGAGGGCCTGTTCGCGCAGGGTCGCGAGGGCGTCGGGGGTCGCGCGCCGGATCGCCGCCCCCGAGTCGTCGCGGGCCGTGCCGTCGTCCTGGCCGTCGCCGGTGAGCAGGGCGAGCAGGGTCTCGTACGGGGCCGGATCGGGCGCGACGGCCAGCGCCTCCGCGGTCTGCAGGGCGAACCGGTCGAGGTGCTCCAGCGCGCGTACGACGGAGGCCCGGGTGCCGGCCCTCGTCGCCAGCTGGGTGATGTCGTTCGGCACCGGAGACAGAAGATCGGGGCGGGCGCGGAGCAGCCCGGCCAACGACTCGTCGTCCCGGGCGCGCAGAGCTTCGGCGAGCGTCCGCGGTGGTGTGGTCATCCCCATCCGTCCCACGGTAGTCGCTCCGGACAGGCCCGAGGGCGCTACCGTCGGTGCAGGCCGGTCAGAGGGGAACCATCGCGTGGGGATCGAGAGCGACCAGCTCGTCTACGACTATCTGAGCCGGGTCGGGGATCTGGCCCAGCAGCAACAGCTGTCCTCGGGCACCCGGATGCGGCTCGTGGCGGCACTGCGCACCGAGATCGACCAGCAGCGCGGAAGCCAGGCCACGGACACGCCGGCGGCGGTGCGCCGCATCATCGGGCGGCTCGGCACGCCGGACGAACTGGTCGCCGCGGCGGCCCGGTCGGCCGACGGAACGGTGACGTTGCCGGGGGCGGCGGAGGCTCCGGATGCGGGTGATCCGGAGTCGCGAGGGATCCCCCGGCCGCGTAGAGGGACGCTTCGGAAAGAGAGTTCGCGCAAGGGCGCGTCGGACGGGGCGGCGGGGTCCTCCCGGACCCCGGAGATCTCGGGGGCCTCAGGTGCTCCGGGTGCTTCGGGGGGCGATGTGCCGGCCCAGCGGGTGCCGTCGCCGCCGCACATGGCGGGATCGGACGAACTGGGCGCGTCCGGGAGCGAACCCGACTGGTGGCGCATCGAGTCGGGGCCGTTCGGGGACGGTGTGGAGGTGCCGGGGTTCGTCGGCGGGGTGGAGATCGCCGAGCTGTTGAGGCCGCCGCGGCCGCCGGCGGAGGGGGCCGCGGCGGTGGCCGGTGCGGATGCGGAAGACCCCGTGCGGGAGGACGGCGCCGGGGCCGGCTCCGACGGTGCTGATTCCGGTGAGGCGGACGACGCGCCGCGCGGTCGGTGGCGGCCGCGGCTGCGTCGGCGTGCGCCCCGGGAGGGCAAGGGGTTCCGCTTCTCCCACCCGTTGTTGCTGCTCGCCGCCGCGCTGCTGGTCACCGGGGCGGTGACCGGGTACTGGGTGGCCCTGGCGGGCGGCTGGCTGCTCGCGTACGGCTCACGCACGCTCTCGCGTACGGAGGCGAAACTGGCCGCGATGTGGCTGCCGGGCATGGTCGCGGCGGGCGGACTGGCCTGGCTGTGGGGGCGGCTGGACGGGCGCTGGGGCGAGCCGATCCCTCAGGACGGGATGGGCGAGGCACTGAGCGGGGTGTGGCCGGTGGTGGTGCGGGTGGCGGCGGTGACGTCCGCTCTGTTCCTGGTGTGGCGGGCGCGGAGGCGGGTGGAGTAGGCGGGGCTGCGCGTGCCGGGGCGTCCGGCTGACGGTTCCGTCCTCAAGCGCCGGACGGGCTTGAAGGGTGCGTGCCCGGTACGTGGACGCGCACCGGTGCGCCTGCCGGGGGCGCGTGGTGGGTGGTGCCCCTCCGGGGCGTCTCCTCGGGACTGGCGCGGAAGTCGGCAACACGGACGAGCCCGGCACGTACGCCAGCCCCTGCGGGGACTCCCCTGCACGGCCCCACCCGGGCATCACCCGCGTCTGCGACCCGGTGGAGCGCATTGCGGCACTCGCGGGACGGCCGGTCCGGGGCCGTGCAGGGGAGTCCCCGCAGGGTGACGAACAAAGACCCGGGCTCCCCTCTGCGGTACCCGCCGAACGTTCGTTGCCCGAGGAGACGCCCCGGAGGGGCACCGGACCACCCGACAAGGCGACGGTACCCCCAAGGACCAGACGCACACATCAAGCCCGTCGAGGGGGCCCATGTCGTTGTGCCCACGGGGGAGATCGAGGACGGAACAGGTCACCGCGGACCGGGGGACCACGGGGCGCCCGGTACGACCAGGGGAGAACCCGTCACCGGGTCCGGGACGATCACCGCCTCCAGGCCGAACACCTCGCGTACGAGCTCCGCGGTGACGATGTCCGCCGGGTGGCCCTCGGCGACGATCCGGCCCGCCTTCATCGCGACCAGGTGGTCCGCGTAGCGGGCGGCCTGGTTCAGGTCGTGGAGCACGGTGACGACCGTCCGGCCGCGGCTGCCGTCGGCCGCCGGTGCGGCGAGCTGACGCACCAGGTCGAGGACCTCCACCTGGTGCGAGATGTCGAGGTACGTCGTCGGTTCGTCGAGCAGCAGCAGATCCGTCTCCTGGGCCAGCGCCATCGCGATCCAGACCCGCTGCCGCTGTCCACCGGACAGTTCGTCCACCGACCGGTCGCCGAGTGCCGTGATGTCCGTACGGACCATGGCGTCGGTGACGGCCCGCTCGTCCTCCTCCGACCACTGCTGCCACCAGTGCTGGTGCGGTTGACGGCCGCGGGCGACGAGGTCGGAGACGGTGATCGCCTCGGGCGCGACCGGGGTCTGCGGCAGCAGTCCTATCGACTGGGCGATCTTCTTGGTGGGGATCCGGGACAGCTCCGTACCGTCGAGGAGTACGGCTCCGCCGCGCGGCTTGAGCAGTCGGCCCAGCGCGCGCAGGGTGGTCGACTTGCCGCACGCGTTCGGGCCGACGATGACCGTCACCCGGCCGTCGGGAACGGTGAGGTCCAGCTCGTGCACGACCGTGCGGTCCTCGTAGGCGAGGGTCAGCCGGCGCGCGGCGAGACGGCCGGTCGTCGCCTCGGCGACGGCATCGGGCGTACGGGTCGAGCTCATGCCTTGCCTCCATTGCGGCCACCGTGACCGCGGATGATCAGCCAGATCAGATACGGGGCGCCGACCGCCGCCGTCAGCACACCCACCGGCAGCTCGGTGGGTGAGAAGAGTTTGCGCGCCAGCAGATCGCCGAAGACGACGATCACCGCGCCGAGCAGCGCCGAGCACAGCAGCGGGATCTGGGCGGTACGTGTCATGCGGCGGGCGATCTGCGGGGCGAGCAGCGCCACGAAGTCGACCGGCCCGGCCGTGCCCGTCGCCACGGACGCCAGGATCACACCGAGCGCGACGAGCCCCAGGCGCACCCGGCCCAGCCGTACTCCCAGCGCGGTCGCGGTGTCGTCGTCCATCGACACGGTGCGCTGCGCACGCGCCGCCCACAGGACGGCCGGCAGCAGCGCGAGCAGCGTCCAGCCGATCGGCGCCACCTCGTTCCAGCCGCGGCCGTTCAGCGAACCCGTCATCCAGATCTGCGCCTGCTGGGCGACCAGATAGTCGCCCTTGGTCAGGAACAGTGTGGTGACGGACCGCAGCGCGATGGCGAAGCCGATGCCGATGAGGACGAACCGGGTGGCGTGCAGCCCGCCGCGCCATGCGAAGACGTACACGAGCGCCGCCGCCGCGATCCCGCCGATGACCGACAGGTACGGCAGCACGGTGTACGAGGTGACGCCGAACGTCATCGCGCCGACCGTGAGCGCGCCCGCACCCTGGCTGATGCCGATGATGTCGGGGCTGGCCAGCGGATTGCGGGCCACCGTCTGGATCAGCGCCCCGGCGATCCCGAAGGCCGCGCCGACGAGCAGACCGACGACCATGCGGGGCAGCCGCAGCGTCCCGACGACCAGTTCGTACGGCGACGGCTGCCCGAGGATCACCTTCACGACGTCGGCCGGCGCGACGAAGCTCTCGCCGACGCAGAGGTACGCGACGCAGACGACCGCCAGCAGCACGACGAGGACCGCCGCGGCGACGACCGCACGCCGGTGCAGCAGGAACCGCCCGCGTGCCCCGATCCGTACGACGCTGTACCCGGCGGGCCGGACCGGGGTCCGGGTGAGGGTGCCGCTCATGCCGGGACCGCCTTCCGACGTACGAGTGCGACCAGGAACGGCACTCCGATCAGCGCCGTCATCACGCCCGCCGGGACCTCGCCCGGCGGGAAGACGATCCGGCCGATGACGTCCGAGACCAGCAGCATCACGGGGCCGATCAGCGCCGCCATCGGCAGTACCCACCGGTGGTCGCTGCCGACGATCGCGCGGGCGATGTGCGGGACGGCCAGCCCGATGAACGCGATCGGCCCGGCCGCGGCCACTCCGACCCCGGTCAGCACGGTGGCTCCGACGCCGCCGACGATCCGTACCGTCGCGACCTTCTGCCCCAGCCCCTTCGCCACGTCCTCGCCCAGTGCCAGCGCATCGAGGCCCCGCGCCACGGACAGCACGAGCACCGTGCCGGCCAGCAGGAACGGCCAGATCTGCTGCGCCACCTCGGCCTCCCGCCCGGAGATCGAACCGACCTGCCAGAAGCGGAACTCGTCGAGCGCGGACGCCTTCGTCGTCAGCACCGCCATCGTCACGGAGACCAGCAGCGCATTGATCGCGGCGCCGCCCAGCGCGAGCTTCACCGGCGTCGCCCCGCCGCGCCCGCGCGACGCGATCGCGTACACGGCGACGGACGCGACGGCCGCCCCGGTGAACGCGAACCAGACGTACCCGGTCAGCGTGTGGATCCCCGCGTACGCGATGGCCAGCACCACGCCGACCGAGGCGCCCTGGCTGATGCCGAGGATCCCGGGGTCGGCGATGGGGTTACGGGTGATGCCCTGGAGCACGGTGCCCGCGAGGGCCAGCGCCGCACCGACCATCAGCCCGATCAGGGTGCGTGGCACCCGCAGCCGGCGGATCACTTCGGCGGCGTCGGAGTGCCCGCCGTGCAGCAGGGCGTCGAGCACCGCGGACGGCGCGATGGTGCGCGCGCCCACGGCAAGGCTGAGCAGTACGGCCACGAGCAGCGCCAGGACGGCCGTCGCCGTCGCGAGAGCGCGTCTGTGGCGGCGAGGTGCGGCGGCTGGCATCGGACCCAATCGGCGAACTGGACGACCTGGCTCTGTGCAGCCACGCAAGGCCGACACAGCTAGGTAAGGCTTGGCTTAGTCTAGGCGGGGTGTGACGGGGCCCGGAGGGCGAGGGGCAGTTCCGTGACCTCGGCACAATGGAGCCATGGCTCCGCACCCCCTGACGGTCGGCTTCGACCTCGATATGACGCTCATCGATTCCCGGCCCGGCATCAAGGCTGCCTACCAGGCGCTTTCCGCCGAGACGGGGAGGCAGATCGACACCGATCTGGTGGTCAGCCGGCTCGGTCCGCCGCTGGAGGACGAACTGGCGAACTGGTTCCCGGCGGACGTCGTGGCCGCCACGGCCGACCGGTACCGGGAGATCTATCCCACACACGCCATCACCCCGACCCCGGCTCTGCCCGGCGCCCGGGAGTCCATCGCCGCGATCCGCGAGCGGGGCGGCCGGACGATCGTCGTCACGGCGAAGTACGAGCCGAACGCCAGGCTCCACCTGGCGCATCTCGGGATCGAGGCCGACGAGATCGTCGGCGGCCTGTGGGCGGAGGGAAAGGCGCGGGCGCTGCGCGAGCACGGCGCACAGGTCTATGTCGGCGACCACACCGGGGACGTACGCGGTGCCCGCACGGCGCAGGCGCTGTCGGTGGCGGTGACGACGGGCCCGTGCGACGCGGACGAACTGCGAGCGGCGGGCGCGGATGTGATCCTGCAGAACCTGACGGAGTTCCCGGCCTGGCTGGACGTCTACCGGGCCGCGTAGGGCGGGTCCGGCGGGACTCCGCCCCCGCTCTCGCTCTACCGCGTGGCGTCCCGCTTCGGAGACCCTGCCCACGCCGACCGCACCACGCCGGCCGCCGCGATCAGGAATCCCACCCCCATCAACATGCACACCGCGTACGCGATGGACGGGAACGGGTCGGTTCCGAGGAACAACGGAGCCACTGTGACCAGCGTGGCCAGTGCCCCGATGAAGAAGACGATCGCGCCGACCCGGACGAGCCGGTCGCCTGCACCAGAAGGAGGAGTACTCACCCCGCAAGGGTAGTTCCCACCCCGGAAGAACCCCTCTTCACCCGTAGTGCGCCGTTTCTGGACACAGTCCGGATGACCAGGCTTGACGAGGGGTACTGCACCTGTGGAGGCTTCTGCCAGCAGGGGAGCACGACCATGGTCCGGCCTGACCTGCTGAGGCTTGGTTCCGGCATACAGGTTGAGATGGGGTGCGTGCTTTGCCGACTGGCAAGGTCAAATGGTTCAACAGCGAGAAGGGCTTCGGCTTCCTTTCCCGCGACGACGGTGGCGACGTGTTCGTGCACTCGTCGGTGCTCCCTGACGGAGTAGACGCCCTCAAGCCCGGTCAGCGCGTCGAATTCGGCGTCGTCGCAGGTCAGCGCGGAGACCAGGCGCTATCGGTGACGATTCTGGACCCGACGCCGTCCGTCGCGGCCGCCCAGCGCCGCAAGCCGGACGAACTGGCGTCGATCGTGCAGGATCTGACGACGCTGCTGGAGAACATCACGCCGATGCTGGAGCGGGGCCGCTACCCCGACAAGGCGGCGGGCAAGCAGATCGGCGGCCTGCTGCGCGCGGTCGCCGACCAGCTGGACGTGTAGCGGGCCGGCGACAGGCCGCGCAGCCTGTCGCCGGCCGGCGCCCGTCGACGTCAGACGAACGACAGCGCGTCCGGGCCGAGGGGCGGCACCAGCCCCTCGGCCGCCGCGCGGGTCAGCAGTCCGCGGATCGCCGCGTAGCCGTTCTCGCCGAGGTCCGCGGTGAACTCGTTGACGTACAGCCCGATGTGCTGGTCGGCCACGGCCGGGTCCATCTCCTGGGCGTGCTCCAGCACGTACGGCCGCGACGCCTCCGGGTCGTCCCAGGCCATCCGCACCGACGTGCGCACCGACTCGGCCAGCGCCTTCAGCTTCTCGGCGCCCAGCGACCGCTTGGCGATGATCGCGCCGAGCGGGATCGGCAGGCCGGTCGTCAACTCCCAGTGCTCGCCCATGTCGGCGAGGCTGTGCAGGCCGTAGTTCCGGTACGTGAACCTCGCCTCGTGGATGACGAGACCGGCGTCCACCTTCCCGTCCCGCACGGCGGGCATGATCTCGTCGAACGGCATGACGACGATCTCGCCGACGTCGCCCGGGACGACATCCGCCGCCCAGAGCCGGAACAGCAGATAGGCGGTCGAGCGCTCGCTCGGCACGGCGACGGTCTTCCCCGTCAGATCCGTACCCGGCTCCTTCGTCAGGACGAGCGGCCCGCAGCCGCGTCCCAGCGCCCCGCCGCAGGGCAGCAGCGCGTACTCCTCCAGGACCCAGGGCAGCACCGCGTACGACACCTTCAGCACGTCCAGCTCGCCGCGCTCGGCCATGCCGTTGGTGAGATCGATGTCGGCGAACGTGACATCGAGGGCGGGCGCGCCGGGGACCCGGCCGTGCGCCCAGGCATCGAAGACGAACGTGTCGTTCGGGCACGGCGAGAAGGCGATGCGCAGGGCGTCGCCGGTGGTGTCAGCGGTGTCGGTCATGGGGAGTGGTCCAGCCTTCCAGTACGGGGGTGAGCTTCCCGAATGCCTCGGTGAGCGCGGCCAGCGCGTCGCCGATGCGCCAGGCGTTCCGGTCGCGCGGGCCGACGGCGTTCGAGACGGCCCGGATCTCCAGCACCGGTACGCGCAGCCGCTCGGCGGCCTCGGCGACCCCGAACCCCTCCATCGCCTCGGCGACGGCTTGCGGGTGGGCGGTGCGCAGGGCGGCGGCGCGGCCGGCGCTGCCGGTCACGGTGGAGACGGTGAGGACCTCGCCGGTCAGCGCGCCGGTGGCCGCGGCCACATCCCGTACCAGGTCGGGCGGCGGCAGGAACCGTTCCCGTCCGAACCCCAGGTCGGTGACGGGAACGAAGCCGTCGGGGGTCTCGGCGCCCAGGTCGGCGGCGACGATCCCGCTTGCCACGACGAGGGAGCCGACGGGGGCGTCGGGTGCGAACCCGCCGCCGATCCCGGCCGAGACGACCAGGCCGTACGGTCCCGTCCCGGCGCCCGGACCGGCCTCCGCCCCGGCCCCCGAGGCCAGGGCGAAGGCGGCCGCGGCGGCCGCGGAAGCCGGACCCGCTCCGCCCGCGACGACATCGAAGGAACCGGCGCGGTGCAGCTCGGCGCCGGGGACGTCGAGGATCTGCGGTCCGTCCGTGAACGCACGCGTGACCGCGTCCCGTTCCACCGGGACAGCGGTCACGACAAGCACACGCACGGGGAGGGCCCTCCCAGGTCAGGAGGGGATCAGTCGGTCTTCTTGAGCTCGAAGTGCCAGATGCCGGTGAGCTTCTTGCCGTCGGTCTCCACGATGCTGATCTGCGTCTTGTTCGTGGTCTCGCCGGTCTGGCTGGAGAAGAAGGCGCTGCCCGGGACGGACCGGTAGGTCTTCTTGTACGGCTCCTGCTCGGCCTGCTGGCCGTTGATGAAGAGCGTCCAGCCGTTGTCCGCGATCTCGGGGTCGACGCCGAAGCGGACCTTGTCGTCCATCGCGACCTTGACGGACTTGTCCGCCTTCTTGTTCAAGCAGGCCTGGATCTGCGAGTTCTTGAGGGCGTCGCCGTCGTTGTAGCAGGACGCCTCGGTGGTCACCGTGGTGTCGCCGACCGTCACGGTGGCGAGCGGCGTCGGCTTGTCGCAGGCGGACAGGACAAGGAGTCCCGCGGACACGGCACCAAGAGCGACGCCGATACGACGGCCCTTACCGGAGAAGAACGCAACGGTCATGGCCCGAAGGTTATCGGTCGCTCCGGCTCACGCCACGCGGGGGTGCGGCGAGCCGCGCCGCGCGGCGCTCAGCAGACCCCGTACGGAGGCTGCCGCGCCGACGGCGAGGATCCCCGAGGCGACCGACATCCCCAGTACGCCGTTGAGGGGGAGGGAAATACCGATGGCGCCGCCGACCACCCAGGACATCTGCAGCAGTGTCTCGGACCGGGCGAACGCGGAGGTCCGGACCTCTTCCGGCACGTCACGCTGGATCGTGGCGTCCAGCGACAGCTTGGACAGGGCCTGGGTGAAGCCCGCCACCGCACTGAGCGCGGCGACCATCAGGGTGGAATAGAAGACCGCGGCGAGGACGGCGATGCCGAGGGCCAGTCCCAGCACCGCGGCGATGATCACCTCGGGGCCACGGGCCCGGAGCCAGGACCCCATGGCCGTACCGAGGGCATTGCCGACACCGGCCGCGACACCGACGATGCCGAGCGAGACGGCGGCGCTCTGCCCGGCCAGCGGCTGCTCACGCAGCAGGAACGCCAGGAAGAAGATCAGGAAGCCGGAGAGGGCGCGGTGCGCGGCGTTCGCCTGGAGCCCGTGCAGGACGGACGGCCCGACGGTCCGCAGCCCCGGCCGCTTCTCCTTCTCCCCGGACCTCATGGTGGTCTTCTTGCCGTTGGCCCGTTTTCCGTTGGTCTTGGACGGCTTGGCCGGGACGGACGGCTGGTGGCCGTGGTGCTCGACCAGCTGGGCCCGGCGCTCACCCTTCGCCGAGTCGACCTTGCGTGGCAGTGTGAAGGCGAGCACGGTGCCGCCGATGAAGATCACGCACGCGCCGAACAGCGGCCAGCCGGGTCCGACGGTCTGCAGCCCGGCGCCGATCGGCGCCGCCACACCGGTGGCCAGGAGCCCGGCCAGGGTGACCCGGGAGTTCGCCTTCACCAGGGAGAAACCCGGTGGCAGCAGGCGCGGCACCACCGCGCTGCGTACGACCCCGTACGCCTTCGAGGAGACCAGGACGCCCAGCGCCGCCGGATACAGCTCCAGATCGCCCGTGGCGACCGCACTCGACATGGTGATCGCCAGCAGCGCCCGGGCCAGCATGGCGCCCGCCATCGCGGCGCGGCGGCCGTGCGGCAGGCGGTCCAGGAGCGGGCCGATGACCGGGGCGAGGAGCGTGAAGGGTGCCATCGTGATGGCGAGATAGAGCGCGACGCGCCCGCGGGCCTCGTCCGTCGGCACCGAGAAGAACACCGTCGAGGCGAGTGCGACGGTGATCATCACGTCGCCCGCGCCGTTCACGGCATGCAGTTCGATCAGTTTGCCGAGCCCGGATTCGCCGGCGCCGTGGGCGTGGGTCGCCTTGCGAATGCCCTTCGCCGTGCCGGTGAACGGCACGTGCAGGGCATGACCGATCGTCCGGGCCGTCCTGCGGAGCGGGCCGGACCCGTCGTGCGACCTGGCGGAAGCCACCCCGTCATAGTGCCCCAGTCACACCGGTAACGAACCGAGAACGGTGTGAGGCGCGATGAGCGCCGCCCTGTCGGGTCAGTGGGGACCACGGTCGCCCGTCGTCGTGGCTGCCCGGCCCGTTCTGACACGGACACGGCAGTGGATACGGCCTTGTTTGGGACGGGCAGGTGGGCGGGGAGCGGCAGAGAGGGTAGCGTGCGTAGCGCGCCACCGGCGGTTGTTCTTGGCCGCGCGCCTCTCGGCGATCCCGCAGAATGGATAGCAGAAGGCGCGCCCGAGGCAGGCACAACGGGTGTGGACGTCGACGCGGCCCCCAGGTCCGCTCCGCCCGCAACCGTTATGGCCGTAATCGATGGATCTGCTGGCGCGCTCGTGAGACGGCGTATGGAGAGAAGCGAGACCTGTGAGTGCTGCTACGACGCGAAGCCGTACTGCCCGTACCCCTGCCCCCGACCGTCTGTGCGCCGAGGCGGTAGACCTCGCGCGCTCGGCGGCCGAGGAAGCCGCCGCGCCAGGAGTGGTCGGTGAGCATGTGGCGCTGGTCTCCGAAGGGGACCGGGTCGTCACGCACTACTTCGAGTGCAAGGAACCCGGCTACCGGGGCTGGCGCTGGGCGGTGACGGTCGCCAGGGCCTCCCGCGCCAAGAACGTCACGCTCGACGAGGCGGTACTGCTGCCCGGGGCGGATGCGCTCCTCGCGCCCGAGTGGGTGCCGTGGAGCGAGCGCCTGCGCCCCGGCGACATGGGGCCCGGCGATCTGCTGCCCACCGAGGCGGAGGATCTCCGTCTGGAGCCCGGGTACACCGGTGAGGACGAGCCGCCGCCGAACTCGGTGGTCTCCGAGATGTCGGAGGAACTGGCCGATCTCGTCGACGCGGAGGACGCGGAGCTGACGACGCGCCCGGAGGCGACGGACCGCGGCTCGATCGCCGCGGTCGCCGAAGAGCTCGGGATGCGGCGGGCGCGGGTGCTGTCCCGGTACGGGCTGCACGCGGCGGCCGACCGGTGGGACGAGGCATTCGGCGCGAAGACGCCGATGGCGCAGGCGGCACCGGCCTCCTGCGACACGTGTGCCTTCCTGGTGCCGATCGCGGGATCGCTGCGGCAGGCGTTCGGGGTGTGCGCGAACGAGTTCAGCCCGGCGGACGGGCGGGTCGTCTCGCTGTCGTACGGGTGCGGTGGGCACTCGGAGGCCGCGGTGATGCCGAAGCCGCCGAAGCCGGCGCCGCACGCACTGGACACGATGCAGGTGGACGAGTATCTGCTGCGCCCGGCAAGGGACGGCGGGTCCGTTCCGGCGGAGCCGGATGCGCCGTCGGAGGACCTCGGCCACTCCTGACGCTCCTGGGCGCCGGGGGATTCGGGTCCACGGTGCCGGGGGCCGTTCGCGCCGTCCGGCCACCGGGTGACCGCTTTGTCCGGTGACCGCTTCTTCCCCGGTCTCCCCCATGGCCTCAACGGCACGGCGGAGCCTTTCGACGGGGCCGACCCGAGCCTGTCCGGCGTTTGAGGACAAAACGTGGCGCACGGGCTCGGCGCACCGGCTTTCCGCTCGCGGTACCTTCGGGCGCACACTGGCGGCACGGGTGCACCCGCACTCCCCGCCGCACACGGATATCGCGTCACCGGACAGAGCGGAGTCAGAGCGTGAGCATGAATGCGACCGAGGGGGCCGATCCGTTCGGGACGGCACGGCTGCGGCGCGGGGTGCTCGATGCCTGGGGCGCCGGTCCCGCCCGGTTCCGGGAGGACGCCAACGCCGAGGAGGACCTCGCCCTCGGCGGCTACCGTGACCGTCTCGTCGTCGAGCTGGCCCAGAACGCCGCCGACGCCGCCGCCCGCGCCGGCGTCGCCGGCCGTCTCCGTCTCACCCTGCACCCCGGCGACACCGGGAACGCCGTCCTCGCCGCCGCCAACACCGGTGCCCCTCTCGACGCCACCGGTGTCGAATCGCTCAGCACGCTCCGGGCCTCCGCCAAGCGTGAGGGCCATGAGTCCGCGGTGGGCAGGTTCGGTGTCGGTTTCGCCGCCGTGCTCGCGGTCAGCGACGAGCCCGCCGTAGTGGGCAGGCACGGTGGGGTCCGCTGGTCCCTCGCCGAGGCCCGCGGCCTCGCCCGGCAGGCCGCCGTCGGCAGCCCCGGCCTCGGTGACGAACTCCGCCGCCGCGACGGTCACGTACCCCTGCTCCGGCTCCCGCTGCCCGCCGAGGGCACCGCGCCGGACGGGTACGACACGGTCGTCGTCCTGCCGCTGCGCGACGGCGTCGCCGAGGATCTCGTCGGCCGACTGCTCGCCGCCGTCGACGACGCGCTGCTCCTGACGCTGCCCGGCCTCGAGGAGATCGTCATCGACACCCCTGACGGGGTACGGACGTTGCACCGGTCCCAGCACGGCCCGTACACGCACGTCGACGACTCCGTGCACGGCAGGAACCGCTGGCGCACGGTCGCGCACCACGGTCCGATCGAGCCGGCCCTGCTCGCCGACCGCCCCCTCGAGGAGCGGCTGCGCCCTCACTGGTCGGTGACCTGGGCGGTACCCGTGGACATGGACGGGGCGCCGGTCTACCCCCGTACCGCCGCCGTCGTCCACGCCCCGACCCCCACCGACGAGCCCCTCGGCGTGCCCGCCCTGCTCATCGCGTCGCTGCCGCTCGACACCACCCGCCGCCACCCCGCGCCCGGCCCGCTCACCGACTTCCTGGTGCAGCGCGCGGCCGACGCCTACGCCGAACTGCTCGCGGACTGGCATCCGGTGAGCGTCGGAACGATCGACCTGGTGCCCGGCCCGCTCGGCAACGGCGAACTGGACGGTGCGCTGCGCGGCGCGATCCTGGAACGGCTGCCGCGCGTCGCGTTCCTGGAGCCTGCCGCCCCGCGCGACACCGCCGCCGAGCCGGACCGGTGGGACGCCTGGGACGCCGAGCCGGAGAGCGCCCACGAGCCCACCACCGCGCTGCGGCCCATCGAGGCCGAAGTGCTGGAGGGGGTCGGCGCCGAGACCGTCCGGGTGCTCGCCGAGGTGCTGCCGTGCCTGCTGCCCGCGGGACTTGAGCGCCGCAGCGAGCTGCGCACGCTCGGGGTGGCCAGGGTGCCGCTGACCGAGGCCATCGACCGGCTCGCCGGTCTGGAGCGCGATCCCGGCTGGTGGCGGCGGCTGTACGACAGCCTGTCCGGCATCGACCCGGACCGGCTCTCCGGACTGCCGGTGCCACTGGCCGGGACGGTGGATCAGGCGGTGGAGGGACCGGGCGGCGTCGCGGCCCCGCGTACCACGATCGGTCCCCGTCAGGTCCTGCTGCCGCTGCCCGAAGCGCTCACCGGCCCCGTTCTCGACCGGCTGGCCAGACTCGGCCTGAAGGTCGCGCATCCGGAGGCAGCCCATCCGCTCCTGGAGAAGCTGGGCGCCCTGCCCGCCACTCCGCGCGCCGTGCTGACGACCCCGCAGGTGCGCGCCGCCGTCGCCGGTTCGCTGGACGCGGGCGAGGTGTGGGACGAGGACGCTCTGGACGCCGAAGAGCTCGCGGAGACCGTCCTCACGCTGGTCCGGGACGCAGACCTGTCGCCCGGCGACGAACCATGGCTCGGCGCACTCGCGCTCCCGGACGAGGAGGGCGAGCCCGCTCCGGCCGGTGAACTCGTGCTGCCGGGAAGCCCGTTCGCCCAGATCATGCGCGACGGCGAACTCGCCCTCTGCGACGAGGAACTGGCCGCGCGCTGGGGCGAACAGCCGCTGACCGCCTGCGGGGTGCTGGCCACCTTCGCACTCGTCCGCGCCACCGATGTCGTCCTCGACCCGGACGAACTGGAGCCGCGTGAAGGCGACTTCGCCGAGCCCGACGACGCGGGGCTGCTCGACGCCGTCGACGTGTGGTGCGAGGACATCCTCGACCAGCTGCCGGACACCCCCGTGCCGCCGGTCGTCACCGAACTCGTCGCCGTCCGTGACCTCGACCTCGTCGACGACGACGCCTGGCCGCAGGCGCTCGCCCTGCTCTCCCGCCCGCCGCTGCGCGACGCGCTGACGCAGCCGGTGCGGGTGTTGCTCCCGGACGGCACGACCCGGTCCGTGCGCCCGTACACCGCCTGGTGGCTGCGCGACCACCCGGTGCTCGCCGGCCGCCGGCCGGCGGGTCTGCGGGCCGCGGGCGGCGACCCGCGGCTGTCCGGACTGTACGACTCCGCCGACGCGACCGGCTTCGACGACGTCCAGGTGCTGCGCGCGCTCGGCGTACGGACGTCCGTCGCGGCGCTCCTCGACGAGCCGGGCGGTGCCGCCGAACTCCTCGGCCGGCTCGCGGACGGCAGCCGCCCGGTGGGCTCCGTGCAACTCCACGAGCTGTACACGGCCCTGGCCGATCTCGACCCCGAACATGTCACGCTGCCCGACGAGCTGCGGGCCGTGGTCGACGGCGAGGTACGGGTCGTCGACGCGGCGGACGCGGTGATCGCGGACGCCCCCGATCTGCTGCCCCTGACGGACAGCCTTCCGCTGCTGCCGGTGGCCCCGGCACGCGCCGCCGAACTGGCCGAGCTGTTCCAGGTGCGGCGGCTCGGCGAGACCGTCGAGGCGCAGGTGACGACGGAGGGCGAGGAGCACCAGGTGCCGGAGCCGGTACGGATCCTGCTCGGCGCCGGGACCCCGGACACGTACATCGAGCACGGCGAACTCCGCGCGGGCGGCGTCGAGCTGGACTGGCGCCGCACGCCGGACGGGGTCGTCCACGCGTCGACGCTCGAGGGTGTCGCGGCGGGCCTGGCGTGGGCGGCGGGGCAGTGGCCGCGCCGCTTCGAGGTCGCGGCGCTGCTGGAGGACCCGTCGCGCACGGAGGAACTGGCCCGGGACCGCTGGTTCGACTGACGGCGCAGGCCCGATTGCCATGGCCCGGTCACGTGCGCGTAAAGAATCCCTCCGGCCGCACAACCGTTCACCCGCCCCATCGATCTCGTCCGTGAAGCCACCAGGCTTCACAGACGATCTTGGGCCTCACGGACGGACGACCTCCGCGGGCCCCTTTCTCCACCGGGGAATGAACATGCGTATACGTGCCACTGTGGCCGCCCTGAGCGGCGCCCTGGCTCTCTCCGCCCTCGTCGTACCGTCGGCGGCCACCGCCGCCGACGCGCACCACTCGGCCCTCTCCGACGTCGCGCGTGCCGCGCACGCCGCGTCCGGCACGAAGACCGGCGCGCGCTCCGTCGGCGCCGCCGAAACCGCCGGGACCCCGCTCGACCTCACCTTCTCCAAGGTCACGGTGAACGGCGGCAAGCCGATCGTCGTCGGCACCACCAACACGGTGACCGTGCCGACCACGTTCACCGTGACGCACGCCGCCGACGTGGACCTCTTCGCCGACGACTTCGAGCTGGGTGTCGACCTCTACCGCGGTTCGTTCGACACGCCGACCAACGACCTCTTCGGTGACGTGGCCCCCACCTGCAAGACCGTCTCCTCGACGGTCGCCACCTGCAAGGGGCAGATCGACGTCTGGCCGCAGATCGACTTCATCGGCAATGCGGACGCCACGACGTGGAAGGCCATGGGTTGGGCCTACGACCTCAACGGCCAGGACCCGTCCGACCCCGCCTTCGACCCGAGCCAGATCGACTACGCGATGCAGGACGGCCTGGGCACCTCCAAGCTGCAGCGCTACTCGAAGCTGACCGTCAACGCCGCCCCGGAGCCCGTCAAGAAGGGCAGGACCATCACGGTCACCGGCAAGCTGACGCGTGCCAACTGGGACGACTTCGCCTACCACGGCTACACCGTCCAGCCGGTGAAGCTCCAGTTCCGTAAGAAGACCAGCACCGCCTACACCACGGTGAAGACGATCAAGTCGAGCAGCACCGGCGCCCTGAAGACCACGGTCACGGCCTCGGTCGACGGCTACTGGCGCTACAGCTTCGCCGGCACGTCCACCACCCCGGCCGTCACCACCACCGGTGACTACGTCGACGTGCAGTAGTCAAAGCGGTAGTTGCACCAACGGTTCCATCCGGGCAGCGGGATCTCCGAGCGAGGTCCCGCTGCCCGGCGGACCCACCCACTCATCGGGTCCCGCCGAGGCCGATCCGTCGGAGCCACTGCCGGCGGGGCCCATTCCCGTCATCTCACCTGGGGACACCCATGCGCATTCGTGCCACTGTCGCCGCCCTGACCGGCGCCCTGGCCCTCTCCGCCCTCGCCGTGCCGTCCGCGCACGCGGCAACGGCTCCCGTCCTCTCCAAGGTCACCGTCAACGGCGGCAAGGACATCGTTCTGGGGACGACGGTGCCGAAGACGGTCACCGTCTCCGTCACCGCCTCGCACGCCTCTGGCATAGCCACCGGCTGGGCGATCCTCTGGCACGGGACGAGTCTGGAGAAGGGCATGGACGGCGCGTTGGTGCCGACGCAGGAAGCCACCTGCAAGAACGCGAGCGCCACCACCGCCACCTGCTCGTTCACCCTCACGGTCGACCCGAGGGCCGACCTGACCAGCAACGCACTGGCCGGTTCCTGGCACGTCCTCGCGGGCGCCGAGGCCAAGGACGGCTCCAGCACGTCGTACGACTCCTTCGCCACGACCCGTGTGCAGCGGCTGTCGAAGCTGACGGTCAACGCGGCCCCGGAGCCTGTCAAGAAGGGCAGGACCATCACGGTCACCGGCAAGCTGACGCGCGCCAACTGGGAGACGCACGCCTACGCCGGCTACACCGTCCAGCCGGTGAAGCTGCAGTTCCGTAAGAAGACCAGCACCGCCTACACCACGGTGAAGACGATCAAGTCGAGCAGCACCGGCGCCCTCAAGGCGACGGTGAAGGCCTCGGTCGACGGCTACTGGCGTTACAGCTTCGCCGGCACGTCCACCACCCCGGCCGTCACCACCACCGGTGACTACGTCGACGTGCGTTGACAGCTATACGGGGAAGCGGCGACTGACCAGGCGCCAGGAGAACTCCAGGGCGGTCGCCGCCACCACCGCGATCCCCACCGCTGCCCACGGCATGACCGTGCCCACCAGCTTCAGGGCGAAGAAGCCCTGCAGCCAGGGCACCACCAGCACGACCAGGAACGCCGCCCCCATCGCCGCGACCAGGAGGATCCGCCACCAGGTGTAGGGGCGGGCGATGATCGCGAGGACCCACATCGAGACCAGGAACAGCGTGAGCGTCGCCGCACTGGTCTCCGCGTCCAGCGAACCGGGCCCCGTGTAGTAGTGGCGGGCGATCAGATACGTCGCGAACGTGGCGACGGCCGCGATGACGCCGGACGGGACCGAGTACCGCATGACTCTGCGGACGAAGTGCGGCCGGGCCCGCTCCGTGTTGGGCGCGAGGGCCAGGAAGAACGCGGGGACGCCGATCGTCAGCGTCGACAGCAGGGTCAGATGCCGGGGCAGGAACGGGTACTCGACCTGGAAGCAGACCACCAGGATCGCCAGCAGCACCGAGTAGACGGTCTTCGTCAGGAACAGGGTGGCCACCCGGGTGATGTTGCCGATGACCCGGCGGCCCTCGGCGACCACCGACGGCAGGGTCGCGAAGCTGTTGTTGAGCAGCACGATCTGCGCCACCGCGCGCGTCGCCTCCGAGCCGGATCCCATCGAGACCCCGATGTCGGCGTCCTTGAGTGCGAGCACGTCATTGACCCCGTCCCCCGTCATCGCGACCGTGTGGCCGCGGGACTGGAGCGCGGCGACCATCTCCCGCTTCTGCTGCGGGGTGACCCGGCCGAAGACCGCGTTCTCCTCCATGGCCGTGGCCATGTCGTCCGGGTCCGTGGGCAGCCGACGCGCGTCCAGGGTGTGTTCGGCGCCGGGCAGGCCGAGCTTGCCCGCGACCGCGCCGACCGAGACGGCGTTGTCCCCGGAGATGACCTTCGTGGCGACCCGCTGGTCGGCGAAGTAGCGGAGTGTCTGCCCGGCGTCCGGCCGCAACCGCTGCTCCAGGACGACCAGCGCGGCCGGTTCGGCTCCGGCGGCGCTCTGCGGCCCTTCCAGCTCGCCCTGCGCGCGGGCCAGCAGCAGGACCCGCAGTCCCTGCCGGTTGAGCTGTTCGATCTCGCCGAGCGCCGGGTCGTGGTCCGGGAGCAGCACATCGGGTGCGCCGAGCAGCCAGCTCGACGCCTTGCCGCTGCCCTCGTCGAACGCGGCGCCGCTGTACTTGCGTGCCGAGGAGAACGGCAGCGCCTCCGTGCAACGCCACGCCTCGCCGTTCGGGGACGGGTACGCGTCGATGATCGCCTGCAGGCTGGCATTGGGCCGCGGGTCGGACGCGCCGAGATTGGCCAGCACCTGGCGGATGTACGGGTCGTCCGCACCGCCCAGCGCCCGCACCTCGGTGACGTCCATGCCGCCTTCGGTGAGCGTGCCGGTCTTGTCGAGGCAGACGACGTCGACCCGGGCGAGGCCCTCGATGGCGGGCAGCTCCTGCACCAGGCACTGCTTCCGGCCGAGCCGTACGACACCGATCGCGAAGGCGACCGAGGTGAGCAGGACCAGGCCCTCCGGGATCATCGGGACGATTCCGCCGACCGTCCGGGCGATGGAGTCCTTGAGGTCGCTCTTCTTGACGACGAGCTGGCTGATGATCAGGCCGATCGCGGTCGGCACCATCATCCAGGTGACGTACTTGAGGATCGTGCTGATGCCGCTGCGCAGTTCGGACTGGACGAGGGTGAAGCGCGACGCCTCCTCCGCGAGCTGCGCGGCGTAGGCCTCGCGGCCGACCTTGGTGGCGGAGAACGCGCCGCCGCCCGCGACGACGAAGCTGCCGGACATCACCGGATCGCCGGGCTGTTTCACCACGGGGTCGGCCTCACCGGTGAGCAGCGACTCGTCGATCTCCAGGTTGTCGGCCTCGGCCACCGCGCCGTCCACGACGACCTTGTCGCCGGGGCCGAGCTCGACCAGATCGCCGAGGACGATCTCCGAGGTGGATATCTCTGCGGCGACCCCGTCGCGCCGGACCGTGGGTTTCGCCTCGCCGATGACGGCCAGGCCGTCGAGGGTCTTCTTGGCCCGCCACTCCTGGACGATGCCGATGCCGGTGTTGGCGATGATCACGTAGCCGAAGAGGCTGTCCTGGAACGGTGCGACGAACAGCATGACCAGCCAGAGCACGCCGATGATCAGATTGAACCGGGTGAAGACATTGGCGCGGACGATCTCGCCCACGGAGCGCGACGAGCGGACGGGCACGTCGTTGACTTCGCCCCGGGCGATCCGCTCGGCGACCTCGGCGGCGGTCAGCCCGGTGCTGCGCACGGCCGAGTCCGGCAGCTTCATCGGGTGTACCGGGTCGAGTTCGGAACCGGCGTCGATGGGGGCCGGCCGGGGCCGGCGGGGTTTTGGCTTCCCGGAGGAGTCGACTGCCCGCTGCGTCATGGTTCCGACGGTACGGGCGGAACGTCCGATTCACCCGCCGGGGATCCGAAGATCAGACCGCAGGAGGACGGGCGCGGTCCGGGGCATCAGGGAAGTCGGGGGTCGCGTCCCTGAGTTCCGTGACGGTTGCGCGCCGGTCCGTGTCCCGGTTTCCGCCGATGGCTCGAGGCAGCGGCTTGCGCCGATGGCGTCAGTGGCCGCCGTCGGCCGTTCCGGGCTTCGCGGCGGCCGCCCGCTTGAGCGCGGCGTCGCGTCCCCGCACGTACCAGATGCCGATCAGTCCGAGCCCGGCACCGGCCAGACACGTCCACACCCACCAGGTGTGCCCGTGGTCGTCGAACCAGCCGTAGAACGGGAGCTGGACGAGGAAGAGGACGAACCAGAGGATCGTTCCGCCGGTGATGGTGGCGACGACGGGCCCCTCCAGGGGCTCGGGTGCCTCGTGTGTCGGTGTCCACTTCGCCATGACGTCAGTGTATGCGGCCCGTATGTAAAGCCTGTCAGGCCAGTCGGCCCAAGGGTCTACGCGCGGAGATAGCGATCTTCGCCTTATGTATTCATACTGAATCTGCTTACGGCTGTCTCGATTTATTCGTGTAAAAGTCCAAAGCTGACCACTCTCTTCCCCCCTCTACGCACGACTGAGGTCATACATGTCCCCCTCGGCCACCGCTTCGGTCGACTCCAGGCAGCCCATAGCTCCACAGCCGCACGGCGGCCTGGACCGTTTCTTCAAGATCTCCGAGCGGGGGTCGTCGGTCGCGCGTGAGATCCGCGGCGGATTCGCCACGTTCTTCGCGATGGCGTACATCATCGTGCTGAACCCGATCATCCTCGGCAGCGCGAAGGACATGTACGGGCATCAGCTCAATGGCGGCCAGCTGGTCACCGCCACCGTGCTGACCGCGGCGTTCTCCACCCTGTTGATGGGCGTCATCGGCAATGTGCCGATCGCGCTGGCCGCCGGTCTCGGCGTCAACACCGTTGTCGCCCTGCAGCTCGCCCCCCGGATGAGCTGGCCGGACGCGATGGGCATGGTCGTCCTCGCCGGCATCGTCGTCATGCTGCTCGTCGCGACCGGGCTGCGCGAACGCGTGATGAACGCCGTACCGAAGTCGCTCCGCAAGGGCATCGCGATCGGTATCGGTCTCTTCATCCTGCTGATCGGTCTGGTCGACTCGGGCTTCGTCTCCCGCATCCCGGACGTCGCGCACACCACCGTGCCGCTTCAGCTCGGCAGTGACGGCCACCTCAACGGCTGGCCGGTTCTGGTCTTCATCCTCGGCGCGCTGCTCACCCTCGCGCTGATCGTCCGCAAGGTGCCGGGCGCGATCCTGATCTCGATCGTCGCCATGACGGTCGTCGCGATGGTCATCGACACGGTCGCCGACCTGCCGGGCGAGGCCTGGGGCCTGACCGTTCCGCAGTGGCCGGGCAATCCGGTCGCCACCCCCGACTTCGGACTGATCGGCAAGGTCAGCCTGTTCGGCGGCTTCGACAAGGTCGGTGCGCTCACCGGCATCCTGTTCGTCTTCACCGTGCTGCTGTCCTGCTTCTTCGACGCGATGGGCACCATCCTCGGTGTCGGTGACGAGGCCAAGCTGACGGACAAGGACGGCAACTTCCCCGGCATCAACAAGGTGCTGTTCGTGGACGGCATCGCGGTCGCCGCGGGTGGTGCGAGCTCCTCCTCCGCCAGTACCTGCTTCGTGGAGTCCACGGCGGGCGTCGGAGAGGGCGCCCGCACCGGCTTCGCCAGCGTGGTGACGGGTCTGCTGTTCACGGTGGCGCTGTTCCTGACGCCGCTGGCGACCATGGTTCCGTCGCAGGCGGCCACGCCGGCGCTGCTCGCGGTCGGCTTCCTGATCATCGCGGGGTCGGTGCGGGACATCGACTGGAGCGACTACACGCTCGCCGTCCCGGCCTTCCTGGCCATGGTGATGATGCCGTTCACGTACTCGATCACCAACGGCATCGGCATCGGCTTCATCGCCTTCTCCGTGCTGCGGGTGGCGGCCGGTCGCTGGCGCGAGGTGCCGGTGGCCATGTACGTGGTGTCGGCGGTCTTCGTCTTCTACTACGCGATGCCGGCCCTCGGCCTGACGTCGTAACCCTTCACACGTCGCCCTCTGCGGGGCGGACGACCGGGCGAGTCAGTTCACCCGGTCGTCCGCCCCGTAGAACTTTTCCGTCTCCTCGACGGCGGATTGGAAGCGCTCGTCGAAATCGTCGCGGATGAGCGTCCTGACGACATAGTCCTGGACGCTCATTCCGCGTCTGGCGGCGTGCTGCCGGAGCCGGTCGAGCAGCTCACCGTCCATCCGCAGGCTGAGCACTGTCGATCCCATGGCAAGCAGGGTTACGGCCTTTGGGGTCGTTTCGCGTCACTTTCCGGTTCCGACTCACTCGTTTGGGTGATCGATAGCCCGCGCGTGTACCAGTCGAGTGGTATTTAGGGTAGGTAATGAGTTACGCTAACGAACATGCCTGACCTGATCCACGACGGCGAGAGTGCCGCCGCCGTGAGCTCCCTTCGTTCCGCCGTGATGCTGCTGGGCCGACGCCTCAAGCACCAGCGCGTCGACGAGTCGCTGAGCCCCACCGAGATGTCGGTGCTCGGCACGCTCGCCCGCTGCGGTTCCGCCACCCCCGGTGAGCTGGCCCGCAAGGAGCATGTGCAGCCTCCGTCGATGACCCGCATCGTCGCGCTGCTCGAAGCCAAGGGACTGGTCAGACTGGAACCGCACCCCGATGACCGTCGCCAGAAGATGGTCAGCCAGACCGAGCAGGCCGAAGCCATGCTCGAGGAGAGCCGCTCCAAGCGGAACGCCTGGCTGGCCACCCTCGCCGAGGGCCTGGACGAGGACGAGTGGGAGACGCTGCGCAAGGCCGCACCAGTGCTGGAGAAGCTCGCCCACCTGTAGCGGTACGGGGGGTACGCCGGGCCGGAGTCCGCGTGCAGCCCGTACGGCCGCATCCCGTCAGTCAGCACGCAGTCCACGCCCGAGGAGGCGAACCCTTTTGAGTACGGGATCCGGAGCAGACTCCGCCCCCGCACCGACGTCCACCCACGAGAGCAAGCCCGGCGGGACCTTCTCGTCGCTGAAGATCCGCAACTACCGCCTGTTCGCCACAGGCGCGGTGATCTCCAACACCGGTACCTGGATGTCCCGCATCACGCAGGACTGGCTCGTCCTGAGCCTCACCGGGTCCGCCACCGCCGTCGGCATCACCACGGCCCTCCAGTTCCTTCCCATGCTGCTCTTCGGCCTGTACGGCGGCGTCATCGCCGACCGACTGCCGAAGCGCAAGCTCCTCCTCTTCAGCCAGGCCGCGCTCGGCCTCTGTGGGCTCGCCCTCGCCGCCCTCACCCTCTCCGGCGTCGTCCAGGTGTGGCACGTCTACCTGATCGCCTTCCTGCTCGGCATGGTCACGGTCGTGGACAACCCGGCCCGCCAGTCCTTCGTCTCCGAGATGGTCGGCCCCGCCCAGCTGCGGAACGCGGTCAGTCTGAATTCGGCCAACTTCCAGTCGGCCCGGCTGATCGGTCCCGCCGTCGCGGGTGTCCTGATCACCACGGTCGGCAGCGGCTGGGCCTTCATGTTCAACGGCCTGTCCTTCGGCGCCCCGCTCATCGGCCTGCTGCTGATGCGCACGAGCGAACTGCACAAGGCGGTCGTCGTGCCGCGTGCCAAGGGGCAGCTCCGCGAGGGGCTGCGCTACGTCTCGGGACGCCCCGAGCTGATCTGGCCGATCGTCCTGGTCGGCTTCGTCGGCACGTTCGGCTTCAACTTCCCGATCTGGCTCACCGCCTTCGCGGACGAGATCTTCCACGGCGGCGCGGGGATGTACTCGTTCTTCAACATCCTCATGGCGGCCGGTTCGCTGGCCGGCGCACTGCTGGCCGCCCGGCGGCGCTCCTCGCGGCTGCGGATGCTGGTGGCGGCGGGAACGGTGTTCGGTCTCCTGGAGATCGTCGCGTCCATGTCGCCGTACGTCTGGCTCTTCGCGATCCTGCTGGTCCCGATCGGCATGATCGGCCTGACCACCAACATCAGCGCGAACACGAGCGTCCAGATGGCCGCCGACCCGGCCATGCGCGGCCGGGTGATGAGCCTGTACATGATGGTCTTCGCCGGGGGTACGCCGGTGGGCGCCCCGATCGTGGGCTGGATCAGCGACACGTACGGTGTCCGGACCGCCATGGCGGTCGGCGGCACGTTCTCGATGTTCGCCGCACTCGGCGTCGGCTTCATGCTGGCCCGTGTCGGCGGCCTGCGGATCAAGGTCGACCTGAGGCCGGGCCACCCGCATGTGCGGTTCGTCCCCCGCGAGCAACTGGCGACGGCGGCCTGAGAACCGCCCGTACGCGACGTGGCAAGGCCCCGGTCGGTGGAAACCGGCCGGGGCCTGCCCGTAGCGACTCGGGCCGATCGACGGGTACGACGCGGTACGCACGGTGACCGGGGCGCGCGGGGGTACGGTGCGACACTCGGCCCATGAGCCGGATGAGACTCTTCGTCGCCGTTCTGCCGCCCGACTCCGCGATCGCGGAGCTCCGCCGTGCCGTCGCCCCGCTGCACACCCTTCCGGGGGCCGGTGGCATGCGCTGGACCGGCACCGACGCGTGGCACTTCACGCTCGCCTTCCTCGGCGTGGTCGACGAAGGGCTGCTGCCCGACCTGCACGAACGGCTGGGGCGCGCCGCCCACCGCACCGAGCGGTTCCCGCTGCGCATCCACCGAGGCGGCCGGTTCGACGGCCATGTGCTGTGGGCCGGGGCCGCCGGCGAACTCGACACGCTGAGGCTCCTCGCCGAGCGCGCCGACGCGGCAGCCCGCCGCGCCGGCGTCGCGATGGACGAGCACCGCCGCTACACCCCGCACCTCACCCTCGCCCGCAGCCGCTCCGAGACGGACCTGCACCCCTACGTGGAGGCCCTGGACCCCTTCGAGGGCACACCGTGGGAGGTCGGCGAGGTCGCTCTCGTGCGCAGCAATCTGCCGGTCGCCGGGGTGCCGGGGGAGCGGCCGCGGTACGAGGTGGTGGCCTCCTGGCCGCTGGGGCACTGAGCGGTGCGGTTACGCTCGACGGGTGGACCCGAAGACCAGAAACCGCATCATGGCCGTCGTACTCGTACTGATGTTCGCCGTTGTCGCCGTCGCAGCCGCAGTCGGAGGCTGAGGCCGGGGCGCGGACACCGGCTCCCGTCAGCCGAGCCCCAGGGCCCGGGCCGTCTCCTTCACGAACGCCTCGGGGTTGTCCAGCATGATGTTGTGCTCGCACCCCGGGACGGGCACGACCCGCACCCCGCCCTCGACCAGACCGTCCTCGTCGGGCAGCGGCCCGTCGCCCTCCGGCCGCAGGTAAGTGCGCGGAATCTTGAGCTCCAGCAGCTGCTCGCGCATCGTGGGCGTCGTTCCGCGCGCGAGGTGCACGGCACTGCGGTACAGCGCCTCCGGGCCCGAGAGCCGCATCGTCGACCACCAGTGGGGTCCCACCCGGTCGCGCACCTCGGCCATGCCCTGACCGAGGAACTCCTCCTCCGTGTACGCGGCGATGCCGCTGCTGCCGGGCCGCTGCCGATCGGGTGCGACCGGGTCGAGGTTGGCGTCGATCAGGACGAGCCGCGCCACCAGCTCCGGGTGGCGTGCCGCGAGCACGATGGCCACCGAACCGCCCATGCTGTGTGCCACGACGTCCGTCGCGTACGCATCGGCGGCCCTGAGTGCGACGGCGATCGCGTCGGCGTGCGCCTCGAGCGTGTAGTCGAAGTCCGTGGGCCGGTCACTGATGCCGAAGCCGAGCATGTCCATGAGCAGCGAACGGCTGTCGGCGAGGAGCGGATGGACGGCGCTCGCGGTGAAGTACGGACCGGACGAGGCGCCGAGCCCATGCAGATAGACGCGGGTCCGTCCGTCGCTGCCCGGGATCTCCACCCACCGGATGCGCGCACCGCCCGCAGTCACCTGTGCGTTCTGCATGTCTCCCGCTCCCCTCCGGCCATGAAACCATCGGCGAGACCATATATCGGTGCCGATGTATGACGCGAGAGGGGAGGATGCTCAGGTGCTGGAACTGGCCATCCTGGGATTTCTGTACGAGCAGCCGCTGCACGGCTACGAGTTGAAGCGCCGCGTCGCCCATCTCACCGGCCATGTCCGCCCGATCGCGGACGGCACGCTGTACCCGGCGATCAAGCGCCTGGAGCGCGCCGGGTGGCTCGGCCGCCGGACCGAGCCCGGAAGCAGGGCGGCACCCCGTCACACGTTGACCCTGACGGACGAAGGGCGCGAGGAGCTGCGCCGCCGGCTGCGCGAGGCCGACGACGTGGACATCAGCGACGAGAACCGCTGGTTCACCGTCCTCGCCTTCCTCCGCCACCTGCGGGCCCCCGCCGAGCAGGCGGACGTACTGCGACGCAGGCTGACGTTCCTTCAGGAGCCGAGCAGTTTCTTCTACGACTACGGCTCCGGGGGCGAGCGCCCGCTCGGCCTGGAGGCCTTCCACGACCCGTTCCGACGAGGCGTTCTCACGATCGCCCGTGCGGCGAGCGAAGCGGAACTGAGCTGGCTGACAACGACCCTCGAGGATCTCGAAACCCGCTGAGCCCGCCCGCCGAGCCCTTGCTTCGAGCGGACTCGAAGGCGTTGGGTTGGTACCCATGAAGTACACGCAGCTCGGACGCACCGGACTCGAAGTCAGCCGACTTGTCCTCGGCACCATGAACTTCGGCCCGCAGACCAATGAGGCCGACAGCCACGCGATCATGGACGCCGCGCTGGACGCGGGCGTCAACTTTTTCGACACTGCCAATGTCTACGGTTGGGGCGAGAACAAGGGCCGCACGGAGGAGATCCTCGGCACCTGGTTCGCCAAGGGCGGTGAACGCCGCGACAAGGTCGTACTCGCCACCAAGGTGTACGGGAACATGGCCGCGGAGGGCGATGCCTGGCCCAACCACCACAAGCTCTCCGCGCTCAACATCAGGCGCGCCGTCGACGCCAGCCTCAAGCGGCTGCAGACGGACCACATCGACCTGTACCAGTTCCACCACATCGACCGCGCCACCCCGGTCGAGGAGATCTGGCAGGCCATCGACGTCCTGATCCAGCAGGGCAAGATCCTCTACGCGGGCTCGTCCAACTTCGCCGGCTGGAAGATCGCCCAGACCAACGAGACCGCGAAGCGTCTCGGCTCCTACGGCCTGGTCAGCGAGCAGTGCCTCTACAACCTCGCCGAACGTCGCGCCGAGATGGAGGTCATCCCGGCCGCGCAGGAGTACGGCCTCGGTGTCATCCCGTGGTCCCCGCTGCACGGCGGGCTGCTCGGCGGAGTGATCCGCAAGGAGCGCGAGGGCGGCGGGGCCCGTTCGACGTCCGGCCGGTCCGCGGACGCGCTCGCCGACTCCACGGTGCGCGCGCAGATCCAGGCGTACGAGGACCTGCTGGAGAAGCACGGCCTGGAGCCCGGCGAGGTGGGCCTGGCCTGGCTGCTGACCCGTCCGGGCGTGACGGGTCCGATCTCCGGCCCGCGTACGCGTGAGCAGCTGGACTCGGCGGTGCGCGCCGTGGACCTGGAGCTGTCGGACGAGGTGCTGGCAGGCCTGGACGAGATCTTCCCGGGCACCGGCCCGTCGCCGGAGGCCTTCGCCTGGTGAGTGGGGGCACCCCTCCGTGAACACCTGAGCCCGGCTCTGCGGCACAAGCGCGCGGAGCCGGGCTCAGGTCATCGTGCGTGGCGGCTACTTGAGGTAGACCAGGCCGTCGGTGGTGATCGTCGGCCGTCCCGAGGTGGCGACGACGACGATCTTGACCGTGTGCTTGGCGCTCGTGGACCAGCTCTTCGTCCAGAGCGCGTCGCGGTACTTGGTGGTGGACGACTTCAGGTCGACCGTCGCCACCTTCGTGCCGTCGACGTAGACGTACGCCTGGCCGGACGTACTGGCGCGCGAGACCACCCAGGCGGCCGACCTGCCGGTGAACGTCCAGGTCAGGCTCGCGCCCTTGGACGAGCTGGAGTACGACTTGCCGCCGAGGTAGCTGGACGACGACTTCGACGTCCAGGTGCCGGTCTTCGTGGCCGAGGTCTCCTGGAGGATGACCGGGGTGCCGGAGACGGAGGCGGCCGCGGTGTTGCCCGCCAGGTCGTACGCGGTCATGGACCAGGCGGTCGCCACGCCGGACTTGGCGGTGTGCGAGGCGCTCGTGGTGGTCGGCCCGTAGGTCTTGGCGACCGGGGCGGTCAGCCGGACCTCCTTCAGGGACGCGGCGTCGGCCGCCTTCCACTTCAGGGTGAGCGGGACGGCGGTGGTGTTCACCGTGCCGGTGCGCAGGGCGAGGTTCGGCTTGGTGGTGAACGTGGGAGCCGTCTGATCGGCGATCACGGTCGCGGCCGCGGACGTGGCCGTCTTCCCCGACTGGTGCGTGGCCCGGACCTGGATCTTGTGGGTGCCGGCACCGAGCGTGGCCTTCGCCGAGGTGGCGGTGGACCCGGCCGTGGCGACACTCTTGCCGTCGACCAGCAGCTCGTACTTGGAGATCAGGGCGTTCGGCGTGGTCGCCGTCCAGCCCACGGTGATCGCCGACTTGGTGTAGTACGTCGTGCCGGACAGGCCGGCGCCGGTCACGGATTTGACGATCAGTCCGGTGACGGGCCCGGCCGCGTTGCTGCGGATGGTCGGCAGTTGGCCGTACAGCTTGGTGCCGGGGCACTCGGTGTTGTAGCCGTCGCGGTGGCCGGAGATCGTTTTGAACGAGTACTGCGTTCCCGAGACGAACTTCGTCCCGGCGTAGTTGTTGCCGTCGGCGCCGGCGGTGAGCATCGTGGTGCCCGCCGGGTCGACCTTGTACTGGCCGAGCTTCCACGCGGCCACCCGAGCGACCGAGGTGAGCGCCGCGGTCGGCGCGCCGGCGCCTGTGTAGGTGCCGATGACCGCGATACCGGCCGACTCCCGGTTGAAGCCGTAGGTGTGTGCGCCGAGGACGGGCCGGTCCACGCCGCCCTTACGGCCCTCGAAGACCGTCCCGCACTTGTCGACCACGAAGTTGTAGCCGATGTCCTTCCAGCCGTTGCTCTGTACGTGGTACGCGTACAGGCTGCGGACGACGGCGGCGGAGTCGGTGCAGGAGTAGTCGTTGGTCCCCGCGGTGTGGTGGACGAAGACGGCCTTGACCGTGTCGTTGTACTCCGGTGCCTCCGGGCTGATCGACTCGTCGGCGCCCCAGCCCGCGCGGGACGTGATCGGCGGCCGGGGCACGGTGGACGGCGGTGCGACCGGCAGCGTCGCGGACGGCGAGGTGCTCACGCCCGACGTGGGTGTGCCGCTCTCCGTGACGGTGGGGCTCTGCGACACCGACGTGGACGGCGAAGGCTCGGACACCGTGGGCTCGGCGGCCGGTGACGAGGCGTCGGACGCCTCGGGCGTGGGGGAGTCGCCGGGGACCGACGGGTCGGTGGACGGGTCGGCCGACGGGTCCGCCGGATTCTCGTCCGCGGCGACGAAGGCGGCCGGGTCCGCGTTCAGCGCGGTTCCGTCGCCGGAGTCCTTGCCGGGGGTCCTTCCGGGGGCGACGGTGTCCAGCCGCAGGCCCGCCGGGAGCTTGGCGGAGATCTTGTCCCCCGCCGTCACTCGTACCTCGACACCGTTCGACGGCCCGACCCAGCGCGGCTCGGTGGCCCCGCGGACACCGGACCGGCCGGTCTCCGTACGCCCGTCCAGGTCGGTTTCGAGGGGCAGCCAGGACGTCCAGTTCCCGTCGGCGGCGGACCGGGTCCTCACCTCGACGGATCCGGACACCTTGGCCGCCGGGTCGGTCCAGGTGACGCCGAGCATGCTGAACGGAGCGGTGTCCCGCCTGCCGAGCGTCGCGGAACTGCCGTCGGCGGACACCTTCAGCGCCGCCTCGCGCACCTCGGCCCGGACCGGACCTGCCTTGCTGTCGGCACTGTCGTCGGAATTTCCGGTCATGCCCTGGAACACCAGGACACCGGCCACCGCCGTCGTCGCAACAGCAGCCGTGGCCCAGAGTCTTCGCCGCGATCTCAAGTCGTATCCCTTGGGAGAGTGGTGGGACAGTCAGGTTCCGTCGGCTCGGGGGCACGTTGGGGGAACGCCACGGGAATTCCGACGAGAGGAGCAAGATCCACCGCATTGCGGCGGGCTGCACAGCATGCCATTGCTCTGTCCGGCCGACAGGACCGCCCCCGTGTCGCGCCGCCCCCGGTCCACTACCGCGCGGCGAACCGGTCCAGCGCCTCCAGGACCGCCCGGGTGGTCGCCGGCCCGCCCAGATGCCCAGCCCCGTCGATCACGGTCAGCTCCGCGTCCGGCCATGCCTTCGCCAGCTCCCACGCGGTGATCAGCGGGCCGCCGAGGTCGAACCGGCCGTGCACCAGCACACCCGGGATGCCCGCCAGCCGCCCGGCGTTCCGGATCAGCTGCCCTTCCTCCAGCCAGGCGCCGTGCGAGAAGTAGTGCGAACAGATCCGTACCAGCGCCTGCTGAGCCCTGCCCGGCCGGCCGCTGTAGGGGGGCGGCCCCGAGTACGTCTCCTGGGAGAGCACCGCGTCCTCCCAGGCACACCAGTCGGCCGTGGCCTTCGCCCGTACCGCAGCGTCCGTGCTCTCCATCCGCCGGGCGTACGCGGCCACCAGACCGTCGTCCCCGGCGGCCTCCGGGACGCCCGCCCGGAACAGGTCCCAGGCCTCCGGAAAGATCTTCCCGACGCCCCGGTACAGCCAGTCGATCTCACTGCGCCGGGTCGTCGTGACGGCCGGGATCACGATCTCGGAGACCCGCTCCGGATGTTCCTCGGCGTACGCCAGGATCAGCGTCGACCCCCAGGACCCCCCGTACAGCAGCCACTTCTCGATCCCGAGACGGACACGCAGCCGCTCCATGTCGGCGATGAGGTGGGCGGTGGTGTTGTGCCGCATGTCGGCGGCAGGGTCGCTCGCGTGCGGGGTCGACCGGCCGCAGCCCCGCTGGTCGAAGAGGACGACGCGGTACCGGTCCGGGTCGAAGTACTGCCGGGTGTGCGCGCCGCACCCCGACCCCGGGCCGCCGTGGACGACGAGCGCGGGCTTGCCCTCCGGGTTGCCGCAGACCTCCCAGTGCACGAGATTGCCGTCACCGACATCGAGCATGCCCTGGTCGTACGGTTCGATCGGGGGGTACTTCGCGTGGGGCTCGCGGTCCATGGCGGCGTCGTCCTTCCGGTCCGGGCCAAAGGGCTCACCCTATGGCGGGGCGTAGCGTGGCTGCCGTGAATTCCACCCCACGGGTCCTCGCCGTACTCGACGATCTGCTCGCCACCGCAGCCCCCGACCGGCGTGGTGCGCTCTGGCAACTGGCCGAACAAGGGCGGGAGATGGATGCCAATCTGGTGCGTCTGCCGCCGGGCGCCGAAGTCGGTGAGCATCAGGAGGACGTCCTCGACGTGCTCCTCGTCGTCGTCGCGGGGAGCGGCCGGATGGCCACGGGCGCAGAGGTCCTGGAGCTCGCAGCCACCACGGTCCTGTGGTTGCCCCGCACCTCCCGCCGTGCTCTCGTGGCCGGACCGGACGGCCTGGCGTACCTCACCGTCCACCGCCGCCGTCCGGGCCTGACGATCAAGTCCTCGGCCGAGGCCCCGGCGGCGGACGAAGGCGGCGAGGGGCCCTGCATGCTGGACCGGGTCTGTCCCGACTGCGGCCGTCTCTCGGCCGATCCCGCGCCGGTGTTCTGCAGCAGGTGCGGGGAGCGGTTCCCGGAGCGGTGAGCGCACCGTGGCCTGCACGTGGCCGACGGGTCGCTCGGGGGCCGCTCCGTTCACCCCGCCGTGAGTCGTGGCGTAAGGGTCCGGCCGACACGTACTGACCGGCGCACAGTTACCGAAAGCGCGGTCGGGTGCGCGCTCGGCACGTCACGGCAGTTCACCTCGTCGATCGTGCAGCAACTCCGTTGACTGCGGCTGAACGGCCGTGCGACGGTGAGAACGCTTTCCCCTCCCGCCTGCCCCGGGCCCGCGCGATCACGGGCCGACTCGAGAACTGGAAGCGGATACTGTGACGCTCGGACACCCTCACCCCCATCAGGCCACCGACCGCAGTCTGACCCCCGCGCAGTTCGAGGTCTTCGAGAAGGAGTTCGCCTCTCGGCCGGCGAACCGGCTGATGCAGAACGCCGTGACCCAGACGCCCGTGGACGACATCGCCCTGGACCGGCGGATCGTGACCGCCGTCGACCACTCGGTCTCCCACCACCTGGACGACTGGAAAGTCACCAACCAGAAGAAGAGCGGACGCTGTTGGATGTTCGCCGGGCTCAACCTGCTGCGTGTCGGCGCCGCACAGAAGCTCGGTGTGAAGGACTTCGAGTTCTCCCAGAACTACCTGCTCTGGTGGGACAAGTTCGAGCGGGCGAACCACTTCCTCGAGGCCATCATCGAGACCTCTGACCGAGACGTCGACGACCGGACGGTGGCGCACCTGCTCGGGGACCCCATCAGCGACGGCGGCCAGTGGAACATGTTCGTGGCGCTGGTCGCCAAGCACGGTCTGGTGCCGAAGTCGGCGATGCCGGAGACGGACAGCTCGTCGGCGACGGGACCGATGAACCGGGCCCTGAAGAGCCTGCTCCGCCGGGGTGCCCGGGATCTGCGCCGAACGGTTGCCGAGGGGGCCGAGGCGCAGCGCGTGCACAAGCGAGCGGTGCTGGCCGCCGTCCACCGCGTACTCAGCATCCACCTCGGTACACCGCCGCAGCGGTTTCTGTGGCAGTGGCGGGACAAGGACCAGGAGTTCCACCGCGCGGGCTGGATGACGCCGGCCGAGTTCGCGAAGTCGTACGTGCAGATACCCCTCGACGACTACGTCTGTATCGTCCATGACCCGAGGGAGTCGAGTCCGGTCGGCCGCACCTTCACCGTCGAGTACTTGGGCAACGTCGTCGAAGCTCCGCCGGTGGTCTACCTGAACGTGGAGATGGACCTGCTGAAGCGTCTCAGCATGGACGCCGTAGTCGGCGGCGAGCCGGTGTGGTTCGGCTGCGACGTGGCCCGGATGATGCGTGCGGACCTCGGGATCTGGGACGCCGATCTGTTCGACTACGAGGCCGTCTACGACACGTCGTTCGAGCTGGACAAGGCGGCACGGCTCATCCACCACGAGACCCAGATGACGCACGCGATGCTGTTGACCGGCGTGGACGTGGTCGACGGCGCTCCGCGCCGCTGGCGGGTCGAGAACAGCTGGGGCGACGAGAAGGCCGACAAGGGGTTCTGGACCATGAACGACTCATGGTTCGGCGAGCACGTCTTCGAGGTCGCGGTGCGGCGCTCCGCACTGCCGCCGGAACTGGTCGCCGCCCTCGACGAGCCGCCGATCGTCCTGCCGGCCTGGGACCCCATGGGTGCGCTCGCCGATTGAGGCCCGCCCGTTCGAAGCCGCCGACGGGGTGGGGCGACGGCCCGCCCGTCGGCAGTGCGGGCGTGTTCATGCCCGTGACCGCCGGCCGGCCGTGTCGTACGTAGCCGGCCGGCCCTGTCGTACGTATATGCAGCGGAGAGTTCGCAGCGCACCCGATTCCGCCGGTCGGACCGCGGCAATCGCACACGGCGGTCATCACACCCGGCCGATACCTCGCCTACAGAGATAAAATGGACGTATGGCGGCGGGTGATCTACCGGATGAGCTCGCCGGACTTCTGCCCCGCATCCAGAGGCTCGCCCGGCGACGACTGTGGAGCGACCTGCCGGCTCCCAGGCTGCGCGGGGCACACGCCGAACTGCTGCGGGTGGTGGCCGCCGAGCCCGGCATACGTGTCTCGGCGGCGGCGCACGACCTCTGCCTCGCGGCCAACTCCGTCAGCACCCTGGTCAATCGCCTGGTCATGGAGGGGTTGTTGCGTCGCGAGACCGACCCCGGCGACGGGCGTGCCGCGCTGCTGTACCCGACCCCGGCAGGCGTCGCGCGGCTGTGGGAGTGGCGTGCCCGGCGCGACGCGCTCTTCCGTGAACACGTCGCGAAGCTCGACGCGGCCGACCGGGCCGCGCTGACCGCCGCGCTCCCGTCACTGCGCAGACTCGCGGACTCATTGCGCGAAGGGGAGGAGCCCCCGTGACCCCCGCTCTCAGCTGTACCGGTCTGACTTATTCCTTCGGTACGTCGAAAGCCGTCGACGGGCTGGACCTGCTGGTCCGCCCCGGCGAGGTCTTCGGCCTGCTCGGGCCCAACGGCGCGGGCAAGACGACCACCATGCGCGCGATCACCACCCTGCTGCCCGTGCCGTCCGGGGTCATCGAGGTCCTCGGTCATGACGCGGCCCGGCAGAAGATGGCCGTACGGCGCCTGCTCGGTTACGTACCGCAGCAGCTGTCGGCCGACGCCGGCCTCACCGGCCGGGAGAACGTCGCCCTCTTCGCCCGCGTCTTCGACGTGCCCCGCCGCCGGCGCGCGGCGCGCGTCGGACAGGCGCTGGACGCTGTCGGCCTCGGCGCCCAGGCGCACCGGCTCGCGGCCACCTACTCCGGTGGCATGGTGCGCCGCCTAGAACTGGCCCAGGCCCTGGTCAGCGCACCCCGGCTGATGATCCTGGACGAACCGACCATCGGCCTGGACCCGATCGCGCGCGACAGTGTCTGGGACCGCATCACGGAGATCCGGACCGGCACCGGGATGACGGTGCTGGTCACCACCCACTCCATGGACGAGGCCGATCAGCGCTGCGACCGGCTGGCCCTCATGCACCTCGGCAGGCTCCGGGCGCTCGGCACGCCCGCCGAGCTCAAGGCCGAACTGATCGAGCACCGCCGGGAGTCCGGCGAGACCGCCCTGCCGCCGCCGACGCTGGAGGACGTCTTCCGGTACCACTCCGGAAGCGGTCTGGACGACCGCGGCTCGGGCTCCGGCCCCGGCTCAGGTTCCGACGAAGGGAAGGGGGCGTTCCGCGATGTCCGCCGTACCCGTCGCACCGCATCACGCCTCGGCTGAACCCGGCTCACCCGACGAGCGATTCTCTCTCCTGCTGGACCCGCCGCCGTCCCGCACCGGCTGGCGCGTCGTCCCCGCGCGCGTCGCCGCGATGTGCGTCGTCGAAATGCAGAAGCTGCGCCACGACCGTACCGAGATCTACACCCGTGCCGTGCAGCCGGCACTCTGGCTGCTCATCTTCGGCGTGACGTTCTCCCGTATCCACGCCATCCCGACCGGCGGCGTCCCCTATCTCGACTTCCTGGCGCCCGGCATCATCGCCCAGTCCGCCATGTTCATCGCGATCTTCTACGGCATCATGATCATCTGGGAGCGGGACTCAGGAGTCCTGACCAAGCTCATGGTCACACCGACGCCCCGGACCGCCCTGGTGACCGGCAAGGCCTTCGCCGCCGGGGTGAAGGCCGTGATCCAGGCGGCGGTCGTCATCGTGATCGCCGCGCTGATCGGTGTCGGCATGACCTGGAACCCGTTGCGTCTGCTCGGCGTGGTCGTGGTCGTCGTCCTCGCCTCGGCGTTCTTCTCCTGCCTGTCGATGTCGATCGCCGGCATCGTCCTGACCCGCGACCGGCTGATGGGCATCGGCCAGGCCATCACCATGCCGCTGTTCTTCGCCTCCAACGCGCTGTACCCGGTCGCCCTGATGCCGGGCTGGCTCCAGGCCATCAGCAGGGTGAACCCGCTGAGCTACCAGGTCGACGCCCTGCGCGGGCTGCTCATCGGTACACCGGCCCACCTGGGGCTCGACTTCGCCATCCTCGCCCTTGCGGCGCTCGTCGGCATCGTCGCCGCAGGTTCGCTCCTCGGCCGGCTGGCCCGCTGAGCTACCGCGTGCGCGGACGGTCGAACCAGATCGTCAGCAGCGTCGGCCCGAGTCCCAGCCAGAACAGCACCTGCGGAACACCACGGTCCGTCCACGGCACCGCCATGACGACCACCGCGCACAGCGTCCCCACCGCCGCCTGCACCAGCACCAGCCGCGCCCAGAACATCCGCCGCAACAGCGACCGGACACTCAGCTGCACCCCCGCGCGCAGCTTCCGGTAGCGCCGCCACGCGCCGAACGCCCAGACCACCCCGATCAGCGCCAGTGCGTACAGCCGGGTACCGATCGGCAGCGGCAGATCGGGCCCGTCCCCGTCGGACGGGAACAGGTTGATCGCGGCACCCGCCAGCACCAGACTCAGCACGGCGAGCCACCGGGTGCCGCGCAGCATCTGGAACACGGCCCGGTCCAGCCCCATGCGCATGCTGTCGGAACCGGGGTCGGCGGCCAGCGCGGACGCGTACACCTCCGCCCGCCGCTCGGGCCCCGTGCCGGGCGCGGCGGCCTGTTTCTCGGCGAGCTCACGCAGCGCCCAGGCACTCGTCGGGTCGAGCCGCAGCGTCTCGCGGATCGCATGGTCCCGCACGTCGAAGGCCCCGTTGAGCAGCGCCGCCTTCCACAGCCCCTGGTACACCTCCGGCTCCTCGGGGGCCATCCGGACCGCCGTCTGCGCCAGCTCGAGCACCTCGGGCCAGCGCGGCTGCCAGGCACTGACCGCCTCCGAGAGCGCGATGACCGCCTGCCACGACTGCGGGGCGATCCGCACCGCCTCCTGGGCCGCCGCGAGCGCCTCGTCCCGACGACCGGTCCTGCGCAGCCCGTACGTCCGCACGATCCACGCGTCGCAGTCCTGCGGGGCGATCCGCAGTGCCTCGCCGGTCGTGGTGACGACGTCCTCGAACTCCCGCTCGCGCAGATGGCAGCGCGCCAGCCGCACCCAGGCCCGGAAGTCCTCGGGGTCCTCGGCGAGGCGCCTGGCCAGCAGGGCCTTCGCCTCGTCCAGCCGGTCCAGGCCGATGAGGGCGGCCGCCTGCGCGGCCAGAGGGTGCTCGGCCGTGGTCACAGCTTGCGCTTCCTCTTCAGGTAGGCGAGCAACTCGTCATACATTCCACCCTCGTTGGCGAACATCGCGACATTGCGCGCCGAGGCGAACCAGGGATCGGTGGACGGCCGGATCTCCTTCGCCGCACCCAGCAGATCCTTCATGTTGATCATCCGGACCACCCCGGTACGGGTCGAGTCGAGCAGCGCGCGCTCCGACGCGGATTCGCAGAGGTGGGCCAGATCGGCGCCCGACAGATCCTCGGTGACCTTGACCAGCTTGCCCAGGTCGACGGATTCGATCGGCCGGTCGCGCAGGTGGTAGCGGAGGATCGCCTCACGCGCGGGCGCGTCCGGCGGCAGGACGAGCAGGGTGCGGTCGAGCCGGCCGGGCCGTCGCAGCGCGATGTCCACGTCCCAGGGGACGTTGGTCGCGGCGAGCACGAACACGCCCTCGTTGGCCCCGCCGACGCCGTCGAGCTCGGTGAGCAACTGGTTGACGGTGTTGCGCATCCCGCCGTGCTGCATGCGACTGCGCTTGGCTCCCAGCGCATCCACCTCGTCCAGGAACAGCACGCACGGCGCCTGGCGGCGGGCGGTCTCGAAGACCTCGTGCATGTTGCGCTCGGAGTTGCCCATCCACATGTCGAGGACGTCGTTGATCGACACGGACATGAAGCTCGCCCCGAGCTCACCTGCGACGGCCCGTGCGATGAACGTCTTCCCGCAGCCGGGCGGCCCGTACATCAACAGCCCGCCCCGCAGGCTCTTCCCGTACAGCCTGCCCAGTTCGGGATTGCGCATGGGGGCGAGGAACGCGGCTTCGAGGCGCTCCTTGATCTCCTTCATGCCGCCGACGTCGGCGAGTGTGACGGTGCCGGGGGTGTCGACCTCCCAGGCCGTGGCGTCCCCCGGGTCGCCGCCGCCGTCCGCGGCGAGCGGTGCCTCGGGGGCGGTGGAGGTGGGGCCGGGGGTCACGAACCGTGGCGGTACGGCGTCCGCGACCTCGTTCTCGGCGGCCGCCCAGTCGAAGCCGGTGGGCGGGGCGGGGGCGGCGGGCACCTCCGGTGCCGGCTCCTGCGCCCGGGGCTTCTCCGGAATCGGCTCCGGCCCCGGCTGTTCGGCAGCCGGTGCGGGCAGGCCCATCGCCCGCATCATGAGCGTCCGCGCCCCCATGTCCCCGGGTGCGTGCTGCAACGCCACGGCGGCCTCGGCGACCGCGGCCTCGCTCAGACCCTCACCGAGCAACAGCTCGGCGAGATGCAGGCGCAGAGGGACATCGGTGGGAGCCGCGGCGACAGCGGTCCGCATGCTCTGGATCAGGGGCGACTCGGTGGACATGCCAACACCCTACGGAGCGGGTCCGACAGCCCACGACGCGGCCTCCGGCGCCGCCCGGCCCCTACTGCCGCACGGCGTACGGGAGGAAGTCCGGCCAGGCGGTGGCGGAAAGGGCGCCTGCCGACCAGGGGCCGGTCACGGCGGAAGTGACAACTCCGCTTCCTGCCGCCGGAAGGACGGGGCCGTGTCGGCAGGAGTGCGGCGGGCGAACGGAGTTGGGGCGGACTCGGAGCGCCTGTCGATCGGCGGGCGTCGAAGGCGTGGCGGATCCTCCGCTTGTGCGACGAAACGGGGAGAATGGCGGCGTTTCCTGGGTTGCCGCCCCGAGCCGGGATGTCGGGGCCGACGAAAGAGGACCTGTGGTGGATGCCCTGGTGAGCCGTGGAACGGGGACGGGCGAGGTGGTCGGGCCGGTCGGGACGGTCCATGCGATCGCCGAGGACCGTGCGCAGTGGCGTGGACGGCTGTTGCGGGCCGGACGGGCGCTGTTCGCCGCCTACGGCTACGCGAACACGACCGTCGAGCAGCTCTGCGCCGAGGCCAAGGTGCCGGTCCGGGCCTTCTCCCAGCAGTTCACCTCACGCGAGGCGCTGTTGATCGCACTGTACGACGAGGTGGCGACCCGCGGACTGCGCGCGTCCGAGGCGGTCCTGCTCTCCGACGGCATGGACGAGTGCTCGACCGAGGAACGGTTCCGTCGCCTCTTCGACGCCTATGTGCGGGCCGTCACGGCCGATCCGCGCGCCGCACGCGTGGCATTCGTCGAAGTGCTGGGCGTCAGCCGCACGGTGGACGAACACCTCGCGATGTGGCGGACGATGTGGTCGGAGTTCCTGACCTGCGAGGCCGAGCGCGCCGCGGAGCGGGGTGAGGTGGGGGACGGCGACCAGCGGGTCGCCGTCATGGTGATGACCCACTCGGTCGACGAACTCCTCGCCCACCACGGCCGGCGTCCGCGCCAGGTCACGCCCGACTGGCTGACCGATGAGCTGACCCGGCTCTCCCTGATCATGCTGGGCTCGCCGTGACGGTTCGCAGTTGTCCTCGATGATCGCCGGACGGGCTCGACATGTAGGGAGCGCCCAGGCCCCACGCCTGGTGCATCGCGTCGGCGAACGCCGCGGCCAGTTTCTGTTCGCCGGTGGGGCCGGGGTGCGTACCGTCGTAGGTGTCCGTGTGGATGTCGTACGTGGCCGGGCGCGACGCCAGCAGGATCGGGGACGTCGGCGCGTCGAGATCGGCGACGGCCTTCGCGAGCAGTTCGTTGAAGCGGTCGCACTCGGCGGCGAACGGGGTATCGGACTCGGCCCGGACGTTCGGTATCACCGGCAGGAGCACGGCCCTGATGTGCGGTGCGGCGGTGCGGGCGGCCTTGATGAACGCCCTTACGTTCAGGGCGGTCTGCTCGCTGTCCGTGTAGAACCCGAGGTCTATCAGGCCGAGCGAGACGAGCAGCACGTCCGCACGGGTCGCGGTGACCGTGTCCGCGATCACCGGGGCCATGTGCAGCCACCCCTCGCCCCAGCCCGCCAGATGGCGGCGGGCCTCGGCGGGGAACCCCGGGTCCCCGTAGGCGTACGAGACCGGGGTGTTCGTCGCGGTGTCGTACAGCTCGGTGCGCGGGCCGACGATCTCGTAAGGGCCGTCGAAGGCCGCTTCGAGGTGCTGCCACATGCGGTAGCGCCAGGTGAAGTCGCCGGCGCGCCCGATGGTCATGGAATCGCCGACGAACATGAAACGCATGGCGACATCATGGCGGATCAACGCGCCGGGCTGCGACGTGACGATGGACACTTGACCCCATGCGTTCGTATCTGACTGTCTCCGGCGCCGCCGCGCTGCTCGTCCTCGCCGGCGCGGCCGTGACCGCTGCCCCGGCCACGGCCGACGACGGAGCTGCCGACCGCAGCTTCACGATCGAGGACCCCCGGATCACCGAGTCCAGCGGCCTCGCCGCGAGCCAGGCCCACCCGGGCATCTACTGGACGCACAACGACAGCGAGGACGGTCCGTACATCTACGCCGTGGACTCCCGGACCGGGAGGACCGTCGCGACGATCACCATGCGCGGGGTCGGCGCGCCGCGCGACGTGGAGGCGATCTCGCTCGGGCCGGACGGCAACCTGTACGTCGGCGACATCGGCGACAACCTGAACGGCAGCTGGGACCACGTCTGGATCTACCGGTTCCCCGAGCCGAAGGTGCTGAAGGACGCGACGGTCCGGGCGACCCAGTTCGACGTGAAGTACGCGGACGGGGCGCGCAACGCCGAGGCGCTGATGGTCCACCCGAAGACCGGCCGCGTCTACATCGCCTCGAAGAACGAGGGCGGGGGCGGACTCTACGAAGGCCCCGCACGGCTCACCACCGGCCGGACCAATGTGTTCCGGCGGGTCGGGGAGGTGCCGTGGGTGACGGACGGGACGTTCTCGCCGGACGGCAAGGAACTGGTGCTGCGGTCCTACTTCAGCGCCCGTGGCTACGCGTTCGAGGACGGCCGGCTCGGCGCCGACCACCGTGTGGACGCGCCGCTGCAGGGGCAGTCCGAGTCCGTGACGTACACGGCGGACGGTTCGGCGCTGATGTTCGGCTCGGAAGGCGCGCGGAGCGAGGTGGTCCGGGTGGACGTCGCAGGAGCGCGCGGAAACGGCAGCGACTCCAAGTCGCCGTCGAAGGACGGCGGAGGCGCGTCGTCGGCCGGCGGCGCGGGCGGCCGTGAGATGAAGGGCAGCACGCTGGTCGGAGCGGCGCTGCTCGCAGCGGTGGGCGCACTCGTCTTCATGAACCGGCGCCGCAAGCGCGGCTGACGGACCGCACCCGAAGCCATCGGCAAGCGCCGCACGTAGGGTCGGGCGCTATGACGAACCACGGGCCCGAGGCCTTCTCCACCGAGCGGCTCGACGCAACTCCGCTGCGAGCCGCGCACGCCGAGGAGATGGCGACGGTTCTCGCCGACCCGGCCCTGCACACGTACACGGGCGGCGCCCCGGAGGACCTCGACACCCTGCGGGCCCGGTACACCCGTTGGGAATCCGGCTCCCCCGACCCTGCCGAACACTGGTGGAACTGGGTACTCCGGGTCCGCGCCGACGGCCGCCTGGCGGGCTGGGTCCAGGCCACGGTGGCGGGCCCGCGGGCCGAGATCGCCTGGGTGATCGGCACCCGGTGGCAGGGCCTGGGCTACGCGAAGGAGGCGGCGGCGGGGCTGGTGGCGCACCTGCTGGCCGGGGGCGCGGTCCATACGGTCGTCGCGCACATCCACCCCGACCACACCGCATCGGCGGCGGTGGCCGCGGCCGCAGGACTCGCCCCCACCGACGAGTGGGAGGACGGGGAGCGGCGGTGGAGCCGCACGGATGTCACTTCCGGTGCTGCCCGGCATCGAGCAGCTCCGCGACATCGAGGGTGACCTCGGCGCCGATGGAGGCGGGGAGCATGACTGCCTGCCGGGGTGGACAACCCTCAGGGGTGTGCGACTGCCGCTGCCGACATCGAGGGCGTCCCGATGGGTGGTGCCGAGAGCATCGGCGTAGGACGATGCCCCCGCATGTCCCGTTTGTGATCGTTCACTCGGTCGGGTGAACGAGCGGGACAGGCTCTTGTCAGTCGTCGTTGGCACGATGAACCGCATCACTGAGGGAGGGGTCGCCATGGGCGCCTGGGACATCGGTCATTTCGACAGCGACACCGCAGCGGACTTCTCGGGGGATCTGGACGACGTGCCGCAGGGCGCGCGTGCCGAGCTGATCCGGGAGGCTCTGACCGTCGTCGCCGGGACCCAGGACTATCTCGACTCCGACGAGGCCGTCGTGGCCGTGGCGGCGGCCGCCCTGGTGGCCGCGCAGTGCCCCGGCGGGGAGCCCGTGACGACTGCGTACGGGCCGGACGAGCCACTTCCGGAGCTTCCCCTGGAGCTGCGAGGCCTTGCGGTGCAGGCTCTTGACCGGGTGGTGACCGAGCCGTCCGAACTGCTCGAGCTGTGGAGCGAGGGCGGTCACGGCGAACCGTGGGAGGAAGGGATCGGCAGGCTCCGGACGGTCCTGGCGGAGGCGGCGGGGTGAGGAACGGCGAGGGGCCCTCGGTACGGATCCGTACCGAGGGCCCCTCGCCGTCGGACAGCTGCTCGTTACAGCTTCTCGATCACGTAGTCGATGCAGGCCGTCAGGGCCAGCACGTCCGCCGGGTCGATCGCCGGGAACATCGCGACACGCAGCTGGTTGCGGCCCAGCTTGCGGTACGGCTCCGTGTCGACGATGCCGTTGGCACGCAGCACCTTGGCGACCGCCGACGCGTCGATCTCGTCCGCGAAGTCGATGGTGCCGATGACCTGCGAGCGCTTCGCCGGGTCGGTGACGAACGGGGTCGCGTACTTCGACTCCTCGGCCCAGCCGTACAGGTTCCGCGCGGACGTGGCCGTGCGGCCGACCGAGAAGTCCAGGCCGCCCTGGGAGTTCAGCCAGGTCAGCTGCTCGTTGAAGAGGAACAGCGTGGCGAGCGCCGGGGTGTTGTACGTCTGGTTCTTCAGGGAGTTGTCGATCGCGGTCGGCAGCGAGAAGAACTCCGGGATGTGCCGGCCGGAGGCGTGGATACGCGCGGCGCGCTCCAGGGCCGCCGGGGAGAACGCGGCGATCCACAGGCCACCGTCGGCGGCGAAGCACTTCTGCGGACCGAAGTAGTAGACGTCCGTCTCGGTGACGTCGACCGGCAGACCACCGGCGCCGGAGGTGGCGTCCACCAGGACGAGGGAGCCCTCGTCGGCACCCGCGACGCGCTTGATCGGCATGGCGACACCGGTCGACGTCTCGTTCTGCGTGAACGCGTAGACGTCGACGCCCACCTCGGCCTGCGGCTCCGGGTGGGTGCCCGGCTCGGAGGCGATGACGCTCGGGTCGGCCAGCCACGGGGCGAGCTGGGCGGCCTTCGTGAACTTCGAAGAGAACTCACCGAAGTTGAGGTGCTGGGACTTCGTCTCGATCAGACCGTGCGTCGCGATGTCCCAGAAGGCGGTGGAACCGCCGTTGCCCAGGATCACCTCGTAGCCCTCGGGGAGGGAGAAGAGGTCGCGCACACCCTGACGCACCGAGCCGACCAGGTTCTTGACCGGGGCCTGGCGGTGGGACGTACCGAGAAGAGACGTTCCGGTGGCGGCCAGCGCGTCGAGCGCCTCCGTCCGCACCTTGGAAGGACCGGCGCCGAAGCGTCCGTCGGAGGGCTTGATGTCAGCGGGAATCTGGATATCGGCCACGAACCGGAGCGTAGTACCTGACGGACACGGTCGAGGACCGTGTCCGTCGGATGAGACACCCACTCCGGCCTGTGGAACACCTCGAACGGTGGATCAGCCCAGCTCGACCGGCAGGTCGTGCAGGTCGTTCTGGGTGACGATCGGCTTGTTCCGCAGCTCGGAGGCCGGGACGGCGAGCTCCAGATCCGGGAACCGCTCGTACAGCGCGGGCAGCGCCACCCCCGCCTCCAGCCGCGACAGCGCCGCCCCGGGGCACACATGCGGGCCGTGGCCGAACGCGATGTGGCGGTTGGGGGAGCGGGTGACATCGAAGTCACCGGCGGTCGGCCCGTACTGCGCCTCGTCGCGGCCGAGCGCACCGAAGGAGACGATCAGCGCCTCGCCCTTCGGCAGCACCTTGTCGCCGACTTCGACGTCCTCGGTGGCGAACCGGATCAGCACGTGCGAGGTCGGGGTGTTCCAGCGCAGGGTCTCCTCGATCACGTTCTCCCACGGCACCTCCCCGCCGAGTACCTGCTTGCGCTGCTCGGGGTGGGTCTGGAGGGCGACGACCGCGTTCACGATCAGGCTGATCGTCGTCTCGTGACCCGCCGCGATGATCAGCTGCAGGGTGTTGACGATCTCCTCGTCGGTGAGGTGGTCGCCGTTCTCGGAGGCCGCGATCAGCGCGCTCGTCAGATCGTCGCCCGGGTTCTCGCGCTTGGCGTCGACGATCTTCGTGAAGAGGGCGCCGAGGTCCGCCATCATCTGCGGGACCTCCTCCGGCGGCGTCTGCGTCGAGAAGAACTTCTCGAAGAGCTCCTTCAGCCGCGGGTGGTCGGCACCGTCCACGCCCATCAGCTCGCTGATCACGTTCATCGGCAGCGGGTACGCGAACTCCGCCTTCAGGTCGACCCGCTCGCCCCGGGGCAGCGCCGAGAGCCGGTCCAGGCTCGCCGTCGTCAGCGCCTCGATGCCGGCCCGCAGCCGCTCCACCCGCTTAACGGTCAGTGCCTGCGCGACCAGGGTGCGCAGCCGGCGGTGGTCCGCGCCGTCGACCGTCAGCATGGAACGGCCCGGGTTGGCGAGGCCGATCAGCGGCCAGTCCATCGGTATCTCGCCACGCTGCCAGGCGGTCCAGACGTTGATGTCCTTGACCACCCGGCTGTCGGTGAGCAGCTGCCGCGCCTCGGCGTGGTGGGTGACCGCGTAGCAGTGCACCCCGCCGGGCAGCTCCACCTCGGCGAGCGGGCCCGCCGCGCGCAGCCGGGCGCTCTCGCCGTCGAGGTCGGCGACGAAGGGGTCAAGCGCGATCCGGGTCATCAATGGCCTCCAAGGGCGGGAGTGGGAGTGAACGTCACGGGCAGGTCGGTCAGGCCACGCAGCCACGGTGACGGGCGCCGGGTCAGGTCTTCGGCGGGGGCGGCGAGGTCGAGGTCAGGCAGCCGGTCCAGCAGCACCTCGATGCCGGTGCGGGCGATGACCTCGGCGGTCTCCTGGGCCGGGAACGGGCAGCGGTGCTCGCCGTGGCCGAAGGAGAGGAACGCGTTGTTGCCACCGGTCAGTGACGAGCCGTCGGTGCGGACCTGCGGATCCCCGTTGGCGGCGGCGATGCCGAGCAGCAGCAGGTCGCCCGCCTGGATGTGGCGGCCGCCGAGGTGGGTGTCGCGCGACGCCCAGCGGCCCGCCACGTTCTGCGTCGGGGTGTCCTCCCAGAGGACCTCGTTCATCGCTTCGGCGACGCTGTGCCGGCCGCCCGACAGGGACGCGGCGAACCGGTCGTCGGTGAGCATCAGCCGCAGCGAGTTGCCCATCCAGTCGGCGGTCGGCTGGTGGCCCGCGGCCATCATGACCATCAGGTCCTGGACGATCTCCTCGTCGGTGAAGCCGCCGGGGTCGGCGAGCATCCGGGTGGCGACGTCGTCGGCGGGCTCGGCGTGCTTGTCGACCAGCAACTGGATCATGGACGAGGCGAGGTGCTGCTGCCCGGCGAGGGCCCGCTCCCTGCCGTCGATCATGTCGTTGATCGAGCCGACGAGCGCGAATCCGGTGTCACTGCCGAAGCCGTAGATCTTCGCCAGGACGAGCGCCGGGAGCAGCATCGCGTAGTCGGCGATGATGTCGGTCCCGCCCTTGGAGCAGAACCGGTCGATGAGCGTGTCCGCGAAGTCCTCCGCGTACCGCTTGAGCGCGAACGGGTCGACGGCCTCCAGCGCATTGCTGATCATCGCGGCGCGCTCGGTGTGGCGCGGTCCGACCGTGTACAGGATCGACGGCTGCTTCCGGCCGATCATCGGCAGCAGAGGCCAGTCGTCCGGGATCCGGTCCCACTGGTTCCACAGGTCGGAGTCGCGGCTGAACAGCACCGGGTCGTTGGTCAGCTGGTGCAGTTCGCGGTAGCCGAGGACGAGCCAGGCGGGTACGTCGCCGTCGAGGACGACAGGCGCCACGGCTCCGTGGTCTCGACGCATCTCCCGGTACAGCCGGGTCGGTTCGGTCTGGAACCGGGGGCCGGAGAGCGGCGCGGGGCCGTGCGGGACGGGGCAGCCGGCGGGGGGCGCCGGGGGCTGGGTCACGAGCTGGGCTCCGGGGTCTTCTGCGGTGCGGGTTCCGGCGCGGTCCCCGGACGGGTGGCGGACGGGGCGGGCACCTTGCCCTGCGCGAGCGCATGGAGGTGCTCGACCAGCGTGATCAGTACGTACTTGCTCGACGAACGGTCCCGGGCGTCGCACTCCACCAGGGGTACGTCGTCCGAGAGGTCGAGCGCCTCACGTATCTGCTGTTCGGTGTGGAGCGGGCCGCCGAAGTCGTTGCACGCCACGATGAACGGCGTGCCGTGGTGCTCCAGGCGGTCGATCGCGTACCAGGAGTCGGCGAGCCGGCGGGTGTCGACGAGGACGACGGCGCCGAGCGTGCCCGAGAACAGACGGTCCCACAGGAACCAGAAGCGTTCCTGACCGGGGGCGCCGAACAGGTACAGCACCGAGCGTTCGTCGAGCGTGATCCGGCCGAAGTCGAAGGCGACGGTCGTGGACGACTTCGCGTGCACTCCGTCGAGACGGTCGACGGTCTCGCCCGCGCGGGTCATGGTCTCTTCCGTGTTCAGCGGACGGATCTCGCTGACGGAACGGACCATGGTGGTCTTGCCGACCCCGAAGCCGCCGACGACGACGATCTTCAGTCCGTTGTCGGCCGTCGCCTGCAGGGCGGAACGGTCAGAGGTTACGGAGTCCAACGAGCACCTGTTCCAGGATGTCGGGGTCGGGGAACCGGTCCGCGACACGGGCGGTACGGGGGTGACGGGCGCTGATCCGGCCGGTGTCCAGCAGATCGGACAGCATGATCCGGACGATGCTGACCGGCAGGCCGAGGCCCGCCGCGATCTCCACGACCGCGGTGGGGCGCTCGCACATGCGCAGGATGGTGACGTGCTCCGACTGCATGCCGGGGGACGGCTCGCATTCGGAGACCACCAGCGTCACCAGGTCGAACGCGTCCGAATCGGACCGGCTGCGGCCACCGGTGAGGGTGTACAGCCGGTCCGGACCGTCGTCCCGGCCGGGTCGGGGGCGGGTCATACGTCGGCGGTCGCGTCGACGGTGGCGGCCGGGTCCGAGGGGGAGCGCGGCGGGGCGCTGAGGTGCTCGCCGAGCTGCTCGACGAGTTCGCTCATGTTGTGCCCGATGAGGCCGACATCGGCGTCCTCGGAGGCGACGACCGCGAGATGGGCGCCCGCGCCCGCCTCGACGATGAACAGCACGCCGCCGTAGAACTCGGCCATCGCGGACCGTACGCCGCCGGTGCCGTCGCCGAACTCGACGGACGCGCCGTGCGACAGGCTCTGGATGCCGGCCGAGATCGCGGCCAGCTGGTCGGCCTGGTCGACGGAGAGCTCGGGGGTGCGGCACAGCTTGAGGCCGTCCCTGGACAGGACGAGGGCATGCCGGGTACCGGGGGTGCGCTCCAGGAGCCCCTCCAGCAGCCAGTTGAGCTTCTCGTCGGTGGTCGCGGTCATCGGGTGTTGCCTTCCGGGTGCGGGGAATTGGGCCGTACAGCCTGGCGGAAGCTGCTGAAGCGCGCTCCCTGTTCCTTGGGGTCGGCGGTACGGGGCCGGGGAGTTGCGTCGGCGCCGTCGGTCCGGGCGCGGGCCTCGGCGGCGGCGAGGGTGCGGCCGCGGGTGCGCCTGGGCAGTCCGCTGTCGCCGGTGACGGGCTCGGGCTCGATGCCGGCGCCGGTGTCCGTCCCGGGCTCGGTGCCGGTGTCGGCCTTCGGCGCCGTGTCCGCCGCGTCGTGGGCGGGTTCCGGCCGGGCGGCCGGCGCGTGGGTCGCCGGGTCGGCCGGGGCGGGTGCGGGGACGCTCACCGGGGTCCGGGTGATGAGCTCCTGGGGGAGCATCATCAATGCCCCCGTGCCGCCCCGCGCGGACGGCCGGAACGACACCGTCAGACCGTGCTTACGGGCCAGTCGGCCGACGACGGCCAGGCCGAGCCGGGTGCCCGACAGGCCGGTCAGGTCCTGGTCGGTGGCGGACACCGCGCGTTCGGCGCGCCGCAACTGAACATCGCTCATCACCAGGCCGCTGTCCTCGACCGTCAGCACGACACCGGCCGGCACCTCCTCGACGTACACATGGACTTCCGCGGTGGGCGGCGAGAAGTTGGCAGCGTTGTCGAGGAGTTCGGCGAGGGCGTGCATGACGCCCTCGGCGGCGTGACCGGCGATCGCGACATCACTGGTCGAGTGGAGACGTACCCGCTGATAGCCGCCGATCCGGCCCATCGCACCGCGCAGGATGGACTCCATCACGATCGGCTTCGCCCACCGACGCCCGGAGCGGGCACCGGTCAGTACGGCGATGGAGTCGGCCACCCGGCCGACCTGGGCGGTGCGGTGGTCCAGATGCAGCAGATCGCCGAGGATGTCCTCGGCGGAGTGCCGGTGCTCCATCTCACGCAGGTCGGCGAGCATGCTCGTGGCCAGGGCCTGCATCCGGCCCGCGGCATTGGCGCACGCGGCGACCGCGGCGGAGCGCTCGGTGGCGCTGCGGGCCGCGCGGGCGGTCAGCTGTTCCACGTCGGCGCCCAGCCGGGCGGTCTCGGCGGCCGCCTGCTCGGCGATCCGGGCGGTCTCGGCCGTGGCGGCGGCCTTGATCCTGGCCGTCTCCGCGGTGAACCGCTGGGCCTCGGCCGCGGACGACGACACCAGCCGCGAGGTCTCCGCGGTGAACCGCTCGGCCTGCGCCGCGTGACGCGCGCGCAGCAGGCGCATGGTGGCCCGGGCGTGCACGGCGGCGGCCACGGCGACCGAAAGGAGCACGGCGGCGGCGCCCGCCCCCCAGGCCAGCGGGGTCCTTACCGAGGCGGGGGCGGCGCCGACCGCCCACAGGCAGCAGGAACCGGTGACGGCCGCCGAGACCAGCAGGGCCAGTGCGGTCGGCCGGGATGAGGAGCGCAAGCGGAGTCCTTGGGGCGGACGGTGACGGACAGGGCGGATCGGGACACTTCGGCACGGGAGAGGGTGAAGGCGTAACTGGAGCTGATAATTCCTAATCAAGTCGAGGTCACTATATGAGAATTGACGATCTGTTTGGGAAGCGCTTGCGGCTTTCTTTGTTACGTATGCGACCGCAGGGCTGACGTATTCCGACGTATTCCGACGTACTGACGTATTCAGGGGAAACGCGAGGGGTGGCGGCTCCAGTGGCCAGGTCGGCGGGACGATCGGCGGCATCCTGGGCGTATGACCGACGAGCAGACGCGGACCTCTCTTGTGCGGGCCCTCTCCGGCGCGGTGCGCGGAGAGGTGGAGTTCGACGCCACCGCACGGGCGCTGATGACGATGGACGCCTCCAACTACCGTCGTGTACCGCTCGGCGTCGTCGCCCCGCGCGACGCCGACGACATCGTCGCCGCGCTCGCCGTCTGCCGTGCGCACGAGGTGCCAGTGGTGCCGCGCGGCGGCGGGACCTCGATCGCCGGGCAGGCCACCGGCACCGGTGTGGTCCTGGACCTCACCCGCCATCTTCGGTCGATCGTGGAGCTGGACGCCGGGGCCCGCACGGCCGTCGTCCAGCCCGGCGTGATCCTGGACGACCTGCGCCGGGCCGCCGCACCGTACGGCCTCACGTTCGGCCCGGACCCGTCCACGCACAGTCGCTGCACGCTCGGCGGGATGATCGGCAACAACTCCTGCGGCTCGCACTCGGTGGCCTGGGGCACCACGGCCGACAACGTCGAAGCCCTGACCGTCGCCCGCTACGGCGGCGACACACTGCGGCTGGGCCGGGGCCGCTGGGACGGCGCCCCCGCCGGGCTGCGCGAACTGGCCGACAGCCATCTCGCCCTGCTGCGCACCGGCTTCCCCGAGCTGCCGCGCCGGATCTCCGGGTACGCCCTCGACGCCCTGCTCCCGGAGCGCGGACCGGACCTCGCCCGCGCCTTCTGCGGCAGCGAGGGGACGCTCGGGGTGGTGACGGAGGCGACCGTACGGCTGGTCGAGGCCCCCGAGGGCCGCGCCCTCGCCGTACTCGGGTACGCCGACGAGTCGGCGGCCGCCGAAGCCGCCCCCGGCCTCCTTCCGTACTGCCCGCTGACGGTCGAGGGCATGGCAGCCGATCTGGTACGCGAACCGGCCGGTCTGCCGCGCGGCGGAGCCTGGCTCTTCGTCGAGACGGGTGGCGCCACCCCGGCCGAGGCACGGGCACGCGCGGAACAGATCCTGCGGGCGGCCGACGCGGTGGACGCGACCGTCGTCACCGACCCGGCCGGGCAGCGCGCCCTGTGGCGCATCCGGGAGGACGCATCCGGCACCGCGACCCGGATGCCCGACGGCAGCGAGGCCTGGCCCGGCTGGGAGGACTGCGCCGTGCCGCCCGCCCGCCTCGGCCCCTACCTGCGCGAATTCCGCGCCCTGCTCACCGCCCACGGACTGCGCGGCACACCGTACGGGCACTTCGGCGACGGCTGCATCCATGTGCGGATCGACTTCGACCTCCTGAGCGGTGACGGCGTGGCCCGGTTCCGCAGCTTCTCCGAGGAGATGGCCACGCTCGTCGTCGCGCACGGCGGCTCACTGAGCGGGGAACACGGCGACGGGCAGGCCCGGGCCGAGCTGCTTCCGCGCATGTACGGGGACGAACTCGTCGCGCTCTTCGGTCGGTTCAAGGATCTCTGGGACCCCGACGGCGGCATGAACCCCGGGATGCTCGCCCGACCGGCCCGCCTCGACGAGAACCTCCGCTTCGACGTCCTGCCGAGGCGCCCGGTGGACGTCACCTTCGGCTACCCGCACGACGACGGCGACTTCTCGGCCGCCGTACGGAGGTGTGTCGGCGTCGCGAAGTGCCGTACGGCGCAGCCGCCGGGTGCGGGCGTGATGTGCCCGTCGTTCCGGGCGACCGGCGAGGAGGAGCACTCCACCCGTGGCCGGGCCCGGCTGCTGCACGAGATGCTCGCGGGTGAGGTGATCACGGACGGCTGGCGGTCGAAGGAGGTCCGGGACGCGCTCGACCTGTGCCTGTCCTGCAAAGGATGCCGCAGCGACTGCCCGGTGGGCGTGGACATGGCCACGTACAAGGCGGAGTTCCTGCACCACCACTACCGGCGGCGGCTGCGCCCCGCCGCCCACTACGTGATGGGCCGGCTGCCGGGGTGGCTGCGGCTCGCGGCCCCGTTCGCGCCCGTGCTGAACGCGCTGGCCCGGATCCGCCCGCTCGCCGCACTGGCGAAACGGCTCGCGGGCGTTGCTGCGGAGCGGACGATTCCGGTTCTGGCGGGGGAGACGTTCACCCGGTGGGCGGCCAAGCGCAGGCGCCGGGGTCCGGTACTCCTGTCGGGCGACCGGGTGGTGGCGGTCTGGCCGGACACCTTCACCGACCATCTCTCCCCGGAGGTCGGCAGGGCGGCGGTCCGGGTCCTGGAGGCGGCGGGCCGGACAGCCGTGCATCCGGGGCGGGGTGTGTGCTGCGGGCTCACCTACGTATCCACGGGCCAGCTGGACAAGGCCCGCAGGGTCATGCGCCGCACGCTGGACCGGATGGGGCCCTCCCTCGGCGACCCGCTCGTCGTCCTCGAACCGAGCTGCGCCGCCACCCTCCGTACGGACCTCCCGGAACTCCTCCCCGACGACCCCCGCGCCACCGAACTTGCGGCATCCGTACGCACGTTGGCGCAGTACTTGGAGGAGTACGCCCCCGACTGGCAACCGCCGCGCCTGGACCGCCCGGTCGCCGGCCAGACCCACTGCCACCAGCACGCGGTCCTGGGCGACGCGGCGGAACGACGGCTGCGCGAACGCGCCGGACTGGACGGGGAGCTGGCCGGTGGCTGCTGCGGACTGGCGGGGAACTTCGGTTTCGAACGGGGCCACTGGGGGGTGTCGGTGGCATGCGCGGAGGAGCAGTTGCTGCCGTCGGTACGGAGTGCGGAACCCGGCACGGACATCCTGGCTGACGGCTTCTCCTGCCGGACCCAGCTGGCACAGCTGGCAGGCGTGCGGTCGAGACACCTGGCGGAGCTGCTGGCAGAAGGCCTGAAGGGTACCGACACCCACCCGATCTGACCCACGTGCCCGCGGCAGCGCCCGAGCCCGTGCGGCGATCGAGCAAGGAGGCCCGGGGGCGGAGTTCCGGGTTCGGGAAGGGGCGGGGTGGGGAGCGGAACATCCCCGCCCCACGCGCTGTCAGCGCGTGGCGACCGCCCGCACCACCGCCGCCACCAACCGCTCGTTCTCCGGCGCCGCCCCGCCGGGAAAGGCATAGCGCCGCCGCGTGTACCCGTACGCCACCCCACTGGCCGGATCGGCAAGCGCCTGCGACCCCGCCGCGCCGCAGTGCCCGAACGCCCTCTCGCCCAGCGACGGATACCGCACGGCCGGCCGCTCGAAGCCGAGGCCGAAGTGGTCCTCCTCGCCGGTCACCAGGTCGGTGCCCACCGCGTGCAGCCGGGTGAACTCGGCGAGCGTCTCCGCCTTGAGCAGCGGAGCCCGGCCGTCCACCTCCGAGATGGCGGCCTCGTACATCCCGGCCAGCCCGCGCGCCGATCCCACACCACCCACCGAGGCCGGGCCGAGCGCCCGCACGGACGGTTCGTTGATCCACGTGATCAGGTCGGTCGGGTAGTTGAATGCGACGGCCCTGAGGCTCTTCGGATCGATCGCGTCGAGCGCGAGTGCGGCTGCCTGCTCCGGCGTGGGCGCCATCGGCCGGACGGCGACGTAGCGTGCTTCGAGCGCCTCGGGCTGCCCCAGAAAGAAGTCCAGCCCGTACGGGGCCCTGATCCGCTCCTCGAAGAGCTCCTGGATCGACCGCCCGGTGACCCGGCGCACCACTTCACCGGTGAGGGCCCCGATCACCAGGCCGTGATACCCGTACGCCGTACCGGGCGTCCAGAACGGCTTCTGCTCCGCCAGCCGGGCGGCGAGCAGCCGGTCGTCGGCCAGCTCCTCGTCGCTGAACCCGCCCTCCACCCCGATCGCTCCGGAGGCGTGCGCGAGCAACTGCCGCAGGGTCAGCGCGTCCTTGCCCTCGGCGGCGAAAGCGGGCCAGTAGGAGGCGACCGTACGGTCCAGGTCGAGAACGCCGTCCTGGACCAGCAGCGCGACGACCAGGTGCGCGGCGCCCTTGGTGGACGAGTACACGGCGAGCAGTGAATCGGCCTCGATCCCGTCCCCGGCCCAGAGATCGACGACCGTCCGGCCGTGCAGCCGCACCGCGAGCTGGGACCCGGGCTCGGTGGTGTCCTCGGCGAGTACGGCGGTGTAGGTCTCCCGTACGCCTTCGAAGCCCGGTGCGACCGTGCCGTGCACGGTGATGTCGTTCGGCAAGGTGATCCCCCAGATGGCGGCCGGCCTGTGTCCGGCTTTCAAAGCACCCCAACTGCCTTGCCGGGCGGGGAAATTCCCTTAACCGGTGATGTCTTCCCCGATGATCTCGCGGGCCATCGCGGCGAGCTTCGGCAGCGCCGGGTGGCCGGGTGCGTCGCGGCGGGCGAGCAACAGCGGCACGGTCGGGGCGTCGACGAGCGGGCGGTACGCGACCCCGGCGTGCGGATGCATGTCGGCGGTGGAGGAGACCGACACCCCGGAGCCGCGCCCGGCGGCGATGGCGGTCAGCCAGTCGTCGGTGTTGGCGACGGTGAGGGTGGCGGCGGGGCGGGCGTGCGGCGGCCACAGGCCGACCGTGGTGGTGCCGGAGACGGTGTTGAGGACGACCGTGCCGTCCGCCAGATCGGCGAGGCGGAGCGTGGCGTGTGCGGCGAGGGGTCCGTCCGCGGTCACCGCCGCCACCCGGTCCTCGCTGAACAGCACCTCGGTGACGAGCCCCGGCGCGTCGACGGGCCCGCGCAGCAATGCCGCGTCGACCTCGCCGCGGGTGAGCCCGGCCGTGCGGTCGTCGATCCGCAGCAGTTCGAGAGGGGTCTCCGGGTACCGCTCCTGCCAGCTGCGGAGCAGCGGTGTGGTGTACGGGCCGAACGCGGACCAGGCGTGTCCGAGCCGCAGTGGCCAGTGGCGCAGGCCACCGGAGTCGACCGCCTCGTCGAAGGCGGCGACCGCGGCGGCCGCCTTGTCGCGGAAGACGACGCCCTCGGGGGTCAGGGCGAGGTGATGGGTGGAGCGGTCCACGAGCCGGACACCGAGATGCTGCTCAAGGGCGGCGAGGGTGCGGGAGACGGCGGGCTGGGTGAGCCGGAGCGCGGCCGCGGCGCGGGTGACGTTGCCCGCGTCGGCGACGGCGAGGAAGGCCCGCAAGTGGCGCAGCTCGACGCCGCGGCCCTGTCCTGTGCTCATGCGTCGGCAGCATAACGGGAGCGCATTCGGCATTTCACGCGCCGCGCGGAGGTCTCTACGGTAAAGAAAACATCCACGCCACAAGAGTGCAGTATCTTCAATCATGAAGTGCAATACAGTGCACTCGATCCCACTCAGCCCCTCGAGGACGAAGGCCGCCACGTGAACGACCAGCGCAGTGCCGCAGAGCCGGCCGCAGCAGCCGTCGCCGTACCGGAGGCGGTGTCCGCCCTCGACGGGGCGGGCTCCGCGCGTCCGGTGCGTCCCGGCGGCCGCAGGGCGGCGCTCGCGCCGGTGGCCCTGGTGGTCGCGGGCGGCCTCTCCGTGCAGTTCGGCTCGGCGGTCGCGGCCCTGCTGATGCCGAGGGCCGGTGCGCTCGGAGTGGTCACGCTCCGGCTGGTGGTCGCCGCGGTCGTGCTGCTGGTCGTCTGCCGTCCGAAGCTACGCGGTCACTCGCGGGCAGACTGGGGCACGGTGGTCGCGTTCGGCATCGCCATGGGCGCCATGAACATGCTCTTCTACCAGGCTCTCGACCGCATTCCGCTGGGTGCGGCCGTCACCCTGGAGGTGCTCGGCCCGCTGGCGCTCTCGGTGATCGCCTCCCGTCGCCTGATCAACCTCGTCTGGGCGGGGCTCGCGCTGGGCGGGGTGTTCCTGCTGGGCGGCGGGGGCTTCGACCGGCTGGACCCGCTCGGCGCGGCGTTCGCGCTGGGTGCGGGGGCGATGTGGGCGACGTACATCGTCTTCAGTGCCCGCACCGGCCGCCGCTTCCCGCAGGCCGACGGTCTGGCCCTGGCGATGGTGGTCGCCGCAGTGCTGTCACTTCCGCTGGGCATCCTGGAATCGGGCGCGAAACTGGTGGTCCCGTCGACACTGGCGATGGGCGCGGCGGTGGCGCTGATGAGCTCGGTGCTCCCGTACACCCTGGAACTGATGGCGCTGCGCCGGCTGCCCGCGCACACGTTCGCCGTACTGATGAGCTTGGAACCGGCCATCGCGGCGACGGCCGGATTCCTCATCCTCGACCAGGCCCTGACCGCCACCGACGCGCTGGCGATCGCGCTGGTCATCGGGGCGAGCATGGGCGCGGTCCGCAGCCAGGTGGGCGCCGGCCGCCGCACGAAGGCGGACTCCTAGGGTCTGCCGTCACCACCCGCAGGCCGCGTCCAGGTCCCAGACCGAATCCGCCAGTTCCGCCGGAGACGTCGGCCAGCCGGCGGTGTGCCAGTGGGCGATCCGCCAGGACAGGCGGCGGGGCCAGAGCGGGGTGGTGGGCAGTTCGGAGACCGGTACCCAGGCCGGGGCGCCCCCGTAGTTGTCCAGGGTCTCCGGTGCGCCCACCTCGCCGTCCGCCTCCATCGTGAAGTAGTGGCCCCGGGTGCCGCCCCGCCAGATCCGGGCCACCTCGCGTACGACCGTTCCGTGCAGGCCGGTCTCCTCCCGGAGTTCGCGGACCGCCGCCACCTCGGGTGTCTCGCCGGCTTCGACGCCGCCGCCAGGGATCTCGTAATGGCAGCCGTCGTCCCCGGGGAAGTGGATCAGTAGCATCCGGCGGTCGCGGATGACGATCGCGCCGCCGCGGACCCGGGTCGGTTCGGCTGTCGTCGGGTCGTCCAGGGCGGCCGTGTCCTGCGGGGGAGCTCCTTGCGACCACGCGCGCAGGACGTTCTCCGCCGTGCCGACCGGGCGGATCCGGGCGTGCAGCGCCTCGGTCAGGGAGAGCGCGGCCGATGTGCCCTCGGCGGTCCGGCCGTCGGTGCGGAAGGAGCCCGGGGCGGAACTCAGGCCGACGCCCGGGAAGGAGTAGTAGATGCCGGAATCATCCCGATGCTGCTGCAGGACAAGCCTGTTGTCGTCGAAACGCACACCCGCGGTGCGAGGTTCGTCAGTCATCGGCGGAGGCTAGCAGCCGGTCCCGGCCCGGCCGTGGAGTCGGAGGCCTCAAACAATGCAAGCATGCTTGCTTGTTTCCTGGTCCGCTGACATGCTCCTGGGCACACCGCCACGCCCCGAGGGGAGCGCACCGTGTCCGATGCCGCAGCCGTGCTCGACGATCTGCGTAGCGAGAGCGACGAACTCGACCTGCTGGTAGCGGAGTTGAGTGCCGGGCAATGGGCCGGGCCGACCCCCGCCGAGCGCTGGACGGTCGCCCACCAGATCGCCCATCTGACCTGGACCGACGAGGTCGCCCTGCTCGCCGTCACCGACCCGGACGCCTTCGCCGCGGAGGTCGCCAAGGCGCAGGCGGCACCCGACAGCTTCGTCGACCAGGCCGCCGAGGAACTCGCGGCCGAGGAGCCGGCCGTGCTGCTCGCACGCTGGCGCGACGGGCGCGACCGGCTCCGACGAGCCCTGCGTGCCGCCCCGCCCGGCACCCGCATCCCCTGGTACGGGCCGCCCATGAGCGTCGCGTCCATGGCGACCGCGCGGCTGATGGAGACCTGGGCGCACGGGCAGGACGTCGCCGACGCCCTCGGCGCCGTACGCGCCCCGACCGCCCGGCTGCGCCACATCGCCCGGATCGGGGTGCGGACCCGTGACTACGCCTTCCTCGTACGGGGGATCAAGGCACCCGACGACGAGTTCCGCGTCGAACTCGAAGCCCCCGGCGGCGAGGTGATCGCATTCGGGCCCGAGGAAGCGGCGCAGCGTGTCACCGGACCGCTGTACGACTTCTGCCTCCTCGTCACCCGGCGCGCCCACCGTGACGACCTCGCCGTCCGCGCCCTCGGGGCCGACGCCGGCCAGTGGCTCGACATCGCCCAGGCCTTCGCCGGTCCGCCCGGACCCGGTCGCGCACCCGCGGGTGATGCCCCCGGCGGTGGTGCGCGGGGCGGCGCCCGATGACCGCCGCACCGCTGCGGATCGGGAACGCCTCCGGGTTCTACGGTGACCGCTTCGACGCCGTACGCGAGATGCTCACCGACGGCCCCCTCGACGTCCTCACCGGCGACTACCTCGCCGAGCTGACCATGCTCATCCTCGGGCGCAGCCGGCTCAAGGACCCCGCCCGCGGCTACGCCACCACCTTCCTGCAGCAGCTCGAGGAAGGCCTCGGGCTCGCCCACGAGCGCGGTGTGAAGATCGTCGCCAATGCCGGGGGGCTCAACCCGGCCGCACTCGCCGGGGCCGTCAACGAACTGGCGCGCAAGGTGGGCGTTCCGGTCCGGGTCGCGCATGTCGAGGGCGACAGCCTGCCCGTGCCCGACGGGTTCCTCACCGCCAACGCCTACCTCGGCGGCCACGGCATCGCCGCATGCCTGCGCGCCGGGGCCGATGTCGTCGTCACCGGCCGGGTCACCGACGCCGCCCTCGTCACCGGCCCCGCCGCCGCCCACTTCGGCTGGGGTCCGGACGACCACGACGCCCTCGCCGGGGCCGTCGTCGCCGGGCACGTCCTGGAGTGCGGCACCCAGGCCACCGGCGGGAACTACTCCTTCTTCCGCGGCCACGACATCCGCCGGCCCGGCTTCCCGCTCGCCGAGATCCACGCCGACGGGTCGTCCGTCATCACCAAGCACGACGGCACGGGCGGCTTCGTCGACGTCGGGACCGTCACCGCCCAGCTCCTCTACGAGACCGGCGGCGCCCGGTACGCCGGGCCGGACGTGACCGCCCGGCTCGACACCGTACGCCTGACCCAGGAAGGGCCCGACCGGGTCCGGATCTCCGGGGTGCGCGGCGAGGCCCCGCCGCCCACCCTCAAGGCGGGGCTCACCCGGCTCGGCGGCTGGCGCAACGAGGTCGTCTTCGTGCTCACCGGGCTCGACATCGAGGCCAAGGCGCAGCTGGTGCAGGACCAGTTCGCGCAGGCGCTCACCGGGTCCCGTACCGGGCCTCCCGACGAGGTGCGGTGGGAACTGGCCCGTACCGACAGGGCCGACGCCGACACCGAGGAGACCGCCGCCGCCCTGCTCCGGCTCGTCGTCCGCGACCAGGACCCGGAGTCCGTCGGAAGGTCGGTCTCCGGGGCCGCGATCGAGCTGGCCCTCGGCAGCTACCCGGGCTTTCATGTCACCGCCCCGCCCGGCAAGGGCGCGCCCTACGGAGTCTTCGAGGCGAGGTACGTACCGGCGGAGGACGTCGAGCACGTCGCCGTGGGGCCGGACGGGCGAAGGGAGCGGGTGGCACCACCCGTACGGACAAGGGCGCTCGAGGAAGTGGACGAGCCCGCTCTCCCCGAACCCCTGCCTGCCGGACTGACTCAGCTCACCCCCCTCGGCCGTGTCGCCGGCGCCCGGAGTGGCGACAAGGGCGGTGACGCCAACATCGGCATCTGGGTCCGCACCGACGACGCCTGGCGCTGGCTGGCGCACGAACTGACCGTCGATCGATTCCGGGAACTGCTCCCCGAAACCGCCGAGTTGACCGTCGTGCGGCACGTCCTGCCGAACCTTCGCGCGCTGAACTTCGTCGTCCACGGTCTCCTCGGCGAGGGCGTCGCCGCACAGGCCCGCTTCGATCCGCAGGCCAAGGCGGTGGGGGAGTGGCTGCGGTCCAGGCACGTACCCATCCCCGTGACCCTGCTCGAGAACACCGACGCACCGGAGGCGCACGCATGACCGTCCTGGCCACCGGGCTCGACACGACGAGTCCCGAATACGCCGCGAACCGCGCCACCATGCTCGACCGGCTCGACGAGCTCGACACCGAGCACGGCAAGGCCCTCGCGGGCGGCGGCGAGAAGTACGTCGAGCGGCACCGCGGGCGCGGCAAACTCCTCGCCCGGGAGCGGATCGAGCTGCTGGTCGATGCCGACACACCGTTCCTGGAGCTGTCGCCGCTCGCCGCCTGGGGGAGCGAGTACGCCGTGGGCGCCTCGCTCGTCACGGGCATCGGGGTCGTCGAGGGCGTCGAGTGCCTGATCACCGCCAACGACCCGACCGTACGCGGCGGCGCCTCCAACCCCTGGACCCTGAAGAAGGCCCTGCGCGCCAACGAGATCGCCTTCGCCAACCGGCTGCCCTGCATCAGCCTCGTCGAGTCCGGCGGGGCCGATCTGCCGTCCCAGAAGGAGATCTTCATCCCCGGCGGCGCCCTGTTCCGGGACCTCACCCGGCTCTCCGCCGCCGGCATCCCCACCGTCGCGGTCGTCTTCGGGAACTCCACGGCCGGCGGGGCGTACGTCCCCGGCATGTCCGACCACACCGTCATGATCAAGGAGCGGTCGAAGGTCTTTCTCGGCGGACCGCCGCTGGTGAAGATGGCGACCGGCGAGGAGAGCGACGACGAGTCCCTCGGCGGCGCCGACATGCACGCCCGCACCTCCGGACTCGCCGATCACTTCGCCGTCGACGAGCACGACGCGCTGCGCCAGGCGCGGCGGATCGTCGCCCGGCTCAACTGGCGCAAGGCCCACGCCGATCCGGGACCCGCCGAGCCGCCGAAGTACGACGAGGACGAGCTGCTCGGGATCGTGCCCGGAGATCTCAAGATCCCTTTCGATCCGCGCGAGGTGATCGCCCGGCTCGTCGACGGCTCCGACTTCGACGCGTTCAAACCGCTGTACGGGACGAGCCTGGTCACCGGCTGGGCCCGGCTGCACGGCTACCCCGTCGGCATCCTCGCCAACGCGCAAGGGGTGCTGTTCAGCGAGGAGTCGCAGAAGGCCGCCCAGTTCATCCAGCTCGCCAACCAGCGCGACATCCCCCTCCTCTTCCTGCACAACACCACCGGCTACATGGTCGGCAAGGAGTACGAGCAGGGCGGCATCATCAAACACGGCGCGATGATGATCAACGCGGTGTCCAACTCCAGGGTCCCGCACCTGTCCGTGCTGATGGGTGCCTCGTACGGGGCCGGGCACTACGGCATGTGCGGCCGCGCCTACGACCCCCGCTTCCTCTTCGCCTGGCCCGGCAGCAAGTCCGCCGTGATGGGCCCGCAGCAGCTCGCGGGCGTGCTGTCCATCGTCGCCCGGGCCTCCGCCGCAGCGAAGGGACGGCCCTACGACGACGAGGCCGACGCCGGGCTGCGCGCCATGGTGGAGCAGCAGATCGAGTCCGAGTCGCTGCCGATGTTCCTCTCCGGGCGGCTGTACGACGACGGGGTCATCGACCCGCGCGACACCAGGACCGTCCTCGGGATCTGCCTGTCCGCGATCCACACCGCCCCGGTCGAAGGCGCCCGCGGCGGCTTCGGCATCTTCCGGATGTGAGGACGAACATGATCAGCACCCTGCTCGTCGCCAATCGGGGCGAGATCGCCTGCCGGATCTTCCGCACCTGCCGTGCACTGGGCATCGCCACCGTCGCCGTGTACTCGGACGCGGACGCCGACGCACTGCACGTCAGGGAGGCCGACACCGCCGTGCGGCTGCCGGGGGCCGCGCCCGCCGACACCTATCTGCGCGGCGATCTCGTCGTACGCGCCGCGCGCACAGCGGGCGCCGACGCCGTGCACCCCGGCTACGGCTTCCTCTCCGAGAACGCCGGTTTCGCCCGGGCCGTGCAGGACGCCGGGCTCGTCTGGGTCGGCCCGCCGGTCAAGGCCATCGAGATGATGGCGTCCAAGACCCGGGCCAAGGAACTGATGGCCGCCGCCGGGGTGCCGCTGCTCGCACCCGTCGACCCGGCGCAGGCGACCGCGGACGACCTGCCGCTGCTGCTGAAGGCGGCGGCGGGCGGCGGCGGGCGCGGCATGCGGGTCGTGCGTGAACTGGGCGCGCTGTCCGACGAGATGGCGGCCGCCACGGCCGAGGCCGCGAGCGCCTTCGGCGACGGCGAAGTCTTCGCCGAGCCCTACGTCGAACGCGGCCGGCATGTCGAGGTCCAGATCATGGCCGACGCACACGGCACCGTGTGGGCGCTCGGCACCCGTGACTGCTCGCTCCAGCGCCGCCACCAGAAGGTCATCGAGGAGGCCCCCGCACCCGGCCTCGACGACGGGCTGCGCACCCGGCTGCACGACGCGGCGACCGCAGCGGCCCGCGCCGTCGGCTACCGGGGCGCGGGCACCGTCGAGTTCCTCGTCACCGCCGACGGGCGCCCGTACTTCCTCGAGATGAACACCCGGCTCCAGGTCGAACACCCCGTCACCGAAGCCGTCTTCGGGCTCGACCTCGTCGCCCTGCAACTGTCCGTCGCCGAAGGCGAACCCCTCCCCACCACGCCGCCCGACCCGCACGGGCACGCCGTCGAGGCCCGGCTCTACGCGGAGGACCCGGCCCGCGACTGGCAGCCACAGACTGGAGCACTGCTCACGCTGGACGTACCGGACGAACCCGGCCTGCGCCTCGACACCGGATACACCGGCGGCGACTCCATCGGCATGCACTACGACCCGATGCTCGCCAAGGTCATCGCCCACGCACCCACCCGCGCCCAGGCGGTACGGCTCCTCGCCCGCGCCCTGGAACGCGCCCGCATCCACGGCCCGGTCACCAACCGCGAGCTGCTCGTACGGTCCCTGCGCCACCCCGACTTCACCGGAGCCCGCCCCGACACCGGCTTCTACGACCGCCACCTGGACGCCCTCACCCGCGCCCCGGACGACAACGCGGACCGGCACCTCGCAGCCCTCGCCGCAGCCGCCGCCCACACCGCCCGGCACCCGGATGCCATCGGCACGTCCCGCTTCGGCGGCTGGCGCAACCTCCCTTCCCAGCCGCAGGCCAGGCGCTACCGCAGCGAACCCGACGGTGCCGAACACGAGATCACCTACCGCACCACCCGCAGCGGTGCGATCGACGCCCCCGGTGCCCGGATCCTCACCGCCACCGCCGGCCACGTCACCGTCGAAACCGACGACGGCGTCACCCACCGCTTCCGCCTCACCACCCACCACGACCGGGTCCACGTGGACGGCGCCACCGGCTCGTACACCTTCACCGCCCTCCCCCGCTTCACCGACCCCACCGAACGCACCGAACCCGGCTCCCTGCTCGCCCCCATGCCCGGCACCGTCGTCCGGCTCGCCGACGGCCTCGCACCCGGTGCCGCCGTCCGGGCCGGGCAGCCCCTCATCTGGCTCGAGGCGATGAAGATGGAACACCGCATCCTCGCGCCCGCCACCGGCACCCTCACCGCGCTCCACGCCGCACCCGGCCTCCAGGTGGAGGTCGGCGCCCTGCTCGCAGTCGTACAAGACGCACAGGAGGAACCGACCCCATGAGCACCGCCCTCGAAACCGAAGAGCAGCAAGCCCTGCGCGCCGCCGTCGCCGCACTCGGAAAGCGGTACGGGCGCGACTACATGACCTCCCTCGTCCGGGACGGCGCCCACCCCCGCGAACTGTGGACCGAAGCCGCCAAGCTCGGCTACCTGGGGGTCAACCTCCCCGAGGAGTACGGCGGCGGAGGCGGCGGCATGGCCGAACTCTCCATAGTCCTGGAAGAACTGGGAGCGGCGGGATCACCCCTCCTCATGATGATCGTCTCCCCGGCGATCTGCGGCACCGTCATCGCCCGCTTCGGCACCGACACCCAGAAACACCAGTGGCTTCCCGGCCTCGCCGACGGCACCCTCACCATGGCCTTCGGCATCACCGAACCCGACGCCGGCTCCAACTCCCACCGCATCACCACCACCGCCCGCCGCGACGGCGGGGACTGGCTGCTCACCGGGCGGAAAGTGTTCGTCTCCGGCGTCGACATCGCCGACGCCACCCTCATCGTGGGGCGCACCGAGGACGCCAGGACCGGCAGGCTCAAGCCCTGCCTCTTCATCGTCCCGCGCGACGCCCCAGGATTCCGGCGCTCGCAGATCGACATGGAACTCCAGGCACCTGAGAAGCAGTTCGAGCTGGTCCTGGACGACGTGCGGCTGCCCGCCGACGGACTTGTGGGAGACGAGGACGCAGGCCTCCTCCAGCTCTTCGCCGGGCTCAACCCCGAACGCATCATGACGGCCGCCTTCGCACTCGGCATGGGCCGGTACGCCCTCGGCCGCGCCGTCGAGTACGCGCGGACCCGGCAGGTGTGGAAGGAGCCCATCGGCTCCCACCAGGCCATCGCCCACCCTCTCGCCCAGGCGCACATCGAACTCGAACTGGCCCGCCTGATGATGCAGAAGGCGGCCAGGCTCTACGACGAGGGCGACGACATCGGCGCGGGCGAAGCCGCCAACATGGCGAAGTACGCCGCCGCCGAGGCCTGCGTGAAAGCCGTCGACCAGGCGGTGCACACCCTCGGCGGCAACGGCCTCACCCGCGAATACGGGATCGCCTCCCTGATCACCGCAGCCCGCGTCGCCCGGATCGCACCCGTCAGCCGGGAAATGATCCTGAACTACGTTTCCCACCAGTCCCTGGGTCTCCCCAAGTCGTACTGACACAGGGGACTCTGTCCCTCCAGCCGCCGTTCGAAGGGACCCGCCATGGTGAACGTGTTCCGCAGCGAGTACGCAGACGTCCAGCCGCTCGACCTCCCCATCCATGACGCGGTCCTCGGGCAGGCCGCCGGCACCTACGGCGACACGGTCGCCCTGATCGACGGCACCGACGACACCACCACGCTCACCTACCGGCAACTCGACACGTTCCACCGCCGGATCGCGGCGGCGCTCGCCGCCACCGGGGTCCGCAAGGGCGACGTCGTCGCCCTGCACAGCCCCAACACCCTCGCCTACCCGACCGTGTTCTTCGGAGCCACCCGGGCGGGCGCCACCGTCACCACCGTGCACCCCCTCGCCACGGCGGAGGAGTTCGCCAAACAGCTCCGTGACTCCTCCGCCCGCTGGATCGTCACCGTCTCCCCGCTCCTCGAAACCGCCCGCCGCGCCGCCGAACTCGTCGGCGGCATAGAGGAGATATTCGTCTGCGACCGGGCCGACGGACACACCTCCGTACTCGACATGCTGGGCTCCACCGCCCCCGAACCGGGGATCACCATCGACCCGGCCGAGGACATCGCCGCGCTGCCGTACTCCTCCGGTACCACCGGCACACCCAAGGGCGTCATGCTCACCCACCGCTCCATGGCCACCAACCTGGAGCAGCTGCGGCCGTTCATCCCGATGCGCCCCGGCCACCGGATCCTCGCCGTCCTCCCGTTCTTCCACATCTACGGGCTGACCGCCCTGATGAACGCCCCGCTGCGGCTCGGTGCCACCGTCGTCGTCCTGCCGCGCTTCGACCTCGCCCAATTCCTCACCGCGATCGAGAAGCACCGGATCAGCGGACTGTACGTGGCCCCGCCGATCGTCCTGGCCCTCGCCAAACACCCGGCCGTCGCCCAGTACGACCTGTCCTCGCTGGAGTACATCGTCAGCGCCGCCGCCCCGCTCGACGCAGGACTCGCCGCCGCCTGCTCCCGGCGCCTCGGACTGCCGCCGGTACGGCAGGCGTACGGCATGACGGAACTCTCGCCCGGCACCCACGTCGTCCCGCTCGCCGCCGAGAACCCGCCACCGGGCGCCGTCGGCAAACTCCTGCCGGGCACCGAGATGCGGATCGTCTCCCTCGACGACCCGGACCGCGACGCCGGCATCGACACCGACGGCGAGATACTCATCCGCGGCCCACAGGTGATGAAGGGCTACCTCGGCCGGCCCGAGGCCACCGCCGACATGATCGACGCCGACGGCTGGGTGCACACCGGAGACATCGGCCGCGTCGACGCCGACGGCTGGCTCCACGTCGTCGACCGGGTCAAGGAACTCATCAAGTACAAGGGCTACCAGGTCGCCCCCGCCGAACTCGAAGCCCTGCTGCTCGGCCACCCGTCGATCGCGGACGCCGCCGTCATCGGTGTGTACGACACCGACGGCAACGAAGTCCCCAAGGCGTATCTCGTCCGGCAGGCGGGAGTCGCCCCCGACGACCTCACCGCCGACGACGTCATGGCGTACGTCGCCGAGCGCGTCTCCCCGTACAAGAAGATCCGGCGGGTCGAATTCATCGGCGCCGTACCCCGCGCCACCTCCGGAAAGATCCTCCGGCGCGAACTGCGCGACCGGGAGAGCACCGACGAAGCAGTCATCGAGAAGGCGACAGAAGCATGAAACTGGTCCGCACCGGCCGAGAACGTGGCATCGCCACCGTACGGATGGACTCGCAGACGAACCGCAACGCACTCTCCGCGCGGCTCGTCGCCGAACTCCGCGAAACCCTCGCCCGATACGGCGAGGACGACACCGTACGGGCCGTGGTCCTCACCCACACGGGCAACACGTTCTGCGCCGGTGCGGACCTCGGCGCACCCCCCGACCCGGAAGCGTTCGTCGCCCTGATGCGGGAGATCGTCACCCTGCCCAAACCCGTGGTGGCCCGCGTCGACGGACACGTCCGGGCGGGCGGCCTCGGACTCCTCGCCGCCTGCGACATATCCGCCGCCGGACCAGCATCCACCTTCGCCCTCACCGAATCCCGGCTCGGCCTCGCCCCCGCCGTGATCTCCCTGCCCCTGCTGCCCCGCACCGACCCACGCGCCGCCGCCCGCTACTACCTCACCGGAGAACGCTTCGACGCTGCCGAAGCCGCCCGGATCTCCCTGATCACCCTCGCCGCCGACGACGTGGACAAGGCGCTCACACCCGTACTGGACGGACTGCGCCGAGCCTCACCACAGGGGCTGGCAGCATCGAAGGAGCTGGTCACAGCTACTGTGCGGGAAAGTTTCGACCAGTACGCCGAAGACCTCATCGCCCGCTCGGCAGCACTCTTCGCCTCCGCCGAGGCACGGGAAGGGATGACGGCCTTCCTCGAACGACGGGACCCCGCATGGGTGTTGTGACGCCCCCCACCGACAGGACCCCCAAGCAGGACCGCAGCCGCGCCACCCGCCGACGGCTGCTCGAAGCCGCGGTCGCCTGCCTCGCCGAACACGGCTGGGCAGGCTCCACGGTCTCGGTCGTCGCCGAACGCGCCGGCGTATCGCGCGGCGCCGCCCAGCACCACTTCCCCACCCGCGAGGACCTGTTCACCGCAGCCGTCGAATACGTCGCCGAGGAACGCTCCGCCGCCCTGCGCACCCTGCCCGTCCAAGGCCGCGCAGCCGTCGTCGCGGCCCTCGTCGACCTCTACACAGGACCGCTGTTCCGCGCCGCACTCCAGCTCTGGGTCGCCGCCTCGAACGAGGCGTCTCTGCACCCCCGCGTCAGCGAACTCGAAGCCCGCGTAGGCCGCGAGACCCACCGCATCGCCGTCGAACTCCTGAAGGCCGACGAATCCCGCCCCGGCACCCGAGAAACCGTCCAGGGCCTCCTCGACATGGCCCGCGGCCTCGGCCTGGCCAACGTACTGACGGACGACACCGCTCGGCGGCAGAGGGTCGTCGCACAGTGGGCGGCCCTGCTGGACGACGCACTGAACTGAGCCCCGGAGCAGCCCCTCCCCGGCATACGTCAGCCTGGGCTGCCCGCCGGGGACGGCCCGGACCACCGCTTCCGCACCGGGTCCGACCGGACGCGAAGGGCGCGGCGCCCGACATGGGACACCGCGCCCGTCCGACACCGGCGGCTCACCCGGTGATGTCGCCGTACCCCTCGATCTCCCGGGGGTTGCGCGGCCCCGGCCCGACATACCTCGCCGACGGCCGCACCAGCCGGCCCGTCCGCTTCTGCTCCAGAATGTGCGCCGACCAGCCCGCCGTACGCGCACACGTGAACATCGACGTGAACATGTGCGCCGGAACCTCCGCGAAGTCCAGCATGATCGCCGCCCAGAACTCCACGTTCGTCGCCAGCACCCGGTCCGGACGACGCGCGTGCAGCTCCTCCAGCGCGGCCTTCTCCAGCGCCTCCGCCACCTCGAACCGCGGCGCGCCCAGCTCCTTCGCCGTCCGCCGCAGCACCCGCGCCCGCGGGTCCTCCGCCCGGTACACCCGGTGCCCGAAGCCCATCAGCCGCTCACCCTTGTCCAGGGCCTTCTTCACATACGCGGTCGCGTCGCCGGTCCGCTCGATCTCCTCGATCATCCCGAGGACCCGGGACGGCGCACCACCGTGCAGCGGCCCCGACATCGCACCCACCGCGCCGGACAGCGCCGCCGCCACATCGGCGCCCGTCGAGGCGATGACCCGCGCGGTGAACGTGGAGGCGTTCATGCCGTGCTCGGCGGCCGACGTCCAGTACGCGTCGACGGCCTTCACATGCTTCGGGTCAGGCTCACCGCGCCAGCGGATCATGAACCGCTCGACGACGGACTGCGCCTTGTCGATCTCGCTCTGCGGAACCATCGGCAGCCCCTGACCGCGCGCCGACTGGGCGACGTACGACAGTGCCATCACGGCGGCCCGCGCCAGATCGTTGCGCGCGGTCTCCTCGTCGATGTCGAGCAGCGGCTTCAGACCCCACACCGGCGCCAGCATCGCCAGCGCGGACTGCACATCGACCCGGATGTCACCCGAGTGGACCGGGATCGGGAACGGCTCGGCGGGCGGCAGACCGGGGTTGAACGCCCCGTCGACCAGCAGACCCCACACGTTCCCGAACGACACGTGCCCGACGAGATCCTCGATGTCGACCCCGCGGTAGCGGAGCGAACCGCCCTCCTTGTCGGGTTCGGCGATCTCCGTCTCGAACGCGATGACTCCCTCGAGCCCGGGTACGAAGTCGGACATCATGCGGCTCCCTCGAATCGGCGGCTGTACGGAGGCCACAGTGGCCTGCCCCAAGATATTGGCGGGTTCCCACGACGCGGGGAAGCGTGACATCCCGCACAGCCCCCGGCATTACCGATGCGCGGTTGACACCCCTCCTCGCCGGGCAAACTGGGCCGCTGCGGCAGGATGATCCCGTGCCCACCGCAGATTCCCCTTCCGATTCCACCACCGATCCGGCGGCGATGCGCGAGCAGTACCGCTCCGAGGCCTTCACCGAGGACACGCTCGCCGCCGACCCCATGCATCAGTTCGCCCACTGGTTCCGGCAGATCGCCGCAGGTGGAATGGTCTACGAGCCGAACGCCATGGTGGTCTCCACCGCCACCCCCGACGGCCGTCCGTCCTCCCGCACGGTGCTGCTGAAGAAGTACGACGCCCGGGGCTTCGTCTTCTTCACCAACTACAACTCCCGCAAGGGCCGCGAACTGGACGCCAACCCGTACGTCTCGCTGCTCTTCCCCTGGCACCCGCTGGCCCGCCAGGTCGTCGTCACCGGCGCCGCGGCCCGCATCGCCCGCGAGGAGACGGTCGCCTATTTCCGCACCCGCCCCCACGGCTCGCAGCTGGGCGCCTGGGCGAGCGAACAGTCGGCCGTGATCGGCTCCCGGCAGGAGCTCATCGACCGGTACGACGAGCTGGCGGCCCGCTACCCCGAAGGCGAACACATCCCCGCCCCCCCGCAGTGGGGCGGCTTCCGCGTCGTACCGGAGACCATCGAGTTCTGGCAGGGCCACGAGAACCGGCTGCACGACCGGCTGCGATACGTACGCGAGGGCGACGACTGGCGGGTGGAGCGCCTCTCCCCGTGACCGGGCGGCCCCGCACACGCAGAAACCCGCGGGCTCTGGTCCCTCCTTACGGAGGGGCCGGCCGGACTTACCGGCGAGCCCGCGGGTCGGTGACTGCTTGGGATTGGCCGGCGACCGGCCTGCACTGCAAGAGCGCGACGACGGGCGTCAGCCCGCAGTCACCTCACGAGTCCGAGAAGAAATCACTTCCGGAACACCTCCTTTCTTCGCTGGCAGCAGCCTAGGAACCGTCGGCGAATGTCTCAACCCATTTATTCGGTGACTTCCTGCCGGTAGCTGTACGCGTATCCGTCGGCACGCTGCAGTGGTCGAAGGTTCCGGTGGGACACGGTGCAGCGTCCCACCGGCGTGCTGAGGCTGTGTTTCCCGGAGGCGCGGACGGAGATGCGTCCGGTCCAAGTGCCTGCCCACTTGCCCTTGGATACGGAGGCGTGGACGAGGTCGCCGGTGGCGAAGCCGTGATGCCGCTTCTGACGCGCGCGGGCGAGCCGGGGGAATCCGTACCGGTCGGGGGTGGTGCGGGCGTAGCTTCCGCGCTTCCGCGCCCGGTTGCCGTAACGACCTGGACCTGCCGGGGCACGCGCACGGTCCCGGCCCCCGCCTCGTGGTCGAGCGTCGGCGGGTTCGGAGTGGCCGGGGGACCGGCGTTCACCGCCCATATGCGTGATTTTCCGGTGATGCTCGAATGTGTGATCGTTCGGCGTGTTGGCAGACCGGATGCTGCGCCGGAGACAGGGCGGATTTCCTGGAAGTCGATGTGTGCTGGGTCACGTTCGAGTTCAATGGTCTGACGTGCGGCAATGGCGGACACGTCCTGCAGGGGGTCCGGGATGAGCGCTTCCACGAGCAGCGGGACCACTGATGCCCTCGGCCCCGACCCGATCCCCGGGTCGGAGCTGCTTGCGGCGTTGCTCGACGGGATGGACGCGGCGCTCTGTGCGTTCGGCGCGGACGGCACGATCACACACTGGAACCGTGAGGCGGAGCGGATTCTCGGCTGGTCGGCCGAGGAGGCTGTGGGGCGGCCCGGGTTCGCCGGGTGGGCGGTGCGCAGTGCGGACGTGGGCGAGGTGCAGGGGCGGCTGATGGCCGCCATGGATGCGCCGGGGCGTCAGGTGCATGAGTTCGCTCTGCTGCGCAAGGACGGCGGGCGGGTGCTCGTGCGGATGCAGTCGGCCGGGGTCCGGGGTGCGGACGGGAAGCCGGCCGGGGTGTACTGCGCGTTCAGCGAGGTGCATGCGCAGATCGATCTGGAGCGGTCGATCGCGCTGAGCGAGGCGCTGTTCGAGGACGCGTCGTGGGGTGTGGTCCTCGTGGATGTGGATCTGCGGCCGACGGTCGTCAACGCGTGTGCGGCGCGGGCGCTGGGCGGTGGGCGTACGACGCTGCTGGGGCGTCCGCTCGCCGAGCTGGTCGTGCAGGGGGTGGAGGAGCTCGAGGGTGCGCTGCAGCATGTCCTGGCCGAGGGGCAGCCACCCGCGCCCACCGAGCTGTGGGTGACGCTGCGGTCGGCGGACGGGGACCGGCGGCGCTGCTGGCGCAGCGGGTTTCTGCAGCTGGCGTCGCCGCTCGCGGAGGAGCCGGTGCCGTTGGGGGTCGGCTGGCTGTTCCAGGACGTGACGGCGGAGAAGCTGGCGGCGCAGGAGGCGGACCGGGTGCGGTTCCGGTCGAATCAGCTGTACCGGGCGTGCCGGTCGGCGGCCGAGTGCGAGGACCCGATGGAGGCGGCGACGTCCTATCTGGATTTCGCGCTCGCGGGGTTCGCCGACCATGTGCTGATCGATGCGCTGGTGGGGGAGCGGCTGGTGCGGGCGGCGGCGACGCCGGCCGATGCTCCGGGGCCGTGTCTGCCGGTGGCCGGCGGCGGCCTTCCCTTGCGGTACGCGCCGGGGCATCCGGCGCTGCAGGCGGTGGACCGGACGGGTTCGGTCCGGTCGAGCGCCGGCCCCGGTGCCGAGGCGTGGGCGGATGAGCGTCAGTGGCCGAAGGGTTCGGTGCACGCGTTGTGCGCCGTGATGCGCAGCCGGGGCCGGACGCTGGGCGTGGTGACGTTCCTGCGGGCGGCACATCGCACGGCCTTCGAGCGTCCGGACGCGGCGTACGCGGAGAGTGTCGCGGTGCGGGTGGCGGGCGCGGTGGACCTGGCTCAGGTGCTGGGCGGCTGAGCCTGGCCCGGCCGGGGGCGAAATCGTCCGAATGGGCTGGACAGATGGTGAAGGGCGGCAGTTACCTTCCCATATCCCATATCAGAGATGATCATCGCTGATGGGTATTTATAGCGGAATAGGTGGCGCTATTGCGCTGCCCTGGAATCCGAATGTTTTTCTATGCGTACACATCCTCCCTGTCGTATCCTGACGCAACATCAACTAGCCCTGGTGAGAGGAGTGTTGCCCGCATGGTGGACGAATTGGTGACGAGAGTCCGGGAATTAATCCACGCCTGTGGTGTGTCGGGTGACTCCTGTGGAGTTCGGGTCCTCGGTTGCGTGCGGCCCTTCGGGGCGTAACCGCCGGGCGGGTCACTCGGATCACTTGGGCAACTCGAAAGCACATCCACAGAAAAAGGTATGAAGACAATGCGTTCAAGAATTGCTGCTGCCACTGCCACCTCTGCCGTTGCCCTCGCGCTCGCCGTCGGTGTCGCCACCCCGGCCGCCGCTGACGCCGATTACGACAACTACTGGTTCGGTTGCAACTACGACTCGTCCAACACGTTCAAGTTCCGCCTCTACTACAACTCGAACCTGGGCGGCGACTACCGCAACATCGGTTACGCGGTCTACGACTTCGACTCGGTCGCCAACGGGACGTCGTACGGCCCCCTCACCTTCTGCGGCTTCAAGTCGGCCGGCAGCGGCCAGCGCGTGAAGAACAATGCAGCCTCCGCGCGCAACACGCATTCCAGCTACTTCGGTTACCTGTATTACAACAGCGGTTACAAGGGTGCTTCCGACATCGTCTGGGGCACGGTCAACCAGCTCGACGCGACATACAACAACAACGCCTCGTTCCAGTGGAAGAGCTGACGAAGCGTGTGATCCATCGCGATCCGGTGACCCAGTGATCCGGTGACGGCCGGGTGTCTGTGCGCCACAGCACGGGCGCCCGGCAGCCTCATTCAGCTCCACACGGAAGATCAGATGTTCAAGCGATTCAGGATGTGCAGGGCCGGCGCGGGGCTCCTGGTCACGGCGGCCCTTTCGGTCTCCGTCGCCGGGTGTTCGTCAGGCGGGCAGGACGACGGCTCCGCGACGACCTCGGCGTCGGGCGATCCTGCGACATGGGTGCTTCCGATCCAGGCCTACCTGCCGACGGACGAGGAGCAGCAGCAGCTCTCGCAGGCGAAGAAGCTTCTCGTCGGTGACTGCATGAAGGGGTTCGGGTTCAACTGGGTCCCGGCTCCGGATCTGCCGAAGGTGGGCCCGAAGACGCTCACCGACTGGCGTTACGGCATCCACGACATGAACCTGTCCAGGGAGCGCGGTTACAAGCCGGCCGCCACGGAGATGGCCGCGTACGACGCGGCACTCAAGGAAGGTGCCCAGGACCGCAGTTCGTCGGACAAGGCCGAGATCGGCGTACTCAACGGGACGAGCGAGGACGTGGACGGCCGGAAGGTCCCGAAGGGTGGCTGCATCGGCGCCGCCAACCGGAAGATCGACACGGCGGCGGTCGAGGCCCGCACCGCGATCGACGTCGGCAACGGCGCGTTCATCAAGGCCAAGCAGGACCCCGCGGTGGTGAAGGCGTTCGCCGCCTGGTCGGGCTGCATGAAGAAGAGCGGCTACGACTACAAGGAGCCGCTGGACGCGAGCGACAATCCGAAGTTCGGTTCGGAGGACGTCTCCGCCGAGGAGATATCCACGGCCACCACCGACATCACGTGCCGCGACAGGACCGACGTGGCGAGGATCTGGTTCAAGGCGGAAGCGGCCCTGCAGAAGCAGGCGATCGAGCAGCACGCGGAGCAGCTCCAGACGGACCGGCGGGCGCTCGACACCGCCGTCAAGAAGGCCTCGAAGCTTGTTTCCGCGGCGAAGTAAGGACAGCGCGCGCATGGTTGACCAGAGTCCCTCCCCGCAGGCCGAGGCGGCCGGCTCCCCGCACAGGCACGGTCTGCTGCGTCGCCGCCGGTTGCTCATGGCGGTGCTCGCCGGTTCCGTGGTGGTGACCGCGGCCGGGGTGGGTTCGGCCGCACTGCTCAAGTCACCGGCCCAGGCCGCGGCCGAGACCCGACCGCCCGCGCCGGATGTGATCACCGCTCCGGTGGAGCGGAAGGTCCTCTCCGAGACGGTCGTGGCCCGCGGCCAGGTGGCCGCCTCGCAGCACGTCTCCGTATCGGGGGCGGGCGTCGGCGGCAGCGCGGTGGGACGTTCCGTGGTGACCAAGGTGCGGGTCCGGCCGGGACGTCCGCTCCACATGGGGCAGGTGCTGCTGGAGATCTCGGGCCGGCCCGTCTTCGTGCTGAAGGGCGCACTCCCGGCGTACCGGGACCTGCGGACCGGCAGCCGGGGCGAGGACGTCACGCAGCTGCAGAAGGCGCTGGCCGCCGTCGGCCACTCCACGGGCGGCGACAGGGCGGGCGTCTTCGGTCCCGGTACGGAGAAGGCCGTCGCCGCCTTCTACCGTGCCATCGGTTTCGAGCCGGCGACGGCCGGTTCGGACAAGAGCGACCCCGGGTCCGGTGCGGCGACGGCCGACCCGGCCGGGTCGGGTTCCGTGGTCCCGATGTCCGAAGTCGTCTTCGTACGCTCGGCCTCGGCGCAGGTGGACGACGTCGCGGCCGAGGTGGGTGAGGAGGCGGGTCCGGATCTGGTGTCCGTGTCGGCCGGCGGTCTGGTCGTCAACGGATCGGTGGCCGCCTACCAGAAGGGGCTGCTGCGCCCCGGTCAGAAGGTCGACATCGCCTCCGAGTCCACCGGGCAGCAGCTCACCGGGACCGTGCAGTCGGTCGCCCAGCGGCCGACCGGCAAGGAGAAGGGCGGCGAACCGCAGAGCGCGGAGGGTTACGCGGTGAGGATCAGGCCCACCGGGAAGCTTCCGGCGAGCCTGGTGGGCGAGGACGTACGCCTGACCATCGCAGCGGCCTCGTCGTCCGGCAGCGTCCTGGCCGTGCCGGTCTCCGCCGTCTCGGCGGGCGCGGACGGACGCACCACGGTGACCGTGCGCAAGGCCGGTGGAGATCGCCGCGTGGCCGTCCGTACGGGGATGACCGCCGACGGATACGCGGAGATCACTCCGACGGTGCGGGGCGGCCTGGCGCCGGGCGACCAGGTGATCGTCGGCGTGGACACCCGTGGCGACACTGCGGACCGCCTGTGACGGAGCAGCCCGCCGACACCCCGGTCATCCTCATGCGGGACCTGGGCCTGACCTACCCCGGCCCGCCCCCGGTCACCGCGCTGCGCCCGTGCGACCTGCGGATCGACCGCGGGGAGTTCGTGACGATCGTCGGCCCGTCCGGCTCCGGGAAGTCCAGCCTGCTGAACATCGCGGGACTGCTGGACACCCCCACCCGGGGTACGTACTTCCTGGACGGCATCGACACCGCCGCGGCCGACGAGGCGCAGCGGGCGGCGCTGCGCAGCGAGCGGATCGGCTTCGTCTTCCAGTCCTTCCATCTGCTGCCCCACCGCAGTGCGCAGGACAACGTCGAACTGGCCATGCTCTACCAGTCCACGCCCCGGCGTGCGCGCAGCCGCCGGGCCGCCGCCGTACTGACGAGGGTCGGTCTGGGGCACCGTGCGCACGCGCTGCCCACCCAGCTGTCGGGCGGCGAACGGCAGCGCGTGGCCATTGCGCGCGCCCTGGTCGCGGAGCCGTCGCTGCTGCTCTGCGACGAGCCGACCGGCAATCTCGACACGGAGACCGCCTCGGCCATCCTCGATCTGCTGGACCGGCTCCACGAGGACGGCATGACCATCGCCGTCATCACCCACGACGCGCAGGTGGCCGCCCGCGGCCAGCGCACGATCACCATTCGCGACGGTGTGCTGACCGACGCGCGGCCAGTCAGGTAACCGCATGAAGCTGAACTTCACCCCCAGGCGGACCCCGGTGGCGGGCCGGTCCCGGCTTGCCGCACGGGATCTGCTGGCGGAAGCCGTGGCCGGTGTGCTCCAGCGACCGGCCCGTTCCGCCCTGACCTCGCTCGGCACCGTGCTCGGGGTCGGCGCCTTCGTCGCCGTACTGGGTCTGACCGGTACCGCCGCGTCCCAGATCGACACCCGGTTCAATGCCCTCTCGGCAACGGAAGTCACCGTCGAGGACACGGGTGGCCGGGACGCCGGACGCGTGGCCCTGTCCTTCCCGAAGGACGCCGACGCCCGCATGGAGAGGCTGAACGGCACCGAGGCCGCGGGGGTCTACTGGAAGGTCCGGCTGGACCCCGGACAGACCGTCCGCTCGTCGCCGATCGGCGCTGCGAACGGCGCGGTCGCCCGCACTCCCGTCGTGGCCGCCTCACCCGGCGTGCTGGCGGCGGCCGGCCCGCACTTCACCCAGGGCCGGGCGTACGACACCTTCCACGACTCGGGCCGTCAGCGCGTCGCGGTGATCGGCTCGTCCATCGCGGCGCGCCTCGGGATCCACACGCTGCGGACCCAGCCTGCCGTCTTCATCGGTGACACCCCGTTCACCGTCATCGGGATCATGGACGACGTCCGGCGCAAACCCGACCTGCTGCTGTCGGTCCTGGTTCCCCGCACGACCGCCGAACACATCTGGGGACAACCGAAGGACGAGCGGGCCAGGATGCTGGTCTCCACGCGCCTCGGCGCAGCCACCCAGATCGCCGACGAGGCGCCGCTGGCCCTGCGGCCCGATCACCCCGAATATCTCCGCCCGATCCCGCCGCCGGATCCCAGGGCGCTGCGCACCGCCGTGGGCGACGACCTCGGACAGCTCTTCCTGCTCCTGGCCGTGGTCTGCCTGGTGATCGGCGCCGTGGGTATCGCCAACACCACGCTCGTCGCCGTCATGGAACGAACCGGGGAGATCGGTCTGCGACGGGCGCTGGGCGCCCGCTCCCGGCACATCACCGTGCAGTTCCTCACCGAATCGGGGGCGCTGGGGCTGCTCGGCGGGGTGGTCGGGACGTCCGTGGGCACGGCGGTCGTGGTGGCCGTGTCGGCGTTCCGGGAGTGGACGCCGGTGATCGCACCGCTCACCCTGGCCGCGGCCCCGGCGCTGGGCCTGGCGACGGGTCTGCTGGCCGGTCTGTACCCGGCCTGGCGGGCGTCGCGGGTCCCACCCGCGGAGGCGCTCCGGCGCTGAGCGCGGTGCGGGCACCGGGCCGGCACGCACCGGCTGCGTGTGCGTGCCGGGCGCCGGTTCCGCTACTGCCGGTAGAAGATCCGGTCCGCGTACTCCGTCATCACGCGCCCGTTCCACTCGTGGCCGCCGTCGACGTTGCCGGACCGCAGCAGCGGCGGCTCGATCCCCCGCTCCACCAGCCGTTCCGCGGCCGCGGCCATCATCGCCTGCATCAGCGCACTGGTGACCACCGTCGATGCGGGCGCGAACGGTGCCTCGATTCCCTCCGCGGTCAGCTCCGCGTCACCGACGGCGATCTTGCTGTCGAGGACGATGTCGCAGTGGTCCCGCAGGAATCCGCCGGAGCTGTGCCGCGACCGTGTCGCGTCCGCGTACGCCACCGAGGTGACACCGACGACCGTCAGTCCGTGGGCGCGGGCGTCCCGTGCCATCTCGACCGGCAGCGCGTTGCGTCCGGAGAGCGAGATGATCACGAGCAGGTCGCCCGCTCTCGCGGGGCTGGAGTCCAGCACGGCACCGGCCAGACCGTCGACCCGCTCCAGCGCCGAGCCGAGCGTCGCGGGCATCACGTCGACGCCGAGCGTGCCGGGCACGGCGAGAAGGTTCATCAGGGCCAGCCCGCCGGCCCGGTAGACGACGTCCTGGGCGGCGAGCGACGAGTGGCCGGCGCCGAACGCGAAGAGCCGGCCGCCGGCCGCGACGGTGTCGGCGATCGCGGCCCCGGCGGCCGCGATGTTGCCGGCCTCCTCGTCGCGTACGCGCTCCAGCAGGCCGATCGCTGCGTCGAGGAACTGACCGGCCAGCTTGCTGTCGCTCATCGAGGAGGCCCTTTCGGCGGGGTGGGTGACCGTGGGGTGTCCGTGCCGCGGATCACGTTGCGGTCTGGACCAGTGACCTGTCAACACCGCCCGGGGCCGCACGCGTGGTCCAGGGTTCGGTCGGCGCGGCACGGTTGTCGGAGGTATGCGTCAGAATTGGCTGAGGGCCAGCGCATGGCGTTGACGGCGTTTTTCATGTCACAGCATCGAGGGGCACGAATGTCCGGACTGATCGATACAACGGAGATGTATCTCCGCACCATCCTCGAACTCGAAGAGGAAGGCGTCGTCCCCATGCGCGCCCGGATCGCGGAACGGCTGGACCAGAGCGGTCCGACGGTCAGCCAGACGGTGGCGCGCATGGAGCGCGACGGGCTGGTGCAGGTCGCGGGCGACCGGCATCTGGAGCTGACGGAGGAGGGCCGCCGGCTGGCGACCCGGGTGATGCGCAAGCACCGGCTCGCCGAGTGCCTGCTCGTCGACGTGATCGGCCTGGAGTGGGAGCAGGTGCACGCCGAGGCCTGCCGCTGGGAGCACGTGATGAGCGAGGCCGTGGAGCGCCGGGTGCTGGAGCTGCTGCGGCACCCGACGGAGTCCCCGTACGGGAATCCGATCCCGGGGCTGGAGGAGCTGGGCGAGAAGGCCGAGGCCGACCCGTTCCTGAACGCGGACATGGTCAGCCTGTCGGAGCTCGACCCGGGAGCCGAGGGCAAGACCGTGGTGGTGCGGAGGATCGGTGAGCCGATCCAGACGGACGCCCAGCTGATGTACACGTTGCGGCGGGCGGGCGTGCAGCCCGGTTCCGTGGTCAGCGTGACCCAGTCGCCCGGCGGGGTGCTGGTCGGCAGCAGTGGCGAGGCGGCGGAGCTGGACGCCGAGGTGGCTTCGCACGTCTTCGTCGCCAAGCGCTGACCGAGATATTGAAGCGTAACGTCCGCTTTCCGTTTTTCCGTCCGGAATTGCAGCGCTCGGGCGGATCGCGTGCCAGGCTGTGGCTGAGGCATACCTGAGAGTGGCGGCCGCCTGGCCACGCGGTCGGGGAGGGAGCAGGAGATGCGCCCGTCGTACTGGCATGTGCACCAGAAGGTGACTGTCACGAGCCCGGCCGCCGCGACGACTGCGCCCGGCCGGTTCGCTCCGCCCGCGCACGATCCGGCGCCCGCGGGCCCGGTCGCCCCGGGCGACCGCACTCCGGCGCAGACCGTCCCGCACGCCCCCCTGACATGGGAGGGCCCCGGCGCCGCGCGGCGCCGGGGCCTGTCCTCCCCTGTTCCGACCTGGAGCCCCGAGCTCTCAAGGTCGGTCCCCGCGGGCCCTCATCCCCGAGTGGTCCGCCTCCCGAAGAAGATCTCCCCGCCGGGGCCGACGTCAATCCTTGGGGGCTGTCACTCGAACGAGGGGTGTTACGAGCCGGAACCCGTTGTTCGAATAAAGGTTCGATAGTCTGGCGTGACGCGACCGCACGGTGAGCGAGCGGTGATCGAGGACCAGAAGGGGGTGCCAGGACATATGGTGCGGCGCATCGATGTGACGGGATCCGACGGCGTACGCCTCGCGGCCTGGGAGTTCGCCGATCCGCCCAAGGGGCGTACCGAGGGCGAGCGCGCCCCCGGGGTCTTACTGCTCCACGGACTGATGGGCCGGGCCTCCCACTGGGCCTCCACCACCCGCTGGATCGCCGAGCGGCACCGGGCCGTGGGCCTCGACCAGCGGGGGCACGGCCGCAGCGAGAAGCCGGCCGAAGGCCCGTACACCCGCGACGCGTACGTCGCCGACGCCGAGGCGGCGATCGAACAGCTCGGCCTCGGCCCCGCCACCGTCGTCGGCCACTCGATGGGCGCCCTCACCGCCTGGCAGCTCGCCGCGAAGCGCCCCGATCTCGTCCGGGCCCTGATCATCTGCGACATGCGGGCCTCCGCGCTCGGCGCCGCCTCTCAGCGGGAGTGGGAGGACTGGTTCAAGTCATGGCCGCTGCCGTTCGCGACGCTCTCCGACGTACGGAAGTGGTTCGGCGAGGACGACCCCTGGGTGGAGCGGCCGAACCCGTCCCGCGGCGAGTTCTTCGCCGAGGTGATGGCCGAGCGGGCCGACGGCTGGCGGCCGGTCTTCTCCCGCCGCCAGATGCTCCAGTCCCGCGCGACCTGGGTCCACGACGCGCACTGGGAGGAGCTGGCGCAGGTCCGCTGCCCGACACTGGTGGTCCGTGGGCTGGACGGCGAACTGGGCCGGGCGGAGGCCCAGGAGATGGTCCGCGTACTGCCGCGCGGGCAGTACGCGGAGGTGGCGGACGCCGGTCATCTCGTCCACTACGACCAGCCGGAGGGCTGGCGCGCCGCGGTCGAGCCGTTCCTCGAGCAGTTCGCCGAGGACCCCCAGGACGACCGCGAGCCCGTCTCCTCGTAACGGGAGCCGCACCCCGGCCGGACCTTCAGGTCACCCCTTGCTGACCGCCGCCAGGATCTCCGGAAGCCGGTTCGCCGTGCGGGGAGCCGCCAGCCGCAGCCCCGCCCAGGCGATCAGCGTCCCGTACAGACCACCCACCGGTACCAGCAGCCACAGCCAGTCCTCCGCATCGGCGATGTGCAGCCAGATCGTCGCCACGATCACCGGCGCGCACAGGACCGCCGCCGAGACCATGCCGCCGAAGATCGAGATCCAGGCGAGCCCGGCCTGCCCCGGTGCCACGTTCTTGAACGCGCCGTCCTGCGGGATCGAGTACGGGAAGTTGGCCGACGCCACCGCGCCCGTCGCCAGCATCGCGCCCAGCAGGGCGAAGGAGAGACCCATCACGCCCGGCAGCGCCGCCCAGTCCCCGAGCACCGCCGCCGTCACGACGGTCACCAGGATCGTGTACGGGAGGGTGATCACCAGCAGCGCCAGCGCCCGCGCCCGCAGTTCGAGGTACGCGTCCCGGGTGGAGGAGATCGTCAGTGCCACTATCCAGAACGCGGAGGTGTCCTGCCCGAACTGGTTGTACATCTGGATGCCGAGCATCCCGGCGGCGAAGCACGCGAAGTACACCGATCCGGTGCCCTGCACCGCGTTGAGCAGCGGCACGATCAGGCCGATGGCGAGCGCCGTCACCCAGGCCGCCTTGGTCTTCGGGTCCCGCGCGACGTACCGCAGACTGCGCCGCATCACCGTCCCCGTGCGCCCCTCCGGCAGCAGTGTGGACAGCCGGGAGCCGGCCGTCGCGGACTTCTTGCGGGTCGGTTCGGCGGCGGCGAGCGTCGAGCCGTCCGGGGCGGTCATCAGCTTCACCAGACTCCGCTGCCACAGCCACAGCAGTGCGCCCAGTGCCGCGACGGCGAGCAGCAGTTGCAGCACGGCCCGGCCGTACGACCCCTGCGCCGCGGAGTCCACCGCACCGATCGCCGAGGCCGGCGGCAGCCAGCGCACCACGTCCGCGGCCGGGTCGAGCGCGGACAGCCCGCCGGACCGGCCGAGCCGCTGCGCACCGAAGTTGACGACCTGGATGCCGACCGCGATCACCAGACCGCTGAGCACCGCCAGATCGCGGCCCTTGCGGGAGGTCAGCAGCCGGGTGTTGGCCGTGGCGACGGCCCGGGCCAGCGCCACGCACACCAGCAGGGTCAGCGGCGCGGCCACCACCGCGCACACCACGGCCACCGCACCGTGGGCCACCGCGAACGCCGAACCGACCGCCAGGCAGAGCGTGAACAGCGGCCCGATGCCGACCAGGGACGCCATCAGCAGCGCCCCGATCAGCGGGCGCGGCCGCAGCGGCAGCATCACCAGCCGGCTCGGGTCGAGGGTCTCGTCGCCGCTGGGGAAGAACAGCGGCATCACCGCCCAGCCGAGCGCCAACACCGCCGTGAGCAGCACCACGAGCGAGCCCGCGTGGGCGTTGCCGCGCAGCGCGATCAGCCCGATGACCTGACCGGCGGCGATCAGCAGGGTGACGACGACGGACGAGATGTAGGCGGCCCGCCGGCCCGACGACTGCCGCAGCCCGTTGCGCAGCAGTGTCAGCTTGAGCCGGACGAAGACGGAGACGAGTCCTTCACCGCCCCGGCCGTCCGAGGGGCGGGGGGCGGGGATGACGGGGGTGTCGAGCACGCTCATCGGGTGCCGCCCAGCCAGTCGAGGGACTCGCCGGTGTCCCGGCCACCCGCGCCGACGAGTTCGAGGAACGCGTTCTGCAGCGACGACGCCGAGCCGCGCACCTCGGAGAGGGTGCCCTGGGCCCGGATCGTGCCGTTCGCCATGACGGCCACCCAGTCGCACAGCGACTCGACGAGCTCCATCACATGGCTGGAGAAGACGACGGTCGCCCCCGAGCCGGTGTACCGCTCCAGCACCCTGCGGATGGTCTGTGCCGAGACGGGGTCGACGCCCTCGAACGGCTCGTCCAGGAAGAGCACTTCGGGGTTGTGCAGCAGAGCCGCCGCGAGCCCGATCTTCTTCCGCATGCCGGTCGAGTAGTCGACGACCAGCTTGTGCTGGGCGCCCGCCAGATCCAGTACGTCCAGGAGCTGGGTGGCGCGCTTGTCGACCTCGGCGCCCGGCAGCCCGCGCAACCGGCCGGTGTACGCGAGGAGTTCGCGCCCCGAAAGGCGCTCGAAGAGCCGCAGCCCCTCCGGCAGGACGCCGATCCTGGCCTTGACGTCCACCGGGTCGCGCCAGACGTCGCGCCCGCCGACCTCGATGGTGCCGTGGTCGGGGCGGAGCAGGCCGGTCACCATCGACAGCGTGGTGGTCTTGCCCGCGCCGTTGGGGCCGACCAGGCCGATGAACTTCCCGGCGGGCAGCTCCAGATCGATCCCGGCGACCGCGGTCTGCTCGCCGAAGCGCTTCCAGAGGCCCTGCACGCGAACGGCGGGCGGTGCCGTCACCGCCCCGCTCGCGTCCGCTGCTGTCCGGTCCGACATGGTGCACTGCCTTTCGGTGTCCCCGTATGTGGTGGACAGCCTACGAAAGGCGTGCGCGCGCGGCGGCTGCTTCCCGCCCGCAGGCGTACGCGAGCGGGCTGATGACCTCCGCCGCGTCCGGCAACCACCGGTTTGCGGGGGTGGGGCGGCGCGCCCACTGCACCGCACCGCGGCCGCCGATCCGGGTCGGCGGCGCCACCACGTAGTCGCCGTCGCCGCGGCCGGACAGATCGACAGCGGCGGCGCTCCAGCCCAGTTTCCGTACGAGATCGTCCACCTGGGCCGCCGCCCCGGGCAGCACGAAGAAGAGCATCCGGCGGCCGGGGGTGCAGGTGACGGGGCCGAGCGGCAGGTTCATCCGCTCCATCCGGGCCAGCGCGAGGAAGCCGGCGGCCTCCGGTACGTCGATCGCGTCGAAGGTGCGCCCGGTGGGCAACAGGACCGATGCCGTGGGGTACTCGGACCACATCCGGCGGGCCGCGGCGCCGCTGCCGGTCGAACGAGCCGCCCAGTCGGGCCGGGTGGGGTGGGCGCCGGGAGAGGCACAGCGGGCCTCTCCGCACGAGCAGCGCTCCGCCCCTCCCACCGCCTCGAGCCAGGTGCCGGGGAACACGTCCCAGTGCCGCTCTTCCGTGTACCGCAGCACGGCGTCGAGCAGTTGTTCTCCGCGCTGCTCGGGGATCTGCGCGGCTTCCATGACTTTGACGGGCTCTTCCACGAACACCTCAACTGCCGCGACCACCTGGGGTTACGGGCGTGGTGAACGCGGTCGTGGTGCACCGATCCGGCATATGGGGCGCATGGATGCATGAACGGGGGCGCGCATGAGGCGGTGCGTGGATGGGCGGGTAGCCACTTGGGGGGAATCCGGAACGGTTCACCCAAGGCGCATACGCACCAAAACGCACAATGACACGATGAGTACGTGAAAACCCTGAACAACATGAAACGACCAACACGATGCATGTGTGCATTTCTTGTGTAATCGCCGGGCAGTGATCTCCCCATCGATCACTGCGGTCTCAGGGGGAAACATGGCAGCCAGGCCTCTCGTCGCCCGCCAGCCGAACGAACGGCTCCAGGGGCTCATTCAGGAAGCCGGATGCTCCAACGCGGGCCTGGCCCGCCGCGTCAACATGGTCGGAGCGGAGCGCGGCCTCGATCTCCGCTACGACAAGACCTCCGTGGCCCGCTGGCTGCGCGGCCAGCAACCCCGCGGCCGGGCACCGGGAATCATCGCGGAGGCGCTCGGCCGCAAGCTCGGCCGCACGGTCACCATCGATGAGATCGGGATGGCCAACGGCAAGAATCTGGCTTCCGGCGTCGGTCTGCAGTTCGCGCCGACCGTGACCGGCGCGATCGAGCAGGTCTGCGAGCTGTGGCGCAGCGATGTCGGCCGCCGCGACTTCCTGTCCGGTTCGGCGGTCGCGTCGTCGGCGATGGTCGAGCCCAGCCGGGACTGGCTGATCACCGCCGCCGACCCGCAGGTCGCGCGGGCCGCCGGGGCCCGGGTCGGGATGTCGGACGTCGAGGCGGTGCGGGCGATGACGGCCGCACTGGTCGACCTCGACCACAGGTTCGGCAGCGGGCACGTCCGGCCGGTGCTGGTGCACTACCTGAACAGCGTGGTCTCCGGGCTGCTCGCGGGGGCGTACCGCGAAACGGTCGGGCGGCAGTTGTTCGCGGCCGTCGCCCGGCTCACCGAACTCGCCGGGTACATGGCGGTCGACACGGGGCAACCCGGGCTCGCCCAGCGCTACTACATTCAGGCGCTGCGGCTGGCGCAGGCGGCGGGCGACCGGGCGTACGGCGGCTACGTACTGGCTGCGTCGATGAGTCATCTCGCCGCCCAGCTCGGCAACCCACGGGAGATCGCGCAACTGGCGCGAGCCGCGCAGGAGGGGTCGCGGGGAAGGGTCACCCCACGCGCCGAGGCGATGTTCTACGCGGCCGAGGCCCGCGGGCACGCCCTGCTCGGCGACACCCGCACCTGTCAGCAGGTGATCGGGCGGGCGCTGACGGCCCTGGAGCACGCCGATCCTGACACGGGCGACGACCCGGCGTGGATCGCCCACTTCGACCACGCCTATCTGGCCGACGAGCTGGCGCACTGCCACCGCGACCTCGGCCAGGCCGATGCGGCCGTCCGCCGGGCGACGGAGTCCCTGGAGGGCCACCCGGAGTCCCGGGCCCGCCGCCGCGGCATCGGCCTGGTGCTGCTCGCGACGGCGCAGGTGCAGCTGCGCGAGGTGGAGCAGGCGTGTCATACGGGGATGCGGGCGATGGAGCTGCTGGGGACGGTGCGGTCCAGCCGGGGCACGGAGTATCTGGACGATCTGCAGCAGAGGCTCGTGCCGTACGGGGACGAGCCGGCGGTAAGGGAGTTCGGGGCGCGGCTCGAACTCCAGGCGGCCTGACCGGGGCGCCCATTATCTGCGCCGTGAGGGCCCTGTGTGTTACTGCCCCGGTGAAGCGGCGGTGAGCGACAACGGGCGCTTGGCAAAGGGTGGCAGCCACCCGATAGCGTGGGCCGACGATTCCGTAGGTTTACACGTAGGAGTCCCGGTGACGCAGAGCGGACAGGGTGACGAGCAGCTCCCTGCTGTACGGCCCGCGCACGAAGGTGTCGTGCTGCCCGCGGGTGGCGGAGAGCCCTGGATACCGGGCGGAGCGGCCGACCAGGCCGTTCCGGCGGGTGGGCAGCCGTGGGGCCAGCCCTGGGGGCCTCAGGCGTCACAGGGGCAGTACGGCCAAGGCCAGTACGACCAGCAGCAGGGCCAGTACGACCAGCAGGGTCAGTACGGCCAGGAGCCGTCGTACGGACAGCAGGGCCAGTACGGCCAGGAGCCGTCGTACGGACAGCAGCCCCAGGGGCAGCCCTTGCCCCGGCCGACGTATGCGCAGCCGTTGCCCCCGGAGGTCGTGCCGGGCGCGGTCGGGGGCGCGGACGCCGATGCCACGCAGTACATCGCCCCGGTGCCGGCCGGTCCCGCGCCGGGCGGTCTCCCGCCCGAGAGCCCCGCGGAGGCCACCCAGTTCCTGGCCCACACCCAGCCGCCCGCACCGGCTTCGGACGCCGAGGCGACCCAGTACATGCCGCCGGTGCCCGGCGGCGCTCCGTACAGCATCAGGCCCGGGACGCCCGGCGAGCGGCAGCCGCCCGCCGAGTTCGACAACCTGTTCCGCAGCGAGGGGCCGGCGGGCGCCACGCAGCAGATGCCCCGGATCGACCCGGGACAGGCCGCGCCGTACGGAGGCGCCCAGCAGCCGCCGTTCCAGCAGCCGCAGCACAGCGAGCCGCCGCAGGGACGGACCGGGCAGCGCAAGAAGCCGTCGCACGTCCCGCTGATCGCGGCGGTCGTGGTCGGGTGCGCGATCATCGGGCTCGGCGCGGGTGCGCTCATGAGCGGCGACGACAAGGGCAAGGACGACAAGCAGCCGGTGGCCGCGGCGAGTTCACCCGCCGCGCAGCCCTCCACGCAGGCGGCGGCCGACCCGGCGAAGCCGCAGGCCGAGGCGCTCGACAAGCTGCTGGCGGACAGCAACAACAGCCGTTCCGCCGTGATCGGGGCCGTCGAGAAGACCAAGTCCTGCACGGACCTGGACCAGGCGGTCACGGATCTGCAGGGCGCCGCCCAGCAGCGCCGCGAGCTGGTGACACGGTTGCAGGGGCTGTCCGTCGACAAGCTCCCCGACCACCAGCAGCTGACCGAGGCGCTCACGAAGGCCTGGCAGGCATCGGCCTCCGCCGACGCCCACTACGCGGCGTGGGCGCGCCAGGCCAAGAACGGCAAGAAGGTGTGCAAGCACGGGAAGGCCCGTGGGACGTCCGAGACGGCCCAGGCCACCGTGGCGAGCGGTGAGGCGAGCAAGGCGAAGCAGCAGGCGTCAGGGCTGTGGAACTCGATCGCGACGAAGTACGGGCTGACCCGGCGCTCGGCGACCGATCTCTGATCCGAAGATCAGCCTCTCCCACGTTCCGAGGAGAGGGCCCGGGGGCGCAGCCCCCGGGCACCGGGCAGGGAGGCGGGTCGGTTCCCCGCGCCTCATCCCTTCGCGCTGGCGTCCGACAACGTCTCCGTCACGTCCACGAACTTCTTGTTCTCCGCGACCAGCCGCCCCTTGCGGACCACCTGGAACGTCACCTTCCGGTTCACGATCCGCGGGTACGCCGTCGACCCCAGCATGTCCTTGAACCGCCACCTCAGCACCGGCGTGAGCCCGCCGGTGTCCACCGGGGCGCCCCGGTTCAGGGCAACCGTGAGCTTGCCCGCGGTGATCTCCGGCTCGTCGATCGCCGCGACGATCTGCTTCAGCACCGTGTACGCGATCCACGTCGTCTGGACACCCGTGTCGTCCGGGTCGATCCGGTTGTCGCCGAAGGCGTGCTTCCGGATCACCTCGCGCATCTCGTCCCAGCGGGCGTCCCCCGCGTCCGGGTACCAGCCGGCGACGTACGCCCCCTCGAACGGGCTCTCCCGGCCGCCGGTGCGGTCGATCAGCGGCTGGTCGACACTGCCGAGCACGGAGGAGATCCGTACGTCCCCGTACGACGGTTCGAGCCGGCGGAAGGAGTCGAAGAACGTCTCCGTACGGTCCCCGAGCACCGCCGTCACACACCCGTCGGCCGTTCCGGCTCCCTGCAGCGCCTGACCGGCCGCCTCGTCGTACGACGTCGCCGCCTCCGCGGCCCGGACGTCCGTCGCGGCCGGCCGATCCGCTTCCTTGAGCCCGGTGTTGAGCAGCCATGCCTGGTTGTCGCCGCCCAGCGTGTCGGGCCGCACCACGGAGACCCGCTCGCAACCGCGGGCGAGCTGCTTGGCGTTGCCCGCGAGGAGCGCCGGCTGGCCGCCGTTGACCGGGTACGAGTCGTAGCTGCTGAACTCCTCCTCGGAGGCTCCGTAGCCGCCGATGTACGGGATCCCGGCGACCTCCAGCGGCGCCATGAAGGCCTGACCGTGCCGGCTGTACGAGCCGACGACCGCGACCGCCTTCTTCTTGACCGCCTGCCGGGCGCAGTTCCCCGCTCCGACCGAGGTGTCGCCCTCGTTGCACGTGACGACGAGCAGCTTGTGGCCGTCGATCCCGCCGTTGTTGTTCACCCAGCGCGCGTACGCCCGTGCCATGGCGGTCATGCCGGCCATGTTCGCGGCGTCGGGGCCGGTGGAACCGTTGGGGGCCCAGGTCATGACGGTGACGGGCTCCCTGGAGTCCCCCGAGGCCCCAGGGAGCACGCCGCAGCCGGTCATCAGCAAAGCCCCGACCGCCGCCGTACATGTGAGGAATTTGTAGGGACGGGGGGAGGTGAGGCGTCGCCATCCGGTCATGGGCATGAACATTTCCGCGCCCCGGGTAACGCAGATGTGTGCTTCGCTCAACGCTCGGTGACATCGAAGTGAATTGCGGGGGCCGATGCGTGCCCGGCTGCAGGGAACGTACGATCGACAACCGTGCAGCAAGGTTCGGAGAACACTTCCCGTCGCGGCCGTCGCTCCTCCACCATGGGCGGCATGCCGCTCAATGACGTTCCTTGGTGGCGCTGGCGCAGCAACGTGCGCTCGGCGCTGCACATGCTCTCCGACCCCGTCTTCCACCACGAGTGCTGGCTGGCCGGCCGGGAAGGGTACGGCGACGTCACCGACGCCGTGTACCGCCTGGTCGAGGACACCTGGCTGGACAACTGGTCCGCCGAGAAGTACGTCGGGACGGTCTTCCGCGACTCCGGCGAGGCCGCTCTCGTCGACGTCGCCGTGCTGCGGGTGCTGCGCATCATGCACCAGATCGGCGCCGACGCTCCCGTCTCCGCGTATCTGGAGCACCACGGCTGGCCGGAGGCCGTGCGGGCCGCCCGTGAGGCCCATGTGCTGCTCGCCACGAACGACGGCGAGGACCCGGACGTTCCGCCACGTTCACTGGACGTGCTCCGCATCATGACCAGGACCGCCTGAACCGTGGTCGGTATGGCACGCTACGGACATGACCGCGCCGCAGCCTGCTGAGACCGTTCCCGATCAGTACGTCCTCACCCTCTCGTGCCCGGACAGACAGGGCATCGTGCACGCCGTGTCGAGTTATCTCTTCATGACCGGCTGCAACATCGAGGACAGTCAGCAGTTCGGTGACCACGACACGGGTCTCTTCTTCATGCGCGTCCACTTCTCGGCGGACGCGCCGGTGACCGTGGAGAAGCTGCGGGCCAGCTTCGCCGCCGTCGGGGACTCGTTCCGGATGGAGTGGCAGATCCACCGGTCGTCGGAACGCATGCGGGTCGTGCTGATGGTCAGCAAGTTCGGCCACTGCCTCAACGATCTTCTCTTCCGCGCCAGTATCGGGGCGCTGCCGGTCGAGATCGCGGCCGTCGTCTCCAACCACACGGACTTCGCCGAACTCGTCGCCTCGTACGACATCCCGTTCCGGCACATCCCGGTCACCAAGGACAACAAGGCGGAGGCCGAGGCGCAGCTGCTGGAGCTGGTGCGCGCGGAGAACGTCGAGCTGGTCGTCCTCGCCCGCTACATGCAGGTCCTCTCGGACGATCTGTGCAAGCAGCTCAGCGGCCGGATCATCAACATCCACCACTCCTTCCTGCCCAGCTTCAAGGGCGCGAAGCCGTACCACCAGGCGCACGCGCGCGGGGTGAAGCTGATCGGTGCGACGGCGCACTACGTGACCGCCGACCTCGACGAGGGGCCGATCATCGAGCAGGAGGTCGAGCGGGTCGGGCACGGTGTGACGCCGGACGAGCTGGTCGCCATCGGGCGCGATGTGGAGTGCCAGGCGCTGGCCCGCGCGGTGAAGTGGCACGCGGAGCGCCGCATCCTGCTCAACGGCCGCCGCACGGTGATCTTCGCGTAGCGCGCCGGCGGTTCGGGCCGGCGGCTGCTGCGTGCGGTACGGCTCAGAGGCGGCTGAGGGACGCCGCGGCGAACAGGACATCGCGGATCGCCTCGCGGTCGCCCTCCTGACCGGCCGCCGCCTCGACGGGCGGCACATGGCCCGCGACCAGCTGGCAGAACTCGGCGCCGTCCAGCGCCACCTGCGCGACCGCGTGGGCGGGTGAGCCGAGCGCGGCCGGGGAGTCCAGCGCGATGTACCAGTCGCCGCCGCCCGAGCCCTCGATCTCCAGATGGAGCGAGCGGCCCGGCGAACCGGCCGTCACCAGGTGGCGGGCGGGCCCCGCGAGCCCGGCCCGGCGACGTCCGGCGAGGACGGCCGGGAGGAGCCGCGCGGCCAGGTCGATCATCCGGTGGAGATGGGCGGCCGACGGGGCCTCGTACGGATAGTCGACCGCGTCCGCGATGTCGCCGCCGTGCACCCAGCACTCGAAGGCGCGGTCCAGCATGGAGTCCTGCAGCGGAAGGGCGAAGTCCCCGTACGAGACGGAGAGCTCGGCGACCGCGCGGCCGGCGAAGGACGCCGTGCGGATGAGGGCGTGGCTCTGCTCGCGCCAGGGCACGCGGACGGCGCGGGTGGGCGGGCGCCGGGCAGCCGACCAGTAGGCCTCGGTGCGCGCTCCGGGGGAGAGGGCGCGGCCCGGGGCGGAGTCGCTCCCGCCCCGTCCGCCGGCGGCGTCGCCGAGCGGATCGTCCAGGCCGAGGGCCGTGCTGACCAGTCCGTCGACGGTCATGAGATGGCCGATCACGCCGGCGACGGTCGTCTTCCGGTTGACCGCCCGCTCACGCTCGAACCACTTCAGCCGCACCGGCGCGTGCCACTCCGAGCTGCCGATGTCCCGGAGCAGCGCATCGAGCCGGGCGGTCTCCGCGTCGTACGGAGCGGCCCAGTCGGGCACCGGGATGTCGGCCGGACGGCGGCTCAGGCAGGCGTCGAGCACCCGGGAGCGCAGCATCGGATCGAGGTCCAGGCTGCCGTCGGTGTGCAGCAGGCCGACCGCGTCGCGCAGCCGGAGCGCCTCGTCCGCACAGGCGGCGCACTCGGTGAGGTGCGCCTCGACGGCTTCGGTCTCCTCGGCGGAGCAGGCGGCGAGGGCCCATGCGCCGAGGAGGGACTTGAGGACGCGGTGGGGGAGCACCAGGGCAGGCGAGGCCGCCAGGGCGGGTGGTGCCGTGGCTTCCATGGGTGCCGTACGTCCCGTGGGCTCCGCCGGCACCGCCGGTTCAGCCGTGGGCTCCTCCGCTTCGGGCGCCGGTTCCCTCTGCTGTGTGGGGTCGGTGCGCGGGGCAGGCAGTGGTACGGCGTCGAGGTCGAAGTCGTCCGCGGCGGCCCGCGGTCCCGGTATGCGCCGTGCGCCCTGCGCCTCGTCGTCGCGCCCGTTGCCCTCGCACCCGTTCCCGTCGTCGTTCGCGCTCACAGGGCCCGTCCGTATCCGGGTGGCGAGGACCCTTCGAGCGGGCGGGTGTTGGCGGTGGAGAGCAGCTGCAGCCCGAGCCGCAGGCGACGGCGGGCCTCGTCCTCGGTCACCCCGAGGTCGGCTGCGGTCTGCCGGTAGTCCCTGCGCTGGATGTACGCGAGCTCCAGCGCGGCCCGCAGCGGTGCGGGCATGGAGGCGACGATGTAGTCGGCGCGGGCCGCGGCCGTCGCGCGCCGCACCCGCTCCTCCAGTTCCTCCCGGGCCACGGCCTCTTCCGCACCGCAGGTCCCGCCGTCGTCGCCGGTCCCGTCCTCGTATCCCTGTGCGAACGCGGACGGCGCCGTCCCGCGCAGCCGCCGCACGGACTGGCGGTGGGTGAGCCGGGCCACCCAGGACCGCATCGAGCCCTGCTTGGGGTCGTACGCGTCGGGGTTCTCCCACACGTAACCGAAGACCTCGCGGGTCACCAGGTCGGCGGCAGACTCGTCGTCGAGCATCCGGTGGGCCTGGCTGTGCACGAGAGAGGCGAAACGGTCGTAGAGCTCGCCGAGGGCCGCCGCCTCGCCGCGTGCCAGCCGTTGCTGCATCTTGCGGTCCCAGCGGGGTGGTGTGTCTTTCGCCATAGGACCCCCAGCCCTGTACCCCTCGTCACGTCGAATGTAGTCGGACGTACTGACCATGCACGTCTCTTTGCGGCAAGTACGCCCCCGTGAACGCCCTGGATGGTAGGGAATGCGGCGTCGAGGGTGTTGGAATCGGACCTGAAGTGATCATTTCTGCCTGAAACCAACTGTGTCTTCCTCGGCCGGTCGGTGTTTCATGGGCGCGCGGCGGGGCAGCCGCGAGGAGGAACGGATACTTCCGGATCACTGGGATCCCTCGAACGAGAGGCCGAGTTGCGTGACTCTGCAAGTGGCCGAGACCGAGCAGGGCCCATGGACCGTACTGCGCATATGCGGCGAACTGGATCTGGTGACGTCCCCGGTCGTCCGCCAGAGCATCCACGACGCGGTCGCCTTCGGGCGGCACGATGTGGTGCTCGACCTGTCCGAGGTGCTGTTCTGCGACTCCAGCGGCGTCGGCGTGCTGGTCGCCGCCAGGCGCTTGATGCGCTCCTGCGGCGGCCGGCTGCGACTGATCCTGCCCGCCCGGGGCGCCGAGGAGGGCTCCCACGTCAACCGGGTGCTGGCCGCCCTCGGTGTACGCCGGCTGTTCGAGGTGTACCCGGACCGGGACGCGGCCGTCGACGAAGAGGCCCAGCCGCTCTCTGCCTGAAACGTGTCCGCCACCCGGCGTTAAGACCAGGTTGTAACACCGGTGGCGCGCGTAAGTGACACGTGACGCCGCTCGGCGTCGTACGCTCCCCGCATGGACAGCGCAGAGTACGAGCGCAAGATCGCTTTCCGGTTCGCCGCCTTCGACCAGGACGGCAACGGATACATCGATCGCGCCGATTTCAATGCCGCCGCGGCCCGTCTGCTCGCCGAATTCGGTACGACGGCCCGCTCCGACAAGGGCCAGGCGCTCTACACCGGGGCCGAGGCCTTCTGGCAGGGCATGGCGGGCATCGCAGATGTCGACGGGGACCAGCGCGTCACCCGTGAGGAGTTCGTGGGCGGGGCCGTGAAACGGCTGCGCGACAACCCCGAGCGCTTCGCGGAGATCGCCCGCCCGTTCCTCCGCGCGGCGATCGCGGTGGCCGACAACGACGACAACGGTGCGGCCTCGCTGCCGGCCGTGGAGCGTGCGCTGAAGGTGCTCGGCGCGAGTGCCGAATCGGCGAGCCTGGCGGCACGGGGCCTGGATGCGGACCATGATGGCCGGATCGCCGAGGAGGATGCGGTGGCCGCGTTCGCCGTCTACTTCACGGTGATCGAACCGGACGCGTAGGGCTCTTCCTCCGGATCGGTCCGCAGCGCGTCACCGACCGGGCCGGGTGCGTGGCCTCCTCGCCGGGGCCCCACCCGGCCCCACCCGTGCCCGTCGGGGAGTGTTCCGGGGCCCATGGGTGTGCCCCGTGTGCGCGTATCAGGAGAACTGCTCGCGCAGCTTGTACTTGAGCACCTTGCGCAGCGTCTCGTTGCGCGGCAGCGCCTCCACCACTTCCAGCTGCTCCGGCAGCTTGTGCACCGAGAGCCCCTCCGTGCGCAGATACCCGGCGAGCTCCGCCAGCGTCAGCGTCCCGGCCCCGGCCGGCTGCTCGACGACCGCGCAGACGCGTTCCCCGCGCTCCGTGTCCGGCAGGCCGATCACGGCCGCGTCGGCCACGCCGGGGTGGCGGTGGAGGAGGTCCTCGATCTCCTTGGCGGAGATGTTCTCGCCCTTGCGGATGATGATGTCCTTGAGCCGGCCGGTGAGGACCAGATGGCCGCTCTTCCGTAGATGGCCGACATCACCGGTGACGAGGAAGCCGTCCCCGTCGAAGGCGTCCTGTGTCGCGGCCGCGTCCAGATAGCCCTGGCAGACGGCCTCCCCCCGCAGCCGCACCTCGCCGTCCGTGCCGTACGGCAGCGGCTTGCCGTCCTCGTCGGTGATCCGTATCTCCATGCCCTCGGGCGGCCGGCCCTCCGTCTCCGCGAGGTGCTCCACCGTGTCGTCCGGGGCACCCATGGTGATCATGGGAACTTCGGTCATGCCGTAGCCGTGGGTGAGCTGGACGCCCATCTCCCGTACGACCGCGTGGTAGATCTCCGGCGGCTTCGGTGCCCCGCCGCCCGCCAGCAGCCGCAGGGTGGGCACCACCCTGGCCGTGGGGTCCTTGCGCTGTTCGGTCAGGAACATCGAGTAGAACGCGGTCGAGCCGCCCGCGACCGTCACTCCGTGGCGCCGGTAGGCGTCCAGCGCGCCGGGCATGGCGAACTGCTCGAAAAGCACCGCAGGGAAGCCGTAGAGCAGCAGCATCACGGTGTAGTCCGGCCCGGCGATATGGGCGAACGGGAACGCCATCGAGCCGATGTCGTCGGCCGACAGGTGCAGCGCGTGGGCCAGGCACGAGCCGCCCGCGATCAGGCTGCGGTCGGTGTGCAGGACGCCCTTGGGATCCGAGGTCGTCCCCGACGTCCAGTAGATCCAGCGCACCGCCGTGCCGTCGGTGGGCGGTGCGGGGAGGCCCACCGGGTCGGCGTCCGGCAGCTGGTCGTACGCCTCGAACAACACCGGTGGATGCTCAAGCTCCGCGGCCAGCCGGTGCGCCATCGCGGTGTGGTCGAAGCCGCGCCAGGTGCCGGGTACGGCGAAGAAGCCGGCCTTCGACTCGCGCAGCGCGAACCCCACCTCGCGGTCCCGGTAGAACGGGATGACGGGTGTCTGGACGGCCCCGATCCGGGTGAGGGCGAAGGAGAGCAGCGCCGTTTCGAGACGGGTCGGCAGCTGCCAGGCGACCACGCTGCCGGGGCGCACCCCCAGCTCGTACAGCCCGGCCGCGACCCGCTCGCAGCGCTCGCGCAGCTCGCCGAAGGTGAGGGAGCGGTCGTCCTGAAGGAGGACGGGACGGTCCGGGGTCAGTGCGGCGCGGCGCTCGATGAGCTCCCAGAAGGTGGCCGATGCGCCCAGGGCGTGTGCGGTCTCGTTCACTGCGTTCCCCGCTCCCTCGTAGCTGACGGGTAGTCAGATCGTGCGGAGAGCGTAGAGCGCTGCGCCTTGTCGGTCCAGGGGTGCGGGGCTAGCCTGGGAGCCGAACAGAATCTGACGGGTCATCAGATACGTATCGGATGCGTACCGGACACGCAGCCGGTACGAGCCGTGTGCGCCGAAGGGGACACCATGACGGAACTGCCTCGGATCGTCAGCGTCGACGACCATGTGATCGAGCCGCCGCACCTCTTCTCGACCTGGCTGCCCGCCAAGTACCGCGACCGCGGTCCGCAGCCGCTCACCGCGGGTATCGGCGAGCTGGCGTACACGGGCGGCAAATACGTGATCACCATGGATCCGGACGGGCCGCCGACCGACTGGTGGATCTACGAGGACCTGAAGTTCCCGTACAAGCGGAACATCGCCGCCGTCGGCTTCGACCGCGACGACATGACGCTGGAGGGCATCACCCGCGCGGAGATGCGCCGGGGCTGCTGGGACCCGGTCGAACGGCTCAAGGACATGGACCTCAACCACGTCGAGGCGTCGCTCTGCTTTCCCACGTTCCCGCGCTTCTGCGGCCAGACCTTCGCCGAGGCGCAGGACAAAGAAGTGGCGGTCGCGTGTGTCCGCGCCTACAACGACTGGATGGTGGAGGAGTGGTGCGGCGACAGCGCCGGCCGGCTGATCCCGCTCTGCATCATCCCGCTCTGGGACATCGACCTGGCGGTCGCGGAGATCAAGCGGAACGCCGCGCGCGGGGTGCGGGCGGTGACCTTCTCCGAGATCCCGACCCATCTCGGGCTGCCGTCGATCCACACCGGCCACTGGGACCCGTTCTTCGCGATCTGCCAGGAGACCGGCACGGTCGTCAACATGCACATCGGGTCCAGCTCGCAGATGCCGGCCGCCTCGCCGGACGCCCCGCCCGCCGTACAGGCCTCGCTCTCCTTCAACAACGCGATGGCCTCGATGATGGACTTCCTGTTCAGCGGGGTGCTGGTGAAGTACCCGCGGCTGAAGCTCGCCTACAGCGAGGGCCAGATGGGGTGGATCCCGTACGCCCTGGAACGGGCCGACGACGTGTGGGAGGAGCACCGGGCGTGGGGCGGGGTGCGTGATCTGATCCCCGAACCGCCGTCGACGTACTACTACCGGCAGATGTTCTGCTGCTTCTTCCGCGACAAGCACGGTGTCGCGTCGCTCGACGTGGTCGGGCGGGACAACGCGACGTTCGAGACCGACTACCCGCACGTCGACTCGACCTTCCCGCACACGAAGGAGGTCGCCCTCGACCACGTCAAGGGGCTGGACGACGAGACCGTCTACAAACTGATGCGCGGAAACGCGATCCGGATGCTGGGTCTGGACCTCGACCGGGACCTCGCCAGGTGACGGATCTGTCGTACACGCCCGAGGAGGAGGAGTTCCGGACACGGCTGCGGGAGTGGCTCGGCGACGTCCTGCCCGGGCTGCCCGCGAAGCCCCGTCCCGACGACTGGCCGGGGCGGCGGGCGTACGACACCGCCTGGCAGCGGATGCTGTACGACGCCGGGTACGCGGGGCTGCACTGGCCCGTCGACGCGGGCGGGCGGGGCGCCACCCCCACCCAGCACCTGATCTTCCTGGAGGAGACGGAGAGGGCCGGGGCACCGTACGTCGGCGCGAACTTCGTCGGACTGCTGCACGCCGGGCCGACGATCGCCACCGAGGGCACGGCCGAGCAGCGGGCCCGCTGGCTGCCGCCGGTCCTGCGCGGCGACGAGATCTGGTGCCAGGGGTTCAGCGAACCGGACGCGGGCTCCGACCTGGCCTCGCTGCGCACCCGGGCGGTCCGCGACGGCGACCACTACGTGGTCAGCGGCCAGAAGATCTGGACCTCGCACGCGGAGGTCGCCGACTGGTGCGAGCTGCTCGTGCGCACGGATCCGGCCGCGCCGAAACACCGAGGGATCAGCTGGCTCGCGATGCGGATGGACACCCCCGGCGTCACCGTCCGCCCGCTGCGCACGCTCGCCGGGTCCACCGAATTCGCCGAGATGTTCCTCGACGAGGTGCGGGTGCCTGTCTCGCACCGGGTCGGCGCGGAGAACGACGGCTGGCGGGTCACCATGGTCACCCTGTCCTTCGAGCGCGGTACGGCGTTCGTCGGCGAGGTCGTCGCCTGCCGTCGCACCCTGGCCGCCCTGGCCGCCGAGGCCCGGGCGAACGGCCGCTGGGACGACCCGGTGCTGCGCAGGAGGCTCGGCAGGCTGAACGCCGAATTCCGGGCGCTGTGGCGGCTCACCCAGTGGAACGTCAGCGAGGCGCAGCGGGCCGGGGGCAGCGGTGGTGTGCCCGGCACCGGTGGCTCGGTCTTCAAGCTGCGCTACTCGCAGGCCCGCCAGGAGCTGTACGACGCGGCGGCCGAGGTGCTCGGCGCGGACGCGGCCGATCTGGACCGGGAGTGGGTCCTGGACCGGCTGACCTCGCTCTCGTACACGATCGCCGCGGGCACCTCGCAGATCCAGCAGAACATCGTCGCCGAGCGGATCCTCGGCCTGCCGAAGGGGCGCTGAGCGGACTGTGGACTTCCAGCTTTCGGACGACCAGCGGGCCCTGCGGGCCGGGACACGGGAGCTGCTCGCCGGCCGCTTCGGCAGGGACCGGATGCGAGCGGCGCTCGACGCGGGCACGGACGTCGACCGGTCGGTGTGGGGAGAGCTGGGCGCGGCCGGGTTCTTCGCGTCGCGGCTGCCGGAGGCGGAGGGCGGGGTGGGGCTCGGGCTGCCCGAGTCCGTCCTGCTGTTCGAGGAGGCGGGGTGGGCGCTGCTGCCCGGACCGCTGGCGGCCTCGCATCTCGCCGCCGGTGCGGTGAAGGGGGCGGCGGAGGGCAGGACCGTGGTCGCGGTGCTGGACGAGGGACGCCCGGTCGCCCACCTGGGCGCGGCGGACGCTCTGATCGCCCTGGTGGCAGGAGGGGTGAGAGTGCTGGAGGGGGCCGCGCTGCGTGAGTTGGTACGGGGCGCCGCCCGTCCCGTACGGTCGCTCGACCCACTCACGCCGCTGCACCGTGTGACGGCCCCGGCCACGCTCGGGGACCCCCTGCCCGGAGCCGAGGCGGTGCGGTTCCGGCGGGAAGGTGTTCTCCTGGCCGCCGCCGAACAGCTCGGCAGCGCCGCCCGCACGACCGAGATGGCTGTTCAACACGCCCGTGGACGCGAGCAGTTCGGCTCGCCGATCGGCGCCTTCCAGGCGGTCAAACACTTGTGCGCCCAGATGCTGGTACGCGCCGAGCTGGCCCGTAGCGCGGTGTACGCGGCGGCCGTGACCGCGGACCCGGTCGAGATCGCCGGCGCGAAGCTGCTCGCCGACGAGGCGGCCGTCCGCAATGCACGGGACTGTCTCCAGGTGCACGGCGGGATGGGCTTCACCTGGGAGGCGGACGTGCATCTGCACCTCAAGCGGGCCTGGCTGCGGGCCGGGCAGTGGCTGAGGGCGGCCGAGGCCGAGGAGACGCTCGCGGCCGATCTGTGCTGAGCGTGCGGCGGACCGAGAGGAGCGCGGCCGCGGTCGGGGCGATGAGTGCCGCGTGCATGCATGTCACGCTGAGGACCCCATGGCTTCACGCTGCGGAGTCACGCAGTGCAGTCGGTAAGTGCCGATACCGGCTTGTGTCCTTTGCGTGATTCGTCACGGGCCGCAGTTGCCGTCGGCTCGGGTACGCTCCGTTGGATGCGAGTGGTTGTGGAACCGGACGATCCGGGTGTTGCCCGTGGGGCGACTCCGGTCCGGACGAGGTGCCCTGCTCGCGTCCCCGTCAGAAGCGCCGGGCCTGCCCGTGGGGCGATTCCCGCGCCCTCCATGTGCTTCTGTTCGACCCCCCGCAGCGTGCGTCGCACAGTATGCACCACGCGTACTCCTTCGCGCTGGAATATGCCCGAAGCGCTTGTTGCGGTGACTGTACGTCAACCATGCTGTCTCGTAAGGGAATCACGTTCCGTGACCCTGAGGAGGCGCGAGGCGATGTGTCCGCCGGTTCGGATGGTGTGAGCGGTGCAGGTGCTTCAGGTTCAGTTGGAGGTCGGGCCGGATCCCGCAGAGGTCGGGCGGGCCCGCAGGTGGGCGCGGTCGAGACTGGTCGGGTCCGGGATAAGGGACGACGAGCCGCTGGCCGAGACGCTCATCCTGCTGATCTCGGAGCTGGTCACCAACGCGGTCGTCCATACCGGTTGTCCGGCCGTGCTGCGCATGCTGTTCGGCGCGGCTGAAACGGCGGGGACGGCCGGGACCGTACGGGTCGAGGTGGCCGACACCAGTTGCCGCCCGCCGCAGCAGCGGCACGCGGCGGGCGAGGACACCGGCGGCCGGGGCCTGGAGCTGGTCGACGGCCTCGCCGACCGCTGGGGCTGGCAGCCGGAAGGCGCCGGCAAGCAGATCTGGTGCGAGGTGGACCGGGGAGCCCCGGTGGTGCAGGTCCAGATGCAGGTGGGGGCGCCCGGGGCCGGCGTGCACGAGCCGTCGGCCGCCGTCGTCACCCACCCCGCTTAGGAGTCACAGGACGGCCACCGGAGCGACCGGGGTGCCGGTGGCGCCGACGAACGGTTCCGGCATCGCGGAGAGCAGAAAGCTGTAACGCCTCGCCTCCGTACAGGCCGTGGACAGCCCTTCCAGATTCCAGTTCTGGCCCTGCAGCATGCCCATCTCGACCAGGTCCAGCGCATGCACCCCCAGCCACAGGTCCTCGATCTCCGCCGGAAAGATCTCGAAGGTCAGCGTGTCATTGGCGACCGCGGCGACATCGCGCGCGTGGAACCACTCGGGCGTCCGGATCGACAGGCCGGGAGACGGATAGGCGTACGCGTGCTTGTCGCCCGCCAGATAGACCTGGATCTGCCCGGTCCGTACGAGGACGATGTCACCGGCCCGGACCTGGATCCCGCCGAACTCCTCGGCCGCGTCCAGGTCCTCCGGGGTGACGGCGTGGTCGCCGGGCAGCCGGTCCACGCCGTGGGCGCGCGCCACGTCCAGCAGCACGCCGCGTGAGACGAGGTGCGGGGGTGCGGCGATGGAGCTGAACTGTGCGCCGCCGTGCGCGGTGACGGTGGCGGCGGGGCGGCCGTTGTAGATCTTCCCGGAGTGCGAGGCGTGTGTGAGCGCGTCCCAGTGGGTGGCCGCCTGCAGTCCGAGCGTCACGACGTCGTCGCTGGTGGCGACCGTGCCCGGGCCGAAGATCTCCTGATTGATCTGGACCATGGCATGCAGCGGATTGACCCGCCCCGGAATCAGCCCGCTCTGCACGCCGTCCTGCTGAAGGGCGAGCGCGAGAGGGATCCGCTGCCCGGTGCGGACGGTCGCCGCAGCGTCCCGTACCACCGCCTCGGTGATCAGGTTGAGCGTCCCGATCTCGTCTTCCGCGCCCCAGCGGCCCCAGTTGTTCACGCGTTTGGCGATCTCATGGAACTCGGCCGGCAGTGACATGGGGCCTCCTGGAATCGATGGGTCGCCGGTCTTGTGCTGACGGAGCCGACTACCCATAAAATCTAACGGTCCGTCAGAAACCGCGGGAAGGGGCCGGGCATGGGGAACTTCTTGGCAGGCAAGGTGGTGGCCGTGACCGGTGCCGGCCGTGGCATCGGACGAGCGGTCGCGCTGGCCACGGCGGCACAGGGGGCCCGGGTCGTCGTCAACGACTACGGCGTCTCCATCGAGGGCGGCGAACCGAGCAGCGAGATAGCCGAGTCCGTCGTGAAGGAGATCGAGGCGGCGGGCGGCGAGGCAGTGGCGGTCGCCGACGACATCTCCACGATGGCGGGCGGACAGCGGATCGTGGACACGGCGCTGGCGCAGTTCGGGCGGATCGACGGAGTCGTGTGCGTGGCCGGGATCCTGCGCGAACGGATGCTGTTCAACATGTCCGAGGAGGAGTGGGACCCCGTCGTCGCCACCCACCTGAAGGGCACCTTCACCGTCTTCCGGGCGGCCTCGGCGGTCATGCGGAAGCAGGAGGGCGGCGGCACGCTGGTCGGCTTCACCAGCGGCAACCATCAGGGCAGCGTCGCCCAGGCCAACTACAGCGCCGCGAAGGGCGGGATCATCTCGCTCGTCCGGAGCGCGGCGCTCGGTCTTCACAAGTACGGCGTCACGGCGAACGCGGTCGCCCCGGTGGCCCGAACCCGGATGTCCGCGAACGTCCCGATGGAGCTCAAGGAGATCGGCGAACCGGAGGACGTGGCCGCACTCGTCGTCTACCTGCTGAGCGACCGGGCCCGTGAGGAGAAGATCACCGGTCAGGTCTACACGATCGCCGGCCCGAAGATCGCGGTCTGGGCGCAGCCGAGGGAATTGCGGGCGGGGTACGCGGAGGGGGCCTGGACGCCGGAGCGGATCGCCGACTTCCTGCCGGGGACGGTGGGGGTGGATCCGATGCCGATGCTGGCGCAGCTGGAGGCGATGGCGGCCGCGGCGGCGGCGAAGGCGAGGCCCAACGCGTGACCTCCCGCCGGGGCCCCGCCCCGGCCCCCGCTCCTCGATCGACGGAGGGGCTGGACTTTCCACCCGACCTCGAGGAGTGGACATGGACTTCGCGTTCGACGCGGCGGACGACGCCTTCCGCCAGGAGGCCCGGTCCTGGCTGGACGCCCACCTCACACAGCCCTGCGCCACCGAGGGCGGCCGCGCCTGGGAGCAGGAGCTGGGGCGCGCCGGCTGGATCGGCCTCGGCTGGGACACCGGGACAGCCGGTTACGGAAACCGGCACGCCACCCTCACCCAGCAGGTCGCCTGGGCGGAGGAGTACGTGCGCACCACCGCCCCCGCCCGCGTCGGCCACATCGGCGAGAACCTGCTCGCCCCCACCCTCATCAGGTACGGAACCGACGCGCAGAAACAGCGGTTCCTCCCCGCCGTCGCCCGGGGCGAAGAACTCTGGTGCCAGGGTTACAGCGAACCCGGCGCCGGCTCCGACCTCGCCGGGGTGCGGACCGCCGCCGTGCCGGACGGCGCCGGCCGGTACGTCGTCACCGGTCAGAAGATCTGGACCTCGCTGGCTCAGGACGCCGACTGGTGCTTCGTCCTCGCCCGCACCACCCCCGGCTCGCAGCGCCACCACGGACTGTCGTTCCTGCTGGTGCCGATGGACCAGCCGGGCCGTGTCGAGGTGCGCCCGATCCGTCAGATGTCCGGTACGAGCGAGTTCAACGAGGTCTTCTTCGACGGCGCGCTCGCCGAGGAGGTGGTCGGCGGCGAGGGCAACGGCTGGACCGTGGCCATGGGGCTCCTCACCGTGGAGCGCGGCGTCTCCACCCTGGTCCAGCAGATCGGTTTCGCCGCCGAGCTGGACCGTGTGGTCCGGGTCGCCGTCGCCGGCGGGGCGGTCGCCGACGCAGTACTGCGCGAACGGCTCGTCCGGCAGTGGGCCGAACTGAGGACCATGCGCTGGAACGCCCTGCGCACCCTGGGCGGTTCCGGCGACGCGGGCGCCCCGAGCGTCGCCAAGCTGCTCTGGGGCGGCTGGCACAAACGGCTCGGCGAGCTGGCCGTGGAGATCAGGGGCGCCGCCGGAGCCGTCGGCCCGGACGACTGGTCGCCCACCACACCGTACGGACTCGACGAGGCGCAGCGCCTGTTCCTGTTCACCCGGTCCGACACCATCTACGGCGGCTCGGACGAGATCCAGCGGAACATCATCGCCGAGCGGGTGCTCGGCCTACCGAGGGAGCCGAGATGAGAGGCGTCGTCTTCGACGGCAAGCGGACCGAGGTCGTCGACGACCTGGAGATACGTGCCCCGGGACCCGGCGAGGTGCTCGTCGCGGTGGCCGCCGCCGGTCTGTGCCACAGCGATCTGTCGGTCGTGGACGGGACCATTCCGTTCCCGCTGCCGGTGGTGCTCGGGCACGAGGGTGCGGGCGTGGTGGAGGCGATCGGCGCGGGCGTCGTACATGTCGCGCCCGGCGACCATGTCTCGCTGTCCACGCTGGCCAGCTGCGGCGCGTGCGCCCAGTGCGACCGGGGCAGGCCGACGATGTGCCGCAAGGCGATCGGGATGCCCGGGCAGCCGTTCTCACGGGGCGGCAAGCCGCTGTACCAGTTCGCCTCCAACTCGGCATTCGCCGAACGGACCCTCGTCAAGGCCGTGCAGGCGGTGAAGATCCCCGCCGACATCCCGCTGACGTCGGCCGCCCTGATCGGCTGCGGTGTGCTGACGGGGGTCGGAGCGGTACTCAACCGCGCGAAGGTCGACCGCGGGGACACGGTCGTCGTGATCGGCACCGGCGGCATCGGGCTGAATGTGATCCAGGGCGCGCGGATCGCGGGCGCGCTGACGATCGTCGCGGTGGACGCCAACCCGGCGAAGGAGGCGGTGGCGCGGCAGTTCGGTGCGACGCACTTCTTGACATCGGTGGACGGCGTGCGCGAGATCCTGCCGACCGGCGCCGACCACGCCTTCGAGTGCGTGGGCCGAACGGAACTGATCCGACAGGCGATCGACCTCCTGGACCGGCACGGCCAGGCGATCCTGCTGGGTGTCCCGGCAGCGACCGCGGAGGCGTCGTTCCTGGTCTCGTCGATGTATCTGGACAAGTCGATCCTGGGCTGCCGGTACGGCTCCTCGCGCCCGCAGCGGGACGTCGCGCTCTACGCGGACCTGTACCGGGACGGCCGGCTGCTCCTCGACGAGCTGGTGACGGAGACGTATCCGGTGGAGGACTTCGCGAAGGCGGCGGACGACGCGCACCACGGGAGAGTGGCGCGCGGCGTGCTGGTGTTCTAAGGGCTGCCGCATCCGCGTCCGCGCCCTCAACGACCGCCCACTCCCGCCCGGAACGTCCGCCGGTACACCGTCGGTGACACCCCCAACGCCGCCTGGATGTGCTGGCGCAGCGACGTCGCCGTCCCGAACCCCGCTTCCCGTGCCACCTGGTCGATCGACAGGTCCGTGGCCTCCAGCAGCCCCCGTGCCCGCTCCACCCGCTGCTGGGTCAGCCACTGCCCGGGACTGATCCCGACCTCCTCACGGAACCGGCGCGTGAACGTCCGTACGCTCATCGACTCCTGCTGCGCCATGTCGCGCAGCAGGATCGGCCGGTCGAGCCGCCCGAGCGCCCAGGCCCGCGCGCTCGTCGTGGTCGCGAACTGTGCCTCGGGGACGGGGCGTCGGATGTACTGCGCCTGCCCGCCGTCGCGGTGCGGCGGCACGACCGTGCGGCGGGCGACGTCATTGGCGACGGCCGTGCCGTGGTCGCGGCGCACGATGTGCAGGCAGAGGTCGATCCCGGCGGCGACCCCGGCGGAGGTGAGGACGTCCCCGTCGTCGATGAACAGGACGTCGGGGTCGACCCGGACCTGCGGGAACAGCTGCTGGAAGTGGTCGGCGGACGACCAGTGCGTGGTGGCGGGGCGTCCGTCGAGACGCCCGGCGGCGGCAAGGACGTAACTGCCTGTGCAGATCGAGACGAGCCGGGTGCCGGGTCTGATGTACGCGAGCGCGGTGGCCAGCGCGTCCGTCAGCCTGCCCTCCTCGTAGACGGGGCCGAGTTCGTGGGAGGAGGGGATGACGACCGTGTCGGCGGTGGCCAGTGCCTCGGGGCCGCGCTCGACGGTGATGGTGAAGTCCGCGTCGGTGGTGACCGGTCCCGGTGGGCGGACGGAACAGGTCACGACTTCGTACAGATTCCGGCCTCGGTCACCGGCTTCGGAACCGCGTGCCAGGCCGAAGATCCTTTGTGGGATGCCCAGTTCGAAAGGGAGCAGCCCGTCGAGGGCCAGGACGACGACTCGATGTCGCATGGCGGACTCCCTTCACCCCTAGTGGTATAGACCTTAAACTGATACATGTCACTGACGTGAAGGAAAAGTCAGCAGAGCACGAGTGCATTCCCGGCGCGATCCGCGAGAGCGCCCCACCCCCTTCGTCCTCCCTCGACCCCACGGCTTCCCTGCCGTCCCTGGCTGCGCGACGGGACGACGGCCGACCGGGGAGCGAGCTCTGGAACCGCAACTTCCGGCTCTTCTTCATCGCCCGCACCGCCGCACTCTTCGGCGACGGCATGATCCCCGTGGCGCTCACCGCGGGCCTGCTGGGAGCCGGCCGGCCGCATTCCTCCGTGGGTTTCGCGCTGGCCGCCTGGATGGGGCCGCTGGCGCTCTTCGTGCTCTTCGGCGGTGTGTTGGCGGATCGGTTCACCCCGCGCCGGATGATGATCATCGCCGACGCGCTGCGACTGGTCGGGGCAACCGTGCTGGCCATCTCCTTCGCCACCGGCAACCCGCCGCTGTGGGCGGTGTACGCACTGAGCTCGGTGGCCGGCGTCGGCGCCGCGCTCTTCCAGCCCGGCGTCGCGTCGACGGTGCCCCGGGTGTCGCTCGACGTGCAGCGCGGCAATGCGGTGCTCCGGGTCTCCGAGGCACTGATGACCATGGCAGGCCCTGCCTTCGCGGGGCTGCTGGTCGGGCTGGCGAGCGCCGGAGCGGTGTACGCGGCCAACGCGTCGACGTTCGCGGTATCCGGCGTCTGTCTCTTCCTGCTGCGCCTCGCCCCGAGGCCGGCGGACGAGGCGCCGCGCGGCACATTCGTCGCCGAACTGGTGGACGGCTGGCGGGAATTCAGAGCGCGCAGCTGGCTGTGGGGAGTGATCGCGATCTGGACGGTGTACGGCTTCACCGTGATGGGCCCGATGCTCCCGCTGACCGCGGTCGAGGTCACCGAGGCGCACGGCTCGGGCACCTACGGCGTGATGATGGCGGTGAACGGCGCGGGCAGCGTGGTCGGCGGCCTGCTGGCACTGCGGCTGAGACCGCGGCGCCCGCTCGCGGCGGGTGCGATGGCCCTGGCCGGGGTGTGCGTGAACCTGGTGGTGCTGGGCCTCGAGATGCCGGTGTTCGCTTTGGGGGCCGGGCAGTTCGTGGCCGGTGCGGTGTTCGCGTTCTGGCTGGTGATGTGGTCGACGACCGTCCAGACGCACGTCCCGCCGGAGGCCCTGAACCGGCTGCACGCCTACGACGTGGCGGGCTCCCTGTTGATGCTGGCGGCGGGCCGCGCGCTGGCGGGACCGGTCGCGGACGCGGTGGGCGCTTCGGAAGTGCTGCTGGCCGGAGCGGTGATCAACGCGCTGGTGGTGGGGGTGCTGCTGGCGGCCCGCCCGATCCGCCGCCTGGAGCGGATCGGGTGAGCCGGGCAACCGCGGCGGGGGCGGTGGTGCTGACGGTCGTGGCCGGGCTCGGAATCCGGGCGGCGGCCTCCGGCGACCTGGCCAAGTACGCCGGGGACGCGCTCTACACCGTGCTGATCCACGCCCTGGTGGTGCTGATCGCGCCCCGCACGAGGCCACTGACGGCGGCCGGGGCCGCACTGGCGTTCAGCTGGGCGGTGGAGCTGCTGCAGCTGACCGGGGTGCCCGGGGAACTCTCCCGGCACAGCACGGTTGCTCGTCTGGTGCTGGGCTCGACGTTCAACGCGCCGGATCTGTTCTGGTACGCCGTGGGGGCGGGCGCGGCCTGGGCCGTGCACCGCGTGGCGGGTGCCCGGGCAGCCGCACGATCGACCGGGCCGGCGACCGTCAACGCTTCTGCCGGTCCCGCTCCTCGGACTTCTGCATCTCGATGACCTGGAGGACGTGCGAACTGGTCTGCCTGCGCACACTGCCACCGACGAGCAGCGCGGAGCCGAGGACGGACAGCGGTCCGGAGACTGCCAGGACGGTGAGCTGCTTGGGCAGTTCCGACACCACCGTGCACTGCATGGTGACGCGGTAGCAGTACGCCTGCGCCTGATCCCTCAGCAGGAAGGCCAGCCAGATCCAGAGCCCGGCGGCGACGAGCAGCAGCCCGGCACCCCACGCCTGCATCAGTGCCGAACGGTGATGGAACTGCTGACGTGCGACCCATTGCATGAGATCCCCCGGTTCGATCGGCTCGTCCGTCTCAATTCGGCCGGGTGAGCGTTCGCCCCGGCCGACGGATGATCGTACGCCTTCCCCGGTGGCCCGATCCCTGCGAACCATGTCCCTCGGGCCACTCGTGAGGACATGCCCGGGGACCGGATGCTGGGTGACGTGACCCAGACAACCGATAGCGCCGCCGCAGGTCCCACGCAGGACGACGGCCGCCCGGTCGACCGCAAGCCGTCCCGCCTGCGTATCCACCGTGCCTGGATCGTCGCCGTCGTCACGTTCGTGACGATCATCGGCGGCGCCGCGTTCAACTCCCTGCCCGGCCTGCTCATCGACCCGCTGCACACGGAGTTCGGCTGGTCGCGCGGGGAGATCGGGCTGGCCGTGTCGATCGACATGGCGCTGTACGGACTGACCGCGCCGTTCGCCGCCGCGCTGATGGACCGGTTCGGCATCCGCCGGGTCGTCGTCGTGGCCCTGTCCACGGTCGCGGCGGGGGCCCTGGCCAGTGTCTGGATGACGGCCGCCTGGCAGCTGATGATCTATTGGGGCCTGCTCGTGGGCCTCGGCACCGGCTCGATGGCGTTGGCCTTCTCGGCAACGGTCACCAACCGCTGGTTCGTGGCCAGGCGCGGCCTGGTCACCGGCATCCTCACCGCGGCCGGCGCCTCCGGCCAGCTGGTCTTCCTGCCGCTGTGCGCCTGGATCGTCGAGGAGCACGGCTGGCGCCCGGCCTCGGTGACCGTCGCGCTGGCCGCGCTCGTCGTCGTCCCGTTCGTCTGGCTGCTGATGCGCGACCATCCGGCCGATGTGGGCCTGGCCCCCTACGGCGGTGCGTACGTGGAGAAGCCGGCGCCTGCCCGGGGAGCGGCGGCCCGTACCGTACGCGTTCTGTTCGACGCCGCCCGCACCGGACCGTTCTGGTTGCTCGCGGGCACGTTCGCGATCTGCGGCGCCTCGACCAACGGCCTGATCCGTACGCACTTCGTGCCGTCGGCCCACGACCACGGCATGCCCATCACGGCGGCCGCCTCGCTGCTCGCGGTCATCGGGGTCTTCGACATCATCGGCACGGTCTTCTCCGGTTGGCTCACCGACCGCTTCGACGCCCGCCGGCTCCTCGCCGTCTACTACGCGCTGCGGGGCATCTCACTGCTCTTCCTGCCGATGCTGATGGCGCCGACGGTGCACCCGCCGATGGTCTTCTTCATCGTGTTCTACGGCCTGGACTGGGTGGCCACGGTCCCGCCGACGCTGGCCCTGTGCCGAGAGCAGTACGGCGAGGACAGCGCGATCGTCTTCGGCTGGGTCCTCGCCTCCCACCAGGTGGGTGCGGCGCTGGTGGCCTTCCTGGGCGGTGTGGCGCGCGATGTGTTCGGCTCGTACGACATGGTCTGGTACGCGTCGGGGGCGCTGTGCGCGACCGCGGCGCTGATGGCGCTGGTGATCCGGCGGCAGGCGCAGACCCCGCAGCCGGTGGTGGTCGCTCGGTGACCGGCTCGGCCGGCGGTCGAGTGGTCCGAAACCGACCTGCGGGCGTGGACCGAGCGACTCTGCCAGGCGTTCGAGCAGGGGGAGCGTGGGCATGGTTCCGCCGGCTTCGAACCGTGCCACGGCGGGCTGTCGCAACCCGGCAGCCCGCGCGAGTCGCGCCTGCGTCATCCCCAGGGCCTCGCGCCTCTCGCGCACCGCACTCCGCAGCCCGAAGAGGATTCGCGTGGCGGCGTAGGACTCACGGGCCTCGGGCGACGACAGTGCTGCGGCCCGCAGATCGCTCCAGCTCTCCTCGACCTCACGTCATCACAACGACGTCATGTCAGCCGGTTCACTCGGAGATCACTCGGGATGCGATCGAGTGGTGCGACGTAAGGCGGGGCGCGGCGCCGGACACAAGGGCGCACTCACCCGCTGAAGCGCCCGAAGGTCCCTCGGTGGAACAGCAGCGGATCGACCCCGTCCGCCGCCCCCAGTGCCTCCACCCGCCCGACCACGATCAGATGGTCGCCGCCCGTGTGGACGGCCTGGATACGGCAGTCGACCCAGGCCGGTACGGAGGCCAGCAGCGGCGACCCGGTCGCGGGAGCGGCCCGGTACGTCACCCCGGTGAACTTGTCGGCCCCGCTCACCGCGAACCCCCGGCACAGCGCGCCCTGCTCCGCCCCCAGGATGTTGACGCAGAACGCCCCGGCGCGGGCGATGCGCGGCCAGGTCGTCGACGTGCGGGCGACCATGAAGGTGACCAGCGGCGGGTCGAGGGAGAGCGAGGCGAACGACTGGCAGGCGAACCCCGCGGGGCCGTCCGGGTCGTCCGGGTCGTGGGCGGTGACGACGGTGACACCGGACGCGAAGTGCCCGAGTACGCGCCGGAACTCGGCCGGATCGACGGGCAGCCGCTCGTCGTCGGCGACGGCCCGAAGATCGGGGCGCGGCAGTGGATCGACCGGTGCGGGCCCGGCGGTTGTGGCGGCGCCGACGGACCTGAGGTACCGGACGGCGGTGGCGGCCATGCCTGCGTGTCCCATCACATCTCCCAGTTAAGCTGACGAGTCGTCAGATCAGAAGGGCCGGGCTGGGCCTGGATCGTCACAGCCCCCGGTACTTCGGTGTGCGGCGTTCCACGAAGCTCGCCACGCCCTCGCTCGCGTCCTGCGTCGTCATGTTGATCTCCTGGGCCATCGCCTCGGCGGCGAACGCCGTTGCGCGGTCGGCGTCCAGGGATGCGTTGACCAGCTGTTTGGTGAGAGCGAGGGCGCGCGTCGGGCCGTCCGCCAGACGTAGCGACCATGCGCGGGCCGTTGCCGTCAACTCCTCGGCCGGGACCACCCGGTTGACCAGCCCCAGACGTTCCGCCTCCGCCGCGGGGAGTGCGTCGCCGAAGAACATCAGTTCCTTGGCGCGCTGCGGTCCGATCAGACGCGGCAGCAGGTACGCGCCGCCGCCGTCCGGTACGAGGCCGCGGCGTACGAACACCTCGATGAACTTCGCCGAGTCGGCGGCCAGCACCAGGTCGCAGGCGAACGCGAGATGTGCGCCGATGCCGGCGGCCGTGCCGTTGACGGCCGCGATCACCGGCTTCTCGCAGTCCAGGACCGCGGCGATCAGACGCTGCGCTCCGAGCCGGATGGTGCGGGCCACATCGCCGGGGATCCGGTCGCCCGTGGACGGGGCCCCGCGCAGATCGGCGCCCGCGCAGAAACCGCGGCCGGTGGCGGTGAGGACGACGGCCCGGACCGCCGGGTCGGCGGAGGCCCGGGCGAGGAGGGCGATGAGGCGTTCCCGCTGGTCCCAGGTGACGGCGTTCATCGCCTCGGGGCGGTTGAGGGTGATCCATGAGACGCCGTTGTCGGTGGCGTGGAGTACCGAAGAGTCGAGCGGGTCGGCGGACCCGGGGGCGTATTCGGGGGAGGACGGCATGAGGTGGCTCCTCGGCAGGTGGCGTGGGCGGTCAGCGGCAGACGGCGAGCGCGTCCAGCGCCACGGCGCCCTGCCCGCGCCCCAGCACCATCAGCGGGTTGATGTCCAGCTCGGCGACGTCGTCGCCGAGTTCCAGTGCCATCCGCTGGACGCGCAGCACGACCTCGACGAGCGCGTCGACATCCACCGGAGGTCCGCCGCGCACGCCTTCCAGCAGCGCCCGGCCGCGCAGTTCACCGAGCATCGCCCGCGCCTGGTCCTCGCCGAACGGCGGCACCCGCACCGCCGCATCGTGCAGTACCTCCACGAGGACGCCACCGAGCCCGACCGTCACCGTCGGCCCGAACAGGGCGTCGTGGGTGACGCCGACCATCATTTCGACGCCCCGCTCGATCATCTGGCAGACCAGGACGCCGTCCAGCTCGACGCCCTCGTAGCGGGCGATGTCGGTCAGTTCGCGGTACGCGTCGCGGACCTGGCTGGCGGAGGTGAGCCCGACCTTGACCAGACCGAGCTCCGTCTTGTGGGCCAGCCGCGCGCCGGACGCCTTCATGACGACCGGGAAGCCGACCAGGCCCGCCGCCCGTACGGCCGCCGCCGCGCTGGTGACCAGCTGCTCGCGGGGGACGCGGATGCCGTACGCCCGCAGAAGCTGCTTCGCCGCGTGCTCGCTCAGCTGGTGGCCCGGACGCATCAGGGCCTGCGCCTTGCGGAACGAGGGCGACGGCGTGCGCGGCGCCTCGTCGAAGGGCGAGCGGTACGAGCCGGCGAACCGGTGATGGTCCAGATAGGCCTTCACGGCGGTGATGCAGTTGCCGAACGTGCGGAAGGTGGCGACGCGCGACGAGCCGAGCAGCGTCGTGCGGTACGCGTCCTCCGTGCCGACCGGCGATCCCCACACCACGCACACCAGCTTGTCCGTGGTCTCCGCCGCGTCCACCAGGTCCTGCGCGAGCCTGTCGCTCATCGGGGGGAACGGTCCGGTGATCGGGCAGATCAGCACCCCGACGTCCGGGTCGGCGAGGATCGCGTCGATGATCTTCCGGCCGCGCCAGTCGCCGACCGGATGCCCGCCGTTGTCGACCGGGTTCGCCACGTTCAGATAGCCGGGAATCCACTCGTGCAGTTCGCGCTGCTTGTCCTCGGACAGCGTGGGGAGTTTCAGCCCCGCCCCCGTCGCCAGGTCCGAGAAGTGCGCGCCCGTGCCGCCCGAGATCGAATACACGACGACCCCGTCTGCCTGCGGTTTCCGCGCCCGGGCCAGCAGGGCCGCGGTGTCCTGGAGTTCGTCGAGCCCGTCCACCCGGATCACGCCGAACTGCCGCATCGCCGCGTCCACCACCTGGTCGGCGCCGGTCAGCTTGCCGGTGTGCGACGCGGCCGTCCTGGCCCCCGTCTCCGTACGCCCCACCTTGACCGCCACGACCGGAACCCCGGCCCGTGCCGCCCGGTCGGCGGCGAGCAGAAAGGAACGCCCGTCCTTGAGCCCTTCCACGTAGCAGGCGATGGCCCCGACCTCGGGGCGCTGCGAGAAGTAGGAGATGAAGTCGGCGGTCTCCAGATCCGCCTCGTTGCCCGTGGGTGCCCAGTGCGACAGCCGTACGCCCAGCTCCTGGAGGGTGTAGACAGGGCGGCCCTGGTGGCCGGACTGGGTGATCAGGGCGATGGCCGGCCCGTCGAGGTCGTCCCGGAATGCCTCGAACGCGTTGAGGTTGGTGTTCGGCCCGAGCAGCCGTAGCCCCGACCGCTCCACCGCGGCCGCCAGCCGCGCCTGGGCGGCGGCGCCCTCTTCGCCGGTCTCGGCGAATCCGGACGCGAAGGCGACCGCGAACTTCACCTTGGCCTGCCCGAGTTCCTCGATCACCGGGAGCGGGTCGCCGACCAGCAGCACCGCCAGATCGACCTGCTCGGGCAGGTCCGCGACGGAAGGGGAGCAGGGGCGGCCGAAGACGGATTCCCGGGTGGGGTGGACCGGGTGCAGGCGTGCCCCGACCCGCTCGGCCCAGGCGACCAGCTGCCGGGTGATGCCGGTACGGGGCCGGCCCTCGGTGTCGGATGCCCCGATGACGGCGACGGACTCGGGTCGGAAGAACCGGTCCAGGTCGGGCACGGTCGCGTGCAGCGGGCGGCCGCTGACGTCGAGATCGCCTTCCGCGGCGGCGGCCGTCATGCTGTGGACGGCGGCGTGCGGCTCCTCGCCGCAGGCCACCACCCGGGCGCGGAAGTGTGTGGTGAGGGTGCCGTGAGTCGATCCAAGCATCGTTCCGCCCACTCCTGCTAGAGGTTCGTCCGGGCTTCGGGGCGCCCGTATCCAATTAGCTGACGCCATGTCAGGTTACTGAACTGACGCTCCGTCAGGAATGGGTAGGAAGGCAAAGGCTCGCCGGACCTCCGGCGGGTCGACAGCCCCTTCGAGCGCCCGTGGTCCTGGAGTCGACGGCGCGTCGGACCCGGATCGCAGGGCCGCCCCTACGCCGCGCATTACGCAGGTGACGCCACGCACGCGCCGGTGTCGGCCGAGGTCACGGTCGCCGTGTCGCGGGCGACGCCTTCGCCGACACCGGACCGGAACGGCCACGACACCGGCTACCGGATGCGCATGCGCCCCGCGTACGTCGACGCCTCCTCCGGCGGCACCGTGAGCGCCACCACCCGCGGAGCCTGGAAGTACTTCGTCTTCACCGAGTAGGCACCGGCAGAAGCGAGAAGGACCTCCACCGCTGTGGAGGCCCTTCTTCGTGCACCGGCCACCAGGTCGGCGGGACCGAGCGAGGGCGGAGCGCGTCGCGAGGCCGTGACGGAGGGCCGGAAGCGACCCGGTTCAGGGGCGGAGACGGCCGGGGTCCTTCGCCAGCCTCCTGGCGATCTTCCGTGCGTCCAGGGCCATTTCGCGGAACATGCCGCTGATCGGATTGGTGAACCCCGTGAAGTAGAGCCCGGGTGCCTGCTTCGGTGCGCGGCCGCCGTGCACCACCGGCCGGCCGCGGGCGTCCAGCACGCCGAGGTGTCCGACCAACGGTTCCAGGGCCCGCCGGTAGCCGGTCGCCGCGATCACCGCGTCCGGGGTGATCCGGGTCCCGTCGGCCAGCACGACCGCGTCCTTGTCGAACGAGTCGACCGTCGCCACCGGCACCACGCGGCCGCCCCGCACCGCGTCGATCAGCCCCACGTCCTGGACCGGGATGGCGCCCTCCTTGACCCGTGAGTAGAGCCCCGTGTCCGGGCGCGGCAGACCGTGTTCGGCGAGGTCGGGCACAGCGGCCCTGGCCATCAGCCGGCCGGCCCGGTCGACCAGCCGCACCGGCAGTCTGCGGACCAGGATGCCGGTCGCCTGCGCGGGCCAGCCCGCCGTCGAGCGGCGCACGATGTGCGGAACGGTGCGTACCGCGATCCGTACCCGGGAGGCGCCGCCCTCCACCAGGTCCACGGCGATCTCCGCGCCGGTGTTGCCGATCCCGACGACGAGGACGTCCTTGCCCGCGTACGGGGCGGGGTTGCGGTAGTCACGGGCGTGCACCAGCTCGCCCGTGAAGGAGTCGCGGCCGGCCCAGTCCGGTATCCGGGGGGTGTGGTTGAAGCCGGTGGCCACGACGACGGCCCGCCCGGTCAGCACCCGGCCGCCGGTCGCGGTCAGCTGCCACCCGGTGCCGTCGGCCGCCCGGTCCACACGGGTCACCTCGACGCCGGTCACCACCTCCAGCTCGTGGTGTTCGACGTACTTCTCCAGGTAGCGCACCACATGGTCGCGGGAGACCCAGCGTCCGAACCGACGGGGCATCGCGAGCCCCGGCAGCGCGGACCAGCGTCGGGTGGTGTGCAGGTGCAGCCGGTCGTAATGGCCGCGCCAGGACGCGCCGACGCTTCCGGACTTCTCCAGCACGACGGCCCGTATCCCTTGCTCGCGCAGGGCTGCCGCGGCGGCGAGACCGCCGGGGCCGCCGCCGACGACGTAGACGGGCCGGTGTTCCGTGAGGTCGGTGGGCGCGGGGGCGGGCGCGGGCATGGGACTACTGCCGGAGGTGGAGGTGCTGTTGGGCATGGATCGGAGCGTAATCGCCCGATTACTTGATGGGTCTCGGTCAAGACCGGAATCGATTGCGAATTGATCACGAGTGTGTGAGTCCGGTCCGCGTGCCGCGCACCTCTTGCGCAGCGGTGCCGGATCAGGTGAACTGACGTACCGTCAGATCCGTTCGGTGGGAGGGGCCTCGATGCAGACGATCTGGCTCGGCGGAGCCGAGTGGCTCGCCGTCCTTCGAATAGGGCTCGGCCTGTGGTGGCTGGAGAGCTGGCGGCACAAGGACAAGAAGGGCTGGTTCGAGCGCGGTACGGGCATCGCCTGGGCGGCGGACGTCGCGGGCAAGCACCGATGGGCTGCGGTGCGGACCGGCTTCCAGCGGATCGTCGCACCCCGCCCCAAGGCCATGGCCCACCTCGTCGTCCACGCCGAACTCGCCCTGGGTCTGGGCCTGGTCGCCGGCTTCCTGACACCCGTCGCGCTCCTCGGCGGACTGGTCCTCAACCTCCTCTACCTGGTGCTGATGATCCACGACTGGGCCGAGCAGGGGCAGAACGCGATGATGGCGCTGATCTCCCTCGTCGCCCTCTTCGCCGTGTCCTGGCAGGTCTGGTCCCTCGACCATGCGATCGGACTCTTCGGATGACCACGGCCGCCCCCCGCTTCGACCTGCCCGAACCGGACGACTTCACCCGGCCCTACTGGGACGCGGCCGCCGAGGGACATCTGCTGTTGCGTCGCTGCCACGCCTGCGGCAAGGCCCACCACTACCCACGCGAGTTCTGCCCGCGCTGCTGGAGCGAGGACGTCACCTGGGAGCGGGCGAGCGGCCGCGCCACGCTCTACACCTGGTCCGTCGTCCATCGGAACGACCTGCCGCCGTTCGGCGCCCGCGTCCCGTACACGGCGGCCGTCGTCGACCTCGCCGAAGGGCCGCGCATGATGACGGAGATCGTCGACTGCACGGAGTCCGACCTCGTTATCGGCATGGAACTACGTGTCACCTTCAGGCACGAGGAGGGCGGCGAGGCGGTCCCGGTCTTCCGGCCGTGAGACGGCCCCGGATCGGCCGCTCCCGCTCAGAACGACTTGCTGCGCCGCAGGGCGCGCCGCAGCTTCCACCGCTCCCAGACATTGGGGTGGCGGATGACCACACCACCCATGCCGCCCGTGCCGGTGACGCGGATCAGTGGGGTGCCCGGGAGCCTTTCGTCCCTGGTGCGGTCCTTGAAGCCGCCCATGCCGGGATCGACCTCGTCGGTCTGCGTGGCCCAGCCCGCCGGGACGATGATCCTGACCCCGCCCATCTGCCCGTTGACCTCCAGCTCGATCTCGCGCAGCCGGCAGTCGGTCAGGGTGAAGTCGAGTTTGGCGCCGCCCATGCCGCCGTCCACATCGATGTGCGCGGGCACCTTCCAGCGCCCGGTGCGCACCGCGCCGTGGATGCCGCCCTTGAGGACCAGCGGCTTCCCCGCGTCCTGCGGTGCGGGCCCCAGATCGGCGGTGAGGGGCGCCAGCTCGGCGTAGGTCTTGGCCACCAGCGCCTGGCCCAGCCGGGTGTCCAGCTCGTCGAGGTCGATACGGCCCTCGGCCGCGGCCTCCCTCAACTGGTCCACCACCGCTTCACGGTCGGCGTCGGAAGCGCGCAGCCGGCTGACGGAGTTCGGGCGCTCAGCAGTCATGAACCTGATGATAGGGAACGGCTCACAGTCCGGGCGCCCCCCAGACCGGGAACCACCGGGAGAGATCCTTCTCGACCCGCAGGTCGTCCCCGAGTGTCGCCCTGATCTGCAACTCCAACTGGTTGTCGCGCTTCTCGGCCCCGCCCCGCACCGGGGCGAACGGATAGAACGTGCCGCGCTTGTACAGGTAGACCAGCGCCAGAGACCGCCCTTCGGTGTCCCGGAAGCCGATCAGTGAGCAGAGCAACTGCGGGCCGAAGCCGCCGTCCTGGAGCAGGGTGTTGACCGCGTGCAGGTCGTTGACCAGAGCGGCCACGTCGTCGGGTGAGCGGCGGGAGAGCAGCCAGGTGTAGCCGTACGAGTCCTGGCTGAACTCCACCGGGATACCGCCCCGGTCCGTGTCCGCGTCGAGCAGTTCCTCCACGTCCTGCCGGATGCGGGCGAAGGTGCCGCCCTCCACTCCCGCGAAGCAGACCGAGCCGAGACCGGTGGGGATGAAGCCGGCGCCCGCCTGGAGGGTGAGGGCGGCGGACGGTACGGCGAAGAGCTGGTCGAGGTCGGGGCGGACCGGTTTGCTGCGGCCGAGGATGGTGTCGAGAAGACCCACTGCGGACTCCCTGGTTCCTTACGGGCGGGCGAGTTCGACGGAGATCCGGGCCAGCTGGTCGAGGCGCTGCTCGAGGGTCGGGTGGGAGGAGAGCAGCCGGCCGAGGCTCTCCTTCGAGGAGAACGCAGGGACGAAGTAGAAGGCGTTGTACGGCTCCGCCTTCCGCAGGTCCTCCGTCGGGATCCTGGCCATCTGACCGCTGACCTTGGTGAGCGCCGAGGCGAGCGCGGAGGGGCGGCCCGTGAGGAGGGCGGCGGCGCGGTCGGCGGAGAGCTCGCGGTAGCGCGAGAGCAGCCGGGTGAGCAGGAAGCTCAGGCAGTACACGGCGGCGCTGATCAACGGGATCAGCATGATCGCGATGCCGACGGGGTCGCTGCTGCGGTTGCGGGAGAGGCCGCCCCAGAGGGCGACGCGGGTGATGATGCCGGCCAGGACGCCGAGGAACGAGGCGATCGTCATGACGGCGACGTCCCGGTGGGCGACGTGCGACATCTCGTGCGCGAGGACGCCCTCCAGCTCCTCGGGTTCGAGTCTGCGCAGGAGCCCGGTGGTGGCGCAGACGAGTGCGGTCTTCTCGCCGCGGCCGGTGGCGAAGGCGTTCGGTACGTCCGACCGGGCGATGGCCACCCGTGGTTTCGGCATGTCCGCCAGGGCACAGATCCGGTCGATGGTGCCGTGCAGCTCGGGTGCTTCCTCCGGGGTGACCTCGCGGGCACCCATGCTGAATGCCGCGATGCGGTCGCTGAACCAGAACTGGGCGATGAACAGACCGCCGGTGAAGATCAGGATGATCGGCCAGGCGCCCCGCAGCACCGCCAGGAGCACGCCCACCAGCACCACGTACAGCAGTCCGATCAGGAACATGGTGGTGACCATGCGCGTGGTCAGACCGTGGTCGGGGGCATAGCGGGAACGGGTTCGTGTCATGGAAAGCCTCCAGCAACTCACCTGTCTCCCATAGTGCTCCTTTTCCGTCGGAACCCGATAAACACCACGAAACCGGATGGAGCGAGTGAGCGAGGCGGGCCGGGGGCCGGTCACGGCCAGAGCAGCTCCCGCTCCCACGCCCCGCCGTCCCGGCGGTAGCGCAGCCGGATGTGGCGCCGCCTCGCGTCACCCTGGAAGAACTCGACCTCGCGCGGCTCGACCACGTACCGCGTCCAGCTCGCCACGTCCGCCCCCGGTTCCGCCTGTGCCCGCTCCCAGGCGGCGTCGGAGGCGCGGTGCAGCTCCTCGTACGAGCCGAGCACCTCGCTCTGCCGTCCCACCAGCGCCGATGCCAGCGCCCCGGTCGAGCGGACCTGCAGGTCGGCTCGGCTCTCGGCGGGGGTGCAGGCGGTGACCGGACCTCGTACCCGCACCTGCCTTCCCTGCGCGGGCCAGTAGAAGCCGAGCGCCGCGTGCGGGTGCGCGGCCAGCTGGCGGCCTTTCGCGCTGGTGGCGTGCGTGGCGAAGTGCCAGCCACGCTCGTCCGCGTCGTGCAGCATCAGCGTCCGTAGGTCCGGGTGCCCCTCGGCGTCGACGGTGGCCAGCGTCATGGTGTGCGGCTCGGCCTGTCCGGCGGCCACCGCCTCGGCGAACCAGGCGTGGAAGAGGGGAAGCGGGGTGCGGGGCGCGGCGGCGGGATCGAACGAGGGCAGCTCGACGTCCCATACGCGCTGGGCGTGCAGGAGGTCCCGGAAGGCCTGCTGGGCGGAGTGCGGATCAGGCGTCACATCGGTCATGCGGCCCCATCATGCCCGCCGGGGCGAGGGGGCGCCGGGGAGGTCCGCGGTGGTGCGAGGCGGACGAGTTCTTCGGCGCCGAGGGCCGCGTGGGGATGACGGTCCCGGGAGCGCGGCTGTGGCCGGACGCCCACAGGGCGTCGGCCGGCAGTGGGTTGCCGGGCGACGCCCTGTGTGGTGTGCGCTCAGAGCGGTGAGCGCACGGTCATGCGGTCATGCGTGCCGCCGGACGGCCGGACGGCGGGGCCTACTAGGCCGCGGCGTAGCCCGACTTCGGGTCGGGGCCGTACGCGTTCTGGCTGCGCTCGCCCTCGAGGCACGAGAAGACGAGCAGAGTGATCCCGCCCACCGCCGGGATGATCCCGAACAGGATCCACCAGCCGGAGCGGCCGGTGTCGTGCAGGCGGCGCACGAAGACACCGAGGCTGGGCAGAAGCACGGCGAGGTAGTAGATCGCGATGATGATCGGAAACGTGCCGAGCGCCAGGTCGAGCACCACCGCGATGATGGCGGCGATGGCGTTGAACAGCGCGTACATCCAGAACTCCTGGCGGCGCGCACGGCCGCTGAACACCGCGTACTTCTTCAGGACATCGAGATACCAGTGCATGTTGTCCCCCCAAGGACGAAGGTGGCCCGTCCTCCCTGGACCGAGCCTGGACGCCAGAACCTAGAGGTTTGAGGTGCCCGGGTCAAAAAGTTATAGAGAGAGCGCTTTCAGGCAGCGCCTGCCTGGGATTCGGGCTTCTCAGCCCCGTCCCAGCACAACCGTGCCCGAGGAACAGAACCAGCCACCCGTTCCCGAGGCCACGGCCAGCTCTGGAAAGCTGCCGTCCGCCCTTCTGACCTGCCATTTCCCCGCTTCACCACGGAGCTGGCGGACGGATTCCACCAGGAGGAAGAGCCCGCGCATCCCAGGATGACAGGCCGAAAGCCCACCCCCGTCGGTGTTCACCGGAAGTTCGCCGGACCGACCGATCCGGCCCTTCTCGACGAACGCGCCACCCTCGCCCTTCGCGCAGAACCCCAGATCCTCCAGCGTCACCAGCGTCATGTAGGTGAAGGCGTCATAGATCTGCGCCAGATCGATGTCGGCGGGCCGTACCCCGGCACGCCCGAAGGCCAGCCGGCCGGAGACCGCGGCGGGGGAGACCGTGAAGTCGTCCCATTCGGACATCGTGGAGTGCGAGACGTACTCGCCCGTGCCGAGGATCCACACCGGGTCCTTCGCCGTGTCCGGTACGTACTCCTCGGCCGCCAGCAGTACCGCGCACCCGCCGTCGCTGCGGATGCAGCAGTGCAGCTTGGTGAACGGGTCCGCGATCATCGGGCCCGACAGGACGTCGTCCACCGTGATCGGGTCCCGGAACATCGCGTCCGGGTTGGCCGCCGCGTTCGCGCGCGCCTGGACGGCGACCTCGGCGAGTTGCTCCAGCGTCGTCCCGTACTCGTGCATATGGCGGCGGGCGGCCATCGCGTACTTGGCGATCAGCGAGTGCCCGTACGGCACTTCGAACTGGAGCGGGCCGCGCGAGCCGAACGAGAGGTTCGACGTGCGGCGCCCGGCCCGGATGTCGGCGCGCGCGGTGGACCCGTACACCAGCAGTACGACGTCGGCGCGGCCGGCCGCGATGGCGTCGGCGGCATGGGCGGCCATCACCTCCCAGGTCGCACCGCCGACCGCGGTGGAGTCCACCCAGGTGGGCTTGAGGCCCAGATACTCCGCGACCTCGACCGGGGCGAGTGTGCCGAGTCCGGCGGAGGCGAAGCCGTCGACGACCGAGCGGTCCAGACCCGAGTCGGCGAGCGCCCGGCGGGCGGCCTGGGCGTGCAGGGCGTACGGAGTGGGGCCGTCGACGCGTCCGCAGTCCGCGAGGGATATGCCGACGGCAGCGACCTTGCGCGGGCGGGAGGAGCGTGAGGAAGGCATGGATCTGACGGTACATCAGATATGACGGAGGGGGTCCGCGAGCACGTGCGCGGCTCTGGGTTTCTCGCAACATCACGCTTAGCATGACGACCCGTCAGATCAGAGGCCTACGGCCCCTGAGGGGAAGGAGCCCGACGATGGACGCCGCCTTCACCGCGGAGCAGGACGAGATCCGCCGCACCCTGCGCGAACTGCTGGTCAAACGCTGCGGACCCGGCGAGGTCAGGAGCGCGGTGCGGACCGCGCACGGATATGACGGGGCCCTGTGGCGGCAACTCGCCCAGGACCTCGGGCTGCCGGGGCTCGCGCTCGCGCAGGAGTACGGGGGAGTCGGCTGCGGGCCCGTCGAACTCGCCGTCGCCTGCGAGGAGACCGGCCGTGCCCTGCTGCCGTCCCCGCTGCTCGCCACCGCCGCGCTCGCCGCTCCTCTGATCGCCGCACTCGGCACCGAGGCCCAGCGCACCGCCCTGCTGCCGCGCATCGCCGCGGGTGAACTGACCGCGACCCTCGCCGCCCCCGGAGGCTCGCTCTCCACCGCTCTCGGTCTCACCGGCGACACCACCGGCGGCGCCTGGGCGGGCGGCGGGCGGGCCGGTGGCGTGCAGGCCCGGCCCGGACCGGAGGGGTGGCGGCTGTACGGGGAGGCCGCGCGGGTCCTCGACGGGCACAGCGCCGGACTGCTGCTGGTCGCGGCCCACACGGGCGGCTTCCCGCGCAGCCGTACGCTCCTCTTCCTCGTCCGAGCGGACACGGCGACCGGGCTCGCCCGCACCCGGCAGACCTCGCTGGACGAGACCCGGCCGCTGGCTCGCGTCGAGCTGCGCGACACCGCCGCGGAACTGCTCGGCGCGGACGACACGGTCGATGCAGCCGGCCCGGCGGGCGCCCTGGCCGCCGTCGGACGCACCGCCGCCGCCGTACTGGCGGCGGAGGCGGTCGGAGCCGCGGCGAGCACACTCGACCGGACCGTCGAGTACGTCAAGTCGCGCGAGCAGTTCGGCCGGGCCATCGGCTCCTTCCAGGCCGTGAAACACCGGCTGGCCGATCTGTACGTGCGGGTGCAGGCAGCCAGGTCTGCGGCGTACTACGCGGCCTGGGACCCGACGGCCGGAGGGCTCGCGCTCGCCCAGGCGCTGGAAACCCTGCGGATCACCACCGCCGAGGCCGTCCAGCTGCACGGCGGGATCGGCTTCACCTGGGAGCACGAGGCGCATCTCTACTTCAAGCGGGCCGCCGCCGACGAACTGCTCTTCGGGCCGGTCCACCGGCTGCGCGACCACGCGGCCGAGCAGGCCGGGCTCTTCACGCAGGACGCCCAGGGGCACGGGCAGGGACAGGCGCAGGGGCACGGGTACGGGCCGCGGATGGGGGTGGCGGTCTGATGGCACCCGGAGTCCGGCTGATCCAGAAGGTGTCCTCGACCCGCACCTTCGCAAGGATCGCCCCGCACGTCATACCGGCCATGGACCGCACCGTCCACCGTCTCACCCGCGGCAAGGTGCTGCTCAGCGCGCAGATGCTGCCGGGGTTGATCCTGACGGTGCGCGGGGCGAGGAGCGGGCAACTGCGGACCACCCCACTGGCCTGTATGCCCACCCCGGAGCACGGTGACGGGACGTGGGTTCTCATCGGCAGCAACTTCGGCCGTACGGGTCATCCTGCCTGGACCGCGAACCTGTTGGCCCATCCGGACGACGCGGTCATCAACTGGAAGGGCCACGACATCGCGGTGCGCGCCCGGTTGCTGGAGGGCGCGGAACGGGAGGAGGTGTGGCGGGTGGCGCTGGCGTTCTGGCCGCCGTATGCCACCTACCAGGCGCGGGTGGAGCGGGAGATCCGGCTCTTCCGGCTGGAGCGGCGTGCGACTTCGTGAGGCGCGGTGATACGCCGACGGCGGACCACATTGTGTGGTCCGCCGTCGGCGCGACAGGACGTGGGCAGCCCGGATGGCCGTGCGGTGCCCGGAGCGGAAGGGGGAAGCCGGGGCGCTACTTCGTCGGCTTCTTGCCGGTGATGCCCAGGTGCACCAACAGCGCCAGGTTCGGCTTGAGTTCGGTCTGCTTCACACCCCAGGTCTGGAAGCCCTTCTGGTGCGAGGCGACCGCGGCCAGCATCGCGACCAGCGAGCCCGCCATCGCCGCGGGGCTGATGTCCTTGTCGACCTTGCCCTTGGCCTGGAGGTCCTTCACCGAATCCGTAAGGGAGTTGGTGACCGAGTTCAGGATCTTCATGCGGATCTTGTAGAACCGCTTGTCGCCCTCGGCCGCGCCGAGGTCGACCACGCGCAGGATCGCGTCGTGGCGCCGCCAGAAGTCGAGGAACCCCTCCACGAGTTCTTCGGCGGTCTGCCAGCCGGACTTGCCGACCCAGGAGCGTCCTGCGACCAGTTCCGTCAACCCGGCGCCCTCCTTGGCCATTTCATCCGCGATCTCGAGGACGGCGCCCTCGACGTCGGGGAAGTATTGGTAGAAGGTCGCGGGTGAAGTCCCTGCCTTCCGGGCGACGTCGATGACTTTGACGTCCCGGTACGGCGAGGAGCTGAGCATCTCGCTGAGGCAGTCGAGCAGCTTCTGCCGCGTCGCCTGTCCGCGTCGACCGGCCACGCGGCCGTCGACGGTGCGCACTTGTCCTGTCATGCCGTCAGCTTACCGAGGGGTGATCGGAGCGCGATTCGGCCGACTGCAAATGGGGAGGTCCGCAGGTGCGGTGGGGTGGTGTGGGGGGAGTGGCCGGATTTCGGTGGATCCGATCCACAGCTTGAATTGTGTTATCAACAGCCTGTGGACAACTTCCGTGGATAACTTTCCGTGACGCGATGGGTAAGGCGCTCCGCCATCGAGGCCGTGTTCGACGGTTCGTCGCGGCGCGGTGCGGACGGCGCGCGGCTACTTTGGGTGTGACGAGCGTCACTACTGCGGAAGGATCCGGGCCCATGGCCGCATTCGCGCACTCCGCGCCGTGCTGGGTGGATGTGCAGCTCCCCGACCTCGAAGCGGGCAAGCGCTTCTACGGTGAGCTCTTCGGATGGACCTTCCGGGCCGGTGAAGAGGTGGACAGGGGCGGTCCCCGTGCCGATGCGCTCAGCGGCGGCAAGCTGGTCGCCGCACTGGCCGCCAAGCAGGACGGCCGGATGCCGACCGCGTGGGGCATCTACTTCGCCACCGACGACATCGTCGCGACCGTCACCAGGATCCGGCAGGCGGGCGGTCAGGTGATCACCGAGCCCGTCAGGGTGGGCGGCGCCGGCGTCCTCGCGCAGGCCGCCGATCCCGGAGGCGCGGTCTTCGGGCTCTGGCAGGCGGGGGACCGCAGCGGGTTCGAGAAGCAGAACGAGCCGGGATCCTTCTGCTGGACGGAGGTGTACACCCGGCAGAAGGACCGTGTGGACGCCTTCTACGAGCAGGTCTTCGGGTTCCGCGGAACGAATCTCGGCTCGGCCGACGCAGACGGGCCGGGCAGGAGCGAGCCAGGCACGGGGGAGCCCGGAACCGGCGGGGCGGGCACGACCGGGGCCGGCGCGGACACGTCCGGTGAGCCCGCGACCCTTGGGTCCGGGACGGGTGAGCCCGAGGCCCCCCGATCCGAGACACCCGAGTCCGGCACCGGCGGTTCCGACGAAGACGTGCCCGGGGTCGACTTCCGGATGTGGTCCCCGGCCGGCAGCGAACCGGGCCCCGACACCGCGATCGGCGGGCGCAGCGTCATCACCGACGCGTTCCCGGCCGAGATGCCCAGCTACTTCCTCAACTACTTCGCCGTCGCGGACTGCGACGCCACGGCCGAGACCGGCGCCCACCTCGGTGGCCGGGTCTCCGTGCCGCCCTTCGACATCCCGTACGGGAGGATGGCGGTCCTGCACGACAATCAGGGTGCCGAGTTCGCCGTACTTCAGCCCCCGGTGTCCCGATAGAGGGCAGAGTGACATGTGACACCCCGATCCGCCCCCGGGTTCGCAACCATCGCTTCAGCCAGGAACAATCGGGGTGCGCACCGCCGGGTGGTGCCCAGTGGTGAGACCCTGCACGGGGCGGTTTTTCGCGGGCTTCTGTTGCTGAGGTCCGTACGGGGAGGTGGCAGGTAAGTGGTGGAGCAGCTGACGCAGCACGACCCGAGGCGGATCGGCCCGTTCGAGGTACTGGGACGGCTCGGGGCCGGCGGCATGGGGCTGGTCTATCTCGCCCGTTCGGCGTCGGGCCGACGGGTGGCGATCAAGACCGTACGTACAGAACTTGCCGAGGATCAGCTGTTCCGGGTCCGCTTCACGCGTGAGGTGGAGGCCGCCCGGGCGGTCAGCGGGTTCTACACGGCGGCCGTGGTGGACGCCGATCCGCGCGCCGCCGTGCCGTGGCTGGCCACTGCGTACGTGCCCGCTCCCTCGCTCGAGGAAATAGTGAATGAGTGCGGTCCGATGCCGACCCAGGCGGTGCGCTGGCTGGCCGCCGGGATCGCCGAGGCCCTGCAGTCCATCCATGGCGCGGGCCTCGTCCACCGCGACCTCAAGCCGTCGAACGTGCTGGTGGTCGAGGACGGCCCGCGGGTGATCGACTTCGGGATCGCGTCCGGTGTCTCCAACACCCGGCTGACGATGACCAACGTGGCGGTCGGCACCCCCGCCTACATGTCGCCCGAGCAGGCGCGGGACTCGCGCAGTGTGACGGGCGCCAGCGATGTGTTCTCGCTCGGCTCGACGCTGGTGTTCGCCGCCACCGGGCATGCGCCCTTCCATGGGGCCAACCCGGTCGAGACGGTCTTCATGCTGCTGCGGGAGGGCCCCGATGTGGAGGGCCTGCCCGACGATCTGCGGCCCCTGATCGAGTCCTGCATGCAGATGGACGCGGCGCTGCGGCCCAGCCCCGCCGATCTGCAGGCCCAGCTGGCCCCGCACCTCTTCGCCTCCGGCAGCGACGACAGCGGTACGGCGTCGGCCTGGCTGCCGACATCGGCCACGGCCATGATCGAGCAGCGGCGCGGTGGAGGGCGTACGGCGGCGCCCGTGGCGTCCGCACCCGCGCCGGCGCCTGCTCCGCCGCCCCCACCGCCCCATCGCCCGCCGGGCGCGGACTGGGAGCCGGCGTGGCGCAGCGGCGCCGACCTGAGATCCCCGTCCCCCGCACCCTCCCTCTCCCGGTCGCCCGTCCAGGCTCCGGACGGGGGCGGTCCGGTGCGGCTGAGCGGCGCGAAGGTGTCGATCGGGCCCGGGCCGCGCGCCGGTGACGTGCGTGCCATGGCCGGCGCCGAGGCCGGTCCCGCGACGGGCTGGGTGCGCCCGCCCGCCGGGCTGAACGGCACGGCCCCGGTCGCCGCCCCACCCGTACCCGCGCCGGCGCACGCCCCTGAAGCGGCCCCCGCCGGGCCGGACCGCTGGCGGCCCTGGCGGTTCCGGATGTCGAACGACGTGTGGGGCACGCCGGTCGTCGCCGGGGACCTGCTGTACGTGACGTCCTTCGAGGTGCACGCGCTGGACGTCGGCAACGGCCGGCGCCAGTTCAAGACCCGCGACGTGGCCTGGTCGATGGCGCTCGACGGCGGCCGCATCCATGGCTCCGACGGCCCTTCGCTGTACGCCCTGGACGCGCTGACCGGCGCCGAGCGGTGGCGGCTGCAGACGGACGCCTGGGTGTACTCCCTCAAGGCCGACCGGGGCACGGTCGTCACCGGCACGCGTGGCGGCGGCGTCCAGGCGTGGGAGGCGTCCACCGGCGAGAAGCTGTGGGAGACGAGCGGCGTACAGACCGACTTCGAGACGGCGGAGGCCGGGCCGGCGATCCACGAAGGCACCGTGTACCTGTGGCAGGACGCCCGGCTGCGCGCCGTCGACGCCCGCACGGGCATCGAGCGCTGGTCGTACCCGATCGGCGACGCGGCCTCCTGCGGCGGCGTGCCGGTCCGGGTGACCCCGGCGCCGGACGGGCACGTGTACATCGCCGCGGGCACCCGGGTCCTCGCCGTGGACATCGCGGCGGGCCGGGTGCGCTGGCACTTCGAGTCGCCCGCGGTCTTCCTCTCCCCGCCGGCCTTCGCACCGGGCCCCGCGGTCACGGGTGGCGGGGTGTACCTGGCCGACTACCTCGGCACGGTGTACGCGCTGGACGCGACGACCGGCAAGGACCGCTGGCGCATCGCGACGGAGGCCCGGCAGTCGATCGAACCGGTGCTGGTGGCGGCGGGCAACGTCCACGTCGGCAGCGGCAGCGCGCTCTACACGCTGGACGCCGTGACGGGCACCCCGAAGTGGCGCTTCGCCGCGGGCGGCGAGGTCGTCGGCGCACCGGTCGTGGCCGACGGCCGGGTCCACTTCGGCTCCGCCGACCACGTGCTCTACACGTTGGACGCGGCGGGCGGTCAGCTGAGGTGGAAGCTGGCGACGGGCGGTGAGATCACGGGTTCACCGGTGGCACAGGGAGGCGTGGTGTACGCGTGCAGCAAGGACCGCTGCGTGTACGCGCTGGACGCGCTGAAGGGAACGGGTACGGGGAACAGGGCGCGGACGTAGGGGCGGCCACTCGGCGGACGCCTCCCGCCCGTCCGGCGTTCGAGGACGGAACCCCGCACCGGGGACGCGTCACGCCTGGGGAGGGCGTCGTGTGTCAGGGCCCTCATCCTGCACGGGGTACGGCGCCGTGTCCTGGTGCCTCGGGTGCGTGTCCGGACCCGTGTACGGGTCGACTTCCGGCTCCGGCCACGGACTCGTCTGCACCGAGGGTCCCGGCTCCTGCGTCGGCGGCCAGGTGTCCGGATCCTCCGACCCCGGCGCCGCGTACGGCTGGTTATGGGCCCTTCGGCCGAGGCGGCCGCCACTGCCGTGCCGTCCCGACATCAGCAGCGCGCCCAGCAGGAGCAGCACCCCGCCGCCCGCCGCGTACGCCACCCCCAGCTGAAGCCCGGACCCGTCCGACGCCACCGTCAGGCTCCCGCCCACCTGTCCCTGCCGCACCATCCACAGCACGGTGAAGCCGAGCACGATCACGCCCGCGCAGGCGACCAGCAGCCGCGATCGCAGCACCAGGCCCACCAGCGCCACGGCGGCCGCGAACAGAAACGGCAGCCAGATCGACGCCAACGGTCCCGGCCGCGCGCCACTGATGCCGTTGAAGAGGTCCGCGACCCGGTAATGACGTCCGAGACGGCCGTCGTACCAGTCACGGAAGGGGCTCAGCACGACGGCCGCCGCTCCTGCGAGAGCGACGATCGAGCCGAGGATGTTGCGGATCATCGTCGGCCTCCGTCGGGTGTGCGGATCGGCGTCGGGGATCTGCACCGCTCTCGGCGTCGACGCTACGCCCGGCCGTCGGCCCTCGCCACCAGGGACGGACCGGCCTTGCACCTCTTCCTGCACGGGCCATGCGTTACGGTGTCGCGCGGTCGCTGGACAGCGACATGACAACAAATCAAGGGGGGCTGCATCGATGATGCGGCAGCATCTGAAACTTTCGGCGGTTCTGGTCGTGGTGGTGCTCGCACTCACCGGATTCTCGGCGTCGAGCCATGGCGGCAAGAGCCGAGGCAGCAGGAGCCACGGTTCGAGCAGCGGCGGAGGCGGCTGCTCCAACTCCAAGAAGAGCAACGGCAGCTACCACCACGACGACTACGACGACGACATCTACGACGACTCGTCGAGCAGCTCGTCCGGCAGCTCCGACTACGAGACCGCGACCCCCGGTGCCACGGCCACGGACGCGCCCACGGTGACCGTGCTCCGCTGCGCCCAGCCCCGCAAGGGCAAGCGGCGAGCCGTGACCTCCTCCACCGTCCGAGTCGCCTCGAGCGAACTCGGCACGCACACGTACACGGTCGATGTCACCTTCCTCGACGCGCGCGGCAACACCGTCGACACAGGCGAGGCGAACGTGGAGCTGACGGGCGTCGACAGCGCGACCGTCTCCGTGCGGATGGACAGCCCGAGCAAGGTGTCCCGGGTGAAGAGGTGCCGGGCCGAGGCCGAACTCAGCTACTGACCGCAGCGACGGGGGTTCCGGCTCACCGCGACCGGGAGTTCCGGCCGCGCCTCACCGCAGCCGGAACTCCCCGTTGCCCCGCCCTCGCCCCCTGAACAGCTCCCCCTGCCGCTCCACCGGCAGGTTCCCGAGAGCGATCAGCTGCGGGGCATGGGCCAGGGCCTGCGCCCTCGCGGCCTCCTTCGCGGACCACACCGCCCGTACCGTCCCCTGTACCGCCTCGGTCGGATACGACGCGATCACGCCCGCCGCCCGCACCGCCGCCGCCACCGCGCCACCGGGCACCGTCACCTCGCTGACCAGCCCGGTCTCGTAGGCGCGGCGGGCCGTCACCCGTTCGGCCGTGCCCATCAGGGACATCCGGGCCACCTCCCCGAACGGCATCCGTTGCGCCATGTGGATCGCCTCGTACGCGCTGACCATGCCGTACGTCGTATGGGGGTCGAAGAAGGTCGCCTCCTCGGACGCGACGACGAACTCCGACTCGCCCAACAGATAGAACGCCCCGCCGCACGCCATCCCCTCCACGGCGGCGATCACCGGCTTCCACAGGTCATTCGCCTTCGGCCCGATCGCGATCAGCGGATCGTCGATCGTGTACGGGGACGAGGGCTGAGGCACCTCCACGTCGCGGTCGAGCCCCGTGCAGAAGGCGCGACCGCCCGCGCCGGTCACGACGACGGCCCGCACGTCGTCATCGAATCGGAACGCCCGCCAGACACCGGCCAGTTCGTCGGCCGTCGCCAGATCGATCGCGTTCAGCCGCTCGGCCCGGTCGAGGGTGACGAGCGCGACCCCGGTCTCCTTGTCGGTCTCCGTCCGCACCGTCATCCGCGTCCCCTCGTCGCGGGCCTCTCGCCCCTCACCGCTCCAACTGCCAGCGGACCACGGTCGACTCAGGACCCACCGGCGCGAAGACCGCCTTCACCGATGCCCCGATCCGCAACCTCTCGGGATCGACCGAGTTCAGCGGCGCGTCGGGCCCGCTGACCACATTGCCGACCAGCCGGATGTGCGGGGCGTCGGCCAGCTCGACGACGACGGCGTTGTACGGGGCCTGTGCGGCGTACGCGGGCAGCAGCGGCGGATGCGGCACCACGTACGACCAGATGCGCCCGCGCCCGCTCATCGCCCGCCACTCGCTCTCGAACGACCGGCAGTGCGGGCAGCAGGGCCGGGGCGGGAAGCGGAGCCTGCCGCAGTCGGGGGCGGCGCACGCCTGGACGCGGAGTTCGCCCCGGGCGGCGTACTCCCAGAAGGGCGCGCCGTCCTCGTCGACGACGGGCAGCAACAGCGATTCCATGTCAGCTCCTCAGCAGTACGGCGGAGGTGGGCACGCCCTCACCGGCGGTGACCAGGCAGGTGGCGGCGGACGGTACCTGGGCGGTGGAGGTGCCGCGCAATTGCTTCACGCCCTCGTTGATGAGGTTGAAACCGTGCACGTACCCCTCGCTGAGTCCGCCGCCGCCCGTGTTGATGGGCAGCCGGCCGCCGCTCTCCAAAGCCCCGCCCTCGGTGAACGCGGCACCCTCGCCGCGACCGCAGAAGCCGTAGCCCTCGAGGGAGAGCGGGATGAGCGGGGTGAACGCGTCGTAGATCTGCGCGACATCGACATCGTCCGGACCGAAGTCGGCCTGCTTCCACAGCTGCCGGGCAGCCGTCCAGGCGGGCCCGGTGAGCGGGTCGTCGTTCCAGTAGTTGACCATCCCGTGGTGCTGGGCGGGCAGGCCCTGGGCGACGGAGTGGATGTAGACGGGTTTGCGCCGGCAGTCGCGGGCCCGCTCGGCGGAGACGATGACGCAGGCCAGCGCCCCGTCCGTCTCCAGGCAGTTGTCGAAGAGGCAGAGTGGCTCGCTGATCCAGCGCGAGCTCATGTACATGTCGCGGGTCAGCGGGCGTTCGTACATCACCGCGTCGGGGTTCTGGTTGGCGCGGTTGCGGCAGGCGAGCGCGACATTGAAGAGATGGTCGCGGGTGGCCCCGTACTCGTGCATGTACCGCCGCGCGAGCATCCCGATCTCGTCGGCGGGCCGCAGCAGGCCGTACGGACGGGTCCACTGGGCGGGGGTCGGCAGCTGAACGGCGGTGTTCTTCCAGGGCCTCGGCCCCGAGCCGCGCTTCCGTGAGCGCCACGCGACCCCGACGCTCGCCTGTCCGGTGGCGACGGCGGCGGCGAGATGCGCGATCGTCGCGCACGAACCCCCGCCCCCGTAGCCGACCTTGGAGAAGAAGGTGACATCGCCGGCCCCGATCGCCTTGGCGACCTCGACCTCGTCGGTCTCCTCCATCGTGTAGGAGGCGAAGGCGTCGACCTCCGACGCGGTGATGCCCGCGTCGTCGAGGGCCGCGACGATCGCCCGGCAGGCCAAGGTCTTCTCGGACTCGGGAAGTCGTTTCGCGAAGGCCGTCTGCCCGATACCGGCTATCGCCGTCACGTCCTTGAGCGTCGCCATCCGCCACCTCCGCGATCGTCATGACTGCTGACAGCCGCAGAGGCTACAGCTAATCTGACGGATAGTCAGCTATTGCGGTTCGGGCGGGAGGGCATGCGATGCGCGGCGACGAGGAATGGGGCAGCATCCCGGGGCTGGTACGGACGGCAGCGCGCCGGTACGGGGACCGGGAGGCGGTCGTCGAGGGCCGCACCCGCATCTCGTACGCCGAACTGGGCGACCGCGTCGAGCGAGCCGCCGCCGCGTGCATGGCGTCGGGCGTGGAGCCGGGGGACCGGGTCGCGGTCTGGGCGCCGAACACCCTGGACTGGATCGTCTCGGCGCTCGGGGCGGTCACGGCCGGCGCGGTCCTGGTCCCTCTCAACACGCGCTTCAAGGGCACGGAGGCGGCGTACATCCTGCGGCGCAGCCGCGCGAAACTGCTCTTCGTCACCGGCACGTTCCTCGGCACGTCCTACGTGGCGTCGCTGCGCCGGGCCGATGTGGGACTCCCGCACCTGGAAAGGGTGGTGGTGCTGGCGGACGCGGCCCCCGAGTCCTACGTCACCTGGAAGGACTTCCTGGCGACGGGCGAGCGGATCTCCCCGGCGGAGGTGCGGGCACGAGCGGACGCGATCACCCCCTCCTCGCCCTCCGACATCATCTACACCTCGGGCACCACGGGGCGCCCCAAGGGCGCCGTGATCACCCACGCCCAGACGCTGCGCTGCTACGCGATCTGGAGCGAGCTGGCGGGCCTGCGCGAGGGCGACCGCTATCTGATCGTGAACCCGTTCTTCCACACCTTCGGCTACAAGGCGGGCATCATCGCGTGCCTGATGCGGGGTGCGACGATGGTCCCGCAGCCGGTGTTCAACGTGGACACGGTCCTCGCCAACATCGCCGCCGAACGCATCTCGGTCCTCCCCGGCCCGCCCACCCTCCACCAGTCCCTGCTGGACCACCCGGCCCGGGCCACGCACGACCTCTCGGCCCTGCGCCTGGTGGTGACGGGTGCGGCGGTCGTCCCCCTCCAACTGGTGGAACGCCTGCGCACGGAGCTGGGCATCGCGACGGTGCTCACGGCGTACGGCCTCTCCGAGGCGAGCGGCATCGTCACGATGTGCCGCCGCGGCGACCGGCCCGACGTGATCTCCTCCACCTCGGGCCGCGCGATCCCCGACACGGAGATCCGCGTCGTGGCGCCTCCCGGCACCCCGGGCGAGGTCCTGGTCCGGGGCTTCAACGTGATGCAGGGCTACTTCGAGGACCCCGACACCACGGCCACCGCCATCACCCCGGACGGCTGGCTCCACACAGGAGACGTAGGCATCCTCGACGAGGCGGGCAATCTGCGCATCACGGACCGGATCAAGGACATGTTCATCGTCGGCGGCTTCAACGCGTACCCCGCGGAGATCGAACAACTCCTCGGCCTGCACCCGGACGTGGCGGACGTGGCGGTGATCGGCATCCCGGACCCCAGGCTGGGCGAGGTCGGCAAGGCATACGCGGTCCGCCGCCCGGGCGCGACGCTCACCGCCTACGACCTGATCGCCTGGTCGAGGCGGGAGATGGCGAACTACAAGGTCCCCAGGACGGTGGAGTTCGTGGACGAGCTGCCGCGGAACGCGAGCGGCAAGGTGGTGAAGGGGGAGCTGCGGGGGCGAACGGGGGCCTGACCGCTCACGTTGAGCCGGGGCTCCGGAGCGGCTGGGGCTGCATGACCACAAGTAGGCCATCGGCGTCGCGCTCGCGGTGGTCAGGGCCCGGCTGTCGGGGCGGCGGCGGTCCTCACCTCGGATTGCAACTCCTGTGTGAGGAGAGAGCTTCCGGGCGTGAAGTGACAGTAGTGACAGGGGGACGATGGTGGGACCCCGTCGGCGCGAAAAGGTCGAACGTTGACGCGATTACGGTGACCGGTGCGCGGACATGCCAGCGGCCGCGACGGCTCCCCCTCCGCGCCGCCGCGGCCGTCCCCCGTGCGTGAGGCCCTCGGGCCTCTCGTCCGGATCACGCTGGGCTCGCAGGGCCTGGCACGCACCGGGCCCCGCTCCCTGATCCAGCCTGATCCAAACGAAAGACCCTAGTTGGCCGGCTCGCTCGTCGCGTGTGCGTCCGTGGGCTTGACGGGCTCGCTCGTCGCGTGGGCGTCAAGCGGCTTGAGCGGCTCGCTCGTTGCGTGTGCGTCCAGGGTGGTGATCTCCTCGCCGGTGGCGTGCGCGTCCGTCGGCTTGAGGTTCCCGGTGTTGTCGGCCATGAAGGTCAACTCCTGAAAAGAGTGGGTGTAATGGATGGGCAAGCCCGCCCGGCGATTCCCCCGTGGATCGCCGGGCGGGCATTCCAGGGCCGTTCACCCTAGCGGTGAGGCCACTCGCCGACCCGTCTGCCCCCCGACGCGGCGGATCGATAGGTCAGAGAGTGCCGTGCGGCGATAAACGATTGATGAACGACCGTCAGGCCGCCCCGGCCACATGTGTCGGGTGCAGCAGCGCCTGCACCTCTTCGGCTTCGGGGGAGCCGAGTTCCTCAAAGGCTGAGAGAGCCTCGCGCCAGCAGACTCGGGCCCGGTCGGTCTGCCCGATTGCGGCCAGACTTCGTCCCAGCACGGTCAGGACGTTGGCGCGCCGCCATTCGCCGCCGATACCCCTGAGCACGGCCAGGGCTTGCTCCGCGTGGGACGCGGCCCGAGCCGGCTGCCGATTCCCCAGGTGCACCTCGGCCAGACGGAACAGTGTCATGCCGTGCCACAACTGCTGGCGGCTGTCCCGGAAGACGTGCAGCGCCTCGTTCAGAGTGGCCTCGGCTCGTGAGGCCAGTCCGGTACCCATGAGGGCAAGGCCGAGTGCGTACTTTCCGTTGGCGAGGCGAAGAGCCAGGCCGGTGGTGTCCTGCTCGTAGATGGTGACGCCTTGCTGGGCAAGGTCCACGGCGCTCATCGTTCGGCCCGTTGCGAGGTGGACGCGAGACAGATTGCACAGGGCGGCTGCTTCGCCCGGCTTGTTGCCATCGGCCCTGAAGGCTGCCAGTGCTTCGGTGAGATGACTTTCCGCGTCGGTGTGACGGTTCTCGTAGAGCGCGATGATGCCACGCTGGTTGGGGGCCTGCCCCAAAGAGACCGGATCCCTGGCCGACCGCCCGAGGGCCAGTGCCCGTTGAGCCTGGATCTCGGCTTCGGCGAAGCGTCCGGAGACGCTGAGAGCATGAGTGAGCATGGTGCGCGCACGGCCCTCCGCCTGGGCGTCCCCCGCGGTGCCGGCAGCCTCGCTGACGGCCATGGCGGCGGCCGCGAACTGGTGTGAATTCGCGCCCGACTCGCCCAGGTCCACAACGGCCATGAGCAGGTCGGAGGCGCGCCTCGACATTCCGATGGAGGCCGATTGGCGGGCACAGGCGAGCAGTCCGCTGGATTCGGTGAACAGCCAGTCGAGGGCGGTCTCTCGCACCTGCACAGTCAGCCCCGGATACTCGGTGCGCGAGAAGTGGTCGAGTACCCGCTCCCCTGGCCGCTCCAGCGCATACACCCCCGCCGCCGTGGCCAGGTAGAAGTCCAGCAGTCGCGACAGCGCCAACTCCCGTTCGACCGGTGGCTGTTCGTCCCGCTCCGCGCATGCACGCGCGTAGAGCCGCACCAGGTCGTGGTAGCGGTACCTGCCCGGCGCCGCCGACTCCAGCAGTGACGTGTCGACCAGGGACTCCAGTACGTCCTCCGCCGCGTGCACCTCCAGGTTCAGCAGCGCCGCCGCTGCCGCCAGGGAGATGTCCGGGCCGTCCGCCAGGCCGAGCAGGCGGAACGCGCGGGCCTGGGCCGGTTCCAGCTGGCCGTAGCCGAGTTCGAAGGTGGCCTTCACCGCCAGGTCGCCCGCCTGGAGTTCGTCCAGGCGGCGGCGCTCGTCGGCGAGTTTCGCCGCCAGGACCGAGACCGTCCAGGTGCGGCGGGCGGCCAGGCGGGAGGCGGCGATACGGATCGCGAGGGGGAGGAAGCCGCACGCGGCCACCACGTCCAGGGCCGCCTCGCGCTCCGAGCCGACCCGTTCCTCGCCGACGATCCGGGTGAAGAGCTGGAGCGCCTCCTCGGGGGACATCACGTCGAGGTCCACCAGGTGCGCGCCCGCGAGGTCGACCATGCGGACGCGGCTCGTGACCAGGGCCGCGCAGCCCGCCGTGCCGGGGAGCAAGGGGCGGATCTGCGCCGCGTCGTGGGCGTTGTCCAGGAGGACCAGGATGCGGCGGCCGTCGAGCGTGGAGCGGTACAGCGCCGCCCGTTCGTCCAGGGAGTCGGGGATCGCCGAGTCCGCGGTGCCGAGCGCCCGCAGGAAGGCGCCCAGGACCGTCTCCGGTTCGGCGGCGCGGGCGCCCGCGCCCTGCAGGTCGACGTACAACTGGCCGTCCGGGAAGTGCGGGCGGGCCTGATGCGCGACGTGCACGGCCAGCGTCGTCTTGCCGACGCCCCCGATTCCCGCCAGCGCCGACACCGCCATGACCGAACCCTCGGCAGTCGCCAGCCGGTTGCTCAGTTCGCGTACGAAGGAGGCGCGGCCGGTGAAGTCCGGGACCGTGGCGGGGAGCTGGGCCGGCCGGACGGCGGCGGGTGCGGGCGCCTCCTCGTCGGCCGGGTGGGCCAGTTCCTCGTCGGCCTGCAGGATCCGCTGCTGGAGCTGCGAGAGCTCCGGGCGCGGGTCCACGCCGAGTTCGTCGGCGAGCAGCCGACGCGTGTCGGCGTACACGGCGAGTGCTTCCGCCTGACGGCCGCTGCGGTACAGGGCGATCATCAGCAGTTCGCGCAGCCGCTCCCGCAGCGGGTGCACGGCGGTGAGCGCGGTCAGTTCGGAGACGGCCTCCGCGTGGCAGCCGAGCTCGAGGTCGAGGTCGAGCCGGGCCTCGGTGAGCTGGAGCCGCCATTCCTCCAGCCGGGTGCGCTGGTTCTCCGCGTACGGTCCCGGGACGGAGGCCAGCGGTTCGCCGTCCCACAGCGCCAGCGCCTCGTTGAGCAGGGCGCGGGCCCGGGACCGGTCGCCGCCGGCCCGCGCCTTCTCGGCGTCCGCGGTCAGCTCCTGGGCCGCCGTGAGGTCGAGCGCGTCGGGCCGGGTCCGTATCGCGTATCCGCCGGCGTTGCTGATCAGCGTGTCCGGGTCGAGGATCTTGCGCAGCCGGGAAGCGTATGTCCGTACGGCGGCGAGCGCCTGGGACGGCGGCTCCTCACCCCAGATGGCGTCGATGAGTTCGGCGGCGGTGGCCGTGCGGCCGTCGCGCAGGAGCAGGGCGGTCAGCAGGGCTCGCTGCTGCGGTGAGCCCGAGGGCAGCGGTTCGCCGCCCCGCCAGGCGCGTACCGGGCCGAGTACGGCGAAGCGGAGGTCGGTGTCGGCCGTCTGCTGCTGCGGAGCCCGCTGCTCCGGAACACGCACGCGTGGCCCGTTGTCACGGTCCATTGATGCCCCCTGTCCTGCTCGCCCCGCCAGTCCTGCCGGTCCCGCTGGTGCTTCTGCCCGAAATGCCCGCTGGTGCGCCCATGTGCGCCGGGTGGATCCGGATTACGCCCTACCGTTGCTATCGCGCTCAACAGTCTGCCTTGTCATGGGCGGACACGTCAGCAGTGGGTGACTCTCTGCACAAGCCCTCGACAACGATCCGGAACGGGGCCCCGGTCAAGGTAGCTGACGGTTCGTCAGATCGGCGCTACCGTGGTACGCATGGAGACCTTCCCGAAGATCATCTCGGTGGACGACCACACGGTGGAGCCCGCTCATGTCTGGCGGGACCGGCTCCCGTCCAAGTACCTCGACCGCGGCCCGCGCGTCGTCCGTGCCCCGCTGAAGGAAATGACCTTCATGGGCGGCAAGTTCGCACCGGTCATGGGTGCAAAGGGTGACGACGGCCCGATCGGTGACTGGTGGGTGTACGAGGATCTGCACCGGCCGCTCACCCGGCTCGACACCTCGGTCGGCTACGACAGGGACGAGATCAAGCTCGAAATCATCACGTACGAGCAGATGCGCCCGGGTTCGTTCTCGGTGCCGGAGCGACTCGCCGACATGGACATCAACCATGTCCAGTCAGCACTGTGCTTCCCGACCTTCCCGCGGTTCTGCGGGCAGACGTTCACCGAGGCGAAGGACCGCGAACTCGGACTGCTCGGCGTGCGCGCGTACAACGACTGGATGGTCGAGGAGTGGTGCGGCCCCGAGGCGGCAGGCCGGCTGATTCCACTCACCCTCGTCCCGCTGTGGGACGCGCAGCTCGCCGCCGACGAGGTCCGGCGGAACGCCGCGCGCGGGGTGCGCGCCGTCGCGTTCTCCGAGATACCCCCACATCTCGGCCTTCCGTCGATACATACGGACGATTGGGATCCGTTCCTGCGGGCCTGCGACGAGACGGGCACCGTGATCGCGATGCATATCGGCTCCTCCTCGAAGATGCCGTCCACCTCGGCCGACGCCCCGCCCGCGGTCGGTTCCACGATCACCTTCGCCAACTGCTGCTTCTCGTTGGTCGACTGGCTGATGAGCGGCAAGTTCGAACGTTTCCCGAACCTCCGGATCATGTATGCGGAGGGCCAGATCGGCTGGATCCCGTACATCCTGGAACGCGCCGACGTTGTCTGGGAGGAGAACCGTGCCTGGGGCGGCGTCGCCGACAAGGTGCACCGGCCGCCGTCGGAGCTGTTCACCGAGCATGTGTACGGGTGCTTCTTCGACGACGCCTTCGGGCTGAGGAACCTGGACGCGATCGGCGTCGGGAACGTGCTGTACGAGACGGACTACCCGCACTCGGACTCGACCTGGCCGAAGTCCCGCGAGGTCGGCGAGGCGCAGATGGGGCACCTGGATCCGGACGTGGTGGACCGGATCGTGCGCCGCAACGCGATCGACCTTCTGGGACTGACGGACGACGGACTGTGGGCGGGGCCCGGGGCGTGACGCACAGTCCCCCCGGGCGGCACGGCACGGGGCCCACCGTCTCCGGCGGGCCCCGCGTGCCGTGGGTCAGGCCCTGGTCACCGGCTCCTGGAGCTCGGTCACCCACTTGTCCTTGTCCTCGGGGCACTCCAGATTGATCTCCCGGGTGTAGCCGAGCGACCGGTATCCGTTGGCGTCCAGCCAGCGGGCCAGCGTCTGCTCGGTGATCAGGACGCCGTCCATCGAGCCGCGGTGCACGATGGTCGCCGCCTCGAACGCGGGCAGCTCCAGCACCGTGACACCGGTGTCGCCGACCGGGCCGACCGGCGCCGAGACCGTCACTCCGGCGTGCACGACGATCGTGCCGTTGCCGTCCGATGCGTCCTCGTACCGTGCGACACCGGGGCCGGTGGGCCTGATCCCGGCCGCCTCCAGCAGCGGGAACAGCCGGTCGTACAGCGGTCCGATCACCGGAGTGATGTCCTGCGGCTGATAGCTCGCCGCCGTCCCGGTCAGTTCCGCCACGCGTACGGCCGGAACGGTCTTGACCACAACCTCGTCAGTGGGCATGTGCCCCTCGCTCTCGATCGACCGGAGCCTCGCCTCGACCTGCGCCAGCCGCGCCGCCGCTGCTGCCATGGCGGCCTCCAGCTCCACCTGCCGCAGCCGCAGCATTCCGCGCAACTCCTCGGGGCCGACCTGGTCGTCGAGGACGGCCTGCACCTGCTGGAGCGTGAAGCCGAGATCCTTCAGCGCGATGATGCGGTTGAGGCGGGCGAGCTGGGCGGCGCCGTAGAAGCGGTAGCCGGTGGCGGGGTCGGTACGGTCGGGAGGCAGGAGTCCGATGGCGTCGTAGTGACGCAGCATCCGGGCCGACACCCGTCCGTACCTGGCGAAGTCTCCGATGGTGAACATGATGTCTCCCAGTGCACGGCCTCACACGGTGTCAAGGTCAAGCCCCCCGTCACCGGCGCCGGCACCGCGACGGGGCGGCAAAAGGCAGGAGCCCCGTTCCCCGCCGAAGCGGAGGAGCGGGGCTCCTTGGGTACTGCATGCCGGCCGCGATCGGCCGACCCGGGCAACTAGGCCGGGGTGACGTTCTCAGCCTGCGGGCCCTTCGGCCCCTGAGTGACGTCGAAGTTCACGACCTGGTTCTCCTCGAGGGAGCGGAACCCGGACGCGTTGATCGCGGAGTAGTGAACGAAGACATCCGGGCCGCCGCCGTCCTGGGCGATGAAGCCGAAGCCCTTTTCAGCGTTGAACCACTTGACGGTTCCGGTAGCCATAAGCCCTCCTTGGGCCAAAGGGTTGCCCTGCTCCAGAACCTGCAAAGAAGTCTGAAAACTACAAAAGCCTGCGGGTTACATGCTCCGCAGGCTCTGTACTGCAAGGGAAACCAAACTGCAACTTGGCGATGAGCCTAGCACGCAGCATGTGCCCAGGGGTAGAGGGAAAGATCACTTCACTCGGACGTTTGATAGCCGTGCCGATGAGCTGACGAACACAGGGTCCCGGGGGTGCTCGGGAGGCGCCCGGGGGAGTCGCCGCGGACCGGTCCGAGGCGGTCGGGGGGAGCGGGATCGGGTGAGCCTCCGAGCCCCGGTGGCACCGGGTTCCGCGCGCGGGTCTAGCCTCGCGATGTGGACAATTCAACCGTCTCTCCCGCAGCAGGCGACGACCGTCGCAGCAGGCCGCGCGTCGGCCACATCCAGTTCCTGAACTGTCTCCCCCTCTACTGGGGCCTGGCACGGACCGGAACCCTGCTCGACCTGGAGCTGTCGAAGGACACCCCGGAGAAGCTCAGTGAGCAGCTGGTCCGTGGTGATCTCGACATCGGCCCCATCACCCTGGTCGAGTACCTGCGCAACGCCGATCAGCTCGTGGCCTTCCCCGACATCGCGGTCGGCTGCGACGGGCCCGTCATGTCATGCGTGATCGTCTCCCAGCGGCCGCTGGAGGAGCTCGACGGTGCCCGGGTGGCGCTCGGCTCCACCTCGCGCACCTCGGTACGCCTCGCCCAGCTGCTGCTCGCCGAGCGTTACGAGGTCTCGCCGGACTACTACACCTGCCCGCCCGACCTCGGCCTGATGATGCAGGAGGCGGACGCCGCCGTGCTCATCGGCGACGCCGCGCTGCGCGCCTCGCTGCACGACGCGCCGCGGCTCGGCCTGCAGGTCCACGACCTCGGGCAGATGTGGAAGGAGTGGACCGGGCTGCCGTTCGTCTTCGCTGTCTGGGCGGCCCGCAAGGACTACCTGGCCACCCACCCGGCCATGGTCAACGAGGTCCACCGGGCGTTCCTCGCCTCGCGCGACCTGTCCCTGGAAGAGGTCACCAAGGTCTCGGAGACCGCGGCGCGGTGGGAGGTCTTCGACGCGGAGCTGCTGGAGCGCTACTTCACGACGCTGGACTTCCGCTTCGGGGCGGCCCAGCTGGAGGGTGTGCGGGAGTTCGCGCGCCGGACGGGGCCGACGAGCGGCTTCCCGGCGGATGTGAACGTCGAGCTGCTCGACCACTGATCCGTGCGGACGGGAAAGGGCCGGGCAATGGGTGAATCCTGAACCTTCTTCTGCCCTTCCCGGCCGCCCTGCCCGTACCGGCGTTATTTATAGCCCGGTATTTATTGCCCGGTTCGGGGGATTCCCTCCTGGGGATTCCCTTCCGGCGAATGCCGCGAATGCCGCGACAGGTCACCCCGCACGCCGTACCCGAAAAGCGGATGGCGCCCGGGGGCAGTCCTGGTCGAGTGCAGGAATCGTTCGGGTGAACGACACATTCGCGCCTTTTGCTGTGTCGAAAACCGCTGTTCGTTCCCTTAGGGGCGAAATCGGCGGAGGCTTTCTCTGTGACCGCATGACCTTCGCCCCCTAGGCTTCGGTCGGAGGTCCGGCCGGTCCACAGGGGGAGTCCATATGCAGCCGCTGGAAGCCGGCGAGCCGCTCACCATCGGCGCCTACCGTTTGCTCGGCAGGCTCGGTGCGGGCGGCATGGGCCGGGTCTATCTGGGGCGCAGCGCGGGGGGACGCACCGTCGCGGTCAAGGTCGTCCATCCGCACTTCGCGCTCGACGAGCAGTTCCGGGCCCGGTTCCGCCTCGAGGTGGACGCGGCGCGGCGGATCGGGGCGCAGTGGACGGCGCCCGTCCTGGACGCCGATCCGGACGCGCCCGTGCCGTGGGTGGCCACCGGCTATGTCGCCGGGCCGCCGCTGTCGGGGGCGGTCGCCGAGCACGGGCCGCTGCCCGAACAGTCGGTACGGACCCTGGGCGCCGGACTCGCGGAGGCGCTGGCAGCCGTGCACGGGCAGGGACTCATCCACCGCGACGTGAAGCCGTCCAACGTGCTGCTCGCCCTGGACGGCCCCCGCCTGATCGACTTCGGTATCGCCCGCGCCATCGACGCCACCGCCTCGCTCACCTCCACCGGCGTCTCGGTCGGCTCGCCCGGCTACATGGCACCGGAGCAGATCCGGGGTCTGGACATCTCGGGCGCGGCCGACATGTTCTCGCTCGGCGCGGTACTCGCGTACGCGGCGACGGGCCTCGCACCCTTCCTCGGCGACTCCTCCGCGGTGCTCCTCTACAAGGTGGTGCACGAGGAACCGGAGCTGGGTGAGATCGAGGGTGAGCTGCGGGAGGTGATCGCCGCGTGTCTGGCGAAGGACCCCGCGCTCCGGCCCACTCCTTCGGAGCTGGCCCGGCAGCTGGCCCCGGACGGGGCGGCCGCGCGGGTGGCGGCGGGCTGGCTGCCCGGCACCCTGGTGCGTGAGCTCAGCCGGGCCGCGGTGGCACTGCTGGACCTGGAGCCGCAGGACGCGCCCGTGCAGTCGGGGCCGGTGCCGTTCAGCAATGCGTTCCTCGACGGCCAGGCCGACGGGACACCGGGTGGCAACGGGGCGCGGTCCGTGGGCCGGGCCGGCGGGGTGCTCGGGGCGTTCGGGCCGCCGATCGAGCCGGCCCTCCCTCCTCGGACGCGTCAGCCGGGTGGGGCCGTCGGGGGCGCCTCGAGCGGGCTGCCCGGCCCCCGTGCCGCCGAGCCGCGCTTCTCCCTCACCGTCGGCGCCGACTCCGGTCCCGCCCGCCCCGACCGGAACCGCGGCCGCAGGCTCAGTTGCACCGTAGCCCTCGCGGTGGCGGGTGCGCTCGCCGCCGTGACCGTGGGCAGCGCCTTCCTGTTCGATCTGCTGCCGGGTGGCGGTGGCGGTGTCGGCGGGGCCGGGGAGCACGACGGTGCGGCCAAGCCCCCGCCCACCACATCCGCCACCCGGCCGTCGACCCCGACGGACGAGGGCGGCGCCCACCAGGTCACCGCCCTGCCGAAGTCGTTCGTCGGCACCTGGAAGGGGCCGCTGACCGAGAAGACCACCGGACAGCCGCACGGCGACCTCACCGCCGTGTTCACCGAGGGGAAGAAGGGCACGGACGTCGTCCGTATGAACACCACGGTCTCCACCCTCGGAGTGACCGTCAGCTGCAACAGCATCGCCCGGCTCTCCTCGGGCACCGCCAAGGAACTGACGCTCCGGGAGCGCACCGATCCGGACCGCCCCAACACCGCCGGGCTGTGCACGAGCACCACCACCGACGTCGTCTTCACCCTGGCCGGCGACGGCACGCTGCGCTTCAGGTCCGAGGAGAGGGGCGCGGGACTGCCGTACGGCACGCTCAGCCGGTCCGGCCGCTGACCCCGACAGGGGCTGGCGTACGCTGAACCGGTCCGTAGATCCGTTGAAAAACCGCCGAAAGGTGACAGCCCGGTGACCGAGAAGGCCGACCTCCAGCCCATCCTCGACCGAGCCGCCGAGGGCGGGCGGATCACTCCGGAGGAGGCACTCGACCTCTACCGCTCGGCACCGCTGCACGCACTGGGTGCGGCCGCGGACGCCGTGCGCCGCCGCCGCTACGCCGGTACGGAACACATCGCGACGTACATCATCGAGCGGAACATCAACTACACCAACGTGTGCGTCACGGCCTGCAAGTTCTGCGCCTTCTACGCAGCGCCGAAGGACACCGCCAAGGGCTGGTCCCGCGACCTCGAAGACATCCTGCGCCGCTGCGCGGAGACCGTCGAACTCGGCGGCACGCAGATCATGTTCCAGGGCGGGCACCACCCGGACTACGGCGTCGAGTACTACGAGGAGCACTTCTCCGCGATCAAGAAGGCGTTCCCGCAGCTGGTGATCCACTCGCTGGGTGCCTCCGAGGTCGAGCACATGGCCCGGATCTCCAAGGTCTCCGTCGAGGAGGCCATCCAGCGGATCCACACCGCCGGTCTCGACTCCTTCGCGGGAGCCGGTGCCGAACTGCTGCCGGCCCGGCCGCGCAAGGCGATCGCCCCGCTCAAGGAGTCCGGCGAGCGCTGGCTGGAGATCATGGAGGCGGCGCACCGGCTCGGTGTCGAGTCCACCTCCACCATGCTGATGGGCACCGGCGAGACCAACGCCGAGCGTATCGAGCACCTGCGGATGATCCGCGACGTACAGGACCGGACGGGTGGCTTCCGCGCGTTCATCCCGTACACATACCAGCCGGAGAACAACCACCTGAAGGGCCGGACGCAGGCCACGCTCTTCGAGTACCTGCGGATGATCGCCATCGCCCGGCTCTTCCTCGACAACGTGGCGCACATCCAGGGCTCCTGGCTGACCACCGGCAAGGAGGTCGGTCAACTGTCGCTGCACTACGGCGCCGACGACCTCGGCTCGATCATGCTGGAGGAGAACGTCGTCTCCTCGGCGGGCGCCAAGCACCGCTCCAACCGGCTGGAGATCATCGACCTGATCCGCAAGGCGGGCCGGGTCCCGGCGCAGCGCGCCACGACGTACGAGCACCTCGTCGTCCACGACGACCCGGCGAACGACCCGGTCGACGAGCGCGTCGTCTCGCACATCTCGTCCACCGCGATCGAGGGTGGCACCGCGCATCCGGAGCTGAAGCTCCTGAACGCCAACTGAGGCCCCTTTGCTGACCGTTCATGCCGCGCCGCTGGTTCTTCCGGTCGGCGCGGCTGCCGTTGCGCAGGGCGCTGTGGCCGTGGAGGGCGACCGGATCGTCGCCCTCGGCCCGTTCGACGACGTCATGGCCGCCCACCCGACGGCCCGGGTCCGCCGGTGGCCCGGCGTCATCACCCCCGGCCTGCGGCAGTGGCACGGCCTGTGGCTGCTCACCCGCTGCTACCACCCCGACCCACGCGAGGCGGACGAGCTCGGCGACCGGCCGTTGTGGGGCGAGGCGTTCGAGCGGCTGGCCGCCGGGATGGACGCGACCCGGCGGGCGGGCAGCGTACGGCGCGGGCTGCAGCAGATGCTGCGGCACGGGACGACGCATCTCGCGGGCCGGTTCCACGACCCGGCCGTCCGCGCCGCCGTCGCCCGTTCGGGGCTGACGGAGGTATCGGCCGTCGGCGCCCCCGGCATCCTCGTCGGTGAACCCGGCCTGGACCCGTTCGCGGAGGGGCACGACCTGCCCGGCTCGGCGCACGGCCCGCTCACCGTCGGAGGCCGCGCCGACCTCGCGGTCTTCGACGTACCGGACGAGGCGGCGCTCTGCGCGGCCGGTGCGGGGGCGTGTGTGGCCACGGTGCTGGGCGGGCGGCTGGTGTACCGGCGACGGTAGGCGTCTCACCGTCCTGGCTGAGTTCCGGACAGGTCTCGTCGCCGTGCCCAGCAGGCGCCCGACCAGGGTGAGGCCGAATTCCGGCGGGCCGGGTGCCGACCGGCGCGAGGCGCCGCCGGCCGGGCTGCTTGAATGGGTGGGTGACCCGAGCATCCCTGGACAAGCAGCCGCACGAAGTCGCCTCGATGTTCGACGACGTGGCGGCGAACTACGACCTCACCAACGATGTGCTGTCGCTCGGCCAGGCCCGGCTGTGGCGCAAGGAGGTCGCGAAGGCGGTGCACGCCCGCCCGGCGGAGAAGGTCCTCGACCTGGCCGCGGGCACGGCGACGTCCTCGCTGCCGTTCGCCGCGACCGGCGCGTACGTCGTGCCGTGCGACTTCTCCGTCGGGATGCTCCAGGTGGGCAAGAAGCGGCACTCCTGGCTGCCGTTCACCGCGGGCGACGCCACGAAGCTGCCGTTCCGCGACGAGACGTTCGACGCGGTGACGATCTCCTTCGGGCTGCGCAACGTCCAGGACACGGATACCGCGCTGCGTGAGCTGTACCGGGTGACCAAGCCGGGCGGCCGGGTGGTGATCTGCGAGTTCTCGCAGCCGACCTGGGCGCCGTTCCGCACGGTCTACACCGAGTACCTGATGCGGGCACTGCCGCCGGTCGCGCGTGCCGTGTCGTCCAACCCCGACGCGTACGTCTATCTCGCCGAGTCCATCCGCGCCTGGCCCGACCAGTCCGGGCTCGCCGAGCTGCTGCAGAAGGCCGGCTGGTCGAAGGTGGCCTGGCGCAATCTCACCGGCGGTGTGGTGGCACTGCACCGGGGCGTACGCCCCTGACGCCTGCGCCGGTCGGGACGCGGCGGTGCAGTGGTGGTCCGGAGGTGCTCCGGAGGCGGCGCGGCCACGATGAACCGGGGCGATCCCCTTCGCCGGACGGAAGTTGCCGCGTTCGGTGAATGCGGGAACCGGTGGGCGGGAAGATGTGTCCGTTGATACGGCACGCGTTTTCTCCGTTTCCGTGTGTCACCGGTTCTCTGTGTCCCCGTCGCCGCGCCGGAGTCCTCCCATGCCGTCGTCCTACTGCCCGCACTGCGGAACCGCCGCGCCCGAAGGGGCGCGTTTCTGCATGAGATGCGGGCGAGAACAGCCGACCGCGGCGGGAGCAGCGAACCCGGCTCCTCCGGCGCTGCCGCCCATGGCCCCGCTGCCCGGCCACGCACCCCGACCGGCGCCGCCCGGTCACGCACCCGTCCGGCCGTCGCCCGCGGGGGAGTTCCTCGGCCGGGCGATGCGCGGCGACTGGGTGGGCTCGTCGAAGGCGGCCGCCTGGCCGACCGGGCTGATCCTGGCGCTCGCGGTGGCGCTGGCCATCCCCTCGTACGGTCAGGGCGACGAGGTCGTCGTCGGCTGGAGCGACCGCCTGCGGATCGCGCTCGCCATGCTGCTCCAGGCGTTCGGCGGCGGCTTCGAGTTACGGGCGGAGGGGCCGGGGTCGCCGTACGGCTCCGGTTCCGACGGATCCGGGGGTTCCGACGCGTTCGGCGCCGGCTACGGGACCACCGGACAGGCCGGCGCCGCGCTCTCCCTCGTACCGCTCACCGTCACCGTGCTCTGGGTCGGTGCGCTGCTGCTCGCCGCCAGGGCGGCCCGTAAGCAGGGCGGCGGCATGGAGGCGGCGGTGCGGATCAGCGCCCTGGTCACCGGCGCGATCCTGGTCCTCGGACTGTTCGCCCAGCCGGACATCGCCGGGGTCTCGGTCTCGTCCTCCCCGCTGCTCGCGGCGCTCGGCGCGCTCGTGCTCTCGCTGCTCGTCACCGGCGGCGTCCTGCAACAGGACGCGGCGGCCCAGTGGCTGGCGCAGCGCCCTGCCGCGCATGCCGTGGTCCGTGCGACGGGCACGGCGGTCCGGGCGCTCGGAGCGGTCGTCGCGCTCTGCGCGCTGATCGGGTTCGTCGCGTACGCCGACGTCGACGGGGTGGACGGCACGGCGATGCTGCTCACACTGCCGGTGTTGCCCAACATCGGGCTGGCGGTGCTCGGGGTGAGCTGGGGCGCCCCGGTCGAGTACGACGTGCGCGGCGAGTTCGGCTGGTTCGGCTCCGGGACGGAGCACGGCGGCTTCGGACTCTCCGAGTTGGGCGACGCGGTGAACGGGTGGGCGGTGACCGGTGCGGTGCTGACCGGTGTCGTCTGCGCGCTGTACGCCGGTGTGTCGGCCGCCCGCCGCTCGGCGGACCGGCGTGAACACACCATCGCCGGCGGGCTGTTCCTCGTGCTGTATCTGCTGCTCACCGGGTTCAGCGGGGTGTCCGCGGAGCTCTCGGGCGATGTCGCCGGTGTGGGCGGTCAGGGCATGGCGGAGATCGCCCCGAGCGTGCCGGACGCGCTGCTCTTCGGGCTGCTCTGGGTGGGAGGAGCGGTGCTGGTGGCGCCGCATCTGCTGCGGCTGGTGGGTCGTCCGGCCGGCACAACGGCTCCGGCGCCGGCGTGGGCCCCGGGAACGCAGCCTCGGCCTCCCGCCTGGAACCCCCCGCCCCGGACACCGCCCACCACCGTCCCCACGGCCACTCCCCAGCCCACCCCGTACCTCCCGTACGATCCGCGGACCGTACACCTCGGGCCTGCGGCGCCGGCCACCGCCACCGCCGCCCGCAGGCGCTCCGTCGTCGTGTGGAGCGTGACCCTTGTCGCGGCCGTCGTGCTGGGCGGCGGCGTCACCGCCGGAGTCCTGTTCCTCGAGAACGACAGCAGCGACAACCAGCGGCCGCCCGCGGCAGCCGCCGAGGACGACAGACCCGCGGCGTCCGAAAGCGGTGACAGCGCGTCCCCCGAAGCCGGCCCGGCGCCGTCCCCGACCACGTCCCCCACCGCATCCGTGACCACGCCCCCCGCCGCGCCCACCGTCCCCGACGGCTACCGGATGGTCTCCGACAGCGCCGGCTTCTCCTTCGCCGTCCCGGTCCAGTGGGACCGGGAGAGCGAGAAGAACCACCAGATCACGTACGCGGGCTCCACCGGCCGGGCCGAGCTGAAGGTCGGCGTCATCCGCAACGCCCCGTACACCTCGTACGAGAACTTCCAGAACCTGGAGCGGACCGCCGACGCCAACCAGAAGAACTACCGGCGGCTGCAGCTCGGTGCCAACACCTTCCGGGGACTCCAGGGCGCGATCTGGGAGTACACGTACGAGGACAAGCAGAGCGGCGAGACGATCCACGCGATCGACCAGAGCTACATCGCCGACGACGGCACCGAGTACGCGATCTACACCACCGAGCGCGACCGCTACTGGTCGGACGCCCGGCGGATCTTCGACACCGCCCTGTCCACCTGGATGCTCAACGACATCGACTGATCCGGCTCGTCACGCTTTCGGCGCCGGCCGGAAGCGCTGCACCAGCCGTCCCGACCGCTCGGCCGTGAAGGTCTCCGCCCGCTCCGTCCCCGGCCGACGGGCCACGGCGATCGCCGAGCACGGTCCGCGGCAGGAGCCGAGTTCGGCGGCGTTCCTGCGGACGGGGTCCTCCCTGCTCGAACGAAGCCGAGAGGGCGTCCTCGTCCGTCGCGACACGCAGTTCTACGGAGGGGGCGGCGGGGGCTCTGTCGACATCGGGGAGCCCTTCGGAAGGTTGGTCAGCGGGCCCCCATAGACTGCACGGGACATGTGCCGCGCGGCACGCGACTTCGAGTCCTCGGGAGATCCGACCGTGACCGAGCCCCTCTCCGAACACAGCGCGGATGTGATCGTCGTCGGGGCAGGCCCAGCCGGCTCCACGACCGCGTACTACCTCGCCAAGGCCGGACTCGACGTTCTCCTGCTGGAGAAGACCGCCTTCCCGCGCGAGAAGGTGTGCGGCGACGGCCTCACCCCGCGAGCCACCAAGCAGCTCGTCTCCATGGGCATCGACATCTCCGAAGAGGCCGGCTGGCTGCGCAACAAGGGTCTGCGCATCATCGGCGGCGGCGTCCGCCTCCAGCTGGACTGGCCGGACCTCGCCTCGTACCCGGACTACGGTCTGGTCCGCAAGCGCGACGACTTCGACGAGCAGCTGGCCCGCCAGGCACAGAAGGCGGGCGCGCGACTGTACGAGCGCTGCAACGTCGGCGCCCCGATCGTCGACGAACGCACCGGACACATCACCGGGGTGAACGCGAAGCTCGGCGAGGAGAAGACCCCGGTCACCTTCCACGCCCCGCTGGTCGTCGCCGCCGACGGCAACTCCACCCGGCTGTCGCTCGCCATGGGCCTGCACCGCCGCGAGGACCGCCCGATGGGTGTGGCGGTGCGTACGTACTTCACCTCGCCCCGGCACGACGACGACTACCTGGAGTCCTGGCTGGAGCTGTGGGACCGGCGCGGCCCCCAGGACCGGCTGCTGCCCGGCTACGGCTGGATCTTCGGCATGGGCGACGGCACGTCCAACGTCGGCCTCGGCATCCTCAACTCCTCGTCCGCGTTCAAGGAGCTGGACTGGCGCGAGGTCCTCAAGGCGTGGTGCGCCTCGATGCCCGCCGACTGGGGCTACACCGAGGAGAACATGACGGGCCCGATCCGCGGCGCCGCGCTCCCGATGGCCTTCAACCGCCAGCCGCACTACACCAAGGGGCTGCTGCTCGTCGGTGACGCGGGCGGCATGGTCAACCCGTTCAACGGGGAAGGCATCGCATACGCCATGGAGTCGGGCCAGATCGCCGCGGACGTCATCGTCCAGGCGCACGCCCGCGCGACCCCGGCCCAGCGCGAACTGGCGCTGCACAACTACCCGAAGATCCTCAAGGAGACCTACGGCGGCTACTACACGATGGGCCGGGCCTTCGTGAAGCTGATCGGCAACCCGAAGGTCATGAAGATCGCCACGCAGCGCGGTCTGACGCACCCGCTGCTGATGAGGTTCACGCTGAAGATGCTGGCCAACCTCACCGACCCGACGGGCGGCGACGCGATGGACCGCATCATCAACGGCCTGGCGAAGGTGGCCCCGAGCTCCTGAAGCCGGGATGACGGCCCACGTCCTGTCGGGCGTGGGCCGCGACGATCTCGTCGGTGACGGCGCACCGCCGCCCGGGAAGCACGGCCCGTGCCCATCCGCCTGGGACAGCCCCTCGCACCTCAGGTCGACGACCGTCCGCTGCACGTCGATCCGGTCGGGCAACGGGCTTCGCCCGGCGGGCGTACTCCCGGGCGGGGCAGGGGGAATCGAAGCTGCCGCGGCCGGCCGTCACGGGCCCGGTGCGAACGGTGGGTGAGGATGCCGTGGCCCTTCCCGCGCACCGGCTTCCCGTGCGAAGGGCCCGTCCTCGGCTCGACGGCTGCACGACCTGGGGCCACCACCGGCCGCCCGGGCTCGAGCCCCTCAAGCGCATCGACGAGGTGCGGTTCGGACCGGGGCCTCCGAACACCTTCGATCTGGGGTGAGTGCGAGGTCGGCCCGGGCGGGCCGCACGGCTGAGGGCCGTCACTCCCGAACGGGGAGTGACGGCCCTCAGCCGGATCACATGCGCTTGTGAATCCGGGAACTCGAGGAACTCGAAGGACTCAGAGAACGCGGACCGCGCCCGACGGCGGGTCGTAGTCCAGGGAGCGGAGCACCACACCGGTGCTCGGGTTCTGCGCGCCGACGAACTGGCCGCCGCCCACATAGACACCGACGTGGTACGCGGAGCCCGCGCCGCCCCAGTACAGGATGTCGCCCGGCTGAAGGTTGCTCAGGGAGACCTGGGTGCCGGCGGTCGACTGGGCCTGCGAGACGCGCGGCAGGTCGACGCCCACCGAGCGGAACGCGGCCTGGACCAGGCCGGAGCAGTCCCAGGAGTTGGGGCCGGTGCCGCCGGACACGTACGCGTCGCCGACCTGCGCCTTGACGAACGAGATGACCGAAGCGGCGGAGCCGGTGGCGCTCGACGAGGAGGCGACGGAGGCGGATCCGGAGGTGGCGCTGAGCGTCGTACGGGCCTCGGAGCGGGAGGCACGCAGGGCGGCCTCGGCCTTGGCCTTGGCGGCCGCCTCCGCCTTCTTCTTGGCCTCCGCCTTGCGTACGGCCTCGGCCTTGGCCGTCTTGGCGGCCTTGGCGGCGGTGGTGGCGGCGGCGTCCTCGTGGGCCTGCGTCTCCAGGTCCAGGGCGACCTGCTGCGTGGCCTCGGCGGATGCGGCGACGGCGGTGGAGAGCCCGGTGGTGAGGGTGGGCATCTCGATGGTCTGGGTCACCGGCTCGGCCTGGGCCGTACCGGCGGCCGCGGCGACCGCGATGGTGCTGAGGACGCCACCGGCAACTCCGGCTCGCAGCGCCGTCTTCGAGGCGTTTCGGCGGGGCTTCCGGTGGCTGGGTATGTGAGCGGTGTGGGACATGAGTACTAGCGCTATCAGGGCCTCAGGGGTCCCTTCAAGAAACGTGTGTTGCGACACAGTTACGTACGGAATCTGTGAATCCGCTTTCTGGCGGCCCTTATTGACGCCGTAACGGGCAAAACGGGCATGGGTGATCACCGCTGTGATCACGGTCTTTCGTGAATTCGCCCGAATTGCCCGCCACTTACCATCCGTTCACACCAATGGCCAAGCCCGCTTTTGTTGAAGGCCAAGTGGAGTGACGCAGGTCACAGCATGACTGTTACGTGGTGGGCATACGAGCGGCCGGCACGCCCGGCGCCGTCGGCGGCACCGGGCGGGTGGGCTTTCGTCTGGAAGATCGCGAATGTGCGCACGCGTCCACTTCGCGCCCCATGAACCCCTCGCGCGGGTGAGTCCGGACCGGGACGGATCCTCTTATCACTCCCCGTCGTCCATTGCCAATTTGCATGTCGAGGCGTCTGATTGTTAGAGGAACATCGCTTTGACCAGCGGTAACAACATCACATGTCACGTCTCGTGATCACCCGGCCGCTTTGCGTACGAAGATCACCTCTCATCCGGCTTCATGATCCTTCGCCTGGTGGTGGAGATCACAAAGCCGGTGTAGCACCCCGTGTCGCAGATCACAGGGCGGCAGGCATAGGATGCGGGGCAGTCGGGCTTGTGAACTGCCTCACATGTGCACGATCTTGGTGAGGTGGCGAGCCGGTCGCCCGATGCGGTCCAACGGTCAAGGACGACTGGAAGGAGCGAGGAGCGTGAATGCCTACGCGCCCATCCTCGTGCTCGGCGCCCTCGGGGCAGGGTTTGCGATCTTCTCCGTGGTCATGGCCACGCTTATCGGCCCGAAGCGATACAACCGAGCAAAGCTCGAAGCGTACGAGTGCGGTATTGAACCCACCCCCACTCCAGCCGGAGGCGGCCGCTTCCCCATCAAGTACTACCTGACGGCGATGCTCTTCATCGTCTTCGACATCGAGATCGTCTTCCTCTATCCCTGGGCGGTCACCTTCGACGCCCTGGGGATCTTCGGGCTCGTCGAGATGCTGCTCTTCGTGCTCACCGTCTTCGTCGCCTATGCGTATGTATGGCGTCGCGGCGGCCTGGAATGGGACTGAGGGGCTGAGGGGCACACCATGGGACTCGAAGAGAAGCTGCCCAGCGGCTTCGTGTTGACCACTGTCGAGCAGGCCGCCGGCTGGGTGCGGAAGTCCTCCGTATTCCCTGCCACCTTCGGCCTCGCCTGCTGCGCCATCGAGATGATGACGACCGGAGCCGGGCGTTACGACCTGGCCCGTTTCGGGATGGAGGTCTTCCGCGGATCGCCGCGGCAGGCGGATCTGATGATCGTGGCAGGGCGGGTCAGCCAGAAGATGGCGCCCGTCCTGAGGCAGGTCTATGACCAGATGCCGAATCCCAAGTGGGTGATCTCCATGGGGGTTTGCGCATCATCCGGTGGAATGTTCAACAATTATGCCATTGTGCAGGGTGTTGATCACATTGTCCCGGTCGATATCTATTTGCCGGGTTGCCCGCCGCGTCCCGAGATGCTGATGGACGCCATTCTCAAGCTCCACCAGAAGATCCAGAGCTCCAAGCTCGGGGTCAACGCGGAGGAGGCCGCCCGCGAGGCGGAGGACGCGGCACTCAAGGCGCTTCCCCTGATCGAGATGAAGGGGCTGCTGCGGTGAGCGACGAGCAGAACAGCAACGGCGTACCCGCGCCGCGGGACGAGACCGGCGAGGTCATCGGCGTACGGAAGGGCATGTTCGGCGCCAACAACGGCGGTGACACCTCCGGCTACGGCGGCCTCGTTCGCACGGTGACGCTGCCGGGCGCCACGTCCCGGCCGTACGGCGGCTGGTTCGACGAGGTGGCCGACGAACTCGAAGGGGCCCTGGAGGAACAGGACCTGCTTCCCGAGAACGCCATCGAGAAGACCGTCGTCGACCGCGGTGAACTCACCTTCCACATCGCCCGCGAGCACTTGCCCACCGTGGCTCGAACCCTGCGCGACGACCCGGCCCTGCGCTTCGAGCTCTGCACGGGGGTGAGCGGTGTCCACTTCCTCGGCGACAAGGGCCGGGAGCTGCACGCCGTCTACCACCTGCGGTCGATCACGCACGGCCGACTGATCCGGCTGGAGGTCTCGGCCCCGGACAGCGACCCGCACATCCCGTCGCTCGTCGCGGTCTATCCGACCAACGACTGGCACGAGCGTGAGGCCTACGACTTCTTCGGGCTCATCTTCGACGGGCACCCGGCCCTCACCCGGATCATGATGCCGGACGACTGGCAGGGCTTCCCGCAGCGCAAGGACTACCCGCTCGGTGGCATCGCCGTCGAGTACAAGGGCGCCCAGATCCCGGCTCCGGACCAGCGGAGGTCGTACTCCTGATGTCTACTCCACACGCAACGCCCCGGGCCACGACCGAGGGGACTGTATATACAGTCACCGGCGGCGACTGGGACGAGGTCGTCGAGTCGGCGGTCAAGTCCGACGACGAGCGCATCATCGTCAACATGGGGCCCCAGCACCCGTCCACGCACGGCGTGCTGCGGCTGATCCTGGAGATCGACGGCGAGACCGTCACCGAGGCCCGCTGCGGCATCGGCTACCTGCACACCGGCATCGAGAAGAACCTCGAATTCCGGAACTGGACCCAGGGCACCACGTTCGTCACGCGCATGGATTACCTGACGCCGTTCTTCAACGAGACGGCGTACTGCCTGGGCGTCGAGAAGCTGCTCGGCATCGAGGACCAGATCCCGGACCGGGCGAGCGTCCTGCGCGTCCTGCTGATGGAGCTCAACCGGATCTCCTCGCACCTGGTGTGCATCGCCACCGGTGGCATGGAGCTCGGCGCCACCACGATCATGATCTACGGGTTCCGCGATCGTGAACTGGTTCTCGATCTCTTCGAGCTGATCACCGGGCTCCGGATGAACCACGCGTTCGTCCGGCCCGGCGGACTCGCCCAGGACCTGCCGCCGGGCGCGGTCGACCAGCTGCGCGAGTTCGTGAAGACCATGAAGAACAACCTGCCGGAGTACGACAAGCTCGCCACCGGCAACCCCATCTTCAAGGCCCGCATGCAGGACGTCGGCTACCTGGACCTGACCGGCTGCATGGCGCTCGGCGCCACCGGTCCGATCCTGCGCTCCGCCGGGCTCCCGCACGACCTGCGCAAGACGGACCCGTACTGCGGATACGAGAACTACGAGTTCGACGTCCCCACCGCCGACAGCTGCGACGCCTACGGCCGCTTCCTCGTCCGTCTCGAGGAGATGCGCCAGTCGCTGCGGATCATCGAGCAGTGCATCGACCGGCTCGCCCCGGGACCGGTGATGGTCGCCGACAAGAAGATCGCCTGGCCCGCGCAGCTCGCGCTCGGACCCGACGGGCTCGGCAACTCGCTCGACCACATCAAGAAGATCATGGGCACCTCCATGGAGGCCCTGATCCACCACTTCAAGCTGGTGACCGAGGGCTTCCGGGTCCCGGCCGGCCAGGCGTACACCGCCGTCGAGTCGCCCAAGGGCGAGCTCGGCGTGCATGTCGTCTCGGACGGCGGAACCCGCCCCTACCGGGTCCACTTCCGCGACCCGTCCTTCACCAATCTTCAGGCCATGGCGGCGATGTGCGAGGGCGGCCAGGTCGCCGACGTCATCGTCGCCGTCGCGTCCATCGACCCCGTGATGGGAGGCGTCGACCGGTGACCGAAGTACGTCAGGAAGTCAGTCTGGGGATGCCGCAGCTCCCCGCCCCCGCCTACCCGGCCGAGGTACGCGCCAGGCTCGAAGCGGACGCGAAGGAGGTGATCGCCCGCTACCCCGACAGCCGCTCCGCGCTGCTGCCGCTGCTGCACCTGGTGCAGTCCGAGGAGGGGTACGTCTCCCGTACGGGCATGGCGTTCTGCGCCGAGCTGCTCGACCTCACCACCGCCGAGGTCACCGCGGTCGCCACCTTCTACTCGATGTACCGGCGCAGGCCGGGCGGCGACTACCAGGTCGGCGTCTGCACCAACACGCTGTGCGCGGTGATGGGCGGCGACGCCATCTTCGACCAGCTCAAGCAGCACCTCGGCGTCGGCAACAACGAGACGACCGAGGACGGCAAGGTCACCCTCGAACACATCGAGTGCAACGCGGCCTGCGACTTCGCACCCGTCGTGATGGTCAACTGGGAGTTCTTCGACAACCAGACGCCGGAGAGCGCGACACAGCTCGTCGACGACCTGATCGCCGGGCGCACCGTCGAACCCACCCGCGGCGCCCCGCTCTGCTCGTACAAGGAGACGGCCCGGATCCTGGCCGGCTTCCCCGACCAGCGTCCCGGCGCCGTCGAGGCCACCGGCGGCGCGGGCCCCGCCTCGCTCGTCGGCCTCCGGCTGGCGAAGGGTGAGGAGCTGCACCCGAAGGTCGTCGCTCCGCGAGGCGAGGCAGCCCGCGCGGAAGCTCCGCAGGACCGTCCGCAGCCGGGCGCCGAGCACCTCAGCTCCCACGACGCACCGCAGCAGACCTCCGCGTCGGACCCGGAGCACCCGGCCGGTCCCGCAGCTGAGGAGGGGGAGTGATGACATTGGCAGCCGAAATCAACGACGGGGGCGGCAACGGCAGCGGGGCGAGCCCCGAGAAGCTGCTCTCGCCCGTGCTCTCCGCCTTCTGGGACGAGCCCGAGTCCTGGACCCTGGACACCTACCGGCGGCACGGCGGCTACGAGGGGCTGCGCAAGGCCCTCGCCCTGTCGCCGGACGACCTCATCGCGTACGTCAAGGACTCCGGACTGCGCGGCCGCGGCGGTGCCGGCTTCCCCACCGGCATGAAGTGGCAGTTCATCCCGCAGGGAGACGGCAAGCCGCACTACCTGGTGGTCAACGCCGACGAGTCGGAGCCCGGGACCTGCAAGGACATCCCGCTCCTCTTCGCCAACCCGCACAGCCTCATCGAGGGCATCGTGATCGCCTGCTACGCGATCCGGTCCTCGCACGCCTTCATCTATCTGCGCGGTGAAGTCGTCCCCGTACTGCGGCGGTTGCACGAGGCCGTGCGCGAGGCCTACGAGGCGGGCTACCTCGGGACGAGCATCCTGGGCTCGGGGCTCGACCTGGAACTCACCGTGCACGCGGGCGCGGGCGCGTACATCTGCGGTGAGGAGACCGCGCTGCTCGACTCGCTCGAAGGGCGACGTGGCCAGCCCCGGCTGCGGCCCCCCTTCCCCGCGGTCGCCGGTCTGTACGCCTGCCCCACCGTGGTGAACAACGTCGAGTCCATCGCGTCGGTTCCCGCGATCCTGAGCAAGGGCAAGGACTGGTTCAAGTCGATGGGCAGCGAGAAGTCCCCGGGCTTCACGCTGTACTCGCTCAGCGGGCATGTCGCCAGCCCCGGTCAGTACGAGGCGCCGCTCGGCATCACGCTGCGCCAGCTGCTCGACATGAGCGGCGGCATGCGCCCCGGCCACCGGCTGAAGTTCTGGACCCCGGGCGGCTCCTCCACCCCGATGTTCACCGACGAGCACCTCGACGTGCCCCTCGACTACGAGGGTGTCGGCGCCGCCGGCTCCATGCTCGGCACCAAGGCGCTCCAGTGCTTCGACGAGACGACGTGCGTGGTGCGGGCCGTCACCCGCTGGACCGAGTTCTACGCCCACGAGTCCTGCGGAAAGTGCACGCCGTGCCGCGAAGGCACCTACTGGCTCGTCCAGTTGCTCCGCGACATCGAGGCCGGCAAGGGGCAGATGGCCGACCTCGACAAGCTGAACGACATCGCGGACAACATCAACGGCAAGTCCTTCTGCGCTCTCGGCGACGGCGCCGCCTCGCCGATCTTCTCGTCGCTGAAGTACTTCCGTGACGAGTACGAGCAGCACATCACCGGCAAGGGCTGCCCCTTCGATCCCGCCAAGTCGACCGCCTGGGCCGACGACAAGAACGCTCACCAGGGGGTGAACGCATGACAGTCACCACAAGTGCGCCCTCCGGGGGCGGCGAGGCGGCGGTCCCGCCCGAGGACCTTGTCACGCTGACGATCGACGGCATCGAGATCAGCGTGCCCAAGGGCACCCTGGTCATCCGGGCCGCCGAACTCCTCGGGATCGAGATCCCGCGCTTCTGCGACCACCCGCTCCTCGACCCGGCCGGCGCCTGCCGGCAGTGCATCGTCGAGGTCGAGGGCCAGCGCAAGCCGATGGCGTCCTGCACCATCACCTGCACCGACGGCATGGTCGTCAAGTCGCAGCTCACCTCACCGGTCGCCGACAAGGCGCAGCGCGGGGTGATGGAGCTGCTGCTGATCAACCACCCGCTGGACTGCCCGGTCTGCGACAAGGGCGGCGAGTGCCCGCTGCAGAACCAGGCGATGTCGCACGGCGACCCGGACTCCCGGTTCGACGGAAAGAAGCGGACGTACGAGAAGCCCGTCCCGATCTCCACCCAGGTGCTGCTGGACCGTGAGCGGTGCGTGCTCTGCGCGCGCTGCACCCGGTTCTCCAACCAGGTGGCGGGCGACCCGATGATCGAGCTGATCGAGCGCGGCGCGCTTCAGCAGGTCGGTACGGGCGAGGGCGACCCGTTCGAGTCGTACTTCTCCGGCAACACCATCCAGATCTGCCCGGTCGGCGCGCTGACCTCGGCGGCCTACCGATTCCGCTCCCGGCCCTTCGACCTGGTGTCGTCGCCGTCGGTCTGCGAGCACTGCGCGGGCGGCTGCGCGACCCGCACCGACCACCGGCGCGGCAAGGTCATGCGGCGGCTCGCCGCCAACGACCCCGAGGTCAACGAGGAGTGGGTCTGCGACAAGGGCCGCTTCGGGTTCCGTTACGCACAGCAGCGGGACCGGCTCACCACTCCGCTGGTACGCAACGAGGAGGGCGTCCTCGCACCGGCGAGCTGGCCCGAGGCGCTGGAGGCCGCGGCCGCAGGGCTCACCGCCGCACGCGGCAGGACCGCTGTCCTCACCGGCGGCCGGCTGACCGTCGAGGACGCCTACGCGTACAGCAAGTTCGCCCGGATCGCCCTCGACACGAACGACATCGACTTCAGGGCCCGGGTGCACAGCAGCGAGGAGGCCGACTTCCTGGCCGCCCGTGTCGCAGGACGCGGACGTGACCTGGACGGGACCGGCCTCACGTACACCACGCTGGAGAAGGCGTCGACCGTACTGCTGGTCGGCTTCGAGTCCGAGGAGGAGGCCCCCGGCGTCTTCCTGCGGCTGCGCAAGGCCAACCGCAAGCACGGTCAGCGCACCTTCGCCGTCGCCTCGCACGCCACCCGCGGACTGACGAAGGCGGGTGGCACGCTGCTTCCCGCCGCACCCGGCACCGAGACCGAGTGGCTGGACGCGATCGCGGGCAGCGTCGGACTCGACGGCGACGGGGCCGCTGCCGCCGAGGCGCTGCGCGGCGAGGGCGCCGTGATCGTGGTCGGCGAGCGACTGGCCGCGGTACCGGGCGGGCTGACCGCCGCGGTACGGGCCGCGACCGCGACCGGGGCCCGCCTGGTGTGGATCCCACGCCGGGCCGGCGAGCGCGGTGCGGTGGAGGCGGGCGCGCTCCCGTCGCTGCTGCCCGGCGGCCGTCCGGCCACCGACCCGCGGGCCAGGGACGAGGTGGCGGCCGCGTGGGGCGTCGCCGAACTCCCCGCCCGCTTCGGTCGCGACACCGGCCAGATCATCGAGGCGGCGGCCACCGGCGAACTGGGCGCGCTGCTGGTCGCCGGTGTCGAGGCCGTCGACCTGCCGGACCCGGCACGCGCGCTGGAGGCACTGGACCAGGTCGGCTTCCTCGTCTCGCTGGAGCTGCGGCCCAGCGAGGTCACCGAGCGGGCCGACGTGGTGTTCCCGGTCGCCGCGGTGGCCGAGAAGGCCGGCACCTTCCTCAACTGGGAGGGCAGGGCGCGGATGTTCGAGGCCGCGCTCAAGCCCGAGCAGCTGACGCGGACGCCCGCCCCGACGGACGCCCGGGTCCTGCACATGCTGGCCGACGCGCTGGACGTCCACTTCGCGCTGCCGGACATGAAGTCCGTACGCCGTGAGCTGGACCGGCTCGGCGGCTGGACCGGCACGTACGCCTCCGACCCGCAGGGGGCGGCGCAGCCGCTGCCCCGGGCCGGCGACGGCGAGGCGGTCCTCGCGGGCCACCGGCTCCTGCTCGACCAGGGCAGGCTCCAGGAGGGCGACGCCGCGCTGGCCGGCACCCGGCATGCCGCGGTCGCCCGGCTCTCCGCCGTCACCGCCGCCGAGACGGGGGTGAAGGACGGCGACCTGCTGGCCGTCACCGGCCCGTCCGGCAGCGTCGAACTCCCGCTGCAGGTCACCGACATGCCGGACCGGGTGGTCTGGGTTCCGCTGAACTCCGTCGGGCGGGGCGTGCCGGCCGACACCGGTGCCCACCCCGGCGGCCTGGTCCGGATCGGTCCCGCCGCACCGGGTACTCCCGACGTCACACCGGAGGTGCGAGCGTGACTGCCCTCGCTCAACTGGCCGCGGCACCCGACCGTGCCGTACTCGCCGCCGAGGATCTGTCGATGTTCGGCACCGACCCCTGGTGGCTCGTCGTCATCAAGGCGGTGTTCTGCTTCGCGTTCCTGATGGTGACCGTGCTCTTCTCCATCGTGTGGGAGCGCAAGGTCGTCGCCTGGATGCAGCTGCGCATCGGCCCCAACAGGCACGGCCCCTGGGGCATGCTCCAGTCGCTCGCCGACGGCATCAAGCTGATGCTGAAGGAAGACGTCATCGTCAAGCGGGCGGACAAGGTCGTCTATGTCCTCGCGCCGATCGTCGCCGCCGTACCGGCGTTCATGGCGATCGCGGTGATCCCGTTCGGCCCGTCCGGCAACGAGGTCTCGATCTTCGGACACCGTACGGCGATGCAGCTCACCGACCTGCCGATCGCGATGCTCTACATCCTCGCGGTCGCCTCGGTCGGGATCTACGGCATCGTGCTGGCCGGCTGGTCGTCCGGGTCGACGTACCCGCTCCTCGGCGGCCTGCGCTCGTGCGCGCAGATGATCTCGTACGAGATCGCGATGGGCGCGGCGTTCGCCTCCGTCTTCCTCTACTCCGGGTCGATGTCGACCTCGAAGATCGTGGAGGCGCAGCACGACCGCTGGTTCATCCTCCTGCTGCCGGTCTCGTTCATCATCTACATCGTCACGATGGTCGGCGAGACCAACCGTGCCCCGTTCGACATGCCGGAGTCCGAGGGCGACCTGGTCGGCGGCTTCAACACCGAGTACTCGTCGATCAAGTTCGCGATGTTCATGCTCGCCGAGTACGTCAACATGGTCACCGTCTCCGCGGTCTCCACGACCCTGTTCCTGGGCGGCTGGCGGGCCCCATGGCCGATCAGCACCTTCTGGGAGGGGGCGAACCACGGCTGGTGGCCGATGCTGTGGTTCGTCGTCAAGGTCCAGCTGCTGCTGTTCTTCTTCATCTGGCTGCGCGGCACCCTGCCCCGCGTCCGCTACGACCAGCTGATGAAGCTCGGCTGGAAGATCCTGATCCCGGTCTCCGTGGTCTGGCTGATGCTGGTCGCGACCGTGCGGGCGCTGCGCAACGACGGCTACGACTTCAACACGCTGTTGCTGTCCGTGGCGGGCGCCGTGATCGCGATCCTGCTGATCTCCTTCGTCGTCGACATCTTCCGGGACCGTTCGGCCAAGGGGGCCGGGGCGGAACCGGCACCGGAACCAGGACCCGCGTTCGATCCGATGGCGGGCGGATTCCCGGTGCCACCGCTGCCCGGGCAGACCCTCCCGCCGGTACCGCGCCGCGGGCCGCGGCATGAGCGGGAGCTCGTTGTCAGTGGCGGTCCGGATACTCAGAGTGACGGCAGTCAGATGGGCGCAAGTCCGAGTGACGGAAAGGAGGCTGACGGTGCCTGAGTCATCGGAACCCTCGGGGGAGAAGTTCCAGAACCCTGTGGCCGGCTTCGGCGTGACCTTCAAGGCCATGTTCAAGAAGCGGCTGACCGAGCAGTACCCGGAACAGCGGAAGGTGACGGCGCCGCGCTTCCACGGCCGGCATCAGCTCAACCGTCACCCCGACGGTCTGGAGAAGTGCGTCGGCTGCGAGCTGTGCGCCTGGGCCTGTCCGGCCGACGCCATCTATGTGGAGGGCGCGGACAACACCGACGAGGAGCGCTACTCCCCGGGTGAGCGCTACGGCCGCGTCTACCAGATCAACTACGCGCGCTGCATTCTCTGCGGACTGTGCATCGAGGCCTGCCCCACCCGGGCGCTGACGATGACCAATGAGTTCGAGCTCGCCAACACCACCCGCGAGAGCCTCATCTACACCAAGAGTGAGCTGCTCGCGGGCCTGGAGGAAGGCATGGTCGACACCCCGCACGCGATCTTCCCGGGGATGGACGAGCAGGACTACTACCGGGGCCTGGTGACGGAAGCATCGCCCGGCACGGAGCGTCAGGTCGCGGTCTCCAAGGGCGAGAAGCCGTCCGACGGCGACAACGAGAACAACGGCGCGGGCCAGGAGGTGGACGCATGACCGGCCTCGCCGCAGCCTCCCTCACGTCGACCGGGGAGGCCGTCCAGTTCTGGCTGCTCGGCACGGTCGCCGTGATCGGCGCGCTGTCCACCGTACTGATGAAGAAGGCCGTGCACAGCGCGCTGAGCCTGGCCGGGACCATGATCGTCCTGGCGGTCTTCTACCTCGCCAACGGCGCGTACTTCCTGGGTGTCGTCCAGATCGTCGTCTACACCGGCGCGATCATGATGCTGTTCCTCTTCGTGGTCATGCTCGTCGGTGTCACGGCGGCGGACTCACTGAAGGAGACCCTCAAGGGCCAGCGCTGGCTGGCTGCGGGGTGCGGACTCGGCTTCGGTGTCCTGCTGATCGCGGGCATCGCCCACGCGTCCCTGAACAGTTTCAACGGACTCGGCACCGCCAACGCCGCGCACGGCGGGAACGTCGAGGGGCTGGCCAGCCTCATCTTCACCAAGTACGTCTTCGCCTTCGAGATCACCGGCGCCCTGCTGATCACGGCGACGGTCGGCGCGATGGTGCTCACCCACCGCGAGCGCACCGAACGGGCCAAGACCCAGCGGGAGATGTCCGAGGAGCGCGTACGCGGCAAGCACCTGCCGCCGCTGCCCGCCCCCGGCGTCTACGCCCGGCACAACGCGGTGGACATCGCCGGTCTGCTCCCGGACGGCACCCCGTCCGAGCTGACCGTCATGCAGACGCTGCGTAAGCGCGGCCAGATCCGCGACGTGTCGAACGAGTCGCTCGCCCAGCTCAAGGCCCTGGAGCAGCGCTCCGAGGAGCGGCTCGGCCGTGACAACGAAGAAGAGGGGGCCGCCAAGTGAACCCGGTCAACTACCTCTATCTCGCCGCTCTGTTGTTCACCATCGGTGCGTCCGGGGTGCTGATCAGGCGGAATGCGATCGTGGTGTTCATGTGCGTCGAGCTGATGCTCAACGCCTGCAACCTCGCGTTCGTCACCTTCTCCCGGATGCACGGCAACCTCGACGGCCAGATCATCGCCTTCTTCACGATGGTCGTCGCCGCCGCCGAGGTCGTGGTCGGGCTCGCGATCATCGTGTCGCTGTTCCGTTCCCGCCACTCGGCCTCGGTCGACGACGCCAGCCTGATGAAGTTGTAAGGGGACGCTGAATCGTGGACAACCTCATTGCGCTGCTCGTCGCGGCGCCCCTGCTCGGAGCGGCCGTCCTGCTCTGCGGAGGCCGTCGGCTGGACCGCTTCGGACACTGGATCGGCACGCTGCTCGCCGCCGCTTCATTCGTCATCGGTGCGGTGCTCTTCGCCGACATGCTGGGTAAGGGCGCCGAGCACCGGGCGCTGCACCAGTACCTGTTCAGCTGGATCCCGGTCGAGGGCTTCCAGGCCGATGTGGCCTTCCAGCTCGACCAGTTGTCGATGACGTTCGTACTGCTGATCACCGGTGTGGGCACCTTGATCCACATCTACTCGATCGGCTACATGGAGCACGACGAGCGTCGGCGCCGGTTCTTCGGCTACCTGAACCTGTTCCTCGCGGCGATGCTCCTGCTGGTCCTCGCCGACAACTACCTGCTGCTGTACGTCGGGTGGGAGGGCGTCGGTCTGGCGTCGTACCTGCTGATCGGCTTCTGGCAGCACAAGCCCAGTGCGGCCACCGCCGCCAAGAAGGCGTTCCTGGTCAACCGGGTCGGCGACATGGGCCTGTCGATCGCGATCATGCTGATGTTCACCACGTTCGGCACGTTCGCCTTCGGACCGGTCCTGGCATCGACCGGGGGGACGAGCGAGGGCAAGCTGACGGCGATCGGCCTGATGCTGCTGCTCGCCGCCTGCGGCAAGTCGGCCCAGGTGCCGCTGCAGTCCTGGCTCGGTGACGCGATGGAGGGCCCGACCCCGGTCTCCGCCCTCATCCACGCCGCCACCATGGTCACCGCGGGCGTCTACCTGATCGTACGCTCCGGCGCGATCTTCAACGCCGCGCCGGACGCACAGTTGGTCGTCGTGGTGGTCGGCGCGGTCACGCTGCTCTTCGGTGCGATCGTCGGTTGCGCGAAGGACGACATCAAGAAGGCCCTCGCCGGGTCGACGATGTCGCAGATCGGCTACATGATCCTGGCCGCCGGGCTCGGCCCGATCGGCTACGTCTTCGCGATCATGCACCTGGTGACGCACGGCTTCTTCAAGGCCGGGCTCTTCCTCGGCGCCGGTTCGGTCATGCACGGCATGAACGACGAGGTCGACATGCGGAAGTTCGGCGGCCTGCGCACGTACATGCCGGTCACCTTCATCACCTTCGGCCTCGGCTATCTGGCGATCATCGGCTTCCCCGGCCTGTCCGGCTTCTTCTCCAAGGACAAGATCATCGAGGCGGCGTTCGCCAAGGGCGGCACCGAGGGCTGGATCCTCGGCGGCGTCGCGTTGCTGGGCGCCGCGATCACCGCGTTCTACATGACGCGCGTGATGCTGCTGACGTTCTTCGGCGAGAAGCGGTGGCAGCCCGACGCGGAAGGCCATGAGCCGCATCCGCACGAGTCCCCGAAGTCGATGACGATCCCCATGATCGTCCTTGCGTTCGGCTCGGTCTTCGCCGGAGGCTTCTTCTCCATCGGTGACCGTTTCCTGAACTGGCTGGAGCCGGTCACCGGCCACAGCCACGGCGACTCGCCCGTCAGCGCCGCGACGGTCACCGCCGCCACCATGGTGGTGCTGGTCATCGGCGTCGCCATCGCCTGGACGATGTACGGGCGCCGGCCGGTACCGGTCGTCGCCCCGCGCGGCTCGCTGCTCACCCGGGCCGCCCGCCGCGACCTCCTGCAGGACGACTTCAACCACGTGGTCCTGGTCCGCGGCGGTGAGCACCTCACCCGCTCCCTGGTGTACGTCGACCACACCCTGGTCGACGGCGTCGTCAACGGCACGGCCGCGTCGATGGGCGGGCTCTCCGGCCGGCTGCGCAAGCTGCAGAACGGCTATGCCCGCACCTACGCGGTCTCGATGTTCGGCGGTACGGCGGTCGTCATCGCCGCGACCCTGCTGATGAGGGCGGTCTGATCACATGTCCTTTCCCCTCCTGACAGCGACGGCGGCGCTCCCGGCGATCGGCGCGATCGCCACCGCAGCCGTCCCGGCCGCCCGGCGCACCGCGGCCAAATGGCTGGCGCTGCTCTTCTCGCTGGCCACACTCGTGCTGGCGGGCGTCGCTCTTGCCCGCTTCGAGCCCGGCGGCGCCCGCTATCAGCTCACCGAATCACACGCCTGGATCAAGGACTTCGGCGTCAGGTACGAACTCGGGGTGGACGGCATCGGGGTGGCGCTCATGGCGCTCACCGCCCTGCTGATCCCGTTCGTCATCCTGGCCGGCTGGCACGACGCCGACCCCCTGGAGACGAAGTCCTCGCGCTGGCGCCCCACACAGGGCTTCTTCGCACTGATCCTGATGGTCGAAGCGATGGTGATCCTCTCCTTCGAGGCCACCGACGTCTTCCTCTTCTACATCCTCTTCGAAGCCATGCTCATCCCGATGTACTTCCTCATCGGCGGCTTCGGGGACCGGGCCCACACCGGCAGCGACGAGAACGCCGCGGCGCAACGCTCCTACGCGGCCGTGAAGTTCCTCCTCTACAACCTGGTCGGCGGGCTGATCATGCTGGCCGCCGTCATCGGTCTGTATGTCGTCGCGGGAACCTTCTCGCTCTCCGAGATCGCCGAGGCCCGCGCCAACGGGTCGCTCTCCATGGCGACCAGCACCGAACGGTGGCTGTTCCTCGGGTTCTTCTTCGCCTTCGCGGTGAAGGCCCCGCTCTGGCCGCTGCACACCTGGCTGCCCAACGCCATGGGGGAGGCGACCTCCCCGGTCGCCGTCCTGATCACCGCGGTCGTCGACAAGGTCGGCACGTTCGCGATGCTCCGCTTCTGCCTCCAGCTGTTCCCGGAGGCAAGCAAGTGGGCGACGCCGGTGATCCTGGTCCTGGCGCTGATCAGCATCGTGTACGGGGCGTTGCTCGCCGTCGGCCAGCGCGACATCAAGCGGCTGATCGCCTACGCGTCGATCTCGCACTTCGGCTTCATCATCCTGGGCATCTTCGCGATGACCAGCCAGGGGCAGTCGGGCGCCACGCTCTACATGGTCAACCACGGCATCTCGACTGCCGCGCTGATGCTGGTGGCCGGCTTCCTGATCACCCGGCGTGGTTCGCGGCTCATCGCCGACTACGGCGGAGTGCAGAAGGTGGCGCCGGTCCTGGCCGGCACCTTCCTGATCGGCGGGCTCGCCACCCTGTCGCTGCCCGGACTCTCGCCGTTCGTCAGCGAATTCCTGGTGCTGGTCGGCACGTTCAGTGCCTACCCGGCGGCCGGCATCGTCGCCACCACCGGCATCGTGCTCGCCGCGCTCTACGTCCTCGTCCTCTACCAGCGGACGATGACGGGCCCGGTGAAGGCCGGGGTCCAGGGCATGGCCGACCTCAAGGCCCGGGAGCTGGTGGTGGTCCTCCCGCTGATCGCGCTGCTGATCTTCCTGGGTGTCTATCCGAAGCCGCTGACGGAGATCGTCAATCCGGCGGTGCAGCACACCATGTCGGACGTCCAGAAGAAGGACCCCCAGCCTGAGGTGGAGGCCGCCAAGTGAGCGCAACAGCTGTCCACAGCCTGTGGACAATGGCGGGCGGGGTGACATCGGCCGCCCCGAAAGAGAAGTTCAACGCACCGGTCATCGAGTACGCCCAGCTGACCCCGGTCCTCATCGTGATCGGTGTCGCCGTCGTCGGCGTACTCGTCGAGGCCTTCGTGCCGCGCCGGGCCCGCTACTACACGCAGGTCTTCCTGACCGTCGTCGCCCTCGCCGCCGCGTTCGCCGCGGTCGTCGGTCTCGCGGCCGGGGGGTACGGCACGACGAAGGCCCACATCGCCGCGATGGGTGCCATCGCCGTCGACGGACCCGCCCTGTTCCTGCAGGGCACCATCCTGCTGACGTCGCTGGTCGCGGTCTTCACGTTCGCCGAGCGCCGGCTCGACCCCGTGGCGCACGGCAACCACGTCGACTCGTTCGCCGCGCAGGCCGCGTCCGTCCCCGGCAGCGAGAGCGAGCAGGCCGCGGTCAAGGCGGGCTTCACCACCACCGAGGTCTTCCCGCTGCTCCTCTTCTCGGTGGCCGGCATGCTGGTCTTCCCGGCGGCCAACGACCTGCTGACGCTCTTCGTGGCCCTGGAGGTCTTCTCCCTCCCGCTCTACCTCCTGTGCGCCGTCGCCCGCCGCAAGCGGCTGATGTCGCAGGAGGCCGCGGTGAAGTACTTCCTGCTCGGTGCCTTCTCGTCGGCGTTCCTGCTCTTCGGGATCGCCCTGCTGTACGGGTACGCGGGCTCCGTCTCGTACGCGGCCGTCGCCGACGTGGTCGACGGCTCGGTCACCCAGATCGACCCGGCGCTCGCCGACACCATGGGCAACGACGTGTTGCTGCTGATCGGCGGCGCGATGATCCTGACCGGGCTGCTCTTCAAGGTCGGTGCCGTCCCGTTCCACATGTGGACCCCGGACGTCTACCAGGGCGCCCCGACCCCGGTCACCGGCTTCATGGCCGCGGCCACGAAGGTCGCCGCGTTCGGTGCGCTGCTGCGCCTGCTGTACGTGGTGCTGCCGGGCCTGAGCTGGGACTGGCGACCGGTCATGTGGGCCGTCGCGATCGTCACGATGCTGGGCGGCGCGATCGTCGCCATCACCCAGACCGACATCAAGCGACTGCTGGCCTACTCGTCCATCGCGCACGCCGGCTTCATCCTCGCCGGTGTCATCGCGACGACCCCCAGCGGCATCTCCTCGGTGCTCTTCTACCTGGGCGCGTACTCCTTCGTGACGGTCGGCGCGTTCGCCGTCGTCACCCTGGTGCGCGACGCGGGCGGCGAGGCCACGCACCTGTCGAAGTGGGCCGGGCTCGGCCGACGCTCGCCGCTGGTCGCCGCGGTCTTCGCGGTGTATCTGCTGGCCTTCGCCGGTATCCCGCTGACCTCGGGCTTCGCCGGAAAGTTCGCGGTCTTCAAGGCGGCGGCGGAGGGCGGGGCCGGCGGTCTGGTCGTGGTCGGTGTGATCTCGTCCGCGATCGCCGCGTTCTTCTACATCAGGGTCATCGTGCTGATGTTCTTCAGCGAGCCGAAGGCGGACGGCCCGACGGTCGCCGTGCCGTCGCCGCTGACGATGACGACGATCGCGGTCGGCGTCGCGGTCACGCTGGTGCTGGGCCTGGCCCCGCAGTACTTCCTCGACCTGGCGAGCCAGGCGGGAGTGTTCGTGCGGTAACGCGCAGAGACCACGCAGACGCCGGACGGGCCCCAGAAGTCAAGCCCGTCCGGCGTTGTCGTAGGCGGCGCTTATCGTGGCAGGGACGGTGCCGGACAGAACAGGGCAGACCCCGGGGGACAGAGCGATGAGCGGGACGGGCGTGACCATGGGTGTGACCGAGAGCGACGCATTGCGGACGCTGCATCGGGTGTTCGGCTACGAGGCGTTCCGCGGCGAGCAGGAAGCGGTCGTCGACCATGTGGTGGCGGGCGGTGACGCCGTCGTCCTGATGCCGACCGGTGGCGGAAAGTCCCTCTGCTACCAGATCCCGGCCCTGGTCAGACCCGGTACGGGCATTGTGATCTCCCCGCTGATCGCCCTCATGCAGGACCAGGTGGACGCACTGCGGGCGCTCGGTGTGCGCGCCGGGTTCGTCAACTCCACGCAGGACTTCGACGAGCGCCGCGTGATGGAGGCCGCATTTCTCGCCGGTGAGCTCGACCTGCTCTATCTGGCGCCGGAGCGGCTGCGCCTGGACTCCACCCTCGATCTGCTGGCGCGGGGCAAGATCTCCGTCTTCGCCATCGACGAGGCGCACTGCGTCGCCCAGTGGGGCCACGACTTCCGTCCGGACTACCTGGCCCTGTCCGTGCTCGGCGAGCGCTGGCCCGACGTACCGCGGATCGCCCTGACGGCGACGGCGACGAACGCCACGCACCACGAGATCACCCAGCGCCTCGGCATGCCCGACGCGAAGCACTTCGTCGCCAGCTTCGACCGGCCCAACATCCAGTACCGGATCGTGTCGAAGTCCGACCCGAAGAAGCAGCTGCTGTCCTTCCTGAAGGAGGAGCACGCCGGGGACGTCGGCATCGTCTATTGCCTGTCGCGCAACTCGACGGAGAAGACGGCCGAGTTCCTCTGTCGCAACGGCATCGAGGCCGTCCCGTACCACGCGGGTCTGGACGCCGGGACGCGGGCGCGCCACCAGGCGCGGTTCCTGCGCGAGGACGGCCTGGTCGTCGTGGCGACGATCGCGTTCGGCATGGGCATCGACAAGCCGGACGTGCGGTTCGTCGCCCACCTCGACCTGCCGAAGTCCGTCGAGGGCTACTACCAGGAGACCGGCCGCGCGGGCCGTGACGGGCTGCCGTCCACGGCCTGGATGGCGTACGGCCTCCAGGACGTCGTGCAGCAGCGCAAGCTGATCCAGGGCGGCGAGGGCGACGAGGCGTTCCGCCGTCGCGCCGGCGCCCACCTCGACGCGATGCTGGCCCTGTGCGAGACCGCCGACTGCCGTCGCGCCCGGCTGCTGACGTACTTCGGCCAGGAGCCGCAGAAGGCGGCCTGCGGCAACTGCGACACCTGCCTCACCCCGCCCGAGACCTGGGACGGCACGGTGGCCTCGCAGAAGCTGCTGTCCACCGTGGTGCGGCTGAAGCGGGAGCGCGGCCAGAAGTTCGGCGCCGGCCAGATCATCGACATCCTGCTGGGCCGCAAGACCGCGAAGGTCATCCAGTTCGATCACGACCAGCTCTCGGTGTTCGGGATCGGCGAGGAGCTGTCCGAGGCGGAGTGGCGGGGCGTGGTGCGGCAGTTGCTGGCCCAGGGCCTGCTGGAGGTCGAGGGCGAGTACGGCACGCTGGTGCTCACCGAGCAGAGCGCTTCGGTGCTCGGCCGGGAACGGGAGGTACGGCTGCGCAAGGAGGCGCCGAAGCCCGCGTCGCGCTCCTCGAAGGGTGAGCGGAGCACGAAGGCGGCTGCGGCCGTTGCCGAGCTGGCCCCGGAGGCCGTACCGGTCTTCGAAGCGTTGCGCGCCTGGCGCGGCGCCCAGGCGAAGGAGCAGGGCGTCCCGGCGTACGTCATCTTCCACGACGCGACGCTGCGGGAGATCGCGTCCGTGCGCCCCGGCTCCCTGACCGAGCTGGGCACGATCAGTGGCCTCGGCGAGAAGAAGCTGGCGACGTACGGCGAGGGGGTGCTGGAGGTGCTCACGTCGTTCGGGGAGACCGGGGCGCCCGCGCCGGGCGACGGGGAGCCGGCCGCGCCTGCGGTGGAGCCCACCCGTCAGCCGGCGGCCCCGCGACCGGTCGCAGCCACGGTCCCGGAAGCGGACCCGGAGTTCGGCTGGGACGAGGAGCCGCCCGAGTACGAGTGAGCCCGGGCCGAGCCGTGGTGGACAGCCTCGCGGCCGTCCACGGAGTGCGCGCCGGAAACCGGATCGGCCCCGGCTGCGGCTGACCGCCTCGGGCCGCGGTCGGCCGCCCCCGGTCAGTCGTCGCCGCCGCTTCCTCCGCCGGCGACGCGCACGCTCCCGCCGCTCCTGTTCGCCTTGTCCTGACGGACGTTCTGGTGCACCGCGTGCGCGGTCCACTCCTGATGTACGAGGCCACGCATCTCCGAACGGGCTCTCCAGCCGCCCTGCGCCACCGCGCCGGACAGGCCGACGGCCGAGACCAGCGCGGCCAGCGTGCGGCTGTGCCGGTCCGGAAAGCCGGCCGCCTGGGCCTCCGTGAAGCGTTCCCGGACCGAGGCGGGCAGGTCCGGGGTCGCCGCCGGGTGGCGGTGGTACGGCAGCAGGCCGAGGAAGCGGTGGGTCTCCCTGCGCAGGACCCCGCGGTCGACCAGGTGGCCCAGGCACAGCTCCTCGACGTGCCGGCCGGTCCGCCGGATCCACCGCTTCGCGCTGACGCCGCCCGCGAAGCTGCCCTTGTCCGGGGCCGGCAGACTCCCCAGAACCTGTGCGAGGAGCGGGTCCTGGGGAGTCAGCGGGTTGATCACCCGTATCCGGCCGAGCTGCTCGGTGATCCGGCCCTGGAGCTCCAGCTCCGCGAGAACCGCGCCCGCCATCCCGTACTCCAGGAAGCGGTTGCGGCAGTACGGCCTGCCCCGCTGCGGGTCCAGTGCGAGCAGCAGCAGTTCCTCGGGGAGCGTGAGTCCCGGCCGATCCGCGGTCATGGCGCCGGGACGATTCGGCCCGTCACTTCGCCGAGACCCACCCGCGTGCCGTGCGGGCCCGGAGCCCAGGCCGTCAGCGTCACCGTGTCACCGTCCTCCAGGAACGTCCGCTTGCCGTCCGGGAGGTCCAGCGGGTCGCGTCCGTTCCAGGTGAGTTCCAGCAGGGAGCCGCGCTGGCCCGCCTCGGAGCCGCTGACCGTGCCGGAGCCGTACAGGTCGCCGGTACGCAGCGACGCGCCGTTCACCGTCATCTGAGCCAGCATCTGCGCCGCCGTCCAGTACATGGTGGCGAACGGCGGCTCGGCGACCAGCTGTCCGTTGATCGCGACGGCGATCCGCAGGTCGAGGCCGCCGGGCTCCTCCTCGCCCGCGTCCTCCAGATAGGGGAGGAGCGGGAAGTCCCGGGCGGGTGGTGCGATGCGGGCCGCTTCCAGAGCTTCGAGCGGGGTCACCCACGCCGACACGGACGTGGCGAAGGACTTGCCGAGGAACGGGCCCAGCGGGACGTACTCCCACGCCTGGATGTCCCGCGCCGACCAGTCGTTGAGCAGCGAGAGCCCGAACACGTGGTCGCGGAAGTCGCCGAGCGCGACCGGCCGGCCCTGCTCGGACCCCACGCCGACGAGGAAGCCGACCTCGGCCTCGATGTCGAGCTTGGCCGAGGGGCCGAAGACCGGGGCGGCGTCGGAGGGCGCCTTGCGCTGGCCGGCGGGGCGCACCACATCCGTACCGGAGACGACGACGGTGCCGGACCGGCCGTGGTAGCCGATCGGGAGGTGCTTCCAGTTGGGGGTGAGCGGCTCGCCGTCCGGGCGGAAGATCCTTCCGACGTTGGTGGCGTGGTTCTCGCTCGCGTAGAAGTCGACGTAGTCCGCGACCTGGTACGGGAGATGGAGGGTCACCGACTCGACGGGGTGCAGCAGCGGCTCGATGTCCGCACGGTGCGCCGGGACCGTCAGCCATGCGGTCAGCGCCCGCCGGACGTCCCGCCAGGCGGTGCGGCCGGCCGACAGCAGCGCGGTCAGGTCCGGCTGGGCGAGGAGCTGCGCGTAGGGCGAGCCGAGCGCATGCGCCGCGGCTCCGGCGTCCAGCACATGGTTGCCGATGCGGACACCGACACGGCGCTCGGCGGGGTGGCCGGTCATGGAGAACACGCCGTACGGAAGGTTGTGCGGACCGAAGGGATCGCCCTCGGCCAGATCGAGCGGGCTGCTCTGCTCGGGCATGTGGTGCTGCCTCGCTTTCCAGGTCGCTTGGGGGACACGTTACGTCGGTGTGGCCACCGCGCGGCAGTGCCCCAACTTCGCCGCATTCCCGGAAAGTTCCGCCGTACCCCCACGTCGGACGGGGTACGGCGGTGTTCAGCCCGCCGTGCGGGGGATCCGCTTCACCCAGGTGCGGTGGAAGACGATCTCGTCGCCGTCCTTGCACACCATCTCGTCGGAGGTGAGGAAGTCGTGCTCGTCCCCACCGATCTCGGACCGCGTCTCGATCTTCACGTCCCAGGCCGTCTCCGGCCGGTGGAGCCTGATCGTCCGGTCGGAGCGGGTGCGTGCCGACAGCGGGTCGTTCTCCTGGATCGTGTACACATCCACCCCGTCCTCGGTGAATTCGAGGCCGTCCGGGTGCACGCGTGTGCCGCCGTAGCGCGGGTCGACCTCCAGCCGCCATTCGCCCTTGGCGACGTCGCGGACCACCAGCCGCTCGGGGCGCGGCTCGTCGAGCGTCACCGGGAGGACGACGAGGAGCGGCTCCGCCTGCTCCGGCTCCTCGAACGTGATCGACGGTTCCTCGGCGCGGTGGCGCACCGGCAGTTCGAGGAGGCTGCCGTCCGCGTCCAGGGTGAACCCCGCCGAACCGGCCTGCGGCCAGATCCACGGCCAGTACGAGGACGAGACGGCGAGCCTGATCCGGTGGCCGGGCGAGAAGGCGTGCCCGATGCCGTTCAGCTCGAAGGTGACGTCCTCGGTCGCGCCGGGCGTCCAGTCGTCGGACCGGTCGCGGCCGTGCCGGGCGGACAGGTTGAGGGCGCCGCGGGTGACGAGCGTGGAGGCCCCTTCGGGTGTGACCTCGCAGAGCCGGACGATCACCTGGCCGCGCGGTACGTCCATCCGGATCCGGAGCTTCACCCGTGGGCGGCCCAGGATCTCGAGAGGGGCGTCCACGACCGGGAACTCGAACGAGACCGACTTGGCGTCCTCGTCCCGCTGGTCGGGTGGCAGATCGGCGTCGTTGCCGAACGGGACGAAGCGCCCGGCGTCCAGCCCGGTCTGCTGCGGCGAGCGCACGGTCTGCGGGCCCCCCTGGAGGGCGTACGCGACCGTCGCGACGTTCCTCGACGGCCAGCCGGTGTCGCCGACCCACCGGCCGGGAAGTGTCTCGTACACCGTCGCGGGCCGGTGCGACCGGCTGATCCAGGACCGCAGCAGTGGCTCGGACATGACGCCGGTCTCCTCGCCCTTCAGATGCTGGTCCCACCAGCGCAGCGTCTCCTGGAGGAAGCCGATCGAGGGCCCCGGCGGCAGGCCGCGGTCCGGGTACTGGTGCGACCACGGCCCGATCAGTCCGCGCACCTTCGCCGGGTCGAGGTGTGCCACGAGCCGCAGCACGGTGTCGCGGTACGGGTCGTGCCAGCCGCCCACCGCGAGCACGTGCGCCTCGATGGCGGAGTAGTCCTCGCAGACGCTGCCGTGGGCCCAGTAGGCGTCGCGGGTCCGGTGCGCCAGCCAGGTGTGGACGGGCGGGTCGACCGCTTCGAGCCGCTTGAGCCACATGGCCTTCCACCCGTCGCCGACGTGCGCCGGGTCCGGTGGCCGGGCTGCGAAGGCCAGCGTGGTGGCCGCCCGGGCGTGCATGCCGACGGCGAGGACCGAGCCGCCCATGTAGTGCGCGTCGTTGTCGTAGCGGTCGTCGGTCGAGCAGACCGTGACGATCGCCTTCAGCGGCTCGGGGGCGAGCGCGGCGATCCGGAGCGAGACGGAGCCGCCCCAGGAGATGCCGAACATGCCGACCCGGCCGGTGCACCACTCCTGCCCGGCCAGCCAGCGGACGACGGCGACCCCGTCGGCCGGCCCGGTCGCGTCGTACGCGTCGCCCGGCAGTCCCTCACTGTTGCCGTACCCACGGGCATCGACGCGTACGGAGGCGTAGCCGTGACCCGCGTACCAGGGGTGGCGCTGCCGGTCGCGCGGCGCCGTCCAGTCGCTCAGCCGGTACGGCAGGTACTCCAGGAGCGCCGGTACGGGTTCGTCGGTGATCGGCCGCCAGATCCGGGCGTGGAGCCGTGTGCCGTCCGGGAGCGGGATCCAGACATCCTCGTGGGCCGTGTCGTAGGGGAACCGGGTGCGGATGTGCATGGCGTACCTCGGTGGACGGAGGGCATGGGGCGCTTGGTCGGGGGTGCGGCGGCGCCGGCGGTGGCCTGGACCGCACCTCCGAGGATCGGCCGTGCGGTGTGACTCCGGGGCGACGGGGGACCCGGCGCCGTGGCTGCGCCCGGCCAGGTGACGCCGGACGGCACGTACCGGATCGGGCCGGGCGTCATCCCGACGGCGGCCGCCACCCGGGGCTCGCGGCCGGACAGGGGCGTGAGCCCCGGCCGGCCGGAAAGGGCCCGGCGTCGCCGGGAGGCGGCCGGGTCCGTCCGGCTGCGGCGGGTGCTCCTGGACAACCCGAACATACCGGCGGTGGCGGGAAGGCGCCCACGGTGATCCAAAGGGGACCGGATACGCTGACTTGAGTGATGACAGCGACACATCGACATTCCGTGTGATCGTCAGCAGACAGGAGATCCCCTCGTGACCGTCGTCGGGCCGTTCGGACTGAGCGTGCGGGACCAGGCTCTTGAGGCCGATGTCCAGACCGGTTTGGCAGCTGTCGAGGCGGGGCTGCTCGATGCCACCAAGAGCGAAGTCCCCTTCATCACGGAGGCTGCGCAGCATCTCGTACGGGCCGGGGGCAAGCGTTTCCGGCCGCTGCTGGCGATGCTGTCCGCCCAGTTCGGTGACGCGGACGCGCCGGGTGTCGTGCCGTCCGCCGTGGTCGTCGAGCTGACGCACCTCGCCACGCTGTACCACGACGACGTCATGGACGAGGCGGACGTACGCCGCGGAGTCGACAGCGCCAACACCCGCTGGGGCAACTCGGTGGCCGTGCTGACCGGCGACTTCCTCTTCGCCCGCGCCTCGCACATACTGGCCGACCTCGGTCCGGAGGCCGTACGCATCCAGGCGGAGGCGTTCGAGCGCCTGGTCACCGGCCAGATCCTGGAGACCGCGGGGCCGCGCGACGGCCGCGACCCGGTCGAGCACTACCTGGACGTGATGCGCGGCAAGACCGGCTCGCTGATCGCCGTCGCCTGCCGGTTCGGCGCGATGATGGCCGGCGCCGACGAGTCGGCCGTCGACATCCTCACCCAGTACGGGGAGCGCCTCGGTGTCGCCTTCCAGCTCGCGGACGACGTACTCGACATCGCCTCCGACTCCCACGAGTCCGGCAAGACCCCCGGCACGGACCTGCGCGAAGGCATCCCGACGCTCCCCGTACTGCACCTGCGGGCGCAGGCGGCGGCCGACGGCAAGCCGGAGGACCTGGAGCTGCTGAAGCTGCTGGACGGCGACCTCAGCGACGACGCCCGGCTCGCCGAGGCGCTCTGCCGGCTGCGCGCGCACCCGGCGCTGGAGCAGGCCCGGCGGGACACCATCCGGTGGACCGAGGAGGCGCGGGCGACGCTGGCGCCGCTGCCCGAGTGCTACGCGAAGGCAGCGCTGGAAGAGCTGTGCGACGCCGTGGTGCACCGCGCGGGCTGAGCCCCGGCAGACGTGCCGCGCACCCCGACCCCTACGGGTCGGGGGAGGCCGGGCCGGGTGGTGTCATACCGCAGAGGTATGCGGAGTTGCTCCCGCGGGCTGACGCTTCGCCACCTCGAATTTGGTCAGATGGAGAACAACCACTCCTGACCAAAACGGGTGAGAATGGCGGCACGGAGTGGACGAGTGCATCCGGACGGAAGCCGCCGACCACGGAGGTAGGGCACACATGGCACCGAACGACAGCGCAGAGACCACCGGCGACGCCGCGGACGAGGCCACCGGCACCATGGCCGGCCGCCGCAGGGCGGCGCGGTACGTGGTTCCGGTCGCGGTGGCGGGGGTGGCGGCCGCGACGATCGGGCTGGTCCCGGCGCTCGCGGACTCCGGTGACCCCGATCTGCCGAAGATCACCGCACAGCAGCTCATCGAGAAGATCGCCGCGTCGGACACCGAGCAGCTCTCCGGCACGGTGAAGATCAGCACGGACCTCGGCATCCCGTCGCTGGGCGGGCTCGCCGGCTCGCTGGCGCAGGGCGACGGAGCGCACGGCGGCTCGAGCGCCGACCCGCAGGAGAAGCTGACGGAGCTCGCCTCCGGCACGCACACGCTGCGGGTGGCCGCCGACGGCCCCGACAAGCAGCGCGTCTCGATACTGGACAGCGCCGCCGAGTACAGCGTGATCCGCAACGGTGACCAGGTCTGGGCGTACGACAGCAAGTCCAACCAGGCGTACCACGCGACCGGCGACAAGGCTTCGGGTCACGCGGAGAAGCGTGGCGAGGCCACGGTCCCGGACGGTGTGCCGACCACGCCGAAGGCGTTCGCCGAAGAGGCGCTGAAGACGGCCGGCCCCACCACGTCGGTGACGGTCGACGGCACGGCGCAGGTCGCCGGACGTGACGCGTACAAGCTGGTCATCAAGCCCAAGCAAGGCGGCTCGACGATCGGTGCGATCACGATCGCGGTCGACGCGAAGAACGGCGTACCGCTGAAGTTCACACTCTCCCCGAGCAGCGGCGGCAAGGCCGTGATCGACGCCGGGTTCACCGGCGTCGACTTCGCGAAGCCCGCGGGCTCCTCGTTCACGTTCACCCCGCCGAAGGGCGCCAAGGTGACCGAGGCCGACGACGCGAAGGCGCAGCGGCAAGCCGGGAAGCAGGCACCGGAGTTCAAGGTGCCGGGTGAACCGGCCGGGCTGGACGGACTGGCCGGCGGCAAGGGGATGAAGGTGATCGGCGAGGGCTGGAGCGCGGTCGCGGAGATCGAGGCGCCGGGCGGCCGGGCGGTCCCGACGTCGCCGAAGTCCGGGGATGTGCCGCCTGCGGCACAGCAGTTCCTGGACTCGTTCGGCGACAAGGTCACCGGAAAGTTCGGCTCGGGCACGGTCTTCAAGACCCGCCTGGTCAACGCACTGATGACGGACGACGGCAAGGTCTACGTCGGGCTGGTCACCAAGGACGCGCTCGTCAGGGCGGCCAACAGCGCCAACTGACGCCCCGGCCCCACCCGTACCGCCCGGACGACCCGCACATCCCGCACTGCGCGACCGCCCCGCCGTACGCTCCGTACGGCGGGGCGGTCGGTTATCCGACCCCATGGGGAGTCACGCATGACAGAGACCGGCGCCGTGATCGAGTCCGAGGCGGTGCCCCGGACCGGAACGGCCGTGATCGAGACCCGCGGTCTCACCAAGCGGTACCGCGGTGGCCAGCTCGCCGTCGACGGCCTCGACCTCAGCGTCCCGGGCGGCAGCGTCTTCGGCTTCCTCGGGCCCAACGGCTCCGGGAAGACCACCACGATCCGGATGCTGATGGGCCTCATCGACCCTACGTCCGGCACCGCCCGGGTCCTCGGCCACCCCATGCCGGGCGCCGCCCGAACCGTACTCCCACAGGTCGGAGCGCTGATCGAAGGGCCCGCGCTGTACGGGTTCCTGACCGGCCGGGACAATCTCCTGCGCTACGACTCCGCCGACCCGACCGCCGATCCACGCACCCGCCGGGCACGGGTCGCGACCGCGCTGGACCGGGTCGGCCTCGGCGCGGCGGCAGGCAAGAGGGCGAAGGCGTACTCGCTGGGCATGAAGCAGCGCCTCGGCCTGGCCGCTGCCCTGCTCCAGCCGCGCCGCCTCCTCGTGCTGGACGAGCCGACCAACGGACTGGACCCGCAGGGGATGCGCGAGATCCGCGCACTGGTCCGGGAACTGGCGGCGGACGGCACCACGGTCTTCCTCTCCTCCCACCTCCTCGACGAGATCGAGCAGGTCTGTACGCACGCCGCGGTGATGGCCCGGGGCCGGCTGATCACCCAGGGCCCGGTCGCCGACCTCGCGGCGGGCACCCGTGGCCGGCTCACCGTCACCACCCCCGACCCGGGCGACGCCGCCCGCGTCCTCAAGGAGCTCGGCGTCACCGGCATCACCGCCGACGGTGACCGGGTGAGTGCCGAGGCCCCGCCGGCCGACGTCGAACTCGCGGACCTGAACGGGGCGCTGGTCCGCCACGGGGTGCGCGTACGGTCGTTCGGCGTCGAGCGGGCCTCGCTGGAGGACGCCTTTGTCGCACTCACCGGAGAGGGTTTCGATGTCGCAGGCTGAAGCAGTCGGACCGGCGGGGGCGGGCCGGTCCCGCAACCCGCTGTGGACCTTCGGGATCCTCCGCTCCGAACTGACCACGACGCTGCGCCGCTGGCGCACGCTGGCGCTCCTCGGGGTGCTGGCCGCCGTCCCCGTGCTGATCGGGATCGCGGTGAGGATCGAGACGAGCGACGGCTCGCCGGCAGGCTCGGGCGGGGGCGGCCCGGCGTTTCTCTCCCAGGTGACCAACAACGGCCTGTTCCTGGTCTTCGCCGCACTTTCCGTGACCCTGCCGGTCTTCCTCCCCATGGCCGTCGGCGTCGTCGCGGGGGATTCGATCGCGGGCGAGGCCGGTGCGGGCACCCTGCGCTATCTGCTGGTCGCGCCCGCGGGCCGGACCCGGCTGCTGCTCGCCAAGTACGCCTCCACGCTGGTGTTCTGCCTGGTCGCGACGGTGGTCGTGGCGGCGTCGGCACTGGCCGTCGGTGCGCTGCTGTTCCCGGTCGGCGAGGTCACGACGATCTCCGGGACGCAGATCGGCTTCGGCGAGGGGCTGCTGCGGGCCGGGCTGATCGCGGTGGCGGTGGCGGCGTCGCTCATCGGGTTCGCGGCGCTCGGGCTGTTCATCTCGACGCTCACCGGCAGCGGGATCGCGGCGATGGCCACGACGGTCGGGGTGCTGATCACGGTGCAGATCCTGGACTCGATCCCGCAGCTGAGCGGTATGCACCCGTATCTGTTCCCGCACTACTGGCTGTCCTTCGCGGACCTGCTGCGCGACCCCGTCTACTGGGACGACATGGTCAAGAACCTGGGCCTGCAGGGGCTGTACGCGGCGGTGTTCGGCTCGGCCGCCTGGGCGCGGTTCACGGCGAAGGACATCACGGCCTGAGCGGCGGGGCGTTCGCGGTTCCGCCCGTGCCGTCGGCCGGGCGAGCCGTCCCCCGATCGGCTCGTCGCGGCACGAACGGCACGAACGGTGCGAACAGCAGGAACGACACGGTACGTTCCGTTTCTGCCTCTGTATTGTTCGACTTCTGACGACGCCCTGTCAACAAGGAATGGACTCAACACCCCTATGCTCACCGAATGATCACATCGCCGAGTTCGCTGCGTCGTAGTGAGCGATCACGACGGGCGACACTGGACGCCGCCCTCGCACTGTGCACGGAGAAGGGGTACGGCCGCGTCACCATCGAGGCGATCGCGGCCCGGGCGGGCGTCAGTAAGAAGACGATCTACCGCTGGTGGCCGTCGAAGAGCGCGGTGCTGCTGGAGGCGTTCACGGAGGCACTGGTCGACGCCACGCCGTTCGTCGACACCGGCGACATCGCCGCCGACATCCGTACCCATGTGACAGGCGCGGTGAGACTGCTCTCCACGCCTCCGTTCGGCCCGGCCTACGCAGGGATCCTCTCCGAACTCCACCACGACGACGAACTCGCCGAAACGGTCCGGACCCAGCTGATCGAACCCCGTTTCGCCGCGGCGGTGGCCCGGTTGCGCCGAGCCCAGGAGCAGGGCCAGATCCCGCCGGGCGCGGATCTGCCACTGGCCGTGGAGATGCTCTACGGGCCGGTCTACTACCGCCATGTGCTGCGCAAACCGGGCCAGGACGAGGCGACGGTCGCGGCACTGGTCACGCACGTGCTCCGGGCGCTGGGCGCACCGGAGCCGTGAGATGAGGCACCGTCAGCCGAAGAAGGTCTTGGCGCGGGCGACGGCGGCCGTGTCGCCCAGTACGTCACCGGGCCGGGTGCCGACTCCCAGCAGCATCCCGCCCCACTCCATCCGCATGTACGAGGCGATGGTCCGCAACGTCCCCGTCGCCGGTTCGGCGACGCTGTGATCGGATGTCGCCAGCGCCGTGACGCCCCACAGGGTCCGCCCGCCCATCCGCTGCTTGAAGTCGAGGCCGGGTACCCGCATCCATCCCGACCAGTGGTCCAGATACCGCTTGGTGGAGGTGGACATCGCGTACCAGTACAGCGGTGACGCGAGGACCAGATCGGTCGCGCCGAGCGTCGCGTCCAGCAGGGTGGCGGCGTTGCCGGTGGGGGTGGGGTAGCGGCCGTCACCGTCGTGGCGCAGGTCCTCGAAGTCGGGAAGTGCCAGTTCGTTCAGGTTCAGCCAGCGCTGCTCGGTCTCGGGCGGCAGTTGTTCGGCGGCGAGCCGCGCGAGTTCTTCGGTGTTGCCGTCGGTGCGGCTGCTGCCGAGCAGGAACAGAAACGTACGAGTGGTCATGGCTGGTCCCCCGTGAACGGTTGCGTGCTACGACTGTGTGCGCCTGCACTATATGCGTGTGCATATAGTTTTGGGAACGGGCACACGCCGCTTCCGCCGGCCGACGCCGCTCCGGTGTGCTGTACGGATGCCGCTCCAGGGACGGTTCAGCCGAACACGCGCTCCAGCACGACCGCGACCCCGTCGTCGCCGTTCGACGCCGTCACCTCGTCCGCTGCCGCGCGCAGGGCCGGATGGGCGTCGGCCATCGCGACCCCGTACCCGGACCGGCGGAACATCGGCAGATCGTTGGGCATGTCCCCGAACGCGATCGTGGCAGCCGGATCCACTCCCAGGGCCTCCGCGGCCAGCGCGAGCCCGGTGCCCTTGTCGATGCCGTACGGCTGGAGTTCGACCGTGCCGGGGCCGGACAGGGTGACGGTGGCCAGATCGCCGACGACCGCGCGGGCCGCGGCGGCCAGCGCGTCGTCCGTGAGCTCGGGGTGGCGGACGAGGACCTTGACGATCGGGGTGGCCCACAACTCGTCCCGGTGGCCGGTCCGCTGGGCGGGCAGTGCCGGGTGCGGCATCAGGTAGCCCGGCTCGATCAGCGTCCGACCGTCGGGCCCGTCCTGGTCCACGGCCGCGAAGACCGGACCCACCTGGGCCTCGATCTTGCCGAGCGCGGTGTCGGCCAGGTCCCGGTCCAGCGTGGCCGCGTACACCATGCGCCCGGTCCCGGCGTCGAACAGCTGCGTGCCCTGGCCGCAGACCGCGAGACCCCGGTAATCCAGCTCCGTGAGCAGGTTCCGTATTCCCGGCACCGGCCGCCCGGTGACCACGAGATGGAGCGCGCCCGCCGCGGCGGCCAGGGCGAGCGCGGCACGGGAACGAGGGCTGACGGTGTCGTCGTGGCGCAGCAGAGTGCCGTCCAGGTCCGTCGCGACAAGTGCATATGCGGGTGGGATGGGCATGGGCCAAGCCTAGGGAGATCCGCTTCCCGTCGTACGGCCCTGACCTGCACGGACGGTCCGGGTCCGGGGCGCGGTCGCGACCCGGCAGGGGCATAGCCGGAGGAACTGCCCAGAGCGGCGGCCCCGTACCGGACCCGGCATCGCTGCATGCGGCATCGGTGAATGCCGCGCGCACGACTGCCAGTTGCTGTTCGTCGACACCTCGCGGCCCGGCCTGGTGCGGAACCCGGCACAAGGTCCGGGCTCACCGCGCCCGTCATCGAGAAGGAGACGGGTGTGCCGACAGGGCTCACCCGGGACGCCCGCGCCCCGGCCGACGGTCCGGACCGTTGCCCGCGATGCCCCACGCCGCCGGCCGTGAGGTACCTTCGCGCAGGTCAGCCAGTGGTGACAACAGCCCCCACCGCTCCCGCCGTCCAGAACAGGCGTCCTGTGACCAACCCGTCCGACAGCAGCCATTCCATACGGTCCGTCAGGACCTCGACCGGTCGGATCCGTATGCGTCCGGTTCTCGCCACCGTCCTCCTGGCCGCCCTGCTCACCGCCTGCGGCAGCGGCCCCGACGAGGCCGGCAGCCGCGGCGGCCACGCCGCGCCCACAGGTGCTGTCGGCTCGGGGGCGGTCGACGGGGCCGAGCCGAGCCCGCCCGACCGCACCGTCTCGGGACTGCGCGACGACACCCGCCACGTCACACGGAGGACCGCCACGGGAACCCGTCCGCGCATGGTCAACCGCTGTACGACCCGCGTCAGAAAGGTCAAGCACACCTCCACCAGCGGCACGGGCCGCCGGAAGAGGACCCGGACCTGGTACAGCGACGACTCCTACAAGGACTGCAAGAAGGTCCAGCAGGGCACCACCAGCTACACCCGTGTCGTGCGCCGGGCACGCTGGTGCGTCGAACTCGACGACGTCGGCGGCAACTCCACCAAGGACGACGTCTGGTACGAGGTCGAGTCGGACGTCTACCGCAACGCCACCCAGCTCAAGGAGGGCGCCAAGCTGTCCTTCACTCCGCTGCGAAGGGGCTGCTGACCCACGCCGACCGGTCGAGGTGGTCCACGACGGCCCGGCCGTCCGTGGCCGGAGCGATCAGGCCCACGTGGTTGTCGGGCCGGACCAGGACGAGGGTGTCCTCACCCGGCACGATCCCGTACGCCGAGTGGGCATGGCCCTCGTCGTCGGTCAGGCCGTCCGTGTGCGCCGGGTCGATCGCGTACGCCCGCAATGCGTCGCCGTACTTCGCGGCCGCCTCCCGCAGTGCCTCGGCCGTGCCCGCACCGAAGCCCAGCAGGGTGAAGTGCGGTCCGGCGAAAGCGTCGAACAGGCGGATCGGTGCGCCGGTCGCGGTCTTGCGGCAGGGGGCGTCAGGGGCGCGGTCGCCCGCCCGCAACGGACCGTCGGAGTTCCCGCCCGTGCCGTTGCGGGAGAGGGAGCTCCAGCGGTAGCCGCGGCTCAGGCCGGTGGTCTCCGGGGTGGCCGCCGCGTCCAGCCCGCCGCCCGGCTCCTTGATCGCTTCGAGTGTCGCCCGTAGCCGCTCGGAGGTGATGTCCAGCGTCCAGGAGGCGACCGGCAGCCGCTCCTCCTCGTAGGTGTCGAGAAGAGCCGGTCCCGCCTGGCCGCCGACGACCAGCGCGAGCTTCCAGCCCAGGTTGAACGCGTCCTGGATCCCGGTGTTCATGCCCAGGCCACCCGCCACCGAGTGCACGTGCGCGGCGTCGCCGGCCAGGAACGCGCGGCCCACCCGGTAGCGGTCGACCATGCGGACATTGACCCGGTACGTGGAGAGCAGGGTGGCGTTCGACAGATGGGTCCCCGGCAGTCCGGTGTGCCGGGCGAAGAGCCTGCGGAAGCTCTCCGGCGACGGGGGCACGGGTGCTCCCGAGGCGTCGGTCTCGGGTCCCGCCTGGAACCACCAGCCCGACCGCGTACCCGGGATCGGGCACAGCATCACGGCGCCGTCCTCGTCGAACCACTGGTGCCAGTAGCCGCGGTCGAGGCCGTCCACCTCGACGTCGCCGCAGACCATCATCTGCTCCTCGTTCGTCTGCCCTTCGAACGGGATGCCGAGGAGTTTCCGTACCGCGCTGTGGGCGCCGTCGCAGCCCACCACGTAACGCGCCTCGATGTCCCTGCCGTCGGCGAGCGACGCGGTCACCGAGTCCGGTCCCTCCGCCAGCCCGGTCACCTCGGCCGACAGCTCCACCTGCACGCCGTACTCCGAGAGGCGGCTCCGCAGGATCTCCTCCAGCTTCCACTGGGCGATCAGCCATGGCCGGTCGTACGGGGCGTCGGGCGTCGGGTGCGATGTGGCGAACGGGTCGGCGTCGGCGACCGGCATCCCGTCCCGGTACTTGCGCATGGGCAGCGGTGCCGAGCCGGCGGCCATGACCTCCGCGACGACGCCGAGATCCGCCAGGATCTCCAGGGAGCGGGGATTGGGCCCCTTGGCGCGCGAGCTGCGCGGGAACTCGGGGGACTTGTCGATGATCCGTACGGGGATCGAGCGGCGGGCGAGGTCGCAGGCCAGGGTGAGTCCCGTCGGTCCGGCCCCCACGATCAGGACGGCGGCCGTGAGCGGGGAGGCGGTCATGGGTACTCCTCGATTGCGTTTCCGTGGACATCCAGGAAAACGCAACGAAGTTAAAAAAGCAACCGAGTCACATTTGTTGGCCGGTCGTGATCGCCCGGGCGTCGCGGGCGGCGGGCGGGCGCCACCGTGATCCGGCGCACCGGTGGCGACGGTGACGCCGGGCGCACCGATCACTGCCCTCGGGCTGCGTACGGGGAAGAAGGCCCGTCGGTCGGCAGCTGGTGCGGGAGACGCTGCGACGGCGGCTGCGGCTGTGCCGACGCGGCAAGCTGCGCAGCCTGTGTCTTCGCCCGCCGTGCCGTCCGGAGCGCGTCCCATGTCAGCAGCGTGAGCGCCAGCCACACGAGCGCGAACCCGGCCCACCGCTCCGGCGGCATCGCCTCGTGGAAGTACAGGATGCCGAGGCCGAACTGGAAGACCGGCGCCAGATACTGGAGGAGGCCCAGTGTGGAGAGCGGTACGCGGATCGCCGCGGCCCCGAACAGGACCAGCGGTGCGGCCGTCACGACACCCGTCGCGGCGAGCAGTGCCGCATGGCCCGCACCCGCGGACATGAATGTCGCGTCGCCCTGCGCCCCGAGCCACAGCAGATATCCGAGCGCGGGCACGAACAGCACCGCGGTCTCCGCGCTGAGCGACTCCAGGCCGCCCATGTTGACCTTCTTCTTCACCAGGCCGTACGTCGCGAAGGAGAACGCCAGGGTCAACGAGATCCACGGCGGGCGCCCGTATCCGATCGCCAGCACGAGCACCGCCGCGACGCCGGTGCCGACCGCCACCCACTGCACCGGGCGCAGCCGTTCGCCGAGAAGCAGGACGCCCATGGCGATGGTCACCAGGGGGTTGATGAAGTAGCCGAGTGAGGCCTCGACGACATGGCCGTTGTTCACCGACCAGATGTACAGACCCCAGTTGACGGTGATGACGGCCGCGGCGATCGCGATCAGTCCCAGCTTCTTCGGCTGCCGTACCAGCTCGCCGATCCATGCCCAGCGGCGCAGCGCGAGGAGCGCGAGGCCGACGACGGCGAGCGACCAGACCATGCGGTGGGCGAGGATCTCGATCGCCCCGGACGGCTTCAGCAGCGGCCAGAAGAGCGGGACGAGGCCCCAGAGGCCGTACGCGCCGAAGCCGGACAGCAAGCCCGCCCGCTGTTCATTCGTCCCCGCCACGGGCCCTCCCGGCATCCTCCGCGTCAGCCATTCGGCTGCACCGTCAACTGCACGACGGTAACGCCACGAGGGCCCGGTGTCATACCCGTATTGCGATACGGTCATGACGCCGGGCCGAGCCCGGTCGAGGAACGCTCTAAGCGGCGGCGACCGCGGCGGCCACCGTCTCGGCGAGCGGCGTCGTCGGGCGCCCGATCAGGCGGGCCAGGTCGCCGTTGGTCCCGGCGAGCAGCCCGCGCGCGATCGCCTCGTCGACGTCGACCAGGATCGCCGCGAACTCCTCGGGCAGACCGGCGCCGACCAGGATCTCCTGGTGCACGGCGGCGGGGACGTCGTTGTACGCGATCTCCTTGCCGGTGGCCTCCGACACCTCGGCCGCGTACTCCGCGAGCGACCAGGCGACGTCGCCGCTCAGCTCGTAGGCCTTGCCGAGGTGGCCCTCGCCGGTCAGTACGGCGGCCGCCGCGGCTGCGTAGTCGGCGCGCGTGGCGGAGGCGACCCGGCCCTCGCCCGCGTTGGAGACGACGGCGCCGTGCGTCAGGACGGGGGCGAGGTTCGCCGTGTAGTTCTCGGTGTACCAGCCGTTGCGCAGGAAGGTGTGGGGCAGACCCGAGTCGAGGATCAGCCGCTCGGTGACCTTGTGCTCGGCGGCCAGCCGGAAGTCGGCGTCGGGGCCGCCCAGCACGCCGGTGTACGCGAGCTGCGCGACGCCCGCCGCCTTGGCCGCGTCGATGACGGCGGTGTGCTGCGGCACGCGCCTGCCCACCTCGTTGCCGGAGATGAGCAGGACCCGGTCCCCGGCCTTGAAGGCGTCGCTGAGGGTCTCGGGCCGGTCGTAGTCGGCGATCCGCAGCTCGACGCCGCGGGCGGCCAGGCCGGCGGCCTTCTCCTTGTTGCGGACGACGGCGGCTATCTCGCTCGCGGGCACGGTGGCCAGCAACTCGTCGACGACGAGACGGCCGAGCTCTCCGGTGGCTCCGGTGACGACGATGCTCATGGGGGTTTCTCCTCTTTGGATGCTCTGGTCCTCGTTCGGGCTCTCCGTCGCTCACCCTAGGGGCAGCACTAACTGAGGGAAAGTACCCACTCTGAAGTAAGGTACTGATATGAGCGTAAGCAAGGTGCCGGATGTGAACCGGCAGATGTGCCCCTCCCGGCTGGTGCTCGAACACGTCACCAGCCGCTGGGGCGTCCTCGTCCTCGCCGCCCTGCTGGAGCGCTCGTACCGGTTCAGCGAACTGCGCCGCGAGGTCGGCGGCGTCAGCGAGAAGATGCTGGCCCAGACCCTCCAGACGCTGGAGCGCGACGGCTTCGTGCACCGGGACGCCAAGCCGGTGATCCCGCCACGGGTGGACTACACGCTCACCGAGCTGGGCAAGGAGGCTGCCGAGCAGGTGTGGGGGCTGGCGCGCTGGACCGAGCGGCGCCTCGACGTCGTACACGCGGCCCGCGAGACGTACGACGCACGGAAGGCCACGCAGGACCAGCCGGGCTGAGCCTGCACGGAGGCAGTCGGCCTCAGGGGGCAGGTGGTTGCTCAGTCGGGTTGAGGGGCCCGCCCCTCCGCCAGCGCCCGCAGTGCGCGCGAGACGTCGAACGGCAGGATCGTCACCGCCACGTGCGGCAGCTGCTCCAGCGCGATGGCCATCGCCTCGCCGGTACCCCGGTGCAGGATCTTCCCGAGCGCGTTGGAGTACAGCCGCCGCGGCACGAGCACCGTCAGCGAGGTCCGCCCGTCGGCTGTGGTCCGGGTCGCGAGTTCCTTCATCGCATGACGCAGCCGCCGGTCCGGGCACGCCACCAGCTCCAGCGACACGGACGTCGCGGCCGTCGCCTCCCAGCGGGCGGCCAGCCGTCTGCCGTGCGCCTCGTCGATCGAGAAGTGCACCGCCCGGATCTCGTCCGGACGCAGCTCGTGGGCGTACCGCAGTGCTTTCAGCGTCGCCAGGTCGAGCGTGTCGACGAGGACGAAGACCAGATGGCGCCGGACCCGTGGCCGGTCGGCGCCCGGTGCCTGGATGCTCTGCAGCGCGGCGGCCTCGCGCCGGTACTCGCGGTTGATCCGCGTCAGCGCCCAGACGCCGAGCGGAAAGACCACCACGACCAGCCAGGCGCCCTCGGTGAATTTGGTGACCGCGAAGATCAGCACCACGGCGGCCGAAATGACCGCGGCCAGCCCGTTGACCGCGATCTTCACCCGGCGGTACGGCTCGCGGCGGCGCAGGTGGTACGCGGTGAGGCCGGACCCGGCCATGGTGAACGCGGTGAACACACCGATCGCGTACAGCGCCACGAGCTTGTCCACGCTGGCGCCGGTGACCACCAGCAGCGCCAGCGAGACGACGGTCAGCGCGATGATCCCGTTGGAGAACGCCAGCCGGTGCCCGCGTCGGGTGAGCACCCGCGGCAGGAACCGGTCCGCGGCCACGAAACTGGCGAGGAACGGGAAGCCGGTGAACGGCGTGTTGGCGCCCGTATAGAGGACCAGCGCGGTCGCCAGCTGTACGAAGGTCAGCCCGACCATCCCCAACGGACCGTTGCCGAACGCGAGATGGGCCTCCTGTGCGATGACGGTCGGCGTGCCGTCGGTGTACGGGACGGCGTGCGTGAAATGCGCCAGGGTGGAGACGCCGAGGACGAGGACGCCCAGCACACAGCTCATGGTGATGAGCGTGCGGCGGGCGTTGCGGCCCTGCGGCTCGCGGAACGCGGAGATGCCGTTGGAGATCGCTTCGAGTCCGGTGAGCGACGAGCCGCCGTTGGCGAAGGACCGCAGCACGATGAAGAGCGAGGCGCCGTAGAGCCAGCCGTTGCCCGGCGTGCCCAGCGGCACCACCCCCGGCGCGTGCAGATCGGCGTGCGGCAGCCCGCCCGTCAGCCCGCGCGCCGCGGCGACGACCAGCACCAGACCGACCGCGGCCATGAAGAGATAGGCGGGCAGTGCGAACGTCCGGCCCGCCTCGCGGATGCCACGCAGATTGCCGTACGCGAGCAGCACGATCACCGCTACGGAGACCGGCAGCTGCAGATGGTCCAGGCCGGTCCAGCCGCCCCCGATCAGATGGGCGAGCGAGATGAGGGCGTTCGTGCCGGCCGACACCTGGACGGCGACGGTCACGATGTAGTCGACGAGCAGCGCCACGGAGGCGATCTGCGCGATGTTCGGCCCGAAGTTCTCCCGGGCGACGACGTACGAACCGCCCGCCCGGGTGTAGATCATGACGACATCGCTGTAACAGAGCGTCAGGAGCAGCAGGACGAACAGGATCGCGCCGGTCACCGGCATGAGCAGGGTGAAGGCCGCCGCGCCGACGACGGGCACGAGGACCCGCAGCATCTCCTCGGAGCCGTACGCGGACGAACTGATGCAGTCGGAGGCGAGTACCCCGAGCGCCGTCCGGTTGCTCAGTTTCTCGTCGCTGATGCGCTCGGTGGTGAGGGGCTTGCCGAGCAGATGCCGTTTGATGCGGTACGCGGGACGGTCCAGGGCCATGGGCACATGAGAACGGGTGCCGGGCCGGGAGCGGTGAAGACTCCCCGGTCCGGCACCCGTACGGTGTGCCCGTCCGCGTCGCGGCGCATCTCCTGCGGATCCTGCCGGCCCGAGGGCCGATCCCGGAGCGAGGCCCTAGCCGATGACCGTCCAGTTGTCGTTACCGGCGAGCAGCGCGGCCAGGTCGCCCTTGCCGTTCTGCTCGACCGCGGTGTCGAGCTGGTCGGCCATCTGTGTGTCGTAGACCGGGCGCTCCACACTGCGCAGCACCCCGATCGGGGTCTGGTGCAGGGTGTCGGGGTCGGCGAGCCGGGAGAGCGCGAACGCCGTGGTGGGGCTGGCGGCGTGCGCGTCGTGGATCAGGACCTGCGACTCGTTCTCCGCGGTGACCTCGACGACCTTGAGGTCACCGGTGGCCGGGTCGCGTACGACACCCTTGGACTGCCCGGTGCCGAAGCGGATCGGCTGCCCGTGCTCCAGCCGGATCACCGCGTTCTCGGCCTGGTCCTTGTCCTTGAGGACCTCGAACGCGCCGTCGTTGAAGATGTTGCAGTTCTGGTAGATCTCCACCAGCGCCGTACCGGGGTGGGCCGCCGCCTCGCGCAGCACGCTCGTGAGGTGCTTGCGGTCGGAGTCCACGGTGCGGGCGACGAACGACGCCTCCGCGCCGAGGGCCAGCGACACCGGGTTGAAGGGGGCGTCGAGCGACCCCATCGGCGTCGACTTGGTGATCTTGCCGACCTCGCTCGTCGGTGAGTACTGGCCCTTGGTGAGCCCGTAGATCCGGTTGTTGAACAGCAGGATCTTCAGGTTCACATTGCGGCGCAGCGCGTGGATCAGGTGGTTGCCGCCGATGGACAGCGCGTCGCCGTCACCCGTGACGACCCAGACGGACAGGTCGCGCCGCGACGAGGCCAGGCCGGTGGCGATGGCCGGGGCGCGGCCGTGGATCGAGTGCATCCCGTACGTGTTCATGTAGTACGGGAACCGGGAGGAGCAGCCGATGCCGGAGACGAAGACGATGTTCTCCTTCGCCAGACCGAGCTCGGGCATGAAGCCCTGCACGGCGGCGAGGACCGCGTAGTCACCGCAACCGGGGCACCAGCGCACTTCCTGGTCGGACTTGAAGTCCTTCATGGACTGCCTGGCCTCGGCCTTGGGCACCAGCTGCAGGGCGGGGAGCCCGGCAGGGAGTGCCTGGTCGGTGTTAGGCATCGATGGCCTCCTTGAGAGCTGTCGCGAGCTGCTCGGCCTTGAACGGCATACCGTTGACCTGGTTGTAACTGTGGGCGTCCACCAGATACTTCGCCCGGACGAGCGCAGCCAGCTGGCCGAGGTTCATCTCCGGGACGACCACCTTGTCGTAACGCTTCAACACCTCGCCGAGATTCCTCGGGAAGGGGTTGAGATGGCGCAGATGGGCCTGGGCGATCGGATGCCCACCCGCGCGCAGCCGGCGGACGGCGGCGGTGATCGGGCCGTACGTGGAGCCCCAGCCCAGGACCAGGGTCCGGGCGCCGGCCGGGTCGTCGACCTCGAGGTCGGGGACCTCGATGCCGTCGATCTTCGCCTGGCGGGTGCGGACCATGAAGTCGTGGTTCGCCGGGTCGTACGAGATGTTGCCGGTGCCGTCCTGCTTCTCGATGCCGCCGATGCGGTGTTCGAGACCGGGCGTGCCGGGAACGGCCCACGGGCGGGCCAGGGTGTGCGGGTCGCGCTTGTACGGCCAGAACACCTCGGTGCCGTCGGCCAGTTCGTGGTTGGGCCCGGTGGCGAACTGCACACGCAGGTCCGGAAGCTCGTCGATGTCCGGGATCCGCCACGGCTCGGAGCCGTTGGCGAGGTAGCCGTCCGAGAGCAGGAACACCGGTGTGCGGTACGTCAGTGCGATCCGGGCCGCGTCGATCGCGGCGTCGAAGCAGTCGGCCGGGGTCCTCGGCGCCACGATCGGCACCGGGGCCTCGCCGTTGCGCCCGTACATCGCCTGGAGCAGGTCCGCCTGCTCGGTCTTGGTGGGCAGACCGGTGGACGGGCCGCCGCGCTGGATGTCGATGACGAGCAGCGGCAGTTCGAGCGAGACGGCGAGACCGATGGTCTCCGACTTCAGGGCCACACCGGGCCCGGACGTCGTCGTCACGGCGAGCGAGCCGCCGAACGCCGCGCCGAGAGCGGCACCGATGCCCGCGATCTCGTCCTCCGCCTGGAAGGTGCGGACGCCGAAGTTCTTGTGCTTGCTGAGCTCGTGCAGGATGTCGGAGGCCGGGGTGATCGGGTACGAGCCCAGGTAGAGCGGTAGATCCGCCTGCCGGCTCGCGGCGATCAGCCCGTACGACAGGGCGAGGTTCCCGGAGATGTTCCGGTACGTACCGGTGGGGAAGGTGTGCGAGGCGGGCGCCACCTCGTAGCTGACCGCGAAGTCCTCGGTCGTCTCACCGAAATTCCAGCCCGCCCGGAACGCGGCCACGTTCGCCTCGGCGATCTCCGGCTTCTTGGCGAACTTCGCCCGCAGGAACGCCTCGGTGCCGTCGGTCGGCCGGTGATACATCCAGGAGAGCAGCCCGAGCGCGAACATGTTCTTCGAGCGCTCGGCCTCCTTGCGGGAGAGTCCGAACTCCTTCAGCGCCTCGATCGTCAGCGTCGTCAGCGGCACCGGATGGACGTTGTACGCCTGCAACGAGCCGTCCTCCAGCGGACTGGTCTCGTAGCCCACCTTCGCCATCGGGCGCTTGGTGAACTCATCCGTGTTGACGATGATTTCGGCGCCGCGCGGCACATCGCCGATGTTCGCCTTGAGCGCGGCGGGGTTCATCGCGACCAGCACGTTCGGGGCGTCGCCCGGCGTGAGGATGTCATGGTCGGCGAAGTGCAACTGGAACGACGAGACGCCCGGAAGGGTGCCTGCGGGGGCCCGGATCTCGGCCGGGAAGTTCGGCAGCGTCGACAGGTCGTTCCCGAACGACGCCGTCTCGGAGGTGAACCGGTCGCCTGTGAGCTGCATACCGTCTCCGGAGTCACCCGCGAAGCGAATGATCACCCGGTCCAGGCGGCGGATCTCTTTCCCGTCGGCGCCCGGCGTTGCGGACTGGGGGGCTCGCTGCTCCCCGAGAACAGCCTCACTGGCCTGATCGGCGTCATTGGCCTCATCGGCCTGGTCGGCTGGGCTACTGACCTGGCTGGTCACTGAACTGGACCTCCCTCGGGGCGGCGGCTCGGGACCGTCCGGCCCGCCGGCGGTCCCAAGGCCCACCCTACGTCGGTAAGGGTCGCCTTCCCCGGACCGGTCACATGGTGGACGCCACTATGAGACGCCTTTTTGTGCCGCTTTGCCATATTTCGCGAACCCCCTGGGATGTCCGTCGGCGTGGCCGGGCGCTCGCAGGCGTGTATTCCGCGGCCCGGGCACGGCTACCGGCCATTACCTGACAGGGTGTCAGGTAATCAGGAGTTGAGGTAGGTCAGAACGGCCAGGACGCGGCGGTGATCCCCCTCACTGGGCGACAGGCCGAGCTTCAGGAAGATGTTGCTGACGTGCTTCTCCACCGCGCCGTCGCTCACCACCAGCTGCTTCGCGACCGCCGAGTTGGTCCGCCCCTCCGCCATCAGACCGAGCACCTCGCGCTCGCGCGGCGTCAGCCCGGCCAGGACGTCCTGCTTACGGCTTCGGCCCAGCAGCTGAGCCACAACTTCAGGGTCCAGCGCCGTGCCGCCCTGCGCCACCCGGACCACGGCGTCCACGAACTCACGGACCTCCGCCACCCGGTCCTTCAGCAGATAGCCCACACCACGGCTGCTGCCGGCCAGCAATTCGGTGGCGTACTGCTCCTCGACGTACTGCGAGAGGACCAGGACCCCGATGCCGGGATACTCCTTGCGCAGCCGCACCGCAGCCCGCACACCCTCGTCGGTGTGGGTCGGCGGCATCCGCACGTCGGCGACGACCACATCGGGCAGCTCGCCCCCCTCGGCAAGATCGCCCACGGTCTTGATCAGAGCCTCGGCGTCTCCTACCCCCGCGACGACGTCGTGCCCGAGATCGGTCAGCAATCGGGTGAGCCCCTCCCGGAGCAGTACCGAATCCTCGGCAATGACCACTCGCACCCTGTCCTCCACCACGACGCCCTGTCCCCCTGTTGCTGTCCGTCGGCTCCACCGCGACCCGATCCGTCCCTCGTGCCCCCAGCATCCCAGCATCGGTCCGCGGACGGGAGCTGTGACGGACGTTTGTGTGCCGGCGGGGGACGCGACGGAGGCGCCCGGACGGGATCCGGGCGCCGCACGACGATTCGTACCTGCGTATGGATGTGCTGTGCGAGATGTGTTGCGCGACAATGTTCGGGTGTGACGAGGCCTCCGCGAGGTGCTCCGCCTCAGCCACGCCAGGGGAGCTCGGCCGTGATCCTCGTCGGGCCGCCTTCCGGGGAATCGACGACAAGGACACCGTCGACCGCGTCCAGCCGCTCGGCCAGACCGGCGAGGCCGCTGCCCGCCGACAGATTCGCGCCGCCCCGCCCGTTGTCGGTGACCTGGAGCAGCAGCCGGTCGGCCGTACGCCACACGTCGACCGTCGCGCGCGTCGCCCGCGCGTGCTTGCTGACGTTCTGCAGCAGTTCGGACACGGTGAAGTAGGCGATGCCCTCGATGGCCTGCGCGGGCCGGGACGCCAGATCCACCTCGACCGTCACCGGGACGGTGCAGCGGGAGGCGATGGCGGAGAGTGCGGCGTCCAGGCCGCGGTCGGTGAGGACGGCGGGGTGGATGCCGCGGGCGAGGTCGCGGAGTTCCTGGAGGGCGACCTTCACTTCGCCGTGTGCCTCGTCGACCATGCGGGCGGCCGCCTCGGGGTCCTCGGTGAGCTTCTCCTTCGCCAGACCCAGATCCATCGCCAGGGCGACGAGGCGGGCCTGGGCGCCGTCGTGCAGATCGCGCTCGATGCGTCGCAGGTCCGCGGCGGCCGTGTCCACGACCACCCCACGGTCCGACTCCAGCTCGACGACGCGAGACGCCAGCCGCGACGGCCCGAGCAGCCCGTAGACCATCACCCGGTCCACGGACGCCAGACCGCGGATGATCCACGGGGTGAGGAGGACGAGTGCCAGACCGAACGCGCTGGTCGCGGCCAGCTCGAACGGCGAGTCGAGATAGATGTCGTGCGTGGCGTCGCCGTACAGCTGAATGCCGTCGACCCCCGCGTACGCAGGGAACACCCACTGCCACAGCGGGTAGCTGAACGCCGCCCACCCGTACGCCCAGAACGTCAACGACACGGTGAAGGCGAAGACCGCCCACGGGAAGTGCAGCAGCGCGTAGAGCAGATGCCGCCAGGACACCCCGCTCTTCAGGACCGCCCCCACCCACGACATCAGGCCGCCCGTCCTGCCGCGCACCGGAGCCGGCTCCGCCACCTGCAGCTTCAGCAGCCCCCGCGCCCGGGCCCGCTCCATCACGCCGAAGCCTCGGCACATCGCCAGACCGAGGGCGAGGACCGGGATGCCGAGAAAGGTGATCAGCAGGCCCGCGCCCAGCGACGTCATGGTGATCGCGAAGCTGAAGAGCACCACGCTGATCGGCAGACTCAGCAGCAGATAGCCGAACTCGCGCCAGGTCCTCGCCTCCAGCGGCGCGCGCAGCACCGCCGGGAAGAAGTGCTTCACCGGGGGGTTGTCCCCGGAGCCGGCACCGGACCGCTGATGGTCCCGAGTGTCCGGTCCGTATGCCGTGGCCATGGGTGCCGTCCGTTTCTTCTTTCGGCGGTGGTCTTGTCCGGTCCAGCCCGTACAGCGGCTGACACATCAAGGGTGCTGTTCTGCGGGACGAGGCACCATGAGGCCGGTATCCCTCTTCGACCGGGGGTTTTCCCCACCCCCGGCCCAAGGGCTGTCCCTTAGGCGCTGCGGCTAATGGCGTTCTGCGGCGCCCGCGCCGTCCCGACCCCGGTCCCGCCCCTGGTCGCGGTCCCGCCAGGGCAGCTCCGCGGTGACCGTCGTCGGCCCGCCGACCGGCGAGTCCAGGACGAACAGCCCGTCGACCGCTCCCAGCCGCTCCGCCAGCCCCGACATCCCCGTACCGCCGTCCATCCGCGCCCCACCCCGGCCGTCGTCGCTGACCCGGATCAGCAGCCGCTCCGCCGACCGCCAGACCTCGACGGACGCCGAGCGCGCCCCGCTGTGTTTGCTCACGTTCTGCAGCAGCTCGGAGACGGTGAAGTACGCGATGCCCTCGATCGCCTCCGCCGGACGCCCCGGCAGGTCCACCCCCACCCGCACGGGGACGGTGCAGCGGGAGGCGATGGCGGAGAGTGCGGCGTCCAGGCCGCGGTCGGTGAGGACGGCGGGGTGGATGCCGCGGGCGAGGTCGCGGAGTTCCTGGAGGGCGACCTTCACTTCGCCGTGTGCCTCGTCGACCATGCGGGCGGCCGCCTCGGGGTCCTCGGTGAGCTTCTCCTTCGCCAGACCCAGGCCCATCGCCAGGGCGACGAGGCGGGCCTGGGCGCCGTCGTGCAGATCGCGCTCGATGCGTCGCAGGTCCGCGGCGGCCGTGTCCACGACCACCCCGCGGTCCGACTCCAGCTCGGCGATCCGGCGCTCCAGCTCGTCCGACGGCGAGAGCAGCCCGCGCGCCATCGCCCGGTCCGCGTTGGTGAGCAGACGCGCGGTGAAGGGCAGCACGGGCCACAGAACGAACAGGCTCACAAGCGTCACCGTGAACGTGAGCACGCCCCAGGGCAGGCGGATGAACGAGTACAGCACCGCGCGCCAGCCCACCGGATCCTTGAGGCTCGACCACAGCCACGGAAAGAAGCCCTGGTCGTGACGGGTCAGTGCCACCGAGCTCGGCTCGTCGATCCGTATCCCGAGCAGCCCCCGGGCCCGGCCCCGCTCCGCCCGGCCGAGCAGCCGCGCCCCCTGCAGCCCGGCGGCCAGCAGCGGCAGACCGATCACCGTGACCGAAAGCCCCACACCGACACCGATCATGAACACTGTGTAAACAAACCCGGCGAGCGCCATCGGCAGGTTGGACAGGAGATAGGAGATCTCCTTCCACGTCCACGGATCGAGGGCGAAGCGGGCGGGCGGCAGCCGGTCGTCGTCGGGCACCGGGGGGCTCATGGTCATACGCCCAGCCTGCCGGGCCGGACCTGCGCACGCCATGGGGTTCATGGGTGGGGTGAAGTAGGGATAACCCCACCCCTTGCCCGATGCGGCTGCTTACCGTCTCTTTAGCAGGGCCTAGACTCCCGTGCGTACAGATCGTCGAACAGGTATGAGGGAGCGGAGGGGCGGACGTGGCCTACGTGGCGGACCTGCCAGGATCGACCGTTCTCGCGTCGGACTACTTCGACAGCTACTCGGTGGTCGGACTGCTCGCACTGATCGGCGTGCTGTTCGTGGCCGTGGCCTTCGGGGCCGGACGACTGCTGCGCCCCGTGGTACCGACACCGGAAAAACTCCTCACGTACGAGTGCGGCGTGGACCCCGTGGGTGAAGGATGGGCACATACCCAGGTCCGTTATTACGTCTATGCCTTTTTGTACGTGATCTTCGCCGTCGACTCGATCTTCCTGTTTCCATGGGCGACCGTATTCGCCGCGCCCGGATACGGCGCGACGACGCTGGTGGAAATGTTCATCTTCCTCGGTTTCCTGGCCGTGGGACTGCTCTACGCATGGAAGAAGGGCGTCCTCGAATGGACGTGACGAGCCCGCAGACCCCCGAGCCGCAGCCCCGGCCCGAAACGACACTGCTGCCGGAGCCGAAACGGCTCGGCGTGCTGTCCCGGCTCGCACCGGAGCCGATGAAGGTGGTCCTCAACTGGGGGCGCCGCTACAGCCTCTGGGTCTTCAACTTCGGCCTCGCCTGCTGCGCCATCGAATTCATCGCCGCGTCCATGGCCCGGCACGACTTCATCCGGCTCGGCGTGATCCCGTTCGCCCCCGGCCCCCGCCAGGCCGACCTCATGATCGTTTCCGGCACGGTGACGGACAAGATGGCTCCGGCCGTCAAGCGGCTGTACGAGCAGATGCCGGAGCCCAAGTACGTCATCTCCTTCGGCGCCTGCTCGAACTGCGGCGGCCCCTACTGGGACTCGTACTCCGTGACGAAGGGCGTCGACCAGATCATCCCCGTCGACGTCTACGTACCGGGCTGCCCGCCCCGGCCGGAGGCCCTGCTCCAGGGCATTCTCAAGCTGCAGGAGAAGATCGCCCGCGAGTCGCTGGGTGAGCGGTACGCGACGGGCGGCGGCAGCCGGCCCTCCACGGCCGCACTGCGCAGCGGCCTTGTCGCCGCGCCGCCCGCACCGGGGGAGGACCGTAAGTGACCAGCACTCCCGCCGCCGACGCGTACGACAGCCTGCCGGACGCCGTCACCGAACTCTTCGGCGAGGACGCCACGGCGGAGCACGCCTACGACCTGCTGACCGTCGACGTCCCGGCCGCCGCCTGGATCGCCGCCCTCGAAACGGCCCGCGACCGGCTGGGCTGCACCTACTTCGACTGGCTGAGCGCCGTCGACGAACCGGGCACCGGCTTCCGTGTCTGTGCCCACGTCGCCGCCCCGGCGCACGGCAAGGTCCGCCGACTCCTGATCCGTACGACCGTCCCGCACGACGCCGCCGTCCTTCCCACGGCCGTCGGCGTCTACTCGGGCGCGGCCTGGCACGAGCGCGAGACGCACGAGATGTTCGGCATCGGCTTCGAAGGCCACCCGCATCTGGTGCCGCTGCTGCTGCCGGAAGGCTTCGAGGGGCACCCGCTGCGCAAGGACTTCGTGCTGGCGGCCCGGGTCGCCAAGGCCTGGCCGGGCGCCAAGGAGCCGGGCGAATCCGAACACGGCGGCCCGAAGCGGCGCACGATGCTGCCGCCGGGCGTCCCCGACCCGAACGAATGGGGCCCCCTCAAGGGCCAGCTCCCACCCGCCCCGACCCGCCCGGCCCGCACCCCCAGGGCCGCGGGCGAGCGTCCGGTGCGCCGCGCCCGCAGCGTGAGCGACGGCTCGGCGAGCCAGCAGCCGGAGGCGGCGGCGCCCGCCGCGAGCACGGAGACGACACCCCCGACCGCGCCCCCGCGCCGCACCCGCAGTGCGTCCCAGGGCTCGGCGAGCCAGCTGGGGGAGACGGCGGCGCCCCAGCGGGGAGCGACGGAACCGGCCGCGACGGAACCGGCAGCGACGCAATCGGCACCGGCGCCTGCGGAACCCGCACCGGCGCCTGCGGAACCCGCACCGGCCCCCCGTAGCACGGACGCGCCCTGGCACAACGCCCGCCCGGCCTTCGACGAGACCCAGGAAGAGGACTCCTCCCGGACCGTCGGCAGGACCGAGGAGCCGGGTGTCTCCCAGCCCCTCGGCACATCCCAGGAGCCGGGCACCGCGCAGGAGCCGGGCACCTCTCAGCCCCTCCGGCGCTCGAGGAGCGAGGGACCCGGGGCGGAGCCCCCGGTCCGGGAAGAGGCGGGCAGGGAAGAGGCCCCGCGCAGCGGCCCCGCCACCGACACCCCGGACGCCTCGGACGAGCCCGAGCCTCCGGCACGGCCCGACACCTCGGACGAGCCCGAGCCTCCGGCGCGGCCCGGCACCTCGGACGAGCCGGAGCCCCCGGCGCAGCCCGACACCCCGAACCCTGACCCCGCACCCGAGCCGACCCCCAACCCCCCCGCCGGAGGCGATACCGCGTGAACGACGTACTCGACGTCGCCCTCCGGCTCATCATCGTCTTCGGGGTGTTCATGGTCGTCCCACTCGTCGTGGGCCAGACCGAGCACAAGGTGATGGCCCACATGCAGGGCCGCCTCGGCCCCATGTACGCGGGTGGCTTCCACGGCTGGGCCCAGCTCGTCGCCGACGGTGTGAAGTTCGCCCAGAAGGAAGACATCGTCCCGGCCGAGGCCGACCGGCGTATCTTCCAGCTCGCGCCGGCCGTCGCCCTCCTCCCGTACCTCCTGGTGCTCGTCGCCATCCCGATCGGCCCGAGTGAGGGCGCGGTCGGCCAGGTGGTCGACGCGGGCATCTTCTTCGTGCTCGCCGTCATGGGCGTGGGCGTGCTCGGCTCGCTGATGGCCGGCTGGGCATCGGCGAACAAGTTCTCCCTCCTCGGCGGCCTGCGCACCGCCGCCCAGCTCCTCGCGTACGAACTGCCGATGCTGCTCGCCGCGGCGTCCGTCGCGATGGCGGCCGGCACCGTCTCCCTCCCCGGCATCGTAAATGCCTTCGAGTGGTGGTGGCTGCCCTGGCAGATCGTCGGCGGCCTGGTCTTCTTCGTGGCCGGACTCGCCGAACTGCAGCGACCGCCGTTCGACATGCCGGTCGCCGACTCGGAGATCATCTTCGGGGCGTACACCGAGTACACCGGTCTGCGGTTCGCACTGTTCCTGCTCGCCGAGTACGCAGGCATCGTCGTCCTCTGCGGACTGACCACCGTCCTCTTCCTCGGCGGCTGGCACGGCCCGCTCGGCGCCGACGGACTCGGCTGGGTCTGGACACTCCTCAAGACCGCGGTCCTCGCCTTCGTCGTCATCTGGCTGCGGGTGAGCTACCCCCGCCTCCGCGAGGACCAGCTGCAGAAGCTCGCCTGGACCACACTCATCCCGCTCGCCCTCGCGCAGATCGCGCTCACCGGCATCGTGAAGGTGGCGATCAACTAATGCCTCCGATCCCCGGCTCAGGCCTGGCCAAGGGCCTGGCCGTCACCCTGCGGACGATGACGAAGAAGACGGTCACCGCGCAGTACCCGGACGTCCAGCCCGAACTCCCGCCCCGCTCCCGCGGTGTCATCGGGCTGTTCGAGGAGAACTGCACGGTCTGCATGCTGTGCGCCCGTGAGTGCCCGGACTGGTGCATCTACATCGACTCCCACAAGGAGACGGTGCCCGCAGCCGCCCCGGGCGGACGCGAGCGCAGCCGCAACGTCCTGGACCGCTTCGCGATCGACTTCTCGCTCTGCATGTACTGCGGCATCTGCATCGAGGTCTGTCCCTTCGACGCGCTGTTCTGGTCGCCGGAGTTCGAGTACGCGGAGACGGACATCCACGACCTCACCCATGAGCGGGACAAGCTCCGCGAATGGATGTGGACGGTTCCCGAACCGCCCGCGCTCGACCCGGGCGCGGAGGACCCGAAGGAGATCGCCGCCGCCCGCAAGACGGCGGAGAAACTCGAAGCCCAGCGCGCCCAAGAGGCCGAGCAGGTCAAGGAAGCCGCCCAGCCGTCCCAGCAGGCCCACGAAGAGGAAGAGGGAGAGGAGTGACACTCGCAGCCACCGCGGCCACGGCCCACCCCGGCTTCCTCTCCCCGACCGGCATCGAGATCGCCTTCGTCCTGGTCGGCATCGCCACCCTCGGAGCGGCCCTCATCACCGTCACGACCAAGCAGTTGGTCCACGCCGCTCTCTGGCTGGTCGTCGCGCTCGGCGGCCTCGCCGTCGAGTACCTCCTGCTCACCGCCGAGTTCATCGCCTGGGTGCAGGTGCTGATCTACGTCGGTTCCGTCGTCGTCCTCCTTCTCTTCGGGCTGATGCTCACCAAGGCCCCCATCGGCCGCTCCCCGGACGCCGACTCCGGCAACCGCTGGGCGGCCCTCGGTGTGGCGGTCGCCGCCGCGGCGGCCCTCGTCTGGGTCGTCGTCGACGCCTTCCGCACCACCTGGATCGACCTGGACGGACCGGCCCACGGGTCCACCGAGGCGACCGGAGCCTTCCTCTTCCGGCACTGGGTCCTGCCCTTCGAAGCACTCTCCGTCCTGCTGCTCGCCGCCCTCGTCGGCGCGATCGTCCTGTCCCGCAAGCGCAGTAAGGAGCAGAGCTGATGCACCTCGCCTATCCCGCCGTGCTCGCCGCCCTCCTCTTCTGCACCGGGCTGTACGGAGTCCTCGCACGCCGCAACGCGATCCTGGTCCTGATGTCCGTCGAGCTGATGCTCAACGCCGTCAACCTCAACCTGGTCGCCTTCGACGTCTGGCTCCGCGACGCCCTGCACTCCGGCCAGGCCCTCACCCTCTTCACCATCGCCATCGCGGCGGCGGAGATCGGCATCGGCCTGGCCATCGTCCTCGCCGTCTACCGCAACCGAGGCAGCTCGGACGTCGACCGCCTCCGCGACACCGCCGAAACCGACGCCGCCGAAGCCCTCCCCGGCGACAGCACCGAAGACCAGGCCACTGCTCCGGCAGGGAAGGCAAAGAAGGCAGAGGCCACCGCGTGACCACCACGACCCTCGCCGTCCTCGTCCCCCTCCTCCCGTTCCTCGGCGCAGTGGCCGGCCTGCTCCTCGGCCGTACCGCCCCCGGCTACGTACGCCCCCTCGCCGTCCTCCCCACCCTCGTCGCGGCCGTACTCGCCGTCGTGGTCGCCGCACGCCAGGGTGGCGGCCCGGCCATCGACGCCGCGACCCGGCTCACCCCCACCGGCTCGGTCCCGATCGACCTCGCCCTCCACCTCGACGGCTTCGCGGTCCTCGTCGCCGTCCTGGTCGGGCTCGTCGCGACCTGCGTGCAGATCTACTCGACCGGCTACCTGCGCGACGACCCCCGCTACCCCTCGTACGCGGCCCTCGTCTCCCTGTTCACCGCCGCGATGCTGCTCGTCGTCTACTCCGGCGACCTGATGGTGCTGATGGTCGGCTGGGAGATCATGGGCATCTGCTCGTACTTCCTCGTCGGCCACTACTGGGAGACACCCGAAGCGCGTGCCGCCTCCCTCAAGGCCTTCCTGGTCACCAAGCTCGGCGACGTCCCCTTCCTGATCGGCCTGTTCGCGCTCGCCGCCGACACCGGCACCTTCCGGATCACCGGCATCCTCGGCGCCGTCGCCAACGGCGGCCTGGACCACCCCACCGTCATCGCCCTGCTGCTCCTCGCAGGCGTCGCCGGCAAGTCCGCCCAGTTCCCCCTCCACACCTGGCTGCCCGACGCGATGGCGGGCCCGACCCCCGTCTCCGCGCTGATCCACGCCGCGACGATGGTCGCCGCCGGCATCTACTTCGTGGCCCGGCTCCTCCCCGTCTTCGCGGAATCCGGCGCCGCCCTCGTCGTCCTCGCCGTGATGGCGGCGGTCACGATGATCGGCTCAGGCCTCGCAGCACTCGCCCAGGACGACATCAAACGCGTCCTCGCGTACTCGACGATCGGCCAGCTCGGCTACATGTCCGGTGCACTGGCCGTCGGCGACCGCGGGGCCGCGGTCTTCCACCTCATCTCGCACGGCGCGTTCAAGGCCGTCCTCTTCCTCGCGGCGGGCGTCGTCATCCACGCCGCCGGGACCAACTCACTGGCCGCCATGTCCCGCATGGGCGGACTGGCCAAGCGCATCCCGGACGCCTACTGGACGATGACCGTCGCCCTCCTCGCGCTCGCCGCCATCCCGCCGTTCGCCGGCTTCTTCTCCAAGGAAGCCGTCCTCGTCGCCGCCGAACACACCGCGCTCGGCGACCGGCACGTCGCCCCGGCCGCCGCCGGGTGGACCGTCCTCGTCGCCGGACTGCTCGCCGCCGTCCTCACTGCCGCGTACGCCACCCGCCTCTGGCTCCTCGCCTTCCGTGGCCGCGGCGCCGAGGTCCCCGACCACGGCAGGCAGCCCGTCGCGATGACCGCCGTCCTCTGGGTCCTGGCCGTCCCCACCATCGCCTTCGGACTGACCGTCGGCGTGATCACCGACTGGTTCGACGGCCACAGCCTCACCCCGACCGTGACCACCGCCGTCCTCTCCACAGGCGTCGCCCTCGTCGGCGGCCTCGTCACCTACGCCGCCTGGCGCCACACCGCGGCCCTCGCCACCCGCGTCCCCGTCGGCGCCGTCGTCGCCCACCCCGACGCCGAACCCGCACTCGTCGAGGCCGAGGCCATGACCCATCACACCGCCGGCTACGGCGACACCCCGGGCGCCCCCGACCCGGCCGACCCGGGCCGTCTGCTGCTCGGCCCGCTGCACCGCCACGCCGCCACCGGCTTCCACCTGGACGCCCTCTACACGAAACTGTTCGTCCGCCCCGTCCAGGCCGCGGCGAGCCTCGTCCGCTTCCTGGACCGCGAGGTCGTCGACACGTACGTACGCGGCTCCGGCACCGGGGCACGCCTGCTCGGCACCGCCGTCCGCCGCGCCCAGACCGGCAATGTGCAGACCTACCTCAGCGCACTGCTCGCCGGTTCCCTTGTCCTGGCGATCGCCGCCGTCGTCTTTGCCACCGTCAACGCCGGGTCGTGAGCCGTGATCGATATCAGCGCATCCGTGATGCAGTTCCTTCTCGCGTTCATCGTCGTGGGCCCGCTCGTCGGCGCCGTCGCCGCCCTCCTGCCGGCCCCGCCCGGGCTGCGGGGAAAGAACCCCGACCAGGCCGTGCTCCGCCACGGCGTGACCGTCACGGGCGCGATCCTCGTCGCCGCGATCGTGCTGGCCCTAGGCTTCGACCACGACCACCCGTCGAAGATGCAGGCCACCACCGACATCAGCTGGATCCCCGCGCTCGACGTCCGTATCCACCTCGGCATCGACGGCATCTCGCTCCCCCTTCTCGTACTGACGGCGCTGCTGACCTTCCTCTGCGCGCTCTACAGCTACTTCAAGATGCCCGACGGGCCCTCCCCGAAGGCCTTTGTCGCACTCGTCCTCGTCCTCGAGTCCGGCACCCTCGCGACCTTCGCCGTCCTCGACCTGCTGCTGTTCTTCCTGGCGTTCGAGATGGTCCTCATCCCGATGTACTTCCTGATCGCCCGCTGGGGCGGCGCACAGAGGCAGGCCGCCGCCTGGAAATTCATCCTCTACACGCTGCTCGGCTCCGTGATCATGCTGCTGGGCCTGCTCCTCATCGGGCTGAAGAGCGGCACCTTCGACATGGTGGCACTCGCCACTGACAACGGCCGTGGGCTCACCTCGTCCGTGCAGGTCATCGCCGTACTCGCGATCGGCGTCGGGCTCGCCGTGAAGACCCCGATGTGGCCGCTGCACAGCTGGCTGCCGGACGCCCACACCGCCGCCCCGACCGTCGGCTCGGTGCTCCTCGCAGGCGTCCTGCTGAAAATGGGCACGTACGGATTCGTCCGCATCCTGCTGCCCATCACCCCCGACGGAATGCACACCTTCGCGCCGTACCTCGCCGCGTTCGCAGTCGTCGGCATCATCTACGGATCGCTCGCCTGCCTGGCGCTGGCCCGCCCCGGTTCCAAGGGCGACCTGAAGCGCCTGATCGCGTACTCCTCCGTCGGCCACATGGGCTTCGTACTCCTCGGCATCGCGACCATGACCCCCACCGGCGTCAACGGCGCGCTCTTCGCCAATATCGCCCACGGCCTCATCACCGGCCTGCTGTTCTTCCTGGTCGGCGCCGTCAAGGACCGGTACGGCACCGCCGACCTCGACACCCTCTCCGGTGCCACCGGAGCCGCCCTCTACGGCCGCGCCCCCCGCCTCGGCGGCCTCCTCGCCTTCGCCGCCGTCGCCTCGCTCGGCCTGCCCGGGCTCGCCGGATTCTGGGGCGAGATGCTCACCCTGTTCGGCGCCTTCGACCCGGCCCAGGGCCTCAGCCGCCCGGCCTTCCTCACCTTCATGTCGATCGGCGCGTTCGGCACCCTGCTCACCGCCGCATACATGCTCATCGTGGTACGCCGCGTCTGCATGGGCGAGAAGCGCGAGGAACCGCACCGGATCGCAGACATCCAGACGTACGAGTTCGCCGCCTGGACCCCGCTCGCCGCCCTCACCGTCCTCGCCGGCCTGTGGCCCGCCGTCCTCCTCGGCCTCACCGACCCGGCCGTGCAGAAGCTCCTCGCAGGAGGCAAGTCGTGATCACAGCGGCCGACAGCACCACCAGCCTCGTCCAGTCCGTCGACTGGCTGGCCATCGCGCCCCCCGTCGTCGTCGCGACGGTCGCCCTGATCATCCTGGTCGCCGACCTCTTCCTCCCCGAGGAACGCAAACCGCTCCTCGGCCTGGCGAGCATCGCCGCCCTCGTCGCCGCCCTGGCCCTCCTCATCCCGCTGCGCGACGGCAATCGCTCCACCTTCTGCCTCACCACGGGGACCGGCACCGGAGCCTGCAGCTACACCGCCGACCACTTCGCCCTGATCATCCAGGTCCTCGTCCTCGGCGGCGCCCTGCTCACCGCGCTGCTCTCCTTCGGCGACATGCGCAGACTCCCCGCCGGCGAATTCTGGTTCCTGCTCCTGTCCTCCGCGGCAGGCGCCGCACTCCTGCCTGCCGCCCGCGACCTCGCCACCCTCGTCGTCGCCCTCGAAGTCGCATCCCTGCCCGCCTTCGCCCTCGTCGGCATCAAGCGCGACGACCGGCGCTCCTCCGAGGCGGCCCTCAAGTTCTTCCTCTCCTCCGTCGTCGCGACCGCAGTGATGCTCCTCGGCGTCAGCTTCGTCTACGCCACGACCGGCACCCTCCACCTCACGGAACTCGCCACCCGCCTCCACGACGTCCCCGACCAGTTCGCCACCCTCGCCAAGGCGGGCGTCGCCCTCACCCTCGTCGGCTTCGCCTTCAAGACGGCAGCCGCACCGTTCCACTTCTGGGTCCCCGACACCTACGTCGGCGCCCCGCTGCCGGTCGCCGCCTATCTGTCGGTCGTCGGCAAGGCCGTCGGCTTCTCCGGGCTGATCCTCGTCACCGTGATCGCGTTCCCGTCGTACGCCGACGTCTGGGGACCGGCCCTCGCCGTCGTCGCCGCCCTGACCATGACCGTCGGCAACGTCGCCGCCCTGCGCCAGACCGCCACCCGCGCCCGCAGCGCCGTACGCCTGCTCGCCTGGTCGTCCATCGCCCAGGCCGGCTACCTCCTCGTGCCGATCGCCTCCGCCGCCTACTCCAGCGACGAACAGATCGGCTCCACCGTCGCGTACGCCCTCATGTACGCCGTCGTGAACCTCGGCGCGTTCGCCGTGGCCGCCCTTGTCGCCCGCGCGAAGCCGGACAACCGCCTTTCCGACTACCGGGGCCTGTACGCAACCCGCCCCCTCACCGCCCTCGCGATGGGCTTCTTCCTGCTCTGCCTGGCCGGCCTCCCGCCGGGCATCGTCGGCCTCTTCGCCAAGGTCACGGTCTTCTCCTCGGCCGTGGACGCGGGACTCGGCTGGCTCGCCGTCGTGATGGCCGTGAACGTCGTGATCGCGCTCTACTACTACCTGCAGTGGACGGCGGCGCTGTTCCGCGCCCCGGAGGAGGCCGAGCCGGCCACCCCGGCCCTGGCCGACGGCCCGGCGATGGCGGTCCAGCCGCTGGGCGCACCTGTAGCGGCACCCGTCTCCCTCGCCGCCGCGATCGCCCTGACCGCCGCAGTCGGCATCGTGCTCTCCGGAGCCCCGCAGATCGTTCTGCGGTTCGCCGCGGTCAACCTCTTCTGACCGCACGCCCCCGTCCAAGATCGGCTTGCCCCGGGCGGACCGGACAGGGCAGGGTCATGCCCGCACAACGACACAGACGTACGACACAGACGTACGACACACACGCACACAGCGAAGAGGAGCGAGAGCAGTGCTGAACGGGTTCAAGGACTTCATCCTGCGTGGAAACGTCATCTCCATGGCGATCGGACTCGCCGTCGGAGCCGCGTTCACCGCAGTCGTCACCGGCTTCAGCACCGCCTTCATCACCCCCCTGATCGGCCTCGCCACCGGCTCCGTCGGCGACTTCAGCACGGCCCAGTTCTCCGTCGAGGGCGCCATCTTCCCGTACGGAAAGTTCCTCGCCGCCGCCATCGCCTTCCTGATCACCGCCGCGGTGCTCTACTTCTGCGTCGTCGTCCCGATGACCAAGGTCCAGAACCGCTTCGCGCCCAGCAAGGACCAGAAGGTCGACATCAAGGCCGCCCTGCGCGACTGCCCTCGCTGCTACACCGAGATCCCCGCCATCGCGTCCCGCTGCGCCCACTGCACCAGCGAGGTCGAGCCCGACCCCGAGGCCCTCGCGCTCGCCAAGCTCCCCGCCCAGCGCTGACCCACCCGGCGCTGCCCCGCAGCGACCCCCGACACCCGTACGGCCCAACGCCTGCTCCGGCCCCGACAGCCGGACAAGCCGCCGGACACGGCCCGCCCTCCGGCCGCGCGCACAAGGGAACTAGCTCTCCTCGCCTGGCGTTGACCAGTACAGGAGGCTCCACTGGGGAGTGGAGCACCACAGCAAAGGGTTCCCCTGCTGCACCACTTGGAGGGCGTACCGTGCACCGCCGGCACAACGGGCTGAGAACCGCCGTACTCCTCGGGGGTCTGTCAGCACTCATCATCGTCATCGGCAGCTTCTTCGGACGTACCGGCCTCGTCGTCGCGCTCGTCGTAGCAGTAGGGACCAACGCCTACGCCTACTGGAACAGCGACAAGCTCGCGCTCAGGGCCATGCGGGCCCGCCCGGTCAGCGAGTTCGAAGCACCACAGCTGTACCGAATGGTCCGTGAACTCTCCACGGCAGCCCGGCAGCCCATGCCACGGCTCTACATCTCCCCGACCCAGGCACCCAACGCATTCGCCACCGGACGCAACCCGCGCAACGCGGCAGTCTGCTGCACCGATGGCATCCTCCAGATCCTGGACGAACGCGAACTGCGCGGCGTCCTCGGACACGAGCTCAGCCATGTCTACAACCGCGACATCCTGATCTCATCCGTCGCCGGAGCACTTGCCTCGGTCGTCATGTTCCTGGTGAACTTCGCCTGGCTGATCCCCGTGGGCCGATCCAACGACGACGAAGGCCCCGGCATCCTCGGCATGCTGCTGATCATGATCCTGGGCCCGCTCGCCGCCTCCGTCATCCAGCTCGCCGTCAGCCGCTCACGGGAGTACGAAGCAGACGCCTCGGGCGCCCGGCTGACCGGTGACCCCCTGGCCCTCGCCAGCGCCCTGCGCAAACTGGACGCAGGTACAAAACAGCTCCCCCTGCCCCCCGAGCCGAAGATCGAGACCGCGAGCCACATGATGATCGCGAACCCGTTCCGCCCCGGCCAGGGGATGTCCAAGATGTTCTCGACACATCCGCCCATGGCAGAGCGCATCGCCCGACTCGAGCAGATGGCAGGTCATCGCCCGTGAAGACAATCCTGAACGTCATATGGCTGGTCCTGTGCGGCTTCTGGATGTTCCTCGCCTACATAGCCGCCGGACTCCTCCTCTGCATCACCATCATCGGAATCCCGTTCGGCCTGGCCGCCTTCCGCATCGGCATCTACGCCCTCTGGCCCTTCGGCTACACGGTCGTCGACCGCCGCGACGCCGGTGCGCCCTCCTGCGTGGGCAACGTCCTCTGGCTGATCCTCGCCGGCTGGTGGCTCGCCCTCGGCCACATCACCACCGGCATCCTCCTCTGCCTCACGATCATCGGCATCCCACTCGGCATCGCCAACTTCAAGCTGATCCCGGTCTCCCTCATGCCCTTCGGCAAGGAAATCGTCCGTACGGACCAGCCGTTCGCCGGACGCTGAGGCGGGTCGGACGACCGGACAGCGAGGCGGCGCAGCCACCGAGGACCACCTCGTCGCCCGTCAACGGCCCACTGTCAGTGCCGTCGTCCACCATGAACCCATGAACGACACCGAGCAGTTGTCGACAGCGGCCGAGAAGACAGCGCACACCGCCCCGCGAGGGGAGAAGCGCCCGCTCCCCGCAGTCCCCACCACCGAAGACGTCACCCGTGCGACAGCGGTCCCCGGTTACTCCCCGCCGCCACTGCCCACCGTCCTCCGTAGCCGCATCACCGACGGCGGCCTCGGCCCGGGACACGGGCCGCGGCCGCTCACCGGCGGACCCACCCTCTCCGGACAGCAGTCCCTCGTCGCCCTGCTGGACCGAACCGGCTGGTACGGGGAGGACCCCGACGACGACGCACCCGAACTGCAACCCTGGCCGGACTACAACGCCCGCATCTGAGCCCGCTGTGACCTGCCGCTCTTTCTGCTCGACCGGCAACCACGCAGGCCTGTGAGACGTCTTGGGTTTCACAACCAGGCGAAGGGTAGGTTCGGCAACATGAGCATCATCGGTTGGATCATTCTCGGACTGCTGGCCGGAGCCATTGCCAAGGTCCTGCTCCCGGGTCGCGACCCCGGCGGGCTGGTCGGCACCACCCTCATCGGGATCATCGGTGCCTTCATCGGCGGCTGGATATCGTCGCACTTCCTCGACCGTCCGATATCCAACGACTTCTACGACACCACGACGTGGATCTCCGCCATCGGCGGCTCACTGGTGCTGCTCATCATCTACCGGCTGCTCTTCGGGAACTCACGGGAACGTCACTGACGCCCACCCGCGCCCGGTCCGCCCAACCCGGTCTCGCGCAGCGTCACATTGAGCCGGCCACCGCTCATACCCGTCGCAGGATCAGCCGTCCCGGGACGGACCTTCGGTACGCCGTGAAAGGCGAAGCGTGACGGTCCACCGAAGACGAACAGGTCACCGGAAGCCAATTCCACATCCGTGTAAGGCCGTCCACGGTCCTCCGTATTGCCGAAGCGGAAGACGCACGTATCGCCGATGCTGAGCGAGACGACCGGAGCGCCCGACCGCTCCTCCTTGTCCTGGTGCATGCCCATCCTTGCCGCACCGTCATAGAAGTTGATCAGTGCGGTATCCGGCGCATACGTCTCGGCCGAGTACTCGTCCCCGTAGGCCTCGACCAACGCCTCCCGCCCCAACTCCGTCAACCAGTCCGGGAATTCGGCCACCCGGGCACCGTTCACGTCATCCGCGGTACGCGAATAGCGATACGGCTGCCAGTGCCAGCCCACGCAGACCGACTGCACGGACATCACCCCGCCACCCGGCAACACCGTGTGCCGCAGCGGTACGGGCCCCCGCGCCCACCCCCGGCACGCCTCGACCAGCTCCCGCTGCCGCTCCACCGACAGCCACTCCGGCACGTGCACCGCCCCCGGCGCCACAACGGTCCGCGGTCTGGGGAAGAGACCCGCCATTCAGCACACCGCCATTCGGTACTCAGCCGCCCAGCGCACACCCATGCAGCACGCGGCCCCTCAGCGCACCACCAGGGCACCTTCCAGTCCCAGCAGCCGCTCCTTGCGCTCCAGACCGCCCGCGTAACCCCGCAGTGCCCCGTCCGCGCCGATCACCCGATGGCACGGGCGCACGACCAGCAGAGGATTGCGCCCGATCGCCGTCCCCACGGCCCGCACGCCCGCTCCGGGCGAGCCGACCCGCTCGGCAATCTGTCCGTAGGACACCGTCTCCCCGTACGGGACGGCGTCCAGCGCACTCCAGACCCGGCGCTGGAACTCGGTGCCCTGCCCCTCCACGTACGCGATGTCGAAGTGAGTCAGCCGGCCCTCGAAGTACGCCCGCAGCTGGGCGGCGATCCCGGCGAAAGCCTCCGGCGCGTGGATCCAGCCGTCCTGGACGACCGCGGCACCCTTCTGACCGGGCATGGAGAGCGACGCGAGCGCCACACCACCCGCCTCGTCAGCTGCTTCCTCGCCGACCAGCAGCAGTTCGCCCAGCGGGCTGTCGACGGTCGCGTACATGGTCATGGCCGGTCCCTCTCCTCATCCGTACCGGGCGACTCCGTACAGAGTGACTCCGTACAAGGCGGCGGATCGCCGAGCCACCCGAATCGCCCGATTCGTCGTTCCGTACGGACAAGTCTGCGCCCGTCCGCCCCCTACGACCGGCGGTATTCGGACGTCGCACCCGGAGGTGCGAGGCCGGCCGGCACATGCCACCCCGCCCCGCCCCCGCGCCCGGCCGGGCGGCCGAAAGACCTACCGGTAGTTCACGAACTGCACGGCGAAGTCGAAGTCCTGCCCCTTCAGCAGCGCCTGCACGGCCTGCAGGTCGTCCCGGCTCTTCGAGCTGACCCGCAGCTCATCGCCCTGGACCTGCGCCTTGACACCCTTCGGGCCCTCATCGCGAATGATCTTCGCCACCTTCTTGGCGTTCTCCTGGGAGATGCCTTCCTCGATCGTGGCGAAGATCTTGTACTCCTTGCCGGACAGCTGCGGCTCGCCCGCGTCCAGCGACTTCAGCGAGATGCCCCGCTTGATCAACTTGGACTGGAAGATGTCGAGGATCGCCTTCACGCGCTCCTCGCCGTTCGCCTCCATCAGGATCTTCTCGCCGGACCAGGAGATCGAGGCACCCGTGCCCTTGAAGTCGTAGCGCTGCGAGATCTCCTTGGCGGCCTGGTTGAGGGCGTTGTCGACCTCCTGCCGCTCGACCTTCGAGACGATGTCGAAACTGGAGTCGGCCATGACGTGTGGCTCCTTGCGTCGTATGCGGTGGGTACAGGGCAAAGCCTAGCCACCGCCGACCGCCACGAGCACTGATCAATCAGGTGGCGGAGCACCCCCGGTCATCAGGTATCGTTTACGTCGTCGCCAAGGAGCCCCAGTCAAACGGAGTTCCAATGCGTCGTTCGAGGCGGTGTGCCCGAGTGGCCAAAGGGAGCAGACTGTAAATCTGCCGGCTCAGCCTACCCAGGTTCGAACCCTGGCGCCGCCACACGAACGAGAGGGCCCGTGAGCAGCAGAAATGCTGCACGCGGGCCCTTTTTCATTGTCTGGCGTCAGTGGTTCTCTATGGGTTCTTTATCCCACTCTGTCTCACTGGATTCCGCGTGGTGACCAGCCTGTGTGGGGCAGGTGTGGGGCAGCTTTAGGGGCTACCTTCCGCCCCGCAGCGTCGCTTCGATCCGGGCATTCGCCGTCGCTGCAGCACCCTCCAGGCATTTGGCATAGACGCGGAAGAGAACGGCCACGCTGTGGCCGGCGCGTTGCGCCACCACCTGAGGCTCCACACCCGAACTGAGCCAGGTCGAGACTGCTGCATGACGTAGGTCATACGGGCGCTTGGCCAGCGGAGTACTCCGTTGGGCAGGCGTCAGGACTCGCGAACGGGCCTCGGCCCAGACCTCCCCGTACCCGGTGTCCTGGATCAGCCCACCGCGCTGCGTACGGAAGAGCCGTCCGTCGGGGGCCACTCCATAGGCGGTGATGTGCCAGCGCAGCAGGGCGACCAAGTCAGGCGGGATTGGTACGGAGCGCACCGCTTTCCGGGGGCGATGCTTGAGCCCGCGTCGGTCGTGGGCAGTGCCGCTGTCGGTCCAAGCGGCACCCGATCGGGGGCGGGTCTCATGCAGCCGCAGCACGCCCCAGCCGTGCCGGGGGAGGTCGCAGTCCCCAGTAGAGAGCCCGATCACTTCGGCCGGCCGCGCAGCCGCGTAGTACATGCACCCGAAGAACGCCACCAAATGGCAGCCTCTGGCGCTCTGTGCCTGCACGGCGTCGAGGAGAGCGAGGGGTCTGACGCACGATTGGGTGACATCTGAACTGGCTTGTCCTGTAGGGCAGGTGGGAAGGATGTCGCTGTGCCCAAGCCATACCCGGAAGAGTTCCGCCAGGATGTCGTGCGGGTCGCGAGGAACCGCGGCCCGGGCGTCACGGTCGAGCAGGTGGCTGCCGACTTCGGAGTCCACTCGATGACGCTATGGAAGTGGATGCGCCGCGCCGGCATCGACGACGGGGCAAAGCCCGGAACGTCCAGCCAGGAAAGCGCGGAACTCCGCGAAGCACGTCGGCGGATCAAGCTGCTGGAGCAGGAGAACGAGGTCCTGCGCCGGGCCGCGGCCTACCTGTCCCAGGCGAATCTTCCGGGAAAAGGATCTACCCGCTCGTGAAAGAGCTGGCCGGCGACGGGGTGCCCGTCACGGTGACGTGCCGGGTCCTCAAGCTCGCCAGACAGCCCTACTACCGCTGGCTCGACCGACCGGTGACCGATGCTGAGTTCGAGCAGGCTGCTCGCGCGAACGCATTGTTCGACGCTCACCGCGAGGACCCCGAGTTCGGCTACCGCTTCCTGGCCGACGAAGCCCGCAGCGTGGGATCGGGCATGGCCGACCGGACCGCGTGGCGGATCTGCCGGGACAACCGCTGGTGGAGCGTCTTCGGGAAGAAGCGCGGGCGGACCAAGAAGGCCGGCCCGCCGGTGCATGACGACCTTGTCCGCCGGGACTTCACGACCGACGGTCCGAACCGGCTGTGGCTCACCGACATCACCGAACATCGCACCAGCGAAGGGAAGTTGTATCTCCGTGCAATCAAGGACGTGTTCAGCAAGAGGATCGTGGGTTACTCCATCGACCATCGGATGAAGTCCCGCCTGGCCGTCGCGGCCCTGGACAACGCCGTGGCCCGCCGTGACAACGTCGCCGGGTGCATTCTCCACAGCGATCGCGGATCGCAATTCCGGTCAAGGAAGTTCGTCCGAGCACTCGCCGGCCACCAGATGGCCGGCTCGATAGGGAGGGTCGGGGCGGCGGGCGACAACGCGGCCATGGAGTCGTTCTTCAGCCTGCTGCAGAAAAACGTCCTCGACCGCCGACAGTGGGCCACCCGACAGGAACTGCGGATCGCGATCGTGACCTGGATCGAGAAGACCTACCACCGACGCCGCAGACAAGCCTCGCTCGGCCGACTGACCCCCGTCGAATTCGAGACCGTCATGACCACACCTGCCTACCAGGCCGCGTGACCACACCTGTCACCCGACACTGCATCAGACCCAAGATCATCTGCTGGGTTCTGGTCAGTGACCGCTCCCAGGCGGCCTCTGGCTCCTCGTTGTAGATCCGCTAGGGGATGGCGACGGTCTCGCCCTGCACCTCAACCTCGAAGGGCAGCAGTGGCATGAGCCTGGCGTCCGGCATGACCGCCAGGACGCTCTGCACGTCACCGGCAAGATGGGTCGGAAACGCTGCCACCAGGACACGGGTGACGTTGGGATCCCGAGGCAGCTGCATGGCATGAGGATAGGGGGCGCGCCCTTCGCTCCCTTTGTCGCCCGGCTCACCAATTGTGAAACAGGCCTCAGGCGTTCGAGCCTCAGGTACTTGGCCGTGTTCGCTTCTCCGGGGAGCGGCGTGCGGGGAGGGAGGCTGTTCGGCTGGTCAGTCTCAGTCAGTCGCCGGCTGGTCGACTCGGCCACCTTTGTGGGGTGAAGGGACGTAGTCACGAGCGCCGCCGGGCAGCGCGGCCACACACGCCGATGAGCAGGCGCTGACCAGCAGGGGCAGTACGTCGGTGGCCACGCGTAGTGAGATCCACACCTGTTGGAGTCCGCCCTGTTCGAGCGGGCGGTCGCAGACGCTGCAACTGTGCATGGCGGTGGCCCCCCAGCGCCGGGGATCCAGGTTTCCCATATCAAGGTCCGCGACGGAGCCCAGGGGAGGCTGAAGCCGTGGGAAGGGCGGTCGCACCTTGTAGTTGCCGAACAATGCGCGCGTGCTCACCGTGCTGCGGGTCAGCTTCCGGCATCGGGTGATCTCGTAGGGGAACCAGTGCAGCCGGTAGGAGGTGTAGGGGGTGAACTCCTCGAGGCTGGTCATGGCCCCGACCTCGGGCGGGATTCGGACCAGGTTGCTGCCGTAGAGCACGAGGTGCTTGACCGCTGTGAGCCTGGCGATGCTCGGCGGCAGGGTGATGACCTGCCTCCGCTCTTCCGGGCTGAGCTCGATCAGGGGGCGGAACTCTTCGCGTCCGTCGGTAGCGGCCTCGTCGACCAGTTCCAGTAGGTGCTGCCAGCCCGGGGCGGAGGTGTTCTGCCGTTCGGTGTGGAATCCGACTCGGGCGCGCGGATGCGGCTTGGACTGGTCGAAGCACGAGCAGATTTCCCTGTAGGACCCGGGCCGACCTGGGGCCGGATCCGATGTGTCGCCCCAGCGGTTCACGTAGAGCCTCAGCGCTTTCTCGTCCGTCATGGCGCCAAGATACGGATGTGCCGTGGGCTGTCCCAGTGATTGTGCAAACGAGAGCACAGCCTCTCACCGGTCAGGTGAGAGTCTCCTGCGCCCAGCGGGCAATGCCACCGAGCCTGGCTGCCGCTACGTCGATATCGCCGGTTCGGACAGGTTGCTCGACTTCGTAGTCGTAGCCTTCGAGGCCGCACTCCTCCTCAACCATCCGCCCGATGCGGTACGCCTCCGCCATGATCGGCAGTGCTTCGCTTCCCGGGTAGCGGTAGGGAATGTCGAGGTTGGCCGAGTCCCCGTCGTAGTCCAGCTGCACATGGCCAGCAGGCCCGTCACGCCACAGGGTCAGGCTGTAGGGGAACTCCTCGGTGGTGACCGGACCGACCTCCCGCGATATTCGCTGCATGAGCCTGTCCCAATCGGCACGTTGCTCACCAGTCAGGTTCATGGGCTTGAGGTCGGCATCCGGGTCGTAGGCGGAGTTGATCTCCTCCAGGGTCTCGTCGAAGGTGCGGCCCGGGAGAACCCGCAAGAACATGATGTCGTAGGTCACCGTCCGCAGCCTACGTGTCCACGCTCGCTACTTTCGGGGTCGTGCCGGGGCGGGTACGCGTTCGCGAGATAGAGGACGGCAGGGCAAACGTTGCGTGATGCGGCACTACCCACATGGGCGTTGGGGCATCTGTGGGGCGGGCCTACGCGCTCGGCGTGTTTGCCAGGCCGCCCTGTGCGCAGAGCGCGGACTGTAAAGCTGCTGCCGCTGGGACCGGATCGTCACGCACGGCTGCACCGCAAGCCGTGCGCCTGTGGGGCAACTGGCTGGGGGAGCGGAAAATCGCAGATCCGATGCGGAGCCCGCTAACGGGGGCCATCGGCCGATCTGCTTACAGTGCTCCGTCGCGCGGTCTGGGCGACTGAGGATATCGGCTTGTTTTTCAAGATACTTGCTGCGAGCCTCCATATTGCTTGAGGAGCTCATTGGCGCTAAGCGTCCAAGGGTGATTCGGTCCAAGTACTCTGGTCCGTCCTTCTGTAACTTCTTTCAGATGCTCGATTGCTTCAGTATTTTGGCTGAGTGCATGCAGAATCGCGCCTAGTGTTTGCCGAGCATTCAACGTGATGGGGAAATCGGCACCAAAACGCCGCACAAATTTCGTAAAGGCGGATTGAATATACGGTAGCGCCTCTTCTGGTCTCCCGGCGCGATGAAGTGTAAAAGCATAGTTGAGTTCTGCGCCGAGCGTAATGGTGTGGTCTTCTCCCACCTCACGATGGCATTCTGTAACCAAGTCCGCCCCAGCTTCTATGTCTGTCAGCTGGGTGGATACCTCTAGAAGGGCCGAGCGCGCCATAAGAGTGAGAGGGTGCACTGGGCCGAGCGCTTGGGTGTACCCCTGTGCTGCTCGCCGAATCAACGAAACGCCATCGGGTCTTTGGCCAAGGACGACGAGTGGACCGGCCAGTCGATTGCAAGCGGCTAGAGTGTCCGGCGCCTCTGGGCCTAGCGTGGCTTCGCAGTCGTCCAGCACTTGCCGGAGGAGGGCCTTTGCCTCCTCGAACCGTCCGAGCCGAAAGAGAGTTCGCCCAACGCGTTGACGCAGTCGGAGTAGCGAAACGCTGTCTTCGCCCAGCCGAGGTTTTAGTAGTTCCACGGCATCATTGCCCAAGCTGAGCGCTGAGTCGTAATCGCCGGCCCTATGAACAGCGGTGACAAGTCGAAGGGCGCAATCTGCCGCAGTTTCTACTGTCGATTGACTGGTTGCCCAGTTCGCTGTTCTCCGCAGCAGTGCAATCACATGAGGTGCCAGCAGGTTCAGACGAGGGTCCTGTGTCCCTCGGTCAGGTACTTCCGGCAATACAGCGAGACACAGGCGGGCAGCCGTGGCGGAGAGCTGCTCGTGTTGGTCAGTGGGCGTGGCCCGGGCCACGCTGTCGAGGAGTACGCCGTGGGTGCGTAGGCAGCGCATTTCCCCAGGGGCCAGCTCGGTGAGGGAGTGATCAAGGAGTCCGCGGAGGGCTGATTCCACGTGAGAGGCCGGAAGAGCCGGGTCGAGTTCGGCCCCGCGTAGAACTGACAGTGGCAATGGGTCACTGGACCAGCAAGCGAATAGGCGTAGAAGGTGACCCGCTTCGGGTGAGCCTTGTGCAGCGAGGGCGTCGAGGGACAGTTGCCAAGTGCGGCTGGGCAGGTGTCGGGAATCGCCGCCGACAGCTGTGGCGCCTTGTTCGATGAGCTCGATGGGATCGAAGCCTGCGCTGCCGTCGAGTCGGCGGCCGTAGTCGGCCAGGCTCCATGGGTCAATCACCTGGTGGGCGAGGAATCCGCCGGCGAGGGTAAGGGCTAGAGGCAGTCGTCCGAGGCGGTCGGCGACGTCCGCAGCATCTTCGATCGACCCGGTATGGGGTGCGAGGTCGCGCAGGACGAGTGCTGCATCGTTACGTGGGAGTACACCGAGTTGAAGTAGTTTCGCCCCCGGCCACCAGTGAGCCGCCGCTTGCCGGGTCGTGACCAGGACGGTCCCGATGGGGCTGGTTCGCAGCCAGCCGCCGTCGCGAAGGATGGCGGGGTTATCAGCATTGTCGAGGACCAGTAACCAGGGTTGGTCGGAGCGGTCGAGATGGTGCCAGACGAGATCGGCGGCGGGGCGCAGTCCGCTGCGTGCTCCCACCAGTTCACCGTCGGTGGCTCCGCGGTCGGCCGCGACGGCGAGCATGCCTGCGCGCAGGGAGGCGGGGTCGGACGCGTTGACCCACAGTCCGAGTCGGCCTGCCTGATTGGTGGCGTGGTCGAAGAGCTCATAGGCAACGGCGGTTTTGCCACAACCGCCTAAGCCGTGGAGGACATACACGCGGTTGCCGACGCCGGGCGCGACGGCGGCGCGCAGACGGTCCATCTCTCCGACGCGGTCGCGAAGTACCACGGGGGTGCGGCCGATCGCCGGGCGCCGCACAGAGTCCGGCCCCGACCAATCAGGGGTGTGGTGGTGCTGCTCGATGAAGTGCTGGTCGCCGGAGGCTTGGTAGATGCGGCCCTGGCCGTCGGCCCGGGCATCGTTGTGGGCGCTCATCGGTGGCCAAAGTTCTGGTCACGGCCGGCTTGGTAGACCCGGGCATGCCCCGAAGCGGTGGCGTGCTGCGTCACCGATGTGTCTGCGGGCGCGTGCGGAGCCAGTTCGGCAAGCAGCGTCCGCAGTGCCTCTGTCTCCTCGGGATGTGCTGCGAGCAGCCGCCGCATGCGGCCCTGCCATTCAGCCCCCAGTTCGTTGCGGGATTCGCCGTCGCCGCCGGCCTGCGCGGCCAGTAGATCTCTTCGAGTGACGTCGAGCTCGGCGGAAATCGCCTCGGCCCGCTCCGGCTCGGCACGGCGCCACAACGAAGCAATACCATCCCTCGCGCGTTGCCAGGCTTCGGTCGTCAACAAGGTGACCAAGGTTGTCCCCGCTGTACCCGCCAGCATGGTCATCTCCGGATCCACGAACCCGCCCCCTCCAGCCGGTTATTGCCCGTTGGCTCAGACTAGCCAGCGGACCTGGTGCCCGCACGGGAAGTCGCCCGGCACCACCACCGCATCCGACTGCGCGACCCGCGCGCGGGACCGCTGGCTCCCGCTGGGCGAAAGCCGGGCGTTCGCCTGGATCGACACCTGGGCGAAGGAGCACCACGACGGTCCCGCTCTAATGCACCGGCTCTACCCCCGATGCGGCCTTGACTTTGCCGAGCTGACGGCATGGGCGATGGTCTGGACTTATTCCGCAGCCAATCGACAGCCGCCTGCGACGACGTGCTGCACCCCCGTTACGGGACAGTCCTCAGAAGCGGCAACCTGGATTCCGTTCCTCAAGTCTTCCTCAGGAAATCCAATAAGTTCCCAATCAAGGTGCGGCAGTTACGTAGGTTATTTACAGACCCGCCCAGTCGTCTGGGCGCCATCCGTAGGGGGAATCACGTGCGAAAGACAGCATTGCGGTACTTTTTAACTCCAGTCACGACTCTGGCTTTGACTCTGGTGCTGGCCACCACGGCCGGGGCAGCCGAGGAGTCGTCTGACGTCGCGCCTGAAGATGTCACCTCTGACCAGATCGCCTCGCAGGAATCGGCTGACAGCATGGTGGAAGGCCCGTCCAAGTCTGCCGCCGAGGTCGCCGTCGACAACACCCTTTCCGCTCTCCCTGAGGTGAGCGCCGACGGTGATGTCGGGACCATGCGTTGCGACAATCCGGCCAAGCAGTGGGTGCAAGTGAGTAATAAAAAGGACCACTACCACGTTCCTTCATGGTGGAACGGCACCAGCTATAAAGACGGTCCGGGTGGATCGATGAGGGTGAGTGTGGAGAAGGCGGGCAAGATCGGGGTCGAGGTGAGTGGCACCGCCGGAGTCACTGCCAGTGTCATTCTCGCTGAGGTCAAGGCGGAGTACAGCGTCAAGGTGGTGGCCGAAGTGGGAGTCACCGTGGGGCACACTTACACCCACGAGATACCTGCAAAGAAGTACGGTCACCTGCAATATGGCTCTTGGGGCCACAAGGTGAACTGGACGAAGTACAAAACCAGTGCAAACCGCTGCGGGAAGGTGAAAATTGGGGCAGGTACCGCGAAGCTTCCCACCAGAGAAGTCGGGTGGCGATACTGGACGACGAGCTCATGACGAAACAACCGCGCCCTCTGGGGCGTAACCTCGTCCTCTGCGCCTCCGCATTGTGCGTTGCCTTGGTCACGGGATGCACGAGCGAGCCCGGTGGGCCAAACGCGCCGGCGAGCAGCCCGGGCCAGCCGCGGGAAAGCCCCTCAAGCCCGTCCGACCTCACCGACGACAAGCTGGGTAAACAAGTCGAGAGGACCCTCGACACAGCCGAGGTCAGCGACAGCGATCCGACGTTCGTCGAGGCCGGCCTTGAACGTGTCGGCGACGGCTTCCACTCGGTACCGGAACTAACGCGCGGGCATTCGTACAAGTTGTCGGTAGTCTGCGCAGGAAAGGGTAAAATCATCCTTTCCATAGCTGTGAAGAACCCCGTTCGTCAGACCCTTGTTTGCGACGGTGTCACTTTCCGGCAGGACCTCACGGCGTCAGCGGCCCCGATCAAGATCGATGGCGACGGAATGCCGGGGGCCACGGGAATGGTCGGGTGGCGCCTGGACAAGGCTGACAAGTAAGCCGCCTGTGGGGTCGGTGTGGGGCGCGATGTCCAGCGACTGAGGAAGTGCCTGGTCCGCGGGCGCGTTGGGCGCAGACTGTAAATCTGCCGGCTCAGCCTACCCAGGTGCGAACCCTGGCGCCGCCACAGAACGGGAGACCCCCGCTGACCTGCTGACACAGCAGATCAGCGGGGGTTTCTGCATGCTCAGGACACGCCTGGGGGAGGGGCCCGAAATAGGTGGCTTGTCTCACCTCATGCCGCCGGTATCCCGTCTCTGTTCAGGCCGTGTCCCCCGCCTGTCCCCCGGGGGGATAGACGGACCCCTCACATCCCTGCCCGGCAGGGGCAGTTCCCCGGTGAGCTGGGCCCGCCGCCAGCAGACCTCGCGTGGGTCGGGGGGAGGTCTCTGCCGGTGGGGTGGATGCGGACGGACTGCCCGTCATCGTGGCCCAGGTCCAGCCACGTCGCCCGTCGGACCCGGGGACGACGCGGATGTGGACCGGCTGCACGTCCTCGGACAGCGCGAGTGCTTCGATCAAGTCCGACGCCTCGTTGAGCGCGGTCCCGTTGAACACGCCGCGTCCGACCTTGAACAGGCCGACCATGAGTTCTTGGCGGTGGCTGCCCGTCGTTCCCTGGGAGCGGATCGGGCGGGCGACGGGGTGGCCGTTCTTCTGCGCGTACACGGTCCCTTCAGCGGTGCGGAAGTACCTGAAGTGCGCCTGCGTGTAGTCCGCGATGACCTCGCGAGCCGGAGTCTTGTCGTCGTCGGACATGGCTACAGTCCCGACCTGGTACGGGCGTTGGCCCACGCGTCAGTGCAGTGCCGGGGGACTCGTCCTTGGCTCGAGCGACGGCGAACAGCCGCGCGACGTGGGCATCGGTCAGGCAGCCGCCCTACTTCACCAAGATCCACGCACTGCGCGGGTGCGCGCCGTCTCAGCGGCGCGGCCTGCCTCTGTCTTCGCCCCGGCTGGCCGCGCCCGGCGGCGCGCTATGGGGTGCCGTCCGCGAGTGCCGGCCGGATGGTGGTGAGCGTTGGCTCCACGGCGTGCCGGTCGAAGGTGGACGGGATGGGAGCGGGGTTTCTCGTGGGTTGAGGCAGTCTGTCCCGACGGGCCTGAACCATCTCACCGAAAACATGACCCCCCGGCGAAGCCCACCCAACGCGAAAATCGGGCCAGCGGCCTGCCCACACGCCCCGACAAGCGAAGAGGAGCCCGTCAGCAAGCTGACGGGCTCCTGCGAGAGATCGAGGCTAACCTGCCATCAGGTCAGATCGTCGGTGTGTCATCAACGATCTCCTTGTGCGGTTCGACAATGAACCTCCAGCCATCGCTGGGCTCCAGGAACCGCACTCGGGTCGGGTAGATGTCCAGGGCGCGGCGGTCGCGGTTTTGGCTGTTCGTGTTCTTCCGCCCCCGGGCCGGCTCCTCGTACAGGTCGACCTTAACGTCCGGCACCGCGACGGTTTCCTCGCTCCAGCGCTGAACAATCCCCGCGCCGAATGCTTCCCGTGCGGCGGAGTAGAGCGACTCCAGGGATTCCTTGTTCCCGTCGGGCACGAAGAGGGCGAGGTTCAGGAGGACGCCGGCACTCTGGAGAACCTCGATTTGTTCCCCTGCCTTGTCGGCAATCCAGATCCCGCGCTCTTCGACGTTGTCCGGGAGAATATGAATTTCCTCACCGAAGATCGTCCTCGCGGTGAAGGACCCTCCCTCGAAATTCTTACCCGGCTTCGTAAGGAAAGCCGGGGCGTAGGAGTCGAGAGGAAGGCCATTCATCTCCGCCGAGACGAAGATGCCGTCCTGGAGGCCCAATTCGGAAACCTCGTCGGCCGTAAGACGTCGAGCCGTAACCTTCTCGGTATTCACGCCATTCCCCTTTTTTTGTGGCGCCTGTAAATTCATTAGGACTATACCATGAAACCGAACAGTGAATCCCTTTACGCGCACCTTCGCTCCCGCGACTGTGCAGTCAACCCTCCGAGTGGTTTCTTCCGACAGAACGGCAGGAAATTCCTCTCGCATCGCCAGTGAAATATAACCCCCGTAGGGAAATATGGTGAGATCCAAGAGGTGGGTGACTCATCGCTTCGGTGGGGTTTTCGGAACCGAGTCAGCCGCCAAGTGAAATATGAGCGGCCTTGGCCGAATGGCAGCCCAGCGGCCCAAAGCTGTGGGTCTGGATGAACCTGGACAACGCCGAGTACCGCATCCTGAGCAAACAGCCCTGAGAGCGGTGCTCAGATGGACGGGCTCCTCCAGAGATGCCGCTCCTCGAGCGTGCCGAACCGTACGTTTCCGTTGTCAAGGTCAACCAGGATGGGCCAGCAATCCAGCAACCGTTTCCTCTGATCACGTGAGGCGAGGTACTGGACCGGAGTTGTAGGGGGCGATCAGGAGCCCGTTGTACTCCCGCACCGGTTCTGCATCGATGGCAAGGGGTGGTTCGTCATCGCGCTGGCTGCGCTCCAGAAACGAAACCGCGAACCTCAGGGACTCTGCTCGCTGCAACATATGTCTCCCGTACGACGGCTGATGATCCGCAGAGCACCCTAGGTCGGCCGGTCCTGAGGTAGCGCCCTGCACCTCTTGGTGGGGCCCTGTGGGGTCGGCGTGGGGCGCCGCATCAATCGACTGAGGAAGTGCTGGTCCGCGGGCACGCTGGGCGCGGACTGCAAATCCCCTCGGCGAGAGATCACCGTGTCCATCGTCGAACCGGTAACCAGTAGAACTGACCCTTTGCGAATGGGGTCTACGCTCTGAACGGTCCACGATGAATCAGGACGGCACCCGACCGACCGTGAATCCCTCACCGTCCTGGAACTCGATCAACACCCTGCTGTCGGTGAGGTAGATCCAGCATTCAGGGGAGCAGTCCAACAACGTCTCAGCATGGAGTGCTGCCAAAGCGGCCTCCAGTATCACCGATGGCACGGCGAGACTTCCCCAGAAAACGACCACCAGCTCACCCTTGTCCCCGTGGTCGTGCAGCAGCCGCCGGAGCTCCGCACCATCAAAACCGGTGGAACGCTCCACGACCTCAGCAGCCTGCCAGTCCAGCCGCGTCGACCCCACAGCACTGAAGCGGCTCAGGCTGGCAGCAGCGAAGGAGCGATCCTCCTCGTAGGAGAGCACAATCGCCGCATCACCAACTGCGGCCAATATGTGGGCGATCGCAGCGCGATGCACCCCATAGCCTCGCTGTTCGGCGCTCAAAGCATCTCCCAGATGACTGAGTTACGACTTTCAAGGCTCAGGCGCACTGGCTTCCCGATCTGATGGGCCACGGTTGGCCTCGACCTGCCTGCTCGGCTGTCAGCGGATTCAGGGCTGACGCGCCGTCTCGTGGAGTCGCTCACGCGCGGCACTCAGCACGCCCTGCGACCACCGTGGTACGGGTCCGCCGCGTCCGCATCTTCCACGCGGAGCCGGGAGAAGCCCTCGTCCGGGCCGCCCGCCACGACCCGCTTGGCGGTCGCTGTGAGGAGGCGCCGCAGCTTCTCCCGGTTCTCTACGTAGGTCGGGCTTTTTGGCGACCGTGTCAGTGTTCGGGTTGTGCCTGACGTGCATCTCAGCGTCGCGTGGAGGCACGCGACGTTGAGGATCTCTGGGCCCCGGCGGTGTGGTTCAGCAGGATCAGTACGCGCTCATGGAGCGTGCTCACGTTCTGAATGCCTGGGCGAAGGTTTCGGCGATGGACGAAGACGGCAAGGTCGAGGACGACGTGGACGAAGCAGTAGGCCAGAGCGCCGGGGCCGGCGACCCGCGCGCCTGCGGCGCAGAGCATCTGCAGCGCCGCAGGGGTGATGTCGTGGGCGCTCAGAAGCGTTGCGTAATCGAAGACCCTGGTGCCACTGCCTAGTGCTTCTATGTCAACGACGGCGCTGACTCGATCTGCATGGAAAAGGATGTTGCCAGGTCGGAAATCGCCGTGGACCAAGTCGCCGGTGGGCAAAGTGACAGTCCCGTGGGCAGCGAGAAGCCGTTCGCAGGCGTTGACGAGGTCACGCCCGGTTGGGCCGATCTCGGCCGCCTGCCGCCACAGGTCCTCACGTCGGTCGGTCAGGCGGTCTGTCACGTACTGCGACCAGCACCTGTCAGGGTCGGGATCGAGGCCCGTGTGCGTCTCCAGGAGGTCAATCAGCAACCGGGCCTCTTTTGCCGCCACTTGTCTCGGGCTGCGTCCGGTTGAAAATTCCTGGATCTGGTATCCAAAGCCTTCTGCGCTCGTGCCGACGGCCAGCCAGGCGGGCGTCGGATACCCGGCAGAGCGGATCTTTGCGACTCCCTCAACGGCACGCTCGATCTGACGAGCCCAGGCGCGATCAGGACTCCATTTCAGCACCGCTCGTCGGCCGGTGTCGTCGGTCAGGAGCCAGGCGCCTGACTGGACTCCGTCATCGAATCGGTGATTCAACCGGAACTGGGTGCCATGCGCGTGGTTGGCCTCCCTCAGCACAGCCTGGGCAGTGCGAGTATCAGACATGTTGCTCTGGGGCATGAAGGATCTCCCGGGTAAGGCAGACGAGCCGCGGTCGGATGCCGACGGCGGCGGAGCGAATGCTTCGACCGCCGGTCAGGCCGACGGCATGGGAGATCAAGCCACCTGCCGCACGTTACTGAGCCTTGATACTGCGCAGCAAGGACATTTCCGCTTCGTCCGCCGGGCGCACAACACAAGCGACAGCGGGCGCGCTGCTCGATGCCAGCGCCGCCGCTGAGTGGCGGCCTACCCCAGGCCAGAGGGGTTGTGAGGCTTGATCGGCGCAATCTCTCCGGATCCGTGTGCGGTCTCCACGCACCGACGTCGAACTCCCTCACCAGGCCCGCGCGCCGCTTCTGCACATCCTTTCCGGGCCGGCTGGCGCCGACGCCGACCGCGCTCCGCCCGGGAGTGCCCTGGGCCGCACAGGCTGAGCACCGCCGCACAGCCCTGGAGACGCGGTCCCCCACCGGCTTCGGCGACTGCCCGCTGCGGGCTCGGATTCACGAGAGGCTTGTCGGCAGGGCGCACGTCCGGGGTGAACCCGCCTACGGATCGGATGTCGGCAGGACGCTGGTCGTCTGCCGCCTGAGTGGGCCCGCAGTCTCGTTCATGGGGTCAAATCCCCACCCACCACAGCAGTTCAGCGCATGCGCTGGTCGCAAGGGGTGTCTCTCGGCGAGGGGCGCCCTTTCCGCGTTCGCCTTGTCTCACCTTGATTCCCACTGTCCCGGCTTTGACCGGTGCGTGTGGGCCTGTGAGCTCGCCGCGGGGCGGACACTCGATGATGAGGTCCGCCTTGTCCGGCTATGCGTCGTTTACACTTTCGCCGTCACACAGAGTGAGGCATCACGTGAGCAGGGTAATTGAAATGCTGCGTAAACCGTGGCGCCCCCTTGTGCTCGGGGCAGCGCTGATCGTCGCGCTCATCGCGGAGTCGGCTGCGATCGTCGCCCAGCAAGAGCAGATCGACGATCTGCGGACGCAGCACATCGACTTCCAGGGACACCTTGTCGAGCCCAGTGCCTCCGGTCCGTCCGGCCCTCCTGGTCCGCAAGGCCCTCCCGGCCCGCCGGGCAAGGATGGGAAAGACGGGCAGGACGGGCAGGACGGGCGGGACGGGCGGGACGGGCGGGACGGCCCGCCGGGCAAGGACGGGAAGGACGGACAAGACGCTGCAGCCGAGCCGGAACCGACTGAGTCCCCGAGTCGCCATGGGGAGGCTGACGACTGAGCTCTCCGGGGCAGCTCCTCCGGCACGCACTAGAAGACGTTCAGCCCTTCCGTGACCAGACGGGGGCATGCGCGGTCACGGACGGCGACATGCGACGAACTGCAGCACCGGGTGCTGTGGAGGTAGCCGATCCTGTGCCGGCCCTGAGTCGGCTCGCTGCCCTGCGCTCGACTCGGGTTGCCGTTGTCTTGTGCCCGCCAACGGTGAGGTCGTCCTTTCGCCTCAATGGCTGCCTCGGTGGCTCCGTGCGGTGTTGGGCACTTCCGGGGCCTGCGAGGTCGTCGCGGGGCAGACGCCCGACGAGGAGTCCGCCTCCTCCGGTTCCTTGCCATTTACACCTCTTCGTCAGCACACACTGTGAGGGATGACGTGAGCAACGTGAACGAAACGCCGCCCAGACCGTGGCTCCACCTTGTCCTCGGCGCCGTGCTGATCTCCGTGCTCGTCGCGCAGGCGGTTGCACTGATCGCCCACCAAATGCAGCTCGATGATCTGCAGACACAGCACATCGACCTCCAGGCGCACCCCGTCGAGCCCAGTGCCTCCGGTCCGTCCGGCCCCCCTGGTCCGCGCGGCCCCTCCGGCCCGCCAGGCAGGGACGGCGAGCGCGGGCGAAACGGCGAAAACGGCCACATCGGCAGACATGGCCATGAGGGAAGGAAGGGGAGGGACGGCCGGGACGGGTGGTAAAACGCTGCGGCCGTGCCATCGCCGGCTGAGACCGACTGGCGGATGTTCAACGGTCGGACGGGGACACCAGCAGAGACGGACGACGACAAGCGACGAACTGCAGCACCGGGTGCTGTGGAGGTGGTCGACCCCGGGATCCCCCGTGCGGCTGCTGACGGGGATGCGGGTGGCCTGAGTTGCTGACGGGGACGCGGATGGCCTGAGGGTGCGGCTACCTGGGGGTGCCGGTCCGGAGGCGGCTGATGCCGCGGGCCGGCCGCCGCTGCATCGTGCTGCGCAGGCCCAGGCTTCCTAGGCTTCGCCGCCTGTTTACGGAGCTACGAAGAAGGTAAATGTGATGGTCGTCCCGCGGCTTGGGTTGCTGGGGGCGGTTTCGTGCGTCCGGGGCTCGCTCACCACGGGGCAGGCCACAGGTTCGGTCCTCCTCCACGCCAGTCGATCATCCCGGACAGAATCACGTCTTCCTCGCTGATGTCCTCCATTCCGGCCCGACGCAGGAACTCCGTCACATCACGCAGGCTGTGCGCCATGCCGAGGATTTCCCCGTCGACACGCACCCGGCGGCCGCCGGACTCATCGGGCGGATAGATCACGATCGGCAGGTATCCGGACATGGGCCAAGCCTCGTCCCGGTCGGCAACCCGCGCCTGCTCGGATAAGCCACATGCGGCAGCGCCCGCTCAGGACCAGACAGGGCGGCCCGTGCGCCATCGCGAGACCGTTTTTCGTCGGTTCGCTCCCGATGATCGTCACGAAGACTGCCGGTAACCCGTCTTCCTCACGGCGACCATTGCGGATGGCTATTGCCGGAGACCTCTGCTCCTAGGATGGCCGGTTTCTTGATGCGCGCTCTGCCGAGTGTGAAGCTCCTGTTGGGAGCGGCGTTCGGCCCTACGAGGTGCTGAGAGGGGACACCGTTTGTGAACGAGCGCCTGTCTTTCGCTCCGGTGGTCGAAGGGAGAAAGTCATGCGTGGCAAGCGGTACCTCGTCCGGCTCAGCCCACTGCTCATCGCTTCTCTGGCGTTCCCAGCAGGATTCGTCGCGGAAACGGCCAGCGCCTCACCGCCAGCCGCTGTGGCGGCATCGGCCCCCGCGAAGGCAGCGCCCATGACCATCGACCAACCGCGTTTCCCGGGTCAGCAGCAACAGCAGCAGGGCGGTCGGCAGCAACAGCAGGGCGGCCTGCCGTGCTTCGGTTCGCAGCAACAGCAGCAGGGCGGTCGGCAGCAACAGCAGCAGCAGGGCGGCCTGCCGTGCTTCTTCTTCGGGCAGCAGCAGGGCGGCCTGCCGGGCTTCTTCGGGCAGCAACAGCAGCAGGGTGGTGGCGGACAGCAACAGCAGCAGGGCTAGTCAGAGTGTGCAAGGCGCAGGATTGCCCCTGTTGGGCCTGGCCCTACCGTTGCTAGGTCTCGAAGCCCCATTGGGTGCGAGAAGACCCCAGTTCCGCTTGGAAACTGGGGTCGAGGGGCTCGCCCTGGGAGCCGGCGCCGGCCTGCCGATCCTGCTGGGCCGACCACGTCAAAGACCTGGCCTAGGGCTGGCCCGACGTGCCATGGAACATGACTGCCCTGTGCCCGAACTGCCAGGCTCCAAGGCCTACTGCGAGAACAGGGAAGACCTCCGACACCAGCACGCCGCCTCCATGCGGCGTGACTCGGCCAGCGTCTGGCAAGAGGCCCCTGTCTTGAGGTCGCGCGAGCAGGCTGTGCACGACGGGAACGGCTTTCAAGCCCGTTCGGTGCAGCGTCCCCGCAGCCTGTGCCCTTGACGTAGGAACCCGGCCGGACTCCCTGCCGGCCCGTGCGCTGTGGCGTGCGCGCGCTGGGTTCGCGGAATCCCGCGAGAGGTCCTGCCGGCCCTTTGTGACCGGATCAAACGGTTGATTCTGGTCGATCAGGGCCCGGTCGCTGTCGAAGAACTGGTGCCGGGCGAGCGGCCGGAGCAACTTGGCGCCGGATGGCCGGACCGCCCGCCGAGTGCGACAACGAGCGCGTAGTGGATGGTCACTCGTTCGACACAAGAACGCCCGTGCGATCGAGAGTTGGCGAGGGGTATGAGGGCTGCGTTCGACGGTGGTCGCGTGTGATCACCGTCGAACGGGGTTCCGGAGACCCGGAGCCGCGCAGCCGGTCCCTCAGTTCCCCGCGACGTCCTTCACCGCCACCGTCACCGGCACGTTCCCCGAGATCAGCTCCAGCGTCAGGCCGGTCGTCGCCGGGGTGTCCAGCAGTTCCAGCAGCGCTGCCGCCACGTCGTCGCGCGGCACCGGTGCGCGTCCCGTCGAGACGGACAGCTGGACCTGGCCGGTGCCTGCGTCGTTCGTCAGCATTCCGGGGCGCAGGATCGTCCAGTCGAGTGCCGTCCTGGACCGCACGTACGCGTCGGCGGCGCCCTTGGCCCTCAGGTACGCGTCGAAGACCTCGTCGCCCGGGTGGTCCGGATCGGCACCCATGGCCGACACCACGACGTAGCGCCGGACGCCGGCCCGTTCCGCGGCGTCCGCGAAGAGCACTGCCGCGCCGCGGTCCACCGTGTCCTTGCGTTCGGTCCCGCTGTTGGGCCCCGCGCCGGCTGCGAAGACCGCTGCGTCGGCGCCGCGCAGGACCTCCGCCGTCTGGTCCACGGTGGCCGATTCGAGGTCCAGGACGACCGGTTCGGCGCCGGCCGACCGGAGGTCCTCGCTCTGTTCCGGATTGCGGATGATGCCTGCCGCTTCATCTCCGCGCGCAGCGAGCAGCCGCTCCAGCCGCAGCGCGATCTGACCATGTCCACCTGCGATGACAATGCGCATGGTCACGACCGTACGCCGCAGCGCGCCGCCTCGCTCAAGGCCCGCCGCTCGGACCGGAATCCGGTCGTCCCTGACGTGGCAGGTCGAGGGCCACGACGGCCTCCGAGTCGCAGTACTCGCGTACCGCGCTCGTGCGTGCCACGACTCGCCCGCGATGCACGACGATCCGGCTGTACGCGAGGGAGAGCACGCCCGGGAGTTGTTCGCCGCGTACGGCGAGGAGTTCGGCGGGAAAGCCCGCCTCGACGCGGACCTCGGGCAGCCCCATGGCCCTTCTGGCGGCGGAGGACACCGTGTCGTAGGCGTCCTCCGCCCGTAGTCCGCTCTGCGAGGCGAGCAGGTAGGCGGCCTCGAGCGGGTCGCCTCGGCCGACCGGGTTGGCGACGTCGCGCAGCGCCCCGCTGCCGGCCGCGACGTGCACTCCGGCCTCGCGCAGGAGCCGGACCGGCGCCGTGCCTCGGCGCTCCGCCCCGCAGCAGCCGCCCTGGGGGAGGCAGATGACGGTCACTCCGGCGGCGGCGAGCTGATCAGCGGCGCGGATCGTGGTCTGCGGGGGGAGGTGGGAGAGGCCGGCGCACGGGCCGATCGAGACTCCGGACCGCAGTCCCGCTGCCATGGCGGCGAGGCGGGTGAGGCGGGCGGGATCGTCACCGTCCGTATGGAGGTCGACGGGGCAACCGTGTTCGGCGGCGATCTCCAGGACGGCTTCGGCGTATCCGGCCGGGTCGGGGTCGAGGTCGGGGCAGCCGCCGACGACGCCGGCGCCCATCTTCACCGCGTCCCGGAGCATCGCGAGGCTGTCGGCCCCCGCGGTTCCGGTGAGCAGGCGGGGTACGGCGACCGGGGTGAGGTCGGTGAGTCCGCGCAGTGAGTGGCGCGCCTGCAGTATTGCTTCGAGCGGGGCGAGCCCGGTTGCGTCGCCGATCCGTACGTGTGCGCGCAGTGCGGTGGCGCCGTGGCCCAGTTGCAGGAGGGCGGCTTCGGTGGCGCGGCGCTGGATGTCCTCGGGGTGGTGCGAGGCAGGTCCGGGGCTGTGGGGGCCCGCACTGTCGGCTGTGAGGGCGGTGTCGCTGTGGGCGTGGGGTTCGGCGGGGGCGGGGAGCAGCAGGTAGCCGCGGAGGTCCACGCGGGCGCCGGGTGCGGTCAGGCTGCCTGTGGTGCCGACAGCTTCGATGCGGCCGCCGCCGAGCCGTACGTCCACGATGCGGCCGTCGACGAGACGGGCGCCGCACAGCACCAGCGAGGTGGTTTCGGTGGTGCTGGTGGAGTCGGTGCCGGGGTCGTCCGGCTGCCGTGGCTGGCTGTCGGGCATCGTGCTCCTGAATGGGTCGCAAGATCACGCAGAGTGAGTCGAGCCTAGGGGCGTGTTCGTCCCGGTTCGAGCAGGGGCGAAATAGTCGTACCGGTGTGGCCCGATGCGGGGTACGGGGCGGGTGTGGGGGCCGGGACGGTCGGTGCGGTGGGCGGACCGGCGGTGGCCGGGGGTGGATCAAGTCGCTGATCAGGTGGCAGGTCCGGGCTTCGACCGGTCGGGGACGAGTGGCCGATCAGGGGGATCGGGGCGGTGGCGATCTACGTGTTGGTGGGGGGCTCCGAAACGGATTTGGGCGATCGGCGAGGGACCGTGTAATGTCTTCATCGCTCGCCCCAATAGCTCAGTCGGTAGAGCGTCTCCATGGTAAGGAGAAGGTCTACGGTTCGATTCCGTATTGGGGCTCTGGTGATCGGGGAACCCCGCCTCACGGCGGGGGGACCCGGCATCAAAGCGGTGTAGCTCAGTCGGTAGAGCAAGCGGCTCATAATCGCTGTGTCACCGGTTCAAGTCCGGTCACCGCTACTTACGGTAGCCGATTGTGGGGTCGGTCCTTCGATCGGCTACTCTTTTTTGCGTTCATCCGTCCATCCGTCCGTCCAAGGAGCACTCACGTGGCTGCCACCGACGTCCGCCCGAAGATCACGCTGGCCTGCGTGGAGTGCAAGGAGCGGAACTACATCACCAAGAAGAACCGGCGTAACAACCCGGACCGTCTTGAGATGAAGAAGCACTGCCCGCGCTGCAACTCGCACACTGCGCACCGCGAAACCCGCTGAATCAGGCTCGTACACGAGGCCGTCCCCACTGGGGGCGGCCTCGTGTCGTTGTATAGGGCTGTTCTGTGCAGGGCTGCTCTTCAGCCCATTCGTCTTTCCATCAGGAGGTAGCGAGCCCATGGCGCTCGACCAGTCCTTCGTGGGGCGGACCTATCCGCCCACCGCGCCGTACGAGGTCGGCCGGGAGAAGATCCGTGAGTTCGCCGAGGCGGTGGGCGACTCCAATCCGGCGTATGTGGATCCTGCGGCTGCTCGCGCGCTCGGGCATTCCGATGTGATCGCGCCGCCCACCTTCGTCTTCTCGATCACTTTCAAGGCCGCGGGCCAGGTGGTGCAGGACCCGCAGCTGGGCCTGGACTACAGCCGTGTCGTGCACGGTGACCAGAAGTTCACGTATGTGCGTCCGGTGCGGGCGGGGGACCGGCTGACGGTCACCTCGACGATCGAGGGCATCAAGTCCCTCGCGGGCAACGACATCCTCGACATCCGTGGCGAGGTCCACGACGAGGCCGGCGAGCATGTCGTGACCGCGTGGACGAAGCTGGTGGCGCGCGCCGCCGAGGAGGCGTGATGACGGCGAAGGTTGCGTACAAGTCGGTCGAGGTCGGTACGGAGCTGCCCGCGAAGTCGTTCCCGGTGACCCGCGCGATGCTGGTGCAGTACGCGGGTGCCTCCGGTGACTTCAACCCGATCCACTGGAACGAGAAGTTCGCGCGTGAGGTCGGGCTGCCGGATGTGATCGCGCACGGCATGTTCACCATGGCCGAGGCGATCCGGGTGGTCACGGACTGGGTCGGGGACCCGGGCGCGGTCGTGGAGTACGGGGTGCGGTTCACCAAGCCGGTCGTCGTGCCGAACGACGGCAAGGGTGCGCTGGTCGAGGTCAGTGCCAAGGTGGCGGCCCTGCTGGACGACAACCAGGTGCGGGTGGACCTGACGGCGATGAGTGACGACAAGAAGGTGCTGGGCATGTCCCGCGCCCTTGTGCGGCTCGCCTGAGCCGCTGAGCCGATCTGACGCGTAAGGGGCACCCGCCCATGGTGGGTGCCCCTTACGCGTCGGCCCCTTGCGCGGCTTTCCCGGGCTCATGCATACCGCTTGACCAAGTTAGTGATTGAGTACTAACTTAGCCGCATGGTCAGGATGAGTGCAGAAGAGCGGCGCGAGAGCGTCGTCCTCGCGGCGATCGCCGAGTTCGCCCGCGGCGGGTACGACGGCACCTCCACGGAGGCGATCGCCAAGCGGGTCGGTGTCTCGCAGCCGTATCTCTTCCGCCTCTTCCCGAGCAAGCAGGCCATGTTCCTCGCCGCCTCCGACCGCTGCCTGGCGGACACCCGGAAGGTCTTCGCCGAGGCCGGTGACGGTCTGGACGGCGAGGAGGCGCTCCAGGCCATGGCGGCGGCGTACCAGCGCCTCATCGTCGACGACCCCGACAAGCTGCTGATGCAGATGCAGATGTACGCGGCGGTCGCCGCGGCCGAGGCGGCCGGGGACCACGAGTTCGGCGAGTCGGCGCGGGCCGGCTGGCTGCAGATGTGGGACGAGATCCACCTCGCGCTCGGTGCCGATGTCGGCGAGACCACGACATTCCTCGCGTACGGCATGCTCATCAACACCCTGGCCTCGCTCGGCTTCCCGTCCGACCACCGGGTGTGGGCCGGTTTCTACCCTTCGGCCCGGCCGACCGTCTGAACAGTGCGACCCGGGTTCGGCCCGGTTTTCTGCCCATCAAAGTTAGTCATCAATAACTAACCCCCAGGGGGAGCAGTGAACCAGCACACCACAGGCCGCTCAGGAGCGGTCTGGGCCCTCGTCATCACCAGTGTCGCCAGCTTCATGGCGGCGCTCGACAATCTCGTCGTCACCACCGCCCTGCCCTCCATCCGCGAGAGCCTCGGCGGCGAACTGCCGGAGCTCGAATGGACGGTGAACGCGTACACCCTGACCTTCGCCGTTCTGCTGATGTTCGGGGCGGCCCTCGGTGACCGGTTCGGCCGGAGACGGCTCTTCCTCGCCGGGCTCACCGTCTTCACCGGCGCCTCCGCCGCCGCGGCCCTGTCGTCCGGGATCAACGAACTGATCGCCTTCCGGGCAGTCCAGGGGGTCGGGGCGGCGATCATGATGCCGCTGACGCTCACCCTGCTCACGGCCGCCGTGCCGGCCGCTCGCCGTGGCATGGCGCTCGGCATCTTCAGCGCCGTCACCGGACTGGCCGTCGCCAGTGGGCCCCTGATCGGCGGCAGCCTCACCGAGCACCTCTCCTGGCAGTGGATCTTCTGGCTGAACGTGCCGATCGGCCTGGTCCTGCTGCCGCTGGCCCGCCTGCGGCTGGCGGAGTCGTACGCCCCGAACGCCCGGCTCGACCTCGTCGGCACCCTCTTGGTCAGCGGCGGACTCTTCGGCATCGTCTACGGGCTGGTCAACGCCAACGCCGACGGCTGGACCAGCCCCACGGTCCTCACCGGACTGATCGCCGGTACCGCGTTGATCGGCGGATTCATCCACCACGGCTTCCACGCGAAGAACCCGATGCTGCCCATGCGGCTCTTCCGCAACCGCGGCTTCTTCGGGATCAACATGGCCGGCCTGCTGATGTTCCTCGGGATGTTCGGCTCGATCTTCCTGCTCAGCCAGTACTTCCAGGGCGTGCTGGGCTACTCGCCGAGCGAGGCAGGGCTGCGGATGCTGCCCTGGACGGGCATGCCGATGCTGGTCGCCCCGATCGCCGGATATCTCTCCGACCGGTTCGGCGGCCGTCCGGTCGTCGTCACCGGCCTCGCGCTCCAGGCCGTCGGACTGGCCCTCTTCGCCATGATCATCGCCCCCGACGTCCCGTACACCACCCAGCTGCCGGCCCTGATGATCGGCGGCATCGGAATGGCGCTCTACTTCGCGCCGGCCGCCAGCCTGGTGATGTCCAGCGTCCGCCCCGCCGAGCAGGGCATCGCCTCCGGCGCCAACAACTCCCTGCGCGAGGTCGGTGGCGCCCTCGGTGTCGCGGTGCTCGGCTCGGTCTTCTCGGCGCAGGGCGGTTACGGCTCCGCGGAGTCCTTCACGGACGGGACCGTCCCGGCGGTCTGGATCGGCGCCGGGGTGGTGGCGCTCGCCGCACTCGCCGCCCTGCTGATCCCGGGGCGCCGCACCGCACCTGCGCCCGAGGCGGACCCGATGACGGGCGCGGAACCGGCCGAGGGACTGGCCCCGGTCGCCGCCTGATCCATGGCCCACCACGTACGTGGTCCGTGGCCCCGCCCGAGCGGCGGGGCCACGGACCGTACTCTTGTCCCCGTGCAGGAACTCCACGACGCCCCCCTCGCCCCCCTGACCACCTTCCGGCTCGGCGGCCCCGCGGCCCGCCTCCTCACGGCGACGACCGACGCCGAGGTGGTCGCAGCCGTGCGCGAGGCCGACGACAGCGGTACGCCGCTCCTCGTCATCGGCGGCGGCAGCAACCTGGTCATCGGCGACAAGGGCTTCGACGGCACCGCCCTGCGCATCGCGACCAAGGGGTTCGAGCTGGTCGGCACGGCGCTGGAACTGGCCGCCGGAGAGATCTGGACGGAGGCCGTCGCCCGGACCGTCGAGGCCGGTCTGGCCGGAATCGAATGCCTGGCCGGAATCCCCGGCTCCGCGGGCGCGACGCCGATCCAGAACGTCGGTGCGTACGGTCAGGAGGTGGCGTCGACCATCACGGAGGTCGTCGCCTACGACCGGTACACCCGCGAAACGGTCACCATCCCGAACGACGAGTGCGCATTCTCGTACCGGCACAGTCGCTTCAAGGCCGAACCCGACCGCTTCGTGGTGCTGCGTGTCCGGTTCGAACTGGAAGACGCGGGTGGTCTCTCCGCGCCCCTGAAGTACCCCGAAACGGCCCGCGCCATGGGCGTCGAGCAGGGAGAGCGGGTGCCTGCTGCGGCCGCCCGCGAGACCGTGCTGCGACTCCGCGCCGGCAAGGGCATGGTGCTCGACGCCGAGGACCACGACACCTGGTCGGCGGGCTCCTTCTTCACCAACCCGATCCTCGACGCCGCGCAGTACGCGGCGTTCCTCGCCCGCGCCAAGGACCGGCTCGGCCCCGAGGTGACGCCCCCCGCCTTCCCCGCGGACGGGGGACACACCAAGACCTCGGCGGCCTGGCTCATCGACAGGGCCGGCTTCACCAAGGGGTACGGCACCGGCCCCGCCCGTATCTCCACCAAGCACACGCTCGCCCTCACCAACCGCGGCGGGGCGACCACCGAGGATCTGCTCGCGCTGGCCCGCGAGGTCGTGGCAGGGGTCCAGGACGTCTTCGGCGTCACGCTCGTCAACGAGCCGGTGACGGTCGGCGTCAGCCTCTGAGTCCCTGCCTTCCGGGCCTTTCGAGGGCCGCTGGGGGGCGTGGCGGGGGCGTCAGTACGCCACGCCCACGCCCTGCTTGACCGCCGCCGGATCGTCGATCAGCGCCAGCATCGCGTGTGCCACATCGGCCCGCGAGATGAACCTGCCGCTGCGCGGGTTGCTGCCGTAGACCGTCCGGTACTTCCCCGTCAGCTGCCCGTCGGTGAGCTTCGGCGGGCGCACCGACGTCCAGTCCGTGGCGCTGTGCGCCAGCGCACCCTCCATCAGTGTCAGGTCGGCGTAGACCTCCTTGAGGATCGCGCCGATCGCCTTCAGCGTCATCCGGTCCAGCAGGGGGTCGTCCGCGGGCTTCGGTGCGACCGGGGCCGCGCTCACCACGAGCAGCCGCCGCGTCCCCTCGGCCTCCATGGCATGGATCACCGAGCCGGTGAGCCGTTCGGTGATCCCGTCGGCCTTCCGGCCGCGCGAGCCGAGCCCCGAGAGCACCGCGTCCCGCCCGGCGACCGCCTCGCGCAGCCCCTCCGGATCGTCGATCCGCTCCGCGGTGTGGACCGTGACGTCGGAGAGCGGAACCGGCAGCCGTGCCGGATCGCGGACCACCGCCGTCACGTCGTGGCCCGCTGCCACGGCCTGGCGGACGATCTCCTGGCCGATGCCGCCTGTCGCACCGAACACCGTGAGTCTCATTGCGCACCCTCCCGGGGTGGGTAAGTATTCACTCACCCCTAGAGTGAGTGGATACTCACCACGCGTCAAGCCTCATTGGAGTGCCCATGGAGCAGAAGCCGGCCCGCGTCCGCATCGTCGACGCCGCCCACCAGCTGATGCTCACCATCGGCCTGGCCCGGGCCACCACCAAGGAGATCGCCCGGGCCGCGGGCTGCTCGGAGGCGGCGCTCTACAAGCACTTCCCCAGCAAGGAAGAACTGTTCGTGGCCGTGCTCAAGGAGCGGCTGCCCAAGCTCAACCCACTGCTGCGGCGGCTGACCGCCGACCCGGGGGCGGGGGAGCGGACCGTCGAGGAGAATCTCACCGACATCGCCCGCGAGGCCGCGCTCTTCTACGCCCAGAGCTTCCCGATCGCCGCCTCGCTCTATGCCGAGCCGCGGCTCAAGAGTCGCCACGACGCGGCCATGCGCGAGCTCGGCACCGGCCCGCACGTGCCCATCCGGGGCGTCGCCGGCTATCTCCGCAGCGAACAGGCGGCCGGCCGCGTGCGGCTCGGTGCCGACACCTACGCGGCCGCGTCGCTGCTGCTCGGCGCCTGTGTCCAGCGCGCGTTCGCGTACGACGCGACGGAGGAGGGCCGGCCGCCGCAGTCCCTGGACGAGTTCGCCGCTTCCGTCGCGCGGACGGTGCTGCACGGGATCGGCACACAGGCCTGAGTCCACCTGTGCGGCCGGCGCGGGCTCCCGCAGGAGGAGGCGGCTAGTCGGCCGGCTCCGCCAGCCAGTCGTCGACCCCGGCCAGCAGCCGCGCCCGCACGTCGGGGGGAGCCGCCGACCCCCGCACCGACTGCCGCGCCAGCTCCGCCAGCTCCTCGTCGGTGAACGCGTGATGGCGCCGTACGAGCTCGTACTGCGCGGCGAGGCGGGACCCGAAGAGCAGCGGATCGTCCGCGCCGAGCGCCATCGGCACGCCGGCCTCGAACAGGGTGCGCAGGGGTACGTCCGCAGGCTTCTCGTAGACGCCTAGGGCGACGTTCGACGCCGGGCACACTTCGCAGGTCACCCCACGCTCCGCCAGTTTGCGCATCAGCCGCGGGTCCTCGGCGGCCCGGACGCCGTGGCCGATCCTGGCCGCGTCGAGATCGTCCAGGCAGTCCCGCACGCTCGATGGGCCGGCCAGTTCGCCGCCGTGCGGAGCCGCCAGCAGTCCGCCCTCCCTGGCGATGGCGAAGGCCCGGTCGAAGTCGCGCGCCATGCCGCGCCGCTCGTCGTTGGAGAGCCCGAAGCCGACGACACCGCGGTCCGCGTACCGCACCGCGAGCCGGGCCAGCGTCCGCGCGTCCAGCGGGTGCTTCATCCGGTTCGCAGCGATCACCACACGGATCCCGAGCCCGGTCTCGCGCGCCGCGGAGTCCACCGCGTCAAGGATGATCTCGATCGCCGGGATGAGTCCGCCGAGCAGCGGGGCGTACGAGGTGGGGTCGACCTGGATCTCCAGCCAGCCGGAGCCGTCCGCGACGTCCTCCTGGGCCGTCTCGCGCACCAGTCGCTGGATGTCCTCGGGCGCCCGCAGGCAGGACCGGGCGATGTCGTAGAGCCGCTGGAAGCGGAACCAGCCGCGCTCGTCCGTCGCCCGCAGTCTGGGTGGCTCGCCACCGGTCAGCGCCTCGGGTAGCCGTACGCCGTACTTGTCGGCGAGTTCGAGCAGCGTCGTGGGCCGCATCGACCCGGTGAAATGCAAGTGCAGGTGGGCCTTGGGCAACAGCCGTACGTCACGCTCCATTCGAAGATCCTGCCGTACCCATGGGCTGTCGCGGTAGCGGGATTCCCCATCGAGTTGATCCTCGAACGCAAGCTCGTGCGACCGCTTGATCGAAAGCGCACAAAGAAGGTGCCCCCCGGCGTCGGCCGGGGGGCACCTGAGCGGAAGGGCGCGGAGGTCAGTCCTTCGCCTCGCCCAGCAGCTTCTGGAGCCGCGACACGCCCTCGACGAGGTCCTCGTCGCCCAGCGCGTAGGACAGCCGCAGGTAGCCCGGCGTGCCGAAGGCCTCGCCCGGAACGACCGCGACCTCGGCCTCGTCCAGGATCAGCGCCGCCAGCTCGACCGAGGTGGCCGGGCGCTTGCCGCGGATCTCCTTGCCGAGCAGCGCCTTCACCGACGGGTACGCGTAGAACGCGCCCTCGGGCTCCGGGCACAGCACGCCGTCGATCTCGTTGAGCATCCGCACGATGGTCCGGCGGCGGCGGTCGAAGGCGGTCCGCATCTCGGCGACCGCGTCCAGGTTGCCCGAGACGGCGGCCAGCGCGGCGACCTGGGCGACATTGGAGACGTTGGACGTGGCGTGCGACTGCAGGTTGGTCGCGGCCTTGACGACGTCCTTGGGGCCGATGAGCCAGCCCACACGCCAGCCGGTCATCGCGTACGTCTTGGCGACACCGTTGACCACGATGCACTTGTCGCGCAGGGCGGGCACGAGCGCGGGCAGCGAGGTGAACTTCGCGGTGCCGTAGACCAGGTGCTCGTAGATCTCGTCGGTGAGCACCCACAGGCCGTGCTCGACGGCCCACTCACCGATCGCCTTGGCGTCCGCCTCGCTGTACACCGCACCGGTCGGGTTCGACGGCGAGACGAAGAGGACGACCTTCGTGCGCTCGGTGCGTGCCGCCTCCAGTTGCTCGACGGAGACCCGGTAGCCGGTGGTCTCGTCGGCCACGACCTCCACCGGGACACCGCCGGCGAGACGGATCGACTCGGGGTAGGTGGTCCAGTACGGCGCCGGGACGATGACCTCGTCGCCCGGGTCGAGGATCGCGGCGAACGCCTCGTAGATGGCCTGCTTGCCGCCGTTGGTCACCAGGATCTGGGAGGCGTCGACCTGGTACCCGGAGTCGCGCAGCGTCTTCTCTGCAATGGCGGCCTTGAGCTCGGGGAGCCCGCCCGCCGGGGTGTAGCGGTGGTACTTCGGGTTGCGGCAGGCCTCGACCGCGGCGTCGACGATGTAGCCGGGGGTCGGGAAGTCGGGCTCACCGGCACCGAAGCCGATCACCGGACGGCCGGCGGCCTTGAGGGCCTTGGCCTTGGCGTCGACGGCCAGAGTGGCGGACTCGGAGATTGCACCGATGCGGGCGGAGACCCGGCGCTCGGAGGGAGAAGTTGCAGCGCTCATGCGCCCCATGCTCGCAGACCGCAATCCCGGTCGGCACAGCGGTTTCAGGGACCGGACAGCACCCGGACAGCATGCGGACAAGAACCGGACAGGAGTTGTCCGGAGCTATCTGTTCGACGCCGGGCCGCTGAGCACGTACACTCACCTGTCGTTGGCCTTCACCAGCCGCACCGTTCCTGCACCCGGAGCATCGGGGGAGATGCGGTAGGTTGGTGGAAACCACAAAGGGTCGTAGCTCAATTGGTAGAGCACTGGTCTCCAAAACCAGCGGTTGGGGGTTCAAGTCCCTCCGGCCCTGCTACACACTCCTTCGCCAGGATGTGTGCGCATGTACGTACTTCAATGCACCGCCGTGCGGCTCCACCGGGCGCGGCACGGCCATGACCCGGAATCAGGTGAGAAGCGTGACGGACGCCGTGGGCTCCATCGACATGCCTGATGCTGAGGATGAAGTACCCGAGTCCAAGAAGAGGACTCGGAAGGGCGGCAAGCGCGGAAAGAAGGGCCCCATGGGTCGTCTCGCGCTTTTCTACCGCCAGATCGTCGCCGAGTTGCGCAAGGTTGTCTGGCCGACTCGTAACCAGCTGACGACGTACACGTCCGTGGTGATTGTTTTCGTGGTCGTCATGATTGGTCTTGTGACCGTGATTGACTTCGGATTCCAGCGGGCCATCAAGTACGTCTTCGGCTGATCCCGCGGAGGGCGCCTCATGGGCGCCCCTTTCGCATGTTCCACCCATTTGTATCCAGGAAGAAGCAGCCACCGTGTCTGACCCGAACCTGAACGACGCCGTCGAGCCGACGGCGGGCGCCTTCGAGTCCGCCGAGGCCGAGGCCGAGATCGTCGAGGCGGCTGACGCTGTGGAGCCGGACCAGGCCGAAGCTGCCGACGCCGACGCCGCGGGAGAGCCCGCCGAGCAGGCCGCCGTGGACGTCGAGGACGAGGCCGCTGCGGCCGACTCCGACGAGGAGTCCGGCGAGGACGAGGCCGCCGAGGGCGACGACGAGACCGAGGAAGAGGCCGAGCCGGCCGCTCCGGTCGATGCCGTCACCGCTCTGCGTGACGAGCTCCGGGGCCTCCCCGGCGAGTGGTACGTCATCCACACGTACGCCGGTTACGAGAAGCGTGTGAAGGCCAACCTGGAGCAGCGCGCCGTCTCGCTCAACGTCGAGGACTTCATCTACCAGGCCGAAGTGCCCGAGGAAGAGATCGTCCAGATCAAGAACGGCGAGCGCAAGAACGTCCGTCAGAACAAGCTCCCGGGTTACGTCCTGGTGCGCATGGACCTGACGAACGAGTCCTGGGGCGTCGTGCGCAACACTCCCGGTGTCACCGGCTTCGTGGGCAACGCCTACGACCCGTACCCGCTGACCCTGGACGAGATCGTCAAGATGCTCGCCCCGGAGGCCGAGGAGAAGGCTGCCCGCGAGGCCGCCGAGGCCGAGGGCAAGCCGGTTCCGTCCCGCAAGGTCGAGGTCCAGGTGCTGGACTTCGAGGTGGGCGACTCGGTCACCGTCACCGACGGTCCGTTCGCGACGCTGCAGGCGACGATCAACGAGATCAACGCCGACTCGAAGAAGGTCAAGGGCCTCGTCGAGATCTTCGGTCGCGAGACCCCGGTCGAGCTCAGCTTCGACCAGATCCAGAAGAACTGACGGTTTTCGCCGACTTCTGGACACATGCCTACCGAGCAGGTCAGACAGGCTCTAGAGCCTGTCTGACCTGCTCGGTTTTTGGTCGCGCAGCTATACCCGTTATCGTTGTGCGGTATGCCTGCATCCGGATGATCCGGATGACGGCGAAAAACTCTCACTAGGACCCGGAGAGAGCAATGCCTCCCAAGAAGAAGAAGGTCACGGGGCTTATCAAGCTCCAGATCAACGCCGGTGCGGCCAACCCGGCCCCGCCGGTCGGCCCCGCGCTCGGCCAGCACGGCGTCAACATCATGGAGTTCTGCAAGGCCTACAACGCCGCGACCGAGTCGCAGCGTGGCATGGTCGTGCCGGTGGAGATCACGGTCTACGAAGACCGCTCCTTCACCTTCGTGACGAAGACCCCGCCGGCTGCCAAGCTCATCCTCAAGGCCGCAGGTGTGGACAAGGGCTCCGGCGAGCCGCACAAGACCAAGGTCGCGAAGCTCACGAGCGCCCAGGTCCGCGAGATCGCCACGGTCAAGCTGCCCGACCTGAACGCCAACGACCTGGACGCCGCGTCGAAGATCATCGCCGGCACCGCCCGTTCCATGGGCATCACGGTCGAGGGCTGATCAGCCCCGTAGTCCCTCAGTGGTAGGGCCAAGCGCTGGCCCGCACCACGCCTCCACACTTGAAACCACAGGAGCAGCAGTGAAGCGCAGCAAGAACCTCCGCGCTGCGGACGCCAAGATCGACCGGGAGCGCAACTACGCCCCCCTCGAGGCCGTCCGTCTCGCCAAGGACACCGCCAGCACCAAGTTCGACGGCACCGTCGAGGTCGCGTTCTGCCTGGGTGTAGACCCGCGCAAGGCCGACCAGATGGTCCGTGGCACCGTGAACCTCCCGCACGGCACCGGCAAGACCGCCCGGGTCCTGGTCTTCGCGACCGGTGACCGTGCTGCGGCCGCGGAAGCCGCGGGCGCCGACATCGTCGGCGCCGACGAGCTCATCGACGAGGTGGCGAAGGGTCGTCTGGACTTCGACGCCGTCGTCGCCACTCCGGACCTCATGGGCAAGGTCGGCCGCCTCGGCCGCGTGCTCGGTCCGCGTGGTCTGATGCCGAACCCGAAGACCGGCACCGTCACCCCCGACGTCGTGAAGGCTGTCAACGACATCAAGGGCGGCAAGATCGAGTTCCGCGTCGACAAGCACTCGAACCTGCACTTCATCATCGGCAAGGTCTCTTTCGATGACACGAAGCTGGTCGAGAACTACGCCGCGGCGCTGGAGGAGATCCTCCGTCTGAAGCCGTCCGCCGCCAAGGGCCGCTACATCAAGAAGGCCACCCTGGCCACCACGATGGGCCCCGGCATCCCGCTGGACGCCAACCGCACCCGTAACCTCCTCGTCGAGGAGGACCCGGCCGCCGTCTGAGCCTCCGCGCTCGTACGAAAGCCGCGTCTCGTGTGACTTGAGCGGGCCCCGCAACCTTTCGAGGTGCGGGGCCCGTCCTCGTTCTCGTACGCAGCAGTGGCTGTCCGCGCCGTGCGTCGGCGTGGGACGACCGTACGGAGCGAGGGTGGAGAAGACGATGACGACGATGACCGTGCGACGCGTGTGCCTGTCGGCTGCGGTGCTGGCGGCGCTGACATCGGTGGCGGCCTGCGGGGGAAGCGACGACACCGGCAGCGGCGCCGGTGGCGCCGTCAGGGCCGACCCGATCGCGGCGCTGCGCAGTGTGCAGAAGAAGACCAGTGGTGCCAGCTCGGCCAGGATCGAGGGCACCACGGTGATGGGCACGACGATGTCCATGAAACAGACCGGCGCCATGGACTGGTCCGACGGCATGACCGGCACCATGGAGATCACGTACACCGGCGGCACCATGGGTGATGCCCTGAAGCAGTCCGGCGGCGACGGCACGATGCAGGCCCGCTACTTCAAGGACGGGTACGTCGCCAACATGGGCGAGGCGTTCGCCAGGCAGGCGGGCGGCAAGCACTGGATCCGTTACTCCTACGACGACCTGGCCCGGCTGGCGGGCGCCTCCGGCGAGGTGATGAAGGACCAGCTGCAGAGCAGCACCCCCGGCCAGGGAGTACAGGCTCTGCTGGCCTCGGGAGACGTGAAGAAGGTCGGCCAGGAGGACGTACGGGGCGTCGCCACGACGCATTACTCCGGCACGGTCGACGTCGCCGAGCTGAGCACCAAGAACTCCGCCGTCGACGCCGATCAGCTCGCCGAGCTCAAGAAGCAGCTGAGCGACGCCGGTATCGCGACGGAGAAGGTCGACATCTGGGTCGACAAGGACGAGCTGCTGGTGAAGAAGACCGAGCACGGCCGGATGAAGACCGGCGAGCTGAACTCCACGGTGTTCTACAGCGACTACGGCACCGACGTCGCGGTCGAGGAGCCCCCGGCCTCCGACACCGTGGACTTCCAGAAGCTTCTGGAGCAGCAGCAGGGCAGCGCCGCGGGCGCGTCTTAAACCTCCCGCACCGCCCGAACCGGGACGGATTTGCTCGGCGCGACCCCGGTCGCGTACTCTCCTACAGAAGCCAAAGACCGCTGGTCGTTGCTGCGCTCTCGCAAGAGGGGGCAGTGACCGAAGGATCCGTTGAGTGCGGACGACCTGCGCAGGTGACTGTGGAACGCTCCCGGACTTATGTCCGGTCGAGCTGCGCCCTGGCACTTGTGCCGGGGCGTTTCGTCTTTCCCGGCCCCTTCTGAGCGGTCCTCATCACCCGGAAGGAGGCCGACGCTCATGGCAAGGCCCGACAAGGCTGCCGCGGTAGCCGAGCTCGCGGACCAGTTCCGCAGCTCGAACGCCGCTGTGCTGACCGAGTACCGGGGTCTCACCGTGGCACAGCTCAAGCAGCTGCGCCGTTCGCTCGGTGAGAACGCCCAGTACGCCGTGGTGAAGAACACGCTGACCAAGATTGCGGCCAACGAGGCCGGGATCGACACGCTGGACGACCTGTTCGCAGGCCCGACGGCGGTTGCCTTCGTCACCGGTGACCCGGTGGAGTCGGCGAAGGGTCTTCGTGACTTCGCCAAGGACAACCCGAACCTCATCATCAAGGGCGGTGTCCTTGACGGTAAGGCGCTGTCCGCCGATGAGATCAAGAAGCTTGCGGACCTCGAGTCCCGCGAGGTTCTGCTCGCCAAGGTGGCCGGTGGAATCAAGGCGTCGATGGCCAAGGCCGCGGCGACTTTCCAGGCCCCTCTGTCGGAGTTCGTCCGCACTGCGGACGCCCTTCGCGCCAAGGTCGAGCAGGGCGGTGCCGGTACGCCGGCTCCCGCCGACGCCGAGGTGGCGGAGTAACACTCCGCTCCACGGCTCGCAGCGGGCCCGTACGCCCGCCTTCATATACACCCGGCACCTGCCGACTTAGTGGAAGGACGCCATCATGGCGAAGCTGTCCCAGGACGAGCTGCTCGAGCAGTTCGAGACCCTGACCCTCATCGAGCTCTCCGAGTTCGTCAAGGCGTTCGAGGAGAAGTTCGACGTCAAGGCTGCCGCTCCGGTCGCCGTTGCCGCCGCCGGTGGCGCCGCTGCCGCCGCCGAGGCCGTCGAGGAGCAGGACGAGTTCGACGTCATCCTCACCGGCGCCGGCGAGAAGAAGATCCAGGTCATCAAGGTCGTGCGTGAGCTGACCTCCCTGGGTCTGAAGGAGGCCAAGGACCTCGTCGACGGCACCCCGAAGCCGGTCCTCGAGAAGGTCGCGAAGGAGGCCGCCGAGAAGGCTGCCGAGTCCCTCAAGGCCGCTGGCGCCTCGGTCGAGGTCAAGTGACCCTGCGAGTCATCTGACTCGTCTGGACTGCTCGTGCCGCACGGCACGGACGTCACATCGCGAAGGGCGATCACCCATCCGGGTGGTCGCCCTTCGGCGTACCCGAGGCGCTCGTCTTGCTCTTCCGTGGCTGACGAGTAGGGTGATCTTCGCCGTACGCCTCCGAAGGGGGCTTGCGGCCGGTGCCGAGGGGCGGCGGACGAGGGTCTCGGGGCTCTCTCCCGCAGGGGGGCCTTGACGAACCGCACGCGGCGCGCAATTCTCAGGACGCGTCGTCACTCGATCCGGATCCGATGCATGGATCGTGGGCGAAGAGGGCAGTAAAGAAGAGCGCATCCGCGCGAGGGCGATTCATAGGTGTTGAGAACAGCTGTTGCGAGCTTCGAGGGTCTCTGAGAACCCGGACTGGACATCAGTGTGCCGTTTGGCTACACTGACCCTTTGCGCTGCCTGTTAGCTGCCTCCTGCCCGTCACCAGGGGCATGCCCAATGCTTGAACACCGATGATCGATCGTCCCTGACCTGGGAATTCGTCACCGTGTCCAACTTGGGACCGGTACGCGCGTAGTGAGTCCGAGCCCTCGGAAGGACCCCCTCTTGGCCGCCTCGCGCAACGCCTCGACCGCGAATACGAACAACGGTGCCAGCACCGCCCCGCTGCGCATCTCTTTTGCAAAGATCAAGGAGCCCCTCGAGGTTCCGAACCTCCTCGCGCTGCAGACCGAGAGCTTTGACTGGCTCCTCGGCAATGCCGCCTGGAAGGCTCGCGTCGAGGCTGCTCTGGACAGTGGACAAGACGTCCCCACCAAGTCCGGCCTGGAGGAGATCTTCGAGGAGATTTCACCGATTGAGGACTTCTCCGGGTCGATGTCGCTTACGTTCCGCGACCACCGCTTCGAGCCCCCGAAGAACTCGATCGACGAGTGCAAGGAGCGCGACTTCACGTTCGCCGCCCCGCTCTTCGTCACGGCCGAGTTCACAAACAACGAGACCGGCGAGATCAAGTCTCAGACGGTCTTCATGGGCGACTTCCCGCTCATGACCAACAAGGGCACCTTCGTCATCAACGGCACCGAGCGTGTCGTCGTGTCGCAGCTCGTGCGCTCGCCGGGTGTCTACTTCGACTCCTCGATCGACAAGACGTCCGACAAGGACATCTTCTCCGCCAAGATCATCCCGTCCCGGGGTGCCTGGCTGGAGATGGAGATCGACAAGCGCGACATGGTCGGTGTCCGTATCGACCGCAAGCGCAAGCAGTCCGTCACCGTCCTCCTGAAGGCTCTCGGTTGGACCACCGAGCAGATCCTCGAGGAGTTCGGCGAGTACGAGTCCATGCGCGCCACCCTGGAGAAGGACCACACCCAGGGCCAGGACGACGCGCTGCTCGACATCTACCGCAAGCTGCGCCCGGGCGAGCCGCCCACCCGCGAGGCTGCTCAGACGCTGCTCGAGAACCTCTACTTCAACCCGAAGCGCTACGACCTCGCGAAGGTCGGCCGCTACAAGGTGAACAAGAAGCTCGGCGCCGAAGAGCCGCTGGACGCCGGCGTACTCACCTCCGACGACGTCATCGCGACCATCAAGTACCTGGTCAAGCTGCACGCCGGGGAGACCGAGACGGTCGGTGAGTCCGGTCGTTCGATCGTCGTCGAGACCGACGACATCGACCACTTCGGCAACCGTCGTCTGCGTAACGTCGGCGAGCTCATCCAGAACCAGGTCCGTACGGGTCTGGCCCGTATGGAGCGCGTCGTGCGTGAGCGCATGACGACTCAGGACGTCGAGGCGATCACGCCGCAGACCCTGATCAACATCCGGCCGGTCGTCGCCTCCATCAAGGAGTTCTTCGGCACCAGCCAGCTGTCGCAGTTCATGGACCAGAACAACCCGCTGTCGGGTCTCACCCACAAGCGCCGTCTGTCGGCTCTTGGCCCGGGTGGTCTCTCCCGTGAGCGGGCCGGCTTCGAGGTCCGTGACGTGCACCCGTCCCACTACGGACGCATGTGCCCGATCGAGACCCCTGAAGGCCCGAACATCGGTCTGATCGGTTCGCTCGCCTCGTACGGACGTGTCAACGCGTTCGGCTTCATCGAGACGCCGTACCGCAAGGTCGTCGACGGTCAGGTCACCGACGAGGTCGACTACATCACCGCCGACGAGGAAGACCGCTTCGTGATCGCCCAGGCGAACGCGACGCTCTCCGAGGACATGCGGTTCACCGAGCCCCGCGTCCTGGTCCGCCGTCGTGGCGGAGAGGTCGACTACATCCCGGGCGACGACGTCGACTACATGGACGTCTCGCCGCGCCAGATGGTGTCCGTCGCCACCGCGATGATCCCCTTCCTGGAGCACGACGACGCCAACCGTGCCCTCATGGGCGCGAACATGATGCGTCAGGCGGTGCCGCTGATTAAGTCGGAGGCCCCGCTCGTCGGCACGGGCATGGAGTACCGCTGCGCCACCGACGCCGGTGACGTCCTGAAGGCCGAGAAGGACGGTGTCGTCCAGGAGGTCTCCGCGGACTACATCACCGTCACCAACGACGACGGCACGTACACGACGTACCGCATCGCCAAGTTCTCGCGCTCCAACCAGGGCACCTCGGTCAACCAGAAGGTCGTCGTCTCCGAGGGCGACCGGGTCATCGAGGGCCAGGTCCTCGCCGACGGACCGGCCACCGAGAACGGTGAGATGGCGCTCGGCAAGAACCTGCTCGTGGCATTCATGCCGTGGGAGGGTCACAACTACGAGGACGCGATCATCCTGTCGCAGCGCCTCGTGCAGGACGACGTCCTCTCCTCGATCCACATCGAGGAGCACGAGGTCGACGCCCGTGACACCAAGCTCGGCCCGGAGGAGATCACCCGGGACATCCCGAACGTCTCCGAAGAGGTCCTCGCCGACCTCGACGAGCGCGGCATCATCCGTATCGGTGCCGAGGTCGTCGCCGGTGACATCCTCGTCGGCAAGGTCACGCCCAAGGGTGAGACCGAGCTGACCCCCGAGGAGCGCCTGCTCCGCGCGATCTTCGGTGAGAAGGCGCGCGAGGTGCGCGACACCTCGCTGAAGGTCCCGCACGGCGAGATCGGCAAGGTCATCGGCGTCCGCGTCTTCGACCGCGAAGAGGGCGACGAGCTGCCGCCGGGCGTGAACCAGCTGGTCCGCGTCTACGTCGCGCAGAAGCGCAAGATCACCGATGGTGACAAGCTCGCCGGCCGTCACGGCAACAAGGGCGTCATCTCGAAGATCCTCCCGATCGAGGACATGCCGTTCCTGGAGGACGGCACCCCGGTCGACATCATCCTCAACCCGCTGGGTGTCCCGTCCCGAATGAACCCGGGACAGGTCCTGGAGATCCACCTCGGCTGGCTCGCCAGCCGCGGCTGGGACGTCTCCGGCCTCGGTGACGAGTGGGCCAAGCGCCTGCAGGCCATCGGCGCCGACCAGGTCGCCCCCGGCACCAACGTCGCCACGCCCGTCTTCGACGGTGCGCGCGAGGACGAGATCTCCGGTCTCTTCGAGGCCACGATCCCGAACCGCGACGGCGACCGCCTGGTGCAGCCCTCCGGCAAGGCCCAGCTGTTCGACGGCCGCTCCGGCGAGCCGTTCCCGGACCCGGTTTCGGTCGGGTACATGTACATCCTCAAGCTCCACCACCTCGTCGACGACAAGCTGCACGCTCGGTCGACGGGCCCGTACTCCATGATCACCCAGCAGCCGCTGGGTGGTAAGGCTCAGTTCGGTGGACAGCGCTTCGGTGAGATGGAGGTGTGGGCGCTGGAGGCATACGGCGCCGCTTACGCCCTCCAGGAGCTGCTGACGATCAAGTCCGACGACGTGACCGGCCGCGTGAAGGTCTACGAGGCCATCGTCAAGGGCGAGAACATCCCCGAGCCGGGCATCCCCGAGTCCTTCAAGGTGCTCATCAAGGAAATGCAGTCGCTCTGCCTCAACGTGGAGGTGCTCTCCTCGGACGGCATGTCCATCGAGATGCGTGACACGGACGAGGACGTCTTCCGCGCGGCGGAGGAGCTCGGTATCGACCTGTCCCGGCGCGAGCCGAGCAGCGTCGAAGAGGTCTGACGGGTCTGGCCGGGGCCTCGCTCATGAGGCCCCGGCCCTGCCCCGGACCCGTTCAGACCATTGATTGAGACTCGACCCCGAAAGAGGGATTGACGACAAGTGCTCGACGTCAACTTCTTCGACGAGCTGCGGATCGGCCTTGCCACCGCGGACGACATCCGGACCTGGTCGCACGGCGAAGTGAAGAAGCCGGAGACCATCAACTACCGCACGCTCAAGCCCGAAAAGGACGGACTCTTCTGCGAGAAGATCTTCGGTCCGACCCGGGACTGGGAGTGCTACTGCGGCAAGTACAAGCGTGTCCGCTTCAAGGGCATCATCTGTGAGCGTTGTGGCGTGGAGGTCACGCGCGCCAAGGTGCGTCGTGAGCGCATGGGCCACATCGAGCTTGCCGCTCCCGTCACTCACATCTGGTACTTCAAGGGCGTTCCGTCGCGCCTCGGCTACCTGCTTGATCTCGCGCCGAAGGACCTCGAAAAGGTCATCTACTTCGCCGCGTACATGATCACGTTCGTGGACGAGGAGCGCCGCACGCGTGACCTGCCCTCGCTGGAGGCGCACGTCTCCGTCGAGCGTCAGCAGGTCGAGAACCGTCGCGACTCCGACCTGGAGGCTCGCGCCAAGAAGCTCGAGACCGACCTGGCCGAGCTCGAGGCCGAGGGTGCCAAGGCCGACGTGCGCCGCAAGGTGCGCGAAGGCGCCGAGCGTGAGATGAAGCAGCTGCGCGACCGTGCGCAGCGCGAGATCGACCGTCTCGACGAGGTGTGGAACCGCTTCAAGAACCTCAAGGTCCAGGACCTCGAGGGCGACGAGCTGCTCTACCGCGAGCTGCGTGACCGCTTCGGCACGTACTTCGACGGCTCCATGGGTGCCGCTGCCCTGCAGAAGCGCCTGGAGTCCTTCGACCTCAACGAGGAGGCCGAGCGCCTCCGCGAGATCATCCGTACCGGCAAGGGCCAGAAGAAGACCCGTGCGCTCAAGCGCCTCAAGGTCGTCTCCGCGTTCCTGCAGACCAGCAACAGCCCCAAGGGCATGGTGCTCGACTGCGTGCCGGTCATCCCGCCGGACCTGCGTCCGATGGTGCAGCTGGACGGTGGCCGCTTCGCGACCTCCGACCTGAACGACCTGTACCGCCGTGTGATCAACCGCAACAACCGCCTCAAGCGTCTCCTTGACCTCGGTGCCCCCGAGATCATCGTGAACAACGAGAAGCGGATGCTGCAGGAGGCCGTCGACGCGCTGTTCGACAACGGCCGCCGTGGTCGCCCGGTCACCGGTCCGGGCAACCGCCCGCTGAAGTCCCTGAGCGACATGCTCAAGGGCAAGCAGGGTCGTTTCCGTCAGAACCTTCTCGGTAAGCGTGTGGACTACTCCGCGCGTTCCGTGATCGTCGTGGGTCCGCAGCTGAAGCTGCACCAGTGCGGTCTGCCGAAGGCCATGGCGCTGGAGCTCTTCAAGCCGTTCGTGATGAAGCGCCTGGTCGACCTGAACCACGCGCAGAACATCAAGTCGGCCAAGCGCATGGTCGAGCGCGGCCGCACCGTGGTGTACGACGTCCTCGAAGAGGTCATCGCCGAGCACCCGGTGCTGCTGAACCGTGCACCGACCCTGCACCGACTCGGCATCCAGGCCTTCGAGCCGCAGCTGGTCGAGGGCAAGGCCATCCAGATCCACCCGCTCGTCTGCACCGCGTTCAACGCGGACTTCGACGGTGACCAGATGGCCGTGCACCTGCCGCTCTCCGCGGAGGCGCAGGCCGAGGCCCGCATCCTGATGCTGTCCTCGAACAACATCCTGAAGCCGGCCGACGGTCGTCCCGTCACCATGCCGACCCAGGACATGGTGCTGGGCCTGTTCTTCCTCACCACGGACGAGGAGGAGCGCAAGGTCGTCGGACAGGGTCGTTCCTTCGGCTCCACGGCCGAGGCGATCATGGCCTTCGACGCCCGGGAGCTCTCGCTCCAGGCCAAGGTCGACATCCGCTTCCCGGTGGGCACCATCCCGCCGCGTGGCTGGGTGCCGCCGGTCGCCGAGGAGGGTGAGCAGGAGTACCAGCAGGGCGACACGTTCCGGCTGCGTACCTCCCTGGGCCGTGCGCTCTTCAACGAGCTGCTGCCCGAGGACTACCCGTTCGTCGACTACTCGGTGGGCAAGAAGCAGCTCTCCGAGATCGTCAACGACCTGGCCGAGCGCTACCCCAAGGTCATCGTGGCGGCGACGCTCGACAACCTGAAGGCGGCCGGTTTCCACTGGGCGACCCGTTCCGGTGTGACCGTGGCCATCTCCGACGTCGTCGTGCCCGAGGCCAAGAAGGCCATCGTCGCGGGTTACGAGGCTCAGGACGAGAAGGTCCAGAAGCAGTACGAGCGCGGTCTGATCACCAAGGACGAGCGCACGCAGGAGCTCATCGCGATCTGGACCAAGGCGACCAACGAGGTTGCCGAGGCGATGAACGCGAACTTCCCGAAGACGAACCCCATCTTCATGATGGTTGACTCGGGTGCCCGAGGAAACATGATGCAGATGCGTCAGATCGCGGGTATGCGTGGTCTGGTGTCGAACGCGAAGAACGAGACGATCCCGCGTCCCATCAAGGCGTCGTTCCGTGAGGGCCTGACCGTTCTGGAGTACTTCATCTCCACGCACGGTGCCCGTAAGGGTCTGGCGGACACCGCCCTGCGTACCGCGGACTCGGGTTACCTGACCCGTCGTCTGGTGGACGTCTCGCAGGACGTGATCATTCGCGAGGAGGACTGCGGCACCGACCGCGGCCTCAAGCTGAAGATCGCCGTCAAGGGTGCGGACGGTGTGCTCCGCAAGACGGAGGACGTCGAGACCTCGGTCTACGCCCGCATGCTCGCCGAGGACGTCGTCGTCGACGGCAAGGTCATCGCGCCTGCCAACGTCGACCTCGGTGACGTCCTGATCGACGCCCTGGTGGGCGCCGGCGTCGAGGAGGTCAAGACCCGTTCGGTCCTGACCTGTGAGTCCGCGGTCGGCACCTGTGCCTTCTGCTACGGACGCTCGCTCGCCACCGGCAAGCTGGTCGACATCGGTGAGGCGGTCGGCATCATCGCCGCCCAGTCCATCGGTGAGCCCGGTACCCAGCTGACGATGCGTACCTTCCACACCGGTGGTGTGGCCGGTGACGACATCACCCAGGGTCTGCCCCGAGTCGTCGAGCTCTTCGAAGCCCGTACGCCCAAGGGTGTCGCCCCGATCTCGGAGGCGGCCGGCCGCGTCCGTATCGAGGAGACCGAGAAGACCAAGAAGATCGTCGTCACCCCGGACGACGGCAGCGACGAGACGCCGTTCCCGATCTCGAAGCGTGCCCGTCTGCTGGTGGGCGAGGGCGACCACGTCGAGGTGGGCCAGAAGCTCACCGTGGGTGCCACCAACCCGCACGACGTGCTGCGGATCCTCGGTCAGCGCGCGGTCCAGGTCCACCTGGTCGGCGAGGTCCAGAAGGTCTACAACTCGCAGGGTGTGTCGATCCACGACAAGCACATCGAGATCATCATCCGGCAGATGCTGCGCCGGGTGACGATCATCGAGTCCGGCGACGCGGAGCTGCTGCCGGGCGAGCTCGTCGAGCGCTCGAAGTTCGAGACCGAGAACCGTCGTGTGGTCACCGAGGGCGGTCACCCCGCCTCCGGCCGTCCGCAGCTGATGGGTATCACCAAGGCCTCGCTCGCCACCGAGTCGTGGCTGTCGGCGGCGTCCTTCCAGGAGACGACCAGGGTTCTGACCGACGCGGCGATCAACGCCAAGTCGGACTCCCTGATCGGCCTCAAGGAGAACGTCATCATCGGTAAGCTCATCCCGGCCGGTACGGGTCTGTCCCGCTACCGCAACATCCGGGTCGAGCCGACCGAGGAGGCCAAGGCCGCGATGTACTCGGCCGTCGGCTACGACGACATCGACTACTCGCCGTTCGGCACGGGCTCCGGCCAGGCCGTTCCGCTGGAGGACTACGACTACGGTCCGTACAACCAGTAAGGCGCATGTCCCGTCCGCAGGGCGGTCACCCCGTTTCGTACGGGGTGACCGCCCTGCGGCGTTGCCCGTCGGTGCCGGAACAGAGGTACTGTCGGCAATGTCACGCGCAGCGCGTCGTCGTGGACAGCATTTGTTTTGACCGGAGTCCGTGAGGTAGGTACGCTCAGACCTTGTGCCTGGGGTGTGCCTGGGCTCGTGTGCGTGTCCTCAACCGCATGGCGAGCCTGTCTTTGGCCACCGCAATCTGCGCTTCTTCCTGCCTTCGGGCAGGGACCTGCAGTATTCGACACACCCGACCGCGTGGGTCGGCGAAGTGTTCCAGGTTAGTTTTACTACGGCACACAGAAACCGGAGAAGTAGTGCCTACGATCCAGCAGCTGGTCCGGAAGGGCCGGCAGGACAAGGTCGAGAAGAACAAGACGCCCGCACTCGAGGGTTCGCCCCAGCGCCGCGGCGTCTGCACGCGCGTGTTCACGACCACCCCGAAGAAGCCGAACTCGGCACTCCGTAAGGTCGCGCGTGTGCGTCTGACCTCCGGCATCGAGGTCACGGCCTACATCCCGGGTGAGGGCCACAACCTGCAGGAGCACTCCATCGTGCTCGTGCGCGGTGGCCGTGTGAAGGACCTGCCGGGTGTTCGTTACAAGATCATCCGCGGTTCCCTCGACACGCAGGGCGTCAAGAACCGTAAGCAGGCTCGCAGCCGCTACGGCGCCAAGAAGGAGAAGTAAGAATGCCTCGTAAGGGCCCCGCCCCGAAGCGCCCGGTCATCATCGACCCGGTCTACAGCTCTCCTCTTGTCACGTCGCTGATCAACAAGATCCTGCTGGACGGCAAGCGCTCCACCGCCGAGCGCATCGTCTACGGCGCCATGGAAGGCCTCCGCGAGAAGACCGGCAACGACCCGGTCATCACGCTGAAGCGCGCGCTGGAGAACGTCAAGCCGTCCCTCGAGGTCAAGTCCCGCCGTGTCGGTGGCGCGACCTACCAGGTGCCGATCGAGGTCAAGCCCGGTCGTGCCGCCACCCTCGCGCTTCGCTGGGTCGTGGGTTACTCCCGCGCCCGCCGCGAGAAGACGATGACCGAGCGCCTCATGAACGAGCTGCTCGACGCCTCCAACGGTCTTGGCGCTGCCGTCAAGAAGCGCGAGGACACCCACAAGATGGCCGAGTCCAACAAGGCCTTCGCGCACTACCGCTGGTAGTCGCTACCCACATCGAGACCGAGAGAAGATTGAGCCTTATGGCCACCACTTCGCTTGACCTGGCCAAGGTCCGCAACATCGGGATCATGGCCCACATCGACGCGGGCAAGACGACCACCACTGAGCGGATCCTGTTCTACACCGGTGTTTCGTACAAGATCGGTGAAGTCCACGACGGCGCTGCCACGATGGACTGGATGGAGCAGGAGCAGGAGCGCGGCATCACGATCACGTCCGCCGCGACGACCTGTCACTGGCCGCTCAATGATGTTGACCACACCATCAACATCATCGACACCCCGGGTCACGTCGACTTCACCGTCGAGGTGGAGCGTTCGCTCCGCGTCCTCGACGGCGCTGTCACCGTGTTCGACGGTGTCGCCGGCGTCGAGCCGCAGTCCGAGACCGTTTGGCGTCAGGCGGACCGCTACGGCGTGCCGCGTATCTGCTTCGTCAACAAGCTCGACCGCACGGGTGCCGAGTTCCACCGCTGCGTCGACATGATCGTCGACCGCCTCGGTGCGGTCCCGCTCGTCATGCAGCTCCCCATCGGTGCCGAAGCCGACTTCAAGGGCGTCGTCGACCTCGTGTCGATGAAGGCCTTTGTGTGGCCGGAAGAGGCCGTCAAGGGCGAGATGTACGACACCGTCGACATCCCGGACACCCACATCGAGGCGGCTCAGGAGTGGCGCGGCAAGCTGCTCGAGGCCGTTTCCGAGAACGACGACCAGATGATGGAGCTGTACCTGGAGGGCGTCGAGCCCACCGAGGAGCAGCTGCACGAGGCGATCCGTCGGATCACCCTCGCATCGAAGGGCGGCGCGGGCTCCGTCACCGTCACCCCGGTGTTCTGTGGCACGGCGTTCAAGAACAAGGGCGTCCAGCCCCTGCTCGACGCGGTCGTCCGCTACCTGCCTTCCCCCCTGGACGTCGAGGCCATCGAAGGCCACGACGTCAAGGACCCCGAGGTTGTCGTCAAGCGCAAGCCCTCGGACGACGAGCCGTTCTCCGGCCTGGCGTTCAAGATCGCTAGCGACCCGCACCTCGGCAAGCTCACCTTCGTCCGGATCTACTCCGGTCGCCTCGAGGCCGGCACCGCGGTGCTGAACTCGGTCAAGGGCAAGAAGGAGCGCATCGGCAAGATCTACCGCATGCACGCGAACAAGCGTGAGGAGATCGCGTCGGTGGGCGCCGGTGACATCATCGCCGTCATGGGCCTGAAGCAGACCACCACCGGTGAGACGCTGTGTGACGACAAGAACCCGGTGATCCTGGAGTCCATGGACTTCCCGGCGCCGGTCATTCAGGTCGCCATCGAGCCCAAGTCCAAGGGTGACCAGGAGAAGCTGGGTGTCGCCATCCAGCGCCTCTCCGAGGAGGACCCGTCCTTCCAGGTGCACTCCGACGAGGAGACCGGCCAGACCATCATCGGTGGTATGGGCGAGCTTCACCTCGAGGTGCTCGTCGACCGCATGAAGCGCGAGTTCCGCGTCGAGGCGAACGTCGGCAAGCCGCAGGTCGCGTACCGCGAGACGATCCGCAAGGCCGTCGAGCGCATCGACTACACGCACAAGAAGCAGACTGGTGGTACCGGCCAGTTCGCGAAGGTGCAGATCGCCCTTGAGCCCATCGAGGGTGGCGACGCGTCCTACGAGTTCGTCAACAAGGTCACCGGTGGCCGCATCCCCCGTGAGTACATCCCCTCGGTGGACGCGGGTGCTCAGGAAGCCATGCAGTTCGGCATCCTGGCCGGTTACGAGATGGTCGGCGTTCGCGTCACCCTGCTCGACGGTGGTTACCACGAGGTCGACTCCTCGGAGCTCGCCTTCAAGATCGCCGGTTCGCAGGCGTTCAAGGAGGGTGCCCGCAAGGCGTCCCCCGTGCTCCTCGAGCCGATGATGGCCGTCGAGGTCACCACGCCCGAGGACTACATGGGCGATGTCATCGGTGACCTCAACTCCCGCCGTGGCCAGATCCAGGCCATGGAGGAGCGCAGCGGCGCTCGCGTCGTGAAGGGCCTCGTGCCCCTCTCGGAGATGTTCGGCTACGTCGGAGACCTCCGCAGCAAGACCTCGGGTCGCGCAAGCTACTCGATGCAGTTCGACTCCTACGCCGAGGTTCCGCGGAACGTCGCCGAGGAGATCATCGCGAAGGCCAAGGGCGAGTAACTCTCCCGAGCTCACGCTTTAGGCTTGTCACCGGAGCCTGGTGGGGCATTCGTCGCAGAGCGCAAGCAATGCGATGAATGCCCCCGGCCCCGGCATCCCAGCAAAGATCACCTGGCGCCGATGAAGCAAGGCGTACAGAACCACTCCACAGGAGGACCCAGTGGCGAAGGCGAAGTTCGAGCGGACTAAGCCGCACGTCAACATCGGCACCATCGGTCACATCGACCACGGTAAGACGACCCTCACGGCCGCCATTACCAAGGTGCTGCACGACGCGTACCCGGACCTGAACGAGGCCTCGGCCTTCGACCAGATCGACAAGGCTCCTGAGGAGCGCCAGCGCGGTATCACGATCTCGATCGCGCACGTCGAGTACCAGACGGAGTCGCGTCACTACGCGCACGTCGACTGCCCGGGTCACGCCGACTACATCAAGAACATGATCACGGGTGCGGCGCAGATGGACGGCGCCATCCTCGTGGTCGCCGCCACCGACGGCCCGATGCCGCAGACCAAGGAGCACGTGCTCCTGGCCCGCCAGGTCGGCGTTCCGTACATCGTCGTCGCCCTGAACAAGGCCGACATGGTGGACGACGAGGAGATCCTGGAGCTCGTCGAGCTCGAGGTCCGTGAGCTCCTCTCCGAGTACGAGTTCCCGGGCGACGACCTGCCGGTCGTCAAGGTCTCGGCGCTCAAGGCGCTCGAGGGCGACAAGGAGTGGGGCCAGTCGGTCCTGAACCTGATGGCCGCCGTCGACGAGGCGATCCCGCAGCCCGAGCGTGACGTCGACAAGCCGTTCCTGATGCCGATCGAGGACGTCTTCACGATCACCGGTCGTGGCACCGTCGTCACCGGTCGTATCGAGCGTGGTGTCCTGAAGGTCAACGAGACCGTCGACATCGTCGGTATCAAGCAGGAGAAGACCACCACCACGGTCACCGGCATCGAGATGTTCCGCAAGCTGCTCGACGAGGGCCAGGCCGGTGAGAACGTCGGTCTGCTCCTCCGTGGCATCAAGCGCGAGGACGTCGAGCGCGGCCAGGTCATCATCAAGCCCGGTTCGGTCACGCCGCACACCGAGTTCGAGGCCCAGGCCTACATCCTGTCGAAGGACGAGGGTGGCCGTCACACCCCCTTCTTCAACAACTACCGCCCGCAGTTCTACTTCCGTACCACGGACGTGACGGGCGTTGTGACCCTTCCCGAGGGCACCGAGATGGTCATGCCGGGCGACAACACCGTCATGAACGTCGTGCTGATCCAGCCGGTCGCCATGGAAGAGGGCCTGAAGTTCGCCATCCGTGAGGGTGGCCGGACCGTGGGCGCCGGCCAGGTCACCAAGATCGTCAAGTAATTACCTGACTGTCTGACCTGGTTGCTCCGCACAGAGCACCAAGGAGGGCCCCGGCCCGCCGCGCAAGCGGTGGACCGGGGCCCTTCGGCATTCCCCGGTGCGCACGGTCATGGATGCCAGAGCCAGGGGGCCGCGTCCGGTCCCAGGCCGATCACCGCCGGGCGTCCCAGGCCTGCGACGTACAGCGCGGGACCGTCGAGCGCCACCGGCCCCTGCATCCGTACGGACAGTCGTTCGCCGGTGCGCAGTTGGAGCCGGCCCTCCTCGGTGCGGCCCAGCAGCACCGGCCCGAGCGACGAGTCGGCGACGCCCACCGGCCCGTACCCGTCGAAGTCCGCCCGGTCCGCCGCAGTCCCCCCGGCGACGACCGTCAGCCGGGCCCGTGCCGCGGCCCGGTAGAGCAGTTCGACGGAACCGTCCGTGGTGATCCGGGCGGTGGGCCCGTCACCCGGCACCGGCCCCCCGTCGATCTGCCGTCGCGCGGTCAGCCGGTCCCCGGGTCTCTCCTGGGTCCAGTGGTGCACCGCGTGATGACCGGCGCCGTACACATGGACCAGGCCGTGTCCGTCCACCACGGCGCTCAGCCCGTCCTGGATCTCGCCGCCGCCCAGGTCCGTCCACTCGCCCCACCGACCGGACGCGTCCCGCACGCGTGTGCTCACGCCCTTGGCCGCGTTCCGTACGAAGAGATGGCTCCGCCCGTCGGGTGCGGTCACCGCCACCGGCACGCCGATCCGGCGGCCGCGGTCCGGGTCCGGTTCCGGGTTGCCCAGGGCGCGCCAGGCACGGAAGGTCCCGCCCCGGGAGCTCTGCTCCAGGAGCGCGATCTCCCGTTCGTTCTCCGCCCCGTGTCCGGCGAGCGCAGCAAAGCGCAGCCCGAACAGGAGCAGCCTGCCGTCCGCCGTCACGGTCTGGCCCAGTACCGGCGCGAAAGGCCCGCCGCCGAGATCGTCCGGCCCGTCCCAGACCCCGCTGCCGGGCGCGCTCTCGCGCCACCGCGCCACCCGCAGCCCGAGCACCCCGTGGACGGCGAGCCGCCCGTCGGGTTCGGCGGTGACGGCGGGGCGGGGGCCGGGGTAGCGGTACCGGGTGGAGCGGACCCAGCCCTTCCTGTTGGTCAGGGGCCGGTCACCGCCGACGTTGTAGTCGCCGCAGCCCGCCCGGTTCCCGCAACGCCAGTCGGCCTCGCCGCCGTACGGGACCAGGTGCGCGGCCTTCTCCTTCAGCACTCCGCCCGGCAGGTTCTTGGGCCAGTGCCGGTTGTAGTAACCGCGGAACGCGGTGGTGACGAACCGCGGCACACCCCCGCCGTCCTCGGTCGCGCGGGCGACCCACCGGATCAGCGCCGCCCAGGCGAACGATGCGGCCGCGGTGTGGTCGGCATGGTCGGAGTAGCCGGGCTGCTCGATGTCCTGCCGGCGGACGGCCTCGGAGCTGTGCTGGATGTCCGGGTCCGGGTCGAGCGTGTGGACGACGGTCGGCCGGTACCGGTCGAGCAGCCCGACGAGAACATCGATCAGCCCGTCGTACGTGTACTCACCCGCCCGCTCCAGCGGTGAGTCGGCGGCGACGACGGTGCGCAGCTTCAGCGCCCGGTCGTGCCAGAGGCTCGGCAGCCCGAGCCGGCCGTGGCCGACGTGCATCGCCGTATTGAGGAAGATCAGCTCGACCCGCCGGCCGCCGCCCCGCAGGGTGTTGATCTCCGCCCGGTGGCCGCCGGCCAGATCGAGGACGGACTTGTGCCAGCGGGTGAACATCGGCAGGCCGAGCTGGGCCGCGTAGCTCTGGCGCAGCCCCTGGTGCCGGGCCGAGGAGTAGGCGGCCCGGTCGGGGGCGGGCCGCGCCCGGCCGGGGATCCTGTTGAGACCGAAGACTTCTCCGGCGGTGAGGTACACACAGACCAGCGGTGTCCCGGCTGTCAGGGCCTGCTCGGTGTCCGGGTTCATGAAGTACAGGTCGTCGTCCGGGTGGGCGAGGATCTGCATCATCAGGGCCGGCCGGGCGTCGGCGACCGGGAGACCGGGGGCAGGGTCCGCCATGGGGCCGCTGCGCCGCGGGGCCGGTACGGAACAGGCGCCGAGGCCCATCAGGGCGGCCGCGGCGGCGGCCCGGACGACACTGCGCCGCCGTACCCCGCCACTGCCGCACTCAGAGTCGGGTCGATCCGTCACGCGCCGCACTCCGTCCGCTCACCACGTCCGAGCGGCGGGTCGGGTGCCGCTTCCCGCGGCACGTTAGACGGCGATCGGGGCGCTTTCGGCGCGTGTCGCGGCTACACGCCGGAGCGGCGCACCAGATAGACATCGATCGGGTCCTCGTGCTCCAGAGTGAACCCGTGACGTTCGTACAGACGACGGGCTGCGCTGCCCTGCAGGACGTCGAGGCGGACGTCCGCCCCGTCCGCGTCGGCGCGCTCCAGCAGAGTCCGCAGGACGGCTGAGCCGATCCCCTGGCCGTGGAGAGCGGGGGACAGGTAGAAGTTCTCCACCCACCAGCCGTTCTCGACCGGACGCATGGTGACGCAGCCGGCGAACTCGCCTTCAGCGAGAACGACCGAGGTGTGCTCGGGCGTGAAGATGTCCCGCAGCCGCTGCCGCACGCGATGTTCGTCGTACCGGCCGAGGCGTTCCAGATCCGGGCGCATGACGAGGGCCCGGAGTTCGGTCATGGCCTCGAGATCCGCCGCTTCCGCCGGGCGCAGCGTCCAGGCCGGCTTGATGATCGTATGCATGCCCGGAGTATTCCAGCGGCCGTGCGGCAGGCCGGAGCAGGACCGGTGGCGGGCGTCCAGTGTGCTGTCGGTCACGGTGGTGGGCAGGCCCCGAACGGCCGTGTCCGGACCTGTCGGCATCGCCGCAGCTCGCCGGTGACGTCCGGCCGCGTTTGACCAGTCGGCCACGGGGGGTAAGATCCTCCGCCCGATTGGCCAGCGCCGTGCCGCATATGGCACACTGACCAGGTTGCTCGGTTGAGTGTCAATGCTGCGCGCCTCCCGCCGGGAGGACCGGAAGCGAGTCCCACAGTACTCGTCGGCCCCATGCGGGCCGGACGTACGGGAATCTTCCGGGAAGTGACAGTGGGGCGCCGACCAGGCACCCGGTGGGTGTTCCGCCCCCGGTTCCGCGGTCTTACGGCCCGCACCCCCTTGGTTGGGAATTCCTTCGGGAATTCTGCGTAGAGGGGATGCGACACGCCCGACCGCGTGGGTCGGAGGTGGAGTTACGAGAGCCCTCGGGTTCCAGAGCGTTTCGAGAGACAGGACTACTAGTAGCCATGGCGGGACAGAAGATCCGCATCCGGCTCAAGGCCTACGACCACGAGGTCATCGACTCCTCGGCGAAGAAGATCGTCGAGACGGTGACCCGCACTGGTGCGTCGGTCGCAGGCCCGGTGCCGCTGCCCACTGAGAAGAACGTGTACTGCGTCATCAAGTCGCCGCACAAGTACAAGGACTCGCGCGAGCACTTCGAGATGCGCACGCACAAGCGCCTCATCGACATCCTCGACCCCACGCCGAAGACGGTTGACTCGCTGATGCGTCTCGACCTGCCGGCCGGCGTCGACATCGAGATCAAGCTCTGAGGTGACGCGCGAGATGGCTAAGAACATTAAGGGCGTCCTGGGCGAGAAGCTCGGCATGACCCAGGTCTGGGACGAGAACAACCGGGTTGTCCCGGTGACCGTCGTCAAGGCCGGGCCCTGCGTCGTCACCCAGGTCCGCACGAACGACAGCGACGGCTACGAGTCGGTCCAGATCGCCTTCGGCGAGATCGACCCGCGCAAGGTGAACAAGCCCCTCAAGGGCCACTTCGCCAAGGCCGACGTCACCCCGCGCCGCCACCTGGTGGAGCTCCGCACCCCTGACGCCAGCGAGTACACGCTGGGCCAGGAGGTCACTGCCGCAGTGTTCGAGTCCGGCGTCAAGGTTGACGTCACGGGCAAGAGCAAGGGCAAGGGCTTCGCCGGTGTGATGAAGCGCCACAACTTCAAGGGTGGCAAGGCGTCCCACGGTGCCCACCGTGTGCACCGCATGCCCGGCTCCATCGGTGGCTGTGCCACCCCCGGCCGTGTCTTCAAGGGCATGCGCATGGCGGGTCGCATGGGCAACGAGCGCGTCACCACCCAGAACCTGACCATCCACGCGGTTGACGCGGAGAAGGGTCTGCTCCTCATCAAGGGCGCAGTCCCCGGTCCGAACGGCGGCCTCGTCCTGGTCCGTACCGCGGCCAAGGGGGCTTGAGGTAATGAGCACCATTGACATCCTTTCGCCGGCAGGCGACAAGGCCGGTACCGTCGAGCTCCCCGCGGAGATCTTCGACGCGAAGACCAGCGTTCCGCTGATCCACCAGGTCGTTGTCGCTCAGCTGGCTGCTGCCCGTCAGGGCACGCACAAGACCAAGCGTCGCGGCGAAGTCCGTGGTGGTGGCCGCAAGCCGTACCGCCAGAAGGGCACCGGCCGCGCCCGCCAGGGTTCGACCCGTGCGCCGCAGTTCGTCGGCGGTGGCGTCGTCCACGGCCCGCAGCCGCGTGACTACTCGCAGCGCACCCCGAAGAAGATGAAGGCCGCCGCCCTGCGCGGTGCCCTCTCCGACCGGGCACGCCACTCCCGCATCCACGTCGTCACCGGCGTGGTCGACGGTGCAGTCTCCACGAAGGCCGCCAAGACGCTGTTCGGCAAGATCTCGGAGCGCAAGAACCTGCTCCTGGTCGTCGACCGCGCCGACGAGGCCGCGTGGCTGTCCGCCCGCAACCTGCCCCAGGTGCACATCCTGGAGCCGGGCCAGCTCAACACGTACGACGTGATCGTCTCCGACGACGTGGTCTTCACCCAGGCCGCTTTCGAGTCCTTCGTGTCTGGCCCCAAGGCCGATGAGACCGAAGGGAGCGACGCCTGATGAGCGAGGCGACCGTAACCAGCAAGACCTTCACGGACCCGCGCGACGTTCTCGTCAAGCCGGTCGTTTCCGAGAAGAGCTACGCGCTGCTCGACGAGAACAAGTACACGTTCATCGTCGCGCCCGGCTCCAACAAGACCCAGATCAAGCAGGCCGTGGAAGCGGTCTTCTCGGTCAAGGTCACCGGGGTCAACACGATCAACCGGCAGGGTAAGCGCAAGCGCACCAAGACCGGTTTCGGCAAGCGCGCCGACACGAAGCGCGCCATCGTGACCCTCGCCGAGGGCGACCGTATCGACATCTTCGGCGGTCCGACCGCCTAAGGGCGGTCTGGATCGTCCGAAATCGGACGAGGACTGAGAAATGGGTATCCGCAAGTACAAGCCGACGACCCCGGGCCGTCGTGGCTCCAGCGTCGCCGACTTTGTCGAGATCACGCGGTCCACGCCGGAGAAGTCGCTGGTCCGCCCCCTGCACAGCAAGGGCGGCCGTAACAACGCCGGTCGTGTGACCGTTCGCCACCAGGGCGGTGGCCACAAGCGCGCCTACCGAGTGATCGACTTCCGTCGTCACGACAAGGACGGCGTGCCGGCCAAGGTCGCGCACATCGAGTACGACCCGAACCGCACCGCGCGCATCGCGCTCCTGCACTACGCGGACGGCGAGAAGCGCTACATCATCGCGCCGCGTGGACTGACGCAGGGCGACCGTGTCGAGAACGGCCCGGCCGCCGACATCAAGCCCGGTAACAACCTGGCGCTGCGCAACATCCCGGTCGGTACGACCATCCACGCCATCGAGCTGCGGCCCGGCGGCGGCGCGAAGTTCGCCCGTTCCGCGGGTGCCTCCGTGCAGCTGCTGGCGAAGGAGGGCACCATGGCCCACCTTCGTATGCCGTCGGGTGAAATCCGCCTGGTCGACGCCCGCTGCCGCGCCACGATCGGCGAGGTCGGCAACGCCGAGCAGTCGAACATCAACTGGGGCAAGGCCGGCCGCATGCGCTGGAAGGGCGTTCGCCCGACCGTCCGCGGTGTCGCGATGAACCCGGTTGACCACCCGCACGGTGGTGGTGAAGGCAAGACCTCCGGTGGTCGCCACCCGGTCTCGCCGTGGGGTCAGAAGGAGGGTCGTACTCGCTCGCCGAAGAAGGCATCGAGCAAGTACATCGTCCGCCGCCGCAAGACGAACAAGAAGCGCTAGGAGCGGGTTTAGATGCCGCGCAGTCTCAAGAAGGGGCCCTTCGTCGACGGCCACCTCATCAAGAAGGTGGACGTACAGAACGAGGCAGGCACCAAGAACGTCATCAAGACCTGGTCCCGTCGCTCGATGATCGTCCCGGCCATGCTGGGTCACACCATCGCGGTGCACAACGGCAAGATTCACGTCCCGGTGTTCGTCACCGAGTCGATGGTCGGCCACAAGCTCGGCGAGTTCTCGCCGACTCGCACCTTCCGCGGCCACGTCAAGGACGACCGGAAGTCGAAGCGCCGCTAACGCGGGGTGACTGACTATGACTTACACCGAAGGGACAACCATGGAAGCCAGGGCCCAGGCGCGGTACATCCGCGTCACGCCCATGAAGGCCCGCCGCGTGGTGGACCTCATCCGTGGCATGGATGCCACGGAGGCTCAGGCGGTCCTGCGTTTCGCCCCGCAGGCCGCGAGCGTGCCGGTTGGCAAGGTGCTGGACAGCGCCATCGCCAACGCTGCACACAACTACGACCACACCGACGCCTCTTCGCTGGTCATCAGCGAGGCGTACGTGGACGAGGGCCCGACCCTGAAGCGGTTCCGTCCGCGTGCTCAGGGCCGTGCCTACCGGATCCGTAAGCGGACCAGCCACATCACCGTGGTCGTCAGCAGCAAGGAAGGAACCCGGTAATGGGCCAGAAGGTAAACCCGCACGGGTTCCGGCTCGGCATCACCACGGACTTCAAGTCCCGTTGGTACGCCGACAAGCTGTACAAGGACTACGTCAAGGAAGACGTCGCCATTCGTCGCATGATGACGAAGGGCATGGAGCGGGCCGGCATCTCGAAGGTCGAGATCGAGCGCACCCGTGACCGCGTCCGCGTTGACATCCACACCGCCCGCCCGGGCATCGTCATCGGTCGCCGTGGCGCCGAGGCCGACCGCATCCGTGGCGAGCTGGAGAAGCTGACCGGCAAGCAGGTCCAGCTGAACATCCTCGAGGTCAAGAACCCCGAGGTGGACGCTCAGCTGGTGGCCCAGGCCGTCGCCGAGCAGCTCTCCTCCCGCGTCTCCTTCCGTCGTGCCATGCGTAAGAGCATGCAGAGCTCGATGAAGGCCGGCGCCAAGGGCATCAAGATCCAGTGCGGTGGCCGCCTCGGCGGCGCCGAGATGTCCCGCTCGGAGTTCTACCGCGAGGGCCGTGTGCCCCTGCACACGCTCCGTGCGAACGTCGACTACGGCTTCTTCGAGGCCAAGACGACCTTCGGCCGCATCGGTGTGAAGGTCTGGATCTACAAGGGCGACGTCAAGAACATCGCCGAGGTCCGCGCCGAGAACGCTGCTGCCCGCGCTGGCAACCGCCCGGCCCGTGGCGGCGCTGACCGCCCGGCCGGCCGCGGTGGCCGCGGTGGCGAGCGTGGCGGTCGCGGTCGCAAGCCGCAGCAGTCCGCGCCGGCAGCCGAGGCCCCCAAGGCCGAGGCTCCCGCCGCCGCTGCTCCGGCTGAGAGCACCGGAACGGAGGCCTGACCGAAATGCTGATCCCCCGTAGGGTCAAGCACCGCAAGCAGCACCACCCGAAGCGCAGCGGTATGTCCAAGGGTGGCACGCAGGTTGCGTTCGGCGAGTACGGCATCCAGGCGCTGACCCCGGCGTATGTGACGAACCGCCAGATCGAGGCAGCTCGTATCGCGATGACCCGCCACATCAAGCGTGGCGGCAAGGTCTGGATCAACATCTACCCGGACCGCCCCCTGACGAAGAAGCCTGCCGAGACCCGCATGGGTTCCGGTAAGGGTTCTCCCGAGTGGTGGATCGCGAACGTCAAGCCCGGTCGGGTGATGTTCGAGCTGTCCTACCCGAACGAGAAGATTGCTCGTGAGGCGCTTACCCGCGCTGCTCACAAGCTTCCGATGAAGTGCCGGATCGTTCGGCGCGAGGCAGGTGAGTCGTGATGTCGGCCGGTACCAAGGCGTCCGAGCTGCGCGAGCTGGGCAACGAGGAGCTCCTCAACAAGCTCCGCGAGGCCAAGGAAGAGCTGTTCAATCTCCGCTTTCAGGCGGCGACCGGTCAGCTCGAGAACCACGGCCGGCTCAAGTCCGTCCGTAAGGACATCGCCCGGATCTACACCCTGATGCGCGAGCGCGAGCTGGGCATCGAGACGGTGGAGAGCGCCTGATGAGCGAGAAGACTGTGACTGAGACGAACACCGACCGCGGTTTCCGCAAGACCCGTGAGGGTCTGGTCGTCAGCGACAAGATGGACAAGACCGTCGTCGTCGCTGTCGAGGACCGTGTCAAGCACGCGCTGTACGGCAAGGTCATCCGCCGTACGAACAAGCTCAAGGCGCACGACGAGCAGAACGCCGCCGGCGTCGGCGACCGTGTCCTCCTCATGGAGACCCGGCCGCTGTCCGCCTCGAAGCGTTGGCGCGTCGTCGAGATCCTCGAGAAGGCCAAGTAATTCCTGAGGGGCACTCCCCTCAGGCAAGTTCCGCCAGGCTCGGTGGGGTTCGCACCCAACAAGGTCCGAACCCCGCCGGGAACCGGCAGACGATCAGGAGATAGACGTGATCCAGCAGGAGTCGCGACTTCGCGTCGCCGACAACACGGGTGCGAAGGAAATCCTCACCATCCGTGTTCTCGGTGGTTCGGGTCGCCGCTACGCGGGCATCGGTGACGTCATCGTCGCCACCGTCAAGGACGCGATCCCCGGTGGCAACGTGAAGAAGGGTGACGTCGTCAAGGCCGTCATCGTTCGCACCGTCAAGGAGCGTCGTCGTCAGGATGGCTCGTACATCCGCTTCGACGAGAACGCCGCCGTCATTCTGAAGAACGACGGCGACCCCCGCGGCACCCGTATCTTCGGCCCGGTGGGCCGTGAGCTGCGCGAGAAGAAGTTCATGAAGATCATCTCGCTCGCGCCGGAGGTGCTGTAAGCATGAAGATCAAGAAGGGCGACCTGGTTCAGGTCATCACCGGTAAGGACAAGGGCAAGCAGGGCAAGGTCATCGTGGCCTACCCCGCTCAGGACCGCGTCCTCGTCGAGGGTGTCAACCGGGTCAAGAAGCACACCAAGGCCGGTCAGACGGCTCGCGGTTCGCAGACCGGCGGCATCGTGACCACCGAGGCCCCGATTCACGTCAGCAACGTGCAGCTGGTCGTGGAGAAGGACGGCAACAAGGTCGTCACCCGCGTCGGCTACCGCTTTGACGACGAGGGCAACAAGATCCGCGTTGCCAAGCGGACCGGTGAGGACATCTGATGACTGCCACCACTGCGCCGCGTCTGAAGACGCGCTACCGCGAGGAAATCGCCGGCAAGCTGCGTGAGGAGTTCTCGTACGAGAACGTCATGCAGGTTCCCGGTCTGGTCAAGATCGTGGTCAACATGGGTGTGGGCGACGCCGCCCGCGACTCCAAGCTGATCGATGGCGCCGTGCGCGACCTCACCACGATCACCGGCCAGAAGCCGGCCGTCACCAAGGCCCGCAAGTCCATCGCGCAGTTCAAGCTGCGTGAGGGTCAGCCGATCGGCTGCCACGTCACCCTCCGTGGTGACCGGATGTGGGAGTTCCTGGACCGTACGCTGTCGCTCGCGCTGCCGCGTATCCGTGACTTCCGTGGCCTGTCGCCGAAGCAGTTCGACGGCCGTGGCAACTACACCTTCGGTCTCACGGAGCAGGTCATGTTCCACGAGATCGACCAGGACAAGATCGACCGGGTCCGGGGCATGGACATCACCGTGGTCACCACGGCGACCAATGACGACGAGGGTCGTGCCCTCCTTCGTCACCTCGGCTTCCCGTTCAAGGAGAACTGACCGTGGCGAAGAAGGCTCTGATCGCTAAGGCCGCCCGTAAGCCGAAGTTCGGCGTTCGCGGGTACACCCGCTGCCAGCGCTGCGGCCGGCCCCACTCCGTCTACCGCAAGTTCGGCCTGTGCCGCGTGTGCCTTCGTGAGATGGCTCACCGTGGCGAGCTGCCGGGCGTGACCAAGAGTTCCTGGTAATTCTCCTTCGCCCTCCGGGCGTTGGGAATTGACGGAAGCTCTCGGTAAGCATCTGGTCGGCAGGAGCCCGGCCTCACATGCCGTAGGCTTGTGGGGTTGGGCGCCTGCCGCCCAAGACCGACTTACTACGCCGTAGGTCCCCGCACCGCACCCGTCCCGCCACTGAGTGGGGAGAGGGATGGCGCATACAGGAAACCCCGGCGAGAGAGGCCGAAGGCCAATTCATGACCATGACTGATCCCATCGCAGACATGCTCACGCGTCTGCGTAACGCGAACTCGGCGTACCACGACTCCGTCGTGATGCCGCACAGCAAGATCAAGTCGCACATCGCGGAGATCCTCCAGCAGGAGGGCTTCATCACCGGCTGGAAGGTCGAGGACGCCGAGGTCGGCAAGAACCTCGTCCTCGAGCTGAAGTTCGGCCCGAACCGCGAGCGCTCGATCGCCGGCATCAAGCGAATCTCGAAGCCGGGTCTGCGTGTATACGCAAAGTCCACCAACCTGCCGAAGGTCCTCGGCGGCCTGGGCGTGGCGATCATCTCCACGTCCCACGGTCTCCTGACCGGCCAGCAGGCTCAGAAGAAGGGCGTAGGTGGGGAAGTCCTCGCCTACGTCTGGTAGTCGGGAACGGAGGAATAGCTCATGTCGCGAATCGGCAAGCTCCCCATCCAGGTTCCCGCCGGTGTGGACGTCACCATCGATGGCCGTACGGTCGCGGTGAAGGGCCCCAAGGGCACCCTCTCGCACACCGTTGCGTCGCCGATCGAGGTCACCAAGGGTGAGGACGGCGTTCTGAACGTCGTCCGCCCGAACGACGAGCGTCAGAACAAGGCCCTTCACGGCCTGTCCCGCACGCTGGTGGCGAACATGATCACCGGTGTGACCCAGGGATACACCAAGGCGCTCGAGATCAGTGGTGTCGGTTACCGAGTCCAGGCGAAGGGCTCCAACCTGGAGTTCGCCCTGGGCTACAGCCACCCGATCCTGATCGAGGCCCCGGAGGGCATCACCTTCAAGGTGGAGTCCCCCACGAAGTTCTCCGTCGAGGGCATCGACAAGCAGAAGGTCGGCGAGACCGCGGCCAAGATCCGCAAGCTGCGGAAGCCTGACCCGTACAAGGCCAAGGGCGTCAAGTACGCCGGCGAGGTCATCCGCCGCAAGGTCGGAAAGGCTGGTAAGTAGCCATGGCATACGGCGTAAAGATCGCCAAGGGCGACGCGTACAAGCGCGCTGCCCTCAAGCGTCGCCACATTCGCGTCCGCAAGCACATCTCCGGTTCGCCGGAGCGTCCCCGCTTGGTCGTGACGCGTTCCAACCGCCACATGGTCGCTCAGGTGATCGACGACATCGCGGGCCACACGCTCGCGTCGGCGTCGACCCTGGACGTGTCCATCCGTGGTGGCGAGGGTGACAAGAGCGCCCAGGCCAAGCAGGTCGGCGCCCTGGTCGCCGAGCGTGCCAAGGCTGCAGGCGTCGAGGCCGTCGTGTTTGACCGCGGTGGCAACCAGTACGCCGGGCGGATTGCCGCTCTGGCTGACGCCGCCCGTGAAGCCGGGCTGAAGTTCTAAGCCCCGGTTCCTACGCACAGCGGACGTAACAGAGAGAGGTAAATCCAATGGCTGGACCCCAGCGCCGCGGAAGCGGTGCCGGTGGCGGCGAGCGGCGGGACCGGAAGGGCCGTGACGGCGGCGCAGCTGCCGCCGAGAAGACCGCGTACGTTGAGCGCGTTGTCGCGATCAACCGCGTCGCCAAGGTTGTGAAGGGTGGTCGTCGCTTCAGCTTCACCGCGCTGGTCGTGGTGGGCGATGGTGACGGCACCGTCGGTGTCGGTTACGGCAAGGCCAAGGAAGTTCCCGCGGCCATTGCCAAGGGCGTGGAAGAAGCCAAGAAGAACTTCTTCAAGGTTCCGCGTATCCAGGGCACCATTCCTCACCCGATCCAGGGCGAGAAGGCTGCGGGCGTCGTCCTGCTGAAGCCTGCTTCCCCCGGTACCGGTGTTATCGCCGGTGGCCCGGTGCGCGCCGTTCTGGAGTGCGCCGGCGTTCACGACATCCTGTCGAAGTCGCTCGGCTCCGACAACGCGATCAACATCGTGCACGCGACCGTGGCGGCCCTCAAGGGCCTGCAGCGTCCCGAGGAGATCGCGGCTCGCCGTGGTCTGCCCCTCGAGGACGTCGCCCCCGCGGCTCTGCTTCGTGCACGTGCGGGAGCGGGTGCGTAATGGCTCGCCTCAAGATCACGCAGACGAAGTCGTACATCGGCAGCAAGCAGAACCACCGCGACACCCTTCGTTCGCTCGGGCTCAAGCGCCTGAACGACGTGGTTGTCAAGGAGGACCGTCCCGAGTTCCGCGGCATGGCTCACACCGTCCGCCACCTCGTGACGGTTGAGGAGGTCGACTGACATGGCGGAGAACAAGCCGCTGAAGGCTCACGACCTCCGGCCTGCCCCGGGCGCCAAGACCGCCAAGACCCGTGTGGGTCGTGGTGAGGCGTCCAAGGGTAAGACCGCTGGTCGTGGTACCAAGGGCACGAAGGCCCGCTACCAGGTTCCGGAGCGCTTCGAGGGTGGCCAGATGCCCCTCCACATGCGTCTCCCGAAGCTCAAGGGCTTCAAGAACCCGTTCCGCACCGAGTACCAGGTCGTGAACCTGGACAAGCTCGCGACGCTCTACCCCGAGGGTGGAGAGGTCACCGTGGCCGACCTGGTCGCCAAGGGTGCGGTGCGCAACAACCACCTCGTCAAGGTCCTCGGACAGGGCGAGATCTCCGTGGCGCTGCAGGTTTCGGTTGACGCCGTCTCCGGCTCCGCCAAGGAGAAGATTGCCGCCGCCGGCGGCACCGTCACTGAGCTCGTCTGAGACAACTCGGACAACTCGATGGCCTGAACATCCGACCGGGGATGCCTCTTATTTGGGGCATCCCCGGTTGGTCGTTCCTAGGTGGGCATGGTCGCCGGTAAGGTGGCCAGCACTGTTGCTGTGGTAACCCCTGGGCAGACGCCCGGGAATCTTTGACTGTTTCGTATTCGTCGATCCTCAAGACCGTCACCTCTCGCTCTGCGCGGGGGTCGCAGGAGGCACCGTGCTCACCGCGTTCGCCCGGGCGTTCAAGACGCCCGACCTGCGCAAGAAGCTGCTCTTCACGCTCGGCATCATCGTGCTCTACCGGCTCGGGGCACACATCCCGGTACCGGGAGTGAGCTACGAGAACGTCCAGACCTGTGTTGACCAGGCAAGTAAGGGCAACAACAGCCTCTTCGGCCTGGTGAACATGTTCAGCGGTGGTGCACTGCTGCAGATCACGATCTTCGCGCTCGGCATCATGCCGTACATCACGGCCAGCATCATTCTTCAGCTGCTGACCGTGGTCATTCCCCGACTCGAGGCGCTCAAGAAGGAGGGGCAGTCCGGCCAGGCCAAGATCACGCAGTACACGCGTTATCTGACCGTCGCGCTCGCCATCCTCCAGGGCACCGGCCTGGTGGCCACCGCCACCAGCGGCGCGCTGTTCAGCGGCTGCCCGGTCGCCGACCAGATCGTCCCGAACCACTCGATCTTCACGACCATCGTCATGGTGGTCACGATGACCGCGGGCACCGCCGCCGTCATGTGGCTCGGTGAGCTCATCACCGACCGCGGCATCGGCAACGGCATGTCGATCCTGATGTTCATCTCGATCGCCGCCAGCTTCCCCGGCGCCCTGTGGGCCATCAAGCAGAGCGGCAAGCTGGCCGACGGCTGGATCGAGTTCGGCACCGTCATCCTGGTCGGCTTCGTGATGGTGGCCCTCGTGGTCTTCGTCGAGCAGGCCCAGCGCCGGATTCCGGTCCAGTACGCGAAGCGCATGATCGGCCGCAGGTCCTACGGGGGTACGTCCACGTACATCCCGCTGAAGGTGAATCAGGCGGGTGTGATTCCCGTCATCTTCGCTTCTTCGCTGCTCTACATCCCGGCCCTGATCGTCCAGTTCTCCAACTCCACGGCGGGCTGGGCCACATGGATCAAGGACCACTTCGTCAAGGGCGACCACCCGTACTACATCACGGCGTACTTCCTGTTGATCGTCTTCTTCGCCTTCTTCTATGTGGCGATTTCGTTCAACCCCGAGGAAGTCGCCGACAACATGAAGAAGTATGGTGGCTTCATCCCGGGTATCCGGGCTGGTCGACCTACTGCCGAGTACCTGAGCTACGTGCTCAACAGGATCACTTGGCCGGGCTCGCTGTACCTGGGTCTGATCGCTCTGGTGCCGACGATGGCGTTGGCAGGCTTCGGTGGCGCTAACCAGAACTTCCCGTTCGGCGGGACGAGCATCCTCATCATCGTGGGTGTGGGTCTGGAGACCGTGAAGCAGATTGAGAGTCAGCTCCAGCAGCGCAATTACGAAGGGTTCCTCCGCTGATGCGAATCGTCCTCGTCGGGCCGCCCGGTGCCGGCAAGGGAACGCAGGCTGCGTACCTTGCCAAGAACCTGTCGATTCCGCAGATCTCCACGGGCGACCTCTTCCGCGCCAACATCAGCCAGGGCACTGACCTTGGCAAGCAGGCCCGCGCCTACATGGACGCAGGCCAACTGGTGCCGGACGAGGTCACCATCGGGATGGCCAAGGACCGCATGGCCCAGCCGGACGCCGCGAACGGTTTCCTGCTCGACGGCTTCCCCCGCAACGTGGGACAGGCCGAAGCCCTTGACGCGATGCTCAAGGACGAGGGCGCCAAGCTGGACGCGGTCCTGGACCTGGAGGTCCCCGAGGACGAGGTGGTCAAGCGTATTGCCGGCCGCCGCATCTGCCGGAACGACGGCTCGCACGTCTTCCACGTCACGTACAACCAGCCGAAGACCGAGGGCGTCTGCGACGTCTGCGGCGGCGAGCTGTACCAGCGTGACGACGACACCGAGGACACGGTCCGTACCCGGCTCGAGGTCTACCACACGCAGACCGAGCCGATCATCGACTACTACCGGTCCCAGGGCCTGGTGGTCACGATCTCCGCGCTCGGCAAGGTCACGGACGTGACCGAGCGGGCGATGGAAGCCCTCAAGAAGTCCGGCGAGGACTGAGCAAACACCCGTAGTAGCTGTACGGCCGGCCGCGGCGTCCTTGGGCGCCGCGGCCGGCTCTGTTTGCGCCGTATCGTGGAGTACGCCGCAGCACCCGTCACCCTTCGATACCCGTCCGATGCAGAGAGGCGCCGCGCAATGGTGCAGATCAAGACCCCCGAGCAGATCGCGAAGATGCGTGAGGCGGGGCTGGTGGTCGCTGCCATTCACGCGGCCACGCGGGAAGCGGCGGTGCCCGGCGCCACGACCCAGGACCTGGACCAGGTCGCGCGCAAGGTGATCGCCGACCACGGTGCGAAGTCGAACTTCCTCGGGTACGGCGGGTTCCCCGCGACCATCTGCACCTCGGTCAACGAGGTCGTCGTCCACGGCATCCCGGACGACAAGACCGTCCTCAAGGACGGCGACATCATCTCCATCGACGCCGGCGCCATCGTCGACGGCTGGCACGGCGACGCCGCGTACACCGCGTTCGTCGGTACCGGTCACGCTCCGGAGCTCATCGAGCTGTCCCGGGTGACCGAGGAGTCCATGTGGGCCGGGATCGCCGCGATGAAGGTGAACAACCGCCTCGTCGACATCTCGAAGGCGATCGAGTCCTACATCCGCCGCCAGCCCCGCCCGGCCACCGGCAAGTACGGGATCATCGAGGACTACGGCGGCCACGGCATCGGCACCGAGATGCACATGGACCCGCACCTGCTGAACTATGTCGCGCGCAAGCGCGGCAAGGGCATCAAGCTCGTGCCCGGAGTCTGCCTGGCGATCGAGCCGATGGTCTCGCTCGGTACGGCGCAGACCGAGGTGCTGCAGGACGACTGGACGGTCATCACGACGGACGGCACCTGGTCCTCCCACTGGGAGCACTCGATCGCCCTCACTGAGCAGGGTCCCCTGGTCCTGACTGCCCCCGACTGCGGCCGCGCGAAGCTTGCGCAGTACGGCATCGAGGCGGCACCGGACCCGCTGGGCTGATCGCCGATCCGGCGGACGGATTCCGGGGCAGTGGGCCGAAGCCCGTGAGGCGCCCGGCCCCGAACCCGTGAGGTCCGCGTGGGGGAGGGGCAGGCATCGCGACTGCACCGGACCCGCCGGGCTGATCGCGCGAGGCGGCCCCGGACCGCTGGGCTGAGAACGCCTGCCCGGGCAGGTCTAAGGATCTACTCCGGTGGGCAAACTTGACGGATTCGTCTTTTGGGGTCCGCTGACGTAGACTGACTCGTCGGCTCTCGTGCATCCGTGTGTCCACATACGGGGCAGAGGGTCGATCAAGGTAGCCGATTCGAAAGGCGAAGCGTGGCCAAGAAGCAAGGTGCCATCGAAATTGAGGGCACCGTGATCGAGTCCCTCCCGAACGCCATGTTCAAGGTGGAACTCCAGAACGGTCACAAGGTCCTCGCGCACATCTCCGGCAAGATGCGGATGCACTACATCCGTATCCTCCCGGACGACCGGGTCGTGGTGGAGCTCTCTCCGTACGACCTGACGCGTGGCCGGATCGTCTACCGATACAAGTAGATCTTGCCCACGCCCTGCTTCGGCAGGGTGGTGGCACTGACCCGGAGAACCTGACATCCCATGAAGGTCAAGCCGAGCGTCAAGAAGATCTGCGACAAGTGCAAGGTGATCCGCCGTCACGGTCGGGTCATGGTCATCTGCGACAACCTGCGCCACAAGCAGCGCCAGGGCTGACGCACGACCCCCTGCATCTCGCAGCACTTCGCGCGACGCACGTAATACGTACATACGCAGAGCCCGTCCAAGCCACGGCTGACGACACCTCCGGCGGGGGCCGGGGACCCGGACGTACCACCTCTCCTTCCACGGAGCGGTCGGCGGTCGGGAGTGGAACTGCGGAAGACCCCCGAAATAACAACTGGAGCCATTGAATGGCACGCGTTTCAGGTGTTGACATCCCGCGCGAAAAGCGCGTGGAGGTCGCCCTCACCTACGTCTTCGGTATCGGGCGCACCCGGTCCAAGGAGATCCTTGCCACCACGGGTGTGAACCCGAACACCCGCGTTCGTGACCTGGCCGAAGAGGACCTGGTCAAGATCCGCGAGTACGTGGACGCCAACCTCCGCACCGAGGGTGACCTTCGCCGCGAGATCCAGGGCGACATCCGCCGCAAGATCGAGATCGGCTGCTACCAGGGCATCCGCCACCGTCGTGGTCTGCCGGTCCACGGCCAGCGCACCAGCACGAACGCTCGTACCCGCAAGGGCCCGCGTCGCGCGATCGCCGGTAAGAAGAAGCCGGGCAAGAAGTAGTCCTCAGCGGACGCACTGCGGCAGTCCGGATCCCCGGGCCGTTGCAGCATCCAGCGGTCTTCGCTGTAGGACCGATCACCTCCCCTCTCCATCTGGAGTCAAGACATGCCCCCCAAGGGTCGTCAGGGCGCAGCCAAGAAGGTGCGTCGCAAGGAAAAGAAGAACGTCGCTCACGGCCACGCGCACATCAAGAGCACGTTCAACAACACGATCGTCTCGATCACGGACCCCGCGGGCAACGTGATCTCCTGGGCCTCCGCCGGTCACGTCGGCTTCAAGGGCTCGCGCAAGTCCACCCCCTTCGCCGCGCAGATGGCCGCCGAGTCGGCCGCCCGTCGCGCGCAGGAGCACGGCATGCGCAAGGTGGACGTCTTCGTGAAGGGTCCGGGCTCCGGCCGCGAGACCGCGATCCGCTCCCTCCAGGCCACGGGCCTCGAGGTCGGTTCGATCCAGGACGTCACCCCCACTCCGCACAACGGATGCCGGCCGCCCAAGCGCCGTCGCGTCTGACGCACTGAAGCAACGGAGACAACTGGAAAATGGCGCGATACACCGGGGCCGACTGCAAGCGTTGCCGTCGGGAGAAGCAGAAGCTGTTCCTTAAGGGCAGCAAGTGCGAGAGCGCGAAGTGCCCGATCGAGATCCGTCCTTACCCCCCGGGTGAGCACGGACGCGGGCGCACCAAGGACAGCGAGTACCTTCTTCAGCTTCGTGAGAAGCAGAAGTGCTCGCGGATCTACGGTGTCCTTGAAAAGCAGTTCGTGAACTACTACAAGGAAGCGAACCAGAAGTCCGGCAAGACCGGTGAGAACCTTCTGCGCATCCTTGAGACCCGCCTCGACAACGTGGTCTACCGGGCCGGCTTCGCCAAGTCCCGCGACCACGCCCGTCAGCTGGTGCGTCACGGACACATCGCCGTGAACGGCACGAAGACCGACATTCCGTCGGCCCGCGTCGCCGCGAACGACGTCATCGAGGTCCGCCAGAAGTCCAAGGCCCTGACCCCCTTCCAGGTGGCCCAGGCCGAGGCCGGCGAGCGCACCGTTCCGGCATGGCTCGAAGCCGTGCCGTCGACGATGCGGATCCTCGTGCACTCCCTGCCCGAGCGCCAGGTGATCGACACCCAGGTGCAGGAGCAGCTGATCGTCGAGCTCTACTCCAAGTAGAAGAGCTCGTGGGTCCGGGCGGTACGGCTCTTTCGGGTCGTGCCGCCCGTACCCTTGTCAGTATCTGGGGGCGTCAAATAGTGGGCGCCCACGACTGAAGGATCCAAGCATGCTTATCGCTCAGCGTCCCTCGCTGACCGAAGAGGTCGTTGACGAGTTCCGCTCCCGGTTCGTGATCGAGCCGCTGGAGCCGGGCTTCGGCTACACCCTCGGTAACTCTCTCCGCCGTACGCTCCTCTCCTCGATCCCCGGCGCCGCTGTCACCAGCATCCGGATCGACGGTGTCCTGCACGAGTTCACCACCGTGCCGGGCGTCAAGGAGGACGTCACCGACCTCATCCTCAACATCAAGCAGCTGGTCGTCTCCTCGGAGCACGACGAGCCGGTCGTGATGTACCTGCGCAAGCAGGGTCCCGGCCTGGTCACGGCTGCTGACATCGCCCCGCCGGCCGGTGTCGAGGTCCACAACCCGGACCTGGTCCTGGCCACGCTGAACAGCAAGGGCAAGCTGGAGATGGAGCTGACCGTCGAGCGCGGTCGCGGCTATGTCTCCGCCGTCCAGAACAAGCAGGCGGGCCAGGAGATCGGCCGTATCCCGGTCGACTCCATCTACTCGCCGGTGCTCAAGGTCACGTACAAGGTCGAGGCGACCCGTGTCGAGCAGCGCACCGACTTCGACAAGCTGATCGTCGACGTCGAGACCAAGCAGGCCATGCGTCCCCGTGACGCCATGGCGTCGGCCGGTAAGACCCTGGTCGAGCTGTTCGGTCTGGCGCGCGAGCTCAACATCGATGCCGAGGGCATCGACATGGGCCCGTCCCCGACGGACGCTGCACTCGCCGCCGATCTGGCGCTGCCGATCGAGGAGCTCGAGCTCACGGTCCGTTCGTACAACTGCCTCAAGCGTGAGGGCATCCACTCCGTGGGTGAGCTCGTCGCTCGTTCCGAGGCCGACCTGCTCGACATCCGCAACTTCGGTGCGAAGTCGATCGACGAGGTCAAGGCGAAGCTGGCCGGCATGGGCCTGGCGCTCAAGGACAGCCCGCCCGGATTCGACCCGACCGCCGCTGCCGACGCCTTCGGCGCCGACGACGACGCGGACGCGGGCTTCGTCGAGACCGAGCAGTACTAGTACGCCTCCGGTCGGGGCGTCCGGATATCCGGGCGCCCGGACCGGGGTGAGGCTCCGGCCTCGATCGCCGGACGGGCTCGATGAGCCCCGACGGCCCATGATCTTCCGTGAGGCGGCCGCTTCACGGGAACTGACACCGGTACCTGATACGGCCGGTGCAGCACACAAGGAGAAACACCATGCCGCGTCCCGCAAAGGGTGCCCGTCTGGGCGGCAGCGCCGCGCACGAGAAGCTTCTTCTCAACAACCTCGCGAAGTCGCTGTTCGAGCACGGCCGCATCACGACGACCGAGGCCAAGGCCCGCCGCCTGCGTCCGGTCGCCGAGCGTTTCATCACCAAGGCGAAGAAGGGCGACATCCACAACCGTCGCCTCGTTCTGCAGTCGATCACGGACAAGGGCATCGTGCACACGCTCTTCACCGAGATCGCCCCGCGCTACGAGAACCGCCCCGGTGGTTACACGCGTATCACCAAGATCGGCAACCGTCGTGGCGACAACGCCCCGATGGCCGTCATCGAGCTGGTCGAGGCGCTGACCGTGGCGCAGCAGGCCACCGGTGAGGCCGAGGCCGCGACGAAGCGTGCGGTCAAGGAAGACTCCCTCAAGAAGGACGCGGCCCCGGCCGAGTCCACCGAGGACGCCGCTCCGGCGGAGGAGTCCAAGGACGCCTGAGCGTTCTGAGACCACTGGACGGGCCCGCACCACCCTTCGGGGCGGTACGGGCCCGTTCCGTATGTTCAGGCTTGAGAGGATCGTTGGGTGAGTGACGAAGTAGAGCCCGGGTTCGTGCGGGTACGGCTGGACCTGGCGTACGACGGCAAGGATTTCTCCGGCTGGGCGAAGCAGACCGCCCGGCGCACGGTGCAGGGGGAGATCGAGGACGCACTGCGGACCGTGACGAGGTCGTCGCGGACGTACGACCTGACGGTCGCCGGGCGCACCGACGCCGGGGTGCACGCCCGTGGCCAGGTCGCGCACGTCGACCTGCCGGCCGAGGTGTGGGCCGAGCACGGCTCGCTGCTGCTGCGGCGGATGGCCGGGCGGATGGCACCCGACGTACGCATCTGGCGGGTGGCGGAGGCCCCGGTGGGGTTCAACGCGCGCTTCTCCGCGTTGTGGCGGCGCTACGCGTACCGGATCTCCGACCGGCCCGGTGGGGCCGACCCGTTGACGCGTGGTCATGTGCTCTGGCACGACCGGCCGTTGGATGTGGACGCGATGAATGCGGCGTCGGCCCGGATGCTCGGGGAGCACGACTTCGCCGCGTACTGCAAGAAGCGCGAGGGCGCGACGACCATCCGTACGCTGCAGAAGCTGAGTTGGGTACGGGACGCGGAGTCGGGAGTCGTCACGGGGACCGTGCAGGCCGATGCCTTCTGCCACAACATGGTGCGTGCACTGGTAGGGGCGATGCTGTTCGTGGGCGACGGCCGCCGCCCCGACCCGTGGCCCGCCCAGGTGCTGGCTGCCGGGGTGCGGGATCCAGGGGTGCATGTGGTGCGGCCGCACGGCCTGACGCTCGAGGAAGTCGCCTACCCGGCCGATGAGTTGCTCGCCGCGCGCAACAAGGAGGCGCGCAATGTGCGGTCGCTGCCGGGGCGCGGATGCTGCTGAGGCGGACCGGGCTCAGCGGGGCGTCTTCCCCGCGTGTGCCCGCCGTCGGCGCCATGCTGCTGTCAGCTGTCCTGCCAGGAACAGCGCGGTGAGCGTCGACAGCGTCGACCGCACCGGGCCGATGTCCGGGTTCCACCAGGCGTAGGCCGCGGCCGCTGTGAACAGCGGCAGGCCCACGGCGCGCAGCAGCCACCAGCGGGCCGTGCGGGGTTCGTAGGCGCCGGGGGCCGGTGGGTGGCTGCCGTCCTGCGTCGTCATCGTGTCGCGCATCCCGGCGAGCAGTCCGCGGCGGGTGAGGACCCGGTTGCCGGGGAGGGTGTCCAGGACCTCCGGGCGGGTGCCGAAGTCCGCGGGGAGCGCCGGGAGGGCGAGGGCGGCCAGCAGGTCCGACTGGTGCCGGGGCGGATTGCCGGTGGAGCGGAGGATGTGGCTCAGGGGGCGCGGGTCCGCGACCGCGAAGAGCCGGGACAAGGTGGCGGCCGTGGCGGCGACCGTGGTGTGGTCCGGTGCCGGGGACGTGGTGTTCCACTCGTGCGCCGCCAGTGGTCTGCCCTTGTGGAACACGGTGAAGCCGCAGCGTTCGGGGGTGCGGCGCAGGACCAGCGTCGGCCACTTCTCGCCCGTGGTGAAGTTGTCGGCCGCCGTGGTCAGCCGGTCCTCCGTGGACAGGACCGAGCGTTTGGCCGGCTTGAGGTCGGGGACGGCCTCGATGTACGTGTGCGTCGCCGATGCCGGGGCCGTACGCAGGGAGATGCCGCACATCAGCGCGGCCTGCGCCACGTCCTCCGGGCGGGCGGCCGCTATCGCGAGCGCGCAGGGGGCGTCCGCCGTCCAGCCGGTGGCCGGTACGGCGTGCGGGTGCGGGGGACGGGCGAAGAACGGGGTTCTGGTCGCGACATGGATACGGACACCCGAGCGGGTCTCGAGGAACTCCTGACGCGGGTCGTCGCCGAAGTACGCCCAGGGGTACTTGGTGGCGGCGGTGCCGATGGCGCGGAACGTGTCGAGGGCGTCGTGCCAGCGGTCCTGGCGCAGCAGCATCAGGGCCAGCTGGTTGCGGAAGCCGGCGGCCTCGCGGCTGCCCGGGGCGTATTCGGCGGAGAGGGCCAGGGCGCGGGTGACGGCGGCCGCCACACGGGGCGCGAACGGGTCGGGGCCCGCGGAGGCGGTCGTCGGGCCGGCGGTGAGGACCTCGTACTCCAGCGCCGCCGACAGCGGCAGCGCGTGCAGCTTCGAGCCGGGCGGGGCCGTGTCCGCCGCGCTCTCGGCGAAGGCGAACATCTCCTCGTGCGAGCCGTGCCACTTCGCGCACAGGTACTGCAGGGCCGCGGTGTGGCAGCCGTAGTGGTGCGGATCGCGGGCGACGGCCTCGGCCCAGTAGTCGTCGAAGACGGCACGTGGGGCCTGGCTGCCGAGGGCGTGGGTGAGGGCGATGCGCCAGGGGACCGGGTCGGCCGGATTGAGTTCGGCCGCCGTGCCGATCACCGGGGCCGCGTCCTCCAGGAGCGCGAAGAAGGCCTGGAACTGGTCGCGCGAGACCTGCCGGGCGCGGGCCGCGGTACGTATCTCCCAGGCCTGGTCGACACAGAGCTCGGCCTTGACCAGGGCCGCGTCCGGATCCTCGGGCGCCCTGTCCAGCCACGCGTCCAGCCAGCCGGGGTTGTGCAGAGCGGCCTCGGCGAGACGTGTGACGTACCCGTCCCTCAGCTCCCACTGGGCGTGCGCGCGGGTCGCGGCGAGGAGGTCACGGGCGGGGCCGTGGTCGCCCGCGGTGGCCGCCGCCAGTGCCGCCCGCAGCGGCGCGTCCGGCGGGTCGACGACCACGGCCTCGTCCGGCGGCAGGTCCGCCCCGATCGTGGCGCTGTGGCGCAGGACCCGGGGCAGTGTGAGCAGGAAGGGAAGGCGCACGACGTCTTCGGGACCGGATCAGCCGGTCGACGCGGTTGCCGCGGCGGAGGCCTGGACCTCGCCGCGGTGGCGTATCTGACGGAACGTGAAGTTCCGTAGGTCGTCGCCGACGGTGAAGACGTTCTTGTCGGCCTTGGAGACGTTCTTGCCGTTCGTGAAACCGCCGATGGTGAAGTAGGCGTAGCGGCCGTACCAGTTGGTGGTACGACGGCAGATCGAACCACCGCGGCAGAACGTCGGCACGCCCGCGCCGCTCAGCGACGCCAGGCCGCCGGACGCCTGCTGCGCCGACTTCTTCGCCTGCGCCTCCGTCTCGAAGACCGCGACACCGACGGTCACGGCGACCCCTGCCCTGCTGTACGTGGCACGGATGACCTGGTCGCAACCGTTGTTCATGAGGATCGAGCCGAGTGCGCCCTGCGTGGTCGCCGCGCAGTTCGTGGTGCGGTGCGTGGCGCCCTTGGCGTACACGCGGTCGCCCATCGTCAGCTTCTTGCCCGGGTAGAAGGAGTCGATGGTGAGCGGCGCCTTGTCCTTCTTCACGTCGGAGACGTAGTCCTTCGGGTCCGGCGGGGGCGGCGGCGCCACCGTGGAGAAGGAAGGCTCGGGCGCGGCCGAGTCGGACGGCAGATCGGCGGGTCCCGGCAGTTGGCTCGCGTTCGTGTCCGAGCCGGTGGAGCCGCCGTTGTCGTTGGTCGAGATGACGGCTGTGGCGACGATCGCCGCGACCGCGGCGGTGGCGAGCGCGCCGCCGCCGATCAGCAGCCATTTCTTGCGACGGCTCCGCGCGGCGGATGCCTCGGCCAGCGCTGCCCAGTCCGGAGTCTGATTGCCCCCGGGCCCCCAGGAGGGCCCCCCTTGCCCAAAGCTCATGCGGCGAATCCTAGACGGAAGGTAAACCGGTTGGGCCAGGGCTTCGCGTGCCGTGACAATGCTGTGCATGGGACATCTTGAAGCGGGCCATCTGGAGTACTACCTACCGGACGGGCGGGTGCTGCTCGGCGATGCTTCGTTCCGGGTCGCGGACGGGGCCGTCGTCGCCCTCGTCGGCGCGAACGGCGCCGGGAAGACGACGCTGCTGCGACTCCTGTCCGGGGAGCTCCAGCCGCACGGCGGCACTGTGTCGGTGAGCGGCGGACTCGGGGTGATGCCGCAGTTCGTGGGCTCGGTCCGGGACGACCGTACGGTCAGGGATCTGCTCGTCTCCGTCGCCCAGCCCCGCATCCGTGAGGCCGCGCGGGCCGTCGACAGGGCCGAGGAGCTGATCCTCACCGTCGACGACGAGGCCGCGCAGATGAAGTACGCGCAGGCCCTCAGCGACTGGGCGGAGGCCCGCGGATACGAGGCCGAGACCGTCTGGGACATGTGCACCATGGCCGCGCTCGGTGTTCCGTACGAGAAGGCGCAGTGGCGTGAGGTGCGGACACTCAGCGGAGGTGAGCAGAAGCGGCTCGTGCTGGAGGCGCTGCTGCGCGGTCCGGACGAGGTGCTGCTGCTCGACGAGCCGGACAACTACCTCGACGTCCCCGGCAAGCGGTGGCTGGAGTCGAAGCTCAAGGAGACGCGGAAGACGGTGCTCTTCGTCTCCCACGACCGGGAGCTCCTCTCCCGGGCCGCGGAGAAGATCGTCAGCGTGGAGCCCAGCCCGGCGGGCAGCGATGTGTGGGTGCACGGCGCCGGCTTCGATACGTACCACCAGGCCCGCAAGGACCGGTTCGCGCGGTTCGAGGAGCTGCTGCGGCGCTGGGAGGAGGAGCACGCCCGGCTGAAGGCGCTGGTCCACCGGCTGCGGCAGCAGGCGGCGATCAGCCCCGACATGGCGTCGCGCTACCGGGCCATGCAGACCCGCTTCAAGAAGTTCGAGGACGCGGGGCCGCCGCCGGAGCCGCCGCGCGAGCAGGACATCAAGATGCGGCTGCGCGGTGGCCGGACCGGTGTGCGGGCCGTGACCTGCAAGGGGCTCGAACTGACCGGGCTGATGAAACCGTTCGACCTGGAGATCTTCTACGGGGAACGGGTCGCCGTCCTCGGCTCGAACGGGTCGGGCAAGTCTCACTTCCTGCGGCTGCTGGCCGGGGAGCCGGTGGCGCACACGGGCGAGTGGAAGCTGGGCGCGCGGGTCGTGCCCGGGCACTTCGCGCAGACGCACGCCCATCCGGAGCTGATGGGGCACACACTCGTCGAGATCCTGTGGACCGAGCACGCGAAGGACCGGGGCGGGGCCATGTCCGTACTGCGCCGGTACGAGCTGGAGCGGCAGGGGGACCAGCCCTTCGAGAAGCTGTCCGGCGGGCAGCAGGCGCGGTTCCAGATCCTGCTGCTGGAGCTGGCGGGGACCACTGCGCTGCTGCTGGACGAGCCGACGGACAACCTGGACCTGGAGTCGGCGGAGGCGCTGCAGGACGGTCTCGAGGCGTACGACGGGACCGTGATGGCCGTCACGCACGACCGGTGGTTCGCGAAGTCGTTCGACCGCTATCTGGTGTTCGGGTCGGACGGGGTCGTGCGCGAGACCACGGAGCCGGTGTGGGACGAGCGCAGGGTCGTGCGGGAACGGTAGAGGCGGCGCGTTTTGACCCGTCCCGGGCGGTGCGGGTACTGTCGGGGGTTGTTATACGTATGGGCTTCGTCGTTCTCACGCGAAGAGCCCTTACGTAGGTTCTCTGGAGCAGTTACCAGTGGCTCGCATACGGGCAGCGTTCCCGGCATTGTGGGCCCCAGCTGCATGATCGCTTCAGGGGTGCCATGTGTCTGGACCTCATCCACTGAAGAAGCGAAGGCTACGAAGTGCGTACGTACAGCCCCAAGCCCGGCGATGTCACTCGCCAGTGGCACATCATCGACGCCGAGGACATCGTCCTGGGGCGCCTGGCCACCACGGCTGCGAACCTCCTCCGAGGCAAGCACAAGGCGATCTACGCCCCCCACATGGACATGGGCGACTTCGTCATCATCATCAACGCCGAGAAGGTTCACCTCTCCGGTAACAAGAAGACCCAGAAGATGGCGTACCGCCACTCGGGCTTCCCGGGCGGTCTCCGTTCCGTGCGTTACGACGAGCTCCTCTCGAAGAACCCCGAGAAGGCCGTCGAGAAGGCCATCAAGGGCATGATCCCCAAGAACACCCTGGGCCGTCAGATGCTCTCGAAGCTCAAGGTCTACGCGGGCGACCAGCACCCGCACGCTGCTCAGCAGCCGGTCCCGTTCGAGATCACCCAGGTCGCGCAGTAGTTCCGGCCTCCCCCTAAGACATAAAGAAAGATCTGAGGAGAATCGTGGCCGAGACCACTGTTGAGAACCCCGTCGAGGGCACCGAGGGCGAAGAGGTCTTCGCCGAGGTGACCACCTTCGAGTCGGAGGTTCCCGTCGAGGGCGAGTACACCAGCGAGTCGCTGGCGTCCCGCTTCGGCGACCCGCAGCCCGCCGCCGGCCTTGGCCGTCGGAAGAACGCCATCGCCCGCGTCCGGATCGTTCCGGGCACCGGCAAGTGGAAGATCAACGGTCGCACCCTTGAGGACTACTTCCCCAACAAGGTGCACCAGCAGGAAGTCAACGAGCCCTTCAAGGTGCTCGAGCTCGACAACCGCTACGACGTCATCGCCCGTATCTCGGGTGGCGGCGTCTCGGGTCAGGCCGGTGCCCTGCGCCTCGGTGTCGCCCGTGCGCTGAACGAGGCGGACGTGGACAACAACCGCGCCCCGCTGAAGAAGGCCGGCTTCCTCTCCCGCGACGACCGTGCGGTCGAGCGCAAGAAGGCCGGTCTCAAGAAGGCCCGTAAGGCCCCGCAGTACAGCAAGCGCTAAATCGCCTGCTCAACTGCTTCACACGTTCGCCCCGGCGGCACTTCTCGTGCTTCCGGGGCGTTCGTCTATAGACGCCCACGGGCGTATAACGGCATGAGACGTTCATAGGCCCGCCCTGGTCGGCATCACTCTTCGCGTCGCCACGCGTCTCGCCTTGCGTCTTGCCCTGAGTCGTTTTGACTTGTGATGGCTTGTTTTGTTTTTGCGGTTCGGTTTCGGAGCATCTTCGGAGGACACCAGTGGGACGACTCTTCGGCACGGACGGTGTACGCGGTGTCGCCAATGCGGATCTGACGGCCGAGCTCGCGCTCGGCCTGTCGGTCGCTGCGGCGCATGTACTTGCCGAGACGGGCACCCTCGACGGTGAGCGGCGGCCGACAGCCGTGGTGGGCCGTGACCCACGCGCGTCCGGAGAGTTCCTGGAGGCCGCCGTCGTGGCCGGTCTGGCGAGCGCGGGCGTGGACGTCCTGCGCGTCGGTGTGCTGCCCACCCCCGCGGTGGCGTACCTCACCGGCGCGCTGGGCGCCGACCTGGGCGTGATGCTCTCCGCCAGTCACAACGCCATGCCGGACAACGGGGTCAAGTTCATCGCCCGCGGTGGCCACAAGCTCTCCGACGAGCTCGAGGACCGGATCGAGACCCTGTACGAGCAGCACCGCACCGGTGCGCCGTGGGAGCGTCCGACCGGTGCCGGTGTGGGCCGTGTCACGGAGTACGCGGAAGGCTTCGACCGGTACGTGGCGCACCTTGTCGCGGTCCTGCCGAACCGGCTCGACGGGCTGAAGATCGTCCTCGACGAGGCGCACGGCGCGGCCGCCCGGGTCTCGCCCGAGGCCTTCGCACGGGCCGGCGCCGAGGTGATCACGATCGGTGCGTCCCCCGACGGTCTGAACATCAACGCCGGCTGCGGATCCACCCATCTGGACCTGCTGAAGGCCGCCGTCGTCGAGCACGGCGCCGACTTCGGTATCGCGCACGACGGCGACGCCGACCGCTGCCTCGCCGTGGACGCCTCGGGCGAGGAGGTCGACGGCGACCAGATCCTGGCCGTGCTCGCCCTCGCCATGCGCGAGGCCGGACAACTGCGCAAGGACACCGTGGTCGGCACGGTCATGTCCAACCTCGGCTTCAAGATCGCCATGGAGCGCGAGGGCATACACGTCGTCCAGACCGCCGTCGGCGACCGGTACGTGCTGGAGTCGATGAAGGCCGAGGGCTTCGCGCTGGGCGGCGAGCAGTCCGGTCATGTCATCGTCCTCGACCACGCCACGACCGGTGACGGCACGCTGACCGGCCTGCTGCTGGCGGCCAGGGTCGTCGCCACCGGCCGTACGCTCGCCGAACTCGCCGGCGTCATGCAGCGGCTCCCGCAGATCCTGATCAACGTCCCGGACGTCGACAAGTCCCGGGTGGAGACGTCGGCGGAGCTGTCGGCAGCGATCGACGAGGCGGAGCGCGAGCTGGGTGACACCGGCCGCGTACTGCTGCGCCAGTCGGGTACCGAGCCACTGGTGCGGGTCATGGTCGAGGCGGCCGACATCGAGCAGGCGCGGTCCGTCGCCGGGCGACTGGCCGATGTGGTGAAGTCCGCGCTCGGGTAGCGCGTCGTCCCGCTGTCGCCGAACGGCTGACTGTCACCGAACGCCTGAGGGGCCCGATGCACGCATCGAGCCCCTCAGGCGCTTCTCTCAGGCGCGGCTTGTCGCCGCGGCGGCGGTCCGGCGGCGCCGGACCGCCCACAGCGCCTTCTGCAGCAGCAGTGTCAGCGTCCCCGCGAGCACGATCCCGGCGAGGTTCGCCATCAGCTGGCCCACCGAGCCCCACATCTGCCCGTAGTCCCGGTAGCTGAACGCCACCGCCGCATTGGCCGCGGCCGGCACGGTCGTCACCGAGATCGCGACGCCGATCAGTGCCCCGGACTTGGTCGAGGTGAGGGAGAGCGTCCCGGCGATGCCCGCCAGGAAGGCCACCACGAACGACATCCAGTCCGGCTTCCAGATGAACGCCGTGTTGGGCCTGGCCGCCTCGATCATCGCCTCGGTGAACAGCCCGAAGGCGTTCATCATCCAGGCGAATCCGACCGTCACCACTATCGCGACGGCGAACCCGGCGATCAGCGTCCACAGCGAACGCCACGCCAGACGCGGGGCGCGCTGCACCAGCGCCGTGGAGATACCGGCCAGCGGTCCGAACTCCGGGCCCACCGCCATCGCGCCCACGATCAGGATCGCGTTGTCGAGCATCACACCGCAGGCGGCGAGCATCGTCGCGACCGCCAGGAACGCCGCATAGGTGACGCTGAACGTCGACTCCTCGTGGGTCGCGTCCGTCAGCTTCTCCCAGAGCACGGCGTCCACACCTTCGCCCGGAGCCTCCTCCTTGGCCCGGTCGGCGAGGGAGGAGAGCGTCAGGTCCGAGTGCTCGACGGTGATCGAGCCGGACTCGTCGACACCGAGTGCGCGCAGGGCGCTGATCAGCTCGTCGCCCGCCTCGCGCGCCACGTCGAACAGCACCACGTCGCCCGCCGGGTCACGGGCGGCCGCCGGCAGTACCACCAGATGCGTGGCGCCGACGGTGTGCTCGACGAGATGGAGCACCTCGTCCGTACGGTCGGCGGGGACGATCAGGCGCAGGTGCAGCACGCGGGTACTCCCGGGAGGTCGGGTTCTCAGAGCTTGCGCAGCGACAGACGTTGGACCTTGTGATCCGGGCCCTTCCGCAGCACCAGGGTGGCACGGCCCCGGGTGGGGGCGACATTTTCCAGCAGGTTGGGCTTGTTGATGGTCCGCCACATGGTGCGGGCGTACTCCATGGCCTCCTCCTCGGAGACCTGTGTGTACTTGCGGAAGTACGAGAACGGGTTCTGGAACGCGGTCTCGCGCAGCTTGCGGAAGCGGTTGAGATACCAGGTCTCGATGTCCTCGGCCCGCGCGTCCACGTACACACTGAAGTCGAAGTAGTCGGCGAGCCCGACCCTGGTGCGGCCGTCCTTGCCGGGCAGCGCGGGCTGCAGCACGTTGAGGCCCTCGACGATCAGGATGTCGGGGCGGCGCACCGTGAGCCGCTCGCCCGGCACGATGTCGTAGATCAGGTGCGAGTAGACGGGGGCCGTCACCTCGTCCTTGCCGGCCTTGATGTCGGCGACGAAACGGGTCAGGGCGCGTCGGTCGTACGACTCCGGGAACCCCTTGCGCGACATCAGCCCGCGCGCCTGGAGCTCCTTCATCGGCAGCAGGAAACCGTCCGTGGTCACCAGCTCGACCCGGGGGTGCTCGGGCCAGCGGGCCAGCAGCGCCTGGAGGATACGGGCACTGGTGGACTTGCCGACGGCGACACTGCCCGCGACCCCTATGACGAAAGGAGTGCCGCGCTGCGCACCGTGGCCGTTGCCCGCGTCCCCGAGGAAGGTGTTGAGGGCGCCGCGCAGGCCGGAGGTGGCCTGGACGTAGAGGTTCAGGAGCCGGGAGAGCGGCAGGTAGACGTCCCGTACCTCGTCGAGGTCGATGACGTCCCCGAGCCCGCGCAGCTGCTCGACCTCGGCGGCGGTCAGCGGCAGCGGGGTCTTGTCGCGCAGGGCACTCCATTCGGCACGCGACAGGTCGACGTACGGCGTCGAAGCGTGCTCGGCGCGTCGCTGGGTGCTCCGTGGCGGCGAAGTGATCACAGGTTCATTGTTGCGGGAGTTTCAACCGAGTGGGGGGTGGGGTCGGTCACGTGGGGTGTGGATCCCCGGGCGACCGGGGAGCGGGGGCCGGTCTCGGAGGGCCCGCTCCGGTGCTGCGCCGCACAGGGCACGTGGCACCGGAGCGTACGGGTGTCGCCCGAGACCGGGCCGCCTCAGACCCCGGCCTTCACCATCAGCTCCCGTCGGGCCCGCGCCGCGGCGCCGACCGGCACCGCGTCGGAGGCGAGGGCCGCCTTGACCAGCCGGACCGGGTGGCCGCTGACCGGTGGGTCGGCGGCCAGCGACGACAGGATGAGGGGTTCCAGCAGGGACCAGGCCCGGCTGACCCCGCCACCGACCACCACCGTGGTGATGTCGACGACGCCCGCCGTCATCACGATCGCCTGAGCGATCCCGGCAGCGGCGGCGTCGTACACCGCGAGGGCGTCCTGGTCACCGCGGCCGGCGGCCTGTGCGACCTCGCGGGCGGTCAGCCGGCGGCCGGTGCGCTCCGCGTAACGGGCGCCGATGGAACGTCCGGAGGCCAGGGTCTCCAGATGGCCCCGGCCGCCGCACGAGCAGAGCAGATCACCGAAGCCGGGGATGTGCCCGATCTCGCCGGCCGCGCCGTGCGGCCCGGCGAACAGCGCGCCGCCGGTCCACAACGCGCCGCCGACCCCGGTGCCCAGCGTCATCCCGAGGACGTCCGACTCGCCGCGCACGGCGCCGCCGGACACCTCCCCGTAGAGGAAGGCGTTGACGTCGTTGTCCAGGAACGCCGGGACCCCCAGCGCCTCCTCGACGGCGTCCGTCACCGCGAAACCGGCCCAGCCGGAGAAGGAGTCGCTGGCCACCAGGATGCGGCCGGTGGCGGCGTCCACCACGCCGGCCGCGCCGACCCCGCAGCCGGCGAGCCGGCCGGGGGTGCGCTCCAGCAGCGGGGCCAGCGCGCCCAGGGCCGCGCCGATCATGGCCCGGCCGCCGTCGGCCGCCGGGGTCGCCACCTCCGAGCGGTCCAGCACGGTGAGGTCCTCTGCGCAGACCACCACCTGGGTCGTGGTGCCGCCGATGTCCACTCCGGCGAAGAGCGTACGGTCACGGAAGCTCATACCTGGGCCTCCGTCCGGCCGGCTGCCAGGGTGGCCAGACGTTCGGCTCTGCGGCCGCGCTGGATCACCGGGTCGGGCACCGGCACGGCGGCCAGCAGCCGGCGGGTGTAGTCGGTCTCCGGGTGCAGCAGGGTCGCGCCGGTGGGGCCCTGCTCCTCGATCCGGCCGGCCCGCATCACCACGACGCGCTGCGCGAAGTGCTGTACGACGGCCAGGTCGTGGGAGACGAAAAGACAGGCGAAGCCCAGCTCGTGCTGGAGCTCGGAGATCACTTCGAGTACCGCCTCCTGCACGCTCACGTCGAGCGCGCTGGTGGGCTCGTCGGCGACCAGCAGCCGGGGCTCCAGGACCAGGGCGCGGGCCAGGCTGACCCGCTGGCGCTGACCGCCGGACAGCTCCCGGGGGGCGCGCCGGGCGAGTTCACGCGGCAGCCGGACCCGGTCGAGGACGTCGGCCACCTTGCTCCGGCGGTCCTTGGCGGAGAGCTCACGGCGGTGCACCCTGAGCGGCTCGGCGATGCACTCGCCGACCGTCATCCGGGCGTCCAGCGAGGCCACGGGGTCCTGGAGGACCACGCCGATACCGGCCCGCAGCGCCCGGCGGGCCCGGGACCGGGTGCGGCCCAGGTCGGTGCCGAACAGTGAGACGGTGCCGGAACTCGGCGGGATCAGACCGAGCGCGACCCGGGACGCGGTGGACTTGCCGGAACCCGACTCGCCCACCAGACCCAGGGTCTCCCCGGCGTGGACGGCGAGGGAGACCCCGTCCAGAGCCCGCACGGCGCCCTTGCCGCGACCGAACACCACGGATATGTCGCGGAGTTCGACCACAGGATCGGTGTCCGGGCGGGGGGCGGCGGCCGGCGCGGCCGGCCGGCCCGCCTCCGCGACCGACAGCCGGGGTACCGCGGCCAGCAGCCGCTTGGTGTAGTCGTGGGACGGTCGGAGCAGCACGTCCTCGACGGGTCCGGTCTCCACGATCTCACCCTGGTACATCACGGCGACCCGGTCGGCGAAGTCCGCGACGACGCCCATGTTGTGCGTGACCAGCAGGACACCGGTGCCGGTCTCGACGGCGAGCCGGCGCAGCAGGTCCAGGATCTCGGCCTGCACCGTGACGTCCAGCGCGGTGGTCGGCTCGTCGGCGATCAGCAGGGCGGGCTCGTTGGCGATGGCCATGGCGATGACCACCCGCTGACGCTGTCCGCCGGAGAGCTGGAAGGGGTAGGCGGTGGCCCGCCTCTCCGGCTCGGGGATGCCGACCTTGCGCAGGAGTTCGACGGCCTCGGCGGCGGCGTCCTTGGCGGACACCTGGCGGTGGTTGCGGATCACCTCGGCGATCTGCTTGCCGATCCGGGTCAGCGGGTCCAGTGCGGTGGCCGGCTCCTGGAACACCATGGAGACGGTCCGGCCGCGCAGCGCCGCCAGATCGGCCTCACGGGCACCGACCACCGGGGTGCCGGCGATGGTGGCGAAGCCGGTGGCGCGGGCGTTGCCGTCCAGCAGTCCCATCGCGGCCAGCGCGATGGTGGACTTTCCGGAGCCCGACTCGCCGACCAGGGCGAGCGTCTCACCGGGGCTGACGTGCAGGGAGACGCCCCGGACGGCCGGAACTTCGCCGGTCTCGGTGGTGAAGACGACGCCGAGGCCGTCGAGTTCGAGAATCGGCCCGGCCGGCGGGGCGGCGGAGCCCTGGGTGGCGGTCATCCGCGTCCCCTCACGTCGAATGCGTCGCGGAGCCCGTCCCCGATCGCGTTGAACGCCCACACCACCAGGATGATGGCCAGGCCCGGCGGCAGGATGAGCCACCAGTAGCCGGAGTACGCGGCGGTGAGACCGGCCGAGAGCATGCCGCCCCAGTCGGTGGCCGGCGGCTGGACGCCCAGGCCCAGGTAGGAGACGTAGGCGACCAGCAGGATGGCGTCGGCGATCTGGAACGTGGCCGCGACGATGATGGTCGAGACCGAGTTCGGCAGGATGTGCCGGGTGATCGCCCGGGCGTGCGTTCCGCCGATGGCCCGCAGGGTCAGGACGTAGTCGCGGTTCTTCAGGCTCAGCGTCTCGGCCCGGATCAGCCGGGACGGCACCAGCCAGGAGACGAAGCCCAGGATGACGATCAGCCCCGTCAGGCCCGGGGTGGTGATGGCCGAGACCACCAGCAGGATGAAGAGCGCCGGGATGGCGATCCCCGCGTCCACGATCCGCATCATGACCGCGTCGATCCAGCCGCCCGCGTAGCCGGCGACGGCGCCCCACAGGGTGCCGATCACCGTGGCCAGGATGCCTGCGGCCAGACCGACGATGAGCGACACCTTGCCGCCGTACATCAGCCGGCCCAGTTCGTCGTGGCCGACCGCGTCGGTGCCGAGCCAGTGCGAGCCGCTGGGTGCGAGATTGACCTGCTGGAGCATCGTGTGGGTCTGGTCGGTGGAGTACACCAGCGGACCGACGAAGCAGAGCAGGAAGAAGAAGACCACGACGCCGAGCCCGACCACGGCGAGCCGGTTGCGCAGGAAGCGCCGGACGGCGAGCCGGTAGCCGGACGGGCTGTCGGCGGCGGTGGCCGTGGTGGGCGCCTGGCCCGGCTGGATGACGGCGCTCATGCCCGGCCTGCCTTCACTCGGGGGTCGATGATCCGCTGGACGATGTCGGCGAGCAGTGTGCCGACCACCGTGGCGGTCGCGATGACCAGCACACAGCCCAGCAGCACCGGGTAGTCGGACGACTGTGCGGCCGTCCAGAAGAGCAGGCCCATACCGGGGTAGTTGAAGAGCTGCTCGACCACCAGCGCGCCGCCGAACAGCACCGGCACGTAGTAGCCGAGCATGGCGACCACCGGCGTCAGCGAGTTGCGGAACACATGACGCCACAGGATGGCGCGGGAGCGGGAACCGCCGGCCCGCGCCGTCCTGACGTAGTCCTCGGAGAGGTTCTCCAGGGTGGCCGCCCGCATGTAGCGGCTGAACACCGCGATCATCGAGGCGGCACCGGCGACGACCGGCAGCACCAGCGCCTGCGGGTCGGCGAGCACCTGGGCGAGCGTGTCCCCCTGCGGAGCCTGGGACGGGAACCACGGCAGCGCCTGACTGAACACCAGCACCAGGATCAGCCCGAGGAAGTAGACGGGCGTGGAGTAGGCGATGAAGCTCAGCGTGGTGATGACGTAGTCGACCGGCTTGTTGCGCCGGACCGCCTGCCACATGCCCAACGGGATCGCCAGCACGAGGCCGACGACCGCCGACAGGGCGGTGAGGAGCAGGGTCTTGGCCAGCCGCTCGGTAATGAGCTGGGAGACCGGCTCATTGAGTGTGTACGAGGTTCCGAGGTCGCCGTGCAGCAGCTGATTCAGGTAGTAGAAGTACTGCACGGGGAGGGGCTTGTCGAGGCCCTGCTCGTGGTTGAAGGACGCGATCTGCTGCGCCGTGGCCTGCGGGCCGAGGATCCCGCGAGCGGGACCCCCGGGCAGGGCGTGCAGCAGACCGAAGACCACGATCGTCACGATGACGATCACCACGACGGCTTGGAGAACTCGTCTGGTCAGGTACGAGGAAGTGCTCATGTGTTTTCCGGTCGCTTCGGCTCAGTGGTACGCGTGGTCACCGACCGGGCTCACTTGGTGGTCCACTTCCACATGGCGGGGTGGAAGTTGGCGAGCGAGTCCTGGGCGAAGCCGTCCAGGCCCTTCTTGACCACGGAGACCTGGTAGTCCGGCTCCGGCAGCCAGATGACCGGAAGGTCCTTGGCCAGGGCGGCGCTGTACTGCTGCACCGCCTCGTCGGAGGCTGACGTGGTGGTCTGGGTGATCAGCTTGTCCACGTCGGGGTTGCTGTAGCTGCCGAAGTTGGAGCCGCCGCCGGTGGCGAAGAGGGAGTCACCGCTCGGGTAGGCCGGGAAGTACCAGCTGCCCGCGGTGCCGAAGAACGACAGCTGCCACTTGCAGCCGGCGTCGTCGGCCTTGCACTGGCCGGACTGCGCGAGGACCGAGTTGACCGGGGCGGTCTTGATGGAGAAGTCGATGCCGGTCTTGGCGAACGACGACTGCAGGGCGCTCATCATGTTGTCGGTCACGGTGGAACCGGACTGCGAGAGCACCTGCATCCGGAACTTGGTGCCCTTGTCCACGCCGGCGCCGCACTGGCTGTCTCCGGTGCCCGGGTCGGTGCACACCATGGTGCCGCCCTGCTCGGTCCAGCCGTGGCCGGTCAGCAGCTCCTTCGCCTTGGCGGTGGAGAACGGGTACGGGTTGTTCTTCTGGTCCGACGAGACGAAGGACGAGCTCTGGCCCTGCGGGATCGGGCCGTAGGTGGGGACCGCGGTGCCGTTGAAGACGACCTTGGAGAGGGTGGTCTGATCCACCGACATCTGGATCGCCTGGCGGGCGTAGAGCTGCTTGAAGACCGCGCCCATGGCCGGGTTGTTGAAGTTGTAGGGCATGTAGGTGATGGCCCAGCCCGACCACGGCTTCACCGCGTAGCCCTTGGAGGTGAAGGACGACTCCTGGCTGAGGTTGGTGGCGTTGATGTAGCCGTAGTCGACCGTGCCGGCCCGGAGGGCGTTCTCCTCGGCGTCCGTGGTGGTGAACGGCAGCAGGTTCACGTTCTTGATGTTGGCCTTGCCACCGCCGTCGTACGCGGCGTTGGCGGTCAGGTTGACCTTGCCGGCCGTGGAGAACGACTTGATGGTGTACGGGCCGCTGACCGTCTTCCAGAGCGGGTCGGTGGCGTAGCCGGAGATCTTCTTGGCCGCGTCGTTCAGGTACGACCAGACCTTCTTGGCGCCCGCAGGGGTGCGGTCGAGGTCCGACACGGCGTCCGAGTCGCCGGTCTTGTCCCAGACGTGCTGCGGCATCGGACGGATCATGCTCAACTCGTTGGCGAGCATCCACTGCTGGTTGTACGCACGGTCGAAGGTGAGGGTGAAGTGCGTGTCGTCGACGATCTTCAGCGAGGTCCAGTTGTCCGGCGCCTTGCCCGGGCTGTAGCTGGCCCAGTCGGCCTTGTTGGCCTTGACCAGGTTGAACCAGAACTCCACGTCGCGGGAGGTGATCTGCTTGCCGTCGCTCCACTTCCGGTCGCCGAGCGTGATCGTGACGCTCTTGCTGTCCTTGGCGAAGTCGGCGGCGGTGGCCAGCGAGTTGTCCTTGTTCCAGCCGACCTTGCCGGTGGAGCCGTCGTACGCGATCAGCGGCTCCCAGAGGGACTGGGATATGGAGGAGTTGTTGGTGTTCAGGTGCGCGGCGGTGCCGATCGGGAGAATCCAGTTCGGCGTGAAGTTGGCCGGCAGCGCGTAGTTGATGGTGTCCGAAGAGCCGGACGCGGACGACGACGTGCCGCCGCCGGAACAGCCGGTCAGCAGAGCACCCGCGGTGACAGCGGCGCCCGCGACGAGGGCCCAGCGGCGGCTGTTCGCCGTGTGAGCAAGGAACATGACTCTCCTCAGAGTGAATGGGCCCCTGTGTGTCCCAGGACCGGCACTGCGTTCACGACAGCTAACGCCGGACACTCCGAAGAAACAAACAAGAATTAGTAAAAAGTAAGTAACTGCGTCACCGAAAAAAGTCCCCTCACTCCGATCGACCCACTTCATTGGGTGGATTTGGGTGGATTGATGGGGTTTCGGGATCGGCCCACTTCCTTCGCGAGGCTGTTCCCCCGCGCCAAGTGCGGGCGTATCGTCTCTCGCCACACACACCATTGCGGAAGTTACTTCGTACATGACTGGAATAAGTGCAGGGGACCGCAAGGCCATGAAAAGCACTCCGGCCCTCGCCGCTCGGGTCCTGGAACTCGTGGCATCGGGCCAGGCCTCGTCACGCGCCGAACTCGCCGGGCTGCTGGGGGCCGCGGCCTCCACCATCTCTCTCACCGTGGCCCATCTGGTGGAGCGCGGGCTGATCGCCGAGGAGGGCACCCAGTCCTCCACCGGGGGGCGCCCCCGCAAGGCGCTGAGACTGGGAGGCAACGACGAGTTCGCCGTCGCCGCCGATCTCGGCGGCCGCCATGCCCGGATCGGTGTGGTGCTGCCCGGCGGCGGTCTCACCGATGTCTCGACCGTCCCCTTCGTGATCGCCGACGGCCCGGAGGCGGCCCTGCCCCGGCTCGCCGAGACCCTGGAGGCGTTGGCCGAGCAGCGCGGTCGCGGCTACCTGCGCGGGGTCGGGCTCTCGCTGCCCGGACCGGTGGACATCGCGTCGGGCTCGGTGGTCCTGCCGTCCCGGATGCCGGGTTGGAACCGTTTCCCGGTCACCGCCTGGCTGGAGGAACGGTTCGGGGTCCCGGCCGCCGTGGACAACGACGCCAACTGCATGGCGGTCGGCGAGCACACCGTACGGCCCGCCGAACACCGGCAGGCGATCATGGTGAAGATCGGCTCCGCGATCGGCGCCGGGGTCATCGCCGACGGACGTCTCTACCGGGGCGCCACCGGCGCGGCCGGTGACATCACCCATATCCGGATCGACGGCGGCGCCGACATCCCCTGTTCCTGCGGGAACACCGGCTGTCTGGAGACCGTGGCCTCCGGTGCCGCCCTGGTCCGCATCCTGCGCGAGCGCGGGGCCGACGTCAGCAGCACCGAGGACGTGGCCCGGTTGGCCGTCGACGCGGACCCGGAAGCGACTCGCGCGGTCCGCAGGGCCGGCGACTACCTGGGCCAAGTGCTCGCGACCAACGTCAACTTCTTCAACCCGGACGCCGTCTATCTCGGCGGCATCCTCTCCACCCTGGAGCCGTTCGTAGCCGCCGTGCGCAGCCAGCTCTACGAGAGCTGCCATCCGCTGGTCACCGAACACCTCACCATCGAGCGGGCCAGCCTGGGCGCCGACGCCGGACTGGTCGGTGCCGGGCAGTTCGCCCTGCAGCGAGCCCTGAGCGTGGCCCTGCGCGAGGTCGGCGGCACCGACCCGTTCCGTGCCCCGGCGCCCCGCCACGCCTGACACTCCACCCCCTACGAGGAGCCATGCCGCAATCCCGCACCGCCGCAGCCCGCCCGGTCATAGCCATCGCCGGACTCGGCATCGAGTCGTCCACCTTCTCTCCCGCCCGCACCCAGGCCCCCGCCTTCCACCCCTCGCGCGGCGCCGAGGTGCTGGACCGTTACCCCTTCCTCGCGCCCGGTGAGGAACTGCGCGAGGCGGCCGACTGGCACGGCGCCCTGGTCGGCAAGTCGCTGCCGGGCGGCACCGTCACCGCCGCCGCCTGGGCCGAGTTGACCGACGAACTGATCGAACGGCTCGCCGCGCTGCCCGAGCCGGACGGCCTCTGGTACGACATCCACGGCGCCATGACCGTGGAGGGCGTCGACGACGCCGAGGCGGTGCTGCTGGAGCGCATCCGCGCCACCGTCGGCCCCGACGTGATCATCTCCACCTCGATGGACCTGCACGGCAATGTCTCCCGAGAACTCGCCCACGGCAGCGACCTGATCACCTGCTACCGGATGGCCCCGCACGAGGACCACATGGAGACCAAGGAGCGGGCCGTCCGCAACCTGGTGGACCTGCTTGTCTCCGGTGCGCCCCGTCCGGTCAAGGCGTGGGTACCGGTGCCGGTGCTGCTGGCCGGCGAGCAGACCTCCACCCGGATCGAGCCGGCCAGGAGCGTGTACGCGGCCGTGGACGAGGTCGAGGCCATGGACGGTGTGATCGACGCCGCGATATGGGTCGGCTACGCCTGGGCCGACGAACCGCGCAACCGCGCCGTGGTGGTGGTCACCGGCACCGACCGGGCCGCCGTGTCGGCCGGCTCCGAGCGCCTGGCCCAGGGTTTCTGGAAGGTCCGCGACGACTTCGACTTCGTCGCCCCGACCGGCACCTTCGACGGCATCCTGGACGAGGCCCTGGTCTCCGACCGGCGCCCGTACTTCATCAGCGACACCGGGGACAACCCGACCGCCGGCGGCGCCGGTGACGTGACCTGGGGCCTGACCCGGTTGCTGACCCGCCCGGAGTTCCAGAAGGACGACGGACCGACCGTCATCTACGCCTCGGTGCCCGGACCTGCCGCCGTCGAGACCGCCGTCGCCGCCGGTGTCGGCGCCACCGTCACGGTCACCGCCGGCGCCGAGGTGGACGACCGGCACGCGGGTCCGGTCACCCTGACCGGTGTGGTGCATGCCATTCGGCACGGCGACCGTGACGCCAGGACCGAGGTCGTCATCCGGGTCGGCAGCGTGTACGCGATTCTCACCGGACTCCGCAAGCCGTACCACCACGAGCACGATTTCACCGACCTGGACCTCGACCCGCGCGGTGCCGACATCGTGATCGTGAAGATCGGTTACCTGGAGCCCGAACTCTTCGACATGTCGGTCGGCTGGAAGATGGCGCTCACCCCGGGCGGGGTGGACCAGGACCTGGTACGTCTGGGCCACCACCGCATCCGCCGCCCGATGTTCCCCTTCGACCGCGAGATGGCCGACCCGGACCTGTCGGCCCGTATCATCCCCGCCTCCGACCAGCCGCTGACCGGGGACGACGAGTGACCGCACACCCCGCTCTGGAGATCGCCGTCACCTCACCGGCCGGTGCCCGCGCCGCCCGGGAGAACGGCGCCGACCGGGTCGAGCTCTGCATCGCCCTGGAGCTGGGCGGCCTGACCCCGTCGGCGGCCCTCGTGGAGGCGGTCGCGGGGGAGGGGCTGCCGGTGCAGGTGCTGGTCAGGTGCCGGCCCGGCGATTTCGTCCATGACGCGGAGGAGATCACGCTGATGGCCGCCGAGGTGCGGTCCGTCATCGCCTCGGGCGCCTCCGGTGTGGTGATCGGCGCGCTGACCGCGGACGGCGCCCTGGACACCGTGGCGATCACCAGGCTCGCCGAAGCGGCCCGCGCCTCGGGCCGCCCGGTGGACATCACCCTGCACCGCGCCATCGACCAGTCCGCCGACCCGGTGGCCGCCGCGGCACTGCTGCCCTCGCTCGGCCTCACCCGGGTCCTCACCTCGGGCGGTGCCCCCACCGCGGCCGAGGGGGTGGCGGCGATCACCGCGATGGTCGCCGCCGCGCCCGGCGTGCAGGTGATGGCAGGCGGCGGGGTGCGCCCCGCCGACATCCCGGCCCTGACCTCCGCCGGAGCCGCCGCCGTCCACCTATCCGCCAAGGCCCGGGCGCTGCCCCGGCGTGGCGGCGGTTGGGTGCCGCTCGGCGCCGGGGGTGCGTCGGCCGAGCAGGACACCCACTTCGTGACCGATCCCGACGTGGTGGCCGAGGCGCGACGGGCGGTGGGCGCGAGGGGGTAGGACGGCCCCCGACGGCAGGGGCCGGCGTCCGTACCTCTGTGGTGGACACCGGGCCCCTGGGTGCAGCCGCAGGGATCAGCCTCTACGGCCGATCCGCAGCGACCTCAGCACGGACCGGGTCCAGCGCTTCGGACCGCCGCCGGGCGAGGGCGTGGGCCGACCTGCTCCAGGAACCGCTCGGCGGTGCTTAGGCCGGTCACCACCGACGATGCGATCGCCCGGTCGTCCTCGTGGTCGAGGAAGTCGAAGTACGCCTCGGTCGACTCCCAGTCGTTGTTCAGTACGGAGGTGCGCAGATCGGCGAGGGAGGGGATGTTCGCGCAGAGGTCGAACTCCGCGCGTATCAGGGTGCTGGTCTGTGACATGACAGTCCTCGGAGCGGACGCGACCGGTGGGGGCTCGCGTGCGGGACGGCTCGCGGGCGTGTCGACGACGGGCGGGGTGAGACAACGAAGAACCGGAGGTTAGCAGCCTGCGCGGACAGTACGGCGGTGAGTTCTCCAGCCGTCCGATGCGCGGAACCGGAGGGACTTCACCTCACGTCGGGGCCACACAGACGTCGCCGTTTCCGACGACGCGGCCGGATGAATCGGGATGCCCGTCTCTCCCCCGCGGACCGTCGGAGCGGCCGGCTCCGGTGCACCGGATCGACGGTGCCGGGTCCGAGTCCGAGGCCTGCGTCTGAGGGGCCGGCGGATCGCAGAGCTTCGGCGATGGGCGCGGGAGGAGGACCGGACCTGGGGCTGCGGCCCGCAGAGGATTGCCGCGACTCCGCCGACGAGTGATCCCGGCCGCCCAGCGCCCCTTCTGCGACGATGCCAAGCGAGGGGAGGGCGACCACGAAAGGATCGTTATGTGTGGAATCGTCGGGTACGTCGGTGGGCAGTCCGCGCTTGATGTTGTTGTCGCCGGGCTCAAGCGCCTGGAATACCGGGGATACGACTCCGCGGGCATCGCCGTTCTCGCGGACGGCGGGCTGGCTTCCGTGAAGAAGGCCGGGAAGCTCGTCAATCTGGAGAAGGCGCTGGTGGAGCGGCCCCTTCCGGCCGGGACCACCGGCATCGGGCACACCCGTTGGGCCACCCACGGCGCTCCCACCGATGCCAATGCCCATCCGCATCTCGACAACGCGGGGCGCGTCGCCGTCGTGCACAACGGCATCATCGAGAACTTTGCCGCGCTGCGCGCCGAACTCGCCGAGCGCGGCCACGAGCTGGCGTCCGAGACCGACACCGAGGTCGTCGCCCATCTGCTCGCCGAGGCCTACTCGTCGAGCGGCGATCCGGCGGAGGCGATGCGGCAGGTCTGCCGGCAGCTGGAAGGGGCGTTCACCCTGGTGGCCGTGCATGCCGACGAGCCGGATGTGGTGGTCGGGGCCCGGCGGAACTCGCCGCTGGTGGTCGGGGTCGGGGAGGGGGAGGCGTTTCTGGCCTCCGATGTGGCCGCGTTCATCGCGCACACCCGGTCCGCGATCGAGCTGGGGCAGGATCAGGTGGTCGAGCTGCGACGGGAGTCCGTCACCGTCACCGACTTCGACGGGCAGCCCGCCGACGTCCGCAAGTACCACGTGGACTGGGACGCTTCCGCGGCCGAGAAGGGCGGCTACGACTACTTCATGCTCAAGGAGATCTCCGAGCAGCCGAGGGCGGTCGCCGACACCCTGCTGGGCCGCATCGACCGCGCGGGCTCGCTCCACCTCGACGAGGTGCGCATCCCGCCGCACGTGCTCCGGGAGGTCGACAAGGTCGTCATCGTCGCGTGCGGGACCGCGTTCCACGCCGGGATGATCGCCAAGTACGCCATCGAGCACTGGACCCGGCTGCCCTGCGAGACGGAGCTCGCCAGCGAGTTCCGCTACCGCGACCCGATCCTCGACCAGCGCACCCTCGTCATCGCGATCTCCCAGTCCGGGGAGACGATGGACACGCTGATGGCTCTGCGGCACGCCCGCGAGCAGGGGGCGAAGGTCCTCGCCATCTGCAATACGAACGGGTCGACCATTCCGCGTGAGTCCGACGCGGTGCTGTACACGCACGCCGGGCCGGAGGTCGCCGTCGCCTCGACCAAGGCGTTCCTGACGCAGCTCGTCGCCTGCTATCTCGTCGCGCTGTATCTCGGCCAGACCCGCGGCACGAAGTGGGGCGACGAGATCCGGACCGTCGTCCGTCAGCTCTCCGAGGTGCCGGGGCAGGTCGAACGGGTCCTGGAGACGATGGAGCCGGTGCGTGAGCTGGCCCGCTCGCTGGCGGACCAGGACACCGTCCTCTTCCTCGGGCGCCATGTGGGTTACCCGGTGGCGCTCGAAGGCGCGTTGAAGCTCAAGGAACTCGCGTACATGCACGCCGAGGGCTTTGCCGCGGGTGAGCTCAAGCACGGACCGATCGCGCTCATCGAGAACGATCTGCCGGTCGTGGTGGTCGTGCCGTCGCCGCGCGGCCGGTCGGTGCTCCACGAGAAGATCGTGTCGAACATCCAGGAGATCCGGGCCCGAGGCGCTCGCACCGTCGTCATCGCGGAGGAGGGCGACGAGGCGGTCGTTCCGTACGCCGACCATCTGATCTGGATCCCCGCTACGCCTACGCTGCTTCAGCCACTGGTGGCAACCGTGCCGTTGCAGGTCTTCGCCTGCGAACTGGCCACCGCCCGCGGCAACGAGGTGGACCAGCCGCGCAATCTGGCGAAGTCCGTGACGGTCGAGTGAACGGAATGAGTGAGTGAGCGCGTGATCATCGGGGTCGGGATCGATGTGGCGGAGATCGAACGGTTCGACGCGGCGCTGCGGCGTACGCCGCATCTGGCTCAGCGGCTGTTCCTGGACAGCGAGTTGCTGCTGCCCAACGGCGAGCGGCGGGGGATCGCCTCGCTGGCCGCCAGGTTCGCCGCCAAGGAGGCCATCGCCAAGGCGCTGGGGGCGCCCGGCAATCTGCTGTGGACGGATGCCGAGGTGTTCGTCGAGGACAGCGGGCAGCCCCGGCTGCGCGTCGTCGGCACGGTCGCCGCGCGCGCGGCCGAGCTGGGCGTACAGCACTGGCACGTCTCGTTGAGCCACGACGCGGGGGTGGCGTCGGCCGTGGTGATCGCGGAGGGTTGACCGTATGCGAACTGCGTACAGCGTGGAGACCGTACGGGCCGCCGAGCGCGCCCTGATGGCACGGCTGCCCGACGGCGCCCTGATGCAGCGGGCCGCCGCGGGTCTCGCGGCGGCCTGCGCCGATCTGCTGCGGCGGAGCGGCCGGGTGTACGGGTCCCGGGTCGTCCTGCTCGTCGGCAGCGGAGACAACGGCGGCGACGCGCTGTACGCGGGGGCCCGGCTGGCCCGGCGCGGCGCGGGCGTCCGCGCCCTGCTGACCGCGCCGGACCGGGCCCACGAGGGCGGGGTCGCGGCGCTCCGCGCGGCGGGCGGGCGTGTGGACGGCGCCGACCGGGTGAGCACCGACCTGATCGGCCGTGTCGATCTCGTCGTCGACGGCATCACCGGCATCGGCGGCCGCGGCGGGCTGCGTGAGGGCGCGGCCGCGCTGGTGCGGGCCCTCGAGGCGACCGGGGCGCCGATCGTCGCCGTCGATCTGCCCAGCGGTGTCGAGGCGGACACCGGCGAGGTCCTCGGCGACGCCGTACGGGCCGATGCGACGGTCACCTTCGGCACGTACAAACCGGGGCTGCTCATCGACCCGGCCGCCGACCGGGCGGGCGCGCTGCACCTCGTCGACATCGGGCTCGACGACGAACTGCCCGGCGTACCCGATCTGGAGGCGCTGCAGTACGCGGACGTCGCCGCGCTGCTGCCCGTTCCCGCCAATGAGAGCGACAAGTACCGGCGCGGGGTCGTCGGCATCGTCGCCGGGTCCGCCCGGTATCCCGGGGCGGCGGTGCTCGCGGTCGGCGGGGCGCTGCGGGGCGGTGCGGGGGCCGTGCGGTACGTCGGCCCGGGCGCCGACGCCGTGATCGCCCGGCACCCCGAGACGCTGGTCCACTCGGGGCCGCCGTCGAAGGCGGGTCGGGTTCAGGCATGGGTCGTCGGCCCCGGGCTCGGTGACGGTACGGCGGCCGTCTCGGCGGTCGCCGACGTGCTCGCCGCCGACGTCCCGGTGCTGGTGGACGCGGACGGGCTGCGGCTGCTCGACGCCTCCGTCGTGCGGTCGCGCACCGCTCCGACGTTGCTCACCCCGCACGCCGGGGAGGCTGCCGCACTGCTCGGCGTCCCGCGCGAGGAGGTCGAGGCGGGGCGGCTCGCCGCCGTGCGGGAACTCGCCGCGCGTTACCGCTCCACCGTGCTGCTCAAGGGGTCGACGACGCTGGTCGCCACCGACACCGAGCACACTCCCGTACGGGTCAATCCGACCGGCACCTCCTGGCTGGCCACGGCGGGCAGCGGCGACGTCCTCTCCGGCCTGACGGGATCCCTGCTGGCCGCGGGCCTCCGCCCGCGCGACGCCGCCTCCGTCGGTGCCCATCTGCATGGTCTGGCGGCCCGGCACGCCTCGGACGGCGGCCCGGTCGCCGCGCAGGACGTGGCGGACGCGATCCCGGCGGCGTGGCGGGACGTGCGGGCCTGAGTGATCATGAGCACCAGCAGACAGGGAACCGCAGATGAGAGCCGGTGAGGAGTGGTCGACGGTGGGCAGCAGTTCCGTACGGGTACGCCGGGTGTACGACCCGCAGGAGGACGGTGACGGGACCCGCGTCCTCGTCGACCGGCTCTGGCCCCGCGGCGTCGCCAAGGACCGGGCAAGGATCGACCGGTGGCTCAAGGAGCTCACCCCGTCGAACGAACTCCGCTCCTGGTACCACGAGGACCGCACCGGCACCCGCTACGACGACTTCGTCGACCGCTACCGCGCCGAGCTCGCCGACCCGGTGCACACGGCGGCGGTGGACGAGCTGGTGGAACTGGTCCGTGCGGGCGGGCCGGTGACCCTGGTCACGGCGGTGAAGGACGTCCCGCACAGTCATGTCCCGGTCCTCGTCGACCATGTGGAACATGAGCTGCGCCACCGGTGACGTCGGCGGCGTCGTAAGCGGTCCGGACGCCCTTGACGCGCCTCGGGCCCGGCACCTGAGGGCCCCGTCGTACGCCTCTGAGAGACTGGGCGCGATGAACGAGACAGCGTCCTTGAGAGCCCGAGCCGAGATCGACCTCGCCGCACTGCGCGCCAACGTGCGTGCGCTGCGTGCGCGGGCGGCCGGCGCGCAACTCATGGCCGTCGTCAAGTCCGACGCGTACGGGCACGGGGCGGTCCCCTGCGCCAGGGCCGCGCTCGAAGCCGGGGCGACCTGGCTCGGCACCGCGACGCCGCACGAGGCACTGGCGCTGCGCGCCGCCGGGCTCGGCGGCCGGGTGATGTGCTGGCTGTGGACGCCGGGCGGCCCCTGGCGCGAGGCGATCGAGGCCGACATCGATGTGTCGGTGAGCGGTATGTGGGCGCTGCGCGAGGTCGTCGCCGCGGCCGAGGAGGCCGGCCGGCCGGCCCGCATCCAGCTCAAGGCGGACACCGGCCTCGGGCGCAACGGCTGCCAGCCCTCCGACTGGCCGGAGCTGGTCGCCGCCGCCCGCACCGCCGAGCAGGCGGGCACGGTCCGGATCACCGGTCTCTGGTCCCACTTCGCCTGCGCCGACGAGCCCGGTCACCCGTCGATCGCCGCCCAGCTGGGCGTGTACCGGGACATGGTGGCGTACGCGGAGAAGGCGGGCGTAGAACCCGAGGTACGGCACATGGCGAACTCTCCGGCGACGCTGACGGTCCCCGAGTCGTACTTCGACCTCGTGCGGACCGGGATCGCCATGTACGGCATCTCGCCCAGCCCCGAGCTGGGCACCCCGGCGGACTTCGGGCTGCGCCCGGTGATGACGCTCGCCGCGTCGGTCGCCCTGGTCAAGCAGGTGCCGGCGGGTCACGGTGTCAGCTACGGGCACCACTACACGACGTCCGCGGAGACGACGCTCGGCCTGATCCCGCTCGGCTACGCGGACGGCATCCCGCGCCACGCCTCCGGGCGCGGCCCGGTCCTCGTCGGCGGCGCCCTGCGGCGGGTCGCGGGCCGGGTGGCGATGGACCAGTTCGTCGTCGACCTCGGCGGGGACGTCGTCGAGGCGGGCAGCGAAGCGGTGCTGTTCGGCCCGGGGGACCGGGGCGAGCCGAGCGCCGAGGACTGGGCGGAGGCGGCCGGCACGATCGCGTACGAGATCGTCACCCGCATCGGCGGGCGGGTACCGCGCGTCTATGTGAACGAGACCCCGGCCGACGAGAACGACGCCCAGGCCGACGAGAACGAGTCCCCGCCCGATCCGACCTGATCCAGCCCGATCCGGCACGTCCTGCATCTCCTGACCAGACCTGACGGACAACGATCGACGAGGAGCGCGGCACGGTGAGCGAGAGCAGTGCGGGGGACGCGATGGCGACGGCGGCCGCTGTGGCGGTCGGCTGGCGCCGGGCAGGCATTGCCGGAGCCGCCATAGGCGTGATCGCGGCCGGTGCGGCGGCCGGCGTCGCGGTCGAGCGGATGACTGTCGGCCGCGGCATGCGCAGGAGGGCCAGGCTGGCGCTGGACGCCTCGGGGCCGTACGGGTCGCTGCGCGGCATGCCCGGCCGGGCCACCGCCGACGACGGCACCGAGCTGTACTACGAGACCGACGAGGTCGAACCGGACGGTGGTACGGGCGCGGGCACCCGACCGGGGGCGGGTGCCGGCGCCGCCGGTACCGGACCGCGGCGGCGCCGGCTCTTCGGCCGCAAGGCCCCTGGGCCCGTCACCGTCGTCTTCAGCCACGGCTACTGCCTCAGCCAGGACTCCTGGCACTTCCAGCGGGCGGCGCTGCGCGGCCTGGTGCGCACCGTGCACTGGGACCAGCGCAGCCACGGCCGCTCCGAGCGCGGCCGGGCCCAGGCCGAGGGTGTGACGGTCGGCATCGACCAGCTCGGCCGCGACCTGAAGGCGGTCATCGACGCGGCCGCCCCCGAAGGCCGGCTGCTGCTGGTCGGACACTCGATGGGCGGCATGACGATCATGGCGCTCGCCGATCAGTACCCGCAGCTGATCCGGGACCGGGTCGCCGCTGTCGCGTTCGTCGGCACGTCGAGCGGGAAGCTCGGCGAGGTCAGCTTCGGGCTGCCGGTCGCGGGCGTGAACGCCGTGCGACGGGTGCTGCCCGGGGTGCTGAAGGCACTCGGCTCGCAGGCGGAGCTGGTGGAGCGGGGCAGGCGGGCGACCGCCGATCTCTTCGCCGGGCTCATCAAGCGGTACTCGTTCGGTTCGCGCGACGTGGATCCGGCGGTCGAGCGGTTCGCCGAGCGGCTGATCGAGTCCACCCCGATCGATGTGGTCGCGGAGTTCTACCCGGCCTTCACCGAGCACGACAAGAGTGCGGCGCTGCCCGCGTTCCGCGACATCCCGGTGCTGATCCTGGCGGGCGACAAGGACCTGGTGACGCCCAGTTCGCACAGCGAGGCCATCGCCGACGAGCTGCCGGACGCGGAGCTGGTCATCGTGCCGGACGCCGGGCATCTGGTGATGCTGGAGCACCCGGAGACGGTGACGGACCGGATGGCGGACCTGCTGGTCCGGATCGGAGCCGTACAGGCAGCGGCTAACGTTGGCGGGCATGGAAGCACCGCACAACAGCCTGGCGGCTGACGCCGCGAACGCCCCGGTAGCGCACGCCGCGCCCGGGGAGACGCAGGCAGGAGCAGCCCCGGCCGGGGAAACCCCGGTCACCGCCCGCCTCGACGTCACCTCCCCCGAACAGATGCAGGCCCTGGGCCGCCGGATCGCCGGCCTGCTGCGCCCCGGCGACCTCGTGATGCTCAGCGGTGAGCTCGGCGCCGGGAAGACGACGCTGACCCGGGGCCTCGGTGAGGGGCTCGGGGTGCGTGGCGCCGTGACCTCTCCCACCTTTGTGATCGCCCGCGTCCACCCGTCGCTGGGCACCGGCCCGGCGCTCGTCCATGTCGACGCGTACCGGCTGGGCGGCGGGCTCGACGAGATGGAGGACCTGGACCTCGACGTGTCGCTGCCGGAGTCGGTGGTGGTCGTGGAGTGGGGCGACGGCAAGGTCGAGGAGCTGTCGGACGACCGGCTGCACGTGGTGATCCACCGTGCGGTAGGCGATACGGACGACGAACGGCGCTCGGTGACGCTGGTCGGGATCGGCGCGCGCTGGTCCGGGATGCGGGCGGAGCTGGAAGCGGCGCACTGAGCCCGCGCCGACAGTTTTCCGACAGGGTGTCGGCATATTGTTGCGCCGGGCGGGCCGGGCGTGGTCACATGGATGCCGAGAGCGGGTTAGGTGTACCTAACCACGCCTTCCACCGGAGCACCAGGAGGCATCCATGCCGACGCCCGAGCGTGAAGCGCAGCCGCAGCCGCCAGTGCCGTCCGCGGTGTCGATGAAGGATCTGCTGGCGGCCTGCGCCGCGGCCACCGCGGTCTCCACCCCGCCGTCGGAGCAACGGCAGGACTCGGGAGAGCCGCCGGCGTCCGAGGAGCGCGACGCCGCGTAGCGGGTTTCCGCGCGCGACGGCGCGCAGCCGGCTTCCGTCCGGGCGTTACGGGACCACGACCACCTTGGCGCCGACTGTCGCGAACGCCCACATCGCGTTGCCGTCCGCCCGCTTCATCCGTACCCCGCCGGTCTTCAGCTTGCGGTCCGGGCTCTCCATGGAGCCGTCCTGCGCCGCACTGAACCCGACGGGTACACCGCCGTCGGCCACCGCGAACAGCACCACGTGCTCGATCGGCACGCCGTCCGAGCCCTTGATGACGCCCGTGCGCGAACGCACCTTGTACGACCCGGGCCGCGGGTTCACCGAGCTCGGCATGACCGCGAAGGACCGGATCGTCTTCCCCTTCGCGTTGACCAGCCACACCCGCCGGTCGTCCAGCGCGTACACGACCCGGGCACCGGTGCCGGAGTCGGCGGGGACCGTGAGCGGGTGCTTCTTGTCCTTGTGCTCGGCGGCGTGGCCGGCGGGCGGGGCGGTGCTGGTCGTCTTCGGACTGGGGGCGGCGAGTGTCTCGGGGACGTTCGCCGATGCCTGGTAGGCCAGGAAGCCGACCGCGGCGAGTGCCGCCGCAGTGAGCCCGGCCACGATTCCCGAGCTGCCCCTTGCCACCGTGCGCGCCCCTTTCGCTTTCGTCCGTCACGCAAGCGCTTCGTATGTCGCATGTCGTACAAGCGTTTACGTCGTACTCGCGTACACCGGGTGACGGTAGCAGCAGCGGCCGGTGGGAACGGGACTCCGTACGGGGAGCCGTGGTGCCGTCGCCGGAGCCGTAGGCTGTTTGCGTGCTCTTGCTCGCTGTGGATACCGCCACCCCCGCCGTCACCGTTGCCCTGTACGACGGGACCGCCGTCGTCGCCGAGTCGAGTCAGGTCGACGCCCGACGGCACGGGGAACTGCTGCTGCCCGCTGTCGACCGGGTCCTCGGCGAGGCCGGAACGGGACTCGACGCCGTGACCGCCGTGGTCGTGGGTGTCGGCCCGGGACCGTACACGGGCCTGCGGGTCGGGCTGGTGACGGCCGCGACGTTCGGCTCGGTGCTCTCCGTGCCGGTGCACGGGTTGTGCACGCTGGACGCCCTCGCCTACGCCGCCGGGCGCAGCGGCCTGGAGGGGCCGTTCGCCGTCGCGACGGACGCCCGCCGCAAGGAGGTCTACTGGGCGCGGTACGAGGACCCGCGAACCCGCACGGGTGAACCCGCCGTCGACCGTCCCGCCGACATCGCCGAACAGCTCGCCGGGCTTCCGGTGGTCGGAGCGGGCGCGGCGCTCTACCCCGACGCGTTCCCGGACGCCCGCGGTCCCGAGCACGTCTCCGCGGGTGCGCTCGCAGCCCTGGCCGCCGAGCGTCTCGCCGCGGGAGCGCAGCTGCTGCCGCCGCAGCCGCTGTATCTGCGCAGACCCGACGCCCAGGTCCCGAAGAACTACAAGGTGGTCACCCCGAAGTGACGCCCCCGACTGCCGTACTGCGTGAAATGCGCTGGTGGGACATCGATCCGGTGCTGGAGCTCGAACACGAGCTGTTCCCGGAGGACGCCTGGTCGGCCGGCATGTTCTGGTCCGAGCTGGCGCACGCGCGCGGACCACAGGCGACCCGGCGCTATGTCGTCGCCGAGTCCCCGGTCACCGGCCGGATCGTCGGGTACGCGGGGCTCGCCGCGGCCGGTGACCTCGCCGACGTCCAGACGATCGGCGTCACCCGCGACCACTGGGGCGGCGGCCTCGGCTCCGAACTCCTCACCGACCTGCTGAAGCACGCCACGGCCTTCGAGTGCGCCGAGGTGCTGCTCGAGGTCCGGGTCGACAACACCCGCGCGCAGAAGCTGTACGAACGCTTCGGCTTCGAACCGATCGGCTTCCGCCGCGGTTACTACCAGCCGGGCAACATCGACGCGCTCGTCATGCGCCTGACGGTGCAAGAGCCCGCACAAGAGCCCGTACAAGAGACAGAGACTGACTGATGGCTGACGAACCGCTCGTACTCGGCATCGAGACCTCCTGCGACGAGACCGGCGTCGGTATCGTCCGCGGTACGACGCTGCTCGCCGACGCCATCGCGTCCAGCGTCGACACCCATGCCCGCTTCGGTGGCGTCGTCCCGGAGATCGCGTCCCGCGCCCACCTGGAGTCGATGGTCCCCACCATCGAACGCGCCCTGAAGGAAGCCGGCATCAGCGCCCGCGACCTCGACGGCATCGCCGTCACGGCCGGCCCCGGGCTCGCGGGCGCGCTGCTCGTCGGCGTCTCGGCGGCGAAGGCGTACGCGTACGCGCTGAACAAGCCGCTGTACGGCGTGAACCACCTCGCCTCGCACATCTGCGTAGACCAGCTGGAGCACGGGCCGCTGCCCGAGCCGACGATGGCGCTGCTGGTCAGTGGCGGCCACTCGTCGCTGCTGCTCGCGCCGGACATCACCAACGACGTACGGCCGATGGGCGCGACCATCGACGACGCGGCGGGCGAGGCCTTCGACAAGATCGCCCGGGTGCTGAACCTCGGCTTCCCCGGCGGCCCGGTCATCGACCGGCTGGCGAAGGAGGGCGACCCGAAGGCCATCGCGTTCCCGCGCGGATTGAGCGGCTCGCGCGACCCCGCGTACGACTTCTCCTTCTCCGGCCTGAAGACATCCGTCGCCCGTTGGGTCGAGGCGAAGCGGGCCGCGGGCGAGGAGGTGCCGGTACGCGATGTGGCGGCATCCTTCCAGGAGGCCGTGGTGGACGTGCTCACCCGCAAGGCCGTCCGGGCGTGCAAGGACGAGGGCGTCGACCACCTGATGATCGGCGGCGGGGTCGCGGCCAACTCGCGGCTGCGGGCGCTGGCCCAGGAGCGGTGCGAGCGGGCGGGCATCCGGCTGCGGGTGCCGCGGCCGGGGCTGTGCACGGACAACGGTGCGATGGTCGCGGCGCTGGGCGCCGAGATGGTGGCACGCAACCGCTCCGCGTCGGACCTGGACCTGTCGGCGGACTCGTCGCTGCCGGTGACGGACACGCATGTGCCGGGCAGCGCGCACCACCACGACCACGATCATGTGCACGAGGTCAGCAAGGACAACCTCTACTCATGACGGTCGCACTCATGTGGGAGGCCCGGGCCGTGGCCGGCCGGGGCGCCGAGCTGCTGGAGTGGGCGCGGACGCGCACGGGCGAGCTGGCGTACGAGCCGCTGCGGTACGAGCTGCTGCGCGCGCCGCAGGACCGGGTGCTGGTCATCACCTGGTGGGAGGCGGCGTACGGCGATGCGCTGCCCGAACTTCCCGAGCCCGAGCCGGAGTTGATCACTCGGGCGGTGCACCGCTGGCGGTTCGAGGTCGCCGTTCCGGACAGCGGCCCGGATATCGGCCGGATATGAGAAAACTCAACGGATCCTGAGATTTCCCGAAAGAAAACCGAACAAGGGTTCCGGGCGTAATAGTTCGGACTTACGTTCCTGGACGTGACCGGAGACAAGAGACGCCTTTCCCGTCGGCTCAAGGCGGCCGCGGCGGTGACGGGCTGCATCCTGGTGCTCGTCGCGGCCGGGGCGGGGTGGGCGTACTGGCATCTGAACCAGAACATCCGCAGCGTGGACATCGACAGCGCGCTCGGCGACGACCGCCCGGCCAGGGCGCCCGTCACCACCGTCCCGACCGCGGCCCCGTCGGCGTCGGCCTCCGCGTCCCCGCTGCCGACCGGTGTGCTGAACATCCTGGTTCTCGGGTCGGACTCGCGCAGTGGCGGCGAGAACGCCGCGCTCGGCGGCGGTGACAGCACGGGCGCCCGCTCCGACACGGCGATGGTCGTCCATCTCGATGCCGACCGTACGAAGGCCACCGTCGTCAGCATTCCGCGCGACACCCTGGTGACGCGTCCCTCGTGTCCGACCCCGTCGGGCGGCACCACTCCGACGACGTACGGCGCGATGTTCAACAGCGCGTACGCGGTCGGCGGTCCCGTCTGCGCCGTCAAGACGGTGGAGCAGCTCACCGGCGTCCGGATGGACCACTACATCGAGATCGACTTCGCAGGCTTCGCCGGTCTCGTCGACGCGTTGGGCGGGGTGACCGTCACCACGACACAGGACATCGACGACGACAGGAGTCATCTCCACCTCGACGCGGGCACGCACCGGCTCGACGGCACCCAGGCCCTCGCCTTCGCCCGCACCCGCCACGGCATCGGCGACGGCAGCGACCTGGGCCGGATAAAGCTCCAGCAACAGCTGGTCGCGGCGCTGCTGAAGGAAGCCGGGAAGACCGAGCTGCTGACCGACCCGGCCGCCCTGTACAAGATGGCGGACGCGGCCACCGGCAGTCTGACCACGGACACCGGCCTCGACTCGCTCGGCGAGCTGAGAGGCCTGGCGCAGGGCCTGGGCGCCATCCCCGCGACCGGGCTGACCACGGTCACCATGCCCGTCGTCGCGGCCCCGTCCGACCCCAACCGGGTGGTGGCGCAGGAGCCTGCCGCGAGCACGCTCTGGGAGTCCCTGCGATAAGGGCCGAAAAAATCTTCCGGAGGTGTGTCGATTGCGGCGTCTTCCGTTCGACGCAAGGGTGAGAGGCAGGGATAGCCCCCGCCCTCCCGTACCGAGGAGTCACCATGCCGCGCTTCCTGTCGATGATCCGCATCGATGAGCAGAACCTGCCCGCCCAGACCCCCGACCCCGACTTCGAGACGCGCATGGGGGCACTGTTCGAGGAGATCACCAAGGCCGGGGTCATGCTGGACACGGCAGGGCTCGCCCCCACCTCGCAGGGGACGAGGGTCCGCTGGGAGGACGGCAAGCTGAGCTACACGGACGGGCCGTTCACCGAGACCAAGGAAGTCGTCGGCGGCTACGCCATCATGCAGTGCAAGGACAGGCCCGAGGCCCTGGAGTGGACCAAGCGGTTCCTGGAGATCCACCCCGACAACTGGACAGTCACCGCCGAGGTCCGCGAGATCGCCGAGGGCTGAGCCGGTACACCCTCCGGTCCCGGCCCGGCCGCGCTTGCTCCGCCTCCGATCGGCTGCTCTGATGGGTGGCCGTGACGGAAGCAAGCGCGACCGCGGCGGTCGAGGCCGTGTTCAGGATCGAGTCCGCACGGATCATCGCCGGTGTCACCCGCATCGTGCGGGACGTGGGCATCGCCGAGGAACTCGCGCAGGACGCCCTGGTCGCGGCACTGGAGCAGTGGCCGGAGTCGGGTGTCCCGGACCGGCCGGGCGCCTGGCTGACGGCCACCGCCAAGCACCGCGCGATCGATCTGGTCCGCCGCAAGGAGACGTACGCCCGCAAGCTCGCCGAGGTCGGGCGGACCCTGGAGGACGTACAGCCGCCCGGGCCGGAGGACATCGCCGGCGCCGACGACATCGACGACGACCTGCTGCGGCTGATCTTCACCGCCTGCCACCCCGTGCTGTCGACCGAGGCCCGGATCGCGCTCACCCTGCGGCTGCTCGGCGGCCTCACCACCGACGAGATCGCCCGGGCGTTCCTGGTGTCCGAGCCGACCGTCGCCCAGCGCATCGTCCGCGCGAAACGCACCCTGGGCCGGGCCGGCGTCCCCTTCGAGGTGCCGTACGGAGCCGACCGCGCGGCCCGGCTCGGCTCGGTACTCGAAGTGATCTACCTGATCTTCAACGAGGGGTACGCGGCCACCGCGGGCGACGACTGGCTGCGCCCGGGGCTGTGCGAGGACGCGCTGCGGCTGGCGCGGGTGCTGGCCGGGCTGATGGGGCAGGAACCCGAAGTGCACGGCCTGGCCGCCCTGCTGGAGCTCCAGGCGTCCCGCACCGCGGCCAGGACCGGCCCGGACGGCGAGCCCGTCCTGCTCGCCGAGCAGAACCGGTCCCGTTGGGACCGGTTGCTGATCCGGCGCGGGTACGCGGCCCTGGAGCGGGCGAACGCGCTGGGCGGGGCCCCCGGCCCGTACGCCCTGCAGGCCGCCATCGCGGCGTGCCACGCCCACGCGGTGACGTACGAGGAGACGGACTGGGCGGTCATCGCCACGCTCTACGGCCTGCTGGTCAAGGCGGCCCCGTCACCGGTGGTGGAACTGAACCGCGCCGTCGCGGTGTCGATGGCCGAGGGGCCCGAGGCCGGGCTCGCCCTGGTCGATGCCCTGGCGGGTGACCCGGCGCTGGCGGCGTACCACCTGCTGCCGAGCGTGCGCGGCGATCTGCTGGCGCGGCTCGGGCGCGCGGACGAGGCGCGGGCGGAATTCGTTCGGGCGGCGGGGCTGACCCGTAACGCACGCGAGCGGGCGCTGCTGCTTGCACGGGCGGAGAAGGAGGCGGAGGAGGGCGGCGCGGCGCGATGAGTTCCGGGCGGCCGCGGGGTCTACCTTGCACAACCATCCCCCGCACGAGTCGCCGAGGAGCAGGCCATGCAGAAGATCAAGACCTTCCTGTGGTTCGACAACCAGGCCGAGGAGGCCGCGAACCACTACGTCTCCATCTTCGGAGGGGACTCGAAGGTGCTGGGTGTCACCCACTACACCGAGGCGTCGCCGGGCGAGCCGGGCGCGGTCATGACCGTCGAATTCCGGCTGGCGGGCCAGGAGTACGTCGCACTCAACGGCGGCCCGCAGTTCCCCTTCACCGAAGCGATCTCGCTCTCCGTCGACTGCGAGTCGCAGGCGGAGGTCGACGAGTTGTGGGCCAGGCTCACCGACGGCGGCGAGGAGGGTCAGTGCGGCTGGCTCAAGGACAGGTACGGGCTGTCCTGGCAGATCGTCCCGCGTGGGCTGTCCGAGGCGCTCTCCGACCCGGACCCGGTCAAGGCGGACCGGGCCATGAAGGCCATGCTCGGCATGAAGAAGCTCGACATCGAGGCGCTGCTCGACGCCTGACGTTCCGGGGCGTGGCCGACCCTGCCGGTCTGCCGCCGCACCCGGTCAACCGGCCACTCGAGCTGTACGCCACTGAGGTGGCCCCGGTCATCCGCATGGAGTCAGTCCGATCGCACGGGCGCACCGGGCGGTTCGGCGGGCTCGTTGACCGCGTGACCGGGCGCATCGGGTGCCCGTCGAGAGAGGAGGCGCCATGTCCGATCGGTACGACTACAGCGGCGAACCGGAGCACGATCCCGACGTGGCGGACGGCATCCACGACTCCGAGTACATCGGCTCGGCCGACGAGCCCGACGCGTACGACGACTATCTGGACAGTGAGCAGTACGACTGAACCCGACAGGGACGGGCGGGGCTCACGCTGTCGACCGACCCCGCCCGTCCCCCTGGTCGTTCACGGGCCTCCGGACGACCGGCCGGCTGCTCGGGTCCGGCGTCACCACGGCGTTCGTACACCGCGGCCGGGTGCTGCGGGTGCTCGTCGGGCGCGCGGGCCGAGCCGTTGTTCTCCGTCGTCGGCGGCGCCCACCACTGCCCCCGCCCCTATCCTGGCCGCGTAGCAGGATCTGGGCAGGGGGAGGGTGTCACATGGAGTGGTACTGGTGGGTGCTCATCATCTTCTGGACCGGCGGCTTCGGATGGGCGGTCGACAACGTCCGTACGGCGCTGCGCAACCGGCACACGCGCAAGCTGGAACTGCTGGAGGCGAGCAAGCAGGAACGCCTGGCCGTCGAGGCGGCGAACCGGCCGCCGGAGCCGATCTGCGGCTGCACGCACCACCTTGCGAAGCACGACAAGCGGGGCAAGTGCCATGAGCGGATCGAGGTGCCGACGGCCTGGGACGAGAGCAAGAAGCCGGTCCGCTTCGAAGCCGGGCAGTGCAACTGCCAGCAGTACGTGGGCCCGCAGCCGCTCTCCCAGGTGTACGCGGAGGACCTGACCGACCTGGCCTAGGGCGTCTCCGGCCGCAGGGGGTGGCCGATCAGCATGGTCGGCGCCCCGGCGACCCGGGTCAGGAACACGGTCGCGGCGTTCGGGCCCTGGAGCTTCATCCTGCGGCGCAGCTCCTCCGGTTCGACCGCCGAGCCCCGCTTCTTGACGGTCAGTACGCCGACCTTCCGCTCCCGCAGCAGCGCCTTCAGCTTCTTCATGTTGAACGGCAGCCGGTCGGTGATCTCGTACGCGGCGGTGTACGGGGAGTCGTACGGCTCGTCGCTCGTGACGTACGCGATCGTCTCGTCGATCAGCCGGCCGCCCGACCGCCCCACGATGTCGGCGACCAGATGCGCACGGATGACGGCACCGTCCGGCTCGTACAGATAGCGGCCGACCGGACCGACGGGCGGAGCGGGCAGCGCGGCCGGAGCCGACAGGGTCGCGCCGGCCGGGAGCAGCGTGGCGCGGTACGAGCCGGCCGCGAACCCTTCGCCGAACCAGAGCACCGCCTCCTTCACATCGCCGCCGTCCGAGATCCACTCGGCCTCCGCCTGCGCCGGGACCGCCTCGTGAGGGATGCCGGGGGCGATCTTCAGCGCGGCGCGAGGGGCCTTCAGCGCGGTGCCGGTCGCCCAGGAGAGCGGCGGCGAGTATGCCTCCGGGTCGAAGATCCTGCCGCGCCCGCCGCGCCGGGCCGGGTCGACGAAGACGGCGTCGTAGGCGGCGGTGTCGATCTCGGTGACATCGGCGCACCGCACCTCGATCAGGGCGTCCAGTCCGAGCGCGGCGGCGTTGGCGCGGGCGACCTCGGCGGTCAGCGGGTCGCGGTCCACGGCGAGGACGGAGATGCCCGCGCGGGCGAGCGCGATGGCGTCACCACCGATCCCGCAGCAGAGATCGGCGACGCTGCGGACGCCGGCCGCGGCGAACCGGCCGGCCCGGTACGTGGCGACCGACGTACGGGTCGCCTGCTCGACACCGTTCGGCGTGAAGAACATCCGGTACGCGTCCTCGGCGCCGAACTTCGCCACCGCCCGCTGCCGCAGCCGCGCCTGCCCCAGTGCCGCCGAAACCAGGGCGGCCGGGTGGCTGCGGCGCAGCCGGGTCGCGGTGGCGAGCTCCTGTGCGGGGTCGTAGGACCGCAGCTCGGTCAGGAGCGCCGTGCCCTCCGGCGCGCGCAGTGCCGTGAAGGCGGCGAGCGGGTCGTCGAGCGGGTCGGCGGCACCGGAGGGGTCGCTCGGTTCGGGCGGGTCTGTCGGGCCGGTCGGGGCGAAGGCGTTCACCGGCCCATTGTGAGCCAGCCGGGGGACCGCTCGGGGGCCGGCGGCGGTGTCAGGGCGAGTGATCGTTCGACTGCTGTCACTATCCGAAATCATGTGGTCTTACGACAAAAGGAAGAATTTGCCATGACGTGGCGGAGGCCGGGCTCGATCCGTCGCGGCCGGGGTGACCTGCGGGCGGAGGCCGGGATGCGAGGCTCCCTGCGTGGTCGTGAAGACCATCCTGGACGACGGGTGCGCCGTGGCACGGCCGGAGGGCCACGTATGGGCCGGGCGCGGCGGCTGCTCGCCGGACTGCTGGCGGCCGGTGCGCTCCTGACCGCCACTGCCGGGTGCGCGCAGTCGGTCGACCCGATCGAACGGCTGGGCCGGAAGGCCGCACAGAAGGTGCAGGGCCCGCACCGCGCACCGGCGGCGGGGCCCGAGGGGGTGTCGGAGTCAGGGGCGAAGGCGGGCGCGCGGCGTGATCACGGGGCGCCCGGGTCGTGGGCCGTCACCGCCTGCGGGCGGCGGGACCGGCCGCAGGAGTCCGCGGACTCCCGGCCGTCGCCACCGCCGCGGCACCGGTGGCCGGACCGGCCGGAGTCGTACGACGCCGTGGACCCCGACGTCATGGACTCCGGCGACGGGTGCGAGCGGCGGTAGCCGCGTGCCCGCGGGCTTCGCGCGCCCATGAACTTCACCCCGCGGACCTCACCGAGGGCGCATGCTCCGGCCCCCGCACCGCGGGAACCTGGCCTGGGCTGCCGCGCCACGACCGCACGTAATTGGCACTCCGCTTGACCGAGTGCTAATCGCGGTCATAGTCTCGGCTCTGGCACTCCCCAGTGGAGAGTGCCAGCAGTACTGTGCGACTGGCAGGTCCGGCACCCGCGACGACGGATCCACCTGGTCGCCACCCCAGACAGTTAACCCCGCAGTTAACCCCGAGATCTCCGAAGGGGGAGGCCGGATCGTGACGACCACCAGCTCCAAGGTTGCCATCAAGCCGCTTGAGGACCGCATTGTGGTCCAGCCGCTCGACGCCGAGCAGACCACGGCCTCTGGCCTGGTCATCCCGGACACCGCCAAGGAGAAGCCCCAGGAGGGCGTCGTCCTGGCCGTGGGCCCGGGTCGCTTCGAGAACGGCGAGCGTCTTCCGCTCGACGTCAACACCGGTGACATCGTGCTCTACAGCAAGTACGGCGGCACCGAGGTGAAGTACAACGGCGAGGAGTACCTCGTCCTCTCGGCTCGCGACGTGCTCGCGATCGTCGAGAAGTAATTCACCCACGTTTGCTTCTGTTCTGCGCCCCTGGCCCCCTGCGAAATAACTAGCCGGCGGTCGGGGGCGCAGTTCGTTTGAGAGGACAGCTCAGCTCCCATGGCGAAGATTCTGAAGTTCGACGAGGACGCCCGTCGCGCCCTTGAGCGTGGCGTCAACAAGCTTGCCGACACGGTGAAGGTGACGATCGGCCCCAAGGGCCGCAACGTCGTCATCGACAAGAAGTTCGGCGCTCCCACCATCACCAACGACGGTGTCACCATCGCGCGCGAGGTCGAGCTCGACGACCCGTACGAGAACCTCGGTGCCCAGCTGGTGAAGGAGGTGGCGACCAAGACCAACGACGTAGCGGGTGACGGCACCACCACCGCCACCGTGCTCGCCCAGGCGCTCGTCCGCGAGGGCCTGCGCAACGTTGCCGCGGGCGCGTCCCCGGCCGCCCTGAAGAAGGGCATCGACGCCGCGGTCAAGGCCGTGTCCGAGGAGCTCCTCGCGACCGCCCGACCGATCGACGACAAGTCCGACATCGCCGCTGTGGCCGCGCTCTCCGCGCAGGACTCGCAGGTCGGCGAGCTCATCGCGGACGCGATGGACAAGGTCGGCAAGGACGGTGTCATCACCGTCGAGGAGTCCAACACCTTCGGTCTGGACCTCGAGTTCACCGAGGGCATGGCCTTCGACAAGGGTTACCTGTCCCCGTACATGGTGACCGACCAGGAGCGTATGGAGGCCGTCCTCGACGACCCGTACATCCTGATCCACCAGGGCAAGATCGGCTCGATCCAGGAGCTGCTCCCGCTGCTGGAGAAGGTCATCCAGGCCGGTGGCTCCAAGCCGCTGCTGATCATCGCCGAGGACGTCGAGGGCGAGGCCCTGTCGACCCTGGTCGTCAACAAGATCCGTGGCACCTTCAACGCCGTCGCGGTGAAGGCCCCGGGCTTCGGTGACCGCCGCAAGGCCATGCTCGGCGACATCGCCACCCTCACCGGTGCGACCGTCATCGCCGAGGAGGTCGGCCTCAAGCTCGACCAGGCCGGTCTGGACGTGCTGGGCACGGCGCGCCGCGTGACCGTCTCCAAGGACGACACGACCATCGTGGACGGCGGCGGCGAGCCCGGCGACGTCAAGGGCCGGGTCAACCAGATCAAGGCCGAGATCGACTCCACGGACTCCGACTGGGACCGCGAGAAGCTCCAGGAGCGCCTTGCGAAGCTGGCCGGCGGCGTGTGCGTGATCCGCGTCGGTGCCGCCACCGAGGTGGAGCTCAAGGAGAAGAAGCACCGTCTGGAGGACGCCATCTCCGCGACCCGCGCCGCGGTCGAGGAGGGCATCGTCTCCGGTGGTGGCTCCGCTCTGGTCCACGCCGTCAAGGTCCTCGAGGGCAACCTCGACAAGACCGGCGACGAGGCCACCGGTGTCGCGGTCGTGCGCCGCGCCGCCGTCGAGCCGCTGCGCTGGATCGCCGAGAACGCGGGCCTCGAGGGTTACGTCATCACCTCGAAGGTCGCCGAGCTCGACAAGGGCCAGGGCTTCAACGCCGCGACCGGCGAGTACGGCGACCTGGTGAAGGCCGGCGTCATCGACCCGGTCAAGGTCACCCGCTCCGCGCTGGAGAACGCCGCGTCCATCGCGTCGCTGCTGCTCACGACCGAGACCCTGGTCGTCGAGAAGCCGGCCGAGGAAGAGGCCGAGGCAGGCCACGGCGGTCACGGTCACTCGCACTGACGCGTAGCCGCGCCGGCGCACAGCCGTAGAAGGCCCCCTGTTCCCACCGCTCAGCGGCGGGAACAGGGGGCCTTCGGTCTTCTTCGTTCCGCGGTGCCCGGTGTCGTTCCGCGGTACCCGGTCGGGCGCGGTTCAGTCGAGCGCGCCGAGCTGGCGCATCAGGCCCATGATGTCTTCGTGCCACCAGCCCTCCTGGATCCTGCCGTCCCTGAACCGGAAGATGGTGGTGCCGGTCATGATGCACTGCCTGCCCGTCGGCGGGATGCCCATGAAGTCGCCCTTGTGGGTGCCGGTCCAGGTCCACAGCGTCACGACGTCGTCGCCCTCGCAGATCTGCCGGTCCAGGTCGAAGGAGAAGTCGAAGGCGGCCCGCCATCGGATGAGATCGTCCCGGAGTCCGCCGGATCCGATCACGGTGTCCTCTTCCTTCGCGATGTCGTGGTCGGCGTAGTCGATCGCGAACACCTCGCCGATGGCGTCCAGGTTGCCGCCGACGGCGATCTCGTGGAAGAACCGGCGGGACAGTGTCTGGTTCAACTGCTCGTCGCGGACCACGTCGAGATCGGTGAAGGTGGGCGTCCCGTCGCAGAGCGCGACCATTTCCTGGAAGATCCGGTCGGTCTCCGGCAGTTTGGAGTTCGCCACCGCGTCTTCGTACGAAGGGAATTCGACGATCTCCACGTAGTGGGACCCGTCGGAGCGGTCCTTGCCGATCAGGCTGTGAGTGGCGGTCCGGGAGCCCTTGGTCAGTTCGACCCACTCGTCCATGAGGCGGTCCATGTCATCGAACCGCTCCGTCTTGCAGTCGATTACTTGTACGAATCTCATGGCGTCTCCCGGTCTCACGAGCCCGGATGGGATGGTTCCATTTTATTGGGACACGGGGTTCGTGACGGTTCGGGCGGAGCGCTCGGACCGAGTGATTCAGGCTTCTCGGCAGGCACCGGCTTCGCGGAGGACGGGCCGGCCGCGCACCGCGCCGTCCTGTCCGGCGCCTGGCCCGCCGACCCGTGCCGCTCGGCACCCGGCGACGATGCGGCACACCGACTCGGCAGCGCATTCGGCAGGCCGCGCAACGGCGCCGTTCCGGACGGAAAGTGAAGATCCGTCACAGCGGGCGTGATGCTGTGCGCCCCGCCGTGTCACCGAGGTCCGAGCCGTGCCGAGACCTCCGGCTCGGCTTGCCCCCGCCGCCCGTGCCGTCATGGAGAACAACGGCGGCGAGGAGCGGTTCGGCGACAGGACGAAGCCCGCCGCCCCGACATCGGCGCCCGCACGGGCCGCGGCAGCCGACAGGAACCCGCTCACTGCGGTCCGTACTTGCGGCCCGTCTTGGAGGTGACCCCGCCGAGCAGGCCGCGCGGCGCCACCTTCACCAGCCCCATCAGCGTCTTGTACCGCGCGTCCGGGATCGAGACCGACTTGCCGCGCGCCAGATCCGCCAGCGCCGCCTCCACCAGCTTGTCCGCGTCGAGCCACATCCAGCCCGGGATGTTGCCGGTCCCCATTCCGGCCCGCTCATGGAACTCGGTCCGTACGAAGCCGGGGCAGAGCGCCATCAGCCGCACCCCCGACCCGGCCAGATCCTTCGCCGCGCCCTGGGTGAACTGCACGACCCACGCCTTCGACGCGCCGTACGTACCGCGCGGTACGAACGCCGCCACCGAGGCCACGTTGACGACCCCGCCCCGCCCGCGCTCCTTCATTCCGGCCGCGGCCGCCGAGGTCAGCCGCAGCACCGCCTCGCAGTGCACCTTCAGCATCTTCAGCTCATCGGCCGTCGACACCTCCAGGTAGCGGCCCTTGTTGCCGAACCCGGCGTTGTTGATCAGTAGATCGACGGATTGCCGATGGTCCGTCAGTCGTGCCTCGACCGAGGCGATCCCGTCGTCCTCGGACAGGTCGGCGGTCAGCACCTCGGCCTCGATGCCATGCAGGTCGTGCAGTTCGGTGGCCTGCTCCCGGAGCCGCTCGGTGTCGCGCGCCACCAGCACCAGGTTGTGCCCATCGGCCGCGAGCCGCCGTGCGAAGGCGGCCCCGATCCCCGCGGTCGCGCCCGTAATCAGTGCAGTCGTCATACGCGGCACGTTAGTGCCACGCCCGCCGCGGGGATCACTCGCCCGTGGCCACCGACTCCACGTACTTCAGGGCGGAGCGCAGCGCCCGGGGATGGAGTGCGTCCCGGGCCGGGAGCAGCTGTGGCAGCAGCTCCCGGCGCGTCGTCGCGGCCAGGAACTCCAGCTGCACGGTGACGTCGTGGTCCGGCCGGTGGACGATCTCGACCGGGTCCCCGGCGCGGATCTCGCCCGGCTCGACCACGCGCAGGTAGGCACCCGGAGCGGCCGCCTCCATGAACCGCTTGACCCAGCGGCTCTCGCCGAGGTGACCGGCGAACGTACGGCACGGAATGCGGCCGGACGTCACCTCCAGCACCAGGTCGGGGCCGATCCGCCAGCGCTCGCCGATCTTCGCGCCGCTCACGTCCAGTCCGGAGACCGTCAGGTTCTCTCCGAACGCGCCGTTGGCCAGCGTGCGGCCGAGCGAGCTCTCCCAGGCGTCGAGGTCCTCGCGGGCGAACGCGTACACGGCCTGGTCGGTGCCGCCGTGATGGCGCAGATCGCAGACCGCGTCCCCGGCCACCCCGCTGCCGCCGGTGCCCTTGGGGCCGGGATCGGTGACCCGTACCGGACCGTCGGCCGGCCGCTTGTCGATCCCGGTGACGCCGTCGGGGGCGTCGGTGTGGGCGACCGCCTTGGGACGTCCCACGTTCACGGTCAGCAGTTTCATCGGCTTCATAGGGAGCAACGGTAACCACCCCGCCTCAAAGTCACAGGCCCGTTACTGGCTTCCTCCCCAAGAGCACCTTATGGTTGAGAGGTGATCGAAGCCCGTCATCTCCGTGTCCTGCGCGCCGTGGCCGCCACCGGTTCGTTCTCCGCCGCCGCGCGGGAACTGGGGTGCACCCAGCCCGCGGTCAGCCAGCAGATGAAGGCTCTGGAGTCCTCCGCGGGCACGCCGCTGCTGATCCGCACAGGTCGCGAGATGAGGCTCACGCAGGCGGGTGAGGCGCTCGTACGTCACGCCTCCGGCATCCTCGCCGGGCTGACCGCCGCCGAGGAGGAGATCGCCGCGATCGCCGGGCTGCGGGCCGGCCGGGTCCGGCTGGTCTCGTTCCCCAGTGGCAGCTCCACCCTGGTTCCCGGCGCCCTCGCCGCCCTCCGCGCCGCCCACCCCGGTACGAGGGTCTCCCTGGTCGAGGCCGAGCCGCCGCGCTCGGTCGAGATGCTCCGGGAGGGGGACTGCGACATCGCGCTGGCGTTCCGCTACGGCACCTCGGGCGCCGAATGGGACGACCTGGTCGTACGTCCGCTGCTCACCGACCGGCTGATCGGCCTCGTCCCGGAGGGGCACCGGCTGGCCGGCGCGGATGCGGTGGGGATCGGTGAACTGGCCGAGGAGTCCTGGATCGCGGGCTGCCCGCGCTGCCGCCGTCAACTGGTGGAGGTCTGCGAGGAGTCCGGCTTCACCCCCCGGATCGACTTCGCCACCGACGACTACCCGGCGGTGATCGGCCTGGTCGGCGCCGGCCTGGGGGTGGCCGTGCTGCCGGAGCTGGCGATCGAATCGGTACGTCCCAAAGGGGCCCGCACCGTAACGGTGGAGCCGGCGGTCGAGCGTGAGATCGTCGCGCTCACGCTCCCGGACCTGGCGCAGGTCCCGGCCGTCGCGGCCACGCTGGACCAGCTTTCCCTGGCGGCTGCCCGCTAGGGAGTGCAGGAACGTTTCTTCGATTGTTCCGCGCGGTTCGAGGGTCAGCCGTGCCCTGAGGAGGCGGTCAGCCCCGACGGCGCCCCTGCTGTCGCGATCAGTCGGTTGCGGGCCCGTCCCATGAGCTCTTCGCGCTCGTCCTCGGTCAGCCCGCCCCACACTCCGTAGGGCTCGCGCACGGCCAGGGCGTGCGCTGCGCACTCGGCGCGTACCGGGCATCGCATACAGACCTCTTTCGCCGAGTTCTCGCGGGCGCTCCTGGCCGCTCCGCGCTCACCCTCCGGGTGGAAGAACAGTGAGCTGTCGACCCCACGGCAGGCCGCCAGCAGCTGCCAGTCCCACAGATCGGCGTTGGGTCCGGGAAGGCGGGAGAAATCTGCCATTGCTTGTCCCCTCGAAACCATGCTGAGTCGGCTACGCGGTAGTCGTTCGTCGGTGACCGTGCTCATGACCGTACATCTACGGTGTAAGTAGATGTAAATATGACTGATTGCGAATCTATCCACAGACACCAGCAAAAGGGAAGAAAACCCGCTAAATGGGGCATACCTTCAGGTGAAGCTTCGATTGACGACTGGACAATCCGCGCGGCTCTCCTCCGTGTGCGACTCCTCACGTAGAGTGCCGAACCTGGTCCTCGGACCCGTAACTCTTTCGAGTGACCATCGTTGAGAGGGCGGAGGCGGTTGACGGAAAAAGCGATCGGGCAGATGTCCGAGAGTGTCAACCGCACAGGTGACGACTTGTATCAGCCTGGAGGCTCAAGGTGACGCGCATCAGCTGCGGAGGACGGTCATGACATCCGTCCTCGTCTGCGACGACTCCCCGCTTGCCCGAGAGGCGCTCCGTCGCGCGGTCGCGACCGTGCCCGGCGTCGAGCGTGTGACGACGGCGGCCAACGGTGAGGAAGTTCTCCGCCGCTGGGGTGCCGACCGTTCGGATCTCATTCTGATGGACGTACGCATGCCCGGTCTGGGGGGTGTGGAGACGGTCCGGCGGCTGCTCTCCGCCGACCCCGGGGCGCGGATCATCATGCTGACCGTCGCCGAGGACCTGGACGGTGTCGCGCTAGCGGTCGCCGCCGGGGCCCGCGGCTATCTGCACAAGGACGCCTCCCGCGCGGAGCTGCGGGCGACCGTCACCCAGGCGCTGGCCGATCCGACGTGGCGGCTTGCCCCGCGTCGGCTGCGGTCGGCCGAGATGGGTGCGGCGCCGACGCTCACCGCGCGTGAGATCCAGGTGCTCGAAGGGATGAGCCACGGCCGTTCCAACGCGGAGATCGGGCGCGAGCTCTTCCTCTCCGAGGACACGGTGAAGACGCACGCCCGGCGGCTTTTCAAGAAGCTCGGCGCCTCGGACCGGGCGCACGCCGTCGCGCTCGGCTTCCGCTGGGGCCTGGTGCGCTGATGACCGGCGATGACCGGTAGGCAGTGTCCCCCCGTCCGCCCTCCGGCGGACGGGGGGACGGGGATGCCGGACCGCGGACCGGGAGCCGGACCCCCGCGGTATGTGACGCTTCCCGGCCGATGCCGCATCCTTGAGATGTGGAGTTCCTCGGGAACGATTCGGTCGAGCGGAAGGGGAGGGCGCAGGACATGACTTCCGGCGCACCCGCTCATAACGCTTCGGTGCACAACTACGGACGCGGTGCCACGGATGAAGCGGCACCGAGGCACCATGGTCCGATGCGCGACGACGAGACCACGGTGATCGGTGCTCTGGTGCACCGTGCCGTCGACGGCGACGCGCAGGCCACCCATGATCTGCTGGCCCATGTCCATCCCCTCGCGCTGCGCTACTGCAGGTCCCGGCTGAACCGGCTGCCCGGTGATGCCCGCCACTTCGTGGAGGACCTGGCGCAGGAGGTCTGTGTCGCGGTGCTGATGGCGTTGCCGCGCTACAAGGACACCGGCAGACCCTTCGAAGCCTTTGTCTTCGCCATCGCCGGCCACAAGGTCGCCGATCTCCAGCGCGCCGCCATGCGGCACCCGGGATCGACCGCGGTGCCCTCCGACGAGATGCCGGAGCGGCCGGACGATTCGCTCGGGCCGGAGGAGCGCGCGCTGCTCAGCAGCGATGCCGCCTGGGCCAAGAAGCTCCTCGCCAACCTCCCGGAGAACCAGCGTGAGCTGCTCGTTCTGCGGGTCGCGGTCGGTCTGACCGCCGAGGAGACCGGGCAGATGCTCGGCATGTCGCCGGGTGCCGTCCGGGTCGCCCAGCACCGCGCGCTGAGCAGATTGCGGGCCCTCGCCGAGCAGTGAGCGGCACCGGCTTCACCCCGGAACGGAGTTCCGTACGAAGCTACAGAACCTCTAGGTGATCTTGCTCGTGGAATGAGACACCCCCGGAGGCCGTTAGCATGGACATCCGCACCGATCAAGGCCATTTGGGGAAGGTGTCATGACTGCAAACGTCGACGGAGTGCCCGAGAAATTCGCGACGCTCGGGCTGACATACGACGACGTGCTGCTGCTGCCCGGCGCGTCCGACATGGCGCCCGATCAGATCGACACTTCCTCGTACATCTCGAAGAACGTGCGGGTGAACATCCCGCTGCTGTCCGCCGCGATGGACAAGGTCACCGAGGCCCGCATGGCGATCGCCATGGCCCGCCAGGGTGGCGCCGGTGTGCTGCACCGCAATCTCTCCATCGCGGACCAGGCCAACCAGGTCGACCTGGTGAAGCGTTCCGAGTCCGGCATGGTCACCGACCCGATCACGGTGCACCCGGACGCGACTCTGCGCGACGCCGACGAGCTGTGCGCCAAGTTCCGCATCAGTGGCGTGCCGGTGACCGACGGGGCGGGCAAGCTCCTCGGCATCGTCACCAACCGTGACATGGCCTTCGAGGCGGACCGTTCGCGCCAGGTGCGCGAGGTCATGACGCCCATGCCACTCGTCACCGGCAAGGTCGGCATCTCCGGCGTGGACGCCATGGAGCTGCTGCGCCGCCACAAGATCGAGAAGCTTCCGCTGGTCGACGACGCCGGGGTCCTCAAGGGCCTCATCACCGTCAAGGACTTCGTCAAGGCGGAGAAGTACCCGAACGCCGCGAAGGACAAGGAAGGCCGGCTGCTGGTCGGAGCCGCCGTCGGCGTCGCGGGCGACGCCTTCGAGCGGGCCCAGGCACTCGTCGAGGCGGGCGTCGACTTCATCGTCGTCGACACCGCGCACGGCCACTCCCGTCTCGTCTCCGACATGGTCGCCAAGATCAAGTCGAACGCGGCGGGTGTCGACGTCATCGGCGGCAACATCGCCACCCGTGACGGCGCCCAGGCGCTGATCGACGCGGGCGTCGACGGCATCAAGGTGGGCGTCGGCCCCGGCTCCATCTGCACCACCCGCGTGGTCGCCGGCATCGGCGTTCCGCAGGTCACCGCGATCTACGAGGCGTCGCTCGCCGCCAAGGCGGCCGGTGTCCCGGTCATCGGCGACGGCGGCCTGCAGTACTCCGGAGACATCGCCAAGGCCCTGGTGGCCGGCGCGGACACCGTGATGCTCGGCTCGCTGCTGGCGGGCTGCGAGGAGTCCCCGGGCGAGCTGCTCTTCATCAACGGCAAGCAGTTCAAGTCGTACCGCGGCATGGGTTCGCTCGCCGCGATGCAGACGCGTGGCGACCGCAAGTCGTTCTCCAAGGACCGCTACTTCCAGGAGGGCGTCGCCTCCGACGAGAAGCTGGTCCCCGAGGGCATCGAGGGCCAGGTCCCGTACCGAGGCCCGCTCTCCGCGGTCGTCCACCAGCTCACCGGCGGTCTGCGCCAGTCGATGTTCTACGTCGGCGGCCGCACCGTCCCGGAGCTCCAGGCCAACGGCCGTTTCGTCCGGATCACCTCGGCGGGGCTCAAGGAGAGCCACCCGCACGACATCCAGATGACGGTCGAAGCGCCGAACTACAGCAGGAAGTAACGCAACAGAACAGGTGAGGGGCGGTCCGGGCGTACTGGGACCGCCCCTCACCTGTGTGTCGGGGATACTGGAAAACGCAGACAGTACGCCTAGGGAACTGAAAGGCCACACCATCGTGACTGAGATCGAGATCGGGCGCGGCAAGCGCGGCCGCCGGGCGTACGCCTTCGACGACATCGCCGTCGTGCCGAGCCGTCGCACCCGCGACCCGAAGGAGGTCTCGATCGCCTGGCAGATCGACGCCTACCGGTTCGAGCTGCCGTTCCTGGCCGCTCCGATGGACTCGGTGGTCTCCCCGCAGACCGCGATCCGGATCGGTGAGCTGGGTGGTCTCGGTGTCCTCAACCTCGAAGGCCTGTGGACCCGGCATGCCGACCCGCAGCCGCTCCTCGACGAGATCGCCGAGATGCCCGTGGAGTCGGCGACCCGCCGCCTCCAGGAGATCTACGCCGCGCCGATCCAGGAGGAGCTGATCGGGCAGCGCATCAAGGAGGTGCGCGACTCCGGCGTCGTCACCGCCGCCGCGCTCTCGCCGCAGCGCACCGCGCAGTTCTCCAAGGCCGTCGTCGACGCCGGCGTCGACATCTTCGTCATCCGCGGTACGACGGTCTCCGCCGAGCACGTCTCGGGCGCGGCCGAGCCGCTCAACCTCAAGCAGTTCATCTACGAGCTGGACGTCCCGGTGATCGTCGGCGGCTGTGCCACGTACACCGCGGCCCTGCACCTGATGCGTACCGGCGCGGCCGGTGTCCTCGTCGGCTTCGGCGGCGGCGCCGCGCACACCACGCGCAACGTCTTCGGCATCCAGGTCCCGATGGCGACCGCGGTCGCCGATGTGGCCGGGGCCCGCCGCGACTACATGGACGAGTCCGGTGGCCGGTATGTGCACGTGATCGCGGACGGTGGCGTCGGCTGGTCCGGCGACCTGCCGAAGGCCATCGCCTGCGGTGCCGACGCCGTGATGATGGGCTCCCCGCTGGCCCGTGCGACGGACGCGCCCGGTCGCGGCCGTCACTGGGGCATGGAGGCGGTCCACGAGGACGTGCCGCGCGGCAAGCTGGTGGACCTGGGCTCCGTCGGCACGACGGAGGAGGTCCTCACCGGCCCCTCGCACACTCCTGACGGCTCGATGAACATCTTCGGTGCACTGCGCCGGGCGATGGCGACGACGGGGTACAGCGACCTCAAGGAGTTCCAGCGCGTCGAGGTGACGGTGGCGGACTCGCAGCACCGCCGCTGATTTCTCTCGGACATACGGGAGGGCCCGGACCGCATGAGCGGTCCGGGCCCTCCCGTATGCGCGGCGTCGAAAGCGATCAGCCGGTGGCCTTCTTGGCGCTGGAGAACGCGGCGGCGGCGGCGATCGCGAAGAACAGGAACGTCAGCAGGTCGGAGTCGGCCTTCCACAGGTCGTTCAGCTCGCTGAAGTGGTCGAAGAAGATCTGGGAGACCGTGAGCGGTTCCTGCTTGCTGACGATGATCGCCTCACCGAGCAGTTGGCCTCCGTAGACGCCGACCAGCGCGAGCACCGCGCTGAGGACCGGCAGCACGGGGTTGCGGCCGCCGACCTTGCCCGCGGCGAGGCCGACGAGGAAGCCGACGCCCACGGCCGCGTAGCCGATCTCGTGCTTGGTGGCGCCGATGATCCCGCCGTAGACGCCGGCGGCGACGAGGGCGGCGACGACCGCTGCGAGCAGGCCGAGGGCCACGTTGTTGCGGGCGGGAGCCGCCGGGGTGAACGGCACGCCGCCGAACTGGCCGGGCTGGCCGGGCTGCTGACCGGCGAACGGGTTGCCGGTCGGGACGCCGGGCTGGCCCGGCTGCTGGGCGGCGAACGGATTGCCGCCGCCGGGCTGGGCGTCGTACGGCTGCTGGGGCTGGTTCGGCGGTGGCACGGGCTGACTCATGGTGCTGGATCCCCCCTGGGACGGAAGCGCACGACTGTGCGAGAAGTGACGCCGCAGGCTAGCAGCCGTCTCCGACACCGCCCACCGAAATCCCTGGGGGGACCGCCGCCCTCACAGTCGGTGCGCCGCTCCTGCCGGGGTGGCTCCCCGGGTGTCCAGGAGGAGTTGGGCCTTCACGGCGAGACCCTGGAGGTCGTACGTACGGTGGTGCTGGAGCAGCACCGTCAGGTCCGCGCTCGACGCCGCTTCGTACAGCGAGTCCGCGCGCGGCACCGGCAGTTCACGGACGCGCCAGTCCAGGACGTGCGGGTCGTGGTAGCCGATCTGCGCACCCATGTCCATCAGCCGGTTGGCGATCTCCCGGGCGGGGGAGGCCTCCTGGTCGGCCAGGTCCGGCTTGTAGGTGACGCCGAGAAGCAGGACCCGGGCGCCGCGGACGGACTTGCCGTGTTCGTTCAGCAGGGTGGCGCAGCGCTGGATCACGTAGCTCGGCATCCGGTCGTTGATCTCCTGGGCGAGCGAGACCATCCGCAGCGGGTGGCCGGGGGTGCGGCTGCTGTACGGGAGGAAGCCCGGGTCGACCGGAGGGCAGTGACCGCCGACGCCGGGGCCCGGACGGAACGGCTGGAAGCCGAACGGCTTGGTCTCGGCGCACCGGATGACGTCCCAGAGGTCGACGCCGAGGTCGTGGCAGAGCACCGCCATCTCGTTGACCAGCGCGATGTTGACGTGCCGGAAGTTGGTCTCCAGGACCTTCGTCATCTCGGCCTCGCGCGGCCCGCGGGCCCGTACGACCTTGTCGGTGAGCCGGCCGTAGAAGGTGGCGGCCGATTCGGTGCAGGCCGGGGTCAGGCCACCGATGACCTTGGGGGTGTTGCTGTAGACGTGGGTGCGGTTGCCGGGGTCGAGGCGGCTGGGGGAGCACGCGAGGTGGAAGTCGCGGCCTGCGCGCAGCCCCGATCCCTCTTCGAGGAGAGGGCGCACGAAGTTCTCGGTGGTGCCGGGGGGCACGGCCGATTCGAGCAGGACGGTGGTGTGCGGGCGCAGCCGGGCGGCGAGGGCGCGGGCCGCGTCGCCGACGGCGGCGAGGTCGAGGGTGCGGTCGGCGCCGAGGGGGGTTGGCGCGCAGATCACGGCGGTGCGGACCCGGCCGAGCTCGGCCGGGTCGGTGGTGGGCCGGAAGCCCCCCGAGAGCATCCGGCGGATCTCCGAAGCGGAGAGGGAGCCTTCGACGGGGGTGCGGCCGGCGGAGAGCTCGGCGAACGGGCGGGGGTCGGTGTCGTAACCGACGGTTTGGATACCGGCGGCTACCGCGGCTTGGGCGAGGGGCAGGCCGAGGTGACCGAGTCCGATGATGGCGAGGTCTGCGGGCATGTGGGTGGCCGTCCTTCCCTAAGACCATGAAGGCAGAAAGCGCAACCGCTGAGGGCAGTGCAATGTCACACTAGGCGTAAATATGACCTATATGTCGCATTGTGTGGCTCTCGTCGACCGGGTGTTGTCCACAGGCGGTGGCTGAAGTCGCGGACCGCGGACAGAATCGAGTGGTGGGCACGGGCACCCGACCCCGCGGTCGGACCGCATCCCTGTGCCGGACCACCCCGATCTACCGGGAGGCAGCAGTGAGGACAGCGACACTGGGACCCGCGGAGCGTGCCGAGGCGCTCGCCGCGCTGGCCGAGCGCGAACTGGACGTGCTGGTCGTGGGAGCGGGCGTGGTCGGCGCCGGGACGGCGCTGGATGCGGCCACGAGAGGACTCTCGACCGGGCTGGTCGAGGCGCGGGACTGGGCATCCGGCACGTCGAGCAGGTCGAGCAAGCTGATCCATGGCGGGCTGCGCTATCTGGAGATGCTCGACTTCGCGCTCGTGAGGGAGGCGCTGAAGGAGCGTGGGCTGCTGCTGGAGCGGCTGGCCCCGCACCTGGTGAAGCCCGTTCCGTTCCTCTATCCGCTGCAGCACAAGGGCTGGGAGAGGCTCTACGCCGGTTCGGGTGTCGCGCTGTACGACGCGATGTCGGTGTCGTCGGGCCACGGTCGCGGGCTGCCCGTGCACCGGCATCTCTCCCGCCGTCGCGCCCTGCAGGTCGCGCCCGCGCTCAAGAAGGACGCACTGGTCGGAGCGTTGCAGTACTACGACGCCCAGATGGACGACGCCCGCTACGTGGCGACACTGGTGCGTACGGCCGCCGGCTACGGCGCGCACGTGGCGAACCGGGCGCGGGTGATCGGCTTCCTGCGGGAGGGCGAGCGGGTCGTCGGCGCGCGGGTGGAGGACGTCGAGGCGGGCGGGGAGTACGAGGTCAGGGCCAAACAGGTGGTCAACGCCACGGGGGTGTGGACGGACGACACCCAGGCGCTGATAGGCGAGCGCGGACAGTTCCATGTCCGGGCGTCCAAGGGCATCCATCTGGTCGTCCCGAAGGACCGCATCCACTCCTCGACCGGTCTGATCCTGCGGACCGAGAAGTCCGTGCTGTTCGTGATCCCGTGGGGGCGCCACTGGATCGTCGGGACGACGGACACCGACTGGGACCTGGACAAGGCTCATCCGGCGGCGTCCAGCGCCGATATCGACTACTTGCTCGAACATGTCAATTCGGTCCTGACCACCCCTCTGACCAGGGACGACGTTCAAGGCGTCTATGCCGGGCTGCGCCCCCTGCTGGCCGGTGAGTCGGACGCGACCAGCAAGCTCTCGCGCGAGCACACGGTGGCGCATCCGCTGCCGGGGCTCGTGGTCGTCGCGGGCGGCAAATACACGACGTACCGGGTGATGGCGAAGGACGCCGTCGACGAGGCGGTCCACGGCCTCGACCAGCGGGTGGCGGACTGTGTCACGGAGGACATCCCGCTGCTGGGCGCGGAGGGGTACCGGGCCCTGTGGAACGCGCGGGCGAGGATAGCGGCCCGCACCGGGCTCCATGTCGCCCGAGTGGAGCACCTGCTGAACCGGTTCGGATCCATGACCGAGGAGATTCTCGAACTGATCGTCGCCGACCCTTCGCTCGGCGAGCCGCTGCCCGCGGCGGACGACTACCTGAAGGCCGAGATCGTCTACGCCGCCTCGCACGAGGGGGCTCGCCACCTCGACGACGTGCTGACGCGTCGGACCCGGATCTCCATCGAGACCTTCGACCGGGGCACCCTCAGCGCGAGGCTCTGCGCGGAGCTGATGGGGCCGGTGCTGGGGTGGAACAAGAGCCAGATCGAGCGGGAGGTCGAGCACTACGAGAAGCGGGTGCAGGCGGAGCGGGAGTCGCAGCGTCAGCCGGACGACCAGACGGCGGACGCGGCGCGGCTCGGCGCACCGGACATCGTGCCGGTCTGATCCGGCCCGCGGCCGGGCCGTGACGTACCGGACAGCCCCTGGTGAGGCCGGCAGAACTCGGCTTCGAGAAGGGCCGGTTCGAGCGTCGGATCGGACAGGCTGTCCGTGTTGATGCGGAACGTCAGGGTGTGCCGCCCGTCGCGGGTGGCGGCCGTGCGGACGTAACTGCCCGCTATATGACCGTTGTGGCCCCAGACGGTGGTACCGCAGGAGAGCTTCTGCGGGTAGACGCCCATGCCGTAGATGCCGTCCGCCGTACCGGTGTTCAGCAGGGTGTCCAGCTGGGCGGGCGGGAGCAGGCGCCCGCCCAGCAGGGCGGCGTAGAAGCGGTTCAGGTCGGCGAGTGTGGAGATGAGTTCGCCCGCGGCGCCGGCGGTGCGCGGGTCGAGGGAGGTGACATCGTGAAGGCTGCCGTCGGCCGGGTCGCGCGAGTAGCCGCGGCCGTGCGGTGCGGGCAGCGCGGTGCGGGCGCCGGGGAGCGACGTGCCGGTGAGGTGGAGGGGGTTGATGATGCGGCGGCGGATCTCGGTGGCGTAGCTGTGTCCGGTGACGTGCTGAATGACGAGGCCGAGCAGGACGTAATTGGTGTTGGAGTAGGCGAAACCGCCGGTGGTGTTCGTGGGGCGGTGCGCGATGGCCGCACGCACGGCGGCGGTGGCGGTGGCGGGGTGGGCGTTCGTGTCGGCCGTGTAGTTGTAGAGGCCGCTGGTGTGGGTGAGCAGGGCGCGCAGGGTGATGCGGCGCCCGTCGTTGCCGTGTCCGCGGACCAGTCCCGCCAGATGCCGGTCCACGGTGTCCGATAGTCGCAGCTTGTGTTCCCGGGCGAGTTGGAGGACGACCGTGGCGACAAAGGTCTTGGTGATGCTGCCTGCCCGGAACCGGTCCTGCCGTCGGATGCCGGGGCCCGTCGAGCGGTAGGTGTCGTACGGCGCGGCGGAGGCTCGCTGGGCCAGAAGGGCCGCTGTCGGAGCGCCGCCCTGGGCGACGAGCCGGGGAAGGTAGGAGGCTGCGGGAGTCAGATGTGGTTCGCTGGGCAGGCTCGCCGTTCCGAGGCCGAGCAGCGTTATCACCAACGGGGTGATGAGCAGCGACCTGATAATCGGCATGGCAGGGAGTCCCTTCCTCCGGCCACATCATGACGGACCACGGACCCGGCACCATGACCGGTCCCGGGGTGAGGGACAATGAACGCTCTGCCAGGGCGGGTTGATCGCAGAGGGGACGCATGTCGGAGGCGGAGCAGGCACGGGAGCCCCAACGGGACACGGATGGACGTCTCCTTGCGGGTAGGTACCGGCTCGGGGAGGTGCTGGGCCGGGGCGGTATGGGCACGGTCTGGCGTGCCGTCGACGAGACGCTGGGCCGCACGGTGGCGGTCAAGGAGCTGCGGTTCCCGTCGGCCATCGACGACGACGAGAAGCGCCGGCTGATCACTCGCACGCTGCGCGAGGCGAAGGCGATCGCAAGGATCCGCAACAACGGCGCGGTGACGGTCTACGACGTGGTCGACGAGGACGACCGGCCGTGGATCGTGATGGAACTGATCGAGGGCAAGTCGCTGGCCGAGGTGGTGCGCGAGGACGGTGTGCTGACGCCGAAGCGCGCGGCCGAGGTCGGCCTTGCCATCCTCGACGTGCTGCGTCTGGCGCACCGCGAGGGCATTCTGCACCGCGATGTGAAGCCGTCCAACGTGCTGATCTCCGAGGACGGCCGGGTCGTGCTGACCGACTTCGGCATCGCACAGGTCGAGGGCGACCCGTCCGTCACCTCGACGGGCATGCTCGTCGGCGCCCCCTCGTACATCTCGCCGGAACGCGCCCGCGGGCACAAGCCCGGACCGCCCGCAGACCTGTGGTCGCTCGGCGGACTGCTGTACGCGAGCGTCGAGGGCAGCCCGCCGTACGACAAGGGATCGGCGATCGCGACACTGACCGCGGTGATGACCGAGCCGCTCGACCCGCCGAAGAACGCGGGTCCGCTGGAGGAGGTCATCTACGGCCTGCTCGCCAGGGACCCGGAGCAACGGCTCGACGACGCGGGCGCGCGAGCCCTGCTCAACGATGTGATCCACGCGGCCGACAAGCCCGCCCCTGTGGTGCCCCCGCCGGCCGACTCCACCCAGGTGATGGCGCTGCCCGGCCGTGTCGCCGCCCCCCGGAGCAAGGGGGCGTCGAAGCTCGGGGAGGCCGGCGAGGTCGCGCGTGATCGCCTGCGCGGCGCGTTGCGCTCCGTGCGTAACGCGAAGGCGGCGCCCGCCGCCGGTGCGGGTGTGGCTGTTGCCACCTCGGCATCCACTCCTGCCGCCCCGCCGGCGCCGCGGAGCGCTCCGTCGGCTCCGGCCCGTCCCACGGCTTCGCCGGCCTCCGCCGCCGGTGGCGTACCCCCGCAGCGTCCGGGCGGGTCGTCGAACGGGCCGGTCCGGGCGTCCATCACGGACGTGGTGCCCCGCCGCACCCTGGCGATCATCGCGGTCGTCATCGTGCTCGCCGTGCTCGGCACGATCCTTGCGCTCTCGCTCGGCGGGGATGACAAGGACAACGGGAGCAGCGGCTCCGCCAAGGGGGGCACCTCCGCCTCGGCGGGCGGCGCCTCGGCCGACACGGACAAGGGCGACGCAAGCGGCAAGGACCAGGGTCAGGACCCGGGCAACGATCAGGGCAAGGACAAGGGCGAGAGCAAGGGCAAGGGCAAGGACGACGACTCGGGCAAGGGGTCGGACGACTCAGGGACCGGGAGTTCGAAGGCCGGCGACGTGCTGCCCGACGGGTACAGGACGGTCACCAACAAGCAGTTCCACTTCACGATGGCGATGCCCAAGAACTTCACGCGCTACAAGATCGCGGGCAGTAACTCGGGTCAGATCTACGCCGTCGACGGCGGATTCCCGCGCGTCCAGATCGACTACAACAGCTCTCCCGGGAACGACGCCGCTGCCGCCTGGAACGCCGCGAGGGGCGCGGTCGCGGCCAGCAGCGACGGCTACCGGCACATCGGGATAAAGAAGGTCGAGTTCAACGGCTACCCGACCGTCGCCGACTGGGAGTTCGAGCGTACGCAGCAAGGTCAGCGGATCCGGGTGCTGAACCGCGGTTTCCGGGCCGACGACACGCACGGCTACTCGATCATGATCAGCTGTAAGGCGAGCGAGTGGAACGGCAAGGAGTGCCGGACGCTGCGCGAGACGGCCTTCGCCACGTTCAAGCCCAAGGACTGAGCGCCGGGTTGCGGCGACCTGCCGCACGGTCGGCACTTGCCACGTATTGTGAGAGCTTGAGAACCGTACGCAGCCGAATGCATAGGTCAATTGCACGCTAAGTGACCGTAATTGACGGGTTGGTACGGGGTTCGTGGCCGGGGGGACAGCGCGCTCTGGGGAGGCGTCGTGGACGACTATGCGGGTCGGGTGCTTGCCGACCGCTACCGCCTGCCGCTGCCTCCGTCGGACGAGTACGAACTGGTCGAGACCCGGGCGTTCGACACGGCCAGCGGCCAGGAAGTCCTGGTGCGTCAGCTGCCGTTGCCGGAGGTCGTGGACGCCGAGGTGCTCGACGCCGACGGGCTGCCCTCGACGGCCCGTCGGACCACCGGGCGTGCGGTGCGCCGGTCCACGGACCCCGCGGTCCGGCGCGCGATAGAGGCCGCGCAGGCCGCCGCCCAGGTGCCCGACCATCCGAGGCTCGACCAGGTCTTCGATGTGTTCGCCGAGGACGGGTCGCTCTGGATCGTGAGTGAACTGGTCGCGGCCCGCCCGCTGGCCGCGCTGCTCGCCGAGCGGCCGCTGAATCCGTACCGGGCCGCCGAGATCGGCTCCGATGTGCTGACGGCCCTGCGGGTGCTGCACGCGCACGGCTGGACCCACCGGAACATCACCGTCCGGACGGTGCTGATCTGCGACGACGGACGCGTCGTGCTGACCGGCCTGGCGGCCGGGGCGGCGGAGGAGGCGCTGTGCGGGTACGTGCCGACGCCGCAGCCCGACGACGAGGGGTACGGGCAGCCCGGGGTCGAGTCGGGCCCGACCGGTCCGTACGTTCCGCCCGTCGCGTCGCTGCCGCCCGCCGGTCCGTCCGGGATCGCCGGGCCGGGCGAGGCCGTCGGCCGTCCGGTCGAGTCCGTCGATCCGGTCGGGTTGCCGGCCTCGCGCCACCCCGTCGGTGAGTTGGAGGCAGTACGGCGACCGCCGGACCCGGACGTTCACGGCGCGGGCAGCGCCGCGGAGTTGCGGGCCGCACGCGCCGGAGCCATCGCCGCCTACCGGGCGGGCACCCGCGCCGCCGCACGCGTCAGCGAGGAGCGGCGACAGGCCGGGACGAGTGGGCCGGCGGATGCGGATGCGGAAGCGGAGGAGACCGGCATCCTTCCCGTCCAGCGCCCTGGACGGCCCGACACCGGCCGGGTGCAGCCGACGGGCGGCTGGGGCCCCACCGCCGGCGACCCGTACGACGACGAGGGCGACGACGAGGGCGCCGAAGAGGACGACAACGAGTACGGCATGCCGTACGGCAGCGACAGAGGCGACGACGGCAACGGCGGTCACCGTGGGCAGGGGCCACCCGGCCGGCGGATGCATCTGACCGGCACCTGGGGCGACGGCGCCGACTTCGGGCGCCCCGTTCCCGCCGGAGGCTCCAACGAGGACGCCCTGCGCGCCGACGCCCGGCGCCACGGCACCACCTCCGCACCGGAACTCCGGCACCAGCAGCCCCGGCAGATCACCTCCGGCCGCTGGGACGACATCGTCGCCGGTGACCGGGGGAGTTCCGCCTACCGCGGCCCCGCCACCACCCTGGCCGCCGAGCGCGCCCGGCAGACCCGGATCGCCGTCGTCGGTGCCGTCACCGAGCGCTGGGCACCCGAGCAGGCCGGACCGGTCCACGAGAACTGGCAGTTGGCGCCGCCCATCGGCCCCGCCACCGACCTGTGGGCGCTCGGCGCCCTGCTCTACCGCGCCGTCCAGGGCCATGCCCCGTACCCCGAGGAGAGCGCGGCCGAGCTCGTCCAGATGGTCTGCGGGGAGCCGCCCGCCTTCGCCGAGGAGTGCGGTCCGCTGCGCCCCGTCGTCGAGTCGCTGCTGCGCCAGGACCCCACCGAGCGACCGGACTTCGAGGAACTGCGCGGCTGGCTGCGCTCTCTCGTACGGTCGGCGCCCGAACCCGAGGCCGGTCTCGACGTCGTGCCCCTGCCGTCCGTCGACGACACCCGGCTGCCCGTCGTGCGCCGCCGGGGCGAGCTGGTCCGTAAGCGCCGTGGCCGCCTGGGCGGCGCCTCGGCGCACGGCCGCCACCGCCAGACGAGGGAGCGGACCGACCGGTATGAGCGGCCACGGGCGGAGAGGGCGCCCAGGGCCCCGCGTGAGCCCAAGGCGTTGCGCACCCCGCCCCGTCCGCGACAGGGTGACGGGCGCGCGCCGCGGCGGCTCGGGCGGCTGCTGCTCGTGCTGATCCTGCTGGCCCTGGCCGCGGCCATCGCGTACGCCGTGATGTTCATGCCCAAGGCCGGCACCGGATCCGACTCGAAGGGATCGGGCCCGGCCGCCACGGACACGGGCGCCCCCGGCACGTCCGACGGGAAGTCGCCGTCGCAGTCGCCCCGGTCGTCGCGGTCGCCCGGCACCCAGAAGCCGCAGACCAGCCGCTCCGCCGTCGCGCTCGCGCCCGGATACACCCTGCGCAAGGACGAGGAGGGCTTCGAGGTCGGCGTGCTGAAGGGCTGGCAGCGCAGCTCCGTCGACGCGGACCGGCAGATACGGTACGGCAGCGACGGGTTCAGTCTGCTGGTCGTGCCGGGGCGCGACACCGTGCGGGCCCACGGCGGCGATCCGCTGGTCTACCAGCGTGACAAGGAGCCGGAGTTGCAGCCCTTCCGGGACTCCAGCTGGTCCTCGGCGACAGGGCTGCGCCGTATCGACGTCGGCCGACAGGCCATGGCGGAGGGCCAGTTCACCTGGCAGGACGACACCGGGCGCGAGGTGTACGTCCGCAATCTCGCGATGATTGTCGACGGTCGCTACCACGTGCTCCAGGTGATCGGTCCGGACAGCGAGCGCGACAAGGTGACGGCCATCTACGAACAGGCCATCGCCTCCTACCGCGTGACTTCCTGAACCGCCGGCCGGAACGCAGCGGGCCGGGCGACAAGCATCACAGTGAGGTCTCGTGAGCGATGCGAGGTTCCGTGCCGTACCTCCCCTCCGTAACCTGGCAGCCGAAGGAAACGGGGCGGGGGCAAGTGGACCGATCACAGGAAACGGGCGCGGGGCTGGTGCTGGCCGGAAGGTACCGGCTCGGCGAAGTCCTCGGGCGCGGAGGCATGGGCAAGGTCTGGCGTGCCCACGACGAGGTGCTGCACCGCACGGTGGCCGTCAAGGAGTTGACCGCCGGGCTGTACGTCGCGGAGGCCGACCGGGTCGTGCTGCATGCACGTACCCAGAAGGAGGCCCGGGCGGCGGCCCGCATCACCCACCCCGGCGTCGTCACCGTCCATGACGTGGTCGAGTACGACAACCGGCCCTGGATCGTCATGCAGTACGTCGACGGGCCGTCACTCGCCGACGCCGCCAAGGAGAGTGGCGACATCGCGCCGCGCGAGGCGGCCAGGATCGGCCTCCATGTCCTCGGCGCCCTGCGCGCCGCGCACGGCGCCGGTGTGCTGCACCGGGACGTGAAGCCCGCCAACGTACTCCTCGCCCGTGACGGTCAGGTGCTGCTCACCGACTTCGGGATCGCCGCGATAGAGGGCGACTCGACGATCACCAGAACCGGTGAACTGGTCGGGTCCATCGACTATCTGGCGCCCGAACGGGTACGGGGCGGCGACCCTGGCCCCGCGTCCGACCTCTGGTCACTCGGCGCCACGCTCTACACCGCGGTCGAGGGGTGTTCGCCCTTCCGCCGTACGTCCCCGATCTCCACCATGCAGGCCGTCGTCACCGAGGAACCGCCGCCGCCCGCCCGGGCCGGGGCGCTCGCACCGGTGATCACCGCACTGCTCCGCAAGGACCCGGCGGACCGGCCGTCGGCGGCCGAGACGGAGCGGATGCTGCTTCAGGCGATGGAGGGCCGCGAGCCCCGGGCGGCGCAGGCGTACGTCCCGACCCAGCGGGTGTCCGAGGAAGCCCTGCGTTCCATGGGTCCGGACGGCACGGTCGGCACCGTGGCGGAATCACGCGTCACCGTCCCGCAGTTCACGGCCACACCGGCGCCCCGCAGCAGCCGCGGTCGTTGGCGCACGGCGATCCTGGTCGTCGCCCTCGCCGCACTGGTCGGTGGCGGCGCCGGGCTGGCCGCGATGAAGTACGGCGACAACTCGGGGCCGGATTCCACCCGCAGCGGTTCGGCGCCCGGCAGCAGCACTTCGCCGCGGCCCTCGGCCGAGGCATCGAAGAGCGCGCCGTCCACCGCGGTCGTGCCCGACGGCTGGCACCGGGTGAACGACCCTGAGGGGTTCAGCCTGGTCGTCCCCGACGGCTGGAAGCGCCGGGCGGACGGCCAGAACGTCGACTACACCCCGGACAACGGCAACCACTACATCCGGATCAGCGCCGACCCGGAGCCCGACTTCGAGAACTCGTACATGCACATGCTCAACCTGGAGAGGGACCTCACCCAGCGGCTGCCCGGGTACGAGCGCAGGACCCTCCACTCCAACTACTACCGCGACCGGCCGGGCTCCCTCTGGGAGTTCACCTGGACCGAGTCCAAGGACCACCCGGGTCCGCGTCACGCGATCGACCAGATGTACTACGCGGAGGAGGGCGGCCCGGAGTACGCGCTGTACATGACGGGTCCGGCCGACGACTGGGATGCCACCCGGGACCGGTTCGACACGATGCTGCGCGGCTGGCGCGCACCGGCCGGCACCGGCTGAGGCCGTAGGGATTCCACTCACCGCAAACCGCAGTAGCTCCCTGATCAGGGGCTTTGTTGCCAGTGATCACTGGCTCGTTTGTGGGGAGTGTGAAAACCTATTACCGACGGGTACCCAAAGCGGGTGGCTGGACATACCCTCGCCCTCATGACGGACTCGACGGACTCGCAGGCATCTGCCGCCCCCCTCGGCACCAATCCCGTGGCCGCCGCCCCCGCGGGCGTGCGCACGGCCGCCGATGTGGTGACACCCGAGGTGATCGCCCAGCTGACCCGTGGTGTCGTCGGCTCCGGCCGTACCGCGAACCACACCCCGTTCACCGGGGAGAAGCTGGCCGATCTGCCCGAGTCCACACCCGAGGACGTCGCGACCGCCTTCGAGCGGGCCCGCGCCGCCCAGCCCGCCTGGGCCGCCACTCCCGTCCGGACCCGGGCCGCCGTCCTCCTCCGCTTCCACGACCTCGTGCTCGAGCGGCAGGCCGAGGTCCTCGACCTCATCCAGCTGGAGACCGGCAAGGCCCGGCTGCACGCCCACGAGGAGGTGCAGGCGGTCGCCGTCTCCGCCCGGCACTACGGGCGCAGGGCGTCCTCGTATCTGAAGCCGAAGCGGCACACCGGTGTCGTACCGACGCTGACCAAGGTCACCGAGCTGCGCCAGCCGCGCGGGGTCATCGGCCAGATCGCGCCGTGGAACTACCCGTTCGAGCTCTCCGTCGGCGACGCTCTGCCCGCGTTCGTCTCCGGCAACGCGCTCGTGATGAAGCCCGACACGGAGACCGCGCTGACCGCGCTCTGGGCCCGTGACCTGCTGATCGAGGCCGGGCTGCCCGCCGAGGTGTTCCAGATCGTCCTCGGTGACGGACCGGTCGTCGGGCCCGAGGTCGTCAAGCACGCCGACTACGTCTCGTTCACCGGCTCCACCCGTACCGGCCGCGAGGTCGCCCAGGGGGCCGCCGCCCGTCTGGTCGGCGTCTCGCTGGAGCTCGGCGGCAAGAACGCCATGCTGGTCCTCGAGGACGCCGACGTGGAGAAGGCCGCCGCCGGCGCCGTCCGCGCCTGCTTCTCCTCCGCCGGACAGCTCTGCATCTCCATCGAGCGGCTGTACGTCCATGAGTCGGTCGCCGACGACTTCGTGGAGCGGTTCGCCACCCGCACGAAGGCCATGCGGCTCGGCAACTCCCTCGCCTACGGCGCCGACATGGGTTCGCTCGTCGGCGAGCGCCAGCTGGAGACCGTCACCCAGCATGTCGCGGAGGCCGTCGAGAAGGGCGCCACGCTCGTCGCCGGCGGTGTCGCCCGCCCCGACATCGGCCCGCTGTTCTACGAGCCGACCATCCTCGACGGCGTCGAGGCGCCGATGGCCGTCTGCACCCAGGAGACCTTCGGCCCGGTCGTCTCCATCTACCGCTTCTCCGACGAGGACGAGGTCGTCGCCCTCGCCAACGCCACCCCGTACGGCCTGAACTCCAGCGTGTGGACCAAGGACTCCAAGCGCGGTCACCAGGTCGCCGCCCGGCTGCGCACCGGCACGGTCAACATCAACGAGGGGTACGCACCCGCGTACGGCAGCGTGCAGTCCCCGATGGGCGGCATGAAGGACTCCGGTCTCGGCCGGCGGCACGGCTCCGAGGGCATCCTCAAGTACACCGAGGCCCAGACCGTCGCCCAGCAGCGGCTGATCCCGCTCGCCCCGTCCTTCGGGATGGACGACGAGAAGTACGCGGCGTTCATGAGCCGCAGCCTGAAGGCGATGAAGGCGTTCCGCCTGCGCTGACCCCCGTAACACAGCGGCACCTTCTGCCCTTTTCGTACCGAGGAGAGCCATGTCCCAGGACAGCCCTGCCCAGAATCAGGCCGAACCGGTCGGCGAGACCGATGACGACGCGGCGTACGACTACGACGTCCTTGTCGTCGGCTCGGGCTTCGGCGGCGCGGTGTCGGCCCTGCGGCTGACCGAGAAGGGATATCGGGTCGGGGTCCTGGAGGCGGGCCGCCGCTTCACCCCCGGCACCCTCCCCAAGAGCTCCTGGGACATCAAGAACTACCTGTGGGCCCCCGCACTGGGGCTCTTCGGCATCCAGCGTGTACATCTGCTCGGCAATGTGATGGTGCTCGCCGGGGCGGGTGTCGGCGGCGGCTCGCTCAACTACGCCAACACGCTGTACGTACCCCCGGCGCCGTTCTTCGAGGACCGGCAGTGGGCGGACATCACCGACTGGCAGGACGAGCTGGCCCCGTACTACGACCAGGCGAAGCGGATGCTCGGAGTCCGGCTCAACCCGACGATGACCCCGTCCGACGTCCATCTGAAGGCGACCGCGCAGGCCATGGGGGTCGGCGACACCTTCCATCTCGCCCCGGTCGGCGTCTTCTTCGGCGACGGCAAGGACGCCGACGGTACGGCGAGGGTGAAGCCCGGTGAAACGGTCGCCGACCCGTACTTCGGCGGCGCGGGACCCGCCCGCAAGGCCTGCACCGAGTGCGGCGAATGCATGACGGGCTGCCGTCACGGCGCGAAGAACACCCTCAACGAGAACTACCTCCACCTCGCCGAGAAGGCCGGAGCGGTCATCCACCCGATGACCTCCGTGGTCGCGATCACGGACGACCCCGAGGGCGGTTACCACGTCACCACCGTCCCGACGGACCGCCGCAGGAAGGGCACGCCGACGCTGCTGCGCGCCCGCGAGGTGGTCGTCGCGGCGGGCACGTACGGCACCCAGACCCTCCTCCACACGATGAGGGACCAAGGGCTGCTGCCCCGGCTGTCGCCGCGGCTCGGTGAGCTGACCCGTACCAACTCCGAGGCGCTCGTGGGCTCGCAGACCAGCGACCGCCGCTACCGCAAGAAGCACGGCACCGCGAAGGCCGACTTCACCCAGGGCGTCGCCATCACCTCGTCGATCCACCCCGACGAGAACACCCACATCGAGCCGGTCCGCTACGGCAAGGGCTCCAACGCCATGGGCGCGATGTCGATCCTGCAGGTGCCGTACGGCAGCCGCCGGGTGCTGGGCTGGTTCGGCAGCATGGCCAGGCACCCGGTTCTCGCCGTGCGGTCGCTCTCCAACCGGCGCTGGTCGGAGCGGACCATCATCGGCCTCGTCATGCAGTCGCTGGACAACTCCCTGACGACGTACCGCAAGCCGGGCGGTATCGGAAAGGGTCTGCTCACCGCTCGCCAGGGGCACGGCGCACCCAACCCGACCCAGATCGAGGAGGCGACGCGCAGCGCCTCGCTGCTCGCCGAGGAGATCAACGGCTTCGCCGGGTCGAACGTCGGCGAACTCATGGGCACCCCGCTCACCGCGCACTTCCTCGGTGGGTGCCCGATCGGTGCCGGTGCCGAGGAAGGAGTCATCGACCCGTACCACCGGCTGTACGGGCACCCGGGCATCTCGGTCGTCGACGGCTCGGCGGTCTCCGCGAACCTCGGCGTCAACCCGTCGCTGACCATCACCGCACAGGCGGAGCGGGCCATGTCGTTCTGGCCCAACAAGGGTGAGGCGGACCCGCGTCCGGCGCAGGGCGAGGCGTACGAGCGGCTGGCCGCGGTCGAACCGAAGGCGCCGGCGGTGCCGAAGGAGGCCTTCGGCGCGCTGAAGCTGCCGTTCCTGGGCCTGCCCGCGGTCCCGCCGAGGAAGAGCGCCGGCAAGTAGGAGAGAAGCAGGGCAGCGGAAAGGGGCTGCACCCCCCTCCGAGTGCAGCCCCTCACGCCTACCGGTGATGTCGCCCGTTACGCGGCGGCGTCACCGTTCCTGCGGCGCCGCACGACGAACATCGCACCGGCACCGAGCACTACGGCCGCGCCGCCCACGAGGGCGAACATCGGCACTGCGGAGGACGAACCGGTCTCGGCGAGCGTGCCGGAGACGTTGCCCGTCGTGTTGGAGGACGGCGACTCGGCCGGGACCGGGGCGGTCCCGCCGGTCTGCGGCGTCGAACCGCTGCCGCCGGACTTCACGATCCGGAACCTGTACGCGACGTCGCTGACGCCCACGCAGTCCTTGTCACCGACGTACAGACCGGCGCCGAGGGTGAAACCGGCGCCGACCGGGGCGGTCGACTGCACATTGATGCGGAGCGGGAGATCGACCTCGTAGCCGGCCTGGATCTCCTCGGACTGACCGACCCAACCGACCGCGCGGCCGTCCTCGCTGAGGTCCTCCCACGTCTTGGTCTTGGGGTCGAGAGCCTGGAGGCTGACCTGCTTCGACTTGAACAGGTCGTTGCCGGCCTCGTCGGAGGAGGCGCCCGCGAAGTAGTCGAGATCGCGCACGGTCGTCTTCGACGAGTTGTAGACGTTCATCGTGAACTTGTGCCAGCCGCTGCCGCGGGCGATCTTGCCGGGCAGGCCGTTGATCGAGATGTCCAGGGCGGACTTCTCGCACTCCGTCGGGCCCTCCGGGTCCTCGGACTCGGACGGGGTGCCCGACGGGGTCACGGAGCCGGACGGCGTGCCGGACGGGGTGGTGCTCCCGGAGGGAGTGGAGGATGCGTCCGCGGCGGGGTCGCCCGTCTCTCCCGCGGTCTCCTCGGTCTCCTCGGCGGGCGAGGAGGAGGTGCTCTCGGCGGGAGCGGTGGTGGTGACGTCGGCGGACGGAGTTTCGGTCTGAGCGGACTCGGTGGGCGCTGCAGACGTCGTCTCGGCCGCCGGCACCGTGTCGTCGGCGAACGCGACCGGGGCGGCCAGGATGGCAGCGGGGGCTATGACCGCGGTGGCTGCGGCCACCGCCATCGCGCGGCGAAGCTTCATGAAAGACCTCGAATGTCCGGTGTACCGCTTGGGCTGCGGTACGGATGCGGGGACAGGCCTTTCGCGTGGTGGAGTCACGGGTGGGGCCGTTGTTCTGCATGCATGACCTGTGGCCCGGGGTAATGGTTGTCCGGATACTCACAAAATCCTTATGTGACGCCTGTCACGCCTGTCTCTGAGGCCCCTCCGGTACCTGTGGGTGCGTCGCCATCGCACTGCCGGCGCGACGGCCTCCTGCGCCTTCAGGAGCCGGCGGCCGAGAAGGACCCACGACATGGCAAGGGCCCCGCGATCCGTTAACCGGTCCGTGGGGCCCTCGTCGATCAGGGCGGACGTCAGGGCGGTGCCGGTGACGTCGGTGCCGAGAAGTGATGCCGGGGGAGTGCCGAAGTGTGAGGTGCATCGGATTCCGCACCAAGCCGTACGGGGCGCGCCGAAGTGGCGTCGGCCCAGGTCAAGGGTGGTGCGATACGAGGGAGGACATGCCTATGACGGCGTGCTGGGCGGGTTGCATGCGGTGCGGCCGTTTCGCCCGGATACGGTCGGCTCCGGGCGTCCCCGAAGCCGACCGTTCTTGGGGTGACCGGGCTGCTGTCCCCTGCCGACCGGTCACGCACGCTGGAGCGCGGTCCCACGGCGTACCTGCAGTACGCCACACGCTCCAGCGGAGCCACGCGTGGTTTCTTCGAAAGCCGCCCCTGGCTGGCACGGACACCGGGACCAACGAAGTCACCGTGCGCCCGGTCACGCGCCGTACGGGTGAGAGTCGGCCCGAACGCAGATACGCCCGTACAGTCCCGTGGCCGGTGCGGCAGCCTCACAGGTCTCACACGCGGCCGCGGCACAGCTCCAGCAGCGTCATGGCGAGCGAGGTGCCGGGCTTGCCGAGCGCGTCCCGGTACTGGCCGAGGATCTCCATCTCACGGGAGAGGTTGACCCGGCGGCCGCCGGAGGTGACCCGGGCCTCCTGGATGACGGCCGAGACGGCCATCCGTTCCTGGACGAGCCCGATGATCCGGTCGTCCAGTGAATCGATGCGCTCCCGGGCTCCGGCGATCAGTTCGGCGGCCTCGTCGGTGTGCGCACCGGTCTTCTCGGTGGGGGTCTTCTCGGCGAGCTTCTTCGCGGCGACGGCGGTGCTGTTCATTCCGTGACTCCTGGTGTCCTGGTGGGGTGCGGCCCCCCGAAGCGATCGGACCCGGAATGCAGAACGCCCCGGGCCTGTCGGCCCGGGGCGCCTGGAACGTTGCTTGTCAGTGGCTCAAGCAGCACGACCATGGCAGCCGGCGGGCCGGGTGCCATAGGTAAAGACGTAGGTCGTGTGCTGAAGCATGAGGCCAGTATGGACCCGCCCCCGCCGGTGGTCCAACGCGACGCCCGGATGGTGAGACACCGTGGTGAGGGCGGCCGACGACCCCGTCCCTCCGGACGCGAACAAGGTCTCCCTCGCATCCCCGGTAGAATCGGGAGGACCGACCCCCCTTCACCGCCGGAAGGCCGCCCGTGCCAGCAGCACCCCCCGCCGCCCCCGACACCGCACCCGACGTGGTCCTTGTCGTCGACTTCGGCGCGCAGTACGCCCAGCTCATCGCCCGACGCGTCCGTGAGGCCCGGGTCTACAGCGAGATCGTCCCGTCCACGATGCCGGTGGCCGAGATGCTGGCCAAGAACCCCCGGGCGATCATCCTGTCCGGCGGCCCTTCCTCGGTGTACGCGGAGGGCGCGCCCAGCCTCGACCGCTCGCTGTTCGAGGCCGGGGTCCCGGTCTTCGGCATGTGCTACGGCTTCCAGCTGATGGCCACCACGCTCGGCGGCACCGTCGACGACAACGGTGCCCGTGAGTACGGTCGCACCCCGCTGACCGTCTCCAAGACCGGCTCCACGCTCTTCGAGGGCACGCCCGCCGAGCAGTCGGTGTGGATGTCGCACGGCGACGCCTGCTCCGCCGCCCCCGAGGGCTTCACCGTCACCGCGTCCACGGACGTCGTGCCGGTCGCCGCGTTCGAGAACGACGAGAAGAAGCTGTACGGCGTCCAGTACCACCCGGAGGTGCTGCACTCCACGCACGGCCAGCAGGTCCTGGAGCACTTCCTCTACCGCGGCGCGGGCATCGAGCCGACCTGGACCACGACCAACGTGGTCGAGGAGCAGATCGCACTGATCCGCGAGCAGGTCGGCACCAAGCGCGCCATCTGCGGCCTCTCCGGCGGCGTGGACTCCGCGGTCGCCGCAGCCCTCGTGCAGAAGGCCATCGGCTCCCAGCTGACCTGCGTGTACGTGGACCACGGTCTGATGCGCAAGGGTGAGACCGAACAGGTCGAGAAGGACTTCGTGGCCGCCACCGGCGTCCAGCTGAAGGTCGTCGACGCCGAGGAGCGGTTCCTGAAGGCGCTGGCCGGGGTCTCCGAGCCCGAGCAGAAGCGAAAGATCATCGGCCGCGAGTTCATCCGCGTCTTCGAGCAGGCCCAGGCCGAGCTCGTCGCCGAGGCGGGCGCGGCCGGCGAGGACGTCGCGTTCCTCGTGCAGGGCACGCTCTACCCCGACGTCGTGGAGTCCGGCGGCGGCACCGGCACCGCCAACATCAAGTCCCACCACAACGTGGGCGGTCTCCCCGACGACATCGAGTTCCAGCTCGTCGAGCCGCTGCGCCAGCTGTTCAAGGACGAGGTCCGGATGGTCGGCCAGGAGCTCGGCCTGCCGGAGGAGATCGTCCAGCGTCAGCCGTTCCCCGGCCCCGGCCTCGGTATCCGGATCGTCGGCGAGGTCACCAAGGACCGGCTCGACCTGCTGCGCGAGGCCGACGCCATCGCCCGGGAAGAGCTGACCGCGGCCGGACTCGACCGTGACATCTGGCAGTGCCCCGTGGTCCTCCTGGCCGATGTCCGCTCGGTCGGCGTCCAGGGCGACGGCCGCACCTACGGCCACCCGATCGTCCTGCGCCCGGTCTCCTCCGAGGACGCCATGACGGCCGACTGGTCGCGCCTGCCGTACGAGGTTCTGGCGAAGATCTCCACCCGCATCACGAACGAGGTCGCCGACGTCAACCGCGTCGTCCTCGACGTGACGAGCAAGCCGCCGGGCACCATCGAGTGGGAGTGACCCTCCCCGCAGGGTCAACGTGATGCCGTCGCTCATTCGTATGAGCGGCGGCATCGTCGTACCGGCTGGGAAAACCGATTGCACCGCCCGCACGTCCGTGCGAGGCTCCGCGACCATGTCTGCCGATCAGATCCGCCCGATCATCTCCGCGCCTCACAACTACCGACTCACCTGGAACACTCCGCTGTCGGAGGAACACGCCGCACAGTTGATCTCGGCCTGCGAACCCGCCCCCGGGGCGCGCATCGTGGACATCGGCAGCGGCTGGGGCGAACTGCTGATGCGACTGGTGGCATCGGCGCCCGGCAGCACCGGCGACGGTGTGGAGACCGACCTCGACGCGGTGGCACGCGGGCGGGCGCTCGCCGAGGAGCGGGGGCTCGCGGAGCGCGTGCGATTCCATGCGACGCCCGCCACCGAGTGGACCGAGAGCGGCTACGACCTGGCTGTGTCCATCGGTTCCGCCCATGCCTGGCCCGGCTCGACGGCTGAGGCGCTGAAGGCGCTGCGCGCAGCCGTCCGGCCCGGCGGACGGGTGCTGTACGGCGACGGCGTCTGGCTGCGGGAGCCGTCCCCCGCCGCACTCGCCGGCATCGGGGCCGAACCCGGAGACTTCGGTTCGCTGCTCGAATTGGTCAGGCTCGCCGAGTCCGTCGGGCTGCGCGCACTCCAGGTGACCGTCGCCGACCAGCGCGAATGGGACCTCTTCGAGTCGAACGGGCCGATCGGACGGGGCGAGCGCTGGGCGCTGGAGAACCCCGGACATCCGCTGTACGACGAGGTGATCGCCGAGGTCGACGCCCGCCGCACCGGCTACTACGACGGCTACCGCGGGGACTTCACCCTCGCCTACCTCGTGCTGAGCGCCTGACCGTTCCCGAATCGGTGCGTGATCGCTCTGGCCACCTGCGGCGACCGGCGGTAACTTCCGGTCCCGTACGCCCTGGGAGCCCCGAGGAGTCGCCATGCCCGAGCCCGCACCGATACCCGTGGAACAGCTGCAGTTCGCGATGCCGCCCGTCCATCAGTCGGTCGAGGAGGAACGCGCGTACCGCAAGGAGCGGCTGGCCGGGGCGCTGCGGCTGTTCGCGGCGTACGGGTACGAGGACGGCGTCTCCGGCCACATCACCGCGCGGGACCCGGAGTACACCGGCTGCTTCTGGGTCAACCCGTTCGGCGCCCCCTTCGAGGGACTCCTGCCGGACGAACTGATCCTGGTCAACGGTGACGGGCAGGTCGTCGAGGGGCGCCACCACGTCAACCAGGCGGCGTTCGCCGTCCATGCCCAGGTGCACCGGGCCCGCCCGGACGTCGTCGCCGTCGCGCACACGCACTCGCTGCACGGGCGGGCGCTGTCGGCGCTCGGTGAGTTCATCGAGCCGATCACCCAGGAGTCCTGCGCCTTCTACGAGGACCACGCGGTCTACCAGGCCTACACCGGGGTCGTCGTCGACGAGGAGGAAGGGCGGCGGATCGCGGCCGCGCTCGGCCCGCGCAAGGCGATCATCCTGCGCAACCACGGGCTGCTGACGGTCGGCGACTCGGTGGACGCGGCCGCCTGGTGGTTCGTCACGTTGGAGCGTTCCTGCCAGGTGCAGCTGACCGCGCGGGCGGCCGGGAAGCCGGTTCTGATCGAGCACCGGGAGGCGGTGGCCACCCGCGAACAGCTCGGCAGCGACCTGGTGGCCTGGATCAACTACCAGCCGATGTGGAAGAGGATCTCCCGAACATTCTGACGATCCGCGCGTCCCGGCGGCCCCGATGCGGGCCCGGCCCGTCCCGTACGGCACAATTCGCAGCAATCAGTGGTCAGTTGACAGTACGTGGGCGGGAAAGGGCGGCGTTCTCCGTGGCGTTGGACGAGGCACGACAAGGCACTCACGGTGGTGGCTGTACGTGCGGCGACTGCCCGCACGGAGCGCGCGAGGGACACCGGCGCGCGGTGGCCGCCTTCCTGGCCAAGCGGGACGAACTCGCGGCGGGCCAGGGGCTGCCGACCGGCGTCGCCCAGTCCGCGTCCGCGACCCGCCAGTGGGTCTCCGACGAGCTGACCGAGTCGGCCCGTACGGTCGCCGAGCGCAGCCGGGAGGCGGGCGACGCCTGGCTTCACCAGGTGTGGGTGCGCACCCTGGCCGTCGTCTGGGGAAGCGTCGCCCTGCTTGCCATCGGCGAAGCCGGCACCGCCATCGGTGCGGGCTGGTCGACGGCCCGTACCGCCGGTCTGGTCGCCGCGCTCGTCACCGCCGGACTGCTGACCGGGGCCGCCCGCCTCCACCGGGCCCGCGGCGGCGTCCTCGCCCCGCTGATCGGCGAGGACAACCGGCTCTCCACCTCCCGTGCGGTCGCCGTGGCCTGGGTGCTGCTCGCCGTCTTCTCCGTACTCGTCCTCGCCCTCCAGCTGGCGGGCGCCTCCGGCCACGCGGAGCGCGACGCGCTGATCGACGGTCTGGAGCTGGCGCGTGGCGCCGGGGTGCTGACCGCGCTGGCGCTGGTGTGCGCCATTGCCGTGGTGGTGCGCCGGGTGGTGACCGTACGCGCCCTCGCCGGACGTCTGCAGAAGCTGCGGGCCGACCGGCCGCGCGCCGCCGATCTGCTCACCGACGACTCCGGGCGGGGCAGTTTCACCGACGTGCAGTACGTGCTGGTGAGCGCCGTCGCCGTACTGTTCGCCGTGGTCCGGCTGGCCCGCCGGCCCGAGCAACTGCCCGATCTGCCGTGGGGGCTGGCCCTGCTGGTGGCCGTCTCGGCGGCGACGTACTTCGCGGGCAAGTACACGGAGGGCGGGCGTCCGGTCGTGCTGTCCGTCGTGCGGGCCCGGGAGCCCGGGGACCTGGACGCGCCGATCCGTACCGGCGACGACATCGAGATCCGCGGTGCAGGTTTCGTACCGCCCGGCTCCGGGGCCCCGGACCGGCTGGCCCGCGTGGTCGTCCGGATCGGCCGGGTCCATGTCCATGTCCCGCTGGTCCCGGTGCCGGGCGGCTTCGCCAACCCGGCCGACACCGTGCTCACCGTGCCGGTGCCGGTGGAGGTCGAACCGGGACTGGTGGACGTACAGGTCGTGACGGCCGCCGGGGTGGAGACGAATCGGGTCGAGATCGACGTCACGGACTGAACGGCCGACCGGAGCCCGGCCGATTGCGCCTGATCGAACCCTAGGGCTGGTGAGCAGCGCGTTCACCGCGTACGTATGGTCTGGTAACGGGTCGACGGAAGGCGGGGACACTATGCATGGGTACGGCACGAATACACGTGGTCTGGGCGAGACGAGGAGCCTGCGCGAGCTGGCACGGGAGCATGCGCTGCTGCCGCTGCGCATTTTTCTCGGCGTCACCTTCATCTATGCCGCGCTCGACAAACTGACGGACAGCGCCTTCTTCCGCGCCTCCGGGCCGGGCTCCGTCGGCGAGATGATGCACGCGGTACGCGACTCGTCCGCGATCCCGGCCCTCGTCGACCTCTCGCTGAAGAACCCCGGAGCCTTCGGGTACGCCATCGCCTTCGGTGAACTCGCCGTCGGCATCGGCACCCTGATCGGGCTGTGGGCGCGGCTCGCCGCACTCGGCGGGGCCCTGATCTCGCTGAGTCTGTGGCTGACCGTGAGCTGGCAGACCGATCCGTACTACTTCGGCAACGACCTGGCCTACCTCATGGCCTGGCTGCCGCTCGTGCTCGCCGGCGCCGCGTCGTTCTCCGTGGACGCCTTCTTCGCGTCGCGGCGGCGCCGCATCCGGTAGCTCACCCACGTCGTGGTGGCGGCCAGCCAGAGGCCGCCGACGAGCACCGGGAGGAAGAAGGTCCAAGGGGCGTCCCAGCGGCCCGCCGCGTCCGCCGCGTAGCCGGCCGCCAGGGCGAGCATCGCGACGCCCGCCACCGCGCGGCCCGGCCGGATCTCATGACGCAGCACGAGTGACCTCCACCTGTCCGATACCGACTTCCAGGTCCAGCTCGACCGTACCGGCCGGGGTGACTCCGGCCGACGGGGCGATCGTCCGGTGCTCGTTCTGTGCCGGACCGACGTCCACATCACCCGGGGGATCGGCCGGCAGCCGGATGTCCCCGAGTCCGGCCTCCGCCCGCACCCGGACCGTCACCGCCTTCGGCACCACGACAACCGCCCGGCCGGCGCCGACCCGTACCCGGGTGCTGACCGTGTCGCCCTTCGGGACCGGCACCTTCGTGAGGTCGAGCGTGCCGACTCCGGAGCCCAGTTCGTAGCGCGGCTGGACCGCGGCGACCGAGGCCGGGCGCCACTCCTCGCGCACCCACCGGGTGCTGATGTCCTTCGGCAGCACGGCCGCGCCCGCCAGCAGCACCGCCGTGATCACGGCCAGCAGCAGCGTGCCGAACCCGGTCCGGCCGAGGAACGTGCTGACCACCATGCCGGCACCGAACACGGCGAGCGCCGCGGCCAGACCGAACTGCAGGCTCGTACCGAGCGGATGGGTCTCCCAGCTGAAGCCCGTGGCCAGACCGCCCGCGATCAGCGCGAACAGAAAGACCAGGCCGCCGATCGAGTGCGGCCCCCGGTCCGCCCGCGCCCGTTCGGGCGCGCGGAACGGCGCGTCCGCCGTGGCCCTGCGGGGCCGTACCGTGCCCTCGTCGAGCACCGCGTCCGCCGGACCCCACAGATAGCCGGCGCCCACCGGCCCCGAGGTGCCGTCCTTGATGATCGGATCCCGCCACCAGGACGGGCCGGCCGGCGACGGCGGCGCCTTCACCTCCGGCGGCGCGTCCGCCGCCGCGTGTGCGGCCGCCGGATGCAGCGGGTCCTCGGGGGCCGTGGTCCTGCGGCGCCGCGTCCAGACACAGCAGCCGATGACCGCGAGTGTCAGCATCGCGGAGAACGCCAGCGTGCCGCCGTTGCCGAGCATGGAGAGGAAGAGCCCGCAGCCGATCAGCGCGAACAGCACCGCGATCAGCGACGCCCCCTCGACCCGGCCCGACAGAAGCCTGCGGGCCTCGTTCTCCTCCTCGCCCTCCAGCGGGATCAGCAGCCACGCGAAGCCGTAGAAGATCAGGCCCAGGCCACCGGTCACCGACAGGACACCGAGCACGATCCGGAAGATCACCGGGTCCACGTCGCAGTACCGGCCGAGCCCACCGCACACCCCGGCCACCACTTTCTGCCGCGAGCTGCGCTGCAGCTGCGGACCGGGTGCGGGGGGCGGCGCGACGCCGGGGGCGGCGTCCTGGGGAACGGTCATGGGTCCATGGTGACGGGCCGTGCGCTCCCGCGGCACCCGCGCCGACCCTGGCCGATCCCTGATATCGGCCGCGCCGGACCCTGAAGGGAGGCCCTCGGGCCTCCGCAGGACCGGCCGTCTCAGGGTCGAGTGGGGGCCGACCCTGATGCCGCCGATCACCCCGGCATGTGACGATCGGAGCATGCCAGCCGCCACGCCCCGAGCCGCAAGCTCTCTCAGCGCCGACCCGGAGGAGCCACCGCTGCGCAAGCTGTACCGCAGCGCCGACGGGCGGATGCTGGGCGGCGTCGCGCGCGGACTCGCCGGGCATCTCGGGCTGCCCGTCGCCTGGGTGCGGTTCGTCTTCCTCGGCCTGTTCTTCGCGGACGGCCTCGGCGCGCTGCTGTACGCCGTGTTCTGGATCGTCGTCCCGCTCGGTGTCGGCGGGGTCGAGACGCCGCGCTCCGTCTTCGAGACCGGCGCCGACGGCAGGCGCCGGCTCCGCAAGCCCGACAAGGGGCAGGTCTTCGCCCTCATAGCCCTGCTGATCGGCGCCGTCGTCTTCGTCGGCAACGTCGACATGGGCAGCAAGGCCGACCGGTACATCTGGCCGACGCTGCTGATCGGTGCGGGCTCCGTCCTGGTGTGGCGGCAGGCCGACAACGCCCGGCGGGCCCGCTGGATGGAGGTCGGCAGCCGCCGCCGGGTGCTGCATCTGGCCCGCGGGCTGGCCGGGGTCGCCCTGGTCGGCCTGGGTCTCGCCGGCTTCATGGTGGTACGCGGCTCCGCGGCTCAGCTCGGCAACGTCCTCACCGCGGCGATCGCCGTCCTCACCGGCATCGCTCTGCTGGCCGGCCCCTATCTCGTACGTATGACCCAGGACCTCTCCGAGGAACGCCTGATGCGTATCAGGGCCCAGGAGCGGGCCGAGGTCGCCGCCCATGTCCATGACTCCGTGCTGCACACCCTGACTCTGATCCAGCGCAACGCCGAGGACCCGGGCGAGGTCCGCAGACTGGCCCGCGCCCAGGAACGCGAACTGCGCAACTGGCTGTACAACCCCCAGGGCACCGGCAAGGACGAGGGCGACGAACCGGAGACCCTCGCCGAAGCGGTCAAGCGCGCCGCCGCAGAGGTCGAGGACAAGCACGGTGTCCCGCTGGAGGTCGTCGTCGTCGGCGACTGCCCGCTCGACGAGAAGCTCGCCGCCCAGATGCAGGCCGCCCGCGAGGCGATGGTCAACGCCGCGAAGTACGGTGGCGAGGGCGGCGCCGTGCAGGTCTACGCGGAGGTCGAGGGGCGTACGGTCTTCGTCTCGGTACGGGACCGGGGGCCGGGGTTCGATCCGGATTCCGTACCGGCGGACAGAATGGGCGTAAGAGAATCAATCATCGGCCGGATGCAGCGCAACGGCGGTACGGCGCGGCTGCGTTCGGTGCCCGGCGGGGGCACGGAAGTCGAGCTGGAGATGGAGAGGGCGAGCGATGACGGACACCACTGAGGCAACCGGGGGCCAGGAGCGCCGGGTACGGGTCGTGCTCGTCGACGATCACCGGATGTTCCGCACCGGGGTGCAGGCCGAGATCGGCCGTACCGAGGAGACCGGCGTCGAGGTCGTCGGCGAGGCCGCCGACGTCGACCAGGCGGTCACCGTCATCACGGCGACCCGCCCCGAGGTCGTTCTCCTCGACGTCCACCTGCCGGGCGGCGGCGGCGTCGAGGTGCTGCGCCGCTGCGCCCCGCTGATGGGCGCGGTCGAGAACCCGGTGCGCTTCCTGGCGCTGTCCGTCTCGGACGCCGCCGAGGATGTCATCGGCGTCATCCGCGGCGGCGCCCGCGGCTACGTCACCAAGACGATCACCGGCACCGACCTGATCGACTCGGTCTTCCGGGTCCAGGAGGGCGACGCGGTGTTCTCGCCCCGGCTGGCCGGCTTCGTCCTCGACGCGTTCGCCTCGACGGACGCGCCGCCGGTCGACGAGGACCTCGACCGGCTCACGCAGCGCGAGCGTGAGGTGCTGCGGCTGATCGCGCGCGGCTATGCGTACAAGGAGATCGCCAAGCAGCTGTTCATCTCGGTGAAGACGGTCGAGTCGCATGTCTCGGCGGTGCTGCGGAAGCTCCAGCTGTCGAACCGGCACGAGCTGACGCGGTGGGCGACGGCCCGACGGCTGGTCTGAACTCCGGAAGGGTCCCGGCGGGCGGGGACACCGGAGGCGTTCCTGCGGAGCCGGGACTCCGGAGTGTTCAGGCGGGGTCGAGCGAGATGTTCAGCTTCTCGCCGATCCTGCGGTATCCGATGCCCGCATAGATCCGTTCCACGTCGGCGTCGCCCGGCTCCAGCCACACCACCCGGCAGCCCCGCGCGAACGCGGTCGCGGTCAGATGCGCGGAGAGCGCGGCGCCGATGCCGCGGCGGCGGAACGCGTCGGCGACGGCGAGACCGGCCAGTTCGGTGAGGCCGTCGACGGGGACCGAGCAGCCGCCGACGCCCGCCGGCACGCCGTCCACGGTGGCGAGGGCCGCAACGCCGCCGCCCGCCGCCGCGTTGCGCAGCCAGGCCGCCTCGCCGCCCTCTGGTTCGCCCGTCCCGCCGTAGCCGTGGTGCTGTACGCGGGCGGCGGCGTCGAACTCCGCGTCGGTGGCCGGTTCGGTGATGACGAGGGCGTCCACCGGCTTCGGCGGCAGGAGGTCGGCGGGGGAGCAGGCCAGGATCGGGGCCCGGTTCTCGACGGTGAAACCGGCGGCGAGCAGCGCGGGTTCGACCGCGGGTGCCCCACCGGGCAGATACTCCAGACGCGGCATCCGGTCCCGTTCGCGGAACGCGGCGATCAGCGCCTGCACATCGGCCGCCGTCGGCTCGGCCCCCTGGTCCGGGATCGCGTAATTGGCGTACTTCAGCTGCCAGTCGGGGTTGTGGCGGACGGTGAACGGACCGATCCGGAGATGATCGGGGGAGCGCAGGGCGAGCGTACGGGTGTGACTCTGGACGTCCGCGTCCATGGGCATGTATGAGTCTCCTTCGACCGGTCCGGTGGGGACTCGGAGCTGCGGCAGCCGGGAGCCTATGCCACCCGGGTCGCTCCGGCGAAGGGCATTTCGTCGATCGGCGCGACGCGGACCGGTGCACCGGGGTGCGGCGCGTGGATCATCAAGCCGTCACCGATGTACAGGCCGACATGGCTGACGCCGGAGTAGAAGAAGACCAGGTCGCCCGGGGCGAGTTCGGTGCGGGAGATCCGCTCTCCGGCGTTGATCTGCGTGTACGTGGTGCGCGGGAGCGAGACGCCGGCGGAGCGCCAGGCCGCCTGGGTCAGCCCCGAGCAGTCGAACGAGGTCGGACCGGTCGCACCCCAGACGTACGGTTTGCCGAGCGCCCCGTAGGCGAACGCTACGGCCTCCGCGGCGCGGGCGTTGGGGGCGGCCTGCGCGGCGCCGGCGCGCCGGTCGCTGCGATCGGCGTGGCCGGCGGCGGAGCGTGCGGTGTCCCACTGCTCGTACGCGGCGCGCTGCGCGGGCGACAGGGTGTCCAGGAGCCGCTGGGCGTCGGCCAGTTTGGCCCTGACCGTCGTGCGGTGCTTCTTCAGTTCGGCCTGGCGGGTGCCCAGTGCCGCCAGTTCCTCCTTCGCCTCGGCGCGCAGCTGCGCGATCTCGGTGACCTGCCGCTGCACCTGGGAGACCTGGGTGGCCTGCCGGTCGACGATCCGGTCCACGTACGAGGCGCGTTGCAGGTACTCGTCGGGGTCGGAGGAGAGCGCCAGCTGTACGGCGGGGTCGATGCCGCCGGTGCGGTACTGCGCTGCGGCGAGCGAACCGAGTGCGTTGCGCGAGGCGTTGAGGCGTTCGGTCCTGCGGGCGGCCTCGTCGCGCAGTGCGCCGAGGGACTTGGTGGTGGCGGCCGCCTTCTCCTTCGCGCCGTTGTACTGCTCGGTGGCGACCTCCGCCTCGTGGTACAGCCGGTCCACCTTGGCCTTGACCTGAGCTGGTGTGGGCTGCGGATCGGCGTGTGCGGCACCCGGCAGGGCGGCGGCGGTTGCGGCCCCGGCGAACGCGAGGGTGGCTGCGGTGCGGGCAGCAGAGCCGGTACACGGGCGCTGCTTGGGTTTCCGATGCGCTGCCACGAGGGCGGGGCTCCTTGCTGTCGACTGCCCGTCGGGGCCTACCGGCGGGCCCGCGAAGGTCCGACGGCGACGCCGGCAGGGGGAGCCGCGCGCCGCCGGACTCTTCGGCGGGGTGACCGGGCCGCCGCCCGGGTACGGAGCGTCGGTGAAGCCGGCCACCTGGATAGGGACGCTAAACCCGGGGCACGAGGAAGAGTCGTAATGACGCCTATTGCCCGAATTTGGCGAGGCGATGCCATCAAGTGATCGGAGAAAACGCGCCAGAGTCAGGCAATTGGTACAAATATAAGTGAAACGCCAAGGAGCCCCCACCTCGCCGGAGAGCGGTGCTATGGCCCCGGCTAGGCTGCGGCCCCATGGACGTACTGATCAATGTCTTCGTCGCGCTGCACATCATCGGCATCGCCGCACTCCTGGGCGGCTTCCTGACCCAGATGAAGGCGATGGGGTCGGGCACGGCCCGCTTCGTCCCGGCGATGCTGCACGGGGCGCTGACCATGCTGGTCACCGGTATCGCACTGGTCGGGCTCAACCAGGCGGACGACCAGCCGGTCAACAACATCAAGATCGGTGTGAAGCTGGCGGTCCTGGTCGTGATCCTCGCGCTGGTGTACGTCAAGCGGGACGAGGAGAGGGTCGAGAAGGGCGTCTTCGCGGCGGTCGGCGGGCTGACGGTCGCCAACATCTTCATCGCGACGCTCTGGACCTGAGCCGGCCGCTGCCGCCCGGGCCGGTCCCTGTCCTTCATGGCGCGAGCCCCCACCGGATCCTTCCGGCGGGGGCCCGTCGCCGTCCGGGGCCGTGGCTACCCGGGCCGCACGCTGCCGTAGATCGGCATGTAGTAGATCGATTCCTCGCGGACGTTCGCGCCCGGCTTCGGCGCGTGGATCATCATGCCGTCGCCCTTGTAGATGCCGACGTGGCTGATGTCGTCGTAGAAGAAGACGAGGTCGCCCGGCTGCAGATCCGCCGTCGCGATCCGCGTGCCGATCTTCACCTGGTCCCAGGTGGTACGGGGTATGTCGACGCCCGCCGCCTTCCAGGCGGCCTGGGTCAGCCCCGAGCAGTCGTACGACGACGGGCCCGTCGCGCCCCAGACGTACGGCTTGCCCAACTGGGCGCGGGCGAAGGCGAGGACCTTGTCGGCCTTCGTGGTGGCGCTGCTGTCCGATCCGGTCCCGGTCCCTGTGTCACCGCCGGATCCGGCCTGGTTCGCGGCCTCCTCGGCCTTGCGGTCCGCCTCCGCCTTGGCGGCCGCCTGCTGACGGGCCAGCTCCTCGGCCTTGCGCTTGGCCTCCGCCTCCTTCTTCCGCTCCAGCGCCGCGAGCCGCGCCTTCTCCTCGGCCGTCAGCTTCGACAGCATCGCGCGGGCCTCGCCCAACTTCTTCTGGACGTTCTCCTTGCTGGTCCGCAGCGTGGCCTGCGACTCGGTGAGCGTCTCCAGACTCTTCGCCGCCTCGGTGCGCTTCTTCGACGCCGCGGCCTGCTGCGTACGGAAGTCCGTGACCGCCTTCTGCTGCCGGCCCGCCATCCGGGCCATCAGCTGGTTCTCGTCGAAGTACGACTGCGGGTCGTCGGCCAGGAAGAATGTGGCGCTCGGCGCGATGGAGCCGGTGCGGTACTGCGCCGCCGCGTAGTTGCCGAGCGCCCTGCGCGCATCGTTCAGCTTGTCGGCACGCTTCGCGACGTCGTCCAGCAGCGCGTCGACCTTGCCCCGCTGCGCGGCGGAGGCCTCCTTCGCCTGGTTGTACTGCTGGGTCGCGGTGCCCGCCTGCCGGTAGAGGTCGTCGACCTTCTTCTGCACGTCCTCGATGCTGGGCTTCGGCGAGGCCGGGGCGGCCGTGGCGCTCTGTGTGGAGAGCAGGGTCACACCCGCCAGGGCGGCCGTCGTGAGCCCGACGGCGGGCGTGGTGGAGCGCATCCGGGTGCGCGGTTTGCGATGCGACGCCAAGGCCGGCATCTCCTTCCGTGGACCGCCTACCGGGTTAGCTGTCGGGTTCGGGCGGAACGGAAGGCTGCCCTACGGTCCGGATGTGGAGATATGGACCGATTCACCCCGGTGATGCATGTGGGTCCCCGGTTCCGAACTCCCGCGAGGGCAGCCCGGATTCGGCGTGGGCGCCCGCTCGGCGTGGTTCGCCTCAGGGGGTACGGGCCGCCCGATCGAGCACGCTAGCCAACCCGTGGTGCCGCTGTGAAGGTTGATGTTCGATATGCCCGATACATTTTCGTGACCTTGTCGGCGGAGCCGGGGATGCGGGCCGGGCCGCCCCCTCTTCCTCTACGCGGTGTGGGCGCACGCTCTCCCTGTGTGCCCGTGCGCCGGGTGCGGTTCGCCATGCGGCCGCACGGTGTCGGTGCGGCGGCCTAGACTCGTCAAGCGATGAGCAGCCTCTTTGACGACAGCTTCCTGGCCGGCCTCCAGCACTCGGAGGAAGAGCCCCCGCCGCCCCCCGAGGACTCCGCACCCGAAGCGGTGCCGGAGGATCTCTTCGCGGGCGTGTTCGACGCGCCCCCGCCGCCCAGGGACGCGTACTACCGGGACGGCGCCCACCGCCCCGTCATCGACGCCGCCGCCCTGCTCGACGGGTTGAACACCGAGCAGCGTGCCGCCGTCGTGCACGCGGGGTCGCCGCTGCTCATCGTCGCCGGGGCCGGCTCCGGCAAGACCCGGGTGCTCACCCACCGCATCGCCCATCTGCTGGCCGAGCGCGGGGTGCATCCCGGCCAGATCCTGGCGATCACCTTCACCAACAAGGCCGCGGGCGAGATGAAGGAGCGCGTCGAGCAGCTCGTCGGACCGCGCGCCAACGCCATGTGGGTCATGACGTTCCACAGCGCGTGCGTGCGGATCCTGCGCCGTGAGTCGAAGAAGCTCGGCTTCACCTCGTCGTTCTCGATCTACGACGCCGCCGACTCCAAGCGGCTGATGGCCCTGGTCTGCCGCGATCTGGACCTCGATCCGAAGCGCTTCCCGCCGAAGTCGTTCACGGCGAAGGTCTCGAACCTGAAGAACGAGCTGATCGACGAGGAGACCTTCGCCGGGCAGGCCGCGGACGGCTTCGAGAAGACGCTCGCCCAGGCCTACGCGATGTACCAGTCCCGGCTGCGCGAGGCCAACGCACTGGACTTCGACGACATCATCATGACGACGGTCCATCTGCTCCAGGCGTTCCCGGATGTCGCCGAGCACTACCGCCGCCGCTTCCGGCACGTCCTCGTGGACGAGTACCAGGACACCAACCACGCGCAGTACACGCTCGTACGCGAACTGGTGGGCCCGGCCGGACCGGCCGACGCCCCCGCCGAGCTGTGTGTCGTGGGTGACGCGGACCAGTCGATCTACGCCTTCCGCGGCGCGACCATCCGCAACATCCTCCAGTTCGAGGAGGACTACCCGAACGCGACGACGATCCTGCTGGAGCAGAACTACCGCTCCACGCAGACGATCCTCTCCGCGGCCAACGCGGTCATCGAACGCAACGAGAGCCGCCGCCCCAAGAACCTCTGGACGAACGCGGGCGAGGGTGCCCGGATCACCGGCTATGTCGCCGACACCGAGCACGACGAGGCGCAGTTCGTCGCCGACGAGATCGACCGGCTGACCGACGCGGGCGACGCCAAGGCGGGCGATGTCGCCATCTTCTACCGGACGAACGCGCAGTCCCGCGTCTTCGAAGAGATCTTCATCCGCGTCGGCCTGCCCTACAAGGTCGTCGGCGGCGTGCGCTTCTACGAGCGCAAGGAGGTCCGGGACATCCTGGCCTACCTCCGGGTCCTCGCCAACCCCGAGGACACCGTCCCGCTGCGCCGCATTCTGAACGTGCCGAAGCGCGGCATCGGCGACCGCGCCGAGGCGATGATCGACGCCCTGTCGCTGCGCGAGAAGATCACGTTCCCGCAGGCACTGCGCCGCGTCGACGAGGCGTACGGCATGGCGGCCCGCTCGGCCAACGCCGTCAAGCGGTTCAACACGTTGATGGAGGAGCTGCGCACGATCGTCGAGTCGGGCGCGGGCCCCGCCGTGGTGCTGGAGGCGGTCCTGGAGCGGACCGGCTATCTCGCGGAACTCCAGGCGTCCACCGACCCGCAGGACGAGACCCGCATCGAGAACCTTCAGGAACTCGCCGCCGTCGCGCTCGAGTTCGAGCAGGAGCGGGGGGAGGCCGACGCAGGGGAAGGCGCGAGTGCGGGCACGCTCGCCGAATTCCTGGAGAAGGTCGCGCTCGTCGCCGACTCCGACCAGATTCCCGACGAGGACACGGACGGCTCCGGCGTCATCACGCTGATGACGCTGCACACCGCGAAGGGCCTCGAATTCCCCGTGGTGTTCCTGACCGGCATGGAGGACGGCGTCTTCCCGCACATGCGCGCGCTGGGACAGGTCAAGGAGTTGGAGGAGGAGCGGCGCCTCGCCTACGTCGGGATCACCCGGGCCCGTGAGCGGCTCTATCTGACCCGGGCGGCGATGCGCAGTGCGTGGGGGCAGCCCTCGTACAACCCGCCGTCGCGGTTCCTCGAGGAGATTCCGGACCAGCATCTGCAGTGGAAGCGGACCGGACCGATGGCGGCCCCGGCCGGACCGACGTCGGGGATCACGTCGTCGCTGTCCTCGTCGCGCTCGCGCTCGGGCCCCTCGGGTTTCGCGACCCGGCGCACCTCGGACAAGCCGACGATCACGCTGGTGGTCGGGGACCGGGTCACGCACGACCAGTTCGGGCTCGGCACGGTGACGGCGGTCGAGGGGGTCGGCGACCAGGCGAAGGCGACGGTCGACTTCGGGGACGAACGGCCGAAGAAGCTGCTGCTGCGGTACGCGCCGGTGGAGAAGCTCTAGGACGCCCCTGGGGGCACCAGCGGCGGTGGCGGGCGCGGAGTGCCTGCCACCGGGAGGGTGCCTGCCACCTCTCGCCGTGGACCCTCGCGGCTGCTCAGGTCGGGTCGAGGCCGTGGCTGCGGAGCCAGGGCAGCGGGTCTATGGCCGCGCCGCCACCGGGCCGGACCTCGAAGTGCAGGTGCGGGCCTGTGGAGTTCCCGGAGTTCCCGGAGTATGCGATGACGTCACCGGCCTTGACCGGGCCCGAGCGGATCTTGGTGCTGCTGAGGTGGCAGTACCAGGTCTCGGTGCCGTCGGCCGTGGTGACGATGGCCATGTTCCCGTAGGCGCTGTTCCACTGGGTGCGTACGGTGCCGTCCGTCGCGGCCATCACCGGAGTGCCGTACGAGACGGGGAAGTCGATGCCCGTGTGCACGGACATCCAGTTGACGCCTGCCTGGCCGAAGTAGGCGCTGAGGCCGTGCTGCGCGACGGGCAGGAGGAACTTGGGCCGCAGAGCCTCCTTGCGCGCGGCCTCCTCCTCGCGCTTCTTCTTCTCGGCCGCCTGCCGTTCCTTCAGGTCGATGCGCTCCTGGGTACGGCTGGCGCGGTCGGCGAAGTTCTCCGCGTCGGCGCTGAGGTTGGCGAGCTGGGTGTCCAGCTTGTTGTTGGCGGCGACCGGCTTGACGGTGCCGGGGTCGGCGGCCGCCATCGACATGGTGTCGTCCTTCTCCTCGCCGCTGCCGAGCCCGCCGACGGAGGCGGCGGCGATACCGGCGACGCTCATCACGCAGGCGGAGGGAACGGCGACGGTGAGGAGTGCGGAACGCTTCGCGGGGGTGCGACGCCGACTGCGGCTGGCGCCACGGGTGCTGGGGCGGCTCACGGGACGGGGGACGTCGCCCTCGCTGCGGCCCGACGCGCGGTCCGTGTCGAGGCCGTCGCTGTTCTCGCGGTCGTCGTCGATGTCGGTGGTGCCGGCCAGGTCCGTGTCGGGCAGGCTGAACTCGGCGGTGCGGTAGGGCTCGTACGGGTCGTAGGAGCCCTGGTCCGCGTACGACTCGTACGACTCATGCGCCTCGTACGACTCCTGGGCGCCGTGGGCGGTCTGTTCGGGTTCGTACGACTCCTGCGCGGTGTGCGCAGTTTGCTGATCGTGCTCGGGCGTGGCGCCGGTGTTCCAGGCGGTGGCGTCGTACGCGCCGGTGTCGTAGGCGGCCGTCCCGGCTGTCGCCCACTGGCCTTCCTGATACCAGCCGTTGGCGTCCCACTGGCCCGACGAATCCGGGGCGCCGCCCTGTGCGGGAATGCCGCCGGCGTCCGGCGTCCAGGTCGCGGTGGTGGCGTACTGCTGCGGCTGCTGGGTCCCGTACGCGACATAGGGGTCGTACGCGGCGGTCTGATGCGCGCCCGTGTCCCACTGGGTCGAGTCGTACTGGCCGCTGTATCCGGCCTGTCCGGTGCCGTAACCGCCGTCGTAGCCACCGTTGTAGCCGGTGGTGTCGTACGTGCCGTCGTAACTGCCCGGGAGGGAGCCGAAGAGCGGGTCGTTGTCGAAGCTGCCTGTGGAGTGGCTGTCGTAACCGACATACCCGGCGTGGGGGTGCTGGTCGTTCACCAACTTCTCTCTCGCCTCGGCAGCAGGACCTGGGGTCTGGGTCCGGTGGGGGATCCCAGGGGGAAAGCAGTGGCCGCGACTGTACCCGCCGGTATGCGACGCCGACAATCTTCGTCAGGTTTTGGCCGCTCAGGAAACGGGCAATCGGCCGCCTTTCGACGGACTGTGCACAGAGCTTTGGCTCTATGTTCGAAACGCGTTCTATTTGTGGGCCTGTCCTGGACGCCCGGAGAGCGGGTGGGTGGCCCTCGTCGCGGCGTGGCGGCCTTGCGTGGTGAGGGTTCCGGTCCTCCTCAGGCCACCGACGCGGTACCCGCGAGGCCGGGAGCCGCTTCCGGGGACTCGAGCGCCTGGCGGATCCCGGCGGCGACCGCAGGGTGGACCGGCAGTGCGAGATGACCGATCCCGCTGACACGTACGTTCTGGGCATCGAGGTCCGGATGGTCGATGCAGGCCGCCTCGGCCGGGACGATCACCTGGTCCAGCTCGCTCCAGAAACTCACGAACCGGGTCCGGCAGCCGGGCGCGGGCCGGCGCAGTTCCTCGATCGGGGCGGAACCGCTGCGCATCTGGCGCACGATCGGATGCGCACTGGCCATCGGGGCGACGGCCGTGCCGCCGTGCGGGGTGCCGAGAGTGACCAGGGTGCGGACCCGTCGGTCACCGCCGAGTCGCTGCACGTAGTAGCGGGCTATCAGGCCACCGAGGCTGTGTCCGACGATGTCGACCTCGTGGTGCCCGGTGCGGCCGCAGATCTCCTCGACGTGCCGGCCGAGCAGCTCGGCGGCGGTGCGGATGTCGCAGGTCAGCGGCGAGTAGTTGAGGGACTCCAGGTGGTGCCAGCCGTGCCGGGTGAGGGAGCGGCGCAGCAGCACGAAGACGGAGCGGTTGTCGATGAACCCGTGGAGCAGGACGACGGGCGGCCGGTCGGGACTCTCGACGGGAAGGGCAGCGGTACCGGCCGGTGCGGTGGACGGCTCGAAGGGGGGCTCGGGCGGGCGCGCGGGGTCCCGCCGCTCGTCGGTGATGCCCGCGGGGTACAGGAGGACATGCCCGGCGAGCACGATCAGCTCCAGTGCTGTGGCCCTCAGCAGCGCCGATGACAGCCAGGTGCGGCGCAGGCACGGCTCGCGCAGCATCGACGGAAGGAAAGGCAGGACCTTCATGACCCTCATGGCCGACCTCCTGCTCGGCGCACGGGGAGGCGGCTCCGGTCCCCGTATGCCCTCGTGGGCGCCGTGGCAGAGGTGTCGCGGGGGCTGGTCGGGCCCCTGGTGCCGTACCGCCGTGCCGTGCGGCTGGCGGCGCGGTGGTACGGCGACCTCGTAGCGGCTCCCCTGGCGTCCGTCCCGCGCGGCGGGTGTGCCGCGTGATGCGGGAACGGAGCCTGGCGAACATGTCCCAGGTGTGATTTCCCCCTCCCGGTCCACCGCGAAACGGCGGGTTGCGGGATGCTGTCGATAACGTTCGTTCACATCCCTGGCCCTTTCAGGCACGGGAGACGCATGTGGAGGCAGTGATGGGTGTGACCGGTCCGATCCGTGTGGTGGTGGCCAAGCCGGGCCTCGACGGCCATGACCGCGGCGCCAAGGTGATCGCGCGGGCACTGCGCGACGCCGGTATGGAGGTCATCTACACCGGGCTCCACCAGACGCCCGAGCAGATCGTGGACACCGCGATCCAGGAGGACGCCGACGCGATCGGCCTCTCGATCCTCTCCGGCGCGCACAACACGCTCTTCGCCAAGGTGATCGAGCTGCTCAAGGAGCGCGACGCGGAGGACATCAAGGTGTTCGGCGGCGGCATCATTCCGGAGGCGGACATCGCGCCGCTGAAGGAACAGGGCGTCGCGGCGATCTTCACCCCGGGGGCGACGACCGCGTCGATCGTCGACTGGGTGAATGCGAACGTCCGCCAGCCCGCAGAAGCCTGACCCGGCAGCGGGCGGTCCGGGCCCGCCCCGGCCGGGTCGACGCCCGCCCGGCCCGCCTGTCGCCTTTCCGCGGCACGCGGTCCGGCGGCCCTGTGTCCTGAGGAGAGAGACCGTGCCCGCGGTCCTGAGGAGAGATCCCTGGCCCGCGCGCCCCACGCGAACCCCTCGCCCTCCCGGCCGCAGCAGCCCCGCCTACGCGGTCTCCGCCCCCAGCTCCTCATCCATCACCGCGCGCAGCCGCAGCGTGGAGACCAGGCGCCGGAACGCCTCCGACCAGTAGCCGGCCGCGCCCGGTGACGCGTCTTCCGGCTCGTCCGGGGTGGTCGTGAGGACCTCCAGGCGGCCCGCCTCCGCCGGATTCAGGCAGCGCTCGGCCAGCCCCATGACGCCGCTGAAGCTCCACGGGTAACTACCGGCGTCGCGGGCGATGTCGAGCGCGTCGACGACCGATCTGCCGAGCGGCGCCGCCCAGGGGACCGGGCAGACGCCCAGGAGCTGGAACGCCTCCGACAGACCGTGCGCGGCCACGAAATCGGCCACCCACGCGGCCCGTTCCGCGCCGGGCAGCGTGGCGAGGAGCTTCGACCGCTCGGCGAGCGACGCCGTACCGGGCCCGTTCGACGGGGGGAGCGAAGCGGCACCGAGCAGGGCGCGCGCCCACTCCGGGTCGCGCTGCCGCACCGCCGCCCGGCACCAGGCGGCGCGCAGCTCCTCGCCCCAGCCGTCGGCGACGGGCAGGGCGACGATCTCCTGCGCCGTACGCCCGCCGAACCTCGCCGGCCAGACGGACAGCGGGGTCGCCTCCACCAACTGGCCGAGCCACCAGGATCGTTCGCCCCGCCCGGACGGCGGCACCGCCACGACGCCGTCGCGCTGCATCGCGGCGTCGCATTCGTGCGGGGCCTCCACGGCGACGGCCGCGGCGCCCACTGTCAGGTCAGGGTTCACGCACGACGAAGCGCGGGCCGCCATCCGCCCGGCCAGCGCCGACTCCGGCAGTGCGGACAGCAGTTCGGCGGCAGTCGCGCGCACATTGCGGCTGCGGTCGGAGAGGGCCTGCTCCAGGAAGGGTTCGTCCGCGGCGGACAGCCCGGCACGCAACGAGTCCAGGAACATCAGCCGGTCCTCGGCGCGCTCCGTCGACCACGTGCTGGTCAGCAGCGCGAGTGCACCACCCGGATCGTGTGCCCGTACGGCCCCGAGGAGGGCGACGCGCTCGGCGAACAGGCCCTCCTCCCACAGCCGGTGCACCGCATCGTCGTCGGTCACATCGGGCAGCAGCGCGCTTCCCGGCGAGCCGCGCAGCGCGAACTTCCACTCGGGGTTCAGCCCGGCCAGCCACAGCCCGCGCGGACCGGCGAACGCCAGAGCCTGCGGCCGCAGGTCGGTACGTGCCCGGGCCGCGTCCAGCAGGGGTGGCAGCAGCGACGCCGGGGCCCGGAAACCACGACGATCGGCGGCGGCCAGCCACTGCGGGATCAGCTCCGTGAGATCGGGCGCCGTGCCGCGTCGGCCGCCCCCGCCGCTCGGCGCCGACCGGTCGGCGAGCAGCTGGGCGAGCCTTCGGCGCGCGGCGGGCGGCAGGGGTGGCCGCGGGTCGGCGGGCGCCGTCCCGGGACGGGCGGCCGCAGTCGCGGGCCGCAGCCCTGCTCTGCGTCGCACCGTGTGCAGAGCCGCCTCATCCAGCAGCGTGATCGGCCCCGGCGCGGCTCCCGCCGGGAGCGGCCGGCGGTCGGTGCCGAGCAGCGCCGATGTGACGAGCTCTTCCCATGCGGTGGTCGTACCGGGCATCGGTTCGGTGGCGGGCATCGGTCCTCCTCCAGGGGTCAGATGAGCGGCACGGTCTCGGCCGCACCGTCGTCGCAGCTGTCGGCCCAGGCCGCGAGCGGGTCGAAGCCGCGGTGGCCGCATTCGCCGAAGACCGTGACCGGAGCGCCTCCGGAAATCGCCACGAGCTTCCACAGACCGGGCCGGGACAGTGCCGACGGGGCGACGGGCAGGGCCGTATCGTCTGCCGGGTCCACCAGCTGCCAGCCGTCGCCCGACGGCACCGGTATGACCGCGCGCAGGGTGACCGGCCAGGACTCCAGCCAGGGGTCTTCCCGAAGGGCGCGTCCGTAAGCGGCGACCGCGGCCGTCGTCGTGGAGCCCGGCGGGGGGGTGCCGGTCGGTACCGGCGCACCGAACTGCCCGCCCAGTTCCGCCCTCAGCTGCCCGGCCCCTCGATACGGCGTGAGCTCGGCGTCGATGGAGACGCCCACCGGCAGGGCCTGACCTGGGGAGCGTCCGGCCGCCCCGAAGGACAGCAGCAGTGCGGTGCGGCCCGAGTCCCTTCCGTACAGCCAGATCCGCCGCGTGACGATCTTGCCGTCCGGGGTGTCGTACTGGGCGAGGACCAGCCAGTGGTCGCGGACCGGTGGGCCATCCGCGGAGGCCGTCAGCCCCACCCGCGTGCGGACCGTCGCCGCCAGCGGCTCCGGCAGTCGGGCGATGCCCAGCCACGCGGTGTCCAGCAGATGCAGCAGCGCGCACTCCTCCAGAAGCCGCACCGGCCACCCGGGACCGGACGCCGGGATGGCCCCCAACTCCCTTACCCGTCCCGCCAGTCCCGGTGCCTGCGCGTCCACCATGCGGGCCGCCGTCTCCTCCCACAGCCCGTACCCCGACTGATCGGTCGCCGCCAGGCCTCCGCGCAGCAGATCCGTCAGCCGCTGCTCCAACTCCTGCGCACCGCCGGTGATCCGCTCGGCCCGGCGCTCGGCCCGGCGCCTCGCGGCCGCCGGATCGGCGGAGCCCGTACCGGCGCCGACCGTGCCGTCCCCGGCCCGGTCGGTCTTCTGCGGCGCCCGGCTGCGACGGCCGTCCAGCCACTCCCCTGCCCAGTCCGGCACCTCCGCCGGTCCGAGCGCCGCCTCGTCCGACGCCCAGAGCAGCAGCAGCCCCAGCGCGTGCTTGCACGGGAACTTCCGGCTGGGGCAGCTGCACTTGTATGCGGGGCCGGTCGTGTCGACCACCGTCCGGTACGGCTTGCTCCCGCTTCCCTTGCACAGCCCCCACACCGAACCCGATGCGTCGCAGCCCGCGCCGGACCATGGACCGGCCGAACCGAGCCTGCCGCCGGCCTTGCGTGACGCCTCGTCAGGAGCCAGTGCCAGGACCTGCTCCACCGTCCAGCGCACCACCGGAGCAGCGGTGCGCAAGGGTTCTCCCCCGTGAGTTAGCAGCATGGCAACGACGGTAGGGCGGGGCACTGACAATCGCTCCGACCTGCGGAAAGGCCGTGGGAACGACCGACTGTCAGTGGCATGGTGCACGGTGGGAACCACATCCGGTCGACCGATCTGGAGGGGGATCCATGACCGTGTCCGAAACCACCGCCGGCATCCGCGCAGAGGCTCTGCGCCCGCATGCCGAGGACGCTTTCGCCGACGAGCTGAAGGCGCTCGCGGCCGCCGACGACCGCCCGCGGCCCGAGCGTTGGAAGCTGTCGCCCTGGGCCGTGGCCACCTATCTGCTCGGCGACGTCCTGCCGGACGGGGCAGTGATCACACCCAAATATGTGGGCCCGCGCCGCCTCGTCGAGGTAGCCGTGACGACGCTCGCCACCGACCGTGCCCTGTTGCTCCTCGGCGTTCCCGGCACCGCCAAGACATGGGTCTCCGAGCATCTCGCGGCTGCAGTCAGCGGCGACTCGACGCTGCTGGTCCAGGGCACTGCGGGCACGCCCGAGGAGGCCGTGCGTTACGGGTGGAACTACGCGCAGTTGCTGGCGCACGGGCCCAGCCGCGACGCACTGGTGCCCAGCCCTCTGATGCGTGCGATGTCCGAGGGCATGACCGCGCGGATCGAGGAGCTCACCCGTATCCCTGCCGATGTGCAGGACTCGCTCATCACGATCCTGTCGGAGAAGACGCTTCCGCTCCCCGAGCTCGGCCAGGAGGTCCAGGCCGTCCGCGGGTTCAACGTCATCGCGACGGCCAACGACCGCGACCGAGGGGTCAACGAGCTGTCCAGCGCCCTGCGCCGCCGGTTCAACACGGTCGTGCTGCCGCTGCCCGCCACGCCCGACGCGGAGGTCGACATCGTGTCCCGGCGCGTCGACCAGATCGGGCGCTCGCTCGACCTGCCGGCCGCCCCCGACGGCATGGCCGAGATCCGCCGCGTGGTCACGGTCTTCCGTGAACTGCGCGACGGTGTCACGACCGACGGCCGCACCAAGCTCAAGTCCCCTTCGGGCACGCTCTCGACGGCCGAGGCCATCTCCGTCGTCACCAACGGCCTGGCGCTCGCCGCCCACTTCGGCGACGGAGTGCTGCGCCCCGGCGATGTCGCGGCCGGCATCCTCGGCGCCGTCGTCCGGGACCCTGCGGCGGACCGGGTGGTCTGGCAGGAGTACCTGGAGACGGTGGTCCGCGAGCGGGACGGCTGGAAGGACTTCTACCGCGCCTGCCGCGAGGTCTCCGCGTGACCGGGGCCGCGCCCACCGGGCCGCTGCTGCTCGGGATCCGGCACCACGGTCCCGGATCGGCCCGCGCGGTCCGTGCGGCGCTGGACGCCGCCGGACCTCGGGCCGTCCTCATCGAGGGGCCGCCCGAGGCCGACGCACTGCTGCCGCTCGCCGCCGACGAGCGGATGCGACCACCGGTGGCGTTGCTCGCCCACGCGGTGGACGACCCGGGCCGGGCGGCGTTCTGGCCGCTCGCAGAGTTCTCGCCCGAGTGGGTCGCGATCCGCTGGGCGCTCCGCCACGACGTGCCCGTCCGTTTCATCGACCTGCCTGCGGCGCACTCCCTGGCCATGACGGACTCCTCGGCCCCGGGTGCGGACCACGACGAGGAACAGGGGCGAGCGGGCGACGCCGGCGGCGCGGTGGTCGCACCTCCGATCGATCCCATCGGGGTCCTTGCCGAGGCCGCCGGGTACGACGACCCCGAGCGCTGGTGGGAGGACGTCGTCGAGCACCGCACACCGGACGGGCGGCTCGTGGACCCGCGGGCCCCGTTCGCCGCCCTCGGCGAGGCGATGACGGCGTTGCGCGAGGTGTACGGGGACGGCGGGCACCCCCGCGACGCCGTCCGCGAGGCATACATGCGGATCCGACTTCGCGCTGCACGGAGGGAGTTCGGGGACGACGTGGTCGTCGTCTGCGGAGCCTGGCATGTGCCCGCGCTCGGAGCGAGGACGACCGTCAGCGCCGACAGGGCCCTTCTCAAGGGGCTGCCCAAGGTCAAGACCGAGATGACCTGGGTTCCCTGGACCCATCGGCGGCTCGCCCGGCACAGCGGTTACGGGGCGGGGATCGACTCGCCCGGTTGGTACGGACACCTCTTCGGCGCCCCCGACCGGCCGATCGAACGGTGGATGACCAAGGTCGCCGGACTCCTGCGCGACGAGGACCGGTTCGTGTCGTCCGCCCATGTCATCGAGGCTGTGCGGCTCGCAGGAACCCTCGCGGCTCTGCGTGGCCGACCGCTCCCCGGGCTGAGCGAGACGACCGACGCGATCCGGGCCGTGATGTGCGAGGGCTCGGACGTGCCGCTCGCGCTCGTACAGGACCGGCTCATCGTCGGCGAGACGCTCGGAGAGGTGCCGGACACCGCCCCCGCCGTGCCGTTGCAGCGCGACCTCGACCGGCTCCAGCGCACGCTGCGGCTCAAACCGGAGGCGCTGGAGCGCGAGTTGGAGCTCGATCTCCGCAAGGACACGGATGCGGCGCGCAGCCGCCTGTTGCACCGGCTCCGGCTCCTCGCCGTCGGATGGGGCGAACCGGCCGCCGGCCGGGGGAGCACCGGCACGTTCAGGGAGAGCTGGCGGCTGCGCTGGGAGCCCGAGCTGTACGTACAGGTCGCCGAGGCCGGGATCTGGGGCACCACCGTGCTGACCGCCGCGACCGCCAAAGCGGAATCGGAGGCCGTGTCGGCGACCGCGCTCGCCGAGGTCACCGCGCTCGCCGAGTGCTGCCTCCTCGCCGAACTGCCCGACGCGCTGCCCGTCGTGATGCGGGCGCTCGCCGACCGGGCCGCGCTCGACTCCGACGTCGGCCACCTCGCCGACGCGCTGCCCGCCCTGGCCCGGACCCTGCGGTACGGGGACGTGCGGTCCACGGACACAGCGGCGCTCGGTGAGGTCGCGGCCGGGCTCGCCGAGCGGATCTGCGTCGGACTGCCGCCCGCTTGTACCGGACTGGACGCCGACGGCGCGGCCGAACTGCGCCGCCAGGTGGACGGGGTGCACACCGCGATCGGGCTGCTCGCCGGTGCGGTACCGGCGGACGGGCTCCGCGAGCGCTGGACGGCCGTGCTGCACAAGCTGGCCGCCCGGGACACCGTCGCCGGCGTCATCCGTGGCCGGGCGGCCCGGCTGCTGCTCGACGAGGGGCGCCTCGAAGAGGACGAGGCGGCACGGCTGATGGGCCTCGCCCTGTTGCCCGGCACACCTCCGGCCGAAGCCGCGGCCTGGATCGAGGGCTTCGTCGGCGGGGCCGGTGGGGGCGGCATGCTCCTCGTCCACGACGAGCGGCTGCTCGGCCTGGTCGACGCCTGGCTGGCCGGAGTCCCCGCGGACACGTTCACCGATGTACTGCCGCTGCTGCGCCGTACTTTCTCGGCCTACGAACCGGGCGTAAGGCGCACGCTGGGCGAGCTCGTACGCCGCGGCCCGGCCACCGGCGGGCCGGCCGGGACCGTCACCGGCACGACAGCCCCCGGATTCGGTCCCGCCCTCGACGAGGACCGGGCGAAGGCGGTGGTGCCCGTACTGCGGCTGCTGCTGGGGCTGGACGACGGGGACGCCGGAGGGACCGACGCGGACACCGTCGACAACGCAATGGAACCGCTGGGGGCAACAGGATGAAGACGGTGACGGACACAGGAACATCGAGGACCGGGGCAGGGGCCGGACGCGGCGCGGTGGACGGCGAACGGCTGCGGCGCTGGCGCATGGTGCTCGGCGGGGACAGCGCCGAGAGCACCGGCTGCACCCTCGCCGGACGGGATGCCGCGATGGACGGCGCACTGAACGCGCTGTACGGCGGCGGAGGCGGGCCCGGCGGCCGGGGCGGGAGCGACCGCTCAGCCGGACTCGGCGGCTCCGCTCCCTCCGTCGCCCGCTGGCTCGGCGACATCCGTACGTACTTTCCGAGCTCCGTCGTCCAGGTCATGCAGCGCGATGCGATCGAACGGCTGGGTCTGTCCGCGCTGCTGCTGGAGCCGGAGATGCTGGAGGCCGTCGAGGCGGACGTCCATCTCGTCGGAACGCTGCTCTCGCTCAACAAGGCCATGCCCGAGACGACGAAGGAGACGGCACGAGCGGTCGTACGCAAGGTCGTCGACGACCTGGAGAGGCGGCTCGCCACCCGTACGAGGGCCACGCTCACCGGCGCGCTCGACCGCTCGGCGAAGATCAACAGACCCCGCCACCGCGACATCGACTGGGACCGCACCATCCGGGCCAACCTCAAGAACTACCTGCCGCTCCCCGGCGGGGACGGAGCCGGGACGGTCGTCCCCGAACGACTCATCGGTTACGGGCGGGCAGCGCAGGCGGTGAAGAAGGACGTCATCCTCTGCATCGACCAGTCGGGATCGATGGCGGCTTCCGTCGTCTACGCCTCCGTCTTCGGCGCGGTACTCGCCTCCATGCGGACGCTGCGGACCAGGCTCGTCGTCTTCGACACGGCCGTCGTCGACCTCACGGACCAGCTCGACGACCCCGTCGACGTGCTCTTCGGCACCCAGCTCGGCGGTGGCACCGACATCAACCGGGCACTCGCCTACTGCCAGTCCAGGATCACCCGCCCGGCCGAGACGGTCGTCGTCCTCATCAGCGACCTCTACGAGGGCGGTATCCGCAACGAGATGCTGAAGCGCGTCGCCGCGATGAAGGCCTCCGGTGTGCAGTTCGTGACGCTGCTCGCCCTGTCCGACGAGGGTGCGCCCGCCTACGACCGTGAACACGCGGCGGCGCTCGGCGCACTGGGCGCACCGGCGTTCGCGTGCACCCCGGATCTCTTCCCGGAGGTGATGGCCGCGGCGCTGGAGAAGAGGCCACTGCCCATACCGGACAAGCAGACCCATCAGTAACAAGGGACTTGCGTCAACCCGGGAGGGTCGTGCAAGCATCGTCCCGTCGTCCGCGGAGGACTGCGTTCCGCACTCCGCGCCATCTGGGAGGGCTCACTCCGACGTGACCGCTGCAGTTGTTCGTCCTGTCGCCGACCCGCGCCCGGTGCGCGGAGCGGTCGGCCGGCGCGCGCTGCAGGTGGTGCTGTTCCTCGGCGGACTGCTGGCCCTCGGCCTCGTCTTCGGAGCCGAGGCACACGCGGCGCAGGCACCCGTACCGTCGCTTCCCGCCGCAGGGGCGGCAGTTGTGAACGGGGCAGGGGCGCAGGACAGGGCCGTCGAGGTGGCAGCCGAGCCCGTGGGCGTCCCGGACGCCGCACCGGCGACGGGGGTCCCGGACGCCTCGGCCCCGGTGGCGTCACACGTTCCGGCCGCAGAGCCTTCGGGCGCGCCGGCTGCTGAAGTGCACGCCGGGCCGAGGGGCGCTTCCACCGCCGCATCCGCCACTTCGCCTTCCAGGGCCTCCACGGCTTCCAGCACCTCTGCGTCCGCCGTGCCGGTCTCCGCCACCTCCGCCACGACCTCCGTCGCCACCGACTCCGGGACGACCGTCGCCCGTGCCCGGTCGGTCGTCGGGACGACGCGGGACACCGTCCGGTACCTCGCCCGGCCCGTGGGCGAGCTGGTCGAGGGTGTCGGCACGGCCGTCGACAGCGCTGCCGGAGTGCTCCCGGAGGTGTGGGCGCTGCCCGCCCGGCTGCTGCTTCCGCTCACCGTCGTCGAGCCCTCTGCCGAGGGGCGTCCGGGCCATGGTTCCACCGGCGGTGGCGCCGCGCGCGCCGCCGCACCCGCACCACGTCCGGTCTGCGGGTACACCTCTGAAGCCGGCCAGGCACGGCAGTTCGCCGCCCTGCCGAACGGCACCTCCGCGAGCGGGACGGACAGCCGAGTACCCGCGCCGCGGTACGGGCCGGCGCCCGAGCGGGCCCCCCTCGATCCCCGTGGTGGCTTCGTACACCCCTCCATCACCGAGGCCCACGGGCCACGCGGCGGCGAACAGCACGCGGTTCCGTTCGCGGCCGGTGCCCCCTGCGGGCTCGTCCGCGGTGCCGGTCTTCCGGCGACCGTCGCCCCGATGCGCGACAGGTCCGGCGACATCCTCGAATTCCCCGGCTAGGGCAGGCCGTTCCCCCGCCTCGACCTGCCGCGCGGGGGCGGAACAGGTCTGCCCGCCGTCCGGACGACTCCGGACCGCCGAAACGTATTCGAAGGATCTGACACACATGCACCAGAACATCCGCCGTTCCATAGCAGTCGCCGCAACGGCCACCGGAATGTGGGCCCTCGGGACCGCCGTAGCCAGTGCGGACGAGCTGCCTGTCTCCGTTCCGCTCTCCACCCCCGACGACGCCGCCGACGTCGTCGACGGGGTCGCGGAGCTCAAGGACACCGTGCGGACGGAGACCGCCGGGGCGAAGGCAGCTGCCGAGGTCGTGGTCGCGCAGGCGACGTCCGGCCCGGGCGCCAAGGCCGCTGGGCAGGTCGACCGCGTCACGGGCGGCCTCGAGCACCAGTCCGCCGGAGTCGCGGGCAAGCTCACGGGCGCCGTCGACCGCGCCGACGGCGTGGACGTCCACGGCGCACGGGCCGTGCACGACCTGTCCGGACTGTCCGGCACAACCGCCCTGCAGGACCTGCAGGGCCTTCCCGGCTACGACGTCCCGGCCGCGCCCGACGCGCCGATCGACTACCTCTTCGGCCCGATCGAGCAGATCCCCGGCTATGTGCGGAGCACCGCCGACGGCGCCGGGACCACCGCGCAGGGCACCGTCCAGGACGCGGCCCAGGGTGCTCTCACCGAGGCCGGGCCGGTCGTCGGTCAGACCTCCGACGCCGTGCTCCCGCCCATCGCCGCCGAGGCGGTCTCCGCGGTGCTGCCGGTCGTCGACCAGGCGCTCGGAGACGTCGGCACCCTGGTCCAGGGTGTGGTCTCCGAGGTCGCTCCGTTCGCCGACGGTGTCGTCGAGCAGGCCGCCCTGCCGTTCGTGCACGGCGTCACGGCCGAGGTCCGGCCGCTGACGTACGGCGCGGTCGGCGCGGTCCAGCCGTTCGCCGGGGGTGTGGTCTCCGACGTGCAGCCGTTCGCCGGGAGTGTCGTCTCCGAGGTGCAGCCGTTCGCCGGGGCAGTCGTCTCCGACGTGCAGCCGTTCGCGGGAGGTGTCGTCTCCGGGGCGCAGCCGTTGGCCCAAGGACTGACCGGGGACGCGGTCGCCCCGTTCGCACAGGGTGTCGCGACCCAGGTGATGCCGCTGGCGCAGGGTGTCGGCGCGCGGGTGCAGCCGTTCGCGGGCGGCCTCGTTGGCACGGCAGGCGGTGACGCGCGCCCGGCCGTCGACAACGTGGCGCACGGTGCGCGGGGTCTGACATCGGTCGCCCCCGACTTCGTCACCGACGCGGTGCCGTCCTTCACCGCTCCGGAGTACCGGGCCCAGGGGGTCTGAGACCTCTCGGACCGCTGAGGGCGGTCCCCGGCCCGTCGCCGGGCGGTTCCCCGTCGTGTTCGGACCACTCCGTCCGGACCACGGGCACCGCCCGGCCCCGGATCCCCTCGCCCCACCACCGCTCACGTGCCGTTTTGTCCACTGCGACCCGGCTACCAGCACGATCTGTGACCGTAATCACCGCCCAGGTGTGAGCTGCGATTTAGGGTCCTGTGGAGCTCGGGGATAACCTGCGGGATGGACATGCCGCGTATCCGGACACCGTGTGCGCTTTCCTTGTGACAGAGCAGTCACGTTGCCCCTCGCGGCACGCCCACGCAGAAAACGAACCGCGAGACCACTGAAAAGGGACGGACGCGCGTGGACCTGTTCGAGTACCAGGCGAGGGACCTCTTCGCCAAGCACGGTGTACCGGTGCTGGCCGGTGAAGTCATTGACACGCCTGAGGCAGCCCGCGAGGCGACCGAGCGGCTGGGCGGCAAGTCTGTCGTCAAGGCGCAGGTGAAGGTCGGCGGCCGCGGCAAGGCCGGCGGCGTCAAGCTGGCCGCCACCCCCGACGAGGCGGTCGCCCGTGCGACCGACATCCTCGGCATGGACATCAAGGGCCACACGGTCCACAAGGTGATGATCGCCGAGACCGCGCCGGAGATTCTTGAGGAGTACTACGTCTCGTACCTCCTCGACCGCACCAACCGCACCTTCCTGGCCATGGCCTCGGTGCAGGGTGGCATGGACATCGAGGAGGTCGCGGAGAAGACCCCCGAGGCCCTCGCGAAGGTCCCGGTCGACTCCAACGCCGGAGTCACGATCGAGAAGGCCCGCGAGATCGTCGCCCAGGCGAAGTTCCCGGCCGAGGTGGCCGAGAAGGTCGCCGAGGTCATGGTGACGCTGTGGGACACCTTCGTCGCCGAGGACGCGCTCCTCGTCGAGGTCAACCCGCTCGCCAAGGTCGCCTCCGGCGACATCCTGGCGCTGGACGGCAAGGTGTCTCTCGACGAGAACGCCGACTTCCGTCAGCCCGGCCACGAGGCCCTCGAGGACAAGGCCGCGGCCAACCCGCTCGAGGCCGCCGCCAAGGCCAAGAACCTCAACTACGTCAAGCTCGACGGCGAGGTCGGCATCATCGGTAACGGTGCCGGTCTGGTCATGTCGACCCTGGACGTCGTCGCGTACGCCGGTGAGAACCACGGCAACGTGAAGCCCGCCAACTTCCTCGACATCGGTGGCGGCGCCTCCGCAGAGGTCATGGCGAACGGCCTCGAGATCATCCTCGGCGACCCGGACGTCAAGTCCGTCTTCGTCAACGTCTTCGGTGGCATCACCGCGTGCGACGAGGTCGCCAACGGCATCGTCCAGGCTCTGGCGCTTCTGAAGTCGAAGGGCGAAGAGGTCACCAAGCCGCTGGTCGTGCGGCTCGACGGCAACAACGCGGAGCTGGGTCGCAAGATCCTTTCCGACGCCAACCACCCGCTCGTGCAGCGCGTGGACACCATGGACGGTGCGGCCGACAAGGCCGCTGAGCTCGCCGCGGCTGCGAAGTAAGGACGAGGGACTCCAACACCATGGCTATCTTCCTCACCAAGGACAGCAAGGTCATCGTCCAGGGGATGACCGGTGCCACCGGCATGAAGCACACCAAGCTCATGCTCGCCGACGGCACCAACATCGTCGGCGGCGTGAACCCGCGCAAGGCCGGCACGACCGTCGACTTCGACGGCACCGAGGTACCGGTCTTCGGCTCCGTCGCCGAGGCGATGGAGAAGACCGGCGCGAACGTGTCCGTCCTCTTCGTGCCGCCGGCCTTCGCCAAGGCCGCCGTCGTCGAGGCGATCGACGCCGAGATCCCCCTCGCCGTCGTGATCACCGAGGGCATCGCCGTCCACGACTCGGCCGCCTTCTGGGCGTACGCCGGCTCGAAGGGCAACAAGACCCGGATCATCGGCCCGAACTGCCCCGGTCTGATCACCCCCGGCCAGTCCAACGCCGGCATCATCCCGGGCGACATCACCAAGCCCGGCCGCATCGGTCTCGTGTCGAAGTCCGGCACGCTGACCTACCAGATGATGTACGAGCTCCGTGACATCGGCTTCTCGTCCGCCGTCGGCATCGGTGGCGACCCGGTCATCGGCACGACGCACATCGACGCCCTCGAGGCGTTCGAGGCCGACCCCGAGACCGACCTGATCGTCATGATCGGCGAGATCGGTGGCGACGCCGAGGAGCGTGCGGCGGACTTCATCGCGAAGAACGTCACCAAGCCGGTCGTCGGTTACGTCGCGGGCTTCACCGCCCCCGAGGGCAAGACCATGGGCCACGCCGGCGCCATCGTCTCCGGCTCCTCCGGCACCGCCCAGGCGAAGAAGGAGGCCCTCGAGGCCGCCGGCGTCAAGGTCGGCAAGACGCCGACCGAGACCGCCAAACTGGCGCGCGAGATCCTCGGCGCCTGACAGCTGCGTCGCAGCTGATCCGTCGTATCGCTGATACTGCGTGTACTGCGCGGGCCCGTACCCCTCTTGAGGGGTACGGGCCCGCGCCGTTTCGATCCGGGTCCGGTCCGGGTGTGACGCGAGTCGGTCACCGTAGTTCCGGGACGAGCCGCGCAGGGCCGTGAACGAGCTCGTCGTCGAGCTTCCTCCGCATCTCCAGGTCCTGTGTCGTCAGCCGCTGCGGACCACCGCGGGGCGGCACGCCCCCGACCTGCTCAGCGGGCGACGGCGGTGCCTCGTACCGCGGCGGAGCGGTCACCATGGTGAGCCCGGCGAGGCCGACGAGCACCGCGGTGAGGGCGATGGCCGCCTGCGTCCAGAGTCTGGCCTTGTTCTCGCTGCTGGTGCGGACCGCGTGGGGAGTGAGCAGCGCGGCCACAGGCTGGGCATGGGCGAGCGTGCCCAGCTGTTCGTGCAGCAGCGCGGACTCCTCGGCGGCCGAGAGCGGGATCGCAGAGTCGTCGGGCATCCGCTCGGTGACCGCGGCCCGCGCCGTCACCAGCCTGCCCGCCGCCGCCGCAGTGCTCGCCTCCGTCTCCGCCGCGGTATCCGGCAGGCCCAGGCCGACACCGTCGTGGAGCACCAGGGTGCGCCGGTACGCCGGAGGCAGGTCGAGCAGCGCGTCGAGCAGGGCGCGCGAGCCGGGGTCGGCTGCCGACTGGGGGTCGGGGTGGCGGTGGGCGCGGCGCAGCCGGTGCCAGGGCGACATCGCGTACTCGTACGCGGCCGCCCGCACCCAGCCGGCCGGATCCCGGTCGACCGCCACCTCGGGCCATCGCTGCCAGGCCTGCTCGAAGGCCCGCTCGACGGATTCCTTGGCGAGGTTCCGGCGACCGGTCAGCAGATATGTCTGCCGGAAGAGGGCGGTGGCGAGGCCTACGTAGAGGGCATCGAATGCATCGGCCGGGGTGGGGCCGGGCGGAGCCGAGTCCTCGGGGGCTGTGGGGGCGGAGGGGACGGGTGGGGTGGGCTGGTCCCCGGTGGTGCCGGGGTCGGTCGGGGCCATGGTGGTGCTCCCGGTGGCTTGGGTTCGGGCGGCCGGAGGCTGCGTAACTCCTGGGAGGAGGGCAGCGGGGAAGGGGTGGCCGCATCGGAGGCGCTGTGAGTCATGAAGGCCCCCTGGCGGACCCACGCTGGGCCAATAAGTACATAAACGTATATTGAGCGACACAGCGGCTATTCGCCCGTTACACGAAAAAAGTGCGTGCCATTGGGAGCATTGCGATGTGACCCAAATGACCGAGCGCACCCCGTCGTTGTCGGCTGAGCAGGGCCGGTCCGCCGTGCTGGCCTCCACCTTTCTGCGGGGCATGCTTGCCGGAGGGCTCGGGCTCGGTTCGCTGGCTGTGCTCGTCATGATGGTGTGGATCAGCTCCCCGGCCTCCGACAGCGGCCCCGGCGGCGCCCTCCATGCGGCAGCGGGGATCTGGCTGCTGGCGCAGGGCGCCGAACTGGTCAGGACCGACACCCTCAGCGGAGCCCCCGCCCCCGTCGGTGTTGTCCCGCTGCTGCTCACCGCGGTGCTGTTGTGGCTGGTGCATCGGGCCGCCCGCGATGTGATGGAGCCCGACGACGAGGGGCGCACCCCGCCCTCGGCCGGGAGCGTCTTCTGCCTGGTGACGGGCGGATATCTGCTGGTCGTGGTGGTTGTCGCGTTCTATGCGAAGAGCGGCTCGATGGCTGCGCGGCCGTCTTCGCTCCTGTTCCCGCTGGTTCCCGCGGTGGCCGGTGCGGCGGGAGCGGGGGTGTGGACGGCGGCCGGGCGTCCCATCGCGCCACCGTCCTGGGCGCCGATGCGGCTGCACGAGGCGATGGCGCGGACCCGGTTCGCGGGGCGGGCGAAGGCGGTGCTCCGGGCGGCGGCGGCCGGGACGGCAGTGCTGCTGGGCGGCGGCGCGCTGCTGGTCGCGGCATCGCTGGTGTGGCATGCGGAGCAGCTGCAGGCATCGTTCCTGGGGCTCTCCGGCGACTGGGCGGGCCGGTCCGCGGTGCTGCTGCTGGCGATGGCGCTCGTGCCGAACGCGGCGGTGTGGGGTGCCGCCTATGGGCTCGGGCCCGGCTTCGCACTCGGTACGGCGTCCACGGTCACCCCCCTCGCCTTCACCGGGCGACCGGCGCTGCCGGACTTCCCCCTGCTGGCAGCGGTTCCGGCGCACGGCCCCGGGACGGTCCTGAACTGGGCGGCCGTGGCGGTGCCGGTAGCGGCCGGGGTGGCGATCGCCCGGTTCACCGGACGTGACATGGAGGCGTGCAGTCCGTGGGAGACCGCGCTGACGGCTGCCCTGGCGGCGGTGGGATGCGGTGTCGGGACGGCGGCGCTGGCCGCGGCGGCGGGTGGACCGATGGGTACCGGGGCGCTGGCCGAGTTCGGCCCGGTCTGGTGGCTCACGGGGGTGGCGGCGCCGGCGTGGACGGCACTGATCGGTGTCCCCGGGGCGCTGCTGCTGAGGGCTTGGCGGATGCGGCAGCACCGCAGCGGCGGGAGCGGGGGAGGGGAGGTCGGGTCGGTGCTCGACTTCCTGGCCTATGCGGACGTTTCGGAGCAGCGGCGGAGCGGTCCGCGGTGGTGGCGCAGGCGTGGTGGCGAGGATGCGGCCGAGGCGTCGGAGCCGGGACCCGGCACCGGAGCGGGCGCGGAATCCGGAACCCCGACCGGATCCCCGGCCGGGGGCGGTTTTGTACCCGTGTCCCCGCCTTCGCCGCCCGCGACGTCCGCGTCCGTGCCCGGGGCGTCCTCCTGGTACCAGGAGGACGCCGGCGCCGTGCCGTACGACTTTCTGCCGACGGACCCGTGGCACGAGCGGACGTCCGGGGATTCCCCCTGGAACTCCGGCGGTTCCCTGTCGGTATCACTCTCCGAGGACCCCGGGACGCCGTCGGCCCGGCCTCCGGAGGCCGGGCCGACGGACAGTCCGGAAAGCGCTAGTTCTTGACGCCGAAGAACGGCTCCAGCGGCTTCGGCAGCAGGTCGTTGCAGGCCAGCTGTCCGGACTTGGTGAGGGCGTCGTTCACGCATGTGTAGTAGTCGCGGTAGACCAGCTGCACCGTGAACGTCATTGCGACGATCGAGAGCGCGAGCAGCGCCGTGACGAGACCGCTGACCGCAGCGGTCGTCTGCGGCCTGCCCTGGCCCTGTGCGTACGGGGCGGCGGTCCCGGCTCCAGGTGCCTGTCCCCGGACCGGAGCGGAACCGGAGGCGGAACCCGCACGGGCAGCCCCGTCGGCGTTCTCCGTGGCCGTTGCGGTCTTCGGCTTGGCGCGCAGCGAGCTGATCGACCAGTACACGGCGAGTGCGCCGAGCAGCAGGGCGATCTCCGGGAAGTCGAAGATCGCGAAGAAGAATGCCCACATGCCGGAGAGCAGCGCGTAGCGGGCGCGCCGCTGGGCGGGGTCGGTCGGGTCCCAGCGCAGCCCGCCGGGGCCGCCCTCGGGCCCGCCCTGGCCACCTGGGCCGTTCGGGCCGCCCTGGCCGCCCGGACGGCCGCCGAAGCCGCCGCTCTGGCGGCCCGGCTGGTGGCTGCTCCACTGGCTGCCCCAGACCGGCCGGTCGTCGGACGAGCCGCCCTCGGGCGATCCCTCACCGTTCCCGTTCGAACCCTCGTCCCCGCCCCCGTTCGCGCCGTGCGACGGGTGGCGCGGCCGCCACGGCTGGTCGGGGCGGTTCTCCGGCGGGGCGGCGAAGGGGTTGTCGTCCTTCTTGTTCGAGGAATCCGACGAATCCGAAGGATCCGAGGACGAGGAGGAGCCCGTCGGGGACTGGCGTTCCCGCAGCAGCAGTGAGGTCCGCTCGGGCAGCGGGAGGCGGAAGGCGGTGCGGCGGCGTCGGTCCGGCATATGGTGAACGTCTTCCCCATCTCGTCATTTCCGCCCTGACGGACGGTTCGCTGTCCCCTGACGCTACCTCCCGGCCAGGAGGGGCCGAAAGCTGGGAGCGCGACGCCGGAGGCCGATATCTGCCGCCCGGACCCACTCCCCGTGTGATCTCCCCCTCGATCTCCCTTGGATCTCCCCTGGGATCCGGCCCTTCACCCCCGTCCCGTGGGGGTCCCCCGATGTGCCGGTATCGTTGCTGACGGTCGGCTCCTTCGTAGAGTTCCCCGTATCGAGGGGCGCGATTCTTTCGTACGACCCTACAAATAACGACCCCGCAAACAGCGTCGCTCTGCTTCACCACGCGAGAAAGGGCCCAGCCGTGGCCTCCCCGCCCCCCTCCGCCGCTCCGGCTCGCCTGGTCGTGCTGGTATCCGGTTCCGGTACGAACCTCCAAGCCCTGCTCGATGCGATCGGCGACGACCCCGCGGGCTTCGGCGCCCAGGTCGTCGCGGTCGGCGCCGACCGCGACGGCATCGTCGGTCTGGAACGGGCGGAGCGCGCCGGGCTGCCGACCTTCGTCTGCAAGGTGAAGGACTACGCCACCCGCGAGGAGTGGGACGCGGCGCTCGCCGCCGCCACTGCCGCGCACCATCCGGACCTCGTGGTGTCCGCCGGCTTCATGAAGATCGTGGGCAAGCGGTTCCTCGCCGAGTTCGGCGGCCGGTTCGTCAACACCCACCCTGCCCTGCTCCCCAGCTTTCCCGGTGCCCACGGGGTGCGTGACGCCCTCGCGTACGGCGCGAAGGTCACCGGGTGCACCGTCCACTTCGTCGACGACGGCGTCGACACCGGTCCGATCATCGCGCAGGGCGTGGTCGAGGTGACCGAAGAGGACACGCCGGAGGGCGAAGCCGCTCTCCATGAACGCATCAAGGAAGTCGAGCGCAAGCTGCTCGTCGAGGTCGTGGGGCGGCTCGCCCGTAACGGCTATCGCATTGAGGGACGAAAGGTTCATCTCGGTCATGTCGGTGAATAAGCCCATCCGCCGCGCCCTGGTCAGTGTCTACGACAAGACGGGGCTCGAAGACCTCGCCCGCGGTCTGCACGAGGCGGGCGTCGAGCTCGTCTCCACCGGCTCGACCGCCGGGAGGATCGCCGCCGCCGGTGTGCCGGTCACCAAGGTCGAGGAGCTCACCGGCTTCCCCGAGTGCCTCGACGGCCGTGTCAAGACGCTGCACCCGCGCGTGCACGCCGGCATCCTGGCCGACCTGCGCCTGGACGCCCACCGCGAGCAGCTCGCCGAGCTCGGTGTCGAGCCCTTCGACCTCGTCGTCGTCAACCTGTACCCGTTCAAGGAGACCGTCGCCTCCGGCGCCTCCGCCGACGAGTGCGTGGAGCAGATCGACATCGGCGGCCCGTCGATGGTCCGCGCCGCGGCCAAGAACCACCCGTCCGTGGCCGTCGTCACGAGCCCCGACCGCTACGCCGACGTCCTGGCCGCGGTCGAGGCGGGCGGCTTCGACCTGACGACCCGCAAGCGGCTCGCCGCCGAGGCGTTCCAGCACACGGCCGCGTACGACGTCGCCGTCGCCTCCTGGTTCGCGGACGACTACGCCGCCGCCGACGACACGGGCTTCCCCGACTTCTTCGGTGCGACGTACGAGCGCAGCAACGTCCTGCGGTACGGCGAGAACCCGCACCAGCCCGCCGCGCTCTACACCTCCGGCACCGGCGGCCTGGCCGAGGCGGAGCAGCTGCACGGCAAGGAGATGTCGTACAACAACTACACGGACACGGACGCCGCGCGCCGTGCCGCGTACGACCATGCCGAGCCGTGCGTCGCGATCATCAAGCACGCCAACCCGTGCGGCATCGCGATCGCCGACGACGTCGCCGAGGCGCACCGCAACGCGCACGCCTGCGACCCGCTGTCGGCCTTCGGCGGCGTCATCGCCGTCAACCGTCCGGTGACCGTCGCCATGGCCGAGCAGGTCGCGGAGATCTTCACCGAGGTCATCGTCGCCCCGGCGTACGAGGACGGCGCGGTCGAGATCCTCGCCCGCAAGAAGAACATCCGCGTGCTGCGCTGCCCCGACGCCCCGACCTCCACGGTCGAGGTCAAGCCGATCGACGGCGGCGCGCTGCTCCAGGTCACCGACCGGCTCCAGGCCGAAGGCGACGACCCGGCCAACTGGACCCTCGCCACCGGTGAGGCGCTCTCCGAGGACGAGCTCGCCGAGCTCGCCTTCGCCTGGAAGGCCTGCCGCGCGGTCAAGTCCAACGCGATCCTGCTCGCCAAGGGCGGCGCCTCGGTCGGCGTCGGCATGGGACAGGTCAACCGCGTCGACTCCGCGAAGCTCGCCGTCGAGCGGGCGGGCGAGGAGCGTGCACGCGGTGCGTACGCCGCTTCGGACGCGTTCTTCCCGTTCCCGGACGGTCTGGAGATCCTGACCGCGGCCGGCATCAAGGCCGTGGCCCAGCCCGGTGGTTCGGTCCGTGACGAGCTGGTCGTCGAAGCCGCGAAGAAGGCGGGCGTGACGATGTACTTCACGGGTACGCGGCACTTCTTCCACTGAGCCGTGTGAACGTACGGGCGGCGTGAACGAACGCCGACGGCGTTTCCCGGAACCGGTCTCCGGGAGGCACCCTCGGGTTCCGACGCCGTGCCCGGAGCGACGGTCGGCACCCGGAAAACGCCGAAGGCCGTGAACCCACGCGCGTGCGGGTTCACGGCCTTCCGGTTCCCCTGCGGGAACGCCAGACCGGCAGGTTCAGTACTGCGGCTGCTGCTGACGGTTGAACCAGGCGCTGCCGTCGGCCCGCGCCACGAAGACGATGACCAGGATCGACAGAACCGTGTGGACGAGGCCGACCACGATGAACGGGTAGATGCCGAGCAGCGCGGTGATCGAACCGAAGACGATGGCGGTGATGCGGATCCCGTTGCCGCCCTTGCCGAACTTCGCGGCGAGGAACACGGCCAGGACGCCCCACAGCAGCACGAGGACCGAGAGGCCCCACAGTGCTCCGCCGGAGTAGTCGGCGAGCTGCTGGAACTGGACGTCGTCCTGGAGCGTCGCGTCGTTCTTGGCGGCGTTCACGGCCACGGCGCTGAGGACGAAGAGGATCGCGCCGATGAGCTGCAGGCCGCCGATCACGTAGAGCATGACGCGGGCGGCCTTGACGCCGCCCGGCATCTCCAGCGGGCCCCCGCCGAAGCCTGCGGCGCCGAACTGCGGGACGGGCGGAGCCGCGGGGTAGCCGTAGCCCTGCTGGGGCACGCCCTGCGGGGCCTGCTGGGGGTAGCCGTAGCCCGGCTGCCCGCCCGGCTGCTGGCCGTAGGGGTTGTTCGGGTCGCCGTTGCTCATGGCGAAATTCCTCCGTTGCGAAAGTGCGGGGACGACGCGGTCCGGGCGGAGGAATCGTGCGCAATCAGAACGGCCTGTCCCCCCGACACTGCCCGCGTACTGCGCGGCTCATCGTCGTCTTGACGTCGGCTTTTTGTCCAGTCGATTGCCGTATGTGTTGTGCAAGCGCAATCTGACGGCCACCGTGGGGACCCAGAATTGGTATGCGGGTGGGGTCATCCGCGAGGATGGGCACCATGACTGCCCAGATTCTCGATGGCAAGGCCACCGCAGCCGCGATCAAGTCCGATCTGACCGTCCGCGTGGCGGCCCTCAAGGCGCAGGGCATCACCCCTGGCCTGGGAACCCTGCTCGTCGGGGACGACCCGGGCAGCAGGTGGTACGTGAACGGCAAGCACCGCGACTGCGCGCAGGTCGGCATCGGCTCCATCCAGCGCGAACTCCCCGACACCGCCACCCAGGAGGAGATCGAGGACGTCGTACGGGAGCTCAACGACAACCCCGACTGCACGGGATACATCGTGCAGCTTCCTCTCCCCAAGGGCATCGACACCAACCGTGTCCTGGAACTGATGGATCCGGCCAAGGACGCCGACGGTCTGCACCCGATGAACCTCGGCCGGCTCGTCCTCAACGAGGCGGGCCCGCTGCCGTGCACCCCGCAGGGCGTGGTCCAGCTGCTCCGCCACCACGACGTCGAGATCAACGGGGCGCACGTCGTGGTCGTCGGCCGCGGTGTCACCATCGGCCGCTCGATCCCGCTGCTGCTGACCCGTAAGTCCGAGAACGCCACCGTCACCCAGTGCCACACCGGCACGCGTGATCTCGCCGCGCAGCTCAAGCAGGCCGACATCATCGTCGCCGCCGCGGGTTCGCCGCACATCATCAGGCCCGAGTACGTGAAGCCGGGCGCGGCCGTGCTCGACGTCGGCGTCAGCCGGGACGAGGAGGGGAAGATCGTCGGCGATGTGCACCCCGGGGTGGCCGAGGTCGCCGCGTGGATCTCCCCGAACCCGGGCGGTGTCGGCCCGATGACCCGTGCCCAGCTGCTCGTCAACGTGGTGGAAGCGGCCGAGCGCGATGCGGCCGCCGCGGCTTCCGTCTCCGCCGACTGAGCCGACCGACCTGATCCGGAAGGAACCCCATGGGTGCTGGTACGAGTCCGGCCGACCCGGCCGCCGCGGCGGACCGGGCGATTCCGGTGCCGCCGGGCGGAGTCGCGCGCGGTGCGGATGAGCGTGCCGAGGACGTGCCGGGCGAGGGTGTGAGCGCTGCGGGCGAGGGTCCCGGTGCCGCGCGCCCGGACGCCGGGCCCGCGGGCGAAGAGGCTACGGATGCCGAAGCCGCGGATGGCGAGACCGCTGCAGAGGCGACGGCCGAGGACGCGGGCGCCGGCTCCGGCGGCAGCGATGCCGCCGACGGCGAACCCGCACCCGGCGATGGCCCGGGTGTCGAGCCCCGCCCGTCGCGACGGTTCCCCTCGTTCACCCGGGACACCGCGCGCCCCGAGGGCGGCGGCAGGGCGGCGTCCGGGGACGCGCCCGCCCCGGCCCGCCAGTGGCCGCTGCTCGCCGTGCTCTGCACGGCCGGGATCGGCCTGCTGATCGTCGCCGTCAACCCGTTCGCCCAGGCCTTCAGGATCGGCACGATACTGATCGGCGTCGCCCTCATCGGTGGAGCCGTGCTGCGCTGCGTGGTTCCCTCGGTGGGCATGCTGGCGGTCCGTTCCCGGTTCACCGACCTGGTGACGTACGGACTGCTCGGCGTTCTGATCGTGCTGCTCGCACTCGTGGCACAGCCCAAGCCGTGGCTGGACGTACCGTTCCTGGAGCACGCGGTCCGCTTCACGATCCGCTGACTCCCGTACGGCGCCGAGCAGGTCCAGGACGCCACGTACTCCTCGTAGCGCCGAACCGGCCCCCCTCGCACCCGTTCCCGGTGCGAGGGGGGCCGCGGCTTTTGCGCAACTGACCGTGGTCATCGGTTTCGCACCGCCGAGGTGCGTCCGCGGCGAGTCATCCACGACTTCGCGCGGACCTCGTTTTGTGACGTCCGGTCCGACGCCGTCGCGCGGGGCTTCGGCTCGCTCGGCCTGATGACGCCGGTCCTCGTGCCGCCCGACACGGCTGAGCACGGAACAGTTCCTGGACACGCCGGCCGTCGGCCTCCGGAAGGAGACGGCATCCCGCCGAGTTCTGCCGGAAGTTCTGCCTGGCCCCGGCCCGGCGGGCTTCTGCGCGGCGGCCTTCCGCCCAACAGGTGGTGTCCGCCCCCTCCCCCGATGAGGGACGGACACCTGTGGCCGGGGCCCACAGGAGCGGAAAAGCTCCGGAAAGTGGTGACTTGAGCGGCCTTGCCCCGGCCTGGATCCAGCCTTGTCGACGAGGAACGACGGTTCAAGGGAACCAGGTGGCCTGTGGCACGGAAGTGACCATTCCACCACCGTGTGATCGCCGCGCAACGGCGGCGGACCGGCACGGCAACGCAGGGCAGGGGGCGCGCGGCGGTACGAGCCGACCCCCCGAATGATTCGGTGCGCTCTCTCTCCAGGAACTGGCCGCCCGCCTTTGCGCATCCTGCTGGGTAGTCCGGAACGGTAGACCGCCGTACCGGGACGAGGGGGGAACGACAGAGCGGGGTACATCAGGCACGTTCGGGGGAACTGAGGGGGAAGTAATGCCTCGTTGGAAGGCACTGCCGGAGGAACTCGACCCACAGGTGCGGGAGTTCGCCGGTCAGCTTCGCAGACTCGTCGATCGCAGTGGTCTGGGCATCGCCGCGGTCGCTGACCGCACGGGCTACAGCAAGACGTCGTGGGAGCGCTATCTGAACGGTCGGCTGCTCGCCCCCAAGGGGGCGATCGTCGCTCTCGCCGACGTCACGGGTACCGATCAGGTGTATCTGACGACCATGTGGGAGCTGGCGGAGCGGGCCTGGAGCCGCGCCGAGATGCGCCACGACATGACGATGGAGGGCATTCGGATCGCCCAGGCGCGTGCGGCGCTCGGCGAGTTCGGGCCGAGCCCGGTGGGACACGACGGGAGCCACCGCTCCGCCGGAGCCGTCAGCGGCACGGGCATCGGTACAGCCACGGACCCCGGCACAGGCCGGGACGGGCGCGACAGGGGCCGCGCACCGTCCGTACCGATGCAACGCGGGACCGCCCCGCACGTGCCGCAGCAGTCACAGGCGCTCCCGGGGGCCGGTCACGCAGACGCATACGGACCCGCTGCAGCGGGGCGGCCGCCGCAGCCACAACACGCCGGCGGTCCGCGGAAGCCGGTGGACCGCCGCAAGGCGACCGTGTTCCTGGCCGGCGTGGTGGGCGTGCTGATGGTGGCAGCCGCCGCCTTGCTCCTGACCGGCCCGGACGGTCACGACAACGACAGGAAGGACGCGGCCACCCCGTCGGCGTCGCCGAGCCCGAGCGCGCCCCTGCCGGACGGCGTCGGGTGCGGCGGCACCGACTGCACGGGGAAGGATCCGGAGGACATGGGGTGCGGCGGCAGGTTCGCCCGTACGGCCGCAAGCGTCACGGTCGGCGGACGTCTTGTCGAGGTGCGCTACAGCGAGACGTGTGCCGCGGCGTGGGCCCGGATCACCAGGGCCGCCCCGGGCGACACGGTCCGGATCGCCGCAGGCGGGGCCGCGGGTCAGCACGGCGCGGTGGACGCCGGCACGGACATGGACGCGTACACCCCCATGGTCGCCGTCAAGAAGGCCGCCGACGCCAGGGCCTGCGCGACGCTCGCGTCCGGGACGAAGGAGTGCACCGACGCCGACGGATGAGACACGATCGCGGTGAGCGGTCCGTGACCGGTTGTGTGCGGTGCCACAGGGGGCCGGGCGGCCGGGAGGTTGCGGGTCGGATAGCCTGATCGCTGGATATCTCTTCACATCAAGATTCAGGGGATATCCAGCACCAGGGGCAGGGACCCCCACCGCCAGCTGTCTAACGGAGATCGCCATGACCCGCACTCCCGTGAATGTCACCGTGACCGGCGCAGCCGGCCAGATCGGCTACGCGCTGCTCTTCCGCATCGCCTCCGGCCACCTGCTCGGCCCGGACGTGCCGGTCAACCTGCGTCTCCTGGAGATCCCGCAGGGTCTGAAGGCCGCCGAGGGCACCGCGATGGAGCTCGACGACTGCGCCTTCCCGCTGCTGCGCAACATCGAGATCACGGACGACGCCAACGTCGGCTTCGCCGGTGCGAACGTCGCCCTGCTCGTCGGCGCCCGCCCCCGTACGAAGGGCATGGAGCGCGGCGACCTGCTCTCCGCCAACGGCGGCATCTTCAAGCCGCAGGGCAAGGCGATCAACGACAACGCCGCGGACGACATCAAGGTCCTCGTCGTCGGCAACCCGGCCAACACCAACGCGCTCATCGCGCAGGCCGCCGCCCCGGACGTACCGGCCGAGCGCTTCACCGCGATGACCCGCCTGGACCACAACCGCGCGATCTCGCAGCTGGCCGCCAAGACCGGCGCCGCCGTCTCCGACATCAAGAAGCTGACGATCTGGGGCAACCACTCGGCGACCCAGTACCCGGACATCTTCCACGCGGAGGTGGCCGGCAAGAACGCCGCCGAGCTCGTCAACGACGAGGCGTGGCTGGCCGACACCTTCATCCCGACCGTCGCCAAGCGCGGCGCGGCGATCATCGAGGCCCGTGGCGCGTCCTCGGCCGCCTCGGCCGCCAACGCCGCCATCGACCACGTGTACACCTGGGTCAACGGCACCGCCCCCGGCGACTGGACCTCGATGGGCATCCCGTCGGACGGCTCCTACGGTGTGCCCGAGGGCCTCATCTCGTCCTTCCCGGTCACCACGAAGGACGGCAAGTACGAGATCGTCCAGGGCCTGGACATCAACGAGTTCTCCCGCACGCGTATCGACGCGTCGGTGCAGGAGCTCGCCGAGGAGCGCGACGCGGTTCGCGAGCTCGGTCTGATCTGATCCGTACGCCTCCTGGCGCGTACCTCACCGCCCCCGGCAGCACTCGCTGCCGGGGGCGGCTGCGTTCGCACCTGGCCGCCGGCGGGAACGGCCGTGAGCGGGAACTGCGGATACGGGTTGTGCCGTCTGGGCTGTCATGCGCGTGACGATGATTCTTCCGGCCCTGACCGAGGCGACCAGCCCGCTCTTCCGGCCGATCAAGTACTCGCTCTTCCCACCGCTCGGCCTGGCGACCCTCGCCGGCTACCTGGACCCGGACGACGAGGTGACGCTCCTCGACGAGCACGTCGAACGGGTCGACATCGAGTCGCTCGACAGCCCCGATCTGCTGGTCGTCCAGCCGTACATCACCTCCGCCCGGCGCAGCTACGAGATAGCCGACCACTTCCGTGCCCGGGGCGTCCACGTCGCCATGGGCGGCCTCCATGTGACCTCGCTCCCGGACGAGGCGGCGGCGCACGCGGACACGATCTTCACCGGGCCGGGGGAGGACACCTGGCCGCTGTTCCTGAAGGAGTTCCGGGACGGTGCGCCGGGCCGTCGGTACGACTCCACACTGCGCACCCTGGCCGGACTGCCGCCCGTACGACGGGACCTGATCAAACGGAACCTGTATCTGGTGCCCAACTCGATCGTCGTCTCGCGCGGTTGCCCGCACCACTGCGACTTCTGCTACAAGGACGCGTTCTTCGAGGGCGGCAAGTCCTTCTACACCCAGGCCGTGGACGACGCTCTCGCCGAGATCGAGCGGCTGCCCGGCAGGCACCTGTACTTCCTCGACGATCATCTGCTCGGCAACCGGCGCTTCGCCGAGGCGCTCTTCGACGGGATGGCCGGAACGGGACGGCTCTGGCAGGCGGCCGGCACCGTGAAGTCCGTACTCCAGCCGGACCTGCTGGAGCGGGCCGTGGACGCGGGGCTGCGCAGCCTGTTCGTCGGCTTCGAGACCGTCAACAGCGCGAATCTCGCCGAACGCCGCAAGGACCAGAACATCGGCAAGGACTACGCGGCCGCCGTCCGCCGGCTCCATGGCGCCGGTGTCATGGTCAACGCCAGCTTTGTCTTCGGCCTCGACCACGACGGCCCGGACGTCTTCGACCGGACGGTGGAGTGGGCCGTCGAACAGGGCATCGAGACGGCCACCTTTCACATCATGACGCCGTATCCGTCCACCGGCCTGTGGAAGCAGATGGAGGCCGAGGACCGGATCGTCCACCGGGACTGGGATCTCTACGACACCCGCCATGTCGTCCACCGTCCGAAGGGAATGACCTCGCGTCAGCTGGAGGACGGTTATTGGCGTGCGTACCGCGACTTCTACCGTTGGTCGAACATCTGGCGCGGTTCGGCCGCACAGCCGGGCACGCACGAGCGGCTGAGGCACCTGGCGTACGCGGGCGGCTGGAAGAAGTTCGAACCCGCCTGGGACGCCCTGATCCGCTCCCGCAACGTGGTGCGGGCCATGCCGGCTCTGGAACGGACCCTGGCCGCGTTCGGGGGCAGACAGGCCCACGGCTAGGGCCTGGCGGGCTCGGTGTGCGGGAGGCTACAGCGCGTGCAACCGGTCGACGATCCGGCGGACGGCTGCCATGGCCTGGCGCTGCAGCCCTGGACCGAACGTGATGCGGGTGGCGCCCAGTTCGCCGAGGCGGCGCGGGGTCGGGCCGTCCGGCAGGGCGAAGACGTTGAGCGGCGCCGGGATGGCGGCGGCCAGGCGCGGAAGGGACTCGGGCGGGGCGGCGATCGGGTAGACGCAGTCCGCACCGGCTGCCGCGTACAGCCGGGCGCGGGCGATCGTCTCCGTCTCCGGGTCGATGCCGTCCGGGACGCCGTGCACGTACGTATCGACGCGAGCGTTGACGAAGAGCTGGTCGCCCGCGACCGTGCGTACCTCCGCCAGCCGGTCCGCCTGCCGTTGCGGGTCCTCCAGGACGCCGTCGGCCGAGTCCTCCAGGTTGCAGCCGACCGCACCCGTGTCGAGGAGCCGCTCCACGAGTTCCTTCGGCGGCAGCCCGTAACCGGCCTCGATGTCCGCCGAGACGGGTACGGGAACGGCGCGCGCGATCCGGGCCACGGCCGCGAACATCTCGGCGACGGGTGTCGCCCCGTCCTCGTACCCGAGCGAGGCCGCGACCCCGGCGCTCGGCGTGGCGAGCGCCGGGAAGCCGGCGTCGGCGAAGACACGGGCGCTCGCGGCGTCCCACGGACCGGGGAGGACCAGCGGGTCTCCGGGGGTACGGCTGTGGTGCAGGTGACGGAAGACGGAGACGGTCATCGCGGGGCTCCCGGGAGGGGCGAGGCGGAGGAGGGCCGGTGCGGCGGCCGGGCGGCGATGCTGCCCGGCCCGGGTCAGTGCTTCCTGTCGCTGGGAGCGTAGTGGCCGGGGACCATGCGAGTGGAGACGGCGAACCGGTTCCAGGCGTTGATCACCGTGATGGCGGCGATCAGCTGGGCCAGCTCGGCCTCGTCGAAGTGCTTTGCGGCCCTCTCGTACACGTCATCCGGCACGAAACCGTCGGTCAGGACCGTCACGGCCTCCGTGAGCTCGATCGCCGCGATCTCCTTCTCCGTGTAGAAGTGACGCGACTCCTCCCACGCGCTGAGCTGGACGATCCGCTCGATCGACTCGCCCGCCGCGAGCGCGTCCTTGGTGTGCATGTCGAGGCAGAACGCGCAGTGGTTGAGCTGCGAGGAACGGATCTTCACCAGCTCGGCGAGGATCGGGTCCAGGCCCTTACCGGATGCTGCCTCCAGCCGGACCATGGCCTTGAAGACATCGGGGGCGAGCTCGGCCCACTGCATGCGGGGGCTGTGTTCGGGGCCGTAGCCGGAGGTCGGGCGGTTGTGATCGTTCGTCGTCATGGGTGCGACGCTACGAGGCATATGGCGCAGGAGTATGGTCCATTTCCATGATGGATCCGTGGGCCACTTTCGGGGCCGACCTGCACATCGACCCGGCGGGCGCGGCGGGGCTGCGGGCCGGGCTGATGAACGCGCTGCGAGAGGCCGTACGGACCGGGCGGCTGACGCCCGGGACCCGGCTGCCGTCGTCCCGCACGCTCGCCGCCGACCTGGGGATCGCCCGGAACACCGTGGCGGACGCCTACGCCGAGCTGGTCGCCGAGGGCTGGCTCACCGCCCGGCAGGGTTCGGGCACCCGGGTCGCGCAACGGGCCGAGCCGCGTCGACCGGCTGCGGCGGCCCGGCGCTCCCGGCCGGTGCGGCGCCGGCCCGCCTACACCCTGATGCCCGGCTCGCCCGATCTGTCGACGTTCCCGCGCGCCGACTGGCTCAAGGCGGCCCGGCGTGCCCTGACCGCCGCGCCCAACGAGGCCTTCGGGTACGGCGATCCGCGCGGGCGCATCGAGCTGCGCACCGCACTGGCCGGCTATCTGGCGCGGGCCCGCGGGGTGTACGCGGCCCCGGAGCGGATCGTGATCTGTTCCGGCTTCCTCCACGGGCTGATGCTGATGGGGAAGGTGTTGCGGAAGCGGCGGGTGCGGGAGGTGGCTGTCGAGTCGTACGGACTGGATGCGCACTGGAACCAGCTAGCGGACGCTGGCCTGCGCACGCCCTGCCTGCCGCTCGACGGACTCGGCTCCCGGACCGGGGAGCTGATCGGGATGCGAGGGGTGGGCGCGGTGCTGATGACCCCCGCGCATCAGTTCCCCACAGGGGTGTCGCTCCATCCCGACCGGCGGGCCGCAGCCGTCGACTGGGCACGGGGTGCGGGCGGTCTGATCCTGGAGGACGACTACGACGGCGAGTTCCGCTACGACAGGCAGCCGGTCGGCGCGCTTCAGGGCCTCGACCCGGAACGGGTCGTCTACATGGGGACGGCCAGCAAGTCCTTGGCGCCGGGGCTTCGACTGGCCTGGATGGTGCTGCCGCAGGAACTCGTGAAGGACGTGGCCGAGGTGAAGGGCGAGATCGACTGGATGTCGAGCACCCTGGACCAGCTGACGCTCGCGGAGTTCATCGAGTCCGGTGCGTACGACCGTCATGTGCGCTCGATGAGGCTGCGCTACCGACGGCGCCGCGACCAGCTCGTCGCGGCGCTGGCCGAACAAGCCCCAGGGCTGCGGATCAGTGGGATCGCCGCCGGTCTGCACGCCGTCCTCGAACTCCCTGACGGCGGCGAGCGATCGGTGATCCAGGCCGCGGCCTTCCAGGGGCTGGCCCTGGAAGGCATGGCCCGGTTCCGGCATGCGGACGCGGAGGCAGGAACCGACGCACTGGTCATCAGCTACGGCGCCCCGACCGACAGCGCCTGGGCAGGCGCCCTGGAAGCGCTCTGCCGGGCGCTGTCGCAGTAGGCGGGACCCCGGCCGGCGTCCGCGCCCGTGCCCGCACCCGTCATCCGCACGTGCCCTGGCGTCGGGCATCCGTGTGCTCCGTCGTCGCGACCTGGACAGCCCCGCAACCGTGTCCCCGTCTCCGTCCCCGCCCCGGCCCCCGCCCCAGGGTGCGCGGTCTCGCGGGCCGCCGTCCGGCTGCCGGGCCGATCGGCGGGCAACCGACGAAGTCGAAGCCGCCGAGCGCGTGTCCGGCCGTACAGCGGCAGAGCGGCACTGCCGCACCGCGGGCGGCGACAGCGCCGGATCGACGCCCGCTCCGGCCCTGGCCCCGCGACGGCCCACGTGGCAACGGCGGCCTGGACAACGAAGGCCCTACCGAGGCACACCGCGGAAGCGGGTGCGCAGATCGGCTCAAAGAGCACATGCGGACTCCACGGCGCGGTCTGCACCGCACCCGGTTCCCGCCTCCCCGGGCGGCCATCTAATCTGACGGTCGGTCCCACGGCCGGAACGCAACGATGGGGGAGACGGAAGCATGGCCAAGCGCAGGGTGAGGTCGAGCACGGTGGTGCTCGGTTCCATGGGGGTTCTCGCGGCGGCGATCACCTCGTGCGGATCGGAGCCGGACAAGCGGTGCGTGGACCCGGTGACCCACTCCAAGCTGCCGAGTTACGAGTGCAAGAGCAGCAGCGGCCACGGCACCTACTACTACGGCGGCAGCTCCAAGGGCGGCAAGGTCCAGGGCGGCAGTTTCGACAAGTCCGCCGTCGATCGCGGCGGCTTCGGCTGCTCAGGTACGGGCGGCGGCTGACCGGTCATGGAACGCCGCACCACCGAACCGCGCCCCGGCTGGCAGGAGATCGTCGAGGAGCAGGGGATCGTCTATCCGCTGACCCGCTACCCGGACGGATCGCTGCGCCCCTACTGGGACGAGAGCGCGTACTACGTCTTCTCGCTGCCCGAGGTCGAGGCGCTGGAGGACGTGGTCGAGGAACTGCACACGATGTGCCTGGCCGCGGCCGCGCACATCGTCGAGCAGGACCGCTTCGCCGACCTCGGCATCACCGACCGGCGACTGGCCGCTCTGATCACCGAGTCGTGGCGGCGCCGCGCCGAACTTCCGTCCCTGTACGGCCGGTTCGACCTGCGCTACGACGGAACAGGCCCGGCGAAGATGCTGGAGTACAACGCCGACACCCCCACTTCACTCGTGGAGGCGGCCAGTGCCCAGTGGTTCTGGATGGAGGACCGCTTCCCGGACGCCGACCAGTGGAACTCCCTTCATGAACGTCTCGTCGCGGCATGGAAGCGGCAGGCCGCGCTGCTGCCACCGGGACCGCTGCATTTCGCCCACTCCGAGGGGGACGAGCTCGGCGAGGACCTGATGACGGTCGCGTATCTCCGCGAGACCGCCGAACAGGCCGGCATCGACACGGAGGCGCTCTCCGTGGAAAAGATCGGCTGGGACCGGCTGACCGGACGGTTCGTCGACGATCGGCTCCGTTTCATCCGTAGCTGCTTCAAGCTCTACCCGTGGGAGTGGCTGGCGACCGATCGTTTCGGCCCCCACGTCCTGGACACCCTCGACAACGGCGGCGGCACGGGCACCACCTGCTGGATCGAGCCCGCCTGGAAGATGCTCCTCTCCAACAAGGCGCTGCTGGCCATCCTCTGGGAGCTCTATCCGGGTCACCCGAATCTGCTGGCCTCCTATCTCGACGGTCCTCGCGAACTGGCCGGGGACGGGAACGGAGGCGGTGGCACCGGCTATGTCGCCAAGCCGCTGCTCGGCCGTGAGGGTGCCGGCGTCACGATCCATGAGCCCGGAACTCCCGTGGTGATACGGGACGAGCCGTGCTGCTACCAGGAGCTGGCCCCGCTGCCGGACTTCGACGGCAACCGGGTCGTGCTGGGCGCCTGGGTCGTCGAGGACGAGTCCGCGGGGCTCGGCATCCGGGAATCGGCGGGGCTGGTGACGGACGAGTACGCGCGTTTCCTGCCCCACGTCATCCTGTAGCGACACCGCGTCGGGGGCCGGGGCGACCAGGCCCCCGACGGTGCGGCGGCGTCAGCCGCGCAGTACCTCCCGCAGTTGCTCCAGGCCCCAGTCCAGGTCCTCCTTGCTGATCACCAGGGGCGGGGCGATCCGGATCGTCGAACCGTGGGTGTCCTTGACCAGCACCCGGCGGTCCATCAGCTTCTCGGAGATCTCCCGGCCCGTGCCGTGACCCGGGGCGATGTCGATTCCCGCCCACAGCCCGCGGCCGCGCACCGTCTCCACCGCGCCGCCACCCACCAGCAGCCCCAGCTCCTGGTGGAGGTGGTCGCCCAACTCGGCGGCCCGCTGCTGGAACTCACCGGTGCGCAGCATCGCGATGACCTCCAGCGCGACCGCACAGGCGAGAGGGTTGCCGCCGAACGTCGAGCCGTGTTCACCCGGCCGGTACACCCCGAGCACCGCGGCCGACGAGACCACGGCCGACACCGGCACCACGCCACCGCCCAGTGCCTTGCCGAGCACATACATGTCCGGCACGACACCCTCGTGCTCGCAGGCGAAGGTCCTGCCCGTCCGGCCCAGACCCGACTGGATCTCGTCCGCGATGAAGAGCACATCCCGCTCGCGGGTCAGCTCGCGCACCCGTGGGAGGTAGCCGGGCGGCGGCACCAGTACCCCGGCCTCGCCCTGGATCGGCTCCATCAGCACCGCCACGGTGTTGTCCGTCATCGCCGCACGCAGCGCGGTCAGGTCCCCGTACGGCACGATCTCGAACCCCGGCGTGTACGGGCCGAAGTCCGTCCGCGCCTCCTGGTCGGTGGAGAAGCTGATGATGGTCGTCGTCCGGCCGTGGAAGTTGTTCGACGCAACGATGATCTTCGCCATGCCGTCCGGGACGCCCTTCACCCGGTAACCCCACTTGCGGGCGGTCTTCACCGCGGTCTCCACGGCCTCCGCCCCGGTGTTCATGGGCAGCACCATCTCCATGCCGCACAACTCGGCGAGCTGCGTACAGAAGTCGGCGAACCGGTCGTGATGGAAGGCGCGCGAGGTCAGGGTCACCCGGTCCAGCTGTGCCTTGGCCGCCTCGATCAGGCGTCGGTTGCCATGGCCGAAGTTGAGCGCCGAGTAGCCCGCGAGCATGTCGAGGTAGCGCCGCCCTTCGACATCGGTCATCCAGGCGCCTTCCGCCGAGGCGACGACGACCGGCAGCGGATGGTAGTTGTGCGCGCTGTGCGCCTCGGCGGAGGCGATGGCGGTTTCCGTGGTCGACACGGGATCTCCGTTCGTCGTGCGGCGTGGGCTGGGGTGGTGCCCACTTTGTATCGTCGGTCGGATCTCCGGGGAGGAAACCTTCAATCCATGGCGCGCCCGTGAGATACCGCAGTCAGAGGTCCAGGAGTTCCTGCCGTGGGCCGCTCTCGCGGCCGCCCCAGCCGCCGCCTCCGCCGCCGCCCCAGCCGCCGCCTTCTCCGCCGTCACCGCGCCGCCGGGCTGCCAGCGGGCGCAGGGCCAGAGCGAGCGCCGCGCCCGCCACCAGCCCGGGCACGGCCCACCACACGCCGTCGAAGCGCCCGGCGGATCCGGAGGCCTTGGCGGTGTCCGCGGCAGCGGACGGGGAAGTCTCCGGTTCCGATGCGAGGCCGGCCAGCGGGTCCATCGGGGCGGACATCTTCTTGTTCTCCCAGGCCTGCGGGAACAACCTCGCGTACGCGTCCTGGTTGTTCGTCTTCCCCATCAGCCCGAGCTCCGTGAACAGCTTGACCAGCCGCGCCGGATTTTTCGCCCGGTGCCAGTACCCGCGGAAGGTGTAGGGGACCTCGGACGCCGTGTGTATCCATATGGTGTCCGGATCGTCGCCCGGGAAGACGCGGTCGGTCCGCATCGGCTCCAGATCCAGGACCATCCACGTCACATTGATCTGCCGGGTCCCCATCGCCGCGTCCATGCTCTGCGGCCGCTGCTTGGCGCCCTTTCCGGCCGGGCCCAGCAGGGCCTCCAGCTCGGCATATCTCGGATCCGAGACGCTGAGTGCGGTCGCCTTCCCGCTGTCGGGCGAGGAGACGAGCACGGTCGTCGATCCGCCTGCCACCGCACTCGGCGCGAGGCAGAGACTCAGCCCCCACACCACCGCCAGCACCGCCGAGCTCCGCAGGAACCGAGCCCCCGGCCGCCGCCCGAACCGGCCCTTCTGCCGCCGCCACGAACGCGGCCCTAGCGTCAACACGCTTCCTGGCTTTCCCACGACGTCCCCTTTGCCCTGTCGCACTGTGCGTTACGGCCCGTCCGTATCGCGTCACTTCTGGTACACCGCTCGAGCCCCGCAGGTTCCACTCCGGCGCCTTCCGATCCCAGGCCTATCGATCGCCCGCCCGTCCGAGCGTGGACCTGGCGACCGCGCGGGCCCGCTCCCGCACGTCCAGGCCCTCCAGCCGCAGTGTCAGCCGATCTTCCTCGACCCACAACAGGGTGGGGCCGGCCGTCCGTTGGGACCGCGTCCAGCGGGTGCCGTCCCGGTCGACCATGCCGAAGCTCAGCACATGCGGCTGCGCGAACCAGAGCCCGCCCACCGGGCTGCCGCGGCCGTCGTCGAGCGTCAGCCACTCCGGCTGTTCCCGCACCTGTTTCATGAAGTACGGATCGAGTCGCGACAAGAACTCGTCGAGCCGTACCGTCCGCCCGTTCTCCCGCCAGCACAGGGTGACCATGGACCGGCCCTCCGGCAGTCCGGTCACGGCCACCGCCTCCGGTGCGCCGAGCGCGGGCGGTACGACCGGCCGGAAACCCGACCGCCGCGCCGCCTCCGACAGCGTCACCGGGGTGTCGCAGCCCGGCACCGCCGGACCCGGCCGCTCCGGAGCCGGCGTGGACGGGTCGTACCGCACCTCGACCCCGCCGAAGTCGAACCAGTCCGCGACCGTCGCCCGCACCGGAGGTGTCAGTACCACCACGACCAGGACCCCCGAGAGGGCCGCGGCCAACAGGCGGGCCCGCCTCCGCACCCACGCTCCGGCCCGCTTCAGCCGCCCCGGAGGAACGGGCACGGGCACCGGGACCGCCTCCGCGACGATCTGCGCCAGCACCCGCTCCGCCATCGTCAGCCCGGCGCCCCCGGGATCCCGCGCCGGCACATCCATCCCGCGCCCCAGTGCCAGCAGCTCCGCCCGCAGGCGCGCCCGGTCACCGCGACGCCCCCGCTCCGTGTCACTCATGCCCCTCACCCCCTCCCGCCCCTCGCCTGTCCGCCCCTCGCCTGTCCGTCCCTCGCCTGTCCGTCCCTCGACCGTCCGTGGTCGTCCCGAGCTTCTTCTCCAGCTTTCGCAGGGCGCGGTTCAGCCGGGACTTCACCGTTCCCCGTGGCCAGCCCAGGGCCTGTGCCGTCTCCGCCTCGTCCATCTCCAGCAGGTAGCGGTACGTGACGACCCGACGATGGTCTTCGCCCAGCTCGTCGAGCGCGGCCGTCAGCAGCGTCCGGCGCTCCTCCGCGAGCGCCGCCACCGCCGGATCCGCCGACTCCGGTATCGCCGGATCGGCGCCCCGCAACATCGCCTCGCGCCCGGCCACCGCTCGCGCCCGGCCCACCGACCGGACCGTGTTCCTCGTCTCGTTCACCACGATCCGCAGCAGCCACGGCCGGAATGCCGCCCCCTCCCGGAAGCCCCCCAGCGACTGGTACGCCTTCAAGAAAGCCGACTGCACCACATCCTCCGCGTCGGCCCCCGCTCCGAAGGCGACCGCGGCCCGCAGGGCGACGCCCGTGTGGGCGCGCACGAGCTGCGCGTATGCCTCCGCCTCCCCGGCGCGCACACGAGCGATCACCGCGGCCTCGTCCTCGGCGGGCGCTCTCGCCGCCGCTTCGGCCCGAGTCCCGGCCTGCTGTCCGGCCCACCCCTCGACCTGCCCCTCGGCACGCCCGGGAGCGCGGTCCGTACCCCCGTCGTCGACGGCGCGGCCCCCCTCCCGGCCCCTCCGCAGGGCCCCCTCCTGCGTCCTCACACCTTTCTTACACCGGCTGCCGGAGATCGGTTCCGTACCTGAGACAATGAGTTTCATGGCCTCTGAACGCCCCCGCGTGCTCTCCGGAATCCAGCCCACCGCAGGCTCGTTCCACCTCGGCAACTACCTCGGTGCGGTCCGCCAGTGGGTGGCGCTGCAGGAGTCCCACGACGCCTTCTACATGGTCGTGGACCTGCATGCGATCACCGTTCCGCAGGATCCCGTCGAGCTTCGCGCGAACACCCGGCTCGCCGCCGCCCAGCTGCTCGCCGCAGGACTCGACCCGGAACGCTGCACGCTCTTCGTGCAGAGCCATGTCCCGGAGCACGCCCAGCTCGGCTGGGTGATGAACTGCCTCACGGGCTTCGGCGAGGCATCCCGGATGACGCAGTTCAAGGACAAGTCCGCGAAGCAGGGCGCCGACCGGGCCACCGTAGGCCTCTTCACCTACCCGGTCCTCCAGGTCGCGGACATCCTGCTGTACCAGGCCAACCAGGTCCCGGTCGGCGAGGACCAGCGTCAGCACATCGAGCTCACCCGCGACCTCGCCGAGCGCTTCAACGGCCGGTTCGGTGAGACCTTCACCGTCCCGGACCCGTACATCCTCAAGGAGACGGCGAAGATCTTCGACCTTCAGGACCCGTCGTCCAAGATGAGCAAGTCGGCGGCCACCCCGAAGGGGCTGATCAACCTCCTCGACGAGCCGAAGGCCACGGCGAAGAAGGTCAGGAGCGCGGTCACCGACACGGACACGGTCATCCGCTTCGACCCCGCCGAGAAGCCGGGCGTCAGCAACCTCCTGACCATCTACTCCACCCTCACCGGATCGGGTGTCGCGGATCTGGAGCAGAAGTACGAGGGCAAGGGCTACGGTGCGTTGAAGACCGACCTCGCAGAGGTCATGGTCGAGTTCGTCACACCGTTCCGGACCCGCACGCAGGAGTATCTTGACGACCCCGAGTCGCTGGACTCGATCCTGGCCAAGGGCGCGGAGAAGGCCCGAGCGGTGGCCGCCGAGACCCTGGCGCTGACCTACGACCGGATGGGCTTTCTGCCCGCGAAGCACTGAGTCCAAGGACCCTGGCGGGACGGTGGCCGCAGGCGGCACACTGGCGACGGGAGACCGACTCCGGTGACGGCGCGCAGCCGGCCATCGACCTTCGAAGATTGAGGAGAACGACGTGGGGACCGTAACGCTCGGCGTTTCGATCGCGGTCCCGGAGCCCTACGGCAGCCTGCTCCAAGAGCGGCGCGCGAGCTTCGGGGACCCTGCCGCGTACGGCATTCCCACCCACGTCACCCTTCTCCCGCCGACCGAGGCCGAGGCGGCCGACCTGCCCGCGGTCGAACGGCATCTCGCCCGGATCGCGACCGGCGGCCGCCCCTTTCCGATGCGGCTGTCCGGGACGGGGACCTTCCGCCCCCTGTCGCCGGTCGTCTACGTCCAGGTCGTCGAGGGCGCGTCGGCGTGTGCCTGGCTGCAGAAGCGGGTGCGGGACGCGTCCGGCCCCCTGATGCGCGACCTGCAGTTCCCTTACCACCCGCATGTGACCGTGGCGCACGGCATCGCCGAGGAGGCGATGGACCGGGCGTACGCGGAGCTCTCCGACTACGAGGCGTCCTGGACCTGCGGTTCCTTCGCGCTGTACGAGCAGGGTGCGGATGCGGTCTGGCGCAAGATCAACGAGTTTCCGTTCGGGGCGGAGGGCTCTGCTCCCGCGGTACCCGCACAGGGCGGCTGCTCCGTGGACGAGCCGTCCCTGCAGCCCTGAGGCCGCAGGTGCCGGCCGACCGCGCTGCCGCGGTCTGCCGGGCGTGACCGCGCCGCTCAGACCGGAAGACGCCGGAACAGCGGCCTCGGCACATGGCGCAGTGCCGACATCACGACCCGCAGCGCTCCCGGCACCCACACCGTCTCCGAGCGGCGCCGCAGCCCCGTCACGATCGCGTCCGCGACCGCCTCCGGGGTCGTCGCGAGCGGTGCCCCGGCCGTCCCCGCCGTCGTGCCCGACCGTACGGAGCCGGGACGCACGACCATCACGTGCACCCCGGTGCCGTGCAGGGCGTCGCCCAGCCCCTGGGCGAACGCGTCCAGTCCCGCCTTGCTCGATCCGTAGATGAAGTCGGCGCGGCGGGCCCGCTCGCCCGCCACCGAGGACAGCACCACCAGCGATCCGTGACCCTGCTCCTGCAGTGCGCCGGCGCACACCAGACCGGCGGAGACCGCCCCCGTGTAGTTGGTCTGGGCGACCCGTACCGCGGAGAGCGGTTCCTCCTCGTCGCGCTCCTGGTCCCCGAGGATGCCGAACGCGAGCAGCACCATGTCGATGTCGCCCTCGGTGAAGATCTTGCCGAGGGCGGTCTCGTGGGACTCGGAGTCCAGGGCGTCGAAGTCGACGGTACGGACGTACGCGCCCAGGGCGCGCAGTTCCGCCGCGGCCGACTCCAGCCCGGGCGAGGGGCGTCCGGCCAGCCAGACCGTGCGGGTGCGGCGGGCGATCAGTCGGCGCGCGGTCGCCAGCCCGATCCGGGACGTGCCACCGAGCAGGAGCAGGGACTGCGGGGCACCGAAGGCGTCCTTCACGAAAACACTCCTGACGGGGGCGGCGGACCGCGAGTTGGTGAGAGGCGGGGGAAGGAGAGCCGGTGGGCGTGGCACGGGCTCAGAGCGCGAGGCGGCGGGAGAGGTCCGAGCGGAACGCCCCGTCCGGGTCCAGTTCCGCGCGCAGCGCCCGGAATTCGGACAGTCGTGGATACATGACGGCCATCGTCTCGGGGCGCAGCCTGGAGTCCTTCGCCAGGCTGACGCGGCCGCCCGCCGCCGCCACCTCCTCGTCCAGCCCGTCGAGGAAGCGGGCCAGGCCCGGCAGGGCGGCAGGCAGATCGAGGGCGAGCGTCCAGCCCGGCATCGGGAAGGACAGCCAGCCCGGATCACCGTCCCCGAAGCGCTTGAGCACGGCGAGGAACGACGGGCAGCGGCGCTGCGAGATCCGCCGGACGATCCGGCGCAACGCTTCCTCCTGTCCGTGTCCGACGACGAACTGGTACCGCACGAAGCCGCCGCGGCCGTAGACGCGGTTCCAGTGCGGTACGGCGTCCAGCAGGTGGAAGTACGTGGACAGCTTCTGGAGTTCACCGGTGCGGAACTTGGGGGCTCTGCGGTACCAGAGCTCGTTGAACAGGGCGGCCGAGGTACGGCCGAGCAGTCCGTCCGGTACGAACGCGGGCGCCGCGGGCAGCCGGCCCGGGCGGAACACGAGCGGTGTGCGCCGGTCGCGCGCCGGGAGCGCATGCAGGGGTGCGTGCTCCCCGCGGGTGAGGACGGCGCGCCCGGTCGCCCGGCCGCGGGCGAGGAGGTCGATCCAGGCGGCCGAGTAGCGGTAGCGGTGGTCGGAGGCGGTGAGCCGGGCCATCAAGTCGTCCAGATCGACGGCCCGTTCGGTGTCGACCGACATGAGTGACGTCGCGACGGGGTGGAACTGGAGCGTGGCCGACAGGATCACCCCGGTCAGTCCCAGGCCGCCCGCGGTCGCGTCGAAGAGGCGGGTGCCGGGCCGCACCGTCCGGATCGAGCCGTCGGCGGTGAGCACCTCCATGGCCCGTACGTGCCGGGAGAACGAGCCGGAGACGTGCTGGTTCCTGCCGTGGATGTCGGCGCCGATCGCGCCGCCCACCGTGACGTAACGGGTCCCGGGGGTGACCGGCACGAACCAGCCGAGCGGCAGCAGTACTTCCATCAGCCGGTGCAGGCTCACGCCCGCGTCGCACACCACCAGGCCGACCGCGGCGTCGACGGTGCGGATCCGGTTCAGCGCGGTCATGTCGAGTACGGAGCCGCCCGCGTTCTGCGCCGCGTCGCCGTAGGCCCGGCCGAGGCCGCGGGCGATGGAACCACGGGGTCCGCAGCCGCGTACCGCGATCGACGCCTCCTCGTACGTACGGGGACGGAACCGCAGCGCGGTCGTCGGGGCGGTGCGGCCCCAGCCGGTCAGGGACACGGTGTCGACGGACATGATGGTGACCGTATCGCCAGGGAAAACACCTTTGAGGGATTTGTTACAACACTCACCGAAATGGGTGTTTGGAAGGGCGTCATCCACTCAGGATGCGAACCGTCAGCCGCCTACCGGAAGAGTGCGGTGAGGGCCGCCCACCGGTTTTTCGCGCCCAGGAGGGTACGCGCACGTCATGGACTGGCTGAAGAAACTCCCCGTCGTCGGGCCACCCGTCTCGTGGCTGATGACGACGCACGCCTGGCGCTCGTACGAAACGCTCGACCGGGTCCACTGGGCCAGGCTCGCCGCCGCGATCACCTTCATCAGCTTCCTCGCGCTCTTCCCGCTGATCGCGGTCGGCGCGGCGGTCGGCGCGGCGATGCTCTCCACCGAGCAGTTGCACAAGATCGAGGACAAGGTCGCCGAGCAGGTGCCCGGCATCTCCGACCAGCTCGGCATCGCGGGTCTGGTGGCCCACGCGGGGACGGTCGGGCTGGTCGCCGGTGTGCTGCTGCTCCTCACCGGCGTCGGCTGGATCGGTGCGATGCGCGGCTGTCTGCGCGCGGTCTGGGAGATGGACGACGTGGACCAGGGCAACCCGGTCGTCCGTAAGCTCAAGGACGCCGGACTGCTGGTCGGCCTCGGCGGGGCGGCGCTCGTCACCCTCACCGCCTCCACGGCCGGCTCCACCGCGGTCGGCTGGACCGCTCGGCTGGTGGGCATCTCCGACCGGGGGGCCGGCGGGGTGCTGCTGCAGATCGCAGCCCTGTTGGTGGCCGCCCTGGCCGGCTTCCTGCTGCTGCTCTATCTGCTGACCCTGCTGCCCGGCGTCCAGCCGCCGCACCGCCGGCTGGTCACGGCCGCGGTGATCGGCGCGATCGGCTTCGAACTCCTCAAGCTGCTGCTCGGCAGTTATATGAAGAGCGTCGCGTCGAAGAGCATGTACGGCGCCTTCGGCGTGCCGGTCGCCCTCCTGCTCTGGATCAACTTCACCGCGAAACTGCTGCTGTTCTGCGCCGCCTGGACGGCGACGCCGAGCAGGCGGCGGACGAAGGAGGGCGCCGGGGACGTCAGCGGCGAGGAAGGCGGCGCACCAGGTCCGGCAGCGGCCAGCGCCGGTTGACCAGGAAGACCCCGCCGGCCAGCAGCACCAGGACTCCGCCGACGATCGCGAGCGCGATCCCGACCCCGCTGGAGCCCGCCGCGGCCGTCTTGGTGGTGCCCGAACCGTGCTTGCCCTTGTTCGCCGCGCCGTTGGCGCCGGTCGTGCTCTGTCCGCCGCCCGATTCCGTGCCCTTGCCCGTTCCCGTCTCCGCCGACTTCGGGGGGACCAGTTCACCGACCGGGGTCACCTTGCCGGCCGCGTCGAAGCCCCAGTCGAGCAGGCTCGCGGCCTCCTTGTAGACGGCGTGACTCTCGTGGGACTTCGGGTTCATGACGGTGACGAGCAGCACCTTGCCGTTGCGCTCGGCGACACCGGTGAAGGTGTTGCCCGCGTGAGTGGTGTAGCCGTTCTTGACGCCCGCGATGCCCTTGTACGGCTCGACGCCGACGTCACCGGTGAGCAGCCGGTTGGTGTTCTGGATCTGGAAGGCCTCGCGCTTCTTGCCGGCCTTCTTCTCGCCGGGGAATTCGGCCGTGGCAGTCGAGCAGTACTCGCGGAAGTCCTCCTTCTGCAGTCCGCTGCGGGCGAACAGCGTGAGGTCGTACGCGCTGGAGACCTGGCCGGGGGCGTCGTAGCCGTCGGGCGACACCACGTGTGTGTCGAGGGCCTGCAGCTCCTCGGCGTGCGCCTGCATGGCGGTGACGGTCTTGGGGACGCCGCCGTACATCGAGGACAGCACATGCACCGCGTCGTTGCCGGAACGCAGGAAGACGCCGAGCCACAGGTCGTGGACCGTGTACGTCAGGCGCTCCTTGACGCCGACCAGGCTGCTGCCCTCACCGACGTCGGCGAGATCCTTGTTCGTCACCTTGTGCGTCAGGGTCTTCGGCTGGAGCTCGGGCGCGTCCATGACCGTGTCCGCGAACAGCATCTTCAGGGTGGAGGCCGGGGGCAGCCGCCAGTGCGAGTTGTGGGAGGCGAGCACCTCGCCGCTCTCCGCGTCCGCGACGATCCAGGACCGTCCGGTGAGGTCCTTCGGCAGCACCGGCGCGTCCGGCCCGAGATCGACCTGGGTGCCGACGAGGCCGAGCCGCCCGCCGCCCACCTTCGACATCGGGGCGGTCGGCTTCGGGTCGTCGGTGGTGTCCTTGCTGACCGCTGACGCGGGGCCGACGACAAAGGTGGACAGCAGAACGGCGGAGGTGACCGTCAACACGGTCTTTTTCAGAGCAGGCACGGTCGGAAACGTACAGGCAGATGATGTGCAGGGGGATGCGGACCGCCGGACCGGCCAACCGGACCGCCAGGACAGCCCACCCCGAGCGGCCCGGCCGGAGCGCGGTGGCGATACTGGATTCATGAAGCTCACCCGTCCCATCTCCTGGTTCCTGCTCGCCTTCGGGGTGTGGAGCTGGTGCATTTGGGTCACTTTCGCCAAGAATCTATGGAAAGACGGCAGTGGACTTGCCTTCGACGACGCGGGTGACCCGACTGCCTACTTCTGGGTGCATCTGCTGCTCGCCATCACGTCCTTTCTTCTGGGGACGGCGGTCGGTCTGATCGGGTTGCGCGGACTCAGGGCTCTGCGCCACGAACGTGCATAACCGGCCGCACTGCGACCGGACATAGGCGTACGAAACACAGACGTGCGGAACCGGAGTGGGAGCGCAAGTGGCAGTGGTCTTCGTTCTGGTGGCGGTCGCGGTCCTCGCGCTGCTGGTCGGTGTGCACCGCTATGTCTGGCGTCGTCTTGTCGGTGACACGACGGCGCCGGGCAGCGCGCTGCGCCGGGCGGGCACCGTGGCGGCCTGGCTGCTGCCCCTGCTGAGCATCGGCGCTCTGGTCTCCGGGCGCGCCGGCGCGCCGTTCGGGCTGCAGCAGACGCTGGCCTGGCCGGGCTTCCTCTGGCTGGCGGCGCTGCTGTATCTGACGCTCGCTCTGCTGGTGGGTGAGGCGGTACGGCCGGTTCTGCGGCGGGTGCTTGCCCGCCGCGCGGCGGATGGCGGGACTGCCGACAGGGCCGGTGCCGCCGCCGGGGGCGATGCGGCTGAAATGGGCTCATCTCCTGCTGAAGTGACCGCGAGTGGGACGCCCGCGGCCCCGGCCACCCTCGTCGTCGAAGCCCCCGCCCCGCCGTCGGCGGCCGTACATCCGTCCCGTCGCCTGTTCGTGGCGCGGGCCGTAGGGGGCGCCGCGGCCGTCGCCGGGCTCGGGACCGTCGGATACGGCACGTACGGCGTGCTCCGCGGCCCGCGCGTCAAGCGGGTCACCGTCCCGCTCGCCAAGCTTCCCCGGTCCGCGCACGGTTTCCGGATCGCCGTCGTCAGCGACATCCACCTCGGCCCCATCCTGGGCCGCGCCCACACCCAGCGGATCGTCGACACGATCAACCGCACCCAGCCCGATCTGATCGCTGTCGTCGGCGATCTCGTGGACGGAACCGTCGCCGACCTCGGCCCGGCTGCCGAACCGCTGGCGGGCCTGACCGCCCGTCACGGGGCGTTCTTCGTCACCGGTAATCACGAGTATTTCTCCGGCGCGGCCCAATGGGTCGATCACGTAAGGGAATTGGGTCTTCACCCGCTGGAGAACGCGCGGGTCGAGACAGCCGGATTCGATCTGGCCGGGGTCAACGACATCGCCGGGGAGAGTGAGGGACAGGGACCCGATTTCGAGCGCGCCCTCGGCGACCGGGACCGTGCCCGCGCCTCCGTCCTCCTCGCCCACCAGCCCGTGGTCATCGACGACGCGGTCGCGTACGGGGTGGACCTCCAGCTCTCCGGCCACACCCACGGCGGCCAGCTCTGGCCGGGCAACTACCTTGCCGAACTGGCCAACCCCACGGTCGCCGGACTCGAACGCTACGGCGACACCCAGCTGTACGTCTCACGGGGCGCGGGCGCCTGGGGTCCGCCGGTTCGGGTCGGCGCACCCTCCGACATCACCGTCGTGCAGCTCGCCTCCCGACACGCCTAGTCGCGGACGGAGTCCACCGGTCACCGCACAGCCGCACCGCACCGATGCGCCGCGGGACCGCGCCGGCAACTGCCCCGCACAACCACACAGCACCTCCATCTTTTTCGGCCGTTCGGCCCGTCGGAGGTTTCAACTGCCAAAGAGTTGGCTAAGTGGTGCGGGTTTCCTCTTCCAGATGTGAAAATCGTGTGATTGGCTGAGTTCGCGCATGTGGTGATGTGCGTTTCTGAGCACATCTGCCCGGGTGGGGCTGGTAAGGGAGAGCACGGCAATGCGGTCGATCCGGGTACGGATTCTCGCGATTTTCGCGGTTTTGGTCATCGCAGGCGTCGGTGCCTGGCAGTTGCTTCCCTCGGACGAGGTGAAGAAGGACCCGATCACGGTCGGCACGACGGACGAAGTGACCTCACTCGACCCCGCAGGTGCCTACGACGCCGGTTCCTGGGCGATGTACAGCAACATCTACCAGTCCCTCATGACGTTCAAGTCCGGGGCGATCGTCCCCGAGCCGGACGCCGCCGAGAGCTGTGGGTTCATCGGCCAGAAGCTGCAGACATACCAGTGCAAGCTGCGTGACGATCTGACCTTCTCCAGCGGCCGGAAGGTCACCGCCGCCGATGTGGAGTACTCCATCGAGCGCATGATGCGGATCAAGACGGACGTCGGCCCGTCGGTGCTGTTCCCCAGCCTGAAGAACGTGGTGTCCGAAGGCCGCACGATCACCTTCAACCTCTCCTCGCGTGACGCGACCTTCCCGCAGAAGCTCGCCACCGGGGCCGGTTCGATCGTCGACCGCGACCAGTACCCGGCGGACAAGCTCCGCACCGGGAACACGGTCGACGGCTCGGGGCCGTACATCCTGAAGTCGTACGTGCCGGGCGCCGAGGCCGAACTGGTCCCGAACCCCAAGTACAAGGGCGCACTGAAGAAGACCGGAGTCGCGGTCGACGTCCGCTACTACAAGCAGTCGGACGATCTCCTGGCGGCCTGGAAGTCCGGACAGATCGATGTGACGCACCGTCAGCTGCCGCCCGCCACGCTCGCCGAGCTCAACCCCGGTGACCCCGACAAGCACATCACCGAGGCGGACAGCGCCGAGATCCGCAACCTGGTGTTCAACGTGCGGCCCGGGGCTCCGCTCGCCAACAAGAAGGTCCGGCAGGCCATCGCGTCGATCATCGACCGCGGGCCGCTGGTGACGGACGTCTACAAGGGCACCGTCGAGCCGCTCTACTCGCTGATCCCTCAGGGCTACATCGGGCACAGCACACCGTTCTTCGACGACTACCCGACGCCCGACCCGGCGCGCGCCAGGAAGCTGATGGAGGAGGCCGGGGTACAGATCCCGCTGCACATCAACTTCGCCTACCGCGCCGACGACGCGTACACCAAGGAGACCGCCGAGCTGCGCCGCCAGCTGGAGGCGGACGGACTGTTCAAGGTCTCGGTCAAGGCCGTGGAATGGCAGGCCTTCCAGAAGGGGTACGCGGCGGGCAAGTACGACGCCTACACCGTCGGATGGCTGCCCGACTACCCGGACCCCGACACATTCAGCCAGCCGCTCGTCGGCCGCGACACCAGCCTTCACAACGGCTACACCAGCAAGAAGATGGACCAGCTGATCTCGGCCACGCTGCAGTACAGCGACCGCGGCCGCACCGCGGGGGACTTCAAGGACCTTCAGGCCCTGGTCAGCGAGGACGTGCCGCTCGTACCGCTGTGGCAGAAGAAGGACTACGTCGTCAGCACGACCGAAGTCTCCGGCTCGCAGTACCTGTCGGACGGCACGGGCATCTGGCGGCTGTGGGAACTCAACTGGATCTAAGTGCTGTCCCGGGGTCCGCGGCCGGTCACCCGGCGGTCCCGGGCAGGAACTCCCTCAGCACGTCGTGGACCTGACGCACGAGCGGTCGCAGCACCCGGAACCGGGAGAGCGCGATCGCTCGTGCGCCGATCGGGGCGGTGCGTTCGACGAGACGGCGGCTGCGCTCGGCGCCCTCCGTCCGGTCGTACACCCAGAACAGCACCAGACCCATCTGTATCAGCCACATCAACTGCGGCAGTTCTTCCGTCATGTCGGGGTCGGTCTTGGTGCTGGAGCCGGCCAGGCACCGTTCGTGAATGGAGATCGCCGCCTCCCGGGCCGCGACCGACTCCTTCGAAAACGGGGAGAGGGGGCTTTCCGGGTCGGCGGCGTTCTTGAAGAACTGGGCGGCGAAGCGGTGGTACGGCTCGGCCACGTCGAGCCAGCAGAGCAGCACTCCGCGGATGCGTACGGCCAGGTCCTTGTCACCGGCCAGGATCGGCTGGACCGCCGCCTCGTGCTCGGCGGCGAGCCGGTCGTAGAAGCCCTGGACGAGGTGTTCCTTGCCGGCGAAGTAGTAGTAGGCGTTTCCGACGGAAACCCCGGCCTCCTGCGCGATGGCCCGCATCGTCGTCTTGTCGTAACCGCGTTCCTCGAAGAGCCGGAGCGCAGTTTCGAGGATGAGTGTGCGGGTCTGCTCGCTCTTGGGAGCCTTGACTTCCTTCACGTCCTTCACTTCCTTCACCACGCCCCCGAGGGTATCCGCCCGGACCGGGGATGTGCGCCTAGCCTTCGAGGTCCGGGACCTGGCAGGCCTCGTCCCCGGGCTCGCAGGGCGCGGCCGTCACCGACCGGTACTTCGCGGCGGCCAGCACCGACGCCCGGGCGAACGGCAGACCCGCCGGGGTGGCCAGCCAGTGGGCCTTGGGCCGGTGCTCGGCCAGCGCCCAGAGACAGACGATCCAGGCGGAGGTCCCGCGGTAGATCTGCCCCCGGTCGCCGATCACGGTGATCTCGGAGAGCGTTCCGGTGTGGTCGAGTCCGGGGAATCGGCGCCGCGCCTCCTCGGAGGCCGCCGGGACGAGATCGAGCGGGACGAGCTGACGCTGCTTCATCAGCCAGTGGCGCACATGGACGCAGAGCGAGCACTGCGCGTCGTAGAGCACGGTGAGCCGTTCGACGGGCGTCCGCCGCCCGTCGAACGGGGCCGTGACCTGTCCGGTCACCGGCCGGTGGCGGGTGCGGCCCACGGGCCTTGGCCGGTGGGGCCCGTCCAGCCCTGCGGCGGTACGGGCGGGGTCTGCTCGCGCTCCATCAGACCGCGGCGGCGGATCTTGTTGAGTACGTAGACGTTCCCGAGGTGCATCACTCCGAGGACGAGCAGGACGACGCCGACCTTCACCGAGAGCGCCTCGAAGAGCCCGCGGGCGTCGGCGACCGCGTCGGAGTTCTTCAGGTACAGGGTGACGAAGCCCAGGTTGACGAGGTAGAAGCCGACCACCAGCAGGTGGTTGACGGCGTCGGCGAGCTTTTCGTTTCCGTGCAGGACGTCGGCGAGGAAGACCTTGCCGTTTCGGCTCAGTGTGCGGGCGACCCAGACGGTGAGTGCCACGCTGATCAGCAGGTAGATGACGTACGCGACAACAGTGAGGTCCATGCCCCACCCTCCCTTGAACGCGTTCAAAAGCTGTTGTCATGGACTGTAGACCTGTATTTGAACATGTTCAAGCCGGTACTCCGGGGTGATCCTCCCGTGCGCTCCCGGACTTCGCGGCCGGCGCCCTGAAGTGCCGTACGCCCGGCACTGCCGCGGTGGCCAGACAGGCCGCACCGACAGCCACCGCGGCGACGGCGAGCGGGACTTCGGCCCCCCAGGCCGAGGCGGCGAGCGGGGCCAGGGCGTAGCCGAGCGGCATCGCGGCGAGGGAGAGCAGCCAGTCGTACGACGTCACGCGGGCCAGTGCGTGGGCGGGTACGGCGGACTGGACGGAGGTGTCCCAGACCGGGCCGAGGAAGCCGAGACCCGCCTGTGCGATCCCGTACGCGGCGATGGTCAGTGCGGCCGGAGCGCCCGCAGCGAGGAGTCCGAGCGGGAGCGCGTAGGTGGCGAGTCCCAGGTTGGCGACCAGGACCGGGCGGCGTGGGCGGGCGCGGCCGGCCAGCAGTGAGCCGAGCAGCAGGCCGATCGCACCGGTCTGGAGCAGTGCGATCCAGACGGTCTTGCCGCCCATCTCCCGTACGGCGAGGGCCGGGCCCAGGGTCATCAGCACGGCTGCCGCGCCGTTCCAGGCCGCGTGGGCGATCAGGCTCGTCCAGTACCAGTCGCGGCTGCGGACCTCGCCCCAGCCCTCCTTGAGGTCGCTGAGCACCGACCGGTGCGGGATCGGCACGTGCCGGACCTTGATGGCGGACAGCAGTGCGGCGCTCACCGCGAAGCTCGCGGCGTCCAGCACGAAGGCCCAGCCCGGACCTGCGGTGAGGATCAGGGTTCCCCCGAGCGCGGGGCCGGCTACCCGGGTCGCACTGTTCACGACGGCCATCAGGGAGTTGGCGCGCAGGAGTGCCGGCGCTTCCACGGTTCCGATGATCAGCGGCGACGAGGTGGGCATGGCGAACGCGCTCGCCGCCCCGCCGATCGCCTCGGCGACGGCGATCTGCCACAGCTGGGGGGCGCCGGAGAGCAGCTCCAGCCCGACGAAGAGCTGGGTCGCGCACCGTACGAGATCCGTGGTGAGTGCGACCGTACGGGCGTTGAAGCGGTCGCCGACGACGCCGCCGAGCGGCAGCAGGATCAGCCGGGGCACCATCGCGCACGCCAGGACCAGAGCGAGCGCGGCGGTCGAGCCGGTGGCCAGATAGACGGCGAGCGAGAGTGCGGTGGGGATGGCGGCGTCGCCGAGGAGGGAGAGGGTGCGTCCGATGAAGAGCAGGCGGAAGGCGCGCGTACGCAGGGGATGCGGCATGCGCAGGAATCTATTTCGACACCGAACTATTCGTCAACGAAATATCAGGTACCGAAGTATGTCGAGGCTCCGGGCGTACCCTTTCCTCATGGAGCGAAGCGACTGGACCGACGGACATGTGGAGCGGTGGAAGCCCGTGCTTCCCGACCTCGATCCCGATGTCGAGGGTGCGGTGACCCGCATGAAGAAGCTGTCGGTCCATCTGCGCCGGGTACGCGAACAGTCCCTGGTCGACTTCGACCTGGACCGCCAGGAGTTCGACACGCTCCACAAGCTCGCCGGCCGCGGCGGAAGGGCGGCCCCCTCCGAGCTCGCCGCCGACCTCGACCTGGCCCCCGCCTCCGTCACCGGCCGGCTGGACGCGCTCGAGCGGCGCGGCTTCGTGCGTCGTACGCCGTCGACCACGGACCGGCGACGGGTCAACGTGGAACTCACCGAGGAGGGTCGCTCGACCTGGCTCGGCGCGATGGACTTCCTCGGCCATGAGGAGTACCGGCTGCTCGGCGTCCTCGACCCGGACGAACGCACCCTGCTCAACGACATGTTGCGGCGCATCATGTTCGTCGCGGAGGACCGGGACGACGCCCGGTGGGACTGATGCCGACGGGGGCCACGCTGCCCGAACGGCTCCGCGTCGCAACGCCGGCAGGGGCGTTGCCGTTGCCCGGCCCCGCCCCCGTTCCCCCGCGTACTGATCGTCAGATGCTCATCGAACGCGCCGTGTTGATCTGGGCCATCACCATCTGGAAGGTCTCCGGGCCCGTCGCCGCGATCATCGTCGAATGGTGCCGGCCACCGCTGGTCACCGAGACCTGGATGAAGCCGGTCGTCTTCTTCTCCTTCATCAGGAGGAAGAGCAGCCCGATCAGGCAGAGCAGGGCGAAGATGATCGCGAGCACGATCGCGACCGTCGGGATCTTCTCCTCGGTGCGCGACATGTCGGTGGCCGTCCACACCGCGCCCTTGAGAGGCATCGTGCCGGACGGCGTCACGATCGAGTCGTTCATGACGGTGATGTCACCGAACGACAGCATCGGCGCACTGCCGCCGGGACCCGGACCCTGCTGCGGCGGGAAGCCGTAACCGGGCAGGGGCGGCTGGACGGCCGGCTGGTTCGCGTTCGGGTAGCCGTAACCGGGGCCCTGCTGGGCCGCGGAGTCGGGCAGCTGCTGCGGGTAGCCGTACGTCGGCGTACCCGCGCCGGGCGTGCCCGCACCCGGGTAGCCGTACCCCTGGGCGTCCGGGACGGTGGGCGGATTGCCCGGCTGCTGGGGAGGTCCCCACTTGCCTGAGTCGTCCGCGTACGGATTCGGATCGCTCAACGTTCCCCGCTCTCGATCAAGCTTGTGCGCCCCGCGCCTTGCTGCGCCGGGGGCGGCGAACCGGTGTCCGGTTCCGCACGACCGTACCGTCAAGGCCCGAGGAGCGCAGCAAGAGGCCCCGCTTCCCGCGGCGTTGACGCGGAAAGCGGGGCCTCCAGTGCAACTGGCGCAGCCGAAGGGTCAGAAGCGACGCGTGATCAGGGCGCGCTTCACTTCCTGGATCGCCTTGGTGACCTCGATACCACGCGGGCAGGCGTCCGTGCAGTTGAAGGTCGTGCGGCAACGCCACACACCGTCACGGTCGTTGAGGATCTCCAGGCGCTGCTCGCCGCCCTCGTCGCGCGAGTCGAAGATGAAGCGGTGTGCGTTGACGATCGCCGCCGGGCCGAAGTACTGGCCGTCGTTCCAGAAGACCGGGCACGACGAGGTGCACGCGGCGCACAGGATGCACTTGGTGGTGTCGTCGAACCGCTCGCGGTCCTCGGCGGACTGCAGACGCTCGCGCGTCGGCTCGTTCCCCTTGGTGATGAGGAACGGCATGACATCACGGTAGGCCTGGAAGAACGGGTCCATGTCGACCACGAGGTCCTTGAGGACCGTGAGGCCCTTGATGGCCTCGACCGTGATCGGCTTCTCCGGGTTGATGTCCTTGATCAGCGTCTTGCAGGCGAGCCTGTTCTTGCCGTTGATCCGCATCGCGTCGGAGCCGCAGATGCCGTGCGCGCAGGAGCGACGGAACGTCAGCGTGCCGTCGACGTCCCACTTGATCTTGTGAAGGGCGTCGAGAACACGCTCCTTCGGGTCGATCTCGATCTGGAAGTCCTGCCACTGGGCCTCGTCGGAGACCTCGGGGTTGAAGCGGCGGATCCGGAAGGTGACCGTGATGTACGGGGAGGCGGCGGACTCCGCCTCCACCTTGTCCAGAGTCGGGGTTGCCATCAGTACTTACGCTCCATCGGCTGGTAGCGGGTCTGGACGACCGGCTTGTAGTCGAGCCGGATCGACTCGGTGCCGTCGTCGGCGACCTCGCGGTACGCCATGGTGTGGCGCATGAAGTTGACGTCGTCGCGGTTCGGGTAGTCCTCGCGGTAGTGACCGCCGCGGGACTCCTTGCGGGCCAGCGCGGAGGTCGCCATGACCTCGGCCAGGTCGAGCAGGTTGCCCAGCTCGATGGCCTCCAGGAGGTCCGTGTTGAACCGCTTGCCCTTGTCCTGGATGGACACGTTCAGGTAGCGCTTGCGCAGCTCGGCGATCTTGTCGACGGCCGTCTTGATGGTCTGCTCGGTACGGAACACCATCACATTGGCGTCCATGCACTCCTGCAGCTCCAGACGGAGCGTCGCGACCCGCTCGGAGCCCGTCGAGTTGCGCAGCCGTTCGACCTGGTCGACGACCAGCTGCGCCGGGTTCTCGGGAAGCTCGACGAAGTCGTTCTTCGCGGAGTACTCGGCGGCGGCGATGCCCGACCGGCGTCCGAAGACATTGATGTCGAGCAGCGAGTTGGTGCCCAGACGGTTGGCGCCGTGCACGGAGACGCACGCGACCTCGCCCGCGGCGTACAGGCCCGGGACGACGGTGGTGTTGTCGGCCAGCACCTCGCCCTGGACGTTGGTCGGGATGCCGCCCATGGCGTAGTGCGCGGTCGGCTGGATCGGGATCGGGTCCGTGTAGGGCTCGATACCGAGGTACGTGCGCGCGAACTCGGTGATGTCCGGGAGCTTCGCGTCCAGCTGCTCCGGCGGCAGGTGCGTGAGGTCGAGGTAGACGTGGTCGCCCTCGGGACCGCAGCCGCGGCCCTCACGGATCTCCGTGTAGATGGAGCGGGACACGACGTCACGGGACGCGAGGTCCTTCATGACGGGCGCGTACTTCTCCATGAAGCGCTCGCCGTCCTTGTTGCGGAGGATGCCGCCCTCACCACGAGCGCCCTCCGTCAGCAGGATGCCCATGCGCCAGATGCCCGTCGGGTGGAACTGGAAGAACTCCATGTCCTCCAGCGGCAGACCGCGGCGGTACGCGGCGGCCTGGCCGTCACCGGTCAGGGTGTGGGCGTTCGACGTCACCTTGAAGAACTTGCCGGTGCCGCCGGAGGCGAAGATGATCGCCTTCGCCTGGAAGACGTGGATCTCGCCGGTCGCCAGCTCGTACGCGACGACGCCCGCGGACTTCTTCAGCCCGGTCTCGGGGTCCTCCTGCAGCAGCAGGTCCAGGACGTAGAACTCGTTGAAGAACTCCACGCCCTCCTTGACGCAGTTCTGGTACAGCGTCTGGAGGATCATGTGGCCGGTGCGGTCCGAGGCGTAGCAGGACCGGCGGACCGGGGCCTCGCCGTGGTTACGGCTGTGGCCGCCGAAGCGACGCTGGTCGATCTTGCCCTCGGGCGTGCGGTTGAACGGCAGGCCCATCTTCTCCAGGTCGAGAACGGAGTCGATGGCCTCCTTCGCCAGGATCTCGGCGGCGTCCTGGTCGACCAGGTAGTCACCACCCTTGATCGTGTCGAAGGTGTGCCACTCCCAGTTGTCCTCCTCCACGTTGGCGAGCGCGGCGGCCATGCCGCCCTGCGCGGCGCCCGTGTGGGAGCGGGTCGGGTACAGCTTCGTGAGCACGGCGGTACGGCTGCGCTTCGTCGACTCGATGGCCGCACGCATGCCGGCGCCGCCGGCGCCGACGATGACGGTGTCGTACTTGTGGATCTGCATGATTTCCTCTGGTCCCTCTGGCCCGGCGCCTAGCGGATGTTCGGGTCGAAGGTGAAGATCACCAGCGTGCCCAGCAGGACGGTGAACACCGTGGCGGTGTACAGGAGCATCTTCAGCCAGAAGCGGGTGTTGTCCCGTTCGGCGTAGTCGTTGATGACCGTACGGAGGCCGTTGGCACCGTGGAGCATGGCCAGCCACAGCATCGCCAGGTCCCAGACCTGCCAGAACGGCGAGGCCCAGCGGCCCGCCACGAAGGCGAAGCCGATCTTGGAGACGCCGCCGTCCAGCACGAGCTGGATCAGCAGGTGGCCGATGACCAGGACGACGAGAACGATGCCCGACAGGCGCATGAAGAGCCAGGCGTACATCTCGAAGTTGGTGCGCGAAGCCTTGGGGCTCTTGCCCGTCCGCTTGCGCGGGGGCTCGATGACCGGGGCCGGGTGGTCGACGTCGTAGAGGCTGACGCCTTCGACGGAGCCGATCGCGGCGGAGGACTCGGTGGACATTGGCCTCAGCTCCCGAAGACTTCGCGTACGGCGTGGCCGAGGACGGGGTACAGCGCCCCGACCATCAGCACGACCCAGATGCCCACGGCGGACCAGAGCATCTGCTTCTGGTAGCGCGGGCCCTTGGCCCAGAAGTCCACGGCGACGATGCGGAGACCGTTCAGCGCGTGGAAGAGAATCGCGGCCACCAGGCCGTATTCGAGGAGCGCGACGATCGGCGTCTTGTACGTGGCCACGACGTCGTCGTAGGCCTCGGGGGAGACGCGGACGAGAGCGGTGTCCAGGACGTGTACGAACAGGAAGAAGAAAATGAGGACACCGGTGACTCGATGAGCCACCCAGGACCACATGCCTTCCCGGCCGCGGTACAGCGTTCCAGCCGGCACGGAAGAACCCTCCGGGAGCGGGGATTGGGGTCGGCCGGCTTGACTGTCGGTCTGACCCGGCCGGGTACGGTCCACCGGCCCCGGCCATCGTAGCGACGGTTTGTCGGTTCGTTCGCGCGGGGGCCTCTGGTGTGATCAAAGTGGCAATCAAACAGGCACGGACGGGCTAGGGCCTCTCGTTCGGATCACGCCGGGCGCGCGGGGTCCGGGACGCACGGTGCTCCAGCCTGATCCGAAGGAAGGGCCCTGGGGTCTGCCCGGCCTTCAGGGCGTGTCCGCCGGGTCCTTCTCCGTGTCCGTCATCAGATCGATGATGCGGCCCCGCGCCAGTCTGCGCATCTCGTCGGCCGTGACCACCCGCTCCTCGTCCGGCTCGTGGCCCAGCCTGGCCCGGATGCCGGCCAGCACCTGGTCCGGGTGCTCGGGAGGCAGGAAGGCGTCCAGGCAGATCACGAAGACATGGCCGAAGCGGCACTCGTAGGCGGCATGAGCGGCGCTCAGCGCAAGATGTGCGGACGGGGGTGCGGCGTGGTGCAATCCGGGGGAGTCCTCGGCGGCGAGCGCCTCGGCGAGATCGGCCGGAGCCATGTCGTACCCCGCCTCGTCGGCTGCGGCGAGCAATGCGCCCAGATCGGGATACGGGCGGTGGGCGGCCAGCCGCTGTGCCCAGCGGCGGCTGCCGCAGCAGCCGAGCAGGGCGGCTTCCGCGGCGGCGGGTGATGCGGTGTTGAACCGGTCGAACCCGCGGGAGGGGGCGCCGACGCGGGCCGGGGCCGGACGGCTGTTCTGGACGGGCATGGTGGGCCGGACGTCGTGGTGTGGCGGTGGTTCGGGGAGGCCGGCGTGGGACTCGCTGGGCCTGGACAGCGTGAGCTCCTCGGATCATCGGCATCTGTGACCCTGGCGTGGTGGGACGGAAAGAGACCAGGGGATGCAGGGTGAGGGAGAGACGAATGTGATCCAACGCTAGCGAGGCTGGGTAACGGCCGTCCGAAGGATGCGCGAATATCACCCGGAAGTGAGAGTTTCGGAACGCTCGATGGACGAATCCCCGAGGAGAATGCCCGGCTATCTCCACGCTTTTACCCGATTGCCCCCCTATACCGGAGGTTTCTGACCGATGTCGCCCTCACGCGGTGCGCTCGTGGCCGGCGCCGCCCTCACCGTGGCAGCCGCGGTGACGATCGTCGTCGTCTGGCCGGACGCATCCGACACCGGACGCCGGGGAGGGACGGCCGTGGCCAGCACGCCGTCGCACACCTCCCCGTCGCCGACCCGCAGCTACCCGCTCTCCACCGCACCCCGCACCATCCCCGCCGTACGCGAACACATCCCCGCCCGGGGCCCCGGCTGGCAGCCGGGGCCGGACAGCTCCGTCGTGATCGGCGACGGCAGCGGGGCGCTCGCGGACGAGGGGCAGCTGCTCGCCAAGGAGCTGAAGATCAGTTACCGGGGTGCCGTGCCCGCCCGTTCGGGCGATGTCGAGCTGGCCCTCGGAACCCCCGGCAAGGGTGCGCCCGAGTCGTACACCCTGAGGACCCACGACGGGAGGGTCACCATCACCGGCCCCGACCAGGCGGGTGTCTTCTACGGAACCCGCACCCTCAAACAGTCGCTGCGCGCCGACGGCACCATGCCCGAGGGGGAGGTGCGCGACCGCCCCGACCGGCCGCAGCGCGGGCTCAACCTCGACATCGCGCGCAAGTACTACAGCGTGGGCTGGATCGAGGACCGGCTGCGCGAGATGGCCGACCTCAAGCTCAACCAGCTGGGCCTGCACTTCTCCGACGACCAGGCATTCCGGATCCAGTCCGACACCCACCCCGAGATCGTGTCGCCCGAACATCTCACCAAGGCGGAGGTCCGCCAGATCCTCGCCCTCGCGGGCCGGCTGCACATCGACGTGGTCCCCGAGATCGACTCCCCGGGCCATCTCGGCGCCGTCCTGCGCGCCCACCCCGAACTCCAGCTGCGCAACACCGCGGGCGTGCGCTCGACCGGGTCGATCGACATCTCCCGTCCCGATGCGGCGAAACTCATCGACCAGCTGATCGGCGAGTTCGCGGAGCTCTTCGGCGGTAGGTACTGGCATCTCGGCGGCGACGAATACCGGGCGCTGACGGTCCAGAACCCCGCCGCCTCGTACCCGCAGCTGCAGCGCGCCGCCCAGCTGAAGTACGGCTCGGCGGCCGGCATCAAGGACCTCGCCACCGGATGGCTCAACGACCGGGCGGCGGTGGTGCGCCCGCACGGCCTGCAGCCGAAGGCCTGGAACGACGGCTTCTTCCGCGACGGAATCGTCCGGGCCGACAAGGACATCGAGGTCGAGTACTGGACGGGAAAGGAGTACGGCGCCCGGCCGCCGGAGGAGTACCTGAGTGAGGGCCGCAAGGTGGTGAACCTCAACGACGAGTTCCTCTACTACGTGCTCGGCCAGCCCAACGCGTTCGTCTACCCGACGGGGAAGCGGATCTACGAGCAGTGGACGCCGCTCGTCCTGCGCGGCACCCAGCCGGTCCCGGCCCGCTACTCGGGTCAGATCCTGGGCGGCCGGTTCGCGGTGTGGGGCGACCTGCCGCAGGCGCAGACCCCGGCGCAGGTGGCGGCGGGGATCCGGATGCCGCTGCGGGCCACGGCCCAGAAGCTCTGGGATCCGAGGAAGCCGGCGCTGAGCTGGGGTCAGTTCCAGGCGCTCGCCGGGGCGATCGACAAGACGGGCTGAGCGGGCCGTACCGGATGTCGATGGACATCACGGTGGGCCAGGGCTACATTCCGCTTGCCGTGCGCTCCGGGGGTGGAGACGCGCGTTCTTGCGAAAGAATTCAGAACCCTGGGGGGTCCCCTTCATGCTGTGCTCAACCTGCCGTATCAGACCGCCGGTCACCGCGGAGGGGTTCTGCATCCTGTGCGCCGGGCCTGCCGGGGCGTCGGCGCCGATGCCTGCGGCCCCGTCCTTCGCGTCGCCGCAGCGGCTGCTGCGCTCACCCGACGGGCTCGCGAAGGCCGTCGTCATCCTGCTCGTGGTCGCTGCCGTGTCCGACCTGCTCGCCGTGCTCGCGGGGCTGAACGTCCGCAGCCTGCTCGGCGACGCGCTGGACAACGGCTTCGCGACGTTCGACGACGCCGAGGCGGATCGTGCCGACAACCTGTACATGGCCTCAGGAGTCCTCCAGCTCCTGGTGATGCTGGCCACCGGCGTCGTCTTCATCCTCTGGTTCCGGCGGGTGCGGCTGAACGCCGAGGTGTTCGACGCGAGCATGCAGCCGATGAAGCCCGGATGGGCGGTCGGCGCGTGGTTCGTCCCGTTCGCCAACCTGGTCATGCCGCAGCGGATCGCGAGCGGCATCTGGGCCGCGAGCGCCCAGACCCATACCGACGGCAGCTGGCGCACGGTTTCCACGACTCCGCTCAATCTGTGGTGGGGGGCCTGGGTCTGCTCGTCGGTCTTCTCCCGGTACGCCTCCCAGCAGTACATGAAGGCGGAGGAGGCACAGGAGGTCATGGACGCGGCCGGCCGGATGCTGGCCGCCGATGCGCTTGGCATCGTGGCGGCGGTGTTCGCGATCCTCTTCGTGCGCAAACTGACCCGGATGCAGGGGGAGCGGGCGGCGCTGGGTGTGTATCCGCTCAGCTGAGGACGAACCGGTTGAGGCTCAGTGGGGGACGAACCCCCCTTAGGGGGTGCTATTTCAGACTCCAGCAGTGACGATTTTGAGCCATTCGACGCTGTAAGCGGTATGCGGCAGCGGGAAGTGCCGCGTCCCCGTGCACCCGTACGGGGACAGGCCGACGGGGGAGAAGCCGATGAGCCTGCTGGAACTGATCGCCGCCGCGGACGAGCGGGCACTGGCCGCGAGCGGAATCGCCTGCCTCGACCGATGCCTGCCGCAGCCCGCGGAGGGCGCCGACCCCGACCCCCTGCGTCCGCTCTGGGCGGGCTGCGCCGACCGTGACGAATGGCCGGATCGTCTGGCCGAAGCCCGCGCGGTGCTGAACGACCTGCCGTCCGGGGCGGACGGGACGGTGCCGGCGATACGGAAGCTGCTCGGCGATGCGCCTGCGGAGCGGACGGATCCGGGGCTGCGGGCCTGGGCGGATGCCTGCTCGCTGCTGGCCCTGCAGGTCCACCTCGGGCAGGACGCGGCGCCCGCTGCCGGGGACGATCTGCTGCGGCGCTGCCGCGAGGACGGTCCGGCGGGGGCCGGGCCGCTGGTCGCCGGGGAGGTGGGCCGGCAGATCCGGATCCTGGAGATGCTGGCCGAGTCGGCGGGGGCTTCCCCTGCGGGGGCCGGCCTGCGCCAGGCATTGGACGTCTCGACCGAGGGACAGCGGGTGCTCCGTGCGGCGACGTCGCGGCGGGCGCGCGGGCGCGGGCCTGCCTGATCGATCCCGCTCGATCGACGGAGTGCCGCACACACTCAAGAAGTTGACGAGGACGACCGGGGCCGCCACCCCCCACAGGAGAGGCCCCGGTCGTCTTCCGCGGGGCCGCAGGACGACCCCGTACTCATCTCAGCGCCGCGACTGCGTTTTCTGTCACACCGCACGGTGCCCGTGAAATGTTGCGGGTTGTACAAGTCATGGACGTGGCCCCCGCGAAGGACGTAGCGTGCTGAGTCGCGCAGGGTGGCGCGGCAGTGGTGACCAGCTGCGATTCAGGACAGCAGGGCAGGTTGAGGGAGTGCTGGGGGACGACGCGGAGCTGACCGCCGCGGTGCTCGCGGCACAGGACGGGGACGAAGACGCTTTCCGTACTGTGTACCGCGCAGTGCAGCCGCGGCTGCTGGGTTACATACGGACGTTGGTGGGGGAGCCGGACGCCGAGGACGTGGCGTCCGAGTCCTGGCTGCAGATCGCGCGGGACCTCGACCGGTTCAGCGGCGACGCCGACCGGTTCCGGGGGTGGGCGGCGCGTATAGCCCGTAACCGCGCCCTCGATCATCTGAGGATGCGCGGCAGACGCCCCGCGGTCGGTGGCGACGAGACGGAGCTGTCCGAGAAGCCGGCCGAATCCGACACCGCCGACGAGGCGATGGAGGCCCTGGCCACCGGCCGTACCATGTCCCTCATCGCCCAGCTGCCGCAGGATCAGGCCGAGGCCGTGGTGCTGCGTGTGGTGGTCGGCCTGGACGCGAAGAGTGCGGCGCAGACGCTCGGCAAGCGACCGGGGGCGGTTCGTACGGCTGCGCACCGCGGGCTGAAACGGCTGGCGGAACTACTCCATGCCGACAGCGGCGAGACCGGCACGAACGGCGACGGGCGCGGTGTTTCCCACCCGCACGGGAGCGCGGCAGGTCAGGCGGCGGAGCTCGATGCCGTACCCGCGCAGCGTGTCTCGCGCACCGGACTGACGGCGTCCGCCGGTGTGACGCATTCGCGTCCGTGGACGCAGAGGAACATGTGATGGCCGACGAACAGCACGAATGGCTTGACAAGGACGCCGCGGAGAGATTGCTCCGCGGTGAACCGGTCGATCCCGTCGACGGCCACGCGCGTACCGAGGCCGCACGGCTCATGGCCGCGCTGGCCGCCGCCCGCGGAGCCCGGCCGGCCGACGGCGAACTGCCGGGTGAGGCCGCCGCGCTGGCCGCCTTCCGTGCAGTCCCGCGTGCCGCCCGTACGTGGGCACGGTCCGAGACGCAGTCGGCGCAGGCGGCGGGGCACGCCGCACGGAGCAGCGAGCCGGAGCAGACGGGGCAGCCAGGACCAGGTGCGCAACCGGGAGTGCCCGAGACGCTCGGAGCGATCCGCATCGGCCCCGCCTCCTCCGCCCGGTCCTCCTCGTGCTTCTCCGCCCGCTCCGGCGGCGACATGCGTCCCCGGCGCTGGAGACGGCCCCTCCGCTTCGGTCTCGCCGCTTCCCTCGCGGGCTTCGCGCTCGGTGGGGTCGCCGTCGCCGCGGGTACGGGCGTGCTTCCGGGGCCGTTCGGTGGGCACGCCGACCCGCTGCCCGCCTCCTCCGTATCGGCGCCCGCCTCCCCGGGGGAGCTGGGATCCGGGCCCACGTCCGACAGGACGCCCGTCCCGCCGGCGGTTTCCCCGGGCCCGGACACCTCCCCCGACCCCGCCGCGCCGTCCACCCCCGGCGACGGAACCCGCAGGGGCGACGACGGTGCGAACGACCAGGACGGTCGAGGCGGTACGGAAGGCGACGGTCACGGGGACGACGTCGACGCCGCTCCCCGTTCCGTTGGCGGGACCGCCCGCGACAGCACCTCCGGCGGCGGCCGGGACGGCACGTCCGGCAAATGGCTGGGCCGGACCGTCAGGGCCTGCCGCGACTACCGCGACGGCGACCTCGACGCCGACCGCAGGCGCCGCCTCGTAGTGATGGCCAGGGGCGCCGGCAACCTGGACCGGTTCTGCAAGCGCGTCCTGGAGCGGCCCGACGGCGACGGCGGTTACGCGCAGGAGGGCAGCGGCGACGGCGGCGGATACGGCGAGGTCACGGGAGACGACGGTCCGGACGCGGTCCGGTCGCTCTGGTTCAAACCCGCCACTCCACCGCCGTCGGCCCCTGCGCTCCCGGCCGTCCCGGGCGGCGCTGCGGCCACTCGCTGAGCCGCGCCGGCCGCTCCGCTGCCACCGGGTGTGACATTTTCTGAGCCGTCGGCGCAGTACAGAGTGAGCCGACTGGTCATCGGCAGCGCACAGAGCCGGGGTTCCCCCCGTACCTTCGGCTCAGCGCACCTGGCGCGGGCGGGACACGTTCCCCCGGTCCCGCCCGCGCCCCCTTCCCCACTTCGCCCTCACCAGTAGATGACGACCTTGTCGCCGGTGCGGACCTGGTCGAAGAGTGCGGCGATCTTCCCCTCGTCCCGGACGTTCACGCACCCGTGCGAGGCGCCGCTGTAGCCTCGGGCCGCGAAGTCCGCCGAGTAGTGCACGGCTTGGCCGCCGCTGAAGAACATCGCGTACGGCATGGCCGTGTGGTAGATCGTCGACACATGGTGCCGGGACTTCCAGTAGATGGAGAAGGTGCCCTCGCGGGTCGGCGTGTACTGCGAGCCGAACCGTACGTCCATCGTCGAGACGACACGGCCGTCGATCATCCAGGACAGGGTCCGGCTGTTCTTGCTGATGCAGAGCACCCGGCCGGTGAGGCAGCGCTCGTCGGGTGCGGCGACGGGGCGGGAGGTCGGCGGGTTCAGCTCGGCGGCCGTCGGCTTCCGGGTCATGGCGAGCAGCTTCTGCCAGGTGAGCGTGTCCGTCCTGCCGGTACGGGACAGTCCGCGCTTGCCCTGGAAGGACTGCACGGCGGCGACGGTGAGGGTGCCGTAGTAACCGGTGGGAGTACGGCCGAAATGACCGATCTGCCGGAGCCGGGCCTGCAGTTCCCGTACCTGCTTGCCCTGGGAGCCGGTCGCCATCAGCGTCTTCCCCTGCGGGTCGGGCTTCGGCGTGGCGGACGGTGTCGGTGAGGCCGTCGGCTTCGAGGCGGCCGCGGCGGGTTTGGCGTCGTCGGTCGCCGGGGCGGAGGCCTTCGGCGGTGACGACGTGGCCGCCGGAGACCCGTTGGCGGGCTGCGCCTTGCAGCCCGCGGTGGTGGCGGTCAGAGCGAGGAGGACGACGGCAGCCACCGCTGCGCCGCCCGGGTGCCTTGCTGTCCGGCCGATCGTTCCTGCACCGTGCCCGATTCTGTGTGTCATCCTCGGCCCCCTGCTTCCTTCGGTATCTGTTGGGACGGATTCCCGCTCTGCTCGGTTGCCAAAGCCCGCGCATGATGGTGAGTGCGGTGGGGAAGGCCCGTAGGACGCACCTTGTGAGCAAGGTCCCAGCCCGTGCCTCTCCATCGGTCGCACGCCCGCCGCTACAGTCCGTCGCGAGGGTCGTTGGTTACCAGTAAGTAGCTCCAGCGGGAGGCACAGCAGATGACGCGCGAGTCGGAGTCGGGACTGCCCATCGAGCCGGTGTACGGGCCGGACGCACTCGACGGGTGGAACGCCGACGACAAACTGGGCGAGCCGGGCGCCTACCCCTTCACCCGCGGTGTCTACCCGTCGATGTACACCGGCCGGCCGTGGACGATGCGTCAGTACGCCGGGTTCGGCACGGCCTCCGAATCGAACGCCCGCTACAAGCAGCTGATCGCCAACGGCACGATGGGCCTGTCCGTCGCCTTCGACCTGCCCACCCAGATGGGCCATGACTCCGACGCGCCGATCGCGTCGGGAGAGGTCGGCAAGGTCGGGGTGGCGATCGACTCGGTCGAGGACATGCGGGTCCTGTTCGGCGGGATCCCGCTCGACAAGGTCTCCACATCGATGACGATCAACGCGCCCGCCGCGCTGCTCCTCCTCATGTACCAGCTGGTCGGCGAGGAGCAGGGCGTTCCGGCCGACCGGCTGACCGGCACCGTCCAGAACGATGTCCTGAAGGAGTACATCGCCCGCGGCACGTACATCTTCCCGCCCAAGCCGTCGCTGCGGCTGATCGCCGACATCTTCAAGTACTGCAAGGCCGAGATCCCGAAGTGGAACACCATCTCGATCTCCGGCTACCACATGGCGGAGGCCGGTGCCTCGCCCGCGCAGGAGATCGCGTTCACTCTCGCGGACGGCATCGAGTACGTCCGTACCGCCGTCGCGGCCGGTATGGACGTCGACGACTTCGCCCCGCGCCTCTCCTTCTTCTTCGTCGCCCGTACGACGATCCTCGAAGAGGTCGCCAAGTTCCGCGCCGCCCGCCGGATCTGGGCCCGGGTGATGAAGGAGGAGTTCGGTGCGAAGAACCCCAAGTCGTTGATGCTGCGCTTCCACACCCAGACCGCCGGCGTCCAGCTGACCGCCCAGCAGCCCGAGGTCAACCTGGTGCGCGTCGCCGTCCAGGGGCTCGGCGCGGTTCTCGGCGGTACGCAGTCGCTGCACACCAACTCGTTCGACGAGGCGATCGCGCTGCCGACCGACAAGTCCGCGCGACTGGCCCTGCGTACCCAGCAGGTCCTGGCGTACGAGACGGACGTCACGGCCACCGTCGACCCGTTCGCCGGTTCGTACGTCGTCGAATCGATGACGGATGCCGTCGAAGCCGAGGCCAGGGACCTCATGCTCAAGGTCGAGGACATGGGCGGGGCGGTCAACGCGATCGAGCGCGGCTTCCAGAAGAGCGAGATCGAGCGCAGCGCCTACCGGATCGCCCAGGAGACGGACAGCGGGGAGCGCGTCGTCGTCGGCGTCAACCGCTTCCAGCTCGACGAGGAGGAGCCGTACGAGCCGCTCCGCGTCGACCCGGCGATCGAGGCTCAGCAGGCGGCCCGGCTGGCGAAGCTGCGGGCCGAGCGCGACCAGGGCGCGGTCGACGAGGCGTTGGGCCGGTTGAAGAAGGCGGCCGAGGGGACGGACAACGTCCTCTACCCGATGAAGGACGCACTGGCGGCGCGGGCGACGGTCGGTGAGGTGTGCAACGCGCTGCGGGAGGTGTGGGGGACGTACGTGCCGACGGACGCGTTCTGATCCGTCCGGACGGGCACCGGGCAGGAACACCACCCGAGGAGGGTGTCGTACCCGCGTGCGACACTCGTCCTCATGCTGGGTGTCACTGATCTTCCGACCTACCTCGTCGGCCTCGTGCTGATCGTTCTGCTGCCGGGGCCGAATTCGCTGTACGTGCTCTCCGTCGCCGCCCGCCGCGGTGTGCGGACCGGGTATGTGGCGGCGGCCGGTGTGTGGACCGGTGACACGGTGCTGATGACACTGTCCGCGCTCGGCGCCGCCTCCCTGCTGCAGACCACGCCGGTGCTCTTCGCCATCGTCAAGTACGCGGGCGCGGGCTATCTGACCTGGCTGGCGATCGGCATGCTGCGGGCCGCGGTGTCCATGTGGCGCGAGCGGCACCGGCAGATCGCCGAGCTGACCGACGAAGCGGCCGGGTCGGACGGGGCGAAGGCGGCGGCCGGGGCGGTGGAGCGGCCGTACCGACGGGCGCTGGTGGTGAGCCTCTTCAACCCGAAGGCGATCCTGTTCCTGATCTCCTTCTTCGTGCAGTTCGTCGACCCCGGGTACGCCTATCCGGCGCTGTCGTTCCTGCTGCTGGGCACACTCCTGCAGATCGCCAGCTTCCTCTACCTGTCGACGCTGATATTCGGCGGCACCCGGCTGTCCGCCGCGTTCCGCCGCCGCAAGCGGCTGTCGGCGGGCGCGACTTCGGCTGCCGGTGTGCTGTTCCTCGGTTTCGCGGCGAAGCTCTCGTTCAGCAGCGTGTGAGGCGGGCGGCCCGGTTCACCGGTGCCGCGCGTCGTCGCCCACGTCGCGGATCATGTGCCGCAGGAGTTCGAGGGCGCGCATGTACTCCTCGTCGCGCGTCCCCCGGCGGGTCCCGCGCCCGCACCTCCACGGCCTCGGACGCGGGAACTCAGACGGGCTCGAGGCCGAGGCCGAGCGGTGCCAGATATGAGCCGAGCCTCGAGACGTCCTCGCCCGCCCAGCCGATGTAGCCGTCGGGGCGGATGAGGAACAGGCCCTTCCCGTACGCCTCGTAGGCGTCGGTGCGGTGGACGTGGACCGCGGCGCTCGACGAACCGTCGAACGCTGGGGGTTCCGTGTCCGCGCCGACGATCAGCAGCGTGAAGTGCGGTCCCCGGAACACGTCGAAGAGCCGTCGGCCGTCCCCGGCCGGTCCGTCCGGGGCCCGGTCGCCCGCCACCAGCGCGCCCGCACGGCCGGCCGACAGCGGGCCCTCGCGGTAGCCGAGCCCCAACTGCTGGGCTGCCGCACCGCGCTCCTGTTCACCGCGGTGGATGCGGGTGGAGAGCCCCAGCATGTCGGCCGCCACCGGCCGCCGCTCCGCTTCATAACTGTCGAGCAGCGCGACCGGCGCGCCGTGCCGCAACACCTGGCCGAGTTTCCAGCCCAGGTTGTACGCGTCCTGGACGCTGGTGTTGAGCCCCTGTCCGCCCGCCGGGGAGTGGACATGGGCGGCGTCGCCCGCCAGGAAGACGCGGCCCTCCCGGAACCGGTCGGCCAGCGCGGCGCGCGGCCGGAAGTCGGAGGACCAGCGCACCTCGGTGATGTCGTGGGCGTCGAGATGGGTGCGGGCGGCGACCAGAGCGCGTACACCCTCGACGGAGGTGTCCGGCTCGCCCTCCTTGAACTGCGCCACCAGCTGGAAGTCCGCCGTGCCGGGCAGCGGGCAGAGGGTGACGAAGCCCGCGTCACTCATCACGACGTGCCAGTTGAGCCGGTCGAGAGTGTCCCCGGCGACCCGGACGTCGGCGACCAGCATCGGCGCCGGGTCCACGGTCTCACCGGTCATGGCGACGGCGAGCGCGCGCCGGACCGTACTCCGGCCGCCGTCCGCCGCGACCAGGTAGGAGGCGCGCACCGGGCCGGTGGTCAGGTGCGCCGTGACACCTTCCGTGTCCTGGTCGAGTCCGGTGAGCGCGGTCGAGAAGGCGACCTCGCCGCCCAGCTCGCGCAGACGTGCCAGCAGGATCTCCTGCGTGCGCCACTGCGGCATCATCCACGGCTCCCCGTAGGGCTCGGCCTCTGTCGGCGCCGCCCGGCGGAACATGTCGTGCTCACCCTGGCGCCGCCCGTCCTGCCAGACCATGCCGACCGGTGCCGGGCCGCCGTGCGTGCGCACCGCGTCACCGACTCCGAGATCGTCGAGGACCTCACGTGTGCGCGGCTGGATGCCCTTGCCACGAGAGCCGGGGAAGAGCGCGGGCGCCTGCTCGACGAGGACGGCACGCACGCCGCGGCGGGCCAGGTCGCAGGCGAGCGCGAGGCCGCAGGGGCCGGCGCCGACGATCAGCACCTCGGTTTCCTTAACGCTGTTAAGTTCCATGGTGGGGAGTGTGTGCTTAACGCTGTTAAATTGTCAAGGTGGGTACGACGAAGATCGACCGGGCGCGGGTGGCCGACACCGCGCTGCGGCTACTGAACGAAGTGGGCCTCGACGGGCTCACCCTGCGCGCCATCGCCAAGGAGCTGGACGTCAAGGCGCCCGCGCTCTACTGGCACTTCAAAGACAAGCAGGCACTGCTCGACGAGATGGCCACGGTGATGTACCGCCGGATGCTCGTCGAGGATCTGCCGGGCCCGGCCCCGGATCGCTGGCAGGACCAGCTGGTCGCGTACCACGGCGCCCTGCGCGCCGCGCTGCTGCGATACCGGGACGGGGCGAAGGTGTACGGCGGTGCGAGGTTCACCGGCACCGAACATGCCGACGGCCTGGAGGCCCATCTGCGGACCATGGTCGACGCCGGCTTCGAACTCTGGCAGGCCGTCCGAGCGGGCACCACCGCGTACGCGTACACGATGGGCTTCGTCAGCGAGGAGCAGGGCGTCCGCCCGATGCCGGACGAACGGCGGGACGGCTACGACATCGGCGAGCGCGCCGAGCGGATGGCGCAGTACCCGCTCGCCGCCGCGGCCGGCGCCGAGATCTTCGCCCACTACGAGGAACGGTTCGAGGACGGCCTGCGGCTGATCGTCGCGGGGATCGAGGCACGGTACGGGGTGCGCTGATCGCGGGTCGGGCCGGGCGGCCCGACCCGCCGCCCAGCGATCGGCGCAGCAGTGGGGCGCACCGGCGACCAGCCGTAGTCCGTCCAGGGGGCGCAGCGGGGGTGTGAGTGCCGGCCGGCGGTCCGGGCCGTCCAGGGGCTGCGGTGAGGACGGGGCCGGCACCGGCGCCGGTGCGGCAGGAGCCCGCTCGACGGTCCTCGCGGGACATCCGGAGTGACGGTCGCGGCCTTCGCTTCCCGCGGCGGTGTAGGGACGGCCCTCCGGGCGCTCCGAAGTCCCGAAACGGACGAGAGGGGAGCAGTTTTCCGTGCTGACAGGGCGAGTTCATCTTGCGGCCGTTCAGGTTTCTTAGCGTGCTACGGAACCTCAAACGGTTGCCGAACATTTGTACCCCTCCATATGCCCCCTTCCCCCCACGGGCATCAGACGCTTGGAGCGCCATGACGAAAGCCCGCACCCGTTGGCCACGGCAGCGTGACGCGGAGGACTCGCTCCCGCCCGAGGGCGGTACGACCCATCTCGCCACCGTCCAGCCGACGGAACTGGAGACCTGCCTGCGCGCCTGCGCCGCGCACAGCGGGAAGCTGGTCGCCGGGCTCGACCGGCGGCGTACGGCGCTCGCGGAGGCCCTGCGGAATCTGCTGGCCACCCATGCCGGCATGGAGCAGACGTCCTCCGGGGGCTCCCCGATCCCGCTGCTGCGGCGCACCGCCAAGGCCGGTTGGGGTTCTGCTCTGGTGCTCGGCGACAAGCTGCTCGACCCGCTGCTCGCGGTCGGCAACAAGGCGCTGGACTGCGGTTACGAGGACGAGCTGAAGCTCGCGATCCTCATCACGGACACCGTGCTCACGCAGCGCAAGCGCTCCCGGGCGGGCTGGCGGCTGCGGGCCCGGACCCTGGAGGCGATGGGCGCGGAGACCGCCGCAGTCGAGGCGTACGAGCACTACCTCGACCTCACCGACGAGGACGGCTTCGGGGTCGCGGCGAAGACGGCCGGGCTGCGCGTGGGCGCGGAGCGCCAGAGCGAGCTGCTGCGGAAGCTGGAGCGCGACTGCCCCGAGGCCGCGGCCTTCGTCGGCCGGTCCGTCACCGACTCCTGGGCCGAGGGCCTGGAACTGCACGGGCGAGGAGCCTGGAACGAGGCACGGCCCCGGCTGATCGGCGCACTTCTGACCCAGGAACGGGCCGGCGCGCCGGTGCCGGAGATCCAGGAGGCCCTGGCCCAGTACCTCGGCCTCGCGCTGGAGGTCAGCGGCGCGGCGGGCAGCGGCGGCAGCACCCGCGGGAACACGGGTACCGGCGACCTCGCCCTCCTCACGGACCTCATCGCGCTCTACGCCGAGCAGCGCCGGACCCGGATGCGCGGCCCGATCGCCGACCCCACCTTCGGCGGCGTCGAATGGACCACGCTCGGCGAGTTCCGTAACCGCATCGCGGGCAAGTCGATCTGCCTGATCGCCAACTCGCAGCGTGTCGGCACCGGCTCGATGGGCGCCGAGATCGACGCGTACGACCTGGTCGTCCGCTTCAACTCGTACAAGATCGACCCGTCGGCGACCGGCAAGCGCACCGACATCCACGCCACCATCCACAAGCACGGATTCAACTGGGACCAGAAGGTCCACACCCGGCTGGTCTTCGGTGGCACCTCCGGCGACTGGAAGTACTCGCTGCGCAACCGGCTGGTGCCGGGCGCCCAGCAGTACCTCGGCGACGAATCGCTGCGCTGGCCGCTGCGCGACATCGGCAAGGTCGGCGCGGATGTCTGGCCCGCCATCCCCACCAGCGGCTTCAACATGCTGTGGCTGCTGGACTACCTGGACGTCAGCACGCAGCTCGACCTGATCGGCTTCGACTTCTACGAGAGCGGCGCCTACCGGCTGCCCGCAGCGATGAAGATGCCCATCACCTCCGTGCACGAGTACACCAGCGAAAAGGCGTGGGTCATGGAACGCGCCCAGAGCGTCACCGATATGAGGATCCGACTGCGATGACGACGACGCACACCACGACCGCCGCGCCCGTACCCCAGGCCCCCGCCCCCGCGAACACACTCACCGGCAAGCGCCGCGTCGCCTTCGCGAGCTTCGTGGACGAGAACTATCTGCCCGGCTTCCTCGCCCTGCTGCGCAGCCTCGCCCTGTCCAACCCGGCGGTCTGCGAGGACTTCATCGTCCTGCACGACGGGCTGCGCCCCGCCTCCGTCGCACAGATCCGGGCGCTGCACCCGCGCATCGACTTCCGCCGGGTCGACGCCGCGCACTACGACACGTACGCCAAGGGCGACCAGGACAACTACCTGGTGCGCAAGGCGTACTTCATCCTCGATGTCTTCCGGGTGCGCGACTACGACACCGTGATCACCCTGGACACCGACATGGTGGTCCTCGGCGATCTGGGCGAGCTTCTGAAGCTTCGCGACGGGCTTGCCGCCGTTCCGCAGTTCTTCTACGGGCAGCACAAGCTCAACAGCGGGCTGCTGGTCATCCAGCGCGAGTATCTGAGCGACGAGTTCTGCGCGAAGATCGACGAGGTCGGCCGCAAGGGCACGTACGAACTCGACAAGCACGACCAGGGCATCCTGAACGCCGTGCTCGACGGTGACTTCGTGCAGCTCGACGCCCGCTACAACTTCGTCAAGCGGCGGCTCTCCGGCGACCTCCCGGTGCCCGACACCACCGCGATCCTGCACTTCACCGGCCGGCACAAGCCCTGGCAGGGCGGCGAGGCCGGCTACGGGCAGGCCGAGGACCGCTGGCGCGAGTTCGAGCTGTCCGACGCCGAGTTCCACGCCGCGTACCTGGCGCTGCCCGGTGCGAAGCACCACGACCTGCTGGTGCACTACGGCACCGCGCACGTCCGGCGCACCGCCGACCCCGAGAATGCCCGCCGGGTCGCCGCCGCGCACATCGGCGCCGGTGAGTACCAGGAGGCGGCCGACCTGCTCGGCGGGGTCCGGATCCCCGTCGACGAGGCCTGGCCGCACGAGGTGCTCGGCCACGCGCTGATGAGCGTCTCGCGCTACGAGGAGGCCCGCGCCCAGCTCCTGCTGGCCAGCGCCGCCCCCAACCGGGCCGCGACCGCCTTCTCGCGCCTTGCCCAGATCGCCTGGATCCACGGCGACGACGCCACCGCCGAGCAGTACGCCCTCGAAGGGCTCGGCGTCGACCCGACCCACCGGGCGAGCCGACTGATGTACAAGCGCACCAAGGACGTCGAGGTCCCCGCCGAGGGACCGGCCGCCGAGCAGCTCGCGCACGTCGCCTTCTACATGGACCGACAGGGCAACGCCGGGGACAAGCTGCTCCCGGAGAGCGTCCGGCTGGCCTTCGGCCGCGACACCGGCCCGGCCCGCTGGCACTCCGTCCACGCGCACCGGCTCTTCGACGAGGCCGCACTGGAACGGGTCAACGCCCGCCGCGGACTGGTCATCGGCGGCGGTGGCCTCTTCATCCCGGACACCGCGCCGAACGGCAACAGCGGCTGGCAGTGGAACGTCCCCGACGAACTGCTGGAGCGGATCGACGTACCCGTCATGGTGTACGCGGTCGGGTTCAACGCCTTCGACGGCCAGGCGTACGGTCACGGCCGGGACCGGTTCCTCTCCTCGCTGCGGAAGCTGGTGGAGCGCGCCTCGTTCTTCGGGCTGCGCAACCACGGCTCGATCGAGAAGGTCCGCGAGCTGCTGCCGACGTCGCTGCACGACAAGGTCCGCTTCCAGCCCTGCCCGACCACGGTGACCCGGCAGCTGGTGGACGGCTGGACCGACCCCGTACAGCGCGAGAACACGGTGCTGATCAACGCCGCGTACGACCGCTCGGGGCTCCGCTTCGGCCACGACTACGCGCACTTCCTCGCCGAGATGGCCACCGCGGTGAAGGAGCTCGGCAAGCGTGCCGAGGTGCAGTGCGTGGCCCACTCGCTGGACGACGAGCGCATCGCGTTCGACCTGCGTCGCGAGCACGGCATCTCGCTGCCGGTGATCCCGATGTACGACTTCGAGAACGACGAGATCCGGTCCACGTACGCCCGGACCAAGCTGGTCATCGGGATGCGCGGGCACGCGGGCATGATCCCGTTCGGCTGCGGTACGCCGATCATCAGCCTGATCTCGCACCCGAAGATGGCGTACTTCCTGTCCGACATCGAGCGGCCCGAGTGGGGCATCTCCGTCCATGACCGGCACCTCGGGGCACGGCTCGTGGAGCGGGCGGCCGGGCTGCTGGACGACCACGCGGCGGCGGTGGCCGATGTGCACGGGCGGCAGCAGGAACTGTGGAAGGTCACCGAGGCGAACGCGGCGGACCTCCGGGTGATCCAGGGAGGCGTGCGCGTCTGACGACACGACGAAGGGGGCGGGGTGCCGACCGGGCACCCCGCCCCCTTCGTCATTCCGTCGACCGCCGGGCGGGCTCGAGGCCCGCCCGGCGATCGACGGCAGTGGCCCCGGTCAGACCGGCCGGGCCTCCGATGGCCGCGCGGCCACCTACCGTCGCACAACCCTCCGCAACGACTTCGCCCGCCGCGCGACCCTGCGCACCGCGGCATTCCGCGGCAGGAACGCGAACTGCGAGGGAACCCCGCCGGGCAGTCCCAGCGACGTCAGCCGCTTGCGCTTGAAGTAGCGCCAGGTCGTGGCTGTGAGATGGGCGGAGAGATACCGCTCAGCCGCCGACCGCAGCTGCGGATAGATCTTCGGCTGCATCGTGAAGCCGACCGCGGTGATCAGTTCGTTCAACTCGGCCGGCGCCACCGCAACGGGTTGCGTGGCCGTTCCCCGGCCGCCGAGGTCCGGCACCACCGCGTCCACCAGCGTGACCGGGACCCGGTTGCTGTTCTCGAACGGGGACAGCCGCTCCAGCAACGTCTCCGTACCGACCCGTGCCACCGGCAGTCCGTAGAACGTGGACGCCGTGAGCAGCGCGGTCGAGAAGCAGCCGACGACCAGCGCCGGCCGCATCCGCTGGTACAGCACCTCGGCGAGTACCGGCGCGGTCAGTACCCCCGAGTCCAGCACGGTCAGTTCCGCGCCGAGTTTCGCCGCCTCCGTCTCCATGGCCTGCGACCACCGGGCCGGGGCCGTCGGATGCGGCTTGAACACCAGACGGGTGTGGCCGAGTCCGACCGCGCCGCGCATCATCCGCAGGTGCAGTTCCTCCTCCTCCGCCGCGCTGATCAGGCCGAGCGCGGAGAGGTACTGGCCCAGCAGCAGTGCGGGCGCGTCCACGGACGGCACGCTCGCCGCGACATCGTGGGCGTCGCCCAGTTCACCGAGCACCTTGAGGAACGCCTCGGTCGGCACGATCTGCGACGTCACGCCGAACTCCGTGAGCAGCAACGGCTTCAGCCCCGGCACGAGGTCGAGGTGGAGCAGCCGCCGCACCCGGGTACCGACCAGCGGGTCGATCTTGTTCCTGGTCGGGCCGTAGCTCATCAGCCCGTCCGCGTACACATCGATCGGTACGCCGGTGAAGATCTCGGCGATCGCCATCGCCGGGTTGACCTGGATCGACTCGATGGCGAGCTCGATGTCGTCGTCGCCGAGTCCCCAAGCGAGGCGCAGATGCCGTTCCCACAGCGGTACGTCGTCGGGGCGCGGGGCCCAGCCGCTCGGATGGTGGGGGGCGATGGTCGCGTTCCAGGACACGATGTCGTCGAACCGGCCGCGCAGCGCGTCGAACCCGGGCATCGCGTCGACGGCGGGCGTCGTCTCCGGGATCGCCGCGTTGTTGGAGACGAGCAGGATGCGGCGGTCGGCGTCCGCGAAGACTCCCGCGTCCAGGGCGGCGGCGAGCGTGGCCGCGCCGTAGAGGGTGGAGGCGAAGAAGATCTGTGTCGTACGGGTCCGGCTGCTGCTCATGCGGCCGCCACCTCCTTCGCGGTGGCGGGCCGGCGGCGCAGCCGGCGCAGCAGGGTCGCGCGCTGCAGGTCCATCGAGTCGAGGGCGTCGTCCAGCACGTCCTGCGGCATCCGCTTGAGCGCTCCGGCGCTCATCGATTTCAGGGCACGGGCCACAGAAGGTTCGAACCTTTCCATCGAACTCATGTGATGCGAAATGATCGCGCAATAGGTACGGACCGCCTTCGGCAGGAGTGCCTGCGCGTCGCGGTCCGTCGCTGTTTCCCGTACGACTTGGTCGAATGAGCGAATGAAATCGAGCTGGCGCACGTCGCCGATCTGGGTCAGTGACGAGGCGACGCCACGCCGGTAGAAAATGCCGAGAAGCCCCAGCACCGCAAAGGAATCCGCCTCGCGGTGCAGCCGCCAGATCCACGGCCGGTCCTCGGCGGTGCGCAGACCGTCCGTGAAGTGCAGCAGCCCGCGGTCAAGGAGCCGGCGGTGGTAGAGGCCCGCCCAGGCGTACGGATAGTCGACCGAGGTGGTGCGACCGGCGGGCAGGATCGCGTCCCGCGGGTCCATGACCTCGCCCCTGCGGCCGTGCGGGACACGGTGGACCGTGCGGGTCCTGCCGTCGGCCTGGACATGGTCGGTACGGACGAAGTCGCAGCCCAGCGCCTCGGTACGGGCGAGCAGGTCGGCGTAGAAGCCGGGGGCCAGCCAGTCGTCGCCGTCGAGGAAGGCGAGGTACTCACCGCGGGCCGCGTCCAGACCGGTGTTCCGGGCGGTGGCCAGTCCGCCGTTCTGCTTGTGTCTGCGTACGACCACCCCCGGAATCTCGTCCTCGGCGCGGCGGAGTATGTCCGCGGTCCCGTCGGTCGAACAGTCGTCGACGAGGATGAATTCGAAGTCCTCGCGGGCGTTGGCCCGCAGGCTTCTCAGGGTGTCAGGGGCGTATGTCTGCACGTTGTAGAACGGCACGATGACGGAGAGCTTAACCACCCCTCACACGCTAGGGGGGCGCTCGTCATTTGCCCTGGCCCCAGGAGGGACGGCAGGTGAACGACGAATGTCGGAATGGTGAACCGGTCCGAATCCGAGCGGATTACGAGGCATTTGTGGAGCCGATTCGCCAACAGTCGGCGGGCTGTTAACCATCTGTTGCCGCCACGTTGGGCCGCCAATCGAAATGCCTTCCTAACTTCTTGGACGTGCCCCCACGTACCAGCAAGACGACGGCGCTCCGGGTAGCCGTACTCGCCGACTCGGACACCCGGTGGAAATGGGGCGCGCTCACCGCGCGCCGCCTGACCACCGGGGCCCCGGACGCGCCCCGGGCAGCGGATCGGCCGGTCGAGATCACCGGACTGCTGCTGCGCGGCCGTGCGACCCCGACCCCGCGCCAGCTCGCCGAGGTCGGCGACGTCGGGATCGAGACCGGCCGGGTGCGCGAGGTGACGGCCGTCGAGTTCCTGGACACCGTGCGGAACGAGGGGTACGACCTGGTGGTCCTCGCCCTGGTCGGCGGCGCCGTCCAGGCGATGCTGCACGGTCTCGCCGCCCTGCGGTCGGCCGCCAGACCCGTCGTCGTCACCGGCTATGTCGGTGTCGTCTACGAGAAGCTCGCCGACGGGCTGCTGCTGCGACACGGGGCGGACGTCGTCCTCGCCAACTCCCGACACGACGCGGAGCGTTTCCGCGCGGTGTACGAGGGAGTGGGCGCCGACGCCTCGGCCGTCACGGAGGCCGCACTGCCGTTCCTCGGCGGCGCGCCCCATCGGCGGCAGGAGGGCCGTGACACGGTCGTGTTCGCAGCGCAGCCCTCGGTACCGGCCTCCCGAGCCGACCGGACGTACCTGCTGCGCCGGCTCGTCGAGCACGCCAGGCTGCACCCCGACCGCGAGGTGCTGCTGAAGCTGCGCTCCAAGCCGGGTGAGCACACCACGCACATCGAAGAACTTCCGTACCAGCGGCTCGCGGCGAAGCTTCCCGGCGGGCTGCCGCCCAACTTCAGCCTGGTGTACGGGCACATGGGCGAGGTCCTCGACCGAACCGACCTGCTGGTCACGGTCTCCTCGACCGCCGCGCTGGAGTCCCTGCACCGGCGCATCCCGACCGCGATCCTCACCGACCTCGGCGTCCGCGAGACCCTCGGCAACCACCACTTCATCGGCTCGGGTCTGCTCACCTCGTGGGACCGGCTCGACGGCGGCTCCCACCCGGAGCCCGACGAGAAGTGGCTGGCCGGTCAGGGCGTCGCCGCCGACGGCACGTACGACACGGCCTACGACACCGCCCGCGCCCGCGTCGACGCACTGCTGGCCGAGCACCGCCTTCCCGACCTCACTCCGTACTACACACCCGCCACCGCCCCCGGCTACCTCCCCGGCATCCTCGCCCGCCACCACCTGGCCCCGGACGGGCACCCGCTGCCGGGCGCGGCGGCGCCGCGCGAGACCGGCGGGGTGCGGGGCGCGGTCCGCGACGCCGTCCGGGAGGCCGCGCGGGGGGCGTACCGGCAGGGAGTCCAGCGGGTCGCCCCCGTGATCCGGCGGATGGGTGAACTGTGAACACCACTTCAGGAGCAGAGATGACCCCGACCCCGACCGTGCTCGCCGTGATCCCCGCCCGCGGCGGATCCAAGGGCGTCCCGGCCAAGAACATCGCCCAGGTCGGTGGCATACCGCTGGTCGCCCGCGCGGTGCAGGCCTGTCTCGGCTCGAGCGAGGTCACCGACGTCGTGGTGACGACCGACGACGCTTCCATCGCCGCCGTCGCGCGGGCCGCGGGTGACGCGCTGGGGGCCTCCGAGCGGCTGCACTGCGTGCAGCGTCCCGCGGCCATCGCGGGCGACAGGTCGAGCAGCGAGGACGCGGTGCTGCACGCCCTCGACGCGTACGAGGCGACGCACGGCCGCACCGTCGACGTGGTGCTGCTGGTCCAGTGCACCAGCCCCTTCCTCACTCGCGAGGACATCGACGGCGTGGCCGCGGCGGTCGCCCGCGAAGGTGCCGACACGGCCGTCACCGTGGCTCCCTTCCACGGCTTCATATGGCGCGACGGCACCGCCGTCGAGGACCACGCCTACGGCGTCAACCACGACAAGGGCGTCCGGCAGATGCGGCAGGACCGCCCCGAGGACCTGCTGGAGACCGGCGCGGCGTACGCGATGGACGTCGCCGGCTTCCGCACCCACCGCCACCGCTTCTTCGGCGACACCGCGCTGGTCCGCACCGACCCCGCGCGGGTCCTGGAGATCGACGACCCGCACGACCTGGCCCGTGCCCGCGCCCTCGCGCCGCTACTCGACCCGTCGCCGCTGCCGACCCGCGACGACATCGACGCGGTCGTCCTCGACTTCGACGGCACCCAGACCGACGACCGCGTCCTCATCGACGCCGACGGGCGCGAGATCGTCGCCGTCCACCGCGGCGACGGCCTGGGCATCGCGGCCCTGCGCAAGTCCGGGCTGGACCTTCTCATCCTGTCCACCGAGCAGAACCCGGTCGTCGCCGCCCGGGCCAACAAGCTCAGGATCCCCGTCCTGCACGGCATCGACCGCAAGGACCTCGCGCTCAAGCAGTGGTGCGACGAGCAGGGCATCGCGCCCGAGCGGGTGCTCTACGTCGGCAACGACGTCAATGACCTGCCCTGCTTCGCCCTCGCCGGCTGGCCCGTCGCCGTCGCCAGCGCCCACGACTCGGTACGCGCCGCCGCGCGCGCCGTCACGACCACCCCCGGCGGCTTCGGTGCCATCCGCGAAATCGCGGCCTGGCTGCTCGGCCCCACTCTCACAAACCACCAGTCCACCCCCACCAACAACACCACCAAGTAAGGAAACACCCCCATGAGCACCTCCCGCCTGCGCACCCTCGGCACCCGCACCGCCGGCCCCGGTCAGCCCGTCTACATCACCGGCGAGATCGGCATCAACCACAACGGTGACCTCGACAACGCCCTCGCGCTGATCGACGTGGCCGCCGAAGCCGGCTGCGACGCCGTCAAGTTCCAGAAGCGCACCCCGGAGATCTGCACCCCGCGCGACCAGTGGGACATCGAGCGCGACACCCCGTGGGGCCGGATGACGTACATCGACTACCGCCACCGCGTCGAGTTCGGCGAGGCCGAGTACCAGGCCATCTCCGACCACTGCGCCAAGCGCGGCATCGACTGGTTCGCCTCCCCGTGGGACACCGAGGCCGTCGCCTTCCTCGAGAAGTTCGACATCCCCGCCCACAAGGTCGCCTCGGCCTCGCTGACCGACGACGAGCTGCTCCGCTCGCTGCGCGCCACCGGCCGCACGATCATCCTCTCCACCGGCATGTCGACCCCGCGCCAGATCCGCCACGCGGTCGAGGTCCTCGGCAGCGACAACATCCTGCTCTGCCACGCCACTTCGACGTACCCCGCGAAGGCGGAGGAGCTGAACCTGCGCGTCATCAACACCCTTCAGCAGGAGTACCCGAACGTCCCGATCGGTTACAGCGGCCACGAGACCGGCCTCCAGACGACCCTCGCCGCCGTCGCCCTCGGCGCCGCGTTCGTCGAGCGTCACATCACCCTCGACCGCGCCATGTGGGGTTCCGACCAGGCCGCCTCGGTCGAGCCGCAGGGCCTCACCCGCCTCGTCCGCGACATCCGCACGATCGAGGCCTCCCTGGGTGACGGCGTCAAGAAGGTGTACGAGTCCGAGCTCGGCCCGATGAAGAAGCTCCGCCGCGTCGCGGGCGTCGTCGCCGAGAACACCGAGGCGGCCCCGGTCGCCGAGCCGGCCGCGGTCTGACGGGCCGACCGGTGAACCTCGCCTTCGTCGAGAGCCCGGTCCAGCTCCTGAACGTCCTGGAGTGGGCCTACACAGAGGGAGGCGACGACCTGGTCCGATCGGACATGACGGTCGTCGTCCTCCCCCCGGTCGACCCGATGTCGCGCGGTCAGCTGCGCCGGATGGCGGAGCTGGCCCGCGACGAAGGCGCCACCGTGCGCTGGCAGGAGGCGCGCGGCGGCGCGGGTGCGCCGCTGAAGACCCTGCGCGCACTGACGGGGCTGCTGCGCAGGGCGGACCGGATCGTGATCGGCGACCCGTTCTCCCGCTATGTGCAGCTGCTCCTCACGATGGTCCGTGCCCGCCGCCTCACGGTGGTCGACGACGGCACGGCCACGATGGAGTTCGTCGCCCAACTGGCACGCGGCGAGAGGCTGGTGCGCTGGCACCGGCGCGGCACCTCAGGCGCGCGCGATCTGGTCCTGGCCCCGGTCACGGCCACCGCCCGCCGCCGTTTCACCCCGTCGAGGACCCGTACGGTCGAGGTATTCACAGCGATGCCGGTCGAGGCTCCGGCCGGCATCACGGTCACCCCCAACACCTTTGCCTGGACCCGTGCCCGCTTCGGTCCGCCGCTGCTCACCCGGGGCGCGGACCTGGTCGGCACATCCCTGGTCGAGACGGGCGTCATCGACCAGGAGCAGTACCTGGAGGCGGTCTCCGCCCTGGCCCGGACCCACGGCGCGACCCGGTACTTCGCCCACCGCCGGGAGTCCGCCGAGAAACTCCACGCCCTGGAGGCCGCCACCGGACTGGAGATCGTCCGTCCGGACCTCCCCCTGGAACTCATCGCTCGCCGCGGCCCGATCGGCCGCACGGTCCTGAGCTTCCCGTCCACCGTCGTCCACACGTTGCCGCTCGCACTGGTCGGCACGGAGGTCAAGGTCGCGGTCTGCGACGTCGCCCCGGAGTGGCTGCGGGACACGGCGTCGCCGCGCGCGCAGGGATTCCTGAGCGGTGTCACGGAGACGGCGCGCGACGTACAGCGGCTGGCCCCGTGGCGGGCGACGGCGGTCACGAAGGCCTAGCCGCCGGCGGGGCGGTGCGACCCGCATCGAGGAGCATGGGATCCCATGCTCGCGGAGTGAGGGGACAGGCTGCCTCCCGCGCCGGTCATTTCCCCGGCGCTCCGGCCGCGTCGTGCATGACGCCATCATCCCCGGACGCGGCGGTTGTCCGGGCGTACGTGAAGACGTTCGACCGGTCCGGACCGACGTCCGGTGCGCTAGCTTCCGTTGAGGATCTCGCGCGCCAATGTCTCCCGGGCCTTGGCCAGTTCGGCATCGAGAGCGGCCTGCCGCTCGGGAGCCGCCACCACCTCGGCGGCCGTCGGAGCCCCGGTGAGCAGGCAGGCGCGGCGTAGATGGGTGGGCGGGTGGGTCGTGTCGACGCCGTGTCCCCGCAACGCACTGCAGCGCCGCTGACGCTCGTACTCGCTCTGCGGGAGCGAGTCCATGTGGGCGGCCAGCCGCTTCCAGAGGCCGAGCCAGGCCTCCTCGCGCGCCGGGTTCCCGGCCCGCGCCACCTGCTTGGTGTTGGCTTCGCGCAGCAGCGCGGACGTGGCGGAGTCGCCGACCAGCAGGCGGTCGAGGAGCCCCACGGCCGCTTCGGTGGACCCGGCTCGGGCGGCGAAGGAGTCCGCCAGGTACTCGCCGCGCTGCGTGGCGCGAAACGTCAGGTGGTCGAGCAGCATGAGTACACCCAGGACCGCGCAACGGGGCAGCAGATACAACGCGTTGAGCGCCACCTCGCCGAGGGTGGGCTGCGGGATCCGGTTCAGCAGATACCTCCACGTGGTCAGCGAGCGCAGTGCGTTCGCGATGATCAGCCCGTGGCGGGTGTCCCCGTTGGCGTAATGTCCGAGCTCGTGCCCCAGCAGTGCGATCCGCTGCTGCGGCGTCAGGATCTCCCAGAGACCGAGTCCGATCTCCAGCCGCCGGCGCTGCCGCAGTCCGTACGTGCTGACGGACGCGTTCACGTCGACGGTCACGACAACCGCGTGCACCCCCGCCGTGCCGACGGCCTCGGCGACCTCGGCGATCAGGCGGAACAGCTCGGGCGCATCGGCCCGGTACAGCACCGGCACGTCGTCGGGAAGCTGTTGGAAGCGGGGTCGCAGGGGCCAGGCGATGCCCAGGAGAACCGCGCCCAGCAGGGGCAGCGCGCTGCCCCAGCCGAGCACCACCAGCAGGATTCCGGTGACGACCAGAGCAGCCGTGACGCCGTGGACGGCCAGAGCGATGGTGTAGGCGAGGACACTGGCGCCGTCGCGCCGGGGCCGCAGCGTCACACCGGCCGTCACCTCGGCGAGCAGCTTCTCCCCGTGCTGCCGGGCCAGCCTGCGCTGCAGCCGCTCCAGCCGCCCAGGGGTCTCCTCGGGCTCTCCCGGATCCATGTTCCAGTCGCAGGCGGCGCACCACACGACGAACCTGGGGTCCGTCCGGATCTCTGTTCCGCACTCCGGGCACGGCTGAACTCTCCGGTCCACGGTGTCGAGCATCGTCGAGGCCCCCCTCGTCCCGCGGCCCCGCCCCGGGACCGCTCCTTTGTACGACGCACTCGAACCGAGCGGGCCGGCGACGCAGCGTAAGCCGTGTGGAGTCCGGACCGACCGGCGGGCCGCGGCGTACGCCTTCGGGGGAAAACGGGTGAGTTTACCCACCTCCATCTCACGGCACACGCTCCGGCGCCGTATTTTGTTCCTCTATGCGGCTGAACTTTTGTTGATCTGTGGTCAGTTGAGGGGGCAAGGGGCCTACCCTTCAACAGGTGAACCACTTGATGTCCCGCGAGTCCGATCCCGAGCCGCCCGAGGACGCCGCCCTGCCCGGCACGCTGCCCGAACCCCTGCGGGCCGAGCTGATCGCCTTCCGGCGTGATCTGCACATGCACCCCGAGCTCGGCAACCAGGAGTTCCGTACCACCGCGGCCATCAAGGCCCGGTTGGAGAAGGCCGGGCTCGAACCCCGGGTGCTCTCCACCGGCACCGGGCTGATCTGCGACATCGGCACATCAGGAGGGGCACGGAGCTCGGACGAGGGCGATGACCGGCGGGCGGGCGATCCGCGGCCCATGCTCGCCCTCCGCGCGGACATCGACGCCCTGCCCATCCCGGACACCAAGGCCGGCGTCCCCTACCGGTCCACCGTCCCCGACCGGGCGCACGCCTGTGGGCACGACATCCACACCACCACCGTCCTCGGCGCCGGGCTCGTCCTCGCCGAGCTCGACCGGCAGGGGCTGCTGCCGCACCCCGTGCGGCTGATCTTCCAGCCGGCCGAGGAGGTGCTGCCCGGCGGGGCGGCCGATGCGATCGAGGCGGGGGTGCTGGAAGGCGTCGGGCGGATCATCGGGGTGCACTGCGACCCGAGGGTCGACGTGGGCAGGATCGGGCTGCGGGCCGGGCCGATCACCTCGGCCTGCGACCGGCTCGAGGTCACCCTGGACGGACCCGGCGGTCACACCGCCCGTCCGCATCTGACCACCGACCTGGTCACCGCCGCCGCGAAGGTGGCCACCGAGGTGCCCGCGCTGCTCGCCCGCCGGGTCGACGCCCGCTGGGGGCTCGCGGTCACCTGGGGGCGGCTGGTGGCCGGGCACACGTGCAATGTGATCCCGCAGCACGCCGAACTGTCCGGGACGGTCCGCTGCCTGGATCTGGCGGCGTGGCGGGAGGCGCCGGACCTGGTCCATGCCGCCATCGACGAGGTGGCCGGAATGCATCGGGCCAAGTCCGTGATCAACTATGTCCGTGGGGTCCCACCCGTCGTGAACGACCCGGGGACGACAGAGCTGCTGGCCGCCGCCATGGCCGGGCGCCGCGGATCGTATGCGATCGAGGACACCGAGCAGAGCCTCGGCGGGGAGGACTTCTCCTGGTATCTGGAGCACGTTCCGGGGGCCATGGCACGGCTCGGAGTGCGTACGCCCGGGGACACCCGGCGCCTCGACCTGCACCGCGGAGACTTCGATGCGGACGAGGAGGCGATCACCGTTGGCGTGGAGCTGTTCACCGCCGCAGCTTTGCTCGATGGCAACCGTTCGTAACCGGACAGGTCACCGCCGGTTCGCGACGATCCGATAACGGCTTCCGTACAGGGCTTTATCTGACATCTACGCGCGTTACGATCGCGGCGAAACCAGCGCCGGAAGAGGCGCTTCGGTCAGGTTTGAAGGAGCCTTCCCTTGCGCCGGGTATCCAAGATCACCGCTGCGTGTGCTGTCACTGCGGCTCTCGCGCTCACCGCCACCGCGTGTGGCGAGTCGTCCGACGAGAGCACCAGCTCCGACAAGGGCCAGATGAAGATCGGCATGGCCTACGACGTGGGCGGCCGTGGCGACAACTCGTTCAACGACTCCGCCGCCCGCGGCCTGGACAAGGCCAAGGCCGAGTTCAAGGCCCAGACGAAGGAGCTCACCGCCAAGAACGGTGAGACTCCGGCCGACCGCGAGCAGCGCCTGCAGTCGCTCGCCGAGGGCGGCTACAACCCGGTCATCGCGATCGGCTTCGCGTACAAGGACGCGGTCGACAAGATCGCCCCGAAGTACCCGAAGGTCAACTTCGGTCTGGTCGACTCGGTCTCCGACGCCAAGAACGTCGCCTCCATCGTCTTCACCGAGGAGCAGGGCTCGTACCTCGCCGGTGTCGCGGCGGCGCTGAAGTCGAAGGACGGCCAGGTCGGCTTCATCGGCGGTGTGGACCTTCCGCTGATCAAGAAGTTCGCCGCGGGCTTCCAGCAGGGTGTCCTGGACACGAACCCGAAGGCCAAGGTGCAGATCCAGTACCTGTCCACCGGTTCGGACCTGTCCGGCTTCGGTAGCCCCGACAAGGGTGAGGCCGCCGCCAAGGGCATGCTCGACAAGGGCGCGGACGTCATCTTCGCCGCCGCGGGCGGTTCCGGTGCCGGTTCGATCGAGGCCGTCGCGGGCCAGAAGGGTGCCTGGTCCATCGGTGTCGACTCCGACCAGGCCCTGGACCCGGCGCTGGCGAAGTACAAGGACACGATCCTGACCTCGGTCGTCAAGAACGTCGACGCCGGTGTCTACGACCTGATCAAGTCCGTCAAGGACGGTAAGCCGCTGACCGGCGTCCAGACGTACTCCCTGGCCAAGGGCGGCGTCTCGCTGACCACCACGGGTGACCACCTCACGGACATCCAGGCCAAGCTCGACGAGGCGAAGAAGAAGATCGTCGACGGCACGATCACGGTCAAGACCACGACCTGATCCGTCCCGTCGATCGGGGCCCGGGGGGAGCTGCTTCGGTTGCTCGCCCGGGCCCCGATTTCGCGTACGGCCTTCGGCGGAACGCCTCCGTAGTCGTGCGCACACCGTCCGCCACCTGCTATCGGGTGGTCAACGATTCGGTGGCGCTACGCGCGTAGCGTCCGCCGGGCGCGGTACCTTTTTTCGCCCCCACCGCCTCCGCCCTCCGCTCCTGCCAAGGAGAGTGCGTCATCAACGCGTCCAGCAGTCCCCATGCCGTGGAGCTCCGCGGCATCACCAAGCGGTTCCCCGGGGTCGTGGCCAACCACGACATCGACATCACCGTGCGCCGCGGCACCGTCCACGCTCTTGTCGGCGAGAACGGCGCCGGCAAGTCCACTCTGATGAAGATCCTGTACGGCATGCAGAAGCCGGACGAGGGCACCATCGCGGTGGACGGCGAGCAGGTCTCGTTCCACAACCCCGGCGACGCCATCGCACGCGGCATCGGCATGGTGCACCAGCACTTCATGCTCGCCGACTACCTGACCGTCCTGGAGAACGTCGTCCTCGGCTCCGAGAAGCTGTTCGGGATCGGCGACCGGGCCCGTGCCAGGATCAAGGAGATCTCCGACGCGTACGGCCTCGGCGTCCGCCCGGACGCCATGGTCGAGGACCTCGGCGTCGCCGACCGTCAGCGCGTGGAGATCCTCAAGGTCCTCTACCGCGGTGCCCGCACGCTGATCCTCGACGAGCCGACCGCGGTCCTCGTGCCCCAGGAGGTCGACGCGCTCTTCGACAACCTGCGCGAGCTCAAGGCCGAGGGCCTGACCGTCATCTTCATCTCGCACAAGCTCGGCGAGGTCCTCTCCGTCGCCGACGAGATCACGGTGATCCGGCGCGGCACGACGGTCGGCACCGCCGACCCGGCGAACACCACGACCAAGCAGCTCGCCGAGCTGATGGTCGGCAGCGAGCTGCCGTCGCCGGAGACCCGCGAGTCGACCGTCACCGAGACTCCCATGCTCACCGTCGACGACCTGCGGCTGACCGCCACCGACCCCGACGGGGTGGTGCGTGCCGTGCTCGACGGCATCACCTTCACCATCCACAAGGGCGAGGTCCTCGGCATCGCGGGCGTCGAGGGCAACGGCCAGTCCGAACTGGTCGACGCCATCATGGGGATGCGCTCCCTGGACGACGGGGTGCTCACCCTGGACGGCGCCGACATCTCCCGTACCCCGACGCGCAAGCGCCGCGAGGGCGGCATGGCCGTCATCCCCGAGGACCGCCACCGGCACGGACTGCTGCTGGAGGCCCCGCTCTGGGAGAACCGCATCCTCGGTCATGTCACCGAGCGGCCCAACAGCAAGGGCGCGTTCCTCGACCTCAAGGCCGCCCGCGCGGACACCGAGCGGATCGTGCGCGAGTACGACGTCCGCACCCCCGGCATCGAGGTCACCGCGGCCTCGCTCTCCGGCGGCAACCAGCAGAAGCTGATCGTCGGCCGCGAGATGAGCCACTCCCCGAAGCTGCTGATCGCCGCGCACCCCACCCGGGGCGTGGACGTCGGCGCGCAGGCGCAGATCTGGGACCAGATCCGCGAGGCGCGTCACGAGGGTCTGGCGGTGCTGCTGATCTCCGCCGACCTGGACGAGCTGATCGGGCTCTCCGACACCCTGCGCGTCATGTACCGCGGCCGGCTGGTCGCGGACGCCGACCCGGCGACCATCACCCCGGAAGAGCTCGGCTCGGCGATGACGGGAGCGGCCAGCGGCCATCTCGAAGCGCCGGCCGAGTCCGGTACGGATGCGGAGTCCGGTCCGGACTCCGCCGACACCGACCCCCGGGACGGGGGAGAGGACCGATGAAGAAGTTCGACAAGGAGCGGCTGCTCCTGGCGATCGCGGCCCCCGTACTCGCGATCGTGGTCGCGTTCCTGGTGACCGCTCTCGTGCTGGCCGCCACCGGCAAGGAACCGTTCAGCGCGTTCGGCATCATGTTCGACTACGGGGTGAAGTCGGACAGCCAGGTCTACATCCTCAACAAGGCGACGACGTACTACCTCGCAGGTCTCGCGGTGGCCGTCGGCTTCCGGATGAACCTCTTCAACATCGGCGTCGACGGCCAGTACCGCCTCGCCGCCTTCTTCGCCGCCGCCGTCGGTGGCGCGCTGACCCTGCCGGGCGCCCTCCAGATCCCGCTGATCATCCTCACCGCGATGATCGTCGGCGCGATGTGGGCCGGGATCGCCGGTGTCCTCAAGGTCACCCGAGGTGTCAGCGAGGTCGTCTCGACGATCATGCTGAACGCCATCGCCACCGCCGTCATCGGCTACCTGCTCCAGCAGGGCCGCCTCGGTCACCTCGACGAGGCCGGCACGAAGATCTCCACCAAACCGCTCCCGGAGTCCTCGCACTTCTTCGAGTTCCCGACCACCCCGACGCCCGTGTGGGGCTTCATCGTGGTCGCGGTCGTCGCGGGCATCGCCTACTGGTTCACGCTCTCGCGCACCCGGTTCGGCTTCGACCTGCGTACCGTCGGCCAGTCCGGCTCCGCGGCCGAGGCCAGTGGTGTCGACGTCAAGAAGATGATCGTCACGTCGATGCTGATCTCCGGCGCGGTGGCCGGCCTCATCGGCATGCCGACGCTGCTCAACGACAGCTACGAGTACAGCGGCGACTTCCCCATCGGTATCGGCTTCACCGGCATCGCCATCGCCCTCCTCGGCCGCAACCACCCCGTCGGCATCGCGCTCGGCGCGCTGCTCTGGGGCTTCCTGGAGCGCGGCACCGGAAAGCTCGAGTTCGAGGGGTACGACAAGGAGATCGTCGGCGTCATCCAGGGCGTCATCGTCCTGTGCGTCGTCATCGCGTACGAAGTCGTCCGCCGCTACGGACTCAAGCGCCAGCAGAGCAAGGTCGGCGCGGAACTCGCCGCACAGGCCGCCCGTAACTCCGACCAGCAGGAGGTGTCGGCGTGACCGCCACGGCGACTTCCACCCCGCCGCCCGCGGCCCCCAAGGTCTCCGGTGGCAGCGGCCGCACCCGCCTCTCCTTCCCTGTCGTCCTGCTGATCGTCGCGGGCGCGCTGCTCGCGCTGTCCGCGGTACGCGCCATCACCGGCGCCCAGGACGTCACCTCCGCCGGGCAGATCAGCGCGGCGCTCGCGATGGCCGTGCCGATCGGGCTCGCCGGTCTCGGCGGCCTGTGGGCCGAGCGGGCCGGTGTGGTCAACATCGGCCTCGAGGGCATGATGATTCTCGGCACCTTCTTCGGCGCCTGGGCCGGCTGGCAGACCAGCCCCTGGCTCGGCGTGCTGGCCGGTGTCATCGGCGGCATGCTCGGCGGGCTGCTGCACGCCGTCGCGACCGTAACCTTCGGCGTCGATCACATCATCTCCGGTATCGCCATCAACATCCTGGCGCTCGGGTTCACCACCTACTTCGCCAAGCTCTGGTTCAACACCGGTGACGCGGCGGCCAAGGGTGGCAGCCCGAAGCAGTCACCGCCGGCCGACGACATCACCTCGGTGACGATCCCCGGCCTGTCGGAATGGCTGCACTCGATCGAGAAACACCACTGGTTCTTCGTCTCCGACGTGGCCGGTGTCGTCGGCGGTCTGATCACCAATGTCTCGCTGCTGACGATCCTGGCCGCGATCCTCTTCGTCGTGACCTTCTTCGTCATGTGGAAGACCTCGTTCGGGCTGCGGCTGCGCTCCTGCGGTGAGAACCCGGTCGCCGCCGAGTCGCTCGGCGTGAACGTCTACCGCTACAAGTACATCGCTGTGATCATCTCGGGCGGCATGGCCGGACTCGGCGGTGCCTTCCTCTCCCTGGTGACCTCGCACATCTACAACGAGGGCCAGACCGGCGGACGCGGATACATCGGTCTCGCCGCGATGATCTTCGGTAACTGGCGGCCCGGCGGACTCGCCATGGGCGCGGGCCTGTTCGGCTTCGCCGACGCGCTCCAGCTGCGCAACGGCGGCGAGTCCGTCCACGCGCTGCTGCTCCTGCTGTTCGTCGTGCTGGCCGTGCTCGCCGCCTGGAAGCTGTACCGCAAGAGCTTCGTGCAGGGCGTGGTCAGCGCTGTCATCGCCGCAGCCGTGCTGGTGTGGTACCTCGCCACGGACACGGTGCCCACCGAGTTCGTGAGCGCCACCCCGTACATCGTCACGCTGCTCGTCCTCTCGCTCTCCGCGCAGCGGCTGCGGATGCCGAAGGCGGACGGCATGCGGTACCGGAAGGGCCAGGGCAAGTGACCGCGGCCGCCGACGTCGACTGGGACGCCCTGCGTGTCGCCGCCCGGGACGCCATGTCCCGGGCGTACGCCCCCTACTCGGGCTACCCGGTAGGCGTCGCAGCACGCGTCGACGACGGCCGCACCGTGGTGGGCTGCAACGTCGAGAACGCCTCGTACGGTCTGAGCCTGTGCGCGGAGTGCGGCCTGGTCTCGATGCTCAACGCCACCGGCGGCGGCCGTCTGACCCACTTCACCTGTGTCGACGGGACGGGCGCGATCCTGGTCCCGTGCGGCAGGTGCCGGCAGCTGCTGTACGAGTTCGGCGGACCGGAGCTCGTCCTGGAGACCCCGGACGGACTCCGCACGCTCGACGAGATGCTGCCCCAGGCCTTCGGCCCGGACCATCTGAAGTAGAACTGCTGTGGCCCTCCCGTCCGTTGGGAGGGCCACACCGTCATCCACCCTCTATGCGCGTAGAGTCATTCGGGACTCCTGCGTACGTACCGGCCGGAAGGACTCCCAGGACATGGACGCCATCTCCGTCATCCGCACCAAGCGCGACCGGGGCGAGCTGACCCCCGAGCAGATCGACTGGGTCATCGACGCCTACACCCGCGGCGAGGTCGCCGACGAGCAGATGTCCGCACTGGCCATGGCGATCCTGCTGAACGGTATGAACCGTACGGAGATCGCCCGCTGGACCGCTGCCATGATCGCCTCCGGCGAGCGGATGAACTTCGACTCGCTCTCCCGACCCACCACCGACAAGCACTCCACCGGCGGCGTCGGCGACAAGATCACCCTGCCGCTCGCTCCGCTGGTCGCGGCCTGCGGAGCCGCCGTGCCGCAGCTCAGCGGCCGCGGTCTCGGCCACACCGGTGGCACCCTCGACAAGCTGGAGTCCATCCCCGGCTGGCGCGCCCACCTCTCGAACGCGGAGATGCTCGACGTCCTGGACACCACCGGCGCCGTGATCTGCGCCGCCGGTGACGGTCTGGCCCCCGCCGACAAGAAGTTGTACGCGCTCCGTGATGTCACCGGCACCGTCGAGGCCATCCCGCTGATCGCCAGCTCGATCATGTCCAAGAAGATCGCCGAGGGCACCGGCGCGCTGGTCCTGGACGTCAAGGTCGGCTCCGGCGCCTTCATGAAGACCATCGAGGACGCCCGTGAACTGGCCTCCACCATGGTCGCGCTGGGTACCGACAGCGGCGTACGGACGGTCGCGCTCCTCACCGACATGGCCACCCCGCTCGGCCTGACCGCGGGCAACGCCCTGGAGGTCCGCGAGTCGGTCGAGGTCCTGGCCGGCGGCGGACCCAAGGACGTCATCGACCTCACTCTCGCCCTGGCCCGCGAGATGCTCGACGCGGCCGGACTCAAGGACGCCGACCCGGAGAAGGCCCTGGCCGACGGCTCCGCGATGGACGTCTGGCGCCGGATGATCTCCGCCCAGGGCGGCGACCCGGATGCCACGCTCCCGGTCGCCCGCGAGCAGCACGTGGTGGCGGCTCACACCTCCGGCGTACTGACCCGTCTCGACGCGTACGACATCGGCGTCGCCGCCTGGCGCCTCGGCGCGGGCCGGGCCCGCAAGGAGGACCCGGTGCAGGCGGGCGCGGGCATCGAAATGCACGCCAAGCCGGGCGACACGGTGACCAAGGGCCAGCGGCTCCTGACGCTGCACACGGACACCCCGGAGAAGTTCGAGTACGCGCTGAAGGCCCTGCCCGGGTCGTTCGACATCGCCCCGGCCGGCACGGACTTCACCGCCACCCCCGTGGTGCGGGAACGTATCGCCTGACCTGCGGCTCACTCGTACGGGTGAACAGGACCGGTGGACTGCCGCCGGTCCCGTTCGGCATGGTCGGTCGAGGAGCCGCGTCGCGCTGCGATGAGTTCCGGCGGCTGCGGCGGTCTCCTTCGTGTGGATCCCAAGACCCCGAAGGCTCTGGTCATCGCCGGTCGCGTCACCAGGCCCGACGTGCCGGCGCTCTGCGCCGAGCTGGAATCCCTGCTGTACGACCCGGAGGGCAGGGCCCGCGACCCGGACGTCGGGGTGGACTGCGACGTGGGCGGGGTCGTACAGGTGGATCTGATCCTGGTCGAGGCGATCGCGCGACTGGGGCTCGTCACGCGCCGGGCGGGCCGCGGACGGCTGCGACTGCGTAACGTGCCGCCCGAACTACGGAACCTGCTGCACATGGTGGGGCTGGCCGATGCCGTGAACCTGAGGGAGCAGGGCTGAGGCGCCGGCCCCCGCTCTCCGGGGTCGGCCCGACCGTACGCAGACGACCAGCAGCGGGGCTGCCGGGGCCGTGGGCTGCGGCGTCGGCGTCGCTGTCGTGGTCGCTCCGCCGTCGCAGGCGTCGTCGGACCCGCGCTCCGGCCGAGGCACCGGTCCGACGCCGGATGCCGGGTGCCGGCCGGGTCCCTCGGTGGCGACGGGCTCACCCAGCCACTGCGTGGCCCCCCAGCCGCCGAGCGCCGGCACCGCCCAGCCCGCCACCAGCGCGTGCCGCAGCCGCGGTCGTCGTCTCACACCGCATCGCCTTCCAGGTGATCCGGCAGACCGAAGAGCGGGAACCAGCGGGGTGTGTCCAGGAAACAGTGCAGTCCGGCGATCGCACCGTCCGAGATCTCGATGACCTGCACCGCCCACGGCACGAAGCCCGGACCGTCCGGATTCGGCTTGTAGTGGGCGAACGCCGGAGTGCCGTTCGCCGTGGTCGCCACCAGGCGGGAGCCCTCGCAGCTCGCGCCGAGGGAGACCATGAAGCCGGTGATGTCGTCGTGCCCCTGGAGCCAGAGGTCGAACGGCGGCATCGTCATCACGGCGTCCTCATGGAGCAGCGCGGTCAGCGCAGCCATGTCGTAGCCCTCGAACGCCGCGACGTACCGCTCGAGGAGCTTGCGCTGCTCCTCGTCGAGCGGGTCCGCGGTGTCGGTGGCCCGTCCCTCGTTCTCGCCGAGGGTCGCCCTGGCGCGCTGCAGGGCGCTGTTGACCGAGGCGACCGAGGTGTCGAGCAGCTCGGCGACCTCGCTCGCCTTCCAGGCGAGCACCTCGCGCAGGATCAGTACGGCCCGCTGTTTGGGCGGCAGGTGCTGCAGCGCGGCGACGAACGCGAGGCGCACCGACTCCCGTGCCACCGCGGCCTCCGCCGGATCGGCCACCGACGGCAGGATCCGCCCGTCCGGCATCGGCTCCAGCCAGGTGTTCTCCGGCAGCGGGGTGAGCGCGGCCTGAGCGAGCGGTGTCGGGCCCGTCAGATCGACCGGGCGGGCCCGCTTCTTCCCCGCCTTCAGCATGTCCAGGCAGACGTTGGTGGCGATCCTGTACAGCCAGGAGCGCAGCGAGGAACGGCCTTCGAACTTCTCGAAGTTGCGCCAGGCGCGCACCATCGTGTCCTGTACGGCGTCCTCCGCCTCGAAGGCCGAGCCGAGCATCCGGTAGCAGTAACCGGTCAACTCGGCCCGGTGTCCTTCCAGACGGCTGTCGATGTCCGTCGCTGCCGTCAGATCACTCATCGCTCCACCCCTGTTGCGTTGTGTCACTGCTCACCCGGCACTTCGGAAGCTACAGGAGGCCACTGACAACGGGGGTGGGAAGTACCGAAGCCGCTCGCGTTCCGGTCACGTTCCGGGCTTGCGCCCGTAGACGTAGACGTCGTCGCCGTTCTTCAGCAGATTCCAGTACGCCTTGGCGTCCGCGTCCCGCATGTTGACGCAGCCGTGGGACCCCGGCGGGTTCCACATCTTCAGACCGACCGAGTGGAACGCCTGCCCGCCGTCGAAGAACTGCGAGTACGGCATCCACACGTGGTACAGCGTCGACCAGTGCTTGATGTGCCGCAGGTAGACCTTCTTCGCCCCGGTGCGGGTCTCGTATCCGTTCCGCCCGCTGCGGATCGGCACCGGACCGTACTTGAGCTTGGCACCGTCCTGGATCCAGCTCAGCTGCCGGGTCAGGTCCACACACGCGATGCGCCCCTTGTTGGTGGGGCACTTCCCGGCCTTGTTGGGGTTCTTGCCGGCCGCCTTCTGGGCGGTCAGCGTCTGCATCGTCCGCCAGGTGATCGGTCCCGCGTACCCGATGTCCGGGGTGATCCCGTAGGTGCGCTGGAACGACTGGATCGCCTTGCAGTCGGCCGCCGACTGCTTGCCGTCGACCGTCCGGTGCAGGTATTTCTCGACCTGCTTCTGGTACGGCCCGGTGGACGTGGTGCAGGATGCGGCCTGAGCGGAGGCGCCCGATCCGAGCACGAGCGCCGGTGCTGCCATCAGTCCGGCGACGGACAGCGCCACCGCGCGCCGCATCCGGACTCCCCGTATGTTCCCTACGACTCGCATGTACGCCAACTCCCCTTCGCGCGCAGTGCGGTGGTTCCGCCTGCTAGACGCGCGTCGGGGAGTGGATGGTTGTGCGCCCTATGTCTCAGTTCTGTACGGACGCCACCGGTACGAGCCGGCGTCGCTCGGCGCGGGCGACCCGCGACCCGTACAGCGTGATCGAGACGACGCCGAGGACCGCGAGCAGTCCCATCGACACCGTGGCCGCCCAGCCACCGGCGTGGAAGGCGATCGCGCCGAGCGTGCCGCCCGCGCTCGAGCCCAGGTAGTACGCGGACTGGTAGAGCGCCGACGCCTGCGCCCGGCCCTTCGTCGCGGTCCGGCTCACGGACGACGAGGCGACCGCGTGCCCGGCGAAGAAGCCCGCCGTGATCAGGACCAGACCGAGGAGTACGGCGGCCAGCTGGTCGGCGAGCGAGAGCAGCAGACCGGCGGTCGTGGTGGAGACGGCCAGGTAGAGGGCGCCCCGGCGGCCGAGCCTGGCTACGAGCCGGCCGGCGGCGGCCGACGACACCGTACCGACGAGGTAGACCAGGAAGATCGAACCGATGACGCCCTGCGGGAGATTGAACGGTTCGCCGATCAGCCGGTAGCCGATCACCGTGTAGACCGCGCCGAACACCGTCATGAACAGGGCGCCGATCGCGTACAGCCTGCGCAGCAGCGGATCGGCGAGGTGTTCGCCCACCGTCTTGGCCAGGGCCTTCGGGTTCAGCGTGCCGGGCGTGAAGTTGCGGGCCCTCGGGATCATGAAGTGGAAGACGACCGCGCAGGCCACGGCGAGCAGCCCGACCGCGCCGAGCGCCGCCCGCCAGCCCCACAGCTGGGCGATCCAGCCGGTGAGGATGCGGCCGCTCATGCCGCCGATGCTGTTGCCCGCCACGAACAGTCCGATCGCGGCCACCAGCGCCTTCGGCCGTACCTCCTCGGCCAGGTACGCCATCGCGGAGGCGGGCAGCCCGGCCAGGGCCGCGCCCTGGACGGCGCGCAGGGCGATCAGCCAGCCGAGCGAGGGGGCGAACGGCACGAGCAGGCCCACCAGTACGGCGACCGTCAGCGACGCGGTCATCAGCTGCCGCCGTCCGAACCGCTCGGACAGTGCACTCATCGGCAGCACACACAGCGCCAGCGCACCCGTCGCCGCGGAGACCGTCCAGCTGGCCTGGCCGGCCGTGGCGCCGAAGCCGGCGGAGACGGCGGGCAGCAGCGCCTGGGTGGAGTAGAGGAGTGCGAACGTCGCGACACCGGCGGCGAAGAGCGCCAGGCTCATCCGGCGGTAGCCGGGGCCACCGGGCTCCAGCCGGTCCGGAACGGCGGCGGCAGCGGGGACGACGGCTGATGACGGTGCTGAGGCGTCCAGCGTGAGGGTGGACGCCTTGGTACTGGCAGGAGACATACCTCGAAAGTAGATCGCTCTGATTCATGCGTCCAATGCACGAACTGGCGATAATCAATCCCATGGTGCATGAACACAGCTCACAGCCTCGGCTGTCACCGAGTAGTTACGAAGAAGACATTCGCGCGGTCCTCGCGCCGCGGCTCGCTTACTTCGAGGCGGTGGCGCGCCACGAGCACGTCACCCGCGCCGCGCACGAGCTCGGCGTCCCGCAGTCCACGCTGTCGCGGGCAATGGTCAGGCTGGAACAGGACCTGGGCGTCGCCCTGTTCGCCCGCAAGGGCCGTACCGTCTCCCTCACCCCGGCGGGCCGCACCTTCCTGGGCTCCGCCGAGCGGGCCCTCGCCGAGGTGGAGCGGGCCGCGGACTCGGTACGGGCCGACGCCGATCCGGCCGCGGGCAAGGTGGCCTTCGGGTTCCTCCACACGATGGGCTCGGAGACCGTTCCCGCGCTGATCCGGGCCTTCCGCGCCGACCACCCTCGCGTGCGCTTCCAACTCGTCCAGAACTACGGCGAGGCGATGATCGAGCGGCTCCGCGCCGGCGGCCTGGACCTCTGCCTCACCTCGCCCGTCCCGGACGCCCCCGACCTGGTGGCCCGCCGTCTCGACGAGCAGCGGCTGCGCCTGGTCGTCCCCGACGATCACCGGCTCGCCTCCCGCAGGCGCATCCGCCTTGCCGAGGCGGCCGACGAGGCGTTCGTGACCCTGGAGCCGGGGTACGGCCTGCGGCGGATCACCGACGACCTGTGCGCGGAGGCGGGCTTCACACCCCGGGTGGCGTTCGAGGGCGAGGAGGCGGAGACCCTGCGCGGCCTGGTGGCCGCCGGCCTCGGCGTGGCCCTGCTGCCGCCGCCCGCAGTGGCCCGCCCGGGCGTCGTCGAACTGACGGTCACGGCCCCGCGTGCGGCCCGCGAGATCGGCGTGGCCTGGCTGGACGGCCACCCGGACACACCCCCGGTGGCGGCGTTCAAACAGTTCCTGCTGTCGCGGCGGGGGCATCTGCTGCCCGACTGACGGGCGGCAGTGCGTGCGAAGTCATGCGGCGCATTCCGGGTGTCCGGGGCGTCCCGCGCGCCCTACTTCAACGACCGCCCGAACCCAGCGGCCAGCGGCATCCGCAGCCCCAGCGGTGGGGGCGCCGCCAGGGCGTCGGCGACCGGGCGGGCGTAGTTCCGCCCGAACAGCGATCCCCGTACGAAGTCCACCGCCAGCGCCACCACTTCGGCGCGGTGCTGGCGCAGGGCGTGGCCGTCCGAGTGGACCTCGAAGCGGCAGGTGTCCCGGTTGGCCTTCTTGGCGCGCTGGGCCAGGCGGAACGACAACTCCGGGTCGGAGCGCGCGTCGTTCGTGCCGTGGACGAGCAGCACCTGACGGCCCAGCAGATGCTTCACCGGCTCCTGCTCCACCGACGGGTCATCGGGCAGCCAAGGCGCCATCGCCAGCACCGAGTTGACCGCCGGATGGCCGCCCGCGCGCAGCGCCGCACGGCCGCCCATGCCGTGCCCGGCCAGGCAGACGGGGATGTCGCCGTACCGTCGTACGACCTCCTCCACCGCCCACTCGGCGTCCGCCGCGAGCTGCGCGTCCGTGGCGTTCCAGCCGCGGCAGCGGTAGTGCACGACATGCGCGGCCAGCCCGTCGTCCTGGCCGGCGCGGGCCAGGGTGCGGGCGAGCGGCAGCTGGAGCGCGTACGACAGAGGGGAAGGGCGGCGGTGCGAGTCGGCCTCGCCGTCCGGGAGCAGCAGGACCACGCCGCTGACCGCAGGTTGTGCTCCGGCCGTCTTCACGGCCCGTCCCAGCCTCGCAGCAGGCAGGGGGAGTGCGCGCTGTGCCATGACAGAACAGTGTCAGAAGGACAGGTGTACTCCACCCGTATTCGCGGTCACTGTTACGTATCGGCGGTCGGTGCTCTACGCGCGTAGGCGTTAGAGTGCCCAGATGATGAGCCCGACCCTCCATGTGCCCGGCCCCGACCAGATCCGGCGCGCCCCCAAGGTGCTGCTCCACGACCACCTCGACGGTGGTCTGCGTCCCGGCACGATCATCGACCTGGCCCGTGACGCGGGCTACGAAGCCCTTCCCGAGACCGAGGCGGACAAGCTCGGCATCTGGTTCCGCGAGGCGGCCGACTCCGGCTCGCTGGAGCGCTACCTGGAGACGTTCGCCCACACCTGCGCCGTCATGCAGACCCGCGAGGCTCTGGTCCGGGTGGCCGCGGAGTGCGCCGAGGACCTCGCCGCGGACGGTGTCGTGTACGCGGAGGTGCGGTACGCCCCCGAACAGCACCTGGAAGCCGGGCTGACCCTCGAAGAGGTCGTCGAGGCGGTCAACGAGGGCTTCCGCGAGGGTGAGCGCCGGGCCAGGCTGGACGGCAACCGGATCCGGGTGGGTGCCCTCCTCACCGCCATGCGGCACGCCGCCCGCGCCCTGGAGATCGCCGAACTCGCCAACCGCTACCGGGATCTGGGCGTCGTCGGCTTCGACATCGCGGGTGCCGAGGCGGGCTACCCGCCCACCCGTCACCTCGACGCCTTCGAGTTCCTCAAGCGCGAGAACAACCACTTCACCATCCACGCGGGCGAGGCCTTCGGGCTGCCGTCGATCTGGCAGGCGCTCCAGTGGTGCGGCGCCGACCGGCTCGGCCACGGCGTCCGCATCATCGACGACATCGAGGTCGCCGAGGACGGCAGTGTCACGCTCGGCCGTCTCGCCTCGTACGTCCGGGACAAGCGCATCCCGCTGGAGATGTGCCCGACCTCCAACCTCCAGACCGGTGCCGCCACCTCGTACGCCGAGCACCCGATCGGGCTTTTGCGCAGGCTCCACTTCCGGGCCACCGTGAACACGGACAATCGGCTGATGAGCGGTACGACCATGAGCCAGGAATTCGAGCGGCTGACCGAGACTTTCGGATACACGCTCGACGACATTCAGTGGTTCACAGTCAATGCGATGAAATCAGCATTCATTCCTTTCGATGAACGTCTGGCGATGATCAATGACGTGATCAAGCCTGGATATGCCGAGCTGAAGTCGGAGTGGCTTTTCGAGCAGACCGCTGCGACCAGCGCATCTTCCGCTTCCGCGGGCTGAATCACGCTTCCGTGACAAACGGCCGGGAAGATCGGATCCCGGCCGTTTGCCACGTCCGCCATGTTTGCGGGACCGGTAGTGCGCTGGCTAGTTTGCAGAGCCGCTCGCATCCCCTTCCCCAAGGATGAATTTCACATGAAGCAGTCTGCTGCCAGGACTCTCGGTGTCGCCGCTCTCGGTGCCGCTTTCGCCGCGGCCGCCGCCGGTACGGCCTCCGCCGCCGCGCTTCCCCTCGACGCCGCGACGTCCGCCCTGCCGACCGCCGCTCTGCCGATCGCCGGCTCCGCACTGGGGACCGCCACGCAGTCCCTGCCGGTCCAGGACACGGCCGCGAAGCTGCTCGGCAGTGGCCAGACCAAGATCCTCGACGACGCCACCGCCCCGGCCAAGGGCCTGCTCGGCGGGCTGCCCGCCGGTGGCGTGACCACCAGCGGTCTGTCGACCAACGGTCTTCCGCTCGGCGGCTGACCCTCGTACGACGTGAGTGGGGCGGACACCCGGACCGGGTGTCCGCCCCACTCACGTATGTCCCGGGGCTACCAGGCGGTGGTGGCCGCCGACGCCTTCTCGGCCGGCAGCAGCAGCCACAGCGCCAGATAGAGCAGGAACTGCGGGCCGGGCAGCAGACACGAGACGAGGAAGATCACGCGCATGGTCCCCGCGGACGTGCCGAAGCGCCGTGCCAGCGCTGCGCACACTCCGCCGATCATGCGTCCGTCACGGGGGCGGGCAAGTGCGGCCATGGTGGGCTCCTTCGCGAACCGTTGCCGAGGAGCAGCTCCGTCGTGCTCCCCGTGTATCCATGGTGGCCCGGCGAACAGGGGCAAAGCGTCGCTCTACGGTGCGATACCGACCCTGGAAATCGTCGGGGTCGACCCCTGAGGCATCTCGTCCCTGGGGCGGGGAACCAGTCGTACCCGGTCCTGCCCGCGACGACGCAGCCGCTTCCGGCACACCGGTACGACCAGCAGATGGGCGAGCCCCACGCCCACGGTGTTCAGCAGCAGCGAGTCGACATCGACGACCTGACCCGGCACCCCGGTCTGTGCCAGCTCGATCGTCAACGAGATCAGCGACCCGGCGGCGACGGTACGGGCCAGGGAGGCCCACGGGGAGACATGGAGTCGTCCCCCGGCCATGGGCAGCAGCACCCCCAGCGGCGCCAGCAGCAGCAATCCCTCACCGATCCGATGTGCTGCCTCGGCCGGGCCGAGGGACAGGTCCGTCCTTATACCGGCGAAGGGCCGAAGGTTGGCGGCCGTCATCCACGGCACGTCCAGCGGGCGCAGAGTCAGCCACCCGACAAGCAGCAGATGCGCGAGGAGGAGAAACACCCCGACCGCGCGGAAGCGGATGACGGCTTGGCCGCCCGAACCTTGACGCACGCCCCCCAAGACGCGGCTACCGGCAGGATCGGTTCCGCCGCGTCCCAGGATGACTCGAAGACCACACATCAGCTCGGGTCCGGTCCTCAGGACAGCTTGGCCGCACCGAGCGTCGGCACGGCCTCCGGCCGGGCCTTCGTCTCCGAGGTGCACAGATAGGCGCGCGGCGGGTAATTCCCGGGCCCCCCGAGCAGCACCGTGCCGTCCGAGGCCAGCGACTCGCTCTCCGCGTACGTGCACACGATCTGTGCCAGAGCCTCCGACGGCAGGTCCTCGGGCTGCTCGCTGAGCCGCAGCACGGCCGCCGGATCGGCCCCGCGGGCCCCGCTGATCTGCAGGGTCGCCGGTACGTCCGTGGAGAAGCCCGCCTGCCGCTCATCGGAGGCCGGCTCCTCCTGAAGCTCGTCGAGGAGCGCCTGCGCGACCCGGATCCGGTCGGACTTCGCCTCGTGGATCTGCACCGAACGGTCCACCGTGACCAGCTGCGAGGCACAGATCAGATAGATCTGCACCGGGATCCCCTGCATCGCCTGCGTGCTGACGTCCTCCGCGGACATCGAGCACGGCACCCGGGACGGCGCGGCTCCGGCGTCGACCGGTACCGAAGTGGTCCTGATCCCGCATCCGGCGACCAGCACGGCGCAGACGACGACGCCGGCCAGTGCTCCGGCCGCGCGGCGCGCCCGGCGCGTTCCACGGTTGTTGCGCCTCACGTCGCGTCCCCCTTCTCGTCCCGGGCCTCGGCTCCTTCGTCCCGCGCGGTGGGGGTGAGCTCCTCCGCATCGCGCGGCAGACGCAGCACGAACACCGCGCCGTCGCCGTCCGGTGAGTTCGCGGCCGTGATGTCACCGCCGTGGATGTGTGCGTTCTCCATGGCGATCGACAGACCGAGCCCGCTGCCCTCCGAACGCGGCCGGGAGGCACTGGCCTTGTAGAAGCGGTCGAAGACGTGCGGCAGGACGTCCTCCGGGATGCCGGGGCCGTGGTCGCGCACCTCGATGACGAGCTCGTCGCCGTCGGTCCGTACCGCGACGCGTACCGGCGATCCGCCGTGCTTCAGCGCGTTGCCGATCAGATTCGCCAGGATCACATCGAGCCTGCGCGGATCGAGGCGGACCATCATGCCGCGCTCGGCGTCCAGATCCACCGCGTCCAGCCAGGCGCGGGCGTCGATGCAGGCGGTGACCTGGTCGGCGACGTCGACGGTGTCGAGGACGAGCCGGGCCGTCCCCGCGTCGAAGCGGGTGACCTCCATCAGGTTCTCCACCAGGTCGTTCAGCCGCCTGGTCTCGCTGACCACCAGATGCACGGCGGGCGCGATCATCGGGTCGAGGCTGTCGGCCTCGTCCTCCAGCACCTCGGCGACCGCGGTGATCGCGGTGAGCGGGGTACGCAGTTCGTGCGACATGTCGGCGACGAACCGGCGGCTGGACTCCTCCCGCGCGCTCATGTCCGCGACCTTCTTCTCCAGAGAAATCGCGGCTCTGTTGAACGTACGGGAAAGATCGGCGAGTTCATCGGTGCCGGAGACCACGAGCCGGGTGTCGAGCTTGCCCTCACCGAGCTTGCGCGCGGCGTCACCGAGCCGCTGGACCGGCCGCAGCACCGTCGTCGCGGCGGCCTGAGCGAGCAGCGCCGAGCCGACCAGGGCAAGTCCGGTGGCGATCCCCAGCGACCACGCGAGGGAGTTGAGATCCTGCCGCTCCTGGTCGAGCGACTTCAGCATGTAGCCGGTCGGACCACCACCGATGATCCTCGTGCCCGCCACCAGGTACGGCGTACCGCGGATCGAGGTGCGCTGCCAGAACAGGTGGTACGGGTACGTGTTGCCCGCCTCCGACGGCTGCCTCCTGTTGACCTGCTGCTGCAACGAGAGCGGCACGTTGTCCAGCGTGAAGGTGTCCAGATTGGAGTTGCCCACGATCGGCTTGTCGCCGTCGCGCTTGTCGACGAGCAACACGCTGTAGCCGGGACTGCTGCTCGCCATCTGCACGGCGGCGTTCTGCAGATCGTCCTTGGTGGGGTGCAACGGCAGCGACGCCGCCCGGTTCTGCATCTCCTGCCGGAAGTCCCCGAGCGCCGCGTCCTGTGTACGCGTCAGCACGGCCTCGCGGTTGAGCCAGTACGCGATCCCCGACGCGGACACCGCGGCGGTCAGCGCCACCAGCGCGAACACGACGACGAGCCGCAGCCGCAGACTGGTCCAGCGAAGACCGGCGAGCAGGCTGCGCTTGGCAGCAGCGGTCACTGCGGCGAGTCCAGCCGGTAGCCCACGCCCCGTACCGTACGGATCAGGGTCGGCGAGGACGGTACGTCCTCCACCTTGGCGCGCAGCCGCTGCACACAGGCGTCGACGAGCCGGGAGTCACCGAGGTAGTCGTGCTCCCACACCAGCCGCAGCAACTGCTGCCGCGACAGGGCCTGTCCGGGTCTGCGACTCAGCTCCAGCAGGAGCCGCAGCTCGGTCGGCGTGAGCTGCAGGTCCTCCCCGTTCTTGGTCACCGTCATCGCGGAACGGTCGATGACCACGTTGCCGAACGTCGCCGAGTCGGTGGACTCGCGCTCGCCGCGGCGCAGCACCGCACGGATCCGGGCGTCCAGCACCCGGCCCTGCACGGGCTTGACCACATAGTCGTCGGCGCCGGACTCCAGTCCGACGACGACGTCGATGTCGTCGCTGCGCGCCGTGAGCAGAATGATCGGCAGCTGGTCGGTGCGCCGGATGCGCCGGCACACCTCGAAACCGTCGATGCCGGGCAGCATCACATCCAGCACGACCAGGTCCGGCCGCTGCTCGCGCAGCAGTTTCAGGCCGTCCTCTCCCGTAGCCGCGGTGGCCACACGGTGGCCCTGGCGTGACAGCGAGAGTTCGAGGGCCGTGCGGATGGCGTCGTCGTCCTCGATCAGCAACAGGAAAGGCACGGGGGTCATTCTGGCCCATGGGAGAGCCTCAGTTCGACCGTTGGAGGCCTCTCATTCGGACGGCACGCCGGTCGGAGGGCCTGTGACAGGTCTGTGACAGTCGGCGGACAGCGCCATGAAACAGCGCGGGCAAGCTCATTGGCACATGGAACGGACGGACTCCACCGACGGGGGGCGCGAGATGAACGCACTGCACAGCACCACCTCAAGCGCAGTTGTCACGCGTCTCCACGACGTCGGCAGGGGCACCGAGAAGTCCGGCGCCGCGGGTCGGGGGTGCGTTCGTGGCGCCGGGCGGCAGTACACGTCGTACATGACGGTGGTCGACGCGTCTGCGGGGGCCAACGGGGGAGCTGCGTACGGGGAGGGCTCGGGGGAGCGGAAGCCCCTGGCGGAGACCGCGGACGCCGAAGCGGCGTTCACGGCCTACGTCCAGGAGCGCCGTGCCTCCCTGTACGCAACCGCCTACCACCTGACCGGTGACCGGTTCGAGGCCGAGGACCTGCTGCAGAGCGCCCTCTTCTCGACGTACCGGGCATGGGACCGGATCAGCGACAAGGCGGCGGTCGGCGGGTATCTGCGCCGCACCATGACCAACCTGCACATCAGCGCCTGGCGTCGGCGCAAGCTGAACGAATACCCGACCGAGGAGCTGCCGGAGACGGCGGGCGACACGGACGCGATGCGCGGTACGGAACTGCGCGCCGTGCTCTGGCAGGCGCTGGCGCGGCTGCCGGAAGTCCAGCGCACGATGCTGGTCCTGCGGTACTACGAGGGGCGCACGGACCCGGAGATCGCGTCGATCCTCGACATCAGTGTCGGCACGGTGAAGTCGAGCATCTGGCGGTCGTTGCGACGGCTGCGCGAGGACGAGGTGCTGAGCTTCGGCCGTGACGAGGAGGAGTCCTTCGGCGAGCTGGTGGCCTGAAGGCAGCGGGGGGAACCGGGGGAACGGGGACTGCCGCTTCGGGGGGAGCGGCGGTTCACGGGGAACACAGCAGGGTCGGACGGGCCGGGGGGTCCTGTCCGGCCCTGAGGTGCGTTCGGGGAGGCGGCGTCCTTGCGACCCGGTCCTCGGGCGCGGAAGGAGCGAGAGGCGCCCTCGATCGCCGCACGGGGCAGGGCGGACCCAAGGTGTCGTGCTCAGTCGCGGAAGCCGGGGGCGACCAGGCCTGATTCGTAGGCCGCCACCACCGCTCGGGTCCGGTCGCGCAGGGCGAGTTCGGCCAGGATTCGGCTGACGTGCGTCTTCACCGTCTCCTCAGTGATCAGCAGGTGCGTCGCGACAACTGGTCACCGACCCGGACCGGCACCGGTATCTGCAGCAGATCGCCCCGATGACCGCGGGCCTCGCCGTCCAGGCCACCGTCGGTCGCGACACGCTGCCCATCGGCCCGTGGACCGGGCTGGGGGTGCTCGCCGGATGGGCGGTGGCCGCGCTGCTCGGAGGCGGGCCGGTGCTCAGGCTGCGGGACGCGTGAACTCCCGCTGTGAGCCCAGCAGGACCGAAACGAGGAGCCCTCAGGCCATCCCGCGTGCCGCGGGGGCCCGGCGGCAGCGGCCGGCTGCTGCCGCGGCCAGTCGTCCCAGCGCCTCCTGCTTCCCGCAGGGATACGCGCCGAGTTCGGTCTGGCGCGCCACGATCCGTCGTTCCGCCCGCATCAGGCGCCATCCCCGCCGGAGCAGGAACGGCACCGACTTCCGGCCCTCGCGCAGATCCCGCAGCAGCCTGCGGCGGAACGTCGTCGTAGGGCGGCCGCGCAGGCACAGGGCGTCTGCCAGGACACCCAGGTCCTGGCACCGCTCCACTATCTCCGCCGCGAAGATGCCCTCGGCCACGAACAGCGGCGTGCGCTCGATGTGGAGTGCCTCGCGGTCGACCCGGGAGCTGGTGGAGATGTCGTACACCGGGACGTTCGTACGTCCCGTGCGGCACAGCTCCATGATGGCGGCGACCGCCGCGTCCGCGTCCCAGGACTGGGCGGAGTCCCAGTCGATGTCCGAACTGCCCGGGACCACCGGCAGCGTGGGGTCGTCGCCCTCCTTGTAGAAGTCGTCCAGGCGCAGCACCGGAAGGTCGGTGCGGGCGGCGAGGGAGGACTTGCCGGAGCCGGAGGGGCCCGCGAGCAGCACGACGCGGGTCGGGATCGGTTGGGGACTCACGGGACACCAGTGTGAGGCATCGACCGGCGCAGGGAACCCCCCGGTGCCTGTGTTGGTATCCAGCATCACACCTCAATTACGCTACGTACCCAGATGATTACTCGATCGGTTCGATCAGGTGGGAACTCCATGGCACGTCATGCACTTTCCAGGTCCCGGCGTCGTGCGCTGCTGCGCGCGGGTCTGACCGTCACCGCGGTGGGCGCCGCGCTCGGTGCGGGGGGTGCGGCGGCACAGGCTGCGCCGCTGCCCGTCGCACCGGCCTCGGGCGCCGACAGCAGCCTCGATGCGGTCGGCGGCGCGACCGGTGCGTTCGGGCACGCGGTCTCGCCCCTCACGCAGTTGCAGCTCGACCCGCTGGCCAACACGGGCGTCGACCCGCTGGCGAACGGGGTGGGCACGCAGGTCGCCGACTTCAAGCCGGTCTCCACGGGCGTCGTCACCGATCCGCTGACCAGCGGCGGTGCACTGAAGGACCTGCCGGTGGTGGGGCAGGTCGCCGGGCTGCTGCACGGCTGATCCCGGCGCACAGGGCTGCGGCCCGCCCCTCCATGGTGTTCCGGAGGGGCGGGCCGCAGCCGCGTCGGTCAGTAGGAGGAACCGGAGACGCCGAGCGCACCCGTGGGGTGCCAGACCGTCTTGGTCTCCAGGAAGGCCGTCAGGCGGTGGGTGCCCGGGTCGGCCGACCAGTCTCCGTCCACAGCCTGTGGACGGGAGGCGGGCGGGCGGAGAACTCGCTTCAGGTTGTCCGCCGCCGCGATCTCCAGTTCCTTCGCCAGTTCGGCGTCGGCGCCGGTCAGGTCGATCGCGTTGACGTCCTGGTGGGCCGCGAGCGGGGCCGCGAGCTCCGCCGTCCTCCCGGACAGGATGTTCACCACACCGCCCGGCAGGTCGGAGGTGGCCAGCACCTCGCCCAGGGACAGCGCCGGCAGCGGCGCGTCGGCGGACGCGATGACGACGGCCGTGTTGCCGGTGGCGATCACCGGGGCGACGACCGAGACCAGGCCCAGGAACGACGACGCCTGCGGGGCCACGACCGCGACCACGCCGGTCGGCTCGGGCGTGGACAGGTTGAAGAAGGGGCCCGCGACCGGGTTCGCCCCGCCCACGATCTGGCCGATCTTGTCGGTCCACCCCGCATACCAGACCCAGCGGTCGACGGCCGCGTCCACGACGGCAGCCGCCTTGGACTTCGACAGCCCCTCCGCGTCCGCCACTTCGCGTACGAACTGGCCCCTGCGGCCCTCCAGCATCTCCGCGATGCGGTAGAGGATCTGGCCGCGGTTGTACGCCGTCGCGCCCGACCATCCGCCGAACGCCTTGCGGGCGGCCACGACCGCGTCACGCGCGTCCTTGCGGGACGACTGAGGCGCGTTCGCCAGCCACTTGCCCTTGGAGTCCGTCACCTCGTACACCCGGCCGCTCTCGGAGCGGGGGAACTTGCCCCCGACGTACAGCTTGTAGGTCTTGAAGACGCTCAGTCGGTCAGTGTGCTCAACTGCATTCATCAACGCTCGCCCTCCGGGCTCGACGGGGCGAGGTACGCCTCCAGGCCGTGACGGCCGCCTTCACGGCCGAAGCCCGACTCCTTGTAGCCGCCGAACGGCGAGGTCGGGTCGAACTTGTTGAACGTGTTGGCCCAGACGACGCCCGCCCGGAGCTTGTTCGCCACCGCGAGGATGCGGGAGCCCTTCTCCGTCCAGATGCCGGCCGACAGGCCGTACTGGCTGTTGTTGGCCTTGGCGACCGCCTCGTCCGGCGTGCGGAACGACAGCACGGACAGCACCGGGCCGAAGATCTCGTCGCGGGCGATGGTGTGCGCCTGGGTGACGTTCGTGAACAGCGTCGGGGCGAACCAGTAGCCGGACGACGGGAGGTCACAGGGGGCGGACCAGCGATCGGCGCCCTCCGCCTCGCCCGTCTCCACCAGCGCCGTGATCCGGGAGAGCTGCTCCTGGGAGTTGATCGCGCCGATATCGGTGTTCTTGTCCAGCGGGTCGCCGAGGCGCAGCGTGGACAGCCGGCGCTTCAGGGAGTCCAGCAGTTCGTCCTGGATCGACTCCTGGACGAGGAGGCGCGAGCCCGCGCAGCAGACCTGGCCCTGGTTGAAGAAGATGCCGGTGACGATGCCCTCGACGGCCTGGTCGATCGGGGCGTCGTCGAAGACGATGTTCGCGCCCTTGCCGCCCAGCTCCAGGGTGACCTTCTTGTCGGTGCCCGCGACCTGGCGGGCGATGGCCTTGCCGACCGCGGTCGAGCCGGTGAAGGCGACCTTGTCGACGTCAGGGTGCTCGACGAGGGCCGCGCCCGCGTCCCCGTACCCGGTGAGGATGTTCACGACACCCTTGGGCAGGCCCGCCTGGCGGCAGATGTCGGCGAAGAACAGCGCGGAGAGCGGGGTCGTCTCTGCGGGCTTCAGGACCACCGTGTTGCCGGTGGCGAGAGCCGGGGCGATCTTCCAGGCCAGCATCAGCAGCGGGAAGTTCCACGGGATGACCTGGCCCGCGACGCCGAGCGGCCGGGGGTTCGGGCCGTAGCCGGCGTGGTCGAGCTTGTCGGCCCAGCCCGCGTAGTAGAAGAAGTGCGCCGCGACCAGCGGAAGGTCCGCGTCGCGGGTCTCCTTGATCGGCTTGCCGTTGTCGAGGGTCTCGAGGACGGCGAGCTCGCGGCTGCGCTCCTGGATGATCCGGGCGATCCGGAAGAGGTACTTGGCGCGCTCGGAGCCGGGCAGCGCCGACCACTTCTCGAACGCCTTGCGGGCCGCCTTCACGGCCCGGTCGACATCCGCGGCGCCGGCCTGCGCGACCTCGGAGAGGACCTCCTCGGACGACGGGGAGACCGTCTTGAAGACCTTGCCGTCAGCAGCGTCGGTGAACTCACCGTCGATGAACAGCCCGTACGAGGGAGCGATGTCGACGACCGACCGCGACTCGGGGGCGGGTGCGTACTCGAATGCAGATGCCATGGGGATCAGTCCACCGTCACGTAATCGGGGCCGGAGTAACGGCCGGTGCTGAGCTTCTGACGCTGCATCAGCAGGTCGTTCAGCAGGCTGGAGGCGCCGAAGCGGAACCAGTGGTTGTCCAGCCAGTCCTCGCCGACGGTCTCGTTGACCAGGACGAGGAACTTGATCGCGTCCTTCGAGGTGCGGATGCCGCCGGCCGGCTTCACGCCGATCTGCACACCGGTCTGCTCCCGGAAGTCGCGCACGGCCTCCAGCATGAGCAGCGTGTTCGCGGGCGTGGCGTTCGTCCCGACCTTGCCGGTCGACGTCTTGATGAAGTCCGCGCCCGCCAGCATCCCGAGCCAGGACGCGCGGCGGATGTTGTCGTACGTGGACAGCTCGCCGGTCTCGAAGATGACCTTGAGGCGGGCGTCGGTGCCGTCGGCACGGGCGCACTCGGCCTTCACGGCGAGGATCTCCTCGTACACCTTGAGATAACGGCCGGAGAGGAACGCGCCCCGGTCGATCACCATGTCGATCTCGTCGGCCCCGGCGGCCACGGCGTCGCGGACGTCCGCGAGCTTGATGTCGAGCGCCGCACGCCCGGCCGGGAAGGCCGTCGCGACGGACGCCACCTTCACGCCGGAACCGGCCAGCGCGACGGCGGCCGTCGCCGCCATGTCGGGGTAGACGCAGACCGCGGCGGTGCGCGGGGTCGTGCGGTCGGTCGGGTCGGGGTTGACGGCCTTGGCGGCGAGAGCCCGGACCTTGCCCGGGGTGTCCGCGCCTTCGAGCGTCGTCAGGTCGATCATCGAGATGGCGAGGTCGATCGCGTACGCCTTGGCCGTCGTCTTGATCGAACGGGTGCCGAGGGACGCGGCGCGCGCTTCGAGGCCGACGGCGTCGACGCCGGGCAGCCCGTGCAGGAAGCGGCGCAGGGCGCTGTCGGACGCGGTCGCGTCGGAGAGGGGGGTACCTCCCACGCGTTCGGCCGTGGTGGAGGGTGCAGTGGTGGGCATGGTCACCAGATGAGCATATCTACGCGCGTAGCGGCCTGTACAGGGGGACCCGCATTCCGGGTTTGCGAGGGTGCCGGGCCGGTTGGTGGGTGGCCGCTCCGGCGGGCCCCCCGCGCATCAGGCAGAATCGGGCCCATGACGAGCCCCACGCCCCCAGCCGAGCCGACCTACGCCGACCGGACGTTCCGGTCGCCCGCCGGGCTGGTGGGCGGTGTGCTGCTGCTCCTGCTCGTCGGGTGGATCGGCGGCGACGCCGTGTACCGGGGCACCGGCCGGGTGCCGTGGCTGGCGCTCGCCGGACTGCTGACGGCCGTGCCGTTGATCGTGGCGTTCACGCTGCGGCCGGTGGTGCTCGTGAACGACCGGCGCATCCGGATCCGTAACCCGTTCCGTACGATCACGGCGCCGTGGACGGCGGTCGCGGATGTGCGGGCCGGGTACTCCAGCGAACTGTTCACGCAGGACGGCGCGAAGTTCCAGTTGTGGGCGGTGCCGGTGTCGCTGCGGCAGCGGAAGAAGGCGGCGCGGCAGCAGACGCAGAAGGCGCAGGACGATCCGTACCGGCGGACGTCCGTGCACGCGGATGTGCGCGACGCGAAGTCGCGGACCGCCGCGGCCGACCAGAGCGTGCGGGAGATGCGGGAGTTGGCCGAGCGGGCGGGGGACGGCGGCGCCGACGGCTCCGGGACGGTTGTCGTCCGGTGGGCGTACGAGGTGATCGCGCCGGCGGTCGTGGGTGCGGTGGCGCTCGTCGTGCTGTTCGCGACCGGCTGAGGGGGCAGGTCGCGCGGCTGCTGCCGCGCTCCGGCCTCGGCCTCCCCAACTCCTCGCGGACATGGAGGTGTTGCATGCACTCGAACCGACTTGATTTCCGGCCGGCGCCGTCCGCGAACGGACTGGGCCGGGTACACGCCGCGGTCCGGTGGACGGGACCCGGCCTCGGCGCCGCGGACGGCCACGAGATGCGTACGGCCGTCGCCGTCGGCCATGACATCTGCGGATTCCCGCAGTTCGCGACGGTGCCGGGGGGCACCGTGGTCACGATGGAGACCCCGCGCCAGGTCCTGCGCCACGAGGTCCGCGCCCGCCACCGCACCCCCGGCCACCGCCTGCGGCCTCTGCCGGGGAGACCTGACGCTCCGGTCCTGCGCGGGACCGGGCGCCGGCCTCACGTACCCGATGCGTGAAGCCGGTGTCCGACCCGCTCAGATCCCCGCGGCCGCCGACAGATCCCGCTTGATCCCGGCGAGCAGTTCGGCGCCCTTCGCACGGGCGGCGGGGAGCTCGCCCGCCGAAGCGACCGGCACCACGACCTCCAGGTAGCACTTCAGCTTCGGCTCGGTACCGCTCGGGCGGACGATCACCCGGGCACCCTCGAGGTGGTAGCGCAGCCCGTCGGTGGGCGGCAGCTGCTCCGTCCCTTCCGACAGGTCCTCGGCCGAGGTGACGGCGAGGCCCGCGAGTGCGGTCGGCGGGGTGTCGCGCAGCCGCCGCATGGCGTCCGCGATGACCGACAGGTCCTCCACCCGGACCGACAGCTGGTCGGTGGCGTGCAGCCCGTGCTCGACCGCGATGTCGTCGAGGAGATCGAGGAGCGTACGGCCCTGCTCCTTGAGCCCGGAGGCCAGCTCGGCGGCGAGCAGAGCGGCCGTGATGCCGTCCTTGTCGCGCACGCCGTCCGGGTCGACGCAGTAGCCGAGCGCCTCCTCGTACCCGTACCGCAGGCCGTCGACGCGGGCGATCCACTTGAAGCCGGTCAGCGTCTCCTCGTAGCCGTTGCCCGCCTTCTCGGCGATCCGGCCGAGCAGCGACGACGACACGATCGACTCGGCGAAGACGCCGGTGGCACCCCGGGCGACCAGATGCGCCGCGAGCAGCGCGCCGACCTCGTCGCCGCGCAGCATGCGCCAGCCGCCGTCCGCGGTGGCGTCCGGCACGGCCACGGCGCAGCGGTCGGCGTCCGGGTCGTTGGCGATGACGAGGTCCGGGTTCGCGCGCCGGGCGGTGGCGAAGGCGAGGTCCATCGCGCCGGGCTCCTCCGGGTTGGGGAAGGCGACGGTGGGAAACGCCGGGTCGGGCTCCGCCTGCTCGGTGACGAGTACCGGGGCGGGGAAGCCGGCACGGGCGAAGGCCGCGGTCAGGACGGACGTGCCGACGCCGTGCATCGCCGTGTACACCGTCCGGGCGGTGCGCGGGGACCCGGCGGCGAGGACCGCGTCCGTACGCGCCAGATAGGCGTCCAGGACCTCGTCGCCCAGGATCTCCCAGCCGTTCTCCGGGCGGTCGACGCCGGCCAGCGGGCCGACCGCGGCGATCGCGTCGGCGATCTCGCCGTCGGCCGGGGGCACGATCTGCGAGCCGTCGCCGAGGTAGACCTTGTAGCCGTTGTCGCGCGGCGGGTTGTGACTGGCGGTCACCTCGACGCCGGCGACGGCACCCAGATGCCTTATGGCGTACGCCAGGACGGGGGTGGGCAGCGGGCGGGGGAGGACCGCCGCCCGCAGGCCCGCGCCCGTCATCACGGCCGCGGTGTCGCGGGCGAAGTCGGCGGACTTGTAGCGGGCGTCGTACCCGATGACGACCAGGCCGCCGGTCCGGCCCTGCGCCTTCAGATAGGCGGCGAGCCCGGCGGCGGCGCGGATGACGACGGACCGGTTCATCCGCATCGGCCCGGCTCCCAGCTCGCCACGGAGCCCGGCGGTACCGAACTGCAGCGTGCCGGCGAACCGTGCGGCGAGCGCGTCGAGGTCCTCGGCGTCGATGAGCTTGGCGAGCTCGTCGCGGGTCTCGGGGTCGGGGTCCTCGGCGAGCCAGGTCCTGGCCTGCGTGATGAGGTCCTGCTGCACGGTGTCCGCCTTTCGGGGGTGGGGTGGGTTACGGGGGAGCTGCCCCCGGACCCCCGTCCCTCAATCGCCGGAGGGGCCAATTCTTCGGCCTCGCCGGCGTTCGAGGCGCGGGGTCCGGGGTCGAACCCCGGTTCGGGAAGGGGCGGGTCGGGGAAACCGCCCGCCGCCGGTGCGACGCCCGCTCAGATACGGTCGAGCACCCGCGCCAGCAACGACCCCATCCGGGTCGCCGAGTCGCGTCCCGCCTGCAGCACCTCTTCATGGTTCAGCGGCTCCCCGCTCAACCCGGCAGCCAGATTCGTGACGAGCGAAATACCCAGCACCTCGGCCCCCGCCTCCCGCGCGGCGATCGCTTCGAGCACGGTCGACATGCCCACCAGGTCACCACCCATGACCCGCACCATGTTGATCTCGGCCGGAGTCTCGTAGTGCGGTCCGGGGAACTGCACGTACACGCCTTCTTCGAGCGTCTCGTCGATCTCCTTGCACAGGGCGCGCAGCCGCGGCGAGTACAGGTCGGTCAGGTCGACGAAGTTGGCGCCGATGATCGGCGAGGCCGCGGTGAGGTTGATGTGGTCGCTGATCAGGACGGGCTGTCCGGGGCGCATGCCCTCGCGCAGACCGCCGCAGCCGTTCGTCAGGACGACGGTCTTGCAGCCCGCGGCGACGGCGGTACGGACGCCGTGTGCGACGGCGGCGACGCCGCGGCCCTCGTAGAAGTGCGTGCGGCCGAGGAAGACCAGGGCGCGCTTGTCGCCGATCCGGTACGAGCGGATCGTGCCGCCGTGGCCCTCGACGGCCGGCGCCGGGAAGCCGGGCAGTGCGGTCACCGGGAACTCGGCCTCGGGCGCGCCGAGCGCGTCGCCCGCAGGTGCCCAGCCGGAACCCATCACGAGCGCGACGTCGTGGGTCTCGGCGCCGGTCAGCTCGCGCAGTCGGGCGGCGGCGTCGGCGGCGGCGGCGTGCGGGTCGCCCTGGATGTTGTCCGGAATAACAGATGCGTTCACGCGGATGAGCGTAGCCGGTGAATCCCTACGCGCGTAGATGCCTATGCGGAGAGTCTGCACACGCCTCTTCGTGCTTTCGCACAAAACGTCGGGAAGTGTGCTGCTCAGCAGGGGCGCTTGCGCAGCTCCATCACGTAGTCGTGCGGCGCGCCCGCCGACTCGGCGGCGTCCGCCAGCTCGCCCAGGTACCGGGCGGACGGCAGTCCGCCCTCGTACGCGTTCAGCACGTACATCCAGGCCGGCTCCTCGCCGTCCAGGGTGTGCACCCGCACCCGCATCCGCCGGTAGATGTCGAGGCCGACACCCTCCCACCGGTCCATGGAGTCCTCGTCCATCGGCGCCAGGTCGTACAGCGCCACGAAGACCTGCGAACGCGGCGCCTCCACCACTGTGGCCAGCGCGCCTTCCCAGCCCATCTGCTCCCCGCCGAAGGTCAGCCGCCAGCCGTTGAGCCAGCCGGTGCCGCGCAGCGGGGAATGCGGTGCGCGGCGGGTCATCAGCCGCGCGTCGAGGTTGCCGGCGTACGCGGCGTAGAGCGACATGGGATCGAGGGTACGGGAGGTGGCCCGGCGAGCGGCGATTCCTGTGACGAAGACCCTGGCGAGGGTCGTGCCGGAGGCCGGGCCGAGGGCTCCGCCGCCGGCTCGTCCGGGGGTCCCTGTCCCGTATGGAGGGCCCCGGGGCGAAGCATCTTGGCGCGTGCGGGACAATGGAGTACGTACTGCATTCCCCCGGGGTGATCCCCCGGACCCCCGGCCGGGGCGGCAGACGGCCGCGGGATGACATACGCGAGGCGGACTTTTCGTGACCCGGATCGTGATCATCGGCGGCGGACCCGGCGGGTACGAGGCGGCATTGGTGGGCGCCCAGCTCGGCGCGGAGGTGACCGTCGTCGACTGCGACGGCCTCGGCGGCGCGTCGGTGCTCACCGACTGCGTGCCCTCGAAGACCCTGATCGCGACGGCAGAGGTGATGACCACCTTCGACTCTTCGTACGAGGAGTTGGGGATCATCGTCGCCGACGACACGCCGCACATCGAGCAGGCGGCGCGGGTGGTCGGTGTCGACCTCGGCAAGGTCAACCGACGCGTGAAGCGCCTGGCGCTCGCCCAGTCCCACGACATCACCGCCTCCGTCACCCGTGCGGGTGCACGCGTGATGCGCGGCCGGGGCAGGCTGGAAGGCCTCCAGGCCGCCGACGGCTCCCGCAAGGTCGTGGTGACCGCGGCCGACGGCACGGAGGAGACGCTCACCGCCGACGCCGTGCTGATCGCGACCGGCGGTCACCCCCGGGAGATCCCGGACGCGCTCCCCGACGGCGAGCGCATTCTGAACTGGACCCAGGTCTACGACCTCGACGAGCTCCCCGAGGAGCTCATCGTGGTCGGCTCCGGTGTCACCGGTGCCGAGTTCGCCGGCGCCTACCAGGCGCTGGGCTCGCGCGTCACCCTCGTCTCGTCCCGCGACCGGGTGCTGCCCGGCGAGGACCCGGACGCGGCCGCCGTGCTGGAGGACGTCTTCCGGCGCCGTGGCATGAACGTCATGGCCCGCTCGCGCGCCCAGGCGGCGAAGAGGGTCGGCGACCGGGTCGAGGTCACGCTCTCCGACGGCCGCGTCATCACCGGTTCGCACTGTCTGATGGCGGTCGGCGCGATCCCGAACAGCGCGGGGATGGGCCTGGAGGAGGCCGGGGTCCGGCTCAAGGAGTCCGGCCACATCTGGACCGACAAGGTCTCCCGCACCAGCGCCCCCGGCGTGTACGCGGCCGGTGACGTCACCGGCATCTTCGCGCTCGCCTCGGTCGCCGCGATGCAGGGCCGGATCGCGATGTACCACTTCCTCGGTGACGCGGTCGCCCCGCTGAACCTGAAGACGGTCTCCTCGAACGTCTTCACCGACCCGGAGATCGCCACCGTCGGCTACACCCAGGCGGACGTCGACGCGGGCGCGATCGACGCGCGCGTGGTGAAGCTGCCGCTGCTGCGCAACCCGCGCGCCAAGATGCAGGGCATCCGGGACGGCTTCGTCAAGATCCTCTGTCGGCCCGGCACGGGCATCGTGGTCGGCGGCTGTGTCGTCGCACCGAGGGCCAGCGAGCTGATCCACCCCATCTCGATCGCGGTCGACAACAATCTGACGGTGGAACAGATCGCAAACGCTTTCACTGTGTATCCGTCCCTGTCGGGATCGATCGCAGAAGTGGCACGTCAGTTGCACACGCGGAAGCGCGCCGGCGAGGCCTAGAAAACCCGACATTCCCTGGCAACCCCCGGCAACTCAGGCGGGCGGCATGCCGATGTCCGGTCAGTAGGGAACAACAACGGGGCCGCCTATACCACTTGGCGGCCCCTTGTGTGTACAACTTCTGTTTTTCGGCGCAAACTGCTGAAAACCCTCGCGCGGTCACGTTACTGTCAGTTTCGTGTTCGCTGCAGAACGTCGTCAGTTGATCCTCGAAATGGTGCGCGCCAACGGGGCAGTATCGCTCCGCGAGCTCGCCCGCGTCGTCCAGACCTCCGAAGTGACCGTACGGCGGGACGTGCGGGCACTGGAGGCAGAAGGACTCCTCGACCGCCGGCATGGCGGTGCGGTACTGCCGGGCGGTTTCACGCGGGAGTCCGGCTTTCCGCAGAAATCCCATCTCGCCACCGCCGAGAAGACGGCCATCGCCGACCTGGCCGCCGGCCTCGTCGAAGAGGGCGAGGCCATCGTCGTCGGTGCCGGCACGACCACGCAGGAGCTGGCCCGTCGGCTCGCGCGGATCCCCGGCCTGACCGTGGTCACCAACTCACTGCTGGTCGCCCAGGCGTTGGCCCATGCCAACCGGGTGGAAGTGGTGATGACCGGCGGCACCCTGCGCGGTTCCAACTACGCCCTGGTGGGCAGTGGTGCGGAACAGTCGCTCCAGGGTCTGCGGGTGTCGCGCGCGTTCCTGTCCGGAAGCGGGCTCACCGCGGAGCGTGGGCTGTCCACGTCCAACATGCTCTCGGCGAGCGTGGACCGGGCGTTGGTGCAGGCCGCCGCGGAGGTGGTGGTCCTCGCGGACCACACCAAACTGGGCTCCGACACCATGTTCCAGACGGTACCGACGGACCTGATCACCCGCCTGGTGACGGACGAACCCGCGGGCCATGACGACCGGGCCGCCACCGAACTGCAGGCCCTGGCGGACCAGGGTGTACAGATCGCGGTGGCCGGTGGGGGGACGGGCCCCGCCGGGGCGGACTCCCTCTCGCCGGGCCGTCAGGCGCGCCGGGACATGCCGCTTCCAGGCCAGCGTCGCACGCACGGCGGCCCCGGTCCGCAACTGCGCAGTGCGGCCGCGTCCTTGACGGACCAGCCCTCGGGGGACCGCGCCCGCGTGGCGGACCTGCGCCGCCGCTGAGGGCCGGCCCGCCATCCCTGGCGGACCGGCGCGCGGCGACGGCTGCGGTGCGTCGCAAGGTGCGAGGGCGTCCTCGTACCGGGTGTGCCCGGGCGTTCCGGCAACGTGGCGAGCTGCCGAGTATTCGTCGTGCGCCCGTCAGGGATGACGGGACAGCCCTTGGGCCTTCGAGGGTCGGGGGCGCGAACCCCCGGCTTCGGCATGCCTCAACCCCCGGCTGCGCGCGGCCCCTTCAGCCCCTGCAGCGTCAGCGTCAGCAGGCGGCCCGCCAACGCCGGGTCCTCCGGCGCCTGCTCCGCAGCCAACGCGATCGCATTCGTCAGCTGCATCAAGTCACCGATCGACACATCCGCCCGCACCGTGCCGCTCGCCTGCGCCCGGGCCAGCAGCCGTGCCCCTGCCTCCCGCAGCGGCACATTGCAGTCGGACAGCGCCGAAGTCTCGTCCCGCGACGTCGACATGAGTGCCTGCGCAAGCCCCCGGTACTCACCCGCATGAGTGATGATCGCACCCAGCCACTCGACCAGACCGCTGCACGGATTCTCCGCCGCCGCCAACTCGTGGGACCGGGTGAGGAGTGTGCCCAGGGCCTCCTGGAAGACCGCGCTCATCAGGGCGTGCCGGTTCGGGAAGTGCCGGTACAGCGTGCCGATGCCCACGCCCGACCGGCGCGCGATGTCCTCCAGCGACGCGTCCGTGCCGTGTTCCGCGAACGCCGTACGGGCTTCGCCGAGCAGCCGGTCGTAGTTGCGGCGCGCGTCGGCGCGCATGGGCCGGCCCGGCGTCTGTGCCGTGCTCATCGCCATTGCGCAGTCCTCCCTTTTTCCGCCCCCGGGTCCAGGATGCCATCGCGCAACCGGACGACCTCTCCTCCTGCCCGGCCGCCGAACGGCCGAGGCCCCCGCGGAGTCGGTGGTACGACTGCGCAGGGGCCTCGCCGGAACTTCGTGCGGGATCAGTCCTTGATCTCGCAGATGACGGCGCCCGACGAGATCGAACTGCCGACCTCGGCGGCGAGTCCCTTCACCGTGCCGGCGCGGTGTGCGTTGAGAGGCTGCTCCATCTTCATGGCCTCCAGGACGACGATCAGGTCGCCTTCCTGGACCTCTTGGCCCTCCTCGACGGCGATCTTGACGATGGTGCCCTGCATCGGGGACGCGAGGGTGTCGCCGGAGACCGCGGAGCCGCTCTTCTTCGCCGCGCGCCGCTTGGGCTTGGCACCCGCCGCGAGTCCGGTACGGGCCAGGCTCATGCCCAGCGAGGACGGCAGGGAGACCTCGAGACGCTTTCCGCCGACCTCGACGACGACCGTCTCACGGCCGGTCTCCTCCTCCGCCTCCACGTCGGCGGGGGCGGCGAAGGGCTTGATCTCGTTGACGAACTCGGTCTCGATCCAGCGGGTGTGGATGCGGAACGGGTCGCTGGTGAACGCCGGGTCGACGACGACCGCGCGGTGGAACGGGATCGCGGTGGCCATGCCCTCGACGTTGAACTCGGCCAGCGCACGCGCCGCCCGCTGCAGCGCCTGCTCACGGGTGGCGCCGGTCACGACGAGCTTCGCGAGCAGCGAGTCCCACGCCGGGCCGATCACCGAACCCGACTCGACGCCCGCGTCCAGGCGGACACCGGGGCCGGTCGGCGGGGCGAACACGGTCACCGTGCCCGGAGCGGGCAGGAACCCGCGGCCCGGGTCCTCACCGTTGATCCGGAACTCGAACGAGTGCCCGCGCACCGCCGGGTCGTCGTAACCGAGCTTCTCGCCGTCCGCGATCCGGAACATCTCGCGGACCAGGTCGAGGCCCGTGACCTCCTCGGTCACCGGGTGCTCGACCTGCAGACGGGTGTTGACCTCCAGGAAGGAGATCGTGCCGTCCACGCCGACCAGGAACTCCACGGTTCCCGCACCGACGTACCCGGCTTCCTTCAGGATCGCCTTCGAGGCCGCGTACAGCTCCGCGTTCTGCGCCTCGGACAGGAACGGCGCCGGAGCCTCCTCGACGAGCTTCTGATGCCGGCGCTGCAGCGAGCAGTCACGGGTCGAGACGACCACCACGTTGCCGTGGGAGTCGGCCAGGCACTGCGTCTCCACATGGCGCGGCTTGTCGAGGTAGCGCTCCACGAAGCACTCCCCGCGTCCGAACGCCGCGACCGCCTCACGGACCGCGGAGTCGTACAGCTCCGGGATCTCCTCCAGCGTCCGCGCGACCTTCAGCCCACGACCGCCACCACCGAACGCGGCCTTGATCGCGATCGGCAGCCCGTGCTCCTTCGCGAACGCCACGACCTCCGCCGAACCCGACACCGGGTCCGGGGTCCCGGCGACCAGCGGGGCACCGGCGCGCTGCGCGATGTGCCGCGCGGCCACCTTGTCACCCAGATCGCGGATCGCCTGCGGCGGCGGACCGATCCACGTCAGTCCCGCGTCCAGCACCGCCTGGGCGAACTCGGCGTTCTCCGACAGGAACCCGTAACCCGGGTGGACCGCGTCGGCCCCCGAGTCCTTGGCCGCCTGCAGCACCTTCGCCATGTCCAGGTAGCTGGCGGCCGGGGTGTCACCGCCCAGAGCGAATGCCTCGTCGGCCGCACGCACATGCAGAGCGTCCCGGTCCGGGTCCGCGTAGACCGCCACGCTCCCGATCCCGGCATCCCGGCACGCCCGAGCAACACGGACAGCAATTTCGCCACGGTTGGCGATGAGCACCTTGCGCACGATGGCTCCCTCCTTGAAACAAGCTGAGTTTAGGGACTACCGACACGGCCTTACGACCCGTCCCCATTGGTGAGCTTGCCCACACGGAGCGTGATTCGAGGCTTGCTCGAGGCGCGAAATCCCTTGTGACACCACGGTACGCCGGGATTCATGACCGCACAGTAGCCACGAGGTGTGGTCCAGGTCTCTGTTCGATCGAGGTGTGGCTGTCGGCGTTTCTTTGTGGAGTACCTACTAACGAGCGAGTGTTTCTTTGCCCGACGCACGAGGGGCGCGACAAGCGGGGTGCGTAAACAGTGTGTGCGGAGGGCATCGGGGCGAGTGGGACGAGTGAACGTGGTCGGAACCCTTGTCCGAATGATTACCCGTTAGTAGGGTCCGCGCTACCGCACTTACTACAGGTAACAAGGGGTGAGCGCCGTGGTGCGCAGACCGGTGGCGTTCGTGGCCGCGATCGTGCTGTTCGGGGAGGCCGCGGGCATGGTGCTCGTCAACGGCATCATGGCCACGGTGGTCGACAACCAGGAGATGTCACTCGCCGGGCTGGATCCGGCCGCCATGTCCGCCGGGGCGTGGGCGATGGGCGGCGTCGCCGGGCTGTACCTGGTGCTGTGCGGTCTGGTCCTGCTGCTGACCGGCATCCGCGACCGGGCTCCCGGGCGTGTCGGCCGGGCCGCCCTGATCAGCTGCGCCGTGGTGCACGGGGTACTGGGCGCGCTGACGGTGGGCCTGATCGGCTGGGCCGCCTTCGTGTTCATGATGGTCGTGCTCGGCCTGATCGTGCTCACGCTGGTCGCGTACGGGAACGGGAACGGGAGCGGCACCGGTAGCCCGAACGAGAAGGATGACGGCGCCGAAGAGGGTGCTCCGGCGCCCGCGTAACCCGTTCGTGGGTATCAGACCCACAAGTCGGTGACGGAGAGTCCCAGTTCGCCGAGGAGCCGGCGCAGCAGCGGCAGCGAGAGCCCGATGACGTTTCCGTGGTCGCCCTCGATGGAGTCGACGAACGGGGCGGAGCGGCCGTCCAGGGTGAAGGCGCCCGCGACATGGAGGGGCTCGCCCGAGGCGACGTAGGCGGCGATCTCGGCGTCCGTCGGTTCGCCGAAACGGACGACGGTGGACGCGGTCGCGGAGACCGTGCGCCCGGTCGCGGTGTCGATCAGGCTGTGGCCGGTCTGCAGGATCCCGGCCCGGCCACGCATGGACTTCCAGCGGGCGGTCGCCTCCTCGCTGTCGGCCGGCTTGCCGAGCGCCTCTCCGTCGAGCTCCAGGACCGAGTCGCACCCGATGACCAGGGCGCCCGCGACCGCGGGGCGGGCGGCCACGGTGGCGGCCTTGGCCTCGGCGAGCACCAGCGCCAGCTCGGCGGGTGTGGGGGCGGACAGCGCGTCCTCATCCACACCGCTGACGATCGCCTCCGGCGCGAACCCGGCCTGGCGCAGCAGGTTGAGGCGGGCGGGTGAGGCGGAGGCGAGTACGAGACGTCGCTGATCAGTCATACCGGCCATCGTAGAAGGGCCGGGCGCGGCGGGGGACCACGCGTCCGCAGGACGGGCGGACGACCGCGGCGCCTCAGCGTGTGCCCAGCACGAACATTGCGACCACCATGGCGAGCGCAAGCACCAGCCACACGCGCCGCATCATGTCCTGGGCGTCGCGCAGCTCTTTGGGGGGCTTGTTCTCGGGATCGGACCACAGCATGGTCCCGATCCTGCTGCGGCCGCCGTCACGACGCCTGAGTACGGGTACTCAGCCGCCCTGATGCGTACGGACCGATCGCTGCGTGGCGACACGGCGGAGGCCCGGTCCCCCAGGGGGGGCCGGGCCTCCGAGCCTGCTCTGTGCGAACGGGACGGCCGGGTCGGGCCGCCGAGCGCTAGACGGGCCAGTACGTCCGTGCCCAGGACCGCGGACCCGGCCGAGGCCGGTCCCGCCGGGCGATCCGGCCGGGGTCGGACCACTGCTCGGGCAGCGCCGGCGCGCCGGACGACACGGCAGCCGTCGCCGCGGCGCGCGCCTGGACGACCGCCAGTGCGGCGGCCAGCTCCTCCGGGGTCGGGTTGCCCCGTACGACCTTGATCATGGTCAGGACCCTTTCTAGAGGGGGATGTTGCCGTGCTTCTTCGGCGGCAGTGATTCCCGCTTCGTGCGCAGCTGACGCAGGCCCTTCACCACGTGGGCCCGGGTGTCGGACGGCATGATCACCGCGTCGACGTAGCCGCGCTCGGCCGCCACGTACGGGTTGAGCAGCGTGTCCTCGTAATCGGCGATCAGCTCGGTACGGGTCGCCTCTGCCTCGTCGGGGTCCGTGACGGCCGCGATGGTGCGTCGGTGCAGGATGTTCACCGCGCCCTGCGCGCCCATCACGGCGATCTGGGCGGTCGGCCAGGCGACGTTGATGTCCGCGCCCAGGTGCTTGGAGCCCATGACGTCGTAGGCGCCGCCGAACGCCTTGCGGGTGATCACCGTGATCAGCGGGACGGTCGCCTCCGCGTACGCGTAGATCAGCTTGGCTCCGCGCCGGATGATGCCGCCGTACTCCTGGTCGACGCCCGGCAGGAAGCCGGGGACGTCGACGAAGGTCAGCACCGGCACGTTGAAGGCGTCGCAGGTACGGACGAAGCGTGCGGCCTTCTCGCTCGCGTTGATGTCCAGACAACCCGCGAACTGCATCGGCTGGTTGGCGACGATGCCGACGGGGTACCCCTCGACACGCCCGAAGCCGGTGATGATGTTCGGCGCGAAGAGGGCCTGCGTCTCCAGGAACTCGCCGTCGTCGAGCACATGCTCGATCGCGGTGTGCATGTCGTACGGCTGGTTCGCCGAGTCCGGGATGAGGGTGTCGAGCTCACGGTCCTCGTCGGTCGTCGCGAGATCCGCCTCCTCCGGGAAGGCGGGCGCCTCGGAGAGGTTGTTCGACGGAAGGTACGACAGCAGCGACTTGACGTACTCGATGGCGTCCTTCTCGTCACCCGCCATGTGATGCGCCACACCCGAGGTGGTGTTGTGCGTACGGGCTCCGCCCAGCTCCTCGAAGCCGACGTCCTCGCCGGTGACGGTCTTGATGACGTCAGGACCGGTGATGAACATGTGCGAGGTCTGGTCGACCATGACCGTGAAGTCGGTGATCGCGGGGGAGTAGACCGCGCCGCCCGCGCACGGTCCGACGATCAGCGAGATCTGCGGGACGACACCCGAGGCGTGCACGTTGCGGCGGAAGATCTCGGCGAACAGGCCGAGCGCCGCGACCCCTTCCTGGATACGGGCGCCGCCGCCGTCGTTGATGCCGATGACCGGGCAGCCGGTCTTCAGCGCGAAGTCCATCACCTTGACGATTTTCTCACCGTAGACCTCGCCGAGCGACCCGCCGAAGATGGTGAAGTCCTGCGAGTAGACGCAGACGGGGCGGCCGTCGACCGTGCCGTAGCCGGTGACGACACCGTCTCCGTACGGGCGGTTCTTCTCGATGCCGAAGTTGGTGGAGCGGTGCCGGGCGAACTCGTCGAGCTCCACGAAGGAACCCTCGTCGAGCAGGAGATCCACCCGCTCGCGGGCGGTCAACTTGCCCTTGGCGTGCTGCTTCTCGACTGCGCGTGCGGAGCCGGCGTGCGTGGCCTCGTCGATACGGCGCTGCAGGTCCGCGATCTTGCCCGCGGTGGTGTGGATGTCGATCTCTTCCGGCTCGGACATCGGGTGGCGGCTCCCTGCCTGGTCACGGGGACGACTGACTGGTGGGTTCTACGGCTGCGTGCGAGGCCGCGTGCGCGACGACGGCCGGTCCGGCAGCCGACGATCAGGTTCTGAATGGCTACTGATCCGTAGCGTATCGGCGCGGATACCGTTCGGCAGTGCGTCGTTTGCCACACCTAGGGTGGCTTGCATGACACCTTCGGATGCGTCACCGAACCGCTGGTCGGACCTGGACCGGCCGCCCCTGAACGTCCCCGCGCTGCGCCGCGGGCTGCTGCGGCCGGGCGGGCTGTGGACCTCGCTCGACGTCGTGGACGTCACCGGGTCCACCAACACGGACCTCGCGGCACGGGCGGCGGAGCTGACCGAGGGGACCGTTCTCGTCGCCGAGGAGCAGACCGCGGGCCGTGGTCGCCTCGACCGGTCCTGGACGGCGCCCGCCCGCTCGGGCCTCTTCTTCTCCGTCTACCTGACCCCCGGCGACGACGTGCCGGTCCACCGGTGGGGCTGGCTGCCGCTGCTCGCCGGGGTGGCGACCGCGACCGGGCTGGCACGGGCCGCGGGCGTCGACACGGCACTGAAGTGGCCCAACGACCTGCTGGTCACCGTGGAGGGCGAGGAACGCAAGACGGGCGGCATCCTCGCCGAGCGCGCCGGGGACGGCGTCGTCATCGGCATCGGCCTCAACGTCACCCTCCGTGCGGACGAGCTGCCCGCCCCGACGGCGGCCTCGCTCGCCCTGGCCGACGCGGTCTCCACCGACCGGGAGACGCTGCTGCGCGGCGTGCTGCGCTCGCTGGACCACTGGTACGTCGAGTGGCGCGCGGCCGGCGGGGACGCGGCGCAGAGCGGCCTGCAGGCGGCTTACGCGGCCGGCTGCGCGACGCTGGGCAGGAGGGTGCGGGCCCAGATGCCCGGCGACCGTTCGCTCGTCGGGGAGGCGGTGGCGATCGACGGTGACGGCCGCCTGATCCTGTCCACGGCCGACGGCGTGCAGGAACCGGTGTCGGCAGGCGACATCGTGCATCTGCGGGACGCGGAAGGCGGCCTCACCTAGAACCGCGCACGGGCGCCCGCCGGGCCCCGTCCCGGCTGTTCCCCCGGGGGTGCTCAAGCCGCCGTACGGAAACCTTCACAGCCCCTGCACCCCGCGCACCGGACCGAGCGCCTGGCTGTTCCCCTGGGCGCTCAGTCTCCGCCCCGCGAAAGCCCCCCACGGGCCGTACATCCGCGTATCGGCCCGTGCCCGTCTTGTTCCCCCCGGACGTCCGGTCCGCGCCTGAAAGCCCCTCCCACAGGCCCTGCACCCGCGTGCAGGGCCCGCACCCCGCTGTTCCCCCGTGCGTTCAGTCGGTCCCGCGCAAGCCCCGCACGGGCCCTGCGCCCGTGTACCGGCCCGCGCCCGTGTCGTCCCACGTGGCGCCCTCGGGCCTTCGCCCCGTGGAAACCACCCCCGAGGAGAACCGCCCACGGCCCCTGCCCCCGGCCGACCCCGTACCGGGACGCCCCTCGGGCGTTCGCCCCGTGGAAACCACCCCCGAGGAGAACCGCCCACGGCCCCTGCCCCGGCCGACCCCGTACCGGGACGCCCCTCGGGCGTTCGCCCCGTGGAAACCACCCCCGAGGAGAACCGCCCACGGCCCCTGCCCCCGGCCGACCCCGTACCGGGACGCCCCTCGGGCCTTCGCCCCGTGGAAACCACCCCCGAGGAGAACCGCCCACGGCCCCTGCCCCCGGCCGACCCCGTACCGGGACGCCCCTCGGGCCTTCGCCCCGTGGAAACCACCCCCGAGGAGAACCGCCCACGGCCCCTGCCCCGGCCGACCCCGTACCGGGACGCCCCTCGGGCCTTCGCCCCGTGGAAACCACCCCCGAGGAGAACCGCCCACGGCCCCTGCCCCCGGCCGACCCCGTACCGGGACGCCCCTCGGGCCTTCGCCCCGTGGAAACCACCCCCGAGGAGAACCGCCCACGGCCCCTGCCCCGGCCGACCCCGTACCGGGACGCCCCTCGGGCCTTCGCCCCGTGGAAACCACCCCCGAGGAGAACCGCCCACGGCCCCTGCCCCGGCCGACCCCGTACCGGGACGCCCCTCGGGCCTTCGCCCCGTGGAAACCACCCCCGAGGAGAACCGCCCACGGCCCCTGCCCCCGGCCGACCCCGTACCGGGACGCCCTAAGGACGTGAGGTAGCGCACATCTGCCGTATCGTTGAGGCGATCCACCGACAGATCGGCAGGGCAGTGCGCAGGGAACGGGCAGGAGGCGGCTGGTGACCGTCGACGACACGACCTCCGGCGCGGGCGCGGAGCCCCCATCGGAACCCTCGGTCCACGCGACACCGCATCACGAAGTCGACCACACGGCTGAACCGACCGACGATCCGCTCGCGATCCGGCTGGAACAGCTGATCCTGGGTGCCGACCGTCGCTACACCCCGTTCCAGGCGGCCCGTACCGCCGGAGTCTCGATGGACCTGGCGTCCCGGTTCTGGCGCGCCATGGGGTTCGCCGACATCGGGCAGGCCAAGGCGCTCACCGAGGCGGATGTGCTGGCGCTGCGGCGGCTCGCGGGACTCGTCGAGGCCGGGCTGCTCAGCGAGCCGATGGCGGTGCAGGTCGCCCGGTCCACCGGGCAGACCACCGCCCGGCTGGCGGAGTGGCAGATCGATTCCTTCCTGGAGGGTCTGACCGAGCCGCCCGAGCCCGGGATGACCCGCACCGAGGTCACGTACCCGCTGGTCGAGCTGCTTCTGCCCGAGCTGGAGGAGTTCCTCATCTACGTCTGGCGGCGCCAGCTCGCCGCCGCGACCGGCCGCGTGGTGCAGGCCGCGGACGACGACGAGATGGTCGACCGCAGGCTCGCCGTCGGCTTCGCGGACCTGGTCGGTTTCACCCGGCTCACCCGCCGGCTGGAGGAGGAGGAGCTCGGCGAACTCGTCGAGGCGTTCGAGACGACCTCCGCCGACCTGGTCGCCGCGCACGGCGGCCGGCTGATCAAAACCCTGGGCGACGAGGTTCTCTTCGCAGCCGACGACGCGGGCACGGCGGCCGAGATCGCGCTGCGCCTGATAGAGGCCATGACCCAGGACGAGACGATGCCGGCTCTGCGCGTCGGTATCGCGTTCGGCACGGTCACGACCCGGATGGGCGATGTCTTCGGTACGACGGTGAACCTCGCCAGCCGGCTCACGTCGATAGCGCCGAAGGACGCCGTGCTGGTGGACGGCGCCTTCGCCGAGGAGCTGACGCGCACGGGCGACGCCCCGGCCTCCGAGGCGCAGGCGGCGGAGGAGGCCGCGGCCGCCGAGAAGGAGCGCGCGGAGGGTGTGGAGCCGCTGGTCGTGCCGAAGTACCGGTACGGGCTGCAGCCGATGTGGCAGCGGCCGGTGCGCGGACTCGGCGTGGTGGAACCGTGGCTGCTGGCGCGACGAGGCGCCTCCTGATGCCTGTCCCTGTCCTGGGCGCGGCCTGGGGCCTCTCGAACGAAAGACCCTAGGATCCTCCGGTAACGCTCGTTAACCGGAGGGGTGTAGCCATGACCGTCACGTCCGAGCAGCGGTTCGGGGAGTTCGTCGTCGTACGGGTCCATGAGGGCCAGGAGCACGTTGCCGAACTGGTCCTGGACCGGCCCAAGGCCATGAACGCCGTGTCCACGGACATGGCCCGCTCGATCGGGGCCGCCTGCGCCGCGCTCGCCGCCGACCAGGACGTACGGGTCACCGTCCTCACCTCCAGCCATGAGCGGGCCTTCTGCGTGGGCGCGGATCTCAAGGAGCGGAACTCGTTCACCGACGCCGAGCTGGTCCGTCAGCGGCCCACCGCCCGCGCCGCCTACACCGGCGTGCTCGACCTGCCGATGCCGACGGTCGCCGCCGTGCACGGGTTCGCGCTCGGCGGCGGTTTCGAGCTGGCGCTGTCCTGCGATCTGATCGTCGCCGACCGTACGGCCGTGGTGGGGCTGCCCGAGGTCTCGGTCGGTGTCATCCCGGGCGGCGGCGGTACGCAGTTGCTGCCGCGCCGGATCGGCGCGGCGCGCGCTGCCGAGCTGGTCTTCACCGCCCGGCGGGTGGAGGCTGCCGAGGCGCGGGAGTTGGGTCTGGTCGACGAGCTGGTGGAGGAGGGGCAGGACCGGGCCGAGGCGCTGGCGCTCGCCGGGCGGATCGCCGCCAACTCGCCGGTGGGCCTGCGCGCCGCGAAGCGTGCGCTGCGGCTCGGGCACGGACTCGATCTGCGGGCCGGTCTGGAGGTGGAGGACGCGGCCTGGCGATCGGTGGCCTTCTCCGGGGACCGGGCGGAGGGCGTGGCCGCGTTCAACGAGAAGCGGAAGCCGAACTGGCCCGGCGAGTGACGGCGCGTTACCGCCCCGACGCGCAGTGCGGAACTTTTGATGCCTCAAACTGATCAAGACTTCGCAAATCTACATAAGATGTAGCGATGGGTGGTGATGATGCGCGGCTGCGGGCCGTGGTTTCGCTTGCACAGGCAATGGCGGCGGCGCACACCCCGCCGGAGTCCTGGCGGGCGGCCGCGCTGGGGGCGTGCGAGGCGCTGGGCGGCAGCTTCGCCGCGCTCTCCGTGTGGGAGCGGGGGCCGGGGCGGCTGCGGGTGCTGGTGAACGCGGGTGAACGGGCCGAGGGGGAGGAGGAGTTCCCCGACGACGAGACGTACCCGGTGCATCAGTTCCCGGAGATCACCGAGTTCCTGCATGAGCGGTGGGCGGGCGGCGGCGAGCCGGACGCCTGGGTGGAGACCGCCGACGGTCCGGTCGATGACACCGGGGACGGCGAAGCCGATTCGGCGGTGGCGGGCGCGCACGGGTACGGGCGGGTCTACCGCCACCAGCGGGTGGCGGCCCTGCGACGGCGCCGGCGCGGCTGCTGTGTGGTCGCGCCGATCGTCCTGCACGGGCGGGCCTGGGGTGAGCTCTATGTGGCACGCCCGGTGGGGGAGCCGGTGTTCGGGCGGGAGGACGCGGACTTCGCGACCGTGCTGGCCGCCGTCGTCGCCGCCGGTATCTCCCAGACGGAACGCCTCGAAGAGGTCCGCAAGCTCGCCTTCACCGACCCGCTGACCGGGCTCGCCAACCGCCGGGCCGTCGACGCGCGGCTCGACGAGGCGGTGGAGATGCACCGCGCCGACGGCACGGTGGTCAGTCTGGTCGTCTGCGACCTGAACGGTCTGAAGGGGGTCAACGACTCCCTGGGCCACGCCGTCGGCGACCGGCTGCTGGAACGTTTCGGCTCGGTGCTGTCCCGGTGCGGTGCGATGCTGCCGGGCGCCCTCGCCGCCCGGCTCGGCGGTGACGAGTTCTGCCTGCTGGCGGTGGGCCCCGGCGCGGACGAGGTGATCGAGGTGGCCACCGAACTCTGCGACCGGGCAGCGGAGTTGGAGCAGGGTGACGGGGTCGCCTGCGGCATCGCGTCGACCGGTGACCCGATCGGGCCGGTGACCTCGGCCCGGCGGCTGTTCCGTCTGGCGGATGCGGCCCAGTACCGGGCGAAGGCGGCCCGCTCCGCGAAACCCGTGGTGGCGGGGCGCGACGGCGAGGTCATCCGGCTGGCCGACTCGCCGCCGAAGTCCGCCCACGACCGCCGTCGGCTGCGCGGCAGCCGGCCCTGAGGGCTGTTCCGCGGGAGACGTCCGGCGGAGTCCGTGAACGGGCCGGTAAGGGGTCAACCGCACGACCACTAGTGACATGAAGGGATTCAGTCCGTACGCTTCTGAATATGGATATGCACACAGTCGTGGTGGGGACGTCCGGTACCACCGCAGAGGACGTCATCGCCGTGGCCCGCGCGGGCGCCCGTGTCGAGCTCTCCGCAGCCGCCGTGAGCGCGCTTGCCGCCGCCCGCGAGATCGTGGACGCGCTGGCCGCCAAGCCCGAGCCGGTCTACGGAGTCTCCACCGGCTTCGGCGCGCTCGCGTCCCGCCACATCAGCCCCGAGCTGCGGGCCCAGCTCCAGCGCAACATCGTCCGCTCGCACGCGGCCGGCATGGGCCCGCGCGTCGAGCGCGAGGTCGTACGGGCGCTGATGTTCCTGCGCCTGAAGACGGTCTGCTCGGGCCGCACCGGCGTACGTCCCGAGGTCGCGCAGACCATGGCCGACGTGCTGAACGCCGGCATCACCCCCGTCGTGCACGAGTACGGCTCGCTCGGCTGCTCCGGCGACCTGGCGCCGCTCTCGCACTGTGCCCTGACGCTGATGGGCGAGGGCGACGCGGAGGGTCCCGACGGCATCGTGCGCCCGGCCGGCGAGCTGCTCGCCGCGCACGGCATCACTCCCGTCGAACTCCGGGAGAAGGAGGGCCTCGCCCTCCTCAACGGCACGGACGGCATGCTCGGCATGCTCGTGATGGCCCTCGCCGACCTGCGCAGCCTCTACACCTCCGCCGACATCAGCGCCGCGCTCAGCCTGGAGGCGCTGCTCGGCACGGACAAGGTCCTCGCCCCGGAGCTGCACGCCATCCGGCCGCACCCGGGCCAGGGCGCGAGCGCCGACAACATGCTGCGGGTGCTTGCCGGTTCAGGCCTCACCGGCCACCACCAGGACGACGCGCCGCGTGTCCAGGACGCCTACTCCGTGCGCTGCGCGCCCCAGGTCAACGGGGCCGGCCGCGACACCCTCGCGTACGCCGGGATCGTCGCCGACCGTGAGCTGGCCTCCGCCGTCGACAACCCCGTGGTGCTCCCGGACGGCCGGGTCGAGTCCAACGGGAACTTCCACGGTGCCCCGGTGGCGTACGTGCTCGACTTCCTGGCGATCGTCGCCGCCGACCTCGGCTCGATCACCGAGCGCCGCACGGACCGGCTGCTGGACAAGAACCGTTCGCACGGCCTGCCGCCGTTCCTCGCCGACGACGCCGGTGTCGACTCCGGTCTGATGATCGCCCAGTACACGCAGGCCGCCCTGGTCAGCGAGATGAAGCGGCTCGCGGTCCCGGCGTCGGCGGACTCGATCCCGTCCTCCGCGATGCAGGAGGACCACGTCTCCATGGGCTGGTCGGCGGCGCGCAAGCTCCGTACCGCCGTCGAGAACCTCGGACGGATCGTCGCCGTCGAGCTGTACGCGGCGACCCGCGCCATAGAACTGCGCGCCGCCCAGGGGCTCACCCCGGCGCCCGCGTCCCTGGCCGCCATCGAGGCGCTGCGGGCGGCCGGCGTCGAGGGACCGGGACCGGACCGCTTCCTGTCGCCCGATCTCGCTGCGGCGGAGGCGTTCGTGCGGGACGGGAAGCTGGTCGCCGCCGTGGAGCCGGTGACCGGGGTGCTGGCCTGAGGGCTGTCGGGTAATCCCCGGTGGATCAGCGCGCGGTGTCGGATGCGGTGCATCGCAAGGCGGAGGGGCGTCCTCATGCCGGGCGTATTCGGTATTCCGAACGCGGCGAGGTGCCGTAGCTGTCGTCGCGCGCCCGTCGGGGACTGCGGGGCCCTCAGGAGGGGTGGCGAGGCGTGCTGCGCGCTTCGTTCCTCATCGCCGGACGGGCCGGAATGTCAGGCCCGTCCGGCGATCGAGGACATCGCGGCGGTGCGGCGTGCGGAGTACGTGACGAAGCCCGCGCCGATTCCCAGGAACGCGGTGCCACCGATCAGATACGCAGTGGTGTCGACCCCGGTGCCGGTTTCGGCCAGTGCCGGCCGGGCCGCCTCGTCCTCGGTGCTCGCGCCGGCCGGTCTGCTCGGCGCTCCGCCGGCCGCGTCGTCCGTCGCGTTCGCCGAGGGGACGAACCACAGAGCGCACAGCAGTGTGCCCGCGGCGGTGGCGGTCAGGAGTGGGCGACGAGCTATGGCCACGGATTCGATCCCCCTTGTGGAAGCCATGAGTTAGCCGTGTGCGCCGATGCTAATGAAAGCAGCGGGTCGCAGGAAAGTCGCGACTGCCGGTAGCTCTACGCTCCGGCGTATGAGCCCTTCTGAGACATCACGGTTTGTTCGCCTTCGCGTGGACATGGTGCTGGAGATCACCGACGCGGAGGCCCTCAGCGGCACCGCGCTGGAGAGCCTCGCGGCCGAGTACGGCGAGCCGGACGGCGAGTACGCCGAGGAACGCATGCAGGCCGAGTCCGCGGTACGGGAAGACGGGGCGGAGGCCCTCGCCTCCCTCGTGGACCCGTTCGACCTCGTCGGCGAGGTGCCGGGGGTCGAGCTGGCCCAGGCGTCCTGGAGCAGCGAGATCGTCGACTACGACCCCGAGGACCCGGGCGACTGGGACCTCGACGACGAGCGTGACGGCGAGGAGGGGGACGACGACGTCGCGCCGTAGCGGGTGAGGAACGCACCGGCCCCGGCCCGCTTCCGGTGGCCCGGGGCCGGTGCGTGCAGATCCCGGGAACCACAGGTGGCACGGCTGCGTCGATGAGTGGTGTTCCCCACATCTGAGGCGGATGTGGAACGGAGGACCCCCGCCAGGTGTTCTTGGAACATTGATGGGGACCCGTCTCACGACGGTTCCGGCATCGACGGGAATCCGTCTCACGACGGTTCCGCTCGGGGTTATGGGGGAATTCGGCAACGATGGAGAAGCGTGTGATGACGGACAGCAAGCGGCGCAAGGGCCTGATGGCCGCGTCCGCCCTGCTCGGCGGCGTGCTCGTGCTCACTGCCTGCAGCGAAGGCGCGAGCTCGGGCAGCGACGAGGGCTCGAAGAAGTCTCAGGCGGCGGCAGTCGACAAGGCGGCGGCCGAGGACGCGTCCCAGGCGCAGATAGCGATCTCGCCGAAGAACGGCGCGACCAACGCCAGCATCAACAACGCCGCTAAGGTCACCGTCACCAAGGGCAAGCTGACCCAGGTCACCATGACCACGTCGGCCGGCGCGAGCGTCCCCGGCACCCTGGCCGCCGACGGCACCAGCTGGCAGCCGAACGCACAGCTCGAGCGCTCGACCACGTACAAGATCAACGCGACGGCCGAGGACACCAAGGGCCGCGAGGCGCACGAGAACGCGTCGTTCACCACCGTGTCGCCCGCCAACAGCTTCATCGGGAACTTCACCCCCGAGGACGGCTCCACGGTCGGCGTCGGCATGCCGGTCTCGATCAACTTCAACAAGCCGATCACGGACCGGAAGGCCGTCCAGGCCGGAATCACCGTGACGTCCAGCAGCGGCCAGCAGGTCGTCGGTCACTGGTTCAACGCGCAGCGTCTCGACCTGCGCCCCGAGCAGTACTGGACGGGCGGCTCCACCGTCACGCTGAAGCTTGCGCTCGACGGCGTCGAGGGCGCGGACGGCGTCTACGGTGTGCAGCAGAAGACGGTCACCTTCAAGGTCGGCCGCAACCAGGTCTCGACGGTCGACGCGTCGACGCACACCATGACCGTCACCCAGGACGGCAAGACGATCAAGACGATCCCGATCTCTGCCGGTTCCCCCGACAACCCGACGTACAACGGTCAGATGGTCATCTCCGAGAAGTTCAAGGAGACCCGGATGAACGGTGCGACGGTCGGCTTCACCGACGACGACGGCAAGGGCGAGTACGACATCAAGGACGTGCCGCACGCCATGCGGCTGTCCCAGTCGGGCACGTTCATCCACGGCAACTACTGGGGTGCGCCGTCGGTCTTCGGCAGCGCCAACACCAGCCACGGCTGTGTCGGCCTCGCCGATGTGAAGGGTGCGGGCGACGCCAACCAGCCCGCCGCCTGGTTCTACAACAACTCCATGATCGGCGACGTGGTCATCGTCAAGAACTCCCCCGACAAGACCATCACGCCCGACAACGGCCTCAACGGCTGGAACATGAGCTGGAACGAATGGCAGGCGGGCTCCGCGGCCTGACCCCGCGGGAGGTTCACGCAGCAACTTCATGACCCCGAAGTCCCGTGCGTACACAGGGCGGTGGCACCCGGATCCCCCGGGTGCCACCGCCCTGTGGCGTTCGTAGCCGTTCTCATCGGGATCTCATGCGGGCCTTAACTCGCCATCACGACCGGTTCATAGCCTCGCGCCATGTTCTTCACCTATCTCCGGCGCGAGCTGCGCCGCCGCAGAAAGGCGGCGCTGGTCGTCGCCTCGGGGCTCGCCCTCGGTATTGCGCTGGTCATCATCGTCAGTTCGGTCTCCTCCGGCATGAGCAAGGCCCAGGACAAGGTCCTGGAATCGCTGTACGGCCTCGGCACGGACATGACGGTCACCAAGGCCGCCGCCGCACCGGGCTCCGGTACCCAGCGGCCCCGGTTCGAGTTCGATGCCAAGGACAACGACGACGACGCGAAACAGAGCTCGGACCGGGTCATGGTCCAGGGCTTCCAGACCCTGTCCGCCGCAACCGTCGACAAGGTCGGCACGCAGGACGGCGTCGCGGACGCGGTCGGCGGACTCAGCCTGACCGTCCTGAAGGTGGACGGCCAGTTCAAGCGCGGCGAGTTCAAGCAGAACGGGACCGCCGGCACGGGCGGCCCCGGCGGCCGGGGCGGCAGCACGCAGCCGCAGGGTGAAGTCAGGGGCGGCGGCGCCTCGTTCGACGTCAACTCGTACACCGTGTACGGGACCGACGTCACCAAGCAGGACCTCGGCCCGCTGACCTCGTCGAAGATCACCAAGGGCCGTACGTTCAAGGCCACCGAGACCGACGCGAAGGTCGCGGTCGTCGACGCCTCGTACGCCAAGGAGAAGAAGCTCGCGGTCGGCAAGACCGTGACCGTCTCCGGGACCAAGTACAAGATCGTCGGCGTCTCGACGGCGGACAGCGGCGACGCGGCCGCCAACCTCTACATCCCGCTGAAGCAGGCGCAGACCCTCGCCGACTCCAAGAACAAGGTCACCACGGTCTACGTCAAGGCCGCGGACTCGCAGCAGATCGACCACGTCAAGTCCGCCATCCAGAAGAACATCTCGGGCACGACGGTCACCACCTCCGCGGACCTCGCCGACACGGTCTCCGGCTCCCTGTCCACCGCCTCCGACCTGGCCTCCAGCGTCGGCAAGTGGCTGTCGATCGCCGTCCTCGTCGCCGCCTTCCTGGTGGCCGGGCTGCTCACCTCCTCCGCGGTCAGCCGCCGGGTGCGGGAGTTCGGCACGCTGAAGGCCCTCGGCTGGAAGAGCGGCCGGGTCACCCGCCAGGTCGTCGGCGAGGCCCTCGTCAACGGTCTGATGGGCGGTGTCCTCGGCATCGCGGTCGGTCTCGCCGGTGCGTACGTCGTGACCGCGATCAGCCCCACGCTCACCGCGCAGCTCGGAGGCTCCGGCGGCGGCGGCGGTGGCGGTGGTGGTGGCGGCATGTTCGGCGGACCCGGCCGGCAGGCCGCGTCCAAGTCCCTGGACATCGCGCTGACCGCACCGGTCTCCCTCTCCATCATCCTGATCGCCGTCGCGCTGGCCGTGGCGGGCGGGCTGATCGCGGGTGCCTTCGGCGGCTGGCGGGCCTCCCGGCTGCGTCCCGCGGATGCGCTGCGCCGCGTCGAATAGCCCGCCCGGGCGTCCCACCCCCTCTGTTCCAGCAGGAGTTGACCCATGTACACCCTCAGAGACGTCACCAAGCGCTATACCCGCGGCAAGTCCACCGTCAATGCGCTCGCCGGTGTCGATCTGACCATCGAGGACGGCGGCCGGCTCGTCATCCAGGGCCCCACCGGCGGCGGCAAGTCCACACTGCTGCAGATGCTCGGCGGCCTCGACCGGCCCACGAGCGGCAGCGTCGAACTCGACGGTGTGGACCTCGCGAAGCTCAGCGAGGCCAAGCTCACCAAGGTGCGCGCGCAGAACATCGGCTTCGTCTTCCAGAGCTTCAACCTCATCCCGACGCTGACCGCGCAGGAGAACGTCGAGACGGCGCTCGTCCCGCTCGGCGGCAAGGCGTCGGAGCGGCGCAGGCAGGCCGCCGAGGCACTGGAGTCCGTCGGACTCGGTGAGCGGCTCGGACACCTCCCCGGCGAGATGTCCGGTGGCCAGCAGCAGCGTGTGGCCATCGCACGGGCCCTGGTCAAGCGGCCCAAGGTGCTGCTCGCCGACGAGCCGACCGGCAACCTCGACGAGTCCATGCGCGACGAGGTCATGGAGGTGCTGGAGACGATGTGGAAGGAGCACGGGCTGACCTTCATCATGGTCACCCACGACAGCGCGATCGCCCGCAGGGCGCCGCGGCTGGCGACCATCCGCAAGGGCCGCGTCACGGTCACGGAGAACGCGGCGGCCTGACGCAGGCCCCACCGGCCTCCCCTGCGCGGGGCGGCGGCGGACGGAGTCGACTTCGTCCGCCGCCGCCCCGCGCCCCCGTTCGTGCATCCCACTAATCTCACACCCATGACCGCTGCCATCACCGCCATGATCACCGCAGTCGTCGGCGTGCTGGGCACCCTGTTCGCCCCGATGCTCGCCCAGCGGCTGACCGCGCGGCAGCGCGTCGAGGAAGCCGAACTGGCCGACTCGCGAAGGAGGTTCGAGGAACGCCGCGCCCAGTACACGGCCATGAACCGAGCCTCCCGGCAGTTCCACACCCTCCTCAAGGACGCCCTCCACCGGATCAGGGACCGCGTCTACACCGAGCAGGAACGCGCCCAGCTCGAAGAGGCCCGCCTCGACCACCGCGACCGCTACGCCGAGGCGCAGATGATCGTCCCCGAGCGGATCCTGCAGGCGTCGCGTGACCTCAACCGGGTTCTCGCCGACGGTGACACGGCCATCAAACGCCTGGACCGCGGGGTGGCCGGCGACAGCGAGAGCGTCGAAAGGGCCCTGGAGAACCTCAAGGCGGCGGACCCGCACCTCGACACCATGCGGAAGCTGATGCGGGAGGACCTGGGCATCAGCGACTGAGTCCGCTACCCCGGAGGTAATCGACGGCCCGTACGCCCGCGGGCAGCATGGTGCACACCGGCTGACGGAACCACCGCAGCACGCAGATCCGGAGGGCGAGACCATGACCGCGTACGCCATAGGCCACCTGCACCCCGCCGCGCACCCCGGCGAGGAGGTCCTCACGTACATCGAACGCATCCAGTCGACCATGGACCCGTTCGGTGGCCGGTTCCTCGTCCATGGCAAGCAGGTCGAGGTCGTCGAGGGCGACTGGCCGGGTGCGCTCGTCATCATCGGCTTCCCCGACCTGGCCGCCGCCCGCGGCTGGTACGAGTCGGCCGCCTACCAGGAGCTGCTGCCGCTGCGGACGCGGAACATGGCGGGCGACGTGGTGCTCGTCGAAGGCGTCGGACCTGAGTACGACGCGTCCGCGACCGCGGCCGCGATGCGGGCGGCGGCCCCGCCGGTCATCAGCTGACGACGACCGGCCCGGAGCCCGTACGGTCCGCAGATCGGCCCCGCGCGAACGCGACACCGGCCCGCTCATCCGTCGCGTTCGGCCGCTTCATCCGCCCCGGACCCAGCGCGGTGCTGCTTCCCGGGCGCCGGCCTGTGCCGGAAGGTCTCCGCCAGTGCGGTGTTCGCGACCATCACGACGGCGAGCGCCACCGCTCCCGCCGGGTGGCCGACCCGATACAGCCCGAAGGCGCCGCCGCCCAGCACCACGGCCTTGACCGCGAGCACGCCCGCCATCGGCAGCCGGATCCGGGCGCGTGGCGCGGCGAACAGCCCCCACAGGGCGATGGCGAGCGCGGTGATCCCGACGGCCAGCAGCAGTTGCCGGGCCAGGTTGCCGTCACCGGCGTGGAAGCCCCACCAGGACAGACACGCCAGCGCCGCCAACTCCAGAACGAACGCCAGGACCTCGTTGGCCGCCCACCACGGGCGTCCGGTCAGAGCAGGGATCCCCCTGTCGTCCGTGCGGTACTCACGCATCGGTGCCCCCTCGGCGTCCACGTCTGCGAGCGTACCGGCCCGGTCAGCGCCGACGTCACCCGGCGGAGGCACCCCGCAGCACCGCGGAGCTGCTCGTTGATCCGCGACGATCCATGATCCGCAGCGGCCCCGGCGAGGACACGGCGGCCGACGACCGCAGGGGCCGGCTGGACGGTCACGGAATCGCTCGGAACCCTCGCGCGTTGCAGCAGGTGGATGGGATGCCGGTGGCGTGTGAACCGAGCAGCCCGAGTGACTCAGCTGACACATATTGGAGGGCTGCAATGGCGGCGCAGACGCAGAGGGCCGTGCTGGCGGGCGGATGCTTCTGGGGGATGCAGGACCTGATCCGCCGGGTTCCGGGCGTGACGGCGACTCGGGTCGGATACACCGGCGGTGACGTGCCGAACGCGACGTACCGTAACCATGGCACGCACGCGGAGGCCATCGAGATCCTTTTCGACCCCGAGAGGACCGACTTCCGCGCGATCCTGGAGTTGTTCTTCCAGATCCACGACCCGAGCACCAGGAACCGTCAGGGCAACGACATCGGCCTCAGCTACCGCTCGGCGATCTATTACGTGGATGACGAGCAGAAGCGGATCGCGGAGGACACGATCGCGGATGTGGACGCCTCCGGACTGTGGCCGGGCAAGGTCGTCACCGAGGTCGAGCCGGTCGGCCCCTTCTGGGAGGCCGAGCCCGAGCACCAGGACTACCTGGAGCGTTACCCGGAGGGTTACACCTGCCATTTCCCGCGCCCGGGATGGCGGCTGCCCGCCCGCGCGAAGGGCTGACGGCGAGAGGCGGGCCCGGCGTCGGGCGCACGCCGACGTCGTACCGGGTAACGCCGGGGGATGGCCTTGCTATGCGGTGGGGGCGCCGGGGAATCCGGCGCCCCCACCGCGTACCGGTCAGTTCCCGCCCGCGGCCAGGACCTGCGCGGCGCAGAAGTCGCGGGACTGGACGTAGCGCGCCTTCGGGTCCCCGGAGTACGTCCACGGGGCGCTGTCGATGTAGCCGTCGATCGCGCGGTACTGCTCCAGCGCCGCGTCGTACCGGTCCTGCCAGTAGAGCAGCCAGGCGAGCATATGGCGGACCCGGACGATCCGCCGGTCCTCGGGGTCGGCCGCCGCGGCGGCCGCCACGTCGATCAGGCAGGCGTCGACTGCGGCGATCAGCTCGGGGCTCTTGTAGAACACGTCCGGGTCCAGATCCTGCTCCGCCGACTCCTGCTCGAACGCGGCGTACAGCGGCAGGAGGGAGAGCAGCCGGCCGGGGCTGCCCTTCTGCGCAGCCTCGCGCGCGAAGTGTTCGGCCAGCTCGTGCGAGCCGCGCCACTTGCGGCACCAGTACTGGAGCGCCGAGGTGTGAGCCGCGAGGTGGTGGGCGTCGCGCTTCTCGACCTCGGCCCACAGAGCGCGGAAGTCGTCGTGCCCGTAGCCGAGGCCGAGGGCGCAGGAGATCTCGGCGATGTACGGGCCCGGGTCGTCGCCGGCCAGCTCCTGGGCCTCGTGACAGGCCTCCCGGGCCTGGGCCATCATCCGGTGGAAGCCGGCGAACTGCTCCTGCGTGGTGTACTTCGCCTGCTTCGCACCACGGATGTCCGCGGCGACGCTGATCAGGGCGCCGGCGTGGACGAAGGCCGCTCCCGCGTCCTCGGGCTGCGCGGCGCGCCAGGCCAGCAGCCACGTGTCGTCGGCCGCGGCCTCGTCCTGGAGGACGCCGGCGCGCCGGTAGCGCTCCTGCCAGTCCCGGCCCGCCTCGGCGAGGAAGGCGGCGCCCGCCTGCCAGTTCCCGGACCGGACGGTGGCGCGTATCTCCTCGTCGCGCGGGTCGGGGGCGGCGGCGTGCGCGGTGTCCAGCTCGTCGGCCGGTACGAGGCCGAGCTCCGCGGCGGCCCGCGCCGGGCCGGAGTTCCGGCTCCGGCGCGCGCGGGGCGCCGAGGGGGCTGCGCCGGACGCGCCTTCCACGAACTCCGTCGTCTTCTTGCGCGCCTTCAGCCAGAAGTACACGCCGAGAGCGATCGCCAGCAGGGGTATCAGTCGTGCCACGGGGGTTCCGGTCCAATCCAGAAAGATGAGCTCGGGGAGGGGAAGGAGGAGTAGAGGAGTAGGGGGAGGCGAGAGGCCCTAGGGAGCGAGCAGTTTGCGCAGCGGTTCCGTGTCCGGCACATCCGCCACCGCCGCATCCAGCGCCGCCGGGAGCGTCTCCTCGTACCCCTCGGGCAGCTTCAGTGTCGCGGAGTCGGTCCAGGACAGCTGCCAGCGGGCCCGCCCCTGCCGTACCAGCTCGCCGCCGGCCAGCTGCAGCAGTCCCGCGCGCAGCCGGGGCCTGGCGAACTCGCGGGCCGCGCGGCCGGTCGCGGCGTGGGCCTCGTCCGACTTGGGCAGGCGGTCGGCGATCTGCCACAGCGCACCCGCGTCGATCGCGTCGAGTGCGGCGGTCAGCGAGCCGTCGCTGCCGGTCACCTCGCCGACCACCGCGCCGAACCCCTGCGCCGACTGCTCGGCGTACGCGGCCATCGACTCGTGCACCAGCTCCGGCCAGTCGACGCGGCGCAGCCGCAGTGCCTCAGGGGTCAGCACCGACTCCTCGACGGCGGCGAGCGTCCGCTCGGCATCGGCGAGCAGGCCCAGCGACGGCTCCACGGGCTCCGACGCGCGCCCGTCGTCCGGCAGCGCCTCGATCCGGGCGACGCGCTCCGCGATCGGCGGGTGCGAATCGTAAGGGGAGGCCGGCTCGGACGGCAGGGAGCCGCGCATCTCGTCCAGCTCGTCCTTACGGGCGGCCAGCAGATGCCGTACGCCGCCGAAGACCTGGCCGGGCGGCGGCAGCATCCCGGCCTCGACGCCGAGCGTGGCGTACGCGTTCATGTAGAAGCCGTGGGCGGCGTCGAGCGCCGGGAGCTCGCGCAGCGCCGACGCGGTCGCGTCACGGCCCGCGATCCGGGCCGCGGCGACATCGGCGGCGAGCTCCTCGCGGCGGGCTCCGGAGAGCGTGGCACGGATGTAGAACTTCGCGTACGCCGTGTACACCGCCGCCATCGCGCGGTACGAGAGACCCGCACCGCCGGTGTCGATCTCCTTGGCCCGCTTGCCCTTGGCGACGGCCTTCGCCGCCTTCTTCTCCTGGCGGGCCTGCTCCTTGGCGACGGTCCGGCCCGCTCGCTCCTGGAAGTGGGCGATGGTGCGGACCACCTGGGTACGGCCGCGTGCGGTGATCGCGGAGAGACGGGTGTCGGAGTTGCCGTAATGGCCCATCTCATGGGCGAGCACGGAGCGCAGCTGGGCCTCGGACAGTCCGGCCATCAGCGGCAGACCGAGGCGGAGCCGGCGCCTTCCGCCGACCAGGCCGAGGAACCTGGCGTCCTCGCTGACCGAGGCGTTCACCTCGCCGTCGAGCACGATCTCGTCGGGGGCACGGGTGCCGATCTGCCGGGCGATGTCGCGGACGGCGGCCCAGAGCCGGGGCTCCTGGCTGTCGGTGACCGGCAGCCCGGTCAGGCCGTCGTCCTTCGGCGTACGCAGCATGAACATGCCCCGCACGATCGGGATCGCCAGCACGACGCTGAGGATGAACAGCTTCGCGGCGACACTGCCCGTCGTCCACGTGAACGCGGCCCAGTCGAGGGCGCCGAGGGCGGCGAGCAGGACGAGGCTCAGCAGATAGAAGCCGGCAAGCAGGACAAGAGCGCGGGTGGCGCGCAGAGTTGGGCCCATCGGGCAGATCCCCCACAGGGACAGGTCTGGTGACAACGGTGTGGCAAGGGTGGTGTGGGGGGAACCGGAGTATGACCTACCGCAGGTCGGCGGGGCAACGTGGTCCGTGAGCGGCCCGGGACCCGCGGCGGAACAATCGCCACACAGGGGCTGAACAGGCACGGAGCCGCCGCGCGACTACCTCGGCAGCGTCGCAGGACTGCCGCCGTTCGCCTCGTACCCGGCGACCGCGAGCGCCCGGTACACCGTGTACTCGGCGGCCGGGTCGGAGTTCTGCGTCCACGGCAGCGCGCCCACATGCCCGTCGATGTGGACGAGTTGGTTCATCGCCTCCGACCAGCGCTCCATCCGCACCAGGAACAGCACCAGCAGATGCCGGACATGGGCGAGCATCGGATCGTCGGGCCGCGCCGCGTGCACCGCGAACAGCGCGCCCTCGACCGCCTTCGTCACCACCAGACCCTTGTAGAAGCCGCTGACGAGATTGACCTCGGGCAGATGCTCGTACACCGCGAACAGCGGCAGCGCGGCCAGAAGCGAGCCCTGCGGGGCGCGGGCGGCCGCCGAGACGGCGAAGCGATCGGCCTCCTCGCGGGAGCCGTGCCACTTCTCGCACCAGAAGTGCAGCGCCGCGATGTGCGCGCCCATGTGTGCCGGGGACCGATCGATGATCTTCACCCAGAGCTGGTCGAACTCCTCGTGGGAGTAGCCGAGTCCGCGGGCGACGGCCAGTTCGACGATGTACGGGACCGGGTCACCGGGCGCCAGCAGGGCCGCCTCGCCGCAGACCGTACGGGCCTCCTCCAGGATGATCCGGAAGTCGTCCGTCCCCGCGGTGGAGGACCGCCACGCCTGCTGGACGAGGAACTCGGCATGCACGGCCGCACCGCCCGCGTCCTTCGGCGACTCGGCCCGCCATGACCGCAGCCACGCACCACCGGCACCCGGGGCCTGCATCAGCTCGAGCGACGCGGCGCCGGCGAACGCCTGCACCCGCTGCCACCGCACCTCGCTCTCCTTCGGCGTCCCGGCCAGCAACTGCGAGGCCGCCCGCCAGTCCTGTGTGCGCTGCACGACATCGAGGACATCGAGGAGATCCTGATCGGGGCCCGGCATCCGGACGTCCAGCTCCTCCTGGCGGACGAAGCCGTACGTGTCGGGGTCGGCGGCGTCCGGGGAACCGGGCGCGACCTGGTGGATGCCGGACCTGCGGCGCAGCACGAAGGGGCCGATCACCGCGGCGAGCATGCACAGCGCGATGAGGAACCAGAGAATCTCCATACGCCTATTGTCACCGGACGGCGCAGTGGGGGTGGATCACCCCTGTGACGAACTACGCTCGGGCCCCATGAGCGACCAGCACAGCTTCGAGACCCTCGCGATCCACGCGGGCAACACCGCCGATCCCCTCACCGGCGCCGTTGTTCCGCCCATCTATCAGGTGTCCACGTACAAGCAGGACGGCGTCGGCGGGCTCCGCGGCGGCTACGAGTACAGCCGCAGCGCCAACCCGACGCGCACCGCACTGGAGGAGAACCTCGCGGCCGTCGAGGGCGGCCGCCGCGGTCTCGCCTTCGCGTCCGGGCTCGCGGCGGAGGACTGCCTGCTGCGTACGCTGCTGTATCCCGGCGCCCATGTCGTCATCCCGAACGACGCGTACGGCGGCACCTTCCGGCTCTTCGCCAAGGTGGTCAAGCGGTGGGGCGTCGACTTCTCCGTCGCGGACACCTCCGACCCGGCGGCGGTCCGGGCCGCGGTCAACGACCGTACGAAGGTCGTCTGGGTGGAGACGCCGTCCAACCCGCTGCTCGGTATCACCGACATCGCGGCCGTCGCGGACGTGGCCCGCACCGCGGGTGCCCGGCTGGTCGTCGACAACACCTTCGCCAGCCCCTATCTGCAGCAGCCGATCGCGCTCGGCGCGGACGTCGTCGTGCACTCGCTGACCAAGTACATGGGTGGCCACTCGGACGTCGTCGGCGGTGCGCTGATCGCAGCGGACGCGGGACTCGGCGAAGAACTGGCGTACCACCAGAACGCGATGGGGGCGGTCGCCGGACCGTTCGACTCCTGGCTGGTGCTGCGCGGCATCAAGACGCTGCCGGTCCGGATGGACCGGCACAGCGAGAATGCCGCCAAGGTCGCCGAACTGCTGACGCGGCACCCCAAGGTGACCCAGGTCCTGTATCCGGGGCTGCCGGAGCACCCGGGGCACGAGATCGCCGCCAAGCAGATGAAGGCGTTCGGCGGCATGGTGTCGTTCCGCGTCGAGGGCGGCGAGGAGGCGGCAGTCGAGGTCTGCAACCGGGCGAAGCTGTTCACGCTCGGCGAGTCCCTCGGCGGCGTCGAGTCCCTGGTGGAGCACCCGGGCCGGATGACGCACGCCTCGGTGGCGGGCTCGGCGCTGGAGGTGCCGGCCGACCTGGTCCGGCTGTCCGTCGGCATCGAGTCCGCGGACGACCTGCTGGCCGACCTGACGCAGGCACTCGGCTAGAACCTGCCCGTCCTGGGACGGGTGCGGTGACACCGAAGCGCCGGGCGGGCCGACTCGCTGCCCGCCCGGCGCGTCACCGGACGGCTTTCCTCGTCATGACGGCCTCCTCGGCTCGTTCCGCACGACGCCCGGTCCAGGTGATCCCGCGCGAAACCGGGCTCACCAGCCTTCCAGGGGTGGTGTCGTGTCGGCGGGCGGCACCTGCCACGGCTGGGTGACCACCGCCCACACCATGAACGCCCCCACCGCGAGGAACAGCACCGTCAGCACCAGCGCGCGGGCAACCCGGTGGCGGCGCAGCAGGCGGCCGCCGCGCTCCGTCGCCCGCTCCGCCAGACCGGCGGGGACCTGCGGATGCGGTCCGTCCAGCATCCGCCGGACGTGATCCTCCCTGCGGACGGGGCGCTTCACGGCGCGGCCCCCAGCGACCCCACGGTCCATCGCCTGGTCCTGCGCCGCGGGGTGGGCCCCCGGGGGTCGCCCATGGTGGCCACCGAGCGGTTGCAGATCGCCCTGACCCGGTCCACCGGAAGCCCCAGCAGCGCGGCGGTCTGTTCCTCCGGCACACCCTCGTACAGCCGCAGCACGAGAACCAGCCGCGCTTTCGGGGCCAGCGGGTCCAGCAGGCCGCCGCGTGGCCGGTGGTGCCGCCATGCCTCCCGGGCGAACCGGGAGGCCAGCTCCTGCCGGGTGCGGTTGTACGGATCCTCGCCGTGCAGCCGGTCCCAGTCCGCGTATGTACGGGCCAGTGCGGCGGTCAGCAGACGCAGCGCCCGATCGTTGCTCCCGGGCGGCTGCGAGGGTTCGGCGGTGAGCAGCGTGGCAGTGTGCAGCAGACGGCCGGCCGCGCCCGCCACGAAGGCCTCGAACTCCTGGGCGCGGCGCCGCTGAGGACCCGCCTGCCGCTCTCGCACCCCCACATGGCAGCCCCGCCGACCACCCCTGGTCAAGAGGTCGGACCGAGCGAATGCCACCCCCGAGGCATCGCCCGGCACGCCGCCCTGCTCAGTCGGTCGTCGGCTGATGCGTCTGCCGCGCGGCCAGCGACGCGTTGAACCGCGTCAGCAGCGTGCAGAAGGTGTCCCGCTCCTCCGCCGTCCACTCCTGCGTCACCTGCGACATCAGCTCCCGCCGCGATGCCCGCACCTCGTCGAGCCGGGCCTGCCCGCGCGGCGACAGCTGGAGCACGACCGCTCGGCCGTCCTCCGGGTGCGACGTGCGCTTGACCAGACCGGTGTCCACGAGCGGCGCGACCTGGCGGGTCACGGTCGAGGAGTCGATCCCCATCCCCGCGGCCAGCGCCTTGACGCCCATCGGGCCTTCCCGGTCCAACCGGTTGAGCAGCAGATACGCGGCCCGGTCCATCGAATTGCGGACCTGGCCCACACCGCCGAGGCGGGTCTGCTCGGCACGGCGGGCGAACACGGCCACCTGGTGCTGCAGAGCATCGAGGAGGTGGTCGGGACCCAGGGAATCGGGGGTGGCGCCCCCGGAAGGAGACGCAGCTGTCGTCATGTCCTGAGGGGGCATGGCCGGGGGCTCTCTTCGTGCGGTGTCGGATGGGTGGGGGACAGAGTACGCGGCCACGGGGCAACGCGTACCAGTGCCGCACAAACCTGCGGACAACGACGCGGGACGCCGCCGCGGCGGCGTCCCGCACTGCGTCCAGCTGCAAGACTTGCGCTCATGAACTTCCGTACGCCCCACCCGTTTCCCGCAGTGATCCTCGACGACGTCCGGGGCGCGCAGAAGATGCTCTCCGGTGTGGCCCGGATGACCGCGATGGAGGGCAGCCGGCATCTGTCGGAGCTGGTCGGCGCGCCGGTCCACTTCAAGTGCGAGAACCTGCAGCGGACCGGTTCGTTCAAGCTGCGCGGCGCGTACGTACGGATCGCCGGACTGTCCCCGGTGGAGCGGGCGGCCGGGGTCGTCGCCGCGAGCGCCGGAAACCATGCGCAGGGTGTCGCACTCGCCTCTGCGCTGCTGGGCGTACGGGCAACGGTCTTCATGCCCGTCGGGGCGCCGCTGCCGAAGGTCGCCGCGACCCGCGAGTACGGCGCGGAGGTCAGGCTGCACGGCCAGGTCGTCGACGAGACCCTCGCCGCCGCCCAGGAGTACGCCCAGGAGACCGGTGCGGTCTTCATCCACCCCTTCGACCACCCGGACATCATCGCCGGTCAGGGCACCGTCGGCCTGGAGATCCTCGAGCAGTGCCCCGAGGTCCGCACGATCGTCGTCGGCATCGGCGGCGGCGGTCTCGCCGCGGGCATCGCCGTGGCGGTGAAGGCCGTCCGGCCCGACGTGCGGATCATCGGCGTCCAGGCGGCGGGCGCGGCCTGCTACCCGCCCTCCCTGGCGGCCGGTCACCCGGTGGTGATCGACGGGCTGCACACGATGGCGGACGGCATCAAGGTGGGGCGCCCCGGCGACGTGCCGTTCGGGCTCGTCCAGGAGCTGGTCGACGAGGTCCGCACGGTCTCCGAGGCCGAGCTGTCCAGCGCGCTGCTGCTCTGCCTGGAGCGGGCGAAACTCGTGGTGGAGCCGGCCGGGGCGAGCCCCGTCGCGGCGCTGCTGAGCGACCCCCGGTCGTTCCGGGGGCCGGTGGTCGCGCTGCTGTCCGGCGGCAATGTGGACCCGCTGCTGATGCAGCGCATCCTGACCCACGGCATGGCGTCGGCGGGCCGCTACCTGAGCCTGCGGGTGCGGCTCACGGACCGCCCGGGCGCGCTGGCCGCACTGCTCGCCTCGTTGTCCGTCGCGGACGCCAACATCCTCGACATCGGTCATGTACGGACCGATCCGCGGCTCGGGCTCACCGAGGTGGAGGTCGAGCTGCACCTGGAGACCAAGGGGCCGGCCCACTGCGAGGAGGTCACCGCGGCGCTGCGGCAGGCGGGGTACGAGGTGACGGTCTGACACGCGGACCCCTCGGTGTGCGCGTTCACCGGGCGGCGCAAGGCGCACAATCCTAGGATCTGTGAGGGAAGTCACCCGAACGCTCTGGGGGAATCCGTATGCCAGGCGCCATCCATGCCGAAGGCCTGGTGAAGACCTTCGGCGATGTACGAGCACTCGGCGGTGTCGATCTCGACGTGCCGGAAGGCACGGTCCTGGGCCTCCTCGGCCCCAACGGGGCCGGCAAGACGACCGCCGTACGTGTCCTGACGACTCTGCTCAGGCCGGACAGCGGCAGGGCGGTCGTGGCGGGCATCGACGTACTGAAGAGACCCGACGACGTCCGCCGCTCGATCGGACTCTCCGGCCAGTTCGCAGCGGTCGACGAGTATCTGACCGGCCGTGAGAACCTGCAGATGGTCGGTCAGCTCTACCAGATGAGCCGGCGCGACGCGAAGGTCCGGGCGGGGCAGCTGCTGGAACGGTTCAACCTCGCCGACGCGGCCGACCGGCCGACGAAGACGTACTCCGGAGGGATGCGCCGCCGCCTCGACCTCGCGGCCGCGCTCGTCGTCTCCCCGCCGGTGATGTTCATGGACGAGCCGACGACCGGCCTCGACCCGCGCAACCGGCAGCAGCTGTGGGAGGTCATCGAGGAACTCGTCGCGGGCGGCACGACGCTCCTGCTGACCACCCAGTACCTGGAGGAGGCCGACCGCCTGGCGCACGACATCTGCGTCATCGACCACGGCCTCGTCATCGCCCGTGGCACCTCGGACCAGCTCAAGGCCCAGACCGGCGGCGAGCGCGTCGAGGTCGTGGTCCACCAGCCCGACCAGATCGACCCGGCCCGGGCCGTCCTCGCCCAGCTGGGCAAGGGCGAGGTCACCCTCACCCAGCACACCCGGAAACTGACCGTCCCGGTCTCCGGTGGCGCCAAGCTGCTCGCCGAGATCATCCGGGATCTCGACGCCCGAGGGGTCGAGATCGACGACATCGGCCTGCGCCGCCCGACCCTCGACGACGTGTTCCTCTCGCTCACCGGCCATGTGGCCGAGCTGACGGAGACCGACGACAACGGGACCGTCCCCCGCGGACGCGGGGCGCAGACCGGCCGCAAGGCCGGACAGGAGGCCGCGAAGTGACTGCCACGACGGAAACGCTGCACGTCGCGGCCCCCCGCCCGGGCGGCTCCCTGGGCCGCTCGGTCCGCGACTCCCTCGTCGTCGCCCGGCGCAACCTGATCCGGATGACCCGGATCCCCGAGATGGTCATCTTCGGGCTGATCCAGCCGATCATGTTCGTGGTGCTGTTCAGCTACGTCTTCGGCGGCTCGATGATGATCGGCGGTTCCACCAGTCCCGCCGAATACCGCAACTTCCTGATGGCGGGCATCTTCGCCCAGACCGTGACCTTCGCCACCGCCGGTGCCGGCGCCGGTATCGCGGACGACATGCACAAGGGCCTCATCGACCGCTTCCGCTCGCTGCCCATGGCGCGCGGTGCGGTGCTCACCGGCCGTACGCTCGCCGATCTCGTCCAGACGACGCTCACCCTGGTCGTCCTCGCGGTCGTCGCCCTGCTGGTCGGCTGGCGCACCGAGGAGAACGTCGGCAAGGTGCTCGGCGGCTTCGCGCTGCTGCTCCTGCTGGGCTACGCCTTCTCCTGGATCGGGGCACTGATCGGTCTCTCGGTCCGCACTCCCGAAGCGGCCACCTCGGGCGGCCTCATCTGGCTCTTCCCGGTCACGTTCATCTCGAACGCCTTCGTGCCCACCGAGAACATGGCGGGCTGGCTCCAGCCGATCGCCGAATGGAACCCGTTCAGCGCAACCGTGCAGGCCTGCCGCGAGCTCTTCGGGAACCCGGGCGTCTCCCCATCCGACGCCTGGCCCATGCAGCACCCCGTGTGGGCCTCGCTGATCTGGTCCGTACTGATCATCGCGGTCTTCCGCACGCTGGCGGTCCGCAAGTACCGCTCGGCGGCCGCCTGAGGCAGCAAGGAGCCCCGGCCGTCCCGCGGCCGGGGCTCCTTGCTGTTGCGGATGTGGCGGGTCAGCCCGTGTACGGCTTCGCCTCGAGGATCTTCACCGAGGCCCTCTTGCCGTTCGGCAGCTCGTACTCGGCGTCCTCACCCATCTTCTTTCCGTTCACGCCGGAACCGAGCGGAGACTGCGGGGAGTACGTCTCGATGTCCGCGCTCGCGTACTCGCGGGAGGCGAGCAGGAACGTCATGGTGTCGTCGGGATCGCCGTCGAACGCGATGGTGACGACCATGCCGGGCTCGACCACGCCGTCGTCGGCGGGGGCCTCGCCGACCTTCGCATGCTCCAGGAGCTGGGTGAGCTGGCGCACCCGCAACTCCATCTTGCCCTGCTCCTCCTTGGCCGCGTGGTACCCGCCGTTCTCCCGGAGGTCACCCTCCTCACGGGCCGCCGCGATCTTTACGGCGATCTCCGTGCGCGCGGGACCAGACAGGTACTCCAGCTCGGCCTTGAGCTGGTTGTACGCCTCCTGCGTGAGCCAGGTGACGTTTTCGCTGGTCTGGGTCACAGGTGCTCCTAGTCGGTACTGGAAATACAAGCGTCGGTACTGGGAATACAAAGCAACGCCCTACCCAGAAGCATGTGCCTCCACGGGTGGGCGAAACCACGAGCCTAACAATTCCGCAGGAAAAGGGGGAGAAGGTAAACCGCTACGACCGCGTCAACGCAGGTCAGGGACGATAGTCGCAGGTCGGAGCCGGTCCGTGCCGGTCAACGCGACGCCCCGCCGTCGGCGGTGCAGCCCAGCAGTTCCACGCTGGTCGCCCGCGACGTCGTACGCAACGAGACGATCCTGTCGATGCGGTCGGAGCGGTCGTCGAACCGGATGTCCTTCCGGGCCACGTCGTCGCCGTCCACGCGCTGCGAGCGGAGGGTGCAGTAGCCCTTCGCGTCCCGGTCCTTGCGGACCTCCAGGTGGACGTCGACCCGGTCGTCCGAGACGATCTTGAACTTGATCACCTCGGCGCTGACCTTCTGGCCCGCCACGTAGTCGTAGCCGATCCAGCCGACCACGCCGATCAGCGCGACACCCAGCACCGATCCGATGATCTTGAGCTTGCGGTCCGCGCGCTCGTCCGCGGAGCGCCCGTAGCGGCCCTCCGGAAGTGCTTCCCGCACCGCAGTCATGATTGTTCCTTCCGTACCGGGGGATCGCGGAATTTTCCACCCCCGGCTTCGGTCACTATAGAAGTCTGCCACCCGCGGCCGACCGCCACCCCGCACCGACGTCCCTACGGGACGGGCACCATTCAATGGCGACCAATCACTGAGGATCGAGTCTTGACTGAGCAGCTTCGACTGATGGCCGTGCACGCCCACCCCGACGACGAGTCGAGCAAGGGCGCGGCCACCATGGCCAAGTACGTGTCCGAGGGGGTGGACGTGCTGGTCGTGACCTGCACGGGCGGCGAGCGCGGCTCCATCCTCAACCCGAAACTCCAGGGCGACGCGTACATCCAGGAGCACATCCACGAGGTGCGCAAGAAGGAGATGGACGAGGCCCGGGAGATCCTGGGCGTCAGGCAGGAGTGGCTCGGCTTCGTCGACTCCGGGCTGCCCGAGGGCGACCCGCTGCCGCCGCTGCCCGAGGGCTGCTTCGCACTGGAGGACGACGAGAAGGCGGCGGCGCGTCTCGTCCGGAGCATCCGCGCGTTCCGTCCGCACGTCATCACGACGTACGACGAGAACGGCGGGTACCCCCACCCCGACCACATCATGACCCACAAGATCTCGATGATCGCGTTCGACGGCGCCGCGGACACCGAGACGTTCCCCGAGGTGGAGTTCGGCCCGGCGTGGCAGCCGCAGAAGCTCTACTACAACCAGGGCTTCAACCGTCCGCGCACGGTCGCGCTGCACGAGGCGCTGCTCGCCCGCGGCCTGGAGTCGCCGTACGGCGAGTGGCTGGAGCGCTGGAAGGAGTTCGAGCGCGTCGAGCGGACGCTGACCACCCACGTTCCGTGTGCCGAGTTCTTCGAGATCCGGGACAAGGCGCTGATCGCGCACGCCACCCAGATCGACCCCGACGGCGGCTGGTTCCGGGTTCCGATGGACATCCAGCGGGAGGTCTGGCCGACCGAGGAGTACGAGCTGGCGAAGTCTCTCGTCGATACGTCCCTCCCCGAGAGCGACCTCTTCGCGGGCATCCGCGACAATGCCTGATATGTACGCGACCCAGGCACTGACCCACGTCGTTCCTCTCGCCGAGGAATTCGACAAGAACAAGGTGACACCCGGCGTCCTCGGCTTCATCGTCTTCGCGGCGCTCGCGGTGGGCGTGTGGCTGCTGATGAAGTCCATGAACCGGCACATGGGCAGGGTGAACTTCGAGGAGGCGCCGGATCCCGACGCGGTGTCCGCCGACGCCAAGACGTCGGGGACCGCCACCGGGCACGCCCGGTAAGGCTCCGTCCCGACCTGCCGGACGGGCTTGATCCACCGCCCGTCCGGCAGATCCGAGTGCCCGGCATCAGGCCTGGGCACCGTCCTACGGCCTCGCCCCCACCGGTACGCCCATGATTTCGCGGGCGTGGCGGGTCGGAGTCATGCCCAGGCGCCAGGCCTGCCAGCCGTCCTCCAGGTCGACCCCGCGGTTCAGGACCACGGTGAACGCCTCCGCGCAGTCCTCCAGCTTGCTGTCACGGGTCGGACGGCCGGCCCCGAGCAGGTCGGCGAGCTCCTGCTGGGCCACCACCGCGCCCACCTCCGTGCCGCCCGCCGACGCGTACGGCAGCAGAGTGCAGCGCAGGAAGCGGGCCCAGTCGGCGCCCCGCGTGTCGCCGTACGAGTCGAACAGCTGCGCCGCCTCGTCGCACAGAGCCAGTGCCTGCGGCGCGCGGTTGTTGCCCGCGTCGATCAGGACCAGCTCCAGGCAGGTCCACGCCTCGCCGTGGGCGACACCGATCCGCCGGAAGTCGGCCCGGGCGTCGACCAGGAGCTGCCGGGCGAAGCCGGAGTTGCGCAGATTGCCGGTCTGGGCGGCCCGCTGGTCGCGGGTGACCCGGCCCGAGTGGTGCCGGGCACACGCCAGCCCGTACACGTCCCGCATCCGGGAGAACATCGTGCGCGCCCGTTCCAGCTCCCGTACCGCCTGATCGGTGTCGCCCGTCTCCTCAAGGGCCTGCCCCAGGTAGTACAGCGTCCACGCCTCGCCGCGCGCGTCCTCGCTGTCCCGGTGCAGGGACAGCGCCCGGCGCAGCTCGTCGACCGCCGGGGCCGCCTCGCCGTCGAGCAGCCGGGCGCGCGCCAGCTGGGTCAGCGCCCAGGCCTCGCCGCGCTCGTCACGGGTGCGGCCGTACAGATCCAGCGCCGTGCGCAGCGCCTCGTCGGCCCCCGCCACATCGCCCATCCGCAGCAGGGTCTGGCCCAGCTGGAACCGCGCCCACGCCTCGCCGTGCAGCGACTCGCCCTCCCGGTGCAGGATCAGCGCCGTGTCGAGGAGGTCCATGGCCTCGGCGAGACGGCCGCGGTCACGCTCGACGGCGGCCAGCGCGTGCAGCGACCAGGCCCGGTCCGCGGCCTGCCCGTCCGAGGACTGCAGCCCGATCGCCTCACGCAACCGCGCCGCCGCCTCGGTCAGGTTGCCCTGGTGATGCAGGGTGATGCCGAGCGAGCAGAGCGCCAGCGCCGTGCCCGCCTCGTTCTGCGCCTCACGGTAGAGGCCGACGACCGACGACAGGGTGGTACGGGCCTTGTCCAGTTCACCGAGCTGCCGGGCCGCGATACCGGTACGCCACTGCACCGACCGCTCGAGCAGCCCCTTGTCGACGGCCTGCGTCAACTCACTGATCTCGCCCAGCCGGTAGAGGTCGCCGCGCAGCAGGCAGTAGTCGCACAGCGCGCCCAGCAGATCCAGCACGGCCCCCTGGTCGACGCCCTCCGCGTGCCGCAGCGCGGAGGTGATGAAGCTCGACTCGTCGTCCAGCCAGCGCAGCGCCGCGTCCAGCGAGGCGAAGCCGTGCGAGCCGAACTGCCCCGCCCGGGTGGACATCTTGCCGTCGACCATCCGGATCACCGCACCGGCGAGCTCCGCATAGTTGTGGATCAGCCGCTCCTGCGCGGCGGTACGCTCCGCCGCCTCCTCCTCGTCGAGCAGCCGGGCCAGGGCGAAGCCCCGCACCAGATCGTGCAGCCGGTAGCGCGAGCCCCGTACATGATCGAGGAGCCCGGCTCGGCACAGGACCGTCAGCAGGCGCTGCGCCTCCTGCTCCTCGGCGGACAGCAGCGCCGCGGCTGCCGCGGCGCCCAGGCTGGCGCGCCCGGCCAGCGCGAGCCGGCGCAGCAGTCGCCGCGCCTGCTCGGATTGGTCGGTGTAGCGCAGCCACAGGGCACGCTCGACGGGAGCCACCGGACCGTACGCGGCGAGATCGGTGGCCAGCGAGCTGCGGGTACGCGCCCCGAGCGAGGAGCCCGCGACACGCAGTGCCAGCGGCAGGCCGCCGCACAGCTCGGTGACGGTGTCGGTCGACTGGGAGTCGTACGGCCCCAGCTCCTGCTCCTCGGCCGACGCGCGCAGCAGCTCCTCCGCGCCCGCCGCGTCCAGCGGACCCACCGGCAGCTGGTGCACCCAGGCCGGGACGTCGGCAGGCAGGTCCAGGGGCGCGCGGGCGGTGACGAGGACCAGGCTGTCGGAGCGCTCGGGGATGAGCGTGCGGACCTGCGCCGGGTCGCCGGCGTCGTCGAGTACGACCGTCACCGGTGTACCGGTCAGATGCTGGTGGTACAGCTCGCCGAGCCGTCGCACCTGCTGCTCAGCGGAGGACCTTCCCCAGTCCTTCGACCCCGTTCGGCCGGAGGAGCCCCCCTCCCGGAACAGCAGCTGCTCACGGGGCGCTCCCAGGCGGTTCAGCAGATGCAGCAGTGCGTCACGGGTCGGCAGCGGGTTCTCGCCGGTGACGTCGGAGCGCAGATCCACCACGCAGGCACCCCGGAACTGGTCCTTGAGTTCGTGTGCCGCCCGCACGGCGAGGGTGGTGCGCCCCGAGCCGGGCTCGCCGTGCAGCACGACGACGGTCGGCTTCGTCTCCGTCGAGGCCCGGGCCGCGTGCACCCACCGGGCGATCTGTGCCAGCTCGGCCCGGCGGCCCGCGAACGGCCCGTCGGGGGCGGGCAGATGGCTGAAGGACTGGCTGAGCAGCGACCGGGTGCGCGCCGCCGAACTGCGGTCCCCGCCGCGCAGCTGCGGCACGACGGTGGCGGCCTTCTTCTTCGGAACGCGGGACGACGCGGTCAGCATCCGCTGCTGGTCCAGGAACGGGCGTATGCCCCGCACCTCCAGTGCCGCCAGCCACTGCAGCCGCAGCTGCTCGGGGCCGCCGGGCTGACTCAGCGCGCCCGCCTTGCGGTGGGCGGCGGGCCAGTGCGAGGCGGTCACCTTGGCGACGGTGGTCGCGGCGCCCGCGACGGCGACGACGGCGCCCGCGCCGAGCGCAGGCCCGGCCGCAGTGCCGAGCACGACATCCGCGCCGAATGCAGCGGCCGCGGCAACTCCGGTCACCAGTAGGGGGGTTCCCATCGTCGCCTTGCTGAACCGCTTCGACAGGGGCTGCTGTCCGGCCTCCGTCGCGTCGAGTGCCTGGACGTACGCCGCGTACTCCTCACCCGCGTCGGCCACCAGTGAATCGAGGGCGGCCCGCCCGCGCGCCAGCAGCGCCGCGGCGTCGGTCCGGCCGCCCGATCGGCGTACCTCTTCCTCCACGGCGCGTACCAACAGCCGTTCGGCTTCGGCCCGGTGGCTGTCCCGCATGTTCGTCCCCCTCCGAGAGCTTCGGTTCGGGACAAGTGTCCTGTGTGGGGCGGCTGAGCGCGAGAGCAAGCGGGGTAAGTGCCGTCGCCTGAGCAGCTGTTGCGCGCGGTCGACGGGCCCGGATGCCTGGTGGGGCGAAGCATGCCGCTGAGCGCGACAGGCGCTGTGTGCGCCGTCGGCAGCGGGAAGCCCTTGTATGCGCCGAGGGAGCGGCGTGCCCGGCCGAACGGGCGAGAAGGCCGGGCCGAGGTACCCGGTCGGTGGGATTTCCGGCAGCGGCGGGGAGACCTGGCAGGCGTGGGACCGGGAAACGGGCGCTTCCGAGAGCAGCAGGAGCCGGAGAGCACGTGCAACCACATCTGCAGCGGAGCCACCGGCCGGGGCTACGGGCGCTGCGCGATCGGCGGCCCGCTCGCGGACGACGCGATCGGGAGGCATCCGGTCCGGAAGAAGGCGGACCGAGTGGCGGCATCGATCCTGCGGTTCGAGGGCCGGGTCATGGGATGGAGCGGGTCCGTTCAGGCAGGATGGAGGTATGCCGAACCGCCTGGCCCATGAGACGTCTCCGTACCTCCTCCAGCACGCCGACAATCCGGTCGACTGGTGGCCGTGGTCGCCCGAGGCGTTCGAGGAGGCGCGCAGCCGGAACGTGCCGGTGCTGCTGAGCGTCGGCTATGCGAGCTGCCATTGGTGCCATGTCATGGCGCACGAGTCGTTCGAGGACGGGGAGGTCGCCGCTTATCTGAACGCGCACTTCGTCCCGGTGAAGGTCGACCGCGAGGAGCGGCCCGACGTCGACGCCGTGTACATGGAGGCCGTGCAGGCCGCGACCGGTCAGGGCGGCTGGCCCATGACCGTCTTCCTGACCGCCGGCGCCGAGCCCTTCTACTTCGGTACGTACTTCCCGCCCGAGCCCCGCCACGGCATGCCGTCCTTCCTCCAGGTGCTCGAAGGTGTCGTCTCCGCCTGGACCGACCGCCACGACGAGGTCAACGAGGTCGCCGGGCGCATCGTCCGCGATCTGGCGGGCCGCTCGCTGGTGCACGGCGGCGAGGGACTGCCGGGCGAGTCGGAGCTGGCGCAGGCGCTGCTCGGGCTGAGCCGTGAGTACGACGAGAAGCACGGCGGCTTCGGTGGCGCCCCGAAGTTCCCGCCGTCCATGACGATCGAGTTCCTGCTGCGCCACCACGCGCGTACCGGCGCCGAGGGTGCCCTCCAGATGGCCGCCGACACCTGTGAGGCGATGGCCAGGGGCGGGATGTACGACCAGCTCGCCGGCGGGTTCGCCCGGTACTCGGTGGACCGGGAATGGGTCGTGCCGCACTTCGAGAAGATGCTCTACGACAACGCGTTGCTCTGCCGGGTGTACGCCCATCTGTGGCGGGCCACGGGGTCCGAGCTGGCCCGCCGGGTCGCTCTGGAGACCGCCGACTTCATGGTGCGGGAACTGCGTACCGCAGAGGGCGGGTTCGCCTCCGCGCTCGACGCGGACAGCGAGGACGGCGACGGCAAGCACGTGGAGGGCGCGTACTACGTGTGGACGCCCGCGCAGCTGCGCGAGGTGCTGGGTGACGAGGACGCCGCGTTCGCCGCCGAACTCTTCGGGGTGACGGAGGAGGGCACCTTCGAGGAGGGCTCCTCCGTGCTGCAACTGCCGCGCACCGACGCGGCGGTGGATGCGGAACGGGCCGTCGGCGTACGGGCACGGCTGCTGGCGGCCCGCGAGGAGCGGGCGCGTCCCGGACGGGACGACAAGGTGGTGGCGGCCTGGAACGGTCTGGCGATCGCCGCGCTCGCCGAGACCGGGGCGTACTTCGACCGTCCCGATCTGATCGAGCGCGCCACCGAAGCGGCCGACCTGCTGGTCCGGGTCCATATGGGAGATGTCGCCCGGCTGGCCCGTACGTCCAAGGACGGCCGGACGGGAGACAACGCCGGGGTGCTGGAGGACTACGGCGATGTCGCGGAGGGTTTCCTCACGCTGGCCGCCGTCACCGGCGAGGGGGTCTGGCTGGAGTTCGCCGGCTTCCTGCTCGATATCGTGCTTCAGCACTTCACCGGTGAGGGAGGGCAGTTGTACGACACGGCGGACGACGCGGAACAGCTGATCCGCCGCCCGCAGGACCCCACCGACAGTGCGACACCGGCGGGCTGGACGGCGGCGGCCGGTGCGCTGCTCTCGTACGCGGCGTACACCGGCTCGGAGGCCCATCGCGCCGCGGCGGAGGGCGCGTCGGGGGTGGTGAAGGCGCTCGGGCCGCGGGTGCCCCGGTTCATCGGATGGGGCCTCGCGGTCGCGGAGGCGCTGGTCGACGGTCCGCGCGAGGTGGCGGTCAACGGTCCGGTCGGCGGCGAACTGCACCGCACGGCGCTGCTGGGGCGTGCGCCGGGCGCTGTGGTCGCGGTGGGCGGGACGGGCGGTACGGAGTTTCCGCTGCTGGCGGACCGGCCGATGGTGGACGGAGCGCCGACCGCATACGTCTGTCGGCACTTCGTGTGCGATGCGCCGACGACGGATGCGCAGGAGCTGGCGCGGAAGCTCGGGGGGTGACCGGGGGCGGCCGGGCTCGGTCGCGCGGGTGACGACCGCGCCGGAGGCGTCAGAGCGTCAGGCCGCCCTCGAGCGTGTCCAGGGCCTGGTCGACCATCGCGATCAGGTCACCCTTCTGACCGTGCTCGCCCCAGTACAGCGTCACCTCGCGCAGCGCCCCCAGCACCGCCGCGACGAACACCCGGACCTCGAGGTCGTCGGCGCCGCGGCCGCTGCGGTCGGCGAGCACTCGGGCCAGGACCTTCGCGGTGTCCGACATGGTCTCCGACATCCGCGCGCGGATCGCGGGGACCTCCACCATCAGCCGGGTGCGGCGGCGAAGCTCCTCCTCCTCGGTGGCGAGGAGCGTCGCCAGCGCCTCCGTCACGACGAACCGCATCGACTGCAGCGGGGGTTCGTCCGCCGGGCGCTTGCGTGTCTCCGCTTCCAGGAGGGGGTTGTACTCGTCGGTGAGGACGATGTCCTCCTTGGTCGCGAAGTACCGGAATACGGTGCTCGGCGACACCTCGGCTGCTTCCGCGATCTGTTCGATCGTGGTCGCGTCGTACCCCTGCTCGGCGATCAGTCGGTACGTCGAGCGCCGGATAGCCGTCCTGGTCTTGAGCTTCTTCCGTTCGCGCAGCCCCGGCCGGGGCTGCACCTCGACGGAGGTGGGAGGCGAGGTACGGGGGGTGGCGGCCATGATCGCCATTGTCGGGCATCGGCGGGCGCCGGGGCCATGCCGGTGTCCGGCGGTCCGTGCCGGAGCGGGGCATGCGAAGTGGCCGCGGCCTTCGGGTCGCGGCCACTGAGGGGCACAAGGGGAGGGCGCTCAGCTGTGGTTGTACGCCACCAGCGAGATGCCGACGTAGTGCACGACGAACGCCGCCAGGGTCAGCGAGTGGAAGACCTCGTGGAAGCCGAACCATCGGGGTGACGGGTTGGGCCGTTTGATGCCGTAGATGACGCCGCCGGCGCTGTAGAGCAGCCCGCCGACGATCACCAGGACGAGCACCGCGATCCCGCCGGTGCGCATGAAGTCGGGCAGGAAGAAGACCGCCGCCCATCCCATCGCTATGTAGCAGGGTGTGTAGAGCCAGCGGGGGGCGCCGACCCAGAACACCCGGAAGGCGATGCCGGCCACGGCCGCCGCCCAGACCGCCCAGAGCAGCGGGCGCCCGGTCGACTCCGGGAGCAGCAGCAGGGTCAGTGGTGTGTAGGTGCCCGCGATGATCAGGAAGATGTTGGCGTGGTCGAGCCGGCGCAGCACCGCCTCGCCGCGCGGGCCCCATGTGCCGCGGTGATAGACCGCGCTCACTCCGAAGAGCAGGCATGCGGTCACGATGTAGATGCCGCAGGCGATCCGGCCGCGGGTGCTGTCCGTGAGTGCGATCAGCACGATCCCCGCGATCAGTACCGCGGGGAACATTCCGGCGTGCAGCCAGCCGCGCAGGTGTGGCTTCACCGGGAACGGCAGCGCCACCTCGGCCGGGTCGGGCCCGGCTGGTTCGACCTCGGGTTCGGCCTCGGCTGGTTCGGGCGCGGCGGCAGCAGTCATGTCCGCATGCTACCTACGCCTCCGTAAGTTGCGAACATGAGTGGTGATGCTCACGTGGGCGGCCCCCTGGACATATGGGCGAATCGGTCGGATGATCAAATGAGTGCGGTCGGCACCGGATGAGCGGCTACGAAGCATCCGGGTCGCGGCCCCCACGGGGCACCTACCAAGAAGACACCCTCAACAAGGAGCGATCGTGGCGCGCGACATCGCGGCTCCCCTCACTGTTCCCACCCGTCACCAGGAGCTCGTCACCTGGGTGAATGAGATCGCAGCCCTCACCCAGCCGGACCGTGTGGTCTGGTGTGACGGCTCCGAGGCCGAGTACGAGCGCCTGTGCGGGGAGCTCGTGGGCAACGGCACGTTCACCAAGCTCGACGAGACGAAGCGGCCGAACTCGTACTACGCCGCCTCCGACCCGAGCGATGTGGCCCGTGTCGAGGACCGCACCTTCATCTGCTCCGAGAAGGAGGAGGACGCGGGCCCGACGAACCACTGGAAGGCCCCCGCCGAGATGCGGGAGATCTTCACGGGTGAGCAGGGCGTCTTCCGCGGTTCCATGCGCGGTCGCACGATGTACGTCGTCCCGTTCTGCATGGGCCCCGTCGGCTCCCCGCTGTCCGCGATCGGCGTCGAGATCACCGACTCCGCGTACGTCGCCGTCTCCATGCGCACCATGACCCGCATGGGCCAGGAGGTCCTCGACGAGCTCGGCACCGACGGCTTCTTCGTCAAGGCCGTCCACACCCTGGGCGCGCCCCTGGAGGAGGGTCAGCAGGACGTTCCGTGGCCGTGCAACTCCACCAAGTACATCTCGCACTTCCCCGAGGACCGCGAGATCTGGTCGTACGGCTCCGGCTACGGCGGCAACGCGCTGCTCGGCAAGAAGTGCTACGCGCTCCGTATCGCCTCGGTGATGGCCCGTGACGAGGGCTGGCTCGCCGAGCACATGCTGATCCTGAAGCTCACCCCGCCGCGGGGTGAGTCGAAGTACGTGGCCGCCGCGTTCCCGAGCGCCTGCGGCAAGACCAACCTCGCCATGCTGGAGCCCACGATCTCCGGCTGGACCGTCGAGACCATCGGCGACGACATCGCCTGGATGCGGTTCGGTGAGGACGGCCGCCTCTACGCGATCAACCCCGAGGCCGGATTCTTCGGCGTCGCGCCCGGCACCGGCGAGCACACCAATGCCAACGCCATGAAGACCATGTGGGGCAACTCCGTCTTCACGAACGTCGCGCTCACCGACGACGGTGACGTGTGGTGGGAGGGCATGACCGAGACGGCCCCCGCCCACCTCACGGACTGGAAGGGCAACGACTGGACGCCCGCGTCCGAGACGCCCGCCGCCCACCCCAACGCCCGCTTCACCGTGCCGGCCGGGCAGTGCCCGATCATCGCGCCGGAGTGGGAGGACCCGAAGGGTGTGCCGATCTCGGCCATCCTCTTCGGTGGCCGCCGCGCCTCGGCCGTACCGCTGGTCACCGAGTCCTTCGACTGGCAGCACGGTGTCTTCCTCGGCGCGAACGTGGCCTCCGAGAAGACCGCCGCCGCCGAGGGCAAGGTCGGCGAGCTGCGCCGCGACCCGTTCGCCATGCTGCCGTTCTGCGGTTACAACATGGGCGACTACATGAACCACTGGATCAAGGTCGGTGCCGACAAGCCCGACCAGTCCAAGCTGCCGAAGATCTACTACGTGAACTGGTTCCGCAAGAACGAGGCGGGCAAGTTCGTGTGGCCGGGCTTCGGTGAGAACAGCCGCGTCCTGAAGTGGATCGTCGAGCGCCTGGAGGGCAAGGCCGAGGGCGTCGAGACGCCGATCGGCATCCTGCCCGCCAAGGGTTCGCTGGACACCAACGGCCTGGACCTCTCGGAGTCCGAGCTGGACTTCCTGCTCACGGTCGACAAGGAGGTCTGGCGCGAGGAGGCGGCGCTGGTCCCCGAGCACCTCAACACCTTCGGTGACCACACGCCGAAGGAGCTGTGGGACGAGTACCGCGCGCTGGTCCAGCGTCTGGGCTGACGTCCGCCGGGGCGCACTCCCGAAGTGCGCCCCCCATGCACACTCCGCGGCCGGGTCACCCGACATCCACCCTGACCTGTGGTTCAACGGCCCGACGCGGTACGGCCCCCGGAATCCCCTTACGGTTCCGGGGGTCGCCCTTGCCCGCCCCTTTTACAGGGAACGTCCGCACAATGCTGCAGGTCTACGCATGAGATCTGCACATTTCTGCACTATTCCTTCACATGACCTCCGGCGGGGCCGCCGGGAGGCCGGCCGGGCGTGCGGGGCTCAGTTCGCCCCACCCCGGTCCTCCAGATACCGCGTGTGCGTCTGCTGCCGGCGTGCCTCGGCCTCCCGCAACCCCGTGGCCAGCGACTCCGCCTCCCGGTGCAGCAGCGACAGCTGCTGTTCGAGCGGGCGCTCGGGCGGCTCGTTCCCCGGCGTCAGCCGCGTCCACCAGCGGGTCCGCAGATACGTGTCGACTGATTCCGGGATGTCCTGGTGCACGGCGCGGGACAGGGAATGGATGGCTTCCGGGTCGGTGGCGAGGGCCTCGGAGACCCAGCCGGGTGCGAGCAGCCCTTCCAGCAGCCCGGTCAGCTCGACGAGCCGTCCGGAGGCGGCCGGCGGCAGATCCACTTCGGCCAGATACTCCCGCAGGGTCGCGAAGTCGGCCCGCACCGTCTCCAGCTGGGCGGACGGATCGGGGAAGTCCGGCGCGGGCGGCCGCTCGGGCGGGGCGATCAGTGCGCCGGCGCCGTACAGCCCGACGATCACCACCGGCCAGTACGCACCCGCCAGTCCCGTGAAGGTGAGGGCGAGCCCGGCGATCCCGCACGCACTTCCGGTGAGGTTCTTGCGGGACTCGACGTACGCCATGACCCTGCCCGGCGTTCTACTGGTAGCCACGGATCTCCTCGAATGCCCCGTCCAGGGAGCCCGGCCCCTGGTCCTTCGTCGCGTCGAAGAGCCGGCCGCCGGTCAGGGTGGCGATCGCGTCCAGTTCCGCGCGGTCCGAGTCGCCGAAGACGACCGGGAAGACGGGGGTGGCGCGGCGCGCCGCCGGGAGCGAGCGGTAGAAGGCGGTGAAGTCGTCGGCCGAGTCGCCCGTCGTGTTCTCGCCGTCCGTCATCAGGACGATCGAGGTGAACGCGGACTCGGTGTCCGGACCCAGCCGGTCGTAGGCCGACTCCAGACTCGAGAAGATCGCGGTTTCGCCGCTCGCGGTCAGGGCGGCGGTGTCCGCCTTGATCGCCGCGAGGCCGGCCCGTGGGTCGGCGGGATCGACCGTATGCGTACGTGCCCGCTTCACCGACGATCCGAACGGCAGCAAGGTGACCTCCTCGCGTTCCCGGAAGTCCGCGGTCAGCCCGGTCAGCGCCGCCTTCAGCTTCCGTAGCCGCTCGCCCTGCATCGACCCGGACGTGTCCAGCACGTACACGGTGCGCGAGGGCCGCCGGAGCTTGTTCTCGTAACTGTCGAGCAGCCCGTCCGCGACGGATCGCGAGCCGGGGAACGGAAGTTCCCGACGGGCCTCGGCGGCCAGCGGCGCCGCCGGCCGTACGGAGGCGACGACCGGGCGGCGGAACGTCTCCCGGGTCAGCTGCCGCTGAACGGCGGGGGAGCGGAGGTACGAGGTCAGGGCGCGGACCGCGTCCTTGGCGTCGGGCGAGGCGGCGGCGAGCAGGCTCAGCGGGTAGTCGGCCGTCACCACACCGTCGCGCGGGCGGATCACGGTGAGCCCGGTGTGACTGTCCCGGTTGAGGGAGAGCAGCACGGACTCGTAGTTGATCAGCGCGTCGACCGTGCCGCGCCGGGTGTACGCGGTGGCCAGCCAGCCGGAGGAACCCGAGGTCAGCCGCTGCCCGCCGAAGAACTCCTTCAGCTTCCCGTCGGCCTTGCGGACATCGGCGTCGGTCAGCGCGGACTGGGCGCCGGACAGCGCAGAGGCGACCGAAACCAGTGCGGAGAAACCGGAGTTGGAGCGCGCCGGATCCGTCATGCCGTACGTCAGCCGCCCGTCGGCGACCGCCTGGTGCACCTGCGTCCAGGTGACGTCCACCTGGTCCCAGCCGAGTCGTTTCACCACCGACGGCTTGACGCCGAGGGCGACCGGCGACGTCATCAGCGGGGTCTCGGAAGTGATCCGCTTCGCCGCGTCCGGACGGAGCCGCAGATAGTCGTCGGACGACAGCCACACCGCGTCGTACGCCCCGTCCGCCTTCCCGGACCCGAGCTGTTCGACGGCGTCGAGCGTTCCGGTCCAGGTGGGCCGCACGGTGATCCCGGTCGCCTTTCGGGCCTGCTCCAACAGAGGCTTCATATCGGCGAGTTCGCTGGAAGCGAGCACCCGCAGCGTCCCGGTCCGAGGAGCGCCGTCATCCTTCTTCCCGGGCGGCTCGGGACCGTCCGTCGCCGAACACGCCGCCAGCGGTACGAGCACCGCGGCGGCCAGCAGCGACGCGAGTGTGCGCGACACCCGGCGTCGCAGTCTTCTCAGCCGGCTGGTCATCCGAGACCACCGCCCTCGAGGGCGCCCGCGGACCGGCTGCGCTCCAAGTGGCTGCTCGCCTGCTGGAGTTCGGCCGTCAGTGACTCGACGGTCGCCGCCATGGACTCGGTCGCCTGCACCTTGTACGTGTCGATCGCGTCCAGCGTGCGGTAGATCTGCTGGAACGCCGTCCGCAGCGTCTCCGCACCCACCGCAGGGTCGGCGGCGATCCGCTGGATCTCCCCGCTCTGCGTGGCGAGCATCTCCGCATTGCCGCGGATCAGATCCTCCGTCGTGGAGCGCAGCACCTGCACCTGTTCGCTCACCTTGCGCTGGCTCTCCAGCGCCGATGCCAGCATCACGGCGATCCGCAGCGCGGAGACCGTCGTGGTCGCGGCGCGGTCGACGCCCCTGATCAGCTCCTCGTTGTTGCGGCGCACGACGTCCATCGCCAGATACCCCTGCGCGCAGACCGCGAGCTGGGTCAGCAGATCCTGGTGCTTCTGCCGTACAGGGAACAGCACATCGGCCCGCAGGGCGTCCGCCTGCACGGGGTCGGCGGCCTCCGTCGCCCGGATGCGCTGCTCGACGGCGCCGTCCAGGGCCTCGGTGAGGACCACGTACTCCTGGAGCTTGCCCATCGTCTCCCAGAGCCGGGTGCGCTCGGTGTGCAGAGCGGCGTTGTCGCGGCGCAGTTCGTCCTGGCCGCCGCGGAGCGAGCCGACGATCCTGTTGAGGGTGGACTGTGCGGAGGCGTACTTCGCGACATGGTCGCGCAGCCTGTTGCCGCCGGGAAGTCTCGCCAGCAGCCGGCGGGCGCCGCGGCCGGGGGTGTCGCGCGGATCGAGGTCCTCGACGGTGCGGCGCAGCTCGACGAGCGAGGCACCGACCCTCGACTGCGCGTCCCCGTCCCCCGATCCGGCGGAGAGCTCGCGGACCGTACGGTCCAGCATCCGGTTGGACTGCTGGGCGGCGCTGCGGATGTCGCCCTGCCCGAGGGCGGCGATCTCCCCGATCCTGGTGGTGAACTCGGGCGAGCGGGCGTCGAGCCCGGCGAGGCTGCCGACGTACTCGGTGGCACGTCGGGTCATCTCCGTGCGCACCGAGTCGTCGACCGGGACGAGACCGGCGGCCTGCTCGGTACGGACGGGGGCGACGGGCTCGGGCGGAGTGAGGACGAGCGGCTGCGGCTCGGCTCCGGTCATGGGTGAGGTCTCCCGGGAAGCGTGGGTCATCAGCCGCGGGTCCGGCGGGCCATCGCGCGCAGCACCGTTGCGGTGGGCACGGGCGCCTGGCGGATCCCGGTCAGCTGTTGGTCGATGTAGTCGGTGTGACCGGCGGTCGCGGCGGTGAACTCGGCCGCCGCGCCCTGGGGGCGGAAACCGTGCCGTACGGCGAGCTCGCGCAGGCGCCGGTCGGTGGAGAGCAGTTCGCCGAACTGCCGTCCCGAGTCGGTCAGCGGTACGAGGGTGTGGTCGCTGGAGACGGTGGTGTCCGGATAGAGGACGACCAGATCCCCGAGCTCCTGCTTCTGCAGCAGCAGCGAGGCGACCTGTGACTCGTACACCAGGACCAGCGGATTGCCGACTCCGCTGATGAAGTCCCGGAACGGCGCGTCGCTGCTGGTCTGCTGCGCCCCCTGCACCTGGATCAGCTTCTTCATCAGCGGCGCGGTGCGGTCGACAGCGGCCTCGTCGGCGGCGACCCGGCCGCCGTCGGCGACGTACGAGGCGGCGGCGAGGTAGAGCGCGCCGGAGTTGGACGCCACGGGGTCGGTGCTCGTGATGAACACCGTGCCCGTCAACTCAGCATGTTCTCCCGCGCCCTTGAGCTGCTGCCAGGTCCGGTCCGCCTTCGCGGCCTTCAAGTACGGGGCCATGAGCAGCTTTCCGCTGGACTTGCCGCTCAGTGTCGCCAGCCCGTTGTCCGCCAGCACCTGCGCGGCGCCGCGGTGGGCGACGACGACGAGCGGCGAGTAGAAGGGCCGGATCGGTCCGCCCTTGACGGACGACCTGCGCTGCAGCTCATCGGCGGGTGCCTTCGAGCCGGGGAAGGCGAAGTCGTAGTCCTTGAGGGGAAGTTGGTCCATCGCCCAGGACCCGGACGTCTCCGCCTTCACGGTGAACCCCTTGGCAGCAAGGGCCTTCACCACTTCGGGATCGGCGAAGAACTCCGCCTTCTCCGACCCGATCACTCCACGCACGGTCTTCGTTGCCGTGCTCGTGTCCTTGCTGTCGCGGCCTGCTACGACGGCTACTGCCACTCCGCCGATCAGCAGCACCGCCAGGACGATTCCCACGATGCGTCTCACACGGGAAGCGTGCTCGCGGAAACCCACATTCCGGACGGAGTTGAGTGGACGGAAGGTGAAGTGCGCATCCCAGTACGCAACGGGAGCAGCCGATGGCAGATGTGTGGCACCCGGTCCACGCGCCTCCGCGGCCCGTGGACCGGGGCCGTCAGAGGGCGCCGACCAGCCGTACGGGGGCGGGGGCGGGCGCAGTGGTGCCGGACGTGGTGACGGGCGGCGGGGTGGTCGCGGCGGTCATCGCCGCCGTGTGCGCGTCCATCCGCTCGGCCGCGAGGATCGCGGCCGCGGTGTCGGCGCGGGACGCGGCCACCACCAGCGCGCGGCCCGCGAGGGCGTGCGCGCGGCGGTGGAGCGTGTCCGGTGCGGCGTCGGTCAGGCCGGCGTGCCGGGCGGGAGGTGCGCCGCGCAGCCGGGCGACCTGCTCGGCGATGCGGTCGCCCGCCACGCCGAGGCCGAGCTCGTCGGTGACCGCGAGGAGTGCGGCCAGGTGTCCGGCCAGCTGGATGTCCAGCTCCTCCTCGCGGGAGCGGTGCGGGAAGTCGTCGGCGTGGTCGGCCGGTGTGTGGACCGATTTGGTGCGGATCGGTTCGTACATGGATGGCCTCCTGGTGTTACTTGGAACCATCCTAGCTTGGAATCAGTCTAAATTTGTCCACGATCCGATATTGCGTGCCGCCACCAGGGTCAGGGCTGGCTGTATCCGTCCAGGAAGTTCCCGATCCGCTGGACGGCGTCCGTCAGGTCCTCGGTCGAGGGCAGTGTCACGATGCGGAAGTGATCGGGCTCCGGCCAGTTGAACCCCGTACCCTGCACGACCATGATCTTCTCGGCCCGCAGCAGGTCGAGGACCATCTGCCGGTCATCCTTGATCTTGTGCACCTTCGGGTCGAGCCGTGGGAAGAGATACAGCGCCCCCTTCGGCTTCACGCAGGTGACCCCGGGAATCTGTGTCAGCAGGTCGTACGCGACGTCCCGCTGTTCCAGGATCCGGCCGCCCGGCAGCACCAGGTCGTTGATCGACTGCCGCCCGCCGAGCGCCGTGGCCACCGCGTGCTGCGACGGCATGTTGGCGCAGAGTCGCATATTGGCGAGGACGGTCAGCCCCTCGATGTACGAGGAGGCGTGCGCCTTCGGGCCGCAGACCGCCAGCCACCCCGACCGGTATCCGGCGACCCGGTAGTTCTTGGAGAGCCCGTTGAACGTCAGCACCATCAGATCGGGCGCGATGGTCGCGGTCGGGGTGTGGGTCGCTCCGTCGTACAGGATCCGGTCGTAGATCTCGTCGGAGCAGACGACCAGATTGTGGCGCCGGGCGATCTCCGTCAGCCCGCGCAGCATCTCGTCGTCGTAGACCGCACCCGTCGGGTTGTTCGGGTTGATGATCACGATCGCCTTGGTGCGATCGGTGATCTTCCGCTCGATGTCGGCGAGGTCCGGCATCCAGTCGGCCTGCTCGTCGCACCGGTAGTGCACCGCCGTGCCGCCGGCCAGCGACACCGAGGCGGTCCAGAGCGGATAGTCCGGAGCGGGTACGAGCACCTCGTCGCCGTCGTCGAGCAGCGCCTGCATCGACATCTGGATCAGCTCGGAGACGCCGTTGCCCAGGTAGATGTCCTCGACGCCGAGGTCGATCCCCTTGGTCTGGTAGTGCTGCATCACCGCCCGGCGCGCCGACAGCAGGCCCTTCGCGTCGCCGTAGCCGTGCGCCCCGGCGAGGTTGCGCAGGATGTCTTCGAGAATCTCGGGCGGGCACTCGAACCCGAACGCGGCAGGGTTGCCGGTGTTCAGCTTGAGGATGCGGTGACCGGCCGTTTCCAGCCGCATGGCCTCCTCGAGCACCGGGCCCCGGATTTCGTAACAGACATTGGCGAGCTTCGTGGACTGGATGACCTGCATGTCAGCGAGCTTACGGCGGTGTTTCACCGGCTGCGCGGGGATTCCCCGCAGGTTGACCCACCCGGGTAGCGCCGTCCGCCCGCCGCGTCTTCCATCGCCATGTGCGCCCCGCCCCGGACAGTGGGAACCCCTGGCGGCGGCGGGGGCCGGGCTTGGAATAGGGGTGTGAGGGGCCTGACCGGTGAGATGCGCCACGTGAGGGACGCGGGCGGCGGGGGAGGCAGGGCGGGGCCCCGCTGAGCCGAAGCCCTCGGCCCGCCGCGCGGCGCGTTCACTCCGGCAGGCGGGTGCCCTCCGGGAGACGGATGCCGAAGTCGGCCGCGAGGACCCGCAGCACCTCGTCGCCGTCCACGAGTTCCCGCTCCTTGCGCGTACCGTCCGGCGCGGTCTCCACGAGCCTGCGGCCCACCAGTGCGAGATGGGCCTCCGGGGTGGTGCGCTGGACGTACAGCAGGTGCTGGAACGGGGAGCGCGGGTTGGTCGCGATGTGCCAGTTGATGACCTCGTAGTCCGGCGCCTCGAACGGTTCCAGTGTGAACGCGTACTGGTCCTCCCACTTCCCGTCCGGGGTGTGCGTCTGCAGTTTCCACAGCTCCAGCGGCCCGTCGTGCGGTGCGTGGACGAGCCGGTGACGACGCGGGGCGTCGTGGAGCTCCGCGTCCGCCACCAGTCGAATCGGCTCCAGCAGTGAACTGCTCGCACCGAAGCCGACGTCGGCGAGATACGGGGTCGGCTCACCCGGTACCTCGGCCCGCATGAGCATGTGGGTGCGGGGCCGTACGTCCCCGGGCGCGACACCCAGCAGTACGCGGGCGCAGAGCAGCGTGATCTTGAAGCCCAGGGCGGTCAGTGCGGCGGCGAGCAGGCTGTTCTGCTCGTAGCAGTACCCGCCGCGCCGGCTGCGTACGAGCTTCGCCTGCAGATCCGCGAGCGCGAGCGAAGGCGCGCTGCCGAGCACGGGGTCCAGGTTCTCGAACGGGATGCCCAGTGCGTGGGCGCGGTGCACGGAGCGGAGCACCTCCACGGTGGGGACCCGCTCGCCGGTCCAGCCGATACGGGCGAGGTACGCGTCGAGGTCGAGCGCGGACTCGTGGTCGGTCGTCATGGACCGACCGTACGCAATCGAGCCGGCGGGACGTCTCCGGCCGGCGGCGTGATCCGGCCGGAGCGAGGGACTTGCACGGACGCCGGCCAGGGTCCGGGGCTTCCTCGGCAGACCGTGCCCGGTCCGGCCTCAGCAGACCGTGCCCGGCCCGGCCGCCGTGGCTCGCAGCAGGTCGCGCACGAGGTCGAAGTCGATGTTCTCCGGCTTGCGGAAGCGCAGGCACGCCTTGCCCATGTCGTATCCGGCCAGCCGCTCCGCGAAGGCCTCGCGGACGTCGGAGCGCAGCAAGTAGAAGGAGATGTAGTTCTTCTGGCCGGCGAAGGCGACCTCGCCGACGCCGTTCCGTTCGTAGGCGGGCATCCCGTACGCCATCACCTCGGTGAACCCCTTCAGTTCCTGACGGCACATCTGCCGCAACCTGCCCAGGGCCTCCCGGCGCTCCGGCGGGGTCTCGGCCAGGTATCCGTCGACATCTTCAGCCTTGCTCTGCACCATGCGACGACCCTAAGGGCGGTCCCGTTCTCCCTGGCGGGCGCACGCCGACAGCTGCGGCACCTCGCCGCGTCGTCGCACACCCGAATACATCCAGTATGCGGACGTCCCTCCGCCTTACGATGCACCGCATCTGACGCCGTGTACTGATCCACCAGGGATCACGGCACAGCCTCAGGCCGAAAACAGGCTCTTGCTCCGCGCGGGCACGCACTTAACAATGCGCATGACAAAGCCGAAGGAACCCTTCGGTCATAGAGGTCACAGAGGGGACCCCCACATGAACAAGCCTCTCGTCGGCGCGCTCTTCGCCGTTCTGCTCCTCGGAGCGGGAACGGCGCCTGCTGTCGCGGCCACAAGCCACGACGCGGTCGCGCCCACGGCCAAGGTGGCCGCGCCGCAGGCGGTCAAGGCCAAGGCCGTCAACTTCGCCGGGACCGTCGCGCTCAGCAACTGTTCCGGCTCCGTCGTCCGGACCGCAGCTTCGCTGCCGTCCGACCCGGCCCTCGTGCTCTCCAACGGGCACTGCATGGAGACCGGCTTCCCGGGCCCGGGCGAGGTGGTGATGAACCGGTCGTCCACCCGTAGCTTCACCCTGCTGAACTCCGCCGGCACCGGTGTCGGCACCCTGCGCGCCAGCAAGATCGCGTACGGGACGATGACCGACACCGACATCTCGCTGTACCAACTCACCCGCACCTACGCCCAGATCGAGAGCACCTACGGCATCAAGGCGCTGGAGCTCAACGCCGCACATCCGGTCCAGGGCACCGCGATCACGGTGGTCTCCGGCTACTGGAAGCGCACCTACAGCTGCAATGTCGACGGCTTCGTCTACCGCCTCAAGGAGGGCGAGTGGACCTGGAAGGACTCGGTCCGCTACACCTCCGCCTGCCAGACCATCGGCGGCACGTCCGGCTCCCCGGTGATCGACAACGCGACCGGCAAGGTCGTCGCCGTCAACAACACCGGTAACGAGGACGGCCAGCGGTGCACGGACAACAACCCGTGCGAGGTCGACGAGAGCGGCAATGTGACGGTCCGCCAGGGCATCAACTACGCCCAGGAGACCTACGGCATCGTGCCGTGCATCGGCACCGCCAGCAGGATCGACCTCAACCGGGCCGGGTGCACCCTGCCCAAGCCGTAGTCGGTGAGGCGCGCCGTGGGACCCGGACCCGCGGGCCTCACGGCGCAGCCGACCGTCGTACCGCCGCCTCGATCCCGTCCAGCAGCACGCCGAGCCCGACGGTGAACGTCTCGCGGGCCTGGCGCTCCAGGTAGGGCACCGGGTCGTCGGCGGGCGGCGGCTCGGGTGCGCTCTCGCTCTCCAGCCGGCCGACGTCCGGGAAGCGGTCGGCGAAGTCGGGTGCCACTTCGCCGAGCAGCGCCGACCGGGCGAACCACCACTCCTCGTCGGACTGGCCCGTCACCGCCGCGGCCTGCCGGGACTCGGCGACCGTCTGCGCCGAGCCCCGCACGAAGTGGAAGAGCGTGCCGATCAGCCGCCGCACGACATGCGCGTCGAGCCCGGTTCCGTACAGCAGGCGTACGAGGGTGTCGAGTCCGGCGTACTCGTGCGGGCCCAGTACCGGGCGGGCCTGTGAGACCTGGAGCACCCACGGGTGGCGGAGGTGGAAGGTGAGGGTGTCGTCGGCCCAGCTCGTCAGCGACGCGCGCCAGTTGCCCGTGTCGGGGTAGTCGGCGGGCAGTTCGGCGTGCACCGCGTCGTACATCAGGTCCAGCAGCTCGCTCTTGCCGGGCACGTACGTGTAGAGCGCCATGGCGGTCCGGCCCAGTCGCTCGCCCACCGCGCGCATCGACAGTGCCGCCATGCCGTCCTCGTCGGCGACGGCGACGGCGGCGGTCACGATCGCGTCCACGGTGAGGCCCGGCTTGGGCCCGGACCGCGCCGGTCCCGTTCCGCCCGGTGTCCCGGCGTCCTCCGTGCGCCACAGCAGGGCCATCGAACGGCGGGCGTCACCCTGCCCCGCGTAGACCACCACTTGCGACTCCTTACGCCATAAAGTAACTTCGCGATAATGATTTACGGCATAAGCTATCAGGGAGAGAGTGGGTGGCCACGCCGATGAGTCCGTCGCTGCCGGTGTCGTACGTACAGGTCACGGCCGTGGAGCGGATCACGCCCCGGATGGCACGCATCACCTTCACCGGCGATGCGCTGGCCGATGTGATGGAGGACCGGCCTGATCAGCAGATGAAACTCTGCTTCCCGAGGGGGCGGGGCGTGCCGGTCCTGCCGGAACAGCACCCCGACGACACGTACGGGATGCGGTGGTACGAGGCGTATCTCGCGATCCCGGAGGCCGAGCGCCCCTGGACGCGCAGCTTCACGGTCCGGGCGTACGACCGGGCGCGCAATGAGATGACCGTCGACTTCGTGCTCCATGGCGAGACCGGTCCCGCGAGCCGGTGGGGCAGGGCCGCGCACCCCGGTGACGTACTCGGCATGGTCGGCCCGTCGTCGATGTACGCAAGGCCGCTGCCCGCCTCCGACTGGCTGCTGCTCGCCGGGGACGCGACGGCGCTCCCGGCGATCGGGACGCTGCTCGAAGCGCTGCCGGCCGGTATGCCGGCGGTGGCGTACGTCGAGGTCGCCGATGAGCGGGAGGAGCAACGGCTCATGTCCGCCGCCGACGTGGCCGTGCACTGGGTGCACGGCCCGGGGCGGACTCTGGTCGACGCGGTCCGGGCGGCGGACCTGCCCGGTGAGGCGGCGACGGGCGCGGCGTGGCTGGCAGGGGAGTCGGGGGCGGTACGGGCGCTGCGCCGCCACCTGGTCGAGGAGCGCGGGCTGGCCCGGCCGACGGTGGAGTTCAGCGGTTACTGGCGGCGCGCGCTGACCCAGGACGACGCTCCGACCGAGGAGGACCTGGCCTGGGCGAAGGAGCGGGCGGAAGGGTTCTGAGCGCCGTGAGCCGCATGCCTGCGCGGAGGGCTACGACGTCGACCGGACCGCCCGCCCCGCCAGTACGGAAGTCCGCCTGCCGTCCTCGATGACGAAGCGGCCGTCGATCAGGACGTGCGGGATGCCCACCGGCAAGGTGCGCGGCTCCTCGAACGTCGAGCCCGCCGCTACCGTCTCCGGGTCGAAGAGGACGAGGTCGGCGCGGTAGCCCTCGCGGACGTGCCCCCGGTCGGCCAGGCGCAGCCGGGCTGCCGGGCGCGAGGTGAGGTGGGCGACACACTCCTCCAGCGAGAGGATGCCCAATTCCCTTGCGTACCGGCCGAGGTATTGCGGGAACGTGCCGTACGCACGCGGGTGCGGCTTGTCGCCCTGGAGGATGCCGTCGCTGCCGCCCGTGTGGACGCGGTGCCGCATGATCTGCCGGACGTTCTCCTCGTGGCCCACGTGCTGGAGGATCGTCGTGCCGAGCCGGTCGTCGAGGAGCAGGCGGCGGGCGGTGACCCACGGCTCCTCGCCGCGCAGCCGCGCGGACTCGGCGACCGTGCGGCCGACATGTCCGGCCAGCTCCGGCACGCTGACGCCGGAGATCTCGATCGTGTCCCACTCGATCGGCACGCCGTGGCAGCCGTCCGAGCCGAGCTCCTCCAGATGGTGCCGGATCCGTTCGGCCGTCACCTCGTCCGCGAGACGCGTGAGGATCGACTCCGGGCCGCCCTCGCTCGCCCAGCTCGGCAGCATCGCGACGAGCGTCGTGGAGCCGGGCGTGTACGGGTAGGTGTCGAGGGAGATGTCGGCGCCCGCGGCGACGGCCCGGTCCAGGAGGGCGATCAGCTCGGGGGCCCTGCCCTTGTTCACGCCGAAGTTCATGGTGGCGTGGGCGAGATGGAGGGGGCAGCCGGCGTCGCGGGTGAGCTGCACCATCTCCTCGTACGCGGCGAGTGCGCCCGCGCCGTACGAGCGGTGGTGCGGGCAGTAGTAGCCGCCGTGCTCCGCCACGACCCGGCACAGTTCGGTGAGTTCGGCATCCTTGGCGTACATGCCCGGGGTGTAGGTGAGGCCGGACGACATGCCGACCGCGCCCTCCGCCATGCCCTGGGCCACGAGCTCCTTCATCCGGGTCAGCTCGGCCTCGGTGGCCGGGCGGTCGTCCCAGCCGACGGCGTACATCCGGACCGTGCCCTGCGGGATGAGGTAGGCGGCGTTGACCGCGATGCCCTGGCCGCCGAAGTTGCGGTCGAGGCGGTCCAGGTATTCGCCGACCGTGCGCCAGTCGAAGTCGACGTCCGAACCGTCGCCGTTCCAGCCGGTGATCGCCTTCCGTACCTCGGTGAGGGTGCGGTCGTCGACCGGGGCGTACGACAGGCCGTCCTGGCCGAGGACTTCCAGGGTGACGCCCTGGGCAGCCTTCGCGCTGTGTTCCGGATCGCGGAGAAGGGCCAGGTCGCTGTGGGCGTGCATGTCGATGAAACCGGGGGAGAGGGCGAGGCCGGTGGCGTCGAGGGTGCGGGTGGCGGTGGGGCGGGGCCCCGGAGCGCCCTCGGGGTGGATCTCGGCGATCCGGCCTTCGGCGATTTTGACATCGGCCCGGTAGGAGGGGGCGCCGGTGCCGTCGATGACGCCGGCGTTGCGGATGACGAGGTCCATGGTTGTGCAGCCTTTCGGTGACGGTGTCGCCTCCCCCGCCCCACCCCACCCCTCCGCCCCGGGGATCGGGTTCGGGAGGGGCGGAGTGGTGGGAGTCGGCCCCGCAGGGGTCAGAAGAACGTGCGGATGTAGTCCGTGACCGTGCCGTCCGCCTCGACCAGCGGAATCAGCTGCCACTTGTCGAACGACGTGCACGGATGCGAAAGCCCCATCCCCACCCAGTCGCCGACCTCGAGCTCCGCCCCCGCCTCGGTCCGCACCCACGTGTGCTGGTCCGACAGTCCCGTGACCGTGACCCCCGTCGCCGCCCGCACCGAGCCGTCGCGCCCGGACCGGATCACCTGCGCCTCCGGGAGGTCGAGGTCGTACGCCGCGTCCCGCTTCCCCGCGTTGAGGAACGCCTGCTCGGCGGTGGGACGTGACACGACCTGGGCCCACAGCCGGAAGGCCGGCTGCAGCGTCCCCTCCTCGGACACCCGGTTGAACGGTGTGAGTCGCCGGTAGTGACCGTCGTCGTGCGAGACGTACGCACCTGAACGCAGCAACTTCACCACAGGTACGGAGAGTTCGGGGATCTCGGCGAAGACCTCGGCCACCGTGTCGAACCACGCGCTGCCGCCCGCGCTGACCAGAACCGCGTCCGCGCCGGCGAACCGTCCCGCCTTGTCGAAGTCCGCCGCCAGCGCGACGAGCCGGTGCAGCCAATCCCGTACGCGCTCCGGCGACGCGTCGGGCACCTCGCCCTCGTAACCGGCGACGCCCACCAGCCGCAGGGTCCCCGTCGAGGCCACCGCGTCGGCGACCGCCGCGCAGTCGGCCTCGGTACGCGCACCGGTGCGGGCGCCCTCGCCCGCGCCCAGCTCCACCACGACATCCACCGGGCGGGAGGCGCCCGCGGTGCGCAGGGCCTCGTCCATCAGCTCGACACCGCGCACCGAGTCCACGTAACAGACGAAGTGGAACTCCGGGTCGGCCGCCAGCTCACCGGCCAGCCAGCGCAACGCCACCGGGTCGACGAGCTCGTTGGCGAGGAAGATCCGCCGGATGCCGTACGCCCGGTAGACCCTCGCCTGGTGCGGGACGGCCGCGGTGATGCCCCACGCGCCGCGCTTCAGCTGGTCGGCGAAGAGCTGCGGGGACATGGAGGTCTTGCCGTGCGGGGCGAACGCGAGGCCGTGGCGTTCCGCGTAGGCCTCCAGGAGGGCGAGGTTGTGCTCGACCGACTCGGCGGAGAGGGCGAGGACCGGGGTGGTGAAGCCGCCGGTGAAGAGGTTGCGGCGTTCGGCGGCCAGGGCGCCGACGGTCAGGCCGTCCGCGTCGGGCGGGAGTGCCTTGAAGCGGTGGTCGACCCGTTCGTCGGCAAGTCCGGCGAGTTCGGCGAGTCCAGCCGGGGTGACCGGGTGGTCGGCGGCCAAGGGAGCCTCCTCAAGAAGTAATCGTTGCAACATATGCAACAGTCATTGCGCATATCGCTTAACGCTGTCTAACATCCGAGCCGATGCCGGGTCAATGGTGAACGCCGGCGCTGAACGCTGATCATCGAGGAGCCCAGAGTGTCCGGACCCGCAGCGGGGGCGGCCCACGCCGCCACGACGAGCGATGTCGTCTGCCTCGGCGAGTCCATGGTCACGTTCCTGCCCTCGCAGCCCGGACGCCTCGCCGACGTGCCGTCCTTCAGCCGTGCGATCGGGGGCGCCGAGTCCAATGTTGCCTGCGCGCTCGCGGCGGCGGGGCACCGGACGAAGTGGGTCAGCCGCGTCGGCGCGGACGGGTTCGGCGACCATCTGGTCGAGGCGATCTCCCGGTACGGCGTCGACACATCGGCGGTGGAGCGCGACCCGGCCCGCCCCACAGGCATCTACTTCCGTACGGCGACCGACCGCGCGACCGACACCCACGAGGTCGCGTACTACCGGGCCGGGTCCGCGGCGTCGGCGATGTCCCCGGCGAACGTCCCGGCGGAGGACGCGCTCTGCGGCCGCATCCTGCACCTGTCCGGGATCACGGCGGCGCTGTCCGACGACTGCCTGTCCCTGCTCCATTCCCTGACGGCGCCCCGCCCCGGACGCCCGTTGATCTCCTTCGACGTGAACCACCGGACGGGGCTGTGGCGCGACGCCGACGCGGCACCGGCCGTGCTCCTCGACCTGGCCCGCCGCTCCGACCTCGTCTTCGTCGGTGAGGACGAGGCGGAGGAGGCGTGGGGGCTGCACGGCGCGGAGGCGATCCGTGCGGCGCTGCCGGAGCCCGGGGTGCTCGTCGTGAAGCGTGGGGCCGAGGGGGCGACGGTCTTTTCGAGGCCCCACACCGGATCCCGCGCCGCTGTCGGCGGCGGGCCCGAGACTGTCACCACCGTCCCCGCCCTCCGGGTCGACGTCGTCGCCCCGGTCGGCGCCGGCGACGCCTTCGCGGCCGGATTCCTCTCCGCCACCCTCCGCGACCTGCCCGTACGGGACCGCGCCCGGCACGGTCACCTGATGGCCGCCGCCGTCCTCACCGTTCCCGGCGACCTCACCGACCCTCCGGCCCGTGCCCACGCCGACCGGCTGGTGGCTCTCGACGACACCGCCTGGGAGACACTTCGTCTCGGCCCCGGCTGGACAGCGGCCGAGCGGGCAACCGAGGAGGTACCCACCCCATGAGTCAGACCGTCGACCGCGCGCTGAGCATCCTTCCGCTCCTCGCCCAGGGCCCCGCCGATCTCGGCCAGGTCGCCGACCGCCTCGGCGTCCACAAGTCCACCGCGCTGCGCCTGCTCCGTACGCTGCACGAGCACGGGCTCGTCTACCGCCAGCAGGACCAGCGCTACCGCCTCGGCGCCCGCCTGTTCGCCCTGGCGCAGGAGGCCGTCGAGAACCTCGACGTACGCGAGATCGCCCACTCCCACCTCGTCGAGCTCAACGAACAGTGCGGGCACACCGTCCATCTCGCGGTGTACGAGGAGCACGAGGTCCTCTACATCGACAAGGTCGAGAGCCGCTACCCGGTCAGGATGTACTCCCGGATCGGCAAGCCCGTCGCGATCACCGTCGCCGCCGTCGCCAAGCTGCTGCTCGCCGATCTGACCGAGCCGGAACGGCGTGCGATCGCCGAGAAGCTCGACTACCCCATGTACACGTCCCGTTCGATCCCGAACGCCGGCGCGTTCCTCAAGGAGCTCGCCACCGTCCGCGAACAGGGCTGGGCCACCGATCTCGGCGGCCACGAGGAATCCATCAACTGCATCGGCGCCCCCATCCGCGGCGCGGACGGCCGGGTCGTCGCCGCCATGTCGGTGTCCGCGCCGAACGTCGTCGTCACGGCCGAGGAACTCCTCACCCTGCTCCCGCTGGTGCGCCGCACCGCCGACGCCATCACGCGGGAGTACTCCGGCACGCCCACCCCCCGACCCAAGAAGGCCTGAACCGTCATGACCGAGAAGACCGCCCTCACCCCCAGCACCCACACCGCCCCGCCCGCCAAGTTCTCGCACGGCGTGAAGAAGGGGAACATCCTCCAGGTCGCCGGCCAGGTCGGCTTCCTGCCCGCCGTCGAGGGCCAGGCGCCGACCCCGGCCGGTCCGACGCTGCGTGAGCAGACCCTCCAGACGTTCGCCAACGTCAAGTCGATCCTGGAGGAGGGCGGCGCGAGCTGGGACGACGTCATGATGATGCGCGTCTACCTCACGGACGTGGACCACTTCGCGGAGATGAACGAGATCTACAACGCGTACTTCGGCGAGCAGAACCTCAAGGAGGCCCCCGCCGCCCGTACGACGGTCTACGTCGGCCTCCCCAAGGGCCTGCTGATCGAGATCGACGCGCTCGCCGTCCTGAGCTGAACGAGCCGACCGATCCACGGCTGATCCGCTTGCCGCACCGCAGCACCAAGCCCCACGGCACGGCGCCCCGCACCACCGGGACGCCGTGCCGCGCCCCACCCTGCCCGAAGGACCCCCACACCACGGAGTCGTCCCATGCTGCTCGCCGCCACGCCACCTCCGGTCGAGGCACCACCCCACACCGGTGGACTCCTCCTCCTGATCGACGGGACCGCCGGTCTGCTGACCGTCGCCGCCCTCGGAATCGCGCTTCTCCTCTTCCTGATCATCAAGGTCAGGCTGCAGCCGTTCGTCGCGCTGCTCGCCGTCTCCATAGCCGTCGGCCTGGGCGCCGGTCTCTCCGTCACCGAGCTCTTCGGCACGGTGCAGAAATCGGCCGCCGTCTCCGTCATCGAGTCCGGCATGGGCGGCATCCTCGGCCATGTCGCGATCATCATCGGCCTCGGCACGATGCTCGGCGCGATCCTCGAAGTCTCCGGCGGAGCAGAGGTGTTGAGCGCCCGTCTGCTGAACCTCTTCGGTGAGAAGCGGGCCCCGCTCGCCATGGGCCTGACTGGTCTCATCTTCGGTATCCCGGTCTTCTTCGACGTCGGCATCTTCGTCCTCGCGCCGATCGTCTACGCCGCCGCGAAGCGGTCCGGCAAGTCGATCCTGCTGTACGCGATGCCGCTGCTCGCCGGCCTCTCGATGACCCACGCATTCCTGCCGCCGCACCCGGGTCCCGTCGCCGCCGCAGGTCTCTTCCACGTCTCCCTCGGCTGGGTCATCCTCATGGGCGCCGTCGTCGGTATCCCGTCCGTCCTCGCCGCCTGGGTCTACGCCGCCTGGATCGGAAAGCGGATCTTCGTCGAGGTCCCGCAGGACATGGTCGAGGCAGCCGAGGAGGCGAAGGCCGCGGTCGTCGCCGAGCAGCGGGCCGCAGGTGTCTCCCCGCGCGAGGAGCCGGTCGGGCTCGCCACCGTACTGGCGATCATCGGCACCCCGCTGGTGCTGATCCTCGCCGCGACGTTCTCCTCCATCGCCCTGGATCCCTCCACCGTCCGCTCGGTCATCGAGTTCTTCGGCAACCCGTTCGTCGCCCTCTCGATCGCGCTGCTGCTCGCGTACTACCTGCTGGGCATCCGGCGTGGCTGGTCCCGCAAGTCCCTGGAGTCGGTGTCCACTTCGTCGCTGAAGCCGGTCGGCAACATCCTGCTGGTCGTCGGCGCCGGCGGCATCTTCGGCGCCGTCCTGAAGGCCAGCGGCATCGCGGACGCGCTCGCCGACACGTTCAACGACGTCGGCCTGCCGGTCATCCTGCTGGCCTGGCTGATCTCCGTCGTCCTGCGCGTCGCCCAGGGTTCCGCGACGGTCGCGATCGTCACCACGGCGGGCATCGTCGTGCCGCTGGTCGAGGGCCAGGACATGTCGCAGGCGCATCTGGCGCTGATCATCATGGCCATCTCGGCGGGTTCGATCTTCGCCTCGCACGTCAACGACGGCGGCTTCTGGATGGTGTCGAAGTACTTCGGCATCACCGAGCGCGACACCCTGAAGTCCTGGACGGTCCTCGAAACGGTCCTGTCGGTGGCGGGCTTCGCGGTGGCGGCGCTGCTCAGCCTGGTGATCTAGGGTGCTTCGTTCGGATCAGGCGGGATCAGGCTCGGCTCGCGCCTGATCCACTCGGCTCGTGCCTGATCCAAGCGAAAGGCCTCAGGGCCGGCCGGCGGCGGGATCAGTCGGTCTGTGTCGTGCACAGGACGTTCTTCCCGCCGTCCACGTCGTAGATCCAGTAGTTGTTCCGGTCCCCCTGGCTGCGGGCGCAGTAGCCCCGCGGATAGCTCTTCTGCGCCCGGTGGTAGCCAGTGATCTGCAGGGTCGCGTTGTAGCCGGAGGGGACCTTGGCCGCGTCGCAGCTCCAGACGTTCATGAGGAGCGACTTGGTGACGGAGGTGTTGCTGATCTTGGCCACGAAGCACTGGCCCGTGCGGAACTGGCGCTCCAGGCAGAGCGACACGGTGAAGTCCGACACCGAGCCCGCGTGGTACCAGTACGAACGCCCGTTACCGGTCGGGCAGTCCGCGAAGCTGATCCCTTTCCGCGCGGACGTCACCCGGGTGTAGGCGTCGGCGGCACCGCACGACACGGTACGCGGCGCGGTCGTGGACCAGTCGTCGTAGCCGTCGGCGTACGCCGTGAGGCAGTCCCCGGTCGATACGGCGCGGAAAGCGGCATCGGTGGCATCGGGCGTCGGGTCGGGGTCCGCGACGGTGCCTGAGGAGGACGAGCCGCTGCTGCCGGACGACGACGTGTAGCCACTGCTGCTGGAGGTGCCGCCGCCCCCGCTGCTGCTTCCGGCGTCCGGCTCCCACGGCCGCCAGACCACCATCACGAGGAAGATCAGCGGGATGAGCCACCAGCCGCTCGAAGAGCCCTTCTTCGCAGGCGGGGCGGTGACGGACGCCACGGACAAGGGCGGCTGCCGGGACGGCGACGAGGAAGCCCGCTTGCGGGCCCGCTCCTGGCGGCGCTCCTCGGCGCGCCTCTGCTCCGCGACGCGTTCGGCCTCGAGTCGCGCGGCCTGCTCGCGGGCGGCCTGCTTCTCGGCCCGTTCGCGTTCCGCACGCTCGTGCTCGCGCGCCGCGCGTTCCTTTTCGCGCTCCGCCCGTTCGCGTTCCTGCTCCTTCTCCCGTTCCTGTTCCCGCTCGCGTTGCGCCCGCGCCCGGGCGGCCTCCGCCTCCGCGTCCCGGGTGTACATCTGGGTACGGCCCGGATGCGGTACCGCCGATGTCCGCTGATCGACGGTCAGGTCGTCGGGGTCCGCCGCCGCGCCGCGCAGCAGGGCGTGACTCTGGCGTTCGTACACCTCGATCAGGGCTGTCCATCGGGGCGGCAGCCATCGGCTCCCGCTCTGCGAGAGCGGCAGTCCGGCCATCGCCCGGCGGAACTGGTCCAGCACGTCCGCCGGTGCGGGGCGGTCCGCCGGGTGCACCGCCAGACAGGGACGGATGAGAGGTACGAGTTCCTTCGGCAGCCCGTCGAGATCCAGTTCACCGCGCTGCACCCGGGCCAGCAGGGCGAGGGTGTCCCCGTCGGCGCGGTACGGCGGCCGCCCCGTGGTGAGGTGGAAGAGCGTCGCGCCCAGCGAGTACACGTCGGACGCCGCCGTCGACGTCTCGCCGCGTGCCTGCTCGGGCGAGGTGAAGGCGATGGTTCCGAGGGTGAGGCTGGTCCGGGTGAGGTCGCTGGCGTGCGAGATGCCGAAGTCGATCAGCCGGGGGCCCGTCAGCGGAAGCAGGATGTTCTGCGGCTTCACATCCCGGTGGATGATGCCCTCGCGGTGCAGCGTGACGAGCGCCTCGGCCGTTCCGGCAGCCAGCCACCGTACGGCGGACGCGGGTAACACCCCTGCGGCTCGGACGAGTTCGGAGAGGGCGGGTGCGGCGATGTAGTCGATGGCCATCCAGGGCTGCACGGCGTCCGGGTCCGCTTCCCGTACCCGCGCCGTGAACGAGCTGTCGATCCGCTGCGCCAGCTTCACCTCGCGGGCGAACCGGCGCCGGTCGACGTCGCTGACCTCGCCCTCGGCCAGCAGTGTCTTGACCGCCACGAGCTGCCCGTCGGCGGCCTGGGCGAGGTAGATCCGTCCCATGCCGCCGGACGCCAGCCGGCCGAGCAGCCGGTTGGTCCCGAGTGCTGCCGGATCGCTGTCGCTCAGCCCTTCCAGCCGTGCCCCCGCCATGTAGCTCCCCCCGTCACTTCATCGCGCGGTGAACAGGGTCCCACGAGGGCTCGGAAGGTGCCACGACTCACTCTGTACCAGGTCGGCAACTTCCCTTTCCCGCAAGGAAATACGGGCGAGGGTGACCGGAGGTCGCGGCCGGCACTCGGACGCGGACATGCAGCAGCGCCACCGGGGGAGCGGTGGCGCTGCTGGTCACTGATACCGGACGGTGGTTACGGCAGGCCGTGCACGTGCGGGCCCACCGCGTTCGACCAGGCGTTGCCCGACTTGGCGTCCCAGTTGGTCGACCAGGTCATCGCGCCGCGCAGCGACGGGTAGGTCCTGGACGGTTTGAACGAGCCGCAGTTCGTGCCACGGGCGAGGCAGTCCAGGGCGTTGTTCACGATCGTCGGCGAGACGTAGCCGCTGCCCGCGCCGCTGGTCGATGCGGGCACACCGAGCCCGACCTGGTCCGGTGAGAGGCCGCCCTCCAGCTGGATGCAGGCGAGCGCGGTGAGGAAGTCCACCGAGCCCTGCGAGTAGACCTTGCCGTCGCAGCCGAGCATCGAACCGCTGTTGTAGTACTGCATGTTGACGACGGTCAGGATGTCCTTGATGTTGAGCGCCGTCTTGAAGTACTCGTTCGACGTCGACTGCATGTCGATGGTCTGCGGCGCCATCGTGATGACGAGCTTGGAGCCCGCCTTCGACGAGAGAGACCGGAGCGCCTGCGTCATGTACGTGGAGTTGAGGCCGTTCTCCAGGTCGATGTCGACCCCGTCGAAGCCGTACGTCTGCATCATCGAGTAGACGGAGTTCGCGAAGTTCGTCGCGGAGGTGGAGTCGTTGATCGAGACGGTGCCGTTCTGGCCGCCGATCGAGATGATCACGGACTTGCCGGCCGCCTGCTTGGCCTTGATGTCGGCCTTGAACTGGTCGACGGTGTAGCCGCCGAGCCCCGCCGAGTCGAGGTTGAAGGTGACGCCGCCCGGGGTGCCGGTCGCGTCGGCGAAGGAGACCGCGATGATGTCGTAGTTGGCCGGCACGTCGCTGATCTTCTGGACGGTGGCGCCGTTGTTGAAGTTCTGCCAGTAGCCGGTCACCGCGTGCTTGGGCACGGTCCCGCCGCCCCCGCCGCCACCCGTGGCCGAGGTGGTGCCGGTCACCGCCGTGGACTTGGCGGACTCACCGGCCGCGTTGGTCGCGGACACCTGGAAGGAGTACGAGGTCGAGGCGGTCAGTCCGGTCGCGGTGGCCGAGGCCCCGCTCACCGACTGCACCTTGGTGCCGTTCCGGTAGACGTTGTAGCCCGTCGCTCCGGACACGGCGTTCCAGGACAGGGCCACGGAGGACGAGGTCACGGAGCCCACCGCGAGACCGGCCGGGGTGGCGGGCACGGTCGGCGCCGGGTCACCGCCGCCGCCCCCGTCCGGCCCGGTGACGGAGATGTCGTCGGCGAGGTAGGGGGCCTGCCCGTACCAGCCGTGGAGGTACACGGTCACCGAGGTGGTGCTCGGGCCGGTCGTGAAGCTGGTGGAGAGCTTGGTCCAGCCGCTGGAGTCGGGGGTCCAGGTCGACACGTCGGTCGTTCCGGTGCCGGTCGCGCCGATGTACGTGTATCCGCCCTGCACCCAGCCGCTGAGGGCGTACGTGGAGTTCGGCTTCACGGCCACGGCCTGTGTGCACTGGGCGTTGTCCTGGCCGGCCGGGGTCGCCTTCAGGGCCGCGGCTCCCCCGTGCACGGGGGAGGAGACGGTGGTACCGCTGCCGTTGGAACAGGTCCAGTTGGCGAGTCCGGACTCGAATCCCGCGTTCTTGGCGTTGTTGACGTCGGCGGCCTGGGCGGTGCCGACGAGACCGGTGAAGGTCACCGCCGCTGCGGCGACGACGGCCATGACGGAGCCGAGGACCGGGCGGATGCGGCGTCTGCCGTGCCGGGTGCCGGGTGAGCGTTCCACGTGCTTGCCTCCGTGGGGGAGTCGGGGATGCAGGGGGATGCATCGGGGGTGCAGGCCGGTGCCGGGGGGTATGACACGGGCGTGAACGTGCTGCGCATGGAGGTGCGTTGAAGAACGGTGGCCACCGTTGGCCGACAAAGCTGGTCCAGACCAATCGAGTTGTCAAGACCTCTGGCGACCACGGGTTCCGAAGAGGGGTGCGGCGGGCGTGCGCCGGCCGGGGTCCGGATCGCCGTGGTTGCCCTCCAGGGGCACGATCGGCCTCTGTCGTCAGCGAGTCGGGTGGTCGGCGGGTCAGGTCGGCCTGGGTGGTCGGACGGTGACGGAATTCGCGCCTCCGGAATGGTGCACCAACACCCGAGATCCATTCTGACGTGCGCGAATGAATTCAGTCCGACGAAAATCGGAAGGCGTTTCGGTAACCCTCCGCAGTGGTACAGAAGTTAACCACTCTCTGTTTCGCCCGATTTCGCACCGGGCTGTCGCCCGCCTGTCGCGAGGGTGTTGCCCGGATGTAGCTGTACTGGTCCACGAAAGGTGTTCTCTGGCTGGTAAGACGTGGATAAAGTGCTGTGGCAGAAGCACGGAGCAGGAGCGATTGCGGCCGCCGTCAGCGCGACGGTGGCCGGAGCCGAACGGGGACCAGCGTGCCGACCGCAATAGCAGTGACCAGTGCTGATCTTGTGCTGCCACCGACCGATCAGCAGACACCCACGGCGGCCTTGCTGCAGGCTCCGGAAGACCAGACGATGGATCTGGCGATCAGTGACATGCATGTGCTGCTGGAGCAGCACGGCTATGTCGTCGCCGTCTACTCGGCCGGTCTGCCGGCCGCCCACGAGCGCAGGCTGCATTCCGTCAGATCGGTCCTGGAGAGCGACCGGATCGCCCTGCTCAAGGTGGATCTCCCGCCGCTCGGTATCGCCGTACTCGTAAGACAGCTGCGCCAGTTGTCGATCTGCGACTTCAGCCCCGGGGTGGTCGCCTCCGCCGCCCGGCTGCTGCCGCACTACATCCACGCGGGCGCCCTGCTGAACTCGGTCACCAAGCTGGACCGGGTTCCGGTCAGTCTCAAGACGCATGCCAAATCATGGGTGCCGGGCTCCCAGTTCGCCGTGGTCGCGGGGCCGAACCCGCAGCTCGTCAAGGTCGGCCCGGCCGTGGAGCCGCCGTCCGGGCCGGAGTTCGGAACGCATCTCCTGATCGCCAAGGGCCAGTCGCAGTCGGACTGGGTGCACACGACTCTGGCTCCCGCCTGGAAGGTCCAGGCCATCCAGGAGGCCACTCTGCCTTCTGACTCCTCGCGCTGGTGGGGAACCGGAAAGCTGGTGGAATTTGCCGCCTATCTTCCGGACATCTCCGTTCTGTACCAACTGGTGGCCTCCGTAAGGCGCGAGAACTGTCACTGGTGCGGAATGGAACTCATCGGAGATCGTTGTGGGTTCTGTTCCTCACCACTTCCTCCACCCGAGAACCGAATGCACCCCGGAAGTGTCCTGAACCAAGGAGCGGCCGTGCAGCCACGGTCGTGACGTCCCCGCATTTCCGCAACACGCGTAGATGCAGACGTCGTACAGGCACAGTCCCAGACGCGAATCCCGACCGACTTCCAGACGTACGCCCAGTCACCGCGCATCCTTCTGTCCGCTGCCCCACGCATCCGATACGAACGAGGTTGTCCGGCCCATGAACTCCCGCCAGCGCCGCGGCGTGATACTCCTGCTCCTGTCAGTCCTGTGCGCCTTCGGCGCCTTCGCCGGCGTGCTCTCGGTGATCAGTGACGTCAACTCGAAGGTCGGTCCCGAGGTGTCGGCCTACCAGCTGAAGTCCGACATCGCCCCCTACACGGCGCTGTCCTCCGGACAGTTCGAGAAGATCAAGATGCCGAAGCGCTGGCTGTCGACCAACGCCGTGACCGACCTCTCCGAGATCAACGGAAAGATCGCCGTCACACAGCTGCGCAAGGGCTCGCTGCTCCAGTCGGACATGATGCAGAAGAGTCCCGAACTGCAGCCCGGTGAGCAGGAGATCGCCATCATGATCGACGCCGCCACCGGCGTCGCCGGCAAGATCACCCCCGGTTCGACGGTCAACATCTACGCCACGTTCGCCGGCGAGCAGGACGGCGCCCCGTCCCAGTCGAAGGTCATCGTCTCCAACGCCAAGGTGCTGGACGTCGGCAAGCTGACCGCACTGGAGCCCGGCCGGGACGCCAAGACGAACATGGGTACCGAGGCCGTCCCCATCACGTTCGCGCTCAACACGCTCGACACCCAGCGCATCGCCTACGCCGAGTCCTTCGCGGAGCACGTACGCCTCGCGCTCCTGGCCTCCGGCAGCGACAGCACCATCCGACCGGGCGACCGCACCTACACGCTCGACAAGGACAAGTGAGGATCGAATGACCACAAGGATCCTCCCGGCCGTCGGTGACCCCGACGCGGCCAGATCCGTCACCACCCTGCTCAGCCAGCTTCCCGACGCAGAGCCGGCCGCACCGGTCGGCGACTCGACACAGCTCATCGACACCCTCGCCCGCCTTGCCGGCGAGTCGCTCGACGAGCTGCCCGAGGTCGTGCTGGTCCATGAGCGGATCGGTCCGGTGCCGGCTCTGGAGCTGATCCGGGAGGTCTCCCTGCGCTTCCCCGCCATCGGGGTCGTGCTGATCACCGCGGATGCCAGCCCCGGGCTGTTCTCCGCGGCGATGGAATCGGGCGCCCGCGGCCTGGTCACCCTGCCGGTGAGTTACGAGGAACTCGCCAACCGGGTCCAGTCCGCAGCCCAGTGGTCGGTCGGGGTCCGTCGTCACCTGGGCAGCGGAGGGGACGTCTTCACCGGCCCGGGCGGCACCGTCATCACCGTCAGCGGCGCCAAGGGCGGTGTGGGGGCGACCGTCACGGCGGTCCAACTCGCCCTGGCGTCACAGGCGTCGGGGCAGACTGTCGCGTTGGTCGACATGGACCTCCAGTCCGGCGACATCGCCTCGTACCTCGACGTGCAGTTCCGGCGCTCCATCGTCGACCTGGCGGCGATCGCCGACATATCGCCCCGCGTCCTGTCCGACGCCGTGTTCAGCCACAGCACCGGGCTCGCCCTGCTGCTGGCGCCGGGGGAGGGGGAGCGCGGTGAGGAGGTCAGCGACCGGTCGGCCCGCCAGATCGTCAGCGCCCTGCGCTCGCGGTACGAGGTGGTGGTCATCGACTGCGGCAGCCAGCTCCAGGGAGCCGGCGCGGCGGCCATCGAAATGGCCGACACGGCGGTGCTGGTCACCACCCCCGACGTGATCGCGGTGCGCGGCGCGAAGCGCACCGTACGGATGTGGGAGCGGCTCCAGATCCGTAAGGCGGAGGAGACGCTCACTCTCGTCAACCGGTTCATCCGCAACACCGAGATCCAGCCGCCGCTGATCGAGAAGATCACCGGGACCAGGATGGCGAACACGGCCGTTCCCGCGAACTTCAAGGAGCTCCAGGGCGCCGTCGACGCGGGCCGGATGCACGAACTCGATGCCAAGAGCACGGTGAAGCAGGCGCTCTGGGGCCTGGCCGGTGAGCTGGGGATAGTGAAGCTCCCCGCCGGCACGGACAGGAGCGGTGGGAAGAACGCCGGAAAGTTCAAGAACGACCGAGGCTCCATCGGGCGCCCGCGCAGACGGCGCGACGGTGACTCCGGGGGCCGTGGGACGACCGAGGGGACACGTTGACCAATGGCAGCCACCGAGATGAGAGGCCTGAGGATACGGAGGAGGCGTGACGGTGATTCCTTCCGTGAGCGCGATCGCGGCCAGACCGCGATCGAGTTCGTGGGCGTCACGCCGCTGATCATCCTGTTACTGATCGCGCTCTGGCAGTGCGCGTTGATCGGCTACACGTTCAGCCTGGCGTCGAACGCGGCAGACGAGGCGGCCCGGGCGGGTACCGGGGCGGAGTACCTTCCGACGCTGGCCTGCAAGCGCGCGGCCCGGGAGGACCTGCCGGACGCCTGGGAGAGCAAGTCGAGAACGCACTGCCAGGCGACGCCCACCCTGTACAAGGCCGAGGTCAGCCTGAAGGTGCCGGTCCTGGTGCCCGGCGTACTCAACTGGCCGATGACGATCACCGGCGAAGCCGCGTCGCCGACGGAGGGCTGACCGATGAGCGAGAGCACAGGCACCTCCCGCCGTGACCGCGGCCAGGTGGCCATCGAGTACATGGGCTTCATCCCGCTGCTGCTCCTGGTGGGCCTCCTGGCGATCCAGCTGGGCGTGGCCGCGTACACGGCCAACCAGGCCGGCACGGGCGCCCGCGCGGCGGCCCGCACGGCCAGCCACGACATGCCGCTGACGCTTCCCGAAAAGGCGGGCCGGGACGCGATGAGCGACTGGCTCGCCGACGACTCGCTCTTCATCCCGAGCTACGGCATCGACGAGGTGACCTACACCGCACGCGTCAAGATCCCCTCCGTCGTCCCTGGACTCAGCTGGGGCTACGCCAACCGAAGCTCCACGTTCCCCCGGGAGTGACCGAGCCCCGCATCGCGCGGCCGGAGCACCATCTGTACGTCGGATCAAGGGAGTTACGGAATGAGCCTGCGGGCCCGCATCACCGCCCCCGAGAAGAACAGCGGGGGGCGGGAGGACAGCCACATGGTGGCCACCTACCGCGCCAAGCTGCTCGAGGAGATCGACCTCGCGGAGATGTCCTCGCTGGCCGCCGCCGACCGGCGGGCCCGCCTGGAGCGCGTACTCAGCCACATCATCAGCCGTGAGGGCCCGGTCCTCTCGACTGTCGAACGCACCCAGCTGATCCGCCGTGTCGTCGACGAGGCCCTCGGCCTCGGCATCCTGGAGCCGCTCCTCGAGGACGCGTCCATCACCGAAATCATGGTGAACGGACCGGACCAGATCTTCGTCGAGCGCAGCGGAAAGGTCGAGCAGCTCCCGATGCGGTTCGGTTCGCACGAGCAGTTGATGCAGACCATCGAGCGCATCGTGTCGACCGTCAACCGCCGTGTGGACGAGCAGAATCCGATGGTCGACGCGCGACTGCCCAGCGGTGAACGTGTCAACGTGATCATCCCGCCGCTGTCCCTGACCGGCGCGACGCTCACCATCCGACGGTTCCCGCGTGCGTTCACGCTCCAGGAGATGATCAACATCGGCTCGCTCGACGAGCAGATGCTGATCCTGCTGTCCGGGCTCGTCCAGGCCAAGCTCAACATCATCGTCTCCGGTGCCACCGGTACGGGCAAGACGACGCTCCTCAACGCACTCTCCGGTCTGATTCCGAACAGCGAGCGCATCGTCACCATCGAGGACTCCGCCGAGCTCCAGCTCCAGCAGAGCCATGTGATCCGGCTGGAGTCCCGCCCGGCGAACGTCGAGGGGAAGGGCCAGATCACCATCCGTGACCTGGTCCGCAACTCGCTGCGTATGCGCCCCGACCGGATCGTCGTCGGTGAGGTCCGTGGCGGCGAGTCGCTCGACATGCTCCAGGCGATGTCGACGGGTCACGACGGCTCGCTCGCCACCGTCCACGCCAACAACGCCGAGGACGCACTGATGCGTCTGCAGACCCTGGCCTCGATGTCGGAGATCAAGATCCCGTTCGAGGCGCTGCACGACCAGATCAACAGCGCCGTCGACGTCATCGTCCAGCTCACCCGGCACGCCGACGGCTCCCGCAAGGTGACCGAGATCGCCGTCCTCGACTCGCACGGCCGCGACGCCTACCGCATCGTGTCCGTCGCCCGGTTCCGCGCCCAGCCGATGGCCGCGGACGGGCGGATCTACGGCGAGTTCCAGTACCTCCCGCTCCCGCGCAAGATCGCCGACCGTCTCTACATGGCCAGCCAGCCCATCCCGCAGGCCTTCGGAGTCGCCGTGTCCGACGAACAGCTCGCCACCCGAGAGGCCAAGTAGGTACCGCGCCATGAACAATCTCCCTCTGCTCACGATCGGCGTCACGCTGCTCTTCGGAGTGACAGGCGTCATGGGCCTGTACGCCTACTCCGGCGGGAAGGCCGACCGGGACGCCCTCGTCGACCGGCTGTCGCACACCGGCCAGATCCCGGCAGCCGGTCGCCACCGCCGGTTCCAGGGCGTCGACCGCAGGCTGCGCAAGACGGGCCTGGGCCGCAGGCTGGAGCTGAAGCTCGCCGCCACGGGTCTGGAGATCACCCCGGGCGAGTTCTTCGTCTACGCGCTCTTCGCCATGGCCGTACTCTGGATGGCCGCCTCGTCGATCCTCGCCAGCTTCTTCGGCCCGGTCGCGGCGCTCATCGGTCTCTGGGGCACGAATGCCTTCCTGAACTGGCAGCGGACCAAGCGCACCGAGCGCTTCATCAACCAGCTTCCCGAGCTCTCCCGCATCCTGGCCAACGCCACCCAGGCGGGCCTCGCCCTGCGTACCGCCATCAGCATGGCGGCGGACGAGATGGAGGACCCGGCGGGAGAGGAACTGGCCCGGGTCGCCCGCCGCCTCGCCGTCGGCGAGTCGCTGGACGACGCGATGAGCGAGCTGACCGACCGGCTGCCGTCGCGCGAGCTCGTCGTCCTGGTGACGACCCTGGTCCTGTCCAACCGGGCCGGCGGTACGGTCGTCAGCTCGCTGCGCAACCTCACGGAGACGCTGGAGGAGCGCAAGGAGACCAGGCGTGAGGTCAAGACGCAGCTGTCACAGGTGACCGTCACCGCATACGCCGTGCCGGTCTTCGGCTTCGGCGCGATGCTCCTGATGAACGCGGTGATGCCGGGCGCACTCGACCGGATGACCGGTGCCCTCATCGGCCAGGTCGCCGTGATCGTCTCCCTCGTCCTGTACACGATCGGATTCATCGTGATCCGACGCATGTCCCGTATCGACGTCTGAGGGGAGGAGCTGACATGGACCTGTTGCTTGCGCTCGTCGTGGGTCTCGCGGTGTTCGGAGCCATCGCCGGCATCCGTATGTACCGTGCCGACGCCAAACTCCCCGGCGACCTCGCCATCGCCCTGGAGGTCGGCGCCACCCGCACCAGCGCGGTGGGTTCCGGCATCGACCGGCTCGGCATGCGCTGGGCCCCCATGGTGCTGCGGATGATGGGCCCCAAGGCCGTCAACAAGAAGCGCCGCCAGATCGACATGGCGGGCAACCCCGGCGGTCTGACCATCGACCGCTACGCCGCGCGCCGCTTCGTCTACGGTGCCCTCGGCCTGCTCGGCGCCTTCTCGATGATCCTGCGCGGCCAGCTCTTCCTCTCCCTTCTGCTGATCGCCTTCGGCCTGTTCTGGGTGGAGGTCGGCATCTGGTCGGCGGTCCGGGTCCGCAAGGACCACATCGAGCGGACGCTCCCCGACTTCCTCGACGTCCTGGCCGTCGTCGTCTCGGCGGGCCTCGGCTTCCGGCAGGCACTGGGGCGCGTCGCCGACAAGTACGAGGGCCCGTGGGCCGACGAACTCCGCATCACCCTGCGTCAGATGGACATGGGCGTCAGCCGTCGCCAGGCCTTCGAGGAGCTGCGCAAGCGCAACGACTCGGAACAGGTCGCGATGTTCGTGACCACGCTCCAGCAGGGTGAGGAGCTGGGCGCCCCGATCGTCGACACGCTGATCCAGATCGCCAACGACATGCGCCGTACGGACGCCCAGAACGCCCGCCGGAAGGCCGCCAGGGCCGTTCCGAAGGCCACCTTCGCGGTCACGACCTTCCTGCTCCCGGGAACCCTGGTCCTGCTGACGGTCGGCTTCGTCTACGGAGCCAACGTCGACTTCAGCTTCCTCACGGGCGGATGACATGCATGACGGGGATCTTGAGCACGATGACCAGGGGGAGGTGACAGGCTCATGTCGTTCCAGCTCGGCAGTTCACAGCTCGGACTGACCGCCGAAGTACGTCAGGCGATGGCCGACCCCGGATCGCGCCCGGCGTTCGCGATCCAGCTCAACGCGCTCCAGGCCATGTGCCGCCAGGTCTTCGGCTTCCGGCTCGCGATGATCGCCATAGCCACGCCGTTCGCGATCGATCACACGGCGTCGGGCGTGGCCACCTGGCTGATCGGCTCGGCCGTCCTCGTCACCTTCATGGGGTCGTACGTCCTCTTCCGGGACTGGGAGCGCTTCGGCCCCGTCCTCCTGCGCCATCCCTGGCTGCTGGGCATCGACGCGTTGTTCGGAGCCCTGCTGCTGATCACCGCCACCCCCGAGTCCACTCTCGCCTACGTCACCGTGTGCACCCCGCTGCTGGCGGGACTCGTCTACGGCTGGCGGGGTGCGGCGGTCTTCGCGGCGCTCCAGACACTGATCGTCTTCGGCGTGTACGGGACCGACTCGAGGCTGCAGGCGAGCGACGCCACCGCGCTGCTCCTGCCCGGCTTCTGCGTGATCGCGGGCGCCGTCGGAGTCACCCTGCGCAATCTCCTCCTCCGCTTCGGCACGGCCAGCCAGGCCCTCACCGAGACCAGGGCCCGGCTCGCCGTGAACGAGGCCGTGGAGGGCGAGCGCACCCGGCTCGCCCGCGAGATGCACGATTCGGTGGCCAAGACGCTGCACGGCCTGGCGCTGGCCGCCGACGGCCTGGCCAGCTCCTCCGACCGGATGGACCCCCTCACCGTCAAGCACCAGGCCGAACTGGTCGCCCGATCCGCCCGCCGGGCAGCGGCGGAGTCGCGGGAGCTGCTCTCCGACCTGCGCCGCGACTCCGGACTCGACGGCGGTGTGGACGTCGTCTCCGAACTCCGGTCGAGGGCGGACGACTTCACCCGGCGCCACGGACTCACAGCCACCTTCCGGATACTCAACGGGGCCCCGGTCCCGCTCGTGCCCCAGGTGGTTGCCCGCCAGCTGCTCACCGTCGCCTCCGAAGCGATGGAGAACGCCCATCGCCATGCCCACCCGACCTATCTCATCGTGCTGGCCGGCGTGAAGGGCGATGTCCTGCGCGTCAGCGTGTACGACGACGGGCGTGGTCTGCCCCCGGGCACCACGCTCGACGACCTCAAGCGCGCCGGCCACTTCGGTCTCGTCGGCATGGTCGAACGTGCCGCGTCCATCGGGGCCCGTATCCGCATCGGCAAGGGCAAGGCGGCCAAGGGGACCGAAGTACGCCTGGAACTTCCGGTGGCCGCTCTCGCAGCCGGCCCCCACGCACAACAACAGAACTGACCCGCTCCACACCACCCCCCCAAGAACCTGAGAGGAGGTCGCAGATGCCGGACGACGTCTCCCGTGCGTCGGGCCAGAACTGGGCCGCACAGAACCACGCCTCCCAGCACACGTCCTCGCACGTCACCCCGCTCAACTCGGAGCTCAGCTCCTCCGGGTTCCCCGTCCCCCAGCAGTCCGCGGCATCCGAGGCCACGCCTCACCCCTTTCCCGCCGCTCCTCCGACGCCGGTGGCCGCACCGCTGAGGGTCGTCGTCGCCGACGACAACCCGGTGGTCCGGGCCGGTCTGGGCGTGCTGCTCTCCGGCCGTGAGGACATCGAAGTCGTGGCCGAGGCCGCGGACGGCCGCCAGGCCTACGACATGGCCGTTCGGCACCGCCCGGACGTCGTCCTGCTCGACGTCCGCATGCCTGGGGTCGACGGCATCTCCGCGCTGCCGCACCTCGTGCAGGTCGCCCCGGTCATGATGCTGACGTACAGCCGCGAGAGCGAGATCGTCCACGAGGCCCTGCGGCTGGGCGCGGGCGGCTATCTGGTGCACGGGGAGTTCACGGCGGACCAACTCGTGCAGGCCGTAAGGGACACCAAGAGCGGGCGGGCCCACTTCACCGCCACCGCGGCGAACGCGCTCCTGGCCCATATGCGGCAGGGCCCCGGACCGCAGGGCGGGCAGCTGCCCGAGGGGCTGGGGACCGCGCTGACCACGGGCGTTCCCCACCAGGGCCCAGGCTACGACGGACAGGGCGCCGGACATGTGCAGCGACACGGTGCGCCTGCACATCCGCCGGCTCCTGAAATGCCGCCACCTGCGACGCGACCTGCCCAACTCGCGCAGGGTCTTTCGCAACTGCAACCAGTTGTGGCACAGTCTTCAACAACCGGGGGGTCGGCCATGGCTCCCAACAGGCAGCAGTACGGGCTGAGTTCGCGGGAGGTGGAGGTCATGGAGCTGATCGCGTCCGGCATGAGCAATCAGCAGATCGCCGCCACCTGCTTCATCAGCGAGAAGACCGTCAAGAACCACATCAACCGCATCTTCACCAAGTTGCACAGCGGCAGCCGCAGCGAGGCGATCGCACGCTGGCTCGGCACGGCGCCGGCGCGGGGGAGTGGTGGACATGGCTGAGCGGGGGGCATGGGCCCAGGGCTTGGGCGTCAGGACCCAACTCGCCCTTTGGGCCCGGGATTGGGCCCTGGGACCCTCTGGCGGGCAGGGTGTTCCGCCGTATGTTTCTCATGTCGCAAACGGCACCGGCCAGGAGGAAGCCGGTAACGGAAGCGACACCGAAGAAACGTGTGAGTCGGCCGGCTACCGGTCGGCCGAACCTGGAGGGGAACACCATGTCGAACATCACCCTGAAGACCGCCGTCCGCGTCAACGGCTGGGCCAGCACCGCCGTCCGTTCCATCCAGAAGCGCTACGAGGCCAAGGACCGCGGCCAGACGGCCTTCGAGTACCTCGGCATCATCCTGGTGGTCGTGGCGATCATCGGTGCGATCGTGGCGACGGGCATCGGTGGCGCGATCTCGGGCCGGATCTCCGACCTGGTGGACCAGATCAAGGCTGGCTGATGACCGCGAAACACCGCGGCGACGCAGGGCAGGCCTTCCCCATCTATGTTGTGATGGTGGCGGGCCTGCTCTTCCTCGCGTTTGCCTTCTTTGCTGTCGGTAAGGCATCGGCCACTCGAAACGGAGCTCAGGGCGCAGCGGACGCTGCCGCGCTCGCTGCGGCTCAGGATGCTCGTGACACGCTGGGTCCTCCGTTCGTCGCTTCTCTCATGACACCGGGCGGACTCCACGAGTTCCTGCAGGACTACATGTTCAACCCGGCGGTTCCGTGTATGCAGGCTCAGCGGTTTGCATCGTCCAACCGGTCGGACACCGTGACGTGTTCCCCGGAGTACGGCTACCTGCGGGACAAGATGCACGTCAGCATCCGGACCCGCTACACGGTTGGCGACACGGTGATCCCCGGTACGGAGACGCGACATGCCACTGCGGATGCGACTGCAGTCATCGAGTTCCGATGCACCTACAAGTTCAAGGGCGACCCGGGTGAACCGGTGAGCTTCAAGTGCGATGGCCGGGATGGCTTCTCGATCGACCCGACTGACTTCAATCAGAATGCATGGGCCGCTCTGAGCAAGGCCATCTTCGCCGTCCACTTGGTCGACGACTGACAGCGAACGACGAGTAAAGGATTCAGATCCCATGAGCATTCGGCGTACTGCGAGGACCCGAAGGGTTGTGGCAGCTGTCTCGATGACGGCGGCACTGGCCCTCGCCGTCACTGCTTGCGGCAGTGATGACGGCGGAAAGACGAAGGACCCTGGTTCCTCGTCGTCCTCCGCACCCTCAAAGCCCGACGGGGACAAGGGCGCGGCGCAGGAGGATACTGCTGCCGGGGACAAAGTAGACCCGAATGTGAAACTCGCCGAGGTCAGGGGCGACAAGGACATGCTGCTGGTCGTCAATGAGGTGAAGAGGGATTCCGGCGGGTTCGTCACCGTTCAGGGTGAGTTGAAGAATCAAGGTGACGCAGCCGTCAATCCCTCTGCATGGGCTGGCACCGAGAGCGTCATCGTCAGTAAGAATCTCAACTCCGTCGGTGGCGCGACTCTGGTGGACAAGGCCGGTAAGAAGCGCTACTACATCCTGCGCGACACGGATGGCCGGTGCCTTTGCACGACGGGGATGTCCGCGGTCCAGCCCGGAAAGTCGGTCCCGGTGTTCATGCAGTTCCCGGCTCCGCCGAGTACAACGACGGAAGTCGACCTCAGCCTGCCGACGTTTGCCACCACGTCCCTGAAGATTTCTGGGTGACGGCCGACATGACACACATCCGCGCACGGCGTAGGCCAACGCATGCGGCAGGCATCGCCATCGCTGCGGCCGTACTGATGGCCGGCACGTCCGTCTTCGGTGTTTCGACAGCGCTGGCCGATGACGGACCGAGCGTGCCGCCGGGGACTGAGGCATCCGCGACGCCCCCGGTCGAGGTGGACGGCAACGACCCCGACCTCAAGATGGCCGAGGGCGGCACTCTCGCTCCCGCCAAGGTCCTCGACATCATCCAGGTCGTCGAGGACATGGGCGGCGAGGAGCGTCGCGAGGACAGCAACGCGAGCATCAAGTTCGCGCTCCAGGCCGAAGTCCTCTTCGGCAAGGACAGCGCGAAGCTGAGCTCGGCGGCCAAGTCCCGTATCGCGGCCGTCGCTGCCGAGATCAAGAAGCAGAACGCCACCAAGGTGCGCGTCTTCGGCTTCACCGACAATCTCGGTTCCTCCGCTCACGGTGACGTGCTGTCCAAGCAGCGTGCCGACGCGGTGCATTCGGTGCTGGCCCAGTCGCTCGATTCGAACGTCACCTTCGAGATCCGCGGCTACGGCGAGCAGTACCCGATCGCCAGCAACGCCAACGAAGAGGGCCGGAAGAAGAACCGGCGCGTGGAGGTCTCCTTCCCGCGCGGCAACGCTTCCTGAGGGCGCAGGCCCACCTGGGGCCTGTTTTGTAGGGTCTCAAAAGCCTTGGCAGAATCTCACGGCAGTTGGCAGATGGATGGCAGAAATGCCACTGCCGTGAGACTTGCAGTTCAGGGGCTTGACTCGTTTGGGTGGCTCGGGCGGTAGTCCGGGTCACCCAGGACGGGATCTCAGCGCCTCGTCTCGTACCTGGTCAGGATCACGCCGCAGGGAAGCGTCCGCGTCTCCACCAGGTTGAGGTTCACCCAGTTGTCCAGCGCGGCGAAGAACGGCGTGCCGCCGCCCACCAGGACCGGCGCGGTGGCCAGCACGTACTCGTCAATCAGCCCGGCCCGCATGGCCGCCCCGGCGAGCGTCGCGCCGCCGATGTCCATGGGGCCGCCGTCCTCGGCCTTGAGCCGGGTGATCTCGGCGACCGCGTCGCCGGTGACCAGGCGGGTGTTCCAGTCGACCTTGTCGATCGTCGAGGAGAACACCACCTTCGACATGTCCCGCCAGCGGCGTGCGAACTCGATCTCCGCCGGGGTGGCGTTGGGCTGCTGGTCGCCGGTCGGCCAGTAGGAGCTCATCGTCTGCCACAGCTTGCGCCCGTACAGCGACAGGTCGGTCGCCTGCAACTGGTCGGACCAAAACTGGAACAGCTCGTCGCTCGGCACGCTCCAGCCGATGTCGTCGCCGGGCGCGGCGATGTAGCCGTCGAGGGTCAGGTTCATGCCGTAGATCAGTTTCCGCATGGCGCCAGCCTTCCGTGAGTCGGTCTCACGCGTACAGACCGGCGCGGCGCGGGAAACTCATCGGTGCGCGATCTGAGCTCACATGTAGTCCTCGTGCTCGGTGGCTCAGCCCCCCGCCGACCCATGCCGCAACCGCTCATGGTGACCCGCTGGCTGGTGTACGTATTGTTCGGGGCGACTGTGCTGGGCGGCACAGGCCTGTTCCTCACCGCCGCCTCCCTTGACGCGGTGAAAGGCACGCTGCTGGGGCTGCTTGCGTACGCGGCCGCGCCGGGGGCTGTCGGTTGGGTGCTGGCGCGGCGCGTCCGGCCCGGTGGGGTCCGGGTGTGGTGGGGCCTGATCACAAGAAGACCGGTACGACCCCACCAGGCACCCCGGCTCAGACCATCGCGGACAACGGTCTCGGCGCCCGGATCGCCGGCCAGGACGTCACTCCCAAGCAGCTGAAGGACATGGACGCCGCGTGGAACTCCAAGACCGACGCGGAGAAGCAGGCCGCTCGTGACTCCGGCAAGATGAAGGACCCCAAGAGTGCGATGGAATACCTGGGAGTCTCGTGATGACTACGGAAGACGATGGCGAGGAGCCCTTGCTTCCCGAGGTCGTACGCGCCCTGCCGTACTCCTGGGACCTCGGCTTCGTCTGGCCCCCCGAGACGGAGGAGAGCCGAGAGAACCTCGCCTACGCGCGAGCCGTGCTCGAAGCCTGCCTTCCCCCGGCTCCCCTTGCCGCACCCGAACCTCCCTCCGAAGTGATTCTGAAGTTCCTGGGCCAGGACGCGTCCTGGCCCGAATGGACCCGGATCAGGCACGTGTTGCGGGAGCGCATGCCGTACGCCCGCTGCGTGACGCGTGAACGCATGGCCGAGGCCGAGGCGGAGTGCGCGCGCAGAGGCTTCGACACCACGGACTTCACCGAGCGGTGGACCGTCCGTATCTCTGCCTGGATCGCCGAACAGGTCCTGTACTGGTGCGGGCTCATGGTCGATGACACCGCGGCGATCACCCCATGGGCCATGGAACTTGCCGAGCGGTACGCGCAGCGAGGCATGGCCGCCGAGCAGGCCGTGTGGACACTCCGCAACACCGCCGAAGTCCCGCAGAGCCGCGAGGCCCTGGCCCGGCTGGCGGAGGACGAGGCGCTGCCTGCCGAGATCCGTGAACTGGCTGCGCAGGAGCGCGGCTGAGCGGTGACTCCCACGTCCGTCGGACAGGTCCCGTATCGGGCTGCCGTCAGCGTCCGTGCCGATTCCGAAGCAGTCGCATCTCCGAGCAGCACAGGACCTTCAGTGCGGATCCACCCAGCCGTGTCGGACGGCGTGACCGCCGAGCTGCATCCGGGTCCGGACTCCGGCCATGTCCATGAGGTGGCGCAGGCGTCGGTGCAGCGTGCGCGGTGACAGGCCGAGCTGTGTCGCGGCCGTCGGGTCGGTCAGACCGGCCAGCAGTAGCGCGAGGATCTTTCGGTCGAGGTCGGTCGGACCTTCCGCACCGAGCTCGACGGTGGTTCCGGCTTCGCCGCCGGTGCCCGACAGTTCGAGTGGGTGGGCGGTGCGCCATACCGTCTCGAACAGCGCGTCCAGGGCATCCAGCAGGCCGCTGCGGTGCAGCAGTACGGCGCCGGGTTCTCCGGCCGGTGTGACCGCGAGCGGGACGAGGCCGAGGTCGGCGTCGGCCAGCACGAGTTTCATCGGCAGCTGGTCGGCGACACGCAATTGCACGCCGTTTCGCAGTGAATCGATCGCATCGGTGATGATGCCAGGCTCTGCCAGCACCGCCCGGTCCAGTACCACCCGGAAGTGCACGCCGCGGCCGATTGCCGCGGGTTCGGCCGTGTTCTCGTCGGGCGGCACGGCGAGGAACGGTGCGGTGATGAAGCTGCGGACCTGCGTGCGGGCTGCCTGCTGCACCTGCAGGAAGCGATGACGGATGGCGTCGACGCCTGTGACGACCTCGATCAGATCGCTGATGCTGTTCCCGGTCATCGCCGCCCGGTGTTCCTCGGCGAAGGTCACCAGTGCGTGCTCAGCCATGCGTAGCCCGTCCCGGCGCTGGCTGATGAGAGCGCCGAGCGCCATGGCCGGCGGCGCGGCCGTGTACTGATCGTCCGCCGACCCGATCACCAGCCCCCACCCGACCAGGCGGGACAAGGCCTTGTCCACGTCGGCCCGCGATACGACGAGCAGATCCGACAGCAGCATCGCGGTGGAGTTCGGCCGTCCGAGCAGCGCCCGGTAGACGCGCTCGTCATCGGGTTCGAGGCCCAGAACATCCAGCATCGGCGACCGACTCTCTTCCGCTTGCCGCAGCGGGGAGAGTATGCGCCATGGCGGCAGACCCTGAATAGTCCCTGCTGGGAGCAGGTGTGACGGGAAGGGCCCCGGGGAGTCGCCTCCCCGGGGCCCGACGGTGCGGTTCATCGCAGGCCGTACGCCCGGATGATCTCGTTCTTGACGCTGAAGCCGCTGTCCGTCCCGGCGCTCGCGCGGACCGAGATGAAGCCGCCGCGCTTCTTGGCCGCCCTGAACGAACCCGTCCAGTAGCCGTGGGCGCCCTTGGCCAGGGTCACCTTCTGCCAGGTGGCGCCGTCGTCGTACGAGACGTCCAGCTTCACATTGGTGACCTTGCCCGGCACGGTGCCGAGGTCCATCGACACCGGCTTGAGCGCGATCTTCTGGGTCGCGTCGGCCTTGACGTCGCCGTGCAGGTCCGACTCCAGCTTGTAGTTCAGGTTCAGCACCGAGAACGGCTCGAAGAAGTCCGAGTCGACGGTGTCGGACATGAACGTCCACTCGGTGTGGGTGCGCGTCGACAGCCGGAAGGCGTCACCGGGCCGCTCCGCGTCGAGGACGGCGCGGTAGGGCAGGTTGCCCGCCGGCACCTCGACCCACTGCATGTCGGTGCTGTTCGGGTTGTCGTGGATCAGCTTGTCGCCCTGGAAGACCTGCAGGTGGGTCGGCGTCTCACCCCAGTCCAGGAAGCCGCCCAGCCGCATGTTGTCGCTGGCGGAGGCCCATGCCTGCACGTTCCAGGTCATGTAGTTCTGCCAGCGGGAGTTGTACACGCCGAAGGACTCGCCCTGGCCGGGCCGGGTCGCCGGAGCGAACCAGTCCAGACGGGTGGTGCTGCCCTTGGCATACGTGTTGTCGCCCGAGACCATCACCCACGGCAGGTCTCCGTCGACGCCCTGCGCGTGGAACTCTCTCCAGACCTGGCCCGGCGTCACCCATTCGGTGCGGGTGCCCGGGTGCCACTCGCGCTCGGGGAGGTTGAACGACGGGCTGAGGGTGAAGTCGGACCGGTAACCTTCCGCCACCCCGCCGTCCGCGGCCGAGTAGTAGCGGGCATCGATCCGGGCGAGGTCACCCTTGGTCGGCTTGTAGACCAGGGCCCGGTTCGGCACCTGGCCGGGGTATTCCCGGGTCAGGTCGTAGACGAACGGCGTGTACTCGGTCTGCTTCGCGGTCAGCTTCAGGAAGCCGGCCTTGGCCATCGAGACAAGCGTCCTGCCCGCGTCGCGGTGCACGGTGGCGACCGGGATGGTCGACTCGCCGACGTACTCCATCAGGGCACCGACACCGTCGTTGACCACGACCAGCGCCTTCGCACCGGCCGCGGCCGCGGCCTCGGTGCGCTCCTGCGGCGAGACCTCGTCGCTGCGCTCGATGACGACGACCTTGCCCTTGGCCCTGACCTTCTTGTACTCGGCCACTGCGCCGTTGCCCGCGTAGACGGCGTCCAGCTTGTCCGTGGCGGTGCCCAGCGCGCTGCCCGCCTGCACCAGTGTCTCGAAGCGGAGCCGACCGCCCGGCGTGCTCAGGCTGAGCTGCGGCTCGCCCTTGCGCCAGCGGGTGGTCAGCATGAACTCGCCCTGCTTCATCGGCTCCGTCGGCGCGACGTAGACGTCGTCGTACGTCGGCGGCAGCACGTACGCGCTGCGGTAGTCCGTGAACGGGTCGAAGCCCTTGTAGTGGACGTTGAAGTCGACCTTGCGCTGACGGTCCTCGGTGCGCTGCGGCGCCTCGGTCTGCAGCAGGCGTGCCTTGCGCGCGTCCAGCACCACGTCCATGGAGCCGTTCTTGAGCACGGTCTCCGGGTCGACCAGCACGGCCAGACCCGAGCGGTCCGACTTCTCGCCGGCCACGTCGAGGTAGCCCGCGACGGTGTACAGGCCGGGGGCCATGCGCATGGTGGTGGAGCCGTCGACGTAGACGTTCCACGGCCAGAAGTCGCCGGCCAGGTTGACCGTGACCCAGCCGGCGGCGGGCTTGCCGTCCCGACCGACCAGCTTGATGTTCAGGTCGTAGCGCTCCTCCTCCTTGAGCAGCGCCACGGACGTGCGGGTCACCGGCTTCCCGGTGGCCGCATCGGTCCCTGTCACGTAACCGACGTGCCGGCCTGGCGAGGCGGCTTGCGGGTCACCGGTCACCGGGACGGTGGCTGTGCCGCCCGCAGGGACGGTCACCTCGGTGGCCCCCAGCGCGAACGGGCCGCCGTCGTCGGTCAGCGCCAGTTTCAGCGTGACGTCGGCGGAACCGGTGTTGGTGTAGGTCAGGTCCTTCGTGACGGCGACGTCGCTCGGCTCGTGCGGCCATGTGTAGTTGCCGAAGAAGAGCGAGCCGGTGCCGCGGACCGTGGTGCGCACGGCGGCGGCCACATCGACACGGCCGGTGCCGACCTCGTACGGCGAGTACCCGTCGGCCAGGCCCTTCGCGGTGCTCATCAGGTGTTCCTTGAGCTGCGCGCCGGTCCAGTCCGGATGCCGCTGGGCCAGGATCGCCGCCGCGCCGACCACGTGCGGGGTGGCCATCGACGTGCCGCTGAGGGTGCGGTAGAGGCCCTCACCACCGTCGGTCATCTCCTGCGAGCGGGCCGCGGTGATGTCCACGCCGGGCGCCGCGATGTCCGGCTTCATGCCGCCGGAGTAGGCCAACGGGCCGGTGCTGGAGAAGGACGCGAGCTGGTCCTGCTTGTCCGTGGCGGCCACGGTCAGCGCCGAGGCGGCCGCGCCCGGGGCGGAGATGCTTTCCGGGCCCGCGTTGCCGGCGGCGATGACGAACAGCGTGCCGTACTGCTCGGACAGCGCGTCGACCGTCTGCGACATCGGGTCGCTGCCGTCCGTCGGGTAGGAGTCGCCGAGGCTCATGTTGACGACGTCCGCACCGGATTCGGCGGCCCACTGCATGCCGGCCATGACCCAGGAGTCCTGGCCGTAGCCCTCCGCGCCGCCGAGCACCTTGCCGACGAACAGGTCGGCGCCGGGGGCGACACCCTTGTAGTCGCCGCCGGAGGCGGCGCCGGAGCCGACGATCGTGCCGGCCACATGCGTGCCGTGCCCGTTGACGTCGGTGACGCCCTCGCCCGGTACGAAGCTGGTCGTGCCGTCGATCAGGCCGGCGAAGTCGGGGTGGTTGACATCGATACCGGTGTCGAGCACCGCGACCTTGACGCCCTTGCCTGTGTACCCGGCCGCCCAGGCCTCAGGCGCGCCGATCAGCGGCACGCTCTCCTTGAGGTCGGCCTTCACGCGACCGTCGAGCCACAGCTTCGACACACCCGCGCCCAACTTCGCGCTGCCGTGCGGCGCGACGGTGGTCCAGAAAGTGCGGGCCTGCCGCTTCTCGGTGCTGAGCGCTGCACCGCGGATGCCGTCGAGCCTGCGAGTCAGCTTGCTGCCCCGGGGGGCCGTCGGCTCCACGGCCGAGCGGGACTTCGGCTGGGCGTACGCCGCGATCAGCGGCACCGCGGCCGACTTCGCGTCGTCGTAGCCCATCTCGATCAGGTCGGTGACGTTGAACAGCCGCCGGTCCAGCTTGTCCGTGCCCAGCAGCGGCACGGCCTCGTCCGGGATGACGAACAGGTCACCCTTGATCTCCTGGATCTTTACGCCGCCGACGGCGCTGTCCGGCCGGTCGACGTCGGCGGTCTGTTTGCCGTCGGCCATCGTGGTGACCGTGACGACGTCGCCGGTGACCAGGGTGACCTTGTGGGTCGCCGAGGGCTTGGCGGGAACGGTGGGTTTGATCGGAGCGGCCTGTGCGGGCGCTTGCAGAACTGCGAGCCCCGAGGCCAGCAGCGGCACCGCGGTCGCGGCCGAGAGCAGCTGCCAGCGTCTGCGCCGGAAGGCGGAAGATCGTGAGGGGGAGAACATGCCATGGGTCTATCGGCCGCCGACGCCGACGAGAAGGCCTGACGAAGGCAAGTCCTTGCCATGGCACAGACTTGCCGACCGTGAATCACGCGAAGCGGGACAAGGTCGCACTTTCCCCGCGTGGCCTTGAGCCGGCGGGCGCGGCGCGAAACCCTTGGCGACCGGTCGCCGCCCCGCTCGCCCGCGCTCTCCGCGTCATCGACCGGCTCCTGCGTCTCGGCCGGCTCGGACGGCGGGACCTGTTGACGGGAACCCGGGCCTCCTGCTCACCCGTTGAGTGGCCCTGCCCCCGTTCAGTGGCCCTTCAACGGGGCCCGAGGGACTGTTCGGCCCAGATGGTCTTGCCGTGCTGGCTGTAGCGGGTGCCCCACTGGTGGGCGAGTTGGGAGACGATGAACAGCCCGCGACCTCCCTCGTCCGCGACCGGCGCGTGTCGCAGATGGGGTGCGGAGCTGCCGCCGTCCGTCACTTCGCAGGTGAGCGTGCCCTCCAGGATGAGGCGCAGTTGCACGGGCGGGGCTCCGTAGTGCACGGCGTTCGTGGTCAGTTCACTGACGATCAGCTCTGCGGTGAAGACGGTTTCGTCGTCGAGGTTCCATCGGGCGAGTTGGCGCCGGGCCAGGGCTCGGGCTTCACCGGCGCCTGTCGCGTCGGGGGTGAGTCGCCAGGTGGCCACGTGGTCGGGCGCGATGCCGGAGGTACGGGACAGAAGAAGCGCGGCGTCGCCCCGTGGGGGATCGGTGCCCAGCGCGTAGACGACGTCGTCGCACAGGGTCTGCAGTGAGCGGTCGGGCCGGCTCAGCACACGCCGGAGCAGGTCGGGATCCGTCTCCGCCTCCGGGAGCAGGGCCGCGGTGTAGAAGGCGAGGATGCTGCCCTCGGCGAGTTCGAAGCTCGTGGAAGCCCTGGGCAGATCCTCGGCGCATCCCAGCAGCGGACTCGCCGGGACGTCACAGACATGGGACGTGCCGTCCGGGTGGACCACGATCGGTGCGGGGTGCCCCGCACGGGCGATGGTGCAGATGCGGGTGATGGGGTCGTAGACCCCGTAGATGCAACTCGCGGTCAATGTCTCGTTGTGCAGCGGATCGGCGGGTGGGAGTGCCGCACGTTCCTCGGCCAGGCGGCCGGTGGTGTCGTGCAGTCTGGCGAGGAGTTCGTCGGGCTCCAGGTCGAGTGCGGCCAGCGCGTGGATTGCGGTGCGCAGCTGCCCCATGGTGGTGGCGGCGGAGATTCCGTGTCCGGTCGCGTTCCCGGTGACCAGGGCTGTGCGGGCGCCGGGCAGGGCGATGGTGTCGAACCAGCTCGCACCCAGGTCCGCGGGGAGGCGGAGCCACGCGGTGTCGACGGCTGTCCGCGGACCGGGGCTCTGGGGCAGGAGCCGGCGCTGGGTCGTGGTGGCGATGGTCCGCTCGCGGGTGAAGCGGCGGGCATTGTCGATGCACAGCGCTGTGTGGGCGGCCAGGTCGAGGGTGAGGTCGATGTCGTCCTCGGCATAGGGCTCGGTACGTCCGCAGCGGTACAGACTCATCAGCCCCAGCACCGTGCCGCGGAGCGTCAGCGGCGCCGTGATGAGCGAATGTGCCGCCGACGCGCGGATGGCCTCGGCACGTGGTGGATCCGCCGCCAGCCAGGCACCGTCGGCACTCAGTTCCACGAGCCGGGGACGCAGGTCGGACAGAGCCTGCCCGAACGGGGTCCCGTAGGGCGCGGTGCGTACATCGCCGACCGGATGCACGGGCTCCGCGACACGGCTGCGGAAGGCGGCACGCCGTAGGGGCACGTCCCGGCTGAGCGGACCGATCGGGGGGTCCTCACCCCGTACGACTTCATCCACCACCTCGACCACGAGGATGTCGGCGTATCCGGGCACCAGCACATCCGCGGCCTCCTGGCAGGTGGTGACCACGTCCAGGGTCCGACCGACGCGTTCGCGCACATCCGCAACGATGGCGGTGTGTGCGTGCGCCCGTTCACGGTCGGTGACATCGACCGTGGAGAGCGCAATCCCGAGGACCGCACCTCGGGCGCCCTGGAGGCGGAAGGCGGACACGGAGAACACCCGTTCCCGGCCGTGATCGACGGGAAAGCGAGTGCGTACCAGGCGGTCGACGGCCGGCCGGCCCTGCTCCAGGACGGGTCGGAGCACGGTGTCCACGTCCGCCGGGTCCGAGAGCGGGTACGCCTCCGGGAGCGACCGACCCAGCACGCTGTCGGACCGAATTCCGTGCATGGTGAGTGCGGCCGTATTGACGCGCATGATCCGGAGCTCGGGGTCGAGGATGTGCAAGCCGATGGGTGACTGGGTGAACAGCGCCTCGATCAGACTGGCACCTATGCCGGCCGCCACATAGGTCCCGTCGGCGGGTTCCGTCGACAGTCGCCTGATCTCCCAGGCCACGGCGCGGTCTCTCAGTACCGGACGCGCGCGCAGGTCACCCGCCGCAATGCGGCCTTCCCGGGACTTCAGCTTCAGCTCGTCCTCGCCATGATCGCCCTTGCCGACCGTGAAGAGTCCTGCGGCCGGAAAGCCCAGCACCTCGGACGCGGGGAGGCCAAGCAAGGAGGTGGCCTCGTGACTCCACTCCGTGATCACACCGGAACCATCGACGATCATGAGCGCGTCGCCCCTCACGGCCCAGGCACCTCCGTCGGCCGTCGGGGCGATCACACATCCTGACAGCGGGTGACCGTCCCGAGTCTTCGATGATCCCGCAGGTGAGGTGGTGACCTCCGTCCTGAGGAGTACTCGGCGCCGGATCGACGCCCGTTTTCAGTGTGCCGCGATGCGCTCGACGCGGCGACACCGAGCTGTACGTGGCCACGCCGGCCTGCGCCGCGACCGGCACTCGGGCACCGGTGCCGCGTGACGTGTCACGCCGTCGCGTTTCCATCGGGCCGTGAGCGTGCCGTTGGCATAGCCCGATAGCAATTGCCTCCACCGGTACCGGCCCGGGCTCTCCGGCGTCGGAGCAGGTGGTCGACCTTGCCGGCCTTCCCGTGCCCTGTGGCTGCCGGATTCCGTCGTGGACGACCGGGGCGGGGAACGGGGTGTCTGCGACGGACTGCCCGCCGCACGCGGGCATCAAGGTCCTGGGCCCAGCTGCCCAGGTGACGGAAGCTTCGCCGGGCTACGGTCGTACGTGAGCATCCGGATCGCGGCACAGCGGCGTCGAAAGTCGCATTTGTGTATGTGTGGGGGCGCGTCGGAAGGCCCCATGACTCCTACCGGCGGGTAAAGGTTGCACAGGCGGAGTCTTGTATCTCGATCATCTCCTTCCTAAGTTCAGGTGAACATCAGTAGAACTCCAGGAAGTCATTCCATGCACCGAGACATACCGCCCCTCGTCGAGGTGCGTCGCATCACGCAGAAGAAGCGCGATGCATGGTGGACCGTGCTCCTGGTCGACCCCGTGGCCACACCGCTGGTGCGGTTGGTTGCCAGGCGCACCCGCATCACGCCCAACCAGATCACCTGGGGGGCGCTGATCCTGGGGCTGGTTTCCGCCGCGTGCTTCGCCAAGGGTGACTGGTACTGGCTGATCGCCGGCGCGGTGCTCTACCACCTGAGCTTCATCCTTGACTGCATGGACGGCAAGGTCGCCCGTCTCACCGGTCAGGGATCTGTGTTCGGCGCCTGGCTGGACTACATCTTCGACCGGATACGGGTCATGGCCTGCGCCATCGCCCTCATGGCCGGGCAGTACAGCCGCACCGGTGAGATGATCTATGTCTGGCTCGCTGCCGTGGTCGTCTTCCTGGACGGTCTGCGGTACATCAACTCGCTGGAGATCTTCAAGACCCGGCACACGATGCGCAAGCAGATCAAGTCGCGCATCCGGGCGGCCCGCCGGGACGAGAACCAGGCAGAGCTCGCCTTCATGGAGGACCTGCTTCGGGACAACCCCGAAGCCGACGTCGAACAGGATGCGACCAGCGCCCCTGCGCGGGAGGAGGCGCTCTCCGGTCCGGTGAAACTCGCAGCCTCCCGAGGGCAAGTGATCGATCTGCAGCAGGAGTTCCGTCACCGCTTCCCCGGCTACCTGCGGTTCCGCTCGTTCATGCTGCGCCACCGCATCCGCACCCATCTGATCAGTGGCATCGAGTTTCAGATGAGCGTGTTCATCATCGGTCCGCTCCTGGACCAGATCATCGGTGCCACCGTCGTCAGCGCGGCGCTGCTGCTGGTCTTCGAACTGGCCATCGTCTACAAGCTGCTGTTGTCCACCCGTGACTTCACGCGCACGATGAGCTCCTTCGAGCAGCAACAACAGAACATCACGACTGCCGCCTGACCTCCGGCGGCGACCGTACGTGGGTTCACAGGTCGTCGGGACTGTCGTCGCGCAGCTTCCGCCAGAGGCGGGTGCGGTGCAGCACGTAGAGGGCGATGAACAGGACGATGGCCTGCAACCCCACCGCGAGCATCCAGAAGACGGTCGTGCTCTCCAACTCATCGGTCATGTAGGTGAAGTTCATGCCGAAGAATCCGGTCAGGAAGGACAGCGGCAGGAAGATCGTCGACACGATGGCCAGCCGGTTGATCACGCCGTTCTGCTCGCCGGACACGAGGGATGAGTAGCTGACGAAGGCTCGCCGGGAGGCGTCCTGGAGGGACGCGATGTCCGTGAGCACCGACCTGGCTGCGCGTTGGTACGAGCGGACGAGCCTCTGCCGCTCCTCCGGGAAGTTGCCGCTCAGCATCCTCCGAGTCAAGGTCTCGTCCGTCGCCTCCAGGTACGGCAGGAGCGAGTGGTGCAGGAGGGCCGCCCGCCGTCGTAGCCGTGCCAGACGGTAGACCTGCTGGGGCCGGCGTTCCCGGAACATCTCGTCCTCGAGGTCCTCCACCTCCAGCAAGGCTTGTACGGCGGAGCGGCGAAAGGTCCCCAAGGTCTCCTCCAGCAGCAGGAACAGCGTGGCCACGGTGTCGGAGGGCCTTTCGTGCGGCAACCGGGCGGTGAGGTTCCCGATCGGTCCCAGCGGCCCTCGGTGAACGGTGACCAGGTACCGCTCGGTCACGAAGGCGTGGACATGGATGACCTGGCCTGCCTCGACGACGGGTACGACGAACCCGGCACTCTCCCCGAGGAACTCGGCCCGCACGGACTCGCCCTCCCTGCCGAGCCACGCCAAGTCCTCCGCTTCCAGGCCGAGCTGATGGGCGACCGGCTGTTCGTCGGGCGATGCCTCCTCGGGCAGCTCGATGTCCACGATCAGAAAGCGGGATGTCGCGAGGCGCTCACGCGCCTCCGACACGTGTGTATGAGTAACGGTGCCTTCCGGCATCGACACCACCGATACGATCATCGTTCCTCATCGTGGATCACCGGCTGCGGCACCTTTCAGCGTGTGCAGACCCCGAAGGCCGCGCACCTGGAGGGATCCATTCGCACCGCCGGGCGGCCCCGAACGGGTGAGGGCCGCGCCGCCCGGCGTCCGTAGGCCCGAAGGGGCGCCCGCCGTCAATCGCTGCCCTGGTGGAGGCTCTGCAAGGTCACGGGGATGCCGACACTGGAGGGTGCTCCGGCAGACCTCCCCTGGAGTTCGGCGGCCATGTCCCGGATCGCGGGGAGCCGGGCGAACAGCGCATCCCCGGGGCAGTCGGTCTCATTGCCGTCGCGATGGCCGGAGATGACGTCGAATTCGGCCGAAGTGCCCTTGGGATAGCGGCTCTTGTCATTGGTGGACGTCAGTCGCACCTTGCTGCGGGGGTCGACACCGCGCAGGCCGAGTTTCCAGGCGGCGAGGGCTGCGATCGCGTGCTCCATGGGCTCCGGCACCTGTGTCCCCCGTCCGAAGGTGCCGATCGCCGCGATCCCCGCGGTGCCCTGGTTGAACCCCTGGGTGTGGGAGCCGACGACGGGGCGGTCGACACCGCCGGCGCGGCCTTCGTAGACGTTGCCGCATCGGTCGACGAGGAAGTTGTAGCCGAGGTCTCCCCAGTCCCGGTCACGGGTCTGGCCCGTGTACAGGTTGCGCAGGGTGAGCGGGACGTCCGCGCAGTCGTAGTCGTTGGGGGTGTCGGTGTGGTGGATGAAGATGGCTGTCACCCCTCCCGCGTAGTGGGCATGGGCGTCGCGCTTGGTCTCGTCGGCCCGCCACTGCGCACGCGACACGATGGTGGGCCGCTGCGCCGCACGGGGGAATGTCACGGGCGTGGCTCCGAGGACGGGGAACGGCCGCGCGGAATCCACGACGGGTTCCGTGGCGGTCTGGGTCCGCTGCGCCGAAGGAGGACTTTCCGGCATCGTCCCGTCCGCGGTCCCGCCGTTCGTCCCCCCTGCCGCTGCCGCCGTGAGAGCAACGGCCGTAGGGACCATGACCCACAGTGCCATTCGGTAGAGACGCACAGGGAGACCTTCTTTGTCTTCGCCGTGGGGACGGGCCGTGGGGACGGTGTGGGGTACGTACGCCCAACAGCTTTCCGGGAGGAGGTTCGCTGCGCGCGCCGGGTTACCGCATGCAGGGGAGCATGCCGACGTACGCAGGGGTTCCGAAGCAGGGCCGTGCCGAGGCCCCGGCACCCGGCCGGGCGTACCGTCCATGCCCGACTGCCCGGACGCACGTACCGTGACGAGGGACTGCACAGGGTCGTCGCAGAGGTTCCGGCATGGAGGAGTGGACGTGAAGCTCGGCCTGCACTACTGGAACTACTCGCAACCCGCCGACCCCGCGCTCATCGCGCCCACCCTCGGCGAGGCGGCGCGGATCGCCGACCAGGGCGGGGTCGCTTCGTTCACCGTGATGGACCACTACTTCCAGATGGAGACCCCGCAGAGCACGGCCGACGAGCCGATGCTGGAGGGGTACACGGCCCTCGGATACGTGGCGGCGCTGACCCAGCGGATGACGCTCGGCCTGATGGTGACGGGTGTGATGTACCGCTATCCGGGCCTGCTTGCGAAGATCGTCACCAGCCTCGACGTGCTGTCCGGCGGCCGGGCCGTGCTGGGTCTGGGCGCCTCCTGGTACGAGCGGGAGCAGCGCGGACTCGGAGTACCGGTCGTTCCGGTCGCGGAGCGGTTCGAACGGCTGGAGGAGACGCTGCAGATCTGTCTTCAGATGTGGAGCGAGGAGAACGGCCCGTACGAGGGGCGGCACTACCGGCTGGCGGAGACGCTGTGCATGCCGGAGCCGATCGGCGAACGGCCACCGATCATGATCGGCGGCGGCGGCGAGAAGAAGACGCTGTGGCTGGTCGCCCGGTACGGCGACGCGTGCAACCTGTTCGCCACCGACGTGGACGAGGTGGCCCACAAGCTCGACGTACTGCGGGCGCACTGTGCGGCGGCGGGCCGCGACTACGACTCCATCGAGAAGACCCTCATGTTCAACAGGCCGGTCCTGGACGAGACCGATGCGTTCCTCGCCGACGTCGAGGAGTACGCGGAGCTCGGCATCACGGCCGTCCAGGTGCTGCCGGACCGGCACCCGGTCAGTTTCGCCGAACAGCTCGCCGCACGCATCGTGCCCAGGCTCGACACGATCGGCTAGACCGCCCGGGAGCCCGTTGCAGTCGGTTCGCAGGGTTCTCCGTATCAGGAGTCCGTTCCGGTACGGCGGCACCGACACCGGCGGCGGAGCTGATCAGCAGCGCGGCGACGGAACGGGCCGAAGCCGGGCGGTCGCTGTCGAGTGCGGGCCACAGCCCCGTCGCGGACCACGGCCACCCGCTCGCCGACAGCTTCGGGGCTCGTGGAAGCACTCGATTTCCAGGGAGAACTCCATGCGTTACACGACCTTCGGCCGCCGAACCGGACTGCGCGTCTCCCAGTACGCGCTCGGTACCGGCAATTTCGGCACCGGCTGGGGCGCCGGGGCCGAGCCCGGCGAGGCACGCCGTATGTTCGACCGGTTCGCCGAGGCCGGCGGGAACTTCCTCGACACGGCGGACGAGTACCAGTTCGGCGAGTCGGAGACGCTGCTGGGGCAGTTCCTCGGCGCGGAGCGGGATGACTTCGTCGTGGCCACGAAGTTCACCAACGGCGCCGCTCCGCAGTCGGGTCTGTCGCGGACCGGCAACAGCCGGAAGAACATGCGCCACTCGGTCGAGGCGAGCCTGCGGCGCCTCGGCACCGACTACATCGACCTGCTCTGGGTGCATTTCCCTGACGGCCTGACGCCGGTCGAGGAGATCCTGCGCGGCCTCGACGACCTCGTGGGCCAGGGCAAGATCCTGCACGCGGCACTGTCCAACTTCCCCGCCTGGCGCGTCTCGCGCGCCGCCACGCTGGCGGACCTGAAGAACTGGGCGCCCGTCGCCGGAATCCAGGTCGAGTACAGCCTGGTCGAGCGGACCGCCGACCGTGAGCTGCTGCCGATGGCCGAGAGCCTCGGGCTCGGCACCGCCCTGTGGTCCCCGCTCGGCGGAGGGCTGCTGACCGGCAAGTACCGTGGTAGCGCGGAAGGCCGGCTCAGCGACCTGAAGACCCTGGTGCACACCGAGAGCAGCGATCAGAAGACCGCGATCGTCGACGCCGTCCTTGCCGTCGCCCAGGAGACCGGTGCGCCCCCGGCCCAGGTCTCGGTCGCCTGGATCAACGAGCGGGCGGCACGCGCGACGACCTCCCGGATCCCGATCGTCGGCCCGCGCACACTGGGCCAGCTCGACGACTACCTGGGCGCCCTCGACGTCGTCCTCACGCCCGAGCAGTACAACCGCCTCTGCGATGTCAGTGCCGTTCCGCTGGGTGTGCCGCACGAGGCGAGCGCAGGTGTCCGGGACAGGGTCCAGGGCGGGGACGCCTCGCTCTTCGCCACACCTGCCGTGCCGGTCGCCTGAGCCGTTCAGGTACTCATCGGGTCGCCCCCTCGCCGGTGCATGCGGACCGGTTTTGGGGCCCGCCCCTGGGCCCGTGGGCCCACGCCCCCGTCGGCTGTGCTCATTACGCTCGTAACCGACCGAACGTGAGCTGAGGGCCTGCCGCCACCGAGCGGCGATTCGACATGCTCATACGCACATCCGAAGAGGTGCCCCCACACTCTTATGAGGTGAAGCGTCGATGAAAGACGGTTTCTTCCACTCGTACCATCTCGGCTGGAGCCGACTCGATGCCGAGTCGTTGCTCGGGGATCTGGGCGCGGCGGGGCTGCGGCTCGACCACCCGGCCACCGGCCGCATCACCCTGGTCAGCCCCGGTTCCGAACCGCCGGCCACCCAGGCGCGGGTGACCTGGGAGCAGCTGGTGACCGTGGCGGGCCTGCAACGGCTCGACGAGATCAGTTTCCTGCTGTGGGTGAGGAGCGGCGCCGAGGTGTACGCGCGCATCCGTCGCACGGGGGGTGGCGTCGTCGCTCTCGAATTCGGGCTCCACGGGCTGTCCCAGGACGATCAGGAGCTGGCCGTCCGCGCGATCAGGGAGGCGATCGGCAGGGCCTCCGTGCTCTGCATCGGCTTCGTGGTCGACCGCGAGGGGGCATCGGAGGCGACCGACTGGGACGGGGTCATCGTCAACGGCACGACGCTCTTCGACAGTTGGCCGGACACGCTGGCCGTACGGCACGAGGTGGCGGCGGTGCAACCGCAGCTGTCGGGAGTGTCGTCGTTCGAGCAGTCGCCGTGGAAGCTGTTCGGCAGCGAGGTCCCCAGCCGGTAGCGGAAGCCAGGAACGGAGAGCGGGGCTGACGGCCCGCCAGGTTCGGCCGACCGTGGAGACCCCGGCACGGGCCCGACACCCTCAGACCCAGCCCCGCATCGCCACGAACCCGTACAGCAGACCCAGTGAGAACACTGTCAGGCCGGCCGCGAACACCGCGGGCATCAGTACCGGCCCCCATGCCCGCGGTCCGGCCACCGTGGCGCGCTTCTCGGGGGCCGCCGGATCGTACGTGATCCGGATCGGCGCCCCGACCTCGAAGCCCAACGGGCCGGGCGCATGGTCGACGAACTCCATGTCGCGGCCGTCGAGCGTGCGGAACGCGAACACGTACTCCGTCGCGTACCCACGCTCCCGGTCCGCCCCCCGGTCCACGACCCGTCGCTCCGCGCACCGGCCCTCGACCTGCACCCCGTGCCGGATCAGGCTCAGCACCCGGCCCAGCCGCAGCGCCGACCGCACGGCGAACGCACCGAGGAACAGGCCGAACAGCAGCAGGAAGGTCGCGGTGCCGCCGGGCAGAACATTCATGAACGCCAGTCCTCCACGGGCTACTTCACGGTGATCGAGCCGACGAACGCGTCGAGATCCTTGGCGCTCAGCGAGCCCTTCACCGCATTGATCCGGATGGCGAACGGTACGTCCTTCGAGTCGACCCCCGCCACCACGACCCCCGTCATCGGGGTGCCGCTCGCCGGGGTCTGCTCCTTGCCGGACGAGGTGAACTCGTAGTCGATCCGACGTGCGTCCCGTGCGCTCTCCTCGCCCGCCAGCCGCACATCGGAGGTGGCTTTACGGGTAGCGCCGAGGCCGATACCCGCGCCCGCCGCGGCGGCCGCCTCGCCCGCGTCGTCGACGCCCGTGGCGAAGTCGAGCTGGACCGACACCATGCCGGTGCGCAGCCCGCCCTCCGTCTTGAGCGCGACGGCCGCGTTGCTCCTGCTGCGGTCGGCCGCGGACTGCTCCTTGTATCCCTTGTCCTTCGGGTAGCCGACGGACAGGCTTTTCGTGTCGAGCTTGCCCCAGCCGTCCGGGACGGCGCCCGCGTCCGAGGAGCCGCAGCCGGTGAGAAGGGTGAGGCCGATGGCGGCGGCGACAGCCGCGCCGAGCATCCGGGACCTGTTCACTGCCGCCCTTGCCGTTGCCGCTGCCATGGTCTGTTCATCGCCTCTCGTCGTGCAATGGTGCCGGGTGGTGCCGCCGGTGCTGCGGGGTGCTCAATTCGCGCAGTAGCTGTACGGAAGGAAGCTGCGCTTGTCGCCCTGCGGAGCTCCGAGGAACTGCGCGTCCGTCAGTGTCTCCTTCTTGTGCTCGTCCGAGATGGAGAACCCGAGACTCATGCCGAGCGAGACCTCGAAGCCGAACTCCTGGGCGTCCGTCTCGCCGTGGTACTGCATGGTGCTCGACAGGCCGTCCTGGAACATCATCTGCTCGAAGGGGTCCGTTCCGTCGGGCTTCTGCTGCAGCGACTTGTCGCCGAACATGTACTCGAACGGTGCGGTGTTGTTGCCGCTGCCGTCCAGCCACTTCTCGGCGATGGCCCGCTTGTCCTCGGTGGCCTTGTCGTCGTCCTTGCCGAAGACGATCGAGTTCGTCTGGACCTCGATGCCGGTCTCGCCGGACGAGTCGGTGACGCTGCCCTTGCCGCCGCGCTTGTCGCCGTCCTTCTTGCCGTTGTCGCCCTTGGCCTCGCCCTTGTCGGACGTCGAGCCCGTCTCGACCGTCTTCGTCATGTCGATACGGACGATCTTGCCGGTCTTCTGGTCACGGGTGACGGTGATCGCTCCGGTGCGGGTGTCCTTCGCGCCGGCCGTGCCGGTGAGCGGGCCCGCCGTGCCGCTGACCTTGCCCTCGAGTTCGAGCTTGGCGGTGTACGTGTACGACTCGTTGCCGTTCACGTCGTCCTTGGTGATGGTCACGTCGGGGGAGAACTTGGCCTTGCCGCCCAGCTTGGCACCGAGCTCGGACTCGTCGCCCGCGCTGATGTTGAGACCGCCGTCGGCGTACACGTTGAGACCGATGGTCGAGTAGGAGATCTTCTTGTCACCGATCTTCTTCTCGACGTCCTCCTTCTTCTCGGCCCACTTCATGCCCGAGTACCAGCCGCCGCCGTAGCCGCCGCTGTACTTGGTCGAGGTCTCCCACATCTTCATTTCCTCGATGTCGTCCCGCATCTTCTTGGCGTCCTCCTCGCTCTTGAAGACCCAGGTGTCACCGTTGGTGATCTTGATGCCGCCGCCGACGTCGACATCCGCCTTGCCGAGCTTGCCGAGCTTGACGCCGGGCGTACTGCCGGTGGCGCCGACGGACGCGGCGTCCGTGAACGTCATGTAGACCAGCTTGTCGTTCTCGTCGACCTTGCCGTCCTCGTTCACGTCCGTCTTGGCCTGGCTGACCTTCTGCTGGAAGCCGTACTCGTTGCCCCACTCGAACCAGCCGATCTTCACCTTGTCGCCGACGGTGTCGGAGACGCTGGAGACCTGGCACAGCTTGGGCTCGTAGTCGGCATCGGTCTTCGGCTTCGCGGTCGGGTCCCCGCCGCCTGTCGTGCATCCGGCGCTGCCGCCGCCCATCGAGCTGATCGCACACCGGATCCGGTCGCCGATCTGCCCGCCGACACCCGCCATCGCCATCGCGCCGATCAAGGTGACGACGAGGACGATCACCCCGAGGTACTCCATGGCGGTGGCACCGCCGTCACGCCAGGTGTACGAGTTCGGCGCGGCGGGCTCCGTCTCGTCGGCCTCCAGCAGCCGGTCGACGGCCAGCCCCACGGCCGAGCCGGTGACCAGCACCACCACCGGCATCAGCACGCCTTCGACACCGACGACGTGCCACGAGACGTAGAGGCCGTACGCGAGCCCGACGACCGGAACACCCAAGGTGGCGAGCAGATACAGCAGACGGGACTCGCGTTGCTCGTCGGGCAGGACGCGGGCGGCGGCCAGGGTGGCGAGGAGGGTGGTGATGACGCTGGGCACATGCAGCAGTGCCAGCCGCCAGGTGAATACCTGGAGCCGCTCATCGGTGGCGAGCGTCTCGACGAGTCCACGCGTGACCAGGATCCCGGCGAAGACGTAGACGAGGGCGCCGACGGCCCAACTGCGCGTCAGGGGAAAGAACACACCCCCGCCGCGCTCCCGCGGTATGTGGCCCCCGCTTCCGCTTCTCCAACCGCCGCCACTTCTCACGGTCTTCCCCTCCGCCACTGACTCGCACTGCCTGCCCGCCCCGCTGCTGAACCTCGGGTGTGGCGTGAGCGTACGGGCGGGCGGACCGGATGACCTGGGCCCTTGGCCCCAAGTTCGGGCCCAAGTCCGCGGGAACGGGGCGTTGGGCCCGGGGGTCGGTGAAGCCGGGACAGCCCTCAACCGTCGTGGAGCACAGCCGTATCGACACCGACGCCGACACCGGCCACGCCGCCGTGCAGCTTCAGCCAACGCTGCTCGTCCGCCGCGTTGCCCACCTTGATGCCGAACGTCCACGTCGGATCGAGGAACAACGTGCGGCCCCCCTCGAAATCGAGGGCGAGGCAGGTGCAGTCGACGCCGGCGGACGTCCGGTAGGCGCGCAGCCGCGTGCAGCGCAGTTCGTCGCGGCCGTCGCCGAAGAGCTGCTCGCCGAACGAGGCGACGATCACCTCGTCCTCGGCCTCCGCCAGCAGCTCGATGTCGGCCCAGTCGAGCCCCGGAACGCGCGTGGCGCCCAGCCGGTCGTACTGGCCCTGCGACTCGAACCGCAGCAACCCGTCGTCCAGCCGCAGCCATACGGCCATCGGCTGCGGCCGGAACTCGGGGAGGTCGTCGTCCCGGTCGATCCAGCCCGGGACCAGGACATCGCGGACGCGATGCTCACGCAGTGCCGCTTCGACGGTCCGCCAGCCGCTCATATCCCTGCACCCCTGTCTCTGCGGCTACTTCCTCTTCGGCACCAGCTTGGTGAACTCGATGCCGGTGTCCATGCCTTCACCGCTCTTGAGCGCAGTCCAGAAGTCGCCGTTCTCCTTCAGTACGATCGTCACGCCCTTGCCACGATAGATCAGCCCCTCGGGCTCGCCCTTCTTCAACGTGCCCTTTCCGACCAGCTCGAACGTGCCGTCCTTGATGGCCTTCGCGATGTCCTCCCGGAACCGCGGGCCGTCCTCCTTGAGCTTCTTGTACTTGGTGCCCAGCGCGTCCTCGACCAGCTTCTTGTGACGCAGGAAGTGGTCCTTGAACTTCTTGGCGTCGCCCTCGCCCACCTCGGGCTTCCTGGCTGCCTCGGCCTCTTCGGGAGACATCTCGCAGTCGTTGTTGTGGACGAGCGCGTTCGACGCGCCGACGCCCACGTAGTACGTGTGGACGCCCTCGACCGTCAGGTCGTAGGTGGTCAGTCGCCGGGTGTACCGGGAGACGCCGGTGACCGTCAGCGTGGAGCCGGCCACCGTGCGCAGCTCGTCACCACGGCCGAGCTCGCCCGCGTCGGCCCAGCGACCGCTGTCGCTCAGCCAGAACGGGTGGGTGTCCGTCGCCGTCAGCCGGGCCTGCGTGCCGTCCGTCGCCACCACGAGCCGCGTGAAGTGCTTGTCGTCGTACGTGGTGATGGTCCGCTCGACACGACGGGCGCCGGTCACACCGCTCACCGGGTCGGTGGCGACCACACGGTCGCCGACGGAGACGTTCTGGATCGGGACGCGGCGGCCGTCGGCGAGCAGGACCGGGGTGCCGGCGAGGAAGCTGTGCCGCGCGGGGCAGGTCGTCGGCTTCTTCTCGTCCGGCTTGTCCTCCTTCCTGGGCGGGTCCTTCTTCGCGTCGTCGAGCTTCTTTCCGGCGTCCTCGAGCTTCTTCTCGGCTTCCTTGACCTTCTTGCGGTTCTTCACCAGGCCCTTGAGGGCGTCGTAGAGGTCGCCGCCGTGCTTCTTCAAGCTCTTGATGAGCTTGTACGCCTTCTTCCACTTCCACGGGGCGCCGTACTTCGCCCCGAGCTTCCCGACCGCACCGCCGATCAGGGTCAGCAGCACATTGATGAGTGTCTCGGTGCAGGCGCCCATGTCGCCCTGGGTGATGCAGTCCAGTGCGTCGGTGATCCCGAGCTCGTCGGCAAGGATCTTCGCGAGTTCCTTCGCGGCTTCCTTCGCCTTGTCGGTGTTGGACTTCTGCTCCGCCTGGGCGTCCTGGAGTTCCTTCAGCGCCTTGTCGTAATCGACCTGCTCGGGCGTCTTCGGCGTGCCGTCGTCGTTACGGTCCGAGGCCGGGTCACCGGTGCCCGGCTTTCCCGAATCGCCGTCCCTCGCCTCGGTGCTGCTGTCTCCGCCGCAGTTCCCGCCGCCCCCGATCCGGCAGACCTGCACACCGATCTTCTCGGTGAGTTCTGCACCGATCCCGGTCGCGACGAGCGCACCGACGATCGCCCCGACCACCAGAACGAGCCCCAGGTACTCCAGCGCGCCCTGCCCCCGATCACGCCGACGGCGCAGGCCCACCAACCGCACGTCCGTGCGCGGCACGGAACCCCGTGACCACCTCCGGATCCGACGACGCAAATCCCCCAGCTGAGACATGGTCCCGACACTAAAAGTCCTGACACGCCGGTGTCTTGGGCCTGTGGACCCAATGCCGGAAGCGGTGCCCGTCCCGTGTCCTGGGGCCCAAGACGCCTGAACCGCAAGGAAGTAGCGTCCTGCCCGAACGCAGTCACGGCGGGACGAACGGAAGGGTGGACGGGTGAGGACTCGCTTACAGACAGCGGAGCAGCTGAAGCTGACGGAGGAGGAGTCCCGGCTCCTGCAACAGGGCCTGGTCGAGTGGAGCGGACCGGCGCGCTGCACGGAGGAGTTCGCGGTGGCCATGGGCTTCGATGACGCGGACGACCTGAACCGGCGGGGGGACAGAATCCGCACGGCGCTGGCCGCGAAGGAACCCCTCGAGCCGATGGACTGGGCGCGGGCCCTGCTCGCCACGGAGCTGGCGTTCGCCAGCGAGGTGGTCGGCTCGGGCTACGAGTGGTCGACGACGACCGGCTGGTCCGACGACACGACCGTGAAGATCCTGCGCTCCACACAACTGAAGCTGATCCGTACGGTGTCCCCGCTCGTCGGCCGCGGCCTGGGCACCCGTCCCTCGACCTCCTGAGCGCCGCCCCGAGTTGGGCCCGTGGGCCCACGCACCCGCCGCCGTCCGGTTGTTAGCGTGCCGGACAGGGGAACAGGGCTCACGGTCAGGACGGGGAACGATGAACACTCGTACAGCAGTCGTGGCGGCGGTGCTCTGCCTCGCGGCCGTGTCCTGCGGCCCGTCCGGCGGCGACTCCTCCCACGGCAAGGACGGCGGCAGGCCGAGCAGTCCGTCGAGTGCGAAGCCGGCCGGCGACGACGCCTCGTCCCCGGCCCCGCTGCCGTCCCCGAGCACGCTGCCGGCCGGTACCGGCAAGGTGCTCACCGAGGCGGAGCTGACCGAGGCGGCCCTGGCCACGGGCGACGTGCCCGACTACGAGGTCACCCCCCTGCAGGGCAGCCAGGACACCGGCACGGAAAGAGCCGAGAATCAGGCCTGCCGGCCGCTGGCCGCCGTGATCAACGGCGCTCCCGAACCCGCCGCGACCGCCACCGTCTTCCGAACCGTCATGGACGGATCGGAGGAGGGAAAGGACGACCAGACCGTCGTCACCGAGATTCTCACCTCCCACCCGAAGGGCGGGGCCCAGCAGGTGCTGCGCGGCGTCAGGGACGCGGTGCGGGCCTGTGCGGGCGGGTTCAGGACCTCGAGCGACGAAGGGCCGTCCACGTACAGCAAGGTCGATCTCCTGGACGCGCCGCGAGTGGGCGAGGAAAGCATCGCCTACCAGGTGACGGGGAACATCGAGGGCGACAAGGTGCCACTGGTCTTCCAGCTCGTGCGGAGAGGCTCGACCGTCGTCACGTTCTACGTCGCCGACTTCGTCGACGCGACGCCTCCGGAACTCCCGGCGGAAGTGGTCACTGCGCAGCTGGCCAAGCTCCCGTGACCCGCCTCTTCAGTCGGCCTGGTCGATCTGCACCTGCACGCCCGGCCGCAGCCCCCACTTCTGCATCGTCCCGGCCGCCGACTCGAGCACATGGCGGGACCGCAGCCGCACCCTCCCGAGCCGCCCCGGCTTCATCGTATGGACCGCCACGACGTTGAACTTCCGGTCCAGGTAGGCCACATCGATCGCGAACCGCATCCCGAACGTGTGCACACTCCCGCACGGGGTGATCATCAGTGCCCCGTCGATCCCGTCCTGCCCGAGAAGCCCCTTCGACCGGGCCCGGTACGAGGCGGCGATCCGAAGCGGTATCTCCAGCCCCGGTCCCCCCTCCCGGTCCCCGACCGTCAACGTCCCGTTGCCATTGCGCCATTGACCCATGGCGACGACGGTAGCGCCCGGTGACGGCCACTGGGCCCGGAATGCCGCGCAGTGGGCCCCAGGGCCCATGACCCGTGTGCGTCGCCCGCCTAGGGTCGGTTCCGTGTACGTCATGCTGACAGGCGTCGCCGCGCTCTGGGGCGCCGCGACCGGACTGCTGGTTCCGCGCGCCGCCTACCGGTTCTCCGTCGAACCGGAGGACGCATGGCGGGACACCTGCCCCGCCGGCCACCCCTTCAGTGGGGTGGCCCGCGGCTGGCTCGGTTCCACGCGGTGCGCGGCGTGTGCAGCGGGTGCTGCGGCGCGTACGACTGCGCAGACGAGGACGGCCGCGGTACCGGCCCCAACCGTCGAGCCCGCCGTCCCTGTTGAGCCCGACGAGCCTGTTGAGCCCGACGAGTCCGACGAGCCCGACGGGTCGGCGGACACGGGTACGAGGGAGGGCGACGGTCGGGAGGGGGACGCCTGCGCCGAACCGGTCGCGCGTTACGCCCCCGCCGTCCTTGCCCCCGTCGCCACCACCCTCGGCTGCGCCGCCCTCGCCGCGGCCACCGGGCCCCGGCCCGAGCTTGCCGTCTGGCTGCTGCTGGCCCCCGTCGCCGTACTCCTTGCCACCATCGACCGCCGCGTCCACCGGCTGCCCGACCGGCTGACGCTGCCGCTCGCCGGTGCGGCCGTCGTACTGCTGGGCGGCGCGGCGCTGCTTCCGGAGCACGCCGGCTCGTGGCTGTCAGCCCTGCTCGGCGGCCTCGCCCTCGGCGGCTTCTACCTCCTGCTCTTCCTGATCAACCCGAACGGGATGGGCTTCGGCGACGTCAAGCTCGCCCTGTCGCTGGGGGTGACTCTCGGCTGGTACGGGTGGGCGATCGTCTTCGCGGGCGGCTTCGCCGGGTTCGTGCTCGGTGCCGTGTACGGGCTCGGGCTGGTGATCCTGCGGCGGGCCGGGCGTAGGACGGGCATCCCGTTCGGGCCGTTCATGATCGCGGGCGCGCTGCTCGGGATACTGTTCGGCGGCCTCGCGGCCTGACCCGCCCGGGCCCCGGAATTCGGTCGCGTCCGCGCACGCTCGGATGGCACCATCCCCGCATGCCCGGATCATCGGAAGAAGAGGAACGCGCTCGCTTCGAAGCGCTCGTCGCCGAGGCCGCCGCCGTATCCGTCGACGGCTGGGACTTCTCCTGGCTCGACGGCCGGGCCACCGAACAACGCCCCTCCTGGGGGTATGCGCGCGCCATGGCCGACCGGCTGGGCCGGGCGCAGGCGGCCCTCGACATCCAGACCGGCGGCGGCGAGGTCCTCGCCTCCGCCCCGAAGCTGCCACCGGTGACCGTCGCCACCGAGTCCTGGCCGCCGAACATCGCCCGTGCAACCGCGCTGCTGCACCCGCGCGGCGCGGTCGTGGTCGCCGATGCCGACGAGCCGCCGCTGCCGTTCGGGGACGCGGCGTTCGACCTGGTGGTCAGCCGGCATCCGGTGACCACCTGGTGGGCGGAGATCGCGCGCGTGCTGAAGCCCGGTGGTACGTACTTCTCGCAGCAGGTCGGGCCGGCCAGCGTCTTCGAACTCGTCGAGTACTTCCTCGGTCCCCGGCCCCCCGAGGCCCGTGGCGCCCGCGACCCGCAGCGGGCCCGCGCCGACGCGGAGGCGGCCGGGCTCGACGTCGTCGATCTGCGGCCGGAGACGCTGCGTACCGAGTTCTTCGACATCGGCGCCGTCGTCTACTTCCTGCGGAAGGTGATCTGGATGGTGCCCGGCTTCACGGTCGAGCAGTACCGGCCGCAACTGGCCGCTCTGCACCACCTCATCGAGACCGAGGGGCCGTTCGTCGCGCACACCACCCGCTTCCTGATCGAGGCCCGCAAGCCGCAGCAGCCGTAAACCTGGTGACGCTCGCTGTGTCACCACTCTCCCTTCACCGGCGTACGCCCGAAAGGATGCGACCCTGGGCGGTGACGCACGGGGAAGGAGCGGGCCATGAGGGTGGAGAACGGCGAGGAGGCCTTCCGCAGCACGCGGCAGGGCAACGCCGAATGGCTCAGAGGGGCACGGGTCGTCGGTGTGCTCGGACTCTTCTACCGGCCGGAGGGGCGGATGGGGGAACCGGAGGCCGTCGAGTTCCTGCTCTCCGACAGCCAGTCGTTGCTCCTGACCTGCGCCTCCGACTGGACCCTGCACATCGGCCCCGGAACCTGGCCGCGCCTGCCCGAGTGGTGCGTACCCGCCGGCCAATGGGAGTTCGCCGCCCTGCCGCACCTGCCGGAACCGCCCGACGGCGGCTGGACGGTCACCCGCACGGAGGAGCTCCGGGACGAGCGCGGCGAGGTGCACCAGGCCGTCATCCGGTGCGAGGGCGGACGCTTCGTGGTCATCGGCGGGGACACCGTCGCGATCCGTTACACCCGCGGCCACCGCGGCGCGGAAGCGACCACCTGAGTACACGAGCGACCACCACCGGGGGACGTCATGCGTGGGGCCCCACCGTCACCTTTCCGACCGTCAGTTCCGGCTTCCCCTCCAGCACCACCCCGACCCGCTCCACCTGCTCCTCCAGACCGCGCAGCTGCCCGGCCGTGAGTGGGGACAACGGCTCCACGGTCACCGGGAGCCGACGGCCCGAGCGGCGCTGGTGCCAGACCCCGGCGACCGCTCCGTCGATCAGCAGCACCGGGTGGTTCCCGGCCTGGCCACCCGCCAGCGCGCGGGCGTACGCCGCGCCCGGGAAGAGCCTCTCGCGGGGCTGCGACGCGATGGTGAACGCGTCGAAGTAGGGGAGCAGCCGCACCCCGCGGGCCGGCCCGGCGGGGAAGTCGGTGTCGCCGGCCACCAGCCAGGCCGGCCCGACACCTTCGTACGCCACCTCTTCGATCGCCCCGGCCCCGGCCCGTTCCGCGAAGACCGATACCGCCCAACTGATCGGCGCGGCAAGCCATTTGGCGAAGTGTTGCGGCGTGGCGGGACCGTACGCGTACAGGTAGCGGTGCACGAGCCCGGCCAACGCCTCCGGGCCGTCGAGCGGGGTGGTGCCAGGGTTCGTGTACGTGACCTTGCGGCCGCGGTCGGGGGCGAAGCGCAGTACACCGCGGTGGCCCGCGAGATGCATCACCTGCCGCCAGCGCGGCCACATGCCCTGGAACGCGGGCATCACCCGGTCCCCGGCCCACGGCCCGGTGCGGGCGACCACCGCGTCGGAGAGCTCGTCGATCGTCAGCTCGGCCCCCGTCAGCGCGTCGCCGATCGCCGCGAGCACCTCCTCGGTCTGATCCGCACTCAGCCGGACGTCCTTGCCGAGCGGGCCGGACCGGACCGGGATCGTGGACAACGCACCGGTCCACAAAGGCAGTTCGTCCTCCGGCAGCAGATGAACGGTGCCGCGGGGTCCGAACGTCCTGACCAGGATGCGGTCGTTCCACAGCGCCTTGCGCACGTCGGTACGCGTCGCGCCCGTCAGTCGCAGCCCCACGGACAGCTCGGCGGCGGACGGCACCTGTGCATGGGCGGCGAGCATCGCCGCCACGGCGCGGCCGGGGGAGGAGGTCATCGGGTCGGCGAGGCCCTGGCGTCCGATCCGGCGCGCGTTCGCCTCGGCCCAGGTCACGGTCGCGGTTCGTGTCGTCATGATTCGGAAACTAGCGGCCCATCAGGTCAGAGCGTGTCCCCTGTGCCATATCGGTGCTCACGACAACGCCCACGCCCTCCGTCGCGGTGGCCCTCCGCCGACCGGGTGAAGGCCGGCCCGGATCGAGCGGATCGAGGCCGCGCTCACTCCGATGGCCCAGGGCCCGCACACCACCGAGGCCGGGGACCGCGAGGTGGCCGTCCGGTGGCCACCGGCGCCACTGCCGGCCGTGAACGGGAACGGGCCCGGGGCCGGTACGCCCCGTTCCGGCGTCAAGGCGGCGCCCCGGGCCGTCCACCGTCTTCGCACCCTCTCCAGGGCCCCGGAATCCGGGCCCGGAGCGGAGTCCCACCAACTCGGAGAGTAATTGTGGAGCGGCGTGGCACGCAGCATCACTTACGAAGGGTTATGGTGGAAACCCCCCCTCGGGCCGGTCCGTATCCCCCCCCACGGACCGGCCCGTTTTTTGTGGGCAGGCGGTGCAGGCCCCGGGCGGGACCCGCGAAAACCGGACCGATCAGCCCCGTCCGGCCCAGATGTTGGTGCCCGCGGTGTCCACGGCGAAGGTGTCGATCTCCTTCAACTCCTCGGCGGACAAAGCCGGTCCGGCAAGCGCCGCGACGTTCTCCTCGAGCTGCTGCACGCTCGAAGCGCCGATCAGGGCAGAGGTCATACGGCTGTCCCGCAGCACCCAGTTGAGTGCCAGTTGGGCGAGGGACTGTCCGCGCCGCTGAGCGATGTCGTTGAGTCCGTTCAGCCGGCGGACCACCTCGTCCGAGAGCAGATCCGGGCTGAGGGACTTGCCCTGGGTCGCGCGCGAGCCCTCCGGGATGCCGTGCAGGTACTTGCCGGTGAGCAGGCCCTGGGCGAGCGGCACGAAGGAGATGCAGCCCATGCCGGCCGCCTCCAGCGTGTCCAGCAGCCCGTCGTCCTCCGTCCAGCGGTTGATCATCGAGTAGGACGGCTGGTGGATCAGGGCGGGCACACCCATCTCCTTGAGCAGCCGGGCGGCCTCGGCGGTCTGCTCCGAGTTGTACGAGGACACACCCACGTACAGCGCCTTGCCCTGCTGCACTGCGGAGGCCAGCGCACCCATCGTCTCCTCGAGCGGGGTGTCCGGGTCGAAGCGGTGCGAGTAGAAGATGTCGACGTAATCCAGCCCCATCCGCTTCAGCGAGGCGTCCAGCGACGACAGCAGGTACTTGCGGGAGCCCCACTCGCCGTACGGGCCGGGGTGCATGTCATAGCCGGCCTTGGTCGAAATGACCAGTTCGTCGCGGTACGGGGCGAAGTCCTGGCGGAAGAGCTTTCCGAAATTGAGCTCGGCGGAGCCGGGCGGCGGGCCGTAGTTGTTGGCCAGGTCGAAGTGGGTCACGCCGAGGTCGAAGGCGCGGCGCAGAATCGCCCGCTGGGAGTCCAGTGTGCGGTCGTCGCCGAAGTTGTGCCACAGGCCGAGCGAGACGGCAGGGAGCTTGAGACCGCTGCGGCCGGTCCGGCGGTACTCCATGGAGTCGTAGCGCGAACCGGCAGCCCGGTAGGAAGAAGAAGAATCAGTCACGTTTCCCTCCTTATCACGTACTTGTGACAGACCAGGTTGGGCCGGTGCGGCGCCTGCGCAGTAATGTGGCGACGTCGGGGACTGCCACGGCACGGCGGAGCGATGGCTCTGCGGACTTGTGCGGCGATCCCCAGGGGGACGACCCCGGACCCCGGGCAATGGGGCGGGCGGGCCCGCACAGAACCGAGAGGTGAACTCAGTGAACTTGCGCGACCTGGTGTACAGGCTCTACGCGCGCCGGGTGGAGGCCCGCCTCGATCACACCCAGGTGCCCAAGCACATCGGTGTCATCCTCGACGGCAACCGGCGCTGGGCGAAGGCGTCCGGTGGCACAGCCGCGCAGGGACACCAGGCCGGTGCGGACAAGATCCAGGACCTGCTCGGCTGGTGCAGTGAGACCGATGTCGAGGTCGTCACCCTGTGGCTGCTCTCCACGGACAACTTCGACCGGCCCGCGTCCGAGCTGACCCCGCTCCTCGGCATCATCGAGAACACCGTCCGCGACCTGGCGGCCGACGGCCGGTGGCGCGTTCACCACGTCGGCACGCTGGACCTGCTGCCCGCGCACACCCAGACCGTCCTCAAGGAGGCGGAGCAGGCCACGGTCGGCGTCGACGGGATACTGGTCAACGTCGCCGTCGGCTACGGCGGGCGGCAGGAGATCGCGGACGCCGTGCGCTCGCTGCTGCTCGACCACTCGTCCAAGGGGACGTCCTTCGAGGACCTCGCGGAGATCGTCTCCACGGACCTGATCTCCGAGCACCTGTACACGCGGGGGCAGCCGGATCCGGACCTGGTGATCCGCACGAGCGGTGAGCAGCGGCTGTCCGGCTTCATGCTCTGGCAGAGCGCGCACTCCGAGTACTACTTCTGCGAAGTCTTCTGGCCGGCGTTCCGCAAGGTCGACTTCCTTCGCGCGCTGCGCGACTACGCGGCCCGAGGCCGCCGCTTCGGCGGCTGACGCCGCCGCGCCTCCCGACCCAGCCTGTCCGTCGTCCGACGACGGAACCCCGGGGCGGGTGGGCCCGGACCCGTGCCCCCGGGGCGCCGCTTCCGGCTCGCCCGCGCCCCTGCGCGACGGTTCCGGCCCCAAGTGCCGGACGGACTCACATCATGGCCCGGACCTGTGTGGTCGGGACATCACTTCCGGCTCACCCGCCCGCCGCGTGGCGGCATGGCTTCGCGTGTTCGAGGGAATACCCCTGACAGGTCGACGTCCGGTCAAAAACCAGGCGGACGTCGTGTCCAAGTGAGTGGCATCGAGTCCGCTCGCCCGGGAGGCCCTTTGCACACGAAGGACCGTACATACAGTGCGGCCGACGCGGAGGGCCGGCGCTCGGCCCGCGCAAGGTGGCCGCAGCCCGGTCCGTCCTCTCCCTTTGGGATGCTCCGCGACGCCGTCGCAGCCCAACCTCGTCCGAGGGGGTACGTCCTTCCGTGGTGACCAGCACAAAGCGCCGCATGCCCGACAGGCGCACCTACGTTCTCGACACCAGCGTCCTGCTGGCCGATCCGAACGCCATGGCCCGCTTCGACGAGCACGAAGTCGTGCTCCCGATCGTCGTGGTCACGGAACTGGAGGCCAAACGCCACCATCCGGAGCTCGGCTACTTCGCCCGGCAGGCCCTGCGCCTGCTGGACGACTTCCGCGTCCGGTACGGCAGGCTCGATGCCCCGATCCCGCTCGGGGATCTCGGCGGAACGCTGCGCGTCGAACTCAACCATTCCGATCCCGGCGTACTGCCCGCCGGCTACCGGTTGGGGGACAACGACTCACGGATTCTCGCGGTCGCGCGCAATCTCCAGGCCGAGGGGTACGACGTCACGGTCGTCTCCAAGGACCTCCCGCTGCGCATCAAGGCATCGTCGGTCGGCCTCCTCGCGGAGGAGTACCGCGCGGAACTCGCCATCACCGACTCCGGCTGGACGGGGATGGCGGAACTTCCCCTCTCGGCCGAACAGGTGGATCTGCTCTTCGGAGAGGAGACGCTGTACGTCCCCGAGGTCGCGGAACTGCCCGTGCACACCGGACTGGTCCTCCAGTCCGAGCGCGGCAAGGCGCTCGGCCGGGTCACGGCCGAGGGCAATGTGCGCCTCGTCCGCGGCGACCGGGAGGCGTTCGGGATCCACGGCCGCAGCGCCGAGCAGCGCATCGCCCTGGATCTGCTGCTCGACCAGGACGTCGGCATCGTGTCGCTGGGCGGCCGGGCCGGTACCGGAAAGTCGGCGCTGGCGCTCTGCGCCGGTCTCGAAGCCGTGCTGGAGCGCAGGCAGCACCAGAAGGTCATGGTCTTCCGGCCGCTGTACGCGGTCGGCGGGCAGGAGCTCGGCTATCTCCCCGGCACCGAGGCCGAGAAGATGAGCCCCTGGGCGCAGGCCGTCTTCGACACGCTGTCGGCGGTCGCCGGGCGTGAGGTGATCGAGGAGGTGCTGGGGCGCGGGATGCTGGAGGTCCTGCCGCTCACCCACATCCGGGGCCGGTCGCTCCACGACGCCTTCGTGATCGTCGACGAGGCGCAGTCGCTCGAACGCAACGTCCTGCTGACCGTGTTGTCCAGGATCGGGGCGAATTCCCGGGTTGTGCTCACACATGACGTGGCCCAGCGGGACAACCTCCGGGTCGGCCGGTACGACGGCGTCGTCGCCGTGGTCGAGAAGCTGAAGGGCCACCCGCTCTTCGCGCACGTCACGCTCACCCGCTCCGAGCGTTCGCAGATCGCCGCACTGGTGACCGAAATGTTGGAGGAAGGCCAGATCTGATACTGGATGCGACAGTTGATGCCGCCCGGCGAGCCAAGGAGCTTAGCCGGGCGGCATCATGTTGCGGCGCCATTTCCGCAAAACACCTGAGCCAAACGAGGTGTGAGCTTTCACACGCAACGGAGAATTGCTTAGCGGTGGCCAGTTCCGGCAGAGTCTTGCTTCCGTCAGGCCCCGCATACGGCACACCCGCACCTCCAGAGGTGCCACGCACCACACAACTCAACAATCGCCGTCCGTATGCCGCCCGCGAGCACCACGCGGCACTCCCTCAGGGGAGCTGCCCACCGGGCCCGTGCCTCCCCGTGACCCAAGCAGTAGGGAGGCCAGTGTCAGGGGCACGATTGCGCCTGCGAGGTCACCTAAGCGGGCGATGCTGGAAGGACACCGTGTGAGCCGGATCTCGGTCCGGGGGTTCGCCGTGGCATCTGCCACTGCGGTCACCACCGTCGGCGCCGTCGTAGGCGTTGCTTCGGGCAGCACTCCTGCTGTCGACGACAACAACTTCGAGGCGACCGCAGCCGACACGACGCTGCTCGCCGACATCCCCGCGGGCCAGCAGGCCCAGGTGCAGACCGCCTCGCTGACGCAGCAGGCCGACGCCCAGGCGTCCGCTGCCGACGCGGCGGCGAAGAAGTCTGTCGAGGAAGCAGCCCGTATCCAGGCCGCCAAGGACGCCAAGTCGAAGAAGCAGGCGGCCGAGGACAAGCTGGAGCGGGAGCGGCAGGCCAAGGAGGACGCCGAGCGCGCCAGCCGTTCCGAGGTCCGCAGCGCCTCCGCGTTCGCCACGCAGAGCTCGTACACCGTGGCCGAAGTCCAGGCGATGGCTCGCCAGATGATCCCCAGTGACCAGTTCCAGTGCTTCAGCAACATCGTGAACCACGAGTCGAGCTGGAACTACCGGGCGACCAACGCCGCTTCCGGTGCCTACGGTCTGGTCCAGGCTCTGCCCGGCTCCAAGATGGCATCCGCGGGCGCCGACTGGCAGACCAACCCGGCCACCCAGATCAAGTGGGGCCTCAACTACATGGACAGCCGCTACGGCAGCCCGTGCGGTGCCTGGTCCTTCTGGCAGGCGAACAACTGGTACTAGAAATCGGAACCTTCCGGGGTTCCGGTCTCAACCTTGCGAAGCCCCTCACCGTCCTACGGTGAGGGGCTTCGCGCGTGTACCGTCGTCCGAACGGCTCCGGGGGGAGTGGTGGGGAGAGAACTCGGGGGAAAAGGAACGTATATGTCGAAACTGCCAGGTTGGCTCGGCCGGCTGGGCGCCGAACTGACCGAACTCGGCGAGCGCCTGGAGGAACGCCGAGCCGCGGCGGAGGCCGAGGCGGACCGGGACGCGGATGCCGAGCCACCGGTCCCGGCCGCCGCCGACCTCCCTGCCGCCACGGCCGACCACGTGCCGCCACCGCCCGCATACGCCCCGTCCGTCGCCGCCCGGCCCGATCCGGTCGCGGCGATCCCGTGGGGGATGCGCGTCGCGGCCGAGGCCGGCTGGCGGCTGCTCGTCCTGGCGGGCACGCTCTGGGTGCTGATGCGGGTCATCAGTGCCGTACAGCTGGTGGTGCTGGCGTTCGTCGCCGCGCTCCTCGTCACCGCGATGCTGCAGCCGACCGTCGCCCGGCTTCGGCGCTACGGCCTGCCGCGCGGTCTGGCCACCGCCGTCACGGCGATTTTGGGCTTCGTCATCATGGGCCTGGTCGGCTGGTTCGTCGTCTGGCAGGTCATGGACAACCTCGACACCCTCTCCGACAAGGTGCGGGACGGTATCGACGAGTTGAAGCGCTGGCTGCTCGACAGCCCCTTCCACGTCACCGAGCAGCAGATCAACGATGTCGCGAAGAACCTCAGCGACACCATCGGCACCAACACCGAAGAGATCACCTCCGCCGGGCTCCAGGGCGTCACCGTGATGGTGGAAGTCCTCACCGGGATACTGCTGGCGATGTTCTCGACGCTCTTCCTGCTGTACGACGGGAAGCGCATCTGGCACTGGGTGCTCAAGCTCGTACCCGCCCAGGCCCGGCCGGGTGTCGCGGGCGCCGGGCCGCGTGCCTGGCGGACACTGACCGCCTATGTGCGGGGCACGGTGCTGGTCGCCATGATCGACGCGATCTTCATCGGGCTCGGGATCTGGTTCCTCGATGTGCCGATGGCGGTGCCGCTGGCCGTCTTCATCTTCCTCTTCGCCTTCATCCCGCTGGTCGGCGCAGTGGTCTCCGGAGCGCTCGCGGTCGTCGTCGCGCTGGTCACCGAGGGCGTGTTCACCGCGCTGATGGTGCTGGTCGTGGTGCTGGCCGTGCAGCAGATCGAGGGGCACGTCCTGCAGCCGTTCATCCTCGGCCGCGCGGTCCGCGTCCACCCGCTCGCCGTCGTCCTCTCGGTCGCCGCGGGCGGCATGGTCGCGGGGATCGGCGGTGCGGTCGTCGCGGTGCCGCTGGTCGCGGTCACCAATACGGTGGTCGGCTATCTGCGGGCGTACGGGCAGGAAGCCGCCCTTCGCCATGCACCGCAGCCCCGCGGGGCCACCGCGATCGGCTCGGCCCCGACCTCGAGTCCGTCCCCGGCGCCGGAGCCACCGCCCGCTGGTGAGGGTGACGGGGAGGAGAAGCCGCCGGCGCAGTGAGGCGAAACGATAAGAAGGGCCCCGTGGACGGTCGGTCGTCCTCGGGGCCCTTCTCGTATCAGGGGTACTGCTGTTACTGCTCGGCGAGCACGGCCTCGGCATCGAGGGTCACGCCGACCGCCTGGATCACCGAGGCGATCTTGAAGGCTTCCTGAATGGTCTCACGGTCCACGCCGGCCTTGCGCAGCACCTGCTCGTGCGAGTCCAGGCACTGGCCGCAGCCGTTGATCGCGGAGACGGCGAGCGACCACAGCTCGAAGTCGACCTTCTCCACGCCCGGCTTGCCGATGACGTTCATCCGCAGGCCCGCACGGAGCGTGCCGTACTCGGGGTCCGACAGCAGGTGCCGGGTCCGGTAGAAGACGTTGTTCATCGCCATGACGGCGGCGGCCGACTTCGCCGCGGTGTACGCCTCGGCGGAGAGGTTGGCCTTGGCCTCCGGCTCGAGCTCGCGAAGCACCTTCGGCGAGCGCGAGGCGATCGCGCAGGCGAGGACGGTGCCCCAGAGCTGCTGCTGCGGGAGTTCGCTGTTCCCGATGACCGAACCGAGGTTCAGCTTCAGGTCCTTGGCGAAGTCCGGTACGGCGGCCTTCAGTTCGTCGAGTGCCATGTCGGTGTCAGCTCACTCGCCCGAGAGGAGCGCGACCGGGTCCAGGGTGTTCTCGCCCTTGGTCCAGTTGCACGGGCACAGCTCGTCGGTCTGCAGGGCGTCGAGGACCCGGAGGACCTCCTTGGGGTTACGGCCCACGGAACCGGCGGTCACCATCGTGAACTGGATCTCGTTGTTCGGGTCGACGATGAAGACGGCGCGCTGCGCGAAGCCGTCTTCGCCCTCGATGCCGAGGTCACGCATGAGCTCGTGCTTCGAGTCGGCCATCATCGGGAAAGGCAGGTCGGTCAGGTCCGGGTGGTCCTTGCGCCAGGCGTGGTGCACGAACTCGGAGTCGCCGGAGAAGCCGAGGATCTGGGCGTCACGGTCGGCGAACTCGTCGTTCAGCTTGCCGAAGGCGGCGATCTCGGTGGGGCACACGAAAGTGAAGTCCTTGGGCCACGCGAAGACGATCTTCCACTGACCCTCGTAGGTCTTGTGGTTGATCTGCTCGAACTCCTTGCCGCTCTCCAGCGAAACACAAGCGGTCAGGTCGAACTGGGGGAACTTGTCACCGACAGTGAGCACGCGCTCTCCTTGCAGCGTAGGAATTCCCTTTTGCGGGAGTTCCTCAGGGTTGGACGGTGTCCACCTTGGCACAGAGTGCATTGATCGCAGAAATAGCTACACTCGGTCCTGATGATCGGAGGTGCCTATCAGTGGCGCAGAGCAACCAGGGCAATCGACCTAAACAGCCCAGTCTGTCGCAGCTGCGCGCCTTCGTGGCCGTGGCCGAGCATCTGCACTTCAGGGACGCGGCGGCGGCAATCGGGATGAGTCAGCCTGCGCTCTCCGGGGCGGTGTCGGCGCTGGAGGAGACACTCGGTGTCCAGCTCATCGAGCGTACGACGCGCAAGGTGCTGCTCTCGCCCGCCGGGGAGCGGCTGGCGGTGCGGGCCGGGGCGGTGCTCGAGGCCGTCGGTGAGTTGATGGAGGAGGCCGAGGCGGTCCGGGCGCCGTTCACCGGTGTGCTCAGGCTCGGCGTGATTCCGACCGTCGCCCCCTACCTGCTGCCGACCGTGCTGCGACTGGTCCACGACCGCTACCCGGAGCTCGACCTGCAGGTGCACGAGGAGCAGACGTCGTCGCTGCTGGAGGGGCTGGCCGCCGGCCGGCTGGACCTGCTGCTGCTCGCCGTGCCGCTCGGGGTGCCCCAGGTGACCGAACTTCCGCTCTTCGACGAGGACTTCGTGCTGGTCATGGAGCGCAGCCACTGGCTGGGCGGTCGTGCCGACATCCCGCGCGAGGCGCTGCGCGAGCTGCCGTTGCTGCTGCTCGACGAGGGGCACTGTCTGCGTGACCAGGCGCTGGACATCTGCCGGGAGGCGGGACGCACGGAGAGGGCGCCGGTGACCACGACCGCGGCCGGGCTGTCCACGCTGGTGCAGCTGGTCGCGGGAGGGCTCGGGGTGACGCTGCTGCCGCGTACCGCCGTCACCGTGGAGACCGCCCGCAACGACGCGCTGACCACCGGGTACTTCGCGGATCCCGCGCCGTCGCGGCGGGTGGCGCTGGGGATGCGGACCGGGGCGGCGCGGCACGGCGAGTTCGAGGAGTTCGCGGCCGCATTGCGTGAGGCGATGCGGGCGCTGCCGGTACGGCTGACGGCGGGCACGTCCCACGCGTGAAACGTGAAAGGGGTGCGGCCCCTCCTTGCGGACGGACCGCACCCCTTGTGTCCGTCATTCCGTCCGCAGGCCGTCCGGTCGCATGAGCCGCCACAGCAGCGGCAGCGAGACCAGGGTGACCAGCAGGATCAGTGCGCCACCCGCCCCCACCATCGGCAGGAACACCCACCATTCGGTCACCTTCTTGGCGATCATCCTGGTCATCACGGCGCCGAGCCCGAGCCCGCCCGCGACCGCCACCACCAGGCCGATGACCACCGGTACCGCGGTCTGCCAGAGCACCGACCAGCCGAGGGTGGTCCGCCGGGTGCCGAAGGCGATCAGGACCGACAACAGGCGTCTGCGCTCCCGCAACTGCTCCAGCTGGGAGACCAGCATCGAGGCGGCGATCAGCAGCAGGGTCACGGTCGCGCCGACCTGGAGGCCGGTCTGCACGCTCGCGTACTGCCGGTCGCGCGTCATCGAGTGCAGGGAGGAGACGCTCATGCCGGGGTCGATCCTGGCCGCCGTGTTCCGTACGTACTCGGAGACGTCCGCGACGTTCTCGTCGACCTTGATCTGCGCGTTGACCGTCGCGCCGGGCAGCGTACTCGGGTCGACCGCGCCGACCGTGGCCATGATGCCCCAGTGGTCCTCGCCCATCGGGTCGGGGCGGGAGACGACGGTCCGGGCGTCGGCGGGCAGGGTCCACCGCTTCGACTTCACGCCGTCCGGCTCGATGGACGAACTGATCTCGACCTCCTTGCCCTTGCGAGCCGTCTGGTCCATCCAGGAGGTCATCTCCTTGTCGTTCCTGGGGTGGACGACGAAGACGTCGCCCTCCTTGCAGGAGTCGATCCGGGCGATCTCGCGCAGGGTCGCGCAGTCGCCGACGGACAGTGAGGTGGTGGGGCGGATGTCGCCCTCGTACTTCCCCGGCCGGGTGACGTACACCTCGACGGTGCCGATGACGGCCTGTACGCCCTTGGTGGCCCGGAACTCCTTGATGGTGCGCGCGGCCGCGTCACCGGGCACGTTCTCGGAGGACGTCGTGAACTGGGCCCGCGAGGGATCCTGCCCGGTGATCCGGTTGAAGTCGTCGCCCACCGCGGCGAACAGCATCTGCAGCGCCACCGCGCCCGCCACCGCGACCGTGATGCCGCTGACCGCACGGGACGCCGCCCCGCTGCTCAGCTGGAGCCTGCGTGTCGCGAGCTGCCAGGGCACCGGGCCGCCACGCAGCCGGTTCACACACGTCTCGACCAGCCACGGCAGCAGCAGCGCGAGCCCCACCAGGACCAGGATGGCGCCGGCCGCGATCGGATACGGATCGACAGTTGTGTTCTCGTCGACGTTTCCGGTCAGCGCGAGCACCGTCACGCCCAGGACCGGCATCAGCAGCCGCCACCAGAGACGGCGTCTGCGGCTGCGGCTGTTGCGTACGACTCCGAGCGGTTCGATCACCACCGAGCGCAGGGCGGTCAGAGTGACCAGCACCGCCGCCACCGGAATCGACACCGCGATCAGCGCCGCCAGCCAGGGGGCCGGGACCAGATCGGCAGGGAAGGCGCTGACGTCCCACACCTCGACTCCGCCTATGAACCGACGCCCCACCAGGAAGAGCGCCAGACCCGCCAGCAGGCCCAGCACGGCACCGAAGAGCGCCTCACCGGCAGCGATCCGGCGGGTCATCCGGATGTCCGCGCCGACCAGGCGCAGCGCCGCGAGCCTGCGGTCGCGACGGTCCCCGCCGAAGCGCACGGCGGTCGCGATGAAGATCGCGACCGGCACCAGCAGGACGACGCAGGTCATGATGACGAGCACGATGAGGACGGGGGACAGGGGCTCGGGTGGGGCCTGGTCGCCGTAACCGGCGAGCCGGTGGCCGCCCGCGGCGGCGGTCAGGGTGGCGCTGCCCGCGTAGTAGCGCAGTTCGCCCGGGGAGCTCAGTCCCGGATCGGCGATGGTGCCGGTGATCCGGTACGGCAGCCGCTCCTTGAGGAGTCGTCCTTCCGGGGAGGCGAGCAGATCCTTCAGGGCAGGCGAGAGCACCATCTCGCCGGGGCCGGGGAAGTCGGCCACGCCGGGCGGGGTCACCGGGTGCGCCCCTTCCGGCCGCATCAGGAAGCCCTCGACGGAGCGGCCGCGGAACTCGGACTGCGTGCTGATCCGCAGCACCGTGGAGTCCGACTTCGGGACGGTGTCGTTGCGTGAGACGCGGGCCTCGGCGCGGGCCTGGTCGCGGGCGGAACGCTGTTCGAGCAGATGCGGTACGGAGGAGGCGACCAGCAGCAGCGCCACACCGAGGCCGACACCGACCGCGGTGAGCACGGTGCGCGTCCAGCCCTCCCGCCCGCCGGAGGAGGCGAACCGGATGCCGAGGCCGAGGTCGCGCAGCAGGGCGATCGCGCGGGAGGGCTCGGTGGGCCGGGGTTGCTCGGCCGCCGGGACCTTCCTCGGTTCGAGCAGCGTCATGCGATGTGCTCCAGGTCGCGGGCACGGCCGTCGCGGACGGTGACGTCCCGGTCGGAGTAGGCGGCGATGCGGGCCTCGTGCGTCACCAGGACCACGGCGACACCGGCGGACCGGGCGGCCTCGGTGAGCAGGTTCATCACCCGCTCGCCGTTGAGGGAGTCCAGGGCGCCGGTCGGCTCGTCCGCGAAGATCACCTTCGGGGAGGAGGCCAGGGCGCGGGCGATGGCGACGCGCTGGCCCTGGCCGCCGGAGACCTCGCCGGGACGCTTGGTGCCGAGGTCGTCGACCTCCAGGCGCTCCATCCAGCGGAGGGCGGTGCGTTCGGCGTCCTTGCGCCTGGTGCCGCTGAGGCGGAGCGGCAGGGCGACGTTCTCCACGCAGGTCAGCTCCGGGACGAGCTGTCCGAACTGGAAGACGAAGCCGAAATCGGTGCGGCGCAGGGCGCTGCGTTCGGCGTCGGACATCGCGGAGAGTTCGCGGCCCGCGTAGCTGACCGTGCCGCTGTCGGGGCTGATGATGCCGGCGAGGCAGTGCAGCAGGGTCGACTTGCCGGAGCCGGACGGGCCCAGCACGGCGACGATCTCGCCGGGGTGGACGGAGAACGAGGCGCCGTCCAGGGCGGGTGTCGAGCCGTACGCCTTGTGCAGGTCGTGGGCGACGAGGAGGGAGCCGGCCGGGGTCATGCGACGACCTCGAGGGCGAGGCGGTCGAGGCGGGCGGCGGTCAGTTCCAGCCAGCGGAGGTCGGCCTCGAGGTGGAAGAGGGCGTGGTCGCAGATCAGCTGATCCGCGAGGTCGCCGCCGCGCTTGCGGTCGGTGAGGATGCGCATGAGGCGCAGGTGCTCGGCGCGCTGCGTGTCCAGGAGGGTTTCGGCGCTGCGGCCGGTGAGCAGGGCCAGGACGACCTTCGTGTACAGCGTCGACTGGAGGTACGGCTCCGGCTTCTCGGGCTGCGCGAGCCAGTCGGCGACGTCGGTGATACCGGCCTCGGTGATGGCGTATCGCTTGCGCTCGGGGCCGCCGCCGCTCTCTATGCCGTCGACCTCGACGAGGCCGTTCTTGAGGAGGCGGGACATGGTCGAGTAGACCTGGCCGTAGTGCAGGGGGCGGTCGTGGCCGAACTTCTCGTCGAAGGTGCGCTTGAGGTCGTAGCCGTGGCGGGGGCCGGACTCGAGGAGCCCGAGGAGGGTGTGACCGATAGACATGCGGACACTATAAGTGGTGTGTATACCTCGCGTGTATATCCGGGTGGGGCGGTCCCCCTCGAGGTGAGGTGGGGCACGCCGCCGTGCCGCGCGGTGCCGCCTCGAGCGGGCTCACGGCGACCCCGTGCCGACCCGACGGCATCGCGCCCCGCGCCCACGGGAACGGGCCCCGGGAGGATGCTCCCGGGGCCCGTTCCTTGCGTCACCGTGTTCAGCGGCGCGGTGCCAGCACCTGCTTGAGCACGTCGTGCACGTACGTGTTCGGGTGCTTGCCCGAGAAGCTGTCGGAGAGCGGACCGCTCGCCGTCACGGGCACGTCCACGCTGGTGTGTCCCGACGTGGTCCAGTCGATGATGAACTTGCGGTCGCTGCCGCGGATCGAGAACGGACCGTCCTCGGCGGAGATGGCGTCCCCGGACTCGTCGGTGCCGTCGACCTCCTCGACCGAGAGACCGCCGGTCTCGTGGTCACCGGTGACGACGAGCAGCGTGTCGGGGTGCGTCGCGATGTACGCGCGGGCGACCGCGACGGCCTTCTCCAGCTGCTGCATCGACTGCAGGACGCGCGTGCCGTTGTTGGAGTGCGCGAACTCGTCGGTGCCTTCCTCCTCGACCATGAGGAAGAAGCCCTTCTTGTTCTTGTCCAGGCTGGTCAGGGCCTTGCTGGTCATCGTGCCGAGGTCCACGACCGGGCTGTAGACGTCGCCCTGGCCCTCGGGGCGCTGCTGGAACATCTCCTCGTTGCTGAACAGCCCGAGGATCTTGCCGTTCTTGGCCTTGCTCAGCCCGCTCGCACTGTTGACGTACGAGTAACCGGCCTTCTGGGCCTTCTTGATCAGGTTGCCCTTGGTGCCGCGGCTGCCCTCGGTCGTGTCCTCCGCCGGCTTGTCATTGAACGCGCCCGGCGTACCGGCCGGCAGCCACCAGTCCTCGCCGCCGCCCAGGATGACGTCGGGCTTGCTGACGTCCAGGTACTGACGGGCGATCTCGTCCTGCTGTCCGCGGTCCGCGGTGTTGGCGAAGAACGCCGCCGGGGACGCGTCGGTGACCTGGGCGGTGGTCACCAGTCCGGTGGCCTTGCCGGCCGCCTTGGCCTGCTGGCCGAGGGTCGCCAGCGGGTTGCCGTCGACGTCGACGCTGATCGCGCCGTTGTAGGTCTTCTCGCCCGTGGCCCATGCGGTCGCCGCGGCGGCGGAGTCCGTCACGACGGCCTTCGGGTCGTGCGGGGTGGTGGTGAGCTGGCCGGATGCCGCGAGGCGGTCCATCGCCAGCTGGCCTTCCAGGCCGGAAAGGTTGAGCCTTGCCGCCTCGCGCATCGAGGCGCCCATGCCGTCACCGTTGATGAAGATGACGTTCTTCGCCGTGGGGGTCTTCGCCTTTGCCGCCGACTGCGGAGCAACGGCCGACGCACCCAGCGTCGGGTTGAGCACCATCGTGGCGACTGCCGCCACGACGGCCGCGGCAACGGGTGCTCCCCATCGCGCACTACGCACGCGTCTGTTCACAACAGCTCCTCGTGAATTGCATAGCTTTCACATGCGAACGTAGGTGTGGGGTCGGTACCCGTCGTGAACGAGAGGCGTCGGGAGACGGAACAACCCGCAGCCGGGGCTTCGTCGGCCCGGTTCCGCTCGTCGCCCTCGGCCCCGGGAAGACCTGCCGGAGCGCGGCGGGCACGGTCGGATCCGGCTTCCTCCAGCGGCGTCCGCCGGGGACGACGGCTGCGTGCCCACGATCGCCGGACGGGCCGGTCCTCCGGCCCGTCCGGCACTGCGGGGCAGGCGCCCGGCGCCCGGTCCCGTCCGCCCCCCTACTCCGCCGGGGGCTTGGGGGGACGGCCCCGGCGGGGGATGGGGGACGCTGTCGTCGGCAGGCGGCCCGCCTCCGCCAGCGCCCTGCGCAGCAGGAACTCGATCTGGGCGTTCGCGCTGCGCAGTTCGTCCGAGGCCCAGCGGGCCAGCGCGTCGTGCACCGCGGGGTCCAGCCGCAGCAGCATCTGCTTGCGCTTCGGGGTTTCTTCCGTCACTGGTAGAGCGTGCCCGTGTTCAGGACGGGTTGCGCCGCGCGGTCACCGCACAGCACCACCATCAGGTTGCTGACCATTGCCGCCTTGCGTTCCGAGTCGAGCTCGACGATGTCCTGTTCCGCGATCCGGGTCAGCGCCATCTCGACCATGCCGACCGCGCCCTCGACGATCTGCTGACGGGCCGCGACCACCGCCCCCGCCTGCTGGCGCTGGAGCATCGCGGAGGCGATCTCGGGGGCGTAGGCGAGGTGGCTGAAGCGGGACTCGATGATGCGTACGCCGGCGGCCTGCACCCGGGCGGTGAGTTCGGCGCCCAGCTTCTCGGTGATCTCGTCCGCGTTGCCGCGCAGTGACAGGCCGCCCTCGTCGTGGGCGTCGTACGGGTACTCGATCGCGATGTGGCGGACGGCCGCCTCGGTCTGCGTGGCGACGAACTTCCGGAAGTCGTCGACCTCGAAGAGTGCCTGCGCGGTGTCCTCGACCTTCCAGACGACGATCGCGGCGAGCTCGATCGGGTTGCCGTAGGCGTCGTTGACCTTGAGGACCGCGGTCTCGTGGTTGCGGACCCGGGTGGAGATCTTGCGGCTGCTGGTCAGCGGGTTGATCCAGCGCAGTCCGTCGGCGCGGATCGTTCCGACGTACCGGCCGAAGAGCTGGATGACGCGGGCCTCACCGGGCGCCACCATCTTGACGCCGCTCATGCAGAAGAGCGAGGCGACGGCGAGGAGCACCCCGACGACGAGGAGCGGGATCCCCGCCCCGTTGTGGCCGTGGGCGCCCAGGGCGCCACCGAAGATCGCCAGGCCGACGCCGAGGAATACGCCGAGAACGGTCAGGAGCAGGCCGAAGCCGCCGGGGATGGAGTGGGCCGTGGTCTCCCGGACCTGTGGCTCGGGCATCTCCGGAGCGCCGTCGGTCTGCGCCGCTATGGCGTGGTCCGTCATTTTTTCCCCCTGTTTGTGTGTCTAGCTCGTTGCTAGCAATGTGATTACACATTAAGCGAATTCGCAACCATGTGCACCTCCCGGGAGTCGGTTCCTTAAGGAACGGGTGCTGATTGTCACGTCCGGAAAAGACCGGATCGCTTGCATTTTGTCCTTGTCGACAGTGTTAGCTGTCTGGGCTGAGCGGATCAGGCGAGCAGAGAAACGGGAGCGATACAGCGATGGGTCGAGCGGATGCGCGACGAGCCCAGCAGCGCGGAGCGCGGCGGGCCGCGAAGAGCGGCGGCATACGCAGACTCTTCACCTGGCGGAAGATGCTGGGCACGTTCTTCGGGTTCTGCCTGCTGATCATGGGCGCCTTCGTGGCGCTCTACCTGTACGTGGACATACCCAAGGCCAACGCCCTGGCCGAGCGGCAGAGCAACGTCTACCAGTACAGCGACGGCACAGTGCTGACCCGGACCGGTAAAGGGGTCAACCGCCAGATCGTGGACCTCGCCGAGGTCCCGAAGGAGGTGCAGCACACCTTCGTCGCCGCCGAGAACAAGACGTTCTACAAGGACAAGGGCGTCGACCTGAGGGGCACCGCGCGCGGCATCTTCAACACGCTCTCCGGCAAGGGCAAGCAGGGTGGCTCGACCATCACCCAGCAGTACGTGAAGAACTACTACCTGACGCAGGACCCGACGGTCAGCCGCAAGCTCAAAGAGCTGGTGATCTCGCTCAAGGTCGACCAGAAGAAGGACAAGAACTACATCCTCGCCGGGTACATCAACACCGCGTACTACGGCCGCGGCGCGAGCGGGATCCAGGCCGCGGCGCAGGCCTACTACGGGGTCGACGCCAAGGACCTCAACGTTTCCCAGGGTGCCTACCTGGCCGCGCTGCTCCAGGCCCCCAGCCAGTACGACTGGGCGGTCGCGACGCCCACCGGCCGGAGGCTCGTCAAGGAGCGCTGGGCCTACACGCTCGACAACATGGTCGAGATGCACTGGCTCGACCAGGCCCAGCGCGACACCCTGAAGTTCCCCGTCCCGGACAAGCCCAAGCCCGCACGCGGCATGGAGGGCCAGACCGGATACCTCGTCGAGGCCGCCAACAAGGAGCTGGACAAGCAGGGCATCACGGGGGACATGCGGGAGGCCGGCGGCTGGACCTTCACCCTGAACATCGACAAGAAGCGGCAGAAGCAGCTGGAGGCGTCGGTCGACCGCCAGCTGGAGTCCAAGCTGGACCGCAAGGGCAACAAGGTCGACGCGACCGTCCAGGCAGGTGCCACCTCTGTCGACCCGAAGACCGGCGCAGTCGTCGCGCTCTACGGCGGGGTGGACTACGTCAAGCACTACATCTCCAACGCCACGCGCCGGGACTACCAGCCCGCCTCCACCTTCAAGCCGCTGGTGCTCGCCTCCGCGCTGGAGAACGAGTCGAAAACCCAGGGCGGCGATCTGATCGGCGTCAACACCCGCTACGACGGCACCAGCAAGCGGCCGGTCGTGGGCAGCGACACCCCGTTCGCCCCCGAGAACGAGGACAACCAGAGCTACGGTGATGTCACCGTGCAGACCGCGATGAACAAGTCGATCAACTCGGTCTTCGCGCAGATGGTGGTCGACGTCGGCCCGCCCGCGGTGAAGAAGACGGCGCTGGCGCTCGGCGTGCCGGACCAGAACTTCCCCGAGCGCCCGGCCATCACACTGGGCACGATGAACGCCTCGACCTGGGACATGGCGGGCGCGTACGCCACGCTCGACAACCACGGCCGGAAGGTCACCCCGTTCATCGTGAAGTCCGCCAAGCACCGGGACCGCACCGTCGACCCGGTCGAGGGCATCGGGAGTCAGGTGATCAGCCGCAAGTCCGCCGACACCGTGACCTCCGTCCTGAGGGGCGTCGTGCACAGCGGCTCCGGCCAGGCGGCCAACACCTCGGCCTACGAGGCGGCGGGCAAGACGGGTACCTCGGAGAACAACAAGTCGGCCCTGTTCGCGGGCTACACCCCGGAGCTCACCACGGTCGTGGCGCTCTTCGGTGAATCCCCCAAGGAAGGCGGCGGTCAGGTCAGTCTGACCGGCACCGCGAACTCCGGCCGGGCCAACGGTGGCGGCTTCCCGGCGCAGATCTGGGCGGACTACACCCTCGGCGCGCTGGGCGGCGGCTCCAGCGCCCAGTTCGATCTCCAGGACGTGGAGCGCGGCGAGGTCACCGTGCCGGCCAGCCCGTCGACGAGTCCCTCGACGTCGGAGAGCCCCGACCCGTCGCCGTCCGAGTCGTCGGATCGGCCGTCGCAGAGCCCGATCGAGACGCCCAGCGACCCGGCCAGTCAGTCGCCCATCGAGCCGCCGAGCGAGTCCCCCGTCCTGCCGAGCGAGTCCCCCGTCCTGCCGGGCGGCGGAGCGAACTCCGGGCGGCCCGGACACAACAACCCGCTCAATCAGTGAACGCATGAGAGAGCGATGAACGCACGGGAGAGGGGCGGTGCCGGACGGGCACCGCCCCTCTCCCGTGTTTCTGCGTACGACGGTGTCAGCCGCCGTTGACCTCCTTGGCGATCCGGTCGCCGAGGTCCTGGTCGACGTTGCGCCAGTACTGCAACGCCCGCTCCAGGACGGGGCGGCTCACGCCGTCCAGGAGATGTCCGGAAATGTTCGACACGAGCCGATCGCGTGCCGCGTCGTCGAGCACCTTGCGGACCATCGTGCCCGCCTGGCCCCAGTCGTCGTCCTCCCGGTGCAGCTTGTACGCCTCGTGGACCATCTCACCCGCGGTGGCCCAGCCCGCCGGGTCGCCGAAGCGTTCGGTGTCCGCGGCCGGTCCGCCGTACGAGTTCGGCGCGTAGACCGCCCCCGTGCGCGTCGGCTCGTACCGCATCGGGCCGTCCTTCGCGTACGAGTTCCGGCCGAAGCGCGGACGGTTCGGCGGCAGCTGCGCGTAGTTCGGGCCGATCCGGTACCGGTGGGTGTCCGGATACGAGAAGAGCCTGCCGAGCAGCATCTTGTCGGGCGACGGACCGATGCCGGGCACCAGGTTCGACGGCTCGAAGGACGCCTGCTCGATGTGGACGAAGAAGTCCTCGGGATTCTCGTTCAGCGTCATCCGGCCGACTTCGATCTCCGGGTAGTCGCCGTGCGGCCACACCTTCGTGAGGTCGAACGGATTGAACCGGTAGTCCGGCGCGTCGTCGAACGGCATGATCTGGACGTACAGCGTCCAGCTCGGGTGGTCGCCCCGCTTGATCGACTCGAACAGGTCACGGCGGTGGACGTCGCCGTCGATACCGGCCATCTCGTCGGCATCGGCCTGGGTGTAGAAGTCGATGCCCTGGTCGGTCTTGAAGCGGTACTTGACCCAGAACCTCTCGCCGCCCGCGTTCACCCACATATAGGTGTGCGAGCTGTAGCCGTTCATGTTGCGGTACGTCTTCGGGATGCCGCGGTCGCCCATCAGCCAGGTGACCATGTGGGCGGACTCGGGAGAGAGGGTCCAGAAGTCCCACTGCATGTCGTGGTCGCGCACCGCGCTGTCCGGGCGGCGCTTCTGCGAGCGGATGAAGTCCTGGAACTTCATCGGGTCCCGTACGAAGAAGATCGGCGTGTTGTTGCCGACCATGTCGTAGTTGCCGTGCTCGGTGTAGAACTTCAGCGCGAAGCCGCGGGGGTCGCGCCAGGTGTCGGGGGAGCCCTGTTCGCCGGCGACCGTGGAGAAGCGGGCGAGCATGGCGGTCTGCTTGCCCGGTTGGAAGAGGTCCGCCTTGGTGAACTGGCTGACGTCGTTGGTCACCTTGAAAATGCCGTAGGCGCCGGAGCCCTTGGCGTGGACCACTCGCTCGGGGACCCGTTCACGGTTGAACTGGGCCATCTTCTCGATGAGGTAGTGGTCCTGGAGCAGGATCGGGCCGTCGGATCCGACGGTGAGCGAATGTTCGTCGCTCTCCACCGGGATCCCGGCATTGTTCGTGGTGTAAGGAGCGTTCTTCGTTTCCTCGGTCACGAGCGTCCTCCCGTCGGTGCGGGGTGTCGGTCAGGTCGTCCAGGCGGCGCCCGGTCACGACTGAGTCAACTCCGACGACGAGAGGTCGGCAACATGTAGACCTTGTCCAGACTTGGGTTAATTCGTCCTGATTTTATTGCTGGCCGCGAGTCGGCATCTCGAACCAGACGACCTTGCCGGTGGACAGCCGGGTCGCACCCCACCGCCGGGCCAGCCGGTTCACCAGGAAGAGCCCGCGGCCGCCTTCGTCCATGTCGCGGGCCCGGCGCTGCCGGGGCAGCTGCGGGGCGTCGTCGCCGACCTCGCAGCGCAGGATGTCGGTCCGCAGCAACCGCAGCGTGACCGGTCGCTCCGCGTACCGCACCGCATTGGTCACCACCTCGCTGACCAGCAGTTCCACCGAGTCCGAGAGCTCGTCGAGGCCCCATCTGCTGAGCGCCCTGCGGGCCAGCCGCCGGGCCCGTCCGGGGGCGGAGTCCTCGGGCTCCAGGAACCAGTACGCGACATCGCTCGGCGCGATCCCGTCGAACCGGGCGGCGAGCAGCGCGATGTCGTCGTCGCGGTCGCCCGGGCCGAGCATGTCGAGCACGTCGTCGCAGAGCGCCTCCAGCGGCGGCGAGTGATCCGGTCCGGTGAGCTGGGCGGTGGCGGCGAGCCGCTCGCGCAGCTGCTCGATACCGGTCCAGACGTCCCGCAGCCGGGACTCCACCAGACCGTCGGTGTACAGCAGCAGCGTGGCGCCCGAGGGCGCGTCCAGCTCGACGGCCTCGAAGTCCACCCCGCCGACGCCGATCGGGGCGCCGGGCGGTACCCGCAGCACCTCGGCGCGGCCGCCCAGATGGAGAAGCACGGGCGGCGGGTGTCCGGCGTTGGCGATGGTGATCCGGTGCGCGACCGGGTCGTACACCGCGTACAGGCAGGTGGCCATCCGGTCGCTGCCGAGCCGCTGCGCCTGCTCGTCCAGGTGGTGCAGCACCTCCTGCGGCGGCAGGTCGAGCCCGGCGAGGGTCTGTGCGGTGGTGCGCAGCTGGCCCATGATGGCCGCGGAGGTCATGGAGTGGCCCATGACGTCGCCGACGACCAGGGCGACCCTGCTGCCGGGCAGCGGGATGGCGTCGTACCAGTCGCCGCCGACCCGGGCCGTCTCGGCGGCCGGGAGGTAGCGGGAGGCGAGCCGGACGCCGGTGGGCTGCGGCAGCGAGTCGGGCAGCATGGTGCGCTGCAGCTCATCGGCGATGTAGGCCTCGCGCCCGTACAGCACGGCCTTGTCGATGCCGAGCGCGGTGTGCGTGGCCAGCTGGGCGGCGACCAGCAGGTCATTGGCCTCGAACGGCGGCCGCTCGGTACCGCGCAGGAAGACGGCAGCACCGATCACCCGCCGGCGGCCGCGCAGCGGGGCGAGGATCACCCGGTGGCCGGAGGGGACGGTGCGCCCGGCGCCGAGCAGTTCGGGCAGGGCGACGCGGGCCGCCGCGGAGTCCCCGAAGACGGGCCGTACGCCGCGCAGCACCTCGGCGAGCGCACCGCCCGCCTGCACCTCGCAGAGTTCGGCCGCGGGCGTCAGGTCGGCGTGCGGGTCGATGGTGGGCGGGCGCAGTCGCTCGGTCTCCGGGGAGGTCTCGGTCTCCTCATCGTTTAAACGCAGCCGGTCGGACCGGCGCAGCCGCAGGATGAACGGAGTGGCCGGGCGCTCGTCGCCGACGGGGAGCGGATCGCGGAGGTAGACGAGTATGGCGTCGGAGAACGTCGGCACGCTGGCCCGGCACAGGCCGAGGACGATCTCGTCCAGGTCTATGCCGCGGGCGATCCGGCGGGTCGCGGCGCCCACGAAGCGCAGCCGGTCACCTTCGCGGCGGGCCACCGTCTGCGGGTCCGGTCCCGCCGCCGCTGTGCTCGGCGTGACGGCGGGGGCCGGTGCCGTCGCGGGGCCGGGAATCGCCGTGGGATTCGAGCCGGTGCCGGCGGGCGTGGCCGGCTTCGGGCCCGACGCCGCTGCGGGGCCGGGAATCGCTGCGGTGGCAGGGGCGGCTGCCGGCGCGGCGTCCTGCTGCCGCGGCCGGGCGCGTTCCTGCGACCGGGCGGCGAGAGGCTGCCGGCCTTCGTGGGAGGTGGGATGCTCCGTCACGCGTGGGGTTCCGTCCGTCCGGGCCGGTTGTATGAGGCAATCACCTTGTGGGGCGCCACTGTGCCCCGGAGAGAGCGTTGATGACAACGGCTGCCATCGCATGCCCAGCTCTGCGGGGCCGAAACCGTATGCCTGCGGGGTGTGTCGCTGACAACGTTTCCGCCGTTTCGGCGGCGGACAGCGTGCACATCTCCACCCCCTCGTAGTGGCTCGTGCGGTTGTTGCTGCTCATGCAACTGATGCGGCTCATGAAGATCGTGCACTCGTGCGATGACTCGCGGTCAGGTCGTGTGCCGCGCCCGCCGATTGGAGCGGAGCAGCCCTCCGGAGGACGATCCTACGTTTGCCCCCCTGGGGTGCATCAAGGGTCTCACGACGGCATATGCGAGGGCGTACGGTCCCAGTCATCCGGCAGAGCGGGCACCTGCCACCGCGGATCGGGCCGCCAGTTCTCCCAGCCGTCCCGGAACGGAGCGCCCCAGGTGTTGATCACGTCGACGGCCGCGCGGCCCGCCTCCCGTACCCGCCGCGCGGTGTCCCGGTCCATCAGACCGACCCGCTGCGCCTGGGCGAATTCGTCCTCGTCCAGCCAGCGCCAGCTTCGGTCGGGGTGCACGGCGATGTCGAGAAAGTGATCCTCGGAGTCGACGCCGCCGGCCCAGCGGGTGCGCGGTTCCTCCAGGTTCACGTACCAGTTGCGAAAGCTCCAGCCTCGGTCCCAGAACAGCCAGACCGACCAGGGTTCGCCGGGTCGGGCGAGTTTCAGCACGCCCCTGCCGAACCAGGTCGAGCGGGCGACGGTGCGGGGCGCGGTGTACCGGGTGGCGAGCGGCTCGGCGTGCACGCTGGTGCCGTCGGCGAGGACCGGTCTGATGCATTCGGTGCCGGGTGCCATCCAGACGGCGAGCAGTTCGTCGGTGTCCTGGACGACGGTGACCGGCCGGCAGATGTGGACGGGGCTGTGGGCGTCGCCGGGCGACCGCGGACCGTTGCCGCGGTAGCGCCACAGGATGTGATCGCCCGGCGCCCAGTACCCGGCGTCCGAGCGATCGACTTCTGCGCGCGCGTTGTCTCCCGTACCTGCCATGGAGAGATCTTAGGGATGCGGCCGCCCGGTTGCTGCGATCCACGTCACGGGCGGGTCATACGCAACACGTCGAGCGCTTCGTCGAGCTGTTCCACCGTGAGATCGCCGCGCTCCACATACCCCGAGGCCAGCACCACTTCGCGGATCGTCCGCCGTTCGGCGAGCGACTTCTTGGCGACCTTCGCCGCCTCCTCGTAGCCGATGTACTTGTTCAGCGGGGTGACGACGGACGGTGAGGACTCCGCATACTCCCGGGCCCGTTCCACGTCGGCCGTGATCCCGTCGACGGTACGGTCAGCCAGCAGCCGGGAGACGTTGGCCAGCAACCGGACCGACTCCAGCAGGTTCTTCGCGATGACCGGCAGCATGACGTTCAGTTCGAAGTTGCCCGCCGCGCCCGCGACGGCGACCGTCGTGTCGTTCCCCATCACCTGGGCGGTGACCATCAGGACGGCCTCGGGAATGACCGGATTCACCTTCCCCGGCATGATCGACGAGCCCGGCTGGAGGTCCGGAAGGCTGATCTCGGCCAATCCGGTGCGCGGGCCGGAGGCCATCCAGCGCAGGTCGTTGGAGATCTTGGTGAGCGAGACGGCGATCGTGCGGAGCTGACCCGATGTCTCGACGAGCCCGTCCCGCGCGCCCTGCGCCTCGAAGTGGTCGCGGGCCTCGGTGAGCGGAAGCCCGGTGACGCGGGCGACCTCGGCGATCACGGCGGCGGAGAAGCCGGGCGGGGTGTTGATGCCGGTGCCGACGGCCGTGCCTCCGAGCGGCAGTTCGGCGAGGCGCGGCAGCGAGGCGTTCAGCCGCTCGATGCCGTACCGGATCTGCGCCGCGTAACCGCCGAACTCCTGACCCAGGGTCACCGGCGTCGCGTCCATCAGATGTGTACGGCCCGACTTCACGACTGTTGCGAACTCGGCGGACTTGCGCTCCAGCGCGGCCGCCAGATGGTCCAGGGCGGGGATCAGTTCACCGGTGACGGCCGCGGTCGCGGCGATGTGGATGGACGACGGGAAGACGTCGTTGGACGACTGCGAGGCGTTGACGTGGTCGTTGGGGTGGACCTCACGGCCGAGCCGTTCGGTGGCGAGGGTCGCCAGGACCTCGTTGGTGTTCATGTTGGAGGACGTGCCGGACCCGGTCTGGAAGACATCGATCGGGAAGTGCGCGTCCCAGCGGCCGTCGGCGACCTCGGCCGCCGCGTCCTGGATCGCGTCGGCGATGTCCGGGGCGAGCACCTTGAGCTCGGCGTTGACCTTGGCCGCGGCGGCCTTGATCCGGGCCAGGGCCTCGATGTGAGCCCGTTCCAGGCGCTGGCCGGAGATCGGGAAGTTCTCCACGGCGCGCTGCGTCTGGGCCCGCCATCTGGCATGCGTGGGGACCTTCACCTCACCCATCGAGTCGTGCTCGATGCGGTACTCGGTGGTGTCGGCCGGGCCGGCGGGTGTCTGTGCGTCGTCCATGGGGTTCAACCTCCTGAAAAAGTTGAGCACTTGTCTTGTTCTGCGTATTCCCAAGTCGCCTACCGGCCAGTAAATACCGGGGGTAACCACAAACCGGGGAGGCGCAATGAGGCGCACCAGACACAGACTCCGCCGTACGGTCGCGGCTGCCGCGGTCTTGGCGGCGGCGATGGGCGGCACGACCGCGGCAGCCGGACCGGCCGGCGCGGCACACCGGTCCGGTACCACCCCTACCGCATCCACCCCCCTCCCGCCCGAACTGGAGGCCGTCCGCGCCGCCGAAGCCACCCGGCTGTACGGCGACCCGGCGGAGCGCCCGCTCGCCGACCGCAGGACCGGGCTGATCTCGCTCGGCGACAGCGAGATCTCCGGCGAGGGCGTCGGAACGTACGAAGCGGGCACCAACGGTCCCGACAACTGGTGCCACCGCTCGCCCGACTCCGCCATCCACCGCACCGGGATCCCCGCCGACGTCACGTACAACGTCTCCTGCTCGGGCGCGTACACCGGAAACATCGTGATCGGCGGGACCAGGCAGTACGCCGACGAACTCGTGCAGAGCGACAACCTCGCCATCAAGGCCCGCAACACCCGCATCAAGATGATCGTGCTCGTGGCCGGCGCCAACGACGACCTCCAGTTCGGCCCGGTGATGACGGACTGCGTGGAGCGCTGGGTGCTCCTCAAGGGCGCCTGCCGGCCGACGTACGAGGGCGGCTGGCAGGCTCGGGTCGACGGGCTCGTCCCCAAGGTCGAGAAGACGGTTCGCGACCTGCAGACCGTCATGTCCGACGCCGGATACGCCAGTGGCGACTACAAGCTCGTGGTCATGGGCTACCCCAGCCCGATCGGCCCCGACTTCAACGACAACCCGAACTTCCCCGGCAAGATTCCGGGTGGCTGCGCCGGTTACGACTCCGACGCCGCCTGGGGCCGGAACGTCGCCGTCCCCGCCTTCGAACGCGGAATGCGCAAGGCCGCAGCCGACACCGGGGCCGTCTACCTCGACAACTCCCGGCTCTTCCACGGCCACGAGGTCTGCATGGAGGACACCTGGGCCCGCGGCCTCTACATCGACCTGTCGCACTTCCCGCCGGACTCCAACTCCGTCCGGCAGTCCTTCCACCCCAACGCGCGCGGACACGCCGCCTTCGCCTCCTGCCTGACCCAGATCTACAACTCCGGTCTGCGCGAGGCGAGCTGCGCAGACCCGGCGAGCACCGGCAAGCCGGTCCTGGAGCCTGCCGCCTGGGACTCGGTCTTCAAGCCCCTGAGGAACGCGGCCACCGGCACGTGTGTCGACGTCCCCGCGTCGGTGACCCGGAACAACACGAAGATCGCGGGCTGGGACTGCCACGGCGGTCGCAACCAGGGCTGGTGGTACGACGCAGGCACGAAGACCGTCCGTACGGAACTGAGCCACGACCGGTGCCTCGACGTGCCGGGCGCCGACTACCGGGCGGGTGTCACGCTCATCCTGTGGAACTGCTCGGGCGCGGCGAACCAGCAGTTCGTCCAGGAGTCGGGCACGCTGCGCCCGGCGGCTTCGACCGGGCTGTGCCTGACGCTCGCGGCGGCCAAGGACCCGCTGAAGCTCCAGGCGTGCGACGGGACCGCGAAGCAGCGCTTCGCGTAGGGCCGCAGGGCGCATGACGGCGGGGCGGTCGCGCGCCGCGGCCACCCCGCCGTCACTCGTCCACCGCCTCGCTCAGGGACCGGACCGTCGGCGACAGATAGAGCCGCCGCAGCGGCACCGGAGGCAGGCCTCGCTCCCGCATCGCGGTGGCCAGACGGATCGCGTAGAGCGAATTGCCGCCCAGATCGAAGAAGTTGTCGTCGGGGCCGACCGGCACGCCGAGGACGGACTCCCAGATTCCGATAAGTTCCGCGAAGAGGCCGGTGGGGGCAGTGGTGCCGGGCGGGGCGTCGGCGAGGGCCTCGGCCGGGGCCGTCGGGGCGGGCAGCCCGGACGGGTCCAGCTTGCCGTTCGGGGTGAGCGGGAGCTGCTTCAGGGCGGTCACCGAGGCGGGCAGCATGTGATCCGGCAGCAGCTTCGCGGCCCTCCGGCGTATGTCGTCGGCCGTGCCGACCGGGTCCGCCGCCAGAACGACGTACGCATCGATCCGCACACCCGCCGCGTCCAGGAACGCGTCCCCGGACACCGTCACGGCCGCCGCGGTCACGGACGGATCGGCCAGCAGCACGTGACGGATCTCGTCCGGCTCGATCCGGAAGCCGCGCACCTTCACCTGGCTGTCGATCCGGCCCAGATGCTCCAGCGTGCCGTCCGGGAGCAACCGGCCCAGATCGCCGCTGCGGTACATCCGTCCGCCGTGCCACGGGTCGGGTACGAAGTGCTGCCCGGTCAGCTCCGGGCGGCCCAGGTACCCGGTCGCGACCCCGGCGCCACCGACGTGTATCTCGCCGGGTACCCCGGGCGGGACCGGCCTGCCCCGGGCGTCGAGCACGTACACGTACCAGCCGGGCAGTGGACGTCCCACCGAGCGGGATCCGCACAGCGTCGTGTGCCGGGTCACCGTCTGCGCCGTGACATGGACCGTCGTCTCGGTGATGCCGAACATGTTGACCAGCCGGCAGCGGTCCTCGGGGTGGCGGTCGAACCAGTCGCGCAGCGGGCGGACGTCCAGCGGTTCGCCGCCGAGGACGACCAGGCGCAGGGCCAGCGGCGGCCCGTGGCCCCGGCGTTCGCCGTGCTCCCGGTCGGCGGCCATGAGCTGGGTGAATGCGGACGGGGTCTGACTGAGGACGGTGACCCCCTCCCGCGCGAGCAGGGCGTGGAAGTCGGCGGGGGAGCGCGACAGCCAGTAGTCGACGACGACCAGCCGGGCGCCGGTCAGCAGGGCGCCCCAGATCTCCCAGACGGAGAAGTCGAAGGCGCTGGAGTGGAAGAGGGTCCACGTGTCGCCGGGGCCGAGACCGAAGTCGTCGCGGGTGGCTTCGACGAGGGCGAGGACATTGACGTGGGGCACGACGACGCCCTTGGGGCGGCCGGTCGAGCCGGAGGTGTGGATGACGTAGGCCGGGGCGGTGGCGGGCCGGGCGGTGAAGGCCTGATGCTCGCCCGGGTGGCCGGTGAGGGTGGTGGTGTCCTCCACCGTCAGCCGCAGCCCGGCGTCGTCGGCGATACGGGCGCGGCGGTCCGCGGGGTGGTCCGGATCCAGCGGTACGTAGATCGCGTCCGCCTTGAGGACGGCGAGCATCATCGCGACGAGGTCCGTCGAGCGGGGCAGGCAGAGACCCACATTGTCACCGGGCAGGACGCCCCCGGCGCGCAGCCCGGCGGCCAGTTCGTCGGCACGGGAGTCCAGCTCCCGGTAGGTCAGGGTGTGCTCGCCACAGGTCAGGGCGGGCGCGTCCGGACGCAGGGCGACCTGGTCCGCGAAGGCCTCGTCGATGCGGCGGGAAGGGACGGACGGCGGGGCGGCCGGGCGGCCGAGGGCGAGCTGCTCGGCGGACTCCGTCTCGTCGAGCAGGACGAGGTCGATGAGAGGGGTCTCGGGCGGCACGGTGGCCAACTGGTCCTGTACGCGCGCGACATGGCCCTCGGAAAGGGCGGCTTCGTCGATGACGTCGTCGCCCGGAGGAGTGAGAGGAGCGAGAGGAGCGAGAGGAGCGAGGGGAGTGGCCAGGAGGTCCCCGACCGTACGGTCCTCGGACAGGTCGGCTTCGAGCACGGCCCGGCCGTCGAACGCGCCGAGGGCGTACCCGGGCCGGTCGGGCGCCGATACGGGCACGGTCACGCGCACGGACGACCTCCCCTCGTACCGTCCGCGCACGAGTGCGGTGGCGGCGGCGCGCCGCAGGGCTGCGGGGGCGGGGACGAGACCGGGATGTGCGGCGGGGGGGCGTTCGGCCGTCCGTACCTCGTCCGGCCCGAGCTCCCCGCCGAGCACCCGGGAGATCAGCCGGAGCGAGGTCGCGTCCAGCGCCGCCGGATCGGCGACGAGGACGAGATCACCGGGACGGGGAACGGGCGTGCGCACGGTGCCCTGCGCGGTCCCGTCGGCGGTCTCACCCGCGAGGCCGCCCGCGGTCCCGCCTGCGCGGGCGTCCACGAGGTCGCCTGTGGTGCCCGTCGCAGGGGTGTGTACGCGCCCGCCCGCGAACACGCCCCCGGACCCACCCGCGCCCTCCACCTCGTACCGCAGCAGCAGCACCCTCAGCAGCTGCCCCGGTCCGAGCGGACGTCGGGTCTCGGTCTCGCGGCGGCGTGCTGCCCTCTCCGAGTCCGCCGGTGCCGGGACGGTCTCGGTCCACAGCCGGGGGTGCGGGCCGTCCGGCCACCACCGCTTCGACGCCGTCGCGAGCACGGTCGCGACGGCGTCGTTCGTCGCGCCCCGTGGCAGGCGGACCGTCAGCGTATGGGGGGCGATCGGCACCGGTGCTCTCCTCCTCGTCGGGGTGCGCCTCAGCGCGTCGTGAATCCGCCGTCGACCGTCAACACGCTCCCCGTCACCTGACGCGACTCGTCCGACGCCAGCCAGAGCGCCGCGTCCGCGACATCCTGTGGTTCGACGAGTGCGTTCATCGGCTGCGCCCGGACGAACGTCTCCTCATGCTCGGCGACCGGCACCTCCAGCGACCGGGCGATCTCCGCGAGCATCCGGCCCTCCATCGCCTCGTCGTCCCGCACCGACCCGGGGCACACCGCGTTGACCCGGACCTTGCGCGGGGCGTAGTCCAGTGCGACGGCCTTGGTCAGCCCGACCAGGCCGTGCTTGGCGGCGACGTAACCGGCGAAGTGCCGGTAGCCGACCAGGCCCGCCGTCGACGCGATGTTGACGATGGAGCCGGAGCCCTGCGCGGTCATCCGCCCCCCGACGGCCCGGATCGCCCGCCAGGCGCCACCGAGGTCCACATCGATCATCAGCTGCCACTCGGGCTCGGTGATCTCATGTGCGGCACGGCCCGAAGGGGCCGCGATCCCGGCGTTGTTGACGAGGACGTCGATCCGGCCGAAGCGTTCCTCCGCGTCGTCCGCCGCCGCCTCCAGCGCGCCGAGATCCCGCACGTCCGCCTGCCGGGTCAGCACGGCGGCGCCCGCATCGCGGCAGAGCTCCGCCGTGTACGCGAGCTGGCTCGACGAACCGAGCGGATACGGAACGCCGGGCAGCGGACCCGCCACATCGAGCAGCACCAGATCCGCGCCCTCGCGGGCGAACGTCAGCGCACAGGCCCTGCCGAGCCCGCGTGCCGCACCCGTGATCAGAGCGGTCCGCCCGGCCAGCCGGCCGGTGCCGCCGCTCGTCGTCATACCTCGCCCAGTTCGGTGGCGATCAGTTCCAGCAGCGCGCCCGGCCGGTCGGCCAGATACATGTGCCCGCCGTCCAGCTCGGCGACGGTCAGTTTCCCGCTCGTCGCCCACCCCCACTCGGCGGCGCCGGCCGCGCCGACGAGCGTGTCCGTACGCCCGCGGACCGAGACGACGCGTACGGTCAGCGGCCGTTCGGAGGCCGGCCGGTAGCTCTCGTGCAGCTGTACGTCGGCCCGGAGCGACGGCAGCAGCAGCTCCCGCATCTCCGGGTCCTCCAGCGCCGGATGCGCGTACCCGGCGAAGCTCTTCACCCGTGCGACGAACTCGTCCTCCGGCAGTCCGCCCGCCCGGTCGGTGCGGGCCGTCCACGGACCGGGCGAGCCGCTGACGAAGAGCGCTTCGAGACGGATCCCCGGCTCGCGTTCGAGCCGGTGCGCCAGCTCGTACGCGAGTACCGCGCCCATACTGTGCCCGAACACGGCCACCCGTCGGCCCGTGCCCCCGAGCGCGGCGGTGACCTGGGCGTACGCGTCGTCCACGGCCTCGGCAGCCGAGGTGTACGCGGGCTCGGCGAACCGCTTCTCCCGGCCCGGCAGCTGCACCGGAAGGAACGTCAGCCCCACCGGGGCCTGCCCCTGCCAGGGCGTGAAGAACGACGCACCCGCCCCGGCGAAGGGCAGGCAGATCAGGACAGTCTCTTCCACGGTCTCTCTTCCGGTCGAAGGTGTACGGGAGGGTCAGCCGGACGTCACGAACGCGCCCAGGATGGCGGCCAGATACGCCGGGTCGTCCGCCCCGCACAGCTCGCGCGCCGAGTGCATGGAGAGACCCGGCACCCCTACATCGACGGTCGCGACCCCCAGCCGGGCCGCGGTGAGCGGACCGATCGACGTACCGCACGGCATCGCGTTGTTGGAGACGAACGGCTGCCACGGCGCACCCGCCCGCTCGCACGCCGCCGCGAACACGGCCATCCCGGTGCTGTCGGTGGCGTACCGCTGATTGACGTTGACCTTGATCGTCGGTCCGCCGTTGGGCAGCGGGTGGTGGTCCGGGTCGTGCCGCTCGGCGTAGTTGGGGTGCACCGCGTGCGCCATGTCGGCGGAGACGCAGAAGGCCCCCGACACCGCTCGCGACCAGTCCTCCGAGCTGCCGCCGCGCGCGGTGACGGAGCGACCCAGGACCCGCTCCAGCATGGGGCTCTGCGCACCCGTCTCGGAACCGCTGCCGACCTCCTCGTGGTCGAAGGCCGCCAGGACGGGGATGTACGAGGGACGCTCGGCTCCCGTCGCCGCGCCAGCCAGCGCGGTGACGCCGGCATGTACCGACACCAGGTTGTCCAGCCGTGACGAGACGACGAACTCCCGCTCCGCGCCCAGATATCCGGGCGGCTGGATGTCGTGCAGCATCAGGTCCCAGCCGAGCACCTCGTCCGGGTCCACCTCGGCGGCCGCCGCCACCCGGCGCAGCAGCGCGCCCTCCTCGGGGGCGCCGAGCGCCCACAGGGGGGCGACATGGCGCTGCCGGTCGAGCACCAGTCCCTCGTTGACGGATCGGTCCAGGTGGATCGCCAACTGAGGTACCCGCAGCAGCGGTTCGTCGATCTGGACGAGCCGCGACTCGGTCGTGCCGCCGGGTCCGCGCAGCGCCAGCCGCCCGGAGACGCCCAGGTCGCGGTCGAGCCAGGTGTTGAGCGGGACCCCGCCGTAGATCTCCACGGCGATCTGGCGCCAGCCCGCCGAGCCCGTGTCAGGGGTGGGCTTGATCCGCAGGTTCGGCGAGTCGGTGTGCGTGCCGATGATCCGGAACGGGGTGTGCGCCGGGGCGTCCTCGGGGACGTACCACGCGATCAGGGCGCCGCCGCGGGCGACGAAGCTGCCGCCGGTCGTGCCCGTCCAGTCGTCCGTACCGCGCAGCTCGCGGAAGCCGGCCTTCTCCAGCCGCTGGATCGCGCTGGCCACCGCATGGTACGGGGACGGGCTGGCCCGGATGAAGGTGAGCAGGTCGTCGGTGTGACTGCGGTGACTGGGGTGGGGGGCCGGCGTCATACGGCGTCCGCCTTTCCGCTGTTCGGTTTCGCGGGTGGGGGTGAGGGTTTGGGGCGTGAGGGTGGCGACCAGGGCTTCGAGGGTGTGAGTGACGGGGACGACGGGAGCAGCAGTTCCCGGACCGGGCGGTCCGGCCGGGCGCAGAACTCCTCGAGCAGCGCGATGTACGAGTTGAGGAGTTCTTCAGCTGTCTCCCGGTTCCACAGGTCGGTGGAGTACTCCAGGAACGTCCGATAACCCTTCGTACGGTCCCGGCACGGCGCAAGCCCGAAGCACAGCTCGCTGCGTGAAAGAGGCGGTGCCAGATCCTCCACCTCGACGTCCAGACCGGGGATCTCGATGTCCGTGTCGAGGGAGTTCTGGAAGGCGAGCACATGCGGCACCCGGTCCGGCACGTCGTCGGCGCCCGCGTCGCGCATCGCCTGCATGATCCGGGCCGTCGGCAGCACATGCGCCATCGCCCCCATCGCCCCCACCCCGGTACGCGCCGTCAGCTCGGCACAGGTGGTCTCGAGATTGGCCGAATCCTGTCGTACGCGGACCATGACCGCCGTCGACGTCATGGCGACGAGCGACTCGAATGCGGTGCCCTGACGGTTGGCGTACGGGACGCTCAGCAGAATGTCCGGCTCCCCGGAGAGCCTGGTCAGAAACACTCCGAGCGCCGTGGCCGCCACCGCGAACGGGGTGGTGTGAACAGCCCCGGCGAACTCCTCGACGGCCGCCCGCACCGCCCCCGACGCCCGGCCGCGGATGGTGTCGCCGAGCCCGCTGAGCTGCGCGGGCCGGGGACGGTCGGTCGGTACGGGCACCCGGGACGGCACTCCGTCGAGATACCCGGCGCAGTACGCGGCCCGGCGGGCCTCCGTCGCCGGGTCGTCCTGGGCGCGCTGCCAGCGGGCGTACTCCGTGACCTGCGAGCCCGGCGGGTCGAGAGTGTGCGGCACGCCCTTCGCCGCCGCGGTGTACAGCGCGGCGATCTCGGCGAGCAGGAGCGACAGGGACCAGCCGTCGGCGGTGATGTGGTGCAGGACGAACATCAGCGCCCAGCGGTCCTCCTCGACGCGCAGCAGCCGCAGTCGGGGAATCGCGGGCTGCGAGAGATCGAAGCCGGTGGTCGCGGTTTCGCGACACAACTCATCTGCCCGGGAACGCCGTTGACCTGGTGGCAGACCGGTGAGGTCCTCGACGGGCAGATCGACGGGTCGCGCGGCGACGACCTCCTGCCACCAGGACGCGTCCTCCTCGACGAACCGGGTCCGCAGGGAGTGGTGCCGGGCCAGCAGCTCGGTGAGCGCGGACCGCAGCGCCGGCACGTCCAGCGCGCCGGTGAAGGTGATCCGGGTCGGGATGTTCCACAGCTCGGAGTGCGGTACGGAGTGGTGTCCGGCGATCATCCGGGCCTGCTGGTCGCTGACCGGGGCACGGTCGACGACCTCGACATCCTCCCCGGCGGGTTCGGGCTCGGGCGTGAGCTGGTCGGTCATCGCCCGCAGTGTGGCGTCGGAGAAGAAGTCCGCCATCGGATAGTCGACACCGAGCGCGTCCCGTACCCGGTTGACCAGGCGGATCGCGGTGATCGAATTGCCGCCGAGATCGAAGAAGTTGGTCTCGGCGGGGAAGCCGCGGACGTCGAGGACGGACTCCCAGACGTCCCGGAGCGTGTCCGCGGCGGAGCGCGGTGATTCGTCCCCGGCGGCCCTGCCGCCACTCGTCATCGACTCCAGCGTCCCGACCACCTCGTCGAGATATCCGTGCGCCGTCTCCGCGTCGAACAGATCCGCGTCGTAGCGCAGCCGCAGCCGCAGGCCCGATGCGGTGCGTGTCGCCATCAGGGCGAGTTCCAGCGGGGCGGACTCCGTCCCGGCGGGCACCTCCTCGGCCCGTAGACCCGGCAGGTCGATCCGCGACAGCGTCTCGTTGTCCAGGTCCACCGACACGGTGATCAGGGGGCGCGGGTTGCCCGGGTCCGGGTGCGTCCCGACGAGCAGGGCGTCCAGGTCGACCAGCTGCCGCTCGTCCGCCTCGCGCAGAGCGCGCCCGGTGGCCCGTACCGCATCGGCCGGGTCCGTGCCGTCCGGCAGCGACACCCGCAGCGGCAGCAGCGCCACATGGAAGCCGACCGTGTCCCGGGTCCCGGGGGTGCGCCGCCCGAAGGTGGACCCGAGCACGAACTCGTCCTGCCCCGAACGCCCGCGCAGCACCAGCTGCCACGCCGTGCACAGCGTCGCGAACAGTGTGGCGCCCTGCTCCCCGCTCCACTCCTGCCACCGTACGGTCCGCTCCTGGTCGACCCGTACGGCCACCGCCCCGCCGCGCCCCGCGACCCGGCGCTCGCGCGGCCGGTCGGTGGGCAGTTCGAGCACCGGCGGCTTCTCGCCCAACTGCTCCCGCCACCAGGCCAGATCGGCCGGGTCCCGGGCGGGTTCCGGTGCACCGGCCGTCGTGCCCGCAGGCCGCGCGAAGACCGGTGCGCGGTTCTCCACCGCCGCCCGGTACAGCTCCTCCAGGTCACTCGTCATCAGGCCCGCGGAGTGGGCGTCGGTGACGATGTGGTGCATGCCGAGCACCAGCACCTGGTCGTCGTCCGCGAGCCGGATCAGCCGGGGTGTGAACAGTGGTCCCTCGGCCAGGTCGTACCCGCGCCCGCTCTCCTCGGCGACTGCCGCCGCGACCGTCGGATCGGCCCCGTCGGGGGACTGCCCCCGGGCGTCCGTCACCAGGAGCGGGATGCGCAGCCCGGGCCGGACGACCTGGACCACGGTCGCGTCGCCGCTGCCGGCCCGGAACACGGTCCGTAGCCCGGCATGGCGGGCCACCAGCCCGTCCAGGGCGGCACGGAGGGCGGACTCGTCGAGCCGGCCGCGCAGGCGGACCGCCTGCGTCTCGTTGTACGCGGCGGAGTTGCCGAGCAGCCGGGCCGCGAGCCACAGCCGCCGCTGCGCGGAGGTGGCGGGCGCGGTGATGTCCTGCGCCTCCCGCGGACCCTGCGCCTCCCGCGGCCCCTGGGCCTTCTGCGGCCCCCGGGCCTCGTGCAGTCCCTGCGCCTCCGGCGTCCTCCGCTCCCGGGTGCGGCGCCGCAGCAGATCCAGCTGTTCCAGCCCCGCCCGCATCCGCTCCTCGGGCAGCCCGAAGTCGACGAGCGCGGCGATCTCGTCGGCCCCGGCCCTGTGCAGGGCGTCGACGAACGGGGCACAGCTCTCCGGGGTACCGATCAGGGCCCGCTGGTCGCAGTACCGGTCGTACGCCCGGCGGAAGAGATAGTCCAGGTCGTCCTCGCTCGCCGTCGCGACGTCCTCGGGGCTGCGGCCCAGCGCGGTGGCGGCCGACCTCATCAGCAGCGACGAGCGCAGATAGCGGCTCATCGGCTCCAGCGCCTCGGCCCGCGCGGCGGCGTGATCCGTACCGAGGTAGGTGTGGACCAGGACGGTCACCCGGCCGCCGTCCGGATCGAGTCCGGAGTCGGCGCGCACCTGCCGGTAGTGGTCGATGTTCGCGGCCAGTTCGGCCACGGTCTGGCTCATGAGGTTGGTGACGATCCCCAGCCCGCGCCGGGCCGCCTCCCCGTACGAGGAACGCTGCCCGGAGGTGGCGAGGAACATCGGAGGCTCGGCCTGCACCGGACGTGGATGGATGCGTACGCCGGTCTCGGCGCCCTCGCCCGTCCGACGCGCGACGGACTCGCCGGCCCACAGCCGGCGGACGTCGTCGAGATGGGAGAAGGCGATCTCCCGGCGGTCCTCGAACCGGTCCGGGTGCAGGGCGAAGTCCTGCGCGTGCCAGCCGGTGGCGCAGCCGATGCCTACCCGCCCGCCGGACAGGTTGTCGACGACCGACCACTCCTCGGCGACCCGGATCGGGTCGTGCAGCGGCAGGACGACCGAGCCCGCGTTGATCCTGATCCGTTCGGTCTCACGGGCGAGGACGGCGGCGAGTACCGCCGGGTTGGGGAAGAGGCCGCCGAAGGAGTGGAAGTGCCGTTCGGGCAGCCAGACGGAGCTGAAGCCGCGCTCGTCGGCGAAGCGGGCCGTCTCGATGACGCTGTCGTAGGCCTTGGCCGTGTCCGCGGTCTCGGGGTGGTCACCGAAGAAGTAGACGCCGAGGTCGGGGGCAGGGCGGGTGCGCGGTGCGGGCAGCGGCCGGACGGGCCGCTTCGCCGACGGGAAGAAGCCGCCGTCGCGCAGTTCGCGCAGTGAACCCTCCACGGCGGCGGCGATCGCCGCCACGTCGTCGTCGGTGTGCGCGGTGGAGAGATAGAAGCTGCGCCACTCCCAGACGTACAGGCCGCGCAGCAGGAGGTGGTGGTAGAGCAGCTCCATGTCGGCGCGGTGGGTGAACCGGAACATCGAGCCGAAGTGGGCCAGTTCGAGCGGGAACTCCTCGTCCCGGAAGAAGCGGTTGAGGCGGTCGGCGAGCGCGTCGGTCCGGGCGTTCAGCTGCTCCTGGAGAGCGGGGCCCTCCTCCTCGAGGTGCGTGAGCACCGCCCGCGCCGCGGCCATCGACAGCGGGTGCTGCACGTACGTACCGCCGAAGAAGGTGGTCTCGTGCGGGGGTCCGCTGTCGTCCCCGTACTGCCAGGGACCGCCGTCGACGCCGTCGAGGATGTCGGCGCGGCCCGCGATCGCGCCGATCGGGAAGCCGCTGCCGAGTGCCTTGCCATAGGTGGCCAGGTCGGGGACGACGCCGAAGTGGTGCTGGGCGCCACGCGGGTGCGGGCGCAGACCGGTCAGCATCTCGTCGAAGAGGAGCACGATGCCGCGGCGGGCGGTCAGGTCGCGCAGCGACCGCAGGAAGTCGGCCGGGCGGAGTGCGGGGTTGCGGCACTGGACGGGCTCGACGAGGACGGCCGCCACGGTGTCACCGAGCGCGTCGATGGTGTCGAGGGAGTCCTGGCTGCCGTACTCCAGCACGATCAGCTCGGCGACGGCGCTCGCGGGGATGCCGCGTGAGACGGGTACGGCGCCGGGGCCGCCCGGACCACCGGGGCGGCCGAGCACGGAGTCGATGTGCCCGTGGTACGAGCCGCGGAACATGACGACCTTGTCGCGCCCGGTCGCGGCCCGGGCCAGCCGGACCGCCGCCGAGTTCGCCTCCGTACCGGAGCTCGCGAACGCCACCCGCTCCATCCCCGTCAACTCGGCCAGTAGTGCGGCCACTTCACCGGTGTCGGAGGAGCGGGGACCGAACCGGAGGCCCTGCGAGAGATGGCGCTGCACGGCATCGGTGACGAACTCCGGCTCGTGCCCGAAGAGCAGGGAGCCGAAGCCCATGGTGATGTCGGTGTAGTCGTTGCCGTCGACATCGGTGAGCCGTGACCCGTGCGCGGACCGGGCGGCGATCGGGTACAGCATCTCTTTGGTGGCCTGGCGGAACCCGACGACGGCCCGGCTGTCGGCGAGCACCGGCCGATGCCGCTGTGCCAGTTCCTTCGAGGTGCGGGTGCGCTCGGTGAACCGCCGGACGAGGGAGGCGGTGTGCGCGCGCTGTGCGGGGTCGGCGTCCGTCCCGGCCATGCCGGCCGCGGGGTCCACGACGAGGCGGGGGCCGTGCTGTGCGGCGGCGGTGGAGGGGGAGCGGGGCGGGGAGGAGGCAGCAGCGGCTGCGAGCTGTTCGGTCAGGCGTCGCGAGAGCTCCGCCGCGCGGGCCACCTCGACGGCGGCACCGTCCGCCTGGTTCATCGGCGGTCCCCCTCGGGGGCGGCGGCGGAGATGCCGGTCAGCAGGGCCACGGCATCCGAGAGCTGGGTGAGCATCGCGGCCTGGTTGCGGGCCAGCTGGGTCACCTGACGGGTCAGTTCCTCGACCTCGGCGCGCGTCGCGTAGACCGGCTCCGGCTCGTCCTCCACCTGCGGCTTCGGAGCCGTGCGCGTCACTATCAGGCGAGCCGTGAGCCGGGGGGTGCCCGCCTCCTCCAGTATCTCCCGTATCGCGATCTCCGTACCGAACTCCGCCTCCAACTGCCGGACCATGCCGATCAGCTGGAGCGAGTCGGCGCCCAGTCCGACATACGTCCTGTCCGCACCGACCTCCGACGGCCGGTAGCCCAGATGGCCGGCGGTCAGCGCCAAGACCCGTTCCAGTACGGCCTGTTCGGTCATGCCATCCTCCGTTGTGCGCTCGGGTACGTACGAAGTGGTCGGGACCGGTGGCGGACCGACCCAGTGGGACCGACGCTGGAACGGATACGTCGGCAGCGGCACCCGCCGGCCGCCGCATCCCGCGAGCAACGCCGCCCAGTCGACGGCCACCCCCGCGCAGTGCAGCCGGGCCACCGCGTGCCGGAACGCCGACGTCGGTACGGGGGCCGCACCCGGCAGCACCCGGCGCGCCATCCCGGTCAGTACGGCGGAGGGGCCGAGTTCGAGGAGGACCGCGCCGGTGGGTCGAGCGGATCCCATGGACCCGATGGCCCGCAGCACCGCGTGGAAGTCGGCGGTCCGCCGTGCCTGCCGGACCAGATGGTCGGCGTCGGGCCGCCACCCCGGATGCCGCACCGCCCCGTCGAGCCCGCTGACGAACGGCGTGCGCAGCGGGAGCAGCGGTGTCTTCTCCACGGCGGTCCGCAGCTCGTCGAGGACCGGATCGAGCAGGGCGGTGTGAAAGGCCCGGTCCACGGCCAGCGGCTCGTACGCCTCTCCGCCCGCTGCCAGCAGAGCGCGCGCGGCCTCGACCGCCTCCGGGGGCCCGGCGACGACATGGTGGACCGGCCCGTTGACCACGGCGAGCTCCAGCCCCTCGACGGCAGCCTGCAACTCCCGTACCCGCGCTTGCGGTACGAACGCCGCGAGCATCGCACCGGCCGCCGACCGCTCCTGCATCAGCCGCCCGCGCCGGCACAGCAGCCGCATCCCGTCCTCCATGCTCAGCGCCCCGGCCACGCAGAGCGCCGCGTACTCGCCGACGCTGTGCCCGGCGACCAGCGAGGGTGTGACGCCCAACTGCTGCCAGAGGCGGGCCTGGGCGATCTGGAGGGCGAAGAGAGCGGGCTGCGCGAAGCCGGTGGTCCAGGCGGCCGGGCCGTGGCCGTGCACGACCCGGTCGAGGAAGTCGCCGTTGCCCGTCTCCTCCTCGTAGACGCGGGCGCAGGAGGCGAGTACCTCGGCCACGACGGGGAAGCGGGCGGCAGGCTCCGCGCCCATGCCCGGATGTCCGCCGCCCTGCCCGCTGAAGAGGAAGACGGGCCGCTCCGGCTCCTGTTCGACGACCCCCGTGTCGTACACACCGCCCGGGTCCGCCCCCGCCAGGAACGCGTCCAGCCCCGCCACCGGATCCTCGGACGTCACGACCAGCCGGTGGCGCAAGTGACGTCGTCCCAGCGCTGCCGTGACCAGCAGATCGGCGGGCTTCGCCCCGGTCCCGCGCATCAGCCGCTCGCGGAACGCGCCGGCGTACGCCACCAGCGCTTCGCGGCTCGCGCCGGACAGCGGCAGCAGGGGCAGCGTCCCCGAGGAAAACTTCCGCTCCCGCCCCGGTGTCCGCCCGGGCTCCTTCTCCCGCACCACGGGCGCCTGCTCCACAATCACGTGCGCATTGGTACCGCCCATCCCGATGGAGTGCACCCCGGCTCGCCGCACCTCCCCGGGCACCGGCCACGCCGCCTCCCTCGCCGGTAGGACAAACGGGCTCGACTCGACGGCGAGCGCCGGATTCGGCGCCCGGAAGTTCACCAGCGGCGGGACGATCCCGTGCCGCAGGACCAGGATCGCCTTGATCAGCCCGGCCAGCCCCGCCGCACTGTCGAGGTGTCCGATGGCAGGTTTGGTGGAGCCCAGCGCGCAGAACCCGGTCCGGTCGGTGTGGCGGCGGAACGCCTCCGTGAGGGCGGCGAACTCGATCGGGTCGCCCTTGAACGTCCCCGTGCCGTGCGCCTCCATGTAACCCAGCGATTCCGCCGGGACCCCGGCGGACCGCAGCGCGCCCAGCACGGCGTCCCGCTGCCCGGCGACACCCGGTGCGGCGAAACCGGCCTTCGCCGCACCGTCGTTGGTGACCGACGAGCCCAGGATCACGGCGTGCACGGTGTCTCCGTCGGCGAGCGCCCGGTCCAGCGGCTTCAGCAGGACGGCGGCGACACCGTTGCCGCCGACCGTACCGTCCGCACCCGCGTCGAAGGCCCGCACGGCACCGGTCCGGGAGAGCGTGGAACCCTTCACATGACGGTGCCCCGTCACCTGCGGCAGATGCAGCGCCGCCGAGCCGACCAGCATCAGATCGGCGTCACCGGCGCGCAGCGCCTGACAGGCCAGATGCACGGAGACCAGCGAACTGGAACACGCCGTCGCCACATTGATCGCGGGACCGGTCAGACCGAGCCGGAACGCGGCCCGATTGGCGGTGAAGTCCGGGTAGTTGCCGACCTGGACCTGTTTGACGGTCATCCAGTCGCCGGACCGTGCCTCCGGGGCCAGGTTCTCGGCGAGATAGCTGTGCAGGGAGTAGAGGCGGTAACCGGCGCTCCCGTACACCCCGATCCGTGACGACTCGTCGTGACCGGCGTAGCCACCGTCCTCCAAGGCGTGGAAGCAGCACTCCAGGAAGAGCCGCTGCTGCGGATCGGTGAGGGCCGCCTCGCGCCCGCTCATCCCGAAGAAACCGGCGTCGAACCCGTCGATGCCGCCGTGCCCGTCGCCGTCCAGCAGCGCCGCCGCCCCGATGAACCCCTCCGCCCGGTACTCCGACTCCGGTATCCCCGCGGCGGCGAACTCGGCCTGGGTGAAACGGCGTACGTGCGAGACGCCGGCCCGGATGTCGCGCCAGTACCGCTCGGGGGTGTCAGCTCCCGGGAACCTCAGCGCCATCCCGATCACCGCGATGCGGTTCTCGTTCCCCCGCTCCTGATCCCGCTCCCTCGCCGTCTCCACCACCGCGACTCTCTCCCCTCCGCAGCCCCGCAACCCGGAGCAGGAACGCCACCGCGACCACCATCGCAGCGCCATGGGACCAACCGACGACCGTCAGCGGGCTGTAGCGGTCGAGTGCCGCCGCGACAAGGATCATTCCGACGCCGAAGCCAAGATTCTCGAACGTCGCGGAGAGCCCGAACGCATGCCCGCGCAGGTCGGTGGAGAGCGTCTGCAGATGCGAGGTGTACGAGACCTCCGTGAGCCCGTCGGCCGCTCCCGCGACCAGTGCGATCACCCCCGTCGCCACCAACGGGAACCCCGCGAACGCGAGGATGAACGCCCCGGACATCACGATCGTGCCGTAACCGAAGCCCAGCGCACCCACCGATCGGCCGGTGCGCTTCGCGTACCGCTGGATCACCTGTTGTGCGACGACGTTCCCCAGCGCCCACAGGCACCAGAAGGCGCTGACGAACACGGCCGGGCGCGAGGCGTCGAGCCCGGCGGAGTAGACCGGCAGCGCCGCGTTGTGGGACGACGAGCCGAACGCGTCCACCCCACGCAGCGCCACCATCAGGCCGAGACCGGGCGCGGCGGCCAGCGCGACGAACGCGACGGGCATCCGCCGCCGCCCCGCCTTCTCCGCGGCCGCCGCACCCTGTTCGGTGCGCCCGCCGGAATTCCCCTCCGAATCCGGCCGGGCGCTCTTCCCTCTGCCTCCGCCCGCGATCGGCAGCAGTGCCACCGTCACGGCGCAGATCACAAAGGTGGCCATGTCCACCACGAAGGCGGCGGTGTAGCCGACCAGCGACACGACCACGCCGGCCGATGCGAAGCCGGCCACCATCGCCAGCGAACGCCCGGTGATGGAAAGGGAGTTCGCCCAGCCGCGCCGGTCGGCGCCCACCATCTCGGGAATGGAACTGCGCAGCGACACCATGAAGAGCGTTCCGCAGGACCCGACCACCACCGAGACGGCCATCAGCGCACCCGTGCGCAGCCCGTCCGGCGCAAGGACCAGCAGCAGCATCACCGCCGCCTGAGCCACATTCGTCCAGAGCATCACGGTCTTGGCGGTGAAACGCGCGAGCAGCGTGCCGGCCGTCAGACCGGCGACAAAGCCGGACCCCAGCCGCACCGCCATGAACAGCCCCATGGCGATCGCCCGGCCCGTCGTCTCATAGACGAACAGATTGAGCGCCACCATATTCAGGAAGGTGCCGTACGAAGAGATGGCGTATCCGGCGACGAGGAATCGATAACGCCGTTCGCCGTGCGCCGCGCTGTCCGGGCCGTCGTCGGAATGGCTGTTGGTCTGGTCGATGCCGAGCTTCACCCGGACATACTCGTCGAGCAACCACGACCCCCGATGTCGAGCCGTTTGCACAAATGTAATCTGCATACTTGTGAAGGACGATCAATCCGGCCCACGGGCATGTGATTGCCGCGAATCGTCGCCCGACCGTCCCTGCGAGGCGGCCCTGGCGGCGTACCGGCGCGCGCTCATGGAGGGAAGCCTTCCACAGGACGGGGCGCCGGCCTGCCTACGGGCCCTGCAATTGGTGGTGACGGACCGGGACGTACCGGGTTCGCTGATTCCCGTGCCGCCGGAGACGGCATCGTTCGCCGCACTCGGCCCCATCGAGGAGGCGATCGTCCGGCAGCGCCGCAACCTTCGCGCGGTCCGCGCCAGTCTCGCCGCGTTCGAGGAGCTGTACGCGGAAGTCCACCGGCTCGAACAGCCCGTTCTCACCCGGCTCGTCGGAAGGGCCGTCATCAGCAAGGCACTTGACGCGGCCGTGGGCAGTTGCCAGGAGGAGCTGCTCACCGCACAGCCCGGCGGCGGCCGCCCCTCGCACGTCCTCGGCGAGGCGTTGCCCCGCGATCTGCGGATGCTGCGGCGCGGAGTGCGGCAGCGGACGATCTACCAGCACACCGTCCGCTCGCACCGGGCGACGCTCTCCTACATCGAGCAGGTGACGTCGGCCGGAGCCGAGGTCCGGACGGTCGCCGAAGTCGTCGACCGGCTCATCGTCTGCGACCGGGAGATCGCGTTCGTGCCCGCCCCCGACGAGCCGGACACGGCGCTGCGGGTCCAGCACCCGGCCCTGGTCAGCATGGTGGTCCGGCAATTCGACAACGCCTGGTCCCGCTCCGTCCCGATCCGTCCCGACGGCGCGCCGCTGCGCTCCTCCGTCATCATGTCCGACCTTCAACGCACCATTCTGCTGGCGGTCGTTGGCGGTGAGACGGACGCGTCGATCGCCCGCCGGCTCGGCATGAGCCGTCGCAGCGTGGCCGAACACATGCGGAAGGTATCGGAACAACTGGGCAGCAACAGCCGCGCCCAACTCGGCTATCTGCTCGCGACGTCGGGGCTGTTGGAGCCCTGAGCGAAGCGCTACGGACGCACCGCGGGGGCGCCCCGGCGGAAACCGGAACGCCCCCGCAGGCAGGTGCGCACGAAGTGGTCAGGCGAGACCGGGACCCCGCACCGGAATGCTGGTGAACGTGGGCGCGGGAGCGGGCTCGGTGAAGAAGTCGTTGCCCTTGTCGTCGACGACGACGAACGCCGGGAAGTCCTCGACCTCGATCCTCCAGACCGCCTCCATGCCGAGCTCCGCGTACTCGACGACCTCGACCTTCTTGATGCAGTCCTGGGCGAGGCGCGCCGCCGGGCCACCGATCGAGCCGAGGTAGAAGCCGCCGTGCGCGTCGCACGCGTCCGTGACCTGCTTGGACCGGTTGCCCTTGGCGAGCATCACCTTGGAGCCGCCCGCCGCCTGGAACTGTGCGACATAGCTGTCCATGCGGCCGGCCGTCGTCGGGCCGAAGGAACCGGAGGCGTATCCCTCGGGCGTCTTCGCCGGGCCCGCGTAGTAGACCGGGTGGTCCTTGAGGTACTGCGGCATCTCCTCGCCCGCGTCCAGCCGCTCCTTGATCTTGGCGTGCGCGATGTCGCGCGCCACGACCAGCGGACCGGTCAGCGAGAGCCGGGTCTTGACCGGGTACTTGGTCAGCTCGGCGAGGATGTCGTCCATCGGCCGGTTCAGGTCGATCTCGACGACGTCACCCGCCTCGTCGAGGTGCTCGTCCGTGGTGTCCGGCAGGAAGCGCGCCGGGTCCTTCTCCAGCTGCTCCAGGAAGACGCCTTCGGCGGTGATCTTCGCTGTGGCCTGGCGGTCCGCCGAGCACGACACGGCGATCGCGACGGGCAGCGAGGCGCCGTGCCGCGGCAGGCGCACCACACGCACGTCGTGACAGAAGTACTTGCCGCCGAACTGAGCGCCGATCCCGATCTTCTGCGTCAGCTCGAAGACCTTCTCCTCCAGCTCCTTGTCCCGGAAGCCGTGACCGGTCGGGGAGCCCTCGGCGGGCAGCTCGTCCAGGTAGTGCGCGGAGGCGTACTTCGCGGTCTTCAGCGCGAACTCGGCCGACGTACCGCCGACGACGATCGCCAGGTGGTACGGCGGGCAGGCCGCGGTCCCGAGCGAACGGATCTTCTCCTCCAGGAACTTCATCATGGAGGCCTCGTTCAGGACGGCCTTCGTCTCCTGGAAGAGGAACGACTTGTTGGCCGAGCCGCCGCCCTTCGCCATGAAGAGGAACTTGTACGCGCCGCCGTCGGTGGCGTACAGCTCGATCTGGGCCGGGAGGTTCGAGCCGGTGTTCTTCTCGTCCCACATGGTCAGCGGGGCCATCTGCGAGTAGCGCAGGTTGAGCTTGGTGTACGCGTCGAAGATGCCGTGCGACAGGGCCTCCTCGTCACCGCCCTCGGTGAGCACGTTCTGCCCGCGCTTGCCCATGACGATCGCGGTGCCGGTGTCCTGGCACATGGGGAGGACACCCGCGGCGGCGATGTTCGCGTTCTTCAGCAGGTCGAGCGCGACGAACTTGTCGTTGGACGACGCCTCGGGGTCGTCGACGATCCGCCGCAGCTGCGCCAGGTGTGCGGGGCGCAGGTAGTGCGAGATGTCGTGCATCGCCTCGGCGGCCAGGGTGCGCAGCGCCTCCGGGTCGACCTTGAGGAACGTACGGCCGTCGGCCTCGAAGGTCGAGACGCCCTCGGCGGTCACCAGCCGGTACGGCGTGGTGTCCTCTCCCAGCGGGAGCAGATCGGAGTACGCAAACTCTGGCATTACGGCCATTCCTCACTCGGCGACAGCGGCTGACCACCCTTGGGCAGCGCACCCATCAGGGTAGAACGCCGCAAGCGGGCCGAACCTGTGAGGTAAGGCTCAGTTCGAACAGCGCATGCACTCACCGTCCCGCATCGATCAGCTCGCAGTGCGCCCGCGCCATGTCGGGCCCTGATCCACCGGACAGGCCCTAGTCGCGATCTATCGCGTTTGGGTACGCTGAGCCGGTGGACCTCGAAAAGCACCCTCAGCAGCCTGCCGCCCCGGCGCCGCCCGCGCCCGCCGGCATCCGCGCCTCCGACGCAGACCGCGACCGGATCGCGGACATCCTGCGGGAGGCCATGGCCGAGGGCCGGCTGACCGCCGAGGAGCACGCCGAACGGGTCGACGCCGTCTACCGTGCCAAGACCGTCGGTGAACTCGAGCCGTTGGTACAGGACCTGCCGACCCCTGGGGGTGCCACCCGGCCGTCGTCCGCCACGCCGTACGCGTACGGCCCCGAGGCCCCCGCGGGCCCGGCCGACAATCTGGTGGCGATCTTCAGCAGCTCCACCCGCAAGGGCCGCTGGCGGGTCGGTGGCCGTACGAACGCCTTCGCGCTCTTCGGCAGCGTGGAGATCGATCTGACCGAGGCGCTTTTCAGCCAGAGGCTCACCGTCATCAACGCGACCTCCATCTTCGGCAGTGTCGAGATCAAGGTTCCGGAGAACATCTCGCTGCGTGGCAGCGGCACGGGCGTCTTCGGTAATTTCGAAGTCGTCACACTGGAATCCGCCGACCCGGAAGCCCCGGTGATCGTCGTCAACGGCTATTCCGTCTTCGGGAACGTCGAGGCAAAGCCGAAGCGCGGAAAACTCATTACGGATCTCCACAACCAGCTGCGCAAACACCTCGGCCGCTGAACCCGCGTCGGTCCGCGCGGCTCTGGATCCGGCCAAAATTCCGGTCGACCGCAATTCCGTCACCCGGAACTCAGTGCCACTCAGTGCATAGGCGCACGCACAGCGGGTAGGGAGTGCTGCATCGTCTCTCGCTCGCGAAGCCGTCGTCAGGAGTAGACCGTGCTGCAACTGCCGCATCAGCCCCTGCAGGTCGCCGCCGTTCCCACCCAGGGCACTCCTGCTCGGGAGGACCAGGCCGGCCCCTGGCACTCGGAGGCGGTGTGCCGCCGGGACGAAGCCGGGCTGTTCTTCGCCCCGTCGAAGGAGCCGACTGCTGCCCGACTGTCCCGCGAGGAGTCCGCGAAGCGGGTCTGCGCGCGCTGTCCGGTGATGGTCGAATGCCGGGAACACGCCTTGGTGCAGCCCGAACCGTACGGGGTGTGGGGCGGCCTCACGGCTGCCGAGCGCCGTGTGGTGCTCGCCCGCCGCAGGCGCCGCGAGGTGGAGCTCAAGGCGGCCGCCTCGGCCGACCACATCGCCGCCGCCGGCTGACCGGCCCGTATCTCCGAACCGCCGGCCCCGTACCGGCGCCCGGCCCGACAGCTTTGCGCCGACGCCTCGCACCGACGCGAAGAGGCGCCCCCACCGCACATGGGGGGCGCCTCTTCACGTTCCGACGGCTCCGCACGCACTGCCGTGCGTCGCCGCTGCGCGTCACCTGCCCGGCGCGGCTCCTGCCGCGGCGAGGCCTGCCTCGCGCGGTCTACTTCGCGCGGTCGAAGTCGATCGCGCTGTAGGCGCGCAGCTTCGACAGCCGATGGGTCGAGTCGATCTTGCGGATCGTGCCGGACTTGGACCGCATCACGATCGACTCGGTGGTCGCCGTCTCGCTGCGGTACCGCACGCCGCGCATCAGCTCACCGTCCGTGATGCCGGTCGCGACGAAGAACACGTTGTCGCCGCTGACCAGGTCGTCGGTGGACAGCACCCGGTCGAGGTCGTGCCCGGCGTCCAGTGCGCGCTGCCGCTCCGCCTCGTCCTTCGGCCAGAGCTTGCCCTGGATGACACCGCCGAGGCACTTTATGGCGCAGGCCGAGATGATGCCCTCGGGGGTGCCGCCGATGCCCATCAGCAGGTCGACGCCGGTGCCCTCACGGGCGGCCATGATCGAGCCGGCGACATCGCCGTCGGTGATGAACTTGATCCGGGCGCCGGTCTCCCGGATCTCCTTGACGATGCCCTCGTGGCGCGGGCGGTCCAGGATGACGACGGTGACGTCCTCAGGGGCGGAGTTCTTCGCCTTGGCGACCCGGCGGATGTTCACCGACACCGGGGCGTTGATGTCCACGAAGTCGGCGGCCTCGGGGCCGGTCACCAGCTTGTCCATGTAGAAGACCGCGGACGGGTCGAACATGGTGCCGCGGTCGGCGGCGGCCAGCACGGCGATCGCGTTCGGCATGCCCTTGGCGTTCAGGGTCGTGCCGTCGATCGGGTCCACGGCGATGTCGACCTCGGCGCCGGTGCCGTCACCGACCCGCTCGCCGTTGAAGAGCATGGGTGCTTCGTCCTTCTCGCCCTCACCGATGACGACGACGCCGTTCATCGAGACGGTCGAGACGAGGGTCCGCATGGCCTTCACGGCGGCGCCGTCGGCACCGATCTTGTCACCGCGGCCGACCCAGCGCCCGGCAGCCATGGCGGCGGCCTCGGTGACCCGGACCAGCTCCAGCGCCAGGTTGCGGTCGGGGGCCTCCGGGGAGACCTCTAGTTGTGACGGCAGGTGATGCTCGGACATCGGAACGCACCTTTCTGTACGGCGACGACCGGAAGAGGGTGCTGTGACTCTATCGCCAGGTCGACAAAATGAGCAGACCGGGTCACGTATGAGCGGCCTCGACGGCCGGTTGTCATGGGTGGCCGCCCCTCGGTCGGGCCCGTCGGGCGTAATGCGAACATGGACCCGTGGCAAGCAAGCGAGGCAAGCAGACAGTGCGGGACATGTTCCTGTCGATGGCGGTGATCTCGGCCGTCGCCGGGGGTGTCTACATTTTCGTACCGCACGACGACAAGGCCAACCCGGTCAAGGCGGTCGACTACCGGGTGGAGCTCCTGACGGCGCGGCGTGCGGCGCCGTATCCGGTCGCCGCTCCGGCCGGTCTGTCCAAGGACTGGAAGCCCACCTCGGTCAGCTACGAGCGCCAGTCGGGCAACGGCTGGCACCTGGGCTTCCTCGACCCGGACGGGAAGTACGTCGCGGTGGAGCAGTCCACGTCCCCGGCCAAGAAGTACGTGTCCGAGGTCAGCCAGGACGCGAAGAACACCGGGCACACGCAGCAGGTCGCGGGTGAGGCGTGGCAGCACTGGAAGGGCCCGAAGTACGACGCCTTGGTGCGCCACGACGACGGCGCGACCACGGTCGTCACCGGCTCCGCCTCGACGCAGCGGCTGGCGGAGATGGCCGCCGCCCTCAAGACGTCCTGAGCCGGGCATACGTCATACGGAGAAGGCCCCGGAGCACCAAGTGCTCCGGGGCCTTCTCCGTATGACCGGGTGGATCAGACGGTCTTGACGACCTCGTCGTAGGCGAGACGCGGCAGACGCGGGAACCAGGCGTCCTCGCCCGGCTTGCCGATGTTGACGACCATCAGCAGGCTGTGGTCGGAGTCGAGGAACTCCTTCTCGATGCCCGCGGCGTCGAAGCCGGTCATCGGGCCGGCGGCCAGACCGGCGGCGCGGACGCCGATGATGAAGTACGCGGCCTGCAGGGCGGCGTTCAGCCCGGCGGCCGACTCGCGGACCGGGCGCTCGGAGAAGAAGGCGTCCTTGGCCTGGGGGAAGACCGGGAACAGGACCGGGAGCTCCTCGTGGAACTCGTTGTCGGCGGCCAGGATCGCGACCAGCGGGGCGGTGGAGGTCTTCGGCTGGTTGCCCTCGGCCATGTGGCTCACGAGGCGCGCACGGGCGTCGTCGGAGCGGACCAGGACGACCCGCAGCGGCGACTGGTTGAATGCGGTCGGGCCGTACTTGACCAGGTCGTATATCGCCTGGACCTGCTCCTCGGAGACCGGCTCGTCGGTGAAGGTGTTGGCGGTGCGGGCCTCACGGAAAAGGAGGTCCTGGGCGGCGGGGTCAAGGGCGAGGGACATCTTGCATTACCTTCCGGGCGAACGGGGATCAAGCGATACGGCGACGGTAACCGAGGGATAGGTTAACTTTCAACTAACGCCGGACCTGAGTGATCCACTCCACAGACGTGTGCGTGGACGACCGGCCGGGCCGCCCCGATTTCCGACGAGCCTCACAACCGCCGCGCGCTCGGATCCATTCCGGGCCGGGCCGGGGCGGACCGGACCGCCCCGGAGCCCTACGGCTCGGGAGTCACCCGGCGTCGTCCTGCGGGTCCTCCCCGGGCCGGGCGAGGGCCTCGTCCAGGCGGGCCCGGGCCCCTTCCAGCCAGCGCCGGCAGACCTTGGCCAGCTCCTCGCCCCGTTCCCACAGCGCGAGGGACTCCTCCAGCGTCGTGCCGCCCGCCTCCAGGCGCCGTACAACCTCGATCAGCTCGTCCCGCGCCTGCTCGTAGCCGAGCGTGTCGGTGGCGGCAGCTGCCGTTGTCGCGTCGTCCGTCATGTGATCCACCCTATGTGTGAGCTACGACAGCCAGGTCCGAACCGCGTCCGCGGCCGCACCGGGTCCGGGCGAAGGAAAGGAATGGGCGCCGCGCCGGCTCACTCGGCCACCCGCACGGTGAACTCGCCCTCCGACACCCGCGCCCGCAGCTCGTCGCCCGGCGCCCCGGCGTCCGCGGGGGAGCGGACCACATGACCGTCCGGCCGCTGCAGCACCGCGTACCCGCGCTCCAGCGTCGCCGCGGGCGACAGTGCGACGACCCGCGCCCGGGTGTGGGCGAGCTCCGAGTCCGCCCGGTCCAGCAGATGCCCCAGCACCCGGCGGCTGCGTCCGATCAGCGCGTCGACCTCCGCCGCGCGCTCGTCCACCATCCGCAGCGGCTGCTGCATGGAGGGCCGGCCCAGCGCGTGCGCCAGCCCCCGCTCCTCCCGGTCGAGCAGCCCCTGTACGGTCCGCAGCGCCCGGTCCCGCAGCTGCTGCACCCGGTCCAGCTCCTCGCCCACGTCCGGCACGACCTTCTTCGCCGCGTCCGTGGGCGTGGACGCCCGCAGGTCGGCAACCAGATCGAGCAGCGGGGAGTCCGGCTCGTGCCCGATCGCGGACACCACCGGCGTACGGCACTCGGCGACCGTACGGATCAGCTGCTCGTCCGAGAACGGCAGCAGGTCCTCCACGCTGCCGCCGCCACGCGCCACGATGATCACGTCGACGTCCGGCAGGTCGTCCAGCTCCTTCACCGCCTGGACCACCTGGTTCACCGCGTGCACACCCTGCACCGCCGTATTGCGGACCTCGAAGCGCACCGCGGGCCAGCGCCGCCGCGCGTTCTCCAGCACATCGCGCTCGGCCGCCGACGCCCGCCCGCAGACCAGGCCGATCAGCTGCGGCAGGAACGGCAGCGGCTTCTTCCGGTCCAGGGCGAAGAGCCCCTCGGCGGCCAGGGACTTCTTCAGCAGCTCCAGCCGGACCAGCAGCTCACCGATGCCGACAGGCCGTATCTCCGTGGCCCGCAGGGACAGCTGGCCACGGGGCGCGTACCACTCGGGTTTGGCGAGGACGACGACGCGGGCGCCCTCCGTCACCACGTCCGCGATCCGGTCGAAGACCTGCCGGAAACAGGTCACGCTCACCGAGATGTCGTGCGACGGGTCGCGCAGGGTCAGGAACACCACCCCGGCGCCCGGCCGCCGCGACAGCTGGGTGATCTGCCCCTCGACCCAGACGGCTCCGAGCCGGTCGATCCATCCGCCGATGAGACGGGACACCTCGCCGACGGGCAGCGGGGCTTCCGCGGAGGTATTGAGAGCCATGCGAGCGAGCGTATCGGCCACCAAGGACAACGAGGCGGCCCTACACTGCCGGACCCCGCCCCCACTGCATCGCCAGCACCACCAGCCCCACCCCCAGCCAGCAGACCCCCACCACCTGCGCGCTCGTCGTCGCGCTGAGGATCACCGCGATCAGCACCCCCGCACCCACCACGGGCACCAGCACATGCCGCCACCAGCTCGGCGGCCCGTCCATCCGGCGTACGGCGAACCAGCCGACCACCGACGCGTGCAGCAGCACGAACGCCGTCAGCGCACCGATGTCGACCACCGACACCAGGTGGTCGAGGCCGTCGTCCCGTCGGGCCGCCCAGACCGCCGCCACCAGCGTCACGGCCGCGGCGATCAGGATCGCGGCCCGCGGCACTCCGGACCGCGGGTCGATCCGGGCCAGCAGCGAGGGCAGGCGCTGCTCCCTGGACATGGCGAACAGCAGCCGACCTGCCGCCGCCTGCCCGGCCAGCGCCGCGAACGCCGCCCCGATCGCCTTGCTGACCGCCACCAGGTCGTGCAGCCATGTGCCCACCGCGAAGTCCACCGTGTCGTAGAACGCCGACCCCTGCCTGGCCGGTTCCGCGGCCAGATCCGCCGACGTCATCGGCTCCAGCAGCGCCGCCAGATAGCCCTGCGCCACGAACAGCACCCCCGCGAGGGCCAGACAGAACAGCAGCGCCCGCGCCACCTTCTCCGAGCCGCCGGTGGCCTCCTCCGCGAACGAGGCGATGGCGTCGAAGCCCAGATACGAGAGCACGGCCACCGACACCGCACCGAGTACCGCCTGCAGGGAGAAGCCGGAGTCACCGGTCAACGGAGTCCACCAGCCGCGTTGCGCCCCGTCCTGGACGAGAACCACCACCGCCGACACCAGGAAGACCAGCAGCACCACGATCTCCATCGCGAGCACCGCGAAGCCGACCCGCGCCGCGGCCCGTACACCCCAGAGGTTGAGGAGCGTGGTGACGACCACCGCGAGCGCCGTCCACACCCACCGCGACACCTCAGGGACCAGCGAGTTCATCGCGATCCCGGAGAAGAGATAGGCGACCGCCGGGATCAGGAGATAGTCGAGCATCGCCATCCACCCGGCGATGAACCCGGGCCCTTCCCCGAGTCCCTTGCGCGCATATGTGAAGACCGAACCCGCCAGGGGCGCAACCCGCACCATCTGCGCGTAACTGAACGCGGTGAAGCCCATGACGACGGTCGCCGCGACGTACACGAGCGCGACCGCGCCGTCCGACTTCGCGTCGAGCGTGCCGAAGATGCCGACCGGCGCCATGGGGGCGATGAACAGCAGCCCGTAGACGACCAGATCCCGGAACCCGAGTGTCCGCCGCAGGGTCGCCCGGTCCGCCGTACTGCTGCCCGCCATGAACCCTCCGTCGGTCGCGCGGACACGGTCGCGTACGTGGCATACGTGGCATTGCAGGGCGTACACGTGGTGAACGTCGCGTACGGCTCAGTCTCCCGACCCGGCCGAACCCTCGCCTGTTCGGTACGGCCTTACGATGGGACGCATGACTGCTACGCCCAGCCCGTCACCCGCCGCCGCCCCGAGTGCGGGCGCCACGCGCCGCAGTGACGCCCGCCGTGTCCTGCTCGCCGCACCCCGTGGCTACTGCGCGGGCGTGGACCGTGCCGTGATCGCCGTCGAGAAGGCCCTGGAGCAGTACGGGGCCCCGATCTACGTCCGCCACGAGATCGTGCACAACAAGTACGTCGTGCAGACCCTGGAGAAGAAGGGTGCGATCTTCGTCGACGTCACGGCGGAGGTGCCCGAGGGCTCCATCGTGATGTTCTCCGCCCACGGCGTCGCGCCGACCGTGCACGCCGAGGCCGCGGAGCGCAAGCTCGCCACGATCGACGCGACGTGCCCGTTGGTGACCAAGGTCCACAAGGAGGCCGTCCGGTTCGCCAAGGAGGACTACGACATCCTCCTGATCGGCCACGAGGGCCACGAGGAAGTCATCGGCACGAGCGGTGAGGCACCCGACCACATCTCGTTGGTCGACGGCCCCGAGGACGTCGCCCGTGTCTCCGTGCGCGACGAGTCGAAGGTCGTCTGGCTCTCCCAGACCACGCTCTCGGTGGACGAGACGATGGAGACGGTGGACGCGCTGAAGGAGAAGTTCCCGCAGCTGGTCTCGCCGCCCAGCGACGACATCTGCTACGCCACGCAGAACCGTCAGATCGCGGTGAAGAAGCTCGCCGAGGACGCCGAACTGGTCATCGTCGTCGGCTCCAAGAACTCCTCGAACTCGATCCGCATGGTCGAGGTCGCCCTCGACGCGGGCGCCCCCGCGGCACACCTGGTGGACTTCGCGAGCGAGATCGACGAGGCCTGGCTGGAAGGCGTCACCACGGTCGGTCTCACCTCCGGTGCCTCGGTTCCCGACGTGCTGGTGGACGGCGTGCTGGAGTGGCTGGCCGAGCGCGGCTACGGCGACGTGGAGACGGTGAAGACGGCCGACGAGTCGATCACCTTCTCGCTGCCCAAGGAGCTCCGCCGGGACCTGCGCGCAGAGGCGGCGGCTCTCACCGCCGAGTGACGCCTTCCGTGCTCCCCGGGGGGAGCGACCCGTGCTCGGGGAAGGTGAGCGGGGTGCGGCGCCAGCCCGTACGGTGGACCGCATGCAGATCTTCGGCGTGGACATCGGCGGATCCGGGATCAAGGGTGCTCCCGTGGACCTGGACCGCGGAGACCTGGCGCAGGAGCGCCACAAAGTACTGACACCGCATCCGGCCACGCCCAAGGACGTGGCCGGATGCGTGGCCGAGGTGGTCGGCCACTTCGACTGGTCGGGCCCGGTCGGCATCACCTTCCCGGGCGTCGTCACGGGCGGTGTCACCCGCACCGCGGCCAATGTCGACAAGGGCTGGATCGACCATGACGCCCGGACGCTGCTCGGCGAGAAGCTGGGCCTTCCGGTGACCGTCCTCAACGATGCCGACGCGGCAGGGATCGCCGAAATGGCCTTCGGCGCGGGGCGCGGCCGCAAGGGGACCGTGATCATGCTGACGCTCGGTACGGGTATCGGCAGCGCGGTCTTCATCGACGGGCAGCTCGTACCCAACACCGAGCTCGGCCATCTGGAGCTGGACGGCCACGAAGCGGAGAAGCATGCCTCCACGAAGGCCAAGGAGGACGAGGAGCTGAGCTGGCACCACTGGGCGCACCGGGTGCAGAAGTACCTGGCGCATCTGGAGATGCTGTTCACGCCCGAGCTCTTCATCCTCGGCGGCGGAGTCAGCCGAAAGGCCGACAAGTTCCTGCCGCTGATCGAGCATGTGCGGGCCGAGATGGTGCCCGCCGAGCTCCAGAACAACGCGGGCATCGTGGGCGCGGCGATGGCGGCGGCAGGCAAATAACCCCTTGTACGCCCCTGTCCAGCCTTTGCCCCCGCTCCGCCCCTCCTCCGGTCTCAGGGCTTCGGACGCCGGGGAGGCCGGGCGGGGCGAGCCGTCTTCGTGGCCGCCCGCATCCGCCGCCGGCGCTGCCGCATCAGCCGGACCTTGCGTACGGAGGCGATGAGCCCGGCGATGAGCGTGCCGCCGTACAACCAGCCTGCATGGACGGCGAGCGCCGTGACCACCGCCATGGTCTGCCCGCCGAAGCCGCCCGTGCCGCCGGCGATCGGAATCACACCGACGGTGAAGGCGATCGGCACGCTGATCGGTGCGGTCACCAGGTCCGCGGGCCGCACCCAGAGCGCGGTCAGCGCGCTGACCGGCAGGAACAGCACCCCGTAGAGGATCGCCGAACCGTCGAACAGCAGCCAGTCGAGGCAGGCCAGCGCGAACATGACGGCGGCGGCGAACAGCCCCGCACCGATGCCGGTCAGTCGCGGATTGGGGAGCCTGCGCAGCGCGAGCAGGGCGGGCGGCACCCGTCGTGCCCGCCCGTCGGGCGTGGCCACCACCCGGTAGACGGTGGTGGCCTCGTCGATGGTGCTCTGCGGGGACAGTGGGGCCTGTTGCGAGGACTGCCGGCGCTGAGGGGGACGTGTTCTGGGCTGCTCCACCGGGACAACGTAGGTCGCGAGGTGGGAGGGAGGAGGCGTTGGACACGCCCTTTGGGTGAGCTTCGCGGTGAGTTCGATGCCACATGGTCGAACGGGAACCGCATCGGCCCCTGACCGGACGCGTGAGTACCCGCTCGCCCCCGCCCGTAAACTGGAGAATCGGCCCACCCGTCCTTACTCCAGGAAGTCGCCAACGTGTCGCTCACGATCGGAATCGTCGGTCTGCCGAATGTCGGCAAGTCGACCCTGTTCAACGCCCTGACCAAGAACGACGTGCTGGCGGCCAACTACCCGTTCGCCACGATCGAGCCGAACGTCGGCGTCGTCGGTGTCCCGGACGCCCGTCTGAACAAGCTGGCCGAGATCTTCAGCTCGCAGCGCCTGCTCCCGGCCACCGTCGACTTCGTCGACATCGCCGGCATCGTCCGTGGCGCGAGCGAGGGCGAGGGCCTGGGCAACAAGTTCCTCGCGAACATTCGCGAGTCGGACGCGATCTGCCAGGTCATCCGGGCCTTCAAGGACGAGAACGTCGTCCACGTCGACGGCAAGGTCTCGCCCAAGGACGACATCGAGACGATCAACACCGAGCTGATCCTCGCCGACCTCCAGTCCATCGAGAAGGCCGTCCCGCGCCTCACGAAGGAGTCCCGCCTCCAGAAGGAGAAGGTCGCGGTCCTCGCCGCGGTCGAGGAGGCCCAGAAGATCCTGGAGTCCGGCGAGACGCTTTTCGCCGCGGGCATCACCGCAGGCACGGAGAAGGGCAAGCTCCTCCACGAGCTGCACCTCCTCACCACCAAGCCCTTCCTCTACGTCTTCAACGTCGACGAGGACGAGCTGGTCGACGAGGACTTCAAGAACGAGCAGCGTGCCCTGGTCGCCCCCGCCGAGGCGATCTTCCTCAACGCCAAGATCGAGTCCGAGCTGATCGAACTCGACGACGACGAGGCCCTCGAACTCCTCCAGTCCATGGGCCAGGAAGAGCCCGGCCTGGCCACCCTCGGCCGCGTCGGCTTCGACACCCTGGGCCTGCAGACCTACCTCACTGCAGGCCCGAAGGAAGCCCGCGCCTGGACGATCAAGAAGGGCGCCACGGCCCCCGAGGCGGCCGGTGTCATCCACACCGACTTCCAGAAGGGCTTCATCAAGGCGGAGATCGTCTCCTTCGACGACCTGGTGACGATGGGCTCGGTCGCCGAGGCCCGCGCGAAGGGTAAAGCCCGCATGGAGGGCAAGGAGTACGTGATGCAGGACGGCGACGTGGTGGAGTTCCGCTTCAACGTCTGATCGATGCGTTACTGCGCGCGTCGCCTTTCGTCGTGTTCGCAGGTGGCAAGGGGTCGGCTCGTTCGGGAGTCGGCCCCTTGCTCGTTACCCGGGCCGGACAGGTACTCGATCTTCTGAAGCATCGTCACCTGAGCATGGGCTGGAAGGAGCAGTCCTCCTCGTCGGGAGAGTCCGGTAGGAAGCCGTCGGGGACGGTGCGGGCGGCGGAGGCGAGGAGGCGGTCCAGGTCCTCCGCGAGCCAGCCTTCCGCGGGCGGCGGGCGCATCCAGTCGGGCAGTGCGGCCATGAGCCAGGGCTGGCGAGTGCAGCCGTCAAGAGGGGTGTTGTGCTGCTGATTCATAATGGGCGCGTGGATGTCGTCGGGATACTTGAGGCCGCCGCGCTGCTGGTGCCCGAAGGCGTTGCGACCGACAACGACGTCACGGTTTCCGATGTCTGGGACTACCTCGCGCACGACGAGTGGGAAGTGGCGTTCGACCTGCTCGAGGAACTCGGTGACGGATGGACGGCACCGAAGGGCTTCTGGGAGCAGCTGGAACGTGTGGCGGTGATGCTGGGGCTCGAACGGAGCCGGGAGTGGTGCCGGTGGCGGGGTACCGAGACACGAGTGGGCGTCATCCGGGCTGATCTCGTGCTCCTGCCGACCGGTGAGACGTTCCGGCGCGCTCCGATCCCCGGAGCCGGGGTGCTGCGGCCGATGTGGGACATCGGCCACCGGAGGGAGGGCGGGGCGTCAGACCTGGACATCGCCCGCGTGTGGGTCGAGTTCGGTCCTGACCTCGTACCCGGCGCTCGGGCGCCAGTGCGTCTCCTGCCTTTGACGCCCGCGCGGTGGAGGCATCTCATCCCGGGGGATCGGATTACGCTGTACGAGACTGCGGTGGCCGGCGGGTCGGCGTCGATCCTGGAGGTACACCCTCCAGAGGTGCAGGGAGACCTCACTCCACGGTGTTTACTCGGCTGACCTGAGCCGCGCCAGGACGGTGTTTTCGTAGGTGTAGCGCTGCAGTGCGCGTCCCTTTCAACGTCTGGTTGACCTGGCGAAAGGGAGTGCCTGACCTGTGGTGGCGCGGGCTTGGCGGTCTTTGTGGTCCGCGGTATCTCAAGGTAGCCGACGCACTCACGCCGGATCCACGATCCGGCGCAGTGGCCGGCCGAAGCGGCGAGCCCGGACCGTTGCCGGATGTGGATTCGGCAGCCGCATCGCGGCATCCGAAGTAGTCGCGGTGCCCCGCTCGGTCGGCGTCGGCCACCCTGGACAGACACCTCGAGACAGGTGTACGGGGTGCTCCAGGCGGATGCGGATCGCAGAGCGCGATCCCGTTCCGCTCTACCCGGTCTCTTCCTCGGATGCCGGCTGAAGCCAGTCGCTGTCGGGGCGCGCGAGGAGGCGGGCGTTGGTGTACGCCATGGCAGTGGTGAGGACCGTATGGCCGCGATAGAACTCACCCTGCCGGGAGACGACCAGTGCCAGATCGACCACGCCGACGGACTGCAATGACAGGGGCAGCAGTAGTTGGACGGTGTCATGAGTCGGATACCAAGAGGGCACCGCGGCCTTGTAGTTGCGACGTACACGGTCCACGGACGCGTCGACCGCGCCCTTCAGTGCCATGCGAGCGAGGTACGGGTTATTGCGCAGTGCCTCCGGGAAGCGTTCGAGGTTCCCGGTCTCTTCGTTGAGGATGTGGTCAACGTTTACGACGAGTTCTCGCCGCCAGTCGTAGACGTAGTCCGCAGGGTCCTCGGTGTAGGTCACGAACTCGGGACGCAGCGAAGGCGGGAAGTGGTCCATGAAATCGCGCTTACTCGCCTCAACCCAGCTGACGAAGGCCCATTGCTGGCTGTCGGAACGGCTGTTGCGGCGAAACAGTCCGTAGATCGTCTCCTGCTGGGGTGTCGCCAAGCCCGTGTTGAAGGCGGAGTACGTACCGCTGGAGCTGGCCGAGAGCTTCTCCTGCCGGCGTGCCCGTTCGAACGTCCACCGGATGTAGTTGCGCAGGATTCGGATGCTTCCCACAGCCTCAGGGGAACGTCCGTCCCAGTCCTCAGGCTCTGCCATCAAGGCCAACTGGTCGTAGAGGTCCGGCTTGGCCGCGGGGCCGGCCAATGTCTTGCGGACGTAACCCATGTACGCGTACTCGAACAGGGCGTTGCCGGGCCGGCGCACCCGTATCTCCGGGGTGGGCGCGCCGGCCTCGTGGTTCTGCTTCAGCTTTGCAAGATCCGCTGGTGACGGCAGGGGCTGCTTGTCGGTGGTCACTACCCATCCTTATGACATCGGGGAAAGCTTCAGCACGCGATGATCTGGGGTGGAACAGGCTAGATCCGGGTTGTCAGGTACGTCAGCGGATTCGGCCATGCGGTCACGATCCGTTCCCAGCCCCTTCTCGCGGACATTTCGAGCACTGCGATCGTTGGTCCAGGGGATGACCTGCTCCAAGAACCGCTCGGGGGGACCACATGCGGTGCCAGTCCAGGGCCCATGCATCTGCGAGGGTCGAGAGCTGTGCCGGTGCTCCGGGCAAGGACGGTCAGTCCCCCGCTGCCACTTCAGGTGCCGAGGCTGCGGGCGAAACCGGGCGTACGCCGACCTTCGCGTAGCCGCAGTGAGGTAGCTGCGGCTACGGGCGGGATCAGCCGTCTGTGAAGTCGCACCCAGCGCTCCCAGGGGCGGTGCATTTCGATCCGCGAGCGCATTGCACGGAGTCTGACGGCTCACCCCTCACCCTCGCCGGTGGGCTGCCTCCACCGCCCTCACGCCCCCGTCGGCCACGATGCCGTCGCCGATCCGCGATCGCGCACTCCGCGCCTGCCGCAGTGGCAGTAGGAGGTGAAGTAAGATTCAATCTACGTAAGAATGTATCTACGTTAATGATCCCAGGGGTGCCTCGTGGAGTTCCAAGGCCGGGCCGGAGATCTTGAGCTGTTGGCTGAGCAGTACCGGACAGTGGCCGAGGGGGTTGGAGCCACCCGGGGGCGGGCCGTGATCATGACGGGTCGGCGTCGCGTGGGGAAGTCGCGACTGGTCCAGGAGTTCTGCGACCGCTCGGGGGCGCCGTACGTGGTGTTCCAGGCCACCCGGGGGCGCAACCCTGTGACGGAGCGCGCCGACTTTGTCGCGACCCTCGCGCAGTCACTGCTGCCGGGGGCGGAGTTGGTCGCCGGCCTCCAGGCGCAGGACTGGAATCAGGCCCTGCGCTCGCTGGCACTCGCGGTACCCGATGACTCACCGAACATCGCGGTGATTGACGAGGTGCCCTGGCTGGTCGAGCAGGATCAGGAATTCGAGGGCGCACTCCAGACCGTCTGGGACCGTCACCTGTCTTCCAAGCCCGTGCTTCTGCTGCTGGTCGGCAGCGATACATCGGTCATGGAGGCACTGCAGTCGTACGGCCGCCCGTTCTTCGGCCGGGCAGCGAAAATGACCGTTCAGCCCCTGAACCTGGCCGACGTGCAGGCCATGACCGGGCTCGATGCCGCGGAAGCTGTCGACGCCCAGTTGATCACCGGCGGCTTCCCCGAGATCGTGCAGTCATGGCGGCCGGGAATGGGGCGGACGGCCTTCCTGCAGGCTTCGGTCACCAATCCTCTCTCGCCTCTGCTGGTGGCCGGTGAGCTGTCCCTGCTGGGCGAATTTCCCGAGGCTTCGCACTCGCGAGCCGTACTGGAAGCGGTCGGCAGCGGAGAGCGCACGTTCAGCGCGATCGCAGCCCAAGCCGGCGGCGCCGGCGCGCTGCCGTCCGGCACGCTCTCCCCGCTGCTGGCCACGTTGCAGGCCAAGCGCGTCCTGGCCGCCGATCTCCCCCTGTCCGTCAAGCCGGACAGCAAGAACAAGCGCTATCGGATCGCCGACCCGTATCTACGGTTCTGGCTGGCCTTCCTTGCGCGCGCGATCCCACTCATCGAGCGTGGCCGCGGTGACTTGGCGTTGGAACGCATCGAGCGGTCATGGACCACTTGGCGCGGGAGAGCGGTCGAGCCACTGATCCGCGAGTCCTTGCTGCGTCTGATGCCCGATGACGAGTGGCCCGGGACCGAGGCCATCGGCGGTTGGTGGAACCGTCAGAACAACCCCGAGGTCGACCTCATCGGTGCAGACCGTGCGCCGGTGGCCCGGCAGGTGCACTTCGTCGGGTCGGTCAAGTGGCTTGAGACCCAGCCCTTCGGCCGTCATGAGTACGAGGCCTTGGTGCGCGACGTGCTCGCCGTCCCCGGTGCCGCGCCGGACACTCCGCTGGTCGCGGTCTCCCGCTGCGGTGTGGCCGACGATCTGCCGCTGGCCGCGCACTGGGGACCTGAGGACCTCGTACGGGCGTGGCGGTCCCGATAGCGGCAGAGCCCGAAGCCCCCACCTCACGAGCGCCCCCGGCCACGCACATCCGTCCGGTCCCGCCGGTCAGGAGGGCGCGCCGGCCAGGACTTCCACCTTGCCGGTGTCCAGCGAGTAGTAGGCGCCGACCACGGCGAGGGCGCCCTTTCCCACGAGTGGAGCCAGGTCCTGGTTGGAGCGCAGGTCGGCCGCGGTCAGCGTGACCTGGGCGCGAGCCATGGTCTCGACCGGATCGGTACCGCCTTCCCGGACAGCCTGCTCGTACGCCGGCCGCAGCGCCTTGGTGATCGCCTCCAGGTTTCCCGGCAGCGGTTTGCCGTCACGGATGGACTCGTATGCCGCCTTGACGGCGCCGCAGCGCTGATGGCCGAGGACGACGACGAGCGGAGTGCCGCTCGTCATGGGCCCGTACTCCACGGAACCCGTGACCACCGGGCCGACCGCCTCCCCGCCGGTGCGCATCACGTAGAGGTCGCCCAGCCCGGTGTCGAAGAGGAGCTCAGGAGGTACCCGGGAGTCGATGCACGAGAGGATCGACCCGAAAGGCTCCTGCGTCTGAGCCACGAACTCGCGCCGGTCCGGATCCCGGTCGGGATGGTGCAGATCTCCGCTCACCCAGCGCTTGTTGCCGTCCATCAGCCTCGTGAACGCCTCGGTGGGCGTGGACGGCCGCGCCTGCGGCGAAGCGCTGCTCGTCGGTGAAGCGCTCGCCGACGGGGCGGCGCTCGACGACGAGCACCCCGCAAGCGCGACCGTGGCGACCGCAAGTCCGCCTGCGAGCAGAGCCCTGCGATCCGGATGTCCCGTTCTGTCCATCGGTCGTTCCCCTCGGTCCGCTGAGCCACGTCCTACGTCTCGACCAGGGCGATTGTTCAACGCGGCGTGGGAACCCGACGGCAGGCGCACGAGGACATGGGCTGCTTTGCCACCGACGGCCCAAACAGCCCGTGCGGGCAGCTGATCGAGCACCTGATGCGCGAGGCGGGCCCGATCCGAGTGACACGACTCCTCGAAGCTCCCCTGAGCCGCAGCCCGGGCCTCCCTCCCAACGCCCCGTCAGGCCGTTGTCCGGGACATCCTCCGCCCGCCCGGCATCCACGGAGCCCCTCCTGCCCGAGTCGGCCCTACGCGGTTTCGGCAGCCGGTGTCGGCTTCCGGACGGGGCACGGTCCGTGGGCAATCGCGGCCATGAGCGAAGAGTCGATACGGAGTTACCTGGCATCGGTCGAGAGCCGGCTGGCGGCCGACGGCTGCGGACCGCGCTGGGAGGACTGGGCGGGCGCGCCTGTCCTCGTCGGCCGGAGGGCCGACTTCCGGACGCGCTGGGCGGCCACCAATCTGCATCTGTTCACCGTGGCCGCCGCCGTGCCCGAGATCACCGACCCGGTCGTCGACACGTTCACCACACAGGTGCTCACGTACGCCAAGAAGAACAAGGGCGGGCTGCCCGTCGGCATGCAGACCGGCGTCGCCTGCTTCCCTGTGCTGGTCAGCGACCGGATCGACCCGGCCGCGATGGCGTGGGCGGAGGGGAAGCAGCGCAATCGGTTCGCCTGTTTCGCCCGACCGGTCGTCGTCGACAGCGCCCAGGGGTACGTTGGGATGTGCCGGGGGAAGCCGGCCATCGGGCGCGCTTGTGCGGGGCACCTCGTCGAGAAGGGTGCACGCTGCTTCCCGCCACAGGGCTGAGCCGTGGATCCGACCGGAAGAGGCCGGGGTTTCACCGTCCGGCATCGACGCGCCCTCGGCCTCGATCGTCAGCCGCATGTGCCACGCCGAGCACCGGCAGCGTCGAGGGAGGAGATCGAGATGTCGTATCCGGAGCCGATCTATGCGGACGGCAAGGGAGAGATCAGCGCCACGTACCGGCCGGTGAGCACGGCTCCGAACTTGATGTCCGGCAACGGGAGCGCCACCCACTATCTGGCGACCACCGAGAGCACGCACGGCGAGTTCGGCCTGTACCGGATGGACATGGTGCCGAAGGCCGGCGGGCCGGCCACGCACTTCCACCGGTCGATCTCGGAGTCGTTCTTCATCCTCGACGGGACGGTGCGGATCTACAACGGCGACCGGTGGATCGACGCCACGCAGGGCGACTTCGTGTACGTACCGCAGGGTGGGCTGCATGCCTTCCGGAACGACTCCGACGCGTCGGCGTCGATGCTGCTGCTGTTCACGCCGGGTGCGCCGCGCGAGGAGTACTTCGAGAACCTCGCCCAGACCGCCGAGTGGTCGCCGGAGGAGCGGGCCGAGTTCTTCATCAAGCACGACACGTACTGGACGGACTGACCGGCAAGGCGGGTCACCTGCAGTCCGGTTGTGGCGTGCAGGCGACCGCGTGCGAGGTCAGGGCGCCAGGCCCGTCTTGAGGCCGGCGCCGCACAGCGGTACGACGACGCTGCGGTCCGTCCAGTGGCCGACCGCCGCCCAGCAGGCGACGCCGGTCGTCTCGACGTAGAAGCCACGGGCCGCCAGGTCCAGCTGCGCCTTGCGGATCTGATCCTCCGTCACAGTGAGGAACGTGCCACCGGACTCCCTCACCGCCGCCAGGATCTGGCGTGCGCGCGGCGGCCGGGGGATGGCGATGCCTTCGGCGAGCGTGGGCCCGGCCGCGCTGCCGGGGTCGTCGAGCAGGCCGTCCGCGCCCGCGTGGAAGGCGGCGGCCAGCGGTGAGACGGCCTCGGCCTGTACGGCGATCAGCGCCGGCTTCTCGTCGATCAGGCCATGGGCGTGGAGCTCCGCGGTGGCCAGGGCCGCGCCGAGGAGCAGCGTGCCGTTGCCGACCGGTACGGCGACGGCATCGGGGAGGCGCCCGCCGAGGTCTTCCCACATCTCGTAGACGTATGTCTTCGTGCCGTGCAGGAAGTACGGGTTGAAGACGTGCGAGGCGTAGAAGGTGCCGGGGGAGTCGGCGGCGGCCCGGGCGGCGTGTGCGGTGGCCTCGCGGTCGCCGGGGACGATCTCCAGGTGGGCGCCGTGGGCCCGGATCTGTTCGGTCTTCTTCGGGGAGGTGCCCTCGGGGACGTACACCGCGCAGGGCAGCCCGGCCCGCGCGCAGTAGGCGGCTACGGCGGTTCCCGCGTTGCCGCTGCTGTCCGCGACGACGCGTTCGGGGGAGAGGCGCCGGGCGAGTTCGGCGAGCATCACGGCGCCGCGGTCCTTGAAGGAGAGCGTCGGCATCAGGAAGTCGAGCTTGGCGGAGACCGCGCCGGTGAGCGGCACGAGCGGCGTGCGGCCCTCCCCGAGGCTGGTGGCGGGTGCGGTGAGGGGCAGTACCTCCTCGTAACGCCACAGCGAATTGACGCGTCCGGCCAGGGAGTTGAGCGAGACCCGGCCAGTGGCTTCGAAGTCGAGGTCCCAGGGGCCGCGGCAGACCGGGCAGCACCAGGTCAGGCTGGTGGTCTCGGCGCGGGTTCCGTCCTGCGGGCAGAGATAGGTGGCCATGACCGCCAGCATGTCAGGCGTGTGGCGGACGCATGGCAATGGATTGTCAGGGTCGTACTTCTGGGCGCTGCGGTTCCGATGCCGCGTCCCACAGGGTTTTCGTGAGGCGCCGAACACGTGGGGGCGACCGCATCGGCGGCCGCCCCCCCCCCACGCCCCTGCTGACCAGTACCCTGTGGGCTGCTTCCGGGTACCGGGTCAGTGTCGGCCGAGGCCCTGGTCGACGGCGGTCATCAGCTCGCCGTCGTCCGTGTCCCCGTCCAGCGACCAGAACATCGCGCCGCCCAGACCGTGCCGGCGGATGTACGACGTCTTGGTGCGCAGTACCTGCGGGTCGTCGTACGTCCACAGGGTCGTGCCGTCGAACAGCCACGCGTGGCCGTTCCTGACATCCCGATGGATCTTGTACGTACCGGATTCGGCCAGCTTCTTGAGGGCCTTGTAGTCCTCGTAGCCCGCAGCCCAGGTGGCGGGTGCGGGGGCCGAGGCAGGCTGGCCGAGACCGTCGCCGCCACCCGTCACGCCCGTCCAGCCCTGACCGTAGAACGGCATGCCCATGACCAGCTTGCGGGCCGGGGCGCCGCGCCTGATCCAGTCGCGCACGGTCTGGTCGACGCTGAAGTCGCCCTTCGCGTACAGCGCGGACTGCTGAGCCGTGGTCGTCTCGCCGGACACATGGAAGTCGTAACCCTGCAGGTTCACGAAGTCGAAGTCCCGCATGATCCGGCGGACGTCGAAGCCTGCATCGATCTTGGCCGGAGCGGTGGGGACGAACGCCGACAGCTCGTAGTGCTTGGGCCTGCTGCCGTGCCCCTTGCTCTCCTTGGCGGTGCTCTTCGCGTACGCGTCGAGCTGGGTGCGGAACTCGTGCACCAGCGCGGTGAAGTTCCGCTTGTCCTCGGGGCGGTAGACCGTGTCCGTGTCGCCGGCGGAGCCGGGCCACTCCCAGTCGATGTCCACGCCGTCGAAGAGACCGGCTGCCGCGCCGTCGCCGCCGCGCGCCCCGTCCACCGGCAGATTGCCCTTGAAGTACAGGTCGATGCAGGAGGAGACGAAGGCCTTGCGGGAGGCTGCGGTGCGGGCCGCGTCCGAGAAGTGGGTGGACCAGCTCCAGCCACCCAGGGAGATCATCACCTTGAGGCCGGGGTGCTTGGCCTTCAGCTCGCGCAGCTGATTGAAGTTGCCCGCGAGGGGCTGGGTGTCGGTGTCCGCGACGCCGTCCACCGACCCTGCGGCATCCAGTGGACGGACGTAGTCCGCCCAGGCGTCGGCCTCTCCCGGCACATTGCCGGTGAAGCACTTGCCGTCGGCGCTGACGTTGCCGAAGGCGTAGTTGATGTGGGTGAGCTTGGCCGCGGCGCCGCTCGTGTCCAGATCCTTGACCTGGAAGTCGCGTCCGTAGACACCCCATTGGGTGAAGTAGCCGACGCGCTTGTAGGTCGCGGAACCGGAGGAGTGGGCGGGGGAGGCGGGGCCTCCGGAGGCGGAGGCGGCGGGTGCGATCCCGGCCACCAGCGAGAGGGCGCAGGCGGCAATGGCCAGTCTGGACAGGGTTCTTCGACGCATGGGGCCCGTTCCTGTGGGTGCGCTGAGAGGTGCGAGAGCCGTGCTGTGTGGTGAGGAAACTATTGGTCTGGACCAAAACGGGTCAAGGGGTTGGCGGTGATCGGGTGTGATCGAGGGGACCCGTGGCGCCCGAGTCGGACCGAACGTGACCGGGACTCCTGTGGTGACCAGGGCCTCGATATGCGCAGGGCAGCGCCAGATCATCACTTCGGGTGAAACTTTGGCCTGTGCTTGCGGTGCACAACCGACGGTTGCCAGGCTGTTGCAGACTGTCAACCTGTTGGGAGTGGCCTGTGACATTCGGTGAGCAGCCCGCCTATCTGCGCGTTGCGAGCGATCTGCGAGAGAAGATCGTCAACGGTTCGCTGCCGCCGCACACGCGCCTGCCGTCGCAGGCCCGTATCCGCGAGGAGTACGGCGTCTCGGACACCGTCGCGCTGGAGGCACGGAAGGTGCTGATGGCGGAAGGGCTGGTGGAGGGGCGCTCCGGCTCCGGTACGTACGTGCGTGCGCGCCCGGTCCCGCGTCGCATCGCCCGCTCCGGCTACCGGCCGGACGCGGGGGCCAGTCCGTTCCGCCAGGAGCAGACGGCGGAGGGGGTGCGAGGGACTTGGGAGTCCCGCAGCGAACAGGAGGAGGCGGGCCCGGAGACCGCCGACCGCCTCGGTATCGAACCGGGGGACCGGGTGATGCGTACGAGATACATCTTCCGGGAAGCGGGGGAGCCGATGATGCTCTCCACCTCCTGGGAACCCCTCGCGGTCACGGGACGCACGCCGGTGATGCTGCCGGAGGAAGGCCCGCTGGGCGGCTGTGGGGTGGTCGAGCGGATGGCCGCGATCGATGTCGTCGTGGACAACGTGGTGGAGCAGGTCGGCGCGCGCCCGGGGCTGGCGGAGGAGCTCCTGGCGCTCGGTGGTGTGCCGGGCCATGTGGTGATGGTGATCGGGCGTACGTACTACGCATCGGGGAGGCCGGTGGAGACGGCTGACGTGGTGGTTCCCGCCGACCGCTACCGCATCTCCTACCACCTTCCCGTCAGGTGACCGGTGTGCCGGGCCCTGCCGGGCGGCCGGTGCGCCGAGTTCCTGTCGGGTGACCGATACCCGGACGGTCCGGCCGGCGCTCGTGATGACGAGTTGACGCCCACTCGGTTCCCGTAACCGATGGGCAATCACCGACCGTACCGGCTTGTCATGTGCCGCTCCTGCCTTCCCGTTCGTACCCGCACACCGGACCGACGAACGGGAAGTCACCGATGACGGACACCGCCGCCCCCTCACGACGACGCCCCAGTCCCCGGAGGCAGTTGGATACCGGGACTGCCAAGCCGCCTCCCCTCAGGCGCAGTTACGCGAAGCTCGCCTCTGACGAAAGCCGCGAGGACTACTCGCTCCGCTACGCACCCCACTCCTTCCGACGCTGGTCGCCCGCGATGGTCGCGGGCACCGCACTCGGTGGGATCGCCTGTCTCGCCGACTTTGCGATCGGCCTCAATCGTCTTCGCCTACGGTTTCACCAGCGGCTTCGCCTCGGCCTGACCGCCGCGACGATCGTCTTCCTCGTCGGCACATCGATCGCCCGGGCCTGTGCGAAGTACGGGGTGGAACTGGTCACCTGTGGTTCGAACGCGCCTATCTGTATGCGGTGAACCCGGTCGGATTCGGTGCGATGGTGATCGCCTCAACCGTCTCGATCCTCGCTTTCTTCGGGCTGTTCGGCGCCTACGCGGAGGCCTTCTCGACCTTCATCGCGGCTGGACTCTCCCTGACTCTCTGCCCGTTGATCGCCTGGGCGACAAAAGGGAAGTACTACCTGGCCCGCCCCAACCCGGTGAACGGCCCGGGCGTCGAGATCGAAGACATCACGGCCACCCATATCTGTTCCGTTTGCGACACCGCCTACGAACTCCCGGACATCGCCGACTGTCTGTCTGCTCGCTGTGCTGCTCGCTGGACGCGGAATGCGGGGACGTTCGCCGCAATGAGCCGACAGCCGGTCCGGTCCGCATGCCGATGCCGACGATCCGGACGGCAACGGCAACGGCAACGGCAACGGCGTCGGCGGAGGCGAAGGCGTAAGCGGCGCAAGTGATCCGTGTGGCACAAGGGGGCGCATCAGGATGACTGCGCCCCCTTGTGATGGCCGGATCGGTGTCTCTTTGTGTAATTACGTATCCGTTGCGTGAAGGTCAGGCGTACGCTCGGGCATATGCGTACTGCGGTTTCCTGGGGATCCTTAGAGTCGTGCAGGCCGTTCAGGGGAGGGGCGCGATGCTCGGGAGGGACACGATGAGCGACGGCGGGGCCGTGCTCCCCTGGCTGGTGATAAGGCAGGACGACAACGGCAACAGGTACCGCGTTGGCAGATATGCCACGCAGGCCGAGGCGCAGAAGATCGCCGACAAGCTCGACGGCCGCGGCCACAAGCAGCTGTATTGGGTCGAGCGCCTGGGGCAGAACGCCCGTCCATGACTGCCTTCCCCGGCCGCCGCTTCGGGGGGCGGGGCGGCCGGCGGTGCGCGAGGCGGTGCGGGTCGGGGTGGAGTGGTCGCGGCGGGTCGGAGCGTCGTGGTCGGGGGTTACGCTCCGGCGTATGAACGATCGCGTGGTGGTGGCCGGAGCCGTCTACGACCAGGGGCGCATGTTGGCCGCGCGCCGCAGTGCCCCGCCTGAGCTGGCGGGCCGCTGGGAGCTGCCCGGGGGGAAGCTGGAGCCGGGGGAGACCGGCGAGCAGGCGCTCGTGCGTGAACTCCGCGAGGAACTCGGTGTGGAGACGGAGCCGCTGGAGCGCATCCCCGGCGAGTGGCCGCTGGCGCCCGGATATGTGCTTCGGGTGTGGACGGCACGACTGGTGTCCGGTGTGCCCGCCCCGCTCCAGGACCATGACGAACTGAGATGGCTCGGACCGGGCGAGAGCGACGCGCTCGACTGGCTGGACCAGGACCGGCCCGCCGTGGCCGAGGCCATGCGCCGTCTGCCGACCGGAACCGCCGTGACCGGAACCGACTCGGCTGGAGTCACCCCTGACCGGGACGCCCCGACCGGGCCTCTGTCGGACGGCGCGCGCCACTGACCGCGCGCCCCCTCTCTGTGCGCGCACGCCGCCCTACACCCGTACGCCCCACATGTCGATTCCAGCGATAGTCCACCCCGAATATCGGGTATGGGCTGATTAGTCCCCTTAAACAGAACGTTCCCTGTTTGCTGGTCTTGGGAAGTGATCGGCGTGATCGATACCGAAGGCGACTGCGCCGAGTGGACCTTTCCGGCCGTGCCGGGGGCTGTGCGCACCGCTCGGCATGCGGTCCACGAGGCGCTGCGCGGCTGGGGGCTCGACGCGACGGTCGGCGATGTGACCGTTCTGCTGGTCAGTGAGCTGGTGACCAATTCCATGCGTTACACCTCAGGCCCCATCGGTGTGCGACTCGTACGCCCCCAACCCGACGGCGAAGGTCCGGACGCCCGTCCCGGACTGCTGGTGGAAGTCTCCGATCCGCTTCCGGATCCGCCCACCGAACGTGCTGCCGGACCCGATGACGAAGGGGGCCGAGGGCTCCAGCTCGTGGCCCGCTCCGCCTGCCGCTGGGGGACACGGCACGGAAAGAGCGGCAAGACGGTGTGGTTCGAGCTGGCCCTCCCTGGTTAGGAGTGGGGTGGGACGCACAGCGATCACAAAGGTCGGGAAGTACCTGTCAGTACCTGGCCGAAAGGGACTGAGACCGTGCTGTGATCGTGAACGCCGTGTCGGTAAGGGCCGTAGTGCTGAATACTGCGGGCAGGACCGGTCCGGTGTGTGAGCTGGAGGGGACGGTCGCGTGAGCGAAATACCTGGGACAGCGGGCAATGTCGTGTGGCAGAGCAGCCCGCCTGGCTCGATCTATGACTACATCAGGGTCGCCTCCTTCTCGATCGGCCCCGACGGGCTGATCGAGCAGTGGAGCCGCCGGGCCGCCGGTCTCTTCGGCATTGCCGCAGACGAAGCGGTGGGCAGGGATCCGGTCGAGGCCTTCATGCCCTCCGAGCTGCGCACCGACGGCCATCGCCGGGTCGGCGAGATACTCGACGGCAAGGAGTGGACGGGCCTCGTCCCCTTCCGCATGCCGGGCGACAACGCCGTTCACGGCCTCGCCGAGCTCTATGTGATGCCCAGTGAGACGGGGAGCGGAGAACGGGCCGCGCTCTGCATCGTCGTGGATGTCCGCGCCCTGCGTCGTATCGAGACGGACCTGGCGGCTTCGCAGGCCATTTTCGGCCAATCTCCCTTCGGTTTCGTGTTGTTCGGCACGGACTTCACGGTCGTACGAGCCAACCAGCGCTTCGCCACCGTCTTCGGCGGCCAGGCCGACGACCACCGCGGCCGCACGGTCGACGACTATCTGGCCCGCCCCGAGGCCGAGCGCCTGACCGCCACCCTCAAGCGGGTCCTGGAGACCGGAGACTCCGTCACCGATCTCCAGCTTGTCGGCACCGCACCCGGTGACGAGGAGAGCCGCCACTGGTCGATGAACCTCTACCGCGTGCACAGCGGAGCAGGCCGGCCCGTCGGTGTCGCCGGGCTGGCCACCGATGTCACCCGCCGCCATATCGCTGCCCGCGAGGCTGCCAGCGCCCGCCGTAACCTCGCCCTCCTCAACGAGGCCAGTGCCCGCATCGGCAACTCCCTCGACCTGGAGACCACCGCCCGCGAACTTCTCGACGTGGCCGTACCCGGCTTCTGCGACCTCGCCTCCGTCGACCTCTACCAGGGGCTGCTCACCGGCGACGAGGCACCGCCCGGCAGGTGGGGCTCGCTCCGCCAGGAGCCCGTCGGCGGCTCCGCCGAACTGCGCCGCGTCGGCTTCGCCAGCGCCGTGTCGGACGCCGTTCCGGACAGCACCGCGACCGACGGGGACACCGACCCGCCGGCACTGGGCGCAGTCCACCGCTACCCCTTCAACTCCCCCTGCGCCAAGGCTCTGCGTACCGGCCGGGTCAAGAACGTCCCCGGAGACGACCGCGGTTTGGTCCAGTCCACCCTCGCCGTGCCGATGGTCGCCCATGACACCGTCGTCGGCCTCGTCCAGTTCTCCCGTACGAAGGGCAGCGAACCCTTCGGCGAGCGCGACCGTGCCCTTGCCACCGAGCTGGCCGCCCGCGCCGCCGTCTGTATAGACAACGCCCGCCTCTACCGGCGCGAGCACGAACGCGCACTCATACTCCAGCGCAGCCTGCTGCCACCCGGCGACCCCGAGGCCGCGGGCCTCGACATCGCCTGCCGCTATCTGCCGGGCAATGCGGCGACCGAGGTGGGTGGCGACTGGTTCGACGTGATCGAACTCCCCGGGCATCGCACCGCCCTGGTCGTCGGTGACGTCATGGGCCGCGGGCTGCGGGCCGCCGTCGCCATGGGTGAACTGCGCACCGCCGTAAGGACCCTGGCCCTCCTCGACCTGGAACCCGCCGAAGTGCTCTCCGCGCTCGACGAGGTCGCCCGTGGCCTAGGCACCCCCGGTGGCAGCACCGCCTCCGACGGCGTCGGCGGTGGCGCCCAGTGGCCCTCGAGGGCCTCCCACAAGTCCCGCGACGCCGACCTGTCCGAGGTCTACCTCGCGACATGCGTCTATGCCGTCTACGACTCGGTCACCCGGCGATGCACCTTCGCCAACGCCGGTCACCTCCCCCCTGTTGTGGTCGAGCCGGGCGAACCGGCGCTGCTGCTCGACGTCCCGCCCGGGATGCCGCTCGGCGTCGGCGGCGAACCCTTCGAGGAGGTCGAGGTCGAACTCAAGGAGGGCGCCCTCCTCGCCCTCTACACCGATGGACTCGTCGAATCCCGTGACCATCCGCTCGACGAAGGGCTGCAGGCTCTGCGCAACGCCCTCGTGGAACCCGCGCTCCCCCTGGAGGACGTCTGTGACCACGTCCTGAGCACCCTCGACACCCGGCACGGCGAGGACGACATCGCCCTGCTGATGGCCCGCATCCAGGGTCTGCCGGCCGACGCGGTCGGCGACTGGCGGCTGCCGCGCGAACCCCGGTCCGTCGGTCGCGCCCGCGAACTGGCCCGCAGCCAACTGATCGCCTGGGACCTCGACGATCTGGTGGACACCACCGAACTCCTCGTCAGCGAGCTGGTGACCAACGCCCTGCGGTACGGCGAGGGCGAGATCCGGCTCAGGCTGCTGCGTGACCGTACGCTCGTGTGCGAGGTATGGGATGCGGGTCTCGTCCAGCCACGGCGACGCCGGGCGCGCGACACGGACGAGGGCGGGCGCGGGCTGCAGCTGGTGGGGCTGTTGAGCGCGGCTTGGGGTTCGAGGCGGACACCGCGCGGCAAGACCGTCTGGTTCGAACTGCCGCTGCCCGACGGGCAGCCGGCCGCCGAGCGCACGGTCGAGCAACTGTTGAGCATGTTCTGACACCCGGACGTGGTGCGAGTGCGGTGAGCGCTCCGGTGCGGTGGTCATGAGGAGGTTTTCAGGGCGGCGAGCCTGGCCTCGACCTCCGCGCTGTCGCCCAGGCTGTCGAGCTGCTCGAACTGGGCGTCCAGGGAGGACGCGGCGAGTTCCTGCTTGCCCATCGCCTTCGCCTCCTCCCGCCGCACCTTGTCCTCGAACCGGCCGAGTTCACTGGTCGGGTCGAGAACATTGATGTTCTTGACGGAGTCCATCATCTGATTCTGTGCCTGGGCCGACTTGGCACGGGCGACCAGCTCGTCCCGCTTGGACTTCAGCTCCGTCAGCTTCGACTTCATCTGGTCCAGGCCGGACTTGAGCTTGTCCACCACCACCGTCTGCGACGCGATGGTCGGCTCCGCGGTCTTCGCCTCCTTCTCCGACTGGAGCTGACGGCCGAGGGCGACCTTGGCCAGGTTGTCGAACTTGTCGGCCTCCGCCCCCGATCCGGCGGCTCGTAGCTCGTCCGCCTTGCGACTGGCCGCGAGGGCCTTGTCGCCCCACTCCTTGGCCGCGTCGACATCCTCGCGGTGGTCCTGTTCCATCAGCCGCAGATTGCCGATGGTCGCCGCCACCGCCTGCTCGGCCTCGGAGATGTTCGCCGTGTAGTCGCGGATCAGCTGGTCCAGCATCTTCTGCGGGTCCTCCGCCTGATCCAGCAGAGCGTTGATATTGGCCTTCGCCAGCTGGGTGACGCGGCCGAGGATGGTCTGCTTGGTCATGGCACCTCTCCTTTGTATGGACACTACGAACGCGGTACGGACCGTGGGCTCCCTCCCCGTGCATGCTCTGCCGATGGTTCAGAAGCGGCCGCCGCCGCCCCGTCGGCCGCGAGTGCCCCCGCCGCCGAAGCTGCCGGGGCCACCGCCTCCCCCGAATCCGCCTCCGCCGAATCCGCCGCCGAACCCTCCTCCGTAACCCCTGCCGCCCCCGCCGCCCAGGAGTCCGCCGAGGATGATCCCGCCGAGAACCGCGCCGCCGACCCCGCCGCCCCCTCCTTGTACACCGCCCGGGCCGTTCGGGTTCCCGTACGCCCGCACATCCTCTTCGGCCAGGCTCCGCGCCTGTCCGGCCAGCGAGTCGGCCTGATGAGCCTCGGCCAGCGCACCCTGTGGATCGTCCGTGCCGGACAGCTCCCTGGCCTGCTCCAGCCGGCGCTGGGCCTCCGCGAGCCGGGTCCGGGCCTGGCTGCCGACAGCCCCCCGATTCGTCGTGATGTAGTCCGCAGCTGCAGCGATCGCCGAGCGCGAGGTGAGCATCGCCTGGTCGAACAGGGCCCGGGCCCGACGGTCACCCTGCTCCCGTTCGCGGGCCCCGGCCAGCGCCTCGTCCAGCGCGGCATCGGCCTCCTCCACCCTGCGCAGCGCATCGATCGGGTCGTAGCGGCCGGCCTGCAGCTCCCTGTTCACATCGCTCAGTACCGACTGTGCGCGGGCGATCCGCCCCCGCAGGTCCGCGGTCGACACCCCCTCCGAGGTGCCTTCCAGCAGCCCGCCCGCATCGGCCAGATCGGTCTCCGTCTCGGTGAGCGCGGCCGGCAGTTCGGCCGCCGCCTCCGCGAGTTCCCGGGCGCGCCGGTCCACGGCGTCGACGAGCGTGGTCGCCTGGTCGACCGCGCCCTCGGCCGCCCGGACGTACACCGCCGCCGCCGCGTTGTTCCCCCCGTCCACCGCCTGCCTCGCCTGGTTGAGGCTGGAGGTCGTGAAGACGAGTCGGTCCTTCGCCTGTTCGATGTCGCCCGCGACGGAGGAGGAGGCCGAATCCGCGTACCGCCCGCGCATCGAGGTGAGGGAGGTCTGGGCCGCCGAGACCCGGCCCGCGAGCGCACGGAACGCGGTCTCGGCTGTGGCAAGCGCCTGTGGAGCGTTGCGTTCCAGCGCGCGCAGCCGGTCGAAGTCCTCGGATACGGCATCGAGACGTGCATTTGCCCCCGTGCAGCGGTTGATGATCTCGTTCAGCATCCGGCGACGCGTCGCATCGTCCTCCGGGAATGCATCGTCCAGCTGCTGACGCAACCGGAACGCGGCCGTCAGCTCGCCTTTCGCGAACGTGACGGCCTCGGTGAACGGGGCGGCGGCCTCGTCCCCGAACTGCGCGGTGGCGAATCCGAGTTCCTCCTCGCTGGTGCGGACGGCGTCATCCGTCTCCACCAGCGCCTGTTTGGCGTAGGCATCGAGGTCCGGCAGCGGAGTCGGCGGCGAGGGGGATCCGCCCGACGGCGCGGCGCCGTGTCCCCAGCCGGTCGCCCCGGGTGTGGTGCGGGTCGTGGTGCGTCGTTTCCGGCGGGTGTACGCATAGGCGGCGACCGCTCCCGCCCCGCCGACCAGGACCACGGGAAGGATCAGGTCCCCGGTGCTCGTCCCGCCGGAACTGCCCGTTCCGGGATCGTCGATGCCGGGTGTGACGGCAGGGGTGGGCACAGGTTTCCCGGCCACCACGGCGGCGTAGCCCTTGGCCGCCCCGATCGCGGCGCCCGCCCAGTCGTTCTGCTTGAGGGCCGGCTCGATGGCCGTGCTCGCCACGTCCCGCAGCTGGGAGTCGGTGAGGCGGGAGCCCGGGTCCACGGTGTACGCGTACCGCCGGTCGTGCGTGGCCACGGCGAGCAGCACGTCGTCGAGACCCAGACCGTTCTTGTCGGCCGTCTCATCGGCCCAGTTCTGCGCGGAACGGCCGGAGAAGTCCCGTACATAGACGACGAAGAGCTGGATGCGCCGGTCTGCATAGAGACGGTCGAGTGCGGCGACCACCTGGCCCCGGCGGTCGCCGAGCGCACCCACCTTGTCGGTGATCTGCCCGTCCCGGGACAACGTGACGGGGGCGTCGGCGCGAGCGGCCGGCACAGCGGCAAGGGCCAGCCAGCACACCGCCACCAGCAGGGTGACGAGGGCCCGGCCCGGTATGAGAATCCGGGTACGGCTCACGAGCTGCATCACATCTGTGAGGCTATGTCCACCCTCAGTCACCCGCGACCCGGCGCCCCCCGGGGAACCGTGAGGCGGCCGACGCCGCCGTGGGTCCTACGGCAGCCGCCGTGGGGGATCGACGACCCCGTCGTACAGACGCATCCGCCACCACACCTCGCGCCGCCACGGATCGCCGGCCGCGCGCGGATCGGGCAGGGTCCGGCGCAGCAGCTGCGCATCGATCCGGGCGATGCGGCGCCCCAGCTCGGCCTGCGGCCGTGGTGCAAGCGCGGCCAGGATGTCGCCCAGCACATCCCGGGCATGGGTCACGTCGTCCAGCGAGCAGCCGCGGCAGGGGCAGTCGGCGAGGCCGGGATACAGCGTGCGTCCGGGGAGGCGGAAGAAGGAGCAGCAGCGTGCCAGGGCCGCTTCTGTGACTCCCGGGAAGATCTCGTACAGATCGCTCTCACACTCCACGCGACGGATCGCTGCGCTGGTGGCGAGGGAGAGCCGATGGATTCTGCCCGGCTCGGACAGCCATCCCGGCGTCCTTCGCTCGGCGGCGCGCAGCGCGCCGGGCCGCCTACGCGGCATCGGCCTTTCGGCGGTGGGACATCATGCCGGTCATACTGCCACGGCACACCGACGATCAGGGGGTGAGCGGAGTGCGTTCGCATATGAAGGGCAAGGCCGGCGCCGTGCGGAACTGGGTGGCCCGGTTCCGCTGGAGTCAGTGGTGGCGTACCTGGCCGCGGCGGATCGCGCTGGGACTCGTCCTGGTGATCGTGGTTCCGCTGCTCACCGCGGGTGTCGTCCTGCGGCTCAACTACTCCGGAGACCCGGGCGACGACACCCGTACCCGTGGCCGTGATGCAATCTGGCTCGGGCACGCCTGGGTCGACGGACGCAAGAACGACAGGGACCTGGACGCGTTCGCCGAGCGGATCCGCGGGACGGGGATCAAGGACCTGTACGTCCATGCAGGACCTCTGGAACACAACGGCACACTGCCCGTGACCGGCTATCCGAAGGCCCGGTGGCTGCTCGATGCCGTGCATCGCACCCTGCCCGGCATCCGGGTGCAGGCCTGGCTCGGGGACGTGCTCGCCACGGAGGGACCCGCCGGTCTGCGCCTTGAACGGGGCGCGTCCCGCGCAGCCGTGGTCGGGTCCGCGCGGCAGATCCTCGATGCCGGTTTCGACGGTGTCCACTTCGACCTCGAACCTCTGCACTCCGGCGACCGGTACTACCTCTCGCTCCTCGACGACCTGCACGTCCTTACGAAGGCCCGCAGGGCCACGCTCTCCGTCGCCGCTCACCAGATCGACCCGCTGCCCGCCGCGCACAGTGTCGTGGGCACGCTCAGCGGCAGTCCCAAGTGGTGGTCGCAGAGGTTCTTCGGGCAGGTGGCGCGGCGCGTCGACCAGATCGCCGTCATGTCGTACGACACCTGGATGCCGCTGGAGGGCATGTACGGCGGTTACGTCGCCGAGCAGACCGCGCTCGCCCTGGAGGTGACGCCCCCGGGAACCGATCTCCTGATGGGACTGCCCTTCTTCCACGAGGACGACCTCGGCCACCATGAGGCGGCGGAGACGGTTCCGGCCGCGGTCCGCGGCACCAGACTGGGTCTGGCGCGCACGGACCGCGGCCGGGAACGGTTCGGAGTCGCGCTCTATGTCGACTTCGCGGCGCGGGACGGCGACTGGGCGGCGTACCGGGAGGGATGGAACTGACCCCGGAACGGCCTTTGCCTCACGCCGCCGCGGGTCAGATGGAGAACTGCTCCTTGGCGAGCAGCGGACGCACGTTCGACCGGAAACCGCCCGTCCGGAAAGGCCGTTGGAGCAGCCCCGGGCGGATCGCCTGGGCCAGTGCCGCGGCGATCATGCCCTGGTCGAGGGCGAGCATGAAGTCACTGACCCGTCCGGTGCGGACATTGACGGAGTCCCGGAAGCCGAGGCCCTCGTGGTAGGCCCCGAAGTCGCGGTCGAGCGCCCGTAGGTTGGCGACCGCCTCGCCCGGTGCGTACGGCAGGGCGAGGAACGACGCATGCGGGGTGACCACACCGTTGGTGAAGGCTGACGCGGGCGGCAGCGGAGCGCCGTCCGTGGTGTACGTGCGATCGGTGTTGGAGGCATAGCCGTCGACCTGCATGCCGATGGCGTCGACACCGTACTCCTGGTACCCGCCCTCGGGAATGTTGGCGGGGGAGAAGCCCCAGTACCCGTACTCCGCCTCCTCCATACCGTGTTCGATCTGGCTGCGGACGTAACGCTGGTGGGTGAGACCCCAGGACTGCGGTGACCACTCCGCCTCCGGCACGAACAGCGGCACCATCAGCGCCTCGAACATCGAGCCGCCCCAGCTGGGCACGATCTTCCGGCCGCGGTGCGTGTAGTGGCCCTGCCACACCCGGATACCGTCCATGTCGACGTACGAACCCTGCGGATGCTGTTCCTGCTCGTTCTCGGGAACCATCGTGCGCAGCAGGTGCCAGTAGTGGTCGGCGGGCAGCGAGCCGTCCGCGATGCCCAGATAACTGGCCATGCGGGGCTCGGTGTTGAGCGCGCCGTAGTGGTGCCCGGTGGGCTCCTCGGTGTCGGGCCAGAAGCCGCCGCGCAGCTGGCCGGGGCCGGCGACCGGGTCGGCCGGGTCGTACGGCGTGTAGTAGTACGACCAGTCGGCGGTCGCCAGCATCCTGGCGACGCGGGGGCGCAGTGCGGGTGAGGCGTCGGCGGCGATGCGCAGGCCGGTGATCAGCCAGGCGTTGTCGACGGAGGAGAGGAACGGACGGACCGGGTCCCCGGTGCCGGGCCACTCGGTCAGCACCGAACCGTCGTGCGCGTCGTACCAGTTGAGCCAGAAGCCGTGGTGGCGCTCCAGCTTCTCCACGGTCCGGACGGTGCGCTCCAGCCTGCGGTGCATCGTGGCTTCGCCGATCACGCCGAGACCGGCCGCGGCGACGGTCGACCAGAGGCCGCAGCCGATATTGGTGGGCGACGTCTGGCGGGACTGGACGGGGTCGCCGGAGCTGCTGACGTCGATCTTGTCCGTGGCCAGACCGAGGTCGGTCGTCATGGCCTCGATCGAGTGATACGTATCCCGGAACCAGCGCAGCAGCAGCGGTGTATCAAGGGCATGAACAGGTTGCGCGGCATGCGCGGATCGAACGGAACGAGCGGCCGGCACGGTGGCCGGGGACGCCGCAGACTGCGCGGCGCTCGCGGAGGACGCGGATATGGCCCCCAGCGACAGGGCGGCAGCCCCGGTCCCTGTGGCGGTGATGAATGTGCGACGGTCCATGAAGATCCAGCTCCCAGTGGCAGAAGGGGGAAGGGGGAATTTCGTGGCGTGCTCGACGCGGCAGTGGAGAGACCGCCGCGGGTATGGCTGCGGCGGTGGCGCCGTTGTGGGGTATGGCCGTCGGCGCGGCCGAGGCCGTGGGGCTTCGGCCGCGCTGAACGGAGCAGCACGGGGACCGGCGGCCGTCAGGTTCCGTCGGCTCCTGTGCTGAACGGGGCCGTCAGGTGGCTCCCGGTCTGTGGGGTGCCGTCAGTCGGCGATGCGCGGCAGTGTGCGGGTGCGGCCCATCTCGCCCAGCCAGACGGCGGACGGCTTCGGCAGGCGCTCGAAGGTCTCCGGGTCCCAGCCGATCAGGCCGAAGGTGGGCTTGTAGGAGCCCCACTCGTAGTTGTCGAGAGCGCTCCACGCCAGGTAGCCCTGGATGTTGAGGCCGTCCTGCAGCGCGGCGGCGACCTCGTTCAGCGCCCCGGTGTAGTAGTCGATGCGACGGCTGTCGTCATCGGTCGCGATGCCGTTCTCGGTCACGATCAGCGGTACGTCGCCGCCGACGACCTCGGCGGTGTGGCGCAGCGCGTAGCCCACCGCGGACGGGTAGTACTCCCACTGCGTAAGGGTGCGCTCGACGCCGTCGGCCGCCGGGATCGGGCCGTCGGCTCCGATCTTGGTACGGGTGTAGGACTGGACGCCGATCCAGTCGTCGCCGCGGGATGCCTCGATGAAGACGTCCTCGCGCGGGTGGCGGTACGCGGTGGTGACGTCCTCGGCGCCGGGCAGGGCCTGGTAGACCTGGTTGGCGATGGTCCAGCCGACCTGGATGCCGGCGTTGATCGCCCTGACCTCCTTGACGGCCGCGTGGTGGGCGGCGATGACGGCCTGGGTGGTCTCGTCGTCCGGAGTCGGCAGACCCGCCGGCGGGAAGCTGTTGTCGCCACGCTTGGCCTGGCCGGCCATCACGGCGATCATGTTGGGCTCGTTGATGGTGCAGACGTGGCTGACGTCCTGGCCGATCACCGGTGCGCAGGCGGCGACGTACCGGGCGAAGAGCTCGGTGGCACCTTCGGCGGTCCAGCCGCCGCGCGCCTCGAACCACTGCGGCACGGTGAAGTGGTGCAGCGTGATCATCGGACGCAGGCCGCGCGAAACGGCGCCTTCGACCATGCGGCGGTAGTGGGCGAGCTCGGCCCGGGAGAACCGGCCCTCGGCCGGCTCGATGCGCGCCCACTCGATGGAGAACCGGTAGTCGGTGAAGCCCAGTCCGGCGAGCACGTCCATGTCCTCGTGCCAGCGGTGGTAGCTGTCGCAGGCGTCCAGGCTGGGCTCCTGGATGTGGGTGCCCGCGGCGTGCTCCTTCACCCACCAGTCGCTGTTGGTGTTGTTGCCCTCGATCTGGTGGGCGGCCGTGGAGGCACCCCACAGGAAGCCTTCGGGGAACGGGACCTGGGTGTGAGTCATCGCAAGATGTCTTTCTGGTGCGTGAAGGGGGGCGGCCGTCGGGGGTACGGGGTGCGGCCTGGTACGAGTCGGTGGGGCGGGCTACTTCATGCCCGCCGTGGCGATGCCCTGGGTGAAGTGCCGCTGCAGTGCGATGAACAGGATCAGCACCGGCAGCACGACCAGGAACGCTCCGGCCATCAGCATGCCGTTGGAGCCACCGGCCTTGTTGGGGTCCGTGGCGAACGTCGCGAGCGCGACCGGAAGGGTGTATTTGTCCGGGTCGTTGGTCGCGATCAGCGGCCAGACGAAGTTGTTCCAGGAACCGAGGAAGGTGAAGATCGAGAGCGTTGCGAGGGCGGGCTTCACCAGTGGCATCACGATCCGCCAGAAGATGTACCACTCGCCGGCGCCGTCCATCCGGGCCGCTTCCAGCAGCTCGTCCGGGATCGACTGCATGAACTGCCGCATCAGGAAGACACCGAAGGCTCCCGCGGCGAAGGGCAGCACAAGTCCCGCGTAGCTGTCGATCAGTTGGAGCCTGCTCATCAGCACGAAGAGCGGCAGCAGCATCAGGTTGCCGGGCACCATCAGGGCGCCCAGGACCAGCCCGAAGATCTTGTTGCGGCCGACGAAGTTCAGCTTGGCCAGGGCGTAGCCGAGCATCGAGCAGAACACCAGGTTCGAGACGGTGACCAGCACCGCCACGATGACGGAGTTCATGAAGTACAGCGGCAGATCGAGCTTGTCGAGCAGCTCCCGGAAGTTGTCCAGGGTCCACTCGGTGGGGATCCACACGGGTGGGCTGGCCGACAGTTCGCTCGACGTCTTGAAGGCCGAGAGCGCCATCCAGAGGAACGGTGCGGACATGATCAACAGACCGACCGCGAGCAGGACGTAGATCAGCAGCCGCTTCGGCTTCCGGGTCCTCTTCACTCCCGGGGGCCTGATCGGCTCCGTCGACGGCGCCGTCGGGACGGCGCCGGGTGCACGGGTGGCGCTCATTTCGTGTTGTCCTTCAGCAGTCGGAGCTGGAGCACAGTGATGCCCATGATCACTACGAAGAGGACATATGCCATGGCGCTCGCGTAGCCCATGTGGAAGAAGTTGAAGCCCTCGCGGTACATGTTCAGTGAGACGGTGAGGGTGGAGTCCGAGGGGCCGCCCTGCGTCATCACGAACGGTTCCTCGAAGACGTTGAGGTAGCCGATGGTGGTGATGACGGTGGCGTAGAGCAGCGTCGGCCGCAGCAGGGGCACGGTGATCCTGCGGAACTCGTGCCAGACACCGGCGCCGTCGAGCTTCGCGGCTTCCCGTACCTCGGTGGGAATGGCCTGCAGTCCGGCGATGAAGAGCACCATGACCGTGCCGACGTTGCGCCATACCGCCATGGCGATCATCGACGGCATCGCCAGTGTCTCGGAGCCGAGGAAGTCCGGAGGGGTGAGTCCCACTTCGGTGAAGAGCCCGGCGATCAGCCCGTCGCTCGGGTCCAGGACGAACCGCCAGACCACGGCGACGGCGACGATGGTGGTGACCACCGGGGCGTAGAAGCCGACCCGGAAGAAGGTCCGGGCCCGGTCGATGCCGTTGTTCAGCAGCACCGCGACGACCAGCCCGAGGAAGATCGTCAGGGGGACGCCGATGACCACGAAGTACGCCGTGTTGAAGAGCGACTTGAGGAACTTCTCGTCGCCGAACAGATTGACGTAGTTCTCGAAGCCGATGAAATTCACGTCCAGCGGGTGCGTGACATTGCGCAGCCCGAAGTCGGTGAAACTCATCAGCAGGGTGGCGAGGATCGGGAACGCCATGAAGACGGTGAAGAGGACGAGGAAGGGAGTGGAGAACAGCCAGCCGGCAGCGTTCTGCACACCCATCGACGACCTCTTGCCACCCCGGCGCTCCTGGGGCCCGGCGGCCGGGGACTGGGAGGTCCCCGGCCCGGCCTGCACCTTGGCCGGCTCTGCGGCCTTTCCGGTCGTGGTGCTCATGGCTCCTACTTCACGAGGCCTTCGATCTGGGACTGCGCCGTCTTCAGCGCGTCCTCGGCGGAAGCCTTGCCCTGGGTGACCTTCGCGATGGCCTGGTCGACCTTGTCGGTGATCTCGGTCCACTTGGCGAGCGAGGGAGCGGCCTTGGCGGTGTCCATCTGCTTCTTGAAGACCTGGAGGTCGGCGTCGCCAGCGAGGGCTCCGGAGGTCCAGGCCGCGGTGTTGGCGGGCAGGTCCTTGGTGCGCTTGTACCAGTCGGCCTGGCCCTTGGCGTCGGTCAGGTACTTGATGAACTCCGTGGCAGCGGCCTTGTGCTCACTGTCCTTGGAAACCACCAGGGAGGAGCCGCCCGCCATGGAGACGGAGGACTTGTCGGCGGGGACGTTGGCCACCGCCCACTTGCCCTTGATCTGCGGCTGGCCCTCGTTCAGCAGGGTGACGTGCCAGGGGCCGCCGAAGAACATCGGGACGCGGCCGTTGCCGAAGTCCTTCACCACGTCGTAGCCGGGCGCCACGGACTTGTTGGAGAGGCCCTTGTCGAAGTACGTGCCGTACTCCTTGAGCGCCTTGACGGCCTCGGGGCTGTCGATGACGGCTTCGCCCTTGTCGTCGACGATCTCGCCGCCGGCCGAGTAGAGGAAGGAGTAGAAGTTCTGCACCGTGTCCAGGCCACTGGGCTGGATGGACAGGCCCCACTTGGTACCGGCCTTCTTCTGGTACGCGGTGGCGAGGTCCTGCATCTCCTTCCAGTTGGTCGGGGCCTTGTCGATGCCGGCCTTCTCGGCCAGGTCGGTGCGGTAGTAGAGGACGCGGGTGTCGACGTACCACGGCACGCCGTACGCGGTGCCGTCCACCTCACCCTGATTCCAGCCGGACGGGAAGAAGTCCTCCTTGTCGAAGGTCTTGGTGTCCACCGGCTCCAGGACACCGAGTTCGGAGAACTCGCCCATGTAGCTGCCGCCCATCTGCGCCACGTCCGGCATGGTGCCGGCGGCGGCCGCGGAGACGAGCTTCTGGTGGGCGACGTCCCAGCCGACCGGGGTGACCTTGACGGTGATGTTCGGGTGCGACTTCTCGTAGACCTTCGCCACATCCGCGAGCTTCTCGCCCTCGGCCCCCATGGCCCAGACGGTGAGCGTCTGCTTCTTGTCCGCGGCGACGTCGGCACCGGAACTGCCGCATGCAGTGATACCGAATGCGAGCGCGACTGCGATACCGACCGAAGCGGTTCTGGCGGTGCGGGACATGGAGGGCTCCTCCTCGAGCAATCCGGATGTATGCGCTGCCTGTAAGCGCATACATCACTCTGCGACACGGATTCGGAGATGCGCAAGGGGGTGCTAGGTCACACTCGTGCAACGTGCCCGTCATCTGATTGTTCAACTTTGGAACGGTAAACGGTGTGTTTGGGAATATGGAAAGGATGTGACCGATTTCGTGCAGGACCGCGCAGCCAGGGATGGGCGATATTGTCGTGATCATGACTTCGTTTGCGCATGATCTCCCGTTCGATCCGTCCTACGGGTACACGCGGGACGAGCTCCTGAGCGTCCCCGCGCCCGCGGCCCCGGATGATTTCGCGGCCTTCTGGCGAGCCCGCCACGATGAGGCCCGCAAGGTTGCCACGGAGCCGGAGATCGGTCCGCTGGAGGACGAGCGGGACGGGCTGCGGATCCATGGTGTGACGTTCACCTCCGTGGGCGGGATCCGGCTCGGCGGCTGGCTCGCCCGGCCCGCGGAGGGCGCCGCGGAGCACGGGTTCGTCATCGGCCACGGGTACGGGGGCCGGCAGGAGCCGGGGGCCGATCTGCCCCTGCCCCTGCCCCGGTCCGCCGTGATCCTGCCCTGCGTGCGTGGCATGGGCGGTCGCGGTCTGTGGCCGGGCATCCCCGATGTGGCCGACGTGCACGTGCGTCACGGCATCGAGTCGCGTGACACGTACGTCATCGGCGACTGCGTGGCAGATCTGTGGTGTGCCGCGTCGGCGCTGCACGAACTCGTTCCGGAGCTGGCTCCCGGGGGTGCTCCGGGGGCTCCCCGGCTCGGCTACCTCGGGGAGAGCTTCGGCGGCGGGCTCGGTGCGCTGGCCCTGCCGTGGGACGACCGGTTCGGTGCCGCGCAGCTGACGGTGCCCACGTTCGGCAACCACCCGTTGCGGCTCACACTGCGGTGCGTCGGCAGCGGTGAGTCGTTGCGCGCGTATCACCGGGAGCATCCCCAGGTCACCGAGGTGCTGCGGTACTTCGACGCTGCGACGGCCGCCGCGCAGCTGAGGCTGCCGACACTGGTGGCGGCGGCGCTGTTCGATCCCTCGGTGCCGCCGCCCGGCCAGTTCGCCGTACACAACGCGCTCGCCGGACCGCGTGAACTGCAGGTGCTGAGTGCGGGCCATTTCGAGCACGAGGGGCTTGCCGGGGAGGCGGCGCGGCTGCGGGGGAACCGGGAGCGCTTCTTCCGGGCGCATCTGGGCTAGAGGGCGTCGGGGGCGTCGGGCCGGCCGGACCGGGCTCGCACGTCCACGCATGCACCACTGACGGGTCGACCTGTCCGCACGCTCCGGACGCGCCGGGCTCCGTGGCTCGTCCGGGGTGGGTGGAGCAGTCGCAGCCGATTCGGCGGGCTCAGCCGCAGCCGCAGCTCGCCCTGCGGGCCAGGGACACCGGGAGCATCAGCGACACCGGCTCGCGTTCCCGGTCGCCCAGGCGCTGCACGAGCAGTTCCACGGCCTGCTCGCCCAACTGCCGGATCGGCTGCCGTACGGTCGTCAGCGGCGGCCGCACGATCCGGCTCAGCGGGATCCCGTCGAACCCGGTCACGGCGAGATCCTCGGGCACCCGCACCCCGCGCCGTTCCAGCGCGCGCAGGGCGCCCACCGCCATCTGGTCGTTGGCGAACAGCATGGCCTGCGGGCGTTCGGTGTCACTCAGGCCCGCGTACCGGTCGAGCATGGCTTCCGCCGTCCGGGCGCCTTCGGCCTGCGTCATCATCCCGGCGCGCATGTCCGGTGCGTCCGGCACCGGGAGTCCGGCGTCGCGGCAGGCCTCCTGGAAGCCGCGGAACCGCGCCTCGGCGTCCGGTGACGCCACCTCGCCCCCGATGAAGGCGAGTCTGCGCAGTCCGTGGTCCTCGATCAGATGGCGAGCCAGTTCGCGTTCGCCGTCGGCGTTGGCCACGACGATGTGGTCGAGGTGGTCGATCTCGCGCGGTCCGGCGAGCATCACCACCGGCAGCCGGCGCGAGATCACTTCGAGGTCCTCGGTCGGCACGGTCTGCGCCAGCACCGCGAAGCCGTCGACGCGGCCGGCCACCTTCGCGACAAGGCTCTCGGGTCCGCCCTCCAGCGACGCGGCGATCAGCAGCGCGTACCCGTGTCGCCGTGCCGCGCGTTCCATGCCGCGGATGATCTGGTCGGAGTAGAGCATCACCGCGTCGTCGGCGTCGCTGTCGGCCTCCGCGTCGGCCTCGGCGTCGGGGTCGGCGTAGTCGGGGAAGCAGAGCCCGAGCACCCCGGTGGTGCGGCTGGCCAGGCCCCGCGCGTTCCCGCTGGGTACGTATCCGAGCTCGCGGGCCGCGTCGAGAACCCGCTCGCGGGTCTGGGCACGCACGGAGTCGGGGTTGCGGTAGACCCGCGAGACCGTCGCAATCGAGACGCCCGACCGCTCTGCGACGTCGTACACCGTTGGGGCACTCACCCGAACCGACCCGTCCGCTTGTTCTTCCGTACCTGCACATTTTGAAAGCGCATTCACCCTAGATCGCGCGCCGCGCCGCGAGCAAGGCCACCGAGAATAGACAGGCAACCTTGCAAGATGGCCTGTACATCTTTTACGGTGGGCCCATGCAGGAGTCATCGTCCGAAACCACCGCCGCAGAGCCGGGCGGCGAGCCCGGCGCGGAGCAGGTCGCGACGCAGCTGGCGTCCGTCGTCAGCCGGCTGCTGCGCCGGCTGCGCACCACATCGTCGGACAGCCTGCTCACCCCGACCCAGCGTTCGGTGCTCGCCCGTCTCGACCAGGACGGCCCGACCACCACGGCCGCGCTGGCCCGTGCCGAGTACGTGCGGCCCCAGTCCATGCGGCTGACCCTCGGGGCGCTGGAGAGTCAGGGTCTCGTCGAGCGGGCGCCGGATCCTGCCGACGGCCGGAAGTCGGTCATGTCCATCACGGACGTCGGCCGGACCACGCTCGGCGCGGTCCGGGCCGCCAAGCACAACTGGCTCGCCGAAGCGATCGCCGCCGAACTCGACGGGGCCGAGCGCCGTACCGTCGCCGAGGCCACGGCTCTCCTGGACCGCCTGGTCGAGCGGTGACCGCCCCGGAGCCGATGGCGGCGGAGGCGGCCGCGGTGAGAGTGAAAGTTCGAGTGACATGCGACCGGTCGGCCCCGGAAGCGACCGTGGCGGACACCTCCGCCGCCGGCCGCCTCCCGGCCACTTCCTCCGGCCGTCCCGCAGTCACCGGCCCCGGTTTCAGCGCGCGCCTCACCGCGCCGCTGCTCCTCGGCTCCCTGCTCAACCCGCTCAACACCACCATGATCTCCACCGCCCTGGTGGCGATCGCCCACACCTTCGGCATCGGGGCCGCCGACACCGCCTGGCTCATCTCGGTCCTCTACCTCGCCAGCGCCGTCGCCCAGCCCGTTCTCGGCAAGCTCGCCGACGCCCTCGGCCCCCGGCGCGTCTTCCTCGCCGGTCTGGTCGTCGTGATCGCCTCCGGTCTGGTCGGGACGTTCGCGCCGGGTTTCGGCTGGCTCATCGCATCCCGGTTGCTGCTCGGCATCGGTACGTCGGCCGCCTACCCGGCCGCCATGGCGGTGCTGCGCGACGAGTCCCGGCGGATCGGCCGCGCCACCCCACGTCCCGTCCTGGCCCGGCTCTCCTTCGCCGCGCTCGGCAGCGCCGCCATCGGGCCCACGCTCGGCGGGCTGCTCGTCATGGTCGTCGGCTGGCGGGGCATCTTCGCCGTCAACGTGCCCGTCGCCCTCATCGCACTCGGCTCCGCGCTGCTCTGGATCCCGGCGGATCCGCCGCGCACGCGTGAGGCCGACGGCCGCGTGCCCCGCGTCGACCTGGATCCGCTCGGCATCGGCCTCTTCTCCACCGCCTTGACCGTGCTGGTCTTCTTCCTGCTCGATCTCGCCCACCCGATGTGGTGGCTGCTCGCGCCCTTCGCCGCGCTGACCGGTGTGCTGGTGTGGTGGCAGCTGCGCCGCCCACGGCCGTTCATCGACCTGCGGATGCTCGCGAGCAACGCAGCGCTCGCCCGGACGTATCTGCGGCACGGACTGAGCTACCTGTTGATCTACTGCGTGATGTACGGATTCACGCAGTGGTTGGAAGAGGCACGCGGCTACTCCTCCGGCCACACCGGACTGCTGATGCTGCCGATGTCACTCGCCGCACTGGTCTGTTCGCTGCTCGGGGCCCGGACGAAGGGCATCCGCGGCCCACTCGCGCTGGCCTGTGTGCTGCTCACCGTCGGGTCCGGGGTGCTGATGTTCCTCTCCGGTTCCGCGCCGCTCGCCGTAGTGCTGCTCGCCGGGGCCTGCTTCGGCATCCCGCAGGGGCTGATCGGTACGAGCAACCAGGCCGCCGTCCAGGCGTACGCGCCGCCCGAGAGCATCGGGTCCGCCGCCGGACTCCAGCGCACCGCCCAGTACATCGGGGCCATCACCGCGTCCAGCCTGATCGCCCTCGCCTACGGCCGGTCGGCGAGCGACAGCGGGCTCCATCTCATGGCAGCGGTCTCGGTCGTACTCGGCCTGCTGCTGATCGTCCTGACCGTCACCGACCGCGCCCTGCGCACCCGCACCTGACCACCACAGGCACCATCCATCCCCCTCAGAGGAGCGCCATCATGACCGCCACCACCCTGGACCCGAAGACCGCCCTGGTCGTCGTCGATCTTCAGAAGGGCATCGTCGCCCTCCCTACCGCCCACCCCGCCGCCGACATCATCGCGAACTCCGCGACCCTCGCCGACGCGTTCCGCGCCAAGGGTCTCCCGGTCGTTCTGGTCCGGGTCACCGGCGGCGCCCCCGGCCGCACCGAGGGCGCCCCGCGTTCCGGGCAGCCGGCCGCCGATTGGGCCGACATCGTCCCCGAGCTCGGCCCGCGCGACGGCGACATCGTGGTCACCAAGCAGCAGTGGGGCGCCTTCTACGGCACCGACCTCGACCTTCAGCTGCGCCGCCGCGGTGTCACCCAGGTCGTGGTGACGGGCATCGCCACCAGCATCGGCGTGGAGTCCACCGCCCGGGCCGCGAACGAGCACGGCTACAACGTCACCGTCGTCACGGACGCGGTCACCGACATGGACGGCGGCGCCCACGACAACAGCATCGAGAAGATCTTCCCGCGGCTCGGCGAGACGGACACCACCGAGGCGGTCGTCAAGCTGCTCGGCTGAGCCCCCGTCGAGCGGGCCGGGCTCGGCGCGAGCGCGGTCAGGGGGCGTCCCGGCGTCGGCCGATCTTGTTCCCCAGCCACACCAGTGGGTCGTACTTGCGGTCCACCGCGCGCTCCTTCAGCGGGATCAGCGCGTTGTCCGTGATCTTGATGTGCTCGGGACACACCTCCGTACAGCACTTGGTGATGTTGCAGTAGCCCAGCCCGTGCTCCTCCTGCGCCGTCGCCTTCCGGTCGAGTCCCGACTCGGCAGCGGCGTCCAGGGGGTGCATGTCCAGCTCGGCGACCCGCATCAGGAAGCGCGGTCCGGCGAACGCCGTCTTGTTCTCCTCGTGATCGCGGACCACGTGGCAGGTGTCCTGGCACAGGAAGCACTCGATGCACTTGCGGAACTCCTGCGAGCGGTCCACATCGACCTGCTGCATCCGGTAGTCGCCCGCCTTCACCCCTTCCGGCGGTACGAAGGCGGGCACTTCCCGCGCCTTGATGTAGTTGAACGTCACGTCCGTCACCAGATCGCGGACCACCGGGAACGCCCGCAGCGGAGTGACGGTGATCGTCTCCTCCCGGCCGAACACCGACATGCGGGTCATGCACATCAGCCGCGGCCGTCCGTTGATCTCCGCACTGCACGAACCGCACTTGCCCGCCTTGCAGTTCCAGCGCACCGCCAGATCGCCCGCCTGGGTGGCCTGGATCCGGTGGATGATGTCGAGGACGACCTCCCCGTCGTTCACCTCGACCGTGAAGTCCTCCAGGCCGCCGCCGTCGGGGTCCCCGCGCCACACCCTGAACCGTGCGTCGTAGCTGCTCACTCGTACAGCTCCTCTTCGGCGAGGTACTTGACCAGCTCCTCCTTCTCGAAGAGGGAGAGCAGATCCGGGCGGATGGGTTCGGTCGTCTTCCGTACGAGCTCGATCTGACCGCCCGGTCTCACGGCGGCGTCGTCGGCCAGCCGGCACAGCAGATTGGCCGGCCGCCAGGAGCGCTCCATCGTCGGACAGTCCTCGCGGGTGTGACCGCCGCGGCTCTCCGTGCGCTCCAGGGCCGCCCGGGCGATGCACTCGCTGACCAGCAGCATGTTCCGCAGGTCCAGCGAGAGGTGCCAGCCGGGGTTGAACTGCCGGTGCCCCTCGACGCCGGCGCGGTGCGCCCGTACCCGCAGGGCGGCCAGCTTCTCCAGGGCCTGTTCCATCTCGGGTGCCCGCCGGATGATGCCGACCAGGTCGTTCATCGTCTGCTGGAGTTCCTGGTGGAGGGTGTACGGATTCTCTGCCGTCGCCCCGTCCGCCAGGCTCTCCGCACTGAACGGACGCAGGGCCTCCGCCGCTGCCTCGTCGATCTGCTCGTCATCCACCTCGGGGGCGGCCGACAGTCCGGCGGCGTACCCGGCGGCGTGCAGTCCGGCCCGCCGGCCGAAGACCAGCAGGTCGGAGAGGGAGTTCCCGCCGAGCCGGTTGGAGCCGTGCATGCCGCCCGCGACCTCGCCCGCGGCGAACAGGCCGGGCACGGCGACAGCCGCCGCGGTGTCCGAGTCGACGGCGATTCCGCCCATCACGTAGTGGCAGGTCGGGCCGACCTCCATCGCCTCCGCCGTGATGTCGACATCCGCCAGCTCCTTGAACTGGTGGTACATCGAGGGCAGCCGCCGCCGGATCGTCTCTGCCGGCATCCGGGTCGACACATCCAGGAACACGCCGCCGTGCGGTGAGCCACGGCCCGCCTTCACCTCTGAGTTGATGGCGCGGGCGACCTCGTCGCGCGGCAGCAGCTCGGGCGGGCGGCGGTTGTGGTCCGGGTCCTCGTACCAGCGGTCACCCTCCTCCTCCGACTGCGCGTACTTCTCCTTGAACACATCGGGTACGTAGTCGAACATGAACCGCTTGCCCTCGGAATTGCGCAGTACGCCGCCGTCGCCGCGCACCGACTCGGTGACGAGGATGCCCTTCACCGACGGGGGCCAGACCATGCCGGTCGGGTGGAACTGCACGAACTCCATGTTCAGCAGGGGTGCGCCCGCCAGCAGCGCGAGGGCGTGGCCGTCGCCGGTGTACTCCCAGGAGTTCGACGTCACCTTGAAGGACTTGCCGATCCCGCCGGTGGCGAGGACGACCGCGGGGGCTTCGAGGACGAAGAAGCGACCGGACTCCCGCTCGTAGCAGAAGGTCCCGCTGACCCTCTCGCCGTCCTTCAGCACTCGGGTGACGGTGCACTCCTGGAAGACCTTCAGCCGGGCTTCGTAGTCACCGTGTTCGCGGTAGTCCTCCTGCTGCAGCGAGACGATCTTCTGCTGGAGGGTGCGGATCAGTTCCAGGCCGGTACGGTCCCCGACGTGTGCGAGCCGCGGGTACTCGTGGCCGCCGAAGTTGCGCTGGGAGATCTTTCCGTCCGGCGTACGGTCGAAGAGCGCACCCCAGGTCTCCAGCTCCCAGACCCGGTCCGGCGCCTCCTTGGCGTGCAGCTCCGCCATCCGCCACTGGTTGAGGAACTTCCCGCCGCGCATGGTGTCGCGGAAGTGCACCTGCCAGTTGTCCCCGGAGTTCACGTTGCCCATGGAGGCGGCGATTCCGCCCTCCGCCATGACGGTGTGCGCCTTGCCGAAGAGCGATTTGCAGATCACCGCGGTACGGGCGCCGCGCTCCCGTGCCTCGATGGCGGCGCGCAGACCGGCGCCTCCGGCACCGACCACGACGACGTCCCACTGCTGCCGTTCGAGCTCTGTCATTCAGAAAAACCTCGGATCGTCGAAGGCGCCGGAGGCGACGAGATACACGTAGAAGTCGGCGAGCGCCACGCTGATCAGGGAGGACCAGGCCAGCAGCATGTGATGGGCGTTGAGCCGGCCCACCCAGCCCCACAGCCGGTAGCGCACGGGGTGTTTGGAGAAGTGCCGCAGGCGGCCGCCGATGATGTGCCGGCAGGAGTGGCAGGACAGGGTGTACGCCCAGATCAGCGCGATGTTGACCAGGAAGATCAGGGAGCCGAGGCCCATGTGGCCCCAGGCGTAGTGCTCGTCACGGAAGGAGAGCACGGTGTCGTACGTGAGGATCCCGGCGACCGGCAGCGCGGCGTAGAAGAAGTACCGGTGGATGTTCTGCATGATCAGCGGGAAGCGGGTCTCGCCGGTGTACGTCGTGTGCGGCTCGGCGACCGCGCAGGCCGGAGGTGAGGCCCAGAAGCCCCGGTAGTAGGCCTTGCGGTAGTAGTAGCAGGTCAGCCGGAAGCCGAGCGGGAAGATCAGGATCAGCAGGGCGGGGGAGAGGCCCCACCAGCTGCCGAAGATCTCCCAGTTCGGGCCGTGCCGCATGGGGGCGCAGTTCTCCGCCAGGCAGGGCGAGTAGAACGGCGACACATAGGGGGCGGCGTAGTAGTCCGCGTTCGAGAAGGCCCGCCACGTCGAGTAGACGATGAAGGCGAGGAGCCCGCCCGCGGTCACCGCGGGCGCCAGCCACCAGCGGTCGGTCCGCAGATGCCGGGCGGCGATGGCGGCACGCGAGGCGCCGTGCACACCGGACGGCCGGGCGCGTGCGCCGCGCCGGGCCGGCCCCTTCAGTTCTGGTGGTTCCGTACCTGGTTCCGCACTTGGTTCCGTTCCGGTGGCCAAGGAACTCTCCTAGGGGGCGTGCCTGCCTCGGACGCCCAGACCCTCGTCGTCCGAGTCCGTCCACAGGGTGGCGTCGTACGGCGCCTCGGTGATCGTGATGACGTCGGTGACCGTGACGGCGTCGTCGGCGGGTTCGGTGCCACCGGCGGCTCCGGGCGGCCGCGGACCGGCTTCGGCCGTGCGCAGTTGCGCAAGGCTCCGCTCCAGCCGTCCGACGGTGCGGGCCAGGTCGTCGAGACAGTGCTGAACAGCTGTCAACTCGTCGTGCAGTGACATGACTTGCTCTCACCTCCGCGGTCGCGGGTGGCAATGCTCATGCGCATGCGAGTGTCGCGCGTCACATCTCCTTTGGGAAGAGAGCGGGCCGTTCCGTCTTGATCGGACGCTCCGCCGCCCGGGTGAGGTTCAGGGTCGGTGCGCCGTGTCTGCGCCGACTCTCGCGCGTGGGCACCTTCAGTGGATGAGCGGAATCAGTGTGATCAACTGCAAATGCCACTAAAAGCACAATCCGGCCCACCCGCGTGCGGGTGGGCTGGGCCGGCCCCGGAGGTATCAGCCATGTCCCAAGTCGGCGTCCCGCGCGGGACAGTCCGAAAGCGTCGCGTGTTCGCGCTCCTCGCGACGGGTGTGCTCACGATCCCCGCATTGGCCGGGTGCACCAGTTCGGACAGGGTGACCACCGTCGCCATCGTGGTGCCACAGGATGTCGCCGCCGCCGGCCGGGATGCGGTCGCCGACGGAGGCACGGTCAACTGGGCGATCGACGCGATGCCCACCACCTTGAACGCCTTCCAGGCGGACGCCGACGCCACGACCACGCGCATCACCGGGGCCCTGCTGCCGACGCTCTTCCCGCTGGACACCAAGGGCACCCCCCACATGAACTCCGACTACCTGGAATCGGCGAAGATCATCGAGCGCGAACCCAAGCAGGTCGTGCTCTACCGGCTCAACCAGCAGGCCGTCTGGAGCGACGGCCGGGAGATCGGGGCCCCCGACTTCGTCGCCCAGTGGCGCGCGCTGAGTGGCAAGGACTCGGCGTTCTGGACCGCCCGCAACGCCGGCTACGACCGGATCGAGCGGATCGAGCGCGGCAAGACCGACACGGAGGTCCGGGTCACCTTCGCCAAGCCGTACGGGGACTGGCGCTCCCTCTTCTCCCCGCTGTACCCGAAGCAGGTCACCAGCTCCCCGGCCGCCTTCAACGACCGAGCGCGCACCACCCTCGCGGCCACTTCAGGACCGTTCCGGCTGCGCAGCGTGAACAAGGGCGCGGGCACCGTCACCCTGACCCGCAACCCGCACTGGTGGGGCAGCCCGGCCAAGCTCGACTCGCTGGTCTTCCGGGCGGTCAAGCCGCAGGACCGGGTCCAGGCGCTGGTCGACGGCAAGGTCGACGTCGCCGACATCGACGCCGCGGCGGCGCACCGGGTCGTGGCAGCGGGGCGCGACAAGGGAGGGAACGGCCAGCCGCTCACCCACGGCCCGGGCTCCGAGATCGGCCCCGCCGCCGCACTGCGCTCCTGGGCCCTGGCGCACGGCTCCGACGAGAAGGCCGCGGCGGCCGCCCGGGCGAGCCGGGAGAAGACCCGGAAAGCCGCGGAGGTGTACGCCACCGAGCAGGACGGGCTGCGTGACTACGTCGTACGCAAGTCGCTGGAGCCCGCCTACACGCAGCTGGCGCTGAACGGAGAGTCCGGGCCGCTCGCCGACGAACGGGTACGCCGCGCGGTGGCCCGCGCCCTCAACCGTCAGGAGCTCGTCGACATCGTACTGGGGCCGCTCGGCCTGCCCGCCGCGCCGCTCGGCAGCCACCTGGCGCTGGCCGGGCAGCCCGGATACGAGGACAACAGCGACGCACTCGGCGAGCAGGACACCAAGAAGGCGCAGGCGCTGCTGGCCGACGCCGGCTGGACCCGGGGCGGCGCGGTGAAGAAGTCCGACGGCACGAAGGCGGGCAGCAAGGGCGAGAAGGTGAAGGGAGGCGAGCACGGCAAGGCGCAACCGACCGACAAGGCCACGAAGGCCGGCAAGAGCGACGACAACAAGCCCGGCGACGACAACAAGCCGCGCGAGGACGAGGACATCAGCCCAGGCCATGTCCTCGCGCCCGCCCCGGCCGCCGCCGTCCAGAGCGCCGCCCTGCTGCGCCAGGCCGATGCCTTCACGACCGCCCGTGCGGTCGCCGACACCGGCACCGCCGAGAGCGCCCGCGGCAAGGTCACCGGACAGAACCGCGGGCCGGGCGGTGCCGCCGGTGCCTATGCCCCCATGGGCACCGCGGCGCCGCAGGCTCCGGCCAAGGCCGCCGACTCCGTCCGCGACACGCTGGGCAAGGACGGCAAGTCGCTGACCTTGCGTTTCGTCCTGCCGTCCGGTCCCGGCTCGGAGTCTCTGCGGGCTGTCGGGGAGAAGATCTCGAGCATGCTCGATTCGATCGGCATCGGCACGGAGATCATCAAGGTGGCGGACGCCGGCTACTTCAAGGACCACGTCGCCTCGGGGGACTACGACCTGGCGCTGTACTCCTGGCCCGCCACCGCCTACCCGGCCACCGACGACCGGCCCATCTTCGCCAAGCCGGTGCCCGCCACCGACGGTTCGCTGCTCGTCGAGCAGAACTACACCCGCGTCGGCACGGACCACATCGACCAGCTCTTCGACGAGGCGCTCTCCGAGCTCGACGAAGGCGCCGCCCGGGACCTGCTGAAGCAGGCCGACGCCCGCATCTGGGCCACCGCTGCGTCGATCCCGCTCTATCAGCGTCCGCAGCTGGTGGCCACCGACCGGAAGCTCGTGAACGTAGGTGCCTTCGGCTTCGGAGTGCCCCACTACCAGGACATCGGTTTCAAGAAGCCGCAAGCGGCCGGTTCCCCCGCGAATCGTAAGAAGTAGCAGGTCAGAACCTCAATTGAAGCTCAGAACTGGCTCAAGTCCCTTGCCCGCCACGGTCCCGGCGGGCAAGGTCATGAGCACCTGTTGACCCGGGTAGCCGCTCCATCCCCCCACCTCTGAGAGCCCCCCACCCCGGAGCCCCAACTCCTAGCCCGCACCTCAGAGCCCCGCAGCTTCGGAGCCCCACCTCTGAAGCTGCTCAAGTCCAGAGTCCGTTCACCCCGTCCCGGGGACCATGGCCATGACCACCGGTGAAATTCACCGGAAGACATGACCACGGGGGCGGAAACATGAAGAGGACACTGGCGGCCGTAGTTGCCGCTGCCGTCATGGCGACGGGCGTGAGCGCCTGTACGTCGAGTGACGGAACCACCCGCGAGAAGCCGCGGCCGGAGGGGTCGGCGACGGCCGCAAGGACCGGCAAGGGCAACGTTCCCGTCACGGAATCACGGCCCCGGCCCTGCAAAGGTGGTACGTACACCTGGTTCAACACCCAGCGTCGGTGGGTGCTCAACGGGGTCACCGAGCCCCAGCACTTCACCGGCGCCAAGGGCGCCGAGTTCACCGTGCCGATGCGCCGCCTCCGGACGGACATGGCGTCCGTCCGGACCGAAGGGACCGGCGGGACCTCGCAGGACGACGCCGTGCTGCTCGCGCTCGGCGTTCACCTCGGTCTCGCGGAGAAGGGGGACGAGACGTCGGGGCTGGCCGAACCGGGGGAGTATGCGCCGGTCGACAAGGCCGGTGGTGAATACAGCGGGGCAGCCGGTCACCTCGTGGAGTTCAGCTCGCTACAGCTGATCGAGACCGATTTCCGCCACTCCTGCGGTCGTGGCAGGCAGCGGCAACATACCGTCGGGCACGTGGTGAACTGGACCTCCTCGGGAGGCGGAGACATCGCATGTGAGACGCCGCTGCCCGAGCAGGCATCGGCAGCGGCCCGCGAAGCCGTGCGCCTGTCATGTCACGGCTAACACCTGCCCGGGAAGCCGCAACGGCGTCAGCCCCGTACCATGGGGAGTAGCCGTGGCGTGTCCGCCCGGCGGGCGTACGAGGACTTGAGACCGACTAAGACGCCTGATCCCACGATCCGAGAGAAGCGCAAGCCACCCATGCCCACGCGCCACGACATCCGTAACGTAGCCATCGTCGCCCACGTCGACCACGGCAAGACCACGCTGGTCGATGCCATGCTCAAGCAGGCCGGCGCCTTCGCCGCGCACGCCGCCGAGCACCTCGACGACCGCATGATGGACTCGAACGACCTGGAGCGTGAGAAGGGCATCACGATCCTCGCCAAGAACACGGCGGTGAAGTATCACCCCAAGGACGGCGGGGACCCGATCACGATCAACATCATCGACACCCCCGGCCACGCCGACTTCGGCGGCGAGGTCGAGCGCGGTTTGTCGATGGTGGACGCGGTCGTGCTGCTCGTCGACGCTTCCGAGGGCCCGCTCCCGCAGACCCGCTTCGTGCTGCGCAAGGCGCTCGCCGCGAAGATGCCGGTGATCCTCTGCATCAACAAGACGGACCGCCCCGACTCCCGGATCGCCGAGGTCGTCGACGAGACGTACGACCTGTTCCTGGACCTGGACGCGGACGAGGACCAGATCGAGTTCCCGATCGTCTACGCCTGCGCCCGTGACGGCGTCGCCTCGCTGACCAAGCCCGAGGACGGCACCGTCCCGGCCGACAGCGAGAACCTGGAGCCGTTCTTCAGCACGATCCTGTCGCACGTCCCGGCCCCGGAGTACGACGACGAGGCGCCGCTGCAGGCCCACGTCACCAACCTGGACGCCGACAACTTCCTCGGCCGTATCGCGCTCTGCCGTGTCGAGCAGGGCGAGCTGCGCAAGGGCCAGACCGTCACCTGGATCAAGCGTGACGGCACGATGTCCAACGTTCGCATCACCGAGCTCATGATGACCGAGGCGCTCACCCGCAAGCCGGCCGAGAAGGCGGGCCCGGGCGACATCTGCGCGATCGCCGGTATCCCGGACATCATGATCGGCGAGACGCTGGCCGACCCCGAGAACCCGATCGCGCTGCCGCTGATCACGGTCGACGAGCCGGCCATCTCGATGACCATCGGGACGAACACCTCGCCGCTCGTCGGCAAGGGCGGCAAGGGCCACAAGGTCACTGCCCGCCAGGTGAAGGACCGCCTCGACCGCGAGCTGATCGGTAACGTCTCGCTCCGCGTCCTGGACACCGAGCGCCCCGACGCCTGGGAGGTCCAGGGCCGCGGTGAGCTCGCGCTGGCCATCCTCGTCGAGCAGATGCGCCGTGAGGGCTTCGAGCTCACGGTCGGCAAGCCGGAGGTCGTCACCAAGCAGGTCGACGGCAAGACGCACGAGCCGATCGAGCGCATGACGATCGACTCCCCCGAGGAGCACCTCGGTGCGATCACGCAGCTGATGGCGACCCGCAAGGGCCGCATGGAGACGATGACGAACCACGGTTCGGGCTGGGTCCGCATGGAGTGGATCGTCCCGTCCCGCGGTCTGATCGGCTTCCGTACGGAGTTCCTGACGCAGACCCGTGGTACGGGCATCGCGCACTCCATCTTCGAGGGCCACGAGCCGTGGTTCGGCGAGCTGCGCACCCGCCACAACGGTTCGCTGGTCGCGGACCGCTCGGGTTCGGTGACCCCGTTCGCGATGGTCAACCTGCAGGAGCGCGGTGTCATCTTCACCGAGGCCGGCACCGAGGTCTACGAGGGCATGATCGTCGGCGAGAACTCCCGCGCCGACGACATGGACGTGAACATCACCAAGGAGAAGAAGCTCACCAACATGCGTGCGGCCTCCGCCGACACCACGGAGAACGTGGTGCCCGCCCGGAAGCTGTCGCTCGAGCAGTCCCTGGAGTTCTGCCGCGAGGACGAGTGCATCGAGGTGACCCCGGAGACCGTGCGTATCCGTAAGGTCGTCCTGGACCAGAAGGAGCGCGGCCGCACCGCGTCGCGCGCCAAGCGCTGATCTCGCACGACCCATTGACACCAGGCCCGGGCCCCCGCAGACACTGTGGGGGCCCGGGTTTTTCGTCAACCCGTTTTCCTGTCCGAGGTGTCCGGATATCGTGCGTCGCTCTCCGGAACATGTGTTAACGGTCCGTTTCGCGGGTGTCTGTCTGGGATCGCTTTGTCCGGATTTCGGTCAACCATGCCTGGTCGATGTTGTCAAACCGAGACCCTTTAAGTGTGGTTTACAGCCCGGGCGTACTTAATAGTTGGCTCCATTGAGCTCGGGTCAATGGGTCACGCACTGTGGGGAGTGCCGACTCACGAGCACACTCGAGGCACTGAAACGATCACCGTCAGGGGTGTCGGTGTATCACGCCAGTGCCTTTCTTGTAGTCAAAAGTGGACTCATGAGGAGGAAACCCATGCGTGGTGCCAAGAGCGCCAAGTGGGTCGCGGGAGCGGCCATCATCGCCCTGGCTGCGACCGCCTGTGGTGGCGGCAGCGACAGTGGCAAGGGTAAGGACGATGGCGCCAAGGGTGCTGTCAACGCCAACGGCATCTTCTCCGTCGAGGTCGGCGAGCCGCAGAACCCGCTGCAGCCGGCGAACACGATGGAGTCGAACGGCAGCATCGTCACCGACGCGATCTTCTCGCAGCTGGTCGACTACGACCCGGCCGGCAAGCTCGTGATGGTCAACGCCGAGTCTGTCGACACCAAGGACAGCAAGCTCTGGACCGTCAAGCTCAAGAAGGACTGGAAGTTCCACGACGGAACGCCGGTCACCGCCGAGTCCTACGTCAAGGCGTGGAACTGGGCCGCGAACATCAAGAACGCCCAGACCAACGCGTCCTGGTTCGCGGACATCAAGGGCTTCGGCGACGTCCACCCCGAGGACGAGAAGGCCAAGCCCAAGGGCGACGCCATGTCGGGCCTGAAGGTCGTCGACGACTACACCTTCACCATCGAGCTCAACGCCCCGCTGCCGTACTTCGCGTACAAGCTCGGCTACACGGTCTTCTCGCCGCTGCCCGAGTCCTTCTACGCGGACCCGAAGGCCGCCGGTGAGAAGCCGGTCGGCAACGGCGCGTACAAGTTCGTCAGCTGGGACCACAAGAAGCAGATCAAGGTCGTCCGCTACGACGACTACAAGGGTCCGGACAAGGCGAAGAACGGTGGTGTGATCTTCAAGAACTACACCACCCTCGAGACCGCCTACGAGGACCTGAAGTCCGGCAACGTCGACGTGCTGCGCCAGATCGCGCCGAAGGACCTCCCGGTCTACCGGTCCGACCTCGGTGACCGCGCGGTGGACAAGCCGTACTCCGCGATCCAGACGCTCGGTGTCGCCATGTACACCAAGCAGTGGAAGAACACCGACCCGAAGGTCCTGCAGGGCCTGTCGATGGCGATCGACCGCGACACCATCACCAAGACGGTGCTCCAGGGCACCCGCGAGCCGGCCACGGGCTGGGTCGCCAAGGGTGTTCTCGGCTACCAGCCGAACGTCGCGGGTGACGTCACCACGTACAACCCGACGAAGGCCAAGGCTCTCATCAAGGAGGGCGGCGGTGTTCCGGGTAACAAGATCTACATCCAGTTCAACGCCGACGGCGGTCACAAGGAATGGGTCGAGGCTGTCTGCAACAGCATCACCCAGGCGACCGGCGTCGCGTGCGCCGGCGACTCGAAGGCCGACTTCCAGGCCGACCTGGACGCCCGTGACGCCAAGCAGGTCAAGTCGTTCTACCGCGGCGGCTGGGTGCTCGACTACCCGGTGAACGCGAACTTCATCAGCGACCTGTTCCGTACGGGGGCGGCCGGTAACAACGGCTTCTTCTCCAACAAGGACCTCGACAAGAAGATCAAGGCCGCGGACTCCGCCGCCACGCTCGACGAGTCGGTCAAGGGGTACCAGGAGATCGAGAAGGAGCTGGTCAACTTCATGCCGACCATCCCGCTCTGGTACTACAAGGTCAACGCCGGTTACTCGGAGAAGGTCCAGAACGTCCAGTACGCCCAGGACGGCGACCCGATCCTGACTGAAGTTCAGGTCAAGAAGTAACCACCGACGTAGTCCGCGGGCCGGTGCGGGACCGACACTGACATCGGTCCCGGACCAGCCTGCACGCCGTGGCCGGGGGGCCCTTTCCCGTCACCGACGACCCCACAGGGGCTCGGTGACGGGGGAGGGCCCGTCGGCTGCCGCTTGCCACTTACATGGAGGCACCATGGGGCGCTATGTCGCACGACGACTGCTCCAGATGATCCCGGTCTTCATCGGGACAACCCTGCTCATCTTCCTGATGGTCTACACACTGCCCGGCGACCCCGTGCGGGGACTCTTCGGAGACAAGGGTGCTGACCCTGCCACCCTGGCCGCCATGCGGCACCAACTGGGGCTGGATCAGCCGATCCTGCAGCAGTACTGGAATTACATGACAGGCATCGTCCTGCATTTTGATTTCGGCACTCAGATAGCCAGCGGTCGTCCGGTCACGGACGTACTCGGTGACGCGTTCCCCGTCACCCTGCGACTGGCCGCCATGGCGTTCCTCATCGAGATCGTTCTCGGTATCGGCCTCGGCATGGTCGCCGGGCTGCGTGCAGGCCGTCTCGCGGACAACGCGGTCCTGGTCGTGACGCTGCTGATCATCTCGATCCCGGTCTTCGTCCTCGGCTTCATCGTCAAGTCGGTGTTCGCGTTCCAGCTCGGCTGGATCGCCCCGAACGTCTCGAACGAGGCGACGTGGAGCGAGCTGATAGCACCGGCCGTCGTGCTCGGATCGCTCTCCCTCGCCTACGTGGCGCGACTGACGCGTACGACGATGGCCGAGAACCTGCGGTCGGACTACATGCGTACTGCCGTGGCCAAGGGACTTCCCAAGCGCCGCATCGTCGGTGTGCACCTGATGCGCAACTCGCTGATCCCCGTCGTCACCTTCCTCGGTACGGACCTGGGTGCCCTGATGGGCGGCGCGGTCGTGACCGAGGGCCTGTTCAACGTGAAGGGCATCGGCGGCACCATCTACGAGTCGATCGTCCGTCGCGAGGGCACCACCCTGGTGGGCCTGGTCACCGTCCTGGTGCTGGTCTACCTCTTCATGAGCCTGCTCGTCGACCTGCTGTACGCGGTCCTGGACCCGAGGATCCGTTATGCCTGACGTGATCAAGACCGCACCCGCGACCGAAGACCCGAAGACCGCAGTGGCGGAGCCGGTGGCCGTCAAGGCCGAGAAGGCCCGCAGCCTCTGGGGCGACGCGTGGGTCGACCTCCGCTCCAACTGGTACTTCGTCATCTCGTCCGTCCTCATCGTGATCCTGCTCGTGATGACGGCGTTCCCGGGGCTGTTCACCGGCGTCTCGCCCACCTTCAGTGACCTGGCGCACCACTTCCTCGGCAAGCCCGAGCTCGGCAAGGTCGGTTCGGCCGAGTGGCTGGGTTACGACGGCCAGGGCCGCAGTGTCTACGCGCGTGTAATCTACGGCGCCCGGGCCTCGGTGACCGTCGGTATCTCCGTCACCCTGCTGGTGACCGTGTTCGGTGGCCTGATCGGCATGGTGGGCGGCTACTTCGGTGGCTGGGTCGACGCGCTCCTGTCCGGGTTCACCAACATCTTCCTCGGACTGCCCTTCCTGCTCGGCGCCATGGTGGTCCTGCAGGCGTTCACCGACCGCACCGTCTGGAGCGTCACCCTCGCCCTCGCGTTCCTCGGCTGGACGCAGATCGCGCGTGTCATGCGCGGTGCCGTGATCACCATCAAGCAGGCGGACTACGTCCAGGCGGCCAGAGCTCTGGGCGCGACCACGTCCCGGATCCTGTTCAAGCACATCCTGCCGAACGCCATGGCCCCGGTGATCGTCGTCGCGACCATCTCGCTGGGTGTCTACATCTCGGCCGAGGCCACCCTGTCCTACCTGGGTCTGGGGCTCGCCGACCCGGCGATCTCATGGGGTGGCGACATCTCCGCCGGCGCCAGCCAGATCCGGGTAGCGCCGCACATCCTGCTCTACCCGTCGATCATGCTCAGCATCACCGTTCTGGCGTTCATCATGCTCGGCGAAGCCGTCCGCAACGCCCTCGATCCGAAGTCGCGATAAGGAGGGCGTACGTGACTACCATCGACAAGACCGCCGAAGTCCCGTCCCCGCGCTCGGGTGACGACCACGTCGGCCCGCTGCTCGAAGTCCGTGACCTGCACGTGGAGTTCCACACGCGTGACGGTGTGGTCAAGGCCGTCAACGGCGTGAACTACAGCGTGAACGCAGGGGAGACGCTCGCCGTTCTCGGTGAGTCCGGCTCCGGCAAGTCCGTGACGGCGCAGGCCATCATGGGCATCCTCGACATGCCGCCGGGCAAGATCCCCCAGGGGGAGATCCTCTTCCGCGGCCAGGACATGCTGAAGATGTCCTACGAGGAGCGCCGGCAGATCCGTGGCCAGAAGATCGCGATGATCTTCCAGGACGCGCTCTCCTCGCTGAACCCGGTCCTCACCGTCGGCTACCAGCTCGGCGAGATGTTCCGGGTCCACCAGGGCATGTCCAAGAAGGACGCGCAGGCCAAGGCCATCGACCTGATGGACCAGGTCAAGATCCCGGCCGCCAAGGCCCGCGTCTCGGACTACCCGCACCAGTTCTCCGGCGGTATGCGTCAGCGCATCATGATCGCCATGGCGCTGGCCCTGGAGCCGGACCTGATCATCGCGGACGAGCCGACCACCGCGCTCGACGTGACCGTGCAGGCCCAGGTGATGGACCTCCTCGCGGAGCTCCAGCGCGAGTACAACATGGGTCTCATCCTGATCACCCACGACCTCGGCGTCGTCGCCGACGTCGCGGACAAGATCGCCGTGATGTACGCGGGCCGGATCGTCGAGACCTCCCCGGTCCACGAGATCTACAAGCGCCCGGCACACCCGTACACCAAGGGTCTGCTGGAGTCGATCCCGCGGCTGGACCAGAAGGGCCAGGAGCTCTTCGCGATCAAGGGCCTGCCGCCCAACCTGCTCCGTGTGCCCACGGGTTGTGCCTTCAACCCGCGCTGCACCATGGCACAGGACATCTGCCGTACGGACATCCCGGCCCTGCGCCCGGTGACCGAGCAGGACGGCACCGAGCTGGTCGGCCGCGGCAGCGCCTGCCACTTCTGGAAGGAGACGATCCATGGCTGACATCAACAAGGAGCCCGTGGACGCCACCCCGAACGTCACCGAAGTGGAGACGGTCGACGCGGCCACCGAGGCGGAGGCCGTTGCCGCCATCGAGGCGCCGGTGTCGCAGGGCGAGCCGATCCTCCAGGTCCGCAACCTGGTCAAGCACTTCCCGCTGACCCAGGGCATCCTGTTCAAGAAGCAGGTCGGTGCGGTCAAGGCCGTGGACGGAATCTCGTTCGACCTGTACCAGGGCGAGACGCTCGGCATCGTGGGTGAGTCCGGCTGTGGCAAGTCCACGGTCGCCAAGCTCCTGATGACGCTGGAGCGGGCCACCGCCGGTGAGGTCTTCTACAAGGGTCAGGACATCACCAAGCTGTCCGGCCGCGCGCTGAAGGCCGTGCGCCGGAACATCCAGATGGTGTTCCAGGACCCGTACACCTCGCTCAACCCGCGGATGACGGTCGGCGACATCATCGGGGAGACCTTCGAGATCCACCCCGAGGTGGCCCCCAAGGGCGACCGGCGCCGCAAGGTGCAGGACCTCCTGGATGTCGTGGGTCTCAACCCGGAGTACATCAACCGCTACCCGCACCAGTTCTCCGGCGGTCAGCGCCAGCGCATCGGCATCGCCCGCGGCCTCGCGCTCAACCCGGAGATCATCATCTGCGACGAGCCGGTCTCCGCGCTCGACGTGTCGGTGCAGGCCCAGGTCATCAACCTGATGGAGAAGCTGCAGGACGAGTTCAACCTCTCCTACCTCTTCATCGCGCACGACCTGTCGATCGTCCGGCACATCTCGGACCGGGTCGGCGTCATGTACCTCGGCAAGATGGCCGAGATCGGTACGGACACGCAGATCTACGACCACCCGACGCACCCCTACACCCAGGCGCTGCTGTCGGCGGTCCCGGTTCCGGACCCGGAGGCCCGTGAGGGCCGCGAGCGGATCATCCTCACCGGTGACGTCCCCTCGCCGGCGAACCCGCCGTCCGGCTGCCGCTTCCGCACCCGCTGCTGGAAGGCCCAGGACAAGTGCGCGACGGAGGTGCCGCTGCTGGCGATCCCCGAGCGCTTCAAGTCCTCGGACACCCAGGCCGCGCACGAGTCGGCGTGCCACTTCGCCGAGGAGAAGGACGTCGTGCACGCGGCGTAGTTCTGCTCGTAGGCGCAGTCACGAAGGCGCCCGGAACCGATCGGTTCCGGGCGCCTTTCCCATGTCCCGGGGACCGGGCTCGCAGGTGGCTCGGGTCAATGGGCCGACGTGCTCGGTTCCTCGGGCCGAAGAGGCCGGGCGGACGACGGACCGATCGGATCCGTCTCCGCCCGGCCGTCTCCGGGCGAGGGCAGGGGTGTCAGCCCCCGGCCTTGGGGTTCTCGGTGTTCTTCCCGGCCGGGCTCGGCGTGCCCTGGGCCGTACGCGCCCGCGGGACGGACGACACGGTGCCGGGGCCCTCCGGGTGGTGGCAGGCCGTCAGATGGCCGTCCCGGCTGCCCTCGATGCGAACCAGCGGCGGCGTCTCGCTCGCGCACTTGTCGGTCGCCTTCCAGCAGCGGGTGCGGAACCGGCAGCCCGACGGCGGGTCGACCGGAGACGGCACGTCGCCGGTCAGCCGGATCCGCTCACGGGCCGGTACGTCGTCGGCGGTCGCCTCGGGTACGGCGGAGAGCAGCGCCTTCGTGTACGGGTGGCGCGGGTTGCCGTACAGATCGTCCCGGTCGGCGATCTCCACGATCCGGCCGAGATACATCACCGCGACGCGCTGCGAGAAGTGACGCACGACGGCGAGGTCGTGCGCGATGAACAGGAACGCGATGCCCAGTTCCTTCTGCAGCTTCTGCAGCAGGTTCACCACCTGCGCCTGGATCGACACGTCCAGCGCCGAGACCGGCTCGTCGGCGACGATCAGCTTCGGCTCCAGGGCGAGCGCCCGGGCCACCCCGATGCGCTGGCGTTGACCGCCGGAGAACTCGTGCGGGAAGCGGTTGTAGTGTTCCGGGTTGAGCCCCACGGTCTCCAGCAGTTCGCGTACGCGCGCCTCGCGGCCGCCGGCCGGGTCGATGCCGTTGATCTCCATCGGTCCGGCGACGATCTTGCCGACGGTCTGCCGCGGGTTCAGCGAGGCGTACGGGTCCTGGAAGATCATCTGGATCTCGGAGCGGACCGGCGCCAGCTCGCGCCGCGAGGCATGGGTGATGTCCTGCCCGCGGTACGAGATCTTGCCGCCGGTCGGCTCCAGCAGTCGGGTGACCAGCCGGCCCGTCGTCGACTTGCCGCAGCCGGACTCGCCGACCAGGCCCAGGCTCTCGCCCTCGGAGACCGTGAAGTCCAGTCCGTCCACGGCCTGAACCGCGCCGACGGTCCGCCGGATCGGGAAGCCGCCCCTGATCGGGAAGTGCTTGGTGAGTCCGGCGACGTCCAGGAGGGGATCGGTGCTGCTCATAGTGGGGAAGTCCCGTCTCTTGTACGTCAGTTGGGCCGGGTGCCGGCGAAGTCGGCGAAGAACTCGGTGCGCTGCTCCGCGGTGAGGTGGCAGGCGGCCCCGCGCCCGGCCACCAGCTCCAGCGGGGGCTGGTCGGTCGCGCAGCGCCCGCCGCCGACCTGCTCGGTGAACGAGCACCGTGGGTGGAACCGGCAGCCGGTCGGCGGGTTGAGGAGGCTCGGAGGGGTGCCGGGGATCGGCGACAGCGGTACGTCCACCGGTCCCTCGAGGGTCGGCATCGACCCCAGCAGGCCCCAGGTGTACGGGTGCTGGGGCGCCCGCAACACCTCCTTCTTGGTGCCGCGCTCCACACACCGCCCGCCGTACATCACCAGCACGTCGTCCGCGATGTCGGCGATGACGCCGAGGTCGTGGGTGATGAAGATGATCGACGTGCCGGTCTCCTGCTGGAGCTCCTTGAGCAGGTCGATGATCTGGGCCTGCACGGTGACGTCCAGCGCGGTGGTGGGCTCGTCGGCGATCAGCAGCTCCGGGTCGCAGACCAGCGCCATGGCGATCATCGCGCGCTGGCGCATACCGCCGGAGAACTGGTGCGGATAGTCGTCGACCCGCAGATCGGGCTGCGGGATGCCCACCTTGGTGAGCATCTCGATCGCCCGGGCCCGGCTCTCCCGCTTGGAGGCGCCGGTGTGCTTGCGGTACGTCTCGGAGATCTGCATCCCGATGGTGTGGTACGGCGACAGGGAGGCCAGTGCGTCCTGGAAGATCATGGCCATCTTGTTGCCGCGCAGCCGCTCCAGCTCCCGCTCCGAGGCGGTGAGCAGGTCCTGCCCGTCGAGCAGGATCTCCCCCTCGATCTCGGTGTGCTCGGGGTGGTGCAGGCCGAGGATCGTCAGGTTGGTGACGGACTTGCCGGAACCGGACTCGCCGACGATGCCGAGCGTGCGGCCCCGTTCGACGTCGAACGACAGCCCGTCGACGGCCCTGACCATGCCGTCATCGGTGGAGAAGTGCACGCGCAGATCGCGTACGGAGAGGAAGGGGGTGCTCACTGGATCTCTCCCTAGGCGAGGCGGACGCGTGGATCGATGAGGGCGTAGACGGCGTCGACGATGATGTTGAAGACGACGATCGCTGCTGCCGCGACCAGGACGACGCCGAGCAGCAGCGGCAGGTCGTTGTCGAGGACGGCCTTGATGGAGAGTGCGCCGATACCGTGCAGTCCGAAGGTCTTCTCGGTGATGATCGCGCCGCCGAGGAGCAGGCCGAGGTCCAGTCCGAAGATGGTGACGATCGGCCCCATGGCGCCGCGCCAGGCGAACCGGAAGAAGACGGTACGCCGGGACAGGCCCTTGGCGCGTGCCGTGCGCACATAGTCCTCGCTCAGCGTCTCGACGAGCTGGGAGCGGGCCATGCGTGTGTAGTTGGCGGTGAAGATGAGCGCCAGGACGAACCACGGCAGCAGCAGTCCCTGGAACCAGCCGGCCGGGTCCTCGGTGAAGGGGACGTCCTTGGGCCGGCTGAGGATGTGCCACTGGTCCGCCAGGTAGTACATGGCGACGACACCGACGATGTAGATCTGCATCGACGAGAAGATGAGGGAGGCCGAGGAGGCCACCTTGTCGACCGCTTTGCCCTGCCGGACCGCGGCCAGCATGCCGGTGCCCACACCGAAGATCACGAAGATGACGGCGCTGCCCACCGAGAGGGAGAGGGTCGTCGGGAAGCGGTCGATGATCGTGCCCAGGACCGGCTCACGGTTGTGGAAGGAGTACCCGAGGCACGGCGCGGGGCAGTGTCCGAAGGCGGTGTAGTCCCGGCCGACGAAGACGGCTCGCAGCCAGTGCCAGTACTGCACGGGCAGCGGGTCGGAGATGCCGAGGTTGCGCTTTACCAGTGCCAGCGTCTCGGGCGTGCACACCTTGCCGCAGGCAACGCGGGCCGGGTCGCGGGGTGCGACGTAGAAGAGGACGAAAGTGATGGCACTGATGATCAGCAGGATGACCAGTGCGCCGATTGCCCGGCGGATGAGGAAGCGGAACATGGCGATGGGTTTCCCTGGCAGACGCCGACGAGGGGGAGGGGAGCGGGGCGCCGCAGGGGCGCCCCGCCTCGGGAGTGTGGACGTCAGGCCTTCACGAACAGCTTGTAGAAGACGGCCGAGGACCACAGCGGGTGGAACATGGCGCCGCCGACCTTCGAGCCGTACAGGTAGAAGCGGCGCTGGAACGTCTCGGGGATGATCGGCGCCTCCTCCGTCATGATCCGCTTGTCCAGCGCTGCCCAGGCCTTGCCGGCCGCGGCCGGGTCGGCGATGGTGACGTTCTTCTTGATGGCCGCGTCGACCCAGTCGACCTTCAGCTGCGAGATGTTGTTGGAGCCGTTGGCGATGGTGCCGCCGTCGAACAGCGGCTGCACCAGCGTGTAGCCGGTCGGCCAGTCCGGGGACCAGCCGAACCACATCACGTCGAACTTGTTGTCGATCTGCTGGACCTGGTCGTAGTAGCTGGTCGAGTCCAACGGCTTGATGACCGGGTCGAAGCCCGCCGCCTTGAGGGCGTTCTCGATGACGACCTTGGTCTTGTCGTAGGTGTTGCTCTGCGGGAAGGCGTAGACGACCTTCTGGCCCTCCTTGCCTGCCTCCTTCAGCAGCTTCTTGGCCGCCTCGGGGTCGCCCTGCGGCTTCTTCAGCTTGCCGTAGACGTCGTCGTGGGCGTAGCCGAGGATGTCCGGGCTGAGGATGGACGTCGCGTAGTCACCGGCCGACGGGCCACCGTAGATCTTGCGGATCTGCTCCAGCGGCCAGGCGTGGATGAGTGCCTGACGCACCTTCAGGTCGGTGATCCGCTTGGTGTTGATGGCGTAGTAGTAGATGCCGGTCAACAGGCCGTTGAAGGTGCGCTTCTTCAGCTCGGGGTCGGTCAGCACCTTCTGGATGCGCTCGGCCGGGACACCGCTGTACGCCATGACCGCGTACTGGTCGTCGCCGTCGTCGGCGATCATACGGTCCGTCGCCGGGAGCGATTCCGGACCGAACTCGTAGACGAAGCTGTCCGGGTAGGCGTTACGGATCGAGTCCGTGTTCGGGTCCCAGTGCGGGTTGCGCACCAGCGTCATCGACTTGTCGACGGCGTGGCTCTTGACGCGGTACGGACCGCAGGAGACCGGGTCCTTGTCGTACCTCTCCTTGCTGTCGCCCTTGACCGGGACGGCACCGTAGGAACTCATCGCAAGGGTGAAGTTGAAGTCCGGACGGGCCTCGGCGAGCTTGAAGGTGATGGTCTTCGCCGCGGTGTCGGTGACGACCGAGTCGAGGTGCTTGCCGCTGAACGGGCCCTTGTACTTCGACCGGAAGTCGGTGCTGCCGGTCAGTGCGGTCTGGGCGTACCCGGCACCCTCGGTGGTGAAGCTGGCGAAGCCGCGCTCGATGCCGTGGCGCACGTCCTCGACGGTGAGCTCCTTGCCGTCCTCCCACTTCAGACCGTCCTTCAGCGTGAAGGTCCAGGTCTTTCCGCCGTCGCCGATGGTGCCGGCGTCGGTGGCGAGGTCACCGACGAGCTTCATCGAGCCGTCCGGCGCGATCCTGTAGCCGGTCAGGCAGCGGATGAAGAGGTCACCGACCGCGGAGTTCCAGGAGAAGTAGATGCGCTGCGGGTCGAGGTGGGAGAAGTCGTCCGGGGCGATGCCGCGGATCGTGCCACCCTTCTTCGCCCCCTCGACCTCGGGTGCGGGACCGGTGGAGTCCTCCTTGGTGCCGACGACGACGGCACCGGTGTACTTGTCGGCACCGCCGTGCCCGCCACCCTTGTCGCCCTTGCCGGCCGTGCTGCCGCTGCTGCAGGCGGAGAGGACCATCGAGCCACCGGCCGCGACCGACGTGGCGATGACGAAGTTTCTGCGGGAAAGGGACATGGCTTCCTGCCCTGGTCGATGGAGAGAAACGATGGATCCGGCGGGCCCCGTCGCCCGGTCGGAGGACGTACGGTTCAGCGCTTGGTCTTCGGGTCCAGTGCGTCACGCACCGAGTCGCCCAGGAGGTTGAAGGCGATCACGAAGATCACCATCGTGACGCCGGGGAAGAGCATGAACGTGATGTCGCTCTGGTAGACGTCCGATCCACGCTGGATCATCACGCCCCAGTCGGGTGTCGGGGAGGTGAGCCCGACACCGAGGAAGGCGAGGCCCGCCTCGGCCGTGACGTATGCGGGCAGCGCGAGCGTCGCCTGGATGAGGATCGGCGTCCAGAGGTTGGGGAGCAGTTCCTTGAAGATGATCCGCGCCGGCGATGCGCCGGTGACCTTGGCCGCCTCGATGAACTCGCGCTCGCGCAGGGCGAGTACCTCACCGCGCAGCAGACGCGCGATGGACGCCCAGCCGAAGGCGGTCATCACCGAGATGAGACTGACGACGGTCAGCCAGACCGGGGTGTTCTCCTCCGGCGAGACCAGGATCGAGATCATCACCGGCCAGAAGGCGATGAAGAAGAGCGTGGAGGGGAAAGCCAGCAGGATGTCGATGACCCGGCCGACGAGGTAGTCGGTCTTCCCGCCGAGATAGCCCGCCGTGATGCCGACGGCGATTCCGATGGCCGTCACCAGCAGCGTCGTGGCCGCCGCGATGAGCAGCGAGTTACGCATGGCGTAGAGCAGGAACGTGAAGACGTCCCGGCCGAGTCCGGGCTCGACACCGAACCAGAAGTCGCTGCTGATACCGCCGTTGGGCAGGACCGGGGAGCCGAAGTCGTCGAGCAGACTCGTGTCGTTCTGGCCGTACGTCGTGTACGGATCCTTGCCGTACAGCTTGGCGATCAGCGGGGCGCAGAGGGCCACCACGAAGAAGGCGATGACCACGTAGGCCGAAATCATGCCGGTGCGGTCGCGCTTGAAGCGCCGCCAGGCCAACTTTCCCGGTGAACGGCCCTCGCCGCCCTTGGGAGCCGAAGGATCCGGCGTCGACAGCGACTTCGCATCCACCACCTCAAGAGGAGCGGTTGTGTGCGGGGTTGGAATCGTCATGGTGCTCCTGGCCCGAGGGTCGAAGGACTCCGCAGGGCAACACCTACGGGCTACTCGGACTTTTTCAACGCAATTCACGGAGGGTCAATGAATGTCCGGTCGACTTGAGGTGCTCTTTGGAAGTTTGACGGATGCATGACCAGTGGTTGCCCTTCGATTTGCTGTTCCTTGACCTAATCGAAAGGATGTTCGGCACATGCGAGGAGGAACCCGGCAATGAGTCCGATATGCGGGCGGCGGCGTCTCGGAATTCGTACATCCGCCCAATCGGATGCTCGGGTGATGCGCGTTCGATGCGTGGCCGTTATCAGTCCGCTGCTCACCGGAATGCGCCCGCGGCGATCCCGCGGCGCTCGGATGGGTGGTGTAAATGTGCGGAAGGTATGCGATCAGGTGATATTTGACTCCACGTGAGACGGAGCTCGATGAGGAGGCATTCCATGCGCGGAGCCACACAGGCCAAGTGGGCCGCATGTGCCGTGACCGTCGCCCTGGCGGCGACGGCCTGCGGTGGCGGCGGCGGGGGCGGTGGCGGTGGTGGCGGTGGTGGCGCCAATGGGATCGTCAGCTCCTCGTGGGGTGACCCGCAGAACCCGCTGGAGCCCGCCAATACCAACGAGGTGCAGGGCGGCAAGGTCCTCGACATGGTCTTCCGGGGGCTGAAGAAGTACGACCCGAAGACCGGTGCGGCGACGAACATGCTCGCCCAGAAGATCGCCACCACCGATTCGCAGAACTTCACCATCACGGTGAAGGACGGCTGGACCTTCAGCAACGGCGAGAAGGTCACCGCGAAGTCCTTCGTGGACGCCTGGAATTACGGCGCCCTGCTGAAGAACAATCAGAAGAACGCCTACTTCTTCGGATACATCGACGGTTACGACAAGGTCCACCCCGACACGGGCAGTGCCAGCGCGGCGAAGCTCTCCGGCCTCAAGATCGTCGACCCGATGACCTTCACGGTGAAGCTGTCGCAGAAGTTCTCGCTCTGGCCGGACACCCTCGGCTACCCGGCCTTCGCCCCGTTGCCGCAGACCTTCTTCACCGACCATGCGGGCTGGCTCGCCAAGCCCGTCGGCAACGGTCCGTACACCATCGACAAGTACACCAAGGGCTCCTCGATGAGCCTGCGCAAGTGGGACAAGTACCCCGGTGACGACAAGGCGCAGAACGGCGGCATCGACCTCAAGGTCTACACCGACAACAACACCGCGTACACCGATCTGATCGCGGGCAACCTCGACCTCGTCGACGACGTACCGGCCTCGCAGCTGAAGAACGTCAAGGCGGACCTCGGCGACCGGTACATCAACACCCCGGCCGGCATCATCCAGACCCTCGCCTTCCCCTTCTACGACAAGAAGTGGGACACCCCCGGCGGCATCAAGGTCCGCCAGGGCCTTTCGATGGCGATCAACCGCGACCAGATCACCGACCAGATCTTCCAGAAGACCCGCACCCCCGCCTCCGACTGGACGTCCCCGGTCCTCGGCGCGGACGGCGGCTTCAAGGAGGGGCTGTGCGGGGCCCCGTGCGAATACGACGCGGCGAACGCCAAGAAGCTGATCCAGGAGGGCGGCGGCATCCCCGGCGGCCAGCTGAAGATCTCGTACAACGCGGACACCGGCTCGCACAAGGAGTGGGTCGACGCCGTCTGCAACAGCATCAACAAGGCGATGGGGAACAACAAGGCCTGCGTCGGCTCCCCGGTCGGCACCTTCGCCGACTTCCGCAGCCAGGTCTCCCAGCAGAAGCTCACGGGCGCCTGGCGCGCGGGCTGGCAGATGGACTACCCGCTGATCCAGAACTTCCTGCAGCCCCTCTACTACACCAACGCCTCGTCCAACGACGGCAAGTGGAGCAACAAGAAGTTCGACTCCCTGGTCGACAAGGCCAACGCCGAGTCGGACAAGGCCAAGGCCGTCTCCACCTTCCAGGACGCGGAGAAGGTCCTCGCCGAGCAGATGCCGGTCATCCCGCTCTGGTACCAGAACGGCAGTGCCGGCTACTCGGAGCGGATCACCGACGTCGCGCTGAACCAGTTCAGCGTTCCGGTGTACGAGCAGATCAAGGTCAAGTAACCCCGCAGGGCCGGATGGCCGGTGCGCTGTGCCGCACCGGCCATCCGGCTTCCCCATCCCCGCGACACCGACCCCCGCGACCTCCGGAGTCTTCATGGGACGTTATGTGATCCGGCGGCTGCTGCAGATGATTCCGGTCTTCTTCGGCACCACGCTGCTGATCTTCCTCATGGTGAACGTGATGGGCGACCCCATCGCGGGTCTCTGCGGCGACCGCCAGTGCGATCCGGCGACCGCCGCCCAGCTCCGCTCGGAATTCGGCCTCGATAAGCCGGTCTGGCAGCAGTACGCCACCTACATGGGCAATGTCTTCACCGGCGACTTCGGCACCGCGTTCAACGGCCAGAAGGTCACCGAGCTGATGGGCACCGCCTTCCCCATCACCATCCGGCTCACCATCGTCGCGATCGTCTTCGAGGTCGTCATCGGCATCACCCTCGGCGTCATCACCGGTCTGCGCCGCGGCCGGCCCGTCGACACCACGGTGCTGATCCTGACCCTGGTCGTCATCTCCATCCCGACCTTCGTCACCGGTCTGCTGCTCCAGCTCCTCCTCGGCGTGGAGTGGGGCGTCATCAAACCGTCCGTCTCCCCGGAGGCGCCGTTCAACGAGCTCATCGTCCCCGGACTCGTCCTCGCCTCGGTGTCCCTGGCGTACGTCACCCGGCTCACCCGGACCTCGATCGCCGAGAACGCCCGCGCCGACTACGTCCGTACCGCCACCGCCAAGGGCCTCCCCAGGCGCCGGGTCGTCCTCCGGCACCTGCTGCGCAACTCGCTGATCCCCGTCGTGACCTTCATCGGTACGGACGTGGGCGCCCTGATGGGCGGGGCGATCGTCACGGAGCGCATCTTCAACATCCACGGCGTCGGCTACCAGCTCTACCAGGGCATCCTGCGCCAGAACTCCCAGACCGTCGTCGGGTTCGTCACCGTCCTGGTCCTCGTCTTCCTCGCGGCCAACCTGATCGTCGACCTCTTGTACGCCGTACTCGACCCGAGGATCCGCTATGCCTGAGCAGACGCCGGACGAAGCGATCTCCCCGGGCGGGGCAGGAGCCGCGATGGATCTCGCGCTGGCGCAAGGGGAGACGCTGGAGAAGACGCCGGGCGGCCCCGAGGGCACCGGACCTGCCGAGAAGCCCCGCAGTCTCTGGTCCGACGCCTGGCGCGACCTGCGCCGCAACCCGGTCTTCATCATCTCCGCCCTGATCATCCTCTTCCTGGTGATCATCTCGATCTGGCCGTCGCTGATCGCGGACCAGGACCCTCTCAACTGTGACCTGGGCAAGGCTCAGGAGGGCTCCCAGCCCGGCCACCCGTTCGGCTTCGACGGTCAGGGCTGCGACGTCTACACCCGTACCGTCTACGGGGCCAGGACATCGGTCACCGTGGGCGTCTGCGCGACCGTCGGGGTCTCGATCCTCGGCGGCATCCTGGGCGGGCTGGCCGGTTTCTTCGGCGGCTGGTGGGACTCGTTCCTGTCCCGTATCACCGACATCTTCTTCGGAATCCCGGTCGTCCTCGGCGGCCTGGTCTTCCTCTCCGTGGTGACCAGCTCGACCGTCTGGCCGGTGATCGGATTCATCGTGCTGCTGGGCTGGCCGCAGATCGCCCGTATCGCCCGTGGCTCGGTCATCACCGCCAAGCAGAACGACTACGTCCAGGCGGCCCGCGCGCTCGGCGCCTCCAACTCCCGGATGATGCTCCGCCACATCGCCCCCAATGCGGTCGCCCCCGTGATCGTCGTCGCGACCATCGCCCTGGGCACGTACATCTCTCTGGAGGCGACGCTCTCGTTCCTCGGCGTCGGTCTGAAACCGCCGGCGGTCTCCTGGGGCATCGACATCTCGGCCGCCTCCCAGTACATCCGCAACGCCCCGCACATGCTGCTCTGGCCCGCCGGAGCACTGGCGATCACCGTGCTCGCGTTCATCATGCTCGGCGACGCGGTGCGCGACGCCCTCGACCCCAAGCTGCGCTGAGGAGCCCGTTGCCATGTTGCTCGAAGTGCGCGATCTGCACGTGGAGTTCCACACCAGAGACGGGGTGGCCAAAGCCGTCAACGGGGTCAACTACTCGGTGGCCGAGGGCGAGACGCTCGCCGTCCTCGGCGAGTCCGGCTCCGGCAAGTCGGTCACGGCACAGGCGATCATGGGCATTCTGGACATGCCGCCGGGGAAGATCAGCAGCGGCGAGATCATCTTCAAGGGCCGCGATCTGCTGAAGCTCAAGGCCGACGAGCGCCGGAAGATCCGCGGCCAGGAGATGGCCATGATCTTCCAGGACGCCCTGTCGTCCCTCAACCCCGTGCTCAGCGTGGGGGACCAGCTCGGCGAGATGTTCGTCGTGCACCGGGGGATGTCCCGCAAGGACGCCAGGCTGAAGGCCATCGAGCTGATGGACCGGGTCCGCATCCCCGCCGCGAAGGAACGCGTCGGGAACTACCCGCACCAGTTCTCCGGCGGTATGCGTCAGCGCATCATGATCGCCATGGCGATGGCACTGGAACCGTCGCTGATCATCGCGGACGAACCCACCACCGCCCTCGATGTGACCGTCCAGGCCCAGGTGATGGACCTGCTCGCCGAGCTCCAGCGCGAGCTCAACATGGGACTCATCCTGATCACCCACGACCTGGGCGTGGTCGCGGACGTCGCCGACTACATCGCCGTGATGTACGCGGGCCGGATCGTGGAGTCGGCCCCGGTCCACGAGATCTACAAGGCTCCCGCGCATCCGTACACCAAGGGCCTCCTCCAGTCGATCCCACGGCTGGACCAGAAGGGCCAGGAGCTGTACGCGATCAAGGGGCTGCCGCCCAACCTGCTGCACATCCCGCCCGGCTGCGCGTTCAACCCGCGTTGCCCGCTGGCCCAGGACATCTGCCGTGGCGAGGTACCGCCTCTGTTCGAGGTGGCCCAGCACCGTGAGAGCGCCTGCTACTTCTGGAAGGAGACGCTCGATGAACGCTGAGCAGGGGAGCATCCGCGCGGGCGGCGAACCCATTCTGGAGGTCCGCGACCTCGTCAAGCACTATCCGCTGACCCAGGGCATCCTGTTCAAGAAGCAGGTCGGTGCGGTCAAGGCGGTCGACGGCGTCTCCTTCCGGCTGGCCGCGGGCGAGACCCTCGGCATCGTGGGGGAGTCGGGCTGCGGCAAGTCGACCGTCGCCAGGATGCTCGTCCATCTGGAACAGCCGACGGCCGGCTCGATCGAGTACAAGGGCGAGGACATCACCAAGCTGTCCGGCCGCGCGCTGAAGGCCGTGCGCCGGAACATCCAGATGGTGTTCCAGGACCCGTACACCTCGCTCAACCCGCGGATGACGGTCGGCGACATCATCGGGGAGCCGTACGAGATCCACCCCGAGGTGGCCCCCAAGGGTGACCGGCGCCGCAAGGTGCAGGACCTCCTGGATGTCGTCGGCCTCAACCCGGAGTACATCAACCGCTATCCGCACCAGTTCTCCGGCGGTCAGCGCCAGCGCATCGGCATCGCCCGCGGCCTCGCGCTCAACCCGGAGATCATCGTCGCCGACGAACCGGTCTCCGCGCTCGACGTCTCCGTGCAGGCCCAGGTCATCAACCTGCTCGACCGGCTGCAGGCGGAGTTCAAGCTGAGTTACGTCTTCATCGCGCACGACCTGTCCATCGTCCGGCACATCTCGGACCGGGTCGGCGTGATGTATCTGGGCCGATTCGCGGAGATCGGTACGGACGAGCAGATCTACGACCACCCCACGCACCCGTACACCCAGGCGCTGCTGTCGGCGGTCCCGGTGCCCGACCCGATGGCGCGCGAGCACCGGGAGCGGATCATCCTGCACGGTGACGTGCCGTCGCCGGCCAACCCGCCGTCCGGCTGCCGCTTCCGCACCCGCTGCTGGAAGGCCCAGGAGCGGTGCGAGCTGGAGGTGCCGCTGCTCGCGGTCCCCGCGGTCTTCCGGCTGACGGACACCCCGGCCCACCACGACTCGGCGTGCCACTTCGCGGAGGAGAAGCAGGTGGTGCCTCCCGGCGGGGAGCCCGCCGAGGAGCCGGAAGGACCGGAGGACAGGCCCGAGGGGCCCGAAGCGCCGGGGGAGCCGGGCGCCGGCCCCCGCATTCGTTAACGCATGGGCAACTCGACTGTCGCACGTCCGATATACGAACGCGCCAGCATGAACCGCGTACGGCCGTGCGGGTGCCGTGAACCGGCCGGGAGGGCCTTCAAGTCCCCCCGGCCGGTTGCCCGTCGATCACGGTCCCCGCGCTGTCGGACCGAGCGGCCGGAGCTACTCGATCAGCCCCAGCGACCGCTTCAGGAAGTCCACCTGCAGCAGGAGCAGATTCTCCGCGACCTGCTCCTGCGGAGTCATGTGCGTCACCCCGCTGAGCGGCAGCACCTCGTGCGGCCGCCCGGCCGAGAGCAGCGCCGACGAAAGCCGCAGGGAGTGCGCGACCACCACGTTGTCGTCCGCCAGGCCGTGGATGATCATCATCGGCCGGACCTGGTCCGCGGCCTCGGACAACCCTTCGTCGGTGAGCAGCGAGTTGTGCGCGTACACCTCGGGCTGTGTCGTCGGGTCACCGAGATAGCGCTCGGTGTAGTGGGTGTCGTACAGCCGCTGGTCGGTCACCGGAGCACCCACGACCGCCGCGTGGAAGACGTCGGGCCGCCGCAGTACGGCCATGCCCGCGAGGTATCCGCCGTACGACCAGCCGCGGATCGCCACCTTGGAGAGATCCAGCGGGAACCTTTCGGCGAGTGCGTGCACCGCCTCCACCTGGTCGTCCAGGGTGAGGACCAGGTTGTCCCTGATCGCCTTCTCCCAGGCGGGGGAGCGCCCCGGGGAGCCGCGGCCGTCCGCGACGACCACCGCGAAGCCCTGGTCGGCGAACCATTGCGAGGTGAGGTGCGGATTGTGCGCGGCGACGACCCGACGGCCGTGCGGTCCACCGTACGGATCCATCAGGACGGGAAGCGGACCGTCCGACTCCTGATAGTCGGTGGGGAGCAGCACGGCGCACGGAATCCGGTGTGCGCCCCCCTCGGTGAGCTGCACCCGCGGCGACAGAACCGGCTCCTCCGCATACGTCGCGACGGTGGCGATCTGCTTGCCGTCCCGCAGCACCCGCACCGCTGCGCCGGGCCGCTCCAGCGAGGTGGAGACCAGCACGGTCACCCCGCCCGCCCGGACCGCCGAGTGCACTCCCGCCCCCTCGGAGACCCGCTCCACGCCCAGCTCGTTGACCCGGTACACATGGCTCTCGCCGATCTCCGGCTCCGCGGCCTCCTCGCCCGCCGACGCCGTCACCAGGACATCCGATTCACCGATGTCCAGGACCGCCAGGATCTGCAACTGCGCCCCGGTCAGCGGCCGGTCGCCGACCGAGAGCACCCGCGCCCCGCCCTCGTCCACGATCCGCACCAGCCGCCCGTCCGGCGCCCACGCGGGCACCCCGGCGAAGAGGTCCAGCCACACCGGGTCCTCGTCGACATGGACCGTCCGCGTCGTACCGCTCTCCGGGTCCACCGCGAGGAAGAGCTGACTGCGCTGGTCGCGGGCCTGGACAAGGATCAGCGGGGCACCCTGGGACGACCAGTGCACCTGTGCCAGATACGGATAGCGCGACCGGTCCCACACCACTTCGGTGCGGGCGCCGTCCAGCCCCAGCACCAGCAGCCGCACGTCGGCGTTGGGAGTCCCCGCCGCCGGGTACGCGACCTCGGCGGGCTTGCGGTCCGGGTGTGCCGGGTCGGCGATCCACCACCGCTTCACCGCGCTGTCGTCGACCCGGGCGACCAGCAGCCGGTCCGACTCCGGCGACCACCAGAACCCGCGCGAGCGCTGCATCTCCTCGGCCGCGATGAACTCCGCGAGACCGTACGAGATGTGCGCCTCCTCCGGCTCCGCGAGCGCCCGGTCCCCGTCGCCCTCCGCCCCCACGACCCGCAGCGCGCCCTTCGACACGTACGCGACATGGCGCCCGTCGGGCGACGGCCGGGGGTCGAGGACCGGACCGGGTACCGGCAGCGCGCGCGTCGAACCGGCCCGCAGCTCCGCGACGTACACCTTCCCGGAGAGCGCGAACGCCGCCAACTCGGCCGCCGAGTCCACCGCGTAGCCGACGATCCCAGAGGACCCCTCACGGCTCCGCTCGCGCCTCGCCCGCTCCTGCGCCGAGAGCTTCTCCGCCGAACCGCCCAGCAGCGTCCCGGGGTCGGCGACGACCCGCTCCTGCGGCGTGCCGTCGGCGGCCAGGTCCAGCACCCACAGCTTGTTGGACCGGTCCGTGCCGGAGGCCGACCGCAGGAAGATCACCCGCTCCCCGTCCGGCGAGACGGTGAACGCACGGGGAGCGCCGAGGGTGAACCGCTGAGTCCTGGCGTGCTGTCGGGGAAACGAAAGCTTCTGCAAGGTCATAACCCCGAACCCTAGGGCCTGATGGGGCTCCGGCACCCGGTCCCGGCAGGGCACCCGACCACCCGGTCGTGCGCCCCTCGTGCTGCTGTGCCCCGATCAATGCGGTGGCACGGATAGTTATGATCCGTAGCGCTCGGTGGGTAAGAACCTGCTGGCTCCATGCGTGCTGCCTGTCCCCGACCGTACTGATGGAGGTGAACCGCCGTGGCACTCTCGATTTCGGCGGTGGTGCTGCTGGCGATCGTCGTCTTCCTGCTGATCCGGAAATCCGGACTGAAGGGCGGACATGCGGTGGTCTGCATGCTGCTCGGTTTCTATCTCGCCAGTTCGTCCATCGCGCCCACCATCTCGGAACTGACCACGAATGTGGCCGGCATGATCGGGGGCATCAAGTTCTGACCCGGGGCCCGGGCCGCCCGCCACGGTCGGACCGTGGGCCGGTCGGCTCGTAGGGTGGGTCCCATGACGGACCTTCCCGCCCGTCGTCTGCTCCTGGTGCACGCGCACCCCGACGACGAGTCGATCAACAACGGCGCCACCATGGCCCTGTACGCGGCCCAGGGCGCCCAGGTCACCCTGGTGACCTGCACGCTCGGCGAGGAGGGCGAGGTCATCCCGCCCGAGCTCGCGCACCTCGTGGCCGACCGGGACGACACCCTGGGCACCCATCGCATCGGTGAACTGGCCGCCGCGATGAAGGAGCTCGGGGTCACCGACCACCGGTTCCTCGGCGGACCCGGCCGGTTCCGTGACTCCGGAATGATGGGCGCCGAGCAGAACCACCGGCCCGGCGCCTTCTGGGACACGGACGTCGACGACGCCGCCGCGTACCTCGTGGAGGTGATCCGCTCGGTACGGCCCCAGGTCCTCGTCACGTACGACCCCGACGGCGGCTACGGGCACCCCGACCACATCCAGGCGCACCGCGTCGCGATGCGCGCAGCGGATCTCGCGGCCGATCCCGCCTACCGCACCGGGCCCGACGCCCCGCAGGGACCCCCTGGCGCCTCGCCGCACACCATCGACAAGATCTACTGGAACCGGGTGCCGCGCACTGTCGCCGAGCAGGCCTTCGCACGGCTGCGCGCCACGGCCCCCGACGCCTTCCCGGGGATCGCCGCGATCGACGACGTACCGGGTGTGGTGAACGACACGCAGATCACCACGGAGATCGACGGCGCGGCCCACGTGGCGGCCAAGACGGCGGCGATGCGGGCACATAGCACCCAGATCGCCGTTGATGGTCCTTTCTTCGCCCTTTCGAACGATCTGGGACAGCCTGTCTTCACCACCGAGTACTACGAGTTGGTACGCGGGGCCTCCGGGGCGCCCGAGGGTGTACGGGAACACGATCTCTTCGCGGGCGTACCGGGCGTACCGGGCGCACCGGAAGCACAGTCGGGAGCACGTCCATGAGCAACGGCAGGCAGCGCCCGCCCCGCACCGGTACCCCGCCCGGAGAGCCCGCCCCCACCGGCCTCGCCGCACCCCTGAACCCCGGCCGCATCGGCGCCTACCTGGGCCTCGCGGTCCTCGGTGTGCTCGTCGGAATCGCCGGAGCGTTCGTCCAAGCCGCCTGGTTCCCCGGTGGTTTGCTGCTGGCCCTGGTGGCCGCCGCCGGAGTGTTCTACGGCGGCCGGCTGCTCACCGGCACCCAGATCGGGGCCCTGGCGCCTGCCGCGGGCTGGCTGGTTTCGGTCGTGGTTCTGCTCGGCGGACGGCCGGAGGGCGACTACCTCTTCGGCGACGAACTGGGCCTCACCCTCTTCATGCTGGGCGGGATGGCGATCGCTGTGATGTGTGCCACCATGTCGCGGTCACCCCAACAAGGCGCCGACAGCGGTCGACCTGGCAAGTAATGTGCCACGTCCGATCCCGTAATGCCCCCTGTTCGTCCGGGGGGTGCGCCGTCGTCTCCCCCGGTCGCGGGGTGTCCGGCGGCGGCGGCCAGTATGGTGGTTCGCGCGCCGAGCCGTCCCCTGGCCTGCGGCATGGGGGAAGTACGGGCGGCGGAGCCAATCGGGAGAACCTGCTTTGAGTCGTGAAACTGACAGTTCGTCCTCCGGGCCCCAGGGGCGCGGGGGAGCCGCGTACCCGTCGGGTACGCCGCCGTACGGATCACGCCAGTATCCGTCGCTGCACCCTTCGCAGGACGCCCCTGAGGAGTCCCCGGAGTCTGCGGATGCGCCTCAGCCCGAAGAGCCGAGGACCGAGACGACACTGACGACGCGCATCCGGATCAACATCCCCGGCTCGCGCCCCATCCCGCCGGTCGTCATGCGTACGCCGATGAGCGACGCCGAGGCGGACGCCTCGCGTGAGCGCACAGGCAGCACCCCGCGTCCGGGCGGCCCTGCGTCCAACGGCGCACCGGGTGCACAGGGTGAACCGGCCGACGAGGCGCGGGACGGCGCGGCGGCCGCGGAACCGGCCGCCGACAAGCCCTCCAGAGAGAAGAGTGGCAGCGACTGGTTCGCCCCGCGCAAGGCCCCGACGAACACGTCGGTGGCCGGCGGCGCGGGCGTACCGGCCGGCGGTGGTCCGGGCGTGGGCACGGGTGCCGGTACGGATGTGGACGCCGGCAGATCCGGCGGACCCGCCGGACCGCCCGCGCCGCGCGTCGACCTTCCGTACTTCTCGGAGGGTCCGCAGCGTGCGGGCGACCAGGGGGCGCCCCGCCCCGGTGCCCGCGACGAGTTCGGTGGGGACGAGATTCCCGGGCCGCGCTCCACGCCGAACCTCGGTGTGCGTACGCCGGGCCCGGCCGGTGCCACCACCGGTCCGGTCACCGGCACCTCGCCGCTCACCCCGAATTTCGGTGGGGCGGACGGGTTCGCCGGCCGTCCCGGTGGCCAACCCGGCGTGTCCGGTCCCGGTGCTCCCGGTGGCGTACCCCCGCGGATGTCCGACGACACGGCCGTCCTGACGCCGCAGTTCGCGGCGCCGGGCTCCGGTGCCGGGGGCAACGTCTCCGGGGACACGCTCACCAGTGGCATCCCCGTCGTCCCACCGGAGCACCGCTCGCCGTCCGCCCCGTCGCTGTTCGCGCGGCCGGGCGCTCCCGGCGGTCCAGGCGTGCCGGGTCCCGGCCCGACGGCCGGTCTCCAGGACAGCCCGATGGGTACCGGACCGGGTGGGCCGGGTGGACCGGTTCGCCCCGCCGCCCCGGCACCCGCCCCCGCCGCCCGCCCCGCCCCGGCCCCCGTGAAGAAGGGCCGCTCCAAGCTGGTCCTGCTCTGCGTGGGAGTCGTCGGTCTGGCCGGAGTCGCGTACGGTGCGGGCCTGCTGATGAACCACTCCGAGGTTCCCAAGGGCACCACCGTCCTCGGCGTCGACATCGGCGGCGGCACGAAGGAGCAGGCCGTCGCCAAGCTGGACGCGGCGCTCGGCGAGCGCGCCAAGACGCCCCTCCAGCTGTCCGTGGACGGCAAGAACACGCAGCTCGCCCCGGACAAGGCCGGTCTCTCGCTGGACAGCCAGGAGACCGTGCGCGGAGCCGCGGGCAGCGACTACAACCCGGTGTCCGTGATCGGCTCCCTCTTCGGCGGCGAGCGGAAGGCCGACCCGGTGATCCCGGTCGACGAGGAGAAGCTCGGCGTCGCGCTGACCGATCTGGCGGGCGCCTCCGGCTCCGCCCGCGACGGCACGATCAAGTTCGAGCCGGGCAAGGCCGTCGAGGTCCCCGGCAAGGTGGGCAAGGGGCTGGACGTCAACCGGTCGATGATCTCGGTCCGGGACGCGTACCGCGCCCAGGTGCAGACCGGCAAGCCGGCCACGGTCGAACTGCCGGTCGCCACCCGCGAGCCCACCATCAACCAGGCCGAACTGGACCGGGCCATGAACGACTTCGCGAAGCCCGCGATGTCCGGCCTGATCACCATCAAGGCCGGGCCCAAGCAGATCCAGTTCGGCCCCGCGAAGTCGCTGCCGCAGATCCTGTCCATGAAGGCGGTCAACGGTCGGCTGGTCGAGGTCTACAACAAGACCGCGATCGACACCCTCTGCGACGGTGTCTTCGACGGCATCATGATCACCAAGGGTGACGGCAAGAAGCACCAGCTCAGTGCGGACGACGTGGCGCATGCCATGCAGACCGCACTGCTCGGCAAGACCACTGCCGAGCGCACCGCCACCATCGCCCTCGACGGCAACGGATAGCACCACCCGTACCGCCGCAGTACGCACGGCACCGCCCCCGGCCGGACCTCCGGCCGGGGGCGGTGCCGTGCGTACTGCGGCGGCGCAAGGGCGGTGTCATGCGTCCGGCATGACATCTGTCATCCCCGATTCACGACCCGTGACCCTGCCGGGCGGACACCCCGCTCCGCCAGGCTGGGCGCATGACAACGACAGCCACCGAAGCCACCACCGCGCAAGCGGCCGTGGTCAGCTTCGACCAGGTCAGCAAGGCATACGGGGACGTGCGCGCCGTCGACGGACTCTCCCTCGACCTGCACCCCGGCGAGACCGTGGCGCTCCTCGGCCCCAACGGCGCCGGAAAGTCCTCCACCCTCGATCTGCTCCTCGGTCTGCGCACAGCGGACTCCGGCACGGTCCGGCTCTTCGGTACGTCCCCGCAGGAGGCGATCGCCCGGGGCCGGGTCGGCGCGATGCTGCAGAGCGGCGGCCTGATGGAGGACGTCACGGTCGAGGAGATCGTCCGGCTCGTCTGCCATCTGCACCCCCGCCCGTACCCGGTCTCCGACGTCCTGGCCCGCGCGGGCATCGCGTCGATCGCCGACCGGATGGTCAACAAGCTCTCCGGCGGCCAGGAGCAGCGCGTACGGTTCGCGCTCGCCACCGCCGGGGCCAACGACCTGATCGTCCTCGACGAACCGACCACCGGCATGGACGTCACCGCCCGCCAGGCCTTCTGGGCCACCATGCGCGAGCAGGCCGAGCAGGGCCGTACCGTCCTGTTCGCCACGCACTACCTCGAAGAGGCCGACGCGATCGCGGACCGCGTCCTCGTCCTCCACAAGGGCCGGCTCCTCGCCGACGGCACCGCGGCCGAGATCAAGGCGAAGGCCGGGGCCCGCCGGATCTCCTTCGAGCTGGAAGCCCCGATCGACGAAGCGGCACTGCGCGACCTGCCGTTCCTGTCCACGTTCGACATCAGCGGCAACAGGGTCCGTATCCAGTCGCACAACGCCGACGCGACCGTCCACGCGGTCTACGCGCTCGGCCTCTACCCGCGCGAACTCGAAGTCGCAGGACTCGGCCTGGAGCAGGCCTTCGTCGCCATCACCGAGGCCGAGGAGGCCAGGACCGCATGATGAATTTCTTCTCGTGGACACTGATCAGGCTCGAAGTGACCCGCACGCTGCGGAACAAGAAGTTCATGTTCTTCTCGATCATCTATCCGTCGGTGATCTACCTGCTGATCTCCGGCACGCAGAACACCACCGACAAGGTCCCGCACACCGACCTGACCCTGCAGGCCTTCTTCATGGTCTCGATGGCCTCGTTCGGCGCGCTGACCGCCGTGCTGATGGGCAACAGCGAGCGCATCGCCAAGGAGCGTGAGAAGGGCTGGGTCCGCCAGCTGCGCCTGACCGCACTGCCCAGCCGCGGCTACGTCCTGGCGAAGATCGCCAGCGCCGCGATGGTCACCCTGCCGTGCATCGTGGTCGTCTTCCTGGTCGCCGCTGCCGTCAAGCACGTGCGGATGGACGCCTGGCAGTGGTTCGCGCTGGTCGGGGTCATCTGGGCCGGTTCGCTGGTCTTCGCCGCGCTCGGGGTCGCCATCGGCTACATCGCCAGCGGCGACGCGGTCCGCCCGATCACCATGATCATCTACTTTGCGCTGTCGATCCTCGGCGGCCTGTGGATGCCGAGCGCGACCTTCCCGCAGTGGCTCCAGAACATCTCCGAGTGGCTGCCCACCCACGCGTACGCTTCACTCGGCCAGGCCGTCGAGATGGGCGGCTCGCCGCACGCCAAGGACGTCGGCATCCTCTTCGTCTACTTCCTGCTCTTCGCGGGTGGCGCGGCCTGGCTCTACCGGAAGGACACCCTCAAGGCGTGAACGACGACGCGACGTTCGTAGGGATCGGGCGCCCGCCGACCAACCGCCGCCAGGTGGGCGTCAAGCTGCTCTGGATCGGCATCTGGCTCGCGTTCATGAGCGCCCCGGTCAAGGACCTCCTCGACGGCAACCACACGCCGTGGGCCACCGCGCTCGGCGCCCTCGGCCTGGCGGTCTTCGTCGGGACGTACCTGGTCCTCGTCTTCCGCCACACGTCGAAGGCGCTGGACCGTCGCCGGGTCGGCACGACGATCGCCTTCCTCGGCGCCCTGGCCGTCGCCCTCTCCCTGACGCTGGGCACCCCGTGGCTGGTCCTCTTCGTGTACGTCTCCGTCACCGTCGGGGCCACCTTGCCCCTGCGGACCGCCGGCTGGCTGATCCCCGCCGTCACCGCCGTACTCGTCGGCATCGGCCTGACCGGCGACCACCCGCGCGAGATCATCACCGCCCTGGTCTTCCCCGCGCTTCTCGGCGGGTTCGCGATGACCGGCGTACGGCAGATGATCCGTACGACCATCGAGCTGCGCGAGGCCCGCGCCACCGTCGCCCAGCTCGCCGCCAACGAGGAACGGCTTCGGCTCGCCCGCGATCTGCACGACCTGCTCGGCCACTCGCTCTCCCTGATCACGCTCAAGAGCGAGCTGGCCGGACGGATGCTCCCCGACCACCCCGACCAGGCGGCGCTCCAGGTCGCCGACATCGAACAGGTCAGCCGGCAGGCCCTGGTGGACGTGCGCAGCGCCGTCACCGGCTACCGGCGGCCGACGCTCCCCGGCGAACTGGCCGGAGCCCGTACCGCACTCGCCGCCGCCGGCATCACCGCCGACGTCCCGACCGATGCCCCCGACGAACTCCCCGAGAAGCCCGAGGAAGTCCTCGCCTGGGCGCTGCGCGAAGCCGTCACCAACGTCGTACGCCACAGCGGTGCCCGCCGCTGCACGGTCACCCTCGCCCCACGCCAGACGCTGGGCGGCCGGATCCTGGAACTCACGGTTGCGGACGACGGCCGGGGCGGCTCCGGTACGAAGCCGGGCAACGGCCTCACCGGTATCACCGAACGGCTCGCCACGGTCGACGGCACGATGACCACCCGGCCCACCAACTCCGCATCCGGTAAAGGCTTCACCCTCACCCTCAGTGTTCCGCTCGGATCCGGCCTAGGATCCGGGGAATGAGCATGATCAGACTTCTCCTCGCCGAGGACCAGTCCATGGTGCGCGAGGCCCTCGCGGCGCTGCTCGGTCTGGAACCCGACATCGAGGTGGTGGCCCAGGTCGCCCGCGGTGACGAGGTGCTCGCCGCGGCCCGCGAGCACGCCGTCGACGTCGCGCTCCTCGACATTGAGATGCCGGGAATGACGGGGATTGAGGCGGCAGGACTTCTGCGGAGCGAACTCCCGGCCGTGAAGGTCGTCGTCGTCACGACGTTCGGCCGCCCCGGCTATCTGCGTCGCGCGATGGAGTCGGGCGCGGACGCCTTCCTGGTGAAGGACGCCCCCGCCGCCCAACTCGCCGAAGCGGTACGCAAGGTGCTCGCCGGAGAACGCGTCATCGACCCGACGCTGGCGGCGGCGGCGCTCGCCGACGGGGCGAGCCCACTGACCGAACGCGAACGCGATGTCCTGCGCACGGCGGCCGACGGCTCCACCAACGCGGAGATCGCCACCGCGCTCCATCTCTCGCAGGGCACGGTCCGCAACTACCTGTCCACGGCGATCCAGAAGATGGCGGCGCGGAACAGGGCGGAGGCGGTACGGATCGCGAGCGAGAAGGGCTGGCTGTAGCGGCCCGGAATCATGCCCCGCGGGTGGGGACGGGCGGCCCGGTCCGACCGCCCCCTGTACACGGCACCGCCGATTCGGAGATCCTCGGTAACCGTGACCGACAAGACAAGCGATCCCGCGTGGCCCAGGGGCATCAGCGCCCTCACCCTCTTCGTCGAGGACCTGGACACCACAAAACGTTTCTACCGGGAGGTCTTCGGGCTGCCGGTGATCTTCGAGGACGACAACTCCGCCGTATTCCGCTTCGGGGACACCCTCATCAACCTGCTGAGGACCACCGAGGCGCACGAGCTGATCGAGCCCGCACGCGTCGCGTCGCCCGACGCCGGATCCCGCTTCCAGCTCACCCTTGCCGTGGATGACGTGGACGCGATGTGCGAGGAGCTGACCGCACGAGGCGTGACGCTGCTGAACGGGCCGATGGACCGCCCCTGGGGAATCCGGACCGCCAGCTTCCGTGATCCCGGTGGCCACATCTGGGAGATCGCGAAGTGACCGGGGAAGCGCCACCGAACGGCGAGATCGGGGCACTGCTCAGGGCCCTGGACGGGCAGCGACGCCACATCCTGGGAATTCTCGAGGGGCTGGACCAGGATGCGCTGCGGCAGGCCGTGCTGCCGTCCGGATGGAACTGCCTGGGACTCGTGCAGCACCTTGTGCTGGACGTCGAACGGTTCTGGTTCCGCGCGGTCGTCGCCGGTGAGAAGGACGTCATCCGAGCCCTGGACGACAGCGACGACGCCTGGCAGGTGGGCCCCGATGTGACGGCCGCCGACGTCCTCGGACGGTACCGCCACGAGACGGAACTCGCGGATGCCGTCATCGCCGCCACAGCTGCGGAGACCGGCCTGGCCTGGTGGCCGCACCACCTCTTCGGCGAACCGCACCTGCACAACCTTCGGGACGTTCTGCTGCACGTCATCACCGAGACCGCGTGTCACGCCGGCCATCTCGACGCGGCACGGGAACTCATCGACGGCCGACGCTGGATGGTTCTGACCTGAGGGCTGTCCGGGTCATGCCGGCTCGCGGGGTCCGAACGAAGAACCCCAGGACAGCGTGGTCCGTCGGCCGACCGGGCCCTCAGCGGAGGGCGCGCACCATGACGGCGAACAGCGGGCTGTCGGGGAAGGGCCGCTGGTCGCCTATGTGGGCGTATCCCCACGTCTCGTAGAGCGCCTTGACCCTGGAGTGTTCCCGCTCGCACAGCAGCGTGACCCGTTGCTCCGTGCGGCGGCTGAGAAGTTCCTCATGAATGGCGTGCGCGGCGCCCGTGTCCCGCCACGGCTTGCGCACCATCAACTCGAACAGGGCGAGCGTGCGTGACCCGGTCTCTCTCGCGAAACCTTCGGGCAGGGGGGTGGTCATGTGCGTCCACCAGCGGGCGTCCTCGGGTAAGGGTGCGGCGTAGGCGTAGCCGACGGGTTCGGTTCCGGCATAGCCGATCACCGCTTCCCAGCCGGTGCCTCTGGAGTGATTCGTCAGTCGTTGGTCGAAACGCTCAAGACTGGTGAACGGCACGTGGAGTTGACCGGCGTACACCTCCGCATACACGTCCAGGAGGACGTGGCGGATGCCCGGCAGCTCGCCGTCCGTGCAGTGCCGCAGATCGAGGGTCATCCGGCGGTCTCCTTCACGGCCGTGCGCAGCAGCCATTCGCGTGCGAGGGGGGAGGGGTGCGTGGTCAGCCGACGGCGGAAGTCGTCGAGGAGGCTGCTGATGCGATGGCTTCCGGGCGCGCTTCCCGCTGTGGTGAGCGCGCGGTCGGCTGTCGCGGACGCCGCCTCGATGTCGTCCTGATCGAGCTGGGCGAGAGCGAGTTGGGCGGTGTAGTAGACCCGGTTCCGGGTGAGCTCGGGGCTGAGCCGGGCCAGTGCCTGATGCGTGCTGGCTTCGGCCTGCTCGGGCCGGCCGAGCCGCTGGTGGACGATCCCGGCCAGGCCGTGCAGCTCCGCCCCGTCGTAGTAGGCGAGCCAGGTGGGGCGATGGGCCGGATCGGTGCGGGCGAGCGCGTCCTCCGCATGGCCCAGGGCGCGCAGTGCGGGCTGTTTGTCACGAATACGCGCGTGGGACAGGGCGATCCGGACGTGGGCGTGGGACGCGTACAGCGGATCGCGCCGGGCCATGCCCGAGTCCCGCGCCGCCTGCGCTGCGTGAAGAGCCTCGATGGGTCGTCCGCGTTGCCCCGCAAGCATGGCGACGTTGTTCCATGCCCGGTGAACGGCTTCGGGATCTCCGGACAGTCCCGCCAGAGTGACAGCACGCTCGAGATGCTGCGCGGCCCGCTGCTGGTGGTGCGAGTCGAGAGCGGCCCAGGCCGCGGTGCTCGCCGCGTTCGCGGCCGTGGCATAGAGCAGGGAACGTACGCGGGCCGAGGCGCGACCGCTGTTGAGCAGGGACAGGGAGTGGTTCATCCAGCCAAGGAATTGGGCTTCGATACGACTCGTGCCGCCGAGCTTGTTCTCCTCCTGATACAGAGCGTCCAGGGCCTGGTCGATACGTCGGACGTCGCTGAACCCGACGCTGTTCCGCGCTGCGGGCAGGACGACGCCTGCGGCTGCCACCGCGGCCCTGGTGGTGAAGGCTCGTCGCTCCACGGAATCCTCCGGTGTCGCTCGGACGGCAGCCGAGGAGGAGCTCTGCCGGGGGACGAAGCCGAGCTCTTCGGCCGTGCAGCCGAATTCTGCCTCCAGAGCCTGCCGTTGACGGCTGTGCGGCCAACGGGTCCTTCCCGTCAGGTAGTTCCGGATATGCCGGTCCTGAAGGGTTCCGGGCCGGCCGGTCAGCCGCTCGATGTGCTCATTGAGCCGGGCTGCGAGTTCGTGCTGCATCAGACCCGCAGCATTCATACGATCGGCCAGTACGGCGTTGCCGGTCTTTCCCGTCATGAACTCACGGTAGCGACAACCGGCACCGGCAGTGGGGCGATCGGGCGCCGGAAATTTCCGGTCGTCCGTAAGCGCACCGCACTCCGAATTGCCTTCTGCGGAGGTTGATATGGGGATCTCCTTGGAGCACCATTCCTCGGAGACCTGAAGGCAATCGGGTGCGCTCCCGGCCGCCGGTAGGAGGACCCGTGACCGGGAACGAACCTCACGCCGCTCCTCGGCACGCGGTCGCCGGCACCGGCATCGATGTCGACGCGATCGCACGGGCCGTCGACCATGCGCTGACGAAACGCCCGACACGTCCCCGACGCGACGTCATCGACACGGGGACCAATGAACTGATCGGACATCTGCGGACCTTGATGGCCGTCGAAGACTACGGCTACGACCAGGAAGGCCGTGGCGGCGTCCGCGCGCTGTTCCGCGTCGCGTACCGGAACCTCGATCTCGCCGTACGGCCGGACGGTGCCACGTCCGACGCCGTTGCCTTCACGTACTGGCGGATGATCGCGAGCCTGACCGCGGCGTTCCGCGACCTGTACGTCGCCCTCCCGGAGGAACCGGCGCCCTGATCCGGTCGGCGATGCAGTGGCACTGCTTCGAACGGTCGACGGCCATGGGTGTCGGGCAGCGTCCGATGCGGTCGTCGCAACCAGTGGGGTGGGAGGTGATGTCCTGTCAGATGTCCTGCCGTACGAAGGAAAGGCACCCGACTGTGCGATCCAACGGAGCCCGCGCGACCCGCCGGACGATCCTGGCCACCGGGGCGGGGGCGGCCCTGGCCGCTGTGTCCCTGTCGCCCCCCGCGCACGCCGCCGCGAGCGTGCACAGCTCCTCGACAGCGTCCGGCGCGGCGGACCGGACCGCCCGGGAGTTGCGCGCCCTGGAACGGGAGCACTCCGCCCGGCTCGGCGCCTACGCCCATGACACCGCCACGGGCCGCACGGTGGTGTACCGACCGGACGAGCGCTTCCCGATGTGCTCCCTGTTCAAGACCATCGGCGTGGCGGCGGTCCTTCGCGATCTGGACCGCAGAGGCGAGTTCCTGGCCCGCCGTATCCGCTACACCGCGCAGTACGTCGAGGCCTCGGGCAACTCGCCGATCACCGGCAGGCCCGACAACCTGTCCGGCGGGATGACGGTCGCCGAGCTGTGCGCGTACTCCATCACGCACAGCGACAACACCGCGGCCAACCTCCTCCTCCGAGAACTGGGCGGCCCCGGCGCCGTCACCCGCTTCTGCCGCTCCATCGGCGACCCGGTCACCCGCCTCGACCGCTGGGAACCCGAGCTGAATTCGGCGGAGCCATGGCGTGGGACGGACACCACCACGCCTCGTGCCGTCGGACGTACCTACGCGCGCCTCGTCCTGGGAGACGCACTCGTTCCCTGCGACCGCCGGCTGCTCACCGGCTGGCTGCTCGCCAACACCACCAGCGGAGAACGCTTCCGCGCCGGGCTTCCCGCCGACTGGACCGTCGCGGACAAGACCGCCGGCGGCAGCTACGGGGGCAACAACAACGCCGGCATCGCCTGGCCCCCCGGCCGCCCGCCGGTCGTCCTGGCAGTGATGACCACCAAGCCCGATCGGGACGCCCCCGCTGACAACCCCCTGGTCGCCAGGACGGCCGGCGTTCTGGCCGCAGCCCTGAGCCGACCGCCGACGACGGCACGGTGAGGCGGCTCTGCCACCGGCCTGAACAGGACGGATTTCGGTTTCGCGTGATCCGTGGCGCTGGCACACTCATGCGTCATGACGACTGGACACAGCGAGGACGCGTTCCTGCGCGTAGGTGCGGAGGACCCGGCGCTCTCCACCCGCCTGAGCGAAGAACTGACCGCGTTCAACAACGATGCGACCGGCGCCCACGACGACCGCGGCCTCTCCGTCCGGGTCACCGATGAGGCGGGCGAACTGGTGGCCGGGCTGGTCGGCTGGACCTGGGGCGGTTGTGCCGGGATATCGGAAGTGTGGGTGCGGGCCGACCGGCGCCACGAAGGCTGGGGGGCACGCCTGGTGCGCGCCGCCGAGGACGAGGCTGTGGCGCGCGGCTGCTCATCGATGATCGTCTCGTCGATGTCCTTCCAGGCGCCCGGCTTCTACCGTCGGCAGGGCTATCTGGAGACCGGCAGCGGCGGAGGGATCCCGGGCGGTCACACCCGTCATCACTTCTTCAAGGAGTTGGGACGGACGGAGGCGGCCCGCTGAATCAGGGGCGCTTCGTCGAGTCGAGATGGGCGAACACCACCACGTTGTCCTTGTAGTCCTTGGCCTTCCTGTCGTAGGTGCCGCCGCACGTGATCAGTCGCAGCTGCGCGTCCGGAGTGTCGGCGTACACCAGGTCGTTGGGGAAGTTCGCCTTGCTGAACTTCTCGACGGAGTCGACCTTGAACGTGGCGACGCTGCCGTCCGCCCGGGTGATGTCGACCGTGGCTCCTTGCTTCACGAACTGGAGCTGAAGGAACACCGCCGGTCCGGTCGTCGTGTCGACGTGGCCGGCGACGATCGCCGAGCCGCGCTCACCGGGCGTCACTCCGCCCTTGTACCAGCCGACCAGGTTGGTGTCGTTCGGTGGCGGGGGGTTGAGCTGCCCGTTCGCGCCGATGGACAGCGGTGTGAAGGGTGCGTTGACCGCGATCGACGGGATCTGGAGCTTCGTCGGCTTGGAACGCGGCATGAACAGCCCCGTCGGGCTGGGGGAGGCCGCGGCCGACGGAGCCGGAGGGGCGGGAGGGGCGGCGGCGGGAGCGGGAGCCGCCATCGACGGGATGGCCGGCGGCTTGTTGTCCTCCGCGGTGCCGAACGAGTTGAAGATCATGAGCAGGCCCAGTCCGGCTGCTGCTGCGGGCCAGAGCAGGGTGCGGCCGAAGGTGGAAGGGCCGGTGCCGGATGCGGAGGGGGTCGAATCGGACGACTGCGGGGCGGCCATCGGAGCGTGCCTTTCTTCCGTGCGTCATCAGTCGGTCGGGCGGTCGTTCGGTCAGCTGGTGCGGCGGGAAACGCAGCCGCCGCGGCCGCCGCCCCGAGGGACGGCGACCGCGACAGATGCGGCGATCCGCTGGCCGTTCAGTTCGTTCAGGCCACCGCACCACCCGTGGACTGACGGCGGCGCATCTTGTACGCACCGACGCCGAGCCCACCGATCAGCAGTGCCGAACCGGCGGCCAGACCGCTGCCGGCGGTCGTGGCCGTTCCGCCACCACCGGTGCGGACGCCGCCGCGCGGCCTGTCGCCGTTGTCGCCCCTGCTGCCCTCGTCGCCGCCGTCGTCGCCGTAACCACCGTCGTCGCCGTAACCGCCCTCGTCGCCGTAGCCGCCCTCCTCACCACGACTGTCGCCGCGGCCACCCTTGCCGCCGTGGCCGCCGTGGCCGTCGTCGGACACGACCATGGCCATGGCGCCGCCACCGGTGCGGACGCCGCCGCTGGGCTTGCTGCCGTTGCCACGGCTGCCCTGGTCGCCGCTGCCCTTCTTGTCACCGCCGTGGTTCGCGAGGTAGCCGCTGCCTTCCTCGCCGCCCTCCTCGCTGCCGTACTCGCCACCGTCCTCACTGCCGTCCTCGTCGCCGGCCTCGTCACCGTGCTTGTTGAGGTAGCCACTCTCGTCCTCGTCGACGAAGCCGGTGCCGGCGTCCTCCTCACCGCGCTGGGACTTCCCGCCGTGGTCGGACTTGTTGCCGTGGCCCTCGTCGCCGTCCGCCTTCATGGCCAGCGCACCGCCACCGGTGCGGACGCCGCCGCTGGGCCTCTCTCCGTCCTGGCGGTTGCCGCCGTCCTCGCCACGGCCGCCACGGCCGCCTTCGTCGTCGCCGCCACGGCCGCCTTCGTCGTCGCCGCCGCGGCCGCCTTCGTCGCTGCCACGGCCGCCTTCGTCGCTGCCACGGCCGCCTTCGTCGCTGCCACGGCCGCCTTCGTCGCTGCCACGGCCGCCTTCGTCGCCGCCGCGACCGCCTTCGTCGCTGCCACGGCCGCCTTCGTCGCTGCCACGACCGCCTTCGTCGCCGCCACGGCCGCCGTTCTCGTGGTTGCTGTGGGAGGAGCCGCCGCCGTCGCGGTCGGCCACGGTCATCGCGAATGCGGCTGGTGTCGTGATCGCCAGGACCGCACTGATGGCGGCCGAAGCGAACAAGGTGCGGGCAGAGCGCATCTGAACACGTTCCTTTCGGCGCAACTGCGGGAGTGACTGGCTGTCGACTCGGTGTGACGCAGTAGCGACGTGTTCCACCGTCAATCGAAAAACGACTCCGCGCCAATAGGCGGCTCCGCGTCGGAGCCAATGCGTGGTCTCTTCGGGTGGCGAAAAGCGAATAATCACCCATTGGACTGTATGCAACGCCGCGCCGAGGTTTGGGGTTCACCGACCCACTCGTTTGCTGACTGCTCCTCACGGTGACGGGGCGTCCGATGGAGTCGGAAGCGCTCCTGCGTAACACTTGAACTCCCATGGCTCAGAGGTGAGTTGGAGGATGTGTGGCCTCGACTCCGCCCCTGGCTGGACCGTCACCACGGCGTCCGGCTCTGCGATCCGCGCAGAAAATCGGGGCATCCGGTGGTTCCCGCTGGAAATTCGGTCATAAATGAGTTGTCCGCCGGGGTGGCTTCCTGCTGTACTCCCGGCATCGGCAGACCGGCCATCGGTCAATCGAGACCCAGGAGACGATCATGCGCGGAACTCTCGTGTTCATTCAGACGGAAATTGCCACCGATCTTGAGGACATGAAGCTTCGTGCACTTGCTGAACCTGGGAATTCTGGCGCATGTCGACGCCGGTAAGACGAGCCTGACCGAGCGGCTGCTCCACGCCGCCGGAGTCATCGACGAGATCGGCAGCGTCGACGACGGGAACACCCAGACCGATTCTCTCGCGCTCGAACGGCAGCGCGGCATCACGATCAAGTCGGCCGTCGTCTCTTTTCCCATCGACGACATCACGGTCAATCTGATCGACACACCCGGTCACCCGGACTTCATTGCCGAGGTGGAGCGGGTGCTGAGCGTGCTCGACGGCGCGGTGCTGGTCGTGTCCGCCGTGGAGGGCGTGCAGGCGCAGACCCGCGTGCTGATGCGGACCCTGCAACGGCTGCGGATTCCCACGCTCATCTTCGTGAACAAGATCGACCGCGGCGGTGCGCAGTACGCTTCCGTCCTGCGGACCGTCTCCGAGAAGCTGACCCGGGACGTGGTCGCGATGGGGGCGGTCGACGGGACGGGGTCGCGGAGCGCCCGCTGCACGCCGTACTCGGACTCCGACCCCGGCTTCACCTCCCGGCTGACCGAGCTGCTCGCCGACCGCGACGACGCTCTCCTCGCCGCGTACGTCGACGGCGGCGCGCCGCTCCCGTACAGCACGCTCCGCAGCGCGCTGGTCGCACAGACCGGGCAGGCGCTCGTCCATCCGGTCTTCTTCGGCTCGGCCATCACCGGGGCGGGCGTGGACGCGCTGATCGGCGGGATCAGGGAGCTGCTGCCCGTGTCCGAGGGTGACGTCGACGGGCCGGTCTCGGGCACCGTGTTCAAGGTCGAGCGCGGTTCGAGCGGCGAGAAGATCGCGTACGTCCGGATGTTCTCAGGAACGGTACGGACCCGCGACCGGCTCCCGTTCGGCAGGGACGGAGGATGCGGTGGCAGCGACGCGCCGGGCGAGCGAGGTGGGCGCGAGGACGGCAAGGTCACCGCCATCAGCGTCTTCGACCAGGGCTCCACCGTCCGTGCCGCGTCGGTCCGTGCGGGGCAGATCGGGAAGCTCAGGGGGCTCGGCGACATTCGGATCGGCGATTCGGTCGGGGTGCCGGGAACCGCCACGACCGGTCGCTTCTTCGCTCCGCCGACACTCGAATCGGTCGTCGTTCCCAGCGCTCCGGCCGGCCGGGGTGAACTCCATCTCGCACTCGCCCAGCTCGCCGAACAGGACCCGCTGATCAATCTGCGTCAGGACGACATCCGGAAGGAAGTCTCCGTGTCGCTCTACGGCGAGGTGCAGAAGGAAGTCATCCAGGCGACGCTGGCCGACGAATTCGGGATCGACGTCACCTTCCGGGAGACCACCACCATCTGTGTGGAACGGCCGGTCGGCAGCGGATCCGCGTTCGAGGTCGGGGACACGGAGCACAATCCCTTCCTGGCGACCATCGGGCTGCGCGTCGATCCGGCCCCGATCGGCAGCGGAGTGGAATACCGGCTGGAGGTGGAGCTCGGATCCATGCCGTTCTCATTGATGAGGGCGGTCGAGGAAACGGTCCGTTCGGCGCTGCGGCAGGGAATTCACGGATGGCAGGTGACCGATTGCATTGTCACGATGACACATTCCGGTTACTGGCCCCGGCAGAGCCATTCGCATGCCGTATTCGACAAATCCATGTCGAGCACGGCCGGGGATTTCCGTAATCTGACACCGCTGGTCCTGATGGCCGCGTTGCAACAGGCCGGCACCACGGTGTACGAGCCGATGCACCGGTTCCGGCTGGAGCTTCCGGCGGACACGCTCGGCCCGGCCCTGCCGGTACTCGCCCGCCTGCGCGCGGTGCCGCGGACACCGGACGTGCAGGGGGCGTCGTGCGTACTGCAGGGTGAGATTCCGGCGGCCCGGGTCCATGAACTGCACCAACAGCTTCCGGCGCTCACGCGCGGCGAAGGCGTCCTGGAGACGGCCTTCGACTCGTACCGGGCGGTCGTCGGTACGGCTCCGGACCGTCCGCGTACCGACCACAACCCCCTCAACCGCAAGGAGTACCTGCTGCACACGGTGCGCAGGATCGCCGGACAGGGGGATCCCCGGTAGCCGGTGCCGGGGCGGGAGAGGATCCGGGTCCGGCGTACCCCCGGACCTGCGCGGCTCCCCTTCCGTCCCGATGTAGGGCACCCTGGGCTGCCGCCCGCCACCGCCCGCAGGGAGTCAGTGCACCGTTGTCCACAGCTGAGATCGCACACGAGCAGGACCATCTCGACATGCTTCACGCCCGCGTGGAAGCCCTCCGCGACGATGCCCGGAACCGGCTGACCGGCGTCCTCCGGGAGACCGGCGGGACCCGCCAGGGGCGGCTGGAGCGTGAGGCGGCCGCCGCCCGGTACGCCGGGCAGGTCGCGCGGTACGACGCCGCCGAGAACGGGCTCTGCTTCGGGCGGCTCGATCTGCGGGACGGCGATCGGCACTACATCGGGCGCGTCGGACTGCCCGCCGAGTCCGCGGACGACGATCCGCTGCTGCTGGACTGGCGCGCACCCGCCGCCCGCCCCTTCTACGTCGCCACGCCCGCCGCCCCGCACGGCGTCCGCAGGCGCCGCCACATCACCACCCGTGGAAACCGGGTGGTCCGCCTCGACGACGAGGTTCTCGACCGCGACGGGGTGCCGGTCGGCGAGCTGACCGGCGAGGCCGCGCTGCTCGCCTCGCTCGACGCAGGGCGCACCGGCCGCATGCACGACATCGTTGCCACGCTCCAGGCCGAGCAGGACGCGATCATCCGCTCCGACCACCGAGGGGTCCTGGTGGTGCAGGGTGGCCCGGGCACCGGCAAGACCGCGGTCGCGCTCCACCGGGCCGCGTATCTCCTCTACACGCACCGGCAACTGGCCTCCCGTGGCGTGCTGGTCGTCGGACCGAACCCCACCTTCATCGGGTACATCGGCCAGGTGCTGCCCGGTCTCGGCGAGAACAGCGTGCTGCTGTCCACCGTCGGCGAGCTGTTCCCCGGAGTCCGTGCCGACCGGACCGAACCGTCGGAGACCGCCGAGGTCAAGGGGCGTACGGAGATGGCGGCCGTGATCGCGGCGGCGGTCCGGGACCGCCAGGTACCGGCGGGCACCGGGCTGGAGGTCGAGTTCGACGGCGATGTGGTCCGCCTCGACCACGAGGAGTGCCTACGCGCCGCCGACGCCGCCCGCGCGACCAGGCTGCCGCACAACAGGGCCGCCCCCGTCTTCCGGCGCGAGATCGTCGCCGCGCTGGCCCGGCGGTCCGTCGAGGACACCCGCACCCTCGCCGACCGGCTGGAGGCGGACATCGCCGAGGTGCTGGCCGAGGCCGATCTCGACCGTGCCGTACGCGCCGACCTGGACGCCCTGCCGGGGCTGCTCGGCGAGGAGGACTCGGCCGCCGCCCAGGAACGGACGGAGGCGCAGGACATCGCCGACGTACGGCGGATGCTCGCCACCGACGCCGACGTCCGGGCCGCGCTCGACGCCCTCTGGCCTCCGCTCACCGCACAGCAGTTGCTGACCGACCTGTACGGCGACCGTGCGCGGCTTGTGTCGGCGGCACGTGAACTGACCGATGAGGAAAGGGAGTCGCTGTATCGCGCGCCGGGGGGCGGCTGGACCGCCGCCGACGTGCCGCTGCTCGACGAGGCCGCCGAACTGCTCGGTCAGGACGACCGTGCGGCCGAGGCCGCCGCCGCGGCCGAGCGGGCGGAGGGCGTCGCGTACGCGCAGGGCGTCCTCGACCTCGCGGCAGGTGACGGTGAGGACGAGGAGAGCCTCATGGGCATGCTCGACGCCGAGACGCTCGCCGACCGTCACGAGGAACGCATGGTCCGCACCGTCGCCGAACGCGCCTTCGCCGACCGGGGCTGGGTCTTCGGGCACATCATCGTCGACGAGGCGCAGGAACTGTCCCAGATGGCCTGGCGGCTGCTGATGAGGCGCTGCCCGACCCGCTCCATGACCCTGGTCGGTGACGTCGCGCAGACCGGCGACGCGGCGGGTGCCTCTTCGTGGGCGTCCGCGCTCGCCCCGCACGTCGGCGACCGGTGGCGGCAGGTGTCGCTCACGGTCAACTACCGCACCCCCGCCGAGATCATGGCATCCACCTCGGAGGTTCTCGCGGCGCTCGGCCCGGGGCTCCAGCTGCCGCGCTCGGTACGGGAGACGGGGGCGGAGCCGTGGCGCATGCGAACCGAGCCCGGCCTGCTGGCCCGCACCCTCGCCGACCGGGCGGCGAAGGAGGCCGCCGCACTGGAGGACGGCCGGCTCGCGGTACTCGTCCCTGACGCCCGCCGTGACGAACTGGGCGCAGCGGTGGCCGAGTCGGTCCCGGACGCTGTCTACGGGGACGAGCCCGACCTGGAGAGCCGGGTGGTGGTGCTGGGGGTACGGCAGGCGAAGGGACTGGAGTTCGACGCGGTGCTCATCGCCGATCCGACGGAGATCCTGGCCCGGTCGGCACGCGGTCTGAACGACCTGTACGTCGCACTGACCCGGGCGACACAACGCCTCGGGATCATCCACGGGGGCCCGGCCCCGGCGGTGCTGGAGGGGACGGTCACGGAACTCACCTGAGGGTGGGCGACACACCGGCGACACACCCCGTAGGAGGGGCCGCGGTCCGGCGCCGTCAGGGGATCGCGAGCCGGACCCGCTCCGTGACGACCGCCAGGTCCTCCTCGATCGCGGCCGCCGCCGCCGTGAGCGCGGGCAGCACCGCTTGCCGCACGTCGTCCAGGGTGCCCCGGCTGGCGTGGGTGGAGACGTTCACGGCGGCGACCACCCGGCCGGTGCGGTCGTGCACCGGCACCGCGATCGACCGCAGCCCCTCCTCCAGCTCCTGGTCGACCAGGGCGTGACCGTCCCGTCGTGCCTGGGCCACGGCCTCGACGAGATCGGCGGCGTCGACCCGGGTGAACGGCGTCAGCGGTCGCACCGAGGCGCGGGCCAGCCGCTCGGCCGCCTCCCGCTCGGGCAGACCGGCAAGCAGCACCCGGCCCATGGAGGTGGCGTACGCCGGGAAGCGGGTGCCGACCGTGATGTTGACACTCATGATGCGTACGGTGTGCACCCGGGCGACGTACATGATGTCGTCGTCGGCAGCCAGCACCGCGACGGACGCCGAGTCGTGCACCTGCTCCACCAGCCGGGCCAGATGGGGCTGCGCGATCTCCGCGAAGCTCAGCCGGGAGAGCCGGGCATAGCCCAGTTCCAGCACGGTGGGCAGCAGCGTGAAACGTCGTCCCTCACCGGCAGGTGCCGCGTACCCCAGCTGCTGGAGGGAGAGCAGCGCCCGGCGGGCGGTGGCGCGGGCCAGGCCGGTGGCCTCCGCGGCGCCGGACAGGGTGAGCCCACCGGGTGCTGATCCCAGGGCGGTGAGCACGGACAGCCCCCGGGTCAGCGACTGCAGGAATTCCGGACCCAGCTCCGCCTTGGCGGCGCGCGAGGTGTCAGGGCCGCCGGGCCCGGGCGGCGTGGCCACCGGTGCGGGGGACGCCAGTGCCGCCTGCATCCGCGCCCCGTACTCCCGCAGCCGGGGCAGGGCGTGCTCGGCCAGCGACCGGGCACTGTGCCTGCTGGTGTGACTGACCACGCTCAGCGCGCACACCGTGCTGCCGTCGGGTGCGTGCACGGGGACCGCGACGGCGACCAGTCCGGGCTCGATCAGCTGGTCGTCGGCGGCCCAGCCGGCGTCACGGGCGTCGGCCACCCGTTGCCGGAAGGCCGACTCCACCTCGTCGGGGGCCGGTGGCCCCGAGCGGGGTGGAACGGCGGGAAAGCCGGTGTCACGGGGGTCGTCGTGCAGCCGGGTGAGCCAGTCGGCCTGCTGCTCGGGGCTCCACCCGGAGGCGAAGAGGGCGCCCGGGGCGCACCGCTCGGCGGGCAGCAGGTCACCGATCTGGAAGGCCAGCGCCATGGTGCGCCGCCGGGTGGACTGGCTGATGAACCGCACCCCGGCGCCGTCCGGCACCGCGAGGGAGACCGACTCGTCCAGTTCGTCGGCCAACGCGACGGCGAGCGGTTCCAGGGCGTCGGGGAGACCGCAGCAGGTGAGATAGGCATTGCCCAGCTCCATCAGGCGCGGCGCCAGCAGCACGTCGCGGTCGTCCTCGATGCGCAGATATCCCAGGTGGGTGAGGGTGGTGACGATGCGGTCGACGGTGGAGCGTGCCAGTCCGGTGGCGCGGACCAGATCGCCGGGGCGCATCCGCGGTCCGGGGTGGGCGGCCAGGGCGCGCAGCACGGCCAGACCGCGCTCCAACGGTCCGACCGGCTCGCCGCCGGGTGCTGCGGCGTCCGCCTCGGCTGCGGTCGCGGCATGCGGCATGCGGTCCTCCTCGTCGAGCCTCCGGGTGTGCGGAAACCGTACCCGTCGGGTCCTGCGGCCGCGCGGGGCGGCCGAGCACCGCGCACCCGCTCCACCTGCGCCGACGGGGTGACGGGCGGCCGCGCCCGGGCAACGTCTGCGGCGCGCGGCGCCCCTCGGCCCCGCAACGCCGCTGCGTCAGCAGGAGCTCAACCGATGTGCAGGCCCGCGTAGTTCTCGGCGAGCTCCGCGGCCGCGTGGCGGGACGACGACACGCGGTCCAGCTGGGAGACCTGGAGCCGGGTCTCGAATGCGCTCTGGCCCGGGTCGGTGTGCAGGGTCGTCGTCATGAAGTACGAGAAGTGCTCCGCGCGCCACACCCGGCGCAGACAGGTGTCCGAGTACGTGTCGAGCAGCTCGGTGGAGCCGCTGTCCTTCAGGTGGGCGAAGGCCCGGGCGAGCACGGCGACGTCGGAGACCGCGAGGTTGAGTCCCTTGGCACCGGTGGGCGGCACGATGTGCGCGGCGTCGCCGGCCAGGAAGATCCGGCCCCAGCGCATGGGCTCGGTGACGAAGCTGCGCATCGGCAGCACGGCCTTGGAGGTGATCGGACCGCGTTCGAGCCGCCAGTCGCCGTCGGTCGCGAAGCGGGCGTCGAGCTCGTCCCATATCCGGTCGTCCGGCCAGTCGGCCGGGTCGGTGCCGTTCGGCACCTGCAGATAGAGCCGGCTGACCGTGGCGGAGCGCATGCTGTGCAGGGCGAAGCCGCGCGGCGAGTGAGCGTAGATCAGCTCGTCGCAGGACGGCGGGACATCGGCAAGGATGCCGAACCAGGAGTAGGGATAGACCCGCTCGAAGGCGCTCATGACGCCGTCCGGGACCGCCTTGCGGGTCACGCCGTGGAACCCGTCGCAGCCCACGACGTAGTCGCACCCGAGCGTCCTGTCCTGGCCCTGGTGGGTGTAGTGGATGACGGGCCGGTCCGTGTCGGCTCCGACGACCTCGTTCACCTGGGCCTCGAACAACAGCGGTGCGCCGTCCGCAAGCTGAAGGGCGATCAGGTCCTTGACGACCTCCGTCTGGGCGTACACCCACACCTTGCGGCCGCCGGTGAGCGACGGGAAGTCGATGCGCTGCGCCCGGCGGTCCCAGCGCAGCTCGATGCCGTCGTGGACCAGACCCTCGCGGTCCAGTCGCTCGCCCGCGCCGGACTCCCGCAGCACGTCCACCGTGCTCTGCTCGAGGATGCCGGCGCGTTGGCGCTGCTCGACGTAGGTGCGGTCCCGGCTCTCCAGAACGACGCAGTCGATGCCGGAGTTGTGCAGGAGCCGGGCGAGCAGCAGCCCCGCGGGGCCGCCGCCGACGATGCCGACGGTGGTGTGGTCCATGGCGGTCAGTTCTCCTCTTCGAGAATGCGGTTCGCGATGGCGAAAGCGGCGTTCGCCGCGGGCACGCCGCAGTAGACGGCCGACTGGAGCAGGACCTCCTGGATCTCCTCGGGGGTGAGACCGTTGCGGCGCGCGGCCCGTACATGCATGGCCAGTTCCTCGTGGTGGCCGTGGGCCACCAGCGCGGTGAGGGTGATGCAGCTGCGGATTCTGCGGCTCAGCCCGGGCCGGGTCCAGATCTCGCCCCATGCGTAGCGGGTGATGAAGTCCTGGAAGACGGCGGTGAAGTCGGTGGTGCGGGTGATCGCCCGGTCGACGTGCTCGTCGCCGAGCACGGCGCGGCGCACGGACATGCCGGCGTCGTGCCGGGAGGCGTCGTCGGCAGGTGATGCGGCATCGGCCGCGAAGTGTCCCAGCAGGGCGGCCAGCACGGGAACCGGACGCTCGACGTTGGCGAGGTGCGCGGCGTGGGCCACCTCGGTCAGGGCCGCGCCGGGGATGCCGTCGGCCAGCTCGCGGGCGTGTGCGACGGGCGTGGCCAGGTCCTCGCGGCCCGCAACGACCAGGGTCGGCGCGGTGATACGGGACAGCTCGGCGCGCAGGTCGAGGCCGGCGAGTGCGTCGCAGAGCCCGGCGTAGGCCCCGGGATCGGCCGCGGACAGGTCGTCGACCGCCGCCCGCGCGGCCGGGGAAGCCGCGAAGGACGGGGTGAACCAGCGGGCGGGGGCGGTCTCCGCGACCGGGCCGGTGCCCTCGGTGCGCACCAGCGCCGCGCGGTCGGACCAGCCCCCCGGCGGTCCGAAGTGGGCCGAGGAGCAGAGGATGGCGAGCGAGGTGACCCGCTCGGGGTGGTGCACGGCGAGCCAGGTGCCGACCGCGCCGCCGAGCGAGATGCCCGCGTAGCCGAACTCCTCGACGCCGAGCGCGTCGGCCAGGCGGAGGACCAGCTGCCCGAGGTCGGCGACGGTGCCGCCGTCGGGCAGCAGGCCGGCCGGGGAGCCGCCGTGGCCGGGCAGGTCCCAGCGCACCACCCGGTGGGTCCGGGACAGCGACGGGGTCTGGGGGTCCCACACGGCCAGCGAGGTGCCGAGCGAAGGGCCCAGGATCAGCGGCGGGGCGGAGTCCCGGCCGTCCACACGGTGGTGCAGCAGACGCTGCGCGGGGGCAGAAGTGCTCATGCGGTCTCCTCGTGCTGGTGGTGCGGGGCCGCCCGGTGGGCGGTGGGGCGCGGACGGCAGACGGCCGCCGGCCGGTGCGGTGGGGCAGAGGGCTGTCCGGCGCCGTCGATGTCCGACGCTGTATCAGATCGGGCCCCGGGTGGCACCGATGCCGCGTCAGGTCGAGACCTGAACAGCGCCGACGCCTTGTCAGCTCGGGTGCCGGGAGGTGCCGGTGCGACGTCAGGTCGGGTTCTCGGCGGCGTCGGAGCGGCGCAGGGCGCGGTCCACGAGGGCGCCCGCGGAGCCCGCGTACCGCGTCGGGTCGGTCAGTTCGCGCAGCCGGTCCCGCGAGAGGGCACCGACGATGCCGGGCTCCTGCCGGAGTGCTTCGTCGAGTCCCATGCCCTGCTCCACGACGCGGCGGGACGCCCGCGACAGCGCCTGCCTGGCCTCGCCCCGGCCGATCAGGGCCGCCAGCACCGCGGCGAGCCGCTCGCTGATGACGAGGCCGTCGGTGGCGTCGAGGTTGCCGCGCATCCGGTTCGGGTGGACGCGCAGGCCTTCGGTCAGTTCGGCGGCGTCGCGGGCCGCTCCGCCGACCAGGCGCAGGGCCTGTCGCAGGGGCTGCCACTCGGCGTGCCAGGCGCCGGCCGGGCGCTCGTCCTCGGCGGCGAGCCCGGCGTAGAGCACGGCCGCGAGGGCGGGGAGCTGCCGGGCCGCGGCGGCGATCAGCGTGGCGCGGACCGGATTGGCCTTGTGCGGCATGGCGGAGGAGCCGCCGCCGCTGCTCTCGCCGAGTTCGCCGATCTCCGTACGGGACATCAGCAGAACGTCCGCCGCGAGTTTGCCGAGTGCCCCGGCGGTGAAGGCGAGGGCGCCGGCCAGGTCGGCGACGGGGGTGCGCAGGGTGTGCCAGGGCAGCGTGGGCTCGGCCAGTCCGGTCTCGGCGGCGTAGCCGGCGAGCAGCCGCAGGCCCAGGTCCGGGCCGGAATCCGGGCCGGCGGTCGAGCCGTCGGCCTCGGCGAAGGCGTGAAAGGCCGCCAGGGTGCCGACCGCTCCGCCGAGTTGTGCGGGCAGCCCTGCCCGGACGGCCGCGAGGCGTTCGTGGGCGTCGAGCACCAGCGAGCGCCAGCCGGCGGCCTTGAGGCCGAAGGTGGTGGGTACGGCGTGCTGGGTGAGCGTGCGTCCGGCGATCGGTGTGTCGCGGTGCTCGGCGGCGAGCCGCGCCAGGGCGCGGCCCGCGCGTACGAGGTCGGCGAGGACGGGTTCCAGGGCGCGGGCGGCGACCAGCATGGCGGCCGTGTCCAGGATGTCCTGACTGGTGGCCCCGCGGTGCACATGGGCGGCGGCCTGCCGGTCGTGCTCGGAGACGGCCGCGGTCAGGTCGGCGACGAGCGGGATGACGGGGTTGCCGCCGGAGCGGGCGCGCAGCGCGAGATCCCGGACGTCGTAGCGGGCGGTCTCGGCGGCCGCCGCCGTGACGGCCTGCGCCGCCGCGGCAGGGGCGAGGCCCAGCGCGGCCTGCGCCCGGGTCAGCGCGGCTTCGGCGTCCAGCATCGCGCGGACGTACGCGGCGTCACCGGTGGCGGCCTCCACCGGTGACCCGGCCTGTCCCGGCGAGAGCAGGCCGAGGTCCTCGGCGACGTCAGTCGAAGGCAAGGAAGACCGTCTCCTCGTGCTCGCCGTCACCCTGGAGCCGGATGTCGAAGCGGTGCAGCCGCTCGCCGTGCGGGACGGCGAGGAGCGTGGCGCGGCGCTCGGGCTCCAGGCCGGCCAGCAGCGGGTCGGCCGCGGTGTCGGTCAGGCCGGGCAGGTAGATACGGGTGTGCAGATGGTGCAGCAGACCACGGGCGAACACGATCACAGAGAGGTAGGGGACGCCGCCGGGCGGCAGCGTACGCAGTTCGTAGTGGCCGGCCGCGTCGGTCCCGACGCGGCCGAAGCCGGTGAAGCCGACGTCGCTCCGGCCGATGACCGCTCCGGTGACGGGATCGCGGCGCAGTGAGCCGGGCGCGCCGCGGCGTGAGCCGTCGGGTGCGGGCTGCCAGATCTCGATGAGGGCGTCGGGGACGGGAGCCCCGGCGCCGTCGTAGACGTGGCCGTGGACGGTGAGGACGTCGGGGTGTCCGGCGGGGGCGATGTCGCCGCCCTTCGTGAAGGGCAGCGCGTAACCGTAGAACGGGCCCACGGTCTGCGACGGGGTGGTGGACATCAGCGGCCCTCCTCGATCCAGGTGGCGGCCGGACCGTCGAGGACGATGTCCCAGCGATAGCCGAGCGACCATTCAGGGGTGGACAGGTCGTGGTCGTACGTCGCGACGAGCCGTCGGCGCGCGGAGTCGTCGGTGACGGACTGGAGGATGGGGTCGTAGGCGAAGAGCGGGTCCCCCGGGAAGTACATCTGGGTGATCAGCCGCTGGGTGAAGGCGTTGCCGAACAGCGAGAAGTGGATGTGGGCAGGACGCCAGGCGTTGACGTGATTGCGCCAGGGGTAGGCGCCCGGCTTGACGGTGACGAACTCGTACGCGCCCTGATCATCGGTCAGGCAGCGCCCCACACCGGTGAAGTTGGGATCGAGCGGGGCGGGATGGTCGTCGCGCTGGTGGGCGTATCGGCCCGAGGCGTTGGCCTGCCAGACCTCGACCAGCTGGCCGCGCACCGGGCGGCCGTCCCGGTCCAGCACCCGGCCGGTGACCTTGATCCGCTCGCCGAGCGGCTCGCCCTGGTGCTGCCGGGTCAGGTCGTGGTCGAGGGCGGTGACATCGGTGACGCCGAAGACCGGGCCGGAGAGCTCCACGGCCTCGGGGTCGTGCAGCGTGACCAGCGGCTTGCCGGGGTGGCGCAGGACGCTGCTGCGGTACGGGGCGTAACCGCGGTCGGGGTGGCTCCTCGGGGGAGTGCCGGCGGCCACGGCCTCGGCGTAGGCGTCGCGCCGCTCGGTTATCTCCTCGGAGATCCGGCCTTGGGTCAGAGGGGTGGTCATACGGGGTTTCCTACCTTTCCAGGACCAGGGCGAGGCCCTGCCCGACTCCGATGCACAGGGCGGCGCTGCGGTTCTCCTCGCCGGTGCCGTCGGCATGGCCGAAGAGGACGTCGTCGATCCGAGCCGGGTCGAGGTCCGGTGTACGGGTCGGTGGGGACCGCAGTACTCCGGCAGCGAGGCCGTCGGGGCGCACCCCGGACGGGGCGCCTCCGTACTTGCCGACCGGGGTGGGGACGCCGTCGACGATGCAGACATCGCGCGGCTGACGGTTCATCGCGCGCTCCCTTCGACGGCCGCGGCGATCCGGACCGGGGCGGCGGTCAGGCGCCGGATCTCCTCGGCGGTGACGCCCGGGGCGCTCTCCACCAGGACGAGTCCGTCGTCGGTGACGTCCAGGACGCCGAGGTCGGTGATGACGCGGTCGACACAGGTCCGTCCGGTGAGCGGCAGCGTGCACTCCTCGACGATCTTCGGGCTGCCGTCCTTGGCGGTGTGCGTCATCGTCACGATCACCCGTCGGGCCCCGTGCACCAGGTCCATGGCCCCGCCGATGCCGGTGACCAGCTTGCCGGGTACGGCCCAGTTGGCGAGGTCGCCGCGGGCGGAGACCTGCATGGCGCCCAGCACGGCGGTGTCGATGTGGCCGCCGCGGATCATCCCGAAGGAGAGTGCCGAGTCGAAGAAGGAGGCGCCGGGCAGGACGGTGACGGTCTCCTTGCCGGCGTTGATCAGATCCGGGTCGACCTCGTCCTCGTAGGGGAACGGGCCGGTGCCGAGGATGCCGTTCTCCGACTCCAGGACGACCTGGACACCGTCGGGGAGGTGGTTGGGGATCAGTGTGGGCAGTCCGATGCCGAGGTTCACGTACTCACCGTCGCCCAGCTCGCGGGCCGCGCGGGCGGCCATCTCGTCCCGGGTCCAGGCCATCAGGCCGACACCTTCCTGGTCGTGCGCTTCTCGATCTTCTTGTCCACGGCCTGCGGGGGAGTGAGAGCCACCACCCGCTGGACGAAGATGCCCGGCAGGTGAACCTGGTCCGGGTCGATCTCGCCCGGCTCGACCAGCTCCTCGACCTCGGCGATCGTGGTCCGGCCCGCCATGGCTGCCGGCGGATTGAAGTTGCGGGACGACTTGTTGAAGACCAGGTTGCCGTGCCGGTCCCCCCTGGCGGCCCGGACCAGTGCGAAGTCGGTGGTGATACCCCGTTCCAGCACGTACTCGACGCCGTCGAACTCGCGGGTCTCCTTGCGCGGCGACGCGACCGCGACCCCGCCCGCGCCGTCGTAGCGCCAGGGCAGTCCGCCGTCGGCGACCTGGGTGCCGACGCCCGCCGGTGTGAAGAAGGCGGGGATGCCGCAGCCTCCGGCGCGCAGCCGCTCGGCGAGCGTGCCCTGAGGGATCAGTTCGACCTCCAGCTCGCCGGCGAGGTACTGCCGGGCGAACTCCTTGTTCGCGCCGATGTAGCTGCCCGTGACCCGCGCGATCCGGCCCGCGGAGAGCAGGACCGCGAGACCGGAGTCCATCGCCCCGCAGTTGTTGGAGACGACACCCAGTCCGCCGACCCCGGTGTCGTACACCGCCTGGATCAGCGTGTTCGGTACACCGCTGAGGCCGAAGCCACCGACCGCGAACGACGCACCGTCGTGGACGTCCGCCACGGCCTGTGCGGCCGAGGCGACCACCTTGTCCATGCGACCGCCAATCCATTGTGTTCGTCAGATGAACTTAAGTTCACAGCGCCCTGATTCTGATCCCCCGGCACCCGGTTCGTCAACGGCTCTACGGCAGGGTTTCGGGGTGCACCCGTCGCATGCAGCGGACGCGCCCGCGGAACGCCCGGCGTCGGCCGGGGTTCCGCGGGCGCGTCCGATGACGTCACTCGCGAGGTGGGGCGGGGCAGGCTGTCACTCGGTCGCACCGGCCGGTGCCGAGGTCTGTTGTGCGGTCGCCCCGCGCCGGCTGCGACGAGCCAGTGGCACCAGGCAGATCGCGGCCGCGCCCAGCACGGCGGCGGCGGCGAAGGTGGTGAATCCGAGGCCGGCGTCGCCGCCCTCGACGACGGCGCCGCCGAGCCAGGGCCCGACGACCGCGCCGGTTCGGCCGATGCCGGTGACCCAGCCCAGCCCGGTGGCCCGCTGGGCGGGCGCGTACACGGTCGAGGTGGCCGAATACACCATGGCCTGGGCGCTGAAGAGCCAGATGCCGGTGATGAAGACGACCGTGTAGGCGACGCCGAGCGGCAGGTGGGCCCTGAGCAGGAAGGTGCCGCAGGCGGTGAGGACGAACCAGATCGCGGAGATGCGCACGGCACCGAAACGGTCGGCGGCGCGGCCGGCCACGAGCATGCCGACGATGCCGCCGGCGTTGATGATCATCAGGAAGGTGACGGAGGAGGAGAGGGAGTAGCCGGAGGCCCGCATCAGCTGAGGCAGCCAGGTGGAGACGCCGTAGACGAGCAGCAGACCGGCGAAGGAGGCGACCCACAGCAGCGGGGTCGCGATCCGCGAGCCGGGCGCGAACAGCGACGCGACTGCGGCGAAACGCCCCCTGGCCCCGGCCTCGGGCGCCTCGGCCGTGGTCGGCGAGGGCAGGCCGTAACGGGCGGCGACCGCCTGGGCGTCGGAGGTGCGCCCCTTGGCGAGCAGTACCCCCGGCGACTCGGGCAGCCACTTCAGTACCAGCGGCACCGCGATCAGGGCGGGCAGCACGCCGGCCCAGAAGACGGCGCGCCAGCCGAAGTCCGGTGCGAGGGCGAGACCGAGGCCGGTGGCCACCATGCCTCCGGCGTGGTACGAGGTCATCATCAGCCCGATGGAGAGCGCGGCCCGGCGCGGCGGGGCGAATTCGGTGACGACTGCCAGGGCGATCGGCATCAGCCCGCCCAGGCCCAGGCCGGCCAGGAACCGCCCGGCGCCGAAGACGGTCACGGACGGCGCGAGCGCGCACAGTGCGGAGCCGACGGAGAACAGCGAGACGCTCCAGACCACGACGGGCCGGCGACCGAGCCAGTCGGTGAGCGTGCCTGCGGTCAGGGCGCCGATCAGCATGCCGAAGGTGGTCCAGCTGCCGACGGTGCCGGCGGTCGAGGCGGTGAAACCGAGGGAGGAGTCGTCGAGCAGGTGCGGCATCACGGCGCCGTAGATGTTGACGTCCATGCCGTCGAAGAACACGGCCAGCCAGCACAGGGCCATGACGGCGCCGACGGTGCGGAACGAGCGCTCAGGCGGGGTGTGGGGGGTGGTCACTGATACTCACTTCTCTCACGTCGTCGCGGTACCTGCGCTGCATGCGCTGCACGCCGAAGGGGGGCGGCACGGTCTCCCTGTCGCTGAGGCCGGTGCGGGCCCCCTGGGGTCTCGCGTTCGCTGGGTGAACAATGGTTCGCGAGGTGACGTGAGTTTCGGGAAAATCAACGGCCTTGTCAATGGTTCGGGCAGTGAGTGAATGTGCCGCGCCGAACGAGGGCGCGCGAGAAGCCCGGAAGGGATCCTCAGGGGCCGGGGGTTGAAGGTCCGCGCGCTCGTACGCTGTCCGGCGGGTGCGCAACTCGGCGCGCGCCGGGGGAGACTTCGGTCCGCCGGAAGCCGGTGGTGAACACGGCGGCCTGCGTACGGACCGTCCCTGCCCCTGCTCGTCGCAGTCGGGACGGCGTTCAGTTCAGCAACGCCCTCGCCGCGCGCGCCCGCCCCCTGATCGCCTCCGCGGCTGTCGGTTCCACCACCCCGACCAACTCCGCGTACTCCTCCATCTCGGCCGCCCCGCGAAGGAACTCTCCACTCTGCACGAGCAGTTGGGCCCGCTCGTAGCGCAGCCTCGCCGGATGGGACGGCAGCAGCAGGGAAAGTTCCACCGCCCAGAGCGCCACCCGCGTGCTCTCCGGGCGGACCGCCGCCCACGCCCTGATGTTGTTCAGGATCCGCAGAACGATCTCCAGTGGGCGGGCCGGTACCAGCATCGACGGTTCCAGCTGTGCTCCGGTCGCCCCCGTCACCAGCAGCTCCGCGTCCTGCCCGGTCATCGGCCGGCCGCCGGCGAACGGGTCGGCCAGTACCTGTTCGGCCGGATCGCCGAACCCGACGACGAAATGACCCGGCAGGGCCACCCCGTACACCGGGGCGCCCGCCCGCCGCGCCACCTCGATCCACACCACCGACAGAAGGATCGGCAGTCCGCGCCGGCGCCGCAGCACATGGTGCAGCTGTGACGACTCCAGCCGCTGGTAGTCCGCCGAGGAGCCCGCGAACCCGCACCGCTCACCGAGCAGTTCGGCCAGCGCCGAGGCCCAGGCCTGCCCGCCCCGTACCCCGTACGGAAGCAGGCCCGCCAGCCGGTCCAGCTCGATCTGTGCGGCGTCGATCCCGTCCGCGTCCAGTGCCGGGTCGGCCTCCGCGGCCAGCAGCAGGCAGAGCAGCGCCAGGTCCGGCCGTTCGGCGCGCGCCTCCTCGGCGAACTGCCGGCGGAGCTCGTCCCTCCCGGAGCCCGGCGGGTTCTCGGGGTCGGGCGGATCCGGCGGGTTCGGGGGGTTCATGGGGGACACGTACGTACCTTCCCGGGTTACGCCGACCGGAAGTGGTGATAGAGGTGATGCGTCTCGAACCCCATCCGGTCGTAGAGCGTACGCGCCCCCTCGTTGTCCTCCTCCACCTGCAGCCACGCCGCCGACGCACCCTCGTCCAGCGCCTGGCGGGCCAGCGCGGTCATCACGGCGGTGGCGAGACCCCGGCGCCGGTACGCGGCACCGACCTCGACGGCCATGAAGCCCGCCCAGCGGCCGTCCACCACGCACCGCCCGATCGCGGCTGGCGGCTCGCCCTCCGCGTCACCCGGCACCGTCGCGAACCACACCGAGGGCCCGCTGTCCAGCACCTTCAGCACGTGAGGGCCGGGGGTGTCGAACCGCTGGTAGCGCGAGAGCCACCCCTCGTCGATCTCCCGGCTCAGCCGCACCGGCGCGACGTCCGCGTCCAGGTCGCCGATCGGGGCCAGCGCCGCGATCCGTACCTGCGCCGTCACCTCGCGCCGCCACCCGTGGCGCTCCAGCTCCGCGCACAGCTCCTCCTGCGTGCCCTCGGCGCCGGTGGAGGTCTGGATGTACGCGGGCAGGCCCCGGTCGTCGTACCACCGCTTCACCCGTGCGAGCGCCTCGTCGAGCGGGGTCCCCGGGTCGCCGAGCGGCAGCGCGGAATTGGCGCGCCGGGTGAAACCGGCCGCGGAGCGCAGCAGCCAGTCGCCGAGCGATTCGCTCTCCACGGGCTGCCAGGCGCGGGCGCAGACGGGGGCGAGCTCCGCGAACGTGGCCGCCGGACCCCGGCGCCGGGCCGGTGCGGACGGCACGACCTTGCCCGCCACCAGCGACGATTCCGCGATATGGACGGTCACACCGTTCTTCGGTGTGACCGACAGCACACCGGCGTCCCATGATGTGAGAACGCCTACCGCGTCGGTGAACTTCGCCCCCGCCGCGTCGCCCTCGGAGCGGCGTCGGACTGATACCCGTTTGCCCACGTCAGCTGGTGTAATTCGGACCTCAAGACGTCCGCCCATGGTGAATTCCACAGCTCTGTCCGCCCCTCCTGTTCGGTTCGTGCCCAGGAACGGAGATACTAGGCGTGGGCATCGACGACGCCGCGCTCCCGCGCGAGAGCCAACGCCCTACCGAGGAGGAACGACAGCGTGACCTACGTCATCGCGCAGCCTTGTGTCGACGTAAAGGACAAGGCCTGCATCGAAGAGTGCCCCGTCGACTGCATCTACGAGGGCCAGCGGTCCTTGTACATCCACCCGGACGAATGCGTCGACTGTGGAGCCTGTGAGCCGGTGTGCCCGGTCGAGGCGATCTTCTACGAGGACGACACCCCGGAGGAGTGGAAGGACTACTACAAGGCGAATGTCGAGTTCTTCGACGATCTCGGGTCGCCCGGTGGTGCCTCCAAGCTGGGCCTGATCGAGCGCGACCACGCGTTCATCGCAGCACTGCCGCCGCAGAACCAGTAGGCAGCGACCGGCACGTGCGCCGCCTCGGTCCCGTACGGCTCGTCACCGTGCGGGGCCGAGGTGTTTTCCGGCCCGGGCCACCCGCAGTCGCCGTACCACCCGCATCACCCGAACCACCCTCGTAACCCTCGTACGAGAAAGCAGAGATCCGTGTCCGCAGCAGTCTCCTCCCGCCTCCCGGTCTTCCCCTGGGACAAGCTCGCGCCCTACAAGTCGACCGCTGCGGCCCACCCGGACGGCATCGTCGACCTGTCCGTCGGCACCCCCGTCGACCCCGTGCCCGATCTGATCCAGCAGGCGCTGGTCGCCGCCGCGGACAGCCCGGGCTATCCGACGGTGTGGGGAACGACCGAACTCCGCGACGCCCTCACCGGCTGGGTGGAACGGCGCCTCGGCGCGATCTCCGTGGCGCACGAGAACGTGCTGCCGGTCGTCGGCTCCAAGGAGCTCGTGGCCTGGCTGCCGACCCAGCTCGGCCTCGGCGCGGGCGACAAGGTGGCGTACCCGCGGCTCGCCTACCCGACGTACGAGGTGGGCGCCCGGCTCTGTGGCGCCGAGCCCGTCGTGTACGACGACCCGACCGAGCTCGACCCGGCCGGCCTCAAGCTGATCTGGCTCAATTCGCCGTCCAACCCGACCGGCCGCGTCCTGTCCAAGGACGAGCTGACCCGGATCGTCGCCTGGGCGCGCGAGCACGACGTGCTGGTCTTCAGCGACGAGTGCTACCTGGAGCTGGGCTGGGAGGCCGAACCGGTCTCCGTGCTCCACCCCGACGTCTGCGGCGGTACGTACGAGGGCATCGTCGCCGTCCACTCGCTCTCCAAGCGGTCCAACCTCGCCGGATACCGCGCGGCCTTCATCGCGGGCGACGCGGCCGTCCTCGCTGAGCTGCTGCTGATCCGCAAGCACGGCGGAATGATGACACCGGCCCCGGTCCAGGCGGCCACCGTCGCGGCGCTGGGGGACGACACGCACGTCGCCGAGCAGCGGACCCGGTACGCGGACCGGCGCGCGGCACTGCGAGCGGCGCTGGAGGCCCACGGCTTCCGGATCGAGCACAGCGAGGCGAGCCTCTACCTGTGGGCGACGCGCGACGAACCGTGCTGGGAGACCGTCGCGTATCTCGCGGAGCTCGGCATCCTGGTGGCGCCGGGCGACTTCTACGGACCGGCGGGCGAGCGCTTCGTACGCGTGGCGTTCACGGCGACGGACGAGCGCGTCGAGGCAGCGGTCAAGCGGCTGTCCTGAACCGGACGGCGGGCGGGACCGGCATCGCATGATCCGCGCCGCATGATCCGAACGACATGCGAGAGGGCCTCGGGAGCCGCACCCCCCGAGGCCCTCTCGCATGTGCTGAGCCGGCCGGATCAGGCGATCGGCAGACCCTGGGTGGGCAGGCCCTGCGTCGGCAGCCCGTGGGTGGGCAGGCCCTGGGTGGGCAGCCCGTGCGTCGGCAGGCCGCCGGTGAGGCTGTCGGTGGGCAGGCCACCCTTGGACGCGGCACCGGTGGCACCACCGACCAGCTCACCGGCGCTGCCCGCGGCCTCACCGGCGGCTTTCTGCGCGGCGGGGGCGGCCGTGCCGCCCGTCTTGACGACGGTCTTGCCGGCGGCCGGAAGGGTCGTCCCGACGATCTTGCCGCCGGTGGTGCCCGCGGCTTCGGTGCCCTGCTGGGACACGCCGTCGACGGCCTTGTCGAGGCCTGCGCCGTCGACCGTGGTCAGACCGCCGAGCTCGGGGGTCTGCGGGAGCTCCGCGGCACCTGCGGCGCCGGCCGCACCGACCACGGGGGCTGCACCCGCCGCGATCAGCAGCGCGGCACGGGCGATCCGACGGGTCAGGGGGAGGGACATGATGCTCCTTCGACGGTGTGGATTCTGTCTGTCCGTTGACCGGACGCAGTGACAACCGCCGTGGGGGAGGGAGAGGTTGCGGTGTGCCGAGGTAAAGAGTCGGTAATGCGTCACATAATCGGCAATGGAGGAACCCGGGCAAACATTGCATTCGCCGAGTGTTCGATGAACCGTCACTTCTCTTTGTTCCCAAGGGATTTGGGTAACAGGCAAGCGGTTTCGAAAGTTGTCTGGCGACCACCCGTTCGGGAAAGGCGGGATGGCCCGTACGGGCGACCTTCCGTACTAGCGAACGAGCTGTATACGGACCTCTGCGGTGCCTGATTCCGCACGCTCCGTCCGCCAGCCCGACCCGGCCTTCCACACCCGGCCCGCATACTCGACCTCGTCGATGTCCAGTGCCTCGGCCTGCGCCACCGCCCAGTGCGCCAGCTCCCAGCCGCGCTGCGCCGTGCCGCCGTCCCCGGCGGTCCGGGCGGACTTCTTCACCGGCACCGAGACCGTGCCCGCCGCCGATGCCCCGCCGTGCGTCCCGGCCGCCGGCTTCCCGTCCTTCGCCTCGTCCGCGGCGGGCAGCACGCCCTTGCCGAAGGTCCGCACCAGTGCCGCGCGCACCTTCGCCGCGTCGGCCGCCGCGGCCGCCGTCCGCGTCGGCGTGCAGTTCAGCGCCGTGGGCGTACGGCCGGTCAGCGCGGCGGCCAGCAGCGCGGCATCCGGCTCGTGCTTGGCGTACGCCTGCGGGTAGCCGCTGCGCTGCACGCGCTGCGCGGCGACGGTCAGCGGAAGCCGCGAATAGCCGGGGACCTCGGCCAGATGCTGATAGAACTCGCCGGCCGAGTAGACCGGGTCGAGGATCTGCTTCTCGGTGCCCCAGCCCTGCGAGGGACGCTGCTGGAACAGCCCGAGCGAGTCACGGTCGCCGTGCTCGATATTGCGCAGCCCGGATTCCTGCAACGCCGTCGCCAGCGCGATCGTCACCGCACGCTCCGGCATCCCGCGGGAGGTGCCGACCGCGGAGATCGTCGCGGCGTTCGCGGCCTGCTCCGGACTCATCCGGTACGTACGCCCCTGGCCCGCCGAACCGTCGGCGGACTGCACCGTGCACCGCTCGCCCCCCTTGTTGCCGGTGACGTACTGCACGGTCAGGTAGCCGGCCACGGCGAGAAGCACGCTAAGGGCTGCCGCGATTCGGAAGGGGCGGCTGCGGCGGGTGTGTCGGCGGGTGGAGGAGGCGGTCCGGGGCACGGCCCCACCGTACTGGAGGGGCCGAGCGGGCCCGAGACCGAAGTCCCTTAGGGTCGGTTCCATGCCCGAAAGCACCCTTGACCTCACCCTGGACGGCCCCGCGCTCACCGCCCGGCTCGTCGACTTCCCGTCGGTCAGCGGGGACGAGAAGGAGCTGGCCGACGCGATCGAGACGGCTCTGCGCGCCCTCCCGCACCTGGCCGTCGACCGGTACGGCAACAACGTCGTCGCCAGGACGCAGCTGGGCCGCACCGAACGCGTGGTGCTCGCCGGACACATCGACACCGTCCCGATCGCCGACAACGTTCCGTCCCGGCTCGACGAGAACGGCGTGCTCTGGGGATGCGGCACCTCCGACATGAAGTCCGGCGTCGCCGTCCAGCTGCGGATCGCGGCCACCGTGCCCGAGCCCAACCGCGACCTGACCTTCGTCTTCTACGACAACGAAGAGGTCGCCGCACACCTGAACGGGCTCGGCCATGTCGCCGACGCCCACCCGGACTGGCTGGAGGGCGACTTCGCCGTCCTCCTCGAACCGTCCGACGGCCAGGTGGAGGGCGGTTGCCAGGGCACCTTGCGGGTGTTTCTCCGTACGGAAGGGGAGCGCGCGCACTCCGCGCGCAGCTGGATGGGCTCCAACGCCATCCACGCCGCCGCCCCGATCCTCGGCCGCCTCGCCGCGTACGAACCGCGCCGGCCGGTCATCGACGGGCTGGAGTACCACGAGGGCCTCAACGCCGTACGGATCGAGGCCGGCGTCGCCAACAACGTCATCCCGGACGCCTGCACCGTCGTCGTCAACTACCGGTACGCCCCCGACCGCAGCGCCGAAGAGGCCCTGGCGCACGTCCACGAGGTCTTCGCGGACTGCGGCGTCGTCGAGTTCACGGTCGACGACCACTCCGGCGCGGCGATGCCCGGTCTCTCCCACCCGGCGGCCGAGGCGTTCATGGCGGCGGTCGGTGGTACCGCCCAGCCCAAGTTCGGGTGGACGGACGTCTCCCGCTTCGGCGCGCTGGGCGTCCCCGCGGTGAACTACGGACCCGGCGACGCGCTCCTCGCGCACAAGCGCAACGAGCACGTGGCCGTCGACCGGATCACCCACTGCGAGGAGCGGCTCCGCTCCTGGCTCACCGGCTGACCCGCAGCATTCCCCTGTGTGTAACCTCCGTAGATCTACCCTGACCTGACACACAACGTCGGTATGTCGTCGGAGGGAGCAGGTCATGGGCAACCCCGAGGAAGCGCACGTCCCCGAGGAGCAGCGGCTCGGACCGGTACTGCGCCGCAGGGAACAGGTACAGCCCGGCACCACCGATCAGCGGCTGCTGGACACCGAGGGCGACTCCGAGTGGGTGCACACCGACCCATGGAGGGTGATGCGTATCCAGTCGGAGTTCGTCGAAGGATTCGGCGCCCTCGCCGAGCTGCCCAGTGCCATCAGCGTCTTCGGGTCGGCCCGCAGCCCGGTCGGAGGACCTGACTACGAGGCGGGCGTACAGATCGGCAAGGCGCTGGTCGAGGCGGGCTTCGCGGTGATCACCGGTGGCGGGCCCGGAGCGATGGAAGCGGCGAACAAGGGCGCACGCGAGGCGAAGGGCGTCTCGGTCGGCCTCGGCATCGAGCTGCCCTTCGAGTCCGGACTCAACCCGCACGTCGACATCGGCGTCAACTTCCGTTACTTCTTCGTCCGCAAGACGATGTTCGTGAAGTACGCGCAGGGCTTCGTCGTCCTGCCCGGCGGCCTCGGCACCCTGGACGAACTCTTCGAGGCGCTCACCCTCGTGCAGACCGGCAAGGTGACACGCTTCCCGATCGTGCTCTTCGGCACCGCGTACTGGTCCGGGCTCGTCGACTGGCTGCGGGACACGGTGGTGGCGCAGGGGAAGGCGTCCGAGCGGGATCTGCTGCTCTTCCACGTCACGGACAGCGTGGAAGAGGCGGTCACCCTGGTGACGAAGGAAGTCGGCCGGTAGGACGGCATCCGGGAGCCGGACGGGCTTGCCCGGGCCCCCGTCGCGATCGAGGTGCGGGGGCCGGGGCGGAGCCCCGGTTCCGGGAGGGGACGGGCACGGGACAAGGCCCCGCCCCGCTGCGTCACGCCCCGGCTAGGCCAGCCCCCTCCGCGCCACCGCCGGCGCCCGATGCCCGGCGATCGACGCCACCATGTCCAGTACCTGCCGCGTCTCCGCCACCTCGTGCACCCGATACACCCGTGCCCCCAGCCAGGCCGACACAGCGGTCGTCGCCAGCGTCCCGACCAGCCGTTCCTTCACCGGCCGGTCGAGCGTCTCCCCGACGAAGTCCTTGTTGGACAGCGATACGAGGACGGGCCAGCCGGTCTCCGTCATCTCACCGAGCCGACGCGTCGCCTCCAGCGAGTGCCGGGTGTTCTTCCCGAAGTCATGACCGGGGTCGATCATGATGCCGTCCGGCCTGACCCCGAGCTCCACGGCCCGCTCGGCCAGTCCTTCCGTCACCCGCAGGATGTCCGCCATCACGTCCTCGTACACGACCCGGTGCGGCCGGGTCCGCGGTTCGGCGCCGCCCGCGTGGGTGCACACCAGCCCCGCCCCGTACCGCGCGGCGACCTCGGCGAGCTTCGGGTCGACCCCGCCCCACGCGTCGTTCAGCACATCCGCACCGGCCTCGCAGACCGCCTCGCCGACATCGTGGCGCCAGGTGTCGACGCTGATGACGACATCCGGGTGGCGGCGCCGCACCTCGGCGACGAAACCGACCGTGCGTCGGGCCTCCTCCTGGGCCGTCACCTCCTCGCCGGGACCGGCCTTCACCCCGCCGACGTCGATGATGGCGGCGCCGTCCGCGACGGCCTGCTCGACCCGGGCGAGCGCGGGCTCGTCGCGGAAGGTCGCACCCTGGTCGTAGAAGGAGTCCGGAGTACGGTTCACGATCGCCATGATCACCGGCTCGTGCGCCCCGAATTCGCGCCGCCCCAGCCTGAGCGCACCGCTTCGCATCCCGTGTTTCTCCTCTGGTAGATCGCCCCGTGGGTCGCCTGCGACCCTAACTGTCGGCACCGCATGGCACGATCGGAGCCGGACAGGTTTTCGCTCCCGGGGAGATGCGCGTGTTCTGGTTCTTGCTGCTGGCGATGGTGGTGGTCGTGGCCGCGGTCACCCTCGCGGTGGTCGGCGGAGGGAAGAGTGCCGTCCTGCAGGACGTGGCCCCCGAGCAGCTGACCGACCCGCTGCCCGCGAACCGGCCGGTCGGCCGTGCGGACGTAGAAGCGATGCGGCTGCCCGTGGTGGCCCGCGGCTACCGGATGACGGACGTCGACGACGCCCTCGGCCGGCTCGGCGCCGAGCTCGCCGAACGGGACGCGCGGATCGCCGAGCTGGAGTCGGCGCTCGCCGGCGCGCAGGCGACGGCGGTGGGCGGCAAGGGGCTCTTCAAGGAACCGCAGAACCGGCCGCGCCTGGAGCGGTCCCCGTGGGAACCGCCGCACCCGCCGATCCCCGAGCGTTCCCCGTGGGAACCGCCGCACCCGTCGGCACCGTCCGACCCCCCGCCCGGAGATTCCGGGCCGCAGTCCGGGCCGCAGTCCGGGACCCGGTCCGGCGAGGAGCCGCAGCGATGAGCGTCGCCGGCGTCGAAGCCGCAGCCGACGGCAGGCTGCGCTGCTCCTGGGCACTGTCCACAGACGACTACCTCGTCTACCACGACACCGAATGGGGCCGCCCCGTCCACGGCGACGACGCCCTCTTCGAACGGCTCTGCCTGGAGGCGTTCCAGTCCGGACTGTCCTGGCTGACGATCCTGCGCCGCCGGGAAGGGTTCCGCAGCGCCTTCGCCGGATTCAAGATCCACGCGGTCGCGGGGTTCACCGACGCCGACAAGGAACGTCTCCTCGCCGACGCCGGGATCATCCGCAACCGCGCGAAGATCGATGCGACCCTCGCCAACGCCAAGGTGCTGGCCGACTGGCCGGACGGGGAGTTGGACGCACTGATCTGGTCGTACGCCCCCGACCCGGCCACCCGCCCCGCCCCGCGCACCCTCGGGGACGTCGCGGCGGTCACCCCGGAGTCCACGGCTCTCGCCAAGGACCTCAAGAAGCGCGGCCTGCGCTTCATCGGCCCCACGACGGCCTACGCCCTGATGCAGGCGTGCGGCCTGGTCGACGACCACCTGGCCGACTGCGTGGCCCGGGGTACCGCGGCGTAGCGGAGAGCTACTTCCCCAGGTACTTCGGCTTCGCCTTGTCCAGGAAGGCCTGCACCGCGATCGTGTGGTCCTCCGACGCGCCCGCCATGGTCTGGAGCTCGTCCTCCTTCTCCAGCGTCTCGCTCAGCGTGTGGCCGGCGCCGTAGGCCAGGGACGCCTTGAGCGCGGCGTACGCCACCGTCGGACCGTCCGCCAGCCTGCGGGCCACCGCCAGCGCCTCCGCGGCGAGGTCGTCGGCGGGCACCACCTTGTTCGCGATGCCCAGCTCGTAGGCGTCCTGCGCGGAGATCGAACGCGGGAAGAGCAGCAGATCGGCCGCGCGGCTCTGACCGATCAGCCGGGGCAGCGTCCACGAGACACCCGAGTCGGCGGTCAGGGCGACCCCGGCGAACGAGGTGTTGAAGGATGCGCTGTCGGCCACCACCCGGTAGTCGCACGCGAGCGCGAAGCCGAAGCCCGCGCCGGCCGCCACACCGTTGACCCCGGCGACGACGGGCTTCTCCATCTCGGTGATCGCCCGGACGACCGGGTTGTAGTGCTCCTGCACGGTGCTCAGCGCATTGCCCGTGCCGGACTCGCGTGTGGCGGTGAGCGTGGCGACGTGTTCCTTGAGGTCCTGGCCGACGCAGAAGGCGCGCCCGGTCGCGGTGAGCAGAACGGCCCGTACAGCGCTGTCGGCGGCGGCCGACTGCAGCGCGTCACGGAGCGCGACCTTGGCCGCCGTGTTCATGGCGTTCATCGCGTCGGGCCGGTTGATCGTGATCGTCGCGAGACCGTCGGTCACTTCGTAGAGCACCGTGTCGGCCACGTTGTCCGCCATTTGCTGTCCCCTTTGCGCCTCGGGCAATGCCTGTCGAGCCAAGCATGGCCGACAGCACGGAGGGCGAACATGTGACCTGCGTCTAACAATTGCGCCCCGATGCAGGGGTGAAGGCGACGGAGTATCGCAGCCGGATCGCCGAATTGAGTGGTTTTGAGAGAGCGCGTTGCGCAAGCGATGCAGACCGATGTTGGTCATCGGGGTCTCTGATGCGGGATAATGGCCTGGAAGCAATGTGTTCGATGCCGGTGACACAGCGCCTGTCATGGGGCCGCCGGTTGATATGAGCTGGTTTCAGGAAGGGGAACGAGCATGGCGGCCATGAAGCCGCGGACGGGCGACGGCCCGCTCGAGGTGACAAAGGAGGGGCGGGGCATCGTCATGCGCGTTCCGCTCGAAGGCGGCGGTCGGCTTGTCGTGGAGCTGACGCCGGACGAGGCCGATGCGCTCGGCGACGCCCTCAAGAAGGTCGTTGGCTGACGCGGAGGCGCCCACACTTCACCGCTGCCCCGCCACGGAGCCCGTGCCGGGGCAGTGGTGCGTCCGGGACTCGTCGCAGTCCGGGTGCGGGACGAGGGGCGAGAACCGGCGGACGGTCAGCCGCGCCGGACCGCGCACAGCAGGCCGTCGCCCACCGGCAGCAACGTGGCCATCAGCTCCTGGCTCTCCCGCACCGCCCGCAACAGCTCCCGCAGCCTCAGCACCTCCGCGGGCTGTGCCGCCGAGTCGACCGTGCGGCCGTCCGCGAAGACACCCTCGAAGCAGACCAGACCGCCAGGTCGCAGCAGGCGCAACGATTCAGCGAGGCAGTCCAGGCTCTCCAGCCGGTCGCCGTCGCAGAACACCAGGTCGTATCCGCCGTCCGCGAGTCGCGGAAGTACGTCGAGGGCGCGCCCCGGGATGAACCGGGCCCGATTGGCGGCGAACCCCGCGGCCCGGAACGCCTCGCGGGCGAACTGCTGACGCTCCGGCTCCGGATCCACCGTGGTCAGCACGCCGTCGGGTCGCATCCCGTGCAGCAGATAGATGCCGGAGACGCCGGTTCCGGTGCCGATCTCGGCCACCGCCTTGGCGTCCGTCGTGGCAGCGAGCAGGCGCAGCGCTGCGCCGGTGCCCGGTGACACCGAGCGGAGCCCTGCGTCCCGGGCCCGGTCCCGGGCCCAGCGCAGTGCTTCGTCCTCGGCGACAAAGGCGTCGGCGAACGCCCAGCTCGTCTGCCGGTTGGCGGTAATGACCCTCTCCTGTCCCCGTAGTTGGCGCAACGGTGACTGTATCCGCTGTACCCGGGAACCCGCAGATGGGACCGGGCGTTATCAAGGGGCAGGGGAAAGCGCGTGGACAGGGCCCGCAGATCGGGCCCGGGAATCCGCGGCAGGTGGTCCCGGGAAGGTCCCCGGCCCCAGCAGGAAAAAGGCTTATCCGGAGCTAACGGGCGAGGTGGCTATGGTAGGGGCTCCACTGGACACCACCAGAGCCGACAGGGGAGGTGCGGCTGCGCCTGTGGATCGGGGAGGAGTGCTGCGGCGCTTCCTCAGGTCGGCGGGTGAGCCGAAATCCGTGACCAACATTGCTGACCGTTCTTCCAACGACTCCGCACCGACCGCGACCTTCGCCTCAGATGCGGACTCCCAGGCTTGGATGCCGCCCTCATGGGAAGAGATCGTCAGCACGCACAGCGGTCGTGTCTACCGCCTTGCCTACCGTCTGACGGGCAACCAGCATGATGCCGAGGACCTCACCCAGGAGGTCTTCGTCCGGGTGTTCCGTTCGCTGTCGACCTATACGCCCGGCACCTTCGAGGGCTGGCTGCACCGCATCACGACCAACCTGTTCCTGGACATGGTCCGTCGTAAGCAGCGGATCCGTTTCGACTCGCTCGGCGACGACGCCGCCGAGCGGCTGCCGAGCCGTGAACCGTCCCCGCAGCAGGTTTTCAACGACACCCACTTCGACGCGGACGTGCAGCAGGCGCTGGACACCCTTGCGCCCGAGTTCCGCGCCGCGGTCGTGCTCTGTGACATCGAGGGACTCTCGTACGAGGAGATCGCCGCGACACTCGGCGTGAAGCTCGGCACCGTGCGCAGCCGCATCCACCGCGGACGCTCGCACCTGCGCAAGGCGCTGCAGCACCGCTCTCCGGAGGCCCGTGCCGAGCAGCGCTCGCTGGCGGGCGCGATGGTGACGGGGGAGGGCGGATCGGCGTGAGTGGCACGGGTCCGACCCCTGCGGAACAGCATCTGGGGGACCGGCTTGCCGCGCTTGTCGACGGTGAGCTCAAGCATGACGTCCGTGACCGGGTGCTCGCCCATCTCGCGACCTGCGCCAAGTGCAAGGCCGAGGCTGCCGCCCAGCGGCGGCTGAAGAGCGTCTTCGCGCAGTCCGCCCCGCCTTCGCCGTCCGAGGGGTTCCTCGCCCGGCTGCAGGGCCTTCCCGGGGGGCCTGGTGGTGACGACGACAGCCAAGGAAGACCATTCGGCGGCTCCGGACGCTTCGCCGACGGACTCTTCCCCGAGATCCGGCCTTCCGGCAGCCGCACCGATTCACCCTCGGGGAGCTCGCCGCTCGACCGCTTCGGCTATATCCCGACACCGCACGGCTCGGCCGCGGTGCTTCCGGGTGCCGCATCGCGTTCCGCGTTCCCCATCCATGAGGTGGGCCGGGACGCGGACCGTTCGCCGTGGCGCGGACGCAGGTTCGCCTTCGCTGCGGCCAGCGCCGTCTCGCTGGCTGCCATCGCGCTCGGCGGTGCCCTGCCGACGGACGCCGGTCCCGACGCCCCGGTCCGCGCCGAGGGCGCCGGCAACAACGTGACCCCCCTCGATGCGGACGCACGCGCCGAGCGCGGCAGCGTGACCAGTCGCCGTGGTGGTGGCATCGGCACGTCGGCCGCGCCCCACAGCAGCCGCACGGTCGCCGCCGCCACGCCGTTCCAGCAGCCGAGCGGCCGTGTACCCGCAATGTTGGGCGCGGGTCTCGTGACACCCAACCCCTTCATGGTCCCGGTGCTGACCAATGTGTCCGCGCCGCCGCTGATACGTCCGACTGCCACCAGCCCCCTGTTCACCCGGGCGCTGGGCAGCGGACTGACCCCCACGTCCCCCGCGCCCTCGCCGACCACGTCCTGGACGCCTACATCGGCCTCGGCCCTGCCGAGCTCCGCCGATCACGGTCTGCCGCTTTCCCCCCGGCGCTGACCGGGGTCTGCGCAGCCATTCGCAAACCTGGTTGAATCCCGGGAGGAATTCCCGGAGGGACGTCCCTCGCGGGCATGCTGAGGGCCAGTTGCGGCAGTTGCGGGGAGAACATGGACGACGGAAAGCCCACCGGGCCCAAGGCTAAGTGGTGGAGCCGTCCCACGCCGGGGCACACCACCACGTCGGCGCCGGAGAGTGCGGCGGCCGCGGTGGATGCACCGGTCGAGGACGTGCGGGCCGCGGACACACCCGCACGGCCCGAACCGGTGGCGCCCGCGCAGCCCGTGGCACCCGAGCCCGTGACACCCGCGCAGCCCGCAGCACCCGAGCCCATAGCACCCGAGCCCGTGGCGCAGGCGCCCGCGGCCCCGGCCTCGACTCCCCCGGCCCCGGCGGCCGCACCGGCGGTCCCGGCAACCGCCCCCGCCCCGGCGGCGAAGCCACTGCACGAGCCCGATGAGTACAGCACCCCGCCGTACGGCGGCCCCGGGCCCTGGGCGCCCGCGCCCCCCGTGCAGCGCCCGGTCCCGACGCCGGCCCACGGCACCCCGGTGCCCGCGCCGTTCGCGGCCACGAACGGCGCGGACGTACCCACCGGCCCCGCGCCCACCCAGGGACCCGTCCCCGTCCCCGCCCAGGCCCCCGTCCCCGGCCCGGCCTTCACGCCCCCGCCCCCGCCGCCCCAGTCCACGCACTGGCTGCAGTACGACCCCTGGGGTGGGTACCGGCAGCCACTGACCCAGGCCGGTCAGCCGCTCGGCTCAGACGGCGGACGAGGGAGGAACCGGCGCGGTTCGCTGCTCGTCGGCGCGCTGCTGCTCGCCCTCGTGGCGGGCGGCATCGGCGGTGGCATCGGGGCCTACGTCGAGCGCAACGGCGGCCTGACCACGGTCGAGCTCCCGCAGACCGCGAAGAACAGCGGCGGCCGCGCCCCCGACAGTGTCGCGGGCATCGCGGCCAGCGCCCTGCCCAGCGTGGTCACCCTCCACGTCAGCGGCACCACCGAATCGGGCACCGGCACCGGCTTCGTCCTCGACAACGAGGGCCACATCCTCACCAACAACCATGTGGTCGCCCCGGCCGGCCCCTCCGGCGACATCACGGTGACGTTCAGCGGCGGCGAGACCGCGAGCGCCGAGGTCGTCGGCAAGGACAGCGGTTACGACCTCGCCGTGGTCAAGGTCAAGGGCGTCTCCGGGCTCAAGCCGCTGCCGCTGGGCAACTCGGACAACGTGCAGGTCGGCGACCCGGTCGTGGCCATCGGCGCCCCCTTCGACCTGTCCAACACCGTCACCTCCGGCATCATCAGCGCCAAGGACCGGCCGATCACGGCGGGCGGCGAGAAGGGCGACGGCAGCGACATCAGCTACGTGGACGCGCTGCAGACCGACGCCCCCATCAACCCGGGCAACTCCGGCGGACCGCTGGTCGACACCGACGCCCATGTCATAGGCATCAACAGCGCCATCCGCGCCGCCGACAGCGGTGCGACGACCGAGGGCGGCCAGGCGGGGTCCATCGGCCTCGGATTCGCCATCCCGATCAATCAGGGCAAGCGGGTAGCCGAGGAGCTGATCAACACCGGAAAGGCCACCCACCCGGTGATCGGCGTCACCTTGGACATGAAGTACACCGGTGACGGCGCCAAGGTCGGCGCGAAGGGCGCCGAGGGCAAGCCCGCGGTGACACCGGGCGGTCCCGGTGCAAAGGCCGGCATCAAGCCGGGCGACATCATCACCGAGGTGGACGGCCAGCGGGTGCACAGCGGCGAGGAGCTGATCGTGAAGATCCGCGCACACCGCCCGGGCGACCGTTTGGACCTCGGCCTGACCCGCGGTGGTAAAGACCTGTCCATGACTTTGACCCTCGGGTCCGCAACAGGCACGTGACGGCACCGGGACGCTACCGCCCGGACAGTTCCGCCGGGTACCGTGGGCCGGGGCCGGACCTCATCCGACCTGGTCCATGGTCTCGGAGAACACGAGGAGCAACTAGGTGTTCAATGACATAGGCGCACTCGAGCTGGTGACGCTCGTGATCCTCGGCGTGCTCGTCTTCGGCCCGGACAAGCTGCCCAAGGTCATCCAGGACGCCTCGCGCTTCATCCGGAAGATCCGTGAGTTCTCCGAGAGCGCCAAGGAAGACATCCGTACGGAGCTCGGCCCGGAGTTCAAGGACTTCGAGTTCGAGGATCTCAACCCGAAGACGTTCGTCCGCAAGCAGCTCATGGACGGCAACGACGATCTCGGGCTGAAGGAGATCCGCGAGAGCTTCGACCTGCGCAAGGAGATGGCGGAGGTCACCGACGCGGTGAACGGGCGCGAGACCACGGCTGTGGAGTCGGCGGGCGGCGTGTCGGGCAGCGCTGCGATCACCGCGGCGAACGGCTCCCCGGGCGCTCCCGACCTGCTCAAGAAGCGTGAACAGCCCGCGAAGGACGACCGCCCGCCGTTCGACGCCGACGCCACCTGACACCGGTCAATCCCGACTCGTCCGGACGGTATGGCTATTCTCCATCTGTCCGGTTGCGAGGCTGCCCGAGGGGGGCGGGCCACTCCGGACCTTAGGGATCGAGGAGGCGGCCGGGCAGATGGAGACGACAAGTCGGGCAGGCGCGGAAGGTGCGTCCAGCGCAGTCACCGAAGAGGAGGTGCCGGCGGCCCGGCGTACGGTCGACGGCTATCTGCAGGCGTCGTTCCCCTGGTACGGACTGGACGAGGCCTTCACCGGTCCGCGCTGGCTGATGCAGGTCGGTACGGCGGCGGACGGCACGGTGCAGCACGGATCGACCGGGCACGGTGACGAGCCGCTGGTCCGGGGCGACTCGGGTGGTGACAAGCAGCGGTTCGCGGTCGTGGTGACCGTGGGCAGCAGTCCCGTGCGGCGCAGCGGCGACGGTACGGGAGTCCTGGACGCGACCACGGTGTCGTCCGCCGCCTGGCTGGCGGGCTCGGGCCTGCTGTCGTTCACCTGGCCCCCGCAGCTGGACCACACGCTGCGCGACGACTGGCTGGACCAGCAGACGGAGACGGCGTTCGAACTCGCCGACGATCTGGACGGTCCCGCGTGGCAGGTGCTGTCCCTGCCGGTGGACGGGGTTCCGGTGCCGTTCCACTACCGCGAGTCCGAGTACGGGTGGGTGCTGGCGGGGTCGGCGCACGACGGGGTGCACATCGGGGCGTACGGGCGCGGGATGAGCGCGTACGGACTCGGGTTCTCGGTGGTCGCAGACATCGCCACCTACGCGTAGCGGCTCGACGGGTGCGGTGAGCCGCGACCGGACGCGTCCGGTTCGCCGCCCCTTCCCCGATCGCCGGACGGACTGCTCCCGTCGCGGCGATCGAGGACTCGGGCGGTTTTCAGAACTTGTTGCGCGGGGTGATCCCCAGAGACATGCCCGACAGGCCCCGCTGACGGCCGCCCAGCCGCTCCGCGATCGCGCGCAGCGCCTTGCCGGCCGGGGAGTCCGGGTCCGAGAGGACCACGGGCTTGCCCTCGTCGCCGCCCTCGCGCAGACGTACGTCGATCGGGATGGAGCCGAGCACCGGCACCTCCGCGCCGACCGTCCTCGTCAGGCCCTCGGCCACCTTCCGGCCGCCGCCCGTGCCGAACACGTCGACCATTTCGTCGCAGTGCGGGCACGGCATGCCGGACATGTTCTCGACGACGCCGACGATCTTCTGGTGGGTCTGCACCGCGATCGAGCCCGCCCGCTCGGCCACCTCGGCCGCGGCCTGCTGCGGGGTCGTGACGACCAGGATCTCCGCGTTCGGCACGAGCTGTGCCACGGAGATCGCGATGTCACCGGTGCCCGGCGGCAGGTCGAGCAGCAGGACGTCGAGGTCGCCCCAGTAGACATCGGCGAGGAACTGCTGCAGCGCTCGGTGCAGCATCGGGCCACGCCACACCACCGGGGCGTTGCCCGGGGTGAACATGCCGATGGAGATGACCTTCACGCCGTATGCCGACGGCGGCATGATCATGTTCTCGACCTGGGTCGGCTTGCCGTCCGCGCCGAGCATCCGCGGCACGCTGTGCCCGTAGATGTCCGCGTCGACGACGCCGACCTTGAGTCCGTCGGCGGCCATCGCCGCCGCGAGGTTCACCGTCACGGACGATTTGCCGACGCCGCCCTTGCCGGACGCCACCGCGTACACCCGGGTCAGCGAGCCGGGCTTGGCGAACGGCACCTCGCGCTCCGCCGTGCCGCCGCGCAGCGACGACGCGAGTTCCTTGCGCTGTTCGTCGCTCATCACGTCGAGTGTCACGTCGACGCGCGTGACGCCTTCGACCTTCGCCACCGCTTCGGTCACGTTCTTGGTGATGGTCTCGCGCATCGGGCAGCCGGACACCGTGAGATACACCGTGACAGCGACCGCACCGTCAGCGGCGATCTCGACCGACTTGACCATGCCGAGTTCGGTGATCGGTCGGTGGATCTCCGGGTCGTTCACTGTCGCCAGTGCTTCGCGCACCGCGTCTTCGGTAGCCATACGACGATGTTACGGCGCCCGCACCCGCCGCCGGGATGGGCCGTCAGCGGTCTTCGTCACTCTCGGCAGAAAATAGTGCGCGCCGGTCGTCCATGTCCTTCACCATGTCCTGGAGTTCCGAGCGGATCCAGTCGCGGGTGGCGACCTCGCCGAGCCCCATCCGCAGGGACGCGATCTCCCGGGTGAGGTACTCGGTGTCCGCGATGGAGCGCTCGTTCTGCTTGCGGTCCTGCTCGTGGGTGACCCGGTCGCGGTCGTCCTGCCGGTTCTGCGCGAGCAGGATCAGCGGGGCCGCGTACGAGGCCTGGAGCGACAGCATCAGCGTCAGGAAGATGAACGGGTACTCGTCGAAGCGCAGCTTCACCGGGGCGAAGATGTTCCACAGCACCCAGACGATGATGATCAGCGTCATCCAGACGATGAACCGCCCGGTGCCGAGGAAGCGGGCGATCCGCTCGGAGAACCGGCCGAACGCCTCGGGGTCGTACTCCGGCAGAAGCCGCGGCCGCAGGTCCTTGGGCTGGTCCAGTCGGCCCCTGGCGGTGCGCGTCATCGCCGACGACCCCGTCGACGAGGGCCCGGGGCCCGACGCCCGGGAGCGGTCCTCACCCGCCATGGGCCACCCACTCCTCGCTGTGGAAGTCGGTCTCCCGCCAGTCCTCGGGCAGCAGATGGTCGAGCACGTCGTCGACGGTCACCGCACCGAGCAGCGACCCGCTCTCGTCCACGACGGGTACCGAGACCAGGTTGTACGCCGCCAGGTAACTGGTCACCACCGACAGCGGGGTGTCCGGGGTCAGTGGCACGAGGTCGCTGTCGACGATCGAGCTGACCAGGGTGAAAGGCGGGTCGCGCAGCAGCCGCTGGAAGTGCACCGCGCCCAGGTACTTTCCGGTCGGCGTCTCGTCCGGCGGCCGGCACACGTACACCTGCGCGGCGAGCGCCGGTGACAGGTCGGAGCGGCGGACCCGGGCGAGCGCGTCGGCGACCGTGGCGTCCGGCCGCAGCACGATCGGCTCGGTGGTCATCAGACCGCCCGCGGTCCTCTCCTCGTACGACATCAGCCGCCGCACGTCCGCCGCGTCGTCCGGCCGCATCAGCATCAGCAGCCGCTCCTTGTCCTCCTCCGGCAGTTCGGAGAGCAGGTCGGCCGCGTCATCCGGGTCCATCGCCTCCAGGACGTCGGCGGCGCGCTCCTCCTTGAGCTTGCCGATGATCTCCACCTGGTCGTCCTCGGGCAGCTCCTCCAGCACGTCGGCGAGCCGGTCGTCGTCGAGCGCGGCGGCCACCTCGGCGCGCCGCTTCGGCGACAGATGGTGCAGCGCGTTGGCCACGTCGGTCGGGCGCAGCCGCTCGAACGTGGCGACGAGCGACTCCGCGCCCTGCCCGTGCTCCTCCAGCGAGAAGCCGCGCACCGCCGACCAGTCCACCGTGAGGGTCTCGCCCTTGCGGCGCAGCGCCCCGCCCCTGCCCTTGCGCACGTAGTACTTGACGATCTCCCAGTCGCGGCGGGCCGGGAGCTGCTGGATCGCGACGTCGAGGATGGTGACCTCCTCGTCGGTCTCCACCAGCCGGACCCGGCGGTCCAGGAACTCGCCGAGGATCAGGCGCTCGGTGGGGCGCTGCTCGAAGCGCCGCATGTTCACCACGCCGGTGGTGATGACCTGGCCCGAGTCGATGCCCGTCACCCGGGTCATCGGGAGGAAGATCCGGCGCCGGCTGACCACCTCGACGACGAAGCCGAGCAGCCGTGGTGGACGGCCGCCGACCCGCAGCATCGCGACGAGATCGCGGACGCGGCCCACCTGGTCGCCGTTGGGGTCGAAGACGGGTACGCCGGAGAGGTGCGAGACGAAGACCCGGGAGGCGCCTGCGGCCACGGTGCGTGCCTCCTTCCGTCCCGTCGAGACGGCTACGGTCCGTTCAGTCGGTTATGCGCTGTTATGACGGGATCAGGCTAGCCCGTACCGCTCCGGGTCGGCCCGGTGGAGCCGTCCGTACGGCTCTGCGCCGGACGGCGTACCGGGCACCGGTACGCTGCCGTCAGCCACCCCCACACGCAGATGAGAGGCAGTGCGCCCGTGACCTCTTTTGTCCCGCCCGTCGCTCCCCGCCGCCGGACCGCTGTTGCCGTCCTGCTCTGTGCGGGCCTGATCGCAGCCCTGACGGCGTGCGGCAGCGAGGATCCGGACAAGGGGACCAACGGCGTCGGCAGACTCTCGGCGGCGGAGATCGAGAACCGGGCGCAGAAGGCGGCGGACTCCGCGGACGCGGTGCGGCTGGCCGGCACGCTGGTCAGCAAGGGCGGCACGTACAAGATCGACATGCGGCTCAAGGAGGACGGCGGCACCGGTTCGCTCACCTCGAAGAACAGCACGTTCGAGCTGCTGCGGATCGGTGACGAGGTCTACCTGAAGGCCGACTCCGGCTTCTGGAGCCACGACGAGAAGGGCAGCACGGACGGCAAGGGCGACGCAGGTGCCGCGGCCGGGGACAAGCTCCAGAACAAGTACGTGAAGGTCCCCCAGGGCGATCCCACGTACAAGCAGCTGCGCGGCTTCACGGACATGAAGACCCTGCTCGACGGGATGCTCACACTGCACGGCAAGGTCAACAAGGGTGACCACGGCAAGGTGGGTTCCGTCCGTACCGTCCAGATCCTCGGCGGGAAGGGCGAGGGCGGTGCGCTCGATGTCTCGCTGAAGGGCACGCCGTATCCGCTGCGGTTCGCCCGTGGCGGTGGCGGAGGCATTCTCACGCTCGCCGACTGGGGCCTGGACTTCGAGCTGAAGGCCCCGGCCAAGGGCGACACCGTCGACTACGGGCAGCAGCTCCCCAAGTCCACCTCGTAGTGCCGTCCGCCCGCCGTCAGCTCTTGCGGCGGCGCTTCAGCAGCAGTCGCGGGAGCGCGTCGGGCACGGGGCGGCGGGTGGTCGCCGGGGTCGGCAGCGGCGCCGCCGCGTGCGAGATGTCCGGCAGGTCCGTGCGGGAGGCGCCGGGCGTCAGCCGCAGCACCCGGCACTCGCGTGCCCACCGCTCGGTCATCTGCTCGGCGTCCGGTGCGTTCAGCCGCTTGCCCTTGAGCTCGGCGACCGCCGCCTCCCACTCCTCGGAATGCGGCGCGAGCTCCGTCACGGCGGCCGTCCAGGCGACCAGTCGGCCGCCCTTGTCCTTGCTGCGTACGGTCACCTCGGCGACGGACCCGTCGGTGAGACCGGCCGGCAGCGGCTGCTCGCCGGGGCCGTCCCCGACGAGATGGGCCGCCCCCTCGTGCCATGTGTGCCACAGCGCCCGCGCGGGCCCGGTGCCGCGCACCCAGATGAGGCCGGACTTCTTGGTGGCCTCCTCGACGAGGGCCGGTCCGAGCAGCGAGTCAGCGGCAGCAGCAGTCATGGGCCGAACTCTATTAGAGCCACCCGTTGCGCTTGAGCGAGCGGTGGATGGAGAAGCAGACGACCCCGATGACGCCCATCACCATCGGATAGCCGTACGTCCACCGCAGTTCCGGCATGTGGTCGAAGTTCATGCCGTAGACGCCGCAGATCATGGTCGGCACGGCGATGATGGCCGCCCAGGACGTGATCTTGCGCATGTCCTCGTTCTGGGCGACGGTCGCCTGCGCCAGGTTGGCCTGCAGGATCGAGTTCAGCAGTTCGTCGAAGCCGATCACCTCTTCGTGCACCCGCGCCAGGTGGTCGGCGACGTCCCGGAAGTACTTCTGGATGTCCGGGTCGACCAGCCGCATCGGCCGCTCGCTGAGCAGCTGCATCGGCCGAAGCAGCGGCGAGACGGCCCGCTTGAACTCCAGCACCTCACGCTTCAGCTGGTAGATCCGGCCGGCGTCCGAACCGCGCGGGCTGCCCTTCGCGGGAGTGGAGAAGACCTCGATCTCCACCTCGTCGATGTCGTCCTGGACGGCGTCCGCCACCGCGATGTAGCCGTCCACGACATGGTCGGCGATGGAGTGCAGTACGGCCGACGGCCCTTTGGCGAGCAGCTCGGGGTCGTCCTGCAGCCGGTGCCGCAGCGCACGCAGCGAGCCGTGCCCGCCGTGCCGGACGGTGATGACGAAGTCCCGGCCGGTGAAGCACATCACCTCACCGGTCTCGACGACCTCGCTGGTCGCGGTGAGCTCGGCGTGCTCGACGTAGTGGATGGTCTTGAAGACGGTGAACAGCGTGTCGTCGTACCGCTCCAGCTTCGGCCGCTGGTGGGCGTGGACGGCGTCCTCGACGGCGAGCGGGTGGAGCCCGAACTCCCGGGCGATCCCGGCGAATTCGGCCTCGGTCGGCTCGTGGAGGCCGATCCAGGCGAAGCCGCCCTTCTCCCGTACCCGGAGCATCGCCTCGTGCGGTGTCAGGCAGCTTCCGCTCTCCTGGCGCCGGCCGTCGCGGTAGACCGCGCAGTCGACGACCGCGCTGGAGGCGGACGGGTCACGGGTGGTGTCGTAATTGCTGTGCAGGACGTTGGTCTTGCGCAGGGACGGGCGCACGGCGGCGCGCAGGTCACGGATCATCGACATGGCTGGCTCCTTCACGGAGGGCCGTCGTCGGGCGCCTGGAACAGCCCGGAATGGGGACGTGTGCTCACATCCGCAAAGCGGGCGGCACCGCGGCGGCACGATGACGGCGTTCGCTACAGACAGGCAAAAAAGGAGTGCTCTTCCGTCGTGCGCAATGCCCCGGGCCTTGACCGAGAAGGCTTCAGATCACCGAAGAAAGGTGTCGGGCGGAAGAGCGATCGGTACTGCACGATCGACTTCGATCCATTGCAGCCCCACCTCCTCCAGCCGGTCCCCCGTGGGGGATGACGTGTCGTCGGAACTGAGAGCGACGCTTCTGCGTGCTGTCCGACCAGCGGCCAAGACTATCAGCCGACACAGGGCCAATCCCTTACTTTGCCCGTTCGATACGCGTTCTATGCTCGCCACATGGGAGAAATTCTTGCTCTGGTCGAGGCCCGTCTCCGGACGGCTCTGGGTGAACCGGACGCACGCGCCGCGGTGACGTTCCTCGGTACGGACCGGATCGAGGTGCTCCGTTTCGTCGACGGCGATGTGGTGCGCTACGCGACGCTCGGCATGTCCGCCCAGCCGATGGCGGACCCGACCGCTGCCCTGGCGGACCCGGTGAAGGGACCACGCGCCGAGCTGGTCCTCTCCGTGCGGGCCGGTCTCGCCGACACCGACAAGGTCCTCCGCGGGCTGGCGGTGCTGGCGGCCTCGCCGCAGGTCGAGGGGCTGATCGTGGCGCCGGGCGCCTCCCTGGACCTCGGTGAACCGCTGTGGCCCGGGGCGCCGTTCAGCTCCGTGCTGGTCGCCGAGTCGGGCGGTCTGGTCGAGGACCTCGAACTGGACGAGCCGATGGAGCCGGTGCGGTTCCTGCCGCTGCTGCCGATGACGCACAACGAGGCGGCGTGGAAGCGGGTCCGCGGGGCGCAGGAGCTGCAGGAGCGGTGGCTGTCGCACGGGACGGATCTGCGTGATCCGCTGCGTACCTCCGTAACCCTGGACTGAGACGTACGTCATACGGGATGCGGGGGAGCCCCGCCGCGCGGCCAGGAGGGGGAGCCGGGGGCGGGGCGGAACAGGGTCGACCCGGAGGTCAGTTGGCGAAGACCGTGACGCCGTCCTCGGTGGCGTGCTTCGGCTCCAGCCCCTCCGCCTCATGCGTCAGGGCCGTACGCCGGATCCGGACGACGAGCGCGCCGGCCACGGCCGCGAGCGCGGCGACCACGAACGGGACGTGGATGTTGCTCCACTCCTCGATCTTCGGGGCGAGATACGGGGCGGCGGCCGCGGCGAACCAGCGGACGAAGTTGTAGCCCGCGCTCGCCACCGGGCGCGGCGCGTCCGAGACGCCGAGCGCCAGCTCCGTGTAGACGGTGTTGTTCATGCCGATGAAGGCACCGGAGACGATCGTGCAGACGATCGCCGCGGTGTGATTGCCGTAGCCGAGGACGAGCAGGTCGACGGCGAGCAGGACCAGCGAGGCGCCGAGCACCTTGAGCGAGCCGAAGCGCTTCTGCAGCCGGGGTGCGACGAGCACCGAGAAGACGGCGAGCAACAGACCCCAGGCGAAGAAGACCGCGCCCGACTTGTACGGCGTCATGTTCAGCACGAACGGGGTGAACGCCAGGATCGTGAAGAACGCGTAGTTGTAGAAGAACGCCGAGGCCGCGACCGAGGCGAGGCCGCCGTGACCCAGCGCCCTGACCGGATCGAGCAGTGAGGTCCTGCGGGCCGGCTTCGGCTGTTCCTTCAGGAACGCCGTGATGCAGATGAAGCCGATCGCCATCAGCGCCGCGGTGCCGAAGAACGGGTAGCGCCAACTGGCGTCACCGAGCAGCGCGCCGAGCAGCGGTCCGCAGGCCATGCCGAGGCCGAGCGCCGACTCGTACAGCAGGATCGCCGCGGAGCTGCCGCCGGCCGCCGCGCCGACGATCACGGCGAGAGCCGTCGAGACGAAGAGTGCGTTGCCGAGCCCCCAGCCGGCCCGGAAGCCGACGAGTTCGGCGACGGACGACGACGTGCCGGAGAGTCCGGCGAAGACGACGACGAGCGCGAGGCCGGTCAGCAGTGTCTTACGGCCGCCGATCCTGCTGGAGACGAAACCGGTGACCAGCATCGCGACCGCGGTGATCAGGAAGTACGAGGTGAAGAGCAGGGACACCTGGCTGGGCGTGGCCTCGAGTCCCTTGGCGATGGACGGCAGGATCGGGTCGACCAGCCCGATCCCCATGAACGCGACGACCGAGGCGCCGGCCGTGGCCCAGACGGCCTTGGGCTGGCGCAGGATGCTGCCCGTTCCCTGATCGAATGGATCCGCTGCCGGCATGGGTGTTCTCGCTCTCCAGTAGATCGATGCGTCATGCACACAATAAGTTAGAGAACCTAATGAATGCAAACTACATCTATTTATCCTGGCGAGAGCCACGCTGCGGACGGGTGATCGTCCTTGACGCGGCGACAGCCGGGGAGGACCGTTGGGCGCTATGAGGGGCGAACCCAGTTGCCCGAAGTGCGGTGGCCGGGTCAGGGCGCCCGGTCTTTTCGCCGACACCTGGCAGTGCGCCGTGCACGGCGCCGTGTATCCGCTGCAGCCGGTGATCCCACCCAGCGTCGAGGCGCTCGGCGTGGTGGTGCACCGTGCCCGGGTGCCGGTGTGGATGCCCTGGCCGCTGCCGGTCGGCTGGCTGTTCACCGGCGTGGCGTACGCGGGGGACGACCGCAGCGGCGGCCGCGCCACCGTCGTCGCCTGTTCGGGCCCCGGTCCGCTCGGCGGGGTGGGCGAGATGCTGCTCGTCGCCGAGGAGCTCGGGGTCGGCCTCGGCGCGCGCTACGCCGGGATCGACGGCCCCGACCCGGGCCCCTACCTCCATGTCGACGGCCCTCCCAATGCCAAGGTGCTGGCCGCCGGACGGCCCACCCCGCTCTGGCAGGTCAAGAGCGCACCCGAGGACCGGGCGGTCTTCGCGGGCGAGGCGCGTGGGCTCTGGCTGTGGGCGGTCGTCTGGCCCGAGCAGTCCGCGCTGCTCATGTACGACGAGCTGATACTGACCGATCTGCGCGACGCCGGCGGAGAGGTCGACCTCGTGCCCTGCGGGGCGCTCAGCCCGCGACTGCTCAGCCAGCCCTGAGGTCGCGGCACGCACCCGGCCGCGCTGCTGCGTCGGCCGCTGTCCTGCCGTCCTGACCGGACGGTGTTCGAATGCCGGTTATCCTTGGGCTTCCCCCCTGTCCGGCTGAGAGCACTGGAGTACGCGTCGTGCACATCGACCTGCACACCCACTCCACCGCGTCGGACGGCACGGACACCCCCGCCGAGCTGGTGCGGAACGCCGCCGCGGCAGGGCTCGATGTCGTCGCTCTCACCGACCACGACACCGTCCGCGGCCACGCCGAGGCGACGGCCGCGCTCCCCGAGGGCCTCACTCTCGTCACCGGTGCCGAGCTCTCCTGCCGCATCGACGGCGTGGGCCTGCACATGCTCGCGTACCTCTTCGACCCCGACGAGCCCGAGTTGGCACGCGAACGCGAGCTGGTCCGCGACGACCGGGTGCCGCGTGCGCAGACGATGGTGCGCAAGCTCCAGGCGCTCGGCGTTCCCGTCGAGTGGGAGCAGGTCGCCCGGATCGCCGGCGACGGATCGGTCGGCAGGCCGCACATCGCCACCGCGCTCGTCGAGCTCGGTGTCGTCGAGACCGTCTCCGACGCCTTCACCCCCGAGTGGCTCGCCAACGGTGGACGCGCGTACGCCGAGAAGCACGAACTCGACCCTTTCGACGCCATCCGGCTGGTCAAGGCCGCCGGTGGCGTCACCGTCTTCGCCCACCCGCTCGCCGTCAAGCGCGGTGAGGTGGTGCCCGAGGCATCGATAGCCAGGTTCGCCGCGGCAGGCCTCGACGGCATCGAGGTCGACCACATGGACCATGACGAGCCGACCAGGGCCCGGCTGCGTGGGCTCGCCAAGGAACTGGGGCTGCTGGCCACCGGTTCCAGCGACTACCACGGCAGCCGGAAGACCGTACGGCTCGGCGAATACACCACCGACCCGGAGATCTACGGCGAGATCACCCGGCGCGCCACGGGAGCCTTCCCGGTGCCGGGTGCCGGCGGACCCCGCCCCGCGTAGCTCCCCGCCCGCGCGCCTCGCGCACTTCATCGCCCACGTACGTCGCGTACGTCACCCCCCTCTTTCTTCGCGTGCCCGGCCGGACCCGGCCGTGGGCTGCGTGTGTCCTGTTTCGACCCGCTCTCTTCTCGCAAGGCCTCACTGTGTTCGACGTTGCTGTCTTCGGATCCCTTTTTCTCACGCTTTTTGTGATTATGGATCCGCCCGGGATCACCCCGATCTTTCTCGCCCTCACCGCCGGACGGCCCGCCAAGATCCAGCGCCGGATGGCGTTCCAGGCGGTCGCGGTCGCCTTCGGTGTGATCGCCGTCTTCGGCGTGCTCGGTCAGCAGATCCTCGACTATCTGCATGTCTCCGTCCCTGCCCTGATGATCGCGGGCGGACTTCTTCTGCTGCTGATCGCGCTCGATCTGCTGACCGGCAAGACCGACGAGCCGACGCAGACGAAGGACGTCAACGTGGCACTCGTACCGCTGGGCATGCCACTGCTCGCCGGACCCGGGGCGATCGTGTCGGTGATCCTGGCGGTGCAGCACGCCGACAGCTTCGCCATGCAGATCTCCGTCTGGACGGCGATCGTCGCCATGCACGTCGTGCTCTGGCTGGCCATGCGCTACTCGCTGCTGATCATCCGTGTGATCAAGGACGGTGGTGTCGTGCTGGTGACGCGGCTCGCCGGCATGATGCTCTCCGCCATCGCCGTCCAGCAGATCATCAACGGGATCACCCAGGTCATCCAGGGCTCCTGACGGCGCCCCCGCATGCCACAGCGCCCCCGTACGGACAGTCCGTACGGGGGCGCTTCGTCTTTGTGCGTCGTCAGGTGTTACGAAGCCGAGGTCTCGGCCGGGCGGATATAGATGCGCTGGCCTGTCGCGGCGGCCTGCTGCACGATCCGGTTGACGGAGGCGGCGTCCACGACGGTGCTGTCCACGGCGGTACCGTCGACATCGTCGAGTCGCATGATCTCGAAGCGCATATGGCTTCCCTTCGTCTGATCCTCCTGCTGGAGAACTACTGGGAGGACGGATGATCCGTCCGCAAGGATGTGGAGCACCAGGCATCGGTGTCTCGCGCTCCACAGGGTGTACAACGGCATGCTCTCTGCAAACATTCCCTACGCTAAGGAAATTTTTTGGATGTCTAAGTACCAGTGGGTAACGGGTCGTGCGCGGACGATGAGGTCCGCATGAGCGAGGCAGAGATCGCAGAGATCGGCGAGCGCCTGGACCGCACCAACGAGCTGCTCAAACGCATGCTCGCCGAGGTGTCGAAGACTCCCTCGACCCACGCGATCTTCGTGGACGCGGGCTATGTGTACGCGGCGGCCGGGCTGCTCGTCACCGGCACCGAGGACCGGCGCTCCTTCGACCTCGACGCGGAAGGGCTGATCGAGGCGTTCATCGACAAGGCCCGCACGATCTTCGCGGACAGCAGACTCCTGCGCGTGTACTGGTACGACGGGGCCAGGCGCCGGATCCACACCGTCGAGCAGCAGTCCATCGCCGAACTCCCCGACGTCAAGGTCAGACTCGGCAACCTCAACGCCAACAACCAGCAGAAGGGGGTCGACTCACTCATCCGCACCGACCTCGAGTCGCTCGCCCGGCACCGCGCCATCAGTGATGCGGCGCTCGTCGGCGGCGACGAGGACCTGGTGTCGGCGGTCGAGGCGGCGCAGGGGTACGGGGCCCGGGTCCACCTGTGGGGCATCGAGGCCGGAGAAGGCCGCAACCAGGCCGAACCGCTGCTCTGGGAAGTGGACAGCCAGCGCACCTTCGACCTCGACTTCTGCCGCCCGTACGTCACCAGACGCCCCGTCACCACGTACGAGGACGACACTCCGGCCCCCTCGCGCGACGACGTCCGTTTCGTCGGCGCGCAGATCGCCGCGGCCTGGCTCGCCGCCCGCGGTCGCGAGTCCCTCGCCGATCTGCTGCCCGGACACCCCTACCTGCCGGGCTCCGTCGACCAGGATCTGCTGGTCGAGGCCGAACGACTCCTCCAGCACTCGCTGCGCGGCCACGCCCACCTGAGGCGGGCGCTGCGCGACGGCTTCTGGCAGCACCTGCAGGCGCAGTACTGAGCTATACGCCGTCCCAGAAGGAGACGAGCGCGGCAGCGGTCGGCTCCGGGCGGTCCGTGTTGGGGGAGTGTTCGGCGCCCGCGATCGTGGTGCGGTGCGCGCCGAGGCGCTGCGCCATCGTGTCGAGCAGGGGCACCGGCCAGGTGTCGTCGCGCTCGCCGGACAGTACATGGACGGGCAGCGGTACGGCGGCGAGTTCGGCCACCCGGTCCGGCTCGGTCACCAGCTGCCGGCCGGTGGCGATCAGCTGGGCGGCCCGGTGCCGCAGCCAGCGCCGGCGCAGACCCTCGCCGTCCATGGCCGCGTCCTCCGGCGGGTCGAGGGCGCGCATCGCCTCCCACACCTCGGCCATGCTCAGCGTCGTGAGCGCGTCGCCGAGCATCTTCACCTTGAGCTGCTGGGCCTCGGTGACCTGGGCGGGGCCGGAGGACATCAGCGTCAGTGAACGGAACGGCGAGGCGTCGAGCAGCACGGCAGCGCGCGCGATCTGGCCGCCGAGCGAATGCCCGAGCAGATGCACGGCGCCGTCGTCACCGGCGTCCAGCGCGGCGGCCTGGGCGAGTACGTCAAGAGCCAACTCGCCCTGGGCGTATGTCTCTTGACGGTCCGTCCCCTCGGTCTCGTACTGTCCGCGCCCATCGACGGCGACGATGCGGTACCCGGCGGCGGAGAGCGGTTCGAGGAGCGCGATGAAGTCCTCCTTGCTGCCCATGTAACCGGGCAACAGGAGGGCGGTGCCACGCGGTTCGGCGGGTGGCAGGGCCTCCAGCACGGCAAAGTCCCCGCGCGCGGTGCGCAGCGGGTGGACGCGGGCGCAGGGAGGCGGGGTGAAGGTGTGCGGCCGACTCATGGAAAGAGGCTATGTCCTCGAACGCCGCACGGGCTGAATCGGGTGCCCTCAAACGCCGGACGGGCTTGAGGTAGCCCTCAAGCCCGTCCGGCAGTTCAAGCGTCCGGGGTGCAGCCCCGGATCGACCGACCTGGTGCGATCAGCCCTCGGTGGTGGCCGCCCGCGTCCGACGACGCCGCGGCTTGGCCTCGACCTCGGCGACCGGGGCCTCCGCCACGGTCTCCGCCTTCGGCTTGGCCGCAGCCCGCGTCCGCCGGCGCGGCTTGCTCTCCGGCACCGGTTCGGCGATCGGCGCGATCTGGAAGTCGACCTCGTCGGCCGCCGGCTTGGCGACGACCCGGGTGCGACGACGCGGCTTGGTCACCGCCTTGACCTCCGGCATCGGCTCGGCGATCGGCGCGATCTGGAAGTCGACCTCGTCCGCCGCCTTGGCGACGACGCGAGCCCGGCGACGACGCGGTTTGGCCTCGGCCACCGGCTCCGCCTCGACCGTCACGGGTGCCTCGGCAACGGTGGCCGGAGCCTCCGCCACGGCCACCGCGGCCTCGGCCGCGACATCCGCGGCTCCGGCACGGGTACGACGACGGCGACGCGGCGTGCGCGGCTCGGCAGGCGCGTCAGTGACCGCCACGGCCTCCGAGGTCGGTGCCGGCACCGCGGCGGCTGCGGCGCCGTCCGCGACCGAGGACCCGCCCCGGGTACGACGACGCTGACGCGGTGTACGCGGCGCCCGCTCCTCGGCTGCCGCAGGCGCCGAGGACGCGGCGGACGACTTACGGCCACGGCCGCCCGTCTCGCCCAGGTCCTCGATCTCCTCGGCCCGAAGACCCGCACGGGTCCGCTCGGTGCGCGGGAGCACGCCCTTGGTGCCGGCCGGGATGTCGAGCTCCTCGAAGAGGTGCGGTGACGTGGAGTACGTCTCGACCGGGTCGGGGAACTTCAGGTCGAGCGCCTTGTTGATCAGCTGCCAGCGCGGGATGTCGTCCCAGTCGACCAGCGTGATCGCGATGCCCTTGGCACCGGCACGGCCGGTCCGGCCGATGCGGTGGAGGTACGTCTTCTCGTCCTCCGGCGACTGGTAGTTGATGACGTGCGTGACGCCCTCGACGTCGATACCGCGGGCTGCGACGTCGGTGCAGACGAGCACGTCCACCTTGCCGTTGCGGAACGCGCGCAGCGCCTGCTCACGGGCGCCCTGGCCGAGGTCGCCGTGGACCGCGCCGGACGCGAAACCGCGCTTCTCCAGCTGCTCGGCAATGTCGGCGGCCGTGCGCTTCGTACGGCAGAAGATCATCGCGAGTCCGCGGCCGTTGGCCTGCAGGATGCGCGAGACCATCTCGGGCTTGTCCATCGAGTGGGCCCGGAAGACGTGCTGCGAGATGTTCGCGACGGTCGCGCCCTCGCCGTCGGGCGAGGTGGCACGGATGTGCGTCGGCTGCGACATGTAACGCCGCGCGAGGCCGATGACCGCACCCGGCATGGTCGCCGAGAACAGCATGGTCTGGCGCTTGGGCGGAAGCATCGTGATGATCTTCTCGACGTCGGGCAGGAAGCCCAGGTCGAGCATCTCGTCGGCCTCGTCGAGAACGAGCGAGCGCACGTGCGACAGGTCGAGCTTGCGCTGTCCTGCCAGGTCGAGCAGTCGCCCCGGGGTGCCGACGATCACGTCGACGCCCTTCTTCAGGGCCTCGACCTGGGGTTCGTACGCACGGCCGCCGTAGATGGCGAGAACGCGGACGTTACGCACCTTGCCGGCCGTCAGCAGGTCGTTGGTGACCTGCTGGCAGAGCTCACGGGTGGGGACGACGACCAGTGCCTGCGGGGCCTCGGTCAGCTGCTCGGGCTGGGCCCGGCCTGCCTCGACGTCCGCGGGGACGGTGACGCGCTCCAGCAGCGGAAGACCGAAACCGAGCGTCTTGCCGGTACCGGTCTTGGCCTGTCCGATCACGTCGGAGCCGGAGAGTGCGACGGGGAGCGTCATCTCCTGGATGGGGAACGGGGACACGATGCCGACGGCCTCAAGGGCCTCGGCCGTCTCGGGAAGAATCCCGAGGTCTCGGAACGTAGTCAGGGTGCTGCCTCTTCTGTGAGACGCGGTCCGAGGCGAACGCTGGGGGTCGTACCGTGCCGGGGTTGGTCATCCGGCCGTGGATGGGCCGGGTGGCGCGGGACCACTGCCGTCGCTCGAGCGCTCGTGCCGCTGAGGGGGCCCCTCATCTGCGGTCGTACGTGTCGTACGCCCCGCGTGGAGGGCTGTCGGGTCGGAGCCGATCGGGCCACCGACCGGGCATCCTCATTCATTTCGCGCCACCGGCACATACAAAATGCTCTCTCGGCGCAATATCACTGTACCCCGGATTCGCGCATGTGTGTTGGGCGAATTCATCGGAACGGTGTGATGTCGGTGGCTGACCAGGCCCTTCCACCCTCTGCCGGGCGGGCTATTCTGCGGTCCATGGAGACGCCTGACAACGCCACTGAAGCCCCCGCACCCACCGGAATCGCCGCCCAGGACTGGGCCACCGCATCGGCGGAACCGCAGTACCGCGCCGCGGTCGTGGATCTGCTGGGGGCGCTCGCATACGGAGAGCTGGCGGCCTTCGAGCGGCTCGCCGAGGACGCCAAACTCGCGCCGACGCTGGCCGACAAGGCGGAGCTGGCGAAGATGGCGTCCGCCGAATTCCATCACTTCGAGCGGTTGACGGACCGGCTGACGGCGATCGACACGGAGCCGACCGCCGCCATGGAGCCTTTTGCGAAGGCGCTCGACGACTTCCACCGCCAGACCGCCCCGTCGGACTGGCTCGAGGGCCTGGTCAAGGCGTATGTGGGTGACTCGATCGCGAGTGACTTCTACCGTGAGGTGGCCGCCCGCCTCGACTCGGACACCCGTTCGCTCGTCCTCGCCGTGCTCGACGACACGGGCCACGGCAACTTCGCCGTCGAGAAGGTGCGCGCCGCCATCGAGGCCGACCCGCGCGTCGGCGGCCGTCTCGCCCTCTGGGCCCGCCGGCTGATGGGCGAGGCGCTCTCGCAGGCCCAGCGGGTGGTCGCCGACCGCGACGCGCTGTCGACGATGCTGGTCGGCGGGGTGGCCGACGGGTTCGACCTGGCGGAGGTCGGCCGGATGTTCTCGCGGATCACCGAGGCGCACACCAAGCGGATGGCCGCGCTCGGACTGGCTGCCTGACCCAGGGCGCTGTCGGCCCCGGACCGGTCGGGCGGTCCGGTCGGCCGGTCCCGTACGAGGTCAGGCCGCCGCTGATCGGCTCAGGCGGCGGCTTCCCGGACGGAGCAGCAGGGAGAGCGTCACCGCCCCGATCAGCACCGCGCCGATCAGGGTGGCCAGGACATGGCCCGGCCCCAGCACCGAGTGCGTCAGATACGCGCCGAACAGGGCACCCAAAGTGCCGGTGGCGAAGACGGTACGACGGGCCGGGAGCCGACCCGACAGCGAACGGAGCGCCGCCCAGGCGAGGGCGAGTCCGAGCACGGCGGAACCGAGGGATTCCCAGATCACAGACGTTCACCTCGCGGGTTGCGGAGGGGGATATCCCCTGCTCGTGGAGCTGTGGGGGCAAATCGGTCGTAGGCGGTCCTACCCGTGGGCCATGGAATGCAACCCTCCTGCGAGATTTTTCGCACAGGTGTCGCACAGGTTCCGGTGGCCGTGAGCAGCGCGAAACGACGAAGCGGCCCGGCGGGGGGACCCCCGCCGGGCCGCTTCTCACTGCCTCGCGTCGAGCGTGCTCCTACAGTGCGCCGAACCCGACCCGCCGCGTGCTCGGCTCGCCGATCTCCACGTAGGCGACCCGGTCGGCCGGCACCAGGACCTTGCGGCCCTTGTCGTCCGTGAGGCTGAGCAGCTGCGCCTTGCCGGTGAGAGCCTCGGCGACCGCGCTCTCGACCTCCTCGGCGGAAAGCCCGCTCTCCAGAACGATCTCCCGGGGTGCGTGCTGCACGCCGATCTTGACCTCCACGGCTATGTCCCTCCGACGGTCAGTCCTCTGCGCGTGAGCCGCGCCGTACGACTCACACATTAGCCCGGTGAGGGGAGCTGCCAGGGGTCGGCGGGCCACGCCCGCAGCGAACAAGGCCGGACGGTCAGTGCTGATCGATGCCGTGCAGGGGGAACCCGGCGATGCCGCGCCAGGCCAGCGAGGTGAGGAGCTGCACCGCCGTGTCGCGCGGGATCGCCGACTGACTGGACAGCCAGTACCGGGCGACCACCTGGGAGACACCGCCCAGGCCCACCGCGAGCAGCATCGACTCGTCCTTGGACAGCCCTGTGTCACCCGCGATGACGTCGGAGATCGCCTCCGCGCACTGCAGCGAGACCCGGTCGACCCGCTCGCGTACCGCCGGTTCGTTCGTCAGGTCCGACTCGAAGACCAGTCGGAAGGCGCCGCCCTCGTCCTCGACGTACGCGAAGTAGGCGTCCATCGTCGCGGCGACACGCAGCTTGTTGTCCGTCGTCGACGCCAGTGCCGTGCGGACCGCCTGCAGCAGCGACTCGCAGTGCTGGTCGAGCAGGGCCAGATAGAGCTCCAGCTTGCCCGGGAAGTGCTGGTAGAGCACCGGCTTGCTGACACCGGCCCGCTCCGCGATGTCGTCCATCGCGGCGGAGTGGTAACCCTGCGCGACGAAGACCTCCTGCGCGGCGCCCAGCAGCTGGTTGCGTCGGGCGCGGCGAGGCAGGCGAGTACCCCGCGGGCGCGCCGCCTCTGTCTGCTCGATGGCTGTCACGCCGCCTCCCAAAATTGTGATCGAACGCAGTCGTTGCGTACGCGCTGCGCCGTTCGGCCATCGTACTTTTGAGTAACCCGGGTGCGCGCGGCGCGGACGCAGAATTTCACGGACCGGACCGCTGCGGTAGCCACAGATTCTTCGAACCGCACGGCAAAACGGGACGTATCAGCGGTAGTCGTCCTCGTCCTGCGCGACGACGCGGTGCTGCTCGGCCGCATCTGCCTCATTTGCGGTGGCCCGGTCGATGTCCGTCAACGGATCGTCGCTCTTCTGCTGGAGGTCGGCATGCTGCTCGACGGCATCCGCCTCTGGCGTCTCCTGGTCCGTTTCGTCCGGCTGAACGTCTTCGAAGGTCTCCGGGTCGCTGGGGTCGACCGTCATGGTGACTCCCTTCCTTAGCTTCGAGCGTAGGAGCTACCCCTTCATGGCGCTATGCGATCTGTGACGGCGAACACACGAACCACGGTGTGATCGTCTCGTAACATTGCCGCATGTCTTCGACCGAGCTGCCGGGAGCCCGCTCCGCTGCCGCCGCGGTGGCCCCCACGGTGAGCCCCGTCCGGGTCGCCGAGGGGGAGAAGCTGCGCTCCGTGGCGCTGCCCGGGCTGACGCTGAACGTGCGCACCCGCCCGCCGGAGCGGTCCGGACTGCCGCCCGCGCTCTATGTGCACGGGCTCGGCGGTTCCTCGCAGAACTGGTCGGTTCTGATGGCGTTGCTCCAGGACGTGGTGGACGGCGAGGCGGTCGACCTGCCGGGCTTCGGGGACTCCCCGCCGCCGGACGACGGCAACTACTCGGTCACCGGGCACGCCCGTGCGGTGATCCGGCTCCTCGACGCGGAGGAGCACGGACCCGTTCATCTCTTCGGCAATTCACTCGGTGGCGCAGTGGCCACCCGGGTCGCGGCCGTCCGCCCGGATCTGGTGCGCACGCTCACCCTGGTCTCGCCCGCATTGCCCGAGCTCCGGGTGCAGTGGCCCGCCGTACCGACCGCACTGCTCGCAGTTCCGGGTGTCGCATCCCTGTTCATCCGGCTCAGCAAGGACTGGACCGCGGAAGAACGCACCCGCGGAGTCATGGCACTCTGTTACGGCGATCCGGCACGTGTCTCCGAGGAAGGCTTCCGCGATGCGGTGGCCGAAATGGAGCGACGGCTGGAGCTGCCGTACTTCTGGGACGCGATGACGCGCTCGGCACGTGGCATCGTCGATGCCTACACGCTGGGCGGGCAGCACGGGCTGTGGCGCCAGGCCGAGCGCGTGCTCGCGCCTACTCAGCTCGTGTACGGCGGACGGGACCAGCTCGTCTCGTACCGGATGGCACGCAGGGCGTCCGCGGCCTTTCGCGATTCGCGGCTGCTGACACTGCCCGATGCCGGGCATGTGGCGATGATGGAGTACCCGGAGACGGTCGCCCAGGCGTTCCGGGAATTGCTCGACGAACGCGGCGGGAGCTGATCCGGGGCGTGGGACGACACAGCCGAAAGGGCCCTCCACCCAAGGGACCCGAGAGCGATGCCGCCGCGAAGGCGGTGGGCGGTCGTGAGGGGGTGCGGCCGGAGCCCGGCAACGGACGGCGCAGGAGAGCCGCCGACGCGCCGCCCGGCACGGACGGGCACACCCCGTTCCAGGGGGTTCCGCAGGTGCGCGGCGGCCATCCCGAACCGCGTGAACCGGGTGGTGGCTGGGGGGCCGGAACGCGGCAGCGGTACGGCGACTGGCAGATCCCGGCCCGGGCCGATGCCGGTGGCCAAGGACGGCGACCGGGGGCACCTCGGCCGGCCGCCCCGCAGCAGTCGACGGTTCAGCGGTCGCCGATGCCGCAGCGCCCTCAGCCGATGTCCCAGCAGCAGGCGACCGGTGAGCGGCCGCTGATACCGGGGCCGCGGCGGGAGTTCGTCGACGCCTTCGACGTACCCCCCGCATCGCTCACGCCACCCGCACCGCGCTCCCCGTCCGCCCCGCCGGCCGATCCGTTCGGCCCGGTCGTCGAGTGGGACGAGCGGCCCCCCGGGGATGTGGTGCCGGGCACCGCCCCGGACCCCAAGGAGGGCAAGGGCACCAAGGGCCGTACCTTCACCGGTATCGCGGCAGCCGCGGTGACCACCGTGCTCGCGGTCGTCGTCGCGGGGCAGGTCACCCATGACGGCGGTGGGGCGCGGGTCGGTGCCGCCGCGCCGACGGGCGTGGACCGGGACAGTGGCCACGACATCTCCTCCCGCTCGGACGACCGGCCGACGCCCGAACCGGCCGCGGTCAAGGCCCTTTCGTACGGGGAGAAGATGGCCAAGGGCTATCCGCTCGCCCCGGACCTCCAGGGTTCCGGACACTTCCAGGTCGTCCCGGGCGAGGCGAAGGCTCCGGGCCGCGGGCACAAGTACCGCTATCGGATCGATGTCGAGAAGGGTCTCGGTCTCGATGCCGGTCTTTTCGCCGAGGCCGTTCAGAAAACCCTCAATGACGACCGGAGTTGGGCGCACGACGGTGCCATGACTTTTGAGCGGATCTCTTCGGGTGACCCCGATTTCGTGATCACGCTGGCCAGCCCGGGGACCACCGGCGACTGGTGCAAGAAGTCGGGCCTCGATACGACCGAGGACAATGTCTCGTGTGATTCCGCGGCGACCGAGCGCGTGATGATCAACGCCTATCGCTGGGCGCAGGGGTCGTCGACGTTCGGCCCCGGGAAGCTCTTCGCCTACCGCCAGATGCTGATCAACCATGAGGTCGGCCACCGGCTGGGGCACGACCATGTGACATGCCGCACCCCGGGTGCGCTGGCCCCGGTGATGCAGCAGCAGACCAAGTCCCTGGACATCGATGGGATCAAGTGCCGCCCCAACCCCTGGGTCTACCCGGCCCGTTGAGCCGGAGTGGGGCCTCGGTCCGCTTCTGCCCGGTCACCCCTTGATCGACCGCCGCTGAGGCCCGCGACCGGGCCGGGCAGGCGGCCGTCCGAAACGCTGTCCAGTATTTGAGACCAATATCTCATTCAACGTTGACATCGCCGATGCGGTCGCGCATATTTCTCGGCATGTCACGCAGCCTTGTCACCTCCGAACGCGCCGCCATCGTGCTGGCGCTCATCGGCGTGACCGGGCACAGCGTCGCCGACATTCACTGTTGCTGACACCTGCCTGAGCGCGCGTCGGCCCCTTTCTCCGAGCTCTGGTCTCGGTTCCGAACGGCCCTTCCCGACTGCCGCGCCCCGGCGTTCTCACGTCCGCAGGCGCGGCAGTTTCGGTGTTCCGGTCCCCTTTTCGCTTTCCGACCGGTCGTTCCACCCCAACCTCGCTGCAGCCTGCACGGACCCACCATCCGGTTTTCACCGCAAGCAGCACTCCGAGAGGTCATCTTCCGATGCGTCAACCGTCCGTCATATCGCGCCGCGTGGCAGCGGCCGTCGTGGTTCTCGTCGTGGGTTCGGGCGCCGCCGCGTGCGGGCCCCAGGACAACAAGGGCAGCGACGGCAGCTCCGGCGCAACGGGCAAGCCCGCCAAGGGCGGCACGCTCACCGTCCTGAACAGAGCCGCGCAGGAGGACTTCGACCCCGCGCGGCTCTACACCTCCGGCGGCGGCAACGTCCCGTCCCTGGTCTTCCGCACGCTGACCACCCGCAACCGGGAGGCCGGCGCGGCCGGCGCGAAGGTCGTCCCCGACCTGGCGACCGACCTGGGCACGCCCAGCAAGGACGCCACCGTCTGGACGTACACGCTCAAGGACGGCCTGAAGTACGAGGACGGCACCGCAATCACGAGCGCGGACATCAAGTACGGCATCGAGCGCTCCTTCGCCGCCGAACTCTCCGGCGGTGCGCCCTATCTGCGCGACTGGCTGATCGGCGGCGCCGACTACCGGGGTCCCTACAAGGACAAGAAGGGCCTCGCCTCGATCGAGACGCCCGACGCGAAGACGATCGTCTTCCATCTCAACAAGCCGGAGGGCGAGTTCCCCTACCTGGCGACGCAGACCCAGACGACTCCCGTACCGAAGGCCAAGGACACCGGCACGAAGTACGAGAACCACCCCATCTCCTCGGGTCCGTACAAGGTCGTCAAGAACGAGGGCGACGGCGAGCGCCTCGTCCTGGAGCGCAACAAGTTCTGGTCGGCCGCGACCGACGAGGAGCGCAAGGCGTACCCGGACCGGATCGACGTGCGCTCCGGGCTCGACTCGGCCGTCATCAACCAGCGGCTCTCCGCCTCCCGCGGCGCCGACGCCGCCGCCGTCACCACCGACACCAACCTCGGCCCGGCCGAGCTCGCCAAGGTCACCGGCGACAAGAAGCTCGCCGCCCGTGTCGGCACCGGCCACTTCGGCTACACGAACTACATCGCCTTCAACCCGAAGGTGAAGCCGTTCGACAACCCGAAGGTGCGTCAGGCGATCTCGTACGCCGTCGACCGCACCTCGGTCGTCAACGCGGCCGGTGGCTCCTCGCTCGCCGAGCCCGCCACCACCTTCCTGCCGGAGCAGGCGTCCTTCGGCCACACCGCGTACGACGCCTTCCCGGCCGGCAGCACGGGCAACGCGGCCAAGGCCAAGGAGCTGCTGAAGGAGGCCGGTTACGCCAAGGGCCTGACCATCACCCTCACGCACTCCAACGACAAGAACTTCGCCACCAGCCCGGAGATCGCCACCGCGATCCAGGAGGCGCTGAAGAAGGCCGGGATCACGGTCAAGCTCCAGGGGCTGGAGTCCAACGCGTACTCGGACAAGATCTACAACGTGAAGAGCGAGCCCGGCTTCTTCCTCACCGGCTGGGGCGCCGACTGGCCGTCCGGCGGTCCGTTCCTCGCACCGATCTTCGACGGACGCCAGATCGTCAAGAACGGCTACAACTTCAACGCCTCCCAGCTCGACGACGCCTCCGTCAACAAGGAGATCGACGAGATCAACAAGCTGACCGACCTGAGCGCGGCCGCGAAGCGCTGGGGCGCACTCGACAAGAAGGTCGGTGAGCAGGCGGTGACCGTGCCGCTGTTCCACCCCGTCTACAAGCGCCTGTACGGCGAGTCCGTCAAGAACGTCGTCATCAGCGACTGGACCGGTGTACTCGACATCTCGCAGGTCGCGGTCAAGTAGCCATGGCCGAAGCTCTGCTGGTCAAGGAGGCGGGGGCCGTGCAGGCCCCCGCCTCCGGGGCCTCCTCGTTCTGGCGGCGGCTGCGCGCACGGCGCTCCGCCACCGTGGCGGCCGTGATCGTCGCCCTGCTGGTCCTGGTCGCGCTCGCCGCCCCGCTGCTGGCGGGCATCGAGGGCCAGGACCCCACCACCTACCACGCTAACCTCGTCGACTCCGCGACCGGCGGCGTACCGCTGGGTTCGTTCGGCGGGATCAGTGCCGACCACTGGCTCGGCGTGGAGCCGCTCACCGGCCGCGATCTCTTCGCCCGCGTCGTGTACGGGGCCCGGGTCTCGCTCGGCGTCGCGCTGGCCGCGACTCTGCTCCAGGTGATCATCGGTGTGACCGTCGGGCTCGCCGCCGGACTCGGCAACCGCCTCGTCGACCAGGCGCTCAGTCGCGTCACCGACGTCGTCGTCGCCCTGCCCGTCATGGTGATCGCGCTCGGCGCGCTCGCCGTCGTCCCCGCAGACTTCCCGCGTCCGGTGCTGATCGCCGCGATCGTCGGCCTGGTCGGCTGGTCCGGCATCTCCAAGATCGTGCGTGCCCAGACCCTCGCGCTGAAGTCGCTCGACCATGTGGCGGCCGCCCGGCTCAGCGGCTGGGGCGGCATGCGGATCGCCCGGCGCGAGCTGCTGCCCGCGCTTGCCGCTCCCGTCATCACCTACGCCGTGCTGCTCTTCCCCGGCAACATCGTCGTCGAAGCGGCGCTGTCCTTCCTCGGCGTCGGCATCAAACCGCCCACGCCGTCCTGGGGACAGATGCTCAGCGACGCCGACACCTGGTACCAGGCGGCGCCCACCTATCTGCTGATCCCCGCCCTGCTGATCTTCATCACCGTGCTGGCGCTGACCGTCCTCGGCGAAGGCGTCCGCAACGCACTCGACCCGCGCGTCGCCTCCCGGCTGCGGATCGGCACCGGACGCAAGAAGGAGGCCGGAGCATGAGCCGGTTCCTGCTGCGGCGCATCGGCGGGGCGCTCTTCGTGCTCCTCGCCCTCAGCGTCGTCGTCTACGCCGCCTTCTACGTCGCCCCGGGCAACGTGGCACAGATCGCCTGCGGTCCGCGCTGCTCGCCCGCCCAGGTCGCACAGGTCAGCGACCAACTGCGGCTCGGCGACCCGCTGTACCTGCAGTACGCGCACTTCCTCCAGGGGATCTTCGCCGGCCGTGACTACTCGACCGGCACCGGAATCCTGCACTGCCAGGCACCCTGCCTCGGACGCTCTTACCAGAACGACGAGCAGGTCACCCAGATGATCCTGACCAAGCTCCCGGCCACCGCCTCACTCGCCATCGGCGCCTTCGTGCTGTGGATCGTGCTCGGCGTCGGCACCGGACTGCTCTCGGTCTGGCGGCGCGGCCGCGCCACCGAGCGGCTCCTCACCGGACTGACCCTGGCCGGCATGGCCACGCCCGTCTTCGTCATCGGTCTGCTGCTGATCATCGTCTTCTGCTCGGCACTGCAGCTGCTGCCCTTCCCCGACTACGTACCGCTCACCGAGAACCCGGAACAGTGGGCCTGGAACCTGCTGCTGCCCTGGGTCTCCCTGGCCCTGGTCTCCGCCGCTCCGTACGCCCGGATGACCCGGGCGTCGATGCTGGAGACGCTCGCCGAGGACCACGTGCGCACCTTCCGGGCGTACGGGGTGAGCGAGCGGAAGCTCGTCGGGCGGCACGCGCTGCGCGGCGCGCTCGGCCCCGTGATCGCGCTCGGCGCACTGGACATCGGCTCGATGTTCGGCGGCGCCGTCCTCACCGAGTCGCTCTTCAACATCCCCGGCGTCGGACGCGAACTCGTCGACGCCGTGAAGAACGTCGACCTTCCGGTCGTCGTCGGTCTGGTGCTGGTCACCGGCTTCTTCGTCGTCCTTGCCAATGCCGTCGCGGACATCCTGCAGGCGATGGCCGACCGTCGGGTGGTGCTGGCATGAGTCTGGTCGAGGTCTCCGATCTGACCATCTCCTTCGACGGCGCGGACGGTGCACGGGCCGTGGACGGGCTGTCCTTCACGCTGGAGGAGGGTGCCGCGCTCGGCGTCGTCGGCGAGTCGGGCTCCGGCAAGAGCGCGTCGGCGTACGCCCTGCTCGGGCTCCACCGGGGGACGGGCGCCAGGGTCGGCGGCTCGATCCGGGTTGCCGGCGTGGACGTACAGGCGGCCGACGACGCGGAACTGCGGGCGCTGCGCGGGGCGAAGGCCGCGATGGTCTTCCAGGACCCGCTGTCCTCGCTGGACCCGTACTACGCGGTCGGTGACCAGATCGCCGAGGTGTACCGGGTCCACACGCGCGCCTCCGGGCGGGCGGCGCGGGCGCGGGCCGTCGACGTGCTCGACCGGGTCGGGATCCCCGACGCGGTGCGGCGGTCACGGTCCCGGCCGCACGAGTTCTCCGGCGGGATGCGGCAGCGTGCGCTGATCGCGATGGCGCTGGCCTGCGAGCCGCGGCTGTTGATCGCCGACGAGCCGACGACCGCTCTGGACGTCACCGTCCAGGCCCAGATCCTGGACCTGCTGCACTCCCTGCGCCGGGAGACCGGCATGGGGCTCCTGCTGGTCACCCACGATGTGGGCGTCGCGGCGGAGAGCGTCGACGAGGTGCTGGTCATGCAGTCGGGCCGGGAGGTGGAGCGCGGGCCGGTCGCCGAGGTGCTCGGCGCTCCCCGGCAGCCGTACACGCGCGAACTGCTGGCCGCCGTACCGCGGGTGGACGCGAAGCGCCCGGAGCCGGTTCCGGCGGCTCGTGTCGCGGACGACGGCGATCCGAGGCCCGACTCCGCCGTGTCCCGCGTCGCGCGGACGGGCGAGCCGCTGCTCGAAGCCATCGATCTGCGACGCGAATTCGGACGGGGCCGCAGCCGGGTCACCGCCGTGGACGGCGTATCGCTCACCGTCCACCCCGGCGAGACGCTCGGCATCGTCGGCGAGAGCGGCAGCGGCAAGACGACCCTCGGCCGGATGCTCGTACGCCTCCTCGACCCGACCGCGGGCCGGCTCCACTACCGGGGCACGGAGATCGGATCGCTGTCGGACAAGGCGCTGCGCCCGCACCGGCGCGAGCTCCAGATGGTCTTCCAGGACCCCGTCGCCTCACTCAACCCGCGCCGTTCGATCGGTGAATCCGTCGCCGATCCGCTGCGCGCGGCGGGCGCGCTCGACGACCCCCGGATCCGGGCGCGCGTCCAGGAGCTGCTGGAACGCGTCGGCCTCGACCCCGACCGGTACGACCGCTACCCGCACGAGTTCAGCGGCGGACAGCGCCAGCGCGTCGGCATCGCCCGCGCGCTCGCCGCCGACCCCAGGCTGATCGTCTGCGACGAACCGGTCTCCGCGCTCGACGTCACCACCCAGGCACAGGTCACCGCACTCCTCGCCGAGCTCCAGCGCGAACTCGGCCTCGGACTGGTCTTCATCGCCCATGACCTCGCGGTCGTGCGGCAGGTCAGCGACCGGGTCGCGGTGATGCGGCAGGGCCGGATCGTCGAACAGGGCAGTGTCGACGAGGTGTACGGAGCGCCCCAGGATCCGTACACCAGGCAGCTGCTGGCCGCCGTGCCAGCCCTCGATCCGGCGCTCGCGGCGGTGCGCCGCACGGCCCGCAAGGAGCTGGCCGCAGCCTGACCCTGCGTAACCGTTCACCCTCATAGCGCGACGGAACGCTACCGGGGTGGGAAAGTTACGACGGTTCACCCCTTTCGGTGGCGCGATGGACAACCGTCCATCGCGCCACCGGCGTATCCGCTTACGGTCGTCCCGCTGCGAGTCGCCATTTCAACGGCGGCCGCCCACAAGGGAGATCGGGGGTGTGCTCGTGCGGATCGGACTCCTCACCGACGGTGGTTATCCGTATGCGACCGGTGAGTCCAGACTCTGGTGCGACCGTCTGGTGCGCGGACTGACGCACGAGTTCGATCTCTACGCGCTCAGCCGCTCCGCCGAGCAGGAGGCGCAGGGCTGGGTACAGCTCCCGCCCCAGGTCAGCCGGGTGCGGACGGCGCCGCTGTGGATGGCCGACGAGGACATCCTGGGCGGCCACGCCCCCAAGGGGCTGCTCGCCCGGCTGCTGACCGGCGGGGGCGGGCGATCGTACGGACGTCGCGAACGGCGCCGCTTCACGGCGCACTTCACGGCGCTCGCGACATCCATCTGCACGGCGGACACGACGCGCGACGACGCGGACGGCGTACGGCGCGCGGGTGCCTCCGACTTTGCCGACGCGCAGTTCACGGACGGGCTGTACGGACTCGCCGAACTGGCCCGTGAACACGGCGGATTACCCGCGGCGCTCCGCTCCGAAACCGCCGTCCGCGTACTCGAAGCCGCCTGTCGCGCCCCCGGCACCGGTCGCACCGTCCAGACCGCGACCGTTCCTGACCTCCTCGCCTTCGCTGCGGAGCTGGACCGGGTCCTGCGTCCGCTCTCCCTGGACTGGTACGACGAGGAGAGCCTCGGCGCGGTCGACCTCTGCCACGCCACGTCCGGCGGAGCCGCCGCTCTGCCCGGTCTGCTGGCCAAACGCTTCTTCGGGGTGCCGCTGCTGGTCACCGAGCACGGTGTGCAGCTGCGGGCGCACTACCTCGCCGCGACCGGCACGCCGCTGAGTGCGCCGGTACGCGCCCTCCTCGCCAATTTCCTCGGACGGCTCGCCACCGAGGTGTACCGGCAGGCCGCGCTCATCACCCCGGGCAATACGCATGCCCGCCGCTGGCAGGAACGGTGCGGCGCCGACCGGGCCAAGGTGCGCACCGTCTACCCCGGGATGGAGGCGGCCCGCTTCGCCGCGCTCGGGGAGAGCGGCGACGACGGCGGACCCGACACGCTGGTCTGGGTCGGCAGGATCGAACCCTCCAAGGACCTGGTCGCGCTGCTGCACGCATTCGTCGAGGTGCGGAAGGCCGAACCGGACGCGCGGCTGCGCATCATCGGCGCACCGGCGCCGTGCGCGGAAGGCGCCACATACCTCGCCCAGTGCCGGGCGCTCGCCGCCCAGCTCTTCCCCGACGAGGCCGCCGACGCGCACGCCATCGGTGACAACCCGGTCTCCTTCGAGGACATCGGCGACGCCGAACTGCCGGACCTGGCGGAGGCGTATGCGGCGGGCGGGATCGTGGTCCTCTCCAGCGTGGTCGAAGGCTTCCCGATCAGCCTGGTCGAGGCGATGTTCTGCGGACGAGCCACGGTGTCGACCGACGTCGGCGCCGTCGTCGAAGTCATCGGCGGTACAGGCTTGGTGGTGCCCCCGCGCAACCCCCGGGCGCTCGCCGACGCTTGCATCACGCTGCTGCGCGACCCCGAGCGCCGTGCACGCCTCGGCGCGGCGGCTCGGGCCCGGGCACTCGAACTCTTCACCGTCGAACAGAACCTCGCGGCATTTCGCGGCATTTACCTGGAGCTGATCTCGCACGCTCCGGTGCGCAGAGACACGCACGCGCTGAACGCGGACGGCGCCCCACGCCCGTTCGCGACACCGCCGGAGGCCCATGTGCTGGGCAACTGGACGGCCCCCGTCCCGCTCACCACCGGGCGCACCCCGAGCTGGGCCGCCGAGGGCGTGTGCGCGGGCGCCCGGCGAACGGGGGACGGCGATGTGTGAGCAGGAGACGGACACGAGGGCGGGCCGGCGGGGTACACCCGTCGACCGGCCCCGCGGACTTGGCGAAGAACACGGAGGAACCCCCATGGGCGGCCGCCCGACCGAGGCACCTGATGCCTCGGGCACACCGATGCCCGACACGAGCTGGGACTCCCACCCGGAGGCACTGGTCTCCGAGACACGGGGCGCGGAGATCTCCGCACCGGCTCGGGGCCTGCCCGCATCCGGGCCGGGGCGGGCACCGGTGGTGCCGGGCCTCACCGGGAAGCGGCGTACGTCGGTGGTGCCCGGCCTCTCCGGAAAGGGGTGGCCGGCGTCGGTCATGGGGCATTTCATGGGGCGGGACGGGAGTTCGGACCGGAGCGAAGGCCCGCACGCCTCGGAGGCGGACCCGCCGACGCCCCAGGCGCCGGACACCGCCGGCAGTCCGGAAGCAGACCATTCTTGGACCGCGGAGCCGGATCCGGCCGCAGATCCGCACGGGGCCCCGGACCCGGATCGGAACCCACCCCCGCCCGCCGAATCCGTCCACCCGCCTCAGGCGACCGGTACCCAGGACCGCCTGCGCACCGACGGGCCGGAGCCCGAGCCGAAAGCGGCTGAGGTCAAGGCCACGGCCCACGCCGAGCCCGACCACGTCTCCCGCGCTCCCGAGATCGCACACACCCCCGCCGTCTCCGCGCGCAAGCCCAGCGCGGCCCGGCGTGGGCCCGTCGACCCCGTGAAAACGCTCATGCACCGGCACCGCGAGCTCTGCGAACGCGCGGTCGATCCCCTGGAGATCGCCGCCGGGCTCGAAGCCCACGGGGTCACCGACCGCACCGCCGCCCGCTACCGGCACCGCGACGTCTTCTCGCTCGCCGAGGAGCTCTACGCGCGGGTACCCGCCGTCGCGGGCGAGCCCGGTCGGACGGCGCACGCACCGATGCGCGACATCGAGACGCGCGCCGCCTGGTCGCTCCGCGCGCTGCTCCCCGGCGCCGCCTGCACCGCGACCGCCGTCGTCCTGAAACTCACCGACGGGGTGCTCGGTGGCGGTGCGCGGCTCACCGTGGCCCTTGTCGGGGCGCTGGTCGCGCTCCTCGGCCTCGGCCTGTGCCTGCGGAGCGGCCCCCTGCACGCCCCCGAAGGGCGCGCGTCGGCCGCGTCCGCGGTCTACGGGTACTGGCTTCTCGGGTACGTCCTGTACGGCGAAGCCCTTCTGGACCAGGTCCTCAGCGGCGGTCCCGAAGGGCCCTGGGCGATCACCCCCGCACCCCTCCTGGGGCTCGCGCTCGCCGTCGCCCCGGCCGCCTGGTGCGCGCACCTCTTCTCCGTGCACGCACAGCGCAAACTCGCCGGCAGCCGCGCGCTGGAGGAGTTCGCAGCAGGTGTGCGCCCCCTGCTCTTCGGGACCGTCGGGCTCTTCCTGTGCGTCCTCATCGGGCTGCTCCACCTCGCCGACCTCGGATACGGAGGCGGCGGCGCCCCGATGGCGGCCGCCGCCCTCGGAGTCCTGCTCCTGCTGGCCCGGCTGCTGACCGTCCATGGCTTCCCCGAGCCCGCCACCACCGGACTCGCCGCAGCCTGCGCCGTAGAAGCGGTCGCGCCCGCCCTGGTCCTGGCCGGACGGCTGCCCGGCCTGCACTTCGCCGCCCAGCCCGTCTACACCGTCGTAGCGGCGGCCGGCACCGGCGCCGTACCCGCCATCGCCTGCGGCGCAGCCGCGCTCGGGCTGCTGATCCACGCCACCGTCGCCCTCTCCAGGGCCTCCGCCCACACCCGCCCGTAACCCCGCACGACCCCGCACGAACCCCGCGGAGCCGACGCCGCGGGTGCCTGTCCCGTAACGCTCGCAACCTCCCCAAGGAGACACCGGACATGACCCCCCAATCCCCCGCACCGGCAGCCCGCCGTCGGCACGAAGGGGGCACACGATGAGGGTTCTGCTGCTCGGAGCCAATGGATTCCTCGGCCGGTTCGTGGCCGACCGGCTGCTCGCCGACCCCGCCGTGCACCTGACCGCGCTCGGCCGCGGCGACGACGCCGACGTACGGTTCGACCTGGCCGGTGGCAGCCCAGGAGCACTCACCCGCTTCCTGGACGCCGTCCACCCCGGGGTCGTCGTCAACTGCGCGGGCGCCACCCGCGGCGGCGCCCGCGATCTGACCCGGCACAACACCGTCGCCGTCGCCACCGTCTGCGAGGCGATGCGCCGCAGCGGCTGCAGCGCCCGCCTCGTCCAGGTCGGCTGCTCCTCGGAGTACGGACCCTCGCAGCCCGGCTCGTCGACCGCGGAGGACGCCGTGCCGCGCCCCGGCGGCCCGTACGGCGTCTCCAAGCTCGCCGCCACCGAGCTCGTCCTCGGCTCAGGCCTCGACGCGGTCGTGCTGCGGGTCTTCTCGCCGGTCGGCCCCGGCACCCCGGCCGGCTCACCGCTGGGCCGGCTCGCCGAGGCGATGCGCCGTGCCATGCAGTCGGGCGACGGCGAGCTGAAACTCAGTGGCCTCGGCGTGCAGCGCGACTTCGTCGACGTACGGGATGTCGCCCGCGCCGTGCACGCCGCGTCGCTCTCCGCCGCGCAGGGCGTCGTCAACATCGGTACCGGCCGGGCCGTGCGGCTGCGCGACGCGGCCGCCGTGCTCGCCAAGGTCGCGGGTTACCCGGGCGCCCTGCACGAGCTGGACACACCCCCCGCCCGGCTCCCCATCGGCGCCCCGCGCACCTCCGCCGAGTCCGTCATCGAACACCTCTCGGCGACCCCGTCCCCGTACCCGGACGGCTGCGGGGCCTGGCAGCAGGCGGACGTCCGCACCGCCCGCGACCGGCTCGGCTGGCGCCCCCGGATCAATCTGGAGGAGTCCCTCGCCGACATCTGGATGGAGGCGGCATGCCGCATCTGACCCGTGCCGGTACCGCCCGCCGGACCGGTGGCGCCGAGCAGCTCGGCTTCGGCGTCCCCGGGTACGCGCACCCGCTGCTCGCGCCCACCGAGTGGGCCGAGCTGACCCGCTCCGGCACCCCGCTGCACTGGGCGGTCCTCAACATCGACAACGGCCCCGGCGCCCGGCCCGACCCGCACTGTCTGGAGGCGGCGGGCCGGCTCCGCAACGCCCGTGAACGGGCCGTGCACGACGGGGCTGCGCAGGACGCCGTGCGGGCGGGCGGCGGCCTGCTGCTGGGCCATCTCGATCTGACCTTCGGCAACCGGCCGTTCGGCGAGCTGATCGCCGACGCGCAGTCCTTCCTCGACTGGTACCGCGTCGACGGCTTCTATCTCGACCGGTGTCCGGCCGAGCGCGCCGACCTTCCGGCGGTCCGCCGCCTCACCAGCACACTCGCCGCGCTTCTGGAGGAGGGCGAGGACCGCGCGGACAGCGGGGACGAAGAGATCGGGAGCGGGCTGCTCGTGCTGGGGCACGGGACCCACCCGTATCCCGGCTACGCCGAGACGGCCGACCAGCTGGTCACCTTCTCCGGGGCATGGACCGACTACCGCTGGTCGCAGGTGGCGGAGTGGACCGCGGACTACCCGCCGGACCGCTTCGCGCACTTCGTGCACGGCGTCCCGCGCACCCACCTCGAAGAGGCCATGCGGATCGCCCGCTGGCAGGGGGCCGGGACGATCTTCTTCACCGACCGCACGATTCGCACGGATCATGGTGGACAAACCGATCCATTCGCGGCGCTGCCCGGGTACTGGGACGAAATCGTCTCGCGGATCGGACCGGGTATCTCGGAATGAGGAGGAGCGTGGCAGTGTTACGGGTGAACAACCGTACGTAGATGAAGTACGTAGAAACCGACCACCTGCATTGTTGAGGTTCCTGTGTCGCTGCCACCCCTGGTCGAGCCAGCTGCTGAGCTCACCGTCGACGAGGTCCGCAGGTACTCCCGCCACCTGATCATCCCGGATGTCGGGATGGACGGACAGAAGCGGCTGAAGAACGCGAAGGTGCTCTGTGTGGGCGCCGGCGGTCTCGGCTCGCCGGCCCTGATGTACCTGGCCGCGGCCGGTGTCGGCACGCTCGGCATCGTGGAGTTCGACGAGGTCGACGAGTCGAACCTGCAGCGCCAGATCATCCACAGCCAGGCCGACATCGGCCGGTCCAAGGCCCAGTCCGCCAAGGACTCGGTCCTGGGCATCAACCCGTATGTGAATGTCGTCCTTCACGAAGAGCGGCTCGAAGCCGAGAACGTGATGGAGATCTTCGCCCAGTACGACCTGATCGTGGACGGCACGGACAACTTCGCCACCCGCTATCTCGTCAACGACGCCGCGGTGCTGCTGAACAAGCCGTACGTATGGGGTTCGATCTACCGCTTCGACGGACAGGCGTCCGTCTTCTGGTCGGAGCACGGTCCCTGCTACCGCTGCCTCTACCCGGAGCCGCCGCCCCCCGGCATGGTTCCGTCCTGCGCCGAGGGCGGCGTGCTGGGCGTGCTCTGCGCGTCCATCGGCTCCATCCAGGTCAACGAGGCCATCAAGCTGCTCGCCGGCATCGGTGACCCGCTGGTCGGCCGACTGATGATCTACGACGCCCTGGAGATGCAGTACCGCCAGGTCAAGGTCCGCAAGGACCCGGACTGCGCGGTCTGCGGCGAGAACCCGACCGTCACCGAGCTCATCGACTACGAGGCCTTCTGCGGCGTCGTGTCCGAGGAGGCCCAGGAGGCGGCGCTCGGCTCCACGATCACTCCGAAGCAGCTCAAGGAGTGGATCGACGCCGACGAGAAGATCGAGATCATCGACGTCCGCGAGCCGAACGAGTACGAGATCGTCTCGATCCCCGGTGCGAAGCTGATCCCGAAGAACGAGTTCCTGATGGGCAACGCCCTGCAGGACCTCCCGCAGGACAAGCGCATCGTCCTGCACTGCAAGACCGGTGTCCGCAGCGCCGAGGTCCTCGCGGTCCTCAAGTCGGCGGGCTTCGCCGACGCGGTGCATGTCGGCGGCGGCGTGATCGGCTGGGTCAACCAGATCGAGCCCGAGAAGCCGGTGTACTGAGCCGTTGTGCCGAGCCTCCGTGCGGGGGCTGAACGCTTCGAAGGGGCCGGTCCGCATTGCGCGGGCCGGCCCCTTCGCCCTGTCCGTCGACCTGTTCTACGAGCAGGTCCTGCCGTTCGCCGGAACCTTCCCGTCCAGGAAGTACGCGTCCACGGTCGACGTCACACACGCGCTCTCGCCGTAGGCGCCGTGTCCCTCGCCCTTGTTGGTGAGCATGATGCCGACGCCCTTGCCCAGCTCGTCCGCCATCTTCTGTGCACCCTCGTAGGGCGTCGCCGGGTCACCGGTCGTCCCGACGACCAGGATCGGACCGGCGCCCGGGGCACTCGCCTCCGGGGTGTCGTGCTCACCCTTCACCGGCCAGTCGGCACACCAGCCGGCCGTGTCCCACGCCAGGAACGGGCCGAAGACCGGGGACAGCTTCCGGAATTCGGGCAGCAGCGCCTTCGCGTCGCCCGCCGTCGGCCGGAGCTTGCTGTCCGCGCAGGAGATGGCGCGCTGCGAGTGGCTCTGGGTGTCGTAGTGCCCGTTCTCGTCACGGCCGTTGTACGAGTCGGCGAGCTGGAGGAGGAGATTGCCGGTGCCCTGGTTCTCGGCCTCGTCCAGCGCCTGCGTCAGAACGGGCCAACTGCTCTTGGAGTAGAGCGGCGTCACGATGCCGGTGATCGCCAGTGTCTCGTTGAGCGGGCGGCCCGAGCCGGTCGGCAGCGGCTTCCCGTCGATCCGCTCCAGCAGCCGGGCGATGCGCCGGGTGCCCGCCTTCGGGTCCTGGCCACGGTCCTTGAGGTAGTTCTCCAGCGCCCGCTGGAAGCCGGTCGCCTGGTTGCGGGCGTGCCCGATCGTGTCGGCGGTCGGGTCGACGACCGCGTCGAGGACCGTGCGTCCCACGTTCTTCGGGTAGAGATGCGCGTACGTACCGCCGAGCTCCGTACCGTACGAGATGCCGAAGTACGTGAGCTTCTTGTCGCCGAGCACCTCGCGGATCAGATCCATGTCCCGCGCGGCGTTCGTCGTACCGACGTACGGGAGGACCTTGCCCGAGCTGCGCTCGCAGCCGGCACCGAAGTCCGCGCCGTCCTTGATGAACGCCGCCTCCTCCGCCGCCGTGTCCGGAGTCAGATCGATCTCCCGGTTGGCGTCCTCCTGCTCCCGGTCGGTGCGGCACTTCACCCCGGAGCTCCCCGCGACCCCGCGCGGATCGAAACTCACCAGGTCGTAGCGGGTGTTGAGTTTCCCGTACGACCCGGCGGCGCGCGGCAGCATCGAGACGCCCGAGCCGCCAGGGCCGCCGAAGTTGAACAGCATCGAGCCGAGCCGACGGCCCTTGTCCCGGGCCTCCTTGCGGATCAGCGCGATCCCGATCGTGTCGCCTGCCGGTTCGGCGTAGTTCAACGGCACCTTGACCGTCGCGCATCTCCAGCCGGACGCCGGCGCGCTCTCGCCCCCGACTGCCTTGCAGCGGTTCCAGACCGGCCGCTGGGAGGTGAGGACCGTGGGCAGGGCGGGCAGCGCGCCCGGCTTCCCGTCCGAACCGTCGGACGCGGCCCCGGACGCCCCGGTGGACGAGGAGGCCGCACCGCGGCCCGCCTTGCCGTCCGCCTTCGCGTCCGTGCCCCCGTCACAACCCGCGAGCACTCCCGTCAGCAGCAGTGCGGCAGCGGCCAGCGCCCCGGCGCGAGCATGGTGAACCACCTGTACGTCCCTCCCCCTTGTGCCTGTGCGACGGCGCGCGACGCGTGCTACTTGTCGCCGCCGTCAGCCTCTAAGCGACAGACAGTACCGGCCACCGGAACCTTGCCGTCCAACAGATAGTCGCCCACGGCCTTCTGCACACAGGCGTCGCCGGTGTTGTACGCGCCGTGTCCCTGACCCTCGTACGTCAGCTCCACCCCGACACCCTTGCCCAGTGCGTCGACCATCGCCTTCGCGCCCTCGTACGGGGTCGCCGGGTCTCCGGTGTTGCCGATGACGAGGATGGGGGGCGCGCCGGGAGCGCTGACGTCCGGGGTGTCCCAGGCGCCCTTCGCCGGCCAGCCGGTGCATGCCAGCAGACCCCAGCCCAGATAGTCACCGAAGATCGGCGAGGCCTTCTGGAACGCCGGGAGCTTCGCCTTCGTCTCGTCGACGCTGAACCGCTGCTTGGAGTCGACGCAGTTGATGGCCGTGTTGGCGGCCGTGGAGTTGTCGTAACGACCGTCGTCGGCGCGGCCGTTCAGCGAGTCGGCGAGGGCCAGGAGCAGCGCGCCGTTGCCGCCGTCCGCCTCGTCGAGCCCCTCCTCCAGCAACGGCCAGGTCTGCCGTGAGTAGAGGGAGGCCGCGATCCCGGTGATGGCCTGGGACTGTGTCAGCTTCCGCGTGCCGAGCCCTGTGATCGGCGTCTTCTCCAACCGCTGGAGTAGTTCGGCGATCCACAGCTCGACCTCCTTCCCGGTGGAGCCGGGGAGCTTGCAGGCGGCGCCGCGTTTCACGCAGTCCTTGGCGAAGTTGTCCAGAGCCAGCTGGAAGCCCTGCGCCTGGCCGAGGGAGGACTGTTCGGTGTCCTCGGTGGGGTCGACGACCGCGTCGAGCACCATTCTGCCGACGCTCTTCGGGAACAAGTGGGCGTAGACGCCGCCCAGTTCGGTGCCGTAGGAGAAGCCGAGGTAGTGCAGCTTCTCGTCACCGAGCACCTGGTGCATCAGATTGATGTCGCGTGCGGCGTTGGTGGTGCCGACGTAGGGGAGTTCGGAACCGGAGTTCTTCTTGCATGACGCCACATACTTCTTCTGCTCGTTGACGTAGGCCTGCACCTCGGCGGCGTCGTCCGGGGTGAGGTCGCTCTCGAAGCGCGCGTCGAGCTGCTTGTCGTTCTCGCACTTCACGCCCTCGCTGCGGCCGACCCCGCGTGGATCGAAGCTCACCAGGTCGTAGCGGGCCCGGAGCTTGTCGTACGTGGTGCCGAACTGAGGCAGCGTGGCGACGCCGGAAGCGCCGGGTCCGCCGAAGTTGAGGATGAGTGAGCCGATTCGTTTGCTCTGGTCGATGGCCTTGGCGCGGATGAGCGCCAGTTCGATCGTGTCGCCGTCCGGCTTCGCGTAGTCGAGCGGGACCTTCATGGAGGAGCACTGCCAGGCGGTGTCACCGGGGAGCGGGGTGGGGGCGGCGCCGCCACCCTGTGCCGCGGATGGGGCGGGGCAGGGCTTCCACTCCAGTTTCTGGGAAGTCAGGTCGGCCGGCATCGACGTGTCGGCGGCGTTCGCCGCGTGCGGAGAGTTCCGGGTGCGGTCCGTGTCGGCCGCACCGTCGCCGCCGTCCGAACAGGCGGCGAGGGGTAGCAGAGCGGTCACGGTTGCGGCGAGGGCCGCGGCGCGCAGGGAAGGGGGGGTCCTCATTGCTCCATCGTGCGATGGGGTGCGGGACCGCGCGCGGGACGCCGGTCCAAGCGGGTGGCGGCAGCGTCCGCAGACCGGATCCGTGAGCCGGGACAGCCCCTAGAGAGCACCCTTTCGGGTGAGGTGATTGAAGCAGAGCCAGCCGGGAAGGACCGGCAGCCACAGCGTCATCAGCCGGAACAGCAGCACGGCAGGCGCCGCGACCTCCTTCGGCAGCCCGACCGCGATCAGCCCCAGCGTCAGCGCACCCTCGACCGCCCCCATGCCGCCGGGCGTCGGCGCCGCCGAACCCAGCGCGTTGCCGGCGAGGAAGACCACCGCGATGCTCGCGTAGCTGAGCTGCGGTACGTCGGGGCCGCTGAACGCCCGGATCGACGCATCCAGACACATCACGAACAGGCCGGTCAGCAGCAGCATGCCGCCGATGCCGGTGAGCAGCTTCTGCGGCCGCTGCACGACGTCCAGCATGCGCGGTACGACTCCGGCGAACAGCGACCGTACCCGCGTCACCACGAACTTCCGCAGGAACGGGATCGCGGTGACCACCAGCACCAGCACCGCGACGGTCAGCAGTCCGGCGATCACCGTCCTGGACGGGGTGAGCGACGACGGGGTCTTCTCGGTACCGGTCAGATAGCCGAAGGCGCCCAGCAGCAGCACATGGCAGCCGAGCCCGAACAGCTGCGAGGCGCCGACACTCGCGACGGCCAGCCCCGGGCGCACCCCGGAACGCTGCAGGAAGCGCGTGTTCAGCGCCACCCCACCGACCGCGGGCGGCGCGACGATCTTCACGAACGAGCCGGCCACCTGCGCCAGCACGGTCTTGCCGAACGGCACCCGCTCGGGGACGAACCCCAGCAGGCTCATCGCGGCCGCGATGTAACTCAGCGCCGAGAACCCGAGCGCCGCCGCCACCCAGCCCCACTCCGCCTGCTCGACGACCGCACCGAAGTCGGCCTCCGTGACCTGGGAGATCAGGAAGTACGCGGCGATGGCACCGGCGATGAAGCTGAGCAGGGTGCGCGGCTTGATCCGCTCCAGCCGAACCGGCTCGACGGGCGCCTGCGGTCGGATCAGCAGCACCTGACGGCGGATCTGGGTCAGCAGATCCTCCTCGCGGGCCTCGTCCAGCGCATCGTCTATCGCCCGCTTCTCGGCGCGCTTCTCCGCCTGCTTCTCATTACGGAGCGCCTTGCGGTCGGCGGGGACCGAGGGGGCCCCTTCCGCCTCCGAGACCTCGGACTCCTGGGCCTTGGCACGCTTGGCGGCGTCCGACGCCTCGAGCACCGCCTCCCGCTCGCGCTGCGACCGCTCCCGGGCGAGCCTGCGCAGCGCCGCCCGGGTGGAGCGGCTGAGCGCGATCGGCTGGAGCAGCGGCAGACAGTTGGCGACGGCGTCGGGACCGAGTACGTCGAGCGCGACCGCGACGGCCCGCTCGGCGCCCACCCGCAGACCGGTGGTGGTGAGCAGTTGGGCGATGTCCATCCGCAGCACCAGGTCACCGGCCGCGATCTCCCCGCCGCGCAGATCGGTGACGAACACCGTGCCGGAAGGCTCCACCAGGATGGCGTCGCCGGTGAGCCGGCGGTGCGCGATCCGCCGCGACTGGAGCGCCTTCACCTGCCGCCAGGCACCGCGCACCAGATCGTCGGTGATCTCCACGTCCTCGAGCGCGTCGAGGGAGCGTCCGCCGATGTGCTCGTAGACCAGCATCACGGCGTCGGGACCGAGCTCGGAGGTGGCGATCAGTTTGGGGGCGTTGGCCCCGGCGGCGATCGCCGCGTAGGCGAGAAGCGCCTCCTGCTCCAGGGCCTGGCGCAGCGACTGGATGGAGCGGCGCTGGGTGAAGGCCCGCAGGGTGAGTCTGCGCCATACCCGGTAGAAGAAGCCCTGGGCCTGCTGTTCCCGGTCGACGACCGTCACGTCCAGCGGTGGACCGTCCTCGAGGGAGACCAGATAGCGGCGTCCCCGGTCGCTCTGGTCGCCGGAGTCGCAGGCGTCGTCGGCGCGCATCGCGGTGACCGGGCGGAAGCCGACGTGGCGCAGACCGGCCATCAGATGCTGGCCGGTCGGCCGGACGTTCGGCGAGCCGACCGCGTACAGCGTGCCGTAGGCCACGGTCCAGCCGATCAGCACGGTCAGGATGATCGAGAACGGTGTCGTATAGCCGCCGACCAGCATGGCGAAGGCGTCGAGCAGCAGTACCACCCACAGCACGACCCGCCAGCGCGGCCGTCTCGCCATGCCGACCGCCGTCATGTAGGCGATGACCGGCGCGAGATAGCCGTGGACGGGATCGGTGAGCGCAGCACCGGGCTGCGGCTGGGTGAGGGCGTCCTGGATGGTGCCGGAGGCGGACTTGGCGACCCACAGGTCGGTGGCGAGCGTCACCCCGTGCGCGAGCACGGCGGCAAGGACCCCGTCCGCGATCCGCAGCCCGTCGCGTTTGATCAGTCGCTCGATGGCGAAGGCGACGGGTACGAGGAGCACGGCGATGCTGGAGACGAGACCGGCGATCTTGATCAGGACGTCGGGCGCCTGGTCCGTGCCCTTGTTGATGTCGTTCTCGAGACCGGTGGTCGTGCCGTGGGCGAACGCGGCGATGGAGAACAGGACGGCGATCGCCAGAACGCCGATGAGGACCCGCATGAGGTCGGAGGGGCGGTGCACACGCGCCGGGAGCAACGGTTCGTCCCCCGAGACACGGTCGGCCTCTTCGGCCGCGCGGACGGTGGAGAGGGTGGAGCCGACCAGATGGTGCGGGCGGGCCCGCAGAGCAGGCTCCTGGTCGCGCGCCTGCTTCCGCTCGCGCTCCGTCCCGGATGACGGCTTCTGCTCCGGTTCCGGCTTCTGCGCCGGCGCCTGAGCCCGGTCCTGGCCTTCGTCCGGGCGTGGCTCGGCATCAGAGGCGTCCGCCGCCTTCGGTGGCTGCACGCCCTGCTCCTTCGCCTCTGATTGGTCTTCGTGTTCTCGTATCACCGGTCACCGCCCGCATGATGGTGGCACGGCCTGGAGACAGAGGGGGGCATCAGGGTGCATTGCACGGTCGCGCGATGGGCAAGATACGCTCCTTTGCTCCTTCGTGCACACTCGGTGAGCGGGTGTGTACGCAGCGGTCGTTCGCGATCCGGGCCGGGCTGTCGGTGGCGTACGGCACCATGGGTCGGATGAGCGAACACCGGACGGGCGACGACGGAGCGAGGGACGAACGTGCGCCCGACGAGCTGCCCGAGTACGCGGAGCGCGTGCTCGATGTAGCCGACCTGATCCCACCCGGCCGTGTCATGACGTACGGGGACATCGCGGAATGGCTGGGCGAGGGCGGGCCGCGCCAGGTCGGCCGGGTCATGGCGCTGTACGGCGGTGCTGCGCCGTGGTGGCGTGTGGTGCGCTCCGACGGGGCGCTGCTGCCCGGCCACGAACTGCGGGCGCTGGACCACTACCGCGAGGAGAGCACCCCGCTGCGCGAGGCGTCGCGCAGCGCGGAGGGTCACATACCGCGCCTCGACATGAAGCGCGCACGGTGGGACGGCGTGACCGGTGGTCACGGCGGGGCCGAGGGCGTCGACGGAGAAGCTCACACCTGACAGCTTCCGCCATTCGATCCCACGACGGGAGCAGCCGGGACCGCAGGACGTGCGAGAAGTGCGGTGCGATCTGCTGCCCGACCTGCTCCGGGACTCACCGCGTACGTGTCCGGGCGGCCTGCGGTACGAGGCGGAACGTGACGATCGCCGCAACGAACTCGCCGCATCGGACCCCTTCGCTGGCGTAGCGTCGACAGTTCGCGGCGCGTACCCCCGCCCCCTCACCACCAGCACTCCCACCAGGACCGGCGATCCACGTGAGCTCCTCCTCCTTCACCCGGAACACTCCGGGCCGTCAGGCACGGCAGGGGGTTCCGCCACGCCCGCTCGGGCATAGGGGGACGACCACGGGCGCGTACCGACTGGTGCGAACCCGGCCGGGTTCCGTGGACCCCCCTCTCCTGGACGCGGCGCAGCAGGCGGTGGTTGATCACCCCGGCGGTCCGCTGCTGGTTCTCGCCGGGCCGGGCACCGGCAAGACCACCACGCTCGTCGAGGCGGTCGCCGCCCGCGTCGCCCGGGGCGGCGACCCGGCCCGCATCCTCGTGCTCACCTTCAGCCGCAAGGCCGCGGTGGAGCTGCGCGACCGGATGGCCGCCCGGCTGGGCGCCGCCCGCGGCCCGCAGGCCACCACGTTCCACTCCTTCTGTTACGCACTGGTCCGCGCCCACCAGGACGCCGATCTCTTCGCCGAGCCGCTGCGACTGCTCTCCGGACCGGAGCAGGACGTCACCGTCCGCGATCTGCTGGCCGGCCAGCTCGAACTGGAGCAGGAGGGCCTCGCGCACATCCGCTGGCCGGACGAGCTGCGGGCCTGCCTGACCACCCGAGGCTTCGCCGACGAGGTACGCGCGGTGCTCGCCCGGAGCCGCGAGCTGGGCCTGGGCCCGAACGCCCTCGCCGACTTCGCGCGCCGCACCGGCCGCCCGGACTGGGGTGCGGCCGCCGAATTCCTCGCCGAGTACCTGGACGTGCTGGACGCGCAGGGGGTACTGGACTACGCGGAGCTGGTCCACCGGGCGGTGCTCCTCGCCGAGCGCCCCGACGTGTCGGCGCTGCTGGCCGGCGAGTACGACGCGGTCTTCGTCGACGAGTACCAGGACACCGACCCGGCGCAGGTGCGGCTGCTCCACGCGCTGGCCGGCAACCGGGGTGGTGCGCCGGGGGCCGGCGGCGGACGGGACCTGATCGCGTTCGGCGACCCGGACCAGTCGATCTACGCCTTCCGGGGCGCCGATGTGAACGGCATCCTCGACTTCCCGGAGACGTTCCGGCGCACGGACGGCGCCCCGGCCCCGGTCGGCGTCCTCACCACCTCGCGTCGCTCCGGCGAACAGCTGCTGGCCGCCACCCGGCTGCTCACCCGCCGGATGCCGCTGACCCGCCTGCCGTCGGCGAAGGTCCGCGCCCACCGCGAGCTCGCCGCGGTACGCGAGGGCGGCCGGGTGGAGGCGTACACCTACCCGACCGCGTCGACCGAACTCGACAACATCGCCGACCTGCTGCGCCGCGCCCATCTGGAGGACGGCGTGCCGTGGAACGAGATGGCGGTGCTGGTACGCGCCGGCGGCCGCACGATCCCGGCGGTGCGCCGCGCACTCACCTCGGCGGGCGTGCCCCTGGAGGTCGACGGCGACGACCTCCCGCTGCGCCACGAACCGGCGGTGGCCCCGCTCCTCACGGCGCTGCGCACGGTCGCCACGGCGGCGCTGCACCGCACGACGACTGCGAAGCAGACACCGGGAGCGGACGCGGTCGCAGATCCCGCCCCGGACCTCGCCCCGGACCCCGCGCCGGATCCCACCCCGGATCCTGTCTCCGACGAGCCCCCTGCGCCCTGGCTCGACACCGAGACCGCTCTCAGCCTCCTCGCCTCGCCTCTCGGCTCGATGGACGCCGCCGATCTGCGCCGGCTCGGACGGGCGCTGCGCGACGAGGAGCGGGCCGCCGGGAATCGCGTACCGGCGCCCTCCGGGGAACTGCTGGCCCGCGCACTCGCCGAGCCCGAGCGCCTCGTCGCGCACGACCCCGCGTACGCCCGTGGTGCCCAGCGTCTCGGCACGCTCCTGCGCAAGGCCCGTGAACTCCTCGAAGGTGGCGGCACCGCCGAAGAGGCCCTGTGGGAGCTGTGGGCCGGTACCCCGTGGCCGGGACGGCTCGAGAGGGCCGCGCTGCGCGGCGGCGCCGGCGGCCGCAACGCCGACCGTGACCTCGACGCCGTCTGCGCGCTCTTCGACACCGCGGCCCGCGCCGAGGAACGCACCGGCGGCCGCGGCGCGCTCAACTTCCTCGAAGAGGTCGACGCCCAGGACATCGCGGCCGACACCCTCTCCAAGCGCGTCGTACGCCCCGACGCCGTACGCCTGATGACCGCGCACCGGTCGAAGGGGCTGGAGTGGCGGCTGGTCGTCGTCGCAGGGGTGCAGGAGGGCCTCTGGCCGGACCTGCGCCGCCGCGGTTCGCTCCTCGAGGCGGACCGGATCGGCCGCGACGGACTCGCCGAACCGCTCACCCCGGGCGCGCTGCTCGCCGAGGAACGCCGCCTCTTCTACGTCGCGGCGACCCGTGCCCGAGAACGCCTGATCGTCACCGCGGTGAAGGCCCCCGCCGACGACGGCGACCAGCCGTCCCGCTTCCTCGCCGAGCTGGGTGTCGAACCGCGCGACGTCACCGGCCGTCCCCGCCGCCCCCTCGCCGTCGCCGCGCTCGTCGCCGAGCTGCGCGCCACCACCGTCGACCCGGACGCCTCCGACGCCCTGCGCGACGAGGCGGCCCACCGGCTGGCCCGGCTGGCCGCACTAGCGGACGACGAGGGCCAGCCGCTCGTACCGTCGGCCCATCCGTACCGCTGGTGGGGCCTGTACGAACCGACCCGCTCGGCCGTCCCGCTCCGCGACCGGGAGCACCCCGTGGCGCTGTCCGGCAGCGCACTCGACCAGCTCGCCAACACCTGCGCCCTGCAGTGGTTCCTCGGCCGTGAGGTGAAGGCGGACGCCCCGGCGACGGCCGCGCAGGGCTTCGGTAACGTCGTGCACGTACTCGCCGACGAGGTCGCCTCCGGCCGTACCCCCGCCGATCTGGCGGTCCTGATGGAACGCCTCGACTCCGTCTGGGACGGGCTGGTCTTCGACGCCCCCTGGAAGTCGCAGCAGGAGAAGGAGCAGGCGCGGGTCGCCCTCGAACGCTTCCTTCGCTGGCACGTCATGGACCGCACCGGCCGCACCCCTGCCGCGAGCGAGCACGACTTCGACGTGACGCTCGAAGCGGGGGAGTACGAGGTACGGATCCGCGGCTCCATGGACCGCGTCGAACGGGACGCCGACGGCCGGGCGTACGTCGTCGACTTCAAGACCGGGAAGCAGGCGCCGACGAAGGACGAGGTGGCCCGTCACCCCCAGCTCGCCGTGTATCAGCTGGCCGTCCGGGAAGGGGCCGTCGACGAGATCTTCGACGGCCACCGTCCCGCCCCCGGTGGCGCCGAACTCGTACAGCTGAGGCAGCCCGCCCCCAAGAAGGAGGGCGGCGACACCCTGCCCAAGGTGCAGGCCCAGGAGCCGCCCACCACGGAGTGGGTCTCCGACCTGCTGGCCACGGCCGCGGGCCGCGTCCTGGACGAACGCTTCACCCCCACGACCGGCCAGCACTGCACCCACTGCACGTTCCGGGCGTCCTGCAGCGCGCAGCCGGAGGGCCGTCACATCCTGGAGTGACGCGGGTATCGGCTGTGGACGGTCAACGCTTGCGGGCCACGGTCACGTAGACGTTGATGTCGTGTCGCCTCGCCGATGCTCATGTACCGGGTCCGGCCGATGGCGTCGAGACCGGCCAGGTGCTCCGCGGAGGGCGCCGTTTCCGGTGCCTCGGCCGCGTCGGCCGCATCGTCCGGGCGCCAGTGGTGCGCGGGGACGATGCCGGGCTCCAGTTGCTCCAGGCCGTTCTCGGTCAGGAAGCGCTCGATGCCGGCACGCGAACGCAGCACGAAGGAGAACCCCCGCTCCCGGAACGTCTCCGCCACCTTGTTGATCGCCACCGGGTTCATGTCCTCGCTGAGGTGGCTCAGGACGAGATGGCTGCCGGAGGGCAGAGCGTCGAGCAGGTTCCGGACGATGTCGTACGCCTCGTCGTCCTCGATGAAGTGCAGTACGGCGGCGAGAACGAGGGCGACCGGCTTGTCGAGGTCGAGTGTCCGGCGTGCTTCCAGGAGGATCTTCGCCGGGTCGCGCAGGTCGGCTTCGACGTAGTCCGTCCTGCCGTCGGCGCTGCTGGTGAGCAGGGCCTGCGCATGGACCAGCACGACCGGGTCGTGGTCGACGTAGACGATCCGGGACTCCGGGGCGATGTCCTGGACGATCTGGTGCACGTTCTGCCGGGTCGGCAGTCCCGCCCCCACGTCCAGGAACTGCCGGATGCCCGCGCGCGTGGTGAGCTCGGTCACGGCCCGCCGTACGAAGTCCCGGTTGTGCCGGACGTCGAGGTGCCCCCGCGGATTGGCCGCCAGCGCCATGGCCGCGGCCTCCCGGTCGACGGGAAAGTTGTCCGTGCCGCCGAGGAAGACGTCATACACCCGGGCCGGATGCGCCTTCGTCGTATCGATGCGCCTCATGAGCCCGGCGGAGTCCGGCCCGAAGTCGGGAGCGGGTGCGTGGGTGCTCATATGACCCTCCTCGTAAGGTCGTTGATGCGATCACACACGATCGGGACCGGTCGGACCTCAACCTGGACCGGTCAGCGACCCCGGACGAGGCACTTCCCGGCCACCGCCCGGTCCGGTTCATCGCGCCGCACGCTGTCGGTCCGCCCGGTTAGCCTCTGTGGAGTGTCCTCACGTATCACCGATCCCGAGCAGCTCAAGGAGCTCCTCGGGATCCCCTTCACTCCGGAGCAGACGGCCTGCATCACCGCGCCGCCCGCCCCGCAGGTGATCGTGGCCGGAGCCGGGTCGGGGAAGACCACGGTGATGGCGGCGCGTGTGGTGTGGCTGGTCGGAACCGGGCAGGTCGCCCCCGAGCAGGTCCTCGGTCTCACGTTCACGAACAAGGCGGCGGGCGAGCTCTCCGAGCGCGTCCGCAAGGCCCTCGTCGCCGCCGGGGTCACCGATCCGGAGGTCATCGACCCGGACAACCCCCCGGGCGAGCCGAGCATCTCCACGTACCACGCCTTCGCCGGACGGCTCCTCACCGAGCACGGACTGCGGATAGGACTCGAACCCACCACCCGCCTCCTCGCCGACGCCACCCGCTACCAGCTGGCCGCCCGCGTACTGCGCGAGGCACCCGGCCCCTACCCGGCCCTGACCAGGTCGTTCCCCACCCTGGTCAGCGATCTGCTGGCCCTCGACGCCGAGCTCGCCGAGCATCTCGTCCGCCCCGAACAGCTCGCGGAGTACGACACCGAGCTCCTCCGTACGCTCGCATCGGCCCGGCTCACCAACGCCGAGCTGCGCAAGATCCCCGAGGCCGCCGAGGCCCGCCGCGAGCTCCTCTCGCTGACCCGGCGCTACCGGGACGCCAAGCGCAGCCGCGACCTCCTCGACTTCGGCGACCAGATCGCGCTCTCCGCCGAGCTCGCCCTCACCCGCCCCGAGGTCGGCGCGATCCTGCGCGACGAATATCGGGTGGTCCTGCTCGACGAGTACCAGGACACCTCCGTCGCCCAGCGGCTGCTGCTCTCCGCACTCTTCGGCAGCGGCCCCGACCGCACCGCCTCCGGGCACGCCGTCACCGCCGTCGGCGACCCCTGCCAGGCGATCTACGGCTGGCGCGGCGCCTCCGTCGCCAATCTCGACGACTTCCCGCGCCACTTCCCGCACGTCGACGGCACCCCCGCCACCCGGTACTCCCTCAGCGAGAACCGCCGCAGCGGCGGCCGCCTGCTGCATCTGGCCAACGGCCTCGCCGAGCCGCTGCGCGCCATGCACGAGGGCGTCGAGGCACTGCGCCCCGCCCCGGGCGCCGAGCGCGACGGCATCGTCCGCTGCGCCCTCCTGCGTACCCACAGCGAAGAGATCGACTGGCTCGCCGACTCGATCGCCCATCTCGTACGGACCGGGAAGGCACCCGGCGAGATCGCCGTCCTGTGCCGCACCGCCGGCGACTTCCCGGAGATCCAGGCCGCGCTCGTCGCCCGCGACATCCCGGTCGAGGTCGTCGGCCTCTCCGGGCTGCTGCACCTGCCCGAGGTCGCCGACCTCGTCGCGGTCTGTGAAGTCCTCCAGGACCCCGGCGCGAACGCCTCCCTGGTCCGGCTGCTCACCGGCCCCCGCTGGCGGATCGGCCCCCGCGACCTGGCCCTCCTCGGCCGCCGCGCCCGTCTCCTCGTCCACCACGCCGCCCACGCCGACGACGAGGACTTCGACCCCGACCGCCGGCTCGCCGAAGCCGTCGAAGGCATCGACCCGGCCGAAGTCATCTCGCTCGCCGACGCCCTCGACACGTTCCTCGATTCGAGCGGTACGGAGGACGACGGGCTGCCGTTCTCCACCGATGCCCGCATCCGCTTCGCCCGCCTCGCCACCGAACTGCGCGACCTGCGCCGCTCGCTGGCCGACCCCCTCATGGACGTCCTGCACCGCGTCCTCGCCACCACCGGCCTCGAAGTCGAACTCTCCGCTTCGCCGCAGGCCCTGGCCGCCCGCCGCCGGGAGACCCTCGCCAACTTCCTGGACGTGGCGGCCCGCTTCGCCGCCGTCGACAGCGAGGCCACGCTCCTGGCCTTCCTCGGCTTTCTGCGCACCGCCGTCCAGTACGAGAAGGGCCTGGACAACGCGCTGTCCGGCGGCGAGAACACCGTCAAGGTCCTCACCGCCCACAAGTCCAAGGGCCTGGAGTGGGACGTCGTCGCCGTGCCCGGCCTGGTCGCCGGCCAGTTCCCCAGCGGCCAGTCCCGCGACGCCTGGACCTCCCAGTCCAAGGTTCTCCCGCACGCTCTGCGCGGCGACGCGGCCACGCTCCCCGTCGTCCGCACCTGGGACGCCCAGGGGCTCAGGGACTTCAAAGCGGAGATGAAGGAGCACCAGCACACCGAGGAGCTCCGCCTCGGATATGTCACCTTCACCCGGCCGCGCACCCTGCTGCTCGGCTCCGGCCACTGGTGGGGCCCGTCCCAGAAGAAGCCGCGCGGCCCGTCCGACTTCCTGCAGGCGCTGTACGAGCACTGTGCGGCCGGACACGGAGAGATCGAGGCCTGGACGGACGAGCCGGCCGAGGACGAGGAGAACCCGGCCCTGGCGGCCACCGCGGCAGCCGACCACGCCTGGCCGCTCCCTCTGGACGACACGGCACTCGCCCGCCGCCGGGCGGCCGCGGACACGGTGCTGGCTCATCTGGAGAAGTCGGCGACGGCGGGGAGCGACTCGGTGCCGGGGGCGTATCCCGCCGCACCGGACGACGCGTTCCCGTTCCCGGACGACGACGCGTACGCCGACGAGGACCCGTACCCGGACGAGGACCCGTACCCGGACGAGGCCGCGGACTGGGAGGCCTGGTCGACCGAACCCCCCGCGGCCCGGGGGCCGGCCCCCGCACCACACGCCCCCGACCCCCACGTCCCCGCGGCCCGCACCCCCTCACGGCTCACCCCGGAGGAGTCCCGCACCCTCGCCTCCTGGGACCGGGACCTCGACGCCCTCGCCGGTGAGCTGCGTCGCGCCCGCGCCACCGTGCGCGAGGTCGTCGTGCCTGCCTCGCTCTCCGCCACGCAACTGCTGCGTCTCGCCGACGACCCCGACGGCTTCGCCCAGGAACTGGCCCGCCCCATGCCCCGCCCGCCCGCTCCGGCAGCCCGCCGCGGCACCCGGTTCCACGCCTGGGTGGAGGCCCGCTTCGAGGAGCTGCCGCTGCCCATGCTCGGCCCCGACGAGCTGCCCGGCGGCGACGAGAGCGACGCCGACATCGCGGACGAGCGCGACCTCGCGGCGCTCAAGGAGGCCTTCGAGCGCACTCCGTACGCCCACCGCACCCCGTACCGCGTCGAGACACCGTTCCGGATCACCCTCGCGGGCCGGGTGATCCGCGGCCGGATCGACGCCGTGTACCGCAACGAGGGCCCCGACGGGTACACGTACGAGATCGTGGACTGGAAGACGACCCGCAATGTGCCCAGCAGCCGGGAAGGCACCCGGGGCACCCCGTCGGCCGACCCGCTCCAGCTGGCCGTCTACCGGCTCGCCTGGGCCGAGCTGCACGACATACCGCTCGACTCCGTCACCACCACGTTCCTGTTCGTCCGCAGCGGGGAAGCCGTCCGTCCCGACCACCTGCCGGGCCGTGCCGAGCTGGAGCAGATCCTCCTGGACGAGCCACCTCCGACGGGCCGATAGGCTCAGGACCATGAGCGACACCCCGGACAGCGCCGTCCGTACGTACACCGAGCAGCACCGCACAGCCTTCCTCGACGACCTCGCCGAGTGGCTGCGGATCCCCTCCGTCTCCGCCCAGCCGGAACACGACGGAAACGTACGGCGCAGCGCCGAGTGGCTGTCCGCGAAGCTCAAGGAGACCGGCTTCCCGGTCACGGAGATCTGGGAGACCGCAGGTGCGCCCGCGGTCTTCGCCGAGTGGCCGTCCGACGACCCGGACGCTCCGACCGTCCTCGTCTACGGGCACCACGACGTGCAGCCAGCGGCCCGGGAGGACGGCTGGGACACCGATCCGTTCGAACCGGTGATCCGGGACGGCCGGATGTACGGGCGCGGCGCGGCCGACGACAAGGGCCAGGTGTTCTTCCACACCCTCGGCGTCCGGGCCCACCTCGCCACCACCGGCCGCACCACCCCCGCCGTGCACCTCAAGCTCCTCGTCGAGGGCGAGGAGGAGTCCGGCTCCCCGCACTTCCGCACCCTGGTCGAGGAGCAGGCGGCGCGTCTCGGCGCGGACGCCGTGATCGTCTCCGACACCGGCATGTGGGACGAGACGACCCCGACGGTCTGCACGGGCATGCGCGGCCTCGCCGAGTGCGAGATCGAGCTGTACGGCCCCGAGCAGGACATCCACTCCGGATCGTTCGGCGGCGCCGTCCCCAATCCGGCGACCGCCGTGGCCCGCCTCGTCGCCGCACTGCACGACGCGGACGGACGGGTCGCGATCCCCGGCTTCTACGACGGCGTGACGGACCTCACCGACACCGAGCGCGCCCTCTTCGCCGAGCTCCCCTTCGACGAGGAAACCTGGCTGCGCACCGCCAAGTCACAGGCGACGACGGGTGAGGCCGGCTACTCCACGCTGGAACGCATCTGGGCCCGCCCCACCGCCGAGGTCAACGGCATCGGCGGCGGCTACCAGGGCGCCGGAAGCAAGACCATCATTCCGTCCTCCGCCCTCGTGAAGATCAGCTTCCGGCTGGTAGCCGGCCAGGACCCCGACCACGTCCAGCAGGCCGTCCGCGCGTGGGCCGAGGCACGGTTCCCGGCCGGCATCCGCCACCGGATCACCTTCGCCCCCGCCACCCGCCCCTGCCTGACCCCGCTGGACCACCCCGCCCTGCAGGCCGTGGCCCGAGCCATGGGACGGGCCTTCGGGCAGAAGATCCTCTTCACCCGCGAAGGAGGCTCGGGACCCGCCGCCGACCTGCAGGACGTGCTCGGCGCACCGGTCCTCTTCCTGGGCATCTCCGTACCGTCCGACGGCTGGCACGCCCCCAACGAGAAGGTCGAACTCGACCTCCTGCTCAAGGGCGTGGAGACCACCGCCCACCTGTGGGGCGAGCTGGCGGCCGCACTCCGCTGAATCCTCTGAACACCCGAACCGTCCCGGGGGAGTAGGAAGCACCTGTGAGCACCTTCGACAACGCCACGACAGACCGGCCCATCGGTCTCACCGCACCCAGCGGCATCGACCGCGCCGCGCACCACCGCCTCGACGAGGCATGGCTCTCCGCCGCCTGGAGCCACCCGACCACCCGCGTCTTCGTGGTCTCGGGCGGGCAGGTGCTGATCGACGACACGGCCGACGGCGGTACGGAGATCGTCATGACCCCGGCCTTCGAGGCCCCGGTCACCGAGACCCACCGCTACTTCCTCGGCACCGACGAGGACGGCGTCAGCTACTTCGCGCTCCAGAAGGACTCCCTGCCCGGCCGTATGGACCAGCCGGCCCGCCCGGCCGGGCTGCGTGAGGCCGGACTGCTGCTCGGCCCCCGCGACGCGGGGCTGATGGTGCACGCGGTGGCGCTGGAGAACTGGCAGCGGCTGCACCGCTTCTGCTCCCGCTGCGGCGAACGTACGGTCATCGCGGCGGCCGGCCACATCCGTCGCTGCCCGGCCTGCGGCGCCGAGCACTACCCACGCACCGACCCCGCGGTGATCATGCTGGTCACGGACGACCAGGACCGTGCTCTGCTGGGCCGTCAGGTGCACTGGCCGGAAGGCCGCTTCTCGACGCTCGCGGGCTTCGTCGAGCCGGGGGAGTCGATCGAGCAGTCCGTGGCCCGCGAGGTGTTCGAGGAGGCGGGCATCACGGTCGGCGAGGTCGAGTACATCGCCAGCCAGCCCTGGCCGTTCCCGTCGAGCCTGATGCTCGGTTTCATGGCCCGAGCCACGTCGTCGGAGATCAATGTGGACGGCGAGGAGATCGAGGAGGCCCGCTGGTTCTCCCGCGAGGACCTGACGGCGGCCTTCGAGTCGGGCGAGGTCCTGCCGCCGTTCGGCATCTCGATCGCGGCACGTCTGATCGAACTCTGGTACGGCAAGCCGCTCCCGAGGCCGGGCAGCGCCGGCTGACGCGCGCTGATCGGCATGCGACCGAGCGTGTGCGGCCCGGTCGCACCTTCAGGACCGCGGCGGTTTCTCCCCCGACGAGACGATCGCGCACCAACCTGGCCCCGGGCCGTGACCGGCGCTGAGGTGGAGCACCACCGGGGAGCGGTCCGACGGAACTCTCGACAACCGTCGATGCCATGCGCCTGGACGACACACCGTGATCCTCGCGATCCTCGTGACACCCAGGAGCGAAACGTGGCCCGACCTCAGACAGCCCGTCCGATGGACGGCACCGTCCTTGCCCGCAGGATCATCGAAACCGGCTCGGCGACGGCAGCGGATCTCCGGCTGCGTACCGGGACGGCACCCTGCCTGGCGACGGCGCTGGTCGGGGAGGACCCGGCCTCGTGACCTACGTCCGGATGAAGCGCCGCCGGTGCGAGAGCGCGGGCATCGAGTCGCGGCACGAGGCCCTTCCCGCCACCTCCACCACACAGGATGTGGTCGACGCGGTCACCGCGCTGTCGGACGACCCGGGCGTCCACGGCATCCTGGTCCAGCACCCTGTGGGACCGCACATCGACGAACGCGCCGAGTTCGAAGCGATCGAACCGGCCAAGGACGTCGACGGGGTCACCATGCACTCGTTCGCGACGATGAGTTTCGGCCTGCCGGGCTTCGTCTCCTGAACGCCCGGCGGAATCATGCGCCTGCTGGACGAGTACGACGTCGACCTCGCGGGAAAGCGGGCGGACGTCGTGGGGCGCAGCGCCTTCCTCGGCAGGCCCGCAGGGATGCTTCTGCTCGGCCGGGACGCCACCGTGACGTACTGCCACTCACGCACCGGCCGACCTCTCGTCGATCGTGCGGGAGGCGCACGTCCTGCCGGCCGCGGTCGGCAAGCCGCGCTTCATCGCCGGTGCGGACATCAAGCCGGGTGCCGTGGTGATCGACGCCGGCTGCAACGAGGCGATGTCGGCGACGTCGACTTCGAGACAGCTGCCGAGCGGGCGCGGCTGATCACCCCGGTCCCGGGCGGTGTCGGACCGATGACCATCGCGGTCCCTCTCGAGCAGACGGTCGCGGCGGCGGCCCGGCAGCTCGGCGTCGTGACCCGAAGCCCGGCTTCCGGGTACGCGAACGCCCGCCGTCCTCCGGGACAACCGGAAGGCAGCGGGCGTTCACGTAGGCGCCTGGCGCCGGCTCTTCGTGCGGGCTCGTCGCCCTGACCACTCGCGTCGGCGAAAGGAGCGCAAGCTCGCGTGACTCAGACGCCGATCTTCTGCTTCACCTGGGCCAGCGAGGGGTTCGTCAGCGTCGAACCGTCCGAGAAGAGCACGGTCGGAACGGTCTGGTTGCCCCCGTTGGCCTTCTCGACGAAGGCCGCGGACTCCGGGTCCTGCTCGATGTTGATCTCGTTGTACGTGATGCCCTCGCGGTCCATCTGGCCCTTGAGCCGACGGCAGTAACCGCACCACGTGGTGCTGTACATCGTCACAGTGCCCGGCATGTTTTCCCGCTCCTCTGTCTCGTTCGTCTCGTCACGTTGCGTTGCCGCGTCTAGCGGAAAAGCTGGAAAGGTGCCCCCCGCAGGGAGTGGAACGTACGTGACCTGGCCGCCATTCCCGCAGGCGCCCCCGCATTAGTACGACGGATGTCGCTCCCCTGTGGACAACTTCCGCGTCCGCCTCTCCCGACCTGGCAGCATGGCGGGGTGACATCAGCAACGCATTCCTCTCTCTTCCCCCGGGTCCCCGAGTCGGCGGACGCCGTGCTCGACGGGCTGGACCCCGAGCAGCGCGAGGTCGCCCTGGCCCTGCACGGCCCGGTGTGCGTGCTGGCCGGAGCCGGTACGGGCAAGACGCGCGCGATCACGCACCGCATCGCGTACGGGGTGCGTGCCGGGATACTTCAGCCGACGAGTGTGCTGGCTGTCACGTTCACCAACCGGGCAGCGGGCGAGATGCGGGGCAGGCTGCGCCAGCTCGGCGCGGCCGGGGTGCAGGCGCGGACGTTCCACTCCGCCGCCCTGCGTCAGCTCCAGTACTTCTGGCCGAAGGCGGTCGGCGGTGATCTGCCGCGGCTGGTGGAGCGCAAGGTCCAGCTGGTCGCCGAAGCCGCCGCCCGCTGCCGCATCCGGCTCGACCGCAACGAGCTGCGGGACGTCACCAGCGAGATCGAGTGGGCGAAGGTCACCCAGACCGTGCCCGCCGACTACCCGGCCGTGGTCGCCAAGACCCAGCGGGACGCCCCGCGCGATCCGGCCGAGATCTCCCAGATCTACGCGATGTACGAGCAGCTGAAGCGCGACCGCTCGGTGATCGACTTCGAGGATGTGCTGCTCCTCACCGTGGCGATCCTTCAGGACCGCCATGACATCGCGGACCATGTCCGTCGCCAGTACCAGCACTTCGTGGTCGACGAGTACCAGGACGTCAGCCCGCTCCAGCAGCGACTCCTCGACCTCTGGCTCGGCGACCGGGACAACCTGTGCGTCGTCGGGGACGCCGGCCAGACGATCTACTCGTTCACCGGGGCCACCCCCGACCACCTGCTGAACTTCCGCTCCCGCCACCCGAACGCGACCGTGGTCAAGCTGGTTCGGGACTACCGCTCCACGCCCCAGGTCGTCCATCTCGCCAACGGCGTGCTCGGCCAGGCCCGCGGCCGCGCCGCGGAGCACCGGCTCGAACTGGTCTCGCAGCGCGAGCCGGGGCCGGAGCCGGCCTATACGGAGTACGCGGACGAGCCCGCCGAGGCCGAGGGCACCGCGCGCCGGATCCGCGATCTGATCGCCGCGGGCGTCCCGGCCGGTGAGATCGCCGTGCTCTACCGGGTCAACTCCCAGTCCGAGGTCTACGAGCAGGCCCTGTCCGACGCGGGCGTGCCGTACCAGCTGAGGGGAGCGGAGCGCTTCTTCGAGCGCGCGGAGGTACGGGAGGCGGGCGTCGCCCTGCGCGGCGCCGCCCGCGCCGGGGGTAACGACTCGTTGCTCGACGACGCGGAGGGGCTGCCCTCGCAGGTGCGGGCGGTCCTCTCCACCAAGGGCTGGACCACTGAGCCGCCCGCCGGCTCCGGGGCGGTGCGCGACCGTTGGGAGTCCCTGGCCGCCCTGGTCCGGCTGGCCGAGGACTTCGAACAGGCCAAGCCGGGGGCGACGCTCTCCGACCTGGTGGCGGAGCTGGACGAGCGGGCGGCCGCCCAGCACGCCCCCACCGTCCAGGGAGTCACGCTGGCGTCACTGCACTCGGCGAAGGGCCTGGAGTGGGACGCCGTGTTCCTGGTCGGGCTGACCGAGGGCATGATGCCGATCACGTACGCCAAGACCGACGAGCAGATCGAGGAGGAGCGCCGACTGCTGTACGTCGGCGTGACTCGGGCACGCTTCCATCTCTCGTTGTCCTGGTCGCTGTCCCGGTCGCCCGGCAGCCGCGGCGGACGGCGCCCGAGCCGCTTCCTCAACGGGCTGCGCCCCGGCTCGGCGGCGCTCGGCGGCCGCGGCGCGGCCGGCACCGGAGGCATCGGCGGGGGAGGCATCGAGCGGCCGGCGGTGGCCAAGCGCAGGCGCCGTGGCCCTGCCCTGTGCCGGGTCTGCGGCAAGACCCTCACCGACGCGGGTGAGATGAAACTGATGCGCTGTGAGGACTGCCCCTCCGACATGGACGAGGGGCTGTACGAGCGACTGCGCGACTGGCGTGCGGAACAAGCCAAGGAGATCGGCCAGCCGGCCTACTGCGTGTTCACCGACAAGACGCTGATGGCGATCGCGGAGTCGGTCCCGGCCGGCGACGGTGAACTGGCCAGAATCCCCGGGGTCGGTGTCCGGAAGTTGGACCGGTTCGGTGCCGCGGTGCTGGCCATATGTGCAGGTCAGGACCCAGACGACGGGCTCGGAGGAGCTGACGAGGAGGTGTGAGAAAAACTCGTCGAAAAAATAGTTTGCGCCTGCCCCAGTCATCACCATAGGTTCTTAACCACGGGAACAGCGACTTCTCTGAAGCCCTCACCCCGTGCTGTACTTATCCGAATACGCAGGACCGGCGAGACCGGTCCCCCCGAGACGCCGAGAGGAGGCGATTGTCGTGATCAGCATCATCGAGACCAACAAAATGACCGATCCGTCGGTCGTCTCCGCCTGCTCGCTCGGCCTCGCCTGCTCTTCGGAATCTTCGCTGCGTGGCACCGGTCTGTCCGGCATTTCCGCCGCCGGCCCGCTGTCCCTGGCGAGCCTCCCCGTGCGGGAGCGCAATGAGCGACCGACCCAGGCACCGACGGCAGCAGTAGCGAAGGGACAGGCCAAGGCGGCCTATGCCTTTGCGGCAGTCGGTGCCGGAGCCGAGCAGCAGACGACGCACCACCACAAGATGTGGGCCTTCCGTGGGCCTGAACCCTGGAGTGATCCAGCCTGATGGACCATCAGGCCGGCGCCTTCAGGGCCGCGGAACCCCACTCGGGATCCGCGGCCCTTTTGTTTTGTCCAAACGGACGACACAGCGAGAAGGGGCCTCGGGACAAGCAGCACCCGGTACCAGCAGCCACCCGGCCGACCGGCCGGAACGACCAGACGAGGACACCACCACCGTGCAACTCGAAGCGCACGCCCCGTCCGTACCGCCTTCCGAAACGATCCCCCCGCCCGGCCTCACGGAGGACTCCACCTTGATCCCCCTCACTGCGCTCACCGCGCTCGACGACGCCATCGAGAACCTCGGCGTGCCCGTCCCCTGCCGTTCCTACGACCCGGAGGTCTTCTTCGCCGAGTCGCCGGCCGATGTCGAGTACGCCAAGTCCCTCTGCCGCACCTGCCCGCTCGTCGAGGCCTGCCTCGCCGGCGCCAAGGAGCGCCGCGAGCCGTGGGGTGTCTGGGGTGGCGAGCTCTTCATCCAGGGCGTCGTCGTCGCTCGCAAGCGGCCGCGTGGCCGTCCGCGCAAGAACCCGGTCGCGGCGTGATCGCCGGACTGGGGGTCACGGCCCCCAAACCCATGAAGCGCATCGGAACCATCGACCGTCCCCGAACCCACGATCCCCGAAATCAGGCACCAATGTCCGTCCCCACGAATGAGCCCGTCGGCTCCGCAACACCGAACGTCACAAGCATCGGCGCGAACGACTCGCGTCAGAACAGGACCCGCGAAATGCAACTCATCCCAGAAGCTCTGGCTCGTGCGCATATGCACGACCGCCTGAGGGAGGCCGATGCGGAGCGCCAGGCCGTGCGCCTGGTCTCCGCCCGGCGGATGCAGCGCCGGGCGGAGCGCGCTTCGATGCGTGCCCGCCGCGCGCTGGCCATGGCGGTCATGCACTAGTCAGGCCGAAAAACCGCTTCACCCGCAGCCGGACAGCCGCTCTGCCCGGCAGCGATCAGCACCTTTTGTCAGTACCCCTTCCGCGGGGCCGGTCCGGACGGACCGGCCCCGCGGTCGTGCTGTGTGGTGACGTGCCGCGCGACGGGGACGGAGTTATCGTCACGAGGTGAACGAGGAGACTCATCACCCCGCACAACCGGGCGGCCGTGTCGTGGTGTGCGCCCGGTGCGACACCGCCGCCGACAGCGAGTACGCGCCGCCGACCTGGGTCTGTTCCGTGGAGAACGGCAGACGCCAGTATTTCTGCGACAACTGCGCCCGCAGCCATATCAGGGCGATCGAAGGCCGCCTCGACTCGCCCTGGTGGTGACAGGCCGGCCCCGTCCGGTCCCGGGGCCTACGCCTCGGCTGCCGCGTCGCCCACCCGCTGCTCCTGCTCCGGCAGGTCCGCGATCGACAGGTCCTCGACGGGCAGGTCCTCGACGGGCAGGTCCTCGATCGGCAGGAACCCAGGGACCCAGGACTCCAGTTCGTCCCTCAGCCGCACCGTCGCACCCAGTTGGCACAGCACCCCGATCGTGCTCAGCGTCACCCGGTGTATGAGCAGATAGGCGGGCGGCAGGTTCAGCTGCTTGCCCAGCTGATGGGCGGGGGAGCGGAGATCCGCTATCCGAGCCGCCTGATTGCGCATCCAGCTCCGGGTGAAGGTGAACTCCTCCACCTGCGCCGGCTCGATGATCGGCAGCAGATAGTCGAGTACCGCATTCGGGTCGAGGTCGATCGACTCCTTGACGAAGCCTTCCTCGCGCAGCAGCTCGTACACCGCTTCCGCGTCACCCGCCAGGGTGAGTCGCAACGAGTCCCCGATGGGCTGCGGCAGACCGCCCGGCAACCGGTCCACCGTGCCGAAGTCCAGCACCCCGAGCCGCCACTGTCCGGCCCCGCCTTCCTTCGTGTCCGCAGGCAGCAGCCGGAAGTTGCCCGGATGCGGGTCCGCGTGCAGCAGACCCGTGCGCGCCGGACCCGAGAACAGGAAGCGGGCCAGCAACTGGCCCGCTCGGTCCCGCTGCTCCTGCGTGCCGTCCGTGATCACCTCGGAGAGCGGTACACCGTCGATCCACTCCGTCACCAGCACCTGGTCCGACTGGTGCACCACATCGGGGATCACCACATCGGGATCGTCCGCGAACTCCTCGGCGTGCTCGCGCTGGGAGCGTGCCTCCAGTTCGTAGTCCAGCTCCTCCGACACACGGTCGCGGAGCTCGGCGATGAGCGGCTTGATGTCCATCCCGGGAATCAGCGGGCCGAGTAGCCGGGCGAAGCGACTGAGTTGGGTGAGATCCGAGAGAAGGGCCTCCCCGGCGCCCGGGTACTGCACCTTCACCGCGACCTCGCGGCCGTCGTGCCAGACCGCCTGGTGCACCTGCCCGATCGAGGCGGCGGCCGACGGCTTGTCCTCGAATTCGAGAAACAGCTCCCGCCAGTCCTCGCCGAGCCGCTCCTCCAGTACCGCGTGGACGGTGCGCGTCGGCATGGGGGGCGCGGCTTCCTGCAGTTTGGTGAGCGCCGCCCGGTACGGCCCGGCAACCTCCTCGGGGAGCGCCGACTCGAAGACGGAGAGGGCCTGACCGAGTTTCATGGCACCCCCCTTCAGCTCCCCCAGGGTCTTGAACAGCTGGTCCGCCGTCCTTTGCTGGAGCTCACGGGCCACTATCTCCGCGGACCTGCCGCCGATCCGCTTGCCCAGACCCCACGTGGCCCGGCCGGCAAAGCCGAGTGGCAGCGCGGCCAACTTGGCGGTACGGGTGACCGCTTTCCGGGGTAGATCAGACATACGCCCCTCCAAATCCCAGACTGCCGCGCCGCGTGCGGCGGTTACCCGGCCATTGTGTCCTGCGTCGTGCCGAGCCCAGAGGTGCGCTCCCCCACAGTGTGCCCACCCGCCCCGCAGGAACAGTCGAGGTGCGCCCCGACCTGCTCCGACCGCCAGTCCAACAGCGGCAGAGCAGCCTCCCACCTGGCCCCTGTGCTGGCAGGCAGTTCGCCGTCCAGAAAGGCCAGCGCATGGGCCGCGGCGAGACCGGCCACCGCTGTCGCGAGCCCCAGGTCGCACGCCTGCACCGCATGGCGTCGCCCGGACCGCCACTGCGCCAGCATCCTCGGCCACTGCGGATCCCGGTCCGTGCGGGTCAGCGCCAGGCATCCCGCGCAGGCCGTACCGCCGGGCAGGACCAAGGGGCCGACCACACCGGTGGCCTCGATCACCCCGGCATAGAGATGTGGAATGCCCGACGCGATCCACGGTTCGGCGGCCCGGGGGTCGGGGGCGTACACCGCAAGACCGTCCCGAGGGGCGACCACGACCAACGACAGCCCAGGACCACCACTCGCAGACGGGCCACCCGCTGACGTGTCACCCGCCGCGGCGTCTGCCGTCCCCGTCGACCGCGGGGTGGAGCCGACGGCCGAGCGACGGACCAACTGCCGGGCCGCGGTGTCCCTGCGCTCTCCGACAGCCCCTGCCGGAAGCCCGCACGGCGCGATGTCCGAGGGTTCGGTGACCCCGCCGTCCAGGACCTCGACCCGGCCCACTCCGGACCCGGACAGCACCGCGGCGATCGCCGCACCGACCCGGCCGGCGCCTCTCACCTGGACCCGCATCGCACGGCGGGCTGCGAGTCTGCGCATCCCGCCGCCCGGTTCGGGGTGGATGACCGAGAGTGACGCGAGGTCGGGGCGCTGCCGTTCCAGGACGTCGGCCCTGTTCCGTAATGCTGCGGCTTCCGGGCCGCCGGCCCGTACATCGTCGATCAGTCCCGCGCTCGCCAAGCGCCGCACCAGTGTGTCCACTTGATGGTCCGCCAGATCCAGCTTCCGTGCCTCTTCGCGCAGCAGCGGGAGGCCGCGCGTTCCGTCGAGCAGTTCCAGGAAACTTCCGGTGGCGATATCCACCGGGCCGAGCTTCACCGCGTGAGCGCGTGTCACCCCGAATTGCACGGTGTCCCTGTCGCGCCAGGCGCGGCGCAGTGCGGGCTTCAACATCGGATGCATGGTTTCCCCGGTCTCTGTCCGTCGTGCCGGCCGGCGTCGGTGCGGTCCGTGCGCGATCTCTGCGCGATCTCTGTGATCGCTCTGCGGTCGCTCCGCGATCTCTGTGCGCGAGGCGTGGCCGGAGCTTCGCGAGATCCGTTGCCAGAATGCGGGCAGGCGTCGAAACGTGCAGAAAGTTGTCCACAGGTGGGGGCATTAGTCGTTCAAATGGTGCATGCCGTGGAGTGGATCAAGCGTCAACCGCCCCGGGGGCGGGACTTCCCGTACTGACAGCGGGTAACGTCGTGGCGTGCCCGCCGACCCGTCACCCGGCTTCGCCGGCGAGACCTCCGCGCGCAGCGCCGGACATTATCAGCGCAGCGCGGCCAGCCATCCGCCCCGCGTCTCGGCGACGAGCGCGGTCGAGGTCCGCAGGAGCAGCCGCCGCAGCAGAACGGTCTCCGCGTACCGGGAGGGCGACCGCACCATCGTGCTGATCCCCGCCAGGATGTCGGAGGCGGAGGAGCAGCGCTGGGTGAGCGTGATGCTCGACAAACTCGCGGCCCAGGAGAGCAAGCGCATCCTCGGTGACAGCGAACTCGCCGAGCGTGCCGAGCGGTTGTCCGACCTGTATTTCGACGGCCGGGCCAGACCTGTGTCGGTGCGGTGGGTGACCAACCAGAACACCCGATGGGGGTCCTGCACACCGGCGGAGGGCAGCATCCGTCTGTCGCACCGGTTGCAGGGCATGCCGGAGTACGTCGTCGACTACGTGCTCGTCCACGAGCTCGCGCATCTCCTGGTCCCCGGTCATGGTCCGCGGTTCTGGCGGCTGCTGGAGGCGTACCCGCGGACCGAGCGGGCTCGCGGCTATCTCGAAGGAGTGGTGGCGGCCGACCGGTTGCCGCATCTGCCGGCCGCCCGAAGCGAGTGACCTTCGGTGATTGTGTACCGGGTGTGTACCGACTCAGCTCAATGTCGGAGTTTGCGGCTAGCCTGGCGCGACGCATTTACATTCGGGATGGGGGACGGTCGTTACGCATGGCAAGGGAATTTCAACGCGGCCACAAGGCCAAGATCAGCGATCTCACGCCGGGGACGGACCTGTACGTAGGTGTGCAGATCTCCGGCCCGGGACTGACCTTTGACATCAGCTGCTTCGGCCTCGATGCCAATGAGCAGCTCTCCGACGACCGGTATTTCATCTTCTTCAACCAGCCGAAGTCGCCCGAGGAGTCCATTCAGCTCCTTGGTGCCCAGGCCGGTGACACCGAGTCGTTCCGCGTCACGCTGGACCGTATTCCGGCGAACATCCACAAGCTGTCGTTCACCGCGACCATCGACGGCGCGGGACAGATGTCGCAGGTCGGTCCGGGGTACATCCGCATCGTCGCGGGTGGCGAGGAAGTCGTCAGGTACGCCTTCACCGGCTCCGAGTTCACCACCGAGCGTGCGGTGATGCTGGGCGACTTCTATCTGAAGGACGTCTGGCGGTTCGCGGCCGTCGGCCAGGGATTCGACGGTGGCCTCGACGCGCTGCTGAAGAACTTCGGCGGTGAGGTCGCCGAGGAGGCGCCCGCCGCGCCGCAACAGCAGACAGCGGCCCCGTCGTTCGCCCCGCCCCCGCAGGCGACCGCCCCGGCCCCGTCCTTCGGCGCTCCGGCTGCCCCGCAGGCCCCCCAAGTCCCGCAGCCCGCCCCTTCCTTCGGGGCCCCGGCGGCGCAGGCTCCGGCCCCCACCCCGCAGCAGCAGATGCATGCAGCGCCGACGATCGCGGCGCCGATGCCGCCGATGGGTGGCACCGTACCGCCGCCCGCGCCGGCCCCGGCTCCGTACGGGCAGCCGGGCCAGCCGCCCCAGCAGCCGCAGTTCGGACAGGTCCCGGGCCAGCCCGTACCCGCCGCCCCCTACGGGCAGCAGGCTCCGCCTCAGTACGGGCAGCAGCCCCCCGGCATGCCCCAGGGCGTACCGCAAGGGGTGCCGCAGGCCGGTGCCGGCCTGCAGGCCGCGCTCCAGCCGTACAAGGAGACGGCCACCGGCCAGCGTTGGACCCCGCAGAACCAGCAGCTCATGCGGGTCGACCTCACCATGGGCGGTACGCCGGTGCTCGCCCGACAGGGCTCCATGGTGATGTACCAGGGCAAGGTCGACTTCAGCTACAAGGGCGCCGGTTTCGCCGGCCGCATCGTCGGCAACGCCACCGGCCAGGAGATGCAGCTGATGCGCTGTACCGGCCGGGGGCAGGTCTTCCTCGCCGAGGACGGCTCCCATCTGCACGCCATCGAGCTCCAGGGCGACGGCATCTGTGTCTCGGCGGAGAGCGTTCTCGCCTTCGACGAGTCGCTGCAGCACGAGGTCCGCAGGATCGAGGGCCACGGCATCCCCGGTGGTGCCCTGTTCACCATGCAGTTCCAGGGCACCGGGACGGTCATCGTCAAGACCCACGGCGTACCCGTCGTCCTGCCGGTCACACCGACCACGTTCGCCGACTGCAACGCCATCGTGGCCTGGTCGTCGGCGTCCCAGGTGATCATCTCCAGCCAGGTCCGGCTGCGCCGCAACGCGTACCCCGGGCACAGCGGGGAGACCGTGAACCTCCAGTTCCGGGGAGCCCCCGGCAACTTCATCGTCGTCCAGCCCTACGAGGTCTGAGGGAGCCCGTCATGAACCAGCAACTCGCGGGCTTCGCCCCGACCCCCGTCACGGCCCGGATGGAGAACCACGGCCGCACGATGCTCAAGGTCGCCATGGCCACCGGCCAGGACCTCTTCGCCCGTACCGGCTCGATGGTGTCGTACGAGGGCTTCATCCAGTACGAACCGAATCCGCCCGCCGTCCGTCAGATCGCCTCCCAGTGGATCACCGGCGAGGGCGCACCCCTGATGAAGTGCGCCGGTGACGGGCTGCTCTACCTCGCCGACTACGGCGCCGATGTGGTCGTCATCAATCTCAACAACGACTCCCTCTCGGTCAACGGCACCAACGTCCTGGCGTTCGACGGCCACCTCACCTGGGGCGTCGAGCGGGTCAAGGGGCTGGCCAAGTTCGCCGGCCAGGGCCTGTGGAACGTCTGCATCGCCGGCACCGGCTGGGTCGCCATCACCTCGCGCGGCACGCCGATCGTCGTGGACTGCGGACGCGGCGACGACGAGACCTACGTCGACCCGGACGCCCTCGTGGCGTGGTCCCCGAACCTCAAGGTGAAGGGCAAGCGCAGCTTCAAGGCCTCCTCGCTCATCGGGCGCGGAAGCGGCGAGGCGTACCAGATGGCGTTCTCCGGTCAGGGCATCGTCGTCGTCCAGCCGAGCGAGGACAGTACGGACCGCCTGCGGATCCGGAACTGAGGGGGAGGGAGAACACACCATGCAGAGTCCGCTTTTCAGCTACACGGAACAGCAGTCCCAGGAGCGGTACACCGTGCAGAACCCGCAGCTCCTGCGGGTCTCGCTGACCGGTCGCGACGACGTCCTCGCCCGCAAGGGCGCCATGGTCGCCTATCAGGGGCTGATGGAGTTCGACGGCGAGTACCAGTCGCACGGGCAGCGCCGGGCCCGCGCGAGCACCGGTGAGGGCCTCGACCTGATGCGCTGCTCCGGGCAGGGCACCGTCTACCTCGCAAACCTGGCGCAGTACGTCCATGTCGTGGACGTGGACCATGACGGCATGACGGTGGACAGCGCCTACGTCCTGGCGCTCGACTCGTCGCTGCACACCGAGGTCATCGCCGTGGACAGCCAGTACGGCATCTCGGGCACCGGCAAGTACCAGCTCAACATCTCCGGCACCGGCAAGGTCGCGCTGATGACCTCCGGCCAGCCGCTGATGATGCAGGTCACGCCCGACAAGTACGTCAACGTCGACGCCGATGCGATCGTCGCCTGGTCCAGCTCGCTGCGGGTGCAGATGCAGGCCCAGACGCACTCCTCCGGGGTCTGGCGGCGGCGTGGCAACACCGGCGAGGGCTGGGAGCTGAGCTTCCTCGGACAGGGCTTCGCCCTGGTCCAGCCCAGCGAGGTACTGCCCCCGCAGAGCGCCCAGATCGGCCAGGGGCTGCGCGCCCAGTACGGCATGGGCCAGCAGGGAGCGCACGCCCAGAACCAGAACAACGCCTGGAACTGAACCGCACCGCGCGGACACGGACAAGGGGCGACCTCCTGGGAGGCCGCCCCTTGTCCGCTGCGGTCCGTTACGGCTGCCGGCCGTCCTCCAGAGCCGCGCGTGCGCGCGCGACCAGGCGTACGACCGAGGCGTCGGCCACCTCGGCCACCTCGTCGTACGCGAACCAGTGCAGATCGAGCGACTCGTCGCTGATCTGCTCCGTGGCGCCCGACGGAGCCAGTGCCGCGTACTGCACATCCAGATGCCAGTGGCAGGGCGCCGGGATCGCATGCCGGTCCAGCGCCACCGGACCTCCCGACAGCAGCGTCAGACCGCTGATGCCGGATTCCTCGGTGGCTTCACGCAGCGCCGCGGCAGCCAGCGTGTCGTCCTCGGGCTCGCAGTGCCCGCCCATCTGCAGCCACATCTGCAGCTTCCGGTGCAGCGTCAGCAGAACCCGGCCGCGCTCCGGATCGACGACCAGCGCGCTGGCTGTCAGATGCCCGGCCCCGCAGGCCTTCCACATACCGTCCGGGTGCCGCGACAGATGGTCCAGATAGACCTGGCGCAGCTGCTCCTGGTCGGGGTCGGCCGAAGACTCGTACGTCTTCAGCACGAGTACCGCGTCGTCGTACAGGCTCACTGTTCGGTCTCGTCCTTGCCGTCGTTGCCGCCCTTGCCGTCCGCGTCGCCCCGGTCACCGGCGTCGCTCCGGTCGTCCGCGGGCGTCTGGCTACCCTTCGCGGCGTCGCCGAGCATCTTGTCCAGCTCGGAGAAGTCCAGGTGCTCGTGGTGCACGAACCCGTCCGGGTCGTCCAGGTCACCGGCGGTCGGCAGCATGTCCGGGTGCGCCCAGAGCGCGTCGCGACCGTCGAGACCGCGCGCGTCCGTGAGCGACGCCCACAGGCGCGAGGCGTCCCGCAGCCGCCGCGGTCGCAGCTGGAGGCCGATCAGTGTGGCGAAGGTCTGTTCGGCGGGACCGCCGGAGGCGCGCCGCCTGCGCATCGTCTCGCGCAGTGCGTCGGCCGACGTCAGCCGGGCCTTCGCGGCCTCGTGCACCACCGCGTCGACCCAGCCCTCGACCAGGGCCAGCGCCGTCTCCAGCCGGGCCAGCGCGGCCTTCTGCTCCGGCGTGTCCTCCGGTTGGAACATGCCTTGCTGAAGGGCGTCCTGCAGCTGCTCGGGCTGCGACGGGTCGAACTGGCCGACCACGTCCTCCAGCTTGCTGGTGTCGACCTTGATGCCGCGCGCGTACCCCTCGACCGCGCCGAAAAGGTGCGAGCGCAGCCACGGCACATGAGCGAAGAGCCGCTGGTGGGCGGCCTCACGCAGGGCGAGATACAGCCGCACCTCGTCCTGCGGCACGCTCAGGTCCTTGCCGAATCGCTCGACGTTCAGCGGAAGCAGCGCGGCCTTTCCGGCCGGGCCCAGCGGAAGTCCGATATCGGTCGAACCGACGACCTCGCCCGCCAGCACGCCCACGGCCTGCCCGATCTGCTGGCCGAACATCGCGCCGCCCATCGACCGCATCATGCCGATCAGCGGGCCGGCCATCGCCTGCATCTCCTCGGGGAGCACATCGCCCATGGCGAGGCCGACGCGCTCAGCCACCGGGTCGACCAGCTTCTGCCAGGCGGGGAGGGACGCCTCGACCCACTCCGCACGGCTCCACGCCACGGTCGAGACGGAACCGGACGGCATCGACGTCACCCCGTCCAGCCAGAGATCGGCCAGCCGCAGGGCCTCGTCGACCGCGGCCCGCTCCGACGGACCGACGCTCGCGTCCTTCGTGCCGTCCGGGGTGCCCTGGGCGACCGTCTGGCGGGCGATCTGCTTGGCCATGTCCCAGTTCACGGGACCGCCCTCGTAGCTCAGCATCTGGCCGAGCTGCTGGAAGGCGGCTCCCAGGTCGTTCGGGTTCATCGTGCCGAACATCGCCGCGAACGGGTTGTCCCCGCCCGCGCCCGGCCCGAAGCCGAACGGGTTCGCAGGCCCGCCCGAACCCTGCCCACCTCCGGCGGGGTCCTTCTTCTTGCCCTCGTCGCCGTCTTCCGGCTCCTCCGGCGGAAGGCCGAATCCGAATGGGGTGTCACTCACGGGTTTCCTCGGCTCGTAGGGCCGCCGGCTCGAACCGACGGCGACTGCCCGACATCACCATCCAGCGTAGACACCAAGCCCGCTCGGGGCCTCAGTGCTCCGCCGACTCCCGGCCTGCGGCAGGATGGACGCCACCTGGTACGTACGCGTCATTCGGGTACGTACTGAAGACAACCGCTGGAGACGCCCGGTGAGTTCCCCAGATCCTCAGGTTCGCGCAGCGCGAAACCTGGCCGACCTTTCGCCCGAGAGCAAACCGTCGAAGAGCCGCTCCAAGAGCCGCGGCCCCGTCGTCGCGGTCACCGGTGCCGCGACCGGCGTCGGTGAGCTGCTCACCGCACGCCTCGCGGCTTCCGAGGAGATCAAGCAGGTCATCGCCATCGACGAGCGCCGCGGCGAGGTCTCCGAGGCGATCTGGCACATCCTCGACGTACGCGACCCCGCCATCGCCGAGAAGCTGCGCGGCGCGGACGTCGTCGTCCATCTGGCACTCGATCTCGACCTCGAGACCGACCCCGCCGCCCGTACCGCGTACAACGTCCGCGGCACCCAGACCGTGCTGACGGCCGCCGCGGCCGTCGGGGTCCACCGGGTCGTGCTCTGCACCTCGGCGATGGTCTACGGGGCGCTTCCCGACAATGACATCCCGCTCGCCGAGGACGCCGAACTGCGTGCCACGGCGGAGGCCACCGGCGTCGGCGACCTCCTGGAGATCGAACGGCTCGGGCGCCGCGCACCCCGAGCCCATCCCGGCCTCAATGTGACCGTGGTCCGCCCCACCGTCCTGGTCGGTGGTACGGACACGGCGCTGACCCGCTACTTCGAGTCGCCGCGCCTCCTGGTCGTCGCCGGATCGCGCCCCACCTGGCAGTTCTGCCACGTCGACGACCTGGTCACGGCACTGGAGTACGCCGCGCTGGAGAAGATCGACGGAGAGTTCGCGGTCGGCTGCGACGGCTGGCTGGAACAGCAGGAGGTCGAGGAGCTCAGTGGCGTCCGCCGGATGGAGCTGCCCTCCGCGGTCGCCCTCGGCGCCGCCGCCCGGCTGCACCGGATCGGCCTCACCCCGTCCCCGGCGGGTGACCTCGCGTACACGATGCACCCCTGGGTGGTCAGTGTCAGCCGTCTGCACGACGCCGGCTGGCGTCCCGGGTGGACCAACGAGGAGGTGCTCGCCGCTCTCCTCGAAGAGGTCGAGGGCCGCCACACCGTCGCGGGGCGCAGGCTCGGCCGCAAGGACGCCACCGCGGCCGGCGCCGCCGGTGCGACCGTGGCGCTGCTCGGCACCGCCGCCCTGGTCCGCCGCGCCCGCAAGGCCCGCCGCCGCATCTGAGACGTGTCCGGCCGCGGTACGGCGGGCAGGACCGGGCCGGGGCGCCCCGGGGCTGTAGAAGGCTCCAAGGCGGCCGGCGGCCCGCCGGTGGAAAGCGCTATTCCGCGATGTCGGTGCCGTGCGGCACCATGGGCCCCATGGCATCCACCCATGACCACCCCGGCGAGCAGGCGGCGCAGGACCCGATCCGGCTGCTGGAGATCCGGGACACGCCGCTGTCCGTCGACGAGATCTTCCGCGCCGCCGGGGACGACGCCGCGGGGGGCACAGCGCTCTTCGTCGGCACGGTGCGCAATCACGACGGCGGTCAGGACGTCGGCGCGCTCGGCTACTCCTGCCATCCGTCGGCGCAGGACGAGATGCGCCGGGTGGCCGAGAAGGTCGTCGCCGAGTTCCCGGTCCGGGCACTGGCCGCTGTCCACCGAGTGGGTGAACTGGAGGTCGGAGACCTGGCCGTCGTCGTCGCCGTCTCCTGCCCGCACCGTGCGGAGGCATTCGCGGCGTGCCGCAAGCTCATCGACGACCTCAAGCACGAGGTTCCGATCTGGAAGCACCAGCGGTTCTCGGACGGTACGGAGGAATGGGTGGGCGCCTGCTGAGCGCAAACCGGACCGGCTACATCGGCCCCGATTTGCGTAACCGCACCCCTGCCCTGAGCGTTGGATCTGCAGAGGACTAATCTGCTCATCGGTCAGTTGCGGTCGCTCATGGCGTGGGGAGGTAGTGATGGCAGCACTCGCCTGGTTGCTGATTCCGCTTTTCGCTGCTTTCGGTGCTGCGATATGGGGAAGCTGGGCCGCCCGTAATCGCACGACCGGTGATGTCACCGAACTCGCCGGATATGCCCGGTTCCGTGAAGCGATGGAAAGATCCGACTCCGGTTCCGACGCCGCCTGACGCGGCACCGAACGTACGCAGTCGCCAATCCGGATCCCGGCGCCGACTGCCCCGCCACCCGGCACAGCACGACGCCCGGCCCTCCGCCCGTACGGACCGGCCCCGGCGGTGCACTGACAGACCCTTCCCGTACTGTCGTTCCATGCCACGCCGCACCGCGACGATGCTCGCCTCCACGCTGATCCTCATCGCGCTGCTCTGCGCAGGCGTGCTGATCCCAGTGCCGTATTCGGAGATGTCTCCCGGGCCGACGGTGAACACGCTCGGTAAGGTCGCCGGCGATCCGGTCCTGCAGATCTCCGGGCATCGGACGTACAAGACGTCCGGCAACCTCAACATGACGACGGTCAGGGTCACCGGCGCCGACTACAACATGAACCTCGTCGAGGCCGTCTACGGCTGGCTGGCCCACGACAGCGTGGTCGTTCCGCACGACACGCTGTACCCGGGGGGCAAGACCGAGGAGCAGTCGACCCAGGAGAACGCCGAGGAGTTCAGCCAGTCCCAGGAGAGCGCCAAGGTCGCCGCCCTGACCGAGCTGGGCATCCCGGTGACGTCGCGCGTCGTGGTCTCCACGGTGATCAAGGACAGCCCCGCGCAGGGCAAGCTGCACGCCGGTGATGTGATCAAGGCGGTCGACGGCACGGCGGTCGAGCAGCCCGAGGACGTCGCGAAGTTCGTCACCAAGCACAAGCCGGGGGAGAACGTCACCTTCACGGTGATCCCGGCCAAGACGGCGGCGGCGGCCGAGAAGGCCGGCAAGCAGCCCGAGGGCACCGAGAAGATCATCATCACGACGAAGAAGGCGCCCAAGGAGAACCGGGCGATCGTCGGAATCCAGGCCGGGACGGACCACACGTTCCCGTTCGAGATCGACATCAAGCTCGCCGACGTCGGCGGCCCGAGCGCGGGGCTGATGTTCTCCCTCGGCATCGTCGACAAGCTCACGCCCGGTCAGCTGACCGGCGGCAAGTTCATCGCGGGCACCGGCACCATCGACGACCAGGGCAAGGTCGGCCCGATCGGCGGCATCAACATGAAGCTGGTCGGCGCGCGCAACGCGGGCGCCAGGTACTTCCTGACGCCGGGCGACAACTGCAAGGCCGCCGCCTCCGACACCCCCGGCGGGCTCACCCTGGTCAAGGTGAAGACGATCGACGACGCGAAGAAGTCGCTGGAGAAGATCCGCGTCGGCGACACGGCCGGCCTGCCGAGCTGCTCGGCAGGCTGACCGCGCCGCCCCTGACCGCAGCGGGCGGTTCCGCCCGCTGCGGTCAGGACTCGAACGTGGCGGCCAGCGCCTCGGCGAGCCCCGGCACCAGGCCGGCGCCGGTCAGCACCTCGGTCGGGGAGTCCTTCTCCCGGAGCCGTACGGCTGACTCCCGCGCACCGTTGCGCAGGACGGCCACGGTCATCCGCACCTCCTGCCGGTCGGGGTGCTTGGCGACCCACTTGGTCAGCTGGGCGTCGCTGAGCCCCTCCGGTACGGAGGACTCGGCGGACGGCGGCAGCATCAGGCGCTCCACCGTCATGGCGCAGCCCGCGACCGCGTCGGGCCAGGCGATCGTGGCGAGGAACTCGTCCAGCGCCTTTCCGGGGGGAAGCTCCTCCTGCTCGATGGGGGTGAGTGCGGCGGTCGTGGAATCGGAGCTGTCGAGACCGAGCTGGGCGGCGAGGCCGGGCTCCTGGACGCGCAGCTTGGCGGTGTCGACGAGCGCGAAGAGCCGGGCCGGCTGGTCCCAGCCGAGGCCGGAGGCGTACTCGTCGATTTCGAGCACGGCGACAGTCAGGGGGCTCGCGGCCATCGGGGGGCCTGAGGGGGAAACGTTGGACATGCTCGACATCCTCCCTCGTTCTGCCCCGGGAACGGGAACTAGGTAAAGCCTCAGTAAGTTGCATAGGTGGGCTCTACGATCGCTGGGCCTGCTTCACACGACCGCGAACTTCGAGGGGCGCACGTTGGCTTTCCAGATGCCGGACCGCGGCGGGGGCCCGACCGGGCCACGGATCAGAGTCGGCCGCCCGTCCCGGCGCGCCCGTACCCTGCTCATGACACTGGGCGTCCTGGCGATTCTCGCCATGGTGTTCGTCATGTTCTCCGGGTTCTGGACGGACTGGCTCTGGTACCGGTCGGTCGCGTATTCGTCCGTCTTCACCACCACCCTGTGGACCAAGATCGGGCTGTTCCTCGTCTTCGGACTGCTGATGGCGATCGCCGTCGGCGTGAACATCTGGCTCGCGCACCGGCTCCGGCCGCCGCTGAGCGCGATGTCGCTGGAGCAGCAGAGCCTGGACCGCTACCGGATGAGTCTCGCCCCGTACAAGAGGTGGGTGCTGCTGGCGATCACCGCGCTCGTCGGGCTGATCGCCGGAGCGTCCGCCTCGGGCCAGTGGCGTACGTGGCTGATGTACGTGAACGGCGTGTCGTTCGGGCAGAAGGACCCCCAGTTCCACCTGGACGTGTCCTTCTACGCCTTCGACCTGCCGTGGTACCGCTTCCTGCTGGGCTTCGGCTTCGCGGCCACGGTGCTCTCGCTGATCGCCGCCGCCCTGACCCACTACCTGTACGGCGGGCTCCGCATCACCAGCCCCGGCGCGCGGGCGACCGGCGCGGCCACCGGCCACCTGTCGGTGCTGCTCGGCGTCTTCGTCTCGCTGAAGGCCGTGGCGTACTGGCTCGACCGGTACGGCCTCGCCGTGAAGTCCAGTGACTTCAAGGCGACGGACAACTGGACGGGCCTGCGGTACGTCGACGCCAACGCGTACCTGCCGGCGAAGACGATCCTGTTCTGCATCGCCGCGATCTGCGCCGTGCTGTTCTTCGCGACTCTGTGGCGCCGCACCTGGCAGCTCCCGGTGATCGGGTTCGGCCTGATGGTGCTCTCGGCGATCCTGATCGGCGGGCTGTACCCGGCGATCGTGCAGAAGTTCCAGGTCCAGCCCAACGAGCAGGCCAAGGAAGCCCCGTTCATCCGCAAGAACATCGAGGCGACGCGGGACGCGTACGACATCGATGACGCGCAGGTGGACGACTACACGGGCAAGAGCACCACGACCGACGACGCGAAGCTGCGTGCCAGCGCGGACGAAGCGGCGAGCTACCGGGTGATGGACCCCAACGTCGTCTCCCCGGCCTTCCAGCAGCTCCAGCAGAAGAGGAACTACTACCAGTTCCCCAAGACGCTGGACGTCGACCGCTACAAGGACGCCGCCGGCAAGGACCAGGACACGGTCATCGGTCTGCGCGAGCTCAATCTGGACGGCATCCCCAAGCGCAACTGGATCAACGACCACTTCACGTACACCCACGGCTACGGCGCCATCGCCGCCCGGGGCACCACGACGGGCAAGAACCCGAAGGGCTCCCCGGACTTCACCGAGTCCGGTCTGCCGACCACAGGCGAGCTCGGCACGTACGAGCAGCAGATCTACTACGGCGAGAAGACCGAGCAGTACTCCATCGTCGGCGGGCCCCAGAAGGAGCTCGACTACGAGGAGGACGGCGAGAGGACCACCAGCTACAAGGGCAACAGCGGGGTCAGTCTCGGCAGCGCGTTCAACCGCGCCGCGTACGCGGTGTCGTTCAGCGAGCCGCAGATCCTCTACTCGGGGGCCATCGGCAACGGCTCGCGGATTCTGTACAACCGCACGCCGAAGGAGCGCGTCGAGGCGGTCGCCCCGTGGCTGACCATCGACGGCGACGCCTATCCGGCCGTGGTGAACCACCGCATCCAGTGGGTCGTCGACGCGTACACCACCACCAACGGGTACCCGTACGCCTCGCGTACGACGCTCGGGGACACCACGGCCGACTCGCTCACCACCAACCAGCGTGCGGTCGTCGCCCAGCAGAACCAGGTCAACTACATCCGCAACTCGGTGAAGGCCACCGTCGACGCGTACGACGGCAAGGTCAAGCTGTACGAGTGGGACACCGAGGACCCGGTCCTCAAGACCTGGCGCAAGGCGTTCCCCGGGACGGTGGAGCCGCGGTCCGACATCCCCAAGGACCTGATGGACCACCTGCGGTACCCGCAGGACCTGTTCAAGGTCCAGCGCGAGCTGCTCACCCGCTACCACGTCACCAACCCCGCACAGTTCTACAGCGGCAGTGACGCGTGGCAGGTCCCGGACGACCCGACCAACAAGGAGTCCGGCGCCGTCCCGCCGTACTACCTGAGCATAAAGATGCCGGACCAGACGGCCCAGAAGTTCTCGCTGACCACCACCTTCACTCCGAAGGGGCGGCCCGACCTCGGGGCGTTCATGGCAGTGGATGCGGATGCGGCCAGCAAGGACTACGGCACGATAAGGCTGTTGAGAGTCACCACGACGGTGAAGGGACCCGGCCAGGTACAGAGCGAGCTCAACGGCAACGACGACGTCGCCGAGTTCGTGAGAAACCTCAAGGGCACCGACTCCGACATCGAGTACGGCAACCTGCTGACCGTGCCGCTCGACGGCGGCTTCCTGTACGTCGAGCCGGTGTACACGCGCGGTGGCACGCAGAACTATCCGCTGCTGCGCAAGGTCGCCGCGTCGTACGGTTCGAAGACCGTCTTCGAGAACAGCCTCGGGGAGGCGCTCAACGCGGTCTTCGGAGTGGAGGAGACCGGCACCAGCCAGCCGCCGGCGGAGACCACCCGGCCACCGGGCACGAAGCCGCCGGCCACCGGTGACGCCGCGCTGAAGCAGGCGATCGCGGATGCGCAGAGGGCTTACACCGAAGGCGAGGCAGCCCTGAAGAAGCAGGACTGGAGCGCCTACGGCAAGGCCCAGGCGGATCTGGAGGACGCGCTGCGGCGTGCGGCTGCGGCTCAGCCCAAGACGGAGAAGAGCGGCTGAGCGGCGGCCGGTAGAAACGGGTAAGGCACCACCTTCGCGTCGTGGTACGGTTTGAACACAACGACGCGGGGTGGAGCAGCTCGGTAGCTCGCTGGGCTCATAACCCAGAGGTCGCAGGTTCAAATCCTGTCCCCGCTACTGAAAGACGAAGGCCCGGATCCTTTCGAGGATCCGGGCCTTCGTCGTGTCGCGGAGACTTTCTCGCGCGAAGGGTCTGAAGTGCGGTTCGCGGGGCACGTGTTGGCTCCGAACGTGTTTGACTTATCTCTCTGTGGGCATGTCGACAAAACGCTGAAGTGACCTCACTGGCCGCGATATACGAGGTGTACGCGGGTTGCAGGTGGTGGGACGATGGTATTTATGGGGGACAGGGCAACTCTGTTGGAGACAGGGCGGTTTGTGCAGCGGCGCGTCCATGAGATGGAAAACATGGCAGATGCGGCTTTTGCTGCCCATGTCACGGATGACGCCGAGGCTGTCCGGGCTGTCCAGGTCTTCGAGAACGATGGGACCGCCGGGGATCCGGAACCGTCACGCAACGCCGAGAGCACCGAGGGCATCGAGAGCACCGAGAGCACGGAGACCGCCGAGAGCGAGGTACGGCACCGTCGCGCCGCCGACGCCGGAGACACCGCGTCGATGAGCGTCCTCGGTGCGCTTCTGCTGCGCCGAGGCGACCTCAACGGCGCCGAACCCTATCTGCGTGCGGCCACCGCCGACGGCGACCGGGCCGCCGCCAACAACCTGGGTGTCCTCCTCCACCAGCGCGGCTATGCCGACGAGGCGGCCGGCTGGTGGCGTATCGCCGCCGTCGCCGGTTCCGCCGCCGCGGCCCACGCGCTGGGACGCCACTACCGCGAGCGTGGCGACGAGCCGGGCGCCGAGTACTGGCTGCGCCAGTCCGCCGAGCAGGGCCACGCGCTGGGCGCGTACGCCCTCGCCGACCTGCTGGAACACCGCAGCGACGTCGGCGCCGAGCGCTGGCTGCGCGCCGCCGCCGAGCAGGGGCACCGAGAGGCCGCGTACCGCCTGGCGCGGACCCTGGAGAGCAAGGCCGCCGACGACCCGCACGACGCGTTCGGCCGCCCGGCGGCGGACGCCGGGCTGGGGACGGGCCTGCCTGCGCGCAGCGCGGCCGCCGACGACACCGGAACCGGGACCGGTGTGTGCAAGGCGGGCCGCGCGGACGGGCGCAAGGACGACGGACCGGTGGCGGGCCCCGCCGCCGGGCGCATCGGCGAGGCCGAGCAGTGGTACCGGCAGGCCGCAGCGCGCGGTCACCGACGTGCCGCGCTGCACCTCGGCGCCATTCTGGAGCAGCGCGGTGAGCTCAAGGAGGCCGGCCGCTGGTACCTCACCTCCGCCAAGAGCGGCGAGGCCCGGGCAGCCTGTGCGCTCGGCTTCCTGCTGCGCGACGCGGGGGACGAGGAGAGCGCGGCCGTGTGGTGGCTGCGCGCCGCCCAGGAGGGCGACGGCAACGCGGCCAATGCCCTGGGCGCCCTGCACGCCGCCCGTGGCGAGCAGCAGACCGCCGAGCGCTGGTACCGCGCCGCCATGGACGCGGGCGACGTCAACGGCGCGTACAACCTGGGGCTGCTCTGCGCCGCCCAGGACCGTACACCGCAGGCCGAGCAGTGGTACCGACGTGCCGCCTACGCCGGCCACCGCGAGGCCGCCAACGCCCTGGCCGTGCTGCTGCTCCAGGCGGGCGACGCGACCGGTGCGCAGCCCTGGTTCTCCAAGGCCGCCGAGGCGGGCAGCGTCGACGCCGCCTTCAACCTCGGCATTCTGCACGCCGGGCGCGACGAGGACCGGGTGGCTCTGACCTGGTACGAGAGGGCTGCGGCCGCCGGGCACACCGAGGCCGCGCTGCAGGTCGGCATGGCCCTGCTGCACCACGGTGAGGAGCAGGAGGCCGAACGCCATCTGCGCTGCGCCGCGGGCGGCGGCAGCGCCGAGGCGGCCTTCCGGCTGGCCGGCGTGCTGGACTCGCGCCAGCCGCCGCCGGGACCGCCCGGGCTCGGTGAGCCGATGCCGGAGAAGACCGAGTGCGAGGCCTGGTACGAGCGGGCCGCCGAGCAGGGGCACCGCCGCGCCCAGGTGCGGGTCGGCATGCTCGCCGCCTCCCGCGGTGACCTGGAGAGCGCCGCGCGCTGGTACCGCGAGGCCGCCGAGTCGGGCAGCCGCAACGGTGCCTTCAACCTGGGGCTGCTCCTCGCCCGTGAGGGCAGCGAGCGTGAGGCCGCCCTGTGGTGGAGCCGCGCAGCGAACGACGGCCACGGCCGGGCCGCGCTGCGGCTGGCCCTGCTCGCCGCCCGCCGCGGCGAGCTCACCGAGGGGCAGCGCTGGTGCGCGCGTGCGGTCGAGCTGGGCCCGGCGGAGGTCGCCGAGCGGGCCGCCAGGCTCCGTGAGGCCCTGCACCAGGAGCTGACCGCATAGCGGTGTGCGGGGGTGCGGCACGGGCGTCGCGGGGGCGGCGGGCCCCCGCGACACCGCGCTTCCCGCAGTCGGCAGGAACAGATTTGCGCTGGTCCAGGGCGTCACGTAATGTTGTGTTCACGACGCGGGGTGGAGCAGCTCGGTAGCTCGCTGGGCTCATAACCCAGAGGTCGCAGGTTCAAATCCTGTCCCCGCTACTGAAGACAGAAGGCCGGATCCTTTCGAGGATCCGGCCTTCTGTGCATGCCGCCTTCTGCGCATGCCGTTCGGGCGCCGCGTCAGAGCCTGTGGCCCACCGCCTCCCCGTACATCGCCCGGTCGACGGCCTTCTCCTCCGGTACCGGCGGCTTCCCCTCCGAGACGCCCGCGTCGCTGTACGCCTGCTGCAGCCGGTCCGTCGTGCCCTTCCGGATCTCCCAGTCCATCCGCATGGACGGCGTCGACCGCAGCGTCGCCTCGTCGATCTTCATCAGCTTCGCAAGCTCCGTCACGAAGGCGGGATCGGACTTGTAGTCCCCGGCGAAATAGGTGTTCACCGTCCGGATGTAGGCGCGGAGAAAGGCGACACCCGCATCCGGGTCCTCGGTCAGCAGCGTCGGGCCGAAGAGCAGACCGCCGAGCGGTTCGCCGACCGGCTGGCCGCCCAGGAACGCGTACCGCTTGTCGCCGTCCACCTTGCGCCAGACCGGGTCGAGCAGCCAGGCGGAGTCCACGCCGCCGTTCTGCAGGGCGGTCAGTACGTCCGCGGAGCCGAGCTGCTGGAAACTGATCTTGTCGAGGCCGCCGCCGTGTTTCTGCAGCGAGGTGTCCATCGGATACGCGATGACCGAGCCCTTGCCGATCATCGTGCCCATCCTGCGGCCCGCCATGTCGACGTGTTCGGCGCTCTCGCCCTCCTTGAGGCGCACCCAGAGGCCGCTCTTGGAGGTGGGATCGGGGGAGAAGTTCCCTGCCACCCACTTGATGTCGAAGCCGCCGTTGATGCCGTTCATCACGGCCGCCTCGGGGGCTGCCCACTGGGCGTCGACATCGCCCTTGGCGAGCAGTGGCAAGGCGTCCGGGGTGGGAAGAACCTTCAGTTCGACGTCCAGGCCCTCCTTGGTGAACTCGCCCTTCGCCACGGCGACCTGGAGCGGGGCGACGTACTCCGCACTGAGTGTGCCGGTGGCGACGGTGATCTTCCGTTTCTTCGCCAGCGGTCGAGGGGCGGGCGCGCCCTTGTCGCAGCGGGCCGGTGTGCGGTCGGCCGCCAGATCGGCCGGGTCGGTCCAGCTGCCGGCGCCGCAGCCGGCGACGGGCTTGACGGTGCGCGGCGCGACATCGGCGCCGCCACTGCCGGAATCGTTCTTGGCGCAGCCCGCCGCGGCGAGCAGCGATGTCGTGACGAGCGCCAGCGTGCAGATGAGAGGGGTACGTGTGCGCACAGTGCCTCCGTACGAAGAACTCGGTGGAGCCGATGGGGTGCCGTTCACGACTGGTTGCGGCCGCGGTCGCGCGGCGCCCACGGGGTGAGCAGCCGTCCGGCGATCCGCACCACTTCGGAGAAGACGACGCCGAGGACCGCCACGCAGACGATGCCGACGAACATCACGTCGTTCCGGAACAGTGCCCGGGAGTCGAAGATCAGATGGCCGAGCCCGTCGGCCGCCGCGATCTGCTCGGACGCCACGATGACCAGGACGGCCACGCCCGCCGCGATCCGCGCGCCGACCAGCACCGCGGGCAGCGAGGCGGGCAGCAGCACGTGCCGGAACATCTGCCAGGGCGAGGCGCCGAAGACCTGACCGGCGTCGCGGTGACCGATCGGGACGGCGAGGACGGCCGCCATCGTGGAGATCCAGACGAAGAAGAAGACCGTGGCGGCGACCAGAGCGATCTGCGGCCCTTCGCCGAGGCCGAACATGTTGAGGAAGACCGGCAGCAGGGCCAGCTTCGGTACGACGTACAGGGCGTCGAGCAACGGCTCCAGCGCCGCGCGTACGAGCGAGAGCGACCCCATCAGCAGGCCGAGCGCGTACCCGGCGACGGTCCCGATCGCATAGCCGCCGAGGACCCGCTTGAGCGTGGCCCACACATCCGGCCACAGATCGCCGTCGGCCGCCCGGTCCCAGCCGTCCGCAAGGATGGTGGACGGGGCAGGGTAGACGCGGTCGTCGATCCAGGACCGGGCGGCGGCCAGCTGCCAGAGCAGGACGAGAACCAGCGGCACGGCGACGGCGAGCGCCAGCTCCAGGGCGCGGCGCCTGCGATGGGTGCGTACGGGATGCAGCTCCCGCGGGCCCGGCCTGCGCACCAGGACGGTTCCACCCTCCTGGGGTGTTTCCTTCACAGCGGTGCTCATGCCGGGATCACCTCCTTGCGGACCTCGCCGCGCAGCAGTTCCCACAACTCGCTCTTCAGCGCGGTGAATTCGGGTGCCGAACGGACGTCGCCGGTGCGCGGACGGGCGAACGGCGGCCGGCGTTCGGCAATGATCCGGCCCGGCCTGGCGGACATCACCAGTACCCGGTCACCGAGGACGATCGCCTCTTCCAGGCTGTGGGTGATGAAGAGCGTGGTGGTACGGGTGGTCTGGGTGAGGTCGAGCAGCTCGTCCTGGAGGATCGTCCGCAGTTGGGCGTCGAGCGCCGCGAACGGCTCGTCCATCAGCAGGATTTCGGGTTCGACGGCGAGGGCGCGGGCGATCGCGACGCGTTGCCGCATCCCGCCTGAGAGAGCAGCTGGATAGGCGCCGGCGAACTCGGAGAGCCCCATCCGGGCGAGCCAGTCACGTGCCCTGGCATCGGCCTGCTTGCGCGGTACGCGCTGGACGTCGAGGCCGAACCGGACATTGGCGAGAACGGTCTTCCAGTCGTAGATGCCGTAGTCCTGGAAGATCATGGCGGCCGGGCGGGGCGATGCCGTGCGGATGGACAGCTCGCCGGTGCTGGGACGGAGCAGCCCGGCGGCGATCCGCAGCAGGGTGGACTTGCCGCAGCCGGAGGGGCCGACGATGCAGGTGAACTCGCCGGGCGCGATGTCGAGATCGACGGGGCCGAGGGCGGTGAGCGCCTTGGCGCCGCGCCCGAACGTGCGGGTGAGCGCCTGGGCCCGGAGCGTGGGGGCGGTGGGTGTGGGCGGTGGGGTGAGTGACGGTGTGGTCGGGTGCGGATCTCCCACGGTCTCTCCTCGCACGGTCGAGGTGTGGATCCGCCGCGGGGCGGACGCGATCGCCGCCGACAATATGACGGTCCGTCAGATTCAGGAAGGGGGTGCGCGTGGAGTGGATGGCTGCGGCCACCGCCGGGGCTGCGGCTTCAGTGGCCTACCTGGCTGTCGCCGTCCGGTCGCATCCGGTGAGGGAGGGGCGTGCGGCCGGCCGCACGCCCCTCCGGCAGGTGCTCCGGCAGGTGCTGCGGGTGTCCGCCGAAATGGTTCCGCACCCGGAACGGCCGGTGAGGTGCGCAGGCCCGGTCCCGGGTGGGTGGAATGCGGAAGGGCCCGGTGCGGGTGTCACTCGCACCGGGCCCTTCGTCTTGTCTCAGGCCGCCGCGGCGCAGTTCGGGCAGATGCCCCGGTATGTCACCTCGACATCGGAGACCGTGAAACCGAACCGCTCGTCCGTCGGCAGGTCCGCCAGTGGGTCGCCCGCCGGGTGTACGTCGCGGATGGCGCCGCACCGGGCGCAGACCAGGTGCTGGTGGGGGCGGTGCGCGTTCGGGTCGTAGCGCTTCGCGCGGTGATCGGTGGCCACCTCGATGACCTCGCCGAGCGACACCATCTCGCCGAGAGTGTTGTACACGGTGGCGCGGGAGATCTCCGGCAGCTTGGCGACGGCCCGGGCGTGGACCTCGTCGGCCGTCAGGTGCACATGGTCCCCGTCGAGGACCTCGGCGACGACACGCCGCTGCGCGGTCATGCGCCAGCCGCGTCCGCGGAGTCGTTCCAACAGGTCACTCATACGAGCAAGCCTAACAGCGAGGCGGCCCTGGTTCCGAACGGGTGTGATTTTGGACCTCTAGTTGACTTGGACTTAGTCCAATGTAGGATCAAGACCGATAACGCAGGGGGCAGGCTGTGCGGACATCAGGACATGACGGATGTGCAGGAATGACGCAGGAGGCGCACGTGACGCAGGGACCGCTCACCACGGAGGCCGGCGCGCCGGTCGCCGACAACCAGAACAGTCAGACCGCAGGCGTCGGCGGGCCGGTCCTGGTGCAGGACCAGTCACTGCTGGAGAAGCTGGCGCACTTCAACCGTGAGCGCATTCCGGAGCGGATCGTGCACGCCCGCGGCGCGGGTGCGTACGGCACCTTCACGCTGACCCGCGACGTCTCGCAGTGGACGCGTGCCAAGTTCCTCTCCGAGGTCGGCAAGCAGACGGAGACGTTCCTGCGCTTCTCCACCGTCGCGGGCAGCCTCGGCTCCGCCGACGCGGTGCGCGACCCGCGTGGCTTCGCGCTGAAGTTCTACACCGAAGAGGGCAACTACGACCTCGTCGGCAACAACACCCCGGTGTTCTTCATCAAGGACGCCATCAAGTTCCCGGACTTCATCCACACCCAGAAGCGCGATCCGTACACCGGCTCGCAGGAGGCGGACAACGTCTGGGACTTCTGGGGCCTGTCGCCCGAGTCCACCCATCAGGTGACCTGGCTCTTCGGTGACCGCGGCATCCCGGCCACGCTGCGTCACATGAACGGGTACGGCTCGCACACGTACCAGTGGAACAACGAGGCCGGCGAGGTCTTCTGGGTCAAGTACCACTTCAAGACCGACCAGGGCATCAAGAACCTCACACAGGCCGAGGCCAACAAGCTCGCCGGCGAGGACCCGGACAGCCACCAGCGCGATCTGCGCGAGGCGATCGAGCGCGGCGACTTCCCGTCCTGGACGTTGCAGGTCCAGATCATGCCCGCGTCCGAGGCGGCCACGTACCGCTTCAACCCGTTCGACCTCACCAAGGTGTGGCCGCACGAGGACTACCCGCCGATCGAGATCGGGAAGCTGGAGCTCAACCGCAACCCCGAGAACATCTTCGCGGAGACCGAGCAGTCGATCTTCAGCCCCGCGCACTTCGTGCCGGGTATCGGCCCGTCCCCGGACAAGATGCTCCAGGGCCGCCTCTTCGCCTACGGCGACGCCCACCGCTACCGCGTCGGGATCAACGCCGACCACCTGCCCGTGAACCGTCCGCACGCCACCGAGGCGCGGACGAACAGCCGGGACGGCCACCTGTACGACGGCCGCCACAAGGGTGCGAAGAACTACGAGCCCAACAGCTTCGGCGGTCCGGTCCAGACCGACCGTCCGCTGTGGGAGCCCACCTCCGTCACCGGTGAGACCGGTACGCACGAGGCCCCGCGCCACGCCGAGGACGACGACTTCGTACAGGCCGGGACCCTGTACCGGCTCCTCTCCGAGGACGAGAAGGCCCGGCTGATCGACAACCTCGCCGGGTTCATCGCCAAGGTCTCGCGCGACGACATCGCCGAGCGCGCGATCAACAACTTCCGCCAGGCGGACGGCGACTTCGGCAAGCGGCTGGAGGCCGCGGTCCAGGCCCTTCGCGGCTAGTACGGACGGCTGCCGGTGCCGGTGGGCCGCCACCCTCATCGTCGAGGGGGGTGGCCCACCGGCCGTACGTGCGCAGGGGCGTCAGCCGACCAGTTCCACCGGGTGGCGCCTGGTGGGCGCCCAGCAGCGGATGATGTCGCGGACGGAGACGATACCGACGGGCCCGTGGTCGTCCAGCACGATCAGATGCCGGAAGCCGCCGTGCGTCATGGCCTCCGCGGCTTCCTCCAGGGTCCAGCCGGGCGCGGCGAAGACCACATCGGTGGTGGTGTGGGTGGACGCGGTCTCGGAGTCGGGGTTCTGGCCGGCGCCGACCGCGTTGAGGATGTCGCGCTCGGTGAGGATGCCGAGTCCGCTGGTGTCCCGGTCGAGGACGACGGCTGCGCCGATGCGGCGGGCCGACATCAGCTGGGCCGCCTGGCGGAGCGTGTGGGTGGGGCCGATGGTGAGGACCATCGTGCTCATGGCGTCACGGACGAGCATGAAGGGAGCCACCTCCTTCGTGAAGCGACCACGTGAGCCGATTCACAAGTTCACAAGTGGGGGGACTCTTAGCGTTGCATCCTTGGGGGACTCCAACAAGGGGTGCGTGGAGATCATTCGAGGGGCGTGCGGAAATGGCCCGCACGCCCCTCGGGAGCCCGTACGCCTCGTAGCGGCGCCGGATCAGTAGCGCTGGTTCAGATATCCCAGCAGCTCGTGGTGGAGCAGCCCGTTCGAGGCTGCCGCGTTCCCGCCGCCCGGACCGGGCACCCCGTCCAGGCTGGTGAACCGGCCACCCGCCTCCTGGACGATGATCGCGTTCGCCGCCATGTCCCAGAGCGAGAGCTCCGGCTCCGCGCAGATGTCCACGGAACCCTCGGCGACCATCATGTACGGCCAGAAGTCCCCGTACCCGCGCGTACGCCAGCAGGCCCGGGTCAGATCCATGAACCCGTCGAGCCGGCCCTGCTCCTCCCAGCCGGTCATCGAGGCGTACGCGAACGAGGCGTCCGGGATCCGCTCGACCTTCGAGACGTGCAGCCGGGTCGCGGAGGTGAGGCTACGGCCGGAGAACGCCCCCGCACCCTTCGCCGCCCACCAGCGGCGGCCCAGCGCAGGGGCCGACACCACGCCCACCACCGGCTGGAAGCCGTTCTCGCCCGCCTCCATCAGCGAGATCAGCGTCGCCCAGACCGGCACACCGCGCACGTAGTTCTTGGTGCCGTCGATCGGGTCGATGACCCAACGGCGCGGGCCGGTGCCCTCGATCCCGAACTCCTCGCCGAGGATCGCGTCGCGCGGGCGAGCCCGATGGAGGTGACCGCGGATCAGCTCCTCGGCGGCCTTGTCGGCCTCGCTCACCGGCGTCATGTCCGGCTTGGTCTCGACCTTGAGGTCGAGAGCCTTGAACCGGTCCATCGTCGTCGCGTCGGCGGCGTCCGCCAGCACATGGGCGAGGCGCAGATCATCGTGGTAATCGGGCATGTCGTCACAGTATCGACCGCAGGTGAACAGAGCCACAGGACCCTGTGGGTGCGTGAACTCTTGACAGTGCGGGAGTGCGCGTCAACTCTGAATCGCAGACCCCTGGCGTGGGAGGCGACGATGCCTGCAGCGCGAGAAGCATTGCTGGACGCCGCCCTCTCGGCGCTCAGCACTCTGCCCTGGGCGACGGTGCGGATGGTCGACGTCGCGTCCGCCGCAGGAGTCTCCCGGCAGACCCTCTACAACGAGTTCGGGAGCAAGGACGGCCTGGCCCGGGCTCTCGTCCGGCGCGCTGCCGACGGCTACCTCGCCGGTGTCGAGCGGGCCTTGCAATCGCCCGGCGGCACGGAGGACAGACTGGCCGCGACCGCCGCCTGGACGGTCCGGGCCGCTCGTACGAACACTCTGGTCAGAGCGTTGCTCACGGGTTGCTGGGGCGAGCGGTTACCCCGCCCCGCCCGTCTCTCGGGGCCGCCCTCCTCGCCCGTACCGGCGCAGCGGCGGGCCGATGCCGGGCCACCGACCCCGGGCGAGCTCCTCGTCCTGGTGCGCGACCGCGCGGTGGCCGCCCTGGACGGGGGGCGCCCGCCGCACGACCTGGCGGCGCTGGCCGTGACCTGCGAGATCGCGTTGCGCCTCGCGCTGTCGTACGCGGTTGCCGCGTCCTCCGTCCCCACGGACGCCGCGCCGCTGGTGCGCGAGGTGGTGGACCGGTGGCCCGCCGGGTGACGGGCGGGCCACCGGTGGCACGCTACTTCTTCAGCCAGCCGACCTTGGTGTAGTCGACGGAGGCCAGGCCCTCGGCGCCGTAGTTCGCCAGGTTTTTGCGGACGGCGACGATCTGCGGGCGCTGATAGAGCTCGATGGAGTGACCGAGCTTCCAGATCTCGACGTCCGCCTCGTTGTAGAGCTTGGCCGCCGCGGCCCGGTCGGTGGTCTGTGCGGCCTTCGACAGCAGTTCGTCGATCTTCGGGGAGCCGACCGAACCGAAGTTCTGGAAGAGGTTCTTGCCCTTCGGCTGCCGGTACACCGGGTACGACATGGTCAGATACACCTGGTCGACGTTGCGGAAGCTGACCAGGTCGAAGTTTCCGGTGTTGACGAACTTGTTGAAGAAGTCGTTCGCCGGGACCTTTTTGATGTTCACCTTCACGCCGATGACACCCAGCTGCTGCTGCACGAGCTCCGCCTGGTCCGTCTGGGCCGAGGTGCCGCCCGCGCTCAGGGCGTAGTCGAGCGTGAGCTGCTTGCCGCCCTTGGTGCGCGGCTTGCCCTCGCCGGCGTCCTTCCAGCCGGCCTCGTCGAGGAGTTTCTTCGCCTTCTCGACGTCGTACTCACCGTATGCCCCTGCGTTGGCCTGGTAGCCCACCTGGTTGGGCATGAAGAAGTGGTTGTCCAGCGGCTTCAGTTCGAAGGAGAGGTCCTTGCTGAAGCTGGCGTTGATGCCCTTGCGGTCGATCGCCGCCTGCAGGGCGTTGCGCACCTTCACGTCCTTCAGCGGTCCCCGGCCGCCGTTCAAGGTGATGTGCACCTCGTCCCAGCGGGCGCCGCGCCGGATCTCCGTGCCCGGCGCGTCGACCAGGCGCTTGTAGTCCTCCGGGAGGAGCGCGGTGGCCGAGTCCGTCTCCTTGTTGAGATAGGCGTCGGTCATCGCGGAGAAATCCAGCACCCGGTAGATCACCGAGTCCAGCTTGGGCTTGTTGCCCCACCACTTGGGGTCCGGAACGGCTGTGATGGTCTGCGCCGTCTTGTCGTACTCACCGATCTTGAAGGCGTTGCCCGAGACCGGGACCTTCTCCGACCAGCCCTTGTTGAACTTCTCCGGGGTGTCGATGTAGGCGGCCGGGTAGAGCGGGTCGAAGAGCCGCTGCCAGTCGGCGTACGGCTCGGTGAAGGTGACCTTCACGCCGTGGGCGTCCTTGCCCTGCTCGACCTTGGATATCTGGTCGTATCCCGAGGTGTCGGCCGCCTCGTACGCCTCGTCCGAGCCGTTCAGGGCCTTCCACTGGGCCTCGAAGTCCCTCCAGCTCAGCGGCTTGCCGTCGGACCACTTGGCCTTCGGGTTCAGCTGGTACTCCACCACTTGCGGGCTGTCGGAGACGACCTTCGCCGAGGCCAGGAAGTTCGGATTGGCATGGATGGCGCCCTTGGCGTCCGAGTCGAAAAGGTCCGGCAGGACGAGCGCGCTGATCTCCATGGCATCGCCCTGCGAGCCGTCAACGGTGTTGTAGTTGTACTGGGTGATCCACTGGGTGATCGGCACCTTGACCGATCCGCCCTGCCTGAGGTCGCTGAGCGGGTGGGCGTTGATGTCCTGGCCGTCGGCCTTGGGCGCCGCCTGCTTCTTCGGTGCCTTGCCGTCCGCGCCGGAGGAGTCGCAGCCGGTCACCGCCAAGGCGGCCGACAGGGCTGCGGCGATGGCGATCACGGTGGTTCTGCGCATCGGTTTCCATTCCTCCGGTTCGGGCGCGGTCCGATCGGGACCGCAGGCTGCGGCGACCGTAAGTCGATCTTCGGGCTGGTGGGAGGGCAGCCGGGGTGGTTTCATGGTTTCTTTGCATGTCCGCAACAAAACACCGTCAAGCTGGGGCGGTGGGCAGACCTGCGCCGAAGGAGCCGGCCGTGGGCGCGATCCGGCCAGCCGGCTCCTGCACGACCCTTGTGACCGCCCTTGTGGAGGACCAACACCTGTGGCCGCCTTTCTGGCCAAGCGACTCGGCTACTACGCCGTGCTGTTGCTGGCCGCCGTCTGCCTGTCCTACCTCCTCGCCTCCCTGGCGCTCGACCCGCGCGCGTACTACGAGGGGCGCCAGCCGCCGCTCTCGCCCAGGTCCGTCGACCATCACCTGACCGCTCTCGGGGTCAATGACCACGAGCCGCTGCTCACCCGGTTCGGACAGTGGGCCGGGCGCGCGGTCCGCGGCGATCTGGGGCGGACCATCGACGGGACCTCGGTGGGTGCGGAGTTCGGGCGACGGATCGGGGTCAGCCTTCGGCTGCTTCTGCTCGGCACCGTCCTCGGGACCGTCGTCGGCGTGCTCGTCGGCGCCTGGACCGCCGTACGCCAGTACCGGCTCTCCGACCGACTGGTCACTCTCGCCTCGTTCGTCCTGCTCTCCACCCCCGTCTTCCTCCTCGCGGTGCTCCTGAAGATCGGCGCGATCTGGTTCAACCAGAAGACCGGCACCGAGGCCATCCAGTTCACCGGCGAGAAGAGCCCCGGCGTGGACTCCGGGTTCTGGACCGTGCTGAAGGACAGGTCGGTGCATCTGCTGCTGCCGACCGTCTCCATCGCCCTCGGCACCATTGCGAGTTACAGCCGCTACCAGCGCTCCACCATGCTCGACGTCCTGGGCTCCGACTATCTGCGCACCGCGCAGGCCAAGGGACTCACCCGCCCCGCCGCGCTGCTCAAGCACGGGCTGCGCACGGCGCTCATCCCCATGTCGACCTACTTCAGTTACGGCTTCCTGGCGCTGTTCACCGGTGCCACCTTCACCGAGACGATCTTCGGCTGGCACGGCATGGGCGAGTGGTTCGTCGCCTCCGTCGGCAAGAACGACGTCAACTCGGTGGTCGCCGTCAATGTGTTCGCCGCCGTGATGGTCCTGTTGTCCGGCTTCCTCGCGGATCTCCTGCACGCCGCGCTCGACCCGCGTATCCGGAACGCCTCAACCTGAACAGCCGGAGGAGTACGACTGCCATGACCGCCGTCATCGAGACCGCCGCCGACGCGGCGGCCGGAGGAGCCGAGCCGCTGCGGCCGGTCGGCCGCGCCGCAGTGGTGCTGCGCCGCTTCGTGAGCAACCGCGGTGCACTCGCCGGAGGGACGATCCTTCTGCTGCTCTTCCTGCTCGCCTTCGTCGGACCGCTGATCAGCGACTGGGACTACAGCCACATCGATTACGCCTCGCTGCGCGAGGGCCCGGGCGCAAGGCACTGGTGGGGGACCAACCGTATCGGGCAGGACGTCTTCGCGCAGACCGTCCGCGGACTCCAGAAGTCGCTGCTGATCGGGCTGCTGGTGGCATTCTTCTCGACCGTGCTCGCCTCGCTGGTCGGCGCCTGCGCCGGGTACTTCGGGGGCTGGCCGGACCGGATCCTGATGTTCGGCGTCGATCTGCTGCTGGTCTTCCCGGCGTTCCTGATCATCGCGATCATCTCGCCGAGGCTGCGCGGCGGCGGCTGGTTCGCCTTCGTCGGGCTGCTCGCCGTTTTCGGCTGGATGATCACCGCTCGGGTGGTGCGGTCCATGACGCTCTCCCTCAAGGAGCGCGAATTCGTGCGGGCCGCACGGTACATGGGCGTCGGGCCGTTCCGGGTGATCTGGCGGCACATCCTGCCGAACGTCGCCTCCTTCCTGATCATCGACGCGACCATCGCGGTCGGCGGCGCGGTGATGAGCGAGACCGCGCTGTCGTACTTCGGCTTCGGCGTGCAGGCGCCCGATGTCTCGCTCGGCACGCTCATCGCCTCGACGACCGGCGCCGCGGTGACCTACCCATGGATGTTCTTCTTCCCCGCGGGGCTGCTCATCGTCTTCGTCCTCGCGGTGAACCTGGTGGGCGACGGACTGCGCGACGCCCTCGATCCGACGAGCGGGCGCAGCCGTTCAACGGCTCGGACGGCTGTTCAGAGCGAGGAGACCGACCGATGAGTACGACGACTGACGGACAGGCACACGTGGTGCTGGACGTCTCCGGTCTCGCTGTCGACTTCGACGGGGCGCCCGCCGTGCGGGGCGTCGACTTCACACTGCGCCGGGGCGAAGTGCTCGGCCTGGTGGGGGAGTCCGGGTCGGGGAAGTCCGCCACCGCACTGGCCGTGCTCGGGCTGCTGCCGGCCAATGCGCGGGTACGGGGATCGGTCCGGATCGCCGGGAGCGGAGCCGCGGGCGAGGACGGGACCGAACTCGTCGGCGCCACCGACCGGGTGCTCTCCTCCGTGCGCGGCAGCCGTATCGGCATGATCTTCCAGGACCCGCTCTCCGCCTTCACCCCGGTCTACCGGATCGGCGACCAGATCGCAGAGGCCATACGTACCCACCGCGACGTCTCCCGCGAGCGCGCCCGTGCGGAAGCTGTCGACCTGCTCGACCTCGTGGGCATTCCCGAGCCGGCCACCAGGGCGCAGGGGTTCCCGCACGAGTTCTCCGGCGGGATGCGGCAGCGCGCCATGATCGCGATGGCCGTCGCCAACGACCCGGATGTGATCATCGCCGATGAGCCGACCACGGCCCTCGACGTCACCGTCCAGGCCCAGGTCCTGGACGTGCTGCGCACCGCGCAGCGCGAGACGGGTGCCGCGCTGCTGCTGGTCAGCCATGACCTCGGAGTGATCGCGGGAGCGGCGGACCGGGTCGCGGTGATGTACGCAGGCCGGGTCGTCGAGACCGCAGCGGCGGCCGAACTCTTCCGGCGGCCCCGGATGCCGTACACGCTCGGCCTGATCGGTGCCGTACCGCGGATCGACGGCCCTTCGGACGTGCTCGTCCCGATCCCGGGCGCACCGCCCTCGGCCGGCCGGCTGCCGTCGGGCTGCGCCTTCGCCCCCCGCTGCCCGCTGGCCGAGGAACGCTGCACGGCGCGAGAGCCCGCGCTCGCGGCCGCGGACACGGCCGACGAAAGTCATCTCGCCGCCTGCGTACGGGCCGACGAGATCGCCGAACGGGGCCTCACCCCGGCGGAGGTCTTCCCCGTCCCGTCCGTTCCCGAACGTGCCGCCTCCCCCGGCGGTCAGGTGCTGCGCGTCACCGGGCTCACCAAGACGTTCCCCGTCCTCAAGGGGACCGCGTTCAAACGGCGTGTCGGCTCCATCCACGCGGTCGACGGCGTGGACCTCTCCATCCGGGGCGGTGAGACGCTCGCGCTCGTCGGGGAGTCCGGATCCGGCAAGTCCACCACCCTCTTCGAACTGCTGAACCTCGTCCGCCCCGAAGGCGGGGACATCGAGCTCTTCGGACGGTCCCTCGACGGACTGTCCAAGGCCGACCGCAAGGCGCTGCGCGGCCGGGTCCAGATCGTCTTCCAGGACCCGATGGCCAGCCTCGACCCGCGGATGCCGGTCGGCGACATCGTCGCCGAGCCGCTGCGCACCCAGGGAGCGGACCGCGCCACCGTGGCCCGGCGGATCCCCGAACTGCTCACCCAGGTCGGACTCGAACCGGCGCACGCCACCCGCTTCCCGCACGAGTTCTCCGGTGGGCAGCGGCAGCGCATCGGGATCGCCCGCGCGCTCTCCGTCGAACCGGACCTGCTCGTGCTCGACGAACCGGTGTCCGCGCTCGACGTGTCCGTACAGGCCGGGGTGCTCAACCTGCTCCAGCGGCTCAAGGCCGAGCTGGGACTCGCATACCTCTTCGTCTCGCACGATCTCTCGGTGGTGCGGCACATCGCGGACCGGGTGAGCGTCGTCTACCTCGGCCGTACGGTCGAGACAGGCACCGCCGAGGAGGTCTTCGAGCGGGCCCGCCATCCGTACACACAGGCGCTGCTGTCGGCCGTGCCCCTGCCCGACCCGGAGCGCGAGCGCCGCCGCACCCGCATTCTGCTGGCCGGGGATCCGCCGAGCCCGACGCGGCGGTACGAGGGCTGCCGGTTCCGGTCGCGCTGCCCGGTGTACGCGGAACTGGGCGGGGAGGACAGGGAACGCTGCGAGCGCGACGTACCGGTCGGGGAGGCGGCCGGGCACAGTGCCGCCTGTCACTTCCCCGGACGCCCCCTGGCGGTCAGTGGGACGAGCCCGACAGCTGGAGTCCGATCACGCCCAGGATCACCAGGGAGATCGAGACCAGCTTGAGCGTGGAGACCACGTCGTCGAGGAAGACCATGCCGTAGATCGCGGTGCCCGCCGCGCCGATGCCCGTCCACACGGCGTAGGCGGGCCCCACGTCGAGCTTCTTCAGGGACAGGGTCAGCAGACCGAAGCTGCCGAGCGCGAAGATGCAGAAGGCGATGGTCGGCCAGAGCCGGGTGAAGCCGTGCGACAGTTTCAGACAGACAGCGAAGCCGGTCTCCAGAAGCCCCGCGACCACGACCAGCAGCCACGCCATCGTCGGTGCCCTCCCACGTCGGTGACTGCCCTGTCCCGCTGCGTGCGATTATGCACTTACCGGTAGCAGCAGATCGCAAACGTGCCGGGATCAGTCGCCTTCGCGTCGCTCCCGGGTGGCCAGCAGCCGGTGCAGCGAGTCCAGCCGCGCCGGATCGGCGTGCCCGGCCACCACCCAGGCGCTCAGAGCGCATTCCGGTTGGACGGCGTCGTGGGTGCAGCCGCGAGGGCAGTCCTCGGTGCCGGGCTCCAGGTCGGGGAAGGCGTGGATGACCCGGGAAGGGTCGATGTGGTTCAGCCCGAAGGAGCGCACGCCGGGAGTGTCGACCACCCAGCCTCGCCCGTCCGGCAGAGGCAGCGCCAGGGCCGACGTGGTGGTGTGCCGGCCGCGGCCGGTGACCGCGTTGACGACACCCGTCGTGCGCCGCCGGTCCTTCGGCACCAGGGCGTTGACCAGCGTGGTCTTCCCGACGCCGGAGTGCCCCACGAACGCCGTGACCCGGTCGTTCAGCTGCTCGCGCACCCGGTCCGCCGCGTCGCCGTTCTCCAGTTCCTCTCGGCTGGTGACGATGTAGGGGACACCCAGCGGGGTGTACGCCTCCAGGAGCGTGTCCGCGGACGCCAGGTCCGACTTGGTGAGGACCAGGAGCGGGCTGAGCCCGCCGTCGTACGCCGCCACCAGACAGCGGTCGATCATCCGCGGACGCGGTTCCGGATCGGCCAGCGCGGTGACGATCGCCAGCTGGTCGGCGTTGGCGACGACCACCCGCTCGTACGGATCGTCGTCGTCCGCCGTCCGTCGCAGCACCGAGCGGCGCTCACCGATGCGGACGATGCGGGCCAGGGTGTCCTTGTCGCCCGACAGATCACCGACGAGGGAGACGGTGTCGCCCACCACCGCGGCCTTGCGGCCGAGTTCGCGTGCCTTCATCGCCATGACCGTACGGCCCTCGACGAGGCAGGTCAGACGCCCGCGGTCGACGGTGAGGACCATGCCGTCCTCGGCGTCCTCGTGCTTCGGACGGGTATGCGTACGAGGCCGGTTGCCCTTCGGGTTGGGGCGGAACCGGATGTCGTCCTCGTCGGGGTTCTTGCCGTAGCGGCGCATGACTCAGACCTCGAGCATTCGGGTCCACATCTGCGGGAAATCCGGCAGGGTCTTGGCGGTTGTCGCCACGTTCTCGATCTCCACTCCGGGGACTGCAAGGCCGATGATCGACCCCGCGGTGGCCATCCGGTGGTCGTCATACGTATGGAAGGTACCGCCGTGCAGCGGGCGCGGCTCGATGTGCAGCCCGTCGGCGGTCTCGGTGACCCGGCCGCCGAGCTCGTTGATCTCCTTGGTGAGCGCGGCCAGCCGGTCCGTCTCGTGCAGCCGCAGATGGGCGACACCGCTGAGCGTGGAGGGGGAGTCGGCGAGAGCCGCGACCGCCGCGATGCCCGGGGTGAGCTCGCCGACCTCGCCGAGGTCGACGTCGATGCCGTGGATGCGGCCCGAACCGGTGAACGTGAGACCGCGCTCGGTCAGCTCGCAGCTGCCGCCCATCGCGGTGAAGATCTCGCGCAGCGCGTCACCGGGCTGGGTGGTGCGCAGCGGCCAGTCGGGGATCGTGACCCGGCCGCCGGTGACCAGGGCCGCGGCCAGGAACGGCTGCGCGTTGGAGAGGTCCGGCTCGACCGTCAGATCCCGGCCGAGCAGCGCGGACGGGGAGACCCGCCAGACGTTCGGCTCACCGCCCGTCTCCGGCTCGTCGACCTGGGCGCCGACGACGCGCAGCATGTCGACCGTCATCCGGATGTGCGGCATCGACGGGAGCCGGGAGCCGGTGTGACGCACCTCCACGCCCTGGTTGAAACGCGGCGCCGACAGCAGCAGCGCCGAGACGAACTGGGAGGACGAGGACGCGTCGATCGCCACCGGGCCGCCGTCGAGCGCACCGCCGCCGTGCACGGTCATCGGCAGTGAGCCGCGCCCGTCGTCGTCGATCCTGGCGCCGAGCACCCGCAGGGCGTCGATCACGCCGTTCAGTGGCCGCTCGTACGAACGCGCGTCGCCGTCGAAGCGGATCGGCCCGTCGGCGAGGGCGGCGACCGGCGGCAGGAAGCGCATGACCGTTCCGGCGTTGCCGACGTCGATCGTGGTGGGGCCGTGCAGCCCGGCCGGGATGACCCGCCACGCCTCCCCGGAGCCGTCCGGGCCGACACCCTCCTCGATGCCGACGCCCATCGCGCGCAGCGCCTGCGCCATCAGCAGGGTGTCGCGGGAGCGCAGCGGGCGGCGCAGCCAGCCAGGTTCGGCGGCGAGCGCGGCGAGGACCAGTGCCCGGTTGGTGACCGATTTCGATCCGGGCACGGTGACGGTGGCGTCGACGGCTCCGCTCGCATGGGGGGCGGGCCAGAGGGCAGGGTGCACGGAACTTTCGGTCATGGCCCTCACTTTAGTGGCTCACCGCAAACCCGGATCTTGATCAAACAGGCGGAAACCGGGGCGTAATGCAAGCGTGGTATCGGCCGCAACAAGCCCGGGGCCGGGCGCCGCCGACCCTCACAGGCCGAGCAGCCAGCGGCCTCCACCGATCAGTGAGCAGAGCGACACCGCATGGAAGAGGAAGAGCCACAGCACGGCCGGGACGTCCGTGAGCCGGGACAGCTGGTCCGCGTCCGAGTCCGGTGCGCCGCCGTGGCGCCGCTTCGACTGGAGCTCGAACGCCGGACGCACACCGCCGAGCAGCAGGAACCACACCACGGTGTATGCGAACAGCGACTGCACGTCGGGCGAGGCGAGCCAGGACACCAGCAGGAAGGCGGAGCCGGTGCAGATCACCGTGAGCGCCCCGTACACATTGCGGATCATCACGAGCATCACGGCGAGCAGCGCGGTCGCCACCCACAGCAACAGCGTGATCCTGCCGCTGCTGAGCAGCCACGCGCCGCCCAGTCCCAGCAGCGGCGGAGCCGTGTAGCCCGCCGCCGCGGTGAGGATCATGCCGATACCGGTGGGCCTGCCCCGGCTGACGGTCAGCCCACTGGTGTCCGAGTGCAGCCGGATGCCCTGCAGCCTGCGCCCGGTGACCAGCGCGATCAGCCCGTGGCCGCCCTCGTGCGCGATGGTGATCGTGTTGCGGGAGACCCGCCACAGGACGTTCGGCACGACGGCGATGAGCGCGACCGTGGCCGTCACGACCACCAGCCACTGCTCGGGTGCGGGCTGGGTGCCGGATATGCGATCCCACAGATCGCCCAGATCGGTGCTGTCCATGGTGCGGGCGGCTCCTTGCGGTCGTGCCGGTGGGTCGTGGCAGTCTGGCACTTATGTGCGGACGGTATGCAGCGAGTCGGCGGCCCGAGGATCTGACCGGACTCTTCGGGGTCGAGAAGTGGGAACCGGCGGAGGTGCTGGAGCCCGACTACAACGTGGCGCCGACCAAGGAGGTCTACGCCGTACTGGAACGTCCGGTGAAAGACGCGGATGATCAACGTCCGGTTCGCCAGTTGCGCGCACTGAAATGGGGGCTCGTGCCCTCCTGGGCGAAGTCGCCGGAGGGCGGCGCCCGGATGATCAACGCCCGGGCGGAGACGGTCCACGAGAAGCCGTCGTTCCGCCGACCCTTCGTCTCCCGGCGCTGCATCCTGCCCGCGGACGGCTACTACGAGTGGGTCACCGGTACCGACGAGCGGCAGCTGGAGGAGCAGGGGAGGAAGAAGCGGCCCCGCAAGCAGCCGTACTTCGTGACGCCCGCGGACGGATCGGTCTTCGCGATGGCCGGGCTGTACGAGTTCTGGCGCGACCGCACCCTGCCCGACGACCACCCGCAGGCGTGGTGGGTGACCTGCTCCGTGATCACCACCGAGGCGGAGACCACCCCGCTCGCCGTCGCCCCGGCCGAGGGCCCGGCGGCGCTCGCCGACATCCACCCTCGGATGCCGCTGATGCTCACCCCGGACCGCTGGGACGCCTGGCTGGACCCCTCGCACACGGACGTCGAGGGACTGCGGGGGCTGCTCGCACCACCGCCCGGCGGACTGATGCGGGCCTACCCGGTGGCCACCACCGTCAGCAATGTCCGCAACAACGGACCCGAACTACTGGAGGAGCTGGCCGCGCCGGAGGTCGGCACACTGTTCTGACCGGGCAGGATGAGGCACGTGAGTCCTACAGAGACAGCCCGTACGGCGACCGAGACGGTCGACACCGACGCCGGGCCGGCCCGGATCACCTGGCTGCGCGCGAAGAAGCCGCGCCTGGTGCTCGCCGCCGGGCACGGCGCCGGTGGCGGCATCGAGGCCCGCGACCTCCAGGCCCTGGCCGCCGCGCTCCCCGCCCACGGAGTGAGCGTCGCCCTGGTGGAGCAGCCGTGGCGGGTCGCCGGGAAGAAGCTCGCACCCGCCCCGAAGACCCTGGACAGCGGGTGGCGCGGCCTGTGGCCCGCGCTCGCCGCCCCAGGGCTCCCGGTCGTCGCCGCAGGACGCAGCGCCGGTGCCCGCGTGGCCTGCCGGACGGCGACCGAGCTCGGGGCCCACGCGGTCCTCGCGCTCAGCTTCCCGCTGCATCCGCCGGGCAAGCCGGAGAAGTCCCGCAAGGACGAGCTGCTCGGCTCGGGTGTGCCCACGCTCGTCGTGCAGGGCGGCCACGACCCGTTCGGACGGCCCGCCGAATTCCCGCCGGGCGAGTACGAGATCACCGAGGTGCCGTACGGGGACCACGGGTTCGCCGTACCGAAGAAGGCAGACCTGACCCAGGATCAGGCGATGGAGATCCTCACCGCCGCTGTCACCGCCTGGCTGGACCGACTCCCGTAACGCCCGGCCGGTCCCCCTCGCGCACCGGACACGCCTCCTTTCGGGTGGTTCGGATCACCCTCGCGGAGAGCGGCCACAGCCTCGGGAATGTTGAGTGGGGGGCCACTGTTGTTGCGGACATCGGTACATCAACGTCGTATGTGGAGAGGGAGTCCGTCGCATGGGTTCGACCATCTGCCCGCGCCGCTCGAACGCCGCTGACCTGGAGTGGACGGTGCTGCACGCGGCGAAGACCACTCCCGAGCGGGCACTGAGCGGATCGGATCGACAGCCCGCGTCGAAGCAAGGTCGACTATTCTCCGATTCGAGCGGGTCCGGTTTCGGTTCCGCCACAGCGTTGGAGGAGGTGGGTCCGGTCACCGGTACCGACACAGGGACCGACGACGGCCGCGCGGAGGAGACGACCGCCGAGCGCAACGCGCGCTTCGAGCGGGACGCCCTCGGTTTCCTCGACCAGATGTACTCGGCCGCGCTGCGCATGACGCGCAACCCCGCAGACGCCGAGGACCTGGTCCAGGAGACGTATGCGAAGGCGTACGGCTCCTTCCACCAGTTCCGCGAGGGTACGAACCTCAAGGCGTGGATGTACCGCATCCTCACGAACACCTTCATCAATTCGTACCGCAAGAAGCAGCGCGAACCTCAGCGCAGTGCTGCCGAGGAGATCGAGGACTGGCAGCTGGCGCGCGCCGAGTCCCACATGTCGACAGGTCTGCGCTCCGCCGAGTCGCAGGCTCTCGACCACCTTCCTGACTCGGATGTGAAGTCTGCACTGCAGGCGATCCCCGAAGAGTTCCGCATCGCGGTCTATCTTGCGGATGTAGAGGGCTTTGCCTACAAGGAGATCGCGGACATCATGGGGACTCCCATCGGTACGGTGATGTCCCGACTGCACCGGGGCCGCCGCCAACTGCGCGGCATGCTGGAGGACTACGCCCGTGACCGCGGGCTCGTCCCGGCCGGTGCCGGAGAGTCGGACGATCGGAAAGGCTCGGGCTCATGAGCTGCGGAGAGCCGCACGAGACAGACTGCTCAGAGGTCCTCGATCATCTCTACGAGTTCCTCGACCATGAGATGCCCGACAGCGACTGCACCAAGTTCGAGGTGCACTTCGAGGAGTGCTCCCCGTGCCTGGAGAAGTACGGCCTGGAGCAGGCTGTGAAGAAGCTGGTGAAGCGCTGCTGCGGTCACGACGACGTGCCGAGCGATCTGCGCTCCAAGGTGATGGGCCGGATCGACCTGATCCGCTCGGGGCAGGCCGTGCCGGATCAGGACGTGGTGGCCGAGTCCCAGCTGCCGACCGCCGCCACCGAGTGACGGCCGGCGGGTGAGGGCCGAAGAGCGCCGGGCGGTAGCCGCTGAGCAGCGGTACGTCCCGTAGCCGCCTCTTTTCCTCTTGTACCTGTGAGGGCGCGCCGCGACTGTCGCGGCGCGCCCTCACACGTACCACCGGTACGGCGTACACATCACCCGAACTCACCCGAACGTGCTAATCGCGCTCATCGGCACTCGATCAAGCGCCCAACTCGCTAGCCTGGCGCCTCCATTGACCATCGTTGGGGGGCGGGTGAGAGCCACACCGTTAGCGGCGCGCGCGCACATTCTGGCCGCAGTGGTCTGTGCCACGCTCTGTGCCCTGCCCGCGTTGCGCCCCGGTGCGGGGATCGCGTGGACCACCGTCGGACTGCTCACGGCGCTCTATCTGGCCTGCGAGCTTCCGGGCCGCTGCCGCCTCCTGGGCAGTTCCGTGCCGATCAGTGCCGGATCGTTCTTCCCGCTCCTGCTCGCCGCCGCGTTCCTGCTGCCCCCCGCAGCCGCCGCGCTGGTGGCGATTCCCGGCTCGCTCGTCGGCCGGGTGGAGCACGCGCCCGCCACGGCCCGTCGCATCTGGCGGGCGGCCCAGCTCTCCCTCACCGTCTGGGCGGCGTCGTGCGTCCACGGTCTGCTCGGCGGCGGCGCCACGCTCGGCGGGCCGGGCCCCGAACGGCTGCCCGACTTCCCGTACGCGCTGCTGCCCGCCTGCGCCGCCGCGCTGGCCTTCAGCCTCGTCCTGACCGCCCTGGACGGTTCGATCCTGGCCACGGCCGAACGCCTGCCGCTTCGCCGCGCCTGGAGCGGGCTCCTGCCGCGCTCGCTCGGACCGCACCTGGTGCACGGTCTGGCCGGGCTGATGATGGCCGTGCTGTGGCGCAGCTCGTACGGACCGGTGTCCGCGCTCTTCGTCCTGCTGCCGATGTACATCTCCTGCTGGATCTTCTCCCAGTACCACCGCGAGCACGCCGCGCACCGCGCGACCATCAGGGCGCTGGTGCAGGCCGTCGACATCAAGGACACGTACACCCGCGGGCACAGCGAGCGCGTGGGGCGGGCCTCCGTGCTGATCGCCAGGGAACTCGGCATGGCGGAGGACCGCCTCGAGGTGCTCCGCTTCGCCGGCATCCTGCACGACGTCGGCAAGCTCTGCGTCCCGACCCGGGTACTGCGCAAGGACGGTCCGCTCACCCCGGAGGAGCGGCGCGTGATCGAACTGCATCCGGAGTACGGGCACGAGATCGTCCGGGGCATCGGCTTCCTGGGCGAGGCGCGTGCGGCGATCCTGCACCACCACGAGCGGCTCGACGGCAGCGGCTACCCGTACGGGCTCAGCGGGCGGGAGATCCCCGAGTTCGCGAGGGTCGTCGCGGTGGCCGACGCGTTCGACGCGATGACATCGACACGGTCGTACCGGAGAGGGAGGCCGGTGCCGGCGGCGGTGGAGGAGCTGAAGCGGTGTGCGGGCACGCAGTTCGATCCGCAGATGGTGCGGGCACTGGCGCGGGGCCTGGACCGGCACGGGTGGTCGACGGCGTCGACGGTGGTGACGGCCGACGAGACGGTGCCGGTGCCGGTGCCGAGAGCGGGCGGGGGCGCGGGGGTGGGGGCCGTCCGGAGGCCGGTTCGCCCGCGATCGCCTGACGGGTGCGAGCCGGCCGCCGGTCGTGCGGTGCCCGGTGACGAGCGCGACGTGGCCGGCGGCCGTGCGGTGGCCACGGACGGGTCCGAGCTCGCCTCCGGGGCGCAGTCGTCCGTGGACCGGACGCGGTGAGTCGAGGTCGGGGCCGGACGCGCCTGCCCCCCGCTGTCCTGGCCGTCCGGGGCGCCGCCGTTGCGCTCGCCGTCGCCGGGCTCGCCCACACGCTCTGGCACGGCCTCCACGAACCCGGGCTCGCTCTCGCCTTCGGCGTGCTCATCACCGTCGGGGAGCTGGCCCGCTGGGGTGCGCTGCCCGGTGAGCGGGAGCCCGCTCCGATCGGCGCCGCCGGAGCGCTCGCGTACGCGCTTCTCGGCCGTAGCGGCGGTGAGCCCACCAGCCACGGAGCCCTGCAGGTCATCGCTGTTCTCGTCGCGGCGCAGCTCGTCGCCGCCGTGCCCCATGTGGCACGCGGCAGCGGGCCCACCGCCGATCAGGTGGCCCGGCGGATCGTCATCGTCTCCTTCGCCGCCGTGTGCTTCCAGCCGCTCCACAACTCCGGCCGGTCCGCCGTCTGGTTCGGCGACGGCCCGTACTTCGCCCTCTTCCTGCTCGTACTGCTCGTGCTCACCGCCCTGTGCGACGCCGTGCTCGGCGCCCTGCTGCTGCGGTCCGGTACCCCCTTCCCGTACGGGCCGCTGCTCCGTGACGAGCTGCGCGCTCTGCTGGGCATCGGTTCGGCGGTCTGCGCGACCGGGGCGGTGATGGCCCTGGGGGTCTCTGTCGCCGGCCTGTGGGCGCTGCCCGTGCTCTGCGTACCGCTGCTGCTGACGCAGGTGTCCTTCCGCCGATTCGTCGCGGTGCGCACCACCTACCGGCAGACCATCACCTCACTCGCCAGGTCCACCGAGATCGCCGGCTACACCCCGCACGGGCATGCCCGCAGGGTGGCGATGCTCTCCACGGCCGTCGGCCGCGAGCTGGGGCTCTCCGGGGCCGAGCTGACCGTGCTGGAGTACGCGGCCCTGATGCACGACATCGGACAGCTCTCCCTCGTCGATCCGGTGCCCGACGGGGCGACCGCCCCGCTGCCGGCCGCCCAGCAGCGCCGGATCGCGCTGCTGGGTGGAGCCGTCGTCCGGCAGACCGGGGTGGACACCGAGATCGCCGTCGTGGTGGAGCGGCAGGCCGACCCGTATCGCGAGCAGCCGCTGCCCGCCCGGATCGTCCGTGCTGTCAACGCATACGACGACCTGTGCGGGGAAGGTCTCAGCGGGCCGCTCGACGCACTGGAACAGCTCAGGCTCGGGACCGGCCACGACTATCAGCCCGAGGTCGTGGAATCGCTCGCGCGCGTGCTGGCCCGGGGCGGTCTGACCCCCGTCCTGCCTGGGTAACCCATGGGTAATGAGCGGGCGTCCGGCTGGGCATGGTTGGATGCGAAGAAGACCGGAAAACGAGGGTGTCCGAGTCGGGACAGGCGGGAATCGTGAAGATCTTCGGGAAGGTACGGCATCGGCCCTCCGCCTCTTGGCGGCAGGCCACCGACCGCGCGTTCACGCTGATCGGCGACGGCCGGTACGAGGACGCGGGCGCGCTGCTGACACGGGCGGCGGACCTGGAGCCCTGGCTCTCCGAGTCGTGGTTCAACCTGGCGCTGCTGCACAAGTTCCGGCACGACTGGGAACAGGCGAGGGCGGCCGGCCTACGGGCCGTGGCGCTGCTCGACAAGGAGTCCGGTGCTCCGGACTGGTGGAACGTCGGGATCGCCGCCACCGCGCTGCAGGACTGGCCGCTGGCCCGTCGCGCCTGGCAGGCCTACGGCCTGAAGGTACCCGGCAGCGGCCAGCACACCGCGGCGGCCAACAGCGAGCCGACCGGCATGGAGCTGGGCAGCGCGGCCGTGCGGCTGTCGCCCGAGGGCGAGGCCGAGGTCGTCTGGGGCCGCAGGCTGGACCCGGCGCGGATGGAAGTGCTGTCGATCCCGTTGCCGTCCTCCGGGCGGCGCTGGGGCGAGGTCGTTCTGCACGACGGGGTGCCGCACGGCGAGCGGGTGACCGCCGCCGGCCCCTCGTATCCCGTGTTCGACGAGATCGAGCTGTGGGCGCCGTCCCCAGTGCCCACCTGGGTGGTGCTTCTCGAAGCCGCCACGGAGGACGACCGGGACGCCCTGGAGCAGCTGGCGTCCGATGCCGGGTTCGCCGCCGAGGACTGGTCGTCGTCCGTACGACTGCTCTGCCGGGCCTGTTCGGAGAGCCGGATGGAGAGCGACGAGGGGGACGGTGAGCACCTCGACCCGCACGACCACAGCGAGCCCGGCCATCCGGGCCCGCTGGGCCACCGGACCGCCGGTGAGCTGTGGGTCCCGGAGCGCGAATGCGGGATAGCGGCGCCGGCGGGCCTGGTCCGCGGACTGCTGGACGGTTGGGTGGCGGACAGCCCGGACAGCCGTGAGTGGCGGGATCTCGAAGAAGTCTGCTGAGCCGTGCGCCCGCGGCACGGCCGTTACGCTGTACCGGCATCGATTCGGGTTTTGAGGAAGGCGTGCGGCGGACATGGCGCAGCAGGAGACGGACGAGCAGATCAGCGTCGACGACGAAGGATTCGTCGTGGACACCGAGGACTGTGAGGCGCGTGAGGCGGCGTACCGCGAGCGTGGCACCTCCCGGCCGATCACGGTCGTGGGCAACCCGGTGCTCCACAAGGAGTGCAAGGACGTCACCGAGTTCGGCGACGAGCTGGCCCAGCTGATCGACGACATGTTCGCCAGCCAGAGGACGGCCGAGGGCGTCGGCCTGGCCGCCAACCAGATCGGCGTGGACCTCAAGGTCTTCGTCTACGACTGCCCGGACGACGACGGTGTGCGGCACGTGGGCGTCGTCTGCAACCCGGTGCTGGACGAGCTGCCGCCCGAGGAGCGCGTCCTCGACGACTCCAACGAGGGCTGCCTCTCCGTCCCGACGGCATACGCCTCACTGGCCCGGCCGGACTACGCGGTGGTGCGCGGACAGGACGCCAAGGGCAATCCGATCAAGGTCCGCGGCGACGGATACTTCGCGCGCTGCCTTCAGCACGAGACGGACCACCTGTACGGCTACCTGTACATCGACCGGCTCTCGAAGCGCGACCGCAAGGACGCGCTGAGGCAGATGGCGGAGAACACGCCGCGCTACGAGATCGTGCCGAACGACTGACGTTCCTGAGCCCACCGGGCATGCCCGGTCCGGTCGGCGCCCAACTGCGGTGTCCGGCACCGGACATGGAAGGGCCCCACGCGCCGGCGGTCAGGTGATCCGGCGGGCGGGGCCCCGTTCGGTGCGGCGTCGGGCGGGTTGCACCGTCAGCCGGGTCGCGTCGGGCGGATGATGCCCTCAGCCGGAGCTCGTCAGGCGGCGCGCGCAGTCAGCCGGGTCGCGCCCGTCGTCTGCACCGCGGTGCCGTCCGACGCCCGCTCCGTCAGATGCAGCTGCGAGATCGCGTTGCGCAGTGTCAGCGCACCCGCCCCGGTGTCCAGCTGCCAGCGCTGCGTACGCGCCGTCGCCGAGCAGTTCGCGAGTGACAGTTCCGCCCCCACCTCCAGCGGCGCGCCCAGATACTTCTTGCCACGCACCGCGTCCAGGCACTGACCGGTCTCCGTGGACCGCACCGTGTAGTACCCGTCGGCGGTCGCCGTCAGCGCCCAGGAGGCCGCGCTGTTCCTGACCAGGGACACGCCCGCGTCCGCCGCGGGGGCCAGCGCCTTCGCACCCGTGGTCAGCCGGTACGTACCGTCGGCGAGCGGGGCGCGGTCGGCGTTCTCCCAGCCCGGCGCGTGACCGATCTTCCGGGCGAGCGCCTCGAAACCGGCGTACGTCGGGCTCGGCTTCGGACCGCCCCAGGTCGCCTGCGCCACGAAGCGCAGCGGCATGAAGACCTTCGTCTCCACCTCGTTCTCCGTCTCGGCCGCCGCGCTGTCCGGCCACAGGCTGATCTTCGCGCCGGTGAGGTTCGCCGCACCCTGGGTCAGCGTCTGACCCTCGAAGCTCAACGGCGTCCAGTCGCTCTCGTACAGCTTCTGGGTCTGCATCGTGAAGCCGCCGCGCACCAGGTAGAGGGAGTAGGCGGAGTTCATGACCGGCCGGCCCTCGGCGAGCAGCGAGGACGGCTGCTGGATGGAGCCGCCGCCGAGCCAGTGCTCGACGGTGATGTCACGGTCCAGCGGGACGACGGCGTTCTTGCCGACGAGCCCGTCGTTCCAGATCCGCAGCGACCTGCCGTCCGCCTTCACATGCGCGTTGACCTGGTTGATGAAGTCGGTGAAGAGATCGTCGGGGGTCGCCGACGCTCCGAACTTCGCGGTCGCCGCGGCCTGCAGCTGCGGGTAGCTCGGGTAGGCGGAGCCGAGCATGTACTCGTCGGCGCCCATGTGCCAGTAGCGGCTGTCCCAGACCTTCAGCGCCTCGTCGACCATCGAGGTGTAGTACGCCAGTGCCTCGGGCCGGGAGATGTCGAGCCGGGGCGGTGAGGCGACACCGTTCTGGTCCTTGAGCTGGAGATCCGGATGGTTCTCCAGGTAGGTGTCCATGTGGCCGGGGGAGTTGATCTCCGGCACGAGCTCGATGTGGTACTTCCTGGCCATCGCGACCAGCGTGCGGACCTGCGGCTTGGTGTAGTAGCCCCAGAACGCCGATGCCGGGTCGGTGTCGCTCTTGACCTTGGCCTCGATCCACAGCTGGTTGAGCTTCTGCGACGCCATGTCCTTCATCAGCCGCTCGAACCACTGTGTCGATATGTTGATGTAGCAGGCGCAGACCCCGACTCCGCGCTCGCGGTACTCGGGTACATCGGCCGCCGAACCCCGCGCGGCGCGGCCGTCGTCGTTCAGCAGCTGGAGAACGGTCCGGGTGCCGTAGAACACGCCGGTGGAGGTCGCGGCGGTGACGGTGATGCGGGCGCCGACGGTGAGCCGGTAGCCCTCCGCGCCCAACGCGCCCTTCTCGGACGGGTCCTGGCGCAGCACGATGTCCCCGGAGCGGGCCGCTCGGCTCCGTGACACCGACGCCTTGCCGTTCAGTTCGCCGGCGAACCGGCCCGCGTCGGCGGCCGTACGACTGTCCCGCACGCCGTCCAGCACGATTCTGGCCCGATCGGTGAGCGTGAACTCGCCCTGACCGCCCTGCCATTCACGGAGCGTGGGCAGCACCTCGGGCGGGGCCGCGGCGGCCGAGCCGCCCTCGGCCGCCGCGCTCTGCCAGGGCAGCAGCGCGGCGGCGAGCGCCGTCACCACGGCTCCGATGGTCCTTCGTCTTGCCATCCGCATGTCCATGCGCCCGACCCTTGCGGCAAGCGGGGCCCGTGGTCCATGGACTGATGCAGAAAACGGTTGGACGAATGATCGGAGGTCAGGTCCGATGTGGATCAGGCAGCTTCGGAGACGGACATCGGCCCACGGAACGTGCGCCGGTAGGAATTCGGGGTGGTACCGAGGGACTTGACGAACTGATGGCGCAACGCGGCGGCGTTTCCGAAACCGGTACGACCGGCGATCCCGTCCATCGTTTCATCGGAGGTCTCCAGCAAGTGCTGTGCCAGCAGAACTCGTTGTCGTAGCAGCCAGCGGTAGGGGGTGGTGCCCGTCTCCTGCTGGAAGCGGCGCGCGAAGGTGCGTGGCGACATGTGCGCCTGCGCGGCGAGCTGCTCGACGGTCATCTCCTGGTCCAGGTGGCGCTCCATCCAGGCGAGCGTCCCGCCGACCGTGTCGCAGGCGGTGCGCGGCAGCGGACGCTTGATGTACTGCGCCTGGCCGCCGTCCCGGTGCGGCGGCACCACCATGCGGCGGGCGATGGCGTTGGCGACATCGGGGCCGTGCGCCTGACGGACCAGATGCAGACAGGCGTCGATCCCGGCGGCGGTGCCCGCCGAGGTGATGACCGGCCCGTCGTCCACGTACAGCACATCGGGCTCGACGACGGCCCGCGGGAAGCGGCGGGCCAGCTCGGCGGCGTGGCGCCAGTGGGTGGTGCAGCGGCGGCCGTCCAGCAGTCCGGCCGCGCCGAGGACGTACGCACCGGAGCAGACGCTCAGCACGCGCGCTCCCCGGTCCACCGCGCGGCGCAGGGCGGCCAGGACCTCCTCGGGGTACTCCCGGTCCATGAAGTGGCTGCCGGCCGGTACGGCGACGAGGTCGGCCTCCTCCAGCCGGTCGAGTCCGTGCGGTGTGCTGATGGTGAATCCGGCATGGGTCTGCAGCACCGGGCCTTCCGCGGAGACCACCGCGAAATCGTGGACCGGCAGACCCTCGTCGCTGCGGTCGAGGCCGAACACCTCGCACAGCACACCGAGTTCGAAGGGGTGGACCTCGTCGAGCAGGAGAGCGGCGACATTCTTCAGCATGACGCCAGTGTGGCAGCAATTCGATGCTGTGTGGCAGTCCTGCCACTGCCGGAATGTGGCCGCACGGACGACAGTAGAGGCATGAACACATTCACGAACTTCCTGGCCATAGCTGCACTTTTCGCTCTCGTCCTGCTGCCCGCGCTCATCGGGCTCGCCCGGGAGCGCCGGATCGACCGTGAGCTGCGCGCCGCAGAGCACGAACGGCGGGCGGAGCCCCCGGAAACGGCAGGCGCCGCGCAGCCGGTCACGGCCACGCGGCGCCCGTACCCCAGGGTCGGGGCCAGGGTCTAGAAGTCGTCGTCGAAGGCGACCGAGCCCTCCACCGCCACCTGGTACGCCGAGGGGCGGCGCTCGAAGAAGTTCGTCAGCTCCTGAACACCCTGCAACTCCATGAACGAGAACGGGTTCTCGGAGCCGTAGACCGTCGGGAAGCCGAGCCGGGCGAGCCGCTGGTCGGCCACGCACTGCAGGTACTCGCGCATCGACTCGGTGTTCATGCCCGGCAGGCCGTCGCCGCACAGGTCACGGCCGAACTGCAGCTCCGCGTCGACGGCCTCCTTCAGCATGTCGGTGACCTGCTGCTGGAGTTCGTCGTCGAAGAGGTCGGGCTCCTCCTTGCGGACGGTGTCCACGACCTCGAACGCGAAGTTCATGTGCATCGTCTCGTCGCGGAAGACCCAGTTGGTCCCCGTGGCGAGACCGTGCAGCAGGCCGCGTGAGCGGAACCAGTAGACGTACGCGAACGCGCCGTAGAAGAACAGTCCCTCGATGCACGCCGCGAAGCAGATCAGGTTCAGCAGGAAGCGACGCCGGTCGGCCTTCGTCTCCAGCCGCTCGATCTTCTCGACCGAGTCCATCCACTTGAAGCAGAACTGCGCCTTCTCGCGGATGGACGGGATCTCCTCGACGGCGTCGAACGCCGCCGCGCGGTCGTCCGGGTCGGGCAGATAGGTGTCGAGCAGCGTCAGATAGAACTGGACGTGCACGGCCTCCTCGAAGAGCTGCCGCGACAGATACAGCCGCGCCTCGGGGGAGTTGATGTGCTTGTACAGCGTCAGCACGAGGTTGTTCGACACGATCGAGTCGCCGGTCGCGAAGAACGCGACCAGCCGGCCGATCATGTGCTGCTCGCCGGGGGACAGCTTGGCGAGGTCGGCCACGTCGGAGTGGAGGTCGACCTCCTCGACGGTCCAGGTGTTCTTGATCGCATCGCGGTAGCGCTCGTAGAAGTCCGGGTAGCGCATGGGCCGCAGGGTCAGTTCGAAGCCCGGGTCGAGCAGGTTCTTCTCGGTGTTGCTCATTACTGGCAGGCCTCGCAGGACTCGGGGTTTTCGAGGGAGCAGGCGATCGCGTCCGCGTCGGGAGCCGCCGCCTGCTGTACGGGAATGGGGACGGCGGCCGCGGCCTGGCCGGATGCCGCGCGGGCGATCCGGGTCGCCGGGCGCGAGCGCAGGTAGTACGTCGTCTTCAGCCCCTGCTTCCAGGCGTACGCGTACATCGAGGAGAGCTTGCCGATCGTCGGCGTCTCCAGGAACAGGTTCAGCGACTGGCTCTGGTCGAGGAACGGCGTACGAGCCGCGGCCATGTCGATCAGTCCGCGCTGCGGGATCTCCCATGCCGTGCGGTACAACGCCCGTACGTCCTCCGGGATCCAGGCGAACCCCTGCACCGAGCCGCTCGCCTCGCGCAGTGCCTCACGGGTCCGTGCGTCCCACACGCCGAGCTTCTTCAGCTCGTCCACCAGGTACGCGTTGACCTGGAGGAACTCACCGCTGAGCGTCTCGCGCTTGAAGAGGTTGGAGACCTGCGGCTCGATGCACTCGTACACCCCGGCGATCGAGGCGATCGTGGCGGTCGGCGCGATGGCCAGCAGCAGCGAGTTGCGCATACCGGTCTTCGCGATCCGGGCGCGCAGCGCGTCCCAGCGCTCCGGCCAGGTCAGCTCGGTGGCGTAGTGGTCGGGGTGCAGCACACCGCGGGCGGCGCGGGTCTCGGACCAGGCGGGCAGCGGTCCGGACCGCTCGGCGAGGTCGCAGGACGCCTCGTACGCGGCGAGCATGATCCGCTCGGAGATCTTCGTGGAGAGCGCGCGGGCCTCGGCGGAGTCGAACGGCAGCCGCAGCTGGAAGAAGACGTCCTGGAGCCCCATCGCGCCCAGACCCACCGGGCGCCAGCGGGCATTGGACCGGCCGGCCTGCTCGGTCGGGTAGAAGTTGATGTCGACGACCCGGTCGAGGAACGTCACGGCGGTACGGACGGTGGAGTCCAGCCGCTCCCAGTCGATCTCACCGTCGGCCACGAACGCCCCGAGATTGACCGAACCGAGGTTGCAGACGGCCGTCTCGCCGTCGTCGGTGACTTCGAGGATCTCGGTGCACAGGTTCGACGAGTGGACGACGCGGCCCGGCTCGGCGGTCTGGTTCGCGGTCCGGTTGGAGGCGTCCTTGAAGGTCATCCAGCCCTGACCGGTCTGCGCGAGGGTCCGCATCATCCGGCCGTACAGCTCACGCGCCGGCATCGACTTGCGGGCCAGGCCCTTGGCCTCGGCGGCCCGGTACGCGGCGTCGAACTCGTCGCCCCACAGGTCGACCAGCTCGGGCACGTCGGCGGGCGAGAACAGCGACCAGTCGCTGTCCGAGTCGACCCGGCGCATGAACTCGTCCGGGATCCAGTGCGCCAGGTTGAGGTTGTGCGTACGCCGCTGGTCCTCACCGGTGTTGTCGCGCAGCTCCAGGAACTCCTCGATGTCCGCGTGCCACGTCTCCAGGTAGACGGCCGCGGCGCCCTTGCGACGGCCGCCCTGGTTCACCGCGGCGACCGAGGCGTCGAGTGTCTTCAGGAACGGCACGATGCCGTTGGAGTGCCCGTTGGTGCCGCGGATCAGTGAACCGCGGGCGCGGATCCGGGAGTACGAGAGGCCGATGCCGCCCGCGTGCTTGGAGAGCCGTGCCACCTGGTGGTAGCGGTCGTAGATCGAGTCGAGCTCGTCCAGCGGCGAGTCCAGCAGGTAGCAGGAGGACATCTGGGGGTGCCGGGTGCCGGAGTTGAAGAGCGTGGGCGAGGAAGGAAGGTAGTCGAGGCGGCTCATCAGGCCGTACAGCGAGGCGACCTCGTCCAGCGCGCGCGCCGAGTCGTCCTCGGCGAGACCGGCCGCGACCCGCAGCATGAAGTGCTGGGGCGTCTCGATGACCTGACGGGTGTGCGGGTGGCGCAGCAGATAGCGGCTGTGCAGCGTCCGCAGCCCGAAGTAGCCGAACCGGTCGTCGGCGCCGTCGGCGAGCGACTGCTCGACCAGCGCGTCGAGCTCGGCCGCGTGGAGCGTCACGAACGCGGCCGTGCGGTCCGCGATCAGACCCTCGCGGTGGCCGACGGCGACCGAGGCGGAGAAGGACACCGCGCCCTGACCGGCCGCCTCGTCCGCGATGGTGCGGGTGAGGAGGCGGGCGGCGAGCCGGGAGTACGCGGGGTCCTCGGAGATCAGACCCGCGGCGGCCTCGGTGGCCAGCGAACGCAGCTCTGCTTCGTCCGACCGGGCGTTGCGGCCGCGCAGCGCGGCGGCGGCGACGCGACCGGGGTCGGTGTCGGGCAGATCGACGGTGAGGTCGGTCAGGGTCCGCAGCAGTGCGGTCCCGGGTCCGTCGTTCGTGGTTCCCGTGGACTCGGCGACTGAAGCCGGATCGGCTGGCGCGATGGTCATGTGGTGCTCTCCCTCGCTCGGCTCGGGGCCGGGCGGGGAGCGGGGGCAGCCGGGCAGAGGCGTGCCCGGGAAAGGGGGCAGCACTCCGTGCGGCGTCCACCGGCCCATCCGCGAGGCCCGGACGTCTGGGCGTCCGGTTCGGTCGAGCCGGACGCGCTGTCGGCAGGTCCTCGGACTTACAGGGTGCGCAAAAGTACACCGATCACACCGTTGCGGGACAGTTCCGGATTCCCACCGGATTTCCCTGCGGCGACAGCGAGCACGAGCATACATGTGGGGGCCGCCCGTTGAGGCAGCCCCCACATGTTGTGTCGTTCGGGGTTCACAGGGTGAGACTGTAGGTGAGCAGCTTGAGGCCTGGGATGGGATACCAGTCGCGCTCCGGGGTCCGTACGAAGCCCAGGCGACGGTAGATCCGGTGGGCGGCGAGCATGGTCGACTGCGTCGACAGGACGAGCCGTGCGACGCCGTCGGTACCCCGTGCACGGTCGATACAGGCCCGTACGAGCGCCTCGCCCGCCCCGAGGCCACGCGCCTCCCGCGCGACGGCGAGCATCCGGAATTCGGCCTCGTCGGGGCCGGCGATGTCGGCCCACGGGTTGCCGGGCGGTGCGTATGTCACGCCGCCCAGTACCCGGCCGTCGGCACCGACCGCGACGAGCACGTCGGCCTCGGCGGCGCGGCGCGGCACGTCGCGGAGCTGCTCGGCATACGGGTCCTCGGTACCGAGGTCGAGCAGGCCGTCGTCGAGGTACGCGTATGCGGTGATCTCGCCGAGGAGGCGGTGCTCGGTGGAGTCGACGGCCCTGATCGATATGTCCATGGCGGAAGTGTGCCGTACGGGGACGGGGCCCGGGGGAAGCTGCCCGGGTACGGCCAGGGGTGCCGGTTCTGTACGGAACCGATGTGGCCCGGCCGGCGACGGATTCTTCCTCCGTCGCCGGCCGGGCCACATCTCTCGACTGCCGTGCACGCCCAGGGCTTGCCGTTCGGGTCAGGCTCGCCCGACCCGAACGGAAGACCCTAGTTGGTCGACGGGCTCGTGTCGGGCGACGCGGCCGGCTCAGGCCTGGCCAGCGGGAGTTCGACCTTCACGCCCGGGTCGCCCGCGTCCGCCGTGTAGTCGGCCGGTGACGTCTCGTCGATTCCTGCCGGGGCCTTCACCGCGTTCAGGACGAACGTCAGCACCACCGTCACCACCACGTTCAGCACGAACGCGGTCAGGCCGATGTACCCGATCTCGCCGATCCCCGGGATCTCCTTAGAGGAGCCGCCGAAGTGCGCCTGGGTCGGGCTCGCCACCCCGTAAGCGGCGAGCGTGCCGTAGAGCATGCCGACCGCCCAGCCGGCGAGCAGCGCCCAGCGGTGGAACCACCGGGTGAACAGGCCGCCGACCAGCGCCGGGAACGTCTGCAGGATCCAGATCCCGCCCAGCAGCTGGAAGTTGATCGCGACCGTCTTGTCCATCGTGAGGACGAAGACGAGCGCACCGACCTTCACCAGCAGCGACACCAGCTTGGAGACCTTCGTCTCCTGGGCCGGGGTCGCGTCGGGCTTCAGGAAGTCCTTGTAGATGTTCCGGGTGAAGAGGTTGGCGGCGGCGATCGACATGATCGCGGCGGGCACCAGCGCGCCGATACCGATCGCGGCGAACGCCACACCGGCGAACCAGTCGGGGAACATGTTCTCGAACAGCTGCGGGATCGCCAGCTGCCCGTTCTGCACCTTGACCCCGGCGGCGATCGCCATGAAGCCGAGCAGCGCCAGCAGGCCCAGCATCAGCGAGTACAGCGGCAGGATCGTGGTGTTGCGCCGGATCACGTCACGGCTGCGGCTGGAGAGCGTCGCCGTGATCGAGTGCGGGTACATGAAGAGCGCGAGCGCCGAACCCAGGGCCAGAGTGGCGTAGCCCCATTGGCCCGCCTCGCCCGGTGCGAGAGCTCCGCGCGGGGCGCCGGTCGCCGGGTTCTTCTGCGAGAACGCCTCGCCGGCCTTGGCGAAGACGTCGTCGAAACCGCCCAGCTTGATCGGGATGTAGATGATCGCCACCGCGATGACCAGGTAGATCAGGCCGTCCTTGACGAACGCGATCAGTGCGGGGGCCCGCAGCCCGGAGGAGTACGTGTACGCGGCGAGCACCGCGAACGCGATCAGCAGCGGCAGGTCCTTGACGAACCAGTTGGTGTTCTCACCGCCGCCGACGCCCATCACGTCGAGCACCGCCTGGATACCGACGAGCTGGAGCGCGATGTACGGCATCGTGGCCAGGATGCCCGTGACGGCGACCGCCAGCGAGAGCCCCTTCGACCCGAAGCGGCCGCGGACGAAGTCCGAGGTGGTGACGTACCCGTGCTTGTGCGACACCGACCACAGCCGCGGCAGGAAGGTGAAGATCAGCGGGTACACGAGGATGGTGTACGGGACCGCGAAGAAGCCGGCCGCGCCCGCCGCGTAGATCGCTGCGGGGACGGCGACGAACGTGTACGCGGTGTACAGGTCGCCGCCGAGCAGGAACCAGGTGACCCAGGTGCCGAACGAGCGTCCGCCCAGCCCCCATTCGTCGAGGCTGGCCTCGTTCTCGGCCTTGCGCCAGCGCGCGGCCATGAATCCGATGACCGTGACGGCCAGGAAGAAGAAGATGAAGACGCCGAGCGCGACGCCGTTCACGCCGTCCTTCATGCGGAAGCACCCCCCTTGCGGGAGCGCTGGTCACGCTGCCACAGCTTGTACGCGACCATCGTGAGCGCGGTGGAGATCAGCACCCAGAGCATCTGGTACCAGTAGAAGAACGGAATGCCGATGAAGGTCGGGTCCACCTTCGCGTACGAACCCACCCAGAGCATCGCCACGAACGGCGCGACGAGACAGAGGGCGATGACCACCCTCATGGGTGTGACCGTTGGTGGTTTCGTATCTGTTTCTTCTGGCATATGGCGACTCCGTCCCCTCGCTGACCACCTGTTGTAATGCGCAGGAAATCTAGGGGAGAGTCCCGGCCAGCGTCACCCCCTGTCCGCATTTCGGTCCGGCAACGGTGTGCCGGGGTCGGGGGAGGGATGCCGCCAGAGGGGTCCCAATCCTGATTTTCCGTCCGCATAAGGGAAGCTGGACGGTCAGGAGCCGGGCCCCGCCGTCTCAGTCGGTCGGCCGCTTCAGGCGCGCCACGAACTTGTAACGGTCGCCGCGGTACACCGACCGCACCCACTCGACCGGTTCGCCCTGTCCGTCCAGGGAATGACGGGACAGCATCAGCATCGGCAGGCCCACGTCCGTACCGAGCAGTCCGGCCTCGCGCGGGGTGGCGAGTGAGGTCTCGATGGTCTCCTCGGCCTCGGCCAGCCGTACGTCGTACACCTCGGCCAGTGCTGTGTACAGCGAGGTGTACTTCACGAGTGAACGGCGCAGCGCGGGGAAGCGTTTGGCCGACAGGTGGGTGGTCTCGATCGCCATCGGCTCGCCGCTGGCCAGGCGCAGCCGCTCGATCCGCAGCACCCGGCCGCCGGTGGTGATGTCGAGCAGCCCGGCGAGGGTGTCGTCGGCCGTGACGTAGCCGATGTCCAGCAGCTGCGAGGTCGGCTCCAGTCCCTGGGCGCGCATGTCCTCCGTGTACGAGGTCAGTTGCAGGGCCTGCGAGACCTTCGGCTTGGCCACGAACGTGCCCTTGCCCTGGATGCGTTCCAGCCGGCCCTCGACGACCAGCTCCTGGAGCGCCTGGCGCACGGTCGTGCGCGAGGTGTCGAACTCGGCGGCCAGGGTCCGCTCCGGCGGCACGGGGGTGCCGGGCGGCATGGTGTCCGTCATGTCGAGGAGATGGCGCTTGAGGCGGTAGTACTTCGGCACGCGGGCGGTACGCGTGGCCGCACCGGTGCCCGCGCCCGCCTCGTTCTCCGAACTGCCCCCGTCGGAACCCATCGCCCGCCTTCCCGACTGCTGCGCTGCTGCCGTCACCGGCTCCTCCATCTGTCGCGGCTCACATGGTGGCACGGTCCGGTCACGGCTCGTCGCCCTCCCTCAGGTGTCGGTCCTGTAACGGACGCGAGTGCACTTCTTATACACCCTTGACACCCCTAAAGGTCTAGGCCAAGCTCCCCGTACTGGTCTAAACCATTAAAGACCAGGTCCCAGCCCCACGGGCAGTACCCGTCGTATGCGGTTGTGCGACGGACGGCGATCTCGGGTGGTGGGGGGAATTCTCTTGCATCCCTGAGGAGGGTGTCGTGAAGCGCGGACTCATCGCGGCCATTGGTGTCGTAGCTCTCATGGCCGGTGCCACTGCCTGTGGCTCGGACGACGGCAAGGGCGACAGCGGCAAGAAGACCGGCCCCGACAGCTACAAGGGCCAGACGCTGACCGTCTGGGCCATGGACGGCTCCACGCCTCCCGGCTGGACCAAGGACCTGACCGCAGCCTTCAAGAAGAAGACCGGCGCCACGCTGAAGTTCCAGACCCAGAAGTGGGACGGCATCCAGCAGAAGATCACGACGGCTCTCTCCGAGTCGACCCCGCCGGACGTCATCGAGGTCGGGAACACCCAGACCCCGGCTTACGCGGCCACCGGTGGCCTCGCCGACCTGAGCGACCTCAAGCAGGAGATCGGCGGCGACTGGGTCGACGCGCTCAACAAGTCCTCGGTCTTCGACGGCAAGCAGTACGCCGCCCCGTGGTACTTCGCCAACCGCGTCGTCATCTACAACAAGAAGGTCTGGGCCGACGCCGGCATCAAGGACACCCCGAAGACGCGCGACGACTTCTTCAAGGACCTCGACGCCATCAAGAAGAAGGGCAAGGCCGAGCCGATCTACATGCCCGGCCAGAACTGGTACTTCTTCGACGGCCTGACCATCGGCCAGGGTGCGGACCTCGTGAAGAAGGAAGGCGACAAGTACGTCTCCAACCTCTCCGACCCCAAGGTCGCCGCGGCCATGGAGCTCTACAAGAAGTACCAGTCCTACTCGAAGGCCCCCAAGGACAAGGACGAGGCGACCCCGCAGCAGGCCGAGGTCTTCGCCAAGGGCAACGTCGGCGCCTTCATCGGCATGGGCTGGGAGGCCGGCACGGCCATCGCGGCCAACAAGAAGATCGAGGGCGACATCGGCTACTTCACCATCCCGGGTGAGACCGCCGACAAGCCCGAGGGTGTCTTCCTCGGTGGCTCCAACTTCGCGGTCGCCGCGGGCAGCAAGAAGCAGGACCTCGCCAAGGAGTTCCTGAAGCTCGCCCTGTCCGACCAGTTCGAGGGCCAGCTGGCCAAGGAGAACGGCGTCATCCCGAACAAGGAGTCGCTCAACTCCAACCTGACCGGCAACGGCGCCGCCGAGGCCGCGGCCCCGGCCGCCGTCGGCGGTGGCACCACCCCGCTCATCCCCGAGTGGGCCGCTGTCGAGAACGCGCCGAACCCGATCAAGAGCTACATGACCGCGGTTCTGAACGGCAAGTCCCCGGCCGACGCCGCCAAGGCCGTCGAGTCGGAGATCAACAAGCGTCTCTCGCAGACGAGCTGATCGCACGCGCCGGGGGGCGGGCAACGACCGCCCCCCGGCGCTCCCGCGTGACTCGACCGTACGGCCCGAGAAGAGATGGCGAGCATGTCAGTGCAGACCGAACAAGTGGACTCGGTCCCGGCAGCCGGCGTCCGCAAGGATGACGCGCCTCCCGGCGGCCCTGCCGCATCGAGCAAGAAGCGGGTCGGTGGCCCGGCCCCGTACCTGCTCCTCCTGCCCGCACTGCTCGCCACAGCGGTGCTCCTGGGCTATCCGCTGGTCAAGAACGGCATGCTGTCGTTCCAGAACCTCAACCCGCGCCAGCTGATCCTCCACCTGACCGAGTGGAACGGCTTCGACAACTACACCGAAGTCCTCGGCAGCTCGGAGTTCTGGAAGGTCGTCGAGCGTTCGATCTTCTTCACCGCCGCCAACGTCGTCCTGATCATGGTGCTCGGGACCCTGATCGGCCTGTTGCTCGCGCGCCTCGGCAAGAAGATGCGGCTGCTGCTCATGCTGGGCCTCGTGCTCGCCTGGGCCATGCCGCTCATCGCCGCGACCACGGTCTACCAGTGGCTGTTCGCCCAGCGCTTCGGTGTCGTCAACTATGTGCTCGACAGTCTCGGCTGGCACTCCATGGCCGACTACAACTGGACGAGCACCCAGTTCTCCACCTTCTCGCTGGTCACCCTGGTGATCGTCTGGATGTCCATCCCGTTCGTGGCGATCAACCTGTACGCCGCGTCGACCACGATCCCCAAGGAGCTGTACGAGGCCGCGTCGCTCGACGGCGCCGGTAGCTGGAAGAGCTTCACCTCGGTGACGCTCCCGTTCCTCAAGCCGTTCCTGCTGGCCACGACGTTCCTCGAAGTCATCTGGGTCTTCAAGTCCTTCGCCCAGCTCTTCGCGATCAACGGCGGCGGCCCGGACCGGCTCACCGAGACCCTGCCCGTCTACGCCTTCGTCGAAGGTGTCGGCAACCAGCACTTCGGCAAGGGTTCGGCCATCTCGTTCCTGACGATCATCGTCCTGCTGGTGATGACCGGCTACTACCTGCGCACCGTACTCAAGCAAGAGGAGGACGAGCTGTGAGGCGCTCACTGATCGGCCGGATCTGGCCCAACGCGACGGCAGTCGTCCTCTTCATCGGCTTCGCCTTCCCCGTCTACTGGATGTTCAGCACGGCCTTCAAGCCGACCGGCGACATCATCACCGACACCCCGGTGTGGTTCCCCACCGACATCACCTTCGAGCACTTCCGGAAGGCCGTCGCGGCCGACCACTTCTGGACCCTGGTCCGCAACTCGTTCACCGTCACCGTGCTCTCCGTGGCCGCCTCGCTGCTGATCGCACTGCTGGCGTCCTTCGCGATGGCGCGCATGCGTTTCAAGGGCCGCCGCGGCATCCTGCTGACCTTCATGATCGCGCAGATGGCGCCGTGGGAAGTCATGGTCATCGCGATCTACATGCTGGTCCGCGACGCGGACATGCTGAACAGCCTGGTCCCGCTGACGATCTTCTACATGATGATGGTCCTGCCCTTCACCATCCTGACGCTGCGCGGCTACGTCGCCTCGGTGCCGAGGGAGCTGGAGGAGTCCGCGATGGTCGACGGCTGCACCCGCCCGCAGGCCTTCATGAAGGTGATCCTGCCGCTCCTCGGCCCCGGCCTGATGGCCACCTCGCTCTTCGGCTTCATCACCGCATGGAACGAATTCCCGCTCGTCCTCATCCTCAACAAGGACATCGAGTCGCAGACCCTGCCGCTCTGGCTCTCCCAGTTCCAGACCGCGTTCGGTGACGACTGGGGGGCGACCATGGCCGCCTCCTCGCTCTTCGCCGTACCGATCCTGGTCCTCTTCATCTACTTGCAGCGCAAGGCCGTCAGCGGTCTTACCGACGGCGCAGTGAAGGGATAACGCCGGCCCATGACCACCTTCACCTCCACCACGGACACCGTCACGCGCGACGCCCTCGCCGTCCTGCAGCCCGGGTTCAGCGGTACCACCGCCCCCGACTGGCTGCTGCGCCGCGTCGGCGAAGGCCTCTCCTCCGTCGGCCTGTTCGGCCGCAACATCGAGACGCCGGAACAGCTTGCCGCGCTCACCGCCCGCCTCAGGGCCGAGCGGGACGACGTGCTCGTCGCGATCGACGAGGAGGGCGGTGATGTCACCCGACTGGAGGTGCGTCATGGCTCGTCCTTCCCCGGCAACCTCGCCCTCGGGGCCGTCGACGACCTGGAGCTGACCCGTGCGGTCGCTCAGGAGCTCGGCCGACGGCTCGCCGAGTGCGGCGTCAACCTCAACTGGGCGCCGTCAGCCGACGTCAACTCGAACCCGGACAACCCGGTCATCGGCGTACGGTCGTTCGGAGCCGACCCGCACCTCGTCGCCCGGCACACCGCCGCGTACATCGAGGGCCTCCAGGCCGCCGGGGTCGCCGCCTGCACCAAGCACTTCCCGGGGCATGGCGACACCGCCGTCGACTCGCACCATGCGCTGCCCCGCATCGATGTGGATCTCGACACCCTTCACGCCCGTGAGCTGGTGCCTTTCCGGGCGGCGATCGCAGCGGGTTCCAAATCGGTGATGAGCGCGCATATCCTGCTGCCCGCGCTCGACCCGGACCGCCCGGCAACCCTGAGCCCGCAGATCCTCACGGGCCTGCTGCGCAACGAGTTGGGCTACGACGGTCTGATCGTCACCGACGGCATGGAGATGCAGGCCATCTCCGCGACGTACGGAATCGAGCGCGGCTCCGTCCTCGCGATCGCCGCGGGCGCCGACGCCATCTGTGTCGGCGGCGGGCTGGAGGACGAGGCCACCGTGCTGCGGCTGCGCGACGCGCTGGTCGCGGCGGTACGGACCGGCGAACTGCCCGAGGAGCGGCTGGCCGACGCGGCGGCACGGGTACGTGCCCTCGCGTCCTGGACGCAGCGGGCCCGGGGGGCTGTCCCGGAGCCGGGCGCGGCAACGCAGGAGGGGACCGCGCCCGGCACCGGTATCGCGTCCGACATCGGCCTGGTCGCCGCGCGTCGCGCGCTGCAGCTGACCGGCACCGCCGAGCCGCTCACCGAACCCGCGTACGTGGCCGCGTTCACCCCCGTCGCGAACATCGCGGTCGGTGACGAGACCCCGTGGGGCGTCGCGGCCGAACTGGCCCGGGTCCTGCCCGGCACCGCGACCGACACGTACAGCGGCGAGACCGAGGAGCCGGCGGCCGCGGTGATGCGGGCTGCGGGGGATCGGCGCATCGTCGCGGTCGTCCGTGACGCCCACCGGCACGCGTGGATGCGCGAGGCACTCACCACGCTGCTGGCGGAGCGCCCCGACACGGTGGTGGTCGAGATGGGCGTGCCGCAGGCGGAGCCGCGGGGAGCGCTGTACATGGCGACCCACGGAGCCGCACGGGTCTGTGGCGTCGCGGCCGCGGAAGTCATCACGGGAGCACCCCACCCGACGGCGTCCGACGACTGAGCCGAGCTCGTCCGGCGTTCGAGCAACACGGAAGGGCCGGGACACCGCCACGGTGCCCCGGCCCTTCCGTGTCCGGAGACCTGGAGCCGGGCTGGGCTCGCCTGATCCGAACGAAAGACCTTAGATCCCCTGCCACCGCGGCTTCGCCGCGTACGTGGCGCGGAAGTAGTCGGCCAGCTTCAGCTTCGATGCCGCCGCCTCGTCCACCACCACCGTCGCGTGCGGATGCAGCTGCAGCGCCGACGCCGGGACGAACGACGCCACCGGCCCCTCGACCGTCTGCGCCACCGCGTCGGCCTTGCCCTCGCCCGTGGCCAGCAGGATCGGGTGGCGGGATTCCAGAATGGTGCCTATGCCCTGGGTGATGACATGGTGCGGCACCTGGCTGATGTCGTTGTCGAAGAAGCGCGCGTTGTCGATCCGGGTCTGCTCGGTCAACGTCTTGATCCGGGTGCGGGACGCGAGCGAGGAGCACGGTTCGTTGAAGCCGATGTGACCGTCGGTGCCGATGCCGAGCAGCTGCAGGTCCACCCCGCCGGCTGCGGCGAGCGCCTTGTCGTACGCCTCGCAGGCGGCCTGCACGTCCTCGGCGGAGCCGTCGGGGCCCATGAAGGAGGCCTCGGACAGGCCGAGCGGTTCGACGACCTCGCGCAGCACCACCGAGCGGTACGACTCGGGGTGGCCGGCCGGCAGTCCGACGTACTCGTCGAGCTGGCAGATGCGGGCGCGCGAGGCGTCCACCTCGCCGGAGCGGACCTTGGCGGTCAGTGCCTGGTAGATGGGCAGCGGGGTCGAACCGGTGGCAACGCCGAGAAGTGCGTCGGGCTTGCGGCTGAGCAGGGCGCCGATGGCCCCCGCGATGAGCTCGCCGCCTGCCTTGGCGTCCGGGACGATGACAACTTCCACGCGGGGCCTGCCGATCTGAGGAGGTGATGACGTGTGGTATAGACCAATCGAGATCTAATCTAGCAGAGCCGGACCACCGTGCGGTGACGTGCGGATGCCGTTCGTGCGCTGTCCGGCCGCGGCCCGCTGGCGGCCCCCGGCTCTGCCGTGGTCGACTTGGTCGGACCGCCGCTCCGGACGCACCGAGACACCTCTGGGAGGCACCCGACATGTCCGCCACGTTTCCGGCCGAAGAGGGCGAGCGGCCGGGCCGCATCATGTCCGGCGAGATGGCCGAGCAGCCCGGGGTGCTGCGCCGCATCCTCGACCGGGGCGCCCCGGAGATCCGGGCGGTGGCCGCCGAGATCGCGGCGAAGAACCCGCGCTTCGTCCTCCTCACCGCCCGCGGTACGTCGGACAACGCGGCGCTCTACGCCAAGTACCTGCTGGAGATCCGGCTCGGCCTGCCCTGTGGTCTGGCGTCGATGTCGACCACCACGGCGTACGGCGCCAAGCCGGACCTGCGGGACGTCCTCGTCATCACCGTCAGCCAGTCCGGCGGCTCGCCCGACCTGGTGGCCTCCACCCGGGCGGCGCGCGAGGCCGGCGCGATCACCCTGGCCGTCACCAACAACCCGGACTCGCCGCTCGCCGCCGTCTCCGAGCACCACATCGACATCCTGGCGGGACCGGAGAAGGCGCTCCCGGCCACCAAGACGTACACCGCCTCCCTGCTGTCCCTCTACCTCTTCGTCGAGGGACTGCGCGGCGGGGACGGCGCCGCCGCCGCGATCCTGCCGGAGCTGGCCGAAGCGGTTCTGGCCCGCAAGGACGAGATCAAGGGCCTGGCGTCGCGTTACCGCTTCGCCGAGCGCATGGTCATCACCTCGCGCGGCTACGGCTACCCGACGGCCAAGGAAGCCGCCCTGAAGCTGATGGAGACGAGCTACATCCCCGCTCTCTCCTACTCCGGCGCCGATCTGCTGCACGGCCCGCTCGCCATGGTCGACAACATCTCCCCGGTGATCGCCGTGGTCACCGACGGCAGGGGCGGCGAGGCACTCCAGCCGGTCCTGGACCGGCTGCGCGGCCGTGGCGCGGACCTCTTCGTGGTCGGCCCGAAGGCGCAGGTGGAGGCGGCGTCCGCGGGTTTCGTGCTGCCGACGGCCGGGGTCGCCGAGGAGGTTCAGCCGATCCTGGAGATCCTGCCGCTGCAGTTGCTGGCGTACGAGGTGACGATCGCCCGTGGTCAGGACCCGGACGCGCCCCGCGCACTGGCCAAGGTCACCGAGACCCGCTGAACACGGGGCGGCCCCCGGAAACACCCGCGGGCCGCGGCGCCAGGACGGGACCCTCAGCCCGTCCGGCACCGCAGCCCGGAGTTGCTCGGCCGGCGGTGTGCGGTGCCCCCGGCCGGGGAGAGGTGCCGTCGCAGTCAGGGCAGAGAGCGCGGCCACCTCGATCCGCTCTCCTGTGCGGGGAGAGCGGAAGCTCTTTCCTCAGCATTGTGGACTAGACCATTCGTCTGTGTCCATCCATCGGAGCGCGGCAATTTCCGGCCCCTTCCCCCTTGCACGCACAGGCCGGTCGTTCGGTTCGGAACCAGTGCGTATCCACAGGTACGCTCGCACACGTGCCCTCCATGAACGACCTCGTCCGCCAGCACACAGCCCTGAGTGACACCGACCTCGAGTGGCTGCATCTGCTGGTCTCGGAGTGGCAGCTGCTCTCCGACCTGTCCTTCGCCGACCTGGTCCTCTGGGTCCCCACCCGCGACGGAACCCGCTATGTGTCGGTCGCCCAGATGCGGCCCAACACCGGTCCCACCTCCTACCAGGACGACATGGTGGGTCACCTGGTGCCGCGCGGCCGCCGTCCGCTGCTGGACGCGGCGCTGGACGAGGGCCGGATCGTGCGCGAGGGCGACCCTGAGTGGCGCGAGGAGGTGCCGGTACGGGTCGAGTCCATCCCCGTACGCCGCGAGGGCAGGGTCCTCGGGGTCATCGCCCGGAACACCAACCTCCTGACCGTCCGCACCCCGTCCCGACTGGAGCTCACCTACCTCCAGTCGGCCTCGGACCTGGCCCAGATGATCGCTGCCGGATCCTTCCCGTTCCCCGGCCAGCAGGTCGACATGGATGCGTCGCCGCGCGTCGGCGACGGGCTGATCAGGCTCGATGCCGACGGCGTCGTCCAGTACGCCAGCCCCAACGGCCTCTCCGCGTACCACCGCCTCGGTCTCGCCTCCGACCTGGTCGGACACCACCTCGGCAAGACCACCGCCGAACTCGCGCCGTCCCGCGGCCCGGTGGACGAGGCCCTGGTCAAAGTGGCCAGCGGATACGCGCCGCGCGAGTTCGAGGTCGAGTGCGCGGGCGGCGTGATCCAGCTCCGGGCGATCCCGCTGAAGCCCAAGGGTGTCCGTATCGGCTCCCTGGTCCTGCTCCGCGACGTGACCGAACTGCGCCGTCGCGAGCGTGAGTTGATCACGAAGGACGCCACCATCCGGGAGATCCACCACCGGGTGAAGAACAACCTCCAGACCGTGGCCGCCCTGTTGCGTCTGCAGGCCCGCCGGATGGATTCCGAGCAGGGCCGTGAGGCCCTCAACGAGGCGGTACGGCGCGTCGGTTCGATCGCCATCGTCCATGAGACGCTGTCCCAGAATCTGGACGAGCGGGTCGAGTTCGACGAGATCGCCGACCGGGTCATCGCGATGGTGGCCGAGATCTCGCCGGGCAAGGTCACCTGCCGTCGCACGGGCCGTTTCGGCATCCTCGACGCGGAAGTGGCGACTCCGCTGGCCATGGTGCTCACCGAGGTGCTGCAGAACGCGCTGGAGCACGCGTTCACCGTCGCGCAGACCGGCACGGTGGAGGTCTCCGCGGTGCGCGGCGGCTCCCCGACCGAGGGCCGGTTGCGGATCACCGTCCAGGACGACGGGTGCGGGCTGCCCGAGGGGTTCGACCCGCAGCGCGCCGGCAATCTGGGCCTGCAGATCGTGAGGACGCTGGTGGAGGGCGAGTTGAGCGGATCGTTCGGCATGGTCCCGGCTCCCGGACGCGGCACGCAGGTGGTCCTCGACATCCCGGTCAGCGCGGAGAAGTAGCCGCGGCTGTTCCCCGGGGGAACAGCAGTGAGCCCGGACCGTTGTTGACGGTCCGGGCTCACTGGTCATGCATGCGCTTCGGGGGTACTGCGCGCTGCGACTCGGGGGGCGGGTTGGTGCGTACGCTCTGTACGCGCCGCCTGACTGAGGCTCGTAGCGGTGGCGTCGGATCAGGCGCTGGCGTTACGCGCCCGGTTGCGAGCGGCGCGGCGCTTCATTGCGCGGCGCTCGTCCTCGCTGAGGCCACCCCAGACGCCGGAGTCCTGGCCGGACTCGAGCGCCCACTGCAGGCACTGCTCCATGACGGGGCAGCGACGGCAGACGGCCTTGGCTTCCTCGATCTGCAGCAGCGCAGGACCGGTGTTGCCGATGGGGAAGAACAGCTCGGGGTCTTCCTCACGACAAACGGCGTTGTGACGCCAGTCCATGGCTGCTACCTCTCCTTGGTATTGCATACTGTTGCTTGTGAATGTGAACGCTTTCACGAATCCCCCCACAGGTGACGGGCCGACGCCCAGATGAACTGGTTGTGGTCCTGTGCAGTGAGGAGGGGTTCTGGCTCTCAGTGGAGGCCGTTGTTGCGGGCCGTCCCGATCGCCATGTAGAGATTCGCAAACCTCGGCGGCGGATACAACCCCTTCCGGAAACTTTTTTTTGATTCCTCGGTGTCGGCTAGGTCACAGCCGTACTTCTATGGGGTGGAGGCCAGTCCAAACGTTCGAGTTAAAGGACTTTGGGTCCTTCCGCTCACACAATCACACGCAGTGCACGGCGTACGCCTGTGAACGTCACACTCGTACGCAGGCCCAGGTGGTCACCATCCATCTGGAACGGCAGCGGAACCTTTGAATGCAAGGTGAAGTCCGTGAGGTCGTGAAGTGAAACAGCGTGCTTGCCGTGCGGGCCCTTCTCGGGACTCGAAGTGAGCAGCTGGGTGCCGTACCGGGCGACCGCGGGGGTGGAGAGGCGCTTCAGTCCGAGGACGTCCAGGGCGGTGTCGAACGAGGCCTTCGGGGACGCGTACATCGGACGATTCCCCAGGTAGGTCCAGGGGGCCGTGTTCGAGATTATGGACAGCGCGAGATCGGTGACCGGGTTCGCGCCGGGGGCTTCCAAGGTGATCGTTCCGTGCCGCCGGTGCGGTTCGTCCAGGAACTGCCGGACCACCTGACGTACGTACAGCGCATGCGTCGACCGCTTGCCGAGTTCGCGCTTCTGTTCGACCCTGCCGACCACGCCCGCGTCGAAACCGAGACCGGCACAGAAAGTGAACCAGCGCTCGGGGACCGACTCGTCCTCGGTGCCGGGTGTGCCGGCCGCCAGCCCCAGGCCGACCGTGCGTTCGGTCCGGTTGGCCAGTGCGTCCAGGATCGCTCCGGTCGCCTCCACCGCGTCGTTGGGCAGACCCAGGGCGCGCGCGAAGACATTGGTGGAGCCGCCGGGCACCACGGCGAGGCTCGGCAGATTGTCGATGTCGGGCCCCTTGTGGAGCAGGCCGTTCACGACTTCGTTGACCGTGCCGTCGCCGCCGAGCGCCACGACGAGATCGATGTTGTCGGAGTCGGCGGCCCGTCGCCCCAGGTCCCGGGCGTGCCCGCGGTACTCCGTGGTCACCGCCTCCAGCTTCATCTCGCTGGCCAGCGCATGGATGAGCACATCACGGGTCCGCGCACTGGTGGTGGTAGCAGCTGGATTGACCACAAGGAGTGCGCGCATGACGGCCAGACTACCTACCACGTGGTATCGGTCTGAAGTCCTTACCCGTTGCCTTCACGCTCGGTGACGGACCGGGTGCGGTGGGCTGGACCGCGGCGCTCCGATCCGTACCCCGGCTTCGCTTTCGCGGCGCCGGGATGCCAACCTGCAAGGGTGAGTACTCAGCAGAACACGCCGCCCTCGTCGCCCACGGCCGAGCCGACGAAGCCGGCCAGGATCGCCCTCGTGGCCGGACTCAACGCCCTCGAAGGGGCGGCGCTCGCAGTCGGTGGGGTCTACATGCTCGTCATGGGCCTGCTCGGTCGGCCGGACAGCCCGGAGCAGGCGGAGATGGGCGGCCTCACACTGACCGTGCTCGCCCTGATCCCGCTCCTCGCCGCGCGAGGACTGCTGCTGCGGCGCAGCTGGAGCCGGGGCCCGGCACTGATCACGCAGCTCATGGCCCTGCCGGTGGCGTGGACGCTGCTGCGCTCCCACGGTGCGCTGATCCCGGCGGGCATCGTCCTCGCCGCGGTGGCGCTGACCGCGCTGGTGCAGCTGTTCAGGCCGGTGACGAGGGAAGCGCTGGGTATCGGGGGTCCGCGCGCGACGCCGGAGACGTGACGCGCGACGCCCGCTACTCCTCGACCAGCAGCCGTTCGCGCAGCTGTGCCAGCGTGCGGGCCAGCAGGCGCGAGACGTGCATCTGCGAGATGCCGACCTCCTGTGCGATCTGCGACTGCGTCATGTTGCCGAAGAACCGGAGCAGCAGGATGCGCTTCTCCCGGGGCGGCAGGTCCTCCAGCAGGGGCTTCAGTGACTCCCGGTACTCGACGCCCTCCAGCGCCTCGTCCTCGGAGCCCAGCGTGTCCGCGACCGCCGGGGACTCGTCGTCCGTGTCCGGGACGTCCAGTGAGAGCGTGCTGTAGGCATTGGCCGATTCCAGGCCCTCCAGGACCTCTTCCTCGGAGATGCCCAGCCGCTCCGCCAGCTCATGGACCGTGGGCGACCGGCCGTGCTGCTGGGAGAGCTCCGCGGTGGCCGTGGTGAGAGAGAGCCGCAGCTCCTGCAGCCGGCGCGGTACCCGCACCGCCCAGCCCTTGTCACGGAAGTGGCGTTTGATCTCGCCCACGACGGTGGGTGTCGCGTACGTGGAGAACTCGACGCCGCGGTCCGGGTCGAACCGGTCCACCGACTTGATCAGGCCGATGGTGGCGACCTGCGTCAGATCGTCCAGCGGCTCGCCGCGGTTACGGAACCGGCGGGCCAGGTGCTCCACGAGCGGCAGGTGCATCCGCACCAGCCGGTTGCGCAGTTCGGCCTTCTCCGGCGAGCCGTCGGGGAGTTCCCGGAGCTCGATGAAGAGCGCCCGCGCTCCACTGCGGTCATGTGGATCGTGGTGCCCGTGCTCGCTCATCTGGCCTGCCCGCTCCGCCTGCTCCACCGCGACCGTACGGGCCACCGGCCCGTCCGCCCCGTCCTCCGGATGGGGCAGGGCCGCCTGCTGCTCCGGGATGCCTGCTGGTCGCACCACCCCTGGTCGGATCGTCTCGTCCCGCACAGGACCGTCCCCGTTCCCGTTGCTCACGCCGGCCCGGGTCCCGCGCCGCGCTGTTTGTACAGGCTGATACTGACCGTACGGTCGTCGGCGACCGTGGAGTCGACCTTGCCGGCCAGTGCGGAGAGCACCGTCCAGGCGAATGTGTCGCGCTCGGGGGCCCGGCCGTCCGTCGTCGGGGCCGCTACCGTCACCTCGAGAGAATCGTCGACGAGTCGGAAGACGCAGCTGAGGACGGAGCCGGGCACGGCCTGCTGGAGCAGGATCGCGCAGGCCTCGTCGACCGCGATGCGAAGATCCTCGATCTCGTCGAGCGTGAAGTCCAAGCGCGCTGCGAGACCGGCCGTGGCCGTACGCAGCACCGACAGGTAGGCACCCGCAGCGGGCAGCCGGACTTCCACGAAGTCCTGATTCCCGGGCTCGCCTGCGATCTGGGACACCCTCACCTCCAAGGTGGCACAAACTCTTTCGAGGTTCCGGGAAGGGTGCCCCGGAGCCATGCGGTACGTCTTCGGTTCTTGGTCCGGCGACGCTATCGCGATCCATGATGCCGTGTCGCCGGGACCCCATCCCATGACTGTCACTCATGGTAAACCCATGAGCACGCACAGTGGCTAGAGGTCTGCGGCGGTCAATTACGAACAACAGGCGCCGGTTTGACGTACCCAGACGTCAGACGATCGAACCGTCCTCGAAGCACCAACGCCAGCTCTCGCCCGCCTCGTAGCTCCGCATGACGGGATGGCCGGTCGTCTTGAAGTGATCCGTGGCGTGCTGCAGAGGCGACGAGTCGCAGCATCCGATATGCCCGCAGACCAGGCAGAGCCGCAGTTGCACGGGGTGGGTGCCCGCGGCAAGACATTCGGGACATGTGGCGCTGAGCGGGGCGGGCTCGGGGCGCGGCAGTTCGAGAACATGCAGGCACTCACTCATGATTGTCAGGTTACGACGGATACGAGGACGGTGAGATGGACGCATTGCCGCTGGTGGCACTCGTCGCGGCCAGTGCGGCCATCGCGGGGGCCGCCCGCCGAACCCCGGTGCCGGCCCCGCTGCTGCTGGTCGCAGTGGGGCTGCTCGCCTCCTATCTGCCGGGCGTGCCGGCGTACACCCTGGACGCCCACATCGTCCTGCCGCTGCTGCTGCCGCCGTTGCTCTACACGGCCGCGGTCGACAGCTCGTACCTGGATCTGCGCGCCAACGCCCGGCCGATCGCCCTGCTCTCCGTCGGCTACGTCCTCTTCGCCACCTTCGCCGTCGGCTGGCTGGCCTATTGGCTGGTGCCCGACCTGCCGCTGACGGCCGCCCTGGTGCTGGGCGCCGTGGTCGCGCCGCCGGACGCCGTCACGGCGGCCGCCATCGCCCGCCGGGTCGGGCTGCCGAGTCGGGTCACGACGATCCTGCAGGGTGAGTCCCTGGTGAACGACGCGACGGCGATCACCGCCTACAAGGTGGTGCTGGCCGCCGCCGTCGGCGAAGGCGTCAGCTGGGGCGCCGGGATCGGCGAGTTCCTCCTCGCGGCAGGCGGCGGTGTCGGGGTCGGTCTGGTGCTGATGGGTCCGCTGCACTGGCTCCGCACGCATCTCAAGGAAGCCCTGCTGCAGAACACCCTGTCGCTGCTGATCCCCTTCGTGGCGTACGCGGCGGCGGAACGCGTGCATGCCTCCGGAGTCCTCGCCGTGGTCGTCGTGGCGCTGTATCTGGGGCACCGCTCCTGGCAGGTCGACTTCGCGACCCGGCTCCAGGAGGCGGCCGTGTGGAAGATGGTCGCTTTCATCCTGGAGTCGGCGGTCTTCGCGCTGATCGGACTGCAGCTGCCCTTCGTACTGAAAGGGCTCGGCACCTATGCCGTCATGGAGTCCCTCCGGTACGCGGTGGCCGTGTTCCTCGCCGTCGTCGTGGTCCGCTTCATCTGGGTCTACCCGGCCACATATCTGCCGCGGTGGCTGTCCAGGCGGATCAGGGAGCGCGAGACCGAGACCGACTGGACGTCACCCCTGATCGTCGGCTGGGCCGGGATGCGCGGCGTCGTCTCGCTCGCCATCGCCTTCTCCATCCCGGTGGCGATGACCAACGGCGAGGACTTCCCGGCCCGCAACCTGGTGCTCTTCCTGACCTTCACGACCGTCATCGGCACCCTGGTCGTCCAAGGGCTCACCCTGCCGCTCCTGGTGCGGGTCCTGAAGCTTCCGGGGCGCGACGCGCAGGCGGAGACCCTCGCCGAGGCGCAGGCCCAGAGCGAGGCGTCCGCGGCTGCCGATGCGCACCTGGAGGAGTTGCTCACCGATCCGCGCAACTGTCTGCCCGGACCGCTCACCGACCGGCTGCGTACGGTCCTGGAGCGCCGCCGCAACGCCGTGTGGGAGCGGCTCGGCGCGGCCAACCCGGTGACCGGGGAGTCGGCCGACGACACGTACCGGCGGCTCGCCAGGGAAATGATCGACGCCGAGCGGACGGTCTTCGTACGGCTGCGGGACGAGCGGCGGATCGACGACGAGATGATGCGGACCCTGCTGCGACGGCTGGACCTGGAGGAGGCGGCGGCCTACCGCGAGGACTCCGACGCGCCCCAGGGCTGACCGGTGACGACCGCCACGAGCCTCGTCCCCGGGGCGAACGCGCCCTCCCGGGCCAGCACGGTCAGCCCGTACAGCAGTTTGGCGACATAGAGCCGTTCGACGGGCAGCCCGTGCCGGTCCTCGAAGTCGTCGGCGAAGGCGTGCAGCTCCGGAGTCGTCCGGGCGTAGCCGCCGAAGGTGAAACGTTCGTCCAGGGACCACACCCCGCTGGTCCCGCCGAAGGCCTCCCGCTGCAGTTGCCGTACCGCGTCTCCCAGAAACCCGCCGCGCAGCACCGGGATGCCGAGTGCCCGCTGCCCCGGTGCGAGGCCGGCGGCGAGACCGGCGAGGGTGCCGCCCGTGCCGCAGGCCACCGCGACCACATCGGCCAGGCCGTGCAGCTCCCGCCCGAGTGCTGTGCAGCCCTGTGCGGCCAGGGCGTTGCTGCCGCCCTCCGGGATGACGCAACACGCCCCGTAGGCACTCAGCAGCCCCTCCAGGGCCGTCGGATCGGTCTTCGCGCGGTACGTCGCGCGGTCCACGAAGTGCAGCCGCATGCCGTCCCTCGCGCACCGTGTCAGCGACGGGTTGAGCGGCCGGCCGGCCAATTCGTCGCCGCGTACGACGCCGACGGTGGGGAAGCCGAGCAGTCGGCCGGCCGCGGCGGTGGCGCGCAGATGGTTGGAGTAGGCGCCGCCGAAGGTCAGCACGGTGCGCCCGGCGGCGGCCGCCAGGTTGAGGGCCAGTTTGCGCCATTTGTTGCCCGGCAGATCCGGGTGGATCAGGTCGTCGCGTTTGAGCAGCAGTTGTATGCCGTGCCGGTCGAAGCGCTCGTCCTCGACCGGTTGCAGGGGTGACGGGAGCACCGGCTGCAGCCGGGAGAGGTCGAGCGGATCGCAGGGCATGCGCCCATTGTCGCCCGATCCGCGGGCCGGCCCCCGTCGTGCCGGTGGTGGGGGTGCGGGCGTGCGGCTACTTCAGACGGTCGTGGATCCGGGCGCGCATGGACTCCATCGTGAAGCCGCGCGGATCGACCTTCCCGGGCTGCCACTCCCTGTGGCCGATGACCGAGCGGGACGTCCAGCCGTGATGGCGGCAGATCGCGGCGGCGGCCTTCTCGATGGCTACGAGCTGGACGTCGGGCCAGGGGTCCTTGCCGTCGCCGAGGTTCTCGCACTCGAAACCGTAGAAGTGCGTGTTCCCGTCGGTGTTGGCCTCGTTGTCGGGCGGGAGGAGCTTCTCGGCGACGACGGCGCGCAGGACGTCGTCGTCGCCGAGGCCGGCGTGGTTGGCACGGCCGTAGCCGACGAGGTGGATCCGGCCGTCCTTGGCGATCACGCCGTGGCACAGCGGGCCGGGCAGCTCCGGATAGCCGTCGCGGCAGATCCGGACGGTGGCCGCGGTGCCACTGGTGACCGTGTGGTGGATCATCACGCCGTTCACAGGGCCCCAGGGGCCCTTGTGGTTCCGGTTGTGCGTACGCCAGTCGCCCACCTGGACGACGGTGAGTCCTTCGTTGTTGAGGGATTCGAGGAAGGCGCTCGCGGACATGGGGGTGGACATGGCCGACTCCTTCGGGGCGTGGGGGGGAGTGGGTCCGTGCACCGCTTGTATCGGAACGCCGTGCTCCGGGCCATCCCCCGGCGCGTTGTTCGTGCGGTGTGCGAGCAGATCCGGTCAACTCCGCGAGCGTCCGTTGAGGTTCAGTCCTGGGCGAACCACAGGTCGGGGCCGAACACCTCGTAGTGGATGTCGGCCGCCGGGACGCCCTTGGCCAGCAACTGGGCGCGGACGGCCCGCATGAAGGGCAGTGGACCGCAGAGATAGGCGTGCGTGCCGGCCGGGACCGTGAGGCCGCTCAGGTCGACGAGGCCGGTGCGGTCGGCCGCGTGGCCGGGCTCCGGGTTCTCGTACCAGAAGTGCGCCGCGGCGTCCGGGAGTTTGCCGGTGAGCCGCTCGTGGTCGGTGCGCAGGGCGTGATCGGCGGGGGAGCGGTCGCCGTGCACGACGGTGACCGGGGCGCTGTGGCCGGTGGCCGCGAGGTGGTCCAGCATCGACAGCATCGGGGTGCAGCCGATACCCGCGGAGGCCAGCAGCAGCGGCGCGTCGACGCCATCGAGGACGAGGTCGCCGTAGGGGGCGGAGACACGCAGCCGGTCGCCCGCCCGGGTGTGGGCGTGCAGGTGCGCCGAGACCTCGCCGTCGGGCGAGCCGCCGCCGTGCACCCGCTTGACGGTGATCGATCGGACCGGCGAGTCCGGGGCCGAGGAGAGGCTGTACTGGCGTATCTGGCGTGCCCCGTCGGCGAGTTCCACCTGAACGGAGACGTACTGGCCGGGGCGGAAGGCGGGGGCGGGGGCGCCGTCGGCCGGACGGAGTTGGAAGGTGGCGACATCCGCGGTCTCCTCGATCCGGGCGGTCACCTCCCACGCGCGCCAGACGTCACCGGCGGCCACGCCCTGCTGCGCGTACAGCCGGTCCTCGATGGCGATCAGGGCGTTGGCCATCAGCCAGTAGACCTCGTCCCAGGCGGCCGCGACCTCCGGGGTGACCGCATCGCCGAGCACCTCGGCGATGGCGGCGAAGAGATGGGTGTGCACGACGTCGTACTGCGCGGCGGTCACGCCGAGCGAGGCGTGCTTGTGGGCGATCCGGCCGAGCATCACGTCGGGGCGGGTGTCCGGGTGCTCGACCAGCTGGCTCGCGAAGGCGGCGATGGCCCCCGCGAGGGCCTGGCGCTGGGCGCCGGACGCCTGGTTGCCGCGGTTGAAGAGATCGCGCAGCAGCTCGGGGTGGGCGTCGAACAGCTTCCGGTAGAAGAGATCGGCGATGTCGCCGATGGCCGCGCCGACGACGGGGAGGGTGGCACGGACGGTGGCGGTCGACGGCTCGGAGAGCATCGGTCTGACTCCTCAGGATTGAATTGGCATCTGAGATGCGTATTTATGGGCGGCAGTGAGCGCGAGGTGGGGTGCGGGGGTTCAGTCGGCGGCCGGGCGGCTGCTGCTGATGCCGATCAGCAGGGGGCCGGTGGGGGAGGCGACGAGCTCGGCGACAGTGATCGGATCGAGCGAGGCGTAGAAGGCCTCCTGTGCCCGGCGCAGGGCGCCGCGCAGCCGGCAGGCCGAGCGCAGCGGGCAGGGGGTGCTGCCCTCGCACTCGACGACATCGCCGGGTCCTTCGAGCTCGCGGACGAGTCCGCCGATCGAGGCGGACCGGCCGGCGCCGGTGAGGGTGAGCCCGCCGCCGCGGCCCCGCCGCGCCTCGACCAGGCCGAGGTGCTGCAGCCGGGCGACCACCTTCGCGGTGTGGGTGTACGGCACCTGCATGGTCGCCGCCACCTCCCGGGTGGTCGGCGGATCCTCGTTCTCCACGACGGCGAGGCGCATCAGTACCCGCAGTGCCACGTCGGTGAATCTCGTCAGCCGCATGGTGGTCAGCGTAGATAACTTGCATTAGGGATGCAAATTAAGAAGCCCTGTGGACATTGCTCGGCGTCGTGCCCAGCCCAAAGACCGATTAGTCACACTCTTTTGTGTAATAGCGTGCTGCGTCCCCACGCTGAAAGGCTTCTTCTCGCAGGTCAGCCGATGATCGAGAGGACGTCAGATGTCCGTTGGTGAAGAGGTTCAGAACGCGCAGGCATCGCCGCAGCAGAGTCTGGGCACGGCGGCTGCGCGGAACCTCGCGACGACCACCAAGTCCGCTCCACAGATGCAGGAGATCACCTCGCGGTGGCTGCTGCGCATGCTCCCATGGGTGCAGGTGCAGGGCGGTACCTACCGGGTGAACCGCCGGCTGAGCTACTCGGTCGGAGACGGCCGGGTGACGTTCGTGCAGACCGGTGACCGGGTCACGGTGATCCCCGCGGAGCTCGGTGAACTGCCCGCCCTGCGGGACTTCGGCGACGAGGAGGTGCTCGCCGAGCTGGCCCGGCGGTGCGAGCAGCGCGAGATCGCCGCGGGGCAGGTGATCGCCGCCTCCGGGGAGTCCGCGGACCGGGTCTTCCTGCTGGCGCACGGCAAGGTCGAGAAGGTCGGCACCGGCCCCTACGGCGACGAGGCGGTGCTCGGGGTGCACGCCGACGGGGCGTACTTCGGCGACCACTCCTTGATCGAGGGGGACGCCGTCTGGGAGTACACGGCCCGCGCCGTCACCGCGTGCACGGTGCTCACGCTGAGGCGGGCGGATGTGCTCAACCTCGCCGAGCGGGCGGACTCGCTCCGCGCGCATCTCGCCGGGCTGCTCAACATCCCGCATCAGCGCACCAACAAGTACGGCGAGGCGGAGATCGACCTCTCCGCCGGTCATGTCGGTGAGGCCGTCGTCCCGCACACGTTCGTCGACTACGAATCGGCGCCGCGCGAGTACGAGTTGAGCGTGGCCCAGACCGTGCTGAAGGTCCACAGCAGGGTCGCCGACCTCTACAACCAACCGATGAACCAGACCGAGCAGCAGCTGCGGCTGACGGTCGAGGCGCTCCGCGAGCGTCAGGAGCACGAGCTCATCAACAACCGGGAGTTCGGGCTGCTCAACAACTGCGACTACGAACAGCGCCTTCAGCCGCACGACGGGGTGCCCAGCCCCGACGACATGGACGAACTGCTGTCGCGACGCCGCGGGTCGAAGCTGTTCCTCGCCCACCCGCGGGCCATCGCCGCGTTCGGCCGCGAGTGCAGCAGGCGCGGGCTGGTGCCCGAGAGCGTGGAGATCGGCGGCCACCATGTGCCCGCCTGGCGCGGTGTGCCGATCTTCCCGTCCAACAAGATCCCGGTCACCGACGCCCGCACCACCTCGATCATCTGCATGCGAACCGGTGAGGCCGAGCAGGGGGTCATCGGGCTCCAGCAGACCGGTATCCCCGACGAGATCGAGCCGAGTCTCTCGGTCCGTTTCATGGGCATCGACGAGCAGGCGATCATCTCCTACCTGGTGACGGCCTACTATTCGGCGGCCGTGCTGGTGCCGGACGCCCTCGGGGTCCTGGAGAACGTCGAGGTCAGCCGCTGGCGCTGAGGTCCGCGGGACCCGGACCGGCCGGTCCGGGTCCCACCCGCCGCCCCGGCCCGGAGGCCGTCTATCCGGGGCGCGCCGGGCCGGCTCGCCCCGGCCCCGGGACCGGCGGCCCGGCCCGGTTCGCTCGGACTGGCCTGGTCTCGCTCCGACGGCGGTGACCCATGGGCCGAGTGACCTGTGGCGCCGTCCCGGTGGAAACCACCCACTCACCGCACCACCCACGCCCCGGCCGGGCTGCTCCGGCCCGGGTGACCTGAGGGAGCCACTGTGACCATGATCAGTACGGACACCGCCACCACCGAGGGCCACCAGGCCCTGGCGCTCCTGGAGCACACCCGGAGCCTCGTCGATCCGCAACTTCGGGCCGCGGTCGAGTCGCTGCCCGGATCCATCCGGCGTGTCGCGATGTACCACTTCGGCTGGGAACACGCCGACGGGACTCCGACCGGTGGGCAGGCCGGCAAGGCGATCAGGCCCGGGCTCGTCCTCGCCGCGACCCGGGCGGTGGGCGGCGAAGCGGAGCAGGCGGTGCGGGCAGCCGTTGCCGTGGAGCTGGTCCACAACTTCAGCCTCCTGCACGACGACGTCATCGACGAGGACCGGACCCGAAGGCACCGTCCCACGGCCTGGACGGTGTTCGGTGTCCCGGCCGCCGTCATCGCGGGCGACGCCATGCTCGCCCTGGCCCATCGGCTGCTCGCCGAGGACATCCGCCCGGCGTCCGCACGTGCCTCGGCCCGGCTCGCGAACTGTGTCATCGAGCTGTGCGCGGGACAGCAGGCCGACTGCTCCTTCGAGGAGCGCGACCCCGACGAGGTCTCGCTCGACGAGTGTCTCGCCATGGCCACCGCCAAGACCGGCGCCCTCCTCGGCTGCGCCTGCGCGCTCGGTGCGCTGTACGCCGGTGTGGACGAGCGGGCGGTCGGCGCGATGGACGGCTTCGGCCGGGAGGCGGGCCTCGCCTTCCAGCTCATCGACGATCTGATCGGCATCTGGGGGGACCCGGTGCAGACCGGGAAGCCGGTCGGGGCGGACCTGGCCGCCCACAAGAAGTCCCTGCCGGTGGTCGCCGCGCTGACCTCCCACACCCCTGCGGCGGTCGAACTCGCGGCGCTCTACCGGGGTTCCATGCGCACACCCGGCGAGGTGGACCGAGCCGCCGACGCGGTCGACCGGGCAGGCGGCCGGGACTGGGCGCAGGTCAGCGCGGCGGACCGGATGGCCCGCGCGATCCACCATCTGTCCCGGGCGGTGCCCGACCTGGGGGCGGCGGGCGATCTGCTCGCCCTGGCGGAGTTCGTCACCCGCCGGACCCACTGAGGGAGGGAAGGAGAAGAAGTAAGCAGGTGTCACCCGCCGGTCGCGCCGGGACAGGAGAGGAGGACAGCGGAACGACCGGCTCCCGCCGGATCCGTACGGCATCAACTCTAAGATCCTGTGCGTCGGTTGAGGTGGTACGAGAGAGCGGGAGCCGGACATGGGTGTACGGATACGGCAGGCGGAGACGGAAGACCGCGAACAGGTGGTGCGGCTCCTGGACGAAGCGTTCCACCACGACCCGGTCAGCGGCTGGGTCTTCCCGGACGAGGCGCACCGCCGGGCCGTGCACGGAAAGTTCCTCGGCGTCTTCGTCGACGTCACGCTCGCCGAAGGCCGTATCGACCTGCTGGAGGACGGCACGGCCGTGGCCCTGTGGCTGCCCGTGCCGGCGGGCGCACCCACGGAGGAGGACACCACGCCCGCCCTGATGCGGGCGACCGCGGACCCCGACAACGAGCGGGCGGAGCTGGTGGGGCGACTCACGGGCGCGATCCACCCGCACGACCGGGCCCATGAGTATCTGCTCATGATCGGGGTGTCCCCGGACCGTCAGGGGGAGGGGATCGGTGCGGCCCTGATCGCCGATGTGCTGGAGCGCTGCGACCGCGACGGCGTCCCCGCCTACCTGGAGGCGAGCAGCGCGCGCAGCCGCCGGCTCTACGAACGGCTGGGCTTCGCCTTCATGGGCGCGACCGTCGAACTCCCGGACGGTCCGTCGATGTGGCCCATGTGGCGGGAGCCGCAGGTCGGCTGAGGTCACGGGCCCGCGGCGCCCGCGGCGGCGAAGTGGAGGGCGGCCGGGCGACGGCGATGGGCACGGGCTACAGTCCGTGCCCATGACAGATGAGTCATGGGCAGGGTGGTACCGGGACCGGCAAGGTTCCGAGGCCTTCATCCTCACCACCGATGGACAGCAACTCCGCATCCGGGTCAGGGGCGTCGACTTCGAGGGCGAAAGCTTCGACGACCTCGCTCCGGTGGCCGGCATGCCGCCGGAGAGCGGAATGTTCGCCCTGGCGGACGGCGCACTCACCGATTGCGTGCTGGAGTGGGACCTGCCGCTTCCGGTCGTCGCGGACGGCGCGGTTCACCAGGCCACGCTCAGCTGCCTGTTGTCGCTGCGCCGTCCGGAGGCCGATCTGCATCTGGAGCTGCACTTCGGCGGCGCGGTCTACGGGTCGCGCCGGGCCGAGTGCGACTTCGCCACCGCGCTCGCCATGATCCAGCGCTCCCTCCCGCCCGGAGTCCGCCTGCAGTCGTGCATCGCCTGCGCGTTCTCGGACTACTTCCCGGCGACGACCGACCGTGGACTCTCCGGCGGCCTTGCCTGTTTCCGGGGTGCGAAGGACGCGTACCGCGGGGCGGCGGGCGAGGACGATGTGCTCGATCTGTGGGACCGGCGGACCGGGTTCGTCCAGGAGATCTGGAGCTGCCGCGAGTTCGAGGCCCGCCCGGCGGAGGGTGCGGGCACCGGTCACCGGGGTGCGTTCCCGCTCGAACTCGCCTGAGAGCCCCGAAGACACCCAGGACGAGCTGTCTGTACCCGGTCCGCACCGACCCGGCCGCGCGTAGCGGTCATCCGCGCCGGGCTTCGGCGCGTACCGGTCGTGCACGCGCGGGCCGTCAGCGCAGGCCCTCCCAGCCCCAGCGCGGCGTCGGCCCCGGATCGCCGAGGTCCGCACCGGCCGGGGACGCCGAGACGTCGCGCGCGATCCTGGTGCCCCAGTCGAAGTACTCCAGCACCCGGCGGCGCAGCAGCTCGTCGTCCGGCAGCTCCTCGTCGACTGCGGCGGTCATCAGTTCCATCCAGCGCAGCCGCTGCGGCTCGGTGATCGACAACCCGAGATGGGAGCGCAACAGGGACTGATGGCCGCCGAGTCGCCCGGTGAAGTCGGCGGGCCCGTCGAAGATCTCGGCCAGCCACACGGCGACATGTTCGACATGGGCCGGAGTGAAGTCCACGAAAACGGGGGCGAGCAGCGGATCCGCCAGCACCTTGTCGTAGAAGGTGTCGCTCAGCCGGCGCAGTACGGCGACACCGCCGATGGCCTTGTACAGCGTTCCCGGACGCTCGCTCACGCGCCTACCTCCATGGCTGGACCCGGTCCGCCCCGGGCCGCTGGGCCCAGCATCCATCAGGGGGAGCGGCCCGCCGGGACCGTTCGCTGCCGGCGGATCAAGCGGGGGCACAGATTCAGCCGTCCCGCCGTGCCGTAGCGAGGACACCGGCGCGGCCGATTCCGCCCAGAGCGAGGAACTGTTCCCAACCGCCCTGCCCGTGGGCAGAGTCGGCCCATGAGGCTTTTGATCCTGGGCGGTACGGAATTCGTCGGGCGCGCTGTCACCGAGGCGGCGCTCGCGCGGGACTGGCAGGTCACGGTGTTCCACCGCGGCCATCACTCACCCCCGCAGGGCACCACCGAGCTGTTCGGTGACCGCACCACCGACAACGGGCTCGCGGAGCTCGCCGCCGCGGGGGAGGGCGGCTGGGACCTGGTCGTCGACACCTGGAGCGGCGCGCCCTCGGCGGTGCGGGACGCGGCCCGGCTGCTCGCGGACCGGGCGGGGCGGTACGTGTACGTCTCCAGCCGTTCGGTGTACGCGTACCCGGCCCCGGCCGGACTGACCGAGGACGGACCGCTGGTGACCGGCGCCTCGCCGGACGCCGGGGCGGAGGTCTCGTACCCGTTGGCCAAACGCGGTGGCGAACTGGCCGTGCTCGACGCCTTCGGCGACCGCGCCCTGCTGGCCCGCGCCGGACTGATCCTCGGCCCGTGGGAGAACATCGGCAGGCTGCCGTGGTGGTTGCGGCGGATCGCCCGCGGTGGACCCGTGATGGCCCCGGGCACCCCGGACACCCCGCTCCAGTACATCGACGCCCGCGACCTCGCGACCTGGCTGCTGGACGCGGCGGAGCGTGCCCTGTACGGACCGTACAACCTGGTCAGCCGCCCGGGGCACGCCACCATGGGCGAGCTGCTGGACGCCTGTGTACGCGTCACCGGTTCCGACGCCGTGCTGCGCTGGACGGCCGCCGAGAAGATCCTCGCGGCGGGCGTGGAGCCATGGACCGACCTGCCGGTCTGGCTGCCGCCGGGCGAGCTGCACGACACCTTGCACCGCGGCGATGTCGGCAAGGCGTTCGCGGCCGGGCTGCACTGCCGGCCGGTGGCGGAGACGGTCGCCGACACCTGGAACTGGCTGCGCGAACTGGGCGGCGCGGCACCGCAGCGGCCGGACCGCCCCGTGGTGGGGCTGGACCCCGAGACCGAGGCGAAACTGCTGATGTGACAGGGGCAAGGGCCGCCGGATGTGGCGGGGCGGTGCACGCGCCGGGGCCCGTCCGGGCCATCCGGTGCGTCACTTCGTCGGCGGGGCCACGGCTCCGGCGACGGCCGGATCGGCGGCCACGCCGATGGCCCGAAGGAACCGCCCGCGCAGCTAGTTTGGGCCCCATGGCCGAAGAACTGCTGCTTCACCTCACCGAACGCCCCCTGTGGGAGGCGGCCCGCGGGACCGGGACCTACGAGATGTCCACCCGCGGCCGCACTCTGCACGAAGAGGGCTTCATCCACTGCTCGTCGCCCCACCAGCTCCCGGGCGTGGCCGAGATGCTGTACGGCTCCGAGGTCCCGGCCGGTGCCGAGAGTCCGGTGGACCTGGTGGTACTCGTCATCGATCCCGCGCGGCTCCCGGTGCCCGTGCGGTACGAGGCCCTCGCGCCCGGCGGCGAGGAGTTCCCGCACATCTACGGTCCCGTCCCGGTGGACGCGGTCGTGGAGGTGCGTACCTGGCTGCGCAAGGAAGGCAGCTCCGCATGAACACCACACGCCCCACGGACCCGGGTGGCAGCGCCGCCGTCAGAGATGCCCCGATCATCGCGGTGACCGGTGCGAGCGGCGCGGTCGGCGGCCGTGTCGCACAGCGGCTCGCGCGCGCCGGTGTCCCCGTACGTCTCCTCGCCCGCGACCCGTCCCGGCTGCCGGACCTGCCCGGCGCGGTCGCCGCACCGCCCGCCGCCTACGGTGACGGGGAGGCGATGCGCCAGGCCCTTGCCGGCGCGCACACCCTGTTCCTGGTCTCGGCGCACGAGAGCCCGAGCCGGGTGGTCGATCACACCACCGCCGTGGACGCGGCGGTCGCCGCCCATGTCGAACGCATCGTGTACGTGTCGTTCCTCGGTGCCGCGCCGGACGCCACGTTCACCTTCGCCCGCGATCACTGGCACACCGAGGCGCACATCCGCGTCTCGGGTGTGCGCCACACCTTCCTGCGCGACAGCTGGTACCTCGCGGGTATCCCGGCGATGACCGGGGCCGACGGGGTGCTGCGCGGCCCGGCCGGTGAGGGCCGGGTCGCGGCGGTTGCGCACGAGGACATCGCGGACGCGGCCACCGCCGTGCTGCTTGCCGACACCGAGAGCGAGGACACCCGCCACGACGGGGTGACGTACGACCTCACCGGACCCGAGGCGTTCACCCTCGCCGAAGCGGCCGAGGAACTCGGCCGGGCCACCGGACGCACCATCACCTATCACCCGGAGACCCGGGAGGAGGCCTACGCCTCACGGGCGCAGTACGGTGCCGAGGAGTGGGAGGTCGCCGGCTGGGTGACGTCGTACGAGGCCATCGCCGCCGGCGAGATGTCCACGGTCTCGGACGCGGTGACGCGCCTCACCGGCCGCCCGGCGAAGAGCCTGGCCGCATACCTGAGCGAAAATCCCGACAGCTACCGGCACTTGCTGAAGGCCGACTGACCGTCCGACGGTAGGGCGGACGACAGGGGAGCCGGCGGCGAACGGGCCGGCTGTCCGACCGGAACGAAGGGACGTACGACAGCCATGCGCACGGAAACCCCGTGGGGTCCCTGGGATCCGGCCCCGCTCGCCGAGGTCGCCCGCCGCTTCGCCCCGCTGCGCACCCCCTGGTGGATCGCGGGCGGCTACGCGGTCGAGCTGGCGGTCGGCCACGCCTTCCGCGACCACGCCGACATCGACGTCACGCTGCTCCGCCGCGACCAGCTGACCGCCCAGCAGGTGCTCGCCGGCTGGGAGTGGTGGGCCGCCGACCCGCCCGGCACCCTGCGCCCGTGGCTCCCCGGCGAGATCCTCCCGCACGGGGTCCACGACATCTGGTGCCGGCCGGGCCCCGACGAGCCCTGGCGCATCCAGCTCATGCTCGACGAGGCGGACGGCACCGACTGGGCCTTCCGTCGCGACACCCGCATCCGGCTCCCGCTCGACCGGCTGGGCCGGGTCTCGGCGGACGGCATCCCGTACCTGGCCCTGCATGTGCAGCTCCTGTACAAGGCGAAGTCGCGGCGCCCCAAGGACGAGGAGGACTTCACGACGGCGCTGCGGGTCCTGACCGCCGACCAACGTGCCTGGCTGATCGAGACCCTCACCCTGGCGTACGCCGCCGACCATCCCTGGGCGGTACGTCTGCGCAGGTACCGGTGACGGTGGTCCCTGGCGGACGCGCACCGTGCACCGCGTCATGCGGCGCCTCACCTCACGTACACCCCTGCCCGTGCCGCCGCGGCCGCCGCCTCGGCCGCGCGGTCGGCCGCCGCTGTGTCGAGCGGGCCGCCGCCGGTCAGCAGGCGGTAGTAGAGCGGTGCCGAGACGGAGCGGATCACTTCGCCGGGGTCCGTGCCGGCGGGCAACTCCCCGCGTTCCAGGGCCTGGGTGACGCAGGCCGCCCATTCCTCGACGCGGATCGCGTAGAAGCGGTTCAGTGACTCGGCCGTGCGCGCGTCGCATGTCGCCGCGGCGATCACCGACTTGAACAGGGCGCCCTGGCGCGGATCGGACAGGGTCTTCGCGACGAGCCGCGCATTGGCCTTGAGGTCCTCGATGAGCGAACCCGTGTCCGTACGCGGGGTGGACTGCTCGGCCATGTCGTCGAGCAGGTCGGCGACCAGGCCGGCGGTGGTGGACCAGCGCCGGTAGACGGTCGTCTTGCCGACCCCTGCGCGACGGGCGACATCGGCGAGGTCGAGGCCGTCGAAGCCGTGTTCGGCCAGGGCGTCCCCCGCCGCCCGCAGGACGGACTCCCGTACCCGGGCGGTACGTCCACCGGGCCTGACGGTGCCTGGTTCCACACCCTCGGAAGTCATAACGGGTCTCCAGTTTCATTAGGGGGAGTTCCTCTGTTACGGTGACGTCATCTTAACGGAACCACAGGACCGTTAAAGCCTGTCTGAGGAAGGACACCCATGTCCGTACCCAGCACGACCCCCTCACCGGCTGTCGCCGAGGGCGCCACTGCCACCACCCGGGCTGCCGACGCCGACTTCCCGCAGTCCGAGGTCGGCATGACCGGGCGGCAGAAGCTCGTCCTCGCGCTGCTCCTCGGGGCCCAGTTCATGATCGCGGTGGACTTCTCGATCCTGAATGTCGCGCTGCCGGCTGTCGGGGAGGGGCTCGGCTTCGCCCTCACGAACCTCCAGTGGATCGCCACCTCCTTCGCGCTCGCCGCCGCAGGCTTCACGCTCCTCTTCGGCCGCGTGGCCGACATCGTCGGCCGTAAGCGGCTGTTCCTGGGCGGTATGGCCGTGCTCGGTGCGGCCTCCCTCCTCGGCGGACTCGCCACCTCACCCGAAGTCCTCCTGTCGGCACGGGTGCTGCAGGGTCTTGCCACCGCCGCCGTCACCCCGGCTGGACTCGCCCTGCTGACGACCGCCTTCAAGGAAGGCCCGCTGCGCGAACGCGCTCTCGGCCTCAACGGAGCCTTGATGTCCGCCGGGTTCACCGCCGGGGCCATCCTCGGCGGGCTGCTCACCGACCTGCTCTCCTGGCGCTGGGCCTTCTTCGTCAACGCCCCCGTCGCCTTCCTGGTCCTCGTCCTCGCTCCGTCCGTCATCACCGACTCACGCCCCACCGGGCGGCCGAAGCTGGACATCCCCGGCGCTGTGACCGTCACCGGCGGACTGCTCGCACTGGTCTTCGGGCTCACCCAGGCGGGCGAGACCGGCTGGACCGCACCCACCACCCTGGGAGCACTTCTGGCGGGCGTCGCCCTCCTCGTCGCCTTCTGGTCGGTCGAGAAGCGGGCCGCAACCCCGCTCGTGCCCGTACGGATCCTGAAACGGCGCAGCGTCATCTGGGGCAACGCCGCCGGACTGATCGCGTTCGTCACCGAGACGTCGCTGGTCTTCCTGCTCACCCTCTACCTGCAGGAAGTGCTCGGCTACACACCCCTCAGCACAGGTCTCGCCTTCGGCGTCCTGGGGATCGGCACCGTGATCGGCGGCGCGCTCGGCGGGCGAGCGGTCGGCCGCTACGGCAACCGGACGACCATCGTCACCGGCGGTGCCGTCCAGGCTGCCGCCACCCTCGCCCTGGTCGCGCTCGGCACGTCGGGGGCCTGGATCTGGCTGCTGCTCGCGGCCACGTTCGTCGGCGGCATCGGCAACATGCTGATGATCGTCGGGTTCATGGTCACCGCCACCTCCGGCCTCCCCGACGCCGAACAGGGCCTGGCCACCGGGCTGGCCACGATGACCCAGCAGGTCGGAATCACCATGGGCATCCCGGTCATGAGCGCGATCGCGGCCGCCCGGATGACCGCACTCGGCGACACCGGCTCCCACGGAGTCCTGTCCGGGGTCACCGTCGCGATCCTGGTCAACTCCGTGCTCGTCCTGGCTGGTTCGCTGCTCGCGGGGGCCTTCCTCGGGAGAGCGGGGCGCACCCCCTGATCCTGTCTCCGGTCTCCGCACTGCAGAAGGGCCCGACCGGCAACACCGGTTGGGCCCTTCTGTTCGTTGCCTCGACCCGCGTGGCAGGTCGAATCGCTCGGAAGCGGCGATCAGGCCTTCTTGGTCTCCAAGTAATTGGCCGGGTCTGCGACCTGCAGTGATCTTTGCTGTGGGTCTCTGACCTGGCCTTTTCTTGATTGCTGGCGACGGGGTGCGATGGACTTTATTGGGTGTCCTGCGGACTGTGTGCGGACTGGTATGTGAAGTGAGGCTTCTCCTCGACCATGGCCACCATCTCGAGGAGTCATCGCCTGCGCGCGCAGAACTCCGTACGTCGACTCCAGAGGGCTGACCTTCTTGGACTCGGAGTGCAGCGCGCTGACGCCCTGAACCTCCGTGTAAGCCTCGGCCACGAGAAGGGCGACGAGACCAGGGCCGGCCCAGGCAATTCGCGCGATGACACGTCACGCAAGCGGGCGCTGACCGACCTCGGTGCGGCCGAGATCGACTTACCCAGAGACCGGACCGGCTCCTGGGCCGTTGAGCCAGGCATCGAGTTCTTCGGTGGCCTCGTCGGCCGCGCGGGAAACAGGTCGCGGGAGAGGTCCACGTCGCAGATCTCCGCGAAGACCACCAGGGCTTACGCAAAACAAGACACACTGTGACGTAAGGCCAACTGCCCTGAGGCCTAACGTTGTTGATGTACGCTCAAGCCCCCCTTGCAGGGGATTCCCCCCATGGCGGCCTTCACTCAATTCACCTTGTGATGCACACGCCTGCCCGCGATTCCAAACGAGAGGTACAACTGTGCGTAAGTTCGGAACCCATAATATCTGGAAGCGGATCGGTATGATTGCTTCCATCTCGACCCTCCCATTGGCCCTCGCAAGCCCCGCTTGGGCTGTCGTGAAGTACTCGTACATCGAGGGTGGAGTCGCCGGCTTCAACTCGCATTCTGTGACCGATGACGGAGGTACCGGCCCGAACAAGGTGGACTTCACCGGATGTCATACGTACTCGGGCAGAAGTGTGACTGTTCAGCTGCGTCGTGAAGTCATCGGACCCGACACCGGATACGACGATAAGACGTACACGGCATGCTTCAACGGTGGAACGTCGTCCGGCGAGTGGGGTGCCGGAGAGGAGGGCCACGACTACTACTTCCGCATCACCGAGGTCGATGGCAGTTCGATAGTCGGCCCGACGATCAGCGTCGATGAGACCCGTATGTCGTTCTAGGTGACACTGGATTTGAATTCCTGGGTGGAGACCTGAAAGGCGGGTCTCCACCTGCCTCTTGATGAAACAGACAGAGGCGCCCCCACGCTGAAATACCAAGGTGTCGCATGCCCATTTCGATGTCCGAGTGTTCCTTCTCCTATCGGCGTAGACGCCCGGTGCTACGTGATCTCAGCTATACGCTGCCGCCCGGGCGGACCGTGCTCCTGGGGCCGAATGGAGCGGGAAAGAGCACCCTGTTGGGCTTGTGCGCATCTGCGCTGCGCCCCGATTCCGGTTCCGTCACCTATGGCGACCTGAGCACCGGCCGACGTCGCGCGCTGCCCGCGTTCCGTAGGCGTGTGGCATGGATGCCTCAGCAGGTGGGGCAGGTGCCGGGGCTCACGGCCCGGGATCAGGTCGCGTATTCCGGTTGGCTCAAGGGGATGCCCCGGCGCGAGGCGTGGCATGAGGCTCTCCAGGCCCTGGACCGCGTGGAGTTGGCCGATCGGGCGGATGACAAGGTCCAGGAACTCTCCGGGGGGCAGCAGCGGCGCGTCGCAGTGGCGCAGGCCCTCGTGCATGACGCAGAGGTCCTTCTCCTCGATGAGCCGACAGCGGGCATGGATCCCCGGCAGCGGCAGGTCTTCCACCAGATTCTCGCCGATCTGTCGAAGGAGGTGCACATCGTTCTCTCCACCCATGACACCTCGGACATCGCCAACTCGTATGATTCGGTCGTGGTTCTGATGGACGGTCAGGTGCGCTTCTCGGGAACGGTGGTGGAGTTCCTTTCCCACGCGAGCGCGACGGCGACATCCGACGAGCAGCGGGCCACCTCCGCTTATCAGGCCTTCACCGAGATCGACGGGGCGGTCTCGTGGTGAACCGAATCCCCTTCGCTCGACACTCGGCCGTCATCGGGCTCGGAGCCCCGACGGTGGCTCTGGCCATATACTTCACCGCCTACCAGCCCTCGCCGTTCACCGGTGAGGATTCCCTCGTCGTGGTCTCGGTGGCCCTGAGGGTCGCCGCGCTGGGAATCGCCTTGGTGGCTGCCTGGGATGCAGGGAGGCTTCGCCAGGCTCGGATCACAGCCGCCCCGAACAGCCGCCACCTGCTGCGAATATTTGTCGATGCGATGGCCCCCACCCTGGCCTTGGTGATCATCAGCTGGGTGGCGTCCTTCCTGTTGGTGATCAGCTATCTGGGAGGCCCCGCACCAGGGCTCCACGACACCGTTCCAATAGTCCGAAGTCTCGCGATCCCCTTCAGCGCAGTAGCAGTCGGCTTCTTCCTCGGGCTCTGTCTTCCGCCCGTTATCGCCCGCCCCATTGCGGTGGTGATCACGGCGCTGTGGGTCTTCGTCGCCTATACGCTGGGTATCCCATGGCTGCGGGCGATGTCCGGATTCGACCAGAGCACTCCGACCTATACGGATGTCGTGGACCGCGCCTACCTCATGGCACCGGCGATCCTGGCTCTCGGGCTGCTGCTCGGTCTTGTCGCGCTCAGCCTGCTCTCACGTCCTGCGCTGCGTGCCGCCGCCATGGCCTGCTGCGTCCTCGCGGGCTTCGGGGCGTCGTATCCTCTGGTGAGTGACGCCCCGCGCTACGCCGACCCCACCGTTCCCCGCACTTGGGCAACGACGTGTGAGGGAACTGCCCCGGTGATCTGTGTGCCCGGCGAGTTCGCCGGCGACATCCCCACGCTGCACCGCTCCGCTCAACAAGCGCTGCCCCGCCTGCGAGAGGTCGGGTTCACCCCACCCCGGAAGCTGGCCTTCGTCTCGGAGGAGCTACCGCTGGCACGCGACACCTGGCGAACCTTCCTCCAGAAGCCGGTGACCCGCCACCGCAGCCGGACCGTCTACGTCAGCGCCTTGGTTCCGACAGGGCTCCACGACTGCCCGGACCTTCCTGATGACTACGTTTATCCGGGGCGCGGAGCCGCTTCCGCCTGGATCGGCCTGACGATTGGTATGTCGGAGGCAGAGGCCGCCCGCAGCTACGGAGCCAGCGGTGTGTACCGGGCACGCTGGGTGCGCAGCCTCCCCAAGGCGAAGCAGTACGCCTGGTACAAGCAGCAGTTGAGTTACCTCGAGTCCTGCGACGAGCACGTCCACGAGAAGGCCCGGGCGGGGGCCAAGGCCGAGAACGAGCGGGGCCGAGCGCTGGGCCCGCGGTTGGAGGATCCGGCGGACATGGCACCGGGGGTGGACCGTTGACCCTCTGGGCGCGCACACGAAGAATCTGGCTGCTGCCTGTGGCCCTGTTGGCCTGGACGCTCCTCCTTGTACTCGTGCGCGACGACGTGGCGAAGGTTCCCCAGATCGCCGCGCGGGGCAACTTCTCGATCAAGCTGATGAACTTCGTTCCGCTCATCCTGTGCATCCCGACGACGTACTGCATGAGCCGGCGCCTGATCGCCACCGAAACCACAGCGGCGCGAGCGGTCGCCGTCGTTGACCGGCTGGCTCTCCTGCTTCTGGGGGTGAGCGCGGTGGGACTGGGGTTTGCACTCGGGGAGTTCCTGGACATGCCGACAGCGGTGGCGGGCGGACGAAACACCGTCATGGTTCTGGGCCTCGCTCTCCTCGTACACAGCTGGTACGGCCCGATCGCCGGTGGCGCGGCGGCGACCATGTTCGTGATGGTCAGCATTGTCACCGGCCTGGCGGGAGACCGGAGGCCCTACCCGTGGGCGGTTCTCCTGATGGAGTCCACCAGCGTCGTGGCGGCAGTCGTGGCGGCGGTCAGTTTCACTGCCGGTCTGATCACGATGTCGTACCGCCGACAGATACCGGGTTGACATGCCCCTTGGGCTGAAGCCCGAGGATTCTGGCCGTCCCTACCCGGTGCTGTGCGAGGAAGCCCCCAAGGCCGGGGACCACAAGGCTGAGCTCTCCGGAAGGTTCGTCGGCACGGCGGCGGAGGGGGTCCGCGAGCACGTCGTCGCACCTCCGCTGCGCGCCGAGATTGACCAGGCCCTGTCCCTGGTCAAGAGTGCCGTCACCAAGAAACGCTCGTACCTGCGTACCTGCACGGCTCGTTCGGCGCCGGTAAAGGCCACTTCCTGACCGTGCTGCACGCCGTCCTGAACAGCGGCCCAGAGACCCGGGAGGAGCGGCTGGGCCGGCTGGAACCACCGCGACCATGCCGAGGCCCTCGTCGACTTCCTCCGCTCCCGCACGGAGGCGGACGGCTGGGCCCTGGACGACCCCCGTTCCGTACCGCCTGCGGAGACTGTCCGGAAGATCGTGGATCACTTCGACGAGTCGGGCTCTGAGCTGGCGCAATCAACACCAGATGAAGATCAACCCGCGAACTATCGGACAGTCTCGGGTCAGAAGTCATCGACGTCCCCCGGCTCGGGAAGCGGTTCACTCGGCCCGGGTGAGGCCGAAGAGGAGTCGTCGCTGTTGCGTGGTCCGGTCGAGGTAGGTGTCGATCTCAGCGGGCGTGGCGGCGCGCGAGAGCGGGTCGAGGCCGAGGACGAGGGCGGCCGGTGTCTGCTGCCGCAGTAGTAGCAGCCAGGGTCTGCTTGTGGGTACCCGCTTGCGGTACAGAGTGCTGTCGATGCGCAGGGTGACGCTCGTCGGGCTCAGCGGGCGCAGGCGCGGTCCGATATCGGGCGGCAGTGCTGTGGTCGGCCCGAGGCTGAGTGCGGTCGCGACGGCGTGCATGCGTCGCTCGATGATCCCGAGCGTCTCGTACGGGCCGCGAGGTGGCTGCGGCACGAGGAGCAAGCAGCACGGGGGCGCTCCGCTCGGGTCGGTGTCGAGCCAGGTGGTGGTCGCGAGGGAGGCGATCAGTCCGGCGGTCGGTGCGTACGGTTCGGCGGCGTGGGTGGGCATCAGCATGTGGTCACCAGCGAGACGTGAAAGGACGCCCAGACGCGTTTGCCGGGACCTTCGCGGGCTGCGACGCCCCAGTCATCGGCGAGGGCGGAGACCAGGAACAGTCCACGTCCGTTGTCGCTGGTGTCCTGAGGTTGGCGTTGCCTGGGGGCGCCGTCATCCCTGTCGTGGACCTCGACCAGTAGCTGGGCGTCGTGGAATTCGACGCGCACGAGGATCACGTCGTCGGCGGACGTCCCGTGCAACAAGGCGTTCGTGACGAGTTCCGACGTGCAAAGCCGGATGTCGTCGATGCGTTCGCCGCAGCCCCAATGAGCAAGGGTCTCGGTGACGAACTCGCGGGCTGCGCGTGCGGTGGTCTTGCGGCGGGCGAGGACCATCGTGCGTTGCGTTTCAGTCTTCGCGTTGCGATCCGACGCGGCTGTTCTCGGCTCGTCGTGCGGTCTGCTGTGCATGCCCAACAGCCAATCGCCATAGCTCATTTGGGTCGGGAGCCGGCACGGGGGCCAAGGCGGGGGGCCACTATGGGGGCCAGGATCCACATGCTCCTGGGAGATGGGATGGGCGATACGGGTATCGGCGCCTTGCTCCTCGGCTTGCGCACAGAGCGAGGCTGGACCCAGCAGCAGGTTGCCGACGAGTACAACGCCCTGGAAGGGCGTGCAGCGATGACCGGCAAGGAGATCGGGTGCTACGAGCGTGAGGTGCGGATCCCAGTTCCGTACACCCGAAGCCACTTGGCCCGGGTATTCGCGGTCGAGGTCGGCGTCCTCGACCGCGCTGTCGCGAAGAGCAAGCAGCGTCGTGACGATGAGATGGATGCGGAAGGCTCGGACGGTCCGGCGGTGCTGAGCCCGGCCGAGCGATCGGTGGCCGACGCAGTGTCGGCGGACGCTTCGTCGTCCGCCGAGTTCGCCCGGTTCATCGCGCAGCGCAATGCCGACGAGCTGATCGTCGAGCAGCTGGAGGCTGACGTGGCGCGGCTCGCGCGCTCGTACGTCAGCCACCCTCTGCTGGAGCTGTACACCGAGATTAGGCAGCTACGGGATGGCATCTTCGGCCTATTGCGCGGGCGTCAACGGCCCCGATAGGCCAGTGACTTGTACGTCTCGGCCTCACGGCTTCCGTCAGACGCGAGGCCAGCTCGCGTGGGGTCAGACCTTCGGGCGATGCCTGCACGAGGGCCAGTGGGTCGAGGGTCTGCTCGACGTAGGAGGTGCCGCGCTCGTGGTTGTGGATCACGGGCAGCGGACCGATCTCCCCGGTCGGGGTCTTGAGGTGGTGGACCTTGACCGCCGGGTCGCCGGCCTCACCGGCGATGAACAGCACGCTGCCCGCGCCGCCGACGAACCAGGTCGAGCCGTACACCCGGTCCAGGACAGGGCGTTGGTCGCGTGGGGCCTCGGCGGTGGACTTGCGCTGGTGGTGCAGCTCCAGGACCTCGGCACTCTCGCGCAGTGCGTGCTGGCGGGCGTTGTTGTATGCGATGGCGGCCTCGTCCTCGGTCAGGCGGCTGACCGCGTCCTTGAGGCTGTCGATCACGATGGCGTCCGCCTTGTGGTGCGCTGCGAGTTCGGCGAGCAGGTGCGGCTCCTTGTCGAGGGTGGTGGGCAGCGGACCGGACCACACGCGCAGCCGGTCACGCAGCATCGGCTCGTCCCTCGGGTTGAGGTGACGGCGCAGGGCTCGGGCGATCTGCGGCGGCCGGTCCAGGGCGAGGTACAGCACGCGCTCGCCCTCGGTCACCGGCAGGTCCAGTACGGCCTCGTACACGCCGAGGCGGGCGAGGACGACCTGGTGGGCGAGCGTGGTCTTGCCGACCCCGGAGGGCCGACGATCATCAGGCTCTCGCCTTTGGCCCAGGCGGTCTGCTCGGACGTACCCAACACGGGGTCGGCCGGCGCACCGGCCTCGGTGACGAAGTCCCACCCGTCGCTCATGTACCGGTCCAGGCGCGAGCCACCTGTCGTGGAGGAACGCTCGCGCTGGGCGCGGACCAAGTCCTCTAGCGTTCTACGAGTCCCGTGACGCCCAGGACCGCCTCCATCGCGCGGTGGTCGCCACCGCCGAGTACATCGAGGCCCACCCCGACGGGTCGAGGGCCATCCATAAGCAGTGCCTCCGCCTCATGGGCGAAGAGCGCGACGCACGCACGCTCACCGAGAACATCGAGGGCGGCTATTACCAGTAACCACCCATAAGGAGAACCGACTTGGCCAACATTCAGAAGCGCCCCAACGGCAAGTGGAGCGTGCCCGCTACCGCGACGTCGACGGCAAGGAGCACGCCCGCCACTTCGACCGCAAACTCGACGCCCAGCGCTGGCTCGACGAGGTGACGACCAGCATGGGTCACCGGCCTGTACGTCGATCCCCGCGCGGGCAAGATCTCCTTCGAGAAGTATGCGACGAAGTGGGAGGGCGAGCAGATAGCCGGTGAGGCCGGGGCCCGAATCACCGACAACGCCCTACGGGTTCACCTCATACCCGCGCTCGGCTCCCACGCGATGTCGTCCCTGCGCCGGACGCACATCCAGGCCCTCTTTAAGCAGCTTTCCGAGCTGCTGGGCCCCGGCAGCGTGCGCAACGTCTACGACGTCCTGGTCCGCGTCATGACGGCCGCTGTCGAGGACAAGGTCATCGCGGCCAGCCCCTGCAAGCGGTCGCGCTTCCGGCCATGCCCGACGAGGAGATCACTCCGCCGACCGTCGCGCAGGTCGGAGCGATGGCCGGCGTCATGCCGCCGTACATCCGCCCGCGATCGTCGTCCTGGCCGGATCGGGCTTGCGCATAGGTGAGTTGCTGGGCCTCAAGGTCTCGGACGTCGACTTCAAGAACGGCACCATCCGCGTCGAGCGGCAGCGACTCCAGTCCGGCCTGATCGGACCGCCCAAGACCAGCAAGTCGCGGCGTACCGTCCCGGTCGGAGAGGTCGTCACCGACGCGCTCCTCGGGCACCTCGCCGCGCGCCCCTCCACGGAGTGGCTGTTCACGATGGAGGAGGGGGAGCCGCTGAACTACCGGCGGTGGAAGACCGAATGGAACTGCGCCCGCAGGGGGCTCCAGGCGGAGGAGAAAGAAGCGGCCGGGCGCGAGGGTCGCAAGCCCGTCACGCTGCCGCACATGGTGACCCACGACCTGCGGCACTTCTACGCCTCCGCGCTGATCGCCGGCGGGGCGAGCGTCAAGCAGGTGCAGCTGGTCCTCGGCCACGCGTCCGCCGTCATCACCCTGCGGATCTACGCGCATCTGTGGCCGGGAGAAGAAGACCGCACCCGGTCCGTGATGGACGCCGTTCTCGGCGGCCTGCGGACCGGGTGCGGACAGGTAGCCGATCTGACCAACGAAACCGCAGGTCAGACGGCCTAACCAGAGATCAAGCCTTCTTGGTCTCCCAGAAGATCTTGTCGATCTGGGCGATGTAGTCCAGCGCCTTCTGGCCCGTCGCCGGGTCGGTGGAGGCCTTCGCGGCCGACAGCGCCTTCAGGGCGTCGTTGACCAGCTGGTGCAGCTCCGGGTACTTCTCGAAGTGCGGGGGCTTGAAGTAGTCGCTCCACAGCACCGAGATGTGGTGCTTCGCGAGCTCGGCGCGCTGCTCCTTGATGACCACCGCGCGGGCCCGGAAGTGCGGGTCCTCGTTGGCCTGGAACTTCTCCTGGACGGCCTTGACGGACTCCGCCTCGATGCGGGCCTGGGCCGGGTCGTACACGCCGCAGGGCAGGTCGCAGTGGGCGCTGACCTTCACCTTGGGGGCAAACAGGCGGGAAAGCATTGAGCTGTCCTTCCTCGTGATCGTCTTCTCAGGTGGGACATTACTCCGTGAGGGACGCGTTTTAGTGGGTGCCCCCATGGGCTTAGGCCAAAAGTCCGGGGTGAGGATGGGACCAGTGGCCGAATGTGCGGAACGGACCGGGGAGGTGCCGGAAATGCCGGAGGGGTCGGAGCTGACACAGGAGCCCGCGCGCGGGCTGGCGGCGCGAGTGCCGTTCCAGGTGGTGGAGGTGACGGGGCCTTCGATGGTGCCCACGCTCCACCACGGGGACTGGCTGCTCGTACAGCACGGGGCGCCCGTGCGGCCGGGTGATGTGGTGATTCTGCGCCATCCGTTCCAGCAGGACCTGTTGGTCGTCAAACGGGCCGTCGAGCGCCGTGCGGGCGGCTGGTGGGTGCTGGGCGACAACACGTTCGCGGGCGGGGACAGCACGGATTACGGGACGGTGCCCGAGGAGCTGGTGCTGGCCAGGGTCCGGGTCCGCTACCGGCCGTTGAGGAAGGATCAGAGGTCGGTGCTCGGGCTGCTGGGCTGGGCGGTGACCACGCTGCGGCCGGTGTCGGCCGTGCGCTCCGCCTCCAGGCGTTTGCGGGCTCGGTAGGCGGCCACGTTGGCGCGGGTCGCGCAGCGGTCCGAGCAGTAGCGCCGGGACCGGTTGGTCGAGGTGTCGAGATAGGCGTTGCGGCACGGCGCCGCCTCGCACAGACCGAGTCGGTCCACGCCGTACGACGTGAGGTGGAAGGCGAGCCCCATCGCCGCGATGGCGGCGTATCCGGCCGTCGCGTTCGACGGGTGGTCGGCCAGGTGCATGTGCCAGTCCGGTTTGCCGTCCTCGTCACGGGTGTCGTGACCGGAGATCTGCGGGCTGACCGGGAACTCCAGCAGCAGCGAGTTCAGCAGGTCGACGGCGAGCGTCTCGTCTCCGCTGTCGGCGGCTTCGAAGACGGCGCGCAGCCGTGCCCGTACCGACCGGAAGCGGGTCACATCCGCGTCGGTGGCACGCCTCGCGGCCTGCGCGTTGACGCCGAACAGCTCGCGGACCGCCTCGACGGAGGTGAGGACGTCCTTGTTGCGGGCCGGCTCCTCGGTGTTGACCAAGCGCACCGCATAGTCCGAGTAATAGGCCAGTTCCACTTGTAGTCCTTACCGGGTCGGTCTAGGGTCGTCGTGCGGGCGATCGAAGTAATAGGCGTTTGCAGTTTCAGGGTATTACATCGGAGGGATTCTCGTGACGGAGACAGCGGCAGGGACCGACTGGCAGGCCTGGCAGCGGAGCTGGGACCGACAGCAGGAGTGGTACATGCCCGACCGCGAGGAGCGGTTCCGGGTGATGCTGGACATGGTCGAGGCCGTGGTGGGGCCCGAACCAAGGGTGCTCGACCTCGCGTGCGGTACGGGAAGTATTACGGACCGGCTGCTCAAGCGGTTCCCCGAGGCCACCGGTACCGGCGTCGACCTCGACCCCGCGCTGCTCGCCATCGCCCGCGGTTCCTTCGCCGGCGACGAGCGCGCCACGTTCGTAACCGCCGATCTCAAGGACCCGGAGTGGGTGGAGCGGCTGCCGCACGACACCTACGACGCCGTCCTCACCGCCACCGCCCTGCACTGGCTGCACAGCGAACCGCTCACCACGCTCTACGGGCAGCTCGCCGGGCTCGTCCGGGACGGCGGGGTGTTCATGAACGCCGACCGCATGATCGACACCGCGACCCCCCGGATCAACGCGGCCGAACGCGCCCACCGGCACGCCGCCATGGACCGCGCCAAGGCCGCGGGCGCCCTCGACTGGGCGGACTGGTGGGCCCTCGCCGCTGAGGACCCGGTCCTCGCCGCACCGACCGCCGAACGGTACAAGATCTACGGCGAGCACGCGGACGGCGACATGCCGTCCGCCCGCTGGCACGCGGAGACGCTGCGGGCGGCGGGTTTCGGCGAGGCACGGGCCGTCTGGGCCTCGCCCTCCGACTCCCTGGTGCTCGCGGTGAAGTAGCGGGCAGCATGCCCGCGACGGGGCGGTACGGACTCCGGTCCGTACCGCCCCGACTTTCTGTCCGGCCGCTGCAACCCGCCGCGCACCCCGGCGCACTGGAAGGGTGAGACGGTCCGCACCCGCGGACCCGGGAAGGGGCGCCGACGATGCGGATCGCTGACGATGCCGCGCTGCACGCCTTCGTCGAAGGCAGGCGTACGGCACTGTTCCGCAGCGCCTATCTGCTCTGCGGCGACCGGCACGAGGCCGAGGACCTGGTCCAGTCGACACTCGTGAAGGTCGTCCTCGGCGGACGGCGGTACGGACGGCTCGACAACATCGAGGCGTACGCGCGCAAGACCCTGGTCAACACCTTCATCGCCGCCCGCCGCCGGTTCTGGCGGCGGGAGCAGGCGTACGGCGAAGTCCCCGACCGGGCGGGCGACTCTCCCGACACGGACACCGGCCTTGCGGTGCGGGCGGCTCTCGCCCGGCTCACGGCCAGACAGCGTGCCGTGCTGGTGCTGCGCTACTGGGAGGACCTGAGCGTCGAGGCCACGGCCGAGCTGCTCGGGATGCGGGAGAACACGGTCAAGAGCCATACGGCTCGGGGGTTGGCGGCGCTGCGCGCCGAGATGGCGGAGGAACTCGTATGAACGACGTCAGGGAGCTGCTGGGGCGGGCCGCCGAGCACGCGGGGCAGCCGGTCATCAGCGTCGAGGTGGTGTACTCCAGGGCCGCCAGGGTGCGCCGGCGGCGCCGGGCCACGGTTGCGGCGGCCGCATTCGCGGTCGTCGCGGCCGGAGCGGTCGCGGTGCCCGGATTCGCGTCGCAGACGAAGCAGGAGCAGAACGCCTCGGTGGGCGCCCCGGCCGAGGCGGCCGGCGACAGCGGCCGGGCGAAGCAACTGGTCAAGCTGTTGCCCAAGGGCGTCGGCCGGGTCGAGCAGGTCTCCCTCGCCGTGATCATCAAACACGCCACCGCAGCCCAGGCGAAGGAGCATCCGGTGGGGCCGCTGGACGGGCAGTACTCCGTTCGCAGGGACGGCGGAGTCGGTTACCTCGTCGTCGACGTCAGGACGGGCAAGCAGGTCCGGCAGAAGTCCGGCGGAGTCGACCCCGCCGTGAACCTCTGCGAGCCCACCAACGGGGAGCCCCGCCCGGCGCAGTGCGTACGCGAAGAGCTCCCGGACGGGCGGATCCTGACGATCTGGAGCGACCCGATGAACTACGGGGGCACGCCCCTGTGGGGGCCCGAGCTCGTCGCCCGGCTCACTCTCAAGGACAGCGGGCTGCTGTCCGTCCGCGACAGCACCGGTCTCAAGAGCGAGCAGGCGCAGGGCCCGCTCCTCAAGACCCCGCCGCTCACCCGTGCGCAGCTGCGCACGCTGATGCTCAGCCCGGAGCTGCTGGCGAAGCAGTAGCCGGGGATGCGGAAGAGGGCGGTACGGACCGGAGTCCGCACCGCCCTCTCGTCATGCCCGTACCGCTACAGCACCTTTGACAGGAACGACTTCGTCCGGTCGTGCTGAGGGTTCGTCAGTACGTCGCGCGGGTGGCCCGCCTCGACCACCACGCCGTCGTCCATGAAGACCAGCGCATCGCCGACCTCACGGGCGAAGCCCATCTCGTGGGTGACGACGATCATCGTCATGCCGTCCTCCGCGAGACCACGCATGACGTCCAGGACGTCGCCGACCAGCTCGGGGTCGAGCGCCGACGTCGGCTCGTCGAAGAGCATCAGCTTCGGCTCCATGGCCAGGGCACGGGCGATGGCCACCCGCTGCTGCTGGCCGCCGGAGAGCTGCGACGGGTAGTTCTTCGCCTTGTCGCCGAGCCCGACCCGGTCCAGGAGCCGCTCCGCGCGGGCCCGGGCGACGGCCTTCGCCTCGCCCTTGACCTGGACGGGTGCCTCCATGACGTTCTCGATGGCCGTCATGTGCGGGAAGAGGTTGAAGCGCTGGAAGACCATGCCGATGTCCCGGCGCTTCAGGGCGACCTCGCTGTCCTTGAGCTCGTAGAGCTTGTCGCCCTTCTGGCGGTAGCCCACCAGCTGCCCGTCGACGTAGAGCCGCCCGGCGTTGATCTGCTCCAGGTGGTTGATGCACCGCAGGAACGTCGACTTGCCGGAACCGGACGGACCGACCAGGCAGAAGACCTCCTGGGGGGCGACCTCCAGGTCGATGCCCTTGAGGACCTCGACGCTGCCGTAGGACTTGTGGACGCCCTCGGCCTTCACCATCGCGTGGGTGCTCATGCGATGCCTCCCTCGGAGCGGGCGGAGCGGCGGCCGAGCGTGGTGCGCAGTCGCTGGAGCGGGGTGGGCGGTAGGGCGCGGGTCGAGCCGCGTGCGTAATACCGCTCCAGGTAGTACTGGCCGATGCTGAAGATCGAGGTCAGCACCAAGTACCAGGCGGCGGCGAGGAAGTACATCTCCACCGGGGACCCCGATGTCTGCCCGATGTCCTGCGCGACCTTGAACAGATCGAGGAATTGCACCGCCGAGACGAGTGAGGTCGTCTTCAGCATGTTGATGACCTCGTTGCCCGTGGGCGGCACGATGACCCGCATCGCCTGCGGGACCACGATCCGGCGCAGGGTCTTGGAGTGGCTCATGCCGAGCGCGTGGGCGGCCTCGGTCTGGCCGTCGTCGACCGCAAGCAGACCGGCGCGGCAGATTTCGGCCATGTACGCGGCCTCGTTGAGCCCGAGCCCCAGCAGCGCCGTCAGCAGCGGCGTCATGAAGCTGGCCCAGTAGTCCTTGTAGAGCGGTCCGAGGTTGATGTACTCGAAGACCAGACCCAGGTTGAACCAGACGAAGAGCTGGACCAGGACCGGCGTGCCGCGGAAGAACCAGATGTAGAACCAGGCGATGGAGCTGGTCACCGGATTCTTGGACATCCGCATCACGGCGAGCAGCAGACCGCCCGCGATACCGATGGCCATGGAGAGCAGGGTCAGCTCGAGGGTCTTCCACACGCCGGTGACGATCCGGTCGTTGAAGAAGTAGTCGGGGATGGTGCCCCAGTTGATCTTGCCCTGCGAGAAGGCGTACACGATCCCCACGAGGAGGGCGATCGCGACGGCTGCGGACACATAACGCCCCGGGTGCCGGACCGGGACGGCCTTGATGGCCTCCGATCCGGCGGCGGGCGGCGGAGTGTCGGCGGGGCCGTCCGTCTTGCTGACGTCAACAGTCACCGATGGTGCCTTTCAGTTCCCCCGTTGAGGAGCGATATGGAACGCGGGTCAGGAGCCACCGTTGATCTTCGCGTCGTGGTTGGCACCGGCCTCGACGCCCCACTTGGCGATGATCTTGTCGTACTCACCGTTCTTGATGATCGCCTGCAGAGCGGCCTGGATGGCATCCCGCAGCTTGTCGTTGCCCTTGGCGAGCGCGATCCCGTACGGGCCTGCCTCGACCTGGTCGCCCACGATCTCGAAGTACTTGCCGTCGCCGGAGTGCTTGACCGAGTACGCGGCGATCGGGAAGTCCGCGGACACCGCGTCGACGCCCTTGGAGCGCATCCGCGTCTCGGCCTCGGGGTTGGTCGGGAAGTCCTCGATCTTCACGGTCTTCTTGCCGGCCGCGGTGCACTTCTTGGCCTGGGCCTTGGCGAGGTCCTGCGAGAAGGTGGCCGTCTGCACGCCGATCGACTTGCCGCAGAGGTCGTCCCACGTCTTGATGCCGTTGTCGGCGCCCTTGTTCGTGTAGATCGAGACACCGGCGGTGAAGTAGTCGACGAAGTCGACGCCCGCGCCGACCTTCTTCTTGGTGTCGCCGTCGATGCCGTTCTGACGGTCCTTGGTGTCCGTCATGGCCGACATGGCGATGTCGTACCGCTTTGCCGCGAGACCGGCGATGAGGTCGGCGAACTTGCCGTTCTGGAACTCGAACGTCACCCCGAGCTGCTTGCCGAGGGCCTCGGCGATGTCCGGGTCGATGCCCACCGTCTTGCCCGAGGCGTCCGTGGATTCGACCGGCGCGTACGCGATGTCGGAGCCGACCATGATCTTGCCCTTGGCCTTGATGTCGGCCGGCAGCAGGTTGGCGAGCGGCGCGGCGGACTTGGAGGAGCCCGTGCTCTTCTTCGTGTCGTCGCTCTTGGTCTGGTCGCCGCAGGCGGTCAGCAGCATGGTGCCGGCGACCGCGATGGCGCAGACCGCTGCAATCCTGGATGTTGCGGCCGTGCGACGGGTGGTGCGTGCGGTCATGATCGGGTTCCTCCGGCAGGTAAGGGTGGAGTTGCCAGGCGGTATGGCACACATCGTCGGATGTCGCCGCCTCGTGCGATTAGGGGCATCTTGCCATTCGGACTAGCCCATTCAGGGTGCCAGTCATGTCAAAATCGGGTAACGGGCGATCCCCGCACCCCAAGAGGCCGGTACATCAAGGCCGGACCTTCCAAGGGGTTTCCTTCTTCCGGCCGGAGAATCTACGGCGTGTCTCACATGCTGGCCCATATTTCGTGTGTTGGCGGACTTGTCCAGATATTCGAATATGAGGCACGTCACCGCGCCGGTATGGACTCGTCCGTGAAGCGGTCCGTCCGGTAAGAAAGACGTTTACACCCCTCATCCGGGGCCCAGGGCGCGTGTGCGGCGCGCCCGCGCGTACGTACCTCCCCCTGCCGGGGCGGGCCAATCGCCCGGCGCAGGGAACGTACGCGGTGCCCGCCCACCCCTCCTCAATCAGGAGTGGCCACCCTCAAACGTTGAAGACTTAAGGGGTCAACACCATGGCAGCGGAGATCGTCAATCCTCGCAGCGACAGCAACACCGACAGCAGCACCGACGAGCCGTTCGATCCGGCCTTCGCGCTTCACCGCGGCGGAAAGATGGCCGTGCAGGCCACCGTCCCCATCCGGGACAAGGACGACCTGTCCCTCGCGTACACGCCCGGCGTCGCCAAGGTGTGCAGCGCCATCGCCGAGAACCCCGAGCTGGTCCACGACTACACCTGGAAGTCGCAGGTCGTCGCCGTCGTGACGGACGGCACCGCGGTGCTCGGACTGGGCGACATCGGCCCCGAGGCGTCCCTTCCGGTGATGGAGGGCAAGGCGATCCTCTTCAAGCAGTTCGGTGGCGTCGACGCCGTGCCGATCGCGCTCGCCACCACCGACGCGGACGAGATCGTCGAGACGGTCGTCCGCCTCGCGCCGTCCTTCGGAGGCGTGAACCTGGAGGACATCTCGGCGCCCCGCTGCTTCGAGATCGAGCGCAAGCTCAAGGAGCGGCTCGACATCCCGGTCTTCCACGACGACCAGCACGGCACCGCCGTCGTGACGCTGGCGGCCCTGCGGAATGCCGCGAAGCTGTCCGGGCGGACCCTCGGCGATCTGCGCGGTGTCATCTCCGGCGCCGGTGCGGCCGGGGTGGCCATCGCGAAGTTCCTGCTGGAGGCGGGGCTCGGGGACGTCGCCGTGGCCGACCGCAAGGGTGTCGTCAGCCGGGACCGTGAGGACCTGACGGACGTCAAGCGCGAGCTCGCGGAGCTCACCAACAGGGCCGGTATCTCCGGCTCGCTGGAGACCGCCCTGGTCGGCGCGGACGTCTTCATCGGTGTGTCCGGCGGTACGGTGCCGGAGTCGGCGGTCGCGTCGATGGCGCCCGGTGCCTTCGTCTTCGCCATGGCCAATCCGGACCCCGAGGTCCACCCCGACATCGCGCACAAGTACGCGGCCGTGGTGGCGACGGGACGCTCCGACTACCCGAACCAGATCAACAACGTGCTGGCGTTCCCGGGCATCTTCGCGGGGGCGCTGCAGGTGCGGGCGTCCCGGATCACGGAGGGCATGAAGCTCGCCGCCGCGAACGCGCTGGCGGATGTCGTGGGTGACGAGCTGGCCGCGGACTACGTGATTCCGTCACCGTTCGACGAGCGGGTCGCTCCGGCCGTGACGGCGGCGGTTGCCGCGGCGGCGCGGGCGGAGGGCGTGGCTCGACGCTGAGATTCGGGGCGGGGCGGGGCCGGGTGCTTGTGGGGCCCGTTCCCCGACCTCGCCCCTTTCCGTGGCAAGGGCCGCCCGGCCCCCGCGCCGCGGACGACGGCGAGGCCGGATCTCCGCCCGCGAAGTTCCGCCGGGGGCGACCTGTACGCGCGGCACGCGTCACACCCGTGATCGCTTACGTCGGCGCGCCCCCCGGCCTATCGTCAAGGCCATGTTCGCCGCCTACGCATCCCGCATCGACCGCGACCAGCCCCTCAACGGCCTTGAGCTGGGCGAGCGCCCCGCCCCCGAGGCGCGTCCCGGCTGGACCACCGTCAACGTCCGCGCCGCCTCCCTCAACCATCACGACCTCTGGTCGCTCCGTGGTGTCGGCCTCGCCGAGGACAAGCTGCCGATGATCCTCGGCTGTGACGCCGCCGGCATCGACGAGGACGGCAACGAGGTCGTTCTGCACTCCGTCATCGGCCAGACCGGGCACGGTGTCGGCCCGAAGGAACCCCGCTCCATCCTCACCGAGCGCTACCAGGGCACGTTCGCCGAGCAGGTCACCGTTCCCAGCTGGAACGTGCTGCCCAAGCCGAAGGAGCTCACCTTCGAGCAGGCCGCCTGTCTGCCGACCGCCTGGCTCACCGCGTACCGGATGCTGTTCACCAACGCCGGTGTACGGCCCGGGGACTCGGTGCTCGTGCAGGGCGCGGGCGGCGGTGTCGCCACCGCCGCGATCGTCCTCGGTCGCGCCGCGGGCCTGCGGGTCTACGCGACCAGTCGTGATGAGGCCAAGCGCAAGCGGGCCGTCGAGCTCGGTGCGATCGAGGCGTACGAGCCGGGCGCGCGGCTGCCGCAGCGTGTCGACGCCGTCATCGAGACCGTCGGCGCCGCAACCTGGTCGCACTCGGTGAAGTCGCTGCGTCCCGGCGGCACCCTGGTCATCTCCGGTGCGACCAGCGGCGACCGGCCCTCGCACGCCGAGCTGACCCGGATCTTCTTCCTGGAGCTGAAGGTCGTCGGTTCGACGATGGGGTCCAAGGACGAGCTGGAGGACCTGCTCGCGTTCTGCGCGACGACCGGTGTGCGGCCCGTCATCGACGAGGTGCTGCCGTTGGACCGGGCCCGTGAAGGGTTCGAACGTCTTGCCGCGGGCGACCAGTTCGGGAAGATCGTGCTCACCGCGTCCTGAGTCCGTCCGCTCTCCCGGCGTGCCCTTGACGGCGCGTCAGTCCTTGGGTGGGGTCTGCGCCGTGCGTAGGGGCGGCGCACCCATGGCGGTTGTCACCTCACCCGTGCCGGCGGCGGGGCCTCTCGCCCCGCCGCCCACGCGCGTCCCCGTCGGTGGTCCGCGACCGCACGTGGCCGAACGTCCTCACGGCCCGACCCTCGCTCGCCGTCTCCGGGAGGGGTCTCGGCGATCTGCGTGCCAAGAGGCCCCGAATCGGGCACCCACCAAATCTCCCGGGACGACTCGCCACTCTCCATGTCAACCACGGTTGACATGGAGAGTGTGTCAACGTAAGTTGACATCATGACCGAAGCAACGGATCTCGCCGCACGTGCGGGCGATCGCGACCCGCGCGTCGGGTTGCGGGCCGTCGTCGCGCTGCGGCGGCTGCTGGAGCAGCTCGAAGCCGTCCAAGTCAGAAGCGCTCGCGTCCAGGGTTGGTCGTGGCAGGAGATCGCCGCCGAACTGGGCGTCAGCCGACAGGCCGTGCACAAGAAGTACGGGAGGAATTGATGTTCGAACGATTCACTGCCGATGCCCGCGCCGTCGTGACCGGAGCAGTGGACCAGGCACGAAGGGCGGGCTCCCGCTCCGTCACCGAGGAGCACATGCTGCTCGCCCTGCTGGATCGGCCGGGCGGCAGCCGGTCCTCCTTCGCCGTCACCGCGCTCGGTCTCGCCGACCGTCGCGCATCGGTGGAGGCGGCGCTCGCCGACGCGGCCCGCCGGGGCGGCCTGACCAAGGCCGATACGGACGCACTCGCCGGTATCGGTATCGACCTGACGGAGATCGTCGCCCGGATCGAAGGTGCCCACGGCGAGGGTGCGCTGGTGGGCGACCGGAAGGACCGCCGGGGGCGGTCGGGGCGACCGTCCTTCGGTCGTGGTGCGAAGACCGTCCTGGAGAAGTCGCTGCGGATCGCGCTCGGACGCGGCGACCGGTTCATCGGTGAGGAGCACATCCTGCTGGCGTTCACCGTCATCCCCGGTGTGGTCGCCGATGTGCTGGCGGAGCACGGGGCGACGCACGGCACGGTGACGCGTGCGCTCTACGGGGACGGGGGAGCGGAGGGGCAGGCAGAGGCGAGCTGAGGGGCGGGAGGGATCGGGGCTTCCTCCGGCCGGTGCGGGTGATCACGAGGTGGCATGACCCGTGCGGCATGCCACCTCGTCCCGCTCACCGGGAGTCGTCCGGGCCCTCGGTGCCGGTGCTCCTGGTGCCGGTGTCCTTCCGCAGCAGTGTGCCGATGTGGGCTGCCGCCGTCGACAGATGGCGGCGGGCCTCCGTCAGCTGGGCCTCCGTGACGCCCTGGTCCCGGGCCGCGTCACGGATGTCGTCGCGGAAGCGGTCCAGCAGGCGGTCCAGGTCACGCGCCGGGTCGCCCGTACCGGCCGTGTCCTTGCCCCATTCGGGATCCGCTTCGGCCGGGTCCGGCTTGATGTACGGGGGCCAGCCGCCCGTCGCGGCGAAACCGCCCAGCCGACCGGTGATCTCCGCCAGCCCTTCCCGTACGCCGGTCGGCCAGTCGCCCCGGGCGAAGTGCTCCTGGACCTGCCGGGCCGCGTTCTGCATCTGCTCGCGTGCCCGCTCCTGGGCCTCCTTGGCCTGGCGGCGGGCCTGCTGAGCCTCCTCGCGGGCGCGGCGCGACTCGTCCTTCGCCCGGCGGGCCTGCTCCTTCCACTCCTGCTTGGCCTTGCGAAGCTCCTCCTTGGCGGTGCGCCACGCCTCGTTGTCGCCGAAGTCACCGAAGTCGCCGAACGGGGATCCCCGTTCGCCCTTCGCGCCGGTCCCGGTGGCGGACGTGTGACGGGTCTCCCCTGCAGCGGCCCGCATCTCGCTGCGCAGCTTGCCCGCCGCGCCGCGCACGTCGTCCCGCATCTCGGCAGCCAGTTCGGAGACCGATTCGCGGATCTCCAGTTCCAGATCGGCCAGTTCGCCGGTGCGGCCCGCCAGCTCGGCGCGGCCCGCGTCGGTGATCGAGTAGACCTTGCGGCCGCCCTCGGTGGCATGCGTGACCAGGCCCTCGGCCTCCAGCTTGGCCAGCCGGGGATAGACCGTGCCGGCCGACGGTGCGTACAGACCCTGGAAGCGTTCCTCCAGGAGCCGGATCACCTCGTAGCCGTGGCGTGGGGCCTCGTCCAGAAGCTTCAGCAGGTAGAGGCGCAGGCGCCCATGGGCGAATACGGGGGGCATGTCAGAGCACCTTTCCGGTCGGCTCGGCGTCGTACGGATCTTCCTCGGCCGGTGGACGGCGGAGCACGGCGATCGATCCCGAGACGGTCGTGGCCTTCAGCGTTCCGGTACCGGCGCCGAGCGTTCCGGTGATCTTCTTCGCCCCCCACTGGCCGCTGACCAGCAGGTCCTCGAAGCCGTTGGAGACGGTGCCGCTCGCCGTACTCGCCTCGACCCTCGCGTCCGCCGGGTGCGGCAGCCGGATCGCCACCTCGCCGGAGACCGTGGTCAGCCGGATGTCCGTGGGCTTCCCGGTCGGGTCCAGGTCCAGCACCATGTCTCCGCTGACCGAATCGGCCCGTACGGAGGCCCCGGCGCCCTCGACGACCGTCAGATCGCCGGAGACCGACTTGAAGCGGAGGTCGCCGGTGACGGCCTGGGCCTCCACATTGCCCGAGACCGTGTCCGCCCGGACCGCCCCGGCCAGGCCGGCAAGCGTGGTGTCGCCGCTGACGCCCCGCACGTCCGTACGCCCCCGGATGCCGGACACGAACGCCCCGGCTCCCACCACGCCGACCTCCACCGTCGACCCGGCCGGCACGGCGAGCGAGACGACCGCGCTGCGGTGCCACCCCTTGCGGTCGAACCACTTCAGGAAGCCGTGCCAGGGCAGGTCCTCGTAGGCGACGGAGAGGGTGCCGCCCTCTTGCGTCACTATGAGCGGCGGGCCCTCGATCCCGGAGACCTCCAGCCGGGCGGTCGGCTCCTCGGTGCCCACGACATTGACCGTGCCGTTGACGATGCGCACATTCAGCGACGTCACCGGTTCGTCGAAGGTCAGCTTCTGAGGCGCGGTGATGGCCCACGTCGACACAGGCATGGATCTGACCTCCCGGGGAACGCGGCGCGACGCAACATATCGCGTCTCTTGCGCAACACGATATATCGCGGATAGGGGAAGTCAAGAGGGATGGGGTGCCGCGGATCGATCAAAGGCCGCCAAATCCGGGCAAATTGCCATACGGTGTGGGGCATGAACGCGACATCATCCGTGGGCGCGCTGCTGCTGTGCCGGGCCGGGCCCGGATCCGTGCGGCCGGTGGCCCATCTGCTGCGCGAGCGGATGCTGCTCGCGCCCGCCGGGGACGAGTGGAGCGTCCTCGTCCCGGAGGGCACGCCCTGGCAGGACAGGCAGGAAAAGCTGAGCGTGGCGGAGGCGGAGGGGGAGCAACCGGTCGACAGTGTGCTGGCCGGCTGGGCCACCGCACTCGCGGTCGGTTCGACCTGGCCGGTGCTCGCGCTGTGGTGGGACGGCGACCGGGCGGGCTACACACTCGCGTCCGGCTTCCGGCGGCCCGTCGGCTACGTCTGGCTGACGGACGGCACCCCGGCCGGGGAGGACGAGGCGATGCGTACGTTCGCCGCCCGGCTCGGCCTCGATCCCGTGATGGACATCCAGCAACTCGAAGCGCTGACCCGGCCCGACCCCGGGGCGGACGCCCGTACCCGGCTGCGCGGGCTGATCGCCGTCCTCGCCCGCATCGGCGTGATGCTCCCGCCGGGCCTCGAACCCGGCGAACCCGCCGACCGGCTGCACACCGCGGCCGACGGCCGGCCCGAAACGCAACGGATCGCGTGGGCGGGCTGGCTCGATGCGGTGAAGCTGGAACTCGACGCGGTCGAGAACAGCGGCCTCGGCCCGTGGGTGCGCGGCCCCAGGGCACGTGCACTCGCCGCGGCCCAGCTCGCCGCGGGTCTCCCGCTCGTCGCCTGGGGGATCGGGCGACGCAGTGGAGGGTGGGCCTTCGCGGGGGCACTGCTGCTCGCGCACGGGACGGCCGGCCTCGCGTACGACCGGATCCGGGACGGCGGACCCTAGTGCCGTGACGGGGTGAAGCTTGCCGACGGGGGCACCAGGGCTCCTCGCGTCGCTCTACTCGTCGTCCTCGTCCTCGTCGTCGAGCCGGGCGAGCCAGGTCGCGAGGCGCTCGACGGGAACCTCGAAGTCGGGGTTGAGATCGACGAAGGTACGCAGCTGCTCGGCGAGCCACTCGAAGGTGACCTCCTCCTCGCCGCGCCGCTTCTCCAGCTCCTCGATGCCACGGTCGGTGAAGTACATGGCGGCAAGTTTAATGCCTGGTGAGCGCCCCCGACCGGGCCCCGCGCGACGATGAGGACGGCCCCTGGAACCGGCGTGCCCCGACCAGGTGTCATGACCGATGTGCCTCGCGTCGGTCACGTACTGCCGTTAGCCTGCGGGGAGTTCAGGGAACGGGGGGTGCCATGAGCGACAGCGAGGCCCGTATCACGCGCATCGAGCTGCCGGACGGTACGCCGGTCTGGGCGCGGATCTCCGGGGCCGAGGAACTTCGGCGAACGCCGGCCGGCAGCGGCCTGTCCTACACGGACACCGGCTTCTCGGACTTCGCCGACCAGGTGCAGGCCCGGGTGGAGAGCCTGCAGGGGGTGGTGACCGGCGTCGCGCGGTCGCTCGCCGGGCCGCTGCGGGCCGTGCAGCCGGACGAGGTCAGTGTCGAATTCGGCATCGAGCTCACCGCCAAGGCGGGCAAGGTCGTCGGGCTCCTCGCGGACGGGGAGGCCAAGGGCGCCATCAAGGTCACGCTCACCTGGAACGGCGGCGGACCGCCCGTCGATCCGCCGATCACGCCCCAGGTGCCCGCACAGGCCGCCGCACCGGCCGCGCCCCCGATCCCGTCCACGCCACCTGCGGCCCAGGCGCCCCCGGTGCCTTCGGCTCCCCCCGTACAACCGGAGCCCGCGCCCCCGTCGCCGCCCGCCGGGGCACCCGCCGGCGCACCGGCGCATCCCGATGCGGCCGCGGCCGCTGACGGCGGCGGGTCATGACGCAGGAGGCCGGCGGGGGCGCGGAGGGGGGTCCGGGCCAGGCTGAGACCGCGCTCATGGACCTCGTGCGGGACGCCACCGTACGCATCCATCGCCCGGGTGCCGGGTATGCCACTGACGGACCCGGCCAGGGATTCCTGGGAAGCGGCTTCTTCATCGCCCCGAGCTGGGTCCTCACGTGCGCGCATGTGGCCATGCGGGGGGAGGGGCGCGAGGTGAACGTGTTGTTCAGGGCCGATCCGTACAGCGCCGAGCTCACCGAGGTGCCCGGTGTGGTGCTCGCCGCACTGCCCGAGAGCCGGCCCGCCGGGGCCACCGGCTGGCCCGCTCCCGACCTCGCGCTCATCCAGCTCCGGCGGCCCGTCGAACACACCTGTGTGTACGTCACCGAGCGCTCGGAGGCCATGCTCCGCGGCCGCAAGGTCCGCTGCGTGGGCTGGGCGCCCTCGCCGGGCGGCGGGCTGACGACGCTCAGCGGTGACTGCGAGGTGAAGGGCACGTACGGCGGCTGGGCCGACGCCGACCAGCAGATCCGGCTCGACGGGGACTGGCTGGAGCCCGGAATGTCCGGCGGCCCCGTCGTGGACGTGGCCCGGGGCGAGGTGGTCGGCGTGATCAAGTCGCGGCTCGACGACCACCAGGGCGGCACCGCCGTAGGCATCGAGCGGCTGCGCTCCCTGACGGTCCCCGCAGGCCCCGTGGAGACCGAGTCGGACGATACGTACCAGGCCGTCTTCCACGCCCACGACCGCTACCACGCCGACCGGCACAACAGCCCCGCCTCCACCGAGCGGACCTGGGCCGATGTGCAGAGCGACCTGCCCGGGCCGCCCGGCCGGGTGCTCAGCCCCAAGCGGCGGATCGATCTGCTGGGCAGGCTCGCCGAGTTCCCGCCCCCGGTCAGCACCCGCAATCTGCTGGCGCTCCTCGACGGCCTGCCGAACGTCCACGCGCGCGACCTCCGCCCGGCGCCGCGCGGGTGGCGCGACGGCCTCGGCTCGCTGTACGACGCACGCGTCCGCGACCGCGACGCCGCGCTCGAACTCGTCCTGCGCTACTGCATGGGCGTCCTCGCCGCCGACCGCCCCTTCGACGTGCCTTCCACCCGCACCGCCACGAAGTCCCTCTGGGAATGGGTGAAACGGGTCGCCGACGAGGACCTCTCCCGGGATTTCCGGCAGGAACTCGTGCTGCACTGGCGCGCCGTACGGCAGCGCCGGGACCAGGAGCACCAACGGGCCCCCGCCCCGACGAACGAGCCCGCCCGGTACGGCGAACGCGCCTTCGTCCTGCTGGAGCTGGAGCCGCGGGGCTGGGAACGGGACCTGTACGACTGGCGGATCGGCGTCGCCCGCCCCACCGGGGAGGTCCTGCCCGTCGCCGAGGACAGCCAGGGCACGGGGCTCGGCGCCCTGCCGGAGCGGCTCGCCGCCCCGCTCGCCGAGGCCTTCAGGCGGTGCGACGAACCGGACAGCCCCGCCGTGCTCCAGGTCGCGGTCGTACCGGCGCTCTTCGGCCTGGACGTCGACGGCTGGCAGGTGACCCCCGACGGGCTGCCGCTCGGCGTCGTACGTCCGGTGGTCGTCCGCCGCTCGGAGCGGGGGCAGCCGACCGATGAACTGGACCGGCTGCGCCGGACCCGCTGGAACAGCACCAGGAACTCCTCGATGCAGGCCGAGGTCGTCGACTGCGAGGACGGGATGGCCGTCCGCGTACCGGAGTTGACGGCGCTGCACGCCCTGGCGCACGAGACCGTGCCGGTGCTCTGCCGGTACGGCGACCGGCCGGGCCCGGAGACCGCGGCCGGACTGGTGCGGGTGCTCGAAGGCGGCTTCGGTGTGGCCCTGTGGCGGCGGACGGGTGAGGCCGACGCGGTCTGTACGGAATTCCACCGGCGCGCGGCCGACACCGTCGCGGAGGTCCGCACCTCCGACCGGTTGCCGCAGAAGATCCACGAATTGAGACAGGGCGTGCGCGCGGGTCGCACGGAGACGTACTGGTCGGACGGTATTGCCCTGTTCTATGACGATCCGCACTATTCTCTGCCCGGCTCGGGTCAGCTCCTGGAGGCGCCGTGAACGGGCGCGCCGGTGCGCCCCTTACGGGGGAGTGCCCGGATCGCTACCGTGAGGCACGGTCGACGGCTGCTGCCCCTCAAAGACGCCTTGGCGGACGAGTGACGACGAGGAACACGCTATGAATGAACCGAGCGAGTGGCTCATCTACCGAGGGGCCGGCGAACCGCACGGGGGTATCGAACAGCTGCCGCCCCCGCCCCCGTGGCGTGACTTCGCGGGCCGCGGCGCCCCGGACTCCGACGACGCGGACGATGACGGTGCGCTCACCGACGGCTCGGCCACCCGACGGCTCGGCGGCCACCGGCACCTCGCCGAACTCCACCGGCCCGGCGCCGAGGAGCTCGAAATGATCAACGCCGCGCTCTATCTGCGTCGTCCGCTGCTGGTCACCGGCAGCCCCGGTGCCGGAAAGAGCACGCTGGCGCACTCCGTCGCCCATGAACTCGGGCTCGGCCGGGTCCTGCGCTGGCCCATCGTCAGCCGCTCCACCCTCCTTGACGGCCTCTACCACTACGACGCGATCGCCAGGCTGCAGGACGTGCAGATCGCCGCGCACAGCGCCGCTACCGGAAGGCCCGGAGCCGACGCGGCGGACAACGTCGGCAGTTATATCCGCCTCGGCCCCCTCGGCACCGCACTGCTGCCCTCCGACCGGCCCCGTGTGCTGCTCATCGACGAGCTCGACAAGAGCGACATCGACCTGCCGAACGACCTCCTGAACGTGCTGGAGGAGGGCGAGTTCGGCATCCCCGAACTGGAGCGGATCGCCGACCGGCTGCCTGACGGGGAGGCCGAGGTGCTGACCGACGACGGCACCAGAGTGACGGTCAAGGACGGCCGGGTGCAGTGCGCGGCCTTCCCGTTCGTCGTGCTCACCAGCAACGGCGAACGCGACTTCCCGGCCCCACTGATGCGCCGCTGCATCCACCTGGAGCTGGGGCGCCCCGACCACCAGCGGCTGGCCACCTTCGTCCGCGCCCATCTCGGCGACGAGGCGGCGCGTTCCGGGGATGATCTCATCGCCCACTTCCTGGAACGGTCACGCAGCGAACTCCTCGCCACCGACCAGTTGTTGAACGCGATCTACCTCACCGACGCCGCTGCCCCGGCCGGCCGGGACCGGCTCGCCGACCTGCTGATCCAGCGACTCGACCGGCCGAGGTGATGAGCTGATGCCCCATGCCGCGGCACGGCATGATCCGGAAGGCGGTCCACTTCCGGGTTCGGAGCCTGGCTCGGAGCCGGAAGGGCGGGCGCCGGAGCCTTACGCGGGAGATCTGCTGCCCGCACTCGTGGCCCGGCTGCGCGAGGCCGGACTCGACCCCGATGCCGAACAGCTCTGCGACGCCCTCTGGCTCGCCCGGTGGACCCGCCGACCCGACGCACCCGAGGGGGAGGAGGAGAGCGGCGTCACCGGTGCGTCCTCACACGGTCGGCTGCCCGGCGAACGGCCGGCCACGCCGTCCGTCCGGCCCGCGAACGCGCATGGCGTCACCACGGACACCGCACCGGTCGACGACGGCGCCGCGCAGGAGGACCCCGGGGACACCGACCACCGCATCTCCCTGTACCCCGTACCGCTGCCGAACGCGGCGGCACAGGACGGCGTGCGCAGCGATGAGGAGGACGGCTTACGCGGCCGTGCGGGCCGCACCGCCACCACCCTCACCCTCGGCGTGCCTGCCGCACCCGCACTCCCCGCGCCCCTCGAACTCCAGCGTGCCTTACGCCCCTTGCAGCGCTACCGCCCCGCCTCGCCCCCCACGCGCCGCGTCCTGGACGAGACGGCCACCGCGGAACTGAGCGCCAGGGCAGGCGGGTTGATCATTCCGGTGTTCCGTGGTGTCTCCCGGGCCGACGCACTCCTGCAGTTCGTCATGGACGCCTCGTCGTCGATGCGCGTCTGGGACCGGATGTTCGGTGAACTCCAACAGGTATTCAGTCAGTTGGGGGCATTCAGAGATGTCCAGGTGCGCTATCTGCACCGCGGGCCCGACGGCTCCTGCGCGGTCAGCCGAAGTCCGGACCCGGCCGCCGCACCACTGAACTCTGCGGACCGGCTCAGCGATCCGACCGGCCGCCGGGTCACCGTACTCGTCAGTGACTGCGCCGGACCGCTCTGGCACAGCGGGCGGGCCCACCGACTGCTGCATCAGCTGGCCCGGCAGGCCCCGACCGCCGTACTGCAGCCGCTGCCGCAGCGCATGTGGAACCGCACCCGACTGCCGGTCACCTACGGCGCGCTCTCCCGTGGCGAAGGGCTCTCCGGCGCCGCCGTGCTGAAAGTCACCGAGGAGGCCGGCGGTGTGCCCACCACCCGTCCCGGCGCCCTCGCCGTCCCCGTACTGCCGCCGGTGGCGGGCGCGCTCGCCGCCTGGGCCAGGCTGCTCTCCGGCACCGGCGCCGGTCGCATCTCCGGAGCGGTCGGCTGGGTCAGGGGAGACCAGCCCGCGGCCCCCGCGCCGCGTCCGGGCGACCGGATGTCGTCGCTCCAGTTGGTCAGCCGCTTCCGTTCGACGGCCTCCCCGGTCGCCGGACAGCTGGCGGTCTATCTCGCCGCGGCCCCGCTCTACCTACCGGTGATGCAACTGGTGCAGCGGACGATGCTGCCCGATTCGGGCCCCTCCGAGCTTGCCGAGGTGCTGCTCAGCGGCCTGCTGTCGCGCAGCAGGGCCGACGTCACGGGCATGGGGCAGTGGTACGAGTTCGCACCCGGTGTCCAGGAGGCGCTGCTCGGACCGCTGGGACGGGATGAGGCACTGCTCGTGCTCAAGCACTGCTCGGAGTACATAGAACAGCGGTTCGGCAAGGGCGGGCCGAACTTTCCCGCGCTGGCGTACGCACAGCTCGGGGAGGGCAGGGGCACCTCCTCGTACGTCACGGACATCGGGCCGCGCACGCACGGCGGCGGCTTCGGCGAGCACGGGGAGAGCGAAGAGGGTGACGAGAGCGGGGAGAGGGGTGGAAGCGGGTCGCGCGTCCCTCACCCCTTCGCCGAGGTCGCGGCCCGCGTACTGGAGCGTTTCATGCCCTTGCCAGAGCAGTTCGCGCTCTACGGCGACCGGCGCGGCCACGGCGCCACCGACCGCACGACGCACACGGCGGTGGAGAGCGCCCGCGCGCTCCTGCGCCATTTCGACACGGACAGCATGGTGCAGTACCTGATCGACGCCGTGCAGCTGCTGCGGGGCGCCACCGAACACGAGGAGCGGCCTGGCGCCGACCCGGAACTCTGGGCCGAGTACGCCCGGTGCGTGCTGCGGCTGTGGGAGGTCCAGGGCGGCAGTGAGCTGCTGCGCGAGGCCGAGCACGCCGCGGAACTCGCCGCCGCGCAGCCCGGGGCGGCACGCGAGCGGGCCGTGCTGGCCAAGGTGCTGCACGCCGCGGCCGACGACCGGCGGCGGCGCGGCGACCGGCGCGGGGCGCTGAATCTCCTGCGCCGCGCCGACGCCGAGTACACGATCGCCTGTGCGGCGGCCGGGCTAGACCCCGCCGAGGCGCTGCGGCTCACCCTGGAGCGGGTGCGGGCGATGGAGGCGCAATGGCGGCTCAGCGGCGACAGCTCCCTGCTGCAGGGGGCGGTGGGCATGCTGGAGGCGTTCGCCGACGTCTGGCCCGATCAGGAGAACCGCCCGATGAGCCTGGCGCTGGCGCACGGCCGCACACTTCTGCATCTGGCCCGGGCGACGGCCGACCCCGAGCAGTCCCGGCTCTACGCGGGACAGGGGGCCCGGTCGCTGCGCAAGGTGCTCTCCGGGGAGGGGGGCGAGCACACCATGGGCGGCGCGCAGACACGCATCCTGCTGGACCTGGTGGACGCCCTGCTGGCCTCGGGCACCGAGCCCGATGAGGCAGCGACCCTGGTCGAGCAGGCACTTGCGACCGTACGCGACCAGCGCACGCGCGCCTTGCTGCAGCTCAGAGCGGGCCGGGTTAGCGCGGCCCGGTACGAGCACACCGGTGACGCGGACGAACTCGGCCTCGCGGCGGAGTGGTTCGGCCGGGCCGCCCGCGGGATGCCGAGGGACTCCCGGGCCCACGCGGATCTGCTCGCCGAATGGGGCGAGATCATGCTGCGTCGTGCCGAACTGCCCGACGGGCGGCCGTACATCGGCACGGCAGTGCGCATCCTGCGCGACTGCCGCACAGAGACCCCTTCGGACAGCGACAGCCAGGCGGACCGGCTGCTCATGCTCGGCCGGGCTCTCATGCTGCGCCACCGGGCCACCGAGGACCGGGTCGATCTGCGGGAGGCCGAGCATCTCTTCGGGCTCGCGGCCCGGGAAGCGCGCGATCCGCTGACCGCCGCCCGGTGTCTGCTGGAACTCGGCCGGTCGCACGTCGACGCGTACCACGTGCTGCGCCGGCCGGCGCGGCTGGACGAGGCGGCCGAGGCGTTCCGGGACGCAGCCGAGTCGGCCCGGACGGCCGCAGCCGAGCGGGAGAATCCGCAACAGTTCCTACAAGCAGTGGAGTTGAGTGCTCAGGCCAACCACTGTCGGGGTATGACGTATGAAGAGGCAGATCGGCCCCGAGCGGCACGTGAGGCCTACCGAGCGGCTGCCCAGGAGTGGCGCACGATGCCGGACGGCGGTGGCGCGGCGGGTGAGGCGACTGCGGCCCGCCTTGCCGAACTTGAACGATGAGCGCACAAAGGCGTGCGTTCGCAACCGGAACACCAGGTGCCTTGCGCCCACGGACGAGCGCAGGGCAGTGAGTCGAGTACGACGTAACCGGGAGCGGTGATGAGCGTGTCCGCACGTAAGGACGAGGCAAGCCCGACACAGGTGCCGGAGCGCGGCACCGGGGTCCTCCCCGACCTGCTGGAGATCGATCTCGAGACGCTGCGCACCGTGGACCATCCGGTCCTCAAGGCGGTGATCGAGGACCTGCGCGGTCGTTCCGAACGGCCGGGGGAGATGCTGTGGGGTTTCCAGAGCGCCCTTTGAACGGTCGGGCCGTACTCCCCGGCAGGGAGACGGACCCGTGCCGGGAGGGCGACCCGACCGGTTTCGGCCGTCCACCCCAGCGAACAGGGCAACCTCGCCAGGGGGGTGTTTGCGGTTCAGCCGGGCCAGAGAGACTCCTCTCGAGGGCGGGGGCCGTCCGGCAGAGCGTGTCGTGGGTCGCACAGCGAGGGGGCCGGCGTGTCTCGACAGACGACCACGCACGCGTCGTCCGACACCGGGCCCGAACGCCACGGCGCGGTGCCCTTCGGGCAGTTCATCGTCAAGATGCACGGCCGCTGCAACCTCGCCTGCCGGTACTGCTACCTGTACGCGGGGCCGGACCGGACCTGGCGTGACCGCCCGGCCGCGGCGCCGGCCGATGTCCTGGAGCACACCGCGTCCCGCATCGCCGAGCACGCCGCAACCCACCGGCTGACCGAGGTGGCCCTCGTACTGCACGGCGGCGAACCCCTGCTGGTCGGCGCCGGACGGCTGGCGGCCTTCACCGACCGGGTACGTGAGGGGCTTCCCGACGGTTGCGTCCTGCACACCACCGTGCAGACCAATGCGACGCTGCTCACCGACGCCGGCATCGCGACCCTGGCCGGCGCCGGCATCCGGGTCGGCATCAGCCTCGACGGAGGTCTGCCCGCCCACAACACCCAGCGCGTCGACCACGCGGGCCGGCCGTCCTGGCCCGCCGCTCTGCGGGGCGCACGCCTCCTCGCCGACCACCATCCCGAGACCTACGCAGGCATCCTCACCGTGGTCGACCTGCAGAGCGATCCCGTCGAGATGTACGCCTCGCTCCTCGACCTCCGCCCGCCCACCCTGGACCTGTTGTTGCCGCACGGGAACTGGTCCGCGCCACCCCCCGGAATGTCCGGCGTCCGGCCGCGGGACGCCACGGCAGCGAGAGTGCGACGGACCGGTGGCCGGCCCACCCCGTACGGCGACTGGCTGTGCGCCGTATTCGACCGCTGGTGGCCGGCCGGACGACGTGAGACCCGGATACGGCTCTTCGAGGAATGTCTCGCGCTGTTGCTCGGGCTGCCGGCCGCGGCCGAGGCCCTCGGCCTCGATCCGCTCAACGCCGTGGTCGTGGAGACCGACGGGGCGATCGAACAGGTCGACTCCCTCAAATCGGCCTACGACACGGCAGCCGCCACCGGACTCGACGTCTTCCGGCACAGCTTCGACCGGGCCCTGCGTCACCCGGGGGTCGCCGCACGTCAGGCGGGCGCCGATGCGCTGGCCGCCACATGCCGTTCCTGCCCGCTGCTCACGGTCTGCGGCGGCGGTCACTACGCCCACCGGTACCGTGCCGGACACGGCTTCATCAACCCCTCCGTCTACTGCGCCGACCTCGACCGGCTGATCCGCCATGTCGCTGCCGGGCTGTCCGACGCGACCGCGGGAGCCCCCGCATGACCTCCGCCGTCCCCGACCGGTTCCTGCGCGAGTTGGGCCGGACCGGAGGAGGGCCCGAGGCACTCGATCTGCTCGTCCGGGACCAGCACACCCGCAGGCTCGCCTCCCTGCGGGCGCTGCTCGACGCCGCCGGTCAGGCGCCCGTGGACGTCTGCCCCGCCGACCGGCTCGATCGGCTCCACACCCACTGGACGCTACTGGCGGCGGCGGAACGAGCCGACCGGGGCGCCGCGCGATCAGTGCTCTTCTATCCGCTGGTGGGCCCATGGGTCCGCGGTTGCCTGTACGGTCTGCTCTCCGGACGGGCCGGGCCGGTGCCGGGGGCCGATCTCTCGCACCTCGGAGCCGTCGCCGCGGCGGCGGCCATCCGGTCCGCGCTGCCCTTCACCACCCGGCTCACTGCCGTCGCCCCCACGCTGCCGCTGCCCACGCTCGGCTCGTTGCGTACGCTCCCGGGCGAGGCCGACCTCCATTTCGACGGAGAGTGGCTGACGGTACGACAGCGGGACGCGACGGACCTCGTCGTCCGATTCGGCGGCAGCGGGGCCGAGTCCGCCGACCCGCGCTGGCTGCCCCTGCTCGCACTTCCGGCCCTGGTGGAAGGCGGTGTCCTCGTGCCGCTCGACGACCTCGACCCCTACCGCACGTCCGGCAGCGGGCAGCGCCGTCACGGTCTCGGCGACGCCGCCCCGCGGGACACCGGGGAACAGAGCGCCTGGGCGGCGTGGTGGTCGCGCGTGACGCCCCTGCTGCACACCGGGGGCGCCCACCGGCTCGCCGAGGCGGCCGCCCTGCTGCGATGTCTGGTCCCCCTCACGCCGCCGCCCGGATCCGGCGGTGCCGGTGACGGGCCCGCCCACTGCAGCGGCACCCGCCGCGAGGCGTTCGGCGCCGTCCTGAGCAGCAGGCCGGTCTCCCCGGCCCTGCTGGCCTCGACGCTCGTGCACGAACTTCAGCACACCAAACTGGCCGCGCTCGCCGCGCTGGTTCCGCTGCACCGTGAGGACTCGACCCCGCGTCACTTCGCGCCCTGGCGACCCGACCCCCGGCCCTTCGACGGGCTGTTCCAGGGCGCGTACGCCCATCTCGCGCTCGCAGACTTCTGGCAGCGGTGTGCGCTCGGCGCGCAGAGCGCCGGGCTGCGCGACCTCGCCTGGACCGAACACACACGCAGCCGGGAACAGACCGGTGCGGTTCTGCCGGTCCTCGCCGGCTCCGGCGCGCTCACGCCGGAGGGAAGGGTCGTCGTCAATGAATTGATCACGCTCTACCACCGTCTGGCGGATTGTCCGCCTCCGGTAGGCCACCTGGCCCGCGCGCGCGCCTATGTGAGCACGGCCCGCGTGATATGGCAGCAGAGGAACGACTCCGGTCGTGTGTGACGGCGGCGCCCGCGTGGCAGTGATTCACCGTCACCGACCTTTCCTGATGATAAGTTAGTAGGGCTTGTAATGATGCAGGGAGACGGCTGAATGCCCCTAGCAGGTAAGCAAGTTGAAGCATCGGGGACGCAATCCGTCACGATCAGTTTCGCCGGATTCAACCGAGCCTGGGCAGCCTGGATCGGGGACCGTCTCGAACGGCGCGGAGTGCATGTCGTCTACCAGCGCTGGGATCCGCAGGACGATGCCACGCTGGAGGAATCGCTCCAGGATCTGATGCTTGCTCCGGGGCGCATCCTCGTCGTCCTCAGCGAGTGGTACTTCCAGCTCGGCCCTCGGAGCCATGACGAGTGGAACAGGGCGCTGCGGAATGTCGTCGCACTCGACCGCGAGCGCTTCGCCGCGGTCTCGCTCACCACGTCCGCGCTGCCTGCCGCCACCTCCGTCTTCGGAGCCGCCGATCTCACCAACGTCGGCGCCGCCGAGGCCGAACGCCGCATGCTGGTCAGCCTCTCCCTGCCCACGGACCCACTGCCAGACCAGGCGGACACCAGGCCCGGGCCGCGCTTCCCGGCGGACACCCCCGAGGTCTGGGGCGGAGTTCCCCGTCGCAACACACGCTTCACCGGACGCGAGCGCTTGTTGGGCGACACGTATCACGCGTTCCAGGGAGCCGGACGCGGTGCCGGCGTCATCACGTTCCACGGGATGTCCGGCGTGGGGAAGACGCAGCTGGCCGCCGAGTACGTCTACCGGTTCGGGTCCGAGTACGACGTGGTCTGGTGGGTACCGGCCGACCGCCGAGCCCTGTATCGCCAGAAACTCGCCGAACTCGCCCCCGAACTCGGTCTGCCCACCGGTGCCGAGTACGGCGAACGGCTCCGGGCGGTCCGCGACTCCCTGCGGCGCGGCGATCCGTATTCCCACTGGCTTCTCGTCCTGGACGGCGCCGACGAGCCCGAGCACATCTGGGACCTGGTGCCGACCGGCCCCGGCCATGTGCTGATCACCTCGCGCAACCCCGAGTGGGGTGAGCACAACAGCAATCTCGTCGAGGTCCCGGTCTACAGCAGGGACGAGTCGGTCTCGTTCATCCGCCGCCGTGCGCCCCGGCTGACCCCTTCCGACGCGGACCGGCTCGCCGAAGCCCTGGAGGATCTGCCCCTCCTGCTCGACCAGACGGCGGGCTGGCTCAACGACTCCGACATGTCGGTCGAGGAGTACATCGAACTCCTGGCCGGGGGCATCGACCAGGACGTGGTCAAGGTGTCCGCGGACTTCCCGCTGGCCTTCCAGACCGCATGGTCGATACTGCTGAACAAGCTCAGGGAGACCGTCCCCGAGTCCGTCGACCTGCTGCGCCTGTGCAGCTTCTTCGCACCCGGTTCGATTCCGGTGCGGCTGCTGAAGGACATGCCCGCCGGCGATCTGCCCGAGCAACTGGCCGGGCTGATGAACGACCCGCTGCTGTGGAACCGTGCCATCAGCCAGCTCCGCCAGTACTCCGTGGTCCGGCTCGAGTCCCACGAGTCCTCCGACGACGAGGTGTCCATCGCAGGGGAATCCGTCTACCTGCACCGCATGGTGCACCAGATCATCGGCAAGGACATGCCGGAGCGGGACCGGGAGGAGTTCGCCGGCGTCGTACGGCGCGCCCTCACGGCGGCGGACCCCGGCCGGCCCATCGACTCCCGGCAGTGGCCCGCCTACGCCGAGATCACACCCCACCTCAAATGGGCCGATGTCCTGCGCAGCACCGATCCTGCCGTGCACACCCTGGTGCTCAACTGCCTGCGCTACATGTACTTCTCCGGGGAGTACCGGGCGGGTATCAAGCTTGCGGGCCGGGCCATGACCGCCTGGAAGGAGTTGCTCGGCGAGACCCACCCGCGGATCTGGGACCTCAGCTACAACTACGCCAACCTGCTGCGGTCCGTGGGCAACTACGCGGAGACCGCAGCCATGGAGCAGGCCGCGGTGGACCATCTGCGCACGGAGCGGGGCGAGAGGGACCTGGAATTCCTCCGGGCCTGCAACGGCCTTGCCGCGGACCTCCGAGGACTCGGCAGGTACGAGGACGCCCTGGAGATGTCCCAGCGGCTGCTGAACTCCTACCGCGAAATCCTCGGCGACGACTCCCGCACCATCACCGCCCAGAACAACCTGGCCATTTCGCTCCGTCTGCTCGGCCGTTACGAGGAATCGCGGGAGCTCAACCGGCGCACCCTGGACAAGCACCGGGACCGCCTGGGCCACCGCCACGGCTGGACGCTGAGCTCCGAGATCAACTACTCGACCGATCTGCGACTCCTGGGCCGGTACGCCGAGGCCGAGTCCCTCCAGACACGCAGCACCCGCATGCACCACATCGTCCTGGGCCAGGACAACCCGCAGACGCTCCTGTCCGAACACAATCTGGCCCTGTGTCTCTACCGAGGTGGCGACCGGGCCGCAGCGGCGTCCCTCTTCACCCGCGTACTCGAGCGCAGCGAACGGGTGCTCGGCGAGGACGACCCCCTCACCATGATGTTCGCGGCCGGACAGAGCTGCTTCGCCCGCGAGCACGCGGACATCGACCAGGCGAGGGCGATAAGCGAACGCGTCGTCGACGGGTACGTACGGATGCTCGGCGAGAACCACCCGTACGTAGCGGGGGTCCGCTCCAACCATGCCCTGATTCTGCGCAACGTCGGAGAGCGCGAACAGGCGCACGTCCTGGGCGAGAACGCGCTCGTGGACATGACGCGCGCCGTCGGTGAGAACCACCCGTGGACCCTCGGCGTCGCCATCAACGCCTCGGCGCTGCGCAACCTCGTGGGTGAGCCGGAGTCCGCGGCGTCCTTGACGGAATCGGTCATCGCACGTGCCGCCGAGGCACTCGGCCGCACGCATCCGCTCAGCCTGTCCGCCCGGATCGCGTACGCGGCGGATCTGCGCGGCACCCGGGACCGGCGCCGGGCCGACAAGGTGGAGAGCGAAGCGCTGGGTGACCTGGTCTCGACGCTGGGTGCGCAGCACGTGCACACGGTCTCGGCGCGTTCGCGCAACCGGCCCTTCTGGGATTTCGAGCCGCAGCTGATCTGACGTCCTGCCGGAGACCGCCGCACCCCGCACACGCCGGAGGGCCCGGCCCCGCGATCACTCGCGGGGCCGGGCCCTCCGGTTCGTACAGTCGCTGATCAGGCCTCGAAGACCTCGGCGACCAGCTGAGCCTGCTCCGCCTGGTGCCGCTTGGCCGAGCCGACCGCCGGGGAGGAGCCGTGCGGCCGCGAGATGCGGCGCAGGCGCTCACCGTGCGGGACGTCGGCGCCGACGGCCAGGTCCAGGTGGTCGATCAGGTTCAGGGCGATGAACGGCCAGGCGCCCTGGTTGGCCGGCTCCTCCTGGGCCCACAGGTACTTCTCGGCGTTCGGGTACTTGGCGATCTCGGCCTGGAGCTCGGCACCCGGCAGCGGGTACAGGCGCTCCAGACGGATGATCGCCGTGTCCGTGACACCGCGCTTCTCGCGCTCGGCCTCCAGGTCGTAGTAGACCTTGCCGGCGCAGAAGACGACCTTGCGAACCGCGTTCGGGTCGACCGAGTCGTCGCCGATCACCGGGCGGAAGCCGCCGGTGGTGAACTCCTCCGCCTTCGACGCCGCCGCCTTGAGACGGAGCATCGACTTCGGGGTGAAGACGATCAGCGGCTTGTGGTGCGGGTTGTGCACCTGCCACCGCAGGAGGTGGAAGTAGTTCGACGGGAGGGTCGGCATGGCGACCGTCATGTTGTCCTGCGCGCACATCTGGAGGAAGCGCTCCGGGCGGGCGGACGAGTGGTCCGGGCCCTGGCCCTCGTAGCCGTGCGGCAGGAGCAGCGTGACGCCGGAGGTCTGGCCCCACTTCTGCTCGGCCGAGGAGATGAACTCGTCGACGACGGTCTGCGCGCCGTTGACGAAGTCACCGAACTGGGCCTCCCAGATGACCAGCGACTCCGGGCGGGCCAGCGAGTAGCCGTACTCGAAGCCCATCGCCGCGTACTCGGAGAGCAGCGAGTCGTAGACGTTGTAACGGGCCTGGTCGTCGGCGAGGTAGAGCAGCGGGGTGTAGTCCTCGCCGGTCACCTGGTCGACGAGGACCGCGTGACGCTGACCGAAGGTGCCGCGGCGGGTGTCCTGGCCGGCGAGCCGGACCGGGGTGCCCTCCATCAGCAGCGAACCGATGGCCAGGGTCTCGCCCATGCCCCAGTCGATCGTGCCGTTCTCCACCGAGGCGGCACGACGCTGCATCTGCGGCATCAGGCGCGGGTGGACCGTGATCCGCTCCGGGATGTTGACCTGGGACTCGGCGATCCGCTTCACGACCTCCTGGGAGACCGCGGTGGTGACGGCGACCGGGAACTCGGCCTGTGCGTCCGGGACATGGGTCTGAGCCGGGTGCGAGGTGGCTTCCCGGACCTCCGCGAAGACCTTCTCCAGCTGGCCCTGGAAGTCCTGGAGCGCCTGCTCGGCCTCTTCCAGCGTGATGTCGCCGCGACCGATGAGCGACTCGGTGTACAGCTTGCGCACCGAGCGCTTCTTGTCGATCAGGGTGTACATCTGCGGGTTGGTGAACTCCGGGTTGTCGCCCTCGTTGTGACCGCGGCGGCGGTAGCAGATGAGGTCGATCACGACGTCCTTGTTGAACGCCTGGCGGAACTCGAAGGCGAGACGGGCCACCCGGACGACGGCCTCGGGGTCGTCACCGTTGACGTGGATGATCGGCGCCTCGATCATGCGTGCCACGTCGGTGGCGTACATGGAGGAACGCGACGACTCCGGGGCGGCGGTGAAGCCGACCTGGTTGTTGATCACCACGTGCACGGTGCCGCCGGTGCGGTAGCCGCGCAGCTGCGACATGTTGAGCGTCTCGGCGACGACGCCCTGGCCCGCGAAGGCCGCGTCGCCGTGGAGCGCGACGGGCAGGACCGTGAAGTCGGTGCCGCCCTTGTTGATGATGTCCTGCTTGGCGCGGGCGATGCCCTCCAGGACCGGGTCGACCGCCTCCAGGTGCGAGGGGTTGGCGGCCAGCGAGACCTTGATCTGCTCGCCGTCCAGACCGGTGAAGGTGCCCTCGGCGCCCAGGTGGTACTTCACGTCGCCGGAGCCGTGCATCGACCGCGGGTCGAGATTGCCCTCGAACTCCCGGAAGATCTGCGCGTACGACTTGCCGACGATGTTCGCCAGGACGTTCAGCCGGCCGCGGTGGGCCATGCCGATGACGACCTCGTCGAGGCGGGCCTCGGCGGCGGAGTCGATGACGGCGTCGAGCAGCGGGATGACGGACTCGCCGCCCTCCAGCGAGAACCGCTTCTGGCCGACGTACTTGGTCTGCAGGAACGTCTCGAACGCCTCGGCGGCGTTGAGGCGGCGCAGGATCCGCAGCTGCTCCTCGCGCTCCGGCTTCGGGCGCGGACGCTCCACCCGGTCCTGGAGCCACTTGCGCTGCTTCGGGTCCTGGATGTGCATGAACTCGATGCCGGTGGTGCGGCAGTACGACTCACGCAGCACACCGAGGATGTCGCGGAGCTTCATCATCGTCTTGCCGGCGAAACCGCCGACCGCGAAGTCCCGCTCCAGGTCCCACAGGGTGAGGCCGTGCTCGGTGATGTCCAGGTCGGGGTGCTTGCGCTGGCGGTACTCCAGGGGGTCGGTGTCGGCCATGACGTGACCGCGGACCCGGTAGGAGTGGATCAGCTCGAAGACCCGCGCGGCCTTGGTGACGTCGTCGTCGTGCGAGGCGTCGATGTCCTTGAGCCAGCGGACCGGCTCGTAGGGGATGCGCAGGGCCTTGAAGATCTCGTCGTAGAACTCGTTCTCGCCGAGCAGCAGCTGGGCCAGGATCCGCAGGAACTCGCCGGAGGCGGCGCCCTGGATGACCCGGTGGTCGTACGTCGAGGTCAGGGTCATGACCTTCGAGATGCCCAGCTTGTTCAGGGTGTCCTGGGAGGTTCCCTGGAACTCCGCCGGGTAGTCCATCGCGCCGACACCCATGATGAGGCCCTGACCGGGCATCAGGCGGGGCACCGAGTGGACGGTGCCGATGCCGCCGGGGTTGGTCAGCGAGGCGGTGACTCCGGTGAAGTCGTCCATGCCGAGCTTGCCGATGCGGGCGCGGCGGACGATGTCCTCGTACGCCTGCCAGAACTCGAAGAAGTTGAGCGTCTCGGCCTTCTTGATGGCCGCGACGACCAGCTGACGGTCGCCGTTCGGCTTCACCAGGTCGATGGCCAGACCGAGGTTGACGTGCTCCGGCTTGACCAGCGTCGGCTTGCCGTCCTTCTCCGCGAAGGAGTAGTTCATCGACGGCATGGCCTTGAGGGCCTGCACCATCGCGTACCCGATGAGGTGCGTGAAGGAGATCTTCCCGCCGCGGGCGCGCTTGAGGTGGTTGTTGATGACGATGCGGTTGTCGAAGAGCAGCTTCACCGGAACGGCGCGGACGGACGTGGCCGTCGGCAGCTCCAGCGAGGCGTTCATGTTCTTCGCAACGGCGGCGGACGGACCGCGCAGCGTCACGTACTCGGGGCCCTCGGCCGCCGTGGTGGCCGGGGCCGCCTTGGCGGGGGCCTTCGCGGCCGGTGCGGCGGGTGCCGCGGGCGCGGCCTTCGCCGGAGCGGCCGGGGCAGCGGGTGCGGCGACCGCGGGAGCCGCCGGGGCGGCGGGTGCGGCGGCCGGAGCCGGAGCCTGGGCCACGGGCTGCGCAGGAGCGGCGTGGTCGGTCTGCGCCGGTGCGGTGGCAGCCGGGGCCGGAGTTACCGCAGCCCCCGCGGCTGCGGCGCCGGGAACGGGCTTGTCCGCCGTGCCGGACGTACCCGGCTTGTAGTCGGCGAAGAAGTCCCACCAGGCGCGATCGACCGAATTGGGATCCTGGAGGTACTGCTGGTAGATCTCGTCGACGAGCCACTCATTGGGGCCGAAAGCGGCAGCCGGGTTTGCACCCGGGCTGGCTTGGTCGGTCGAGATGCTCGAGTTACTGGGGGACTGAGACGACACGGCGGCAACCGCCCTCTTCCGCTTCACAAGGTGATGGACAGCGGAAATCAAGGCTACGCCTCCTTGACCGTTCCATGCAGACCGGGCCGGCCTTCGTCGTGCAAGTCACATCAAAGAGCGGGTTTCGGCGCTGGAAATGGCGGGAAACAAGCGTGGTTCCGCTTCACTCCGGGTACGCGCGGCCGTGGCTACGGCCACGTGGACCATATCCCCTCGTGGGGCGATGCGTAGAACGTGCCCTTCCGGTTCGGGTCCCGCGTCAACTGCGCGGTTGAGAGGTCCCCGGAAGGGTGACCTGGATCCGGCATCCGCGAGCCGATTCGGCCACCCCGATGCGACCGCCGTGCAGATCCACGGCCCAACGGGCGATCGCCAGGCCCAGGCCCGTACCGCCGTCACTGCCCGGACCGTGCGGGGACGCCACCTTGCCGCGGTTGAAGCGCTCGAAGACCCGGTGCCGCTCGGACTCCGGAATGCCCGGACCCTCGTCCAGGACCTCGAGATCCAGCGACTCCGGCAGTGCGCCGCGCCGTGCCCGCACCGTGACCCGGCCGTGCGGCGGGCTGTGCTTGACCGCGTTGTCGATGAGATTGGCCACCACCTGGTGGAGCCGCTCCGCGTCCGCGTGCGCGGTCAGCTCGGGCGGCGACACGTCCAGGTGCAGATGGACGTCCGTGCGGGTGTGGTTCCCGGAACCGGAGGACAGCCGGCGGTGCGAGGCGGCGAGGTTCGCTTCCTTGAGCACGCCCGAGAGATACGGCCACACCTCGAAACGGCGGGCCTTGAGGGTGACCACCCCGTTGTCCAGCCGGGACAGGTCCAGCAGCGTCTCCACCAGCCTGCCGAGCCGCTCCGTCTGTTTCAGCGCCGTGCGCATGGTCTCCGGATCAGCGGCGGAGACCCCGTCCACGACGTTCTCCAGGACGGCTCTCAGCGCCGCGATGGGAGTGCGCAGCTCATGCGAGACATTGGCCACCAGCTCCTTGCGGTGCAGGTCCACGGCCTCCAGATCGTCCGCCATGAGGTTGATCGTCTGGGCCAGATCACCGAGCTCGTCCCGCCGGTCCGCGCCCCGCACCCGTCGGGTGTAGTCGCCGTGCGAGATCGACCGGGCGACTCTCGTCATCTCGTCCAGCGGCGCCGTCAGCCCGTGGGCCACGAACTGGGTGATCAACAGCGTCGCGATCACCGAGAAGACCGTGATGAACCGCAGCTCGGTCCTGGTGCGCACCGCCACCATCAGCAGCCCGGTGGTGATGAACACCGAGACCACGACCAGCGTGCCCAGCTTTGCCTTGATCGAGAAGGGGCGCAGTCCGGAGCCGGGCCGGGTCATGGCGCCGGGGTCTCCAGGGCGTAGCCGACACCGTGCACGGTACGGATCCGCTCCGCGCCGATCTTCCGGCGCAGCGCCTTGATGTGGCTGTCGACGGTACGGGTGCCGGAGGCGTCCGCCCAGTCCCAGACCTCCGCGAGCAGCTGCTCCCGGGAGAGCACCGCGCGCGGCGTGTTGGCCAGGCAGACCAGCAGGTCGAACTCGGTCGGCGTCAGGTGGACGTCCTCCGCGCGGACCCGGACCCGGCGCTGGGCGTGATCGATCTCCAGCTCGCCGAGGCGCAGGATGCCGCTGCGCGGCGTCACCGCGGCCAGCGCCGCGCGCTCGACCCGGCGGAGCAGGACATGCACCCGGGCCGCCAGTTCACGCATGGAGAACGGCTTGGTCATGTAGTCGTCGGCGCCGACACCGAGGCCGACCAGCATGTCGGTCTCGTCGTCCCGGGCGGTCAGCATCAGCACCGGCACCGGCCGCGCGGCCTGAACCCGGCGGCAGACCTCCAGGCCGTCGAAGCCCGGAAGCATGATGTCGAGCACCATCAGGTCGGGCTGCCAGGCCTCGGCCGCGTCGACGGCTGCGGGGCCGTCGAGCGCGGTCTGCACCAGGAAGCCCTCGGCCCGCAGGCGTGCGGAAATGGCGTCGACGATCGTCGCGTCGTCCTCGACCACCAGCACCCGGCGCTGCGCGCCCGGGGTGGCCGCGACACCGTTGTGGGTGGTGTGTGTCTGTTCCATCGCCCCGCCCCTGCCCGTTCTCGCGGGGGTCATTCCCCCGGACGCACGGTCTTCGCTTGTGAATTTCGTGGGTGATCCCGTTTGCCGCTCAGCAGCGTAAAGCCAGCAGGCTGCTCCCGGCTACGCAGGGTGTAACGGCACGGGAACGGGTTGGCCGCAAGCAGGCGGCGGTGTGTCTGTCTTGTGGCGCTTGGCCCCCGGGCGTCCGGGGGCCACGGATGCCCGGCGGGGATCCTCAGCCGTCCCGAAGTGCGAGATGAACCACGTCGGGCACACCACGGGCAACGCGCACCTCTTCCGTCCTTACTCCAATGAATCCGGCATTCTTCAGGGCCTGTTCGAAGGCGGCGGACGGCTGCGCGGACCATACTGCGAGCACCCCGTCCGGGTTGAGCCGTTCGCGGCAGTCCGCCAGACCGGAAGCGGAGTAGAGACTTCCATTGTCCTCGGTGACGGTCCAGTCCGGTCCGTTGTCGATGTCCAGGCACAATGCGTCGTAACGGTCCGTAGTCGTACGCAGATATGTGACGAGGTCCGTCGCCAGGATCGCCGTCCGCGGATCGGCGAGTGCCGCGGCGGAGATCCGGGCCAGTGGCCCGTCCAGGTGCCAGTCGATGATCGCCTGCTCGCGCTCGACCACCGCGATCCGCCCCCAGCGCGGCTCGGCAGCGGCATGCGCCAGCGAGAAGCCGACCCCGAGCCCTCCGACGAGTACTGCGGGATCCGTCCGCCCGGCGGGCAGCGCGGCGAGTGCGGCATCGATCAGCAGCCGTTCGGAGCGCCCGTCCGCGGTGTCCATCAGAAAGCACCCGTTGGCGATGATCTCGAAGTCGTCCCCGCGCTCCCGCAGGACGACCTCCCCGTACGGTCCCTCGCGGCGGTCGAGTGTGACGGAGCTGTGAGCGGTGTGGCGGTCGGCGGTCGGCATGTCCTCGGTCTCCGGTAGGCGGCGGTGGATCCCCACCATCCTCGTCGGACGGCGCGGGCGGAGCCGGAATCGGTGCATCCGGGTGGGGCGCGAGGAACAGAAGGGCAGGTGGCCCGCCCGCCGCTGTCGCACCGGCGCGTGGACGCCGGCGGTTCGGTCAGGGGTGAGCTGCCTTCGGGCCGTGCACCGCGACGCACTCGGCAGTCGGCTTCGGTCCGGCGCGCGGGCCGGCGGCAGCTCCCGGTCGGAGCCGCCGGGAATGGCTGTGCCCCGCGGAATGCTGCCGTACAGGCAGGCGCTGCGCAGTTGCGCGGTGTCGAACGCATCGGTCATCCGGGAGTGCCACGGGGTCGCACGCTGCCGGTACGGGCTCAGTGAGCCTTCACGTCTGATGGTCCCGTCCTCGGTCGGGGCCCCTGTCGTCCACGCGCGTGTCACCCGTGTGGGGCCCTGCCGGCCCTCCGCGCCAGGCGGCGGCGAGGGGGTTTTCGCAGGTGGCGGCGAGGCGGAAGAGAGATCGCTGAGAGCGAACACGGCCCCGGGAACATTAAGGCGCTCAGGAGCATTGAGCCTGCATAGCTCAACTTGAATGCCGAAGGGGAGATCATGGCTACTGAGCCCAACGCGGTCACTCCGCTGACCTTGCCCGTGCTGCCGCTCGACGACGAGGTCGTGCTGCCCGGAATGGTGGTGCCTCTCGACCTGTCCGACACCGATGTGCGGGCCGCCGTGGAGGCCGCGCAGGCAGCCGTCCGGCCGGGTGGCGGCAAGCCCGAGGTGCTGCTCGTGCCGCGGATCGACGGGACGTACACCGGCACGGGTGTGCTCGGTACCGTCGAGCAGGTCGGCCGGCTCTCCGACGGCGACCCCGGTGCGCTCATCCGCGGCCGTGACCGGGTGAGGATCGGCGCCGGGACCACCGGGCCCGGAGCCGCGCTCTGGGTGGAGGGGACACGTGTGGACGTGTCAGTCCCCGAGCCGCTTCCCGGTGTCGCCGCCGAGCTGGTCAAGGAGTACAAGGCCCTGGCCACCAGCTGGCTGAAGAAGCGCGGCGCCTGGCAGGTCGTGGACCGGGTCCAGCAGATCGACGACATCTCCGCGCTCGCCGACAATTCCGGATACTCGCCCTTCCTCACGACCACCCAGAAGGTGCAGCTCCTGGAGACCGCCGACGCGGTCGCCCGGCTGAAGCTCGCCATCCAGTGGCTCGGCGAACACCTCGCCGAACAGGACGTCGCCGAGTCCATCGCGAAGGATGTCCAGGAGGGTGTCGACAAGCAGCAGCGCGAGTTCCTGCTGCGGCGCCAGCTCGAAGCCGTACGCAAGGAGCTGTCCGAGCTCAACGGCGATCCGGAGGACGAGTCCGACGACTACCGGGCGCGCGTCGAGGCCGCCGATCTTCCCGAGCACGTCCGTGAGGCCGCACTCAAGGAGGTCGACAAACTGGAGCGCTCGTCCGACCAGAGCCCCGAGGGTTCCTGGATCCGGACCTGGCTGGACACCGTCCTCGAACTGCCGTGGAACGAGCGCACCGAGGACGCGTACGACATCCGCGCCGCCAAGGAGATCCTCGACGCCGAGCACGCGGGCCTGGAGGACGTGAAGGAGCGGATCACCGAGTACCTCGCCGTGCGCAAGCGCCGCGCCGACCGTGGTCTCGGGGTCGTCGGCGGGCGCCGCGGTGGTGCGGTGCTGGCCCTCGTCGGGCCTCCCGGCGTCGGCAAGACGTCCCTCGGCGAGAGCGTCGCGCACGCCATGGGACGCAAGTTCGTCCGTGTCGCGCTCGGCGGTGTGCGGGACGAGGCGGAGATCCGCGGCCATCGGCGTACCTACGTCGGTGCGCTCCCCGGACGCATCGTCCGCGCCGTCAAGGAGGCCGGTTCCATGAACCCGGTCGTCCTGCTCGACGAGATCGACAAGGTGGGCTCCGACTTCCGCGGCGACCCGGCCGCGGCGCTCCTCGAAGTGCTGGACCCGGCGCAGAACCACACCTTCCGCGACCACTACCTGGAGGTCGAGCTCGACCTCAGCGACGTGGTCTTCCTGGCCACCGCCAACGTCCTGGACGCCATCCCGGAGGCCCTGCTCGACCGCATGGAGCTGGTCAGGCTCGACGGCTACACCGAGGACGAGAAGGTCGTCATCGCCCGGGACCACCTGCTGCCGCGCCAGCTGGAGCGGGCCGGTCTGGAGAAGGACGAGGTGACCCTCGAGGAGTCGGCGCTGCGCAAGCTGGCCGGCGAGTACACCCGCGAGGCGGGCGTCCGCAACCTGGAGCGGGCCGTGGCCCGGCTGCTCCGCAAGGTCGCGGCCCAGCACGAGCTGGGCGACCGGGAGCTCCCGTTCAGCGTCGCCGACGAGGACCTGCGAGGTCTCATCGGACGGCCGCACCACGTTCCCGAGTCCGCCCAGGACCCGGCGGAGCGCCGCACCGCGGTGCCGGGCGTGGCGACCGGGCTCGCGGTGACCGGCGCCGGCGGTGACGTGCTGTTCGTGGAGGCGTCGCTGGCCGATCCGGAGACGGGTGCCGCCGGACTGACCCTGACCGGCCAGCTCGGCGACGTCATGAAGGAGTCCGCGCAGATCGCGCTCAGCTTCCTGCGGTCGCACGGCGCCGAACTGGAACTGCCCGTCGCCGATCTCAAGGACCGGGGAGCGCACATCCACTTCCCGGCGGGCGCGGTCCCCAAGGACGGCCCCAGCGCAGGAATCACGATGACGACGGCACTCGCCTCGCTGCTCTCCGGGCGGCTGGTCCGTACGGATGTGGCGATGACCGGCGAGGTGTCGCTGACCGGACGGGTGCTGCCGATCGGCGGTCTGAAGCAGAAGCTGCTGGCCGCTCACCGTGCCGGGATCACCACCGTGGTGATCCCGAAGCGGAACGAGGCCGATCTGGACGACGTGCCGGCCGAGGTCCTCGACAAGCTGGAGGTCCACCCGGTGACGGATGTCCGTCAGGTGCTGGAGATCGCCCTCGCCCCGGCTTCGGCCAGGGTGGAGGAGAGGATCCCGGCCGCGGCGTGAGCGCCATGGCGTGACGGGCGTGGCATGACGTGCGCGGCCGGTCGGACGGCCCGTACCCCCGAGAGGGCGGTGCGGGCCGTTCCGCATCTCCCCGGGTGCCGGCGGTCTCCAGCCGGCCGGTGGCGGGGCCGTGCTCAGGGGCGGTGGACGGTGCCCGGCGCCGGCTCGGACGGGGCCTCGGCGGGGGGACCGTCACGAAGGTGCAGCCACGCTTCTTCTGTGCGTCGACGCATGCCCGGCGCCGCGGGCGCGGGGCCCTTGTGGATGTGCCCGGTCGGGACGGGCTGCCGGGCCCTGCCGGTGCGGTGGACGCGACCGGGCCCCGGTGACGGGGTGCGTCACCGGGGCCCGGTGGGGCGCTGCGGGGCGGAACTCAGCCGTTGGCGAGTGCCTGTACGCGGTCGAGGGCGCCGTTGAAGTGGTTGTGGTCGCCGACGTACGGGCCGGACGACGTGTACTGCCAGATGGTGTAGTAGCCCCATCCGGCCGGGAGTTCACCGACGGTGGTGTTGTAGCGGGCCACCCAGAGCGGGTTGGTGGCGGCGAAGCCCGCGTTGTTGCCGGTGCAGGCCTGCCACCAGCTGGTCGCGGTGTAGATGACGGCGTCGCGGCCGGTGCGTGACTTGTACGTGTTCACGAAGTCGCGGATCCAGGAGACCATGGCGGCCGCGGTCTTGCCGTAGCACTGGTCGCCGTACGGGTTCCACTCGATGTCGAGGACGCCCGGCAGCGTCCTGCCGTCCCGCGACCAGCCGCCCCCGTGGTCCACGAAGTAGTTGGCCTGGGTGGCACCGCTCGTGGTGTCCGGGGTGGCGAAGTGGTACGCGCCGCGGATCATGCCGACGTTGTACGAGCCGTTGTACTGCTGCGCGAAGTACGGGTTCGTGTAGTACGTGCCTTCGGTGGCCTTGGTGTAGGCCCACCGGACACCGCTGTTCCAGAGCGTCGCCCAGTCGACGTTGCCCTGGTGACTGCTGACGTCCACGCCTTCGGTCTGCACGGCGCGCGTGTCACGCGGCAGGCCGCCCTGACCGTCATGGGCGATGACGCCCATGCCCATCGTGGCCGACCCGCGGGCGGGTGTGGTGGTGGCGGTGGGGGAGTCGGCCGCAGTGGCCGCACCGGGCAGGGTGAGCAGAAGCGAGAGTGCTGCGAGAAGGGTTCCCAACGCCGCGAAGCGTGTGCGGCGGGTCGTTCCGGATCCGGATCTGTGCACGGGCATTGCGTGCCTCCGAGGTCTCGGTGGGGGGATCTGCCGACCCAGGGGAGCGGCTCGACGCACCCCTGCGACATGCGATGGTGTGAACATGTCAGGAAGGACGCTACGCACGTAGACCCGTGCGGCGGAAGGGGGCCTGGGCGCTGCCGTTGGTCTACGCCTGCGAAATACTGGCGGAGCTGCGGCGATGACCGGCGGTGAAAGAAACTTTCAGCGGCAGGAAAGCTCATGAGGGGTGTTGACGTGCACGGGAGCGGAAGCGGTAGTGAACCCGGCGCGACCGGGGCAACTGGTGTGGACCACGAATTCCTGGCACTGGAGCGGGAGTTGGCGGTCTTCCTGCGCCGGGCGCGGTCGAGCTCCGGCGAAATGGCGCGCGAGGTCCACCCCGACCTGGAGTCCGCGGCGTACGGACTCCTCGTGCAACTGGAGTCGGCGGGCCGGCAGCGGGCCACCGATCTCGCGGCGTACTTCGGGGTCGGCAAGGCGACCATGAGCCGTCAACTGCGCGCCCTGGAGGACCTCGGACTGGTGGCGCGCGAACCCGATCCGGCCGACGGGCGGGCCTTCCTCGTCCATCTCACCGACGAGGGACTGGCGCGTTACCGCAGCGTCCGCGACGCCCGCCGTGAGCGGTACGTACGCAAGCTCGCCGACTGGGACCGGGCCGAGGTGGCGGAACTGGCCCGGCTGCTGCACCACTTGAACACCCGCGCCGAGGAGTGACTCGAGCCGGTCCCGACCTCGACCGGCCGGGCGGTCCCGGGTGCTCCCGGACCCCGCCCCAGGGAGATCGCCCACCGGAGGGTGCCCTTCAGCCTCCCGGACCGGCCCCGTACCCGGGCGACCTACAGCACCGCGTAGACCGCCGTGGCGTCGTCGTGCGTCTTGCTGCGCCGCAGATGTGCGCGCTCGGTGTCCGCGTCCTCCAGTGCCCTGACCCGGTCGATCAGCCCCTGTGTGCCCTCCTTGTGGAGCACCCCGAGGCAGGCCGCCCAGTCCCCTTCGCGGAACATCTCGGTCCAGCGGCTCGCCCCGTCCGTCAGCGCGGCCAGCGCCCGTACCTCGGCGCGCGGTGTCCGCCCGGTCACGGCACGGGCGGACACCGAGGGGTCGGCGGCGGCGGTGAAGAAGCCGCCTTCCTTGTTGCGTACCCGTGCGTCGGCGATCGCCTCGGTGGTCAGGGAGCCCGGAGGCAGCCGATCGAGCCGGTCGTCGAGCAGCGCGCGTACCGAGCTGTCCGTCGACTCGACCAGCAGCACCGAGTCGGAGAGCACCAGGTGTTCGATCTCGCGTTCGTCCCAACGCGCCATCACGACGGTCGCCTGAGGTGTACGCACGTGAGAAAGGTCACAGGAGGAGCAGTGCGCGTCGGCGGTGCGCCGGATGGACTCGGCGAGGACCTCCGTGAGGGGCAGATCCCGTCGCGAACCCGACAGTTCGACCAGGGAGCCGCCCAGTCGAGCGGTGAACCACGGGACGGAGTGCACACAACCGTCGTCCCCCTGCGGCGGAGTGACGCCGTCGAGCAGGACCAGCGTCCCGCCCTGGCCGGAGGCGGGAAGTGCGGTGGCCGCCCAGTCCTCGTTGGGGCGCTCGGGGCTACCGGGGACGGTGGTGAGTTCGATACGCATACGGCAAGTCTGCACGACGCCTTCACCGACCCTGCACGAGTGCGGTGTTGGACCGTACGGGCAGGTCAGCAGCCCCTCTTGAGCGGAAGGAACCGCTCCGAGCGGCGTGCGGGCGGGCATCCTGCCAAAGGCTGAGCGGAAGTTCCAGCCCACGGTCCACGTGTGCACGACGACGCGCGTGGGGAGACTTGTTCGTCAACTCTGGAGTGATGTTCACTCGTTCAGGTGGCGGAGCGGTCGATGCGCACCCCCCTCTCAAAAGCACTGGAATGGTCAGAAGCCGTACCAGGCGGTCGGGGTGCCGTTCCATATGACCGAGCGTCACCTCTGCTTCAAGGGTGGACGAGTCAAGATTGCGAGCACCGGTGCAGAAGAAGCGGCCTCGGAGCAAGGGCAGCAAGCGAAGCGGTTCCGGGGCGACACCTCTGCCGCCGGCCGAAGGTGAGCCCACCCGGCGCACCGTACGCGTACGCAGTCGGCTGGTCGCCGGCGTCGCGGTCGTCGGAATCACCGTCATCGCCGCGGGCGCGCCCGCGGCGCTCGGTGCCTCCTCCGAACTGAACGAGTCCCAGCGGTTGGTCACGCTCGCCGAGCTGAATCAGCAGGCGGTGGCGCTCGCGCACGCTCTCGCGGACGAGCGCGACGAGGTCACCGCCTACATCGCGAGCGGCCGGGACGAGAAGTCCGGCCCGAAGAGCGACGGACCCAGCAGCCGCAGCGCGCGCGTCGACCAGCAGGTCGACGAGATCCGCGACACGGCTCCCGCCGCGCTGCGCCGCGACCTCTCCACGATCCCCTCGCTACGGCGTACCGCGCTCACCGGCAAGGGCTCGGCGCTCGCGGCCCACCAGGCGTACTCCGAGGTCATCGCCAAGCTGCAGGACGTCGCCGACGAACTGGCCGAGAAGACTCCGCCGCGCGCGTCCGAGGCCACTCGTGCGCCCCTCGCCCTAGGCCAGGCGGCCGAGCAGGCCTCCGCCACCCGCGGGCTGTTGACCGCCGCGCTGTCGGTGCCCCGCGAAGTGCCCACCACCCCGCAGATCGACCCGTTCACCGGGCTGCCCGTGCAGTCCCAGGACGAGGGCCCGAGCGAGGACGACCGCAACCGTGACGAGCTGAGCGCCGCGGCCCAGCAGGCCAGGGTCCGGGAACTCGCCGCGCTCGCGGACTTCGACCAGGCCGCGGGCTCCACCGCCCGCGAGAAGCTCTCCTCCACCGTCACCGGACCCGAGGTCAACAGCGCGGAGAAGTACCTCGCCGCGCTCACGGACCGCCCCGAGCTGTCGGACTCCGACCAGCAGGTCAACCGGCAGAAGGTCGAGGCGGCACTCTCCGCCCGCATCGACCGGATGCGCAGCGTCGAGTCCGCACTCGGCACCGCCCGCATCCAGCGACTGGAGCAGCTGCGTGACGACGACGTCACCGCGCTCGAACTGCACATCGCGCTGCTCGGTGGCTGTCTGCTGATCGCAGTCGGCGTCTCCACCGCCGTGGCCCGCACGCTCACCCAGCCGCTCGCCGTCCTGCGGATCGGTGCCGCCCGCCTCGCCGCGGAGCCCGGCACCGCCGAGCCGGTCCGCTACACCGGCCGCAACGACGAGTTCGCCCAGGTCGTACGGAACCTCAACGCTCTGCACGGCAAGCTGCAGGGACTGCTCCACGAGTTCAACGGCCGGTTCGCGAACCTGGAGAAGGAGCGCGGCGAGCTCGTCGCCGGTCACGAGGCCCTGTCCGTCCAGCGCGCCGAACTCCAGGTCCGCACCGCCGACCTGGCCGCCCAGCTGGAGCGGCTGAAGAACACGGTCCACCACACATTCGTCAACCTCTCGCTCCGCACCCTCGGCCTCGTCGAACGCCAGCTCGGTGTCATCGAGAGCCTGGAGGAGCGCGAGCAGGACCCGGAGCGGCTCGCCACCCTCTTCAAGCTCGACCACATGGCGACGGTCATGCGCCGCCACAGCGAGAACATGCTGGTTCTCGCGGGCGCCGAGCACGGTCACGGGCACTCCGGCCCGATCCCGCTGGTCGACGTCCTGAGGGCGGCCGTCAGTGAGATCGAGCGGTACGAGCGGGTCACCATCCAGTCGCTGCCGCCGCACGCCCAGATCGCCGGCTTCGCCGCCGACGACCTCAGCCACCTGGTCGCCGAACTCCTCGAGAACGCGACCTCCTTCTCGCCGCCCGACTCCCATGTCCAGCTCTCCGGCTGGCTGCTGGAGTCCGGCGAGGTGATGCTCTCCATTCAGGACGAGGGCATCGGGATGTCGTCCGTACGGATGGGCGAGCTCAATGCCCGGCTGGCGGACCCGGCGTCGTTCGAGGCGAGTCGGCAGAGCGCGGACGGAGCGGGCCTCGGCCTTCAGGTGACGTCGCTGCTGGCGGGTCGCCACGGGGTCCGGGTCCAGCTGCGCGAACAGAAGGGCAGCGGCGTGACGGCGGTCGTCGTGCTGCCGCAGGCACTGCTGCCGAAGGCGCCGCCGACCGCCACCCCGCCGCCGGTGCGGGTGCCGGGGGATGCGCCCGCGCTGAACCTGCCGGGCTCGGTGGCCGAGGCCAACTCCAACTCCCTGCCGGGCCGGACGCTCGCGCTGTCCGGTGATCCGCTGATCGCCGCGGCCGAGCAGTCGATCCGCGACGCGGGAGCGGAGACCGGCGCCGAGCCGGTGCCCGCGCCTGAGCCGGTTGCGGCCGAGCCGGTTGCAACCGAGCCGGTGCCCGCACCTGAGCCGGTCGTGAACGAGCCGTTCGCACCTGAGCCGTTCGCCGCCGAGACCGAGGCCGAGACCACGATGCAGGTCCGGCTCCCGGAGTTCCGGGACGCCCCGCCCGCCCCTACGGCCCCGGTGGCCTCCGACCCGTACACCATCGGCCCCGACCGTCACGAGCGCACCGCGGACGAGGGCCAGGATCCCTTCGTCGCTCCCGCCCCGGTCGTCACCACCGTCGCGGAGGCCTTTCCCGGCCCCCGGCAGCCGGAACCACAGCAGCAACCGCAGAGCGAACGCATCACCGACAAGGGGCTGCCCAAGCGCACCCCCAAGGTCGTGAAGCCCACCTCCGCCCCTGCCGCCGAGCGCAAGGGCAGCCTGGACAAGGAAGCGCTGCGCCGTCGCCTCGGCGGCTTCCATCAGGGCGCGAAGGACGGCCGCCGCGATGTCGAGGCGGAGATCGCCGAAGGCGTCGGCAGTGCCGTCGGCGCCGGCCCTGCCCTCGGCGTCGACCGGAGCGAACGCACCGCACAGAGCGACCACACCGAGCTGGCAGACCGTTCCGGCGGTCGAACCGATGACACGGGGGACACAGTCGAGGAGGCACGCAGTTGACTGCGCCCAGCACATTCGGGCTGAGTACCGAGGCCCGGAACCTTCACTGGTTGCTGAGCAATCTCGTCGAGGAGGTGCCAGGGGTCCACTCGGTCACGGTCGTCTCGTCCGACGGACTGATGCTTCTCTCCTCCGACCCCGGCCACCACGCAGCCAGAGCGACGGGCCGGCAGGACGGCCCCAGGGGCTCCAGCGCCGACCTCGCGACCATCGTCTCCGGCATCGGATCCCTCACCATCGGTGCCGCGAAGCTGATGGACAGCGGTGGCGTCAAGCAGACCATGGTCGCCATGGACGAGGGCAGCGTCTTCGTCATGTCGATCAGCGACGGATCCCTGCTCGGCGTACATGCCACCCCCGACTGCGACATGAGCGTCATCGCGTACCACATGGCGCTCTTCGTCGGCCGTGCCGGACATGTACTCACCCCCGAACTCCGCAGTGAACTGCGCAAATCGATGGAGAGCGCCCAGTGATGCCCGCTGCTGAACCCGCCCGCAGGCTCCCCGTCCGCGGTTCCGACCGACGGCCTGCCAGGGTCCGCCCGTACTCGCTCACCGGCGGCCGCACCCGCTTCGGCCACGTCCTCCTCGTCGAGACGTTCGTGGCCGCGCTCGAAGCGCCCGATGAGCGCCGCGAGCTCACCAACGGCAGTCTCACCACGCGCGTGATGCCGGAGCTCCAGGCCATTGTCGAAATCTGCCGCCGCATGCGTACGGTCGCGGAGATCTCGGCCCTGTTGAAGATGCCGCTCGGCGTGGTCCGAGTGCTGCTCAGCGACTTGGCCGACCAGGGAAAGATCCGTGTGTACGGGACCGGTCACGGCACCGGCCAGCCCGACCGCGCACTGCTCGAAAGGGTGCTGAATGGACTCCGCCGTCTCTGACTCGCTGCTGTCCGCCCCCCGTCAGCCGGGACCGGAGGACCAGACCGAAGAGTCACTGCAGGCATGGCAGCTGGACCACACCAGGGCCCCCATAGCCACGAAGATCGTGGTCGCGGGCGGGTTCGGGGTCGGCAAGACGACCTTCGTGGGGTCGGTCTCCGAGATCACCCCGCTGCAGACCGAAGCGCTGATGACCCAGGCCAGCGAGGAGACCGACGATCTCACCGCGACGCCCGACAAGGTCACCACGACCGTCGCGATGGACTTCGGCCGTCTCACCCTCGACGACGACCTCGTGCTGTACGTGTTCGGTACACCCGGACAGCAGCGCTTCTGGTTCATGTGGGACGACCTGGTGCGCGGCGCGATCGGAGCGGTCGTGCTCGCCGACACCCGGCGGCTGTCCGACTGCTTTCCCGCGCTCGACTACTTCGAGAGCTGCGGACTGCCGTACATCGTGGCCGTCAACCACTTCGAGGGAACACCCGGATTCGAGCCGGAGGACGTCAGGGAGGCCCTGACCATACCCCTGCACGTACCCGTTGTGATCATGGACGCGCGTAACAGGATCACGGTCGTCGAGTCGCTGCTGGCCCTTGTGGGCCACGCTCTTGACGCCACACCCGCGTAGACACACCACGCGCACGTACACGTACACGTAACGGAGAACCTCGATGCGGAAGATACTCATAGTCGGAGCCGGCCAGTCCGGTCTCCAGCTCGCCCTCGGACTGCAGTCCAGCGGGTACGAAGTCACCCTGATGTCCAACCGCACGGCCGACGAGATCCGGTCCGGCCGGGTCATGTCGACGCAGTGCATGTTCGACACCGCGTTGCAGCACGAGCGCGACCTCCAGCTCAACTTCTGGGAGTCCCAGGCCCCGCGCATCGAGGGCCTCGGCGTCTCGGTCGCCGCTCCCGACTCCTCGCGCGCCATCGACTGGGTCGGCAAGCTGGACGGCTTCGCCCAGTCCGTCGACCAGCGCGTGAAGATGGCCGGCTGGATGGAGACGTTCGCCCAGCGCGGCGGACAGCTCGTCATCCACGGTGCGGCCGTCTCCGACCTCGACTACTTCTCCCGCACCTACGACCTGGTGATGGTCTCCGCGGGCAAGGGTGAGCTGGTCTCCATGTTCGGCCGGGACGCGTCCCGTTCGCCGTTCGACGCCCCGCAGCGCGCACTGGCCGTCGCGTACGTCCACGGCATGGGCCCGCGCCCGGAGCACCCCGAGTTCGACGCGGTCCGCTGCAACCTGGTCCCGGGCGTCGGCGAGCTCTTCGTGATGCCGACCCTGACCACGTCCGGCCGGGCCGACATCCTGTTCTGGGAGGGCGTCCCGGGTGGTCCGCTGGACGTGTTCCAGGGCATCAAGGACCCCTCCGAGCACCTCGCCAAGACGCTGGAGCTCATGGAGCAGTTCACGCCGTGGGAGTACGCCCGTGCCACCAAGGTCGAACTGACGGACGCCAACGGCACCCTGGCGGGCCGTTATGCCCCGACCGTCCGCAAGCCGATCGGCCGCCTGCCCGGCGGCGGTCTGGTGCTCGGCGTGGCGGACGTGGTCGTCGCCAACGACCCGATCACCGGTCAGGGCTCCAACTCGGCCTCCAAGTGCGCCGACGCGTACCTCCGGTCGATCATCGAGCACGGCGACCGTCCGTTCGACGCGGACTGGATGCAGTCCACCTTCGACCGCTACTGGGACACCGCGCAGCACGTCGTGAAGTGGACGAACGCCATGCTCGGCGTACCGCCGGAGCACGTGCTGAACCTGATCGGCGCCGCCGGCCAGCTCCAGCCGGTGGCCGACCGCTTCGCCAACGGGTTCGACAACCCTGCGGACTTCGACAATTTCTTCTTCGACCCGGAGAAGACGAACGCGTACCTGGCTCAGGTCTCCGGCGCCGCATCGGCCGCCTGACCAGCGAAGCAGCGGGTGGCGTCGGTCGACGTCGGTGGCTGTGGGCCGTCCTCGGACGGCCCACAGACGCCCCGAAGGGACCACTCGGCCGTCGAGCGGCACCGGGTGCACCCATGGTCGGCGTCACTCACGGATCACTGACGGCCTCCGCGCAGGCGGAACGGTCCGCAGAACCCTTGGCCATGGATATTCTCTGGCGATGTCGAATCAGTCAGTGACAGCGGGACTCGCTCTCGCCGGTGTGATGGCGCACTGCGGCGGAAGCCCGGTCGGCGCCGTGAAGTTCCTGGCGGGGGCGATAGCCTCAGCTCCGGCGGCCCCGGAGCCCCATGCGGCCCTCGCCGAGTTGTGGCGGGACCGTCGCTCGGAGCTCAAGGAGGGCCTCGAAGGGGACGGCTCCTTGAGCGCTGTGCTGGCACAGGCGTACTTCCTGTTCCTCGACGGGGACATGGACGACGCGGTGATGTCCCTCGGTTCGGTCACGGGGGCTCGGCCCGACGTGGCATGGGGCACCGTCCCCTGGTTCGGCGATGCGCGGTTCCTCGGCGCGGTGAGTGCCGAGGCGTTGGCGGAGGCGTGTCTGCGGACGCTGGACTACGGCCACGACCTGGACACCGACGCGATGCGCGAGCGGTTCACGCCGTGGTTCCATGCCATCGACGTGGTGTCCGAACGGAGTCCCGTGCCGGAGTCGTTGGCCGCCATGGCCCGATTGCCCCGTGCCTGCGGCCGCTACGAGCTGGCCTTCGCCCTGTGCGACCGCGGCGATGCCGTCGATCGGGTCATGTGGACCGCGGCCGCCCGTGCCGGCACCTGGCGTGCGATGGGCGACCTGGACCGGGCTGCGGAGTCCTTCGAAGACGCCCTGGCCCTGGACCCTGCCAACTGGTCCCTCTGTCTGGACCTTGCCGACGTGCGCGCCGAGCAGGGCGATTTCGCCGCCGCCGTGGGTCTCGTCGACCAGGGCCTGCGACACGAACCGGGGGAAGTCTCCCTGCGCGCGGCGGGTGCCGCCTATCGCACGCGCCTGTCCGGCTCGTCCGACGATCTGCGGGCCCTGATCGTCCTGGCTCCGGAGCTCGCGAGCGCCTCCTACCGGGACCTGCTGATCGACTACGCGTGCGCGGGGCCGGGGTTGCCTGACGAGCTCGTGGCCAAGGCCCGCCGTATCCGCGAGAACTGAACACGCGACACCCCGGGGCTGATCTCAGCACGGAGTGCAGCGAAGAGGGCCCCGGGACGATCTCCCCGGGGCCCATGCCGAGTGCACGCAGCAGGACCCGGACCTGCAGCCTTCTGATCCGTAGGCGGGTGCGCGCATGGATCACGCGGCCTGTCACAGCCGTGTCGCCCGGGCGGTTCCGGAACACGTCGCGGGTGTCGATCCTCCCGTCGGACGGTCGCAGATGTTCGGCGCTCCGACCGGCTCCGCCTTCCCCCGCAAGCGCCGGTGACAGCTGATCGGCCCGGCCGGGGACAAGCCGGCGACCGCCCCTTACGCTGCTCCCGTGGACTCCACCGAGAGGGCACCGGCTGTGGCCCGGTCACGGGCACGGCTCGCGAGCTCCGTCGCCGCTTTCCTCGTTCTTTCGCCCTTCGTGGCGTGGCTGTTCGCACTGGCAGGCCTTGTTCCGGCGGGCGCGTCCGTCGTCTGCGCTCTGACCGGCGGACTCGCAGGGGCCGTCCTGCTGCCCGAGCTGTGCCAGGAAACCGGGTTGGTCCGTTGTTCGATGTCTCGTGTGATCGCGCGAACGCTGACCGGTGAGCGTTCCGTGGATCTCACGCGCATCAGAGATGTCCGACTGCTCACCGGCTTCGGCTACGGCGGTACGTTTCGCGCTGTCGTGGTGCGTGACAGAAGCGGTGCGCGCGTCGGCCTCACCACGCTCAGAAGCCAGCGGGCTCTGGCGCGAGCGCTGCAAAACGCCCGCGGTGACGCGCGAGGTGGGCCACGCGTCAGTCGGGCTGCGCGCGCTCATCTCGGTCTCGGGGCGCGACACCATCGCACGATCCACACCGTGATCATTTTTCTCGTCCTGACGATCTCCGTCCCTCTCTACATGGGGCTTGTCCTCAGACTCGCCGAATTGCAGTGAGCCGGGCTTCCTCGCGACGCAGCGGAGCGCCGAGCCCTGAGTCGCCTCGAAGAGGGCGGCGGCCGTTCGGGCGGCAGCGCTCGCGTTCGACGGGCCGAATCCTGGCGGTGCTCACGTGACGAACCTGGAGCTCGGCCTACGCGTCGCCGGGGGCGGACGACGCGCTGTACCCCGTGTCCGAGCCGTCCGACGCGTGCCGGGGCAGCTCCGGTCGCTCGTACGTGCGCAGCGACGCGTCCTCCGGATCCGGTCGCACGGCACCGAGCATCGGGTTCGACGCCACCGGTGAGACCTTCACCCGGGTCCCCGGCCGGGGCGCCTGCACCACCAGACCGTTGCCGATGTACATCGCCACGTGCGTGGCCTTCGGGAAGTAGATCACCAGGTCACCCGGACGCAGCGTGTTCAGCCGTACCTTCCGAAGGCGCCGCCACTGTTCCTGCGAGGTCCGCGGAATGGGTCGGCCCGCGGTCGCCCAGGCCCGTGAGGTGAGCCCCGAGCAGTCGAACGACCCCGGCCCTTCCGCGCCCCACACATACGGCTTGCCGACCTGCCCGATCGCGTACTTCACCGCCTCGCCGCCCGCCTCGGACGGCTGCCGGGACGAGGACAACGCGCCCGAGGCGATCAGCGCGCCCTGGGCCTTCTCCGTGGCCTGCTGCTCCAGCCGGGACATCTGGGCGATCTTTTCGGCCGAGAGGGTGGCCAGCAGCTTCTCGACGTTCCGCAGCCGCGCCCGAACGGTGTCGCGCTGCCTCTTCTGCCGCGCCGCCAGCACCCGCTGTCTGTCTCGTACCTTGCGGGCTGCGGTGGCCAGGCCGTCGGCGTGTTTCGCTGCGTCGGTGAGCCGTTTCACGGTCGCGGCCCGGCCGGCGGCCACCCGTTGGATCACATGCCCCTGGTCCAGGGCGTGCTCGGGATCGCGGGCCAGCAACAGCTGTGCGTACGAGGAGAAGCCGGACCGCCCCTGGTACTGCTCACGGGCCAGCCGCCCCGCTTCGTCGTGGCTGCGGGACAGTGCGAGCCTGGCCGCGGCGAGGGCGGAACCGAGCCGTTTCGCCTCGGCGGTCCGTTTCTTCAGCTCGGCCACGGTCCCGTTGTACGTCTCGGTGGCTTCCTCCGCCTGCCGGTACAGCGTGCGCATCTCGGTCAGCAGCTCGGCGATGCTCTTGGTGGAGCCGGGGCCCTTGCCGGTGGCCACGTCCGAGGGACCGGGGTCCGGTGCCACGGGGGCGGCAACGGCGGGGGAGGCCATGACGAGAGCGGCGAGCGCCGCGGAGCAGACAGTGCGCAGGACCGTGCCTGACACGGAATCACCTCCGATGACGGGGCGATCGCGTGACTACCCCATGAGTGAGCGCGACAGGTCCATACGGTCACCGGGTGTCCGGTGATGCAAGAACCCCGCGGCGTGGCGGCCGCGGGGTTCCCTCGGAAGGCCGGTGTCCCGCAGGCTCACGCCACCGGGAACGCGTAGAAGATCCGTTCGCGCTGGACCACAGCGGTTTTTCCGAAGGCCATCACCCGGTACGGAGCGGTGACTGTGGCCCCGTTCGGATCCTGCACGCCGATGTCCTGGAACTTCCACAGCCGTCGCCCGTCCGCCGCCGCGAACGCGGTGACCTGCGCCCCTCCGGCCGCCAGCAGGGTCTTGCCGGAGAGACTGACGGTGACGGCGGGGGCGGCGCCGCCGGGCGCCGCCTCCGTGGACCGCCGCCAGCGCAGCTTTCCGGTAACCCGGTCGACCACGCCGACCTCCTGGTTGCGGTTGGTGGTGTGCAGGAGCGTTCCGGCCGGTACCGGGGTCCCGAACACGGAGCCGGCGGTGCCGTTCAGGGTCCACTCCGGCTTGCCGCCGGGCATCTCGAACGACTGGAGGTCGTCGCCCACCGCCGCGTAGAGCAGACCCCGGTCGTCGCCGACGGCCGCCCCGTCCGGCGCGACCCTGCCGAACGACTTGGTCCACAGCAGCTTCCCGCTCTCGCGGTCGAAGCAGCGGAAGACAGCCTTGCCCTTCGCGGCCTTGACGTCTCCCGGAGCGAGCGTCGCGCTCGTCTGGCGTACGACGATGTCGTCCGGCCGCAGGGCGATCAACCGGTAGGCGGGGGCGGCCGATTCACGTCCGGTGGGTACGGAGGTCCGCCACACCTCCTTGCGCTGCACGACGTCGTACGCGAACAGGAACGACACGACGGCCTGGGTGTCCTTGCCGGGCTTCCTGCCCTTCTTCGGCTTCTTGGCCTTCACGGTGACCTTGTGGGAGCCGGTGAACCAGATGACCGGCCCGGACCGGCCGACGATGTCCGACACGGTCAGATACGGCGTGTCCTCGAACCCGTCCTCGTACGCCACCCGGTGGGTGACCTGTCCGTTCCGGGCCGACAGCCAGAGGAACTCGGACGGCCCGGCGACGAAGCAGAGATCCTCGCCGGCGGGCAGGGCCGCCTGTCCCTTGGCTCCGTCCGCACACTCCCAGACGCGGTGGCCGGAGCGCAGATCGATCCCGGTGGCCTGTGTGTCGCCGGTCAGGACGAGCAGTCGGTCGAGCCAGAGGGCGGCGGTGAGCGGCGCGGGCTCGGCGTCGGGATGCGTGTACACCCAACGCGGCTGCGGCGGCTGCCCGGCCACGGTGGGGCGCGTGGGGGCCGGGGCGGCTTTGGCGTCGTCCTGGTCCTCGGAACCGCCGGACCTGAAGGCGAGTACGGCCCCGCCCCCGACGACGAGCCCGGCAGCACCCGCGACGCCACCGACGAGCAGGGTGCGACGATCGAGGGAGGGGGCTGCGGAAGCGGGAGCGTCGGGCGGGCCGGCAGGGGGAGGGGAGGCAGGGGGAGCGGTGGGGGTGGTTGCCGGGGCGGTCGATGCGGGGGCGGCCGGTGTCGGAGCGGCCGGCGTCGTGGGAGCGGGAAGAGGCCGTGGCACGAGCGGTGCGACAGGTGGCAGACCCGTGGGCAGCTCGGCCGGAGGTCCGCTGCGCTCCCGCGGGATCGACAGCTGGGTGGTCGGCCGGTCGGGCTCCGGCGCACGGGGGCTGCCGACACTGCCGATGCGGGTGGTCCGGACGTCGTCATCCCTGGTGGCGGGGGTGTCGGGCCGGGCGTCGGCGGGTCCGTCGGGGGCCGCGTCGGCGGAGTCATGGTCGAGGGGGCCGAGCAGACTGTGGGTCGGCGAGTCGACAGGGGTTCCGGTGGCGGAGTCGGCCGCACCGTCATCCGGATCCGCCGCCAACTTTCTTACGTGTCCGGCCTGTTCCATGATCAGCCGTGACAGCGGATCCGGCAGCCAGCCGCCCTTGGCCAGGGCCGCCGCACCCTCCAGTGCCAGTTCCGCCGCCACCGCGCCCGCGGTCGGCCGGTCGGCCGGGTCCTTGGCCAGGCAGCGCGCGATCAGGCCGCGCAGTTCCTCCGGGACCGCGTCCAGTTCCGGTTCGGTACGGGCGATCCGGTCGGCGGCCTCCGCCGCCGGCCCGTCGGCGAGCGGGGTCGTCCCGGTCGCCGCGTACGCCAGCAGCAGCCCGAGCACGAAGAGGTCGGAGGCCGGTCCGGCCTCCTTGCCCTCGACCTGTTCCGGGGTGAGATAGCCGAGCCGTACGGACAGCTGCCCGCCCGCCCGGGCCTCCGCGTCGGCTGCCGCGCCCAGGGGGCCGAAGGCGGTGAGCCGGGGCCCGTCCTCGGCCAGCAGCACCGTCCTGGGGGCGAGCCCTTCCAGTACGGCCCCGGTGGCGTGCACCCGGGAGAGGGTTTCGGCGATGCCCGCGCCCAGTATCCGCACCGCACGCTCGGGGAGGGGGCCCGCGAAGTCGATCGCGTCGGCGAGCGTCAGCGCCGGCACGTACGTCGCGGCCGTCCACAGGTGCTCGTCCGCGGGGCCGTCCGCGTCCTCGTCCCGGTGATCTGCCGTACGGGTGACGATCTGTGGCTGGACCCAGCCACCCGCCAGCCGGTCCGCCGTGCGTGCCTCCGCCTCGAAGCGGCGGCGGAAGGCGGGGAGCGCGGCGAGTTCGGGGCGGGCCGCGGTGATCACGACGGTGTCGTCGAGGGCGGGGTCGTGCGCGAGGTACTGCACGGCGCTCGCGGTCTCGCGGAACCGCGCCACCACGGTGTACGGACCGAAGCGGCGTGGATCGTCCTGACGCAGCGCCTCCATGGCGCACCCCCTTGTGACCGGTCTCGTGACCATGGATCCGTCGATCTTAGAGGGTCCGGTGCGCGCAGCCGGGATGCGCGCGGGTCAGTTCGGTTTCGACCAGGGCCACTTGGGAGTGTGGCGCTCGCGGCCCTCGGGCGCGTATTCGTACACCCAGCCGCGCTGCACACCCAGCCGCTTGGAGTATCCGGCCGGGACCCGCCGGTAGGTGTACACGGTGGCCGGTCCGCCGTCGGCATCCGGCACCGGGACCTCGTACCACTTGGGCGGATGGCCGGTCGCGCCGACGAGGACGGGCAGGACCCGCCCGTCCAGCGGGCCGCCCCTGAAGGTGGTGTTCTCACTTCTCACGCCCCCAGTCTGACCCAGGGGCGTGTTCCGGTACTCAGTCCGGTGGCAGCAGGTGCGCCGCTTCGGCGATCACCGGGACGAGCCGGGCGGCCAGCCGTCCGGCCGGGCCGTCGGCGGTCTCCAGCGCCAGCAGCTCCGCCACGACGGATGCAGTCTCCCGGTCCGTCGCCGCGGTGGCGGCGAGCAGGGTGATCAGCTGGTCGACCAGCCAGGCGCGCAGATCGTCCGCCGGAGGCTGCTTCTCCTCGTCCAGCCAGATCAGCGAGGCCGCCTCGACGGCCGCGATCCAGGTGCGCACCATCATCCGCAGCCGGGGGCCCGGTGCCTGCGTGTCTCCGCGGCCGAGGTGGAGCAGGATCTGTTCGGCCGCCGCCCGCCGCACCTCGTCGACGATCGCCGTCGTCCGGGACGTCTCCGCGACGCTGCCACCGCGCAGCAGCGCGCTGAACCCGGTGTCGTGCTCGTCGACGAAGGCGAGATAGCGGCCGAGCACCCGCGCCACCCGTTCGGTGGGCGGGCCCACGGGCGGCTCGGTGAAGCACAGCTCCAGTTCGTCGGCGGCGGACCGGAGCGCAGCCTCGTACAACTGCTGCCTCCCACCGGGGAAGTATCGGTAGACGAGAGGGCGGGAGACTCCGGCCGCCGCCGCGACCTCGTCGAGCGAGACCTCGTCGGGAGCCCGGTGCGCGAAGAGGGTGAGCGCCGCACCGAGGAGTTGCGTGCGGCGCTCCTCGACGCTGAGCCTTTGGTACGCGCGGTTCGGCGGGGCTGCGGCAGCGGAGGTCATACCTCGAAGCGTAAGCGGTCCCCTCGGCGCGGGGAGCCGGGTCAGGCCAGCAGGCCCGAGCTCTTCCACAGCCTGCGGCCGACCCCGTTCAGCACACCGATGTCGTCGAGGAAGTCCGTCAGCCGCTTCGCGCCGGTCTGCATGACCTCCGTACGGTGGCCGCTCGCCTTCACCTGGGCGACGGCCTCGCGGCGGTCGAGGCCGACGTTCTCGTACACCTGCGGGTTGACGAAGCAGACGGAGAAGACGCGTGCCGCCTCCCCGCAGCTCAGCCGGGTGAACTCACGCTCCCAGCGAGGTGCGGTGACCATCTGCCGGCGCAGCTCCTCGCGGGCGTAGCGGACATGCCGCGCCTCCTCGACCACATGGATCCGGGTCACGCCGCGCACCAGAGTCTGGACGCGCTCGTCCGGGAACGTCAGCCGCTGCATCCAGTCGAGGATCTCCTCGCCGAGCAGGGTCGCGGCGAACGATCCGGGCGTGTGGACACCGTCTTCAGCACCCGTGCGAGGTTGTGATAGACGCGCGGAACGGGGTAGTTGGGTGCCTGGCCCCACTGGATCATGCGGCCGAACATCATCGAGTGCCGGCACTCGTCGGCTATCTCGGTGAGTGCGTAGCGGACATGATTGCTGGTCACGGGCTTGTCGTAGATGTGCCGGACCAGCAGCTGCATCAGGATGATCTCGAACCAGATGCCGAGCGAGGCCAGCGAAGCCGCCTCGTGCCGGGCGAGGTCCATCCGCTGCTCCTCGGACATCTTCCGCCACAGCGGGGTGTCGTAGAGCGAGACGAGCTCGGGCGGCCAGAACCACTTGCCGTCCTCGACGGCCGCATCCCAGTCGAGCTCGGTGTCCGGGTCGAAGGAGTGCTTGGCCGAGGACTCCAGGAGGCGTTCGGCGATCTGCTCGCGGTCCCGGAGCGGGCCGAGTGCGTCGCGAAGCGTCTGCACGTCGCGTTCGGTCACTGTCGTCATGGCTGAGGGCACCTCACACGTGGGTTACCAGCGGTCACTTCTTATGAGACTGCTTGTCAGCAAGGCCGTCAATCCCTTGCGCACGACTTGTTGACCCGGCGTCTACCAACGTGTGAACCTGCCAACTGACGTAACCGCCACGGAACTTATCGAACCATGCGAGGCGAAGGAGCCGTCCGTGTCGACACACGACCTCTACACCACCGCCCCCGAGGAACCGCTGTGGCAGGTGCCCGCCTCCGGCGCCGCCCGCTTCAGCTGGGAGTACGACGACGGCCGCGAGCGCCTCCTCGCCCTCTACCAGAAGGGCAAGGACAAGCAGTGGGACGGCAACAAGCGCATCGACTGGAGCCTGGAGGTCGACCCCGCCGACCCGCTCGGCACCCCGGACGAGGCGCTCACGCTGTACGGCACACCGCACTGGGCGAAGATGACCGAGAAGGACCGGGGGGAGCTGCGCAAGCACTACACCTCCTGGCAGTTCAGCCAGTTCCTCCATGGCGAGCAGGGCGCCATGATCTGTGCGGCCAGGATCGTGGAGTCGGTCCCCGATCTGGACGCGAAGTTCTACTCCGCGACCCAGACCATGGACGAGGCCCGGCACGCGGAGATCTACGGCAGGTTCCTGCACGAGAAGGTCGGGATGCTCTACCCGGTCAACGACAACCTGCAGGGCCTGCTGGGCGACACCCTGCGCGACTCGCGCTGGGACATGCCGTACCTCGGCATGCAGGTCCTCATCGAGGGGCTCGCCCTCGCCGCCTTCGGCATGATCCGCGACACCACGACCAAGCCGTTGCCCAAGCAGATCCTCGCGTACGTCATGCAGGACGAGGCCCGCCATGTCGCCTTCGGACGAATGGCGCTGCGCGACTACTACAAGCAGCTGAGCGACGCCGAACTGCGCGAACGCGAGGAGTTCGTCATCGAGGGCTGCTACCTGATGCGGGACCGGCTCAGCGGTGTCGAGGTGCTGCAGAACTTCGGCGTGGGCAAGCAGGAGGCCAAGGAGCTCTCCGAGCACTCGGAGTATCTGCAGCTCTTCCGCAAGCTGCTGTTCAGCCGGATAGTCCCGTGCGTCAAGGACATAGGACTGTGGGGCGAAAGGCTCCAGAAGGCCTACGTCGACATGGGCGTCTTCGAGCTCGGCGACTCCAACCTGGACCTGCTGATGGCCCAGGACGAGGAGATCGCCGAACAGCTGGACCGAGACCGGTTCGCGGCGGAGGAACAGGCCCGCGTGGCGGAGGTCGAGGACGCGATAGCGGACGGCTCGGCGTAGGCGGCCCACCACCAGGCCCTCGAGCGGCCGGCGTCCGGAGGCCGGCCGCGGGACCGCCCACCGGTCACTCCCCGTACCGGCGCCTGCGGCAGTGCGGCGGGCGTCTTGGCGACGCCCTCGGCGGTGACGCGCGGATGTCGGGGCACAGTTCCTCGAGATCTCGGGCCGGACGCCGGCCGTTCGCGTCCATGAGGGATGTACACCCGCTCCCGCCGGGCGCCAGGATGGCCCTCATGACGCCCCCGCGCGCAGACCTGGCGGCCGCCCGCCGAAGCCTCGAAGGACTCTCACTCGGTGATGCCTTCGGGGAGCGATGGTTCCCGCTCTTCCGCTCGCCCCAGCAGGCCCGTGACGAGATCCGCGCCCGTCGCGCACCCGCCGAACCGGTCTGGCACTGGACCGACGACACGGCGATGGCCCGCGCCCTGCAGCGCGTCCTCGACGACCACGGCGAGGTCGACCAGGACCGGCTCGCCACCTGCTTCGCCCTCACGTACGACATCGACCCGGCCCGCGGTTACGGCCACGGCATGCACATCCTGCTGCCCGAGCTGCTCACCGCACCGGCCGACTGGCGTACCCTCGCGCCCGACCTGTTCGAGGGCGGCAGCCTCGGTAACGGCGCCGCCATGCGGGTCGCACCGCTCGGCGCCCGGTTCCACGCGGACCTCGACCATGTAGCCAGGCAGGCGCAGTTGTCGGCCGAGGTCACCCACGCCCACCCGCAGGGCATCGCGGGCGCGGTGGCCGTGGCCGTCGCCGCCGCACTGCAGGTGCGGGGCGGGTTCACGTTGACGGCGGTCGCCGACCGTACGCCCGAAGGACCGGTACGGGACGGGATCCGGCGTGCCGCGGCCGTGCCGTTCACCACCGAACCGTGGAAGGCGGCCGATCTGCTCGGCAACGGCCAGCGCATCCGGGCCGACGACACGGTCCCGTTCGCGCTGTGGACCGCGGCCCGGCATGCGGGCGATCTGGAAGCGGCCCTCTGGGCCACCGCCGAGGGCTTCGGCGACGTCGACACGACCTGCGCCATCACCGGCGGAGTCGTCGCCGCGGCCACCGGCGTCGACGGAGTGCCGGCCCGGTGGCTGCGCAGTCGTGAGCCGCTGAGCTGAGACGGCCACCCTGTGTCGAATCGGCGTTCGCATGAGTGACGTAACTTGGGCGCCATGACCATGCCGCCGCCGCAGCCGCCGCAGGGCCCGTACGGGCCGCCTCAGCCTCCGCACCCGCAGCACAACCCGTATGCCCAGCAGCCCCCGTACGGCTATCCGCAGCAACTGCCGCCGCAAGGGCCCTGGGGGCAGCCGGGGATGCCCGGCCTGCCCGGCGCCCGGCCGCCGAGGAAGAAGCGGACCGGCATGGTCATCGGGATCGCCGCCGCCGCACTGGTGGCGGTCGGCGCCCTCGGCTACACCGCCTTCCAGCTGGTCGGGGCCGGGAAATCGGTCGTGGGTGGCTTCCCCGAGGCCGAATACCGGCTGACCGTGCCGAAGAAGCTGCTGGACGAGGAGTACACGCTCGCCGAGGACACGTCGTCGACCGACGGCAAGGAGGTCGAGGAGGTCCCTGACCCCAGCGTCCGTGATGTGAAGGCCGTCGTCACCCGGTACGCCTCCGCCGAGGACGGCGTTCTGGTCATCTCCGGTATGTGGGGCCGGATCAGGATGCCGGAGTTCACCCGGGACAAGATCCTGGAAGGGGCCGCGGGAGAGAAGGGGATGACCGTCGTCGTACCCGCCAGGGAGTTCACGCCCGACGGATACGACATCACGGTGGCCTGTCAGGTCGTGACGTCGAAGGACGCCGGAACGACCAGCACCATTCCCATGTGCGCCTGGGGCGACGACAACACGGCGGCCTTCGTCGGCCTGGTCACTCCCAAGATCGCGGTCCAGGACCCGAAGAGCGTGGACCTGGAGCAGGCGGCGGCGGACACGGCCCAGGTCAGGGCCGAGTCGCGCAGGCCGATCGGCTGATCAGCCCGCTGCGGCGGTCGGGGCCGGGAAGACGGTCCGCAGGGTGAACGCCCGCTCCGTCGGTCCGTGCTCGCGCAGATGCCGCAGACGCTCCTCGGCGTCCTGCACCGTCGGGCGTTCACCGGCCGGCACCCACCACAGGGCGGTCATCGCCTCCGCCACCCGCTCGAACCACTCGCGCCGCCGGGCGAGGAGCTCGCGGTGCTGCCCCTGGTACATGAAGGCCGTCAGGGCGTCCCTGTCCCGCCACACCGACATGTTCACGATCAGCCAGGAGTCGCCGAAGACCGGTACGTCGGTGGCGTTCCCGGTCTCGCTCCGGAGCCGCCAGATGAAGCCGGCGGCTCGGTCGGCGACCGCGTTGACCGGATCGAGAGCGTCGACGAAGTCCTTCAACTCGGTGGAGTCCAGCGGGAATCTGAGTCGGGCGATGTTCACCTGCGCGAGTTCGTGGCCGGGCTGCGGCGCGAGAGATGTCATGGCCGCACAGTAATCAGCGCGCTCCGCGCCGCACGGACCGTTCCGCGCCGCGAGACGACCCGGTCCGCAACCGTGCAGTCGTACCTTCAGCCCCGCAGCGCCGCCTCCATGACGGACCTGGCGATCGGAGCCGCGCTCCCGCCCCCGCTGATGTCCGCCCGCTTCGCGGCGGCGTCCTCGACGACGACCGCGACGGCGACCGCCGGCTGCCCCGAGTCCGGGGACTCGGCCCAGGAGATGAACCAGGCGTACGGCATACCGGTGTTGTCGATGCCGTGCTGCGCGGTGCCGGTCTTGCCACCCACCGTCACCCCGTAGATCGCACCGTTCGACCCGGTGCCCCGCTCCACGACGTCGACCATCATCCGCTGCAGCTGCGACGCCGTACGCGGGCTCATCGCCTGGTGGTACGAGCGGGTGGTGTTCTGACGGACGGTGGTGCCGCCCTTGGTGGTCGTACGGTCGACCAGGTACGGGTACTTGAGCTCCCCGCCGTTCGCCACGGCCGATGCCACCATCGCCATCTGCAGGGGCGTCGCCGTCGTGTCGTACTGCCCGATCGACGACAGGGCCAGCTGGTCGTCGCTCATGTCGGTGTCGAAGTTGCTCTTCGCCACCCCGGACGGGATCTTCAGCCCGGTGTCGTTGAAGCCGAACTTCCGCACCGCTTCCACCATCCCGTCCAGCCCCACCTGCACCCCCAGATGGGCCATCACGGTGTTGCACGACACCCGGATCGCCTCGGCGAGCGACGCCTCCTCACAGCCGCGCGCCTCGTTGGGGAGCGTGGTGCTGGTCCCGGGCAGCACATAGGGGGACGGGGTGTCGGTGTAGGCGTCGGGGTCCTTGACCACGTCCGCGTCGAGCGCGGCCGCAGCTGTCACGATCTTGAAGGTGGAACCCGGCGGATAGGTCTGCCGGATCGCCCTGTTCAGCATCGGCTGGTTCCTGTCCGCGTTGAGCTGCCGCCAGGCGTCGGTGACCGAGGAACCGGTGCCGGAGAGCCGCCCCGGATCGTACGAGGGGGTCGAGACCAGAGCGAGGATCTTGCCGGTCGACGGCTCGAGGGCGGCGACCGCGCCCCGCCGGTTGCCCAGCCCGTCGTACGCGGCGCGTTGCGTCGAGTCCTTGATGGTGGTGACGACGTCGCCCGCGGGCTGCTGGCTGCGAGTGATCTCGTTCCACAGGGGGACCGGGGCGAGCATCGGGTCGGTGCCGGAGAGGATGCCGTCCTCGGCGTTCTCGATCAGCGTCGTGCCGTACGTCTGCGAGGCATAGCCGGTCACCGGTGCGTACAACGGGCCGTTGGTGTACGTGCGCTCGTAGCTGAGCTGCTCGCCGGTGTTCCGGGAGCCGGTGACGGACCTCTTGCCGACCATGATGTCGCCGCGCGGCTGGTCGTAACGGACGATCGTCCGGCGGCGGTTGGCGGGGTTGCCGTCGAGTTCGTCGGCCTGGAAGACCTGGATGCGGGCGGCGTTCAGCAGGAGCGCCATGAGCAGCAGCAGACAGAACGCGGCGGCCCGCCGGATGTAGCGGATCACGACTGCTCCTCCGCGACCGGTGCGACGACCCCGGTCTCCACCTGGTCGGGGTGCGGTCTGCGGGCGACGTCGCTGACACGGATGAGCAGCGCCACGATGATCCAGTTGGTGACGACGGACGAACCGCCCTGGGCGAGGAACGGCATCGCCATGCCCGTCAGCGGGATCAGCCCCATCACACCGCCCGCGATGACGAACACCTGGAGGGCCAGGATCGAGGCGAGCCCGATCGACAGCAGCCGCCCGAAGGGGTCGCGCAGGGCGAGGCCGGCCCGATAGCCGCGGGCGACGAGCAGCGCGTACAGGAGGAAGACCGCCGTCAGCCCGGACAGCCCGAGCTCCTCGCCCGCCGTCGCCAGGATGAAGTCGGACTTGGCGGCGAAGCCGATGAGGATGGAGTGGCCGAGACCGAGCCCGGCACCGAGCATCCCGCCCGCGGCGAACGCGAACAGCGACTGGGCGAGCTGGCTGGGCCCGCGGCCCGCGGCGATGGTGGCGAACGGATCGAGCCAGTCCTGCACCCGGCTGTGCACATGCGGTTCGAAGGAGCCGACGACGAAGGCGCCGACGGCGGCGAGCAGCAGTCCCACCGCGATCCAGCCGGTCCGGCCGGTCGCCACGTACAACATGATCACGAAGAGGCCGAAGAAGAGGAGCGAGGTGCCCAGGTCGCGTTCGAGGACCAGCACGCAGACGCTGAGCAGCCAGATCGCCACGATCGGGCCGAGCACACGGCCGGTGGGGAGCTGGAGCCGCCAGAACTTGCGGCCGGTGTAGGCGAGGGCGTTGCGGTTCGCGGCGAGATACGCCGCGAAGAAGACGGCGAGCAGAATCTTGGCGAACTCGCCGGGCTGGAAGGAGAATCCGCCGACCCGGATCCAGATCTTGGCGCCGTTCACGGCCGGGAAGAAGATCGGCACGATCATCAGGACGAGGGCGGCGGCGACCGAGAGGTACGCGTACCGCTGGAGCACCCGGTGGTCGCGGAGGAAGACGACGACCACGGTGAAGAACGCGACACCGAGCGTCGACCAGATCAGCTGGGTGGGTGCGGCCTGGTCCTTGGGCGTCTCCAGATCGAGCCGGTAGATCAGTACCAGGCCGAGACCGTTGAGCAGCACGGCGATGGGGAGCAGCAGCGGATCGGCGAACGGGGCGCGGAAGCGGACGGCAAGGTGCGCGAGGAGGGCGAGCAACCCCAGGCCGGCGCCGTAACCGGCGACATCGGGAGGGACCGCGTCGTTGCGCGCGAGACCGACGGCGGCGTAGCCGTAGACGGAGATGAGGACCGCCCCGATGAGGAGCGAGAGCTCGACCCCGCGCCGCTTGGGCAGGCGTAGCTCGGGCGGGGGTGCGTCCGGCGTTGCGGTCATGCCCCGCAACGTAGCAAGAGGTGGACCTTATTTCCCTTATGTCGCTTCGGCCTGGCCGTCGCCGGTCGGCCCGTCGCCTCCGGCCCGGCTGCCGTTGCCCTTCCGGCCGGCCGGTTCGTCCTCGTCGAACCGCACGTACTCCGGGAGCGTCAGCCGAGCCTCCGCCCCGCCGTCCTCCGCATTGACGAGGACGAGTTCGGCGCCGATGACGGCCGACTGTCCGACGGCGATGGTCAGTCCGAGCCCGTGGCCCTTGCCGCCGCCCTCGGTGCGGAACCGCTGCGGACCGCCGGTCAGCAGATAGTCCGGGAAGCCCGGGCCGTGATCGCGTACGGTCACCATCGGCCCGTCGACCGTCAGGACCACCGGCGGGCGGCCGTGCTTGTGTGCGTTGGTGATCAGATTGCCGAGGACCCGTTCCAGCCGGCGTCTGTCCGTCTCGACCCGCACGTTCCTCACCGCGTTGCCGGCTTCCGCTCCCACGACGCGGATCTCGGTCGCCGTGCCCGACGCGCGCACCACCCGTTCGGCGAGCGGCGCCAGTTCGTGCACGGCGAGATCGACCTCCTCGGTACGGGCGTCGAGGCGGGAGATCTCCAGCAGATCCTCCGTCAGCGCCCGCATGGTGCGGACCCGGTTCCGCACCAGCTCGGCCGGCCGGCCGGCCGGCAGCAGTTCGGCGGCGGCCGAGAGACCGGTCAGCGGGGTGCGCAGCTCGTGCGCCACATCGGCGGTGAAGCGCTGTTCGGCCAGCAGTTTGCGCTGGAGCGTGGACGCCATCGTGTCCAACGCGCCGGCGACGATCGCCACCTCGTCCTGCGGGCGCGAAGGGTCCGCCGTACAGGGGTCGTCGACGCGGGCGTCGAGATCGCCCGCGCTGATCCGGCGGGCCACCCGGGCGGTCTGGTGCAGCCGCCGGGTGACCCGGCTGACGGCGAACGCGCCGATCAGCAGCGTGACGGCGATCGCCAGCAGCGAGGAGCCGACGATCGCCCGGTCGAGGCGTTCGATGGTGCGGGCGCTCACGCTGTAGTCGATCTCGGTGGCGAGCGCACGGCCGTCGGCCGGGCCCGCGGCCCACATGGCCGCCCGGCCGTGGGCGTCCGCCTCGACGGTGCCCCGGCGCCCGCTCACGGCCAGGTCACGCAGGGAGGCGGGCAGACCGGCCGGGTCGATACCGGAATCCGGCGGGAGCACCTCGCCCGCCTCGTACGCCCTGGTCGCGTCCGCCAGCCGGGCGAGTGCCTTGTCGCGGGCCTCGCTGACGGTCTCCCGGGTCACAGCGGTATGCACCAGTACACCGAGCAGTGCGGCGAGGGCGCAGCACATCACGGTGATGAACACCGCGGCCTTCCAGGTGAGCGTCGCGGTCCAGGCGGGCGTATGCGGTCTCCGTCGCCTCATCGCCGCCCCTCGGAGACGGCGGGCGACGGCGACGTCGCGGTCGGCTCAGGACTGGGCTCCACGCTCGGCGGGGCGGTGGGCTCCGCCTCCTGGGCCTTCCGCAGGATCTCGTCCTGCGTCGGCAGCATCGCGTGCTGCCGGCCGTCCCAGGACCACACCGTCCGGTACTCGTACCCGGTGATCGCCGAAGGCACCCGCATGATCACATCCCGGCCGGCCAGCTCCACGCTGATCACCGCGTCCGAGACGGCCATGATCCGGGTCAGCGCGCCCGAGTGCGCCATGTAGACCCGGACGGAGAGCCGCCCGTCGCTCCGACGTACGCCGAGCACCATGTCGTCCCTGCCCACGCCCGTCAGATCGCGGTAGTACGGCTGCAGGACCGGGCAGGCGTCGGGCGCGGTGCGGCACGCGGTGATCCTCCGCACCGTGTCGGCGGGAAGTTCGTCCGAACCGCTGGACCGGCTGGTGGTGGCCATCAGGTCGGCCTGCACCACGGCGACCGGGTCCAGCGCACGCACGTCGTCGTGCGGGACGGTGATTCCGGGGATGCGCGCCGTCGCACCCTCGCCGTAGTCGTACGGAGCGGCGGAGGCGGGCGGCAGCTGGGGCCAGAGCCGGGCGGGTCCGATGGCGGTCGGGGCCGGTCCGGCGCTCCGCAGCCGGCCGCCGTCGGTGCCGCAGCCGGCCAGCAGCGCGGCGCCGACGGCGGACACGAGGGCCGCCGTCGCGCTGCGCGTCACCCGGCGCTGCGGGCACATCGCTCGCTCCCTTCCAGGTCGTCCGGTCCATGAGTCCGCAGACCCGTGATGCATCGACCTTATTCGGAAGGAAGTTCTTTATGTCTGTTTGCTTCCGGTGAAGAGGTAGTTGTTCAGTGCTGGTAGGGGTTCTGCCCGTCCTGCGCGTACCCCGGCTGCTGCGTCTGCCCGAACGGGTTGCCGTCCTGTGCCGCCACGTGCTGCGCCAGCAGCTGCTCGGCCTGCTCCTTCGGGATCTTCTGCTCGCCGCCGCAGAACGTGCACTGCGTCGCGTACTTCGTCGAGAACGGGAACAGCGGCACGAAGAACAGCGTGAACTTCGTGACCCGCTTGCGCAGCGTGTGCGCGGCCGGGTTGCCGCACCAGCCGCAGACAAGCGTCAGGACGGCCAGTTGATAGAGATAGCCTCGCGTACCAAAGATGATCACGTTGTGGGCCCCTTCCCCGTGTTCCCCGGGAGCGCTCGCCGGCAGAGTGCCAGCAGCTTTTCGTCCTCGTATGTGTCGTGGCTGCCGTACCCGCCGTCCATCGCGTTGTGACGGCGGACGGAGGCGAGTTCGGCACGCAGCACGTGTGCCGCATCCGACCCTGCACCAGCAGTACCCATCCGCGCCAGGCATTCGGCCACCCGGACCCTGACATGGCGATTCTTCTCCCAGGCAGCCAGCATGACCGGCACGGACCCCTCGGTCCGGCCGGACACCTCCCACAGCGCGATCGCCGCATCCACCCGCAGCCACAGCTCGTCGTGCGACAGCAGGGCCCGCAACCATGGCGCTGTCGCTTCCGCCCGGGCCCCCAGTCCGCCCAGCGCGGTCACCGCCGACCGCCGCTCGTGCGCATGCTCGGCCCGGAGCCCCTCGATCAGCACCGGCAGCACGGCCTCCGCATCCCCGTCGACCGCCCACAGCGCCTGTGCGGCCTCCGTCGCCGCCGCGGTCCCGGGGCGGCGAATCAGCGCCCGCAGCTCCGGTACGGCGCAGTGCGCGGCGGAGCCGAACGAGCCGAGCGCCCGCAGCGCCGACGTCCGCAACCACTCCCCGCGATACTCCGGCGCACCGCGCAGCACCCGCAGCACCTCCGGTGCGGCCTCGCCCGCCCGCAGCGCGGTCAGCCCGAAGAGCAGCGGATTCGCCCGGTCGTACGCCCCCTCGTCGAGAGCGATCTCGCCGAGCCTGCGGCGCAGCACCCCGGCCAGCGGCGCCGCCGCCGCCCCCAGATGTCCGATGGCGAACCCCACGTCATGCGGCACCTCGGGACGCTCCAGGGCGGCGGCCAGCGCGGGCAGGGCACGGGGGTCACCCAGCCGGGCCAGCGCCTTCACCGTGCTGCCGAGCCCCGGCGGTCCGCTCGCCCAATCCTTCACCCAGGCCCCGGGGTCCGCCGCCACCCGCGCCGCCAGCGCGTCCGCGGCCGGCGCGGCGAGCCCGAAGAGCTCCTCCAGCACATGCGAGGCGGCCTCGGTCAGTTTCGGCTCGGGGGAAGCGAGCTGTTCGCCGACGAGCCGGACGAGCTCCTCGTACGAGCCCCGCCAGGCCCGTATCAGCCCGGCGCTCATCCGCACCGCGTCGATCCGCTGCCGCAGGTCGGGGCTGCGCAGCTGATCGGTCAGCAGCGCCGTCCGGTCGGCGACCCGGTCGTCGAGTCCGACATGCAGTGTCCGCAGCAGATCCGCCGTCCAGGGGGCGGTACGCCCCGCGGACTCGGCGGCGGACAGCGCCCGCAGCTGACCCACCAGGGTCACCGGCGCGACTCGCTCCTCGGTGGCATCGGCGGCCGGCCCCGGATCGTCCCCCGGCCCGGCGGTGACCACCGGATCCGCCCCGTCGGCTGCGCCGGCCGGATCCGCGCGCAGCCGGCGCAGCAGTCCCGCCACCACCCGTACGACATCGCCCGGCAGTGCTTCCGGCGCGCACCTGGCCAGCTGCGCGAGGGCGGCCAGCCGCAGCCCCGGCGCGTACGACTCCGCGGCGAGCCGGCTCAGCCAGTCGGCCGCCTGTCCGGCCAGCGGGCTGTGCCGCAGCGCGACGCGCCCGGCGGCCTCCACGAGCGCGAGCCGTACCTCCTCGTCCGGCTCCACCGGCAGCCGCTCCCGCAGCAGGGCGAGGACCCGCACCGGGTGGCCGTGCAGTGTGGCGAGCGCCAGCGGCGCGGCGAGTCGTACCCCCGGGTCCTCGTCGGCGATCAGCTCGAAGAACACCCCGGCGCCGGCGGTGACGGCGGCGGCGGCCATCGCGTAGTTGGCCGCGCCCTGGATCTCCTCCTCGTCGAGCTCCTCCTCGTCGTCCTCGTCCAGATCGATGCCACCGATGCTGGTGAGCAGCTCGACGATGCTGCCGCGGTCCTGGATGCCCGGATCCGCGACCAGCTCGAAGAGAAACGGGATGCAGGCGAGTGTGCAGGCGTACACATCGCCCTGGTGGTGCACGGCCCCGTACATGCCGTCCAGCGCTCCCTCGCGCTCCGCCGGATCGCCGGACGCCAGCCCCCGCAGCAGCCCGGGCACATCGTCGGCAGGCCCGTACGCATGCTCCATCGAGGCCCATTCGACCTCGTCGATCCCCGCGAACACTCCATCGCCTCCCCACGTGACCTCACGAAGCAGTGTCTGGGCAGAGTGTGCACCACGGCCCGGACAATCCACCCGCCACATGCAGCCTTTTGCCCGCACGGACGCCGACGGCGGCCTGCACGGCTGCTGACCAGGCCCGACGGACTCCGTTCAGGGGACGGCAGGCAGCGGCCGGGCCCGGTCCGGATCGGTCAGCGGGGCGAGCAGGTCCCCGTACCGCTCCAGCCGCCCGCCCATGTCGGCGGCCAGAAAGACCAGCTCGGCGGGGGTCCGGCAGTCCTCGATCTCCGCCCAGGTGACGGGCGCGGAGGCGGTCGGCTCGGCTCTGGCGCGCAAGGTGTAAGGAGTGGCGGTGGTCTTCGCCGCCGCGTTCTGACTGAAGTCGACGAACACCTTTCCCGGCCGCAGCGCCCGTGTCATCCGGTGCACCACCAGGTCCGGATGATCCTGCTCAGCCTCCACCGCCAGCCGTTTCGCGTACGCCGACACCCGATCGGCGGGTGTGGGCTCGAGCGGTACGAGAAGATGCAGCCCCTTCGATCCCGAGGTCTTCCCGTATGCGGACAACCCGTCCGCCGCCAGCCGCTCGCGCAGCCACAGCGCCACCCGACAGCACTCCACGACGGTTGCCGGAGCCCCCGGATCGAGGTCGAACACCATCCGGTCGGCGATGCCCGGAGCATCGGCCTGCCACTGCGGTGTATGGAACTCCACCACCAGGTTCGCGGCCCACATCAGCGACGCCAGATCCTGTACGACCACCTGCCGGTTCTGCTGTGCCGCATGCCGCGGCACCTCGGCGATCCGTACCCAGGACGGGGTGCCGGGCGGCGGGTTCTTGGTGAAGAACCGCTGCCCGTCCGGCCCGTCCGGATAGCGCAGGAAGGACACCGGCCGGTTGTGCAGATGCGCGAGCAGGGCGTCGGCCGCCGTGACCGCGTAGTAGTGGAGCACCTCGCCCTTGGTGGTCCCGGTGGCCGGATACAGCACCTTGTCGAGGTTGCTGAGCGCCAGGCGCCGCCCCTCCACCTCCGTGATCGGCGTCATACGATAAGAATCACATGATTCCGGGATCTTGAGGAATCAATCGCCATCTATCGATACCTGTCGAAATCTTCAGGGACACAGGGGTGAACGGTGAGGTCCATTTGGAACGGCGCGATCTCCTTCGGGCTGGTCAGCATCCCGATCAAGCTGGTCAACGCCACGGAGAGCCACTCGATCTCCTTCCGCCAGATCCACCTCGCCGACGGCGGCCGGATCCGCTACCGGAAGGTCTGTGAACTCGACGAGCAGGAGGTGACGGCCGCCGAGATCGGCAAGGCGTACGAGGACGCCGACGGCACGATGATCCCGATCACCGACGAGGACCTGGCCTCGCTCCCGCTTCCCACCGCCAAGACGATCGAGATCGTCGCATTCGTGTCGGCCACCGAGATCGACCCGCTCCAGATGGACGCGGCGTACTACCTCTCCGCCAACGGAGTCCCGGCGGCCAAGCCGTACACCCTGCTGCGCGAGGCCCTGAAGCGGAGCCGGAAGGTCGCGGTGGCCAAGTACGCACTGCGCGGCCGTGAACGGCTCGGCATGCTGCGCGTGGTCGACGACGTGATCGCCATGCACGGCCTGCTCTGGCCCGACGAGATCCGTGCCACCGACGGCGTGGCCCCGGAGTCCGACGTCACGGTCCGTGACGCCGAACTCGATCTGGCCGACGCCCTGATGGCCACCCTCGGTGAGGTCGACATGGACACGCTCCATGACGACTATCGCGAGGCGGTGGAGACCCTCATCGCCTCGAAGGCCTCCGGCGAGGCGTTGCAGCCCGCCGCCTCCGGCGAGCCCGGCGGCGGCAAGGTGCTCGACCTGATCGCGGCGCTGGAGAACAGCGTCCGGGCGGCGAAGGAAGCTCGCGGCGAGGAGCCGGGAGAGGCGGAGGGCGCCCCGGTGGCCAAGGTCACCTCACTCGCAGGACGCAAGAAGAGCGGCGGAACCGGGGCGAAGAAGAAGGCTGCCTCCGCGGCCAAGAGCACCGGACGGAAGGCCGCCGGGAAGAAGACGACGCCGGGCAGAACGCCCGCCAAGAAGACCACGGCACGGTCGGCGACGAAGTCGGCCACGAAGAAGACGACAGCGAACACGGCCGCAAAGACAGCGAAGTCGGCAACGGGCGCGAAGCCGGCGGCCAGGAAGGCATCTCCCAAGAAGCGCGCCTCGGCCTGACGGTTGGTCGATGAAAATCGGACGAAAGTGACCCAATGGGCACGCACTGCTGGAAAGTGTTAGAAATGGCGCCATGGTCGACCATTCCGACCGATCCCGGAGCAGATCGGTTCGGTCACTGAGCGGCAGGCGTCCGCGAAGCGTAGCCCGGCAGGTGTTCGTCCTGCAGGCGGTGGTCATTGTCCTGCTCGTGGCGGGCGCGGTTCTTGCGCTGGTCCTCCAGTCGTTTCACGACGCCGAGATCGAGGCGGAGCGCCGCTCGGTGGCGGCAGCGGAGTCGTTCGCACACTCTCCGGGGATCGTGGACGTGCTGAAATCTCCCGATCCCTCGAAAGTGCTGCAGCCGCTCACCGAGGAGGCGCGGAAGCTGGCCGGGGTCGACTTCATCGTGGTGACGGACACCCACGGGATTCGCTACACACACCCCCGACCGGAGCTCATCGGGAAGAAATTCGTCGGCAACATCAAACCCTCGCTGGAGGGCGAGGTCCACGTGGAGGACGTCCAAGGCCCCCTCGGCCACGAGGTCCAGGCGATCGTCCCCGTCACCGCTCCCGACCACTCGGTCGTGGGCCTGGTGTCCGCAGGCCTCAGGGTCAAGAACGTCGCCAACACGGTCAGCAGGCAGCTGGTGGTCATCTTTGCCAGCGGTGCCGCCGCGCTCGCCCTGGCCACGGGCGGGGCCGCGCTGGTGGCCAAGCGGTTGCGCAGGCAGACCCACGGGCTCGATCCCGCCCAGATGACACGTATGTACGAGCACCATGACGCGGTGCTGCACTCCGTCCGCGAAGGAGTGCTCATCGTCGGACGCGACGGTCGGCTGCTGCTGGCGAACGACGAGGCCGAACGGCTGCTCGATCTGCCCCCCGATGCCCAGGGACGCCGGGTCGAGGAACTGGAGAGCCTCGACCCGGCCACGGCGGAGCTGCTCGTCTCCGGTCGCGTGGCCACGGACGAGGTGTACCTGGCCGGGGACCGGATGCTGGTGGTGAACCAGCGGCGCACGGACCACAACGGAGGCTCTCTGGGAACGGTGGCCACCCTGCGCGACTCCACCCAGCTCCTGGCGCTGTCGGGCAAGGTGGATGCGGCGAACGAGCGCCTCAGGCTGCTGTACGACGCGGGGCTGGGCATCGGCACCACTCTCGACGTGGCGCGCACGGCCGAGGAGCTGGCCGAGATGTCCGTCCCCCGTTTCGCGGACTTCGTCACCGTCGACCTCGCCAACGCCGTCCTGCTCGGCGAGGAGCCCACCGGAACGGCCGCAGACATGTGCCGCGTGGCCGTCAGCGGTATCCGCAACGACCACCCGCTCTACCCGCGCGGCGAGCTCATCACCTTCCTTCCCTCCACGCCCCAGGCTCGTGGATTCGCCACCGGCCGGTCGGTGGTGGTGCCCGACCTGGCCTCCGCGCCCGGCTGGCGTGCTCAGGACCCGGAACGCACGGACGACGTCATCGCGTACGGGATCCACTCACTCCTCACGACGCCGCTCCAGGCACGGGGCGTGGTTCTCGGCATGGCCAACTTCTGGCGCTCGCGGGAAGCCGGAAAGTTCGACGAGGAGGACCGGTCACTCGCCGAGGAGCTGGTCGCCCGCGCCGCGGTCAGCATCGACAACGCCCGCCGGTACGCCCGCGAACACGCCCTGGCGGTCATGTTGCAGCGCAGCCTGCTGCCGCGCGCTCTGCCCGAGCAGAACGCCCTGGATGTAGCCCACCGCTATCTGCCCGCTCAGTCGGGAGTCAGCGGTGACTGGTTCGACGTGATCCCGCTGTCGGGCAACCGCGTCGCCCTCGTCGTCGGTGATGTGGTCGGCCATGGACTGCATGCCGCCGCGACCATGGGGCGGCTCCGCACCGCGGTGCACAACTTCTCCACGCTCGATCTGCCGCCCGACGAGCTCCTCGGCCACCTCGACGATCTCGTCGACCGCATCGACAGGGAAGAGGGGACCACGGACGTCGGTGTCGGGGTCGTGGGAGCGACCTGCCTGTATGCGATCTACGATCCCGTCTCCCGGCACTGCACCATGGCCCGCGCCGGGCATCACCTCCCCGCGCTGGTCCAGCCCGACGGCAGAGTGGAGTTCCCCGACCTTCCTGCCGGGCCGCCACTGGGACTCGGCGGCATGCCGTTCAAGACGGCCGAACTGGATCTGGCCGTGGGTGCTCAGCTGGTCCTCTACACCGACGGGCTGATCGAGGACCGCACCCGGGACATCGACGTGGGGATGGAGCTGCTCCGCCAGGCTCTGGCCCATGTCGGCCGATCGCCGGAACAACACTGCGGGGCGGTGCTCGACGCACTCCTTCCCGCCCAGGCCCAGGACGACGTGGCACTGCTCATCGCCCGCACCCGCGCGCTCTCCCCCGACCAGATCGCCGAGTGGGACGTCCCGCTCGACCCCGCCGCGGTGGCCGGGATACGCGCCGCGGTCGCCGAGAGGCTCGACGAATGGGATCTGTCGGAGCTGGCGTTCACCACGGAGCTGATACTCAGCGAGCTGATCACCAACGCCATCCGCCACGCCTCCGCGCCGATCCGGGTGCGGCTTCTGCGTGACCGCAACCTGATCTGCGAGGTGTCCGACGGCAGCAGCACCTCACCCCATCTGAGGTACGCGGCTACGACGGACGAGGGAGGCCGTGGTCTGTTCCTCGTCTCGCAGATCGCCGAGCACTGGGGCACGCGGTACACCCCTGAAGGCAAGGTCATCTGGGCGCAGCAGCCGCTGCCCGGAGCCACGGACAGTCCTTGAGGGACTCAGCGGCGTGATCACGACCTCCGTGAAGGAGCGCAGCTGTCGAGGTCGGTACGCACGCACTGCTGCCCCGGGGCCGGAGCCCCGGGGCAGCAGTCCTACGCGTCGATCCCGCGCGTCGGTGTCAGCGGTACGAGTTGATGTAGCCGGCCGCCGGAGTCCCGACACCCGTCACGTCGTCGTACCCCTTGACCGCCTTGAGCGACGCGTCCTTGCCGAGGCTCCGTACCGACGTCAGCAGACCGTCCGCCGCGTCGAAGCCGTTGGTGAAGTCGACCCGGGCCACCGCGAGGTCACGGCCTGCGCCGAGCGGGTGGTCGGTGACGTCGTGGTACTTCGACGAGCCGTACCGGGCATAGATCGCCGGGTTGGCGAAGCCGATCGGCCGGCCGTGCCGGGCCTGCTGCGCGAGGGCCTGGACACCCGCGATGACCGGGGCGGCCAGTGACGTACCGCCGATGCGGTACTCGTCGTAGCCGAGCGAGCTGTCGGGCAGCGTCTGGGTCTGGCCGACCAGGAAGCCGGTGTTCGGGTCGGCGACCGCCGCGATGTCCGGGGCGGTACGCATCCGGCGCTTGCCGTTCGCCTGCGCGAGCGCGTCCGGGACGATTCCGCGCTGGTAGGAGGGCTGCTTCACGGTCGAGCTGGTGCCACCGCCCGCGCCCGAGGTGTAGGCGCCGGGGAACTCGGTCCAGCTCTTGCCGTCGTCCGCGAGGGATGCCTTGAGCGTGCCCCAGCCGGTCTCCCACTGGTACGCGTCGTGCTTGCCGACGGCCAGCGAGGTGCCGCCGACCGACGTCACCCAGGCGGAGTTGGACGGGACGTCGATCTGCTTCGTCCCGGTGGACGCGACGTTGTCACCCGCGTCACCGGAGGAGAAGTAGAAGCCGATGCCCTCGACCGCGCCCATCTTGAACACCTGGTCGTACGCGGCCGCGACGTCCGGGGTCTCGTTGGCCTCGATGTCGCCCCAGGAGTTGGAGACGATGTCGGCCAGCCGGTGGTCGACGACCTTGTTGAGCGAGTCCAGCAGGTCGGCGTCGTAGCAGGAGGCACCGCCCACGTACACGATGTCGGCGGCGGGCGCGACCGCGTGCACGGCCTCGACGTCGAGGGTCTCCTCGCCGTACCAGCCGGACGCCCCGCACTCCTCGGTCTTCGTGTAGTCGGCCGGCAGCACCTGGCGGAGCTGTCCGCTGCGGTACGGGGCGTCGCCGTTGCGCCTGGCGTATTCGGAGGCGTCCTTCGCGATGGTCGGCGAGGCGTACGCGTCGGTGATCGCGACGGTCACGCCCTTGCCGGTCCAGCTGCCCGCACCGTACGCGGCACGCAGCTGCTTGCCCGTGTAGCCCTTGACCGCGTACGGCACCTTGGCCCCGTACGCGCTCGGCAGCGACCCCGCGGTCTTCGAGCCGTAGTAGGAGGAGAAGGGGCCCGCGTTGCGGAACACCGCGTCCGGCGGAGGCAGCGTCTCGTCGTGGCTCGACTTGTGCGGCGCGTTGTCCAGACCGGAGACCGCCAGCACCGAGTCGCTCAGCCCGGCCGGCACGGAGGCCGTCGAGGACGGGGCGTGATAGGTCCGGCTGCCCTTGCGGTAGTTGCGCAGCTGGGTGCTGAACGCCTTCTCGGCCGCGGCGACATCGCCGGTGGCGGAGACGTAGTGCTGGTTGGCACCGGTGACGGTCAGACCGTTCGACTTCAGCCACTGGCTGACCTGGTCGATCTGCTGCTGGGTCGCCCCGAACCGGGCCTGCGCCTCCGCGGCGCTCAGATACTTCCCGTACGCGGAGGAGCTCGGGTCGGACACGGCGGCGGCGTAGGCGGCCAGCCCCTTCGCGTCCCGCCCGGCGAGATGGACCCGGACACTCACCTTGCCGCTGTCGGCCGTGGCACCCTGGTCGGCCTGGGCGGTCGCCCAGGCCGGCTTGGTGCCCTGCAGTGCGTCGCGGCCGCCGGGCGCGGAGTCCGCACTGGCGGACGGTATGCCGAGGGCGAGTGCACCGGCGAGCAGCGGCAGTGTCGCTGCCATGCTCAGCCCGGCGCGACGTCTGGCGCGGCTGATTCTCATGTAACCCCCTGCGATGTGGTTCTTCGCGTCTGGAGCATGTGCCGGATGATGTGCACATGTAATCCGCCACTCTGGCGAGGAACCCTTTACGTAAGGGGCATGCATTCACCAAGAAACTGTCAAGAGGCGTTGGAAAAGGGGCAGTTCAAGTCGATTGGAGAAGGAATGCACCTGTCGGGAGCCGGTCGTCCCGATATCGGCGTCCGGTTCACCGAGAGGTGGACGCGGGGGAGAGGCTGATCGGATCGGACGGTGAGGGCAGGCCGAGCCCGTACGGACTCTCGACGACGTACGTACAACTCGTGTACGTGTAGCCGGGCTTGATGCGCGACCCGGACGAGTAGCTGTCCACGTTCGCGCTCGCGCCCGTGCCGTGCTTGTACAGGAAGTGGTACTCGCCCGCCGGCAGCTGCAACCGCACCTTCGGATAGCTCCTGCCGCCCGCCTTGCAGGCGAGCATCGACCCGGACACCTCCGTCCCGTACCGCTTGCAACTGCCGCACGCCTTGAGCGTGACGCTGCCGGTGACCGGGCCGGTGTAGAGGATCTCGACACCGCTCGGGGCGTCGTTGCTGATGACGAGTTCCATCCGGGAGCCGCCCGGACGCCCGGCCGGCGGCAGCCGCCTGCCCGCCGCCGGCCGGTCGGCGGCGATCTCCGCGGCGATGGCGATGTCCCGGGCCCGAGCCCTGCGCCTGTCCTTCCTGTAGGTGGTGGCGAACTCCGTCAGGGTCTTCCGCGCCTCGGTGAACTGCTTCTTCCTGAACTGGTCCACCCCGCAGGCGTACGCACCGTTCTCGATCCCCCGGTCGGCCTCCCCGGCGCGAGCGGAGACCGACTTCTCCGGCATCGACGCCACGCCGGCCCGGAGCCCGCGCAGCGTCTCGGTGGCCGAGCAGGGGCTGTTCCCGCTCACCGCCCGGGCCTGCTCCGAGATCTTCTTGGAGACAGCCGGACCCACCTTTCCGGCCTGCTCCGAACCGGGGAACGTGCGCAGCAGCTCGGCCAGCTCGCCACCCGACGACCCCACCGCGGGTCCACCCAGCCTCGACACCCCGCACTCGTACAGCGAGGTGGCGAGCGGACCGTCGGGCCAGCCGGCGAGGTCGCCCAGCAGCTCGGGGTCGATCGACTCGGGCACGGTCCGCAGGTACGTCAGCGGCGCGACGGCCTCGCAGTGCCTGCCCTGCCGGTACGGCGCGGCGACCGCCGCGTAGTACGCCTTCAGCCGCTCCGGTACGAGCTTCCCCGCCCTCGACCCCGCGTGCTCCTCACCGAGATCGCGGTAGACGGCAAGGGCGGAACGGTAATCGGCCCGGGCGGCATCGAAGCTCCGGCCCGAGGCGGCCCGCACGGTCCGGTCGCTCTCGCCCAGCCGGTCGAGCAGCATCTGCTCGACGGCCTCGTCCTGCGCGGAGCCGTAGAACACCACGCCACCCGCCGGTGCCGCCAGCAGCACCAGACCGGCCCCGGCCGCCACCACCGGCCGCCACGAACCTCCGACGGCGGTACGCCGCGCGATCCGCGCCCCGTCCAAGGCGGCCGCCACCAGCGCGAGCACATACCCGACGACCGCACCCGTGGCCACACCGTCGGGGTCGGCGGGCAGCGCCGCGAGCAGCAGCACACCCGTCACCACCCAGCACAGAACGGCTCTGAACCACCGCCCCGTCAGGGCATAGCCGAGCCCGAGACCGGTGAGATTGAGCAACCCGGCGGCCACGGCACGCAGTGCGGCGCCCGGTGGCGGCGGCCCCACGGTGGGCGGACGGGAAGGCGGCGGCGGTACCGGAGGAACCGAGCCCGGCCGGAAGGCCTGATCGTCCCAACTCATCCCGGCCCCCCAACCGTTGGGCACGGCACCCCAGACCGCACCCGGCTTCACCACCATCCTCGCCACCACGAACTGTGTCAATCGGGCGAATTCGACCCGGATCCGCCCGGTATCCACCCTGGATCCCTCATCCGTCGGTAAACTCGAGGCGTCGCGACTGGCGCGCACCCCGACAGGGGTGCTCCGTGGAATCGACCACGAGGAAGCGGCACACTCCGGGCCTGCCCGGAGGCGTTACCGCCGGAGAGCCGTCCGCCTGGGCATCCGGGTCCACGCCGCAGCAATGCGCCAGACCCGGGAGAACCCTGTGACGACACCCGAGAACCGCCGCCCCGCCCTGACTGCCACCGACCCGGAACTCGCCGCCCTCATCAGCGCGGAGGAACGGCTGCAGGCCGACACCCTGCGCCTGATCCCCAGTGAGAACTACGTCTCCGCAGCGGTTCTGGAGGCCTCCGGCACGGTCCTCCAGAACAAGTACTCCGAGGGCTACCCCGGCAAGCGGTACTACGAGGGCCAGCAGGTCATCGACCAGGTGGAGACGGTCGCCGTCGAACGGGCCACGTCCCTGTTCCGCATGGACCACGCCAATGTGCAGCCGTACTCCGGCTCGCCCGCCAACCTCGCCGTCTACCTGGCCTTCCTCGAGCCCGGTGACACCGTCCTCGGCATGTCGCTGCCGATGGGTGGTCACCTCACGCACGGCTGGGGCGTCTCGGCGACCGGGACCTGGTTCCGCGGGGTGCAGTACGGCGTCCGGCGCGACACCGGCCGGATCGACCTGGACGAGGTCCGCGACCTGGCCCGCGCCGAGCGTCCCAAGGTGATCTTCTGCGGCGGCACCGCCGTTCCCCGGACGATCGACTTCGCAGGCTTCGCCGAGATCGCCCACGAGGTCGGCGCGGTCCTCGTCGCCGACATCGCCCACATCGCCGGCCTGATCGCGGGCGGCGCCCACCCCTCACCCGCCCCGCACGCCGACGTGGTCTCCACCACCACGCACAAGACCCTGCGAGGCCCGCGCGGCGCGATGCTCCTGAGCCGGGCGGAACACGCCCGTGCCATCGATCGCGCCGTCTTCCCCGGCCTCCAGGGCGGCCCGCACAACCAGACGACGGCAGCGATCGCGGTAGCGCTCAAGGAAGCCGCGACCCCCGACTTCGGCGCCTACGCCCACCAGGTGGTCGCGAACGCCCGCGTCCTCGGCGAGGAGCTGGCGTCCCGTGGCTTCGACCTGGTCTCCGGCGGCACGGACAACCACCTTCTGCTGATCGACCTCACCGGGAAGGAGGTGCCCGGCAAGATCGCGGCGAAGGCCCTGGACCGGGCGGGGATCGTCGTCAACTACAACGCGGTCCCCTACGACCCCCGCAAGCCCTTCGATCCGTCCGGCATCCGCATCGGCACCCCGGCCCTGACCTCACGCGGAATCCCCGCGTCCGAGATGGGCACGGTCGCGGAGTGGATCGCCCGGGTGGTGGAGGCGGCGCGTACGGACGACGAGGCCACGGTCACCAAGGTGCGCGCCGACGTGAAGATCCTGATGGACACCTACCCGGCGCCGGGACTGCCGGTGGGCTGAGGGTCTCCGGGCTCCGCGGCGGGCAGCCGGGCGATGAGCAGGGCCACGTCGTCGTGGTCGCCCGGCCGGCGCAGCGCCCGCAGGAGCAGGTCGCAGGTGTCCTCAAGATCGCGGTGCGGACCCGAGAGCAGGGACAGCAGGAGGTCCAGCCGATCGTCGATGGCCTGGTCGCGGGTTTCGACCAGGCCATCCGTGTACAGGACCAGCTGGTCACCGGGGGTGAGGCCGAGGCGGGTGGTGCTGAAGGGGACCCCGCCCACGCCGAGCGGTGCGCCGGTGGGCAGCTCGAGCAGTTCGGGGGTGCGGCCCGGTCGCATGAGGACCGGTGGCAGGTGCCCGGCCAGCGAGATGTCGCACGTGCTGTCGTGGGGGTTGAACACGGCGTAGACGCAGGTGGCGATGGTGTGCTCGATGCCGGCGGTGGCCCGGTCGAGATTGTGCAGGACGTCGGCGGGATCGAGGTCGAGCTGCGTCAGCGTGCGGGTGGCGGTGCGCAGCTGGCCCATGGTGGCGGCGGCGTCGATGCCGCTGCCCATGACATCGCCGATGACCAGTGCGGTCTTGTCGTCCGCCAGTGGGATGACGTCGAACCAGTCGCCGCCGATCTCACTGGTGGCACCGGCGGGCTGGTAGCGGGTGGTGATCTTCAGACCCATCTGGTCGGCCGGCCGTTGGGGCAGCAGGCTGCGCTGCAGGGTCAGGGCGGCGTGCCGCTGGCTCTGGAACAGGCGCGCGTTGTCGATGCACACCGCCGCGCGGGCAGCCAGCTCCCCGGCCAGGACGACATCGTCCTCGTCGAAGGGCCTCGGGTTGTCGGCCCGCATGAGGCCCACGGCGCCGATCACCTCGCCACGGGCGATCAGCGGGACCGCGAGGTAGCAGTGCACCCCGGCCGCGGACAGCAGCGCAGCGCATTCGTCGTTCCGGGCGACGCGGCGCAGATCCTGGGCGGTCACATCGGTCTTGAGGACGGGCCGGCGGGTGTTGACGGACTGGGTGATCAGACGGTTGGCGTCGTACTGGGCGTAGTCGCCTGCGGGATCGACGGCGCTGGTGGCCACGGTGGGGTGGGCCGCCACCACCGCCAGCGCCCTGAACCGTGCCGCGCCGACCGCGTCTCCGCTGCTGCGGTGGCCGTGCAGGATGCTGTCCAGCACGTCCACCGTGGCCACGTCGGCCACCTGTGGCACACAGACCTCGGCCAACTCCCGGGCGGTCCGCTGCAGGTCGAGGGTGGTGCCGACCCGCACCGACGCGTCGGCGACCAGAGCCAGCCGGTGCCGCGCCCGGGCGGCGTCGGTGGCCGACCGGTGCTGCTCGGTGACGTCCACCACCGAGGTGGCGAGTCCGAGCACCTGCCCGCCAGGGTCCTCCAGCCGGTAGAAGGACACCGACCAGGCGTGGTCCTGGTTGGTGTCGTCCGGGGCGCGTCCGACGACGAACCGGTCCAGCAGCGGTGTGCCGGTGGCCAGGACCCGGCGCATGTCCGACTCGATGGAATCCTCGTTCGCGAAGGGCAGCGCCTCGCTGACGGCGCGCCCGACCTGCTCGTCGGCGGGCAGACCGTCGACGCGTGCCAGCACCGGGTTGACCAGCACGTACCGCAGCTCGGTGTCCATGACCCCAAGGCCGATCGGTGACTGGGAGACGAGCCGTATCGACAGTGCCAGATCCCGCTCCACACGCTGCAGCGTCGCCTGGTCCGTGGCGATGCCCAGCGCGTAGTAGCCGCCGTGGTCGTCCTGCAGCCGCATGTTGCGAAATTCCACCAACCGCGTGCTGCCGTCACGGTGCAGGACCGGGAAACTGCCCGCCCAGCGCTGTCCGCTCTCCATCACCCGGGCGAACAGTTCGATCACCGTCTCCAGGTGCTGTTCATCCACCAGCAGCCGGCCCGCGAACGTCCCCAGCGCCTCCTCGGCGGTGTAGCCGAACAGCTCCTCGGCCTGCGGGCTCCAGAAGACGATCCGTCCGCTGTCATCGAGTACCACCGCGGCCAGGCTCAGCAGATCCAGCAGCCCACTCGGCGCGGATGCCGCACCTGGCAGCCCCAGCCCTGCCAGGAACGCATCGGTCGTACTCATCCCCGGGCACCCCTTCCGCTCGCCTCCAGGGCGGCAGCTCCGTCCGGCCGAGCCCGTACTACTCCCTTCGCCTCGCTGCGGCCCCTCCATTGTCTCTTCGAACCCGATACCCAGCACTCCACCGCCGATGTGCGGTCGTGGATGCGATGAAGCGGAAGACGATCGTCGACACACCGCATCAGCCGAGCAAGCGCCGTCCCCGGCCCGTATCCGACAGCAGGCCATCCGATCCGGCGTCATGCCTGGTCAGAGAGTCTGCCGGACCCCCGAACCGCCGTGCCTCCGGCAGGGGCGGGCGGCCGAGGACGGCCGGTCCTTCGCCGACGAGAGCGACGGAGCACCCGGCTCCGTCAACTACTGGCGGGTACGGCAGGAAGCCCGTCCCTACGCGCTGCGGCAGGACCGATTCGCCGCCGGCCCACCGGCCGTGCGACTCGCCCGAGGTGGTGCACCGTCGGTCCGGGCTGCGGCGACCATGACCAGCTGAACGATCGGAGGATCGAGCGGTCCATGGGCCGGGGTGAGGATGTCGGCGCACCGGTGGCGGCGTGCATTGGCTTCGGGCGGTCGGCAGGCCTTGGCCTCCAAGCAGCCCGGCGGGTCCCGCTGCAAGCTGGACACGGGACAACTCCGGGTACTGGACGCCGGTCCTGCCGCCTTTGGCGAGCCGCTGCTCGGATGGTGAGGCGGTATGGCTCGGGCGTTGGGCTGGTGTCGGCGGCGGGCCTCGGAAAACCACTCGCCACTCACTCGCGATCAGTGACACACAACGACGAAGGGTCGGACCCAGTGAGACTGGGTCCGACCCTTCGTACTTGGCACGTTGCCTGGTCAGCGGGTTGATCACGCTGTCCGGACTGCGGTGCCCCCGGCAGGATTCGAACCTGCGCACCCGGCTCCGGAGGCCGATGCTCTATCCCCTGAGCTACGGGGGCGTGTCACTGTGTTGCTCTGCGACGGGTGAAACACTACCAGCTTCCGCGGGGTGTCCGTGAACAGGTATTTCCACTCGGTCACCGTGCGCGTCGCGTGGGCCGCCATGCCCTCCGCCGTATCGTCCGCCGGGCCGTCCGTGCGCCACTCGGCCGCCACCCGTCCGGGGCCGGAAATGGGCAAAACCCGGACGCAGCCCCTACGTCCCGCCTACTCTCGGAGTGTGTCAGGGGCGTGCGGCCGCGTGCTTGTTGTTGACGACAACAAGGTCATCCGGCAGTTGATCAGGGTCAATCTCGAGCTTGAGGGCTTCGAGGTCGTGACCGCGGCCGATGGTGTCGAGTGCCTGGATCTGGTGCATCGGGTCTGTCCCGATGTGATCACCCTCGATGTGGTCATGCCCCGGCTCGACGGCCTGCAGACCGCCACTCGCCTGCGCTCCGATCCGCGGACCCGACATCTGCCCGTCGCCATCGTCAGCGCCTGTACTCAGTACGAGGTTGACAACGGTGTCGCGGCGGGCGTCGACGCTTTCCTGGCGAAGCCCTTCGAGCCGAGCGAGCTGGTACGGCTCGTGCGGCAGTTGGCGAACAGAGAGGACCCGCCGTCGCTCGACGGCAGACAAAGCGCCGGGAAGGCCGAGAGCGCCGCGGGCTGACCGCATGGCGAAACCGGGTCGCGGAGCGCCCCCCTTCCTCCCATACGCTTGTCCCGTGACCCCCGCCGAGCTCTCCAGGACCGTGCTGCGCGCCGTGCGTCGCGCGGTCGACGAGGAAGCCTTGCGCGTGGCCGTGCCCGCGCGCGTGCGGGTGGAGCGGACACGGCCCGGCGGTGATGGGGACTACGCCTGTGCCGTCGCGCTCCAGCTGGCCGGGGCCGCCGCGCGGCCGGCCCGGGAGGTCGCCGAGATCCTGCGGGACCGGGTCGCCGGAGCGCCCGGGATCGGGCGGGTCGAGATCACCGGTCCCGGATTCCTGAACTTCACGCTCGACGCGTCGGCGGATGCCCGGGTGCGCGACGCACTCGTCCACGATGTGCTGGCGCGAGGGGCCCGGTACGGACACGGGGACACGCTCGCCGGGGACATCCTGCAGTTGAGCCATGCTCGCGAGGTCCGGGCCGCGGTCACCGCCCACGCGCTGCGCAGCATCGCGCGCACCCAGGGCGCGCTGGTACGCACTTGCTGCGACGGGTCGCCCGACCCGGACTGGGCACGGCTGGGGGTCGACATCGACGCCCCGGGGGAGCCGGCCGCGTCGCCCACCGTCGTCCGGCCTCTTCCCGCCGGTGCCGTCGCTCGCGAGCTGCTGGAGCGGCTCGGACCCGATGCGGTCCGGTGGGGGCTGCTGCGGCCGGCCGGGCATGACCGGGCTCCGCTCGACGGCGAGCTGCTCGTACAGAGCTCCGGCAATCCGCTGTTCCTCGTCCGCTACGCCCACTCCCGGGCCCGTGCGCTCACCCGCGGCGCCACGCTCCTCGGATTCGACAGCTCCTACGACGAGGATGTCGACGCACCCGCACTGCTGCGCGCTCTGGCCGACTACCCCGAGGCCCTCGCCGCCGCCGCCCGCCACCGCGCGCCCGACCGGCTCGCCCGGCATCTCGAAGACGTCGCGCACGCCTTCTTCGACTTCCAGGACGCCGCTTCCCCGCTGCCCGTCGGTGACGAGAAACCCTCGGCCGCCCACCGCTCCCGGCTGGCCGTTGCCGAAGCCGCCGGGACGGTGCTCGCCGGCGGCCTGTCCCTGCTCGGTATCAGCGCACCCGAACACCTCTGAGAGATCCGAGAGAGCAGAGCAACACCATGAGCCGATCCGCACACCCCGCCGGTCCCCGTCACGCCGACGTCCTGACCGAGGGTCACTACACAGCCCCGCCCGCCGACCTGAACGCCCTCGACGAGAAGGTCTGGGCCCGCACCGTCTCCCGCAACGACGACGGCGCGGTGACCGTCGGCGGGATCGAAGTGACCCGGCTGGCCGAGGAATTCGGCACGCCCGCCTACTTCCTCGACGAGAGCGACTTCCGCGCCCGCTGCCGTGCCTGGGCCGACGCGTTCGGACCGGGCGCCGACGTCTTCTACGCCGGCAAGGCGTTCCTGTCGCGGGCCGTCGTGCGGTGGCTCAAGGAGGAGGGGCTCAACCTCGACGTCTGCTCCGGCGGCGAGCTGACCACCGCGCTCGATGCCGGCATGCCCGCCGAGCGCATCGCCTTCCACGGCAACAACAAGACCGTCGCCGAGATCGAGCGGGCCGTCCAGGCCGGTGTCGGGCGGATCGTGCTCGACTCGTTCCAGGAGATCGTCCGCGTGTCGCACATCGCGCAGCGGCTCGGGAAGCGGCAGCGTGTCCAGATCCGGGTGACGGTCGGCGTCGAGGCGCACACCCACGAATTCATCGCCACCGCCCACGAGGACCAGAAGTTCGGCATCGCGCTGGCCGGAGGGCAGGCCGCCGAGGCGGTGCGCCGGGCGCTCACGCTCGACGGGCTCGAGCTCATCGGCATCCACTCGCACATCGGCTCGCAGATCTTCGACATGGCCGGCTTCGAGGTCTCCGCCCGCCGGGTGGTCCAGCTCCTCGCCGAGGTGCGTGACGAGCACGGTGTCGAGCTGCCGGAGATCGACCTCGGAGGTGGTCTGGGTATCGCGTACACCTCCGACGACGACCCGCGCGAGCCGCACGAGATCGCCAAGGCGCTCGGCGACATCGTGACCCGCGAGTGCGAGGCGGCCGGGCTCGCCACCCCGCGGATCTCGGTCGAGCCGGGGCGCGCCATCGTCGGACCCACCGCGTTCACGCTGTACGAGGTCGGCACCATCAAGCACCTCGAAGGACTGCGCACCTACGTCAGTGTCGACGGCGGCATGTCGGACAACATCCGCACCGCGCTGTACGACGCCGAGTACAGCGTCGCGCTCGTCTCGCGCCGCTCCGACGCCGAACCGATGCTCGTACGTGTCGTCGGCAAGCACTGCGAGAGCGGTGACATCGTGGTCAAGGACGCGTTCCTGCCGTCCGACCTCGCGCCCGGCGACCTGATCGCCGTGCCCGCCACCGGCGCCTACTGCCGCTCCATGGCGAGCAATTACAACCACGCGCTGCGCCCGCCCGTCGTCGCCGTGCGCGACGGAGAGGCGCGGGTGATCGTCCGGCGCGAGACGGAGGAAGATCTCCTGCGTCTCGATGTCGGCTGATGAAATAGATGTCTCAGGATCCGGACGGGTGACAGAAACTCCCGTCCGGTGAGTGAGACTGGTCCACACATGAGCATGCTTGAGAAACGAGGTCGGATGATGCGTACGCGTCCGCTGAAGGTGGCGCTGCTGGGCTGTGGAGTGGTCGGCTCAGAGGTGGCGCGCATCATGACGACGCACGCCGACGACCTCGCCGCGCGCATCGGCGCGCCTGTCGAGCTCGCCGGTGTCGCCGTCCGCCGACTCGCGAAGGCGCGCGAGGGCATCGACCCCGCGCTGATCACCACCGATGCGACCGCCCTGGTCAAACGGGGCGACATCGACGTCGTCATCGAGGTCATCGGCGGCATCGAGCCGGCCCGCGCACTCATCACCACCGCCTTCGAGCACGGCGCGAGTGTCGTCTCCGCCAACAAGGCGCTGCTCGCCGAGGACGGCGCCGCTCTGCACGCCGCCGCCGAGCAGTACGGCCGGGACCTCTATTACGAGGCTGCCGTGGCCGGTGCCATCCCGCTCGTGCGGCCGCTGCGCGAGTCCCTCGTCGGTGACAAGGTCAACCGGGTGCTGGGCATCGTCAACGGCACGACCAACTTCATCCTCGACAAGATGGACACCAGCGGCGCGGGCTACTCCGAAGCGCTCGACGAGGCCACCGCCCTCGGGTACGCCGAGGCCGACCCGACCGCCGACGTCGAGGGCTTCGACGCCGCCGCCAAGGCCGCGATCCTCGCCGGAATCGCCTTCCACACCCGGGTGAGGATCGGCGAGGTGCACCGCGAGGGCATCACCGAGGTCACCGCTGCCGACATCGCGTCGGCCCGCCGCATGGGCTGCACCGTCAAACTCCTCGCCATCTGCGAGCGCGCCGCCGACGGCCGGTCCGTCACCGCGCGCGTGCACCCGGCGATGATCCCGCTCAGCCACCCGCTGGCCTCCGTCCGTGAGGCGTACAACGCGGTCTTCGTCGAGGCGGAGGCCGCCGGGCAGCTGATGTTCTACGGCCCCGGCGCGGGCGGTTCCCCGACGGCCTCCGCGGTCCTCGGCGACCTGGTCGCGGTCTGCCGCAACAAGCTCAACGAGGCCACCGGTCCCGGTGAGTCCGCGTACACGCGTCTGCCGGTCAGCCCCATGGGCGAGGTCGTCACGCGGTACCACATCAGTCTCGACGTGGCCGACAAGCCTGGCGTGCTCGCCCAGGTCGCGACGGTCTTCGCCGAACAGGGCGTATCCATCGATACGGTCCGCCAGCAAGGTCGCCAGGACGGAGGCGGCGAGGCATCTCTCGTCGTCGTCACCCACCGCGCGCCCGACGCCGCCCTTTCGGCGACCGTCGAGGCGCTGCGCAAGCTCGACACCGTGCGCGGTGTCGCCAGCATCATGCGTGTTGAAGGGGAGTAAGGACCCATGACCAGCAAGGGCACCCATCAGTGGCGCGGCATCATCGAGGAGTACCGGGACCGTCTTCCGGTCACGAGCACGACGCCGGTCGTCACGCTTCGTGAGGGTGGCACGCCGCTCGTTCCCGCTCAGGTCCTCTCCGAGCGCACGGGCTGCGAGGTGCACCTCAAGGTGGAGGGCGCCAACCCCACCGGGTCCTTCAAGGACCGCGGTATGACGATGGCGATCACCCGGGCCAAGGAGGAGGGCGCCAAGGCCGTCATCTGCGCCTCCACCGGCAACACCTCCGCCTCCGCCGCCGCGTACGCGGTGCGGGCGGGCATGGTCTGCGCCGTCCTCGTACCGCAGGGCAAGATCGCGCTCGGCAAGATGGGTCAGGCCCTCGTCCACGGCGCCAAGATCCTCCAGGTCGACGGCAACTTCGACGACTGCCTGACGCTGGCCCGCTCGCTGTCGGACAACTACCCGGTGGCGCTGGTCAATTCGGTCAATCCGGTCCGTATCGAGGGTCAGAAGACCGCGGCGTTCGAGATCGTCGACGCACTCGGTGACGCCCCCGACATACATGTCCTCCCGGTCGGCAACGCGGGCAACATCACCGCGTACTGGAAGGGTTACACGGAGTACGCCGCGGACGCCATGTCGACGCACAAGCCCCGCATGTGGGGTTTCCAGGCCTCGGGTTCCGCGCCCATCGTCCGCGGCGAGATCGTCAAGGACCCGTCGACCATCGCCACCGCGATCCGGATCGGCAACCCGGCCTCCTGGCAGTACGCGCTGGACGCGCGCGACGCGTCCGGCGGCTTCATCGACGAGGTGACGGACCGTCAAATTCTGTCCGCCTACCGCCTGTTGGCCTCTCAGGAGGGTGTCTTCGTCGAGCCCGCATCGGCGGCATCGGTCGCCGGTCTGCTCAAGGCCGCCGAAGAGGGCAAGGTCGACCCCGGCCAGAAGATCGTCTGCACGGTCACCGGCAACGGCCTGAAGGACCCCGACTGGGCCGTCGCGGGCGCCCCGCAGCCCGTCACCGTGCCGGTCGACGCCGCCGCCGCCGCGGAGAAGCTGGGCCTCGCGCAGTAAAGACATCGGCAGCTCAACCGCCCCTTTTCGGGGCGGAGAGCGCATAGGAGGCGTGCGACACGCATCGTGCGCCTCCTGTGCGCCCTATGTCGCGACAGAACCTTCCTTCGATAAGCTGTAGTCAACCCGCCCCGCCGCAATCGCCGCGGTGTTGCCTTCGTGGCCGTCGGGTTCTCCACAGGCTTACGAAATATCCACCGCCACAATCCCCGCCGTAACAATCCCCACTGCCTCACAAGGAGAGTCGTCGAAGCGATGGCCGGTCCCGCCTTCCGAGCCGCCGCCGTCCGGGTGCGCGTCCCCGCTACCAGCGCCAACCTGGGCCCGGGCTTCGACGCCCTCGGCCTGTCGCTGGGGCTGTACGACGACGTCGTCGTGCGTGTCGCCGACTCCGGCCTGCACATCGACATCGCCGGCGAGGGTGCCGACACCCTGCCCCGCGACGAGAGCCACCTCCTCGTGCGCTCCCTGCGTACGGCCTTCGACCTGCTCGGCGGACAGCCCCGCGGCCTGGAGATCGTCTGCGCCAACCGCATCCCGCACGGACGTGGCCTCGGCTCCTCCTCCGCGGCCATCTGCGCCGGCATCGTCGCGGCCCGCGCTGTGACGACCGGTGGCGATGCCCGGCTCGACGACGCGGCGCTGCTGGAACTCGCCACCGAGATCGAGGGTCACCCCGACAATGTCGCGGCATGCCTGCTCGGCGGCTTCACGCTGGCCTGGATGGACGGCGGGTCCGCCCGTGCGATCAGGATGGATCCCTCGGATTCCATCGTTCCGGTGGTTTTCGTCCCCGGCAAGCCGGTGCTCACCGAGACCGCCCGCGGACTGCTGCCGCGCACCGTCCCGCACGTCGACGCCGCGTTCAACGCGGGCCGCGCGGCCCTCCTCGTCGAGGCCGTGACCCGCCGCCCCGAACTGCTGCTGGCCGCGACCGAGGACCGGCTGCACCAGGAATACCGCGCTCCCGCAATGGCCGAGAGCGTGGAACTTGTGAACCGACTGCGCGCCGACGGCGTCCCTGCAGTCATCTCCGGTGCCGGGCCGACCGTGCTCGCGCTGGCCGAGGACGGTGCGGCCGACAAGGTCGCACGGCTGGCGGGCGGGGGATGGGCGGCCAACCGGCTCACTCTCGACGCCTCGGGTGCGAGTGTGCTGCCGCTCGCCCCGTAGCGAGAAGTGATTGCCGGTGAGTGAGAGGGGGAATGTTTGTTGGAGCCGGTAGTGTTAACCTCAAGTCTGCAATCGACGTCTATGTGGCGCGTTGCTTCGTGTCCCTTTCCGGGGCCACCATTTCTTCCGAGAGCCTCCCCAACTGCCTGAGCAGCCTGCCTGAGCAGTTTCGAGCACGCTCCGGAACCGGCACGACACCCCTCGCTCGTCCAGGAGTGGGCCGAGCAGGGGGATGCTCGCGTCGGACCCTTGCACATTCATCTCTCCGCCGTACCCGGCGGACCACCGCCCCGGCACGGTCCGCAAGATCCAAAGACCGCAGTCGGACAGCACAACCGGTCGCCGAGCCAGAAGGCCGACGTCCGCTCCAGGGAAGGACCCTTCGTGAGCGACACCACCGATCTGATGGGCGTGACTGCCGACAAGACCGTCGACAGCTCCGCGCCCGCCGAAGGTGCTGCCACTGGCACCACCGCACGGCGCCGCCGCTCCGGCACCGGCCTCGATGGCATGGTCCTGGCCGAGCTGCAGCAGGTCGCGTCCGGCCTCGGCATCAAGGGCACTGCGCGGATGCGCAAGAGCCAGCTGATCGAGGTCATCAAGGAGGCGCAGGGCGGAAGCGCTGCGCCCAAGGCTGCCGCAGCGCCCGCCGCCGCGGACGCCGAGACCAAGCCGAAGCGCCGCGCCACCTCCAAGGCGCGCACGGGGGACGAGTCCGCCGCCGCGCCCGCCGAGAAGGCCACGGCCCAGCAGCAGATCGACATCCCCGGTCAGCCGGCCAGCGACGACCAGCCCACGGGTGAGCGCCGTCGGCGCCGTGCGACCGCGCAGGCGGGCAGCCCGGACGTCAAGGCGGAGCCCAAGGCCGAGGCCAAGGTGGAGACGCAGGCCGAGCCGAAGGGCGACGACCGCGCCGAGGCGAAGGCCGAAGCCGCCGTGGACACCGCCGAGGGCCGCCGCGGCGACCGCGGTCAGCGCGGCGACCGCGGTGAGCGTGGCGACCGCGGCGACCGCCGTGACCGTCAGCGCGACCGCCGCGGCAAGGGTGACGAGCAGGGCGGTGGCCAGGGCCAGCAGGGCGGCCAGCGCCAGCAGCGCCAGGGCGGCCAGGGTCAGGGCCAGGGTCAGGGCCAGCAGGGTGGCGGCGGACCGCAGGACGACGGTTACGACGACGAGGCAGGCGGCCGCCGCGGTCGCCGTGGCCGCTACCGCGACCGCCGTGGCCGTCGTGGCCGCGACGACTTCGCGAGTGACGCGCCGCCGGTCTCCGACGACGACGTCCTGATCCCCGTCGCGGGCATCCTGGACATCCTCGACAACTACGCGTTCATCCGGACCTCCGGCTACCTGCCGGGCCCGAACGACGTGTACGTCTCGCTCGCCCAGGTCCGCAAGAACGGCCTGCGCAAGGGTGACCACGTCACCGGTGCGGTGCGCCAGCCCAAGGACGGCGAGCGCCGCGAGAAGTTCAACGCGCTGGTCCGCCTCGACTCGGTCAACGGCATGGCCCCGGAAAGCGGCCGCGGCCGTCCGGAGTTCCAGAAGCTGACCCCGCTGTACCCGCAGGACCGGCTCCGTCTGGAGACCGACTCCAACGTCCTGACGACGCGGATCATCGACCTGGTCGCACCGATCGGCAAGGGCCAGCGTGGCCTGATCGTGGCCCCGCCGAAGACCGGCAAGACCATGATCCTGCAGGCGATCGCCAACGCGATCACCGTCAACAGCCCCGAGTGCCACCTGATGGTCGTCCTGGTCGACGAGCGTCCGGAAGAGGTCACCGACATGCAGCGGTCGGTGAAGGGCGAGGTCATCTCCTCGACCTTCGACCGTCCCGCCGAGGACCACACCACCGTCGCCGAGCTGGCCATCGAGCGCGCCAAGCGTCTCGTCGAGCTGGGTCACGACGTGGTCGTCCTGCTGGACTCGATCACCCGCCTCGGCCGTGCGTACAACCTCGCGGCCCCGGCATCCGGTCGCATCCTGTCCGGTGGTGTCGACTCGACCGCGCTGTACCCGCCGAAGCGGTTCTTCGGCGCCGCGCGCAACATCGAGGACGGCGGCTCGCTGACCATCCTGGCCACCGCGCTCGTCGAGACCGGCTCGCGCATGGACGAGGTGATCTTCGAGGAGTTCAAGGGCACCGGCAACATGGAGCTCAAGCTCGACCGGAAGCTCTCGGACAAGCGCATCTTCCCGGCGGTGGACGTCGACGCGTCCAGCACCCGTAAGGAAGAAATCCTGCTCGGCAGCGACGAGTTGGCGATTGTCTGGAAGCTGCGCCGGGTGCTGCACGCACTCGACCAGCAGCAGGCGATCGAGCTGCTCCTGGACCGGATGAAGAAGACCCAGTCCAACGCGGAGTTCCTGCTCCAGATCCAGAAGACGACGCCCGCTCCGGGCAACGGCAACGACTGACGTCGTACCGCACAGGCAGTCGTCACAGGGCCGCCCCCGTCACCTCGGTGACGGGGGCGGCCCTGTTCCGGTGCATCGATTTCCGGCCTTTCGGCGGATCCGCCCGATCCGAGACCTTCGCCACACGGCGACCATCCCGTCACGGACCCCGGCGATGCCTGCAGCGGGCAAGAAACCGCAGGTGAGCGCGGGATCACCGGCCGTTCCCCACCGTGGTGCGCGGCTTCCGTCCTCACCCGGTCACGACAGGGCGCTGTGCAACCCTTTTTCGAGCCACCACGTCGTACTCATAGCGACAAAGCGACATGACCGGTGCCCGAACACCACTGCAGGGGGTAGCCGGGGGCAGGTGAGGATCGAGGAGACGGATGACCGGGCAGAACGGGAGCAACGGCCGAATACGCGGCACCGGCAGGCGCCGGAAGGAGCCGTCCCGCCGCCGCAGGGCGACGGTCGTAGCCGCCTGGACCGTGGCCGGCGTGGTCGTGGTGGGCGGTACGGGTCTGGGGTACGCGTACTTCAAGCTCAACGGGAATCTCAAGGCCGTCGACATCAACGCCGCGCTCGGCAAGAACCGTCCGGCCGATGTCGACAACGGCTCGCAGGACATCCTCGTCCTCGGCTCCGATTCCCGCTCAGGCGCGAACTCCGAGTACGGCAGGGACGAGGGCACCGCCCGTTCGGACACCGCGATGGTCGTGCACCTCAATCAGGGCCACCGGACCGCGAGCGTCGTCTCCATTCCGCGCGACACCCTCGTCACCCGCCCCGACTGCACGAGCGACACCAGCGGCGAGACCGTACCGGGCCAGCAGCGCGCGATGTTCAACACGGCGTACGAGGTCGGCGGACCGGCCTGTGCGGTCAAGACCGTCGAGTCGATGTCCGGCATCCGCATGGACCACTACCTCGAAGTCGACTTCACCGGCTTCAAGAAGCTCATCGACCAGCTGGGCGGCGTCGAGATCACCACTACGCAGGCGATCAACGACTCCAAGAGCCATCTGAATCTGACGCCCGGCACCCACACCCTCGACGGAGAGCAGTCGCTCGGCCTGGTCCGCACCCGCAAGAGCGTCGGCGACGGCAGCGACCTCGGCCGCATCCAGCTCCAGCAGGCCTTCATCAAGGCGTTGATGGAACAGGCGAAGACCGTGGGGGTGTTCTCCGACCCGAAGACGCTCTTCGGTCTCGCGGACACGGCGACGAAGGCCATCACCACAGACTCCGACCTGGGTTCGGTGAAGGAGCTCACGGGCTTCGCCAACGGCCTCAAGGGGCTCGGTTCGAAGAACGTCCACATGGTCACGCTGCCCGTGCAGTACGACCCGGCCGACCCCAACCGCGTCGTACCGCTGGAGAAGTCCGCACAGCAGGTATGGGCCGCCCTCAAGCAGGACAAGCCGATCCCCGCCTCCGCCATCGAGAAGTCGGCCGGCGACAAGGGCGGTGCGGGCCAGGTCGTCCGCTAGGGACACCCGCGTCCGGTGACCCGGCATGCGCGGAACGTTCCGGAACGCTCGGGAATAGTTGCGGCGCGCCCCCGGTTTTGGGAGATACGGCCGGTCCTGGCAGACTGGTACGTCGGCCCCGGTTCACGGATGCGCAAATCCGCGCGTACGACCCGGCGCCCTCCCGAACCTAGGAGACACCCTTGAAGCGCGACATCCACCCCGAGTACGTCGAGACGCAGGTCAGCTGCACCTGTGGCGCGTCGTTCACCACCCGGTCCACCATCGACGGCGGCGCCATCCGTGCCGACGTCTGCTCCGAGTGCCACCCGTTCTACACGGGCAAGCAGAAGATCCTCGACACCGGTGGCCGTGTGGCCCGCTTCGAGGCCCGCTTCGGCAAGGCTGCAGGCTCCGCCAGCAAGTAGCGAGCCCTTGCGCCGGTTCTCGACGCCCTCTTCCCGGGGGCGCCGAGACCGGCGTTTTTTTCCGGCCGGGGGGTACGGGCCCGTCCCCGTCCCCCGTCCGGACAGCAGCCCACCGTCCAGCAGGCACGTCGAAGTCACTTCCCCGAGCTCTCGATGAGCAGGGGATACCCCACACCCAGGAGCCCCCGATGTTCGAGGCGGTCGAGGAACTGATCGGCGAACAGGCCGATCTTGAGAAGAAGCTCGCGGATCCCGCGGTCCACGCCGACCAGGCCAACGCGCGCAAGCTCAACAAGCGCTACGCCGAGCTGACCCCGATCGTCGGTACGTACCTCTCCTGGAAGCAGGCCGGGGACGACATCGAGACCGCCCGCGAGCTCGCGGCGGAAGACCCCGACTTCGCGGCCGAGGTGAAGGACCTGGAGAAGCAGCGCGAGGAGCTCACCGAGAAGCTCCGCCTCCTCCTGGTCCCGCGCGACCCCAGTGACGACAAGGACGTGCTCCTGGAGATCAAGGCGGGCGCGGGCGGCGACGAGTCCGCCCTGTTCGCCGGCGATCTGCTGCGCATGTATCTGCGGTACGCCGAGCGCGTCGGCTGGAAGACCGAGATCATCGACTCCACCGAGTCCGAGCTCGGCGGGTACAAGGACGTCCAGGTCGCCGTGAAGACCAAGGGCGGCAACGGCGCCACCGAGCCCGGCCAGGGCGTGTGGGCCCGGATGAAGTACGAGGGCGGCGTGCACCGCGTGCAGCGGGTGCCGTCCACCGAGTCCCAGGGCCGTATCCACACCTCGGCAGCCGGTGTGCTCGTCACGCCCGAGGCGGAGGAGGTCGACGTCGAGATCCACGCCAACGATCTCCGTATCGACGTCTACCGCTCCTCGGGCCCCGGCGGCCAGTCCGTCAACACGACGGACTCCGCCGTCCGAATCACGCACCTGCCGACCGGTGTCGTCGCCTCCTGCCAGAACGAGAAGAGCCAGCTCCAGAACAAGGAGCAGGCGATGCGTATCCTGCGGTCGCGACTGCTTGCCGCGGCTCAGGAGGCGGCCGAGCAGGAAGCCTCGGACGTCCGGCGCAGCCAGGTGCGTACCGTCGACCGTTCCGAGAAGATCCGTACCTACAACTTCCCGGAAAACCGGATCTCGGACCACCGCGTCGGATTCAAGGCGTACAACTTGGACCAGGTGCTCGACGGTGAACTGGACGCGGTCATCCAGGCCTGCGTCGACGCCGACTCCGCCGCCAAGCTCGCCGCCGCATGAGCAACACCCCGCCCCGCCCGTGAAACCGTACGGAGAACCGCGATGAACCTGCTGCTCGCCGAGGTGGCCCAGGCCACCCAGCGGCTGGCCGACGCCGGTGTACCCTCACCGCGATTCGACGCGGAGGAACTCGCCGCGTTCGTGCACGGCGTCAAGCGGGGCGAGCTGCACAATGTGCCGGACGCGGACTTCGACGCCCGGTACTGGGAGGCCGTCGCCCGCCGCGAGGCCCGCGAGCCGCTCCAGCACATCACCGGTCGCGCCTTCTTCCGCTACCTGGAGCTCCAGGTGGGCCCGGGCGTCTTCGTCCCCCGCCCGGAGACCGAATCGGTCGTCGGCTGGGCGATAGACGCCGTCCGCGCGATGGACGTCGTCGAGCCGATGATCGTCGACCTCTGTACCGGATCGGGCGCCATCGCCCTCGCGATGGCCCAGGAGGTGCCGCGCTCGCGCGTGCACGCCGTGGAGCTGTCCGAGGAGGCCCTCACCTGGACGCGGAAGAACGCCGAGGGGTCCAGGGTCACCGTGCACCGCGGAGACGCCCTGACGGCCCTTCCCGAGCTCGACGGCCAGGTCGACCTGGTCATCTCCAACCCGCCGTACATCCCGCTCACCGAGTGGGAGTACGTGGCACCCGAGGCCCGTGACCACGATCCGGAGATGGCGCTCTTCTCCGGCGAGGACGGCCTCGACACCATCCGCGGCATCGAACGCACCGCACACCGGCTGCTGCGTCCCGGCGGTCTCGTCGTCATCGAGCACGCCGACACCCAGGGCGGTCAGGTGCCGTGGATCTTCACCGAGGAGCGGGGCTGGGCCGACGCGGCCGACCACCCCGACCTGAACGGGCGGCCCCGGTTCGCCACGGCCCGCAAGGCCATGCCGTGACCGGCGCCCCGCACCCGAACGCACACCCGCACGACCCGTACCCGTACACGCTTGAGGAGGCCGGCTGATGGCACGGCGATACGACTGCAACGACGCGACCGACCGTACGACGGGTCTGCGCGAAGCCGCGTCCGCCGTGCGCCGCGGCGAACTGGTCGTGCTGCCCACCGACACCGTGTACGGGATCGGTGCGGACGCCTTCAGCTCCGAGGGCGTCGCCGACCTGCTCGACGCCAAGGGCCGCGGGCGCAACATGCCCACCCCTGTCCTGATCGGCTCCCCGAACACCCTGCACGGCCTGGTCACGGACTTCTCCGAGCAGGCGTGGGAGCTCGTCGACGCCTTCTGGCCCGGCGCCCTCACACTCGTCGCGAAGCACCAGCCGTCGCTCCAGTGGGACCTCGGTGACACCCGTGGCACCGTCGCCGTCCGGATGCCGCTGCACCCGGTGGCCATCGAGCTGCTCACCGAGGTCGGTCCGATGGCCGTCTCCAGCGCCAACCTCACCGGACACCCGGCTCCTGAGGACTGCGACGCCGCCCAGGAGATGCTCGGCGACTCCGTCTCCGTCTACCTCGACGGCGGCCCGACCCCCGGCATCGTGCCGTCCTCCATCGTCGACGTCACCGGCAAGGTGCCGGTACTGCTGCGCGCCGGTGCGCTCTCCGTCGAGGAACTCCGCAAGGTGGTACCAGACCTCGAGGTGGCCAATTGACCGCCCCTGAGGGGCGTGGCATAGCGGGGCGGACCGACACTTTCCGCATCCTCCACGTCAGCACCGGCAACGTCTGCCGCTCGCCGATCACCGAGCGGCTGACCCGCCATGCCCTGGTGGACCGCCTCGGCGATCCGCTCAGCGGCGGCCTGATCGTGGAGAGCGCCGGCACCTGGGGGCACGAAGGCGCCCCCATGGAAGCCAACGCCGAGATCGTCCTGGCCGACTTCGGCGCCGACGCCACCGGCTTCGTCGGCCGCGAACTGCTCGACGAGCACGTGATCCGGGCCGACCTCGTCCTCACCGCCACCCGCGACCACCGCGCCCAGGTGATCTCGATGGGTCACTCGGCCGGCCTGAGGACGTTCACCCTCAAGGAATTCACCCGGCTGGTCCGGGCCATAGACCCCGCGACGCTGCCCGACCCGCGCGACGAGGGTGTCGTCGAACGCGCCCGCGCGCTGGTCCGTGCGGCAGCCGCGCTGCGCGGCTGGCTGCTGGCCCCCACCGCCGAGGCCGACGAGGTCTACGACCCGTACGGCGCCCCGATCACGTTCTTCCGCTCCGTCGGCGACGAGATCAACCAGGCACTCGAGCCGGTGGTCACCGCACTGACGGGTGTACCGGCCCCGCACTGACGCGTCCGGGGGCAGCGCGCAGCGGGCAGCGAGCCGGGTACTGGCCTACCTTGGATCTGACGCCAGCGCACCCCCACCCCAGGCCCGGAGCCGTCAGATGTCGGTCACCACCCCCGCCGCACCCTCCTCCGCCCACGTCACCGACCTGCCACAGGACTTCGCAGCCCTGATCCGGGAGGACCCGGAGATCGCCGATGTGCTGCTGGGGGAGCTGAACCGGCAGTCGAGCACCCTGCAGCTGATCGCCGCCGAGAACTTCACCTCGCCCGCGGTCCTTGCCGCCCTCGGCTCACCGCTCGCGAACAAGTACGCCGAGGGGTACCCCGGCGCCCGCCACCACGCCGGCTGCGAAATGGCCGACGCCGCCGAATTCATCGCCGTCCAGCGGGCCACCACGCTCTTCGGTGCCGAGCACGCCAACGTCCAGTCGCACTCCGGCTCCTCGGCCGTCCTCGCGGCGTACGCGGCGCTGCTGCGCCCCGGCGACACCGTCCTCGCGATGGGACTCCCGTACGGCGGACACCTCACCCACGGCTCGCCGGCCAACTTCTCCGGCCGCTGGTTCGAGTTCATCGGCTACGGGGTCGACTCCGACAGCGGTCTGATCGACTACGAGCAGGTGCGCACCCTGGCCCGCACCCACCGGCCCAAGGCGATCGTCAGCGGATCGATCTCGTACCCCCGTCACCCCGACTACGAGGTGTTCCGTGAGATCGCCGACGAGGTCGGCGCGTATCTGATCGCCGATGCCGCGCATCCGATGGGGCTGATCGCAGGGGGCGCCGCGCCCAGTCCCGTCCCGTACGCCGATGTGGTGTGCGCCACCACGCACAAGGTGCTGCGCGGGCCGCGTGGCGGCATGATCCTGTGCGGCGCGGAGCTTGCGGAGCGGATCGACCGGGCCGTCTTTCCCTTCACCCAGGGCGGGGCGCAGATGCACACGGTCGCGGCCAAGGCGGTGGCGTTCGGGGAGGCGGCGACACCGGCGTTCACGGGGTACGCCCACCAGGTGGTGGCCCATGCGCGGGTGCTGGCGGCCGGTCTGGAGGCCGAGGGCTTCGAGGTGACCACCGGTGGCACGGACACCCATCTGATCGTCGCGGACCCGGCGCCGCTCGGCGTCGACGGCCGCACCGCCCGCGAGCGGCTCGCGGCCGCGGGCATGGTGCTGGACACCTGCGCGCTGCCGTACGGGGACGCCCGCGGCATCAGACTCGGCACCGCCGCGGTCACCACCCAGGGCATGGGCGACGCCGACATGGCGCGGATCGCGGTGCTCTTCGGGGCGGCCGTACGTGAGGAAGGCGACGTCCGTGCGGAGGTACGGGAACTGGCAGGGAAATATCCCCCCTATCCGGGGTAGACGTGGCTCGTGCAACCATCAGCCGTACCTCCGTGTCCTCAACCATGAGGCCGACGTAGTTAAGGTGTGGGCTGAGATGGCCGGCGATATCTGTGGGGCAGCCCGTGCGTGATTACTTGCTGACACTGTGTGTCACGGCCGCGGTGACCTATCTGCTGACCGGTCCGGTGCGGAAGTTCGCGATCGCGGTCGGGGCGATGCCCGCGATCCGTGCGCGTGACGTCCACCGGGAACCGACACCGCGGCTCGGTGGCATCGCCATGTTCGGCGGGCTGTGCGCCGGACTGATCGTCGCGGACCATCTCTACAACCTCGACGGCGTCTTCCAGCTCTCCAACGAGCCTCGGGCGCTGCTCTCCGGCGCCGCCCTGATCTGGCTGATCGGAGTCCTCGACGACAAGTTCGAGATCGATGCGCTGATCAAGCTCGGCGGGCAGATGATCGCCGCCGCGGTCATGGTCATCCAGGGTCTGACGATCCTCTGGCTGCCGATCCCCGGCATCGGCACCGTCGCCCTCACCCAGTGGCAGGGGACGCTGCTCACCGTCGCGCTGGTCGTCATCACGATCAACGCGGTCAACTTCGTCGACGGCCTGGACGGCCTGGCGGCCGGGATGGTGTGCATCGCCTCCGCAGCGTCGTTCCTCTACACGTACCGGCTCTGGTACGGGCACATGATCGAGGCGGCCGCCCCCGCGACGCTGTTCACCGCGATCCTGATGGGCATGTGCCTCGGCTTCCTGCCGCACAACATGCACCCCGCCCGGATCTTCATGGGCGACTCCGGATCGATGCTGATCGGTCTCGTGCTGGCGGCGGGCGCGATCTCCGTCACGGGCCAGGTCGACCCGGACGCGATGAAGCTCTTCGCGGGCAGTGAGCGCGAGGCCACCCATGCGATGCTGCCGGTCTTCATCCCGCTGCTGCTGCCGCTGACGATCATCGCGATCCCGGCCGCCGACCTGGTGCTGGCGATCGTGCGGCGTACCTGGAACGGTCAGTCGCCGTTCGCGGCGGACCGCGGCCATCTGCACCACCGGCTGCTGGAGATCGGCCATTCGCACAGCAGGGCCGTGCTGATCATGTACTTCTGGTCCGCTCTCATCGCCTTCGGGACGGTCGGCTACTCCGTGCACTCGGCGTCGCTGTGGATCGTGCTGGTCATCGTGGGGCTGAGCGCGGTGGGCCTGGTCCTGCTGCTGATGCCTCGCTTCACCCCGCGCGCACCGCGCTGGGCGGAGCGTTTCGTGCCGCCTCGTTACCGCCGCCGGGGCGAGGAGCCCGGTGCGGGGCCCTCATCCGCGTACGGGACCCAACAGGAGCCCGAGGAAGCGCAGATGAGGCAGGACGAGGGCGAGCACCAGGAGCGGCGCCCGGTCGTCGCGGGCGTCTCAGGCGTCAACGGAGCGACCGCGATCGGCCCCCGTTCGCGTCTCCCGGAGAGGCACAAAGCCGATACGGCCCGCTAACGATTCGGGCACCGAAGGGCATTACCAGACAAAGCATTGAGTTGTCTTGCTCACACGCGCGGGTTAACTCTCATGTGTGACAGCGACCACACTTTCTTGGTAAAGACCTCATCAAATAGTTTGTGATACCGTTCACTAAGCCCGGTGACGGAGCCGAAGGAGCCTGGTGAGACGCTCCATCAGCCCGAGGTATCGACCCGAACCGGGCCTACGCTCGTCCATGACGACACACTGCCCACCCCCTGCAAGCGGAGCTGCCGCCATGCCGTCCAACGACGTCCGGACTCTCCTTCAAGCCGCCGTACCCACCGCTGTCGCCGGCGCTGTTGCCGCCGCCGTCAGCGGTGGCGTCGCCGGCGGCAAGGGAGCCCTGGGCGCGGTCGTTGCGACGATCGTGGTCATCCTCTTCATGGGGATCGGCCTCATGGTCCTGCAACGGACCGCGAGGTCCCTGCCGCACTTGTTCCAGGCGATGGGGCTGATGCTGTATACAGCCCAGCTCCTGCTGCTGTTCATCTTTGTTGCCGCATTCAAGAACACGACGCTGTTCAACCCGAAGGCCTTCGCGATCACGCTGGTTGCGACGACTCTCGTGTGGATCGGCGCACAGGCGCGTGCGCACATGAAGGCCAAGATCCTTTACGTCGAGCCCGAGTCCCACCAGGGCGACAAGCCCAAAAACACGGGCTCGCAGACGTGAAAGGTAGGGGCGGAATAAGTGCACGTTCCGGACCCTGCTATCGTCCGGTTCCAACTGCGGCACTGCGGGCGCGGGCATGTGAGCTGACGCCTGCTCGATCGCGAGGCTCAATGCCTGACTGCCGCTCACACATCCGTAACACCAGTCCAGTGCCGAACCGCGGCTGCGCGCCGCGCCGACACAACGAGGTTGCCGTACCTATGCGCCACGCTGAAGGAGCCCGCGGTGAGTGCTGACCCGACACAGGTGCTCGCCTTCGAGACCGATTGCCACATCTTCCAGAACGACGGTTGTGGCTTCCCGGCACCCGGCTTGCACTCGTTCCTGTTCGAGCCCCTCTGGGGCGACGCGGACAGCAACCTGTACTTCAACAAGCCGATGCTGCTGGCCCTGCTCGGCTCGATCATCGTCGTCGGTTTCTTCTGGGCCGCCTTCCGCAAGCCGAAGGTCGTCCCGGGCAAGCTGCAGATGGTTGCCGAGAGCGGCTACGACTTCATCCGTCGCGGCATCGTCTACGAGACGATCGGCAAGCGTGAGGGCGAGAAGTACGTCCCGCTCGTTGTCTCGCTGTTCTTCTTCGTCTGGATGATGAACCTCTGGTCGATCATCCCGGTCGCGCAGTTCCCGGTGACGTCGATCATCGCGTACCCGATCGTCCTGGCCCTGATCGTGTACGTCCTGTGGGTCAGCCTGACCTTCAAGCGTCACGGCTTCGTCGGCGCCTTCAAGAACTTCACCGGATACGACAAGTCGCTCGGCCCGGTGCTTCCGCTGGCCATGCTCATCGAGTTCTTCTCGAACCTGCTGGTCCGCCCCTTCACCCACGCGGTCCGACTCTTCGCGAACATGTTTGCAGGCCACACGCTGCTGCTGCTGTTCACGATCGCCAGCTGGTACCTGCTCAACGGCATCGGGATCGCCTACGCGGGCGTCTCCTTTGTGATGGTCATCGTGATGACCGCGTTCGAGCTCTTCATTCAGGCGCTGCAGGCGTACGTCTTCGTACTCCTGACCTGCACCTTCATCCAGGGCGCGCTCGCCAAGCACCACTGAGCATCTCGCGCTCCGACCCTTATTCGTCCGGTGGCCAACCCCCACCGGTCCGTGAAAGAGAAGGAAGAACTGGCATGTCCCAGACCCTTGCTGCCGTCAGCGGCTCCCTCGGCTCCATCGGTTACGGCCTCGCCGCCATCGGCCCCGGCGTCGGCGTCGGCATCATCTTCGGTAACGGCACCCAGGCTCTCGCCCGTCAGCCCGAGGCTGCCGGTCTCATCCGCGCCAACCAGATTCTCGGCTTCGCCTTCTGTGAGGCGCTCGCCCTCATCGGTCTGGTCATGCCGTTCGTCTACGGCCAGTGATCTTCGGATCCACGACCAGCCCACTAGACGAAAGGCAATGACGTGAGCCAGATGCTTACGGTCGCGGCTGAGATGGAAAACCCTCTCGTCCCGCCGATCCCCGAGCTCGTCATCGGCCTCATCGCCTTCCTCATCGTCTTCGGCTTCCTCGCCAAGAAGCTCCTCCCGAACATCAACAAGGTTCTGGACGAGCGCCGCGAGGCCATCGAAGGCGGTATCGAAAAGGCCGATGCGGCCCAGACCGAGGCCCAGAGCGTTCTTGAGCAGTACAAGGCTCAGCTCGCCGAGGCCCGTCACGAGGCCGCGCGCCTGCGCCAGGAGGCGCAGGAGCAGGGCGCCGTGATCCTGCAGGAGATGCGGGCGGAAGGCCAGCGGCAGCGCGAGGAGATCATCGCTGCCGGCCACGCCCAGATCGAGGCCGACCGCAAGGCTGCGGCCGCTGCGCTGCGTCAGGACGTGGGCAAGCTCGCCACCGACCTGGCCGGCAAGCTCGTCGGCGAGTCCCTCGAGGACCACGCCCGGCAGAGCGGCACCGTCGACCGTTTCCTCGACGAGCTCGAGGCGAAGGCCGAGGCTGTCCGATGAACGGCGCGAGCCGCGAGGCACTGGCTGCCGCACGTGAGCGTCTCGACGCGCTGACCGACAGCACGTCGGTCGACGTGGCGAAGCTCGCCGAGGAGCTGGCCGCCGTCACGGCGCTGCTCCAGCGCGAGGTCTCACTGCGGCGGGTCCTGACCGACCCGTCGCAGGCCGGTGAGGCCAAGGCGGAGCTGGCCGGACGGCTGCTGCGCGGTCAGGTGGGCGGCGAGACCGTCGACCTGATCTCCGGCATGGTCCGCTCCCGCTGGTCGCAGTCGCGTGACCTGGTCGACTCGGTCGAGGAGCTGGCGAACACCGCAGACCTCACCGCCGCCCAGCGCAGCGGAGACCTCGACGACGTCGAGGACGAGCTGTTCCGGTTCGGCCGGATCGTGGCTTCCGACAGGGAGCTGCGCGCCGCGCTCACCAACCGGTCCGCGTCCACCGCCGCCAAGGGCGAGCTGCTGCGCAGCCTGCTCGGCGGCAAGGCGCGGCCCGTCACCGAGCGCGTCATCGTGCGGCTTGTGACCCAGCCCCGGGGACGTAGCCTGGAAGCGGGACTCGAGTCCCTCTCCAAGCTTGCCGCGGAGCGCCGGGACCGCATGGTCGCCGTGGTCACGTCGGCAGTGCCGCTGAGTGATCAGCAGAAGCAGCGCCTCGGTGCCGCACTGGCGAAGATCTACGGTCGGCCGATGCACCTGAATCTCGATGTGGACCCGACGGTCCTCGGCGGGATCGCGGTGCGGGTCGGTGACGAGTTGATCAACGGCACCATCGCGGAGCGCCTCGACGAGGCGACCCGTCGCATGGCCGGCTGACACAGCGCAGCAACAGAACAAGCAAGACCAGCGGCCCGGTTGGGCCGTGCAGAAATTGCAGAAGATTCCTGGGGGTCGGCCCCCAGACCCCCTTAAGAAACTTCGGGCCCAACAAGGAGAGCAGGGAACCCAGATGGCGGAGCTCACGATCCGGCCGGAGGAGATCCGGGACGCGCTGGAGAACTTTGTCCAGTCGTACAAGCCGGACGCGGCCTCGCGCGAGGAGGTCGGTACGGTCAGCGTTGCCGGCGACGGCATCGCGAAGGTCGAGGGCCTTCCCTCGGCCATGGCGAACGAGCTGCTGAAGTTCGAGGACGGAACCCTCGGTCTCGCCCTCAACCTCGAGGAGCGCGAGATCGGTGCGATCGTCCTCGGCGAGTTCAGCGGAATCGAGGAGGGCCAGCCGGTGCAGCGCACCGGTGAGGTGCTCTCCGTCGGCGTCGGCGAGGGCTACCTCGGCCGCGTCGTCGACCCGCTCGGCAACCCGATCGACGGTCTCGGCGAGATCGCGACCGACAGCCGCCGCGCCCTCGAGCTGCAGGCCCCTGGCGTCATGGTCCGTAAGTCGGTGCACGAGCCGATGCAGACCGGCTACAAGGCCGTCGACGCCATGGTGCCGATCGGCCGCGGCCAGCGTCAGCTGATCATTGGTGACCGTCAGACGGGTAAGACCGCTCTGGCCGTCGACACGATCATCAACCAGCGCGACAACTGGCGCTCGGGCGACGTGAACAAGCAGGTGCGCTGCATCTACGTCGCCATCGGTCAGAAGGGCTCCACCATCGCCTCCGTGCGCGGTGCCCTCGAAGAGGCCGGCGCGCTCGAGTACACGACCATCGTCGCCGCCCCGGCGTCCGACCCGGCCGGCTTCAAGTACCTGGCGCCGTACACCGGTTCGGCCATCGGTCAGCACTGGATGTACCAGGGCAAGCACGTCCTGATCATCTTCGACGACCTTTCGAAGCAGGCCGACGCCTACCGCGCCGTGTCGCTGCTGCTGCGCCGTCCGCCGGGCCGTGAGGCCTACCCGGGCGACGTCTTCTACCTCCACTCGCGTCTGCTGGAGCGCTGCGCGAAGCTCTCCGACGAGATGGGTGCCGGTTCGATGACGGGCCTCCCGATCGTCGAGACCAAGGCGAACGACGTGTCGGCGTTCATTCCGACCAACGTCATCTCCATCACCGACGGTCAGTGCTTCCTGGAGTCCGACCTGTTCAACGCCGGCCAGCGTCCGGCCCTGAACGTCGGTATCTCGGTCTCCCGTGTCGGTGGTTCCGCCCAGCACAAGGCCATGAAGCAGGTCTCCGGCCGTCTCCGTGTGGACCTCGCCCAGTTCCGTGAGCTGGAGGCGTTCGCCGCCTTCGGTTCCGACCTGGACGCGGCCTCGAAGGCGTCGCTGGAGCGCGGTAAGCGCATGGTCGAGCTGCTGAAGCAGGGCCAGTACCAGCCGATGCCCGTCGAGGAGCAGGTCGTCTCCGTCTGGGCCGGTACCACCGGCAAGATGGACGACGTCCCGGTCGAGGACATCCGTCGCTTCGAGAGCGAGCTGCTGGAGTACCTGCGCCGCGAGCGCAAGGACCTCCTGACCAGCATCGCCGAGGGCGGCAAGATGTCCGACGACACGCTGCAGTCGATCGCCGACGCGATCGTCGCCTTCAAGCAGCAGTTCGAGACCTCGGACGGCAAGCTCCTGGGCGAGGGCTGATCGATGGGCGCTCAGCTTCGCGTTTACAAGCGCCGCATTCGCTCCGTCACCGCCACGAAGAAGATCACCAAGGCGATGGAGATGATCGCCGCTTCGCGCATCGTCAAGGCGCAGCGTCAGGTGGCGGCGTCGACGCCGTACGCGACCGAGCTCACCCGTGCGGTGACCGCGGTGGCGACCGGCTCCACCACCAAGCACCCGCTGACCACCGAGGCCGACGCTCCGGCGCGGGCCGCGATCCTGCTCATCACGAGCGACCGCGGTCTGGCCGGCGGTTACTCCGCCAACGCCATCAAGGCGGCGGAGCGACTGACCGAGCGTCTGCGCGGTGAGGGCAAGGAGGTCGTCACGTATGTGATCGGCCGCAAGGGTGTCGCCTACTACGGCTTCCGTGAGCGCAAGATCGCGGACTCGTGGACGGGCTTCACCGACAGCCCGACGTACGCGGATGCGAAGCGGGCTGCGGCCCCGCTGATCGAAGCGGTCACCCAGGAGACCGCCGAGGGCGGCGTGGACGAGCTGCACATCGTCTTCACGGAGTTCGTGTCGATGATGACGCAGAACCCGGTGGACGGCCGGATGCTGCCGCTCAGCCTCGACACGACGAAGGAAGAAGGGGGCAAGGGAGAGATCCTGCCGCTCTTCGACTTCGAGCCGTCGGCGGAGGACGTCCTCGACGCCCTGCTTCCGCGGTACGTCGAGAGCCGGATCTACAACGCGCTGCTGCAGGCCGCTGCTTCCGAGCACGCTGCCCGCCGCCGCGCGATGAAGTCGGCCACCGACAACGCCGGAGACCTCATCAAGAGCCTCTCCCGGCTTGCCAACGCGGCCCGCCAGGCCGAAATCACCCAGGAAATCAGCGAGATCGTCGGTGGTGCCAGTGCACTGGCCGACGCGACCGCGGGGAGTGACAAGTAATGACGACCACAGTTGAGACGGCCGTTGCCACGGGCCGCGTCGCCCGGGTCATCGGCCCGGTCGTCGACGTGGAGTTCCCCGTCGACGCAATGCCGGAGATCTACAACGCGCTGACCGTCCAGGTGGCCGACCCGGCCGAGGACGGCAAGCTCAAGAAGCTGACGCTCGAGGTCGCCCAGCACCTCGGCGACGGCCTGGTCCGCGCGATCTCGATGCAGCCCACCGACGGTCTGGTCCGCCAGGCCCCGGTGACCGACACGGGCGCGGGCATCACGGTGCCGGTCGGCGATGTCACCAAGGGCAAGGTGTTCAACACCCTCGGTGAGATCCTGAACAAGCCGGAGGCCGAGTCCGAGGTCACCGAGCGCTGGCCGATCCACCGCAAGGCGCCCAGCTTCGACCAGCTCGAGTCCAAGACCGAGATGTTCGAGACCGGCGTCAAGGTCATCGACCTTCTCACCCCGTACGTCAAGGGTGGAAAGATCGGTCTGTTCGGTGGTGCCGGTGTCGGCAAGACCGTTCTGATCCAGGAAATGATCTACCGCGTCGCCAACAACCACGACGGTGTGTCGGTGTTCGCGGGCGTCGGTGAGCGCACCCGTGAGGGCAACGACCTCATCGAGGAAATGGCCGAGTCGGGCGTCATCGACAAGACCGCCCTTGTCTTCGGTCAGATGGACGAGCCCCCGGGCACCCGTCTGCGCGTCGCGCTCGCCGGTCTGACCATGGCGGAGTACTTCCGCGATGTGCAGAAGCAGGACGTGCTCTTCTTCATCGACAACATCTTCCGTTACACCCAGGCCGGCTCCGAGGTCTCCACGCTGCTCGGCCGTATGCCGTCCGCAGTGGGTTACCAGCCGAACCTGGCTGACGAGATGGGTCTGCTGCAGGAGCGCATCACGTCGACCCGCGGTCACTCGATCACCTCGATGCAGGCGATCTACGTCCCCGCGGACGACCTGACCGACCCGGCGCCGGCGACCACCTTCGCGCACCTGGACGCGACGACCGTTCTGTCGCGTCCGATCTCGGAGAAGGGCATCTACCCGGCGGTCGACCCGCTGGACTCGACGTCCCGCATCCTGGACCCGCGCTACATCGCGGCGGACCACTACGAGGCCGCCATGCGTGTCAAGGGGATCCTCCAGAAGTACAAGGACCTCCAGGACATCATCGCGATCCTCGGTATCGACGAGCTGGGCGAGGAGGACAAGCTCGTTGTCCACCGTGCCCGTCGTGTCGAGCGCTTCCTGTCGCAGAACACCCACGTCGCCAAGCAGTTCACCGGCGTGGACGGTTCGGACGTGCCGCTCGACGAGTCGATCGCCGCGTTCAACGCGATCTGCGACGGTGAGTACGACCACTTCCCGGAGCAGGCGTTCTTCATGTGCGGTGGCATCGAGGACCTCAAGGCCAACGCCAAGGAGCTCGGCGTCTCCTGAGCCCATGGCTCACCGAGGGGGGCGGGTGCGTCCCGTCCCCCTCACCACGCCCCGTAGAATTGACCCAACACCCGGCTCCAACGGCCGGGTGGTGACCCGAGGAGCCACTCTTGGCTGCTGAGCTGCACGTCGAGCTGGTCGCCGCGGACCGCAGTGTCTGGTCCGGCGAGGCCACCCTGGTCGTCGCGCGTACCACGTCCGGCGACATCGGCGTCATGCCCGGTCACCAGCCGCTTCTCGGTGTGCTGGAGTCGGGCCCGGTGACGATCCGTACGAGCGAGGGCCCAACCGTAGTCGCGGCTGTGCACGGCGGTTTCATCTCGTTCGCGGACGACAAGCTGTCGCTGCTGGCGGAGATCGCCGAGCTGGCGGACGAGATCGATGTCCAGCGCGCCGAGCGTGCGCTGGAGCGTGCGAAGTCGGAGACGGACGGTGCCGCCGAGCGTCGCGCCGATGTCCGACTCCGCGCGGTGGCGGTGCGGTAAGCACCCCGCCGAATGTCTTTACCCTCAGCCGCGGCCCGAACTGGAGCTCTCCAGACCGTGCCGCGGCTGAGGCGATGCAGGTGCAGGTGCAGTCCGGGCGGTATCCGTTACTCGACGATGCGAGGAGGTCGGTGGAGATGGTCCTCGCTTTGTGGGTGTGCGGCCTGGTCGTCGTACTGGTCGCGGTGGGTCTCTTCGTCTTCGGCCTGCGCCGGCGGCTGATTCAGCGCTCCGGCGGGACGTTCGACTGCAGCGTGCGGTGGAATGTGCCGGACGAGCCCGATCTCTCGGGCAAGGGCTGGGTGTACGGCGTCGCCCGGTACAGCGGCGACAGGATCGACTGGTTCCGGGTCTTCTCCTACGCTCCGCGGCCCCGCCGGGTTCTCGAGCGTTCCGCGATCGAGGTGGTCGCCCGGCGGCTGCCCGAGGGCGAGGAGGAGCTGGCGCTGCTCTCCGATGCCGTGGTGCTCGGCTGTCTCCACCGTGAGACCCGCCTGGAGCTCGCGATGAGCGAGGACGCCCTCACCGGATTTCTCGCCTGGCTGGAGGCGGCTCCGCCCGGCCAGCGGGTCAATGTCGCCTGAGACGAGGCCTCGTCGGTGCAGGGTCTTCCCGGATGAAGTCCGGGAAGGGTGAACGTGGCCCGAGGGCCCGTACGTACCGGCAGGACCACGGACACGACGAAGAACCGGGGAGACAGGGGGCGGACCTGTCTCCCCGGCTGCTTTTCGGGGTTGAGCGCTGTGTTGTACGAGGACCGCGGTGACTACCTCAGGCCGCTGTCGATCGCGCTGACGAGTTCACCGTTGCTGGTGTCCCCGCTGAACTCCCAGAAGAACGCGCCCTTGAGGCCCTGGTTCTTCACGTAGGTCATCTTGCCGGCGATGGTGGCGGGGGTGTCGTAGCTCCACCAGTTGCTGCCGCACTTGGCGTAGGCGGTGCCGGCGATCGTGCCGGTGGCCGGGCAACTGGTCTTGAGCAGCTTGTAGTCCTCGATGCCCTGCTCGTACTTGCCGGGGGCGGGGCCGGTCGCCGTGCCGCCCGGGGTGGCCTGGGTGACGCCGGTCCAGCCGCGCCCGTAGAAGCCGATGCCGAGGTTCAGCTTGCTGCCCGCGATGCCCTTGCTCTTGAGCTTGGTGATCGCGGCGTCGCTGTTGTAGCCGTCCAGCGGGATGCCGCTGTACGAGGTGAGCGGGGAGTGCGGGGCGGTCGGGCCGTCCGCGTCGAAGGCGCCGAAGAAGTCGTACGTCATCACGTTGTACCAGTCGACGTACTGTGCCGCGCCCGCGTAGTCGGCCGCGTCGATCTTGCCGCCCGACGAGGCGTCGGCGGTGATGGCCGCGGTGACCAGGTTGGAGCTGCCGAACTTCGCCCGCAGCGCGGAGACCACGGTCTTGAACGCGGAGGGGCCGCTGCTGTCACAGGACAGACCACAGGCGTTGGGGTACTCCCAGTCGATGTCGATGCCGTCGAAGACATCGGCCCAGCGCGGGTCCTCGACCAGGTTGTAGCAGGAGTTGGCGAAGGCGGTGGGGTTCTGCGCGGCCTGGGTGAAGCCGCCGGACCAGGTCCAGCCGCCGAAGGACCAGATGACCTTGAGCCCCGGGTGCTTCTTCTTCAGCTCGCGCAACTGGTTGATGTTGCCGGCCACCGGCTGGTCCCAGGTGTCGGCGGTGCCGTCGACGCTGGACGCCGCGTCGTAGGTCTTCTGGTAGGCGGCGTAGGCGTCGCCGATCGCGCACTGGCCGCCGGCGACGTTGCCGAAGGAGTAGTTGATGTGCGTGATCTTGGCGGCGCTTCCGCTGGTCTCCAGGTTCTTGACGTGGTAGTTGCGGTCGTAGACGCCCCACTCGGTGAAGTAGCCGAGCTTGACCTTGCTGCCGGGGTCGGGGTTTCCGCCGCCGCCCGTGGTGTGGACGGACACCGAGCCGCTGACCGGGCCCGTCTGGTCGGCGGTGTCGCGCGCCTGGATCGTGTACGAGTAGTCGCTGCCGGCGGTCAGCCCGCTGTCGGTGTAGGTCAGGCCGGTGACCGTGGCGACCTTGTTGCCGTTGCGCAGCACGTCGTAGTTCTTGACGCCGTTGTCGTCGGTGGCGGCTGTCCAAGTGAGCTTCACACCGGTGTCGGTGATGTTGCTCGCGCCCGGAGTGCCGGGTGCGGAGGGGGCGTTGTCACCGGGGACGCTGCCACCGTCACAGGAGGCGCCGTTCAGCTTGCAGCCGGTGGGGGCACCGGGGCCGGCGCCGTTGAAGCCGAAGCTGACGCTGGCGCCGGGGGCGACCGTACCGTTCCAGCCGACGTTCTTGGCGGTCCAGTGGGTTCCGGAGCTGGTGACAGTGGCGTCCCAGGCGGACGTGACCGACGTGCCGGAGGGGAAGTCCCACTCGATGGCCCAGGAACTGAGGGCGGTGGTACCGGTGTTCTTCACCGTCCACTGCCCCTCGAAGCCGGTGCCCCAGTCGGACTTCTTGACGTATGTGGCGGTCGCCGAGGTGGCGGCCTGCGCAGGGGAGGCCAGTCCGACCATTGCGGCGAGGGGGAGCAGCAGTGCGGTGAGGCCTGCCATCGCCTTGGTACGGGTGGTGGTGGCCAGGCCGAATCTGAATCTGGTTCGGCGTAGGGGGGTCTCGGTGCTCAACGGTGCTCCTCGGGTGAGGTCCGGACAAACGGGGGTGGTCCGTGGACTGCAACCCTGCGCCGCCCTGAGCCCGCTTTGTCATGGCGCGCTCACCGCAGTGTGTTCGGTGAGGTTAGGAAGGTCTGGACCAATCGTCAAGAGGTCTGGACCAAAGATCGGAAGTAAACCTCAGAAGCTCAACTCCTGTACCATAACCGTCGCTTGGGGCGGTCGCGCGGCCCGGGTGTCCCCGCAGCCGGCCGACGCGCCCTTCGGGGGAGCGCAACGGGGCCGTCCGGCGGCCGAGGACATCTGCCGATCCGGCGGCCCCCTCCTCTTCCTACCGCTCGCCGCCCGGCACCCACAGCACGTCGCCGACTTCCTTGTTCGCCGTCCTCGCCAGGATGAACAGGAGGTCCGAGAGGCGGTTGAGGTAGGTCGCCGTCAGCGCGTTCATCACGTCGCCGTGCACCTCCAGTGCCGCCCAGGTGGACCGCTCGGCGCGCCGGACCACCGTGCAGGCCTGGTGGAGCAGTGCCGCCCCCGGCGTACCGCCCGGCAGGATGAAGCTCCGCAGCTTCTCCAGTTCCTCCAGGAAGTGGTCGCAGTCCGCCTCCAGCCTGTCGACGTAGACCTGCTCGACCCGCAACGGCGGATACTTCGGCTTCTCGGCGACCGGCGTCGACAGATCCGCGCCCACGTCGAACAGGTCGTTCTGCACGCGGACGAGGACCTTCACGACCTCCTCCGGCAACTGGCCGAGCGCGATCGCCGTACCGATGACGGCGTTGGCCTCATTGGTGTCCGCGTACGCCGAGATCCGCAGATCGGTCTTGGCGGTGCGGCTCATGTCGCCGAGGGCGGTGGTGCCCTGGTCGCCGGTTCGGGTGTAGATGCGCGTCAGATTGACCATGCGGCCGAGCCTATCCGGGCCCGTTCCCGCTCCGGCGGTCCGGAACGCGGGCGGGCGCGCACGGCATGAGGACTTCACGGCTTGCTCGGCGGCGGGGCGCTCAACTGCGCGCGGTGCGCCACCGAATGACGTGTGCCGGTGTGATGTCCGTCATGTGAGACGTGACGCGTATCTCTTCACCGCCCCAGCGCGCCCCACGGGTACTAATCTCCGCCGGAGAGCATGTGAACAAGCGTTACGAATACGTCCGTGGAGCCGACGTGGGCGTCGGCCGTCGAGGATTGACACAAAGGGGTGCGAACGTGGCCAGGAAGCTCGCCGTCATCGGGGCCGGACTCATGGGGGCCGGTATCGCGCAGGTCTCCGCCCAGGCGGGCTGGGACGTCGTGCTGCGTGATGTCACCGACGAGGCCCTGGCCCGCGGGTGCGACGGCATCAAGGCCTCGTACGACAAGTTCGTCTCCAAGGGCAAGCTGGAGGCGGCCGACGCCGAAGCCGCGCTGGCCCGCATCACCACGACCACCGACCTCGACGCGGTCGCCGACGCGGATGTCGTCGTCGAGGCCGTCTTCGAGAAGCTCGAGGTCAAGCACGAGATCTTCCGGGCCCTCGACAAGATCGTGCGGGACGACGCCGTCCTCGCCTCGAACACCTCCGCCATCCCGATCACCAAGATCGCGGCCGTCACGGAGCGCCCGGAGCGCGTCGTCGGTGTGCACTTCTTCTCGCCGGTCCCGATGATGCAGCTCTGCGAGCTGGTGCGCGGCTACAAGACGAGCGACGAAACGCTCGCCACCGCACGGGAGTTCGCCGAGTCCGTCGGCAAGACCTGCATCGTCGTCAACCGTGACGTCGCCGGCTTCGTCACCACCCGGCTGATCTCGGCGCTGGTCGTCGAGGCGGCCAAGCTGTACGAGTCGGGCGTCGCCACGGCCGAGGACATCGACATCGCCTGCAAGCTGGGCTTCGGTCACGCCATGGGCCCGCTCGCGACGGCGGACCTCACCGGTGTCGACATCCTGCTGCACGCCACGTCCAACATCTACACCGAGTCGCAGGACGAGAAGTTCGCCGCACCCGAGCTGATGCGCCGGATGGTCGATGCAGGTGACATCGGCCGCAAGAGCGGGCAGGGCTTCTACACCTACTGATCGTTCTCGGCCCCCGGGTGCTTGATCTGCCGTCGATCACGCCCGGGGGAGACGGGGGTAAGTCCCCGGCTGCGGTGGTCCTTGAGCGGGCCGTTGTCACTCCACGGAGTGAATTCGGTATCGGTTCGCTTACAGACGGAAACTTCCCTGTCGTTGTCGCAGTCAGTTGTGACAGAGACAGAAACAGACAGACGACCGTGCCATGGAGCATTTCCGGGGAGCGCATATGCACATCAGGGGCGACCACGCCGAGCTGGTCGTCGGGGGCCGCCTCGACGTCCGAAGCGCGGCGGACGCCCGTACGGTCCTGCATTCGGCCCTCGACGACGGGGTCGGCGACCTGATTCTCGACCTGACCGAGCTGGATTCCTGGGACGCCACCGGTCTCGGTGTCATCATGGGTGCGCACCGCCGGGCCGGGCGGGCCGGACGGCGGTTGGTGCTCCGTGGTGTGCCGCCACAGATGCAGCGCCTGCTGGTGGCGACGAGACTGCACCGCATTCTGGCGATCGAAGGCGGAATCGCGGCGGATTCCCTGCCGCGGGTCTAGCGCGGGCATGGCGGCGCTCGTCCACCCGTACGAACCCACACAATCCTCACCGGACCGTGATGTCCTGGACGGCGCGGCACCCCGATGGTTCGTAGATACTGTGCGAAGGTTTAGGGTTCGGCCGTCCACCGATTGACGGATCCCACGTGGCGGACACCGGACCAGAAGCGACAGCAGGGCGTGCAAGGCCGGGAGGGGCAACCGTGCGCGACGCGTCTGGGGGGGTTTGGCGATGGACCCGACACACCGGGGGCCGGAAGTTTTCGGCCATGACAACGACGGCTACGGCGAGGACACCGGCCGACGACGGTCCCGCGACCCGTTGAGTACCGAATTCGGCCAGCAGCCGCAGCAGCAGGCTCGCGTCGTACAGCTCTTCCCCGGCGACTTCCTGCTCACGGTCAACCCGGTCGACGGCAGTGAGGTCGAACTGTGCCCCCCGGGGGAGCAGCCCGCCGCTCCGGTCCGCCGCACCCCCGCCGAGCGCACCGACCGCGAGCGTGCGGCCGCACCCCCCGTACCGCCGGGACCCCCCTCGCCCCAACTGCCGCTCCTGGAGCGCGCGGAGGAGCGTGAGCGGCTGGTGCGTCTGCTGGCGCGCGGCCGCTCGGTGCGGCTCACCGGTCCGGCCGGATCCGGACGGACCGCGCTGCTGAACGCCGTCGCAGGCGACTGCGCGGACCTCGCTCCGGACGGAGTCGTGCGGCTCTCCGGCCACAAGCGCACCGCCACCGACCTGTTGTACGGGCTGTACGAGGCGGTCCTGGACGCGCCGCTGCTGCGTCCCGACCGCGCCGCCCTGCTCGAACAGGTCCGGGGCATCGGCGCCGTCGTCGTCGTCGACGACCTGGAGTTCGGCGGGGCCGCGCTGGAGGAGCTGCTCGACGCGACGCCGGAGTGCGCGTTCCTGCTCGCCGCGACACCCGACATCGCCGCACCCACCGCCGACTCGCACCTCGAGGAGGTCTTCCTCGCCGGGCTGGGCCGCAGTGCCTCGGTCGACCTGCTGGAACAGGTCGTCGAGCGGTCGCTCACCGAGGACGAGGCGAACTGGGCGGGCGACCTCTGGTTCGAGTCCGAAGGGCTGCCGCTGCGCTTCGTCCAGGCCGGCGCCCTGCTGCGCCAGCGCGACATGCTGCGCACCGACCCCACCGCGTACGACGAGCACGGCTACTTCGACGGCCGGCCCGTCGACGATTCCTTCGACGCCTTCGGCCAGGACGCCGACGGCCACGACGTAGCGCTGCCCAGCCTCGGTGAGGGGGCCGCGCCCGCCGCGCTGCTCGCCTCCCGGCTCAGCGGGCCCGCGCGCGACACCCTGCACTTCGCGGTCGCGCTCGGCGGCGAGGTGCCGCACCAGGCGCATCTGCCGGCGCTCGTGGGGGACACCCACGCCGATGCCGCGCTCGGCGAGCTGGCCGGCTGCGGACTGCTCTCCCCGGCCGGTTCCCGCTACCGGCTGGCCGCAGGTGTCCTCGCCCAGCTGGAGGCCGCCGGATACGGCGAGGACGCGGCCGACCGGGCCCGTACGGCGGCCCAGCACTACGCCTGGTGGTCCGGGCACCCCTCGGTCACCCCTGCCCGCGCGGTGGCCGAGGCCGACGCGATCATCGCGGCCATGACCCAGCTGGTCCCCGGCGACGGGGCCGGACAGGTCAGCGCAGCCGTGCTGCTGGCCCGCAGCGCCGCCCCCGCCTTCGCCGCCGGGCTGCACTGGAGCGGCTGGGAGAAGGCCCTGCGGCTCGGCCAGGAGGCTGCCAGGATCGCCGGTGAGGTCGCCGAAGAGGCCTACTTCCACCACGAGTTGGGCGTCCTCGCGCTCTGTACCGGCAATCTCGACCGGGCCAGGGCCGAGCTGGAGGCCTCGATCGGTATGCGCGGCGCGCTCGCCGACAAGTCCGGGGCGGTGGCCGGACGACGCGCGCTCGCCCTGGTCTCCGACCGCTCCGGCGGACAGGTGCCCGGCAGCCGCCCGTCCGGCGAGGAGGTGCCGGCCGCGCGGTACGAGGTGTCGACGCGCCCGCCCGTCGCCGTACCGGTGAGCGGGCCGAAGGCCGCGCCACGTAGGTCCGAGGACGAAACCGCGCTGATATCCCGGGTCGTCCCGGCGGCAGGAACCGGTGCGTCCGGCGGCCGCAAGGCGGCGGTGCTGGGCGGCGCCCGGCGCAATCTCGTCGCGGCGGGCGCGGGCGTCGCACTGGCCGCTGTGCTCGGCACGGTCGTGACGCTCGGCATGACGTCCAGCAGCGACGCCCGGGACGGCGGCAGCGTCACGACCGAGCAGCCCGCCGACGAGGGCGACCTCGACGGCGGCCTGCCGGCCGACGAGCCGGCGGACGCCTCGACACCGGGCAAGGGCTCGTCGAGCGGGAGTCCCTCGTCGCCGAGCCCGTCCGGCAGTCGTATCACCCCGAGCGGCAGCGGTGCGCCGTCCACAGGATCCAGTGGGCCGAGCGACAGCCCGTCGTCGTCGGGCAGGCCGTCGACCGGGAAGCCCAGCACACCCGGCAAGCCCACCAAGACGCCGACCAAGACCCCTACGAACACTCCGACCACACCCACGCCGACCCCGACCCCGACGGACCCGACGGACACTCCGAGCCCGACCGAGACGCCGCCCGATCCGACCACGCCGGACACGTCCGTCTCGGCGAGCGGCCCGTCGTCGACGACGAGCGAGTCCGGTACCACGGTGGAGCCGACGGTGGCCTGAGACGGAACCCGTACGGACAGGCACCCGTACGCGCAAGGCCCCGGACCGCCGCTGTGCGGTCCGGGGCCTTGCGTATGCGAGGGACGGCGTCAGAACAGCCGCAGCTTGTCGTCCTCGATGCCGCGCATGGCGTCGTAGTCGAGGACCACGCAACCGATTCCCCGGTCCGTCGCCAGCACCCGGGCCTGCGGCTTGATCTCCTGCGCCGCGAAGACGCCCTTCACCGGGGCGAGATGGGGATCGCGGTTGAGCAGTTCCAGGTAGCGGGTCAGCTGCTCCACACCGTCGATGTCACCGCGGCGCTTGAGCTCGACGGCGACTGTCCTCCCATCGGCGTCGCGGCACAGGATGTCGACCGGACCGATGGCAGTGGGGTACTCGCGGCGGATCAGGGTGTAGCCCTCGCCGAGGATTTCGATCCGGTCGGCGAGCAGCTCCTGCAGGTGCGCTTCCACGCCGTCCTTGATGAGGCCGGGATCGACGCCCAGCTCGTGCGACGAGTCGTGGAGGATCTCCTCCATCGTGATGATCAATTTCTCGCCCGCTTTGTTCACCACGGTCCAGACGCCTTCGGTGTCGTCGGCGCCCTCCTTCAGTGTGCAGGGCGGTGACATCCAGTTGAGGGGTTTGTACGCCCTGTCGTCGGCGTGGATCGAGACGCTCCCGTCCGCCTTGACCAGGATGAGACGGGGAGCGGAGGGCAGGTGGGCCGTGAGCCGGCCCGCGTAGTCCACGGAGCAGCGGGCGATGACGAGACGCATGGTCGGCAACGCTACTCGACGACGGGTGCTCCACGCGATTCTCCCTCGGGCAACCCACCACCACCGCCTGTCACAGCCCTGCCCGCCCGCGGGCTTGCCCCTCTTTGCGCACCTTCGTTATTGGCCGGTTGTGTTCCCAATCTCCTGGTGCGGCCCGGACTGCGCCCTTACCGTGGAAGCAGGAGGTCGCCGTGTGTGTACGCTGCGTCGCCGTCCTCCTTCCCTGCCCGTAAGGCCCCGGCCGTCCGCCGGGGTCGCGAGAGGAGAACCCATGTCGCTCGACGTCTCACCGGCGCTGTTGGAACAGGCCGAGCGAGGCGAGGTCGACGAAGCCGACTTCGTCGACTGCGTCCGGACCTCCCTGCCCTTCGCATGGGAGATGATCAGCTCTCTGGTGGCCCAGCTGAAGGTCGACGGCGGAGAGTTCGCCGACAACCAGACGCCGCCGCCGGACGAGCAGGCACGTGGTCAGCTGTTGCGTGCGCTCGCGAGTGATGCGATACGCGGTGCGCTGCAGCGGCACTTCGGAGTGCGCCTGGCATTCCAGAACTGCCACCGCGTCGCGGTGTTCCCGCTGGACGCCTCGGTCGACGAGCGGTTGGCCCGATTCACCTCGGTGAGAGGTCAGTTGCTCAACCAGTCGCCCGAACTACGGGACTGCTGAACGCTTCTGCTGCCGCTCCGGGCCGCGGGAGGTGCAACTGGCTCCGGGGCGGCAGCTCCCCGTACTCATTACGGGTGTTCATGTCAGGAGTGGCAGTACCTCGGTGCCCAGCCGCGCTACGTTCTCCTCCGTGGCCGCGAGATCCCCCGAACCCTCCGCCAGGAGCGCGAACCTGGTGATGCCCGTCCGCTCGGCGGTGGCGGCGAGCCGGTCGGCCGCGAGCCGGGGCGGGCCCACCGGATGAAGACCGCACAGCAACTCCGTGTACGCGACCGGATCGCGCATCACCCGGTGCCTGCCGTCGACCGTCACATGGGCGTCGAGCCCCTGCCGCAGCCAGCCCGGCATCGCCTTCACGAGTGTCTCCACGGCCTCCTCGCGCCGGTCCGCGATCTGGGCGACGCCCGCGGACACATGGCCCGCGTCCCGGACGCTCTCCGGCGAACGGCCGGCGGCGAGGGCGGTGGAGCGCCACAGAGCGACCATCTCGGCTTTCTCCTCGTCCCCGCAGTGCATGCCGAGGAGCATCGGCAGGCCGTTCTCCGCGGCGAGTTTCACGCTCTTCGGCGAGGTGCACGCGACGATCACCTCGGGGCCGCCCGGCCTCTGCGCGGTGTCCTCGCGGTGCTCGTCGAGCAGTTCGTCGGCGCGGGGGACCACCGCGACCTCGCGGAAGCCGAATCGCTCCCCACGGCCCGCCACACGCGGTTTGCTCAGCCAGTCGAGCAGCAGCTCCAGCGACTCGGGGAAGTCCTTCTCGTACGCCTTCAGACCCCCTCCGAACACCTCCAGATCCACCCAGGGGCCGCCCCGTCCCACGCCGAGGGAGAACCTGCCGCCGCTGGTGAGATGGAGCAGCGCGGCCTGCTCTCCCAGTGCCACCGGATGCTGGGACGGCAGCACGCTCACCGCCGTGCCGACCCGGATTCTGCGGGTGCGGCCGAGCAGCAGCGCGGCCAGGGTGACGGCGGACGGGCAGACCCCGTACGGCACGAAATGATGCTCGGCCAGCCAGACCGAATCGAGTCCGGATTCCTCCGCGACCTCGGTGGACCGGATCGCGCGATGCAGCGCTTCACCCGGCCCCTGGCCCGGAAACTGGGCTGCCAGTACAAACGTTCCCACGCGCATCGCCAATTGCCTCCTTGCGGCCGACGCGGCTCTCCCCTATAGGCAACAACGTCTGACACGTGCCAAAGGCACGGTCCACGGCGAAGTTGTTGCGATTTTCCGGTAACCCGGTCCGGTCCCGGTCCCGTTCCCGGGCCACCTGGACGCCTGCCCCGTCCGAATGGCCCTACGCTGGACGGGAAACTGCCCGGCCCGCCCAGTGAGGTGTCACGTGTCCCCGCGCCGCAACCGCCCCCGAGGCGGCGAGAGTCCCACCGACAGCGCGAGCGAGGCGGGCGAGCGGTACGGCGGGGGTGGGCGCGCAGAGGAGTGGCAGGGCGAGCAGTGGTCGGTCCGCCCGGTGAGCGGGGCGAGCGCGGCGGGCAAGCGGTATCGCTGCCCGGGTTGCGACCAGGAGATCCCGTCCGGTGTTCCGCATCTCGTGGCCTGGTCCGAGTACGGCGGGATCGACGACCGCAGGCACTGGCACAAGGCCTGCTGGAATGCGAAGGACCGCCGCACCACAAGGGTGCAGCGGTCCAGGAACGCGCCGCGCTACTGAGCTGAGCTGAGCCGGCCGGTGACCGGTCAGACGTCGCGCCGGTCCAGCGAGACATGGGCGCCGATCATGGCCACGGCCGTGACACCGAGCATGATCCAGAGCGGCTCCCAGCCGGACGGCCCCGACGACGCGACGGACGCGTCGTAGAACGCGCCGAGCTGGCTGGGGATCGAGTACTCGAAGAGTGCCTGCTGCACGTCGGCGAGCGACTCCGCGAACATGAACATGGCCAGCACGAGCGGCAGCAGGACGACGGCGATCATGATCGTGATCGCGCCGGCGGAGTGCCGGATGAGGGCGCCCACCGCGAGCGACAGCAGCCCCAGCGTCGCGATGTAGAGGCCGACGCCGACCGTGGCGCGCAGCCAGTCGCCGCCGGTCGGCTCCACACCGCCCAGCATGGCCGTCTGCAGCACCGCGACGAGCGCGGTCGTCACGGTCGTGATGACGAAGGTGAGCAGGAAGAAGACGATTGCCTTCGCGGTCAGCACCCGGCCGCGGCTGGGGCAGGCCGTCAGCGTCGTACGGATCATGCCCGTGCCGTACTCGGAGGCGATGGTCATCACGCCGAGCGTGATCACGCAGATCGAACCGAGGAGCACCCCGAAGAAGCCGAGGCTGAGTACGGGGGTGTTGCCGAGCTCGGAACCGGACGCGTTGACGGCGATCGCCGAGAGCAGTCCGATGCCGAGCAGCAGCACGATCATGATGCCGAGCGTCCACATCGTGGAGCGCACGGAACGGATCTTGGTCCATTCGGAGGCGAGCGCGTCACCGAGGGTGGCACGCCGCTGCGGGATCGGTGAGGCGTAGAGGCCGGCTGGTGCCCCCTGCCAGTTCTGCTGCGGGGCCGGGGGCTGCTGCGGATACTGCTGCGCCTGCTGCTGGTACGGCGCCTGCGGGGTCGGCGGCGTTGTCATCGGGCGTCCTCGCTGGTGTCGCGCTGGGTCGGGTCTGCGGAGCCGGCGGCGGGCACGGCCGGGGCGGCTGCCGCCGGGGCGGGCACGGCCGGGGGGGCCACGGGGGGCGCGGTGTACGGGTTCTGTCCGGGCGGCGGCGGGGCGTACCAGCCTTGCTGCGGCACGTCCTGGACGGGCGGCTGTGCGTACCCGCCGCCCATCACGGGCTGCTGCAGTCCGGCCCGCTGGTCCGCCGTCGAGCGGTAGTCCACGGCGCCCTGCGTCATTCGCATGTACGCCTCCTCCAGCGAGGCCTGGTGCGGCGAGAGCTCCCACAGCCGGACGTCCGACTCGTGCGCGAGATCGCTGATCCGCGAAAGCTGCAGACCGGTGACGCGCAGCGCCCCGTCCGGCTCCGACATGACCCGGCCACCCGACTCGGTGAGCGACGCGGTCAGCTTCTCCCGCAGCTCCGGCTGCGCGTCCGGGACCCGCACCCGGGCGAAATCGGCCGAGTTGGCGGAGATGAAGTCCTTGACGCTCATGTCGGCGAGCAGCTGCCCGCGGCCGATCACGATCAGGTGGTCGGCGGTGAGCGCCATCTCGCTCATCAGGTGGCTGGAGACGAAGACCGTGCGCCCTTCGGAGGCGAGCATCTTCATCAGGTTGCGGACCCAGAGGATGCCCTCGGGGTCGAGACCGTTGACCGGCTCGTCGAAGAGCAGGACCTGCGGGTCGCCGAGCAGTGCGGCCGCGATCCCGAGCCGCTGCCCCATACCCAGCGAGAACCCCTTGGAGCGCTTCCTGGCGACGTCCTGCAGACCCACGACGCCGAGCACCTCGTCGACCCGGGCAGCCGGAATGCCGGCGAGCTGGGCGAGCGAGAGCAGGTGATTGCGGGCGCTGCGGCCACCGTGCACCGCCTTGGCGTCCAGCAGCGCACCCACCTGGCGCGGGGCGTTCGGCAGGCTGCGGAAGGCGTGACCACCGATCGTCACATGGCCCGCTGTCGGACGGTCCAGGCCGAGCATCATGCGCATGGTGGTGGACTTGCCCGACCCGTTGGGACCGAGGAATCCGGTGACGGCACCCGGCCGCACCTGGAAGGAAAGGTTGTACACGGCCGTCTTCGCGCCGTAGCGCTTGGTCAGGCCGACTGCCTCGATCATGCTCCAGCCCCATCGACTTATCTGTCGTCGGGGCCCAGGCCGACCGGCCGCACGCCCCCCGTAAGAGTTAGGAGGATATCCAGGCCTTGACGGTTCCGGCCAAGCCGTTGCGGGGGTGCGTCACCCACGTATCGCACCGGACCGGATCTCTTCCTCCTGCTTCCTTCCGCTTCCTCCCGCTTCCTCCGGGATCACGCGTCGCGCTTCTTGAGTACGAGATAGCCGCCGATCAGCGCGGCCACCACCCACGCCACCAGGATGCCGAGCCCACCCCACGGTCCGTACGGGGCCGGGTCGCTGCGCATGGCGTCCGGGACCACCTGCATGATCTTGGAGCCGGCCCGGTCGGGGAAGTAGCGGGCCACGTCCTTGGCGCCCGGGACCGCCGACAGGATCTGGGTGACCAGGAAGAAGAACGGCATCAGGATGCCCAGCGCCAGCATCGAGCTGCGCAGCATCGTGGCCACGCCCATGGAGAAGATCGCGATCAGGCCCATGTAGATGCCACCGCCGAAGACCGCGCGCAGGACGTTGTCCGCACCGATGTCCGTCCGGTGGTCGCCGAGTAGGGCCTGGCCGAGGAAGAAGGTGACGAAGCTGGTGGCGAGGCCGACCACCAGGGCGAGGACACCGGCGACCGCGATCTTGCTGAAGAGGAACGAACCGCGCTGCGGTACGGCGGCCAGCGAGGTACGGATCATGCCGGAGCTGTACTCCGTACCGACCACCAGGACACCGAACACGACCATCGCCAGCTGACCGAGGATCATGCCGGAGAAGCTGAGGAAGGTCGGGTCGAAGGTGGCCCTCTCCGGCGCGGGGAGGTCGTCGAACTGGGCGTTCATCAGTGCGCAGAGTGCCGCGCTCATCGCCACGGTGACGACGAACGCGGCGATCAGGGTCCAGGTGGTCGAGGAGACCGTACGGATCTTGGTCCACTCGGAGTTCAGGACCGCGGGTACCGATGCCATCGTCGTCACGCCCCCTTTCCGGGGCCGGGGGTGCCGGACTGCAGGTTCCACTGCTCGCCCCACTGCGGGCCCGCGAGCGCCGGTGGCGGCCCGGCGTGGTCGGCGTGGGCGTGGTACTCCACGGAGTCCGCCGTCATCTGCATGAACGCTTCTTCCAGCGAGGCCCGCTGGGAGCTCAGCTCATGCAGCACGATCTGGTGCTGCGCGGCCAGGTCGCCGAGCTGTTCGCTCGTGGCGCCGTCGATCTCCAGTACGCCGCTCCCCGATTCGACCGCGATGATGCCCGCCTCGTGCAGCACGTCGCGCAGCCGTTCCTGCTGCGGGGAGCGCATCCGTACGTAGCTGCGCGAGTTCTGGTGGATGAAGTCGGCCATCGAGGTGTCGGCGAGCAGTCGGCCCTGACCGATAACGATCAAGTGTTCCGCGGTGAGAGCCATTTCGCTCATCAGATGCGAGGAGACGAAGATCGTCCGGCCTTCCGCCGCGAGTGTCTTCATCAGATTGCGAATCCAGTGAATTCCCTCGGGGTCCAGACCATTGACGGGTTCGTCGAACATCAGGATCTCGGGATCACCGAGCAGCGCGGCCGCGATTCCGAGCCGCTGCCCCATACCGAGAGAGAACGACTTGGACTTCTTCTTCGCCACCGCGCTCAGGCCGACGGTGTCGAGAACTTCCGGGACGCGGCTCTCCGGGATGCGATTGCTCTGTGCGAGACAGAGCAGATTGTTGTACGCGCTGCGGCCGCCGTGCATCGACTTGGCGTCGAGCAGCGCGCCGATGTGCTTCAGGGGTTCCGACAGCTCGCGGTAGTGCTTGCCGTCGATCCGCACCGATCCGCTCGTGGGGTTGTCGAGATCGAGCATCATCCGCATGGTGGTGGACTTGCCCGCCCCGTTCGGGCCCAGAAAACCCGTCACCACTCCAGGCCTGACCTGGCATGAGAGGTGGTCGACGGCAACCTTGTTACCGAAGCGCTTGGTGAGACCGTCCAGCTCGATCATGCGCTCACGCTAGAACGGGCGCGCGCCCGGCGCCACCACAAGGGCGGAACCGGGCGCGCAAAGGGTACAGCTGAGGTACAGCGGGATCAGCGGGTCTGCTGAGCCGGGACCCCACGGGTGACGGGCTCGTCGTCCACCGGCGAACCGGCGGCGGCCACCGCGGCACCGGTCAGCGTCGCCAGCATCTCGCGGACGTTGGTCAGCTGCGCGTTGATCGAGTCGCGGCGGTTGGTGAGCGCCGCCAGCTCGCGCTCCGATTCGCTGCGGATCCGGTCGGCCTTCGCGTTCGCGTCGGCCACGATGTCCTCGGCCTGGCGCTGTGCGGTCTCCACCGTCTGGCGGGCCCGGCGCTCGGCGTCCGTACGGAGCTTCTCGGCCTCCAGGCGGAGCTGCTCGGCGCGGTGCTCGATCTCGGCGAGGCGCTTCTCGGCCTTGGCCTGACGGGACGCGAGGTCGCGTTCCGACTGGTCGCGGCGCTTGGCCAGGTTGGTCTCGAAGTCCGCGGCGGCCTGGGCGGCCTTGGCGCGGGTCTCCTCGAAGAGGGCGTCCGCCTCCTCGCGCTTCTGCGCCGCGTCCTTCTGGGCCTCGGTGCGCAGCGAGCCGGCCTCACCCTTGGCCTTCTCGACGATGCGTACGCCCTCGTCCTCGGCCTTCGCCTTGCGCTCGGCGGCGAACGACTCGGCGTCGTTGCGCACCTGCTGGGCGGCCGACTCGGCGAGCTCGCGGTGCTGCTCGGCGGCGCGACGGGCCTCCTCGCGCAGGTCCTTCGCCTCCTCCTCGGCGAGGCGGAGGATCTTCTCCACGCGCGCACCGAGACCGGCGTACGACGGCTCCGCGTCGTTCACCTGGGCCTGGGCGTTCTGCGTTTCGAGGTGCAGTTCCTCGATGCGCTTTTCCAGAGACGTGATGCGGGTCAGAGCCCTATCACGGTCGGCGACGAGCTTGGTAATGCGGTCATCCACCTGACCGCGGTCGTAACCACGCCGCACGAGCTCGAAGCCGAAGGGGGAGGAAGGGTCACTCATGGGGTTCCTGTCGAAGTAAGACCGGTGAGGTGATAGGGGGAATCCTAGGGGCCCGAGCGGCGTGTCATCGAGTGGATGCCCGTTTGATCTGGAGAATGACACCCCTTTTGAGTGGCTAACCCCCCGAACCCTTGCCACTCGGAGGGGCGAACCTCCTTGTCGAAGCATGTGACTCGACCGGGTGACTACCCCTCGGACGACTTGCCACTCGATCGTGTGCCGGCCGAGGCCCCGGCTTTGACGCCGCCCGTGGAACCGCCGCCCGCACCCTTGCCGCCCGGTGCCTCGAAGGACTCCAACGCCTCCAGGACGTCCTGGACACGGGAGATCTCCGTGTTGATGTCCTCGCGCCGACGCACCAGGACATCCAGCTCGCGACGGCCCTCGTCGACCGTCTTCTTCGCCTCCTGCTCGGCGTCGGCGCGCAGCTTCTCGGCCTCGCGGACCATGCTGGCCTTCTTCTGCTCGGCCTCCTTCAGCAGCGACTCGGCCCGTTTCACCGCGGCGATCCGGACCTTGCTCGCCTCCGAATTCGCGTCCGCCAGCAACTCCTTGGCCTTCGCCGCAGCCTCTTCGCGCTGCTCCGTCGCCGCCTTCATCAGCTTGTCGACGCGCTCGCCCGCCGTCTTCATCTGCTCGGAGGTCTCGCGCCGAGCCCGGTCGTGCAGCTCCTCGATCTCGCTCTCCAGACGGGCCCGGAGCTCCTCGGCCCGCTCCCGTATGGCGGTGGCGTCCCGACGGGCGCCGACCAGGAGCTCGTCCGCGTCCGTACGGGCCCGCTCCACCAGGGAGTTGCCCTCGACGGTCGCGTCCGCGGTGATCCGCACGGCCTCCTTGCGGGCCGCGCCGACCATCGTGTCGGCCTGCTTCTCGGCCTCGGTGGCGGCGCGCAGCGCCTCCTCCTGGGCCTTGTTGACGAGCTGGTCGGCCTGCTCGGCGGCATCGGCACGGCGCTTGGCCGCCGCCTCGCGCGCCTCGTCGAGGAGCCGGTCCGCCTCCTCGCGGGCCTCCCCGCGCATCTGCTCGGCCGCCGCCTCCGCGTCGGCGCGCACCCGCTCCGACTCCTCGCGGGTACGGGCCGCGTGTTCCTGGGCCGAGCCGACGGTGGCTGCCGCCTCCGCACGCAGTCGCTCCGCCTCGTTGGTGGCGTCGCCGACGAGCTCGGTCGCCTGCTGCGTCGCCTCGGTGAGGATCCGCTCGGCCTCGCCCGTCGACTCGCCCACCAGCCGGTCGACCTGGGCCGCGGCGTCCGAACGCATCCGGTTGGCGTCCTCGCGGGCCTCCGCGCGGCTGCGCGCGGCGTCCTGCTCGGCCGCCGCCAGCGCGTCCGACGCCTCGGTACGCATCCGCTGGCTGTACTCCGCGGTGTCCGTGCGCAGGCGCTCCGACTCGGTGATCGCGTCGCTGACGGTCCGCTCGGCCATCGACTTCGCGGCCTCGGACTCCTCCTGGGCCTCCCGGCGGATACGCGCCGAGTCCTCGCCGGCCCGCTCCCGCTCGGCGTACGCGTCGGCGCGGACCCGGTCCGCCTCCTCCTGCGCCTCGGACTTCGTCCGCTCCGCGACGTGCTCGGCGGTGGAACGCAGCCCGGCGATCTCCGCCTCGGCCTGCTCCTGGAGCCCGGAGACCGAATCCCGTACCTGCTGGGCGGTCTGCTCGGCGGCGGAGACCATCTCGGTCGCCCGGGCGTCCGCCTCGCCGACCAGCCGCTGGGCCTCGGCCTGCGCCTCCTCGACCCGCTTGCGGGCGGAGGCGAGGAGCTCCTCGCTCTGCTCGCGGGCCCGCTCGCGCTCCTGGGTGGCCTCCGTGCGCGCGGCGTCGAGGGTCTCCTCGGCCTCGCGACGGCGCCGGTTCGCCTCCTCCTGGGCGGCGGCCAGTGCCTCGGCGGCCTCGGTGCCGACCCGCTCGGCCGCGGCCGCGGCCTCGGACCGCACCCGGTCGGCGCTCTCCTGTGCCTCGGTCCTGAGCCGCTCCGCCTCGGCGGCCGCCTCGCTGCGCAGCCGTACGGCGACGGCCTCGCCTTCCGCGCGGGACCGCGACGCGTCCGCCGCCGCCTCGTCGCGCAGCCGCTCGGCCTCGGTCTCGGACTGCTCCTGCAGGGTGCGCAGCCGCTCGGCGGCCTCGGCACGCAGCCGCTCGGACTCCTCGTTCGTCTCGCGCCGGATCCGCTCCGCCTCGGCGCGCGCGTCCGTGAGCGCCTGTTCGGCGGTGGTGACCCGGGTCTCGGCCTCGGTGTGCAGCCGGATCAGCTCGTCGGCCGCCTCGGCGTGCCGGGCCGCGACCGCGCGCTCGGTCTCCTCACGGAGCTCCGCCGCCGCCTGCTCGGCCGCGGTCGTGGTGGACTCCGCCTGCTCCTCGGACTCGGTACGCAGCCGCTCGGCCTCTGCGCGGGCCCGCTCCAAGGCCTCCTCGGCCTGCTTGCGCAGCACCGTGGCGCGCTCGATCGCCTCGGCACGGACCCGTTCGCTCTCGGTGCCCGCGGCGTTCCGCAGCTCCTCCGCGTCCGCCTTCGCCTTGGACAGCAGTTCCTCGGCGGTCTTCGCGCCCTCCTCGATCTGCTGGACGGCCTCGCGGCGGGCCTCGCCGCGGATCCGCTCGCCCTCGGCGACCGCCTCGGAGCGCAGTTGCTCGGCCTCGCCGCGCAGCCTGCGCGCCTCCTCCTGCAGCTCGACCGTCTTGGCCCGGTACTCCTTGGTGTCGTCCTTGGCCGCGCCCTTGAGCTGGTCGGCCTGCTCCGCCGCCTCGCCGCGCAGCCGGTCCGCCTCGGCCTCCGCCTCGTGGCGGATCCGCTCGGCCTCCTCGCTCGCCGCCCGGGTGGTGGACTTCGCGTCCTCGGACGCCTTGGTCAGCACCTCCTCGGCGGTCCTGGCCGCCTTGGCGAGCTGGGCCGCGGTGTCCTCGGCGGCCGCTGTGCGGGCCTTCTCGCTCGCCTCGGACGTGAGCCGCTCAGCCTCGGCGCGGGCGTCGGCGAGCGCCTGCTCGGCCTCCGCCTTCAGCGCCTCGGCGTCCTTCGTGGCCTCGCCGACCAGCCGGGCGATCTCCGACTTTGCCGTGCGGGTGCGCTGCTCGTTCTGCGACTCGGCGCCGGCCAGCCGCTTGACCGCGGCCTCCTTCGCCTCCGTGAGGACCTTCTCGGCCTCCAGGCGGGCCTCGCGCAGCTGCGTCTCGGCCTCCTGCATGCGCTGCTCGGCGGCCCGGTTCAGCTCGGCGGTCTGCTGCCGGGTCTGCTCGGTCTCCGCGTTCGTCGACGTACGCAGCTGCTCGGCGTGGCTGGTGGCCTCCTGCGCCTGGTTGGACGCGGCGTTGAGCAGCCGCTCGGCGTCCTTGCGGGCGCGCAGCAGGATCGTCTCGGCCTCGGCGCGGGCGGACTCCGCCTCGGAGCCGAGCCGCTGCCGGGTCTCGTCCGCGAGCCGGACGGCCTCGGCGCGGGCGGCGGCCATGGACTGCTCGGCCTCGGCCCGCGACTCGTCGAGCAGCCGGCGGGCCTGGGACTCGGTCCGTGCCCGCAGCTGCTCGGCCCAGGCGACGTTCTCGTTGACGTGCGACTCGACGGTCTGGCGGCGCTCCGCGAGCTCCTGGTCGAGCTGCTGACGCCGCTGCACGGCCTCGTTGTGCAGCTCGGCCTGCAGCCGCGCCTGGTGTTCGGCGTGCTCCTGCAGGATCCGCTGCGTCTGCGCCCGGGCGTCACGGAGCTCGCGCTCGGCGTCGGTCCGCAGCTGCTCAGCCTGGATCTGGGCATTACGGAGCAGCTGTTCGGCCTGGTAGCCGATGTCCGCGCTGTCGTACGCGGGACGGGTCGCGAGATTGCGCCGAGCCTCATGCAGCTTGGCGCGCAAGACCTCGACCTGGTAACCGAGGTCCTCGGCGTGCTGGACGGCCTTCTCCCGGTCGGTCTTCAGCCGATCCATCTCGGCTTCGAACCGCGAGAGGTGGTCGTCGTCAGCTCGGTGGCTCTCCTGGCGTTCGTAGCCCCGCACTGCGCGGTCCCATCCGTCCCCTGGTCGCAACTCTCCAAACGAGTACCGTTCGCCGGCGAACGGTCCCCCGGGGAATGGTGACAGATCAACGGCTGGGGACGCGGCGCGGCCCCGACCCGGCCCCGGCCCGGAATCGCCCACTCTACCGGGCCAGGTATCCGGAGGTCAGTGCTCCGCTGCGGACGTGACCAGTTCGGTGAGGACGCCGTGGCAGTCCTTGGGGTGCAGAAAGGTGATCCGGGACCCCATCGACCCGGTCCTGGGCTCGTCGTACAGCACCCGGACGCCCTTGGAACGGATGTCCGCGGCGTCCGCGTCGACGTCCGCGGTGCCGAAGGCGATGTGGTGGACCCCCTCGCCGTTCTTGGCCAGCCATTTACCGACGGCCGAGTCCTCGCGAGTGGGTTCGAGCAACTGGAGGTACGAGGCACCGCCGTCCGAGGTCTCATTGATCTTGAGCATGGCCTCCCGCACGCCCTGCTCCTCGTTGACCTCGGAGTGGAACACTTCGAAGCCATAGGTCGAGCGGTAGAACTCGACAGTCCTGTCGAGGTCGAAACAGGCGATCCCGATGTGGTCGATTCGCGTCAGCATGGACAACAGTGGAGCGCCCAACCGATGGTTACGCAACGTGCGCGCGATCACACCCGCTGCCGGATGACGGGCGGGGTACCGCTCAGTACATTCGAGTAAACCCTCGTTCACATCTAATCCAAGGGGCCGTGCCTCATGTCTGGAACGACCGGTACCACCTCAGTGATCGTCGCGGGCGCCCGTACGCCCATGGGGCGTCTTCTCGGCTCCCTGAAGAGCTTCTCCGCAGCCGACCTCGGAGGCTTCGCCATCAAGGCGGCGCTGGACCGGGCCGGCATCGGCGGCGACCAGGTCGAGTACGTGATCATGGGCCAGGTGCTCCAGGCCGGGGCCGGGCAGATCCCGGCACGCCAGGCCGCGGTCAAGGCCGGCATCCCGATGAACGTTCCGGCACTCACCGTCAACAAGGTGTGTCTGTCCGGGCTCGACGCCATCGCGCTGGCCGACCAGCTGATCCGCGCCGGCGAGTTCGACGTCGTGGTCGCCGGTGGCCAGGAGTCCATGACCAACGCCCCGCACCTGCTCCCGAAGTCCCGCGAGGGCTACAAGTACGGCGCGATCGAGATGCTCGACTCGATGGCGTACGACGGTCTGACCGACGCGTACGAGAACATCCCGATGGGTGAATCCACCGAGAAGCACAACACCCGTCTCGGTCTGAACCGCCTGGACCAGGACGCGATCGGCGCCCTCTCCCACCAGCGCGCCGCCGCCGCCCAGAAGAACGGTCTCTTCGAGGCCGAGATCACCCCGGTCGAGATCCCGCAGCGCAAGGGCGACCCGGTCCTCTTCTCCAAGGACGAGGGCATCCGCGCCGAGACGACCGTCGAGTCCCTCGGCAAGCTGCGCCCGGCCTTCACCAAGGACGGCACGATCACCGCCGGTACCTCCTCGCAGATCTCCGACGGCGCCGCGGCGGTCGTCGTGATGAGCAAGGCCAAGGCCGAGGAGCTGGGCCTGGACTGGATCGCCGAGATCGGCGCACACGGCAATGTGGCGGGCCCGGACAACTCGCTGCAGTCGCAGCCGTCCAACGCGATCAAGCACGCGCTGAAGAAGGACGGCCTCGCCGTCGAGGACCTCGACCTCATCGAGATCAACGAGGCGTTCGCGGCCGTCGCCGTCCAGTCGATGAAGGACCTCGGCGTCTCCCCGGAAAAGGTGAACGTCAACGGCGGAGCGATCGCGCTGGGTCACCCGATCGGGATGTCCGGCGCGCGTGTGGTGCTGCACCTGGCGCTGGAGCTGAAGAGGCGTGGCGGCGGCACGGGTGCGGCAGCGCTGTGCGGCGGTGGCGGCCAGGGCGATGCGCTGATCATTCGCGTGCCGGGCAAGTAGTAGTCGTACGTACGCAGCTGCAGAGCGAACCGAACGGAGCGGTAATGGTGGACGTCCCCACCCTGGTCGAGCAGGCCCGTGAGGGCCGGCCGCGGGCCGTGGCCCGGCTCATCTCGCTGGTGGAGGGGGCGTCGCCGCAGCTGCGCGAGGTGATGGCGGCCCTCGCGCCGCTGGCCGGGAACGCGTACGTCGTCGGCCTGACCGGTTCGCCCGGTGTCGGCAAGTCGACCTCCACGTCCGCGCTCGTCTCGGCGTACCGGCGGGCCGGCAAGCGCGTCGGTGTGCTGGCTGTCGACCCGTCGTCGCCGTTCTCCGGGGGTGCGCTCCTCGGCGACCGCGTCCGGATGTCGGAGCACGCCTCCGACCCCGGCGTCTACATCCGTTCCATGGCCACCCGCGGACATCTCGGCGGCCTCGCCTGGTCGGCGCCGCAGGCGATCCGGGTGCTGGACGCGGCCGGCTGCGACGTGATCCTGGTGGAGACGGTCGGCGTCGGCCAGTCGGAGGTGGAGATCGCCTCCCAGGCCGACACCTCCGTGGTCCTGCTCGCCCCGGGCATGGGCGACGGCATCCAGGCGGCGAAGGCCGGAATCCTGGAGATCGGCGATGTGTACGTCGTCAACAAGGCCGACCGTGACGGTGCGGACGCCACCGCGCGTGAGCTCAACCACATGCTGGGCCTCGGGGAGTCCCGGGGGCCCGGCGACTGGCGGCCGCCGATCGTGAAGACGGTCGCCGCCCGGGGCGAGGGCATCGACGAGGTCGTCGAGGCGCTGGAGAAGCACCGGGCGTGGATGGAGGAGCACGGCGTCCTCGCCGAGCGGCGGGCGGCGCGCGCGGCCCGCGAGGTCGAGACGATCGCGGTCACCAGACTCCGCGAACGCATCGACGACCTCCACGGCGACCGCCGCCTGGACTCCCTGGCCGAACGCATCGTGGCGGGCCGCCTGGACCCGTACACCGCGGCGGACGAACTGGTGGCGGGAATCACCGGGGCCTGACACCCGGGGCGGCGGGCGGCGTGCGGGCCGCCTTCCGCCCGGGGCGGTGTGCGCCGAGGACGCGTCGATGGCGGGCGGCGTCCGCAGACAGCTCGCCGGAGTCGTACGACCTGTAGGCCGAGGGAGACGCCAACAGCAGGAGTGTGAGGCTCCGCTCCGGCCGGCCCATGGGGGAGGGCCGAGCCGGAGCTGGTCGCGCGGGACGACGTGGTGTTCTTCCGACTTCGCCGACGGGACGGCGCTGTCGGGCTGCGGGGCCTGATCAGTCGTCGTCGCGGTCGTCGTGCCGGTCGTCCCCGCGGTGGTCGTCCCCGTGCCGGTCGTGCCCGCGGCGGTCGTCGTCCGAGTGGTCGGGGGTGACCGCGGCGGTCCTGGCGTCCACGTCGAGCTCGTGGTGCCTGCCGTCCTTGCCGTTGATCTCGATCTCCCAGTGCGGGGCTCCTCCGCTCCGGTCGGCGTCGTCGAGCTCGATCGAGGTGACCGTGCCCGGCGCCGAGCGCAGAGCGGCGTCGATCGCGGCGGAGCGCGTGACAGGGGTCGGCCGTGTCGTGTGCCGGCCGCGGTCGTCGGCGGTGTCGTCGTCGGAAGTGTGCCTGCCGAGCACCTTGTTGTCGTCGTCGGAGGTGTGCTTGCCGAGTACCTTCGCGCTGTCGTGGCTGTCCCGGCCGCTGTCGTCGGCGAAGGCGGCGGCCGTGGCGGTCCCGCCGCCGATGAGTACGGCCGCGGTGACGGCGGCGATGGCGATCCTGTGCTTCATGAGGGTTCCTCCCGATGTGGGTTGCCCGTGTGCAACGTGAACCACCGTGGCGCACCGATGCTGAACGCAGCCTGAAGCGACCTGAAGCCGTCTTCAGGTTCCGTTTGCCACTCTGTGCGTATGCGTCTGTTGATAGTGGAGGACGAGAAGCGGCTGGCGAGGTCCCTGGCCGGGGGACTCACCGCCGAGGGCTTCGCCGTGGACGTCGTGCACGACGGCCTCGAAGGGCTGCACCGGGCGGGTGAGGGGGCGTACGACCTCGTCGTGCTCGACATCATGCTGCCGGGGATGAACGGCTACCGGGTCTGCGCCGCCCTGCGCGCCGCCGGCCACGAGGTGCCGATCCTGATGCTGACGGCGAAGGACGGGGAGTACGACGAGGCGGAGGGGCTGGACACCGGCGCCGACGACTATCTGACCAAGCCGTTCTCGTACGTGGTGCTGGTCGCCCGGATCCGGGCACTGTTGCGGCGCCGGGGCGGCGGTTCCGCCTCGCCCGTGCTCACCGTCGGCGCACTGCGGATGGACACCGCCGCCCGCCGCGTCCACCTGGGCGGTGACGAAGTCACGCTCACGGCCAAGGAGTTCGCCGTGCTGGAGCAGCTGGCCCTGCGGGCGGGGCAGGTGGTCAGCAAGGCGGACATCCTGGAACACGTCTGGGACTTCGCGTACGACGGGGACCCGAACATCGTCGAGGTGTACGTGAGCGCGCTGCGGCGCAAGCTCTCCGCCGCGGCCATCCGCACGGTGCGCGGCGCCGGCTACCGGCTGGAGGCGCTGTGAGATCCGTGCGGGCCAGGGCAGCGCTCGGGGCCACGGTGGTGGTCGCGGTCGCTCTGATCGGCGCCGGGCTCGCCGTGCTCCTCGTCCTGCGCGCCAATCTCACCGACCAGGCGGGCCTCCAGGCGGAGGTGGCGGCCCGTGAGGTCGCCGGACAGCTGGCCCTCGATGTGCCGGTCCACCAGCTGGACCTGCCCGACGCGGAGGAGCACCCGGTCCAGGTGATCGACGAGGACGGGCGGCTGGTGGCCGTGTCCGACGACCTGGTGGCGATCACCGGCACGGGCACGGACCGGGTCAAGCCCCAGGTGTCCGCCCTGCCGACGAGTGCCGGCACCGACGACGACGGCGGAGGCGACCGGCACGGGGGCGAGGACCGGGGCGACGACGACGCGAACGTCGGCATTCCCGCCCGTGGCGAAGTCTCCACCGACGACCCGGACTTCACCAACGGCGCCGCCACCGTCGACGGCGACAGGGCCGACTACCGCTTCGCCTCGGTCTCCGCGACCACCGGCGCCGGTGTGACCCTGACCGTCCACGCGGGCGCCCCGCTCGCCACCGAACAGAGAGCGGTGGGCAGCGTGCGCCGCGCGATGCTGATCGGCCTGCCCGTCATGCTGCTGATCGTCGCCGCGGTGACCTGGCTGATGACACGGCGCGCGCTGCGGCCCGTCGAGGGCATCCGGGCGGAGATGTCCGCGATCACGGCGTCCGAGGATCTGTCCCGGCGGGTGCCCGAGCCCGGTTCGCGCGACGAGATCGCCCGGCTGGCCCGTACCACCAACGAGACCCTGACCGCGCTGGAGGCCTCGGTCGACCGTCAGCGGCGCTTCGTCGCGGACGCCTCGCACGAGCTGCGCAGCCCGATCGCGTCCCTGCGCACACAGTTGGAGGTGGGCGCGGCCCATCCGGAGCTGCTGGACGTGCCCGGCGCGGTCACGGACACCGTCCGGCTCCAGGCGCTGGCAGCCGATCTGTTGCTGCTGGCCCGGCTGGACGCGGGGGAGCGGCCGGGGAGCACCCGGCTGGACATCGGCGCGCTCGTCCACGAGGAGGTCTCGCAGCGCACCGGCGACCGGATCCCGGTGGCGGTGTCCGTACCGCCGTCGCAGCCCCTCGAAGTCACCGGCTCGCGTAGTCAGTTGGCGCGAATCATCGGCAATCTGCTGGACAACGCGGAGCGTCACGCGGAGAGTTCGGTCGCCGTCTCGGTGCGCACGGAACGTGGCGGCGTGGTGGTCGCGGTCGGCGACGACGGGCCGGGCGTCCCCGAGCCCGAGCGTGAGCGGATCTTCGAACGCTTCGTGCGCCTGGACGACGCCCGCAGCCGCGACGAGGGCGGCGCGGGCCTGGGCCTCGCCATAGCGAGAGACGTGGCCCGCCGGCATCAGGGCACCCTGACGGTCACCCGATCTCCGGAAGGTGGTGCCCGTTTCGAACTACGCCTGCCGGCAAGGCCGGATCCGGGCAATTGAGGGCAACGCCGGTCCTGCCGGCGAGCGCATCCCCGCCCGGCCGATCCCCGCCCGCCCGGACGCATTCCGGCCCGCCCGGCGATCGGCGGATCAGGCCTGTCCGGCGACCGAGGGCGGAGTCGCCGCGCCCGTGCCACGGCGCACCCCCACCCGCGTGCCCCCGCCGCGCTACGGCTTGCCCCGCCGCCCCCGCAGATGATCCGCAACCGGCGTCAGCGCCGCATGCAGGTCCGCCAGTGCTTCGGGCGTCAGCAGGTCCATGAAGTGTTTGCGCACTGAAGCGACGTGGTGCGGTGCGACCTTGTGCATCGTCTCCGCACCTGTCTCCGTGAGCACCGCGAACAGCCCACGCCGGTCGGACTCGCAGTTCTCCCGGCGGACCAGCCCGGCCGACTCCATCCGCGTGATCTGGTGCGAGAGCCGGCTCTTGGACTGCAGAGTGGCTGCGGCGAGGTCGCTCATCCGCATGCGCTGGCCGTCCGACTCCGAGAGGTTGACCAGGATTTCGTAGTCGTTCATGGTCAGGTCGAACGGCTGGAGATCCTTCTCCAGCTGATGCATCAGCAGTCTGCTGACGTCCAGGTGGGTGCGCCAGGCGCACTGCTCCGCGTCGCTCAGCCAGCGGGTGGCCGTCTCGGTCTCCATGTATGGATTCTACCTAAGAAGTTGAAATCTGGACGAAGTAGACTGGGTGTGATGTCCGGCACCCGCCCGGGGACCGGCGCAGGAGCCCGGTCCGGGCTGGGCGCAGACGTTCGACGTCACACTCCGCAGACTACCGTTCACAAACCGAAGCGGCGTTGGAGGTCCCCCAGCTGCCCGGGCAGACGGGGGGTGGAGCCGGGTTGACCTGCACCCGGTGAGTGCTGTCCGCCGCCCGGCACCCCGGCCTGCTGCGGAGTCAGCCCCGTCGCCTGTTCGGGCATCAGGACCTCCGTCGACTGGAGCAGTACCGTACCGGCGCCGACGAACTCGAACTGGTGCTCCTCGCCCGACGTCCCGCCGATTCCGGTAAGCGATCTGAGCCCGCCCATCACACCCGTCATGTAGCCGTGGTCGTAGTGGTGGCACGGCGAGGGGCAGTCGGCCCAGCCCACCAGTGCCTGCGGATCGACCCGCAGTGGCGGCTCCATGAAGACCACCGGACCGTTGGACGCGGCCACGAACTTCCCCGTACCGATCAGCGTGAGGAAGCCGGGCACGATCGACTGCTTGAGCGCCAGCGTCGGCTGGTACGCGAGGAGGTTGCCGGAACGGATCGTCAGGTTCCCGTCCTCCAGGTCGTACGAGTTCACGTCGAACGCCCGGTCGGCGAGCAGCATCTTGCCGCTGCCCTCGGCCACCACCCAGTCGCTCGCGTGCAGCGGCGAGTGGAAGCTCGTACGGATCAGCCGCTCGAAGCGGCCGTGGCCGATGCCGTTGAACTCGATCCGCCCGTAGTAGGCGATCATCTTGCCCTTCTGCAGGAACCACTGGCTCCCCTTGAGCTCCACGCAGAAGGTGTACGCGTTGACGTTGTCGTCCGACGGCAGTGTCATCGGATCGAAGATCACGGGCGTGCTCACAGCTTCTCCTCCGACGCCTGGACGTACACCGCGCCACTTCCGCTGAGCTCCAGCTGGAACGCCTCGCCGGAGCCGCGCCCCACCATGTCGCGCCAGCCGAGCGCGGTGGAGAGCTTGTTGCGTACGTCACCGTGGTGCGCGACATACGCCTGCGGGTCCACATGCACCTCGCGGCCCGGGGTGATCGGCAGCTCGATAACCCCGCCGTGCGCCATCACCGCGACCGCGCCATGGCCCTTCAGCGTCGTGGTGAACAGACCCTGCCCGGTCACCTGACCGCGCACCATGCCCATGACCCCGCCCTGCGCCCCCATGAACATCGTGCCCTGCTGCAACGTCCCGTCGAAGGCGAGCAGCCGGTCGGCCTCCACGTAGAGGGTGTCGCCGGCCAGGTTGATCACCTGGATGTGGTGGCCGCCGTGGCCGAACATCACCGTGCCGCTGCCCTCGACCGTCATCAGCGGGGTCGCCTCGTTGGCCACCCGCCGGCCGATCATCGACATCAGGCCGCCCTGGCCGCCCTGGATGTTCGGGGTGAACGACACCTCGCCGCGGTACGCGAGCATCGCGCCGCGCTGGCTGAACATCTTCTGGCCGGGGACCACCGTCGCCTCGACCATCTTCGAGTTGATCTCGCGGAACGGCATCAGACATCGCCCCCGATGGTGTTCCGCTCGCTCGGCTGCACGTAGACGAGGCCCTCGCCCTCGAACCGGATCTGGAACGACTCGCCCGAGCCCTCGCCCATCAGCGTCCGGAAGTTCACCCCGGACTGGAAGTGCTGCTGGAGGTTGCCCTGGTGGGCGATGTACGCGCCGGGATCGACGAACAGCGGGTACTGAGCCGTCACCCGCAGCACCACGGCCGAGCCGTCCGACATGATCGCCGCCTGCCCGGTGCCCTCGACCGTGGTGGTGAACAGGCCGTTGCCGGTCGCCCCGCCGCGCAGCCCGGTGAAGGTGGTGCCGGTGCGCAGCCCGGCGTCGGTGCAGAGCAGATTGCTCGCCTCCACATAGAGCTTCTCGCCGCGCAGCGACACCAGATTGATCTCGCTCGCGCGGTCGGCGAAGTAGCAGGTGCCCTGTCCTGTCACTTCCATCACGGTCATCTGCTCGCCGGTCAGCCGGCGGGTCACCATGCCGCGGATCCCCTCACCGCCGCCGGACATCTTCTTGAACGCCATCCGGCCGTCGTACGCGACCATCGAGCCGTTCTTCGCCCTGACGGCGTCGCCGGTGAGATCGACGGCGAGCGTCTTGCTGCCTTGGAGTCGGAACATTGCCACGGGGTGACGTTAGCGGCCCGGACCAGGGCCCGGACAGGGTCCATGGACCTATCCGGCCCCTGAATCGACCCTGATATGCGCCGAAAAGTGCCCAGCGGCGCGCCCTGCCCCCCGCCCCCGGGGCATGTGGGGCGCGATGTCACAATGGGGGACGCTTGTGCCTGTATTCACAAGCCGTCGCGACCCTCCCACCGAAGGTGCCCTCGTGGACATCAAGACCGCCACCGCCCTGCACCGGCTGCGCCTCATCTCGATTCCCGAGGCGCTCTCCTTCCCGGCGCTGATCATCTTTGGCTCGATCCTCAGCCGTGTCTCGGACATCGACTACCTGATGATGCCGCTCGGCATGCTGCACGGCGTCCTCTTCGTGATCTATGCCGTCCTGCTGCTGGACGTCTGGTCCAAGACCAAGTGGCCGCTCAAGCGCGTCGCCTTCTTCTTCCTGCTGGCGCTGCTCCCGTTCGGCGGTCTGTACGGCGACAAGGTGCTGAAGCGCTACGAGGCCGACGGCGTCATCGCCGCCCGCGCCCGCCGGGAAGGCGTGGTCCAGGCATGATCGTCGCCTTCTCCGTCAGCCCGCTGGGCGTCGGCGAGGACGTCGGTGAGTACGTCGCCGACGCCGTCCGAGTCGTCCGCGACTCCGGACTGCCCAACCGTACGGACGCCATGTTCACCTCCATCGAGGGTGAGTGGGACGAGGTAATGGACGTCGTCAAGCGGGCCGTCGCGGCCGTCGAGGCCCGCGCCGGACGTGTCTCCCTCGTACTGAAGGCCGATATCCGCCCCGGCGTCACGGACGGCCTGACCTCCAAGGTCGAGACGGTCGAGCGGTACCTCGCGGGCTGACAGCGGCCCGCCGCACCACCTGGCGGACCCCCGCGCCGTACGGCGCGGGGGTCCGCCGTCACCCGGTGTCCGCGCCGGACGTCACCGCGAGTGCGATCCCGAGGGGCGTGCGCTCGTACAGCACCTGATGTCCGTACCGCCGTGACGTCAGCAGTCCCGTTGCCCGCAGCACCGAGAGATGGGCCGATACGGAGGACGGCGCGAGGCCCAGCCGGTGGGCGAGCGCGCTCGTCCCGGCCGGTTCGTCGAGTGCGCACAGCACGTCGGCCCGCGCCCGGCCGAGCAGCCGGGCGAGCGCCTGCGGCGTACGGTCGGCGGGCTCCGTCCACAGCCCGCCGATCCCACGCGCGGGATAGATCACCGCGGGCAGCCAGGGCGGTTCGTATCCGCTGACCACATCCGGCCAGGCGAACACGCTCGGCATCAGGACGAGGCCCTGCCCGCCGAGCACCCGGGAGTGCCGGCCTCTCATCCCGACCAGCGTGAGGGTCGAGTCCGTCCATCTGAGCTGGGGACTGAGCTCACCGAGCAGCCGCGCGAAGCCGACCTCGGCCAGCCGGCGCGAGTGGTAGGCGATGTCCGCCTCCAGCAACGCGCGCAACCGCGGCCAGTCCGGCTCGACCAGGGTCCGCCAGGCCTGTTCCAGCAGTGCGGACAGCTCGTGCAGCGCCCGGGCGGGATCGGCGAGCAGCGCCTGCCCGGCAGGGGAGTCCAGCGCACCCGGCTGGTCGGCGAGCGTCAGGGCCAGGTCCTCGCGGATGAGCCCGGGATCGATGGCGCGTACGCCGGCGATCTCCTCCTCGAACGAGGCGTAGGGCCCCAGCGGCGGCGGGCAGAGGAAGTCCGGGTTGTGTCCGCCCTCCGGCATCAACGACCACAGCGGCCCGAGGTCGAGACCCGCGGCGGCGTCCTGGATGCGCCGCAGCCACGGCTGGTGGTAATCGTGCCGCCCGGGGTGCCGAAGCGTGCGCACCGCGGCCTGGGTCTCCCAGAGCGGGGAGAGCGCGAACCGGCAGCGAAGCAGATCGTTCTCGTCGAGATGCAGATGGAACGGCATGGGCGGCCTCACGAAGATTCGGCGTCAGCCGAAAGTCTACGGAGCGGGGCCCCCGGTCCTCCAAGCTGCGGTCATGCCGAGCAACAGCCCCTCTCCGGCGGGCGGCCCCCGCGACGCGGCGGACACCCCGCACGGTCCGACGCGCCCACGCGACCCGTCAGCCGCGCCCCGCGCCGCGACCGCCCATCACGCCGAAGCGGTGCAGGTCTCGGCCCCTTCCCCGGAGCGCGCCGACCTCATTGACCCGAAGCCGTCGCCCGCGCTCCGGGACCGGGCGCCCGCCGCGTCCCCCGAGCCCACCCCTCGCGGTTACCGTGCCGTCTTCGCCGTGCGGGAGTTCCGCGCCGTCTTCGCCGCCCATCTGCTCTCCCTCCTCGGCGTCGTGGTCAGCGAGCTCGCGCTCACCGTCCTCGTCTACGACCTCACCGGCTCGCCCCTGCTCAGCGCCCTCACGTTCGCGCTCGGCTTCCTGCCGTACCTCGTCGGCGGCACCCTCTTCGCAGGCGTCGCCGACCGCTACCCGGCCCGCCGGGTTCTCGTCACCTGCGATCTGGTCTGCGCGGGCTGCGTCGCCGTCATGGTGCTGCCGGGCACCCCGGTCGGCGGGCTCCTCGCGCTGCGCTGTCTCGTCGCCTCCGTGTCGCCCGTCTTCACCGGGACGCGGATGGCCGCGCTCACCGACATCCTCGGCGAGGGCGACCTCTATGTGCTGGGCCGCTCGCTGCTGCGGATCGTCTCGCAGAGCGCGCTGCTGATCGGCTTCGGCGTGGGCGGTGTGCTGCTTGCGGCACTGTCCGCGCGCGGGGCGATCACGATCACCGTCGGGACGTTCCTCTGCTCGGCGGCCCTGCTCCGCTTCGGCACCCGCGACCGGCCCGCCAGGAACGGCGGTGACCGCGGCGGCGCGCTGCTCAAGGAATCGCTGGCCGGGGCCCGCGTCGTCCTCGCCGACCGCAGAATCCGCGCGCTGATGCTGCTCTTCTGGGTACCCGCGCTGTTCGTCGTCGCACCGGAGGCTCTCGCCGCCCCGTACGCGGACGAGATCGGCCTCGGCCCGGCGGCCCTGGGGCTGCTGATGTGCGCGATGCCGGTCGGGCACATCGCCGCCGAGCTGTACGCAGGCGCCGTGCTGGCCCCGCGCATCCGCTCCCGGATCGTGCTGCCGGTCGCCGCCGCCGGGCTGCTGCCGCTCCTGCTGTACGGGCTCCGCCCCGGCATGGTGCTGACCCTCGTGGCGCTCGCGCTGGCCGGGGTGGGGGCGGCGTACATCATCGGCCTCGACCAGTGGTTCGTCGACGCCGTCCCGGAGGAGCTGCGGGGCCGGGCCATGACCTTGCTCACCGCGGGACTGATGACGGTCCAGGGCATCGGCATGGCCCTCGCCGGCCTTGCAGCCGAGTTCCTCCCGGTGCACCGGGTGGTCGCCGGCTCCGGGGCGATCGGCGTCGTCTGCACCCTTCTGCTGGTCCGTGAGGTCAGCAGAACCGCACGCGCGACCGCACCTGCGGACGGTAGCCGGACCGAAGTGCGAGACGGGGCTGACCAGCATATGACCAGTGGGTAAGGTCGGTGCCGTGCCGAAGCCCCTCAGTCTCCCGTTCGATCCCATCGCCCGCGCCGACGAACTCTGGCAGCAGCGCTGGGGTCCGGTCCCCGCGATGGGGGCGATCACCTCGATCATGCGTGCGCAGCAGATCCTGCTCGCCGAGGTCGACGCGGTCGTCAAACCGTACGGGCTGACCTTCGCGCGGTACGAGGCGCTGGTGCTGCTCACCTTCTCCAAGGCGGGCGAGCTGCCGATGTCCAAGATCGGCGAGCGGCTGATGGTCCATCCCACCTCCGTGACGAACACGGTGGACCGGCTGGTCAGGTCCGGTCTGGTGGCCAAGCGTCCCAACCCGAACGACGGTCGCGGCACGCTCGCCTCCATCACCGGGAAGGGCCGCGAGGTGGTCGAGGCGGCCACCCGGGACCTGGTGGACATGGAGTTCGGGCTCGGGGCGTACGACGCCGAGGAGTGCGGGGAGATCTTCGCCATGCTGCGTCCGCTGCGGATCGCGGCCCACGACTTCGAAGAGAAATAGCGTCTTCTTTCGAGTCGGGCCGGGTTCCCGGGGTCCGGCAGCCACGACCCCCGGCCCGCTTCAAGATCCCCCCGGCTGCCCGGTTACGCTCGTTGCCATGAAACGCAGCGTGCTGACCCGGTACCGGGTGATGGCCTACGTCACCGCCGTCATGTTGCTGGTGCTCTGCACCTGCATGGTCTTCAAGTACGGCTTCGACACCGGTGAGGGGCTGACGCTCGTCGTCTCCCAGATCCATGGTGTGCTGTACATCATCTACCTGATCTTCGCCTTCGACCTGGGCTCCAAGGCGAAGTGGCCGATGGGCAAGCTCCTCTGGGTGCTGATCTCCGGCACGATCCCGACCGCCGCGTTCTTCGTCGAGCGCAAGGTCGTGCAGGAGATCGAGCCGCTGGTCGCGGACGGCTCCCCGGTCACCGCGAAGGTCTGACCCGGCCCCACCCGAACCGCCCCGCGCAAAGCGCCGGGCGGTTTGTCATCGACATTTACTAGGACGTCCTAGTAAATTGGGTTCCATGGACGCTGACGCGATCGAGGAAGGCCGCCGACGCTGGCAGGCCCGTTACGACAAGGCCCGCAAGCGTGACGCGGACTTCACCACGCTCTCCGGGGATCCGGTCGAGCCCGCGTACGGGCCCCGCCCCGGGGACACCTACGAGGGTTTCGAGCGGATCGGCTGGCCGGGCGAGTACCCGTTCACCCGGGGTCTCTATCCGACCGGCTACCGCGGCCGCACCTGGACCATCCGCCAGTTCGCCGGCTTCGGCAACGCCGAGCAGACCAACGAGCGGTACAAGATGATCCTCGCCGCGGGCGGCGGCGGGCTCAGCGTGGCCTTCGACATGCCGACGCTGATGGGCCGCGACTCCGACGAGCCGCGCTCGCTCGGCGAGGTCGGGCACTGCGGTGTCGCCATCGACTCCGCCGCCGACATGGAGGTCCTCTTCAAGGACATCCCGCTCGGCGACGTCACGACGTCCATGACGATCAGCGGCCCCGCGGTCCCCGTCTTCTGCATGTACCTGGTCGCCGCGGAGCGCCAGGGCGTCGACCCTGGGGTGCTCAACGGCACGCTCCAGACCGACATCTTCAAGGAGTACATCGCGCAGAAGGAGTGGCTCTTCCAGCCCGAGCCCCATCTGCGTCTGATCGGCGACCTGATGGAGCACTGCGCCGCCGCCATCCCCGCGTACAAGCCGCTCTCGGTCTCCGGCTACCACATCCGCGAGGCCGGGGCGACGGCCGCGCAGGAGCTCGCGTACACCCTCGCCGACGGCTTCGGCTACGTGGAGCTCGGCCTCTCCCGCGGGCTCGACGTCGACACCTTCGCCCCCGGGCTCTCCTTCTTCTTCGACGCGCACCTCGACTTCTTCGAGGAGATCGCCAAGTTCCGCGCGGCCCGCCGGATCTGGGCCCGTTGGATGAAGGAGGTGTACGGGGCGAAGACCGACAAGGCGCAGTGGCTCCGCTTCCACACCCAGACCGCCGGGGTCTCCCTCACCGCCCAGCAGCCGTACAACAACGTCGTACGGACCGCGGTCGAGGCCCTGTCCGCCGTCCTCGGTGGCACCAACTCGCTGCACACCAACGCCCTCGACGAGACCCTCGCCCTCCCGTCCGAGCAGGCCGCCGAGATCGCGCTGCGCACCCAGCAGGTGCTGATGGAGGAGACCGGTGTCGCCAATGTGGCGGACCCGCTCGGCGGCTCCTGGTACGTCGAGCAGCTCACCGACCGGATCGAGGCCGACGCCGAGAAGATCTTCGACCAGATCAAGGAGCGCGGCACCAGGGCGCACCCGGACGGGCAGCACCCCATCGGGCCGATGACCTCCGGCATCCTGCGCGGCATCGAGGACGGCTGGTTCACCGGCGAGATCGCCGAGTCCGCCTTCCGGTACCAGCAGTCGCTGGAGAAGGGCGACAAGCGGGTCGTGGGCGTCAATGTCCACCACGGCTCGGTCACGGGCGACCTGGAGATCCTGCGGGTCAGCCACGAGGTCGAGCGCGAGCAGGTCCGCGAGCTCGTCGGCCGCAAGGCCGCCCGTGACGACGCCCGGGTGCGCGCCTCACTGGACGCGATGCTGGCCGCCGCCCGTGACGGCTCGAACATGATCGGGCCGATGCTCGACGCGGTACGGGCCGAGGCGACGCTCGGTGAGATCTGCGGGGTCCTGCGGGACGAGTGGGGCACATACACCGAGCCGCCCGGCTTCTGACGGGGGCGCGGCCAAGGGGCGCGCGCTACGTGGCGGCCGCCGCGCCCAGCCCCGAGAGCAGCAGAACCGTGAAGCGCCGGGCCCAGTCCTCGTCGACGGGCTCGGCGCTCACGAGCGCCCGGTGCACGACCGCACCGGCGATCACGTCGAAGATCAGGTCGGCCGTCATGGCGGCCGTCGCCTCGTCCGCCTCGACGGGCAATTCGCCGCGCTGCTGTGCCCGTTGCCGTCCCAGCAGTACGAGTCGCTTCTGCCGGTCGACGATCGAGTCGCGGATCCGGGCCCGCAGCGCCTCGTCGCGGGTCGACTCGGCGACGACGGCCATCAGCGCTGTCCTGGTCTCCGGCCGCTCGAGCAACCCGGCGAACTGCAGCACCACACCCTGCACATCGGCCGACAGGCTGCCCAGATCAGGCAGTTCCAGCTCGTCGAAGAGGACCGCGACGGCGTCCACGACCAGTTCGTTCTTTCCGGCCCAGCGGCGGTAGAGGGTCGTCTTGGCTACCCCGGCCCGTGTGGCCACATCACCCATCGTCAGCTTCGACCAGCCGAGGTCGACCAGCGAGGCCCGGCAGGCCTCCAGGATCGCTTCATCGGCCGCAGCGCTGCGCGGTCGTCCCGTTCGAGCGGGTTTGGGGTGGCTGTGGCTCAGCATCTCGTGACCATACCCGCCGGTAGCGATAACAAGCCGTTCCCGTTCGTCGTGAGACAGATCACCGAACACTCTTGTGCACCAGGGGTGCGGGCCAGTTACGCTACGGGTCGTAGCGTAAGGACGACGGCCATGCCGTTGCTGCGCCACGAGCGAACGACAGCCACATGCGCCGGGTGGGGACCCGGCGGAAAAAAGGGCCCGCCAGGGCCCTCGGGCCGTGGATGTCCGTGCGCCCCGCACACCGGCGGGAGCCACGGACGGATGCGGTTACCGGATCGCTTTCCGGAACGGCGTGCCAAGGGGGGAGGATGTACGTATGCAGCCTAGGAACATGTCCATGAGCGGCGTCGTCGACCTCGCCGCGGTGAAGGCGGCCGGCGAGGCCAAGGTGAAGGCGGAGCAGGCCCGTGCCGAGGCCGCCCGGCAGGGCGGCGGCGCCGCCGTGCCTCCGTCCGCCCTGGTGATCGATGTCGATGAGGCGGGCTTCGAGCGCGACGTTCTCCAGCGCTCCGCCGAGGTCCCCGTCGTCATCGACTTCTGGGCCGAGTGGTGCGAGCCGTGCAAGCAGTTGGGGCCGCTCCTGGAGCGTCTGGCCCGGGAGTACAACGGCCGCTTCCTGCTGGCCAAGGTCGACGTCGACGCCAACCAGATGCTGATGCAGCAGTTCGGTATCCAGGGCATTCCGGCGGTCTTCGCCGTCGTCGCCGGGCAGGCCCTCCCGCTCTTCCAGGGCGCGGCCCCGGAGGCCCAGATCCGGCAGACCCTGGACCAGCTGATCCAGGTCGGCGAGGAGCGGTTCGGCCTCACCGGGATCGCGGTCGACGCGGCCGCGGACGGCCCGGAGGGGGCCGAGCAGGGCCCGGCCGAGGTGCCGGCCGGTCCGTACGACGCGCTGCTCGAAGCGGCGGTCCAGGCGCTGGACGCCAACGACTTCGCAGGCGCCGTGCAGGCGTACAAGAACGTGCTCTCCGACGACCCGGCCAACACCGAGGCCAAGCTGGGTCTCGCTCAGGCCGAACTGCTCTCCCGGGTGCGGGACATGGACCCGCAGCAGGTCCGCAACGACGCCGCCGAGAAGCCGGGCGATGTGGCGGCGCAGATCGCCGCCGCCGATCTGGACCTGGTCGGCGGACATGTCGAGGACGCCTTCGGGCGGCTCGTCGAGACCGTGCGCCGCAATTTCGGCGACGAGCGGGACGCGGCGCGACTGCGCCTCCTCGAGCTGTTCGAGGTGATCGGCCCGGAGGACCCGCGCGTCGTCGCCGCACGCACGGCGCTGGCCCGGGTCCTGTTCTGATGTGACAACGCGGCCGTGGTGCCCCGCGGGCGCCACGGCCGTTTTTCGCGGTCGAGCGACAAGACCCGCCTCTGCTTTACCAAATCTTGATAAAAGCTCGGGCTGTTACTCGCAGTAAATCGCACGTTTGGATCTGTCCGCTTACGGACCTCCATCTCCCCTTTTCTCCATGCGCCCTGCACCACCCTGTGTGGCCGGTCGATGTCACCCGGTTGTGCATCGGTTATCGGGCCGTTACTAGCGAGTAACGATCCCCCTTGTGTCGCGGGCGCGAATGGACCACGATCGGCCACGCTCGGTCCAATGACGCCAGCCCGACCGCCAGTCGGCGCGGCGGCCGAATTGGGTCCCCACCGAGTCGGTCGGCGGCAGTGGCGCCGGCTGCGGACAGGGGGGTTCCTGCTGACCGGCAGGGCCTGTCCGAAGAGGTTGCGCGAACGCGTGGCCAGTGGTTGTCGCTCGGGGGTGATCGCCAGTGATTCGGACGCGGTTCACGCCTCCGGTTCCGGCGCTCCCCTTCCCGAGGACGTAGCACTTCTCCCATCCCAGGACGGGCCAGGCCCGGACCGGAGATGTACGTCCGAGAAGGAGGAAAGTCATGGAGTCCCAAGTTCGTGGCGGGACCAGATGGAAGCGGTTCGCTCTCGTCATGGTGCCGAGCGTCGCCCTGACGGCGGCGGTGGGTGTATCCCTTGCACAGGGTGCGCTGGCCGCTTCGTTCAGCGTCTCCGGCCAGTCGTTCAAGGTGACGGCTGAGCACCTGGACGGCAAGGGCTTCTCGCAGTACGGCGGTATAGACGCCGGCTACGCGGAGCTCAAGGGTGACAAGAAGACCCTGCACCCGGTCGCGATCTCGTCGTTCAAGTCGGCCGACATCACGGGCATGTGCCAGTCCGTTGTCACGCCGGACATCCCGCTCCTCGGGTCCGTCAGCCTCCAGCTGAAGGCCGGCGGCGGCGGTACCCCGGTTCACGCCGAGAACCTGTACCTCGACGTTGCGGATCTGGACGCCGACGCCACGTTCACCAACATCGACATCGGTGTTGCGGCGAAGGACGCCAACAAGGGTCCGAAGATCAAGGAAGGCGAGAACGTCAACGAGAACGGTTTCGCCCAGCAGGCGGACCGTGCGGTTCTCGACAACGTGAAGCAGAAGGCGTGGGCGACCACCGCCGGCACCTTCAAGCTCAGCGGCCTGAGCATGCGCCTCTACAACGGCGTCAAGGAGTGCTACTAAGCACTCCGCCCGGGTGGGCGGGGAAGCGTGAAGCTGCCCCGCCTGCCCGTCTCCCACTCTCTTTTCACAGCAATACCGGTTCCAGGGAGCTGTTTTCCATGAGCGCCGAGACCACAGGTTCCCGCGACTTCGCCTACTGGCGGCTGCGGTTCCGTGCCTGGCGGCACACCCGGCCGTTCTGGGCCGGCCTGCTCACCGCACTCGGTGGGGCGCCGATCGCGTACTTCCCGTACGCCAATCTCAAGCTCGGCCACCTCACGCTGGCCATGGCGACCACCGCGGGTGCGGGCTCACTGATCATCGGTGTACTGCTGGTCACGCTCGGTCTGACCATGTGGTACCACCAAATTGTCCGGGTGTTCGCCGGTGTCGCCTCGATCCTTCTGGCGCTGGTCTCCATTCCGGTGTCCAACCTCGGCGGTTTCGTGGTCGGGTTCCTGCTCGCCCTGATCGGCGGCTGCCTCGCCCTGTCCTGGGCCCCGGGCACGCCCACAGGTGAGCAGCCGGCCAAGCACGCGGCCGGACGTTCCCCGAAGGGCCCGGAAACTCCTGAGGGTTCGGCGCCTTCCGGCACGGAACCTCAGTTCGGCGCCGGACCTACGTACAGCCCGGGTCCCGCTCCGTGGAGCGACGACAGCACGAACGGAAAAGTTGAAGCCAACGGCGGGAGGAACAGTGCGGGGTGACGAGACGCAGCTGAACTCGACCGGAGGCGAGGTTTTCCGGAGCAGAAGCGGGCCGCGTCACGCGGCCCCCAGGAAGTCACTGCTGACGAAGCTGCACATACCCGCGGGCAAGGCCTTCGCTCTCGCCGCGATGCCGACGGCGGTCTTTGTCGGGATGGGGCTCACCCCCAAGCTTGCGCTGGCCGACGACGCGACGGACATCCCGTTCGCGCCGGGCCCCTGCGTGACCCGTTCCGACGAGCCGAGCGAGTCTCCGGAGCCGTCGGCCTCGGAGACGAAGTCCCCGTCGCCGTCCGCCAGTGAGACCACCGGCGACAGCGGCTCGGACCAGGGCGACGGGGCGACCCCGAAGCCTTCGGCGACCTCGTCGTCGAGCGGCACGTCGAATTCGTCGAGCGACGAGTCCGCCGCGACGCCGAGCGCCTCCCCGTCGCCCACGGCGACGAAGAACGCGCTGGACCCGCTGGGCGTCGGCGACGCGCTCAAGGGCCTCCTCGGGGGATCGGACCAGGAGACGGCGAGCCCGTCCCCGAGCGCCACCACCGCTTCCCCGAAGCCGTCCGACACCGCGACCAAGTCGACCGACAACCCCGTCGGCAAGGTCACGGACACCGTCGGCAAGACCGCCGACGCCATCCGTGACGCGGCGGGCAAGGCGGGCAAGACGGTCGAGGAGCTCGACGAGGGGGTCAAGGGCCTCGACCCCGTGAAGGACCTGGACATCCCGGACGGCGCCAAGGAGCGCTTCCCGTGCCCCACCGCCGACCCCAAGGCGCTGGCCGCGGCCGACCTGGAGCAGGGCATCCCCCGGCTGCCGAACCAGCCGTGGATCCTGGAGAGTTCGCTGCTCACCCTGAGCGGGCTCGACTACAAGGGCATCGTCGAGGTGGAGAAGGGCGACGGCACCACCAAGAAGGTGCTCAAGTTCACCGCCTCGTCCGTCGACATCAAGGACCTGCACCAGCTGACGGAGGGGCCGAACGGCACCACCGGTCATGTCCAGGCGCGGAAGGGCTCCACGTCCACCATCCGCAACGGCACGGTGACGATGTACACGGAGGAGCTGAAGGGCAACCTCTTCGGCCTCATCCCGATCACGTTCAGCCCCCAGACCCCGCCGCCGGTGAACGTACCGTTCGCGTTCTTCACCAATGTGAAGGTCACCCAGGCCGGCCAGTTCGGCGGCACGCTCACGGTGCCTGGGCTGCACAACTACTTCACCGGCGGCAACGGCTAGCGCCGGTGGATCCAGGACCCGTTCGGGAGCCGCACAGGACCGTGGCCCGCACCCCCTTCGAAGGGGATGCGGGCCACGGTCCTGTGCGGGGCGAACGCGTCAGTCGCGGGCGCCGCCGCCCACGTGATGCACGCGGACCATGTTGGTGGTGCCGGGGACGCCGGGGGGCGAACCGGCCGTGATGACCATCGTGTCGCCGGCGTTGTAGCGGCTCAGCTTCAGCAGCTCCGCGTCGACCAGGTCCACCATGGCGTCGGTGTTGTCCACGTGCGGGACGACGTGCGCCTCGACGCCCCAGCTCAGCGCGAGTTGGTTGCGGGTGGACTCGTCGGTGGTGAAGGCCAGGATCGGCTGTGCGGCGCGGTAGCGGGAGAGCCGGCGGGCCGTGTCACCGGACTTGGTGAAGGCGACCAGTGCCTTGCCGTCCAGGAAGTCCGCGATCTCGCAGGCCGCGCGGGCCACCGAACCACCCTGGGTACGGGGCTTCTTGCCCGGCACCAGTGGCTGCAGACCCTTGGAGAGCAGCTCCTCCTCGGCTGCGACGACGATCTTCGACATCGTCTTGACCGTCTCGATCGGATACGCGCCGACGCTGGACTCGGCGGACAGCATGACCGCGTCCGCACCGTCCAGGATCGCGTTCGCGACGTCGGACGCCTCGGCGCGGGTCGGCCGCGAGTTGGTGATCATCGACTCCATCATCTGGGTCGCCACGATCACCGGCTTGGCGTTCCGTCGGCAGAGCTCCACCAGGCGCTTCTGCACCATCGGGACCTTCTCCAGGGGGTATTCGACGGCCAGGTCGCCACGGGCGACCATGACACCGTCGAACGCCATGACGACGCCCTCCATGTGCTCGACGGCCTGCGGCTTCTCCACCTTGGCGATGACGGGGACCCGGCGGCCCTCCTCGTCCATCACCTTGTGGACGTCCTTGACGTCGCTGGCGTCCCGCACGAAGGAGAGCGCGACCAGGTCGCAGCCCATCCGCAGGGCGAACCGGAGGTCCTCCACGTCCTTCTCGGACAGGGCAGGGACGTTCACCGCGGCACCGGGCAGGTTGATGCCCTTGTGGTCGGAGATGACCCCGCCCTCGATGACGATGCTCCTGACCCGGGGGCCGTCGACCGAGACGACCTTCAGCTCGACGTTGCCGTCGTTGATCAGGATCGGGTCACCCTTGGCGACGTCGCTCGGCAGACCCTTGTAGGTCGTACCGCAGATCGACTTGTCACCGGGGACGTCCTCGGTGGTGATGGTGAACTCGTCCCCACGGACCAGTTCGACGGGGCCCTCGGCGAACTTCGCCAGGCGGATCTTCGGGCCCTGGAGGTCGGCGAGCACGCCCACCGCCCGGCCCGTCTCGGCGGCCGCCTTGCGGACGCGGTCGTAACGGCCCTGGTGTTCCTCGTGGGAGCCGTGGCTGAAGTTGAAACGGGCCACGCTCATGCCGGCCTCGATCAGAGCGACGAGCTGCTCATGGGAGTCGACGGCGGGACCGAGGGTGCAGACGATTTTGGAACGGCGCATGAGGCGGATCCTATCGGTTTGTTTCACTGCGGAATATTCCGTCTGGTGGAAGATACAAAGGGGCGCGGGGGTGCTCAGTTGTCGACCTGTCCGACCGGCATTTCCTGTCCGGCCGATTCGGCCCGTCCGACCAGTGCGAAGGTCTGGTCGGCGATCTCCAGCTCCTCGTCCGTCGGCACCACGGCGACCGCGACCCGCGCGTAGTTGGGCGAGATCAGCCTCGGTTCACCGGACCGAACGGCGTTGAGACCGGCGTCCACCACCAGGCCGAGCTCCTCCAGACCGGCGATCGCAGCCTCCCGTACGGGCGCCGAGTTCTCCCCGACCCCCGCCGTGAACACCACAGCATCCACTCGCCCGAGGACCGCCGAATAGGCGCCGATGTACTTCTTCAGCCGGTGCACGTAGATGTCGAACGCCAGGGCAGCCCGCTCGTCGCCCTCGTCGATCCGGCGGCGGATCTCCCGCATGTCGTTGTCCCCGCAGAGCCCGACCAGTCCGCTCTTCTTGTTCAGCAGGACGTCGATCTCGTCGGTGGACATGCCTGCCACCCGCTTCAGATGGAAGGTGACCGCCGGGTCGATGTCCCCGGACCGCGTCCCCATCACCAGCCCCTCCAGCGGGGTCAGTCCCATCGACGTCTCCACGCACCGGCCGCCCGCCACCGCCGAGGCCGAGGCGCCGTTGCCCAGGTGCAGCACGATGACATTGACCTCCTCGGTGGTGCGTCCCAGCAGCTCGGCGGCCTTGCGGGAGACGTACGCGTGCGAAGTGCCGTGGAAGCCGTACCGACGGATCCGGTGCGCGTCGGCGGTCTCCACGTCGATCGCGTACCGCGCCGCGTACTCCGGCATCGTCGTGTGGAACGCGGTGTCGAAGACGGCCACCTGCGGCAGGTCGGGGCGCATCGCCTGGGCGGTACGGATGCCGGTGATGTTCGCCGGGTTGTGCAGCGGCGCCACCGGGACGAGCCGCTCGATCTCCTTCAGCACCTCGTCGGTGACGACGGTGGGCTCGGTGAACCGCAGTCCGCCGTGCACCACCCGGTGGCCGATCGCCGCCAGTTCGGGGGAGTCCAGGCCGAGCCCGTCGGCGGCCAGCTCCTCGGCCGCCGCCTTCAGCGCGGCCGCGTGGTCGGCGATCCGGCCGGTGCGCTCCCGTGTCTCGGCGTCGCCCCCGGTCAGCGGGGTGTGCAGCAGACGGGAGGTCGTCTCGCCGATCCGCTCGACCAGGCCGATCGCGAGCCGGGAGCGGTCGTTCATGTCGAGGAGCTGGTACTTCACCGACGAGGAGCCGGAGTTGAGGACGAGTACACGACGGGCCTGCACGGCGGCGGAACCTTTCTTCGTGGGGGTGGTGGTCATGGCGTTCACTCCTGGGCCTGCGCCTGGATCGCCGTGATGGCCACGGTGTTGACGATGTCCTGGACCAGCGCACCGCGCGACAGGTCGTTGACGGGCTTGCGGAGCCCCTGGAGCACCGGCCCCACAGCCACGGCGCCCGCCGAGCGCTGCACGGCCTTGTACGTGTTGTTGCCGGTGTTCAGGTCCGGGAAGATCAGCACGGTCGCCTGCCCCGCCACCTCCGAACCGGGCAGCTTGGTCGCGGCCACGCTCGGCTCGACCGCCGCGTCGTACTGGATCGGGCCCTCGATCCTGAGGTCCGGCCGGCTCTCGCGCACCCGGTCCGTGGCCTGGCGCACCTTGTCGACGTCGGCCCCCGTGCCCGAGGTGCCCGTCGAGTAGGAGAGCATCGCGATCCGCGGCTCCACACCGAAGCGGGCGGCCGTGGCGGCGGACTGGGCGGCGATGTCCGCGAGCTGCTCCGCGTCCGGGTCCGGGTTGACCGCGCAGTCGCCGTACACCAGGACCTTGTCGGCGAGGCACATGAAGAAGACGGACGACACGATCGACGCGTCCGCCCGGGTCTTGATGATCTCGAAGGCGGGGCGGATCGTCGCCGCGGTGGAGTGCACGGCCCCGGAGACCATTCCGTCGGCCAGGCCCTCCTGGACCATCAGGGTGCCGAAGTAGTTCACGTCCGAGACGACGTCGTAGGCCAGCTCCACCGTGACCCCGCGGTGCGCGCGTAGCTGTGCGTACCGCTCCGCGAACGTCTGGCGCAGCTCGGAGGTCTGCGGGTCGATCAGCTGGGTGTCGGCAAGATCGATGCCGAGGTCGGCCGCCTTCTTCCGGATGACGTCCAGGTCGCCGAGGAGGGTGAGGTCGCAGACGTCACGGCGCAGCAGTACATCGGCGGCGCGCAGCACCCGCTCCTCGGCGCCCTCCGGCAGCACCACCCGACGCCGGTCCGCGCGGGCCTGCTCCAGCAGCTCGTGCTCGAACATCATCGGCGTGACGCGGCCGCTGCGGGCCACCGAGATCCGGTCCAGCAGGGCGGCGGTGTCCACATGGCGCTCGAAGAGGCCGAGTGCGGTCTCCGCCTTGCGAGGCGTCGCCGCGTTCAACTTGCCCTCCAGTGTGAAGAGTTCGGCCGCTGTGGGGAAAGAACCGCCGGCCACCGACACGACCGGGGTGCCCGGTGCGAGCCGTGCGGCCAGCTTGAGTATCTCCTCGCCGGGGCGCTCGTCCAGCGTCAGCAGCAGACCCGCGATGGGTGGCGTGCCGGCGCTGTGCGCGGCCAGTGCACCGACCACCAGATCCGCCCGGTCCCCGGGCGTGACCACCAGGCAGCCGGGCGTCAGCGCGTTCAGGAGGTTCGGCAGCATCGCACCGCCGAAGACGAAGTCCAGCGCGTCCCGGGCCAGCCCCGCGTCGTCGCCCAGCAGTACGGTGCCGCCGAGCGCCGCGGTGATCTGGGCGACGGTCGGCGCGGACAGTGCGGCGTCGTCCGGCAGGACCGAGCACGGCACGGGCAGCCGCGCCGTCATCCGCTCGGCGATGACCTCGCGGTCCTCGGCCGCCACCCGGTTCACCACCATCTCGAGGACGTCGCAGCCCAGACCCGCGTACGCCCGGTAGGCATTGCGCGTCTCGGCCCGCACGGACTCCGCGTCCTGTCCCTTCCCGCCGACCACCACGATCACCGAGGCGCCGAACTCATTGGCCAGCCGGGCGTTGAGCGCCAGCTCGTCGGGGAGCTGCGTGGCAGCGAAGTCGGTGCCGAGGACCAGTACCACCTCGTACATCCGGGCCACCCGATGGAAGCGGTCGACGAGCCGCGAGACCAGTTCGTCGGTACCCTTCTCCGCCTGCAGCGCGGACGCCTCCGCATAGTCCAGGCCATAGACCGACGACGGGTCCTGGGCGAGCCGGTAGCGGGCCCGCAGCAACTCGAACAGCCGGTCGGGGCTGTCGTGGACCAGCGGCCGGAACACCCCGACCCGGTCCACCTGACGCGTCAGGAGCTCCATGACTCCCAGATCGACGACCTGGCGGCCGTCTCCCCGGTCGATCCCTGTCACGTACACGCTGCGCGTCACGCATGCTCTCCCGTCGTTCTGGATGTTTGGTGTGGTATCGACCGTTTTGACGATACCTGCGGGTGCGGACCGGCCGCCCCCGGGGCGAAAGCCCCTGTTCCGGGGCGCTGCACACGCCCTGCAGCGGTCGGATGCCGCGCCCCGGACAGGCCGAGAGCGCGAGGTCCGGAGCTGACGTGGGACAATCGTTGTGGCTCACGGTACGGGGGATTCCGCAGTCGCCCCCGAAATGCACGGCACTAACGAGCAGGAGATACGGCACGATGCGCATCGGAGTTCTCACCGCAGGCGGCGATTGCCCAGGTCTGAACGCAGTGATCCGGTCGGTCGTGCACCGCGCCGTCGTGGGTCACGGCGATGAAGTCATCGGGTTCGAGGACGGCTTCAAGGGACTCCTCGACGGCCACTTCCGCCCCCTCGATCTCAACGCGGTCAGCGGCATCCTCGCGCACGGCGGCACCATTCTCGGCTCGGCCCGGCTGGAGCGTGACCGGCTCCGCGAAGCCGCCGAGAACTGTGACGAGCTGAGCCGCCGTTACGGCATCGACGTGCTGATCCCGATCGGCGGGGAGGGCACCCTCACCGCGGCCCGGATGCTGTCGGACGCCGGGATGCCCGTCGTCGGCGTCCCGAAGACCATCGACAACGACATCTCGTCCACCGACCGCACCTTCGGCTTCGACACGGCGGTGGGCGTCGCCACCGAGGCCATAGACCGTCTCAAGACCACGGCCGAATCGCACCAGCGGGTCATGGTCGTCGAGGTGATGGGCCGGCACGCGGGATGGATCGCCCTGGAGTCCGGCATGGCGGGCGGTGCGCACGGCATCTGTCTGCCCGAGCGGCCGTTCGAGGTCGCGGACCTGGTCAAGATGGTCGAGGAGCGCTTCGCCCGCGGCAAGAAGTTCGCGGTCATCTGCGTCGCCGAGGGCGCGCACCCGGTCGAGGGATCGATGCCGTACGCCAAGGGTGAGATCGACCAGTTCGGCCACGAGCGCTTCCAGGGCATCGGCAACCGGCTCGCGGTCGAGCTGGAGACCCGCCTCGGCAAGGAGGCGCGGCCGGTCATTCTCGGCCACGTCCAGCGCGGTGGCACGCCGACCGCGTACGACCGGGTGCTCGCGACCCGCTTCGGCTGGCACGCGGTCGAGGCGGCGCACCGGGGTGACTTCGGCCGGATGACGGCGCTGCGCGGCAACGACATCATGATGGTGCCGCTGGCCGACGCGATCACACAGCTGAAGACGGTGCCGAAGGACCGGATGTACGAGGCGGAATCGGTGTTCTGACCGGCGCGTCCGACTCTCCGCAGGGGGGCCGGCCTCCAGGGTCGGCCCGCCGAGGGCCGGGCCGGTCGCGCAGCCTTCAGGCCCCCGCCGTCCCCCAGAACCGCGCCACGATCCCGTCCAGGAACACCCGACCCGCCTCCCCGTCCGAGCCCGCCCGCTCCGGACCCCCCGCGCTCCAGCTCAGCGTCGACACCATCAGCGCCTGGTAGTCGGAGTGCAGCTGTTCCAGCACGTCCTGCAGCCGCCGCCGCTCCAGCGGCACCAGCTTCGCCACCGGCCGGGTGTACGCCTGCCAGCGCGTTGTCACCGCGCTGCGCAGCAGCTCCCCGAGCTCCTCGTTCCGCCCGGTCGCCGTCACGAAGTCGGCCGCCGTCAGCTCCAACGCCTCGCTGAGCGCCGCGGACTGGCGTTCGTTGCCGCGCCAGCGTCCCGAATCCTCCATCCGCTGGTACGCGGAGACGGCCAGCCCCAGCAGCCGCGCCAGCTCGTCCACGGCCAGACCGCGGGCCACCCGGTGTTCGCGCAGGGTGCGGGCGGCGGTCAGCAGATCACCCGGCGCGCACCACAGCACTCCGGCCAGCGCCGTGAGTTCCTTCTCGCCGGGCAGCGCGAGACCACGCTCCCAGGCGGCGACGGTGTCCGCGCTGATCCGGAGTCCGTACTGGGCGCCGAGGCCGTACGCGACATGACCGGGCGCCATCCCCAGGGCCTCGCGCAGTCGGCGCGCGGCGAGGGCGTTGAAGGGCGGGGTGGAGTGCACGGCCCCACCGTAGGAGCCGGGACCCGGCCTGACTACGGTGTGTTCGACCGAGATCACGGTTCGTAGGAACGTACTGGCCCGCGTTGCACGCTCATCCCTTGACCGCGCCGCCCAGGGCGAATCCGCCGCCCAGGCGGCGCGAGATCAGGATGTACAGCAGCAGCACCGGCGTCGAGTACAGGATCGAGAACGCCGCCAGCTGCCCGTAGACCACCGATCCGTAGTTGCCGAAAAAGGTGAAGATCGAGACGGAGGCCGGGAGTTGCTCGGGGGAGAGCAGCAGCATGAAGGGGACGAAGAAGTTCCCCCACAGCATGATGAAGGTGTAGATCGTCACCACGCCCACCCCCGGCCCCATCAGTGGCAGCACCACCCGGACCAGCGTCTGCGTCGTCGACGCCCCGTCCGTCCAGGCCGCCTCCTCCAGCACCTTCGGCACGCCGTCCATGAAGTTCTTCATCAGCCAGATGGCGAACGGAAGCTGGGCGGTGGCGAGGAAGAGCGCCGTCCCGTACATCGTGTCGATCAGATCGACCTGTACGAAGAGCCCGTACACCGGCACCATGATCGCGGTGATCGGCAGACATGTCGTGAACAGGATCGTCAGCAGATACGGGCGGGTCAGGCGCGAGCGGTGGCGGGAGAGCGGATACGCGGCCAGCGCCGCGCACACCACGGTCAGCAGCGTCGCACTGCCGCACAGCAGCAGACTGTTGAGCATCGGTGTGAAGGTGATCTCGTCGGTGAGGACCGCGTCGAAGTTCTCCAGAGTCGGTGACGTCGGCGGTCGCACCCGAAGATCGGCGCTGCCGTCCAGCGAGGCGAACAGCAGCCACACCAGCGGCAGCGCGAACGCCACCGCGACCAGCAGCAGCGCCCCGTCGGACGCCAGCCGCGCCCGGGTGCGCCGGGACGTCGTCACGCCTTTCACGCCCGTCACACCTCCACCTTCATCAGCCGCAGATAGACGATCGAGAACAGGGATCCAACCAGAAGCAGCAGCAGCGCCACCGCCGTCCCGTAGCCGATCAGACTGTTCACGAACGCCTGGTCGTACATGAACACCGGGAGCGTCTGGCTGCGGTTGCCCGGCCCGCCGCGGGTCATCGCCCAGATCAGTCCGAACACGGAGAGCGTGGACAAGGTGTTGAGCATCAGATTGGTGCCGATGGAGCGGCGGATCATGGGCAGCGTGATGTGCCACAGCCGGAGCGGCCCGCTCGCCCCGTCGACCTCGGCGGCTTCCGTGATGTCCTGAGGGATCTCGGCCAGCGCCGCCGAGTAGATCAGCATCGAGAACGCCGTGCCGCGCCACACGTTGGCGAACGACACTGCCAGGATCGGCAGCGTGAACAGCCAGTTCTGGGCCGGCAGATGGAGCTGGTCCAGGATCGCGTTCAAAGTGCCCTCACGGCGGAAGAACGCGTACAGCAGGAAGGCCGCGACGATCTCCGGCAGGACCCAGGCCGTGATGACCAGCGCCCCGGTGACCGTACGCACCGGACGGGACGCGGCCCGCATCAGACCCGCGAGCGCCAGTCCCAGCGTGTTCTGTCCGACGATCGACGACAGGAAGGTGAAGGTGAGCGTCAGCTGGACGGCGTTACGGAAGTTGTCGTCGGCGAACGCCCGTCGGAAGTTGGCGAAGCCGACGAAGTCGGAGCTCGACGATCCGGTCAGCTGGGTGTTGGTGAAGGCGATCCATACGCAGTAGCCGATGGGGCCGGCGAGGAAGAGCAGCAGCAGCGCGGTGGCGGGGGCGATCGGCAGCCACCGCCCCGCCTGCCGCCACGACCCCGCACGCCGCCGCGACCCTGCCTGCTGCAACGACCCCGCCCGCCGCGATCGCAGGGGTCCGGCTTTCGACGCGGCGCCGCTCACTTCGTGACGACCGCGCCGTCGACGAGGGTCTTCAGCTGCTCGTCGTACTCCTTCGCCGCCGACTCCGGTGATCCGTCACCCGTGGTCACCTTCTCCATCGCCTCACCGATGGCCGTCGACACCTGCGGGTAGACGGGCAGAGCGGGACGGTAATGGGTGTACTGGACGAGGCCGGTGAAGAACTCGATGCCGGGCATCGACTTCAGATACGCCGGATCCTTCGCCACGTCCTCGCGCACCGCGATCTGCGCACCCACCACATCCCACTTCGACGCGTTCTGCGGGGTCTGCATCGTCTTGACGAACTCCCAGGCCAGATCCGGGTTCTTGGCCTTCTGCGGGATCGCCCAGGTCCAGCCGCCCGACATGGACACCTTCCCGGGCGCCTGGCCGTTCTGGGTGGGCATCGGGGTCTGGGCGAGTTCCGTCTTCCACTCGGGCCACGCCTTCGGGCCTTCGTTGATCCAGTTCTGGCCCATCCAGGAGCCGTCCAGCGAGATGGCCAGCTTGCCCTCGGGGAACCACTCGGTGGCCACGTGCGTACCGACGTTGGGGTCGAGGGCGTCGGACGGATCAGGGCCGAGCTTCTCCCCGTACACCGTCCCCACGAAGCCGAGCGCGTCGCGGAAGCCCTGCCCGCCGGCCACCCACTTCTTGGCGCCGGGGTCGTAGAGCGGGTCGTCGCCGGTCCCGTACAGCAGCATCTCGAAGCCCTGCATCACCGCGGCCTCGCCCGGAGCCTTGCCCGTGTACACGTTCAGCGGGATGACGCCGGGGACCTTCTTCTTGATCGCGCGGGCCGCGTCCAGGACTTCTTCCCAGTTCTTCGGCTGCCAGTCCGTCGGCAGCCCCGCCTTGGCGAAGATCTTCTTGTTGTACCAGAGCCCGCGGGTGTCGGTGCCGTCCGGGACGCCGTACGTCTTGCCGTCCTCGGCCTTCGCGGCGGCCTTGGCCGTGTCCACGAACTGGCTCCAGGTGTCCCACTTCGCGAGATACGCGTCCAGCGGTCGCAGATAGCCGGCCTTGATGTCGGAGTTGATCCGGAAGGTGTCCTCGTAGACCAGATCAGGTGCCGTCTTCGGGGAGCGCATCATCTGCTGCACCTTGGTGGCGTAGTCGTTGTCCGCCGCCTGAATCGGTATCAACTTGATCTTCTTGCCGGGGTGTTCCTTCTCGAACTGCTTCTTCACCGACTCGATATAGGCGTCCTTGAACCGGATCTTGTTGTCCGTGGAACGGTTGTACGCGACCTTCACGGTGTCCGGATCACTGCCGGAACCGGAGGAGCAGGCGGTCAGCGAGCCGGCAGCCAGAACGGCGACTGCGGCGGCGAGGATCAGTGGGGCGGTGGGGCGCACGGGCACGACCTCCTCATAGCCACGGGGGGCTGAGACCGTGACCGTAGGACCGGCCCGTCGACAAGGTCAATCCCCGTGCGGGAAGCGCTTGTTGTGGGCGCGACGTACGGGTGGAAATGCAGCTGGATGTACGGACGGGCGTCAGCACGGCCGGGCGCACCGAAGGGCGTACGGTCAGCGCGTCTCGGCCACCCACCGGTAGTGCAGCTCCGGCCGTCCGATCTGCCCGTACTGCGGACTGCGGACGGCGCGGCCCACCGTCACCAGGTGCTCCAGGTAGCGGCGTGCGGTGATCCGCGAGATGCCCAGCTCCACGCCCGTCGCGGCTGCGGTCACCCCGTTCGGGGAGGCCCGCAGCGCGCGGGTCACCGCCTCCAGCGTCGGGCCGCTCAGCCCCTTGGGCAGTCGGGACGGCTGCGGAGCCCGGAGCGCGCCGAGCGCCCGGTCCACCTCGTCCTGGCCGCTCGCCTCACCGGCCGCCGCGCGGAACTCGGCGTAGCGCATGAGGCGGTCGCGCAGGGTGGCGAAGGTGAACGGCTTCAGCACGTACTGGACGACGCCGAGCGACACCCCTTCCCGGACCACCGCCAGATCACGCGCCGACGTCACGGCGATGACATCCGCCGTGTGCCCGGCGGCGCGCAGCGACCGCAGCAGCTGCAGACCGTGTCCATCGGGCAGATACAGGTCCAGGAGCAGCAGATCGACCTGGGTACGGTCCAGCGCCCGTACCGCCTCCGCGCGCGAATGCGCGACGGCGGCCACGGTGAAGCCCGGGACCCGGCCGACGTACAGCCGGTGGGCGTCGGCGGCCACGGGATCGTCCTCGACGACCAGCACCTGGATCACGGGGTGCGCTCCTTCGGCGTGTGCTGCTGCCTGGGCGAGGGCGACAGCGGGAGCCGGGCGGTGAACTCCGCGCCGCCGTCCGGACCTCCGCTCAGCACGACCGTCCCGCCGGCCCGGTGCACGGCCTGCTGCACGAGGGCCAGCCCGAGCCCACGACCGGCACCGTGCGTCGACCAGCCGCGACGGAACACCTCGGCGGCGACGTCCGGATCGACTCCGGACCCGGTGTCCGCGACCCGCAGCAGCAGCTCACGGTCGTCGGCGAGCGCGGTGACGGTGACCCGCGCACGGCCGGCGCGGCGCGGTGCCGAGCCGCGCTGGGCGGGCACGGCGGCGGAGTCCGCCGCCACCCCGGATCCGGGCACGGTCCCCGCACCGGAGGGGACAACCGCGCCGGGCGGCGGGGCCGTCGCCGCCTCGGACGCCGCATCCACCGCGTTGTCGATCAGATTTCCGAGGATCGTCACCAGATCGCGCTGCGGCAGCGTCGCGGGCAGCGCGCCGTCGTCGATCACGCTGTCGTCCGCGAGCACCAGCTCCACCCCCCGCTCGTTCGCCTGCGCCGCCTTGCCCAGCAACAGCGCCGCCAGCACGGGTTCGGCGACGGCACCGACGACCCGGTCGGTGAGGACCTGTGCCAGCTCCAGCTCCGCCGTCGCGAAGCCGACCGCCTCCTCCACCCGGCCGAGCTCGATCAGCGAGACGACCGTGTGCAGCCGGTTCGCCGCCTCGTGCGCCTGGGAGCGAAGCGCCTGGGTGAACCCGCGCTCCGAGTCCAACTCGCCGGACAGCGCCTGGAGTTCCGTGTGGTCGCGAAGGGTCACGACCGTACCGCGCTGCTCGCCGCCCACCACCGGACGGGTGTTGACCACGATCACCCGGTCCGCCGTCAGATGCAGCTCGTCGACCCGCTCCTCGGAGGCCAGCAGCGCCCCGGTCAGCGGCGCCGGAAGTTCCAGTTCGGCCACCCGGCGCCCGACCGCACCCGGCGGCAGCCCGAGCAGCTCCCGGCCCGCATCGTTGACCAGCGCGATCCTGCGCTGTCCGTCGAGCATCAGCAGCCCCTCGCGCACCGCGTGCAGGGTGGCCTGGTGGTAGTCGTGCATCCGGCTCAGCTCGGCGGCGTTCATTCCGTGCGTGTGGCGCCGAAGCCGGGCGTTGATCACATACGTGCCGATGCCGCCGAGGGTGAGTGCCCCGCCCGCCGCGAGCCCCAGCGCACCGAGCTGCGCCCGCACCTGCGAGGAGACCCGCTCGACCGTGATGCCCGCACTGACCAGGCCGGTGATCCTGCCGCCGTCCCGGACCGGGGTGACGACCCGGATCGAGGGGCCGAGTGTGCCGGTGTACGTCTCCGCGAACGTCTCGCCGCGCAGCGCCCTGGCCGTGTGGCCGAGGAACGTCTCCCCGATCCGGTCCTCGTCGGGGTGGGTCCAGCGGATTCGCTCCGGGCTCATGATCGTGACGAAGGCGATCCCGGTGTCCTTGCGGACCTTCTCGGCGTACGGCTGGAGCACGGCGGTCGGGTCCGGGGTGCGGATCGCCTCCCGTACGGACGGTGAATCGGCCACCGCCAGTGCCGCCGCCCTGACCTGCCGGGTCGCGGTCTCCTCCGCCTGCTCGCTCCCGGAGACGTACGCGAAGAAAGCGCACCCCGCCACCACGGCCGCAACCAGCACGACCTGCATCGCGAAGAGCTGACCGGCCAGGCTGCGGGGACGGGTACGGGGGCGTGGGAGACGCATGCTCACAGTCTGCCTGGCCGAAAACATATGAACTAAATGCACGTAACGGTGACGGCCGTCACACGGGGCGGGATATTCGCCGGGACCCCCAGGGACGGGGGGACGGACAGGGACGAGCCGAGGAGAACCCCGTGGGAGTGCCAGCCGCCAGGCGGGACCGTACGCATTATCTGTATCTCGCCGTGATCGGCGCTGTGGCGCTCGGCATCCTGGTGGGCTTCGTGGCCCCCGGATTCGCCGTCGAGCTGAAGCCGATCGGTACCGGCTTCGTGAACCTCATCAAGATGATGATCTCGCCGATCATCTTCTGCACGATCGTGCTGGGCGTCGGCTCGGTCCGCAAGGCCGCCAAGGTCGGCGCGGTGGGCGGGCTCGCCCTCGGCTACTTCCTGGTGATGTCGACGGTGGCCCTCGCCATCGGCCTGCTCGTCGGCAACATCCTGGAGCCCGGCCAGGGCCTCCACCTCACCGAAGCGGTGCGCGCCGCCGGTGAGAAGCAGGCGGCCGGTGCGAGCGAGTCCACCGTGGACTTCCTGCTGGGGATCATCCCGACGACGATGGTCTCCGCCTTCACCGAGGGCGAAGTGCTCCAGACCCTGCTCGTCGCCCTGCTCGCGGGCTTCGCGCTCCAGGCCATGGGCTCCGTCGGTGAACCGGTCCTGCGCGGCATCGGCCACATCCAGCGACTCGTCTTCCGCGTCCTCGCCATGATCATGTGGGCGGCCCCGGTCGGCGCGTTCGGCGCGATGGCGGCCGTGGTCGGCGAGACCGGCGTCGACGCGCTGAAGTCCCTCGCGATCATCATGGTCGGCTTCTACATCACCTGCGCGATCTTCGTCTTCGTGGTGCTCGGCACGATCCTGCGGGTGGTCGCCGGGGTGAATCTGCTGCTCCTGCTGAAGTACCTGGGCCGCGAGTTCCTGCTGATCCTCTCCACTTCGTCGTCGGAGTCCGCGCTGCCGCGGCTCATCGCGAAGATGGAGCACCTGGGCGTCAGCAAGTCCGTCGCGGGCATCACGGTGCCCACCGGCTACTCGTTCAACCTCGACGGCACCGCCATCTATCTGACGATGTCCTCGCTCTTCATCGCCAACGCGATGGGTGACCCGCTGAGCGCGGGGGAGCAGGTCTCCCTGCTGCTCTTCATGATCGTCGCCTCGAAGGGTGCGGCGGGCGTCACCGGCGCGGGCCTCGCCACTCTGGCGGGCGGCCTGCAGTCCCACCGCCCCGGACTGGTCGACGGCGTCGGCCTGATCGTCGGCATCGACCGCTTCATGAGCGAGGCCCGCGCCCTGACGAACTTCGCGGGCAACGCGGTCGCCACGGTGCTGGTCGGCACCTGGACCAAGGAGATCGACAGGGAACGGGTCGACCAGGTGCTGGCCGGCGCCATCCCGTTCGACGAGAAGACGCTCACCCAGGACGATCCGCACGGTGCGACGGACGTTCCCGAGCCCAGGGACGGCGGGGCGGCGGACGTGACGGCGAAGGTCTAGTCACCTGCACGAGGCGGGGCCGGTACGGGAATGTCCGTACCGGCCCCGCCCATGTGATGCTCCCGCGTCGTCGACGACATGGCGCGGCCGGCGGCGAGCAGGGCACACGCGACGGAAGGCCCTGTCAGTCATCCGTGCAGGGGATCGCGCTCCGCTCCGTCAGCCGAAGGGGATGTGCACGACGGACCGGTTGCCGATGCCGACCGTGCTGGAGCCGTTGCCGATGGCGTTCCAGATCTCCACCCTGACCTTGCCGTTCACCAGATCGCCCTGGCTCCCGGTCGAGGCCATGAGCCCCTTGCCCTGCGTGTAGTGCTCGTAGCCGGGGACGGGGTCGGTGGGGAAGTAGTTGTACGTCTCCGTGCGGTCCCAGGTCCCGTCGCCCGTACGGTCATAGCTCACCCGCACCTGCTGTCCGTTGGCGACGGTCGTCCCAGCGTCGACGAACAGGTCGAACCGGGTGGCCCCGCCGTCGTACGTCCGGGTGATGCCCGAGGCGGTGAAGGTCTGCGGGCTGTGCGGGGTGCCGTCGTAGTTGGCGCCGCCCGCCGAGGCGAGGGTCACGACCGAGCCGGACGCCTCGGCCGCACCGAGACCGCCACCGGAGCGGAGCGCGAGGTCGGAGGAGCCGGACGGCGGGTCGGTCGGGCCCGGGGGATCGGTCGGGTCGGTGCCGCCCCCGCCGCCCCTGGTCCAGACGCCGACGTAGTCGACGAGCATGGGGCGGCCCGGGACGGTCTCCGTGGTGGGGGTGCTGCCGCCCAGCGCGTCGGGGAACGCGCCGCCGATCGCGAGGTTGAGAAGAATGAAATACCCCGCGTGTTCGGTCATGTTGGCCCAGGTGCCGGCGTCCAGCTGGCTCTGGGAGACGGAGTGGAACTGTTGGCCATCCACGTACCAGCGCAGCGCGTTGGGGGTGACGGAGCGGTCCCACTCGAACGTGTACGTGTGGAACGCCGACTGGCAACTGGAGCCGGGGCAGGCCCGGTTGTTGGCGATGCCGCTGGTCTCGTTGCACGGACCGCCCGGGTTGACGCCGCAGTGCAGCACACCCCAGACGGAGTTGATCCCGTTGACGTTCTCCATGATGTCGAACTCGCCTATGCCCGGCCAGTTCCAGTAGTTGCCACGGTACGGGGAGCCGAGCGCCCAGAAGGCGGGCCAGTAGCCGAGCGCCGCGTTCCCGGTGACGTTCGGCATCTGTATCCGGCTCTCGATGCGCAAGGTGCCGCCCGCCGGGGCCTTGAAGTCGGAGCGCGTGGTCTCGACCCGGCCGGAGGTCCAGTTGCCCGCACCGTCCCGAAGCGGCGTGATCCGAAGGTTGCCGTTGCCGTCGAGGCTGAGGTTGTCGGGGCTGGCGGTGTAGTTCTGGATCTCACCCGTGCCCCAGTTGGCGGGGCCGCCCGGGTAGGCGTGGCCGGTGTCGATCAGCCAGTTCGCGGCCGAGGGGAGGGAGCGGTCGGCGCCGTTGAAGTCGTCGCTCCATTTCAGGTCCCAGCCGGGCGCCGGAGGGACGGCGCCGCGTGCGGACCCGGAGCCGAGGACAGTGGCCAGTCCGGCCAGCACCAGGGCCATCACGGTCAGCGCGGCGAGTGCGGTGGTGCGTCTGCGGCGAGTGGAGGTGGGGGAGTGAGCGGGCAGGTGGATGCGGCTCGCGTTCAAGGAACACCTCTCCGGTGGGGGTGGGGGAACGGGACGAGGTACCGGTCTTGAGAGCGCTCTCACGCTTTTTGTAGGTGCACGCGGGAGGGGCGTCAATGGCGATGCGCTCTTAACTTCTTGAATGTAAAAGGCAGTTGAAGGAATGCATGGGGGAGGGGAGCCCCGCGCTTGCCTTGACGTCCGCGTCAACCCTTACGGTCGAAGCATGCGAATCGGGGAGCTGGCCGAGCGGGCCGGGACGACGACGCGGACTCTGCGCTACTACGAGTCACGCGGGCTGCTGCCTGCGCGGCGGGCCGTGAACGGGTACCGCACGTACGACGAGGACGATCTGCGTCTGCTGCAGCAGATCCGGACCCTGCAGGACTTCGGGTTCGACCTGGAGGAGACCCGGCCGTTCGTCGAGTGCCTGCGCGCCGGCCACCCGGCCGGTGACGCCTGCCCCGCCTCGCTCGCCGTCTACCGGCGCAAGCTCGGCGAGCTCGACTCGCTCATCGAGCAGCTCCGGTCGGTCCGCGCCCAGGTGGGCGCAGAGCTCGCGAGGGCCGAGCTGGAGGCCGCTGCCGAGCTTCCAGGCGGCCCGGAACCACGTTGTGAACTGGGAGGATGACAGATGATTCATGCAGAGGGCGTGGCCGAGGTCACCGACGTCACCTTCGACGGTGAGGTGCTGGGGGCCGAGCTCCCGGTACTGGTCGAGTTCACCGCCGACTGGTGCGGACCCTGCCGCCAGCTCGCCCCGGTGCTCAGCGCGATCGCCGCCGAGGAGGCCGGACGCATCAAGATCGTTCAGATCGACGTGGACGCCAACCCGGACATCACGAGCCGCTACGCGGTGCTGTCGATGCCGACCCTGATGGTCTTCCGGTCCGGCGAACCCGTGAAGTCGATGGTCGGGGCCCGGCCCAAGCGCAGGCTCCTGCAGGAACTGGAGGACGTGCTCGAGAAGGTGTGAGCCACGACGCTCAGTAGTTTCCGCCGCCACAGCTGCTGCTGCCACCGCCGCAGCTGTGGTGGTGACCTCCTCCGTCGTACGAGGAACCGTGGGAGCCGTACGAGTCGTGGGAGCTGCCGGATCCGTAGGAGCTGTGGTCACTGCCGATGCCGCCGCTGTCCGGGCTCCGGTCGTCGTCCGGATCCAGCGCCTTTCCGTACTTGATCAGCATCCGGCCCACCGACGGCAGACGGCCCCCGGCCCCGTCCCGACGCCGAAAGCGCCGGCGCTCACCCGGCAGCGCGCTGCGCCCGTCGAACACCACGGCCCCGAGCGCGGCCGATGCCCACAGCTCGCCGGTGCGTATCGCTGCGAGGCGGCGACGGCCCGCCGGGGTCAGCGGACCCCGCGCCGGGCACAGCGCCCGCACGGCCAGACAGCAGAGTGCCACCGCGATGAACGGTGCCGCCTGCCGCAGCCCCTGCGGGACGGCCAAGGCGGCCAGGACCACTGTCCCGCACACCACGACGACCAGGCCACGCGCGGCGTACAGACGGGCCCGGGCGCGTGGCGGGGTCATCAGCAGACCGTACGAGACGAGCCGGTCGCCGATCTCGCGTACGGCCCCGGCCCGCACCGCCCGTACCCGCAGCAGAGTCGGGGTCGTGGAGCCGGAGGTCCGCCACTTCTCGACCACGGCATGCTCCACCGGATGCTCGGGTTCCGTCCACGGCTCGGGCAACCGCAGCCGCCCACCCGATCCGATCACGACGTTGTTGTCACTGCCCCACAGGGTGTGGAGCGCCGCCTCCACCACCCGCTCCGGTCCGCCCGCCAGGAACGCCGCATCGTACGGACCCAACCCGGGCGCGCTCTCCCGGCGCCGCCACGGCAGCAGCCGCCGACCGGAGAGGGCCAGGCAGGCGGTGGCAGCGGCCAGTGCGGTCGCGGCGTCGACGAGCGTGAGTGCGGTCCACATGGCAGCCCCCGGTCCGGACGTGTTCCGGATGAATGTGCGTATGCGAGGGGTATCTCCGTGTGAAGCACGGCCAATCCGAACCAGCCTGATTTCAGAGCTTTTTCTGAGCTTGTTCCGAGCGTGCTTCCCCCGCGCTCGCGGTCCGGGCCGTCGATCGCACGCGAGCGCCCGACTCCGGGCGCGCGTGACTCCGGGGCGATGCCGGCGACGCCGCCTTGCGGCGGGACCCCTCGTCCGGCTGCGCGCCGTGCTCGATGCGACGGGCGCACGCGCCCTGCCGAGCGTCTCCCGGAGACAAACAAAAACCCCGGTCCGAATTGACGGCCGGGGCATTTCTTCGCCTATATTGAATAGTTCCGTGTGTGCATGCGACGCAATACGCGGAGAACTTCAATAAAGGTACCCTATCGCGCCAGGAGCTGAATTGTCAACCGAGGAAATGCGGCAGGAACAGCAATTCGTCTCCCTCGCCCACGAGCGGCTCGACCAGCTCCGGGAAGCGGCCGAAGCCGCCATGCGCACCACGATCGCGCAGCTCAGCACCGGTCGACAGGCGCGGGTGGAGCGCGATATCGGCGTCGCCGAGCACTCCGCCTCACTTGCTTCGCTGAATGCCGCCGGCACGGGACTGTGTTTCGGACGGATCGACAGCCGCGACGGAGTCACTCACCACATCGGGCGCATCGGAATCCGGCGGGACGACGCCGAGCGGACCCCGTTGCTGATCGACTGGCGGGCTCCTGTCGCGCGGCCGTTCTATCTCGCGACCGGATATGAACCGATGGGACTGCGTCGCAGGAGGCACATCACCACGCAGGGGAGCACGGTCACGGGGTTGCACGACGAGATCATGGATCTCGCCGACACCACCCGCACCGGATACGAGTCGCACGACGCCGACGAGGTGCTGCTCGCCGCGCTGAACACTGCCCGCACGGGCCGGATGGGCGACATCGTCTCGACCATCCAGGCCGAACAGGACCACATCATCCGCGCGCCGCAGCGCGGGGTGCTCGTCGTCGAGGGAGGGCCGGGCACCGGGAAGACCGCGGTCGCGCTGCACCGGGCCGCGTATCTGCTGTACGCACACCGCGAGCAGCTCGCCAAGCGGGCCGTGCTGATCGTCGGTCCCAACCCGGCCTTCCTCGGCTACATCGGTGACGTACTGCCCTCGCTCGGTGAGACCGGCGTACTGCTGTCGACGGTCGGCGAACTGTTCCCCGGCGTCCACGCCACCGGCACCGACAGCCCTGCGGCCGCCGCCGTGAAGGGCAGGGCGGACATGGCCGGCGTACTGGCCGAGGCGGTACGGGACCGGCAGCAGGTGCCCGAGAAGGGCGAGCCGATCGTCATCGCGCACGACGACGGGGAACTGATCCTCGACTGGGACATGGCGGTCGAAGCGCGGCACAAGGCACGCGAGACCGGGCTGCCGCACAATCTCGCCCTGCCCACCTTCGCCTTCCGGATCATCGACGATCTCACCACGCAGCTCGCCGACCGCATCGGCGCCGACCCCTACGGCGGCCCGAACTTCCTCGGCCCCGACGACATCGCGCAGCTCGGCAAGGGCATCGCCGCCAGCGCGGAGGTGCACGCCGCCATCACCTCCCTGTGGCCCCCGCTCACCCCGCAGGAGTTCCTCGCCGGCTATCTGGAGGAGCCCACGCATCTCGCCGAGGACGACGCCGAGCTGCTCCGGCGCGCGGAGAAGGCCGCCTGGACACCTGCCGATGTGCCCCTCCTCGACGAGGCCGCCGAGCTCCTCGGTACGGACGACTCCGCCGCCCGGGCCGCCGCCGAGGCCGAGCGGGCCCGCCAGATCGCCTACGCGCAGGGCGTCCTCGACGTCTCGTACGCCTCCCGTACCTACGAGTTCGAGGACAAGGAGGACATCGACGAGGACGCCTCCGAGGTCCTCGCGGCGCACGACATCATCGACGCCGAACGGTTCGCCGAGCGTCAGGAGGAGGCCGACCACCGCAGCGCCGCCGAGCGCGCCGCCGCCGACCGGACCTGGACGTTCGGGCACATCATCGTCGACGAGGCGCAGGAGCTGTCGGCCATGGCCTGGCGGCTGCTGATGCGCCGCAGCCCGACCCGCTCGATGACCCTGGTCGGCGACCCGGCCCAGACCGGCGACCTGGCAGGCTGCGACTCCTGGCAGGAGATCCTCGCGCCGTACGTCCAGGACCGCTGGCAGCTGGCCCGGCTCGGGGTCAACTACCGTACGCCCGCCGAGATCATGGAGTACGCGGCCGAGCGACGCCGGGCCACCGACCCCGCCTTCGAACCTCCGCGCTCCATCCGCTCCACCGGTGCACGGCCCTGGGAGCGCACTCTGCCGCTCGCCGACGTGGCCGGGCTCGCCCGGGCGGAGGCCCCGGCGGATGGCAGGCTCGCGGTCATCGCCCCGCGCGAGCTCCACGCGGAACTCACCGGACTCGGCGACGGGCCGCTGGATCTGCACCGGCCCGTCGTCCTGCTCGACCCACGCCAGGCCAAGGGCCTGGAGTTCGACACGGTTCTCGTCGTCGCGCCCGCGCTGATGACCCCCAACGATCTCTATGTGGCGCTGACCCGGGCCACCCAGCGGCTCGGGATCATCACACCGGCTTCAGCCACACCGTCGCCAGTGGCGGCAGAGTGAACTGGACGCTCGTGCGGTGACCATGGGCGGCGACGGACTCCGGTTTCAGCGGATCCGGGTTGAGGACGTCCCCGCCGCCGAACCGTGCCGCGTCCGTGTTGAGCACCTCCGCCCAGGCGGACACGGACGACGGCACGCCCAGCCGGTACTCGTGGCGGACCACCGGCGAGAAGTTCGACACCGCGAGCAGCGGCGCACCGTCCGCGTCGAAACGAAGGAAGGCGAAGACATTGTCCTCGGCGGCTCCGCCGTCGACCCAGGCGAAGCCCTCGGGGACGGTGTCCCGTTGCCACAGCGCCGGTGTCGCCGTGTACACCGCGTTCAGCTCACGCACCAGGTCCCGGACGCCCCGGTGGTCAGCCTCCGCCGCGTACGAGGGATCGAGCAGCCACCAGTCCGGGCCGTGGCCCTCCGACCACTCGGCGCCCTGGGCGAACTCCTGCCCCATGAACAACAGCTGCTTGCCCGGATGCGCCCACATGAAGCCGAGATACGCCCGGTGGTTGGCGCGCTGCTGCCACCAGTCGCCGGGCATCTTCGACACCAGCGCCCGCTTGCCGTGCACCACCTCGTCGTGCGAGATCGGCAGCACGTAGTTCTCGCTGTAGGCGTACACCATCGAGAAGGTCATCTCGTTGTGGTGGTACTTGCGGTGCACCGGCTCCTTCGAGACGTACTCCAGGGAGTCGTGCATCCAGCCCATGTTCCACTTCAGCCCGAAGCCGAGCCCGCCGAAACCGCCGGGGCCGACATGGTGGGTGGCGCGTGTGACGCCGTCCCAGGCGGTGGACTCCTCGGCGATGGTGACGACGCCGGGATTACGCCGGTACACGGTGGCGTTCATCTCCTGGAGGAAGGCGACAGCATCCAGGTTCTCCCGGCCGCCGTGCTCGTTCGGAGACCATCCCCCGTCCTCGCGCGAGTAGTCGAGGTAGAGCATCGAGGCGACGGCGTCGACCCGCAGCCCGTCGATGTGGAACTCCTCGCACCAGTACGTGGCGTTGGCGACCAGGAAGTTGCGCACCTCCGTGCGGCCGAAGTCGAACTCGAGCGTGCCCCAGTCGGGATGTGCGGCGCGTGCCGGGTCCGAGTGCTCGTACAGCGGGCGGCCGTCGAACTCGGCGAGCGCCCAGTCGTCGCGTGGGAAGTGCGCGGGCACCCAGTCGACGATGACACCGATGCCGGACCGGTGCAGCGCGTCGATCAGATACCGGAAGTCGTCAGGGGTGCCCATGCGCGAGGTCGGGGCGAAGAAGCCGGTGACCTGATAGCCCCAGGAGCCGCCGAAGGGGTGCTCGGAGACAGGCATCAGCTCCACATGTGTGAAACCCAGCTCCCTCACATAGGCGGGAAGTTGCTCGGCGAGCCGGCGGTACGTGAGTCCCGGCCGCCAGGACGGCAGATGTACCTCGTACACGGACAACGGCGCTTCGTGCACGGGAACGTCCCCGCGGTGCGCCATCCACTCCTGGTCCTGCCACTCATGGTGCGAGGCCGTCACTACCGAGGCATTGGCGGGCGGGACCTCGGTGCGGCGGGCCATCGGGTCGGCGCGCACGGTGTGCGTACCGTCCGGGCGGCAGATGTCGAACTTGTAGAGCGCACCCTCGCCGATCGCGGGGAGGAACAGCTCCCAGACACCGCTGGAGCCGAGCGAACGCATCGGGAAGCCCGTGCCGTCCCAGTAGTTGAAGTCCCCGATGATCCGCACACCGCGGGCATTGGGCGCCCAGACGGTGAACCGCGTACCGGCGACACCCTGGTGCTCCATGGGCTGTGCGCCGAGGGCGGTCCACAGCTCCTCGTGCCGTCCCTCGCCGATCAGATGCAGATCGAGATCGCCGAGCGCGGGCAGGAAGCGGTACGGATCATGGACCTCGATCTCGTTGTCCGCGTAGCCGACCAGGAGTTGGTACTCGGGGACGGACGGCACCGGCAGCAGACCGGAGAAGAAGCCGTCGCCGTCGTCGTGCAGCTCGGTCCGCAGCCCCTTGGCGAGCACGGTCACCGATCGCGCGTACGGGCGGAGCACCCGGATCGCCACTCCGCCGCGGACCATGTGCGCGCCGAGCAGGTCGTGCGGGGCATGGTGCTCACCGGCGAGCAGCCGTCCCCGGTCGGCGTCGTCGAGAGCCCGCACCGGCCGGACACCGCGACCGCCGCCACGCCGTGGCCGTGGGGCGGAGGCGTCGGTCCGCTTCTCCGCCGTCTTCTTCCGCTTGGCCGGGGAGGTCGCCGAGCCCACGGGCGCCGAGGGTGCCGCGGCGCCCGTGGGGGCTGAGACTGCCGGCTGGGCCGCTGGGGCCGCTGGGGCCGGCTGGACCGCTGGGGTCGGCTCGGCAGCGGGCGCGGACGGGGTCGTGGTGGGATCGGGCGCTTTGCGGGGCGGCTTGCGGGCGGTCACAGGGACAGCCTCCTCGAGGGGTGTTGGTGAGGCAGGAATCAGGTGGCCCGGGCAGGGAAGAAGCCGCCCGGCCGAAGAAGGCACTCCGCGGGGCATCAGTCGACGGCGGCGGCCAGGCGGTGGATCGCGGCCATCGGGACCGGCAGCCAGTCGGGCCGGTGCCGGGCCTCGTACAGCACCTCGTACACCGCCTTGTCGGTCTCGTGGGCCCGCAACAACTCCGGTTCGCTGCGCGGATCGACGCCCGCGGCCTCCGCGTACCCGTCGCAGTACGCCGCTCGGCAGCGGGCCGCCCACTCGGCGTTCCAGGGCCGGTGCGAGCGGGCCGCGTAGTCGAAGGAGCGGAGCATGCCCGCGATGTCGCGCACCGGCGGCTGCGGACGCCGGCGTTCCAGGAGGGGGCGCGCCGGTTCGCCCTCGAAGTCGATCAGTGACCAGAATCCGTCGGCCGCGCGCAGCGTCTGGCCGAGATGAAGGTCGCCGTGGACGCGCTGTGCGGCCCAGCTGCGGCCCTTGTGACCCAGCGCGGCAACGGCGTCGAACGCGGTGCGCAGCCCGGGGACGTAGGGCACGAGAGCCGGAACGGCTTGGGCGGCCGCCTCCAGCCGCTGCAGCATTCCGGCGGCGAGATGCTCGGTCTGGGCGCTGCCCAGCACGGGTGTCGGCAGGGCGGTGGCGAGCGCCGTGTGCACCTCGGCCGTGGCCCGCCCCAGGGCTCGGGCCTCGCGCGTGAAGTCATGGCCCGAGCCCAGCGCGCGCAGCGCCAGTTGCCAGCCGTCCTCCGCGCCGCGCAGGAACGGCTGGAGAACGCCGAGGGTGAGGGGCTCGGGGGCCGTCGCCTCGAACCAGGCGACGGGTTCCGGCACCCGCCCACAGCCCTCCCGGGAGAGAGCGAGCGGCAGTTCCAGATCCGGGTTGGTGCCGGGGAAGACCCGGCGGAAGATCTTGAAGATGTAGGCGTTGCCGAAAACGAGGGAGGAGTTGGACTGTTCGGTGTCGAGCACGCGGGGGGTGAGCCCGGCAGGGATGGGGGCGGCGCCCCGGTCGAAGCGGAGGGTGCCGAGGGTGCCGGGGGTACGGAGCCGTTCCAGCAGGAGTTCGGCGAGGCGCGGATCGTGCAGCCCCTCGTAGACCGTCCGGCCGGCCAGCGGACCGCCCGCCACATGGCCGATGAGGGCCGGGGCGAGCCGTGGCGGCAGCGTGGACCGTACCCCGAGCAGCATCTGGTAGCAGTCGTCGGGCGACTGGGCGGGCAGGGACGGCTGGTGGACCCGGATCAACAGATGGAGCAGCCCCGGCCCCGTCCCGGGGCCGGTCCCCTGGTCGAGCCCGGTGGCATCGGCGTCCACCGGCAGTATTTCGGTCGCCGAGACAAGGGAGAAGGCCGTGACCGGCCGCCCCTTGCCCGCGAACCACCGCTGCCGGGGCAGCCATTCGTGCAGCAGCGGGGCGAGTGACGGGAGCAGGGCTGTGCTGTTCGCGAGGGCGACCCGAGTGGATGCAGCCTCCGACATGGCATCGCGTCCTTTCCCCGGGCACACCACAGGATGCGAAGAGTGTCCCGGATTGCGGCAATAGCTGTCCGGCTGTGCGGGACGTGTCGGGTCAGGATGGTCCGTACGGACTCGACGTGAGGACCTCGAAAAGGCACGAGGCCCCCGGAAGGACTCCCGAACGACTCCGGGGGAGCCGCCCCGAAGGGCCCCGAAGTTCCGTAACCGCCTGAAGAGCCCTGAAGAACCCCGAAGAGCCCTGAAGAGCCCTGAAGAGCTCGATGTGGGGGAGAGTGCCCCGTGCGGGGCGGCGGAAACCGCCCCGCGGTCAGCGGTGGAAATTGACGCCGTATCAGCTCGGCGGCACGTCCTTCCGCAACCTGAACCAGTAGAAACCGTGCCCGGCGAGAGTCAGCAGGTAGGGCCACTGACCGATCGCAGGGAACCGCACCCCACCGATCAGCTCCACCGGATGACGCCCGTTGAACAACCGCAGATCGAGCTCCGTCGGCTGCGCGAACCGCGAGAAGTTGTGCACGCACAGGACGAGATCGTCCTTGTACTCACGGGTGAAGGCGAGCACGGCGGGGTTCGACGACGGCAGTTCGCTGTACGAGCCGAGTCCGAACGCCCGGTTCTGCTTGCGGATCTCGATCATCCGCCGTGTCCAGTGCAGCAGCGACGACGGCGAGGCCATCGACGCCTCGACATTGGTCACTTGGTAGCCGTAGACCGGGTCCATGATCGTGGGGAGATAGAGGCGGCCCGGATCGCTGGAGGAGAATCCCGCGTTCCGGTCCGGCGTCCACTGCATCGGGGTCCGCACGGCATCCCGGTCGCCCAGCCAGATGTTGTCGCCCATCCCGATCTCGTCCCCGTAGTAGAGAATCGGGGAACCCGGCAAGGACAGGAGCAGTGCCGTGAACAGCTCGATCTGGTTGCGGTCGTTGTCCAGCAGGGGCGCGAGCCGCCGCCGGATGCCGATGTTGGCCCGCATCCGGGGATCCTTGGCGTACTCCGCGTACATGTAGTCGCGCTCTTCGTCCGTGACCATCTCGAGCGTGAGCTCGTCGTGGTTGCGCAGGAAGATTCCCCACTGACAGCCGGACGGGATCTCCGGGGTCTTCGCCAGGATTTCGGAGACCGGGTAGCGGCTCTCGCGCCGTACGGCCATGAAGATCCGCGGCATCACCGGGAAGTGGAAGGCCATATGGCATTCGTCGCCGCCGGCCGGGAAGTCGCCGAAGTAGTCGACGACGTCTTCCGGCCACTGGTTGGCCTCGGCGAGCAGCACGGTGTCCGGGTAGTGCGCGTCGATCTCCTTGCGGAGCCGCTTGAGGAACTGGTGGGTCTCCGGGAGGTTCTCGCAGTTGGTGCCCTCCCGCTGGTAGAGGTACGGCACGGCGTCGACGCGGAAGCCGTCGATCCCGAGGTCCAGCCAGAAGCGGAGTGCGGAGATGATCTCCTCCTGCACCGCCGGGTTCTCGTAGTTGAGATCGGGCTGGTGCGAGAAGAACCGGTGCCAGTAGTACTGCTTGCGCACCGGGTCGAAGGTCCAGTTGGAGGTCTCGGTGTCGACGAAGATGACCCGGGCGTCCTGGAACTGCTTGTCGTCGTCGGCCCAGACGTAGTAGTCGCCGTACGGGCCGTCGGGGTCGCTGCGGGACTGCTGGAACCAGTCGTGCTGATCGCTCGTGTGGTTCATGACGAAGTCGATGATCACGCGCATGCCGCGCTGGTGCGCGGCATCGACGAACTCCACGAAGTCGGCGAGATCGCCGAACTCCGGCAGTACCGCGGTGTAGTCGGAGACGTCGTAGCCGCCGTCGCGCAGCGGCGACTTGAAGAACGGTGGCAGCCAGAGGCAGTCGACGCCGAGCCACTGCAGGTAGTCCAACTTGGCGGTGAGACCCTTGAGGTCGCCGATGCCGTCACCGTTGGAGTCCTGGAAGGACCGGACGAGGACTTCGTAGAAGACTGCGCGCTTGAACCAGTCGGGATCGCGGTCCTTGGCGGGGGTGTCCTCGAACTTGTCGTGGACAGGCTCATTGACGATCATGGTGTGGGTGACCCTCCGGTCGGCGGGGACGGTCGCAGGACGACGACGTGCGCGGGCGTGACGCCCGGCTCTAGGCGCACATAGAAGTTCCTGCCCCAGTGATAGGTGTGGCCGGTGAGCTCGTCGCGCACCGGCACGGTCTCGTGCCAGTCGAGGCCGAGTTGCGGCATGTCCAACGAGACCGTGGCCTCCTGGGTGTGGTGAGGGTCGAGGTTGACGACCACCAGAACGATGTTCGAACCCGAGCGCTTGCTGTACACGATCAGCGCGTCGTTGTCGGCGCCGTGGAAGTGCACGTCGCGCAGCTGCTGCAGGGCGGGGTGGCGGCGCCTGATCCGGTTGAGCGAGGTGATCAGCGGAGCCAGGGAACGGCCCTCGCGCTCCGCCGACTCCCAGTCCCTGGGCCGGATTTCGTACTTCTCCGAGTTCAGGTACTCCTCACTGCCGGCCCGTACCGGGGTGTTCTCGCACAGCTCGTACCCCGCATACACGCCCCAGCTCGGCGAGAGCGTCGCGGCGAGCACGGCCCGGGCCTCGAAGGCCGGGCGCCCGCCGTCCTGGAGATAGCCCGGCAGGATGTCCGGAGTGTTCACGAAGAAGTTGGGCCGCATGTAGGAGGCCGCGTCGCCGGACAGCTCGGTGACGTACTCCGTGAGCTCGTGCTTGGTGTTGCGCCAGGTGAAGTAAGTGTACGACTGCTGGAAACCGACCGTCGCGAGCGTGTGCATCATCGCGGGGCGGGTGAACGCCTCGGCCAGGAAGATCACATCGGGATCGGTGCGATTGATGTCGGCGATCACCTTCTCCCAGAAGACCACCGGCTTGGTGTGCGGATTGTCGACGCGGAAGATCCGTACGCCGTGGTCCATCCAGAACCGGAGGATGCGGAGGGTCTCCGCGACCAGGCCGCGCAGATCCTTGTCGAAGGCGATCGGATAGATGTCCTGATACTTCTTGGGCGGGTTCTCGGCGTAGGCGATGGTGCCGTCCGGGCGGTGGTGGAACCACTCGGGGTGCGCCTCCACCCATGGGTGGTCGGGGGAGCACTGGAGCGCGAAGTCCAGCGCGATCTCCATGCGTAGGGTGCGGGCGGTCTCGACGAAGTGGTCGAAGTCGTCGAGCGTGCCGAGCTCGGGGTGCACCGCGTCGTGCCCGCCCTCGGCCGAACCGATCGCCCACGGCACCCCGACATCGTGAGCGCCGGGGGACAGCGAATTGTTGGGGCCCTTGCGGTGGGTGGTTCCGATGGGGTGGATGGGCGGGAGATAGACGACGTCGAACCCCATGGCGGCGACGGCGGGAAGCCGCTCGGCAGCGGTACGGAACGTGCCGCTGATGACCCTTCCCTGTTGCTCCTCCGCCCTGGCCGAAGCCTTCCCCGCCCGCCCCTTGCTGGCGGCCTTGGTCGCCTTCACCGGCTCCGCCGGTTCGGTCCTGGCCCCCTCGGACCGGGGGAACAGCTCGTACCAGGAACCGAACAGGGCCCGCCGGCGCTCGACGACGAGGGGGAGCGGTCGGGCCGCGGTGACCAGCTCGCGCAGCGGGTGGCGGGCGAGAGCGGCGGTGGCCTCGGGAGCGAGCGCGGCGGCGAGCCGGGCGGCGGCCGGACGGGACTCGTCACGAAGCGCGTCGGCCGCGGCCAGCACCGCCTCGCGTCCGTCCCGTTTGGGCACGCCCTCGGCGGCCCGTTCGTACAGCGCGGCGCCCTCGGCGAGGACGAGCGCGGAGTCGATACCGGCCGGGATCTTGATCTGGGCATGCTGGCGCCAGGTGGTCACCGGATCGCTCCAGGCCTCGACCGTGTACGTCCAGCGCCCTTCGGAATCGGGGGTGACATCGGCGCCCCAGCGGTCGGAGCCGGGGGCGAGCTCGCGCATCGGTGTCCACGGGCCGGTTCGTCCGCTCGGATCCCGCAGAACCGCATTGGCGGCGACCGCGTCATGACCTTCACGGAACACGGTGGCCGTGACCTGGAAGGTCTCACCGGCAACGGCCTTCGCGGGCCTTCTGCCGCAGTCGACGAGCGGGCGGACGTCGAGTACGGGAATACGACCGATCATGGAATCACCTGGGGACTGGAGCTCGGGCTGCACGGGGCGCGGCGAGGCCGGGAAGGGCTGAGCGAGTACGCCGCGACTGTGGGGGTCCGTCCTTTCTAGCTGCTCCGTTGTCGGCTGATGGGGTGTGAGCATGGCCGCTCCTGTCCGCGTTCACTCGAATGGCACTCGAATGGCTGGGGCACGGGTGTGGTGTACGGGTGGGGGCCGGATGCACACCGGTCCCGTACGCACTGCGTACGAGCCGCTGCTGGATCGCAGATGATCCGCATTCGGGCGGTATTCGGGCTGTGTACCGCAGAAGCCTTCCCACCGTTCTCGGGGGGCCAATCCGGTGGTTTGTTAACTACTCGGGCGTAGCTGTGAAGGTCTGAATGCGCCGGGCTCCGTCCCTGATGACGGGCCGGCACGGCCGGCCTCGCCGGTACTCGGGCGGGCCGTGCCGGGCGTCGTCGTGCCCGTCCCATGAGCCGAAACCTCCTCCTCGACGTGGAACTCGCCGCACGGAGTCGCGCCGGTGGTCGGCCGGTCCACCCCCCGACCCCGTACGTGCCACACGGCAGCCTTCCTTGTGGGATGAGGTGCCACAAGGCCACCCGAGGGGGTGGAATCGGCCATAACCCCCGTGGCGGATGTGCAGCGATTTGCTCCGAGAGGGCAGTGATACGGAGGGGATCCATGCCCGCGGGGCGTCGGCCGGGGGCGTGGCCGGGGTGGGCGGCTCACCGGGCGTCGCATGCTGTGAGCCGGTCGCGCGCCGTGGTTTCGCAGTACGGTGCACCGCTACCGTCGAGGGTGACGGAGAGGGCGCACACCGTGGTGCGTCCCCTCGGATTCGTACGTCCCCTGTAAAGGTGGAATACGTGAAGGCCATTCGTCGATTCACCGTGCGCCCCGTCCTCCCCGATCCCCTTCAACCGCTCAGCGACCTCGCCCGCAACCTGCGCTGGTCCTGGCACACCGAGACACGTGAGCTCTTCCAGGCCGTCGCCCCGGAGGGCAGCCGGGCGGCGGACTCCGACCCTGTGGGTCTGCTCGGTACCGTCTCCGCCGGGCGGCTCGCCGAGCTGGCCCGGGACGAGCAGTTCCTGCACCGGCTCAGCGAGGTGTCCGGCGCCCTCCAGGACTATCTGGACGGTCCCAGGTGGTACCAGGAGCAGCAGGCGCAGGGCACGGAACTGCCCGCCGCCGTGGCGTACTTCTCGCCCGAGTTCGGAGTGGCCGCAGCCCTTCCCCAGTACTCCGGCGGACTCGGCATCCTTGCCGGGGACCATCTGAAGGCCGCCAGCGACCTGGGCGTACCCCTCGTCGGGGTGGGGCTGCTCTACCGGCACGGCTACTTCCGCCAGAGCCTGTCACGCGAAGGATGGCAGCAGGAGCACTATCCCGTCCTCGACCCGAACGAACTGCCGCTCACCCTGTTGCGCGAGGCCGACGGAACACCGAGCCAAGTGGTACTGGCCCTCCCCGGCGGCCGCTCGCTCCACGCCCGCATCTGGCAGGCCCAGGTCGGCCGCATCCCGCTGCTCCTGCTCGACTCCGACGTGGAGGAGAACGCGCCCGGCGAGCGCGATGTCACCGACCGGCTGTACGGCGGCGGCAGTGAGCACCGTCTGCTCCAGGAGATGCTGCTCGGCATCGGCGGGGTACGGGCCGTACGGACCTACTGCCGGCTCACCGGGCACCCCGAGCCGGAGGTGTTCCACACCAACGAGGGGCACGCCGGTTTCCTCGGGCTGGAACGCATTCGTGAACTCTCCGGCACCGGGCTGGATTTCGACTCCTCGGTCGAGGCGGTGCGGGCCGGCACGGTCTTCACCACCCACACCCCGGTGCCGGCCGGAATCGACCGCTTCGACCGGGAGCTCGTCGCCCGCCACTTCGGCGACGACGGTGAACTGGCGGGCGTGGGCGTCGAGCGGATCCTGCAACTCGGTATGGAGACCTATCCCGGCGGTGAGCCCGGCCTTTTCAACATGGCGGTCATGGGCCTGCGACTGGCCCAGCGTGCCAACGGTGTCTCCACCCTGCACGGCGCGGTCAGCCGGAAGATGTTCGCGGGGCTGTGGCCGGGATTCGACGCTGCGGAGGTGCCGATCACCTCGGTGACCAACGGCGTGCACGCGCCCACCTGGGTCGCGCCCGAGATCTTCGAACTCCGGGACCGGTACGGGGGAACGCCGGGACGCTGGGACGCGGCGGCCGGGATCCCGGACCGGGAGATCTGGGACCTGCGGCGGAACCTGCGCGAACAGCTGGTGACCGAGGTGCGCAAGAGGCTCTCCGCCTCGTGGCGGACACGGGGCGCCGAGCCGGCCGAACTCGGCTGGATCGACGGTGTGCTGGACCCGGACGTACTGACCATCGGCTTCGCCCGCCGCGTGCCCTCGTACAAGCGGCTGACCCTGATGCTGCGCGACCGTCACCGGCTGATGGAACTGCTGCTCCACCCGACCCGGCCGATTCAGATCGTCGTCGCGGGCAAGGCACACCCTGCCGACGACAGCGGCAAGCGGCTGGTCCAGGAGCTGGTGCGGTTCTCCGACGACCCCAGGGTCCGCCATCGCATCGTCTTCCTGCCCGACTACGGGATGGCGATGGCACAGAAGCTCTACCCGGGCTGCGACGTCTGGCTCAACAACCCGCTGCGCCCGCTGGAGGCGTGCGGGACGAGCGGGATGAAGGCCGCCCTCAACGGCTGTCTCAATCTGTCGGTGCTCGACGGCTGGTGGGACGAGTGGTTCGAACCGGACTTCGGTTGGGCGATCCCGACCGCGGACGGGTCCGCCATGGACGAGGACCGGCGCGACGAGCTGGAGGCGAATGCTCTCTACGAACTGATCGAGGAGCGGGTCGCACCACGCTTCTACGACCGGGGCGCCGAAGGGCTGCCCGAACGCTGGGTGGAGATGGTCCGTCGCACGGTGGGCTCGCTCGGGCCCAAGGTTCTGGCGGGACGCATGGTGCGTGAGTACGTGGAGCGGTTGTACGCACCGGCCGCGCAGGCCCACCGCTCCCTGGACGCCGCCACGGCGCGGGAACTCGCGGACTGGAAGGCCCGGGTCCGTGCGGCCTGGCCGCGGGTCGCCGTCGATCACGTGGAGGCCGTGGCGCCGAGCGCCGCGGGCAGCTCGGCCGAGCTGGGGTCCACGCTGGCGCTGCGGGTCCGGATCGCCCTCGGAGCACTGGAGCCGGACGATGTGGAGGTGCAGGCGGTGGCCGGGCGGGTCGACTCCGCCGACGCGATCTCGGACACCCAGGTCTTCCCGCTGAAGCCGACCGGCGGTCAGGACCTGGAGGGCCGCTGGTTGTACGAGGGCCCGCTCGCCCTCGACCGCACCGGGCCCTACGGCTACACCGTGCGGGTACTTCCGGCCCACCCGTTGCTCGCGACCAGCGCGGAACTGGGCCTGGTCGCCCTGCCGACGGAAGCGACGGGAGACGGTGCGGGCGTACTGATGCGCTGATGACCCGACCCCTGGGGCCCGGCACCCGCGTGGTGCCGGGCTCCTTCGTTCTCTGAACGCAATGCCTTGACGTGTCCATGGGATGCATTTAGGTTCCTCACTCATTGCAGAGTTCACAACTCGACTCGATGTTCATATCTGTGAACTTAACTGCTCCCGAAGAGAGTTGCTGAACCTCCTCCGCACCGGAAGGCACCCCACATGCGTACCGGATCCATCGGGCGCGGCCTCGGCCTCGCCACAGCACTGGCCGCCCTGCTCACCGCGGTCTTCATGGCCCCGGCCTCGGCGAACAGAGCCGCACCCGCCGACGGCCCGCAAGCGGTGAAGGCCGACACGGCCGCGGCCCCGGCCTCCTTCACCCACCCCGGCGTCCTCGTCAGCCGCCCCCAGCTCGACTTCGTCCGCGGCAAGGTGCAGGCCGGAGCCCAGCCCTGGAAGAGCGCGTACGACCAGATGCTGGCCAGCAAGTACGCCTCGCTCACCCGCACCGCAAAGCCGCGCGCCATCGTGGAGTGCGGCTCGTACTCCAACCCCAACTACGGCTGCACCGACGAACGCGAAGACGCGATAGCCGCCTACACCCTCGCGCTGGCCTGGTACATCACTCAGGACAGCCGCTACGCCCAGAAGTCCATCGAGATCATGGACGCCTGGTCGGCCGTGATCCAGGACCACACCAACAGCAACGCCCCGCTTCAGACCGGCTGGGCCGGCTCCTCCTGGCCCCGGGCCGCCGAGATCATCAAGTACACGTACAGCAGCTGGCCGAACTCCGGCCGCTTCGCCACCATGCTGCGCAACGTCTACCTCCCCAAGGTCATCAACGGCTCCAACAGCAACGGGAACTGGGAACTGAGCATGACCGAGGCCGCGATCGGCATCGCGGTCTTCCTCGAGGACCGCACCGCATACGACAAGGCCGTCACGAAGTTCCGCGGACGTGTCCCCGCGTACATCTACATCGCCGCCGACGGCGCCCTGCCGAAGACCGCACCGGGCAGCGGCCTCGACACGCGCGACAAGATCATCGGCTACTGGCAGGGACAGTCCACCTTCATGGACGGTCTCTCCCAGGAGACCTGCCGCGATCTCACCCACACCGGCTACGGCATCTCCGCCATCTCCCACATCGCCGAGACAAGCCGTATCCAGGGCCAGGACCTCTACCCCGAGATCGCGGAGCGCCTGCGCCACGCACTGGGCCTGCATGCCAAGTACCAGCTGGGTGCTGCAGTCCCGTCGACGCTGTGCGGCGGCACGCTCAAGGACAACCTCGGTCCGATCACCGAGGTGGGATTCAACGCCCTGCACAACCGGATGGGCATCGCCATGACCAACACCCAGACCCTCACCGAACAGCAGAGGCCGGCCGGATCGAACAACCTGTTCGTCGCCTGGGAGACGCTGACGCACGCGAACAACCCCAACTGACCCGCATCCAGGAGCAAGCCGCTCCGTGGAACGGCGAAACCGCCCGGGAGGAAGGAGAGTTCCTCCCGGGCGGTTCCGCTCATCGACTGCCCTGAACGTGCCGCTCGGTTCAGAAGGTCAGCTTGAAGCTGTTGATCGTGCCGGTGTCCTGCGAGGCGACGTCCTGGACCTTCAGCTTCCAGGTGCCGTTGGCGACCTCGGACGACGCGTTGACGGTGTAGGTCGTCTGGACGTTGTCCGCCGAGTCGCTGCCCGAGGAGTTCTTCAGCCGGTAGGCCGTGCCGTCCGGGGCCACGAGGTCGATGACGAGGTCACCGCGCCAGGTGTGGGTGATGTCCACCCCGACCTGGAGGGTGCTGGGCGCGTTGCCCGTGACGCCGGTGACGTTGACCGAGCTGGTGACGGCCGCGCCGTTGTCCGGGATGGCGACGTGGGTGGTGTTCTGGAAGACGGTGCCGGTGCCTCCGCCACCGGAGCGCGAGCCGACGTTGACGCCGGCCCAGGCGTCGGCCACCGCCTTGTACTCGGCGCTGGTCGTGCCGTACAGCTCACCGGCCGCGGCGAGGGTGCCGGTTCGGGCCGCCGCGTAGTTCGTCGTGGAGCTGAACTTGGTGGTGAGCGCCTTGAACCAGATCAGTGCGGCCTTGTCGCGGCCGATGCCGGTGACCGGCAGGCCGTCGGACGTCGGGGAGTTGTACGAGACGCCGTTGATGGTCTTGGCGCCGCTGCCCTCGGAGAGGAGGTAGAAGAAGTGGTTCGCGGGACCTGAGGAGTAGTGGACGTCCACTCCGCCGATGCCGGAGTACCAGGCGTCCTTGGACGCACCGTCCTTGCTCGGCTTGTCCATGTAGCGCAGCGGGGTGCCGTCGCCGTTGATGTCGATCTTCTCGCCGACCAGGTAGTCACCCTTGTCGGTGGCGTTGTTGGAGTAGAACTCGACCGCGGCGGCCATGATGTCGCTGGTCGCCTCGTTGAGACCACCGGACTCGCCGCTGTAGACCAGGCCGGCGGTGGCGGAGGTGACACCGTGCGTCATCTCGTGCGCGGCCACGTCCAGTGAGGTCAGCGGTGCGGCGTTGCCGCTGCCGTCCCCGTAGGTCATGCAGAAGCAGCTGTCGTCCCAGAAGGCGTTGACGTAGTTGTTGCCGTAGTGGACGCGGGAGTACGCGCCGACGCCGTCGCCCCGGATACCGGTGCGGCCCTGCACGTTCTTGTAGTAGTCCCAGGTCTCGGCCGCGCCGTAGTGCGCGTCCGCCGCCGCCGTCTCGACGTTCGTCGGACTTCCGTTGCCCCAGACGTCGTCGGAGCCGGAGAAGAGCGTCCCGGTGCCGGACGTGCCGTGGTTCAGGTTGTACGTCTTGTGGTTGCCGCGCGTCGTGTCGGTCAGCGTGTACGACGGTGCGGTACCGAGCGTGACCTGGCCGCTGTACTGGGTGTTGCCGGTGCCGGTCTCGATGGCCTGCCACTCGTAGAGCTTCGCCCCGGTGGACGCGTCGGTGATGACGTGCAGCTCGTTGGGGGTGCCGTCGTCCTGGAGCCCGCCGACGACGGTCTCGTAGGCGAGCTGCGGCTTGCCCTGGGCCATCCAGACCACCTTGCGCGGTGCCCGGTCGGCGACGGTCTTCTTGGAGCCGGCGGCCTTGGCCGCACCGAGAGCCTGCGACTCGGCCTTGGCCGGGGCGACATCGGCGGCGGTGCCGACGGCCTTCAGCTGTGCGGAGGAGGCCTTGGACGCCTTCGTGACGCTCTCGGTCTCACCTGCCTTGGACTCCTGGACGACCAGGTCCCCACCGAGGACCGGAAGTCCGTCGAAGGTCCGCTCGTAACGCGTGTGCGTGGTGCCGTCGTTGTCCTGGACGACATCGCGGACGACGAGCTTCTCCTGAGAGCCGAGACCGAGCTCCTTGGCCGTGGCCGCCTTGCTCGCGTTGGCCTCGCGGATCAGCTCGGCGCGCTGGGAGGGAGAGAGCTGCTTGGCCAGTGCCCCGTGATTGACACGGGTCGCGGCCGGGGCGGCAGCGGCACCGTCGGGCGCGGCAGCTGCCGTGCCCGTCTGGATTCCGGCGGCGAGGAGGGCTGCTGCGGCTATCAGAGCGCCGGTCGCGGTGGCGCGACGGCTGGGCGTGGATCTCACGCGGACTCCTTCTGCGAGGGGGGTACCGGCGGCTGGGTGAGCCGTCCGGGCAGAGCAAGCAGTGCGCAGAACGGGGGAAGAGTGTCAGTAGATGGACGTCTCTGTCAGGACCGCGTCAACAAGTTGGCCAGAATTCGTCCGTTGCCGGAAACGTCATGTTCGTTAAGCGGACGTTTCACCGATCATCACCGCGACGCCATCCGGGGTCCGGGTGCAGGCCTGATTCGAAGAACGATCGAAGTCGAGCCCGCATACGTCGTGTTCGCACGGCGAGCCGGGTACGAGGTAGCGGCCGTCAGTCGAAATGGCCTCGAACTGTGGCTCGTTCCGAACCGTCCGCGGCCGGGACGTTCGCGGAACGCTGACCGACACAACCGCCACCGGGCGCGGGACGCCCGGCGGCGCGGTCATGGCGGCAGCCGCCGTCGCTCTCTCCGTGCCTTGTCGGCAAGGACCGCCTGAGCGACATGTTCACGACGACGGCGAATGGGGCCGGTCGGCATGCCAGGAACGCCAGAGTGCGGCGTAGGCGCCGTCGGCGGCCACCAGATCGTCATGGGCGCCGAGTTCGGCGATCCGGCCGTCCTCCATGACGGCCACCCGGTCCGCGTCATGAGCCGTCTGCAGGCGGTGCGCGATGGCGATGACGGTCCTGCCCTCGAGGACGGCGGCCAGCGCTCGCTCGGTGTGCCGTGCGGTCCTCGGGTCCAGGAGCGCGGTGGCCTCGTCGAGGATCAACGTGTGGGGGTCGGCCAGCACGACACGTGCCAGCGCGAGTTGCTGGGCCTGCGCGCCGTCCGGGCGGTGTCCGGCATCGCCCAGATCGGTGTCCAGGCCGTCCGGGAGCTCGCCGGCCCACTCGGCGCCGACGGCGGCGAGCGCCGCACGCAGTTCGGCGTCGGTGGCCGACGGCGCCGCGATCCGCAGGTTGTCCCGGACCGTGCCGAGGAACACATGGTGCTCCTGGGTGACGAGGACGACCTGGCGGCGCAACCGGTCGGACGTCAGGCCGGCCACCGGTACCCCGCCCACCGTCACCGATCCGGTGCGCGGCACGTCCACGCCGGCCAGCAGCCTGCCCAGGGTGGTCTTGCCTGCGCCGGACGGGCCGACGATGGCCAGGTGCTCGCCGGGCCGGACCGTCAGATCGACTCCGTGCAGGACGTCGGCGTCGTCGCCCCCGCCACCGTAGGCGTAGTGCACACCGGTCACCGCGATCCGGTCGTCCGCCGGTGTGCGGGAACGGACCGAGGGCACGTGCGGTACCACCCCGATCCCCTCGACCCTGGCGAACGACGCACTGCTGCTCTGCAGTTGTTCGACCCGCTGCAGGATGGTGTCCAGCGGCTGGGAGAGCTGCCGCAGATACAGGGCCGAGGCGACCACCGCGCCCAGGCTCATGGCGCCGTGGCCGTGCAGCACACCACCGATCAGCAGGACACCGGCTACGGGAACCACATAGGAGATGTCCACGGCAGGGAAGAGCACACTGCGCAGGAACAGCGTGCGGGTCCGGGTGCGCCGGCATTCCTCGATCGCCCGGTGACATGCGTCGATACGGCTCTGCTGCAGCCCGAGCGCCTCGACGGTGCGGGCGCCCGCGGCGGTGGCCGCCAACTGCTCAGCCAGTGCCGAGTTGGCGGCGCCCTCGGCGAGGTAGGCGGTGAGCGCCCGGCGCAGGTACCAGCGGACGGCGAACCAGATGCCCAGCAGCCCGAGCACGCCGCAGGCACCGAGCAAGGGGTTGAGCACGAAGACGGCCCCGAGGATGAACAGCGCCTGGACCGCGGCGATCAGCACATCGGGGCCCACGTCGCGGAGGGTGGTGCCGACCGCCGCGACATCCGCGGTGCCGCGGGTCGTCAGGTCACCCGGGCCTGCTCGCTCGACCACCGAGGCGGGCAGCGCCAGTGCGCGGTCGGCGAACTGCTCGCGGACGCGCGCCAGAGTCCGTTCGCCGAATCGGTGTCCGACCAGGCCGGCGTAGCGGGCCAGCAGGAGCTGTGCCAGGGCGAAGACCAGGATGGTGAGCGCGAGCCGGTCCACGGTGCCGGCTCCGCCGCCTGCCCTGACCGCGTCGATGACCCGCCCGAGCAGCCACGGGGCGACGAGTCCGGCACCGGCGGCCAGCGCGTTGAGCGCGAGCAGCGCGGCGAAGGCGCGGCCGTCCTGCCGGACCAGCCGGACCGCCGCCCGACGGATCCGGAACGGTTCGGCGACCGGCAGAGCGCCGGACGGCCGGGACTCTGCCGGGGCAGCGGACGAAGAGGCGGTCATGAGGTGGCCTCCCGGGGCGCGGAGCCGCCGCCGTCGCCCACGGGGACGGAGTCGTCGTCGTCCGCCCCACGGGACACCAGCAGGCGATAACCGGGTTGTCCGTCCAGCAGGTCCCGATGGGAGCCGACGGCCGCGACGGAGCCGTCGACCAGGTAGTACACGGTGTCGGCCCGGTCCAGCACGAGAGGGGAGGTGGTGGTGACGACCGTGGTGCGGCTGGACCGTGCCGTACGCAGCCGGGACGCCATGACTGCCTCGGTGTGAGCATCGACGGCCGAGGTCGGCTCGACCGCCAGGAGAATCTCGGGTTCGGCCAGCAGGGCCCGGGCGAGACGGACACGCTGCCGCTGGCCACCGGAGAGATTGCGGCCCTGGGCGTCGACGAAGGAGCCGAGGCCGTCGGGCAGGCCGCGGACGATGTCCTGGGCCACGGCAGCGTGGACGGCCCGGCGGAGCGCCTCGTCGTCCCGGTCCCGGCTGCCGGAGACGACATCGCGCAGCGTGCCGGCGAACAGGTCGGCCTCGTTGTCCGCGACGAGGATCCGCGCGCGGACCTGGGCCGGATCGATCTCGTCGAGGCGTGCGGTGCCCCAGGTCGCTGCCGACGCGGCAAAGCCGCCGAGACGGTCGATCACCGTCGCGGAGTCCGACGGCCGGGCGCCGACCAGAGCGGTCAGCGTTCCGGGGACCACCTCCACCCCGGACTCAGGATCGTGGAGGACGGAGGGCGAATCGGGCCCGTTCAGAAGTGGTGCAGATGCCTCCCGGACCGTCGAGTCGGGTTCCAGGGACAGGAAGCGGATGACTCTGCGCGCGGCGACCAGACCGCGACTGACGTCGTAGCCGCCCTCGATGAAGAAGGAGACAGGCACGACGAGAACCGCCGTATAGCCGTACACCGCGACAAGTTCGCCGACGGTGAGCTCGCCCTGCGCGGCCATCCGGGCCGCCAGCCAGGTCACAGCACCGAGGAACAGGGTGGGAAGACCGACGCCGAGGGCCTGGATCCAGCTGGTCACCGCCCCGACCCGATAGCCCTCCGCCTGCAGCTCCTGCGAACCGCGCCGGTAGCGTTCGGCGTAGACGTCCTTGCCGCCGATGCCGTTGAGGACACGCAGACCGCCGGCGATGTCGGCGAAACGGGCGGCGAGGCTGCCCTGCCGGTCGCGGTACGCCGACTCGGCTCCCTGAAGCCGGCCCAGCAGCGGGCCGACCAGCACCGCCAGCAGCGGCACGCCCAGCAGCGCCACCGCGGCGAGCAGCGGCGAGACGGTCAACAGAAGTGCGGCCACGACGGCATAGGACAGGACGGCGCCGACTCCGGGCCCGGTGACGGTCAGCGTATCGGCGATCCTGGCGACGTCACCGAACCCGATGGTGACGATCTCGCCGGCCGTGGCCCGGCGTGGCAGCGCCGCGCCCAGCCTGGTCGCGTGGGCGACCACCACCCGCACCGTACGGAAGGCGCCGTCGAGCCGCACCCTGGTCATCGTGCGGTGCCGCATGATGGCCAGCCAGGCGTTGAGCACCCCGACACCCACCAGCGCCGCGACCCAGCCGGCCAGCGCCGAGCGGCCCCCCGCCCGCAGCCCGTCGTCGATGGCGCGCGACAGCAGGTACGGCGGCAGGGTCAGGCAGATCATCCAGGAGCTGCCGAGCAGGGCCCCGGCGACGACGCGGCGCCATTGACGGGTGACCAGCCACCACAGATACCGCCCGGGGCCGCGGAGGTCCGGGGTCTCCCGGTCCGCATACGGGCCGACCGGGTGATCCACGGGCTCAGTCATGTACGCACCCTAGACCGCCGCCGGGGGAGGCCGACGGGGAGACCAACACCCGCGGTCGGTCTCATGCCAGGCTCTCCCGCCAGGCGCGGTGGAGCCCCGCGAACCGCCCTGTCCCGCCGATGAGTTCGGACGGGAAACCGTCCTCCACGATTCGGCCGTGCTCCATGACCAGCACCCGGTCCGCGATCTCCACGGTCGACAGCCGGTGGGCGATCACCACCGCCGTGCGGCCGTGCAGCACCGTGTCCATGGCGCGCTGCACCGCCCGTTCGCCGGGGATGTCGAGGGAGCTCGTCGCCTCGTCGAGAATCAGCACCGCGGGGTCGGCGAGCAGGGCGCGGGCGAAGGCGACCAACTGGCGCTGGCCGGCCGAGATCCGCCCGCCCCTCTTCCGTACGTCCGTGTCGTACCCGTCGGGCAGGCTGCTGATGAAGTCGTGCGCTCCGATCGCCTTCGCCGCCTGCTCGATCTCCTCGGGCGTGGCGTCCGGGCGGCCGATGGCGATGTTCTCGGCGACCGTCCCGGAGAACAGGAACGCTTCCTGGGTCACCATCACCACACCGCGCCGCAGTTCGGGTGTGGCGAGGTCCCGCAGATCGGTCCCGTCCAACAGCACCCGGCCGTCGGTCGGGTCGTAGAACCGGGCCAGCAGTTTCGCGAGCGTCGACTTCCCGGCGCCCGTCGAACCGACCACGGCCACCGTCTGCCCCGCCGGGATCGTCAGGTCGAAGCGCGGCAGCACTTCGCCGCCCGTTCGGTAGGCGAAGCTCACCGAGTCGAAGACGACGTCGCGGCCCGGCTGCCCACCCGTGCGGGCGGGCAGCTCCCGCGGGTTCGCGGCCTCCGGCACGGTGGGGGTCTGGGCCAGCAGGCCTGCGATCTTCTGCAGTGAAGCCGCAGCCGACTGATAGGAGTTGAGGAACATGCCGAGCCGGTCGATCGGGTCGTACAGCCGTCGCAGATAGAGCACGGCCGCCGCGAGCACGCCGAGTGCGAGAGCACCGGAGGCGACTCGGTACGCACCCCACAGCACGATCCCGGCGACCGCCGTGTTGGCGACCAGCCGGGACCCGACGACGTAGCGCGCCATCTCCAGCAGCGCGTCGCCGTTGGTCCGGCAGTGCCGCTGGTTGAGCCCGTCGAACTCGGAGTCGTTGGTGCGCTCGCGACGGAAGGCCTGGACGGGACGGATTCCGTTCATCGTCTCCGCGAACTTCACGATGACCGCCGCGATCGCCGTGGACCGCGCAGCGAAGATCACACCGGCCCGCCGCTGGTAGAGCCGCACCAGCGCATACAGCGGTACGAAGGAGAGGACGGCGACGGCACCGAGATCGAAGTCCAGCCACAGGAGCATCAGTGAGATGGACACGAAGGAGAGCACCACGCCGATGAGTTCCTGCAGACCCTCGCTGAGCAGCTCCCGCAGCGACTCCACATCCGTGGTGGACCGGGAGATCAGCCGGCCCGAGGTGTAGCGCTCATGGAAGTCCACACTGAGCGCCTGCGCATGGCGGAAGATCCGCCCACGGAGATCGAGCAGCACGTCCTGGTTGATCCGGGCGGAGGCCTGGATGAACGCGTACTGCATGCTTCCCGCGGCCGCCGAACACAGTGCGTATCCGATGGCCACGGCGATCAACGGCCCGTAGTCGTCGTCCCGGAACGCCGGCACGCCGCTGTCGATGGCGTACGCGACGAGCAGTGGGCCGGCCTGGACGGCTACCTGCTGGATCAGCAGGAACAGCGCGGCCACCACCACCCGGCTCCTGAGCGGGCCGAGCAGGGACACCAGCAGGGTGCGGGTGGCTCGGTGAGGCGTGGGCAGGTCGTCCCGGTCGAAGGGGTCACCGGTCCCGGCCCCGGCGTCGACGGCGGAGTCGGGTTGCGGATCGGTGGCCTGAGCCGTCGTCCGCGGGCCGCCGCGCCCGGTACCTGTGCCCGCACCCGTGCCCTTCAGGTCGCGGACCTTGATCTCGGTGGCCGCCGTCGTGGCCGCCACCGTGGTGGTGCCCGCGCCGGAGCTCGCAACCGGGTGTGTCGTCGCGGCCGTCGATTCCGGGCCGGGCCCGGGGCGGTTCCCGTCGTCGCCGTCCGTCCCTGTGGGACACCCTGTCGTCGCATCGGTCATCGGGCACTGCCCTCCTCGGCAGGGACGTCCATGGCACGCATGCCGGCGTCGGACATGTATGCGGTACTCGCGTCCGCGGCGGTCGTGTCGTCGGTGAGTTCAGCGGCCACCGAGCTTCCGGCGCCGGACATCAGCCAGGCGTACTCGGCGTTGCTGCGCAGCAGTTCCTGGTGGGTGCCGACCGCGCTGATCCGGCCCTCCGACAGGAGCGCCACCCGGTCGGCGAGCATCACCGTGGACGGCCGGTGTGCGACCACCACGGCCGTGGTCGATTCCAGAACGCGCCGCAGCGCCCCCTCCACCAACGCCTCCGTATGCACATCCAGAGCCGAGAGCGGGTCGTCGAGCACCAGGAAGCGCGGCTTTCCGACGACGGCGCGGGCCAGTGCCAGGCGCTGCCGCTGACCTCCGGAGAGGCTGAGACCCTGCTCGCCGACCTGGGTGTCGAGGCCGTGCGGCAGGTCGTAGACGAAGTCGGCCTGCGCGATCGACAGCGCCCGCCGCAGCTCCTCCTCGCCGGCACCCTCGGCGCCCATGAGAACGTTGTCGCCGACGCTCGCAGAGAAGAGTGTCGGCTCCTCGAACGCCACGGACACCAGCTCACGCAGCCGTTCGCGCGGCAGGGTGGTGATGTCGGTACCGTCCAGCGTGATCCGCCCGGCGGTGACGTCGTGAAGTCGCGGTACGAGCGCGGTGAGCGTCGTCTTCCCGGATCCGGTGGCCCCGACCAGGGCCATCGTCTCGCCGGGGCGGATCCGTAGATCGATCCGGGTGAGTACGGGTACGGACCCGGCCGCTGCGTCCGGGTAGCGGAACTCGACGCCTTCGAAGACCATCCCGCCGTCCGCGGAGGAGTCCACGGCAGACTCCGGGAACGACTTCGCGGACGGCTCCTCGTTCGGCTCCCCGACCGTCTCACGCTCCTCCGCCACGTCCATCACCTCGAAGAACCGCTCGGTCGCCGTGGCCGACTCCTGGCTCATCGCCAGCAGGAAGCCGATCGACTCGACCGGCCACCGCAGCGCCAGCGCCGTCGACAGGAACGCGACGAGCGTGCCCGCCGACAGTCCGCCGTCCGCGACCTGGATCGTGCCGAGCACCAGCGCCGCCCCGATCGCCAGCTCGGGGATGGTGGTGATGAACGCCCAGATGCCGGCCAGCAGCCGTGCCTTGTCGAGCTCCGTGCCGCGCAGCCGCTGCGAGAGGCCGCGGAAGGCCAGGGCCTGGCTGCGGTGCCGGCCGAAACCCTTGATGATGCGGATGCCGAGCACGCTCTCCTCGACCACCGTCGTCAGATCGCCGACCTGGTCCTGGGCCTTGCGCGCCACCACCGCGTACTTCGTCTCGAAGACCGAGCAGAGGATCATCAGCGGCACCACCGGAGCCAGCAGCACCAATCCCAGTGTCCACTGCTGCACCAGCAGAATGATGAAACCGGCCACGATCGTGGTGGCGTTGACCAGCAGGAACGTCAGCGGAAAGGCCAGGAACATGCGCAGCAGCATCAGATCCGTGGTGCCGCGCGACAGCAGCTGACCCGATGGCCAACGGTCGTGGAAGGCCACCGGCAGCCGCTGCAGATGCCGGTACAGGTCGGCCCGCATCGACGCCTCGACGCCCGCCAGCGGGCGTGCCACCAACCATCGCCGCAGCCCGAAGAGCAGCGCCTCGACGATGCCCAGCAACAGCAGGTAGAGCGCGCCGAGCCAGACCCCGCCCGGATCGTGGTGCGCGACCGGGCCGTCCACGATCCACTTCAGTACGAGAGGTATCACCAGGCCGAGGCACGAGGCGACGACCGCCACGGCAGCCGCGCCGAACAGGCGGATCCGTACAGGCTTCACGTAAGGCCACAGCCGCAGCAGGGAGTGGGCGGCGGACCGGTGCTTGGGCTCTACATGGTTTTCGGGCATCAGGGGCGAGCCTACGGTTCACCACTGACATCCCTCATCTGGTTTTCCTCGCAGTCGTACCCGCCATCAACCGATCGGCTGATGCCGTTTCCAGCGCGACGGACGATGCCGCGCGGGCCCGCTCGGCAGGACCCTCGTACCCATGGCCATCATCGAAGTGAACGGGGTGCGCAAGGCCTACGCCGGGCGCCCCGCGGTGGACGGAGTGACCTTCGCCGTCGACGAGGGGGAGATCTTCGGGATCCTCGGCCCCAACGGCGCGGGCAAGACCACGACCGTCGAATGCGTGGAAGGACTACGCGTCCCCGACGCAGGCACGGTCCGGGTCGCCGGACTCGACCCCGTCGCCGACCACGGGCCGGTGACCCGACTGCTGGGAGCCCAGCTCCAGGAGAGCGAGCTGCAGGCCAAGCTCACCGTGCGCGAGGCGCTGGAGCTGCACAGCGCCTTCCATCCGAACCCCGCCGACTGGCGGGCCCTGGCCGAACGGCTCGGTCTCCACACGAAGCTCACCACCCGGTTCGCCAAGCTGTCGGGCGGTCAGAAGCAGCGACTGTCCATCGCCCTCGCGCTGGTCGGCAACCCGCGGGTCGTGGTGCTCGACGAGCTCACCACCGGACTCGACCCACGGGCCCGTCGCGACACCTGGCGACTGATCGAGGAGGTACGGGACAGCGGCGTGACCGTCCTTCTCGTGACCCACTTCATGGAGGAGGCCCAGCGGCTCTGCGACCGGGTCGCCGTGATCGACAAGGGGAAGGTCGTCGCCCTCGACACCCCGTCCGGCCTGATCAGCAGAGCCGGTAGCACCACCGCCATCTCCTTCACCCCCTCGCAGCCCCTCGCCACCGGCGATCTTGCGGAACTCCCCGGAGCGGCGTCGGCCGAGCAGAAGGGGGGCCGGATCGTCATCAACGGCACCGACGAGACCGTCAACGCGGTGATCTCGCTGCTGGCCCGGCACCGCATCACCGCACACCAACTGCGCGTCAGCGAAGCGACCTTGGACGATGCCTTCCTCGACCTCACCGAGACAGAGCCAGAACCCGAAGCGGACAAGGAAACGGCGGTCTGAGATGCCCACCACCTCCCTCACATCGACCTCTCCGGCCTCCGGCAGCCCCTCTGCCGCCGTCCTCAGGTGCGAGACCCGGCTCTTCCTCCGCGAGCCCGGCAGTCTCTTCTGGATCCTCGTGTTTCCCACCGTCCTGATGACGATCCTCGGGCTGGTCCCGTCCTTCCGTCATCCCGACGACGCCCTCGGCGGCCGCCGCGTCATCGACCTGTACGTGCCGGTGGCCGTACTGCTCGCCATGATCATGGCCGGGCTGCAGGCCATGCCGCCCGTCCTCACGGGCTATCGCGAACGAGGCATCCTGCGCCGTATGTCGACCACTCCGGTGCGGCCGTCCGCCCTGCTCACCGCGCAGATCGCGCTCCACGGCGCCGCCGCGCTGGGCTCGGCCGTGCTGGTCGTCGCCGTCGGCCGCATCGCCTTCGACGTGCGGCTGCCCGGTCAGCCCGTCGGCTATCTGCTGGCCCTGCTCCTGGCGACCGCGAGCGTTCTCTCCCTCGGGGCCGTGGTCAGCGCACTCTCCGCCACCACCAAGGTCTCCGCCGCGGTCGGCTCGGTCGTCTACCTCGCGATGATGTTCACGGCGGGGGTCTGGGTACCCGTCCAGGCGATGCCGGGCACCCTCCGCCGGATCGTCCAGTGCACCCCGTTCGGCGCGGCCTCCCAAGCACTGGACAGAGCGGCCTCCGGCGGCTGGCCGAGCTGGACGCATCTGGGGGTGATGGCCCTGTGGACCGCCCTGCTGGCTGCAGCGGCGACCCGTTGGTTCCGGTGGGAGTGACGCGGCCGGGGGCAGGGGCAGACTGACCTCATGGGAACGGGGCGCACCGGCCGGAGCACCGCAGCGGTCACGACGGCCGAGCAGGGGTGGGAACAGTTCTTCCGGTACGGGCCGTACGGTCTGCTCGGGCTGGCCACCGTCGTCTCGGCGATGTCCGCCGACCTCATCATGAGCCGTACCGGGACGTACGTGGCCGGGGCGCTGGTCCCGGTGGCGCTGATGCTCCAGCTCTGGTGGAGCCGGATCCGGCACCGGCCCGCCGGGCGGTCGTGGGCGTCGGTCTACTTCGTGGTGCGCACCGTCCTCGCCTTCGTGCTGACCTGGACCAACCCGTTCTTCTCCATGTTCGCTCTCCTCGGCTACTTCGACGCGGCGCGCCTCCTCTCCAGGCGGACCGCACGCGTCGGGATGCTGGCCACCGCCGTCACCATGGCGGGCTCCCAGTGCGGCAGCGGTTTCCCACCGGACACACTGATGAACTGGACGGCCTTCGGCATCCTGCTGGCCCTGCACAGCACCCTCGTCCTCGTCTTCGCGCAGCTCGACACCCGGCAGGCCGAGCAGGCCCGTACCCAGCTCCACACCATCGACGAACTGGAGTCCGCCAACGCCCGTCTCGAACAGGCCCTGGCGGAGAACGCCGGCCTGCATGCCCAACTCCTCGTCCAGGCCCGCGAGGCGGGGGTCGCCGACGAGCGGAGCCGGCTCGCCGCGGAGATCCACGACACGATCGCCCAGGGGCTGACCGGCATCATCGCCCAGCTCCAGGTGGTCACCTCCACCGCCGAGTCCGATCCTGCGCTGGCCCGCGTACACCTCGACCGCGCCGCCGCGCTCGCCCGCCACAGCCTCGGCGAGGCACGCCGGTCCGTGAGCAATCTGGTCCCCGCCGCACTGGCCCACGACGACCTCCCCGAGGCGCTCGGGAAGACCGTCGCGAGCTGGGCGGAACGTACGGGTGTACGCGCCGAGTGCACGGTCACCGGCACCGCCGAGCCGCTGCACGACGAGGTCGGCGCCACCCTGCTCCGGATCGCGGAGGAAGCCCTCGCCAACGTCGGTCGTCACTCCAGGGCCACCCGGGTCGGCGTCACGCTCTCTTTCATGGGCGACGAAGTCACCCTGGACGTACGGGACGACGGTTGCGGCTTCGACCCGGTCGCCCTGCCGCCGTACCGGGGCTCGGACGGTTTCGGCCTCGGCGGCATGCGGGCCCGCGCCGAACGCATGGCGGGAACCGTCGTGGTGGAGTCGGAACCGGGCAACGGAGCGGCGGTCTGCGCCCGCGTGCCCCTGGTTCCTCAGCGATGAACACCGCACATCCGGGTAACGCGGATCCGAGCAGCGCGTACGGTGGAACCGCCATGGCTGACGGAACCGCACGGACCATCACCCTCATCGTCGTCGACGACCACCCCGTCGTACGGGACGGTCTGCGCGGCATGTTCGAGTCGGCCCCGGGCTTCGCGGTCCTCGGCGAGGCCGCCGACGGCGTCGAGGGAGTCGATCTCGCCGCCCGCCTGGATCCCGATGTCGTCCTGATGGACCTGCGGATGCCGGGCGGTGGCGGAGTCGCGGCAATCGCCGAACTCACCCGGCGCGGTGCCCGCTCCAAGGTGCTCGTCCTCACCACGTACGACACCGACTCCGACACCCTTCAGGCGATCGAGGCGGGAGCCACCGGATACCTGCTCAAGGACGCGCCCCGCGACGAGCTGTTCACCGCGGTCCGCGCCGCCGCCGACGGCCGCACCGTGCTGTCGCCCGCGGTCGCCTCCCGGCTGGTCAGCCGGGTGCGCATGCCCGTGGGCGCCGCCGACCAGTCGCTGTCCGCACGCGAGCGCCAGGTGCTCGAACTCGTCGCCAAGGGCACCTCCAACCGGGAGATCGCCGCCGAACTGTTCATCAGCGAGGCAACGGTGAAGACCCACCTCACGCACATCTTCGGCAAGCTGGGCGCCAAGGACCGTGCCGCGGCCGTCGCGGTCGCCTACGACCGCGGCATCCTCGGCTGAGCTGCCCCCGCCACCCGCCCCATCGCCCCCTCTCACTCCCTGACGCGCAGCAGCAGCACCGCCCTCGCCGGTACCGTCAGTACCTCGTTGCCCCGGTGCACCGTCGCCGGCGCGGTCGACTGGTCCTCCCGCGAGGTGTCCAGCACCAGTTCGTACGCCTGCGCCCACGGCGGCCCGGGCAGCCGGAATCCGATCGGGCGGTCGGCAGCGTGCAGGATCGCCAGGAAGCTGTCGTCGGTGACCTGCTCGCCGCGCGCGTCCCGGCCGGGGATGTCGCGCCCGGAGAGATAGAGACCGACCGTCGCGGCCGGTGCGTACCAGTCCGTCTCCGTCATCTCCTTGCCCTGCCGGGTGAACCACGCCAGATCCCGCAGCCCGTCCGCGGCCTGCGCCCGGCCGGAGAAGAACGCCCGGCGGCGCAGCACCGGATGAGTGTGGCGCAGCGTGAGCAGCCGGGCCGTCAGCTCGGTCAGTTCCCGCCACTGGGGCTGGTCGAGCAGGGACCAGTCCAGCCAGCTCACCTCGTTGTCCTGGCAGTACGCGTTGTTGTTGCCGCCCTGAGTCCGGCCCATCTCGTCGCCCGCGACCAGCATCGGCACCCCGGTCGACAGCAGCAGTGTGGTGATCAGATTGCGCAGCTGGCGGCGGCGCAGCGCGTTGATGCCGGGGTCGTCGGTGCTGCCCTCGGCGCCGCAGTTCCAGGCCCGGTTGTCCGACGTGCCGTCCCGGTTGCCCTCTCCGTTGGCCTCGTTGTGCTTCTGTTCGTAACTGACCAGATCGCGCAGGGTGAAACCGTCGTGCGCGGTGATGAAGTTGACCGAGGCGTACGGCCGCCGGCCGCCCCATGCGTAGAGATCGCTGGATCCGGTCAGCCGGTAGCCCAGATCCCGCACGTCGGGCAGGGCGCCGCGCCAGAAGTCCCGCACGGCGTCCCGGTAGCGGTCGTTCCACTCGGTCCACAGCGGCGGGAACGCACCCACCTGGTAGCCGCCGTTGCCGACGTCCCACGGCTCGGCGATCAGCTTCACCCGGCGCAGCACCGGGTCCTGGGCGATCACCGCGAGGAACGGGGACAGCATGTCGACGTCGTGCATCGAGCGGGCCAGCGCCGCCGCCAGATCGAAGCGGAAGCCGTCGACGCCCATCTCCGTGACCCAGTACCGCAGCGAGTCCGTGATCAGCCGCAGCACGTGGGGCTGCACCACGTGCAGGGTGTTGCCGCACCCGGTGTAGTCGGCGTATCTGCGGGCGTCGGACTGGAGCCGGTAGTAGCCGCGGTTGTCGATGCCGCGCAGCGACAGCATCGGCCCCAGCTCGCTCGCCTCCGCCGTGTGGTTGTAGACCACGTCGAGGATCACCTCGATCCCGGCGTCGTGCAGCGCCCGCACCATCCGTTTGAACTCGCCGACCTGCTGGCCTCCCGTACCGCTCGCCGAGTAGTCCGCGTGCGGGGCGAAGTAGCCGATCGAGTTGTAGCCCCAGTAGTTGTGCAGCCCGCGCCGGAGCAGATGGTCCTCATGGGCGAACTGATGGACCGGCAGCAGTTCCACCGCCGTCACCCCGAGCCGCCGCAGATGGCCGATGGCCGCCGGATGAGCGAGACCGGCGTACGTGCCGCGCAGCTCCTCGGGGATCCCCGGGTGCAGTTTGGTGAATCCGCGCACATGCAGCTCGTAGATGACGGAGTCCGCCCAGGGGGTCTTGGGCCGCCGGTCCTCGGCCCAGTCGTCGTCGTCGTGGACGACGACACCCTTGGGCACGAACGGAGCGGAGTCCCGTTCGTCGCGCACGGTGTCGGCGACGTGCTGCTGCGGCCAGTCCCTCACATGGCCGTACACCTCGGCCGGCAGGGTGAACGAGCCGTCCACGGCCCGTGCGTACGGATCGAGGAGCAGCTTCGCCGCATTCCACCGGGCGCCCGTCCACGGGTCCCAGCGGCCGTGCACCCGGTAGCCGTACCGCTGACCCGGCCGCACGCCCGGCACGAAGCCGTGCCAGACCTCATGGGTCAGCTCGGTCAGCGGAAGGCGCGTCTCGCCCCCCTCCTCGTCGAAGAGGCAGAGCTCGACAGCCTCGGCGCCGGCCGCCCAGAGCGCGAAGTTGGTGCCCGCCACCCCGTCGGGCCCCACCCGGAAGCGGGCCCCGAGCGGCATCGGCGCACCGGGCCACACGGCCGGCTGCCGCTGCCCGCCGGAGGGGACCGGCCCGCTCGCCGGGCCGGTCCCCGCCTCTTCCGCTGTCCGCTCCACCGCCTCCCTGACCGACCCTGGCACTGTCTCCTGCTCGGCTGCGCTCGACACTCTCAGCCTCCCGCGGCTCGTCCGGACCCGGCACCGAAGAGGAGCGCACGGCGTCCCGGCCGTGGCTCCTCGAGTGTGGTCCTCCCTCTGTTCTGCCCAGGGCAGGGCCCGCACTCACGTTTCCCTCCGGCCGCTCCGGTCGTTGGGGGAGCGTGAACCACAACGCGAAGAGGGCAGGAGCGAGCCCGGCCACCGTTCTGACATGGGCAGGACTGCTCGCCGTACTGGCCGTACTGACAGGTTGCACCGACTCGGAACCATTCATCAGCGGGAAGCCGGGATCGTCGCCGTACGCGATCAGGATCACCCCGCAGGACGGGGCCAGGGACATCAGGCCGGACGCCCGGGTCGAGGTGAAGGTGTCCGACGGGCGGCTGGAGCACGTCAAGGTGACGCAGATCGAGGTCGCGGAGCAGCCCGTGGACGCAGATCGGAGCAAGGACGCAGGACAGCGCGAGATGCGGGGGCTGATCTCGCAGGACGGCCTCTCCTGGACCCCGCGCGGCGCCTCGGGCAGGCTCCGCCTGGCCGCCAGGTACAGCGTCGACGTCGTGGCCCTGGACGGTGCGGGGCGCCGCTCGGCCCGGCACTCCACCTTCACCACCACGGTCCCCCAGCACCGATTCACCAGTCGCTTCGAGCCGGACGAGCGGTCGACCGTCGGCACCGGCATGATCGTTTCCTTCCGCTTCGACCGCGTCATCAAGAACCGTGCGGCGGTGCAGCGGGCGATCCGGGTCACCGCCGAGCCTGCGGTCGAGGTGGTGGGGCACTGGTTCGGCGGCGCCCGGCTGGACTTCCGGCCGGCCGCCTACTGGAAGCCGGGCACCGAGGTCACTGTCGCGGTGGCGCTGCACGATGTGGAGGGCGCACCCGGTGTGTTCGGCACCCAGCGGAAGACGGTCACCTTCGTGGTGGGCCGCTCGCAGGTGTCCAGGGTGGACGTGGCCGACCACACCATGGAGGTGCGCCGCGACGGCCGGCTGCTGTCCAAGGTCCCGATCACGGCGGGCGCCCGGGCCACGAGCACGTACAACGGGAAGATGGTGGTCACCGAGATGCAGAAGGTGACCCGGATGGACGGCCGGACCGTCGGCTTCGGCGGTGAGTACGACATCAAGGACGTTCCGCATGCCGTGCGGATCACCGACTCCGGCACTTTCGTGCACGGCAACTACTGGGCGGGCGGTGGCGTCTTCGGTTCGGCGAACGTCAGCCACGGCTGTGTCGGGCTGCAGGATGTGAAGGGCGGCGGCGGGAACACCCCGGCGGGTTGGTTCTTCGACCGGACGATCGTCGGGGACGTGGTCGAGGTCGTCAACTCCGAGGACAAGAAGGTCGCTCCGGACAACGGTCTGGGCGGCTGGAATCTGAACTGGATCCAGTGGAAGGCGGGCTCCGCGCTCCGCTGACCCCGGATCGGCCGGACTCGCACCGGACACCCCCGCGCAGCGCTTCGAACCGTGTGTCACCTGGGGAAGTTCCACTCCAACTTGGGACTGAACGGTGACATCCGAGAGGGGATCTCCCCACGGTCGGTGTGGTTATCTTTCGCTGAGCGCGCATGAGCAGCGCGCGGGGGTGGGAGCCTGCGGGCTCCCTGGGCCTTGGCGGGGCCAGGCCGTGTGAGGGGAGACGACCACATTGAACGGGCAGCCGATATCGGGGACATCGGTCAGGACGAACGGCGGGCGGCGTGGTCGGGGGGCCACCGGACTGCTGGCTCTGGTGCTGGGGGCGCTGCTGCTGCTGGTGACGGCATGCGGCGGGGGGGACACCGACGCCGGGAGCAAGGGCAAGAACACCGGCGGGAGCAAGAGTGAGGACACGACCGCCTCGCAGGCGGTGGTGACCGTCGCACCGAAGGACGGTGCCGACTCCGTCGCCACCAGCGGGGCGCTGAAGATCTCCGCCGATCAGGGCAAGCTGACCACGGTCAAGGTGGCCGACCCGAAGGGCGCCGAGGTCGAGGGCAAGATCGCGGCGGACGGTACGAGCTGGGAGCCCGAGCAGCACCTGGCCGCGGCGACGAAGTACAGCGTCCACGCGGTCGCCAAGGACTCCAAGGGCCGTCAGTCGGCGAAGGACACCACTTTCACCACCCTGGTCCCGAAGAACACCTTCATCGGGCAGTACACGCCGGAGGACGGCTCCACGGTGGGCGTCGGCATGCCGGTCTCGATCCACTTCACACGTGGCATCACCGACCCGGACGCCGTCGAGAAGGCGATCGAGGTGACGGCGGAGCCCTCCGTTCCTGTCGAGGGCCACTGGTTCGGCAACGACCGTCTCGACTTCCGCCCCGAGAACTACTGGGCGGCGGGCACCAAGGTGACCGTGAAGCTCAACCTCGACGGGGTCGAGGGACGCCCGGGGGTCTACGGCAAGCAGGCCAAGACGATCGCGTTCACCATCGGCCGCAGCCAGGTCAGCACCGTCGACGCGAGCACGCACCGCATGAAGGTCGTCCGCGACGGCAAGGAGATCAGGAACATCCCGATCTCCGCGGGCGCCCCGGCGACCACCACGTACAACGGACAGATGGTCATCAGCGAGAAGCTCAAGGTGACCCGGATGAACGGTGACACCGTCGGCTTCGGCGGCGAGTACGACATCAAGGACGTGCCGAACGCGATGCGGCTGTCCACGTCGGGCACGTTCATCCACGGCAACTACTGGGGCGGGCCCGGCGTGTTCGGCTCGACCAACACCAGTCACGGCTGCGTCGGTCTGCAGGACGTACGCGGTGGCTGGAGCAAGACGACCCCGGCGGCGTGGTTCTTCAACCACTCGCTCATCGGCGACGTCGTCGTCGTGAAGAAGTCCCAGGACAAGACGATCCAGCCGGACAACGGTCTCAACGGCTGGAACATGAGCTGGGCGGAGTGGACCAAGTAGTTCCCGACGTACGACACGACGGCGGGCCCGGTGCTGTGACCAACAGCACCGGGCCCGCCGTCGTTAGCGCCGGTTAACCTGCCTCCCATGACCGTAACCCTCGAAGCAAGCGACGGCGTCGGCACGATCCGGCTGGACCGTCCGCCCATGAACGCCCTGGACGTCGCCACCCAGGACCGGCTGCGTGAACTCGCCGAGGAGGCGACCCGGCGCGACGATGTGCGCGCCGTCGTCCTCTACGGCGGCGAGAAGGTGTTCGCGGCGGGCGCGGACATCAAGGAGATGCAGGCGATGGACCACACGGCGATGGTCGTACGGTCCAAGGCGCTGCAGGACTCCTTCACCGCGGTGGCCCGGATCCCCAAGCCGGTCGTCGCCGCGGTCACCGGCTATGCGCTCGGTGGTGGCTGCGAACTGGCGCTCTGCGCCGACTTCCGGATCGCCGCCGACAACGCCAAGCTGGGCCAGCCCGAGATCATGCTCGGTCTGATCCCCGGCGCGGGCGGCACCCAGCGGCTGGCCCGGCTGGTCGGCCCGTCCAAGGCCAAGGACCTGATCTTCACCGGCCGCCATGTGAAGGCCGAGGAGGCCCTGACGATCGGTCTGGTGGACCGGGTGGTGCCGGCGGCCGAGGTGTACGAGCAGGCGCATGCCTGGGCGGCGCGGCTGGCCAAGGGACCCGCCCTGGCGCTGCGCGCCGCGAAGGAGTCCATCGACGCGGGGCTGGAGACCGACATCGACACCGGGCTCACGATCGAGCGGAACTGGTTCGCCGGTCTGTTCGCCACGGAGGACCGTGAGCGCGGTATGCGCAGCTTTGTCGAAGAGGGGCCGGGCAAGGCCAAGTTCCTCTGACCGAAGGTCAGTTGGGCACAGACGGCCGTGGGTTCATCCGTGTGGGCGGATTAGCTGAGCCTTAAGGCAACCTTAAGGCTCAGCGCTTCGGTGACCGGGGCAATCCCGTTCGGACGGCACATACGTGCAGGTCGGAGAGGGTGTCGAGTGGCGCATTCTGCCGCTGGCATATGCCTACCGACCTGCACGGAATGCCTTCTTCCGGGGGAGGGATTCCCCAGGAACGGCCCCGGAGCGCCCGCCGTGCGGCCATGATGGTGTGCATGGCGGGCCTGGAGGGTGTGGAACAGCCGCGACAGCGCGGCGGTGCGACTGCGGCACGCTGGATGTCGGCTGTCGAGGACGAACAGGCGTTCAAGGCGCTGGAGTTGTTCGGAAATCCGACGGAGGGCGAGGTCCGGCTGCCGTCCCGTCCGGAGTCCGCGGCGACCGCTCGCCGGCTCACCTCGTGCGTGGTGCTTCGGCAGTGGGCGCTTTCCCCGCAGACCGCCGAGCATGCCGTTCTGCTCGTTTCGGAACTCGTCGGCAACGCGGTACGGCACACCGGCGCCCGCATCTTCGGGCTCCGGATGCTGCGCCGCCGCGGCTGGATCAGGATCGAGGTGCGCGACCCCTCGCGCGGACTGCCGTGCCTCATGCCGGTCCAGGAGATGGACATCAGCGGCCGCGGTCTCTTCCTCGTCGACAAGCTCTCCGACCGGTGGGGGGTGGATCTGCTGCCGCGCGGCAAGACCACCTGGTTCGAGATGCGGATCTCCGACCGCTGAGCCGGCCGGGCCCGCCGGGCCCCGCCTTCTCCTGTCCGTCCGGACGATGCACAGAAGCCCCCGGTCTGCCGTGGTGCGGCGCCTCGGGGGCTTCTGTGTGGGGACCGTGAAATGGGGGGTGTGTTCACGGCCGCGTAGGACGACCTGGCCCGGGTCAATGGGGGTCGTGGAACCGACTATGGCAGATGGGCGACCGCGGAGCCAAAAGCGCTAATCTGCCGAAACTGTCTATATCTGGACATTTCTACAGTGAATCACAGGTGTGATGGGTCACTGGCCTGGCAATGCATGAATGACTATGTGGTTCCACGGGTGATTCATCGACCATCCAGGTTGCTTGCGGCATGCTCCCGGCCTCCCTGAATCACTATGAATGGGGTCAATTTTCATCTTCCTGGCATTGCGCCCCTACTGTTCTGCCCATGAACGCCTCCGGGACATCGGTGCACCGCCGCAGCGCTCTGCGTTCGGGCGCAGGCGCGGCCCTGGCGGGCGCCTTCGCGACCGGATGTACGGAGGGACACGACGCCGGCGGCACTTCCACGAAGACCTCTGCCGGGACGCCCACGAACGCCTCCGCGCAGGCCACCGGCAAGAGCGACGCGGGCGGGCGGCCCCCGGCTCCGCGACCCGCGCCCGCCCCGCACCGCTTCCCCGGGCAGCCGGTCCAGATCGACCACGGCCCCCGCAACCGCCCGCGCGTCGCGCTGACCTTCCACGGCCAGGGCGACCCGGCCGTGGCCCGGGCCGTGCTCGCAGAGGCGGAACGCGCTCACGCCCGGGTCACCGTCCTCGCCGTCGGCAGCTGGCTCGACGAGCATCCCGACATGGCCCGCCGGATCCTCGACGGAGGGCACGACCTCGGCAACCACACCCAGAGTCATGCCGACATCTCGGCGATGGGCGAAGCGGCGGCGTACGCGGAGATCACCGGCTGCGCCCAGCGGCTGCGCCGGCTCACCGGTTCCATCGGCACCTGGTTCCGGCCCTCGCGCAGCCGGTACGCCACCCCGCTCGTCCAGCGACTCGCGCGCAGGGCGGGCTACCCGCACGTCCTCTCGTACGACGTGGACTCCCTCGACTTCACCTCTCCGGGCGCGGCGGCCGTCACCCGCAAGGTCACCGGGGAGATCCGCAACGGATCGGTGGTGAGCCTGCACTTCGGCTACGCGGACACGGTTGCCGCGCTGCCTGTCCTCCTCAGCGAAATCGACCGCCGTCAACTGCGTGCGGTGACGACTACGGAGCTGCTGACCTGATGCTTCACTCCACCAAGCGCACCGCGGCCCTGCTCGGGGGCGTCCTCGTCGCCGTCCTCGTGGGCTGTGGTACCCCCGCCGAGAAGGGGAAGGCCGAGGCCGGTGGCACCGAGGCCGCCGCGCCGCGCGTCGTCCCGGACAACCCCACCCCGGAGCGCGTCCCCCCGACCGGACTCGCGGGGATGCCGCCGGTGCTCGATCCCAAGGACGTGTACGCGGCCGACCGGGCCGGAATGATGTCACCGGTCGTCAAGAACTTCCCGGCGCGCGTGTACGTACCCAACACCAGGTCCGACACCGTCTCGGTCATCGACCCGAAGACGTACAAGGTCATCGAGACCATCCCGGTCGGCCACCAGCCGCAGCACGTCGTCCCGTCCTGGGACCTGAAGACGCTCTGGGTCAACAACGACCTCGGCGACAGCCTCACGGCCATCGACCCGGCCACCGGGAAGGCCGGCCGGACGGTCGCGGTCTCCGACCCGTACAACCTGTACTTCACGCCGAACGGCAAGTACGCCGTCGTGATGGCCTCGATGGACCGGCAGCTGGTCTTCCGTGACGCGCACACCATGAAGACGGCCAGGACCGTGCCGGTCGACTGCGCGGGCGTCAATCACGCCGACTTCTCCACGGACGGCCGGTACTTCATCGTCTCCTGCGAGTTCTCCGGCGAACTCCTCAAGGTCGACACAGCCGGGATGAAGGTGATCGGCCGGCAGAAGCTGCCGCTCAAGGGCGCGATGCCGCAGGACGTGAAGCTGTCGCCGGACGGCGGGACGTTCTACATCGCGGACATGATCGCGAACGGCATCTGGGTGCTGGACGGGCAGAAGTTCGACAGACCGAAACTGCTGCGTACCGGCAAGGGTGCCCACGGTCTGTACGTCAGCCGCGACTCCAAGCAGATGTACGTCACCAACCGTGGTGAAGGCAGCATCTCCCTCTTCGACTTCGCGAAGAGGAAACTGACGAAGAAGTGGCACCTGCCGAACGGCGGCAGCCCCGACATGGGTGGCGTCTCGGCGGACGGCAAGGTCCTCTGGCTGTCCGGGCGTTACAACGCCGAGGTGTACGCGATCGACACGGCCACCGGCAGGCAGCTCGCCCGGATCCCGGTGGGCAGCGGGCCTCATGGACTCGCCGTCTATCCGCAGCCCGGCCGTTACTCGCTCGGTCACACCGGAGTCTTCCGCTGATCGCCCGGCCATCCCGGCATCGTCCGTCCATCCGCCGAGGGCCCCGCGGGTCAGCCCGCGATCAGCAGGGCCTCCGAGCCGACCGGCCGGTAGCCCGCCGCCTGGAACGTCCGCACACTGCGGGCGTTCCCCGGCGACTGCTGCGCCCACACCACCGTGTCCGGCACCAACTGCCGGGCCGCTCGCGCCAGCCGCTCCCCGAGCCGTCGGCCGCGCGCCTCCTCGGCCACCTCGATCGCCGTCTCCCAGCGTCCGGCGACCCCACGGCCCAGAATCAGCACACCGCCGTCGGTGGCCCAGACCCGCACCTCGTCGCGGTACTTCATGGCCCTTGCCACCCGCGGATGTTCCGGGTCCTCGATCTCCCGGAGCCCGATGTCCGGGTCCCCCGGCAGCGCGCCCGCGACCGTCAGCAGATCGATGGTGTTCATGTGCCGTCCGGTACGGGCGAGCAGCGCGCCCAGGAAGTACGGGTTCATTGTCGCGGCGAGCGGATCACCGGGGGTGGCGGCCAGTGTGGCCCGTACCCATGCCGGATCCTCGTCGGTGAACACCACCGAGTGCGCGGTGAAGGCCAGCACCCCGGCGTCCCGTGCGTTCGGCTGCGCCACCACCGTCGTGCCCCCGTCCGGCGGGGGGAACCGTCCGTGCGCGGCAGCTGTCAGGGTCTGAGCCAGTGCGTCCTTCGTCAAGCGTCCCACTCCCCGGTCCGGACCCCGCCCGCCGTCCGCGGACACCTCACCCATGATGGACGACCGGCCGCCGCGATCCGCGCCGGTCGCGCCCGTTAATCTGGCCCCCGTCAGTTAGGCATGATGAAGGGGCGGAACAGTGGCGGACATCGAGTCGGCGCGCAAGGCTTTCGAGCGGTACGACCTGAACGGCGACGGGCTGATATCCGCCGCCGAGTACAAGAGCGTGATGGCTCAGCTGGGTGACCCCTACGTCACCGAGCCGGTGGCCCAGGCCGTCATCAACTCCCACGACGCGAACGGTGACGGTCTGCTCACCTTCGACGAGTTCTGGGCTGCCCAGAACAAGGGCTGACCGCCGGGAGGACCCCCGGCCTGGTCGGCCGGGGGCCGCCGGACGCGTAACCGCTCAGCTTTCCGGACCGAACACGTCCGCCCGGGCGGGCGACCCGCCGGAAGAGATCAGGGAATCTGCCCGCCCGCAGCGGCGCACATCCTTGGCCGGCCGGGCGCCGGTTCGGCGTGCACTGCCGCCGGCGGGCGCCGGTGACGTATACCGGCGCCCCTGGACGACCGCCGCGGCGAGGGCCTTCTCTCGGATGAGGCCGGAATCAGGGCGGTCCGGATCCGGCCTGGCCCGGAACCCGGCTCCCGGCCGGTCAGGCGGCGAAGTTCCGGGACAGGGAGTGCTGTTCGTCGACCTCCATCAGGTCGGGTCGGGTGTACCGCTCCGCCCGTGCGTGGTAGTCGAAGTCTCCGCGGACGAGCCCTCGATAGTCCTGGACACAGCGTTCGAGGGCGGCGCGTGCCGGGCCGTCGATGCGTGCGGCCTCTATCTCCTCGACGAGTTCCTTTTCCGCTCGCTGCACCCGGTCGGCGATCCTCGCCAGCCATATCCCGGCCTCTTCGACGGCCTCCTGCAGTGTGCCGCCGCGGTCCCGCTGAATGAGCCGGACAGTGTTGTGCTCGTAACCGAGCACGGCTTCTTTCTCAAATGAACAGATGTCGTTGCAGAGTCCCGAGTGATCGGCCACCGCATTGCGCAGTGCGATGTACGCGGGAAGGGAGCGGGCGGATTCCGGGAGATCTATTCCGGCAGTGATTTCGTGCAGGTCGAGGAACGGCTGCATGGCCACCGAGTCGCGGCGGTGCTTCACGAAGTCGGCGGTGCTCGGCACATGGCCCGCGGCCCGGTCGACGGCCTCCGCGTAGTACGTCCACAGCCAGCCGACCGTGTCCCGGCGGAACTGCCGGACCCAGCGCAGCGACCGCCCCTCGCAGGTCCGCATCATCAGACCGTCGAGAGCGTGCTCCATGGGGCCGTTCGGCGCGCTGGTCCCGTCGAGCACGTCCACCAGCCGGGCGATGGCTTCCTCGCACAGGTGCGGGTCACGGCCGGCCGGGCCGTCGTCGAACTCGTCGTCCACCAGGAACGCCCAGAAGAGCCACTGGCAGAAGAGATCGAGGTGTTCCTGCGAGGCCGCCGGGAATATCAGGGATATCCAGAGCTCCGGGCGCGTCCGGATCATCTTCTTCTGAGCCACCGGGGACAGGACGAGATCGTTTTCGGCCGCCCACTCCCAGGCGGATTGTTTGGTTGTCTGAATGCCTGGATTGCAGCCCGTGCTCTCGAATGGCATATGGAATTCTGGAAGCGTGATTTTGCTCATGGTGCCCCTCGTCTGAACGTTGCGAACAGGGAATGGGAATGAGTCGCTTTCACGAATCAGTGCAGGCGCGCGGGCGATCGATTCCGGGAGAGCTCATCGCTGTCCTCTTTCCTCGGTCGGGGCCGGGGCCTCGGAGCCGGGCCGGTCGGCCACTGCGGCGGACCGCATACGGACAGCGATCGCGTCACCACTCGTCACATCCAGTGAACCCTGAGAGAGCGGTGGATGGAAGCAGTTCGTGACCGAAACTGCTTGATCGCCATGAACGCCTGCTCACTTATGAGCAGTTGGTGAACTGTTGGGTCGAGCGACTCGCCGACCGGGGTGTCGGGTCCGGCCGGATCGCCCAGGAGCCGTCCCCGCCACGACAGGCAGGTGGGAGTGCCCTCGTCCGGACAACCCCGAGCCCGGACGAGGGCCAGGGATCAGGACAGGGCGAGCTCGGTGACGTTGTCGTCCTCGTGGACCCAGGCGGCGGTCAGGCTGCCGTCCTTCACGTATGCCCTGCCGTTGCCCTTGAGGACGCCGATGCGGTCGCCGGAGAGGGCGATCTGAATGACGTTGTCCGCCTCGTGAGCCCATGCGGCGCTGAGACGGCCGTCCTTCACGTACGCCTTGCCGTTGTCCTTGAGGATGCCGATGCGGTCGCCGGAGAGCTCGAGCTGGATGACGTCGCTGCCCTCCCTCGCATACGTGGCCTTGAGGCTGCCGTCCTTCACATACGCCCTGCCGTCGCCGGTGAACACCCCGATGCGGTCGCCCGCCAGGTCGATGTCGACGATGTCGCCGCCCTCGTAGGCCCAGGCGGCGTTGAGACGGCCGTCCTTCACGAACGCGTCGCCGTTGGCCTGGACGATGCCGATGCGGTCGCCGGCCAGCTCCAGCTCCTTCACCTTGGCGGCTTCGTGGACCCAGGCGGCGGTCAGGCCGCCGTCCTTCACGTAGGCGTCGCCGTTGTCCTTGAGGACGCCGATACGGTTGCCGGAGAGCGCGATCTGCTTGACGTTCGAGGCTTCCTTGACCCAGCCGGCGTTGAGGCCGCCGTCCTTCACGTACGCGTCGCCGTTGCCCTTGAGGACCCCGATGCGGTCGCCGGAGAGCGCGATCTGTTTGATGCTGGTGCTCTCCAGGGTCCAGATGGCACTGAGGCCGCCCTCCTTGACGTGCGCGTCGCCGTCGGACTGCACCGTTCCGATGCGGTTGCCGCCGTTGCCCGAGACCGTTCCGGGCGCCGCCGTGGCGGATCCGGCCCCGATGAGACCGGCGACGGTCAGCGCAGCGGCGACGGCGAGCATTCTGGATTTCATTGATGGTTCTCCATCGAGTCGGCCGGGGAACCACGGGACGGTCCCCGAAGCGGAATTTCTCGCAAGATCAACGACCGGCGCGGAGAGATGATGTGCACTGTCACCCGGTCAGACGGCGTGCGCCGGGCGTACATGCCGCGGGCAGCGGGCGATCCGCGGGGCCGGGCTGTTCCGCATGCCCGGGCACCCGGCGGATGCGGGCCGGGCGGCGGATACCGACCGGGCAGGACGAGTTGCCGGACCGGACCGCGGGAGGTCGCCGGCCGGGGAGCACCTGGCCGACCCGGCCGGGAGACACGGGGCACCGGGCATCCCGGCCCCCGGCCGGCGTCAGGGCCGACGGTTCAGGGAAGGGCCTGTTCCGCCCAGATGGTCTTTCCTCGGGCGGTGAAGCGGGTACCCCAGCGGCCGGCCAGTTGCGCGACGAGGTACAGGCCGCGGCCACCTTCGTCGGCGAGATCCGCCTGGCGCAGGTGGGGGGCTGTGCTGCTGTCGTCGGTGACTTCGCAGATGAGGGTCCGGTCCCGGATCAGACGTTGCCGGACGGGGCCCGTGGCGTAGCGGATGGCGTTGGTGACCAGCTCGCTCACCAACAGTTGCGTGGTGAAGTCGAGTTCCTGCAGTCCCCAGGTGGCCAGTTGCCGGCTGGTGAGGCTGCGGGCGTTGCTGACGACGGAAGGGTCGTTGGGCAGGGTCCAGGACGCGACCTGGTCGGCGGCGAGGGCGCGGGTGCGGGCCAGGAGCAGGACGACGTCGTTGTCGGGCGTGAGGGGGTGCTGCGCCCGGATGATGGCGTCGCAGGTGTCCTGGAGTGCGGGGAGCGGGCTGCCCAGGACGCGGCGCAGTCGGGTCAGGCCCTGTTGCGGATCGCTGTCGTGCGTCGCGATGAGGCTGCTGGTGAACAGGGCGAGGGTGCTGCCCTCGGGGATCTCCAGCTCGCTCGATCCGTAGGGCGGACGGCCGCTTCCCAGCGCCGGTCCGGCAGGAACGTCGGGTATGGCGACCGCTCCCTGGGGCGACGCGATGACGGGGGCGGGGTGGCCGGCGCGTGCCAGCGTGCAGCGCCGGGAGATCGGGTCGTAGACCGCGTACACACATGTCGCGCCGATCGCCTGTTCGCGCGTCGGGTGTGTGCGGGCCGAGGGCGCACCGCGGCCGGCGGCGCCCGTCACCAGGTCGTCGAGGTCTGCGAGCAGTTCGTCGGGGGCCAGGTCCTGGGCGGCCAGGGTGTTGATGGCGGTGCGCAGTTGGCCCATGGCGGCGGCGGCATGCATGCCGTGTCCCGGCACGTGTCCGACGACGAGGGCCACGCGCGCCCCGGACAACGGGATCACGTCGTACCAGTCTCCTGCGGCGGCGGACACGTGGTGCAGGGCGACTTCGACGGCGTTCTGGGCAGGGAGGTCCTGCGGCAGCAGGCTGGAGCGCAGGATGAGGGCGGCGGTGCGTTCACGGGTGTACCGGCGCGCGTTGTCGATGCACAGGGCGGCCCGGGCGCCGAGATCCGCCGTGAGGGCGAGGATGCCCTCGTCGAACGGGTCCGGTGCGGCGGTCCGGTAGAAGCTGGCCAGGCCGAGGACGACCCCGCGGGCGGTGAGGGGTACGACCATGAGCGAATGGGCCCCGGTCCGGCGGATCAGCTCGGCACGCCGGGCGTCGTGCACGGCCCACTCGTCGTCGATCTCCAGGCGCTGCACGAGGCGGGGCCGCAGATCGGCGAGGCAGTCCTGGAAGAACCGCGGATACGACAGGTTGACCTCTCCGACACGGTAGGCGACCGATGCGTGTTCCCCTTCGGTGGATTTGAAGGCCGCACGTCGCAGCACGGCGTGGGAGCTCACCGGACCGGGTTGCGGAGTCTTCCCCTCCAGCACTTCGTCGAGGATGTCCACGACGGCGATGTCGGCCAGGCTCGGCACCGCGACCCCGACCAGTTCCTCGCACGTCCTCCACATGTCCAAGGTGGTGCCGATCCGGGTGCTCGCGTCGAGGAGCAGGTCCAGGCCCGCGCGGGCCCGATACCGCTCGGAGATGTCGGTCGATGCCGCCAGCAGGCCGAGCACGCCGCCGGCGCGGTCCTGCAGACGGTAGAGCGAGACGGAATAGATGTGCTCGTGATCGGGGTCGGAGGGGGGCCGCCCGGCATGCTCGACGTCGATCACGGGCCGGCCCGTGTCCAGGACCTCCCGCAGCATCCGCTCCAGTGCGTCGTCGACCAGACCCGGCGCCACCTCGCGGACCGGCCGGCCGATGACCTCGTCACCCAGCAGACCGCGCACACCCGGCGCGGCGGTGTTGAACCGCATGAGCCGCAGATCGGGATCAAGGACCTGCAGGCCGAGCGGGGACTGGGTCAGTACCGCGCGCAATACCGCGCTGTCGATACTCGGCCCGCCGAAACACCCCGCCGGGGTCAGAAGCACGGACCACCACACGGCATCACCCTCACCGACCATGGGCCACACCTGGATGCCGACCGCGAGCCCCCGCCCGGACCGGTGACGGACGGCCGGCTCACCGGCGGACTTCGTCACCTCGGATGCCCCTCGATCCGTGTGCTCACCGGGCCCGGTCAGCAGGACCGACACCCGGCGCCCCAGCACCTCCTCGGCCGAGTAGCCGAGCAACGCCTGCGCCTGCGAGCTCCACTCGACCACGACCCCGTGGTCGTCCACCACCAGCCGTGCGCCCTGAGCCGCAACCGACCCGTCCTGGCAACCGGCGGGGTCATCACGTGTGCTCATCCGTGCCAGTGCCTCCTTACGGACAACACCTCGGCGCACCCCGGCCACGCCCGGTCCACTGCACCCGTCGCACCCCACCGGCGTCATCCGCTACCGCAGGGAACGTGGAGTTCCTGGGGCCACCTACCCAATATGCCGTGGCGTCCGGCTCGGCGCAGCGCAGGCAGCCCCCCGCGGGTCCGGAGACCCTTCAGGGGCCTCCGGCTCCGTCCGGGGGACCTTCCGGGGCGATCCGCCGTGCGGGCGGGGAGGCCCCCGGTGGCACTGATGAATGAGAAGCCTCTGGGCAGCGGCCGTTTCTCAGCACTCGATGATGTTCACGGCGAGCCCGCCGCGCGCGGTCTCCTTGTACTTCACGCTCATGTCCGCCCCGGTCTCCTTCATGGTCTTGATGACCTTGTCGAGGGAGACCTTGTGGGTGCCGTCGCCGCGCAGCGCCATCTTCGCCGCAGTGACGGCCTTGACCGCCGCCATGCCGTTGCGCTCGATGCACGGGATCTGGACGAGGCCGCCGACCGGGTCGCAGGTGAGGCCGAGGTTGTGTTCCATGCCGATCTCCGCGGCGTTCTCGACCTGCTCGGCGGAGCCGCCGAGGACCTCGGCGAGGGCGCCCGCAGCCATGGAGCAGGCGGAGCCGACCTCGCCCTGGCAGCCGACCTCGGCGCCGGAGATCGAGGCGTTCTCCTTGAACAGCATGCCGATGGCGCCCGCCGCGAGGAGGAAGCGGACGACGCTGTCCTCCTTCTCGGCCTCGGTGGCGCCGCCTGCCGCGAAGTTCATGTAGTAGTGCAGCACGGCCGGGATGATGCCCGCGGCACCGTTGGTCGGGGCGGTGACGACGCGGCCGCCCGCGGCGTTCTCCTCGTTGACCGCCATCGCGTAGAGGGTGATCCACTCCATCGCGTGGGCCTGCGGGTCGCCCTCGGCGCGCAGCTGGCGTGCGGTGTTCGCGGCGCGGCGGCGGACCTTGAGGCCGCCGGGCAGGATCCCCTCGCGGGACATGCCGCGCGACACGCACGCCTGCATGACGCGCCAGATGTCGAGCAGGCCGGAGCGGATCTCGTCCTCGGTGCGCCACGCGCGCTCGTTCTCCAGCATCAGCGAGGAGATCGACAGTCCGGTGTCCCTCGCGAGCCGTAGCAGTTCGTCGCCGGTGCGGAAGGGGTGCTTGAGGACGGTGTCGTCGAGAACGATCCGGTCCTCGCCCACCGCGTCCTCGTCCACGACGAAGCCGCCGCCGACGGAGTAGTACGTCTTCTCCAGCAGCGGAGCGCCCTCGTGGTCGTACGCGAAGATCGTCATGCCGTTGGCGTGGTACGGCAGTGCCTTGCGGCGGTGCAGGACCAGCTGCTCGTCGGCGTCGAAGTCGATCTCGTGCATGCCGAGGAGGTTGAGCCGCCCGGAGGCACGGATCTCGGCCACCCGGTCGTCGGCGGACTCGACGTCGACGGTACGGGGGGACTCGCCCTCCAGGCCGAGCAGGACGGCCTTGGGCGTGCCGTGGCCGTGTCCGGTGGCACCGAGCGAGCCGAACAGCTCGGCGCGTATCGAGGCGGTGTGGGCGAGCAGGCCCTCGTTCTTCAGCCGGCGCGCGAACATACGGGCCGCGCGCATCGGGCCGACCGTATGGGAGCTGGACGGGCCGATGCCGATCGAGAACAGGTCGAAGACCGAGATGGCCACGGGTGACTCCTAAGGGGTTGGTAGACGTCGTTGTCTGCCGGGTGGTGCGGTACGGACCGGGCAGTCCGAAGAGCAGGGGGGACAAGGGATGGGGCACCGCGCTCACTGTCCAGTGTGCGCGGTGCCCCGCCTCAAACGTACAGAACCGCTTCCCGGACTACTTCAGGCCGGGGTACAGCGGGAACTTCTCGGCCAGCGCGGTGACGCGGGCCTTGAGGTCGTCCGCGTCGTACGAGGGCTTCAGGGCCGACGCGATGATCTCGGCGACCTCGGTGAAGTCCTCGGTCCGGAAGCCGCGGGTGGCCAGGGCCGGCGTACCGATCCGCAGACCCGAGGTGACCATCGGCGGCCGCGGGTCGTTCGGGATGGCGTTGCGGTTGACCGTGATGCCGAGCTCGTGGAGCCGGTCCTCGGCCTGCTGGCCGTCCAGCTCGGAGTTGCGCAGGTCGACGAGGACCAGGTGGACGTCGGTACCGCCGGAGAGGACGGAGACGCCGACCTCGGTGACGTCCGGCTGCACCAGACGGTCGGCGAGGATGCGGGCGCCGTCCAGGGTGCGCTGCTGGCGCTCCTTGAACTCCTCGGTCGCCGCGACCTTGAACGAGACCGCCTTGGCCGCGATCACGTGCTCCAGCGGACCACCCTGCTGACCGGGGAAGACGGCAGAGTTGATCTTCTTGGCGAGCTCCTGCGTCGACAGGATGACGCCACCGCGCGGACCGCCGAGGGTCTTGTGCGTGGTGGTCGTGACGACATGGGCGTGCGGCACCGGGTTGGGGTGCAGACCCGCGGCCACCAGGCCCGCGAAGTGCGCCATGTCGACCATCAGGTACGCGCCGACCTCGTCCGCGATGCGGCGGAAGGCGGCGAAGTCCAGCTGCCGGGGGTACGCCGACCAGCCGGCGACGATCAGCTTCGGCTTGGACTCCTTGGCCAGACGCTCGACCTCGGCCATGTCCACGACGCCGGTGTCGTCCACGTGGTACGGGACCACGTTGTAGAGCTTGCCGGAGAAGTTGATCTTCATGCCGTGGGTCAGGTGACCGCCGTGGGCCAGGTTCAGACCCATGATCGTGTCGCCCGGCTTCAGCAGCGCGAACATCGCGGCGGCGTTGGCCTGCGCACCCGAGTGCGGCTGGACGTTCGCGGCCTCGGCGCCGAACAGGGCCTTGATCCGGTCGATGGCGATCTGCTCGACCACGTCGACGTGCTCGCAGCCGCCGTAGTACCGGCGGCCCGGGTAGCCCTCGGCGTACTTGTTGGTGAGGACGGAGCCCTGGGCCTCCATGACCGCGACCGGAGCGAAGTTCTCCGAGGCGATCATTTCGAGAGTGGACTGCTGACGGTGGAGCTCGGCGTCGACGGCAGCGGCGACGTCCGGGTCCAGCTCGTGGAGGGAGGAGTTGAGAAGCGACATCAGGTGGTCCCTTGGGGTCTTTAGTTGCCGGAGAACTCGGAGTACTCGTCTGCGGAGAGCAGGTCCTTCGGCTCTTCCGTGATGCGTACCTTGAACAGCCAGCCGCCCTCGAAGGGAGCGGAGTTCACCAGCGCCGGGTCGTCCACGACGTCCTGGTTCGCGGCGGTGACCTCGCCGGTCACCGGCGAGTACAGGTCGCTGACGGACTTGGTCGACTCCAGCTCACCGCAGGTCTCGCCCTCGGTCACCGTGTCACCGACCTCGGGGAGCTGGGCGTAGACGACGTCGCCGAGCGCGTTGGCCGCGAACTCGGTGATACCGATCGTGGCCACACCGTCCTCGACGGCCGACAGCCACTCGTGCTCCTTGCTGTAACGCAGCTGCTGGGGGTTGCTCATGACCTGAATTCTCCTGTACGCGGGGGAGTGCTGATGAACGGTGGTCTTACGGGCTGAGACGCGACTACGTCACTTCTGCCGCTTGTAGAACGGCAGGGTCACGACCTCGTACGGCTCGTGGCTGCCGCGGATGTCCACTCCGACGCCCGTGGTCCCGGGCGCGGCGTGCGCGGCGTCCACGTACGCGATGGCGATCGGCTTGCCGAGGGTCGGGGACGGGGCGCCGGAGGTGACCTGGCCGATGACCTCCCCCTCGGCGACGACGGGGAAACCGGCGCGCGGCACCCGGCGGCCCTCGGCGATCAGGCCGACCAGCTTGCGCGGCGGGGCGCTCTCGGCGCGCTCGGCGGCGGCCTCCAGTGCCTTGCGGCCGACGAAGTCGCCCTCCTTCTCGAACTTCACGACCCGGCCCAGACCGGCGTCGAACGGCGTCAGCTCGGTGGTCAGCTCGTGCCCGTACAGCGGCATGCCCGCCTCCAGGCGCAGCGTGTCACGGCAGGACAGACCGCACGGGATGAGGCCGTGCGGGGCGCCCGCCGCGGTGAGGGCCTGCCAGAGCTGCTCGGCGTGCTCGGGGGCGACGAACAGCTCGAAGCCGTCCTCGCCGGTGTAGCCGGTGCGGGCGATCAGCGCGGGCACACCGGCGACGGTGCCGGGCAGCCCCGCGTAGTACTTCAGACCGTCCAGGTCGGCGTCGGTGACCGAGGACAGGATGGCGGGGGACTCGGGGCCCTGGACGGCGATCAGCGCGTACGCGTCGCGGTCGTCGCGCACCGCGGCGTCGAACCCGTCGGCGCGGGCGGTCAGCGCGTCCAGCACGATCTGGGCGTTCCCGGCGTTGGCGACGACCATGTACTCGGTCTCACCGAGGCGGTAGACGATCAGGTCGTCCAGGATCCCACCGTCCTCGGCGCAGATCATCGTGTAGCGGGCGCGGCCGACGGCGACGGTGCCGATGTTGCCGACCAGCGCGAAGTTCAGGAACGCCGCTGCCTGGGGGCCGGTGACGGTGATCTCGCCCATGTGCGACAGGTCGAAGAGGCCGGCCTTCGTGCGCACCGCGTTGTGCTCGTCGCGCTCACTCGCGTACCGCAGCGGCATGTCCCAGCCCGCGAAGTCGGTCATGGTCGCGCCCAGCGAGCGGTGCAGGGCGTCGAGGGCGGTGAGACGGGGGGCGTTGCTCATAGGTGTGGCTCCCAGGGCATGACGACGAGGACGATCCCTCCCCATCTGTCATCGGAACCTGAGAGGTTCGCCGAGAGACCCTGACGGGTTCGGCTTGCACCTTGGGTGGAGCCGCCGAGGCGGCCCGCTTTTCAGATCTGCCTCATCCACGCGGTACGGGGCCTGAGAGATTCAAGGGAGGATCTTGCTCCTTCGGCGCCCGGCACAGTCGATGGCCGGAACTCTCCCGCGCGGATTCAAGCGGCCTTTATGCAGTTGGCGGGGTCATCATCGCACGCATTGCGGAAGAGTGGGGCGTCGGTACCGTTCCTAGCCAGTGTGCGTCAGTGGGTCGTGGACCCACTGCTGCGTGCTGGGCGCATCCCGAGCGGTTTTGGATGCGCTGGGTTCCCGCTTTCGCTTCCCGCTCGGCGGCGGCTCTCCGGGGGGCCGGTCCGTGGTGGGTGGGCGGGTTCCCTCACGTCCCCGGTCGCCTGGTGCGGCCTGGGCGGTCCGAGGCCCCGCACGATCACTCCGGTCGTGTGGGGGCGGTGCCGTCCGACGCCGGATCGGGTGTCCGAGGGCGCGTCTCCCGATCGCGATACCCGCGGCATCGTGACGGGACATCTTCCGGCGCGGGGTGGCCAGCGGTTTCTGCCAGTGCTGGCTACCCCACATGCTGGTGTAGGCGGGGTCGACCGCGACGATCGCAAGGCCCTGTTCTGCGGCCATGGAGACGAGCCGGGCCTTGAGTTTGCCGGTGGGCATGCCGGAGATGAGCTGCCTGAACCGCTTCCTGCTGCCGTGCTTCTCGCGGGTCTTCTCAGGCGTGAAGTCGAGGTCTTCGATGCCGATCGCGGCGACACCGACACGCTGGGCCCAGTTGATCAGACGGGTCAAGGCGTGGCGGATCTGTGCGTCGCGGTGACCGGCGGTCCCGGACAGGTCGTAGCCGAAGCGGTGCGGCTCGCCGGCCGGGTTGCCGTGCCGGTCGAGCCGGTAGGCGGCGAAGTGGTCCGCGTTGCTGTCGACGCCGATCATCCCCCGGGCGCGGGCGGTCTCCAACGGGATCGTCTGCACCACGGGGCGTTGCCAGGATGCGGTGAGGTACCAGCGGCCGCGCTCGACGTCGAGGTGGATGCGGTAGGCCACGGCCCGGTTGGCTTCGATGCGGTCGGCCCAGTCCTGGCCCCGGTGCGCAAATGCGATGTGGGAGGTGAGGGTGTACCGGCCGTGCTGGGTGTTGGCCAGGTGCGCGAGCGGGGCAGGCAGTTTGATGCTGACCTCGCCGTCCGGCGTAACACGGATCGTCTCGTTCCCGAACCGCTTCCCCGACTCACCATCGGCAGCGAGGAACCAGCGTTCCGCTTCCCGGCGTTCCCGCCATTGGTCTTCGGTGAGCTGGGCCTGGGTGAGGTGGTGGCGGGTGTTGAGGAGACGTTTGCCGCCCCGTACCACCCGCACCCGCCCGGCCTGTCGGTCGGCGACGGCAGCGGCGTGGCGGTCTTCCAGTATCGAGGCGGCGGGACTTGCGGAACCACTCACCCTTGGAGCGGTAGCCGCCTGCCGCGCGCTTGGTGCCCTTCTCCCCGATCGGGAGGGACAGGCGGTGCCGCAGCGTCTTGATCCCGGCTTCCAGCTTCTGGATGTCCGCCGCCTGGCAACGGCGGGCCAGCGCCCACTGGTCGTGCGTGGCCTTGGTGATCGCACCCGCGATCCGCGACGACGACAGTGCGGTCAGCTCCCGCTTACGCGCTGCCCAGGTGTCCGCACCGTGCTCCAGACCATCCGCACAGCGAGCCCTGAGATCACCGGAGGCCGGCGCACCCTGATGCGCACCGACCGCACGCAGCACCATCTCGTACTGGGACGTGAGGTGCTTGAGACGGTCCCGGACCGCCACCCCGCAAGGCCCGGGCACCACAAAGGAACCCGCTACCTTCCGCACACCACCTACTAACATCACCCCCTCAAGGCCAGACATCTGGCCCAACGAGCAGCAGCCGCCGAAGGTCACCCATTCGACCCCAGCACCCCCGTTCCCCATCCAGCAAACCCACCGACAGAATTCACTCCCGCTCGCCACCACTCACTTCAGCTCAGTGAACCGACAGCAGCTCACAACCTCGTGAGGGAAACGAACGGTGGGACGGTTGTCTCGCATTGCCTTTTCTTTACACTTCGAGGGCAGGCGTGGTCGACCGACAGGGGGAGGGCAATGACGTTGCAGCGGTACGCGACGACCGCGGGGGTCGCGCACGGCGCGATGGCCGCGCAGCCGGGCACACCTGTCCGGGAAAGGCTCGGCACGCACGCGCCCGTCGTGCGCGATCTGCGCGAGCGCGCCGGGCGCAGTCCGCGCGGCCTGCACTTCGCCGCGGGCGATGTGGTGGTGGTCTCCGGGCTGCCGGGCAGCGGCAAGTCGACGCTCATCCAGCGAGCGGTGAACGTACGGGCCATCGACTCCCAGGACACCCGGGACCGCTGGGCGCGACGAATGCCCCGCTTACTCCCGTACGCCCTCTACCGCCCGCTGGTCCGTGTCGCCCACTACTGGGGGCTCTGGCGCGCGCTGCGCTCCGGTGACCCGGTCGTGGTCCACGACTGCGGCACCCAGGCGTGGGTACGGGGCTGGCTGGCCCGGGACGCGCGACGCCGCGGCCGTGTCCTCCACCTCGTGCTGCTGGACGTCACCGCGCAGGTGGCGAGGGAGGGCCAGCGTGAGCGCGGACGCGGAGTCTCCGGTTACGCCTTCGCCCGGCACCGCAGAGCCGTCGGCAGGCTGCTGCGGGACACCGAGGCCGGCATCCTGCCGCCCGGCTGCTGCTCGGCGGTGCTGCTGGACCGGGAGGCGGCCGGGATGCTGACCCGGATCACATTCGCCGACACCAGCCCCTGAGGGCTGTGCCGCCCGTCGGCGCGGAGGGGCGCGCGGGAGTTACTGTTCTGCGGCAAGCCATGGGGCGAGAAAGGGAAGCAGTGGACATTCCGGCACCGGTCCAGACCCATCCGCAGGGCGGATGGCCGGCCAATGAGCTCGAAGAGGTGCTCGGGGCCTCGCTCGGCAGCCCGGAGGCGGGCGGCCGGCTCGTCGAGGTGCTCGGCCGCAGCCACCTCTGGGTGCCGCTTCCCAACGGCGGCGGTCCCGACGCGCCGTCGCTCGATCTGCCCACGGTGGAGATCGAGGGCGCGGCGTACGTACCTGTCTTCAGCTCCGAACAGCAGTTCCTGAGCTGCGTCGGCACCCATATGTCCTTCACCGTGGCGCCTGCCCGCGAATTCGCCCGCGGACTGCCCCCGCAGCTCGGCATAGCCGTGAACCCGGGTGGCGCCGTCGGCATGCCGCTGCCGCCGCCCGCCGTCGCCGAGCTCTGCCGCGCCGGACGCACCTCTCTGGACGGGCCGGCCAGCGGCGGCCGTGTCCGGCTGTACGAGCCGGACTGGCAGGAGGAGCCCGTCGACTTCCTCGCCGCCGCGGCCGGCGAATTCGAGGAGAGCGGTGTCGTGCTCACCGCCCGCCGCGCGCTGGCCAGCATCGAGGGCGGCGACCCCGTCCTCTTCATAGGTGTCGAGTTCTCGACGTGGGACGGCGCCGGGCGCAACGCCCCGATGGACGCCCTGGGCCGCGCGCTCGGCCGTGTCGAGGTGCCCTGGCCGGTCAACCTGGTCCTGCTGGACGTGGCGCAGGACCCGGTCGCCGACTGGATGCGGGCCAGGGTCCGGCCGTTCTACCAGCGTGAGGGCCGCTGAGCGGCCGGTTGTCCCCTTGCCGTAGCCCGGCGGCCGGTGCGCGACCCGTCGGCCTGTGACGTCAAGTCGGTGTCAGGGACGCCGCTTAAGCTGGTTTGATGGCTAGTGCCTCGGCCACCGTGCCACACCCGTGTGCCCCGGGAGCGGCAGGCCGACACAGTGGATCGAAGAGGGGCGGGACCCAGGGTGAGTGCGTCAGGCACCGCGGCGGCCGGGCAGGTCGAGCACATGCTGCGTCAAGTGACGCCCGGGCGCTACGACGCGTACGAGGCGTTGCTGCGAGCCCTCGCCCAGGACCGGATCTGGATGCTGCTCTGGCACGGCCAGGCCGGATCGCCGGACGCCCAGTACGGGAACATGGAGATCGACGGGCTCGGCTACGCCCCCTGTGTGACCTCGGCCCAGGAACTCGCGGCCAGTGGCTGGAACCGGGCCCATGAGGTGGTCACCGGCGTCGACATCGCCCGCGCCCTCTTCCCCGACCGCTGGGGCATCTGGCTCAACCCGCACGCCCCCGGCGGCGGCGTCGGCATTCCCTGGCTGGATCTGAGACGGATCGCCACCGGCCTCGACCGGATGCCTGCGGGCCCGCTCCGGCTCACCGAGCCGGCCATCGAGATCCCGCAGTTCTACGCACTGCTGTCGCAGAACGCCCATCACACCCCTGCGATCCGCTCGCTGCGCCGCGCCTGGGTGCAGCCTGCGCTGGGTGTCCCGTATCTCGCCATCGGTCTCGATCTCTACGACACGAGTCAGTCCTCCGTCGACACGGTGCGAGCGATGATGCAGCAGTCGATCGGCGCGGTCCCGGACGGGCTTCCCGTCTCGACCGTCGCCATGTCCGACGAGTACGACCCGGTCGCGATGTGGCTGCGCGCCAACGCCCGCCCGTTCTACGACCGCGAGGCACACGCCCAGGCCGGTCCGCCGCCCGCAGCCGGTTCCGCCTACGGGTACCCCTTCGGGTAGCTGAGCCGGAGGCGCCCGGCTTCGTTCCGCCGCGTCCCCGACGGGCAGGCGGGCCCGGTGAGTTGCCCCGGGCCGCGCGCCGACTCAGCCGAAATCGGTTGAGCTACCGGCAAATGACATCACCGAAGCTCAAGTCCGGGCATTTCCTGCCTACCGGAGCATCCGGCGTGTCCAGTGAATCCTGGGGCAACTGGCCGGAAAACAGTGGCGGTTGGAAAGCCTGAAACCGCTCCTGGAACAACGCTGTCCGGATTACGGAACCCTTCTGACCTCATCACGTTTGAGCAAACATTCCCCGTCAGGTCTGGCGGGTGATCGCAGGCGCGTTGAAGACTCCCCGGACAGAGGGATGTCGGATCCGGTGCGGAGCGCTCCGGAACAGCACGCCGTCCCTCGGCACCACCTGAACCACCCGGCAACACGGCAGCAACGGACCGCACCGTCGACCCGGGCGGCCGCCAAGCATCGTCGGCAACCGTCGGCATGGGCAAGCACGAGGGACGATGACCGCACCCATAGAGACCACTGAATCGCAGGCCGGTTCTCAGCCCGAGTCTGTGCTGAAGGGCGTCAAGACCTCACAGATCGAGGGTCGTTCGCTAGGACGGATCGCCTGGAACCGCTTCAAACGCGACAAGGTGGCAGTCGCCGGCGGCATCGTTGTCATCCTGCTCGTGCTGTTGGCCGTGCTCTCCAAGCCGATCCAGGCGATGTTCGGTCTCGACCCCAACGAGTTCCACCAGGACCTGATCGACCCGGCGTTGCTGTCACCCAAGGGCTCCTGGGGCGGCATGAGCTGGGATCATCCGCTCGGTGTCGATCCGCAGTACGGACGCGACATCCTGTCCCGCATCATCGAGGGCTCCTGGGTGTCCCTCCTCGTCGCGGGCGGCGCGACCCTGGTCTCCGTGATCATCGGTGTGATCATGGGCGTCACCGCGGGCTTCTACGGAGGCTGGGCCGACAGCCTCATCAGCCGCACGATGGACGTCTTCCTCGCCTTCCCGCTGCTCCTCTTCGCGATCTCCATCTCGGCCTCGCTCCAGGACGGAGCGTTCGGACTGTCGGGTCTGCCGCTCAGGATCGCGGTGCTGATCTTCGTCATCGGCTTCTTCAGCTGGCCGTACATGGGCCGGATCGTCCGCGCCCAGACGCTCAGCCTGCGCGAGCGGGAGTTCGTGGAGGCGGCCCGAAGCCTGGGCGCCCGCGGCCCGTTCATCCTGCTGCGGGAGCTGCTGCCCAACCTGGTCGCGCCCATCCTGGTCTATTCCACGCTGCTGATCCCGACGAACATCCTCTTCGAGGCGGGGCTCAGCTACCTGGGTGTCGGAATCGCTCCGCCGCAGGCCTCCTGGGGAGGCATGCTCTCCACGGCCGCCGAGATCTATCAGGCCGATCCGCAGTACATGATCGTGCCGGGTCTGGCGATCTTCATCACCGTTCTGGCGTTCAATCTGCTGGGTGACGGGCTTCGTGATGCCCTCGACCCGCGCAGCAAGTAATCCGCGGCACCTGCCAAATCTTCTGCCGCAACCATCGATCGAGGGGGCATTCCTCAGGTGAAGACCAAAAGAGCGACAGCTGCGATCGCCACAGCTGTGGCACTCGCGCTGGGGGCAACCGCCTGTGGCGGTTCGGACAGCGACAGCAAGAGCAAGGGTGGTAGCAGTGGCGCCACCGACGCCGCGCTGACCTCCGTAGTCAACAAATCCGACAAGAAGGGTGGCACGCTCTCCCTCGCACTGTCGGACGAGCCGGACTCCCTCGACCCCGGCAACACGTACTACGGCTGGGTGCAGAACTTCGCGCGCCTCTACGGCCGTACGCTGACCAGCTTCAAGCCGGCCGCCGGCGGCGCCGGTCTGGAGGTCGTCCCGGACCTCGCGGAGTCGCTGGGCAAGCCCAGCGCCGACGCGAAGACGTGGACGTACACCCTGAAGAAGGGCCTGAAGTACGAGGACGGTTCGCCGATCACCTCGAAGGACATCAAGTACGCCATCGAGCGGAGCAACTTCTCGCCCGAGGCGCTGTCTAACGGCCCGACGTACTTCAAGGCGCACCTCATCGGCGGCGACAAGTACAAGGGTCCGTACAAGGACAAGAGCGCGGACGGCATCGCGTCCATCCAGACCCCGGACGACAGCACCATCGTCTTCAAGCTGAAGGACGCCTTCGCGGACTTCGACTACCTCGCGACCTTCTCGCAGACGGCCCCCGTGCCGGCCGCGAAGGACAAGGGCGCCGAGTACGTCCAGCACATCGTGTCGTCGGGCCCGTACAAGTTCGCTTCGTACGAGGAGGGCAAGAGCGCCAGCCTCGTCCGTAACGAGAACTGGGACCCGAAGACGGACCCGATCCGCCCGGCCCTGCCGGACAAGATCAACATCCGCTTCAAGGTCAAGCAGGAGACGGTCGACAACGACCTTCTCGCGGACAACCTCACGGTGGACGCGGCCGGCACCGGTGTCGCCCCGGCGACGCAGCCCAAGGTCCTGACCGACCAGAAGCTCAAGAAGCAGACGGACAACGCGTACGCGGGCGCCACCTCGTACATCGGTCTGAACGTGCACGTGAAGCCGTTCGACAACATCCACTGCCGCAAGGCCGTTCAGTGGGGTATCGACAAGGCATCGGTCCAGGCCGCCCAGGGTGGCGACCCGAAGGGTGACGTCGCGACGACGCTGCTGCCGCCGACCGTCAGTGGCTACAGCAAGTTCGACCTGTACGAGACCGCGGGTCACAAGGGCGACATCGAGAAGGCCAAGGCCGAGCTGAAGGAGTGCGGCCAGCCCAACGGGTTCGAGACCAACATCTCCGCCCGCTCCGACCGTCCGGCCGAGATGTCGATGGTCACCGCGGTCCAGGCGTCCCTGAAGAAGATCGGCGTCACCGCCAACATCAAGACGTTCCCGGGCGGCAAGTACTTCCAGAACTTCGCCGGTAACCCGAGCTACGTCCACGAGCACAAGCTCGGCATGATCATGACCGCGTGGGGCGCCGACTGGCCGACCGGCTTCGGCTTCCTGGACCAGATCATCAACGGCTCGGCCATCAAGCCGACCGGTGGCAACAACGTCCAGGAACTCGACGACCCGGCGATCAACAAGGCGCTCAACGAGGCCATCGCCAACACCGATGACGCCGCCCGTGCGAAGGCCTGGGGCGACATCGACAAGCTGGTCGCTGAGAACGCCTCCGCCGTGCCGCTCGTCTACCGCAAGAACCTGCTGCTGCGTCCGGTCTCCGCGACCAACGTCACGGTCACGCAGGCATACCTCGGCATGTACGACTACCTGCTGATGGGCTCCTCCAAGTAACTGCCGGGCCTGTCCGCCGGGCTGATTCATTCGGGGGGCGACCCCCGTACCCCCGAAAGTTCGAAAGGCAGGTGAAGGTTTCGGTGTCCGCCGGACCGGGTGCTCCTCGGAGCGCCCGGCCGGCGGACACCGCCGCCGGACAGCTGTGGCTGCGTACATCATTCGACGCGTCTTCGGCGCGGTGCTGTTGCTGCTGATCGTCAGCGCAGTCACCTTCGCGATTTTCTTCCTCGTCCCCCGGCTGGCCGGGCAGACGATGGACCAGCTCGCCGCGCAGTATGTGGGCAAGGATGCCAATCCCCAGTCCATTGCCGCGGTCAAGCACAACCTGGGTCTCGACCAGCCGCTCTACACGCAGTACTGGCACTTCATCAAGCAGATCTTCGTCGGTGCCACCTACAACTTCGGCCCCGACGCCTCGCAGTGCCACGCCCCGTGCTTCGGCTACTCCTTCAAGCGTCACGTCGAGGTCTGGCCGCAGCTCACCCAGCGCATCCCGGTGACGCTCTCGCTGGCCGTCGGTGCCGCCGTGATCTGGCTCGTCAGCGGCATCGCCATCGGTGTCGTCTCCGCCCTCAAGCGGGGTTCGCTGCTGGACCGTTTCTTCATGGGTGTCGCCCTGGCCGGCGTCTCCCTCCCGATCTTCTTCACCGGCATGCTGGCGCTCGGCGTCTTCACCGTGCAGTGGCCGATCTGGGAAGGCGTCAACTACGTCGCCTTCACGGATAATCCGGCCGACTGGGCATGGAATCTGCTGATCCCGTGGTGTTCGCTCGCCTTCCTCTACTCCGCGCTCTACGCCCGGCTCACCCGGGCCGGAATGCTGGAGACCATGGGCGAGGACTACATCCGTACGGCGCGCGCCAAGGGCCTCAAGGAGAGCCGGGTCATCGGCAAGCACGGGCTGCGGGCCGCGCTGACCCCCATCGTCACCATCTTCGGCATGGACTTCGGTCTGCTGCTGGGCGGCGCCGTGATCACCGAGACCGTGTTCTCCTTCCCCGGACTCGGCCAGTACGCCGTCAAGAGCGTGCAGGACAACGACCTTCCGATCGTCATGGGTGTGACGCTCGTCGCCGCTTTCTTCATCGTCATCTGCAATCTGCTGGTGGATCTGGTGTACGCCGCCATCGACCCCAGGGTGAGGCTCTCGTGAGTGAGGTTTCCAAGACCGAGGCGCCGGGCGAGCCGGTGGCCGGCCGGCGTTCCGGCGACGACGAGGCCTTCCTCTCCGTACGGGATCTGCGCATCCACTTCCAGACGGACGACGGCCTGGTCAAGTCGGTCGACGGCGTCAGCTTCGATGTGAAGCCGGGGCAGACCCTCGGCATCGTCGGTGAGTCCGGTTCGGGCAAGTCCGTCACGTCGCTCGGCGTGATGGGCCTGCACCGCACGGCCCCCAACGCCCGGATCTCCGGCGAGGTCTGGCTGGACGGCGAGGAACTGATCGGGGCCACCGCCGACCGGGTGCGCGAACTGCGCGGCCGCAAGATGGCGATGATCTTCCAGGACCCGCTCTCCGCGATGCACCCGTACTACTCGGTCGGCGCGCAGATCGTCGAGGCCTACCGGGTCCACAACAAGGTCAGCAAGAAGATCGCCCGTACGCGTGCGATCGAGATGCTCGACCGGGTCGGCATCCCCGAGCCGCACAAGCGGGTCGACGCCTATCCGCACGAGTTCTCCGGTGGTATGCGCCAGCGCGCCATGATCGCGATGGCGCTGGTCAACAACCCCGAGCTGCTGATCGCCGACGAGCCGACCACCGCCCTGGACGTCACCGTCCAGGCGCAGATCCTGGACCTGATCCGGGACCTGCAGAAGGAGTTCGGCTCCGCCGTCATCATGATCACGCACGACCTGGGCGTCGTCGCCGAGATGGCCGACGAGCTGCTGGTGATGTACGGCGGCCGGTGCATCGAGCGCGGTCCCGCCGAGCAGGTCTTCTACCAGGCCCAGCACCCGTACACCTGGGGGCTGCTCACCTCGATGCCGCGCATCGACCGCGAGCAGACCGAACGGCTGATCCCCGTCAAGGGCCAGCCGCCGTCGCTGATCAACATCCCGAGCGGCTGCGCCTTCAACCCGCGCTGCCCGTACGCGGACGTCCCCAAGGGCGACATCACGCGCACCACACGTCCCGAGCTGAAGCTGGTCGGCGACGGGCACTACTCGGCCTGCCACATGGCACCCGAGGAGCGCACCCGGATCTGGACCGAAGAGATTGCGCCGAAGCTGTGAGCGAGGCGAATGAGGTGAGCGACGTGAGCGAGAAGAAGGATCCCATCGTGCTCGACAAGGACGTGACGATCCCGGAGCAGGCCACCGCCCCGCGCGAGCCGCTGCTCAAGGTCGAGGGCCTGGTCAAGCACTTCCCGATCCGCAAGGGTCTGTTCGGCCGGCAGAGCGCCGCGGTCAAGGCCGTCGACGGCATCGACTTCGAGGTGTACCCGGGGGAGACCCTGGGCGTCGTCGGCGAGTCCGGCTGCGGCAAGTCGACCATGGGCCGGCTGATCACCCGGCTGCTTGAGCCGACCGGCGGCAAGGTCGAGTTCGAGGGCCGGGACATCACCCATCTGTCCATGGGGCAGATGCGGCCGATGCGCCGCGACGTCCAGATGATCTTCCAGGACCCGTACTCCTCGCTGAACCCGCGCCACACGATCGGCACGATCGTCAGCGCGCCGTTCAGGCTCCAGGGCGTCGAGCCCGAGGGCGGTCTGAAGAACCACGTCCAGGAGCTGCTGAAGCTGGTCGGGCTCAGCCCCGAGCACTACAACCGCTACCCGCACGAGTTCTCCGGTGGCCAGCGCCAGCGCATCGGCATCGCCCGCGCGCTGGCCCTGCGGCCGAAGCTGGTCGTCGCCGACGAGCCGGTCTCGGCGCTGGACGTGTCGATCCAGGCGCAGGTGGTGAACCTGCTCGACGACCTCCAGGACGAGCTCGGGCTCACGTACGTGATCATCGCGCACGACCTCTCGGTCATCCGCCATGTCTCGGACCGCATCGCCGTGATGTACCTCGGCAAGATCGTCGAGCTCACGGACCGCAAGTCGCTGTACGAGTCGCCCATGCACCCGTACACCAAGGCTCTGATGTCCGCGGTGCCGGTGCCGGACCCGCGGCGGCGTGGGGTGAAGAGCGAGCGGATCCTGCTCAAGGGCGACGTGCCGTCGCCGATCTCGCCGCCGAGCGGCTGCCGCTTCCACACGAGGTGCTGGAAGGCGACGCAGATCTGCAAGACGCAGGAACCCCCGCTGATCGCGCTGAAGACCGGTCACCAGGTGGCCTGCCACCACCCGGAGAACGCGCCGGACCAGGTGCCGGGCGAGAAGGTGCTGGCCGCGGCGCGGGAGGCGGTCGAAGTGGTTTCGGTGACGAAGGCGGCGGCGGCCGAGGTTGCGGAGTCCTCGGAGGACATCGCGCCGACCGAGGTCGCGGAGCCCGCTCAGGTCACCGAGTCCTCGGAGGCCGGCGAGGTGGCTGAGTCGGCCGAGGCCGCGGAAGCCGCGGAACCGGCTGAGGCCTCGGCGTCCGACGACACGACCGACGGCGACGACACCGCCGGGCCGTCCTCGGACGACGCCCCGACGCCGTCCGGGACCTCGGAGGACAGCCCCAAGCAGTAGTACCGGCACAATTGCCCGGTGCTCAACGAACTGTTCACGCCCTCCGTCCAGCATGCGCTCGACATCGTCGGAATTTTTGTCTTCGCGATCTCCGGCGCACTGCTCGCCGTACGCAAGAACTTCGATGTCTTCGGCATCGCGGTACTCGCCGAGGTGACAGCGCTGGGCGGGGGGCTGTTCCGTGATCTGATCATCGGGGCGGTGCCACCCGCCGCCTTCACCGATCTCGGTTACTTCCTCACTCCGCTGCTCGCCGCCGGCCTGGTCTTCTTCCTGCATCCGCACGTCGAGCGGATCCAGGTGGCGGTGAACGTCTTCGACGCGGCGGGCCTGGGGCTGTTCTGTGTCACGGGCACCGTCAAGGCGTACGACTACGGCCTGGGCCTCACCGCTTCGGCGGCCCTCGGCCTGGCCACCGCGGTCGGCGGTGGTGTGCTGCGTGACGTGCTCGCCAACGAGACGCCGTCACTGCTGCGCTGGGACCGCGATCTGTACGCCGTGCCCGCGATGGTCGGCGCAACCATGATCGTGCTGTGCATCCGCTTCGGCGCGATCAATGCCTTCACCAGCGGCACCGCTGTGATCGCCGCCTTCGTCCTGCGGCTGCTGGCGATGCGGTTCCACTGGCGGGCGCCCCGCGCGTACAAGCGATCCTCGGCCGCGGCCGAGGACCGCTCCGCCGCCACCTGACGGGCCCCGGCTCGCGTCGCGATACGCCGACACATCGTCGAATCAAAAAAGCTACCGCTCAGTAATGCAATCGGTGTACCGTGCATCTCATGGCACAGGCAGCTCAGGCACTCATCGGCGACAGCGAGTTCGACAGGGACACCGCTGTCACCCTTCGCGAAGAAGGCGTCTACGACGCCGAACTCTCCGCGGGCTGGACGATCATCCACGCCGTCAACGGCGGATATCTGCTGGCCATGCTCGGCCGCGCGCTCGGCGAGGCCCTGCCGCACCCCGATCCCTTCTCGGTCTCCGCGCACTACCTCACGGCGTCGGTTCCCGGCCCCGCGGTGATCCGGACGCAGGTCGTCCGCACCGGCCGTACCCTCTCCACGGGTCAGGCGTCGCTCTTCCAGTACGCGGAGGACGGCACCGAGGTCGAGCGCATCCGGGTCCTCGGCACGTACGGCGACCTGGACTCCCTCTCCGACGACGTCCGCACGTCGGTGAAGCCGCCGGCCATGGCGCCGATCGAGCAGTGCTTCGGCCCGGGTGACGGCCCGGCGCCCATCCCCGGCAGCTCTGCGATCACCGAGCGGCTCAACATCAAGCTCGACCCGTCGACCGTCGGATGGGCCATCGGCGCCCCGTCCGGCAAGGGCGAGATGCGCGGCTGGTTCGGCCTCGCGGATGGGCGTGACGCCGACCCGTACTCCCTGCTGCTGACCGTCGACGCGCTGCCGCCGACCTCGTTCGAGCTGGGGCTCAAGGGCTGGACGCCGACCATCGAGCTCACCACCCACATCCGCTGCCGCCCGGCCCCCGGCCCGCTGCGCGTCTCCATCACCACCCGCAACCTCGCGGGCGGCTTCCTGGAGGAGGACGCGGACGTCTGGGACAGCGCCGACCGGTTGGTCGCCCAGTCCCGCCAGTTGGCCCGCGCCCCGCGCAGCTGAACCACGCCGCCCGGGCTCCCGGACCGCCTGACGCGCGGGTGCCAGGTGGTCCAGGAGGCCGGACGGTGTGACATTCGACCGGCTGCTGTCGGTCATGCTGCTCTCCGGACCCCGGGCCGGTCCCTTCGGGCATGCCTAGCATTTCGAAGGCTCGCACGCGGCCCCGATGCGGCGCCCGGCTGTGCGCGGGATCGCCGTTCCGCATGCGGGCGGCGGGCGGCGGGTGAGCGTGGCGGCCGGCTCGGCCGGGATGTCCTCCTGTGCGAGATGTCCGGCGCCTCCATGCCCGCGGCCGGTCCCTAGGCGCCGGTGCCGTCCAGCCAGTGGCGTCTGCCGAGGGTGACGAGCCGCAGCCGCCGGCGGGTGACATCGGCCACCTGGGCCTCGCCGGCCGGGCCGGCGTCCAGCATCGCGGATGCCGTGATCACCATGTGGTCGACGTAGAGACCACCCAGCATCAGCAGGTCCTCGTCGCTCCAGCCCCGCGACTCCGGCTCCGCGGCGAGTGCTTCGGCCACCTCCTCGGCGAATAGCCGAAGTTGGGCCGCTATGGCCTCGCGGACCCGGCCGACACCGCCGTGCTGTTCACGGGCGATGAAGCGGAAGTGGGCGGGCTGCTCACGTACATGACGGGTGATCAGCTCGACGCTGCGGTCCAGTCGGGTCTCACTGTCGCCCGTCTCGGCGAGGATCGCGCCGATCACCCCGTGCAGGCTGCCGAGCGCTTCCTCGACGAGTGCCACGCCGAGCGCGGCGGTGTCGTCGAAATGCCGGTAGAAGGCGGTCGGCGTGACGCCCACCGCACGCGTCACCTCACGCAGTCCCAGGCTGCTCAGGCTCTGGTGCTCCAGCAGCTGGAGCGCGGCGTCCAGCAGTGCCTGACGGGTCTTCAGCTTCTGGGTCTGGCGGATGCCGACGGTGTGACTCATGCCATTCAGTAAACAACTGTTCTCCGGACCATGGAAGGGGTGGGCGGGTCTAGACTGATAAGTCAGTGAACACTCGTGCTCTCAAATGATGCGCAGAGCGTCCGAGTGCCCCGAGAACTCGCAGAAAGGCCGAACATGGTCATCCTCGTCGCCGCCCTGCTCCTGCTGGGGGTCGTCCTCGGGGCGGTGGTCCAGATTCCGCTCCCGCTGACCATCGCCCTCGCCGCCGCGATCGGCTGCTGGCTGCTGATCTTCGCCGTCCGTGAGCGGTTGGGCGCGCACCGCCGGTCCCACTGATCCGACCCGTTCCGATCCGACGTTCGAGCCAATGAAAGAGACGAAGGAGCCCGCACCATGACACTCACCGCATTCGCCCGCCGCGCCGGCGCCGGCACGGAAGCCGCCACCGCCGGAGGTGACGCCCCGCTGCCCGTCGGGCGCAGGAAGAGCACCCGGGACGCCGACGGTCTGGCCGTCGCCTCCTTCGTGCTCGGGCTGATCGGCCTGCTTGTGATGAACATCGTGCTCGGCCCGATCGCCATCGTGATGGCGGTCATCGCCCTCGCCCGATCCACCGCCCGCCGCGGCCGCGCCCTTCTCGGACTCGCCCTCGGCATCGCCGACCTCGTCGTCCTGGCCTTCCTGGTCACCGGAAACGGCACCGTCTCCTGGAGCTTCGGCAGCTGACCGACGGCGTCCTGCGGCGGCACACCCGGCCGGATCGGGCTCCGGTTCGGGCAAGTGGCACGACACCTGTCCGGCGTGCGCGGGTACGGACCGCGATGCGCCCGGCATACGCCCCACCCCGGGCTCGTAGAATCGAGCCCACCATGGCTTACCTCGACCACGCCGCGACCACGCCGATGCTTCCGGAGGCGATCGCGGCGATGACCGCCCAGCTCGCCGTCACCGGTAACGCGTCCTCACTGCACGCCGCCGGGCGCCGGGCCCGCCGTACCGTCGAGGAGTCGAGAGAGACCCTCGCCGACGCCCTCGGCGCACGCCCCAGCGAGGTGGTCTTCACCTCCGGCGGTACCGAGGCCGACAACCTCGCCGTGAAGGGCCTCTACTGGGCCCGCCGCGACGCCGACCCCCGACGCACCCGCGTACTCGCCGGTCCCGTCGAGCACCATGCCGTGCTGGACGCCGTCGACTGGCTCGCCGAACACGAGGGTGCGACCGTCGAATACCTCCCCGTCGACTCCTACGGCCGCGTCCACCCGGACGCGTTGCGCGAGGCGATCGAGCGCAACCCCGACGATGTGGCGATGGTCACCGTGATGTGGGCCAACAACGAGATCGGCACCATCATGCCGGTACGTGAACTGGCTGCCGTGGCCGGTGAGTTCGATGTGCCGATGCATTCGGACGCGGTGCAGGCCTTCGGTCAGGTGGAGGTCGACTTCGCCCGGTCGGGACTGGCCGCCATGACCGTCAGCGCGCACAAGATCGGCGGTCCGTTCGGCATCGGCGCGCTGCTGCTCGGCCGCGCCCACACCCCCGTACCCGTGCTGCACGGCGGCGGCCAGGAGCGGCATGTGCGCTCCGGGACCCTCGACGTGCCCGCCATCGCCGCCTTCGCGGTGGCCGGCCGGCTCGCCGCCGACGGCCGCGAGGAGTTCTCCCGGGAGATCGGCGGACTCCGTGACCAGCTGGTCACGGCCGTGCTCGCGGCCGTTCCCGACGCGATCCTCGGCGGTGATCCGGCGCCGGGCGGCCGGCTCCCGGCGAACGCCCACTTCACGTTCCCCGGCTGCGAGGGAGACTCCCTGCTCCTGCTGCTGGACGCCCAGGGCATCGAGTGCTCCACCGGCTCCGCCTGCACAGCGGGAATCGCCCAGCCCAGCCATGTACTGCTGGCCACCGGCACCGACCCGGACCTGGCCCGCGGCACGCTGCGGTTCTCGCTCGGACACACATCGACCAAGCAGGACGTCGAGGACGTCGCACGGGCGATCGGCCCGGCGGTCGAGCGCGCGCGGACGGCGGGCCTCAGCTGAACCGGGCGGCGGGCCCCGCTCTCACCGGGCGCCCGCAGCCCGAACCAGTTCGATGTACCGGTCCCAGTCCCAGTGCGGGCCCGGATCGGTGTGGTCGGTGCCCGGCACCTCCACATGCCCGATGATGTGCGTCCGGTCCACCGGTATCCGGTACCGGCCGCAGATCGCGGCCGACAGCCGCGCCGACGCCTCGTACATCGCGGCCGTGAAGTCCTGCGGCCGGTCCACGAACCCCTCGTGCTCGATGCCGACGCTGCGCTCGTTGTACGACTTGTTCCCCGCGTGGAACGCCACGTCCAGCTCACGGATCATCTGTGTCACATGGCCGTCCTTGCGCACCACGTAGTGCGCCGCCGCACCGTGGCCGGGGTCCTGGAAGACCCTGACCGCGCCGCGGAAACTGCCCTGGGTCACATGGATGACGACCCGGTCTATGGCGTAGTCGGCGGGGCGGTCCGCCCGCCGCCAGTTCGCCGGGGACGCCGCTGTCCACCGCGCCCGTGCGTAATCCAGCTCGCCGGGCTTGCGGGGCTTCTCCACACCGGGCAGCCGCCACCAGGCGTGCTCCAGCTTCTCCCGGGCCAGCGCCGCCGTGCCCACCGCCGTGACAGCAGCACCGATCAGCAACCCGCGCCGGCTGACGCCGTGCTCCGGTCCGGTCCCCGCCGACCGCCCGGCGCCTGCCGTCTCCTTGGTCCCCATGAGATCGACAACGCATATCCGAGAGCATTCGGTTCCCGGCGCCCCGTACCCTGGTGGAGCTATGACTCAGACTTCCCAGCGCCCCCTCCGTGTGCTCGCCGCCATGTCGGGCGGTGTCGACTCCGCCGTCGCCGCGGCCCGCGCCGCCGAGGCGGGCCACGACGTGACCGGTGTGCACCTGGCACTCTCCGCGAACCCGCAGTCGTTCCGTACCGGAGCGCGCGGCTGTTGCACCATCGAGGACTCCCGTGACGCCCGCCGCGCCGCGGACGTCATCGGCATCCCGTTCTACGTCTGGGACCTGGCGGAACGCTTCCGCGAGGACGTCGTGGAGGACTTCATCGCCGAGTACGAGGCGGGCCGCACGCCCAACCCGTGTCTGCGCTGCAACGAGAAGATCAAGTTCGCGGCGCTGCTCGACAAGGCGCTCGCGCTCGGCTTCGACGCCGTCTGCACCGGCCACTACGCCACCGTCGTGCTGAACGAGGACGGCAGCCGCGAGCTGCACCGCGCCTCGGACATGGCCAAGGACCAGTCGTACGTCCTCGGTGTGCTGGACGAGAGGCAGCTCGCCCACGCGATGTTTCCGCTCGGCGACACCCTCACCACCAAGGACGAGATCCGCGCCGAGGCGGAGGCCCGTGGCCTGGCCGTGGCGAAGAAGCCCGACAGCCACGACATCTGCTTCATCGCCGACGGCGACACCCAGGGCTTCCTTGCCGACCGCCTCGGCGGCAAGGCCGAGGGCGACATCCTCGACGAGTCCGGCAACAGGCTCGGCACCCACGAGGGCGCCTTCGGTTTCACCATCGGCCAGCGCAAGGGCCTGCGCATCGGCCACCCCGCCGCCGACGGCAAGCCGCGCTACGTCCTCGACATCTCCCCGGTGAACAACACGGTGACGGTCGGCCCTGTGGAGGCCCTCGACGTCACGGCGCTGACGGCGATCAAGCCCCGCTGGTGCGGCACGGCCCCGGCCGGCCCCGGTACGTACACTGCGCAGCTCCGCGCCCACGGCGGTGAGACCGAGGTGACCGCCGAGCTCGTCGACGGCACGCTGAACGTCACCTTCACGGAGCCGGTACGGGGCGTGGCCCCCGGACAGGCGGTCGTGCTGTACGACGGGACACGAGTGGTCGGCTCGGCGACGATCGCGACGACGGTCCGGCGCACCGAAGCCGCGGTCGCGCGGGGCTGAAGCGGTTCCTCCGCGGCGGGCCGGGCTCGGGCCGCGACGAGGCGTCGCGGCCGCGGGACCTACGACGCCCGGCTGACGTACATGTCCTTCGAGAAGAACTCCGCCAGCACCGGCGCGACCACCTGTGGCGCCAGATCATGCGTCTGGCCCGTCAGTGTGCGGTGCCGGGCGCGCGGGATCGCGTCCGCGAGGACACGGGTCAGGGTGCGCATCGGGGTGGGACTGAACCCGCCCGTGAGCACCATGGTGCGCGCCGTGACGGATCCGAGACGCTCGGCGGGGACCGTGCCGTTGCCGAGGATCGCGTCGTCGTACGCCAGGGTGTGCGCCAGTGATTCGAGGCCGCGCCACATTGCGGCTTGCCGCATCCGGGCGATCATGTCGGCCGGGATCCCCGCGAGCGACAGGAACAGCTCTAGTGCCGCCGCCCGGTCCCCGGCCGACAGCAGGCGGTGCAGCCGGCTCGCGTAGCGCGCCTTGGCCCGGCGGCCCGGTGCGTCCGGGGCGAACGGCGGTTCGTACACCGCGAGCAGGTCGACGGGCAGCCCCGCGGCCTGCGCCTCCAGCGCCAGGGCGCCGCCGGACGACATCCCGAACACCGAGGCCCGCCCACCGACCCGATCGATCATCGCCGCCAGATCCTCGACCTCGCGCTCCACCGCGTACGGCGCACCGTCGCCGCTGGAGCCGCGGCCGCGCCGGTCATAGGTCACGACGCTGAACCGCGACGCCAGAAGTTCCGCCAGCGGTGCCTCGGTCGCCGCAGTGCTCAGCGCCCCGCCCACCAGAATCACGGGCGGCCCGTCACCGCTGCGCCGGTGGGCGATCAAAGTGCCGTCACGGGAAGGGGTCTTGTCCATGTGTGGATGGACCGTGGCGCACGGCAGAACTCATCGCTGCGGCGAGGAAGTGTTTCGAGATTCTTCAACTCCGCAGTTCAGCACGGTGTCCGGCGATCAGTCGGAGACCGTCTCGGTGTCGTAGAAGCAGAAGTGGTCCTTGATCGCGGTGACTTCGGGCTTGGGGTCCGGATAGGCCCAGACGAGATCGGCCGCGTCCGGCAGTGACCAGTACGAGGCATCCCCCTTGAACGGGCAGTGGGTGCGGGTGTCCGAGGCCGTGAGCAGTTCCGTGCGGACGTCCTCGGGCGGCAGGTAGTAGCGGACCGGACAGCCCGTCTCGCGCAGTACGAGCGGACGGCGGCTCTCGGCGAGCAGCTGACCGTCACGCACCACGCGCACATGCTCGGTGCCGGGCTCGACGGTGATCACATGTCCTGTGGTGGAAGTCATGTCTTGTTCAGCCGTGCCGTGCGCCGGATTCTTCCCCGGATCGACACCCCGTCCCGTCGCGTGTCCGTGGGGGCACTTACGGTTGATGCATGAACATCTGCGTCTTTCTCTCCGCCGCCGACCTCGACGACCGCTACACCCGGCCCGCCCGCGAGTTCGCCGAACTGATGGGCCGCGGCGGACACACACTTGTCTGGGGTGGCTCGGAGAGCGGGCTGATGAAGGTGGTGGCCGACGGGGTGCAGGAGTCGGGCGGGCGGCTCGTCGGGGTCTCGGTGGACTTCATGGCCGCCCTGGCCCGGACCGATGCCGACGAGATGGTGATCGCACGCGATCTCGCCGAGCGCAAGGCGCTGCTCCTGGAGAAGGCCGACGCCGTCGTGATCATGGTGGGCGGTATGGGGACGCTCGACGAGGCCACGGAGATCCTGGAGCTGAAGAAGCACGGCAAGCACGACAAGCCGGTCGTCCTGCTGAACACGGCGGGTTTCTACGACGGGCTGCGTCTGCAGTTCCAGCGCATGGAGGACGAAGGCTTCCTGCCCCTTCCCCTCACCGACCTGGTGTTCTTCGCGAAGGACGGGGTCGGGGCGCTGGCCTACCTGGAGGAGTGGTCCGGCATTCAGTAGCCACGCGGCCGGATGCGACCATGGGCGCATGTCCACTCACCTCATCACCGGCGCCGGCTCCGGCATCGGAGCAGCTGTCGCCCGCCGTCTCCTGGAGCGCGGTGACGAACTCGTGCTGCTGGCCCGTGACGCGGGCCGCGCCAAGGAGCTGGCCGCGCTCCACCCCGGGGCCCGCACGCTCGTCGGCGACCTCGGCAACCCGGACCGGCTGTCCTGGGCCTTCGCGCAGCAGTCGCTCCCGGAGCGGATCGACTCGCTGCTCCACGTCGCGGGTGTCGTGGAGCTGGGCCAGGTCGGGGAGCTCACGCCCAAGGCATGGCATTTCCAGCTCAACACCAACCTGGTCGCCCCTGCGGAGCTGACCCGGCTCTTCCTGCCGCAACTGCGCGTGGCCCAGGGCCATGTCGTCTTCGTGAACTCGGGTGCAGGGCTCAGCGCGAACGCCCAGTGGGGCGCGTACGCCGCGAGCAAGCACGGGCTGAAGGCGCTCGCCGACTCGCTGCGCCAGGAGGAGCACGGAAACGGTGTCCGGGTGAGCTCCGTCTACCCCGGACGTACTGCCAGCCCCATGCAGGCCAAGGTGCACCAGCAGGAGGGCAAGGAGTACGACGCCTCCCGGTTCATCGACCCGGAGTCCGTGGCGACCACGATCGTGATGGCGATCGACCTGCCGCGCGACGCCGAGGTCAACGACCTCACGGTCCGCCCCGGGCGCTGAAGCCCCGACCGCCGGGCCCGCGCCGGGCCCGGCGGCCCGGACCGTAGGCTTCCTGCGTGACCGAGAAAAGCAAGTTCAGCGGGTGCCGCGCGACCGGGGTCGGATCGATGCCCGGGGGAGATGCGCGGGAGGCGGCGAAGACCGTCACCGGGTCCTTCGCGGACGGTGAGGGTCTGCCGCATCTGCCGGAACTGCCCGCACGCGGGCCCGGCGCCGACATGATCGGGCGGACCATCGGACTGCTCGTCGACATGTACGGCCATGTCGAGCCGAGCGGCTGGCGCATCAGCGACCGGCCGGGCCGTGACACCCGGCGGGCCCGCTCCTGGCTGGGTGAGGACCTCGACGCCCTGGAGGAGTTCACCCAGGGGTACGAGGGGCCGCTCAAGGTCCAGGCCGTCGGCCCCTGGACGCTCGCCGCCGCGCTGGAACGGCGGGGCGGCGAGGCCGTGCTCGGCGACCCGGGGGCCTGCCGCGATCTGGCGGCCTCGCTGGCCGAGGGGCTGCTGGGCCATCTCTCGGAGGTACGGCGCAGGATGCCCGGCGCCCGGGTGATCCTCCAGCTCGACGAACCGTCCCTGACCGGCGTACTGCGTGGGCACATCAGGACGGCGAGCGGCTACCGCACCTACCGGGCCGTGGACCGGCAGGTGGTGGAGGGCACGCTCCGCGATGTCCTGGCGGCGAACGGGGAAGAGGCGACGCTCGTGCACACCTGCGCGCCGGACGTGCCGTTCGCGCTGCTGCGCCGGGCCGGGGCCGACGGGATCTCGTTCGACTTCTCACTGCTCACCGAGCGTGAGGAGGAGGCGATCGGGGAAGCGGTCGAAGGCGGTACGCAGCTCTTCCTCGGGGTCGTGCCCGGCACCGACCCGGCTTCGGACGCATTGTCGGACCCGGGCGGTAGCGTCATGGGTGTCAGGACGCTGTGGCGCAGGCTGGGGCTGAATCCGGGGACTCTTGCCGAGTCGCTGGTGATCACCCCGTCGTGCGGGCTCGCAGGTGCGTCGCCCGCGTATGCGCGCGCCGCGCTCGCCCACTGCGCCCGGGCCGCGAGATCGCTCGCAGACAACCCTGAGTAAGCGGGTATCGGGTAACGGGAGGACGAGACGATGGCCAGCGGACAGAAATCGGAAGTGCCCGCGGAGGCGCAGCAGCGGCATGCGCTCCTTGCCGAGCAGATCGAGGAACACCGCTTCCGGTACTACGTGAACGACCAGCCGGTCGTCAGCGACGCCGAGTTCGACCGGCTGATGCGCTCGCTGCAGGACCTGGAGGACGAGTACCCGCAGCTGCGTACGCCCGAGTCGCCGACCCAGAAGGTCGCGGGGCCGTACCGGACGGAGTTCACCTCGGTCGAGCACCGCGAACGGATGCTCTCCCTGGACAACGCCTTCGACGACGAGGGGCTGGCGGTCTGGGCCGAGCGCGTCGCCAAGGACGTCGGCGCCGCCCCCTACCACTTCCTGTGCGAGCTCAAGGTGGACGGCCTCGCGGTCAACCTCACGTACGAGCAGGGGCTGCTGACCCGCGCCGCGACCCGTGGCGACGGCCGCACCGGCGAGGACATCACTCCCAATGTCCGCACGATCGCCGAGATCCCGCACCGGCTGAAGGGCGACCGGATCCCGGCGCTGGTCGAGATCCGCGGCGAGGTCTTCTTCCCGATGGAGGCATTCGAGGAGCTCAACGCCCGGCTGGTCGCGGTCGACGACAAGCCGTTCGCGAACCCGCGCAACGCGGCGGCGGGCTCACTGCGCCAGAAGGACCCGAAGGTCACCGCCGGCCGCCCGCTGCACATGGTGGTGCACGGCATCGGTGCCCGTGAGGGCTTCCGGATCGACCGGCTCTCGCATGCCTACGAGCTGCTGCACGAATGGGGCCTGCCCACCGCGAAGTACAACAAGGTCGTCGACTCCCTCGACGATGTCAGGGAGTTCATCGCCTACTTCGGCGAGAACCGGCACTCCGTGGAGCACGAGATCGACGGAGTCGTCGTCAAGCTCGACGAGATCGCGCTCCAGGGCCGGCTGGGCTCCACCTCGCGCGCCCCGCGCTGGGCGATCGCCTGGAAGTACCCGCCGGAAGAGGTGAACACCAAGCTGGTGAACATCCGGGTCGGTGTCGGACGCACCGGCCGGGTCACTCCGTACGCACAGGTCGAACCCGTCGAGGTGGCAGGCTCCGAGGTCGAGTTCGCCACCCTGCACAACCAGAACGTGGTGAAGGAGAAGGGCGTCCTCATCGGGGACACGGTGGTGATCCGCAAGGCGGGCGATGTGATCCCGGAGATCCTCGGCCCGGTCGTCGATCTGCGGGACGGCACCGAGCGGGCGTTCGTGATGCCGACCCACTGCCCCGAGTGCGGGACGGAGCTGCGGCCCATGAAGGAGGCCGACATCGACGTCCGCTGTCCCAACGCGCGCTTCTGCCCCGCGCAGTTGCGCGAGCGCGTCGCCTATCTCGCGGGCCGCAAGTGCCTGGACATCGACCACTTCGGGTATGTCGCGGCGGCCGCCCTGACCAAGCCGCTGGAGCCCACCGAGCCGCCCCTGCGCGACGAGAGCGACCTCTTCGGGTTGACGATCGAGCAGCTGCTGCCGATCCGGGCCTACGTCCTGGACATGGACAGCGGACTGCCCAAGCACGACCCGAGGACCGGCGAGGAGAAGACCGCCCTGGTCTTCGCCAACCAGCACGGCGAGCCGAAGAAGAACGCCGTGGCGATGCTGGAGTCGATCACCGCCGCCAAACAGGCGCCGTTGGCCCGGATCCTCACCGGGCTCTCGATCCGGCACGTCGGCCCGGTCGCGGCCGAGGAACTGGCCCGGCAGTTCCGTTCGATGGACCGCATCGAGGCGGCGACCGAGGAGGAACTGGCCGCAGCGGACGGCGTCGGACCCATCATCGCCGCCTCGGTCACCCAGTGGTTCGCGGAGGACTGGCACCGGGAGATCCTGCGCAAGTGGCGGGAGGCCGGGGTCCGGATGGCCGACGAGAGTGCGGGTGAGGACGAGGCGCCGCGTCCGCTCGAAGGGCTCGTCGTCGTCGTCACGGGCACGCTGGCCGATCACACCAGGGATGGCGCGAAAGAGGCCCTGCAGAGCCGTGGGGCAAAGGTGACAGGATCCGTTTCGAAGAAGACCTCCTTCGTGGTGGTCGGCGACAATCCGGGCTCGAAGTACGACAAGGCGATGCAACTGAAGGTTCCGGTTCTGGACGGGGCGGGCTTCGCCGTACTGCTCGAACAGGGTCCTGACGCGGCACTCGAGGCGGCTGTGCCGGTCGTCGGACCGGTCGCGGAGTAGCCGGGCCGCTGCGGCCCGGACGGGCGAACGGCATGACCGGGAAGCCCGGTTCACCCGTTCGGTGCATACCAGATGCTGAGTGATGGTCAGTTCGCATTCGGGCAAGAGCTGTAGAGCGCTGCCCGTACGGGCGTTCCGCGGCCTACTGTTGAGATGTGCGCGTGCCGTGCCCGGTTGCGTGACGGTGATCCCGGCTGCGTGACAGCCGTGGGTTCGTGGTGGCATGGGAGCGGGACGAGCAGGTGACATCGGCACCGCCGGCTGTGAGAGGGACGGAATGAAACCGACCGAGAGCACCGCACCGGTGTCGCGGCTGCAAGGTTTCCTCGGCCTCATGCCCAAAGTGGGTGCCGCCGTTGTACTGGTCGCCACCGTTCAGCTGGCGACCGGCTTCTACCGGACCGTGAGCGCCGGGCACGCACTCTTCCCGAACGGTGCGGCCGGCTGGTCGCTCGCCGTCCTCACCGGGATCATCGTCGGCCATCTCGTCGCGCTCGGGCGGGACCGCTGGTGGGGCGGCACCGGATCGGGTGCCGCCCTCACCCTTGCCGTGCTGCTGCTCTACGGCTGGGTGCCCGCCGGCCTGGTCAGCCTGGTCGTCGTCGTGCTCGTCGGGGTGGCCCGCAGACACCGCTGGTGGCAGGGGCTGCTGCACGGTGCGGTGGACATCCTGGGGATAGGTGCGGCGGCTCTGGTCCTCGCCGCGTTCGGCGACGTGCAGAGCGTCGAGTCGCCCTGGAAGCCACTCGACTGGGGCATCGACGCCGTCCCGGAAGTCGTTCTGGCCGCGTCCACGTACCTCGTCGTCACCAGGGTCCTCCTCTGGTACGCACGGACACCCCAGGGCGGCGGGCTGCCGACCATCGCCCGCACCGCCCTGCTGCGCCAGGGGCTCGTGGCGGTCGCGCTCCTCGGGCTCGCCCCACTGATCTGCGTCGTCGCGATCGCCACCCCCGTACTGCTGCCGCTGTTCGCCGTTCCGCTGATCGCCCTGGACTCCACCCTCTGGATCGCCCGGGCGCGGGCCGAGGAGCAGCTGCGGGACCCGCTGACCGGGCTGCCCAACCGGCAGTGGCTGCTGGAGCGCACATGGACAGCGCTGGAGGACGCCGAGAACATCGGCGCCAGATCCGCGCTCGTCCTGATCGACCTCGACCGGTTCCGCGCGGTCAACGACACCCTCGGCCATCTCGCGGGGGACCGGCTGCTGCTGCAGATAGCGGAGCGCCTCCGGCTGGCCCTGCCGCGCGGAGCGGAGGCCGCGCGGCTCGGCGGCGACGAGTTCGCCGTACTGCTGCCGACCGCGGACTCCACCACCAGTGCCCAGCGCGTCGCCCGCCATCTGGTCGCAGAGCTCTCCTCACCACTGGACCTCGACGGCCTCACGCTGGTGCTGGAGGCCAGCGCCGGAGTCGCCGTCTACCCCGACCACGCGCTGGACGCCGAAGGGCTGCTCAGACGGGCGGACGTGGCGATGTACCAGGCCAAGCGGGACCGTACGGGCGTCGAGGTGTACGAGTCGAAGCGGGACAGCAACACCCCGGACCGACTCGGACTCCTCGGGGACCTGCGGCGCGCGCTGGACGCCGGCGAGGTGGAGCTCCACTACCAGCCGAAGGTCCGGTTCGACGGTCAGGTGGCCGGGCTCGAGGCGCTGGTGCGCTGGGTGCACCCGGAGCGCGGCCGGGTTCCTCCGGACGAGTTCATCGCCATCGCCGAGTCCTCGGGTCTGATGCCGCACCTCACCGATTACGTGCTGGAGACGGCGCTGGCCCAGGTCGCCCGGTGGCGGGCGCAGGGCCTGTTCGTCCCGGTCGCGGTCAACGTATCCCCGCGCGACGTCCACACCCCGGGCTTCGCGGGCGGCGTGGCGGCGCGGCTCGCCCGGCACGGCGTCCCGGCCGGCTCCCTCCAGCTCGAGATAACGGAACACGTGCTGCTGGAGGACCCGCAGCGCGCGGCCGACACGCTGGCCGGCCTCACCGGGCACGGCGTGAAGATGTCCCTCGACGACTTCGGTACGGGTTACTCCTCGCTGGTGCACCTGCGCCGGCTGCCGGTCAGCGAGCTGAAGATCGACCGGTCCTTCGTCGCCCGGCTGGCCGTCGACAACGAGGACGCGGAGATCGTCCGCTGCACCATCGACCTGGCCCACTCGCTAGGCCTGCTGGTCGTCGCCGAGGGCGTCGAGGACGACGAGACGTGGGAGCGGCTGCGGGATCTGCGCTGCGATGCGGTGCAGGGGTGGCTGGTCGCGGCCGCGATGCCGCCGCAGGAGACGACGGCGTGGCTGCGGGCGCGCGGCGAGCACGGCTGGCGGCGGCCGGCGGAGCTGAAGGCGGCGGCCGCCGCGGCCGCTGCCGCCGCCGCATCGGGGGTGACGGGCGTGACGGCAGCGGTGGCCGAGTTGGAGCAGCGGCAGCCCGGGCGGTCCGCGCAGTCGCGTCCGGCGACGACCTGAGCGGGCCCGGCGGCCCGGATCCCGGCGGCGGAATCGAGCCGATCACCCCCGATACGGGCGCGGCCGGGGGCTGACCGGAGGCGAGTGATCCATGGGTGGCGGCCCCGTCGGCGCCGGACCCCATAGGATTGGGGCCAAAACCACAACACTCACCCCTGAGGATCGCTGCATGCCTGGCATCACGCGCGAGGAGGTCGCCCACCTCGCCCGGCTGGCGCGTCTGGAGCTGAAGGGCGAAGAGCTCGATCACTTCGCCGGTCAGCTCGACGACATCATCGGCGCGGTCGCCCGCGTCTCCGAGGTCGCCGACCAAGACGTACCGCCGACCTCCCACCCGCTGCCGCTGACCAATGTCATGCGCGCGGACGAGGTCCGTCCGTCGCTCACCCCCGAGCAGGCGCTCTCCGGCGCCCCGGCCCAGGAGCAGCAGCGTTTCAAGGTGCCGCAGATCCTGGGGGAGGACTAGAAGTCATGACGGACAACAGTTCCATCATCAAGCTCACCGCCGCCGAGATCGCCGGGAAGATCGCTTCCGGCGAGCTCACGGCCGTCGAGGTCACCGAGGCGCACCTGGCCCGGATCGACGCGGTCGACGAGAAGGTCCACGCCTTCCTGCACATCGACCGTGAGGGCGCGCTCGCGCAGGCCCGCGCCGTCGACGCGAAGAGGGCCGCGGGCGAGAAGCTCGGCCCGCTGGCCGGTGTTCCGCTCGCGCTGAAGGACATCTTCACCACGAAGACGATGCCGACCACCGTCGGCTCGAAGATCCTCGAGGGCTGGGTCCCGCCGTACGACGCGACCCTGACCAAGAAGCTGAAGGACGCCGACGTCGTCATCCTCGGCAAGACCAACATGGACGAGTTCGCCATGGGGTCCTCCACCGAGAACAGCGCCTACGGCCCGACCGGTAACCCGTGGGATCTCACCCGGATCCCGGGCGGCTCCGGAGGTGGCTCCTCGGCCGCGCTCGCGTCGTTCGAGGCCCCGCTCGCCATCGGCACGGACACCGGCGGTTCCATCCGCCAGCCCGCCGCCGTCACGGGCACCGTCGGCGTCAAGCCCACCTACGGTGCGGTCTCCCGCTACGGCATGGTCGCCTTCTCGTCCTCCCTCGACCAGGGTGGCCCGTGCGCCCGCACGGTCCTGGACGCGGCGCTGCTCCACGAGGTGATCGCCGGACACGACCCGCTGGACTCGACGTCCATCGACGCCCCGGTCCCGCCGGTCGTCGAGGCCGCCCGCAACGGCAGCGTCGACGGCATGCGCATCGGCGTCGTCAAGCAGTTCTCCGGCGAGGGCTACCAGGCCGGTGTCGTCCAGCGCTTCAACGAGTCGGTCGAGCTTCTGAAGTCGCTCGGTGCCACCGTCGTCGAGCTGGACTGCCCGTCCTTCGACCTGGGTCTGTCGGCGTACTACCTGATCGCGCCGTCCGAGTGCTCCTCGAACCTGGCCCGCTTCGACGCCATGCGGTACGGCCTCCGGGTCGGCGACGACGGCACGAAGTCCGCCGAGGAGGTCACCGCGCTCACTCGCGAGGCCGGCTTCGGCGACGAGGTCAAGCGCCGCGTCATCCTCGGTACGTACGCACTCAGCTCCGGCTACTACGACGCGTACTACGGCTCGGCGCAGAAGGTCCGCACGCTCATCACCCGGGACTTCGAGAAGGCCTTCGAGCAGGTCGACGTGATCGTCTCGCCGACGACGCCGACCACCGCCTTCCCGATCGGCGAGCGCGCCGACGACCCGATGGCGATGTACCTGGCCGACCTGTGCACCATTCCGACCAACCTGGCCGGCAACTCCGCGATGTCGCTGCCCTGCGGTCTGGCGCCGGAGGACGGCCTGCCGGTCGGTCTGCAGATCATCGCCCCCGCCATGAAGGACGACCGGCTGTACAAGGTCGGGGCCGCCGTCGAGGCCGCCTTCGTGGAAAGGTGGGGGCACCCGCTGCTGGAGGAGGCTCCGTCACTGTGAGTGCACTGACCAAGGCCAAGGGCTTCAAGAAGTCCAAGACCGGTACGTACCTGTCCATCGGCACCACCGCGTTCGGCGCGGTCAGCGTGCTCAAGCAGGCCAAGAAGGCACGCTCCGAGCACGACACGCTCCGGCTGGTCGACGCCGTCGTCTCCGCTGCCGCCATCGCCACCGGCATCGCTCTTCTCTACCGAGAGCTGAAGCGCCTGGGCGACGACGACGTACTGCTGGGTTGAGAGGGAAAGTTTCACCGTGACTGTCACTGACCTGGTGCCGTACGAGGACGCCCTCGCGACGTACGACCCCGTCATGGGCCTGGAGGTCCATGTCGAGCTCGGCACCAAGACCAAGATGTTCTGCGGCTGCTCCACCGAGCTGGGCGCGGAGCCGAACTCGCAGACGTGCCCGACCTGCCTCGGCATGCCCGGCTCGCTGCCGGTCGTCAACGCCATCGGCGTCGAGTCCGCCATCAAGATCGGTCTCGCGCTGAACTGCGAGATCGCCGAGTGGTGCCGCTTCGCCCGGAAGAACTACTTCTATCCGGACATGCCGAAGAACTTCCAGACCTCGCAGTACGACGAGCCGATCGCCTTCGACGGCTATCTGGACGTCCAGCTGGAGGACGGGGAGACCTTCCGGGTGCAGATCGAGCGCGCCCACATGGAGGAGGACACCGGTAAGTCGCTGCACGTCGGCGGCGCCACGGGCCGTATCCACGGCGCGTCCCACTCCCTGCTGGACTACAACCGTGCGGGCATCCCGCTGATCGAGATCGTCACCAAGCCGATCGAGGGAGCGGGCGCGCGAGCCCCCGAGGTCGCGAAGGCGTACGTCGCCGAGCTGCGCGAGCTCATCAAGGCGTTGGGCGTATCCGAGGCCCGCATGGAGCAGGGCCAGATGCGCTGCGACGTGAACCTGTCGCTGCGCCCCAACGGCACCGAGACGTTCGGTACCCGCTCCGAGACGAAGAACGTGAACTCGCTGCGTTCCGTCGAGCGCGCCGCCCGTTACGAGATCCAGCGCCATGCCGCGGTGCTGAACTCCGGCGCCAAGGTCGTGCAGGAGACCCGGCACTTCCACGAGGAGGACGGCTCCACCACGGCCGGCCGCATCAAGGACAACGCCGAGGACTACCGCTACTTCCCGGAGCCGGACCTGGTGCCCGTCGCCCCGGCCCGCGACTGGGTCGAGGAGCTGCGCAAGGGGCTTCCCGAGCTGCCGCGGGTACGCCGCAACCGGCTGCGCGAGGAGTGGGGCGTCTCGGAGTTCGACATGCAGTCGATCCTCAACGCGGGCGCGGTCGACCTGATCGTCGCCACGACCGAGGCGGGTGCCCCGTCCGACCAGGCCCGCAAGTGGTGGATGGGCGAGCTGGCCCGGCAGTCCAACGAGACCGGTGTCGCCCTGGACGCGCTGGCGATCACCCCGGCGCAGGTGGCCCGGGTGACCGAGCTCGTCGCCTCCGGCGACCTCAACGACAAGCTGGCGCGCCAGGTCATCGAGGGTGTCCTCGCGGGCGAGGGCGACCCGGACGCAGTCGTCGAGAAGCGGGGCCTGAAGGTCGTCTCGGACGAGGGCGCGCTGGGCGCGGCCGTGGACGAGGCCATCGCCGCCAACGCGGCCGTCGCGGACAAGATCCGCGGTGGCAAGGTCGCGGCGGCGGGTGCGCTCGTCGGCGCGGTCATGAAGGCCACCCGCGGCCAGGCGGACGCGGCCCGGGTGCGCGAGCTGATCCTGGAGAAGCTCGGCGTCGAGGGCTGAGTCCTTCGCGCAGCCGCGGCTGCGTACGTACGTAGGTGAAGGGGCGGTACACCCGGCCGACGGGTGCACCGCCCCTTCATGATTCCTCGCGCTTCCGGAGAGAGAGTCCGCTGAACACCGTCACCGCCGAGATCGTCTCCGTCGCGCTGCTTCTCGCGGTGCTGGCGTTCGCCGTCGCACGCCCCCGGGGGCTGCCCGAGGCGACGATCGCCGTACCCGCCGCCGTACTGGTGGTGGGCATGGGCGCGGTGCCGTTCGCGGAGGCACGGGCCCAGGTCGGCAGCCTGCTGCCGGTCGTCGGCTTCCTCGCCGCCATTCTCGTGCTGGCCCAGCTCTGCGCCGACGAAGGACTGTTCACCGCCGCCGGCCATATGGTCGCCCGCCTCTGCCGGGGACGGACCGGGCCGCTGCTCGGCGGGGTCTTCGTCGTGGCGGCGCTGATCACGGCCGTCCTCAGCCTGGACGCCACGGTGGTCCTGCTGACGCCCGTCGTCATCGCCACCGCCGCCCGTGTCGGCGCCCACCCCCGCCCGTACGTCTACGCCTGCGCGCATCTCGCCAACTCGGCGTCCCTGCTGCTTCCCGTCTCCAACCTCACCAACCTGCTGGCGTTCACCGCGAGCGGCCTCTCCTTCACCCGCTTCGCCGCACTGATGTCGCTGCCGTGGCTGGCTGCCATCGCCGTCGAGTACGTCATCTTCCGCCGCGTCTTCGCCGACGACCTGGCAGCGGGCGCGCACCCGCCGGATCCGGACGAGGAGCCGACCGGCGTCCCCGTCTTCACGCTCGTCGTCCTCGCCCTGACACTGGCGGGCTTCGTCATCACCTCGTTCGCGGGCGCGGAACCGCTGTGGGCCGCGCTGGCCGGGGCGGCGGTGCTCGCGGTCCGGGCGCTCGGTCAGCGCAGGACGACGGTCAAGGGCCTGGTGCAGGCCGCCCACCCGCTGTTCTGCCTCTTCGTGCTCGCCCTCGGTGTGGTGGTCAAGGCGGTCGTCGACCACGGCCTCGGCGCCGGGATCGGCGCGCTCCTGCCCGGCGATTCGTCACTGCCCGCACTTCTGGCGGTGGCAACCGTGGCCGCCGTGCTCGCCAACCTGATCAACAACCTGCCCGCGATCCTCGCCCTGCTCCCGGTCGTCGCGGCGGCCGGGCCCGGGCCGCTGCTCGCCGCCCTGATCGGGGTGAACCTCGGCCCGAACCTCACGTACGTGGGCTCGCTCGCCACCCTCCTGTGGCGCCGCATCCTGCACACCCATGGCGTCGCACCCGAACTGGGCCACTTCACCCGGTTGGGGCTGCTGACCGTACCGGCGACACTGGTGGTGTCGACGGTCGCGCTGTGGGGGGCGCTGCACACGATCGGGGTATGACCGGTACCACGGCCGGGCGAGGCGTTCGGGCTCTCCGCGGTGGCCTGCTGGACGTTCACCGCCGGGCCGCACGGTGGTCTTTCTGCCGCCACCTGGCTTGATTAGCTTCCCGGCTGTAGGACCGGACTCGGGAGGCTCAACTTGACCACGGACATCTCACGGCGACGACTCCTCGCGCTCGGTGGCGGCGCCCTCGGTGCCGCGGCGGCCGGGTCGCTGCTGCCTCCGTCGCTGCAGGCCGCGCTCGCCGCGCAGCCGGTGCGCCCGGCGGGGTCCGGCGGCCTCGGGGACATCAGGCACGTGGTGATCCTGATGCAGGAGAACCGTTCCTTCGATCACTACTTCGGGACTCTGCGCGGTGTACGCGGCTTCGGCGACCGCAACGCGATCGAACTGCCCTCCGGCAAGCCCGTCTTCGAGCAGCCGGGAGCATCGGACACCTCCGTGCTGCCGTTCCCGATCCGGGACGCCGCCGCGACGCAGAAGAAGGACCTCCAGTACGTCAACGCCCTCGACCACTCCTGGAGCGGCGGCGGCAAGGCGTGGGCCGGCGGCTGGATGAACGGCTGGGTGACCGCGAAGACGGCCGCCACCATGGCGTACTACGACCGCCGCGACATCCCGCTGCACTACGAACTGGCCGACACGTTCACGGTCTGCGACGCGTACCACTCGTCCATCCACACCTCCACCAGCCCCAACCGAAACCACTTGTGGAGCGGGAAGACGGGCTTCGAGGCGAACGGCAGGCGGGCGGTCGGCAACGACGCGTACAGCGAGGGCACCCACCCGGGCTACGGCTGGAGCACCTACGCGGAACGGCTGGAGAAGGCCGGGCACAGCTGGAAGACGTACACCGAGTGGGAGAACTTCACCGACAACCAGATCGAGTTCTTCGCGACGTTCAAGGCGATCGCCCGCAAGGCGCTGGCGAAGACCGGCGGCCACACCTACATGGAGTCCTTCTACGCGGCAGTCCGTGACACGGACGACGCGGCGGAGCGCGAGCGGCTGCTCGGACTGCTGGAGGACGGGGTCGCCACGCTCACCGAGGCCGAGCGCAGCCTCTTCGAGCGAGGGCTGCGCCGGGTCGAGACCGGCACGCTGGCCGACGCGTTCGCCGAGGACGTCGCGGCGGGCACACTGCCCGAGGTCTCCTACCTGGTGCCGTCGGCGGTCGACTCCGAGCACCCGAGCGTCTCCTCCCCGATCCACAGCGCGACGATCGTCTACAAGGTCCTGGACGCGCTGGGCAGGCACCCCGATGTGTGGCGGCACACCGCCGTCATCATCAACTACGACGAGAACGACGGCTTCTTCGACCATGTCCCGCCGCCGGTCGCGCCGCCCGAGGTGACCGACGAACAGTGGGAGTCCAAGCCCACCGGCCTCGGAGTGCGCGTGCCGCTGCTCGTCGTGTCGCCGTGGACCGTGGGCGGCTTCGTCTGCTCCGAGGTCTTCGACCACACCTCCGTGATCCGCTTCCTGGAGCGGTGGACCGGCGTGCGGGAACCGAACATCAGCGACTGGCGGCGCACGGTCACCGGTGATCTGACGTCTGCCTTCGACTTCACGCGCGGACGGCGTCGGCCCGAGATGGAGCAGCCGGGCGTCATCCCGCCGTTCAGCGGACGCTGGGTGCCGAAGCCGCCCGCCGTCCAGCAGATGCCCGTACAGGAGCCCGGTGCCCGGCCCGCCCGTCCGCTGCCGTACCAGCCGGACGCGCAGGCGAAGATCGTGGACGGAGCGGTGCGGGTCGCCCTCAGCAACACGGGTCGTTCATCGGCGCACTTCGCGCTCTACCCCTACGCCGGAGAGTTCCCCGTTCCGCAGCACCGGGACGTGAGGGGCACGGCGATATGGACGGTGCCCGTCAGCGGTGAGGCGTACCGGTTCACGGTGACCGGGCCGAACGGCTTCCGCCGCGAGTTCGCCGGAACCGCCGAAGGCGGACCCGAGGTCGCCACCTGGGTCGACGCCCACGAGCGCGATGTGCACCTCACCCTGCGCAACACGGGGCGGCGGACACTCACCTACACCGTCCGGCCGCTGGGCTACGTCGACGAGGCGGACCTGCGGGACTGGACGAGGACGATCAAGGTCAAGCCGGGGCGGAGCCGTACGGTCGTCCACTCGGCGGCCGACGCGCACGGCTGGTACGACCTGGCCGTCACGGTCGACGGGGACGACGCCTTCAGCCGTCGGCTGATGGGACACATCGAGAACGGCCGGGCCAGCGTCTCCGGCTGACCGGAACAGGCCGTCGTGGGTGTGCCCACCTGGACGGGGACGCGCGGGAGGGCGGGAGATGGCCGGGACGCCGGGCATGTAAGGGAATAATCAGACACTGTGAGCATCGCCACGAAACGGGCAAATGATCAACAGTGGCTGCCAGAGTGACGGTTCTCAGGTCATGTGTTCTTTGCGGGCAGTTCATCAGATCTCCCGAAAAAGATCCACGAACCACCAGGGAGCACGTCCGTTGGCTGCCATCGCCCGCTGGTGCGTCACGCACCGTCTCCTCGCTGTCCTCGTCTGGCTGCTCACCCTCGGCGGCGCGGCCACCGCGGCGGGCATGGCGGGCTCCGCGTACTCCAACGACTACGAGGTGCCCGGCACGGAGTCGGGCAGGGCCACCCAGCTGCTCGAGGACGGCTTCACGAACCTCGGCGGTGACACCGACACCGTCGTCTGGCACACCACCGGATCCACCGTCCGGGCCACCGACGTCGTACAGACGATGACGCGGACGCTGCACGCGGTCGAGGAGCTGCCGGGTGTCGGAGGCGTCACAGGGCCCTACGGGGCCTCCGGCGTCGGGCAGATCAGCGCGGACGGACACACCGCCTACGCCGTGATCACCTTCGACCACCAGGCCGACGACATCCCGGTGCAGCAGGCCCGGGCCGTCGTCGAAACCGCGAAGGCGGCCGCAGGTGACGGGCTCCAGGTGGAGGTGGGTGGCTCCGTGGCCGCCCTCACCGAAGCGTCGTCCGCCCACCTCAGCGAGGTCATCGGCGTGGTCGTCGCCGCGGTCGTCCTCTTCCTCGCCTTCGGCTCGCTCGCCGCCAGCCTGCTGCCCGTCGCCACCGCCCTCGTCTCGGTCGGAACGGCGTACGCGGGCATCGTGCTGCTCGGGCACCTGATGACCGTCGCCGACTTCGCCCCCATGCTGGGCATGTTGATCGGGCTCGGCGTCGGCATCGACTACGCCCTGTTCATCGTCACCCGGCACCGCAGAGGGCTGCGGCGCGGCCTGCCGGTCGCCGAGGCGGCGCGGAACGCCGTCACGACCACGGGGCGTGCCGTCGTCTTCGCCGGGGCCACCGTCTGTATCGCACTGCTCGGCATGCTGATCCTGCGGCTCGGGTTCCTCAACGGCGTAGCCATCGCCGCGTCGCTCACCGTCGTGCTGACCGTCGCCGCCTCGGTGACGCTGCTGCCCGCACTGCTGTCGTTCGTCGGGATGCGGGCACTGAGCCGACGTGAACGCAGACAGCTCGCCGAGCAGGGACCGCAGCCCGAACTGCCCACCGGCTTCGCCGCGCGCTGGTCCGCCTTCGTCGAACGGCACCCCAAGCTGCTCGGCGTGGCCGCGGCCGCGGTGATGCTGGTTCTCGCGCTGCCGACGTTCTCACTGCATCTGGGCACCTCCGACCAGGGCAACAACGCCTCGTCGTCGACCACCCGACAGGCGTACGACCTGCTGGCCGACGGCTTCGGGCCCGGCGTCAACGGTCCGCTGACGATCGCCGCGCAGCTCGACGGCGCCGACGACCGGCTCGCGATGGACGCCCTGCCCGCCACGCTGCGGGCCACCGACGGCGTGGCATCGGTCAGCCCCGTCACGTACAACAGCAGCGGCGACACGGCGTTCGTCACCGTCGTCCCGACGTCGTCGCCGCAGTCCCAGCGGACGAGCGCCCTCGTCGACCGGCTGCGCGCGGACGTCGTGCCGCACGCCGAGGAGAACACCTCGCTCCGGGCCCATGTCGGCGGGGTGACCGCCGGCTACGACGACTTCGCGCAGGTCATCATCGGCAAACTTCCGCTCTTCGTCGGGGTCGTCATCGGGCTCGGCTGTCTGCTTCTCCTGCTGGCCTTCCGGTCGATCGGCATCCCGCTGAAGGCGGCCGCGATGAACGTCGCAGCCGTCGCCTCCTCGTTCGGGGTCGTCATCGCGATCTTCCAGTGGGGGTGGGGGAGCGAACTGCTCGGACTCGGCAGCGCCGGCCCCGTCGAACCCTTCCTGCCGGTGATCATGGTGTCCGTGCTCTTCGGGCTCTCCATGGACTATCAGGTGTTCCTGGTCGGCCGGATGTACGAGGAGTGGCTGGAGACCGGCGACAACCGGCGGGCGGTCCGGGTCGGCCTCGCCGAGACCGGCCGGGTGATCAACTCCGCCGCAGTGATCATGATCTCGGTCTTCCTGGCCTTCGTCCTCAGCGGGGACCGGGTCATCGCGATGTTCGGCATCGCGCTCGCGGCGGCGGTGGCGCTCGACGCCTTTGTCCTGCGGACTCTGCTGGTACCCGCACTGATGCACATGCTGGGTGGTGCGAACTGGTGGCTGCCGAGCTGGCTGGAACGGCGGCTGCCGCGCATCAGCATCGAGCCGCCCGAATGCTGGGAGCCGCATGCGAGCATTTCCGGAGCGCGCAGCAGCGAGGACGACGGATCGGCCGCACAGCGCGTCCACCGAGATCTCATGCGGTCTCCTGGGACGGACCTCCAGGAGGGGCGGACCTCTCGAGACCGACCTCGACCGACACAGAAGGAGCATGATGTTCGCGGTATCCCTGGGTGACGACGGTGCGGAACTGCGCCCGCTGGAGATCTGGCAGGCGGAGGAGTTCCTCGCCCACATCGACCGGGCACGCGAACTCGTCGACCCGTGGATCCCCTTCGCCTCCTTCGCCACCGACCTCGAATCGGCGCGCGCCCTGCTGCAGCGGTACGCCGACAAGCAGGCGGCCGACACCGGCCGGCTGTACGGCATCTGGTCGGACGGGACCCTCGTCGGCGGCGTCCTCTTCCGGGTCTTCGACACCGAGTCCGGGAACTGCGAGGTCGGCTGCTGGCTGGAGCCGGCGGGGGAGGGGCGCGGCCTGGTGACCCGCGCGGTGCGGAAGCTGATCGACTGGGCGGTCGAGGAGCGAGGCATGCACCGTGTGGAGTGGGTGGCGTCCTCCGTCAACACCCGCAGTGTCGCGGTCGCGAAGCGGCTCGGGATGACGTGCGACGGGGTGCTGCGCCAGAACTACCCGTACCGCGGGGTGAGGCACGACTCGGAGATATGGTCCGTCCTGGCGCCCGAGTGGCGCGCGCAGCGGGGCTGACGCGGCGCCGGGGAGCCGGGCGGGTCTGCCGGACCGGCCGCGGCCGTTAAGGGCGTTCTCATACGGGCCGCCTAGCGTGCGGCCCATGAACCCCACGACTTCCAAGACCCCCGCAGCTCCCACTGCCGAAGGCGACCACGAGGAGAAGGCGGCGGACCGCCTCGACGAAGGGGCGATCGAAGCCGAGGGCGACCGTGCGGTGAGCGACGGCAGCGGCCCCGACGCGGACCGGGACTCCGACCTGGACCACGACTTCGAGGACGACCTCGAGGACGACGACTCCGACCGGGCACCGTCCGGGCTCGCCGCGGCCGCCGCGGCCGTCGCCGCCGCCGGCCTCGGTGTCGTCGGTCTCACCGGGGCCTGGACCGGCCGGGTAGTCGCCGAGCGCGAAACCCTGCTGGGACAGATGAAGACCGCCTCCGGCGGCTCCGTGGCCCGGCAGATCTCCGAGATCTACGGTGACGCCTGGCACTCCACGGCTCTCGTCAACGGCCTCTTCGCCCTGCTTGCCCTGCTCGTCGGTGTATTCGCCCTGGTCCGCCCGGCCTTCGGCGCACCCGCCGAGGAACCGCAGCCCGGCTGGGTCCGCGCCGTCGCGACGGCCGGCATCGCGCTCGGCGTCCTCGGCGTACTGATCTCCGTCGGCATGTACTTCGACCTCATCGTCGCCCTGCCGGCGGCGAGCGCAGCCGCCGGCTGAGAGCCACGACCGAGCAGTACGCAACAACCGGCGGCGCCCTAAGGCATCCACTCGGGGGGCCTAGGTCCGCATGCGGCAACCGTCGCGTGCGCCTAAGGCCCCCACCCCGTAGAGATGCGGAACTCGCCCGATGTGGCGGCACCCCCTGGGAGACGACAGTAGAGGCACGGCAGAAGCCGGGCCCGGCAGATCCGGGCCGGCCCACCGACTGCCCCTCCACCAGGCCTCAACAGGCCGTCGTCATCAGGGAGAAGCACATGTACGCGTACGAACTCCACAAGATCAACGAAGCCGAACTCCTCCGCCGGGCCGAGCTGGAGCGCGTCGTCCGGCAGGCCCGCCGGGCCCGCCGCGCCGCGCGCCGGTCCGGACGCCAGGAGGACGAAGGGGTGGTGAGTACGTTCCGGAATCGGTTCGTCCGCGCCGCGTGACGAGCGCGCGATGAGCGCCGATTCCCCTTCCACCGCCACCGTGTCGGACCCATGTGCGATGCTCGGCGGCGTGGAGACCAGGTCCGTCAGTCCCGTGTTCGTCGGCCGCGCAGGTGAACTCACCTCGCTCACCGATGCGCTCGCCCGCGCCACCGCCGGGCCCCCCGGCCGTCCGGGAGCCCCGGGCGGAGAACCGCAGGCGCTGCTCATCGGTGGCGAGGCGGGCGTCGGCAAGACACGGCTGGTCGAGGAGTTCCTGACGGCGGCGGGCCGACGTGAGGCCGTCGTCGCCGTCGGCGGCTGCGTCGAGATCGGCGCCGACGGGCTGCCGTACGCCCCGTTCTCCACGGCGCTGCGCGCCCTGCGCCGCACCCTGCCCGACGAAATGGCCGCGGCCTGCGCCGGGCAGGAGGGCGAACTGGCCAGGCTCCTCCCCGAACTCGGCGACGCCGACCGGGACGCCACCGACGAGCACGGCACCGCCCGCCTCTTCGAGCTCACCGCGCGGCTGCTGGAACGCATCTCCGCCGACCGGCCCGTCGTCCTCGTCCTGGAGGACCTGCACTGGGCCGACGCCTCCACCCGGCACCTCCTCGCCTATCTCTTCCGCACGCTGCGCAGCGGCCGCCTCGTCGTGGTCGGCACCTACCGGGCCGACGACATCCACCGCCGCCACCCCCTGCGCCCCCTCCTCGCCGAACTGGACCGGCTCCGCACCGTCCGCCGGATCGAACTCGCCCGCTTCAACCGCGCCGAGGTCGGTCGCCAGCTCACCGGCATCCTCGCGGCCACCCCGGAACCTGCACTCGCCGACGAGATATTCGAACGGTCCGACGGCAACGCCTTCTTCGTCGAAGAGCTCGCCTGCAGCCTGGAGTGCGGCGACAGCGCCGGACTCTCCGACTCGCTGCGCGACCTCCTCCTCGTCCGTGTCGAGGCGCTCTCCGAAGACGCCCAGAAGATCGCCCGGATCATCGCCGAGGGCGGCTCCACCGTCGAGTACGGACTGCTGGCCGCGGTCTCCGGTCTCGCCGAGGACGACCTCATCGAGGCGCTGCGGGGAGCCGTCGGCGCCAACCTGCTGCTCACCACACCGGAAGGCAACGGCTACCGCTTCCGGCACTCGCTGGTCCGCGAGGCCGTCAGCGACGATCTGCTGCCCGGCGAACGCTCCCGGCTCAACCGCCGCTACGCCGAGGCACTGGAAGCCGACCCCACCCTCGTCCGCGCGGGTGAGCGCGCCACCCGCCTCGCCAGCTACTGGTACGGCGCCCACGATCCGGCCAAGGCGCTCCCCGCCGTGCTGAAGGCCTCCGTCGAGGCCCGCCGCCGCTACGCCTTCTCCGAGCAACTGCGGCTGCTGGAAAGGGCCATGGAGCTGTGGGACGACGTCCCCGACGAGGTGCGCCGCACTCTGCGCCCCATCGACTACGCCGAGGTCTACCCGGCGTGCGGCGGCGAACCGGACTCCACCCCGCTGCGCTACCTCGACCTGATGGCCGAGGCCACCGTCGCCGCCCGCTTCGGCGGCGACCGCGAACGAGCCCTCGCCATCTCCAAGAAGGCCATGCGGGTCCTGGACGGCGAGGCGGACCCGCTGCGGGCCGCCTGGTTCTGGGTCCAGCGCTCCCACTTGGTGCAGGCCCTCACCCGCGGTGACGGCTGGCAGGAACTGGCCACCGCCCAGGACCTGGTCCGTGGTCTGCCGCCGTCCGCCGTCCACGCCGACGTCCTCATGAGTGTGGCCGGCTGGGGCGCCCTGCACCGCCCCGGCGCCGAGACACTGGCCGCCGCCGACCGGGCCGTGGAGTACGCCCAACTCGTCGGCGACGAGTACATAGAGCTGCACGCCCGGCTCACCCGAGGCTGGCTCACCGCCGACGCCGGCGCCGTCGACGAGGGAATCGCCGAGATGTACGCCGTCCGAGACCGCGCCGATGAACTCCACCTCGTCGGCATCATGGGCCGCGCCAGCATCAACCTCCCCTCCACACTCGAATCGATGGGCCGCTCCCTGGAAGCCGTGGCCGCCGCGGACCACGGGATCGAGGTCTGCCACCGCCACGGCATCCCCGACACGGAGGCCTGGGTCCGCTCCAACCAGGCGATGTCGTACTTCTCCCTCGGCCATTGGGAGGAGAGCCAGGCCACCATCGACGTGGCCGCCCGCGTCGCCCAGTCCCGCAAGGCGCACGGCCTCGTCGCCTCGCACCGCACCGAGCTGGCCCTCGCTCGCGGTGACCTCGCCGAGGCCGAGGTGCAACTGGCCCTGAGCCAACGCTACTTCGGCTCCCGTGACCCGCAGCCCCAGCACCTCATCGCCCCGGTCCGTCACGCCGTGACCCTTGCCGTGCAGCAAGGCCGCCTCCCCGAGGCGCGGGCCGCATTCGAGGCCCAGGCGGAACAGGGCTTCCCGCCCGGTACCCAGCGGTACGCGCTGCCCCTGCTCCAGATCGCCGCCACGGCCGAGGCGGACGCCCGTGGCCTGCCCGCCACGGAGCCCGGACGCCCGGCGATCCTCGCCCTGATCCGTGAGCACCTGAAGCAGTTGCCGATGCTCGTCCCGGTCTGGGCCGCTTACGGTCTGCTGATCAACGCCGAGCTGGCCCGCGCGGAGGGCACCGACACCCCCGACCACTGGTCCCGTGCGGCCGCCGCCTTCGCCCCCCTGCGCCGCCCCTACGAGCTGGCGCAGGTCCACCACCGCTGGGCCGAAGCCCTCCTCATCGCCTCCGGCGACCGGCCCAGGGCCACCAGCCTCCTGTGCGACGCGCACTGCACCGCGGAACGGCTCGGTGCACGTCCGCTGACCGAGACCATCGAGCTGCTGGCCGGCCGCGCCCGTATCACGCTCGCCACCTCCGTCGACGAGATCCCGACCGCCGTCACCGTGCCGGCCGACGACGCCACCATGGACAGGGCGACGGAACGCGAGCACGCCGAGGAGCAGCTCCAGGCCGCGGCGGCCGCGGCGGTGGAGTCATTCGGGCTGACGCGGCGCGAGCAGGACGTGCACCGCCTCGTCGCCGCCGGGCACACGAACCGGAGGATCGCCGAGGAGCTCTACATCTCACCCAAAACCGCGAGTGTGCACGTCTCCAACATTCTCGCCAAGCTCGGCGTCTCCAGCCGCGGTGAGGCCGCGGCGCTCGCCCATCGCCTCCGTCTGTACCGTGCCCACGAGGTGTCCTAGCCGGGTGCGAGTGCGGGTGCGGGTGCGGTGGAGGTCCCGGCCCGTCTGTCGTCAATCGTCGGACGGGGTCGACGCCGCGTCCTCGTCCCCGGTCCCGTCCCCGGTCCCGTCCCCGTCCCCGTCCTGGTCCTCGTCCCCGCCCTCCGGCTCCGGACGGCGGACCGTCACCTTTCCCGACGCGAGGTCTATCGGGCCGCGGCCGGGATCGCCCACGCCCAGGTCCACCCGAGACAGTTCCAGGCGCTTCTGCTCCTCCGCGGCGTGCTTGCGGCCCGGGGCGAAGAGTTCCTCGAAGAAGTTGAACACCGGCTCGCCCTTTCACCTGCTGTAGCCGCTACCGCACCTCCAGCACCAGGGCTCTGTCGTCTCCCGGTTCCGGTGTGCCACGGGTATCCGTGTTGCTCGTGACCAGCCAGAGTCTGTTGCCGCCCGCCGCGAGCACGGTGCGCAGCCGGCCGTACTCACCTTTCAGGAACGATTGCGGGGCGGCCAGAGGTTCCTTGTCCGGGTTCTCCGACAGCGGGATCCTCCAGAGTCGCTCACCGCGCAGGCCCGCCATCCAGATCGAGCCCTTGGCGAAGGCGATCCCGCTCGGGGACGCCTCGGATGTCTTCCACTGTGCCACGGGGTCGACGAAACCCTTCTTTCCGACCTTCCCCTCGTGCTTCGGCCAGCCATAATTCCCACCGGGCACGATCTGATTGAGCTCGTCCCACGTGTCCTGACCGAATTCGGACGCCCACAGCTGTTTCCGGCTGTCCCAGGCCAGCCCCTGCACATTGCGGTGACCGTACGAATACATCAACAAGCCGGGTTCGGGGTTGCCCGGTGCCGGTCTGCCGTCCGGTGTCATCCGAAGGATCTTGCCCGCCAGGGAGGCCTTGTCCTGCGCCAGGCCGGTGTTCCCCGTCTCACCCGTCCCCGCATACAGCATGTGGTCCGGGCCGAATGCGATCCGGCCGCCGTTGTGGATGTTGCCCTTCGGGATGCCCCGCAGGATCGTCTGCGGCGCGCCCAGCTGCCGGCCGGCGTCACCGTGCTCGTCGTACCTCATGCGGGCGATGCGGTTGTCGGACCCGGTCGTGAAGTACGCGTACACCAGATGGTCCGAGGCGTAGGTGGGCGAGATCGCGATGCCCAGCAGCCCCCCCTCCCCGGCGGGTGACACCCCGGGCACCGTGCCCAGCAGCGTCTTGCCCCCCGTTCTCCCGTCGACCCGCGTGATCGTTCTCTCGTCGCGCGAGGACACCAGCAGATCGCCGCCGGGCAGCTCAGCCAGACCCCATGGTGAGGCGAGCCCCTCGGCCAGTGTCGACACCACCTTCACCGAGCCCTTCTCGGGCGGCAACGAGGTCGGCGGCGGCAGGGCGGAGGACGAGGAGGACACAGCGGGGGAGGAGGGCGGTGGGTGCGCCGTGCTCGCCGCGTCGCCCCCCGTGCTCCCTGAACCGTCGCTCGACGAACACCCCGCCGTCACCATCAGCGACCCCACCGCGACTGCGGTCACCATCGCGCGGCGCGCAACGGGAAACCCTCGCGGACGTTCCACCCGGGCTCTTACGGATCCGAATACAGAAGCGCGCACAGCACCGATCCCTTCGACGGCTGCCTGACTACTGTTCTTACACCGCAGCCCCGCCCCGGGTTCCGCATGACCGCCGAGTTTCTGCGTTCAGTCCCACGACCCGAGCGCCCGAGGCAGCCGCGCGATCTCCGCCAGGTCCTGCGCCGTCAGCTCCAGCCCGGCGGCCCCCGCGTTCTCCACCGCCCACCGCTCCCGCTTCGTCCCCGGCACCGGCACCACATGCGGGCCCTGGCGCAGCACCCAGGCCAGTGCCACCTGTGCCGGAGTCGCCCCGTGCCGTTCGGCGATCCGCCGCAGCCCCACCAGCACCGGCTGGTTCGCCGCCATCATCTCGGCCGTGAACCGCGGATGCCTGGCCCGTAGGTCGTCCGGCTCGAAGCCCTGGCCCGGCGTCAGCGTGCCCGTCAGATAGCCGTTGCCCAGCGGCATCGCCGCCAGCAGTCCCACGCCCCGCGCCTCGCACCACGGCAGCAACGTGTCGAGGGCCTCCGGCGACCACACCGAAAGCTCCGCCTGGACCGCGCTCACCGGAAAGACCTGCTGCACCCGCTCCAGTTGGCGAATCGTTCCGTCGTGCATCCGCGCTCCCGGCCGGCGCGAGGCCCGCGCCCCGACCGCGCTCAGCCCGAGCGCCCGCACCTTCCCGACGGTGACCAGCTCGGCCATCGCGCCCCAGGTCTCCTCCACCGGCACCTCGGGATCGGCCCGGTGCAGCTGGTACAGATCGATCACATCGGTCTGCAGCCGCCGCAGCGACGCGTCACAGGCCCGGCGCACGTAGCCGGGACGACCGTTGGCCACGATGTGCTGATCGCCCACCAGCAGCCCGCACTTGGTGGAGACGAAGGCATCGGCGCGGCGCCCCTTGAGGGCCCTCCCGATCAGCAGCTCGTTGGTGAACGGGCCGTACATGTCCGCCGTGTCGAGCAGTTGGACACCTGCGTCGAGCGCGGCGTGCACCGTCCGCAACGCACGGTCACCGTGCTGCTGGGACGTGCTGTACGCCCAGCTCATCGGCATGCAGCCGAGCCCGACCGCACCCACGGCGAGTGCCGCCGCACCGAGACTCCTGCGCTCCAACTCCCCGAACCCTCCCTCGGCCCCGCCGTCACGGGACCCCGCACCGCACCCAAAAGTAACCTCTGCCGTCGCGCGTACTTCGCATAGCCTCCTGACCATGACTTCTACGACGACTCCCGATGTATGGCTGCCGATTCCGGCCGATGAGATCGAAGGGCTCCCCGAGGGTCTCAACTACCGTTTCTGGGACGGCGAGCAGGACTTCCCCGCCGACCCCGCGGACTGCGCCTTCTACGTCGTTCCCTACATGAAGGGGCCGGAGATCGCGGTCCGCCCGCTCGCCGGGATGGGGGCGGTCCAGGTCGTCCAGACGCTCTCGGCGGGCATCGACCATGTCCAGCCGGGGCTCGGCCGGCTGTCCGCCGGGGTGCGGCTGTGCAACGCCAAGGGGGTCCACGAGGCCTCGACGGCGGAGCTCGCCCTCGCTCTGGTTCTCGCCTCGCTGCGCGGCTTCCCCGGGTTCGTCCACGGTCAGGACAAGGAGGAGTGGCGGGCAGGTTTCTACCCGGCGCTCGCCGACAAATCCGTTCTGATCGTGGGGTACGGATCGATCGGTGCCGCCATCGAGGACCGGCTCGCGCCCTTCGAGTGTGCGCGGGTGGCGCGCGTCGCGCGCTCCGCGCGGACAACAGCACGCGGCCCCGTACACACACTCGACGACCTGCCCGCACTGCTGCGCGAAGCCGACATCGTCATTCTGTCCACCCCGCTGAACCCTTCCACGCAAGGGCTGGTGAGCGCCGACTTCCTCGCCGCGATGCCGGACGGCGCGCTGCTCGTGAACGTCGCCCGGGGCGGAGTCGTGGACACCAAGGCCCTGCTGTCCGAACTCGAGTCCGGGCGGCTGTGCGCGGCACTCGACGTCACCGACCCGGAACCGCTGCCCGCCGGCCACCCCCTCTGGCATGCTCCGAACGTCCTGATCACTCCGCATGTGGGCGGCAGCACCTCTGCGTTCCTACCGCGTGCCAAGCGGCTGCTGGCCGGACAGCTCACCCGGTTCGCCGCGGGGGAGCCGGTACAGAACGTCGTACTCACCACCGGCTGACCACGCTGCGAATCCGTTCTGCTGCGCAGAGTGTCGGCAACTGCCCAGGTCGTCACGGAGAGTAGAGGAACTATGTCCCTGTGTGACGAGTCTGGTGTATCGTCCCGAATGGGGGCTGCGCCGTGGAAGGGACGGCGCGGGGTGGCAGCGGAACGCGAGGGGGGCGACGGGCGATGCAGGGCCGATGGGCGAACGATCCGACGCGGCACGGCGGTCGACGGAGACCACCTGGGCGCCCATCGTGCCGCGCCCTCACCCGCCCGACAGCGTCGGGGACACCTCGGTGAGCGCCCCGGCGAGCGCTCTCGGGGCGTTCTTCTCCCGGCGGTCGACCGCCGGACGGGCGTCCGGGGCGGTCTCGCAGATCCTTCTCGGCCTGGTCTGCGGAGGGTACGCCGTGGGGGCGGCCTTCGGCTGGGGCTCGTCCGAGCTGGCCCTCGTCATGGGCGACTTCGGCCTCAGCGCCGCTGCCCTGATCGCGGCCGTCTCCTGCTTCCTCTACGCGCGCTTCGGGTGCGACCGGTTCCGGCCCGCCTGGCTGCTGTTCTCGCTCTCCTCGCTGATGGCCGCCGGGGGGAATGCCGTCTGGGGCTGGTACGAAGTCGTGCTCGGCGTCGAAGTGCCCAGCCCGTCGCCGGCCGACGTCTTCTTCCTCTGCTTCGCGCCGCCCGCCATCGTCGGGCTGCTCGTGCTCGCCAAGCGCCCTGTCACCAGGGCGGGTTGGCTCTGCCTGGTGCTGGACTCCTGGCTGATCGGCGGATCGCTCCTCACGCTCTCCTGGAGCCTGGCACTCGCCCACACGGCGCATCTCGCCGACGCCGAGGGGGCGAGCGTGGCCCGCGCGGCGCTCTCGCTGGCCTATCCGCTGCTCGACATCGTGCTGGTCTCCATGGTGCTCGCCCTGCACTTCCGGCGGGCCAACGCCAACCGCTCCGCGGTGAACACGGCCATCGCCGCCCTCGCCCTGACGGTCCTGTGCGACGCGCTGTTCACCTCGCCGCTGCTGCGCCAGACGTACCATTCCGGCCAGTTGCTGGACGCCGGCTGGTTCGCCGGTTCGCTGCTCCTCGCGTACGCCCCCTGGGGTGCGAACCGGCTGGGAGACAACGCTGTCGAGCAGCGCCCGGCCCCGCGCACCACCAGCCGTCCGATCGCCGGTTCACTGGCCGCGCTCACGCCATATCTCGCCGCGGCCGTCTGCACCCTCGGCATTCTCTACAACGTCATCGAGGGCCGCCGGGTGGACCGCGTCGTGGTCTTCACCGGCTGCACGGTGGTGCTCGCCCTGGTCGTACGACAGGGCATCATGCTCGTCGACAACATCGCGCTCACCCAGGAGCTGGCGCAGAAGGAGAACCACTTCCGCTCCCTGGTCCAGGGGTCCAGCGACGTCATCATGATCGCCGCCCCCACCGGCATCCTCCGGTACGTCAGCCCCGCCGCCTCCGGTGTCTACGGGCGGGAGGCCGACGATCTCATCGGCGCCGAGCTCGCCTCGATCATCCATCCCGAGGATCTGGGGCGCGTGGTCCACGAAGTGCGGCGGTTCCTGGCCGCGCCGCCCAGCGAGGAACCCACCACCCGGATCGAGTGCCGGTTCAGATCCGGCACCGGTGACTGGCTCAACGTCGAGTCCACCGTCAACCGGCACCAGGGCGGGCTGATCCTCAACAGCCGGGACGTGACCGAACGGGTCAGGCTGCAGGCCCAGTTGCAGCACAACGCCGAGCACGACCCGCTCACCGACCTGCCCAACCGCGCCCTGTTCACCGACCGGGTCCGCCAGGCTCTCGGCGGCCGCCGCGCCGGTGACCCCGGTACCGCGGTGCTCTTCATCGACCTCGACGGCTTCAAGGCGGTCAACGACCGTCTCGGCCACCAGGCGGGCGACGAGCTGCTCGTCCAGGCCGCCCGCCGTCTCCAGGAGTCCGTGCGGGCCGGGGACACCGCGGCCCGCCTCGGCGGCGACGAGTTCGCGGCGCTCATCCTCGGAGACGGCACGCGCGACCAGGGCGCCCGGGAGTACCAGGTCCACGAGATCGCAGACCGGCTGCGCCTCGCGCTCTCCCAGCCGTACCGGATCGGCGGCGGCGAGGTCCGCGTAGCAGCCTCCATCGGGGTCGCCTTCGCCGAGCCCGCCATCACCCCCACCGACCTCATGCGCAACGCCGACCTCGCCATGTACCGCGCCAAGGCGGCCGGCAAGGACCGCGTCGAGCTGTACGCCCCGCAGATGCAGGCCGAAGTGGTACGCCGATCCGAGCTGGCGGCCCGGCTGCGCACCGCCCTGCGGGACGGCGAGTTCGCGCTGCTCCACCAGCCCGTGGTCCATCTGGCCACCGGCACCGTCGCCGCCGTCGCCGCACAGGCCCGCTGGCGCTCCGCGCAGGGAATCCTGTTCACCCCCGCGGAGTTCCTTCGCGTCGCCGAGGACAGCGACCGCACCGCGGAGCTCGGCCGCTGGCTTCTCGAAGAGGCCGTCGAGCAGGCCGCCGACCGGGCCAGGGCCGGGCACCAGGTCGCCGTGGCCGTCCGACTGTCCGCGCGCAGGCTGCTGGACAGGGCGATGCCGTTCGGCTCCGTCGAGGCGCTTCTCACCCGGCACGGCCTGCCCTCGGGGGCGCTGATGATCGAGGTCTCCGACAACGACCCCCGGGTCTCGTTCGACGAGCTCGAGCAGCGTCTCGTCGGGCTGCGCCGGCTCGGCGTACGGATCGCGCTCGACGGCTTCGGCAGCGGCTACGCGGCGATCAACGCGCTGCGCCGGCTCCCCATCGACGTACTGAAACTGGACCGTGGTCTCGTCGAGGGCGTCGTGGAATCGGCCCGCCTGCACAAGATCACCAGTGGGCTGCTGAGGATCGCCTGCGACCTCGGCCTGCAGTCGGTGGCCGACGGGGTCGACGTGCCGGAACAGGTCCTCGCGCTGCGCGCCATGGGCTGTACGCACGGCCAGGGGATGGCCTTCTCCGGGCCGCTGGACGAGTACCGTCTGCGCCGGACACTGGTGCGCGGCGAGTTCCCGGTGCCCGGCGGCCCCACTGCTCAGCCCGTCCTGACGGGCGGCTCGATTCCGCTGCTCAGCGGACCACATTCTGAGATGCCTATCCCACCTACTTGACACGTTGTGTGCGTCGGAGAGAGGGTCAATGCCATGCGCACCCGAATTCTCGTACTTGGAAAGCGCGTCGGCTGAAGCAGAGTCCCTCGTTGACACTCTGCAGACCGCACCGGCGCGCTCCCCTCGCTTGCCTCACGGCACGAGGGGTTTTTTGTTGCACTGGCACACCTCAAAACCCCGCAAAAACCCTCAGCTTCGAGAAGAGAATGCCGATGACCGAGCAGGCCACCGGGGCCCATCATCCCCAGCCGCGGGCCCGTAACGGCGGATCGTCCTCCGCCACCGTTGAGCACGTCACGGGTGCGCAGTCCCTCATCCGGTCTCTTGAGGAGGTGGGGGCCGACACGGTATTCGGCATTCCCGGCGGCGCCATCCTTCCGGCGTACGACCCGATGATGGACTCCACCCGGGTCCGTCATGTGCTGGTCCGTCACGAGCAGGGCGCCGGACACGCCGCCACCGGCTACGCGCAGGCCACCGGCAAGGTCGGTGTCTGCATGGCCACCTCCGGCCCGGGCGCCACCAACCTGGTCACCCCGATCGCCGACGCGCACATGGACTCCGTCCCGATGGTCGCGATCACCGGCCAGGTCGCCGCCAAGGCGATCGGCACGGACGCCTTCCAGGAAGCCGACATCTGCGGCATCACGATGCCGGTCACCAAGCACAACTTCCTGGTCACCCGGGCCGAGGACATCCCGCACACGATCGCCGAGGCCTTCCACATCGCCTCGACCGGCCGCCCGGGCCCCGTCCTCGTCGACATCGCCAAGGACGCCCTGCAGGCGCAGACCACGTTCAGCTGGCCGCCGACCCAGGACCTGCCCGGCTACCGTCCGGTCACCAAGCCGCACGCCAAGCAGATCCGCGAGGCCGCCAAGCTCATCACCCAGGCCAAGCGGCCGGTGCTGTACGTCGGCGGCGGCGTCATGAAGGCCGGGGCGACCGCCGAGCTGAAGGTCCTCGCAGAGCTCACCGGAGCGCCCGTCACCACCACCCTGATGGCGCTCGGTTCGTTCCCCGACAGCCACCCGCTGCACGTGGGAATGCCGGGCATGCACGGTTCGGTCACCGCGGTCACCGCGCTGCAGAAGGCCGACCTGATCGTCGCCCTCGGCGCCCGCTTCGACGACCGCGTCACCGGCAAGCTGGACAGCTTCGCCCCGTACGCCAAGATCGTCCACGCCGACATCGACCCGGCGGAGATCGGCAAGAACCGCGCCGCCGACGTGCCGATCGTCGGAGACGCCCGCGAGGTCATCGCCGACCTCGTCCAGGCCGTCCAGGCCGAGCACACCGAGGGACACACCGGTGACTACTCCGCCTGGTGGAAGGACCTCAACCGCTGGCGCGACACCTACCCGGTCGGCTACGACCTCCCCGAGGACGGCAGCCTCTCCCCGCAGCAGGTCATCCAGCGTATCGGCGAGCTCGCCCCCGAGAACACGATCTTCGCGGCGGGCGTCGGCCAGCACCAGATGTGGGCCTCGCACTTCATCCAGTACGAGCAGCCGGCCACCTGGCTGAACTCCGGCGGCGCCGGAACGATGGGTTACGCGGTCCCGGCCGCGATGGGCGCCAAGGCCGGCATGCCGGACCGTACGGTCTGGGCGATCGACGGCGACGGCTGCTTCCAGATGACCAATCAGGAACTCACCACCTGCGCGCTCAACAACATCCCGATCAAGGTCGCGATCATCAACAACGGCGCCCTCGGGATGGTCCGCCAGTGGCAGACCCTGTTCTACAACCAGCGGTACTCCAACACCGTGCTGCACTCCGGCGCGGACACCGAGGGCGCCCCGGCGAAGGGCACCCGCGTGCCGGACTTCGTCAAGCTGTCCGAGGCCATGGGCTGCTACGCGATCCGCTGCGAGGACCCGGCCGATCTGGACAAGGTCATCGCCGAGGCCAACGCGATCAACGACCGCCCGGTCGTCATCGACTTCATCGTCCACGAGGACGCCATGGTGTGGCCGATGGTCGCCGCCGGCACCTCCAACGACGAGGTCATGGCCGCCCGTGGTGTCCGCCCCGACTTCGGCGACAACGAAGACGACTGAGAGACAGAGAGAGACCGACTCCATGTCCACCAAGCACACGCTCTCCGTCCTGGTCGAGAACAAGCCCGGCGTCCTCGCCCGGATCACGGCCCTGTTCTCCCGACGCGGCTTCAACATCGACTCGCTAGCGGTCGGTACCACCGAGCACCCCGACATCTCACGCATCACCATCGTCGTGGGTGTCGAGGACCTGCCCCTCGAGCAGGTGACCAAGCAGCTCAACAAGCTGATCAACGTACTGAAGATCGTCGAACTCGAGCCGTCCGCTGCGATCCAGCGTGAGCTCGTCCTGGTGAAGGTCCGCGCCGACAACGAGACCCGCTCCCAGATCGTCGAGATCGTCAAGCTGTTCCGCGCCAAGACCGTGGACGTCTCCCCGGACGCCGTCACGATCGAGGCGACCGGCGGCGCCGACAAGCTGGAGGCCATGCTCAAGATGCTGGAGCAGTACGGCATCAAGGAGCTCGTCCAGTCCGGCACCATCGCCATAGGGCGCGGCGCGCGCTCGATCACCGACCGTTCGCTGCGCGCCCTCGACCGTACGGCCTAGCCGCCACCCCTCTCGCCGCTCGTATGGCGAGACCCGAAAACGTAATGGACGCACCCCGCCGTACGGTGGGACGCAACACCTGCACACCAAGGAGAAGACCCAGTGGCCGAGCTGTTCTACGACGACGATGCCGACCTGTCCATCATCCAGGGCCGCAAGGTCGCGGTCATCGGCTACGGCAGCCAGGGCCACGCCCACGCGCTGTCGCTGCGTGACTCGGGTGTCGACGTCCGTGTCGGTCTGCACGAGGGCTCCAAGTCCAAGGCCAAGGCCGAGGAGCAGGGCCTGCGCGTGGTGACCCCGGCGGAGGCCGCCGCCGAGGCCGACGTCATCATGATCCTCGTCCCGGACCCGATCCAGGCCCAGGTCTACGAGGAGTCCATCAAGGACAACCTCAAGGACGGCGACGCGCTGTTCTTCGGCCACGGCCTGAACATCCGGTTCGACTTCATCAAGCCGCCGGCCAACGTCGACGTCTGCATGGTGGCCCCGAAGGGCCCGGGTCACCTGGTCCGCCGTCAGTACGAGGAGGGCCGCGGCGTTCCGTGCATCGTGGCCGTCGAGCAGGACGCCTCGGGCAACGGCCTGGCGCTCGCGCTGTCGTACGCGAAGGGCATCGGTGGCACCCGCGCCGGCGTCATCAAGACGACCTTCACCGAGGAGACCGAGACCGACCTGTTCGGTGAGCAGGCCGTCCTCTGCGGTGGCACCGCCGCTCTGGTCAAGGCCGGTTTCGAGACCCTGACCGAGGCCGGATACCAGCCGGAGATCGCCTACTTCGAGTGCCTCCACGAGCTGAAGCTCATCGTCGACCTGATGTACGAGGGCGGCCTGGAGAAGATGCGCTGGTCGATCTCGGAGACCGCCGAGTGGGGCGACTACGTCACCGGTCCGCGGATCATCACGGACGCCACCAAGGCCGAGATGAAGAAGGTTCTCGCCGAGATCCAGGACGGCACCTTCGCCAAGAACTGGATGGCCGAGTACCACAACGGTCTGCCCAAGTACAACGAGTACAAGAAGGCCGACAGCGACCACCTGCTGGAGACCACCGGTCGTGAGCTGCGCAAGCTCATGAGCTGGGTGAACGACGAGGACGCGTAAGTCCTCAGCCGCGGGGCGGGTCTTCGGACCCGCCCCGCGGCGCATCCCCCGCATCACCGCTGGAAGAAGGCGGCGCCGTACGTGTGTACAAGTCGTCCAGCCCCATGTGGGTGATCCTTCCATCGGGGCGCAGAATGCGCCCTCGCGCATGACTACACTTCTCCACACATACACGCGTCAGGCCCACAGTGTCGTGCGTCTTCCACGCGGCAAGCCCCCTCCACCGCCTGCGGCCGTCGGGACGGCCGTCCGCACTGGACTTGTGAGGACTCACGTGAGCTCGAAACCTGTCGTACTCATCGCTGAAGAGCTGTCGCCTGCCACGGTTGACGCCCTGGGACCGGATTTCGACATCCGGCACTGCAACGGCGCGGACCGCGCCGAACTCCTCCCCGCGATCGCCGATGTCGACGCCATCCTGGTGCGCTCCGCCACCAAGGTCGATGCCGAGGCCGTCGCCGCCGCGAAGAAGCTGAAGGTCGTCGCCCGCGCGGGAGTCGGTCTGGACAACGTCGACGTGTCCGCGGCCACCAAGGCCGGCGTGATGGTCGTGAACGCCCCGACGTCCAACATCGTCACCGCCGCCGAGCTGGCCTGCGGTCTGCTCGTCGCCACCGCGCGTAACATCCCGCAGGCCAACACCGCCCTCAAGAACGGCGAGTGGAAGCGCTCCAAGTACACCGGCGTCGAGCTGAGCGAGAAGACCCTCGGTGTCGTCGGCCTCGGCCGCATCGGCGTGCTGGTCGCGCAGCGCATGTCGGCCTTCGGCATGAAGATCGTCGCGTACGACCCCTATGTGCAGCCGGCCCGCGCCGCGCAGATGGGCGTCAAGCTCCTCACGCTCGACGAGCTGCTGGAAGTCTCCGACTTCATCACCGTGCACCTGCCGAAGACCCCCGAGACCCTCGGTCTGATCGGTGACGAGGCGCTGCACAAGGTGAAGCCCTCGGTGCGGATCGTCAACGCCGCGCGCGGCGGCATCGTCGACGAGGAGGCGCTCGCCTCCGCCCTCAAGGAGGGCCGCGTCGCCGGCGCCGGTCTCGACGTGTACGCGAAGGAGCCCTGCACGGACTCCCCGCTGTTCCAGTTCGACCAGGTCGTCTGCACCCCGCACCTCGGCGCCTCCACCGACGAGGCGCAGGAGAAGGCGGGCATCGCGGTCGCCAAGTCCGTCCGCCTCGCGCTCGCCGGTGAACTCGTGCCGGACGCCGTCAACGTGCAGGGCGGTGTCATCGCCGAGGACGTACGTCCTGGCCTGCCGCTCGCCGAGAAGCTCGGCCGGATCTTCACCGCGCTCGCGGGCGAGGTCGCGGCCCGCCTCGATGTCGAGGTGTACGGCGAGATCACCCAGCACGACGTCAAGGTGCTCGAACTCTCCGCGCTCAAGGGCGTCTTCGAGGACGTCGTCGACGAGACGGTGTCCTACGTCAACGCCCCGCTCTTCGCGCAGGAGCGCGGTGTCGAGGTCCGCCTCACCACCAGCTCCGAGTCGCCGGACCACCGCAATGTGGTGACGGTGCGCGGCACGCTGGCGAGCGGCGAGGAGGTCGCGGTCTCCGGCACGCTGGCCGGCCCCAAGCACCTTCAGAAGATCGTGGCGATCGGCGAGCACGATGTGGATCTGGCGCTCGCCGACCACATGGTCGTCCTGCGTTACGAGGACCGTCCCGGTGTCGTCGGCGCCGTCGGCAAGATTCTCGGCGAGGCCGGTCTCAACATCGCCGGCATGCAGGTCTCGCGGGCGGCCGCGGGCGGCGAGGCGCTGGTCGTCCTCACCGTCGACGACGACGTCCCGGCAGCGGTCCTGAACGAGATCGCCGAGGAGATCGGCGCCGCCTCGGCCCGTTCGGTGAACCTCACCGACTGATCGCAGACCCTGTGCGAGCCGGCGTACCCGGCATGTAGACGTGCGTCTTACACAAACGTCTGCATGCCGGGTACGCTGCTTTTCATGGGACACCGTGAGGATCTGCTCGAAGGCGCCAAGCGCTGCCTGCTGGAGAAGGGGTACGCCCGGACGACGGCCCGCGACATCGTCGCGGCCTCCGGCACCAACCTCGCCTCCATCGGTTACCACTACGGCTCCAAGGAGGCCCTGCTCAACCTCGCCTTCCTCAAGGTGACGGAGGAATGGGGCGAGTTGCTCACCAAGCAGCCGGACGATGCCGGGCGCGACGACGGTTCCCCCCGGGCGCCTCTCGACCAGTTCCGCGACGTCTGGGAGCAGGTGATCGGCAGCTACGAACGGACACGGGCCGTCTGGCAACTCCAGATGGAGGTCGTGTCCCGGGTCGACTCCGACCCCGAGCTGCAGAAGGCCCTGGCGGGCCCGCAGCGCGAAGGCCGGAACGGGCTCGCCGAGAACATGCTGGGCATCGACCCGGAGACCGACCCGGAGCGGGCGCGGGTCGCCGGGCTGTTCTGTCAGGCGCTGCTGGCAGGTGTGATGGTGCAGTGGATGATCGACCGCGACTCGGCGCCGTCGGCGCAGGACCTGACGGACGGGCTGAAGGCGGTGCTCGAGGGACGGGTGTCGTAGGCGATCGCGTGGTCGCGGCCACGCCGTGTCCTCCGTCGCCGGACGGGCTGAGATGTGCGCGACCCGGCCCGGTCAGGCGCCGGGCGGTGGTGGCAGGGCCCGGCACAGCGCCTCCAGGGCCGCGCCGTAGGCATGGTCCGGCGGCGTCGCATAGCCCACCACCAGACCGTCCTCGGCGGGCATGGTGGCGGCCGGATGACGGAAGTCGGCGAGTGGGTCCAGGCCGAGACCCTGCCAGGCGGCGGCCTTGACGGTGGAGCGTTCGGTGCCGGGCGGCAGTCGCAGGACGGCGTGCAGTCCGGCGGCGACGCCGGTGGGCGTGATGTGCGGGGCGTGTGCGGCCAGGGCGGCGACCAGCTGGTCACGGCGGTGCCGGTAGCGCTGCCGCATCCGGCGGATGTGCCGGTCGTAGTGGCCGGATTCGATGAAGTCGGCGAGCGCGAGCTGGTCCAGGACGCTCGCCCAGCCCTCGCGTTCCCCCTTGGCGGCCAGCACGGCACCGACGAGATGCTCGGGCAGCACCATCCAGCCCAGACGAATGGCGGGGGAGAGGCTCTTGCTGACGGAGCCGAGGTGGACGACCCGGTCCGGACCGAGGCCCTGGACGGCGCTCACCGGCTCACGGTCGTACCGGAACTCCCCGTCGTAGTCGTCCTCCAGGACCAGACCGCCACGGGTACGGGCCCAGTCGACCACGGCGGTACGCCGCTCCGGGTGCAGCGGACCGCCCGTCGGGAACTGGTGGGCCGGGGTGAGCAGCACACTCCGTACGCCCGGCAGTCCGGTCAACTCGCCGGTACGGGCCCCGTGTTCGTCGAGCGTCAGCGGGACCGTACGTACCCCGGCTGCGACCAGCAGCGAACGGTGGAAACCGAGCCCGTACGACTCCACCGCCAGTGGGCCGCGCAGCACGCCGCCGCCGAACAGCAGCCGGAGGGCGTGCGCGAAGCCGGAGCAGATCACGATCCGTTCGGGGGAGCAGTGCACCCCGCGGACACGCGCCAGATAGCCGGACAGCGCACGGCGCAGCTCGACGCGGCCCTGTGGGTCACCCGGGCCGAAGGCGTCGTTCGGCGCGGCGTTCACGGCGCGGCGGGAGGCCGCGAGCCATGCGGTACGAGGGAAGGACGCGGCGTCCGGCTGCCCTTGGCGAAGGTTGTGCACGGGCGGGGCCGGGCGGGACGGCGCCTTCTTCGGGATCCGGGCAGGGGTGGCGGCAGGGGCGCGGTGCGCGACCCGGGTGCCGGACCCCTGACGGGCGGTCAGCCAGCCCTCGGCGACCAGTTCGGCGTAGGCGTCGGCGACGGTGTTACGGGCCAGGCCGAGGTCGGCGGCGAGCGAGCGGTACGGCGGCAGCCGGGTGCCGGGCGGCAGCCGTCCCGCCCGGACCGCGTCGCGCAGCGCGCGGATGAGAACGGCCCGGCGACTGCCCGGACCTGCCAGCTCCAGCAGCAGGTCACTGCCGATCCGCTCCGCCGAATTGACCCATGATTCCGACATCGGAATGCACCCTACGTGAGGTCGCCCGGCTCCGTAGCGTAGTGGTCATGACGAACACCGAAGCAGTCACCCGAACCGCCCGAGTCGACTTCGCCAAGGCCGCCCCGAAGGCGTTCAGGGCCCTCATCGGCTTCGACGCCGCGGCGCGGCAGGGCCTGGACCCGTCGCTCGTCGAACTGGTGCAGATCCGGTCCTCCCAGCTCAACGGGTGCGCGTACTGCCTGCACATGCACACCAAGGACGCCCGCAAGGCGGGTGAGAGCGAGGAGCGGCTGCACATGGTCGCCGTCTGGCCGGAGGCCGCCCACTTCTTCACGGAGAAGGAACAGGCGGCACTCGCGCTCACCGAGGCCGTCACCCTGGTCTCCCGCGGCGGCGTCCCGGACGACGTCTACGCCCGCGCGGCGGCCCACTTCGACGAGCCCGAACTGGCCGGGCTGCTGGCCCTGATCTTCACGATCAACACCTGGAACCGCATCGCCCTGAGCACCGCGAAGGTGGCCGGTACGGATGAGCGGGGGGCCCGCTGACCGGCGGCGTTCCCCGGCCTCGTCGCAGGGGCGTCCGTCCGGGATGTCCAGCCCTCAGAGTCGCGCCCTCTTCAGGGCCAGGTGCAGCAGCAGCCGGTCCTCTCCGTCGTTCAGATCCAGACCGGTGAGCTGCTCGACCCGGGACAGCCGGTAGTACAGCGTCTGGCGGTGGATGCCGAGTTCGGCCGCCGTGCGGCTCGCCTGGCCCGCGCAGTCGAGGAACACCTCGGCGGTGCGGGCCAGGTCCGTGTGCGGCGGGGTGAGCAGGGGGCGCACCGCGGGGTCCGGGGTGGTGTCCGGCGTCGGGGGGAGTGCGGTCAGCAGGCGGTACGGGCCGATGGCCGACCAGTCGGCGACCGGGCCGAAGCGCGACTCCGCAGCCGCCGCGCGGGCCGCCGCCGAGGCCTCGTGCCAGGCCGCCGCCAGCTCCGGCAGGCCCCGGCGCGGGAGCGCGACCCCGGCGGTGGCGGTCCGGCCTGCGTTGGTGCGCAACCGGTCCGCCGCCGCCGTCGCCGGGTCCAGTACGTCGGGGGAGCGCAATCGGATCAGCGCGGCCAGCGACAGGGTGCCCGCCCCGGCCGGTGACGGGACCGTCGACAGTGCCGCCGCGGACGGCACCGTACGGGCCGACGGGGTCTCGTCCGGCCACGGGGTCACACACACCACCGTGTGCAGCCCGTCCGCGTCCGGGCCCAGCGCCTCCCGCAGCGCGGCCACCGCCATGTCGTGCTGCCAGCCCCGGCCGGCTGTCAGCACCGCGCCGAACTCCCGGGACAGATCCGCGCCGGCCCGCGCCTCGTCGGAGAGCAGCGCCCCGATCCTGGCCGCCACGTCCATCGCCGCGGTCAGCTGTCCGTCGGTCGGTCCGGGGTCCGCGTCGAGCAGCCATACGTACCCGAGGACGACACCCCGATGGCGTACCGGCAGACAGATACGGCCGCGGAACACCCCGGCCTCCGGAGCGGCGGGGATGCGGACCGGGCCGGTGGCGCGGGCGATGCCGAAGCCCTCGAACCAGGAGCGGACCGCGGGTGTGGAGCGACGGGTGAGGATCGACCGGGTGCGGACCGGGTCCATCGCCATGTCGTCGTCGCTGTCGTGCGCCCCGAAGGCGACCAGGCCGAAGTCCCTGTTCTCCAGTGTCGCGGGGGCGCCGAGCAGCGCGGAGATCTCGTCGACCAGCTCCTGGTAATCGCCCTTCACCCGACCATTCTCCCACCCCTTCAGACATATGTCTGAGATCCAGGACATGGATGCGTGACAGCTGTCGATGGCACAGGATCGGAGGGATCCTTAGATTTCACGGTGGTTCTCCGTGCTGTACCGGTCTGATTCAGTTCCTGCCGGTTCGGCCCTCGTTCATATCTTTCCGTTGGAGGTGCCCCGTGCTGGCTCCCGTGATCCTCGCTGCGTCGCGCAGTGACAAGATGCGCCGTTTCATCTCGGCCGCTCCGGGGACCAAGCAGGTCGTCGACCGGTTCATCGCCGGCGAGACGGTCGAGCAGGTCGTCCCGATCATCAAGGACGCCACCGGGAAGGGCCTCGAGGTCACCCTCGACGTCGTCGGCGAGGACATCACGACGCCGGAGCAGGCCACCGCCGCGCGCGACGCGTACCTGGAGCTGATCGACCGCCTGAAGGACCTCGGCCTGGGCACCAGGGCCGAGATGTCCATCAAGCTCTCGATGTTCGGCCAGGCGCTTGAGGGCGGCCACGAGATGGCGCTCGCCAACGTCCGCCCGGTCGTCGAGGCCGCCGCCGCGATCGGCACCACGGTCACCCTGGACGCCGAGGACCACACCACTCTCGACTCGATGTTCGCCATCCACGAGGAGCTGCGGAAGGACTTCCCGCAGACCGGCTGTGTCATCCAGGCCTACCTGTTCCGCACCGAGGACGACGCCCGCCGCCTCGCCGCCGCCGGCAGCCGGGTCCGCATCGTGAAGGGCGCCTACAAGGAGCCCGCCTCCGTGGCGTACCAGGACAAGGCCGAGATCGACAAGGCGTACGTCCGCATCCTGAAGACCCTCATGGAGGGCGAGGGCTACCCGATGATCGGGTCCCACGACCCGAGGCTCATCGCCATCGCGCAGGAGCTCGCCCGCAAGGCCGGGCGCAAACTGGACGAGTACGAGTTCCAGATGCTCTACGGGATCCGCAGCGACGAGCACGTCCGGCTCGCGGCCGAGGGCCACCGGATGCGTGTCTACACCGCGTACGGCACCGACTGGTACGGCTACTTCATGCGCCGCCTCGCGGAGAAGCCGGCCAACCTGCTGTTCTTCGCCCGCTCCATCCTCACCAAGGGCTGACCCGCCCGCCCCGCTGCCCCCACCCCGCTGAAGCAAGGAGACAAGGCACTCATGGACGCTGTGACCCAGGTCCCCGCGCCGGTCAACGAGCCGGTCCACTCCTACGCCCCGGGTTCCCCGGAGCGCGCCCGTCTGGAGGCGAAGCTCAAGGAGCTCGCCGAGAACCCGATCGACCTGCCGATGACCATCGGTGGCGAGAAGCGGATGGGTGGCGGCGAGCGTTTCGACGTCGTACAGCCGCACAACCACAAGGCCGTCATCGGTACGTTCGCCGGAGCCACCGAGCAGGACGCCCGGGACGCGATCGACGCCGCCCTCGACGCCGCCCCGGCGTGGCGTGCGATGTCGTTCGACGACCGCGCCGCGATCATCCTGCGCGCCGCCGAGCTGCTGTCGGGCCCCTGGCGCGAGACGCTGGCCGCCTCGACCATGCTCGGCCAGTCGAAGACCGCCCAGCAGGCCGAGATCGACACCCCGTGCGAGCTCGTCGACTTCTGGCGCTTCAACGTGCACTACGCGCGCCAGATCCTGGCCGAGCAGCCCCCGGCCAACTCCCCGGGTGTGTGGAACCGCATGGACCACCGCCCGCTGGAGGGCTTCGTCTACGCGATCACGCCGTTCAACTTCACGGCGATCGCGGGCAACCTGCCCACCGCCCCCGCTCTCATGGGCAACGTCGTGGTGTGGAAGCCGTCCCCGACGCAGACCCACTCCGCCGTGCTGCTGATGCAGCTCCTGGAGGAGGCCGGTCTGCCCAAGGGCGTCATCAACCTGGTGACCGGCGACGGCATCGCCGTCTCCGAGGTCGCCCTGAACCACCGCGACCTGGCCGGTATCCACTTCACCGGCTCGACCCCGACCTTCCAGCACCTGTGGAAGACGGTCGGCAACAACATCGCCAACTACCGCACCTACCCGCGTCTGGTCGGCGAGACCGGCGGCAAGGACTTCGTCGTCGCGCACCCCAGCGCCGACCGCGCCGTCCTGAAGACCGCGCTGACCCGTGGCTCCTTCGAGTTCCAGGGCCAGAAGTGCTCGGCCTCCTCCCGGGCGTACGTCCCGGCCTCCATCTGGAACTCCGGTTTCAAGGAGGAGTTCGCGGCCGAGGTCGACTCCATCACCATGGGTGACGTCACCGATCTGTCGAACTTCATCGGCGCCGTCATCGACGAGCGTGCGTTCGCCAAGAACAAGGCCGCGATCGACCGGGCCAAGGCCGATGATTCCTGCACCGTCGTCGCAGGTGGCACGTACGACGACTCGGTCGGCTACTTCGTCCGTCCGACGGTCGTCGAGTGTGCCGACCCGGCCAACGAGGTCTTCACGACCGAGTACTTCGGCCCGATCCTCGCGGTCCACGTGTACGAGGACGACAAGTACGACGAGATGCTGGAGCAGATGGAGTCGGTCTCCGACTACGCGCTGACCGGCTCGGTCATCTCGGGCGACCGCGCCGCGGCCGCGTACACGATGGAGAAGCTCCGCTACGCGGCGGGCAACTTCTACATCAACGACAAGTCGACCGGCGCCGTCGTCGGCCAGCAGCCCTTCGGTGGCGGCCGTGCCTCGGGCACGAACGACAAGGCGGGCGCCCCGCAGAACCTGCAGCGCTGGACGCTGACCCGCGCCATCAAGGAGACGCTGGTCCCGCCGACCAACTACACCTACCCCCACCAGGGCTGACGCCCTCCGGGGTGCGGCACACCCGCACCCCGCCACAGATCCCGCCCCCGCCCGGCTCCCCCAGCCGGTCGGGGGCGGATTCCATTTCCGCCCGTCGGTACAGGAAGCATCGGCGCAGGAAGCGCTCCACCACCACGTCGCCCGCCTCGGCCGGCCGGCCGCAGCGGTCCAGCACCTGCCGACAGCGTCCGCGGGCACCCTGCTCGAGAACAGTCGGTGCGCCCACGGACAGCGGCCCGCGCCGCCGGGTGAGCCGTCGGGTGATCCGGACCCGCTACCGGTTCAGCGGTCGCAGGAGGTACGGCCCGGGGACCAGCGGCAGGCCACCGCGGCGAAGCCGCCGTCGGAAACCACATCCACCGACAGCGCGTCGCCGCCCCGCACGGTACGGGCCGTGCGCACCGGTCCCGCCGGTCCGTCCGTCAGCGTCTCGACCAGCCAGCGTCCGGATCCGATCCGCAGCGGCACCTCGGCGGTGTGCGCCGCACCCGCGTACACACCGCCGATGAACCACCTGTCGCCGGACCGGCGGCCCAGCACCGCACTGCTCCCCGGCTCCCCGGCCAGCAGCCGCGTACTGTCCCAGGCGTCCGGCAGCTGCTCCAGGAAGTGCCGGGCCTCCGGGCGTGCCTCGTACGACTCGGGTGTGCCCGCCAGGTTCTGGATGCCGGACTCGTACAGGACGGAGAGCCCCAACTCGCTCGCGTCGGAGCCCGCGTTGGGCCGGTTCGGGCGTTGGAAGGCGCCGGGCGTGAAGTCCATGGAGCCGATCACGTTGCGCGTGAAGGGGAGCGTGGTCAGGTGCTGGGCGGTGTTCGCCTTCTTCTCCTCACCGTTGACGCCCTCCAGCGACATGACGTGCGGCCAGGTGCGCTGGATGCCCTTGGGGATCGTGGAACCGTGGAAGTTGACCAGGAGGTGGTGGGCCGCCGTCTCCGGGAGGATCCGGTCGTACCACTGGAACGTCTCCTGCGCCTCCGAGTCCATGAAGTCGATCTTCACGCCCTTGACGCCCCACTTCTCCAGCGTCGGCAGCCACTGGGCCCGCTCCTCGGCGGTGTCGAGGTCGCGGTGATGGATCCAGACCTGGATGCCCACGCCCTTCTCCTTTCCGTAACGCACCAGTTCCGGGATCCAGCTGTGGGTCTGCCAGTCGGGGTCGGTGACGTCCCACTGCGCCGGGTCGAAGTACCAACCGGCGTCGACGACGGTGTACGGCCAGTGGCGGGCGGCCGCGTAGTCGACGTATCCCTTCTGCATCTCCAGGCTCTGTCCCGCCGGACGGCCGCCGGCCAGCCAGGTCCACAGGGCCCGGCCGGGCTTGATCCAGGAGGAGTCGCGGACCTTGGACGCCGGGGCGAGGTCGTCCGTGAACGTCGACTCGGTGACGGTCGCCAGGTCGCCGGTGACCACGGCGCGCCACGGGGTGGTGAGCGCACCGGTTGTCTGCACCTGCGCGTCCCAGAGCTTGACGCGGTAGGTGGAGGACCCCGCGTCGTGGGCCAGTCGGGCCCCGGAGTAGCTGCCGGTGAGATCGGACTCGGCGACCAGGGCATAGCTGCTCCCGGTACGGAACAGTGCCTGCATCATGTACTCGCCGGCCGGGGCGCCGGCCGCCGTGTACGCGTTGAACAGGTTCTCGTTGTCCTTGCGGTAGTCGCCGAGCCAGGCGGAGGAGCCCTCGGGCAGGGTGAACGCCGAGGCCTCCCGCAGTACGTCGCCCGTGCCGCCCGGCAGGTCGTACCGGTACGCGACCCCGTCGGCCGACGCCCGCACGACCACGTCGAGCCGGGCGCCCGCCCCGGTGCGGAAGCGGAAGCGTGCCTCACGCATGTGTACGGTGCGGTTGCGGGTCTTGCCCGCGGCGGTTCGGTAGTGCTCGCGGACCGTACGGTCGCTGCGGCCGAGGAACGACAGGCCGGTGGAGAGGTCGGCCCGTTCGGTGACGATACCGACGGGCGAGGGGGCGAGCACGGTCTCACCGGCGCGGGAGACGGACAGGTCCAGTGCCCCGCTCGCCCGGTCCAGCCGCAGTTCGGCGGTGGGCCCGTCAGGTCTGTCCCGTACCGTCCATCCGGCCTCCGCGGCGCGCGCGTCGACGGTGAGCAGCATCGTCGACGCGAGGGCGCCGCAGAGGACGATCGAAAGTGTCCTGATCCGGTTCCGTAATGACACGGGTCCTCCCTCAGTTCACGGTTCATATGACGGATCATTGATCCGATGATTGGGAGGATGATGGGCCCCTGAGGGGCAGTCAAGGGTCCTGACGGGTAATACATCGGATCACTTGTAGGGATGACTGAACGACGTCCAGGATCTCCTGCTGTGTCGGTGTTCAGTGCCAGCCATGCACGATGAGCGACAGTCCGGCCGCGAACCCGCAGCCGAGCAGTACCAGATACCCTCCGTACTGCCGCCGGTGACGCCGCATCAGCAGCCCGAACCCGGCGAAGCCCAGTCCCACCGTCAGAGTCCGTGAACCACGCGCCGTCGCCGACGCGGCGAGCCACTCCGCCGTCCCGGTCCCGGCCCGGCCCGCCTCGGCGCCGTACACCTTGAACGGGATGCCGTTCCACGGCTGGTGGCGCACCGCCGAGGCCCCCTCGAGCGCCAGCTCGTGCCGGACCTCGGCCCGCATCCGCTCCGTGGTCAAAGGTGCCGGCAACTGCACTCCCACGGAGGTCAGTTGGACGGCGAGCAGGCCGCCCGCCAGGCTGCCCGCGAGCGCGCCGAGGGACATCTTCAATGCCGTGCGCGGCACCGCCGCGCACGCCACCGCAAGCAGCAGCTCCGGCATCAGCGGCCAGCTCAGCGCCTCCGCCGCCGCCCAGCAGAACGCGAGCGGCAGACCCCACCGCGACGTGACGACCGCCGCCACCCGGCGCCGCGTCACCGAATCCCGCAACGGCTCGGCCGTCGTACACGCGTGCAGCGCCACGACCGCGTCACGGGCCTTCTCCGGGGTGACCGTCGGGGGCAGCGGATCGCCGATCGCCACCCGGACCAGCGACGAACGCAGCCGCCCGTGCTTGGGCAGCAGCCGGTCCGTCCCGCCGATCCCCACCGGCACGACCGGAACCCCCGCCCGCTCCGCCAGCACCAGCGCACCCCGGTGGAACGAGCCGAGCTCGCCGTTCCTGCCACGGGTGCCCTCGGGGAAGAGGACGACCGCCCGGCCTGCCCGCAGCTCGTCCGCCATGGACAGCAGATCGTCCATCCCGCCGCCGCTGCGCCGCACCGGGAACCCGGCCGCGAGCCTGCGGCAGATCCGGCGCCGCCAAGGCGAGCCGAACCAGTAGTCCGCCGCAGCCCCGATCGCCGGGGTGTGCCGGGCGTCGAGCGCTGCGAGCAGCGCGGCCGTGTCGGCGTGCGAGGAGTGGTTGGCGACCACCACACAGCCGCCCCGCGGCAGTCGGCCCCGCCGCTCCACCCCGCCGGTGAGGCTGAGGACCCCCCACCACAGGCCGCGGCGGACCGCGGCGGAAAGGCGGGAGCGTACCGGGAGCACGGACGGGACACCCTGGCCGTCGGTGCGCTCGAGCGTCGTCATCACACCGTCACCATCGTCAGGAGAAGGGCCACCAGCAGGGAGTCGATCCGGTCGAGCAGGCCGCCGAAGCCGGGCAGCCAGCTACCCGCGTCCTTCACCCCGGACTCCCGCTTGACCATCGATTCCAGCAGGTCACCCAGGACACAGCCGCCGAGCACCGCACCCCACAGCGGCAGCGCGAACGCGCCGATGAGCAGCAGGAGCAGCGCCGTTGCGACCGCCGCGCCCATCACCCCCGCCCAGGTCTTGTTGGGGGAGAGCGGCGACAGCGGCCGGGACAGCGGTCCGCGACGACCCATTGCCGTACCGCCGCACCAGGCACCGACATCGCCGAGCGCCACCGCCAGGCCCACCGCGACCCCCGTCCCGCCGAGCGTCACCAGGCCGGTCAGTGCGACCGGGATCCACAGCAGTCCGAACGCGGTACGGGCGGTGCGGGTGAAGCCGGATCTGTCGTCCCCGGCCAGCAGCGAAGGAACCGCGGCGGCGATCAGCAGCAGAGCCGCCGCCCGCAGGTCGAGGAGGTGCGGTGCCAGCCACGCGAGGGCCGGGAGGGCGACCGCCGCCGTGACGAGCACCGCATGGTCCCCGCGTGCCGACCCCGCCATCCGGACGAACTCGCTCACCGCGATCACCCCGAGCCCCGCGGCCAGGACGAACGTCCCGCCGTCGCCCAGGAGGTACGCCCCCAGGAAGACCGGTGCGACCAGCGCCCAGGTCCGCCACCGCCTGCGCAGCTCGGCGCGCATCCGGACCTTCGACGGCAGTACGGCGACGGCGACCCCGCCGGCCCCCAGCACGCCGGCGACCAGCGGCACGGCCCGCGCCGCCGCCTCCTCGGCGATCAGTGCCGCGCTCATGCGAGGTCCCGCCACAGCCGGACCAGCCGGACGGCCGCGGTCAGCAGCGAACCGACGGCGATCGCGGCCAGGACCGGAACCACCCAGCCGCTCGCCGCCGCGACGACGACCAGCAGGCAGCGCTCGGTCTTGCCGACCGGGCCGCCGTTGCGCCGGGGCGCGCCGGCCGCCGCGCCGGCCAGCGACACCCAGGACGGCAGGGTCGCCGCGAGCCCGGCCGCCGCCACCAGCCACAGCGGGGCGAGCGTCAGGAAGCCGGCCAGCATCAGCAGATCGGCCGCCCGGTCGCCGAGTTCGTTGAGTACCGCACCGCGCCGGGTGGTCCGGCCCGTCTCGCGGGCCAGCGCCCCGTCGAGGTTGGCGAAGGCGAGCCGGGCGGCGAGCAGTACGGCGACCGGCAGGGCGGCGAGGCCGGTGGGCAGCCAGGCCAGTGCGGCGGCGGCACCGGCCGCCGAGGCCACACCGGCGGCGGTGAGGGTGTCGGGCGACACCTCGCGGCGGACGAGCGTGGCGCGGACACCGGAGAGCCGGTCCGCGTACCACGGCTTCAGAGCGTAGAGGCCGTTCATGGGCTCAACTCTCTTTCGGCGCGCACCTCTTCGACACGTGGCAGGTACTCATATGCGCACTGAGTACCTGTTGGCGCAGGTGCCTGAGAGGCTGGGGGACATGACTGAGCCGTTGTGGCACACCGTGCACACCTACGAGCTGACCCCGACCGCCCGCGACGGGATCCGCGCCTTCCTCGACACCGCCTTCGAGGGCGGCTTCAGCGACGACGACTGGGACCACACCCTTGGTGGCATCCACACCTACGCACGCGACGACAGCGGGCTTCTCGCGCATGGGAGTGTCGTCCAGCGCCGGGTGATCCACGCTCACCGCTCGTACCGCGTCGGATATGTCGAGGGCGTGGCGGTCCGCGCCGACCGGCGGCGCGAGGGACTCGGCGACCGGGTGATGACGGCGTTGGAGGCGGTCATCGACGGGGCGTACGCCTTCGGGGCACTGTCCGCCTCCGACACCGGGGCCGCGCTGTACGCGGCGCGCGACTGGCAGGTGTGGCAGGGGCAGATCGGCGTGCAGGGGCTGAGCGGCGTGGTGCCGCTGCCGGACGAGGAGGGCAGCACGTACGTCCGTGGCGCGGCCGGACGCCCGCTGCCCTCCACGTCCCGGAAGTTGATCTTCGACTGGCGTGACGGCGATGTGCTGTGACGGGACCTACCGCAGCGCCCCGCGTCCCGGGCCGCGCGGCGCTGCAAGCGCAGGGGACACGGCTGGAGCCGCTGCGGGCAGGGCCTGACCGTCGGGGCGTGACCGTCAGATCCTGGCCGGTCAGCCGCTGATGCTCGCCGCACCCGTCTCGATGTGGCCCGTGTACCGGCGCGAATAGGCGAGACCGTTGTCGCCGTAGTTGTCCTGCGCGTTCTGGTAGACCTTCCAGCTGACCCCGGCCCGCTCCAGGGCCTCGCCCGGGCCGGGAGAGGGGCCGGCGGCGACGCGGCGGAGTTCGAGGACGACGGAGCGGCGCTCTCGATGGTGTCCGGTGGTCTCGGAACGACGATCATGCCGCGGCTCTCCCTGGAGGGAGTACCCGACGACGTCGGGATCACCGATCTCGGACCGGAACGGCCGAGCCGGTCCTTCGGCTGCCTCACCGTTCCTGAGCAGGCACGATCCCTGGCCGTGCGGGCCCTGATCCGAGAACTGCGGGTGGGTGACGCCAAACCTCCGTCTCAGATAGTAGGAAGTCCGAGTAATTGTGGAGACAGACCGGCCGGGCTGCCCTAGCTTTGTAGAAGCCGAACGTCTCGCTAGATCCAGCGACCGGCGGTCGTGAGTACGTGCCCCTGTGCAGGCAACCCCTGCGGCACCCGCTCCCCGCCCCTTCCGGCGCCTCGAAATCCCGATCTCGAAATCACGTTCACGATTTTTCGATCTCGAAATCCTCGCGATCTCAAGGAGTCGATCCACCATGGCCGAGACGACTGTCCGCCGCGTCCGTCACACCCACCGCCCGACCGAGTCGGAGCGCCAGAATGCCGCCGCCGCCCTGCAGCGAGCCCTCGACCGCAGGGACAACGGCGGCTCCACCGGTCACTGAGACCGGGGCTTCAGCTCATCCGCGGCTGATCTCGAAGTGGTCGATGCGCTCGCCCGACTCGGCGAGCGCGGTGACCTTCATCCGGGCGTGCCGTCCGGGCTCGACCTCGACCGCGAGGAACGAGAAGCCGGTGTAGCGCACCCGCGACCACTCCACGGTCTCGGTGGCCCTGCCACCGCCCTTGACCACGTGGTACGTGTTCACGCTCTCCTGGTCCTTGACGTGCCCCTCGTACGTGTCCGGCGCCGGGAAGTCGTACAGCGCCTTGCCCGCGCCGCCCGCCGTGACGTACACGATGCCGTCCCGCGTCGGGTCGGTGCGCTCGCCGATCGGCACCTTCCGCGCGACCGCGTTCTTCAGGATCGCGTCGGTGCGCTCGTAGACGTGGTTGTGGCCGTTGATGACCAGGTCCACCTGGTGCTTCTCGAAGAGCGGCACCCAGGCGTCCCGCACCCCGCCGTCCGAGGCGTGCGCGTTGGTCGTCGAGAAGGCGCAGTGGTGGAAGAACACGACGATGAAGTCGATGTCGTGACGGGCCCGCAGCTCACCGAGGCGCCGGTCGAGCCAGCGGGTCTGTCCGCCGTCGCTGATCCCGAAGTTGGCGGGGATCTCGTACGAGACGTCGTTGGCGTCGAGCGCGACCACGCCGACATTGCCGTGCACGAACGAGTAGGCGCCGGGCTGGCCCACCGGGTCGGGGCCGTTGTCCGGCAGCGACCAGCGGGCGTTCTGGCCGCCGTAGCCGTCCGGCGAGTACCAGGCCTCCATGTCGTGGTTGCCGGTGGTCACCATCCAGGGCACGGTCTTCGACACGGTCTCCGTCTGCGCCAGGAACTGGTCCCAGGTGCGGGCGTCGTACGTGTCGCTCGTCTGGCCGGAACCGGACGGGTCGGCGTAGCAGATGTCGCCCGCGTGCAGGTGGAAGGCCGGGTTCTGGCCCAGGATCAGCTGGTCGTTGCCGAGGGCGTGGTAGCTGACGCCCTGGTCGCCGAAGGCGGTGAAGGTGAAGGGCTCGGCGTGCGAGGGCGCGGTGGTGAAGGTGCCGAGAGTGCCCAGGTTGCGGGTGTCGGCCGGGTCGAAGCCGTCGTGGCCGACGCCGTAGTAGTACGTCGTGCCGGGTTGCAGCCGGTCCAGTCCCGCGTGCACGTAGAACTGCTCGGCGGCCGCGATCTTGCCGTCGTTCAGCAGCGGGGTCGTCAGATGCCGCACCTCGGCGTCGATCTTCCGGCTCAGCGCCCACGGCTTGAGGCCGATCCGGATGTACGGGCGCCTGACGGCGAACGGAACCTGCCAGGAGATCCGCATCTGCGTCTTCGGGTCGGCGCCGTACGCGAGATGCCGGCCGAACGGGGCGACGAGCGAACCGTCCACCTGGGTGGAGGAGCTGCGCGAGGAGAGCACGGTGGGCGCGGCGTAGGCGGGCGAGGCGGCGAGTCCGGCGCCGACGACGGCCGCGGTCGCGGCACCGGCGCGGAGCGCGCCACGCCGGGTGAGCCGGGTGCGCAGGTAGTCGTGCTGCTCAGCCATGCTCATTCGGTCGGCGAGCTTCTCGGGAATGCCGAAGCGAGGGATGTCCATGGCCAGAACATCCACCTGTCGGCTGACGCCTTGCCTTCGAATGGATGAACGGTACACGTACAGCTCCCCATGTGTCCGTATGGTGGACGTGAAATGTCATGGGGTGGGACGAGCAGTAAGGTGCCGACATGTCTCGCAGCATCAATCTCGCAGTGATCCCTGGTGACGGTATCGGCCAGGAGGTCGTGGCTCAGGGCCTCAAGGTCCTCAATGCTGTTCTCCCGCAGGATGTGAAGCTGGAGACCAAGGAGTTCGACTTCGGCGCCAAGCGCTACCACGCGACCGGTGAGACCCTCACCGACGCGGATGTCCAGGCGCTCAAGCAGCACGACGCGATCCTGCTCGGCGCGATCGGTGACCCCTCGGTCCCGTCGGGCGTCCTGGAGCGCGGTTTCCTGTTGAAGCTCCGTTTCCTCTTCGACCACCATGTGAACCTGCGGCCGTCGAAGCTGCTTCCGGGTGTCGCGACCCCGCTCAAGGGCCAGCCGGAGATCGACTTCGTCGTGGTCCGCGAGGGCACCGAAGGTCCGTACACCGGCAACGGCGGCTCGATCCGCACCGGCACCCCGCACGAGGTCGCCACCGAGGTCTCGGTCAACACCGCGTTCGGCGTCGAGCGTGTGGTCCGGGACGCCTTCGCCCGCGCCCAGGCCCGCCCGCGCAAGAAGCTGACACTGGTCCACAAGAACAACGTGCTGACCTACGCCGGGCACCTGTGGACCAACATCTTCAACAAGGTCGCGGCCGAGTTCCCGGACGTCACCACCGACTACCTGCACGTGGACGCGGCGACGATCTTCCTCGTCACGCAGCCCGAGCGGTTCGACGTGATCGTCACCGACAACCTCTTCGGCGACATCATCACCGACCTCGCCGCGGCCGTCTCCGGCGGCATCGGCGTCGCGGCCTCGGGCAACATCAACCCGAGCGGTGAGTTCCCCTCGATGTTCGAGCCGGTCCACGGCTCCGCCCCGGACATCGCGGGTCAGGGCAAGGCCGACCCCACGGCCGCGATCCTCTCCGTCGCCCTCCTGCTGCGCCACCTCGGCTACGAGGCCGAGGCCGCCCGCATCGAGGACGCCGTCTCCGCCGACCTGGCGGAACGGGGCGACACCCCTCGTACGACCTCGGAAATCGGCGACGCGCTCGCGGTACGCGTAGCCGGCTGACCCGACGACTCCACTTCGAAGCCGCCGGGTCGCAACCGCACCCGGCGGCTTCTCCTGTGTGGTCCCGGGTGCCACCATCGATCCCTGGACCGCATTCACGTCATTTCGTGCACGGCCCCCGTCGAGCCATAATCGAACGGGGCCGTGGCTTGCGATAAAGCTCGGACGTCCTAGCACCTGTCTGACAGGAGCGGCGTGAGCGCGGTCCCTCCACACAAAACCGGTGAAGGACACGCACTCATGACGACGACCACGATCGAGCTCAAGCCTTCTTCCACCCCGCTGTCCGACGCGGAGCGCGAGGCGATCCTGGCCAACCCCGGATTCGGCCGCTACTTCACCGATCACATGGTGATCATCAAGTGGACCGAAGGCCGCGGCTGGCACGACGGCCAGCTCGTCCCCTACGGCCCGCTGTCCATCGATCCCGCCACCAACGTCCTGCACTACGCGCAGGAGATCTTCGAGGGGCTCAAGGCCTACCGCCAGCCCGACGGATCGGTGGCCACGTTCCGCCCCGAGGCCAACGCCAAGCGCTTCCAGCGCTCGGCGCACCGTCTCGCCATGCCCGAGTTGCCGGTGGAGACGTTCATCGAGGCGTGTGACGTGCTGGTCCAGCAGGACAAGGCGTGGGTTCCGGCGCACGGCGGCGAGGAGTCGCTCTACCTGCGCCCGTTCATGATCGCGTCCGAGGTCGGCCTCGGTGTGAAGCCTGCCAACGAGTACCTCTTCATCGTCATCGCCTCGCCCGCCGGCGCCTACTTCCCCGGTGGTGTGAAGCCGGTCTCCATCTGGCTCTCCGAGAACCGGGTCCGTGCCGTCCCCGGCGGCATGGGCGACGCCAAGACCGGCGGCAACTACGCCGCGTCCCTCCTCGCCCAGGCCGAGGCCGCCGAGAAGGGCTGCGAGCAGGTCGCGTACCTCGACGCGGTCGAGCACAAGTGGGTCGAGGAGCTCGGCGGCATGAACCTGTACTTCGTGTACGGGGACAAGATCGTCACCCCGGCCCTGACCGGCTCGCTGCTCGCCGGTGTCACCCGTGACTCGCTGCTCCGGGTCGCCCGTGACCTCGGCTACGAGTCCGAGGAGAGCCGCGTCTCCATCGACCAGTGGCGCGCCGACACCGAGAACGGCACTCTCACCGAGGTGTTCGCCTGCGGCACCGCAGCCGTCATCACCCCCGTCGGCATCGTCAAGTCCGCGGGCGGCGAGTGGACCCAGAGCGGCGGCAAGCCCGGCGAGGTCACGATGAAGCTGCGCGACCGGCTCCTCGACGTCCAGCGCGGTATCGCGGAGGACACCCACGGCTGGATGCACCCGCTCGGGTGATTCGCGGTCCCGTACGACTTCGCCCGCCCCGGTAGCCGCCAGGGCGGGCGAAGTCGTTTGTGTGCGGCCGTCGCACGCGGGTGACAGAGCAGGCGGCTGTCGGGACGAGGTTGCGTACAGCGCTGAGCCGGCTCCGGGACGGTGTCGCTTCCGTGCGGATCCACCGGTATGAGGCGACCCCTGTCCGACGATTTGAGTACCGCTCTATGTGAGGCTGAGTACGACGCCTCGTAAAGGGTTCTCCTGTAGGAAATTCATGATTAGAGTGATGCTCAAACAGGAGGTGTGGTGACGTGCGACTGACCCCGACCGAGCGCGACCGGCTGCTGCTGTTCGGCGCCGCCGAACTGGCACGGGCGCGCCGCGCGCGTGGACTGAGGCTCAATATCCCCGAGGCGACCGCGCTCATCGCGGACACCGTCTGCGAGGCGGCCCGGGACGGGCGTCGGCTCGCTGAGGCGATCGAGGCCGCGCGCAGCGTGCTGGGACCCGACGACGTCCTGCCCGGCGTGGCGGACGTGGTCACGGAGGTGCATGTGGAGGCCGTCTTCGACGACGGATCCCGGCTCGCCGTCGTCTCCGACCCCATAGGTGCCGCCGCCGGTGTCCGGCCGGCGGACGCCGCGCCCGGCGCCGTGCTGCCCGCACCGCCGCACGCCGAGCCCCGGCCCGAGCTGCGGCTGACCGTGCGCAACACCGCGTCCGTCCCGGTCAGCGTCACCTCGCACTTCCACTTCTTCGAGGCCAACCCGCGGCTCGACTTCGACCGGGCCGCGGCGTACGGAATGCGGCTGTGCGTCCCCGCCGGAGCGTCGGTCCGCTTCGATCCGGGTGGCGAGAGCGAGGTCGGCCTGCTGCCGATCGGCGGCGCCCGGATCGCGATCGGCTTCGCAGGCCTGGTCGACGGTCCGCTGGACGCGCCCGGAGCGAAGGAAGAGGCCCTGCGGCGTGCGGCGGCCTGCGGCTATCTCGGAGCGGAGGACGCCTGATGGACCCCTACGCATACGCATCGGTCCACGGTCCGCGCGCCGGCGACCGGGTCGTCCTCGGCGACTCCGGCCTGGTGGTGCGCGTCGAGTCGGACGCGCAGGCGCCCGGCGACGAGTTCCTGGCCGGCTTCGGCAAGACCGCGCGCGACGGCCTGCACCTCAAGGCCGCCGCCGTACGCGACACCTGTGACGTCGTCATCAGCAACGTGCTGGTCATCGACGCGGCGCTGGGCATCCGGAAAGTCTCCATCGGCATCCGCGAAGGCCGGATCAGCTCGATCGGACGGGCCGGGAACCCGGACACGCTCGACGGTGTGGACGTCGTCGTCGGTACGGGTACCACGATCGTTTCCGGCGAGGGCATGATCGCGACGGCCGGTGCCGTCGACACCCATGTCCATCTGCTCTCGCCGCGCATCATGGAGGCCTCGCTCGCCTCCGGTGTCACCACCGTCATCGGCCAGGAGTTCGGCCCGGTCTGGGGTGTCGGTGTCAACTCGCCGTGGGCGCTGCGCCACGCGTTCAACGCCTTCGACGCCTGGCCGGTCAACATCGGCTTCCTGGCCCGCGGTTCGTCCTCGGACGACGCGCCGCTGGTGGAGGCACTCGCCGAAGGCGGCGCGTCCGGCTTCAAGGTGCACGAGGACATGGGCGCGCACACCCGGGCGCTCGACACGGCCCTGCGTGTCGCGGAGGAGCATGACGTACAGGTCGCCCTCCACAGCGACGGGCTGAACGAATGCCTCTCCGTCGAGGACACCTTGCGCGTCCTGGACGGCCGGACGATCCACGCCTTCCACATCGAGGGCTGCGGTGGCGGCCACGTACCGAACGTCCTCAAGATGGCGGGCGTCCCGAACGTGATCGGCTCCTCCACCAACCCGACCCTCCCGTTCGGCCGGGACGCGGTCGCCGAGCACTACGGGATGATCGTCTCCGTACACGACCTCAAGACCGACCTGCCCGGGGACGCCGCGATGGCGCGGGACCGGATCAGGGCCGGGACGATGGGTGCCGAGGACGTGCTGCACGATCTCGGCGCGATCGGCATCACCTCGTCGGACGCCCAGGGGATGGGGCGGGCGGGGGAGACCGTACGCCGTACCTTCGCCATGGCCGGGAAGATGAAGGCCGAGCTGGGCCCGATGGAGGGCGACGGCGCGCACGACGACAACGCCCGGGTGCTGCGCTACATGGCAAAGCTGACCATCAACCCCGCCATCGCACACGGTCTCGCGCACGAGATCGGGTCGATCGAGGTGGGCAAGCTCGCCGACATCGTGCTCTGGAAGCCGCAGTACTTCGGCGCGAAGCCGCAGCTCGTGCTGAAGTCGGGCTTCCCGGCCTACGGAGTGACGGGCGACCCCAACGCCGCGACCGACACCTGTGAACCCCTGGTCCTGGGACCGCAGTTCGGAGCGTACGGAGCGACCCCCGCAGACCTCTCGGTGGCCTTCGTGGCAAAGGCCGCGACCGAGCTGGGCTCCGATCTGATGCCGACGCGACGGCGCAGGGTCGCCGTACGCGGCACCCGCGGGATCGGCCCGGCCGACCTCCGGCTCAACTCCCTTATCGGGGACGTGGCGGTGGACGGACGGAGCGGCCTGGTCACGCTGGACGGTGACCCGGTGCGCTCCGGACCCGCCGAATCGATCTCCCTCAACCGCCTCTATTTCCTGTAAGAACGAGGAGTCCGACGACATGACCTTCCGCATGCCGCCCGAGTGGGCCCCGCACGAGCGCACCTGGATGGCCTGGCCGGGGCCCAACGTGACGTTCACCGGTGACGACCTCGCCGAGTCCCGCAGGGCATGGGCGTCGGTGGCCCGCGCCGTACGCCGCTTCGAACCGGTCACCATGGTGGTCGGTCCCGGCCAGGCGGAGGGCGCCCGCGCCGCACTCGGCCCGGACGTCGACCTGGTAGAGCGCGAACTGGACGACGCCTGGATGCGTGACATCGGTCCGACCTTCGTCACCGACGGCAGCCAACTTGCCGCGGTGGACTGGGTCTTCAACGGCTGGGGCGCACAGGACTGGGCGACCTGGGAACACGATGCGAAGATCGCCCGCCACGTCGCGGATCTCGCAGGGGTTCCCGTGCACAGTTCGCCGCTGGTCAACGAGGGCGGCGGCATCCACGTCGACGGCGAGGGCACCGTCCTGCTCACCGAGACCGTCCAGCTCGGCAAGGAACGCAACCCGGGCTGGACCAAGGACATGGTCGAGGCCGAGATCCACTCCAGGCTGGGCACCACGAAGGCGATCTGGCTGAAGTGCGGTCTGACCGGCGACTACCCGCCGCACGGCTTCGGCACCCTCGGCCATGTCGACATCGTCGCCGCGTTCGCCGGCCCCGGAGTCGTCGTCGTCCACACCCAGCCGGACCCGTCCCACCCCGACCACGAGCTCTGCATGGAGAACGTGGAGATGCTCAGGTCCCGGACCGACGCCCGGGGGCGTCGCCTGGAGGTCGTGGAGGTCCCTGCCCCGACCGTGGTGCGGGACGAGGACGGTCACTGGGTCGACTACTCGTACATCAACCACTACGTCTGCAACGGCGGCGTGGTGCTGTGCGGCTTCGACGACCCCCGCGACGAGATCGCCGCGGGCATCTTCCGCCGCCTCTACCCCGAGCGGACCGTGACCCTGGTCGACGCACGTACGATCTTCGCGGGCGGTGGAGGCATCCACTGCATCACGCAGCAGCAGCCGAGGGCCTGATGGATTCCATGGAGAGCGACGTCCGGTACGCCGCACGGGGTCACGCGCTCCGGCGCATCCATCCGGTGCCGGACGGCTGGACCGCGGGAGCCCTCCGATGACCCCCGGCCCGCGCCGCCGCAACACGGCACCGCCCCGGGAGGAGGTGCTGGCCGCCGCCATGGCCACCATCGCCGAACGCGGTCTGGACGGGCTCACCATGGCCGGTCTCGGCCGTGAGGTCTCCATGAGCAGCGGGCATCTCCTCTACTACTTCCGCACCAAGGACGAGCTGCTGCTGCAGGCCCTGGAGTGGAGCGAGGGCAGGCTCGGAGCGCGGCGGAGGGAACTGCTGGCCCGGCAGATCCCGGTCCGCGAGCGGCTGGACGCGTACGTGGATCTGTACATCCCCGACGGCCACCGCGATCCGCACTGGACGCTCTGGCTGGAGGTGTGGAACCGCTCGCAGAACGCAGACGCCGAGGCGCGTGCCCGGCAGGCCGCGATCGAGCGGGCCTGGCACCGGGACCTGGTGGCGCTGCTGGCGGAGGGCGCGTCACGCGGGGAGTTCCGGGCCGTCGACGCCGAGCGGTACGCGACCCGGCTGCGCGCACTGCTCGACGGGTTCAGCATCCATGTGGCGATCGGCCTGCCGGGCACCGACCGGGGCGGAGTTCTCGCCCATGTACGGGAGTTCCTGGACGAGTCGCTCGCCTGACGCCGCCGCCCGTCACCGCTGAGGCAGTCGGCTGCGCATCAGCGCGAGCGCGTCCTCGGCGCCCTGGCGGATCTGTTGCTCCACCTCGGGCGGCCCGGACAGATAGCTGGTCATCACGGTGGCGCCGGTGCGGCCGGTCAGCAGGACATAACGGATGTCCGCGGCCGAGCCGTCGCTGTACGTGACCAGCGTGCCCTGCTCGGACGCCAGGTCGTCGAAGCCGGTCAGGTCCGGCGGAGTGGTCTCGCGGATGTCTTTCCAGCGGGCCTCGCCGTCCCGCTGGTCGGGGCAGCGGCCGACGGCGTCCTCGCCGTCGGCCAGGAACGTCTTCGCGGTGGCGGTGTCTGCGTACACCCGGATCTGGGAGAGCCCGTTCTCGTAGGGCGCGGCCTTCTGGGACCGCCGTCCGAGCGCGGCCAGTGTGCCAGTCCTGTTCCGTTTCGCGGCGAGTGTGCAGTTCTCCTGCACCACTGTCTCAGCCAGCGGATCCTGTTCGTACGGAGTGGACCTGACGAACCCGCGGCCCCAGTCCGCAGGGGTCAGTGCGGCGCTCCGTACGACTGTGTGGGCCTGCGGGGTCGTGGTCGCGCCGGTGCCCGCAGGGGTCGAGGAACCACCGGCCGGATCGTCGCCGCCGACGGCGCGCAGCAGCACGGCCAGCCCCAGCGCCACCACCGCCGTGCCGACGGCGATCAGCACCAGGTTGCGGGGCGAGCGCCGGCCGGAAGGACCCCGGCCCGAACCGTCGTCCGGCCCCGGCCCCGGCCCGGGTCCGGGACCGGGCGGTGGCGGTGGTGACAGCGGGCCGGACGGCGGGCCGGTGGGCGGCTGCGAGGTCACCGTGGATCCCTACCACCGGCAACCGCGCCGCCGCGCCGCCGATCGGGTGGGCCGCGCCGCCCCGTCGCGGCTGTTCGCCCGGCCGTGAACGCAACGCACGTAAGTACGCATGATCGTTGCCCTATGCACTCTTGTTACGTCCGTGGCCGTTGGGGCACGGTGACAGACCATGGGACGAGAGCAATGGAAGAAAATCTGGGTCGGCTCCGCCGGCAACATGGTCGAGTGGTTCGACTGGTTCGTGTACGCGACCTTCGCGGTCTACTTCGCGGACTCGTTCTTCCCCGAAGGCAATGAGACCGCGAATCTCATGAACACCATGGGCATCTTCGCCGTCGGCTTCTTCATGCGGCCGGTCGGCGGCTGGCTGCTCGGCCGGATCGGTGACCGCAAGGGACGCAAGGCCGCGCTGACCCTCACCGTCACCCTCATGTCGGCCTCCGCGATCCTCATCGCCGTCGCGCCGACCTACGCCGTGGCGGGGTACGGCGGCGTCGCCGTCCTGCTGGTGGCCCGGCTCCTCCAGGGACTCTCGGTCGGCGGTGAGTACGCGGCCAGCGCCACCTATCTCACCGAGGCGTCGGCACCCCACCGGCGCGGTTTCGCCTCCAGCTTCCAGTACGTGTCCATGACCGCCGGACAGCTCGTGGGCCTCGGCCTCCAGATCGTCCTGCAGCGCAACATGTCCGACGCGGCGCTGCACAGCTGGGGCTGGCGCATCCCGTTCGTCGTCGGTGCGCTCGGCGCGGCCATCGTCTTCTATCTGCGCCGTTCCATGCTGGAGACCGAGGTGTACGCCGAGTCCGACGCGGCCGCCCAGCAGGACCGGGGCACACTGAAGGCGCTGTGGAAGCACAAGCGCGAGGCGTTCCTGGTGATGGCGCTGACCATGGGCGGGACGGTCGCCTACTACACGTACACGACGTACCTCACCAAGTTCCTCTCCAAGAGCGCCGGCATGGAGAAGTCCACCGCCTCACTGGTCAGCTTCTGCGCCCTGTTCGTGTTCATGTGCATCCAGCCGCTGGCGGGCATGGTCTCCGACCGGGTCGGCCGCCGCCCGCTGCTGATCACCTTCGCCGTCGGCTCCACCTTCCTGACCGTGCCGATCATGACGATGCTCAAGAACGCGGGGACCTTCTGGCCCGCGTTCGGCCTGGCGCTGCTCGCTCTGGTCGTCGTCACCGGCTACACCTCGATCAACGCCTGTGTGAAGGCCGAGCTCTTCCCGACCGGTATCCGTGCACTCGGCGTCGCCCTCCCGTACGCCCTCGCCAACGCACTCTTCGGCGGCACCGCCGAATATGTGGCGCTCTGGTTCAAGGACGCGGGCATCGAGTCGGGCTTCTACTGGTACGTGGCGGGCTGTGCCGCGGTCTCCCTCGTCGTCTATCTGACGATGCGCGAGACTCGCGACATCGACCTGGGCCGGGTCGGCGCGGCCGACCCGAAGGCCGGGCAGACGACGGATCCGTCCGGGGCGACGAGCGTCACGCCCGCATCCTGAGACGGGCGAAGGCACGGAGGCAGTGCTGTGCGAGACTGCCTCCGTGTCCTTGTTCGTCATGATTATTGGCAACAGGCGCGCCGGTCCGCAGTGACCGTCCCGTACCACCAGATGCGGAGCGGCCACCGTGCCCCAGACCCGCGCGCAGACCTCTCGCACCCGCGAGGGGTTTTTTCGTTTTCCGGCCCTCACCTCGGCCGGGCCGATGCGCGCGCGATGATGGGGGCAAGTGGAGCCCGATCGTCCGGATCCACTCATCCGACAGGAGTCAGATCAGCATGACCACCAAGGCCAAGGCCACCGATGACAGCTTCCATGTCTTCGACACCACACTGCGCGACGGTGCACAGCGTGAAGGCATCAACCTGACGGTCGCGGACAAGCTGACCATTGCCCGGCACCTGGACAACTTCGGCGTGGGCTTCATCGAGGGCGGCTGGCCCGGAGCCAACCCCCGCGACACGGAGTTCTTCGCCCGCGCACAGCAGGAGATCGAGTTCAAGAACGCCGAGCTGGTCGCCTTCGGCGCGACCCGCAGGGCGGGCGGCAGGGCCTCCGAGGACCCGCAGGTCAAAGCGTTGCTGGAGTCGGGCGCCCCGGTGATCACGCTGGTCGCCAAGTCGCACGACCGGCATGTGGAACTCGCCCTGCGCACCACGCTCGACGAGAACCTGGAGATGGTCCGCGACACCGTCTCCTACCTGCGCGAGCAGGGCCGCCGGGTCTTCGTCGACTGCGAGCACTTCTTCGACGGCTACCGTGCCAACCCCGAGTACGCCAAGGACGTCGTCCGGGCCGCCTCCGAGGCCGGCGCCGATGTCGTCATCCTCTGCGACACCAACGGTGGGATGCTCCCCGCCCAGATCCAGGCCGTCGTCTCCACCGTCCTCGCCGACACGGGCGCCCGGCTCGGCATCCATGCCCAGGACGACACCGGCTGCGCGGTCGCCAACACCCTGGCCGCCGTCGACGCAGGCGCGACGCATGTCCAGTGCACGGCGAACGGCTACGGCGAACGCGTCGGCAACGCCAACCTCTTCCCCGTCGTCGCCGCCCTGGAACTGAAGTACGGCAAGACCGTCCTCCCCGAGGGCGCACTCGCCGACATGACCCGCATCTCGCACGCCATCGCCGAGGTCGTCAACCTCACGCCGTCCACGCACCAGCCCTATGTGGGTGTCTCCGCCTTCGCCCACAAGGCCGGGCTGCACGCCTCCGCCATCAAGGTCGACCCGGACCTCTACCAGCACATCGACCCGGCGCTGGTCGGCAACACCATGCGGATGCTCGTCTCCGACATGGCGGGCCGCGCCTCCATCGAGCTCAAGGGCAAGGAGCTCGGCATCGACCTCGGGGGCGACCGCCAGCTCATCGGGCGCGTCGTCGAGCGGGTCAAGGAGCGTGAGCTCAAGGGCTACACGTACGAGGCCGCGGACGCCTCCTTCGAACTGCTGCTGCGCGCCGAGGCCGAGGGCCGGGTTCGCCGCTACTTCCGTACGGAGTCCTGGCGCGCGATCGTCGAGGACCGCCCCGACGGCACCCACGCCAACGAGGCGACCGTGAAGCTCTGGGCCAAGGGCGAGCGTCTCGTCGCCACGGCCGAGGGAAACGGCCCCGTCAACGCACTCGACCGGGCGCTGCGCGTCGCCCTGGAGCGGATCTACCCGCAGCTCGCCAAGTTGGAGCTGGTCGACTACAAGGTCCGCATCCTGGAGGGCCGCACCGGCACCGAGTCCACCACCCGGGTGCTCATCACCACGGGCGACGGCACCGGCGACTGGGCGACCGTAGGCGTCGCGGAGAACGTCATCGCGGCGTCCTGGCAGGCGCTGGAGGACGCGTACACCTACGGCCTGCTGCGGGCCGGGGTCGAGCCCACGGAGTAACCGGCCCGGCCAGGGGCGGACCCACGGAACAGTCTCCGCGGGCCCGCCCCTCCCCCGGACTGACCGGCCCTGTTACTGGAGATGCCACTTCTGGTTGGCGGCTCCGGTGCAGGTCCAGATCTGGGCGCGGGCCCCGTTCGCCGTCGACCGGTCGGTGATGTCCAGACACTTGTCCGCGGCCGTGTTGACGACGTCACCCGTCGCGGCGTCGTACGTCCAGCGCTGTGCCGAGGAGCCGTTGCAGGTGTACAGCTGCACCTTTGCTCCGTCGGCCGTCGACGCCGACGTCACATCCAGGCAGGAACCCAACGCCTGGATGGAACCGTCCGCTGCGACCGTCCAGCGCTGAGCCGCCGAACCGTTGCAGTCATAGAGCTGGACGGCCGTCCCGTCGGCGCTGCTGCCGCCCGCGACGTCCAGGCACTTGCCCGCAGGGCCCGAGAGGACGCCCGAGGCGCCGGTGGAGCCGGACGGGCTGCCGGACCAGGTGAAGGTCGCCGAGGTGCGGCCCGGCAGCGAGTAGGTGAACTTCTGGCCGCCCCAGTTGACGGTGACCTGCTGCGCCGAGGTGCCGCCGTTGTACGCGATCAGCGCCTTCGAGCCGTCCGGGTTGCGCCAGGCCACATTGGGCACGGTGGAGCTGGCCGTCGACGCGATCCGCTGGGCGCCGGGCCGGACGAACTTCGTCAGATGACCCATCGTGTAGTACTCGATGTTGTAGTCGACCTGCCCGCTCCTGCTGTCCCCGTTGTGCACGGTGATCAGCCCGTCGCAGGTGCCACAGCCGCCGTTGTGCGGACCCCGGTTCTGGTCCACGGCCAGGGACCACTTGGTCACCGACTTCGCCCAGTTACGGGTGTAGTCGACGATGTTGAGCATGTCCTCGCGCTGCTGGTCGGCGATCCAGGTGCCGCCGGAGTGCTCGGTCTGGAAGGCGTCCATCGCCGGGTACTGGTTGTGCACGGTGGTCTGTTTGGTGACGTCACCGCCGTAGCCGTGCCAGGCGACCCCGCCGAAGTTCGGGTGGTTGCGCACCGCCGGGTCGTCCACCGTGGCCGCCGCGTAGGCGTCGTAGGTGTCCCAGTTCCAGTCGTGGGCGAGGACCTTGGTGGCGAGCCCCGCGGACTGGAGTTCGGGCAGCAGCTCGCTCTTGGTGAAGTAGGCGAGCCCCGAGCCGTTCCAGCTCATCGACGGATAGCCGGAACAGCAGGTCGGCTCGTTCTGCGCGGTGACGTAATCGACCGGAACACCCTGGTCCCGATACGCCTGGAGGTACTTCACGAAGTAGTCGGCGTAGGTGCCGTAGTTCTCCGCCTTCAGCCAGCCGCCGTTCAGCTGGCCGCTGTCCTTCATCCAGGCCGGCGCGGTCCACGGCGACGCGACCGTCGTCAGCGCCGGGTTGAGCTGCTTGGCCTGCCTGGTCAGCGGGAGCACGTCCTCCAGATCGTGTGCGATCGAGAATTTCGCCAGCGACGGGTCGGTCTGGCCGGATGGTACGTCGTCATACGTGTAGCCGGTTCTGGCGAGGTCCGAGCCGCCCATCGGATTGCGTACGAACGAGAGCCCGATGCCCTCGGTGGGGGAGAACAGCTTCTTCATCGTCGCGTCTCGGGTCGCCTGGCTGAGCGCCCCGCTGCTCTTCATCAAGTACGCGGCCGTGTCGGTGAACGAGGCGCCGCCACCCGTGAACGTCTGGTACCGGGTGTTCTCGTCGACCGTGATGTTCGTGCCGCCGCCACCGTTCCCGGCACCGAAGGCGATCGGGGCCTGGGCTTCCAGGCCACGGGTGACATGCCGGCCACCGGTGTCGTCCGTCGTGGTCAGCGCGATGTTCACGGTCTCACCGGCGGCCTGCGCCGTACCGGACGAGAGCCCGCTGAGACCCGCGGTCGCGAGCACTGCGGCGACCAGCGCGCGAGCCGCTCTGCTTGATCTGATCATGGCTGCTGCCTTTCTCGGCAGGGACTGTGGGGGAGTTGCCGTCGATCGAGGCGTGAGTGAACTGCTGTTGCGGGCTCGCGTCAAGGGGGTGTGTGTTCACAACTTGAACGCACAACACGTCCTGCCTGCTGGGGATATGGGTACGGACCAATGTCGGCGTGAAGTATTGACGGCACTGTTCCAGCGGGGTTAACTCACGCCGCAACGCCGGTACCGGTTCCGGAACCGGTTGCGGTACCGGTACCGCGCCCTGTTCCGCCTTGTCCCGGAGGCCCCCGATGCGTGTCACCATCGCCGATGTCGCCCGCGAGGCCGGCGTCAGCAAGACGACCGTGTCCCGGGTCATCAACGCCAAGGGTGAGGTGGACGGTTCAACGGCAGCCCGCGTTCGTGAAGTGATCGCGCAGCTCGGTTACGTACCCAGCTCGGGGGCCGTCGGACTGGCCCGTGGCAGCAGCCGTACGGTCGGCATGCTGGTGCCTTCGCTCACCTGGCCGTGGATGGGCGAAGTGCTCCAGGGCGTCGTCGACACCGTCGAGGCCGCCGACTACGGGCTGTTGCTCTTCACCTGCAACCGGGGCGCCGAGTCCGTGGAGCGCTTCACCAGCCAGGTGTCTGCGCGTGCCTTCGACGGACTCGTCGTCGTCGAACCCGAGAACACCCTCGACCACCTCACCGCACTGCACCGCGGCGGCCTGCCGATCGTGCTCATCGACGATCGTGGCCACCACCCCGAGTTCGCCTCCGTCGTGACCACCAACCACGAAGGAGGCGCGTCCGCGGCCCGCCATCTGCTGGCCGCCGGACGCACCAGACCCCTGGTCCTCACGGGCCCCCAGCACTTCGGCTGTGTACGCGACCGGCTGGACGGATTCCGTACGGTCCTGCCGACCGACCTCGTCGTCCATGGGGACTTCACCGAACAGTCCGGTCGGCAGGCCGTGGAGCAACTCCTCTCCGCAGGAACGCAGTTCGACTCGGTCTTCGCGCACAACGACATCAGCGCGGCGGGCGTGCTGCGGGCGTTGCGCGCGGCCGGCCGATCGGTGCCCGACGACATCGCCGTGGTCGGCTTCGACGACATCCCGATGGCCGAGCACACCGAACCACCGCTGACCACCGTGCGCCAGCCCACCCGGCAGATGGGTGAGACGGCAGCGCGGCTGCTGCTCTCCCATCTCGGCGGCACGGCCACCCCCGACGGACCGGTCGTGCTGCCCACCGAACTGGTCGTGCGCCTCTCGGCGCCGTAGCGGTTCCGCCGGGTTCCTTCCCGGCCGCCGTACCTCTTGTCGCCTACGCGCCTCCCCGCGCACCCTCGGCACCACCCGCACTGTCGGCACCACCTGCATCAACCGCACCACCCGTACCCGGCGCGCCGAGCGCCGACCGCCCTCCGTCCCGGATCCTCCGGAACCGCAGCCCTTCCTGGAGTCGCCATGTCCGCACGCCGCCGCCCCGTACTGAGAGCGCTCTCAATAGCCACCGTCGTGGTCGCTCTCGCCACCGGTTGCTCGTCCGCCAACTCGGGTGCCAACAAAGGGGGTGGCGGCGCCTCCGGCGTGCTGACCCTGGGCAAGCCGGACGGGCCGCAGACCAACAACAGCAACCCGTTCCTGAACACCTCGGCCGGTGCCACGCTCGGCTACCGCTACATGATCTACGAGCCGCTGGCGATGACGAACCAGATCAAGCCCGCGGACAAGGCCGAGCCGTGGCTGGCGACCGACTGGACGTGGGAGTCCAACTTCACCAAGGTCACCTTCAGCCTCGACCCCAAGGCCAAGTGGGCCGACGGCAAGCCGCTGACCGCCGATGACGTCGCGTACACGTTCAACCTGCTGAAGACGCACTCGGCGCTCAACTGGAACGGCATCCCGTTCGACGGCGTCGCCATCGAGGGCAAGAAGGTCGTCCTGACCTTCAAGGACTCCCAGTACGTCAACCAGAACAAGATCATTCAGACGTTCATCGTTCCCAAGCACATCTGGGAAGGCGTCAAGGACCCGGAGACCTGGCCCAACCGGAACCCGGTCGGCTCCGGCCCGTACAAGCTCAAGACGTTCACCCCGCAGACCACCACGCTGACCGCCACGCCCACGTACTGGAAGGGCGCGACGAAGGTCAAGGAGCTGCGGTACAGCGCGTACAACGACAACAGCGCGGCGACCACGGCGCTGGCGAGCGGAAAGCTCGAGTGGTCGTTCGTCTTCATGCCGAACTACAAGCAGCTGTTCATCAACAAGGACCCCAAGAACCACAAGCTGTGGTTCCCCTCGGGCCTCGGCATCCACGGACTGTGGTTCAACACCGCCCGCAAGCCGTTCGACAACCCGGCGCTGCGCAAGGCCATGGCTATGGTCGTCGACCGCAAGGCGATCTACACCCAGGCCGAGGCGACGCTCTACCCGGAGATCACCAACCCGACCGGCATCCCGCTGCCCGCCGGTGACTCGTTCCTCGCGCCCGAGTACAAGAGCGCCACGACCGCACCCGATGTGGCCGGCGCCAAGAAGATCCTCGACGACGCGGGGTTCAAGCTCTCCGGCGGCGTGCTCAAGGACCCGAGCGGCAAGCCGGTGAAGCTGACACTGACCGACCCGGCCGGCTGGAACGACTACATCACCGGGCTCTCCATCATCAAGGACAACATCAAGCAGCTCGGCATCGAGGCGAAGGTCAAGACGCAGACCGCCGAGGCTTGGGGTGCGGACGTCGCCAACGGCAACTTCGACGCCACCCTGCACTGGACCAACAGCGGTGCGACCCCGTACGACATGTACCAGAACATCATGGACGGCGCGATCCTCCAGCCCATCGGCAAGGCCTCCCAGACAGGCAACTTCGGCCGGTTCAAGAGCCCCGAGGCGACCCAGGCGCTCAAGGACTTCGCCAACGCCACCGAGGAGGCCACCCGCACCGAGGCCATGAACAAGCTCCAGAAGATCATGGTCGACCAGGCGCCGATGATCCCGACGGCCGCCGCCCCCATCGGAGCCGAGTACTCCACGAAGAACTGGGTGGGCTGGCCCACCGAGGCCGACCCGTACGCCCCGCCGCAGCACACCCAGCCCTCAGCGCTGCAGATCGTGCTGAAGCTCAAGCCCTCCAAGTAGTACGGGGAAACGGACCGGCCATGACCACCACCACCGATCAGACCGACGACATCGTGCTCGAAGCACGCGGAGTCACCAAGCACTTCCCCGTCCGCCGCACCGGCCGCGATCTCGTCGCACGCCATCGCCGCACCGTCCACGCCGTCGACGACGTCTCGCTGCAACTGCGGCGCGGCACCGTCACGGCCCTGGTAGGGGAGTCCGGCTCCGGGAAATCCACCGTCGCCCGGCTGCTCTCCCAGCTGTATCCGCTCACCGAGGGTGAGATCCGGCTGGGCGGCAAGGCGGTGAAGGCGGGCCGTGGCCGGTCCTTCCGCTCGTACGTACGACAGGTCCAGCTGATCTTCCAGGACCCGTTCGCCTCACTCAATCCGGTGCACACCGTGCGCTACCACCTCACCCGGTCGCTGAAGATCCACGGCCGGGAGGCGACCGGGACCGAACTCGCTGCACTGCTGGAACGGGTGCAGCTCACCCCTGCCGCCCAGTACCTCGACAAGTTCCCGCACGAGCTCTCCGGTGGCCAGCGCCAGCGCGTCGCCATCGCCCGTGCGCTCGGCGCCGACCCGAAGGTCCTCCTGGCCGACGAGCCCGTCTCGATGCTCGACGTCTCCATCCGGCTCGGCGTCCTCAACCTGCTGCGGGACCTCAAGGAACGCCTCCATCTGGCGATCCTCTACATCACCCACGACATCGCCTCCGCCCGCTACTTCGCGGACACCACGCTCGTGATGTACGCGGGGCGGATCGTCGAGGGCGGGGACAGCGAGACCGTCACCCAGCGCCCCGCACATCCCTATACCCAGTTGCTCATCGCCTCGGCACCCGATCCGGACCGGGTGGTCGCCGAGGAGGAGCAGGAGGAGACCGGCAGTGGCGAACCGCCCTCGCTGATCGCCCCGCCGGCCGGCTGCCGCTTCCACCCGCGCTGCCCGAAGGCGATGGAGCGCTGCCGCACCGAACTGCCGCCGCGCTTCGACCTGGCGGACGGCCAGTGGGCGGCCTGCTGGCTGTACGCGGACGCTGCGGAAGCCGCCGACGACCACGAGAAGGAGGCTGCGAAGTGAAGTATCTGCTGCAACGGCTCGCCTTTTATCTGGTCACCGCGTGGGCCGCGATCACCATCAACTTCCTGATCCCGCGCCTGATGCCCGGGGACCCGGTCCAGGCGCTCCTCTCCCGCTTCCAGGGCCAGCTGGACACCAGCGCGATCGACTCGCTCACGGCGCTCTTCGGTCTCGACAAACACATGTCGCTCTGGGAGCAGTACACCGACTACTGGTCGCATCTGCTCGACGGCGACCTCGGGCTGTCCTTCACCTTCTTCCCGACGCCGGTCAGCGAGGTGATCAGTCAGTCGCTGCCGTGGACGCTGGCACTCGTCGGCGTCACCACCCTGATCAGCTTCGCGCTCGGCACCGGCATCGGCGTCTTCACCGGCTGGCGGCGCGGCTCCTGGATGGACAGCCTGCTGCCTGTCACCACGTTCATCTCCGCCATTCCGTACTTCTGGCTGGGACTCATCGCCATCGCGCTGTTCGCCGTGAAGTGGCCGCTCTTCCCGGCCTCGGGCGGATACGACAACGCCCTGGTGCCGGCCTTCGACTGGCCGTTCGTCTCCAGCGCGCTCTACCACGCCGCGCTGCCGGGCCTGACGATCGTGCTCAGCGCAATGGCCGGCTGGATCCTGGGCATGCGGAACATGATGGTGACGGTGTCCAGCGAGGACTACGTCATGGTCGCCCAGGCCAAGGGGCTCTCCGAGCGCCGGGTGATGTTCGGATACGCGGCACGCAACGCGATCCTGCCCAACATCTCCGGCTTCGCCCTCTCCCTGGGCTTCATCGTCGGCGGCACCCTGCTGGTGGAGATGGTCTTCTCCTACCCGGGCATCGGCTACCAGCTCTTCCAGGGTGTGGCTGCGAAGGACTACCCCCTGATGCAGGGCATCTTCCTCATCATCACGCTCTCCGTCCTCGCGGCGAATCTCCTCGCCGACGTGATCTACATGGCCCTCGACCCCCGTACCCGAAGGGAGGCCTAGGACATGGCCGTCACCGCTGCCGAGGTCGCCGTGATCGACGCGACCGAGACCCCGGCGCCGAGCAAGCGCAGGCTCCGCTTCCTGCGCGGCCGCAAGACCGTCGTCGGCCTCGGGATCCTGCTCTTCTTCGTAGTGATCGCCGTCATCGGGCCGTGGATCGCCCCGTACGACCCCGACACCATGAGTGATGCACTGCTCCAACCGCCTTCCGGCGCACACTGGTTCGGGACCACACAGACCGGTCAGGACGTGCTCTCGCAGATCCTTGTCGGCACCCGCGGCGTCCTGGTCGTCGGTTTCGTCGCTGGCATCTTCGCGACGATCCTGTCCGTACTGATCGGCGTCAGCGCCGGCTTCCTCGGCGGCACTGCCGACGAGTTGCTCTCGGTGCTCTCCAACGTCTTCCTGGTCATTCCGGGGCTGCCGCTGATCATCATCATCGCCAGTCTCGTCTCCGACACCGGCGACCTCCTGATCGCCACCGTCATCGCCCTCACCTCGTGGGCCTGGGGCGCGCGTGTCCTGCGCGCCCAGACGCTGTCGCTGCGCCGCAGGGACTACGTCGAAGCGGCCCGCGCCACCGGTGAGTCCACCTGGCGGATCATCCTCTTCGAGGTCCTGCCGAACCTGACGGCCGTCATCGCGTCCGGCTTCGTCGGCACAGTCATCTTCGCGATCCTGTCCGAGATCACCCTCGCCTTCATCGGTGTCGCCGACATCTCCAACTGGAACTGGGGGACCGTCCTGTTCTGGGCGCAGTCCAACCAGGCACTGGCCCAGGGCGCGTGGTGGTGGTTCGTCCCGGCCGGGCTCTGCATCGCCCTGCTCGGCATGTCGCTCGCCCTGATCAACTTCGGCATCGACGAGTTCGTCAACCCGCGGCTGCGTACGGAGACGGGCGCGTCCCGGAAGGTCCGGATGCGGGTCGGCTTCACCCCCGTGGCGCGCGGTACGCACGATGCCGCGGCGCGCGGCACGCACGACAAGGAGACCCGCTCATGAGCGAGCCCGTCCTCACCATCAGCGGCCTGAACGTGGACTACGGCACCGGGGACGCCGCCGTGCACGCGCTGCGCGACATCGACCTCACCCTGCACCGGGGCGAAGTCCTCGGCCTGGCAGGCGAGTCCGGCTCCGGCAAATCCACCCTGGCGTACGCCGTCACCCGCCTCCTCTCGCCGCCCGGAGTGATCACCGGCGGCGAGGTCCACTACCACCGGCGCGACGGCGAAGCGCTCGACCTGCTGACCCTGACCGCCCCCGAGCTCCGCGCCTTCCGCTGGCAGGAGCTGTCGATCGTCTTCCAGGGAGCGATGAACTCGCTCAACCCGGTGCACACGGTCCACAGCCAGCTCACCGACGTGCTCAAGGCGCACCGCCCGGAGATGGACCGGGCCGAACGCACCGCACGCGCGAAGGAGCTGCTGTCGCTGGTCGGCATCTCCGCAGACCGGCTCTCCGCCTACCCGCACCAGCTCTCCGGCGGTATGCGCCAGCGCGTGATGATCGCGATGGCGCTTGCGCTGGAGCCCGAGATCGTCATCATGGACGAGCCCACGACGGCCCTGGACGTCGTCATGCAGCGCCAGATCCTGCGCCAGCTGGTCAAGCTCCGCGAGGAACTGGGCTTCTCGGTCGTCTTCATCACGCACGACATCTCGCTGCTGATCGAGTTCTCGGACCGGATCGCGATCATGTACGGCGGCCGGATCGTCGAGGAGGCCGGTGCCTCCGACATCTATCAGAACCCCCACCATCCCTACAGCGACGGCCTGCTGCACTCCTTCCCGGCTCTGCACGGCCCCCGTCGCGAACTCACCGGCATCCCCGGCTCACCACCGCATCTGTCCGCGATGCCGGCCGGCTGCGCCTTCCACCCCCGCTGCGGCAAGGCACTCGAGCCGTGCGCCACCCACGTGCCGGTGCTCGACCGGCCGGAAGGGGACGGCTCCCGCACAGTGGCCTGCTGGCTGCATCAGCCGGCCCCGGTCACCGTCGCCCCCCGCTCGTAGCGACCCCACAGCACACCACAGGAGAACCATGAACCTCGTCATCCCCCAGGGATACGCTCGCGAGATCACCGCCGAGCCCGTGACCGGTCTGCCCGCCGATTTCCGCTGGGGCGTCGCCACCGCCGCTTACCAGATCGAGGGAGCGGCTGCCGAGGACGGCAGAACCCCGTCGATCTGGGACACCTACTGCAGGGTGCCGGGCATGGTCGTCCGCGGCGAGAACGGCGATGTGGCCTGTGACCACTACCACCGGATGCCCGAGGACGTGCAGCTGATCGCGGACCTGGGCGTCGACACGTACCGCTTCTCGCTCGCCTGGCCGCGCATCCAGCCCGGCGGCCGCGGGCCGGCCAACGCCAAGGGCCTCGACTTCTACAAGCGGCTGATCGACGAGCTGGAGTCCAAGGGCATCACCCCCTGGATCACCCTCTACCACTGGGATCTTCCGCAGGAGCTGGAGGACGCGGGCGGCTGGCCGGCCCGCGACACCGCGTACCGGTTCGCCGAGTACGCCGCCCTCGCGTACGACGCGCTCGGCGACCGGGTCAAGCACTGGACCACGCTCAACGAGCCGTGGTGCTCGGCCATGCTCGGGTACGCGTACGGCAACCAGGCCCCCGGCCGTACGAACTTCGGCGAGGCGATCCACGCGGTCCACCATCTGCTGCTCGGCCACGGACTCGCCTCCCGGAACATCCGCGAGACCGCCGCCGCCCGCGGAAACGACCTGGAACTGGGCATCACGCTCAACCTCGGCACCGCCACCCCCGAGACCGACAGCCACGAGGACGCCGAGGCCTGCCGGCGCGCCGACGGGCTCGGCCGCCGCCTCTACCTGGACCCGGTGGTCAAGGGCGCCTACCCCGAGGACGTCATCGCCGACCTCGCCCTGCAGAACGTCGAACTCCCGGTCCAGGACGGCGACCTGGAGATCATCTCCACTCCGCTCGACGTCCTCGGCGTCAACTTCTACCGCGGCACTCTCTTCTCCGGCGTCACGGAGGAGGGGTCCCCGGTGGACGCCGACGGCCTGCCGGTCACCCGCGGCATCGAGCGTGACCTGCCGCGTACCGCCATGGACTGGGAGATCACCCCCACCGCCCTCACCGACCTGCTGCTGCGGCTGCAGAAGGACTACGGCATCCCGACCGTCATCACCGAGAACGGCGCCGCCTTCGACGACACCGTCTCCGATGACGGCGAGATCCACGACGCCGACCGCACCACCTACCTCGCCGACCACATCGCCGCCGTCGCCGCGGCCCGCGCCGAAGGAGCCGATGTCCGGGGCTACTTCGCCTGGTCGCTGATGGACAACTTCGAGTGGTCCTACGGCTACGACAAGCGGTTCGGCATCGTCCGCGTCGACTACGACACCCAGGAGCGGACGCTCAAGGACAGCGCCAAGTGGTACCGCGACACGATCCGCCTCACCCGCGGCGCATGACCGCGGCAACAACCAGGTCTCCCGGCCCCGAGCTCTCCCGCAGCCCGGCGTCGCCCGCGTCGCGCAGGGCGGCGTGAAGGCGGAGACCGGCCGGATGCGAGTCGAGCAGCAGAAGCAGCAGAAGCACCTTTCAGTGTCCGAAGGAGCCGCAATGCCACCGCGCACCCACCGCGCCCGCCACCGGGCCAGACCGACGACGGCCGCACTGGCCGCCGTCACCGTCCTCGCCGGTCTGCTCGCCGGAGCCGTCCCGAGCGCCAGCGCCGCCACCGCGGCGGCGACGGCGGACGACCCGGCGCCCGTCCTCGTCGACCGCTTCGAGGGCGAGGTCCCGTTCGCGAATCAGCCCGCCGACGGCATATTCACCTGGGGCGGCGACTCCGACGACCCGCCCACCCTGACCCTGAAGGATCGCGCCGACGCCCCCGAGGGCGCCAAGGTCCTCGAAGGTACGTACGACATCAGCGGTTACGGCGGCCTGAGCCACGACTTCGCCGCCGACCAGCCCGCTCACGACTGGTCGGCCCACAAGGGCATCCGCTTCTGGTGGTACGGCCAGAACACGGCGCCGTTGCCGCCCGGTTCGGGCAAGAGGATCAACTTCGAGATCAAGGACGGCGGCGCCAACGGCGAGGCGTCCGAGCTGTGGACCACGTCGTTCACCGACGACTGGGAGGGCTGGCACCAGGTCGAGATCCCGTTCGCCGACTTCACGTACCGCACCGACTACCAGCCCGTCGGCGGCATCGACCAGGTCCTCGGCCTCGATGAGATGTGGGGCTACGCCGTCACGCTGCCGACCGGGGCTCCCGGCTCGTTCGCCATGGACGGCGTGGAGCTGTACGGGAAGGCCGACGCGGCCCTGAAGGCGAGCGTCGTCACGAACGCGGCGGTCCGTACGGTGAAGGAGGGCGGCACGGCGGACATCGATGTCTCCGTCGCGACCACCGGCGCCGCACCGATCGAGGAACCCGTCACCGTCGCGTACGAGACCAAGGGCGGCAGCGCCGAGGCCGGCAAGGACTACACGCCGGTCACCGGCACGTACACCTTCCCGGCAGGCACCGCGTCCGGGACCTCCCACCGGATCTCGGTGGCCACCAGGAAGGACGGCGCAGCCGAGTCCGCGGAGACGATCCCGCTCGAACTCACCGTCACCGGCGCCAAGCCGCCCAAGGAGAACCCGCAGGTCGTCATCGACGCCCATGGGCTGCCCTACCTCGACCCGAAGCTGCCGGTGAAGAAGCGCGTCGCCGACCTCCTGTCCCGGATGTCGCCCGCCGAGAAGGCCGGCCAGATGACGCAGGCCGAGCGCAACGCGCTCAAGTCGCAGGGGGACATCGCCACGTACGACCTCGGCTCGCTGCTCTCCGGCGGCGGCTCCGTCCCGACGCCGAACACACCCGAGGCGTGGGCGAAGATGGTCGACGCCTACCAACTCCGGGCCCAGGCGACCCGGTTCCAGATCCCGCTGATCTACGGCGTGGACGCGGTGCACGGCCACAACAACGTCATCGGCTCCACGATCATGCCGCACAACATCGGCATCGGTGCCGGACGCGACCCGAAGCTCGCGGAGAGGACCGGCGCGGTCACCGCCGACGAGGTCCGCGCGACGGGCATCCCGTGGGACTTCGCACCCTGCCTCTGCGTCACCCGTGACGAGCGCTGGGGCCGCTCCTACGAGTCGTACGGCGAGGACCCGGCACTCGTCGAGTCCATGGAGACGGTCATCCAGGGCATGCAGGGCAGCGCCTCCGGCAAGGACCTGCACCGCAACGACAAGGTCCTGGCCACCGCCAAGCACTACGTCGGCGACGGCGGTACGGAGTTCGGCTCGTCCACCACCGGTTCGTACACCATCGACCAGGGCGTCACGAAGGTCACCAGGCAGGAGCTCGAAGCCGTGCACCTCGCCCCGTTCGAGGAGGCCGTCAAGCGCGGGGTCGGCACGGTCATGCCGTCGTACTCCTCGCTCGACATCCTCGGCGACGACCAGGGTCCGGTGAAGATGCACGCCGACGCCGAGATGATCAACGGCGTGCTCAAGGACCGGATGGGCTTCGAGGGCTTCGTCATCAGTGACTGGCAGGCCATCGACCAGATCCCCGGCGACTACGCCAGCGACGTCCGCACGTCCATCAACGCCGGACTCGACATGATCATGGTCCCGACGGCGTACCAGGACTTCACGAAGACGCTCCAGGACGAGGTCACCGCGGGCCGGATCAGCCAGGCCCGGATCGACGACGCGGTCTCCCGCATCCTGACCCAGAAGTTCCGCCTCGGCCTCTTCGAGAAGCCGTACGCGGACACGGCCGACATCGACCAGGTCGGCTCCGCGGGACACCGTGCGGTGGCCCGCGAGGCGGCGGCCAAGTCGCAGGTCCTGCTGAAGAACGACGGCGGAGTGCTGCCGCTCAAGGCATCCCAGAAGGTGTACGTCGCCGGGTCCAACGCCGACAACATCGGCAACCAGGCCGGCGGCTGGACCGTCAGCTGGCAGGGCTCCTCGGGCAGGATCACCACGGGCACGACGATCCTGGAGGCCATGAAGAAGGACGCCACGGACGCGGCCTCGGTCACCTACTCCAAGGACGCCTCGGCATCCACGGACGGCTACGACGTGGGTGTGGTCGTGGTCGGCGAGACCCCGTACGCGGAAGGCATCGGTGACGTCGGCAACGGCAACGACCTGGAGCTGACCGCGGCCGACAAGGCCGCGATCGACAAGGTCTGCGCCGCGATGAAGTGCGCGGTCCTGGTGGTCTCCGGCCGCCCGCAGCTCATCGGCGACCGGCTCGGTGACATCGACGCACTCGTCGCGTCCTGGCTGCCGGGTACCGAGGGCGACGGAGTGGCAGACGTGCTGTACGGGAAGCGTGCCTTCACCGGACAGCTGCCGGTCACCTGGCCGAAGTCCGAGTCGCAGCTGCCGATCAACGTCGGCGACGCGACGTACGACCCGCAGTTCCCGTACGGCTGGGGCCTGACCACGCTGAAGAAGGCCCCGACGGGCGGCGAACTGACCCTGGGCGCGCTCGCCGTCGCCGCACAGATCGCGGAGAAGGCCGGACTGGGGAAGTCCGAGGCAGGCAAGGCGATCGTCGACCAGGCCCGTCTGCTGGTTCAGCAGAAGGCCGGCGGGACGCCGACCGCCGCGGTGTCCAAGCCGTTCGCCGACGCGGACCATCTGCTGCTCACCGGTGATCTGACCGGGGCGGTGGACCGGCTGAGGACGGCCTACCGGGCCGTACAGCGGTAACGGAGACCGGGCTGACCCAGGTGGGCGGAGCATTTGTCGCCCACCTGGGTTAGCGTCGATATATGCGGAACAGGCTGTTCCCGACCCTGCTGGCCGGCCTGCTGCTGATGCTGTCGGCAGTCGTGCTCGCCATGGCCCCGGCTGCGCCGAGCGCCACGACGATCACCGACGTGGCCCGGGCACTGCGCCAGGGGCCGGTGTACGTCGATCCGGCGGTCGCGGACCAGCTGCCGGCGAGCCAGGCCGACGCCCTGACCAAGAAGATCAAGGACGCGGACAAGCCGGTGTTCGTGGCTGTGCTGCCGCGGGCCTCCGCGTTCCCCGAGTCCACGGTGTTGCGGACGCTGCGCAACGACACCGGGATCACCGGTGTGTACGGAATCCGCCTCGGCGACACGTTCAAGCTGGGCGCGGACCGGTCGGTCATGTCCGTCACGGCCCGCCAGAACCTCTCCGCGGCGCTGCAGGCCCCCGGCACCGCCACGGACGCCACCACCCAGCTCACCACCTTCGTCGACCAGGCCGTCGCCCAGGCGCGCGGCCACGCCCCCGCCTCCTGGAGCGGCGGCTCGAACGACACGGGATCCGGCGTGACGGCACTGATCACGGTCGGCGCGCTCGCCGTGATCGGCGGTGGCACCGCGTACGCGATCGTCCGCCGCAACCGCCGCCGCAAGGCGGAGGAGGAGCGGGCGGCCCTCGACAAGCTGCGGGTCGTCGTGGACGAGGACATCACCGCATACGGCGAGACCCTCGACCGCCTCGACTTCCACCCGGCGGAGGCCGGCGCCGACGACGCGATGCGTGCCGACTACGAGCGGGCACTCGACTCGTACGAGAGCGCGAAGTCCCGTATGGACAAGGCCCAGCACCCCTCCGACGTGCGCGGGGTCACCCAGGCCCTGGAGGACGGACGTTTCTCCCTGGCCGTCCTGGAAGCCCGCCGCACAGGAAGCCGTCTCCCGGACCGTCGCCCACCGTGCTTCTTCGACCCGCGCCACGGCCCTTCGGTGGCCGATTCCCTGTGGACGCCGTCCGGCGGAGCACCACGCGAGGTCCCGGTCTGCGGCGTGGACGAGATCCGGCTGCGCGACGGCGAGGACCCGCTGAGCCGCACCGTCGACACGGGTGACGGCCGGCGCCGCCCGTACTGGGAGGCAGGACCGGCCTACGGCCCCTGGGCGGGCGGCTACTTCGGCGGCGGTCTGCTCCCCGGCCTGCTGGTGGGCACCCTGCTCGGCTCGATGCTCTCGTCCCCGGCCTACGCGGCGGACTACGGCGGCGGCGACTTCGGCAGTGGCGACTACTCGGGCGGTGACTATTCCGGCTCCGACTTCGACCCGTCCGACTTCGGCGGCGGGGGCGACGGCGGAGGATTCGGCGGCGGTGGCGATTTCGGCGGGGGCGGCGACTTCGGAGGCGGCAGCTTCTGAGACCCGAGGCCGCGCACCGGCGGGCTCCACCGCAATGTCCCCGGGCACTGCGGCGAGGGCGCCCGCACAGCCGCTTCACCGCGGGTGCGGACGCCCTCTTACGTTCCCAGGATCAGCGGCCTGCCCGGACCCGGCGTAGGCGGGTCGGGGAGGCGCATCAGCGGGGGGAGGAGTTGTTACAGATCCTGCTCGATCTGCATCTCCCGGACCTTGTCGTCACGGTGCGTCTTCTCGTTCTTGATGGTGTAGGTGGTCGCCGGTCCGCTGCCGCTGACCTTGGTGATCTCGCCCTGACACCGCTTGTTCTCCTGGTCCAGGTACTCCACGCGCTGACCCTCGTTGTGCGGCATTGACTTCTCCGTTCTCGGTGTACACGGGCAGGAGCCGTCCCGGCGTCTCAGCACGGGCTGCCCCAGCCGGCGCCCGCTTCTCATCGCGGTGCGCAATGCCAGACCACACCGTGTTCGTACAACCAGCGACTCCAGAGAGACCAATGGGGTCAACGTTTCCTGGTGAGCCTCGCCAGTTCGTCCCGCGAGAGCCGCAGCGCTCCGGCGGCCACGTTGGCGGTCAGGTGGTCCGGATCGCCGGTGCCCGGTATGGCCAGGACGTGCGCGCCCTGGTGCAGCGTCCAGGCCAGTCGGACCTGCGCGACCGTGGCTCCGTGTGCGCGGGCGACGGCGAGCAGTTCGTCGTCGCCCCCGGGGCTCGCGCCCTGCTCGCGTCCCGCACCGGCGATCGCGAAGAACGGCACGAAGGCGACGCCCATCTCACCGCAGGCCCGCAGGAGATCGTCGTCGTCCGCGCTGTGCGCGTCCATGCCGTACCGGTTCTGCACGCAGACCACCGGGGCGATGGCCTGTGCCTCGGCGAGGTGTTCCGGTGTGACACCGGAGACTCCGAGGTGGCGGATCAGCCCCGCTTCGCGCAGCTCGGCCAGCGCGCCGAAGTGCTCGGAGACGGACTCCTGGCCCATGACGCGCAGGTTCACCACGTCGAGCTGGTCGCGGCCCAGCTGGCGCAGGTTCTCCTCGACCTGGCCGCGCAGTTCGTCGGGCCTCGCCGGCGTCCGCCACGCGCCTGAGGCGTCGCGCACCGGACCGACCTTGGTGGTGATGACGAGATCTTCGGGATACGGCGCCAGTGCCCGGTTGATCAGCTCGTTGGCCGAGCGCAGCGGCGAGAAGTAGAACGCGGCGGTGTCGATGTGGTTGACGCCGAGGTCGATCGCGCGGCGCAGCACGGCTGTCGACCGGCTGCGGTCGCTGGACGGGCTGTCGGCGCTGAACGCCTTGCCGATCTGCGTCAGGCGCATCGCGCCGAATCCGAGCCGGTTGACGGTCAGGTCACCGAGCTTCCAGCTGCCCGAGGCAGTCGCGGTGATCGTCTCCGAGGACATGAGGTGACCCTTCAGGTCGAGTTGGGAACGCACGAAGGGCGACTTCGTCACGTGGCGGGGGAGTTGGCAGATGCACTGTGCGGGCTGTGCGGCGCGGGCCGCGGTGGCTTGCGCTCCCGCTTGATAGCTGATAACTTCGCCTTAGAAGGTGTGTCTTTCTTTCTGATCTTCATGTGTGCAGGGTATCGCCCGGACTGACGGACCGTCCAGTGGCTGCCCGCGCTTCCGGCCTTTCCTCGCCCGGAAAGCACGACGTCAACAGCCGCATCACAGACGTGTGATGCGGCTGTTGACGTCCGGCCGGAACCGGCGTGGGCCGGGTTCTAGTTGAAGCCGAAGCCCTGCGGAAGAGGCTCCTGCCGGAACAACCGGGACGGAACGGCGTCGGCCAGGGCCTTGTAGCCGGTCGGGTTGAGGTGCAGATGATCGCCGTCGTCGTACGTCGGCAGGAGTTGCCCCGGCTTCTGCGGGTCACGCGCCACGCGATCGAAGTCGATCACGCTGTCGAACCGGCCGCTGGTGCGAATCCACTTGTTGACCGTCTGCCGGGCCTGCTCCCGGTATCCGTCCGGGTCGTCGTACGGCGTGTTGCCGCCGAAGGGTGTCAGCGTCGCCCCGTACACCCGGATCCCGTGCGTGTGCGCCCGGACGACGATCTGGTCGTAGGCCGCGATCAGATCGTCCGCCACCTGCTTCTGGGCGGCTTCCGAGGCATCGGCCGTGCCGATGTCGTTGACGCCTTCGAAGACGAGCAGCCACTCGACCCCGCTCTGTGACAGTACGTCACGGTCCACCCGTGACAGGGCGTTCGGGCCCAGACCGTCGTTCAGCACCCGGTTGCCGCCGGCCGCCTGATTGAGGATCGCGGTGTCGGCGGTGTCCCGGCGTGACCGCAACCTGTCCTGCAACTGGTCCGGCCAGCGGTTGTTCATGTTCGTGATGGAGCCCCGGCCGTCGGTCAGCGAGTCGCCCAGCATGACAGCTGCCGCGGTGGTGCCCCTGGACCACACCTCGACGCCGCTCAGGAAGTACCAGTGAGCGGTCGATGCGGCCCCGGCCAGGTCCGTGTCCTCGACATGGTTGCCGGCCTGCATGAACGACGTGGTCCGGGAACCGGGGTGCGAGGTGATGGAGTTGGAGGCCTGGCCCTCGGCCAGGTACATGGTCACGGACAGGTTGGACCCGGGCTCCAGCTCGAAGTCCAGCGGGTCGGAAACGATCTCCGACCCGACCGGGACGACCGCCGACGGCCGGCCGTGGAAGGTCACCTTCCGGGAGCTGCCCGACTGGATCGCGCTGTCGCCGGCCCGCCCGCCGGCCGGAAGCGCGACCGAGACCGCGGTGATGGGCAGTGCCGTGCCTCCGAACGCGTTGGAGAAGCGCAGTCGCATCTGCCGTCCGCCGACCGCCATGTGGACGGTCTGCCGCAGGGTGCTGTCGGCGAGGACCAGATTGTCCTGCGTGAACGGCGCGGGCGGCATATTGGAGGGCTCGGTCAACTGTGGCATCGACGTCCAGGTATTCACCCAGTGGTTGTTCAATTGCTGCGATTTCGCGTCGACGGACAGACCCGGTGCCTTGTGGGCGCCCTCCGTACCCACGGCTCCCACAGCAGAGGCCGTCGCCACTGTGGCCGCGAGAGCCACTGTTACGGTCAGGCCGGCGATCGAAAACTTTCGAGCCATGGACTGCGTCCCCTCCATCACAATGATCCACGCACGCTGTGGCGGTGACGGTAAACGGGCTGGTTATTGGGTGTCAAGGAGTCCTGCAGGATCCGACTTGGGTCGGTGAAAGGGCGAAACTTTCGAAAAGTCGGAGGGGGAGTGCTGCGAGATGGGGTGCCTGCATCACGAACTGACTGCTCATCAAGTGCCTGTGAGGCGCGTGTGTCCGGAGCGCGCGCTGCGCAGAACCGAGGTTGTCCGCATGTCGAGAGGTGCGACGGCTCGGCGGATTTCCCACCGGCTCCCGGGGGTGTCCCGGAAAATTCCGGCATACCGAGGAATTGACGCCGTGACGCGCGACCTGCCCGATTCGTTCCGCTGTCGTCGGACGGTTATGAATTCCTCGGTTTGCGCACCAGAAGGCAGGCTTGCGGAACAGGTGCGGTTTCCGACTCGCGGATCAGCGTGGCGTCCACCACGAACCCTGCGCGGGTCGCGGACTCGGCAATGCGGGCGGGTGGCAACAGGTGGACGTCGAGGGCCATCGCGTGGCCGCCGTACCCCTTCTCCTTGCGCCGTCGTTCGTCGCCGACGTGGAAGCCGAGCAGCAGGTGGCCTCCAGGGGCCAGCACCCGGTGGAACTCCGCGAACACCGTCGGCAGCACTTCCGGTGGCGTGTGGATGATGGAGTACCAGGCGACGATGCCGCCGAGCGTGCCGTCCGCCGACTCCAGGGCTGTCATCGTCCCGACGTCGAACCGCAGGCCCGGGTGGTCACGCCGGGCCACTTCGACCATCCCCGGCGACAGATCCACACCGAATGCCGTCAGGCCGAGGGAGCGGAGATGCGCTGTCACATGGCCGGGTCCGCACCCCACGTCGGCGACCGGGCCGCCGCCGGCTCCCTGGACGAGTTCGGCGAATGCGCCCAGCATCGAGCGCCCGAGCAGATCGGCCTCGAATGCGGGGGGTACGAGCTCGGCGTAGTCGACGGCAACGGTGTCGTACGACGTCCGGGTTTCACGTAGGTAGGACGGCTCGGCCACGCCGCCGACCCTATTACTCCCCGCCCGGGAGTGCAGTGGAACCGTGACGGAAGGAAATGCCGAGCGCCCGCCTCCCTCCCCGGCGGGGGAGTGGAAGGCGGGCGCGCTCGAGTCGAAGTGGTGCTTCCGAGGGTCAGGCCTGTGCGGCGGCGGCCTTGATCGCGGAGATGTCGAAGTTCAGCTTGACCTTGTCGCTGACCATCACGCCGCCGGTCTCCAGCGCCGCGTTCCAGGTCAGGCCCCAGTCGGAGCGGAGGATGTCCGCGCTGCCCTCGAAGCCGACGCGCTCGTTGCCGTAGGGGTCGGTGGCAGAGCCGTTGAACTCCAGGTCGATGGCGAGGGGACGGGTGATGTCCTTGATGGTGAGGTCACCGGTGATGCGGTACCGGTCGCCGCCCAGCTGCTCGGCGTGGGTGGAGCGGAACGTCATGAGCGGGAACTTCTCGGCGTCGAAGAAGTCGCCGCTGACCAGGTGGCCGTCGCGGTCGGCGATGCCGGTGTCGACGCTGGCGATCTTGACGTCGATGGAAGCGGTGGAGTGGTGAGGGTTGTCGCCGTTCAGCGTCAGCGTGCCCTCGTGGTCGCCGAAGGAGCCCCGGACGTTCGTGACCATGGCGTGACGCACGGTGAAGCCGATGCTGCTGTGCGACGGGTCGATCGTGTACGTGCCGGTCAGCGCGGCCAGGGCCGGGTCCACGGCGCTGGCGGTGGCGGTGGCGGACGGGGCGGCGGCGGACTTGCGGTTGAACAGAGCCATGGCTCCTCCTCGGGGGACGTGGTCGAGCGGGGTCGAAGTCATTGTTTAACCTTCAACGACATCGACTGTAGCCGCACCTTGTTCAAAGTTCAACATCTGCGGCCGACCGTTTTCGGCGGCGCGTCCACAGGGGTGATGGCGACCGTCGGGCCGACGCCCGATGCCCTCTGGCGGACGCGCGTAGAACTCGGGCACTATCTCCCTGCCCTTGTTGTCATGAGCAGGAGGAGTCCCCCATGGTGTCCCGTATGACACTGCGCCCCGTCCTGACCGCCCTCGCCCTCGTCCTCGGCGCTCTGTTCGTCCCCGGTGTCGGCGTTCTCGGTAGTGGCGCCACCGAGGCCCACGCCGTCACGAAGCTCACGCACGCACAGGCCACGTCCCGGTTCAGCTCGTCCGGTATCACCTGGTCGTCCTCCGGTGGCTGCTCGAACCGGAACAACGCCACCTGCACGTCCTTCGACCAGCTCAACCTCGCCACCGCCCAGGGGGCCCAGACGCTGAAGAGCGCCACCGGCTGCGCGCTCAACATCACCGGTGGCACCGAGACCGGGCACGCCAGCGGTACGTACTCGCACTGGAACGGCTACAAGCTCGACTACGGCAAGTCCACCTGTCTCACCAACTACATCCACAGCGCCTTCAGCTACATAGGGCTCCGTGGCGACGGTGCTCCCCAGTACCAGTCCGGCTCCGGAAACATCTATGCGGACGAGGGCAACCACTGGGACGTCCTGTACTACAACTGCGGCGGCTGCTGAGCCCGTACGCGCAGGTGCCCCCGCCCGGAAGATCTCGGGCGGGGGCACCTGGCTGTTCCTCTCCGTGGGTTCAGGAGCCCACGCTCACCGTGAACCGCCGCGGGTTGCCGTCGTTCGCCGCTCCGGAGACGTCCGGCTCACCGTCGGGACGTACGTCGTCGTACGGGAACGCGTACCCGATCGGGGTGTTCGCGTGCACCACGCGCGACCAGTGGTTCGTCACCGCACCCTGGTAGTAGTCCGCCACCGTCGTTCCGTTCGGCTGGTCGGGGTGCGAGAGCATGATGGACCGGTTGAAGCCCGCCGCCAGTCGCGCCAGCAGCGCCTTCTTGTCGTCGGAGTCGCCCGGGTTGTTGGTGAACGGCCCGTGGTTGCAGGTGAAGATGTCCTTCGACACCGGCTTGGTGAAGGTGTGGCCGCCGTCGAAGGTCAGGATGTCGCCGGCGACCCGGCCGGCCCGTACACCTCGACCGCCCTGGAGATCGATCCGCAGGTCAGTACCCCGGTACTTCTCCCAGACCTGGTCGATCTGCGCGGTGAACAGGTCCCGGAACGGCATCTGGTCCGGCCGGTCGAAATACGGCGCCATCAGGTTCTGCGGCGAGATCACCCGCAGGACGTCGCCGTCCGCGCCACGGGTCACCAGCTTGTCCCACGGTTGTCCGTCGGCCGCCGCCTGGGCGGTCAGGGCGTCGGCGATCCGCTGCACGGCGCCGTCCGGGAGCGGCGCGACCGTGTGCGTCGTGTCGCCCGCCAGCGTCAGGCCGATCGGCAGTGCGGTGACCAGATCGACGTAGCTGATGTTCGCGTACAGCTGCTGCGGGTTGAAGGTGAACTCGCAGAACGACCAGGTGCGCCCGTAGTTGGGGTCGGCGGACGTCGCGAACGCCGGCTCGACCAGCGCGGGGCCGGGGTTCAGGAAGAAGTCCAGCTTGTCGTCGCGTACGAAGTAGACGCGGGCACCGTACATCTGAGGAAGCGTCAGGACCACGGGTCCGGCGCCGGCCGGCTTCAGCGGGATGGCGCAGTCGACCGGCAGCGGGGTCTGCGGTGCGGCGGGGGAGTCGGGGCGGTAGACACTGCCGTCGGCCCGCAGCAGCATCCAGCGGTCGGTGCCCTGCTCATGGCCGGTGACGTAGGCGTGCACCGTGCCGGGCAGCGAGCGGTTCTCCAGGGCCAGTTCGCAGGTGGCGGCGGCCGCCGACGCGTGCGGGCTGAGGGCGCTTCCCCAGGCGGGGTAGGTGAGCGCGGTCGCGGTGGCGGCGGCGCCCGTCAGGAACAGTCTGCGCGAGATCACGAGGGGACTCCTGAGGTGTGGGGGCCGCGGACGGGAACGATCGTGCGGGGAGGTGGGACAAGGGGCGTCCGCGGTGCGAACCACTCTTGCGACGGCCGCCATCAGCGTCAAGGGTTGTGACTGAGAGCGCTCTCAAGAATGAGAATTCTTCACAACTCGTCGTGTGCGAACGGAATTTGGCGGACTGTTGCGGGCCGGGTCCTGACTGCGCGGTCAGGAAGTGAACACCGCACCCACCTCGGCCCGCACACCGGCCACTTGGACTTACGCATCGCGGTTGTTGGACTGGGGCGCACATCGGGGTCCCACGTCGTTGACGGTGTCCCGACATGGGGACTACTCAGGGCACATGTCGCGAAGATTCACTTCGGCGGGCGCTGTCGCCGCCGCCTCAGCCGCCGTCCTGGCACTCGTGGGGACCGCACTCCCTGCCGCAGCCGCCACCCCGCCCCCCGCCGCAGCCGGCACGGCCGTCCCCGCGGACGCCACCGTCATCGGATCCCCGCAGCTCTCGGTCGCTGTCGCCGACGACTTCCCGCGCGTCCTGTCGTACACCGACAGGGCCGGCGGAAACCAACTGCTCGGCAGTACACAGCCGGTCACCGCCGTCACCCTCAACGGCGCCCCGCACGCGGTGCAGTCGAAGGGCGCGCCCGAGGTCACCGCCACGACCGCGCGGTACACACTCACCTTCCCCGACCTGCCGGGCGTCGAGATCGACGCCTCGCTCTCGGTCTCCGGACGCACCACCACCTTCAAGGTGACGGCCGTCCGCGACACCGAGGCGTTCCGGGTCGGCACCATCGACATCCCCGGCCACGACCTGGTCTCCGTCGGCTCCACGGAGACCGACGCGGCCACGGCGTTCACCCGCCTCGACCCGGACTCGACGAAGACCGCCGACGTCTTCGCTCGGGTCACCGCGGACACCGCCGCCGACAAGGCGCCGGTCGGGGCCTCGTACGCGATCGTCAACACCGGCTCGCTCGCCGCGGCCGTCGAGTCCAACTCCTCGTACGACAAGCCGTCCGGCGCCACCGGGGGCGATGACGCCCGGTTCTGGCACCAGGCCCGCAAGGCCGACGACGGCACCGTCCGGGTCGGCGTCTGGTCCGGGCAGTGGACCTACCGCGGCGACGGCGCACCGAAGCCGGAGAGCGGCTCGAACCTGCCCTGGGCCAAGGTCGTCGTCACCCCCGACGCGAACGGCGACAGGACCGTCGACTGGCAGGACGGCGCCGTCGCGTTCCGCACCATCGGCGTCACCGCGCCCGGCAGCGACGACACCGCGAACCGGGTGATCACCCACATCCCGTTCAACTTCGCCAGCCAGGCCACCCACCCCTTCCTGCGCACCCTCGACGACGTCAAGCGGGTCTCGCTCGCCACCGACGGCCTCGGTCAGCTGGCGCTGCTCAAGGGGTACGCCTCCGAGGGCCACGACTCCGCCCACCCCGACTACGGCGGCAACTACAACAAGCGCGCCGGCGGGCTGAAGGACCTCAACACGCTGCTGAAGGACGGCAAGAAGTGGGGCGCCACCTTCGGCGTCCACGTCAACGCCACCGAGGCGTACGCGGACGCCCACGCCTTCGACGAGAAGCTCGTCGACAAGACGAAGCCCGGCTGGAACTGGCTCGGTCAGAGTTACTACATCGACCAGCGCACCGACATCAACAGCGGCAACCTGGCCCGCCGCTTCCAGCAGCTGCGCGACGAGACCGACCCCAACCTCAGCCTGCTCTACATCGACGTCTACTACACGCACGGCTGGATCGCCGACAAGACCCTGCAGTCCGTGCAGAAGCAGGGGTGGAACGTCGCCACCGAGTGGGCCGACAAGTTCGAGCGCGGCTCGCTCTGGTCGCACTGGGCCAATGACCTCGACTACGGCGGCGCCACCAACAAGGGCCTGAACTCGCAGATCATCCGGTTCATCCGCAACAGCGAGAAGGACGTCTGGAACAACGACCCGGTCCTCGGCCAGACCGCCATCGACGAGTTCGAGGGCTGGACCGGCGAGACCGACTGGAACGCCTTCTACGACAACATCTGGCAGCGCAACCTGCCCGCCAAGTACCTCCAGCAGCAGAAGATCACCCGCTGGGACGGCAACGACATCACCTTCACCGGCGGTGTCCGGGGCACGGTCGAGGACGGCAGGCGGACCTTCTACGACCACGGCCGCAAGGTGCTCAGCGGCACCGACTACCTGCTGCCGTGGGACGGCGGCAAGAAGCTCTACCACTACAGCAAGTCCGGTGGTACGAGCAGTTGGTCGGTGCCGTCCAAGGGCGCGTACACCGTCTACGAGCTCACCGACAACGGCCGGGTCAGGACCGGCACGGTCCGGCCCGTCGACGGGAAGATCACGCTGACGGCCACCGCCGGACAGCCGTACGTCCTCTACCCCGACCACGCACCCGCCGCGGCCGACCCGGAGTGGGGCCAGGGCGGCGCGGTCGACGACCCCGGCTTCAACGACAACGGGCTCGACGAGTGGTCGAAGACCGGCACGGTCGCCCGTGACACCGACGACCAGGGCCGCAACAGCGCGAAGCTCTCCGGCGACGGCACGGCCGCCGTCGCACAGCGCATCTCCGGCCTCAAGCCCGGCGCGCGCTACACCGCCTCCGCGCTGATCGAGGTCCAGCCCGGAAGGACGCGGCACACGACGCTCTCGGCCGGCGGCAGGTCCGTCGCCGTGGACCGCTCCACGGCCGAGGACTACGTCGCCGCCTCGGACTGGCACGGCACGTACTTCCAGCGGGCCGAGGTGAACTTCACCGCCCCCGCGGACGGCCGCACCACGTTCCGTATCGAAGCGGCCAAGGGCAGCGCCGCCACGGTGCGTGCGGACGACGTACGGATCGTCTCCAACGCCCCGGCGACCAGGAAGAACACCGTCGTGTACGAGGACTTCGAGGACGTCGACCAGGGCTGGGGCCCCTTCCTGAAGGGCGACGCGGGCGGCTCCACGGACCCCCGGACAGTCATCTCCCAGCTGCACGCCCCGTACACCCAGGCCGGCTGGAACGGGAAGCTCGTCGACGACGTGATCGGCGGAAGGGAATCCCTCAAGGCCCACGAGGAGAACAGCGGACTCGTCTACCGGACCGCGCCCTGGACGGTGCCGATGGCCGACGGCCACCGGTACAAGGTCGAGTACGACTACCAGTCCAGCCACGCCGGCGCCTACGAGTGGGTCGACGGCTACGACCGGATCACGGCCGAGGGCGACCCCGACTCGGTCGAGACCCGGACCACCGCGATCGGCCGGCAGAGCACCACCGGGCACTTCGACGAGACCGTCACAGCGGGCTGTGGCGACACCTGGACCGGGCTCCGCAAGCGCGACGACGCACCCGAGGGCGCCGACTTCGTCCTGGACGGATTCACCGTGACCGACCTCGGTCGGGCCCCCGCCGGCGAGCTGGCCGCCTGCGGCACGCTCAGCGTCGACCCGGCCGCCGAGACACTGGAGCCGGGCACGGCCAACGTCGTCGAGGCGAGCTTCACCAACTACGAGGCGACGGCCGCGACCGACGTGTCGGTCGGCCTCACCGTCCCCGACGGCTGGAAGGCGGAGCCTGTGGGCGCCGTCACCTTCGACTCCGTGGCGGCGGGCGCCGAGGTCACCGGCAGCTGGCAGGTCACCCCGCCGGTGGACGCCGAGTACCGGACGTACAGCCTGGGCGCCGAGGCGTCGTACACGGTCGGCGGGGCGAAGCGGACCCTCGGTGCGCAGACGTCCGTACGGACCCTGCCGCCGCCGCCCACCACGGACAGCTGGGCCAGCGACCTGGACTGGACGGCGTCGACCAACGGCTGGGGACCGGTCGAGCGCGATCTCTCCAACGGCGAGACGGGCACCGGCGACGGCACTCCGCTGACGATCGGCGGCACCGTCCACGCCAAGGGCCTCGGCAGCCACGCCCCGGCGAACATCCGCTACTACCTGGGTGGCAAGTGCACGTCGTTCACCGCCGAGGTGGGTGTGGACGATGTGCAGAAGACCGCGGGCAGTGTGCAGTTCAGCGTCAGGGCCGACGGGACGGAGAAGGTGAAGTCGCCGGTCCTCAAGGCGGCCGACACCGCCTGGTCGCTCACTGCGGACGTCACCGGCGCGAAGTACGTCGAGCTGGTCGTCGCGGACGGCGGTGACGGCAACGGCAACGATCACGCGGACTGGGGCGACGCGCGGTTCCACTGCGGAAGCTGAATGAGCCGGCAGTGAGCGGTGAACAGTGAGAGGGGTGGGGCCGATCCAGGTCCCACCCCTCTCACTCGAGGCCGGGGTATTCTCACCGGACTCCGCAGCGCCCGCCACGGCGGTGCGGGGGAGAGGCGGATCGGAGGCTGGTTCCACCTCCGCCGGGTTCCGCTCCGTCCGGACGCCCCGGACGTGATGCCCGCAGCCGTGCGGGACGCCTTCCGCGGGTCCCCGAGCGACTGACCCTCACTCACTCGGGCGAACCGGTCGTGGGCCGTCCGGAGGACATCCGGCAGGCGCGGGACGCACGGGCGAAGGACGCCCCGGCGACCCGTTGGTGTACACCCTGGACCCGACGGCATGTGCGGTACGACACAAGTGAGCCTTTGTGGAGCCCGCACAAACAGGGACCGTCGCCGGCTGGTGGTTCGCCTGCATGGCGCAAGGGTTCTGTCCGGCTCCACCAGGAAACGGGTCGGAGGACTGTGCAGAGTCGACGGCACGTTTCTCTTGGTCGGCTTCGTAGGGTCGATACATGACCGTTGTGGACGAAACCCCGGGCGAGCCGACAGACACCCGTGGCCGGGTGGCCGAACTGCTGGCACTGCGTGAGCAGGCGCGGCGCGGACCGAGTGACCGGGCGACCGAGGCGCAGCACGCCAAGGGCAAGCTGACGGCCCGTGAGCGCATCGAGCTGCTGCTGGACCCGGATTCGTTCAAGGAGGTCGAGCAGCTGCGCCGGCACCGGGCGACCGGATTCGGCCTGGAGGAGAAGAAGCCGTACACCGACGGTGTCATCACCGGCTGGGGCACGGTCGAGGGCCGCACGGTCTTCGTCTACGCGCACGACTTCCGGATCTTCGGTGGCGCACTGGGTGAGGCCCACGCCACGAAGATCCACAAGATCATGGACATGGCGATCTCGGCCGGTGCCCCGCTGGTCTCGCTGAACGACGGCGCGGGGGCCCGGATCCAGGAGGGCGTCAGCGCGCTTGCCGGGTACGGCGGCATCTTCCAGCGCAACACCCGAGCCTCCGGTGTCATCCCGCAGATCAGCGTGATGCTCGGCCCGTGCGCGGGCGGCGCGGCCTACAGCCCCGCCCTCACCGACTTCGTGTTCATGGTCCGTGAGACCTCCCAGATGTTCATCACCGGACCGGACGTCGTGAAGGCGGTCACCGGCGAGGAGATCTCGCAGAACGGCCTCGGCGGCGCCGATGTGCACGCCGAGACCTCGGGCGTCGCGCACTTCGCGTACGACGACGAGGAGACCTGCATCGCCGAGGTCCGCTACCTCATCGGGATGCTCCCGTCGAACAACCGGGAGAACCCGCCCACCGTGGCGAGTGACGATCCGGCCGACCGGCGCGGCGACGTCCTGCTCGACCTGGTGCCCGCCGACGGCAACCGCCCGTACGACATGCACAAGGTCATCGAGGAGCTCGTCGACGACGGCGACTACCTCGAGATCCACGAGCGCTGGGCCCGCAACATCATCTGCGCCCTGGCCCGGCTCGACGGTCAGGTCGTCGGCATCGTCGCGAACCAGCCGCAGTCCCTGGCAGGGGTCCTGGACATCGAGGCGTCCGAGAAGGCGGCCCGCTTCGTCCAGATGTGTGATGCATTCAACATTCCCATCATCACTCTGTTGGACGTACCCGGCTTCCTGCCCGGCGTCGATCAGGAGCACGGTGGAATCATCCGGCACGGGGCGAAGCTGCTCTACGCGTACTGCAACGCCACGGTGCCGAGGATCTCGCTGATCCTGCGCAAGGCGTACGGCGGTGCGTACATCGTGATGGACAGCCAGTCCATCGGTGCCGACCTGACCTACGCCTGGCCCACCAACGAGATCGCCGTCATGGGCGCCGAAGGTGCCGCCAACGTCATCTTCCGTCGGCAGATCGCCGACGCCGAGGACCCGGAGGCCATGCGGATCCGCATGGTCAAGGAGTACAAGGCCGAACTGATGCATCCGTACTACGCCGCAGAGCGCGGACTGGTCGACGACGTCATCGACCCTGCCGAGACGCGCGAGGTGCTGATCGCCTCGCTCGCGATGCTCCGGTCCAAGCACGCCGATCTGCCGTCCCGCAAGCACGGCAACCCCCCGCAGTAACCGCGGCCGGTGCACCACCCCGCACAGCCCGCCACGTACTGCCGAGAAGACGGAGAGACATCCATGAGCACCACTCCTGCCGAGTCCGTGCTGCGCGTCGAGAAGGGTCTTGCCGACCCCGAGGAGCTGGCCGCGATAACCGCGGTCCTGCTCGCCCGCGCAGCCGCCACCCCCGCCGCCGCACCGGCCCACCGCGGCCGGACCCACGCCGGCTGGCGCCGCCTCGAGCGCACCCCGGGCTTCCGCGCCCCGCACTCCTGGCAGGGCTGACAGCGGCCCGGCAGACGGCCCGCAGCACGCGAGAGGCCCCGCACTCCCTCGGGAGTGCGGGGCCTCTTCGTACGGCTGCCGGAGCCTACCGCAGGCGCGCCATCAGCGCGTGCTCCACGAGCGTGATGAGCGCGCTCTTGGCGTCCGCGCGGTGGCGGGCGTCCGTGGTCAGGATCGGGGTGTCGGGGCCGATCTGCAGGGCCTCGCGCACCTCGTCGGGGGTGTACGGCTGGTGTCCGTCGAAGCCGTTGAGGGCGATGACGAACGGCAGTCCGCTGTTCTCGAAGTAGTCGACGGCCGGGAAGCAGTCGGCGAGACGCCGGGTGTCGACGAGGACGACGGCGCCGATCGCGCCGCGGACGAGGTCGTCCCACATGAACCAGAACCGGTCCTGACCGGGTGTACCGAAGAGGTACAGGATCAGGTCCTGGTCCAGGGTGATACGGCCGAAGTCCATGGCCACCGTCGTGGTGGTCTTGTCCCCGGTGTGCGTCAGATCGTCGATGCCCGCGGACGCGGACGTCATCACGGCTTCGGTGCGCAGCGGGTTGATCTCCGAAACGGCACCGACGAACGTGGTCTTACCCACGCCGAAGCCCCCTGCCACCACGATCTTCGCGGAGGTAGTGGAGCGGGCTGCTCCGCCGCTAGAGCTTGCGAAGTCCACTGAGCACCCTTTCGAGCAGTGTCACATCTGGCTGGCCGCCGGCGGACTCGTCGCCGCCGGGCTGATGGATAGCGACGAGTCCGGCCTCGGCCAGGTCGGCTACGAGGATCCGGGCAACGCCGAGGGGGATCGAGAGAAGCGCCGAGATCTCGGCAACCGACTTGATCTCGAAGCAGAGCCGGCAGATCCGCTGGTGCTCGGGCAACTGCCCTTGCAGCCGCGACGGATCGGCCGTGGTACTGACCAACGCCTCAATGGCGAGCTGGTAGCGCGGTCGGGTCCGGCCGCCGGTCATGGCGTACGGACGGACCAGCGGGTTGTGGGCGGCGGGAGCGGCGGGCTCGGCGGGCCGCCGTGGCTGCACCGTCTGAATACGGGGCTGCTGGGGCGATTCGATCCGATGCGGGCGCTGAGGCGGCTGCGGCTGCTGCTGCTGCCACCCGCCGTCCTGCTGCCACCCGCCGTCCTGCGGCTGCTGCCAGCCACCGTCCTGCGACTGACGGCGCGGGTACGGCTGCTGGGGCTCATAAGGCTGCTGAGAGCCCTGTCTGCTGGGTGTGGAGGGGAAGTTGTAACGGTTGTCCCCGTGCTCGCCCGGTACCTGCCGACCACCGTCGTACTGGTGTCCGCTTGGGGGTGTTGCCACAATTCCTCCTCCGAGTGCCGGTCCCGATCCCAGTGGGGCCGCGCCACCGCACCTTATGGTGCGGTGACGCATAACGCACTGTCTGTCTACTAGTTAAGAAGACTTCCCTGCAGTTCGGCACGGAGGTCCGGGGTGAGGACCGTGCCCGCACGATCGACCAGAAGGGCCATTTCGTACCCAACCAGACCGATATCGGCGTCGGGATGGGCGAGAACAGCCAGTGAAGATCCGTCGGAGATGGACATGATGAAGAGGAATCCGCGCTCCATCTCCACAACCGTCTGATTCACCGCGCCGCCCTCGAAGATCCGGGAGGCGCCCGCGGTCAGCGAGGTCAGGCCGGAAGCGACAGCCGCCAGCTGGTCGGCACGGTCCCGCGGGAATCCTTCGGACATGGCCAGCAGGAGTCCGTCGGCGGAGACCACCACCGTGTGCGACACCCCGGGGGTGTTGTCCACGAAGTTGGTGATCAACCAGTTGAGATTCTGCGCCGCCTGGCTCATCGGGCTCACACTAACGCTCCTGGTTGTAGGTATTACTTGTGTCCGAACCAGCGTTACGACCCCGCTGAATGCCCCGTCGCAGGTTGCTCAACCTGCCCCGGACGTCCTCAGGGGCGCGGGAGACCTGAGGGCCGCCCTGCTGGGTCTGCTCCGCCGTGCCCTCGACCAGATTGGCCTTGGGCACTCGCCGGGGAAGTCCGGACGGGGTGACCCCACCCGCCTTCGGCTCCCGGAGCTTCTCGGCCCGCTCCCAGCGCTCGTCGTTCGTCGAGCGCCAGTCGTCGGAGCCGTTCCCGTCCTGCGGCGCGGGCGACGGCCGCTGCGGCAGTTCCTGCTGCTGCGGCTGCTGCTGCGCTGCGACGGACTGGTCGTTTCCGCGGCCCGTGGGCTGCCAGTGCTGCTGACCGCCCCGGCGCGGCAGACCGGCATCGGTCATCTCGCTGCCGACGTTCGGGGTGGGACCCGAACGGTCGAAGCCTACGCGCTCCTGCGGCTCGGCGGGAGCGCTCGGGACAGATTCCGGTTCGGCCTGCGTCATGGGCTCGTACGCACCCTGGTACGCGCCCTGATCTGCCCACTCTCCCTGGTGGGGCTGGGCGGCGAACTGGTCCTCGTAGCCCCGCTGAGTGCTTTCCGCAGCGGCATATGCCGCTTCCGTATAGCCGCCCTGCGACGGGTAGTCGGACTGCTCGGCGTAGCCGCTGTCGCCGCTGTACGCGTCGTAGGAACCGTCGTACGCCGCCTGCGTGTACTGCTCCTGCTGCGGGTCCGGTGCGTACGTGTCCTCGGCGTAGGAGGCGTCCTGGTACGCATTGCCCTGGAACGCGTCCTCCTGGAACTGCGGGCGTTCGCCGCCCGCCTGGGCCTCCAGCGCGGCCCGGCGCTCCTCACGCATCAGCGAGCGGCCCACCGGGTCCAGCTGTGCGGGGTCGACCGCCGGGTCCTCGTAACGCGAGTCGTCGAAGCCGAGCTCCGCCGCGGTACGCATCTGGGGCTGGTGCGGCAGCGGTTCGAAGACCTGCTGCTGCGGGATGATCGAGGAGACCGTGAAGTCGTCCTGGGCGGCGAGCGGTTCGAGCTCGCCACCGCCGCCGTGCGTGATCGCGTCCGGCAGCATGACCAGCGAGGTGGTTCCGGCCTGCTCACCCGAGGGGCGAAGCTGGACCCGGATGCCGTGCCGGTCGGCGAGCCGGCCGACCACGAAGAGACCCATCCGCTGGGACACCGCGGCGTCCACCGTCGGCGGGTTGGCCAGCTTGTGGTTGATGTCCGCGAAGTCCTCGGCCGTGAGGCCGATGCCCTTGTCGTGGATCTCGACCATCACGCGGCTGTCCGGCAGCCGGGTCGCGGTGACGCGGACCTTGGTCTGCGGCGAGGAGAACGTGGTGGCGTTCTCCAGCAGCTCGGCCAGCAGGTGCACGAGGTCGGTGACGGCCTGGCCGTGGATCTCGGTCTCCGGGACGCCGGAGAGCTCGATGCGCTCGTACGACTCCACCTCGGAGGAGGCGGCCCGCAGGACGTCGACCAGCGGAACCGGCTGGTTCCAGCGGCGGCCCGGCTCCTCGCCGGCGAGGACGAGGAGGTTCTCGCCGTTGCGGCGCATACGGGTGGCCAGGTGATCCAGCCGGAAGAGGCTCTCCAGCTGGTCCGGGTCGGCCTCGTTGTTCTCCAGGTCGGTGATGAGGGTCAGCTGGCCCTCGATCAGCGACTGGTTACGGCGCGACAGGTTGGTGAAGATCGCGTTGACGTTGCCTCGGAGCATGGCCTGCTCGGCGGCGAGCCGGACCGCCTCGCGGTGCACCTGGTCGAAGGCGCGGGCGACCTCGCCGATCTCGTCCCGGGTGGTGATCGGGATCGGCTGGACGCGGGTGTCGACCCGGCCCGGCTCGGTCCGCGACAACTGGTCGACGAGCATCGGGAGCCGCTGCTCGGCGATCGAGAAGGCGGCGGTACGCAGCTGGCGCATCGAGCGGCTCATCTGGCGGGCCACGAGGCCGGCCAGGATGAAGGCGGCCAGCAGGGCCACGAGCACGATTGCGGCGTTGACGATGGCGTCGGTCTTGGCGCTGGACGAGATGTCCGCCGCCTCGGTCACGGCCTTGTCGACGAGCTCGTCCTCGACCGTGGTGTAGCCGTCGAACTTGGCGGTGGAGGCGGCCATCCAGGTCGCGGGCGTGATGCCCTTCCGGGCCAGGTCGTCGGGCTGCTGACCCTGACCGATCTGCTGGGCCATCCCGTCGAAGACGGAGCCGTCGATGCTGGGCGGCGCGACGAACGGCACACCCGCCGCGTCCGCCTGTGCCTTCGCGGCCTTCAGCTTCTTGGCGCCGTCGGCCGCCTTGGCGGCCATCACCTGCTTCAGGCGGGCGGCGTCGGCCTCCGTACCACCGGAGACGAACTCGCCGAGGGCGATCTGCTCCAGGTAGTTGTACGAGCCGAAGGCCTTCACCTGGGCGTTGAACTTGACGCTCTCCTGGCTCGGACGCACCAGCAGGTGCATACCGATGGAGCGCTGAAGCGATTCTGCGGCCTTGGCCAGCTCGATCGCGTAGACCGTACGGCCGTAGCTCGTGATGTTGCCGGTGCCGAGGCCGAGTTCGTTGCAGAACTCCATCAGGGAGTGCTGGACCTTGACGTAGCCCTCTTCCGTCTTCACCGGGTCCATGGCCTCGGCGTAGGCGGCCTTGCGCAGTTCGGGGAGCTTGGGCTCCTCCTGCTTGAAGAGCTGGAGACGGCGCTCCAGGCCCTGCTTCTTCGGCATGCCCTGTACGGCCTCGTCGAACTTGGCCGCGGCCGCGTCCGTGGCGGCGTACACCTGGCCGACGACGGCTGCGTCGCGCTTGTTCGACAGCAGGGGCTGGGCGGAGAGGTCACGCTCGTTGAGCAGCGCCTGCCCGTACACCGAGGCCGCGCGCACGATCAGCGCGGTCTTCTCGGCGTCCTGGGCCTCTCTCCAGGTGTCGATCGACCCCTTGACCTGGAAGCCGCCCATGACGAGGCCGACCAGGACAGGGATCAGAAGGATCGCGTTCAGCCGGGTGGGCACCCGCCAGTTGCGCGGGGACAGCCGACTTGTGCTGCCGCCGGCCGGTGCCTCTTCGGACACTTCGGCGGGTGGCGCCGCGGTGCGCGACGGCGGGGTGAAGTTTCCCCGCCCCTGCTGCGCCGCGGAGCCCTCGTTGCTACGCCTCACTCGACCAACAACCTCTCGGCGTCGGCACCTACGCTGTGCCGTTTTTCGTTCCGGGCCGTACTACTCGGGAGTTTCGTCGAATTGCAGCACGGGGATGGGTCGCGTTCCAAACAGTCGGAATCAGCCATTCCGAGTGGTCCAAGCCTCAGATAAAACGGGCATAAAGAGCGAGCCCCGTCAAAAGGCGGGGCTCATGTGAGCACAGCGACACCAGACGAATGCATCGGGTGTTGAAGTCGGAGTAATTCTCTGTCGAAACGTTATGAACGTGGGGGTGGATCGTGTCAAAGGACACAGTCCACCCCCGTGCGACTACAGCAACTTCCGTATCCCCATAACGACTTGCGGGGAGCCTTCGGCTACTTGAGCCGGGCCATCAGCGCATGCTCGACGAGCGTGATCAGTCCGCTCTTCGCATCGCCGCGGTGGCGGGCGTCCGTCGTGATGATCGGGGTGTCGGGGCCGATCTGCAGGGCCTCGCGCACCTCGTCGGGGGTGTACGGCTGGTGTCCGTCGAAGCCGTTGAGGGCGATGACGAACGGCAGTCCGCTGTTCTCGAAGTAGTCGACGGCCGGGAAGCAGTCGGCGAGACGCCGGGTGTCGACGAGGACGACGGCGCCGATCGCGCCGCGGACGAGGTCGTCCCACATGAACCAGAACCGGTCCTGACCGGGTGTACCGAAGAGGTACAGGATCAGGTCCTGGTCCAGGGTGATACGGCCGAAGTCCATGGCCACCGTCGTGGTGGTCTTGCCGCCGGTGTGCGTCAGATCGTCGATGCCCGCGGACGCGGACGTCATCACGGCTTCGGTGCGCAGCGGGTTGATCTCCGAAACGGCACCGACGAACGTGGTCTTACCCACACCGAAACCGCCCGCCACCACGATCTTTGCCGAGGTGGTGGCCCGGGCCGCACCGCCGCTAGAGCTTGCGAAGTCCACTGAGCACCCTTTCGAGCAGCGTCACATCCGGCGCGCCGCCGGCCTCTCCGTTGCCCGGCTGGTGGATGGCCACCATGCCGGCTTCCGCCAGATCCGCGACAAGGATCCGGGCCACACCGAGCGGCATCGACAGCAGTGCCGACACCTCGGCCACCGACTTGACCTCACGGCAGAGGTGGCAGATCCGCTGGTGCTCCGGGAGCAGCGTCCCCAGGTGCGCCGGGTCGGCCGTGGTCGACACCAGCGCCTCTATGGCGAGCTGGTAGCGCGGCCGGGTCCGGCCGCCGGTCATGGCATACGGACGGACCAGCGGCTGGTCGCCTTCACCTTCGTACGACGCGTGGTGCAGTGCGCCGTACGGATCGGGTGAGGCGGGTGGCGGGGTCATGAATCCTCCGGGCGTGACAGCTTGGTGTCGGCTTGCCGTCTGAAGGGGCCGGTGGGGGGCTGAAGCGGCCGGACGGTCGATGGTGGGAGTGCGGTACCTGGGGGGATCGCGTCGGTCACCGGTTCATGGCCGCCTCAGTGGAGCAGGCTGCCCTGGAGCTCGGCGCGGAGATCGGGGGTCAGGACTGTTCCCGCGCGGTCGACCAGCAGGGCCATCTCGTACCCGACCAGACCGATGTCGGCGTCGGGGTGGGCGAGAACAGCCAGCGAGGAACCGTCCGAGACGGACATCAGGAAGAGGAACCCGCGCTCCATCTCGACCACGGTCTGGCTGACGGCGCCGCCCTCGAAGATCCGGGAGGCGCCCGCGGTCAGCGAGGTCAGCCCGGAAGCGACAGCCGCCAACTGGTCGGCACGGTCCCGCGGGAATCCTTCGGACATGGCCAGCAGGAGTCCGTCGGCGGACACCACCACCGTGTGCGACACCCCGGGGGTGTTGTCCACGAAGTTGGTGATCAACCAGTTCAGATTCTGTGCGGCCTGACTCATCGGGCTCAACTAACGCTCCTGCTGGTGAGTGGGGCCGAGTGGGAAACTGCCGGTCGACGAGCCGTTGTTGGCCTGCCGACCCTGCTGGATACCCCGGCGGAGATTGGTCAGTCGCCCGCGAACATCGTCGGGCGCACGCGAAACCTGAGGTCCCGACTGGTGGCTCTGCTGCTGGGCGGTGCCCGGCACCAGATTGGCACGCGGCACCCGGCGAGGCAGACCGGAAGTGGTAATTCCGCCTGCTGCGGGCTTTTTGGCCCGCTCCGCCTGCCGGACGAGTTCGTCGTTCGGCGAGGTACGCCAGGTGCTGGTGGTGGCGCCCGCGTCACCCGCACCGCGGCGCGGCATCGGGGCAGCGGGACGGTCCTGGGCGGCCTGCTGCGGGACGGACGGCGCCTGCGGCCCGGCGGGCGGCTGCTGACCGCCCTGCTGCGGGCCGTGGAACCAGTTCGTCTCCAGGGTGTCGTACAGCGGCGTACGACCGTCCCCGGGACCAGCCGGAGGCAGCGCCTCGGGCTGCGGCTGCGGCGGCAGGACCGGACGGTACTGCGCCTCGGCCGCGGGAGCGGCGGCCGGACGCGGAGCACGGAAGTCCTCGTTGTCCCGGCCGCGCGGACGCGGAGCCGGCAGCCCCTGGTTCTGCGACGGCTGCGGACGGCCGAAGTCCGGACGGGCGAACTGCGCGGTGCCCGCCGGGTCCTGGTGCTGCGGGAGGTGGGCCTGCGGGGCCGGGGCCGAGAAGTCCGGACGGGCGAACTCGGCGGTGGAGCCGGGGCCCTGCCGGTCGTCCAGCGGGGGACGCTGGCCCATGCCCGGGTTCATCGGCCGCTGGAACTGGCCGGTGGACTCGGGCTCCTCGTGACCGCGCGGGGCGTCGAGCGGGTTGCGCCGTGGCACCGACGGGTTCTCGGTGCCCCAGCTGGTGGTCTGCGGGCGCTGTGCCTGCGGGTTGCCACCGGGCAGTTCGGCACGGGGCCCGCCGACGGGCGGCAGCTGACGGCCGGGGTTGCCCGGGCCGCCGGACTGCTGGAAGCCGCCCTGGTTGTCGGGGGCGTCGTGTCGGGCCTGCTGCGGCTGCGGCGCCTGCCGTCCGGCCGGACCGTTCTGGTGCCCGGGCTGGTCGTACTGCCCCGGCCGGCTCTGACCGAACAGGTTGGACTGGCCCTGGTCCGTACGGCCGGGATCGCCCTGGCCGCCGGGCGCACCGAGCCGGGCGCCGCCGCCGAAGGCGCCGGAGAGTCCGCCGCCCTGACGCGGCGGCTCCTGCCGCGCGAAGTCCTGCGGGCCGGTGCCGGAGAGCCCGGCACTCTGGAACCCGGCGTTCTGCTGACGCTGCTGGTTCGGCTGCGGCTGCTGACCCTGCTGGTTCTGCGGCTGACGAGGACCGCCGCCGTCGCGCGCCGGCAGTGCGGCCCGCGGACCGGAGCCCGCACCGACCTGTCCGCGCTGCGCACCGGCAGCCGCGCCGAGGCCCGGCCGGTTGCCGTTGCCGGCGACGGCGCCGTTGCCGGCGGCGCGCTGCTGACCCGCGGCCGGCTTCGGTGCCGACTGCTTGCCGCCGTGCGCGACATCGACAGGGAGCATGACCAGTGCGGTCGTGCCACCGGAGTCGGACGGCCGGAGCTGGATCCGGATGCCGTGACGCAGGGACAGCCGACCGACCACGAACAGACCCATGCGGCGCGAGACCGAGACATCCACGGTGGGCGGCGAAGCGAGCCGCTCGTTGATCGCCGCGAGGTCCTCGGGGGAGAGGCCGATACCGGTGTCGTGGATCTCCACGAGCACTCGGCCGTCGGGCAGTGCGTGACCGGTGACCCGGACCTTCGTCTGCGGGGAGGAGAACGACGTGGCGTTCTCCAGCAGCTCGGCGAGCAGGTGCACGAGGTCGTTGACCACACGGCCGGCGACCTCGGTGGCGGGCACCGCGGCCAGTTCGATGCGCTCGTACTGCTCCACCTCGGAGGCGGCGGCACGGAGAACGTCGACCAGCGGGACGGGGCGGGTCCACCGGCGGCCCGGCTCCTCGCCCGCGAGGACGAGGAGGTTTTCGCCGTTACGGCGCATTCGGGTCGCGAGGTGGTCGAGCTTGAAGAGGGACGACAGCTGGTCCGGGTCGGCTTCGCGGGACTCCAGTTCGGAGATGAGCGAGAGCTGACGCTGGATGAGACCCTGCGAACGCCGCGAGAGGTTGGTGAACATCGCGTTGACGTTGCCTCGCAGCAGCGCCTGCTCGGCGGCGAGACGGACGGCCTCTCGGTGCACGTCGTCGAAGGCCGCGGCCACCTTGCCGATCTCGTCACGGGAGTGCACACCGACCGACTCGACCGAGGTGTCGACGTCCTGCGGGTCGGCCTCGGAGAGCTGCTTGACGAGCTCCGGCAGACGGTCCTGGGCGACCCGGGTGGCGGTGTCCTGCAGCCGCCGCAGCGAGCGGATCATGGACCGGGCGACGACGAAGGCGCCGACCAGCGAGACACCGAGCACCAGCAGGATGAGCGCACCGCTGATGATGGCCTCGCGCTTCAACTCGTCGCGGAGCTCGCGGGCCTTGCCCTCCATGTCGCTGAGGAGGGTCTCCTCGATGGTCTTCATCGCCTGGATCTTGTTGGAGCTCTGGTCGTACCAGTCCAAGTACGAACGCCGCGCCGAGCCCGTCATGGCGGTCGGGCTGTCGAGCACCTTCTGCGCGTAGTTGTCGGCGGCCTTGATCTCCGGGTTGTTGCCGTTCTCCAGCGTCGCCGTCAGTTCCTCGGCGTTCTGTCCCGAGGCGGTGTAGGTCGTGTTGAACGACTTCAGCGCCAGTGTCTCCTTGTGGAGGGCGGCGCGGCCGAACTGCCGGTCGTTCTGGTCGAGGTGCGCTTCCTTCTTGTTGCTGTTCGGAAGCGCTGCAGCGATGATCGCCCGCTGCACCGAGGCGTACTCCTTCGCGGAGGAGAACGCCGCCAAGGCACGGGTCCGCTTGATCATCTCGGGGTTGCTGGTCGCCTGCGCCATGTCCTGCGAGAGGCTCAGCAGCGAGGTGATCAGCTGGCTGTACGCGTCGATGGTCTGGAGGCTCGGGCTGCCCGGCGCGTACGCGTCCTTGCGGATGTCGCGGATCTGGCTGAGCTGGCTGGAGATCTGCGAAACGCTCGAATAGATGCCCTCGAGAGCCTCGTCGCCGTCGGTGTTGCCGATCGCGCCCGTCGCGTCGAAGAACGCGGCCTTCGCCCGGTCGGTCTTCTTGCGCGGCTCGGTGACCTTGAAGTCGGTCGCCTTGACCCCGTTGGACAGCGGACCGGCCGACCGGTCGCGCTCCTCCTGGAGCGCCTGGGCGAGCGTGGTCGCCTGCTTGGTCATCTGGGTGAGCAGCTGCATGTGGTCCAGCTGCTGCATGTCGTTCATGGAGTCGTTGATGCGCAGACCACCGAGGGTGGTCGCGGCGACTACGGGAAGGGCGAGCAGCGAGACCAGGCGCGTACTGATGCGCCAGTTCCGAAGAGCTATTCGCGAGCCCGTGTTGACGGAGCCCCGGGGCATGAGCGGGGTGGTCGGATCGGCGCCGCTGCTCGCCGGGCCGGCCGAGCGCGGGGCGCGCTCGCTGCTGTCGCCGGCCGCGGCCGGTCCGGGGTTCTGGGCGTGCTGGGGCGAGGAACCGCGGTCGGTCCCGCCGTGCGGCTCCTGTTCCGCCGCAGCGCTGCCATCCCTCTTGAAACGTCCCTGCACTAGCGTCGCAACCTCTGGACCAGGCGTCCCCCCGCGTAGACGGGCGGGACGGTGTCGGCGTCGTGGGGCGTTTTTTCCCGCCCCATGGTGGTCGTGAGTGACCGGCGCTCTTCCCCTTCCCGCCGCCACTCGGCGCTGCGTTGCGCCCCTGCGCGCCGGCCTGAAACCCGCGGCGGTGCGTGGAATTCCAGCACAGTGCCGGATCTCCAACAAGGGCCCCGCGTCACGCTGTGACCTGTGTGACACGTTGTGATGGCCGGGTAACAAGTAGTGGAGAGTGTTTATGGGCAAACTGGTTCATCGCGGGCGCATGTGGTGGAGGTCGGGGGTGTCCCAGTCGACATGATCAGCAGCGGAATGGTTCATTCAGTGGTGCAATGTCCGTTTCTTCGATCAAGATCAGGCGCCCGAAATGGGACAATTGTCGACTGCTTCGTGAGCAAACTCACATGATGATCGTCGTCTCTTCCGGGGATCCGGAGGGAATTGGATGTTTAGCCTGACGCATTACAGGGATGGCAAATCCGACAACCGGCGCCCCCCCGGGCGGCGCCCGTACCGACAGGGTCCTGACGGCAGATGAAGACGACGATGATGTTCCGCAACATTGCCAACCCCCGGCGCACCACGCTGGCGCACCTCAAGGACGCCGAAGTGCTGCAGACGCCGGAACAGCCGGAGCACGCCGTCGACCTGCCGACGCAGACGGCCAACCCGCGTCGCACCATCCTGATGGAAGCCCCGGCCATGGCCGCCACCGCCGAGTAATGCGCGCGATTGTCCCCCTCACCCGCGTTAGCCTGGGGCGTCAGTCTTCAGCCAGCCAGCAAGTGAGGGGCGACAGCATCCCGTGCGCATCGCCAGGTTCTCCATCGACGGCAATGTCGCCTTCGGCGCGGTCGAGGGCGACGGCACCGTCGACTCCGGTGACCTCGTCCTCGACATCATCAAGGGCATCCCGTACGCCGACTTCGAGCTCTCCGGAACCAAGGTCCCGCTGAGCAAGGTCCGGCTGCTGCCGCCCGTGCTCCCCAACAAGGTCGTGGCCATCGGCCGCAACTACGCGGAGCACGCCGCAGAACTCGGCAACGAGGTCCCGGACGTACCGGTCGCCTTCTTCAAGCCCACCACATCGGTGATCGGCTCCGGGGACGCCATCGAGTACCCCTCCTTCTCCAACGAAGTGCACTACGAGGCCGAGCTGGCCGTGGTCATCGGCCGGATGTGCCGTGAAGTGCCGCGTGAGCGCGTCAAGGACGTCATCTTCGGCTACACCTGCGCCAACGACGTCACCGCCCGCGATGCCCAGAAGCGTGAGAAGCAGTGGGCCCGGGCCAAGGGCTTCGACACGTCCTGCCCGCTCGGCCCCTGGGTGGAGACCGACCTCGACCCCGGCGACCTCGCCATTCAGGCCACGGTCAACGGCGAGCAACGTCAACTGGGCCGTACGAGCGAAATGATCCGCTCCATCGAGGACCTGGTCGTCCACATCACGGAGGCGATGACGCTGCTCCCGGGCGATGTGATCCTCACCGGCACTCCGGCAGGGGTCGGACCCCTGCATGTCGGCGACGAGGTCGCCGTCTCCATCGAAGGCATCGGCACTCTCACCAACAAGGTGATCAAGCGTGGCTAACACGAACTCCTCCAAGCTCTCGACCTCGCTCGAGCAGGGGGTACCCCCCCGCGTACGTTTCTGTCCCTCCCCGACCGGCAACCCCCACGTGGGCCTGGTCCGCACCGCCCTCTTCAACTGGGCCTTCGCCCGGCACCACGGCGGCACCCTGGTCTTCCGGATCGAGGACACCGACGCGGCCCGCGACTCCGAGGAGTCGTACGACCAGCTGCTCGACTCGATGCGCTGGCTCGGTTTCGACTGGGACGAGGGCCCCGAGGTCGGCGGCCCGCACGCCCCGTACCGGCAGTCGCAGCGCATGGACATCTACAAGGACGTCGCCGAGAAGCTGCTCGCCGGCGGGTACGCGTACCACTGCTACTGCACCACCGAGGAGCTCGACACCCGCCGCGAGGCCGCCCGCGCCGCCGGGAAGCCGTCCGGCTACGACGGCCACTGCCGCGATCTCACCGCCGAGCAGACCGCCGCGTACGAGGCCGAGGGCCGGACGTCCATCGTCCGCTTCCGGATGCCTGACGAGGCGCTCACCTTCACGGACCTGGTCCGCGGCGAGCTGACCTTCCAGCCGGAGAACGTGCCGGACTACGGCATCGTCCGGGCCAACGGCGCCCCGCTCTACACGCTGGTCAACCCGGTCGACGACGCGCTGATGGAGATCACCCACGTCCTTCGCGGCGAGGACCTGCTCTCCTCCACCCCGCGTCAGATCGCCCTGTACAAGGCGCTGATCGAGTTGGGCATCGCCAAGGAGACCCCTGTCTTCGGGCATCTGCCGTACGTCATGGGCGAGGGCAACAAGAAGCTCTCCAAGCGTGACCCGCAGGCCTCGCTCAACCTCTACCGCGAGCGCGGCTTCCTCCCCCAGGGACTGCTCAACTACCTCTCCCTGCTGGGCTGGTCGATCGCCGAGGACCGCGACATCTTCTCCATCGAGGAGATGGTGGCGGCGTTCGACATCAAGGACGTCAACGCCAACCCGGCGCGCTTCGACCTGAAGAAGTGCGAGCACATCAATGCCGAGCACATCCGCATGCTCGACGTGAAGACCTTCACCGAGTCGTGCGGCCCCTGGCTGAAGGCCCCGTTCGCCCCGTGGACCCCGGAGTCGTTCGACGCGGAGCAGTTCGCGGCGATCGCCCCGTACGCCCAGACCCGCGTCACCGTCCTCTCCGACATCACGGCCAACGTGGACTTCCTCTTCCTCGACGAGCCGGTCGAGGACGAGGCGTCCTGGGCCAAGGCGATGAAGGAGGGTTCCGACGCCCTGCTCGTCACCGCCCGCGCGAAGCTGGTCGACGCCGAGTGGAACGCCGAGGCCCTGAAGAACGCCGTCCTCGCCGCCGGTGAGGAGCACGGTCTGAAGCTGGGCAAGGCCCAGGCCCCGGTCCGCGTCGCCGTCACCGGCCGGACGATCGGGCTGCCGCTCTTCGAGTCGCTCGAGATCCTGGGGCGCGAGAAGACCCTTGCCCGGATCGACGCGGCACTGGCCAGACTGGCCGCGTAAGCGTCTCCTGTACGCCCGGAGGGGGCGGCCACGGGTTCATCCGTCGGCCGCCCCCTTCCGCGTGGCCGGGCTCCGGCTGAGCGGTAGCGTGGCCTCATGCCGATCCGAGCCGTGCTCTGGGACATCGACGACACGATCTTCGACTACACGGGCGCCGACCGTGTCGGTATGCGCAAGCATCTGGCGAGCGAGGGCCTGCCCGCCGGATACGCGTCCGTCGAGCAGGCCCTCAAGGTGTGGCGGGCCATCACCGATGTCCAGTGGGCGCGTTTCGCCGCGGGGGAGACCGACTTCCAGGGGCAGCGCCGGGACCGGGTCCGTGCGTTCCTCGGGCGCTCGCTGTCGGACGCGGAGGCCGACGACTGGTTCGGCCGGCACGTCGTCCACTACGAGGCCGCCTGGGCGCTCTTCCCGGACGCGGTGCCGGCTCTGGACCTGCTGGCCGACCGCTACAGGCATGCCGTCCTGTCGAATTCCAGCATCGTCAATCAGGACCGCAAACTGCGCGCCCTCGGCGTGCGGGACCGCTTCGAGGTCGTGGTGTGCGCGGTGGAGCTCGGTGTCGCCAAGCCCGAGGCCGGGGCGTTCCACGCCGCCTGCGACGCGCTCGGGCTGGCGCCGCGGGACGTCGTGTACGTCGGCGACCACCCGGACATCGACGCGGGTGGGGCGGTGGCGGCCGGGCTGAGCGGGGTCTGGCTCGACAGGGACGGCCGTGGCGGACGGCCCGAGCTGGTCCGGATCACCAGCCTTGATCAGCTCCCCGGACTGTTGGCGGAACATACCCGTTTTGGAGCGCCGGACACCTTCAGGTAATGTTCTTCCTGCGCCGCCCGAGCGGGCCGAAAGATCCGGCCGGGAAGTGCAAGCCGAACAAAATCCCCTCTGGGGGTTGAGTTTTGGTGGGCTATGGTGTAATTGGCAACACTACGGTTTCTGGTACCGTCATTCTAGGTTCGAGTCCTGGTAGCCCAGCGCAGAGCTTCATCTGTAGAACACGCCCCCGTTGTGTAGCGGCCTAGCACGCTGCCCTCTCACGGCAGTAGCGCCGGTTCGAATCCGGTCGGGGGTACAGATCCTTCCCGCGAGATCATTTGGGTCGCACCCACGATCTCGATGCAGGATCGCTAGGGCCCCCGTTGTGTAGCGGCCTAGCACGCTGCCCTCTCACGGCAGTAGCGCCGGTTCGAATCCGGTCGGGGGTACTTGTAACACCATGGGCTATGGTGTAATTGGCAACACTACGGTTTCTGGTACCGTCATTCTAGGTTCGAGTCCTGGTAGCCCAGCGCAGTATCGCGCCCCCGTTGTGTAGCGGCCTAGCACGCTGCCCTCTCACGGCAGTAGCGCCGGTTCGAATCCGGTCGGGGGTACAACTGAGCAGAAGACCAAGGGCCCTTCACTTCGGTGAGGGGCCCTTGGTCGTATTCCCGGGGCCTGTTGGGCGCGGGGGGCCCGCTGTGTTCAGAGGCCGTACCGCCGGGCCGACTCCTCCTCCTGGGCCAGCCTGCGCAGCGCCAGCAGGAGCGGTTCGTGGAGCACCACCGAGGCGACCGCCATCTCCACCTGCTCGGCGCCTGCCGGATAGGACTCCATCATGTCCAGGTCGTGGACGGCCACTTGCTCCATGAGGCGGGCCTGCCCCACCAAGTACTCGATGTCGCAGGGGTAGCCGAGCCGGATGAGGGTGGCCATGGACGCGACCAGTGCGCGGTGCACGGGGTCGAGTGAGCCGAGATCCTGTACGAACGCCCAGCCGAGCCGGTCGAGAAGCCGGTCGACCTCGTGGCGTGCCACGGCCGTCTCCGGGGCCTCCTCGTCCGGCTCGGGGCCGTGCGGCAGGGACCACAGCGCCGCACCGAGACGGATCGTCCGGCCGAGGGACTCGTCATCGACATGTGCCAGCACCTCGCGGGCCGTTGCCACCGGAAGGCGGCCGACCTGGATCAGCGCCCGCACCAGACGGAGCCGGCGCAGATGGCTCTCGTCGTACTCGGCCTGGGTCGCGCTGACGCGTTCACCGGGCGGCAGCAGCCCCTCGCGCAGGTAGTACTTGATCGTCGCGGTCGTGACGCCGCTCTGCTTACTCAGTTCCGACAGTCGCATGTCCGGGCCTTCCCTTGCGCCACCCCTTGGGCAGTGCCACTATCCAACCATTGGATAGTGACGCTCTCCAATGGTCGCCACGAGACAGGGGGCACTGCATGTTTGCGAAGCCGATAGCGGGGCGGACGACCGCGGCCGCTGAGGGGGAGGTGGTCGTGCTGCTCATCGGGATGCGCATCAACCACTTCTGGGGCGTGCACCACTGGCTGCCGGTCCTCGCCGCAATGCCGCGCATGCTGCGGGAGTTGAGTCGGGACAGGAGTCGCGGACTGCTCGGCTACACACTGCTGACCGGGTCGCCGAGGACGTACTACGTCGTCCAGTACTGGGAGTCGAAGGAGAAGCTGTACGCGTACGCGAGCGCTCCCGACATGTTCCACCGCAAGGCCTGGGCGATGATGAACCGCAAGGAGAAGAAGTCCAGGCAGCACGTGGGGCTGTGGCACGAGACGTACATCGCACCGGAGGGGTCGTACGAATCGATCTACGCCGACATGCCGCCGTACGGACTGGCCGCGGTGACCGGCGTGCTGCCCGTCGAGGGGCGGGGTCGTCGCGCGGCGGATCGTCTCGCGCATCGCTCGGTCACGGAGCCGAAGGGCTGAGCGGGGCCGCCACGACGCTGGGGCGGCCTTTCGGATCAGGGGAGAACGAGTACGTCAGCCGTTGCGGCGCAGGGCCTCGCTCAGCCGCGCGGCCGAGTCGATGACCGCCTGGGCGTGCATCCGGCCCGGGTGCCGGGTCAGCCGCTCGATCGGTCCGGAGACCGAGACGGCGGCGACCACCCGGTTCGACGGGCCGCGCACCGGCGCCGAGACCGAGGCGACGCCCGGCTCCCGCTCGCCGATCGACTGGGCCCAGCCGCGCCGCCGGACGCCGGACAGCGCCGTCGCCGTGAAGCGGGCGCCCTGGAGGCCGCGGTGCAGGCGCTCCGGCTCCTCCCAGGCCATCAGGATCTGGGCCGACGAGCCGGCCTTCATGGTGAGTGTGGAGCCGACCGGCACGGTGTCCCGCAGTCCGGACAGCCGCTCCGCGGCCGCCACGCAGATCCGCATGTCGCCCTGCCTGCGATAGAGCTGCGCGCTCTCGCCGGTGATGTCACGCAGGTGTGTGAGCACCGGGCCGGCCGTCGCCAGCAGGCGGTCCTCGCCGGCCGCGGCCGCGAGCTCCGCCAGCCGCGGGCCGAGGATGAAACGGCCCTGCATGTCCCTCGCCACCATCCGGTGGTGTTCCAGTGCCACGGCCAGTCGATGAGCCGTGGGTCGTGCGAGCCCGGTCGCCGCGACCAGCCCGGCGAGGGTGGCCGGACCGGACTCCAGGGCGCTCAATACCAGAGCTGCCTTGTCGAGAACGCCGACGCCGCTAGAGTTGTCCATACGACGATACTCGCGTCTCACTCTGTGAAACGCAAGTTCAATTTTCCGCAGAAGTTGCGAACCTGTAGGGGCGGCCACACAACGGCCCGAGGCCACCGCCCCGCACGGGGGTCCGGACGGCGGCGCACCGAATCTCTAGTTGGGCCGGCGAAGACGCCGGCCGGAGGGAAAGCGATGGGTAGGACACTCGCGGAGAAGGTCTGGGACGACCATGTCGTCCGGCGCGCCGAAGGTGAGCCCGACCTCCTCTTCATCGATCTGCACCTGCTGCACGAGGTGACCAGCCCCCAGGCCTTCGACGGCCTCCGGCAGGCCGGACGCCGGGTGCGGCGCCTCGACCTCACCATCGCCACCGAGGATCACAACACCCCGACCCTCGACATCGACAAGCCCATCGCCGACCCGGTCTCCCGCGCCCAGTTGGAGACGCTGCGCAAGAACTGCGCGGAGTTCGGTGTACGGCTGCACCCGCTGGGCGACGTCGAGCAGGGCGTCGTGCACGTGGTCGGCCCGCAGCTGGGACTGACCCAGCCCGGCACCACGGTCGTCTGCGGCGACTCCCACACCTCCACGCACGGCGCGTTCGGCGCGCTGGCATTCGGCATCGGCACCAGCCAGGTCGAGCACGTGCTGGCCACCCAGACACTGCCGCTGGCCCGTCCCAAGACGATGGCGATCACCATCGACGGCGAACTGCCCGACGACGTGACGGCGAAAGACCTGATCCTCGCGATCATCGCCCGGATCGGCACCGGCGGCGGTCAGGGCTACATCCTCGAATACCGCGGCTCCGCCATCGAGAAGCTCTCGATGGAAGCCCGGATGACCATCTGCAACATGTCGATCGAGGCGGGCGCCCGGGCCGGCATGATCGCCCCGGACGAGACCACGTTCGACTACCTGAAGGGCCGCGATCACGCCCCGCAGGGTGAGGACTGGGACGCGGCCGTCGCGTACTGGAAGACGCTGCGTACGGACGAGGACGCGGTCTTCGACGCCGAGGTCGTCATCGACGCCGCGGAGCTGGCCCCGTTCGTCACCTGGGGCACCAACCCCGGCCAGGGCGCACCCCTGTCGGCGAACGTCCCCGACCCCGCTTCGTACGAGGACGCCTCGGAGCGGAACGCCGCCGAAAAGGCCCTGGAATACATGGGGTTGACCGCCGGGCAGCCGCTGCGTGAGATCGGCGTCGACACCGTCTTCGTAGGCTCCTGCACCAACGGCCGCATCGAGGACCTGCGTAACGCGGCCTCGATCCTGGACGGTCGCAAAGTCGCCGACGGCGTACGGATGCTGGTCGTCCCGGGTTCGGTCCGGGTCGCTCTGCAGGCTGTCGAGGAGGGCCTGGACAAGGTCTTCACCTCAGCCGGCGCCGAATGGCGGCACGCGGGTTGCTCGATGTGTCTCGGCATGAACCCCGACCAGCTGGCCCCCGGCGAGCGCTCCGCCTCGACCTCGAACCGTAACTTCGAGGGCCGGCAGGGCAAGGGCGGCCGTACCCACCTGGTCTCCCCGCAGGTCGCCGCCGCCACCGCCGTGCTGGGCCACCTGGCCTCGCCGGCCGACCTGTCCGACGCCCGTACGTCCGCCGGAGTCTGAGAATCATGGAAGCTTTCACCGCACACACCGGCCGGGCCGTCCCGCTGCGCCGCAGCAACGTCGACACCGACCAGATCATCCCTGCCCACTGGCTGAAGAAGGTCACCCGCGACGGCTTCGAGGACGGACTCTTCGAGGCCTGGCGCAAGGACGGGAACTTCGTCCTCAACCACCCCGAGCGGGACGGCGCCACGGTCCTGGTGGCAGGTCCCGACTTCGGTACGGGCTCGTCCCGCGAACACGCCGTCTGGGCCCTGCAGAACTACGGCTTCAAGGCCGTCATCTCCTCCCGGTTCGCCGACATCTTCCGCGGTAACTCGCTGAAGAACGGCCTGCTGACCGTCGTGCTCGACCAGAAGGTGGTCGACGCGCTCTGGGAGCTGACCGAGGCCGACCCGAAGGCCGAGATCACCGTCGACCTGGAGGCGCGCCAGGTCCGCGCCGAGGGCATCACCGCCGACTTCGAGCTCGACGAGAACGCCCGCTGGCGACTGCTGAACGGGCTGGACGACATCAGCCTCACCCTTCAGAACGAAGCGGACATCGCGACTTATGAGGCGGCAAGGCCGACCTTCAAGCCGCGTACAATTAACGCCTGAGCAGCGCGTTTCCAGTACTGCGCCCTCTGCCTTCTGGTAGAGGGCGCAGTCGCTTGTTGAGACCCCGTCGGGCGACAACTCGCCCCAGATGGCACAATCGGTGCATGGAACGCGACAGCCAACTCAAGCTTTACGGCCAAGTCGCCGACCAATTGAAGGAAGCGCACGCAAGAGTGCGCGCACTGCAAGTCCCGGAGGGCGTAAGGATGGCGCTGTCCCGGAAGCTGTTGGTCGTCACGGCCGCGGCGAAGCACGATCTATCGGATGCGGCAAGGCGTCTGGACCGGTTGATGAAGGACCTCGATGAGGGCCGATTCCCCGAAGGTGACTGACTCTGCGGAACTGCGCAGCGGTCGACTTCGTTGCGGCACTAGGGTGATTAGCCCGTTTCGTGTTTGATTTGCGGTATATATCTGCCTAACGTGCGAAAACGCTTGAACACTTTCGTTCTGGCAATGTCTCCGAAGGGGAAGACGTGAACAAGGCGCAGCTCGTAGAAGCGATTGCCGACAAGGTCGGCGGCCGCCAGCAGGCCGCAGACGCTGTCGACGCGGTACTCGACGCGATCGTCCGTGCCGTTGTCGCCGGGGACCGTGTCTCGGTCACCGGCTTCGGTTCGTTCGAGAAGGTCGACCGCCCGGCTCGCTACGCCCGCAACCCGCAGACGGGTGAGCGCGTACGGGTCAAGAAGACCTCGGTGCCCCGCTTCCGCGCGGGACAGGGCTTCAAGGACCTGGTGAGCGGCTCCAAGAAGCTCCCCAAGCACGATGTGGCCGTGAAGAAGGCGCCCAAGGGCAGCCTCTCGGGCGGTGCTTCCACCCGTACGACCACGAAGGCCGCCGCGAAGAAGGCCACCGCCAAGAAGGCCACGGCGAAGAAGGCCACCGCCAAGAAGGCTGTGACCGCGGCGAAGACCACCGCCGCCAAGAAGACCACCGCGAAGAAGACGACCGCGGCGGCCAAGAAGACCGCGCCGGCGAAGAAGACCACGGCTGCGGCGGCGAAGAAGACCACGGCCGTCAAGAAGACCGTCGCCAGCAAGACCGCGCCCGCCAAGAAGGCCACAGCGAAGAAGGCGCCCGCGAAGAAGACCACGGCGCGCAAGACCACGGCCAAGAAGGCCGTCGCGCGGAAGAAGTGAGACCGAGCAGCGCAGGGCTACTCACACGCGCCGGGCCGGGCTCCCCACGGGGAGCCCGGCCCGCGGGCTGTTCGGGGCCCTTCCCGCTGTCGCAGGGGGCCCGGTGATCCGAGGCGCCCTTCAGAACGTCTGCAGTGTCACCAGGGTGATCCGCCGGTCCGCACCCTCGCCCGAGACCTCGATCCGCACCCGCTGCCCGGGGCGCAGCAGCCGCAGGCCGCCCGCGTCGAAGGCCGGGGCGTCGAATTCCACCGGGGTGCCGTCGTCGAGCAGCACACTGCCGGTGCGGGTCTCGGGGTCGTACGTGTACGAGGTCGCCTGCATGAACGGCAGCCTATCGGTCCCGCGCGGGCACGCCCGCGGCCCAGCGGGCCGCCGTGTGCGGCCCCACCCCGAGGCGCACGGCCGCCCGCAGATCGTCGCCGGTGTCCACGTCCTGGCGGACCGAATCGATACCGGCCGATGTGATTTCCACCGCGCCGGAGGAAAGATGCCTGGCCCTCGACGGGCCACCGAAAGCCGGACGCAATTCCACCCCGGATGAAGCCGACAGAAATGTCGTGCCGATTCCTGTCGCATCCGTAACAAATGCGCGGGGAAATTCGGCTGCGAAATCGAGGACCCGAGCCAATTCCGCGGGGCGCAGTGCGGGCAGATCCGCGTTCAGCGCCGCGACCGCCGCGGCGGGCCGCCGGTCGCGCACCGCCCGCTCGCCGTGGACGAGTGCGGCGTTGAGTCCGGCGGCCGGTTCGTCGCGAACGGTGCGTGCCCCGAGAGCCCCGAGCGCCGCCGCGGCCACCGGGTCGTCCGTGACGACCACCACATCCCGTACGGCCCGGCAGGACAGCGCGGCAGCCACGGTGTCCTGGGCGAAGGCCAGGGCGAGGCGGGGGCGCAGCAGGACGCCGGCCGCCCGTGTCAGCCTGCTCTTGCCTTGCGACAGCGGCTTCAACGGGACGACCAGGGACCACAGGCCGGTCGGGTCGGTGTTCGTGGCGATCTCCCCCTCGATGCACATCGCCGCTCATTCTCGCCTGCCGGTGCGACAACCCGGAGGGTCGGCTCCGGAGGCGGGGCGTACCGTGTTCTCGACAGAGCAGGGGCCTGGGGTCACAATTGGCCGCCCACAGTCAGGCAGCACGTCAGGTCCGTAGAGGAAGGTGTCCGAGTGTCCCGCCGCAGAATCGGCTTCTGGTACCGCCTGGCGGCGGTCATCGCAAAACCGCCGCTGGTGGTTCTGTTCAAGCGTGACTGGCGGGGAATGGAACACATCCCGGCCGACGGCGGATTCATCACTGCGGTCAACCACAACTCGTATCTGGACCCGCTTTCCTACGGCCACTTCCAGTACAACACCGGCCGGGTGCCGCGGCTTCTCGCCAAGGCGGGCCTCTTCAAGACCCCCTTTGTCGGAATGATGCTGCGTGGCACCGGACAGATCCCCGTGTACCGCGAGACGACCAACGCGCTGGACGCCTTCCGGGCCGCCGTCGACGCCATCGAGCGCGGTGAATGCGTCGCGTTCTACCCGGAGGGCACCCTCACCCGCGACCCCGACATGTGGCCGATGGCGGGCAAGACCGGTGCCGCCCGCGTCGCGTTGATGACGAAGGCCCCGGTCATCCCCGTCGCGCAGTGGGGCGCCAACCTCGCGATGCCGCCGTACGCCAAGGAGCAGAAGCTCCGGCTCTTCCCTCGCAAGACTCTCCAGGTGCAGGCCGGACCGCCCGTCGACCTCTCCCGGTTCTACGACAAGGAGCCGACGCCCGACGTCCTGCGTGAGGCGACCGAGGTCATCATGGCCGCGGTCACCGCCCAGCTCGAAGTCGTACGCGGCGAGAAGGCCCCCGCCGAGCTCTACGACCACCGCAAGGCGCGTGCCGAACAGCGGCGCAAGGCCGAAGGGAAGGGACCCAAGTGACGCACCCCGTAAAAGCAGCCGTCTTCGGAACCGGCTCATGGGGTACGGCCTTCGGTATGGTCCTCGCCGACGCGGGTGGCGAGGTCACTCTCTGGGGCCGTCGTGCCGAGGCCGTCGAGGCGATCAACACGACGCGTACCAACCCCGACTACCTGCCGGGAATTGAACTCCCCGAGTCCATCAGGGCCACCACCGACGCCGCGGAGGCGCTGCGCGGCGCCGACTTCGCCGTGCTCGCCGTGCCGTCGCAGACGCTGCGCGCCAACCTCGCCGACTGGACCCCGCATCTCGGACCGGACACCGTCCTCGTCTCGCTGATGAAGGGGGTCGAACTCGGCACCGCCGAGCGGATGAGCGAGGTCATCGAGGACGTCACCAAGGTCGGCGCGGACCGCATCGCCGTCATCAGCGGCCCCAACCTGGCCAAGGAGATCGCCGAACGCCGCCCTGCCGCGGCCGTCGTCGCCTGCCAGGACGAGTCGGTGGCCCGTCGCCTCCAGGCCGCCTGCCACACCCCGTACTTCCGCCCGTACACCCTCACCGATGTGGTCGGCTGCGAACTCGGCGGCGCGGTCAAGAACGTGATCGGTCTCGCCGTCGGCATCGCCGACGGGATGGGCCTCGGCGACAACGCCAAGGGCTCGCTCATCACCCGCGGCCTCGCCGAGACCACCCGGCTCGGCCTCGCCATGGGCGCCGACCCGCTGACGTTCTCCGGACTCGCGGGCCTGGGCGACCTGGTGGCGACCTGCTCCTCGCCGCTGTCGCGCAACCACACGTTCGGCACCAACCTCGGCCGCGGCATGACGCTGGAAGAGACCATCGCCGTCACCAAGCAGACCGCCGAGGGCGTCAAGTCCTGTGAATCGGTACTCGATCTGGCACGCCGGCACGGGATCGACATGCCCATCACGGAGACGGTCGTCTCCATCGTCCACGAGGGCAAGCCGCCGATGGTCGCACTCGGCGAGCTGATGTCGCGCAGCGCGAAGGCCGAGCGCCACTGAGCGGCTGCTCCGCACGCGGGTCGGCCCCGGGGACGCTGACGTGGCCAGTACCAGCAGGTACGCTCAACGCGATATGAGCAGCGAGAACCTCCCCCAGAGCCCGGAGCAGCAGCTCCGCAAGCCGCGTGTGGCCGTCGTGTTCGGCGGCCGCAGCTCCGAACACGGCATTTCGGTCGTCACCGCGGGTGCCGTCCTGAACGCCATCGACCGGACGAAGTACGACGTCCTGCCGATCGGCATCACGACGGACGGCCGCTGGGCGCTCACCGCCGACGAGCCCGAGCGGATGGCCATCACCGACCGGAAGATGCCGGACGTGGCACAACTGGCCGAGTCCAGCGAGGGCGGCGTGGTGCTCTCCGTCGACCCCGGCAGCCGCGAGGTGGTCTACAGCGAGCCCGGCTCGGTACCGAAGGCGCTCGGCGAGGTCGACGTCGTCTTCCCCGTCCTGCACGGCCCGTACGGTGAGGACGGCACCCTCCAGGGGCTCCTGGAGCTGTCCGGGGTGCCGTACGTGGGCGCCGGTGTGCTCGCCTCGGCGGTCGGCCAGGACAAGGAGTACATGAAGCGGGTGTTCACCTCGTTCGGGCTGCCCGTCGGTCCGTACGTCGTGATCCGCCCCCGTGAGTGGGACACCGACCGCTCCGGTGCCCGCAAGCGCATCGTGGACTTCGCCGGTGAGCACGGCTGGCCGCTCTTCATCAAGCCCGCCCGGGCAGGTTCGTCCATCGGCATCACCAAGGTCGACGACCTCTCCGGTCTCGACGAGGCGATCGAGGAAGCCCGCCGCCACGACCCCAAATTCCTGGTCGAGTCGCTGCTGCGGGGCCGCGAGATCGAGTGCGGGGTGCTGGAGTTCGAGGACGGACCGCGCGCCAGCGTGCCCGCCGAGATCCCGCCGGTCACGGCGCACGACTTCTACGACTTCGAGGCCAAGTACATCGACTCGGCGTCCGGGATCGTGCCCGCCCCGCTGACCGAGGAGCAGACGGCCGAGGTCCAGCGGCTCGCGGTCGAAGCCTTCGAGGCGGTGTCCTGCGAGGGCCTGGTACGCGCCGACTTCTTCCTCACCGAGGACGGCAGCTTCGTGATCAACGAGGTCAATACGCTGCCGGGCTTCACCCCGATCTCCATGTACCCGCGGATGTGGCAGGAGAGCGGCGTGAGCTACCAGGAGCTGGTGGACCGGCTGATCCAGGCGGCGTTGACCCGCCCGACCGGCCTGCGCTGAGAAGCACCGGGCCGGATGTGCGCACAGGCGCCGGTCCGGACTGCGCGGACACTCGCTAGATGCTGCTGGGAACCGTCTTCTTGACGGCCGCGGCGAACGCCGCCAGCGGGCTGATGTCATGCGCGTACGCCGTCGAGAGCGACACCTCGACATACGCCTTGCGATAGGTGGTGGTGAAGCGCGGACCGGCGTCCTCCGGCTGCTCCAGCAGCCAGTTGACGCCGTCCGCCTCGGCCCCCTTCGCCATCGGATCGTCCATCTTTGCGGGCCGGTCGACCCCGCAGCGCAGTACGATCGCCCCGTCCCCCCAGCCGGCGGTCAGCTCCGACTTCGGCCCGGGGTCGTTGCGCTCCTGTCCGGCGACGGTCTTCGGCAGCTCCTTGTGCAGTGCACGGCAGTAGGCTGCGGCTTCCGGCGTCGGGGTGGGAACCGTGATCGACGCATGGGTGTCCGTGGTGGAGCAGCCCGCCGCGGCCAGCAGCAGTACGGCAGCGGACGGGCCGAGGAACACGGGGCGGCGAAGCCGGGGGCGGATGGACGTCACCGGCCCAGCGTATAAGGGGGCTACAGATGAACGACCGGGCAGGTCAGGGTTCTGGTGATGCCTTCCACCTGCTGCACCTTGGCGACCACCATGCGTCCGAGTTCATCGACTGTGTCGGCCTGCGCGCGCACAATCACGTCGTAGGGGCCGGTGACGTCCTCTGCCTGGATCACTCCCGGGATTTTCGTGATGGTCTCGGCGACGGTCGACGCCTTGCCCACCTCGGTCTGAATAAGGATGTACGCCTGTACCACGGAACCTCCAGGGCGGCCACGAGGATCATGTGGGGGAAAGAGACGCCACGGTATCGCGTTGCCGCGGGCCGCGGGGAGACCTGCGGACCGGATGACCTCCCACCGCGTGGCGTACGGATGGCAGCGGTTGACGTATCTCTTGACAGTACCGACAGCAGTGACGGCTCGCGACCGCAAGTGCAGCGGTCCGGATGGGGGACAGGCATGCCGGCGACGACCGGAGCAGACTGCATCCGACGGCCGGGCCACGGTCCCGGCCCCCGGCCGCCGATCCAGGCCGGACGCCCGTCCGGCGCGATAGATGAGAGGTGAGACTCGGTGAAGGGAACCGTGGGCGAGTTGGGGGAGTTCGGGCTCATCAGGGAGCTCACTTCCCGCCTCACCACCACTCCGGCGGTACGGCTCGGACCCGGCGACGACGCCGCGGTCGTGGCCGCTCCCGACCGCAGGGTCGTGGCCAGTACCGACATCCTGTTGGAGGGACGGCACTTCCGTCGCGACTGGTCGACGGCGTACGACGTCGGACGCAAGGCCGCCGCGCAGAATCTCGCCGACATCGCCGCCATGGGCGCCGTGCCCACCGCGCTGCTGCTCGGCTTGGTCGTCCCCGCCGAACTCCCGGTCACCTGGGCGGGCGAGCTGATGGACGGCATCCGTGACGAATGCCAGGTCGCGGGGGCGGCCGTGGTCGGCGGTGACGTGGTCGGCGGTGAGACGATCACCGTCGCGATCACCGCACTCGGCGATCTGCGCAACCACGAACCGGTCACCCGGGCCGGCGCCCGCCCCGGCGACGTCGTCGCCGTCACCGGCTGGCTCGGCTGGTCCGCCGCCGGGTACGCGGTGCTCTCCCGCGGATTCCGGTCGCCGCGTGCCTTCGTAGAGGCACACCGGCGTCCCGAACCGCCGTACCACGCGGGCCCCGCGGCCGCCGGGCTCGGCGCCACCGCCATGACGGACGTCAGCGACGGACTCGTCGCCGACCTCGGGCACATCGCCGAGGCCAGCAAGGTCCGGATCGATCTGCGCTCCGGACTCATCGACATCCCGTCGCAGATGTCCGACATCGGCCAGGCGGTCGGCGTGGATCCGCTGCAGTGGGTGCTCACCGGGGGAGAGGACCACGCGATCGTCGCCACGTTCCCGGCGGACGTGAAGCTGCCCGCCCGCTGGAAGGTGATCGGCGAGGTCCTCAACCCGTCGGCGCTGCCCCAGGTGACGGTCGACGGAGCGCCCTGGACCAGCAAGGGCGGCTGGGACCACTTCGGTGGCATCGAGGACGCCCACTGAGGGCGGTCCCCCGCCGGGGGTGACGGGACACCTCTCGGGGGGCGCCCGGCAGCTCCGGCGCCCGGAGTAGATTTCGGGGTATGCCCATATCTGCATCCCCCGCCGCACCGCTCGTACCACCCCGTGTACTCACCGTCGCCGGATCCGATTCCGGCGGCGGTGCGGGCATTCAGGCCGATCTGAAGACGATGCTGGCGCACGGCGTGCACGGCATGAGCGTGATCACCGCAGTGACGGCGCAGAATTCGCTGGGTGTCCAGGGCGCGTGGGAGCTGCCCGTGGAGGCTGTCCGGGCCCAGTACCGCAGCGTCGTCGACGACATCGGGGTCCAGGCGGTGAAGACCGGCATGCTGGCGTCGGCCGCACTCGTGGAGACCGTCGCCGCACTTCTCGCGGCCACCGACGCCCCGGTCGTCGTCGACCCGGTCGGGGTCTCCAAGCACGGCGATCCGCTGCTGGCCGCCGAAGCCCTCGATTCCGTACGTCAGAAGCTCCTGCCTGTCGCGACGGTGGCGACCCCCAACCTGGACGAGGTGGCACAGCTCACCGGAGTGACCGTCACGGACGAGTCCGCAATGCGGCGGGCCGCCGGGGAGATCCTCGGATACGGACCGCGCTGGGTCGTCATCAAGGGCGGGCATCTGCCCGGCGAGCCGGTCGACCTGCTCACGGACGGCACCGACGAGCACTGGCTGCGTGCCCCCCGGCACGACAACCGGCACACCCATGGCACGGGTTGCACCCTCGCCTCCGCGATCGCCTGTGGGCTGGCCCGGGGGCAGGACGTACCGACGGCGGTACGGGCCGCGAAGGAGTACGTCACCGGGGCGATCGCGGCAGGCTTTCCGCTGGGCGCCGGGATCGGCCCCGTCGACCACGGGTGGCGGCTGTAGGGGCCCGGCGCACAGCAAAAAGCCGGTCCACCGAGGTGGACCGGCTTTTTGGGCAACCGGAAGGCTGCGCTACGACGGGAACGTCAGCGCGCGACCTTGCCGGCCTTGATGCACGAGGTGCAGACGTTGAGCCGCTTCGGCGTCCGACCGACCACGGCACGCACGCGCTGGATGTTGGGATTCCAGCGACGGGACGTACGGCGGTGCGAGTGCGAAATGTTGTTGCCGAAGCCCGGCCCCTTGCCGCAGACGTCGCAGTTGGCAGCCACGGGTCACTCCAAAGACTTCAGATGCACTTACAGTGAATTCCGGCGCGCCGGAATCATTTGACTGAAGTGGCGGTACCGGAGGAATGGCCCGACTCTCATCGGGCAACCGAAGCAGCATACAACGGCTGCGTCGGTAGAACGAAACTACCATGGGTTTCGCCGCCGTCCGGCCCGCCCCTGTCCCTGCCGGGCCCACCGGGCCGGACTACTCTGCGGTTCAGCCAGCCGCCCACGGTCGCTCTCCAGGAGGAACACCACGTGCCGCAGACCGCCGACGACATGGACGCCGTCGCGGTGCGTACCTGGTGCTCGCTCGCCCTGGAGGCACTGGGACGGGAGCGTGCGGCGATCGACGCGATCAATGTGTATCCCGTCGCGGACGGGGACACCGGGACCAACCTCTATCTGACGGTGGAGTCCGCGGCAGGAGCCGTCGAAGCGGTCTTCGCCGCCCACGAGACCGGCTCGTCCGTGCCCGCCGTCGCCGATGCCGTACGGGCCATGGCCCACGGGGCGCTGATCGGCGCCCGTGGGAACTCCGGCACGATCCTGGCGCAGCTGCTGCGCGGCATGGCAGGGGTGCTGGCGGACGGGCACGACGCGGACCATCTGCGGCTCGCGCTGGCCCGGGCCGCGACCGCAGCCAGGCAGGCCGTCGCCCACCCCGTCGAGGGCACCGTGCTGACGGTGGCCACCGCAGCAGCCGAGGCCGCCGCCCGCACGGCGGGCGACCCGAGTGCGCAGGCGGTCGTGCAGGCGGCGTACGAGGGTGCACGCACGGCACTGGACGAGACCCCCGGACAGCTGGCCGTCCTCGGACGGGCAGGTGTCGTGGACGCCGGAGGGCGGGGCCTGGTGACCGTCCTCGAGGCGCTCGTCGAAGCGGTCTCCGGGGAGACACCCGAACACGGGATCTGGGTGACCCCCGACATCGCCCCCGTGACCACCGCCGCGGCCGAGGACTGCGCGGCGGGCGGACCGCAGGACGGTTCCGCCTTCGAGGTGATCTATCTGCTGGAGGCCGGGGACGACGCGGTCGACCGGCTGCGGACCCGGCTCGACGGGCTCGGTGACTCGCTCGTCGTGGTCGGCGGGGACGGGCTGTGGAACGTCCACGTCCATGTCGACGACGCGGGTGCGGCGGTGGAGGCCGGGGTCGAGGCCGGCCGGCCGTACCGGATCCGCATCACCCACTTCGGCGCCGACCGGGTCCACCTGCCGCACGCCGAACCGGCGCAGCGCGGTGTCGTCGTCGTGGTCCCCGGCCCCGGGCTCTCCGGCCTCTGCTCCGAGGCCGGAGCGACCACCGTGCTCGCCCGGCCCGGGGAGCCGCCGGCCAGCGGCGAACTGGTCGACGCGATCCGCCGCGCGCACGCCCGCGAGGTGGTGTTCCTGCCGAACGACGCCGAGCTGCGCCACACGGCGGCTGCCGCCGCCGAACAGGCCCGTACCGAAGGCATCCGGGTCGCCCTCATCCCGACCCGGGCCGCCGTCCAGGGCATCGCCGCCCTCGCCGTCCACGAACCGGACCGCAGCTTCGACGAGGACGTGGTGGCGATGACCGCGGCGGCCGGTGCCACCCGCTACGGCGAACTGGCCGTCGCCGAACGGCAGTCCTGGACCATGGCGGGCATCTGCCAGGCCGGCGACATCCTCGGCCTGATCGAAGGCGATGTGGCGGTCATCGGCGAGGACGTCCCCGGCACGGCCCGGGCGGTGATCGACCGGATGCTGGCGGCGGGCGGCGAACTCGTCACCCTGGTGCTGGGCGAGGACGTGCCCGACGCCTTGGCCGACGCCCTGGAGGAGCATGTGCGGGAGGGCTATCTGGCGGTGGACACGGTGGTGTATCGCGGCGGCGGTCAGGGAACGCCGCTGTTGATCGGCGTGGAGTAGGGCGGACAAGGGCGGCGCCGCCCGTGGAGCGTCGTCCCGATCGCCGGACGGGCTAGAAGGGGGCGGCCAACTGCCCACCGGGCGTTGCGATCCGGTCCGTCCGCCGACGGCGCGGAGAACGGCCACCGGGCGGGTCCGGTCCCTGCTCGTGCGGCGCCCGGTCCACGTACCCGACCGCCGATTCCGCCTCCGCCCGCCTCGCACCACCGGTACCTGTACGGCCTGTCGCCCGGCGACAGCAGCAGCATGCCGGGCCTGCGGTGCCGTGAGGCGGCGGGACGTGCCGCACCACTCCTTCTTCGACCGGTGGCCACCCGCGGCGGTTCGGTGAAGGCGAGCAGCTTCCGTATTCCCGCTCGGGAGCGGGGAGCGGGGACCACTCCTCGCCGGCGCGAAGGCGTTGGCGGCCAGGGGATTCCGGTGGTGCGGGCGACTTCTGTCAGTGGTGTGGTGTGCAATGGATCGCGTGTCTGCGTTCGACGAACCCCTCAAGAAGCTGCTCGGCGGTGCCACCGCGAAGGTGATGGCCGAACACCTCGACCTGCACACGGTCGGTGATCTGCTGCACCACTACCCGCGGCGCTACGAGGAGCGCGGCAAGCTGACCGCGCTGGCCGACCTCCCGCTGGACGAGCATGTGACCGTCGTCGCCCAGGTCGCCGACGCCCGGATCATGATGTTCAACAACGGCAGGGGCAAACGCCTGGAGGTGACCCTCACCGACGGCAGCGGCCGGCTCCAGCTGGTCTTCTTCGGCCACGGCGTGCACAAGCCGCACAAGGAGCTGCTGCCCGGACGCCGGGCGATGTTCGCGGGGAAGGTGTCCGTCTTCAACCGGAAGATGCAGCTCGCCCACCCCACCTACCAGCTCCTCGACGCCACGGACGCCGACGAGGCCACGGAGGCGGTGGACGCCTTCGCCGGGAAGTTGCTGCCCATCTATCCGGCGTGCAAGCAGCTCGACTCCTGGCGGATCGCCAAGGCCGTCGACACCGTGCTGCCCAGCGCCCGGGACGCCGTCGACCCGCTGCCCTCGTCGCTGCGCGAGGGGCGTGGCTTCACCCCGCTGCCCGAGGCGTTGCTGAAGATCCACCGCCCGCAGACAAAGGCGGACATCGCCGACGCCAGGGACCGGCTGAAGTGGGACGAGGCGTTCGTCCTCCAGGTCGCGCTCGCCCGCCGCCGGTACGCGGACACCCAGCTTCCGGCGGTGGCGCGGATCCCCGCCCACGGCGGACTGCTCGACGCATTCGACGCCGAGCTGCCGTTCACCCTCACCGAGGGCCAGGAGAAGGTCTCCAAGGAGATCTTCGACGACCTGGCGACCGAGCACCCCATGCACCGGTTGCTGCAGGGCGAGGTCGGTTCCGGGAAGACGCTGGTCGCGCTGCGCGCCATGCTCGCCGTCGTCGACGCGGGCGGACAGGCCGCGATGCTCGCGCCCACCGAGGTGCTGGCCCAGCAGCACCACCGGTCCATCACGGAGATGATGGGCGAGCTGGCCGAGGGAGGCATGCTGGGCGGCTCCGACCTCGGTACGAAGGTGGTACTGCTCACCGGCTCCATGGGTACGGCGGCCCGCCGTCAGGCGCTGCTCGACCTGGTCACCGGTGAGGCCGGGATCGTGATCGGCACGCATGCGCTGATCGAGGACAAGGTGCAGTTCCACGACCTGGGACTGGTCGTCGTCGACGAGCAGCACCGCTTCGGTGTCGAGCAGCGCGACGCCCTGCGGTCCAAGGGCAAGCAGCCGCCGCACCTGCTGGTCATGACCGCCACACCCATCCCCCGTACCGTCGCCATGACCGTCTTCGGCGACCTGGAGACGTCCGTGCTCGACCAGCTGCCGGCCGGCCGCTCGCCGATCGCCAGCCATGTCGTCCCGGCCAAGGACAAGCCGCACTTCCTCACCCGGGCCTGGGAGCGGGTCCGCGAGGAGGTCGAGAACGGCCACCAGGCGTATGTCGTATGCCCCCGGATCGGTGACGACGCCGACGACGAGTCCGAGAAGAAGAAGGGCAAGAAGCAGCCGCCCGAGGACGACGGCGACAAGCGCCCGCCGCTCGCCGTGCTGGAGATCGCCGAGCAGCTCACCAAGGGCGCCCTCGCCGGACTGCGCATCGCGGTGCTGCACGGCAGGATGAACCCCGACGACAAGGACGACGTGATGCGTCGCTTCGCCGCGGGCCAGGTCGACGTCCTCGTCGCGACGACCGTCATCGAGGTCGGGGTGAACGTCCCCAACGCCACAGCGATGGTGATCATGGATGCCGACCGGTTCGGCGTCTCCCAGCTCCACCAGTTGCGCGGCCGTGTCGGCCGTGGCTCCGCCGCCGGCCTCTGCCTGCTGGTCAGCGAGGCGCACGAGGCGAGCCCCGCCCGGGCCCGCCTGTCCTCCGTCGCCGCCACCCTCGACGGCTTCGAACTGTCCCGGATCGACCTCGAACAGCGTCGTGAGGGCGATGTCCTCGGCCAGGCCCAGTCCGGTGTCCGCTCGTCCCTGCGGATGCTCACCGTCATCGACGACGAGGAGGTCATCGCCGCCGCCCGCGAGGAGGCCGTCGCCGTCGTCGTCGCCGACCCGGAGCTGACGGACCTGCCCGAGCTGCGCACCGCCCTGGACGCGCTGCTCGACAAGGAGCGCGAGGAGTACCTCGACAAGGGCTGAGAGCAAGGGCTGAACGCAGGGGGGAATCGGCAGCCGGGCACAGGACGGACGTCAACGGCTGAGGACGGGGGAGACCCAGGTGTTCGCCGGGGCCCCCGGGCCCGAACGGGACCGAAGCCATATCGTGGGACGCACGGCGCCCGCCCCACCCCGGCGGGCCACCCCGACCCGAGGATTCAGACACCCATGACCCGCGTGATCGCCGGCTCGGCCGGCGGACGCCGCCTGGCCGTCCCGCCCGGCACCGGCACCCGCCCCACTTCCGACCGCGCGCGCGAGGGCCTCTTCTCCACCTGGGAGGCGCTCCTCGGCACCCTGGAGGGCATCCGTATCGCGGATCTGTACGCGGGCTCCGGCGCCGTCGGCCTCGAAGCGCTCTCCCGCGGAGCGGTCCACGCCCTGCTCGTCGAGGCGGACACCAAGGCCGCCCGCACGGTCCGGGACAACGTCCGTACGCTCGGCCTGCCCGGCGCCGAGGTCCGTACCGGCAAAGCCGAACAGATCGTGACAGGGCCGGCGCCCGCGGACCCGTACGACGTGGTCTTCCTGGATCCGCCGTACGTCGTCACCGACGACGATCTTGGCGAGATACTGCTCACACTCCGTGCCCAGGGCTGGCTCACGGACGATGCCCTCGTCACCGTGGAACGGAGCACCAGAGGCGGAGAATTCAACTGGCCCAAGGGATTCGAGCCACTGCGGGCCCGTCGCTACGGCGAGGGAACGCTTTGGTACGGTCGCGCCGCCTCTACGTGCGAAGACGCACGATGACCGCACCGGAGAGCGAGGGACTCAAGTTGCGCCGCGCCGTCTGTCCGGGGTCGTTCGACCCCATCACCAATGGACACCTCGACATCATTGGCCGCGCCTCGAAGCTGTACGACGTCGTACACGTCGCGGTGATGATCAATCAGTCCAAGAAGGGCCTGTTCACGGTCGACGAGCGGATCGAGCTGATCCGCCAGGTCACCGCCGACTTCGGCAACGTCCAGGTCGAGTCCTTCCACGGCCTCCTGGTCGACTTCTGCAAGCAGCGCGACATCCCGGCCATCGTGAAGGGCCTGCGGGCCGTCAGCGACTTCGACTACGAGCTGCAGATGGCCCAGATGAACAACGGCCTCTCCGGCGTCGAAACGCTCTTCGTGCCGACCAACCCCACCTACAGCTTCCTGTCGTCCTCCCTGGTCAAGGAGGTCGCGACCTGGGGTGGCGACGTCTCCCACCTGCTGCCGCCGCTGGTCCACCGGGCCCTCGTGGACCGGCTCGCCCAGGAGTGAACCACTGACAGCCCGTCACCAGGTGTCGGACGGGCGCCGACTGGCCGTACAGTCGTCCCGTCCGTCTCCAATCAGCAGTAGAGAGTGGCGAGCACACGGTGGACGTGCAGAAGAAGCTCGACGAGATCGTCGAAGCGGTCGGGAACGCCCGGTCCATGCCCATGTCGGCGTCGTGCGTGGTCAACCGCGCCGACCTGCTCGCGATGCTCGAAGAGGTACGTGAGGCCCTCCCCGGCTCGCTCGCCCACGCCCAGGAGCTCCTCGGCGGCCGGGAGCAGCTGGTCGAGCAGGCCCGCCAGGAGGCCGAGCGGATCATCGAGTCCGCCCACGCCCAGCGCGGCTCACTGATCTCCGACACCGAGATCGCCCGGCAGTCCCAGTCCGAGGCGGACCGCATCCTCGACGAGGCCCGCCGGGAGGCCGACGAGGTCCGCGCCGAGGCCGACGAGTACGTCGACAGCAAGCTCGCCAACTTCGAGGTCGTCCTCACCAAGACGATCGGCTCCGTCGACCGTGGCCGCGAGAAGCTCCTCGGCCGCGGCCAGGCCTTCGACGAGCAGGGGTACGAGGACCCGGACTTCGCCGAGGCCCCGGAGCGCAGCACCGACCCGGCAACGCTGCAGCGCCGCGCCGACGAATACGTCGACACCAAGCTCGGCGCCTTCGAGGCCGTGCTGGCCAAGACCCTGGAGGCGGTCGGCCGCGGCCGGCAGAAGCTGCACGGCCGGGTCGCCACCGACGAGCTCGGCGCGCACATGGCAGCCCAGGACGCCGCGGGCAGCCAGGGCCACACCAGCGACGAGGACCACTGGGCCGGTCTCGCCGAACTCGCCACCCCGGAGCCGCAGCCGGTGCCCCAGCAGGTCCAGCCGCACTTCCCGGCGCAGGCGCAGCCGAGCTACGCGGAGACGTACGCGTACCAGGAGCAGCCCCAGCAGGACATGTACGGCTATCAGCAGCAGCCCGACCCGTACGCCGCCTATCAGCAGCAGGGCTACGACCAGGGGCACGCGCAGCTGCAGGCTCAGGGCTACGACCAGGGCCAGACGCAGGGCTACGACCAGGGCCAGACACAGGGGTACGACAGCTGGCAACACCAGCCCCTCCCGCAGCAGGGGCTTCACCAGCAGGGCGAGAGCGCCCTCGACGAGACCAGCCTGTTCGACACCAGCATGATCGACCTCGACCAGCTCCGCCGGTACGAGCAGGAGCGCTGACCGATTCCGCCCGGTTCGGGTCCGGAATCGGACCCGATTGGGAGCAGGGTGACGCGTCCAGTATCCTGGTTCTTCGGTCGCGCGTATGACTGCGATCCAGGCTGCCCGCTTCGACTCCGAACCGGTCGGCCCCTCCCACGGTGCGCGATGCGCCATGCATACGATTTCGAAAGCAGGAAAAGCCCTGAACGGCCACCTCGACCACCGAAACCCTCTCGTGTTCGATACGCACGAGCTGGGTCGGCGTCCCGGTGCCCTCCTGCGGCTGACCCGCTCGGTGGACGCCCCCAGGGACCTCGGTATCGACGGGGTCATCGGTGTGCCGGAGGGCGCACCGGTGGAACTGGACCTCCGCCTCGAATCGGTCATGGAAGGGGTGCTTGTCACAGGCACCGCCCGTGCGTCGGCCGAGGGGGAGTGCGTAAGGTGTCTGGAGCCGCTGCGCCAAGAGGTCGCAGCGGATTTCCAGGAGATGTTCTCGTACCCTGACGCCGATGACCGGGGCCGCGTCAAAGCGGAACCGGCCGACGACGCCGAGGACGACGAGGACAGGCTCTTCATCGAGGACGGCCTGTTCGACCTCGAGCCAGTGCTGCGCGATGCGGTGGTGCTCGCACTGCCGATGCAGCCGGTGTGCCGGGAGTCCTGTGCCGGTCTGTGTTCCGAATGCGGAATCAGGCTGGACGAGAACCCCGGTCACCACCACGATGCCGTCGACATTCGTTGGGCGGCATTGCAAGGACTCGCCGAGACCGTTTCGGACGGCGAGAAGGACAACATGGGCGGCGCCGAAGCGGGCGTCGACGAGAAGCAGGAGAAGTAGCCGTGGCTGTTCCGAAGCGGAAGATGTCGCGCAGCAACACGCGCCACCGCCGGTCGCAGTGGAAGGCTGCGGTCCCCACCCTGGTTTCGTGCGAGCGTTGCCAGGAGCCGAAGCTGCAGCACATCGCGTGCCCGAGCTGCGGCACGTACAACAAGCGCCAGGTCCTCGAGGTCTGAGCGGCTGGTGAGAGGCCCGATGTCTGAGTTGTCCCACGCCAAGAAGCAGGCAGACAACGTCAACACAGCCTCGTCCCACACGCTTCTGGAAGGGCGGCTCGGGTATCACCTCGAGTCCGCCCTTCTGGTGCGTGCGCTGACCCACCGCTCGTACGCATACGAGAACGGCGGTCTGCCCACCAACGAGCGGCTCGAATTCCTCGGGGATTCGGTGCTCGGCCTGGTGGTCACGGACACGCTGTACCGCACCCACCCCGACCTGCCCGAAGGCCAGCTGGCCAAGTTGCGGGCCGCGGTGGTCAACTCGCGTGCACTTGCTGAGGTGGGCCGCGGCCTCGAACTCGGCTCCTTCATCCGGCTCGGCCGGGGCGAAGAGGGCACGGGCGGCAGGGACAAGGCGTCCATCCTCGCCGACACCCTTGAAGCGGTGATCGGCGCGGTCTATCTCGACCAGGGCCTCAGTGCGGCCTCGGAGCTGGTCCACCGGCTCTTCGACCCGCTGATCGACAGGTCCTCCAACCTCGGCGCCGGCCTGGACTGGAAGACCAGCCTCCAGGAACTCACCGCGAGCGAGAGCCTCGGAGTCCCCGAGTACCTCGTCACGGAGACCGGCCCGGACCACGAGAAGACCTTTACTGCTGCTGCTCGCGTCGGTGGTGTCTCGTACGGCACCGGCACCGGCCGTAGCAAGAAGGAAGCGGAGCAGCAGGCGGCCGAGTCCGCCTGGCGCGAGATCAGCGCCGCCGCGGAGGAACGGGAGGCTGCGGCCAAGGCCGCCGCCGACGGAGGGGCCGCCGACACCCCTGCCGACCCGTCGCCGTCCACGGACGTCGCTCCGGCCTGACGCGTCGACCCCTCGGTGCCCTGTGCACCGGGGGGTTTTCCGTGTCCGGAATCAAAGTCAGGTACGTAACCTTGTTCCGAAGGAACTGAAGGAGTTGCACCGTGCCCGAGCTGCCCGAGGTCGAAGTCGTACGGCGTGGTCTCGATCGCTGGATATCCGGCCGCACGGTCGCCGACGTCGAGGTCCTGCACCCGCGCGCGGTCCGCCGTCACGTCGCGGGGTCCACGGACTTCGCGGCCCGGCTCGGCGGCAGCCGCTTCGGCAGGGCGATGCGTCGCGGCAAGTACCTCTGGGTGCCGCTGGACGAGGCGTCCTCGTCGCTCCTCGGCCACCTCGGCATGAGCGGCCAGCTGCTCGTCCAGCCGCAGGACGCACCCGACGAGAAGCACCTGCGGATCCGGATCCGCTTCGACGACACCCTCGGCACCGAGCTGCGCTTCGTCGATCAGCGGACCTTCGGCGGGCTGTCGCTCCACGAGAACACCGCCGACGGGCTGCCCGACACCATCGCGCACATCGCCCGCGACCCACTGGACCCGGCGTTCGACGACGCCGCGTTCCACACCGCGCTGCGGCTGCGCCGTACGACGGTCAAGCGCGCGCTGCTCGACCAGTCGCTGATCAGCGGCGTCGGCAACATCTACGCGGACGAGGCACTCTGGCGCACGAAGCTGCACTACGACCGGCCCACCGCGACGCTGACCCGGCCCAGGTCTGCCGAACTGCTCGGTCATGTCCGTGACGTGATGACCGCGGCGCTGGACCAGGGCGGCACCAGCTTCGACAGCCTCTACGTCAATGTGAACGGCGAGTCGGGCTACTTCGACCGGTCGCTCGACGCCTACGGGCGCGAGGGCGAGCCCTGCCACCGCTGCGGTACGCCGATGCGCCGCCGTGCGTGGATGAACCGCTCCAGCTACTTCTGCCCGCGCTGCCAGCGGCCGCCGCGGCTCTGAGCGACGTCCGGCCGATCAAGCCGGAGCCCTCTCAGCTCTCGCGGGCCTCGTCGTAACGGTTGCGGGCGTCCAGCACCTCGGGCATCCGCCCCTCGACGAGCTGGATCAGCCCGCGCAGCCGGTCGGCGACCTCGCGCCCCAATGGCGTCAGCTCGTAGTCGACACGCGGCGGGTTGGTGGGCTGCGCCTCCCGGTGGACGAGTCCGTCCCGCTCCAGAGCGTGAAGCGTCTGGGAGAGCATCTTCTCGCTCACCCCGTCGACCCTGCGCCGCAGCTCGTTGAAGCGGGAACCGGAATCGTGGAGCGCGGTGAGCGTCAGACTGCCCCAACGTCCGGTGACATGCTCCAGCGTGCCGCGCGAGGGGCACTGCCGGGAGAACACGTCGAACGGCAGGCTGTCGGCGCCGTCCCGACGCGTGTTCTCGTCCATGAAAACAGCTTACGCCCGCACAGTGCTCACTTCAGGAGTGCGCTGTGCGGACGTAAGTGGCCATGCGTTCACCTCCTGAGCGGCCGATCGTGCGCGCGGCCGGCGCAGTCACAGTGGTTCAAATCAACTGCCGATATGGGTAGTTGTCGTGCCGTCTCGACTCGTCGACGCACACGCTGAGGCCGTCGTGAGCGAGATGAGGTCTGACCTGCGCGATGCCGACTTTGACGTCTGCCGGCCGTCGTCTCCGCCAGCAGCCGCAGTTCCCCGTGAGTCCCGACCTCATCCGGCGCGATTGTGGCACCGGTGCACCGCACAGACCTGCGCATGGGAGGCAGGCCGCACCGTCCGTGGCGCCACGCGTTCACGTGTCCAGCCTGACCAAAGAAGTTGAACGCGTTCAGAAATGCTGACAGGATAACGAGCACGTGCTCGACGACTGGTCGAACCGCAGTCGTTCGTGCGTCCCGCGGAAAGTGTTGGGGTGGCGTGTGTTGCGTTTTAGCCGGGCAGTCCTGGCCCTCGTTCCCGTCGCGTTCGCCCTCGTCGCATGTGGCAGGCTGGCCTTCCCGCCAGTCCCTGACGGTAAGCCGACCGAGCTACCCCGATCCCGGACAGCGACCACGTGGACCGATACCCATGGCGGCACACTGGAGTTGAAGCCGGACGGAACGTTCACTGCCGATGACGTCTGCGGCAATTTTTTCGACCTCGATGTCGACGACCTGAAGAACGGACCCAGGTCGGGATCAGGCACCTGGCGCGACTCTGACTGGAAGGGACAGACCAGCGTCGACATGTCGTTCAAAGCCGATGGCGTGAGTTTCGGCTACGACGCCCTCCGAGACGGCAAGACACTGAAGCTCTGGACTTACGTCGGTGACCCCGACGAAGGCCGTCCGCTCTGCATCCTGACCCCGCGGTGAGGCTGAATCGGATCCTGGCCGGCCGACTTGGTTTCAAGAAGGCGGCGGTCAGCTGACCGGCCTGGTGGAGCGCGCCACTGTACGAACGCCCGGGCGCCATGGGCCGCGTCTGCTCGGTTCTGCCTGGGTCGATGGTGGTCGGGAGAGGAGCCCTCAACGCCCACCACGAACCGGCGCGGGATCTTCGCGCACGTCTCGACGGTTTTCACGGCCGCGGTGGAAGATCGACTCATCCGTGCCAACACGTGCAGCGCACGGTCGGCGAAGGCTCCACGACTCGACCCGCGCAAGGTCAAGCCGAGGACTGCCGATCGGGTCAGGGTAGTGCGGGCGGCTATGCCTGAGCGGTATCGGGCGCTGGTGGACCCCGCTGCTGGCTGCGGCCTTCACCAAGGTGAGGTGTTCGGCCTGGCTGTCGACGCAGGCGAGAGCATCAAGGCTCTCAGTGAATGTCTCGGCCACCATGATTCCGGCTTCGCGCTGCGGACCTACGCGCATCTGATGCCGTCGAGCGAGACCCCGTACACGGTCGGCCGTAGACACAGTTCGGGCCGCCTCGGTTGCCGATAACGGCCCCGAGACGGCCCGAGAAAGCTGATGGGTCACCGACCTGCGGAAATCTCAGAAGCCGAAGTCCTGCGTCCACCAGGGGCCGCCGGAGCCGTAGTGGACTCCGACGCCGAGTGTCTTGTAGTCGCAGTTGAGAATGTTTGCTCGGTGGCCTTCGCTGTTCATCCAGGACGTCATCACGGCCTGTGCGTCGGCCTGGCCGCGGGCGATGTTCTCGCCGCCGAGCCCCGTCACGCCGGCCTTGGTGGCACGGTCCCAGGGGGTCTGGCCGTCCGGGTCGGTGTGGCTGAAGAAGCCGCGGGCCGCCATGTCGTCACTGAAGTCCTGGGCAAGCGAGGCGAGCGAGGCGCTGGCCGTCACCGGGCTGCAGCCGACCTTCGCGCGCTCCTCGTTGACCAGGGCGAGCACGGCCGCCTGTGCGGAGGTGTCGGCAGGTGGGGATGAGGCCGGGCGGGTCGGAGCGGCGGAAGACGTCCTCGGCGTCGCCGAGGCCTTGGCCGTCGGGGTCTTGGTCGCCGGGGCGGCGCCGGTCCTGTCGGCCGCCGAGGGAGCGGCGCTCTCTTCGGTCTTCTGCGCCTGCTTCGTCTGCTCGGCCTTCTCCGAAGGCGAGGTGGACGGCGTCGCGGAGGAACTGGGGGAGCCCGACCCCTCGGGCCCCTGGGAACGCCCCGTACCGCGGCTGGCCGAGGCCGACGACGTGCCGCGGTCGGCCGGCGCGGTGGTGGAACCGCCCTGCGTCAGCAGGTCCGGTGCCCCGTCCGCGCGGACCTGGTCGGCGGCCGTGCCGCCGCTCACGTGGTAGCCCGCGCCGCCCGGCAGCAGTCCGGAGGCCACGGCCACGGCTCCGACGGCCATGGCCGCGGAGACGCCGACCAGTCCGGTACGCAGATGCATGGCGGACCGCTTCCTGCGGCGGGCGCCCCGGTGGCGGCGGGTGTCCGCGGCCTTGTACGGGTCGGCGGCCGGACCTGCTTCGGGACCTGCGGCGGAGCGTCGATGGCGGCCCATCTGCTGTCCCCTTCTGGCGATCTGGACGCCACTCCGGGCGTCAACATGCCTCACCCGAACAGGTGAGGCTATTGCGACGGGACTGTACGCCATGGCCTATGGGGCCGAAGTGCCCGTTGAGCAATTGGCCGGTTAGCGTTCTGGCATGAACGAAGACGTGCGACTCACTGCTTGGGTACGCGGCCGAGTACAGCAAGTAGGGTTCCGCTGGTTCACCAGGGCAAATGCTTTGGAGATCGGGGGTCTCACCGGATTCGCCCTCAATCTCGACGACGGTCGGGTGCAGGTGGTCGCCGAAGGACAACGTGAGAATTGCCACCGTCTGCTGGAGTGGCTGCGGTCCGACGACACACCCGGCCGCGTGGACGGAGTCACTGAGATCTGGGACACCCCGCGCGGCGGTTACGAGGGATTTGCCATCCGCTGATCGTGATCCGGATATCGACCGAATTCGGGGCCGTGTTCGGACCGTGTTCGAGGGGCGGCGAGGGGTGACGGTGTGCCCCACCGATCCCCGTACACATGAAATGACCTGCGGAAGGACCGGGTGGTTGCCAAGAATCGGTTGGCATGCCAGGCTGCCGCAGTAAGGATGATCTCCACGCCCTTCAGGGCGCCGCAGGAGAGTCGCGCCGCATGATCGTCAAGCCGCGCATCCCAGGGACGCCCGCCTCTACAGGGTGTGATCGTGTTGACCGTCAAACTTTTTGGTGAGACGCTGAAAACCCCGCGCACCTTAGCTGTTTGGCAGAGCTGGTTGGCAGCAGAACCGCAGTGATGACAGAGCGCTGCCGAGCACCGCGGGTGCGATTCCCTCACGACCCACACCGCATCGGTCGGTCACTCAGTGTGGAGGACCATCCATCATGGCAAAGGCGCTTCTCGGTTACGTCGGCGGTTCCGACCCGCGACTCCTCGCCGAGATGCGACGGCTCCAACAGCGCGTCCAGGATCTTGAATCCGAGCTCGTACGGATTCAGGACGAGAACGACGCGCTCAACGCCGCCGCCCAGCACCAAGAGTCGCTGCTCGACAGCATCGACATCGACGTACCCCAGGCGGAGCCGGCGCTGACCTGACCGAAGGCCCACAGGGGCCGGTCGGGCTGCTTGCGTCAGCCGTCTGAGTTCATCACCGGATCGTCACCGGATCACTGAAGATCATCACTCTGATCTGTCGCGCTATTGATCCGCCGCGTTCTTGATCCGTTACGCAGCACAGCAGCAAGATTTAAAGGGGCGCCTCGGCGTCCCTTCTTTCTTTGTCGCGGACCTGCGCCGGACCGCCCCCGGACGTACACCCCTTCCCTTACCGTCTGATGTGCCCTGCACCTTCATCAGCGAAACCGAGAGCGAAAGGTAGAGTCCGGCGGCGTGCATCTCAAGGCCCTGACCCTGCGTGGTTTCAAATCGTTCGCCTCCGCCACGACCCTGCGGTTCGAACCGGGGATCACCTGTGTCGTCGGTCCCAACGGTTCCGGCAAGTCCAATGTGGTGGATGCGCTCTCCTGGGTCATGGGTGAGCAGGGCGCCAAATCCCTGCGCGGCGGCAAGATGGAGGACGTGATCTTCGCCGGCACCACCGGGCGGCCTCCGCTCGGACGCGCCGAAGTGTCGCTGACCATCGACAATGCGGATGGCGCACTGCCCATCGAATACGCCGAAGTGACGATCACTCGGATCATGTTCCGCAACGGCGGCAGCGAATACCAGATCAACGGCGACACCTGCCGACTCCTCGACATCCAGGAACTGCTCTCGGACTCCGGTATCGGCCGGGAGATGCACGTCATCGTCGGGCAGGGCCAGCTGGACTCCGTACTCCATGCCGATCCGATGGGGCGGCGCGCGTTCATCGAGGAAGCCGCAGGCGTGCTCAAGCACCGCAAGCGGAAGGAGAAGGCGCTGCGGAAACTGGACGCGATGGGGGCCAACCTGGCCCGCGTCCAGGATCTGACGGACGAACTGCGGCGGCAGTTGAAACCGTTGGGCCGGCAGGCGGCCGTGGCCCGGCGGGCCGCCGTCATCCAGGCGGATCTGCGCGACGCCCGGCTGCGGCTGCTCGCCGACGACCTGGTGCGGCTGCGCAACGCGCTGCGCAGCGAGATCGCCGACGAGGCCGCGCTGAAGCAGCGCCGGGAAGCGGCGGAGGCGGAGCTCAAGGCGGCTCTGGCACGCGAGGCGGAGCTGGAGGACGAGGTACGTCGGCTGGCGCCGCGGCTGCAGCGCGCCCAGCAGACCTGGTACGAGCTCTCGCAGCTGGCCGAACGCGTACGGGGCACGATCTCGCTCGCCGACGCCCGGGTGAAGAGTGCCACCGCCGCACCGGAGGAGGAGCGGCGCGGGCGCGATCCGGAGGACATGGAGCGCGAGGCCGCCCGGATCCGTGAGCAGGAGGCGGAGCTGGAGGCCGCGCTGGAGGCGGCGGAACACGCGCTGGAGGACACCGCCGCGCACCGGGCCGAACTGGAAAGGGAGTTGGTCGCCGAAGAACGCCGGCTCAAGGACGCGGCCCGGGCCATCGCGGACCGGCGCGAAGGTCTGGCGCGGCTGACCGGTCAGGTCAATGCGGCCCGGAGCCGGGCCGGTTCGGCGCAGGCGGAGATCGACCGGCTGGCCGCCTCGCGCGACGAGGCGCAGGAGCGGGCGGTCGCGGCGCAGGAGGAGTACGAGCAGCTGAAGGCCGAGGTGGCGGGCCTGGACGCGGGTGACGCGGAGCTGGGCGAGCGCCACGACACCGCCAGACGGGAGCTGGCGGAGGCGGATGCGGCCCTTTCGGCCGCCCGGGAGGCCGCCACCGGCGCGGAACGCAAGCGGGCAGCGGTAGCGGCCCGCCACGAGGCACTGTCCCTGGGTCTGCGCCGCAAGGACGGCACGGGGGTGCTGCTCGCCTCGAAGGACAGCCTGTCGGGTCTGCTCGGCCCGGCCGCGGAACTCCTGACGGTGGCCCCGGGCCACGAGGTGGCGGTGGCGGCGGCACTGGGCGCTGCGGCGGACGCGGTGGCCGTGACGGATCCGGCCACGGCAGCGAACGCGATCCGCCTGCTGCGCAAGCAGGACGCGGGGCGGGCGGCGTTGCTGCTGGGGGGTGCTGGGCCCGCGGATGTGATCGACGCGGGAGGAGTTCCGGGGCAGGGGCCCGGGCCCGGTGCCGGGCCGGGTGCGCCGGTGGACGCGGATGCCCGGCGTCTGCCCGGGCAGGTCGCGGTGCCCACCGCGCAGGACACGGAGACGGGGGCCGGGTTCGTACCCGGCCCGGGCGGTGAGCAGGAGGCGGTCCCGACCGACGCCGCCCGGCTGCCCGGCCAGGGCGTAGGCCACGGCCCCGTGGCAGACGCCCCGGCACACCGGATCGCCGGACATCCCGAGGCGTCCGGTCCGCTGCTCCGCGCGGTGGCCCAGGATGCCCCGCCCGCTGTCGCCGATCTTGTCCAGGGGCCGGCCGGCCTGATGGACGCCGTGCGTGGGCTCGTGCGGGGCATGGTGGTCGTCCCCACACTGGAGGACGCCGAGGATCTCGTTGCCGCGCATCCCGAGCTGACCGCCGTGACCGGCGAGGGAGATGTTCTGGGGGCCCACTTCGCGCACGGCGGGTCCGCCGGCGCGCCCAGCCTTCTCGAAGTGCAGGCGTCCGTCGACGAGGCTGCCGCCGAGCTGGCGGAACTGGCCGTTCGGTGCACCGGGTTGGCCGAGGCCCAGCGACTCGCGGGGGAGCGGCGCAGCGCCTGCGCCGAACTCGTCGAGGAGCTGGCGGAGCGGCGCAGGGCCGCCGAGCGCGAGAAGTCAGGGGTGGCCCAGCAGCTCGGGCGGCTCGCCGGGCAGGCACGCGGCGCCGCGGGTGAGGCCGAGCGGTCGGCCGCCTCCGCGGCTCGCGCCCAGGACGCCCTGGAACGGGCGACCGAGGAGGCCGAGGAGCTGGCCGAGCGGCTGCTCGTGGCCGAGGAGATGCCGGTCGAGGAGGAACCCGACCATTCCGTGCGCGATCGGCTCGCCGCCGACGGGGCCAACGCACGCCAGACCGAGATGGAGGCCCGCCTCCAGGTCCGTACCCACGAGGAACGCGTCAAGGGGCTCGCCGGACGCGCCGACTCCCTCGACCGCGGTGCCCGTGCTGAACGCGAGGCCCGCGCCCGTGCCGAGCAGCGCCGCACCCGGCTGCGCCACGAGGCCGCGGTCGCCTCCGCCGTCGCGTCCGGCGCCCGTCAGCTTCTCGCCCACGTCGAGGTGTCCGTCGTACGGGCCGAGGAGGAGCGGGTCGCGGCCGAGGCGGCGAAGGCGGAGCGTGAACGGGAGTTGACCGCCGAGCGCGGCCACGGCCGTGAGCTCAAGGGCGAGCTCGACAAGCTGACCGACTCCGTCCACCGCGGCGAGGTGCTGGGCGCCGAGAAGCGGCTGCGGATAGAGCAGCTGGAGGCGAAGGCACTCGAGGAGCTGGGTGTGGAGCCGGCCGGGCTGGTCGGCGAGTACGGCCCCGACCAGCTGGTACCGCCGTCGCCGGCCGCGGAGGGCGAGGAGTTGCCGGAGGACCCGGAGCATCCGCGCAACCAGCCGAGGCCGTTCGTCAGGGCCGAGCAGGAGAAGCGGCTGAAGTCCGCCGAACGGGCGTACCAGCAACTCGGGAAGGTGAATCCGCTCGCCCTCGAGGAGTTCTCGGCGTTGGAGGAGCGGCACAAGTTCCTCTCCGAGCAGCTCGAGGACCTGAAGAAGACCCGCGCCGATCTGATGCAGGTGATCAAGGAGGTCGACGAGCGGGTCGAGCAGGTGTTCACGGAGGCGTACCGGGACACGGCCCGCGAGTTCGAGGGCGTCTTCTCACGGCTCTTCCCGGGTGGTGAGGGCCGGCTCGTCCTGACCGATCCGGACAACATGCTGGCGACCGGTGTCGATGTCGAGGCCCGCCCGCCGGGCAAGAAGGTCAAGCGGCTCTCCCTGCTGTCGGGTGGTGAGCGGTCCCTGACGGCCGTCGCGTTGCTGGTCTCGATCTTCAAGGCGAGGCCGAGCCCGTTCTATGTGATGGACGAGGTCGAGGCAGCGCTCGACGACACGAATCTGCAGCGGCTGATCCGGATCATGGAGGAGCTCCAGGAGAGCTCGCAGCTCATCGTGATCACGCATCAGAAGCGGACGATGGAGGTCGCCGACGCGCTGTACGGCGTGTCGATGCAGGGTGACGGGGTCTCCAAGGTCATCAGCCAGCGACTGCGCTGAACCTTTACTCGTTCTTCAAATCTTCAACGCACCTTTTGGGCGGTCCTGGGTAGAAGCCGACCATGCTCGTTTTTGACTTCGAAACTTGAACACATACTCTCTGAGACGTCGTTTTTAAGTTCAAGTGGTGGCGGCTGAAGAGTTGTGCGCCACTTGAGAAGAGTTTCCCCCCACGCCTGACGACTCGCCCCCACGCCTGACGACGCGGCCAGGTACCAGGAGTTCATGTGACCAGCACCTCGCAGACACCGGGATCCGGAGCCCGAGCAGCCCATCCGGAACACCTCGGCCATGTCATCTTCATCACGGCGGCCGCTGCGATGGGCGGCTTCCTCTTCGGCTACGACAGTGCCGTGATCAACGGCGCCGTCGAGGCGATCCGGGACCGCTACGACATCGGCTCCGCAACGCTTGCCGAGGTCATCGCCATCGCGCTGATCGGCTGTGCCATCGGCGCCGCCACGGCGGGCCGTATCGCCGACCGGATCGGCCGCATCAAGTGCATGCGGATCGCCTCGGTGCTGTTCACCATCAGCGCCATCGGCTCCGCGCTGCCGTTCGCCCTCTGGGATCTCGCCCTCTGGCGGATCATCGGCGGCTTCGCCATCGGCATGGCCTCGGTCATCGGCCCGGCCTACATCGCCGAGGTGTCGCCGGCCGCCTACCGAGGCAGGCTCGGCTCCTTCCAGCAGGCGGCGATCGTCATCGGCATCGCCATCTCGCAGCTGGTGAACTTCGGCATCCTGCAGATGGCCGACGGCAAGCAGCGCGGCACGATCGGCGGCCTGGAAGCCTGGCAGTGGATGCTCGGTGTGATGGTCGTTCCCGCGCTCCTGTACGGGCTGCTGTCGTTCGCGATCCCCGAATCGCCGCGGTTCCTGATCTCGGTCGGCAAGAAGGACCGGGCCCGGGAGATCCTCGGTGAGGTCGAGGGCCGGAACGTCGATCTGGACGCCCGCGTCCTGGAGATCGAGACGGCCATGCACCGCGAGCACAAGTCCACCTTCAAGGACCTGCTCGGCAGCCGCTTCGGCTTCCTGCCGATCGTCTGGGTCGGTATCGGCCTCTCGATCTTCCAGCAGCTCGTCGGCATCAACGTGGCGTTCTACTACTCGGCGACGCTGTGGCAGTCCGTCGGTATCGACCCGACCGACTCGTTCTTCTGGTCGTTCACCACATCGATCGTCAACATCATCGGTACCGTGATCGCGATGGTCCTGGTCGACCGTATCGGCCGCAAACCGCTCGCGCTGGCCGGCTCCGTCGGTATGGCGATCGCTCTGGCCTTCGAGGCCTGGGCCTTCTCCGCCGATCTGGTCAACGGCAAACTCCCGACCGCCCAGGGCGTCGTCGCCCTCATCGCGGCCCATGTCTTCGTGCTCTTCTTCGCTCTGTCGTGGGGTGTCGTGGTCTGGGTCTTCCTCGGCGAGATGTTCCCGAACAGGATCCGCGCCGCCGCGCTCGGTGTCGCCGCCTCCGCCCAGTGGATCGCCAACTGGGCGATCACCGCGAGCTTCCCGAGTCTGGCCGACTGGAACCTGTCGGGCACCTACATCATCTACACATGCTTCGCCGTGCTCTCGATCCCCTTCGTACTCAAGTTCGTGAAGGAGACCAAGGGCAAGGCGTTGGAGGAGATGGGCTAATCCCCGCTGCCCCTCTCCTCGACCACGCGTCCCCGGCCCGCGCCCGCGAGCCGGGGACGCGCGCATCCGCCTACGTCATCGTGCGAGCGCGTCGCAGAACAGACGCAGGCTGCGCCACCCCTCCTCGACCGGCATCCCACCGCACAGCGGATGCAGCACCAGGCTGTCCGCCTCCAGTGCCGCCAGCTGCTGCGGGGTGACGACCCGGTAGACGCCTTCGTCCCGTAGCTGCGCCACCGTCGTGGCCGCCGAGCGCACGGCCGAGCGGATGTCCTTCGACTGCCAGGAGGCGTACGTCCGTGCCTCGTGCAGGAAGTGCTGACCGTACTCGGCCCAGGTCCGATCGGGGTCCTCCGAGACATGAAGCAACGGCGTCTCGACCGCCGGCATCATGCAGAACCCCTCCGTGCCGTGGACCGCGCGTTGCTCGTGGTAGTACGCCTCCAGCTCGGGCAGATGGGCGCTCGGGAAGAAGGGCAGCCCCAGCCGGGCCGCCCGCCGCGCCGCGGCCCGCGAGCTGCCCCCCACCAGCAGCAGCGGATGCGGCTGGGTGTACGGGCGCGGAGTGACCTGGACCGTACGGCCGCGGTACGGGAACGGTTCGCCGGTCCACGCCCGCAACAAGGTCTCCAGCAGCTCGTCCTGGAGCCGGCCGCGCCTGCCCCACTCGACGCCCGCCTGTTCGTACTCCTCGGGCCGGTATCCGATGCCCGCGACCGTCACCAGCCGGCCCCCGCTCAGCAGATCGAGGACCGCCATGTCCTCCGCAAGCCGCAGCGGGTCGTGCAGCGGGCCGATCATCGCCGAGACGGTGACCGCGATCCGCTTCGTGGCGCCGAAGACCGATCCTGCGAAGACGAAGGGGGAGGGCAGCCAGGAGTCGGCGGCACCGTGGTGTTCCTCGGTCTGCACGGTGTCGACACCGTGCAGGTCGGCGTAGGCGGCCATCTCCAGCGCCGCACGGTAGCGGGCCGAGAGGGAGTCGGGGGTGGCGGCGGGATCGACGAGATTGAACCGGACCACTGTGAAGGCCATGACGGGTGTCCCCTTTTCACCGGGTGGGCTGGGGCCTCTCGTTCGGATCATGCTGGCGGCGGGGGCCGGCACGCGGATCTGCCGCGTTGTCGTGGGTCTTCCCCGAGCTCTCGGCTTCGATCGAGCAGGGGAGACCCCATGCGCTCCGCGTGGGCTCCTTCCTCCGCCTTGCAGCCGCACGCACCACGGTGACATCAGCCGCTGCGCGGCGGGCCGCTCCCTGACAGCCTGATCCGAACGAAGACCCTGGGCGCGCCGGGACAGTAGCTGACATGGCGTCAGAAGTGTAGGGGTGCGCCGTCACCGCAACCCGGCCGGGCGCGGCAGCAGGGCGTACAGGGTGCCGGAGACGGCGATGGTGGCCGCCCAGCCCAGGCCGTGGCGCCCGATCCAGGTGGTGGCGAGCGGGCCGGTGAACCACTCCACACCGGTCAGCAGCAGCCCGACCACCAGCCCTGAACCCCACGCGGCCACGGCGGGTACGGAGAAGCCGCCGGTGTACCAGTAGGCCCCGGCCGGAGAGGTGTCCAGCAGGGCCGCCGCATCGTAGGTGCGCCCCCGCAGCAGATCCACGCCGAAGACACCGATCCAGGCGGAGAACGTCACCGCGAGCAACGTCAGAAAAGAGACGAACGGACCGATGAAGCTGCTCGTCGCCAGCATCAGAAACCCGCCGAGAAGAACACTGATGGCCGCATTCACCCCGACCGCCCAGGTTCGCGGGATCATGAATCCCAGCGTCTGCGCGGTGAAACCGGCCGAATACATCGACATCGCGTTGATCAGCACCATTCCCGCCACGGCAATCAGCAGATAAGGCACCGAGATCCAGTCCGGCAGCAGTGTGCCGATGAAGGAGACCGGATCGCTGCTGGTGGCCAGGCCCGGAGTGGCCACCGCCATCACCGCACCCATCAGCACCAGCGGCAGCGAGACCAGCACCGCACCGCCCACGGTCGCCCCGACCACCGCCCGACGGGGAGTGGCGCGCGGCAGGTAGCGGGTGAAGTCCGGGGCGGACGGCACCCAGCTGATGCCGCCGGCCGCCAGCGTGCCGATCCCGGCGATCATCGGCGCAGTCGGTCCGGCCGGTCGGTCCAGTACGGCCCGCCAGTCGGTCCCGACCCCCAGATGGATCAGCACGAGGACACTGAACCCGCCGAATAGATACGCCGACCAGATGGAGCACGCCCGCAGTGCCCCCGCCCCGATCCCGGACACCAGAAAGCTGATCGCCACGAAGGCCACCAGCACCGCCATGCCCAGCGTCGTGGTGGAGCGGACGGAGAACAGCAGATCGAGCACGGCCAGCAGGGCGTACGCGCCGGTGACCGCGTTCACCGTTTCCCAGCCCCAGCGGGCGATCCAGATCAGCGCACCGGGCAGCAGATTGCCGCGCTGTCCGAAGACGGCCCGGGAGAGCGCCATGCCCGGCGCACCGCCCCGCTGCCCGGCGACCGAGACGAGGCCGACGAGTCCGTAACTGACGGCGGGCGCTGTGATCGCGACGATCAGTACCTGCCAGAGATTCAGGCCGCTGAAGACGACGAGCCCGGCGCCCACGGTGAGCAGCAGGACGGTCATGTTGGCGGCGGCCCAGGTGGGGAAGAGGGTGCGGACCCGACCGGTGCGCTCGCTGTCGGGGACGGGTTCCAGGCCGCGGGTCTCCACGAACGGGATCGTACCTTTACCGCCAAAAGGTGCATAACGTCTCGTCGGATTCCGGGGTGATCCTCCGGTGCCGCCCGCGAGTGCGGCCGTGACTGATACTGGGTGGGTTATGGAATTCGTCATCCTTGCTGTAGTCATCGCCGCCCTGGTCGTGGCCGGCCTGGTCAGCGGGCTCGTGGTCAGCGGCCGCAAGAAGAAGCAGCTGCCCCCGGCACCGTCGAGCACGCCGACCCTCACTCCTCCCGCCGAACCCCATGTCGGCGAGGAAGCCGAGACACCGCGCGAGGAACCGCGCCGCACCATCGAGGAGGTCGGTCCCCCCGACGCCCAGGCTCCCGTCGCGGAAGCCCCGGCAGTCGCCGAGCCGGAGGCACCCGCTGTCCCCGCGCTCGAGATCCCCGAGCCCACCGCCGGCCGCCTCGTACGGCTGCGCGCCCGGCTCGCCCGCTCGCAGAGCACCCTCGGCAAGGGGCTCCTCACGCTCCTGTCCCGCGACAATCTGGACGAGGGCACCTGGGAGGAGATCGAGGACACCCTGCTCACCGCCGATGTCGGCGTCGCACCCACCCAGGAGCTGGTGGAGCGGCTGCGCGAGCGCGTCCGCGTCCTCGGCACCCGTACCCCGGAGGGGCTCCGCACACTGCTGCGCGAGGAGCTCCTCGCCCTGCTCGGCACCGACTTCGACCGTGCGGTCAAGACGGAGAGCGGCGTCGACACCCCCGGCGTCGTCATGGTCGTCGGTGTCAACGGCACCGGCAAGACCACCACCACGGGCAAGCTGGCCCGGGTCCTCGTCGCCGACGGCCGCAGTGTCGTGCTCGGCGCCGCCGACACGTTCCGTGCCGCCGCCGCCGACCAGCTCCAGACCTGGGGCGAGCGCGTCGGTGCCCGCACCGTCCGCGGACCCGAGGGCGGCGACCCGGCGTCGATCGCCTTCGACGCGGTGAAGGAAGGCATTGCCGAGGGTGCCGACGTCGTGCTCATCGACACCGCCGGCCGGCTGCACACCAAGACCGGGCTCATGGACGAGCTCGGCAAGGTCAAGCGCGTCGTCGAGAAGCACGGCCCGCTCGACGAGATCCTGCTCGTCCTCGACGCCACGACCGGGCAGAACGGCCTGGTTCAGGCCCGGGTGTTCGCCGAGGTCGTGGACATCACCGGCATCGTCCTCACCAAGCTGGACGGCACCGCCAAGGGCGGCATCGTCATCGCCGTCCAGCGCGAGCTGGGCGTACCGGTGAAGCTGGTGGGTCTGGGCGAGGGGCCGGACGATCTGGCTCCGTTCGAGCCGGAGGCGTTCGTCGACGCGCTGATCGGCGACTGACGCCCGCGGGTCCGCCCGCTCGCCGTCGTCCTCAATTGCCGGACGGGTTCGCCTTCGAGCCCGTCCGGCAATGGGGTTTCAGGCCCCGGGAGCGATGACAGATGTAGGCCAGCGTGCCCAGCAGCAGCCGCGCCTGCGGCGGCCTGCCCGACGTGTCGAGCACCGGCGGACGCAGCCAGCGGGCCGGACCGAGACCGCCCTCGTCGGACGGCGGGGCGGTGATGTGGCAGCCGGGGCCCAGCGCCCGCAGATCCAGATCCGCGTCGTCCCAGCCCATCCGGTACAGCAGCTGCGGAAGTTCGGCGGCGGCGCCCGGCGCGACGAAGAACTGGGCCCGCCCGGACGGGGTCACCGCCACCGGGCCGAGCGGCAGACCCATCCGCTCCAGTCGCACCAGCGCCCGGCGCCCGGCCGGTTCGGCGACATCGAGGACGTCGAACGTGCGCCCCACCGGCAGCAGCATCGACGCGCCCGGCACCTCGGCCCACGCGCTCGCCGCCATGGCCAGCGTGGCGCCGGCGGGCACCTCGTCGGCGAAGTCCAGAGGATGCGCGCCCGGGGCGGCGCAGCCGTTGTCGCCGCACGAGCAGCGGCCGGCCGCGGCCCGGGCTCCCGGCGCGACGGCCCAGCCCCACAGCCCTGTGTACTCGGCCACCGCGGTGCACTCGGCCGTGCGACCTCGACGCCGTGCGCCGGATCGCATCTCACGGATGCCGCCGATCGTGAAGCCCATGCCCCCTCCAACGGGTCCGGCTCGCCGGTGGTTACGACGCGGAGTGCGGTCGTTACATTCCGTCGCCCCGTCGACCGGGCAGCGCGCGCACGAACGCCGGGTGGTGCGACACGGTCCGCGCGCCCCTGTGTGCGTCACTGCGTCTGCTACTGATCGCCGTCTGTCAAGTGAATCGCGCCCGACGGTGAACGCGTTCATTCGATGGGGTGGCGAATGGTGGCGTTTCTGTAATCCCGCTCGCCGGGCGGGTGATCGTAGGATTACCGTCGGTACACGAACCATGGAAGTATGTGCGCCGATGGGTATGCCGGAGGCAAGTCGATTTCCTGTTCGATGGTGCGCAACCGCCGTACGGACGGCTTGGGCCCACGGCATTCTGATAGTGGTTCGCGCGACACGTATTCAGCGGGATGGGGGCGTTCCAGTGAGTGGCAGCGGCGCAGGCGATTCGAATGCCGGTAAGCGCCCCAACGGGCAATTGGGATCATGGTTCGTGCGCAGCGGCTGGTCGAAGGGCGAGCTGGCACGGCAGGTGAACCGCAGGGCGCGCCAGATGGGCGCCCACCACATCAGCACGGACACCTCCCGGGTCCGGCGCTGGCTCGACGGTGAACAGCCGCGTGAGCCGATTCCGCGCATCCTCTCCGAGCTCTTCTCGGAGCGCTTCGGCACCGTCGTCGCCGTCGAGGACCTCGGGCTGCGCTCCGCCCATCAGTCACCGTCGGTGGCCGGTGTCGACCTGCCCTGGGCGGGCCCGCAGACCGTCGCGCTGCTCAGCGAGTTCTCCCGCAGCGACCTGATGCTCGCCCGTCGCGGCTTCCTCGGCACCTCGCTCGCCCTCGCCGCGGGTCCGGCCCTCATCGAACCCATGCAGCGGTGGCTGGTTCCGGTCGCCGCCGCGGCCCCGGCCGACCCGGAGCCGTCCGCGGCGGACCGGCGTCCCTCCCGCCTCTCCAGCCCCGAGCTCGACCTGCTGGAGTCCACCACCGTGATGTTCCGCCAGTGGGACGCCCAGTGTGGCGGTGGCCTGCGACGCAAGGCCGTCGTGGGACAACTCCACGAGGTCACCGACCTGTTGCAGGAACCACAGCCCGCGGCCACCGCCAAGCGGCTCTTCCGGTGCGCGGCCGAACTCGCCGAGCTGGCGGGCTGGATGAGCTACGACGTCGGACTCCAGCCCACCGCCCAGAAGTACTTCGTCCTCGCGCTGCACGCCGCCAAGGAGGCCGGCGACAAACCGCTCGGCAGTTACGTCCTGTCCAGCATGAGCCGCCAGATGATCCATCTGGGACGGCCCGACGACGCCCTCGAACTCATCCATCTCGCCCAGTACGGCAGCCGGGACTGCGCCACCCCGCGCACCCAGGCCATGCTGTATGCGATGGAGGCCCGCGCCTACGCCAACATGGGCCAGCCCAGCAAGTGCAAGCGGGCCGTCCGGATGGCCGAGGACACCTTCCTCGACGCCGGGATCGACGGCGAGCCCGAGCCCGACTGGATCCGCTTCTTCTCCGAGGCCGAACTCAACGGCGAGAATTCCCACTCGTACCGTGACCTCGCCTATGTCGCCGGCCGGAGTCCCACGTACGCCTCGCTCGCCGAGCCGATCATGGAGAAGGCCGTCGAGCTCTTCGGTGAGGACGACGAGCACCAGCGGTCGTACGCACTGAACCTGGTCGGTCTCGCCACGGTGCACCTCCTCAAGCGCGAACCCGAACAGTCCACGCTGCTGGCCGAAAAGGCCCTGCGGGTAGCCAAGAAGGTCCGCTCCGAGCGCGTCAACACCCGGCTGCGCAAGACCGTCGACACCGCTGCCAGGGACTTCGGAGACATTCCCGAGGTCGCCAGGCTCACCGATCTGCTCACCGAACAGCTGCCCGAGACCGCCGAGGCGATCTGACCGGGCACCCAGCACTCCGGCCACGACGAGCACCCCGACAGACCGATCTCGGCTCCCCCTTGCCAGGTCAGTGGGTGATCGGCGTGGCCGGTTCGCGTTCCCGTTCCCGTACTCCAGAGTCGTAACCGCACCGTATGCGGCCCCGGCCGCAGGGTGGGCCCGGCCCCGGATACGCCACTCACGATTCATGGGGACGTAACACGACACACCTCTTCGTCACTGCGGCGAAACATCGTGCGGCATCGGCGGAAACCGCGCTGGGCGAACCTCATGGCGCATAACCGGCCCGCACCTTTTCCACAGTGGTCCCGCAAGTGGTCCCGCAGGTTTTGCCCGCACGCGGCCGCACCGACGACGAGGAGACGCCGATGCCCCCAGGCATCACGACGCTTGCTGCAGACGCCCCGACGCTGTCTGCCGCCAACACCGGGTTCATGCTCATCTGCTCGGCCCTGGTGATGATCATGACCCCGGGTCTGGCCTTCTTCTACGGAGGCATGGTCCGCGTCAAGAGCACCCTCAACATGCTGATGATGAGCTTCATCAGCCTCGGGATCGTCACGATCCTGTGGGTGCTGTACGGATTCAGTCTCGCCTTCGGTACCGACATCGGCTCGTTCATCGGCTGGAGCTCGGACTTCGCGGGCCTCAGCGGGATCGGTATCACCCAGCTCTGGGACGGCTACACGATCCCGGTCTATGTCTTCGCCGTCTTCCAGCTGATGTTCGCGATCATCACTCCGGCCCTGATCAGCGGTGCCCTCGCCGACCGCGTCAAGTTCACCTCCTGGGCGCTGTTCATCACCCTGTGGGTGACCGTCGTCTACTTCCCGGTCGCGCACTGGGTCTGGGGCGCCGGCGGCTGGCTCTTCGAGCTCGGCGTCATCGACTTCGCCGGTGGTACGGCCGTCCACATCAACGCCGGTGCGGCAGCCCTCGGCGTGATCCTCGTCATCGGCAAGCGGGTCGGCTTCAAGAAGGACCCGATGCGGCCGCACAGCCTGCCGCTCGTCATGCTCGGCGCCGGTCTCCTGTGGTTCGGCTGGTTCGGCTTCAACGCCGGCTCGTGGCTCGGCAACGACGACGGCGTCGGCGCGGTGATGTTCGTCAACACGCAGGTTGCCACCGCCGCCGCGATGCTCGCCTGGCTCGGGTACGAGAAGCTCCGCCACGGCTCCTTCACCACCCTCGGCGCCGCCTCCGGCGCGGTCGCCGGCCTCGTCGCCATCACCCCGTCCGGCGGCGCGATCAGCCCGCTCGGCGCCATCGCCGTCGGTGCGATCGCCGGTGTGCTCTGCGCCATGGCGGTCGGCCTCAAGTACAAGTTCGGCTACGACGACTCCCTCGACGTCGTCGGCGTCCACCTCGTCGGCGGTGTCGCGGGCTCCCTGCTCATCGGCTTCTTCGCCACCGGCGGCGTCCAGTCCGACGCCAAGGGCCTCTTCTACGGTGGCGGTCTCGACCAGCTCGGCAAGCAGGCCGTCGGTGTCTTCGCGGTCCTCGCGTACTCCCTCGTCGTCTCCGCGGTCCTCGCCTTCCTCCTCGACAGGACGATCGGCATGCGGGTCGACGAGGACGACGAGATCTCCGGCATCGACCAGGTCGAGCACGCCGAGACCGCGTACGACTTCAGCGGCGCCGGCGGCGGTGCGGCCCCGCGCACCACGGGCTCCGCACCGATTTCGGACTCGACGGCAGCAGCGCAGACCAAGAAGGTGGACGCATGAAGCTCATCACGGCGGTCGTGAAGCCGCACCGGCTCGACGAGATCAAGGAGGCCCTGCAGGCCTTCGGCATCCAGGGCCTCACGGTCACGGAGGCCAGCGGATACGGTCGCCAGCGCGGCCACACCGAGGTCTACCGGGGTGCCGAGTACACCGTGGACCTCGTCCCCAAGATCCGCATCGAGGTACTGGTCGACGACGAGGACGCCGAACAGCTCGTCGATGTCGTGGTGAAGGCCGCCCGAACCGGCAAGATCGGAGACGGCAAGGTCTGGAGCGTCCCCGTCGAGACAGCCGTACGGGTCCGCACGGGTGAACGCGGCCCGGACGCACTCTGACCGACGGTCTCGCAAACTGAAAGGCAGCTGGGTGACGAGCACTGAAGTGACCACCGATTCCGAAGACTCGGGACCCAGCGGCTACGCGGCGGCCCGACTGCGCCTCCTCCAGGAGAAGGCGCAGTCCGGGCCGCCGCGCCGTGCGGCTCTCGCCTCACTCACCGACGACTGGCTGACCGCCCTGTTCACCACCGCCGTCGAGGCGACCGGCGTCCGCGGCGCAGCCCTCGTGGCCGTCGGCGGCTACGGCCGCGGCGAACTCTCCCCGCGCAGCGACCTCGACCTCCTGCTGCTCCACGACGGCAATGCCGACGCCGGCGCCATCGCCTCCCTCGCCGACCGCATCTGGTACCCCGTCTGGGACCTCGGCCTCGCGCTCGATCACTCCGTACGCACCCCCGCCGAAGCCAGGAAGACGGCGGAAGAGGACCTCAAGGTGCAGCTCGGACTGCTCGACGCCCGGCCCGTCGCCGGAGACCTCGGCCTGGTCGCCGCGATGCGCACCACGATCCTCGCCGACTGGCGCAACCTCGCCCCCAAACGCCTCCCGGCCCTCGACGAACTCTGCCGCGAGCGGGCCGAACGCCAGGGCGAGCTCCAGTTCCTCCTCGAACCCGACCTCAAGGAGGCCCGCGGCGGACTGCGCGACGCCACCGCCCTGCGCGCCGTCGCCGCCTCCTGGGTCGCCGACGCGCCCCGCGAAGGCCTCGCCGAGGCCCGCCGCGTACTCCTCGACGCCCGCGACGCCCTGCACCTGACCACCGGCCGCGCCACCGACCGCCTCGCCCTCCAGGAACAGGACCAGGTCGCCACCGCCCTCGGCCTCCTCGACGCCGACGCATTGCTGCGTCAGGTGTACGAGGCCGCGCGCACCGTCTCGTACGCCACCGACGTCACCTGGCGCGAGGTCAACCGCGTGCTCCGCGCCCGGTCCGTGCGCCCACGGCTGCGCGCCATGCTGGGCGGTGGCAAGGCGGCCGCCCCGGAGCGCACCCCGCTCGCCGACGGCGTCGTCGAGGCCGACGGCGAAGTCGTCCTCGCCCGCACCGCCCGCCCCGAACGCGACCCGGTGCTCGTGCTGCGCGCGGCCGCCGCGGCCGCCCAGTCGGAACTGCCGATCTCCCGGCATGTCGTACGCCACCTCGCCACCGCCGCGCGCCCGCTGCCCGTGCCCTGGCCCGCCGAGGCCCGTGAGGAACTCGTCACCCTGCTCGGCGCGGGCGAGGCCACCATCCCCGTCTGGGAAGCCCTCGAAGCGGAAGGCCTGATCACCCGGCTGCTGCCCGACTGGGAACGCGTCCACTGCCGGCCCCAGCGCAACCCCGTCCACACCTGGACCGTCGACCGCCACCTCGTCGAGGCGGCCGTCCGGGCCTCCTCCCTCACCCGCCGCGTCGGCCGTCCCGACCTCCTTCTCGTCGCCGCCCTGCTGCACGACATCGGCAAGGGCTGGCCGGGCGACCACTCCGTCGCCGGCGAGGTCATCGCCCGCGACCTCGCCGCCCGGATCGGCTTCGACCAGCACGACGTGGGCGTCATCGCCACCCTCGTACGTCACCATCTGCTGCTCGTCGAGACCGCCACCCGCCGCGACCTCGACGACCCGGCGACCGTCCGGTCCGTCGCCACCGCTGTCGGGACCACGTCCACGCTGGAACTCCTGCACGCCCTCACGGAGGCCGACGCGCTGGCCACCGGGCCCGCAGCCTGGTCCACCTGGCGCGCCTCCCTCGTCACCGACCTGGTCAAGCGCGTCGCCGCCGTCCTCGCGGGCGAGACCTCGGACGAACCCGAACCGGCCGAGCCCAGCGCCGAGCAGGAACGCCTCGCCATCGAGGCACTGCGTACCGGCGAACCCGTCCTCGCCCTGCACGCCCAGGCGGAACCCGCGGACGGTGACGGCGAGCCGGAACCCGTCGGAGTCGAACTCCTCATCGCCGTCCCCGACCGCCCCGGCGTCCTGCCCGCCGCCGCCGGAGTGCTCGCCCTGCACCGCCTCACCGTCCGCGCTGCCGACCTGCGGGCCGTCGAGCTCCCCACCGAGCTGGGCGAGTGCGTCGACGTCCTGCTGCTCAGCTGGCGGGTGGCGGCCGAATACGGCTCCCTGCCACAGGCCACCCGGCTCCGCGCCGATCTCGTACGCGCCCTGGACGGCTCCCTCGACATCCGGGCCCGCCTCGCCGAACGCGAAGCCGCCTATCCGCGGCGCCGTGGGGTGAAGGCTCCGCCGCCCCGGGTGACGGTCGCACCGGCCGGCTCCCGGCTGGCCACGGTGATCGAGGTCAGGGCCCAGGACGCCCCGGGACTGCTGCACCGGATCGGCCGGGCGCTGGAGCAGAGCGCGGTGCGGGTGCGCAGCGCGCACGTGTCGACGCTGGGGGCGAACGCGGTGGACGCGTTCTATGTCACAGGGGCGGACGGCGAGCCGTTGGCCGATGTACGGGCCGCGGAGCTGGCCGTGGAGGTGCAGCGGGCCCTGAGCTGAGCGCCCGCGATCACGTGGAGAGGCCCTCGTCCTCACGAGTATGCGGGCGAGGGCTTCGTGTTTCCCGGCGTCCGGATACCCTGGGGGACGACTGACCTGCACCCGACCCCGACCCTGAGGACCGACGAGCGCCGTGTTCGATACTCTCTCCGACCGCCTTGCCGCGACTTTCAAGAACCTCCGGGGCAAGGGCCGCTTGTCCGAGGCGGACATCGACGCCACGGCACGCGAGATCCGTATCGCCCTGCTCGAGGCCGATGTCGCGCTGCCCGTGGTCCGCGCCTTCATCGCCAACGTCAAGGAGCGGGCGCGCGGCGTCGAGGTCTCCCAGGCGCTGAACCCTGCCCAGCAGGTCGTCAAGATTGTCAACGAGGAGCTCGTCGGCATCCTCGGCGGTGAGACCCGGCGGCTGCGGTTCGCCAAGAACCCGCCCACCGTGATCATGCTCGCCGGTCTGCAGGGTGCCGGTAAGACCACCCTTGCCGGAAAGCTCGGCGTCTGGCTCAAGGGCCAGGGCCACTCGCCGCTGCTCGTCGCCTGTGACCTCCAGCGCCCCAACGCCGTCAACCAGCTGAGCGTCGTCGCCGACCGCGCCGGTGTCGCGGTGTACGCCCCGCAGCCGGGCAACGGCGTCGGTGACCCGGTCCAGGTCGCCAAGGACTCCATCGAGCACGCCCGCTCCAAGCAGTTCGACGTGGTGATCGTCGACACCGCGGGCCGCCTCGGTATCGACCAGGAGCTGATGCAGCAGGCCGCGGACATCCGCGACGCCGTCAGCCCCGACGAGATCCTCTTCGTCGTCGACGCGATGATCGGCCAGGACGCGGTCAACACCGCCGAGGCCTTCCGCGACGGTGTGGGCTTCGACGGTGTGGTGCTCTCCAAGCTCGACGGCGACGCCCGCGGTGGTGCAGCCCTGTCGATCGCCCATGTCACGGGCAAGCAGATCATGTTCGCGTCGAACGGTGAGAAGCTCGAGGACTTCGACGCCTTCCACCCCGACCGCATGGCGTCGCGCATCCTCGACATGGGTGACCTGCTCACCCTGATCGAGCAGGCGGAGAAGACCTTCACCCAGGAAGAGGCCGCCAAAATGGCCTCCAAGCTGGCGTCGAGCAAGGGCAAGGACTTCACGCTCGACGACTTCCTGGCGCAGATGGAGCAGGTCAGGAAGATGGGCTCCATCTCCAAGCTGCTCGGGATGCTGCCCGGCATGGGGCAGATCAAGGACCAGATCAACAGCATCGACGAGCGGGACGTGGACCGTACCGCCGCGATCATCAAGTCGATGACGCCGCACGAGCGTCACGAGCCGACGATCATCAACGGCTCGCGCCGGGCCCGTATCGCCAAGGGTTCGGGTGTCGAGGTGTCCGCCGTGAAGAACCTGGTGGAGCGGTTCTTCGAGGCGCGCAAGATGATGTCGAAGATGGCGCAGGGCGGCGGCATGCCGGGGATGCCGGGGATGCCCGGCATGGGTGGCGGTCCCGGTCGCCAGAAGAAGCAGATCAAGCAGGCCAAGGGCAAGCGCAAGAGCGGCAACCCGATGAAGCGCAAGGCCGAGGAGCAGGCCGCGGCGGCCCGCCGCGAGCAGGCTGCGGCCCAGGGCGGCGCGTTCGGTCTGCCGGCCCAGGAGGACAAGAACTTCGAGCTGCCGGACGAGTTCAAGAAGTTCATGGGCTGACGCTTCACGCTCTGGGCCCGTACGTGAAAGGGGCGCCCGCCTTCCCGGCGGGCGCCCCTTTCGTGTGTGCCGCGCGGGCTCAGGCCGCGCGGCGCCCCGGCCGCAGCGTCGTCCCGTTGGCCAGCCCCGCCGGGTCGAGCGCCAGCGATACGGCGGCGGTGGCGCCGACGTCCGCCAGGCTGCCCGCGACCGGCAGCAGCTCCACCCCGTCCGCACCGGGCCGGTGGATCAGCACGGGGACGTACTCCCTGGTGTGGTACGCGTGCCCGATCGTCGGGTCGTTGCCGTGGTCGGCGGTGACGATCAGCCGGTCGCCGGGGGCGTCGAGCAGCGCAAGGAGCGCGGCGAGCCCCGCGTCGACCTGCTCCAGCAGACGGCCGTACCGTTCGGCGTCCTGCTGGTGTCCCGCCAGGTCGGTCTCCTGGACATTGGCGACGACGAGCGCGTCGCCGGGGGCGCGTACCGCTTCGAGGGTGTGGGCGATGACGTCCGCGGTCTGCACTGCCGGGTGCCGCTCGGCCGCGTCGCAGGCCAGGATGTCGGCGGCCTTGCCCACCAGGGTGACCGGGATTCCGGCGCGGGCGGCCAGGTCGGGCAGCTGACGGGTGTGGTCGATGCCGGCGCCGAGGTGCTGCACGGCGAGGCCGCCGTTGCGGTAGAAGCCGCTGGCGGGGGTGTCGAGGCCCACGGTGCCCGCGTCGCCGAGGCGTACGAATTGCGTGAGCGGGCCGTCCGCGTGACCGCCGACCGCGATGACCCGGGCGACCGGCGCGACCGCGCGTACCGTACGGGCGATGGCGAGGATCCCGCCGGGCCCGTCGAAGGGGAGGTCCTCCAGGCGGCCGGAGGCGTTCCAGTTGATGCCGGGGTCGGCTTCCAGGTTGTCGTGCACGAGCACCGCGTCGTCGACGACGAGAAGCGGCCGGCCGTCCAGCGGTGCGACGCGGTGCCCGGCCGCTTCCAGAGCCGTGGTCACCTCGTCCAGATGGTCGCCGAGCCGGGCCACCGTCACCCGGCTGAAGTCCGCACCCATCATCGTCTGGTGGCCGGCGAACGTGTCGGCGCCGGGATAGCCCAGGGCGGCCCGGCCCGCGGCGACGGGCAGATGGGTGCGGCGAGCGAGATCCGGATGCGGGTGGACGAGGCCGAGCCCCAGCGAGCTGAGCACCGGCAGCCGCAGCGGACGGCCGAAGGCCTCGCGGCAGTGGTCGAGCACATGCCCGCAGGTGTCGGCGGTGAGATCGCCGGGGCGCAGGGTGCCCGCGTCGGGCATGGCGCCGATGCCGAATCCGTCGACGACGACGATGACGGTCTTGGCCATGGTGTGCTCCTTACAGGGCCCGGCCCTGGGCGTCGTGGAGCCCGCGCAGCCGCGGGGTACCGGACGAGAGTCCGGAGACGACGGCGACGGTCGAGCGGGTGACGAAGATCTGGGTACGGAAGGCGAGCAGCGCGGTGTCGCCGAGCCGGACGTCCTGGCCGACGGCGGGGGTGTCGAGCAGCCGGTAGTAGTCGATGTTCTCGGCGGGAGCGCCCTGCACGCCGAGGCGTACGCCGGTTCGCGGCAGCAGGGCGCTGCCGATGTGGGAGCGGGCGTAGAAACCGCCGCCGTGGAGGGCGGGGCGGCCGTCGTCGAGGGTGTGGGCGATCTCGCTCACGTACACATAGGCGGGCTTCTCGGGCTGGCCCGGGTCCAGTGCGTGCAGCGGGGTCGTGCCGGTGAGGGCGTGGCCGGGCTCGCCGTGGGTGGCGCCGTGGGCGGCGAGCAGCGGCAGCGAGGCCATCGAGGTGGCGCTAGGGGCGCTCAGCTTGAGGTCCTCGTGCCCGCGGGCGGCCAGGAGCTCGCGGGCCTTCAGGGCGAGCGTGAAGTTGGGGGTGGCGTACGGGGTTCCGGTCGCCGGGTCGCACAGGACACACGGGAAGGCCGTGACGCCGGCGATCCGGATGCCGGGCAGCCGCTCGGCCGCCTCGGCGAACGCGTCCAGGCGCGGAAGCGGCACCCCGCCCTCCTGGCCCGGGTAGACGGTGCCCTCGGCGCCTTCGAGCCGTACGAGAATGTCCTGCACCAGGCCCAGCCGCTCGGCGGCCTCGGAGACGGCCCGGGCATTGGCCAGGTCGAAGACGGTGACGGCCTCCGGGCGCCAGGCCAGCATCTCGGGCAGGGCGCGGCGGGGGATCTGGACGAGGTGGCCGAGGTTCCCGGCCCGGGCGCCCGTCGCGTGCAGGGTGCGGGCCTCAGCCGGGTCGATGGCGGCGTACTTGGGGATGTGCCGGGCGACGGCCCTGATCAGTTCGGGGTTGCGGCCGAACTGTTTGACGACGAACCAGAGGGAGAGGCCGAGCCGCTGGGCCTCGGCGGCGAGGAGTTCGGCGTTGGCCTCGACGGTGTCGAGGTCCATCACATAGGTGTCGGGCGGGATCTCACCGCGCCGGTGGAGGTCCGCCGCGGCTTCGACGAGCTCGGGGTTGCGGGCGAGCACGGTGTCGAGAAACACGGTCAGCCGTCCTTCGGGTCGTTCGTTTCGGCAGGCCGGTCGCCCAGTGCGGCGAGCGAGCGGCGCAGGATGTCGACGACGAGATCCGCTCCCGCCCGCATGGGGTTGATGCGTACCGTCCAGTCGGCCAGCTCGGGTGCGTCGTCCAGCGCGGAGCTGGACATCCGGTAGAACAACGGCGCGATCTCGTAACGCGAGTTGGAGCCGACGGGGTAGGGCGCGGCCCCGAAGCGTGCGGCGACGGCGGGCAGTTCCTTCGCCACCGGCCGGTCCAGGCGGACCAGCAGACAGCGGTCCTGGGCGTTGGCGATCCGGACCTCGGCGACGCCGGCCACTTCACCGGCCGCCAGCCGCTCGGCGACCTCGGCACCGACCTGGGACTGGACGGCCCACATGACCGGTACGTGGGTCAGGGCGCGCAGGGCGTCGAGCGCCTGGTGGCCCTGGACCTGGCCGCCGCCGGAGTAGTTGTCGCGCCGGATGTGCCCGACGAGGTCGCGGGCCCCGACGACGACACCGATGCCTTCGGGACCGTGCAGCTTGAACAGCGAGAAGCAGGAGGCGTCGGCGCCCAGTTCCACCCCCGCGGCGGGGGTGCGCATCACGGCGTAGTTGTCGTCGACGAGCGTGCGCACGCCGGCGGCCCGGCAGGCGGCGAGGACCTCGGCGGGGTCGTACGAGTCGGAGAGCCGCTGCCGGGTGTGCTGGACGTACGCCCACCGGAACCGGCCGGACGCCAGGGCCTCGCGCAGTGCGGCACGGTCGTTGAAGTCGACCTCGACGGTCCGCACGCCGATGCCGCGCAGGGTGACCTCGGTGGTGCGGTAGACGGGGGCCCGGTGGATGAGCAGCGGATCCCCGGCCCGTACGGCGGCGTTGAGCGCCGCGCGGATCGCACCGGTGCCCGCACCCTGCACGAACGCGGCGTCCTCGGCGCCGAAGAAGTCTGCCAGGACCGCCTCGACGCGGGCGGTGGTCCGGGGACGGCCGAGACCGGGGACGACGCCGGCGTCGGCTTCGAAGAGCTGGGGTCCCTCGAAGTGGGCGGCGGTCGCCTCCAGCAGCCGGAACTGCCGGGCGATCGCGTCGTCCAGTGCCACGGTCGCGAGGGGGAATGTCTGCGGTAGTGCCGGGTTCATGATCAGATCTCTTCCACGCCGGCGCCGGTGAGAAAGCGCAGCGGATTGCAGCGGGTCATCAGGTCGATCAGGCCGTCGTCGACGCCGGCGGCGCGGGCCTTGGGCAGGAAGCTCCGGAAGAGATGCCCGTACCCCTGGCCGCCCTCCGTGCGCAGATAGCCGTGGCGTGAGATGTCGCAGCTCAACAGCACCCGCTCGGCGTGCCCGGCCTCCAGCAGGGCGAGCAGCAGCCGCAGCCTGGTGTCGTCGCTCTGATAGCTGTCCTTGCCGACGGTGTCGAACGCGACGTACGCACCGGTCGCCGCGATCTCCCGGTGCACTGCCGGATCGTCGAGAAGGTCCTGGTGACCGATGCTGACGCGGTGCGGCTCCACGCCCTCGGTGGTGAGGAGCTCCAGCTGGGCGAGGCCGCCACGGCCGAGCTGCGCATGGGTGGCGACGGACAGCCCGGTTTCGGCCGCGGCCCGCGCGGCGGCGCGCAGCACCTTCGTCTCGGCAGCGGTGGGTGTGTCCCCGTGGCTGCCGATCTCTCCGAGGACGCCGGGGCGGATCCCGGTGGAGCCGATGCCCGTGTCGATCTCGCGGACGAGGGTGGCGGTGAGCTCGTCGACGTCGGCGGCGGCGATCTCGGGGGTGTGGAACGGCTCGTAGTACCACCCGGTGGCGGCGACGACGGCGACCTGCGCGTCCCGGGCGATCCGGGCCAGGGCGGCGGCGTCCCGGCCCATGCCGCGGCAGGTCAGCTCGACGACGAGAGCGAGGCCGAACTCCTCCCGGAGAGCGGCCAGTTCGGCGGTGACGGCCGTGGCATGCCGGTCCGGGTGGAGGACGGCCGCGCCGTCGCCCCGGTGGTCGAGGTCGAGGACGAGGTGCTCATGGGCGAGGGCGGGGCCGCGCACCGAGCCGGGGGCGAGATCGCCGACGACCGTACGGAGCACGGGCTGCGGGGCGGTGGTGTGCATCGTGGGGGGTTCCTTCCTGGCGTACGTGACCCGGCCTCAGCCCTTGATCGGGGTGAACAGGTCGAGCCAGTACAGGACGTTGAGGAGGATTCCGCCGACGATCACCGCCGCCGGCGCGGCGGCCATCCGCACCACCGGCCGGCCCATCGCGTCGTTGAGCAGGTAGAGCCCGCCGACGACGAGGATTCCGAGTCCGCCGCCCATGGCGTTGGCGGCCATCAGCGAACCGAAGAGGATCGCGAGCTGCAACGTGTCGCCGATCGCGCTGCGCAGGTGCTCCGAGGAGTCTCGGACGCTGGGCAGCTTGCCGAGGACCTTGCCGATGGAGGAGAGGGCCAGCACCTCGAGGGCGAACACGACGGCGCCGACGATCGCAGCGAGGAACGGGTTCGGCATCAGATAGCCGATCGGATACACCAGCGTGAACCCGGCGATGCCGTACGCGCCCGATGCGAGCGCGGTCGTCGCGATGAGCGGGATGAAGCCGAAGACCCGGTAGAAGTCGACCTGGGCGGCTTCCGTGTACTGCCCCTTGGCGATCAGGAAGCTGGTCGCCTCACCGCCGCCGAATATGTGCATCTGAGCCAGCACACAGACTCCGGCTCCCAGCACCATGAAGAGCGGCAGATGCCTGCGCAGCCGGGCCGCGCTCGCGCTGAACAGGGAGGCCATCGGGTCGTCGTCCAGGACGATCCCGGTGACGCCCGCAGCCTTGTCGGCCTTGCGCTGCTTCATGTCCTTGGCGACGGCCAGGGCGATCAGCATGAGCACGCCCACGGCCATGGCCAGCGCCCCGGCGAACATCTTCGGCCAGAGCTTCATGGTGAGGACGACCAGCGCGAGTTCGAGACCTCCCGCGACACCGCCCCACTTGCGGCCGAACTGCTTGGTGATCGCGAGCACCGGGAACAGCGTGAAGAGGAACAGGATCGGCGTCGACATCTGCTGCATCGCGGTGATGAAGTCGACCGGCAGATCGTGTGCCACGTCGTTCGCGCCGTTCAGGCCGAAGACGACGACCGCGCCCCACGCGCCGCCGAGGATCGGCGCGAGCCACTTCTTCGGAGCCAGCATGCCGAGGATGTCGGTGGGCAGGAAGACGAGCCACGGGTTCAGCACTCCGGTGGAGAGCGCCATGGGTGCGCCGAGTCCGAAGATGAACCCGGCGGACAGCCCGAAGGAGACCGCCGTCGTGGCGCTGCGCGTGGTGCGCCCCTGGATGAAGTCCAGCAGGAACGGGCGGACGCCGTCGTTGAAGACGGCCAGCGCCATGTGCGAGATGTACGCGGTCAGCGCACAGAGGGCTATCACGGTCAGCTGCTGGGCCAGTGTGAAATCGAGGCCGGCTCCGGCGGCGAGTGTGCTGCTCACAGGGTCACTCCTTCGTGCCCGGGGTGTTCAGGAAGAGGTGGCCGGGATCAGCCGCGGGCGGCGATGGCGCGCGCCATGAGGGGGGCGATGACGTCGATCTGGTCCATCGAGAATCCGAAGGCCTTCTTGCCGTCGGCGAGGAGGGCGGCGACCTCGTCCTCGGTGGGGACGCCGCGCCCGAAGGTGTGGCAGGCGGCCGAGCCCATCAGGCCGACGAGCACGCCGAGGGAGGCGCCGGCGCCGGTGTGGCAGGTGCCGAGGTAGTAGTCGGCCTGTCCGACGCGCAGCTTCATCGCGGCGTCCATGTCGCTGGAGGCGACGACGTCGATGCCGTCGATCGCGAGTCGCTTGATCGTGTCGGTGACCTCGGCCTTGCCGACACCGCCGGTGAGGATCTTTGTCATGGCTGGTCCTTCTCTGTCTGGGGCTGGGCGGGGTGGGATCAGGAGGCCGGGGCGGCCGGTGAGTGCTGGGCAAGCACGGCGAGGTGCATGCCGAGGAAATTGATCTCCGAGTCGGGGAGCGTCGCGCCGAGCTCCTGCTCGGCGCGCGCGGAGATGGCGCGGGCGCGCGCGACGGCGTGGGGATGCCCGGCCAGTTCGGCGGCGACCTGGTCATCGGTGAGGAACTGCTCGATCGGTTCGCCGTCGAGGAGCCGGGTGAGGGCCATCATCAGGTGACTGGTCAGCATTCCGGCGCTGGCCTCGGTGACGGTGTGTCCGTCGGCTTCGAGGGCGGCCAGCTCGGCGGCGACGAAGTCGGCCACTTCGGGCTCGACCTGGCCGCCTTCGCGGAAGAGCTGGATCCGCAGTGCGAGCTGGTCGTCCATGACGATCCTCCTATAATCAACAGAAACCAGGATTTTGTATTTTCAGGTCGCCCGAGGCCACGCGTGGCCGGGGTCGGTCTCACCGGATCCGCCGGATCAGTACGAGGGCACGCGCTCGCCCTTCAGTACCTCGGTCTGCAGCCGCGTCACCAGCGAGAGATCGAGCGACTCGCGGACGGCGGCAAGGGCCTTCGCTCCGCCGGTCCGGCCGATGATCGCCGCGCTGGAGTTGCGCAGCGACAGCTCGCGGGTGACCTCGTCGCCGAGCGGAAGCACGTCGACCCCGAGCCCGATCCGGTCCTGCACCTCGTCCAGGTTCCAGACGGTGGCGTCGACCTCGTCACGGGCGAAGAGGTCGGGCAGTTGCATGTACGAGGCTTCGCGCCACTCGATGTCCTCGCGGCCTGCGAAGACCCGCTCGACCAGCATCCGCAGATCCTCGGAGGCGTGGTCGACCGCCACCCGCAGTCCGGGGGAGTCGAGTTCTGCGCCGTGCCGCAGCAGCATGCCGTGAGCGCCGACATAGGTGGCGGGACCGAGCTCGGCGACCAGCTCCACCGGATGCTCGGCGATCAGCTGGTCGGCTGCGAAGCGGGAGAGGACGACCAGGTCGACCTTGCCTTCGAGGAGTGCGGCGGTGCGCGCACCGGCGCCGCGCATGAAGGTGATGGCGAACGGTGCGCCCGCGGTTTCGAAGGCGCCGCGCAGCCCGGTCGCCAGACCCTCGTACCGGCGTGAGTACGGCAGGGGCATCGCGGCGAGCAGGGTGCCGAGGCCGGAGAGCCGCCAGAGCACGGAGCGGTCCGAGCGGACGAGGAAGGTGCCGAGATGGCCGCGGGCGGTCGTCTCGATGGCGCCGGATTCCTCAAGCAACTGCAACGCCGCCTGCACGGTGCCGTTTCCGCAGCCCAGCTCCTCGGCGAAGTCGCGTACCCGGGGCATGCGGGTGTCCGCCTCGTGGTTGAGGAGCAGGACGGCGAGCTGCCGGGCGGCGAGGCCGTTGCGGGTGAGGAAGCGTTCGTCGGTGACGTTCACAGATGGAACAGTAAACAGGATTCTGGATATTGACAAGGGTTCACGCGTCCGCGCGCCGATGTCCCCCCATGGGCCCACCGGACGGGCCCTTCGAGGCTCCGGTGCTTAATGTCGCCTCAAGGTCGTCGGCAGAGGAGCGCGCGTGACCAGTCCTGTACCGCCACGCGATCGGACCGACCAGCCGTGGCGCTCCGAGGGCGCCCCACCACCTCCTCCGCCGCGCCGGAAGATGCCGGGCGGCTGGGGCGGACTGCTGCTGACCGCGCTTGCCGTCTATCTGATCACCAACGTGGTGCTCTCCTTCTTCAACGGCAGGAACGAACCGACCATCGCCTACACGGAATTCAGCAAGCAGGTCACGGCCGGCAACGTCTCCAAGATCTACTCCAAGGGTGACGCCATCCAGGGGCAGCTGAGGAAGGAGGCGAAGGTCCCCGGCAGCGACAGGACGTACACCAAGTTCGTCACCCAGCGGCCTGCCTTCGCCGACGACAACCTCTGGGCCGAGCTGATCAAGGACGATGTCACCGTCACCGCGGAACCGGTCGTCCAGCAGCGCAGTTTCCTCGCCAATCTGCTGATCTCCCTGGCTCCGATCCTGCTGCTCGTCCTGCTCTGGGTCTTCATCGCCCGCCGGATGTCCGGCGGGCTCGGCGGCGTCGGCGCACTGGGCCGCAAGGCCCCGCCCAGACCGGTCGAACTGGAAGGCGCCAAACGCACCACTTTCGAGGACGTGGCCGGGATCGACGAGGTCGAGGGCGAACTCAACGATGTCGTCGACTTCCTGAAGAACCCGCAGGAGTACCGGAAGATGGGCGCCCGGATGCCCGGGGGAGTGCTGCTCGCCGGCCCGCCCGGCACCGGCAAGACGCTGCTCGCGCGGGCCGTCGCCGGCGAGGCCGGGGTGCCGTTCTTCTCCGCCTCCGCCTCCGAGTTCATCGAGATGATCGTCGGCGTCGGCGCGAGCCGGGTACGGGAACTCTTCGCCGAGGCCCGCAAGGTCGCCCCCGCCATCGTCTTCATCGACGAGATCGACACCATCGGCCGGGCCCGCGGCGGCGGCTCCGGCATGGGTGGCCATGACGAGCGCGAACAGACGCTGAACCAGATCCTCACCGAGATGGACGGCTTCTCCGGATCGGAGGGCGTCGTCGTCCTTGCCGCGACCAACCGGGCCGATGTCCTCGACCCGGCGCTCACCAGGCCCGGCCGCTTCGACCGGATCGTCCAGGTGAGCCCACCGGACCGGGGCGGCCGGGAGGCGATCTTGGAGATCCATACCCGGCAGATCCCGCTCTCCGAGGACGTGAGCCTCGGCCAGGTGGCCCGCACGACCCCCGGCATGACCGGTGCGGACCTCGCCAACCTCGCCAACGAGGCCGCCCTGCTCGCCGTCAAGCGCAAGAAGTCCGAGGTCAACCAGGCGGACCTGTCGGACGCACTGGAGAAGGTCCAGCTCGGAGCCGAACGGCCGCTGGTCATGCCGGAGGAGGAGCGCCGCAGGACCGCGTACCACGAGAGCGGCCATGCCCTCCTCGGGATGCTCCAGCCCGGCGCCGACCCCGTCCGCAAGGTCACCATCGTGCCCCGCGGCCGGGCCCTCGGCGTCACCCTCTCGACGCCGGAGGCCGACAAGTACGCGTACACCGAGGACTATCTCCGCGGCCGCATCATCGGCGCCCTGGGCGGCATGGCCGCGGAACAGCTGGTCTACGGAGTGGTCACCACGGGCTCGGAGAGCGACCTGGAACAGGTCACCGGCCTGGCGCGCGGAATGGTCGGGCGCTGGGGGATGAGCGAAAGGGTCGGCAGGCTGACGGCGATCCCGAGCGATGCCCAGCAGGCGTACGGACTCTCGGCCGCGCCCGCCACTCTGGACGTGGTGGACCACGAGATGCGGCGCATCGTCGACGAGTGCTACATCGAGGCGCAGCGGCTGCTGCGCGAGCACCGGGAGAAACTGGACGCGCTGGCGGCCGCGCTGCTGCAGAACGAGACGCTGGACGAGGAGGCGGCCTATCGGGCGGCGGGCGTCGCGCGCCTGGCCAAGCACTGAGAGCCGCCCGGCCGGGCGCGGAACCTACTGCGGAACGCCCTTCCAGGGAGCGTGGCGTTCTTCTAGGGAGTGGTGCAGACGAGATAGCGGAAGACATTCGGCATCCAGACCGTGCCGTCCCGGCGCCGGTGCGGATGCAGTGCCTCCGCGACCTCCTTCTCCACCTGGGACCGGTCCGTCGCCCGTACCGCGGCGTCGAACAGCCGGGTCGACAGCAGTCCGCGTACCGCGCTGTCCATGTCCGCGTACCCGAACGGGCACGCCACCCGCCCCGAGCCGTTCGGATTGAGCCCGACCCGGAACGCGACCTCCTCCAGATCGTCCCGGCGCGCCGGGCGCCAGCCTCCCGCGCGGGGCGCACGCACCTCGTCACCGAGCCGCGTCGCCACCCGTAGCACCGCCGCGGTCGCACACCGTTCGGGCGGACCCCATCCGGTCAGCACCACCGAGCTGCCCCGGGCGACCAGCGGAACAGCGGACTCCAGCTCCGGTTTCAGCCCTTCGGAGTCGCCCGCCGAGCAACCGATCGGGGTGAACACGGTGAGCAGGTTGTACGGGGGGCCTTCGGGCTGGGCGGCGGCGGACGGATCACCGTCGAGGAGCACCGGCAGGCCGTCCCGGGCCCGCTCGGGTCCGGGATCGGGCAGCAGCCGTTCGCGGGCCAGAGCAAGACGTTCACGGTCGGTGTCGACGCCGGTGACGTGTGCCGCACGGGCGGCGGCCATCAGCAGCGCGAGCCCGGAGCCGCAGCCGAGGGAGAGCATCCGCGTACCGGCTCCGATTTCGAGCCGCTCGTACACCGCTTCGTACAACGGTGCGAGCATGCGCTCCTGGATCTCGGCCCAGTCACGGGCACGGGTTCCGGGGTCCACCGGGGCGGATGCATCCGCCTGCCTGTGGTGCCGGACGAGCGTTGGTGTCATGAAAGCGCCCCAATCCGCCGAGAAGTCGGTCGTACCCGAGTGGACGGCCCCCGTGTGTCTGCGCGCCCGCACTCCCCCGTAAGTCAGAGAACTCCGCATCCGCGGCTTCGTCCAGGGGTCGGAGGGCAATGGTTGCGAGCTACGGTCGTGCGCCCCGGGGGACACGTCGTGCGCCCCCGGATACAGGCCACGAAGGCCGGTCCCGTCACTCCGTGCGGAGTGAGATGTCGCCGTACGATGCGCGCCATGGCAAAGGCACCCGTTCTCACACCCCAGGCCGAGGACTTTCCCCGCTGGTACCAGGATCTGATCAACAAGGCCGAACTCGCGGACAACGGTCCGGTGCGCGGCACCATGGTCATCCGACCGTACGGATACGGCCTGTGGGAGCGGATGCAGCAGGAGATGGATGCCCGCATCAAGGTTGCGGGCGCCCAGAACGCCTACTTCCCACTCTTCATCCCCCAGTCTTACCTGACACGCGAGGCGGAGCACGTCGAGGGCTTCGCACCCGAGCTCGCCATCGTCACCCACGGCGGTGGCAAGGACCTCGAAGAGCCTGTGGTGGTGCGGCCGACGTCCGAAACGATCATCAATGAGTACTTCTCGAAATGGGTCCAGAGCTACCGGGATCTGCCCCTCCTGATCAACCAGTGGGCCAACGTCGTCCGCTGGGAGATGCGCCCGCGGGTCTTTCTCCGTACGACGGAGTTCCTCTGGCAGGAGGGCCACACCGCCCACGCCACGTACGAGGACGCCCGGGAGTACGCCGCCCGCATCCACCGGGACGTCTACGCGGACTTCATGACCGAGGTCCTCGGCATCGATGTGGTGCTCGGCCGGAAGACCCCCAGGGAGCGGTTCGCGGGCGCCGTCAACACGCTCACCCTCGAAGCGATGATGGGCGACGGCAAGGCCCTGCAGATGGGGACGAGCCATGAGCTCGGCACCAATTTCGCCAAGGCCTTCCACACCGAGTACCTGTCGAAGGAGGGCAGGCAGGAGCTCGTCTGGCAGACCTCCTGGGGCACCTCGACCCGGATGGTCGGCGGCCTGATCATGTCGCACGGCGACGACCAGGGGCTCCGCGTCCCGCCGCGGCTGGCCGCCGTCCAGGCGGTCGTCCTCGCGATCAAGGGGGACGAGGCGGTGGTCACCGCGGTCCGCTCCATCGGCGACCGGCTGCGCGCCGCCGGCATCAGGGTGCACGTCGACGACCGCACGGAGACCCCCTTCGGCCGACGCGTGGTCGACTGGGAGCTCAAGGGCGTACCCGTGCGGATCGAGGTCGGCCCGCGCGACCTGGAGAACGGCACGGCGATGCTGGCGCGCCGCATCCCCGGCGGGAAGGAGCCGGTCCCGATCGAGGCGCTGGCAGACCTGCTGCCGGTCGTTCTGGAGGAGGACCAGGCCACCCTGCTGCGTGAGTCCCGGACCCGCCGCACCTCCCGTACCAGCGAGGCGTCCACCGTCGAGGAGGCCGCAGAAGCGGCGGCCGCGGGCGGCTGGGCCCGCATTCCGTGGGACGTCCTCGGCCCGGCGGGGGAGGCCCGGCTCGCGGAGCAGGGGGTCTCGGTACGGTGTCTGGTGGCAGAGGACGGGTCGGTGCCGCAGTCCGACGACGCCCCGGGTACTGTCGCCGTCGTGGCCCGCGCCTACTGATGCCCGACGGTGTTCCCCGAACCGTCCGGACCCGGCGCGCAGGCCCTGTCTACGCGCCGGAGCGTACGCGTCACGGCGTACGCGTCACTACGTACCGGCTTCGTGTGAGCTGCGAGGGTTCTCCGCAGATCAGCGCACCTGCCCTCGTCAGGACGCATGAATGGCAACTGACTGGTACGTGCAAAATATTTGGGATGGCCCGGAATCGGAACACCGGGGCACTCAGGCTCGTTGTCACGACGTGAGCACGACACCACCTGTACTTGCCGCAGAGCTGGCGCAGGCGTGGGCCGACATTCAGCGGTACCACCCCGAGCTGCCCGATCTTGCCGCGCCCGAGTCCCTGATCGGAGAGTCCTCGTCCGCCTGTGGCGCCGAGCTCTCCTTCGAGCGACTGCTGCATGAGGCAGTCCATGGCATCGCCGCCGCCCGAGGTGTCCGTGACACCTCCCGCGCCGGCCGCTACCACAACAGACGATTCCTCGCGATCGCCGAGGAGCTGGGTCTCGACCATGCCGAGGAGCCGCACCCCAGCAGTGGCTTCTCGCTGGTCACGCTCAATCCCGAGGCCAAGCGCCGGTACCGTCCGACGATCGAGCGGCTGCAGCGCGCCCTCAAGGCGCACACGGTCGCCACCGCAGCCGACACCAAACGCTCCTTCCGCGGGCCGGCCGCACGGCACGGCTCCTCCGGAGGTGGCGTGCGCGTCAAGGCCGTCTGCGACTGCGGACGCAACGTCCGGGTCGTACCGTCGGTCCTCGCCCAGGCGCCGATCGTCTGCGGTGGCTGCGGAAAGCCCTTCCGCATCCCGGAAGCGGCGGTCGCGGTGGGGTGACCCGATGTGGTGTGGCACAATGGCTAGCTGTACTCGACAGCCGCACAGGAACCCTCTCGCCTCCGGCTGACGCGTCCATCGGGCACCCGAGTACCGCAACCCCACGTGGCATCTTCGTTGTGCCCAACCACGTCATAGACCAGGAGACACCACTTCCGTGGCAGTCAAGATCAAGCTGAAGCGTCTGGGCAAGATCCGTTCGCCTCACTACCGCATCGTCGTCGCCGACTCCCGTACCCGCCGTGACGGCCGGGCCATCGAGGAGATCGGCCTGTACCACCCGGTGCAGAACCCCTCGCGCATCGAGGTCAACTCGGAGCGTGCGCAGTACTGGCTGTCCGTCGGCGCCCAGCCGACCGAGCCGGTTCTCGCGATCCTGAAGCTCACCGGTGACTGGCAGGCCCACAAGGGTCTCCCCGCCCCCGCGCCGCTGCTGCAGCCGGAGCCCAAGGCCGACAAGCGCGCCCTGTTCGAGGCCCTGGCCAAGGACACCGGCGAGGAGTCCAAGGGCGAGGCCATCACGCAGAAGGCGAAGAAGGCCGACAAGAAGGCGGACGAGGCTGCTGACGCCGCCGCGCCCGCCGAGTCGACCGAGGCCTGAGCATGCTCGAGGAGGCTCTCGAGCACCTCGTGAAGGGCATCGTCGACAACCCCGACGATGTGCAGGTCGCCTCGCGCAACCTGCGCCGTGGTCGTGTGCTCGAGGTCCGGGTCCATCCCGATGACCTCGGCAAGGTGATCGGCCGCAACGGCCGCACCGCACGCGCGCTGCGAACTGTCGTGGGCGCCATCGGCGGCCGTGGCATCCGCGTCGACCTCGTCGATGTGGACCAGGTTCGCTGACAGAGTTGAACACCGGCACGGGCCGGGGAGGGCCATGCGCCCGCCCCGGCCCGTCGTCGTATGACAGGAGAGACACAAGGTGCAGCTGGTAGTTGCGCGGATCGGCCGCGCCCACGGCATCAAGGGTGAGGTCACCGTCGAGGTGCGTACGGACGAGCCGGAGCTCAGGCTCGGCCCCGGGGCCCGCCTGACCACCGACCCGGCAGCGAACGGACCGCTGACGATCGAGACCGGACGGGTGCACAGCGGCAGGCTGCTGCTGCGTTTCGAGGGCGTACGGGACCGCACGGCGGCCGAGGCCCTCCGGAACACCCTGCTGATCGCCGACGTGGACCCGGCGGAACTCCCGGAGGACCCCGAGGAGTTCTACGACCACCAGCTCATCGACCTCGATGTGGTGCTCGCCGACGGCACCGAGATCGGCCGGATCACCGAGATCTCGCATCTGCCGTCCCAGGACCTCTTCATCGTGGAGCGCCCGGACGGCAGCGAGGTGATGATCCCGTTCGTCGAGGAGATCGTCACCGAGATCGATCTGGAGGAGCAGCGGGCGGTCATCACCCCGCCGCCCGGCCTGATCGACGACAGTCAGGCAGTGATCGTCTCCTCGCGCGACGAAGAGGCCTCCGAGCCGGGGAACGACGCCTGATGCGGCTCGACGTCGTCACGATCTTCCCCGAGTACCTGGAACCGCTGAACGTCTCGCTCGTCGGCAAGGCCCGCGCCCGAGGCCGCCTCGATGTGCACGTGCACGATCTGCGGGACTGGACGTACGACCGGCACAACACGGTGGACGACACGCCCTACGGCGGCGGTCCCGGCATGGTGATGAAGACCGGGCCGTGGGGTGACGCCCTGGACGAGACCCTGGCGAACGGGTACGAGGCCGGGGCGCACTCCCCGGTGCTCGTGGTACCCACACCCAGCGGCCGTCCGTTCACCCAGGAACTCGCCGTGGAGCTCTCCGAGCGGCCATGGCTGATCTTCACCCCGGCCCGCTACGAGGGCATCGACCGCCGGGTGATGGACGAGTACGCGACCCGCATGCCGGTCGTCGAGGTCTCCATCGGGGACTATGTGCTGGCCGGCGGGGAAGCCGCCGTGCTGGTCGTCACGGAGGCGGTGGCCCGGCTGCTGCCCGGTGTGCTCGGCAACGCCGAGTCGCACCGCGACGACTCCTTCGCGCCCGGCGCCATGGCCGATCTGCTGGAGGGCCCGGTCTTCACCAAGCCGCCCGAGTGGCGTGGCAGAGGCATCCCGGACGTCCTGCTCAGCGGCCACCACGGGAAGATCGCACGCTGGCGGCGGGACGAGGCGTTCCGTCGTACCGCGGTCAACCGGCCCGATCTCATCGAGCGTTGCGAGGCGAGCGCCTTCGACAAGAAGGACCGCGAGATCCTCTCCATCCTCGGCTGGTCGCCGGAGCCCGGCGGCCGATTTTGGCGCAGGCCCGAAGGCATGGAACAATAAGCCGCTGCTGTACGTCCGGTGTGCGCCCCTGCCACAGGGGGAACGACGCCCGCCCGACGCGATCAGCACCCAGATTCCTTACGATCTCCCGTCGATGACCTGTGGCATCGGCGAAGAAAGCAGACAACATGGCTTCCCTGCTCGATGGCGTCAATGCCGCCTCCCTGCGTACGGACGTCCCGGCGTTCCGCCCCGGTGACACCGTCAACGTCCACGTGCGAGTGATCGAGGGCAACCGCTCCCGTATCCAGCAGTTCAAGGGCGTAGTCATCCGCCGCCAGGGCTCCGGCGTCAGCGAGACCTTCACGGTCCGCAAGGTCTCCTTCAGCGTCGGCGTCGAGCGCACCTTCCCGGTGCACAGCCCGATCTTCGAGAAGATCGAGCTCGTCACCCGTGGTGACGTCCGTCGCGCCAAGCTGTACTACCTCCGTGAGCTGCGCGGCAAGGCCGCGAAGATCAAGGAGAAGCGCGACAGGTGAGCTAGCTCCCAGGTCCATGGCATGGCCGGATAAACTCTGGCTGCGATGGACACGGAAGCAAAGCCCACGGAGCGCGACCGCTCCTCCGCACCCGAAGCAGGGTCGGAGGAGAGGTCGCGCTCTTCGCGTATCCCGGACCGGTCCGCCACGATGTCGTGGCGTCGGGCAGCCGCGCTCGGTGCCGTCTGTGCGGTCTTCCTGCTGCTGTTCAGCACGTATGTGCTGCAGCCCTTCCTCATCCCCAGTGGCTCGATGGAGTCCACGCTGCGGGTGGGGGACCGGGTGCTCGTGAACAAACTGGCGTACCGTTTCGGCTCCGTACCGCAGCGGGGCGACGTGGTGGTCTTCGACGGCACCGGATCCTTCGTGCAGGAGAAGCCCGTGGAGAACCCCGTCACCGCGCTGGCACACGGTGTGGCGGCATCCCTGGGGCTGGCGGAGCCCGCCGAGACCGACTTCGTGAAGCGGGTGGTGGGCGTGGGCGGCGACCGGGTGGTCTGCTGCGACAAGCGGGGCAGGGTCGAGGTGAACGGCAGGCCGGTGGACGAGGAGTACCTGTATCCGGGCGACGCCCCGTCCGGGGCGGCGTTCGACATCGTCGTCCCCGACGGCAGGCTGTGGATGATGGGCGACCACCGCAGCAACTCCCGTGACTCCCGCGACCATCTGGGCGAGCCGGGCGGCGGCATGGTGCCGGTCGACCGGGTGATCGGCCGGGTGGACTGGATCGGCTGGCCGCTGGGCCGGCTGGGCCCTGTGCCGGAAACCGGTGCCTTCGACGGCGTACGGATACCGGTCGGGACCCATGGGTAACCGCGGGCGCGACAGCCGCGCCTCGGACCCCGGCACTCCGCTGCCGACCGGCAGCAGGCCGACAGCATCGCGGTCGCTGCCCACCCGGGCGGAGCGGCGCAAGCTGGCCCGCAAGGTCAAACGGCGGCGGCGCAGGTCGGCCGTGAAGGAGATACCCCTCCTGATCACCGTGGCGCTGCTCATAGCGCTCGTTCTCAAGACCTTCCTGGTGCAGGCCTTCGTGATCCCGTCCGGATCGATGGAGCAGACCATCCGGATCGGCGACCGGGTACTCGTCGACAAGCTGACGCCGTGGTTCGGTGCAAAGCCCCGGCGCGGCGACGTCGTCGTCTTCAAGGATCCGGGCGGCTGGCTCCGGCAGGAGAACGTCGACAAGAAGGATCCGCCCGTCGTCGTCAAACAGGTGAAGGAAGGGCTGACCTTCATCGGGCTGCTGCCGTCCGACGACGAACAGGATCTGATCAAGCGTGTGGTCGCCGTCGGTGGCGACACCGTCAAGTGCTGCGACAAGGACGGCAAGGTCACCGTCAACGGCGTTGCGCTCAATGAGCCCTATCTGCACCCGGGTAATCCGCCCTCCACACTCAAATTCGAGGTAAAGGTTCCGGCCGGCCGAATCTTCGTGATGGGCGACCATCGCTCGAATTCGGCCGATTCGCGCTTCCATCTGGACGAGCCCGATCACGGCACTGTCTCGGAGAATGAGGTCGTGGGGCGGGCCGTCGTCATCGCCTGGCCCTTCGGCCACTGGCGGAGGCTGGAGGAGCCGCAGACATTTGCCTCGGTGCCGGACGCGCGCGCCGGGACAGCGGCTGCGTACGGACCGTCGAATAGTGTGTCGTCCCAGGATCTCAATGGAATGGTCCGGCTCCCGACCCCTGCGGAACTCCCGCTCGTTATGGGAGTGGTGGGCCTGCGCCGAATGGGTCGCGGGCGGTGGCACGGAGTGAGGAGTGGATGTGGGGGATTTGGCGGTCGGCGCACGATCCGGACACGACGAACCCGAGGACCGGGCGGAGCATCCGGAGAACGGTGAATCCTCCGAGGTGGCGGGCCGGACGGAGAGTGACGGCGACTCCCCGGACAGCGGCGGTACGGCTCCCGGGAAGCCACGCTCCTTCTGGAAGGAGCTGCCCCTGCTCATCGGTATCGCGCTGATTCTGGCGCTGCTGATCAAGACGTTCCTGGTGCAGGCGTTCTCGATTCCCTCGGACTCGATGCAGGACACGCTCCAGCGCGGCGACCGGGTGCTGGTCGACAAGCTGACCCCGTGGTTCGGCTCGGAGCCGCAGCGGGGCGAGGTCGTGGTCTTCCACGACCCGGGCGGCTGGCTGGAGAGCGCCCAGACGCCGGCGCCGAATGTGGCGCAGAAGTTCCTCAGCTTCATCGGACTGATGCCGTCCGCCGAGGAGAAGGACCTGATCAAGCGGGTCATCGCGATCGGCGGCGACACGGTGGAGTGCAAGGAGAACGGGCCGGTCACGGTCAACGGCGTGGCGCTGGACGAGACGTCGTTCATCTACCCGGGCAACACCCCCTGCAATGACGAGCCGTTCGGCCCGATCAAGGTGCCCGAGGGCCGCATCTGGGTGATGGGCGACCACCGACAGAACTCCCTCGACTCCCGCTACCACCAGGAGCTGCCCGGTCAGGGCACGGTCTCCACGGACGAGGTCGTCGGCCGGGCCATCGTGGTCGCATGGCCGATCAACCGCTGGGCGACTCTGCCGATCCCGGGCACATTCGACCAGCCGGGGATCAATGCGGCGACGGGGCTGGTGCCGGGAGCACTAGGTGTAGCCGGAGCGCTGCCCCTCGTGTTGTGGCGCCGTAAGAGGCTGACCAACGGGCGTACCGCCGGGTAGGGTGCCGACTCGGATCAGCGATTGTCGATCTCCGAGGTGGGGGACGCTGGGATGAGTGGAACAGGACGTACGGGTGACGGCCACGGCCGGCTCGGCAGCATGCTGTCGGGGCTGGCCGTGGCCGTCGGCCTTGTGCTCTTCCTCGGCGGGTTCGCCTGGGGCGCGCTGGTGTACAAGCCGTACATCGTGCCGACCGAGTCGATGACGCCGACGGTGAACGCGGGGGACCGGGTTCTCGCGGAGCGCGTGGACGGCAGCGAGGTGCGCCGCGGCGACGTGGTGGTCTTCACGGACCCGGCCTGGGACAACAACATGCCCATGGTCAAGCGCGTCGTCGGAATCGGCGGTGACAAGATCGCCTGCTGCGAGAAGAGCGGCCGGCTCACCGTCAACGGCAAGCCGATCGATGAACCGTATCTGCAGACACAGGGCCTTGCCTCGGTGAAGAACTTCACGGCGAACGTGCCCAAGGGACAGCTCTTCCTCCTCGGGGACGAGCGCAGCGGTTCCCTGGACTCCCGGGTCCATCTGGACGACCCGGGACAGGGATCGGTGCCGCGCAGCGACGTACAGGCCCGGGTGGACGCCATCGCCTGGCCGATGAACGGCATGGTCGAGCGACCGCAGGCGTTTGCCGCTCTCCCCGGCGGGGTGTCGGCTCCCGGCCCCCTGAAGCTTCAGCTCGGTGCCGTGGTGGCGGGCGTGGTCCTCATCTTCGGAGGCTCCGCGTACGGTCCGATCGCCGCGCGGTCCGCACGCCGGAGGAGCGGGCAGGACCGAAGGGTGCCTGCCGGTGCCCACTGAGAAGCGGAAGGTGGCCCGGGTGGTCCTGCTCGACCCCGACGACCGCATTCTGCTGGTACACGGATATGAACCGGAGGAGCCCACGAGCACCTGGTGGTTCACCCCCGGCGGTGGGCTGGAGGGCGACGAGAGCCGGGAGCAGGCGGCCCTGCGCGAGCTGGCCGAGGAGACCGGGATCACCGACGTCGAGCTGGGTCCGGTGCTCTGGCAGCGGATCTGCTCCTTCCCGTTCGACGGGAGGCGCTGGGATCAGGACGAGTGGTACTTCCTGGCACGTACGACGCAGACGGCCACGGACCTGAGCGGGCTGACCGGGCTGGAACAGCGCAGTGTCGCGGGTCTGAGGTGGTGGACCTCCGCCGAACTGTCGGTGGCGCGTGAGACGGTGTACCCGACCAGACTCGCCGAGCTGCTGCGCACGCTGCTCGAAGAGGGTCCGCCGCGTACGCCACTGGTTCTGGCCCCCGAAATCGTCTAAGCGTCCAGGGGCGCCCGAGCCTGGCGCACAATAGGTGGACGCACGGCTGAAGGGGAACATGCCAATGAGCGCCGAGGACCTCGAGAAGTACGAGACCGAGATGGAGCTGAAGCTCTACCGGGAGTACCGCGATGTCGTCGGTCTGTTCAAATATGTGATCGAGACCGAACGGCGCTTCTACCTCACCAACGACTACGAGATGCAGGTGCACTCGGTCCAGGGCGAGGTGTTTTTCGAGGTGTCCATGGCGGATGCCTGGGTCTGGGACATGTACCGGCCCGCCCGATTCGTCAAGCAGGTACGCGTGCTGACGTTCAAGGACGTCAACATCGAGGAGCTCAACAAGAGCGACCTCGAACTGCCGGGCGGCTGAGCCGCCCAGGGCCTCTCGTTCGGATCATGCTGGGCTCGCGGGGGTCCCCGGCACGCGGATCTGCCGCGTTGTCGTCAGTTCTCCCCGAGCTCTCGGTTTCGCTCGAGCAGGGGAGACCCCATGTGCTCCGCGTGGGCTCCTTCCTCCGCCTTGCGGCTGCACGCACCGCGGTGACATCAGCCGCCCGGCGGCGGGCCGCTCCCTGAGCCGGCCTGATCCGAACGAAGGACCCGGGAACGCCCCTCCGACCGGTCCCCCTCACAGGTGGCCGGGTTGTCCACAGCCGCCGAGTTGTCCACCAAGATCCACCGGTCGGGGTCGGACGGGACAGAGTCGGTGCCGGAGGTGGTGCCGATATGAACGCACGGGGGGCACTCGGGCGGTACGGCGAGGATCTGGCGGCGCGGCTGCTGACCGACGCCGGCATGGCCGTACTGGCACGGAACTGGCGCTGTCGCACCGGTGAGATCGACATCGTCGCCAAGGACGGCGACGCGTTGGTCGTCTGCGAGGTCAAGACCCGCAGGGCGGGGGCGTTCGAGCATCCGATGGCGGCCGTCACCCCGGTCAAGGCGGACCGGCTGCGACGGCTGGCCGAGATCTGGCTCGACCTGAACGGCGGTCCGCCGCCGGGCGGGGTGCGGATCGACCTGGTCGGCGTGGTGGTGCCGAGGCGCGGAGCGCCGGTCGTCGAGCACGCGCGGGGGGTGGCCTGATGGGGTTCGCGCGGGCGTGCTCGGTGGCGCTGGTCGGCGTCGACGGCGTGGTGGTGGAGGTCCAGGCGGACCTGGAGCCCGGGGTGGCGGCTTTCACCCTGGTGGGGTTGCCGGACAAGAGCCTGGTGGAGAGCCGGGACCGGGTCAGGGCCGCAGTGGTCAACTCCGGGGCCGAGTGGCCGCAGAAGAAACTCACGGTCGGGCTCTCCCCGGCCTCCGTGCCCAAGGGCGGCAGCGGATTCGACCTGGCCGTGGCGTGTGCCGTGCTGGGCGCGGCCGAGCGGATCGACCCTGCGGCCATCGCGGATGTGGTGATGATCGGGGAGCTCGGGCTCGACGGCCGGGTGCGGCCGGTGCGCGGAGTGCTGCCCGCCGTGCTCGCCGCGGCGGAGGCCGGGTACCGCAAGGTCGTCGTGCCCGAACAGACCGCGGGCGAAGCGGCGCTGGTCCCGGGGGTGTCGGTCCTCGGGGTACGGAGCCTGCGGCAGCTGATCGCCGTGCTCAGCGACGAACCGGTGCCCGACGAGCCGGAGATCCGCGAGGAGGGGCGCCCCGACACCATGCTCGCGGGGCTGATGGTGCCGGGAGCCGGCATCGGTACCGGACTGGCGATGGGCTCCGCGCAGGGCGACGGACACCGCCCGGACCTGGCGGACGTCGCCGGCCAGGAGACGCCGCGAAAGGCCCTGGAGGTCGCCGCGGCGGGTGGTCACCATCTGCTGCTCTCGGGACCGCCGGGCGCCGGCAAGACCATGCTGGCCGAGCGGCTGTCCGCGATTCTTCCGCCGCTGACCAGGCGGGAATCCCTCGAAGTGACCGCGGTGCACTCGGTGGCGGGCATCCTGCCGCCCGGCGAACCGCTGGTCTCCCGGGCGCCGTACTGCGCGCCGCACCACTCGGCGACCATGCAGTCGCTGGTCGGCGGGGGCAACGGACTGCCGCGGCCCGGTGCGGTCTCGCTGGCCCATCGCGGTGTGCTCTTTCTGGACGAGGCGCCGGAGTTCTCCGTGCGGGCCCTGGACGCGCTGCGCCAGCCGCTGGAGTCGGGGCATGTGGTGGTGGCGCGCAGTGCCGGTGTGGTGCGGCTGCCCGCCCGTTTCCTGATGGTGCTGGCCGCCAATCCGTGTCCGTGCGGCCGCCACACGCTCACCGGCGCGGCCTGCGAATGCCCGCCCTCGTCGGTCCGTCGCTATCAGGCGAGACTGTCCGGGCCCCTGCTCGACCGGGTGGATCTGCGTGTGGTCGTCGCTCCGGTCACCCGTGAGGACCTGATGGGGCGGGGCGGCCGCGGCGAGTCGACGGCCGATGTCGCCGCCCGGGTACGGGAGGCCAGGTCGCGGGCGGCGGCCCGGCTCGCGGGCACACCCTGGGCCACCAACAGCGAGGTCCCCGGCCATGAGCTGCGGACCAGGCTGCTCGCGGCGCCCGGGGCGCTCATGGAGGCGGAACGGGACATGGAGCGCGGACTGCTGACCGCACGGGGACTCGACCGGGTCCTGCGAGTGGCATGGACCCTGGCCGATCTGCGTGGCGCCGATCGCCCGGAGGCGTTCGACATCGCGGTGGCCCTGGAGCTTCGGACGGGGATCTCGCGCGGGGCCTCGGTGCTGGACCGGGCTTCATGACGCCGGGCGGCCCCGGCGCCGGACCGGGCATCAGGGCACCCGTCACGGCACCGGAGGGCGTTGACGAGGGGCGGGGCATCAGCGCGCCCGGCGTCCGGGAGCGGAGCCGTGAAGCGGGGTGGGCGCGACCGGCGGTGGGCGACCGGGAGCGCCTGGCGCGGGCCGCCCTGACCCGTGTCCTCGAGCCGGGCGACGAACGCGGTGGCCGCTGGCTGCGCGAAATCGGCGCCACCGAACTGATACGCCGGATCACGGCCCGGGACGGGAGCGCGGAACAGCTTCGGGGGATGACGGCGAAGCGGCTGGCCGGCTACCGGTTGCGGGCCGAAACGGTCGACCCCGAGCGGGACCTGGCGTCGGTCGCCGCCGTGGGCGGCCGCTTCGTCTGCCCCGGCGACCGTGAGTGGCCCGGTCAACTCGACGACCTGGGGTACTCCCGGCCGACCGGCCTCTGGGTTCGGGGGCGGCCCGATCTGCGGCTCTGGGCGCTGCGCTCGGTCGCGGTGGTCGGCGCCCGGGCGTGTACTCCGTACGGGGCACATATGGCGGCGAGTCTTGGGGCGGGGCTGGCGGAGCTGGGCTGGGTGGTGGTGTCGGGGGCCGCGTTCGGGGTGGACGGGGCGGCCCATCGCGGCGCCCTCTCGGCCGGCGGGGCGACCATGGCGGTCCTGGCCTGCGGGGTGGACGTCGCCTATCCCCGAGGGCATGCCGAGCTGATCGAGCGCGTGGCGGAACAGGGGCTGCTCATCGGAGAGCTGCCACCGGCCGACCATCCGACGCGTAGCAGATTCATCCTCCGGAACCGGGTGATTGCCGCGCTGACCCGGGGGACGGTCGTGGTCGAGGCCGAATACCGCAGCGGCTCACTGGTGACCGCGCGCAGTGCGCAACGGCTGGGCCGGTTCACCATGGGGGTGCCGGGGCCCGCCACCAGTGGTCTGTCGGCCGGGGTCCACGAACTCCTCAGGGGCGAGGGAGTCCTGGTCACCGACGCCGCGGAAGTCGCCGAACTGGTGGGGGAGATCGGCGATCTCGCCCCGGTCCGGCGTGGCCCCGTACTTGCCAGGGATCTGTTGGACGCCGCCTCCGCCCGGGTTCTGGACGCCCTGCCCTCCCAAGGCTCCGTCAGTCAAAGGGACATCGCCCGCACGGCGGGCACCGGTGTCGACGAAGCACTCGGCAGATTGTACGAACTGCACTCACTGGGGTTCGTCGAACGCGCTGGCGAAGGCTGGCAGTTGACGCCGCGCCCGACACGCAAGGGCGGCCCGCGGCGAGGCGGTCCTTGACCTGGAGCATTCGGGTGAAAAGGTGATGCCGATGACCTCGGTGGATCCTTCAGTGACGCCTCCGGGACCGGTCCACGCGGTGACGGTTCCGGAGTGCAGTCATGTCCATTCGTCCGGAAGTGCCCGGCGCAGATCCTCTATCCTTCGCGCACCGCAACACTTCAGTCACGCTACGCTCACAAGGATTTCGGCCCAGACACAAGTCCCCCAGCAGTCCACAGCAGAACGGCTCAAGGCACCACATGCCCCAGCACACCTCCGGGTCTGACCGTGCGCCAGTACCACCGGCTGCGCGTGGCACTGTGCGCCCTCCTGCCCCTTCCTCGCTCGACGAGTTGTGGCGTTCGTACAAGTCCACGGGCGACGAGCGGCTGCGGGAGCAGCTGATCCTGCACTACTCGCCGTTGGTGAAGTACGTCGCGGGCCGGGTGAGCGTGGGACTGCCGTCCAACGTCGAGCAGGCGGACTTCGTCTCCTCGGGAGTCTTCGGGCTGATCGACGCGATCGAGAAGTTCGACATCGAGCGGGCCATCAAGTTCGAGACGTACGCAATCACCCGCATCCGTGGCGCGATGATCGACGAACTCCGGGCGCTGGACTGGATCCCACGCTCCGTGCGGCAGAAGGCACGGGCCGTGGAGCGCGCCTACGCCACGCTGGAGGCGCAGTTGCGGCGTACACCCTCCGAGCCGGAGGTCGCCGCCGAGATGGGCGTCACGCTGGAAGAACTGCACGCGGTTTTCAGCCAGTTGTCGCTGGCGAACGTGGTCGCGTTGGAGGAGCTCCTGCATGTCGGCGGCGAGGGTGGTGACCGGCTGAGCCTGATGGACACGCTGGAGGACACCGCCGCCGACAATCCCGTGGAGGTCGCCGAGGACCGTGAGCTCAGAAGGCTGCTCGCCCGGGCGATCAACACACTCCCGGACCGTGAGAAGACGGTCGTCACCCTCTACTACTACGAGGGCCTCACCCTCGCCGAGATCGGCAACGTACTCGGGGTCACCGAGAGCCGGGTCAGCCAGATCCACACCAAATCGGTGCTGCAGTTGCGCGCGAAACTGGCCGACGCCGGACGTTGAGACGGGTGCGCGGCAGGCGATCGGTGCCGCCCGTCCCCCTCTCCCACAGGTGCCGCCGTACAGTGGATCCGTGCCCAGGATTCGAGCGGCCTCCGTGGCCGAGCACCGGACCATGCAGCGCGGCGCCCTCCTGGACGCTGCCCGATCCCTGCTGTCCGAGGGTGGTACGGAGGCATTGACCTTCCCCGCTCTCGCCGAGCGCACAGGCCTCGCCAGGTCCTCCGTCTACGAGTACTTCCGCTCCCGGGCGGCCGTGGTCGAGGAGCTGTGCGCCGTCGACTTCCCCGTCTGGGCGGCCGAGGTCGAGCTCGCCATGGAGCGGGCCGGGACCCCTGAGGGAAAGATCGAGGCGTATGTGCGCCGCCAGCTCGACCTGGTCGGGGACCGGCGGCACCGGGCGGTTGTCGCCATCTCCGCGAGCGAGCTGGACGCGGGCGCACGCGAGAAGATCCGGGCCGCGCACGGCGGACTGATCGCCATGATCGTCGAGGCGCTCGGCGACCTCGGCCACGAGCAGCCGAGGCTCGCGGCGATGCTGCTGCAGGGTTCGGTGGACGCCGCCGTGCGCCGTATCGAGCTGAGCGTGGCGGAGCCGCCGGACGTGATCGCGGACACCGTCGTCGCCATGATCCTGCGGGGCATCCGGGGCTGACGCCCGGACCGGAGGGCCGCCGTGGCGAGCAGCGCGGCAGGGGCCGCGTATCCGATGGCGCCCGGTGTGTCCGGCGTCGGTTCCGGTACGCCGACGACCGGAAGCAGCCGGGACGGGCCGCGTCGGAGCAGTGACGGCGGCAGCAGGGTCAGCGGGTCCAGATATGCGTCACCGCGCCGCAGCCCCCAGTGCAGACACCCGGACGCACAGTGGAACGGACCCGCCTCCAGGACCGCGACCACCTGCCCGGCGACAGCCTCCTCGCCTTTCTCGACCAGCGCGCGCACCGGTTCGTAAGTCGTGCGCAGCGGCGGATCACCCGTCCCCGCCACCTCGATCGCGACGACTCCGCGGCCCGCGACGCGCCCTGCGAACGAGACGCGGCCGGAGGCGGCGGCGCGCACCGGCGCACCGGGCCGGGCGGCGAGATCGACGCCACGGTGCCCCCGTCCGTATGTACTGGCCGGGGGTTCCCACCCCCGTACGACCGCAGGGTGCCCGTCGAGCGGCCACACGCGCTCGGCGCCGGGCCCGGAGTCGGCAGCGGTGGCGGCGTGCGCACTGCACAGCAGAGTGAGTACCGCCAGGGCCACCGCCGCGAGCAGGGTTCGCGCCCGACGGGAACGGCTCGCCTCACCGCGGCGGGCAGCAGGCGGTTCAGGTGTGTATCGCATGATCGGAACCGTCCCGCATCCGGCGGATCCATGCGGATCATGGACCGGATCTGTGGACCACCGGCCGGTTGTGGACATCGCCGTCACCCGGCACCCGACGGGTCCCGTACACTTCTTGTGGCGATCCGGGTCACCGGGTCGACTTCGCACGCCCCGCCACCTCCCTCTCTGCGGACGGTGGCCGCGCTCCTCGGTCCCTTGTGGCACGGCGCGTCGGGGCGTCAGGCGCGACAGCAATCCTGCGGTCGCGACAACCGAGCACCTCAAGGAGTACGGCCATGGCCGTCGTCACGATGCGGGAGCTGCTGGAAAGCGGCGTCCACTTCGGTCACCAGACCCGTCGCTGGAACCCGAAGATGAAGCGCTTCATCTTCACCGAGCGCAACGGCATCTACATCATCGACCTGCTCCAGTCGCTGTCGTACATCGACCGCGCCTACGAGTTCGTCAAGGAGACCGTCGCGCACGGCGGCTCCATCATGTTCGTGGGTACGAAGAAGCAGGCCCAGGAGGCCATCGCCGAGCAGGCGACGCGCGTCGGCATGCCGTACGTCAACCAGCGTTGGCTCGGTGGCATGCTCACCAACTTCTCCACCGTCTACAAGCGCCTTCAGCGTCTGAAGGAGCTCGAGCAGATCGACTTCGAGGACGTGGCCGCCTCCGGCCTCACCAAGAAGGAGCTCCTGGTCCTCTCCCGCGAGAAGGCCAAGCTGGAGAAGACCCTCGGTGGTATCCGCGAGATGCAGAAGGTGCCCAGCGCCGTCTGGATCGTCGACACCAAGAAGGAGCACATCGCCGTCGGTGAGGCGCGCAAGCTCCACATCCCGGTCGTCGCGATCCTCGACACCAACTGCGACCCCGACGAGGTCGACTACAAGATCCCGGGCAACGACGACGCGATCCGCTCCGTCACCCTGCTCACCCGCGTGATCGCCGACGCCGTCGCCGAGGGCCTCATCGCCCGTTCCGGCGCCGCGACCGGCGACTCGAAGCCGGGCGAGAAGGCCGCCGGCGAGCCGCTCGCCGAGTGGGAGCGCGACCTGCTCGAGGGCGACAAGAAGGCGGACGCCGAGGGCGCTGCCGAGGTGCAGACGTCCGCCGAGACCGAGAAGGTCGCGGACGCCGCCGAGACGCCGGCCGAGGCCGCTGCCGAGGCTCCGGCCGCGGACGCCGAGCAGGCCTGACCACTGCTTCACGGCTGAATGACGGCGGGGGCCGGTGCCACAAGCACCGCCCCCGCCGTTCACCCGTAGATCTTTCAGACTTCGAGAGAGAATCACAGACTCATGGCGAACTACACCGCCGCTGACGTCAAGAAGCTCCGTGAGCTCACCGGCGCCGGCATGATGGACTGCAAGAAGGCGCTCGACGAGGCCGACGGCAGCGTCGACAAGGCCGTCGAGGCCCTCCGCATCAAGGGCCAGAAGGGCGTCGCCAAGCGCGAGGGCCGTTCTGCCGAGAACGGTGCCGTTGTCTCCCTCATCTCCGAGGACAAGACCTCCGGCGTCCTGCTCGAGCTCAAGTGCGAGACGGACTTCGTCGCCAAGGGCGAGAAGTTCCTCGCCGTCGCCGACGCGCTCGCCGCGCACGTCGCCGCGACCTCGCCGGCCGACCTGGCTGCGCTGCTCGCCTCCGAGATCGAGGCCGGCAAGACCGTCCAGGCGTACGTCGACGAGGCCAACGCCAACCTCGGTGAGAAGATCGTCCTGGACCGCTTCGCGCAGTTCACCGGCGGTTACGTGGCTGCGTACATGCACCGCACCATGCCCGACCTCCCGCCGCAGGTCGGCGTGCTCGTCGAGCTGGACAAGGAGAACGCCGAGGTCGCCAAGGACGTTGCGCAGCACATCGCCGCCTTCGCCCCGAAGTACCTCAACCGCGACGAGGTCCCGGCCGAGACGGTCGAGAACGAGCGTCGTGTCGCCGAGGCCACCTCTCGCGAGGAGGGCAAGCCCGAGGCCGCCCTTCCGAAGATCGTCGAGGGTCGCGTCAACGGCTTCTTCAAGGACGTCGTCGTCCTGGAGCAGGCCTTCGCCAAGGACAACAAGAAGTCTGTCCAGAAGGTCCTGGACGAGGCCGGTGTCACCCTGAAGCGCTTCTCGCGCATCAAGGTCGGCATCTGAGTCCGTCCGCGAAAAACGGTGGACCCCGATAGGGTCTAGTGCAGTCGTACGGCCGCACACCTGCCGTACGACCGCAGATCTGACGAGGAGGCCATTGCCGCTGAGGGACACCAGACCCACCGGCAATGGCCTTCTTCGTATGTGCACGAGGAGAAACTCCATGAACAAGGGCGCGGACGCCGCAAAAGGTGACCAGAAGCGCGAGGACGGCAAGGTGCCCGGGCGCTTCATGCTGAAGCTGTCCGGCGAGGCGTTCGCCGGCGGCGGGGGACTCGGCGTCGACCCCGACGTCGTACACGCCATCGCCCGGGAGATCGCGGCTGTCGTCCGGGGCGGTGCCGAAATCGCGGTCGTCATCGGCGGCGGCAACTTCTTCCGCGGCGCCGAGCTCCAGCAGCGCGGCATGGACCGGGCGCGCTCCGACTACATGGGCATGCTCGGCACGGTCATGAACTGCCTCGCGCTCCAGGACTTCCTGGAGAAGGAGGGCATCGACTCCCGGGTCCAGACCGCCATCACCATGGGCCAGGTCGCCGAGCCGTACATCCCGCTGCGCGCCGTGCGCCACCTGGAGAAGGGCCGCGTCGTCATCTTCGGTGCCGGTATGGGCATGCCGTACTTCTCCACCGACACCACTGCCGCCCAGCGCGCCCTGGAGATCGACGCCGAGGGTCTGCTGATGGGCAAGAACGGTGTGGACGGTGTCTACGACTCCGACCCCAAGACCAACCCCGACGCGGTGAAGTTCGACGCTCTGGAGTACAGCGAGGTGCTCGCCCGCGATCTCAAGATCGCCGACGCCACCGCCATCACGCTCTGCCGTGACAACCGGCTGCCGATCCTTGTCTTCGAGCTCACCGCGGCGGGCAATATCGCCCGCGCCGTCAAGGGTGAGAAGATCGGCACGCTCGTGAGCGACCAGGGCACCCGGGCCTGAGAACCGGGGGGACGGCGCCGGGGGATCCCGGTGCGGTCCCGAGGCTCTTCGGGAACACTCCTGGAGGGGCCCCGAAGGATGGACAACGGCCTGCCGGTCGGACACCGTGCAGGTGAGGACGCGACGCAGGACCCGCCGGGCCGGAGCAAGCCGGGCCCACTCTAGACACGCAGGAGCACGTGGTGATCGAAGAAACCCTCCTCGAGGCCGAGGAGAAGATGGAGAAGGCCGTCGTGGTCGCGAAAGAGGACTTCGCCGCGATCCGCACCGGCCGTGCGCACCCGGCGATGTTCAACAAGATCGTCGCCGACTACTACGGCGCGCTGACCCCGATCAACCAGCTGGCCTCTTTCTCGGTTCCCGAGCCGCGGATGGCCGTCGTGACGCCGTTCGACAAGAGCGCTCTGCGCAACATCGAGCAGGCGATCCGCGACTCCGACCTCGGCGTCAACCCGAGCAACGACGGCAATATCATCCGGGTGAACTTCCCGGACCTCACCGAGGAGCGTCGCCGCGACTACATCAAGGTCGCGAAGACGAAGGCCGAGGACTCCAAGATCTCGATCCGGGCCGTCCGCCGCAAGGCCAAGGAGACCCTGGACAAGCTGGTCAAGGACAAGGAGTCCGGCGAGGACGAGGTGCGCCGCGCCGAGAAGGAGCTCGACGACATCACTGCGAAGTACGTCGCGCAGGTCGACGAGCTGCTCAAGCACAAGGAAGCCGAGCTGCTCGAAGTCTGATGAACGACTCTTCCTGGGGCGCCTCGCAGGCCGGCTACTGGGGTGCGCCCGAGATGCAGGCTGCTCCGGCGGGTCCTGCATACGATGTGCATGACGCCCAGCACACTCGGCCCATGCCCATCGTGCCTGACGTTCCCGACGCAGGTAGAGACGCTGACGACCGTGACGACCGTGACGAGCGGGACGGGGGAGCCGCCCGCCGGGGCGGTGGCCCCCTGTTCCGTGACGAGAAGCCGCAGGAGCCCATGTCCACCCCGCCGCCCCCGCAGAAGAAACGTGCGGGCCGTGATCTGCGAGCCGCCATAGGGGTCGGCGTGGGGCTCGGTGCCGTCATCGTCGCCTCGCTCTTCATCGTCAAGGCCGTCTTCATCGGCGTGATAGCGATCGCCGTCGTCGTCGGCCTCTGGGAGCTCACCTCCCGGCTCGAGGAGCGCAAGGGCATCAAGGCGCCGCTCGTGCCGCTCGCGGTCGGGGGCGCGGCGATGATCGTGGCCGGCTATGTCCGCGGTGCCGAGGGCGCGTGGGTCGCGATGGCGCTGACCGCCCTGGCGGTGCTCGTCTGGCGGATGACCGAACCGCCGGAGGGGTACCTCAAGGACGTCACGGCGGGGGTCTTCGCCGCGTTCTACGTACCGTTCCTGGCCACCTTCGTCGCGATGCTGCTGAGCGCGGACGACGGTCCGCAGCGGGTCCTCACCTTCCTGCTGCTGACCGTGGTCAGTGACACGGGGGCGTACGCAGTCGGCTGGCGCTTCGGCAAGCACAAGCTCGCGCCGCGCATCAGCCCCGGCAAGACCCGTGAGGGCCTGTTCGGAGCGATCGCCTTCGCGATGGTCGCCGGTGCGCTGTGCATGCAGTTCCTGATCGACGGTGGCACCTGGTGGCAGGGTCTGCTGCTCGGCCTCGCTGTCGCCGCCAGCGCCACCCTCGGCGATCTGGGTGAGTCCATGATCAAGCGGGATCTCGGGATCAAGGACATGGGCACGCTGCTGCCGGGCCACGGCGGGATCATGGACCGGCTGGACTCGCTGCTGCCGACCGCTCCGGTGGTCTGGCTGCTGCTGGTGCTTTTCGTCGGCTCCAGCTGAACAGTCGGGTTGCCACCCGTCCTGGCCTGCGTTTTTGTGAGTGAGGGTCCGTTGCCCACAGGGCGGCGGGCCCTCACTTCTCTGTCTGCGGGACTGCGAGAACCGTGCCTGTTCACGGGCGTGACGCCGAGGCCGGCGATCCAACTCCTGAAGCGGGTGTCAGCCCGCCTCTCCCGACTCGAACGTTGCTGTGGGGTCTACCTGCAGTGACCGGTGGACTCACAGGCAGAGGCCGCGCCGTACTCGTGTGGGTGGCCGCCCTGCCATTGCACCCACTGCGGGTCGTCGAGTACGTCACCGGCGTCGGGCAGGCCTGCGCGGCGCAGGAACTCGATCACGTCGTCGTCGCTGCGGGCGAGGCCGGCGACCTGGGCGCGGATCGTCACCCGACGGCCTCCCGTTCCGGCTGGGCGGTGGATGACGATGGGTGTTTCGCTCATGTCCTCGGGTTCTGACGGTCTTCGGTTCACAGCACTCCAAGCTCTCTGTCCGGCCGGCAGTACGCGCAGGCCGTGATGCCGTCTTCCGTGAGCGCGCGCAGGGCCTGCTCCCGGGTCATCGGCTTCGTTCTCCTGCCGCCCATGCCGCAGTCGCCTGTGTGGACGGCGTCGGCATGGGAGGTGCCGCCCGCGCGCTGCAGGGAGAGCTTCCAGTCGGGTGCCGGTGGCGGCAGGGTGCGTGCTGCCCGGGCGGCCGTGGCCTCGCGTTCTTCCAGCTCGGCGATGGTCCGATCGGTTCGGCCGAGCTGGTACGCCTGCCACTCGCGCACGATGCGCAGGCGATCCAGACGAGAGAGGTTTTCGGACACGTATTCGATTCTAGGTCCCGGTGGGACGCTCTGCGCACGTTCTCTCCGTAGTGCGATCGGTCACTGTCCCTCGGGGCGGCTGGGACGGCTCCGGGCCGTCGGTGGGCCGTCAAAGGGCCGCGACGTCGGCCGATGGCGACCGACGACGACCGGGCGTGTGTGCACCTCACCCGCCCTGACCTGGCGAAGGCCTCTGCCACCGCGGCGTGTCTGCAACACTGGAGGAACCATGCCTAAGCCCGGAGAACTGGCAGCGAACGGACAAGAGCAGGCCCCCTACCTGCGCGTTTGGTGCACCTGAGGGGTCTACTTCTGGTGGCTGGGCCGTCTCTGGGCCGTCGGTGCTACTCCCCGCACGACAACTCGCTCATCGAAATCAAAACCCTCGGGCTCGGCTCCCTGCGCTACGAACGCCCCGAGTTCCTGGAGCGCTACACGGTCGACACCGACGAGTTCGGCAAGCTCCCCGACCTCACCCGGCTCTGGCGTGACTTCCGCCGGCCACTGCCCTCCGCGGTGCGGCAGACCCAGCTCTACATGTACCTCGGCGTGCACTTCGAGGATCTCGAAGTCGACCGCACGGTGTTCTTCTACGACTTCAAATCGACTCAGGAAACGAAGTCCTTCACCGTCACCTACGACGAGTCGTTCTCCGAACCGCTCATCGACGCCGACGCCGACGCCGACGCCGACGCCGACGCCGCCGCCGCGATCTGCGACTGCGTCGCCGCCGACATCGCACCCCACTGCAACATCAACGGCCGTATCGGCTGCTCGTCCTTCCTGGAATTCAAGGAGGCGGAGTGACTACCGCCGCCGACCGACTCTGGGACGAGCTCGAAGGCATGGCCTTCGAGAAGGAGGAGCGGCCCGACGGCTACCTCCCCGCGCTCCCGCGTGACATCACCGCGCTGACCGACCAGGAGCTGATGAACCTCTACGGCCAGTTCGTCACGTCGCCGCCCTGAGCCTGTGCGAGGCCCTCGACATAATCCACAGCAATGCCGAGGCCCGCGCCAACTTCTGCTCGCGCGACCTCACCCGCCGGCAGAACTCCCGCGACACCGAGGCCCGCGCCAACCGCTGGGGAGTCTGATGCCGCGCAGTTACCTCGGCATCGACCAGTCCTGCAGCGGCTGCGCCATCGTCACCTACACCCCGGCCACCGGCCACACCGGCGTCGAGCGGTTCGACTTCTCCCCCAAGACGGCCGGCACCTGCCCGCGGCGCATGGTGCACGTCCACTGGACTCTGCGCGAGTTCTTCCACGCTCAACGCCTGGCCGGCACGGTGGGCGCCGTCGCCTTCGAAGGGTACGCCTACGGCGCAAAGTTCAAGCGTGAGGAAATGGGCGAACTGTGCGGCGTCCTGCGCCTGGCGCTCGTGCAGACGTGGCACCCGGGCCTGCTGCACGCGGTCGCCCCGCCGTCCGTCAAGAAGTACGTCACCGGCTCCGGCCGGGCCGACAAGGACAAGATGCTGCTCGCGGTGTACATGCGCTGGCAGTTCGAGGCGCCGAACCACGACGTGGCCGACGCCTACACCCTCGCGCGGATCGAGGCCCACCTGGACCCCGAGCTCCGTGTGGAGCCGCCCGAGCTGAAGTTTCAGCAGGAGGTGCTCGACACGGTGCGCGGGACGAAGAAGTCTCCTCGCCTGCAGACAGGGCCCAGTTAATGGCCGCTGGTCACGGTGAAAGTGCCAAAGCAAGTGGTCCCGTCAAGGGTCGTGAACTTCACCGAGTGAGGCCCGGGACGTGTCGACTGGGGCACGGTGCCCAAGAAGGCGATAGCCCGACCCTCGTTATTGACCGGGAGTGTGACTGGTTCAGACAGCCCTCCCCAGTCAACTGTGACCGTAGAGTTTGTAGGCAAATCGCTCACTATGGCCTGGACACCATCCCGGCCAGCGACTACCGGGGGTCCTCCCGCCCTGACGTGACACTTAGCCTTGGGCTCTTCCGTCGTCTTGGGCGGCGGTTTCGGCGGTGTCTGCCCCCAGCAAGCTGGCTGAAAGATTATCGGCTCCTTCCAGTTGCACGTGATGAGGCCCCCATCGGCTGTGCTCGTGTGGTCGCCGAGGACGCGGTGGCCTCCGTCTCCGCCACCAGGGACGCGGTGGCCTCCGTCTCCGCCACCAGGGACGCGGTGGCCTCCGTCTCCGCCACCAGGGACGCGGTGGCCTCCGTCTCCGCCACCAGGGACGCGGTGGCCTCCGTCTCCGCCACCAGGGACGCGGTGGCCTCCGTCTCCGCCACCAGGGACGCGGTGGCCTCCGTCTCCGCCACCAGGGACGCGGTGGCCTCCGTCTCCGCCACCAGGGACGCGGTGGCCTCCGTCTCCGCCACCAGGGACGCGGTGGCCCCCGTCTCCGCCACCAGGGACGCGGTGGCCCCCGTCTCCGCCACCAGGGACGCGGTGGCCCCCGTCTCCGCCACCAGGGACGCGGTGGCCTCCATCTCCGCCGGGCCAGTCGCCTCCACCGGGGTCGCGGTGGCCGCCGTCTCCGCCGGGCCAGTCACCGCCACCGCCCCCGCCGCCACCACCGCCGGGCCAGTCGCCGCCGTCCCCGCCGCCGTCCGCCGGTGCTCCGGCCGTTATCTCATTGGGCGATGGGGAGGCTGCCACGGCAGTGGTGGCTCCTGTGGAGGCGAGGAGCCCAGTGGTGAGGAAGGATGCGCAGATGAGCTTGGGGATTTTCCGGCGGACGCTGGTAGTCATGACGATGTCCTTGTGCGCGTAGAGGATGCGCTTATGGCGATGGGCTTTATCCTCCCGGGGGTCAGTTTCATTGAAACGGTGACAACTCGCGGCGCCCCACCCAGAGTTGGACGGCCGCCGTCAGTTCCCCCACATGCAATCGACCCGGCGGCCAAGCCTGGGAGACGCAAATGCGGTTGACGCCCCCGCAATCTCGAACGAGGGCGCTCACGCCCTGACCGCGCCTACCAGCCGCGTCGTGTACAGACCTCCCTGTACGTGTACACCCATGTCCGCGTGCGGTAGTTGTAGACCCGCTGCTTGGTGGTGGTGCAAACGGTATTGCCGCGTCCGGGGTCCCGGCCACACTTGCGTGGGTGTTGGTCGCACCACCGGCTGCTTGGTACTGATGCGGTGGTCTTTGATGCGGTGGTCTGTGGTGCCGCCTGGGCTACGGGCGCAGCTATTGAAAAGGCAAGCGCCGAGGCCAAAAGAGACGCACACGCCAACCTGGGGATTCGCCTACGCGGATTTCTGGTCATGATGGTCCTTGTCTTGTGGCGACCCCCGAGTTCTGCTGATCCCCCGTAACTCCACGCTCCGCCCATTGCTAACCTCTCGCAAGTTCCTCCCTGTCCACCGGCCGAGTTGCGCGGCTGCGCTGGCTAAGCCTGGCTGCGTAGGTGAGACCGGAGAGTGCTTGTAGGCGGTTTCGGAGAGCGGTCTGAGTCTTTGACCTTCTGGAATGTGGCTGAGGACTGGCAGCAGGCAGTTGCGTCGGAACGTGAGTGACGTCAAGCAAATGTTGACCGTAGGCTCTGGGCGAGAGGCAGGTGCAGTGGACATCACGGTGCAGTGCATCAAGACGTCCTGGACAAAGCAGTCTCGGGGCGGGGAGGCCGCTGCCCGCAGGAACGCGGCGCCGGTCGGCTTCTCGTTGCCTCAGGTGCCCCCTGGGTTTGCCGACTTCGTCCAGATGTCCGAGCGTGACGGCTTCGAGCTGCGTTCGAGCCAGAAGGACCTTCGCGAGATCGGTGTCAGCCTGCGGGACGAAGGCGATCGGCTCCGAGTGCTAGCTCGTGTGGAGCCGCTCTTCGGCTTGCCTCCTCGGCCGCGCAGGCCGCCGGCAGTTCGACTACTTCCCGGGCAGCGGGTCCGCTGGCAGTTGAACTACCGGTTCACCAGCGCGCTGGGAATCCGCGGGTGGTGGTACTGGCTCGACACGTTCAACATCGCTTATGGCCACGTCGACTGGGATGTCTTCCTGTCGGAGCCGACTGTGATCGTCGATGAGTGCGGGCCAGTTCGATAGAGCAAGCGGACTGGGCTCAGACGGCTGCTCGTTCTGCTTGGGCGCGGGTGGTGGCGAGCGGTAGGAGTCGGTGTCGGCTGTCGCTCACACCGGATACCGCGTCAGGGGCCGTGGGCCTGGCCGCTGTCCCGCTACCTCGCCTGTGTTCTATGCGGCTTGGGCCGTACCTGGCCCGTTATCACTCTTGCTGGCGCTCTCGTAGAGCCTGTTCACGGCCTTCCGCGTACGGCCTTCACTGCTCGGCATGAGGTGCGTGTACACCTTCAGAGTGAAGCCAGGGTCCGTGTGACCGAGGTAGTTGCTCAGAGCCTTGATGTTCTCTCCCGCGTCCAGGAGCACGGACGCGTAGAAGTGCCGTAGTGCGTGCATTCCGTGCTCGCGAGCCGAGGGCAGAGGCTGCCCCTTCTCCTCCGGTTTCGTGATGAGCCCTGCTGTAGCAAGGGCGGGTTTCCATGGGCTGATGTTGAAGTTGCTTCGGTAGACGTGGTTGCCGCGCGGGCCCGTGAAGACAAGAGATCGGGTGAGGGGCGGTCCGTCAGGCTTCAGCCAGGGGAGAGTCACGCTGACGGGCGGGTATCGCTTGATGTGCTGCGCCAGCACCTGCCCTACCTGGTCGGGTAGCGGCACATCGCGGGTCTTCTCCCCCTTTGGCAGGGCGAAGAACGACCGGCCCTTCACCACCTTGATTTGCAAACCAACGTGCAGCCAGCCCGTAAGGAAGCCCACCGCGTCAACGGGGAGCCCGAAGATCTCGCCCTGCCGCAGACCGCATCCCGCACCGACATCCACCATGGCTTGGTACCGCTGGGGAAGTGCCTCCCGTACGGCGAACGTCTGCTCCCTGGTCCAAGGTGTGACGCGCTCTCCGCTCGGCTTTGGTGCCTTGACGGAGCTGGATCGGCAGGGGTTCCGAGGAATGAAGGTGTCGTCAACGGCCGCGGTCAGCACAGCCGAGACCGTCGCGAAGATGCTCCGCCGGTACGACGACGCCAACCCGGCGTCTTCCAACTGGCGCGTCCATGTACGGATGTGGCTCGGCCGGAAGGAAGCGAGCGGTCGCGACCCGAGGTAGGGGAAAGCGTGCAGTCGAAGTTGTGTCTCCGTGGTCGCCCGAGACGCCACGTTCGAGGTCTGAGCGGCGATCCAGCGTTCCGCGTACTGCCGGAACGTGGTTCGGCTGGCGGCCGGATCGATGTAGTGGCCGCGTGACATGTCGGCTTCGATCTGCGCGAGCCACTGTTCCGCGAGGCGCTTCTGCCGGTCGGGGAAGGCCTTCGACTGCTCTGTGCCGTCGGGGCCCACATAGCGGGCGCGGTAGCGACTGCCGTTGCCGTGGCGATCAGTCTTGGTGCGGGTGATCTTGCCATCGGGGCCAGTCTCGGTCTTGTACCAGCGGTCTTGGATGTGGCCTGCCATGGGTGGCTGCTCCTAGGTGACATGGGGCAGGGGCACGGCCCGTGTGGGTCGTGCCCCTGCTGGTGTGATCGTCTATCGGTTAGGCCGCGTCCGTCTCGATGAGGCTGTCGGCCCAGGCGCGGACGGCGGCGGGGTCGTAACGCAGGTGCTTGCCGATGCGCATGGCCGGCGGCCCGGTGCGCTTCTTGCGCCAGGCGTAGACGGTCTCGACGCTCGGCAGGCGGAACATGGTGGTGAGGTCTTCCGGGGTCAGGTAGTGGTCAGGGAGTCCGGCGCGCAGGGTGCTGAGCGCGTCAGGCTGCTCGGGGCGGGTGTGGGTCACCGGGGCTCCTCGGGCGGGTCGGGTGGTGCTGAGGGGCTGGGATCGCTGACAGAACTGACAGAACCTCGCCGGTATCCCGCTGACCTGCCGTTTCTCCGGCCTTGAGTGCTCTGACAAAACCTCGAAAAACTCTGACAGAACCTCCGGACGGAGGGTTCTGTCAGAGCGCCCGTTTCCGGGCGGGGAGGTTCTGTCAGAGTTTTCGGAGGTTCTGTCACAGCCGTGATCATGGGCGTTTGCGCAGGTCAGTGGGTTGGAGCGGGGGTTGTGTCAGTTCTGTCAGCGGGTTGGGGGTTCTGTCACGCGCCGGCGAGCGGCGGGGTGACGCTGGGGTGGGTGTCGTAGCGAGGCGAGGGTGGCCGGCCGCCACGGCCGGTTCGCGGGGGCAGGGGCTGCTGCCGGACCCATCCGTGCTCTTCGAGCAGGTCCAGCGCGGGGTCCAGATCGGTCATGACGGGGAAGTCCCCGCGCGCCAGGCCCCGGAACAGGTCGCGCTTCGTGAAGCCGGACAGGCGCTGTTCCTTGAGGTGGGTCAGGAGCTGGTGGGCTGCTTCCTGTGCGGGGTCGGCGCCCATGTCGTCGAAGACCTCGACGGCGTGGGCAGTGAAGTAGTCGCCCAGCTCGGTCGCGGCGGCCATGGTGGCCGCTTCGATCGGGAGCTCCCATCCGTTGTCGGGGTGGGTGGCCAGGTGGATGAGGGCGGCGATGCGGGCCACGGCCCCGTCCCTTTTGCTGGCCCACTTCACGATCGGGGCGAGTGAACCACCCTTGCCGATACGGGATTCGGTGACCTTCTGGTAGGCCAGCATGACCGAGTCGGCCTCGGGGGTGAGGGTGAGCAGGGCTGGGTCGGTCCAGTCCGCGAGGACCATCGTCAGGCCACCGAGGCGCTGGGCGTAGGTGGCGGTGGTCTCTTCGGTGATGAGCTCCGGGGTGAGGTTGCGGGACCCGACGAGAGAGACGGGCTTGGCGTAGAGGAACCGTGCGAGCAGGCCTCGCCCGTCGGCTCCCTTGACCCGGCCGATCGAGTCCAGGACCTCGGGCTGGATGGCCAGGGCCATGGTGACGGCGGGGTTCTCGATGTGCTGGGCGTCGCGGCCCTGGCGGTTGACGCGGGTCATGTCTCCGGCGTGGCCCTTGAGGAAGATGCCCATGTTCGGGGCGCCGGAGTAGCGGCCGGCGATGATGTCGAAGATCTCGCCTTCGGCGGACATGACGCTGATCCGGCCGCCCTGCTCTGCGAGCAGGGTGGCGAGGCTTTCCGGGGTGACGTCGTCCGCGACCAGCTGAGGCTTGCACGGCACGGTCAGTTCTTCGGCCTGCTGGGCCAGGTGGACGGCGTCGGCGGTGAGCTGGTCCCGCAGCCCCAGTTCGGCCGCTGCTGCTTTCTGAGCGGCCTTGTCCGCTGCTGCCTTGGCCAGACGTGCCGTGGTCTCGGCCTCCGCCCGTAGGGGGCCGGACAGTTCCACGAGCGTCTTCTCGACCGCGAGCAACGGGCCGGTCATCAGGGCGAACACGGCGGACTTCCGATTGCCGGGCGGCAGTGCGACGGCGGTGTAGAGGTTCACCGGCTCACGCCAGTGCCCGCGCACGCACACGGTGGCACGGCCGCCAGCCGCCGTCGCGATGACGCCCAGGGCCAGGCACCCGGCCAGATCGGCCGGGGTCTGCGTCTCCTCGGCCACCGCAGCGACCATGTCCCCCAGCCACGACGGCAGCGTGTGCACGGGGAAGGCGGGCAGCGCCCGGCGGTGGTTGAAGGGTACCGGCTCGTCCCACACGGGGCCGGTGATGGACTCGGGGTCGAGGGCGTCGAACCCCTCCCACAGATCGGCGGTCATGCGGCCTTGCTCCCTTCCGTGTTGCCGAGCAGCGGGCAGTGTTCGGGGTGGTCGGTGTGGGCTTCGATCAATGCGAGGACCCCGGCTCGGCCTGTGGCCTTCCGATCGAATCCGCACGCGCACCAGGAGCGGGCGGACGGGGTCGCGGAGTAGGACGGCGGGGCGACGATGTGCAGCCACCGGACCGCACGACGGGGCTGGTCGGTGCCCGTGGGCGGCTGCTGGTCAGGGCGGACAAGACGAAGCGGACGGCCTGCGGCCGACGACTTCTGGGCAACAGCCGCACGCCCGGTATGGGGCTGCTGTTCTGGGGCGTCCGGCAGGCCCGTCAACCCGAGCTGCTCGCCCTCCGGGAGGGCGATGGTTCCGTCGCTCATGCGGCCCTCCCCGTGTTCGTGTTGAGGCCGTTGGCAACGGCGCGTTCCGCGTACGCCTCGGGGACACCGACGGAGACGGCTGCGGCGACGACCTGCTGCCCCAGGGCGTCCAGGCCGCACGGTCCGGGGCACCGCACGTGCTGCGCAGCCAGGAACTGAGCCACCCCGAACGCCTGCGAACCTGCGCCCGACTCGGTGCGGGATCGCACCAAGGCGATCCCTCGCTCCAGGCCGGTGTGCACATACCGCTCGGTGTGCCGGCAGCCGGTGGCCACGGTCGCATCCCACACGGCGCGCTCAGGGGTGGAAGAGACCACCTCCCCCCGGGCGGGGGTGGTCTCTTCCCTCTCGACCAGGGCCAGGGCGGCCGACGGCAGCTGTGTGATGGTGCCAGTGCCGGGCCCGAGCCAACGGGCGTAGGCCATGGACGACTTGATGTCTACGCCCGACCGGACAGAGTTCGCCGATCGCATCGCACCCAGGTAGATCCAGTGCTCTCCGCGGGTCGTGGGCACGGTTCGGGTGGCAGGCAGGGTCTGATGCGCCCAGGCGACGGCTTGCGCGTTGTCGAGGTCGACGACGGTGAGGTTGGCCCCGCCGGGGTGGTAGGCGACGGCCTGCGCCTGCGCCCAGGCACGTAGCCACGGCGGTGAGGTGAGTGTGTGGGTGTTGGTGGTGGCGGCGGCCCAGCCGTGGCAGACGCCGGGGCACGCGCATGGCCCGGACGTCTTCATGACCGGCCGGCCGCCGCACGCGTTGCTGGTGCAGGGGCGGCAGTTGCCGAACGGGAGCTTCCCGGCCCGTAGCGGCAGGACCGGGACCGCGCGGGCGGCCAGATCGAGGGCGGTGGTCAGGTGGGTGCTCATGCGGCCACCTCCAGCGGGGCGGTGGTGTTCCACGGGGCGGGCACGGCTCCGAGGAGTTGCCCGTAGGCGTGGTGGGCCTGTTGGGGGACGACGCCGTTGCCGAGGATGCGCAGTTGTTCTTTGCGGGGGATGTCGGGGACGGCGGTGACCCAGCCGGTGGGCAGGCCCATGAGCCATTCGGCGAACGCGGGAGTGATGCGGCGGTTACCGGTGCGGCCCACGTCGGTCGGCTCGGGGGCACGGCGGTTGAGGATGCCTTCCCAGCGCCGGATGGCAGGGCTGTAGTCGACGCCGTCGACAGAGATCCACCGCTCGTCGGACAGCAGCCAAGCGAAGTCCGTGAGCGTCTTGCCCGAGTTGAACTTGGCGCCCGGCCTCCGCTTGGCGGTGTAGTTGCGGGTGCCGCGCGAGTCGGCGACGGTCGGGGACGGAAGCAGGCTCAGGACGCCTTCTCGTCCGGTGTCACCGGCAGCCTCGTCACCAGCGTTCGCAGGTTCATCCCGCCCTTGCGCTTCGGAGACGTGCCGGGGCCGCCAGTGCCGTCGGAGGTCGTGGGGGTCGGCATCAGCGGGATGGGCAACTGCGAACCACCGGTCCCGCTGGTGCGGGGCGCCGACTTCGGGGTCACCAGCTCGTAGACATGTCCACCGGACGCCATACCCGATCGCGGCCAGGTCCGCGGCGACGACGTCCAGCCCTCTCGAGCGGAGCGCCGCCACGTTCTCCAGGAAGACGTAGCGGGGTCGAAGGACGCCCACAGCTTGAGCAACGTTCTTCCAGACCTTCGACCACTGGCCATTGATGCCGTCCTTTCGTCCTGCGTTGCTGATGTTGCGGCACGGGAACCCGGCTCCGATCACGTCGGGCCGATGCAGGGCCCGAACCTGGTCCCAGTCGATCCGGGTGATGTCGCCGAGGTTCGGGATGCCGGGGTGATGGGCGGCGAACACCTTCGCGGCGTAGGGGTCGTTCTCGGCGTAGGCGACGGGCACCGCGCCGATGCCGGCACCGAGCGCGGCTTCCAGACCGCCGTAGCCGGCGCACAGGGCAACAGCCCGTAACGCCTGATCCGGCACTCGCCGGATCGGGACAGGTTGAGTCATGCTGGATGCCTCCAGTTCTCTGATGTGAGGTGCTGGACGAGGGCGGCCCCGGACCATTGGCGTGAGAAGGGGCCGCCCTCGGCACAGCTACTGGTCTGCGGCGGGGAGTTCGGGGAGCCCCGCGCGGGTGAGTGCCTGCGGGTCGAAGCCGGGCAGGGTGGCGCGGGCGGTGAGCGCCTGCGCGAGGGCGTCGGCGTAGGCGACGGATTCGCGGGCCACCTCGATCTGTGTGCGGCTGCGCAGCATCTCCACCCGCTCGATGTGCGCATGGTCCTCGCGCCGGACAGTGGTCTGCCGCTCATACGCCACGGTGGCGCGGCCATCGGTGCGCCAGTAGCGGGCCGCGATCCCGTACGCCACGGCAGTGGCGAGCACCCACAGCAGCAGCGGCAAGGAGAGTCCGTCGGCGTATCCGGCGACCCCAGCCAGCGCGAGCCCACCAGAGGTGGCGAACGCGGTTGCGGCGAGCACTCCGTCACCACCACCCCGGCCCGTAGCGGCGAACGCGCCAGCCGTCGCGGCCCCCGCGGCGAGGACGACCATCAACGCAGCGTTGCCGACAGAGTGTTCGGCTCCGTTGGCATTCCAGATCCGCCCCAGAATCAGCACCGTGGATGTAGCAACGGCTGGGGCAGCCTTCGGGGCCGCGAGGGCGACCCAGTGGCGGGCGACAATCTGTTCGTTCATGGCGGGGTCCTCCTACAGGTCCGGGATGGCGTCGATGACGGCGGTAGTGAGTTCGTTGATGGGTCCGGAGGCGCCGGTGGAGGCGAGGAAGAACCCGAACATGACGGCGATGAACGCGGAGCCGTAGCCGAGGGTGTTGGAGCGGAGCAGGAAGAACAGGACCAGTCCGAACAGCAGGACCAGCGAGACGGTGACGGCCACGACGGGCCCCCTTCCGGTGTGGTGGTGCCGAGGTGGGTTAGCGGGTGCCGTCGCGGTGCAGGCGGGCGGCGACGTTGTAGAGGTGCCGGCCGACGCGTATCCGCTTGCCGGTGGCCATGCAGCGATGGCAGTCCTTACCGCGCTTGGCGCGCCCCTTTCGGTCGGTCTTGATGGCAAAGCCCCAGCCGTGGCACTTGCGGCAGTTCCCGAACGGCGAGGACGCACACAGGGATACATAACTGAGAGCGACGAAGAGGAGGAGCGCGCTAGCGAGCAGGGCAGGGGTCATGGCGGGGCCTCCGGGCCTGTTTCAGGGGTTTGTGCAGGTGGGCCGCTATGCGCTAGTGGCCTGATCAGATGCCAGATGGGCCGCTATCGGGGCTGCTATCGATAGCAGGGTGTGGCGCTATCGATAGCAGCCCCTGCGGGTCAGCTCGCGTCCCGATTTCCGTTACGCTCCGCAACTGCGGTGGCGATGTCGTCGCGCTTGATACCGCGCTTGTTGACGAACTTGCCGTCGATGCGGCGGCCCACCTGCCCGGCCGCGATGCCGTACGGCTTGAGTGCTGCGGTCAGGTGCGCGGTCTGCTCCTCACCGGACATGCGGACCCAGTCGCCGTACCGCTCGGGCCGCAGGTCCGCGAGGCGTTCGACCACGGTCTCGTTCCACACCTTCGACTCGTCCGCGGGGATGACCGCGAGGATGTCCGGCAGCAGCGAGTCCGCGGCGCCCTGACTGGCCTCGAACGTTTCCCCGAGCGCGTGCCCGGATAGGGTTCCGGCGGCTTCGCGCAGGCGGCGGGCCCGCAGCCCGATCACCTCGGCGGTGGGTGCGTCGACGTAGACGGACGAGACGATCCGGGCGTCGGCGCCTTCACCGACGAAGTAGTGGATGCCCTTGTCCTTCCAGCTGAACATCGTGGCCCGGATGCCCCGCTTGTAGCTGGACGTGCCGAGGACCATGTCGTTCTCCAGCTGCCCCATGACCTTCAGGCACCACCGGGCCGACGCGTTCGCGCTGATCCCGGTGGGCAGTGCCTTCGCGTCCGGGCGCTGTGTGGCCAGGAGCAGCACGATCCCAGTGGCGGGGCCGCGCTTGACCAGGTCGGTGCAGATTTCCTCGAACTCCCCGCCGTGCTTGGGGTGCTCGAACCACACCTGGCACTCGTCGACCCCGATGACGATCGGGTGCAGTCCGAGTTTCGGCTTGTTCGCCAGCTCGGACGTCACCTTCGACTCGGGGCAGATGTCCCGCGGCAGGGACCGGATCATCTTCGCCCTGCGGCGGAGTTCGGTGCGCAGTTCTCGCAGGTCAGCGAGCGCGTATTCGATGTCCTCGTCGTCGTCTCCGGCCCGGTGGCGGTGCGAGACGCGCTCGCCGACGGGGTCGAGGTCGCCGGTTCCCTTGAGGTCGTAGGTGTGGACCTCGGCGCGGGTGTCGAGGGCGGCGATGAGCAGGAGCAGGCGGAGCAGGAACGTCTTGCCCATGCGGGGGATGGCTCCGATGACGCCTGCGATGTACATCAGGGTGATGTCGACCCAGCGTCCGCGCTGGTCAGTGCCGAAGGAGACCGGCTTGAACAGGTCGACGGAACCGCCCTTGATCAGGGGCCATGCGGGCTTGGTGGCGGTCGACATGTCCTGGTCCCCGACCCAGAGGACCAGGCGCCCGGTGTGCTCGTCCGGGACGGCTTCGGGCCACACGCAGCCGAGTGGGCGGCGTAGGCCGGAGGCGAGCTTGTCCCTACGTTCGATCACGTCGGTGACGGTCACGCCGTACGGGAGGTCTCCCTCCGCGCGCCATCCGGGACCGTCGCGGGTGATCGGCGCGGTGAACGTGAACCCGTCCCGTCCCTTGCTCTGCACCTGGTTGATCGCCGTGATGCCGAGCGCACCAAGTGCCCGGAGCACAATGTCAGAGGTGAGCTTGGGTGCCTTGGTCATCTCCACGGCTCGGGTGATGACCGGTGCGTCGGCCTGCGTGCCGGCCGACCCGAGCGCCATTAGCACCGCCCCGACCGAGAGGGCTTGGAGCCAGCCGGGGGCGAGGACGTAGATGGCGAGCGCGGCACCGAGCCCAACGAACATGGCCAGCACTGTGATCAGGGTCCGCAGCCGGACGCGGCCGTCCCGCTGCCGGGAGAGCTTCAGATACTCGGCCGCGTCCTCGCGACGGACCGAGGCGAGTCGGACCGGCTCGCCCTCGCGGTCGGCGACCCACCGCATCGTCCCGCCCACGAACTTTGCCGCACCGCGCGGCGACTGGAACACGAGCCGGGCCGCGTAGTACGGGGAACGCAGCGCGTGGTACCCGGCCAGGTGCCCGTAGTGGCCTGCGGCCCAGCGGGCGGCGGTCTTGAACTCGGCAGCCGACCGCAGCCATGCCGGGACAATCGCCCGACGCTTCGCGCCCATGATTCGGCCCAGGAACCCGGGGCCGACTTCGGCCGGACCATCGACCATCAGGAGCTCGGTCGGGTCGCCCGACTCGGCGCCCGACCGTGTGGAGAACGAGTCGGCCGACCGGTCGGCGGTGGGGTCGGCCGACTCGGAACGGGCCGACCGTGCTTTGTCGAGGTCGACTACGTCCCCGCCCGAGTCGGGTGCGGCGGCTTTCATGTCGGCTTCGAGTCGGTTGAAGAGTTCGCTTTCGTCGTCGTGATTCACTGACAGTCCTTCCCGGACTACAGGGGTTGGAAGGGGTCCGGACGGCGCTTTGGACGGCCTACCGTCCGGACCTCGCTTGGCGGTTGCTGTGCAGTTCAAGCGGCGCGCTGTTCTTCGGGGTAGGCGCAGCCGGGGCACATGCCGAGCGAGGTCGGGATGCAGTACCCGACATCCACCCGGCAGGCGGGGCAGGTGCGCCGTGCGGTCATGGCTTTGGCGAGCGCGGCCCGCTTGGCCGGCGTCATCGGGCGGACCGGCTTGGCCAGCTCGATGCGGTACAGGAACGCGACCGCCACGCCTGCCTTACGGCGGCGGGAGCGGCGCATGATCTGTGCGGCGACTGCTTGTCCACCGGGGCGCAGCCCGCGGTCACGGAGTTGGCGGCGGGTGGCATAGCCGTCAGGGGCGAACTTCCATGGAAACGTCGGTATCCCGTGCATCGCGCCGGTCGGGTCGTAGCACTTGCCGAACGTCGGGGACATCAGGCGACCGCTCCCATCTCAGGTGCGGCCGTGCGAGAGCCGCGGCGGCCGGAGCGGCGACCGGTGACGGTGGCGAACAGCCTGCCTAGCCCTGCCCGGCGGACCCCCGCCCGGCCCTGCTTCGCGGCGTACATCGCCTCATCCGCCCGGCGCAGCAAACCCGACAGGTCATCGTCCGGGTGGTCGGCGGCACGGACCCAGCCCAGCGACACCGTGGTGTGCACCGCAGGATCGAGACCGTCCGCGGGGCGGGCGAGGACGCCGTGCAGGACCGCGAGGAGGTCGGCGGCGGTGCCGTGGTCGTCGAGGACGACCGCGGCGAACTCATCGCCCCCGAGCCGTCCAGCGACCCCGTGCCGGCCGACGTAGTGGGCCAGCCGGTCCGCGGTCGCCTTCAGTAGCGCATCGCCTGCGGCGTGGCCGTGGCGGTCGTTGATCTGCTTGAAGTGGTCAACGTCCGCGAGGACCACCACCGCCCGCGGATCCTTCAACAGGACCGTGGCCCGGCGAGTGAACCCGTCGCGGGTACGGAGCCCGGTGAGCGGGTCACGGCGGGCGGTCTGTAACCGTCGGCGCATCCATGCCGTGTGGACGGACCACCCGGCCGCGAGCGGTCCGGCCGCGGCCAGGGCGGTTAAGAGCGTGCTCATGCCGCCACCGCCCCGGGGGCGTCACCGTCGTTGTCCTGCTCGGTGTCGACGGCGTGCAGCGGCTGACCGGCGGCCCGCTCGCTTTTGAGGGTGTCGCGCAGGATGCGGGCGGTGGCCTGGGAGACGTGCACCGCGGCCCGGATCCGGTCCGCGGTCAGCTCCGCGTCCGTCCAACCGGTCGTGGTCGCCCGAGCTTCGGACAGGATCTCGTCCGGGGTCCGCTTGGTGTTCGCCTTGCCCGCCGTGCGGCGAGTCGGGCGCTTCGCAGATGGCTTGGACTCGACCGGGGGCTTGCCCTCGGGCTTCGGGTCCGGGGCGGGCGGTACTGCCTCGCTCGCGGGGTTGAGCTCCCCGAGCTTGAGCAGCACCCGTTCCGGGCGGGGCGTCTTGGACCGCCACAGGCGGCCGTGCCGCTCGCGCAGCTCGGCACGGGCCAGCAGGCGTTCCCGCTCGCGGGCCAGCGCGTCACCGTAGGAGGTGACCTCCCACAGCGTCATCCGGCGCCACAGGGCGAACGTCGACAGCGGGGCGAGCAGCCAGCGTGAGGCACGGATCTTGTCCATGCGGCGGCCGGTCACCGCACCGATCCGTACCGCGTAGATGTGGGCGGCGATCTCGGAGAACACGACCCACAGGAGCGGCATCGTGCCGTGGGCGACCTTCGCCCATGTGCCGTGGCCAGCCGAGACGTTCAGACCACAGGTCACCAGGGTGAGGACCCAAGGCACGAACCTGACCCAGGCAAGCCCCATGTCCATCCGGATCAGCATCAGGTTCGCCACGGTGAACACCGGGATCGCCAGATCGATACCGACCGGCAGCATCCACGGCGCACCGAACCCCCACCGCAGCGCGGCAGCGGACACGGCATCGAACGAGGAGATCAAGCCCAGGGCGCCGACCCCCGCCGCGGCGAGCGCACCGACCCCGGCCAGTCCCATTTCCGGGCGGGTCAAGGGCGGAACGGCCGGCCGATCCGGCGTCTGCGAAGTGGTCGTCATGCCGCTGCCGCCTTCCGGGACGGCCGACGACGACCGAACGGCCGCGGTAGCGGGATGACGTTGAACAGCTCCGGCGCGAACGTCTCGATCGCCTCGGCGGTGATCTGGCTCACACGGTCGGGGAAGTCGGGGTTATCCGCGAGGATGTCGCGGGCCGCGTCCAGACGGGCCGCACGCTCGCTCTGGCTCTCGCCCTCCACCCCAAGCCACAGCTCAATGGGGGTGCCAAGGGCCAGTTCGATGAACTCGATGGTGTTGGCCGCGACGTGTCCGGCCACAATGTTCTTCATGGGTCGTGGTTCTCCCTACGCGGTGGAACGGCCCAGAACAGCGGCCCCGGTGTCCAACCACCGGGGCCGCGCGCCGTTCAGACGAGATGAAGCGGAAGGCGATCTCCGGCTCCCCTCGACCCCGCCCGTACGAGACGGACGGAGGAGGCAACCGGCCGCTTCGCGAGGAAGCGGTCAGAGGTTCGGTTCTCCAATTCGCACGGCGCTGTTCGTTCCGGGGAGATCCGAAAATCCCGGAAGTCGTCGCAGCTTCAAGGTGTGCCGTAGCGGTTCTTTAGAGCCGATGGCGTGTCCCCCACACGGAGGGGTGAGGCCCGGTTGTGACACCGGGCCCGGTCTCGATCGGCTGGTCTCCACTCGCCTCGACCGGAACGGTCACGGCCGTCGTACTGCGGTGGATCACGCTGTGCAGTTGTTGAGCGGTGTGACAGAAGTGCGCGTTCGCCCATCGATGCCGAGCGGCATCCATGAGGAACATGTAATACCTGTACCTCATCATGCGGAGCGGAGTTCGCGCCGTCAAGCCCGCTGGCTGAGCGGTTCAGTCGTCTCTCTCGCTCGATGTGCTTCCAGACTGGCGCCGAAGCCAAAGACGATCGACCCCGCACATGTACGACTGGCAGACGTCTTCGCTACGGTGAAGTCGTCCCAAGTCGTCCCAGCGGGGGAGAGTGCGGCATGGCAAACGAGAGGCTTCGCGGAGCGATCGTTGAAAGCGGCCTGACACTTGATCAAGTGGCCGCAAGGTTAGGCGTGTCAGCCAAGACTGTTGAGCGCTGGATCAGCGACCCGAACCGCAAGCCCTATCGCAGATTCCAGTACGCCACGGCGTCGCTACTGCAATCCGAGGTGTCATATCTGTGGCAGGAGGAGCGCACGTCCGCCGAGGTGACTGAGGCTGGAAACGCTGAGCTTGTCCAGCTGTACCCACATCGCTCCGTCGTGCCGAACCGTCTGTGGCCACAGCTGTACGCACAGGCCAGGAACCACTTCGACGTGCTTGTGTACTCCGGCTTCTGGCTCACTGAAGACGCCGCGTTTCGCCAAGTAGTGAAAGAGAAGTCGGCGGCCGGCACCTCCATCCGGTTCATGCTCGGGGATCCGGACTGCGCCGCCGTTGCAACACGTGGGTCGGACGAGGGACTCGGACCCGCCATGGCCAGCAAGATTCGGAACGCCCTGCTCAACTACGGCTCACTGTTCGGGCTCCCGGGGGTCGAGTTCCGCCTTCATTCCACAACGCTCTACAACTCGATCTACAGGGCGGACGACGAGATGCTGGCGAACGGTCACCTGTACGGCGTCGGCGCGTACATGGCCCCAGTCCTGCACCTCCAACGCGTGCCAGGAGGAGAGCTGTTCGACACCTACGCTGAGAGCGTGGAACGCGTCTGGGAGTCCGCCCGGCCCATCTCCAAGCCAGACGACATCGGAGGCCAGGGCACATGAGCCGAATCGACCACTACAACGACCCGTCGGCCCCCCAGGCAAACTCGGTCGTTCCCTCGGTCACGGCAGTCGTCCGGGATGACAGTGGACGACTACTCCTCATCCACAGGACCGACAACAATCTGTGGGCACTGCCGGGCGGTGGTCACGATATTGGAGAGAGCGTCGCCGACACCGTCGCCCGTGAGGTGGCGGAAGAGACCGGGATTGCTGTGGTGGTCGACAGCGTCGTGGGTCTCTACACCGACCCGCACCACGTGATCGCGTACGACGACGGCGAGGTGCGCCAGCAGTTCTCGATCTGCTTCCGCGCTCGTCCGGTCGGTGGTTCGCTACGTACCAGCAGCGAATCGAAAGAGGTCCGCTGGATAGATCCAGCGGACCTCGATGGCCTCGACATCCACCCGTCCATGCGGCTGCGCATCACGCACGGCCTGGACGACTCACGGCGTGAGCCCTACATCGGCTGATCGGCGGCCTTGACCAGCGCGAGCCGCCCCTCGACTCGTCTTGCGGCTGCGTGGATTTCCGGGGCCGCCCGTTGGATGAAGCGGCCCACGATGGTGTCCGGGCCGTACCGCTTCACGATCTCGTCCAGCCGCTCGGATGGTGTGGTCTCCACGCCGTCCGGCGTCGTCGTCATGTCGCAGAACACAAGGGCGTCCACGAGCTCGGGGCGCTCAAGCTCGAACTCGCTCTCAAGCTCTTCTCGGAGTCCGCGTTCCTCAGCTTCGAGGACGGCGCAGGAGTGATAAGCCACAAGGCGAACGACCCGTTCGTCTGCCCCCTGCTTGCGGAGGAACCGGGCGCCGTCCAACGGATGAAAGCCCGTGACGGCCAGCGCGGGCGAATACCCGACGTCATGGAGCACAGCGGCAGCTTCCAGGAGTTCCGCGTCCTCGCCGAGAACCGGAGCAAGGGCCCGAGCCCGCTTGGCGACCCCGAGGGAGTGCGCCCACCTCCGGGGCAGCGGGTCCGACAGCAGCGATTCGGATAGCGAGTGCGCCCACTCATTCAGTCCCATGGCGACCAAGACTACGGCTGGCCGGCGGAAGCCGGGAGGGCACGCACCGTACGCCCCCTGCCGTGAACCGTGAGGAGCAATCCTGTTCCTTCCATCTGAGCAAGGCCACGTCGCACAGCGGTACGCGAGACGCTGAACCGCTCACAGAGCCTCGCCTCCGACGGGTAGGCGTCCCCCACCGCGAGCGAGTCGTCTTCGATCACGGAGATCATCCGTTCCACGAGGGGCCGCCGATCGCCGCCATGCGGGACGCGCCAGCCGACCCCGGGCACAGACTCAAGTGCACCTTCGGTTTCGAGGGCCTTGAGCGCACGACGAATCGTGTTCCGCGAGACACTATGGGCGTCCGCAAGTTCTGCCTCGGAGGGCAGGCCGTCGACGAACGCGCCCTCTTCGATTCGCTTCCGCAGAGCCTCCGAGATGACCAGGTAGGTTCCGCGCGGACTGGCCTCCGACACTTGGGCTCCTCTCACGTCTCCACCCCTATGGTGCCAAGCGTCCCATGGCGTCCGGCCACACATCAGCGCTGCTTCCGTGCTGCGTGTTCAGCCGCTTCACGGCTTTCACACAGCACGGGTGCGCGGCTACGGCCAACATACCGACGGACACCCAGGGCAGTCCGTGCGGCCCTACACCAGACCCAGCTGCGTATTGCAGGGCGTTCCGCGACTTAAGACGTTTCCGGCTCATCGGGAAGAAAGATCGTATGTGCGACTAGAAGCGTACGAGCTTATCTTCCTGGGTGAGGTGAAGGACTACTCTATCCTCCAGATCTCCCCAGAATTCTGACGGAGGATCATTATCCACGGCGATGATTTGCAACCGGTCACCGTACTCCGCAGCTACTTCGATTAGGAGTCGATACATGTCGTGGATTCGATCCTCATCGAAGCCCTTGCGACCGGCATTAGCTGAAAGGCCGTCTAGCACCAGGAGTCCAGGTAGTGGCAGGTCTAGGTCGATAGCAACGGCATGATGAGCCAACGAATGGGCCACGTTGACGAGGGTCTTTAGGCCTTGACTCGACAGCTCATCAAACGTGCGGCCACTGATCTCGGGCAGGTATGTTTTTCGGTTAATTACCACACTCAGATCCTCACTGAAAGTAGGGATATTGAGTTTGGTTAGATAGGAGAGGAGCTTCTCCTCCAGTGCACGAATCTTGACCTCGGCAGTCGACTCACCAAATTCACGCTCCGCGATTGCATCTTGGATTGTCAACTTCCTCTCTTCTAGCTCTAGCTTAGTTTGTGCTGTCCGCTTGAAGCGATCGACGAGGAGTGCGAAGTCCGCCAACTTTGCCTTTTCCGCCATCAAATAAGCACGGCGGGCAGCGCGAGACTGAATTTCTGTAGCGTTGTCAGAGATGAAAGACTCTGTACGTCCATTGAGTTGCGTTGCTAGTACGTGTTCCTGCTGAGTGAGGCTTGCGTATCGGGAACGCAGTGCTTCCAAGCTCTTCTCTCTGGAAGCCACGACCGATTCTGTCTCCTGGATCTGCCCGACAATCCTGTCCTGTTCGGCCAGGAAGGATTCCCTTGTTGCGCTGGGGCGTGGCTGTTGCAAGCAGAGGTAGCAGCAATCGTCCGTCGATCGCGCAGGAGTCACGTCGTTGCCGCACCTTGGGCAAACGATAAAGTCAAAGTCAACAAGCCATTCGTCGGATATGACAGCTCTAGTCAAGCGCGAAAACTGACTCTGGAGCTGCTCGCTCAAGTCGCGTAGGTCACCGACCTGTGCCTCGTTTCGACGAATATCCTCAGCTACCTTCCTCGCCTCCGATCGTCGACTCAGTAGATCGGAGCGAAGTTCACCAACATCAAGACTCTCGATAACACTCGTCGCAACGGTCGCAGCGTCAGATTCACTGGCCGCGAGCAAAGCATCAATTTCCGCGACACGATCTGCGATCACGTTCCGATCGGCGAAAGGCGTCTCCGCGAGAAATTTCTCTTGTAGCTCTCCCTCTCTCTCAATTGAGTTGATTTGTGAGTCAATCCTTTTGAGATCGGCAACCAAGCGTGCCACCTGTGCATCATAAAGGCCATATATAAGCTCAAATACCCATCGCCGCTTTTGATCGCGGAATGGGTGCAGGTGGCCGAATACTTGAGAGTCGATTTCATCGCCTGTGATTACACAGTAGCCCAGCCAGTCCGTGATGGTTACTGGCGTTAGACCCTCGGTAGGTTTCGACCTCGCTTGCGGTACTGAAACGACAGGGATCCCGGTCTGCTCGAGCAGGAACCGCCCAAACGAAGCTTTCGACCCTACGGCCGGCACGCGGAACGCGGCAGGCTCCGAATCTACTGTTTCGAACTTTTCAGCTACATCGACAGGCGCAGTGCGCGTGACTACTAGAGGGCGACTTACGAGCCATTCCCTTCCTCCAAGGCGCAACTCTGCTCGAATATCACTGATAGCGTCCGTCTCGGAAGGAAGGCCTGAGGGGACGGTACCCAGGAGTGCCCGCAGCAAGCGCACGAAGGTCGTCTTTCCGGTGGTGATGTTTCCATGAACCACATTGAGCCCTGATTTCAATGCAACTGAACGCCTGGCACCGACGAAGTCCACGTGGAGCACCATAAGCGTGTGGCTGCGTGAGGGAACATTTCTGGTGTTCACGTCAACTCCTCGTGCCAAGTAGAGTCGGCCACCTCGGGAAGTTCATACAGATATTTCTTCAGGGTGGATCCGCTTTTATCCAGATGCCTACGAAGTAGCTTGATCCTGCTATCGATTACATAGAAACTCTCGTCGTCCCGCAAACTCTCCGACAGATCCGCTCCTATTGCGGTTGTAGAGTAGCCGAGGCCGTTAGCGCTTTCCAGAGGTTCTACTCTGACCAGGCCCCGACCGATTAGAGAGCCCAGAACTGCGTAGTAAGAAGGATCCCAGGGCCCATACTTGTATCGCATCATCCGTGAGTCGAGCGGCGCATCCGTATCAAGTAGTTCTGGACGCTGAATTTCTACGCCAAGCTTCTCAAGGACTCGACTTAAGTGTTTTGGATAGCGCAGCAAGAAGTCCAGCTTCGCCAGCTTTACGCGGCCCTCAAGGCATCGCCCGATTCCCCTCGGCTTGTGGCTGAACCCATCGATCAATAGAAGCACGCGTGTTTCGGCCTCAGGTGTCGCACGAAACTTGTGACGCGGAATCGTTTCCCGTACGTCTAGAGATCTATTCATGCCGCTCTCCATGGGAATCGGCACGCATCCGACAGATGACACAAATATCCGTAGAGCTCAAGTCCGTCTCCCTCAAATAGGTCGGACTTATCAAGCTGACCAAGAATGCCCGGATTGCTTAGTAGTTCTGCGCTGATGTAATCGGCGGGTCGTGCAGCGGCTACAGGATTGGTGGCAGAATTCAAACTTGCTTTGTCTGCGATTGCGCGCGCAACAGTCAAAATTCTGGTGTCTAGCTTCGCGAACTGGCTGTCAACGTCGGAGCGACTGGCGAGGAGGAGTTGCCTGGATATATCTGCCTGCGCGCGCAAGTCCTGAGCTTGCTGTAGCACGGATGGACTGACGCCGGCGCGACGCATCTTAAGTTCCAGCATGGAGGTTATTTCGCCAGCTGACATGCGTTCCAGTAGGTCTTGATCGGTTTCGCTAGCCAGAGGTGGAGTCATCGACGTTATCTGCGATCTGCTCAGGAAATGAACTGCTAGATCATCGGGCACAGTTGGTTCGTCAGGAGACGCGACGCACTCAGCCACGAGGCGGCGCACTACGCCATTTGGAGGCTCGCCTGCCTGTGCTGCTGAGGCACCTTCGAGGAGCCGCGTGTACACGTCCTCTAGCTCGGGTATTGACTGGCCTGGCCAAAGTGCAGCCATCTCCCGAAGGATGACGGCATCGATGTGTGCTCGCGATGGCTGCTTGACATGAATGAATAGACGGCCGAGAAAATCGTCTATGTGGCCTCGAGGAAGACCCAGCGTGACCATCTTGGTGCGAAGTGCGCTAGGTGCAGTCGTAGGGTTCTCGAAGAAACTAACAGTTTCTTTAAGATCCGACATGGGTCCTTCGAGCCACAGTTCAAATGCAGAGTTTTCGTGAACGCCGACCTCGCGCGCACCCTTGTATGCGCGAATAAGCGAATCAATTCCATGGCCCTTGTCGCAAGTTGCGTTCGCACTCCACGACCCACGATCACGAGTTTTTAGCTGCGCAAATCGCACAAAATCACGGTAGATAATGGCTAGATCTTCGAGCTTCTCGCAAATGATCGCGATGGGGGCACTGTCGGATTTCAAGCATGTGAGCCAGTGCCGTACCGCTTGTTTGGCCTGCCATTGGTAACGTGCGAAGGTTCGGGTTCCAGTCTCTTCACTCTCCATCCTTGCGAGAGCTTCTAGCAGATTCTCTACCGGCTCCGCCATGCCCACCCCTTCGGCCCTGCCGTAACAGCTTGTAACGACAAGCTCACCCCTGCGGGATGCTACCGGCTTGATCGCATATGCGGCAGGCCTTCGCGCATGGGAGTCGGGTTCTAGGACTCCGAGCTGCGCTGCTCTGGATGCAATGCCGACACATCCGGGTCAAGTGCTTGCAGAGCCTGAGGTGCTCTCAGGTAGTTATCCAGGCGCAACAGGTCCCCCAGCGGAACTGGTAGGCGTCGGTCCGCCGGGGGAGGGGGGATGTCAGCCGCGGGTGACAGCGACCAGCAGCCCGGTAACGGTGGCTACGAGCATCATCGTGGCGAGGGCCCCGGCGAGCGGGGCGCACCAGGCGGGGCGGTGGAGGAGTAGGACTAGGACCCCGGCGCCGACGAGCAGGGTAACGATGCCGAGCAGCAGGCCCAGGAGCAGGGTGGTCACGGTCACGCCCGCTCCCACCTCTGGGCGGCGGCCGCGGCGGCGAGGGCGGTGTGCCGGGCGCCGAGCCGCTTAAGTTTGCGGCGGACTCGTTCGCCCAGTGCGGCCGGGTCGAGGCCGGTGAACTGCGCTGGAGCGAGCGCCATAATGCTGGATGCCGCCTCGGTCCAGCTGGTGACCTGCGAGTCGGCCCAGGCCATCGCAACGGCACGCTCGGCCGGCGTGAGGTCGTTAAGGACCGTTGCCACCCGCGGGTCGTCGGGCACGGTACCGGCAAGCATCTCGTACGGGTCTGGGCCGCCAGCGACGACGTCGTAGACCGTCAGACCGTCACCGAGGGCGAAATCCAGGCCCCACAGTCGTCTGCCGTTGACCTTGCGCTCCCACAAGGGGGTCATTTGCCGGTGGAGTACCCGGGTCTCGGCCTTGAGGTACTCCAAGGCGCCGGGACCAACCCGGCCATCGGTGTGCAGGGAGCCAACCCAGTCACCCAACAGGGCGGTGGAGACCGGCTCCTGCCATCGTGCGCCGCGCCACAACCCCAGGACCTCGGTCATGAACGCTTCGACCGAGCGCCCGTTCCCGGCCGCGGCGGCTTGCCGCGCGGCGAGGGCACGGGCAGTGCGCAGCACAGGGGCGGGGACAGGCCCAGAGGGGGACCGGAGCGGACCGGGCTGGCCGACAGGGTCCTGGCGGAGAGCCGGATCGTTCAGCGTGACGAACTTGGTGGGCGAGAGGTTTGCGATCTCGGGAGCAACGGTCCCGTCGGGACGGATTTCCATCAGGCCGCACTCCTCGGCGCCCCCGCTCTCAAAGGCGAACATCGGGATGTCGCCCCCCTTGCTGCGCTTCACGGCTACGTACGCCAGCAGGTGCCCCTCCAGTGCCGCCCCGACGAAGGGATACGGCTCGGGGGGCCTGGGCTTGATCTGCTGCTGGATTGGCCACGAGGTGCTGGTCGTCATCCGCGATGCTCCTTTACGAGGTTCGAGCCTTCACCCCTCGGTCCCGGCACGGCAGCGATCCGGCAATGAAACCCAGATCTCCCCCTGTGACGCTGATCACTCCTGATGACATGCAGTACCGGCGCTGGGCACCTACGACACTCAGAATGACCACCGCGGCGTCTCACCTCAGTCACCGCTCGGGCTGACAATCGGTCTGCCCGTACTGATCACCCGAGGAAACTTAGGCGCCGGTGCCAGCTGACGAAGGGGCACTCCGGCACGCCACACTCCAGGCATGACAGGAACGCTCTACCACTTCACCAACCCGGACGGCTGGGACAAGATCCGCTCCTTGGGTGTCATCACCCCACAGTGCCACCGTGCACCCCATGACCTCTTTGAAGGTCCTGTGGTCTGGTTGCAGGACACCGACAACGTCGACGACAACGGCTTGTCCTCATGGGACGACAAGAACGAGGTGCGCATCGCCGTCCGGCCCACCCTCTCCATGCAGTACTGGCCCGCCTGGAGGGCTGGCGTTGCCACGGCTACGACGCTTGGCAGGACGGGATCGCCCGAGTCTTGGTACGTCACCCGCAGGGGCATCCCAGAAGACGCCTGGGGCGAGGTCCTCAACCTCCGCAGCGGCGCTCCACTTCGATCTGGTCCGGCAACCCACAGCGTTGCCGACTGGGGCCACCTGCCCGACCTCGACGAGTGGGCCACGATGAAGCAGTTCTGGGACAGTCTCCAGCCCACCCAGCGCACTGCGGAGCTTGCGCTGTACCGGTTCCGCGTTGCCGAGGAGGTGAAGAGCGTCCTGGACAGTACCCAGAGCGAGCAGCGACGCAGGGCGGCCTGGCGCTCGATGATCGAAATGAGCGATCTTCTGGTGGGCCGCCCGACGACCGGATGACGTCTCCTGCGGCATATCCGTCAAAGCCTTCTTGGCACGCTTGGCCTTCCTCCGGGCCGTCTGTGGGCCGTCCGACGGGGGCCGACGATGACCGCCAACGGCCAATGACACCCACAACCACGCAGCTCTCCGGCATATTGCGGAGCGACGCCGCATCCCGCGGATGGGTGGCTCTATACCAGCGCTTCAGGAGCCGGAGACCGGGCTGTTGCTCCAACGGTCCGCGGTTCACAGCACTCCAAGCTCTCTGTCCGGCCGGCAGTAGGGGCAGGCCGTGATGCCGTCTTCCGTGAGCGCACGCAGGGCCTGCTCCCGGGTCATCGACTTCGTTCTCTTGCCGCCCATGCCGCAGTCTCCCGTGTGGACGGCGTCGGCATGGGACGTGCCGCCGGCGCGCTGCAGGGAGAGCTTCCAGTCGGGTGCCGGCGGCGGCAGGGTGCGTGCTGCCCGGGCGGCTGCGGCCTCGCGTTCTTCCAGTTCGGCGATGGTCCGATCGGTTCGGCCGAGCTGGTACGCCTGCCACTCGCGCACGATGCGCAGGCGATCCAGACGAGAGAGGTTTTCGGACACATATTCGATTCTAGGTCCCGGCGGGACGCCGTGCGCGCACCCTCTCTCTCGTGTAATCGGTCACTGTCCCTCGGAATCGCTGGGACGTCTCTGGGCCGTCTGTGGGCCGTCAAAGGGTCGCCGACGTCGACTAATGACGACCAACGACGACCGGTCGTCTATGCACCTCACCCGTCCTGACCTGGCAAAGGCCTCTGCCACCACGGCGTGTCTGCAACACTGGAGGAACCATGCCTAAGCCCGGAGAACTCACTTTCGTCGCGCCCCGCGGAGCCAAGAAGCCGCCGCGGCACCTCGCCGACCTCACGCCCGCCGAGCGCAAGGAAGCCGTCGCCGCGATCGGCGAGAAGCCCTTCCGCGCGCAGCAGCTGTCGCAGCACTACTTCGCGCGGTACGCGCACGACCCGGCGGAGTGGACCAACATCCCGGCCGGTTCGCGGGACAAGCTCGCCGAGGCGATGTTCCCCGACCTGATGTCCGTGGTCCGGCACATCAGCTGTGACGACGACACCACCCGTAAGACGCTGTGGAAGCTGCATGACGGGACGCTGGTCGAGTCCGTCCTCATGCGGTACCCGGAACGGGTGACGATGTGCATCTCGTCGCAGGCCGGGTGCGGGATGAACTGCCCGTTCTGCGCGACGGGGCAGGCCGGTCTGGACCGCAATCTGTCGACCGCGGAGATCGTCCACCAGATCGTGGACGGTATGCGGGCGCTGCGCGACGGAGAGGTGCCGGGCGGGCCTGCGCGGCTCTCCAACATCGTCTTCATGGGCATGGGCGAGCCCCTGGCCAACTACAAGCGGGTGGTCGGCGCGATCCGCCGGCTGACCGACCCCGAACCGGACGGCCTCGGCCTGTCGCAGCGCGGGATCACCGTCTCCACCGTGGGCCTGGTGCCGGCCATGCTGCGCTTCGCCGACGAGGGCTTCAAGTGCCGGCTCGCAGTTTCGCTGCATGCGCCGGACGACGAGCTGCGGGACACGCTCGTGCCGGTGAACACGCGCTGGAAGGTGCGCGAGGTGCTCGATGCGGCATGGGAGTACGCGGAGAAGTCCGGCCGCCGGATCTCCATCGAGTACGCGCTGATCCGCGACATCAACGACCAGGCCTGGCGTGGTGACCTGCTCGGCCGGCTCCTCAAGGGCAAGCGCGTGCATGTCAACCTGATTCCGTTGAACCCGACGCCCGGCTCGAAGTGGACGGCCTCGCGGCCCGAGGACGAGAAGGCCTTCGTCGAGGCGATCGCCGCCCACGGGGTGCCCGTGACGGTGCGGGACACCCGCGGCCAGGAGATCGACGGAGCGTGCGGGCAGCTGGCGGCATCCGAGCGCTGAAAGCGGCCCGTGTAATCTGGGCCGAAATCAATTTCATATTCCGACAGGGGAGCGCCACAGCGCTGAGAGTGCGGCACCGACGACAGGTTGGCCGCAGACCCTCTGAACCTCGCCCGGGTCATTCCGGGTAGGAAGTTCGGTCATCAACTCATGCTGTTGCGCCCTGCCCGCCTCCCGGCGGGCAGGGCCGCGTCTCTTCCTGGTCAAACCCAGGAGGAATCAACGATGAGCACCACCAGCACCACGCGCCGCACCAAGCAGCTTGCGGCGACGGCCGTCGCGGCCGCACTCGGCGTCACGGCACTCGCCGGCTGCGGCAGTTCCGACGGCTCGGCCTCCGGGTCGGGCGGCACGAAGGGCTCCGGGTCCAAGACCGTGACCCTGGTCAGCCACGACTCCTTCAACGCCTCCAAGGACGTACTGAAGGCGTTCACCGAGGAGACCGGCTACACCGTCAAGGTGCTCAAGAGCGGTGACGCCGGTGCCGCACTCAACCAGGAGATCCTGACCAAGGGCTCCCCGCGCGGTGACGTGTTCTTCGGCGTCGACAACACGCTGCTCTCCCGCGCCCTCGACAACGGTCTGTTCACGCCGTACGAAGCGAAGGGCAGCGACCGGGTCGCGGCCGACACCCAGCTGGACGCGACCAAGCACCGGGTCACGCCGATCGACACCGGCGACATCTGCATCAACTACGACAAGAAGTACTTCGCCGACAGGAAGCTCGCGCCGCCGACGACCTTCGACGACCTGGCGAAGCCCGCGTACAGGAACCTCCTCGTCACGGAGAACGCCGCGACCTCGTCGCCCGGGCTCGGCTTCCTGCTGGGCACCGTCGCGACCTACGGCGAGAGCGGCTACCAGGACTACTGGAAGAAGCTGAAGAGCAACGGCGTCAAGGTCGTGGACGGCTGGGAGCAGGCGTACAACGAGGAGTTCTCCGGCTCCGCGGGCGGCAAGAAGGCCAAGGCCGACCGGCCGCTCGTCGTGTCGTACGCCTCCAGCCCGCCGGCCGAGGTGCTGTACGCGAAGCCGCAGCCGACCGAGGCCCCGACGGGGGTCGCGACCGGCACCTGCTTCCGCCAGATCGAGTTCGCGGGGCTGCTGAACGGCGCGAGGAACGAGGCGGGGGGCAAGGCTCTGCTGGACTTCCTCATCAGCAAGAAGTTCCAGGAGGACATGCCGCTCAACATGTTCGTGAGTCCGGTCACCAAGGACGCGAAGCTGCCGGAGATCTTCACCGAGTTCGGCGCGACGGTCGACAAGCCGACCACCGTGGCCCCCGACACCATCGCCAAGAACCGTGAGCAGTGGGTCCAGTCGTGGTCCTCGCTCGTAGTGAAGTAGCGAAGGCGCCCGCACCCGGTCCGGGCGTGCGCGAGGAGGGTCCGCGCGCCCGGGCGGGGCGCGCGAGCGCAGCGCGCCCGAGGGCGTGGCGCGGGGGCGCGGTGCGGCTCGGACTGATGGCCGTGCCCGTCGCGTTCTTCGCGGTGTTCTTCGCCTACCCCGTCGTCGCGATCGTCGGCCGTGGGCTGAAGGCCGACGGTGTCTGGCAGTTCGGCCGGATCGGCGAGGTGCTGAGCCGGCCGGACATCCTCGACGTCCTGTGGTTCACCACCTGGCAGGCACTCGCCTCGACCGCGCTGACCCTGCTGATCGCGCTGCCCGGCGCCTATGTCTTCGCCCGCTTCGATTTTCCCGGCAAACAGCTGCTGCGGGCAGTCGTCACCGTGCCGTTCGTCCTGCCGACCGTCGTCGTCGGGACGGCCTTCCTGGCGCTGCTGGGGCGCGGCGGCTTCCTCGACGAACTGGCGGGCGTACGGCTCGACACCACCGTGTGGGCGATCCTGCTCGCCCATGTCTTCTTCAACTACGCCGTGGTCGTACGGACCGTCGGTGGGCTGTGGTCGCAGCTCGACCCACGGCAGGAGGAGGCCGCCCGGGTGCTGGGCGCCGGGCGGTTCGCGGCGTGGCGGCGGGTGACGCTGCCGGCCCTCGCGCCTGCGGTGGCCGCCGCGGCGCTGATGGTCTTCCTCTTCACGTTCACCTCCTTCGGGGTCGTGCAGATCCTCGGCGGTCCGGCGTACTCCACGCTGGAGGTGGAGATCTACCGGCAGACCGCCCAGCTGCTCGACCTCCCCACGGCCGCCGTGCTGACGATGGTGCAGTTCGCCGCAGTCGGCACGGTCCTGGCCGTACACGCCTGGACCGTGCGGCGCAGGGAGGCGGCGCTGAGGCTGGTCGATCCGGCGCAGACCGCCCGCAGGCCGCGCGGTGCCGGACAGCGGGCGCTGCTCGGCGGGGTCCTGCTGACCGTGCTGGTGCTGATCCTGCTACCGCTCGGTGTGCTGGTGGAGCGCTCGCTGGACGTGCCCGGCGGTCATGGCCTCGACTACTACCGCGCCCTGCGGTCCGTGGACGCGAGCGGCGGCACATTCCTGGTCGCGCCGCTCGAAGCGATCTGGAACTCGCTGCAGTACGCCTTGGTCGCGACCGCGATCGCGCTGGTCGTCGGCGGCCTCGCGGCGGCGGCGCTGACGAGGCGGGCCGGGCGGCTCGTGCGCGGCTTCGACGCGCTGCTGATGCTGCCGCTCGGGGTCTCCGCGGTCACCGTCGGCTTCGGCTTCCTGATCACGCTGGACAAGCCCCCACTGGATCTGCGGACCAGCTGGATCCTGGTGCCGCTGGCCCAGGCACTGGTCGGGGTGCCGTTCGTCGTACGCACGATGCTGCCTGTTCTACGGTCGGTGGACGGGCGGCTGCGCGAGGCGGCGACGGTGCTCGGTGCGTCACCGCTGCGGGCCTGGCGCGAGGTCGACCTGCCGCTGGTTCGGCGGGCGCTGCTGGTCGCGGCGGGCTTCGCGTTCGCCGTGTCGCTCGGCGAGTTCGGGGCGACGGTGTTCATCGCGCGGCCCGACAACCCGACGCTGCCCGTCGCCGTGGCCCGGCTTCTCGGGCGGTCCGGGGAGCTCAACTACGGCCAGGCGATGGCCCTCAGCACCGTTTTGATGCTGGTGTGCGCGGTGTCGCTGCTGCTGCTCGAACGTATCCGCCCGGACCGGTCCGGGGAGTTCTGAAGATGCTCGGGGTGTTCTGGACATGCTGACACTGGAAGCCGCCACCGTCCTCTTCGGGAAGCGGGCGGCGCTCGACGCGGTGGATCTGAAGGTCGCGGACCACGAGATCGTCTGTGTGCTGGGGCCGAGCGGCAGCGGCAAGTCGACACTGCTGCGGGTGGTCGCCGGACTGCACCCGCCGGACGACGGCAGGGTGCTCCTCGACGGCGTCGACCAGACCGGCGTACCGGTGCACCGGCGCGGTCTGGGGCTGATGTTCCAGGATCATCAGCTCTTTCCCCACCGGGACGTCGGCGCCAACGTCGCCTTCGGGCTGCGGATGCGCGGAGTGACCCGTGGCGACCAGGACCGCAGGGTCGCCGAACTCCTCGAACTGGTGGGCCTGCCCGGCAGCGAACGACGGGCTGTGGCCGCGCTGTCCGGCGGCGAGCAGCAGCGCGTCGCTCTCGCGCGGGCGCTCGCCCCGCGACCGAAGCTGCTGATGCTCGACGAACCGCTCGGCCAGCTCGACCGCAGCCTGCGTGAACGCCTCGTCGTCGAACTGCGCACGCTGTTCGCCCGGTTGGGTACGACGGTGCTGGCCGTCACCCATGACCAGGGCGAGGCGTTCGCCCTCGCGGACCGGGTCGTCGTCATGCGCGACGGACGCATCGCCCAGGTGGGCACCCCGCTGGAGGTCTGGCAGCGCCCCGCCTCCGCGTTCGTCGCCCGGTTCCTGGGTTTCGACAACGTGGTGGATGCGACGGTGACCGGCGCGGCCGCGGCGACGCCATGGGGACGGGTGCCGGTGCCGGACGGGGCCCCGCAGGGACCGTGCGCACTGCTGGTACGTCCGGCGGGCGTCCGGATCGGTGCCCCGGCGGACGGCCTGCCCTGTACGGTCGGCGCCCGCACCTTCCGGGGCAACCATGTCGCGGTGACACTGCGCCCCGACAGCGGTCCGCTCCTGGAGGCGGAGTGCCCGCTGCGGGACACCCCCCAGGAGGGGGCGAAGGTCGGCGTGACGTTCGACGCGTCGGAGACGGTGGTGCTGCCTGCCGTCGCCTGATCGTGGGCGGCGGGTCGGTGCCGCTCGCGACGCCATGCGGCGGGACCACTACCGGGTGTCCCGGAAGAGCGGTTTCGTCCGTTTCGGGGAACACCTCATGCGACCGGGGAAGATCCGGAACGACTCCGAAAAAAGGGCAGGGACCATGACTGGAACGGCACGCGAGGGCATCGACATCACCCGCGTCTTCGACGCCCCACGGGAACAGGTTTTCGCGGCCTGGACGACCCCCGAGCACTTCGCCGCCTGGTACGGCGGGGATGCCGATGTGCCGCTCGACCGGGTGTCGATGGACGTCAGGCCGGGGGGCACGTGGAGCCTGGTCATCGTGGTGCCGGGCACCGAGATGCCGTTCCACGGGGTCTACCGCGAGGTGGTCGCGCCGGAGCGGCTGGTCTTCACGCTGAAGGACGCCGGCGCGCCCGCCGACATCGAGGGCGAGATCGTCACCGTCACCTTCGCCGAGCGCGGCCGCAAGACCACCGAGATGGTCTTCCAGCAGCGCGGCGGCAACCTCACGCCCGAGCAGTACGCGGCGGCCGAGGACGGATGGGAGGCCTTCTTCGACGCGTTGGTCAACCGACTCGCGGCGGTCTGAAGCGGACAGGCTCCCGGCCGGCCCCTCAGCCGGTCAACCGGGCGAGTGCCTCGGGGGCCTCGTCCACCGTGTCGACCAGCGCGATACGGGACTCCATCGGCCGGCCCGCGGCGAGTGCCTGGAGCAGCGGCCAGGCGGGCAGTTCCTCCGTCCAGTGGGCGCTGCCGACCAGCACCATCGGCGTCGGTGCGCCGCGTGAGCCGTAGTAGTTCGGCGTCGTGTTGTCGAAGATCTCCTGCACGGTTCCGGCGGCGCCCGGCAGGAAGATCACGCCCGCGGTGGAGCGGGCGAGCAGCCCGTCCTCGCGCAGCGCGTTGGCGAAGTACTTGGCGATGTGGTCCGCGAACGGGTTCGGCGGCTCGTGACCGTAGAACCAGGTGGGGATCGAGACCGAGCCGCCGCCGGCCGGCCACCGCTGCCGCACGGAGAAGGCGGCCAGCGCCCATTCGGTCACCGACGGGGTGAACGACGGCACGTCCGCGAGGAGTTCGCAGGCCTTGTCCAGCATCGGATCGGGATGCGGAGCCGCGTAGGCGCCGAGGTTCGCCGCCTCCATCGCGCCGGGGCCACCGCCGGTGGCCACCGTCAGTCCGCTGCGCGCCAGTGTTCTGCCCAGCCGGGCCGCGGCCGCGTACGCGGCGCTGCCGCGGGGCGTTGCGTGGCCGCCCATCACCCCGACCACCCGGGCCCCGGTGAGGAGTTCGTCCAGCGCGTCGGAGACCGCGTCGTCGTGGAGCGCGCGCAGCATCGAGGCGAAGGTGTCGCCGTTCGCCCGGGTCTGCTGGAACCATCGGTACGCGCGGGCGTCGGGCGTCGCCTCGTAGCCTCCGTCCGCGAGTCCTGCGTAGAGCGCGTCGGGGGAGTAGAGCAGGCCGCGGTACGGGTCGAAGGGCAGCCCCGGCACGGGCGGGAACACGAACGCCCCCTCGGCGCGCACCTTCGCGACCGCCTCGGGCGTCAGACGGCAGCCGAGGAAGACGGCGCCGGACGTGTCGGCGGCGAGCAGCGCGTCGCTGCGGTCCGTCAGGTCGACGGACTGGATGCGGTGGCCGGCCAGTGTTCCTGCGGCGGCCGCGGCGTCGAACTCGGCGACCGACTCGATCTCGACGCCGGGTGCAGGAAAGCTGTCATCCGGGTTGTCCACGCTGTCATGCTACGTACCGGCCGGGGCGAACAGCTTCGTTCGTACGGTCACATGCCCCGAGCGGGGCGCGCACGCGCGGGGCCGCGGGGTCTGGCACGGGGGCGTACGGGGATCGCGGGAGTCAGTGGCTGCCTTCAGGCACCTCGACTGACCGTCGGCCGTCTCCACGGCCGGCCGACGGCCCCTCAGCCGGTCAGCGGCAGCGCGGCCAGTTCGGCGATCGCCCAGGTGATCGGGGTGAACACGACCAGCAGGATGGCGACGCGCAGGGCCGTCGCGGCCCGCAGCGCCGAGGCCGGCGCACCGAGCCGCAGCAGCATCCGCACCATGTGGGCGCGTGCCTGCTTCGCCTCCAGGGCGGAGGTCAACAGCGTCGCCGTCGTACATCCCAGTACCAGTACGGCTCCGAGCGCGGTGAGCGGTCCGAAGGGGCGCGGTCCCGTCCCGTACAGCGCGAAGGCCGCGATCACCGCGGAGAGCACCGCGCAGACCGCGCCCAGCGGGCGGCCGATCCGGTGCGCCTCGTCCATCAGCATCCTTCCGGCCAGCAGGCGCACGGCTCCAGGGCGCATCGCCTGCAGCAGCCGTCCGGCGAAGTGCGTCAGTCCGGAGCCCGCCATGGCCAGACCGATCGCGGTCAGAGACCATCCCGCCAGCACCCATGCAGGGGTGGTGTCGAGCTTCCCCGGCAGGGGGAACGCGCTGCCCACGCCATCACGGCTCGAGTACGCCTCGACGGCGAGACCGACTGCCGCCATCGCCACACCCCACGGCAGTCCGGTCGGCGCCGGAGCCGGAGCCGGCATCTGCTCGTCCGGCGAGATGTCCTGCTCGTCGTTGTCCGGCATTGCCGCCTGCACCGGCCGGGTGCGCAGCGCCATCGCACTTGCCGTCGCCGCGGTCACCGGTGCCAGCGCCAGCAGCAGGAGGGCCGCGGCCACCGGCAACGGGGCGCCTGCGCCGAGCAGTCCGGCCGCCGCCCCGTCGAACGGCAGCCCGGTCAGATCGCCGCGCAGATGCAGGAAGAGGAGCAGCGCAACCATCGACCCGAGGGTGCAGGACACGGCGGTGGAGACCGCGGCGAGCACGCTGAGCCGGAACGGCCCGAGACCGACGGCGGACAGTCCTGGACGAGGGCGTGTACTGGGATCCGTGCGGGCGACCGCGACCGCGAACTGCACGGTGGCGGCCAGCGGTACGAAGCACCACAGCAGCCGTAGCGCCGCGGTGGTCGAGTATGCCGGATGCGTGGACGCGTACCCCAGGGTGCACAGCAGCAGGAAGCCGACCCCGGCGGAGGCGGCCGCGACCAGCAGCCGCCGTACCTGGACCAGCGGATGGGTGCCGCGGGCTAGACGGAGAGCGAGCACGCCGCGCGGCCTTCCGTATCGGACACGGAGGGCAGGGCGACGGTGGTGACACAACGGCCGTCCAGCAGCGGGACCGTGCGGTCGGCGAGCGAGGCGATCTCCGCGTCATGGGTGGCGAGCACGACCGTGATGCCGTGCGAGCGGGCCGCGCTCGTGAGGGTTCGCAGCACATGGGAGCGGTCGGCGCGGTGCAGCGTCGCGGTCGGCTCGTCGGCGAAGATCACTGTGGGCGTGCCGGCCAGCGCGCGGGCCACGGCGATCCGCTGGCGCTGCCCCTGGAGGAGTGTGTGCGGCCGCTTCTTGGCACACATGCCGATGTCGAGCCGTTCCAGCCACTCCATGGCGGCCTTCTTCGCGACCCGGTGCGAGGCGCCGCGCAGCAGCAGGGGGAGCGCCGCGTTCTCCCAGGTGTTCAGCTCCGGTACGAGCTGGGGCTCGGGCGCGATCCAGCCGAACCGGTCCCGGCGCAGCCGCTCGCGCAGCCGCGGACCCATGGTGTGGACCGGGACACTGTTGAACCACACCTCGCCCTGCTGGGGCACCAGTTGACCGGAGAGACAGTGCAGCAGAGTCGTCTTGCCGCTGCCGCGCGGGCCGGTCACGGCGAGGATCTCACCGTCGCGGACCCCCAGGGAGACCCCGCCGAGCGCGGGTGAGCCGTTGTGGGAGTGGTGCAGGGAACGCGCCCAGATCACATCGTTGTCCGGCGGAGCCACCATGGCGTACACCTCGGTTCAGATCAGAGTTCCCGTCCCCTGTACGGGGGAACGAAGAGGGGGCCGATCGGTCACTGGGCACCGTAAGGATTCGAACCACGGCAGCACGGCACCACGCGGCCCGGGTGCGCTCCATCCCACTCGAATGGGCGCATCCGGGCCGCGTGGACCGTATGAAATGACTGCTGGAAGTACGGATGAGCGATGATCCGACCGTGGTCAATCGGTCAGTCGATCCGTGGTCGATCGGCCGATCGACTCACGAGCCGGATCACCGTTCGGATCAGAGCTTCGTCCAGGCCTCCGTCAGCACCGACCGCAGGATGGACTCGATCTCGTCGAACGTCGACTGGTCGGAGATCAGCGGCGGGGCGAGCTGGACGACCGGGTCGCCGCGGTCGTCGGCCCGGCAGTACAGACCGTTCTCGTACAGCGCCTTGGAGAGGAAGCCGTACAGGACGCGCTCGGTCTCCTCGTCGGTGAAGGTCTCCTTGGTGACCTTGTCCTTCACCAGCTCGATGCCGTAGAAGAAGCCGTTGCCACGGACGTCGCCGACGATCGGCAGGTCGTGCAGCTTCTGCAGCGTCGTGAAGAACGCGTTCTCGTTGTCCAGGACGTGCTGGTTGAGACCCTCGCGCTCGAAGATGTCGAGGTTGGCGAGGCCGACCGCTGCGGAGACCGGGTGGCCACCGAAGGTGTAGCCGTGCAGGAAGGTGTTGCCGCCCTCGTAGAACGGCTCGGCGATGCGGTCCGAGACGATGCAGGCGCCGATCGGGGAGTAGCCCGACGTCATGCCCTTGGCGCAGGTGATCATGTCCGGCACGTAGCCGAACTTGTCGCAGGCGAACATCGTGCCGAGACGGCCGAAGGCGCAGATGACCTCGTCGGAGACGAGCAGCACGTCGTACTTGTCGCAGATCTCGCGCACGCGCTGGAAGTACCCGGGCGGCGGCGGGAAGCAGCCACCGGCGTTCTGCACGGGCTCCAGGAAGACGGCGGCGACGGTTTCCGGGCCTTCGAACAGGATCTCCTGCTCGATCTGGTCGGCGGCCCAGCGGCCGAAGGCCTCCGGGTCGTCGCCGTGTATAGGGGCGCGGTAGATGTTGGTGTTCGGCACCTTGTGCGCGCCGGGAACCAGCGGCTCGAACGGGGCCTTCAGGGCCGGCAGACCCGTGATCGACAGGGCGCCCTGCGGGGTGCCGTGGTAGGCGACGGCGCGCGAGATGACCTTGTACTTGGTCGGCTTGCCCTTGAGCTTGAAGTACTGCTTGGCAAGCTTCCAGGCCGTCTCGACGGCCTCGCCGCCACCGGTGGTGAAGAAGACCTTGTTGAGGTCACCCGGCGCGTAGTCGGCGAGGCGCTCGGCCAGCTCGACCGCCTTCGGGTGAGCGTAGGACCACACCGGGAAGAAGCCCAGCTCCTGGCCCTGCTTGTACGCCGCCTCGGCGAGCTCGTGACGGCCGTGACCGGCGTTGACCACGAACAGACCGGACAGGCCGTCGAGGTAGCGCTTGCCCTGGTCGTCGTAGATGTAGGTGCCCTCGCCACGCACGATGGTGGGAACGGGCGCGTTCTCGTAGTCCGACATGCGGGTGAAGTGCATCCACAGGTGGTCGTACGCGGTTCGGCTGAGGTCCTTGCTCACGGCTATCGGGTTCCCCACATATAGGTCTGCTTCTTGAGCTTCAGGTAGACGAAACTCTCGGTGGAGCGCACGCCGGGGATGGCCCGGATGCGTTTGTTGATCGTTTCCAGCAGGTGGTCGTCGTCCTCGCAGACGATTTCCACCATCAGGTCGAAGGAGCCCGCGGTCATCACCACGTACTCGCACTCGGCCATGGCTGACAGCGCCTCCGCGACGGGATCGAGATCGCCTTCGACATTGATGCCGACCATCGCCTGCCGCCGGAACCCCACGGTGAGCGGGTCCGTGACGGCGACGATCTGCATCACGCCCTGGTCGAGCAGCTTCTGAACGCGCTGCCGTACAGCCGCCTCGGAGAGGCCCACGGCCTTGCCGATCGCGGCGTACGGACGACGCCCGTCCTCCTGGAGCTGCTCGATGATTGCGAGGGACACGGCATCGACCGCTGGTGACGATCCGTTCCCGGTCCTGGAGTCTGCGCTGCGACTGGCCACGGATCCACTCTGCACTGGGACTCGTCTGTCTGGCAACCCCGGATCGATGAAATTCGTTGTTTGGAGGCCTTGATCTAACTGAATCCGAAGTTCACGGCGGTTGGGTATGTCGAAAGCGTTACCCCAGCGACTAGGCTGGACATCTCACCCATTGGACGTGTCGACAGGAGGGGTGGTTGTGACCACCGAGGTGCGCCGTCTGCGCAACTACATCAACGGAGAATTCCGGGACGCCGCGGACGGGCGGACCATCGACGTGGTCAACCCGGTGACGGAAGAGGTCTACGCGACCTCGCCGCTCTCCGGCCAGGCCGATGTCGATGCCGCCATGACCGCCGCGGCCGCCGCCTTCCCCGCCTGGCGCGACGCCACGCCCGCCGAGCGCCAGAAGGCCCTGCTGAAGATCGCGGACGCCTTCGAGGAGCGCGCCGAGGACCTGATCGCCGCGGAGTCGGAGAACACCGGCAAGCCGCTCGAACTCACCCGCACCGAAGAGATCCCGCCGATGGTGGACCAGATCCGCTTCTTCGCGGGTGCCGCCCGGATGCTCGAAGGTCGCTCGGCCGGCGAGTACATGGAGGGTCTGACCTCCATCATCCGCCGCGAGCCGGTCGGGGTCTGCGCGCAGGTCGCGCCGTGGAACTACCCGATGATGATGGCTGTCTGGAAGTTCGCCCCGGCGCTCGCCGCGGGCAACACCGTCGTCATCAAGCCGTCCGACACCACCCCGGCGTCGACCGTGCTGATCGCCGAGATCATCGGCCAGATCCTGCCCAAGGGCGTCTTCAACGTCATCTGTGGCGACCGGGACACCGGCCGTGCGATGGTCGAGCACCCGACCCCGGCGATGGCCTCCATCACCGGTTCGGTACGGGCCGGCATGCAGGTCGCCGAGTCGGCCGCCAAGGACGTCAAGCGCGTCCACCTGGAGCTCGGCGGCAAGGCACCCGCCGTCGTCTTCGAGGACTCCGACATCGCCAAGGCCGTCGAGGGCATCTCCGTCGCGGGCTTCTTCAACGCCGGCCAGGACTGCACGGCCGCGACCCGCGTCCTCGTCCACGAGTCGATCCACGACGAGTTCGTCAGCGCGCTCGCGAAGGCCGCCGCCGAGACGAAGACGGGTCGGCCGGACGACGAGGACGTGCTGTACGGCCCGCTCAACAACGCCAACCAGCTGAAGCAGGTCAGCGGCTTCATCGAGCGGCTCCCCGCCCACGCCAAGGTCGAGGCGGGCGGCCACCGGGTCGGCGACAAGGGCTACTTCTACGCCCCGACCGTCGTCTCCGGCCTGCGCCAGGACGACGAGATCATCCAGAACGAGGTCTTCGGCCCGGTCATCACCGTCCAGTCGTTCACCGACGAGACGCAGGCCGTGGAGTACGCGAACGGCGTCGAGTACGCCCTCGCCTCCTCGGTGTGGACCAAGGACCACTCGCGGGCGATGCGGATGTCCAAGAACCTCGACTTCGGCTGCGTGTGGATCAACACCCACATCCCGCTCGTCGCCGAGATGCCGCACGGCGGATTCAAGAAGTCCGGCTACGGCAAGGACCTCTCCGCGTACGGCTTCGAGGACTACACGCGCATCAAGCACGTCATGACGTCTCTCGACGACTGACCCTCCGTGCATGCGGTGGCGGCCCCGGGCTCCGGCCCGGGGCCGTTTCCGTGCCCCGCTCCTGACGGGGCATCGACAGGGTGTGCGGGTGGAGCGCATGCCGCTGGACGAATGGTCCATTGTCCGCCGAACCCGCCGACCGGCATCCTGCGCAGGTGCGAGCGATCCCGAACCACCCCATGTCCCGCCGGTCCCTGCTGCGCGCCTTCGGGGCGGGAGCGGCCGGTGCCACGCTGGCCGGCTGCGGAGTGCCCGCCGCGTACGTGCAGCCCGGTGACCGCGCCGGACGCGACTTCTCCGCCACCGACCACACGCTGCGGTTCGCCAACTGGCCGCTGTACATCGACACCGACGACGAGGACGAGTCCAAGCGGCCCACCCTCGACACGTTCACCGAGCGCACCGGGATCTCCGTCGGGTACACCGAGGAGATCAACGACAACGACGAGTTCTTCGGGAAGATCAGCCCGGCGCTGATGAACCACCAGCAGACCGGCCGGGACCTGATCGTCATCAGCGACTGGATGGCCGCCCGGTTCGTACGTCTCGGCTGGGTGCAGGAGATGGACCGGACCGAGCAGCCCAACGTCGCCAAGTACCTGGACCCGCAGCTTCGTTCGCCCGGTTTCGACCAGGGGCGCCTGCACAGCGTCCCGTGGCAGTCCGGGATCACCGGCATCGCGTACAACCGCAAGAAGCTCGGCCGCGAGATCAAGCACACGAGCGATCTCTGGGCGGCGGACCTGCGCGGCAAGGTGACGCTGCTCTCCGGGCTCGACGAGTCCTTCGCCCTGCTGATGCAGGGCAACGGCGTCGACGTCACCCGCTGGACGCGGGACGACTTCTACACGACGTGCGACCAGGTGGAGAAGCTGGTGAAGGAGAAGCACATCCGCCGCTTCACCGGGAACGACTACATCAAGGATCTGTCCACCGGCGATGTGCTCGCCTGCCAGGCCTACTCGGGCGATGTCATCCAACTCCAGGCGGACAACCCGGAGATCGAGTTCGTCGTCCCCGAGGAGGGCGCCGAGCTCTGGGCCGAGTCGCTCATGATCCCCAACCTCGCCCGCCACAAGCGCAGTGCCGAGAAGCTGATCGACTACTACTACGAGCCCGAGGTCGCCGCGGAACTCGCCACCTGGGTCAACTACGTCTGTCCCGTCCCGGCCGCCCGCGAGGTCCTGGCCTCGGCCAAGGACGAGGAGACCGCCGCCCTCGCCGAGGATCCACTGATCTTCCCCGACGACGCGATGCGCAGACGGCTGGCCATCGCCCGCGACATCACGTCCGAGGAACGCGCCGAATTCGCGAAGAAATGGAACTCCGTCGTCGGCCTCTGAGGGAGCTGCCGGGGCGGCGTAAAGAGCAGGTAAACCCGGGCGTACGCTGCGGGCATGAGCGAGCGAAGAGCCCTGCTGAGGCGCATACGCGTGTGGTTGGTCGCCTTTATCGTCTGTCTGGTGCTGAGCGGGCTGACCGCCTTCCCGCTCGTCCATGAACTCCACTGGACCGAGGACCTGCTGAGGTCCTCGGCCTCGCCGGTGCCTGAGCACTTCCCGGCTCTGATGGAGTGGATCACCCGGGTCCGGACCGGTCTGGACGAGGCCGACACGGAGTACCCCTTCGTGCTGTACGGCACCGACTGGCTGGCATTCGCCCACCTCGTCATCGCCGTCGCCTTCTACGGTCCGTACCGCGACCCGGTCCGCAACATCTGGGTCATCGAGTTCGGCATGATCGCCTGCGCCGGGATCATCCCGCTCGCGCTGATCTGCGGACCGGTCCGGGGGATCCCCTTCTGGTGGTCGGTCATCGACATGTCGTTCGGTGTCATCGGAGTGATCCCGCTGCTCGTCGTCCACCGGATGATCAAGCGGCTGGAGGCGCTGGAGGGGACGCCCGATCCGGTGGCCGGCCCGGCGGCGGCTCCGGCGGTCTGAGTCACCCGGCCGACCGGGCGCCGAGCGGGCGGTACCGCCTGCTGACCGAGGCGCGTTCCCGGATGCCGATCGGACCCGTTCCGGTGACGGTCCCAGGACCTCCACGGTCCGGGGACCGGCCCCGGGTGCCCTCGGGCCGATGCCACGTGGACGGATGGGGCCGGCGCCGTCAGGGCTTTCGGGCCACTGCGCCGAACTGGGCGACCTCGGCCCCCACCGTGACCGGGCCGGGGCGCCAGCGAGCGCACGACACGATGCCGGGTCCGACGAGCTCCAGACCCTCCAGGAACGAGGCGAACTCGGCGCGGCTGCGGGCGGTGATCGGTGGTGTGGCGTTCTCGTTCCAGAACCGCATGGCCGCTTCGTTGCCCGCGCCGCCCAGCTCCAGCGTGGGGTGGGTGAGCACCAGATAGCTGCCGGACGGCATGGCGTCCATCAGCTTCCGTACGATGCTCCGCGCCTCGACCGTGTCGAGGACGAAGTTCAGGACGCCGAGCATCATCACCGCGACCGGCTTCCTCAGGTCCAGGGTCGGTTCGACCGCCTGCAGGATCCGTTCCGGCTGGCGGGCGTCCGCGTCGATGTAGGTGGTCGCACCCTCCGGCGAACTGGTGAGCAGCGCGCGGGCGTGCGCGAGCACGATCGGGTCGTTGTCGACGTAGACGATGCGGGCGTCCGGCGCGGTGTGCTGCGCGACCTCATGGGTGTTGTCCGCCGTCGGCAGGCCGGTGCCGATGTCCAGGAACTGGCCGACACCCATGTCACCGGCGAGATGGCGGACCGCGCGCCCCAGGAACGCCCGGTCGGCGCGGGCCACTTCACCGATGCTCGGGTACATACCGGTGACCCGATCGCCGACCGCGCGGTCGACGGGGTAGTTGTCCTTGCCGCCCAGCCAGTAGTTCCAGACCCGGGCGTTGTGCGCGATGTCGGAACGGACCCGGGGGGAAAGGGGGTTGCTCCGCGGATCGGTCACGTCAGTCACATCTGCTCCTCCGGGGCCGGGGCGACATCTCGATCGATGAGGCACCGTCCATCATGCCGGATGGATCAACGAGGCTCGGAGACGGCCGAGTTGGCGAGCAGGCCGTGCAGGGCGTCGACCCGGTTGGTGGTGATCGAGTCGACGCCGTGCGCGATCAGGCGGCGCATGGTGCGCCTGGTGTCGGCCGTCCAGGCCGAGACCAGCAGCCCGTCCCGGTGGACACGGTCCGTCAACTCCCGGCTCACCAGGCCGAACCGGTAGTTCAGCCAGCGCGGCCGCACCGCGTCCAGCAGGGCGGCACGGGGCGGCGCGAGCGTCGTCCAGGTCAGGGCGATCTCGGCGGACGGATCGGCTGCACGCACCCGCAGCATGGCCTCGGGGCCCGCGCAGTAGTACGCCCGCTCCCCGGCTCCGCACTCGCGGACCACACCGACGGTCCTGCGGACCGATTCGTCGGTGGAGCCGGGCAGGTCGACCATGAGGCGATGCGTTCCGGCGGCGAGCAGCGCCTCGCGCAGGGTGGGCACACCACCCGCGGTCGCTTCGGTGAGCTCCTGATGGGTGAGCCCGTCCAGCCTGCGGTCGAGGCCCCACAGCCGTTCCAGCGTGGAGTCGTGCAGCAGGACGGGCACCCCGTCGCGGGTGACCCGGACGTCGATCTCGACCGCGTCCGCCCCCCGTTCGATCGCGGAGCGGATCGACGGGAGGGTGTTCTCGCGAACACGGTACGGATCGCCGCGGTGAGCCACGGCGGTGACAGAGGTGGCCATGGGGCCATTGTCACCGCCTCCGCTCACCGGCCGGTGCCCTCCAGCCAGCTCGTCGTGTACGTGTCGATCTCGGCGGCCAGCGTCCGCTTGCCGGCCGGGTCGAGGTACGAGGCCTCCACCGCGTTCTTCGCGAGTGCGGCGAGGCCGCGCTCGTCCAGGCCGAGGAGACGGGCCGCCACCCCGTACTCGTTGTTGAGGTCCGTGCCGAACATCGGCGGGTCGTCGCTGTTGATGGTGACCAGAACACCGGCGTCCACCATCTCCTTGACCGGGTGCCGGTCGAGGTCGGTGACGGCGCGGGTCGCGATGTTCGAGGTCGGGCAGACCTCGAGCGGAATCCGGTGCTCGGCGAGGTGGTCCAGGAGCCTCGGGTCCTGGGTGGCGCTGGTGCCGTGGCCGATGCGCTCGGCGCGCAGCTCGGTGAGGGCGTCCCAGATGGTCTGCGGCCCCGTGGTCTCCCCGGCGTGCGGGACGGAGTGCAGGCCCTCGGCGATGGCCCGGTCGAAGTAGGGCTTGAACTGCGGGCGGGGCACGCCGATCTCCGGGCCGCCGAGCCCGAACGCGACGAGCCCCTCGGGCCGCAGCCCGACCGCGAGCCGGGTGGTCTCCTCGGCGGCTTCCAGACCGGCCTCGCCGGGGATGTCGAACGTCCAGCGCAGTACGACCCCGAGCTCGGCCTCGGCGGCCTTGCGGGCGTCCTCGATGGCCTCCATGAAGCCCTGCTCCGGGATCCCGCGCCGGGTCGAGCTGAACGGGGTGACGGTCAGCTCCGCGTACCGGATGTTCTGGCGGGCCATGTCACGGGCGACCTCGAAGGTCAGCAGCCGGACGTCCTCCGGGGTGCGGATCAGGTCCACGACGGAGAGATAGACGTCGATGAAATGGGCGAAGTCGGTGAAGGAGAAGTAGTCGGCCAGCGCCTCGGGGTCGGTGGGGACCTTGGAGTCCGGGTGGTGGGCGGCCAGTTCGGCGACGATGCGGGGAGAGGCGGATCCGACATGGTGGACATGCAGTTCGGCCTTGGGCAACCCCGCGATGAAGGGGTGCAGATCGGTCATCGGATCCTCCGGAACGTGAGGTTCGAGCGGTCCGGGCGCATTGCGGCCCGGGGCGGGACGGGGATCATCGTAGGCCGGGCCCGGGCCGGCGGGAGCGGGCCGTAGCATGACGGGACCACGATGGGGGAGGCCCATGTCAGACAACACAGAGCAGCCAGGGGGCGGGGCGGAGCCACGCGACCCGTGGGCTCCGCCGGACAGCAGAGTGCCGCTGGAGAAGCCGTCCGGTGATCCTCGTCCGCCTGCTGTGCACGATCAGCCGACGGTGACGTCGATGCCGGGTGTGGGGGACGGCCCGGCACCTGCCACCGGACCGGGGTTCGGTCCGGCGGATCCGACCGGTCCCGCGCCGGCAGCCGGCCCCGGGGAGGTACCGCCTCCGCCGATCGCACCGAACGGACCGGGCCAGCAGGTCCCTCCGGCCGCGGGGCAGTACGGCTACCCGGCCGCGCCGGGCCCGCAGTACGGGAGCTACCCGGGGTACACCGGCTACGGCCAGACGCCCTGGGGCAGCGCGCCTTCCAACGGCATGGGTACGGCAGCCATGGTGCTCGGCATCCTGGCCGTCTGCCTGTTCTGCATCTACGGGATACCCAGCCTGATCCTGGGCGCACTCGCCCTGATCTTCGGCATCCTGGGCCGTAAGCGGGTGCAGCGCGGCGAGGCGACCAACAGCGGTCAGGCGCTCGCCGGGATCATCATGGGGTCCATCGGCATGGCCCTCGGTGTGGCGATCATCGGCTTCTTCATCTGGCTGTTCGTCGCCCATGCCGACGATTTCGACGACAACACCTACAACGACGACCCGTTCGCCTCGTCCCTGGTCGTCGACGTCACGCGCTAGGCGATGTCGGGCGGCGGTACCGGAATCTTGCGAACCGGTGCCGTATCCCACCTGACGGCCGGGCGGGCCGGGCTCCGGCCCGCCCGGCCGTCGAGCGTCCGGGCCGCCTCATGATGTGCGCAGCTCCGCCCGCGCGTCCATCAGCGCGAACCCCAGCAGATTCAGCCCACGCCAGCTCGCCGGGTCCTCGGCACGCGGATCGTCCGCCGCCAGCCCGATGCCCCAGATCCGGTCCACCGGGCTGGCTTCGACGAGCACCCGGTCCCCGGTGTTCACCAGGAACTCCCGCAGATCGGCGTTCTGGCCGAACTTGTGGATGCTGCCCGCCACCACCAGGGCGAACCGCTCCCGCTCCCACACGGACCCGTCGAAACCGCGGACCAGCCGGCCCGTCTTCTTCGCCGCGGCGGGGCTGCTCGCGGACAGGGCCCGGCGCTCCGCCTCCTCGTCGCCGAAGAGCCGCGCCTTGCCGGCCATCATCCAGTGCTCGGCCGACGCGTAGGCCACGCCGTCGACGGTGAACGGCGACGGCCACCACTGACTGAGACAGCTCGCACCTGTCCGCCCGTCCGGGAGCGGGCGGTGTCCCCAGAACCGCAGGTACTTCACCTTCTCGCCGCGACGGGTCCGCGCCACAAGATCGTTCATGTGTTCCATGGCATGCGAGTGTGGCATCCGCCACTGACACTCCGTACGTGGAATTCCGCACTGACGCGACACATGGTCGACAGATTCCGTTGCGTAACCAAAAGGCAACAACGGAATCACTTGTTGGGCTCGGTGTCCTCTGTCAGGATCGGCACTCAATTCGAGCAGAAGCTACGCCGCCCCGGTCGACGGGGACAGCGGCGGAGGAGAGCGTCATGGGCAACGGCTTCCAGGTGCAGGACCGCTTCGCGGACGGCGCGCAGTACATCGGCGGAAGTCTGCGGTCCGGCACATCGGGACGCAGTCACGCGGTCGTGAATCCGGCGACGGGCGAGACCGTCTACACATACGAACTGGCGGGCACCGCCGATGTCGACGCTGCCGTCGCCGCCGCCCGGGAAGCATTCCCCGGCTGGTCCGGCGCCACCCCGGCCGAGCGGTCCGAGGCGATGCACCGCTTCGCCGCCGTACTCGCCGAGCAGGCCGACGACTTCGCGTACGCCGAGTCGCTCCAGTGCGGCAAGCCGATCAAGCTCTCCACCGAGTTCGACGTGCCGGGCACCATCGACAACACCTCCTTCTTCGCGGGTGCCGCCCGCCATCTCGAGGGCAGGTCCGCGGGTGAGTACGACGGTGACCACACCTCGTACGTACGCCGTGAGGCGATCGGTGTCGTCGGCTCCATCGCCCCATGGAACTACCCGCTCCAGATGGCCGCCTGGAAGATCCTCCCGGCGATCGCGGCAGGCAACACGATCGTGCTGAAGCCCGCCGAGATCACCCCGCTGACCTCGTTGATGTTCGCGCAGGCGGCCACCGAGGCCGGCATCCCGGACGGTGTGATCAACATCGTCACCGGGGCGGGCAAGGACGCGGGCGAGCACCTCGTCGGCCACCCGGACGTCGTGATGACCTCCTTCACCGGCTCCACCGCGGTGGGCAAGCGGGTCGCCGAGATCGCCACCGCCACCGTCAAGCGCCTCCATCTCGAACTCGGCGGCAAGGCCCCGTTCCTGGTCTTCGACGACGCCGACCTCGACGCCGCCGTCAACGGGGCGGTCGCCGGAGCGCTCATCAACACCGGCCAGGACTGCACCGCCGCCACTCGCGCCTACGTCCAGCGCCCGCTCCACGACGCCTTCGTCAATGGGGTCGCCGAGCTGATGGCGACCGTCCGGCTCGGCGACCCCTTCGACCCGTCGACCGACCTCGGCCCGCTGATCAGCCACGCCCAGCGGGACCGGGTCGCCGGATTCGTCGAGCGCGCCCGTGCGTACGCCACCGTCGTCACCGGTGGCGAGGCGCCCGGTGACGACCTCGAGGACGGCGCCTACTACCGGCCGACGCTCGTCGCCGGAGCCGCCCAGGACAGCGAGATCGTCCAGTCGGAGATCTTCGGCCCGGTCCTGGTCGTGCTGCCCTTCGACACCGACGACGAGGGCATCGCTCTTGCCAACGACACCCCGTACGGACTCGCCGCCTCCGCCTGGAGCCGGGACGTGTACCGGGCGGGCCGCGCCACCCGCGAGATCAAGGCGGGCTGCGTCTGGGTCAACGACCACATTCCGATCATCAGCGAGATGCCACACGGCGGATACAAGGCCAGCGGCTTCGGCAAGGACATGTCGGCGTACTCCTTCGAGGAGTACACGCAGGTCAAGCACGTGATGTATGACAACACCGCGGTCGCCCGCAAGGACTGGCACCGCACGATCTTCGGGGACCGATAGCCCGGCCGACAACGGCCATTCCCACCCGAAAGGGCAACGCGCATGGAGCAGTACGAGCCCGAGCACCTCTCTGCGGCGCAGCTGGCCGCGATGCGGCGCAGTCTGACCAGCGGCAGGGGCGCCCTCACCCGGCGTTCGCTCATCCGCGCCTCCGGCATGGGCGCGCTCGCGCTCGGCGGACTGGGGACGCTGAGCGCATGCGGCATCCCGCCGGCGAAGCGGGAAGGGGACGCCGCAGCGGCTTCGGACGACCACTCGGCCAAGGAGAAGCAGATCAACTTCTCCAACTGGACCGAATACATGGACGTCAGTGACGACGAGAAGCACCGGCCCACGCTGGAGGCGTTCACGAAACGCACCGGTATCAAGGTCAAGTACACCGAGGACATCAACGACAACGTCGAATTCTTCGGCAAGATAAAGCCGCAGCTGGCCGCGGGCCAGGACACCGGCCGGGACCTCATCATCGTCACCGACTGGCTGGCCGCGCGGATCATCCGGCTCGGCTGGGCCCAGAAGCTCGACCCGGTGAACCTGCCGCACGCCTTCGCCAACCTCTCGTCCCAGTTCCGCACCCCCGACTGGGACCCGGGCCGCGCCCACTCCTACCCGTGGACGGGCATTCCGACCGTCATCGCCTACAACTCCAAGGCGACCGGCGGGCGCAAGGTCGACTCCATCACGCAGCTGCTCGACGACCCCTCCCTCAAAGGCAGGGTCGGGTTCCTCTCCGAGATGCGTGACTCCGTCGGCATGACCCTGCTCGACATGGGCAAGGACCCCGGGACGTTCACGGACGCCGACTTCGACGCGGCGATCGGCCGGATCCAGAAGGGCGTCGACAAGAAGCAGATCCGCCGCTTCACCGGCAACGACTACACCGCGGACCTCGACAAGGGCGACATCGCCGCCTGCATCGCGTGGGCCGGCGACATCATCCAGCTCCAGTCCGGAAACCCGGACATCAAGTACGCGATCCCGGCCGCCGGATACATCACGTCGAGCGACAACATGCTGGTCCCCGCCAAGGCCCGGCACAAGACCAACGCCGAGAAGCTCATCGACTACTACTACGAGCCGCCGGTCGCCGCCCAGCTCGCCGCGTACATCAACTATGTCTGTCCGGTCGACGGTGTCCGTGAGGAACTCACCAAGATCGACAAGGCGATGGCCGCCAACACACTCATCCTCCCCGACAAGGAGATGGCGGCCCGATCGCACGCCTTCCGCTCGCTGACAAGCAAGGAAGAGACGGCGTACGAGGAGAAGTTCGCCAAGCTCATCGGCGCCTGACCGCGGTGCCTTTTCCCTCTCGCCCGATCTCCCCCTGACACCACTGGGACTGCGACCCATGACACAGCAGCAGACAGAAGGCGGCGACGTCCGCCTCACCGGGATCAGCAAGACGTACGGTTCCTTCGCCGCCGTCCAGCCGCTCGACCTGACCGTCCCCCAGGGCTCCTTCTTCGCCCTGCTCGGAGCCTCCGGCTGTGGCAAGACCACCACCCTGCGGATGATCGCGGGGCTGGAGGAGGCCACCACCGGCTCCATCTCGCTCGGCGGCCGGGACATCACCGACCTGCCCCCGTACAAGCGGCCCGTCAACACCGTCTTCCAGAGTTACGCGCTCTTCCCGCACCTGGACATCACCGAGAACGTCGCCTTCGGTCTGCGCCGGCGCGGCATCAAGTCGGTGAAGAAGCAGGTCGACGACATGCTGGAGCTCGTTCAGCTCGGCGACTTCGCGAAGCGCAAGCCGCACCAGCTCTCCGGCGGCCAGCAGCAGCGCGTCGCCGTCGCCCGCGCCCTGATCAACCACCCGCAGGTGCTCCTGCTCGACGAGCCGCTCGGCGCCCTCGACCTCAAGCTGCGCCGCCAGATGCAGCTCGAGCTCAAGCGCATCCAGACCGAGGTCGGCATCACGTTCATCCATGTCACCCACGACCAGGAGGAGGCCATGACCATGGCCGACACCGTCGCGGTGATGAACGCGGGCCGCGTCGAGCAGCTCGGCGCCCCCGCCGACCTGTACGAGAACCCGAAGACGACCTTCGTCGCCAACTTCCTCGGCACCTCCAACCTGATCGAGGGCGAGATCACCGAGTCCGGCACGGACATCGTCGTCGGCGTGGGCGGCAGCACACTGCGACTGCCCGCCGGGCGGTGCTCGGCCCCCACCGCTCGCGGCGGGAAAATCCTGGTCGGCATCCGCCCGGAGAAGATCGCCCTCGCTTCCGCCGGCGAAGCGGACACCATAGCCGCCGGACGCAACCGGGTGACCGGCCGAATCGTCGACTCCAGCTTCATCGGCGTCTCCACGCAGTACGTGGTGGAGAGCCCGGCCGGCAAGGCACTTCAGGTCTACGAGCAGAACGTCGGGCACCGCGCGGGACTCACCCGCGGCGCCGAGGTCGTCCTGCACTGGGACCCGGAGCACACCTTCGGCCTCGACGCGGCCCAGGACATCGACGCCGGTGTGGAGACGGTGGAGGACGCGACGTGACCGTCACCGAAGCGCCGCCCGCGCCGTCCACGGACCCCGCCGAACTCCCCGTACGCAAGGCCTCCACCCGAAAGCGGCTCGTCCCGTACTGGCTGCTGCTGCCCGGCATCCTCTGGTTGGTCGTCTTCTTCGCCCTGCCGATGGTCTACCAGGCATCGACCTCCGTACAGACCGGATCCCTGGAGAAGGGGTTCGAGGTCACCTGGCACGTCCAGACCTACTGGGACGCGCTGTCCGAGTACTACCCGCAGTTCATCCGGTCCCTGCTGTACGCGGGCACCGCGACGATTCTCTGCCTGCTGCTCGGCTACCCGCTCGCGTATCTCATCGCGTTCAAGGCGGGCCGCTGGCGCAATGTGGTGTTGGTGCTGGTCATCGCGCCTTTCTTCACCAGCTTCCTGATCCGTACCCTCGCCTGGAAGACGATCCTCGCGGACGGCGGCGCGGTCGTCGACGTACTCAACGCCCTGCACGTCCTGGATGTCACCAGCTGGCTCGGCTGGACCGAGAACAACCGGGTGCTGGCCACACCGATGGCCGTGGTCTGCGGTCTGACGTACAACTTCCTGCCGTTCATGATCCTGCCGCTCTACACCTCGCTGGAGCGGATCGACGGCAGGCTGCACGAGGCGGCCGGCGATCTGTACGCGACCCCCGCCACCACCTTCCGCAAGGTGACCTTCCCGCTCTCCATGCCGGGTGTCGTCTCGGGCACGCTGCTGACCTTCATCCCGGCCAGCGGTGACTACGTCAACGCCGAACTGCTGGGCTCCACCGACACCAAGATGGTCGGCAGCGTCATTCAGACCCAGTTCCTGCGCGTCCTCGACTACCCGATGGCGGCCGCGCTCTCCTTCATCCTCATGGCGGTCGTCCTGCTGATGGTGACCGTCTACATCCGCCGCTCCGGGACGGAGGACCTGGTCTGATGCCCGTACTGCGCTGGCTCCGCCGCCATCTGATCGTCATCGCGGGTCTGCTGACCCTCGCCTACATGATCCTTCCGAACATCGTCGTGATGGTGTTCTCCTTCAACAAGCCGAACGGGCGCTTCAACTACGCCTGGCAGCGCTTCTCACTGGACGCCTGGACCGACCCCTGCGGCGTCGCCGACATGTGCGGCTCGCTCTCGCTCTCCCTCCAGATCGCCACCTGGGCGACGATCGGCGCGACCGCGCTCGGCACGATGATCGCCTTCGCGCTGGTCCGCTACCGCTTCCGGGCGCGCGGCGCGATCAACTCGCTGATCTTCCTGCCGATGGCGATGCCCGAGGTCGTCATGGCTGCCTCGCTGCTCACCCTCTTCCTCAACATGGGTGCCCAACTGGGCTTCTGGACGATCCTCATCGCACACATCATGTTCTGTCTGAGCTTCGTCGTGACGGCGGTCAAGGCACGCGTGATGTCGATGGACCCGCGACTGGAGGAGGCGGCCCGCGATCTGTACGCGGGCCCCGTGCAGACATTCGTCCGGGTGACCTTGCCGATCGCCGCCCCCGGAATCGCCGCGGGAGCGCTGCTCGCCTTCGCGCTCTCCTTCGACGATTTCATCATCACCAATTTCAACGCGGGCTCGACCGTGACCTTCCCCATGTACGTCTGGGGTTCGGCGCAACGCGGCACACCCGTGCAGATCAACGTCATCGGCACGGCGATGTTCGTCATCGCCGTTCTGGTGGTCGTCGCCGGCCAGCTCATCTCGAACCGGCGAAAAAACAGCGCACGACCCTGAAAGTCCTGAAGGAGTTGGAAACCATGGCCCCAGCTGCCATGCGTACTGCTGCACAATCACTCTCCGGCGCACGGCCGGTCTCGTTCTGGCTGGACGACCCCGGCAGGCCCGATGCCCTTCCCGCGCTCACCGGCGACGAGCACTGCGATCTGCTCGTCATCGGCGGCGGATACAGCGGACTGTGGACCGCGCTGATCGCCAAGGAACGCGATCCGGAACGGGACGTCGTACTGATCGAGGGGCACGAGGTGGGCTGGGCCGCCTCGGGCCGCAACGGCGGATTCTGCGCCGCCTCCCTCACCCATGGCCTCCCCAACGGCCTGGAACGCTGGCCGGACGAGATCAAGAAGCTGGAAGAACTGGGCGAACAGAACCTCGACGCCATCGAGGCGGCCGTCGCCCGGTACTCCATCGACTGCGCATTCGAGCGCACCGGTGAAATCGATGTCGCCACCGAACCGCATCAGCTGGAAGAGCTGCGGGAATGGCACCAGGAAGCCGAGAAGCTCGGCTTCACCGGAGTGGAATTCCTCGACCAGGAGGCACTGCGCGCGGAAGTCGACTCACCGACCTTCCTCGGCGGACTCCTGGACCGGCGCGGAGTCGCCATGCTGAACCCCGCCAAGCTGGCCTGGGGCCTGAAGCGGGCCTGCCTCGATCTGGGGGTGCGGGTGTACGAGCACACCCGGGGCCTCGAACTGGCCAGGACCGCCACCGGGATGGCGGTCCGCACGCCGTACGGGAAGGTCCTCGCGCACCGGGTCGCACTGGGCACGAACATCTTCCCGTCGCTGGTCAAGCGAGTGCGCCCGTACACCGTCCCGGTCTACGACTACGCGCTGATGACCGAGCCGCTCACCGCCGACCAGCTCGCCTCCATCGGCTGGAAGAACCGGCAGGGACTGGGCGACAGCGCCAATCAGTTCCACTACTTCCGGCTGTCCGAGGACAACCGGATCCTGTGGGGCGGCTATGACGCGATCTATCCGTACGGCGGCCGGCTGAGCGCTGATCTCGACCAGCGGCCGGAGACGTTCCTCAAACTCGCGGGCCAGTTCTTCGAGTGCTTCCCGCAGCTGGCAGGGGTGCGTTTCAGTCACGCCTGGGGCGGCGCGATCGACACCTGTTCCCGCTTCTCCGCCTTCTTCGGCACGGCCCACCGGGGGCGGGTCGCCTATGCCGCCGGATTCACCGGACTCGGCGTCGGAGCCACCCGGTTCGGCGCCGACGTGATGCTGGATCTGCTCTCCGGTGAACGGACCGAGCGGACCGGTCTGGAGATGGTGCGCACCAAGCCGATGCCGTTCCCGCCGGAGCCGTTCGCCTGGGCCGGGATCGAACTCACGAAGAGGTCCCTGGCCAGGGCGGACAGCCAGGGGGGCCGGCGCAATCTGTGGCTGCGCACGATGGACCGGATGGGGCTCGGCTTCGACAGCTGACCCAGGTCCGGGGGACACCGGTCACGGTGTGACTCAATTCACTTCCGGCTGGTGCCCCCGACTCGCGTAATCATCCGGGCCGAACCCCCTCTCTCGCCGTGTGGACGCACTGTCGGTGCGCACGGAAAGGGGGGGCCGGTCATGACTGGCTCGGACGTGAGGGCGGCAGTCGAATGGCTCGCCTCGGTGGCACCGGATCCGGCTGCGTGCCGGTGGGAATGGGAGCGCAACCCCCAGGGGGTTGCGCTCCTTCCCGCAGGCAGGCGGTGGGACGTACTGGTCCTTCCGCGGGAGCTCGGCTATCCGGCGTTCGACGTGCTCACCCGTCTCGTCAGTCGGCCGGGGCCGGTCCTCTCCGGCTTCGGCGACGGCCGCATGGGCTTCTTCGTGCCGCCCGGTACGGTCGCCCGCTGGATCGGAACGGGGGTGCGGGGGGTGGGACTCGGGACCTGGATCCTCGTGCCGTACCCGGGGCGGGCGTCCGGCGGGGTGCGCTGGCTGATACCGCCCGACGGCTCGGACGCGCTGATCGACGCAGCTCTGCTGGAGCTGGCGATGCACGAGGCAGCGGCGACGGCCCGGGGCGGCGGTCTCGGCGGCAGCAGGGACGGGGACGGGGGTGGTTGGTCGGGCGCCGGGGGCTGAAAGGGTGCCGGGGGCGAGGTGGTGGGGTCGACATCCGGTGTGGCGGGCCCGGGACGGCGCCAGAGGTCTTGACAACCTGATTGGTCTGGACCATGTTGTGGCGCCACACTCAATTCCCCCCTGCACGGAGGCCGTTGTGGAACGCACGGGACCCCCCGCCCGATTTTCCGGACTTCTGGCCGCCCTCTCGGCGGCTCTGCTCGTCGCCGGTGGCCTGGCGGCCTCGGCGCCGGCCGCCGCGGCGGCCGACACCGATCTTGCGCGCAACGGCGGATTCGAGGCCGGTCTGGACGGCTGGAGCTGTACGGGCGGCAGCGGAGCCGTCGTCAGCACACCCACCCACGGCGGAACTTCCGCACTCAAGGCGACGCCGGCCGGCAGCGACAACGCCGAGTGCTCGCAGACCGTCACGGTCAAGCCGGACTCCACGTACACACTGAGCGCCTGGGTGCAGGGCAGCTACGTCTACCTCGGCGCGTCCGGGACCGGCACCACCGATGTGTCGACCTGGACGCAGTCCTCTCCCGGCTGGACGCAGCTCACCACCACGTTCAAGACCGGTGCCGCCACGACGTCCGTGAAGATCTACACCCACGGGTGGTACGGCACCCCCACCTACTACGCCGACGACCTCACCCTCGTCGGCCCCGGCGGCGACCCGGTCGCGATCCCCGCGACACCCGCCGGACTGAGGGCCGGCACGACCACCTCCTCCTCCGTCGCCCTCTCCTGGACCGGCTCCACCGGAGCCGCCGGCTACAACGTCTACCGGGGCGGTACGAAGGTCCTCTCCGTCACCGGGACGTCCGCCACCGTGACGGGCCTGGCAGCCTCGACCGCGTACAGCTTCCAGGTCACCGCGACCAACTCCGCCGGTGAGTCCGCCAAGTCCGCAACCGTCACCGCCACCACCGCGGCGGGCGGCGGAGGCGGAGGCTCCGGCCTCCCCACCCACGCGCTCGTCGGCTATCTGCACTCCAGCTTCGCCAACGGCTCCGGCTACACGCGGATGGCGGACGTCCCCGACTCCTGGGACGTCATCGACCTGGCCTTCGGCGAGCCCACCTCCGTCACCTCGGGCGACATCCGTTTCACGCTCTGCCCGGTCACCGAGTGCCCCAACGTCGAGTCCGTGGCCGAGTTCAAGGCGGCCATCAAGGCCAAGCAGGCCGCGGGCAAGAAGGTGCTGATCTCCATCGGCGGCCAGAACGGTCAGGTACAGCTCTCCACCACCGCCGCCCGTGACACCTTCGTCTCCTCGGTCAGCAAGATCATCGACGACTACGGTCTGGACGGTCTCGACATCGACTTCGAGGGCCACTCGCTCTCGCTGAACACCGGCGACACCGACTTCCGCAACCCGACCACCCCGGTCGTCGTCAACCTGATCTCGGCGGTGAAGACCCTCAAGGCCAAGTACGGCGACAAGTTCGTGCTGACCATGGCCCCCGAGACGTTCTTCGTGCAGCTCGGCTACCAGTACTACGGCTCGGGACCCTGGGGCGGCCAGGACCCGCGCGCCGGTGCCTACCTCCCGGTCATCCACGCCCTGCGTGACGACCTCACCCTGCTGCATGTCCAGGACTACAACTCGGGCTCCATCATGGGTCTGGACAACCAGTACCACTCGATGGGTGGCGCCGACTTCCACATCGCCATGACCGACATGCTGCTCACCGGCTTCCCGGTGGCCGGTGACACCACCAAGGTCTTCCCCGCGCTCCGACCCGACCAGGTCTCCATCGGGCTTCCCGCCTCCACCCAGGCGGGCAACGGCTACACCTCGCCCAGCGAGGTCGACAAGGCGCTGAACTGCCTGACGAAGAAGACCGACTGCGGTTCGTACACGACACACGGGACCTGGCCCGGACTGCGCGGACTGATGACGTGGTCGATCAACTGGGACCGCTTCAACAACGGTGAGTTCTCGAAGAACTTCGACGCCTACTTCGGCGGCTGACGTCGCCGTGACCGACCACTCGACCAGCTGAGCGCCATGAGCAACAGCCCGCTCAGGCACCAGCCGGCGAGCACGTCCAGCGGCCAGTGATAGCCGCGCAGCACCAGACCGATGCCCGTCGCCACTGTCAGCAGGACAGCGGCGACGGGCATCATCCATGACCGCTTCGACCGCTCCGCAGGCGTGGTGCGGTACGCGATCAGCAAGGCCGCCGCCCCGTACGCCACCGCGGCCGTCGCCGCGTGGCCCGACGGGTAGTAGCCGGTCTCCTCGGTCAGTGGTCCCGTCCGGGCGGTCCAGTCCTTGAGCGGGACGACCAGTGCGGGCACCGCGGCCATGACGAGAGCGGCGTACAGCGGCAGCCGGCGGGCGCCCCGAGCCAGGGCGTACACGACCGCGCATCCCAGGACCGGGAGAGCGACCTGCATATTGCCGAGATCGGCGAGGAATTCGGTGAGGCTGCCTGGGCCGTGGCCGACGACGCTCCGGCCGATCCGCTCGTCCAGTCTGCGCAGTGGGCCGTCGGCCACGACCTGCCAGGTGAGGAGCGCGAAGACCGCGAGAAGCAGCGGCAGCGGGAAGAGGAGAGGAGCCGGCCGCCCCGGAACAGGGGGGGTGGTTCCGGGGCGGCCGCCGTGATCGGTTTGCCGCGCGCCCCGGGGGGTTTGGGGCGAGCGGCCATCCGATCGGTGAGGAGTTCCGGAGCCGGAGGCTCCAGTGGTGTGCGCGGTGGCACGACCAGGACGGTGCTGGGGATGCTCCGACCCGGTATCACCCGCAGTCCCCTGCGGGCGGGGTGTTTCTCTCATCTGCAGGAACCGTACGGCAGCCGACGGGGGACCGACAGCGGGAACCGCATCCCGCCATCGGCCCCCCACACCTTCTTCACAGGCCCTCACGTGGACCCGGTCGGTATCGGCGCCAGGATCGGATCAGATCTGGGCGAAAGCCTGCTCGATGATGTCGAGGCCCTCGTTGAGCAGGTCCTCGCCGATCACCAGCGGCGGCAGGAAGCGCAGCACGTTGCCGTACGTGCCACAGGTGAGGACGAGCACGCCCTCCGCGTGGCAGGCCTTCGCGAGCGTCGCGGCGGCCTCCGGGTTCGGGTCCTTCGTGCCGGCCTTCACCAGCTCGATCGCGATCATCGCGCCACGGCCACGGATGTCACCGATGACATCGCCGTTCGGCAGCTTCGCCTGCATCTCGGCGAGGCGGCCCTTCATGACCTCCTCGATGCGCTTCGCCTTCCCGTTCAGGTCCAGCTCGCGCATCGTCTCGATGGCGCCGAGCGCACCCGCGCAGGCCACCGGGTTTCCGCCGTACGTACCGCCGAGGCCGCCCGCGTGCGCGGCGTCCATGATCTCGGCGCGGCCCGTCACGGCCGAGAGCGGCAGACCGCCCGCGATGCCCTTGGCGGTGGTGATCAGGTCGGGGACGATGCCCTCGTCCTCACAGGCGAACCACTGGCCGGTGCGGCAGAATCCGGACTGGATCTCGTCCGCGACGAAGACGATGCCGTTGTCCTTGGCGAACTGCGCGATCGCCGGGAGGAAGCCCTTCGCCGGCTCGATGAAGCCACCCTCGCCGAGCACCGGCTCGATGATGATCGCGGCGACGTTGTCGGCGCCGATCTGCTTCGTGATCTGGTCGATGGCCTGGGCGGAAGCCTCGGCACCGGCGTTCTCCGCACCGGTCGGCCAGCGGTAGCCGTACGCCACCGGGACCCGGTACACCTCGGGTGCGAACGGACCGAAGCCCTGCTTGTACGGCATGTTCTTGGCGGTCAGCGCCATCGTCAGGTTCGTCCGGCCGTGGTAGCCGTGGTCGAAGACGACCACCGCGGTGCGCTTGGTGTAGGCGCGGGCGATCTTCACGGCGTTCTCGACGGCCTCGGCGCCCGAGTTGAACAGCGCGGACTTCTTGGCGTGGTCGCCCGGAGTCAGCTCGGCGAGCTGCTCACAGACCTCGACGTACCCCTCGTACGGCGTGACCATGAAACAGGTGTGGGTGAAGTCGGCGAGCTGCGCGGAGGCGCGGCGCACGACGGCCTCGGCGGAGGCGCCGACCGACGTCACGGCGATGCCGGAGCCGAAGTCGATCAGACGGTTGCCGTCCACGTCCTCGATGATGCCGCCGCCTGCGCGGGCGGTGAACACCGGCAGGGTGGAGCCCACACCTGCGGCGACCGTCGCGAGACGGCGGGCCTGCAGCTCCACCGACTTCGGGCCGGGAATGGCAGTGACGACGCGGCGCTCCTGCGGAATTGCGGTCATGAGGGGCTCCTGGGGGTGTTTCGGACGCTTCTCTGTCTGCAGGCTAGGGGTGAGGCCGGGGGTCCGGCATGTTCCGTTCGGGAGAAGTGGCCCGACGCGGTTGTCCGTCACGGACATAGCGACGGCCCGGCGACCGGTCGCGGGACTTCCCGGCCGACAGCGTCTGACGGGGTGCCACTGGGCACTAGATTGAGGGGATCGGGGCGCCTGCGCCCGCGGTTACCGGTCGGCGCTGGTCAGGGGACGAGGGACAGCACATGGACACCGAGGGCACGTACGACTCACGCGGCACCCGCTCCGGTCATTCGGTGCCGCGGCCGGCCGGCCCGCCACCGCCCGTACTGCCGCCCATGCCGGGCCACGCACCGGCCGGCGGCCCCTCCCTCGGGGACTGGCTGCGCATCCCCCGGCCCTTCGCGGAACCGGGCGTCTGGCGGTCCGGACACACCGACCGTCCCGCCGAGGAGGCGGAGCGCACGCCCGACCGCACGCTGGTCGGCGGAGCGGTGATCTCGCTCCTTGCCTGCATCCTCGTCTGGTCGCTCTGGCGCAACGGATACATCCCGTACTGGCGGGTCCCGCTGACCCTCTTCACCCCCGACGAATGGTGGGGACCGTTCGACCACCAGCCGCTGACCCACGGGGCGGTACGCGCGCTCGACATCTACCGTCTGCTGATCATCGGAGCCATCGTCTACGGGTTCGGCCGGTTGGGTAACTGGCCCGCCGCTTTCGAACGCTCGGTCGCCGGCCGAGGACCCGCTGCCCGCGCGGCCGCTGCGGCTGCCGGCGCGCTGCTGGTCTGGATCCTCGTGTGGACGGGGACGGTGCCGGGCATGGAGCTCACCTTCAGCTTCGTGGCCGGCCCGTGGATGGGCACCGACCGCACCCTGACCACCGTGGTCACCTACACGCTGTACGCCCTGATCACGCTGGTGATCGTGTGGCCCTTCGCGAAGCTGGGCCGATGGTCCCGGCTGCGCCGCAGGAACGCCGACGGCTCCCGCCCGCCGCAGCCGCCGACGGCAGGGGCCGGCACTCCGAGCGCGCGTGGAACCGCGGACCGGGGCACCGCCCGCGAGGCGGGCCACGACGCGGAGGGCCGGACAGCGGATGGCGCGGACGATCCGGCCGAGTGGCCCGACCTGCGCGCCGCCGGACAGGACCAGGCCGCAGCGAAGCTCGCCCAGGAGGCCCGGTCGGGCCGGATGAACGACGTCGACTACGCCCGTATCCGACGTGCCTGGACCTCCGTACGCGCCGACAGCACCCGGCTGCCCGCCTTCACCGACACCGTGCTGCGCAACGGCGCCGCCGCCTGCACCCATCCCTCCGGCGCGCGCGATCTCCCGGTCCGCTCCGCCCGGCACGATCTGCTCGTCGACCAGGTCAGGATCGGCACGGTCGACGACAACGAGCGCAACCCGTATGCCCGCCGCGGCAGCGGAATCGCCCTCGACCCCGGACTGCTCGGCACCTCCCTGCTCGCCGTCGGACCGCCGGGGGCGGGCAAGAGCCGCGCACTGATCCGGCCTGTCGTCGAATCCCTCGCCCTTCAGGCACTCGCCGGGCGGGCCGCCGTCGTCGCGGTGTGCGCCACCGGCACCCAGCTCGGAGCCGACAAGGGGTTCGACGTCGTGGTCAAGCTCGGCGACCCGGCCTCCGTACACGACCTCGACCTCTACGGCGGCACCACCGATCCCGACGAAGCCGCGGCGGTCCTGGCCGAGGGGCTCGTCGGGGACCTCCCCGAGGTGGACAGCAGGCGAGCCGCCACCGCCCTCGCCCAGCTCCTCGGCCCCCACCGCGCCGCCCACGGCCGTTTTCCCGCCGTCCCCGAGCTGCGGGAGCTGCTGGACGGTGTCCCGGCCGCGCTCGCGGCCCTGCGCGAGGCCGTCGACACGGCGGGCGCGCAGAGCATGCACCGCGAACTCGACGCACGCGCCCGCCAGTCCGGCGCTCCTGGAGACCCCGGACCCGCACTCGCCGACCGGGTCGCACTGCTCGACCGGCCCGCGTTCGCCGAATTCTTCGACACCACGGGCAAGGCCCGCCCCTTCTCCCTGCGGGCCCTGGAGCATCCGCTCAGGGTCCGCATCGATCTGCCCGAACGCGGTCACGCCGAGGCGTCGCGGATGCTGGCCCGGCTGGTCCTCGCCCAGTTCACGGCGAGCGCGGCCGCCCGCGCCGACCGTTCCCTCTTCGCCTGCCTGGTCCTCGACGACGCGACCCGCACGCTGACCCCCGACACCGTCCGTGGCATCCAGCGACTGCGCTCCGCGCACGCCGGGGCCGTGCTCACGCTGCGCACCCTCGACGACGTCCCGGAGAGCCTGCACACGGCGCTGCTGGGCGCGGTCGGCTGCCGGATGGCGTTCTCCGGGATCACCACGTGGGACGGCAAGCGGTTCGCCGAGGCATGGGGTACGGAATGGGTCGAGACCCGGGACGTCACCCAGCGCACGGTCTTCGCCGACCAGCCGATGACCCGGGCCATCCACGCCTTCCGCAAGCTGGTCACCGGCAAGGCGGTGACCACCGACGCGGTGACCGTGCGCCAGGTCGAACGCGAACGCTGGTCGGCCTCCGAACTGGCCCATCGCGTACCCGCCGGACACGCGGTGCTGTCCCTGACGACGGTACGAGGGGAGCACGCGCCGCCCCTGCTGGTGAACCTGAACGGCTGAACCGGCAACTGGGCGGCCATGACGTGCGGGCCGGGCTCGCCGCAGTGGATCCGGTGGGCCGCGGCGGTACCCGGGTCACCGGGAGTGGTTACGGCCGACCCTGCCGTCCTGGCAGAATCGGGAGGAGCCGTTCGTACGGGACGGCGAAATCGACTCCCGAAGGTCCCGCGGTCCCATGCCCCCCACTCTCGCCTCGCTCGTCCAGCATTCGGCGCTCAAACTCACGGTGCGTGCGGGGGCGGACCGGCTCGACGCGCCGGTGCGCTGGGCGCACGCCAGCGAGCTGGCCGACCCCGTTCCGTACATGGAGGGCGGCGAACTCCTCCTCGTCACCGCCACCAACCTCGACGCCGAGAACCCCGAAGCGATGCGCCGGTACGTGCGCCGGCTGGCAGCCGCCGGAGTCGTCGGGCTCGGCTTCGCGGTGGGCGTCAACTACGACGAGGTGCCGCAGCCACTGATCGACGCCGCCGAGGAAGCGGGACTGCCACTCCTCGAAGTCCCGCGCCGCACCGCCTTCCTCGCCATCGCCAAGGCCGTCTCCTCGGCGATCGCCGCCGACCAGTACCGCGCCGTGACAGCGGGCTTCGAGGCTCAGCGCGATCTCACCAAGGCCGCACTCGCCGGGGAGGGGCCCGGCGAACTTCTCAGCCGGCTCGCCGCCCAGGTCGACGGCTGGGCCGCGCTGTACGACGCGTCCGGCGCCGTCGTGGCCGCCGCCCCCGACTGGGCCGCCCGCAGAGCGGCCCGGCTCACCGCCGATGTGGAACGCCTGCGCGACCGCCCGGCCCCGGCGAGTGTCGTCGTCGGTGACTCCGACGACCGGGTCGAGCTCCAGACCCTGGGCACCGGCCGTCGGGCACGTGGCGCCCTGGCCGTGGGCACCGGGTCGGCTCTGGGTACCGCCGAGCGGTACGCCGTGCACTCGGCCGTCGCCCTGCTGACCCTCACCACCGCCCGCTCCCGCGCCCTTCAGGGCGCCGAACAGCGGCTGGGCGCCGCGGTACTCCGGATGCTCCTCGCCGGCCAGCCGGACCATGCGCGGGCCGTCGCCGGGGACCTGTACGGAGGGCTGCTCGACGCCCCGTTCCGTCTGCTGATCGCGGAGGCGCCCGATCCGGCGACACCGGTCCTGCTCGGCGAGGCGATGGAGTCGGCGGCCGCCCGGTCCGGGGAGGCCCTGCTGATGGTCCCCGAAGGGGAACGGCTCGTCGTCCTCGCCGCGGACGGCGGCGCGGCCGTCGCCGCCTGCGCGGCATACGCGGCGGCCCAGGAGGAGCGAACCCCGCACGACCAGGCGGCGCCGGAGGACACCGAGGTGGTCGTCGGACTGTCCGCACCGGCCGGTCCGACCGCCGTCTCCGCCGCGTACAAGCAGGCCGAACAGGCACTCTCGGTCGCCCGCCGCAGGGGCAGGGCCATGGTCGAGCACGAGGAGCTGGCGGCCGGCTCGGTCCTGCCGCTGCTCGCGGACGACGCGGTCCGGGCCTTCGCCGACGGCATGCTCCGGGCCCTGCGCGAACACGACGCGAAGGGCCGCGGCGACCTGGTCGCCTCGCTGCGCGCCTGGCTCAGCCACCACGGTCAGTGGGATGCGGCCGCGGCCGACCTGGGCGTGCACCGTCACACCCTGCGGTACCGGATGCGGCGGGTGGAGGAGATCCTGGGCCGCTCCCTGGACGACCCGGATGTGCGGATGGAGCTGTGGCTGGCACTGAAGGCCACGAGTTCCCCGACGACGCCGTGAGACGAAGCCCGTCCGGCCCCTGGGCACGCAGCTGCTCGGCGGTCGGTCGCGGTGAACCGTCCCGGTGGGCCGGGTCATCCGACAAACCGGCGCATGCACGCCCGCTTCTGCTCCGCACCGGACAAACGCCAGGCCGCCGGTACGGCCCTACGGTGGGGGACAGGACACCCCACGACTCCGAAGGGCCGGAACCTCCATGACTTCCACCCACGCCTTCTGGCTCGCCGGCCGCCAGGCCACCGGCGAGGACAGCTTCGACGTCACGAACCCCTGGGACGGTCGACTCGTCGGCACGGTCAGCGTGCCGACCGACGCGCAGATCGAGGAGGCCGTCGCCGCCGCGCACGCCGTGCGCGAGGAGTTCGCCGCGACGCCTGCCCATGTCCGCGCCGCCGCGCTCGACCACGTCGTACGGCGTCTCGTGGAGCGCACCGAGGAGATCGCCCAGCTGATCTCCGCCGAGAACGGCAAGCCCATCAAGTGGGCCCGCGGTGAGGTCGGCCGCGCCGTCTCCGTGTTCCGGTTCGCCTCCGAGGAAGCCCGCCGCTTCAACAGCGGTGAGGCCCAGCGCCTCGACACCGACGCCGGTGGCACGGGCCGACTCGGGCTGACCCGTCGCTTCCCGCGCGGCACGATCCTCGGCATCGCGCCCTTCAACTTCCCGCTGAACCTGAGCGCCCACAAGGTGGCCCCGGCCATCGCCGTCGGCGCCCCGATCATCCTGAAGCCCGCCCCGGCCACCCCGATCTCGTCGCTGATCCTCGGTGAGCTGCTGGCCGAGACGGACCTTCCGGCCGGTTCGTGGTCCGTGCTCACGGTGCCCAACGACCGCATGCCCGCCCTCGTGCAGGACGAGCGGCTGCCCGTGATCTCCTTCACCGGGTCGGCCGCGGTCGGCTACTCGATCATGGAGTCGGTGCCGCGCAAGCACTGCACGCTGGAGCTCGGCGGCAACGGCGCTGCGGTCGTCCTCGGCGACTACGCCTCCGACGAGGACCTGGACTGGGCCGCGACCCGCATCGCGACCTTCTCCAACTACCAGGGCGGCCAGTCCTGCATCTCGGTGCAGCGCGTCATCGCGGACGCCGCGGTCTACGACCGGCTCGTCCCGAAGATCGTCGCTGCCGTCGAGGCGCAGGTGACCGGTGACCCGTCCGACGCGGCGACCGATGTCGGCCCGCTGGTCAACGAGGACGCCGCCAAGCGCGTCGAGTCCTGGGTCGACGAGGCCGTGCAGGCCGGCGCCCAGCTGCTCGCCGGCGGCAAGCGGGACGGCGCGACGTACGCGCCCACCGTTCTGACGGAGCTCCCGGCCGGCGTCACCCTCGCTTCCGAGGAGGTGTTCGGACCGGTGCTCAGCATCGAGAAGGTGGCCGGCGAGGCCGAGGCCTTCGCCTCCGTCAACTCGTCCAAGTACGGCCTGCAGGCAGGTGTGTTCACGCACGACCTGCAGACCGCGTTCCGCGCCCACCGCGCCCTCGAGGTCGGCGGCGTCATCATCGGTGACGTCCCCTCCTACCGCGCCGACCAGATGCCGTACGGCGGAGCCAAGCAGTCCGGCGTCGGCCGCGAGGGTGTTCGCTACGCGATGGACGACTACACCTACGAGCGCGTGCTGGTCCTCACCGGCCTCGCCCTGTAGTTCCTGAGCAGGATCGAACCGGTCCACCACAGCCGCCTGTAATCCGCCTGGACAGCACGACAGCAGGCGGCAGACGAACGGCCGGAGCCCACTGTGCGGGGGCTCCGGCCGTTCCTGCGTATCTGCACCTTGAGCTGCTTCGATAGTCGGATCTTGGCCGGTTCAGATGGGGTAATGGGAGCACCGTGGGAGCACGAGCGGTTACCCTCCGCTCATGGCGAACCTTGTTGCGCGTAGGAACAGGGCTGGGGAGGTCTCCAGCTACCAGGTGCGGTGGCGCGAAGGGGGTGTGAGGACTGGTGAGCAACAGACCGAACGCTTCGACGATGAGGACTCGGCGAAGGTCTTTAGGGACGCGGTTGACGAGGCCAGGCAGCACTGGCCCCCTGGCTGGGTGAAGGGCAAGGGCTACATCGACCCGGCAGCTGCGGATGAGCTGCGTTATCGCTTCGACCGCTGGGCAGTTGAGTCCGTCGAGAATCGCACCGCGAGCAAGCGGTACAAGCAACAGCGCATTCGTGCGCTGGAGATGTACATGTTCCCGTCCTTCGGCAACTGCGACATCCGATCTGCCGAGCATTTCAGCAAGGCGACGGTCGGAGCGTGGGTCAACAAGATGCTGAAGACGAAGGTCAAGCGCGGGTCGAAGACAAAGGACATGTCGCCGGAGACGCTGCGGGGTCTGCATGGGCTGCTGTCGTCAGTCCTGAAGGAAGCCGTAGTTGCCGAGCCGCCGCTTCGAGACCGCAACCCGTGTGACCTGACCCGGCTCCCCAGCAATGACGATTGGGGCATCGGCGACGACGAGTCGAGCGACGACATGGAGTTCATGACTCCTGAAGAGATCGCCGGTCTCGTCGAGTGCTTCCCTCGCCCCAGTGATCGGATGCTCGTGCGGACGGCGTACGGGAGCGGACTACGGTGGGGCGAGATCAGCGCGCTCGCGGCGCGGCATGCCCGCAATCCCCGGCCCGGCGAGTACGAGCTGCGCGTCACCCGGGCGTGGAAGCGGGTGCCGGGCGAGGAATGGTGTCTCGGACCGCCGAAGTCGAAGGCGGGGCGACGGACGGTCGAGATCACGGCCGGACTCTGGCAAGAGCTTCTCGACCATGGCGTCGCCGGGCTGGGGAAGGACGACCTGATCTTCCACGACGGCAGCGGCGGCCGGCTCCCTTACTCGACGTTCTACGACCGGTGGATGGCAGGGGTCGCTGAGGCCAAGAAGCGAGGGGTGCTGCCGCAGTGGAAGTTCCCCACAATCCATGACCTGAGGCACTCGCACGTTGCGGCGCTGCTGTCGGACAGGCACAGCTTGACGTACGTGCAGCGGCGCCTGGGGCACGAGTCGATCACGACGACCTCCGACACGTACGGGCACCTGCTGGAGACGGCGCACACGGCCGCCCTGGTGACGATCGATCGGGTCATGGGCTTCACGCCGCCCGCTCGTGCGGCGTCGCAGGAGAACGGCCCCGAGCGTGACGGTGGTCGGGCGGTGCACGTCGCGCACATCGGTGCGCAGCGGATCGGCTTCTGGGATTTGGACGACGCCGAGGGGACGGCTGAGCGCTGGGTGCGCGAGCACGGTGGCTCGGTGCACGTCGAGAGGATGACGAGCGACGGGTGGATCGGCACCTTCGGCGATGGGGCCAGTGCGGACAGCGCGCTGAAGTCCGTGCGTTCGCAGACGCCGCGGCGTGCCTGGGTGTGGGAGGCGGGGCCAGCCGTGTACGCCCCGGACGGGTCCGAGGTCGTCACGAATCCGAGCGCGGCGAAACTGCGCGGCTCGTGGCGCTGGGACTTCGAGGACCTCTACACGGAAGAGCTTTCGCGCCCCGCCGTCGAGCGGCGTATTGGCCCGCAGGCGCAGACAGTTGCTCGAGCCTGGGGGAGGGATGAGGACTCCGTCCGAGAAACGTTCGCCGAGGCCCGCGCGGACGCGCTCCGGATCTGCTCCCTCAACCCTGGGGCAGGGACGGCCCAGGAAGGGTCGCAGCCGGTCTCCTAGGGCCTGTTCGGGGTCGTGATCGATGTTGTCGGGTCGGCTGACCGGCAGCGAAGACCCCAGGGATCCCCAGCGCCCGCCCTGCCGATAGTTCGGTACGAAGAGGCTCTGTGCCCGCCGCGTGCCTGATCCAGCGGGAAGCGGCGGGGAGTCACGGGGCGTGACGGCCACAGTGACGCTAAGGCCCAGGCCAGACGCTCCCGAGCTCAGGCCGCATCCGTGTCACTCGTTTTCCAAACTAGTGCCGTAGCAGGCAACGTTGGCCCTGTTGTGATGTGACGTGCCGTCCGGAGTCCTTGGCGGGAGGCCTGGAGTGGCTAGGGGAGTGACGTCTGGGATGGTGGAGGCGCTGGTCGGACTGTGAACTCGAACTCAACGCACGCGCCCACTTCGCCCGCCTCCTTCGCGGTGCTGCGTTCACCAGTCGGGCTGGGGGTGGCCACTTCCCTTCTGCTCTTCACCGTGATCGTCACGGACATACTGTCTATCGCCTCGGGTGGCTATCTGTACGACCTGCTGCGCGGCATGCCGCGCTCCGCGACGGCCCTGGGGACGTTCCCCGGCGTCGAGAACAGGCAGTTCTACTACGACCTCTCCGGCCTGCTTCAGAGCCTGCTCTACCTTTCCACCGGAATCGTCTACGTGTGCTGGCTCTACCGCCTGCGCGACAACGCCGAAGTCTTCGCACCGGGCACTCACCGACGAGGCCGCAGCTGGACCGGCTGGAGTTGGCTTATCCCGGTCGTCAACTTGTGGTTCCCGCGGCGGATCACCCTCGATATCTGGGACGCGAGCCGTCCCGTGGGACCGTACGCGCCCAACCGGCCGGGGCATGGCCTGATCAACCTCTGGTGGGGCTTCTGGCTCGCCGGGGGCTTCGTCGCCCTGGCCGGCGGCGCGGTCTACGACACGGCCGAATCAATCGGCCAGACGAACGTGGGTCTCGGCCTTGTCATGCTCAGCGACCTCCTCGACGTCGTCTGCGCCGTTCTCGCAGTCCGGCTGGTCCGCACCCTGACGCACATGCAACACGTCAAGGCGCTGAACGGACCGACCGGCCGGGACGCAGAGCCGCACAGCCAGGAGTGACTGAGAGGGCGCTCAGGCTCAGGCTCACAGGTAGGCCAGCACCGCCTTCCCCGTACGACCTAGCCCTCACGCCCGGCAGGGCCTCTGTCAGACGCCGCAGATCATCATCAGTGCGCGCCCAAGCATCCAAGTAGCAGTCGCTCGGCTCGTGCCAGGAAGCGACGGACAGCAACCTGTCGGCGAGGGTCAATGCCTCAGCCAGGTCCGTGGTCCGCAACACGGGCCAGGCACATGTGTTCCCCATATCCGCATCCTGCCAGAGTGATCGTTCTCCCAGGTGTACGCAGCATGCAGAGGCAGTCAACGGAGACAGGACAGCCCCCTGGCGCGGTAAGAGTTTCTCTACTTCATCAAGAGGCTCGCTTCGCTCGCCGGCCCGGGGGCTCGTAGACACACCTCGGAGGCCGACACCGGCTCCGCCTGAAGTGATCACGCCCATGGTGACGCGTGCGCGCCGGCATCACACCGCCGCCGCGATCTGGCCTGGGAGAGGGAAGAGCGCCGGCTGATCTCGCCGGACACAGTGCAGGGCGGAACCCCAGAAACCCCAAGAACCACCAGGACAACGAAGTAGATCCAAGTCCAGAAGGATCAATCCAGAGGATTGAAGGCCGCGCAGAGCAGAGCGCGGCGGCGCCGGTCGGCCGCCGCCGCACGCCCTCCACCATGTCTACGCCAGTGGGGGCGCGCGCCGGCGACCGCCCGCGCCCGCAGAAGGGCGAAAACACGTGATCACAGGGGCATGAGGTGACGCCATACGTGCAGGTCAACGACGCGTTGTGCTTCGACTAAGGCCGGATCGCGGCGACGGTGCAATGTCGACGGACCCGCTTCCACGGTCGTTGCCCATCGGCGGGGGCGGCCGGCTCCACGGCTTTAGGCAGCCACTTTGGGGCGAGCCTCGAAGATCATGGCCCCAACGTCGTGCTTTAACGGGCAGGTCCACAGACTGCCCGACTCGCGATGAGCTTACGGGGCCATGATCACTCGCCCCAAAGCAGCTCCAGCCCAAAGCCGTTCCACCGACCGCGCCGGAACAGTGCCGCTCTCATCCCGGCAGAAAAATCGATCTTCGGCTGCTGATCGTTGTGGCAGGGTGCGCGCATGTCCAATGACGTCGCGTACCCCGTCTTCCGCACTCCCGATCCCGCACTCGCCCTGCGCGTGGCCCGTCAGTTGCTCGGCGTGGGTGACCTGGAGCACGCGAAGGTGGACGTGGATGTTGAGCTCCCCAGAGTTGAAGATGTCCTGCTCATCCTGAGGACAATGCCCGACGCGTGGTTCAGGAAAGAGGACGTCGACGACTGGGTTCGGGATGAAAGCGACCCGACTGGGCTGCACGCTGGGGTTCATGGGCCGCAGTTGTCCGTGGACGCCGCCTTCCTGACCACGCACCTGCCGCTGTGGGCTTCGATGCTTGATCAACCCGTAGGGAGCATTGAGGACACCTTCACAGCGGTCGCCAGCACGTACATGGCAGAGATTCGCTGGTATTTCTTCGGATGGCCGGAAGTTCCAGAGCATGGGCTCTACGCGGATTACAAGCACGCCGAAGTCACCGTGCTGTTCAACGCCGCCACCCGCGAGATGGACGAGTGGTCCGACGGGCACACGGTCCTTGTCCACGTCCGCGACCGGAGCAACAACGGGTATAGCGAGCGGCATGCCTCGTGGTTGGCTAAGCAGGTTGGCCAGACCGTCATCGGCCCACCGCAGTTCTGCTAGTCACCGTGGCCATGCGGTACAACACGGAAGTACAGCAACCATGCCGACCACCACCGACCGTAATAGCACCACCGGCTGCCTGAGCAGCCCAGGAGACCTCAGCGACCGGTCAGCCGGTGTTCGCATCCAGGGGGTCTCCAGGGCTCGGCAAGGATCCCGTGGTGCTTCGCCGTCCTGCTCCCCCGCTCGCAACACCGCAACCGGCCGCAACGGATGGGCGCTGTACGGTGCGTCGCATGGACGCCCACATCGATGCCGACGATCACATAGCCGGCCGGGAAGCCCTCGCCGCCTTCGTGGAGCGTCTTCGCGACGACTATGCGCAGGACGGCGAGGAGTGGGAGAACCCCACGCTGGACGGGTTCCTGGAGGCCCTGGGAGCCTGGATCACGGACTCTCCGGGGTGGTACGCCAACTTCGGGCAGGAGATGCCCCCAGAGGGCGACTGGACGTTCTTCGCCCGGGCGCTTGACGCCGCTCGCATCTACGAGTGACTCGTGCCCTCCGCGTGCCCGATCGGGCAGCTTTCCACGGGCGCCAAAGGGGAACAACGGGGAACAACGGGGAATTGTCCACGGAGTGCCAGGTCAGCGGCCTGCCAGGTCAGCCCCGATCCACATACGCGATCTTCCAAACTGTGCTCCAGGATCCGAGCGCGAGGGTACTTGACTGGGGCATTGAAACTCCCGGCCAAAGTCGCTACAACGCCCGCGCGCTAGGGTGCCGCAGACGAAGGGGCGACATGAAGCGCGAGCCGAAGTGGCAGAACCATCCAGGCTGGCACCTGGTGATACCGATACTGCCGCTCTTGATCTTTGTGACCGTCGAAGACAACGCGATCACCCGGTTTCTCTTGGCCTCGGGGCTCACGTTGTCGGCGACCCGGTACGGGCGAGAAACGGCGCAGCGGGCGAGTGCCAAGACTGCCTCGGACCCTGACATCACCGCGAATCAGACTCCGCCGACCGCATAATCAAATTCACGGCGTGCCACGAGCGTGCCAGAACGAGGGGGGAACAACGGGGAACTCCGGGGGCCTAACGGTTGCTTAGTACTCCAGCCGTAGTTGTGGATCTTGGAGGGTGAGGCGGTGCCGACGGGTGCGGCCACCGGTGATCATCGTGTGTGAAGACAGAAGATCAGACGGTGGCCGCAGGTCACAGCGTAGGCCCTGCCCGTTGGGACGAGGAGTTCGAGGGGCTGATGGAGCGCATAGCCGGGCGGTTCGCCCGTTCTGAACCCCGGCGTCGGGTGGGGAAGTTCGTTCGCGGACTGCTGGCCAATCTGCCCCGCAAGAACTGCTCGACGATCGCTGAGTGGGCCGGTGAGGCCACGCCGGATGGCATGCAGCATCTGTTGGAGCGGGCCAAGTGGGACGCGGACGCAGTCCACGATGATCTGCGCGAGTACGTCGTCGATCACCTCGGCGCCGAGCAGGCCGTCCTCGTCGTCGACGAGACTGGCGACGTGAAGAAGGGGAACGCGACCGTCGGGGTGCAGCGCCAGTACACCGGCACCGCCGGGCGGATCGAGAACTCCCAGGTCGCGGTCTATCTTGTCCATGCCACCCCGCGCGGGCACGCCGCCGTCGACCGTGAGTTGTACCTGCCCAGGGCATGGACCGACGATCCCGAGCGGTGCCGCAGGGCGGGCCTGGACCCCGACGAGGTGCGTTTCGCCACCAAGACGCAGCTCGCCGCCGCGATGCTCGAGAGGTTCTGGGCCGGCGGTCACACGGCCGGCTGGGTCACCGGCGACGAGGGCTACGGCGGCAACCCGGCCCTACTGTCGATGATCGCTACGCACGGGACGGGATACGTCATGGCCGTCTCCTGCCGCACCGAAGTACACACCCCTGCTGGCAAGTTCCGTGTCGACGTGCTGATGCGCAAGGTGCCCCGACGCGGCTGGCAGCAACTGTCCGCAGGCACCGGCGCAAAAGGCCCGCACCGTTACGACTGGGCCACCGTCGGCCTGATCCCCACCCACTCGGCGGGCACCTGCCAGCTGCTGATCCGCCGCAACCACACCACCGGCGAGGTGGCCTACTACCGCTGCTTCAGCCCGCGGCCAGTACCGCTGCCCGCCCTGGCCAGCGTCGCCGGAACCCGCTGGAGGATCGAGGAGACCTTCCAGGCCAGCAAGGGCCTCGCCGGCCTGGACGAGCACCAGGTCCGCCGCCACACCCCCTGGCTGCGCTGGGTGACCCTCGCGATGCTCGCCCACGCCTTCCTGGCCGTCATCCGCGCCGACGAGCATCGCGAACACCCGGCCCCCACCGGACTCATCGCCCTCACCTGCAACGAAATACAGCGACTATTCGCCCTGCCCGCCGCATCGCCGAACGACCAACGCGACCATCGCCTGCGCTGGTCCCTATGGCGTCGCCGCCCCCAGGCGCGCCCCCGCGACTGCCACTACCGCCGACGCGAAGTCACAACATGAAGATCCACAACTGCGGGTGGAGTATCAATTGACCGACCTCAGAAGCAACCGACCGAAGCCAGCGTGGCTCGAGGGCCCCTCAGGTCGCCGTTAGCGCCGCCAGGGCGCGGTCCATCGCGGCGTTGAACTCTTCCGGCGTCCGCGGCAGCCGGGACTTGACGTCCCGACTCCACTGGTCGGCGAGGACCTCGGCGGAGCCCGCCTCGACACCGTCGAGCGCCGCGTCGGCCAGGTCCGACGGAGCGATCTTGTCCACGGGCCAGCCCGCGGACATGTCGGTGTCGGCCAGGCCGAGGTGTACCGCTGTGACGAGCGTGCCCTGCTCGGCGAGCTCCAGGCGGACGCCGTTGGTCATGGCCCAGGCGGCGGCCTTGGTCAGGTGGTAGGCATTGGCGCCCTTAACACCGAACCACGACATGGCGGAGAGGACGTTGACGATCGCGCCCCCGCCGTTCCTGGCGAGTGCCGGCGCGAACTCCCGGATCATTCCCAGGTGGCCGAACATGTTGGTCTCCAGCTCGTGCCGCACCGCGTCCAGCGAACCGGTCACCAGGTCGGTCCCCGTACTGATTCCCGCGTTGTTGATGAGTAGCGAGGCGTCCGGGGCGGCCTCGGCGGCGGCCCTCACGGATGCAGGATCGGCGATGTCGAGGCGCAGCACCTCGACCCCGGGCAGGTCCACGGTCTCCGGTCGGCGGGCCGTCGCGTAGACCTTGCGGGCGCCCCGTTCGAGCAGGCGCTGGGCGAAGGCGCGGCCCAGGCCGCGGTTGGCTCCGGTGACAAGGGCAACTGAGTTGTTGATATCCATGTCCGGTACGCTAAAACCTGACGTTGACGTCAGAGGCAAGTGCTGGTCGTCAGGACCGGGGTGAGAGGAATCACCATGACCGTCACGCAGGCCGCGGCCGAGCGGCTGATCCGCATCGGCGAGGTGGCGCGGGGCGCCGGCGTCTCGGTACGCGCCGTGCGCTACTACGAGCAGCAGGGACTGCTCATCGCGGAGCGCAGCCCATCCGGCCAGCGCCTCTACCGGCAGGACGCCGTCACCCTGGTGCGCTTCTTCCAGCAGATGTTCGCCGCCGGCCTCACCAGCCGAAGGATCACCGAACTCCTTCCGTGCTGGGACTCCGGGCACACCGACGCCGAGCAACGAGCCATGCTGCGCGCCGAGCGCGACCGTATCCAGGCCAAGGTCGACGACCTGCAGGCCGCCCTGGACCGCCTCGATGAGGTCATCGCGATCACGGACACGCACCCGTAGGCGCGGTCGGTCGGCCGGCGCACCAGCGATCTACGGCTGGAGTATTAGGCCAGCTGCGGGCAGGACTGGGATCCTGCAGGTCAGCCGCGGACGCGGACCAACCTCGCTCCTAAAGGGGTGGCTTCCTGGCAACCAGCGGCAGTGGCCAGCTAGCGCAGGCCACGAGTGCGCTGCCGTCCTCGGTGAGGAAGAGCAGGGTGAACCGTGTCCGATTGTCAGGATCGATCAGCGCTGTGCGCACAGGCCGGCCATATTCCCTGATGAGCTGCACTGCTCGCTCCAGGCCAGGAGGTTCGAATCCGCGCATCCGCATGCGCTGAAGTCGGCGACTGAAGACTCCGGCATGCGCACCAGTGGGTCGTACCCGTTCCTCCACCGAGTAGGGGGCGCCGCTGAGGAGGGCGGCCAGAGCTATCACGGACGCCTCGTCATCACCGATCAACAGCGATTCCAGCACATGCCGTTCCATGGTCACCCCGTTTGGATCGTGCGGTGCGGCAGCCAGGTACCGCAACCCTAGTAACCGCCCCCGCACGGTAGCGTCCCTCCGGGCCCGCCCAGCGGCCGGTATGACCCCCGCTGACTCATCGCGCTAGAGCTACGGATCAGAAGGGCCGCGTGATCTCGTGGGCTTCGAGCGCAGCGGTATAACGCTCCAGCTTGGCCCGCAGCTCAGCGTGGAGGAGGCTCGCCGCATTTCGAGCCTCCTCCAGGTCACCGGCGGAGCACAGTTCGGCGAGCTCGGCCACGTCGGCCTGGAGAACGCTAAGTGTGTCGCCCTGGATCAGGACTCCGGGGAAGCGACGCCCCGGGAGGCGGAGCACCGCGTCGTTACCGCCGTCGGTGAACAGCTCGGCCTCTACGCGTTCTATCGGATGCCCCGTCTCAGTCAGCACAGCTCACGCGGGTTCAGGGCAGGCCGGGAGTCGGTACTGGCTTAGTCGCTGACCATACGCGAGCGCAGGTGAACAGCCTCGTATACAGGCCCGTGTGACCTCAAGAGACTTGGAAAGCGTGCGCGGCCAACGTTGGTAGCTCTGGCCTGGTTGACGGAGGCCTGCGCCTTTGATCGACTCTGACCATGACGGCGGAGGCGAGCGAGTACGAGAAGGCCATGCCAGCGGTGTCAGCGTTCCTGAAGAAGATGGAACGAGGCATCGACCGTACGCGGGCGACGCACGCCGGGCAGCCGTACGCAACGGTCCGGCAAGCCTTGGTCCTCGCCTTGGAGGAGGAAGGGGCTAGCCCGATGGTGCCGCAAGTGGTCGACGAGCTGGCCCGGCAGATCTCCGAGGGGACTATTCGCTGAGGCAACCCTTGGCCACATCGAGCGTGCCAGGTAGGACGGGGAACGGCGGTCAACGGCGGGTGCCACGGGGAGCCCCAGAGGTCACCCTGGCACCCATATACGCTGGTCAGACACCTGTGAGCGAGTGGAAGATCGGGGATTCCAAAGCTCAGAGCTTGGCGTCCTCGCGCTCCGTTAAGGTGCGCAGCATGACCGACGCCCCAGCCTGCCCTGAGCGCAGCCAAGCCATGCAGTTCGGCGGATTCGTGCTCTGTGTGCGGGAGGACGACGGTAAACGGACGTGCCGTGCGCTGTGGAAGTGCACCAGTCGCCATGCGTGGGGGAAATGGGCCGACCGAACCGGATGAACCGTTGGAAGTCTGCCCAATGCCGGAGCTGTTCCGCTGACATCCAGCTTTGATATCAACGACTATGGACAGCCGCAGCGTTCAGCGGTCGCGAACGGCCCGGGTGTGCACGGGTGGAGCCCGACAGGCAGCGGGTGGATCGAACTCCTAGTCAGATGCCGCACGGGCACTTGACGGGCTGTTGTCCCGTTAGGGCACGGCGGGGAATGGGTACTCGGGCACCCAGCCCGGGGCATCTTCCAACGGAAGGTGGTCGCGGTAGTACTGCGACTCGAACCACTCCTCCTTCACGAAGAGCGGGCGCGTTAGGAGCGCTTCCCCGACCTGTTGCGAGCGCAGGAGCAGTCCGAGATCGGTCAGGGCGAGCGAACCGTCAGGGGTGTAGAGCACCCAGTTCCCGTTCTCGGCGGCGTGGTCCAGCAGGAACTGGTGGCCCTGCGCTGGATCGCGGCCGGCCAGTGGGAAGCCTGCCAGGAAGAACTGCGGACCGGTGACCGCATCCAGCGCCACGCATACAAGCTTGCCCGCGGCGTAGAACACCTTCACCCCGCCCGGGAAGTCTTCCTGCCCGTAGGGGCCGCCAACCCGAGCCTCCGGCTCGGAGGCCAGCAGTGCCTCGGCGACCTCGGCTGGAGACATGCCGAACCGTATTGGCCCCACGCCGCCTTCGGCCCACATCTCCCAGCGCTCGCGCTCAACTGCGTTCATCCACCCCACCCCACGTTTGAGCGGCCCGTACCCGTGTCCGTTGAATCGATGGACCGTGCCCCGCTGGTTTGGCCTGGCCATAGAGCCTAGCCAGCTTCGTGTGTCAGCGCCCGTAGACGTGGGCGCGTACGAGCGGGTCGTGCTCCAGGATGAAGTCGGATACGTCCCAGAACTCCGACAATCTCGGGTGATGGAGAGCAGCCTCACGATCGAGCTTGGTGCCGAACAGTGGACCGTCGGGGTGCGCGAGCCCGGCAGTCACCAAGGTCGAAGCCGGCGTGTTCTGCCCAGCCACTGGACCGACCCGGCAGGCGAACGAGACGTGATCGCCCCACTGTTCAGCTCCAGCGCCCCAGGTCCCGAAGATCACGTCTATCCACGCATCGTGATCCTTGTCCTTGTGGTGGTAGCAGTTCGCGAAGTAGACGGCGTACGCGGCACCGTCAGCGTGGATGAAGTTCCACGCCCGTTCGATCGGAGCTTGGCAGCAGTCACACTGGAACTCGCGGGTCTGCCGGTCCGGGCCAAAGGTCAGTGACATGCCGGACATCATGCGGCACGATCGATCACCCCCGAGCAGCAGCCCCCGACGCCGTGCCCCATCCGGGCCCGATTGGACGGGAAACCACGGGGAACAGCGGTCGCCGACGGGCGTAGTGATTCCGGAGAAGATCGATCAGGCTGCGAACCGCAGGAAACGAGGAACCGGGGCGGGCGTCCGGTCTCCCATGACGCGGATCTCTACCGAGAGCGCAACACTGTGGAACGGCTGATCAACAAGATGAAGCGTGGCGTGGCCACTCGTTACGACAAGATGCCGGACAGCTACCTGGCCGGGCTTCAGTTGCGGGGTTCGATCATCTGGATCCGCAGCCTTCGCCCCGCCACATGATCGCACCCCGAACAGCCCCTGGGCCGGCGCCGAAGGAGAGGGGCTTCTCAATCGCCGGGTAGAAAGTCCCTTCTGGAGGTCGGCAGGCCCCTGGTAGTGCACGCCGGTCATCCCGAGCGAGACGGCGGTCTCGACGTTCTCCCAGCGGTCGTCCACGAACAGGCACCGGTGGGCGGCGACTCCGGCCCGCTCAGCTGCGATCTCGTAGATCACCTGGTCAGGCTTGGCCACTCCCACTCGGGCACTGCTGACGACGTGGTCCGCGAAATCCGCCAGCCCCATCGACTCAAGGTCACGCTCCAGCTCCAGGGTCGCGTTGGTCACCAGGACCAGGGGCACATGTCCCCGCACCCGGCGCAGCATGGCCACCACCACGTCGTCGGCCCGGAACGGAGCATCGGCAAGCGCCATTCCCAGGTCGCGGGCATGCCTCAGCGGTATCTGGTCGGACAGCGCCGACGCGATGGAGTCCACCCATGCCTCCTTAGTGATCTTGCCGAGGAGGATCGGCAGGTCCACTTCAGGGGCCTAGGCCGGCCTAGGCCACCTCTGCGGTGGTGCCCTCGGCAAGTCCCACGCCGCGTTCCAACTCGGCCAGCGGAGCCATGTCGTAGAAGCGGATCACGTTGTCGAGGTCGCACAGGACCGCGTCGAAGGGCCTGCTGGATGTTTTGGAAGCCGTCACCTGCCCATGAATAGCACAGCGTTCGACCGTTGCTAGATCACCAAGTACAGGACCTAGTGGCCTAAGGCAACGAAAGGGGCCCCGACGTCCGGGGCCCTTTTTGTGTGCGCATGAGGGGAGGGTGCGCCCTACCGAAGGCCGGGCGAATCGATTCACTCAACACGTTGTCAGACGCGGTCGTGGTCCCCGCGGGCTGCCGTGTTCGGGATCCGGGCGCGCTGTCTGGTGGGAGTCTGGGTGTCGCCGCGGGCCTTGGACCGGCGAACGAAGCGGTCGGCGCCGGCCTGCAGCGTCTCCTGGATGAGGAGGTTGTGTTCCTCGGTCAGTTCGCGCAGTTCGCGTTGGACGGCTATGCGCTGGCCTCGTTCGCGGCTCAGTTCGTCGAGGGTGTCGTCCAGTCGTTTCTGGATGCTCTCGATGCGCAGCTGATTGGTCGCGGTCTGCCGTTCGACGAGGCGCGCGGTGTCTTCCACGGCGCGTCGTTCGGTGGCCAGGGTCTCAAGGTCACTGCGCATGGACGCGCTGTGCCGGACCAGCCAGCCGCGGATCAGGAGGACGGCGCTGAAGATGGCCCCGATGGTGAGCACCGTGGTTCCGCCTACGGCGCGGATCCAGTTGCCATGGCGAAGGCCAGAAATCCCGACGCTGCCGCCGTAGATTGACGTCCCCAAAGTGGTCGCAATGACGACGAGTTGGCCGGTGAATCGGCGCCTCTGGACGAGCACGTATTACCCCCTCGATGCAGCGCCCCCCTCGGTCTCAGCCTCCCGTTGCAGGCGGATCGCCTGCTGGATGTTGCTGATGAGCATCTTGCGAATCATGGGGTCAGTGATGCCCCAACTGTCTGCTGCGTCCTCAGGGGTTAGAGATGCCGAGCGTACATGCGGTTCATTCGGATCATTCCAGGATTCACCCGAAATGACGTTGCCTCGGACGAGCATCGTTTGGATATCTACGTTCACCGCCTTCGCGAGCCCTTCCATCTGGGAGGGGCGAGGGAGGGTCTTGCCGTCGAGGGTGCGACTGATGGCGGACGCGCTCATGCCGCTGTCTGCGGCGAGCCGCTTGCGACCGCCCGCACCGGAGGTGACGTCGTAGCCGGCCTTGGCTGCGGCTTCCGTCAGGAAGCGGGCGAAGGCCTGGGCGGCTGCTGAGGCGGGGGTGTCCATGCGGGGGACTTTAGCGTGCATGCAAGCACGCCGATAGGGGCTTGCATGCATGCATTTGCGCAGGTCAACCCAGCTTGGTCTTGATTATGCAGGCCGTTGTGGTGGTGCGCGGGCGTACGTCCACTCTAAAAGCACAAGTGGAACCGGACCTTCGGGGGAGTGCTTGCGCGCATGCAAGTGCTATGGTGCATGCATGCAAGCAAACGTGCATGCATGCACACCGAAGGGAGGTGCTTCTGTGTTGCTCCTTCGAACCGACCTGCTCCTTAAGGCGGCGACGGCGGCCGGACAGAAGACACCCAGCGGCATCGCCCAGCGCATCGGAGTCAAGAACTCGACGATGTGGCGCCTAATCGCCGGCCGCACCACGCCGAGCCTGTCGACGCTGGTTGCTCTGAGCGAGGCGTACGAGATCAGCCTCGACGACCTGGTCCACCAGAGCGAGGCGGCGTGAGCGGCCTCCAGCTCGGCACCGTCGCCCGGGCCCAGCGCACCGAGGTAGCGGCATGACGCGCCGCGCCTACTGCCGCTGCGCGAGCGTCCGGAACTTCGACTACGACCGGGCCGCCGAGAAGTTGGGCTGCAACCGGCGGTGGCTGGAGGACAACATCAGCCGCCTGCCTCACCAGAAGTTCGGGCAGTCCCCGGTGTTCTGCGACTGCGAACTCGCGCTCATCCAGGCCATGTTCACCGTCCTGCCCGTCGGCGTGCTCGAACTCCTCTCGGCCGACGAAGGCCAAGAGATGAGGGCGGAGCCGGAGCCGGAGCGCGTCCGCGCCCTCCGTGGGATTCGGCCCTCGGGGTCGCGTCGCAGCGCCGCTGTCTCGTAGGCGACGCCGCCGGGGCGACGGGCCATACCGGGCCTTAGTCGCCGCCCCCAGCGTCGCCGGAACCTCAACCACTCGAACGAAATCGAGGAACCGTGAGTAGGAACTTTAGCTGTGATCACAACCCGAAGACCTGCCCTCTGTGCGGGCCGCTACGTTACCTGTCCCAGCTGAGGACGCGCAGCGCGCTGGCCACCCTGCCCCGGCAGACCGCCGCCGGGGGTGCCCGATGAGCGAACTCGTCCTGGCAGCCGTGATCGCGGCCGTCGTCCTTTTGCCCGCCTCGATCGTCGCGCACCGCACGGCGACCGCGCCGGTGGAAGAGCCCCACCAGGCGGCCGGCTGCCGCCAGTGCGCCGAGCTCGCCCGGGTGTCCCGGCCGCGTGGAGGTGACCAGTCGTGAAGTCCCGCAGCGTCTACCGGGTGCATCCCGACCACGCCTCGGCTACCGCCCTGGCCCGCGAGGAACGCGGTCATTGGGTGATGGCCGCCCTCTACCCCAGCAGTTCGAGCGCCAAGACCGTCGCGCGTCGGGTCCCGATCGCGGAGATGATGCCCGCCTACGAACCGGCCGGTGCATACGAGGCGTACGCCGCACGGCACACCGACGGCACGGCCCTGTGGGTGCGGTATGTCGCCGGTGACGAGCCGGTCCCCGTCCTGCCGGACCGCATGAGCGTCCGCATCCGCCACGACGGCGACGGCCCCGGATACAGCGGAGTCGGCATCATCACCGTGACCGTCTCCACCCGGTGCCCGCAGTGCGGTGGCCCCCGCGGCTTCGACACCGTCATCCCTCACCGCTTCCACCACGACGGGGACTGGTACGTCGCCGACCGGTGGGCAAACAAATGCGGCCACGTCGACATGTACGAAGCGGTGTTGGAGGAGTCCCGGGAGGTACTCCTCCCGCTCGTCCCGGCGCCCGTCCCGGCTCTCAGCCATCCGGCCAAGGACAGCCCGGCCGGCCTGATCCTCACCGCCGTCAAAAAGTCGCGCGGCATGCACGCCCAGCAGGCCGCGCGAATGCTCGACGTGCACGGCCACAGCGAGGATGCCGATCGCATCCGCGCTGAACTCCGCTCGCGGAACGGCCACATGTCGGCGAAGCAGGCTGCTGACTTCCTGCACGCCCTGTCGGGTCCCGTGGTCGAGGGCGGTGTCCAGTGATGGTCGCCATTCCCAGCACGGCCGACACGGCTTTCCTGCGCGTCGCCTCGTCCGAGAACCCCGACCGGTTCCTGCGGCTCGTGCACTTCCTCGAGGCGGTCGTCACCGACGGCACAGCCGACCTGGAGACCTCCGCGTGGAGCACCGAGGACCCGCTCCTCCTGGCCGCCCAGATCGAGGCCATGGCCGGTGTCCGCCGTAGGACCGCCCTGTCCCACGCCTCTCGCTGCCAGTGCGACGCCTGCCGCGTCCGTACTCGTCTCGCCAAGAACGGAAGTACCGCGCGATGACCACCATGACGCCCGCGCTGACCGATGTCCCCGGCTCGGTCTCGCACCTGGCCGACGCGCCCACCGCGCGCCTGCTGCTGCCCGCCGACGCCTCCCGGGAGGAGTGGCTGGAGGTCCGACGTGCCGGTATCGGCGGTTCGGACGTTGCCGGAATCCTCGGGCTGGGCGGCAAGTACACCGGCCCGCGCCACGTCTTCGAGGAGAAGCACGGCCGGTCGACGTTCAAGGGCAACGAGGCTGCGGAAATCGGCATTGAGATCGAAGACTTTATTGCCCACATGTTCACGAAGCGGTCGGGCGTCGAGACTGCGGAGGCGCCCGGCACTCTAGTGCACGTCGACCGGCCGTGGCAGCGGGTGAATGTCGACCGCTACACGTTCGAGCGGCCGGGCCCGGCCTCTGGCCTGCTGGAATGCAAAAATCGCTCGGAGTATCAGGCGGACCAGTGGGAGGACGGGGCTGTCCCCGACGCCCCCGCGATTCAGTGCCACTGGGGCATGGCTGTCGGCGGCTGGGACCACGGTTTCGTGGCCGCGCTCGTCGGCGGCAACAAGTTGAAGTGGCTCCGCCTGGAGCGCGACGAGGAGATGTGCGAGTACCTCGTCGACTACTGCGGGAAGTGGTTTCAGCGCCACGTCGTCGAGGGGTTCGAGCCCCCGGCTGACGGCCTTGAGGCGACCACCGACCTCCTGGCAAAGCTCTGGTCCGTGAAGGCCGAGACCATCGCCGAGATCGACGCGTCGAAGGCCAAGGAGCTGCGCGCCAGGCACGCCGACGTCAAGGCGCGCGAGAAGGCCATCAAAGACGAACTGCGGCTCGTCGAGAACGAGATGAAGCTGCTCACCGCCGAGAACGAGGTCGCCAAGGCAGGCGGCAAGCCGGCCTGGACGTGGAAGGGCAACGGCACCTTCGCGTCGAAGCAGTTCGCCGAGGCGCACCCCGACCTGGCCGCGAAGTACACGCACATGGCGCCCGCCCTCGACGTCGAACGGTTGAAGGCCGAAGAGCCCGACACGTACGCCGCCTTTCGCGCCCGCCGCCTCCTCGTCCCCGCGAAGGGAATCTGAACATGTCTCTGTCCACCCTGAAGGACCGTGTGCGCGCGGCCACCACCGAGCAGCCGACCGCCGAGGCGACCGTGTTCGGTCTCGCCGAGGATGCGAAGCCGTCGACGCCGGAGCAGCTGCACACGTCGGCGCAGGCCGAGGGCGGCGACATCGCCGACGTCGCACTGAACTGGCTGGAGCGGTACGGCAACGAGTTCACCCGGGCTCTGCCGTCGCACATCGACACCGGGGCGTTCCTGGCCGCTGTGCGGGCCGCCCTGCCGGGCCTGGTCCGCTGCACCCCGGCGTCCCTGTTGCAGGCGCTCCTGACCTGCGCCCGGTTCGGCCTGATCCCGGACGGCCGCCACGCGGTCATCCGGCGCGAGGGCAAGCAAGCCGTGTTCGTGCCGATGGCTCAGGGCTACGTCGAGCTGATGTACCGGTCGGGCCGGGTCGGCTCGGTCCACGTCGGGATGATCCACGAGGGCGACGAGTGGAACTTTGAGCCGACCGCCCCGGCCCCGCTTGATTTCACCCATCGGCCGGCGCTGACCCTCCCGAAGAAGGACCGGGGTGAGGCGATCCTCGCGTACGCGTTCTGCTGGATGGCGTCGGGGGCCCGCTCGCAGGTCGTGATCCTGACGCGGGAGGACGCGGAGGCGATCCGCGACGAGTACAGCCAGGCGTACCAGCGGGCGCAGGAGTCCGGGGCGAACGATTCGTTCTGGCACACGGATTTCGACGCGATGTGGAAGAAGTCGGGGCTGCGCCGCCTGCACAAGGTCGTCCCGATGTCGGCGGAGCTGGTCGCCCTGCTCAAGGCCGACGAGGCCGGGGACGCCGGTCAGGTTCAGGTCGTGCACGCCCCGGTCGAGGAGATGCATCTCCTTGCCGATGCGGAGCGCGCTTCCGAGCACGCCGAGGCGTCCCAGGTGGCGACCGTGAGGCCGCTGCCGGTGAAGCTGGGCACGGCACGGCGTGGCCGGTCCAAGCCGAAGAAGGACCGTGCCGCTGGACGTGCCGCGCGGAGGCGTGCCGCATGAGTTGGCACCGCCGCCCCCTGTGCGGCTTCGATCTCGAAACGACGGGCGTTGATCCAGAGAACGCCCGCATCGTGACCGGCTGCGTCGTCCGCTTCGGCGGGGGCCAGCCGAGCACGGCCCGGTCCTGGCTCTCCGATGCCGGAGGCGTCGAGATCCCGGCCGAGGCCACAGCAGTGCACGGTATCGACACCGAGGCGGCCCGCTCTGCGGGCCGCCCGGCCCCGGTCGTCATTGCGGAGATCACTGACGCGCTGGCTGAGGATGTCGACGCCGGCCTGCCCATCGTCGCGATGAACGCCCAGTTCGACCTGACCCTGTTGGACCGGGAGGCCCGCCGGTACGGCATCCGTCCGCTGTTCGACCGGGCGGCGCCGCGTGTGATCGACCCGAGGGTCCTGGACAAGAAGGTCGACCGGTTCCGGCGCGGTGGCCGGACGTTGACGGACCTGTGCCGCCACTACGTGGTGCAGCTCAATGAGGCGCACACGGCGGAGGCCGACGCGGTCGCCGCCTGCGCGGTGGCGTGGAAGCTCGCCAACCGGCACCCGTGGCTGAAGCGCCTCGACCTCGCCGACCTCCACGAACAGCAGGTGCATTGGGCCCGTGAGCAAGCCGAGGGGCTGCGGGACCACTTCGCCCGGACCGACGGCAAGCAGGAGCTGGCCGCGTCTGTCCGGCTGGACTGGCCGCTCGTCCCTGCACCGCCGGCGGGTGTGTCCCTGTGAGTGACCCGTACCTGATCGGCCTGGGCCTGACGGTGTGCAGTGCCGCGCTGGTGTCGGCTGCGGCTCACCTGATGTCCCCGACCTTCCGGATCTGGCGCAGTGCGCACCACGTGGCGCCCGCCCCGGCCCTGGCCGTTCCGCCCGGGCCCCTGGACGACTTTCCCGACCGTGCGGACTTCGCCGAGCTCGAAGAGCTGGGCGAAGTCGACGCCGTCGACTTCTACCTCTGCCCGAGTGAACAGCGCCACCGGCCTCACGCGATCCACGCGGACGGCTCCCGGACCTGCTGGCACTGCGGCCACAACACCCCTGGAGAACCAGTGACCATGACCGAGTCGTTCGAGCCGGAGCACGTCCGCCCGGCACAGGCGGACTGCCCCGACTGCGGGTGCTGCACGGCCGCCCTGTGCGAGAAGGGCGCAACGGTCATCGTGGAGTGCTTCGGCCTCACCCACGAGGACAGCCGCGACAACGTGCGCGGCTGCCCGTGCTCCTCGGAGACCACGCACGGCACGGCCTCGTGGCGGGCCGGGAAGCTCCGCGTGACGATGCACGCCACCAGCTCTCGCCCGCTGGAAGTGGACGTCGAAGCGGCCCTGCGGGCGGTCGCGGCCGGGGTGGACATGGTCGAGCACAGCGAGCAGCTGGCTCCGCTGATGATGCGCCGGTACGTGGGATTCGTGGAGAACGTCCCGGCCATCACCGAGCTGGGCGCCACGTACCTCGCCGCCCGGGACGAACCGCGGTTCACCACGCCCGTGGAAGTGGAGACGGTCGACGTCAAAGCGCGCACGGCCCGCGTGATCGTCGTCGGGTGGAGCCTGACGGACGGGGTGACGGTGCTCCTGGACCAGCTGACCACCGCGACAAAGCTGACCCCGGAGGAGCTGCCCGGCCGGTTCCTGGAGGCCAAGGCCAACTGCCGTACCAAGCAGGCCGACGACATCGTGCTGACGGAGATCGAGCTCGCCCCGCCGCTGCCGTCGTCCTGGATGGCGCAGGACATCCCGCTGGTCGAGGACCGCGACGAGGCCGAGGCTCCGGCGCCCAGCGTGGAGGCAGCCGATGTCTAGGGGTTGGACCATTGCGCGCGTGATCGCCGTCGACCTGGACGGCGCACGGATGGACTGCTTTGACGACGAGACGGCGCACGTGTGGGTGCGGGTGACCGCCTGGTCGCCGCGCCGTGCGTTCCTGACCGGCGCGCGCCCGTTCCTCGAGGCCTCCGGGATGGCGCCCGCCGAACTGGTCGGCTGGGCGTTCCTCACGGAGCTGGACCTGGACAACCCGCCCGGTAACGAGGACACAAGCGGGGAGCGGCTGGAGTGGCCCGGCCTCAAGCTGGCCATGCCCTTCGACCTGGACCGTTTCCTCGGGCAGCAGGGGCGCGTGGACGGCGCCTCTGTGGGCGGTGATGCGTGATGGAGACGTTCCCGCTGTTTGAGCCGGAGGCCGTGAAGCCGCTGCCGTCCGTGGTGGCCTTCGACCTGTCCCTGACCGCGTCCGGCATCTGCTACCGCGACGGCAGCACTACGACGGTCAAGACCCGGACGTCCGACGGCGACCGGCGCCTCCTGCAGATCGCGGAGGCGGCACGCATGGCGGTCGGCGGTGAACACCTCGGTCTGGGTCCTGCTCCTGACCTGGTCGTGATGGAGGACATTCCGCAGAACAGCTTCGCGGCCAAGCCGATCAGCATGGTTCACGGCGTGGTCCGGGCCGTGCTGATCGAGGCCGGTGCCCCGTATGCCCTTGTGACGGCCGCGACGCTCAAGGCGTACGCGACCGGCAAGGGCAGCGGGGACAAGGTGCCGATGGCCATGGCCGCGTACAAGCGGGCCGGCCGGGAGTTCCTGGACGACAACCAGTGCGACGCCTGGTGGTTGTGGGTGGCCGGACTGGACCACCTTGGCATCTCGACCGTGGAGCTGCCGAAGGCGCAGCGTGACCGGCTGGACAAGGTGAACTGGCCGGAGGTGACCCGGTGATCAGTGCCGATGAGATCGCTGCCGCGCTGGATGGCACTGTGTCCAACCTTGCGGTCGCCCGCGAGTTGGGGGTCGCTCCGGAGCGGGTGCGCCGGGTGCGCGCGAAGGAAGGCGTGCCCGTGTACCCGCGTGGTCGTCGCGGCTCGGGGGATTCGTGGGCGGAGGCGTTCGCCGCCCGCACGCTGGCTGTCGACGACGGGCACCTGGAGTGGTCGGGGCCACTGTCCGAGCATGGCACACCGGTGCTGCGCCTGGGGAGGGCGGCAGAGACCGCGTACCGGTACGCGTTCCGTGTCCACCACGGCCGCGACGCAGAGGGCAAGTCCGGCCCCGTGTGCGGCTACCCCCGGTGTGTGGCCGGTGCCCACCTTGAGGACCGCGTCCTGCGCGAGGAACGGCTCTCGAAGGAAGAGCGCCCGCGAGTGCGGGGCCGGATGGACCCACCGGCCGGTGCCACATGGCACCGGGATGTGGACCTCATCGCCGTGGAGCGGTTCATACGCGGTGCGCTCCCGGTGCCGGAGCTGACCGAGGACGAGCAGCGCTACGCCGCAGTGGCGATGACCCAAGCCGGCGTGGGCGGCGAGGAGATCGCCCTGCGGCTCGGTGTCGCGGCCCGGACGGTCACCCGGTGGCGGCTCGACGCGGGACTGAGTGATGAGCGCCCCTGACCCCTTCCTCGTCGTCGCGGACATGGTGATCACCGCCGTGATCACGGCGCACGCGTGGGGCCCGTGGTTCCTCGGACTGGCCGTAGTCGCCACCTGGTGGCGGCTGCGGCCCACCGGCCGTCATCGGGACGGCCGGACACGGCGGACAACCGCGGACACCGGGCCGGACCCGGCCGCGAACACAGCACTGACCTGCACGGACACGTGTCCGGGCGTGTCCACGGATACCTGCCCGGCGCTGCCCGGACACGACGACGAAGGAGAGCGCTGATGCCTCGTCCTAGCCGTTACTGGCCCGACAACCTGCCCCGCCCTGCGCACTGGGACCGTACGGCCGCGTGCCGCGACGCCGACCCCGTCCTGTTCTTCCCCGAGGGCGACGAGCTCACGGTCGCCCTCCTCACCAAGGAGGCAAAGGACTACTGCCGCAGCTGCCCGGTTTCCACCCGGTGCCAGATCGACGCCCTGGAGCGTGCCGAGCCCTTCGGGGTGTGGGGCGGGCTGGACGAGCGGGAGCGGCGCGCGATCCTGCGCTCCGCCCGTAAGACCACCCCCGCCCGCATGGAATGGCCCAGGCCGGAGGAGGCCACCGGTGCCCCCGCGTCGGCGAGCGCCGCGGCCTGACCCGCCACCGACCGGGCTCCTCAACTGGGGGGCGCCCGCGCACTGGTCGGGTCACCAACTGCCATGCCGCTACTGCGGGGACCTGACGAACCTCCGCGACTCCCAGAGGTCACCCGCACACAAGGTGTGCGCCGAGGACGCCCTACGGCAACAGACGGCCGAGTCCGCTGACGCCTACGAGAACGAACGACTGACGTGACACGAGAACGGAACCCCAGCCATGGCCATCAACCCGCGTGAGATCGCGATCCGCTTCGCCCCGCCGAAGACCGATGACGACCGCATCGCGATAAAGGCCCGGATCTCCAAGGCGGCTGAGGACCTGGCCCTCCTCGTGAACGAGCTGGTGCCCGGCTCCCGTGAAGAGTCGCAGGCGATCAAGGCGTGCGAGATCGCCGTGCAATGGGCCCATGCGGGCATTGACCGCCGGTACGTCGCCGCCGACGAGCGGAAGCCCGCCATGCCCATCCTGCTGGTCTCGGACGAGGCAGAGGCGGCTTGCAGGGCCGCGATGGCGGACGCCGACATCGCCGCCAGGCCGGAGCGTCTGTGATGGCGCTGCTCCTGACCGGCCTCGGCCACGACGACGTCGCCGAGATCGTCGAATGCCTGCTCCTCGGCTCGGCACACGCCGCCCAAGACGCCCCGGGGCTCGCAGGCCGCCGTCGAGAGCTCGCCGACACGATCGGCGACGCCCTCGACGCACTGCCCCCGGTGCACGTCGACGACGAGCCGACGCGACCGACGAACGGCCGCCGGACCCCCACCGCCCCGCCCCAGAAGAGGACTTGAAGTTGAGCAGCAACACCCCCCGCATCGAGACGAAGTACCGGCCCCGCCTCAAGGACAAGGAGCGCAGCAGGAAGCGGCGCGACCTCGCCGAGGCGTACCGGGCCGGCGCATCGATCCGGGCCCTGGCCACGTGGATGGACATGTCCTACGGCACCGCCCGCACCCTGCTGCTGGAAGCCAACGTGAAGCTGCGCGGGCGCGGCGGTTCCCGCGTGACCCCCAAGGCGGCCGACCAGTGAACGACGAGCGGCACCGCATCTTCTCGGCCGTCGTCGCCTCGCTGATCGCGGCGGCGGTCGCCGCGATGCTCCTCGCCTCCTGCGGGACGTCGACCGACGACGACGGCGACGGATGCGACTGGTTCGCCCTCGCCGCCGCCCCGGCCGCCACGAAGAAGCCACGCACCAGCAACCCGGCACCGACCCGGACATCCCGGCCGGCGTGGCAGAAGCCGACACCGACGCCGACCAAGACGCGCCGCCACCGAGACATCGACACCGATCTGTGCGACTGACCCCTCGTCTCGTCGCCTCGCCGCCCCACCACACCGGTAGGGGCGGCGAAGCCGTGTCACGAACACCCATGGAAGGAGGGGCAGATGCGCAGGACCTCCATCTGCGCCGACTGCCACCGCGAAGTGCTGTGGACGGTCACGGAGAGCGGGAAACGCCTCGCCGTCGACCCCGACCCCGACCCGGCGGGCAACGCCGCCGTCTACCGCGACGGCCTCGGCGCGTACCGCTCACGCCGTCCCTCGGAGGACCTGCCGCTCATGGGGTACGAACGCCTCTACGTCCCGCACGTCGCAACGTGCCCGGCGCGGCGGCAGACGTCCCCAACTCGGCTCGGGCTGCTGCCGCCAGGTGTGTCCGATCTGGCCGCGTACCGGCTCAAGTCCCGGCGGCGGCCGTGACATGCCGAACAGGCCGCCCCGGTTGGGGACGGCCTGCGGTTCAGCGGGGGTCAGGCGGGCACCGCGGTCTCTCCGAGGGCGGCGAGGGCTCGGCGGTAGAAGTCGGCGGAGACGATGGCGCCGATGCGCTCCCGTCGCTTGGTGCCGTCGACCACGAACAGAGGCTGGTCGCAGGTCATGAAACCGCGCTCAATCGCGAACATGACGTGCTTGCCCTGGCCGATGGTGATCTCGCGGTCTTCCAGCTCCCTGGGTTGGCCCGCCCCCGGTTTGCCGTTCACGTTGTGCTTGGGCGACTCCGCGCGGATGGCCTGGAGCTCGTGAGCCAGGGCGACCGGTCGGCTGTCGTGCCACTGGACTTCGGTCCTCGTGACGTCCGGCCACCACGGCTTGTCATAGCGGTGGGCGACCATCCGCTGGTCGACGTCAGCGGTGATGCCGACATAGAGCAGCGCGCCTCCCTCGTCGTAGAGGCGATAGAGGGCGGTGCGGCAGTCGTCGAGCCACATGGGCGTGCTCCTCGGTCAGGCCGAGGGCTCTTCCCCCGGCTGCTGTGCGGCCTCAGCGGCCTCCGCGACATCGACCGGAACGATCGCTGCCACTCGTCGGCCTCGGCTGGTCACGTAGGTGATCCGGCCTCGGACGGTGCTCTCGTGCAGCACGTCGGACAGCTGGGTTCGCAGGTCGCGGACGCCGATCTCGGCGCTTGTGTTCGCAGGCATACGCAGAGGCTAGCTTATGTACGCGTATGAGCGCGAAGGTACGCTAGTGTACACATGACGGATCTTGATCCCCCGGGATCGATGACGTCCACCCCTATGCCCGTCCCTGGCCCCGAGAGGCGCGATGAGCACCACCGACCCCGAACGCAAGCAGGCCCCTCGCACCGCGTGGATCAACGCGCTGCGGGGCGAGCTGCTGCGTGTAGGGAAGCGGATTCCCGAGTTGGCCCGGGTCGTCCACGTCGGCGTCTGGATTGCCACGTACGCCGACGCTGATGGCTCGCACTCTTTCCCCGGTCGGGACACGTTGGCGTGCCTGGCCGGTTGTTCCGAGGAGACCGTGACGCGGGCGGTGAAGGTCCTCATGGACGTTGGAGCGCTCCAGAGGAAGCGCCGACCGAATGCCTCGTCGATGTATCAGCTGGTCACGCTGCTGCCTGGGCCGCTCCCGTGGGAGGAGCACATGCACCACATGACCGACACCCGGCAGCGTAAGGCGTACGCGAAGAAGAAGGCTGAGGCTGTCGCGGATGTGGTTCGGAAGGCGTCCACGGTCGCGGTCCAGGATGAGGCGGCCGAAGAGTCGGACAGCGTCCGTGGCTGCGTTCCGGACAGCGTCCACGGCGGGGGTTCCGAATCTCCCTCCGAGGACCCGGACAGCGTCCATGGACGCCCCCGGACAACGTCCACGGACGCGTTCCGGACAGCGTCCACGGCGGGGGTCTACAAAGTCACCCCTACCTCCGGTAGGGACCCACGCACAGACAAAGAACTGGTTGGCCTTTCACCTCAGGTGCAGCAGCGCGCGGGCGTGCGAGGCGAAGACGATTTCCGTCGGCAGCAGGACGAGGCCGGGGCCGCTGCGCAGCCCGGCGCGGAGGACGAGATCGTTGCTCGCCGTTGCGCCTGCGGTCAGGGGCACATCGTGCGGGCCGACCGTGATCTGTGCGGAGGCTGCCTCAAGGACGCCAGGAAGCCCCAGAAGCCTGTGCAGGGCGCGTTCCTGGTCTCACTGGACGGCGGGGGGCAGGGAATCCCGCAGGGCCGTCGTGAGCCCGGTCCGTGGCCGAAGGAGGACCCGGCGGCCCCGCTGCTGGTCTGCGGCTGTGGGCGTGAGCACCGGCTGCGCGGCTCCGACCGCTGTCCGGCCTGCGTGGTCGCTGCCGCTGCCGAGGAGCAGCGGCTCGAACTGGAAGCGGTGAGCAACGCGTGAACCCGGACTTCCTGCCCGCTTTGCAGGCCGCCTTGCGGGCGTTGGGCGAGTTCGCCGCCCGGCACGACGTGAACGACTCGACCCTCACGGAGATCGCCACCGAACTGGATCGCGCCCGGTCGCTGGTCGCTTCGGCCCGGGGCAACGCGAGGGCGAACCACTGCCTGCGGCACCCGGGCGGCCCGGTTGACCCGACGGTGCCGAACGGGTGCCTGCTGTGCGGCACCGGCCAGCGGCGGCCAGCCCGCCCGATTCCCGAGGGGGTCCGACCCGTTGAGGTGCTGACGTTCCTCGAGGAGCACGGCCAGGACGCGGCCACTGACCGGTACGGGGCGCAGGCAGTGACCCGTGCGCTGGCTCTCGGCGACCGCCATCCCTCCACCCAGCGGCCTGGCATTCCGGCCGAGCCACACGACGACGGGGAGATCTGATGACCCTCGTTACCTGCGACCCGGACACCGGCTTGCGCCGTGGCCCGGTCCGCTTCCCCGACGGGAACCCGCCGCCGCCGTTCGGTTGCCGCAAGTGCGGCATGGAGGCGGCACGCCACTACGCCGACGTTCACCGCTGGGAGCGGCCGACCGACGCCCAGATCCTGGCCCGCATGAAGGCCCGCGCGTGCCAAGGAGAAGCGCATGGCCCGGATCTACGTCACGTTCTGCGCGGCGGCCGGCCTGTTCGACAGGCCCGAGCGGAAGAGGTCGGCCCGATGACGAAGGACCTCGACACCGTCGGCGAGGTGCGGGAGTTCCTGCGGCTGTGCCTGAACCCCAGCCCGAAGCGGGCCGGGCGCACCGTCGCGCAGCTCGCCAATGTCCTGCCGGACTGGCTCGCGGAACGGCTGACCGTGCACGCCCCGCACGTCACTGAACTCCGTGAGGCAGCCGTCCGGGCGGACGCCGAAGCCGCCCGGGCGCGCAAGGCTTACGCCGACGCCCTCGGCGCCTGGATCGCCGAGGAGACGACACGGTGACCGTCGTCGCCCGGGCACTGTCCTTCGTCCACGGCGTCACGTGCGTGTTCCTCGCGTACGCCGCCACCGTGTCTCTGGAACAGGGTTCCTGGTCCTTCGCCGCCGCGTTCTTCGGCGCGGCTGTCCTCTCCGGGGTCGCTGGCTGTCTCGGATACGCCCCCGAGACCCGAACAACGCACACAGACCTCCGCCCCTGCGCCCCGGTCGAGGACCTGGCGGTGTTTGCCCCCACGTGCACGTGCGATCGCTGGTGGACCTCCTTCGGCACCGACCACGACGTGTGGTGCCCCAACCAGTCCTGGAGCAGCAGCACATGACCACCCACACCCCGCCCGCCCCCCGGCCCGTGCGTGACTCCGAGCTGCGCCGCCTCCTGGCCGCCGTCGTCGACACCGACCGGGACGAGTCGCCGTTCGGCTGGTCCGAGCTGCCGCCGGCCCGCCCCCAGGACACCGTGACGAGGTGCCCGCAGTGACCACACACCCGTACGGCGACCCCCGCCGGTGGGACGAGGCAGTCGTGAGCGCCCTCACCGGCTACGGCTGGACCGGCACCCACGCCACCGAGCACACCATCGTCGTACCGCTCGACGACCACCCCCGAGGCCTGCCCGAACCGGCCGCCCGGGGAGAGCACCTGTACGCAGTGGGGGCGGCGCCCGGCCCGAATGGTCCTGGGGGCACCGCCCACCCCAACGCTCCTGCAGGCGGGCGCCTCACCCCGCTCCTCGCCCCGCTCGATGACCCGCAGACGATCACCGCGCAGATCATCCGCGTGCTGCGCACCGGCCGCACCCTGCCCTGACACCCGAAAGGCACCCGATGAACCAGACCGACACGGCCAGCACCTCCGAGCAGGCCGTCGAGCCCCTGCCGCCGTACTCCGGCGAAGAGGCCGTATGCGTGAAGTGCGCGAACCCGGAGGCGTACACCCGGTACCGGCCGGCGTGCTCGCGCGGCATGGAGGAGCACAACGGCCGCCTGCGGCGCGGGCCGCTGCCGGAGCGGCTGGAACGCTGCTGCCAGCGCTGCGACTACACGTGGGACGAGGCCCTGCAACCGGCCCCCGGCGTCCGCCCCGCGACCCTCGCCGAGCTGGCGTGGGCGCTCGGGCAGGCCCACCGCCCGTACGCGCTCGACCTGTCACCGGGGTGCGCCGAGCACATGGCCCACCGGCTCCTGGAGATGACGCACGTCCTCGTCCGGGCCGACCACCCGGCCTGGCAGCCGACGAAGCCGCTCCTCGTCCCGCCCGCGCAGGTCCCGGAGCCGGACGCGCACCTGACGTCGGGGGTGGCGATCGTCCCCCACGAGCAGCCGCTCATCCCCGCGGAGCAGCCGCTCCCGCTCGTCCACACCGCGCCGCCCGCCCCGGCCGGCCGGACGGGATTCGCGGCGCCGGGCGTCGCGTCGTGATCGTGCCCGGACAGCGTCCGGACATGTCCACGGACACGCTGCCCGCCCGGGGCGGGGTTGTCCGGGCGCCCCGGCTGACTGGCGCGGACACCGTCCGGACAGCCCCGGACACGGACGGCCCGGACACGTCCGGACACCCGCAGGAAGGACCCGAGCCCATGACGCCCGAGGAGGCCAGCGCACGCGCCGCGCTGCTGCTGATCGCTCGCCTCGTCGAGCGCCACGAGATGACCCCACAGGAGGCGTCCGTCGCCGTTGAACAGGCCCGGCGGAAAGAGACCGGCCCCACACGCACCTCGTCACCCTGGAAGCGATGCAGGTCCTTCGCGAAGCGACCGCCCCGATCCGCGCGACGCTCGAAGCGCTCCACCCCGTCGTGGAGGCCGCCGCCGCGGCGATGGCAGAACTCGCCCGCGCGCTCCAGCCCGTCGCCCAGCAGACCGCCACGGCGCGCCGCGACCGCCCGGCCTGGGCCCCTCCTACCGGGCCTGTGGTTAACCCGAACGCCAACACCGTGTAGGCCGGGCGGGCGAGACGTCCTCCATTCGGCTCGTAGTGGTTGCTGTGGTGTGGAGGTGGGGGTGGGCTGTGAGTGCGCCTAGCGATGGTCACGGGCGCAAGGAGGGGCGTCCCCCGCCGAACGAGCGGGGCCAGCCTCCCACCGACTCACAGGAGACTTGGAGAGTTCATGACGTACAACCAGGGACAGCGCGTGGAGTACCGGAACCAGCAAGGCGAGAAGGCGCAGGGCACGATCCAGGCGGCCCAGGGCAGCGGGCAGCAGACTCGCTACACCGTCAAGAACGAGAACAGCCTGCGAGAAGAGCAGGTCCAGGAAAAGCAGATCGAGCGGGAGCTGTAGTAACGGCCCTGCCACCGCAGCTGGGTCCCGGCCACGGGCCTCCAGCTTCGCGTGATTGGGTCACCCCGTTCGGGCCGCCGCCGCGCCGTCGAGAACGGACAACACCCCTGAACAGCCCGGACACTGTCCGGACACGACGACGGCCGATACGCTGACCCGCAGAACGCCGCGAGGCCCTTCCCGTAGTTCGAGCACGGGAAGGGCCTCGTTACGTTTCAGACCGCAGTCACAGACCGCGAGCCCTGTTCCAACGGCTCACGTGCAGCGCGTAGAAGACGTTGCCAATACCCGCGGTGAACATGAACAGCCAGAAGTGCGCCCAGAACGACTGTCGCCGACGCCCCAGCCGGCCATATCCCCCGACGACCGCCGAGGCCGATGCCGCAGCCGAAGAACTGTTGTTGATGGTGATGGTCGGCGGCTGCCCCACCTGAACAGGCTGCTGATCCGGTGCTGTCGTCAAGACGCGTCGACCCCTCTGTGTGGTGTGCAAGAGCGGACCGCACCATAGAGGCACATACCTGATCGCCGAGGCCGAATCCGTCACAGGTCACCCGTACGTGGGCGCGGCGACCACGAGGGCAACGCCTGCACGCTCCCGCGCGACATGCGGGCGTGAGATCCCGGGCCGGGCGGCCGTCCGCGCCGCCCGGCCGCCCTACCCCCCGGCCGCAGCCAACTGGCGCCGCATCACCTTGACCGCATCGGCGAAGAGGTCGGTGGCCTCCATGAACTCGATCTCGGCCCGCATGCCCGCCGAGCGTCAGCGCATGGCCACGGGGAAGAAGGCTGCTCGGCTGCCCCCACCTCCTGTGAAGTGATAGGTGGTGGCCTCCGAGAGCACTTTGATGGGCGGGTCGTCGTTCTCTACCACGATGGCTTGGCCGGGAAAGGAGAGCATGTCCTTGTAGAAGCGGTCGACGACCGTGGAGGTGATTTCGACGTCTGGGATCTCCTCGGGTTCCGGGTCGCGGTAGGTGACCACGGGCGAGTCCAGGACCACGAAGCCGAGATGATGAAGATCCCGGTCCATGCAGAAACGGGCCAGGGCGGTAGTGAAGGCCGAGTGCAGGACGGACCGCACCCCCTTACCGCGTCCTGCCCTGGGGCGGCTGCCAGCACGGATCTCGGCATGGTACTGATCGTATTCCGCGTGCTCGACAGCTGGCACCTGCCATGTATCCAGGGTCTGTTGCAGGACGGAGTCGAAATCACTCACGATCCCGTTCGGGATGTACTGGTTGGGCCGCGTGAGAGGAACAGCCCCCTCGCCGACCAGGCGGGATTTTCGCTCGTCCAATTCCGCGATGCGGTCGTGCAACTCCAGATCTCGCTCGACTCTGGAGCGCTCTTCCAGCAGGTCCTCAATGTCCGAACGCAAGGGGGCGATCGTTCGCTCCAACTCGGCAATCATCTCGTCCCAGGTGACAATGTCAGACTGTGCACGATTTCTGTGGCGGACGAGTTCTGCCTGTTCGCCGTCGAGGTCTTCGATGGTCGGCAGCAAGTCACCGAGCAGAGTGGTGGTCTTGGCGGCCTCGGCCTCTACAGCGGCGTGGAGCTGGGTGGTCTCCTCCTCGCCATGGCCAGGCCGTTGGTGCTCGGGGTCCGCGCCGCAAAATACGCACGTTCCGATCTTGAAGTACCCCAAGACGCTACCCACTTCATTGACCATGGCCAAGCGGTCGAGGTCCGAACGGTATTGCGCCTCCAGCAGACGGAAACGGCCCAATAGATCACTGACCTCGGTCAGTCGTTCATCGAGGGTGGCCAGGTCCCGGGCGGTGGACATGCGGATGTCGACGGCCTCGCGGTGGGATTCGTTGATGCGGCGAAGGGGGGCGGAATCTGTCTCCAGTGTGCTGCGGATTCGGATGAGTCTGTCGCGCAGTTCGCGAGCATTCTCTTGAGTGGAGAGCTTCGACGACAGGTCCAGTACGAGCCGGTCCAGCAGCTGGATCTGTCCCTTGTGGACGCGGCGCTGCCCGGCATTGGGCCCGGTGTCAACCGCCGGATCGCCCTCACCGGTGAGAAGGAAGCGCATGACCGACAGCTCTGCGGTACGGGTGGCGGTTGTACCGGTGCGCAGCGCCGGAGGGACCTCGCCGACCATGCGGTTCTCGGTGACCAGTGACAGGTGCACCAGGTCGGTCAGTGCCAGATGACGGGTTCCGCCGGCTTCGTTTTTGCGGATCAGGACCTCGTCCAGGCCAAGCTCCCGCATCAGACGAATCGAGAGGCTGTTCTTACTGCGGGCGTTGTGGACTGCGGTCACAGTCGCGTCAGGCGCCCGGACCACCAGATCACGCAGATCAGAGCGATGGAGGAAGATGCTGTTGCTCTCGGGAGCGCGGACAAGGGTGAGCGGGCTGCCGTCGGGCAAGAGCAACCCCAGAAGAATCTGGGTGTAACCCTCTGCCTCCGGCACCATAGTTAAGTCGGTGCCTCCCAGCATGTACTCGATCGACTTGACGATGAAGGACTTCCCCGTGTCTGAAGTGCCGTAGATGACGGTCAGCTCCGGACCGAAGACGATCCTGGCCGGGGGTAAACCGGAGCCGGCATAGGTGAGATGCACCAACTGGAGTTCAGTCACGGCGACCCTCGGAAGTCAGATGCGAATATGTGGGGCCGTTGAGGAAAGCTGCCGTGGCAGTGCGCACATCGGTTTCCGGAGCCCAGTGGTGAACCGCCCACTCGGCCCGCTCACGCAGACGCTCCACATAAGGAGCCTCAAGGATGTCGACGAACGCTGGCCCCCTCTCGGTGGCCCGGTACACCAGTCCGGTGGCGTTCGCCTCGACACCCGCCAGTCCCGCACGGATCAGCACCAGCAAGGCCTGTTCCAGCACCGTGCGCTTCATGCCTAGTTCGCCGGAATGCCCAGGCAGGGATGGATGCAGGCTGGGCGGGCCGTTCAGCTCACCGCTGTGCAGAACCGCATGGTCCAGCACGGCCAGCTGAGCCAGGTCCAGGGCTTGGGGGTGGCTTTCGGCTAGCAACACCAGAGCGCGCACCCCGATCTCCAGCGGACTGTTCAGCGGGTTCATATTCCTCCTTCCTCGCACCATGTCAGACGGTTATCGTTTGCTAAGTGATGGCATACCCCAACCCGGTCCAGAGGCCTCACATAGCGGCTGAGAACTGTTTCCGTCAGGCCGGCGGCTCCGGCCGCCGCGGCGAGAACAGCCTGCAGACGGTCCCAGCCCAGCTCGAAGCGACGGTCGGACACCTCCACTGCGACGACGTGGACATCGTCGAGAACCGCATCGAAGTGGCCGTCAGGATAGGCGTCGCGGGCGAAGCGCCGCAGTGACTCGGCGCTGTAAAACGCCACCCGCTGCCGATGCATGTGCTCGCCAGCTTTCGAGTGCTGGGCGATTCGATCCAGGGTGTCGGCAGTGTCTCCCCAACGCTCGGCATAGACCTGCATCAGCTGCTGCACATAGCGGGCCTCGCCCGGATCGTGCTGTTCAGGAGGCTGCATGATGCCGGGGCGTTCGCGCAGCTCATCGGAGAAGCGTGTGGCCCAGAGTGGGGTGGTCTTGTGCTGAGCGAGCATCTGATCCATGTCGACCGGCACGAACATGGCGAAGTCCGTGTGCTCGGCCAGCTCCGCGACGCGGAGCTGCTGGTCGGCGGTGAGCTTGGTGATGACCTCATCGGTGGTTCCCGATAGGCCTCGGAGGAAGCTCGCACGTGCCTCGCTCGGCTTTGCGAGAGTCTGCCGAAGAGAACGGGCGATCGCGGGAGCTACGAACACGTACTGCGTCGGCAGGATGAAGTGTCCCAGGACAACCCCGGCGAACATCTTCCGCATCTCCGCCGAGGCGGTACTCCAGCTCAGGGCACTCTTGTAGCGCTTGCACTGGTAGTTGTCCCACGGCCCTTCCAGGCCCTGCGGTGTACGGTAGCCGGCCACGTCGATCCCGTGGTCCCCGCTGCCGCCATGCCGCTCCACCCGCACGTACAGCGGGTTCAGCGCAGGAATCCACTCCTTGACAAACTCCTCGAACTCGTCCGGGTCATAGCCGAAGACGATCTTCTTGGGGCTAGGCATGGAGGGGAACTGCATGGCCGGACCCTTCAGTACCAGCGGCGGCTCTGAGGGACCGCCCTGTGGCGCGCGCTCCCGATCCGACATGCTTTCCCCTATATCCCCCGACGATCGCCGATCTAACGGCTGTGCCAACGGATATCACCATTGGGTCCCGCGCAAAAGAGCCCCATGCCGCCGGGCTCGCTGCCTCCGCGCTCAACCCCTGCGCCGCGGACCGCTGCGCCGGACACTGGCCCGACAACAGTGCCCAAGTCCCGCACTCGGGTGCCGGACCGCTCCTCGATCAGGCATGACACGAGGGATGGGTCGCGATGGCCGCAGCCGTCCCTGCCACCGCCACCGACCGCTAGGCAGCAGGCCGAAACCTGGCGGCGGCCGGTAAGGGATGGCGATGAGTAGGCCGTTCGCGAATTCCTGACCGGGTGTCGTTGCCCGGTGGGATGCTGTGGCGGTGAACATCGACACGATCGCGAAGATGCTGTTCTTCGCCACTGTTCGAATAGAGAACCACGGCGCGAAGAGTGCCAGCGTCGGCACGGGCTTCATCATGACCGCCAGCCTGGAGAACGGCGATCAGTGCCCAATGCTCGTGACCAACAAGCACGTCCTCGCCGGTGCGCAGCAGCTGGTGGCGCACTTCATCCCCAGGAAGCCGGAAGCGAATGTGCCGGATCTGGGTCAGGCCGTAGCTGTCGATCTGCCGCCGACCATGTACGTCGGGCACCCCGACCCCACGGTCGACATTGCGGTCATGCCCCTCGCCCCGACCCTCCTGCTGCTCGCAAACAAACTGTTCATCCAGGCCCTGCCCCTGTCCCTCCTCGCGACGGAGCTACCCGACCTCTACACCGACGCGATCGAGGAAATCACGTTCGTCGGATACCCCAACGGACACCGCGACCCCATGAACTTCACCCCCATCGCGCGGCGCGGCATCACCGCAACGCCCCTCCAACTGGACTTCGGCGGCAAGCCCATGTTCCTCGTCGACGGATCGGTCTTCGGGGGAAGTAGCGGCAGCCCCGTGTTCCTGTTCAACCAAGGGACCTACCGTTCGGGCCCGAATGTGATCACCGCTGGCAGCCGAATCGCACTGGTCGGAATCATCGCCCAGACGATGCTCCGGAACGCACAACTCCCGGTCGCCGAGGAGGTTGCAGCGACTGCGCACGTCAAGTTCGCCCAAGAGCTCAACATCGGTATCGCTTTCAATGCGAAGGCCATCAAGGAGTCCATCGAGCTCATGGTGTCGTCCGCTGGCCAGCATCTCGCCACGGCAGCAACCGGAGACGGAGTAACGGAACTGTCGCCCGCTTAGCCGTTTGGCCACCTGGCGAACCCGGCCCCACTTGACCACGGGTAGCACGCTCCCGCGCACGGTTGGAGCCCGTACCGCTGGGCAGCGTCCACGCCGCCCAGCCACGCAATCCCGCAGGGGCCGAGCGCTACCGAAGTCAGGCGAACACACCGCTACCCCGACCAGGTACCTCGACGACAACGAGCCCGTTAGCCCCGATCTGCCGCCGCGACCCGACGTTGAACTCCTCCTGCAAAGCTTTCTTACGGGCGTCCTTGGTGAACCGTGAGAGATTCCGGGGCCACGAACTCGACCACGAACGCGTTCTCCCCAAGGTCCGGCCTCTGCGTCGTGCACCGCTGGTGTATTGCCGCGTTGTACTCAGCCAACTCTTCGAGCCTGCGAGGCATCGGAGCAGTACGACTCATCTATCTCTCCCGTGTATGGCACCGGGTGCGATTGCGGCCGCCGACCTTGCTAGTGAACTGTGAGGAAGGTCACTAGAGACTCGGGAACCTTGTTAGTCGATCTTGCCTTGGCTTGCTCCGGTTGTGGATCTTTTCCTCCTCGCTATGTTCACGTCAAGATCACAGATGTGATGCCGTTGAATGTGTAGGAGTGCGAAAGACATGACGGTTCGTAGACCCGTGCGAAGACGGCGCGGACGACAGCGGTTCGGGAGGAGCCTGCCCTTCATAACGGGCAGTCTCGCCGTAGCCCTGACTGTCACACTGCTCGACGGTTCTTCTCCCGTGTTGGCCGCCGATCGAGGCAAGTCAGTCCCGTCCGCGACGAAGAAGCCGACGGCCACTCAAGCGGCGGACGTCCTGTCTGCCCGCGTGGCGGCGCGATTGTCGGGGAAGCGTGTCGAGGCGCTGTCGGAGCGCACCGAGACTTCGACGACGTGGGTGAACAAGGACGGTTCGCTCACGACCGAGCTGACGGCGGGACCGGTCCGGTTCCGGGACGAGGCAACCGGCGACTGGCGTGACGTCGACCTGGACCTGTTCAGCCATGCCGATGGCACGGTCGAGCCTAAGGCTCACCCCCGTGGTCTGAGGCTGGCAGGGAAGACTGGGGCCCCGGCTGCTTCCCTGAAGGCCGCTCAGGCAACCAAGGCCACCGATCTGGTGACGCTGGGTGAGGGTGATCGGCAGATCACCTTGCAGTGGAAGGGCGGCTTGCCCGCGCCGAAGCTTGACGGCACTCGTGCCGAATATGTGAACGCTGTCCCCGGCGCGGACGTGGTCGTCGAGGCGACCCGTACCGGGTTCGAGCAGTTCGTCGAAATCAAGCAGAAGCCTGTCATCGACGGCTACACCTATACGCTGCCGCTGAGGACCAAGGGTCTTAAAGTGGCGCAACAGGCGAACGGCAGCCTGCTCTTCACCGACAAGAAGAGCAAGAAGCAGGCCGTCATGCCAGCTCCGGTGATGTGGGACGCCTCGGTCGACAAGGTGTCCGGTGAGCACACCAACCGGGCCAAGGTCGCCATGAAGGCCGTCAAGGCCAAGGGCGGGGTCGACCTCGTCATCACGCCGGACGCGGGCTTCCTGGCTGATCCGAAGACGAAGTATCCGGTGACAGTGGATCCTTCCACCTCTTCGCTGGGCAACGTCTTCGACACCTATGTTCAGCAGGGCGAAACCGTCGACTGGTCAACCGACGTCGAGCTGGACCTCGGCAACCCGGGAACGGTCAACGGCGACGGGACTCCGCGTATCGCGCAGTCCTTCATCTCCTGGGACACCGCACCGATCCAGGACGCGCTGATCCTGGACGCGAAACTGAGCCTGTGGAACTTCCACTCCGGCAATGTGGACTGCACGGCGCAGCCGTGGGAGGTCTGGTCCTCGCCCGCGGCGACGACCGCTAGCCGGTGGACGAACCGGCCGGTCATGACGGCGAAGAAGGCCACATCCACCGAGACCAAGGGCAATCCCGCCTGCACCTCGGCCCCGGACGGCTGGATCAATGCCGACGTCGACACCTTGGTGCAGGAATGGGCATCGGCCAAGGCCACCCGTGGGCACATGGGCCTACGCGCCACCAGCGAGACGCCCACCGCGCAGTGGAAACGAGTGAATTCCGCCAACGCCGCGTCCAACCCGCCCAAGCTGGTCGTCACCTACAACTACCGGCCCCGCACGGGCACAAAGCAGGAGGCCGGCCCGCCGTATTTCTCCTACAGCGGCTCGTATGTGGTCAACACGCTGAGGCCGACGCTGCGGGATACCTTCGTCGACGCCAATGGTGACAAGGTCAATGGCACCTTCCAGATCTTCGACAGTGCCACTGACACCCAGGTCGGCGACGTCATCGTCTCGCCGTACGTCCCCTCTGGCCAGGTCGCCTCGGTGACCGTCCCGGCCGGGGTGCTGACCAACGGCAAGACGTACAAGTTCCGCACCTCGCCCTACGACGGTGCGCACTACAACCTCGGCTGGTCGGCCTGGAAGACCTTCATGGTCGACACGACGGCGCCGTCCGCCCCGACCGCGGTCACATCGACGGACTACCCGTCGAACGCGTGGGTCAAGGGTGCAGGTCAGGCTGGCGTGTTCAACGTGACTCCGCCGACCGGCGGTGATCACAACTGGCTTGAGTGGTCCCTGGACGGGACGACCTGGACCAAGGTCGCCACCGGTGGTGCTTCTGGAGCGAAGGCGATATCCATCGCCCCACCCAAGGACGGCACCCATACCCTGCAGGTCCGCGCGGTCGACAAGGCGGACAACAAGTCCGAGGCCATCGACTACACCTTCCACGCGGGCCCCGGCGGATTCGTCCAGCCGAGCGAGGGTGAGATCTCGGCGCGGCGGCTTCCGCTCGTTGCGGAGGCCGATGGATCCAAGTACGACAAGGTTTCCTTTTCCTGGCGCCGCTCCGAGGCTGACGCCTGGACCGTGATCCCTGCTGGGGACGTCACCTCCGGCGGTACGCCACTGACGAACTGGCCTGTCCCGCTCACGGCCGGCAAGAACGCTGCACTGGTCTGGAACGCCACTGACACCGTAGACCCCGACGGCACAGTCGAGATCAAGGCCGACTTCACCGGTCCCAATAGCGCCGCGGGCAGCACCCAGCCGCTCACCGCGGTCATCGACCGCAACGCGGAAGGGGCCGACACGGATGAAATCGGGCCCGGCTCGCTCAACCTGCTGACCGGCGACTACGCCCTCTCCGGCGACGACGTCTCGGCCTTGGGTCTGTCGGTCTCCCGTACGGCCTCCTCCCGTACCCCCGGACAGGGGTCCGAGCAGGAGGGCCAGGCGGCCATCTTCGGCAAGGAGTGGGTCTCCGGAGTCACCGCGGAGCGGGTCGAGTCCGACTACACCTACGTCCGCAGGGTCTCCGACACCGCGGTCGATGTAGTGACGGCTGGAGGCGACTCGGTCCACTTCACTGCGAATGCCGCCAAGACCGGCTGGATTTCCGAACCGGGAGCGGAGCAACTCGTGCTCACCGGCAGTGTCGCCGGGTCCTTCACGCTCACCGACAACCAGGGCACGGTCACTTCCTTCACCAAAACCGACCCAGACGTCGCCACCTGGCAGGTCTCCAGCATCGTGCAGGACGGCCTGACCAACTCCACGACGACCACGCTCTCCGAGACCATCGTCGTCGGCAGCGAGACGTATGCGCGTCCCAAGCGCATCACATCGCCGACCTCGGCGGCGAGCGCCGGCTCCTGCACGTCGGATCCGGCCACAAAGGGCTGCCGGGTGCTGGAGTACGTCTACGCGAACTCCACCACCGCGACCAGTCTCGTCTTCGGCGACTTCACCGGCCAGGTGAAGGAGATCCGGCTGTGGTCCACCGAGCCCGGCGCGGCCACGGCTACCTCCAAGACGGTGCAGACCTACGCTTACGATATCGATGGCCGTCTGCGCCAGGCTTGGAACCCGCAGATCAGCCCTGCTCTGAAGACCGAGTACAGCTACGACACGGAGGGCCGGGTCACCGGGTTCACCCCAGCGGGCGAGCTCCCCTGGACCTTCACCTACGGCAAGGCGGGCAACTCCGCCACAGCCGGTGAAGGCATGCTGCTCAAGGCATCGCGTTCCGGCCTCAAGCAAGGCACCGCGAATGTCGAGGAAGGCACCGCTACCACCGCTGTCGTCTACGACGTGCCGCTGACCGGCGCGAAGGCCCCGTACGCCATGGGTGCAGCGGATGTCCGTACCTGGGGTCAGCTGGAGGAACCCACTGACGCCACTGCTGTCTTCCCTCCCGATAGCGTCCCTTCGGCGCACTCGGGCGACGCCCTCACCGCGACCGCCTACGACCGTGCCGGGGTGCACTATCTTGGAGTGTCCGGCCAAAAGGTGAACACGGCCGCCCCCGGCGGCCACGTCACCAGCATGGAGGAGGACCAGTTCGGCAACACCGTGCGCGAGCTGACCGCGGCCAACCGTTCGCTGGCCCTCGGCCTGACCGCCTCGGACCGCACCAAGCAGGCCGAGCTGGGCATTGCTCAGCTTCCGGCCGCTGAGCGCGCGGACCTGCTGTCCACCGCCACGGTGTTCGACAGCAGCGGTACCCGTGCCCTTGAGGTATTCGGCCCGCTGCACCGGATCGACCTCTCGGCCGACCTGAAGTCCGGCTCGACTGTCCTGGTCCCCGCCGGTACCTCCGTCACCGCCCGCTCCTGGACGGTCAACGAGTACGACGCGGGCCGCCCCACCGACGGCACCGCCAAGGTCAAGGACCAGATCACCAAGGTCACCACGGGCGCCCAGGTGCGTGAGCACCCGACCGTCCAAGGAGAGACCAAGGTGACGCAGACGGTCTACGACTGGGCCAAGGGTCTGCCCACCCAGAGAATCAAGGACCCGGCCGGACTGGCCATCACCGAAAAGACTGAGTACGACGCCCAGGGCCGTACTACCAAGCAGCTGCTGCCTGGCGCTTCGGGTACGGACGCTGCGACCCGGGTGACAACCTATTGGTCCGCGACCGGCACCGGCACCTGCCAGGGCCGCCCCGAGTGGGCCGACCAAGTCTGTTCGACCGGCCCGGGCGGTGCCATCACCGGCGGCGGTTCCAACCCGTCACAGCTGCCCACGACCACCACCGAGTACAACTGGTGGGGCACCCCGGCCAAGGTCACCGAGACCGCCAACGGGACAACCCGCACCACCACCACCGCCTACGACGAGGCGGGACGACCGACCAAGGTCACGATCACTGCCGGGATCGGCCAGGTCGTACCCGAGGCGACCACCGAGTACGACGCATCCACCGGCCGCCCTGTGAAGACCACATCCTCGACCGGGGGCACGCTGACCCGAACCTACGACAAACTGGGCCGCCAGATCTCCTACACCGATGCCGACGGCGGCATCACCACGACGGACTACGACCTGCTCGGCCTGCCGGTCAAGATCACCGACAACACGCCGTCAACCACCACTCTCACCTACGACCACGCGGCCGAGCCTCGCGGCATGGCCACGGCAACCAGCGACTCCGTCGCCGGCGCCTCCCAGGTGACCTACGACGCGGATGGTCTAGTCAGCACTGAGAAGCTACCCGGCGGGTACACCCTCAGCATCGGCACAGACCCCACCGGTGCCACCGCAGCCCGTACCTACACACGGGACAGCGACGGCACGACCGTCTACACGGACGTCGTGACCCAGACGGCAGACGGCCAGGTCGCCGCCCACGCGGGCTGGTCCGACCAGTCCTACGGCTACGACGCGGCCGGCCGCCTGCAGAGGGTCGACGACACCGCCGACACGGTCTGCACCCGGAGGACGTACGGCTTCGACAGCCGGAGCAACCGCAAGACGCTCACCAGCGCGGTCGCCGCCCCCGGCACCGATTGCCCGACAACGGGAGGCACCACCGCCACATCCACGTACGACAGCGCTGACCGCATCGTCAACGCCGGCTACACGTACGACAACCTGGGCCGCACCACGGTCGCCCCGGGCAGCACCACCGCCTACTACGCCAACGATCTCGCCTACCAGCAGACGGCCGGCACCCAGCGCCAGACCTGGCAGCTGGACTCCGCTCTGCGCTACCGCTCGTGGAAAACTGAAACCGGCAGCGGCACCAGCTGGACCCAGACCGGCTCCAAGGTCAACCACTACAGCGGTGACGGCGACAGCCCGCGCTGGATCACGGAGGACACCGCCGGCACGGTGACCCGCAACATCACCTCCGCGACGGGGACACTGGCGGCCACCACAAGCAAGACCGGTAACGTGGTTCTCCAGCTCACCAACATCCACGGCGATGTGGCAATGCTGCTCCCGCTCGACACATCCAAGGCACCGGTGGCCCTGGACGCCGACGAGTTCGGAAACCCGCGCACCGGTCAGCAGTCCGCGCGCTACGGGTGGCTCGGCGGCCAAGAGCGCTCCTCGGAGACAGTGTCCGGCACCATGCTGATGGGCGCTCGGATGTACAACCCTGCCACGGGGCGCTTCCTCACCTCGGACCCGGTGTACGGCGGTTCGGCGACGGCGTACGACTACGCGAACCAGGATCCGGGCAACCAATTCGACCCCTCCGGTCGGGCAGCGTACGTACGCAAGTGCGGTACCAACTGGGGGTGGAGCGGCTACACGTTCTCGTGCAAGTTCTACGTCACCCGCTTCCACACCAAGATCCTCAAGGAAGACATCGGCACGATGGGTGGAGCTGGTGTGGCACTCGCCGAGGCGTTCCTGTGCAGCCGGCTCACCCACCCCGTTGCGATCGGCGTGTGCGTCGTGCTCGCCTGGGCCTACACATGGTGGGCAATCCACCATGTCAACGCCGCGGCGGAGCGGGGCGGGTGCTTCACCTGGCAGATGGGTGCCACCGTCGGCTGGGGTGGCGTCTGGGGCTGGGCACGGCCCGGCAACGTGAGTAAGAGAAACCGCAACTGCAAGAGATAACTGAATAGGACGTGGGGGTGGTCCCGGTCGGGACCACCCCCACGTCCTACCGCCCCGAGGAAGGATGTGATGCCGCGTGCGGCACACGGATGAAACCATCGATTTCCGGCTGAGTTCAGCGCAGGTCGCTGTCCCAGTCCTCCTGGGGATGGCCTTGGCAACGGGCCTGCTCTACCTGGGGCTGCGGTGGACCGCCGACCCCATGACGGCCGGGGAACTGCGCACATGCGCCTATGCGGTTGGCGCGGGTGTCATCGGCGTTCTGATCCTGCCACGCAGCAGGGGCGCGCGGCTTACCCCAGAGTGCCTGGTGACCTTTTCGCCGTTCGCTCAACGAGAGCGCCGCATCCCATGGGCGGACATATCGAGCATCGACGTTCGGCGCAGCGTCGGAGTGCGCCGGGTGAGTATCTCGCTGGTGACGGGCGGACGCCTGCCCCTGGCGGCCCCCATGTCGTTCCTCGACCGTCACTTCGATGCTCGTGTCGAGGAGTTGACCGGGTGGTGGGACACCCACGGTCGTTGAACCGTTGCCACATGTACTGACGGGATCGGGCTCTTCGGATTGCCGCAGGCCTGCGAGGACCAGCCTCAGCTGAGTGCGCCGACACGGCTGGCAAGAAGCCTCAGGCACAGCGCCTTCGAGCATGAATCCCTGCACACCGCGCGGCAGCTGTAGGGCACCCGTCCGCCTGCTCCGCGACGTGATCGAATCGCGCATCCGCAGCCTGATCACGGAGATCGTCTCCACGTCGTAAGGGCCTCATGCCCACGGCGCGGGGGAGTTGGTGATCAGGCTCATGGCTCGCCCCAGAAGTCTGACCGCTCGCCGACACGGTGAGCGGTCAGAGACGTTCGACGGGAGCCCGAAGTACAGGATGAGCCGGTGGGCTGGCACAAGCGCCTGACCCATCCGGTGCGCCGCGCTCCGCAGCTCGACCAGGACCCGCAGTACAACTGGGCCCGCTGCGTCCATGTCCCGTACATCGAAGAGGGCTGCCGAACCGTGAACTGCCCCGAAGCGCCCCGGGGGAAGCCCACCCACCCGGCCGGCTACGCCCCGGCAGCCGCGTCGTGATCGTCCCGGACAGCATCCGGACATGTCCACGGACACGCTGCCCGCCCGGGCCGAGGTTGTCCGGACACCCCGACTGACCGGCGCGGACACCGTCCGGACAGCCCCGGACACGGACAGCCTGACACGTCCGGACACCCGCAGGAGGGACCCGAGCCTATGACGCCCGAGGAGGCCAGCGCACGTGCCGCGCTGCTGCTCATCGCCCGCCTCGTCGAGCGCCACGAGATGACCCCACAGGAGGCGTCCGTCGCCGTTGAACAGGCCCGGCGGAAAGAGACCGGCCCGCGCACCCACCTCGTCACCCTGGAAGCGATGCAGGTCCTCCGCGAAGCGACCGCCCCGATCCGCGCGACCCTCGAAGCGCTCCGCCCCAGCGCTGAGGCCGCCGCCGCGATGGCCGAACTTGCCCGCGCGCTCGCGCCCGTCGCCCAGCAGACCACCGCGGCGCGCCGCGACCGCCCGGCCTGGGCCATCCCGTACTGGCCACCGCCACGCCGCCGATAACGGACAACGCCCGTGACCAGCCCGGACACCGTCCGGACATGGTCAGCCGGACGCGGCGGACAGGATCACGTCCACAAGCCTGTCCGCCGCATCCGGTCGCCCGTACCCCCGGGCCCGCTTCGCCATCACGTCCCGCCGACCGGGGTCCGTGAGGAGCGGGCCCACCGCGTCACGCAGGCTCGCCCCGGTGACCTCGCCGAGCAGAGCCACAGCGGCCCCGGCCGCCTCCAAGTGACGGGCGTTGTGCGCCTGCTCGCCCCCGGCCGAGGAGGCGAGCGGAATGAACACCGCCGGTTTACCAAGGGCGGTGAGCTCGGCGATCGTGCCCGCGCCGCTCCGGGAGACCACGACATCGGCAAGAGCCAGCACGTCGGGGAGCTCCGGGCCAACAAACCCGGTGAGGTAGTACCGTCCGGCCAACTCCGAAGGCATGACCGTCGCGAGCTGTTGCAGGGCTCCGACGTTCGACGGGCCGCACTGATGGATCACGTTCGCGTTGCTCAGCAGCCACGGCAGCGAGTCACGAACAACGTCGTTGATCTGCTGGGAACCCTGGGCGCCGCCGGTGACGTACACGGTCGGGAGGCGCCGGTCGAAGCCGCGCAACCCAAGCACCTCGACCGCCTTGTCCGCGTGCCCCGCCAGCACCTCCGGGCGGACCGGATTACCAGTGACGACGGCGGCACCCCGCACCGACTCCGGCAGAAGCGGCACCGACGACTCCGACGACACCGCGATCTTCGTCGCCGAGCTCGCCAACTTCCGGTTGGCCAGGCCCAGGCGCACAGTCTGCTCGTGGAGAACCAGCGGGCGCCGGCACAGGCGGGCGGCCAGCCCCGCAGGGACAGCGACGTACCCGCCGGTGGCGAGAACGACGTCCGGCCGGAAATCGGCGATGATCTTCCGAGCCTGCGCCACACCAAGCGGCACCCGGGCCATGTCCCGCACGTTCGCCGGACTGACCATCTTCAGCGGGTTGCTGGAACGGCGGATCTTGCCCGTAGCGACCGTGGTGAACGCGATGCCCTCAGCTGGGGCGACCCGCGCCTCCAGGCCATCCGCCGTGCCGATCCACAGCACATCGAGCGTTCTGCCCTCGGCGGCCAGCCTGCCCCGCAACGTCCGGATCGCAGTCAGGGCGGGGTATGTGTGACCGCCGGTCCCACCCCCCGTGACGATCAAGCGGAAGGTGCGCGAGAGAGGGGAAGCACTATTCATTCGGCGCACGCTACTGGCTGCCAAGAGCCCAGACGCACACATCCGGCCGCTCATCGGCGTGACGTCACAGAGCTACGCTGACCCACAGAAAGCCGCGAGGCCCTTCCCGTAGTTCGAGCACGGGAAGGGCCTCGCGGCGTTTCAGGCCGCCGTCACAGACCGCGAGCCCTGTTCCAGCGGCTCACGTGCATCGCGTACAGAACGTTGCCGATACCCACGGTGAACATGAACAGCCAGAAGTGCGCCCAGAACGACTGACGCCGACGCCCCAGCCGGCCATAGCCCCCGACGACCGCCGCGGCCGACGCCGAAGCGGAAGAGCTGGAAGTGTTGTTGATGATGATCGTCGGAGGCTGCCCGACCTGGGCAGGCTGCTGATCCGGTGCTGTCGTCATGACGCGTCGGCCCCTCTGTGTGGTGTGCAAGAGCGGGCCGCACCATAGGGGCACATACCTGATCACCGAGGCTGAATCCGACGCACGTCACCCGGACGTGGGCGCGGCGGCCAGGTAGGCTCCCGCGCGAAATGCGGGCGTGAGATCCCGGGCCGGGCGGCCGTCCACGCCGCCCGGCCGCACGCTGGGAAGGTGCCGGACGCTACCGAGGCAAGGCGATACCGCGCCTACTCGGCTGCGTCTCCGTTATTGGCCTTCTTCCTGGTCGACTTGGGGCGGTCCTTGCCCGACCCGGAGTAGCCGCTCTCGATGGCCTGCACGGTAGCGAGCGACACGCCCAGCGCATCAGCGATCTTCCGATAGGGGACTTTGGCGGCTCGCTGGGCTTTGACGTAGTCCTGGCGGATCTTCTTGAGCCGCTTGTTCCGATCCGGTTGGTCCTTCAATACCCGTGTGATCGCTCGGGCTTGAGCCTCCGGATCGTCCATCGTCACGAGCTCATCCAGTGCCTCAAACACCCGTCGAGCCTCCTCCTGTACCGCCTCTTCTTCGGCCATCCCGTCCCTTTTCTCCGGGTTGCCGGTTGCCTGAATGTATGGGATCCCGTACATTCAGGCAAGCAACCCCAGTTGCTCAACAGAAAGCCCCAACCGCCGTGGTTGCACACGCGGTCGGGGCTGCTGAAAGCGGCGGTGCCCGGTGGTTGCACACCGGGCACCGCCTCAACCCCGATCCGTGGTTGCACACGGGCCGGGACGCCAGACACCTGCCACTAACAGGAGCTGACGCAGTGAACTCTACTGACCGGGCCGCGGGGAGTACCCCCGCCCAGGCCGAAGACCCGAGGGTGACGGCCGGCCGCGTGCTGGCCATGGTCGCCGCTCACTTCACCACCAAGGACCCGTCCGACGTCCTGGAGCCGCATTCGCTCCTGGTGTGCGTCAGCGCGGAGGCGTACAAGCTGTCCGACCGTCCGATGTTCGTTGGGGCGGCCCAGATGTCCCGGGCTGCGCTCGCCGAAGCGCCGGAGGCCCCGGCAGGGATCACCCGTGGCGAGTTCGCGCTGCTGCTGCTGAAGGCCGCCACGGCCTGCGGCTTCGACTGGCGCAGCGAGGACAGCGAGCAGACGCGCGCGCTTCAGGCGGGGGGACACGCCTGATGGCGAACGAGACCGCTGCCGAACTCCTCGCCCAGGCGAAGAAGGACTACGGCACCCCGACCGAGCGTGCTGAGCGCGCCTCGGATGCCCGGATCGCCACCGGCTTGGCGAAGGCCCGCGGCAACGAGGCCGCCGGAGCTCCGAGGGGGCGACGCGCATGAAGGGCTTCGGATGGCTCACCGGCGGCAACGACCGCCAGCTCGCGGAGACGAGGTACGCGGGTCGCGAGTCCGCCAGCGAAAAGGCGGACCGCAAGAAGAAGGACAAAGACCGGGCGTCCCGAGCCCGTGATGTCCGCAAGGCCGCCCGCGCCGGTCAGGCGTGGGAGGACGAAGATCGCCGTCGCGAGCGTGCCCGGCACGGCTGACGGCGGCACACCGGCCGGCCCGCCCCCTTGTCCTCGGGGGCGGGTCCGCCATCCCTGTATCGCCCCACAGAGAGGCAAGTGCGATGGACGAGGCCACCGAGCAGCCGCGCACCCCAGGAGTGAAGTACCGCAAGGTCACCCGCCATCGGGAGGAGACGACCGTCATTGACGGTGTCCCCTCGACCCGGAACGTGGCCTACGACGCGTGGGAGCCGGTACCGCCCCGTGAGTGGGACGAGATGATCCTGCGCGGCGCGACCGGCGTGATCGTCGGCGTCACCGGAATGGCCATCGTGGCGACGACCGCCAGCCTCGGAGGGCTGCTCTCCGCGATCGTGCCTGACGTCGTCGCGTACGGCGCGGGCGGCCTATTCACCGCGGCTTGGGTCACCGCGATGGCCTTCGAATGGCTTGACCGCATCGACCCGGAGCGCGGCAAAGCCGCCCGGATCGCCGGATGGTTCTTCCTCTTGCTCAGCATGGGTGCCGTCTTCACGTACGGCTTCACGCTGAACCAGCCGTGGGCCGGTGGCTTCGGCGCCTGCATCGATCTGCTGTCCAAGGGCCTGTGGGCGCTGCTGATCCGGCACCACGCCGTCCCGCTCGACGAGGGTGTCGCGCACTGGGTCACCCAGCAGGAGCAGAAGCTGGCCAGCCGCGAGCTGTTGTCCGGCCGTCTGCTGCGCCTCAACCGTCGGGCCGCGTACCAGCGGGCGGTTGGGGGCGTCGAGTACCAGGCTGCCGGGGCGATCCTGGCCAGCGCCCAGACGACGAGTCTCCCTCCGGCCGAGCAGGCGCCCGAGCCCGCCCCGTCCGCTCCGGTCCCCCCCGCGGCCGGCCAGGGCGGCGACGAGCAGAAGGCGCCCGTCCCGACGGTCACGGAGATCGACCGCCAGTCGATCGCCGCGATCGTCCGCGAGGTCATCGCCCACAACCCGAAGGTCAGCGACGCCGACCTCGTCACCGCGGTCAAGGAGGCGGGTCACCCCGACCGGCCGAACCTCGCCGACACCGTGCGGCGCACCGCGCTGCGCGTCGACCCGTCCCGGAAGGCATCGTGACTCTCGCTCACGTCGTCGTCGTGGCCGCTGCCGTCGCCTGGTACCTCCAGCACTTACGGCGGCGGCCCGGCGCCGGGTCCTCAGCCGCAGCCCGAGCCCGCCGCCTCCGCAGTCCACTGGTCCGCCTCGCCGACCTGATCGGCATCCAGACCGCACGCGGTCGACAGGCGAACCAGTGGGCCGCCGGGGCGGCAGGGGAGAAAGCCACCGCGGCCCGCCTCAAGCCGCTCGCCCGCGAGGGCTGGACGGTCCTCCACGACCGCGCACTGCCGACCGGCAACGCGAACGTCGACCACCTGCTGGTGAGCCCGCACGGTGTCGTGATCGTCCTCGACAGCAAGAAGTGGTCGGCCCGTTGGCCGCTCAAGGTCGAGTCCGGCCGGCTCATGCACGGCAACCGCGACGTCACCCGGCGGCTGAACGGCATCCGCCACGAAGCCCGGACCGTCGCCCGCGTCCTCGGCTGCCCCGTGATCCCCCTCGTCTCCATGGACGGCGCCCCGCTCGTCGGCGGCGAGCTGGTGCTCGACGGCATCCGCATCGTCCCCGCCGACCGCACGGTGCCCGTCCTGCGCTCCCTGGCCCGCCGTCACCGCGCAGTGGGGGAGCACCCCGGCCAGCGCGCCGCCCACCTCTTCCCAAGGAAGTGACCCGATGGACCTCCGCCCCCGCGCCCTGATCCAGCGGCTCAACAGCTCGACGACCGTGACCGAACCCGACGACACCGACGAGACCGGCACAGGCCCGGTGGTGACCATCCCGGCCCAGCCGGTACGCGGTGGCGGACGGCTGCCGAACTGGTGGGAGCCGAAGCGCGACGTCGTCGACCTGGACAAGCAGGCCCCCGAAGAGGAGCCGTGCGAGCACCCGCACGCGGTCCACGCCAGCCTCACCGGCCAGCTCGTCGCCTATTGGTGCGAGGACTGCGACACGCAGCTCCCCGTGCCTGAGGACATGGAAGACGACGAGGACGACGAGGAAGAGGAAGACGAGACGGGCGGAGGCAAGGTCCCGGCCCGGATCCGGCGCGGCTGGAGCATGAGCGGCTCCGGCAAAAGGGTCTACAGCCGCCCGACGTACAACCGCGGCAAGTCGCCCAAGAAGTCGTTGGCCGAGGCGTGGAATGGGATGTCACCGCCGACCCGTCACGGCCTCTACAACGGCAGCGCCTTGGCCCTCGGGTTCGGGCTCGGCATCCCGCAGTTCTTCACCGCAGAGACCGCCTACTTGGCGGCGACGTACGACTCGTGGACCGATTTCTACGTGTGCGTCTGGTACGGAGTCGCCGTCGCCATCTGGTGCTTCGACCAACGCACCCGCAACTGGCTGCCGCCCCTCGCGCTTGCCGCCCGGGTGCCGCTGGTCTCAGTGATCGTCGGCGTCCTGCTGCATGGCAACCCGGCCTGACCGCCACCCCGATCCCGGAAAGGAACGCGAAGCATGGACTTCCTCCCCGCCCTCGGCGCCGTCGGACTCGCCGGTGCCCTGACCGCACTCCTGTGGTTCGGCACCAGCAGCGGCGGCAAGATGAAGCCCCTCGGCTGGGGTGTCTGCCTGGTCCTGTCGATGATCGCCGGGGCCGCCTACAACGCGGCTGGCCCGCCCTTCGACATGGTGTCGAGCCTCGTGCGCGATGGGATCGGCATGTTCACCAGCGTGTTCCCTGGCTACACCATGGCGAGCCTCGCACTCACGCTGCTGATCATCATCCTCTACAAGAAGCTGACCACCCGTGGCGTGTCCATGCTCGGCATCGTGTTCTGGTACGTCGCGTCCGGTGCGGGCGGCGGGTTCGCCATCGTCGCCACGAAGATCGCCGTGATCATGCGAGGGCTCGCATGAGCGCCGCCCCCCTCCGCTCGGTCCCCGACCCCGCCGACGGCGACGGGCTCGAGGCTCCTCTCGTCGACGGTGGCGAGGGGGTCGAGGCCGACAAGACCGAGGAGGAGGTCGGCCTCCTCGGCGCGCTGTTCACGGGCGTGTGCGGGCCGGCCAGATGGCTCACTGACCGCGCTGGCTGGAAGGCGCCTTGGGTGGTCCACGGGATCACGCTGTACGCCGCCATCCACTACGGCGGCTGGGCAGCCGTAGTGATCGCCGTGGCGTGGGCGACAGCGGTCGCCCTGTTCATCCCCCGCGAGTACCTCGAACGCGTTGCCCGGAGGATCGAGCAGCGTGACGCCCCCGAGCGCGCCGAACCGGACCACGATCAGCCGCCCGCAGCCACCCCCGAGGAGGTGTACGCGGCCACCATCGACTGGATACGCAGTCGGATCGCCGACAGTAACGGTGTTCACCTCTCCGATCTCCTCGCCCACGCGCACGCTCACGGCTTCCATACAGACCTCGATGTGGGGGCCTTCCGGGCGGTGCTGGAGAGGTGGGGTATTCCGGTCCGTCAGCAGCTGAAAGTGGGGGGTCGTAACCGGCCCGGAATCCACCGCATCGACCTGCCGATCCGGCAGCCCGCAGACGCCGCTCCCCTGAAGAACGCAGAAGCGTCTACCTCGCTGAACTACCTGCCCTGACCTGCGCATCTACCTCGCCTGCTACCTCACCTACCTGGACAACTACCGTGGCTACCAAGTGCTTCGTCTACCGCCTGTCCGACCCCCGAGACGGGACCGTCCGGTACGTCGGTCAGACCACCAAGAGCCTCCAAGAGCGGCTCGTCGGCCACCTCGCGTCACCGACCAACCCGGCCATGCGAGCGTGGATCAGCCTGCTTGGGAAGCAGGGCCTGATCCCCGCGATCACCGTGGTGGCCACTGTCGACAAAGCGCAGCTCGACGCCGAGGAGAAGCGACACATCGAGGAGCACATCAGGAAAGGGCACCGGCTGTTCAACGCCCCGCACTACCACCAGCATCTGAGAGATCTCGCCGTGGTCCGTACAGGGAGAGAAGACCGCTTCGGCGCGTTCATGCGGCGGCAGTTCGAGCCGATCGCAACAGCGCACCTCGCAGGCCGAATGTCCTGGAGGTCCGCAGCATGGCGAGTAGCCGTCAAGTCGGTCCTGATCGCCCTGTACCTGCCGTGGAGTTTTCGAGCAGTGCGGTTCCTGGCCGTCGCCAGCGCGGCTAGCTGGTACCTGTGGGACATCGGCTTCGACGACCTCGTGCGCAGCGTGGTCCTGCCCCACATCTCAGCCGCCGAGCTGGCGGTCCTCTGGCACGCCTACCTCGCGGATCCGCTGGTGAGCGTGGCCCTGCACTTCGGCGTGACTGTTCCGCCACTGGCGGCGCTTGCCTACTTCGGTGTGCGGAACAACGTGCTGACGCGGCAATAGCGAACGCTACGCTCGGCTTGCGGCCCGGTGCATTCCGTAGTCAAAGGACCGGAAAGTCCGCCATGATGGGAAGTGATCTGAAATGAAGGAGGGGGCAGGGATGTACGCCTACCGGTGCGAGCAGTGCCGCACGACCTCGCCGGCTGTCGTCACGCGCCACGGCCTGAACGAGGAGCGGGCCAAGCACCGGCACCTCTTCCACGGCGGGCACGTCCCGGACGGCGAGCAGGTCATGGAGCCGGACAAGTTCAACGTCTTCGACGTCCCCCGGGAGCAGTGGATCGTCGGCACCCTGATGATCGGCGTCATCGTGGTCGGCCTCCTGGCCCGCTTCCTGTAGACCCCGCCGTCACGCCGCCTCATACCGGTGGGCCCGCCTGTCGCGCCACTCGACCCAGTGCGCGTCGTCGAGGAGATCCCAGGCGCCGTCGAGGCCGGCCCGCCTCAGGAATTCGACGAGGTCACGGTCGTCGTGGGCGAGCCCGACGATCTGCCCGTTGATGGTGACCGTCCGGGGAGTCTCCCGGTGCTGACGGCATTGATCAGGGCTTGGAGTTGGGTGGGAGGGGGCTCCATCGACCAGGCTCGCCAAGCCCCGGACGGCCTGGATGGCTCGGGACCGGCAGGCCGGCTGGGGCTGGTGGGACGCCGGAATGCCCCCACACGCGCCGTCGCACCTTCTCCAGTGCCACCAGGACGTCATAGGTTCTGTGTCGGGGTGCCGGCGCGCTCTGCAGCGCTCTCCGCGATCTCGATCCTGGTCGCCCGAGCCCTGAGAGTTCGGACGCCTAAGATCGCAGATGGCTCGCGCTTGACTCCGGATCCAGTAGATGCGCCGCCACGGTGCGGGAAAACCGCTCCGGCTTGACGCGCCTGTCGACCGGAGCGCTGACCGCCACCGCCCATCGCCTTAGATACCCGGCGCGAACGTGCCCGATGATCTCCTTCAGCCGTTGACGGGAAGGACTGAGGTCGGGTAGTGGCTGCTCCAGCAGGGTCGTGAGTTCCTGGCGTAGCTTACGGTTCGCCATCCCCCGTGCCGACACCAGAACCCACCAGCCTGCGTTGCCTCTGTCGGCAAGAAGCACGGACGTCAGCGGGCGACGAGCAGGGCAAGGCCCAGGACGCAGGTCACCACGCCCAGGCCGGCTGTGACGGCCGACAGACAGCGCCTTCTGAGAAGTCGATAGCGAGTGGCGTAGTCGATGGCGATTTCGGCCGACCGAGCGGAGACCCGGGCGTCGATCGCCCGCGAAGCAGCTGCCCAGTCGGCGGCAAAGGCACGCTCGACGTCGGCCCGCTGAGCAGCCGTCAGCCAGGGCAACTCTTCGGCGAAGTGAACGGCTCGGCGGCGTGCCTCCTCGTCCTGCGCACTCGACAGGAGGAGGTTGTCGAGCCCGGCGAACAGGCCATCTTCGTCCATATCAGCCCCTACGAACACGCTGTTCTCCGGCACGTGTCCTCACTCCTGTTTGTCTCCCGGTGCCGCTGCCACCGAGGCGACCGGACGTCTGTCGATCTCCTCGATGGTGCTGATCTCGGGGTGATGGAGGTCGAACGCCGGGGATTCGGAGCGGATCCGCGGCAGGGTGAGGAAGTTGTGCCGCGGCGGCGGGCAAGAGGTCGCCCACTCCAGCGAACGGCCGTACCCCCAGGGGTCGTCGACCTCGATCTTCTTGCCGTATTTGGCGGTTTTCCACATGTTGTAGAAGAACGGCAGCATCGATAGGCCGAGCAGGAACGAGGAGATCGTCGAGATCGTGTTGAGCGCGGTGAAGCCGTCGGCGGCGAGGTAGTCCGCGTAACGGCGCGGCATGCCCTCGGCGCCGAGCCAGTGCTGCACCAGGAACGTGCCGTGGAAGCCCACGAACAGCGTCCAGAACGTCATCTTGCCGAGTCGTTCGTCCAGCATCTTGCCGGTGAACTTCGGCCACCAGAAGTGGAATCCCGCGAACATCGCGAAGACCACGGTGCCGAAGACGACGTAATGGAAATGTGCGACGACGAAGTACGAGTCCGAGACATGGAAGTCCAGCGGGGGTGAGGCCAGGATGACGCCGGTCAGACCACCGAAGAGGAACGTCACCAGAAAGCCGATGGACCAGAGCATCGGTGTCTCGAAGGACAGCGAAGCTCCCCACATCGTGCCGATCCAGTTGAAGAACTTCACACCGGTCGGCACCGCGATCAGGAACGTCATGAACGAGAAGAACGGCAAAAGCACACCGCCCGTGACGTACATGTGGTGCGCCCACACAGTCACCGACAAACCGGCAATGGCGATCGTCGCGGAAATCAGACCGACGTAACCGAAGATCGGCTTGCGACTGAAGACGGGGAGGATTTCGGAAACGATCCCGAAGAACGGCAACGCGATGATGTACACCTCCGGATGGCCGAAGAACCAGAAGAGGTGCTGCCAGAGCAGCGGGCCGCCATTGGCCGCGTCGAAGACGTGTGCACCGAACTTGCGATCCACTTCCAGCGTCAGAAGCGCCGCGGCGAGGACCGGAAATGCAAGAAGCACCAGAAGCGATGTAAGCAATGCATTCCATGTGAAAATCGGCATCCGGAACATAGTCATTCCGGGTGCGCGCATGCAGATGATCGTAGTGATGAAATTGACTGAACCGAGGATCGTACCGAAGCCTTGAAAGGCCAGGCCCATGATCCACAGGTCGCCGCCGACCCCCGGCGAGCGGACCGCGTCGGTCAGCGGGGAGTAGGCGAACCAGCCGAAGTCCGCGGCCCCCGCCGGGGTTAGGAAGCCTGACACAGCGATGATCGAGCCGAAGAGGTACAACCAGTACGCGAACATGTTGAGCCGCGGAAACGCCACGTCGGGCGCACCGATTTGTAGCGGCATGATCCAGTTCGTGAACCCGACGAACAGTGGCGTCGCGAACATCAGCAACATGATCGTGCCGTGCATCGTGAACAACTGGTTGAACTGCTCGTTCGACATGATCTGCGTGCCGGGACGAGCCAGCTCGGCGCGCATGAAGAGCGCCAGCAGACCGCCGATGCAGAAGAACGCGAATGACGTACACAAGTACATCGTGCCGATGGTCTTATGATCGGTGGTACTCGCCCATTTTACGACGATGCTGCCCGGCCGCTTCCGCTTCGCCGGCAGTTCGTCCTCGTATGACTCGTCGGAATCAAGCGGCCCGACGGCGACCTTGTTCACCACTTCAACGCTCCTTCGGCCGGTGGCATACCGGCCACGCGCACTGTAGGTGAGAGGGTCCGGGCTAACGAAGTGAGCCACTGGACATTCGGCCGATCGGAGCAAAGGCCAGGGACGCGCCCGGGGTGACTGCAATTTCATATGACATCACCCGCGCCATGGAGCAGGCCTTCGAGGTCCTCTACGCGAAAGCCAAAACGCCCTCTTACTGATACCTCATACGGGTGGCGCGGTCGACCGCGGCCGTTCGAGGGCGGATGCTGAACGACAAGCTCAAGAGCGCGCCCTGTCACAGGTCACCGCCCCCAAGCCGGCTCCGACGAGGTCAAGATCTGGCCCGCCACGCAGTCGACCAAGAACGGAACGTAACCAGAAGCGAGCGTCGTCGTTCCTAGGAGGTGGTGAAGCAGTCGGCGAGGTCGGTACGGCGAGCAACGGCGGCGACCCGTTTTCTCCATCCGGCGCAGTTGATCACGGGCGGGTTCGCGGCTGCCGTGGCGGTGGGCACGGGCTTGCTTTCGCTGCCGTTCGCCACAGCGTCCGGCGAGCGGGCAGACCCGTTCGTCGCCCTGTTCACCGCCACTTCTGCCGTCTGCCTCACCGGCCTGACAACAGTGGACACCGGCAGCTACTGGTCGATGTCCGGCGAGATTGTCATCCTTCTGCTGATCCAGGTCGGCGGCCTGGGCATCATGACGCTGGCGACGCTCTTCGCTGTGCTGTTCTCCCACCGGCTGGGCCTGCGCGCCCGCCTGCTGGTGCAGGCCGAGACGAAGGCCCTGACCCTGCGGGGCCTGCGCCGGGTCGTTCGCAACATTGCCCTTTTCAGCCTCGCCGGCGAGGCGATCACGGCCGTAATGCTGACGGTGGCGCTCGGCATCGCCCACGATCGCCCATGGGGCAACGCAGCCTTCGAAGGGATCTTCCACGCCGTCTCGGCCTTCAACAACGCCGGCCTTTCCCCTTACGCCAACAACCTCCACCCGTACGTCGGTGATCCGTGGGTGTGCCTGCCTGTCACAGCGGCCGTGATCGTGGGCGGGCTCGGCTTTCCCGTCGTCTTCGAACTGGGCCGCGCCTGGCGGCGCCCGCGCACCTGGTCGGTGCTGACACGGATCACCCTCGTCCTGACCGTGACGCTTCTCGCTGTAGGTACGGTCGCGCTCACCGCGGCCGAGTACGGCAATCCACGGACGTTGGGCCCCCTGAGCGGACCGGACAAGTGGCTAGCGGGCTTCTTCGCCTCCGTCGTGTCTCGCACCGCAGGGTTCAGCACTGTCGAGACCGGGGGCCTGAGACCGGAGAGCGTGCTGGTCATGGAAGTCCTGATGTTCATCGGCGGGGGAAGCGCGAGCACGGCCGGCGGCATCAAGGTCACCACGTTCGGGCTGCTGGCCTTCGTGATGTGGGCGGAGGTCCGCGGCAAGCCCAGCGTGGAGGTGGGGCGCCGGCAGGTGCCGGTCACCAACCAGCGTCAGGCGCTGTCGATCTCGCTGATGAGCATCGGCGTCGTGGTGGTCGCCGCTTTCCTCCTGCTAGCCCTGAGCGACCATCGGCTGCACGAGGCGCTGTTCGAGGCTGTCTCGGCCTTCTCGACGGTCGGACTGACGACCGGGATCACCGGCGACCTATCCACCGCGGCACAGGTGGTGCTGCTCGTGGTGATGTTCACAGGTCGTGTCGGGCCGCTCACCCTCGCTTACGCACTGGCGCTTCGGGAGCGGACACGCCGCTACGAATTGCCCGAGGAGAGGATCATCGTTGGCTGAGCACAGGGACCGCGGGGACAGCAGAGGCCAGCCTGTTCTGGTAATCGGTCTGGGACGCTTCGGCAGCTCGGTGGCGCTGGGACTCACCAGCCGGGGCACCGAGGTTCTCGCCATCGACAACCGGGCCAAAGTAGTGCAAAGCCTAGCTGGACAGCTCACCCACACCGTCATCGCCGACGCCACCGACATCGAGGCCCTTCGCCAACTCGGTGCCGATGAGTTCTCCCGCGCTGTCGTCGCCATCGGCAACGACCTCGAATCGAGCATCCTGACCACCTCGCTCTTGGTCGAGCTGGAGATCGATGACATCTGGGCAAAGACGAGCAGCCTGCAGCACGGCCGCATCCTGGAGCGGGTCGGCGCCCACCATGTCATCTTCCCCGAACACGACATAGGCGAGCGCGTGGCGCACTTGGTCTCCGGCCGCATGCTCGACTTCTTCGAGGTCGACCACAACCATGCGATCATCAAGGTCAGGCCGCCGAGGCAGTTCATCGGCAAACCGATGCGCGAGACGCGTATCCGCGCCCGCTTCGGCCTGACCGTTGTCGCGGTCAAACCAGCCGGCGGCGACGTCACTTACGCCACCCCGGACACCGCCCTCGCCGAACACGATGTCGTGTTCGTCCTCGGTAAGATCAGCGACATCGAGCGCTTTGTCGAAAACTGGTGAGCTGAGGCGCATGACCAGCGCGATCGTCCAAAGCGAGCCCTCGAATGAGGACCCGATTGAGTAGGGGTGCTGGAGTCTGCCGCCCGCAAACTGACCCGCCGGTGGCCGAATGCGGGGCGGGGGCGGAGCACCGGCCACTTGGCAGCCTCCAGGGCCAACAGTGTGGCGAGCGAGCCGAAGCCACCCAGGACAACGATGGAACGTCGGCTACAGCAAGCGCAGTTCCCGCTCCAGCCATGGTCGGCAGGTGGACCGCTCGAGGGTTGCGGGCTGGTTGACCGGAGGGTCGCCGTGCACGGGGTTCGCCGAGTTGTATGGAGTCGGCTGGGAGGGCAGACGGAGTGAGGGCGGCGGACGTCTCCGGAGCGGTCGCCGGTGACTATCCGGCCGGTTCTGGGCGGGAGTCCATGGCGGCAATCGAGGGCAGCGTCCGAGAGCCCGAACCCGGGCGACCTCAGTACTCCCACTCTCGAAACACGTTTCGCTCGGTCTGGTCTCCGCCTGCCCTACTACGCGGTCTTCGTCGCCATCGGTACCGAACAGGGCGTGAATGCGGCCGAAGACGCATCCCGGGCACCAGCTACAGCGCCCCTCATATCGCGCTGCTCGAAGCACCCGGCTTCCTCATGCTCAACTACGGGCTCGGCACACCCGCGGTCACGCTCGCCGCACACGCCAGGCTGAGGACCTGTGGCCGCGCCTCTCAGGGACCCGTGGCACGTTTCCTGCGGGTAGGACACGGTCCCGGTAGCGTGGAAACCGACCGCCCAAAGAACCCTCGTGTCGCAGTCGAAGGCGGAAGGGGCCCTCATGGCCTACCCACATGAAGCGGCGTCCTCCGGCCCGCACCCTGCGCAGCTTCCACCGGATTCGGAGATGACCGGTAGCGGACCGGATGTACGCGGGCCCCGGCTGGCCTCGGTCGTGGTGTTTGTCCGCGACCACGACGCCTCGGCGGACTTCTACGAGGAGCTGCTGAATATGGAGGTCACTGTACGCACCGCCACTGCCGCGCTACTCGTGAGCCGCAGCGGCTTCCAGGTGTACCTACGCGCCGTGGGACCGAGAGCCTTCCACCCGTCGGGCCATGTCGGTGCCCAATACGTGATCTGGACGGCGGACGGCCCTGACGACTTCCAGCGGTGCGAGCGCGTGCTCAGAGCCCGCTCCGACCGCGTGGACATTAGGGAAAGTGAGGGCTTCACCCTCATCGAGGGCCGGGATCCCAGCGGCCTGCCGGTCCTGGTGGCCTATCCCGGACCAGACGAGGTGGCGCGGCTCGAGATTATCTCTCGCTACTACGTATGACGCGGGCAGAAGCGGAGTACTCCCCGGAGATCCCTCCATGGCCAAGCGAACAGTGCACGTTCGTGCGTCTACGACACACCCGCGCACACCGACGGCACAAGAGGGCTGGTCGACCGCATCTGGCCCCGGCCACGGACCAACACACCATGCTTGAAGGGGCCGAGAGCCCGGTGGTCTTGCCGGTGCAAAGCCGTTCACGGTGTTCGGCCAGCAGCTTCGCGAAGGTCTCGGCGGTGGCCGTGTCGACATCGAGCACGCCGGTGTAGATGACCCCGAGGACAACGAGTTCTGTGTCCTACGCAACCTGTACCGCAGAACTGGGCCGCGAGCGGGCAGCGAGAGGACCTCACCGTGCGAGGGGGGATCTGCCCTGGGGTAGGCGATCACACGTTGTGTAGGCACCGTGGTGGAACCGGCTTCAGTCAACCCGGACCCGCCTGCTGGATCTGTACCGGCCAGCCGGCAATGGGTCGAAACACTGACGGGTAACTCAGTGTGCCGACGCAGGACACGTTGTGAACTCGCTCAGCGTTCCCTCGCATAGAGCGCGATAATGGATGAATCGGCTCCGCGAGATGTTCGTCGCGTCTTGAGGCTGCATATGAACGAGCAATTCACGCAGATGTATGGTCCCCCGCCCGTCGTGGGAATGGTGGGCGAACGGCTTGTACCCCTCACCGATGAGGCGGAGTGGGCGGCCGTGTCTCCGCGGGAGATCACGCCCGAAGAGTGGCAGCGGTTCGAGGGCTACATGAGGGAGATCTTCGGTGCGCTGGGCCTGGCCGTTGGGTCAGAGGCCACGGTGGACACTCCCCGCCGCTTCCTGCGTGCGATCTTCGACGCGACCAGCGGCTACGAAGGCGACGAGAAGCTGGTCACCGCGTTCCAGACCGAATGCCGTGGCGGGTCGGACTGCCGGATCAGCCAGATCGTCGAAGGGCCGATCCCGTTCTTCGCCCTCTGTGAGCACCACGGCCTGCCGTTCTTCGGGAAGGCGTACATCGGCTACATCGCGCATGAGCACATCCTCGGGCTGTCCAAACTGACGAGGCTGGTGCGGCTGTTCGCCCGCCGGTTCTCGATGCAGGAGCGCATCGGCCGCCAACTCGCCGAATCGTTGCAGCAGATCCTGCTGCCACACGGCGTCGCGGTCCACTTGGAAGCGGTGCATCTGTGCACGCAGATGCGCGGAGTGCGGGAGATCGAGTCAAGCACCCGCACCACCCACTGGCGAGGCACCTACGACGAGGATCCGCAACTGCGTGGCGAATTCTTCACGCTGTGCGGCCAACGGGGCCTGGCCGGACATGGCTGAGGACAGCGCCGCCCACCCCCTTAGCGGGAGACAGACAGGCTCGTTGGAACCCCTGGATCTGCTGTACGAGGAGGCCGGGCAGCCCGGCTCTGGTCTGCCGCCGGCACTCGCCACCGTCTACGGCGGCGATCTGGGTTTCACCCCACCGTGTGTGTACGCGAACTTTGTCACTTCCATCGACGGCGTTGCAGCCCTCGGCCCCGAATTCCTCTCCTCCGGCTCGGCGATCAGTGGTCGCAATCCCGCGGACCGATTCGTCATGGGACTGCTGCGTGCATGCGCCGACGCCGTACTCATCGGAGCCGGCACACTCCGAGCCACACCCAGCCACAAGTGGACACCCGACCACGTCTGCCCACAAGCAGCCCCCGACTTCGGTGAGCTACGACGCAGCCTGGGCCGCGCTACCCAACCGGAACTAGTCGTGGTCACCGCGAGCGGAGACCTCCCGACAGAACACCCAGCCCTGCAGTCGGGCGCGCTCGTGGCCACCACCATGGACGGCACCCGCCGACTGGACGGACGCCTGCCGCCAGCGTGCACCGTACTCCCCACAAGGGAAGGCTCGACCGTCCGTATGGCCGACATACTCGCGGCTCTACACGCTCACGGACATACCACGGTGCTCACTGAGGGCGGGCCGCACCTCATCGGCAACCTGCTCGGTGAGGGCTTGCTGGATGAACTGTTCCTCACGACATCCCCGGTACTCGCCGGCCGTGCCGATACCCCCCGCCCCGGGTTGATCGCCGGACTCGAACTGTTGCCAGAGCAACCGGCATGGATGGATCTGATCAGCGCCCGGCGACGGGATTCGTATCTGTTCCTTCGCTACCGACTTCACCTCTCAAACTCGCGCGTCGGCCTGCGCTCCGCGGTGGCCATCTGATGTGCGCCGATTCGGGCAACCAAGTCGTCGGCTGGCTTGCTGTTATGTAACGCCCATGTGCCCCACACCCTTAGCGAGGCAGCACGTGCTACGACCCCAGACCTCCGTCGAGAGCCCTGACCATGTGCTCGGCCTCTCCGTAACCGTGACCCACGAACGTCGTCGGCGGGATACGACTACCGCGAGACCACCTCCCCCACTTTCTGCCTCCAGCCTCGCGCGATGACCGGTGCCCCCGTGCTCTCTTCAGCTCCACGCGGGTGAGCGTCCTTCCCTCCGCAGACAGCGCCTGAGCTGCGCTAACTGCGCCGCGATGACGTCGACAGGATGCTCGCGATTTACGGCGACGCCCGCGCCACCGAGCTGTGAGCGGCCATGCTGGCAGGAGGTGGTCGCCGACCGAACTTTTCCCACTTGAGTCGCTGACCAGGCGTTGAGTTGATCGCCGTGCGGGTGTGCGGCTGTCCGAAGACGTGAAGAGGGATGGCAATGCGAACCAACATCATCCGGGACGAGCACGTGACCGTGAGTTACGACGTGGTGAACGGCTGGACCGTCGTTGAGGTCGACGGCGATGTGGACCTCCGTACCTCTCCCATGATCCGCGAGGCAGTGATCAGGCTTCTCGGTGAGGGACACCGTCACTTCGTTCTGGACCTGTGCTTCGTTCCCTTCATGGACTCGATGGGACTGGGCATGGTCGTGGCGATCACGAAACGCATCCGTGAACACGGTGGCTCACTGCGTATCACGTACACCCCTGGCCCGATAGTCAGGGTCTTCGAGATCAGCGGCCTGCACGCGACTTACCAGATCTACCACTCACCGGAGGAGGCAACGCAACGTACTCCATCGCCCGACGGCCTGGCGGACTGGCCACATTCTCCGTCTGTGAAAAAAGGGTCTTAAGAGCTCGCGCGGATAGGCGGCGTGGGGCCCCACAAGGTGGCACAGGCCCCGGTGATCATGGATTTGCAATGCTCTGTGACCCCTGGGGGAGAGCTGTGCCCGTCCTTCCATCATGCGCGACCCGCTACCCAAGCGCCCTACGGTCGATCGGCCCACCCGTTGGATTGCCACCGTAGCCGTATCAGCGACTGGATCAAGTGGATCCGGCTCGGCGTCTTCGCCCGGCTCAAACTGATCGCGCACGTGTGGCAGAACGCCTTCCACCGGCTCCGATCGGGTGGTCTCGAAAGGTAGGCATGCTTCACCGAGCCCGGCGGCGTGGGCGGGGCGGAGACAGGAGCCCCGCCGTGCGGGGCGGGCTTTTGGTGTCAGCGGCCGTGTTGTTGAGGCTGGATGAGGAGCAGGGCGATGTCGTCGTTGCGGGGGGCGACCCGTTGGGCGTGGTGGATGAGGGTGTCGGCGAGGGCGTCGAGGGTCTGGTCCCGGGCTTGTGCGAGTTGGTCGGCGAGGTCGGCGGTGGCGTCATCGATGTCGATGCCGGGGGTTTCGACGAGTCCATCGGTGTACAGGGCGAGCACAGCTCCGGGCGGTAGGGGGATGTTGGTCTCTGGGTATTCGGCGTCGGGGTCGATGCCGAGCAGGAGTCCGGGTATCAGCGGGAGGATCTCAGTGTGTAGGTCGGGGTGGCGCAGGAGTGGGGGCGGGTGGCCGGCGGTGGCCAGGCAGACGCGGTGGCGTGCCAGGTCGAGCTGGACGTAGAGGCAGCTGGTGAACAGGCCGGGGTCGAGGTCGGTGAGCAGGCGGTTGGTGCGGGCGAGGACTTGGCCGGGCGATGCGCCAGCGGTGGCGTGGACGGCGGTGCGGACCTGCCCCATGAGGACGGCGGCGTTCACGTTGTGGCCTTGGACGTCGCCGATTGTTGCGGCGGCGAGGTCGGTGTCGAGATGCATGAGGTCGTAGAAGTCGCCGCCGACGTCCATGCCGTGAGCGGTGGGGAGGTAGCGGGTGGCCACGTCCAGGCCGGGGATGCGGGGCAGCGCTTGAGGCAGCAGGCTGGCTTGCAGACTGTGGGCGAGAGCCTGATTGGCGTCGTAGAGGCGGGCGCGGTCCAGAGCCTGGGCGATCAGTCCGGCGGTCGCGGTGAGGACAGCTCGTTCCTCGGGCGTGAAGGGATGCGGCCGGTCGTACGCGAGGACCAGCGAACCGACGGGGCGGCCGGAGGCGATCAGGGGCAGGAAGGCCCAGGCGGCCTTGCCGTCCTGCAGGACGGCGGGGGGATAAGCGCGCTTGAGGTCCGTGAAGGTGGCGTAGAAGCTGGGGAGGCCGCTGTTCAGGACATCCACGGCAGGGGTGTCCGAGGTCAGGGGGATGCCGTCGAAGCGGTCCATGAGTGCGGCGGTGTAGCCGCGGTATCCGATGATCCGTAGCCGGCCCTCCTCGGCGATCATCAGGGCGAGGGCTTGGGCATGGAAGGCGGTCGGGATCAGGTCAGCGATCCGGTCGATCACGTCCGTGACCCCGGCGGCGTCGGTCAGCGTGGTGGCGAGGTGCATCAGGTGGTGGTGGGCGGTCGACCGGCCTGGTGCGGCCGGCGGTGCGGGGTGCAGAACTTCTGACGTCTCCGAGGCAGGGGCCGGCGAGGCCGGGGCGATGCGGACGCTGATGCCGAAGACGTCCGGGTAGAGGTGGAAGGACAGCCACTGGTCTGGTGGGCGCAGGGCGGTGAAGGAGGTTGGCTCGTGGCTGAGTACCGCGGCCCGGTAGCGGTCTTCGACGACTGGGTCGTCCAGCCATGGCAGGACCTGCCTGGGCAGGACGCCCAGCAGGTCGACGGCGCTGGCGCCGAGGAGGTCGGCGGCGGTGGTTGTGATGAAGGTGATCCGGCCGTCAAGGTCCAAGGTGCAGCATCCTCCGGGCAGGCGTTCGGCGAAGTCCGCCGCTGCCGCCTGTTGGATTGGCCCGCGAGCGCGGGCACGCAGGGGGGGCAGGACCTGCGGCTCGGACCCGGGCAGCAGCGGGTGGCCGCTGTCGGCGGCCTGCCGCAGGAGAAGGCCCAGGCGGCGGCAGGACGTATGGATCGCGTTGCGTTCGTGTCGGGTCAGCTGCGATGGGTGCGAGCTGGGCCACCGCACCACCAGGGCGCCCCAGACGGTGGTGCCGGTGGTGATCGGGGCAGCGGCTGCCGAGAAGGGGTAGGGCAGCGCGAGCGCCATCTGCGGGTAGTGTCGCGCCATCTCTTCCTGGCTGCCTATCCACACCAAGCGCCGCTCGCGCACGGCGTCGGTCGCCGGGGTGCGGGCCGCCAGCGGCACCTGAGTCCAGTGCGCGGCGATCTGCCGGGGAACCCCCGCGAGCACCGTCAGCCGGAGCACCCGCTCGCCCGGCTGCAGCAGGTACACCAGACCCCCGGAGGCGCCTGCATCCCGCATGAACTGGTCCAAAGCGGCGTCGAGTAGATGCGTGCCGGAGCCTGTGCCAGTGCCGAAGCCGGCAAGGTCCTTCGTGCTCTCACCCTTCCGAGCGGCACCAGGCAGGGAACCCTCCAGGCGCCTGAAGCGATGTCTGGCCGCCTCCGCGCTGATGCCCAGGCCAGCACCGATCTGCGCCCAGCTGGCCCCGGTTCGTCGGTCCGCCAACACGGCCCAGCGCACCAGCTGATCGGCCAGCCCGGGCACCTCCGCCACGGCGGCAACATGGCAGACCTCCGCTCCTCGCCCCGGGCGCGAGTCGCTCGCCTGCGGGGTTGCGGCCTGCACCTGCGTCAGGAGATCCGCTTGCGCGAACTCCAGCGCCTGCCGCGCCTCTGCCGCCGCCTGCCAGCGACGCCTGGCTCGCCAGGCCGCCTGCCGATGCGCCTGATGGCAATACCGCCGACCCGGGCCTGCCGACTCCGGCAGTGGAGCTTCGCACCAGGCACACCGATCGTCGCCCATATACCGATCGTCGCCCATATAGGGAAAATACGCACTGCTGCCGTGACGGCCTGCTAGACACGTCCGCGGGGCGATGGCGGCTGTACCTATAGGCATACGTACCGATCATGTCGGCATTCAACACACCAGACGTTCCGGAAATAGGCACGCGCTCAGGGGCGACGGTTCGGGTGGTTGCCCCAGCAGTGGGTCGTCCACGCCTTGCGGAGCAGGCTACGGACAGTGATCGTCTTGGCGAGGTCGAGAAGGCGTCGATGACCGCGACGCAGCGTTCGTAGCATCGGGCGAGCCGGTGGAGGCGTTGTGCCACGCGTGGGTGCGCTCGACGTGCGAGCGCTGGCCCGGCTGGATCGGCACCTTCTCACCCTTGTGCGCGATGCGACCGTGCAGACTGCGCGCGGCGAGTTCGGCACGGGTCTTGGCCGAGTCGAAGCCGGCGTCCAGGCGCACGGTGACGCCGCCTATCTGCGCGAGCTCCAAGCGACTTCGTCACGCCGCAGTTGACAGCGAGTCGGGTGTGCGCAGGGCGAGCAACGCAACATCGTCGTCGAATACTTGGTCCTGCCCTGCGACGAGGTCGGCGCACAGCTGGGGCAGGGGTGCCGTGGCCAGGCGGGCGGCGTGGCCGGCCAGGGCGGCAAGGCCCGTGTCGATGTCCTGGTTGCGGCGCTCCACCAGCCCGTCGGTGAACAGCAGCAAGGTGCTGCCGGGCGGGAGCGGGTGCTCGTGGGTGAACCGGGGGATGGAGGGATCGATGCCCACCGGAATGCCGTGCTGGGTGGGAGCGAGGTAGCCGGTGTCACCGTCCGCGCCGATCAGCAGGGGCGGGAGGTGTCCGGCGTTGCTCCAGCGGAAGGTGTACCCGTCACGGCCCTCCTCGATGCGACCGCAGACCAGCGTGGCCGTGGGGGGATCATCGAACATGGTCAGGGCGTGGTCGAGTCTCGATACGATCAGGCTGGGCGGCCCGCCGTGGTCGTAGGCGAGGGCGCGCAGCATGTTGCGGATCTGGCCCATCAGGGGGGCGGCTTCGACGTCGTGGCCGGTGACATCTCCGATCACGACGCACGTGGCGCCATCCGGCAGGAGCAGGGCGTCGTACCAGTCCCCGCCGAGCCGGGGGAGGTCGGAGGCCGGTTGGTAGGCGCCTTCGACGGCGAGGGGGCCCAGGTCGGGCAGGGTGGGCAGCAGGCGGCGCTGGAAGTTTTCGGTGCTGCGTCGGAGGCGCTCGTACAGGCGGGCATTTTCGATGCTGACGCTCGCGGCACTGGCCAGCGCGGTCAGCAGCGCCTGGTCTTCCTCGCTGAACGGTGTGCCGTCGTGTTTGTCTGCGAGGTAGAGGGTGCCGTAGAGGGTGTCGCGGACAGTCAGTGGGACACCCAGGAGTGTTGTCATCACCGGGTGGTCGGGCGGGAAGCCGGCCGAGCGGGGGTCGGCGGCGATCTCGTCGACCCGCAAGGGCTGGCATTCAGCGATCAGGCCGCGCAGCAGACCGTGCCCTTGTGGGAGACCGGAGGCGGCCCTGAGCTTCTCGTCGTCCACCCCGACGGTGATCAGGTCGACGATGTCTCCGCTGTCCCCGAGCACCCCCAGCGCGCCGTAACGGGCGGCGATGAGATCGGCGGCGGTTTCCACGATGTGCTGGAGTACGGCACGGGGGTCCATGTCGGCGCTGATGGCCACCACCGCGTCCAGCAGGCGTCGCAGCAGGCGCTGATCCATGGTCAACTGTCGTACCTGGGTGTTCAGTTCCTCGGAGGACTGCTTGTCGGGCAGTCGGCCGCTCTCCTCCAATGCGGCGGTGACGTGCCCGGCTGCCTCTTCCGGTGGCTCTGGATCAATCGACATGGGGCACCTCCCGGCGGGTCGGGAGCCGATAGGGCTGTGGCCGCCTTCCCTGCATGGCCACCGTACTGCGAGCGCCAGACAGGTGCGCGTCGCGCTACGAGGATCTCGCCTCCCACCGCTGGGCTGCCATTGGCCCGGATCGGATCACGGGACCACGATGAGAGGGAAGTGGGCGGTCCCGGGCCATTCGTGCGGGCACCGAGCCGATCAGACGGTGCAAGCGGTGCTCTGGGCCGCCAAGTACGAGTGCGTCGGCTTGATGCTCTCAGGCGCGTCGGCCTGCGGGGCTGCAGGGGCCGGAACTGTGAATCCTGGGTAGTTGAGGGGAGGGAAGCGGGCTGATGTAGGCGACCAGCAGGGGCATTCCGGCAGCCCAGGCCAGGCGCCGCTGGCCATGGGGTCGTCGTAGCCCACCAACCAGGTGGAGCGGGCGAGCGCTGCGCTTGCTGGACCTCAGCATGTGTCATGACGGTGTCGCAAGCTCGATGGCGGCATACTCGGCAGGCTTTGCAGGAACCCTGGTCAGGCCGTCGGCATTTGGGCCTGGGGCGCAAAGAGTCGGACTTCGTCGATGACCACCGCAGCGCTTGTCGAGCACCTGCGTCACGCGGCACTGCCCGGACTCCGGCCTCAGCTTCATCTGCGCGCAAATGAACCCGCAGGCGCAGGATGGGGTGGAGGGAGACGGTGGGAGGTGCCGAATGAGCGTCGAAGAGGCGTCGAGCGCACGCATCGTGGTGGGTATCGATGGTTCCGAACCGTCGAAGGTTGCCCTGCGGTGGGCGGTCAGGCAAGCGGAGTTGACAGCGGCGTCAGTGGAGGCGGTTACCGTCTGGGAAATGCCCTTCACCTGGTACGGAATCCCTTTTGCGCCGGATCGGACCCCGTACATAGAGCGGGCTGGCACGCTTTTGCACGAAGCCATCGACGCAGCCATCGGACCGGAGCACCCGGTCGAGATCCGATGCCGCGTGCTCGAAGGGAATCCCGCGGGCGCGTTGGTGGACACCTCGCGGTCGGCGGAAATTCTGGTCGTGGGGAACCGAGGGCATGGTGGATTCTCCGAGGCGCTGCTGGGATCCGTGGGGCAGCATTGTGTTCACTACGCGACCTGCCCTGTGGTCGTCGTTCGCGGCCCGAAGGCGGCTGAGATGACGGTAGGTATTTCACCGCCTGGTCGGATCGTGGTCGGAGTCGATGGCTCGCATTCGTCCAAGGCCGCCTTGCGGTGGGCCGTGGACCAGGCTCGGCTCCGGCGGGGCATTGTGGACGTGGTGATCGCCTGGCAGTACCCGCCGGCCTACGGGATGAGCGACGCACTGGTCACCGGCGACTTCGACAGGCTGGCTGCCCAGGTGCTGCGTGAGAGCATCGACGAAGTCGTGGGGCCCGAGCCGCCGGTCGAGATCCGTGAGAGCAAGCAGTTCGGTAACACCGTTCAAGTTTTGCTGGACAAGGCGCAAGGGGCGGAACTGCTCGTTGTCGGAAACCGTGGGCACGGGGGATTCGCCGAGGCGCTGCTCGGCTCGGTGAGCCAGCACTGCGTCCACCACGCGACCTGCCCGGTGGTCATCCTCCGTGACGACGTGAACAGCAGACCACCCGTCACCGTCGAGCCCAATGGACCGTAGTCCTTGGCCGGGCAGTTGCAACTGGCTGGAGGCCGGGCATCCCGTTTCGTGTACTCAAGCCCGGAGGGGTCATGAACGCGCTTTCTCCGGGGTGAGCACGGCGACCGGTTGCCGGCTTCGGGGCGCCGCGGCTTGAGTGGTGAGTGAACGCCACGTCGCCAGCAGTTTGCCGGGGTGGACGGACTGCGAGACCCTGAATAGTATGTTTTGTCGGCGTATGTCGCTACGCGCACCCCGTCCGCCGCTTGCACCGCGTGCCGGGCGCGTGGACGAACTGTGTGACACAGGCACCGTCAAGGCCCCGATGGTATATGTGGTCGTATTGACCGTTCCGATAGTGCTGCTGGAACTGGTAATCGATGACCAGACGGTGCGGCTCGCCCCCCTCCTGGTCCTACTGCCCGCTTTCCCGGCGGTGATCGGCACGGTGCGTCAGACTGCCTACGCAGTCGGCTGGATGTTGATCTGCATCACAGGTGTGCTGATCTACCGGCCGCTTCCCTCCTGGTACGACTCCGTGATCGTCATGGTGTTGGCCGTCGTCCTCGGTGTGTTTTTTGTCCTGATTTGCTGCAGACGGGTCCGGCGCGAGCGGGCTCTGCGTCGGGTCCGATCTACGGCTGTCGCCTTGCAACGGCAGGTGCTACGCCCCCTCCCAATAATCACCGACCAGGTGGTGGTTGACGGGCTGTACCTGCCGGTGGAGGAGGACCGGCTGGTTGGAGGAGACATTTACGAGGTGGTGGCCTCGCCTTTCGGTACGCGTCTACTCCTCGGTGACGTCCAGGGTAAGGGGCTACCTGCGATAGGAGCTGCTTTCGCCACGCTCGGAGCGTTCCGCGAGGCCGCCCTACAAGAACCGACGCTCACCGCCGTCGTGGAGTCCCTGGAAAGCGCCGTCGCCCGACACAACGCCTTCGCCCAACAGATGGGCGAACCTGAGCGGTTCGTCACCGCCCTCGTTCTGGGAGTCGACGCTTCGACTGAAACACAAGCCGTCAACTGCGGCCACCTCCCGCCCTATGTGCTGAACGAGGGACCAGTCACCCCCGTGCTGCTCGGGGACCCCGGCGTGCCACTCGGTCTTGCGGACCTTGCCCTGGAACCGCGGACCGTCGTGTGGTTCCCGTTCCCACTCGGCGCCACCCTTCTTGCCTGCAGCGACGGAGTTACACAGGCCCGCAGCAGCACCGGGGCGTTCTATCCGCTCGAGGAACGCCTACAGGGCTGGACGGATGTCTCTCCCTGGGAGGTCGTCGACTGCCTAGCAAACGACCTGAGCCGACACTCCGAAAGGAAACAGCGGGACGACATCACCGCGCTCGTAGTCCGCAGGTCACCAGGCACTTTCGGTTGAGGGAGCAGAGGAGGGAGACGGTGGATGGGGGACGCTCTGCGCTTGACCTGGGAGACCCTCCATGCGCCAACCAGCCGTGGACAGGCTCGGCAGTGACCCTGACTTCCATCCTAGTGACGGCGCGCATCCGCGGGCCGTCACCGCCGGGACGTTCGGATCCTCCGGCGTGGGCGGCGGTGCCTCAACCGCCGCCAGGATGGCTGACCTGAATGCTCTCGTCCGTCTCGCCGAATGCTCGCGGGAACCGCTCGGTCGGCCTACGACCGGCCCTGACGGTCAACCCTCGATAAAATGGGTGAAGAAAGGCCACCGAATGCCTTGCGGCGTAGTGGCCGGAAACTGACCGACGGTCGCGTGAACTCGGACGACCCGTCCCGAAGAGGTGTGGTCATGGCCAAGCAGATCACCTACCGCAGAGTCTATGAGGAGACCTCCGCCAAGGACGGCACGCGGGTACTCGTCGATCGTGTTTGGCCGCGGGGCATGCGCAAGGAGGATGCGCATCTGGACGAATGGCTGCGTGACGTTGCTCCCTCCACCGAACTGCGCAAGTGGTACGGCCACGAGCCCAGCCGCTACGTCGAGTTCCGCCGCCGCTACCTCGCCGAGTTGCGTGACCCCAGACACCAGCAGGCTGTGGGACATCTGCGTGACCTGGCTGACCAGGACAAACTCACACTGCTGACCGCCACCAAAGACGTGGACCACAGCCAGGCTGCCGTCCTCGCCCAGTGGCTGACCGGCGCCAGGCCTTCGAAGGTCTGAACCGCCTCCATCCCGGCAATAGGGAGACGCAGATCCTGGCGGCCACGCACCGGGGGACCCGGCGGCTGCCGCGTCAATCCAGGCATCCGACACCGGTACGCACGGCGTTTTCGACGTGAGTTGGTCGAACTCGCAGGCCGCGTCACGAGATGGCGACGAATAGGAGTAAAGGCAGCTTGGACCGCACCTGTCGTCGCTGTCTGGAACCAGCTCGCGGTAGGACTCCGGGCTATCGGTAACCCCCTTGACAGGCATCGGCCTGGCCAGCCTGCACCTGCACCCGCCGACCCTTCCTGAGGAGACGCTTCCATGTCGCTGAACAGCTTTGCCGCCCGCGGCACACTCGACGCGGCCGGGACCGAGTACTCCATCTATCGGCTCAACGTGCTCGCCGATACACAACGGCTGCCGTACAGCCTCAAAGTGCTGTTGGAAAACCTGCTGCGACGGGAGGACGGCCGCTCGGTGACCGCCGACCAGATCACTGCGGTGGCTGAGTGGGACCCGCAAGCCGAACCCGTCACCGAGGTCCAGTTCACCCCGGCGCGCGTGCTGATGCAGGACTTTACCGGGGTGCCATGCATCGTGGACCTGGTGGCGATGCGCGAGGCGATGGCCGTGCTCGGCGCCGACCCGACCCAGATCGACGCTTCGAGGCCGGTGGAACTGGTGATCGATCATTCTGTGATCGCCGACCACTACGGGACTTCGGACGCGTTCGAACGGAACGTGGAACTGGAATATCGGCGCAATCGGGAGCGGTATCAGTTCCTGCGCTGGGGGCAGAGTGCGTTGAGGAACCTTCGCGTCGTACCGCCGGGGACCGGGATTTGCCACCAAGTCAACCTGGAACATCTGGCCCGCGTGGTGTTCACCGAGGACGGCACGGCCTTCCCCGACACCCTGGTCGGCACGGACTCCCACACCCCGATGGTCAACGGGCTCGGTGTACTCGGCTGGGGAGTGGGCGGCATTGAGGCGGAAGCCGCGATGCTCGGCCGACCGGTGAGCATGCTCATCCCACGAGTCGTCGGCGTGAAGCTCACCGGTGTGCTCCCTGAGGGCAGCACCGCCACCGACCTGGTCCTGACCATCACAGAGCGGCTGCGTGCCCGGGGCGTGGTGGGGGCCTTCGTGGAGTTCTACGGCCCGGGCGTGGCCAACGTGCCGCTGGCGAACCGGGCCACCATCGGCAATATGAGCCCGGAGTACGGCGCAACGTGCGCGATCTTCCCGATCGATGAGGAGACATTGTCCTACTTGCGGCTTACGGGCAGGGGCGACGACCAGGTCGCGCTGGTGGAGGCGTACGCCAAGGAACAGGGCCTGTGGCACGATCCCGAGCACGTACCTGACTACTCCGAGACCCTCGAGGTGGACCTGTCGGCTGTCGTCCCCTCGATCGCGGGGCCCAAGCGTCCGCAGGACCGCGTTCCCCTGGCCACCGCGCCGAGCAGCGTTCTCGCCTCGCTAGACGGCGATGTGACGGGTGGCGCGGTGCCCGGCGGGCTGGACGAGGGCCTTGAGGAATCTTTCCCTGCTTCCGACCCCGTAGCTATCGCCAGTGGCTGCTGCCCCACCAGTGACCGGCCGGTCTCCTACGAAGTGGCCGCGCCGGCTGGGGAGCGGAAGCTCAGGTCCGTCCCGGTGGCTGGGGAGGACGGCACATCCTACGAACTCAGTGACGGAGCCGTCGTGATCGCCGCGATCACCTCCTGCACCAACACCTCCAACCCGCAAGTCATGGTCGGCGCCGCGCTGCTGGCCAAGAAGGCCGTCGAAAGAGGACTACGGTCCAAGCCGTGGGTGAAGACCACCCTGGCGCCCGGATCGGCGGTGGTCATGGACTACCTCCGACGCGCCGGCCTCGTCCCCTACCTGGACGCCCTCGGCTTCGATCTGGTGGGCTACGGCTGCACCACCTGCATCGGCAACTCCGGCCCACTGATCGGCTCGGTCTCCCAGGCTGTCGAGGATGGCGACCTTACGGTGGCATCCGTGTTGTCCGGCAACCGCAACTTCGAAGGACGCATTCATCCAGAGACGAAGCTCAACTACTTGGCCTCCCCACCGTTGGTGGTCGCCTACGCCCTGGCCGGGTCGATGACCGTCGATCTCACCCGAGACGCGTTGGGCACCGACAACGACGGCAGGCCCGTTTACCTGCGCGACGTCTGGCCCAGCCAGCAGGAGATCGAGCAGGTAATCTCCTCCAGTCTGCAGCCGGAGATGTTCACCAGGCGCTACGCCGACGTGTTCGCCGGAGACAAGCGCTGGCAGGCACTATCCACCCCCGTGAGTGATCTCTTCGCCTGGGACCCGGCCTCCACGTACGTCCGCCGACCGCCCTACTTTCAGGACATGCCCCGTGACCCGCGACCTCCGGGCGACATCGAGGGAGCCCGAGTACTGGCGCTGCTCGGAGACTCGGTAACCACCGACCACATCTCCCCAGCAGGAGCGATCAGATCCAACTCCCCAGCGGGGGAGTACCTTCGCGCCCACGGCGTGGAACCGGAAGACTTCAACTCCTACGGTTCGCGCCGAGGGAACCATGAAGTAATGATCCGCGGCACCTTCGCCAACATCCGGTTGCGCAACCTGCTGGCTCCCGGTACTGAGGGCGGCTTCACCCGGCACCTTCCCGGCGGCGAGCAGACCACCATCTACGAAGCGGCCATGCAGTACGCCGCCGACGGCGTCCCGTTGCTGATCATCGCAGGTAAGGAGTACGGCGCCGGATCATCACGGGACTGGGCGGCCAAAGGAACGGCACTGCTTGGCGTCCAGGCAGTCCTGGCCGAGTCCTTCGAGCGCATCCACCGATCCAACCTCATCGGAATGGGGGTCCTGCCACTGCAGTTCGCACCCGGCCAGAACCCCCAGTCGCTCGGCCTGACCGGCGAGGAGACCTTCTCGGTCGGGGGCCTGTCCACTCCGACGGGCGTACCTCGGGAGGTCACTGTGACGGCCGACGGGCCCGACGGCCCCAAGCGGTTCACCACGCTGGTACGCCTCGACACTCCCACTGAAGCCGACTACTACCGTCACGGCGGCATCCTGCCCTACGCCCTGCGTGCCTTGCTCCCCACGTGATGAGCATGCGGTGAACGAGCCGCTCCGTTGGAGCCACCGGGATCCGCCGTCCGCCCGTGCCTCACCGGCGAGACGACGGCCGCCGCCTAGTTAGAGGAGACCGCCCGTCGCGCCCGCATGTCGCCGAACTACCTGGCATACCTGGAGGACAATCCTGCCGACCCGAATGTGGCGACGGTCATCAGGCTGGCCGACGCGCTGGGAATTACCGTCGCGGCCCTGCGCGGGGGAGGCGTTGATCTGGCCCCCGTGCCGGGGCCACGCGCTGCTGCATCCTCAGCTGCGGGACCGTCTTCCCCTCAGCCCCGCCCAGTGAGCGGCCTACCTCGCCACAGCGTTCGCCGTGGTAATGGCCGGGCATGTCTGGAGTGGCGGGCGGGCAGGGTTTGGGCCACGGGGCGGGTGTGAGCCAGAGGGACTGACCCTGCGCGGCACCACCCAGGCGCCCATCGCAGGACCGAACAGCCTGGGGGTGGCACCGTGGCCCCATGAACGGCTATTGGATGGACCTCGTGCTCATCGCCGTGCTGATCGTTCTCAACGCGCTGTTCGCCGGCAGCGAGATCGCACTGATCTCCTTGCGCGAGAGCCAGTTGCGCCGCCTGCGCCGCGGGGCGGGAGCCTCCGCGATCCGGCTGGTACGTCTCGTTCAGGAGCCCAACCGATTCCTGGCCACCGTCCAGATCGGCATCACCCTGGCCGGATTCCTGGCCTCGGCCACAGCTGCGGTGTCCCTGGCCGAGCCCCTGGTGCCCGTGCTGGACTTCGCAGGCCAGGCCGCCAGGCCGCTGGCCATCGCCCTGGTGACTCTGACGCTGACCTTCGTCATCCTGGTGGTAGGCGAACTCGCACCCAAGCGCCTGGCCATGCAGTACGCGGAGCGGTGGGCCCTGCTGGCGGCTACCCCCCTCGACATCCTCGCGACCATCTCCCGTCCCGCCGTGTGGACACTCAGCCAGGCCACGGACCTGACCATCCGCCTATTCGGTGGCAACCCGCGAGAAGCCCGGCGGCCTCCCAGTCCCGAAGAGCTGCGCGACATGGTCATCAGCCATCGCGGCCTGACCGCCGAACAGCGCACCATCATCTCCAGCGCCCTGGAAATCCACGAGCGCTCCTTGCGCGCCGTCCTCGTCCCGCGCCGCGCGGTATTCACCCTGCCCGACGGAATGCCGGCCGCCCAGGCCCGCCTTGCCCTGGCTCGTTCCGGCCACTCCCGTGCCCCGGTCCTCCGCGCCGGTCACCTCGACGAGGTTCTCGGCATCGTTCACCTGCGCGACCTGACCACCGCCGAGGACACCGCCTCCGTCACCGAGGTCGCCCGCCCCGCTTCCTTCCTCCCCGACTTCATTACGGTCTCCGACGCACTGCGGCGCCTGATGGCCACCCATCAACAGTTCGCCCTCGTCGTCGACGAATACGGCTCGGCCGAGGGCATCGTCACCATCGACGACCTCCTGGAGGAGATCGTCGGTGAGATTTACGACGAGACCGACCCGGACACACTGACTGTGCAACCCCAGGCGGACGGCTCGCTGCTCCTGCCCGGCACCTTCCCCGTCCGTGACCTGTCCGGTCTCGGAGTCGACCTCGGCGACCTTGCCGACGGCCCCTACACGACCATCGCCGGCCTCGCCCTGGCCCAGCTGGGCCACATGCCACAGTGCCCCGGAGAGAGCATCCAACTCCCGGGGGGCACTATAGAGATCACCGGCATCCACCGACATGCCATCACGACCGTCCGTCTCCGACCACAGCGGCGACGATAGCCAGGCAGCGCCGCCCGGCACTCCTGGGACAAGCCCACCCCCGGCTCTACGCGAACCGGGTCGGCTCGACCAACGACGCCACCGCCCTGGCCGCCGCCATGTCCGTCGTGGGCCCGGCAAGGACCAGCTCCCCGCTCTCACGGTCATCTGCACCTACGACTCCCTCGACAAGTCGAGGCGGCCACCCAGCACACCGACCTGGACGAGGCACACCGCATGTCCGCGCCCAGTGATCATGTGTGTTTGGTAGCTGTCTGAGCTGGGGTGTTCAGATAGCTGGTTGTCGCTACGGGAGTTGCGTGTTGAGGGACGGTTGCGGGCATGAAGGCGGAGTAGTGGCTTGGACATGGGGCTTCGTGCTGTTTGTGGCTGGTGCTCAGCTCTTTTGGTTGCTGCTCACTTTGGATGGGTCGCTGATGGGCGCTCGTTCGTGAGGTTGAGGCCGGCGGAGGTCAGGAGCGTGCGTTGGTCGGGGTGGAGCGTGTGCCAGTTGGTGTGCTGAGTGGTGAGCCAGCGGCGTTGGCTTGTTGACGGGTGCTGGTCTTCGGTGAGGGAGCGGAGACCGGTGTAGGTGTGTTGCCAGCTGATTCTCCAGGGCGGGTTCCACCAGGGGTCGAGTGCTGCGAGTGCGTGTTCGTGGGGCCAGGGTTGGCCGGTGCGGCGCACGTGGGCGTTGGCGCGTTTGCGTTGCTCGTACATCACCAACAGCGAACGGCGGGCGAATTCCAGGGGGCGCGGCGCCAGTCCGCCGGACGTGCGGGGCCAAGATCGCCGCGCTGACTCCCTGGACTGAGGACACCTTGCGCGGCATCGCCCGCGAGCCGCGTCGCCCCGACGCGGAGGCCGACCGTCCGATCCATCAACAGCCGCTGGTCCTGAGCGGCCCGCTGGGCATCATCATGGTCGGGTGTAGCGCAGGCCGTGGATTGGCAGACCGTGTCGAGGGGCGCTCCTGGGCCCGGTGTGCGAATCTGCGGGGGAGGTGATGTACACGGCGAAGCCAGCCCGGCCCATGGCCGTCTTGCCAGGCTCGGCCGCTCCGGACCCCACCAGGAAGGCACCCTCATGGAGACTGATGTCCTGACTTCCGACATGCTGCGTGACCTGCGGGCTGCCAGGCCCTACCCGGCAGTCTCTCTGACGATGTCGACGCACCGGCGTGAGCCGGATAACGCCCACGACGCGGTGCAGCTACGCAATCTCCTTGCGGAAGCCGAGCGCCGGATCGATACCGACCCGCAGGCATCGCGCCAGGACCGCATCGACCTGCACGCCCAGCTGGAGCGAGCGGTGGCCGACGTGGATCTGCGCCACGTAATGGACGGCCTGGTGCTCTACGCCACCACTGAGGAGCACCAGATCTGGACCGTGCCGCGTCCCGTCCCAGAGCGGGTCGTCCTCAGCGACACCTTCCTGACCCGCAACCTGGTCGCTGCAAAAGCCCAGGCCCACCCCTACTGGGTGCTGATCGTCGCCGCCGACAGGGCAACCCTGTGGAGCGGCTCAGGTGACACCCTCCACCAGCACGAGGGGAACGGATTCCCCGCCGTGCCACCCGAAGGCGAGTGGGACGTCCAGCACAAGGAACGCGTCGGCGACCAGCCGAGCACTTTCAGCGATGAGCACACCCGCCACTTCATGCGCACCGTCGACACCTCGCTCGCCGCGATACTGACAGCCGAGCCCCGCCCACTGCTTCTCGTCGGACTCGCCGAGGCCGTGGCCCTTCTGCAGGAAGTCGGCACCGCAGCCGGCGCCCCGGCCTCCACCATCATCAAGGGCGGCCTCACCGAGGGCCCCGAAAGCGTCCTTCTCCAGGAACTCGAACCCGCCCGCGCCGCACTGGCAGCCCAAGAGACCAACCGGGTCGACACGGCACTGGACGACGCCCGCAGTCGGCGAACCTTCGCCGCCGGGCTTGACGAGGTCTGGGAAGCTGCCAACGCCGGGCGCGCCGCGATGATCGCCGTCGAGGAGCACTTCCAACCCACCGTACGGCTGACCAATGGCCACCTCGCCCCACTGAACGGCGAACCAAAGGGCGGCTGGGAGGACGGCGTTCGCGAGGACATCGTCGACGAACTTGTCGAGACCGCCCTGAACCACGGCACCGAAGTGGTCTTCCTCCCCGACGACCGCCTCACCGAACACAACCGGATCGCCGCAGTGCTGCGCTACTGAACCCCACAGAGCAAGCCGAGCCGCGGGCACTGCGGGTCTACAGCCGCCGCGCGACGCAGGCAGCGGAGCGCATACAGGAACGCCACCTCTTGCCATGCGCGATCGGCCGGGGTGACGTCGCCTAGTCCATCCACCGCAGCGCCTCGCCCGACGGTTTGACCCCCTGGGCGGGGCAGCTTCCGGGGCGTGCAAGGCCTGCCACAGTGGTCGCATGGGCATCACCATGAATCTCGGGAGTACGCGTGTGACCGTCGATGACCGGCAGTCGACGCACCTTGTGTTCACTCATGGTGTGGAGACGCCGGCAGTGCGAGTGTGTTCGCGGGCCGGGCACAAGCCGCCTTCAGTGGGACGGTACCCGTCCGGGCCCACGGTGTTGCGACGCGCCCGGCACGCTGGACGCCGCCGTCTGGGAGATCAGCGAACGGCGAGGTGTGGCTGCCGGAATGTGGGCTGACATGCGGCGCTACGCGGAACAGGCCTCCACGGAGGCGGCCGGCAGGTGGTCACGGTGGCGTGCGACCTCGGTTGACTCCTTCGGGCATCTGCCGCGGTGGAGCAATCGCACGAGCGCCTGTGACCGGCGGCCCGGCCCCGTCTGGACCTCCCGGACTGCGCGTACGGTGCGGTCGGCGTGAGGCTGGAGGCCGAGCCCAGTGGCGGCGGACCGCGGGCCCGTACGGTCTTCCTCCGCCATCGAGCAGAGGAGGAACCGTGGCTGACCAGCGCGAGGAGACAGGCCGCATCGTGGTCGGGGTGGACGGATCGGACTCATCGAAGCAGGCTCTTCGCTGGGCCGTGCGCCAGGCGCAGCTCACCGGCGGTGTGGTGGAGGCGGTGACTGCTTGGGACTTTCCGCAGTTCCATGGTGCCCTCGGCTGGTTGCCCCCGTCGAGCAGCGACGAAGCAGCTGTGGAGGGCCGGGCACGCAGAGAACTCGCGGAAGCCATTGAGGAGACCGTGGGATCGCAGCCGCCGGTGGAGGTGCGTACGGAGGTGCGCTACGGCACCGCCGCCGGCGTGCTGCTCGACGCGGCCCGCGGCGCGTCCATGCTGGTGGTCGGGAGCCGCGGTCTCGGGGGCTTCTCAGGGCTGCTGTTGGGATCGGTGGCGCAGCACTGCACTCAGCACGCTGCTTGCCCGGTCGTCGTGATGCGTGACGGGGGCCGGTGAGCCCGCGGCGAGCCGCACCCATTTCCGTGCCGGCTGGTACGGGGCCCGAGAGCGCGGAGCGTCAGCTGGCTCAGGCACTCGCCGGCCGCGCGGAGAGCTATCCGGACGTCATGGTCAGGCACGACGTGTTGAGCGGCGAAACCCGCGAGACAGCGATCGAGGCGAGCGAGACAGCCCAGCTCATGGTCGTCGGAGCCAGGGGACGCGGCGGTTTTGGTGGCCTGCTCTTGGGTCGGTGAGCCAGGCACTGCTGCACCACGCGCACTGCCCCGTCATCGTCGTCCGCGGCAAGGCATGACCAGACCCACGGCGTGGTGAGGGATGCCCGTCGCGCCCACCGTCAGACGAAGACAACGTTATGCGCGGTCAAATCGCGGGCCGGCGGAGCCCTTGAGACAGTGGCAGGAGTGAGCGGATGGTAGCGGCCGCCCAACACCAGGGGTCGATTGGGCCGGCCTGCCGTTGTTGCGTCCTGGAGGAAGGACAGCAGGTGAAGGCATTCGTGATGAGGGAGATTGGGCGGGTGGGTTTCATGGAGAAGCCCGTACCGCAGGCAGGTCCGGGCGACGCTGTCGTACAGACGATCAGGGCCCTCATCTGCACGTCCGATTCCCACACCGTCCAAGGTGGCATCGGTCCGCGGGAGAACCTGACGCTGGGCCACAAAGCGGTGGGCGTCGTGCATGCCGTGGCAAGCGAGGTGAAGGACTTCCGGCCCGGCGACCGTGTGCTGGTCGGTGCCATCACTCCCGAATGGGGTGACCGGGCATCTCAGAACGGGCTCCCATCGCAGTCAGGAGCACCGCTCGTAGGCTTTAAGTTCGTAAACTCCAAGGACGGGGTCTTTGTCGATTACTTCCACGTGAACGAGGCCGACGCCAACCTCGCGAAAATCCCCGACGCCATCAGTGATGAATGGCGGTCTACCGCGCAGACATGCTCTCGACCAGCTTCATGGGGGCGGAGAAGGGGAACATCCCGATTGGCGGAACCGTGGCTGTCCTCGCCCAGGGCCCGGTGGGACTGATGGCGACCGTAGGAGCCAGGCTCCGGGGCGTCGGCCTGGTCATCGGAGTCGAATCCGTTCCCGATCGGCAGAAACTCGCGCACACATACGGTGCGGGCGAGATCGTCGACTTCACCAGCGAGGATGTTGTTGAGCGGATCCTTGACCTGACTCGGGGCGCGGGAGTCGACACCGCCATCGAGGCCCTTGGCGCGGATGTGACGTTCCAGACCGCGGTCAAGATCACAAAGCCCGGGGCACGGTCTCCAACATCGGCTATTTCGGCGAGGGAGAATTCGTGCGCATCCCCGGGTCGAGTGGGGCGTAGGAATGGCCGACAAGGCGATCGCGATAGGCCTGTGCTCTGGCGCCAGGCTACGCATGGAGCGACTGCTACGGGTGCTGGAAACACAGCTTGTCGACCCCTCGCAAATGACGACTCATGAGTTTCGTTTCGACGACATGGAGCGGGCCTTCGAGGCCTCCGACAAGAAGCTGGACAACGTCGTTAAAGTAATGATCGCCTTCTAGCTGAAATTTCGGTGGCGGGCTGATGGCGCTGTGGGAAGAGAGACGGCATGCACGATCCAGATCCCCCTTTCCGGCCGGTTCGCAGTCGGGAGGGCTACTTGCCGCTTGAGGATTTCGGCCTCATCGGGGACGGTGCGACGGCTGCACTGGTCGGCCTGGACGGTTCCATTCCGTGGATGTGCCTTCCCCGGTTCGATGCGGAGCCTCTGTTCTGCGGCTTGTTGGATCGCGCACGGGGCGGGCATTTCACCCTGGCTCCAGAGGACCTGGTCGAGGCGCGGCAGCGATACGAACCTGACACCGGCGTGCTGACAACCGAGTTGCGCAGCGCCACCGGTCTGGTCCGTGTCACCGATGCGATGATCCTGCGCTCTGGGGCCGATCTCACCGATGACGCCCCTGCTGACCGAGGCGAGCTCGTCCGTTCGGCTGTGGTCTTGGGCGGGGACGTACGCCTGCGGGTGGGCTTGGAGCCGAGGGGCGGCGGGCAGGCGCAGGCGTTGTTCAGCGGGCTGGAGGTACGACCGTCCCGGCGGCCGGACCTGCGGCTCCACCTGCGGTCCAACCTCCCCCTGACCGGCCTGAACAGCACTCATGACCTCCGGCGGGGCGAACGGCTCGATCTCGTGCTGTCCTGGGGCCGCTTCCATCGTCACCATCGGTTCGACACTGACGCGATGCTGCGGGACACTGCCGATGCGTGGCGCCGCTGGATGCATAATTTCCAGTACCACGGTCCGGAGGGGCCCCTGGTCGGACGCGCGGCGATCACACTGAAGCTGTGCGACGACTGGGCCAACGGCTCACTCGTCGCGGCCCCCACATCCTCCCTGCCTGCACCGATCGGCGGGAGCCGCAACTGGGATTACCGCTACGCCTGGATCCGGGACGCGGCCTTCGCCGTGTTCGCGCTGCGTCGCGTCGGCTTCGGGGGTGAGGCCGACGCCTTCCTCGGATGGGTCCTCGACGCCTTCGAGTACAGCCGGAGGCCCAGGATCATGTACGCCCTCGACGGCAGCCCGGTGCCGGACGAGGTGGAGGGCGCCGAGCTGGAGGGCTATCAGCGCTCTGCTCCGGTGCGATGGGGCAACGGCGCGGCCGACCAGCGCCAGCATGACCTCTACGGCGAAATCCTTGACTGCGCCGACCAGTGGCTCCGCTCCGGCGGGGACATCGAGCCGCCACTGTGGGCCAGCCTGGCGGGGCTGGCCGACGCCGCAGGACAGGCGTGGCGACAGCCGGACCAGGGGATCTGGGAGGTGCGCAATGAGGGCCGGGTGTTCACGTACTCGGCCGGGATGTGTCAGGTGGCCCTGGACCGGGCTGCGACGATCGGTGCGCGGCTCGGCCTGCCCGGAAATGTCGCCATGTGGCGAGCCTCGGCCGACGAGCTGCGCCGGATCATCCTGGACAGGGCCTGGGACGAGGAGGCACAGACCCTGAGCGCGCATCTCGACGGCGGCGGCGCCCTCGACGCCAGCCTGCTCGCGCTTCCGCTGCGCCAGGTCGTCCCTGCTGACCACCCGCGGATGGTGGCCACCGCCACGGCCGTCGCCGAGCGCCTGTCGGCCGGCAACGGGCTGCTCTACCGCTACCTGCACAAGGAGTCACCCGACGGTCTGCCCGGCGACGAGGGTGCCTTCGTGCTGTGCAGTTTCTGGATGGTCGACAACCTCGTCGGCCAGGGCCGGATCGAAGAGGCTGAGGAGCTGTACGCCTCGCTGTGTGCCCGCGCGAGCCCACTAGGGCTTTTGTCGGAGCAGATCGACCCGACCACAGGAGAGTTCATGGGCAACTTCCCTCAGGCATTCAGCCACATCGGGATCATCGCCAGCGGTGTGAACCTCACCCGAGCGAAAGCAGGCGTCAACGCATGATCAACCGGCTCGTGATCTTCGGGGCGACAGGTGACCTCAGCGCCCGCTACCTGCTGCCGGCACTGGCCGCGCTGAGGGCTGCAGGAGAGCTCGGCGACCACTTCCAGCTGACCGGCGCGAGTCGGGGAGAGTGGGACAGCGAACGGTATCGGGATTGGGTGACCGCCCAGATCGACCGCCATGGTGGGCATTATCCAGCCGACGCCAAGGCGGCGATCGCGGACGCGGCCCGCTATCAACGGGCCGATGTCACCAACCCCGCTGACATCGCTTCGGCCATCGCCGGTGAGGGTCCCGTCGCCGTCTACCTCGCCCTGCCCCCGGCACTCTTCCCCGTCGTGGTCACCGCGCTGCACCAGACCGGCCTTCCCGCAGGCAGCCGAATCGTGCTGGAGAAGCCCTTCGGCGAAGACCTGGCCAGCGCGCAGGAGCTGAACCGGCTCCTGGCCGACCTCGTCCCCGAGCAGGCCGTGTTCCGCGTCGACCACTTCCTGGCCATGACGACCGTCCAGAACGTGTTCGGCAGCCGACTCGCCAACCGCGTGCTGGAGCCCATCTGGAACAGCACCCACATCGCCGAAGTGGACATCGTCTGGCACGAGACCCTCGCACTCGAAGGCAGGGCCGGCTACTACGACACCGTCGGAGCGCTCAAGGACATGGTGCAAAACCACCTCATGCAGTTGCTCTGCCTGGTGGCCATGGAACCGCCCATCACCCTCGGCGAGCGCGACCTGCGCGACCGGAAGGTCGACGTGCTGCGGTCCGTACGGCTCCTCACTGAAGACGACGTCGTATGCCGCACACGCCGCGCACGCTACCTGGGCGGCCGGATCGGAGACCATGACATTCCCGCCTATGCCGACGAGGAAGGCGTCAACCCGCAGCGCCGTATCGAGACGTACGCCGAGGTGGAGCTGGAACTGGACAGTTGGCGCTGGTCGGGAACGACCTTCCGGCTCCGCAGCGGCAAAGCACTCCGTGCGGACCGCAAGGAGGTCGCCGTACATTTCCGGTCGGTGCCCCACCTGCCCTTCGGCCATAGCGGAGCAGCCCTTCCCAACGTGCTCCGCTTCGGGCTCGAACCGGAAGTCCTGACCTTCGACCTCACAGGCATCGGCTCCCACACCAACAGCCTCGCCCCACTGTCCCTGACCGCGCAGATGGAACCGCCCCACCTCCCGGCCCACGGCCGGGTCCTGCTGGACGTCCTGAACGGCGATCCCGCCATGTCCATCCGCGGCGACGAGGCCGAAGAGGCCTGGCGGGTCCTGACGCCGGTACTCTCCGCCTGGGAAAGGGATCTGGTTCCACTGGAGGAGTACCCGGCCGGCTCCGACGGGCCGGCTCTCCGGCTGAATGGAGGCGGACAGCAGCAGTGTGGTGACCTGCTGCACACTGAACCTGCGCCCCCGGGTGTCGCGCCCTGACACCCGGGGCACGACCTGCCAGCGAGCCGTGGAGCTGCTGCCGTGGCCGCTCTTAGGGAGGAAGGCACTGCGATGCCCCTCAGCGCTGTGCGTCGATCCCCGTGCATCGTGGTCACAGGTGTTGCCGGGATCGGCAGGACCACGGTGGCTCGCCTGCTCAAAGACTGAGCCTCCCCTTGGCGGAGGGAGACGACTTCCACTCCCCGGCCGAGATCGCCAAGATGTCCGCCGGCACTCCGCTCGATGACGCCGACCGTCAGCCTTGACTGGAAAGCATTGGCCGCTGGCTGCACGAGCGCGACGCAGCGGGCAACGGCGGCGTGGTGAGCTGCTCCGCGCTGAAACGACGTTTTACCGGGACACACTGCGAGCGGCCCGTCCAGGCGTCTTCTTCTTGCACCTGACAGCCAGCCGCGAGTTGCTGGCAGACCGATCAGCCGGTGCACCGACCACTTCATACCGACGTCGCCTCGACTTGCAGCTTGCCACGCTCGAACCGTTCGGACCCGACGAGCAGGGGGCCTCGCTGGACGCCGGCTCGGATCCTCACACCGTTGCCAACACGGGCGGACCTACTGCCGTGGCCAGCCCACGGCAAACCCGATTGATCCTGTGGACAAGACCGGTCCGACATGTTGGCGGATCTCGTGGAATGGCGCCAGGACGGCCTGCCACCGGCCCCACCCCGCGAGGCCATCGCGGAGTTCCGGCTGACTGCCGGCAGTGCAGTGCAGTGCAGTGCAGTGCATAGGCCCGCCGACTCAGGGCCCAAAGCGATCCAGCAGGCGCGTCCGCACGGACAGAAGCCGGTTCCCGACCACCTCGGCCACGCCGCGGGTGAGCGCTTGACCCAGCACCGGGTCCTCCTCGCACAGTGTGCGCACGGCCGCCGCGTCGAATTCCAGTGCCCGCACTGGGCTTTGCGCCTCAGCACCGAGCTGCCAGGCGTGCGGCGGGATCAGCCACGACCAGCCGAGCAGTTCGCCGTGGCCAATCGTGTCGACTACGGTCGCGGGGCGGCCGGGAACGTGCACGTCTAGGGTGACCGATCCGGTATGGATGATCCAGAACCGGTCAGCCTTGCTGCCTTCCTCGAAGATGCGGGCGCCCGCAGGAAAGGACACCTCGGTCGCGAATTCCAACAGCCGGTCACGGTGAGCGGCTGAGAGAATGCCGAGTGGGTTCGTCCTCGTGGTCATGACGGTCCTCCAACCTTCTGTGCGGAGCGGCGACCGAACCCCTGAGCGTCTGGCAGGCGCCGCCGAATTCTGCGAATACTCGGGATCGCGTGTGTCATACGCCCGGATTCGTACACCGTCCCGCGAGCGTGGGCGGCCGGGGCTCTCAGCCCAGTCACGCGATAGACGCCGGCCGTGGCGCCTTAGGTGAGGTGCTTTCCACCCTCCATCATCAAGACCACCTGCAGTTGATTTTCCGTACAGGGACTAGAGCGCGCGAATCAGCCATTTCTGCCTGGTTCCTCTCCGCTACAAGGCCTGTCGTCGCTGCCTCGCGCGTCGGCGGACAATAATCAGTAGATCGGCCGCCGTCATCACGGCCAGCGCGGCGCAGACGACGACAAGAACGAGCAGCAGTGAGGTATCAGGCGTGCTGCGGGGGCCGGACGCCGCCCATACGGTGAATAGGACCGCTCCTGCCACGAAGACGGGTAGCGCGATCACACACAGTGCGAGACGTAGTCCCAGCGCGGACTGTGCAGTAGCGGGCTCCGTCCCGGTCCGTTTCATTCGCCCCCTGGACAGGCGTGGTGTTGATCGCGCCCGGGAGTCGGCCGAACCGTTCGGATGCTGTTGTCCGTGCATTTGTGCCTCCAGCCGGTGCTTTCCTGGTCGTTTGCCCCCTGCGTCTCGTATCGGTGATCAGGATTTGCGTAAAGGTCATCAAGTGCCGTAGATATCAAATTCACGCTTTAATGACGTCTGGAGCGCTTCTGCACCCCAAGGCGCCGCGTGCCGTCCCCGTGGGCGAACACATGGGTTGGGATATTCGCGCCTGCTTGCAGCGGGCTGCGGTGGCACGCTCGCGCATTCAGTCCATGCGACATTCACCGGCCGCGCAAGCCCTGCAGGCTGCAAGTACTTATGGTCAGGTGCCGGGTACCGGGGGTGGTACGACGGTGACGGGGAGGTGGGCGTGGTGGACGACCTCAGTGCTGGTCGACCCGAGCGCGAGCCGCCCCCAAATGCCCGCGCCCCGACTGCCGACCACTAGGAGGCAGGCTCCATCGCTCGCCGCCAAAAGGACCTCCGCCGGACGCCCCTGCTCGGCAAGGATCTTCACCTCTACATTAGACCCCCCGAGTTTCTGTCCCAACTCCTCGACCATGTCGGCCATTCCCTGCATGGCGGTATCGCGCAGCTGTTCGTAGAGGGTGCCGTCGGTCTCCATCAGAGCCATATATCGGTAGTCGAGGTATCGGCCTGCAGTTGAAAAGAGGTCGTAGGCGCAGACGACCCGCAAACTAGTCTGGCGTAGTTGTGCTTCGCGAAGGGCAAAGAGCATGGCACGCCGAGCGTGAGGGGAGCCGTCCGAGCCTACGACGACCGGGCCGGTCGGATTGTATGAGGGGACGGTGTCACCCATCGGGTTCATCTCCTTTAAGTCTGCTCACCGTTTGGTTGCTTAACCGGCACGGTGTCTGTACCGGCCGAGCCGAGACGCAGCCGTGGCCTGTCTCAATGACATTAGGATGCAGGGATAGGGCTGCCACCCACCAGGCGCCAGCGGAGGCTTCACTTCACCTCATCGAGGTGTCCAGTGCTGACATCGAAAACGAACCCGCGCACCGCCTCGTTGTGCAGGATGTAATTACTCGACTTGACGCGGCTGATGGAGCGGCGCAGATCGATGGTGACGTCATGGAAGGACTCCTCTGGCCATAGGGGCTTCAGGTTGTCCTTCCCTCGGATTGGGTCCTTGAGTGAATAACCTGGAAAAGTCAACATACGACAGTCGGTGTGATGAATGAGAATTATTTCACGGGTTCCCAGCAGTTGCTGACTTACGGCCAGTGAACGGATGACGTCATCGGTGATTACGCCGCCAGCGTTTCGTATCACGCTCGCCTCACCCTCCTTGAGGCCAAGGATCGCATAAATATTCAGTCGTGCATCCATACAAGCCACGACAGCAACATGCTCGGATGGTTCCATCGGCTTCTGCTCGGCGAAATGAGAAGCGTAGAAATCATTATTCCGAATGTAGCGATCCGTAGCTGACATTGCTAGGTCTTCCTTTCGTGGCGGCCGCGCGTACGCAGTCGCAGTACGGGTTGTCGCCGCAAATCGCTCGACCGACGGTGATCGAGCGGCAGATGACACTTTGCATCGTCGTGCGCCCGTGACCGTTTCTTCATCTACTGTGACCGCTCCAGCCTGGCCCTTTCTCAGTCCATTCACGCTCCCACTCACGCATGTGGAGCCGGAAGAATGCCCTTTGGATTGTGAACCGGACGAGGAGGAACAGCAGGCCAACTCCCAAGGCAGCCCCAATGCCGCCCTCGATGGCGGTGACCGTCCCCTGCGTCGGGCTTGGCGGCCGGGACACGAGCCGGGTAGCGTGATCTCCAACCCACACCCTGATGGTTCCGCTGCCCCCCGGTTTCCAATCGAAGCGAGCGGTACCGGTGTGCATTGAACCGTCCTCCGCTTTCCAACGTACCGACACTCTGCCCAAGGCGGTGTCCTGTTCCGGGACGACTGACTGCAGCACCGCCGTGACGCGGTACGCCGCCGCTCGCTTACGCGCCGCAGATTCCTGGAGGCTATGCGCCGTGATTAGGCTTCCTACCGTAGCGGCTACTGCGAATATGAGAGAGGCCAGCATCAATACGCACAGTTGCACGACGTCCGAGCGGCGCCTTAGCGGACTGTGCTTCAAACGCTGCGGGCTGGCAACGGGCCACAGGTGCATCACTGCCCCCTCCGCCGAGTCGACGGCGTCACCATTGCGGACGCATCCTAGGGGTGAATGAGTCACCGCCCCTGCGGTGGGCGCCACCTCGTCAGGTTTTCCTCGGCCACCGCGGGAGCAACGTGCCGTGAAAGCTGCTGCCTGGCTGTGCTAGACGCCTCGGTGGCGCTGAGCAGTGTCACCCAGCCTTTACCCGGCGAGTTCGTTTGAGATGGAACGCCTCCTGCGTGCTTGGCATCGCCAAGGTTCTCCAAAGTGGCGCCGGAACTTTTTTGTGCGCTCAATAACGTGGCCGCGCCCGGTGGCGAAGCTCCGTGGGCAGTACAATGCAGCCATTCGTTGAGGTGAGCGCCGGGGTTGCCACACCGCGCGCCGCGGCCCGGTCGACAAGATGCGACCCGTCCTCGGAGAACACGTCATAGAACCGGTGGTAGATGCGTCCTTTCTCACATGCCCTTTGCGTGCAAACAATCAGCTGCATCCGACAACTGCCTTGCATCCCGGGTAGTGCGAGCGCCTCTATCCACAGTAGGCCCCCCCTTGCTGAGATGCCTGGCGAGGCTTCAGGCGTCGTGTGTGCCGCTGTGTGACAGCGGAGGCAGGAAGCAGTGCAGGGGATGGCACGAATGCCCGGGCGTTTATGTGGCAGTCACGTACAGCGATCAAGCCGTGGGATGCCGGCCGGCCCTTCTACCGCTTCCGAGAGCTGACGGCCCGGACTATTTGGTGCGGCGTGGCCTGGCTCGCGGGCTCTTGAGAAGAAGCCGGGCTTAAGACGGTGTCCTATGTGGTGAGTTTGAGGAAGCGTTTGTAGCAACAGAGGACTGCGGCGAGGCCGAGAAAGGCCAGGTAGTTGCGGGGATCGCGTTCATAGCGGTGGTTGAGTCTGCGGTAGCCGGTCAGCCAGGACGCATGGTCCGCTCGATGACCCATCGTCGGCGTCCTAATCGTTCGCTGGACTCGATGCCTTTGCGGGCGATGCGCACTCCAATGCGTTTGCCCCGCAGCGATTTTCGCAGGTGGGGGATGTCGTAAGACTTGTTCGCGTGCAAGCGCTGGGGCTTGAAGTACCTGCCGCGGTGGGGGTCGTGTCTCCTTACGTTGTTGCTGGGTTGATTCCGGTCACTCGTAGGATCGGAAGGCCCAGGGATGCTGGGTGTGGCTGCGTGTCTCCAGCCCAGTGGTGGCTTCAAACGATTGGCCGCCTGGCATCCCGCGACGACTCGACCACTCATTGGGATGCGCGCGACAGGATCGCTCGGTAAGGACATGCTGGCGAAGTCGTCTGCTGGGGCAAATACAGGCAACGATTTCGGAGGTGGCCGTGCCCGAGCTGTGGGCCGGTACGGACGCGGGCGAGGCCGAGCATCACTGTGTGGTGATCGACACCGACGCCGAGCGGAAGCTGTCGCGGCGGGTGGCCAACGACGAGGCCGCACTGCTCGAACTGATCGCGGACGTTCTCGCGTTGAGCGTGGCGAGCCGGTGACCTGGGCGATCGATCTCAACGCCGGCGGGGCCGCTCTGATCATCGCGCTGCTCACCGACAACGGACAGCGGGTCCTGTACATTCCCGGCCGTACTGTCCACCACGCAGCAGGCTCCTATCGCGGTGAGGGGAAGACCGACGCGAAGGATGCATTCGTCATCGCGGACCAAGCCCGCATGCGTCGTGACCTGAAGATGATGCGCCGTGGTGACGAAGTCGCGGTGGACCTGCGCATTCTCACCTCGCGCCGCCTGGATCTGGCCGCTGACCGCACGGGGGCGATCAAGCGGATGCGGGCCCAGATGCTGGAGTACTTCCCCGCCCTGGAACGCGCTGAAGGCCGAATCCGTCTAGCAGCGCACATGGCCCCACGTAGATCGTCCGTGTGGGCCGACGGCACGGACGGGAGCGCTGTCAGGCCCGTGGGAGGGGCAGTCGGACCTGCTGTCGGGGAATGTTCTGAAGTCGCGGCGTGCGCCGTCCTGAGCTAGCTCGTCGGGTGACACTCAGCGTTGTGCAGGAGCGATTCGATGGGCACCTGTGGGTCGGCGAGTTTGCCGATGTCAACCTGTTGGCCGGAGCGTACGAGGGCCTGGATCGGTTCGGTGACGTCCCAGATGTTGACATTCATGCCCGCCAGCACCCGGCCGCGTGCGAGCCAGAACGCGACGAACTCGCGCGCGCCGATATCGCCGCGGAAGAGGACCTGGTCGTAGCCGCCGGGCTCAGCGTATCCGGCGTACTCCATGCCCAGGTCGTACTGGTCGGTGAAGAAGTACGGCACCCGGTCGTAGGCCCCTTCACGGCCGAGCATCGCCTTGGCGGCGGTCTGTGGCTGGTGCAGCGCGTTGGCCCAGTGCTCCACGCGGATGCGCCGGTGCAGCAAGGGGTGGAATGCGTTGGCGACATCACCCGCGGCGTAAATGCCGGGCGAGGAGGTGCCTAGACGCTCGTCGGTGAGAATGCCGTTATCGACCTGGAGACCCGCGGCCTGCGCGAGCCCGGTGTTGGGCACAATGCCGATGCCGACGATGACCGCATCGGCGTCGATGCGGGTACCGTCGGACAGCCGCACGCCGTCAACGGTACCCGCGCTGCCGGTGATCTCGGCGACCTGCACGCCGAAACGCAGGTCCACCCCGTGGTCGCGGTGCAGGTCGGCAAAGACCTGTGCGACCTCGCGGCCAACGACGCGGAGCAACGGCAGCTCAGCCCTCGCCAGCAGGGTGACGTCCACACCGGCGGCGCGAGCCGCGGCAGCAGTCTCCAGGCCGATCCAGCCTGCCCCCACGATCGCCACCCGTGACGCGGAGGAGAAGGCGTCCTTGATCCGGTCGCTGTCCTCGACCGTGCGCAGGTACAGCACCCCGTCCAGGTCCGTGCCCGGCACTGGCAGGCGGCGCGGCGAGGAGCCCGTGGCCAGCAACAGTTGGGCGTACCCGAGGCGGCTGCCGTCTGCGAGCGTCACCTCGTGCGGGGCCGGGTCAAGCGCGGTGACGGCTGTCCCCAGGCGCAGTTCGACGTCGTGCTCGGCGTACCACTGGGGCGGATGGACGTAGATCTGCTCCCGCGCGTCCTTGCCCATCAGGTAGCCCTTGGACAGCGGCGGGCGCTCGTAGGGCCGCTCACTCTCGTCCCCGATCAGGATCAGCGGGCCGTCGAAGCCCTCCTCGCGCAGCGCCTGCGCGGCCTTCGCCCCGGCCAGACTGGCTCCGATGATCACATACGCGCTGTTGTCAGTCATGATCAGCCCCTGGTCCGCACTGGGCGCGCGGTGCTGAGAGTGTCGGCGAGCTGTTCGGCGAGCTTCTCCCAGCTGGCGTCGAACTGCGACACGCCCTCGTCCTCAAGGGCCTGGACGAGGTCGACGTAGTCCACACCGACTGTTCGCAACTCGAGGAGTACCCGCTGAGCGTCGTCGTAGTGGGCGCGTACCGAGTCGGCTGGCACTTGGCCGTGGTCGGCGACCGCGCGCAAGGTGGCCACCGGCATGGTGTTGACCACGCCGGGTGCGACCAGTTCGGTCACGTAGCGGGTGTCGGGGTAGGCGGGATCCTTCACAGAGGTTGAAGCCCAGAGCGGACGCTGCGGGCGGGCCCCGGCCTTCTCCAGGGCCTGCCAGCGGTGCGAGGAGATCACCCGCTCGTAGTGCTGGTAGGCCAGCCGTGCGTTGGCGATCGCCAACCGGCCGCGCAGCTCGGCCGCCTGCGCGGTGCCGGTCTGGTCCAGGCGTGCGTCCGCCTCGGTGTCGACCCGGGAGACGAAGAACGAGGCCACCGAGCCGATCCCGGACAGTTCCCGGCCCGCATCGCGCGCGCGTTCCATCCCATCGAGGAAGGCGACCATAACCTCGTCATAGCGGGCGAGCGAGAAGATCAACGTGATGTTGATGCTGATCCCCTCGGCCAGGCACGCGGCGATCGCCGGCAGGCCCTGCCGGGCGGCCGGGATCTTCACGAATAGGTTGGGCCGGTCGACCAGCCACCACAGCGCCCGCGCCTCCGCAATCGTTGCCGCGGTGTCGTGCGCGAGCCGGGGGTCGACCTCGATGGAGACCCGCCCGTCGACGCCTTCCGTGGCGTCGTAGACCGGGCGCAGCACATCGCACGCCCATCGAACGTCGAACGTGGTCAGCGCCCGCAGCGCCTCACCGACCCCGACTCCGCGGGCAGCCAAGTCAGAGATCTGTGCGTCGTACGCGTCGCCGCTTGTGATCGCCTTGGCGAAAATCGACGGATTGGTGGTCACCCCAACTACCCGGTCCCGCGCAACGAGTGCCGCCAGGCTCCCGGACACCAGCATTTCTCGGCCCAGGTCGTCCAGCCAGATCGACACTCCAGCTTCGCTCAGTGCGGACAACGGATTCATGAAACTCCCGCTCCTCTCCGCCATGCGGCCGAGGCTGTGCATCCGACGTGTGCTCGGCTCGACGCTGGGCGGGGGCGCGGGCATACACCAGGCCCGTCACGGGGCCTGCGCTCCTCATCGAGACCATGTCCCCCTACCAGGTTGGACTGGGGCGAGCCCGTCCGCCACTGGTGGACCAAGCAACCCATCGCACGGCCGCTGCGCGGCTGCTCCGCGTCCCAGCCGGGCGCCGAAGTTCAGTTCCGGAGCAGGCCAGCGAGGACTTCGGCTCCGCTGGCCTCGGGCCAACTGATCGTGGTGAGCAGCATCAGCGTCCGGCACTTTGCCGGCTCGCGCAGGTCCGCAAGCGCCTCAGGCTTCGGGGCCTCCGGCTCGCTGCGCTATCACCAGGGGCATGCGGTATCCACAAGGGGGCGGGCTGGCCGCCGAATGCCAGTAGTTTCGCGAGTGGTTACGGCTCCAGACGGCTGAGCGGTTCGCGCAGGACGAGGCGAGTGCGGTGTCCGGCAGGACACACGCAGCGTGTTCAGCAGGAGGGTGGGAGAACGCCTCGATGTTCGTCGCCTTTGCCGCCGTGATCGTGCTGCTCGTCGTCATCGTCGAGATGACGGACGCCTGCACGGCTTCTTCACCACGACTAACCTGACCGCCAGTCAGTGCCTCGTATGCGCAGCCGTCGGCTCGACCGTCCTGTGCGGCGGCGAGCTGGTCAAGTCGGTGCTCCGGTCTCGTATCCGCCGCCGCACACGCTCACGGACCACGCAGCCGCCCATTTCGGCATCGTGGACTGCTCAGCCATTGGCCGCGGGTGGGCACGCGGCCCGTGCGATCACAGGGTTCGCGGCGTATCGACCTGCTCAGTGCTCGTCGTACACCAGCAGGCCGTCGTCACGCAGCCGAGCACCAACCGTCGGCCGGTGTTCGGTGAGCCGCCCGTCATGGGACAGGTGCAGCACCGGGGTTCTGCGCGCGAGCACCGCGAAATCGGCGATGATCCGTCGGTGACAGCGCCACCACACCGCCTCCGCGCACATGACCGTGGTGCGTACGGCCGCGGCTTGCATGAGCAGTTCGTCCATTGCTGCCACGAACTGCGGGTCCCGCGTGTACCCCGCGTATCCGCGGAACGAGGCGTTCTGCCAGAACGTGTCGGGTGAGTCCGGCGCGGTCTTGCGGAAGCCCCCGAGTCGGGGTTCCCACCGGTAGGCGATCCCTTGACGCGGCATCCACTGCTCCAGTACTTCTCGGTTTGCGTCCGGGTTGTGGCGGCTGCCCGGAGCGGTACGGACGTCGATCACGGCCAGCACGTCGGCGTCGTTGAGGAGGGTGGCCATTTGTTCTCTGGTGGCGGTGCTGTGCCCGAAGGTGAGCAGCTGCCTGCTCCCCTTATCTGTGTGGTTCACCGGTCAGCCGTCTTTGGCGACGGTGAGGAGCACCGCCGCGTCGTCGATCGCCTGGAGGCTGTTGCGGGGTGGGGGATGACGATCAGGTCGCCGCGGTGTCCCTCCCAGGTAGTGGTGTCGCTGGTGAGGCGTACGCGTCTGCGCCGTACCAGCAGGGTTGCCTCCCCGGGGTTCTCGTGCCGGCCAGCGAACTGCCGACGGTCAGGGCGAGGATGCTCTGGCGCAGTGTGTGCTCGTGGCCGCTGTAGATGGCTGGCGCTGCGCCCGCTGGAGGTGGGGGCGGCGCGTTCCAGTTGCTCGCGAGCCTGAGCGGCTAGGGAGATCTTCTGCATGTGTGCGGTCTCCGGGGATGTGTGGTGGCACGCGCTGGTGCGCCGTTCGGACAGTGGTCAGTAGCGGGCGCAGGCTGTGCGGCAGCAGTTGTGAGTCGGGCAGGCGTCGAGCCGGTGGAGCGAGTAGGAGGTGCCTTCGGCGTCGAGTGTGCCGCAGGCTGCGAAGCTGGCCAGGGACATGTGAGTGCCGCCTCAGTACGGATCGGCGGCGGACGAAACGCTGGCCGGGGCGGCCACGCGTACAGGCGCAGGGTCCGTGCCCGGATCGGCCGGGCGGAACTAATAATGATCAAATGATGCAAAACGGGAACCCGGGGCAGGGGTGCGGAGGCTGCCTAGGCTCATCCCGCCTGCGCGCGGAGCAGAGGGGTGATAGGACGGATCGGGGACCTCGTTCGTATTTGACCGGAATCGGTGGGAAGGAGGCGCCGTATGGCGAAGATCGCGATCAACGGGCTCGGACGCATCGGACGGGCCGCCTTCAAGATTCTCCACGACCTCGACGGGGTTGAGGTGGCTGCGGTCAACGACCTGGTCACCGCCGAGAACCTGGCCTACTTGCTCACCCACGACACCGTCTACGGACGCTACGGGAAGACCGTCACTGCTGCCGGTGACGCGCTGGTCGTCGACGGACGCACCGTCCCCCTGTACAGCTGCCGCGACCCGGCCGAGCTGCCGTGGCAGGAATTGGGAATCGACCTCGTCCTGGAGTGCACGGGTGCCTTCCGGCGCAAGGAGGAGCTGACCCGGCACCTGTCGGCGGGCGCACGGTTCGTGATCCTCTCGGCGCCCGCCCGCACTGAGACGATGGCCACCGTGGTCCACGGCGTGAACATCGCCCCAGCCGGGCAGCAGATCGTCTCCTGCGCGAGCTGCACGACCAATTGCATCACCCCGGTGATGGAGGTAATGGACCGCAGAATCGGCGTGGAGCGGGCTGTGATGACTACGATCCACGCCTACACCTCCACTCAGCAGCTCATCGACGGGCCCAGCAAGGACTTCCGGCGCGGCCGGGCCGGAGCCGCCAACATGCTTCCCGCCTCCACCGGCGCCGCGCTCGCAACCACCAAGGCACTCCCAGAGCTGGCCGGACGCTTCGACGGCGTGGCCGTCCGGATCCCGATCACGGTCGGATCGCTCGCGGATATCGTGCTCGTCACCGCCCGCCCGACGTCCCCCGAGGAAGTGAACGACCTCTTCCGTGCGGAGGTCACCACCGACCGCTACCGCGGCATCCTCGGCGTGTCGGACGAGCCGCTCGTCTCCAGCGACATCGTCGGTGACTCCCGGGCCTCGATCGTCGACGCGGCGATGACCCGGGTCGTGGACGGCACCCTGGTCAAGATCATGAGCTGGTACGACAACGAATGGGGCTTCACGCACCAGATGATCCGCGAGGCCCTTTCCGTGCTCGGCATCGCTCAACCGCGGTGAGACGCCCCACCGCAGTCGGGCGGACCGGCCGTTGCACCCACCGACGGGCACCGAATCAGCGCCGTGCCGGTCTTGGACACCGCCAGCGCGGTGGTCGGCTTGGTCAGGCTCACGCCCTGGCCGACAATGCCCGCGCCGGCCGCCTGGCGTTGGAGGACATCAGCGGCGGCACCTTCACCATCAGCAACCTGGGCACCTACGGCGTCGAACACTTCACCGCCGTCATCAACCCGCCCCAGGCCGCGATCCTTGCCGTTGGCGCCGCGCAATCCCAACCCGTCATCCGCGACGGCGAACTCAGCGTCGGCACCACCATGGCGCTGACCTTGTCCATCGACCACCGCGTCCTGGACGGCGCCAGCGCAGCAGCCTTCCTCGCCGACCTCCAGGAACGCCTCGAGTACCCCCTGGGCATCGTGCTGTAGCCGATGACGCTGCTGCCCGCTCAGTGTCCGGACGTCGCCTGTGCCGCCGACCTGCGTCGCCCGCTGGCCGTGCGACTACGGCATCGCCGCACCACGCGGACAGATACGCCAGTACAGCGAGGAACGCGACGGGCCCGACCACCGCTGCCCCCAGGCCTTCTGCACCGTCCACGCTGTCCAGCCAGCCTCTCCCGGCGCGCCGCAACAGACCAGCGGCAGTCGGGGCAAGCGGCCCGATCGTCCGCGACTGTCATCGAGTGCCGGAGGCCCGACATGATCACCCATCCTGCGTACACCGTCGAACCGTGGTGCCTGCGCGAGAGCGAACTCGACATGGACGTGCTTGAGCAGAGCGAGTCGGTGTTCGCACTGGCCAACGGTCATATCGGCTGGCGCGGCAACCTGGACGAGGGCGAGCCGCACGGGCTACCGGGGACGTACCTCAATGGCGTGTTCGAGTTCCGTCAACTGCCGCACGTGGAGGCCGGCTACGGATACCCGGAGTCCGGACAGACGATCATCAACGTGACCAACGGCAAGGTGATACGGCTGCTGGTGGACGACGAGCCGTTCGACCTGCGCTACGGACGACTGCACCGCCACGAGCGGGTGCTGGACTTCCGCGCTGGGGTACTGCACCGCACGGTCGAGTGGACGACCCCCTCAGGGCGCACGGTGCGCATCCGCTCGACCCGGCTGGTCTCGCTCACCCAGCGGGCGATCGCCGCGATCGCCTACGAGGTCGAGGCGGTGGACGAGGAGGTGCGAATCGTTCTCCAGTCCGAACTAGTCGCCAATGAACAGCTTCCGAAGCGTGAGGGCGATCCTCGGGCCTCGGCCTCCTTGGACTCGGTCCTGCAGGCCGAGGAGGACTTCGCGCAGGACAACATGCTGCGACTTGTGCACCGCACGGCCCGAAGCGGGCTACGAGTCGCGGCTGTGGCCGACCACCTGATCGCGGGCCCTCACGGCACCACCGCCTCCGCGGAGAGCGGCCAGGATCTCAGCCGGCTGACGGTGACCTCGCTGTTGCGGCCGGGCCAGCGACTACGGGTCGAGAAGACGGTCGCCTACGGATGGTCGGGTGCCAGGTCGCTGCCCGCCGTCCGCGACCAGGTCGACGCCGCGCTGGCCGGGGCGGCCAGTACCGGCTGGGAGGCCCTGCTTGCCGAACAGCGCGGGTACCTGGACGCCTTCTGGGCTCGGGCGGATGTCGAGCTGGAAGGCGACACCGAGATCCAGCAGGCCGTCCGGTTCGCGCTGTTCCACGTGCTCCAGGCAGCGACCCGCGCCGAGGAGCGGGCCATCCCCGCCAAGGGCCTGACCGGCCCGGGCTACAACGGCCACTGCTTCTGGGACACCGAGACGTATGTGCTGCCGATGCTCACTTACACGGCACCGCACGCGGTGGGGCCCGCGCTGCACTGGCGGCACACCACGCTGCCCGCTGCACTGGGACGGGCCCGCCAGCTCGGCCTGGCGGGGGCCGCGTTTCCCTGGCGGACCATCAACGGCGACGAGTGCTCCGCCTACTGGCCGGCCGGTACCGCGGCGTTCCACATCAACGCGGACATCGCGGATGCGGTGGTGTGCTACACCGCTGCCACCGGTGATCTGGTCTTCGAACGGGAGACCGGACTGGAACTGCTGGTGCACACCGCCCGGCTGTGGCTCTCGCTCGGCCACCACGACCCGCACGGAGTGTTCCACCTGGACGGCGTCACCGGGCCTGACGAGTACAGCGCGATCGCCGACGACAACAGCTACACCAATGTGATGGCCCAGCAGAATCTGCGCGCGGCCGCTGACGCGGCCGAACGCCACCCAGACCTGGCCGCCTCGCTCGGCGTGGAAGATGAGGAGACCGCGGCCTGGCGCGACGCTGCCCGGCGGATCGTGCTGCCGTTCAACAAGGAGCTCGGTGTGCATGAACAGTCCGCGGGCTTCACCTCCCACCAGGTGTGGGATTTCGCCGGCACACCGGCAGACCGCTACCCGCTGCTGCTGCATTTCCCGTACTTCGACTTGTACCGCAAGCAGGTGGTCAAGCAGGCCGACCTGGTCCTGGCCATGCACTTGCGCGGCGACGCGTTCACCAAGGAGGAGAAGGCCCGCAACTTTGACTACTACGAGCGTCTCACTGTCCGGGACTCCTCGCTGTCCGCCGGCAGTCAGGCCGTGATGGCCGCCGAGGTTGGCCAGCTGCGCCTGGCATACGACTATCTCGGCGAGGCCGCGATGATGGACTTGGCTAACCTGGAGCGCAACACTCGCGACGGCCTGCATATCGCCTCGCTGGCCGGGACCTGGACCGCGCTGGTAGCGGGCTTCGGCGGGATGAGACACCTCGGCGACGCCCTGTCCTTCGCCCCGCGGCTGCCCGAGCAGATCAGTCGGCTGGCTTTCGCCGTGCAGTTCCGCCAGCGTTGCGTGCGCGTGGACATCTCCCACCAACAGGCCACGTACACTTTGCTAGCGGGCAGTGAGCTCGAGATCCACCACCATGGCAGCCCGTTGAAGGTGACCAGGGATATCGCTTGCAGCGGGCCGCTACCCGATGTCCCCGATCTGCCGGAGCCACAGCAGCCTCCCAGCCGTGGTCCGGCCCGCCGCAGATGAGCAGGGCCCAGCGACTGAGTCTACGTCCGGGCAGCATCGAGATCAGGGCATCGAGATCGCAACGACGCGTCGCACCCGCAGCCCCACACAGACAGACGGCATGCCGTAGTCGTCTTGGATGCGTCAGGACGGGATGCCGCTTCGGCTGGCACGACGATGGGCAGCTGAGCCTGGTGCACGACTCGCTGCTGGTCGATCCGAGCGTGAGGCACCCGAACCGCGGGTGCCGACCACCAGCAGACATGAGTCCTTGCTCGCGTACAGCAGCACCTGTGCCGGTGTCCCGCTTCGGCGATGATCTTCACCTCGACATAGGGCCCGCCGACCTGCTGCCGTAGTTCGTGAGCCGTGTCGGTCACCGCCCGCTGGGCGACATTGTGGAGCTGTTCGTACAGGCCGCGGTCGCCCTCCAGCACGGCTATCCATCCATAGCCCGTGTAGGGATGTAGGCGTAGGCACAGAACGTCCGCAGAACGGAGGACGGTTCACCTCTGCCCGTGACCTGACGTTCGTCCGCCCGCGGGCAGACCTGCCGCACGCGCGGCCTCGACGAGCACCTCGCGCAGCATGGCCGGAGTGAGCCGACCGGTGAAGACGTTGTGCTGGCTGACGTGATAGCAGCCGAACACCGTCACCAGGGCGCCCGACTCGTCCACGGCTGGCAGAGTTGCCTGTACCCCGTGGCTGAACGCCGGGCGCGGCCGGGGCACACTCCATCCCGCTGCTTCCAGGGCCGGCATCGCGGCCTGCCAGCCGAAGGCGCCCAGGACGACGACGGAACGCACCGTCGGCCGCAACAGCCGCAGTTCCTGAACCAGCCACGGGCGGCAGGCGTCCCGCTCACCCGGCGTTGGCCGGTTGTCCGGCGGCGCGCAGCGCACGGGCGCGGTGACCCTGACCCCGTTCAGCTCCAGCCCGTCGTGCCGCCGCGTCGAAGCCGCCTGGGATGCGAGCCCGAGCCCGTGCAGCGTCGCGTACAGCAGGTCGCCGGCCCGGTCGCCGGTGAACATCCGGCCCGTCCGGTTGGCGCCGTGTGCCGCGGGTGCCAGCCCCGTGATCACCATGGCAGCGTCCGCGGGACCGAAGCCGGGCACCGGCCGCCCCCAGTACTCCCAGTCCCGAAATGCCGGACGCTTGACCCGGGCGGCCTCCTCCCGCCACGCAACCAACCGCGGGCACGCCCGACATCGCACCAGCTGCCCGTCCAGTCCCGCCAAAGTGCGCGCCCGGGCGGCTGCGCGGAGCGGGAAAGCCTCGGCATCAGGCATGATCCACCCGCTTTCACTCTCCAACGCTTGGTCCAGGCGGCGCACCACCTTGTCCGGCGGGCCAGGATGGTTGAGGACGAGGGCGGGGCGCACGTGTCGCAACTGGCTCGTCCGGACAGTGGCCCGCAGGACACCGGCCACGTCACCCAGGCTAAACCAAGGTCCCCTCCCGATGCGTATAGCGTCATACCAGTCGACACCCAGCTTCGCGTACGTGCGAGCCGGGGTACCGGGCGTCGAGATGAAACGGTGGGCATCAAGCAGAGTGTCCGGCAGCAGAGAGCGCTGAGATGTCGCGTCGCTGAGCGTACAGACGCGCGTTGTCCACCACGAGCCTGCCCTTATGCGCGAGGCTTTCGATCAACGGGACCTGAGCTTCGGTGAAGGGACGACATGCGCTTCGGCGCGGGGGGGGACGACGCTGATCCCCCGAAGACGCGCCCACCGACTTCCAGCGGGCGAGCGCGGTAGTCGCGCCCAACCCGCCAACAACTCCAGTTGTGGGCGTTCCCAAAGGACCGCTGTTTGTTTCAGGTGACGGCACGTCGGGTCAGCACCGCGGTGTGTTCGGCGCAGGGCCTGGGCCAGCGGTGCGGCAGAGTCCTGTGGCCCCGACGGAGCACCGATTGCCTGCCGCCACCGGCGGCCCAGATAGGTGCCAGGCCAGTCCTGCGGCGGGACGGTCCCAGCCGGGCTGAGCCCGGAACGTCCGGGGAAGGGCGTCCCCTGTTGGCGGGCCTGCCAGGCAGGAGAGGTGGTCCAGCAGGCGGCGGTCCGGCCTAGGCTGTGGCCCAGAGGTTGTGCCGCCCTAGTCTGCGGCTGGCGTAGCCATACGCGGCGGCGCCGATCAGGGGGACCGTCATAGCGGGACGGACGGTGCAGCCCATGGAGCGGTTGCGGACCTGCTCAGTGGTGAGAGGCGGCTCGATGATCTTTCCTGCCGCGCTTACCGAAATGCGGACGGTCCTGTCGGCGGGAGAGCTGCGGGTGCTGACGCGGGGCCGCCTCGGCGGAAGGAGCCCGGCCAGGATGCGCTGCACGATGACACCGGTCGTCCCGTACTCGGTGACGCCGACGGCCGGACGACCAGGTCACGCGCGGTGTGCAAGGCAGTGGTGAAGCCGCAGCGGTCCGGATCGGTGCCCGGCCGCGACTCGGCGGCCTCCACCATGACCGTTCGCAGGGCTTGGTAGAGCGCGAGTTGAGCCCACAGCTCCTGCTCGACACCGGCGGGGTCGGCCGAACGCAGCATCCGGCCCCGCAGGAGGGTGTGCCGCAGCGCGTAGTAGGTCGATTCATGCTCCCACCGCTGGTGATAGAGCGCGATCAGTGCCCCGGCCGGGTAGCGGCGAGCGTCGGTCAAGGTGGTGGCGAGGCGGTAGGAGCCGGTGAACGAGGTGCCGTCCTTGCAGGTCACGACGATCTGCGCCTCGACGATGCGGACCGGGACGGAGCCGAGGACGGACAGATGGGAGCCGTCCGCGAGACGGACAAGGACGGGGGTGCGGCGGTTGGCGCGGATCCGGCCCAGGAACTGGGCGCCGGTGCCGGCCACGGCGGCGAGGAAGGCGTTGGCGTCGAAGCCCTTGTCCCATAGGACCAGCATGTCCGGGCGCAGGTGGTGCAGCAGCCGGCGGGCATAGTTGGTCTCGCCCTCTCTGGTCGGGCCGAACACCGCGCCGATCAGGGCCCGGGTCCCGGTCTCCACCAGGGTCATTACTCCAGCATCGGGTAGCCGCCGCGGCTTTGCGGTCCGAAGCGGTCGGTGTTGCGGCTGCTGTCGGGGATCTTGATGGAGCTGCAGCCGTCGAAGGAAACCGTGCGGAGCGGCCCGAACCTCACCCCGCGTGTCGACGGCTGGGCCAGCGTCCCGGCGAACACCTCGAACAAGCGCTGCAGTGGCGTGGCGCCGACCCGGCGGCGCAGGTCTGGCAGGGCTTTCGTGCTGGGCCTTGCCACGTCGACGTCGATCAGGCCTGTGATCAGTTTCTGCCACACCAGCCGGTAACCGACCTCGGGGAACAGGCACATCGCGAGCATGAAGTACACCCCGACGCGGGAGGGCAGGTCCCGCAGCCTGCGCTGCACACTCCGGGTCTCTTCCAGAACCGCGTCGACCAGCTCGAACGGCAGAACCTGGGGCAACTCGCCCAGATGACCGGGAGCGAGGCGGCCCCCGGCCACCGTGAGGCTTCGGGCCACGGTCGCCAGACGGGGCGGCAGGACACAATGGCGTGCAGGCAACGGAGCTCCGTAACGGCAGAAGTCATGGCGGACTACCTGCTCCAACGGGACTCCGTTGCCCTTGTTCCCCGCTCCGTCACGGAACACCCGCCAACTCGCTTGCCACCCGCGTGAATCCGTTAACTACCCGGCCTTGGATCAAGCCCAGCCCGGGACAGCAAGCGCATGACACTCCCGAATGGAGGCATCCCTCAAGCCTCGTGGATGCCACGCTATAGAGGTTGTCAGACACACATGACCGCTATCCGGAGGAGTGTCACAGTGACAACATGGGGCAGTGCCGGAGCAACCGCACCCGAAGCCGAGCGCCGTCCCGACCGGAAACGGGGCGGCAAGGCCGTGGTTGCATGGCTCACCACCACCGATCATAAGACGATCGGCTCGCTGTACCTGATCACATCCTTCACGTTCTTCATCATCGGCGGAGCGCTGGCGCTGCTCATGCGTGCCGAATTGGCCCGCCCGGGCACGCAGATCCTGTCGAACGAGCAGTTCAATCAGGCGTTCACGATGCACGGCACGATCATGCTGCTGATGTTCGCGACGCCGCTGTTCGCGGGCTTCACGAACTGGATCATGCCGCTGCAGATCGGTGCGCCCGACGTGGCGTTCCCACGGCTGAACATGTTGGCCTACTGGCTGTACCTGTTCGGTTCGCTCATCGCGGTCGGAGGCTTCCTCACCCCGCAGGGCGCGGCCGACTTCGGTTGGTTCGCCTACGCGCCCCTGAACGATGCCATCCACTCACCGGGCATCGGCGGCGACATGTGGATCATGGGCCTGGCCTTCTCCGGCTTCGGTACCATCCTCGGTGCGGTCAATTTCATCACCACGATCATCTGCATGCGCGCGCCGGGCATGACGATGTTCCGCGTGCCGATCTTCACCTGGAACGTTCTGCTCACCGCGGTGTTGGTGCTCCTGGCGTTCCCTGTGCTGGCCGCCGCACTGCTGTGTCTGGAGGCAGACCGGAAATTCGGGGCGCACGTCTTCGACGCCGCCAACGGCGGACCGTTGTTGTGGCAACACCTGTTCTGGTTCTTCGGGCACCCGGAGGTGTACATCATTGCGCTGCCGTTCTTCGGCATCGTCACCGAGATCATCCCGGTCTTCAGCCGCAAGCCGATCTTCGGCTACGTTGGCCTGATCGGCGCCACCATCGCGATCGCTGGCCTCTCGGCGACGGTGTGGGCACACCACATGTTCGCCACCGGTGGCGTCCTGCTGCCGTTCTTCTCCTTCATGTCCTACCTCATCGCCGTCCCAACAGGCGTGAAGTTCTTCAACTGGATCGGCACCATGTGGAAGGGGTCCCTGAGCTTCGAGACTCCGATGCTGTGGGCGGTGGGCTTCCTAGTCACGTTTCTCTTCGGCGGCCTGACCGGTGTTCTGCTAGCCTCCCCACCACTGGATTTCCACGTCACGGACTCGTACTTCGTCGTTGCCCACTTCCACTACGTCGTCTTCGGTACAGTCGTCTTCGCCATGTTCTCCGGCTTCCACTTCTGGTGGCCGAAGATGACGGGCAAGATGCTCGACGAACGCCTAGGCAAGATCACCTTCTGGACGCTGTTCACCGGCTTCCACGGCACCTTCCTCGTCCAGCACTGGCTGGGCGCAGAAGGAATGCCGCGCCGGTACGCGGACTACCTGGCAACGGACGGCTTCACCGCGCTGAACACTATCTCCACGATCAGCTCCTTCCTCCTGGGCCTGTCGGTGCTGCCGTTCTTCTACAACGTGTGGAAGACGGCCAAATGCGGCAAGAAGGTCGAAGTCGACGATCCGTGGGGCTACGGCCGATCCCTCGAATGGGCGACGTCGTGCCCACCCCCGCGCCACAACTTCCTTACCCTGCCGCGGATCCGCAGTGAATCGCCGGCCTTCGACCTGCACCACCCGGACATCGCCGCGATCGATAAATCGCGGGACCGCTCTGCGGCGCAAGCACCCCTGGGACACGGCAGGGTCGCTGAACGGTGAGCGGCGCGGCCTGAACGAGCTGGAGGGCTCTCCAGTGGCTCAGGCCGAAGTGACCAACGCACTCAAAAGCGCCGAGGCCTTCGCCGCGCAGATGCACTGGCTGACGACCGCTCAACGCTACGAAAAGGTCGTCCGCCTCTACACCACCGACCGGCTCCAACATCGCAGTCGATGAGCAGGGTGCCGTAGTGCTGTCCGCGGCGGGTGGCGAAATCATCGACGCACAGAACTTTCGGAACGGTGCAGGCGGGATCGGGCAGGGCCATAACCACCCGCAATAGTGGCGTCCGGCTCACCCGCGTGTGCAGGACGGCGACAAGGCGGCCTCCTGCCCTGCCGACGAGCGTGACGGCGACAGCCTCCAGAACCCGCCGGGACATAATGAACCCGACCAGCGCGTCGACCAGCACACCGCGAAGATCAGCGAGGAGTCCATGGGCTCACCCGACGCCGCAGTGATCGCGCCGGTTGTGAGGAAGACGTAGATCAGCGGATGGGGGAAATGGCGCAGGATCCGCCACCACAGCCCCGCCTGCTGTGGTGGGCAGCACGTTGGCACCGAAGCGCTCCAGACCCCGCGCCACCTCGTCGCCGCTCAGCCCACGCCTGTCGGTCGCCACGAGCAGCAGGACCTCATGAGCGGACGATCCATGGTGCGCACTGACCGCGAGGGCCGCCCTGGGTGCCCCGGCACGCGGGGCGGCCTCACGGCCGGGAATCAGAGCCCCGTACAACAGCGACAGGACAGTGCGCATGGTGCAGCAGGGCCTGGCTGACCGATCCGAGCAGCAAGCCGGCAAATCCACCGCGGCCCCGGGCGCCGAGAACGAGCAGCCCGGCCTCCCTGCTCGCGTCGATGAGCACTTCACGGGTTGCGCCCCGCACCACTTTGTGCTCGACGGCGACGCTTGGATACCTCTCGCTGTGACCTGCAAGTGCCTCTGTCACCAGTCGCTCCTCACCGTCTGCGAGCATGCCCGGTTCATATGAGTACGGCATCGCCGGATCCTGCGGAGGAGGTGCTGTTGTATTCCAGGGGGTCCATGCGCGCAAGGCGACAATGCCGACACCGTGCAGGGCGGCTTCCGCGAAAGCGAACTGGACCGCCCCATCGCCGGCCGGCGAGCCGTCGACACCCAGGAGGAATTGACGGGCGGGACGTACCTGCTTCCGCACCACAAGGACCGGGCACTGGCCGTGCGCGGCCAGATGCACTGCCGTCGACCCCAGCAGCAACCCTACGAAGCCTCCCATGCCCCGGCTACCGACCACGACCAGCTCGGCCTTTCGCGACTGGGCCTCCAGCACCGTCAGCGGCTCACCTGTGACCACAGCATTGGTGATCTCCAACTCCGGCTCGGCGGAACGCGCACGCTCCACCGCCTCGGCCACCATCCGGTTGGCTATGTTGCGCAGCCCACCCTCTGGCGGGCCCAGCGACGACGGGCCGAGCGGCACGTGCATCATCGGCCAGATGAATGCGTGCACCACCTTCAACCCACACCCGCGCAAACGCGCCTCACGGGCCGCAAGATCCACCGCGTCCAGACTCGACGCCGAACCATCCACACCCACCACCACAGGCACACTCATGGCGAACCTCCGATCCCCGCCGTCGCGCCCGACAAGCAGAAGTCGCAGCTGGCAACCTTCCGCTCTCACGCCGTCGCGAAGGGGAACGCTGCGGCGCCACAGTCAGGGTTCTGGCGGTCAGCACCTATCCAGCTTCCTTCCACCACAGTTGCCCAGACTCGCTCGTCACACCAACGGGCAGTCACCCCCCGAGGTTGCTATATCGTGTCAAGCTGCTTGAGCAAATTCCTTGATGCTCCCGATCTTGGTTTGGTCGGTCCGTTCGAGGATCTTGAAGATCTGGCGACAGATCGCGCGCTCGAGTCATCGCTGCGCGTCGCGGGAGGTCTTCCCTTCGGTGATTCTGCGGGCGACGTACGCCTTCGTGGTGGGGTCAAAGCGGCATAGGCCAATGAATCACACATCCAGCGTCCGCAGGCCACGGGCAAATTCCGGGCACACGCGGCTTGTAAGCACCACCTCCATTCGTCCGGCCCACATCGGCTACCTCGCCGGACAGTGCCTTCTGGGCCTGTCGAAACTCGCCCGCGTCCCACGCCGGGGGGTCGAATAGCCTCTTCTTCTCTGGCGTCTACGTCTTCGGGCCTGCCGTAAATGGGTGCTGCCGCCGATGGTGTTCCGTGACCGGGCCGAGCAGTGTGGGAGCCATGGACCACACGGCTGCTCCGACGCCCCGGCCGCGGGCAGCCGTGGCCCGCAGCCCGCCGCCACGACAGACATCGCCCGGCCGCTCCCGAACACCGACCTCTGAAAGGACTGCATCCCCATGTCGCCCGATGCCGCCCGACCCGAATCCCGCCCCAACCGTGTCATGGGGCATGAGGCCCGCCAGCGTCGTGCGCATGACTCGCGGCTTCTCCAGCTCGCTCGCGCGAGGCATGAAGAAGTGGACAGGTAGGCCATCGGCGTCGACAACGCGGGTCTGAGCCCTGGGAACGTTGCCGCGTTGCGCGAGAGCCTGCAGGAGCAGCGCCTCTTCCGTCAGGGGCAGCTGCAGCAGATCGGAGAGGTCTCGCAGGCGCGGGCAGACAAGGTGCGCGGGCAGCAGTGCGCTTCGCAGATTGAGGTCCACATCAAGCTCGCCGCGTCCGCGCGCATGGTCCTCGCCGATGTGGAGGCGGCATTGCAGCGCATCGATCAAGGCCGGTACGGCAGGTGCCAACTGTGTACACGGCCCATCGTTCTGGACCGGCTTCGCATCGTGCCGCAAGCCCGCCACTGCACCCGCTGTCAGCAGGTCAGAGAAGTAGGACGGTGACCAGCATGGATACGAGGACCCGCCTCCGTGCGCCGCTCCAAGGTATAGACGGCAGGCGGGCTGCGCGCGGGAAGTGGGCAGCTCTAGCCGGCCCTGGACCGGCCCGCGAATCATCCTCGACGTTCCCACCGCGATTTTTTCGGGTACCGGAGCCGCCTACCCGGCAGTGAAGACCCGCCCGGGCCCGCCAGGACTGGCTCGCTTTTGACGCGTGGTTACGCAGGCAGTTTCGCGGTACCGACTGACCCACCGGGACACGCCAGGCACGGAGTACCGCGCTGCCGGGAGGTGGCGATCGCGTCGGCCTCGGGCGCTTCAGCGGGGCTTCGTTCACCCCCTATGGGGCGGGGGATCACATCTCAGTCGCGGGTACATCACCCATGGTGGGACCGAGTTGGACGCAGCATTCCCCCGGGCGGGGTGCCAGGACGGCCTCCATACCGCTGACCTCCAGGCCCTGCAGGTAGCCGGCGATGAAGGCGTGGTTCATGCCGCACACCAGATCGGGGGCCTTGGCTGCCAGGGGGTGGAAGGGGCAGTTGTGCAGCCGTAGCTGGGTGGGGGTTTCACGGAAGGGCTCGAAGCCGTGCTGGTCGAGCATCCGCTCGCAGACGCTCAGTCCGCGTTCTGCGCCGAGCCGGCCGGGGCGTGTCTGCTCCCGTTCACTCTCGCCCAGTTCCCGGCCGCGCTGGCCGGCCGTTCGCACGGCGGCGTGAGTCGCGGATTCCCCCTCATTCTCGGTCAGCACGGCCTCCAGTAGGAGGTCGGCCAGTAGCTCGTGGCGGCGGTCGGGGATGCTGACGCGGATCTCGCTGTCAGTGGGCTCGTAGACCTTGGGCTGGCGGCCGACCTTTCGGATCCCGCCGGGTGAGCCGTACCGGGCACGCAGAAGACCGGCATCCACAAGCTTGTCGAGGTGGAAGGCGGCGAGCTTGCGCGAGATGCCAACGCTGGCCGCCGCCTCGTCCCGGGTCACGGGACGACGCTGACTTCGGATGAACGCGAACATCTGCCGTCGGGAGTCCTCGCTGAGGACGCTGACGGACTCGATCGCGGCGTCACCTGCGGGAGTCTGCGGCGTTGCATCGGAGGTCACCTTTCCACAGTAACGCGCACGCCAATAGGTGCAACCAGCGAATCCTCGTTCAGATCGGCGTGTGGCCAGGTCTCTTGACGCCCCAGCTGAATAAGACCAAGATTCGTTAGTGAAACTGGAGGTGGTCGGCATGATGGATCCATCGCACGAGCGGGCCAAGCAGCCGGTGAGTGCTGCGCTGGCCGGACCGTACGGGCACCCCTTCCATCCGATCCTGGTCACTGTCCCGATCGGGGCATGGGCGGGCAGCTTGGTCTTCGATATCGCCTCGCACCTCGTACATGACCCGGCGTTCCTGGCCCAGGGAGCGATGTGGCTGATCGCCCTCGGGGTGCTCGGCGCTCTGGCCGCAGGGGTGGTCGGCTTCCTGGACCTGTTCGCGATTCCGCCGGGCACCCGGGCGTTCCGCGTCGGCCTCGTCCACATGACGCTGAACCTGCTGGTGACGGTCGCCTACGCCGCCAACTTCCTGTGGCGGCACGCCGGCCACGCACCTGGTGCCGGCGTGGGAGGCGGGATGCTGACGCTGAACGCCGTGAGCTTCGTGGTCCTGGGCGTCTCGGGATACCTGGGCGGGAAGCTCGCCTACCGCTACGGCGTACGGGTCGCCGATGAGGCCACCCAGGCCGAGGGCTTTGTCTCCACCCACCGCCCCCCTGGCCCCACCGACTGATCACATCCAACAGCGTGGTCGCGCACAGTTGTGGCCGCGGTGGTACGCATTTCACTTCGAGGAGTTCTCATGGACATCGCCGCACTGATCACTTGGGTGATCACCGCTCTCGGCGGCTTCTACATGCTCGGAATCTGGCTCTCACGCGGTGGCGCACGAGGCGGCGGCGGCCGGCTGCCCGTCCCCGTCGTCTTCGGGCACTTCGCCCTCGCAGCGATCGGCCTGGTCGTCTGGATCATCTACGTGATCGCCGACAAGGATGCACTGGCCTGGACCGCCTTCGGCCTGCTCGTGCCCGTCGCCCTGCTCGGCTTTACGATGCTGGCCCGCTGGCTCCCTGTGTACCGAGCTGGTCAGGCCACCCCGGCCGCCGCAGGAGAGCAGTCCGAGCCTGCCGAGCGGTACTTCCCCGTGCCAGTGGTCGCCGGACACGGGCTCTTCGCCGTCGTCACCGTCGTCCTGGTGCTACTCACCGCCCTCGGTATCGGTGGCAGCTGACATGACTCAGCATCCCCACACCGCCTTGCATCTGACACCGGGCGAGCCGGAGATACGCACACCTGCCCCGGTGGCACTGCGCGTCGTCCATGAAACCGACAGCATCGACCTGGTCGCCGCCAAACGCGCTGCCGAACAGTTCCTGCAGGCTCTCGGCATCAGCACCGACACCGAGAGCCTGCGCGGCACCCCCTGGCGCATGGCACGCGCCTACGCCGAACTGTTCAGCCCCCGCCCATTCGACCTGACCACGTTCCCGAACGACGAAGGCTACGACGAACTCGTACTGGCCCGCGGCATTCCTGTGCGTTCGGTGTGCGAGCACCATCTACTGCCCTTCGTCGGCATTGCCCACGTCGGCTACCTGCCCGGTCACCGGATCCTCGGCCTCTCGAAACTGGCCCGGGTCGTCGAGCACTTCGCCTGTCGGCCTCAACTCCAGGAGCGTCTCACCAAGCAGGTCGCCGACTGGCTGCAGACCCAATTGGAGCCCAAGGGGGTCGGCGTCGTCATCGAGGCCGAGCACACCTGCATGACGCTGCGCGGCGTCCAGGCCACCGGGGCGAGCACGTTGACCTCCACGCTCCTCGGCACGCTGCGCAGCGACGCCCGCTCGCGCAGCGAATTCCTCGCCCTCGCCGGCCTGACTACCTGACGCGTCCGGGCGGGGCGCTCCGACCCCACGGAACCGAACGATCGAAAGTCCGAGAGAGATCATGGAAATCTGGATCAACCCTGCCTGCTCCAAGTGCCGGTCCGCGCTGTCGCTGCTGGACGCGGAGGATCAAGAACGCGGGGAGCAGACGGGCAACCCTCATGGCGGTGGGGTCCATGTTGGCGGCGATGGTGGGCAGCATGAGGCGTCACTTCCTCCGGTGGGCGGACAACGATGAGGCAATCGGCCTGCGTCCTGGGATGCGCAGCCTCCGGTGGGAGGAGGTGTGCTAGGCACCGCTGCGTGGACTTTGCCCAAGTTGCTGAGTGACGTGACGCGGGGAGTGCTCGGCTGGGAGTGAACGAATAGGTCGCTGAGCTTGTCCTATTGCTGCGTTACCAATCGAATTATGTATGAATTTTCAGGTTTGTCTTGGCTTTCCCTCAGGAGGGCTGGGTAAACACCCAGCTCGCTTATCGGTCCGTCCCGAAGGGGGAAGTCAGTGGATCGTCGGCGGCATCATGATGCGCGTCATCGTCTTCGGCCTGCTCTACCGCTTCGGGTAGATCACGCCGCTTCGTACCGGTGGGCCCGCCCACCGCGCCATTCGATCCAGTGCGCGTCGTCGAGGAGATCCCAGGCGTCGTCGAGACCGGCCCGCCTCAGGAATTCGACGAGGTCGTTGTCCGTGTGGGCGAGCCCGACGATCTGCCCGTTGATGGTGACCCTCCGCCCGCCGGTGGGGGAGAGGCCTTGGACGACTATCGGCGTGCTCATCCCTCAAGCGTGGCCCGGGGTGATGGCGGGCGCATCCGGCTGGCCGGGGTGCGCAGGGCCCGGTCCGGCGTAAGGATCGCTGTACGGGCGGTGGCCCAGATCTCTCTCTGCCGCGGCCTGGACTGCTGCCCGACCGGTTCGCAGGGGGGTCCTGGAGGTATGCATGCCGTCGACGATTTGGAGCGGGGCCATCAGCTTTGGCCTGGTCACGATCCCTATCAAGGTGGTCGGTGCCACCGAGGATCACTCGATCCGCTTCCACCAGGTCCACCTGGAAGACATGGGCAGAGTCCGTACCCGGAAGGTGTGCGAGATCGACGGCGAGGTCGTACCGCAGGAGGAGATCGGCAAGGGCTACGAGCTCACCAAGGACGAAACGATCCCGATCACGGACGCAGAGCTCGACCAGATGCCCCTGCCCACAGCCAAGGCGATCGAGATCGTGGCGTTCGTGGATGCCGACACGATCGACCCAGTGCGAATCGGTGACAGCTACTACCTGGCAGCCGACGGGCAGGTAGCCGCGAAGCCGTACATCCTGCTTCGCAAGGCGCTGGAGCGCTCCGACAAAGTCGCCATCGCGAAGTTCGCCTGGCACAACCGCGAACGGCTCGGCCTGCTGCGGGTCCGCGACAACGCCATCGTGCTCCACGCGATGCGATGGCCGGACGAGATCCGCGACCCGGCGGAGCTGGCCCCGAAGAAGACCGAGTTGGACGAGGGTGAGATCGAGCAAGCCGTGCAGCTCGCCGAGAGCATGACCGTCGACGACATCTCGGGTTTCCGCGACGCGTACCGGGACGCCCTGGAAGAGCTGATCGAGGCGAAGAGCGAAGGCAAGGAACCAGCCCAGCCGGCCGAGGGCGAAGCGCAGCAGCCCGGGCAGATCGTCGACCTGATGGCAGCCCTGAACGCCAGCGTGCAAAGGGCGAAGGAGTCCCGCGGCGAGACGGACGAGCACGCCACGGTCCACGAGATGAAGCCCCGCAAGAAGACGGCCGCAAAGAAGACAGCGAAGAAGGCACCTGCCAAGAAGGCCGCAGCGAAGAAGACCACGGCAAAGAAGACTTCCAGCCGGAAGCCACGCAGCGCCTGACTACCCGAGGACCCCGAGCTCGGTATCGGGCCGGCAGTGGATGCAGGCCCGGATCCCATCGGCGAGTGCGGCGAGCGCCTGCTCGCGAGTGATGGCGCGGCGCCGCTTCCCGGCGGCGTGGCACCCGCCGACGTGGACCTCGATGGGCCGGGAGCCGACACCGATGCCGAGCTCCATGATCCAGTCCGGAGTGGGCGGCCGGGCCCGCTCGCCCTGCTCGCGCTCGGCCTCGCGGCGCTCCTCGTCGGCGATCCAGCGGTCGATCTGCTCGACCTGCTGCACGGCGATGCGGCGAGCGAAGCGCAACATGGCCAGGCGCGACGGACTATCGGACATGTGTTCGGGTCTACGCCGGGTGCTGAGTACCATCGGGCGGCGTAGGTTCCCGGAAGCCGAGGAGGAGGAGCTGCATGAACGACGCTGACCTGCTGCGATCCCTCGGCATCGACCCGGCGGATCTGGACCCCGCCCCGCCGTGGGCGCCACGCCAGAGCGCAGGCGTCGAGCGGCTCGACGGCAGTCATCCGTGCGTGCGCTGCGGCGATCCCGCGAGGGTGACCGGGGTCGTCGACGTGCCCGGGCATGGCCGCCGCTGGCTGGACCGCTGCATGCCCTGCCTCCTCGCCACCACTCCCCGCGGCGGGCCTCGTGCACCACTGGCGGACACGCTGGCCGTGCTGCGCGAAGCGGCCCGCGAGGCGGGGGTTGCCCTGACGATCGTGGCCGACGGGTCGTAGCCTGCCGTCGTGGGCACCCTGCGATTTCACCTGACCCTGTTGACCGGCGACAGGCCCGTCATGCACGGCTGGTGGTCCGACCTGCCGACGGCCGAGAAGAAGTACACGCGGTGGATCGGCGAGCGCGGAAGCCGCGCCGGTGCCCGCATCACGCTCACCGACGAGGCGGACGGCGGCCGACTGCTGAAGTCATGGCCGGACGGGGGTGCCTGATACCGCCCGCGCCGTCGGTTCCGTGAGGGTATGCTCCCCGGCCGGTGAATTCGGAAGGTGGCGGCATGGCGGGTACGACAGCGTTCGTGTGGGTGCTCCTCGGTGGCTGCGGTGTCGCAGTCGTCACGGTCGTCGCCCGGGCCAAGGTGGACATCGCCCGCATTCAGGCAAAGGTCGGCGGCCGCGAATCGGCCCGGCGGAGCTGACCGGCGTCAGTCCTTGATGGAGCGCACGGTCGGCTTCCGCTTCGGGGCGACGCCGTGCTCGCGGGCGATGCCGCGCACGGTCTCCTCGGTCCACGGCGTCAGCGCGGCGATCTTGGCGTGAGACAGGCCAGAGGCTCGCAGTTCGTCGGCGACGGCCTTGCGTGCGGCCTGCCTCTTCTCCTCCAGTAGCGCCTCGGCCTTGGCCAGCTCATCGAGGGCGTCGGTGAGGTTCTGGCTGGGCTCGTGAGGCTCGGCGTTCTTTCGCGTGGTCATGGGGCCGAGTCTTCCACAAGGAGGGTTGGGCAAACCCGTTAGCCGTGTCCGGTTGGTGTTTTCCGCACTCGCCCCTCCCCGCGTGCTCGCCAGGTCGGCCGTCGGGCCCGTCCGCACGTGGTCCGGACGTCGCTGGAAGCCCCGCTCTCCGCTGGTGGAGGGCGGGGCTTCTTGCTGTCCGGACGCGCCCCGATCACGTCTCTGACCTGCACACTTTGCCAATACTTTGCGAACCCTCTTTACCCAAACTCGGTTACCCAAGTCGATTTGGGAAAGAATGGTGGATGTAACCACAAACCACCAAGAAAGAGGCGGACATGAGCACACCGGCCAGCGCGACCCACCCCGTCCGGTGCCTCAAATGCCGCAGGATCCTCCGCCGACCCAGCCCGGACGGCTACGGCCCCAAATGTCGACTGGCGATCCGCCGCGAAGCGCCCGCCCGACTCCCGGACTTCAAGCCGTACCAGGTCGCCAAGGCCGTCGAACTCCTGGAGCTCGGCGGCCTGGTGCCCCTCCGTCAGAACCGCATCTTCCTCGCCGTCTCCGACGACGGCAGCGAGGTCTACCGGACGGCCGCGACCGGACAGTGCAACTGCCCGGCCGGCCTGCGCTCCTCGGCCTGTTACCACGCGGCTGCCGCCCGCCTCGTCTGCGCCGCCTGACCGCCCCGAAGGGATCCCCGACATGAACACGCACGCGAACGCCGCCACCCGCGCCCAGCTCCTCGCCGAGATCGTCCGAGGCCGCGCCCAGGACCACCCCGAGGCCAACGCGCTCCGCACCATCGCCCGGAACCTGAAGCGCGCAGCCACAGAGCTCCGCAAGGCGACCGGCACCGACCGCCTCCCCGACGAGGCCGACCAAGCCCTGTGGCGCGCCCGCATGGCCGCCGCCCGAGCGGAGACGGGCATCCCGGCCGCGGTCATCGACCACGTCTCGGCGCTCGCCACCGGATACGCGCCCGACCTGCCCGACCTGCTCCCCGCCGACCCCGAGCACGTCCGCCAGGAGAACGAGCTGCGCGCCCGCTTCCTCGACCTCTCCCGGCACCTCGACGCCCGCGACGAAGACGTAGCCAACGCCGTGCTCGTCGCCCTCATCCGCCTGCACAGCGACTACGACCGCCTGGCCGCCGAGGTCGCCGTCCACGGCCGCGCCGACCAGGCCCCGACGACCTACCGGCCGCACGAGGGCTCGCGCACGGCCGCCCACCTGCCGGGCCACCTGACCGTGTTCGACGGCGGCCTGATCCTCACCGAGCTTGCCGTCCCCTTCGACATCACCCCCGGCGAGATCTGGCAGCTCATCAAGACCGCCCAGCCCGCCCGCGGCACGGCCGCCGCGTTCATCGCCGACCTCGGCGCCGAGCTCGCAGCCGCCTGACCCACAGCCCGTCCGGACACGTCCGGACGTGCGCCGACCTGCATGAGCGCCAGCAATCGGACACCGGCCGGACAGCCATCCGGACAGTGTCCGGACAGAGAGGACCGAGACGATGAGCGCCACTGCAACCCCCCAGCCCGTCGAGGCCAAGTTCACCGGAGCGCCGCTGTACGACCTGCCCTACGACTACCGGCAGACCGTGCGCGCCTTCACCGTGGCCGTCGCCGGACCCGGCAGGCACATTGGAGAGCTGCCCCACCTGTTCGTGGTCGAGAGCTACAGCACCGAGAGCGCGTGGGCCAAGGTGCTGTCCTGGTACATGGTCGAGCACGAGACGGTCGACGCGCTCGTGGTCGCGGGGGAGTCCTTCGAAGGCACCCCGCCCAAGGTGGGCCCCTACTGGCACGACCTGCGCCCGGAGTACGCACGACAGGAAACGCTCGACGACCTCGCCGACCAGGCGGCGGAGATGGTCGCCGGGTTCAACGAGGGGACCCGGGACCTGGCCGACCAGCCCGCAGAGCACGAGAGGGCGATCGGCGACGCGGCGTTCTCGGCCTGGCCGCTCGTGCTCCAGCTCGCCGAGAACGACGGCCGGGACTGACCCCCGGACAGGCGGCCGGACACTGTCCGGCCGCCCCCCGGACACTGTCCGGACGGGCCTCTGACCTGCACTTTTCTTGTCCGGACCCCGGAACCTCAGCGTGTCCTCAGCGTTAGTCATAGTGAGTACCCACTACGAACCTCCCTCGACCACCGAGAGGCAGCCATGAGTCCCACCGCGCCCCCAAGACCCCGACCGTGACCATCGCGCGCATCCTGCGCGGCCTCGGCCTCGCCCAAGGCGATGACTTCCGCGTGACTGGCGACTACCGCAACGGTGAGCGGATCGGCACGTTCGTCCTGCCCCTCACCCGGCACGCGGACGAGACGATCGCCGCCAACGCCGACGAGATCGAGCGCCTCGCCGATGAGGGCCCGTACGCGTTCCGCGTCTCGGTCCGCTACCCGAGCGGTGACCGCCCGATGACCGGCGTCGCGAACTACGGCTCGCGAGTCCGCGAAGACCCGCCCACGCCCGAGCCCGTCGAGCCCCCGGCGGCCGAGCCCCAGCCGGAGCCCGCGCCCGAGCTGCCCCCGGCCGGCTCCGTCGCGAGCAGGTTCCTCGAGGGAGCCCGCGAGCGGGCGTGGCAGTCACAGCAGGTGCGAGCGCTCGGCTGGTCGACCGGACAGGCTGAGCTGATGGCCGCCGCGGCTGCCGTGCAACTCCTCTTCGACCGGGACGGCGTCCTACGCCACTACCCGCGGCCGGGATGGGCCGGGCAAGCAGTCGCGGACGGCCGCCTCGCCCCGCTGGTGAACGCCGGGTTCCTCGTCATCACCGAGCCGCACGGCCCCGGCAGCAAGCGCGTCAGCGTCACCACCGACGGCCGGGACGCACTCCTCCTCTGGCGACGCTTGCAGCCCGCACCAGTCGTGAAGAACCGTCAGGAGGACCGCGAACCGCTCCGGCCGCTCCTCGGCGGAGCGCAACGGGAGGTGCTCTACGCGGCCATCGATGAGCTGCACGCCTGGGAGGACCGGGACGACCGGCTGTGGGCCGCGTGGGCGAAGGTGCAGGACATCACGCACCGCCTCGGCCGTCAGCGCCCCATCGGGTGGGTGCCCACCGAGGAGGAGATCGAGGCGCACCGCCTGGACCCGGAGGTCGTCGCCGAGCTCCGCGCGGAAGCCGGATGCCCCCAGCTCCGGCCGGTACTGCCCAAGGGGTCTCAGCTCCGACTGATGGAGCTGCCACCGCTCGCGGCCGCGCCGGACACGGTGGTCCAGCTCGGCCTGTTCGACGAAGCGGACGGGTCAGGCGGCCGGCTTGGTGCGCTTGGCCTTGGAACGGCCGTGGCCGCTGGCAATGTCGGCGACCCGCTGCGGGCTGATCTCCAGGCGCGGGGCCAGGTCTTCCTTGGTGAGCGGGCCGTCAAGGAGGGCGCGGAGGGTGAGCTGCCTCTGCTCACGGAGCCAGGCTTGGAGGTCGGGCACGGCCTTGAGCGCGCGACCGAGGGCCTGCGCCCGCTCGATGGTGGGCTCGCCCGCCAGGTCGGCGAGGTCGGCGAAGGGCGCGGGGAGTTCGAGGCGATCCATGCACGCAGTGTAGGGGGTACCCACTACGAGGCGCGTGTCACCTCGTACGCCTGTTGACCCCGCAGGGCTCTGACCTGCAATCTTTCTCGATTTCTTCCCGATACCCCGGTACCCCAAGGAGTGTCCGGCGTTAGTCATAGTGTCTACCCACTAAACACATCACCCCACAAGGAGCCAGCCATGGACGCCAGCACCGCCCTCAAGCACCTCATCACCCGCGCGGACCGCGTCTTCGAGGAAGCCGCCGCGACCCGCGCGAGCCTGACCGACGCGCTCGCGATCCAGGGCGCCCAGTTCGATCACCTCATGGACGCCGTCCTGGTCGCCGAGGGCAAGGCCAAGCCCTGGATGCACCTCATGAAGCGCATCGACCGCCACGGCGTCCGCGCGGGCCTGGCCAAGCAGCGCGAAGAGTGCATGGAGGCCCTGCTCATGTACGGGTTCTCGATGAGCACGAGCCTGGTCACCAATGCGGCCCGGTTCGCCGAGCAGGACGGCCTGCGCCGCTTCCTGGACGCCACGGACACCCTGGAGATCGAAGAGGAGTCGGCCGAGCCCGCGCCCACCGTGGTGGCCATCCCGGAGACGACGCAGGAGCAGAGGAACGCACTGCGGACCATCCGGGACACCTTCGTGAAGCGCCAGGGCTTCAAGGCCCGTGAGGGCTGGAAGTACGTCACCAGCGTGGATGGCGCCCGACTGGACACGGAGCTGGGTGACTTCCTGATCGGCCACGGATGGGCGCAGGTCGACACCGAGGCCACGCTCACCGAGGGCCAGCCGGTGTCCCTGACCGCGACTGGCCGCCACATCCTGGCCGCCTGACAGCCAACCGGGCGGGGCCAGCCGGCCCCGCCCTCCGGTCGACCGCGCGAGTGGCGAAGGCCGGACGGCAGGGCCCTGACCTGCAAACTTTCCCGATCTCTCCCCGTCACCCCGGTACCCCCAGGAGAGATCAGCGTTAGTCATAGTGTCGACCCACTAAACCACCCCCATGGGAGAGCGACATGCGCATCGAGACCCTGATCGAGGACATCACCCTGGTCGCCGAAGCCGGAGACGCCGAGGACGCCCTCGACCTCTCCCGGCAGCTCATCCGCGAGGGCAACACCAAGCGCGCGATCGACGTCCGGCGCACGGTCGTGCGAGGCGTGCTCGACAGGGACGCCCTCCGCAAGCTCGCCGTGACCGTCGCCGAGGACGCCGCGAAGCACCAGCGGTGGGTGCAGGCCGAGTGGAGCTCGCTCGCTCGCGAGGCCCGCTCCCTCAACCTGCCCGCCCAGCTGACGGCCGCAATCGGCCAGATCGCGCGCACCGCCTGACCGCCCACCCGAGCCACGCACCCCAGAAGGAGGTTCGCCAGATGGCGGACGTCACGATCACCGAAGGCGACCTGCTGCGCGCCGCACTCGCGAAGGCCGGACGGCAAGCCTTCCTCGCCGGAGAGGGCGGCATGAGCTACCTGATCCTGGCCGTCGCCCCGACCGGCCAGGACAGCGAGCAGCGTGCCTACGGCGGCCCGCACCTCCTCATGTACGCCGGTGAGCAGGCCGACCGACCGGCGGCCGAGCACCGCGAGCCCTGGTCGGCCCACCTGCACGGCGCCTACGGCGACTACGTCGCCACCGTCTTCGACGGCTCACCCGTCCCGCTCGACGCGGCGGCCGACGCCGAGCTGTGCGCCACCAAGGTGCTCGCCTGGCTCGGCAAGCACCTGGGCGACGTCACTTCCCGCCCCGAGCACGCCTGACCACCCGACGAAGGAGTCAACAGATGGCAGACATCACGATCACCCACACGCGGGCGGAAGGCACGCTCCTCGAAGGCTCCCAGAAGGGAGACGGTGCTTTCGAGCTGGTGCGTTCTTTCGGCTTTTGGTTCTCGCGGTCGCTGGACGGCTTGTACATCCGGCACTCGCGCGACAAGGAAGCGCAGCACTGGCGGATCAACGGTGCGGCGACCGCGCTGCGCGAGGCCGGTCACGACGTCACGATCGGGATCGACGAGGACACGCGGCGCACCTTCGCGGAGGCAGAGGCCGACCGCGAGGAGCGGGCCGACGACCGGGCCGAGCGGTTCAGCGACCGCGCGGACCGGGCCGTCGCCTCGGCTGACGTCCGGCGGGCGACCGCAGACCAGATCTCGAAGCGGTTCGAGTTCGGGCAGCCGATCTTGGTCGGCCACCACAGCGAGGGCCGCGCCCGCCGCGACGCCGCGCGGATCGACTCGAACATGCGGAAGTCGTTCGAGGACCGCGACAGGGCCGGGTACTGGGCAGACCGGACCCGGGCGTCCGAGAACTACACGGCGCACCGGAACAACCCGCAGCGCACCCTGCGGCGACTGGAGCGGCTGCGCGCCGACCTGCGCCAGCAGGAAAGGGCCCACGCCAACGCGGTCGAGAAGGGCTGGGTCTCGGTCGGCAGGCACGCCCGGCTCATCCAGGACCTGACGGAGGAGATCGCCCACTGGGAGCAGATCGTCGAGAAGGCCAAGGCCGACGGCGTCAAGCTGTGGGGCCCGGACGACTTCGCGCCCGGCGACTACGCGCTGTACGCCGGCTCCTGGTACGGAGTGGCCCGGGTCAACCCCAAGACGCTGTCCATCGCCTGGAACCTGCGGCTGGCCCCCAAGCAGGTCATGAGCCTGGAAGACGCCACGCTCAACGGGCGGGTCTCGACGCACCCGGCCGACTACACCCAGGTACAGGGCCGATGCCCCGGAGAGGCGATGAACGCCTTCCTCGCCGACGGGAAGGTCCCCGGCAAGAAGTCGGCCCGCGAGGCCTCGGAGGCGGCACCGGCCGACGCCATCCGCGAGGCACAAGCCAAGGCCAAGGCGAAGGCGCCGAAGAAGCGCACCGACCCGAAGATCCCGAAGCGCGTCAAGGTCGAATGCCGGTGGGACGCCACCGAGGCGACGCTCACGTGGCTCAACGGCAACAACCAGCCGCACAAGGGCCACCCGCCCGTGACGATCACCGCGCCGGACGGGGTGAAGTTCACCGAGTCCGTGTGGTCGGAGTCGCTCCTGTCTCAGGTGACCGCCCTCCTGACCGGGGCCGGGCTGACCTACGGGGCAGGGGCCTGGACTGGCGGCCCTGGGCGCGGCATCGTCCGCGTCATCGAGCCGGTCCCGGAGGCAGAGCCGGAGGCCCTGGCGGTCGACGAGCAGCCGACCCCGGAGCCCCCGACCGAGGCGACCCCGGCGGCCGACGTCCCCTCCGAGGTGCCCGTCGAGGACGCGGCCGGAGGTGAACAAACCGCCTCTGACCTGCGATTTCTTTCGAATCACCCGGTACCTCACGGAGAGTCACGCGTTAGTCATAGTGTCGACCCACTAAACACCACACCGCACAGTGAGAGGCCGGACGCCATGAGCGACACCACCGCCACCGCCCAGATCGACGAGGTCACCGAGACGGCCCCCGCGAAGAAGGCCCCGGCCGCCAAGAAGGCCTCCGCGAAGAAGGCCCCCGCCAAGGCGGTCGCGAAGAAGACCCCGGTCCAGAAGACGGCCATCGAGCCCACCCGGGTCAGCAAGCGCCGCGAGATCGTCGCCGAGAAGGCCGCGCCAACCGCGGCCGAGGTGAAGTCGGTCCAGAAGACGATCCCGATCGACCGGATCGACCGCGACCCGAACCAGCCCCGCGAGATCTTCGACCAGGCCAAGCTGGAGGAACTGGCCGGCTCCATGCGGGAACTCGGGCAGCTCCAGCCGATCACCGTCCGGTACATCCCTGGTACGCGCAGGTACGTGGTCATCATGGGCGAGCGCAGGTGGCGCGCGGCGGGCATGGCCGGTCTCACAGAGATGACCGCCCTCGTCATGCACGGCATCGAAGCCGACTCCCGCGAGATCCTGGCCATGGCCGTGGCTGAGAACGTCGGCCGCGCGGACATGACGCCCATGGAAGAGGCCAAGGCGTTCAAGCGGCTGGAAAAGGGTGGCTACACGATCGACGAGATCGGCGGGGTCTGCGGCAAGTCCCCGGCCTATGTGGGGTGGCGGATGGACCTGCTCAGGCTGTGCGAGCCCGCGCAGGAAGCGGTCGCCAAGGGTCACCTGTCGCTGAACCTGGCCTGGTACGCCTCCCAGTTGAGCTGTGACAACCAGCTGCGGTTCCTGGCCAAGTACGCGCGCGGCGCCTTCAACAGCGACCGCGACGCCGAGGCGTTCGTGAAGGCAGCCCGCATCGAGGAGGAGCGCCGAGAGTCTCAGGGGTCGTTCTTCGTCCTGGCCGACGAGACCCCGGCCAAGCCGGGCGACGTTCAGGAATCGCTCCCCGGCGCGCACGACGTCCCCGAGGAGGAGCGCGAGCGGATCATCGCCGACCGCTCGAAGCTCACGAAGAAGATCGACAAGCTCTCGACCGCCGGAGAGATCCTGTCCGAACTGGCCACCGCGGACCCCGAGGAGCTGGCCCTGCTCCTCGCCGGAGTCGCCGGGGGAGTCGGCGCACACCAGCACCGCATCGAGCACCTGCGGAACCTGACGACCAAGGTCATCAAGAACCTGCGCGACGCCCAGGCCATCGCGGCGGTGCGGGCCGGTGCGATCGAGATCAACCCGGACGCGGTCGCCCCGGCGGCCCCGGCCGAGGCCGACGCGGCCTGACCTGCCTGCTTCCAGGCCCGGACTTTAGTGAGGACCCACTACGGCCAATGGGTGCCCACCCCGAACCCGACAGCGAACCGAAGGAGCCTCATGCGATTCCCGACCGACGTCCTCCGCGTCCTGACCGACCCACGCACCGTCATCAGCGGCGACCTGGTGCGGATCCCGTTCGAGATCGACCGCGTCGTCTACGAGCAAGTGAACTCGGTGCTCAAGGCGATGAGCGGGAAGTGGGACGGCCGCAAAGCAGTCCGGGGCCACGTCTTCCCGTACCGGATCGAGGAGTTCATGCGGCACTGCCTCGCGGCCGGTGAGTACCCGTCGAAGAACGAGCAGGGCTGGTTCCCGACCCCGCCCAGCCTGGTCACGCAAATCGTGGACCTCGCAGGCGTCCACGCCGGGATGACCGTGCTGGAACCCTCGGCCGGCTCAGGAGCCATGACAGCCGAGATCGCCAAGCGCGGCGGAGTCGTCGACGCCGTCGAGATCGACTCCCGCCGGGCCGACCTGCTGCGCGAACAGGGCGACAGCCGCCGGGTCATGCAGGGTGACTTCCTCGACCTCGACCCGCTCGACTACGCGGAAGGATTCGACCGCGTGGTGATGAACCCGCCGTTCTCGAACGGACTCGACCACATCAAGCACGCGATCGGGTTCATGAAAGACGACGGGATCCTCGTCTCGATCATGTCCCAGGGCCTCATGTGGTGGTCGGACAAGGCCAGCACCGAGTTCCGCGAAGTGGTCGAAGAGGTAGGCGGAGAGATCGAGGTCCTGCCCGACGACTCGTTCGCCGCGTGCGGGACGTCGATCCGAACGTGCCTGGTGTTCCTCCCCGGCTACGCCGGTGGCCCGCTGCGGACCCACGACTGGCTGAGCCGCCAGCCGTGCCAGCTCGACCTGTTCGCCGCGTAGACCTCCCGCAACACACCCTGGATCTAGGGTTGTTCAACTGGCCGCCATAGTGGGTAGCCACTAAAGTTGATCTTGTACCCACCAACCCACACGAAAGGCAAGTGATGGAGCCCATCCGCCTCGCGACCTGCTCCTACTCGGAGTTCAGGCCTGACATGGGAACCGCAATCCGCACCACTGCGGGCGGCGCCCGCTGGTTCAGCCACCAGCTCGGCGGTCACGCGAAGCTCGTGACCCCCACACGGGAGCTGCTCGCCGCGAACCTGCCCAAGGACGCGTACGAGTTCAGCTACCGACGGATGCTGAACGACACCGGGATCGAAGCCATCCGCGCCGAACTCGCCAGGCTGGCCGCCGCGAACGGTGACAGCCGACTCGTCCTCCTCTGCTTCGACCGCATGAACAAGCCCGAAAACTGGTGCCACCGCAGGATGCTCGCCGCCTACTACCTGGAGCAGACCGGCGAAGCGATCCCCGAGCTCGGCGACAACGTCTTCGAGCAGCCGTGGGACCAGGGCGGTCTGTTTTGAAGACCTGCGCGAAGTGCCGGGAGCTGAAGCAGCTCAGTGACTTTGGCCAGCTCAAGAAGTCCACGGACGGGCGGCGCGACACCTGCCGCATGTGCAGGGCAGTCGACCCGGTCAAGTACCGCCCGGCAGGGGCTCCGCCCCCCGAGACCAAGACGTGCACGAGGTGCCTCGAGGAATTTCCGATGGCTGAGTTCACCTACCCGGGCGGCGCCCGAGCGAGCCACTGCCGGCCGTGCTTGAACGCGGTGGCCAAGGAGCGATACGCCATGGACCCGGAAAGGGTCAGGGAGATCAGCCGTTCCTACCGGCAGCGGAACCTGGACGCTTGTCAGGCCAGGAAGCGCGCCCACTACCACGGCAACAAGGCGTACTACGCGGCGAAGAACGCGCGGTGGGTCAAGGACAACCCGGAGGCCAATCGGGCTCGCCGCGCCCGGTACCGCGCCCGCAAGGCCGCGGCCCCCGGCGGAGGCGTCAAGCTCGCCGACTGGATCGCCCTCCGCGACTCCTACGGCTGCTGCATCGCCTGCCTGCGAGTGGACGTGGGCCTTGAGCCCGACCACGTCATCCCGCTCGCCCTGGGCGGCCGGGACCACATCGACAACATCCAGCCCCTCTGCCGATCGTGCAACTCGTCCAAGAAGACGCGCTGCAGGGACTACCGGACGTACTTCACGGACGACCTGATCGGCCAGCCGGCCTGACCGCCACACCCCGGGTGGGCGGGGGCGGGAATCCCCGCCCACCCGGGAGCCAACCGAACTCACCTCACAGCACGCAAGGAGCACCACCATGGCCCGTACCGGCGAGACCATCGAGACCCGCGTCTGTATCGACGACATGCTCGGCCCGTTCGACTGCAAGCTGAACCCCAACAACCGCTGGAACGGGTGGCTGAGCCCGTACTTCACCCTCGACACCGCCCGGGAGCTGTCCGCCCAGACACTCCGCATCGCGGATGAGTACGGGTACGACTGCGCGGACACCGTCCACGTCATCGACGGCCGCGAGGACAGCGGGGACACCGTCCACATCATCGAGGGCGGCACCAACCCGTACAGCGAAGAGCACGAGCAGGTCGCGATCGCCGTCCGTATCCGGTGGCGCAACGTGGGCCGGAACGTGACCACGGCCGTCAGGGTCGCCCACGCCACACCGAACGACCGCAAGGCGGCCCGACGGCGCAAGGCCACCGGCCGCGGCGCCCGGCGCACGGTCATCGTCAAAGCCGCCTGGCAGTGGCTGTACGAAGGCAGTGCCACGGCCGCCGACGTCATCGCACCCGGCCGCGATGGCCTGTACGGCATCGGCGGCTGGGAATGGACGTGGGCCTTCGCCTCTTGGTGGTGCGCGTGCGGTGAGGGCATGGACTGGCACGAGTACGACTGCACCAACTGCCACCTGAATCGCGACAGCAAGAAGGACGGCAAGCCGTGCGCCTGCGGCTGCGACGCGCTCAGGGAAGGCGTCCGCAAGGCCGGTGACATCCTGCGCGAACTCGTCCCCAACGCCACCGCAGCCGGCCTCATCGTCGAGGACGGCCACCCGCGCCTGATCTCCGTGGCCACCGCCGACGCGATCGTCTGGACGAACGACGAGCAGGACTATGGCGCGTTCGACTACGAGCGGATCGGCGGCGCTGACGAGGCCCTACGCCAGGCACTGCTGTCCAGCACCGGCCTCGAATCGCTTCGGACCGGCGGATGGAAGGCCATCCAGAACGACCAGGGCTCCGAGGCGTACGCGATCAAGTTCCCGGCCCTGCACCGCGAGTGGTAGCACCAGCCCCCTCCTCCACCCCATCCGAACCGATCGAGGGCGTCCCATGACCACTCACGACCCCCAGACCCGGGCCTACGAGCTCTCCGACAGCGGCGCCCTGTCCGCCGCAGCCCAGGCGGCCCTGGACGCGTACCACGCGGCGGCCGAACGACTCGGCCGCGTGATGGCCGTCGTCACCGCGGTGGCCGTGCGGGACATTCTGACCGGCAACGACAGTGCGGATGTCCCCTTCGACGCCACGCACGCGGAGCTCGTGGAAGCGGCCGACGGCTCGCTGTGCGCCACCGGCCGGTACTGGACGGCGGACGGCACGGAGACCTCGTTCACCGCCACGCTCGGCACATACGCCGGGGACGAGATCTTCGACATGAACGAGTGGGTGCCCTACCTGAACTACGTCAACGAGCGTGTCTGGAAGCCCCTCGTCACCAAACTGCCCGAGCGCGACGGCCAGGCGGTCTACCGCATCGACCTCGCCAAGGCAGTCGGCCTACCCCTCGACTGACCGCACGTCACCCCTGGCCCCGGGATGGGCGAGGGCGGGAATCCCCGCCCGTCCCGGGGTCGCCCCATGCGCACCGACCGAAACGACCTCACGGAGAGCCTCATGATCGAAGTCATCGTCTGCTGCAACGACCGCGACCGCTACCCGGCTTGGATCGACCCCGACGACCAGCGCGACGGCTTCGTGAAGCCGTGGTTCGACCTCGACACCGTCCGGCGGATCGCGGACGACACCCAGGCCGAAGCCGCCCGCCTCGGGCACGGCTCGGCCGACACGGTGCACGTCGTGGACGGCACGGTCGACGGCGACAGCCACGCGGTCGTGCTCAGCATCTGCTGGATGTACCTCGGCGGCGAGCGCCACCAGGAGGCGACCGAGATCGCCCAGCCCAACGACGACGACCGGTACGCCATCGGCGGCCACGAGTGGTGCTGGTACGTGGTCGCGGCCGACCTTTCGCCGCTGATCCCCTTCCAGTTGAAGCGGACCCCGCTGCCGCCCCTCCCGGAGCAGCGCGCCCTCTGACCTGGGGTTCCCACCGGGGCGGGCACCGTGCCCGCCCCGGCTCCCCTCATCCCACCCGAGCCGATCGAGGACGCCACATGACCACTCACGCCCCCCAGACCCCCGGCCACCCCCTGCCCACCGGCTTCCCGGCGGGGACGATGATCCTCATCCGTCGCGGCCTCGTTCCGATCGAGGACGTCATCGCGGGCGACGAGGTGTTCACGCATCAGCGCCTGTGGAGGCCGGTGGCGGCCACTATGCGGACGACCGCGCCCACCGTCCGAGTCCACTGCGCATCCCTGGCCAGCGACCTGGCGGCCACTGCCGATCGTCCGTTCCGCACGCGTGTAGCGCGAGTCTTCCTGGAGGGTGGCGAGGCGGGGGAGTTGTCGTCTGCGGGATGGACCAGGGCGCGGGACCTGGCCGAGGGGCACCGCCTCGCCTCGCCCCTCGACTTCGGAGAGCCGCAGCCGGTCCCTGGCCTGCCCGCATCCCTCACGGGAATCGACCCGATCGACGTCCTCGGCACAGCTGGGAACATGATCAGGCTCAAGGGCGAAGCCGCGGCAGCGCTCTGCCCCGAACTCGTCGGCTGGCTGGCCGAGCACTTCGGTGGGTACGGAGCCGGTCGCCGCTTTCCCGCCTGGGCACTGGCGATGCCCGATGAGTCCCGACAGGCGTTCCTGGACGGCCTGGTCAACGATGGCCCCCACCGCGACCAGTTCGCGGTGCGTATGTACTCCAAGTCGTTCATGGTCGGCCTGCGGCTGCTCGTCTGCTCGCTGGGATACGCCGGAGGCCTCAGCGACCAAGGAAAGCCCGGCAAGCCGGGCTGGCTGCTCTCGTGGAAGCGCGAAGGCGGCCGGCGTCCCGACCACGACGGGTTCCGCTGGCACCCCGTCACGCGCGCCGAACACGGGCGGGAGGCTGAGGTGTTCAGCCTGAGCGTCCCCGAGAGCGCGTCGTACATCGCCGACGGCATTGCCGTCCGCAACTGCACGAGGCGACTGATGGGCCTCTGACCTGCGGTTTTCTCCGAAATCCCCTGTTCCACCCCGGTACTTCACGAAGAGTCACGCGTTAGTCATAGTGTCTACCCACTAAGCATCTCACCGGCCAGCGAGCGGGGGCGGGAATCCCCGCTCGCCCGGCCAGCACCGACCGACCTCACCCCAAGGAGGGTCCGCGATGGCCTACAAGCACGATGGCAACGTGATCACACACAGTGACTGGTTCTGCGGCGGAGGCGGCTCGTCTCAGGGAGCGGAAGCCGTCCCGAACCTGAAGGTCACTCACGCGGCGAATCACTGGCGGCGGGCCATCGAAACGCACCGGCTGAACTTCCCCGGGGTCGCCCACTACACGGGCGACATCCGCAAGGCCCCGGTGTGGTCGTGGCCCGTTACCGACATTTTTTGGGCGAGCCCTGAGTGCACCGAGTGGAGCGTGGCCAAGGGGATGAAGCGGTCGTTCGCGAAGGCGGTGCAGGGCGATCTCCTCGACCTGTACGCCGACTTGGAAGAGGAGAAGTTCACGACCGGCGGGGAGGAGAGCGGCCCGACGAAAGAGGAGGAAGCCTCGCGGGCCCTGGTCGAGGAAGTCCCGCTGTACCTGCGCGGGGTGATCGAGCGCGGCGGCCTGGTCAAGGCGGGCGTGGTCGAGAACGTGGTCGACCTCCGGTCGTGGTGGGAGTGGGACCGGTACGTGGCCGAGTTTCACAAGATGGGATACGAGACGCGCCTGATCGCCCTGAACTCGATGCACGCCGACCCGCGGTCGGTGCACGCAGCACCGCAGTCGCGTGACCGGCTGTACCTGGCCTACTGGCACAAGAGCCTCGGCCGCACGCCCGACTGGGACAAGTGGCTGAGGTCGAACGCGTACTGCACCGAATGCGACGAGATGGTCGCGGCCCTCCAGTCGTGGCGGAAGCCCGGCAAGGACATGGGCCGGTACAAGGCGTCCTATGACTACCGGTGCCCCAAGTCGGACTGCCGCGCACTGGTCGAGCCGGATGTGTTGCCCGCCGCGGTGGCGATCGACTGGTCGATCCCCGGCACGCCGATCGGCAGCCGGCCCAAGAGCCCCGAATGCCCCGAGGGCCTGGCGCCGAAGACGATCGAACGCATCCGGGCCGGCTTCGAGCGGTACTGGCCGAAGCTCGCAGCCCAGGACGAGCAAGGCGCCCTGTTCGGCGACGGCCAGGCGCAGGGTGACCCCGCCCCGTTCCTCGTCCCGACCGGCGGCACCTGGCGCACCGGCGCGTCCAGCATCCTCAGCCCGATGCCGACCCGCACGACCACCGAAGGCGACGCGCTCGTGGTCCCGCCCCTGCTGATCCCGTGCGAGGGCCGCGACGGCAAGAAGGCGATGCCGATCGACAGGCCGCTGCGAACCCAGACCACGCGCGCAGAAGTGGCCCTCGCGTACCTGCCGTACGTGATCCCGATGCGCGGCGGCGGCGACACCGGCAAGGCGCGGCACATCGACAGCCCGCTGCACGCGGTCACGGCCGGAGGAAACCACCACGGCCTGGTGACCCACCCGGAGTCGCTCCTCGTCCCGTACTACGGCAACGGGCAGGCCAAGCCGATCAGCATGCCGGTCGGCGCGCTCACGACCCGCGACCGGTACGCGTTGGTCAACGGCGACTGGGACATCGACAAGGTGCTGTTCCGGATGCTCCGGCCGAAAGAGATCAAGCGGGCGATGGCGTTCGCCGACGACTACGACCTAGTCGGCTCGAACAGGGACAAAGTTCGACTCCTGGGCAACGCCGTGACACCCAACGCGGCCGAGGTGCTGCTGTGCGCACTGGTCGAGTGCGTGACCGGCGAGGAGATCGACCGCTACGCCGACCCGGCCCGTATGGCGCTCGCCGTCTGACCTGCGAGTAAATACCCCAAATCCATCTTCCAAAATGGGTTACCCCAAATCGACTTTGGAAATGATGGTTGTAGAACAACTCACCATCCGCCACCCCCCAAGGGAGTCACCATGCGCGCCACCATCCGGCGAACCAACCTGGACGTCCTCCACGGAGACGTGGACGCGGCAATGCCGCAGCTGGAGATCGAAGACCACGCCATGTACTACCAGCTGCTCGTCATCGCCCAGCCCGGCGAGCCCGACTCGATCGGCGAGGACGTCATGCCCGGCAGCGCGGTCCGGGAGCTGATCCGCACCCAGCTGCAGGTCGCCATGCACGAGGTCGAGCAGACCGACCGGGACGAGATCACGCTCCGCTGGACGCGCAAGAGCAAGCGGAACAACTACCGCACGCAGAGCTGCACGTACTCGAAGGTCTGCTAGCTAGCGGCGGCCGGTGGGGCGCGTAAGCGATGGGAATCCCACCGGCCGCCAGACGCAGCCCAGCACCGAAGGGCCTCACAACCCGACCAGGCGCGCGAGGCCCACCGTACCCCCCGTTCAGATCACTGGAGGAACGCGTGAGCACCGAAACGACCACCGAGACCCGCGAGTTCATCATCGTCGGCCAGGACCAAGGCGGCAGCTACCTTCTGTGGGACGTCGCCCCGGCCCCGGCCGACGCCACGAAGCGCGCGATGGCGCTCGAGGAAATCGAGATCGACGCGCACGACGCGTTCGGCTCGGTCCACCTGGAACACGCCACCAGCGCCCGCGCGGCCGTCGACCAGCTGCTCTCGGCCCTGCGCGAGCAGTCCGGCCTCGACGACTACCCGTTGAGCCCGGCCAGTCAGTTGGAGAGCTACCAGGCGGACCCCGAGCCCCAGCCGGCCACCGAGCCCGAGCCGTACGGCAAGGCGCACGCACTGTCGGCGACCCGGGACGCCGGATACCAGGTCAACGCCAGCAGCGTCCCCGGCACCGCGACGTTCATCGTGGACGGTCTGCCGGTCAGGAGCACCACCTCGACCCGCGACCGCGTACGCGCCGGAGTCATCAACAGCGGCCTGGACTGGCCGATGTCCAACGTGCTCGTGAAGATCGCCCCGATCGGGACCGATGGCGACGACGCCACCAGTGTTGGGACCAGCGGCCTGGACCTCGCCATCGCCTGCACCGTCCTCGCCGCAGCCGGACAGCTCCCCAGTGACTGCCTGGCCGGAGTCGCGATGGTCGGCGAACTCGGCCTCGACGGTGGGGTGCGCGTTCCGTTCGGCCTGCCCGGCACGGTCCGCGCGATCGCTGATGGTGGCACGACGACCGTCCTCGTCCCCAACGACGCCGTGGACGACGCGGCCACCGCGGGCGTCCGGGCCATCGGGGTCGGCTCGCTCGACGAGGCCCTGGCCGTGCTCGCCGGTCACTGGCACCACCCCCAGGGCTGCGCCCACTGCGAGTCCGGCCCGGTGGCTCCCCACCAGCCGTGCACCCCGGCCGGCTTGTGCCCGGCCTGCTCCGCCTCGGCCTGACCGCGGGCGCCGGGCGGGGCTCGCGCAAGCCCCGCCCGGCATCTGCCCTCCATCACCCGCACGCGATAGAAGGACGGCACCACCATGAGCGTCACCACTGATCAGATCCAGCTTGACGCGTACGGCCCCGAGCGGTTCGCGGAACACCAGCCCTTCGGCCGGGTCGGCTACCTGTTCACCGTCCCGGGCGACTTCCCCACCGACGTCCCGCCGAGTCTGAACGTCACCGACTGGGAGATGGCCGTCTACCGCACCCGCGCCAGCGCCGCCGAGTGCTGGGAGGTCCGGGACGTCAACGGCCACCGCAAGGTGTGGGCCGAGGCCGACACCCGGCGGGAAGCGGTCGGCCTCGCGTTCAACGAGATCGCCCGGATCCGCCGCGAACGCGCGGCCGAGACCGCCGAACGGCGCGTGAACATCCTCGGCCTGGCCCCGGTGGCCGTAGAGGCGCCTCCGGAGGACACCGACGAGAGCGGCGGCCTGGCCACCGACCCGGTGACTGCCGCGTTCTCCGCCATGTTCGAGGACGCCTACATGCAGGCGAAGCAGACCCGACAGGCAGCCCTGGCCGCCGCTGCCGCCTACGCCGCCCACCTCATCCGGCCCCACCTGCCCACCGCTGCGGCCCTCACCGTCGACGTCACCAACGGCGGACTGCGCGCCATCCTCGACAGCGACCGCAAGACCCTCTGGTACGCGCCCGCCAGCCCGATCGGCCTGGACGACGCAACCGTGGAGGAAGTCGAGGGCCTCATGCGCGATGCCTTGGAATTCGGTGCGGACGAGAAGTCACTCGAACAGGCCGGGTGGCACAACCCGGGCGCGCACGACGACACGTACGACCTGGAACTGCCGCAGCAGTAGGCACCTGCCCGCCCGTGGGGCCGTGACCAGCACCAAGTCACGGCCCCACAAGCGTGTCCAAGCCGTCCACCGCCCCCAGCTCACTGCCCCCCAAGAGTCGCAATGAGACGCCCACAGCCCCGACCACAGGTCCCTGTGATCATGCCCTCACCACCACCGGCTGGTTTTGTACGTGAGAACGGGTTCTGACCCAACTTCTGTTATCGGTCACGCGGGTAAGCCGGTCGCGGGAGGAGGACCTGTTTGCGCAGGAGACCATGCATGCCAACTGTGCTGAACGGTGCGACATGCCGCCTTTGGGGTAATCGGCACGTTGGGGCCATTGGCGGTGTCAGGCTGTAGGGGGTGATCACTGTCGTGCGCGGAGCCCCGTGTGCACGGGGCGCGTGAGCGCTCTTCGAGTGGATCGCCGTTGACTGCCCGATAGATCCGATTGTGGCGGAGCGCTGTGAGCAGGCCATCCCCATCCTGGCTGGCATTGCCTCGCACCGGCGCTTGGCCACTGAAGGCGAGCACCAGGCCACCTGGCGAGCGCCTCGGGACAGCCACCCGGTGAGTTCCCCGAGGCAGCGGAACGAAAAGGATGCAGGCAGCGATGACCGAAGGCGGGCGGGACCGGAGCAAGTCTGGGGTGGACCGGTCGGAGGGGTTTGGTGAGCGGTTGCTGGGTGTGCTGCTGGACCGCGCTCACGAGATGCCGCCGCAGTTGATCGCCCCGCTCGTTGCGGAAGAGGTGGCCAGGGTCGGTGGCCGGGACCTGTCGATCCTCTTGCAGGACTACGAACAAATGCTGCTGGTACCGCTGCCGGGCCGTCGGCTGACGGTCGGTGACCCCCAACCTGTCGAGGACTCCCCCGCCGGCGAGGCGTTCCTGAGCCGCAAAGCGGTGGAGGTCCCGCAGGACGGCAGCGTGCGGATGTATCTGCCGCTGCTGGACGGCAGCGACCAGATCGGCGCGATGGCCGTCACCCTGGACAGCGCCGATGACGACGACCGGCGGTTGCTGCGCAGACTCGCCGGTCTGATCGCAGACATGATCGTCACCAAGGACGCCTACACCGACCTGTTCTTCCAAGCCCGACGCCGCGCCCCGATGAGCGTGGCCGCGGAGATCCAGTGGTCATTGCTGCCCCCGCTGTCGATGACCGTTCCACAGGTTGAGGTGGCCGGAATCCTCGAGCCCGCGTACGACGTGGCCGGCGACAGTTTCGACTACGCCCTCAACGGCGACATCCTTCATGTGGCCATGATCGACGCGATGGGCCACGGCCTGGACGCGGCGACCATGGCCACGGTGGCCATCGGCGCCTATCGCCACACGCGACGGGCCAACACCGGTCTGTCCCAGATGTACGCGTGCATGGACAAGGCCATCGACGAGCAGTTCGGCCCCGACCACTTCGTCACCGCGCAGATGATGTGTCTGAACATCGCCACGGGCCGGCTGCAGTGGGTCAACGCCGGCCACCCGGCACCGCTGCTCATCCGTGACCGTGCCGTGGTGGACCGGCTGGAGAGCCCCACCACATTGCCGGTCGGCTTCGGCGGTGAGCAGCCGGTAGTGAGCGATCGGATCCTGGAACCCGGGGACCGGTTGCTGTGCTTCACCGACGGCCTGTTCGAGGAGCACCAGCCCGGCGGGGAACAGTTCGGTGAGGAACAACTCATCGAGTGCACCAACCGGATCCTCCGTGACCACACCGCGGTGCGGCCGGTGGTGCGCGCACTCTCCCACTGCCTGAAACAGGAACGCGGCAACGTCACCAGCGACGACGCGACCATCTTCCTCATCGAGTGGCGGGGCGGCGACGCCGATCATCTCGCCACGTTCGATTGAGCCGACAACCACCCGCCCCGACGGCGCCGAAGTCGCGGCTGCACGGGGCGGTAGCCGCAACCGCGGTACTCCGCTTCTGTACTAGGCAGGGCTTCGAGCTGCAGGAACTCCCGTACTGCCCGCAGTACGGTGGCTAGGACCCGCCCCACAGCCACCAAGGCGAGAGGATGACGACATGCTCACGCCCCAAGGGATCGCGTTCGCCACCCCGGACGACCTCGGCGACCTAACGAGCTACCGCCGCTTCTGCCGGGCCGCCGGCCTCAGCCCTGTACCCGACGGCTACGGCCTCCTCCTCGTCACCGACGAGTGGGGCAACAAGAAGACGCTCGTCACCGGCGACGTCGAATACGTGCGGGCGATCGTCGGGGCCACACCCGAGGTGCTCAGTGGACTGGAACTCCCCGAGGACAAGTTCCTCGTGCGCGACGGCTGGCCCGACAGCTGGACCTGACCTCGGATCGCTTCGGGGCCACTTCAGCCACATGAACGCCGCCGGGGCTATTGCTCTCAGGGCCCCGGCGGCATCTCACGCGACCATCTTCCTCATCGAGTGGCGGGGCGGCGACGCCGATCATCTCGTCACGTTCGATCGAGCCGACAACCACCCGCCCCGACGGAGCCGACGGGTGAGCCTCCTGGCGCCGATCTCCCTTGTCAGCACTGTGGACCCATCCCTTGCGGGCATTCGTCGCTTATCGTGCACACTCCCTAGAAGTCATGACAGAGCCTGATAACGGGCAGCAATTCGACAGCAGTTCGGGCAGTGGCCAAGCGTCACTTCCGGCCCTAATGCTCACGAGTTGCGACAGCAGTGGAGCTGCTTGTCATTTGCAGCGAGAGGTCGCTCTGTGTGGGTGTATCGTTCCGTTCCGTGAGCGGCTGTCCTGAGCAGCGGTGCAGCCGACCACATGCGTCAGTAGTGCAACAGCAGCACACCTGCCTTCCGGGCGGGAGGTCCTGGTGCAAATCCAGGCTGGCGCTCAACCACGAAGCCCCCGAACGGCCCCGGCCGGTCGGGGGCTTCGCTGTGCGCCCTGGCCTGCGCTGATGCCCCCAGAGCGGCCCCGTCGGTTCGGCTACCATCGCCGCTCGCCTCAGCGGAACCGTCACAGGAGCGGCCCATGTTCCACGGCTCGATCCCCGCGCCCCTTCGGTCGATCATCTACGAGCACGCCGGTACCTGGCCCGGCAAAGACATCTACGTCGGGTGCTCCGGCAACTTCACCATCGAGCGGGTCCTCAGCTCCCGCTTCGGTGCGGAGCGGCGCATCCACGGCAACGACATCACCGCGTACTCGTGCGCCCTCGGCTGGTACCTCGCCGGGGAACCGCTGGAGTACACGCTTCGCGAGGAGTACGAAGACTCTCTCGGCTGGCTGCACCCGTACCTGGAGGATCGCACCGACCTCCTCGCCACCCTGATGCTCGGCACCCGGTTCCTCCAGTACGTCGGGAAGGAAGCCGTCTACTACCGGCGGATGATGGATGCCACACAGGACCAGTGGCCCCGCATGCACGAGAAGACCGCCACCAAGCTGCGGAACCTGGAGACGAAGCTCGGCTCGTTCTTCGCCGGCGACGTCCGCGACTACCTCGACCAGGCCCCGGCCGACGCCCCAGTTGTCCTTTTTCCGCCCTTCTACAGTGGTGACTACACCAGCCAGTTCGCGCCGATCGACTCGGCTTTTGCCTGGCCGGAGCCGGAGTTCGGCGAGCTCGACGAGACCGGCAAGGAACGCATCATCGAGCAGGTGCAGGACCGGCCGAACTGGGTCCTCGGCCTGCACATCGAGCGCCCCGAGCTGCGGGACCAGTTGGCCGGTGTCGTCCAGACCGCGAACCGCGGCCTGCCGATCTACGTGTACGCGGCGGACGGGCCTCGGCGCATCGTCCGCCCCCGGCAGCCCATCGAGACGATCCCCATGCCGAAGATCGGCAAGGACGAGGAACTCGGCGACCGGATGAGCCTGCACATCCTGACCGGCGGCCAGTTCGCGTCGGTCCGCTCACAGTTCATGTCGAAGACGATCAAGCCGGGGTCGCCGCTCATCGCCTGTGGTGTTGCCGTCGACGGGAAGCTGATCGGTGCGTTCGCGTACCTGCCGCCGAAGTTCGACCCGAACACCGCCTACCTGATGTCGGACTTCCCGGTGTCTTGGACCCGGTACCGGCGCCTCGCCAAGCTGATCGTGATGGCGGCCTCCACGAAGGAGGCACAGCTCCTGATCCAGCGGTCCCTGTCGAAGCGGATCACCGGCTGGGCGACCACCGCGTTCACCGACCGGCCCAACAGCGCCAAGTACGGGCGGGGCATCCCCGGCGTGAAGCTGCAGAAGCGCTCCGAGCCCGGTGATGCCGGTGACGGGATCCACCGCTACCAGCTCCAGTACGGCGGCCCCCTCGGCTCCTACGACCTGCAAGAAGCCCTCACCCTGTGGAAGACCAAGCACGGATCGGACGCGCGATGACCGCCACAACCCGCAGCACCCGCCTCAAGCCGCGCCTGGTCCGCCGCGACCCGCGGCTCCTCACCCGCCTCCCCGTCAACGCCCGCTACATGACGAAGGAGGAGTACGACCGCCTCGTCGAGAACGTCCGCGCAGACGGCTGCCTCACCAGCGTCCCCCTCGTCTACGGGGCCGGCGAGTACGAGGAAGGCCGCGAGCTCGTCCTCTCCGGGAACCACCGCACCGACGCGGCCGTGGACGCCGGTCTCGACGAGATCGACGTGATGCTGATCGACGATCCGCAGGAGAAAGACCAGCTGATCGCCCGGCAGATCTCGCACAACAGCATCGCGGGCAAGGATGACCCGGCGACGCTCAAGCAGCTGTACGACGAGATCGAAGACGTCGACTGGCGGGCCTACTCCGGCCTCGACGACGACCAGCTTCAGCTCCTCGCCGAAGTCAGCCCCGAAGGCCTGTCGGAAGCCAACCTCGACTTCGCGACCGTGAGCCTCGTGTTCCTGCCCCTGGAGCTCGAAGCGGCCCGCGAAGCCTTCGACCAGGCCCGCCTCGGGCAGAACGCCTCATGGCTCGCCGCACGCGCCGACTACGAACAGACCCTCGACACCCTCGCCTCCACGCACGCAGCCCACAAGGTCGGCAACGTCGCGACCGCGCTCCACGCCATCCTCACCATCGTCGAGAACCACCTCACCGACCTCCAGGCCGGCTACCAGTCCCCAGATGGCACGCCCCTGCACTCCGGCACCGTCGGGCTTGAGACCGTCCTCGGCGCCCGCTCACTCCCAGCACCAGCAGCCGTCACGATCAACAAAGCCATCTCCGCAGCAGAGGGGCGTGGGGAGATCGAGCAGGGGCAGGGATGGCGTCTCCTTGAGCGCTTGGCAGAGGAGTATCTGTCCGGCGAGAACTACGTCAGCAGCAGCGCGGACGGTCACCCGTGACCACCAACGACCCCATCACACTCGACCCCGCACTCGACCCCTGGGAACGCCAACCCAAGGAGTCAGCCCGCAAACACGGCCAATTCGCCACGTACCGGGACCTCGGCCGCGCCAGAACCTTGGCCAAGGCTGCGGAGAGCCTGACACTCGCGCAGGGGCACGTGAGGAACGTCGCCGCCGAGTTCCGGTGGCGGGAGCGCGTCGAGGCGTACGACCGGCACCTGGACCGGCTGTACGAGGCGACGTGGGTAGAGGAGCGCCGCAAGGCAGCCGAGACTGACTCGAAGATCCTTGGAGCAGCGATCGGCAAACTGGCGCAGCGCCTCGGGACGCTGAACGCCGCTGAGCTGTCGCCGGGCGACTTCATCCGGCTGATGGACGTGGCCATGCGCCACCGGCGCGTCCTGTTCGGCGACCCCACGGAGACGATCGCGGTCACCGGCCAGGGCGGGAACCCGCTTGCGGTACAGCTTGCCGAGTTCGCCCAGATGCCCGAGGAGCAGCGGCGCGTACGCCTCGCCGACCTTGCTGCGTCGGTGAACCGGCGGCTCCGTGCGGTCGACGGCAGCGACGACGACGATGACGAGCCCACGCCTCATGCCAATGATGATGACGAGCCCGGGCCCCACGTTGACGATGGCGGCGACGAAGGGTGACGGGACAGCCGGCCGCCGATGACCTGCGGCACCTGGACGACGCCGGGGTACTCCAGCAGTTGGAGGCGGCCAAGAAGTCGATGAGCCGCGACCTGCTGCGCGACCCTGTGGTCCTCGCTCGCGGGCTGGACCACACGTACCGGATGCGCCCGCACCTGCGGGTGATCGGTGAGGCCCTGGCGGGTGTCCAGCGCGGCGACTACGACCGGCTTCTCATTTACACGCCGCCGCAGGTCGGGAAGTCGACCACGGTTGCGGAGTGGTTTCCGTTCTGGTGGCTGTGTCTGTACCCGATGGACCGGATTGGGGTCACGTCGTATGGCGACGACCTGGCGCTCCGGCGTGGCAAGACGATCCGTGGCTACGTGGAGGAGTACGGCGCCGAGTACGACCTGCACATGCAGGCCGGGTCAGGGGCAATGCAGGACTGGTCACTGACCCGTGGTGGCGGCGTCCGGTCAGTCTCCGTAGGCAAAGGGCTTACCGGCCACCCGCTCAATGTGCTGATCGTCGACGACCCGCACAAGGACCGGGCTGACGCCGAATCGGAGGCGTCGCGCCGGGCGTTGCACGACTGGTACTCGTCCACCGCCCTCAAGCGCCTCCAGCCGGACCGGAACGCCGTGGTCGGTATCCAGACCCGTTGGCACCCCGACGACTTCGCCGGGCGACGGCTCACCGAGGAAGGACGGCTGGAGGAAGGCGGCCGGTGGAAGGTCGTGCACCTTCCCGCGGTCGCCGACGCCAAGTTCGGCGACGACCCGCTCGGCCGCGCCCCTGGCGACCCGCTGCCGCACCCGAAGATCCCCACCCGGGATCGGAAGGCGCTCAAGGCGTGGTGGGCGGACATGAAACGCACGTCGATCGTGCGGGACTGGCACAGCCTCGCCCAGGGGGACCCACAGCCCGCCGAAGGTGCGCTCGTCTCGGAGGAACTGCTACGCCTGCTGCGGGACTCGACGACCAAGGTCGAGCCGCAGAAGATCGCCGTTGCGGTCGACCCGTCCGGCGGAGGCCGGGACGTCGCCGGCGTCGTCGGCGGTTTCCTCGGCGACGACAAGCGCGTATGGATCACGCACGACGTGTCGGCCGCGATGTCGTCGGCGGACTGGTCTACCGCGGCCTGCCGTCTCGCGTACGAGACGAACGCGGCGATCATCTACGTCGAGCAGAACTACGGGCGGGACATGTGCTCGCTCGCGATCCGTACGTCGTGGGAGACGTTGCAGCGGGACGGGGACATCCCCCCGGAGGTCCTGATGCCTGCGATCGACCTTGTGCAGGCCAAGCAGGGCAAGTTGCTGCGCGCGGAGCCGGTGGCCCAGCAGATGGTTCAGGACCGGGTGCGGCTGCGCGGGCTGTTCGTCGACCTTGAACACGAGTGGTCGCACTGGATGTCCACCGACCCGGACAGCCCCGGCCGCATCGATGCCTCGTGCATCCTCACGTACGGCCTGATCCCAGAGGCGAACAAGGGCGCCATCGTCCACGCCCCGTTGTCGCAGGCGCCGGTCTCTGGCGGGCGTGGGCCGTCACAGGTGGCGGGCGCGTACAGGCGCAGGATCGGGAAGTGACTGCGAATAGCGTGCTGCTGCAGGTCTTCGAGGCTGAGCAGGCCCCGGCCGGATGTCCTGGACTGTGATGCTGAACCATTCCGCGGGATAAGCCCCCACAGTTCACCTTCACAATTGCTTCGGTGTGTGGCGGGCAATACGAAAACAGAAATTGGTCCCCGGCGCCCGAAGTCAATCCGGGCACCAGGGACCACGTCTGGGGTGCAGTGCGCACCTCTCAGTGTGGTAGTGGGAGCCTAACTAATGGCCGGCACCCTCACTACCGCACTTTCCGCGAGGGGTGAGCCTTTACCCTCGCCAGGCCTCTACCATCACTACAATTCGCACCACTCGCCCAGCTCCTCAAACGCCCCTGTTCGAACGAAATTCCGTACAACGTCACACGCGTGATCGACACTCAGTACGAAGTCACCCGTGAACGTAGACATTTCGCTCATGATTGGGACGTCAATTGTCACTTCCGATGAAACGGTGCCATCTCCAGAGAGAAGGGACATGCTTTCTTCAGAAGTGAAGAGATGGATGATGGCGTGATCACTTTGGAAGCCCAGGGTCAATTGAGGAAATTCGTTGTCTGGCAAACGAACTTCCAAATACCCCTGACCGTGTGAGCGCAGTTCATTGAACTCGTCCGTCAGGTCACGCAGTTCCGAGCGCCTCTCACCTGGATGGAACACCCCAGATTCCGGTGACGTCATCGACCAGACCACACTCATCTTTCAACCTCCGAAATATCTCCGTCACCTAGGCCACGGCTTGGGGGCCCGGTCATTCCCAGTAAATGTCCTGCTTGCACTCCACCGCGACGAGGGGATCACCGTTCCCGCCGGGGTACCGACTTCCAGGACCGCGTTCTCGGGAAGCAGCGTGGCTACCTGCGACTTACAGTAGCCACAGATTCCGCTCGGGTTGTCAATCAGGAGCCTGCCGCTTTTTGCACCGAGCCCTCGCATGATCAGAGCTGCTTGCCCTTCGACGTGTCCGCTCGCCGCATAGTTGGGCAACGACGACTTCCCCGATACCAACGGGTAAAGCGTACCGTCGATCTCGAGAACGCCGGCCGTCTTACCCTCCTCACCGATGGAAGCGAGCAACCGCTGCGCAGCAGTGAGGGTCCCGCGGCTCTTAGCAAGGTTCGTGCCGGCCGCGATCACCCTGCCACCACCCGCAGCGGCTGCACTCCCCACTAGCGCGCTTCCGCCGGACGCGCCGCCGTTCAGCGTTTCTGCGATCTCCGCAGCACACACCGGGAGGGTGGCCAGGCATCCCTCCGCGAAGACTGCAGCAACGGGCGCAACGGCTACAGCCAGCCCCACGACGGTGACGACGCCCAGGAGAACCTTCTGCAAGGTTGAGAGTTTCCCTGTGTCTGGTAGGTCGTGGGCGGCCGGGTTGTACTGGGGATTGGTTCCCATGGCCCAGCAGGAGTGGCATTGGCCGTCACTCCGCTTGGGCTTGGGGTCGGGCCCCTTCTTGAACACGATCTTTGCTGTGGTCGCGCCGACGGTCTTGGTGACCGTGGTGGCCATGGTGCCGCTTCCGACGGTGCCGTCGCTCTTTGTGTACTGAAACTTCTGGGTGTAGGTCTTCGTGTATGACCAGTCCCAACCATCGTTGCTCTTGGTCCAGGTCTCGGTGCCACCGTTGCAGGAGCTCGAGGCACCGCCGCACGCGCCATCGGGGCGGAGTCCGGTGGGGTCGGACTTGGTGACGGGGGTGTTGTTGGCGTAGGCGTAGCCGTTGAGGGACTCGTGGTCGTCGGGCGCGAGGACGGGGTCGACGGAGAGGAAGCGGCCGGTGGCCGGGTCGTACTCGCGGGCGCCTATGTGGGTGAGTCCGGTGTCGGCGTCGGCGGGTTTGCCGAGGAAACCCTTGTCGTCGGGCCAGGTCGACGGTGCGGCTCCGCGGCTCTCGCCGAAGGGCTTGGTGTAGCGGCGGGTTATGGCCTGGGTGGTGGCGTCCACCGTCATCGAGGCGGTGCCGTGGTGGTCGTCGACCATCCAGGACAGGCCGGTCTCGGTGCGGACGGCGGTGGCGTCGCCGGCCGGGTAGTGGCGCTGGGCGGTGAACTTCTTGGCGGCCGTGTCGTAGTGGAGTTCCTGACTGCCCAGGTAGAGAACGGTCTTGACGGGGCCGCGGCGGATCAGAAGTTCGCCGTTGGCGTCGTAGAGGTAGTCGGTGGTCTTGGTGCCTTCGGTGAGGCGGGTGAGTTCTCCTTCGATGTCCCAGATCAGGCTCTGCGCGGTGCCGGTGGGGCCGTAGCGCTTGGTGGTGTTGCCCTGATCGTCGTAGGTGTAGGTCTTGGCGGTGCCGCCGTTGACGGTGAAGGAGGTCAGGGTGTGGGGCTGGCCGGTGCCGTTGGCGTTGACGGCGGGGTAGCCGTAGTCGGTTTTGGTGTCACCGGTGGCCTTGTGTTCGGTCTGGGTGTCGCGCAGGCCGCCGGGCTTGTAGTTCCAGCTCGTCCAGTACGGGGCCGGTCCGCCGAGGGCGGATGCCGAGCGGGCGGTGTCGCAGTTGTTGGAGGACGGGGTCCAGGCCTCTGTCAGACGGCGGTAGCCGTCGTAGAGGAAGCACTGGGTGTCCTTGCCGTTGGCGTTGTCGGCGATCGACTTGACGTTGCCAGAGGTGTCGTAGACGTAGTCGGAGTCGCTGGTGTTGCCGGTGTTGGTCTGGTCGACGGTGTGGGTGTTGGCCAGCCGGCGGGTGCCGTCCTCGTAGCGGTTGAATATCTGGAGCTGCTTGGCACCGGTGGAGGTGCCCAGGCGGGTCTCCTCGATCTCGCCGTACGGTGAGTAGCCGATGTTCTGGACGTAGTCAGTCATGCCGTCGGTGCCGGTGAGCATGCCGAGGCCGTTGTAACTGTTTTCCACGGTCTCGGCGGGAAGTCCGCCCACCGCAGGCAGCGAGGTCGACTGGACGGTGCCGTCGATGTTGTAGACGGCGGTAGTGGTGAACGTCTGCGGTGCACCGGCGACGGCGACCAGGGAGTCGGTGGCGGCGATGACGGTCTTGGTGCCCTTGGGGCGGCCGAGCGCGTCGTACCCGGTGACGACCTGGGAGTAGATCTTTCCGGTGGTGCCGCCGACGTAGCGGATCGAGGCTGTCGGCTTTCCCTTGGCCAGCGAATCGTAGGTGAACTTGGTCAGCTGGTGGGCGTTGTCCTTCACGCCGTCCCAGGTGCCGATATTGCGGCCGAGCTCGTCGTAGTCGGTGATCAGGGTGCGGGACACGCCATTGAGGGTCGTGGCGACGGTCAGTGGCTGGTCGGCGTCGTTGTACGTGGTATCGATACGGCCCTTGTCGGGGTCGGTGGAGGTGGTCGTGCGGCCGCGCAGGTCGTAGCCGTACGTCCAGACCGCCCCGTCCGGACCGGTCATCTTCTTGAGCTGGCCGCCGGGGGTGTACTCGTACAGGGTGCGGGTGTAGTCGCTGCCGGTCGGGACGGGGCCGCCATACTCTCGGCGCTCGGTGATCCGGCCTCGGGCGTCGACGATCGTCACGGCGCCGGTGCCGCCCTCGGCGGCGGTGAAGGTGGTGCGGTCGGCCTGCTCGTCGGTCTTGGTGAGCCACCTCTCCTGGTCATAGACCCGGAAGATCGATTCGGTGGCGCGGCCGGCGGCGTCGAAGACCGTCTCGGTGGAGGCGGGGACGGAGCCGGGATAGGTGTTGGCCAGGGTGCCCGAGGGCGCGTTGTTGTCGTGGACCTGCGCGTTGGTGATGTAGGCCAGGCCGCGGTCGTCGTAGAGGGTTTCGGAGATCACCCGGCCGCCGTTCGGCGAGGGGACCTGCGTCTGGCGGGACCGTAGAAGGCCGTCGAAGATCTCGTAGGAGCTGTTGTAGGTCTGTCCGTCGGCCTTGAGGGCGTCGGTGCGGACCCAGGTCTCCTTGTCGTTGTTAATGCTGTACGCATAGACGATGCTGGCGGCGTCGCCGAGCGCGTGGGAGCGGTCCGGCTTCCAGACCGACCGCAGGCGGCCGAGCGCGTCGAAGGACCACTCGGTGAGATTGAGGTTGGCGTCGGTGGACTTGGTGGCCGTGCCCCAAGCCGGGTCCACCTCGGTGGTGGAGGTGTAGAGCTTGGGGTCGGTGGTGGTCTTGGACGTCAGCGGGCCGTAGCCGGTGTCGTCGGGGACGTAAGTGGTCCTGACCGTGCTGTTGACGGCGTTGGTCGCAGTGAGCGGGCGGCCCAGCTTGTCGTAGGTAGAGCTGGAGACCTGCTGGTAGACGGGCTTCTTATCGAGCTCGCCGTAGCTCGCGACCCGGTAGGAGGCGGTGAGTTCGCCCTTGGTGGGCGCGCCCCCGACCGCCTGGCCGTCGTAGGCCGTGGTGATGTCGGAGACGACGTCGTCGGGGATCACCGGGGTGGTTGCGCAGGAAACCGAGTATGTCTCGGTGCGCGAGACCGCGTTGACCAGCCAGGCGGAGGTGTTGCGCGCGTAGGTGGTCCGCACGCACGACTCGTCGCCGGTTATAGCGATGTCGCCGGTGTCCTCCACGGTGATCGGCATGCCGTACGTGGTGTCGTACGTGGTCTTCTGCTTGACCGTGCGGGTGCCGGTGGAGGTCTTGGCGCGGGTGGTGGTCTCGTCGGCCTGGACGATCCAGGAGTCGGTGGTGCCCCAGCTGTAGGTGTGGCTGCCGGTCTTGTGCGACCAGGGGTTGTTGATGGTGCCGCTGACTTCTTCGGTGCCGTTGTAGGCGATGGTCTCGCGGACGAACCCGGTGTACTGGCGGGAGTCGTCGATCGCGGTGCCGGTGGAGTCGGTGACCTTTTCCACGCGTGCGCTGCCGTCGAGTTCCTTCTCACCGTTCAGGCCGCGCATGTAGAGCATCAGCTTCTTACTGCGCGGGCCCTCGGAGTCGCCGGAGGTCTCCACAACCTTGCCGTAGCCGCGCCACTGCGACCAAGTGCGGTTGGAGGTCTTGGTCAGGCCCTCGTCGTCGGAGTACGCCCAGCCGGCGCCGCCCTGGTAGTCGTAGTACTTCTCACCGGTGTCGCCGTGGCCGTAGGGGTCGTCCTGGAAGACGGAGGTGACCACGTACTTGTGGAACCAGTCGATGACCGGGGTGGCCCCGGACTGGGACCACTTGACGGGGAAGCAGCGACGGGTGTTCTTGTCGATGTCCGCCGGCATGCTGGTGCCCCAGATGCAGTCGGGGTCAGAGTAGTTGACGGTGAGGGTGGAGCCGGTCTCGGACTTAATGGTGCGCACGCGCCACTTGATGTAGCGCAGGGTGTCCGGACCGCTGCCCTCGACGTGGTTGGACAGCTGAATGCCGCCGAAGACGACCGGCGGCATGGCGGCCGCAGTGGTGTTGGCCTTACCGGTGTTCTGGATGGACTTCAGCCACAGGCTCGCCGAGGAGGCGTCACCAGTGTCGGGGAAGTCTTGGTCCAGGTGCCAGGTGTCCACGTCCCGGCGGGTAGTGCCAATGCCGGTCCACACCGAGGTGGTGATGTCGGTGAGGCGCTTGCGGGTGAAGAAGGCCGGGCCGATCTGGGTGGTGCACTTGGTGCCCGACGCGCAGATCATGTCAAACGGCACGTCAGGCCAGTTGGCCTTGGTGGTCGCCGTCAGACTGGCGCAGCCACCCGAGGTGACGCAGCGCTCGGCGTAGGTGAAACTGACCTGCTGCGCGGCGGGCTTGGAGTAGATCCATTCGCTGCGCAGGCCGTAGTCGATGCGGTCGAGGTAGCCGCCGCGGGTGTAACCGGTGCCGTTGACAGTGGTGTCGGCGTTCTTGGAGTAGTAGTTCGTCTCCTTGCTGTACCAGTAGGTGGAGGCGTTGTCGTGGGTGTCCACGACGTAGTCCAGGTTCCAGCGCCATGCCTGGTTGCAGGAGGAGTCGGCGAATCCGGTGGACTTGTAGCAGGGCTCTCCGGAGTCGTCGCCGAAGACCGGCACGGTCCACACGGAGTTGGTGACGGGGTCGTCGTCGGTAGTGGCGGTAGTGCCCTTGTCGCTCCAGCCGGGCATCCGGTGCTTACCGAAGAAGTACTGGGTGCCGGACGCGTCCGTGACCTTCCAGTACTCGGTGTTGTCGTCGCCGTTACCGGTGGCGCCAGTCAGGTGCTCGACGCGGGTGCCGTCCTCGTTCTTCAGCTTCCACGAACCGCCGGACGCCTGCGAGAGGGCCGCGGTGTCGCAGGCCGCCTTGTCGGCGCAGGTGTTGACCAGTTCGACGGCCTTGCCGTTGAGGACCAGGGTGGCGTTGGCGTACTTCCAGCACAAGTCGCCCTTGCCGGACTGGCCGTCGTCCTTGCAGGATCCGTACTTGCGCTCAATGTAGGACTCGGTGATCGAGAAGCCCTCGCCGACCACCGAGGTCTGATTATTCTCCCCGGCCGTGCGGCCGTCCACCGAGGCCGAATTGTAGGAGATGGACAGGTTCGGGGACGGGCCGGCCGTTGCCGGGGGAACCCGCAGCGGGTAGTTCCAGGTGAAGTCACCCGTACTGCCACCGGCCTCCCAGGTCGCGGTCGGGGACAGCGGGGTGGAGGCGTAGTCGCCTCCGCCGCCCGAACTGTCCGCCGCCGCTGCCAGCAGCACCGGGGCGCCGGCTGCGAGGGTGCGGGCGGAGACAGTGCCCGTCAGGGTCTGGGACTCTGCGTCGTTGTCCGCGTCCGCCACCGGGGTCTGGGTGCGGCAGGACTTCTTCTCCGGGGTGGTCAGCGCACACGCCGGAAGTGCCACCAGGTGCAGGCGGGGGCCGAAGTTGCCGCCGTAGACGTCGTTGAAGGTGGAGTAGTCCAGGGAGATCCGGAGCTTGTCGGTGTCGCGGGCGGAGTCTCCGGATGCGGTTTCCGCCGGGTCGACGGTGAGCAGGACGCCGTTGACGCCCGCCTTCTTCGCGGCCGACTGGGAGTGGACGCTGAGCGCCACCTCGTCGGCCGGACCGGTGGCGTTCGCCTTCGTCTTACTCTTCGCCAGTTTGGGTGCCGGGGCTGCGGGTTCCTGGGCCAGCTCCACGGCGAGCCCGCCGACGGTGACCGGGGCCTTGCCGGTCGCCTCGACCTCGGCGGTGGCCTTCCCGGCCTTCGGCCATGCGGCTTTCTTCAGCCGCTCACGGGTCTCGCGGGAGGCGGGGGCGGCCTTGTCCTTCGGGGCCTTGGACGTGCTGGGCTTGAGCACGCCCACCTTGTCGATTTTCGCGTCGGGCCGGTCCTCCAGCTGCTTGCGGGCTGAAAGGGACTGGGCCTGGGCGGCGAAGTCATAGGCCGAGGGGACCACGACTTGGGGCAGGAGGGAGAGGGAGATGACGAGCGCGCCACGGCCGAGCCAGCGGCGTATGACCGCCCCTGGCAAGCGTGTGCGGAAGGGTGATGAAGACACGGTGATTTCCCGGTTCTCGGATATGGGCAGGAGGCGCTCGGGCGGCGACGCCCGAGTACGCCGGATCTCGACGGCGCGTCCGCAGAGACGCGCAGCGTGTGTTTCGAGCAGAGCGGGACAGGACGGGCAAGGAGCCCCGCCCTGTCCCGCTCGCTTTTGCTACTGCTCGGTGTTGCGCCGGTTGGCGATCGTGTCGGTGGAGGTGGCTCCGGCCCAGACGCGGACGTTGTCGATCGTCCCGGGGAAGTAGCGCGCGGCAGCGCCGTTGATCTTCGCTCGGCCGATCTCGAACACTCCGCCGCCCTGCCAGGGGGCCGAGTACGGCACGCCGTCCTCGTCGCCCATCAGGGCGCTGTCGACGTAGAGCTTCAGCGCGCCGAGCTTGGATGTGTCGTCAGGGTCGGCTGCCGACTGGGCGTCATAGACGACCGACAGCATGACCGGGACGCCCAGCTGGGCCGTGGTGAACGCGGTGGACTCGCTCTCGGTCCAGACCGCCCCGGTGCCGTCCTTGTCGGGACGGCCGAACGTCCACCGCCCCTGGGTGCTGCCGGCCGGCTGCTCGTACCAGACACCCCAGGAGGACTGGCTCGTCCCCGACTGGCCGAACACCTGCACCGCGTACGACTTGCTGGTGTCGGCGAACTTGGCGGGGTCCAGAGTCACCCAAGCGGTCGCGGTGAACGAACCGGAGTCATCGACGACCGGGCCAGTGGCAGTCGCATACGCGCTGGTGCCGTTCAGGGTCATCGTCTGCCCGGGCTTGACCTCTTCGCCGATATCCGGGTCGCCGGTGGTGAACTGGGTGAGCACGGCCCCGTTGAGCGTCAGATTCCGGGCGAAGCCGCTGGTGTCCTTCACCGTGGTGCCGGTCGCGTTGACCATGTCCGTGGCGTCCCACTTGGCGACGAGCGTCGGGACCGGGTCGCCGGCGGTGCCGTCGCTGATGTCCTCGTCCTCCAGCCAGGCGTCGTGGGTGACCTCGGTGTCCGCGAGCGCGCGGGACCAGACCTTTACCTCGTCAATGGTTCCGGCGAAGTTCTCCTTGCCGGTCGCGGTGAACCACAGCCGTCCGACCTGGAGGCCGCCCGACGCCTTCCACGGGGTGGCTGTGAACGGCACCGGATTGCCTTGCGGGACGCCGTTGACGTAGAGCTGGAGGGTCTGCCCTGCCGCGTCGTAGACGCCCGTCAGATGGGTCCAGGCATTCAGGACCGGAGGCTTGGTGCCGAGCGAGCGGATGATCACGGGGTCGACGACATCCGTCTGGTGGCGGTTGAAGATCCAGGCGTTGAAGGAGCTGGAGTAGTACAGCTGGAACCCGGAGGCGTTCGTTCCCGCCTGGGACAGGACGGTGTAGTTGACGTCCTTCTTCGTCAGACGCGCCCAGGCCGAGACGGTGAAGGACTTGGTGGTGTCCAGTACCGCACCCGGGGTGGAGAGGTAGGCGGTCGTGCCGTTGAACTTCGCCGCGCCGGAGCCGCTACGGGCCAGGGTGTCCCAGGTGGCCCCCGAGGAGGTCAGCGGGTGCTGGGTGCTGGTGGTGGAGTCGGTGAGGGCGTTGTCCAGGTGCCAGATCCCCGAGGGCTTCTCGGCGCCCTGCACCAGGAAGCTGTAGTAGCCGGTGAGCGAGCTGTGCCCGGCGGCGTCGAAGCCCCAGACCTGAATGGTGTTCTCACCGGCTTGGTTCGGCGTGATCGTCTGGGTGGTGGCCGTGCCCTTGGCGACGGTGATCGGGGCGGAGAGCGCGCCGCTGTTCAGCTTCCACTTGTAGCTGACGACGTCCGACTGGATGCCGGCCGTGGTGGAGTTGGTGTCCGCGGGGGTGAAGGTGAACTTGCCCGGCGTGCCCACCCCGCCCGCGGCCGGATCGGTCTCGGCCGGCTTGTAGAGGCCGTCGGTGCTGGTCACCACCGGGGGCGGCGGCGAATCGGTGTCGACCCGGAAGTAGCACCAGGAAGACCAGTCCGAGTCCAGGACACCGGTCGCGCCCCGGTCCGTCTTGTAGTACGCCTGCGTCTTGACCCGCATCCGGTAGTCCGTCTGGGCCGTCAGCGTGCTGGAGGTCGCGTTGCGGGGGGCGTTGTCGGCCACCCAGGCGTCGTCCGGCGAGGCCGCGTACCAGGCGCGGCTGGAGCCGTCCGCCTTCCACACCTCGAACATGGCGCGCAGCTGGGAGCTGGAGCCGTCGGCCGACTGCACCGTGGCCAACATCTTCGGCGTGGTATCACTGGTGGCGAACGACAGCGAGGAGGCGTTGCAGGCCCGCCCGGTCGTGCCCTGCTGGACACCGTACGAGGTCGGCTTGTCCGGGTAGGAGACGTAAGTCACCGACAGCTTCGCGTCGTTGCGGAACCGCGCCCAGGAGGCCGCGTCGGACTCGTCGTGCGCGGTCAGCGAGAAGGTGATCTGCGACTCCTTGTTCGCGGCATAGGACGCGAGGGTCGTCGTCAGGTTCTCGTTCGTCTCCTCATCCACGTTGTCGCTGAAGCGCACCCAGTCCGCCGGCTGCGACGGGCTGCACAGAGCGCCCCGCCCATAGGCCACGCTCCGATCGCCCATCAGGTCCACCGCGGTGGGGCGGGACGACCAAGTGGTGCTGGAGGAGATGCCCTTGTCCACGCGGCTCAGGTCGTACCAGTGCGGATCGCAGGTGAACGTCCACTCCTGGTACACCTCCATCGTCACGTCCAGGACCTTCTTGCCGTGGATCGACGAGAGCGGGTACTCGAAGTACATGCGCTGGGTGTACGGGCTGCTCGAGCAGAGGTAGCCGGCGTAGTTGGAGCAGCGCCCCACGCCCTTGTCCCCGTCGAACTCCCAGAACTTGTCACCGTCCGAGGAGAGCGCCGTCCAGTCGCCCAGCGCGATGCCCTTGGTCGGCGGGTCGATGTACAGCGGGAAGACGGTGTCCTGGCCGTGCAACAGGGCCGGATCGGGCGTGATCTCCAGCGTGGCGTCGGTGACCTTGAGCGGGACCTCGGCCGAAGCGTCACCGCTGCCGGGGCCCTCCGAAGGGGCCGGCTCGCCCCCGGCGGCTGGCAGCGGCACCGCGTCCGTCGCCTCCGGCGCACCCTCGTCCTCCGCCGCTGCTGAAGAAGCAGTGCGGGCGGATTGCGTGGTGACAGTGGCGGGGGTGTCACCGGCCGAGTCCCACATCCGCCCCGCCGGGGTCTCGAAGACCGGGGTGCCGTCGCCGTCGCATGCAACGAAACCGCCGTCGGCCGTCGGGACGATGTCCAGGCCGCTGCCGGAGACGGTCATCTTGATCGTCGCGAGTGCCGGGTTCTCCGCCGCCTCCGCAGTCTTGACCACGAGCACCGAGGTGTAGCCGGAGCTCAGTGCAGTCAGTTTCAGATCGACATCCGGGAGGACCCCGGCGTAGGTGGCTGTGGCGCCGTCGAGTTGGGGCTCGGGGAGCGCGGTGGGCCAGCCGAGCTGCAGCTTGTGCCCCTTGTCCTCCAGCGTGACCAGTCCGTCCCCACTCCCGCCGCCCGAGAAGGTGAGACCGGCCGTCGTATTCTTCGCCCGCGCGGAGCCGTCGGCCTCGCGCATGAGGGTGGTGTCGATGGGGGCCCAGGCGCCGTCGGCCTTCCGGGCACGGACCGGAGCCGCGTTCATCTCCTGTGTGAAGGTGCCGTCCGGGTTGGCGAAGATCTGGGATGACTCGGTGGTCGCCGCGTCCACGGCCACCCGCTCACCGGTCTCCGCCGCGAGTGCGCTCGCCTTCGACTCCAGAGTCCTGTCAGCCGCTACCGAGGCCGCCCCGTCATTGGCGAGTGCCGGAGTCGCCCCGGCCCCGACTACCGGAACCGCACTCGCTAGGAGTGTGACGGCTACCGCCCAACTCCGCGCCACCTGACGCCGGCTGTGCCGCCGTTTCTGCGTAAACACGCCCCCACCCGCCCTTTAATTTTTCATTACAAACAAGCTGTGAGGATCATGTGTTGATCAAGCGTGCTGGTCAATAGTGTCGCGTATCACGTTGGCCTTTTTCCGCCCTGGAAGTCGCACGTGCTAATGGGGGTGTGACTGACGTAGATTTGCTGGCAAAAGCCTCGCGTGTGCGTGTATTCCGTCAGTGATCGTTCTGTTTACCGTGCATCTGCACCACACGCCCGTTATCTGGCCGCGTATCGGCTGCGTGGCCGGCGCCTCGCATTGAGGTGGCAGGCGCTGCTGGTGTCCGGGCCGGTACCCGGCGACTCCTCGCCTCGCCACGGCGCTCAGCGGCGGTGGCGGCCTACTGGTCTACCGCGGCTTGTCGGCTCGCGTACGAGACGAACGCGGCGATCATCTACGTCGAGGCGAACTATGGGCGCGACACGTGCTCGCTCGCGATCCGGACCTCGTGGGAAACCCTCCAGCGTGACGGGGAGATCCGGGAGAGCGTCCTGATGCCTGCCATCGACCTCGTGACCGCCAAGCAAGGGAAGTTGCTGCGCGCGCGGAGCCGGTGGCACAGCAGATGGTGGAGGACCGGGTGCGGTTGCGCGGTCTGTTCGTCGACCTGGAACGGGAGTGGTCGACGTGGATGTCGACCGCCCCGGACAGCCCCGGCCGTATCGACGCGTCGTGCATCCTCACGTACGGCCTGATCCCCGAGGCGAACAAGGGTGTCATCGTCCACGCACCGCTGCCGCAGGCACCTGTCCCCGGCGGCCGTCAGCCGTCAGCAGCGGCGGGCGCGTACGGGCGGAGGATCGCGAAGTGATCGGGGCTCGGAGAGTGGCGGAGCGGAAATGCCGGGACGGTGGGTGTTCTGGGTATCAGCGTTTGATGCGGCTGCGCATGGCGAGGACGGCCAGGGCGAGCAGGGCGGGTTCCGTGAAGCGGCTGACCATCTCCGTGTAGGTGCCCCAGGTGGTGAGGTCCTGGCCGCTGGTGCGGAACGCGACGGAGTTCAGTACCACTTGCATGGACTTGTCGAAGCGATCGACGGTGAACCGGTCAGCGACGGGCAACGTCAGCCGCGGGTCCTCTTTGTCGACGACCAGCGTCACCTTCCCGCCGCCGGCGGGGACGGCACCCGTGGCGACCTGCTGGGGTGAGGAGTCGGGGAGGCCGAGGCCCATCATGAGCACGATGGTGGCCGCCACGGCTGCGACCAGCCAGCCGAGGGCTCGGGAGGCGCGCAAGCCGTAACCGGAGAGCAGCCAGTACCCCCGGAGCAGGGCCCGCTCGCCGGGCGGGGTGTCGGTCCGGTCGTGGCGGCGCATCTCCATCTCGCCGTAGTAGAAGTCAGAGGCTCCGGGTTCGTTCTTGCCGTCCTCGAACGCCTTGCGCAGCTGCCGGTAAAGCGTGGCCACGTCCTCCGGGTCGGGGGTGAGGTCGGGGTCGGGGTGGTGCGGACCGGTGCGCCAGTCCCGTGGAGAGGGGGTCTGACCCGGCGCAAGGGCGGGTTGGCCGGCCGTCTGCGCCCGCCAGTGGTGCTCCTCGGCCAGGGTGCGCCGACGGGTCCACCGGTAGGGCCATATGAGGTGGCGGCGGTGAAGGCCGGTGGGGGCGGGGGCGAACGTGCAACGGCCTTCCAGGCGGAACTGGTCGAGATGGAAAGCACCGGAGAAAAGACAGTCGCTCAGGTCTGTGTCCATCAGGACCAGGTGCGCGGCGTCCACCCCCCGCACCGAGACCACCCGCACCCTGTACGTGTGGCCGGTCAGCAGGCTCTCCTGCAGCATCGCACCGGTGGTAGCGGTGAAGGGGGCGGGGTGGGTGGTCACCGCCACGGGGCACGACAGTACGGCGTGGCTGAGGTCCACGGTCGCGTAGCGCAGGCGCAAGGTCGCCGTCGACTCCCAGCGAGTCCTCTCGCAGCGCACCTCACGCGCTGCGATCTCCAGCGTCACTGGCACCTCGAACACCGCACCGGACACATCCACCGCCCCCGCACACGCCACCGGCCCAAACTGCGACGTCACCGCGAACCGAGAACCGTTGAACTCGGCGTCGCCGGAGAACTGCGCCTCGCCGAACCGGGCGTTGCCGGAGAACTGGGCCCTGTCGAACAGGGCGCTGCCGGAGAACTGCACCCCGTCGAACCCGGTGGCGCCGGAAAACTGCGCCGCGTTGAACCAGGCCTCTCTGGAGAACTTCGCGTTGCCGAACAGGGCGCCGCGAGAGAACCGCGCCTCGACAAAGTCGGCCTCGCCGGAGAACTGCACCTCATCGAACGTGGCGTCGCCGGAGAACTGCGCCTTGGCGAACGTGGCGTCGGAGAAGTGTGCCCTGTCGAACCTGGCTTTGCCGGAGAACTGTGCCTCGTTGAACCAGGCGATGCCGGAGAACTGCGCTCCGATGAATAGGGCAGTGCCGAGGTGGGGTCTTCCGGTGATGGGGTCGTCGAGGGCTTGGAGGAGGGCTTGGAGGAGGAGTTCGGTGAAGGGAGTGCCGCAGTGGTCGATGTCGGCGCCGGGGGTCAGACCGGTGAGGTAGGCGTCGCGGTCGGTGTCGTTCAGGTGGGCCAGGCACGCAGTGTGGCTGGGAACAAGGGTGTCGGGGCAGCCGATGAGATCGGTGGCGGGGTCCGCGCCATGGCCGCAACGCTGCCACGGCGGCAGGATGGGTGCGGGGGCCGGTGCGGTGCTCATGACAGCGACTCCGTGGCTTGTCGGCTGATGACGGTCTGGGGCATTGTCTGACCGCCGAGCCCCCGGCGGCGCGGCATACCGGGTGAGCGGCCGGGGGCGCTACTCGTCATCCGGTTGGTCGAGCTCTCGTTCCCGCAGCCGACTCAGCAGTTCGATACCTGCCTGGCGCAGGGTTTCGGTTTCTCCGTAACTCAGCTGCGACCGCAGCAACTCCTCAATGCGACTCAGATCGGCGTCCGGTGGCTGGAGCGACTCAGCGAGCCAGCGAAGGGCTTCCTGATTGGTCGGCGGCGAAGAGAGTTGGATGGCGACCCGGCGAAAGATCTCCGGGTCGATCTGCGTGGCCGCGAGGAGATGCCCGATCCGACTGGCTTGATTGGCCAACTTCGCCGCGTCTTCGAGGAGCAACGGCTCGTCCTTCGGGATGCTGGCCGTCTCCTCGTCGGTGAGCGGGACGGGTGGCCGCGCCCGCAGGACGGTGACCCCCTTCTCGGGAGCGGTAGTACTCAGGAGGACCCGCGTTGTCCACGCTGCGTACGTCCTTGCGCCGTCGATATCTCGGCCGACCCCGCGGCGACGTCCAGAAAGCAGCCAGCGTGCCGTGGCCGTGCACCACTTGTGCCCGTCGATCTCGTACCCGCTGATCTCGCCCACCGTGCTGAGCACTGCTGCCGGCGTGTTTATCCAGAGGTCCACCCGCCGCTGTGACGGCTCGTTTGCGCCGTTGAGGATGACCGTGGCCGTGAAGGGGCGTGATCTACGAGCCTGCTTGGCGAGAGAGGACCGCCCTTCCTGCGCTTTCAGAAGGCTCCTCACCTCCTCTTCCGAGACCTCCACTTCGGTGGCGATTTCCTCGACGACCCCGTCAACGGAGGTGTAGAGCGCGAAGCGGTCCTCCAACCCGTCGAGGTCTTTCGCCATGGCAGGCGGGAATTCGCTTCCGTCGCCGAAGTCGGCGGTGTTGTTGCTGATGAAGTAGACCTTCTCGGAAGGATGCGCCTTGGCGTACTCGATGGCGGTCAGCCAGATTGCTGCGTCACGGGCTCCGGTCTTGTGCTTACCGCTGTTGACCGTCTTGCAGGGCGCGATGAGGTTCGCCTCGCGGAACATGGCCTGCTCATAGACCTGGGGACTGGTTTGAAGGATGTCCGCGATCTGGGCGTACTGCTCGCGCCAATACTCACGGACGCGATCCAGTTCGAGTTCTCGCGGGCCCCTCGGACTGCTCCAGGGGGTGGCCTTCCTCAGTGCCTCCATAGCATCTACGGCAGCCGCGTACTTGACCTCGTAGGCCACGGCCTGTTGGGCGGCGAGCTCCTCCATGGCGATCCATGGAGCAACTACTCGCTCAGCCCCGGATGCTCGGATTGTCCGGAGCAAGTCGGCAACGGGACCCCGAAGTGATATCCCCTTGAGGATGTTCGCGTCCAGAATGATCACGGTGAGCTGCTCCGTCTCGCTCGATCCGATTCGTAGGGCACCACTCTCTCAAGAACTGATCACCGTTCGCGGCGAATTGGCCGGTGCGCCCCGTGACCGGGCTGGCTGTACGTAAGCGGCTGGGAACGGCCACACTGGGTGCCGTGAAGCTTCCGCGTGTGGAGTGCCAGAGCTGTGGGCGTTCGATCGCCGCCGGCCCTGTCTCCGGCAGCCTCAGTAAGGGCCGTATCTGGCGCCACGATGCCCCAGGCGCCCGCCGCGACCTGGACGGCTCCCTGGTCTCCTGCCCCGGCTCACTGGCCGTCGTCGACATCCCCGTGCCGTCCCAGCAGCTCGCGTTCGACGTCGACGAACCGCAGCCCGAGGCCGACGAGGCGACCCCCGCCCTGTTCATGATCTGAATACGGGGTCTGACCTGCGAAGATTCGGCCCGGATCTGATCTCCTGAGATGGCCTATCATCCCCCGCTGAACTCAGCCGGATGATCTCCACGTCAGGGGACGGAAATGATCGGTCCCGTAGAACTCACCCTCCTCGCGCTCGCTGGATACCGAGGGACCCAACTAGCTATTCATGACTCGATCCTCGACCCGGCGCGCGACCGGGTCCACGCCTGGCACCTGAAGCGTCTCGAGTCCACCGCCCGCACGTTCGTGGTGACGCTGATCTCCTGCGTCTACTGCACCGGCTGGTGGGTGTCCGGCGCCCTGCTGCTGACCTATCTCCTCGCCACCGGCCAGTGGCATCAGGCGCCGTTGCTGGTCCACGGCATCGAGTGGCTGGCGGTCGCCGGCGCGGCCGTCCTGCTGAACCGCTGGGACGACTCGCGTAAGGACGGCGCCTGATGGCACGTAAAGCACTGACGGCCTCCGCGTCCCGGTACACGTCCCGCAAGATCCGGGGCCAGGGCGCGGGTAACCAGCCGTGGCAGGCCCGCGCCTACGACATGTACCACCAGGTCCCTGAAGTGCGGTTCGCCGCCTCGTGGATCGGTAACGCCATGTCGGGGGCGCGCCTGTTCGCCGGGCGCCGCGCCGACGACGGCACGATCGAACCCGCCCCGGCCGGACACCGCGCCTCGGAGATCGTCTCCCAGATCGCCGGTGGCCCAGACGGCCAGGCGAAGATGCTCGGCGCGTTCGGGAAGCACCTGACGGTCCCCGGCGAGGGTTGGATCGTCGTACGGCCCAACGCCGAGGTACTGAGCCCGTACAGCCCGGCCGACGGCCACGACTGGCGTGTCCTGTCCGTCAAGGAGATCAAGCAGCAGTCCGGGAAGCTCACCGCCGAGATCGACGGCGAAGACGTCGCGATCCCCGCAGGCGACCCCGACACCATGGACCCCGAGGGCCCCGTGGCGCTCCGCGTGTGGGAGCCGGACCCCGAGCGCGCCATCGAGGCCGACAGCCCCGTGCGCTCCAGCATGGAACTGCTGGAGGAACTCCTCCTGCTGAACGCCGCGGTGAAGGCGATCGCCCGGTCCCGCATCACCGGACGTGGGCTGCTCCTCATCCCGAAGGGCACCCGCTTCCCGTCCTCCGGTGCGAACGGTGACGCCGAGGACGACCTGATCGAGGTGTTCATGACGATCGCGGAGACCGCGATCCGTGACCCCGAGTCAGCCGCCGCGACCGTCCCGATCGTGCTGGAACTCCCCGCCGATGCGATCGCCGACTTCAAGCACCTGAAGTTCGAGTCGGAGTTCGACGACCTGGCGTTGAAGCTCCGCGAGGAAGCAGTACGCCGCTTCGCTACCGGCCTGGAGATCCCCGCCGAGATCCTCCTCGGCCTCGGCGACGTGAACCACTGGGGCCAGTGGGCCCTCACCTCCGAGGCGATCCGCCTCGGTATCGAGCCGAAGCTCGCCACCGTGTCGTACGCCCTCACACAGCAGTGGCTGCGCCCGATCCTCGAAGCCGAGAACGTCGAGGACTGGCACCGCTGGCTCGTCTGGTACGACACCAGCCCGCTCCGGGTGCGCACCAACCGCAGCGAAACGGCACTGCAGGCGTACGACCGAGGCGTCATCAGCGCCCAGGCCCTGCGCCGCGAGACCGGGTTCGACGAGTCCGACGCCCCCGACGCCGAGGAACAGCAGGAACGCGCCGACGAGCAGGACCAGGCCGACGAGACGGAAGACATCCCGCCGACGCCGCCGAACCTGCCGGTCGACGAGTCAGAAGCGGAACCGGCCACCCTGCCCGCCTCAGCCGGCGTACGCCACGGCGAGGGACTGCTCGCCGCAGCTGACGGCCTGATCTGGGGTGCGCTCACCGCGGCGGGCGAGAAGCTCCGGAAAACGCCCGCGTGCCCCCGCAGCGAACGCGGCAAGACCCGCGACATCGAGGCGGCCCGCCTGCACACCCTCCTGCCGGTCGACTCAACGCAGGTCGAGCAGTGGCGGCTCCTCGATGGCGCCTGGACCCGCGCCTCCGAGATCGCCGGGCGCTACGGCCTCGACCCGGAGTGCCTGACCGCATCGCTCGACAACTACGCCCGGGAGCTGATCGCCGCCGGTGTGGAGCACGAATTCAGCCTGGTGCCGACCGTCCTCACGTCCTGCTCTGGGACGGCCGCATGACGTCCCGGCCCGCGCGGCAGGCCCGCGCCACGGTACGGAAACCCGCCCCGTACGGCCTTGCGCTCCACCCCGGGACGCCCCGGACCGGCTGGTGCACCACTTGCCGCGCGTGGACCCACATCAGCGTGGACCTGTTGCTCTTCGCCCCCGACGGCCTGTCGACCGTCGGGACCTGGGCGTGGTGCGAGGTCTGCGAGGACCCAGACTCACCCCTCCCGGTAAGGCGGATCGACCGTGGCTGACCGAAACGCCCAGCTCGACCAGGCTGAGGCCGACTTCGCTGAAGCGGTCGCTCTGGCGCTCACCGAGACCGCCGACGAGTTCGCCGACGCCGTCCAGGACGCGACCGAGCTCGTAGCCGCCCGGTTCTCCGTCGGCCGGATCACCCGCATGTGGGGGAACCGCACCAGGAGCCTGGTACGCCGTCTCCTGGGCACGGCCGAGACCGCCGCGGTGGCCGCCGCCGAGGACGTCGACGCCGAACTCCCCGACGGGTGGGACGACCTGCCCGGCCGGTACGACGACGACACCCTGCCCGAGGGCATCGGCCAGTACGTCACCACGACGGAGCACCTGCTCGGCGCAGTTGGCGACCGGCTCGCCGAAGCCGCCCGCGCGGAGCTCGCTGCCGGCGTCGACGCGGGCGAGGACATCGACCAGTTGCGTGCCCGGCTCCGTGCCGCGTTCACCCGGGAAGGTGCGGAGCTCGGGGAGGTGCGGGAGGAGCGCATCGCCCGCACCGAGTCCGCACGCGCCTGGAACATGGCCACCCTCGCCGCAGCCCAGGCCGCCACCGGCCCGGACCGGTCCGTGGTGAAGCAGTGGGTCACCCGCCACGACAAGAAGGTGCGCAGCGCCCACGACAAGGTCGACGGGCAGATCCGCCTGCTCTCCGAGCCGTTCACCGTTGCCGGTGTCGAGATGCAGACCCCCGGCGACCCGGCAGCCCCGCCCGGGCTCGTCATCAACTGCCGTTGCCGCCTTGAGGTAGCCCCCGAACTGCAGGCCGCTGCCATGGAATCTCAGGAAAGCCCGGTGGTGGAACTTTCAGACCCAAGGGAGACCCGTGTGGAAGTCGCACAGTCCGTGACCGCCGCCGCCGACGGCAGCCACCTCAAAGGCGCGATGATCGCGCTCCTCCCCACCCAGGAGGAAGCGGCCCGCCTCGCCATCGAGGGCGGCGAGAGCGCTGAGGAACTGCACCTGACGCTGTTCTTCCTCGGCGACAACGGCGACGACTGGACCGACGAGCAGCGCGACGAGCTGATCGGCAACGTCCGCACCGCCGCCGAAGGCATCGACGGCCCTGTCACGGCCCGCGCGTTCGGCGCCAACCACTGGAACCCCGACAGCGACAGCCCGTCATGGGTCTGGGCCATTGGCGACGACCGCGACCGCGAACCCGACGCCCCGACGCTGGACGCCGTGCACCACGCCGTCACCCACGCCGTGGAGGACACCCACGGACAGCCCGAGCTGCCCGTCCAGCACTCGCCGTGGCAGCCCCATGTCTGTGCTGTCTACAGCGAGGAGTCGTGGCCGCTGGACGTGCTCGTGGAACGCCTCGGCCCCCTCACGTTCGACCGGATCCGCGTCGCCTTCGCAGGCGAGCACACCGACATTCCCCTCGGCACCCAGGAGGAACCCATGGCCGAAACAACCGCGGCAGGGCTGCCGGCCCGCCCCTGGTCCACCCCCGACGACTGTGCGATCGCTTTCGAGAACCAGCAGACCGGCGACGGCCGGATCTTCTCCGCCGGGGCCCTGTACTGGAGCGGCCCGGGCCCGTGGCCGCTCCAGTACGCCGACGAGATGCTGATGGGACACCAGGGCGCCGAGCTCGCCGGTGCGATCCAGGAGATCGGCCGCAGCGGCGACCGCATCACGTCCAGCGGGGTCCTGTACTCCACCCGGTATGCCGGGCAGGACGCGATCACCCTCCTGGAAGAGGAAGCCCCGCTCGGGATCAGTGTGGACCTCGACGACGTCGATATCGAGTTCGTCGACAAGACGCTCAGCGAGGAAGACGCCGGGTGGTTGTTCGCCTCCGCGACCTTGTCGAGCGTGAGCCTGCTGCCCATGGATGACGGGGCGTTCATGCTGTCCGCGTCGACGAGCGCCGAGTGGACAGCCTCGGGTGGGATCCCTTCCCGGAACCGGTTCGACGTGCAGCTCATCACCGGCCCCGGCGGGCAGGTCAGCGCCGAAGGGCTCCACGCCGCGTTCGCCGGCACCAGTGTGCTCACCGCGGCGGCCGGTGACGCGGACGACGACACCGGTCTCGTCGTTCACTCCGAGAGCAGCGGCGACTTCCTGGTCCGCATCACCCGCGCCCGCCTCCGTGGCGCCACCCTCGTCGCGATGCCCGCGTACGACCGGGCGCGCATCGTCCTCGACCCGATCGAAGAGAGCCAGGAGCCCCTTGCCGTGGCCGCCGCTGCTCCGGTCGCCGCCGCAACGAGCGACACCCACCAGCGGGTTGTGACGTACGTGTCCTCCTCGCCGGTCGCGGTCGGCGCCCGCGAGGTCGCCACAGCCGTGGAGATCAGCATGTCGACGGCGCGCGGCCACCTCGTCCGCGCCGTGAAGGCCGGACGCCTGATGCGCCTCGCCCCCGGCCTGTACGTCGGATCGTCGACTCTCCCCGAGGGGGAAGCGGTCGCGTCCGCTGGCACCGAGGACGACGACAGCGACGAGCTGGTGGCATCCGCATGGACCGCGATGCGCGACACCGACCCGATGCCGGCCGCCTGGTTCCAGGAACCCACGGAGGACGAGCTGCCGCCCGGCTCCGGCGGCGTGCACTACTCCGGTGGCCGGGTCTTCGGTTGGGTTGCCCAGGCTGGTGAGCCGCACGCCGGATACCCGGGCAGGAACCTCACGATCGAGTCCCTCGGCCAGCTCGACCTGTCGCACTTCATGCGGGCGCACTTCCGCCTCGACGACGAATCCACCGTGCGCGCCGGGGCGTTCACGATGAACGCAGGACACCACCGCGACGGCGCCGAGTGCGAGACGTCCAGCTGCCAGTTCGACGACACCAGGACTGTCGCGGGCATCGTCACGGTCGGCATGAACGAGCGTGGTCTCTGGTTCTCCGGCGCAGCCGCCCCGTGGCTGTCTGAGTGGGACCGCCAGGTCTTCCAGGCCTGCCAGCCCAGCTACCACATGAAACAGGGCGGCGACGGGCGTTGGCAGCTCCGCGCCGTGCTGTCCGTACCGGTGCCCGGGCACTCCTCGCCGCTCCTGGCATCGACGATCGCCGAGCGGTCCAACCTCGCCCTCGCGGCATCAGCAGCGGACGCCCTGACCGCCCCGGACGCGGTGTCCGGATACGACCCGGACAACCCGGCCGAACCGTCAACGGACACAGTCCCTGACCTGCCCGGACAGCGTCCGGACAGCGCACCCGGACAGCGTCCGGACAGCGTGTCCGCGCAGTCGGCCACCGACGTCGAGCTCCTGGCCGCCGCCCTCCTCGAAGGGCCTTTCATCGACGGCCTTCTCGCCGCCATGGACCGGCGGGAAGCCGACCGGCGGGCGGAGATCGACCAGCTCGCCGCATCCATTGCGCTTACCCCTGAAGAGATCACCGCCAGCGCCAACCCGAAGGGAGCCAACTGATGGCTTGCTCCTGCCAGAACAAGAACCGTGAGACGCACGAAGTCGTGACCGACGCCGGGAAGGTCGTCTTCTCCTCGTCCTCGAAGCCGACCGCCGTTGCCGTCAGCAAGCGTTACCCGAACAGCGAAGTCCGGACGAAGCCGAAGGCGGGTGCGCAGGCTGCCAAGTAGGCGTGCGGAAAGCCCCGGCCGCAGCGGCCGGGGCTTTGCCGAGCTTGGCTCAGCCGGACTGGCCGCGCACGATGTCTACGACGTCGAATGCGCTGCGGGCACCCCGCCCGTAGAGGATGGACACAGCCACGAGCCCTGCAGTGCCTAGGAGAGCCGTAATTGCTGGGTCGGGTAGGTCGAAGAAGGCAACCGCTACAGCGGTTCCGGCCATGAACGCGGCCGCTGCGATCATTCGTAGTGGTTCCCAGTCCCGGGCCGGCGTGAGGCCCTGTAGGTCTTCCTCCGGGAGCAGGGCGGCGTTCCATCCCTTTGTGTGCCGGTCTGCAATCTTCAGCACCAACTCGACCAAGGGGGTCAGCGCGCTGAGAGACGCCTGATCCAGCTGGCTCTCGGCCTTCTCTACCGCAGCGACCACAAGGCGCTGATGCTCCCTCAACCGTCGTGCTCGGCGTGTGAAGGGGGTCACTGCATAGCTCTGATGTGCCCGTCCGATCTGCCTCTTCAGGGCACTAAGCGTTCTGAACAGTTCGTTCACGTTTTGGGCTTGCTTGCGAGATCCCTGGGTGCGCACTCGGTTGGCAGCCAGGATCACGGTGTGTACACGTCCGATGAGCGCAGTCTGGCGGAACACGGAGGCTTTCAACCTGCGGCGATTTGCGCCGAACCTCCAAACTCGTGCTGCGATGCCGTAAGGAATGGCAGCACACACAACGAAGGCCATCCAAAAGGCTGAGAGGCCGATGAGAGCCACCAAGAAGACGAACGCGAAGAGTGCGATGGGGTTTACGGACACCTGATGGGTCATGTAATTGGCGCTGGACTCCCTCGTCGCTGGGTCTGGGCGACCGAGTCGGTTGACGAACAGAGTGGTCTCCGCGAACCAAACGGCTATGCGCGCGTACACGACAAGTGCCGCTACCACGAGGGACATCTGTATCAGCGCCAGCGGAACCAGGTAGTCCCGCGACCAGTACCGGCGGCGTAGGGCGATACGTACGTGCACCCCGGGAGGGGGCAAGCCGAGTCCTGCCAGCGCGTCAGTGCACCTCTTCAGGCTCTTATTGGCTGCCCTCACTGCTGCCCGATTGCGCCGCACGCGGGTCCCCTCCCTGTTCTGCTGGCTGCGTCAGCGTAGAGGTGAAAGGGCGCCTGCGAGGCAGGTTGTAGTCCTTGCTGACCCCTGACCTGGCGCAGCTAAGAATCCGCGTCCCTGTCATCTGGCTATGCTTTGTGGCAGCGTCGCTGGTTCTGGGCCGGACACTCCGAGATCGATCACAGGAGTGCCCGCCCATGGCTGATCAGTTTGAGCTCCCCGAGGACATCCGCGCCCTCAACGACGAAGAGTTGGCCGCGACCCTCGACGAGGCTCGTGCCGCATTCGCCGCCCTCTCGGCAGAGAACACCATCGACGACCAGGGCATGACGCGGATGCGAGCCCTCGCCACCGGTGTCCAGGACATCCGCCAGGAGCAGGCCAACCGGCTCCAGGCCGCCCAGCAGGCCGCCACCGAGATCGAGCAGCTCGCCGCCCAGGTGCGGGGCGACGACCCGGCCGCCGAACCGGTCGAGGAGACCGCGGAAGAGCCCACCGCAGCAGCCGACCCGGAGCCCGAGCCCGTCGTCGAGGCGCCGGTGCAGCCGGCGACCGCCACCGCTTCCCTGGTCGCCCGCCCGGCCCTGAACCTGTCCAACGTGCGGCGGCACCAGCCGCGCGTCCTCCCTGAGCCGCCCGCGCCGACCACATCGATCACCGCGGCGGTCGACGTCCCCGGCTACACCCCGGGCAGCCCGCTCGGCTTCACCGAGATCACCGCGGGCATCATCGGCCGCGCGAACGCCCTCAAGACGGCGGGTGGCGGTGTGGGCCAGGTGATCAGCTACCGGCACCCGTACCCCGAGGACCTCATCGTCACGGACTCTTCGAGCGCACCGGAGGGCACGAACGTTGCGCTGCGGGCGTCGGACCAGAACCGCCTGCCGCAGGGCAACCTCGTTGCCTCCGGCGGCTGGTGCGCACCCTCCGAGACGGTCTACGAGCTCACGTCCGTGTCCTGCCCGGACATGCTGTGGGACGCCCCCGAGATCCAGCTCGCGCGCGGCGGCCTGCGCTACTACAAGACGCCGTCCCTGGACGTCGCGGCGATGACGTGGGTCCACACCGAGGCCGACGACATCAGCGGCGCGACCAAGCCCTGCTTCCGGATCCCTTGCCCCGACCCGGTCGAGGTTCGCTGTGACGCGGTCGGCGTCTGCCTCGAGGCGGGCATCCTGACCCAGCGGCACTTCCCGGAGCTCGTCTCCTGGTACCTCCGCAACTCGATGGTTGCGCACGAGATCCGGCTCCGGCAGGTCCTGTTCGCGCAGGCCGTTGCGTCGGCCACCGCGGTCACCCTACCCGCCACGTTCGGTGCGCTCTCCCCGGTGTTCGCGGCCGTCGCCCTTCAGGCCGCCGACATGATCGAGCGCCACAGCTTCTGTGACTCGATCTCGCTGGAGGTCGTCTTCCCGTGGTGGTCGCGGAACCTGTTCCTCGCCGACCTGGCCCGCCGTAACGGCGTCTCCATCGACGAGGTGACCGAGGCGCAGGTACAGGCCCTGTTCACCCCGCTCGGGGTGCGCATCCAGTGGGCGCGTGGACTGTCCCCGGCCGTCCCGACCGACATCGGTGCTGCGACCCCGGCGACGGCCTGGCCCGAGGAGATCCAGTTCCTCATCTACCCGGCCGGCCAGCTCCAGATCGGCCGTGGCGAAGAGGTCAACCTCGGCGTGATCCACGACTCGACGAAGTTCTCGACCAACGACTACACGGCCCTGTTCGCCGAGGAGTGCGTCGCCCTGGTCGACCGGTCGGTCGACACCCGCGTCGTCACCGTCCCGGTCTGCCCCACGGGTGAGACCGGTGCGCAGACGCTCATGACCTGCCCCGCAGCCTGACCCCTCCCGCCCCCCACCGTGCCGGGCCCGTGACCTGAACACGGGCCCGGCACACCCCGATTGAGAACGGAGGCGAGCGATGGCCGCAGGGCTGCGGAAGTACGTCGAGGCCATTCCAGGCACCCCGCTACCGCACGGCATCCTCAACGCCTGCACCGACGTCCGCGACGTAGACGACGTCCACGAGCTGCTGGGTGTCGAGTGGATGGCCCTCGGCTGCTGCCCGGTACAGGTATGGCGGGACCCGTGCCTGAACGACGAGAGTCTCGGAGACGAGAGCCCGGGCGCACCAGTGCAGAAAGAGTTCTGCAGGCCGTCCGTAGAGCACGCCGAGCCCATCACGGTCTACGCAGGCTCCGAGTGCTCCACCATGGGCTGGACGTACACCGAGGCCCGTGAGCACGCCGAGGCCTCCCTCGAACTCGGCGAACAGCAGGCCGTCGAGGCCGGGTTCTGGTCCGCGAAGCTCGCCATGACCGCAACCGACCTCACCCCGGCGGAAGGCCCGGTATCCATCGCCCAGGGTGTCGCAGCCCTGGAAGGGTGCCTGGCCGAGCAGTACGGCGGGGTCGGTGTTCTCCACGTCCCGGCTGGCGCCGCCGCTCTCCTCGGCTGCTGCAACCTCGTCCAGTCGGACCCGGCCACCGGCAGCTTGCGGACCCTGGCCGGTAACTGCGTGATCATCGGCGCCGGGTACAGCGCGATGAACACCGGCCCGGGCAACCTGCCCGCCGAACCGGGCACCGCCTGGCTCTACATCACCGGCCCGGTCGTCGTCCGCCGCGGCCCTACCGAGACCGTGCCCGACCAGCCCGGTGCGTCGGTCAACATCCGCAACAACGACCGCAGGGTCCTCGTCGAGCGGACCTATGTGGTCGCTACGACCTGCACCGTGTGTGCCGTGCAGGTGACTACATGTCCGTGATCAGCCTCATCCGCGTCCAGCCAGGTCCAGCGCTCCGCGGCGGCGAGTTGGGCGACGTAAGCCGCCGTGATGCCGAACTCCTCAGCGATGGCTCGGGAGCTGCGGAGGTCCGGGTAGATGGCGCGCTTCAAGAACCGCTCGCGGATCGTGCGAACGTCGTCCCGCGTCAGCTTCGCCGCGGGCGATGCTTCACCGCGGTTGGCCTTCGTGGCTCGACCGGCCTCGACCATGTCTCGCATGTTCCGAGTCGCGTCACCGAGGTACAGGTGTCGGACGCTGATGCATCCCTTGTCGCCTCGGTGACAGGTGTGGAGCACGAAGTCACTCCCGGGGTCGCGGCCATTCGCGATGATCCACACAGCGCGGGCCGCGTTGATCTGTTCTCCCTTGTAGGTAGCGGTCCAGCGGTAGGCGAGGCCGTCGAGGATCAGGCACTCGTCGCCGGTGGCCTGCGCCGCACGGCGCAGTTCGGCGAGCACCTTGCCGCTGCTGCGCACGTACAGGCGCCCCATCGGGCTCCTGCCATGCTCGCGGGACCACTTCCAGCAGTTCACGCACCAGCCGGGCGCGTAGCGCGCTTGACGGCCGCAGGCAGCCCCATTGGCGAACGTCACCACGCAGACCGTGGACTCCACGCGGCGGTGCGGCACTCGGCCGGACGGGTCCTTGCCGTGGTTGCGGCGGGACCAAGCGTCACAGGGGGCGCACCAGCCGTTCGCGTACTTCCGGCGCCGGGTGCAGTGGGTGCCGTCCGCGAACACGGCGACACACGTAATCTGGGTCATGTCGACTCCTACTCAGTCGGCAGAACCCCGGGAAAGGCGCCCACCGCCACCCGGGGTTCATTGCGCCCTCATTCTACCGGCGAAATGCCTGGTCAGAGCAGCTTTGGGGGTATTTCGTGTGAGTAGCGACATGATCCTTATCCAGCCGACCAGGGAGCAGCGGCGGGCGTTCGCGCAGTGGGCGGTCGCTCAGGTGCCGAAGGTTCGCACCGTCGGCACCAACGTGTTCGCCGTCCCTGCCGCTCTGTTCGTCGAAGCCCCCGAGAGCGTCCTCGTCGGGTCCCTCGTTGACGGCACCCGGTACGTGTCCCCGGACGAGGACGCCGCCCGCCAGGCGCGGCTCCTCGACTGCGGCTTCTGCCACGAGGAGGCGGGCGAAGAGGTCCACCCGCACCCTGAGTGCCCGCAGGGCGGGGCGCAGGAACCGGAGCCGGAGCCGCTGCCGGAGTTCACGCCTCTGGAGGACGCCCCCGCTGATGAGGGCGAAAGCGACCCAAGCGATTCAGGTGCGGAAGTACCGGACGAAAGCGGGCCGTTCGCGTGCGACGTCTGCGGGCGTGAGTTCACCAAGGTTCGCGGCCGGGACACCCACCGCCGCCAGGTCCACGGCACGCAGGGGGAGTAGCCATGCCGGTTCAGTACCTGCCGTGTGCGCCGGGCGGCGGCAACCCGTCACCGGGCGAATCCTGCTGCTCCCCGGCTATCACCTCGACGTCGCTGTGCCAGGCCGACGGCAGTCCGGTCCTGCTCCTGGTGCGCTCGCCCTGCGTGTGCGGCACCACTCCGCCCGGAGACCCCGAAGTCGTTGGGTGGATCGACCCTACGACCGGGGCGTTCACCGCGGGCCCGGCCCCCGCCGGATCGGGGCCGTGCACCCAGGCCGGCGGGTGCGGCAGCGTCGCCGTGGTCGAGCTGTGCGACGTCCAGCCCGACGGGACTCAGGTCCGGTTCCTGCGGCACCTGGTCCACGACTGCGACGGCACAGTCACCGGCACCACGGACACCGCCACCGACGGGACGACTACCTACACCCCGACGGGCGAGGTCGGCGAGTGCACCGAGTGCGAGCCGGTCCCGATGTGCCCGCAGCTCCTTGGAATCACCGGCCCGGACACATGGACGGTCCCCGCCGGAACGGAGTCGCTGGCCGTGACGGTGACGTGCGGGCCCGTCACCATCACCGACTGCTCGGGCAACGCGACCGTCGTCAACGAGTGCGGGACGTCCTTCAACTGGGCGGCCACCGGCACCCGATGTGAACCCGGTGAGCTGTGCGGCCCCGTCACGGTCGATGTCGCCGACGGCGCGACCGTCTACGTCCAGTGGATCAGCCCCTGCGGACAGGGAGACGAGTCGTGATCACCGCCTGGCCGCCCCGCACCTTCCCCTCTTCCCCCCATTCCCGACCCGGCTTGACCTGATCTCACAAGGGAGACACCCCCCCATGGCTGGTAAGAGCTGCTGCAGCGGCGGTGGCGCGTCCACGGTCAACGTGACGATGCCCGCAGACAACGAAGTGGTCGTGCTGTGCGACCAGGCCACGGACGGCACAGTGACGCCGTTCCTGCGCCGCTACTCGGTCGCTTCGGACGACACGGTCACGGCGACGGACACGGCCCTCGACGGCACCACCGCCTACGCGACCGCGGGCACGGTCACCACGTGCGGCGGCGGCGCGGCGGAAGACGAGTCGCCCGGCGCGGTTCCCTCCGGAAAGCAGATCATCGAGCGCTGCGGCTGCGATGACACGGACGGCGACGGCGTCGGCGACGTCCAGTACACGGAAATCTGGGCGATCGACCCGGACGGCGTGGACGCCCCCGTGCTCCTCGGCACCTACCAGGACGGGGACCTGACGCAGCCTTACACCCCCGTCGCGCCAGTCGACTGCACTACCGACGGCGACGTGTCCACGCCGACCACACCGGTCACCGTGCACTCTGGCGGCGCGAACCTCGCCGCCTCCACCGCGGCGGCCCTGCCCGCCTCAGGGCTTCAGTCCGTGACCGTGACGACGCTGACCGGGAACACGGTGGTCGTCACGGACTCCGGACCGGTCACCATCCCCGCCGGAGCCACCCTGACCTGGTCGGTCACCCGCGACCAGGACCAGGCCCTCACCGTCACGTCCGTCACCACCGGGCCCGTTGCTACCGCCCTTGTGGCGTGGACCAACGTCTGACCCTCCCTTCGACTGCCTCGCGACCCGGCGCACTTCAGAACCGGGCCGCGAGGCCCCATCTCTCTGACCACTGCAACACGGGAGCGGATCACATGAGCGGAACCTCAGGCGGCTACAGCGTCCAGCACGACCACGACAGCACCGTCCTCGCGGATGACTTCGACCTGCTGCCGACCGCCATCAACACCTGGACGGGCGTGGGCATCAACGTCACGCTGCCGACGGCGGGCACCTACCGCGTGGAGGCGGAGGTGAGGGCGAACGTCGCGGGCGGCGGCTTCGTGACGTGCCGACTCTTCAACGCGACTGCCTCGGCGGCGGTCGCGGAGACGCTGCGTCTCGTGGAGCAGCTGAACGGGGCCGCGCCCAACCAGGGGCAGAACAACACCGCACCGATCACGACCTTCATGACCGTCACCGGGCCGACGGTGGTCCGGCTGGAGGGCATGCGCGGTGACGCCACCGGCGCCATGACGCAGGCGCAGATCGTGACCGGCGCGGGCGGGCAGACGTGGATGGGCTGGGAGCGCATCGCGTGAGCGGCACCGCGGGCTCCGTCGCGGCGTCGCAGCCCCACGGCGAGACGCTGGGGGCGGACGTGGACCTTCAGGCCGTCGCGACGGACACGTGGGTGGCGACCACCGCCCAGGTCGTCCTTCCCGAGGCGGGGACGTACGCCCTGTCCGCTGACTGCTTCTCCAGCCTCGCCGCGACCACGCCGTGGGCCGTTGCGGTCAACGCCCGCCTGTTCAACGTCACCGACGGCACACCGGTGGGTGTCGAGCGGCGGATCCAGTTCGGAAACATCAACGACGGCGGCGGCACGGTGATGTCGCTGCAGAACGCCGGCAGCTTCAGCACGTTTCTGACCGTCACCGGGCCGGCGACGGTCCGCGTGGAAGGCAAGCGGACGCACGTCGGCTTCAACGACTCCACGCAGGCGATCCTCGCCGCTCCCCGCTTGGGGTTCATGAGGGTGGCGGGCTGATGGCAGGCGCCTCCGGCGGCTACACGGTGCCGCACATGGGAGCGGATCGCATGAGCGGCTTGACCAGCAACCATTCTGAAAATGTGAGGGTTTGACTATGGCCGTCGGAGGCAACTTTTCCGCGTGCGGGTGTGGCGGCGGCTCGGACTGCCCGTCACTGACTACGCCGATCGCATCCACGGGGCTGTGCCTGCCTGACGGCACGCCCCTGGCCGTCGTCATGGAGCGGGACTGCTCCGGGAACGTGGCCCAGACCGGGTGGTTGAACCTGACCACCGGTTCCTACACCACGGGCGTGCCCCCGGCCGGGACGGCCGCCTGCGGCGACTCCCGCAGCATCACTGTCAGCGGCGTGTTCTGCGACATCGCCTCCGACGGCACCGTGCACGGCCTGGTACTCGTGGAGTACCACTACGCCGACGACGGATCGATCGATTCGGCGCGCCTGGTCGACGCCGCCACCGGCACCACCTACACGCTGCAAGGGCAGCTGACGGTCTGCCCCTCGGGCGGAGACGACGACGAGTCTCCGGGTGAGGCACCGGCCGCCCGCCAGGTCGTCGAACGGTGCGGCTGCGACGACAGCGACGGCGACGGTATCGGCGACATCCGGTACGTCGAGCTGTGGTCCGTCGACACGACCGGTCTGAGCCCGGCGTTCCTCATCGGCACCTACATCGACGGGGACTTCGACCAGCCGTACACCCCGGTCAACCCCGTCGACTGCCAGGACACGGGCGGCGATGAGTCGCCGGGCGAGCCCACCCAGACATGCGCCCCGCAGATCGTGGAGCGCTGCGGCTGCGACGACAGTGACGGCGACGGTATCGGCGACGTCCGGTACACGGAGCTGTGGGCGATCGACCCATGCGGCGGAGACGCGCCCGCCCTCCTCGGCGCCTGGGTGGATGGGGACTTCGACCAGCCGTACACGCCGGTCGCTCCGGTCGACTGCATCGGCGGAGACGAGTCGCCGGGCGAGCTCGCGGCCGGGTTCGAGGTGGCGCCGGTCCCGCTGTGCGTCATCGACGACGCGACCGGCAACGTCCTGCAGAACGTGCTCGCCGAGGTCGTGTACGACCAGACCACCGGCGACCGGACCGGCGTGCGGTACGTCGACCACGTCACCGGCGCCCCCGTCGCGCTGCCGGGCGGCACGCACCTGGGGGTATGCCCTCAGACCGGAGCGTGCTCGAACTGCGAGACGCTGCTTCTGTGCGACGTAGACCCGACGTCCCCGTCCACGATCGCCGGGACCGCCGCGTCCGGGACGCTGTCCAACGGCGTCGGCTGGACCGCGACGGGCCCCGCACCGTTCGCCCCGTCCCGACAGAGCGACGGCGCGGCATGGTGGGGGCTGGGCCTGTTCCCGAACACGACCACGCCCGTCACTACGTGGACGTTCAACCAGCCCGTGACGGCCGAGTTCAGCGTCGCGATGTCGTACGTGGCCGGCACGGCAGCGGGCGCTAACACAGTCCAGCTTCCGGCCGGGGCGCAGCCGCTCAGCCTGCCGCCCGGCTACACCTTCGACCGGGCCACCGCCGTTCTGTCTGCGGATGCCACGGTCACGGGCTGTCCCCAGATCCGGACCCCCAGCCGCGAGACTTCCGCCCGCTTCCGCGTCACCGGAGTGACGTCGTTCGCTCTTCAGTACCTGGGCGTGCGGGCCCTCGTCCTGGAATGCCAGGTGTTCGGGAACTGGGCCTTCGGCGCTGTTGACGTGTCCCTGGGCGGGCAGTTCCTGCGCACCACGTGCCGGGACTGCCAGGGCGAAGTCCTCGACGTCACCGACACCACCCTGGACGGGACCAGCCCCTACACCCCGACCGGCATCGTAGGGGTCTGCCACCCGCCGGAGGCGGAACCCTGCGCGTCCACGGTGCAGATCCTGCGGCTGTGTGACCTGGACCCGGCCGTCGAGCCGGGCGACGACGGCAAGCGGTGCGCGGTCCCGTTCCTGCGGCACCTGGTCCACTCCTGCGACGGCGCCCTGGCCGAGACCCGCGACACGGAGATGGACGGCACCACGGCGTACACCCCGGTCAAGGTCGTCGACTGCGGAAGTGGCGGCGTCCCCGCCCTCTCTGAACTCCTGTGGCCGCAGACCGGCATCGCCGAGGACCCGGCCGGGGTGGCGCGGCAGGACTTCGTCTACACCGTCACCAACCCGGAGACCGGTGAGGTCGCCGAGGTCAAGCTGCACGCGAGCAGCGCCTCGCCCGGCGGGTGCGGCGCGTACGACCCGGCGAACCCTGTCTTCAACAACCCGACGGTGTACACGCTCACCCTGGACGATGCCGCCCAGGAGATGAGCACGTTCCGCCTGGACTTGCTCGACTTCGACACCTTCGAGGGCGTCACCGGCCTTAGCCCGCTCCCGTCCCGCGTCGAAGGAGACGTCACCTGGAACGGGTCGACGATCACGGCGAACCAGAGCAACAGCACGGCCTACGTCTACTTCGACAGCCCGCCCGCGCAGATCGCGTACCGGTACGGCAACACCGGCGGCGGCCTCGCCTGCACCTCCGTTCGCTTCCAGGGCATGACTCTCGTCCCGGACGGCTGCTGCGGGTGCGGCACTGGGGATGAGACGTGTCGGAACGCGTCCACGCTGCTGATGTGTGACCTCCCGCAGGACGGGGAGCCGGCGCTGACGGTGACGGACACGGACCCCACGCCGTACTACTCGGACCCGGTGGCTGCGCCCGTGACCGGGGCTCAGGCCTTGTGGGCGGGCGGAACGCTGGACCTGCCGCCGGGGACGGCGCCGCAGCCTGGGACGCTCGGCACGGTCAATACTCTCGCCGCCACGCTGACCGCGGCGCGACCGGCCTGTGACGACGGGACCGCCACGGTCACCGTGTCGGTTCTGGTCGCCCAGACCGGCCCGGACGACGCGTGCGGGGCCGCGGGGCACCTGCGGCTGTTCAACGGCACCCAGCAGGTCGCCCTGGTGGTCGTCCCGAACAACGCGCCGGTGGGCTGGTCTGCGACGCTCACCGCCGCCGCTACCGTCCCCGCGGCGGACGTCGCGGCCGGGAACGTCGCCGTGGTGATGGCGCTTGACGCCTACGACTCCGGCTCCTGCACTCCTGACCCGCGCACCACCGGCTGGAACCTGTCCCAGTTCACCGCCAGTACCGTGTACGACCAGGACACATGCGCGCAGCAGGTCCTGGCGAACGTCGTGTCCGACTGCGACACGGGCGAGGTTGTCGGGATCTCGTACACCACCCTGGACGGCCAGGCGTACGAGCCGGCGGGCAGCGTGGGCCAGTGCCAGCCCACCGGCGGCACGACGGAGCCGTGCCGGGACGTGTCGTCGACGCTGCTGTGTGACGTCGCGTCGCAGTCCACGATCACGGTGTTCGACCCGCTGAACGTCCCGGGGGCGGACGGCTGGCAGGTGACCAGTTTCACCGGGTTCAACCTGGACGCGCCGCCCCAGGCGGCCATGCCGTACGACGCCACGCACCCGGCCGGGAACTCGGCCTACATGGGTGCTCGGGACGACCTGTCTTCCGGGACGGCCACGGTGCTGTGGACGGACTACGATGCGGCGCCCGTGCGGTGGGTGCTGACCAAGCAGTTCACGGCGCCCGAGGACGGGATGGCGGTCGTGGAGGCGGCCGGGTTCCGTGGTGACGGTGGCGCCCGGGTCCGGATCAACGGGCAGGACGTCGGCCTGTACGGGCAGTGGAACCAGCCGGCCGTGGGCGGCAGCTCACAGGTGCCGGTGACGGCCGGGCCGAACGTGATCGAGATCGAGGTCCGCGACACCGGGGGCCCGAACACCGTGCAGGGCCGTCTCGACGTCACGATGACGCAGACGAATCAGTTCTTCCGCCAGCAGGTCACGGACTGCGAGACGGGCGCGGTGATCGCCCAGACGGACACCACGCTGGACGGCCAGCCGTACACGGTCACCGGCACGGTCGGCCAGTGCGAGCAGGTACAGACGTGCTGCCCGCCGCCGGCGCCCGAGGCGCGCGTGGACCTGGAGACGCAGCTCCTGTGCATTCTCGACGCGGACGGGCAGTCGACCGGGCAGGTCATCGCCGAGTTCGTGTACGACGACCAGTCCGGCGACTTGATCGAGACCCGCTACAAGGACCCGACTACCGGGGATGAGGTGACGATCCCGGCGGGCACGACGCTGGGGGCGTGCCCTGCGCAGCCGTGCGGGGACACCGAGCTGGTGCAGCTGTGTGACCTGGTGTACTCGCCGCAAGCCCCGATCCCGACCCCGGCCGGCGACTTCACGCTGACCGGGAACGTGGTAGCAGCCAACGGCGGCACGACCCTGTGGTTCGCCCAGGCCAACCAGGTGGCCAACGGCGTGGCCGAGTTGACCGTCAGCGGGCTGCTCCCGGCCGAGATGTACGAGTTCCGGTTCAAGTCCGCGTGGGTCGGTCCCGGGGCCCCCGACCCGGCCGCCAACAACGCCATCTATCTGCTGGAGATCCTCGACGGGACCACGGTCCTCGCCACGAGGACCCGGAACACCTCCAACGGGTCGAACGCGTACCCGGGCGGTGCGCTGACCGACGATCTGCCGTCGCTGGCGTTCATCGCCCCCGCTACCGGCACGGTCACGATCCGGTTCACTGACCAGACGACCGGCGGTGCGATCAACAACCGTGACCTGTACTTGATGCCGATCGAGGTGCGGACGGCGGTGCTGACTGTCACCTCCACACCGTTCCTGCGGCGCTTCACGTTCGACTGCGACGGCGGCCTCACCTCGACCCAGGATCTCGGCCTGGACGGTGCCACGCCGTATGTCGTGCAGGGCGAGGTCGGCTCGTGCGGCTCGTCCGGCGACGGCAGTTCGGTGACCGCTCCGACCGGCGACGTCGTGGACTGCGAGGACGGCAGCCGGGCGCTGCTCGTGAAGGTGTGCGACGCCGGCGACGAGTCGCCGGGCGAGCCGACGCCGTGCCGGGACTCGACCACGATGCTGGTGTGCGACATCCCCGCGTCGACCACGACCGAGGTGGACGCGGACCTTACGGATTCGACCGGCGCAGCGGCCGGCGCTCCGGCCGGGTGGGGTGGCCCCGACCTGGCGGGCCCGTACACGGCGCTGTGGTCGGGCGGGACGCTGACGATCCCGGCGACGGCTGGCCCGACCGCGCAGACGACCGCGGTGGCCGGTGTGCTGACTGCGGATGTCCCGGACGGGTGCGACGCGGCGACGGGCACGCTGACGGTGTCGGTGAAGGTCACGAACAATGGCCCAGCCGCTGGGCAGGTGTGGGACGGCACGCTGCAACTCAAGAAGAGCGGCGTGATCCTCGCGGACGCTCCGTTCCCGCTCAGCGCGGCGGTGGGGCAGACGTTCGTGCGGACGGTGTCCGTGCCGGTCACGCTCGCTGACCTGGCGTCCGGTGAGCTGTACGTGCTCATGGGGTTCGAGACCTACCACCTCGGCGCCAAGGGCTGGACCGCGCAGGAGTTTTCCGCGGTGGTCGAGCTGGAGGGCTGCGAAGCCACCACGACGACGCAGATCCTCCGTACCGTGGTCACCGATTGCGAGACCGGGGAGGTCGTCTCCACGTCGGATACGACCCTCGACGGGACGCCGTACACAGTGACCGGCGAGGTCGGCCAGTGCATCCCGGCCGACACTCCGGCGGCGTGCTGCCCGACGGGCGAGACTCTGGCCCTGTGCGACGTCGCCGACGACGGCACCACCACGGCTTTCCTGCGGCGCCTGACGTACACGCCGGACAGCGTCACCCCGGCCGTATTCGACACCGGCCTTGACGGGGCGACGCCGTACACCGTGGCCGGAACGGTGGGAGTGTGCCCCGGGGCGCCTGACGAGCCGGTCAAGGTCGTGGAGCAATGCAGGTGCGACCAGACGGCAGACGGGGTCGTCGAATACGTCGAGCTGATCGCGGTCGCCGAAGACGGCACCCTGACCACGATCGGCACATACGACGAGGACTTCGCGCCCTACACGCCGGTCTCCCCGGTGGCCTGCCCGGTCGAGGGAGCGCCCCCGGCCATGGGAGTCCAGGCCCGCAGGGTCGAACTCGCCCCAGGCGGCTCGTGGTCAGCGGCCGGGGTGACGCTGCTCCAGTCGGTCACCGCTGTCAGCCACGCCGGCAACGGCACCGTCACCACCACGGACGGGGACAGCACCCTGCACGACGGCGAAAGCGTCACCTGGTCTGTGGCCAGGGACACGGATGCGGCCCTGACCGGACCTCTGACGATCACCGCAGGAACGGGCACGGTGACGATCGCGTTCACCACCGCGGTGACCCTGTGAGTTCCCTGAGTCAACCTCTATGCCGCCATAGGCGTGTCCGTGTCCTGTTTGATCTTGTTGCTGGCGCGGTGGATCTCGGGGTCGTAGCAGGTGCCGGTGCGCCAGCAGGCCCAGATCACGCGCAGCCAGGAGCGTGCGAGGATGCGGGCGGCGTGGGGGTGGCGTTTACGGTCCGCCCTGGCGTCGTTGTAGATCTTCGCGGCCCAGTCGCTGCCGTGTCGGCTGTTGTCCGCGTAACCCACGATGGCCAGTCGGGCGCGGCGGTTGGCCGCGTAGCGGAAAGTGACGACGCGAGACTTGCCGGAGGCGCGGGTCACGGGGACGACGCCGGTCTCGGCGATGAACTGTTCGCTGGTCCTGGAGCGTTCCAGGATCGGGCCGATCTCGCCGATGATCTGTCCGAGGTTGATCTTCCCGATGCGCGGCATAGTCGCGAACAGCGGTGCGTAAGGGTGGGTTTCCACGGCGCTCGCGATGGTCTCGTCCAGGGTGCGGATGGTGGCCCGGATGCTTCGCACGAGCTGGACCTGGACGCGGACGAGGTGTTCGATGACGGTCTCGCTGAGGCGGGAGGCGGGCGCCGGCGCGGAGCGCAGTCGCTCGATGAGCACGCTGCCGGGCCGCTTGCCGGAGTAGCCACGGCGCTTGCACCAGGCCTCCAGCCGTCCGGCGGTGAGCTTGGCGGCGGAGGCCGCGGTGGGGTACCGCTCCAGGAATGCCAGGGCGATGTCGCTGTCGAGGCTGGCGAAGACGGCCTTGCCGCCGGGCCAGTGCGCGTCCAGCAGGGCGGCGAGCTGGTTGACGGCCGCGACGCGGGCGGCGACGTGGTCGGCCCGCTGCCGGGTCAGGGCCTGGATCTCCATGGTGGCCTGCCCGGTCGGTTCCAGGCGGGGCAGGAAGTGACCGTCGGTGCGGAGGTAGTCGGCGAGCTTGAGGCTGTCGCCCGCGTCGGTCTTGGCCTTGGAGGCACCCCAGCGCGGGCGCATCGCGTGGAAGGCGTTCGGGTGCACCGGCACCACCGGATGTCCGCCGGCAAGCAGCCGGTCCACGACCAGGCCGCGGGTGGTCTCGATGGCCACCGGCAGATCCGCCGGGCTGCCGTACTTCGCCAGCTTGTCCAGGGTCCGGGCGATGCCCTCCTCGGTGTGCGCAAACTCCCAGCGGGCCACTCGGGCACCGGTGTTGTCCATGACCGTCACGTCGTGGGTCTCGGTCGCCCAGTCCCATCCGATGTACACGAAAGAAGTACTCCTGTGTCGTGCGCGGAGCACCTGCCCGGTGGTGAGGACGTCTGCCGGGAGCTCATTAATCGGCCCTCTGCGGGGCGTGTCCCTGATGCCGATCAGACGGCCTCGGCCCGGCGGGGCTGGCACAACTCACAGTGGCCGTCGAGCAGCTCGCGACACAAGCCATGCACCCACCGGGACCGAGAGGTCACAACCCTACCGAAGAGGGCTGCAGAAGGGATGGTCCTCTAATGAGCGGTACCGACGGCAGTGTCGGTACTCAGGGACCGGTCGGTCCCGCTGGTCCTCAGGGACTGGCGGGCCCGGCCGGGTCCCCGGGTGAGCCGGGGGCCCAGGGCGAGCCGGGGGAGTCGGGAGCCCAGGGCGCCCCCGGCACCCCGGGTGTCCCGGGCTCTCCCGGCACCCAAGGGGAACCCGGACCGGCCGGCGCCCAAGGCATCCCCGGAACCCCTGGCGCCCCCGGTGCGCCGGGGACGCAGATCGCGCGCGCGGTCGCAACGACCGACAGCTCTGGCCAAGCCGTCTTCACCTGGTTCCCGGCCTTCGCAGCCCCGCCGATCGTGACCCTCGCCGTACAGGCCGGCGCCGGGTTCCGATCGGTCCGGATCGTGTCCAACACCGCCACTACGACGACCATCCAGGCAACAGGGGCGGCCGTCGTCGAACTCCTCGGCATCCAGCTCCTGGCTGCGAGCATCGCGGCGGCCGGTGTCGTCATCCACGCCACTGCCGTCCCCGCCTGACCCCGTAACCGAAGGCGAAGTCCGCGAAGTGCACCGACGCTACAAGCCGCGAGACCCCATCAACGGCGGTCGCGCTCTCGCCGCCGAGTTCGGCGTCAGCCCTTCCACGATCAGCTGCGTTGTACGCGGAAAGACCTGGACCCAGACGAGTGCAGGACCCGGTTGAGCGCCCAGCCAGCGGCGCTATCACCTGGCTATGCTGGGCGGTAGCGCTGCTGGTTGTGGGCCGGGCCTGACCAACGCAAGTCTGTTGGAGGCCCCAAGATGTCCTGTCCCCTGATCGCGAATGCGGACACGATCCGCGTTACCCGGGTTGACGGCTGTGGCCGCCCGGTCTGCGGCGAAGACAACGGATTCGTGTTCGACTGCTTTGCGTCCCTCGCAATGAACCCGAATGTCGAGGACGGCGAGGACGTGGAATACAAAGCGGCCAACGGAAAGATCTGTGGTTTCAAGCGCGGGTGCCCCAGCTTCAAGGGCTTCGACACCGAGCTCAACTTCTTCAGCGTCAGCCCCGAGTTCATTGAGATCACCACGGGCAACCCGGTGGTCTACGGGTTCGACGGGAAGCCGATCGGCTACGACGACTGCTCGATTCAGTGCAACTCCGGGTTCGCTTTGGAGCTGTGGGCTGAGGTCCTCGGTGCGGAGGCGTGTGAGGCCACCGGCGCGGGCGAGGGCGCGTGGATCTACTTCCTCCTCCCGTGGGTCACCAACGGGATGCTCGGGGACCTGGAGGTCGGCAGCGAAGCCGCGTCGCTCACGCTGACCGGTGCGACCCGTGCGGGCGGCGGGTGGGGCACCGGCCCGTACGACGTCATGCCGCTCGACGCGGCTGGCACCGCCGGGCCGCTCCTCACCCCGCTCGGCGCGACCTGTCACCGCAGGACGTTCATCACGACCGTCGCTCCGCCGGAGCCCGTGTGCGACTACACCCCGGTCACCGGCGGCCTCTGCCTGGCGTCCTGACCATGGGTGCACCCGACATCGTGGTACCGGTGAGGGAAGGGGCCGTCAACGAGCAACTGCGCTACGCGCTGCGCTCGTGGGCGGCCCACCTTCCGCACGGCCGGGTGTGGCTTGTGGGGCACCGGCTGCAATGGGCGGCCGGTGTCGGGCACATCCCGACCCGGCAAGCGGGCACGAAGTACCAGAACACCACCGTGGCGGTGCGTGCGGCGTGTGAGCACCCCGACGTCTCCGAGCGCTTTTTGCTGTGCAACGACGACTTCTTCGCCATGCACCCCGTGGAGGAGATGCCGGTCTTCCACCGCGGGCCTGTGCGGAGGGTGGAGGCGTACTACGCCGCCCGCGCCTCGGGGAAGTACCTGCGCGGTATGCGGGAGACCAGAGAGCTCCTGGAGAGCCTGGGGCACCTCGAGCCGCTGTCCTACGAGTTGCACGTCCCGCTTCCTGTCGATCGGGCCGGCATGCTCAACGTGCTTGAGGTGGGACGCCACTTGGACGTCGTCCACAAGCGATCCCTGTACGGCAACCTTGCGCAGCTCGGCGGCGCGGAGATCCGGGACGTGAAGATCCTCCACCGGGCACCGCGCGGCTACGGGCGGGACAGCCCGTTCCTGTCGACGATGCCCGACTCATTCGCGCACGGGCACATCGGCCAGTTCATCCGCCGTGCCTTCCCCGAGCCGAGCCGCTACGAGACGAGGAGGCGCTGATGCCGCTCCAGACAGGCGTGTGCGACGCCTGGCCGACAAGCCTGTGCTGCGACATCCCCGAGGGGATGGAGCAGGAAGAGGTGGACCGGTGGACACGCGTTGCCTCACAGATCCTTTGGGGACTGTCCGGAAGACGCTGGGGCCCGTGTCCGGTCACTGTGAGGCCATGCAGGCGCTCGTGCACCGACGACGACTTCTTCAGCTTCCAGGCCGGCACAGGCACCGGCCCGTGGATCCCGTACATCGGCACGGATGGGGCGTGGCGGAACGCCTCGGCGTGCGGCTGCAAGTCGGACTGCTCATGCGGCGAGCTGTGCGAGGTCTATTTGCCTGGTCCGCTGTACGACGTCGTCGAAGTACTCGTTGACGGCGAGGCCCTGGTCCCGGAGGCCTACCGGGTCGACGCACCCGGCAAGTTGGTGCGTACCGACGGCGAGTGCTGGATGGACTGCCAAGACATGGCTGCGCCGACCAGCGAGCCAGGGACGTTCGCGGTGACGTACCGGTGGGGCCTGCCGCTCGACGACGCGGCGATCGCCGCCGTGTCCGACCTGACGTGCCACCTTCTCAAGGGCTGCTCCCCGGGCGGCTCCTGCGGCTGCAAGGCGAACCGGAACCTGACGCGCATGGTGCGCCAAGGCGTCGAGATGGAGATGCCCGACCCCACGCTGCTCTACAGCGAGGGCCGGACCGGGCTGCCCATGGCTGACATGTGGTTGGCGATGGTGAACCCCTACCGGATGACCAGCCCGTCCCGCGCCTACTCGCCCGACTACAAGCGCCCGCGAGTGACGACATGGCCCTGAGCCCCCTGGCGATCCATGAGCTGACGGAGGCTGTCCTCGGCTGTGTGTGCGTCGCCCTCGACCGCACCGCGGCCCAGGTGGACGGGCAGCCCGGTTGCCCTTCCTGCCGAGCGTGCGTGGTGCCAGGTGCCGTGGCCTGGGACTCCTGTGACGACCCGTGCGGCGCGGAGTCCACGGGTGGTCAACTCACCGTGTCGGTGGCGCGGATCTTCCCGTCCACGGATGCGGACTTTCCCGCCGAGGCTCGCGTCGTGCAGGGAGTGCGTGGCTGTGCGCCGCCGACGGTCACCGGCCTGGAGCTGGTCGTCACGCTGCTGCGGTGTGCCCCCACGTTCACCGAGACCGGCTGTCCGCCCACCTGCGACGAGCTGTCGGTGGCGGCGCAGGTTCTCCACGTCGACATGACGACGGTCTTCAACGCACTGCTGTGCTGCCTGCCCGGAACCGAGCAGCGGCCGCGCGGCCGACGGTTCGTGATGGGCGTCCAGCGGACCGTTGGGCCGGAAGGCGGCTGCGTCGGCCTGGAGCAGCGCGTCACCGTGGCGTTGCCGGGCTGCGGGCAGTGCCCCGACGACGAGGAGTCACCGTGAGCGTCGAGGTGCGGATCGACACCGGCAAGATCTCCCGCCTGCTGAGGCTGCGCGGCGGCCGTACGGCGCGGAAGCTGGCCGAGAGGACACAGAGGGTCGCCCGCATCGCCGAACGCGAGGCGCCGGGCTCCATGGGCAACTACATCACCTGGAAGGTCACCGACGGGCCCAAGGGGCTCCAGGGCGTGATCGTGTGCGATCACCCCAAAGTGAGGTTCGTCCTCGACGGCACGCGGCCGCACATCATCCGGCCGCGCCGGAAGAAGGTGCTGCGGTTCGAGATCGGCGGCCGCGAGGTGTTCGCCGCGTACGTCCGGCATCCAGGCACGAAGCCGAATCCGTTCATGGCCAGAGCACTTCGGCAGGGCCGCTGAGCCGGGCTGGTCAGAGTTACGGGGCTGGATCCGGGTCAGGGCCTGGGTCAGGTGGCGGGGTTGACGGGGGCCGCCTGGCCTCAGCGATCAAAGCGTGCAGTTCCCGGCGTTCTTGGTCGGTGCCACTCATCGCATAGCTCATTCGGTGCGCATGGGCTTGGCTGAAGAAGGACACCACTGAGGCGGCGAGGGCCTCCACGATGAGCAGACCGACGGCGACAACCGCAACCGTGAAGGCACGTTTGGCTAGTTCGGGATCAGGCTCGGGCTTGGCCGATCCAGACCACTGCAAGACGCGCTTCGTCGTGACCAGGATGGACAGGCACACGGACATGTAGACGAATGATGCAAGGCCATAGACAATGCTCCGACCGGGTCGAAACCGGTACAGTCCGAGCAATTCGTCGACTGGGGGGTCCGCACCGCCTCGTCTGGTTTCGAGGAGATGCTCCCAACGAGCCTCGTGTGCGGCGTCACGAGCGGCACTCGCTTGCAGGGCTTTCCGGGACAGCGTTCCGTACTGGATCGTCGCTACCAACAGGACAGCACCGTTCACGCCCATGATGATCGCTGCATAGTCCTGGCTCATGGCCCAGGCCATTCGTCCCCCTGAATGCGGATCGGGTTGCTGCGCGTCTATGGATACCGGGTCCGGTGCGGTTGTGGCCGAGGATTCGTGAAGTTGCCGACGTGCCTGGTGCGGGCACCGTTAGACGGCGCTGCTCTACCCTTCCCCGTACGCCGCTGGTTTTGGGCCGGGCGACCGCGCGGGAGACAAGGGCACACCCGTGAAGAAGACGTTCGCGCTGAACACTGACCCCCACGTCGCCGATGTCGGCGGCGTCGAGCTGCTGTTCCAACCTGAGGTCATGGGCGATGACTTTATGGATGCGTACCAGTCGCTCATTGATGCCCAGAAGTCGAGCGGCGTGAGCCTCGACGACCTGTCTGGCGTCGACCCCGCCCAGCTTCGCAACGTGTCCCGTGCGCTGCGCGACTTCCTCGCTCGCCTCATGCTGCCGGAGTCCGCCGAGCTGTTCACTCGCCTCGATGTCGTCGTGGACGGGAAACCAGTGGAGTCGTTCGCGGATGGGGCTGAGGCCGAGGCGTACGCGGCGGAGATCGCGAACGCTCGGGTCGTTGACGGGCTGCGCTTGCCGGACCGTGTCCTGGTCGAGCTGCTGGAGTGGGTTGTCGAGCTGTTCGGCGGTGGCAATGGCCAGCGCCCTCCTACGTCGTCTGGCGGCTCTGCAGCAGCATCGCCGCCGCCTGGGAGGCGTGGGACGGGAGTCTCGCCCTCCATGGGATCGACCCGCACACGTGGCCGCTGAAGCGGATGCTCAACGCGGCTGAGGCGGCTATGGACGCGGCGGCCGAGGATGACGCCGAGAGGCAGCGGAACCGGGCCAAGCTGTACGCGCCGCCCGGCGGCCGGCGCCGCACTCCGGCGGGGAGGCAGGTTCGTCCGCCCGGTGCGGGTCTCGACATGGCCCGGGCGCAGTCGCTTGCCGCGCAGCTCGCGGCCGAAGACGCCAGGCTTGGCGGAGGGCCATAAACGGGCGCTGACCTGCGATTTCACACCCAAGTGGGGAACCATATGGGGCGTTTCAGGCGTCTTTATAGGTGAGGCCACCAGTGCACGAACACCGGTGGCCTCGACCGAACCCCTTGTGTGAGAAGGAGACGGCCAGTGGCCGAGATTACGGCACCCCCTGCCCAACTGCCCAAGGTGAGAACCGCAGCTTCCTTACGTGCCGAGGCGGCGTTCCGCGACAGCGTGGCCGAGGCGGGCGCAACGCTGCTTGAGCCGGAGTGGCTCGGTGCGCTCAAGCCTCATCGCGTGAGGTGTGCGAAGGGACACGAGGGCGCGCCCTACCCGTCGTCTATCCGGAGCGGTCAGGGCGTCTGCCGCCTGTGCGGCGTCAAACGTCGCTCTGTGCCCAAGGCTTCGGATGCAGAAGCGAAGTTCGGTGCCCGGCTGGCGGAACTCGGCGCCACCCTTCTTGAGCCAATGTGGCTGGGCACTGAGAAGCCGCATCGCATCGTCTGCGCCGACGGTCACGAATCTGCGCCGTGGCCCAGAAGTGTCCTGAGAGGGCAGGGCGTTTGCCGCGTATGCGTGGGGCACGACGCGAAGATCGCAGAAGCCAAGTTCAAGGCATGCCTCGCAGAGGCTGGAGCGACCCTCGTTGAGGCGTCGTGGCTCGGCGGGAATACGCCTCACCGGATCGTCTGCGCCGTGGGCCATGAGTGCCGCACAAGGCCCACTCACGTTCAACAAGGGCGTGGGGTGTGTCGGCGGTGCTCGGGGAAGGCCTGGGATGCCTTCTACGTCGTCCTGGACGGCGAGGAGTCCATTGTGAAGTTCGGCATCACGTCTGGCGACCCGCGCCCCCGCCTCCAGGACCATGCGCGGAGCGGACTGCGCCGGGTCGTACGGCTTCACACGGGCCTACCGGACACCACCGCGCCGGATCTTGAGCGGCTGATCTTGTCCGCCTTGCGCGAGGCCGGCGAAGTGCCCATGCGGGGTAGGGAGTACTTCCCGGCACGGGTGTTGCACCAGGTCCTGGCGCTCGTCGACCAGCAGCTCACGGCGTAGGAGGCACGGCCCCCAGGCTGCCCTAGCGGCTAGTCTGGGGGCGCTGCTGGTTCTGGGCCGGGCGATCTACGCACTTGCGTGAGGTTGCCCGATGGCCGGTGAGGACGAGGACTACGGCTCAGCTCGCATCACGATCGTCCTCGACTCTGCGGACGCCGTCAGTGATGCCCGTGATCTCGGGCTGAGGATTGAGCGGGCGCTGCTGCGTGCGACCCGCAACACCGGCGATCTGCTCCGCCGCAATATTCAGCGGGGCCTGAACAACGCTGCTGTTTCGGTTGAGGTCGTGGCGGACCTCTCCCGGTTCGATGCGTCGATCGCCGGGCTTCGCTCTCTGGATTCCGTCGCTATCCCGGTGACTCCGGATCTGACCGGGTTCCTCGAGCGCATCCGCGCGTTGCTCGCGGGTGAAGAGGTCTCGATCCGCGTCGTTCCGGATCTCGACGATTTCGATGCCCGTATCCGGGCGCACAGCCCTCCTGACGTCACGGTCAACGTCAACACGGACGTCGACAGCGACCGGTTCAGTCGGGCCCTGTCCGGTCTCGCGGGGATCGCGGGCAGGGTCGGGTCGGCGCTGACGGGTCTGTTGAAGTTCGGCGCTATCGGCATTGCCGCGGCCGGGGCTGCACAGGGCGTTCTCGTGCTCGGTGCTGCTCTCGCTCCGGCGGCCGGGATCATCGCCGCGTTTCCGGCGGTGATCCTCGGGTTCCAGGCGGCTCTTGGCGCGCTGCGCCTGGCGCTCACGGGCGTCAGTGAGGCGTTCGGGGCGGCGCTGACCGGTACCGGCGAGGAGTTCACCAAGTCGCTGGAAGACCTCTCCCCGGCGGCGCGTGCTGCGGCGAGGGAAGTCCGGGCGATGAAGCCCGCGTTCGAGGCGCTGCGGAATAGCGTCCAGGATGCGTTCTTCTCCCAGTTCGAGGGGCAGCTCACCGCGGTCGGGAAGGCGCTGAGCGGGCCGCTGCGCCAGGGGTTGACGAACATCGCCGCGCAGTGGGGGCGTGCCGCGCGCGGGGTTACTGGCTACCTCCAGAGCGCGAAGGGCGTCTCGAATGTCAAGAGCATCCTCGGTGGCGCGGAGGCGGCGGTCGGCGGCCTCGCCACCACCACGAACAAGCTCACGGCTGGCTTTCTTCAGGTCGCGGCCGTCATCTCCGACCGGTTCGGTGCCGAGCTGGCGTCGGGGATCTCGAACGTTGGCGAGCGGTTCGGAGAGTTCCTCCAGAGGATCGCCTCGGGTGGTGACGCGGTGCGCTGGGTCGACCAGGCGCTCACGGTCTTCGCTCAGCTCGGCGGCATCCTCCAGAACGTCGGGTCGATCATCTCGAGCGTCTTCAACGCGGCCAACGTGTCGGGTGCCGGGTTGCTGGCGAACATCCAGAAGATCACCGGGTCGTTCGCTGCGTTCGCGAGCAGCGCCAAGGGTCAGGAGGCCATCGGGAACATCTTCCGGACGGTCGGCACGATCGCGGCGCAGCTAGGCCCGATCCTGGCGGCGCTGGTCACACAGATCGGTGCGATTGCGCCCGCTCTCGCCCCCGTGTTCACCGCCCTGGGACCGGCACTCACCGGGTTGATCAATTCGCTCGGCCCGGCGCTCGCAGCGATCGCCCCGGCGCTGCAAGGTGTCGCTACCGCACTCGCCCAGGCATTCGCCGCCATCGGCCCGTCACTTGGCCCCCTCGGAGCCGCGATCGGCGCCGTGGTCACTGCGCTTGCCCCGCTCCTGCCGCTCGTCGGCGAGCTCGTCGCCGTCATCGCGCAGATGCTCGCCCCGGTCCTGCAGAACCTGGTGGCACTGTTCGCGCCGATCATCCAGGCGCTCGTCGGTGCCTTGATGCCGGTCCTTCCACGGGTCGCCCAGGCGTTCACGATGCTGGTGACTGCCATGCAGCCCTTGTACGCGGGCGTCGGCCAGGCGGTCGCGCAACTCGTCGCGAGCCTGGCGCCGGTGCTGTCGACGCTGGGGGACGTCCTGGTGCGGGTAGCGGCTGCGGTCGTGCCCGTGCTCACTGCCCTGGTCGACGGGCTGCTCCCGGTCCTCCCACCGATCGTCGCGGCGTTCGACGCTGTCGTGCAGGCGCTCATCCCGATCCTGCCGCCGCTTGCCCAGCTCGCTGAGGCGCTCGCCCCGCTGAACGCCCTCGCGATCCAGCTGATCGGCTCGATCCTTCAGGTCGGTGTGGGGTTCGCGTCGTGGACGATCATCCAGGGCGTCGTCCCGATCATCCAGGGCGTTGTGACCGTGCTCGCCGGCCTGATCAGCGGGCTTGCCTCGACAATCACGTTCATCACCAACCTGCCGGGCCAGATCCTTGCCGCGCTGTCGTCCCTCGGGTCCACCCTCGCGACGTTCTTCACGAACCTGTGGACGAGCATCACGACGGGTGTCTCCACCGGCATCAGCGCGGTGATCGGGTTCTTCACCGGCCTACCCGGCATGATCATGGCCGCGCTCGTAGCGCTCCCCGGACTGCTGATCAACCTGTTCACGTCGGCCGTCGCCGGGGTGGCCATCGCGATCCTCACCGCGATCGCCGGGGTCATCTTCATCTTCACCGAGCTGCCCGGCAAGATCGGATCCGCTCTGGTGTCCCTGGGCGCCTCGATCCTGACGGCGTTCCAGAACGCGTTCACCGCCACGACGACCGCGGTCGCGGGGTTCGTCAGCCAGGCCGTGGCGTTCTTCGCGGCGCTCCCCGGCAGGATTGGGGCGGCCTTGGCAGCTCTGCCCGGCCTGATCACGGGGGCGTTCCGGTCGGCCGGGACCAGCGCCCTGGCAACGGCGCGGAATATGGGCGCGTCCGTCGTGACGTTCTTCGCCGGACTTCCCGGCCGCATCGGCTCCGTCCTGGCGGGGCTGGGAGCACGCATCGTCGGGGTGTTCAGCAGCGCGAGAGGGGCCGCGACACGAGCCGTAGCCGGATTGATCTCCTCCATCGTCGGCCTGTTCTCCAGCCTGCCGGGACGGATCGTTGCCTCGCTCGGCAATATCGGCGCGCAGATCGTCGGGAAGATCAAGGGAGGACTCCCGTCGTCCGTCCGCAGCCTCCTGCCGTTCGCGAACGGCGGCATCGTCACGGGCCCGACTCCGGCCCTCGTCGGCGAAGCCGGACCCGAGGTGATCATCCCGCTCACCCGTCCGCAGCGGGCCCGGCAGCTGGCGGAGCAGTCCGGGCTCCTGGACCTGCTCGGGGCCGGCAAGCCCTCCGCAGACCGTGCGGCAAGCAGCCCGCGTACGACGTCGGTCACGAATCACTTCACCATCAACGAGGTTGGCGACGCACACATGACGGCAAACAGGGTGGTCAACCGCATGGTCCTGTCGGCGGTGATCTGACGTGCTGGAGCACTACCTGACCCTCGGGGGCACGGAGATCGCTAACAGTGCGCGGTTGGCCGCGTATCTGGAATCGGTGGGCAGCCCGCTGGACTCTGTCGGCGCCTGTGCCTGCGAGACGTTCACTGCGGACCTCGTCGGCGATGCCCCGTACACCAGCCCGGAGGGCGACGGTGCCCCCTGGTACGACCCGAACGTCCCGGAGTCCGCCGAGTTCGCCGGCCTCCTCGTGCTGACCGTCGATGGCCTGGACGAGCACCCTATGCAGCGCACCGTGACGCGGTCCGCGACGGGGAGCGCCGCGTTCGGTGCGGCGCGGGTGCTGCCGCGCACCATCACGGTCACGGCCCTCGTCCTCGGCGTGACCTGCTGCGGGGCGAACTACGGCTTCCGCTGGCTGGCGCAGGCCCTCGACGGGGGGCCGTCCACCCGGTCTGGGTCGGGGACGGGGTGCACGGGTGGCGCGTGCGGTGGTGACGAACTGGTCCTCTACAACTGCTGCCCCGCGGAAGCCGAGGACCCGGCCCAGTTTGCGGCTAGGCACCGGCGCACGTTGCGCCGTGTCGCGCTCGTCGAAGGGCCACGGGTCGTCGCCCGAAACGGCAACGGCTGTTCGGGCAGGGGCGGCTGCTCGTCGGGGGCGGACATCCTCACCGTGGAGTTCGTCCTCTCGGCCGGTACGCCGTGGCTTTGGACCGACCCTGTGCCGGTGCTCGACGTGTCGGTGCCGACAGATGACGGGACGGAGTGCATCACGTGGTGTGTGCACCGCAGTGCCGACGAGCCGGTGAACCCGGTGTGCCTCGAACTGGGCGATACCTGCCCGCCCGGCGCCGTGTCCGTCGAGCTGACCGACGCGGCCTGTGGCGATGTGGTGTGGCCTGACCGCGAGACGCTGAATCTGCCCTGTGGTGAGCCGTGCCGCCTGGCGGCCTGCCCCGACCTGGGGGCCCTGTGCAGTGACCCGACGTGCCGCACGCCGGCACCGTCGGTCGCGCCTCCTCCAGAGACGTGCTTCTGCAACGCGATCGCGGTCAACAGCGAGGTCTACGAGCTGGATCTCAGTACCTCCCCGGTGTGGTTCGGCGCTGCGCCGATCATCACGGTGAACGCCGGGAGCGGGGACCTGCGGCGGTTCACGGTCTCGTTCTTCGAGCGGCGGCCGGAGCATGACGGGCTCACGTGCGAGGAAGTCGTTGCGATGGAGCGGTGCAACCCGCACAGCGTCTTCAACGTCGCCTACGTGCCGGTGGGCGGGACGATGGTCCTGGACGGGCAGGTCGGCCGGGACACGGTCGAGTGCGCAGGCAGTTGTGAGCCGTCGCCCGACGCGTACGGCCGCGACGGCGGGCCGCTGGACTTCCCGCTCCTGAAGGGCACCCGCTTCTGTGTCGAGGTGACCGCAGACGCCATCTTCATGCCTGCCGACGACGCCACGGTCACAGTGGCGCTGTCCGGCCGGGAGTTCTGAACCGGCGGCGACGAGTGTAGGGTCTCAGCTTTCTTGGCAGAATTTCACGGCTGTTGGCAGAAGGATGGCTGAAATGCCACGGCTGTGAGATTCACAGTTCAGGGGTGTAGGGTCTCAAAACTCGCTGCATAATCTCAGCGAGAACTGCACGGAGGCGGCATTTATGCCGCCGCCGTGAGACTCGCAGGTCGGAGTGTCACCTATTCGGGTGACGAGAACAGTGATCCATCCCGCCCGCGTTCGCTGAGCTGGGACCTTGGCTGCACAGAAAGTTGATGTGTGGCTGGGGGTGTGCCATTACGTCCTCGCGGCGGCGCAAGCCATGACGAGAGCCTCCGCATCCGGGAGAAGGCCAGACAGGCTCCCCGCTTGCTGAGACCCGCACTCAACGGCCTCGCCGCCGAAGAGCGACTCCGGCGGTTCGTGAAGGCCTCCGCCTACCCCACCCTCGGCGCGGAAGCCCGGGACATGGGCGTCAACGGGCCCACTCTCGTCACTCAGATTAACCGTCTGGCCCGCGAACTGGGCGGCCCACTGCTCGAACGAGCCGAACGAGGCCGCCCCATGAAACTCACGCCACTCGGCAAGCGGGTCGTCAGGGCCACAACGGGTTGGCTATCCGCACCGTGACTCCGATGGGACTCCGAATGCAGGGTCGCCTTGGCCTCCACCGTGATCACGGTGGAGGCCGTCCACCCCAACAGGAGCCGTTGTCAGACCCAACTGGCAGAGTGCCCAGCCATGGACACCTCTGAGTTCTGGACCATCATCGAGGCCGCCCGTTCGGCCGGCGGGCCAGACAGGCCTTTCGCCGAAGCCCTGGTTGATGAGTTGGCCGCCCGCACCAAGGACGGCATCCTCCGCTACCAGGAACGCTTCGACGAGGTGCATGACGCGGTGTACCGATGGGACGTGTGGGCCGCCGCCTACCTCATCGGCGGCGGCTGCTCGGACGACAGCTTCATGGACTTCCGCGCCGGCCTGATCGCGCTGGGCCGCGACTGGTACGAGAAGGCAGCGGCTTGCCCAGACAGTCTTGCTGAGCACCCGGTAGTGATCGCCGCCGCAGAGGTGCACCGTGACGAGGCTCTCTTCTACGAGGAGGTCAACTACGCCGCCAGCGACGCGTTCAAGCGCATCACCGGCGATGGAGAGGACTTCTACGAGGCATGGGACGAGTACAGAGCCTCACGGGACAGTTCCGAACAAGACTCCGAAGACATGGGCGAAGACTTCGACTTCGGTGACCCCGGTGAGATGCGACGTCGACTCCCGCAGCTCGCTGCCCTCTACCTCCGTGACACTCCATGACAGACCTCGCCAAGCAGCGACTCCGCATTGCGATGTCCGCCCTCAGCGGCGCCATTCCTCACGACCTTCGCCGCCCTCCCCTTGGCTGGACCGGTGTTCGGGCATGGGAAGCCGAACATGTTCTTGAACTGCCTCAGCCATACCGCACGTTCGTCGCGGAAATCTCCAACGGGACCCGGGAAGGCCCCTCCTCCCCACATGGGCTGCTCCCATTGGGACATCTCCCCGAGAGCTGGCAGCGCTGGGAAGCCGAGTGCTGGCTGAGCCCCGAACCATTCGATGGCACGGCGCTGCGGAAGCCCGCGGTGCCATTCCCCCTCAAGGAGGAATGGCAGTGGGAGTACGACTACTACGACCACGACCAGCACTCGCCCATACTCCATGGCATCTATCAACACGGATCGATCCTCCTAGGCAGCAACCGCGGCCGTGAGTTCTGGATACTCATCGTGACTGGACCTCAACGCGGCCGGGTCTGGTGGCTGGGGGACGGATGCGCGGCCCCTTATGCCGATGCGGGAGAGGAAGCAGAACCGGAAGTCGACTTCGTGTCCTGGCTCCAGGACTGGCAGGCTGATCGAGGGTGGTGGTCTCAGGACCTCGAAGACCTGGACTGAGTGCACCTGCGGTGGGCCAGGAACGTGAGAATCAGGGGATGACGACGCTCTGTGAGGTCGGGCTCCGGGGTATGTGCGTATCAGGCGCCGGGTTCGTCCTGGCCGGCGGAGATCGCTTGCCGGTGCGAGAGGGTGATGCGGCGCTGGGTCGGGTCGATGTCCAGGATCTTCACGGGGAGTGCGTCGCCGACGTGGACGGCCAACTGCGGATGGTCCGGGTGCCCGTCTCCCAGTTCGGTGTTGTGCACCAGCCCCTCGAAGCCGTTCTCCTTCTCTTCGATGCGTACGAACACGCCGAACGGTACGAGCTTGGTGACGCGGCCGATGATGGTCTGGCCGATCTGCCCGGCGAGCAGTGGCATCGGGTCTTCGTGCAGGGCCTTGAGTGACAGTGACACCCGTTCGCGGATCGGGTCGACGTCGAGAATTTCGGCGCTGATCTCCTGGCCGACGGCAACGACGTCGGAGGGGTGGTTGAAGGGGCGCCATGACAGCTCGGGGATATTGATTATTGCCTCGAAGCCGCCGATGTCCACAAAAGTGACCCAGAAATCAGCGATCCGGGTCACCCGGCCGGCGACGATCTCACCTCGGTGAAGGGTCTTGAGGAAGGCCCAGTTCCGGTCGCTCGGCGTCGGCTCGTTCTGCCAGCGGGCCCGTACCACTCCGTCGCTGTCAGGCATGACAGCAGTGAACACAGGGACGCGGTCATCGGCATACACGGGCAGTAGCGATGCAGCGTCAGCCTCGGCGACTTGGGCGGCCATCTCTGCGAATTCGCTCTCGTCAGCGAGAGCACTGTGGATCCGGCCGTCCTTGCCCTGCCAGACACACTCGACGAGGCCCTCAGGCGGGAGCGCGCCGAGGACCGCATCGATGTCGGAGGACAGATCCGGCCACACGGCCAACCGGGCGCGGGGAGCGATTCCGGCGCGAATCACGTCGATGTTGTCGCGGGTGAGGCGGTGCCAGCGTGAGGCGCCTTCGATGTACGTCTCTTCCAGGATTCCGGCGCGACATGCGGAGACTGCCCAGTGCAGAGCGGTCCAGAATTCGTCGTCACCCGGCCGCTGGACGTGTTCCCCGTCGGCCTCCGCGTCGTACGGGGATGCAGTGATGCGCTCCGGAAACAGTCCGAGCGCGCGGGTCCGGGCCTGGGCATCCTCGCAGGGGCGGATGCTGCCGATGTAGAGGTACTGGTCCCACCCCACGTGTACCGCGAATGTGGCCTCCGCCTCCAGCCGGCACCACGCACCACCGTCGCGCAACATGCCCCGTACCAGCTCCAGACAGATGTCGAGCGACACCTCCGCTCCGTCGTAGAAGCCGGGCAAGCCGGTCGGGAAGAGCTCGTTCAGCCCGAAGCCGTCCAACGGCCGCTCGATACCGAAGTGCACGAGAGACGGAACCTGCGGCTCGCGCACGGCCAGGTGGTCGATGCCGGTGTCCGAGGCGAACGCCTCGATCGCTTGAAGGTAGGCATCCTCGACCGGGCCGTGGTCGCTGACCGTTTCCTCGGCGCCGGTGTAGTGGCCGTGTTCATCACGGTCGGCAGGGTCGTACTTGGTGACGCGATAGACGTAGGGCAGCACGCCCCCATCTTCCCGTACGGGTCAGACGCGGCCCGAGGAAATGCCACTACGCACTGAGTGGCCAAGCACTCAGATCTCGAATTCCGAGCCGATGTTGTTCCACATGAACTCGCCCCTCCAGTCCGCCTTGCCGGCAGCCCAGCCGAGCAGGGCGGTCAGGACCTTCTCCTGGGAGATCGTCCGTGTTTGATAGTGCTCGGCCGCCACGCCGTCCCGGAATTCGAGTTGGTACGTGTTGTCGTCACGAAGCAGCACCTGGACATACCAGCTGCCCTCCAGGGCATCCTCCGCGCGCTCCAGGACCAGATGCGCGTTTCCGCGCTGGAGGTTGGCCAGCATCCTGCCTATCGCCGGCTTCGAGGGCTTCTTCACCACGCGCCCTGCCTCATCAGTTGCAATCAGCATGGCGTGATCCTCCAACACGGCATCGGCCTGCCGCTGCCGTCGCGCTTCAGCCAGGTCGAGGTCACCAACAAGGTCTGTGACCTGCTCTGCACCCTCGGCTGCCGTCTCGTGCTCATCGACGAGCTGCACAATCTCGACATCGGTACGCGGGTCGGCGCCGAGGCATCCGACCAGATCAAGTACCTGTCCGAGCGCATCCCGGCGACCTTCGTCCTGGCCGGCGTCGACGTCGAGGGAACGGGGTTGTTCGCCGGGCGCCGGGGCGGACAGATCGCCAGCCGCTACACCCTCATTCCCACCAGTCCGTTCCGTCACAAGACCGGGGAACAGCGCGACTCCTGGCGATCACTCGTGGCGACGCTGGAGGAGTCCTTGCGGCTGCACGCCCACCGGCCGGGCACCTTGCTGAAGCTGAGCGCCTACCTGCACGACCGCACCGGCGGCATGATCGGCAGTCTGTCCCACCTCGTCCGCGAGGCCGCCCTGGACGCCATCCTCGACGGCAGCGAGAAGATCACCAAAGCCTCGCTGGAACGGGTCGACCTGGACGAGGGCGCGGAACAGCAGAACATTCCTCGCGCACGCCGGCGACGGACTCGCGGCGAGAAGCGCATCGCGTGACCACCGGGCTGCGGTCCCTGCCGCTCGCGCTGCCGCCCGTCCATCGCGAGACCATCGGCTCCTACCTGAACCGGCTCGCCGACGCCAACCACCTCACCATCGGCTACCTTTCCTCCCTGATCGGCCCGTCGCGGCAGCACCGCCGCGTCGACAACCGAGTCGGTTACTGGACCCCAGATGGCCTCTCCCGGCTCGCTGTGCTGACCGGCCGGAGCCCGTCCACCCTGATCCGCGCGATGCCGTCGCTCGGCTTGATCGGCGACCCGGTCCGGCGGCTTCCGTTGTCCGCCACCGAGGAGGTCGTCGAGCCGCGGCGCCGCCCGGCCTGCCGCCTCTGCATGGCCCGTCGGCACATCCGCGGTCTCGTCGTCCGCAGCACGCCCCACCATGAAGGCGTCTGCCATCGGCATCACCGCTGGCTCCTCGGCGATGAACAGCACGACCTGACGCGGCTGCCGGAGGTTCTGCGGGCCAATCTCCGGCACCGCCGGATCGTCCGCCGGGGCACCCATCCCTCCACCGCGCTGGCCTACATCGACGCCCGTGACCGACTGAACAGGTGGTTCACCAGCGATAGCGGCGGTGAGTCCCTTCGTCAGTGCTGGAAGCGTCGCCTCGACGTGCTGGGCGAAGATCCGTTCGGTGATCCCCACCGTCCCTCCGAGGCCCGGATCGAACTGGTCACCTACCCCGAAGCCGTCGTTCTCGCCAGCCTGTTCTCCTCGGCACACTGGCGAGACCACCCCCAACTGCCCACCGAAGCGGCACAGCGCCTCAGCATCGCCCCCACCAGCTTCCGCTGCGGGAGATGGCCGTGCCCATGATCGAAAAGATGCCACGATCTCACTCCCCGCTTGTCAGTGGTGATCGCCATCATGGGGATATGACCAACCCGAACCTGACCACCGGCAGTATCTGGCGGCTCCACCACGGCGACCAGGAGATTGCCCGGCTGACCGTGACCGGTGCCGACATGCCCTGGACCCACACCGAAGTCGAGACACTTCCTGGCTTTGAAGAGTTCCGTCCCCTCTTCGCTGAGCAAGAGCGGGCTGTCGACGAGGAGGAGTGGGAGCAGGCAGACGCCTACTACACCCAGATCCGAAGTGCGCTCACCATGACGTTTCCCGACGGCAGCCCGGTCGCTGAGTTCATGCTGCACATCCACGACGACGGCACCGCCGGCTGGCGCTGGCACGACGAGCCCTTCGACACGGTGAACCAGTGACACGCTGGGTTCGCTGCTTCTGGGACGAGGAAGCCGTCTGCTTCTACTTCGAGTTGGACACCGATGGGTACGTGATCCGGCAAGTCGAGTTGCAGGAGCCCGGGAGCAAGGCATTTGCCGCTGCCTCGCTGGCCGAGTGGCAAGAAGCCCAAAGGGACGGTCGGCTGGCTGAATACGAGAGTGTCTACGGCCTGACCGCGGAACCACCCATCTCTGAGTGGGAAGGGCACGACCCGCAGTGGCTGTCAGCCAATGAGTTCGACATCGTTTGGTCGACCGCCCGTCGGCAGCTTCAGGATCGGCAGCGGCGACATCCTTCCTGAGCGCATCCACTGCTGCGGCCCCTGATCAGGAAACTGCCATCTGCAGTGCGAAACCGGCCCTCAAGCGTCTCGCCGTCCTGACAAGGCCCTGCTCAGGCGGCAGCACCCTCGCCATGATCCATGAGACACCCCATAGGCACCGCCCACGGGGCTTCCGCGACGCCTCGTCATTCCACCAGGAAGTCGCGATTCAACCTGTCACCCCGCAGGTCAACGGCGCCGCCCCTGCAAGATCTAATGAGACGGGACAAGGGGCTTCACTCGGTTGGATTCGCTCAGGAAGGAGTGAGGATGGCGGAGACGTCCAGAGAGCAGGTTCGCCGGGCGACGCTGGAGGGGTTGAAGGCGGGCCAGGTCTGCAAAGGCGTCGTTTCAGCGATCGAACCGTTTGGCGCGTTCGTCGACATCGGAGGTCTGGACGGCCTGGTCAGCGTGGCCGAGTTGACCTGGACTCATGTCGAGGCGGTGTCAGACATCGTGGAGATCGGCCAGGAGGTGACCGTCGTCGTCCCGGATGTCGATCTGGACCGGGAGCGGTGCGCGCTGTCGCTCAAGGCGCTCCACGCGGACCCGCTGCCAGAGTTCGCTCGGACGCAACTCGGCTGTGTCGTCATAGGTCGAGTGGAGAAGCTTGTGAAGATCGGCGCGTTCGTCCGAGTTAATGAACACTGCGTGGGGCTGGTCCCGTGGCCAGACCTTGCAGGCCGCACTACTGATCCCCCGGAAAGCGCCGTGCAGGTCGGCGACGAGGTCGCGGTGGAGGTGGTCGCCATTAACCTCGTGAAACGTCGGATTCTACTGTCCCTTCGCCCGTGAGATTCGCATTCGTACGGGTCAGGACGTTGTCGAAGCCACCTGTTGCACGAGCACGGGACAGGCGGCAGGAGTCGGTGCCGGTTTCGATTCGAGAAGCCCGGACCCGCGCCCGCCAGCAGATCGAATCCCGGCTCCGCTCACCGCTCGGCATCGCCACGTCTTCCTGCCATCATCACGCCATGGCCTCAGCTCTGCCCCGCACTGTCCGAGCCGTCGACACCAACCAGCTTCTCGACCTCGAAAAAGAGGCCGCCACGCTCGGCTTCAGCCAGCGGCTCCCCGTCCCCTGGCTACGGAAGCACCTCGCCGCAGAAGCGACGCACTACCTCTTCCCCACGATCGTGCACCAGCTGCGACACCGTCCCGAAGTGTCGCCACAGTGGCGGTGCCAGCTGCTTCTGACCGTCACCACCGGCGAAGAGATCTGGGGGCTCCTCGACGTTCTCCCGGACACCTTCGACCGGCTTCCAGAGACCTTGGACGCGGCCTCAAAGAAGGAGATCGTCAGCCGCATCAACCGAGCCACGACTCAGGCCGAGTGGTCAGCGCGGGTGGGGCCTGAGGAAATGCCAAGAAACTGAGACACAGGAACGCGGACGAAAGCTGAGACGGCTCAGGGACCCGCTGGTCAGAGGGCTGCTCTCCGCCACGGATCGCGAGATCCTACAACGAGGCACGCCGTAGGCTGGTGGCGCCGCTGGTTCTGGGCCGGGCGCCCCTCCGCAAAGAGGAGTGCCTCCATGCTCGGGTGCGGCCGGCATACGGCGAGGATCGTCGACCGGGATGGCGCGGTCGTTGCGAACGCTGATGTGCTGCTGGAAGTGGAATGGCAGCGCACGTTGGACGACGTGTCCGAGGCGAGGATCGTTGTTCAGCCCGACGGCGACTGCTGTGAGGCCATGGGCCGAGTCCGCAGTTGGCGGCACGACCTGGTCATCTACCGCAATGGTCGGGCCTGCTGGGAAGGACCGTGCGTTGTCCCGGAGTGGAACGCGGACGGCACGGTCGGGGTCCGCGCCTTCGACATCCTTGCCTGGCTGGACCGGCGAGTACCGCACGAGTCGCGGGAGTTCATCGGCCGGGACTTGTCGAACATCGCTGAGTGGCTGATCGAGGACGGCTTTCGTCCCGACGATCCCGGGCACAGTGTGCAGGTCGTCGCCCCAACCCGAATCCGTGGCAATCGGGAGTACGAGCAGAACATCGGGCAGACCGGCGACCACCTTCGGGACCTGGCGGCGACCGGCCTCGACTACACCGCGGTGGGCTCCCGCATCCTGCTGATGCCAGAGGACTTCTGCGGCCGGGTTGGATCGCTGACAGATGCGGACTTCCCTGACGGGCTGGTCATCGTCGAGGACGGTCTCGCCCTCGCGACGCGATGGATTGTCCAGGGCCGGGACGACGTCCTGGCCGAGGCCGGCGGCAAGCACTCGTACTACGGCCTGCTGGAGCGGTACGTCGAAGAGACGTCGATCCTGGACTCCCCGTCGGCGGAGGCCGCCGCCCGGTCGCGGCTGCGGACCTCCTCGCCGGCACCGGTATTCGTCGACTCCCAGCAGACGACGCTCTCGCCGGAGGCCGCGGTCGACATCGCCTCGCTGGTACCCGGGTGGTGCGTGGACGTGATGACCACCTCGACGTGCCGGAACATCGGGCAAGCGCTCAAGATCCTCGGGCTGAAGGTCGTCGAGGACGGCGACGGTGAACGGGTGTCCGTGCAACTGACACCGGCTGGGGCGTGACATGGCGCTGAGAGGGTCGGCGACGAGGCGGACAACGGCGAGTCCGCTCACCGGGGTCCTGCGGGACCTGGACCGGCGTACGAGGATGCTGCAGTACGGCAAAGGGCGCCGTGGCGCCGAGGGCCTGCCAGGGGTGGAGGGGCCGCGCGGCAAGACCGGCCCGACGGGTCCGCCCGGTGGTCCGCCGGCCGTCACGATCGTGGTCACCGGTGAGGACGGCCGCGCCCTGTGGGCGCTTGCGGAGCCTCTGCCCGGACAGCCGGTCGTCACAGCGCTCCCGGTCGACCAGGGCGAGACACCGGCGCTCCTCACCACGGTCATCGAGGAGGCGACCCCGTTGCGGGTGGCCGTACGGATGTGGCTCTGGTCGGCAGGGGAGGCGGTCCCTGCGGGCGGGATCGCGGTCCACCTGACGGCTACGCCACGCCCCGACAGCCTGGGCTAACCTGCTGGGGCGCCGCTGGTTTTGGGCCGGGCCCGCTACGTGAGTGTGGAGTGGTTCTGTGGCCCAGGTGTGCGCGTGCGGCGAGTACTTCGAGGTGAACGACGAGGGCGAACTGTGCCTGGTCCCCGGGACTATGGGGCCCCGTCAGGTCGTGACCTTCGGCAGCCCCGGGACCTTCCAGTTCGAGAAGTCCGACTACCCGTGGCTGGCCCGGGTCAGGGCTCACGTCCAGGCCGGGGGCGGAGGGTCGGCCGGTGCAGACAGCGACCCGGCCGAGGCCATCTTCCGACCGGGCGGCGCGGGCGGCGGATATTCCATGTCGCTCATCGAAGCGTCGCTCCTCGGCGCTGTGGAGACCGTTGTGGTCGGCGCTGGGGGTGCAGGAGGGAACGGCAACAACCCGGGTGTGGCGGGCGGCGGCTCCTCGTTCGGTGGCCTGGTGACTGCGACCGGTGGTGACGGCGGCTCGGCGGGTATGACGACGGGCACCGGCGCCACCACTGCGAGCGGTGTTGCCGGGGCGTTCGGAGGGGCCGGCACGATCGCGATGGGCGGCGGCGCTGGTGAGGGCGCTATTCGGCTGAGTGGCACGTCGGGCCTGGCGGGGATGGGCGGTGCCTCCCATCTCGGCCACGGTGGCTATGGTCGCGCGACGAACGGCGTCGGTGGCACCTCGCGCGGCTGGGGCGGCGGCGCAGGCGGGGCGGTATCCATCAACGGCACAGCGCAGCCAGGGACCGACGGCGGCAACGGCCTCGTGTTCATCGAGCTGTACGGCTGACATGTCCGGACAGTGTCCGTGCAGGTCCGGGCCGTGCAGCCAGCCGGTGTCCGGACACAGTGCGGACGCCTGGACAGGAGCTGTCCGGACAACGGTGAACGTGTCCGGACAGCCCTGATCTAGACTTGCGTCGCTGCTGGTTGTGGGCCGGGCGGACCTCCGAAGAGTGCGGAGATGATCCCCTTGTCCCGATGCGGATGCGTCAGCAGATGCGCGTGCACGGTCATCGCTGGCACCGGCGTAACCGTCGACGGCAACGGTCAGCCGAACACCCCCTACGTGATCAGCGCAGGCGGCGGTTCCTCGACCGTCGAGGTCGCTGACAGCACCTGCATCACCTTGGCGGGCGACGGTTCCGCCAGCGCCCCGTTGACCGCCACACCGGTCATCGACCCGGACCCCGGGAATCAGCTCCAGTGCGGCCCGACCGGCCTGATGGTGCCCGCCGCCGTCCCCGCCCCGGTCGAGGTGGCTGACGGAACCTGCATCACCCTGACCGGCGACGGTACGGCCGGTGACCCGCTCACTGCCGCCCCGGTCCTCGACCCCGACCCGGGCAACCAGCTCCAGTGCGGTCCGACGGGTCTGCTGGTACCGGCCGCCGCCGAGGTGACGTGTGACGACGTCCGGCCGTGCATCTCAGCCGGCCCGGGTGCGGCCTACGACCCCGCGACCGGCGTCGTCACCGCGCACCTGTCGACCGACGCGGGCAACACCCTCGTCGTCGGCGGCGATGACGGGCTGTTCGTACCCGCGGCTGCGGGGAGCACAGTCGTCGTCGCCGACGGAACCTGCATCAGCCTCACCGGTGACGGAACGGCCGGTGACCCGCTCACTGCGGCCCCGGTCCTCGACCCCGTCGCAGGCAACCAACTCCAGTGCGGTCCGGACGGCCTGGTCGTCCCGGCTGCTGCCGGGCTCGAGGTCGGCCCTGGCCTGACTGGTACCGGCGTTGTCGGCGACCCCGTCGAGGCCGCCGTCAGCGCGTGGCCGTACGCGTGCGACCTCGACGACAACGCTGGCCTTGTGTACGCCGACAGCGCGGGTCGGCTGCGGTCGGAGCAGCGCGGCGGGATCGTCCGCTACGTCTCGTTCTTCGAAGAGCGGTACTACAACAACCTCACGGTGCCAGCGGGATTCGACCAGCCCGGCGCCAACTTCGAGACGACGATCACGAACCCCGACCCGTGCCATGAGGCGCTGGTCGTCGTGATCCGCGAGGCGGACGTCGACTTCAACCTCCCTGCCGGTGCTGGTGCCGCGTACGGCAACGGCAGCGACGAGATGTTCTACTTCCGCAACTCCGGGTCGAGCACGAGCACGGACATTCACACCCAGACCGTGAAGCAGTTCCACAACGCCGTCCCCTTGGGACCGGGCGCTTCTGAGGTCATCCCGTTCGACGTCACCCTCGGCCGCGGGTCTGGCGGAGCGACCTACAACCGCATCCAGATCAACATCCGTTGCTTGATCATCAGCCTCCCCGTAGTCCTCTAAGGAGCCCCCATGGCTGACGCATCTGTGCTCGATGAGCAACCGGCCGGAGAGCCGCGCACGTACTGGGTCCTGTACGAAAACGGGGCACTCGCCCGCATCGAAGCCACCGGCGACGAGGTCAAGGTGCCGGAAGGCGGACAGCTCCTCACGGAGGAGGAGTACGAGCAGCGCCTCCAGCAGTGGCAGGAGGACAACGACGCTCACGTCGCCGCACTCAAGGCGGCGGACCAGGCTCGACAGACCGAGGACTACGAGGCCCTGCTTGCGGCCGGTCTGCCTGAAGCGACCGCCGCCCGACTCGCGGGCTACGAGGCCCCGCAGGTCGACGAGCCCTCGGAGGAGGATCACTGATGGCGACCCCGATGAGCGCAAGCGAGCTGCTTGCCGCGCTGCTTGCCGAAGGTCTCACCGTTGTCGAGGAAGGCAACTGGCGGACGCACAACCGGAACAGCAAGGGTGCGTGGGGTCCGGTGAACGGGGTGATGATCCATCACACCGTGACCAAGGGCACCGCGGCCACGGTCGGGATCGTCCGCAACGGGTACGCGGACCTGCCGGGGCCCCTGTGCCACGGCATGATCGCGAAGGACGGCCGGATTCACCTGATCGGCTACGGCCGGACCAACCATGCGGGCCTCGGCGATGACGACGTGCTCCAGGCGGTCGTCGCGGAGAAGCACCTGCCGTCGGACAACGAGGCGAACACCGACGGGAACAGGCACTTCTACGGCTTCGAATGCGAGAACCTCGGCGACGGCAAAGACCCTTGGCCGGACTGCCAGCTCGAAGCGATCGAGAAGGCCGCCGCCGCGATCTGCCGCCACCACGGGTGGAAGGCAGCTTCGGTGATCGGTCACAAGGAGTGGCAGCCCGGCAAGATCGACCCCCACGGCTTCGACATGGGCGAGATGCGTGACGGCATCGACAGCCGCCTCGGAGCCAGGCCGGCCAAGCCGAAGCCGCCCGCGCAGAAGCCGCCCGCACGGCCGCCCTTCCCCGGCCGGGGCGCGTTCGGTCTCGGCCAGTCGAACGGATCGATTCTGCTGCTCGGTCAGCAGCTGGTCCGCCGCGGCTTCGGCAAGCACTACCGGGTGGGGCCGTCGAAGTCGTGGGGCGAGGCCGACCGGCTGAACCTTGCCGACTTCCAGCGCTCCAACAAGCAGCTGGCCGGCGACGCCGACGGCTACCCCGGCCCCCTCACCTGGCACATCCTGTTCTCCTGAAAGGCCCGAACAATGCTCACTCTTGCCTTCTGGCGCGCCACCGCGGAGCGCGCTGTACGTACGGCCGCGCAGACGCTCGTCGCAGGCCTCGGCCTCGACAGCGTCGGTGTCCTCGACGTCGACTGGAGCCAGGGTTTCTCGCTCGCCGGGAGCGCTGCGCTCCTGGCGGTCCTCACCGGTCTCGCCACGTCCGGGGGCGGTGAGGGACCGGGGGTCACGGAGACTGTCCGGACCCGCACGTGACTCCGGCGAGCGGCGACCGGGTCGCTGTCGAACTGGCTGAGATGCGCGGCGAGATCCGAACCGGGTTCGCCGAGCTCAACGGCCGGCTCGACCTTGCGTTGCAGCGGACGGAGGTCGCCGAGTCGGACATCGGCGAGCTGAAGGATCGCGTTGCCGCTCTGGAGCGTGGCCGCTGGCCGCTCCCGGCGATCGCCGCAGTGACCGGCGTAGCCGGGGCTGCAACTGGCATCGTCGCGCTCTTGCGCTGATCTACCACCGGATACCGGCCCCTCCCGAGTGCGGCGGCGAGGGGGCCTTCCGTGCCGGAAGCACGTGGTGTATGCCGATAGCGACGTATGTGACAGAAATGTCCTTATTTCGTAACACGTGTCGGTGCGTCTCTCGTGACTCGGGCAATCAGGCCACAGTGTGCGGCAACAGACCGAGACCGAACAACGCTCGGACCGCACGGTCCGGGCCCGCATCCGAAGGGGTCTTCATGTCCCGTTCCGCAGGGCGGTTCGCCGCTACCGTTATTGCTGCTGGCGCGCTGGTGGCCGCTGTCGCTCTCCCGGCCGCCGCCGCCGACAACGACCGCGGTCCTGGCCGGTCGAACTCGCATTCCGGCGTCGTCCTGGGCAAGACCCACTACGACAAGCGTGGCCACGACCAGGGTGGCTACGACAGGTGGGGCTTCGACAAGCGTGGCTACGACAGGTGGGGCTTCGACAAGCGTGGCTACGACAGGTGGGGCTTCGACAAGCGTGGCTACAGCAAGTGGGGCTTCGACAAGCGTGGCTACGACAGGTGGGGCTTCGACAAGTGGGGCTACGACAAGCATGGCTACAACAAGCGTGGCTACAACAAGCATGGCTACGACAAGTGGGGCCACCACGGTCGTCGCTGACCCGACCGGCGACCGCTCCCCGTTGTCGGAACGGCCACCAGCACCCTGAAACGCGGCGCCCCGCGGCCAGCCCGGCCGCGGGGCGCCGCACGTGTCAGCGATCGTCGGACCGCCGGGCGGAGCGCTCCGCCCCGTGCCCTGCTCCGGCGGCGAGGGGGCCTTCCGCTGCCCTGACAGGCTGGGCTGAGGGCGTTGTCGGACCCTGCGGATACGTTGGTGGGGTCCTTATCCAGCTAGCTGGCTGCTTGCCGCGACTCGGACTCGCCTCGCCCGATCAGCGCCGGGCGAGGCACCGTGCGGGTCAGTCGGTGTCAGGCTCGGGGTGCCTCACGACCCGCTTCAGTTCCCGCTCGACGTCGTAGCGGTTCTGCTCCGTCGCCTCAGCGTGGGCGGTGATCGCCGCCTGCACGCGGGCCGCGGTCTCGACCGTCAGCCCGTCCTCCTGCTGCTCGGCCCAGGCCGTGCGCTCCAGCTCAATCAGTTCGTCACTCAGTTCAATTGCCACGGGGCGGGATCGTACCGGCGGAGTCTGGGCACCGATTCACGGCACACGGGACTCGCTAGTTCCTACACTCGGCGGCATGACTGAATACGTGCAGGTATCCACGGCAACGGAGACGAAGCAGCAGGCTATCGACCTGGCGGGTCCGGCAGTCCAGCAGCGGCTTGCCGCAGGTGCTCAGATCATCGGGCCGGTCACGAGCGTGTTCTGGCACCTGGGCGAGTACGGGACAGGCGAGGAGTGGCAGCTCCTCCTCAAGACGACGACGGACCGCTATCCGGAGCTGGAGGCGCACCTCCTTGAGCATCACCCGTGGGAGAACCCGGAGCTGTGCGCAGTGCCGATCGCCTTGGGAGCCGAGGGGTGCAAGAAGTGGATCGCTGACTCTGTAGCTCCCTAACCGACTGCGTGCTCCAGAAGAAGGTCCCGGACCACGGGGAGATCCGCGTGGGGGCGTAGCTGGTCGAGTAGCGACGCGATGCGCTGCCGGGGCCTGATGGAGGCGACACCCGTGCAGAGTTCGAGCGCGCGACCGGTCGTCACGGCCGCGTGCTCGACCTCGCCGGCCGTGAGGTAGGCGGTGGCTAGCCAGGAGAGGTAGAGCGCTTTGTCGCGTGCGTGGTCGTCGGAGTACAGGTTGAGGGCGTTGGTGAGGACGGGCACGGCGCGGAGAGGACGACGGAGTTCGGTCCAGCAGCGGCCGGTCATGATGTCGAGCTCGGTGTCGTCGACCCAGACGGACCAGTCGGGTTGAGGCTCGCCGTCCTGCGCGTCGGCCAGGGCCTCCCGCGCGGCAGTCAGGGCGTCTTCCGTGCCGGCGGGCTGGTTGTCGACGGCGCAGGCCCAGGCGAGCCGCTCGTAGAGGAGGGCGCGGACGGAGGACGGCGTCCGGACGGTGATCGTGGCGCAGGAGGCCTCAGCGAACGCAACGGCCGCGCGCCGGTTGTCCGCGATGGTGTTGTAGGCGAGGAAGGCCAGGCTGTTGCCGTAGAGGTCGGAGTCCTGTGCGTCGCGCGCGAAGTCGCGGCTCTCCTCGTAGAGGGATTCGGCGTCGCGTGTGCGGCCACCGTCGAATGCGGCCCATCCTGCTTGCTGGGCTTGCTCGGCGAGGAGCGCGGTGAGTCGGCGGCGTGATGCGTCGGTGAAGGAGGCTCGGCGCAGGAGGCCCTTCGTGTACTGGACCTCGCCGAGGTACACGGGGTAGGTGTCGCCACCGCCAAGGATGTCGTCGAGACGCCGTAGGCGGGCGGTGCGTTTGCGGAGCCGGTCGACGTAAGCACCGGTGATGCGGCGCGGCGGGTCGGGCCGGTGAAGAGCCGGAAGGGCGGCAGCGAGGCCGGTAGAGGTTGCTGCCTGGAGGATGGTTCGGCGACGCACGTACGGTCCGTTCTCTGTGCTGGATGTTCCAGCAGGAGCGGCGTCTGTCTCCCACGGGCGGGGAGCAAGGCCGAGCACGCGTCCAGGGACGCGTAGAGCATCCGCGATCTGCACAATCTTCTCGAAGGTCGTGATCCGGCCTTGGCCCCGCGCGAGCGTCCCGACCCGGTCAGGCTTGATGTCGCACTCGGCGGCGATCTTCGAGTAGCTGATCCCAGCCCGTTCGCGTGCGAGCCGGAAGACCTTCCCGAAGTCATGGCCGGTCAGCGCGCGCTGCATGTCCTCGTCGTTGAGGAGATCCCTCGGCAGGGCCGTGGGTGGCTGGTAGATCATGCGGCACTCTTCCTGCTCGCCTGAGTCTGCGGGTTGGTTGTCCACTCTGTGTACCCATCATGGGTATACCCCGCGCCAGGAGGCAGCGGTTTCGCACGAATACCACCCTGAACGCCAAGGCCCCGGGGGCGGTGCTGTCCGCTGACCCGGGGCATGGACGACTGGTTAGGAGTCGCCGTGCTTGAGCGTACCCAACTCACCTGCAGCGAAGGAGAGTTCAAGGTGGCCGCCTGTTGCGTTGCCTCGGAGGTGGCGCGGTGAGCGGCGTAAGAGGCCCGGTCGAGTCGAGCCCTGGAGTGCTCGTACATTCGAGGGAGGACCGGGAGCTGGCGGTAGGCCACTGGCTGCTCAGCGCAGCCCCGGACATGAAAGAGGCTCGCGACCAGTGGGCGACAAGGGGTATCGCGCTCCTCCGCTGCGGCGGAGTGTTCGCAGCGGTCCGCGTCCCGGGCGACATCGTGCGAGCCGCTGCCGGCACTGACGACCCCGAGCGCATCGGCGCCTACCTGAAGGAAGCACTCCAGGGCGGCCCCGTGTTCGTCGACACGTCCTCCCAGCGGTACTACGTGCTCGTACCGGCGAGCACGTCACGGTTACCGCAATGGGACGGCCAGGCGGTACCGGACACCGAGTGTCTCGGCTCCGGGTCCTTCCTTGGCGTTCCGCGCCCGCAGCGGAACGAGCCGGAGCAGTCCCGGTCGTACTGGTGCGTGCCGATGGACGGCCCCGGCTCCCTCTGTAGTCCGGCTGCGGTCTCGCAGCTCGTCGCCTACGGCCGCTATCGGCGAGCCGCCGGGGAGCGCCTGGCTGCGGAGGCGGATGAGGGCGATCGTGGGTAAGCGCGGGTCCGCGAGCGACCATCCCGATGGCACGGAGGCTGCCTTCACGGAGCCCACAGACCAGGGCCATAAGCCGGTAGAACGCGACGACGCCAAGCCGAATCCGGAGGCTCGCCGTCTGCTCGTCACCGCTTCCGTCGTACTCGTACTCGTCTTCGCGACGATCGTGTTCGCCGCCACGCACCGCCCCATCTGATGACCGGAGCCGCCCACCGCTGGGTGGCAAGCAGACCGACCTCATGGAGGAGTTGAGATGGAGAAGGTGATCGTTACCGGCGGTGCCGGTTTCATCGGCTCGCACTTCGTCAAACGACTGCTGGCGGCGCAGGACATCGCTGAGGTGACCGTCCTCGACGCGCTGACCTACGCCGGCCACAAGGAGAACCTGGAGCACGAGCTCGTCTCGCCGAAGCTCAACTTCGTGCGAGGGAACATCCTCGACGCGGCACTCGTCGACGACCTGGTGCAGCGACACGATGCGATCGTGCACTTCGCCGCAGAGTCGCACGTCGATCGGAGCTTCTTCGAGGCCGCCACGTTCCTCGCCAGCAACGTCGTCGGCACGCACACCCTTCTGGACGCGGCCAAGCGCCATGGCATCCAGAAGTTCGTGCACGTCTCCACGGACGAGGTGTACGGGCCACTGGTCACCGGCCACGCCTCGGAGCGCTCCCCGCTCAACCCGACCGTGCCCTATGCCGCGTCGAAGGCGTGCAGCGACATGGTGGCCCTGTCCGCCTTCCACACTGACGGCGTGCCCGTCTGCGTCACCCGATCCTCGAACAACTTCGGACCGAACCAACACCCCGAGAAGATCATCCCGCTGTTCGTCACAAAGCTCCTCGCGGGACAGGGCGTCACCCTCCACGGCCAGGGTCAGCACGTCCGGAACTGGCTGCATGTCGAAGACAACTGCCAGGGCATCGAGCTGGTCCTCCGCCGCGGCATCCCTGGTGAGGTCTACAACATCGGCGGCGGCACCGACCTCACGAACAAGGAGCTGACCGGGCGGCTACTCGAACTTTGCGGGGCTGGCTGGGACGCGGTCACCTATGTCCCGGACCGAAAGTCCAACGACATCCGGTACGCCATGGACTGGTCGAAGATCGCGGACGATCTCGGCTACCGGCCCGCCTGGCCGTTCGATGACGGCCTGGCCCAGAGCGTGGCCTGGTACAAGGAGAACTCCTTCCAGTGGGCGCCTGCCGAACGTGACGAGGACGCGCCCATGGCTGAGATCACCGTCCGGCCGACGGCCGAGGGGTGAGCACCATGGCCCCCCGGACCCGCATCCTCGTCACCGGTGTCGGCGGAGCACCAGGACTCGATCTCGCCCGACACCTCATGCGGATGGGCTGCGAGATCATCGCGGCAGACGCCGACCCGCTTGCCGCCGGCCTCCTTCTGGACGGCGTCACCCCTCACGTACTGCCTCTGGCAGCGGACCCGGACTATTCACAGCGCCTTCTCGATCTATGCCGGGACGCACGCCCCGACGCCCTGCTGTCGACAGTCGAGCACGAGCTACCGAGACTCTCGGGTCTCCTCGATGACCTCAATGCCCTGCGCGTACGCACCTGGCTCCCGGAAATCGAAACGCTGAACGCGTGCATCGACAAAGCCCGGTTCCACGCCGTGCTCAGATCCAAGGGGGTGCCCACTCCTACCACGGTCCCCCCGAAGGATCTCGACAGGATGCCTTCCGGCTCCCCGCTCGTCGTCAAGCCGCGTCGCGGTCAGGGCACGCAGAACGTCTACTACTGCGACTCGCGCCGTCAAGCGCGAGTCCTGTGCGAGCTCGTCCCGGACCCGATCGTCCAGGAACGCATCACGGGACGGGAGTTCACCGCGGACTGTCTCGTGGACCGCTCGGGCCGCGCGTCGACGGTCCTGCGGTACAGGGACCTGGTGAAGGCGGGACTGTCCGTGGTCAGCAGCACATTTCATGACGATCAGGTTGATACGCAGGTGAGGCGCACCCTGGCCGCGATCGGGGCGACTGGCCCTTGCTGTGTGCAGGGGTTCATCTGTGACGAGGACCCGGGCGTGATCGTGACCGAGGTGAATGCTCGGTTCGCCGGCGGGTTCCCGCTGTCCGAGGTGGCTGGTGCCGCGCTTGTGGAACAGACCCTCAACGGCCTGTTCGAGCTACCCATCGACCACGACCGTCTCACGTACAAACCGGGCGTCTTCCTCACGAAGTACTTCGAGACGCTGGCCACCGGCGAACAGCTGCCCGTGGCCATCCCGAACCCCAAGACCAGCTCGGCCAGCGCGAGAGAAGGACTATCCGATGTCCCCCACACCGACCGAAGTCACTAAGAACGCGCGTCCATACCTCCACGGACCGGAACGCGATGCGATGGCCGTGGCCCTGCAAGCGGGGCAGTACGGACACGGGGTGATCGTCGAGGAATTCGAGCGGGAGATCGCCACGTACCTCGGAGTCCCGGACATGGTCGCAGTGGCCTCGGGCACCGCGGCTCTCCACCTCGCCTTGCTGGTCGCTGGAGTGGGGCCGGGTAACGAGGTCGTTGTTCCGTCCCAGACCTATTGCGCCACCGTGCACGCGATCCTTGCGTGCGGTGCCCACCCCCGTTTCGTGGAGATCAACCCGGCGACGCTCTGTATCGAGGCCGACGAGGTGCTGGCGGCTATCACGTCGGCCACCCGCGCCGTCGTGCCGGTCCTCTACGGCGGCCGCGCGGTGGACCTCTCCGGCATCCGGGATGTGCTCGACGCCCGCGAGATCACGGTGGTCGAGGATGCAGCCCACGCCTTCGGCTCGTTCTGCGGAGACACTTTCGTCGGCGCGCAGCCGGGAGTACTCACCTGCTTCTCCTTCGGCCCGATCAAGAACTTGACCTGCGGGCAGGGGGGCGGCGTCATCCCGCGGACTTCTCTGGAGGCCGACGACCTGCGAAGGCTGCGCGCGCTGGGGATCACCCAGTCCCAGCAGCAGCGCGGTGCGACCACCTCGTATGCCGTCGAGGGGTACGGCCTGCGCGCCACTATGTCCGCCCTGAACGCCGCGGTCGGCCTTGTGCAGCTGCAACGGTTCAGCACCGTGGCGGCAAAGCGGCGCGACCTCTGGCGGGCGTACGCGGACGGCTTGCACACGCTCGACGCCGTATCTGTGGTGGACGTGGATGTGGACCGCACGGTCCCCTTCAACTGCGTCGTCCACGTCCAGGACCGCGACCGCATCTTCGAAGAGTTGCGCTGCTCTGGCATCGGGGTCGGCGTGCACTACCCCCCGAACCACACACAGCCGGCGTTCCGGAGATGGCACCGGCCTCTGCCCCTCACCGAGCGGTCGGGACAGCAACTCATGAGCCTTCCGTTCCACCCGGCCATGAGCGACGGCGACGCCAGGTACGTGGTTGACGCCCTGGCGCGCGCCTTGGAGGGCACATGCGCATCCTGACCGTGTGCCTGGGCAACATCTGCCGCTCCCCGTACGCCGCCAGCGTGCTCTCGCACCACGGCGGCGGATCTGTGGAGATTCGCTCGGCGGGCCTGCGCAGCAAGTGGGCCGGCATGCCCGCGCACGAACGGATGCTCGGACTTGCCGCCGCCCGGGGATACGACCTCACCGGCCACCGCGCCGTCCGGGTGGCCCCGGACCTGCTTGAGTGGGCGAACGTCATCCTGGCGATGGACCGGGCAGTCCTAACCGAACTGCGGGGCCAGATGGACGCCAACACCCCCCGCAGGTTCGCCCTCGCCCTGTACCTCGGTGACCGGGACGTGCCCGACCCGTATGGAGGCGACGAGGCCGCGTTCGCCGCGTGCGCCGACATCATCGAAGCAGGAGCTCGGCAGCACATTGCGTGACGCCGCCAGCAGCCGGGCCCTATACCCCGGCTGCTGAGAGCACGACGTCGACCAGGCGCTCGGCGGCGTCGGGGCGCCCGTACGACCGGGCACGCTCGGCCATCGCCGTGCGTTGCTGCGAGTCCGTCAGCAGCGGTGCCACGGCCGTCCAGAGCCGCTCGGCGGTCACGTCACCCACCAGCGTGACGGCGGCGCCGTTGGTCGCCAAGTGCTCAGCGTTGTGGACCTGCTCATTTCCGGCCGCCGTGGCGAGGGGAACGAATACGGCGGCCTTGCCCAGGGCGGTCAGCTCGGCGATGGTTCCGGCGCCGCTGCGGGAGATCACCACATCGGCCAGGGCGAGTACGTCGGGGAGCTCGGCGCCGACGTACCCGGTGAGGTGATAGCGCGCCGCGCTTTGTGCGGGCAACTGCGCCGTGTGCTGGCGCAGCCCCTCGACGTTGTCCGGGCCGCACTGGTGGATCACGTTGGCGTGGTCGAGCAGCCACGGCAGCGCGTCGCGCACGACGCTGTTGATCTGCTGCGCACCCTGGGCACCGCCGGTGACGTAGACGGTCGGCAGCCGCCGGTCGAAGCCGTGCCAGTTCAGAGCCTCGATCGCCTTGTCGGCCTGCCCGGTGAACACCTCGGGCCGGACCGGGTTTCCGGTGACCACCGTTGAAGCGCGTACCGCTTCCGAAAGGAGCGGCACGGTCGATTCGGAAGAGACTGCGACTCGGGTTGCTGCGACAGCCAAGGTCTTGTTTGCCAGGCCCAGCCGTACGGTCTGCTCGTGCACAACCAACGGGATTCGGCACAGCCTCGTAGCGGCCACACCCACCGGGACCGCTACGTAGCCTCCCGTGGCCAGCACGACGTCGGGACGGAACGCATTGATCGCCCTGCGTGCCTGGAGGACACCGAGGGGGACGCGGCTCATATCTGCCACGTTCGCCGGCGAGGCCAGCTTCAGCGGATTCTTCGAGCGGCGGATCTTGCCGGTCGCGACGGCTGTGAACGGGATCCCCTCAGCTGCGGCGACGCGTGACTCCAGGCTGTCGGCCTTGCCCACCCAAAGGACTTCCAGCGCACCGCCCTGAGCCGCGAGTCGGGCCTGCAAGGTGCGCACCGCTGTGAGAGCCGGGTACGTGTGCCCGCCGGTGCCACCGCCCGTGACGATCAGGCGGAAGGTCCTTTCGACCCCGAACGAGGGGCGGTGAGCGTCGCTGGTCACAGGGAATGCTCCAGTCTTATTCGATCACTGTGCAGCCCCTGAGCCTGCCACATGCAAGGTGATCCCGGACTGCACTCGTAGAAGCCGCGCGGCGGTGGAGCACTGGCGTATTCGGTCAATTTGGCGACCGGCGCGGGCTCGTGGCGCGCCGGAGCGGATATCGGCAGGTCAGGGCATGCTTCGCCCTCGTGCTCCCACGCGGTGCTCCCACGGGAGCACGGGAGTGGAGGAAAGCGGGCTAGGGCGGGCCGAGACGGGTCAGGACGGGTTGAAGCGCTCCGCGTTCGCGCAGGTCAGAGTAAAGTTGCAGGTCAGGGCGCTGCGAGGGGCCCACTGTGCGGGGGCTCCGGCCGTTTCTGCTTCCCACCGCCACCCGGCCCGACCGCAGTTCGCGAGTTGAACGTGCCACTGGAGTGGCTCGCGACCCGATCGGCGTCGGAGGGCTGGTGAGGGCGTCAGGAATCGGGTACATACGGACGAGTAGCACCGGTTGGTATGCCTCGGCAGGCGCGCATGCGCGCTCGGCGCGGACCGGCCGGGTCCGCCCACCGACAACGCGGCGAGGTGAGCTCCTCATGACCGCACCATCCGCTCCAAAGAACACGCCCAAGGTCACCGAGCGTGAAGCGCGTCAAGTGGCCGAAGCCGCACGCGAGCAGGACTGGCGCAAGCCCAGTTTCGCCAAGGAACTCTTCCTCGGCCGCTTCCGGCTGGACCTGATCCACCCGCATCCACTGCCGGCCGCCGACGACGTCCGGCGAGGCGAGGCGTTCCTCGCCCGGTTGCGCGACTTCTGCGAAACCAAGATCGACGGCGCCGTGATCGAGCGTGAGGCGAAGATCCCCGACGAGGTCATCAACGGCCTCAAGGAGCTCGGCGCCCTCGGGATGAAGATCGACCCGAAGTACGGCGGCCTGGGACTGACCCAGGTCTACTACAACAGGGCGCTCTCCCTGGTCGGCTCCGCCAACCCGGCGATCGGCGCGCTGCTCTCCGCCCACCAGTCCATCGGCGTACCGCAGCCGTTGAAGCTCTTCGGCAGCCAGGCGCAGAAGGACATGTTCCTGCCGCGGCTCGCCCGCACCGACATCTCGGCGTTCCTTCTCACCGAGCCCGATGTCGGCTCCGACCCTGCCCGGCTCGCCACTTCGGCCGTTCCGGACGGTTCCGACTACATCCTCGACGGTGTGAAGCTGTGGACGACCAACGGTGTCGTCGCCGACCTGCTGGTCGTCATGGCCCGTGTCCCGAAGTCGGTCGGCCACAAGGGCGGCATCACCGCGTTCGTCGTGGAGGCGGACGCCCCGGGTGTCACCGTGGAGAACCGCAACGCCTTCATGGGGCTGCGCGGGCTCGAGAACGGCGTGACCCGCTTCCACCGCGTCCGGGTCCCGGCCGCCAACCGCATCGGCCCCGAAGGCGCCGGTCTCAAGATCGCCCTCACCACCCTCAACACGGGACGGCTGTCCCTGCCCGCCATGTGTGTCGGCGCCGGGAAGTGGTGTCTGAAGATCGCCCGTGAATGGTCGGCGGTCCGCGAACAGTGGGGCAGGCCTGTCGCCCGGCACGAAGCCGTGGGCGCCAAGATCTCCTTCATCGCCGCCACCACCTTCGCCCTGGAGGCCGTTGTCGATCTCGCCTCCCAGATGGCGGACGAGGACCGTAACGACATCCGCATCGAAGCGGCCCTGGCCAAGCTGTACGGCTCCGAGATGGGCTGTCTGATGGCTGATGAACTGGTCCAGATCCGCGGCGGTCGGGGCTTCGAGACCGCCGACTCCCTCGCCGCCCGGGGCGAGCGTGCCGTCCCTGCCGAGCAACTCCTGCGGGACCTGCGGATCAACCGGATCTTCGAGGGCTCCACGGAGATCATGCATCTGCTGATCGCCCGTGAGGCCGTCGACGCCCATCTGAAGGTCGCGGGTGACCTGATCGACCCCGACAAGCCGCTCTCCGCCAAGGCGAAGGCGGGAGCGAACGCGGCCGGCTTCTATGCCCGCTGGCTACCCAAACTGGTCGCAGGCCCAGGGCAACTCCCGCGCACCTACAACGAGTTCCACCCATCCGGCCACCCGGACCTGTCCAGCCATCTGCGTTACGTCGAACGCTCCGCCCGCAAGCTGGCCCGCTCCACCTTCTACGCGATGTCGCGCTGGCAGGGCCGCATGGAGACCAAACAGGGCTTCCTCGGCAGGATCGTCGACATCGGAGCGGAGCTCTTCGCGATGAGCTCCGCCTGCGTCCGTGCCGAACATCTGCGTACCACCGGTGATCACGGCCGGGAGGCCTACCAACTCGCCGACGCCTTCTGCCACCAGTCCCGCATCCGGACCGAGGAACTCTTCAACCGCCTCTGGTCCAACACGGACGACCTCGACCGGCGTGTGGTCGACTCCGTCCTGAACGGTGCGTACACCTGGCTGGAGGAGGGGATCGTCGACCCGAGCGGCGAAGGCCCCTGGATCGCCGATGCCACCCCCGGCCCGGCCACCAGGGAAAACGTTCACCGCACCATCCGCTGACGGTCGGACGACCGGACCGGCCGGGCGGGGTGCGTCCACTCGCTGGACGCACCCCGCCCGGCCGCGCGCCGCACGGCAGGATGGGGACCCGTGACCGTCATCCACATCCCCGGCTCCAAGTCCGTCACCGCACGCGCCCTCTTCCTGGCCGCCGCGGCGGAGGGCACCAGCACCCTCGTACGTCCCCTGTGCTCGGACGACACCGAGGGTTTTGCCGAAGGTCTCGCACGCCTCGGCTACGACGTCGCGAAGGAAGCGGACCGCTGGCACATCGAGGGCCGCCCGGCCGGACCCGCCGCCACCGAGGCCGACATCCACTGCCGCGACGGGGCCACCACGGCGCGCTTCCTGCCCACCCTCGCCGCGGCCGCCGCCTCCGGCACCTACCGCTTCGACGCCTCCGCCCAGATGCGCCGCCGGCCCCTCGCCCCGCTGACCGAGGCCCTGCGCACCCTCGGTGTCGATCTGCACCACGAGGCAGCCGAGGGCCACCACCCGCTGCGGGTCACCGCATCCGGGATCAAGGGCGGCGAACTCACCCTGGATGCGGGGGAGTCCTCCCAGTACCTCACCGCACTGCTGATGCTCGGACCGCTGACGGCGGAAGGGCTCCGGATCACCGTCACCGACCTGGTCTCCGCTCCGTACATCGAGATCACCCTCGCGATGATGCGCAGCTTCGGCGTCGAGGTGACCCGTGGCGGTCACGACGACAACGTCTTCACCGTGCCGCCCGGGGGCTACCGGGCCACGCCCTACGCCGTCGAACCCGACGCATCCACCGCGAGCTACTTCTTCGCCGCGGCAGCGCTCACCGGCCACGAGGTGACCGTCGCCGGCCTCGGCAAGGACGCCCTCCAGGGCGACCTGCGGTTCGTCGACGTACTGCGCCGTATGGGCGCCGACGTGCGCAGCACCGCGGATTCCACCACCGTCCGGTCCCGTGGCACGCTCCGCGGCCTCACGGTCAACATGCGCGACATCTCCGACACCATGCCGACGCTGGCCGCGCTCGCGCCCTTCGCCTCGGGGCCGGTACGCATCGAGGACGTCGGCAACACCCGGGTGAAGGAGTGCGACCGGCTGGAGGCCTGTGCGCAGAACCTCCGGAGGATGGGCATCACCGTCGAGACCGGTCCGGACTGGATCCGGATCCACCCCGGTACACCGCGCCCCACCGAGATCGCCACCCACGGCGACCACCGCATCGTGATGTCGTTCGCCGTCACGGGCCTGAGAGTTCCCGGCATCACGTACGACGACCCCGGCTGCGTACGGAAGACGTTCCCGCAGTTTCACGAGGCGTTCGCGGAGTTCGCGGAACTCACGAACCGTTAGGGTTCCTGGGCCCACGTCGTTCCCGGGAGTTCTCATGTCCACGCCGCCCCATCACCCGCTGCCTCCTTTCGGATCCGTGGTGTCGTGCCACATCTGCGGTGCGATACCCGCCGTCCACACCGTGGTGCGCGGGCACCAGGGTCTGGTCGTCACGCTCCGCTTCCTGACCGAGGAAGGCGCCTTCTGCCGTACCTGCGGAACCGCCACCTACCGCAGGATGACGTCCGACACCCTGTGGCAGGGCTGGTGGGGCCTGCTGTCCGTGTTCGCTGCTCCGGTCACCATGCTGATGAACATCGGTGCCCGCTCCCGGATCCGCTCCCTGCCCCATCCGGTGGGGAATCTGCGTCCTCAACTCGCCCCCGGCCGCCGGGTCCTGGCCCGTCCGCCCGCGCTCGCCATCATGACCGTCCTGGTCCTGGCGCTCGCCACTCTCGTCGTACCCGGGCTGATCCCCGACACCCGGCCCACGTTCACGGCCGGAGACTGTGTCCGCAACAACGCGGAGTGGCCCGAGCAGGACCTTGAAGAGGTCGGATGCAGCTCACCCGAGGCCGAGTTCTGGATCTCCGCCGGAGACAAGTGCTGGGGCCAGGACTGGCTGCTGTACGTGGACTACAGCGCCGAGAACAAGGCCCTGTGCGCGCACCCGATGTCGAAGTAGGCGCGCTCGGCAGGACCGGGACCGTGGGCATGCAGCACAATCGGGGGTGTCGATCAAGAACGACGGATTCCAGCACGACCTGCAGAACCTGCGGAAGAGCCGGCATCACCAACAGCGAAATGGGGGCAGGGATGTTCGGGGTGGGTATCCGGCGCGGACAGGGACGCCGAGCCGCGGCCGTGACGATTGCAGTCGTGTTGGCTCTGGGAGCGGCCGCGTGCAGCAGCGACAAGGACAGTTCGGGTGGCGCGCGCGGGTCCGGCGGCTCAGGGAAGGACGACAAGCCCTCGGCGGCGGCCCACGGGCCCAAGGCGCTCAGCGAGGCACAGCTCGAGGCTGCTTCGTTCACCGACGGGCAGACCGTCGGCAAGTACACGGCCTCCGAGTACACCCTCGACGGTCCACTCGGCGACGCCTACACCGCGGATCCCGCCGGCTGCCAGCCGCTGGTCAGCCTCGCCGGTGACGTCAGCGACCCCGCCCCCGCGGCTCAGGTCCAACGCAAGGTGGACATCCCCGACGAGATGCTCGGCGTCACCGTCGATGTCACCCTCCGGTCGTACCGGAACGGCGCCGCGGCCGAGGTCATGAAAAAGCTCGACAAGGCCGGAGAGGACTGCGCCGGCGGATTCACCGAGGAGCGGGCCCTGGCGAACGGGAAGTATCTGAAGGTCGAGCCCGCCGCGGCACCCGACTTCGCGGCCGAGGCCGACGAGGCCGAGGCCTACCGCTTCACCATCCTCGACGTGAAGGGCAAGCTGAAGCTGTACGAATACCTCACCGTCGTCCGCTCCGGCTCCACCACTCTCGCCTTCCGTGGCGAGATCCCCGGCACCAAGGACATGGGCGGCATCCCGCAGGACGTCATGACCGCGCAGTGGACCAAGTTCCGCGCCGCATGATCGCGGCGCTCGCTCAGCTGCTCCGGTGCGCCCCGTACACGATCGCCTCCGCCCCGGCGGCCCGGATCGAGCAGCGGTGCGACGAACTCCTCGTGGACCGAGCCGCCCGGTGGGCCCTGGCCCGGCGGCTGCCGACATTCACAGGAACGCTGCCGGAGCTGCTCCTCCCGGAATTCTCCGGGACGCGCTGTCAACCCGCTGGGCCGATGCGGCAACAATGGGGGGCATGAGCGACAGCCCTGCCCCCCTCGCCGACCCGCATCTCGTCTTCGACGCAGCGGAAGGCCGCCGGGATCTCGTCATCCTCGGCTCCACCGGGTCCATCGGTACCCAGGCCATCGACCTGGTGCTGCGCAACCCCGACCGCTTCCGCGTCACCGCGCTCTCCGCCGCAGGCGGCCGGGTTGCCCTCCTCGCCGAGCAGGCGCGGCAACTGAAGGTGCGCACCGTGGCCGTCGCCGCCGCGGACGCGGTGCCGGCCCTTCGCGAGGCGCTGCGCGAGCAGTACGGGGCCGGGGAGCCGCTGCCCGAGATCCTGGCGGGTCCCGACGCCGCCACGCAGCTCGCCGGGAGCGACTGCCACACCGTGCTCAACGGAATCACCGGCTCGATCGGCCTCGCCCCCACGCTCGCCGCGCTCGAGGCGGGCCGTACGCTCGCCCTCGCCAACAAGGAGTCGCTGATCGTGGGCGGCCCGCTGGTGAAGGCACTGGCCAAGCCCGGCCAGATCATCCCGGTCGACTCCGAGCACGCCGCGCTCTTCCAGGCGCTCGCCGCCGGCACCCGTGCCGACGTACGGAAGCTTGTCGTCACCGCGTCCGGCGGCCCCTTCCGGGGACGGACGAAGAGCGAGCTGGCGAACGTCACGCGCGAGCAGGCCCTCGCGCACCCGACCTGGGCCATGGGCCCGGTCATCACGATCAATTCCGCCACCCTCGTCAACAAGGGCCTGGAGGTCATCGAGGCCCACCTCCTCTACGACATCCCGTTCGACCGGATCGAGGTCGTCGTCCACCCTCAGTCGTACGTTCACTCCATGGTGGAGTTCACCGACGGCTCCACCCTCGCCCAGGCCACCCCGCCGGACATGCGCGGGCCGATCGCCATCGGCCTCGGCTGGCCGGAGCGCGTCCCGGACGCGGCGCCCGCATTCGACTGGTCGAAGGCCTCCTCCTGGGAGTTCTTCCCGCTCGACGACGACGCCTTCCCGTCCGTGGGACTGGCCAGGCACGTGGGCACGCTCGGCGGCACCGCCCCGGCGGTGTTCAACGCCGCGAACGAGGAGTGCGTGGACGCTTTCCTGGCAGGACAGCTGCCGTTCAACGGAATCATGGATACGGTCACGGCGGTGGTGTCCGAACACGGCACACCCCCGACGGGAACTTCGCTCACGGTCGCAGACGTCCTGGAAGCGGAGACCTGGGCGCGGGCCCGGGCTCGGGAACTCTCGGCGAAAGCGACAGCGGAGGCGCGCGCATGAGTATTACGACGGTCCTGTTGACGATTCTGGGCATCGTCGTCTTCGCCATCGGTCTGCTGTTCTCGATCGCCTGGCACGAGCTGGGTCACCTGTCGACCGCGAAGCTCTTCGGTATCCGCGTCCCGCAGTACATGGTCGGCTTCGGACCGACTGTCTGGTCGCGGAAGAAGGGCGACACCGAGTACGGGTTCAAGGCGATTCCGGCCGGTGGCTACATCCGCATGATCGGCATGTTCCCGCCCGGTCCGGACGGGCGGCTGGAGGCGCGCTCCACCTCGCCGTGGCGCGGCATGATCGAGGACGCCAGAGAGGCCGCCTTCGAGGAACTCGAACCGGGTGACGAGAAGCGTCTCTTCTACACGCGCAAGCCGTGGAAGCGCGTGATCGTGATGTTCGCCGGACCGTTCATGAACCTGGTCCTGGCCGTCGCGATCTTCCTCGGGGTCGCGATGAGCTTCGGCTTCCAGACCCAGACCACCGAGGTCGCGGGTGTCCAGAAGTGCGTGATCGCACAGAGCGAGAAGCGCGACACCTGCGAGAAGAGCGACCCGGTCTCGCCGGCGCAGGCCGCCGGACTGAAGAAGGGCGACAAGATCGTCGCCTTCGACGGCCGGAAGGTGGACGACTGGGCCACCCTCTCCGACCGGATCCGCGAGACCATCGGCCCGGCCACCATCACCGTCCGGCGCGACGGTCAGGAGAAGACCCTCCACGCCGTGCTGCAGAAGAACTCGGTGGCCCAGAAGGACTCCGACGGCGAGGTGGTCCCCGGCAAGTTCGTCCCGGCCGGATACCTCGGATTCGCCGCGCGCACGGACATCGTCCCGCTCTCCTTCGGCGACTCGGTCGTCCGCATGGGCGACATGATCGAGAACGGCGTCGACTCGATCATCGCCCTGCCGTCCAAGATCCCGAGCCTGTGGAACGCGGCCTTCGGCGACGGGGAGCGAGCGGCGGACTCCCCGGTCGGCGTGGTCGGTGCGGCCAGGATCGGCGGCGAGGTGATGACGCTGGACGTCCCTGCGACGAACCAGATCGCGATGATGCTGTTCCTGCTGGCGGGGTTCAACCTCTCGCTGTTCCTCTTCAACATGCTGCCCCTGCTGCCGCTCGACGGCGGGCACATCGCCGGAGCGCTCTGGGAGTCCGTGCGACGCAACGTCGCGCGGGTCTTCAAGCGCCCCGACCCCGGCCCGTTCGACGTGGCCAAGCTGATGCCGGTCGCCTACGTCGTCGCCGGTGTCTTCATCTGCTTCACACTGCTGGTCCTGGTGGCCGACATCGTCAACCCGGTCAAGATCTCCTGACCGGCCGGGTGCGCGGATCGCTCCGCGCGCCGCCCGCTTCGCGTGCACCACAGGTGGCGGCCGGACGTACACACGGTGTCCGGCCGCCCACCTTCGGGCTGGGTCGGGGATGCGTGTGCTCCGGGATCTCACCCGTGGCGTAACCTCGAAGGCCGGAGCCCGCTGATCTCGGGACCTTGATCCACACCTTGGGGATGCTCAGCGCATGACTGCGATTTCTCTCGGAATGCCGTCCGTTCCGACCAAGCTCGCCGACCGAAGGGTCAGCCGCCAGATCCAGGTCGGGTCGGTGGCGGTCGGTGGGGATGCGCCGGTGTCGGTGCAGTCGATGACCACGACCCGGACGTCGGATGTCGGTGCGACGTTGCAGCAGATCGCGGAGCTGACGGCGTCGGGCTGTCAGATCGTGCGGGTTGCGTGTCCGACGCAGGATGATGCGGATGCGCTTGCGACGATTGCGCGGAAGTCGCAGATTCCGGTGATCGCGGATATTCATTTCCAGCCGAAGTATGTGTTCGCGGCGATTGATGCGGGCTGTGCTGCGGTGCGGGTGAATCCGGGGAACATCAAGCAGTTCGATGACAAGGTGAAGGAGATCGCGCGGGCGGCGAACGATGCGGGGACGCCGATCCGGATCGGTGTGAATGCGGGTTCGTTGGATGCGCGGTTGTTGAGGAAGTACGGGAAGGCGACGCCTGAGGCTCTGGTGGAGTCGGCGTTGTGGGAGGCGTCGCTGTTCGAGGAGCACGGGTTCCGGGACATCAAGATCTCGGTGAAGCACAACGATCCGGTGGTGATGGTGAATGCGTACCGTCAGTTGGCGGCTCGGTGTGATTACCCGTTGCATCTGGGGGTGACGGAGGCGGGGCCGGCGTTCCAGGGGACGATCAAGTCTGCGGTGGCGTTCGGTGCGTTGTTGAGTGAGGGGATCGGGGACACGATCCGGGTGTCGTTGTCGGCGCCGCCGGCCGAGGAGGTCAAGGTCGGTCTGCAGATTCTTGAGTCGTTGAATCTGAAGCAGCGGCGGTTGGAGATCGTGTCGTGTCCGTCGTGCGGTCGTGCGCAGGTGGATGTGTACAAGCTGGCGGATCAGGTGTCCGCGGGTCTTGAGGGCATGGAGGTGCCGTTGCGGGTTGCCGTGATGGGCTGTGTCGTCAATGGTCCGGGTGAGGCCCGTGAGGCGGATCTGGGTGTGGCGTCGGGGAACGGCAAGGGGCAGATCTTCGTCAAGGGCGAGATCATCAAGACGGTTCCCGAGTCGAAGATCGTCGAGACGCTCATCGAGGAAGCCCTGAAGATCGCCGAGCAGATGGAGAAGGACGGCATCGCCTCCGGCGAGCCCGAGGTCTCCATCAGCTGAGGCCCGTACCCACTCCATGACTGTGCCCCGCCCGGCGAACGAACCGCCCGGCGGGGCACAGTCGTGAGAGACCTCACGGTGGGCCGAGGTACCGGTGACAGCCATGGGGCGGCGTCTCCCAGCCTCTTTGGGTACAGTGCGGAAATCAGCAGACCGCATGGTGAGGCCCCCTCGTGTTGACGCAGACCACCACCCGGGTCCTCGAACCCAGCGACCTCGGCGCAGCGCTCGCCATCCTGGAGAGCGAGCCCGTCGCCAACGCTTTTGTGACGTCCCGGGTTCAGATCGCAGGACTCGACCCATGGCGCCTCGGCGGCGAGATGTGGGGCTGGTACGCCGACGGCCGGCTGCGGTCGCTCTGCTACTCCGGCGCCAATCTCGTCCCGATCTGCGCCACCCCCGAGGCCGTCAGGGCCTTCGCCGACCGGGCCCGCCGGGCGGGCCGCCGCTGCTCCTCCATCGTCGGTCCCGCCGAAGCGACCGCACAGCTGTGGCGGCTTCTCGAACCCGGCTGGGGACCCGCCCGGGAGGTCAGGGCCAACCAGCCGCTCATGGTCACCGAGAGCCCCGCCGCCGATGTGACACCCGACCCTCTCGTACGTCGCGTTCGCAAGGACGAGATAGACGTCCTGATGCCGGCCTGTGTCGCGATGTTCACCGAGGAGGTCGGCATCTCCCCGCTGGCCGGTGACGGCGGACTCCTCTACCAGGCACGCGTCGCCGAGCTCATCGGCGCCGGCCGCTCCTTCGCCCGTATCGAGGACGGCAAGGTCGTCTTCAAGGCGGAGATCGGCGCGGCCACCCCGCAGGCCTGCCAGATCCAGGGTGTCTGGGTCGCCCCCGAACACCGTGGCCGCGGCTTGTCCGAGACCGGAATGGCGGCGGTCCTGCGCTACGCACTCGCCGACGTCGCACCGGTAGTCAGCCTGTATGTGAACGACTACAACACCGCGGCCCGCAAGGCCTACACCCGGGTCGGCTTCCGTGAGGTCGGCGCGTTCATGAGTGTGCTCTTCTGACCTTGCCGGAGGGAGCCGCTCCGGCGGGCTCCGGCCGGTCGAAGGTTCGCCCGACCGTCCCGGGCACGTATCCCGCAGCCCGGCGCGGACAGTAGGGTTCGGCGCATGGCAGCAGTTTCCGGGGGCGGTGCCCACACTCCGAGTGTCCTGGTCGGGCCGATCGATCTGGCCGCACGTGTGGACGAGGCGCTTGCCGTGCAGGCCGTCGCCTTCGGCCTGGGGCGGAACGAGGTCGACGTACGTCGGCACATCGTCCTCAGACACCTGGAGCACCCGTGCGCCCGCGCCCTCGGAGCCACCACCGCGGCCGGCCGGCTCATCGGGTTCGTGTACGGCATGCCGAACGAGCGCGGCCATTGGTGGTCCACCGTCGTCGAGCCCTATCTGCGCGCCACCGGCTCCGAGGACTGGCTCGACGACTCGTTCGTGATCACCGAACTGCATGTCCACCCGGAGTTCCAGAACCAGGGCGTCGGCCGCTCTCTGATCACCACCATCACGGACGCGGTCGACCAGCCCCGTTCCATCCTCTCCGCCATCGACACGGAGAGCCCGGCACGTGGTCTGTATCGCACGCTCGGTTACCGGGACCTGGCACGACAGGTGCTGTTTCCCAGCGCTCCCAAGCCGTACGTGGTGATGGGAGCGCCTCTTCCGCTGCGCCGCCGGGCCTAGGACGGCGGCAATCGATTTCCGCCCGCCCGTACCACCCGGCTAACCTCCTGCACATCACCCTTCCGAGCAGGAGTTCATCATGGCCCAGGTCCAGCGCATGTCCCGATTGATGATCAAGACACTGCGCGACGACCCGGCGGACGCCGAGACGCTCAACCACAAGCTGCTCGTCCGGGCCGGTTACGTACGCCGCACCGCCGCCGGAATCTGGACCTGGCTGCCCCTCGGCAAGAAGGTCCTGGAGAACATCACGCGCGTCGTGCGCGAGGAGATGGACGCCATCGGCGGCCAGGAGGTCCTGCTGCCGGCGCTGCTCCCCAAGGAGTCGTACGACGCGAGCGGCCGCTACGACGAGTACGGCGACCTGCTCTTCAGGCTCAAGGACCGCAAGGGCGCCGAGTACCTCCTCGGCCCCACGCACGAAGAGATCTTCACCCAGGTCGTCAAGGATCAGATCACGTCCTACAAGGACCTGCCCGTGATCCTCTACCAGATCCAGACCAAGTACCGCGACGAGGCCCGCCCCCGCGCCGGTGTGCTGCGCGGCCGCGAGTTCCAGATGAAGGACTCGTACTCCTTCGACACCACCGACGAGGGCCTCATCGAGGCCTACCAGCTGCACCGCGCCGCCTACATCCGCATCTTCGAGCGGCTCGGCCTCGACCACCGCATCGTCTCCGCGGTCTCCGGCGCGATGGGCGGCTCGGCGTCCGAGGAGTTCCTGGCGCCCGCGCCGGCCGGTGAGGACACCTTCGTCGACTGCCCCGCCTGCGACTACGCGGCCAACACGGAGGCCGTGACCTTCAAGGCCACCCCCGTGGACGGCTCGGTGCACGGCCCCGTCGAGGAGCTGGACACCCCGGACACCCCGACCATCGAGACGCTCGCCGCCCACCTCGGGGTCCCGGCCTCCGCGACGCTGAAGAACCTCCTGGTCAAGGTCGACGGCGAGATCGTCGCCGTGGGCGTCCCCGGCGACCGCGAGGTCGACCTCGGCAAGCTGGGCGAGCACCTGGCCCCGGCCGTCGTCGAGCTGGTCACCGGCGACGACTTCGTGGGCCGTCCCGACCTGGTCCGCGGCTACGTCGGCCCGCAGGGCCTGGAGAAGGTCCGCTACATCGCCGACCCGCGCATCGCCCCCGGCACCGCCTGGGTCACCGGCGCCAACAAGCCCGACACCCACGCCAAGAACGTCGTCTGCGGCCGTGACTTCGAGGTCGACGACTACCTCGACGTCGTCGTCGTCGAGGCGGGCGACCCGTGCCCCAAGTGCGGCACCGGCCTCAAGCTGGACCGTGCCATCGAGATCGGCCACATCTTCCAGCTGGGCCGCAAGTTCGCGGACGCCTTCCAGCTCGACGTGCTCGGCCAGAACGGCAAGCCCGTCCGCGTCACCATGGGTTCGTACGGCATCGGCGTCTCCCGCGCCGTCGCCGCACTCGCCGAGCAGACCGCCGACGAGCAGGGCCTGTGCTGGCCCCGCGAGATCGCCCCGGCCGACGTCCACCTCGTCGCCGCGGGCAAGGCGCTCCAGACCGAGCTGGCGCTCGAGGTCGCCGAGAAGCTCGGCGCCGCGGGCGTCCGGGTCCTGGTCGACGACCGCGCCGGTGTCTCGCCCGGTGTGAAGTTCACCGACGCCGAGCTGATCGGTGTGCCGAAGATCCTGGTCGCGGGCCGCCGCTCGGCCGAGGGCGTCCTCGAGCTCAAGGACCGCCGTACGGGCGAGCGCGAGGAGCTGACGGTCGACGAGGCGATCGCCCGTCTCACCGTGCAGGACTGACGCCCGCTCAGAACGACGAGGGCCCCCGCGCTGTCCGACAGCGCGGGGGCCCTCGCCCGTTCGTGACAGGGCGGCTCCGTCGTGACCGCTACAGCCAGCCGGCGAACTCCAGAGTCAGCTCGCCTTCCCGGCGACGGCCGACCGCCAGCGCGCGGGTGCCCGACTCCACCGCACGGAACAGCGTCCAGCCATGGAGCCGCTCCCGGTCCACGTCCAGTGAATCCGCGAGCTTGTTGACCCGGCGACGGGCGGTCGCCGCGCCGCCCGGGGACGCGATCAGGTCCTCCACCCGGTCACGTACCAGTCGCGCCAGGTCGTAGGCACGCTCGCCGACCAGCGGCTCCGGCCCGACCGTCAGCCAGGGCGCCCGTTCGCCCGCCAGCACCTTGCTCTGGCGGAAGTTGCCGTGCAGCAGCAGTACTTCGGGGGAGTGGGCGACCAGCTCCTCGCGAGCCGCCAGGGCCGCGGTGACCAGCGGTTCCAGCATCGGATCGGCCTTCGCGGCAGCCAGCATCGGTTCCGTCCGGCGGCCCGTCCGCTCCTCGACGGTCTCGAAGGAGTGTCCGGCAGGCGGCTCGACCCACAGCCGCCGCACCGTCCCCGCCGCCTCCAGCAGCGCCTTCGCCTCCGGGAGCGAACGCAGCGAGACCTCGGGATGCAGTCGCTCCAGCAGCAGAGCGCCGCCGTCGGAGCCCATGAGCTGCACCGCACCCCAGCCCTTCCAGTGCGCCAGTGCCGCGCTCTCCAGCTCGGGCGCGGCCCCGGACGGAGCGATCTTCAGCGCCGCCGGGGTGCCGTCGGAGCGCCGCACCAGCAGAACCAGGCTGCTGCGCCCACCGGGCGCGGCCACCCGCTCCACAGCCAGCTCCGGTCCGTGCGCGGACAGTGCCTCGGCGGTCAGTGCGGGAAGCCGCGCGAGCCAGTCGGCGGCGGCCGGATCCCCGTACATCTCGCCGAGCGCTCGCACCAGACGCTGCGGCGGTTCGAAACCCATACGTGCCGTGTTCCCTTTCAGAGCCTTCTTCAGTGCGTCGGACCTGCCCCGGCCTTCGCAGTGGTCCCTGCCGTCGCAGCGGTCCCGGTCGGCCGGTCCGTCCCGGTGGTTCCGTCGGCGGACCGTTCGGCAAGCCCGGGAAAGGCTACGCCGCTGCCCCGCCAGCGGACCGCACGCACCGCGGCCTCCCGCAGCGCATCCGCGGCCTCTCGTCTGAGCGGCCCCCCGGCAGCCCGTACGAGATCGGAGTAGACGCCCGCGATCCGGTCCTCCAGAAGTGCGGCGAGTTTCACCGCCGCCGCCGAGTCCGGTACCGCGAACGGCAGAGCGTACGCGGAATCCGCAGCGACCGGTTCACCGCCCAGGTCCCGCACGGTCCGCACCAGCGCGTCACGCCGGGCCCGGTGCGCGTGATAAGCCGCCGTGGCCTCCGCCCGGCGTCCGTCGGCGACCCGGCCGCCGACCACCCCGTACCCGTACACCGCCGCGTGTTCGGCGGCCAGCGAGGCCTGTGCCGCCTGCAGCGTCTGCGCGCTCATGACGAGGTCTCCTTGGCCATCTCGGTCAGCAGGTAGGCATGGGCGGCGCCCGCCGCGGCGATCGACGCCAGCAGCCGGGCCAGCTCCGGAGGGGCCTTCAGAAGTGTCGCCGTATGCGCGTCGGCGGTACGGCGCTCCGCCGCGGCCAGCTCCTTGACGGCAGCCTTCGCGTCGGTGGCGGGCGGGTGCGAGAGGGGGAGCGTCCCGCCCTCGCCCTGCGACAGCGCTGTCGTGTGTGCCCGTACGGCGTCCCGCAGCGGTGCGAGTCCGGCCGCGGTCCCCGGATACGCCTTGACGACCTGGTCGTACCGGACGAGCAGCTTCCGGCTCGTGGTGGCGGCCGTCAGCCGCAAGGTGTTCTCCACCTGGGCCGCAGCGGCCCGCGCGTCGGCGATCGTGGAGTCCTCCCGGCCGTCATCGCCCCCGCACCCGGCCAGCGTCGCGCCCAGGACGGTCGCCCCCGTCGCGGTGAGCGCACCCCTGCGCGTCGTCCCCGTGCGCCGCACCTGTTCTCCTTCGGGTGTCGATCTGTCCTGACAGGATCTGTCCTGAAGTGATCACCGCAGGCGAGCGTACCCGCGGCTGAGCGGTCGGCGGACGGCAACACCCCTCGGGACCGGATACCCTTTGACCTGACACGCGACGAACCACACAACAGCACACGCGGCCGAGGAGTCACCCGGATGAGCACCACCCAGAGCGAGAGGCTGCGCGGGCTGCTCGAACCGCTCGTCAGCGCCAAGGAGCTGGATCTCGAGGAGATCGAGGTGTCCCGGGCCGGCCGCCGTCGTGTGCTGCGCATCATCGTGGATTCGGACGAGGGCGTGGAGCTCGACGCCTGCGCCGAGCTGAGCCGCGCGATCTCCGAGAAGCTCGACGAGACCGACGCGATGGGTGAGGACGAGTACGTCCTCGAAGTGAGCTCTCCCGGTGCCGACCGTCCGCTGTCGGAGCACCGCCACTACGTACGCGCCACCGGCCGCCTGGTGAAGCTGCAGCTGACCGCCGACGGAGCCGCCGGCGAACTGGTGGCCCGCATCATCGCGGTCGACGACGACGGGCTGGACCTCGAAGTGCCGGGCGTCAAGGGCCGCAGGCCCACGTCCCGCCGGGTCGCCTTCGACGAGATCGCCAAGGCGCGCGTGGAGATCGAATTCAACCGCAAGGACAAGAAGGAAGAGGAGGCGTAGCCGTGGACATCGATGTGAAGCTCTTGAGGGGCTTGGCACAGGACAAGGAGATCCCCTTCGACGTGCTCGTCGAGGCGATCGAGTCGGCCCTCCTCATCGCCTACCACCGCACCGACGGGAGCTACCGCCGCGCGCGCGTGGAGCTCAACGAGCGCGGCCATGTGACGGTGTGGGCGAAGGAGGACCCGGCCGACCTCGAAGAGGGCCAGGAGCCCAAGGAGTTCGACGACACCCCGTCCGGCTTCGGCCGGATCGCCGCGACGACCGCCAAGCAGGTCATCCTGCAGCGGCTGCGTGACGCCGAGGACGACAAGACGTTCGGTGAGTACGCGGGCCACGAGGGCGATGTCGTCACCGGCGTCGTCCAGCAGGGCAAGGACCCGAAGAACGTCCTGGTCGACATCGGCAAGCTGGAAGCGATCCTGCCGGTGCAGGAGCAGGTACCGGGCGAGGAGTACACGCACGGTCTGCGGCTTCGTTCGTATGTCGTACGGGTCGCCAAGGGTGTGCGCGGTCCGTCCGTGACCCTGTCCCGGACCCACCCCAGCCTGGTCAAGAAGCTCTTCGCGCTGGAGGTCCCGGAGATCGCCGACGGTTCCGTCGAGATCTGCGCGATCGCTCGCGAGGCAGGCCACCGCACCAAGATCGCGGTCCGCTCGACCCGCTCGGGCCTGAACGCCAAGGGCGCCTGCATCGGCCCGATGGGCGGCCGTGTCCGCAACGTCATGGCCGAACTGCACGGCGAGAAGATCGACATCGTGGACTGGTCGGACGACCCGGCCGAGATGGTCGCCAACGCGCTGTCGCCCGCGCGGGTGAGCAAGGTCGAGGTCGTGGACCTCGGTGCGCGGTCCGCCCGGGTCACCGTCCCCGACTACCAGCTGTCCCTGGCCATCGGCAAGGAGGGGCAGAACGCCCGCCTCGCCGCCCGCCTCACCGGATGGCGCATCGACATCCGCCCGGACACCGAGACCGACGCCGAGCGGGACATCGCCGACCGGGAGCGGGCCGAGCGCGCCCGCGACCGGTCCGACCGGTACTGACCCGGTACGGAATCGGCCGGCGCCGGTCCGAGGACTGGACCGGCGCCCGTCCGGACGGCGGACCCCTCCGGTCCGGGAAATGGACCCGAAACGGTCAGGAGCACGGGCCCGACACGGGCCCCGGGGAATACACCCACGCTCCGTGACGCTGAGAACACGACAACATCCGTTCGATTTTTGCCCCAAAGGGGTGAGGTCGGTGCGGGGAGGTAGACTTAACCGTGTCTGGCCGGACGCACGCCCGCGCTTGCCCTGAGCGAACCTGTGTGGGATGCCGGGAGCGAGCGGCCAAGAGCGAGCTGCTGCGCATCGCGGTGGACGAGGATGCTTGCGTCCCCGATCCTCGCGGTACGCTGCCCGGCCGGGGTGCATATGTGCACCCCGTCACTGTCTGTCTGGACCTGGCGGTTCGCCGCCGGGCATTCCCCCGGGCCTTCAAGGCCAAGGGGCCGCTCGATTCCGCGGAAGTGCAGCGGTACGTCGAGCGGGTGACACCGTAAGAAACGAGAACGGCACGGGACCCCGTGCGGTCAGGTACCTCGCGAGTTGGAAGTAGGTCGAGATTGCGATGAGCACTCGATGAGTACGCGATGAGTACGCCCATGAAGTAGCGACGGTCCGGCGGTAACCCGGACCTAAAAGGAGCGAAGTGGCTAAGGTCCGGGTATACGAACTCGCCAAGGAGTTCGGCGTCGAGAGCAAGGTCGTCATGGCCAAGCTCCAAGAACTCGGTGAATTCGTCCGTTCGGCGTCCTCGACGATCGAGGCGCCGGTTGTACGCAAGTTGACTGACGCACTGCAGGGGCCCGGCGGCAACGCCGGCAAGTCCGCTGCCAAGCCTGGCGCGCCCCGCAAGGCCGCGCCCTCGAAGCCCGCAGCGCCGTCCCCGGCTGCTGCGGCACGTCCCGCTGCCCCCAAGCCCGGCGCCCCGGCCCCCAAGCCGGCCGCAGCCGAGGCCCCCAGCAGCACCCCTACCGCTGCCGCGCCTTCCGCGCCGTCGGCGGGCCCGCGTCCGGGTCCCAAGCCCGCGCCGAAGCCCGCTCCGGTCACCCCGGTGCCCGCAGCAGAGTTCTCCGCTCCGGCCCCGGCCCAGCCGGCCGCGCCGCAGCAGGCCCCGCGTCCCGCGGGTGCCACCCCCGGTCCTCGCCCCGCCCGTCCGGCTCCGGCCGGCGGTCAGCGTGACGGTGGCCGTGGCGGCGAGCGTGACGGTGGCCGTGGCGGCGACCGTCCGGCCCGTCCCGCAGGCCAGGGCGCCCCGCGCCCCGGCGGCTCCCGTCCGGCGGGTCCCCGTCCGGGCAACAACCCCTTCACCTCCGGTGGCTCGACGGGCATGGCCCGTCCGCAGGCACCCCGTCCCGGTGGCGCCCCGCGTCCCGGCGGCGGCCAGGAGCGTCCGGGCGGTGCGCGTCCGCAGGGCGGCCCCGGCGGCGCCCCGCGTCCGCAGGGTCAGGGCGGTGCCCGTCCGACTCCGGGTGGCATGCCCCGTCCGCAGGCTCCGCGTCCGGGCGGTGCTCCCGGTGGTAACCGTCCGAACCCGGGCATGATGCCGCAGCGTCCCGCTGCCGGCCCGCGTCCCGGTGGTGGCCCCGGCGGTGGCCGTGGTCCCGGTGGCGGCGCAGGTCGTCCCGGTGGCGGTGGCGGTGCAGGTCGTCCCGGTGGCGGCTTCGCCGGCCGTCCGGCCGGTCCCGGTGGCGGCGGCGGCGGTTTCGCCGGTCGTCCCGGTGGCGGCGGTGGCGGTGGCGGCGCAGGTCGTCCCGGTGGTGGCGGCGGCGGCTTCGGCGGTCGTCCCGGCTTCGGTGGACGTCCCGGCGGCCCCGGTGGCCGTGGTGGCACACAGGGTGCGTTCGGCCGTCCCGGCGGTCCCGCACGTCGTGGTCGCAAGTCGAAGCGGCAGAGGCGCCAGGAGTACGAGGCCATGCAGGCCCCGTCGGTGGGCGGCGTCATGCTGCCTCGCGGCAACGGACAGGCTGTCCGGCTGTCGCGCGGTGCCTCCCTCACCGACTTCGCGGAGAAGATCAACGCCAACCCGGCGTCGCTCGTCGCCGTGATGATGAACCTCGGCGAGATGGTCACTGCCACGCAGTCCGTCTCCGACGAGACTCTGAAGCTGCTGGCCGAGGAGATGAACTACATCCTCGAGATCGTCAGCCCGGAGGAGGAGGACCGCGAGCTGCTCGAGTCCTTCGACATCGAGTTCGGCGAGGACGAGGGCGGCGAAGAGGCTCTGGTCTCGCGTCCGCCGGTCGTGACCGTCATGGGTCACGTCGACCACGGTAAGACCCGACTGCTGGACGCGATCCGCAAGACGAACGTCGTTGCGGGCGAGGCCGGCGGCATCACGCAGCACATCGGTGCGTACCAGGTCTCCTCCGAGGTCAACGGTGAGGACCGCAGGATCACCTTCATCGACACCCCGGGTCACGAGGCGTTCACCGCCATGCGTGCCCGTGGTGCGAAGTCCACCGACATCGCGATCCTCGTGGTGGCGGCGAACGACGGTGTGATGCCCCAGACGATCGAGGCGCTGAACCACGCCAAGGCGGCCGACGTGCCGATCGTGGTCGCGGTCAACAAGATCGACGTCGAGGGCGCCGACCCGACCAAGGTGCGCGGTCAGCTCACCGAGTTCGGTCTGGTGGCCGAGGAGTACGGCGGCGACACGATGTTCGTCGACATCTCCGCGAAGCAGGGCCTGAACATCGAGGCCCTTCTGGAGGCCGTCGTCCTCACCGCCGACGCCTCGCTCGACCTGCGGGCCAACCCGGAGCAGGACGCGCAGGGTATTGCGATCGAGTCCCACCTCGACCGCGGCCGCGGTGCCGTTGCGACCGTCCTGGTCCAGCGAGGCACTCTGCGGGTCGGCGACACGATGGTGGTCGGCGACGCCTACGGCCGAGTCCGCGCGATGCTCGACGACAAGGGTGAGAACGTCGAGGAAGCGGGTCCGTCGACCCCCGTCCTCGTCCTCGGTCTCACCAACGTCCCGGGCGCCGGCGACAACTTCCTGGTGGTCGACGAGGACCGTACGGCCCGTCAGATCGCCGAGAAGCGTGCCGCCCGTGAGCGCAACGCCAACTTCGCCCGCAAGGGTGTCCGGTTCTCCCTGGAGAACCTGGACGAGGCGCTCAAGGCCGGTCTGGTCCAGGAACTCAACCTCATCATCAAGGGCGACGCGTCCGGTTCGGTGGAGGCCCTCGAGTCCTCGCTGCTCCAGCTCGACGTCGGTGACGAGGTCGACATCCGGGTCCTGCACCGCGGTGTGGGTGCGGTCACCGAGTCGGACATCGACCTGGCGACCGGCTCCGACGCCATCGTGATCGGCTTCAATGTGCGCGCCGCAGGGCGTGCGCAGCAGATGGCCGAGCGCGAAGGCGTGGACGTCCGGTACTACTCGGTCATCTACCAGGCGATCGAAGAGATCGAAGCGGCCCTCAAGGGCATGCTCAAGCCGGAGTACGAAGAGGTCGAGCTCGGTACGGCGGAGATCCGCGAGATCTTCCGCTCGTCCAAGCTGGGCAACATCGCCGGTGTGCTGGTCCGGTCCGGCGAGGTCAAGCGCAACACCAAGGCGCGCCTGCTGCGCGATGGCAAGGTCATCGCGGAGAACCTCAACATCTCCGGTCTGCGCCGCTTCAAGGACGACGTCACCGAGATCCGCGAAGGCTTCGAGGGCGGTATCAACCTCGGAAACTTCAACGACATCAAGATCGACGACGTCATCGCGACGTACGAGATGCGCGAGAAGCCGCGAGGCTGACCCGTACCTCAACAGTCGGGGCCGGTCGACGGGTCGTATTCCCGTCGATCGGCCCCGGCCGTTCCGTGTACGGTTCTTGTGTCCCTGCCAAGCACTGGCGGGGCGCGAACCCGAACCGGCGGGACATCCGGACATACATGTATGTGGGGACACTGTCCTTCGATCTGCTCCTCGGCGACGTACGGTCGTTGAAGGAGAAACGCTCCATCGTCCGGCCGATCGTCGCCGAGCTGCAGCGCAAGTACGCGGTGAGTGCGGCGGAGACGGGCGGACAGGATCTCCATCGCAGGGCAGAGATCGGCCTTGCCGTGGTCTCCGGGGACACCGGACACCTCACAGATGTACTGGACCGGTGCGAGCGGCTGGTCGCCGCCCGGCCCGAGGTGGAGCTGCTGTCGGTTCGACGGCGGCTGCACAGCGACGAAGACTGAACAACGTCAGAACTGTTCGACGCGGCACCGTCCGACGCGCAGGCGTCGGACCCCGCAGGCGTCGGACCGTAAGCAACCCAGAAGGAAGAGTGACGGACCGGTGACCGACAACGCGCGGGCCCGCAAGCTGGCCGATCGCATCCAGGTCGTGGTCGCGGAGACCCTGGACCGGCGTATCAAGGATCCGCGGCTCGGATTCGTGACCATCACGGACGCCCGGGTCACCGGCGACCTGCGGGAGGCCACGGTCTTCTACACGGTCTACGGCGACGACGAGGAGCGGGCGGCCTCGGCCGCTGCGCTGGAGAGCGCCAAGGGCGTGCTCCGCTCCGAGGTCGGCCGGCAGACCGGGGTCCGGTTCACGCCGACCCTGGCCTTCGTCCCGGACGCCCTGCCGGACAACGCCCGCACCATCGAGGACCTCCTCGACAAGGCGCGGGCCAAGGACGCGGAGGTCCGCGAGGTGTCCACCGGCGCGAAGTACGCGGGTGACGCCGATCCGTACCGCAAGCCGGAGGACGAGGCGGACGAGTCCGACGAGAACGAGGGCTCAGCCTCCGAATGACACAGCAGAACAGGACGCCGGACGGCCTTGTCATTGTCGACAAGCCGTCCGGCTTCACTTCGCACGACGTCGTCGCCAAGATGCGCGGCATCGCCCGCACCCGCCGCGTCGGGCACGCCGGCACGCTGGACCCGATGGCGACCGGCGTTCTCGTGCTCGGTGTCGAGAAGGCCACCAAGTTGCTGGGCCATCTCGCACTGACCGAGAAGGAATACCTCGGCACGATCCGGCTCGGCCAGGACACCGTCACGGACGACGCCGAGGGCGAGATCACCTCGTCCACCGACGCGTCGGGCGTCACGCGTGAGGGCATCGACGCCGGTGTCGCGGCGCTGACCGGGGCGATCATGCAGGTGCCGTCCAAGGTCAGCGCCATCAAGATCGACGGCAAGCGCTCGTACGCGCGGGTGCGCGGCGGCGAGGAGTTCGAGATCCCGGCCCGGCCGGTGACGATCTCGTCCTTCAACGTCTACGACGTCCGCGAGGCGGTCGCGGAGGACGGGACGCCGGTCGTCGACCTGGTCGTCTCCGTCGTCTGCTCCTCGGGCACGTACATCCGTGCCCTCGCCCGTGACCTCGGCGCCGGGCTGGGTGTCGGTGGGCATCTGACCGCTCTGCGGCGCACCCGCGTCGGTCCGTACGGTCTCGATGCGGCGCGCACGCTGGATCAGCACCAGGAGGAGCTGACGGTGATGCCGGTCGCGGAGGCCGCCGCCGCAGCGTTCCCCCGCTGGGACGTGGACGAGAAGCGGGCCAAGCTGCTGCTGAACGGGGTGCGGCTGGACATGCCCTCGTACCCGCCGGGCCCGGTCGCGGTCTTCGGGCCCGACGGCACCTTCCTGGTACTGGTCGAGGAGCAGAAGGGCAAGGCCAAGAGCCTCGCCGTCTTCGGCTGACGGCAGGCCACCGGCGCCGGGATCGCGACCGGACACCGGAGCCTCATCGTGGAGCGGGCAGCCCCCCGCCCGCTCCACGATCCCCCTAGGGGTGTCTGTCCACCGGAACCCACGAATTCACCCCCACGAGCAGGCGCTCGGAGTGAATCAGGGGTGCACTCGGGGGCGCGTTTGCTCCGAGTGGTTCTCGCGCTGATCACTGCCGACCTAACGTCGGACCATGGGAAGCGGGGACCGGTCGACGCTGGTACGTATCTGCGATCCGGTCGGCCGGCCGCGAGGGACGGGGTTCGTCGCGGACGACCGCGGCACGGTCGTCACCAGTCACGAAGCGGTCGACGGCCTGCTGCGACTCGTACTGCACGGGACAGGTGATCGCAGCTGCCGCGTCGAGGCCGATGCGATCACCACCCTCCCGGAGCTGGGCCTCGCGCTGGTGCGTACCGGCGGACTCGACGTCCTCGGCGTGGAGCCGCTGCCGATCGTCCTGCGGGACCGGATCGAGGCCGGTACGTACGTACGCATCGCCGCCCACGGCTGGCGTGAGGCGCGTGTGCTGGGCGTGGCCCCGGTGACGTACACCGCGACCGACCGCTCCTACCGGGTCGGCGCCGCGATGGAGCTGGCGCTCGGCACGGACGGCCGAGACGCCCTGCGGCTGCGCGGGGCGGCGGTCGGCGGGCCCGTGGTCGATCCGGACAGCGGTGCGGTCATCGCCGTGGTCGGCACCGCCCTGCGCGGCGAACACAGCGCCGCCGGGTTCGCCGTGCCGCTGGTGGGCGCGGAGACCGTCGAGCCGCTCGGCGAGCTGCTGCGGCGCAATGCGACGACCGTCCCCGGATACGGACGCGACCTCAACCTTGCCGGTGCCCTGCAGCTCGCCGCCATGTCCATCGGGGCCGCGGGAGGTCCGAGCGCCTGGCCCGATCCGGTCGAACGCCCGGACATCACTGCGGAGTTCACGGCGTTCACGGCCGCCGGGGAACGCCCTGCGGTCGTGTTCGGTCTCGTCGCGGAGCCCGGCACCGGCCGCACCACCGAACTCGCCGCGCTCGCCGCCCGCCGGGCCCGCGGCTGCGACCCCGCCCTGACCCTCTGGCTGCGCGGCGCCGATCTACTGGCCGACGATGGCTCGGTCGCCGACGCGATCTCCCGCGCTCTCGGGGAGGCCGGGCGGATCGTCACGGCGTCCGGGGCCGGCGGCGACATGGCGACGGCCACCCCCGAGCGGGTGGCCCGGCTCGCCGCCGATTCCGGGCGCCCGCTGCTCGTCCTGCTGGACGCCCCCGAGGAGATGCCGCCCGTACTCGCTCACCGGCTGGACCGGTGGACGGCGGGAACGGTCGACTGGCTGCGGAGCAACCGGGCACGGCTGGTGGTCGCCTGCCGGCCCGAGTACTGGGAGACGGCCGGTGCGCTCTGCCCGCCCGGAGCGCTGCACCGCCCGGCAAGGCCGGCCCGCCGGCTGCCGTCCGCCGTCCGGCTCGCCGACCTCACCGCGAGCCAGGCCGAGGGTGCCCGGGACCGATACGGCATCCCGGCCGACGCCTTGGCCCCCGGCCACGACCGGCATCCGCTCACCCTGCGGCTGCTCGCCGAGGTACGCGCGGCGCTCCCCGAGGACGTGGCCGGACGGCCGGACACGGACGACGTCTTCGGCGCGCACCTGGACCTGATGTGCCTGCGCATCGCGGTCCGGATCGCCGCGGCGTCCCGTCCGGTGCTCAGGGGCACGGCGGTGCGGCGGCTGGCCGCCCGGGTGACGGGACGGGTCCACGAAGCGGCGCGCCGCTGTCTCGGGCCGGGGCAGGGGGAGCTGGACCGTGCGGCGTTCGAGGAGGTCTTCCCCTGGCGCACGGGATGGGCGTCGGCGGTCCTCACCGAAGGCCTGCTGGTCCCGGCGGGTGGGGGCTATCGCTTCGCGCACGAGGAGCTGGGGGACTGGGTGCAGGGCGTCCATCTGGACCTGGACAAGGCGCTGCGGTCTCTGGTGCACCGGTGGCACGAGGAGGTACCGGGCGGTGGTGGAGCCAGGACGGCGGGGGAACGCGTTCCGGTCCAGCGGAGCCCGCGGACCGGCCGCCGGACGTCGGTTGCCTCCGAGCAGGGGCCTGTACGGGGGCATGTGCGGGAGGCCGACGCGGCTTCGGGAGCGAGGTCCGCGCACGAACCCCACACGCTCCCCGTACCGCGCCATCGAATCGGCCCGGTGATCCAGGCCCTCCTGCTCCTGGGCCGCAGGCAGGGCGCTGCCGCGCTGTCCCGCCGGCTGACCGATCTGATCGACGCCTTGGACCGGCTGGCCGATCTGATCCAGGCCGTCGACCGGCTGTCCACCGGGACGGACTCCCCTGGCCACGGCGTCCCGACGGCAGGGCACCGCGAATCCGGCGGCTGCGGCCGGTCCGGACGAGGGCGCCGCCCGGCCCGGCGGGGCCGAGGACGCCGGCCCGCTGCACGACGCCTCCTGGTGGGCGGCTCATCTCCTGTCGCAGACACTGCTCCGGGTGCCCGATGCCGGGCCGCACGTGGAAGTGCTGCGGCTTCTCGCCGGTCGTATCGTCCGGCGGTCCGGCGCGCAGGGAGGGACGGGGAAGCCAGGAGGCGCCCGCGATGTCCCGCCCGGCCCGGGACATCGCCGACACTCCCTGGGGGCGTACGCCGAGTTCGGCCCGTGGTTCTGGCGCCGGCTGCGGCTGCCCGAGGCGGACCGGATCGACCTGCTGCGCCGGCTGGTGCCTGCGGACGGCCCGCCGCGCGGAGACCGGTGGGACGGCGACCGCGACGGCCGACGGGGCCGGGTCGTCGCCTGTCGTGACGGGGGCGGGGACAGCGGCGAGGAGCGGTTCCTGGATGTGGTGGCCGGACGGCTCGTCGCCCGGCCCCGGATCGTGCAGCCCCTGCTCTGCCTCTGGTTCACCGATGAGCGCCCGCTGCCCGCCGAGGACGGTGTGGCGATGCGGCCGACCGTCGCCGCGGCCGCGCAGGCGCTCCTGTACGCCCGTCGTGCCCTCGCCGTCGACGATCTGACCGACGCCCTCGTCGCGACCGGCCAGCCGCGCGCCGACGAACTGCTCACCGCGCTGGCCGAGGACGAGCCGGCCGCGCTGTGCCGGGCTGTCGAGCGCTGGGCCCGCGATGCCGGCCGGCGGGTCCTTCGGGGCGCCGCCGCCACGTACGGGCTCGTCACCGCACCGCATGCGACCGCCGAAGCCGATCGTGCACTGCTGCGGCGCTCCGCGCTCGCCCTGCTGGCCCACCCCGCCGACGCCGACCTGCACGGAGCCGCGCTGACCCTCCTGGTACGCGATCCGCGGACCCGGGACCGCTATCTGCCGCAGGCCCTGCGGATCTTCGTGCAGGGCGATCCGCATCTGTCCGCGGCCGAGCTCGTCGTCGCCCTGCCGACCCATCACGAGCCGGTGGTCGCCGCGTTCCGGGAGGCGATCACCCGGCCCGGTGACGGTGCGGGCAAGGTGCTGCGCTCGCTCGCCGGGATCGACGCCCCGGCGCTGGCCCTGCACGCGGCCGGTCTGGTGCGGGCGTACGTCGACAGCCATCCTGAGGACGGCGCGCACGCTGCCGCGTACGTCGACCGCAGGCTGGAACGCGGGCCCGCCGCCCGCGCTCTGCTGCTGCCCCTGATGAGCGGTCTGTTGCGGGACCGTCCGGCCCCGGCATCCGTGCGTGGCGCGCTCGCCGAGGTGCTGGCCGCGCCAGGCACCCCGGCTTCGGGGGCGCTGCGCGCCGAGCTGCTGGAGATGCTGCTGGAGTTCGAGCAGGGGGCCCACCGCGACCCGGTCGTGCTCGATGCACTGCTCTGTGCGGCGGCGACCGGATCCGCACGGCGTGCGCCGGCCCGTACCCGAGCGCTGGTCCACCGCACCGGGATGCTGCTCGTCCGCACCCCCGAAGGGGCGGCCCGCTTCGACCGCCGGCTGGTCGAACTGGCCCGTGACGTGCCCGGATTCGCCCGGCTGGTCACCGGATGGCTGGCCGAGGCGCCGCAGGAGTGGGCGGCCGTCGTCGGCCCCGGTGCGCGGCGGACCGTGGAGACCCTGTCCACCGCGATGACGATGCCGATGCAGGCCCCGGGCCGGGGGCATGGCAGTCTTAGACCTGCATAAGAGGTAAACCCACGTACACAGGTTCGGGCGAGGAGCGGTCACAGTGCAGCGCTGGCGTGGCTTGGAGGACATCCCCCAGGACTGGGGACGCAGCGTCGTCACCATCGGCTCCTACGACGGGGTGCACCGCGGACACCAGCTGATCATCGGCAGGGCCGTGGAGCGCGCGCGCGAGCTGGGAGTGCCCTCGGTCGTCGTGACGTTCGACCCGCACCCCAGCGAGGTCGTCCGGCCCGGCAGCCATCCGCCGCTGCTGGCCCCGCACCACCGGCGCGCCGAGCTGATGGCCGAGCTGGGAGTGGACGCGCTGCTGATCCTGCCGTTCACGACCGAGTTCTCGAAGCTGGCGCCGGCCGACTTCATCGTGAAGGTCCTGGTCGACAAGTTGCACGCGCAGCTCGTCATCGAGGGTCCCAACTTCCGTTTCGGCCACAAGGCCGCGGGGAACGTGCAGCTTCTCACCGAGTTCGGTGCGACGTACGACTACAGCGTCGAGGTCATCGACCTGTATGTGAGCGGCGAGGCGGGCGGCGGGGAGCCGTTCTCGTCCACCCTCACCCGCCGGCTCGTCGCCGAGGGCGATGTGGCGGGTGCCGCCGAGATCCTGGGCCGTCCGCACCGCGTCGAGGGCATCGTGGTGCGCGGCGCACAGCGTGGCCGCGAGATGGGTTTCCCGACGGCGAACGTGGAGACCCTGCCGCACACCGCGATCCCCGCCGACGGCGTGTACGCGGGCTGGCTGAACGCGAACGGCGAGACGATGCCCGCCGCGATCTCGGTCGGCACGAACCCGCAGTTCGACGGCACGGAGCGGACGGTGGAGGCGTACGCGATCGACCGCGTGGGTCTTGACCTGTACGGACTCCATGTCTCCGTCGACTTCCTCGCGTACGTCCGAGGCATGGCGAAGTTCGACTCGCTCGACGACCTTCTCGTGGCGATCGCCGCCGATGTGAAGCGGGCCGGCGAGCTGGTCGCGGCGTACGACCGGGGCTGATCCTTCGCTCACCTACGGCTCCGGCCGGGACCGCGCAGAGCGGGTCCCGGCCGGAGCCGTAGGTGCATCGGGAGGCGGCTCAGGAGTTCAGCTCCTCCAGCGTCCTGCCCTTGGTCTCCACCGCGAACAGTGCGATCACCGCACCGACCACGGCCATGCAACCCAGCTGGGCGAAGACCATCGTCAGGCTGCCCCCCGAGCCGATGATGGCGCCCACCACGATCGGTCCGAGGATGACACCGAGCCTGTTCCACACCCCGCCGAACGACGCCCCGCGCGCACGGCTGCGGGTCGGGTACAGCTCCGGTGTGTAGAGGTACAGGCTGACGTTGGTCGCGAAGACGAAGAGTGTCGCGACCGACGCCCAGACCGCGACCTGTCCGCCCGAGGTGGCACCGGACACGGCCAGCGAGAGCAGGGCGACCGCCGCGCCGCCGAGCCCGATGGTGAGAGAGATCCGGCGGCCCACCCGGTCGATGATCAGGGCCACGAGGAGACAGCCGATCAGCCCGGTCACATTGCTCAGCAGCGAGTAGTTCAGCGCGGTGCGCAGATCGAGGCCGAACGTCTTGGTGTAGAGCGAGGGCAGCCAGGTCGCGATGCCGTGGTTGACGTAGTACGCGACGAACCACAGACCCGAGACGACCACCGTGCGCCGCAGATAGCGGCCGGTGAACAGGTCGCGCAGGCCGCCGCGGGTTGTCTCGACGGCTGTCGAGGGGCCGGGCTCCGGCAGCTGCGCGCCGATGGACTTCTCGACGTCCTGCTCGATCCGGGCGATGACCTGCTCGGCCTCCTCGACCCGGCCGCGGGAGAGCAGCCAGCGTGGCGACTCGGGGACCTGGCGGCGCAGGACGACCACCAGCAGCACGGGCAGGGCGCCGATCAGGAACATCACACGCCAGCCGAAGCTGGGCACCACCCAGCTGGCCACCAGGGTCGCCGAGGCCAGACCGGCCGGGAAGATGAGCTCGTACAGGAGCACGAACCGGCCGCGGTGGTCGGCGCGTGCTATCTCGTTGATGTACGTGGCCGCGACGGGCACGACGCCGCCGATGCCGAGCCCCTGGACGAACCGGAAGGCGGTGAACAGGGCGAAGCCGGGCGAGACGGCGACGGCGAGGCTGGCCAGCGCGGTCACGGCCACGCCGAGCGCGACGGTACGGACCCGGCCGATGCGGTCGCCGAGCCAGCCGGCGACGAGTGCGCCGAGCAGCATGCCGACCGAACCGCTGGTGACGATCAGTGTGCCCTGGCCGGTGCTCAGCTTCCACTGTTCGGTCAGGACGGGCAGTGCGGAGGCGGTCAGCAACTGGTCGAACGCCTCGAAGAACGTGACGGCGCCGATGAGCGTACGGACCTTGATGTGCCAGCGAGAGCTCGGCAGGCGTTCGAGCCTGGCCGAGATGGAGCTCACGGTGGGGCCGGTGGCCACGATTGACATGGGGATCCTTCCGCGAACAGAGGAGTTGCGGCGACCCTAGAAAGAAGTGTCTTAGGGGTCAACAACTAAGCACTTAAATTTCATAACGAAGTGAACCCCGTCTGAACAGGCATTTTGATAGTGAGCGAGCTACAGGCATGACTCACCGGCCCATGGCGGATGAACCATGGGCCGGTTGGGGCGATGCGGGTCAGCGCGGCTGTGTGTACTCCCGGGGCAGTGCTTGCAGCGCGTCGAAGACCCGCTCGGGGGTGAGCGGCAGGGTGGTCACCCGCGCGCCCGTGGCGTCCTGCACCGCATTGGCGACGGCCGCCGCGACCGGGACCATCGCGCCCTCCCCGGCCCCCTTGGCGCCGAACGGGCCGGGCCCGTGTCCCTGCTCCTGGGTGATCGACACGAAACGCGCGGGGAGGTCCTCGGCCATGGGCACCCGGTAGTCCAGCGCCTCACCGTTGAGCAGCGCGCCGTCCTCGTACCGCATCTCCTCGAACATCGCCTGCGCCAGCCCCATCACGGCAGCGCCCTCGTCCTGGCCGCGGCAGAGCAGCTCGTTGACGGCCCGGCCGACATCGCCGCTCGCGACCAGCTGCAGGACCGTCACCTTTCCGGTGTCCGGGTCGACCTCGACCTCCGCGCCCGCCCAGCCGATCTCCCAGAAGAGGCAGGGGGACTCCAGCGGGGCGTCGGAGGAGAGCGGCGCCTTGAAGAAGCCCTCGCCGTGGAACTCGTACCCCGTGCCGCCGAAGACCCTCGCCACCAGGCCCGGCAGCGGAACAGGCGTCTCTTCCCCGCGCCGAACAGTCCAGTCCTGCAGGGTCAGTTCGGCCGGATCGCAGCAGAGCTGCCCGGCCGCGAAAGCGAGCACCTTCGACCTGGCGTCCTGGGCCGCCCTGAGTACCGCGGTGCCCATCACCGTCATCCCGGACGAGGCGTTGGTGCCCTGGTCGTAGGGGGTGACATCGGTGTCGACCGGCGCGTAGCGCACCCGCTCCAGATCCGTGCCGAGCACCTCGGCCGCGACCTGGCAGAGCGAGGTGGAGGCGCCCTGGCCGATCTCGACCGTGCCGGAGCTGACATAGACCGAACCGGTGGCCGTTATCTTCACCCGGGCCTGCGCGGGCTTGTTCACCCCGCCGCCGTCCTTGAAACCGATGGCCAGCCCCATCCCGCGACGGGGTACGCGCTCGCGCCCCCGATAGCCGAGCGCATCGGCAACCGCGTCGAGGCCTTCGGCGAGATCGCTGTCGATCCCGCTCTCGCCCGGCACGAACGGCTCCCCGAGCCGCTTGAGGTTCTTCATGCGCAGTTCGTACGGATCCATCCCGAGCCGTTCGGCGATCATGTCGACCTGGCTCTCGGACGCCCAGGTGGCCTGCGTCGCCCCGAAGCCGCGGAACGGGCCCGCCGGTGTGGTCGTGGTCATCACGCACGACGAGGAGGAGCGGATGTGCTGCCAGCGGTACGGCCCCGGCATCCGGTAGCAGGCCTTCTCCGCGACGAGCGGGCTGCCGTCGGAGTACGCTCCCGCGTCCAGCAGCACCTCGCTCTCGCGTGCGACGAACGTCCCGTCCGCCATGACGCCCGTCCTCACCTTCAGGACGGCGGCGTGCTGGCTGAGCGTGAGGAAACCTTCCTCCGTCGTCAGGCAGTAGCGCACCGGCCGGCCGGCCGCCCGCGACAGCAGGATGGCGATCGGCTCGGTCTTGCAGTTGTGCTTCGAACCGAACCCACCCCCCACATACGGCACATGGACGTGGATGCGGCTCTCCGGGGTACGCAGCACCCGCGCCAGCTCCTTGCGCAGCGGGAACGGGTTCTGGGTGGAGGTCCAGATCTCGATCTCCTCGCCGCGCACATCCGCGACCGTGACGAACGGCTCCAGATGGAAGTGATTCATCCGGGAGAAGGTGAAGGAGTCCTCGAAGACGTGGTCGCATGCGTCCCAGACGGAGTCCGGGCCGGTCTCGTACCGGAACTCGTAACAGACGTTGGGCCGCGGCCGGAGGTGACCGGAGGCCCCTGTTCCGTACGGAGGGACGATGCCGGGCGGAGCCTGCTCGAACAGCTCCGGGGCGTGGGGTGCGAGAGCGGTTTCGATGTCGGGGACGGCCGGCAGCGGCTCGTACGTCACCTCGATCAACTCCAGCGCGTGCAGCGCCACCGCCTCGGACTCGGCGGCGACGGCCGCCACCACGTCGCCCGCGTACCGCACCCGGTCCAGGGCGACGATCGGCTGGTCCTTGATGAAGTAGCCGTAGGTGGGGTCGAGTCCGTCGAGCTCGTCGCGGGTCAGCACGGCGTGCACGCCCGGCAGTGCGCGGGCCTTGACGCTGTCGACCGACACCAGGCGGGCGTGGGCGTGCGGGCTGCGGAGCACCTTGGCGTGCAGCATGCCGGGGAACCGGATGTCGGCGGTGTACTGCGCGGCGCCGGTGACCTTGAGGGTCGCGTCGGTGCGGCGGTCGCGTGTGCCGATACGGGATCTGCTCATCGGGCGTCCTCGATGTCACGGGCCGGCTCGTCGTCGCGGATCAGCTCGGCCGCTCTGCGCACCGAGTCGATGATCATCTGGTAGCCGGTGCAGCGGCACACGTTGGAGGAGATCCAGGAGCGGATCGTCTCGTCGTCCGGCTCCGGGTCCTCCCTCAGCAGCGCGGTGGTCAGCATGATCATGCCGGGGGTGCAGTAGCCGCACTGGAAGCCGCCGCACTCCGCGAAGGCGCGCTGCACCGGGCTCAGTTCCCCGCCCGCGGCCTGTCCCGCGACGGTCTCCACGTCGCGGCCGTCGACGCTGAACGCGAAGACGCTGCAGGAGGCGGAGGGTGTCCCGTCGATCAGCGTCGTGCAGGCGCCGCAGACGCCGCGCTCGCAGGACGCCTTGACACCGGTCATGCCGTAGCGGTCGCGGAGCAGATCGAGCAGGACCGTGTTGGGCGCGATCCGCTCGGTGCGCGGCCGGCCGTCGACGGCGAAGTCGATCGTGAGCCGGGTGCCCGTGTCGCCGGTCATGTCGCTGTTCATCGGGGGGTTCCCTCTCCGGTGGTGCGTCGTTCCAGCAGCCGTCCGAGAAGCACGGCGGCGACATGACGCCGGTAGCGGGCGCTCCCGGCCGCGTCGCCGATCGCCTCGGGCAGTGCGGCCGCGATCTCGGTGGGGTCGGTGCCCAACGGGGCGCCGACGGTGTACGGACGGGTGTACTCGGAGCCCACCGCCATCGTGACCGTCCCCGTGCGGACCGCTGCGGCCACCGTCATCAGCGGGCGCATCGAGCGCTCGTACCCGAACCACACCTGACGTACGTCCGTGATCCTGATCGCGCGGAGCAGACCGCCCGGCGGCTCCGCCCGGTCCCACAGGGCGGCCGGCGAGACGGTGACCGTCCCGTCGAGTGTCAGGAAGTCCAGCTCCGCGTCGAGCGCGCCCAGCATCACCGACATCTCGTACCGGGTGCGTCGCGCCATCAGATTCCCGCCGAGGGTGGCCCGTCGCCGGATGCGCTGGGTGGCGATGCTGCCCCAGCCCGCGGCCAGGCCCGGCAGGGCGGCCTGTATCCGGGCGTCGTGCGAGCCGGTGTGGTGATCGACCCCGGCGCCGATCTCCAGCGTCGAGCCGTCCCACTCGACCGCGGCGAGCTCGGGTACGCGCTCCAGCGATACGAGAGTCCGGCAGTCGAGACCCTCGCGGAACTGCGCGAAGAGGTCGCTGCAGCCCTGTGCGTAGACCGCACCGCGCGTCGCCCCCGCCATCACGGCCTCGGCCGCCGTCACGGGACGTTCCAGGACGAAGTCGGGGAGGGTGCGCTGGGTGGGCGCCACCATCCCGGTGGGGAGCAGGAGCATGCGGACCGTGCCTCCTGGAGCGGCGCAGCGGTCGATCGCCGATGTCGCCACGGAGAGTTATCTAAGAACTGAAACAGCTAATGCTGAGATTTCTAGCACTTGGCGACAGCCGCCACAAGGGTCCGGCTCCCGGCGCCGGTTGTATCGTGGGCGGTCACTACCGCACCGCACGCTCCATTCCCGGAAGGAGGCGCGGGGTCCCGGCGTCGACGCCGTCCTCCCACCGCACATGACTCGTAGAGCTTCCAGCAGCCCCGACGCGGTCGACCTCATTCTGGAGCAGTGGAAGCGGGAGCTCCCCGGTCTCGACGCCTCGCCGATGGAGGTCCTCGGCCGGCTCCACCGCAGCTTCCTGCGCTACCAGGGGCTGCTGTCCGACCTCTTCGACTGCTTCGACCTGAACATGGCGGCCTTCGACGTACTCGCGGCTCTGCGCAGGTCAGGACCGCCCTACCGGCGGACCGCCGGTGAACTCGCCGACATATCCCTGGTCACCACCGGTGGCATCACGCTGCGTCTGGACCGGCTGGAGAAGGCGGGTCTGGTGACCCGGGAGCGCGATCCCGGCGACCGCAGGGTCGTGTACGCGCGCCTCACCGACCGGGGGATCGAGATCGCCGATGTGGTCGCGGTCGCGCACTTCGCCAACGAGGAGCGGATGCTGGCGGAGCTGACGGTGGCCGAGCGGAGTCAGTTGGGCCGGCTCCTCGGCAAGCTGGAACGCTCCCTGGAGACGGCGGAACGGACACCGCCCGACCTCGGTACGGTCACCGGTGCGGCCGGGCGGCCGACCCCGGGCGAAAAGCCGCCGGCAGTCAGTATCTGAGCACTGAGGCATCGACCGGGACGGGGCCGCGTCCGGACCGGAGCGGTCGGCCGGACGCCCGACCGGAGGGCCACCGCCCTACGACTGCGCCCCGATCACCGCGTGCGCCCAGTGGCACGCCACCTGTGTCTCCCCGCCCCCTGCGAGCACCGGAAGATCCTTCGTACGGCACGCGTCCGCCACCCCTGCCCGCTCCGCCTCGCCCGACGCGAGGATCTGGCAGCGCGCGTGGAAGCGGCAACCGGACGGCACCTTCGACGGGTCCGGCGGTTCACCCGTGAGGATCACCGGATCGCCCTCGGCCTCGGGCAGCACCGACAGCAGTGCCTGGGTGTAGGGGTGCTGCGGGGCCGTCAGGATCTGCTCGACCTCGCCCGTCTCGACGATCCGGCCGAGATACATCACCGCGACCCGGTCGGCGATGTTCCACGCCAGACCGAGGTCGTGCGTGACCACCAGGGCCGACAGGCCCAGTTCGTCCCTCAGCCGCAGCAGCAGGGCCAGGATCTCGCCGCGCACCGACGCGTCCAACGAGGCCACCGGCTCGTCGGCCACGATGAGTTCCGGTTCCAGGACCAGGGCGCCCGCGATCACCACGCGCTGGCGCTGGCCGCCCGACAGCTCGTGCGGGTAGCGCAGGAAGAACCGTTCGGGGGGTCGCAGTCCGGCCCGCGACAGGGCCTCCGCCACGGCGGCCCGTTCGTCACCGGCGTGCCCGTGGATCCGCAGGCCCTCCGCCACCGCCTCGTACACCGTGTGCCGCGGGTTGAGCGATCCACTGGGGTCCTGGAGAACCAGCTGCACCCGCTTGCGGTACGCCTTCAGCGCGCGGCCCGCGTAGTCGAGCGGCTTGCCGTCGAAGGTGACCGCCCCGGACGTCGGGGGCACCAGCCCCAGCAGGGAGCGGGCCAGCGTCGTCTTGCCGCACCCGGACTCGCCGACCAGTGCGACGATCTCGCCGGGCCGGATGTCCAGGTCGACGCCGTCCACCGCGCGCGCCGTGGCCGCACCGCGCCGGCCGGGGAAGGTGACCTTCAGTCCCTCCGCGCTGAGCAGAGGAATGGTGGTGGTCATGATGTGCTCCTTGCTTCCTCGGCGCCCTGCGGGAGCGAGGCGTCGGCCGCCCCCGGTTCCACCAGCACACAGGCCGCCCGCCGCGCCGCGCCGGCGTCCCGCAGCTCCTGGTCCTGCGTGGTGCAGGAGTCCAGTGCCACCGGACAGCGCGGATGGAACGTGCAGCCGGCCGGCAGCGCCGACGGGTCCGGCGGGTCGCCGGGCAGCCCGCGGGGCGCGAACCGGGAGGACCGGTCGCCGATCCGCGGGAAGGCGCCCGACAGGGCCTTGCTGTAAGGGTGTTGCGCGTTCTCGAAAACCGCGGCCGAGGGGCCCTCCTCCACGACCCGGCCCGCGTACATCACCGCGAGCCGGTCGCAGGTGTCCGAGAGCACCGCCAGGTCATGGCTGATCATGATCAGACCGAGGTCCTGCTGGGACACCAGCTGCTCGATCAGCCGCAGGATCTGGGCCTGGATCATCACGTCGAGGGCCGTCGTCGGCTCGTCCGCGATGATCAGCTCCGGGTCGCAGGCCAGCGCCATCGCGATCATCACACGTTGCCGCTGACCGCCGGAGAGCTCGTGCGGATACGCGTTCGAGCGCGCGGCCGGCAGCCCCACGTGCTCCAGGAGTTCACCGGCCTTCTTCTTCGCGCCGGCCGGTGTGGCCTTCTTGTGCAACAGGATCGGCTCGGCGATCTGGTCACCGATGCGGTGCACGGCGTTGAGCGAGTGCATCGCCCCCTGGAAGACGATCGAGGCACCCGCCCAGCGCACGGCCCTGACCTGGCCCCACTTCATGGCGAGGACGTCCTCGCCGTTCAGCAGGATCTCGCCGGCGACCTTCGTCCGGGCGGGCAGCAGCCGCAGCAGCGCGAGTGCGAGCGTCGACTTGCCGCACCCGGACTCACCGGCGATGCCGAGCTTCCGGCCCGCGTCGACGGTGAGGTCGACGCCCCGGACCGCCTGTGCTCCGCCGGCGTACGTGACCGAGAGGTCGCGTACCTCCAGCAAAGGGGTCTTCTGTGTGCTCGGTGTACTCAACGGGCCACCCCCAGCTTGGGATTGAGGACGGACTCGATGGCACGGCCGCACAGCGTGAACGACAGCGCCACCAGGGCGATGGCGATGCCGGGCGGTGCCAGGTACCACCAGTCGCCGGCGCTCACGGCGCCCGCCTCGCGTGCGTCCTGAAGCATGCCGCCCCAGGAGGTGATGGTCGGGTCGCCGAGGCCGAGGAAGGCCAGCGTGGCCTCGGTGAGGATCGCGCTGGAGATCACGAGCGTGGTCTGGGCGAGCACCAGCGGCATCACGTTCGGCAGGACGTGCCGCGCCATGATGTGCCCGTGGCCGCCGCCCAGGGCGCGGGCGCGCTCGATGTAGGGACGGGACTCGACGGCGAGCGTCTGGGCTCGGACCAGACGGGCCGTGGTCGGCCAGGTCGTCACGCCGATGGCGAGGATGACCGTCCAGATGGAGCGGTCCATCACCGTGGCGAGCGCGATCGCGAGAACGAGGGTCGGCATCACCAGGAACCAGTCGGTGACGCGCATCAAAACCGTCGAGTACCAACCGTGGAAGTGGCCCGCGACGATCCCGACGACCGTGCCGATCGCCACGCACAGGAACGCGGCGAGCAGCCCCACCGTGAGGGAGACGCGCGCTCCCCACACCAGCAGTGCCAGGACGCTGCGTCCGAACTGATCCGTACCGAGCGGAAATTCACCGCTGGGTGATTCGAGCGCGCCACCCGGTGCATCGGTGACGCTCTGCGAGTCGGCGCCGACCAGCGTGGGCGCGAACACCGCGATCAGCGCGATCAGGACGAGCCCGGCCAGCCCCCACAGGCCGCCCCGGTGTGTCCGGTACTCCCGCCAGAAGCGGGCCAGTGACTGGCGCTTGCGGGCCCGGGCCAGGGCGCGCGGGGTCTTGGTCACGCCCGCTTCGTTCTGCACGGGCAACGGTTCGGTCGTCATCGTCCCACCCGGGGATCGAGCAGCGGATACAGCACGTCGGCGAGGGTGTTCGCCAGGATCACCGCGGTGGCGAAGACGAAGAACAACCCTTGGACGAGGGGAAGGTCGGGCACGCTCAGCGCCTGGTAGAAGAGACCGCCGAGGCCCGGCCAGGAGAACACCGTCTCGACCAGGATCTGGCCCGCCACCACGTGACCCAGGTTCACGAACATCAGTGTGAACGTCGGCAGCATCGCGTTCGGGACGGCGTGCTTGCGCCGTACGACGTCGTCACGGAGCCCCTTCGCGCGGGCTGTCGTCAGATAGTCGCTGCCCATCTCGTCGAGGAGCGAGGAACGCATCACGAGGAGAGTCTGGGCATAGCCGACCGCGACCAGTGTGATCACGGGAAGCACCAGGTGATGGGCGACGTCGAGGATGTAGGCGACGCCTGTCTCGCCGCCCGACTCCAGGCCGCCCGTCGGGAACATGCCGGGGATCGGGCCGATGCCCACGGAGAAGACGATGATCAGGAGCAGGCCCAGCCAGAACGACGGCACCGAGTAGAGCGTGAGCGCGAACGCGGTGTTGAAGCGGTCGCTGCGGGAGCCGTTGCGCCAGGCGGTACGGGTGCCCAGCCAGATGCCGAGTGCCGTGTAGAGGACGTACGCCGTGCCGGTGAGCAGCAGCGTCGCCGGCAGCGCCTCGGTGATCTTGTCGATGACCGGGGTGTGGAACTGGAACGAGGTACCGAAGTCCCCGGTCAGGGCATCACCCACGTAGCTCGTGAACTGCTTCCAGAGCGGCTGGTCGAGGCCGAACTGGTGTCTGAGCGACTGGAGCTGCTCGGCGGAGACGCGGCGACCGCCGGTCATCTGCTTCACGGGGTCGCTGGGGATGAGGCGGAAGAGGAAGAAGCTGGTGACCAGAACGGCGAACAGGGAGATGACCGCTCCCGCGATCTTTGCCGCCACGTACTGGAGATAGACCTTGATGTTGCGCGCCCGTGCGTCGCGGGCGACCGACGGCCCGGCCGGAGCCCGGCCGTCGGTGTCCGCATCCGCGTTCTGCACGAGCGCCGGAGTGCTTTCAGCTGTCATGGGGAACTCTCGTTACTCGTGCTGCACTTGGAGGGACCGGCAGGGGGATGTGATGTCGTGGCCCCCTGCCGGTCCCTCTCATCCCGTTCGCGTGATTATTCGCGTTCCTCCGCCGTGCTGCGGCGGCGCCGCGCGAGGAGGAACCCGCCACCGGCGACCACCACCACGGCGACGAGGATGCCGATGACGACACCGGTGGAGCTGCCACCGTCGTCCGCGGCCGAACCGTTCTTGCCGTCTGCGGCCGCCGGAACGGCCGACCACCAACTCCAGTACCCGTCCTGGCCGTAGATGTTGCCGGCCGCCTCGGGCATGGTGGTGATGGACTTGATCTGGTCGGTGCGGTACGCCTCGACCGCGTTCGGGTAGGCGATGATGTTCATGTAGCCGGAGTCGTACATCCACGACTCCATCTGCTTGACGATGTCCGCCCGCTTGGCCGGGTCGTACTCGGCGAGCTGCTTCTTGTACAGCTCGTCGTACGTCTTGTCGCAGATGAAGTTGTCCGTGGCCGCGCTCTCCTTGGCCTTGGCGGGCAGTGCCGAGCAGGTGTGGATGCCCAGGACGAAGTCCGGGTCCGGGTTGACGGACCAGCCGTCGAAGGCGAGGTCGTACTCACCGGCGTACCAGGGCACCGAGACGTCGTCGCGGCAGTCGACCTTCAGGCCGATGCCGAGCTTGCCCCACCACTCCTTGAGGTACTTGCCGATCGCCTTGTCGTTCGGGTCCGTGGCGTGGCACAGGATGCGCAGGTCGAGCGGCTTGCCGTCCTTGCCGACACGCTGGTCGCCCTTGAGCTTGTACCCCGCCTGGTCGAGGAGCTGGGCCGCCCGGTCGGGGTCGTACGACAGCTTCTGGCTGTCGGACGGCTGCCAGAAGTAGTCCGAGAAACGCGGCGGAATGTAGCCCTGGCCCTCGACGGCGTGGCCCTGGAAGACCTTGTCGATGATGGTCTTGCGGTCGATCGACAGGAAGAGCGCCTGGCGGACCTTCTGGTCGAGCAGGGCCTTGTTGCCGTCGCCGAACTTCTTGCCGTCCTTGGTCTGCGCGCCCGGGTTGGTGGCCAGCGCGAAGAAGCGGCGGCCCGGACCCTCGTTGACCTTGATGTTCTTGTCGCCCTTGAGGGAAGCGGCCTGAGCGGGTGTGAGCGCGGGGGCGCCCGCGACGAACGAGACCTCACCCTTGCGCAGGGCGGCGACCGCGGCGTCCTGGTCCTTGTACGTCTTGAAGACCAGTTCGTCGAACTTGGGTGCGCCGCGCCAGAAGCTCTTGTTGGCCTTGAGCTTCACATACTGGTCGACCTTGTAGTCGGTCAGGATGTACGGCCCGTTGCCGACGATCGGGAACTTGGTGTCGTTGTTGAACTTCGAGAAGTCCCCGACCTTCTCCCAGACATGCTTCGGCACGATCGGCACATCGAGCGCCGCCATGGTGGCCTGAGGCTGCTTCAGCTCGATGACCAGCTTCTCCGGGCTGGGCGCCGTCACCTTCTTGAAGTTCGCGACGAAGCTGCCGTTCGCGGTGGCAGCGCCTTCGTCGGTCATCATCTTGTTGAAGGTCCACGCCGCGTCCTCGGCGGTGGCCTGCTGCCCGTCCGACCACTTGGAGTTGGACCGTATGGTGTACGTCCAGGTCAGCTTGTCGGCGGACGGCTCCCACTTGGTCGCGAGCCCGGGGACCGTGTGGTTGTCCTTGGGGTCGTAGTTGGTGAGGAAGTCGTACATGAGCCGGTGGACGCTGGTACTCATCAGCCGCTGAGCGAGGAACGGGCTCAGTGAGTCGACGCTCTGTGCGACCGCGACGGTCAGCGTCGTCTTGCCGTTGTCGGCGGCCTGCGCCTGCTGCGGGGCGGCGCCGAGGGGCATCCCGGGGACGATCGACCCGGCCGCCAACGCGAGGGCCGCGGCACCGGATGCCAGGAGGATACGCATACGTGAGCGTGGCTGAGCGGAGGGTGGTGGGACTCTTGTGACCATGGACAGGGACCTCGCGTCATGACTCGCACGGAGAAGGCGGGTTGATCTCTGGTTCGCCAACTGGTGAAGCGAAGGTCTACCAGCGCTGGTCGAGTCGCGTCAACGGTGCCCCAAACGGCGTGTGGGCTGCAGGAATACCAAAAGGGCCCGCACCGTCGAGACGGTGCGGGCCCTCATTGGTTCAGACCTCTGATGCCTTACTGCTGAGGCGCTGACGGTGGCTGCGGAGGGTGCTGCTGCCAGCCCGCGGGCGGGACGGGACCCTGCAGTTCGGGGTGGTCCTGCTGGGCCGGCAAGCCGGGCTGTCCGCCGTGCTGTTGCGGCGCGGGCGGGCCGGCCGGGCTCGCTGGGGACTGGGCCTGGGACGGCAGCGACTGCTGCCAGCCGTTCTGCTGCGCACCGGGACCGGGGTGCGGGGGATACGGCTGCTGTCCCCCGTACGGCTGATGGGGCGGGTACGGCTGCTGGGGCTGCTGAGGCGGATACGGCTGGCCCGTCTGCTGTGGTGCGTACGGCTGCTGACCGGGCATCTGATGCCCGGGCATCGGCGGGGCGTACTGCGGCGGCGGGTTGTTGCCGTCCGACGTCCACAGACCCTGCTGCTGCTGGGCGCGCGGGAAGTCCTCGGCGACCATCGCGGAGAGGTTGAAGTACGCCTCACGGGTCTTCGGGCGCATCATGTCCAGGTCGACCTCGGCGCCGGCCGACAGATGCTCGTCGAACGGTACGACGATCACACCCCGGCAGCGCGTCTCGAAGTGCTGCACGATGTCATCGACCTTGATCATCTTTCCGGTCTCGCGGACGCCGGAGATGACGGTGATCGAGCGCTGCACCAATTCCGCGTACCCGTGCGCCGACAGCCAGTCCAGCGTCGTGGAGGCGCTGGAGGCGCCGTCGACCGACGGCGTCGAGATGATGATCAACTGGTCGGCGAGGTCCAGCACTCCGCGCATCGCGCTGTAGAGCAGACCGGTACCCGAGTCGGTGAGGATGATCGGGTACTGCTTGCCGAGGACATCGATCGCGCGCCGGTAGTCCTCGTCGTTGAAGGTCGTCGAGACCGCCGGGTCCACGTCGTTGGCGATGATCTCCAGACCGGAGGGCGCCTGTGAGGTGAAGCGGCGGATGTCCATGTACGAGTTGAGGTACGGGATCGCCTGGACCAGGTCGCGGATCGTGGCCCCGGTCTCGCGACGTACGCGGCGGCCTAGCGTCCCGGCGTCCGGGTTGGCGTCGATGGCGAGGATCTTGTCCTGGCGCTCGGTGGCCAGGGTCGCGCCGAGCGCGGTGGTCGTCGTGGTCTTGCCGACGCCGCCCTTGAGGCTGATGACCGCGATGCGGTAGCACGACAGCACGGGCGTACGGATCAGGTCGAGCTTGCGCTGCCGCTCGGCTTCCTCCTTCTTGCTGCCCAGCTTGAAGCGGGCCGCGGCGGACGGCGCACGGCTGCTCTTGGCCTTCTGCTTGCCCCGGACCAGGCGGTCGGAGGACAGCTCCACGGCCGCCGTGTAACCGAGGGGCGCGCCCGGCACGGAACGCTCGCGCTGATCATGGGTGACCGGGGTGGGCCAGGCCGCGCCCGTGCGCGGGTCGACGGGCGGGCCCTGCGGCGGCTGCTGTTGCGGGTGCTGCTGGGGCTGTTGCCGGTGGGCGGGCGGCTGGGGCGCGACCTGTGCGGGCAGATTGGGCGCGCTCTGGGCCGGCGGCTGGTGGCCCTGGGGCGGCGGCGGGGCGCTCTGCTGTGCGGGCCACTGCGGTGACTGAGGCGCCTGAGGCGGTTGCGGGAACCCGTATGCGCCCTGCGCCGGCGGCGCAGGAGGAGCGGGGTGCTGCGGAACCTGCGGCGGCAGCGGCACTCCCTGGGCGGGCGCCTGCGGCTGCGGAGGGAATCCGTAACCGCCCTGCGGCGCCGGGGCGTTCCGCTGGGCGGGCAGCTGCGGCGTTTGCGGTGGCTGAGGCGCGTACGGCGCCTGCGCGGGGTTCGGGAACCCGTAACCGCCCGGCGCCTGGTTCGTCTGGGCGGGCGTGGCCGGCCACTGCGGCGCCGGCTGGGGCGCGTCGGGCTGCGGCGCGGCCGGCTGGAAGGCGGGCGGCAGCGGCGGCAGACCGCCCTGCGCGGGCGGTGCCGGGGTCCAAGGCGTCGGCGGCGCGGCGGCCGGCGGGGCGTTCTGCGGCACCGCATCCGAAATGGCGTCCGAGGGCGCGGGGCCGACAGGCTTGTCCGCGTCGGCAGGAACGTCGGCCGGAACCTCGTCGGTGACGGAGTCCCTGACCGCGTCGGTCACCGGTCCCGCATCGCCGTTGCCGTCGTCGGTCGCCACGTCCGCAGGCTGTACGGAGTCGGATCCGGCGGTAGCGCCCGCATCGGCAGCGCCGCCGTCCCCGCCGCGGTCACCGGCGCCGGCCCCGTCTGCCGGCGGGGCGGTTGTCGCGGCCGCAGTCGCGGCCACAGCGGCGTCCGCGGCCTCCGCGGCCGCAGCCTCCCGCTCCGCGATCTCCCGCTTCAGCGCGGCCGGCGAGAACCGCATGGTCGCGCCGCTCTCCAGGTCGCCGCCTCCGAAAGGAGCCGGCGTACCACTCGCCTCCCCCGCCCCTGCCCCGGGCGCGGGCGAGGAAGAGGGACCAGCGGCAGCGGCAGGGGGCGTCGGCTCGACCGGCGCCACCGGCGGTGCGGGCGCGGGCGGTGCCGGAGCCCAGGTGGGCTCGAAGCCGCCCCCGGCCGGCAACCCGGGCACGGACACCGGCGCCCCGTTGGGCGGCGGAGGCGGCGCCAGGTGCGATCCGGCCCCGCCCGACGAGTCCCCGGACGCGTTCTGCGTGTACCAGGCGGGCGGGGTGTAGTCGATGGTGAACTCACCCGTCATCTCGGCGGGCTCCGCGTCGGACGACTCGTCGACGGGCCTGCTCCAGCCCTCTCGGATTTCGTCCCGATCGCCGTTCACTTTGCCTCCTGGTGTGGTCGAGCACCCTTGTGCCGTGGTGGGTGGGGGCGACCGTTCCCGTATTCCGAACCGCCCGGCTCTCCCCCTTGGGACGCGCATTGCCTGCCCGCAGGTTCTTCTGCCGCGCCCCCACCCACCCTAATCGTCATCGGGCCCCCTCCGGCAGGCCGTAGGGCACCGCAAGAGCTGTCCAGTACGTCACGCGTAGCCCCCAAGTGAACCGAGTACGGCAGAGCATGAAGGGCGAAGCGGTCAAAGTCGCACATCTGCATACGGATATGTGAACATTCCGTGCACCTTGCCCGGGTCGGTGCTCACCTCGCACGCATGCGAGGGTCAGTCCATCCGTCGTGCGCCGCCCAGCAGCCCGGTCTCCGCGTCGGTGGCCTGCGTCATCACGAACTGCCGGTCCCGTTCCGTGCACCAGAGGGTGACCCCGTCCGCCAGCGTCGACAGCGACTGTGTCGCCGTCGTCGGCAGATGTGCGATCCGCCCGATCTGCGCGGCTTCGTCGGGAGACACCCGCTGAATCCCCACCAGGGACGCCTTCCTCATCAACGCGGGCGCCGCCGGACTCAGATACGGCAGCAGCGTCATCACCGACTGCCAGGGCGCGGACACCACTCGCCCGCGTGGCGGCCGCATCCCGCAGTCCCGCACCACGACCACCGGGCTGCCGGCCGAGGCGCCCTGCGGCGGCACCCGCCCCACCTCGTGCAGCGAGATGCACGGCTGGCCACCCCCGGCGGCCTGTGCGAGCCCCGTCCAGGCGTGGGCCCGCCCGGTCTCCACGACGATCCGGGCACCGGTAGCAGCCGCCCGCAGGGCCAGTACCTGCGCCGTCCACAGCCCGCCGATCAGTGTGACCTCGTACGGTGTCGGCCGGTTGATGCCGAGCACGGCGGGCCGCCCCTCGGCGTCCACGCCGATCACCATGCCGTCGTCGCCGACCGGCAGGGCCATCGAGGCCAGTTGCTCGACGGAGACCGTGTGCCGGATGCGACGCGGTCCGATCAGCCCGAAGCCCAGCCGGGCGCGGGCACTGGTGGGTACGGACATCAGCGGGTACCCCCGAGCGGCAGCGTGGCGAGTACGCCGGGCAGCTGCTCGCGGTCGAGTCGCACCAGCGACGTCTTCACGCCACGCGCGGTGCGCTCCAACTCATGGCGGGCAGAAAGCAGTTCCTCGTCGCTGCGGCCCGTTATACGGATGTGGCCGGCGATCGAGACCTCCTGTCGGTCGCCGTGTCCCAGCGTCAGGCTGAAGGTCGTCGCGAGCGCCGGGAGCGAGGTGAGCAGCGCGACCAGCTGCGGCATCGACGCCCCGCCACCGCTCGTCGCCCCGCCGAACTGCGGCCAGCGCCCCACCCAGTAGGTGGTGTGCCACCGGTCGTCGCAGCGCCAGGTGCGCGTGGTCTCCTCGGTGCGCCGCGCCGGTGTGTGGGTCCGGCCCGCCTGCTCCATCGCCGACGGGCTGACGCAGGCCGAGGTCGCGATCGCCGACGTCAACTCCTGCTCGGTCAGCACCGTGGCGCGGAAACCGGCCCCCGTCAGCCTGCTCGCCAGTTGATCGGCAGCGCGTACGAGACACTTCTGCGCCCCCTCGATCCCGCCGCCGCGTGCCTGTACGGCCTCCGGGCAGAGCTCCGGGTCCAGTTTGAGCGCGATCCAGGTGATGCGGACCGCGGGCGATCCCGTCCGGGCCTGCAGCGGTGCGTAGTTGCGCGCCGCGACGGACTGCGAGGGCAGATGCGGGGCTGGGGCGGGCTGGGTGTGCTGCACGATCTGCGCCGACTCCAGGCGGATGCCGTCGACGTCGAGCACATCCCGGACCAGGGCCAGCGGCAGCGGCTGCGCGGACCGGTCGGGCCGCAGCGCCGTGGCGTCCGACTCGATCTGCAGCACCGCCGTGAGGAACGTACCGTCGCCGATCATCCCGACCGGCCGCCGGTCACGGTCGCTGAACGAGTACGTACGCAGTGCCGGGTCGCACTCGACGGCGGGCGCGATGCCCGGCTCGGTTCCCGCGGGCAGCACCAGCGACGCGGCCCTGCGGGTACGCGCGCGCAGCGCGATCGCCGTGCCCAACCACTCGGGCAGCGACCGGCGGTGTCTGCGCAGGACGGCGAGCAGCACCAGCGCGGTGGCGGCCGCGCCGGCCGGAACGAGCAGCAGAGGCTCGATCACCCAGGCCACGAGCAGCAGCGCAGCCGCGGTCTCGATCAGTACGAGTTGTTGCAATCGGAACGAACCGAAGTGTCCGGGGCGTCCGTTCACCCGCGGGCGGGTCTGTCGGCCGGGGTCGTAGGAGCCGCGAGCCGGTCCGCCGGGCAGGTACGGGGAGGACGCGGCTCCGGTGGGTGTGTGGGTCGCGGAGGGCGGTGCGTTCCCGGCCGGACGTGTCCGCGTCGCGGAAGACATCATTCCGGCATTCCCCCGTTCATGAGGCCCCCGTTTCGACCCGATCACCCCTGTCCCGCCGGGGGCTTTGGCGGCTGGATCAGCCTACCCGCCCCGCGGCCGCCCGAGGTCGGCAGGCATAGTAGGGGCCTGTCCGGCAGCGCGGTCCGGCATCCGGGGGGCCGGCGCAGGGGTCGGGGGACGCGAACTCCTGGAGCCTCGCGGGGAGACACGGGAGACACGCAGACTCATGGCATCACGGCGGGATGAACTCAACGCGTACACCTTTGCGAAGAGGCGCACGGTGGCGGCATTTCTCCAACCCTCGCCCACCGGCACCGAGGAGGGCGCGCCGAGCCCGCTGCGCGCCGTCCTCCCGAGCGTGGTGGCCGGGGCTCTGATCCTCGCCGGCTTCGGCGCCTACGGCATGTTCAAGCCCACCGCACCCAAGGACTGGGACAAGCCCTTCACCAACGTGATCGTCGGCAAGCAGTCCACCACCCGCTATGTCGTGCTCACCACCGGCAAGGGCAAGAAGAAGAAAGCCCTGCTGCATCCCGTACTGAACCTCGCCTCCGCCCGGTTGCTCCTCACTCCGCAGCAGTACGACGTCATCCAGGTGCCCGACGACATCCTCGACGCGGGCAAGCCGCCGCGCGGACCGGTCCTCGGCATCCCGTACGCCCCCGACCGGCTGCCGGAGGCGAACGACGCGGGCACGGCGAAGCGGTGGGCCGTCTGCGAACAGCCCGGAGGCAAGGGCAACACCGTGCAGAAGGCCGCCTTCGTCTTCGCCGAACGCGACAACGAGCGGACCGAAGGCGCCCGTAGGCTCAGCGGCGGCGAGGTCCTGTACGTCAAGGGCCAGACCGGCGCCCGCTATCTCGTCGATGCGAGCGGCACGAAGTACCGCATCGACGAGACCGCGGCCGACAACGGTCACCTGACCGGCGCCCTCGTCGGCAGCCGGCAGCCGCAGTCCGTCACCGACGACTGGCTGGCCACCCTGAACGACGGCAGCCCGATCGTCTTCCCGCAGATCCCCGGCACCGTCGGCGCGGACGCGCACATCGACGGACAGCTCTCCAAGGAGGAGAACAGGGTCGGCATGGTCCTGCGGACCCGTACCGGTGAAGGCACCACCCACTACGTGGTTCTCGACGGCAAGGTCCAGCCGGTCTCCGAGTTCACGGCCTGGCTGCTGATCAACTCCCCGCAGACCGCACGGCTCGACCTGAACAGCGAGGCGCGCTCCGTCGGACTCCAGAAGTTCGTCCCCGACCCCGTCGCCTTCACCGGCCAGGCGGCACACTGGCCCAGGCGGAAGGCCGGCCAGGTGAACACCACCGAGGGCGGCAGCGGCGACCGGGACACCATCTGCAGCGTGCTGCGCAAGGTGGACGGCAACGGCCGCCCCACGCTCAGCACCTGGGCGGGCACCGCGTACCCCGCCTCCATCAGCGCCGGTGGCACCAGCACCTACGTCACCCCCGGCAGCGGCCTCCTCTACACCCAGGTGCGGGGGCAGCAGACCCGCCCCGACGGCTCACTCTTCCTGGTGACCGACACCGGACTGCGGTACGCCGTTCAGGCGAACGGCGACAGTGACGCCAAGCGTTCCGACATCGGCGCCGGCGAGCAGCAGAACGGGACGGACGGCCGCCCCGAGCCCAGCCAGGCGCAGATCAGGCTGGGATACGAGAAAGTGGCGCCCGCTCTCGTCCCGCTCGCCTGGTCCGAGTTCCTGTCCAAGGGCCCGCGACTCGACACCAACAGCGCGCGCCAGCCCCAGGGCTCGTGACCGCAGTATTCGCGCAAGGCCCGTAGAACTCGGGGGAGAGGAACGGATGTTGTACCGGAAGACGGCTCTGCTGACGGCGGCCACCGCCGCGCTGGCCGCGCTGGCGGCGCCCCAGGCGGCGTACGCCGAGGAACGCCCGGGCGGCCGGAGCGACGGCGGGATAGACGGCAGCGGCGAATGCGCCTTCCCGATGAAGAAGCAGTACGAGGGGCGCCCCTGGTCGCTGCAGCGGGTCCTGCTCGACGAACTGTGGCAGGACACCAAGGGCAAGGGCGTCCGCGTCGCGGTCATCGACACCGGTGTCGACAACACCAACCCGCAGCTCCGGCACGCCGTCGACGCCTCCGCGGGCGCCGACTACATCGAGGGCGGCAAGAGCGACGGCACCGTGGACGAGGTCGGCCACGGCACCAAGGTCGCCGGCATCATCGCCGCCCGCCCCCGCAAGGGAACCGGCTTCGTCGGCCTGGCGCCCGAGGCCACGATCATCCCGATCCGCCAGAACGACGAAAAGAACAGCGGCAAGGACACCACCATGGCCGCCGCGATCGGCCACGCGATCGCCGAGGGTGCCCAGGTCATCAACATCTCCCAGGACACGACGAAGGCGCTGACCCCGGATTCCACGCTGGGGAAGGCCGTGGCCGGAGCGCTCGCCAAGGACGTCGTCGTGGTCGCCTCCGCGGGCAACGACGGCATGGACGGCGAGCTGAGGAACACCTATCCGGCAGCCTTCGACGGCGTCCTCGCCGTCGCCTCGTCGGACCGGAACAACGAGCGCGCCGCCTTCTCCCAGGCCGGTACGTTCGTCGGCGTCGCGGCACCCGGCGTCGACATCGTCTCCACCGTCCCCGGCAACGGCCAGTGCACCGACAACGGCACCAGCTTCTCCGCGCCGTACGCCGCCGGGGTCGCCGCCCTGATGCGCGCCAAGTACCCGAAATGGACCGCGCCCCAGATCGTCGCCCGGATCGAGCAGACCGCAGAGCGCTCCGTCACCGGCCACGACGACTTCGTCGGCTGGGGCGTCGTCGACCCGGTCCGTGCACTCTCCGGCGACGACACACCGCAGGACGCCCCGCATCCCGACCCGGCTCCGCCCCGGGCCCAGGCTCCCTCGCCCGCGCATCTGTCGCTGTCGGAGACGTCGCAGGAACGCAACGAGCGGTACGCGACCTACGCGCTGGCCATTGCGGGCGTGCTGATCTCCGTGGTCGCCGGCACCGCGACGGTCGTCCGCGATGTCAGGCGGCGACGCGGTTTGCGATGACAGCACCACCCGGTGAAGTGGATCCCCTCCCATAAAGCGCAGTTGGGGTGAGATGGCGAAGTGACTAGGGTGGTAGCCGACTTCACGTGTGTGACGGGGGAACGAGAAGTGGTCGCATCCGATTTCGGGGCGTGGGAACACTGCCACGCCCTTCCCCGTCCCCGCCCTTCCCCGACTCCGCGACCGGAGCACACGGGGCAGGCGGGAACCCTGGCCGCGACGGGCGGACAGGACCGGGAACTCAGAGATAGGACCTCCGGATGACCAACCCCGCAGGTGGTTTCGGACTTGCCGACGATCCGATCGTCCAGGCGAAGAACAAGATCATCGAAACCGCGGAGCAGGTGTCCAAGCAGTCCAGGGAGCTGGCCGACATCCTCGCGACGGTCAGCGCGGGATGGACGGGTGTCGGCGCCTCGGGATTCACATCCGCACAGATCGTGATCAACGAGGACCACGACGAGATCCGCCGGCTCCTCAACGTGCTCCTCAACGCGGTGGGCCAGACCAAGAACCTCAGCAACGCCAACGACGACGAGGTCCGTGCGGCCTTCAACGCGGTGAAGGAGCCGGCGTCGTCCGGCAACACCTCCGGGCTGAACGGCATCTGAGCCGCGCCGCAGCACCCCTTCCGTACACACGCCGAGCACCGAGGAGCAGACAGATGGCGACCGACCCGAACACCAAGGTCAGGTACGAGAGCGTCCAGGAGATGGCGAACCGCATCCGTGTGGTCTCGCAGAACATCATCAAGGACCTCCAGGAGATGGACGCGGCACTGAAGGTCGTCACCGACACCTGGGACGGTGAGGCACACAGGGAGTACGTGCACCTCCAGTCCAAGTACAAGGGCAAGGCCGAGCACATGAAGACCCGCCTGGAACACGTCGCGAAGATCATCGAGTCCGGCAAGGACAGCTACCGCTCGACGGATGTGAAGGCCTCGCGCCTGTTCACCGAGGGGTACTGACCGCGGCACCGCACACGCAGAAGGGGCACGCTCGACGAAGCGTGCCCCTTGTCCTGCCCGTACGGCGTCCTACGTGAGGTCGAACTCGCCGTCCCGCGCACCCAGTACGAACGCCCGCCACTCGGCCTCCGTGTACCGCAGCACCGTCTCCGGATCCAGCGAGGACCGCATCGCCACCGCTCCGCCCGGCAGATGTGCGATCTCGACGCGCTCCTCGGCCTCTTCCGTACCGGGCGCACTCAGCCACTCGACCCCCGAGATGTCGAGTGCGTACAGCTCGTCCTTCTCCTGCTGCGTGCCCATCAGATGCCTTCCTCTCCTGCGGCGGAACATGTTCGTCGCCCGCGTGCAGACTATCCCCGCTCCCGCGTCCCACAGGCCCGGTATGGACAGCTTCCGACCCGCGGTGGTAGGGACCGCTCGCCCCACGGAATCCTCGGGACCAGGTACGCGACGCCGGTGCGGTTGCCGCGATGTCGATGAGGCACCGGTCCACCCCGCCGCCGGCGGGGAGGGGCTCCCGGTCCCGTCGGTCAGTGCTGCTCCGGCAGCCGCCCGATCTGCACCAGCGGGTTCCCCCGCCGGCGCGAGGCGAAGTACCCGCGTCCCGGCGGCATCGGATGCCCCCGCACCGGCCCGATCAGATCGCCCTCGGACGGATCGCCGGACAGCACCACGCCCTGCGCACCGAGCTCCTTGACGCGCTGCATGAACGACTCGTACATCGATCGCGAGGCCCCCGCAGAGTTGCGCGCGATGATGAACCGGACGCCCGTGTCCCGGGCGAACGGCAGATACTCCGCGAGCGGGGCCAGCGGGTTGCCCGCGTTCGTCGCCACCAGGTCGTAGTCGTCGACGATGATGAAGATCTGCGGACCGGTCCACCAGCTGCGGTCGCGCAACTGCCGCGGCGTGACGTCCGTCGGCGGCTGCCGCCGCGAGAACACACCGGCCAGCGCCTCCATGTGCATCTGCATGGAACTCGCCATCGGCGCGTACTCCAGCAGATGGCTCTCCGGCAGCGCACCCAGCAGGGCCCGCCGGTAGTCGCCGACGACGAGCTTCGCCTCGTCGGGGGAGTAGCGCTCCGCGATCTGCTTCGCGATCAGACGCAGCAGATTCGTCTTCCCCGATTCGCTCTCCCCGAAGATCAGGAAGAACGGGTCCGTCTCGAAGTCGACGAACACCGGTTCCAGATCGGTCTCGTCGATACCGATCGCGATCCCGCGCTGCGGGAACTCGAAGCCCTTCGGCAGCTGCTCGGCGGGCAGTTTCCGCGGCAGCAGCCGTACGGCGGGCGCCGAAGGGCCCGCCCAGTTGGACTTCACCGTCTCGACGAAGGCCGCCGTGCCGTCGGAGAGATCCGCCGCGCTGCTGGTGGAGTCGATACGCGGCAGTGCCCCCATGAAGTGCAGCTTCTCCGGCACCTGACCGCGTCCCGGTACGCCCTGCGGAACGTTCACCGCAACCCTGCGGTCGAACTCGGAGTCCATGACGTCACCGAGCCGCAGTTCCAGCCGGCCGAGGATCTGATCCTTGAGCGCGGCACGTACCTCCATGTACCGGGCGGCCGTGATCACCACATGGACGCCGTACCCGAGACCACGCGAGGCGATGTCCGTGACGACCTGCTCCAGCATCTCGTACTCGGCGCGGAAGCCGCCCCAGCCGTCGACGACCAGGAACACGTCGCCCCACGGCTCGCCCGGCAGCTCACCGAGGGCGCGCTTGCGCCGGTATGTGGCGACGGAGTCGACGCAGTGGGCGCGGAAGAACTCCTCGCGCCGGTTCAGCACCCCCGCGACCTCGGCGACCGTACGCCGCACCCGCTCCGGATCCAGCCGCGACGCCATCCCGCCCACATGCGGCAGGTCCGCCAGTGAGACCAGTCCGCCGCCACCGAAGTCGAGCCCGTAGAACTGCACTTCGTGCGGGGTGTGGGTGAGCGCGAACGAAGAGATCAGCGTCCGCATCATCGTCGACTTCCCGGACTGCGGACCGCCGACCACCAGCATGTGGCCCGCCGCACCGGAGAAGTCCCGGTACAGCACTTCACGCCGCTGCTCGAACGGCTTGTCGATGAGGCCGAGCGGAACGGTCAGCCCGCCCGGACGCGTGTACTCCGTCGCCGTGAACCCCCGGTCCGCGGTCGGCGCGAGCCCCGGCAGCAACTGGTCCAGCGTCGGCGCCCGGTCCAGCGGCGGCAGCCACACCTGATGGGCGGGCACCCCCTGCCCCTCGAGGCGCCGCACGATCACATCGAGCACCGTGTCCGCGAGCGCGTCGTCCTCCGCACTCGTCCGCGAGGCGACCACATGGGCAGGGTCCGGCGCCGCGTACACCACCGGCACCGGCAGTGCGCTGAACACCGCGGGACGCCGGTCGACCGGCAGTGCCCCCACCGACAGATCCGGCCCACCCGTGCGGTACGTCCCCGACACGTACGCCGCCTTGAACCGGGTCATCTCGTCCGTACCGAACTTGAGATAGCCGGAACCCGGCACCGACGGCAGGTGATAGGCGTCGGGCACCCCCAGCGCGGTACGCGACTCGGCCGCCGAGAAGGTCCGCAGCCCGATCCGGTACGAGAGATAGGTGTCCAGACCGCGCAGCTTGCCTTCCTCCAGGCGCTGCGAGGCGAGCAGCAGATGTACACCCAGCGAGCGGCCGATACGGCCGATCTGGATGAACATGTCGATGAAGTCCGGCTTGGCGGTGAGCAGTTCGGAGAACTCGTCGATGACCAGGACCAGTGAGGCCAGCGGTTCCAGCGCCGCGCCCGCCGCCCGCGCCTTCTCGTAGTCGTGGATATTGGCGTAGTTGCCGGCCGACCTCAACAGTTCCTGCCGCCGCTGCAGTTCACCGCGGATCGCGTCACCCATGCGGTCGACGAGCGTCAGATCGTCCGCCAGGTTGGTGATGACCGCCGCCACGTGCGGCATGTGCGACATCCCGGCGAACGTCGCACCACCCTTGAAGTCCGCCAGCACGAAGTTGAGCGTCTCCGAGGAGTGCGTGACCGCGAGCCCCAGGACCAGCGTCCGCAGCAGCTCGGACTTGCCGGAACCGGTCGCACCGACACACAACCCGTGCGGACCCATGCCCTCCTGCGCGGCCTCCTTCAGGTCCAGCATCACCGGTTGGCCGTCCTCGCCGACCCCGATCGGCACCCGCAGCCGATCGGAGACCGACCGCGGCCGCCAGGTGCGCGCCACATCGACCGCACCCGCATCACCGAGGTTCAGCAGATCCGTGAAGTCCAGGTTGGCGAGCAGCGGTTCGTCGTCGTCGCCCCCGTCCATGCGCAGCGGTGCGAGCTGCCGGGCCAGCGCCTCGGCCGCGGGCAGCGACAGCCCGTCCGGCACGCCCTCGTACGCCAGCCCCGCCCCCGACTCCAGTCGCAGCAGGCCTGGCCGCACCACCACCGACAGGCCGCCGCGAGGCTCGTCCAGCTCCCCCGGGACGACCTCGACGATCGTCACACCCTGCAGTCCCTCGGCCGCCGCGAACAGCGAATCCGGCGGCACCATCCCGCCGTCGAGAACCACCACGATGTGCGGCTGGTCCAGCAGCGGCTGACTCTCCCGTCCGAACCGCGGCCGCCCCTCCAGCCGGCCGGCCAGCAGCTGCTCCAGCTCGCCCAGGTCGTCGCCGAACAACCGCTTCGTACCGGCCCCGTCGACCTGCCCCGGCACCTGTGCATGCGGAAGCCACTTCGTCCAGTCCCAGCGTGCCACCGCACCGGGTGCCGCCACCACGGCGACCATCAGATCCTCGGGGGAGTGGAGCGTCACCAGTTGTGCGACCAGCGCCCGCGCCGCCGACTGTGCCGCCTCCGGCTGACCGGAGACCGTCACGTGATAGAAGGCCCGCATCGACACGGCCATCGGCAGGCCGTCCAACGACCCGTGCACCGCGAGGAATTGCTGCATCGCCCCCGCACACATCGGTTCCAGCTCATCCACCGGCGCGGTGTCCGGGGCGATCAGCGGAGTCGACAGCTGCTGCGCCCCGAGCCCGACCCGTACCTGCCCGAAGTCGCCGTCCCCGACCCGCCGCTCCCACACCCGGCTGCCCTCGGCGACCACCGACCACAACTGCTCAGGAGCGGGCTGCAGATACAGCTGCACGTCGCGCTGGGCGCGCGCGGTCCGACGTACCGTACGCCGCGTCTGAGCCAGGTATCTGAGGTAGTCGCGCCGCACATCCGCCATTTGCCCCTGCGTACCGCGACGGTGCCGGACCAGCTGTGCGACCACCATGCCGACGGTCGAGACAAGCATCAGAACGCCCATGACGCGCATGAACGCAGGAGCCTGCGGCGAGAAGAAGAAGACCACCGACGAACCCATGCCGAGCACCGGCAGGATCTGCATCAGCATGCCCTCCTGCTGCCCGCGCGGCAGTTCGGGAGGAGCCTCCAACATCAAATCGTCCGTGGGTACTTCGGGCGGCAGGGACCGCGGCGGTCGTTTCACGACGATCTGGCTCACCGGAACATCAATCCCTCGGTACGGACGGGCGGAGGACCGGTCGAACCCGCACCGAAGCCCCCCGTGGCTGCGTTTGCTTGCGGACGTCCCTCCGCGCGACGGTGATCCTACTTGCCGATGACCTTTCCTCCTCCCGGTAGGGTGGCGCGCGCACCGTGCGCAACCGCGAATCAGGGGGACCAGACACGTGAGTACGACTGCAGCGACGGGCTTCTGCCGCGTCACTGTCGTGGCGCCCGACAGCCGTATCGACGTCGCCCTGCCGGAGGACATCGCAGTCGCCGACATCTACCCGGAGATCCTCCGGCTCACCGGCCAGACCCAGGCGGCCGGCAACCCCACCGGTTACCACCTGGTGCGGCGCGACGGCACGGTGCTCGACGGCGCGCGCACGCTCGCGGCCCAGCAGGTGCTCGACGGCGAACTGCTCAGCCTGCGCCCGTTCGCGCAGTCACTGCCGCCCGCCGTCTTCGACGACGTGTCGGACGCCGTCGCCTCGGCCGTCACCCGGGACCGACACCTGTGGAGCGACGAACTCCTGCGCGGCGCCGGTCTGCTGGGCGGCGTGCTGCTCCTCGTACTGATGGGCTTCGTCCTCTGGTTCGCCGACCCCGTCCGGCACGACATGCACAGCCTGCCCGGCATCATCGCGGGCTCCGCCGGACTGCTGCTCACCGCGTTCGCGGGGGTACGCGCCCGGGTCTACGGAGACCGGCCCACCGCGGTCGCGCTCGGCCTCGGCGCGCTGCCCCTCGTACTCATCGCAGGCTCCGGCATCATCGGCCCGGACGCCGGCCAGGGCCCCGGCCGGCTGCAGTTCCTGCTCGGCTGCGTGTCCGTCCTGGTCGCGTCCGTCGTCCTGGTCGCTCTGACCCCGAGCGGCGACGCCCCGTTCGTCGCGGCGACCTTCGTCGCCACCGTCGGCACCCTCGCCACCTTCGTAGCGATCCTCACCGAGGTCTCCGCCACCGGGACCGCCGCTGTCTGTGCCCCGGTCGCCCTCGGCCTCGTCGCCTTCCTGCCCGGTCTGTCCGCCCGCTTCGCCCGGCTGCCCATCGGTTACGCGTCGCCACGCACCGCTCCGGGGGGTTACGACGACGGCTTCGCGAACCCGAGCACCTCCCCGGAGCCCGAAGGCGTCCCCGTCGACGCCGACCGCATCGCCGCCCAGGCCCGCCGCGGCCACGAGATGCTGCTCGGCCTGGTCGGCGGCTGCGCGGCCGTCGTCGTCGGGTCCGCCGCCGTCCTGGGTTTCTCCGGCAACGTCTGGGGTCGCCTGCTCGCACTCGCCGCCGGACTCGCGATGCTGCTCCGCGCCCGCCTCTTCCGCTACACCTCGCAGGTCACCTGTGTGCTGGTGGCGGGCATCGGCGCGATCGCCCTGCTGATCCTCGGCGTCTCCCTGAACCCGCCGGCCGACCTGGTGAGGGAGCTGGCCCGGTACGGGGAGAGCGGCTCCCTGGACATCCGCACGGTCTGGCTCTCCGCGGCCGTGGCCGCGGGCGCCGCACTGTTGACGGCGATCGGCCTGATCATTCCCCGCAAGGGCCTCTCCCCGTTCTGGGGCCGCCTCCTCGACCTCACGGAGAGCGCCCTCCTCCTCTCCCTGGTCCCGCTCTGCCTGGCGGTACTGGACGTCTTCGCCAGAGCGAGAGCCCTCACCAGCTGAACCGATCCCTGCCGGGCATGACGGTCCCGTCAGGGATCGAGGACGAAGCGGCACCCTGCCGCCCACGCCCACCGGCCCCCGGCAACCCGGCTCTGCCGACCTGGTACGCTGTGTGACGGCCGTTTGTGTACGCGCCCCCGGATCATCCTGAGGGCTGCGCTCATCGGACCTTCGTCCTCGAGTAACGGAAGACCCCCTGAGATCAAGACCAGGGGCACTCGTGGGCGCATCGGAACATCAAAGAGGAGTACCGCGTGTCGCTCGACGCCGCTACGAAGAAGCAGATCATGTCCGAGTTCGCCACCAAGGAGGGTGACACCGGTTCCCCCGAGGTCCAGGTGGCCATGCTCTCCCGTCGCATCTCGGACCTGACGGAGCACCTCAAGACGCACAAGCACGACCACCACTCCCGCCGTGGTCTGCTGATCCTGGTCGGCCAGCGTCGCCGCCTCCTGCAGTACCTGGCCAAGAAGGACATCCAGCGCTTCCGTGCCCTGGTCGACCGCCTCGGCATCCGCCGCGGTGCGGCCGGCGGCGCCAAGTAAGACGCCGTGAAGGGAGCGGTTCCCACGACTGAGGGAACCGCTCCCTTTGTTGTACGTACAGGTGTGCGTGCATCAGCATGTACGGGACGTGACCGGCTCGCCCGGTCGACCGGAATGCCAAGCTGAGCCGAATCTCAGTAACCTGGTCCCGGAACGTCCCGCAGACGAGCGGAAGAAGCAAGCTCCCCGCCGCCGGTCCTCGGTAGTGGCCCCCGGACAGAGCAACCCGGGTGCTTCGATCGAAGACCGGCCCGCCGATGGAGCGCTTCTCCGCACCGTCCCCCGCCACACGGGCGTGGGGGCGAGAAGACGATATGTATCGGAGAAAACGCTAGTGGAGAACGAGACCCACTACGCCGAGGCCGTTATCGACAACGGAACCTTCGGCACCCGCACCATCCGCTTCGAGACGGGCCGCCTGGCCAAGCAGGCCGCCGGCTCCGCCGTTGCGTACCTGGACGACGACACCATGGTGCTGTCGGCCACCACGGCTTCCAAGAAGCCGAAGGACCAGCTCGACTTCTTCCCCCTCACGGTGGACGTCGAGGAGCGGCAGTACGCCGCGGGCAAGATCCCCGGCTCCTTCTTCCGCCGCGAGGGCCGCCCCTCCGAGGACGCGATCCTCACCTGCCGTCTGATCGACCGGCCGCTGCGCCCCTCCTTCAAGAAGGGCCTGCGCAACGAGATCCAGATCGTCGAGACGATCATGGCGCTCAACCCTGATCACCTGTACGACGTGATCGCGATCAACGCCGCCTCCTGCTCCACGCAGCTGGCCGGCCTGCCCTTCTCCGGCCCGATCGGTGGCACCCGTGTCGCCCTGATCAAGGGCCAGTGGGTCGCCTTCCCGACGCACACCGAGCTCGAGGACGCCGTCTTCGACATGGTCGTCGCCGGTCGCGTCCTGGAGGACGGCGACGTCGCGATCATGATGGTCGAGGCCGAGGCCACCGAGAAGACCATCCAGCTCGTCAAGGACGGCGCCGAGGCCCCGACCGAAGAGGTCGTCGCCGCCGGCCTCGAGGCCGCGAAGCCGTTCATCAAGGCCCTCTGCAAGGCCCAGTCGGAGCTCGCCGCCAAGGCTGCCAAGCCCACCGGCGAGTTCCCGGTCTTCCTCGACTACCAGGACGACGTCCTGGAGGCGCTCACCGCCGCCGTCAGCACCGAGCTCGCCAAGGCGCTCACCATCGCCGGCAAGCAGGAGCGCGAGGCCGAGCTGGACCGCATCAAGGAGATCGCCGGCGAGAAGCTGCTCCCGCAGTTCGAGGGCCGCGAGAAGGAGATCTCCGGTGCCTACCGCGCGCTGACCAAGAAGCTGGTCCGCGAGCGCGTCATCAAGGACAAGGTCCGCATCGACGGCCGTGGCGTCACGGACATCCGTACGCTCGCCGCCGAGGTCGAGGCCATCCCGCGCGTGCACGGCTCGGCGCTGTTCGAGCGTGGCGAGACCCAGATCCTGGGCGTCACCACCCTGAACATGCTCCGCATGGAGCAGCAGCTGGACACCCTCTCCCCGGTGACCCGCAAGCGCTACATGCACAACTACAACTTCCCGCCGTACTCCGTCGGTGAGACCGGCCGCGTGGGCTCGCCCAAGCGCCGCGAGATCGGCCACGGTGCGCTCGCCGAGCGCGCCATCGTGCCGGTGCTGCCGTCGCGCGAGGAGTTCCCCTACGCGATCCGCCAGGTCTCCGAGGCGCTGGGCTCCAACGGCTCGACGTCCATGGGCTCGGTCTGCGCCTCCACCATGTCGCTGCTGAACGCCGGTGTGCCGCTCAAGGCCGCCGTCGCCGGTATCGCCATGGGTCTGATCTCCCAGGAGATCGACGGCAAGACCCACTACGTCGCCCTGACCGACATCCTCGGTGCCGAGGACGCGTTCGGTGACATGGACTTCAAGGTCGCCGGTACGAAGCAGTTCGTCACCGCGCTCCAGCTCGACACCAAGCTCGACGGCATCCCCGCCTCGGTCCTGGCCGCCGCGCTGAAGCAGGCCCGCGACGCCCGCCTCCACATCCTCGATGTGATGAACGAGGCCATCGACGTCCCGGACGAGATGTCCCCGAACGCCCCGCGGATCATCACCGTCAAGATCCCGGTGGACAAGATCGGTGAGGTCATCGGCCCCAAGGGCAAGATGATCAACCAGATCCAGGAGGACACCGGCGCCGACATCACGATCGAGGACGACGGCACCATCTACATCGGTGCCCAGCAGGGCTCGCAGGCCGAGGCCGCCCGCGCCACGATCAACGCGATCGCCAACCCGACCATGCCGGAGGTCGGCGAGCGTTACCTGGGTACGGTCGTCAAGACCACCACCTTCGGTGCGTTCGTCTCGCTCATGCCCGGCAAGGACGGCCTGCTGCACATCTCGCAGATCCGCAAGCTCGCCGGTGGCAAGCGCGTGGAGAACGTCGAGGACGTGGTTGCGGTCGGAGCCAAGGTCCAGGTCGAGATCGCCGAGATCGACTCCCGCGGCAAGCTCTCCCTCATCCCCGTGATCGAGGGCGAAGAGGACGAGAAGAAGGACGACGCCGCCAAGTGACGTCCCGTAGTTCCGTGGCGACGGCCCGCACCTCTTCGGAGGCGCGGGCCGTCGCCCGTACCCAAACGCTTCTCAAGGGCACCAACGGCATCGGCACCGTTCGCCGCACGGTTCTCCCCGGCGGCCTCCGGATCGTCACCGAGACCCTGCCCTCCGTACGCTCCGCCACCTTCGGTATCTGGGCCAACGTCGGATCACGCGACGAGACGCCCAGCCTGAACGGCGCGACGCACTACCTCGAGCACCTCCTCTTCAAGGGCACGGCCAAGCGCAGCGCCCTCGACATCTCGTCCGCGATCGACGCGGTCGGCGGCGAGATGAACGCCTTCACGGCGAAGGAGTACACCTGCTACTACGCGCGGGTCCTCGACACCGACCTGCCGCTGGCCATCGATGTCGTCTGCGACATGCTGACCGGCTCGCTGATCGCCGCCGAGGACGTCGACGCCGAGCGTGGCGTCATCCTCGAAGAGATCGCGATGACCGAGGACGACCCGGGCGACTGCGTGCACGACCTGTTCGCGCACACGATGCTCGGCGACACGCCCCTGGGCCGCCCGGTCCTCGGCACGGTCGACACGATCAACGCGCTGAACCGTGGTCAGATCGCCCGCTTCTACAAGAAGCACTACGACCCCACCCACCTGGTCGTCGCCGCCGCCGGCAACGTCGACCACGCCACGGTCGTACGCCAGGTCCGCAAGGCCTTCGAGCGCGCCGGCGCCCTGTCGCGCACGGATGCCGTCCCGGTCGCACCCCGCGAAGGGTCCCGCACCCTCCGCACCGCGGGCCGGGTCGAGCTGCTGAACCGCAAGACAGAGCAGGCCCATGTCGTCCTCGGCGTCCCCGGCCTCGCCCGCACCGACGACCGACGCTGGGCGCTCGGGGTACTCAACACCGCCCTGGGCGGTGGCATGAGCTCCCGCCTCTTCCAGGAGGTACGGGAGAAGCGCGGCCTCGCCTACAGCGTGTACTCGTACACCTCGGGCTTCGCCGACTGCGGACTCTTCGGCGTGTACGCGGGGTGCCGGCCCAGCCAGGTCCACGACGTCCTGAAGATCTGCCGCGACGAACTCGACCGGGTAGCGTCCGACGGACTGAGCGACGAAGAGATCGGCCGCGCCATCGGGCAGCTCTCCGGCTCCACCGTCCTCGGCCTGGAGGACACCGGCGCCCTGATGAACCGTATCGGCAAGAGCGAGCTGTGCTGGGGCGAGCAGATGTCGGTCGACGACATGCTGAGCCGGATAGCGCAGGTCACCCCGGACGACGTCCGGGCAGTGGCCGGCGAGGTACTCGGACAGCGCCCCTCGCTCTCCGTCATCGGTCCGCTCAAGGACAAGCAGGCCGGCCGCCTCGACGAAGCGGTCTCCTAATCCACCCGTAAGGAAGCAGAGCAATGAGCAAGCTGCGCGTGGCCGTTCTCGGCGCCAAGGGCCGTATCGGATCCGAAGCGGTACGAGCCGTCGAGGCCGCCGACGACATGGAGCTGGTGGCCGCACTCAGCCGCGGCGACAAGCTGGAGACCCTTGCGGAGACCGGCGCCCAGGTCGCGGTCGAACTCACCACACCCGCGTCGGTGATGGGAAACCTCGACTTCTGCATCCGGCACGGGATCAACGCGGTCGTCGGCACCACCGGCTGGACCGACGAACGGCTCGCGCAGCTGAACACCTGGCTCTCCGCATCCCCGGAGACCGGTGTGCTCATCGCGCCGAACTTCTCCATCGGCGCCGTCCTCACCATGAAGTTCGCGGAGCAGGCCGCACGCTACTTCGAGTCCGTCGAGGTCGTCGAACTGCACCACCCCAACAAGGTCGACGCACCCTCCGGCACCGCCACCCGCACCGCCCAGCTGATCGCCGAAGCCCGGAAGAAGGCCGGCTGCACCCCGCAGCCCGACGCCACGGCCACGGCGCTCGACGGCGCCCGTGGCGCGAACGTCGACGGTGTCCCGGTCCACGCGATCAGGCTCCGTGGCCTCCTCGCCCACCAGGAGGTGCTGCTCGGCGGCGAGGGCGAGACCCTCACCATCCGCCACGACTCCCTGCACCACAGCAGCTTCATGCCGGGCATCCTGCTGGGTGCACGCCGTGTGGTGACCACTCCGGGCCTCACCTTCGGCCTGGAACACTTCCTCGACCTGAACTGACTGAGCCCACCGCCATGCGCGCAAAGATCACTTACTCCGTCACCGCCGCCGTCCTGGTCTTCTACTTCGCCCTGGTCGGCAGCCGTGGCGTGCTGCTCATCGAGCACGGCACACTGCTCACCGTCACCTTCGGGGTCGCGGTGCTGATCCTGCCGGTGATCGGCATCTGGTTCCTCTGGAAGAACACGCAGTTCGTCCGCAGGGCCAACGCCCTCGCCGCAGAGCTGGACGCCGAGGGCGGCCTGCCCGTCGACGAGCTGGTCCGTACCCCGGCCGGTCGTATCGACCGCGACTCGGCCGATGCCGTCTTCGTGCGGCGCCGCGAGGAGACCGAGGACTCCCCGGACGACTGGCGCTGCTGGTTCCGGCTCGCCGTCGCCTACCAGGACGCCCGGGACACCCCGCGCGCCCGCAAGGCCATGCAGCGCGCCATCGCCCTGCACAGGAGCACATCGAGCCCGGCGGCCGCATCGGCCCCGTCGGTCACATCGAGCTCGTCCGGCGACTGAGCACATCTTCCGAGCTCCTCCGGCGGCGGTGGACAGAACCGGCCGCCGGGCGGGCTCGGAGCTCTAGCTGTGCCGGTACTCGTCGTCCCAGGCCTCTATCGTGTCCGCGGCCCGGTCGAACGCCTCGCTGCGCCCCAGGAAGTCCGCGTTGCTGTCGGTGAGCAGCGGCGGGACGGCCTCGCCACCCAGACGTACGAGGATCAGGGCCTGCCCCTGCACCGTGCGCGGGAATCCGAGCCACTTCACCGGCTGCTGCACCGTACGGACGGCGGTGACCCGGTTCCACGGCACGGTCGTCGTTATGAAGAAGCCCACCCGCCGCACTCCGTGCCGGCTCACCCAGGCACCGACCCGGAGCATCCGCAGGGCGCAGAGGATCACCACAAGGGCGAGCCCGAGGCATGCCGCCGCACCGGGCAGCGCCCCGGCGAACGCGATGATCATTCCTGCGATCAGCACGAACGAGGCGAGCAACAACAGGGTGGCCGCCGCGGCGACCCGCCACGGCCCGGGGCGGTAGGGGCGCCGCCAGGTGTCGTGGTCGTCGAACGGCAGCGCGATGTCGTCAGCGCTCGCGTCAAACGCGCGGTCGGCCGTCAGAAAGGGCAGGGGCACGACTGATCCTCACTCACAAGCACGCTCGATTGCTGTGCCCGGTGAGGCTACCGAGCAGGCCACCGCGGCTACCACCCCAGGGGCCCCGTACGAGTCAGGGGCCGTGAGCGGCCTCGGTCTGCTGAGTGTGCGAGGGATCGTCGGCCGGGGCAAGCGCGGGAAGGCCGAGAATCAGTGATCCGGCGAGGCCGGCGAGCACGGTCAGTCCTACGAGGGAACGGGCTGCCAGCTGGGCGGCGGTGGCGCGTTGCCGGGGCGGTGGCGTGACGTTGCTACGGAATCGGTCGGCCTCGGCCACGAAGGCGAACGGGACGGCTTCACGCCGGCGGAACATGAGGAAGCTCTCCTTGATCTCTGTTACAGGTGCTGCTAGAGAGTCAGACGCGCGCCGCGCCCATTCGGTGCCCCGAATCACCGGATTGGCCGAAGAAATCCCCGGGCGGGCCTTCCGTGCCTCGTTGTCAGTGGCGGCCCGTAGAGTGGGCGCCGCCCGAGCGACGCAATTGGAAGGACCCCGCCGGTGACCGAGACCCCCGAGCCCGCAAAGCCCAGCTTCCGCAGCGATGTCACCGTCGAGCTGGTGAAGCACTCCGCGGCCGACTCCGACGTCCTGTTCGCCGCCCGTGTCTCCACGGCCGGAGAGCAGTCCCTGGAGGAGATCAACAAGGACCCGGAGCGTTCGAAGGGGCTCATCAACTTTCTGATGCGCGACCGCCACGGGTCCCCGTTCGAGCACAACTCGATGACGTTCTTCATCAGCGCCCCGATCTTTGTGTTCCGCGAGTTCATGCGTCACCGGGTCGGCTGGTCGTACAACGAGGAATCAGGCCGTTACAGGGAGCTGGAGCCGGTCTTCTACGTCCCCGGTGAGGCGCGCAAGCTCGTTCAGCAGGGCCGCCCCGGCAAGTACGAGTTCGTCGAGGGCACCGCGGCCCAGCAGGAGCTCACGGGCCGTGTGATGGAGGACTCGTACCGCCAGGCGTACGAGGCCTACCAGGAGATGCTCGCCGCCGGAGTGGCCCGTGAGGTCGCCCGCGCCGTGCTCCCGGTGGGGCTGTTCTCGTCGATGTACGCCACGTGCAATGCCCGCTCGCTGATGCACTTCCTCGGCCTGCGCACCCAGCACGAGCTGGCGAAGGTGCCGTCCTTCCCCCAGCGGGAGATCGAAATGGTCGGTGAACAGATGGAGGAGCAGTGGGCGCAGCTCATGCCGCTCACCCATGCAGCCTTCAACAAAAATGGACGCGTAGCCCCGTAGGCGGTGTCCGTATTGCGGCGTTTCGTGAAGTTCATCTAGGCTGATCAAACGGACCCGGCACTGCTTGAACCCCCGAGCAGGCAGTGCCGGGCTCCTATCCCTTGTCCCCCCGAGGGGACACCGCGCGCTGAGCAACGAGTAGCGTGTTACCCATGGCTCCGATCTCCACTCCGCAGACCCCCTTCGGGCGGGTCCTCACCGCTATGGTCACGCCCTTCACGGCGGACGGCGCACTCGACCTCGACGGCGCCCAGCGGCTCGCCGCCCATCTGGTGGACGCAGGTAATGACGGCCTGATCATCAATGGCACCACCGGCGAGTCCCCGACCACCAGCGACGCGGAGAAAGACCAGCTCGTAAGGGCTGTCCTGGAAGCCGTAGGGGACCGGGCCCATGTCGTCGCCGGTATCGGCACGAACGACACCCGCCACAGCGTCGAACTGGCCCGTACGGCTGAGCGTGCCGGCGTCCACGGCCTTCTCGCGGTGACGCCGTACTACAACAAGCCGCCGCAGGAAGGCCTCCTCCGTCACTTCACGGCCATCGCGGACGCCACCGGTCTGCCGGTGATGCTCTACGACATTCCCGGCCGCAGCGGTGTGCCGATCGACACGGAGACGCTGGTCCGGCTCGCCGAGCACCCGCGCATCGTCGCCAACAAGGACGCCAAGGGCGACCTGGGCCGCGCCAGCTGGGCCATCGCCCGGTCCGGCCTCGCCTGGTACTCCGGCGACGACATGCTGAACCTGCCGTTGCTCTCGGTCGGCGCCATCGGCTTCGTCTCCGTCGTCGGCCACGTCGTCACCCCCGACCTGCGCGCCCTCATCGAGGCGTACCTCGGCGGAGACGTCCAGAAGGCCACGGAGATCCACCAGAAGCTCCTGCCGGTCTTCACCGGCATGTTCCGCACCCAGGGTGTGATCACCACCAAGGCCGCGCTCGCCCTCCAGGGCCTGCCCGCCGGCCCGCTCCGCCTCCCTCTGGTGGAACTCACCGCACAGGAAACGGCGCAGCTCAAGATCGATCTCGCCGCCGGTGGGGTACAGCTGTAACCACAGACTTCACAACTGAATACGCGAAGAAATCTCGCAACAGCGACAACACAGACAACAGCAAGTGCACGATTGACATGCGCGCCACGTGCCTCAGCGGTACGTGGCGCGCGTGGTAAGGAGAGTCTTTTGAGTCATCCGCACCCCGAACTCGGCACCCCGCCGAAGCTCCCGAAGGGTGGCCTCCGCGTCACTCCACTGGGCGGCCTCGGCGAAATCGGCCGCAACATGACGGTTTTCGAGTACGGCGGCCGCCTGCTCATCGTCGACTGCGGAGTGCTCTTCCCCGAGGAGGAGCAGCCCGGAATCGACCTGATCCTGCCGGACTTCACGACGATCCGGGACCGTCTCGACGACATCGAGGGCATCGTCCTCACGCACGGCCACGAGGACCACATCGGTGGTGTCCCGTATCTGCTGAGGCTGAAGCCGGACATCCCGCTCATCGGCTCCAAGCTGACCCTCGCCCTGATCGAGGCGAAGCTCCAGGAGCACCGCATCCGTCCGTACACCCTCGAAGTCGCCGAGGGCCAGCGCGAGCGCATCGGCGTCTTCGACTGCGAGTTCATCGCGGTCAACCACTCCATCCCGGACGCGCTTGCGGTCGCCATCCGCACGCCCGCGGGCATGGCGGTCGCGACCGGTGACTTCAAGATGGACCAGCTTCCGCTGGACGGCCGTCTCACGGACCTGCACGCCTTCGCCCGGCTGAGCGAAGAAGGCATCGACCTTCTGCTCTCCGACTCGACGAACGCAGAGGTCCCCGGCTTCGTGCCGCCTGAGCGGGACATCTCCAACGTCCTGCGCACGGTCTTCGCGAACGCCCAGAAGCGCATCATCGTGGCGAGCTTCGCCAGCCATGTGCACCGCATCCAGCAGATCCTCGACGCGGCACACGAGTACGGCCGCCGGGTCGCCTTCGTCGGCCGTTCGATGGTCCGCAACATGGGCATCGCCCGTGACCTCGGCTATCTGAAGGTCCCCGCGGGCCTGGTCGTCGACGTCAAGACCCTCGACGACCTGCCGGACGACGAAGTCGTGCTGGTCTGCACGGGTTCCCAGGGCGAGCCGATGGCCGCACTGTCCCGCATGGCCAACCGCGACCACCAGATCCGGATCGTCCAGGGCGACACGGTGATCCTCGCGTCGTCCCTGATCCCGGGCAACGAGAACGCGGTCTACCGCGTGATCAACGGCCTGACCCGCTGGGGCGCCAACGTCGTCCACAAGGGCAACGCCAAGGTCCACGTCTCGGGCCACGCCTCGGCCGGCGAGCTGCTGTACTTCTACAACATCTGCAAGCCGAAGAACCTGATGCCGGTCCACGGCGAATGGCGCCACCTGCGGGCCAACGCCGAACTGGGTGCCCTCACCGGCGTACCCAAGGACCACATCGTCATCGCCGAGGACGGCGTCGTCGTCGACCTGGTCGACGGCAAGGCCAAGATCGTCGGCAAGGTCCAGGCCGGTTATGTGTACGTCGACGGCCTCTCGGTCGGAGACGTCACGGAGACCTCCCTCAAGGACCGTCGCATCCTCGGTGACGAGGGGATCATCTCGGTCTTCATCGTGGTCGACAGCTCCTCCGGCAAGATCACGGGTGGTCCGTACATCCAGGCCCGGGGCTCCGGGATCGACGACGCGGCATTCACCGCCGTCGTGCCGAAGATCGAGGAAGCGCTCAACAAGTCCGCCCAGGACGGCGTGGTGGAGCCGCACCAGCTCCAGCAACTGGTTCGTCGCTCGATGGGCAAGTGGGTGTCCGACACCTACCGCCGGCGCCCGATGATCCTCCCCGTCGTCGTCGAGGTCTGACGCCCCGACAGGAGCGAACTCCGGAGCGGGGTCCCCGATTTGCATCGGGGCGCCCCGCTCCAGTACGTTTACGGCTCCGCCTGATCGGGAAACACCCCGCGCACTCGTGCGTGGAGGTCACCTCGCAGGGGCGGGAATTCCGACTCAGAACTTCTGATAAAGTCGGTTCCGCCGAAAGGCAAAGGCCACTCCAACGGCCAATCGGAATCAAATTCGAACCGGTAAACGGAACGAAAATGAGTCTGGTAAGGTTGGAACCGCCGGAAAGGGAAACGCGAAAGCGAAGAACTGGAAAGCGGAACCCGCTTCGACCGGGAATCGGACACGAAAGAGTCTGATAAAGTCGGAAACGCAAGACCGAAGGGAAAAGCCCGGAGGAAAGCCCGAGAGGGTGAGTACAAAGGAAGCGTCCGTTCCTTGAGAACTCAACAGCGTGCCAAAAGTCAACGCCAGATATGTTGATACCCCGGCCTGCTTCGGCAGGTTGGTGGTTCCTTTGAAAGTCCTGCCGGGCCTTTGTGGTTCCGGTAGGCAATTACACAGCGAGGACGCTGTGGACGATCGGTCTTATTCCGGCTGATCGTCCCGCTCTCGTGATGTGTCTCCCGATTACGGGAAAACATTCACGGAGAGTTTGATCCTGGCTCAGGACGAACGCTGGCGGCGTGCTTAACACATGCAAGTCGAACGATGAAGCCTTTCGGGGTGGATTAGTGGCGAACGGGTGAGTAACACGTGGGCAATCTGCCCTTCACTCTGGGACAAGCCCTGGAAACGGGGTCTAATACCGGATAACACTCTGTCCCGCATGGGACGGGGTTAAAAGCTCCGGCGGTGAAGGATGAGCCCGCGGCCTATCAGCTTGTTGGTGGGGTGATGGCCTACCAAGGCGACGACGGGTAGCCGGCCTGAGAGGGCGACCGGCCACACTGGGACTGAGACACGGCCCAGACTCCTACGGGAGGCAGCAGTGGGGAATATTGCACAATGGGCGAAAGCCTGATGCAGCGACGCCGCGTGAGGGATGACGGCCTTCGGGTTGTAAACCTCTTTCAGCAGGGAAGAAGCGAGAGTGACGGTACCTGCAGAAGAAGCGCCGGCTAACTACGTGCCAGCAGCCGCGGTAATACGTAGGGCGCAAGCGTTGTCCGGAATTATTGGGCGTAAAGAGCTCGTAGGCGGCTTGTTGCGTCGGTTGTGAAAGCCCGGGGCTTAACCCCGGGTCTGCAGTCGATACGGGCAGGCTAGAGTGTGGTAGGGGAGATCGGAATTCCTGGTGTAGCGGTGAAATGCGCAGATATCAGGAGGAACACCGGTGGCGAAGGCGGATCTCTGGGCCATTACTGACGCTGAGGAGCGAAAGCGTGGGGAGCGAACAGGATTAGATACCCTGGTAGTCCACGCCGTAAACGTTGGGAACTAGGTGTTGGCGACATTCCACGTCGTCGGTGCCGCAGCTAACGCATTAAGTTCCCCGCCTGGGGAGTACGGCCGCAAGGCTAAAACTCAAAGGAATTGACGGGGGCCCGCACAAGCAGCGGAGCATGTGGCTTAATTCGACGCAACGCGAAGAACCTTACCAAGGCTTGACATATACCGGAAAGCATCAGAGATGGTGCCCCCCTTGTGGTCGGTATACAGGTGGTGCATGGCTGTCGTCAGCTCGTGTCGTGAGATGTTGGGTTAAGTCCCGCAACGAGCGCAACCCTTGTTCTGTGTTGCCAGCATGCCCTTCGGGGTGATGGGGACTCACAGGAGACTGCCGGGGTCAACTCGGAGGAAGGTGGGGACGACGTCAAGTCATCATGCCCCTTATGTCTTGGGCTGCACACGTGCTACAATGGCCGGTACAATGAGCTGCGATGCCGCGAGGCGGAGCGAATCTCAAAAAGCCGGTCTCAGTTCGGATTGGGGTCTGCAACTCGACCCCATGAAGTCGGAGTTGCTAGTAATCGCAGATCAGCATTGCTGCGGTGAATACGTTCCCGGGCCTTGTACACACCGCCCGTCACGTCACGAAAGTCGGTAACACCCGAAGCCGGTGGCCCAACCCCTTGTGGGAGGGAGCTGTCGAAGGTGGGACTGGCGATTGGGACGAAGTCGTAACAAGGTAGCCGTACCGGAAGGTGCGGCTGGATCACCTCCTTTCTAAGGAGCACTTCTTACCGGGCTTGCTCGGTCAGAGGCCACTACGTCGGCAAATGTTCGACGGTGGTTGCTCATGGGTGGAACGTTGACTATTCGGCACGACAGGTTGTTTTTCACTAGTACTGCTTCGGCGTGGAACGTGGGGGATGGTCGGTCGTGTCGGGCACGTTGTTGGGTGTCTGAGGGTATGGCCGCGAGGTTGCCTTCAGTTGCCGGCCCCAGTGAACTCGCCCTTAGGGGTGGGGTGATGGGTGGCTGGTCGTTGTTTGAGAACTGCACAGTGGACGCGAGCATCTGTGGCCAAGTTTTTAAGGGCGCACGGTGGATGCCTTGGCACCAGGAACCGATGAAGGACGTGGGAGGCCACGATAGGCCCCGGGGAGCTGTCAACCGAGCTTTGATCCGGGGGTGTCCGAATGGGGAAACCCGGCAGTCGTCATGGGCTGTCACCCGCTGCTGAACACATAGGCAGTGTGGAGGGAACGAGGGGAAGTGAAACATCTCAGTACCCTCAGGAAGAGAAAACAACCGTGATTCCGGGAGTAGTGGCGAGCGAAACTGGATGAGGCCAAACCGTATGCGTGTGATACCCGGCAGGGGTTGCGCATGCGGGGTTGTGGGATCTCTTTTTCATAGTCTGCCGGCTGTGAGACGAGTCAGAAACCGTTGATGTAGGCGAAGGACATGCGAAAGGTCCGGCGTAGAGGGTAAGACCCCCGTAGCTGAAACATTGACGGCTCGTTTAAGAGACACCCAAGTAGCACGGGGCCCGAGAAATCCCGTGTGAATCTGGCGGGACCACCCGCTAAGCCTAAATATTCCCTGGTGACCGATAGCGGATAGTACCGTGAGGGAATGGTGAAAAGTACCGCGGGAGCGGAGTGAAATAGTACCTGAAACCGTGTGCCTACAAGCCGTGGGAGCGTCGCTGTTGTTCTTCGGAGCAACAGTCGTGACTGCGTGCCTTTTGAAGAATGAGCCTGCGAGTTTGCGGTGTGTTGCGAGGTTAACCCGTGTGGGGAAGCCGTAGCGAAAGCGAGTCCGAATAGGGCGTTTTAGTAGCACGCTCAAGACCCGAAGCGGAGTGATCTAGCCATGGGCAGGTTGAAGCGGAGGTAAGACTTCGTGGAGGACCGAACCCACCAGGGTTGAAAACCTGGGGGATGACCTGTGGTTAGGGGTGAAAGGCCAATCAAACTCCGTGATAGCTGGTTCTCCCCGAAATGCATTTAGGTGCAGCGTCGTGTGTTTCTTGCCGGAGGTAGAGCACTGGATAGGCGATGGGCCCTACCGGGTTACTGACCTTAGCCAAACTCCGAATGCCGGTAAGTGAGAGCACGGCAGTGAGACTGTGGGGGATAAGCTCCATGGTCGAGAGGGAAACAGCCCAGAGCATCGACTAAGGCCCCTAAGCGTACGCTAAGTGGGAAAGGATGTGGAGTCGCAGAGACAACCAGGAGGTTGGCTTAGAAGCAGCCACCCTTGAAAGAGTGCGTAATAGCTCACTGGTCAAGTGATTCCGCGCCGACAATGTAGCGGGGCTCAAGCGTACCGCCGAAGTCGTGTCATTCGTACATGTATCCCCAACGGGAGTACGGATGGGTAGGGGAGCGTCGTGTGCCGGGTGAAGCAGCCGCGGAAGCGAGTTGTGGACGGTTCACGAGTGAGAATGCAGGCATGAGTAGCGATACACACGTGAGAAACGTGTGCGCCGATTGACTAAGGGTTCCTGGGTCAAGCTGATCTGCCCAGGGTAAGTCGGGACCTAAGGCGAGGCCGACAGGCGTAGTCGATGGACAACCGGTTGATATTCCGGTACCCGCTTTGAAACGCCCAATACTGAATCAGGCGATGCTAAGTCCGTGAAGCCGGCCCGATCTCTTCGGAGTTGAGGGTAGTGGTGGAGCCGACGAACCAGACTTGTACTAGGTAAGCGATGGGGTGACGCAGGAAGGTAGTCCAGCCCGGGCGGTGGTAGTCCCGGGGTAAGGGTGTAGGGCGTGTGATAGGCAAATCCGTCACACATTAAGTCTGAGACCTGATGCCGAGCCGATTGTGGTGAAGTGGATGATCCTATGCTGTCGAGAAAAGCCTCTAGCGAGTTTCATGGCGGCCCGTACCCTAAACCGACTCAGGTGGTCAGGTAGAGAATACCGAGGCGTTCGGGTGAACTATGGTTAAGGAACTCGGCAAAATGCCCCCGTAACTTCGGGAGAAGGGGGGCCATCACTGGTGATTGGATTTACTCCATGAGCTGGGGGTGGCCGCAGAGACCAGCGAGAAGCGACTGTTTACTAAAAACACAGGTCCGTGCGAAGCCGTAAGGCGATGTATACGGACTGACGCCTGCCCGGTGCTGGAACGTTAAGGGGACCGGTTAGCTGACTTTCGGGTCGGCGAAGCTGAGAACTTAAGCGCCAGTAAACGGCGGTGGTAACTATAACCATCCTAAGGTAGCGAAATTCCTTGTCGGGTAAGTTCCGACCTGCACGAATGGCGTAACGACTTCTCGACTGTCTCAACCATAGGCCCGGTGAAATTGCACTACGAGTAAAGATGCTCGTTTCGCGCAGCAGGACGGAAAGACCCCGGGACCTTTACTACAGTTTGATATTGGTGTTCGGTTCGGCTTGTGTAGGATAGGTGGGAGACTTTGAAGCAGCCACGCCAGTGGTTGTGGAGTCGCCGTTGAAATACCACTCTGGTCGTGCTGGATGTCTAACCTGGGTCCGTGATCCGGATCAGGGACAGTGTCTGATGGGTAGTTTAACTGGGGCGGTTGCCTCCTAAAGAGTAACGGAGGCGCCCAAAGGTTCCCTCAGCCTGGTTGGCAATCAGGTGTTGAGTGTAAGTGCACAAGGGAGCTTGACTGTGAGACCGACGGGTCGAGCAGGGACGAAAGTCGGGACTAGTGATCCGGCAGTGGCTTGTGGAAGCGCTGTCGCTCAACGGATAAAAGGTACCCCGGGGATAACAGGCTGATCTTCCCCAAGAGTCCATATCGACGGGATGGTTTGGCACCTCGATGTCGGCTCGTCGCATCCTGGGGCTGGAGTCGGTCCCAAGGGTTGGGCTGTTCGCCCATTAAAGCGGTACGCGAGCTGGGTTTAGAACGTCGTGAGACAGTTCGGTCCCTATCCGCTGCGCGCGTAGGAATATTGAGAAGGGCTGTCCCTAGTACGAGAGGACCGGGACGGACGAACCTCTGGTGTGCCAGTTGTCCTGCCAAGGGCATGGCTGGTTGGCTACGTTCGGAAAGGATAACCGCTGAAAGCATCTAAGCGGGAAGCCTGCTTCGAGATGAGTGTTCCCACCCCCTTTGAGGGGTTAAGGCTCCCAGTAGACGACTGGGTTGATAGGCCAGATGTGGAAGCCCGGCAACGGGTGGAGCTGACTGGTACTAATAGGCCGAGGGCTTGTCCTCAGTTGCTCGCGTCCACTGTGTTAGTTCTGAAATAACGAACGGCCGTGTTGTTGCCCGGTGTTGGTTAATTTCATAGTGTTTCGGTGGTCATTGCGTTAGGGAAACGCCCGGTTACATTCCGAACCCGGAAGCTAAGCCTTTCAGCGCCGATGGTACTGCAGGGGGGACCCTGTGGGAGAGTAGGACGCCGCCGAACAATTATTCCGGGAAAGCCCCGCACCTCTGGTGCGGGGCTTTTCTGTGTTTATCAGGTGCCGGCTCGCCGCGGTCAGGGCCGCTGTTCGGGCTGTAGGGCGGGCGAGGCAGGGGCCCACAAGAAGGTTTGAACTTGGGCCGCGTGTGGTTATGGATATCCCTGGGTTCGGGGTATGCTCTATCTCGTTGCCACCGCGCAACAGGCCCCAATAGCTCAGTCGGTAGAGCGTCTCCATGGTAAGGAGAAGGTCTACGGTTCGATTCCGTATTGGGGCTCAGGTAATGGGAAAGGCCCCCGCCGATGGCGGGGGCCTTTCCCATGTCCGGTGCCTTCATGCTCAATCGTCCTGAGGTGAACCGGGTTGCCGGTGCCGGGGCGGCGAGCAACTCACCGGTGAGTCGCCGTCAGGCCGTGTGCGGCTCCGGGACCCGCATCGCCAGGATGGCCATGTCGTCGGAGGCCGGTTCGGCGGCGAAGCGTTCGACGGCCCGCAGGACACGGGACGCCACCGCTCCGGCTGTGAGGCCCGTACACGTGGTGAGAACGTCGGCGAGGCCGTCGTCCCCCAGCATGCGGGTGCCTTCACGGCGTTCGGTCACGCCATCGGTCACACAGAGCAGGACATCGCCGGGGGAGAGGGTGACCGATTGCTCGTACAGGTCGAGGTCCTCGATGACGCCCAGCAGCGGCTGCGGCTCGGCGGCTGCCTCGACCGTCCCGTCCTGGCGCAGGCGCAGTGGCAGGGGATGCCCGGCGCACACCACCTTGAGCAGGGCGCTGCCGTCCTTCTGTGGCCACAGCTCTCCGTAGAGGAGGGTGAGGAAGCGGCTGCGGGAGCCCTCGTCGAGGATGGCGGCGTTGAGACGTTCCAGGACGGCCGGGCCGCCGAAGCCCTCTCGGGCGAGCAGTCGCAGGGCGTGGCGGGCGAGGCCCGTGACGGCCGCGGCCTCAGGGCCCGTACCGCATACGTCACCGATGGCGAAGCCGTATGCGCCGTCGCGGATCGGGAAGACGTCATAGAAGTCGCCGCCGACCTCGTTGCCCTCGCCGGCCGCCCGGTAGATGACCTCGATCTCGACATTGGGGACATCGGGGAGACCCGGCGGCAGCAGGCTGCGCTGCAGGGACTGACTGATCGCCATGCGCTCCGAGTAGAGCCGGGCGTTGTCGAGGGCGAGGGCGGCACGGCGGGACAGGTCCTCGGCCAGTTCGAGGATTTCCTGGCGGAAGTGGTCGTCGGACGGTTTGCCGAGCGTGAGCATGCCGATCACGCGGTTCCGGGCGACGAGCGGGAGGACCACCGTCTCGCCGCCCACAGCTGCCGCGGTGGCCAGCGTCGTGCGGACGCCGGCGCCGAGAGCGGTGGACTCGCTGAGGCCGAGGCTGCGCATGGAGGTACGCAGGGCCGCCTCGTGGGCGGCCTCGGAGGGTGCGGTCCAGACCCGGGCGCCGGGTGTCGGCACGGGGTCCGGCGGGGAGATCTTGGAGAGCAGTGCCTTGAGGCCGTCGATGAGCTCCTCGTCCTCGTGCAGCACATACGAGAGGTACGGCTCCGAGGACTGGTCGGCGATCGTGTAGACGGCGCACCAGGTGGCCAGGGTGGGGACCGTCATCTGGGCCATCAGCGCCAGTGTCTGGTCCCGGTCGAGCGTGCCGGCAAGGAGGTCGGAGGCCTCGACGAGGAAGGACAGCGAACCGCGGCGAAGCCGTTCGAGTTCGCCGAGGCGGGCCGATTCGACGGCGAGCGCGATGCGGTCGGCGGCGAACTGGAGGCGCAGGGCCTCCTCGTTGGTGTATCGGCCCGGCGCTTCGGCGGCGACACCGAGTGAGCCGGTGAGCCGGCCCTCGACCTTGAGCGGGACGGTGACCACGGAGCGCATCCCGGTCCCGCCGAGCAGGGGTACGGCCCCGGGCACGGCGGTGAGGTCCTCGTGGACGGCGGGCATCCGGGCGGATCCGTACCGTCCGGTGCCGGCCTCGACAGGGACCCGGGCGAAGCGCTGACGGGCGGACGGAAGACCGGTCGTGGCCCGTACCTCCAGCTCCGTCTCGTCGTCCGTGGCCAGCAGCAGGAAGGCCGAATCCGCGTCGAGCATGTCGCGGGCCCGCTCGACGGTGCGCTGGAGCAGTCCGTCGAGGTCGTCGGGGGCGGGGGAGCCGATGAAGACCTCGAACGGGTCCGTGGTGCGGCTCTCGGCGCCGACGTCGGAGACGGGGGTGCGGACCGGGGACTGCAGTACGGCGCGCTCGTAGTCGCGGACGAGCAGGCAGACCGTCGACGGTTCGCCCTGGGTGTCGCGGACTCTGAGGTGCGAGGCATAGACCGGGATGGTGCGGCCGTCGGCGCCGCGAATCCCGTAACTGCCCTCCCAGCGGGAGAGCTGTAGCGCGTCGGCGATGCCCGTGTTGGTGCCGGGGGTGTGCGGCCACGCCATGAAGTCGGTGAGTTGCTTGCCGGTGACCTGATCCACGCTGTAGCCGAAGAGGTACGCGCAGTCGTCGTTCCAGGCAGCGATGGAACCGGAGCTGTCGATCTGGACGACGGCGACCCTTACGCGTTCGTCGGCGACCGGGAGGAGATCGGTGGGAAGCAGGGGGCCTGCGGAGCGGATGCCCACCGGGCGTTCGGGGAGTTCGAGCTGGAACCACACATGCTTGTGCGTCGGGGAGTACTCGACGCCCCACCGGGAGGCGAGCGCCGCGCAGAGCAGCAGACCCCGGCCGCTCTCCCGGTCCGGGCTGCCGAAGTCCAGACCGGTGCTCTGGAGCGGGATCTCCCGTTCCGGATAGTGGTCGGAGACCTCGACCCGGACGCCGTCCTCCGTACGCAGACACAGCACGTCGGCGGCGGTGCCTGCGTGTACCACCGCGTTGGTCACGAGCTCGCTGGTGAGGACGACCGCGTCGTCCACGATGTCGGTGTACCCCCAGCCCTGGAGGGTGTCACGCACGAAGGCGCGGGCGGTCGCGACGGAGCGCCCGACCGGGTCGAAGGTGGCAGCCGCGCGCGCGGTGATCACAGCACTCCCCATATGGTGTCTCGTCGCTTCCCCGAGTCCTGTGCCCGTTTCTCGCCGCTTCGATTCGCTTAGCCAGGCTAGACGCTCGGTCTCGGTCCCGGGTACACGAGGGCCGGGTTCGGACACGGGCGACCAGGATGTGGTCGGCGAATGGACAAGTGTGGGCTTCCCAACGGAGGGATGAGGGACAACCGTTGGAGGTTCCACCTCGATCTGTTTCGGCCTGGTACGTTTCAACGATTTGACGTCCGCATGGTCACCCGTCGACGGTGGGCAGTGGCGGTGAGCCAATGTGGAACTGGGCAAGCTCCCAGATAAAGGCCCGAGCGATACGGTCAACCCCTGCGGGAGGGACACGGTGGAGTCTGGCGTGGCGGCGCGGGGATCAGGCACGCGCACAAAAGGCGGACAGTCCGTGAAGAAACAGCGCAATGGAACGATCGACGTAGATGCGGCGGCGCTCAACAGACTGCTCGCGGGCCTGGTGGCGATGCGCGACGGGAACTTCCGGCGGCGTCTGACGGTGTCGGGCGACGGCGTGATGACGGAGCTCGCGGCGGTCTTCAACGAGGTCGCCGACCGAAATCTTCATCTCACCGGCGAACTGGCACGTGTACGTCGCGTGGTCGGGCGCGAGGGGAAGCTGACCGAGCGGCTGGAGACGGGGGCCTGCGAGGGCTCCTGGGCCGCTGCAATCGACGCCTCGAACGAGCTGGTCGACGATCTGGCGCGGCCGGTGTCGGAGGTCGGGCGGGTGCTCTCCGCGGTCGCGGACGGTGATCTCGAACAGCGGATGGAGCTCCGGTCGCACACGACCGACGAGACCGTGCGACCGCTGCGTGGCGAGTTCCTGAAGGTGGCCCGTACGGTCAACAACCTGGTCGACCAGCTGTCGGCGTTCACCGAGCAGGTGACGCGGGTGGCGGTCGAGGTGGGTACCGAGGGCAAGCTGGGCGGGCAGGCCCAGGTGCGCGGAATGTCCGGTTCCTGGAAGGACCTCACGGACTCCGTCAACACCATGGCGTACCGGCTCACCGCGCAGGTGCGGGACATCGCGCTGGTGACGACGGCGGTCGCCAAGGGTGATCTCTCGCGGAAGGTCACCGTCCATGTGGCCGGCGAGATGCTTCAGCTGAAGAACACCGTCAACACGATGGTCGACCAGCTGTCGTCCTTCTCCTCCGAGGTGACCCGGGTCGCCCGCGAGGTGGGCACGGAGGGCGAGCTGGGCGGTCAGGCCACGGTGCCCGGTGTGGCCGGGGTGTGGAAGGACCTCACCGACTCCGTCAACACGATGGCCGGAAATCTCACCTCGCAGGTGCGCGGCATCGCCGAGGTGACGACGGCGGTCGCCAATGGTGACCTGTCGCAGAAGGTCACGGTCAGTGCACGCGGCGAGGTGGCGCAGCTCGCCGAGACGATCAACCAGATGACCGAGACGCTGCGGACCTTCGCCGACGAAGTGACGCGCGTGGCCAGCGAGGTCGGTGGTGAGGGGCTGCTCGGCGGTCAGGCGCAGGTTCCGGGTGCGGCGGGTACGTGGAAGGACCTCACCGATTCGGTGAACACGGTCTTCCGGAACCTGACCACGCAGGTGCGGGACATCGCGCAGGTGACCACGGCGGTGGCCAGCGGCGACATGACGCAGAAGGTCACGGTCGACGTGGCCGGCGAGATGCTGGAGCTGAAGAACACCGTCAACACGATGGTGGACCAGCTGCAGTCCTTCGGTTCCGAGGTGACCCGGGTCGCCCGCGAGGTCGGTGTCGAGGGCCGGCTGGGCGGACAGGCCGAGGTTCCGGGTGCGGCGGGTACGTGGAAGGACCTCACCGATTCGGTGAACACGGCGTTCCGGAACCTGACGGGTCAGGTGCGCGACATCGCGCAGGTGACGACTGCGGTCGCGAACGGCGATCTGTCGCAGAAGGTCACCGTGGACGTGGCCGGCGAGATGCTGGAGCTGAAGAACACCGTCAACACGATGGTGGCGCAGCTGTCGTCCTTCGCGGACCAGGTGACCCGGATGGCGCGGGACGTGGGCACGGAGGGCCGGCTCGGCGGCCAGGCGCGGGTCGACGGTGTCTCCGGTACGTGGAAGGAGCTCACCGACTCCGTCAACTTCATGGCGGGGAACCTGACCTCGCAGGTGCGTCAGATCGCCCAGGTGACGACTGCGGTCGCGCGGGGCGATCTCTCGCAGAAGATCGACGTGGACGCCCGCGGCGAGATCCTGGAGCTGAAGAACACCATCAATACGATGGTCGACCAGCTCTCCGCCTTCGCCGAGCAGGTGACCCGGGTGGCCCGCGAGGTGGGCACGGACGGACGGCTCGGAGGCCAGGCACAGGTGCCCGGCGTGGCCGGTGTGTGGCGCGATCTGACCGATTCGGTGAACGGCATGGCGGGGAACCTCACCGCCCAGGTGCGTAACATCGCGCAGGTCGCGACCGCGGTGGCGCGCGGTGACCTGTCGCAGAAGATCGACGTGGACGCCCGCGGCGAGATCCTTGAGCTGAAGAACACCCTCAACACGATGGTGGACCAGCTGTCGAACTTCGCGGAGCAGGTGACCCGGGTCGCCCGTGAGGTGGGTACGGCAGGCATTCTGGGCGGACAGGCCGAGGTACAGGGCGTGTCCGGTACCTGGAAGGACCTCACCCAGTCCGTCAACGGCATGGCGAACAACCTGACCCTGCAGGTCCGTAATATCGCCGAGGTCACCACCGCGGTCGCCAAGGGCGATCTCTCGAAGAAGATCACCGTCGACGCCAAGGGCGAGATCCTCGAACTGGTGACGACCGTCAACACGATGGTCGACCAGCTGCTCAACTTCGCCGACGAGGTGACGCGAGTCGCCCGCGAGGTGGGCACCGAGGGCATCCTGGGCGGCCAGGCCCGGGTGCGAGGTGCGACGGGTATCTGGAAGGACCTCAGCGACAACGTCAACCTGATGGCCAACAACCTGACCAGCCAGGTACGGAACATCTCCCGGGTCTCGTCCGCGGTCGCCAACGGCGACCTCACCAAGAAGGTCACCGTCGAGGCCCGCGGCGAGGTCGCCGAGCTCGCCGACACCGTCAACACGATGGTGACGACGCTGTCGTCGTTCGCCGACGAGGTGACGCGAGTCGCCCGTGAGGTGGGCACGGAGGGAGAGCTGGGCGGTCAGGCGCGGGTCCCGGGCGTCTCCGGTACGTGGAAGGACCTGACCGAGTCGGTGAACTCGATGGCGTCCAACCTGACCGGTCAGGTGCGCCAGATCGCCACGGTCACCACAGCCATCGCCAAGGGCGATCTCACCAAGAAGATCGACATCGACGCCCGCGGCGAGATCCTGGAGCTGAAGAACACCATCAACACGATGGTCGACCAGCTCTCGTCGTTCGCGGAGCAGGTGACCCGGGTGGCCCGCGAGGTGGGCACCGAGGGGCAGCTGGGCGGCCAGGCCCGGGTCCGGGACGTCGACGGCACCTGGCGCGACCTCACCGAGTCCGTGAACGAGATGGCCGGGAACCTGACGCGTCAGGTGCGAGCCATCGCGGCCGTCGCCACCGCGGTGACCCGTGGCGATCTCAACCTCAAGATCGACGTGGACGCGGCCGGCGAGATCCAGGCCCTCCAGGACAACATCAACACGATGATCGCCAACCTGCGCGACACGACCGCCACCAACAAGGAGCAGGACTGGCTCAAGGGCAACCTCGCCCGGATCTCAGGTCTGATGCAGGGGCGCCGTGATCTGGACGACGTCGCTTCGCTGATCATGAGCGAGCTGACCCCGGTCGTCTCGGCGCAGCACGGGGCGTTCTTCCTGGCCGTGCCGACCGGGGACATCGAGGCGATGGGTGCGGAGGCCGACAAGGAAGGCGCGTATGTGCTCCGGATGCGGGGCAGCTACGGCTACTCCGCGGGATCGATGCCGACGTCGTTCCGGCCGGGCGAGACGCTCATCGGCACAGCGGCGGAGGAGAAGCGGACGATCCAGGTGGACAACGTGCCGCCGGGTTATCTGAAGATCTCCTCGGGGCTCGGCGAGGCGCCGCCCGCGCATGTGGTCGTGCTGCCGGTGCTCTTCGAGGGGCAGGTCCTCGGTGTGATCGAGCTGGCCTCGTTCCAGCCGTTCACCCACATCCAGCGGGACTTCCTCAACCAGCTCGCCGAGATGATCGCGACGAGCGTCAACACGATCAGTGTCAACACCAAGACGGAGAAGCTCCTGGAGCAGTCGCAGGAGCTGACCGAGCAACTGCGTGACCGGTCGGAGGAGTTGGAGAACCGGCAGAAGGCGTTGCAGGCCTCCAACGCCGAACTGGAGGAGAAGGCCGAGCTGCTGGCCCAGCAGAACCGCGACATCGAGGTGAAGAACACCGAGATCGAGGAGGCCCGGCAGGTTCTGGAGGAGCGTGCCGAGCAACTCGCCGTCTCGATGCGCTACAAGTCCGAGTTCCTGGCGAACATGTCGCACGAGCTGCGTACGCCGCTCAACTCCCTTCTCATCCTGGCCAAGTTGCTCGCGGACAACGCCGAGGGCAATCTCTCGCCGAAGCAGGTGGAGTTCGCCGAGACGATCCACGGGGCCGGTTCCGATCTGCTTCAGCTGATCAACGACATCCTCGATCTGTCGAAGGTCGAGGCGGGCAAGATGGACGTCAGCCCGACCCGGATCGCGCTGGTCCAGCTGGTCGACTACGTGGAGGCGACGTTCCGGCCGCTCACCGCGGAGAAGGGGCTCGACTTCTCCGTACGGGTGTCGCCGGAGCTGCCGGCGACGCTGCACACGGACGAACAACGGCTGCTGCAGGTGTTGCGCAATCTGCTGTCCAACGCGGTGAAGTTCACCGACAGCGGCGCCGTCGAGCTGGTGATCCGCCCTGCCGGCGCCGATGTGCCGAACGCCATCCGTGAGCAGCTCCTCGAAGCCGGTTCGCTGCGCGACGCCGACGCCGATCTGATCGCGTTCTCGGTCACCGACACCGGCATCGGGATCGCGTCCAGCAAGATGCTGGTGATCTTCGAGGCGTTCAAGCAGGCGGACGGTACGACGAGCCGCAAGTACGGCGGTACGGGGCTCGGGCTGTCCATCAGCCGGGAGATCGCCCGGCTGCTGGGCGGCGAGATCCATGCGGCGAGCGAGCCGGGCCGTGGCTCGACCTTCACGCTGTATCTGCCGCTGCACCCCAGTGAGCTGCCGCCGCAGGGTTACCCGCAGATCGGTCCCGGTCCCATCGAGTCGCATGGCCAAGCGGTCGAGGAAGGGCTGATTCCGGAGGCGGGGGCGGGCGCCGGTCTGTTGGCGCCGTCGCACGGTCAGGTCGGTTCCGCAGGGCTGTTCCGGCATCGCCGCAAGGCGCTCGGCGGAAGGGAGCAGAGGCCCGCGCTGTCGGCGAGGAGCACCGCGCCGGTGCAGGAGTCGTGGGCGGCGGCCGGCCAGGAGGAGCCCGAGGTCCGCAGGGTGTTCCGGTTCGATGGCGAGAAGGTGCTGATCGTCGACGACGACATCCGTAACGTCTTCGCGCTGACCAGTGTGCTGGAGCAGCACGGTCTCTCGGTGCTGTACGCGGAGAACGGGCGCGAGGGCATCGAAGTCCTGGAGCAGCACGATGATGTGACGGTTGTGCTGATGGACATCATGATGCCGGAGATGGACGGCTACGCGACGACGACGGCGATCCGCCGGATGCCGCAGTTCGCCGGGCTGCCCATCATCGCGCTGACCGCGAAGGCGATGAAGGGCGACAGGGAGAAGGCGATCGATTCCGGCGCTTCCGACTATGTCACCAAGCCGGTTGATCCTGATCATCTGCTCTCCGTCATGGAGCAGTGGATGCGCGGAGAGTGATCGTCGATTGAACGGATCACGATAACTTGCTGATCGGCTGTGCTCGAAAGGGTGTGAGAGGGCGGTGGACGGGGAACCTTCTGGTCTCCCACCGCGTTTTTGGTATGTGCACAGTGACATCGCGGTGACAGGGTGTGGTGACGGGCGGGGTGCGGCTACCATGACCGGCACAAGGACGGACGGCGTAAGGGAGTCGTCCCCTGGGGCGGCGCCCGGTGCGATTCCGGGGCGAGGAGGACGGGCCATGGTGCAGAAGGCCAAGATCCTCCTGGTCGATGACCGGCCGGAGAATCTGCTGGCGCTGGAGGCCATCCTCTCTGCGCTCGATCAGACGCTGGTGCGGGCATCGTCAGGGGAGGAAGCGCTCAAAGCGCTGCTGACGGACGACTTTGCGGTCATTCTGCTGGACGTCCAGATGCCAGGCATGGACGGTTTCGAAACCGCCGCGCATATCAAGCGGCGGGAGCGGACCCGGGACATCCCGATCATCTTCCTCACCGCGATCAATCACGGTCCGCATCACACCTTCCGCGGGTACGCGGCGGGCGCGGTGGACTACATCTCGAAGCCGTTCGATCCCTGGGTGCTGCGCGCCAAGGTCTCGGTCTTCGTCGAGCTCTACATGAAGAACTGCCAACTGCGCGAGCAGGCCGCACTGCTCAGGCTCCAGCTCGAGGGCGGCGGTCGGCCGAGCGCGGAGCAGGACAAGGAGCCCGCCGGGCTGCTGGCCGAACTCTCGGCGCGCCTCGCGGCCGTCGAGGAGCAGGCGGAGGCCCTCTCGAAGCAGCTCGACGACGAGTCGGCGGACGCCGCGGCGGTGGCCACTGCCGCCCATCTCGAACGGAAGCTGACCGGACTGCGGCGTGCGCTCGACGCGCTGGAGCCGGGCGCCGGGAGTGGCACGGCCGCGCTTCCTTCGTAACACGTCCTCGGCGGAACTCCCCGGCCCCGAGCCGTATTCCGGGCCGGGGCGCTGACGGTCCGTCCACGGTGAGGGCACGTCAGTTTCCGGCCCCCGTGGGGCGACACGGTCGGGTGAACCCGGAGGCACACGTGTTCACGGCCGCCGACACCGGTAACCTCGGCACCATGGCCTCACGTACGTCCGGCAAGGGTTCCCAGGGCACGGCGGGCACCGCGAAGCGTTCCGGCCGTACCGCGGGTCCGGCGAAGAAAGCCGCGCCCGCGAAGAAAGCCGCCGCGAAGAAGACGGCGCCCGCGAAGAAGGCACCGGCCAAGAAAGCACCGGCCAAGAAAGCGGCTGCGCCCAGACCCGCACCGTCACCCACCGGCGGTGTGTACTGGCTGGTGCGCGCCGTCTGGCTCGGTGCGGCCCATGCCGTCGGCGCGATGCTCCGCGGCATAGGGCGCGGCGCCAAGGGACTCGATCCCGCACACCGCAAGGACGGCCTCGCCCTTCTGCTGCTCGGCCTCGCGCTGGTCGTCGCCGCGGGCACCTGGTCGAATCTGCGGGGACCCGTCGGCGACCTCGTCGAGATGCTCGTCACCGGCGCCTTCGGCCGGCTCGATCTGCTCGTCCCGATACTGCTCGGCGCGATCGCCGTGCGGCTGATCCTCTACCCCGAGAAGCCCGAGGCCAACGGCCGTATCGTCATCGGACTCTCCGCCCTGGTCATCGGGGTGCTCGGACAGGTGCACATCGCGTGCGGATCGCCGGGCCGCGAGGACGGCAGCGAGGCGATGCAGGACGCGGGCGGCCTGATCGGCTGGGCCGCCTCCAAGCCGTTGATCTACACCATGGGCGAGGTCCTCGCCGTACCGCTCCTCCTGCTCCTCACCGTCTTCGGACTGCTCGTCGTCACCGCGACCCCCGTGAACGCGATTCCGCAGCGACTGCGACTGCTCGGCTCCAAGCTGGGGATCGTCGACCCGGAGTACGACCCCGAGACGGATGACGAGAGCGACGACGAGCGGTACGACGAGCAATGGCGCGACGCGCTGCCCGCCCGCTCCCGACGCTCCTCCGCGCGCCGCTCCGAGGCGCCCGAGGAGTACGACCCCGCGCAGGCGGAGGCCGAGGCGCTCTCCAAGCGCCGCAGGTCGCGCAGGCCCTCCGTGCAGCCCGCGATGAACCGCACCATGGACGCCGTGGACGTCGCCGCGGCCGCGGCCGCGGCGCTCGACGGGGCGGTGCTCAACGGCATGCCGCCCTCGCCGATCGTCGCCGACCTCACCCAGGGCGTCACCGTCGAGCGGCACCGTGAACGGTCGGGCACCCCGGTACCCGGCGCCCGGGACGCGGAGCAGGCCCAGGAGGCGGGGAAGCCGGAGAGAGGTGCGGCACTCTTCGACGGCGTACCCGATCTGACGAAGCCCGCGCCGGACCGCTCACAGTCCCACCCGCTTCCGGCCCGCGCCGAGCAACTGCAGCTCTCCGGAGACATCACGTACGCGCTGCCCTCGCTCGACCTGCTGGAACGCGGCGGCCCTGGCAAGACCCGCAGCGCCGCCAACGACACGATCGTCGCCTCCCTGACGAACGTCTTCACCGAGTTCAAGGTCGATGCCGCGGTCACCGGCTTCACCCGCGGACCGACGGTGACGCGCTACGAGGTGGAACTCGGCCCGGCTGTGAAGGTCGAGCGGATCACGGCGCTCGCCAAGAACATCGCGTACGCCGTCGCCAGTCCCGACGTCCGGATCATCTCCCCGATCCCGGGGAAGTCCGCCGTCGGCATCGAGATCCCCAACACCGACCGCGAGATGGTCAACCTCGGCGATGTGCTGCGCCTCGCGGACGCGGCCGAGGACGACCACCCGATGCTCGTCGCGCTCGGCAAGGACGTCGAGGGCGGCTACGTGATGGCCAACCTCGCGAAGATGCCGCACGTGCTGGTCGCCGGTGCGACCGGTTCCGGCAAGTCGTCCTGCATCAACTGCCTGATCACCTCGGTCATGGTGCGGGCGACCCCCGAGGACGTAAGGATGGTGCTGGTCGACCCCAAGCGCGTCGAGCTCACCGCGTACGAGGGCATCCCGCACCTGATCACACCGATCATCACCAACCCGAAGCGCGCCGCCGAGGCACTGCAGTGGGTCGTGCGGGAGATGGACCTCCGGTACGACGATCTCGCAGCGTTCGGATACCGGCACATCGACGACTTCAACCAGGCCGTGCGCAATGGCAAGGTCAAGCTGCCGGAGGGCAGTGAGCGAGAGCTCTCCCCGTACCCGTACCTGCTGGTCATCGTCGACGAGCTGGCCGACCTGATGATGGTCGCTCCGCGCGACGTCGAGGACGCCATCGTCCGCATCACCCAGCTGGCTCGCGCCGCGGGCATCCATCTCGTGCTCGCCACCCAGCGGCCCTCGGTCGACGTGGTCACCGGTCTGATCAAGGCGAATGTGCCCTCCCGGCTCGCCTTCGCGACCTCTTCGCTGGCCGACAGCCGCGTCATCCTCGACCAGCCCGGCGCCGAGAAGCTGATCGGCAAGGGGGACGGACTGTTCCTGCCGATGGGGGCCAACAAGCCCACCCGCATGCAGGGCGCGTTCGTCACGGAGGGCGAGGTCGCGGCCATCGTCCAACACTGCAAGGATCAGATGGCGCCCGTCTTCCGCGAGGACGTGGTGGTCGGCGGCGCCAAGAAGAAGGAGATCGACGAGGACATCGGCGACGACCTGGATCTGCTCTGCCAGGCCGCCGAGCTGGTCGTCTCCACCCAGTTCGGATCCACCTCGATGCTCCAGCGCAAGCTGCGGGTCGGCTTCGCCAAGGCCGGCCGGCTCATGGACCTCATGGAGTCGCGGAACATCGTCGGACCGAGCGAGGGGTCCAAGGCGCGCGATGTCATGGTGAAACCGGATGAACTGGACGAGGTGTTGGCACAGATCCGCGGGGAAACTGCTTCGTAAGGGTCTGATGGGCAACCGTTTCGCCGGGTCGCACGTCAACTTGAGGGAAGGGGCAGCAGGATGTTCTTCCAGAGGGCGTCCGGCGAATGGGACGGTGTTCGCATCCGATGGTGTTCGAATCCGATGGCGTACAAAGTCCTTGCTCCCGGTTGCCTCACCCTTTCGTACCCCCCCTAGACTGAACACCCAGCAGGTGGCTCACGCTCGAAAGGCGCCCCCGTGTCCATCGGCAACTCCCCCGAAGACGACCGGCCTTCGATCGGTCGAGTGCTTCAGCAGGCTCGTATCGCCGCAGGTCTCACGGTCGAAGAGGTCAGCTCGTCCACCCGGGTGCGCATCCCCATCGTGCACGCGATCGAGGAGGACGACTTCTCCCGCTGCGGCGGCGACGTGTACGCCCGCGGCCATATCCGCACCTTGGCGCGTGCCGTCTCCATCGATCCGGAACCGTTGGTCTCGCAGTTCGACGCCGAGCACGGCGGCCGTCCTGCGCCCACGCCGGCGGCGCCGATGTTCGAAGCCGAACGGATCCGTTCCGATCCCCGTCGGCCCAACTGGACCGCGGCCATGGTCGCGGCGATCGTCGCCGTGGTCGGTTTCGTCGGCTTCACCTTCTTCAAGGGTGCTGACGACGGCGGCACGTCCACGCAGGTCGCGGAAGGTTCCACGCCCAACACAACCAGCCCCAAGCCCAAGCCCACCAAGACCACCGACCCCAAGCCCGTACCGTCCGACAGCGCCATCGCCGCGGCCCCGCGGGACAAGGTCACGGTCAAGCTCAGCGCCAGTCAGGGCAAGAGCTGGATCTCTGCCAAGGACCACAACGGGCGGCAGCTCTTCGACGGGCTGCTGCTGCAGGGCCAGTCCAAGACCTTCCAGGACAAGGAGCGCATCGACCTCGTCCTCGGGGACGCAGGCTCGATCGAGCTCTTCGTCAACGGCAAGAAGGTCGAGGACAAGTTCCAGCCGGGCCAGGTCGAGCGACTCTCGTACACGAAGGGCGACCCCGAGGTCGGCTGACGGCGATGTCCACACCGCGAGCGCCCGGCGATCCTGCCGGGCGCTCGCGTCATTGTCACTCCCTGTAAGGACGGAACCCTGCTCGGCGGGGTGACCGCCGGGACAAAGTAGTCTTGAGCCCATGCCCGAACGCCGTACCGTCGCCCTTGTCACTCTTGGCTGCGCCCGTAACGAGGTGGACTCGGAGGAGCTCGCAGGCCGCTTGGCAGCGGACGGCTGGGAGCTCGTCGAGGATGCCTCCGACGCAGATGTCGCCGTCGTCAACACCTGTGGATTCGTCGAGGCCGCCAAGAAGGACTCCGTCGACGCTCTTCTCGAAGCCAACGATCTGAAGGACCACGGCCGGACCCAGGCCGTGGTCGCGGTCGGCTGCATGGCCGAGCGCTACGGCAAGGATCTTGCCGAAGCCCTGCCGGAAGCCGACGGGGTCCTCGGTTTCGACGACTACGCCGACATCTCCGACCGCCTCCAGACCATCCTCAACGGGGGCATCCACGCCTCGCACACCCCGCGGGACCGGCGCAAGCTGCTGCCGATCAGCCCGGCCGAGCGGCAGGACGCCGCGGTCGCGCTGCCCGGGCACGCGCAGGAAGCCGTCCCGGCCCCTGCGGACCTTCCGGACGGTGTGGCGCCCGTCTCCGGGCCGCGCGCGCCGCTGCGCCGCCGGCTGGGCACCAGCCCGGTCGCCTCGGTGAAGCTCGCCTCCGGCTGCGACCGCCGCTGCTCCTTCTGCGCCATCCCGTCCTTCCGCGGCTCCTTCGTCTCGCGGCGCCCCTCGGACGTTCTGCAGGAGACGCGCTGGCTGGCCGAGCAGGGTGTCAAGGAGGTCATGCTGGTCTCCGAGAACAACACCTCGTACGGCAAGGACCTCGGCGACATCCGGCTGCTGGAGACGCTGCTGCCGGAACTCGCCGACGTCGCCGGGATCGAGCGGATCCGGGTCAGCTACCTGCAGCCCGCCGAGATGCGGCCCGGCCTGATCGACGTGCTCACGTCGACGCCGAAGGTCGCCCCGTACTTTGATCTCTCCTTCCAGCACTCCGCCCCCGGGGTGCTGCGAGCGATGCGCCGCTTCGGGGACACAGACCGCTTCCTGGAGCTCCTGGAAACCATCCGAAGCAAGGCGCCGCAGGCTGGTGCACGGTCGAACTTCATCGTGGGCTTCCCGGGGGAGACCGAGGCCGACCTCGCCGAGCTGGAACGCTTCCTCACAGGTGCGCGGCTCGATGCCATCGGCGTCTTCGGGTACTCCGACGAGGACGGCACCGAGGCGGTCGGCTACGAGAACAAGCTCGACGCCGACGTCATCGCGGAGCGGCTCGCGCACATCTCGCAGCTGGCCGAGGAACTGACCTCCCAGCGCGCCGAGGAGCGGCTCGGAGAGTCTCTTCAGGTGCTGGTCGAGTCGGTCGACGCCACGGACGACGAGCCGCGCGCGGTGGGGCGTGCGGCCCATCAGGCTCCCGAAACGGACGGCCAGGTGCTCTTCACCGGGCGCGAGGGCCTCGCGCCGGGCCGTATGGTCGAGGCAAAGGTGGTGGGCACCGAGGGAGTGGACCTGGTGGCCGAGTGTTCCGAACTTGTGGAGGCAGCCAGATGACCGGAGTCCCGGCATCCGCGGCAGGCGGATCCGGCACGAAGCCGGTCCGCGGCGGCAAGCTGGGCACTGCGGCCGTCAATCAGGCCAGCCTGTGGAACATCGCCAACATCCTGACCATGGTGCGGCTGCTGCTGGTGCCCGGGTTCGTCATGCTGCTGCTGCACAACGGCGGCTACGACCCGGCCTGGCGTTCGTTCGCCTGGGCGGCGTTCGCCATTGCCATGATCACCGACCTCTTCGACGGTCACCTGGCGCGCACGTACAACCTCGTCACCGACTTCGGCAAGATCGCCGACCCGATCGCCGACAAGGCGATCATGGGTGCGGCGCTTATCTGTCTGTCGTACCTCGGTGATCTGCCGTGGTGGGTCACGGGCGTGATCCTCTTCCGCGAGATCGGCATCACCCTGATGCGGTTCTGGGTGATACGGCATGCGGTGATTCCGGCCAGTCGCGGCGGCAAGATGAAGACACTGGCGCAGGGGACGGCCGTCGGGATGTATGTCCTGGCGCTGACCGGCCCGCTTGCCACGCTGCGCTTCTGGGTGATGGCGGTGGCCGTCGTGCTGACGGTCGTCACCGGGCTCGACTACGTGCGTCAGGCGGTCGTGCTGCGGCGCAAGGGGCTGGCGGCCGAGCGGGCTGCTGCGGCCGACCGGGCTTCCGGGGCATCCGCGTCCGCCCGTGCTTCGGATTCCGCGGAGGCCGAGCGGTGACTTCCGCTGCCCGGGTGCTGCAGCTGCTCGTGGAGCGTGGTGAGACTCTCGCCGTCGCCGAGTCGCTGACCGGCGGCCTGGTCGCGGCGGAGCTGACCTCCGTACCCGGTGCGTCGCACTCCTTCCGTGGGTCCGTGACGGCGTACGCCACGCCCCTGAAGCGGGACGTGCTGGCTGTGGACGGGGCCCTGCTGGCAGCGCACGGTGCGGTGGATCCCGAGGTCGCGCGGCAGATGGCGACAGGTGTGCGGCGCGTTCTCGGTGCAGACTGGGGATTGTCGACCACCGGCGTCGCGGGACCGGAGGCACAGGACGGCAAGCCCGTCGGGACGGTCTACGTAGCGGTCGTGGGGCCGGACGGCGCGGAGAAAGTGACCGCGCTGCGGTTGAACGGCGACCGGGCGGACATCCGTAGAGAGAGTGTACGGAGCGTGCTCGAATTGCTCTCCGGCGAACTCGGCGAGAATGCGAGCGCACAGGATACGGAACACAACGGGGGGAATTGATGTTTGCAGCCCTGAGTGAACACGACATCGCTCCCCGCACGGCCGCAGCGCAAGGCGGTACGGTGGGGCGTGAAGGATGCGGCTACGCGGTCCGAGGAGGGAGCCACCGATGATTCTGCTCCGTCGCCTGCTTGGTGACGTGCTGCGTCGGCAGCGCCAGCGCCAAGGCCGTACTCTGCGCGAAGTCTCCTCGTCCGCCCGAGTCTCGCTCGGCTATCTCTCCGAGGTGGAGCGGGGGCAGAAGGAGGCATCCTCCGAACTGCTCTCCGCCATTTGCGACGCGCTTGACGTACGGATGTCCGAACTCATGCGTGAAGTGAGTGATGAGCTGTCGCTGGCTGAGCTGGCCGAGTCGGCAGCAGCCGGCGATCCGGTACCTGTACCGGTACGCCCCATGCTCAATTCCGTCTCCGTGACGTCGGTGGCAGGTGTGCCGACGGGACGGGTGACAATCAAGGCACCCGCGGAAGCGGTGGATGTCGTCGCCGCCTGACCCGCGCACTCGGTGTGCACCGGAGCCCCGGTCGGCCCCTTCTGGGGTCGGCCGGGGCTTCTGCGTATGCGGAGGGCTCGGACGGGGGATGCGCGGGATGAGGTGCTCGGGAAGTCTGCATATCAGCTGAATTTCCCGAATTACGGTTTCAACTCATATGTGCCATCGTGGGTGATGCGTTGATGACTGTGAGGTCATGAGGCCCTACGAATGGAGGCTCGTCCGCGCCGTGCGCGCCGGTACTGCACCGGTGCGCTCTCCCGCCGGGTGATCGGGCCGGACTAGGTTCGGTCGGAGGAGGCAGCCATGGTACGGCGATGGGTGCCCGCGCTCGTTCTCGGCGGGGTGTGGTGGTGGGCTGTGCTGCGGCTGCTGCTGGAGCCGGAACGCGTAGGGCTGGTCGAGGGCGCGGTGGCAGCAGGCGGTTGGGGGCTGAGCCTCCTGCCCGTCCATGTGGCCGCGAGCGCCGGTCCGACCGGGACGGTGGGGGCCGACGGGGACACGGCCGGGTGGTTCGCGGTCGGGATACGCCGCGCCGGCAGCGCGTGGCGTACTGCCGGAGTGTGGGGCGCCACCGGGGCGCGGCTGGCTTCGGAGGCGTGGCGTACTGCGGGAGCGTGGGGAACCGTCGCGGCGCGGCTGGCTGTGGAGGCGTGGCGTACTGCCGGAGTGTGGGGCGCCATCGGGGCGCGGCTGGCTGCCGAGGCGTGGCGCACTACCAGGGCATGGCGACGCCGCCGTTCGGGCGGAGGATCTGGCCGGTCATAAAGGCCGACGCGTCGGACGCCAGGTGCAGGACCGTGTGGGCGACATCTTCCGCCTCACCCACCCGGCCGAGCGGAGAGATCCGGACCATCGCGGTCTCTGTCCGATGTTGCAGCTCCGCGTCGTGCTTGGCGGTCATCGGCGTGCGGATCCAGCCCGGCGCGACGGCATTGACGCGGATGGAGCGAGGCCCGAGCTCGGTCGCCAGGGTCCTGGTCAGTTGGACCACCGCCGCCTTGGCGGCGCTGTAGCAGAGCAGGCCCGGACTTGCGGCGTCGACCGCGCCCGAGGCCATGGTGATCAGTGAGCCGGGTGCGTCGCGCGCGATCATGCTGCGGGCCACCTCCTGGCAGGCGTACAGAACGCCTTTGAAGTTGACGCCGAGGACGCGGTCGAGGTCCTCGTCCGCCGTCTCCAGGACGCTGCTCGTGTGCATGATTCCGGCGACGGCGGCCAGGATGTCGAGGTCGCCCGCCGCGGCCACCGCGTCCCGTAGCTGACTGCGGTCGGTGACGTCGAGCTGATGGGTGTGGGCTGCGCCACCCGCTTTGGTGATCATCTCCTGTGTTTCCAGGAGGCCTGTCCCGTCGCGGTCCGCGCAGTGGACGGTTGCTCCCGCCTCCGCGAGCAGGACGGCACTGGCCCGCCCGATACCGCCGGCTGCGCCGGTGATGAACGCGGAGCGGCCGGTGAGGTCGTACGCGGTGAGAGGCATGTCCGGACCGTACGACCGTATCTGACGAGGCGTCAACTATGGTGTGGGGCCCGATTGACAGCGTGGGCACCAATATGTGGGTCGGGTGTCCTGCTCCGCCGTACGAATGGGGGCGCCGCACCTCAGACATTCGCGGTGGGTCCGGCCGTACACCCACAGCCGCTCGGTCGGGCCGAACCCGCGTGCCCGGGAACCGGTGGTCGTGCGGACCGGTCGGTCCCGATTGGCCTCGAGAAGCTGCTTGGCCGTGGTGACCAGGCGCACAGCGGTGGTGGCGGGCAGGTCACCGACGGGGAGCCAGGGCGTGGCGCGGGCGAGGAAACAGAGCTCGGACTTGTAGACGTTGCCGATGCCGGCCAGGTTGCGCTGGTCCAGGAGGGCTTCACCGAGGGGGCGGGCGGGGGCGGCGAGCAGGTTGCGCAATGCGGTGTCGGGGTCCCAGTCGGGGCCCAGCAGATCGGGGCCGAGATGGCCGACCGCCTTCTCCTCGTCGGCTGTGCGGAGGAGTTCCAGGACGGGCAGCCGGTAACCGACCGCTGTGTGGTCCGCGGTGGAGAGAATCGCGCGGATCTGATGGGCCGGGCCGCCGCGCCAGCGCTCGCCCGGGGCGTAGACGCGCCAGGAACCGTCCATCCGCAGATGGCTGTGGAGAGTGAGGCCGCCCTCGATCCGGGTGAGGAGATGCTTGCCGCGCGAAAGGGTCGCGAGGACGGTCCGGCCGGTGAGGTCGGCGGTCGCGAACCGGGGGACGCGCAGGTCGGAGCGGGTGAGGACCTGGTCCGCCAGTGCAGTGTGCAGACGCTTGGCGGTCTGCAGGACGGTATCTCCTTCGGGCATGTCTCCATGATGCGTGGTGGGGGCGGGGTGCGAGGGGGTGCGGGCGCGTGGGTGTGGTCGCGGGCGCGGAGGGCAGGGTGACGGGGGTCAGGCCCGCAGACGGAGACCTCTCGGGGTGGCGAGGAAGCCGGCCGCCTCCAGTGTGCGGCCCAGCGGCGAGGTCAGGGACGAGGAACCGTTGGTGCGCTCCACGGTGACCGTGCCGAGCGCCCCTGCGCGGGCCGCCGTGGCCAGCGCCTCGGCCGCCGCCCGGAGCGAGGGGGCCTCCGGATCCGTCGGCCAGGCGAGCAGGGTCTTGCCGCCGCGCTCCATGTACAGCGTCAGTTCGCCGTCGACCAGGACCACCAGGGCGCCGGCCTTGCGCCCCGGTCGGTGTCCGGCGCCGTCCGGGGGATCGGGCCAGGACAGGGCGGCGCCGTACGCGTTGGCCGGGTCGGCGGCGGCGAGGACCAGGGCCCGTGGCGACGCTCCCGGTTCCGTGCGGTCGCGGGCGGTTGACGCCGCACGGAGCCGGTCGACCGCTCCGTCCATCGCGAACTGGGCTGCCCCCAGCCCCTCGACGACGTAGCCGCGGCGGGCCTGACCGTTGTCCTCGAACGCGGAGAGGATGCGGTACGTCGCGGAGAAGCCGCCCTCGACGCCTTCGGCCTGGACCGCGCCGCGGGTCACCACGCCGTGACGGTCCAGGAGCGTGCGCGCCAAGGCGTGTGCGCGGTGTGTGGGATCGGGCTCGGCGGTGGGCAGCAGGGACCAGCGGCCCGAGACAGTGGGCGGGCCGGTGCGTGACGCGGGGCGGGCGGCGGCAGTGAGCGAGCCGTAACGGCCTCGCGGGACGCTGCGCTTGGCGCGGTGGGCGGTCGATCCCGCCGTACGTCCGGAGCCGAGGAGCGAACGCAGCGGCGCCAGCGTGTCGTTGGTCAGCCGACCGGACCAGGTCAGCTCCCAGATGGCGTCGGCCAGTTGAGGATCGGTGCAGTCCGGGTGGGTGGTGGCGCGGACCTGATCGGCGATCTGCCGGAAGAACAGCCCGTACCCGCCGGCGAGGGTGGTCAGAACGGACTCGTGCAGCGCGCTGAGTTCGAGTGGGTACGGGGGCGGCAGGAGCAGGGGCGCGCTGTCGGCGATATAGAGGGACAGCCAGCCGTCCTTGCCGGGAAGGGCGCCCGCGCCGGCCCAGATCACCTCGCCGGTGGTGGTGAGTTCGTCGAGCAGGGCGGGGGCGTATCCCGTGACCCGGCCGGGCAGGATCAGCTTCTCCAGCGCCGACGCGGGAACGGGGGCACCCTGCAACTGCTCGATGGCGCGGGCCAGTCCGTCGATCCCGCGCAGGCTGTTGTTGCCGAGATGCTGCCACTGGGGGAGGAAGCCGGCCAGGGCGGCGGGCGGGACCGGCTCCAGCTCGTGCCGGAGTGCGGCGAGGGACCGGCGGCGGAGCCGACGCAACACCGTGGCGTCGCACCATTCCTGGCCGATGCCTGCGGGGTGGAACTCGCCCTGGACGATCCGGCCGGACGCGGCGAGCCGCTGCAGCGCGCCGTCCGTGACCGCGGTGCCCAGGCCGAAGCGGGCGGCCGCGCCGGTGGAGGTGAACGGGCCGTGCGTACGGGCGTAGCGGGCGAGGAGATCGCCGAGCGGGTCCTTCACCGGTTCGGTGAACGCCTCGGGGACGCCGACCGGGAGGGCCGTGCCCAGCGCGTCACGCAGTCGGCCCGCGTCCTCGATCGCCGCCCAGTGGTCGGCCCCACCTATCCGTACTCGGATGGCCCGGCGGGCCGAGGCCAGCTCCGGGGCCCACGGCTGCTCGGCGCCGCGCTCGGCCAACTCGGCGTCGGTCAGCGGGCCGAGGACGCGGAGCAGGTCGGCGACGCCTTCGACGTCCTTGATCCGGCGGTCCTCGGTCAGCCACTGGAGCTCCTGCTCCAGCTCGCCCAGCACCTCGGCGTCGAGCAGCTCGCGCAGTTCAGCCTGGCCCAGGAGCTCGGCGAGGAGACGGGAGTCGAGGGAGAGCGCGGCCGCCCGGCGCTCGGCGAGCGGAGAGTCGCCCTCGTACAGGAACTGCGCCACATAGCCGAAGAGGAGCGAGCGGGCGAACGGCGAGGGCTCCTGGGTGGTCACCTCGACCAGGCGGACGCGGCGCGCTTCGAGATCGCCCATCAGTTCCGCGAGCCCGGGAACGTCGAAGACGTCCTGCAGGCATTCACGGACCGCTTCGAGGACGATCGGGAAGGATCCGAACTCCGAGGCCACCTGGAGGAGCTGGGAGGCGCGCTGACGCTGCTGCCAGAGAGGAGTGCGCTTGCCCGGGCTGCGGCGGGGCAGCAGCAGGGCGCGCGCCGCGCACTCGCGGAAGCGGGAGGCGAACAGGGCGGATCCGCCGACCTGATCGGTGACGATCTGGTTGATCTCGCCCTGCTCGAAGACGACATCGGCGGCGCCGACGGGGGGCTGATCGCTCTCGTACGCCGCTGCGGCCAACGGCGCAGGCTCCCGTGGCGAGTTCCGGGACGAATTCTGCGACGGGTCGAGTGCGAGGTCCTGGACCGGATCGAAGTCCAGGAGGTCCAGGCCCATCATGTCGGCGTCGGGCAGGCGCAGCACGATGCCGTCGTCGGCATGCATCACCTGGGCATCCATGCCGTACCGCTCGGCGAGGCGGGCTCCCAGCGCCAGCGCCCACGGAGCATGGACCTGCGCGCCGAACGGGGAGTGCACGACCACCCGCCAGTCGCCCAGCTCGTCGCGGAATCGCTCGACGAGGATGGTCCGGTCGTCGGGGACATGGCCGCAGGCGGCTCGCTGTTCGCCGATGTACGACAGGACGTTGTCGGCGGCCCAGGTGTCGAGACCGGCGGCGAGCAGCCGCGACCTGGCGTCCTCGGACGACATTCCGCCGACCTCGCGGAGGAACGCGCCCAGGGCACGGCCCAGCTCCAGCGGGCGGCCCAGCTGGTCACCCTTCCAGAACGGCAGCCGTCCCGGAACGCCGGGGGCCGGCGACACCAGCACCCGGTCGCGGGTGATGTCCTCGATCCGCCAGGACGTGGTGCCCAGAGTGAAGACATCGCCGACCCGGGACTCGTAGACCATCTCCTCGTCCAGCTCGCCGACCCGGCCGCCACCCTTCTTGGGGTCGGCCCCGGCGAGGAAGACCCCGAAGAGCCCACGGTCGGGGATCGTGCCGCCGGAGGTGACCGCGAGCCGCTGGGCGCCGGGGCGGCCCGTGACCGTACCGGCGACGCGGTCCCAGACCACGCGCGGGCGCAGCTCGGCGAAGGCATCGGACGGATAGCGGCCGGCCAGCATGTCCAGCACGGCCGTGAACGCCGACTCCGGCAGCGAGGCGAAAGGGGCGGCACGGCGGGTCACGGCCAGCAGATCGTCCACCTGCCAGGTGTCCAGGGCGACCATGGCGACGAGCTGCTGGGCCAGCACGTCCAGCGGATTGGACGGGATCCGGAGTGCCTCGATCGAGCCGCTGCGCATCCGCTCGGTGACCACCGCCGCCTGGACCAGGTCGCCGCGGTACTTCGGGAAGACCACTCCGGTGGAGACCGCACCGACCTGGTGCCCGGCACGGCCGACCCGCTGCAGCCCGGAGGCGACCGACGGCGGGGACTCCACCTGGACCACCAGATCGACCGCACCCATGTCGATGCCCAGCTCCAGACTGGAGGTGGCGACCACCGCAGGCAGCCGGCCCGCCTTCAGGTCCTCCTCGACCTGGGAGCGCTGCTCCTTGGAGACCGAACCGTGGTGTGCGCGGGCGAGCAGCGCCGGAGCGCCCTTCGCCGCACCGGACTCGGCCATGATCTCGGCGGGGGAGTGGGCCTCCGGCAGCGTCTCGCCGGTGGCCCGCTCGTAGGCGATCTCGTTGAGCCGGTTGCACAGTCTCTCCGCGAGACGGCGGGAGTTGGCGAAGACGATGGTGGAGCGGTGCGCCTGGACGAGGTCGGTGATCCGCTCCTCGACATGCGGCCAGATCGACGGCTTTTCCGCCTGGCCCGCCTGGTCCGGGTCGGTGGCGGGCGAGCCGCCGAGCTCGCCCAGATCCTCCACCGGCACGACCACCGACAGATCGAACCGCTTCGTGGACGGCGGCTGGACGATCTCCACCTTCCGCTGCGGCGAGAGGAACCGCGCCACTTCGTCGACCGGACGGACCGTCGCCGACAGACCGATCCGCCGTGCCGGACGCGGCAGCAGCTCGTCGAGACGCTCCAGCGACACGGCGAGATGGGCGCCCCGCTTCGTACCGGCCACTGCGTGCACCTCGTCGAGAATCACCGTCTCGATCCCCGACAGGGCCTCTCGAGCCGAGGAGGTCAGCATCAGGAACAGCGACTCGGGGGTGGTGATCAGGATGTCCGGCGGCCGGGTCGCCATCGAGCGGCGCTCGGCGGGCGGCGTGTCCCCCGAGCGGATACCCACCCGCACGTCGGGCTCGGGCAGCCCGAGCCGCACAGACTCCTGGCGGATCCCGGTCAGCGGTGAGCGCAGATTGCGCTCCACGTCGACCGCGAGTGCCTTCAGGGGCGATACGTACAGCACACGGCAGCGCTTCTTCGCCTCGGCGGGCGGCGGCACCGCGGCCAGCCGGTCCAGCGCGGCGAGGAACGCGGCGAGCGTCTTGCCCGATCCGGTGGGCGCGACGACCAGCACGTCCGAACCCTCGCCGATCGCGCGCCAGGCACCCTCCTGCGCGGAGGTCGGCGCGCTGAAGGCACCCGAGAACCAGCCGCGGGTGGCGGGGGAGAACGAATCGAGCGCAGAGCCGGCCATGTCCCCCATCGTGCACCCGACCACTGACAACGGACGGTGACAGTGGTCGGCAACTGCGAGAATTCGGGAATGGCGGCAGGATCGGGCTCGGGCTTCGGCTCGGCTTCCGGAGAGTGGGCGAGGTACTGGCAGTACGCGGAACTGCCCGACCTCGATCTGCTGCGCGCCCGGTACGTGCGTCACACCTTCCCGCGCCACAGCCACGAGGGCTACGTCTTCGGCACCATCACGCGAGGGGTGGAGGACGTCGGGCTGCCCGACGGCACCGTGCACGCAGGCCCGGGCGTCGTCGTCATGATCAATCCGGAGGTGCCGCACACCGCGCGGGCCGGTGTCCCCGAGGGCTGGGTCTACGCCACGCTGTACCCGTCCGCACGGGTGATCAACGACATCGCCGCCGATACGACGCGCCTGCGCGGCACTGTCGGTTTCGCCGAGACCAGCGTCGTCGACCCGGAATCGGCCCGGCTCATCGGCGAGGTGCACCGGGCGGCCGAGGAGGGCAACGCGCTCGCCGCCGACAGTGTCCTGCGGATCCTGGTCGCGCGGCTGCTCAGCAGCCATGGCAGTGTGCTGCCCACCCGCTCTCCCCGGTCGGCGGGCGGCCGGGACGCGGCGCGGGCGCGTGCGGTGCTGGAGAGCAGGATGGCCGAGCCGCCGACTCTGGAGGTGCTGGCCGTCGAACTCGGGACCAGCCCGTTCGCCCTGCTGAGGGCCTTCAAGAAGCAGTACGGGATGCCACCGCACACCTGGCTCACCGATGCCCGGGTGAGGAGGGCACGGCGGTTGCTGGACGCGGGTGTGGCGCCCTCGGTCGCCGCGGCCGAGGTCGGCTTCACCGATCAGCCGCACCTGAACCGCCATTTCACCCGGATAGTGGGGGTGCCGCCCGGCGCCTACCAGCGCGAACGCGCAAGAACGTACAAGACCGGTCGCGATCTCTCCCCGTACCGTTCCGTCTGTGCCAGAACAGACAACATCCCCAGAGAAAACCGGTGAGCCGGCCGAGACAGCGGCCGGTGAGGTGAAGTCCGATGCGGCCGTTGTGCGAGACGCCCTCGGCGTCGGCATCGCCGTGGGGCTGTCCGGCTTCGCCTTCGGAGTCACCTCGGCAGGCTCGGGCCTCAGCCTGCTCCAGACCTGCATACTCAGCCTCCTCGTCTTCACAGGCGCCTCGCAGTTCGCGCTGGTAGGCGCCCTCGCGGCGGGCGGTAATCCGTACACGGCGGCTGCCGGGGCGTTCTTCCTCGGCGTACGCAACGCGTTCTACGGCCTGCGGCTGTCGCAACTGCTCGCGCTCCCGCGAGCGCTGCGACCGCTCGCCGCGCAGTGGGTGATCGATGAGACGACCGCTGTGACGCTGGCCCAGCCCACCCGGCGGGCCGCGCGGATCGGTTTCACCGTCACCGGAATCACCTTGTACGTGCTGTGGAACCTGACCACACTGCTGGGGGCCCTTGGCGCGGAGGCGCTCGGCGACACCGACAGCTGGGGACTGGACGCGGCGAGCCCCGCCGTCTTTCTTGCCCTGCTCGCACCCATGCTGAGGAGCACGACCGAGCGCATCACCGCCGCGCTCGCCGTCCTGCTCGCCCTCGGTCTGCTGCCCGTGCTGCCCGCGGGTGTACCGGTGCTGCTCTCCGCGCTGGCGGCGCCTGCCGTTCTCTTCCTGATGGGACGCAGGAACGGTTCATCCGGTGACACCCCCGCCATGGCGGCGACCCCGACGGAGGACGGCCGATGAACGTCTGGACAGCGATAGCACTCACTGCCGTCGGCTGCTATCTCGCGAAGCTGCTGGGACTGCTGGTGCCGGCGGGCGCACTTGAACGCCCGCTCGTCCAGCGCCTTTCCGCGCTCCTGCCGGTGGCGCTCCTGGCGGCCCTCACGGCGCAGCAGACCTTCGGAGACGGACAGCAGCTGGTGCTGGACGCCAGGGGTGCGGGACTGGCTGCCGCGGCGCTCGCCCTGGTTCTGCGTGCTCCCTTCCTGGTGGTCGTGGGAGCTGCCGTGGTCGTCACGGCAGGGGTGCGTGCGCTCGGATAGAGCCCGGTAAGGGGCTCGATCCATCGAGTCGAGCCCCTTACGGACCGGCCGACCAGCGAACGAGCACTCAGCCGAGGCTGCGGCCGTGGGCCCGCAGCGTCAGCAGAGCCTTGAGCGTCACCAGCGGACGGCCCTCCAGAGCTGTGCCCGGTGCCCACTGCCGCCAGTTCAACGGCCAGCCGCCGTCCGCCTGCTGCTCCGACGCCAGATGGTCGAGGGAGCGTTCCAGCTCCTCGTCGGTGAACCAGCGACGGGCGAGCGAATCGGGTGTACGGGCGTAGTCGTACGGGAAGTGCTGCTCACCCGGTGCATATCCGGCCGCCACCGGGTACTCCGCGCGCCGCTGCGGATCCAGCACGGCCAGCCGCTGTTCCCGCACCAGCCGTCCGAGGCGGTCCGCCGCGGCCTCCGCCCGGGGCCGGTCCGGTGCACCGTCCAAGAAGGCGACCGCCGCCTCGATCTCGTACGGATGCGAGTGCTCCAGTGCGTCGACCGCCGCCCAGCAGAAGTCGGTGGCCCGGAAGAGCCAGGCGTGCCAGACCGCATTACGGTGCAGCAGCCCGACGACGGGACCGGTGGCGAGCAGCTCCGCCGGCGGGTCGTCGGCGAGCGGGATGAACGGCGCGGCCGGATAGCCTCGCTGCGAGGGCAGGAGGGCGGGCAGCGCACCCTCCTTGGTCGACACATCGGTCAGGAAGCGGCAGATCCGTTCCACCCGCAGACCGCTGCAGCGCCCGATTGAGTCGAGCACGTTCAGCGCATGGGCCGTGTGCAGCGGCTGGCTGACGGGGCCCCGCAGATCGGGTTCGAGTGCGTGACCGTATCCGCCGTCCTCGTTGAGATAAGCGGTGAGCGCGGTCTCCACGGCGTCGGCGCTTCCAGCCAGGAAGTGGTGGGCGAACCTTCGCTGTTCGAGGACACGGGCCGTGAGCCAGATGAACTGCTCGGCGCGGTTGAGGGAGCTTGCTCCTGTTCCAGCCATGGACCGACCGTAGGCCGGTAAGCGCTCTCGACATGTCGTAGCGGCATGGCTGCACTCTCAGGAGCGGGATACTGAAGTCATGCGGTTGACGATTTTCTGGGAACGGATGGAAGACCACTTCGGCGCGGGGTACGCCGACTCCTTCGCGCGCGATCATGTGATGGCCGAGCTCGGCGGGCGGACGGTGCACCAGGCGCTGGCCGCCGGCTGGGAGGCGAAGGACGTCTGGCGCGGGGTCTGCACGGCGGTCGGCATCCCCGCCGACAAGCGCTGACGAACCGCTCGTCCCCGCGGGACCGCACCCGCTCTCCGGGGCGGGCGGCCGGCTGTCGCAGCCGTGGGCGAGACTGGGTCCGTGGCACTGACAGACGAGACCGCCCAGACCCCGCCCGTCCCCACTCCGCCCGTCCCGCCGGCCGCGCCACCGACTCAGCCGTCCGGCGCCGGGGCGGCCCGAATGCCTGCGTGGCTGCCGCGCGCCATGGTCCTCGCCCTGGCGCTCTATGCCTGCTTCCGGCTCGGCAGCTGGGCTTTCGACCAGCTCATCGGGCTGTTGATCAACGTGCTGATCGCCTTCTTCCTGGCGCTCGCCATAGAACCCGCGGTGGGCCGGATGTCGGCGCGCGGTATGCGTCGCGGCCTGGCGACCTTCCTGGTGTTCCTGGCGATCCTGATCGCCGGGGCCGGGTTCGTCGTACTGCTCGGATCAATGCTCGCGGGCCAGATCGTCGAGATGGTCGAGGAGTTCCCCAAGTACCTGGACTCGGTGATCAACTGGGTCAACCAGAACTTCCACACCGAGCTCTCGCGCGTCGAGGTGCAGGACAGCCTGCTGCACTCCGACTGGTTGCAGAAGTACGTCCAGAACAGTGCGACCGGTGTGCTCGATGTCTCCACCACCGTGCTCGGCGGACTGTTCCGACTGCTGACGATCTCCCTGTTCTCGTTCTACTTCGCGGCCGACGGCCCCCGGCTGCGCCGCGGTCTCTGCTCCGTACTGCCGCCCGCTCGGCAAACCGAGGTCCTGCGGGCCTGGGAGATCGCGGTCGACAAGACCGGTGGCTATCTCTACTCGCGCGGGCTGATGGCTCTCATCTCCGGGATCGCCCACTACATACTGCTGGTGTTCCTCGATGTGCCGTACGCGCCGGCCCTCGCGGTCTGGGTCGGTCTCGTCTCGCAGTTCATCCCCACGATCGGTACGTATCTGGCGGGCGCCCTGCCGATGCTGATCGCGTTCACCATCGACCCCTGGTACGCCCTGTGGGTGCTCGGATTCGTGGTGATCTACCAGCAGTTCGAGAACTATGTACTGCAGCCCAAGCTCACCTCCAAGACCGTCGACATCCATCCGGCGGTCGCCTTCGGATCGGTCATCGCCGGTACGGCGCTGATGGGCGCCGTGGGCGCGCTGATCGCGATCCCGGCCGTCGCGACGTTGCAGGCGTTCCTGGGCGCCTATGTGAAGCGCTACGACGTGACGGACGACCCACGGGTCCACGGCCGTCACCAGCGGCGGCGCGGTGAGTCGTTGTTCTCGCGGCTGCGCCGCGCGACCCGGGATCCCGGGAGCGACGGCGGAGAGGACGCGGAGCGACCGGAAGCACCGGGTCCGCGGCCGCGGGGCTGAGCGACGGCGCGACGCGGGAGTTCCGGCGCGGTGCGGGACCGCCGGCGGGGCGCGCGAGGCCGGGCGCGGTGCGGCGTTCTCGCAGGGTGCTCAGCGATAGTCGCAGGGAGCTCAGCGATAGCCCGTCACGTCGGCCGGCCGGCCCGCGTCCTGGACTTCGGGGACGTACCTCCAGGCATCGGGCCGGCTGCCGTCCAGATCGGTGAAGCCGTAGACCCGCGCCAAACTGCCCGCTGGACAGCGACTGCCCGTTCCAGCGCGCCACCCCGGGGTCCTGCGCGAGCGCGGCCACGGCGCGGCCGACGAAGGCCGGACTCTCGGAGATCGCGAAGTGGGGTGCGTGGGTGATCGCGTCGCGCCAGTTCGCTTCGGTGACGCCATGGGCGTCCAGCATCGCTTCGGACCGCAGCCAGCCGGGCGTGAGCGACACCGCGGTCGCGCCGTGGGGCTTCAGCTCGTGCGCGAGGGCGAACGCCATCCGGTTCACCGATGCCTTGGCCAGGTCGTAGAAGAAGGAGACCCGGTAGTGAGCGGCGTTGTACTCGTCGGTGCCGTCGGTCACCTCGACGACCAGGCCCCCTGGCTGCTCGATGAGGAGCGGGAGCGCGTAGTGGCTGGTGATGGCGTGTGTGTCGACGGCCAGACGCAGGGTGTGCAGCCCCGTCTCCAGCGAGGATTCCCAGACCGACCTGTCCCACTCGATCTCGGCTCCCCAGATGTCGTTCACGAGGACGTGCAGGTGTCCCTGGTCGCGCCGGATGCGCGTCACGAGCGCGCTGACCTCCGAGGGCACGAGGTGGTCCACCCGGACCGGGATCCCGTGGCCGCCCGCCTCGTCCACGAGAGCTGCGGTCTCCTCGATGGTCTCCGGGCGGTTCATCTCCGACCGCTGGGTCGTGGTTGACCGCCCGGTCACATAGACGGTTGCTCCGGCCGCTCCCAGCTGAACGGCGATCCCACGGCCCGCACCTCGCGTGGCCCCGGCGACCAGGGCCACTCTCCCTGCCAGCGATGTCCCCATACGGCCGGAATCTAGCATGATGTTGACCACTTGATCTTGACTCGTCAAGTGTAGAGTGCTAGGGCGCTATTCTGGGGGCAGGTCGGTCCGGCGCGGTGTGCTTGACACCAAAATCGAACATCCATTCTCATGGGATTCCGGCCGGGTTTTCCCGGGCCCGACCGTGGAGTTGTCCACAGGCCGGGAGGACGTCGAGGCCCATTGTCAGTGGCAGGGGTTAGCGTCTTTGACGTGAAGCGATCGACTCAAGCAAATCGGGTGGAACCCATGGCAGGAACCGACCGCGAGAAGGCGTTGGACGCCGCACTCGCACAGATTGAACGGCAATTCGGCAAGGGCGCGGTGATGCGCCTCGGTGAGCGGCCGAACGAGCCCATCGAGGTGATCCCCACCGGGTCGACCGCACTCGACGTCGCCCTCGGCGTCGGCGGACTGCCGCGCGGCCGTGTGGTGGAGGTGTACGGGCCGGAGTCCTCCGGTAAGACGACGCTGACGCTGCACGCGGTGGCGAATGCACAGCGGCTCGGCGGCTCGGTGGCCTTCATCGACGCGGAGCACGCCCTCGACCCCGAGTATGCGAAGAAGCTCGGTGTCGACATCGACAACCTCATCCTGTCCCAGCCGGACAACGGTGAGCAGGCGCTCGAGATCGTGGACATGCTGGTCCGCTCGGGCGCTCTCGACCTGATCGTCATCGACTCCGTCGCGGCACTCGTGCCCCGTGCGGAGATCGAGGGTGAGATGGGCGACTCGCACGTCGGTCTGCAGGCCCGACTGATGAGCCAGGCACTCCGCAAGATCACCAGCGCGCTCAACCAGTCCAAGACCACCGCGATCTTCATCAACCAGCTCCGCGAGAAGATCGGTGTGATGTTCGGCTCCCCGGAGACCACGACCGGTGGCCGGGCGCTGAAGTTCTACGCATCGGTGCGCCTCGACATCCGTCGTATCGAGACGCTGAAGGACGGCACCGACGCCGTCGGCAACCGCACCCGCGTCAAGGTCGTCAAGAACAAGGTCGCGCCGCCCTTCAAGCAGGCCGAGTTCGACATCCTCTACGGCCAGGGCATCAGCCGTGAGGGCGGCCTGATCGACATGGGCGTGGAGCACGGCTTCGTGCGCAAGGCGGGCGCCTGGTACACGTACGAGGGCGACCAGCTCGGCCAGGGCAAGGAGAACGCCCGCAACTTCCTCAAGGACAACCCCGATCTCGCCAACGAGATCGAGAAGAAGATCCTCGAGAAGCTGGGCATCGGTGTCAGGCCGGAGGCGGCTCTCTCCGCCGAACCCGGTGCGGACGCGGCGGGCGGCGCGGCGGCTGCGGCCGACAGCGCGGCGAAGTCGGTGCCCGCTCCGGCCGGCAAGGCGAAGCCGGCCAAGACTGCGGCGGCCAAGAGCTAGACCGTGACACGTCGTACGGAGTGGCCGGGCAGTGACGCCGAGCCCGCCCCCGACTCCGGCGCCGGTCCCGATTACGGCACCGGCTCGGGCGGAGGGTTCGGCGAGGGCGCGGGCCGTCGGGCCCGCTCCCGTTCCAGGAGCAGCGGCTCCCCTTCCTCGTCGAGGGCCGAGAAGGGGGAGCCGCGAGACCCGGTCGAGCAGGCGCGCAACATCTGTCTGCGTCTGCTCACCGGGACCCCGCGCACCCGCAAGCAACTTGCGGACGCACTGCGGAAGCGGGAGATCCCGGATGAGGCAGCCGAAGAGGTGCTGTCGCGCTTCGAGGACGTCGGGCTCATCGACGATGCGGCGTTCGCGGACGCCTGGGTGGAATCCCGGCACCACGGCCGGGGCCTGGCCCGTCGTGCTCTTGTGCGGGAGCTGCGCACCAAGGGGGTGGACTCGGCGGTGATCGACGAGGCGATCGGTCAGCTCGACTCCGAGCAGGAGGAAGAGACCGCCCGGGAGCTCGTCGTGCGCAAGCTGCGCTCCACCCGCGGCCTGGACCGCGACAGGCGTCTGCGCCGCCTGGCGGGCATGCTCGCGCGCAAGGGGTACGGGGAGGGTATGGCCTTGCGTGTGGTGCGTCAGGCGCTCGAAGAAGAGGGTGAGGACACGGAAGGTCTCGACGAGCCGTTCTGACGGGGCGCTCATCGACGACGGTGGGTGCATCGAGGGTTGGGCTCAGAGGCGCGGCGGGGGAGGCGCGGCCGTTGCGCGGTGGGTGGCGCGCAGGAGTCAGTGTCCGGCGAACGAGGCGCGCCGGATGGTGGCGTCCAGCAGGGCGAGGGCATCCGATGCGGTGCGGCTGGGGTGGCGGTTCCATGGGCCGATGAGGTCGGTCCAGCCCTGCGAGCGGAGTTCCGCGATGAGCCAGGCGCCGGCCCGGTCAACGGTGTCGAGGGAGCCGTAACCCAGACGGTGCGCGGTGAGGAGGGCGCCGCAGATGCAGCGTGCGCCGCGGGCGTTCCGCAGCCGGTACGGGGTGTTCTGCCAGCCCCACTCGGTCAGGATCTGCCGTGCGTAGGCGAGGTGGGTGGAAGGCCGCAGTTCGGGCTGCCCGATGCGACGCCAGGCGTGGAGCCGGTCCGGGAGGATCGCGCCGAGTCGTCCGGGGAGAGGACGCTCGCGCGGCGGGGCCGGGGGCAGGGCGCGAACCGAGTCGGCGATCAGCTGGTCGACCGGCACGGACAGCAGATCGCGCCAGTCGGCCGGGTGCCGGTCCGGCGGGTGCGGCGCGCTGTCGGGCGAGACAGGACGCACGGGTTCGGGGGTGGTGACGTCCCAGCCCGCGACGATCTGCTGCCAGGCCTCGGTGTCGTAGAGACGTGCGGCCTGACGGTCGAGCTGGTCGGGGGTGAGGGTGATGGTCGGCATCGGTGCGACGTCTCCGTCATGTCAGTCCTAGGTGTTGGGGTAAATGTCCACCTTGTGCCGTATTTGCTCCACTGAGGTAAGGCGTTCGGGTGTGTCGGGGCTGAGATCCGGGGGACATGAGAGCCGCCGAGGGGGGCTAGCCCCCGCACGAAGACGCAGGCATGCTCCAGTGCACAGGCATCTGTGCACAGAGCACTGTGTGACGCATGGCAGACAAGCCCGGCGGTACCGAAATCACAGAGCTGGCCGCTCTCAAGGCGCTCGCTCAGCCGCGACGCCAGCAGATCCTTCAGCACCTCACCCTGCACGGCCCGGCGACATCCGCGATCCTTGCCCGCGTCCTGGAGCTGAACACCGGGGCCACCAGCTATCACCTGCGTGAGCTCGCCAGGTACGGGTTTGTGGAGGACGCCGCGGTCAAGGAACCGGGCAGCCGACGGGCGAGGTGGTGGCGGGCTGTTCCCGGCGACCGGCGCTTCCCGCCCCGTTCCCGCCAGAGCCCCGAGGTGCGGCTCGTCATGGACGAGCTGAACCGCCATGCATACGCCGCCGACCTCGCCCTCTTCGAGCGGCTCCAGCGCGACGGTGGCGAGTCGGGTGGCGACCTGGGCGAGTGGGCCGATGCGTTCCCGTACTCGCGGGGATCCATCCGGCTCACGCTTCCCGAACTCCGCGCGTTCTTCGAGGAGTTCATCGCCCTCATGAACCGCTACAAGCGGCCCGACGCCGACGTCCCGCCGGGCGCCCGTACTGTCCACACCCGGCTGCTCGCCTTCCCGGCCCCTTTCCAGCCCCCGGCGAACGACGGCGCGGACGACAACAGAAGAGAGACGGACGCATCATGATGCTGCGCTATGCCCTACGGACAATTCGGGACCGCAAGGGCGGGTTCCTGGGTGCCCTACTGGCGCTGATGTGCGCCGCCGCCCTCATCACCGCCTGTGGCACGCTTCTGGAGACCGGACTGCGCGGAAGGATCGCCACGGAGCGCTATGCCGCGGCTCCGCTCGTCGTCTCCGCCGACCAGAACATCCACCGGACCACCGTCAAGCACAAGGGCAACGGAGAGACGAAGGCCAAGCACAAAGCGAAACCCGTCGCCGAGCGCGCCTGGCTCCCCGGGGCCACCGCCGACCGGATCCGGCCTCTGGAAGGCGTACGCCAGGTGATCCCCGAGCTCACCTTCCTGGCCGAGCCGGTAGCCGAGCCCGTTGACCGGCCTTCATACGGACACTCCTGGGCGTCGGCCTCCCTCACTCCGTTCAAGCTCACCACGGGCCGAGCTCCTGCCACCGCAGACGACATCGTGATCGACCGAGGGTTCGCCGAGCGAGCCGGCCTGAAGCCAGGGGACCGGCTCACTGTGCAGTCCACCGGCGCTCCCCGCCCCTACCGCATCAGCGGCATCGCGGCCCCGGCCGGCCGCGGTGAGCTCCAGCAGCAGACCTCCCTGTTCTTCTTCGCCACCGAGGCCGAGCGGCTCGCCGCCCGCCCCGGCCAGGTCACCGCCCTCGGAGTGCTGCCCACGCCCAACACGGACCTCACCGAGCTGAAGCGGCAGGTCGAGCGAGCACTCAAGGGCACCACCGCACAGGTGGCCACGGGTGACGACCGCGGTCCGGTCGAGTTCCTGGACGCCGCCGGCGCCCGCATCAAGCTCGTTTCGATGGGCGGCGCGATGGGTGGCACCTCGCTCCTCGTCGCGATCCTTGTGGTCGTAGGCACCTTTGCGCTCTCCATTCAGCAGCGCCACCGCGAACTGGCACTGCTGCGCGCCATCGCCGCCACATCGCGCCAGATACGCCGTCTCCTCGGCCGTGAGGCGCTGATCGTCGGAGCCGTGGCCGGTGTGCTGGGCTCGCTGGTCGGACTGCCGCTCACCACCTGGCTGCACAGCCGATTCATCGACATGGGGGCGATTCCCGCGAACCTGGAACGCACCGCGGGCATCTACCCGGCCGTCGTCGCCGTCGCCGTTACCCTCCTCGGAGCCTGGTCAGCCGCCTGGATCTCCGGCCGCCGGATCGCCCGTATCCACCCGGCCGAAGCCATGGCCGAGTCCGCGGTCGAGCGTGACCGGCCGGCCCGGGGCCGGATCGCCGCCGGTCTGGTGCTGCTCGTGGGCGGCGCAGTCCTCGTCGCCGTACTCAGCGGTCTCCGTACCGAGGCGGCCTCGACCCCGGTCACCTTCCTGGCCGTCGTGGTGCTGGCCACGGCAGTGTCGCTGCTCGGTCCGCTCCTCATCAGGACGGCGTCGGCGCTGCTCGCGGGACCGCTTCGACTGGCCGGTTCCGGCGGCACTCTCGCCACCGCGAACATCCGCGGAAACTCGACCCGGATGGCCGCCGTCGTCACCCCGCTCACCCTGCTCATCGGGATGACCTGCACGGTTCTCTTCGTCCAGCCGACCCTCGGAGGTGCCGCCCGCACCCAGGCCCGAGAAGGTACCCGTGCCACCTGGGTCCTGGCCGCGCAGGGCCCTGGAATCCCGTCCGTCGCCGCCGAGGCCGTCCGTACGACCCGGGGCGTCACGGCCGCCACCGAGGTCGTACGCACCACTGTCCGCGTCGGACTCGACAAGTACCAGGCCCAGGGCGTCACGCAGGCCGGTCTCAGCCGCACCTGGGATCCCGAGGTGACCGGCGGTTCGCTCGCGGACTTCGCGGCGGGTCCCCGCACCGCCGCGGTCAGTGAACTCGCCGCAGAGCAGTTGGGACTGCACCCCGGCAGCACACTGAGACTGCACCTCGGCGACGGGACGCCCGCCACCCTCACCGTCGCGGCCGTCTACGCCCGCGGCCTGGGTTTCGGCGACCTGACCCTGCCCCACGACCTGGTCGCCCGCCATATGGACAACCCCCTTGCTGCCACGGTCCTGGTCGCCGGGGACAGCGACCGCGGCCGACTCGCTGCCGCACTGAAGAAATTCCCCGGCATCGCCGTGCTCGCCCCTGCCGCTGCCGACCAGCTCCAGGCAGAGCGGCAGCAGGAGAACTCCGAGGTCAACTATCTCGCCATGGGCCTGATCCTGGCCTTCACCGCGATCGCGGTCGTCAACACCCTTGCCATGTCGGTGTCCGAACGGATCAAGGAGTTCGCCATGCTCCGTCTGGCCGGTGCCACCCGGCGCCAGGTCCTGCGGATACTTCGTATCGAGGCGCTGTCGCTCCTGCTGATCGCCGCCGTCCTCGGTACCGGCATCGCACTCGCCGTACTCACCGCCTTCAGCATCGGCATGACCGGCAGCGCGCGGCCGACCGTCACGCCGGTGGTGTACGCGACGGTGGTGGGCGCAGCCGCGCTGCTGGTGCTGGTTGCCTCCGCGCTGCCCGGCCGGGTGGCCCTGAAGGCCCGCCCGGTGGAGGTGGCTGCTTCCAAGCAGTGACCCGCCGGTGGCCGTGCGGCCGGTTTCCCGCACGGGCACCCCGGCCGCAGCTGTCACCCGTCAGGCGTCGACCGGAAGCCCCGCCGCACGCCACGCCTGGAACCCGCCGATCAGGTCCGTCGCCCGGTGCAGTCCCAATTGCCGCAGGGATGCGACCGCGAGACTCGACGCGTAGCCCTCGTTGCACACCACCACCACCTGCAAGTCATGGCTGTCCGCCTCCGGCGCGCGATGGCTGCCGTGCGGGTCGAGGCGCCACTCCAGCTCGTTGCGCTCGACGACCAGCGCCCCCGGAATCAGTCCGTCCCGGTCGCGCAGCGCCGCATAGCGGATGTCCACCAGCAGGGCCCCGTCCGAGGCGGCGGCCGCCGCCTCGTGCGGACCGATCCGGTCGAACCCGGCCCGGACCCGCTCCAGCAGCTCCTCGATTCCCACCCGCTCCGTACCGCCGTTCCGGTCGCCGCTCACTGCCAGTCCTCCGGGTGCTCGACGTGCTCGAGACGGAGTACCGCGCCCGTGCGGCTGTAGCGCCGGATCTGCGGCAGCGGCGGATAGTACGCATGGACGGAGACGGCGTGCTCGGTGTCGGACTCGTTCAGCACCTCGTGCACATGGTGCCGGCCGAACGCCCTGCCCTGACCGGTCGACAGCTGCCGGGACCGATCGACGCCTTCGGCCAGTTCAAGCGTCTTCCAGCCGTCGGTGGGCAGCCGCACCGCGAGCGACTGCTCCTTCAGGGTGCCGGCCGCCGTGCTGAAGGCACCGAGCGAGTCGGCGTGGTCGTGCCAGCCGGTGCCGGTGCCCGGCGGCCAGCCGATCAGCCAGGCCTCACTGCCACCGGGCCCGTCGAGCCGGATCCAGGTACGGCCTTCGGGATCGAGGGGGAGTGCGGCGATGAGATCGGTGTCCGCCGCCGTGCGGCGGACGAATTCGAGCAGCTCCGCGGCTGTGGGGCCGAGTCCGGCACCGGAGTGCGGACCGGAGAGAGGCGTGCGCAGGGAGGGCGAAGGAGAGCGAGAGGCAGACACAGGGACCGTCCTGGGAGTTCGCGTGTGATGCCCGGGGTGCGACAGGGCGCACACCGCAGCAGGAAGAGGCGATTCAGCAGGACGGACGACACACGCAGCCCGCGTAGCGGACGAGGTCCATATGGACCCTCCGCCACAGGCGCACATCGGTGTCGGTCACGTTTCGGAGTACACCATGTGCCGCCTGCGGGGGTCAATTGATGTCTGCGGTCTGGTCAGCCCGTACGGACGCACGGGGCTCACCGCCGCGCGCCGCGTTCGCCGCCGCGAAAAGTTCCGCCGGCCGGACCCCGGTGAACGACGCCACCAGGTGTCCGTCCGGCCGGACCAGCAGCACGGTGTGGGCCGATGCCCCGGGGTAGGCCTCGGTCACGAGGAGCTCGCCCTTCACCGGCAAGGCGTCGACCGCCTCGACGAGCCGGGGCATCACGCCCGCCATCAGCCAGTGCCGTCGGTCCCACACCCCGGTCCCCGGAGCGACCAGCAGCACCAGCAGATGCCCCTGCCCCAGCCGCTCGCGCAGTCGTACGGTCGTGCCGTCGGGCGCCGTCACCCGCACATCGGCAACCGGCGCACCGGGGGGCGTACCGACCGTTGTGTGCGCCTCGGCGCGTGGAGGTGCAAGGGGGGAGTGCGTGTACGAGGGGGGCGCACCGAGCGGGCCGCAGCCCAGATGACCGTCGGCGAGCAGCGAATCGTGCCCGCGTGCGCCCCCCGGAAGCAATGTCCGCAGACCTCCGCCACCACGCAGTATCGGCAGCGACTGGTCCGCGGCGCGCAGCCGCGAGGCGACCGCGGCCCGGCGCTCCGTCTGGTAGCTGTCGAGCAGTACGTCCGAGGCACCGTGATGCCAGGCCTGTGCCAGCTTCCAGGCCAGGTTCTCGGCGTCCCGCAGCCCCTCGTCGAGCCCCTGCGTGCCCAGGGCGCCCAGCAGATGTGCGGCGTCCCCGGCCAGGAAGGCCCGCCGGACACGCCAGCGCCGGGCCAGCCGGTGGTGCAGGGTGTAGACGCCAGTGTCCAGGAGTTCGTACGGGGGCGTCTCGCCGCCGCACCAGCCGGCGAGGGTGTCTCGCACCCGGGTGATCAGGGCGTCGGGCGTGACGAGCTCGCCGCGCGGCGGAAGCAGCCAGTCCAGCCGCCACACTCCGTCCGGCAGCGGCCGCGCGGTCACCTCGGCGCCGCCGCTGCGCCACGGCGGCAGCCGGTGCAGCACGGCCTGCCCGGGCCAGGGCAGCTCGGTGCGCAGCGCGGCGACGGCATGCCGCTCCACCGCCGTGCGTCCGGGGAACCTGATGTCCAGGAGCTTGCGCACGGTGGACCTGGCGCCGTCGCAGCCGACCAGGTAACTCCCGCGCCACCACGTCGAGTCGGGCTCCCTGGTGTGCACCGTGACGCCGGCCGGGTCCTGCTCCAGGGTGTCGATCCGGCTGAGCGGTGCCATCTGGACCAGCTCCTGCCGGGCGACCGCGTCCCGCAGCCCGCGCGTCAGTGCATGCTGGGGCACGTGGACCGGGGTCGGCAGCTGATCACCGTACGGGGAGTCCTCGCCGAGCCGCAGTTCGCGTACCAGCTGCTTGCGCCGCATGGACCGCCAGCCCGACCACTGGACGCCCTGGTCCCGGAGCGTCGCGCACCCGAGCCGCTCCACCAGCGCCGCGGTGTCCTCACGCAGCACCACGGTCCGGGCAGGACGCGTCTCGTCCTTCCCCGCGTCCTCGTCGAGAAGTACGGAGGGCACGCCCTGCGCGGCGAGGGCGAGCGACAGCACCAGGCCGACGGGCCCGGCACCGACGACGATCACCGGGTCCACGGCGCGACTCCCTGGGCCCGTGCGGTCGTAAGGGTGGTGGCGGATGTGGAAGCGAGCATTCGGTCGGCGATCACAGAACGTATGCAACCCACTGCCGGTGCTTGCGTCAAGTGACGCCGGAACGCGGCGAGGGGCGCCGGTGCATGCACCGGCGCCCCTGCGGGGAGATTGTCGACGAACCGTCAGACGGCGCGTCCGTCATCGACGATGAGCGTCGGCACACCGATGGTCTCCAGACCGCCGGCGGTTCCGGCACCGACCACGGCGCCCGTGCTCTTCTTCCTGCGCCGCAACCGGCCCTCCAGCCAGCCCGCGAACGAGGTGAGCGCGAAGTTCACCGCGATGTAGATCACCGCGACGATCGTGAAGCACGCGATGGTGTTCGCGCCGTAGTTCGCACTCATGGGGCGGACCGACGCCAGCAGCTCGGGGAAGGTCAGCACCGCGCCGCCGAGGGCGGTGTCCTTCACGATCACGACGATCTGACTGACGATCGCGGGCAGCATGGCGGTCACGGACTGCGGCAGCAGCACGTACAGCATGGTCTGGCCCTTGCGCATACCGATCGCCTTGGCCGCGTCCGTCTGGCCCTGGGGAAGGGAGTTGATGCCCGCCCTCACGATTTCGGCGAGCACCGAGGCGTTGTAGAGCACCAGACCGGTCACCACGGCGTACAACGGCCGCACATCGGTGCTGATGTTCGTGTACTCCGAGTACGCAGCGTTCGCGGTGATCATCAGGATCAGGACCGGGATGGCGCGGAAGAACTCCACGACTACACCGGCCGGTATCCGCACCCACCGGTGGTCCGAGAGCCGGCCGATACCGAAGAGGGCACCCAGCGGCAGGGCGATGGCCAGGGCGAACGCCGCTGCCTTCAAGGTGTTCTGCAGTCCCGGCCAGATGTAGGTCTGCCAGGGCTGTGAGCTCGTGAAGAACGGCTTCCACTTGATCCAGTCGAGCTGGTGCTTGGAGGCCAGGCTGTCGTACACCCACCACACGGCGACAGCGGCGACGATCAGGAACAGGACCGTGTACAGGATGTTGCGCTGCTTGGCGCGCGGACCCTGGGCGTCGTAGAGGACGGAAGTCATCGCTTCACCGCCACCTTCTTGCTCACCCAGCCGAGGATCAGGCCGGTCGGGAGGGTCAGACAGACGAATCCGAACGCGAAGACGGCGGCGATCAGGACCAGCTGTGCCTCGGCCTCGATCATGCCCTTCATCAGGTACGCGGCCTCGGCCACGCCGATCGCGGCGGCGACCGTGGTGTTCTTCGTCAGCGCGATCAGCACATTGGCCATCGGGTTGACGACCGAGCGGAAAGCCTGGGGGAGGACGATCAGGCGCAGTACCTGACTGAAGCTGAGCCCGAGTGCGCGCGCCGCCTCCGCCTGGCCGACCGGCACGGTGTTGATGCCCGAACGCAGCGCCTCACAGACGAAGGCCGAGGTATAGGCGATCAGCGCCAGCACCGCGAGCCGGAAGTTGATGTCCTTGAAGTCGCTCGCCCCGAGGCTGATGTTGAGCGTCTGGAAGAGGCCCAGGGACGAGAAGACGATGATGACGGTCAGAGGAATGTTCCGGACGACATTCACGTAGGCGGTGGCGAAACCGCGCATCAGGGGGACCGGGCTGACCTTCATGCCGGCCAGCAGCGTTCCCCATATGAGGGAGCCGAGGGCGGAGTAGACGGTGAGCTGCACCGTCACCCAGAAAGCCCCCAGCAGGTCGTAACCTTCAAGAAAGTCGAACACGATCTCCCGCGCTTCCGCGTGTAGGAGGGCATGGCGCGCCGCCGTTCACGGACGGCGCGCCCTGTCAGCCCTGCTTCACTTGACGACGTTGCCGATCTTCGGGGCGGGCTCGTTCTTGTAGTTCGCCGGACCGAAGTTGGCCTTCACGGCCTTGTCCCAGGAACCGTCCGAGACCATCTTGGTGAGCGCGTCGTCGATCTTCTTCTTGAGGTCGGCGTCGCCCTTCTTCAGGCCGATGCCGTAGTTCTCGTTGCTCATCTTGAAGCCGGCCAGCTTGAACTTCCCCTGGAAGTCCTTCTGCGAGGCGAAACCGGCCAGGATGCTGTCGTCCGTGGTGAGCGCGTCGACAGCCTTGTTCTCCAGGCCGGTGAGGCACTCGGAGTAGCCGCCGTACTCCTGCAGCTGGGCCTTGGGAGCCAGCTTCTCCTTGACGTTCTGCGCCGAGGTCGATCCGGTCACCGAGCACAGCTTCTTGCTGTTCAGGTCGGCCGGGGACTTGATCGAGGCGTCGTCGGCGCGGACGAGGATGTCCTGGTGCGCCAGCAGGTACGGACCCGCGAAGTCGACCTTCTGCAGACGCTCGTCGTTGATCGAGTAGGAGGCGGCGATGAACTTGACGTCACCGCGCTCGATCGCCGTCTCGCGGTCGGCGCTCTTGGTCTCCTTGAAGTCGATGTCCTTGGCGTCGTAGCCGAGTTCCTTGGCGATGTACGTGGCGACATCGACATCGAAACCGGTGAACTTGCCGTCGGGCGTCTTCAGGCCGATACCGGGCTGGTCGATCTTGATGCCGATCGTGATCTTCTTGCCGCCGCCCGCGGAGTCGCCGCCCTTGTCGTCGGAGGAGCCACAGGCGGTGGCGGTGAGAGCGAGCGCGAGCACGGCGGCCGATGCGGCGGTGACCTTACGAAGCTGCATGGTGAACTTCCCTAGAGTTGACGCGATGTGAGTGAACGGCTGATCCGGAAATCAGTGGTGCAGGATCTTCGAAAGGAAGTCCTTGGCACGGTCACTGCGCGGGTTGCTGAAGAACTGGTCCGGGGTTGCCTCTTCGACGATCTTCCCGTCCGCCATGAAGACGACGCGATTGGCCGCCGAGCGCGCGAAGCCCATCTCGTGGGTGACGACGACCATGGTCATGCCGTCCCGGGCGAGCTGCTGCATGACCTCCAGCACCTCGTTGATCATCTCCGGGTCGAGGGCAGAGGTCGGCTCGTCGAAGAGCATGACCTTGGGGTCCATCGCCAGCGCCCGTGCGATGGCCACCCGTTGCTGCTGCCCGCCGGAGAGCTGGGCAGGGTACTTGTCGGCCTGCGTCGCCACGCCCACCCGGTCGAGCAGCGACCGCGCCTTGTCCTCAGCAGCCGTCTTGTCCGCCTTGCGGACCTTGAGCTGCCCCAGCATCACGTTCTCGAGCACCGTCTTGTGCGCGAAGAGATTGAACGACTGGAAGACCATGCCGACGTCGGCACGCAGCCTGGCCAGCTCCTTGCCCTCATGGGGCAGTGGCTTGCCGTCGATAGAGATCGCGCCCGAGTCGATCGTCTCCAAGCGGTTGATCGTGCGGCACAGCGTGGACTTCCCGGACCCGGAAGGCCCGATGACGACCACGACCTCGCCCCGGGCGATGGTCAGGTCGATGTCCTGGAGCACATGCAGCGCGCCGAAGTGCTTGTTGACGTTGCTCAGTACGACAAGGTCGTTCGCCGCAGGTACGGCATCCTCGGCGGCCTTGGTCACTGAAACTCCGCTCATCGGCTTCTTGCTCCGTCCTCCTCGGTTGGGAAGGACCCTAATGACGCGGTGCGACCACCGTCATTACATCTGAGCGGAAATTGAGCATAACGATCCGGCGGCAACCGGACACACCGCGTGAACGGGACGATGCAAGAGGTAGCGGGGGCGTACCGGGTGCATAACGGAAACCTCGATGTAATGGGCGGGCTCTTGACTGACGTACCGGTCATCGGCGTGGATGCCCTGATAGGTCATGACGTGAAACACCCCGGAACGGGGAAGTACCGGGAAGTGTGGACAAGCGCTCGGAAGCGCTTGAAGACAGCACCGCGGGGGAGAGACCGCATCGCGGAGAGGAAGGGGGGCCATGAGACTGCTGCTCGTCGAGGACGACAACCATGTGGCGGCCGCCCTGTCCGCGGTGCTCGCCCGGCACGGTTTCCAGGTCGTGCACGCGCGCAGCGGTGAGGAGGCCCTCACCGCCCTTCTGCCCACGGACACGGAACCCTTCGGGGTCGTCCTCCTCGACCTCGGGCTGCCCGACCAGGACGGTTACGAGGTCTGCGGGAAGATTCGCAAGCGCTGTTCCATCCCCGTGATCATGGTGACCGCGCGGGCCGATGTCCGGTCGCGGATCCACGGCCTCAACCTCGGAGCGGACGACTACGTCGTCAAGCCGTACGACACCGGTGAACTCCTCGCCCGCATCCACGCGGTCAGCAGGCGCAAGTCGGTCGGCGAGGAAACGGTGCCGACGCCCGTCGCCGCCCTGCGGCTCGGCCATGTCCACATCGAGCTCCCGACCCGCCGGGTCAGTGTCGACGGCGCCGAAGTCCAGCTCACCCGCAAGGAGTTCGATCTGCTCGCGCTGCTCGCCCAGCGCCCGGGAGTGGTGTTCCGCCGGGAGCAGATCATCAGCGAGGTGTGGCGCACCAGCTGGGAGGGAACGGGCCGCACGCTCGAAGTGCATGTCGCGTCCCTGCGTTCCAAGTTGCGGCTGCCCGCACTGATCGAGACCGTGCGCGGGGTCGGCTACCGGCTCGTCGCCCCGTCCGCGTAAGGGGCGTACGTCCCAGGTGCGTACCCGTCTCCTTCCCCTGCTCATCATCCTCATGGCGGCCGTGCTGCTCGCCCTCGGCTTCCCGCTTGCCGTCAGCGTTGCGGCCGCTCAGCAGCAGCGCGTCGTGATCGATCGCATCGACGACACGGCCCGCTTCGCCGCGCTGGCCCAGTTCGTCGCCGAACAGACCAGCGGCACCGATGAACGGCGTCGCACGCTCCAGGACGAACTCGAGACGTACGACTCGGTGTACGGGATCCGGGCCGGCGTCTTCTATCGCGACCGCAGCGCCATGGCGGTGGCTCCCGCAACGTGGCGGCTTCCGGTCGAGGGTGAGGGGCGCGAGGCGTTCAGCGAGGCGCTGCTCGGACGTCGCAGCCACGATCCGCCGCAGGTCTGGCCCTGGCAGCGCGGCCGGGTCGTCGTCGCCTCGCCCGTAGTGCGGGACGGCGATGTGGTCGCCGTCGTGGTACTCGACTCGCCCACCAGTGAAATGCGTTCCCGGACGATAAGCGGCTGGCTGCTGATCGCGGTAGGCGAAGTGGTCGCGATGCTGGTGGCCGTCGGTGCCGCGATCCGGCTCACCGGCTGGGTCCTGCTGCCTGTGGAGACCCTGGACGCGGCGGCGCACGACATCGCCAGCGGCCGGATGAGATCCCGGGTGGTGGCCTCCGGAGGACCGCCGGAACTCAGACGCCTGGCCCGGTCGTTCAACGAGATGGCGGACAACGTCGAAGAAGTGCTCGAGCAGCAGCGCGCCTTCGTCGCCGACGCCTCGCACCAGCTGCGCAACCCCCTCGCCGCGCTGCTGCTGCGCATCGAGCTCCTCGCGCTCGAACTCCCTGAGGGCAACGAGGAGATCGCCTCCGTCCGTACGGAGGGCAAGCGGCTCGGTCAGGTTCTGGACGACCTGTTGGACCTGGCGCTGGCCGAGCACACCGCAGCCGATCTCCAGCTCACGGACATCGGCGCGCTCACCACCGAACGGGTCGCCGCGTGGCGCCCGTTCGCGGAGGAGAACGGCGTGCGACTGACGGCGGACGGGGCATCCGCCGTGACGGCCTGGGCGGACCCCGTCGCACTGTCGAGCGCCCTCGACGCCGTCATCGACAATGCGTGCAAGTTCACCCCCGCCGGTGAGGAGGTCCGTGTGACGGTCGCCTCCGGCCGGGAGGACGTCACGGTGGTCGTCGCGGACCGCGGGCCGGGCCTGACCGACCAGGAACTGGAGCGGATCGGGGACCGCTTCTGGCGCAGCACCCGGCATCAGAACGTGCGGGGATCCGGCCTCGGGCTCTCCATCTCGCGCGCCCTGCTCGCCGCGGGCGGCGGCTCCCTCACGTACGCACCGCACGAGCCGCACGGGCTGAGGGTGACGGTGACGGTCCCGCGCAACGGCCCGAACGGCTGACGGCGGCGTCCGCGGTGCGGTCGCCCCGTGCGGCCGAGTGGAGAGCACAAGGGTGTGGGGCAGCCACGTCCGTACCGAGGGGCTCGGCAGGGCGGAGGCGCGCGGGACGCCGCCTCCTCACTTCAGGGTTTGACCGAGCGGTAGTAACGCCTCGCCCCGTCGTGCAGCTGCAGCGGATTGGTGTAGATCGCCGTCCGAAGGTCCACCAGCTGCGCCGCGTGCACCTCGCGCCCGATGCGGTCCCGGCTGTCGATCACGGTCCGGGTGAACGCCTCGGTCATCGCGGCATCCGTACGGTCCGTGGTGACCACCACATTGGCGACCGCCACCGTCGGCACGGCCTGCCCCTGCTGCGCGTTGCGATAGGCGTCGGCGGGCATCATGGCCGAGCGGTAGTAACGGGTCGACCCGCCGCCGGCCTGAAGCTGCTTGATCAGCGGGTCCTCCAAGGGCACCAGCCTGATCGCGAACCGGTCCGACAGCTCCTGCACCGCGGTGGTCGGCAGCCCGCCGGACCAGAAGAACGCGTCGAGCAGGCCGTTCTCCAGCCGCTTCGGCATCGTGTCGATTCCGGCCGGAACCGGAGTGATGTCATGCGTCGGATCAAGACCCGCGGCAGTCATCAGGCGGTCGGCGACCAGCCGCACGCCCGAACCCGGCTGTCCCACCCCGACCTGCTTGCCCATGAGGTCCGAGACCTGCTGCACGTCGGAGTCCCGGGGCACGACCAGCTGGATGTAGTCGTCGTACAGCCGCACGCAGCCACGCAGTCGTTCGGCGCCCGGCTTGCCGTCCCGTAGATATGTGGCCAGGGCGTCTGCCGTGGCGATGGTGAAGTCGGCCTTCCCCGTGGCCACCCGCTCGATGTTCTGCTGAGAGCCCTCCGAGGTCTGCAGCCGTATCGACACCTCTGGCATGTCCTTGGCGAGTGCCCCTCTGAGCCGCTCGCCGTAGCGCTGGTAGACCCCGCTGCGCACCCCGGTGCTGAAGGTCAGCGACCCGCTGGGGGTGGGTTCCCCGAGCGGCAGCACCCACCACAGCAGCAGCCCGAGAACGACGACGACCGCGGCGCCCCCCTGGAGGGTTCGCCGCCGGCCGGTACGGGACAGTGCATCGAGCATGGCGCGATCCTGCCAGGTCGCTGAGTGCGATGGCCAGAGCCGCCCTGTGGAAGGGGGCGGCGAGAGGGCCGCGCGACCTCGTACCCTGGTGGACGAGATGAGCGAGGTAGAGGGTTTGAAAACGTACGAGGTGCGCACCTACGGGTGCCAGATGAACGTCCACGACTCCGAGCGGCTGTCGGGGCTGCTGGAGGGCGCTGGTTACGTACGTGCGCCCGAGGGCGCCGACGGTGACGCCGATGTCGTCGTCTTCAACACCTGCGCGGTGCGGGAGAACGCCGACAACAAGCTCTACGGCAATCTCGGCCGGCTCGCCCCGATGAAGACGAAGCGGCCCGGGATGCAGATCGCGGTCGGCGGCTGTCTCGCGCAGAAGGACCGCGACACGATCGTCAAGCGGGCCCCGTGGGTCGACGTCGTCTTCGGTACGCACAACATCGGCAAGCTGCCGGTGCTCCTGGAGCGCGCCCGTATCCAGGAGGAGGCGCAGATCGAGATCGCCGAGTCCCTGGAGGCGTTCCCCTCCACCCTCCCCACCCGCCGTGAGTCCGCCTACGCGGCGTGGGTCTCCATCTCCGTCGGCTGCAACAACACCTGCACCTTCTGCATCGTCCCGGCGCTGCGCGGCAAGGAGAAGGACCGTCGGACCGGCGACATCCTGGCCGAGATCGAGGCGCTGGTCGCCGAGGGTGTCTCCGAGATCACCCTGCTCGGTCAGAACGTGAACGCGTACGGCTCCGACATCGGGGACCGAGAGGCCTTTTCCAAGCTGCTGAGGGCCTGCGGGAAGATCGACGGACTGGAGCGGGTCCGCTTCACCTCGCCGCACCCTCGCGACTTCACCGACGACGTGATCGCGGCGATGGCCGAGACACCGAATGTGATGCCGCAGCTGCACATGCCGATGCAGTCGGGATCGGACACGATCCTGAAGGCGATGCGCCGCTCGTACCGACAGGAGCGATTCCTCGGCATCATCGAGAAGGTGCGCGCCGCGATGCCGGACGCCGCCATCTCCACCGACATCATCGTGGGCTTCCCCGGCGAGACCGAGGAGGACTTCGAGCAGACCATGCACGCGGTCCGCCAGGCGCGCTTCGCGAACGCCTTCACCTTCCAGTACTCCAAGCGCCCCGGAACGCCGGCCGCCGAGATGGAGGGGCAGATCCCGAAGGAGGTCGTCCAGGAGCGGTACATGCGCCTGTCCGCCCTCCAGGAGGAGATCTCCTGGGACGAGAACAAGAAGCAGGTCGGCCGGACCCTGGAGGTCATGGTCGCGGAGGGCGAGGGCCGCAAGGACGGCGCCACGCACCGGCTCTCCGGCCGCGCTCCCGACAACCGTCTGGTCCACTTCACCAAGCCGGACGAGGACGTGCGTCCGGGCGATGTGGTGACAGTCGAGATCACCTACGCCGCCCCCCACCACCTGCTCGCCGAGGGCGCGCCGCTGAGCGTACGGCGCACGCGTTCCGGCGACGCGTGGGAGAAGCGCACCGCCGCCGAGGCCGCCAAGCCGGCCGGGGTGATGCTGGGACTGCCCGGCATCGGCGCCCCGGCGCCGCTGCCTGCCGCGTCGGCTCCCGGCTGTGGGTGCGACTGACCAGCGGCAGAAGGCGGTGACCTGCGGGCTGCAAGCTCGCGGTCGGCGCGAATCCGTGGGCGGCAGGAATCCTCAGGCCGTACGACCAGGGGAAACAGCCGACGCAGTACGCTGCCCAGCATGCTTGTCGCCGCAGCTGTCTGCCCCTGTCCGCCCCTGCTGGTACCCGAAGTCGCCGCCGGTGCCGCGTCCGAGCTCGACGCCGCGAGGACCGCGTGCATCGATGCCCTGGGTGTGCTCGCTGCGGCCCGGCCCGACCTGCTGATCGTGATCGGGCCCGCGGACGTCGACGGACGCGGTCCGCACCCCGAGGGGAGCCAGGGCTCCTTCAAGGGTTTCGGCGTCGATCTCGATGTACGGCTGGGGCTCGGAGGAGACCCCGGCGCATCGGCGGAGCGTCCGCTTCCACCGTCCCTCGCTGTCGGCGCGTGGTTGCTTGCCCGTGCGGACTGGGCCGACGCCCCGGTCGAGGGTCTCGGGGTGGGGGAGACGCTCGAGGCCGAGCGCTGCGCGAGCGCCGGGCGGGAGCTGGCGGCCAGGGCCGGCCGGGTGGCTCTGCTGGTCATGGGTGACGGAAGCGCCTGCCGCACGCTCAAGGCGCCGGGCTACCTGGACGAGCGCGCCGTTTCGTTCGACGCGGAGGCGTCCCGGGCTCTCGCGGTCGCGGACCTCGCCACGCTGAGGGCGCTGGACGAGTCGCTGGCGTACGAACTGAAGGTGGCGGGACGGGCGCCGTGGCAGGTGCTGGCGGGCGCAGCGGAGGGGGCGGGCCTGAACGGTCGGCTGCTCTACGAGGACGCCCCGTACGGCGTGGGATACATGGTCGCCACCTGGTTCTGAGACCGCATCACACGCAGCCCCCGCCGTACGCCCGACGGCCGTGGAGCAAGACGGCTCCACGGACGTCAGGTGCGTGACATGACGTGAGGGTGTCGAGGTCAGGGAGTAGGCGGCATACCGCCCTCGCTCTTGTGGGACAGCCGTTCGACCGCATCCTTGGCCTTTCGTGTGCCGGACTCGATCTTCTCGGTGTACTTGCCCTTGGTCTTTTGATCGACCGTCCGAGCAGCCTTGTCGAGTCCCTGGTCGATCTTGTCCCCGTGCTGCTGCGCGAAATCGCCGACCTTGTCCCTTGCCGGGCTGAGCTTGGCCTTCAGACTGTCCATGAGGCCCATCGGACACCTTCTCTGCTGGGGGACCGAGTGCGGGCGTCCTCGCCGTCCCGTCGGTCGTCGTTTTGATGGCGGCTGTGGCTTCCCTGACCGTCCGCGGGAACGACTGGCGAAACTGCTGAACAACGCCCATATCCACTCAATATTTTACTCGGGCGAGCGTAATCCCGCGTCGACCGGGAGCCTCATTGCGCCACTCGCGGCTCGTGTGCGCGCCAGGGCTGCGAAGGCCCTCCGGCCTCGCACCGTCACGTAGCCGTCTCAGGGAGCCCGCCCGTAGCTGGTTCGGGAAGGGGGCTGGAGGTTTGCGAGACTGGGGCGGTGAGAAGTCCATCTCCCGCACCGCGGGTCATTGCCGTCGTCGGTCCCACCGCAGCCGGAAAGTCCGATCTGGGGGTATTTCTTGCCCAGCAGCTCGATGGCGAAGTGGTCAACGCCGACTCCATGCAGCTCTACCGGGGGATGGATATCGGCACGGCCAAGCTGACGCTCGCGGAGCGTGGATCCGTACCCCACCGTCTGCTGGACATCTGGGACGTCACCGAGACCGCCAGCGTCGCCGAATACCAGCGCCTGGCCCGCCTGGAGATCGACCGGCTGCTCGCCGAGGGCCGCACCCCCGTCCTGGTCGGTGGCTCCGGGCTGTACGTGAAGGGTGCCATCGACGCCCTGGAGTTCCCCGGGACGGACCCTGGCGTACGCGCCGGGCTGGAGCAGGAACTGGCGGAGCACGGCTCCGGTGCCCTGCACGACCGGCTCGCCGCCGCGGACCCCGAGGCGGGCCGGGCCATCCTGCCGAGCAACGGACGGCGAATCGTCCGGGCACTCGAAGTCATCGAGATCACCGGCAAGCCGTTCACCGCCAATCTCCCGGGTGGCGAAGCGGTCTACGACGCCGTTCAGATCGGGGTCGACGTGGCCCGCCCCGAACTCGACGAACGCATCACCCTCCGGGTCGACCGGATGTGGGAGGCCGGGCTCGTGGACGAGGTGCGTGCCCTGGAGGCGCAGGGGCTGCGCGAGGGGCGAACCGCCTCCCGCGCGCTCGGCTATCAGCAGGTGCTTGCCGCGCTGGCGCAGGAGTGCACCGAGGACGAGGCGCGCGCCGAGACGGTACGCGCCACCAAACGCTTCGCGCGCCGTCAGGACTCCTGGTTCCGCCGCGACCCGCGTGTCCGGTGGCTGAATGGTGCCGCCGACCACCGCCGGGAACTCCCGCACGAGGCGCTGGCGTTGGTCGAACGAGCGGTTACAGCCTGATCACGTGATGGCATCGGGAAGCCCTGCCCGTCATTTCGGTGACCCGGAGCGTGCCATCATCGAGCATCGATCGACCAGTGGAGTCCGAGTTGGGAGGGCGCGTGGCGATGGAGGCCGGCCCTCGCGACACAGAACAAGACGCACCGGACACACAGCACGAGGCGGGACGTCTGAGCCCTGACGGGCCCGACGAGCTCGAGGTGACCCCCGAGGTGGAGGTCGAGCTGCGACCCGCGCGCCGTCTGCGGATCTGGCAGCTCGCCCCGATCGTCATGCTCGCAGCAGTCGGCTCGCTGATGTTCGCCTTCCCGCTCGCCTTCGAGTTCGGCGACGGCGGCGCGGTCGTCGCCATGCTGGGACTGCTGATCAGCTGCTGCGCCGCCGGCTGGGGCATGATGGCCGCCCGCCGGGTCGGGCACACCTGGCCGGGCCTGCCCGCCAGGGGCATGGGCGAGCGCCCCGACTGGCGCGTGATCGCCCTGTACGTGGCCGTGTGCGGGGTGCTGGTGGCGCTGGCCGTGTGGCGCGTGGCCCGACTGCGCTGACATGGGTCCCGGCGCGGCCGTCTCACCTGCCGGTCCGCCTCGTCCCCACCATCCTGTCTCCGCCCTGTCCGTCGACTGCGTGGGCCGCCTTCGCCCGCTGGCGGTGCGGCCTCGTACAGTTGCCCTGTGAGCACCTCGCAGATCGCCTTCCTCAAGGGCCACGGCACCGAGAACGACTTCGTGATCGTTCCCGACCCGGACGACGCCATCGACCTGCCCGCATCCGTCGTCGTCCGGCTCTGCGACCGCCGGGCCGGTATCGGAGGTGACGGTCTGCTGCACGTCGTGCGCTCTGCCGCGCATCCCGAGGCGCGAGCCATGGCGGGCGAGGCCGAGTGGTTCATGGACTACCGCAATGCCGACGGCTCCATCGCCGAGATGTGCGGCAACGGTGTGCGGGTCTTCGCCCACTATCTGAAGCGCGCCGGGCTCGTCGAGGAGGGCGATCTCGCGGTCGCGACCCGGGGCGGCGTGAAGAAGGTCCACATCGCCAAGGGCGGCGACATCACGGTCTCCATGGGGCGCGCGCTGCTCCCGGGCGCGGGCGTCACCGTCACGGTGGACGGCCGCAGCTGGGACGCCCGGAACGTCAATATGGGCAACCCCCACGCGGTCGCCTTCGTCGACGACCTGGCGCACGCCGGTGAGCTGCGCTCCGTACCGCCGTTCACCCCCGCGGCCGTCTACCCCGACGGCGTCAACATCGAGTTCGTCGTGGACCGCGGACCGCGCCACGTCGCGATGCGGGTTCACGAGCGCGGTTCCGGCGAGACCCGCTCCTGCGGCACCGGCGCCTGCGCGGTGGCCGTCGCCGCGGCCCGCAGGGACGGCGCCGACCCCGCGCAGACGGGCACTCCGGTCACGTACACGGTCGACCTGCCCGGCGGGACCCTGCTGATCACCGAGCAGCCGGACGGCGAGATCGAGATGACCGGCCCCGCTGTCATCGTCGCCGAAGGCATGATCAATCCGGCCTGGCTCGAAACGGTCACCGGCTGAAGCTTCGCTCGAATGGGTGATCCGTTTCACGCTGAGCGAGAGCCGGACTCCGCCACGTGGTGGGGTCGGTAGCATCAAGCACCGGCCCGGAGGCGCGTCCGCACCTCCCCACCGCCGGTCGACGTTTGCCGGAGGTGCCCCCATGAGCGCAGAGGCCACCGACCCAGGTGCTCCCATCCGCAGACGAGGCCGTCCCCGGATCGATCTTCGCAGGCTCGGCCGGGTCGCCCTTCTCGGACCCGTCTCCCGCGACCGGCTGCCCGATGCGATCGGTCATGTCGCCGAGGCCCACCGGGCCCATCATCCGGACGCCGACCTGACAGTCCTGCACAAGGCCTACGTCCTGGCAGAGTCCTCCCACCGGGGGCAGATGCGCAAGAGCGGTGAGCCGTACATCACGCACCCGCTCGCGGTCACGTTGATCCTCGCCGAACTCGGCGCCGAGACGACGACACTCACCGCGTCCCTCCTCCATGACACCGTCGAGGACACCGAGGTAACCCTCGAACAGGTGCGGGAGCAGTTCGGCGAAGAGGTCTGCTACCTCGTCGACGGCGTCACCAAACTCGAAAAGGTCGACTACGGTGCGGCGGCCGAGCCCGAGACATTCCGCAAGATGCTCGTCGCCACCGGGGACGACGTCAGGGTGATGTCGATCAAGCTCGCAGACCGGTTGCACAATATGCGCACCCTCGGGGTGATGCGCCCGGAGAAGCAGGCGAGGATCGCCAAGGTCACCCGCGATGTACTGATCCCGCTCGCCGAACGGCTCGGGGTGCAGGCGCTCAAGACAGAGCTGGAGGACCTCGTCTTCGCGATCCTCCACCCCGAGGAGTACGAACACACCCGGGCACTGATCGCCGCAGCGTCACCGGGGTCGGCGGCCTCGGGTGACGCGGGCGCTACCGCCACCGCCACCGAGGACCCTCTCTCCACCATTGCCGAGAACGTCAGAGCCGTGCTGCGGGACGCCGGCATTTCTGCCGAAGTTCTCATCAGGCCACGCCATTACGTCTCCGTGCACCGCGTCCGGATCAAACGCGGCGAACTGCGTGGCACCGACTTCGGCCGCCTGTTGGTGCTTGTCGGCGAGGACGCCGACTGCTACGGCGTCCTCGGCGAGCTCCACACCTGTTTCACCCCGGTGATCTCCGAGTTCAAGGACTTCATCGCGGCCCCCAAGTTCAACCTCTACCAATCGCTGCACACCGCTGTCGTCGGCCCGGGCGGCGCGGTCGCCGAAGTGCTCATCCGTACGCATCGGATGCACAAGGTCGCCGAAGCGGGCGTGATCGCGCTCGGCAACCCTTACGTGGCGGACGGCGTCTCCGCGCCGCAGACGGCCGAACCCGCGGACGGCGAGCGCGCCGACCCGACCCGTCCCGGCTGGCTCTCACGGCTGCTCGCATGGCAGCAGTCCGCACCCGACCCGGACACCTTCTGGACCACACTCCGCGCCGACCTCGCCGAGGACCGCGAGATCACCGTCTTCCGCACCGACGGTGGCACCCTCGGCCTCCCGGCGGGGGCCAGTTGCGTCGATGCCGCCTACGCTCAGTACGGCGACGAGGCGCACAGCTGCATCGGAGCCAGGGTCAACGGACGGCTCGCCAGGCTCTCCACCGTGCTCAGCGACGGGGACACCGTGCAGCTGCTGCTGGCCGAGGACGCGACGTCCGGTCCTTCACCCGACTGGCTCGACCACGCCCGTACCCCCACCGCGCGCATCGCGATCACCGGTTGGCTCGGCGCCCACCCGCAGGACCCCCAGGGCTCCTACGGCAGCCGGCCCGCGGGCCGCAGGCCCGACCCGCAGCCCATGGCTTCGGCACCTTCCGCGAGCGACCGGTCCGCCGACCGCGCCGCGACCGTCGTCGTGGACCGGCCGGACGCCACCGTACGTCTGGCGGGCTGCTGCACACCCGTACCTCCCGACGCCGTCACCGGATTCACCGTGCGCGGCGGCGCCGTCACCGTGCACCGGCAGGAGTGTCCCGCGGTGGCCCGGATGCAGGCCGCCGGCCGGACGCCCGTCGCGGTCGGCTGGGGCGATGCGGCGGCCTGCCGGGTCACCCTCGTCGCCGAGTCCTTCGGACGCCCGCGGCTGCTCGCCGATCTCACCGAGGCCATCGCGACAGCGGACGCCGCGATCATCGCCGCCACCGTCGAACCACCCAGTGAGCAGCGCGTTCGGCACACCTACACCCTTCAGTTGCCGGACGCCGCCGGACTGCCCGCGCTCATGCGCGCGATGCGTGACGTGCCGGGGGTGTACGACGTGAGCCGTGCCCAGCACCCGGCCGCCGCCGTCTGAACCACCGCCTCGCAGCGCCCGGCCGCCGCACCGGCCCCTCGTTCGAGTGGCGCGGCGCGCGCCGCACCCGGCCCCGGCGGTCGTCGCTGGTAGCCGTAGTCCATGCCGCTCATCCCCCGCCGCCTGCGGGCCGCCCTGCTTGCCACCGCCTCGGCCACCCTCGTTGCCGCCACCCTGCCCGCGCCCGTGCCGCTCGGCATCGGAGATTCGCTCTTCCCTCACCTCGGCAACCCGGGATACGACGTCCTGTCGTACGACATCGGGTTCACGTACCACGGCAACAACAAGCCACTGGACGCCATCACCACGATCGACGCGCGGACCACCGAGCCGCTCGACCGGATCAACCTCGACTTCGCCCGCGGCACAGTCCGTACTGTCGACATCAACGGGCAGCGGGCCGACTTCGCCGCCGCGGACGAGGACCTGGTCGTCGAGGCCCCGGGCAGGCTTCCGGCCGGAGTGCCGCTCCACATCACCGTCCGGCACACCAGCGACCCGAGCGGCGACCAGAAAAGCGGCGGATGGCTGCGCACCTCCGACGGCCTCGCGATGGCAAACCAGGCGGACGCCGCCCACCGGGTCTTCCCCAGCAACGACCACCCGGCCGACAAGGCGTACTTCACCTTCCGGGTCACCGCACCCGAGGAACTGAAGGTGGTCGCCAACGGCCTGCCCGCAGGCAAGGTCCGGGACGGCTCCTCGACCACCTGGACGTACCGGACCGCACACCCCATGGCCACCGAGCTGGCCCAGGTCTCCATCGGGCGCTCCACCGTCCTGGAGCGGACCGGACCCCACGGACTGCCGGTTCGCGACGTGGTGCCGGCCGCCGACGCCAAGGCCCTCGAACGGTGGCTGAAGACGACGCCGGGGCAGTTGGAGTGGATGGAACGGCAGGTCGGCCGCTACCCCTTCGAGACGTACGGACTGCTGATCGCCGACACGAAGACCGGCTTCGAACTGGAGACCCAGACGCTCACGCTCTTCGAACGGTCCGTGTTCACCAGCGGCATCTACCCCGAGTGGTACGTCGAATCGCTCATGGTGCACGAGCTGGCCCACCAGTGGTTCGGTGACAGCGTCTCCCCGCGGTCCTGGTCCGATCTCTGGCTCAACGAAGGACACGCCAGCTGGTACGAGGCCCGCTACGCCGAGGAACACGCCAAGCGGCCGCTGGAACGCCGGATGCGCGACGCGTACACCAGGTCCGACAGCTGGCGCGCCGCCGGAGGCCCGCCCGCCCGCCCCGCCGCCCCGGCGCCCGGCGAGAAGATCAGCATCTTCCGGCCGTCCGTCTACGACGGCAGCGCACTCGTCCTCTACGCGCTGCGCAAGGAGATCGGTGAGCCCGCCTTCGACCGGCTGGAACGACGCTGGGTCAGCACCCATCGCGATTCCACCGCGACCACGAAGGACTTCGTCCGGCTGGCGTCGCAGATCGCGGGGCGAGACCTGACCACGTTCTTTCACAGCTGGCTGTACGGGGCGAAGACCCCACCGATGCCGGGGCACCCGGACTGGCACAGCACACAGCCGGCCGGACGGGGGTAAACCCGGGTGACGGGCCCAGCCGGGCCATGCCACTATCGACGGGTCGCCGCGGCGGCCGGACCGGAGATTCTCACCGGAGGGAATCATCCAGGAAGGTCACACGTTGTGACACATGTAACGGACTTCTATCGACGTAAGGATCCAATGACCTCCTCTTCTTCCCTTCCCCAGGACGCGCAGAACGCGCAGAGTGCCACGGAGAACGTCACCGAGAGCCTCACCGAGAGCCTTCGGGCCGACGCCCTGATGGAAGAGGACGTCGCCTGGAGCCACGAGATCGACGGAGAGCGGGACGGCGAGCAGCTCGACCGTTCCGAGCGTGCCGCGCTACGACGTGTGGCGGGCCTCTCCACCGAGCTCGAGGACGTCACCGAGGTCGAGTACCGACAGCTGCGCCTGGAGCGCGTGGTGCTGGTCGGCGTCTGGACCTCCGGGACCGTGCAGGACGCGGAGAATTCGCTCGCGGAGCTTGCAGCGCTTGCGGAGACGGCGGGCGCCCAGGTGCTCGACGCCGTCTTCCAGCGCCGCGACAAGCCCGACCCGGCTACGTACATCGGCTCCGGCAAGGCGCTGGAACTGCGTGACATCGTCCTCGAATCAGGGGCCGACACCGTCGTCTGCGACGGTGAGCTCAGCCCCGGCCAGCTGATCCATCTCGAGGACGTCGTCAAGGTCAAGGTGGTCGACCGGACCGCCCTGATCCTCGACATCTTCGCCCAGCACGCCAAGTCCCGAGAGGGCAAGGCGCAGGTCTCCCTCGCACAGATGCAGTACATGCTGCCGCGACTGCGCGGTTGGGGTCAGTCGCTGTCCCGGCAGATGGGCGGTGGCGGGTCCAGCGGCGGTGGCGGCATGGCGACCCGTGGTCCCGGTGAGACCAAGATCGAGACCGACCGGCGTCGGATCCGCGAGAAGATGGCGAAGATGCGCCGGGAGATCGCGGAGATGAAGACCGGCCGCGAGATCAAGCGTCAGGAGCGCAAGCGCAACAAGGTGCCTTCAGTCGCGATCGCGGGCTACACCAACGCGGGCAAGTCCTCGCTGCTCAACCGGCTGACCGGTGCGGGCGTCCTTGTGGAGAATGCACTGTTCGCCACGCTGGACCCGACCGTCCGCCGAGCCGAGACGCCGACCGGCCGGACCTACACCCTGGCCGACACGGTCGGGTTCGTACGGCATCTGCCGCACCACCTCGTCGAGGCGTTCCGCTCCACCATGGAGGAGGTCGGCGAATCCGACCTGATCCTGCATGTGGTGGACGGATCCCACCCGGTGCCGGAGGAGCAGCTCGCCGCCGTGCGCCAAGTGATCCGCGATGTGGGTGCGCTGGACGTGCCCGAGATCGTGGTGATCAACAAGGCTGATGCGGCCGACCCGCTGGTCCTCCAGCGCCTCCTGCGGATCGAGAAGCACGCCATCGCCGTCTCGGCGCGCACCGGTGCCGGTATGGCGGAGCTGCTCGCGCTCATCGATTCCGAACTGCCTCGGCCGTCGGTCGAGATCGAGGCACTCGTGCCGTACACCCAGGGCGGGCTTGTCTCCCGGGTGCACGCCGACGGCGAAGTGATCTCCGAGGAGCACACCTCGGAGGGCACGCTGCTCAAGGCGCGGGTTCATGAGCAACTGGCCGCGGACCTCGCATCGTTCGCGCTCGCAGCGCACTGAGAGCACGACAGTCTACGGACCGAAGGCCCGTTCCCTCGCGATGAGGGAGCGGGCCTTCGGGCGTGAACGGGGCTCCTGCTACCGACCGGCGAACTTGTCGCTCATCATCGTGAAGGTCTCCTGCGCGCCCTGGCCCAGGTGGGGTCCGGCGAGCCAGCCCGAAGTCACCGGGCCGATGGAGGTGTTGGACACCAGGGCCAGCTTGCCGTCGGCGCCCTCGCTGAACCAGCCGCCGCCGGAGGAACCGCCGGTCATGGTGCAGCCGATGCGGTACATCGTCGGGGTGCTGGGGCTGATGGAGAGCCGACCGGGACGGTCGACGCACTTGTGCATGATCAGACCGTTGTACGGGGGAGCGGCCGGGTAGCCCCAGGCGCCCATGGCGCTGATCTGCGAGATCTCGGGGGCGTCGAAGTTGACCGGCAGGGCGTTGCCGACGGTCTCCTCCAGGGACTTCGTGCCGTTCTCCGGCTTCACGTGCAGCACCGCGTAGTCGTACGGAGCACCCTCGCCGCCGGTGGGACCGCCACGCGCGATCCACTCGCCGGAGGACGTGGCCCAGTCGGCCCAGAACGCACCGTACGGGGCGATCTCCTCCGGTCGGGCGTTCTGCAGTGCGGCGGCGGACTTGCCCTTGTCGTTGTACGCGGGCACGAAGACGATGTTGCGGTACCAGCCGCCCTTCGCACCGGCGTGGACACAGTGTCCGGCTGTCCACACCAGGTTGGACCTGCCCGGGTTCTTCGGGTCCTTGACGACCGTGCCCGAGCAGACCATGGAGCCCTCGGGGGAGTCGAAGAACACCTTGCCGACCGGAGCCGCGTGGTCGTGGTAGGGAAGGGCCTCGGGCCGGGCCTTGACCGGTGCGGGCTCCGGGTCGGTGACGCCTTGGTCGCCGGAGAGGTCACCGGCCGCCATCGTCTTCGCCGGGTCCTTGGCGGACTTCATCCGGTCGGGCTTCCACAGCCCGTCGATCACCGGGTTGACGAAGTCCTTGGCCTCACGCAGCCACTTGTCCTTGTCCCAGTTCTTCCACTCGCCGTCCCTCCACTTCTCCGGGTCGACGCCGTGCTTCTTCAGCGTCTCGGCCAGATCGGCGGGGATGCCGCCGCCGCTTTCGTTGCCACCGGCGGATCCGACGGCGGCCGGCTTGTCGGCAGCATCGTCCTCGCTCGGACCACAGGCTGTTGCCGACAGCGCGAGCACGGCGACGAGGCCGGTCGCGGCCAGCAGCGGACGTATGGATCGCATGGAAAAGATTCCCCCTGAAATCTCTGAGAGTTGCCATGAACGTGTCATGTGAAGGGGTGGTCGTGCGAGCGACCACCGAATGTGCAGAGACACCCTATGACGGTCCGGCGCACGGCTTTTGCCACCGGGGTACCGGATGACAGCGTCCCGTGCGGGCCGGGCTGCCGCCCGGCCCGCACGGGCCTCCGGTGGACAGTTGTCGCCCCGAAGGCCCCTGGGTGACCGTCACCCGCCAGGCGGCGGGCGCCAGTTCGTACGGTTCACTGCCCGGCGTACTTCCTGCTGACCGCGTCGTAGACGCCCTTCGCTTCCTTCCCGAAGCGCGGGCCGGCCAGCCACCCCGCCGTCACCGGTCCGATGGACGTGTTCGATACGAGGGCGGGCTTGCCGTCCTGGCCTGCCGCGACCCAGCCGCCACCGGAGGCGCCGCCGGTCATGGTGCACCCGACGCGGTACATCGTCGGGTCCTCCCTCGTGAGCGAGAGCCGGCCCGGCTTGTCCTTGCACTGCAGCAGCTTCTGACCGTCGTACGGTGGCGCGGCCGGGAAACCGGTTGCCGTCATGCTGTCGATCCTGGGAACGGCCGGAGCGTTGAAGTCGACGGGCAGCGCCGCACCGACCGTTTCCTCCAGCGACTTTCCGGTCGTCCCCTTCTCGGGGGCGACATGCAGCACCGCGAAGTCGTACGGAGCACCCTGACCGCCGGTCGGTCCGCCGTCGGAGATCCACTGGTCGGACGTCTGCGCCCACTGGCCCCACCACACGCCGTACGGGGCGATCTGCTCCTTGGGCGCGTTCTGCAGCTCGGCGATCGACAGGCCGCTGTTGTTGTAGGACGGCACGAAGGCGATGTTGCGGTACCAGCCGCCCTTCTTGCCCGCGTGCACACAGTGGCCGGCCGTCCACACCATGTTGGACTTTCCGGGGTGCGCCGGGTCCTTCACCACGGTCGCGGAGCAGACCATGGAGCCCTCGGGGCCGTCGAAGAAGAGCTTCCCGGACTCCGCGGCGCTGTCGTGGTAAGGCGTCTGCGCATTCGTGGCCTGCACCGGTGCCGGCGTCGGATCCGTCACGCCGGCGTCGCCCGAGATGTCGTTGTCGACCGGCTGCTCGGGCGCCTTGTCGGCATCCCGCATGCGCTCCGGGTCCCAGAGGTCCTCGATGATCGGGTTGACGAAGTCCTTGGCCTCACGCAGCCACTTGTCCTTGTCCCAGTTCTTCCACTCGCCGTCCCTCCACTGGTCGAGGTCGATCCCGTGCTCCTTGAGCCGGTCCTTCAGATCGTCCGGAATGACGATCTTGTTGTCTACGGAGGACCGGTCGGCGGAACTGCTGGGCTCGGCACTCGCCTTCTCCTCGCTCGGCCCGCAGGCGGTGGCGGTGAGCGCGAGAACGGCCGTGGCCGCGGCCACGGCGAGCAGGGAGGAGGGCGAGCGATGTGCTCTCCGCCCCTGACGTGCCGTGAGAGCTGGTCGAATGAGTCGCATGTGGTGATCCCCCTGGGACTTCGTAACTCAATACTTCTGTACTGCCCTCGGACAGTGTGCTGAGGTGCTGACCCAGACACCGCTCCGAACGCCTCGCTGTCAACGCGCCGAGGTCTCCGAGAAGTTGCCCGAAGTCTCGGCGCGGTCCCCCACTATGCCGGTGCCGGTGGGGACGGAACGCGGCAGGGCCACGGTTCCGTCTCCGCCAGGATCTTCCGATTTACCCGTGATCCCCTGCGTCCGGCGTCGTTGGTACGTACGCGGGGCTTGCGGACAGCGTTCAGCTCAGCAGTCCGTCCTTGCGGAAACGTACTGACGTGCAACGCAACTGTTATAGCGGGAGGACCAACAGCCGTGGCCGTGACCGAACCTGCACCGTTGGCGCCACCCTCGGTGCACGAGGGGATCCTGCGCCGACAGTCGCTGCGCGAGTCGGCCGCCCGTACCTATGCGCGGTCACTGCCGATCGTGCCGGTTCGGGCCCGCGGGCTGACCATCGAAGGCGCGGACGGACGACGCTATCTCGACTGTCTCTCCGGAGCGGGCACGCTGGCCCTCGGGCACAACCATCCGGTCGTTCTGGAAGCGATCAAGAACGTCATCGACTCGGGTGCGCCCCTGCACGTCCTCGACCTGGCAACCCCGGTCAAGGACGCCTTCACCACGGAACTGTTCGCCACACTCCCACCACAGTTCGCCGACAACGCCCGGATCCAGTTCTGCGGGCCGGCCGGCACGGATGCGGTCGAAGCGGCCTTCAAACTGGTTCGTGCCGCGACCGGGCGCAGCGGACTTCTGGCCTTCACCGGTGCCTACCACGGGATGACGGCGGGAGCCCTCGCGGCCTCGGGCGGCGCCGAGGACGTCCGGGTCACCCGGCTTCCCTTTCCGCAGGACTACCGCTGCCCCTTCGGTATCGGCGGCGAACGAGGGGCCGAGGTCGCCGCGCGGTGGACCGAGAGTCTCCTGGACGATCCCAAGGGCGGAGCGCCGGCGCCGGCCGGGATGATCCTCGAACCGGTACAGGGCGAGGGCGGTGTGAACCCCGCCCCCGACGGCTGGATGCGCCGGATGCGCGAGATCACCGAAGTCCGGTCCATCCCCCTGATCGCCGACGAGGTGCAGACGGGCGTCGGCCGGACCGGCGCGTTCTGGGCGGTGCAGCACAGCGGGATCGTCCCCGACGTGATGGTGCTGTCCAAGGCCATCGGCGGCTCCCTTCCGCTCGCTGTGATCGTCTACCGCTCCGAACTCGACACCTGGCAGCCGGGCGCCCACGCAGGCACCTTCCGCGGCAACCAACTCGCGATGGCCGCCGGTACGGCCACCCTCGCCTACGTTCGCGAGAACCGGCTCGCCGAGCGTGCCGCGACGCTGGGCGCCCGCATGCTCGCCCGCCTCCAGGCACTGGCGATCGACCACCCGTGCATCGGGGACGTCCGCGGACGCGGCCTGATGATCGGTGTGGAGCTCGTCGACCCCGAGGCCGAGATGCCCGCCGGGGGTACCGGTGGCGGCCCCGAGGCCCCGCCCGACCCGGTCCTCGCCTCCGCAGTGCAGCAGGAATGCCTGCGCCGCGGTCTCATCGTCGAACTCGGCGGACGCCACTCCGCCGTCGTACGCCTGCTCCCTCCCCTGACGCTCACCGACGAACAGGCAACCGCGGTCCTCGACCGCCTCGCCGACGCCCTGGCAGCAGCCGAGCGTTCGCCGCACCGCCGAACCATGACCGGGTCGGCTCGCTGATCCCGGAAACCTCACAAGGAAGACCGCCGTGAACCCCACCCCCGCGCCCGAGGCCGACGGCCTTCCCTCCGGCCAGCAGCGAGGACAGGCCGGGCTCGTCGGCCGACTCGCAGTCGAGCAGACGATCGTGCCGCGCCAGAAGGCCGCGCCTCGCGGCGGTCGGCGCACCCAGCAGGTACAGGTACCACATACCGGCACAGGAGCAGCCGATCTGCTCGACCACCCGGACCCGCTCATGGCCGCAGACACAGCAGGTGTCGAGAACCTGCTGCGCTGCTGGGTCCGGGAGAACGACCTGCCCCGACCGGACCGCGACAGCCTTCGCATCCCGTTGCCCGCCAGCGGAACGGCTCTGCTCGTCCCCGTTCTCTACTGGTCCGCCACGGGATGGCACCGTTTCGGCCGGCCCGCCCTGGAGGAGGCACCCGACGGCGCGCCGAGCACCGATGCCGTCACCGTCGCGGCCCTCCTGGGCCGCGAGGCGGACCGGAACGAGGGCGCCGACATGGTGGCCAGAGTCGCCGACTCGGTACGCCGCACGGCCGGGTTCATCGCCGAGCGGCGCCGTACACCCACGGCTCCCGACGACGCCGACCTCTTCCTCACCGCCGAGCAGTCTCTTCTGCTCGGACACCCCCTGCACCCCAGCCCCAAGAGTCGCGAAGGCCTCTCCGAGGCCGAATCCCGCCTCTACTCGCCCGAGTTGCACGGCTCCTTCCCGCTGCACTGGATGGCTGTCGACCGCTCCGTGCTGGCCACCGATTCCTCCTGGACGGAGGGGGGTCGCCCCGTACCGGCCGAGGGCCTGGTCGCCCAGCACGCGGAGGGACTGCAACTACCCGAGAACACCGCACCGATTCCGCTCCACCCCTGGCAGGCCCGCGAACTGAGCCACCGGCCCGAAGTGGCGGCACTGCTCGATGCGAAGCTCCTTCACGACCTGGGACCGCACGGCAAGCTCTGGTACCCCACCTCCTCCGTCCGGACCGTCCACCAGCCCGGTGCCGACGTCATGCTCAAACTCTCCCTCGGCGTACGCATCACCAACTCCCGTCGTGAGAACCTCCGCAAAGAACTCCACCGAGGGGTGGAGGTCCACCGGCTGCTCCGCAGCGGACTCGCCACGGAGTGGCACGCCGTCCACCCCGGCTTCGACATCGTCCGCGACCCCGCATGGCTCGCCGTCGACGCGCCGGACGGCGAACCCGTCTCCGGTCTCGACGTCATGCTGCGCCACAACCCGTTCCACCCGCTCGACGACGCGGTGTGCATCGCCGGTCTCACGGCCCCGCGGCCCTGGCCCGACCGGCCAGGCGTGCACTCGCGCCTCGCGGATGTCGTCGTCCGCCTCGCCGCGGCCACCGGCAGAAGCAAGGGAGCCGTCGCTGCCGAGTGGTTCCTGCGCTACCTCGACCGCGTCGTACGCCCCGTGCTCTGGCTCGACGCCACAGCAGGCGTCGCCCTCGAAGCCCACCAGCAGAACACGCTGGTGCTGCTCGACGCCGACGGCTGGCCCGTCGGCGGCCGCTATCGCGACAATCAGGGCTACTACTTCCGCGAGTCCCGTCGCGCGGACCTCGAGCTCAGGCTCCCGGGGATCGGAGCCGCCAGCGACACCTTCGTCTCCGACGCGGTCACCGATGAGCGCTTCGCCTACTACCTCGGCATCAACAACCTCTTCGGCCTCATCGGAGCCTTCGGTTCCCAGCGCCTCGCCGATGAGCAGGTGCTGATCGCCGCGCTCCGCCGCTTCCTCGGCGGAGTCACCGGCCTCGGCACCCCGCTTCCCGCGCAACTGCTGGAGAAGCCGAACCTGCGGTGCAAGGCCAACCTGCTGACCCGGCTGCACGGCCTCGACGAACTCGTCGGTCCCGTCGACACCCAGTCCGTCTACGTCACCATTGCCAACCCCCTCGTCGTCTGAAGGAACATGACCCCCGCCTGAACTGCTGAGAGGAGAGGCCTCACCGTGCCTCCCGCCGATGCGCACACCGGCGCCGGAACCGGCCCTTCCTCCCAAGCCGGTACGGGCGCCGAGGACACCCTGGACCTGCAACTCCCCGACGAATTCCTCGCCCTGTTCGGGGAAGACGAACCGGCGACGGTAACGCCGACGCCGATCCACGCTTCTCTCGACGGGCCCCTGTCCCTTAAGGAGTCCCTGGCCCGGGGCGGATCCACGTCGACCGAGGGGGAGGACGTGAGCACAGGCACGGTCACGGACGCAGGCCCTGGCACGCCTGGTGTGGCGAGCAGGCTGGAGTCTTCCGACCTGCTCGACAACCCGGCCGAGTGGAGACCGGTCACCACGCCGGCCGGAGTGTTTCAACTGGTCCCCGTACGGCTGGAACGCGATCTCGCGGTGATCAGCCGCTGGATGAACGACCCTGCAGTCGCCGCGTTCTGGGAACTGGGCGGGGAGGAAGCCGTCACCGCCGCCCACCTGGGCCCCCAACTGGAGGGCGACGGACGTAGCGTTCCCTGCCTGGGCGTGCTGTCCGGCGTTCCCATGAGCTACTGGGAGATCTACCGCGCGGACCTCGACCCGCTGGCCCGTCACTACCCTGCCCGACCGAATGACACCGGACTCCACCTCCTCATCGGTGGCGTGTCCGACCGCGGGCGCGGCATCGGCACCACCCTTCTCCGGGCCGTCTCCGACCTCGTACTCGACAACCGTCCGCAGTGCGCGCGCGTCGTGGCGGAACCCGACCTGCGCAACACCCCCTCCGTCTCGGCTTTTCTGAGCGCCGGCTTCCGGTTCTCCGCGGAAGTCGAACTCCCCGACAAACAAGCCGCTCTGATGATCCGAGACCGAGCCCACCGAGCCCAGCTGTGATCGACCTGCTGCATTACATACACCGCTCGAACCCCATCGGTTCCGTCCCGAGGAGTCCCCGTGCCGTCATATCCTGCGAACCATGAGTCAGCGGAGTCGCCCGAGCTGCTCAGCACTCCAGAGCTGAACCTGACGGTCTGGGACCGAGTCGCCGCCCGGCTGCTCGCGAAAATGCTCGGCGAGTTCGCGTACGAGGAAGTCATCGAGCCAGCCGCTCGGTCCGGCGGGAGCGACACCTACACCCTCACGCTGGACGACGGTGCAACGCTGAGCTTCCGAGCCGGACGAGGCGTCTACGGCAGCTGGCACGTCGCCGCCGACTCGATGCGCGCAAGCGATCGGGACGCTCCTGCCGGGACCGGCGAGGACGGCAGCACCCGCACCGTCCCCTTCCGTGATCCGCTGCAGTTCCTCGCCCGTGCACGGCACCTGCTCCGCCTCGACGGAACCACCCTCGGCCACCTCATCCGAGAGATCACCACCACGCTCGCCGCCGATGCCCGGCTGGAGCACACCACCTTCACCGCCGCCCGACTCGCCGAGCTCGACTATGCGGAGCTCGAAGGACACCAGACCGGTCACCCCTGGCTCGTCGCCAACAAGGGACGCCTCGGGTTCTCCGCCGCCGATGCCTCCCGCTTCACTCCGGAAGCCCGCAGACCGGTCAAGCTGCCCTGGATCGCTGTCAGTACCCGGATCGGCGGCTACCGGGGTGTGACCGGCCTCGCCACCCCCGAGCAGCTCTACGCACAGGAACTGGACGCTTCGGTACGCGCATCCTTCGCCGCCGAGCTCCGCGCCCGCGACCTCGACCCCGGCGCGTACCTCTTTCTCCCGGTGCACCCCTGGCAGTGGGACGAGTGGATCGTTCCGCTGTTCGCACCGGCCATCGCCGCCGGCGACATCGTCCCCTTGCACACCGACGACGATCTCCGGCTGCCGCAGCAGTCCATCCGTACGTTCACCAATCTGGGGCGCCCCGACCGGCATACCGTCAAACTGCCTCTGTCGATCCTCAACACGCTGGTCTGGCGAGGCCTCCCCACCGAGCGCACGCTCGCGGCCCCCGCCGTCACCGCCTGGGTCCAGAGCCTGCGCGACCGCGACCCGTTTCTGCACGACACCTGCCGCGTCATTCTGCTCGGCGAGGTGGCCTCCGTGACCGTCGAGCATCCGCTCTACGACCATCTCCCCGAGGCGCCGTACCAGTTCAAGGAGATTCTCGGCGCGATCTGGCGCGAGCCGCTCCATCCACGGCTCATGCCCGGCGAGCGCGCCCGTACCCTCGCCTCACTGCTCCACACGGATCCGCAGGGCCGCGCCTTCACCGCCGAGCTCGTGACCCGCTCGGGTCTGACCCCCACCGCGTGGCTGACCCGGCTCTTCGCAGCGCTGCTCCCGCCCCTGCTGCACTTCCTCTACCAGTACGGAACGGTCTTCTCCCCGCACGGCGAGAACGCCATCGTCGTCTTCGACGAGCAGGACGTCCCCGTGCGGCTGGCGATCAAGGACTTCGTCGATGATGTGAACATCAGCGCCCAGCCGCTGCCCGAGCACGCGACGATGCCGGAGGACGTGCGCCGCGTCCTGCTCACCGAGGAGCCCGGCTTCCTCACCCAGTTCATCCACTCGGGGCTCTTCGTCGGCGTCTTCCGCTTCCTGTCCCGCCTCTGCGAGGAACAGCTCGGCGTCCCGGAGGCCGAATTCTGGTCACTTGTGCGGGCCGAAATCCTGCGACACCACGCCCGCTTCCCCGAGCTGAAGGAGAGGTTCGAGATGTTCGACATGCTGACGCCACGCATCGAGCGCCTGTGCCTGAACCGCAACCGCCTGTATCGGGACGGTTACCGTGACCGGTCGGAGCGCCCGCACGCCGCCGTTCACGGCACCGTTCCGAACCCGCTCCACCCCTCCGCATGAGTCCGGGAGTGAGCGCCGTTGTCAGTGGTGCCCCGTAGGCTGGTCGCGCTATGACGAAGCCATCCCTCCCCGAGCTCCTGCACGCCGCCGTGACCGCCGTCGGCGGTACGGAGCGGCCTGGCCAGGCCGCCATGGCCGAGGCAGTCGCCGAAGCCGTCGACGACAACTCCCATCTGCTCGTCCAGGCCGGCACAGGGACGGGCAAGTCCCTCGGCTACCTGGTGCCCGCACTGGCACACGGGGAGCGGGTCGTGGTGGCGACGGCGACCCTGGCGCTGCAGCGCCAGCTCGTGGAGCGCGACCTCCCGCGTACGGTCGACGCACTGCACCCCCTGCTGCGCCGCCGCCCCCAGTTCGCGATGCTCAAGGGGCGCTCGAACTATCTCTGTCTGCACCGGCTTCACGAAGGCGTGCCGCAGGAAGAGGAAGAGGGGCTCTTCGACCAGTTCGAAGCCGCGGCTCCGTCGAGCAAGCTCGGCCAGGATCTGCTGCGGCTGCGGGACTGGTCGGACGAGACCGAGAGCGGCGACCGCGACGACCTCACCCCGGGTGTTTCCGACCGGGCCTGGGCCCAGGTCTCGGTGTCCTCCCGGGAATGCCTGGGTGCCAGCAAGTGCGCGTACGGTGCGGAGTGCTTTGCGGAGATGGCCCGCGAGCGCGCCAAGCTCGCCGATGTCGTCGTCACGAATCACGCACTGCTCGCGATCGACGCGATCGAGGGTGCTCCGGTGCTCCCGCAGCACGAGGTACTGATCGTCGACGAGGCCCATGAGCTGGTCTCCAGGGTCACCGGAGTGGCCACCGGTGAGCTCACCCCCGGCCAGGTGAACAGGGCGGTGCGCCGCGCGGCGAAGCTGGTCAACGAGAAGGCCGCCGACGCCCTGCAGACCGCGTCGGAAGGGTTCGAGCGGGTGATGGAGCTGGCGCTCCCCGGCCGCCTGGAAGAGGTCCCCGAGGACCTCGGCTATGCACTGATGGCGCTCCGGGACGCCGCTCGTACGGTGATCTCCGCGCTGGGTTCCACAAGGGACAAGTCCGTCCAGGACGAGGACGCCGTCCGCAAGCAGGCCCTGGCGTCGGTGGAGACGATCCACGGTGTTGCCGAGCGGATCACCCAGGGGTCCGAGTACGACGTCGTCTGGTACGAGCGCCACGACCGCTTCGGCGCATCCGTCCGCGTCGCCCCGCTCTCCGTGTCCGGCCTGCTGCGGGAGAAGCTCTTCGCCGACCGCTCGGTCGTGCTGACGTCGGCCACGCTCAAGCTCGGCGGGGACTTCAACGGGGTGGGAGCTTCCCTGGGACTGGCCCCCGAGGGCACCGCGGGCGACGACATCCCGCAGTGGAAGGGCCTCGATGTCGGTTCGCCCTTCGACTACCCACGGCAGGGCATCCTGTACGTCGCCCGGCACCTGGCCACGCCCGGCCGGGAGAGTTCTCGTTCCGACATGCTGGACGAGCTGTCCGAACTGGTGGAGGCCGCCGGCGGGCGCACCCTCGGGCTCTTCTCCTCCATGCGGGCGGCGCAGGCTGCCGCCGAGGAACTGCGCGGCCGCCTCGACAAGCCGATCCTGCTGCAGGGCGAGGAGACACTCGGGGAGCTGATCAAGAACTTCGCCGCCGATCCCGAGACCTGCCTCTTCGGCACGCTCTCGCTCTGGCAGGGCGTCGATGTCCCCGGGGCCAGCTGCCAGCTGGTGATCATGGACCGGATCCCGTTCCCCCGTCCCGACGACCCGCTGATGAGCGCGCGGCAGAAGGCGGTCGAGGAGGCGGGCGGCAACGGGTTCATGGCTGTCGCGGCGACCCATGCCGCGCTGCTGATGGCTCAGGGAGCCGGCCGCCTCGTCCGGGCCACGGGTGACAAGGGAGTGGTCGCGGTGCTCGACCCGAGGCTGGCCAATGCCCGGTACGGGAGCTACCTCCGGGCCTCGCTGCCTGACTTCTGGTACACGACGGACCGCAACCAGGCGCGACGCTCACTCGCGGCGATCGACGCTGCGGCCAAGGCCGACGCGCAGTGATCCCGCACGAGGCCGGGGTCCCCGCTCGTCCTTGGTGACCACCACTGCCACGGGAAGTTTCGGCGGCCCGGACGCACAAGCGGGCCCCGGGATCGGCGCAGTGGATCCCGGGGCCCGGTCGGAACCGGCGAGCTTCACACTCGCCGCAGCACCGCCACGACCTTGCCGAGGATGGTCGCCTCGTCGCCAGGGATCGGCTGGTACGCGGAGTTGTGCGGGAGCAGCCATACATGGCCGTCCTCCCGCTTGAAGCGCTTGACCGTCGCCTCGCCGTCCAGCATGGCGGCCACGATGTCGCCGTTCTCCGCGACGGGCTGACGGCGCACGGTGACCCAGTCGCCGTCGCAGATCGCAGCCTCGATCATCGAGTCACCGACGACCTTCAGGACGAACAGCTCGCCGTCCCCGACCAGCTGGCGGGGGAGCGGAAAGACGTCCTCGACCGATTCCTCGGCGAGGATCGGTCCGCCGGCTGCGATCCGGCCGACCAGCGGTACGTACGAAGCGGCGGGCTTGCCGGTCGTGTCGGTCGGCTGTGTGCTGGGCTGGTCCGAACCGCGGACCTCGTACGCCCGGGGGCGGTGAGGGTCGCGGCGGAGGAAGCCCTTGCGTTCCAGAGCCATCAGCTGATGGGCGACGGAGGACGTGCTGGACAGCCCCACCGCCTGGCCGATCTCCCGCATCGAGGGTGGGTATCCCCGTCGCTGCACCGAGTCGCGGATGACCTCGATCACTCGCCGCTGCCGGTCCGTGAGCCCCGAGCTGTCCGCTCGGATTCCTGGAGGTCGACCGGGGAGCGAGCGCGCTGGGCGCGCAGGCTCTGGCCCCTCCGTGTTCCTGACTGAGTCATTCATGGCATGCACCGGCTCGAGTCGGCTCTGGGAGCGGTCCTGGGCAGTGATGGTGGCACTGTCTGCGGTGGTGGTCACGTCGGCCCCTCTCGAATGTTCTCCCTAGTTGGACAACGGTAGTAGCTTTCGAAAGGTTGCGCCAAACACACGTTCGAGTGAAAAACGAATAAAAGTGTGTGCCGCGTTCATTGCCGGGTGTATGAGCGGGGCGTGGGTCGGATTCCTGCCCGGTGCGGCGGGTTCGACGCGTGCCGTTCGCGACCGGCTGTTCGGCTCATCACGCTAGCGTTCGCGGCTGCGCCGTCGCCACGCGGGGTGGTCTCCCGGCCCTCGTTCCGATCCGGTGCCGGGCGCCCCGCGATCCGGGCGGTCGAGCGTGTCCCGTAACCTCGTGGTCGGTCGTACGCTGCCTGCGGGCCGCCCGGGATGCGCGACACGCACTAGGGCCGAATGCGCGACCAAACCCAAGATCTAGTGGTTGGATTGTTCCAGCCACCCAGAAGTTGTGGTCCCTGGTCGATCGAGGCCGTGGCCATCGCCTATGCTTATGGCTGCTTCGAGGGCCCCTGGCGGGGTCTGAAGAGGCCATTCAGTCGTGCTGTGAAGGAGGGTTGGGAGCCATGCACTGCCCCTTCTGCAGGCACCCCGACAGCCGGGTCGTCGACAGTCGAACCACCGATGACGGCACGTCGATCCGCCGTCGCCGTCAGTGCCCCGACTGCTCCCGCCGTTTCACGACGGTGGAGACCTGCTCGCTGATGGTGGTGAAGCGCAGCGGCGTCACCGAACCCTTCAGTCGTACCAAGGTCATTTCCGGCGTGCGCAAGGCATGCCAGGGGCGACCCGTCACCGAGGACGCCCTCGCCAAACTCGGCCAGCGGGTCGAGGAGGCGGTGCGCGCCACCGGAAGCGCCGAGCTGACCACCCACGACGTGGGTCTGGCCATACTCGGCCCCCTGCAGGAACTCGACCTCGTCGCCTACCTGCGCTTCGCGTCCGTGTACCGGGCGTTCGACACACTCGAAGACTTCGAGGCCGCCATCGTGGAACTTCGCGAGCGGCGGCCTCCCGTGGAGGGATGCGGGACCGGCAAGACCCTGGAGGTCCCCGTTCCCGCCGTCGCCGCCGACTGAGCGACACCGGCTGATCGACACAGGTGTACCGATCGGCGGCAGGGCGGCTACATAGATCTGCTCCGGGTGCTGCGCGCGGCGTCCGAAGCATCAGACACAGAACGTGCCCCGGGAAGTTCTGGGCACTGCAGGGCGTTTTTGCCCACATATGGGAGGCGGCATGACAGAGACGGCGAGCGGCCCGGCACGAGGTTCCCGAGCCAAGGGATCCAAGTCGACTGCGACCAAGCAGGGCCTGCGTATCGAGCGCATCCACACCACCCCCGGCGTGCATCCGTACGACGAGGTGGCGTGGGAGCGCCGTGACGTCGTCATGACCAACTGGCGCGACGGCTCGATCAACTTCGAGCAGCGTGGCGTCGAGTTCCCCGACTTCTGGTCGGTGAACGCGGTCAACATCGTCACCAGCAAGTACTTCCGCGGAGCTGTCGGCACGCCGCAGCGCGAGACCGGGCTGCGACAGCTGATCGACCGGATCGTGAAGACGTACCGGAAGGCGGGCGAGGACTACAACTACTTCGCCTCTCCGGCCGACGCCGAGATCTTCGAGCACGAGCTGGCGTACGCCCTCCTGCACCAGATCTTCAGCTTCAACTCGCCGGTCTGGTTCAACGTCGGCACGCCCCAGCCGCAGCAGGTCTCCGCCTGCTTCATCCTGGCCGTCGACGACTCCATGGAGTCGATCCTCGACTGGTACAAGGAAGAGGGCATGATCTTCAAGGGCGGCTCCGGCGCCGGCCTGAACCTCTCCCGTATCCGCTCCTCCAAGGAACTGCTGTCCTCCGGTGGCAACGCCTCCGGTCCTGTCTCCTTCATGCGCGGCGCCGACGCGTCCGCCGGAACGATCAAGTCCGGTGGGGCCACCCGTCGCGCGGCCAAGATGGTCATTCTCGACGTCGACCACCCCGACATCGAGAACTTCATCGAGACCAAGGTCAAGGAGGAGGAGAAGATCCGCGCCCTGCGCGACGCGGGCTTCGACATGGACCTGGGCGGCGACGACATCACGTCCGTCCAGTACCAGAACGCCAACAACTCGGTCCGTGTGAACGACGAGTTCATGAAGGCCGTGGAGTCCGGCGGTAAGTTCGGGCTGCGCGCTCGGATGACCGGTGACGTCATCGAAGAGGTCGAGGCCAAGTCCCTCTTCCGCAAGATGGCCGAGGCCGCCTGGGCCTGCGCCGACCCCGGCATCCAGTACGACGACACGATCAACCAGTGGCACACCTGCCCCGAGTCCGGCCGGATCAACGGCTCGAACCCGTGCAGCGAGTACATGCACCTGGACAACACGTCGTGCAACCTGGCCTCGCTGAACCTGATGAAGTTCCTCAAGGACGACGGCAAGGGCAACCAGTCCTTCGAGTCCGAGCGCTTCGCCAAGGTCGTCGAGCTGGTCATCACCGCGATGGACATCTCCATCTGCTTCGCCGACTTCCCCACCCAGAAGATCGGCGAGAACACCCGCGCCTTCCGTCAGCTCGGCATCGGTTACGCCAACCTCGGCGCCCTGCTGATGGCGACCGGGCACGCGTACGACAGCGAGGGCGGCCGTGCCCTCGCCGGTGCCATCACGTCGCTGATGACCGGCACCTCGTACAAGCGCTCCGCCGAGCTCGCCGCGGTCGTCGGCCCGTACGACGGCTACGCCCGCAACGCCGAGCCGCACCAGCGCGTCATGAAGCAGCACGCCGACGCCAACGCCGCGGCCGTCCACATGGACGACCTGGACAACCCGATCTGGGCCGCCGCCACGGAGGCCTGGCAGGACGTCATCCGCCTCGGCGCGAAGAACGGTTTCCGCAACGCGCAGGCCTCGGTCATCGCGCCCACCGGCACCATCGGTCTCGCGATGTCCTGCGACACCACCGGCCTCGAGCCCGACCTCGCCCTGGTCAAGTTCAAGAAGCTCGTCGGCGGCGGCTCGATGCAGATCGTCAACGGCACCGTCCCGCAGGCGCTGCGCCGCCTGGGTTACCAGGAGGAGCAGATCGAGGCGATCGTCGCCCACATCTCCGAGCACGGAAATGTGATCGACGCCCCCGGTCTGAAGACCGAGCACTACGAGGTCTTCGACTGCGCGATGGGCGAGCGCTCCATCTCCGCGATGGGCCACGTGCGCATGATGGCGGCCATCCAGCCGTGGATCTCCGGTGCACTCTCCAAGACGGTGAACCTGCCGGAGACGGCCACGGTCGAGGACGTCGAAGAGGTCTACTTCGAGGCGTGGAAGATGGGCGTCAAGGCGCTCGCCATCTACCGCGACAACTGCAAGGTCGGCCAGCCCCTCTCCGCCAAGACCAAGGAGAAGGAGAAGGCCGAGGTCACCGCCAAGGCCGAAGACACCATCCGTGCCGCGGTCGAGAAGGTCGTCGAGTACCGCCCGGTCCGCAAGCGTCTTCCCAAGGGCCGTCCCGGCATCACCACCTCGTTCACGGTGGGCGGCGCCGAGGGCTACATGACCGCCAACTCCTACCCGGACGACGGTCTCGGTGAGGTCTTCCTGAAGATGTCCAAGCAGGGCTCCACCCTCGCGGGCATGATGGACGCCTTCTCCATCGCCGTCTCGGTCGGTCTGCAGTACGGCGTCCCGCTGGAGACATACGTCTCGAAGTTCACCAACATGCGCTTCGAGCCGGCCGGCATGACGGACGACCCGGACGTGCGGATGGCGCAGTCGATCGTCGACTACATCTTCCGCCGCCTGGCGCTGGACTTCCTGCCCTTCGAGACCCGCTCCGCGCTCGGCATCCACTCGGCCGAGGAGCGTCAGCGTCACCTCGACACCGGTTCGTACGAGCCGTCCCTCGAGGACGACGAGATGGACGTCGAGGGCCTGGCCCAGTCCGCCCCGATCCGGACGGAGCCGCTGAAGGCGGTCGCTCCTCCGAAGGAGACGGAGATGCCCGCCCCGAGGACGGCGCACACCTCGGCGGAGCTCGTCGAGATGCAGTTGGGCATCAGCGCGGACGCACCGCTGTGCTTCTCCTGCGGCACGAAGATGCAGCGCGCCGGATCCTGCTACATCTGCGAGGGCTGCGGCTCGACCAGCGGTTGCAGCTGATTTTCGGGACCTGCTGGGCATGAACTAGCTGGTCAGGGCGGTGGAGTCGATAACGGACTCCACCGCCCTCCGCGTTTCTCGAACCAGGGCTGTGGAGTCTGATGTCCCGGATCGCGCGGCCAGGGGCTCGGCTCCGCGCGTGCTGCGGTGCCATGCTCCTGGACACGCTCGGCGAGCCGGCTGCCACACCTCGGTCGCGGCCGAGGCGTCACCTTCCGGGCGTGCTGCTTCCCATCGTGGCGGCGAACGAACCGGGGTCGCCCTCGAAGCCTTGGATGGTTTCGTGGAACTCCCAGCCGCCCGAGCCGCGCCGGACGAACTCGGCGACCGTTGCCGCGGTGGCTCCGCCGACGGAGGCGAAGTCGTCCTCCGCCAGATTCGTGTAACCCTCACGGATCTGTACTCCGGCGCTCGCTATGTCGGCGAAGGTCCTTCGGCCGTCCCGCTGCTGGATGGCGACCCCGACGACGACGCGGACGTACGCGGCCGACAGCCGGTTCAGCTCCAGAGTCATCACCTCGTCGAAGCCGAGCCCCTGGCCGGTCCGGCTGTCGCGGTTCAGCGTGATGGTGCCGTCCGGCGAGCGGCTGTCGAAGTGCACGAGATACGAGGGGTTGCCGTACGGCTCGTCCGCCGGGTAGGTCGCGGCGATGATGTCCAGGTCATGGGCCGGGGCACCCGGAGGACTCGGGTCCCATTTGAGCCTGACTTCGACCTTCGCGAGGTCCTTGTTGGGCGTGCTCATCGGACTTCCCTCCTTGCCGCTGGGCCGTCGGACCGGTCGTACCACCCGATCATGTCCGTAACTGTCCGTGGATCCAACCGGCTCGATATCGGGCGGTGGAATCGGGCCAATATCGAATCCTGTGCAGTTCAGTGCGGGATACGGCGCGGCGGACGCTGCCTGATCTCCTCGCGGAAGAGCTCGATCGCGCTGCTGACCTGGCGCATCAGGTAGGTGTGCTCGATGCGGTCGAGATACAGACAGTTGCGGGCCAGCCCCTCCAGTTCGAAGGCGAAGCAGAGCGACATCAGTGGGTTGATGAACAGCTCGCTTCCGCGGGTGCGCGAGGTGAACTGGACGTCCCCGAAAGCTCCCTGTACCGCCGCGGCGATCGATCCGTTGACGATGCTCGGGTGGTCGGGGGTGTGCTTCTGGGCATGGGCGACCGCGTCGAGAAAGAGAGCGCCCTCACGGGTTGTACGGGAGACGGAGAAGGCCCCCAGGCAGGCGCCGTCGCGTTCAAGGGCCGCGATGTTCTCCAGGACGAGTCCGTGACTCACCCCGTGATAGGCGTCGATTCCGAAGCCGATGGAGACGACGAGGCGCTCCGGTCCGTCGATTCCGGCGAGCGCCGCGACGCTGGTGAGGTCCTCCTCCGGTGTGCCGAGCCCGGATTCGTCGCCGCGCATCAGGATGTCCGTACCGCCGTCGACGAGGACGACCGCGTCGATGTCGTACCGCTCGATCAGCGCTCGGTAGGCGGCTCGTAGCGGCTGCACTCCCACCCGGGCGAAGGCGTGCACGGTGCTCGGGTAATGGTGCAGTTCGAGCCACTGGGCGAGCGTGCGTTCCGGGAAGTACGGCTGGTGGAGGGAGGTTTCGGGGGTGATCACCGCGACATCGGGCGCGAGCCAGGCATCGACGGGAAGCCCTTCGAGGGCGCTGAACGAGAGATTGGCGAGCTGGACCTCCTTGCCTTGATGCAGCAGCGAGAGTGCGACCGGAAGCCCCGCGTAGACGTCGAAGCCGCCGCCCGCTCCGGCGACGAGGACGCGTTCCGCGGAGTCGAGGCGGGCGAACAGGGAGTTGGCGGCCAAGGGGTTGGCGGGCGGCGTCGTCATGGAGATCATTCTGCGATTCGCGGCGCCCGGTTCGGGTGTACTCCGTCAGAGCGTGACCCGCGCCACGTTCGGCGCCGTACGATGGCGCGGTGCTGGTCAAGTGGATTCGCTGCACCGTGATGGATCGTCGCGGTTTCGAGCGGGGGCAGCGAAAGTGGGCGGGGCTGCTCGGTGAGCCGGGGTTCAGGGGACAGGGGGGTGGCTGGAGCCGAGGGCGGCCGGAGGTTGCCCATGTGTTCGCGTTCTGGGAGAACCGGGTCTTCTACGACTCGTTCATGGCGCGTGCGCACGACCGGCTGGCTGCCGCTCAGTCCGGAACGTACAGCGACATCCAGGTCAAACTGTTCGACTACCGCTTCGATGTGAAGACCGGCTTCGAGCCGCGCTTCACCGATGCGGATGTGGTCAGAGTGGCGCACAGCAGGGTGCACGAGGACCGGGTCGAACACTTCGCCCTGATGCAGGAGAGGGTGTGGAATCCGGCGATGGCCGGCTCGCCCGGCATGCTGCGTGGCGTGTTCGGCGAGGCGCCGGGGCACGAGTTCCTGGTGTTGTCGATGTGGCAGTCGAGCGCCGAGCGCGGCAAGTACCGGCCGGGGAGCGTCGAAAGGCTCTCGCAGCGGGCAGGGACCGAGGACGATGTGGCGGCGCTGGCGGGGGACGTCGTGCAGCTCGACCCGTCCTGGACGGTGTGATCCTCGGAAACCTCGGGCCGGCCCCTGATCGGCGGGTCCCAGGCGGGGCGGGAAGTACCGGACGCATCGAGGCCCAGCTTCGCCGGCAACATGCGGCGGACGGATTCCGGACAACTGCTCGAATGGTCCGGAACCGATCTAGGGTCTTTACATGGCACGACCGCAACGCATTGTCCTCGTCCGGCACGGCGAGTCCGAGGGCAATGCCGATGACACGGTGTACGAACGTGAGCCCGACCATGCATTGAGGCTCACCGCGACGGGGTTGCGGCAGGCCAGGGAGACGGGGGTGCAGCTGCGCGACCTCTTCGGCCGGGAGCGGGTCAGCGTGTACGTCTCGCCCTACCGCCGCACGCACGAGACCTTCAGGTCCCTCGGGCTCGACCTGGAGCGCGTGCGGGTGCGCGAGGAGCCGCGGCTGCGCGAACAGGACTGGGGGAACTGGCAGGACCGGGACGACGTGAGACTGCAGAAGGCCTACCGGGACGCGTACGGACACTTCTTCTACCGCTTCGCGCAGGGGGAGTCCGGCGCCGATGTGTACGACCGGGTCGGGGCATTTCTGGAGAGCCTGCACCGAAGCTTCGAGGACCCAGACCATCCGCCCAACGTTCTGCTGGTCACTCATGGACTGACGATGCGGTTGTTCTGCATGCGGTGGTTCCACTGGTCGGTGGCCGAATTCGAGTCGCTGTCCAACCCCTGCAACGGAGAGACGCGAACGCTGATGCTCGGCGAGGACGGGCGGTACACGCTCGACCGGCCTTTCGAGCGGTGGCGTACCCCCGAGCCGTACGGGATCACCGGATAGAGTGGAGAAGCGATGACCGTTGACTCCGCTTCCGCCCAACGCTTCGAACGCGCCCTGGCCAGCCTGCGGGGGCTGTCCGTGGGGGACGCTCTGGGCTCCCAGTTCTTTGTGCCCGCCAACTATCCGTTGCTGAAGCAGTGCGCACTGCCGCTCGGTCCCTGGCAATGGACCGATGACACGGAGATGGCCTGCTCCGTCCTGGCCGTGCTCGCCGGGCACAACCGCATCGACCAGGACGCCCTGGCCCACTCGTTCGCCCACCACCACGACTTCGACCGGGGATACGGCCCTGCTGTGAACCGGCTGCTGCGGCTGGTCCGGGAGGGTAGCGACTGGCGCGAGCTGGCGTCCGCGCTCTTCCAGGGCCAGGGCTCCTGGGGCAATGGTTCGGCCATGCGTATCGCGCCCCTCGGTGCCTGGTACGCGGACGACCCCGAGCAGGCCACGCACCAGGCCGAGATCTCCTCGTACACCACGCATCAGCACCGCGAGGCCGTCGTGGGGGCGATGGCTGTCGCGGCGGCCGCCTCGCTCGCCGCCGCCCCTGGTGGCCCGCCGACGCCGACCGATCTCCTCGACGGGGTCATCGCCCTCGTGCCGCGCAGTGCGGTAGGCGCCGGGCTGCGCCGGGCGCGCGACATGCTCGACTACAGCGATGCCGGGACCGTCGCGGCAGTCCTCGGCAACGGCCGTCGGACAAGTGCACACGACACAGTGCCGTTCGCCCTCTGGTCGGCGGCGCGGAGCCTCGGCGACTTCGAGCAGGCCTTCTGGGTGACCGCTCAGGCCGGTGGCGATGTCGACACGACCTGCGCAATCGTCGGCGGGGTCATCGCGGCAAGCAAGGCGGGGGCTCCGCCGGCCGCCTGGTCGGCACAGACGGAAGAGCTGCCGGGCTGGCTTCCCCGGCCGGGTCGCAGCTGACACGTCTCGACTGTCACGGTACTGCCACATCCCCGCCGCGCACGTCTGCGAGCGGTAGCGGGGGGCTACCCTTTCGGCCACGCCGCCGTCAATGATCATCATGACGGCCGTGCGCCGAATGAGAGCCGAGGTGCTCGCGCTGCTCAGCAGCCGTGTGAGCGGAACTCGGTGGGAGGGGGTCCCATGTCCGATCACACGTCAGAATCATCCCGGAAGCCAGAGGCGCCCGAGTCGTCGCGCCCGGGGGAGACGGCGACGACGCCGGAACCGCCGGCGCCGTCCGACTCGCCCGGTAGCTCGGCAGCGCCGAGCATGCCTGACTCCGGCGACGCAGTCCCGGTGTCGCCGAAGAGCCCGGCGAACGCGCAGCAAGGAGGGCAACCGCAGCCGCCGCCCAACCCCTGGCAGAGCCGCCAGCAGCAGGTCGGCACGGTCGCGCGGCTGCGCCCGGCCCCGCCGGTCGCCATCCGCAACGCCACACTCTGGTCGGTCGCCGCGACCGCGCTCCTCAGCGGTCTGTTGCTGGGGGACGGTCTCGGCCCGAACCTGCTGATCGTCGCAATTCCTGCCGCGCTCGCGGCCTTCTTCGCTGCAGAGGCCGCGGGTCGACGGCTCCGCCCCTGGTCCGCAGTCTGGGCGCTGGGCGGTCTGTCGCTGCTCATCGTCCCGGCACTCCGGGACGCGGGCTGGCCCACGTTCCTCGCTGTGGTGTCAGCCGTCGCGCTGGGCTCGCTCACCCTGCACGGCAGCCGCAGCTGGCTCGGGGTGTTCCTCGGCTCGGTGGGCCTGTTCTCCTCCGCCGTCGAGGGAGTGCGATGGGGCGGCCGGGGCATGCGCGACCGGATGGCTGGTTCTCGCGGTCGATGGGGTGTCGTCTTCCGGTCCACCGCGGTAGCCGTTGTCCTGCTCATCGTCTTCGGAGCGCTGTTCGCGAGCGCGGATGCCGCGTTCGCCGATGTGCTCGGCAATTTGATGCCGGATGTGTCGCTGGGCGACGGCCCCTGGCGGTTCTTCCTCTTCGTGGTCGGTCTGGTCGGTGCGCTCGCTGCCGCGTACACGGCCGCCGCCCCCATCCACTGGGACCGCATCACCGTGCGGGCGGGCAAGGCCCGAGGCCGGCTGGAGTGGGCGCTTCCGCTCGTCGTGCTGAATTTGCTCTTCGCCGTCTTCATCGCCATCCAGCTCACCGTGTTGCTCGGCGGATACGACAAGGTGATGGCCGAGACCGATCTCAGCTACTCCGCATACGCCCGCCAGGGCTTCTGGCAGTTGTTGTGGGCGACGCTGCTCACCCTCCTCGTGATCGCGCTCGCCCTGCGCTGGGCCCCTCGCGGTGAAACGCGCGACCGAACTCTCGTGCGGATCGTCCTGGGCACGCTGTGTCTGCTCACCCTCGTGGTGGTGGCCTCCGCGCTGCGGCGCATGGAGCTGTACGTCGATGCGTACGGTCTGACCAGGCTGCGCATATCCGTGGCCGCGGTGGAGCTGTGGCTGGGCGTGGTGCTGATCCTGATCCTGGCGGCGGGCGTGTTCGGCGCCCGGCTGCTGCCGCGCGCCGTGGCGGCGAGCGCGGCCGTCGGTGTGCTCGTGTTCGGTCTGGTCTCGCCCGACGGGCTGATCGCGGAACAGAACGTTCAGCGCTACCGCAACGATCACGCGATCGACATCGACTACCTCCGTGGCCTCTCGGCCGACGCCGTACCGGCCCTCGACACACTGCCCGAACCGCTGCGCTCCTGCGCCCTCGGCGAGATCCAGCGCACGCTGCGCGTGTCCGACGCTCCCTGGTACGCAACCAGCTGGGGCGAGGCGCGGGCACGCGACATCCTGGAGAACCGGAGCGCGAACGCCCTCGTGACGGACTGCGCGGGCCTCGGAAGCGGTGAGGACGGCGGTGACCGGGGCGATTACGAAGACGGTACGTACGACCCGTACTGATGACGCCGCCTGGTGATGAAGCCCCCTACGACCCGTACTGATCCGGATCGCTGAGCCGTACCCGGCGATCCGGGCAGGTGCAGGCCGCATCCCTGTGGGCGGCCTGCACCTGCGCCGACGCGCGTGCCTCTGGCTGCGCGCCGTCCGGCGTACCGGTGTCCGCACCGGCGTGCGACGCTAAGCTCCAGGGCCACCCGCGGACGCCTTGCCGCTCAACGCATCCAGATCGCTCCGGCGTACCCGGATCACCAGCACCGCAGTCAGCAGGGCGAGTGCGGCCATCGCCACCGCAGCCGTGAACGCCGTCGAAATGCCGTGCGTGAGCACCTCGTGTCCCCAGGGCGCGGGCAACTCGTGCGTCTCGGCGAATTTCGCCTTCTGTTCCGGCGTCGCCTGTGCCATGAACGACGGAAGTTGCTTCTCCGCCTCGTTGCGGCTCGCCGTGCCGAAGACCGTCACCAGGATGGACAGCCCCAGCGAACCACCCACCTGCTGGCTGGCATTGAGGAGTCCGGACGCCGCACCGGCCTCGTGCTGCGCGACCCCGGAGACAGCGGTCAGGGTCAGCGTGACGAAGTTGAGGCCCATACCGAACCCGAACAGGAACATCGGCCCCAGCACCCCGCTCACATAGGAGCTGTCGGACGAGATGAAGGTCTGCCAGAAGAGGCCGAGTCCGGTGAGTGTCGAACCGGTGATCATGAACGGCTTGGGGCCGAGCACCGGCAACAGCCGCTGCGACAGGCCTGCGCCCGTGATGATGGCGACTGTCACGGGCAGGAAGGCCAGACCCGATTCGATGGGGCTGTAGTCCAGCACGTTCTGTACGAACAGGACGATGAAGAAGAACATGCCGACCATGGCGGCGGCCAGGCTGAGCATGATGAGGTACGTCCCCGACCGGTTGCGGTCGGCGAACATCCGCAGCGGGGTGATCGGTTCCTTCGCCCGCATCTCGATGAGTACGAATGCGGCGAGGAGCACCACTGCGGCGCCGAAGGAACTCACGGTGAGGGAGTCCCGCCAGCCCTCCTCGGATGCCCGGATGAATCCGTACACCAGCGAAGCCATGCCGAGGGTCGAGGTCAGTGCGCCCGAGACGTCGAAGCGGCCGGGATGCCTCTCGGACTCGTTGATGTACATGGGTGCCAGGACCGCGATCAGCACACCGATCGGTACGTTGACGAAGAAGACCCAACGCCAGTCGAGCCATTCGGTGAGCATCCCGCCGGTCAGCAGGCCGATCGCGCCGCCGCCCGCAGAAACTGCGGCAAAGACTCCGAACGCGCGGTTCCGCTCGGGGCCTTCGGGAAACGTGGTGGTGATCAGGGCGAGCGACGTCGGTGAGGCGATGGCTCCGCCGACGCCCTGGAGGGCCCGGGCCGCGAGCAGTTGCCAGGGCTCCTGGGCCAGTCCGCCCAGCAGGGAAGCAAGGGTGAAGACCAGGATTCCGGATATGAAGACCCGGCGTCGGCCGAGGATGTCACCGGCCCTGCCGCCGAGGAGCAGCAGTCCACCGAAGGTGAGCGTGTAGGCGCTGAGGACCCAGGACAGATCGGTGGTGGAGAAGCTGAGCGCGTCCTGGATATGCGGAAGCGCGATGTTGACGATCGTGGCATCGAGCACAACCATCAATTGACATGCGGCGATGACCGTGAGGGCGATCCCCCGTCGCCCCTGCCGTCGGGCCGCGCCCGGCGGACTCTGTGCTTCTAACTGAGAGGTTGTCACTATGGATCCCCCACAAGTGAATTAGTGAACGGAAGCGTTCACTGTCTCGTCAACGGTAGTGAGTCCCCGTCAGTGAACGCAAGCGTTCACTGAAGCTGCTGTTGCCGGGATGTCGGCGGAATCGCTCGGTCCGGGCCGGCTCGGTCCGATGACGACCGGTTCCGACTGGCCTTGGTCCGCCTCGGTGTCCGAATCCGCCTCGCCGTCCCGACGGGCCCCACCGTCCGACCTGTTTCGATGGAGAAAAGCTGATGGTTACTTCGCGCTCGGCGGCCGCCGCTCGGCCGTCGATGGCGTCACCGCGCCGCCGTGGGCCCGTACTGGAACGCGCGATCCTCGATGCCGCCCTGGAGCAGCTGAGTACGGTGGGCTGGAACGGGCTGACCATGGAGGGCGTCGCCGCCGGGGCCCAGACAGGGAAGGCGGCGGTCTACCGGCGATGGCCCTCGAAGGAGGACCTCGTGGTCGACGCACTGCAGACGGCACTGCCGGCGCTCGGCGAGGCGCCCGACTTCGGCAGTGTTCGCGAAGACCTCTTCCAGCTCTGTCGGCGGCTGCGCGACGCCATGCTTTCCAAGCCCGGATGCGCGCTGCGTTCCGTACTTCACGAGTGCGACGCAAGCGCCGCCGAGCGGTTCCAGTCGGTGATCCTCAAAGGGGTGATCCAGCCGTCGACCGAGCTCCTCAGGGAGGTGGTCGGCCGGGGAATCGCGCGCGGAGACGTCCGCTCCGACGCCACGAGCGAGCTGTCCTTCGAAGTGATCCCCGCCATGATGATGTACCGCAGCAAGGTGTGCGGCAGCGAATGGACGGACGGGGAGCTCGCCGAAATGATCGATCAGGTCGTGGTGCCGCTGTTCCGCTCCTCCGACAACTGAACGCGACGGCCGGCGGCCGGTCCGTGAGCATCCTGGTGGGGGCGTCGCGGACAGCACGACGGTCCGGCGCCCCGGGGTGTTCTCGGCGTTCTCGTCGGCGTACGCTGGCTGGCGCCATGCCGTACGAACCACCCACGCACACCGTCGAGCGCTCACTGCGCGCTACCACTGGTGCCAAGACCGTCGCCGGTGTCGACGAGGTCGGACGCGGAGCGTGGGCGGGACCGGTCACCGTATGTGCGGCCGTCACCGGCCTCCGCAAGCCTCCTGCCGGACTCACCGACTCCAAGCTGATCACCCCCAAGCGCCGCGCCGAGCTGGCGCCGCTGCTCGAGGGCTGGGTCACCGCCTACGGTCTCGGAGACGCCTCGCCGCAGGAGATCGACGACCTCGGGATGACCGCGGCCCTGCGCCTCGCCGCTGTCCGCGCCCTAGAGGCGCTGCCCGTACGCCCCGACGCGGTGATACTCGACGGCAAACACGACTACCTGGGCGAGCCCTGGACGGTCCGAACCGTCATCAAGGGCGACCAGTCCTGTGTCGCGGTCGCGGCCGCCTCGGTGATCGCGAAGGTTCGCAGGGACACGATGATGGCCGAACTGGGCGCGGAATCGGGGGAGTACGCCGCCTTCGCCTTCGATGCCAACGCCGGCTACCCGTCCCCCGTGCACAGGGCCGCTCTGGAGGCGCTGGGACCCACGCCCCACCACCGCCTCTCGTGGTCGTACCTCGACGCGCTGCCCGAGTGGCAGCACCTGAAGAAGGTCCGCATCTCCGCCGAGGCGGCTGCACTGGAAAGCGGGGGCCAGCTCGGCTTCGACTTCTGATCGCGCATTTGTGCCCACCCGCTGATGCTCATTGCGTCGGCGTTTGATAGACAACCACCCATGCCTCTCATCCCCGAGGAGCCTCAGATTCACGAGAGCGCCCAGGGTCCCCGCGTCACTCCGGCCACAGGCCGAACCGCGCCGACCCCCCGTCCCGTACCCGGTCCGCGTTCCGCGGCCACGCCGCGCCCCGGTCGTCCGGGTCCCGGTCCTGTGAGGCCCGCGCCCCCGGCGCAGCGCCCGCACACCACCGCCGGTCAGTCCCAGGCGGCCCGCTCGGATAACCGTTCCGTGCCGCAGATCCAGCTGATCCCCGCCTCGGCCGCCGGTGCGCTCGACGCCGCCGACGAGGCAGTCGATCTGCTGCTCGACTCCGGACGCGCACCGGGCGACATCCTGGTCCTCACCACCGGTGAACAGCACCCGTGGGCCGCACACGAGCTCTCCTTCGGGGAGGCCGCCTACTGGGCCCAGCACGAGGCCGGTGAAGACGTCTTCTTCGCCGGTGCCCCGGGCGCGGACCGGGTGCAGGCCCGTCCCGTGGTGATCGTCGCGGTCAACGGAGCGGCCGACGACGACGCCGCCCGTGCGCTGCTTCTCGCGCAGAAGCGCGCCGGGGCGCTGTTGATCGTCTGCGGTGACCCGCAGCAGATCAACACCGTGCTCGGCGTCGGCGTCTGAGCCGTCGGCACGTACGACCGTCGTGACCCGGCTGCCCGACGGGCGGCCGGGCCGACGGGTCGGGTCAGCGGGCGGCGGTGCGGCGCAGTGCCTCAGTCGCTCCGCCACCGGTGCGAAGCGGGAACGGGTCGTGCTCGCGCACCGTGTCGGCGAGAGACGAAGGCGCTGACGTGGAGCTGGGCCGACGGCCACCACGGCCCTCACCCAGCACCTGCCACCCGCCATGGGTCAGCGTGATGTACGCGCCGCAGCGCAGGCCGTGCAGCGTGCAGGCGTCTCGCAGACCCCACATCCACGCCCCGTCCTCCTCCGTCCACCGCTCGTCCCCCTCGCGGCAGTAGAGCAGTACCGCAGTCCGCACGGGCGTGCGGCGTCGTAGATCGTGCGGGATGACCCGGCGCAGATGCGACAGCAACGCGTTACGGAACTCCCAGCCGTCCGCGGCTACGGAGCGGCGGGTGAACGACGCGCTGGCCGTGAGGCGTTCCTCATGGTCGAGCACGGCGACGACGGCAGTTGCCGGAGTCGGCCGGTGCCGGGCGTGCAGTCCGCTGACGACCTCGCGCGGGCTGCGCAACAACGGTATGCCCGCAGCGGCCCATTCGGCCGGTTCGAGCATTCTGGCAAGGCGGTTGGTGGAGTCGGCGGACACCGAACTGGCTGCGGACGGAGCGAATCCGAAGGTCACGGTCCTCCCTTCGCATACGCGCCCACGGTGCGGGCAGGGTCGGGTGGGGGCGCACCGCGGCACAGCCCTTCCGGGCCGCGAAAGGACCGTGCGGGGAGCGAGTTCAATTCTCCCTGGCGTATCGGCAGGCGGCAACGAGCAATTGGCGAGGCTGACGGGAATCGGCCGGAATGACACGGATATCCCTGCCCAGATCCTGGACAGATGACGCCTCGTGTCACGCCTGAACAGCGAGGACCAGCGGAAACACTCCTTCCGCCCCTGCCCGGCGCAGCAGCCGGGATGCCACGGCAAGCGTCCAGCCGGTGTCCGAGAGATCGTCCACGAGCAGCACCGGGCCTCCCGCCGACGCCAACGCCTCGGTCAGCTCCGGCTCCACGACGAGCGCCTCGTGCAGGGCCCGCACCCGCTGCGCGCTGTTGGTCCGGGAGATCCGCGCCTCGGCCGCTTCTGGCGCGTAGGTGACGCTGCCGAGCAGTGGCATCCGGCCGACCTCGGCGATACGTCTGCCGAGTGACTGGATGAGCTGCGGTCTGCTGTGCGAGGCGACCGTGACGACGCCGACGGGCCGGGGTACGGCATCGGCGGTGCCGGATGCCCACCCACCCGGCCCCTTGGCCCAGTCGGCCAGCACGGTCACCACCGCGTTCGCCACATCGTCCGGTACCGGGGCGTCCTGCGTCTGCGCCGCCAGCATCGGCCGCAGCCGGTTGCCCCAGCCGATGTCGGAGAGACGGCCGAGGGCGCGCCCAGAGAAGGAGAGTTCGCCCGCCGGGATACGGCCCTTGAGGTCGACTCCCACCGCGGCGAGACCCGTCGGCCACATCTTGCGGGGCTCCGTCGACACCTGGTCGTCGAAGCGCGCACCCGCGCAGTTGTCACAGCGTCCGCAGGCCGCCGCTTCCTCGTCGTCCAGCTGGCGACGGAGGAACTCCATCCGGCAGCCGGTCGTCATTGCGTAGTCGCGCATCGCCTGCTGCTCGGCGGACCGCTGGCGTGCAACCCAGGCATAGCGCTCGGAGTCGTAGACCCAGGGCTCTCCCGTGGCGATCCAGCCGCCCTTCACCCGCTTCACCGCACCGTCGACGTCGAGGACCTTGAGCATCGTCTCCAGGCGGGTGCGCCGCAGCTCGACCAGCGGCTCCAGAGCAGGCAGCGAGAGCGGCCGGCCGGCCTGGGCGAGCACATCGATGGTCCGCCGGACCTGCTCCTCCGGGGGGAAGGCGACCGATGCGAAGTACTGCCAGATCGCCTCGTCCTCCCTGCCCGGGAGCAGCAGCACCTCGGCATGCTCGACGCCTCGGCCCGCGCGACCCACCTGCTGGTAGTAGGCGATGGGGGAGGAGGGCGAGCCGAGGTGCACGACGAAGCCGAGGTCGGGCTTGTCGAATCCCATACCGAGCGCGGACGTTGCGACCAGGGCCTTGACCCGGTTGGCCAGGAGATCGTCCTCCGCCTGCTGCCGGTCTGCGTTCTCGGTGCGGCCGGTGTAGGAGGCCACGGTGTGCCCGCACTGGCGCAGATACGCCGTGATCTCCTCGGCGGCCGCGACAGTGAGCGTGTAGATGATCCCGGAACCCGGGAGTTCCTTGAGATGATCACCCAGCCAGGCCAGCCGGTGTGCAGCGGTCGGCAGTTGGAGCACGCCCAGACTCAGACTCTCGCGGTCGAGAGGTCCACGCAGCACCAGCGCGTCCGTGCCCGCGCCCGTACCGAGCTGCTCGGCGACGTCCGCGGTCACCCGCGCGTTCGCAGTGGCGGTCGTCGCGAGCACGGGCACGCCTGCCGGCAGATCGGCGAGCATCGTCCGCAGCCGACGGTAGTCCGGCCGGAAGTCGTGACCCCAGTCGGAGATGCAGTGTGCTTCGTCGACCACGAGCAGCCCGGTTGCGGCAGCGAGCCGGGGCAGGACCTGGTCCCGGAAGTCGGGGTTGTTGAGCCGCTCGGGGCTGACGAGCAGGACATCCACCTCCCCTGCTGCCACCTCGGCCTGGACGGTGTCCCACTCCTCGGTGTTGGACGAGTTGATCGTGCGGGCGGTGATCCCGGCCCGGGCCGCGGCCGCTACCTGGTTACGCATCAGTGCGAGCAGCGGCGAGACGATCACCGTCGGGCCGCTGCCCTGCGCCCGCAACAGCGAGGTCGCGACGAAATACACGGCGGACTTGCCCCAGCCGGTCCGCTGGACGACCAGCGCTCTGCGTCTGTCCGCGACCAGTGCCTCGATGGCCCGCCACTGGTCCTCGCGCAGCCGCGCAGTGTCGGTGGTGTCCCCGACGAGTCGGGCCAGTACGGAATCGGCCGAAGCCCTGAGCTCTGGGCGGTCTGCGTTGGTCATGCCCCCATGCAACCCGATGGCTGTGACAAACCGCGAACGGCCCCGCGGTCCTGTGGATAACTTATCCACAGGGGGTCGCGGAATTCTGCCGCTCGCGGGACGGTCGTGCCATGAACAAGCACCACGAATCCACCGGGCCGGCCGACGAACAGCAGATCACTCTGCGCGGGCCCGCCGAACTCGCCGATGCCCTCCCGTATCTCATGGGGTTCTATCCGAACGACAGCGTGGTCATGGTCGCCCTGCACGGCGGCCGCGGCCGCTTCGGCGGGCGGCTCAGGCTCGGAATTCCGCAGTCATCGCAAGAATGGCCGTCCACCGCCGAGCAGCTCGCCGAGTGTCTGGTCAAGGGCAGCGAGCGGCGCGGGGAGCGTCCTGATGCGATCGTCATTTTTCTCTGTCAGGATCCTGCCGACGGGGAGACCCCGGGGCAGGTGATGGAGCGGCTGCGCCCGCTGGCTCAACGTCTGCGCACGGCCTGCGGAGCACTGGACGTACCCGTACTCGAGGCGCTCTGCATCTCCGACGGCCGGTACTGGTCCTACTGCTGCCCCGACCCGCGCTGCTGTCCTGCTGAGGGAAACTCGCTTTCCCTTCCAGGCACCTCCGTGATGGCGGCCGCGGCCACCTACGCGGGCATTCAAGTGCGGGGATCTCTGCGGGAGATGGAAGCCAGGCTCATGCCTCTGAAGACCCCGTCGGTGGCGGATCAGCCACGGGCTCTGGACGCGGCGGGCGCGGCACTGGTGCCGAGGATCCTCGACGAGGAGGGACGCAAGGAGGTGGCCCGGGAGACGCTGGTGCTCGCCCGTGCGCTGATGAAGCGCCTCCGGGCGGCGCCGGCGACGACGCCCTCCGCTGCGGACGTCCAGGACGACTCCCTGATCAGCCATGACGAGGCCGCCGCGGTGATCCTCGGCCTGCAGGACCGGGAGACCCGGGACAAGGCCGCCGAATGGATGGAGGGGTCGGAAGCGGAATCCGCGTTGCGGTTGTGGCGGGCACTCTCGCGTCGCTGCGTAGGACCTTACGGGGAGCATGCCGCGGCGCCTCTCACCCTGACCGGCTGGGTCTCCTGGTCCACCGGCGACGAACCGGGTGCGCGGGTCGCTCTGGGCCTGGCCCTGCAGGCGGACCCCGACTACACCTTTGCTCAACTCCTCCACCAGGCGTGCAACCAAGGACTCGACCCGGAGACCCTGCGCCGTTGTCTGCGAGGGGAGCGCGGTGACCGGGCGGGCCGAACCGGCCATCGTTCGGAGCGGAGTGCGGCGCCCCGCGCGGCACGCCCGCCGGCCATGAGGCGGAAGCGGGCGCAGCCAGGCTCCGCCCGTCCCGGAACGGCGGTTGCCCGACGGCGTGCCCGGGTGTCGCGGGGCGATGGCGGGGGCGGGACCAAGGGCGGTCGACAGCCGTGACCGGGCGCGGTGTGGGGGCGGATGTCAGGAGCGAGGCGAGTGGAGAGGGGGCAGCGGGGGCACTTGGTCCGGAACGAATGAAGAGCGTGACGAAGGGAGTGTTTATCGTCAGGCAGACGACTATGATCACGGCATGCCGCCCTACGACCCGTCGACCTTTCCGCCCTTCGCTGTCACCGTCGACCTCGTTGTGCTCACCGTGCGCCGCCATGCGTTGTGTGCGCTGGTGGTTCGCCGTGGCGAGTCGCCGTTCCAGGGCCGGTGGGCGCTACCCGGCGGCTTCGTCAAGGCCGATGAGGACCTCGGGGCCGCCGCGGCACGCGAGCTGGCGGAGGAAACCGGGTTGTGCGCCCACGACCCGGCAGCCCCGGCAGTCGGTAACGGTGCCCATCTCGAACAGCTCGCCACCTACGGCGACCCCAAGCGGGACCCGCGGATGCGGGTCGTCAGCGTCGCCCACCTCGCACTGGCACCCGACCTGCCCGCCCCCCGTGCGGGCGGTGATGCGAACAGCGCGCGGTGGGCGCCCGTCGACGACCTGCTCGGACCGGAGGGTGGCTACGGTCGCGAAGGCGAGCAGCAGGCCCCGCTGGCCTTCGACCATGCGCAGATTCTTGCCGACGGTGTCGAGCGGGCCCGTTCCAAGATCGAGTACTCCTCGTTGGCCACCGCCTTCTGCCCGCCGGCGTTCACGGTCGGCGAGCTCCGTCGGGTGTACGAGGCCGTGTGGGGCGTGGTCCTCGATCCGCGGAACTTCCACCGCAAGGTGACGGGCACGCCCGGATTCCTGGTCCCCGCCGGTGGAACCACCACCCGCCAGGGCGGGCGTCCGGCCCAGCTCTTCCGGGCCGGTGCGGCCACGGTGCTCAATCCGCCGATGCTGAGGCCCGAAGTCTGACCTGCGGAACGCCCGCGAGTTCGGTGCTGCACGAAAAGTCCTAAATGTCGCGTTATGTTGCTGCGGTAATCACCCTGCCGCCGAGCGGTCTCACCTTCCGCGAGAGAAGCGATGCTCCAGGCCATCGGACTCACCAGCGCTCCCCACCGCGGCCGTCCGCCCGCCGTGGACGACCTCACCTTCGAAGCGGGGCCGGGCGCCGTCACCGCGCTCCTCGGTGCCCCCGGCTCCGGCAAGACCATGGCCCTTCGTCTGATGCTCGACATCGAGTCGGGGCGGGGGATCACCTACTTCCGTGGCAGACCGCTGCACCGCATCCCGCAGCCCGCCCGTGAGGTGGGAGTGCTCCTCGGGGACGTACCCGGTCATCCCGCTCGTACCGCCCGTGGCCAGCTCCGTATGCTCTGCGCCGCCGCGGGGGTGCCCGCCTCCCGGGCGGACGAGCTGCTCGAGACGGTCGGCCTCGCCGCGCTCCGTGACCAGCGCATCGGCTCGATGTCGGTCGGTATGGACCGCAGGCTCGGCCTCGCTGCGGCGCTGCTCGGTGACCCTCACGCACTGATCCTCGACGATCCCGGAGAGGGGCTCTCCCCGCACGAGAAGAGCTGGTTGCACGGCCTGCTTCGCTCCCATGCGGCCCGGGGAGGGACGGTTCTGTACACCACCCGTGACCCCAAGGAGGCCGCGCGTTCGGCCGACCATGTGGTCACGATCGACTCCGGACGCCTCGTCGCCGACCAGGGCGGCGCCGCCTTCTCCCGCACCCGGCTGCGCCCCCGCGTCGTCGTCCGCACTCCGCACGCTGCCCGGCTCGCCACGGTGGTCAGCCGTGAGGCGCGCGCGGCGCAGCGCTCCGTCGAGGTGGTCGCCGAAGCGAGCAGTCTGCTGGCGGTGTACGGCAGTAGTTGCGCGGAGATCGGCGACACGGCATTCCGTCACGGCGTACCCGTGCATCAACTGGCCGACGAGATCGGTGACACCGGCCCGGTCACCACCGGTCCTTCCGGAACAGGTGCCGCACCTCGTCCGGAGTCGCCGGCCACCGATCCGGAGGCCGCACCGGGGCCCGCGTCACCCGCATCCGCGTCGGAACCGCCGCCGGTCCGACGGCGTCCGGCCCGGGGGCCGCTCCAACCGCTGCGCTACGAACTGCGCCGATTCTTCGGCGTCAGAACAACGGCGGTGATCATGGTTGCCGTTCTGGTCGTGTCGGTCGGGATCTCGGTCCTGCTCGCCCGCGGTGACCATGCCCGGCTCCCCGATGTGCTCGCCGGCTGGCCGTCGATGCTGCCGCTGCCGCCCGTCGCGTTCGGCGCCGGGCTGCTCGGAGCGCTCTCGTTCGGTGACGAGTTCCGCTACCCCGCGCTCGCGGCGGGTCGGGGTACCGTTCCCCGCCGCATCGGTCTGCTGCTGGCCAAGCTGCTCGTCTCGGCGGGCGTCGCGGTGCTGCTCGCGCTGCTGACCGTTCTGGCATCCGAGGAAGCCCTCCATGTCTTGCACGGAGGCGACTTGATCCGTGTCCCGCGGAATGCGACGTATCTTGCGGCGAGTTGGGCGGCCCTGAACGTGGGGTGCGCCTGGGCCGGTCTGCTGGCCGCCGGAATCTTCAGGGTGACGTCCGCCGGACTTTCCGCGGTACTCGCCGTTCCCGTGCTCGTCGTCCCACTGATGGAGAAGATGCCCGCGGGGCCGACCGCACATTCGATGCTCGGACTTCCGGCCAGGCTCCGCGAGCTGGCCTGGGTGCAGTGGCCGCACGTGATGGACCGATGGATGTTGGCTCTCGTGCGCATGGTGGTGCACCCGGTGGGGGTGGCGCTGTCGTTGTCGCTCTCGGTCCTGATCTGCGCTTATCTGTTCACCAGTCTTCGCGGCAGGGTTCGTTGGTGATCGCGAAACATGGCCGGACTCCCGAGGGGCGCGAAAATCCGTGAGAAGTGCCCGTTTTATGCGCATAAGGCGTCAATTGGGGGGCTGGCGCTGATCACCCTTTCGTGTGCTTTTCACCAAAGACCTCAAGGGGTGGCTGGGCCGCGCCGACAAAGGATGCGTGAGTACCCTTGCGCACACCATGATGACCGCCGCCCGCTCCGTCGACTCCGGCCTCGCCGGCTCGGGTGATCTCGATCGCTACCCCTATACGGAGGCGCCGGCCGGCGAGCATGCAGCCGTTCGTTCCTGGGGCGGCGCCGACGCCGAGCTGGGCCGGGCGGGCCGACGGGGCTCGGCAAGCCGCGGCCGCGGCCTCCACGGCCAACTCGTTCAGCAGCTGGGTCAGATGATCGTCTCCGGTGATCTGGGCGCCGACCGCCCGCTCGTGCCGGAGGAGATCGGCCAGCGTTTCGAGGTCTCCCGCACCGTCGTGCGCGAGTCACTGCGCGTTCTTGAGGCCAAAGGCCTGGTCAGTGCCCGGCCGAACGTGGGTACCCGGGTCCGCCCGGTCAGCGACTGGAATCTGCTGGACCCCGACATCATCGAGTGGCGAGCTTTCGGTCCGCAGCGCGACGACCAGCGTCGTGAGCTCGGTGAGCTCCGATGGACGATCGAGCCGCTCGCCGCTCGCCTGGCCGCCGGTCACGGTCGCGAGGACATCCAGCAGCGCCTCGGTGACATGGTCGAGATCATGGGGCACGCTGTCGCCCAGGGTGACGGGATCACCTGCTCCCGGGCCGATGCCGAGTTCCACTCACTGCTCATCCAGGCCGCCGGCAATCGCATGCTTGAACACCTCTCCGGCATCGTTTCCGCCGCCCTGCAGGTCTCGGGCGGTCCGATCACGGCCTGTGACCGTCCCGGCGAGGCGTCCCTCGGTCACCATGCCCGGATCGTCGAGGCTCTCGCCACCGGTGACGCGACGGGTGCCGAGGCGGCCATGCGCCAACTTCTTGTCGTCCACCCGGAGGTGGAGCGAGTGGTACCGGCGCCGCGCGAGCACTGAGCGCGACGCGCCCAGGGTACGGACCACGTGTCGCCGGACCCTCGCGGTCCGGCGGCACAATTGTGGAGAGATGTCCTTCCTGGCGATGTTCGTCGCAATTGAGGTGTGACTCGGGCCACGCGGATTGGGCGTAACACTCCTCGAGACAGTGCGATGACTTAAGAGGTGACCGCCGCGGAAGGAATACAGCAGCCATTGGGCGCGCTGTGCAGTTCTGAGGCCAAGCCCGCGCCGTCGGTTTATTCCCAGCCCGGCGGTCGTCGGTTCCAGCCCTCACCGGGGCCGGGCCGGAAGCCGTTTCCATCGTTCCGAGAGGTTGTTCGTGTCGGCCAGCACATCCCGTACGCTCCCGCCGGAGATCGCCGAGTCAGAGTCTGTGATGGCGCTCATCGAGCGGGGAAAGGCTGATGGGCAGATCGCCGGCGATGACGTGCGTCGGGCCTTCGAGGCTGACCAGATTCCGCCAACCCAGTGGAAGAATGTTCTGCGCAGCCTCAACCAGATCCTCGAGGAAGAGGGTGTGACGCTGATGGTCAGTGCCGCGGAGTCGCCGAAACGCGCCCGCAAGAGCGTCGCAGCGAAGAGCCCGGTCAAGCGCACCGCCACCAAGACTGTCGCGGCCAAGACGACCGTGACGAGGACCGTCGCGGCCACCGCCGCCCCGTCGGCCGAGACCGTGGACGTGGTGGCCGACGATGCCGCCGCGGCCAGCCCTGCGAAGAAGGTGGCAGCCAAGAAGACGGCTGCCAAGAAGACCGCTGTGAAGAAGACGGCGGCCAAGAAGACAGCAACGAAGAAGTCCGGCAAGAAGGACGCCGACGAGCTGCTCGACGGCGATGAGGCGACCGAGGAAGTACAGGTAGGCAAGGGCGACGAAGAGGAGGGCGAGGGCGAGACCAAGGGCTTCGTCCTCTCCGACGACGACGAGGACGACGCGCCTGCGCAGCAGGTCGCCGTCGCCGGTGCCACGGCCGACCCGGTCAAGGACTACCTGAAGCAGATCGGCAAGGTTCCCCTCCTCAATGCCGAGCAGGAGGTCGAGCTCGCCAAGCGCATCGAGGCGGGCCTGTTCGCCGAGGACAAGCTGGCGAACTCCGACAAGCTCGCGCCGAAGCTCAAGCGCGAGCTGGAGATCATCGCCGAGGACGGCCGTCGCGCCAAGAACCACCTGCTGGAGGCCAACCTCCGTCTCGTGGTCTCGCTGGCCAAGCGTTACACCGGCCGCGGCATGCTCTTCCTGGACCTGATCCAGGAGGGCAACCTCGGTCTGATCCGCGCGGTCGAGAAGTTCGACTACACCAAGGGCTACAAGTTCTCCACGTATGCCACCTGGTGGATCCGTCAGGCGATCACCCGCGCCATGGCCGACCAGGCCCGTACCATCCGTATCCCGGTGCACATGGTCGAGGTCATCAACAAGCTCGCGCGCGTGCAGCGCCAGATGCTCCAGGACCTGGGCCGCGAGCCCACCCCGGAGGAGCTGGCCAAGGAACTCGACATGACCCCCGAGAAGGTCATCGAGGTCCAGAAGTACGGTCGTGAGCCGATCTCCCTCCACACCCCGCTGGGTGAGGACGGGGACAGCGAGTTCGGTGACCTGATCGAGGACTCCGAGGCGGTCGTTCCGGCCGACGCGGTCAGCTTCACGCTCCTCCAGGAGCAGCTGCACTCGGTGCTGGACACGCTCTCCGAGCGTGAAGCCGGCGTGGTCTCGATGCGCTTCGGTCTCACCGATGGTCAGCCGAAGACCCTCGACGAGATCGGCAAGGTCTACGGCGTGACGCGTGAGCGCATCCGCCAGATCGAGTCGAAGACCATGTCGAAGCTGCGCCACCCGTCGCGTTCGCAGGTGCTGCGCGACTACCTCGACTAGGTCGCAGGAGTACATGGTCCAAGGGCCCGGTTCCGATGGGAACCGGGCCCTTGGCCTATGTGCAGGTGCGGTCACCGACGGCCTGGATGACTCTGAGTGGGCATGATCCATCACAGAGTCAGGAGTACGCATGTTCCGCACCGTCGCCCGCGCCATGACCGGGGTCCTCGCCCTGACTGCTGCCGCGGCCGTGATACCGCTCGGCTCCTCGGTTCCGGCGGCTGCGGACAGCATTGTCATCGGTGGGCAGCCCGCTCATGTCAAGGACAGTCCCTGGGTCGTCGCGCTGTCCAGCCGTGACCGTTTCGGAGGTACCCGCGCGGGCCAGTTCTGCGGCGCCGTGATGGTGGCTCCGACGAAGGCCCTGACCGCCGCGCACTGTCTGAACCAGGAGGAGTTCGGCACGGATGTGACCAAGGCGAGCGATCTGCGGATCATCGCCGGGCGGGACGAGCTGAACGGGACCGGAGGCCATGAGATCGCGGTCAAGGATGCATGGATCAACCCGCGATACGACCGCACGACCAATGTCGGCGATCTGGCGGTGCTCACCCTGGCCAACGCGCTTCCCGGGCAGAGCGTGATCTCGATGGCCCCGGCCGGCGACCAGGCGTACGAGCCGGCTGCCGGCGCCGTGGTCTATGGATGGGGGGACACGACAGGGCGCGGTGATTTTGCGTCGTCTCTCCACTCCGCCCAGGTGAACGTCCTTCCGGACAGCACGTGCGAGCAGGCCTACCCGGGGGGCAGGGCGGGGAAGTACCAGGCCTCGGCGATGCTCTGCGCGGGAGACCCGCTGGGTGGGCACGACGCATGCCAGGGAGACAGCGGAGGCCCGCTGGTCGCCCGCGGGCGACTCGTCGGGCTGGTCTCCTGGGGGAACGGCTGCGGGCTCCCGGGTGCCCCTGGTGTCTACACGCGGATCTCCGCCGCCATCGGCTGGATGGCGGGCAGTAGCTGACCGGCCTCGCTCCGTGGGTATGAGAACGGGCGCCTCCCCCTCGCAGGGGGAGGCGCCCGTCGGCCGGTAAGGAACCGGACCCTGGCTCGTCGTGGATGCGAGGTGTCAGTGTTGTTCCTCTTCGGCGGCGTTGGCCTGCACGGCCGTCAGCCGGTCCGTCTCATCCTGTATTTCCGCGGCGATCTTCTTGAGTTCCGGCTCGAACTTGCGACCGTGGTGGGCGCAGAAGAGCAGTTCACCGCCGCTGATCAGGACGACGCGCAGATATGCCTGGGCGCCGCAACGGTCACAGCGGTCTGCTGCGGTCAGCGGGCTCGCGGGGGTCAGAACAGTAGTCACGTCGCCTCTTCTCTAGCTCGACGAGCTGTCGTACCAGGGTCAACATCCAACCAGGCCGAAAACGTTCCCGCTCGTGGCTTTTCTTCGAAACTTCTTCTCAAAATGGCTGTCTGTTGCCGGTTGGCGGCGAATGTGCCGTATTGCGTAGCGCTACGGTTTCGCGTTGCTTGTCTTGGTCGGTCGTCCGTCCGGCCGGCTTGCCGGTTTGTTCATGAGGACGTGCCCGGAGCCTAAATGGTTCATGCCTCGAAGGGAACGTGATGTGCGCGTCACTCCAACGAGGGATCGAACGCGTATGCGACGCTGGACTACTGTGAGCATTCCCCCGAGGGTGGCGTTACAACCGCTCTACCAGGCCTCGGTACGCTCTCAGCGGCTACCGAAGCCGAGCCCGTTACCCACTCGGGCCCCAAATGAAATTCAGCGAGGAGCGAACCGCGTGACCGCCGATACGTCCGTGCCGTCCACTGCGCTGCTGACCGGAGCAGACCAAGACGGCTCCAACTACACCGCGCGGCACCTTCTCGTACTCGAGGGGCTCGAAGCGGTGCGTAAGCGCCCCGGGATGTACATCGGGTCGACTGACAGCCGCGGCCTCATGCACTGCCTCTGGGAGATCATCGACAACTCGGTCGACGAGGCTCTCGGCGGTCACTGCGATCACATCGAGGTCATCCTTCACGACGACAACTCCGTCGAGGTCCGGGACAACGGCCGCGGCATCCCGGTCGACGTGGAGCCCAAGACCGGACTGTCCGGTATCGAAGTCGTGATGACCAAGCTGCACGCCGGCGGCAAGTTCGGTGGCGGCTCGTACGCCGCGTCGGGCGGTCTGCACGGCGTCGGGGCCTCCGTCGTCAACGCGCTCTCGGCCCGGCTCGACGTCGAGGTCGACCGCAACAGCGCGACCCACTCGATCAGCTTCCGGCGCGGCGTTCCGGGCATCTTCACCGAGCAGGGGCCGGACAGCCCGTTCGACCCGGCCAACGGCCTGCGCAAGGGGAAGCGGGTGCCGAAGACGCGCACCGGCACCAGGGTGCGCTACTGGGCGGACCGGCAGATCTTCCTCAAGGACGCCAAGCTCGGTCTGGAGACGCTCCACCAGCGGGCGCGGCAGACCGCCTTCCTCGTCCCCGGCCTCACGATCGTCGTGCGCGACGAGCGCGGTCTCGACGGTGAGGGCAAGACCGAGGAGACGTTCCGCTTCGACGGCGGGATCAGCGAATTCTGCGAGTACCTCGCGCAGGACAAGGCCGTCTGCGACGTTCTGCGGCTGACCGGGCAGGGCACCTTCAAGGAGACCGTGCCGGTCCTGGACGAGCGCGGGCACATGACGGCGACCGAGGTCACCCGTGAGCTCGTCGTCGACATCGCCATGCGCTGGGGCACCGGGTACGACACCAACCTCAAATCCTTCGTCAACATCATCGCCACCCCCAAGGGCGGCACCCATGTGACCGGCTTCGAACGCTCCGTGACCAAGACGGTCAACGAGGTGCTCCGCTCCGTGAAGCTGCTGCGCGTCGCCGAGGACGACATCGTCAAGGACGACGCCCTGGAAGGCCTCACCGCGGTCGTCACCGTCCGGCTGGCGGAACCGCAGTTCGAGGGCCAGACCAAGGAGGTGCTCGGCACCTCGGCGGCCAACCGGATCGTCGCCAATGTCGTGGCCAAGGAACTCAAGGCGTTCCTGACCTCCACCAAGCGTGATGCCAAGGCGCAGGCCAGGGCGGTCCTGGACAAGGCGGTGGCCGCCGCGCGGACCCGCATCGCGGCCCGTCAGCACAAGGACGCGCAGCGCAGGAAGACGGCCCTGGAGTCCTCCTCGCTGCCGGCCAAGCTCGCCGACTGCCGCAGTGACGACGTGGAGCGCAGTGAGCTGTTCATCGTCGAGGGAGACTCGGCGCTGGGTACCGCCAAGCTCGCCCGGAACTCAGAGTTCCAGGCCTTGCTGCCGATCCGCGGCAAGATTCTCAACGTTCAGAAGGCGTCCGTCACGGACATGCTCAAGAACGCCGAGTGCGGCGCGATCATCCAGGTCATAGGAGCGGGGTCCGGCCGGACCTTCGACATCGACGCGGCTCGCTACGGGAAGATCATCCTTCTCGTCGACGCCGATGTCGACGGCGCGCACATCCGCATTCTGCTGCTGACTCTTTTCCAGCGCTACATGCGGCCCATGGTCGAGGCCGGCCGGGTCTTCGCGGCGGTGCCGCCACTGCACCGGATCGAGCTCAGTCAGCCGAAGAAGGGCCAGGACAAGTACATCTACACGTACTCGGACCGTGAGCTGCGGGAGACGCTCCTGGAGCTGCAGCGGAAGAACGTGCGCTACAAGGACTCGATCCAGCGGTACAAGGGTCTTGGCGAGATGGACGCCGATCAGCTGGCGGAGACCACGATGGATCCGCGACACCGCACACTGCGGCGGATCAACATCGGCGACCTGGAATCGTCCGAGCAGGTCTTCGATCTGCTGATGGGCAACGAGGTCGCGCCCCGCAAGGAGTTCATCTCCAACTCGGCGGCCACGCTGGACCGCTCCCGCATCGACGCATGACCGGCAGCCGCAGTCTCCACCCGTGGGTGGAGACTGCGGCTCCACCCACGATCAACCCCTGAGCCGATCCCCTGACCTGGGCCTTTCCGTAGCGTCGAAGGCGATGACCTTTCCCGCACCTCGGAGGCCCCCATGCCCGGGCTCGTCAATGCCCTCCTGATCATTGCCGTCGTGGCCATCGTCGTGGTCCGCCAGTGCTCGGCACGGCGGATCTCCGATGACCGGCGGTGGTGGATTCTGCCGGGCATCCTGCTCGTCATGTCCTTGCGCGAACCCGGGCTGATGGACGCGCACCACGAGGCGTTGTCCGTCGTGGTTCTCGGCGCCGAACTGGCGGTGGGGCTGGTCACCGGTGCCGGCTGGGGCTGGACGGCCAGGCTGTGGCGTGAACCGGACGGCTCACTGTGGAGCAAGGGCAGCAAGGCCACCGTCTTCGTCTGGACGGGCGGTCTGGTGCTGCGAGCCGCTCTGTACGGGGCCGCCGCGCTGATGGGCATACATCAAGGCAGTGCCGCCCTGATGACGGCTCTGGCGGTGACGCTGCTGGTGCGCAGTGGCGTGCTCATGTGGCGCGCCCGCCAGATGCGTCCGGCGTACGGTGGCGCTGCGGGCGGCATGCCGTCGCGGTCGGCGTGGAAGGACTCCGTGTGACAAGCGAGACCTGGACGAGCTGGCCGTCCCGGGAGGCTCTCTCGAGAAGGGGCCGTACCCGCCCCCGGACGGCCATCGCCTGGTCCGTCCGCGTTCTGGTGCTGACCCTCATGCTCTGGGGCACCTTCTCCAACGGCAGGTTCGGGCCCTGGGAAGTCGTGGTCGGCCTGCTGGGTGTCATCGGCTGTGTCTGGGCCGGGTGGGCATTCTTCCGGACCAGCCTGGAGCATCGGCTCTGGCCGTCCCTGGGGCTGTTGGCGTTGCTGATGGCGGCCGCGTTCGGGGCTGAGCAGGCCGGTGCGAGTGTGCCGGCCGTGATCCTGTGGTGCGGCTGCGCGGTCACGGCTCTGGAGCGGTTGCCGCTCTCGGCGGGCATCCCCGCCACGGCCGTCGCGCTGGCCGCGTACGCCGCCGTCAACACCGAGGGCTGGATGACGACGGCGGTGACCACAGCGGGGCTTTGCCTTGCGGGATACGTGCTCCGGCTGGATGCCGAGGCCCGCGGCAGTGCCCAGCGGCTCCTCGAGCAGGAGCGGGCTGCCAGGGTGGCCGAAGCCGAGTCGGCGGCGCTGGACGAACGCTCCCGGATCGCCCGCGAGATCCACGACGTCCTCGCGCACAGTCTCTCCGCGCAGTTGGTGCACCTGGAGGCGGCACGGCTGCTCATCGAGAGAGAACCTTCGGGGGAGTTCCGGGACCAGGTGCTGGAGCGGGTGGTGGCGGCCCGGTCGATGGCGCGCGACGGGCTGGCCGAGACCCGGCAGGCGCTCTCCGCCCTGCGGGGGGAGATCTCCCCGGTGGAGGACTACCTGCGACAGCTGGTGGCCGCGGTGGAGCCGGGTGAGGTGACGGTGGCCGGGGAGCAGCGGCCGCTGACGGCCGAGGCCTCGCAAGCGGTCAGACGGGTGGCGCAGGAGGCGCTGACCAATGTGCGCAAGCACGCGCCGGGGGCCGACGTGCTCGTACGGCTCGAATATCTGCCAGGAGAGGTGGCCCTGGAGGTCAGGGACCGGGGTGGCCGTCCACCCGTGGACGAGCTCGCTGTCAGTGGCTCCGGCTACGGTCTGCTGGGAATGAGGGAACGTGCCGAGCTGCTCGGCGGGACTCTCGAGGCCGGTCCGGGCGAGGAGGGGTTCGTGGTGAGACTGCGGGTGCCCGCGTGACCGCGCGTGTCGTGGTCGCCGACGACCAGTCGGTGGTGCGCGAAGGAATCGTGATGCTGCTTGGGCTGCTGCCGGGGATCGAGGTGGTGGGATCGGCCCGGGACGGGGAAGAGGCCGTCGCGCTCGTCGCGGAGGTGGCTCCGGACGTGGTTCTGATGGACCTCCGCATGCCGCGTTGCGACGGGGTGGAGGCCACGCGGCGTATCCGCGCGGAGTACCCGAACACTCAGGTGGTGGTGCTCACGACGTTCGCGGAGGACGACTCGCTCTTCCCCGCACTGGAGGCGGGGGCCCGCGGATACCTCACCAAGGACGCCGGGGGCGACGAGATCGTGCGGGCCATCGAGGCTGTGCTGTCGGGTGAGGCCGGACTCTCGCCCGCGGTGCAGCGGCGGCTGCTGGAACGGGTCACCACGGCACCCGCGCCGGCCGGTCCGCCGGCCGGCGAGCAGCAACTGCCCGACGGCCTCACGCCCCGCGAGGCGGAAGTGCTCGTCCTGATCGCCGAAGGACTGTCCAACCCGGAGATCGCCCGCAAGCTGCACATCTCGCAGGCCACCGTGAAGAGCCACATCAACAATCTCTTCGCCAAGACCGGAGTTCGCGACAGGGCGCAGGCCGTGCGCTATGCGTATGTTCGCGGGCTCGCACACCCGCCCGGGACATCCTTCACCTGAAGAGGTGAAGTGCGGCAAATGACGTGCCCGGGAACTTCCCGATCTGTCCATTCTTGGGTACGCGGCCGAAGTGGTCCGTGGACCAGGGGAGTTGTTCGGTGGAGAAGGAAGCAGGGAGCGAGGCGGCAGCGATGCGGCTCGGCGACCCGTGGTACGACGCGCTGGCTTCCGGATGGGGTGAGCTGGACGGTACGGGAGGCTTCGTGCCGGCCGGGCCACCCGGTTCCGTGCCTCCGCAGCGCGGTCACAGCGCGGCCGACATCTATCTGGAGGTGCAGCGCAGCGAGGCCTTCCAGGAAGTGCGCCGCAGGTACCGGCGGTTCGTCGTCCCCGCAACCCTCGCGTTCCTCGTCTGGTACCTGGCCTACGTCGTGACAGCGATCACCGCACCCGGGCTGATGGCCCGGCCGGTGGCCGGCGCGGTCAATGTCGCGATGGTCGCGGGGCTCGGGCAGTTCCTCACGACGTTCCTGCTCACCGGGGCGTACGCACGTCATGCGCGGCTGCGCAGGGACCGGGCGGCGCTCGATCTGCGCTGGGACACTCAGGAAATGACGCGGGGGATCGGGCGTTGATCGGGAACCACCAGACCCTGGCGCTGCTGCTGTTCAGCGTGTTCGTCGCAGTGACGCTCGCCATCACCACCTGGGTGAGCCGCAACCGGCACGGATCGGCGGAGGAGTTCTATGCGGGCGGCCGGCTGTTCTCCCCCATGGAGAACGGGTTCGCCATCGCCGGCGACTACATGTCGGCCGCGTCCTTCCTCGGTATCTCCGGCCTGATCGCCCTGTTCGGTTACGACGGCATGCTCTACTCGGTCGGATTCCTCGTCGCCTGGCTCGTCGTCCTGCTGCTCGTCGCGGAACTCGTCCGCAACTGCGGCCGGTTCACCCTCGCCGATGTGGTGGCCGCCAGGATGGCGGAACGTCCGGTCAGGATCGCGGCGGGCACCTCCTCCGTCACCGTCTCCGTGCTCTATCTGGTGGCGCAGATGGTGGGTGCGGGCAGCCTGGTCGCTCTGCTTCTCGGCGGCACCAGTGGAGCCGCGCGCTCCTGGACCGTCATCGGGGTCGGAGCGCTCATGGTGATCTATGTGTCCTTCGGCGGGATGCGCGCCACGACCTGGATCCAGATTGTCAAGGCCGTTCTGCTGATGGTGGGCGCGAGCGTGCTGACCGTGCTCGTGCTGGTCCACTTCCACGGCAATGTCAATACGCTGCTCAATTCCGCCGCCGAACGGAGCGGGCACGGGCTGGAGTTCCTCTCTCCCGGCCTCAAGTACGGCGGGAGCTGGACCGCGCGCTTCGACTTCATCAGCCTGGGTCTTGCCCTGGTGCTCGGCACGGCGGGGCTGCCGCACATCCTGTCGCGCTTCTACACGGTGCCCACGGCCCGCGCCGCCCGCCGCTCGGTCGTCTGGTCGATCGGCCTCATCGGCAGCTTCTACCTGATGACGATCGTGCTCGGGTTCGGCGCGGCGGCGCTGGTCGGTTCCTCGGACGTCCGGGCGTCGAATCCCGCCGGGAACACGGCCGTTCCGCTGCTGGCGATGGTGCTCGGCGGCGGCGAGGGCTCCACCGGGGGAACGATCCTGTTCGCCGTGGTCGCCGCCGTGGCCTTCGCGACCATCCTCGCCGTCGTCGCCGGGATCACGCTCGCCTCGTCGGCCTCCGTGGCCCACGACCTCTACGCCTCGCTCAGACGTCCGGGCTGGAAGCAGCACAGTGAGGTCACCGTGGCCCGGGTCGCAGCTACCGGGATCGGGGTGGCCGCCATTGCGCTCGGGTTGGTCGCGCAGAATCTGAACGTGGCGTTCCTGGTGGCGCTCGCCTTCGCCGTCGCCGCTTCGGCCAATCTGCCCGTGCTGCTGTACTCGCTGTTCTGGCGCAACTTCACCACGCGAGGGGCGGTCTGGTCGGTCTACGGAGGGCTGATCCCCGCGGTGGTGCTCGTACTGCTCTCCCCGGTCGTCTCCGGCAGCGCCACCTCGCTCTTCCCCGGAGTGGATTTCCAGCTCTTCCCGCTGGAGAACCCCGGCCTCGTCTCCATCCCGCTCGGCTTCCTGGCAGGCTGGATCGGCACGGTCACCTCGGCCGAGCCACCGGATGCCGCCAAGCATGCGGAGACCGAGGTCCGGGCGCTGACCGGGGCCGGTGCCGTGTAGCCGGAGGCGTCTCAGCAACCGGTGCAGTGTCGGCCGGCCGGACGCGCTTCGGGAACGGGTGGCCCCTCAGGAACCGGTGGCCCAGGTGTAGCGGTGCTCCGGGCGGCCCGTCTCGCCGTACCGCAGTGTCAGCCGTACCCGACCCGTCCGCTCCAGCAGCTTCAGATAGCGCTGTGCCGTCTGCCGGCTCATCCCGGCGCTCTCCGCGATCTCCTGCGCGGAGAGCGGACCGTCGGCTCCGCGGAGCGCCTGGCGGACCAGCTCTGCCGTCGTCGGCGAGTGCCCCTTGGGCAGACCGGGTTCGCCCGCGGCCCACAGGGCGCCGAAGAGCCGGTCCACGTCCCCCTGTTCGGCCTCGCCGCCGCCCTCCAGGGTCTGGTGCAGCGCCGCGTAGGCCTCCAGCTTGGTCCGCAGCCCCGCGTACGTGAACGGCTTCACCAGGTACTGGAGCGCACCGTGGCGCATGGCCTCCTGGACGGTTGCGACGTCGCGTGCCGCCGTCACCATGATCACGTCGGTGCGGTGGCCGAGCCTGCGCAGCTCCCGCACGACGGTCAGGCCGTTTCGGTCGGGCATGTAGTGGTCCAGCAGGATGAGGTCCACGCGCTGTGACTCGACCGCTGCGAGGGCCGCTGCGGCGCTGTGCGCCTGCGCGGCCACCCGGAATCCGGGCACCCTGGAGACATAGGCCGCGTTGATCTGCGTAACCCGGATGTCGTCGTCGACGACCAGGACCTCGATCACTGAACTTCTCCTGCGGTGCTCGGCTCCGGAAGCGCTGTCGCCGTCAGCCCCGGTTCGGTGAGGGCCTCCGGCAGTACGACGGTGAACTCGGCGCCGCCCTCCGGCGCCGAGCCGACGGTGACCCTGCCGCCCTGCCGTTCGGCCAGCCGCCGTACCAGCGCGAGACCCAGACCGCGTTTGCCGTGCGCCGGGAGCTCCTTGGTCGACCAGCCCTCGGTAAAGATCGAATCGTGCTGCTCGGGAGGGATGCCCGGGCCGCTGTCGCGGACGCGCAGCACCACCGTACGGCCGTCCGTCCGCAGCCCCACCTCGATCACGGCGCCGTCCGACCCGGCCGCCGCGTCCAGGGCGTTGTCGACGAGATTGCCGACGGCGGTGACGAGACCGCGCGAATCCACCAGCCGGTCCGGGAGCAGTGTGCCGGGCGCCATCCGCAGGGAGACGCCGCGCTCCGCCGCGACCGTCGCCTTGCCTACCAGCAAGGCCGCCAGCAGCGGGTCGTGAACCTTCTCGGTGACCTGCTCGGCGGTGGCCCGGTGACCGCCGACGACCTCCGTGACGAACTCCATCGCGTCCTCGTGCATGTCCAGCTCCAGCAGCCCCAGGAGCGTGTGCAGCCGATTGGCATGTTCGTGGTCCTGCGCGCGCAGGGCGTCGATCAGACCACGGGTGGAGTCGAGTTCTCGGCCGAGATACTCGAGTTCGGTCCGGTCGCGGAGGGTGGCGACCGCACCCCCGTCGTCGGTCGGCATCCGGTTGGCGAGCAGTACCCGGTTGCCCCGTACGGTCAGCAGATCGTGGCCGACCACCCGGCCCGCCAGCACATCGGCCGTCCGCCCCAGGCCGAGCACCTCGTCGAGCGGACGGCCCGAGGCATCGGGGCCGAGTCCGAGCAGCCGCTGGGCCTCGTCGTTGAGGAGCCGGATGCGTCCCGTCCGGTCCAGTGCGACCACCCCTTCCCGGATGCTGTGCAGCATTGCCTCGCGTTCGGTCAGCAGCGCGGAGATGTCGGAGAAGGCAAGGTCCTGGGTCTGCCGCTGGATACGACGGGAGACGAGATAGGCGGCGACGGCCCCGACGGCCAGCGCCCCGCCCGCGTAGGCGAGCAGCCCGGGGATCGCCGCCAGGAGGCGGGCGCGGACACTGTCGTACGCGATACCGACCGAGACCGCCCCGACGATGTGGCCCGACTCGTCGCGGAGCGGCACCTTCCCACGGGCCGAGCGGCCGAGCGTGCCGCTGTCGATCTCCATGACCTGGTCGCCCGCGAGCGCCTCACTGGGATCGGTGGAGACGACCTTTCCGATCCGGCCGGCGTCGGTGTGCGACCAGCGCACCCCGCGCCGGTCCATGACGACGACGTACTCGGCACCGGTGGACCGCCTGATCCGCTCGGCCGCCGACTGCACGGGCCCGCCGGGGACCGGGGCGCTGGTGAGCAGTGCCTCGGCGATCTGCGGCTGGGCCGCCGTGCTCTGCGCGATGGCGAGCGCACGCTGCATCGCCTCGTCGTCGAGCTGTGCGCTGAGGGGTGCCAGAAAGAGGCCGGTGGCGAGTACGGTGACGCCGGTGGCGATGGCGAGTTGTATCAGCAGCACCTGGGAGAAGACCCGCTGCGGCCATCCGAGCCGTCGCGGTCTGCGAGGGGTGGGCGGTGGGGCGCTCATCGTACGAAGGTAAAGGGCATACCGGCGCTTTCCGAAATTTTTGTTGTTTCCAGCTCCACGCAACCCACTTGCGTTTCTTGCGCTAATCTTGCGTGTATGACGCGACGACTTGCTCAAGTGGCACAGAAGGTGGGAGTCAGCGAGGCCACGGTCAGCCGGGTGCTCAACGGTAAGCCCGGCGTCTCCGATGCCACCCGGAAGGCCGTGCTCTCCGCGCTCGACGTCCTCGGTTACGAGCGTCCGACCCAGCTGCGGGGCGAGCGGGCGAGACTGGTCGGTCTGGTCCTGCCCGAGCTGCAGAACCCGATCTTCCCGGCCTTCGCCGAAGTCGTCGGCGGTGCGCTGGCGCAGCAGGGCCTGACCTCCGTGCTGTGCACCCAGACCAAGGGCGGCGTCTCCGAGGCCGACTACGTGGAACTGCTTCTGCAGCAGCAGGTGTCCGGGGTGGTCTTCGCGGGCGGGCTCTACCACCAGGCCGACGCCGCACACGATCACTACAAGGTGCTGGCCGACCGCAAGATCCCGGTGGTCCTGATCAACGCGCCGTACCTCGACTTCCCCGGTGTCTCCTGCGACGACTCCGTCGCCGTCGAGCAGGCCTGGCGCCATCTCGTCTCGCTCGGTCACGAGCGCATCGGCCTGGTGCTCGGCCCCGCCGACCATGTGCCCTCGCGGCGCAAGCTGGCCGCCGCCCAGGCGCTGGCGGCAGAGGCCGGCACCACCGTTCCGGACGAGTGGGTGGCCCGGGCCATGTTCTCGCTGGAGGGTGGACAGGCCGCCGCCATGCGCCTGTTGGACCGGGGCGTCACCGGCATCATCTGCGCGAGCGACCCGCTCGCTCTCGGGGCGGTGCGTGCGGTCCGTCGCCGCGGCCTCTCCGTGCCCGGCGACGTCTCGGTGGTGGGGTACGACGACTCCGCCTTCATGAACTGCACCGAGCCGCCGCTGACCACGGTCCGTCAGCCGATCGAGGCCATGGGGCGGGCCGCCGTCGAGCTGCTCTCCCTTCAGATCGGGGGCCGTACCGTGCCGTCGGACGAGCTGCTCTTCGAACCGGAACTGGTGGTGCGGGGGTCCACCGCGCAGCCCCCGCGGGACATTTCCGGCTGATCATCGATATTTTGCGCCCAGTGGCCCGTCTATTGCGGTCGGCCTCCTTGGGGGGAGGCCTGTCCCGGGGCAGGCAGTGACTGAGGTGGGCGAGGGCCTGCGTACTGGCCGCTGGGGCGCATCCGCAGCGGACGTTCCCCGTACTCCTCCAGCGCATGGGCGATCCAGCCCGCTGTACGGGACACCGCGAACACGGTCTCACCCGCCTCCGCCGACATGCCGGAGGCGACGGAGAGCACGGCCAGCGCCAGGTCGATGTTGGCGTGCAGTGGGGTGTGACGCGCGGTCGTGGTGACCACGTCGCGCGCCGCGGCCAGCGCGGGCGCCGCCTGCGGGACCTCCGCGAGCCTGGCGAACAGCGTCCGTGCGCGCGGATCCTCGGCGGTGTAGAGCCGGTGTCCGAGCCCCGGCACCTGACGGCCGGTACGGAGATGGTCCGCGACCACCGGGTTCGCACCGCCCCGCTCCAGGACCTCGGTCAGCATCCTGTGGGCGAGGCTGCTCGCGGCGCCGTGCAGGGGGCCCTCCAGGACGCCGAGGCCCGCGGAGACCACCGCGTACGGATGGGCGCGGGCGGATGCGGCGACCCGCGCGGCCAGTGTCGAGGCGGCCAGATCGTGGTCGATCAGCAGGCCGAGAGCCGTGTCGAGCGCGGCCAGTGAAGGCGCGTCGGCCGGTCGGGCGGTGAGTTTCGGCCACAGGCACTGGGCCAGCCCGGGTGGGTGCGAAGCGGCTTCGCCGTCAGCCGTCGCGGGTGCACCGACAGCGGTGGGCAACGCGCCGACCAGGATCGGGATCAGGCTCCGCGCGCTGCCGAGCACGGCCTCGCGCGAGAGGTCGAAGCGCAGCGGATCGACGGCTGCCGCAGCGACCACGGCGACCCGCAGCCGGTCCGTCGACCCGCTGTGCGCGGGCAGCGCGCCGACGGACCGGCGCGCCGCGGCCAGGGCCTCGGCAGGCGCGGTGAAGCGGATGCCGGGCCGGAGGTCGCCGGTCCACAGCCATTCGGCGATCTCTTCGTAGGAGTAGTGCGTGGTCAGCTCGGTCGCGTCGACACCCCGGAAGTAGTACCGGTCGGTCTCGATCAGCGTGATGCCGGTACGGAACACCAGGTCGCCGCCGGCCGGGGAGGGTTCCTTCCGGCCCGTACGCCGTACCAGTGCATCGACCTCCGCGGAGTCGAACGTACTGCCGCGACCGCCGGGGGCGCGCCTGCTGTTCAGCTGACCCCGGCTGACATACGCGTACACCGTCTCGGGCTTCACGCCCAGGCGCTCGGCCGTCTCGCGCGTCGTGAGCCGCTCCGCACGCGCGTCGGCGCGGTCGTCGGGTGCTGCTTGATCCGTCATGCTGCTCACCGTATCCATATTGATTCAATCAACATTGACAGGATGGGAGTCAAGCATAGACAGTCGAATCAATATTGATGGGCCTGCACAGTGAAGCTCGCGGAGGAAGACATGCCGACCATGACCAACGGAACCCCGCTCGACGTACCCCGAGGTCTCGCGGGTGTCGTCGTCACGGACACCGCCCTCGGAGACGTCCGGGGACGCGAGGGCTTCTACCACTACCGGCAGTACTCGGCGATCGAGCTCGCGCGGACCCGCAGCTTCGAGGACGTCTGGTACCTGATGTTCCACGGCGAGCTGCCCGGTCCGGCCGCCCGCGCCGAATTCGCCGCGCGCACCGCCGCCATGCGCCGACTGCCTCCGGAGGTACGGGCTGCCCTGCCGGCGATAGCCCGTGCGGGCGCGGTCTCCGGCCCGCTTGCCGGGCTGCGCACCGCACTGTCGCTGCTGGGCGCCTCGGCCGGCTTCCGCCCGGTGTACGACATCGACGGCGACCGGCGCCGCAGCGACGCGCTGGCTGCCTGCGCGGCCGTCCCCACCGTGCTGACCGCCCTGTACCGGCTCGGCCAGGGCCTCGAACCGGTAGAGCCGCGCGACGATCTGCCGTATGCCGCCAACTACCTCTACATGCTCACCGGTTCCGAGGCGGACGCATCGCGCGTGAGGGCCGTCGAGCAGTATCTGATCTCCACCGTCGACCACGGCTTCAACGCCTCGACCTTCACCGGCCGGGTCGTCGCCTCCACCGGCGCGGACATCGCCGCCTGCCTGGTGGCGGCCGTCGGCGCACTCTCCGGCCCGCTGCACGGCGGAGCTCCCAGCCGCGCGCTCGACACCCTGGACGCGATCGGCACCCCCGACCGCATCGACGGCTGGATCCGCGAGCGCGTGCTCGCGGGCGAGCGGATCATGGGCTTCGGCCACCCCGTGTACCGCACCGAGGACCCGCGCTCACGCATGCTGCGCGGGATCGCCCAGGGCTTCGGCAGCCCGCTCGTCGACCTCGCCGTCGAGGTGGAGCGTCAGGTCGAGGCGATCCTCGCCGAGCTCAAGCCGGGGCGTGAGCTGCACACCAACGTGGAGTTCTACGCCGGGGTCGTCATGGAGCTGTGCGGGCTGCCGCGCGAGATGTTCACGCCGACCTTCTGCGCGGCGCGAGTGGTCGGCTGGAGCGCCAATATCCTGGAGCAGGCGGAAGACTCCAAGATCATCCGTCCGGCGGCCCGCTATGTCGGTCCGACCCCGCCCCAGCCGGTCCCGGCGCCCTGACGTATCCCCGAGGAAGGCCCCCGTTGAACCCGTCGTCCCCGCCCCGTAAGCAGCACATCCCGGTCATCGTCCTGGCCGGGTTCCTGGGATCCGGCAAGACGACTCTGCTCAACCATCTCCTGCGCCACCGTGCGGGAAACAGGATCGGCGTGATCGTCAACGATTTCGGCTCCATCGAGATCGATGCGATGACGGTCTCGGGCCAGGTCGGTTCGACCGTCTCGCTCGGCAACGGATGCCTGTGCTGTGCCGTCGACGTGAGCGAACTCGACACCTTCCTGGAGACGCTCACGCGGCCCGCCGCCCGCCTCGATGTGATCGTCATCGAGGCGAGCGGACTCGCCGAACCCCAGGAGCTCATAAGGATGCTGCTGGCCAGCGACAACCCGCACATCGTGTACGGCGGACTGGTCGAGGTCGTCGACGCCGCCGAATTCGACGACACCCGGGGGCGTCATCCGGAGATCGACCGCCATCTCGGCGTCGCCGATCTGGTCGTGCTGAACAAGACCGACCGGATCGAGGACGAGGAACGGAGCCGTATCCGCAAGGCCATCGCGGCGACCGGCAGCGGGGCGGCCGTCATCTCCGCCACGTACGGACGCATCGATCCGGAGCTGCTCTTCGACCCGGCGCTGCGGCCGGACGGTGAGGAGAGGATGCGTCAGCTCACCTTCGAGGATCTCCTGCTGGAGGAGGGGGCGGAAGGGAGCGCCGAGGCACACGCGGGGCACCTGCACGCCGCGTACGAGAGTGTCTCCTTCACCTCCGACGTGCCCATGAACCCACGCCGACTGATGGCGTTCCTCGACTCCCGGCCCGAGGGCCTCTACCGGATCAAGGGGTTCGTCGACTTCGGCGCGGGCGACCGTGGGAACACATACGCGCTGCATGCCGTCGGCAGATTCCTGCGCTTCGGCCCCCGGCCCTGGAAGCGCGACGAACCGCGTCTCACGCAGCTCGTACTGATCGGCTCCGGCATCGACCCGGGCACCCTGCACAGGGAGCTGGCCACCTGCCGCGAAAACGCCTCCCCTGAGCCGCCGGACAACGCTCCGCACGCTGCAATCTCCCCGGACACGCCGCAGGACGCCGCACATGAGCAGAGCATGTGGGGCGTCCTGCGGTACGTACAACAGCCGGTCGACGACGCGTAGCCCATCGGCCCGCCACCGCCCGGCCGCCGGGGCCGGGCGGCCGGCTACGCCGGTCCGGCGATCACCGCGACCGGCTTGGCCAGCGGCGTACCCGAACCGTCGCGCCGCGGATCCGGCTCCGGCAGCTCCGTCGGAGTGCCGTTCTTGAGCGCCGCCCGCGCCGGCATCGCACCAGCCCAGGCGAACACCAGGACGTCCTCGCCCTTGAGGAACCGCTGACAGCGCACCCCACCGGTGGCCCGGCCCTTGCGCGGATACTGGTCGAACGGGGTGAGCTTCGCCGTCAGCACCGAGTCGTCCAGCGTGCCGTGCGAGCCCGCCACCGTGAACACCATCGCGTCGACCGCCGGATCCACCGCGGCGAACGAGAGCACCTCGGCGCCCGCCGCCAGCTTCACCCCCGCCATACCGCCGGCCGCCCGGCCCTGCGGTCGCACCTGCGCCGCGGGGTAACGCAGCAGCTGCGCGTCGGACGTGATGAAGACCAGGTCCTCCTCACCGGTACGCAGTTCGGCGGCGCCGACGATCCGGTCACCCTCCTTGAGGGTGATGACCTCCAACTCGTCCTTGTTGGCCGGGTAGTCCGGCACCACCCGCTTGACGACCCCCTGCAGGGTGCCGATCGCCAGACCGGGGGAGGACTCGTCGAGCGTGGTGAGGCAGACGACTTCCTCGTCGTTCTCCAGCGTGAGGAACTCCGAGACCATCGCGCCACCCGAGAGATTGGGCGCCGCGTGCGTGTCCGGGAGCTGCGGCAGATCGATCACCGCGAGCCGCAGCAACCGCCCGGTGGACGTCACCACACCCACATCGCCGCGCGCCGTCGCCGGGACGGCCGACACGATCACATCGTGCTTGGCCCGCTTGGCGTCCTCGTCGAACGCGATCGGGTCGCCGGTGGCCGTACGGGCCAGCAGACCGGTCGAGGAGAGCAGCACCCGGCACGGGTCGTCCGCGACCTCCAGCGGTACCGCAGCGACCTGCGCACCGGCCGACTCCAGCAGCACCGTACGCCGGTCGGTGCCGAACTTCTTGGCGACCGCGGCCAGTTCGGTGGAGACCAGCTTGCGCAGCTCGGCGTCCGATTCGAGGATCGCGGTCAGCTCGTCGATCTCGGTGTTGAGCCGGTCCCGCTCGCTCTCCAGCTCGATCCGGTCGAACCGGGTGAGCCGGCGCAGCGGGGTGTCCAGGATGTACTGCGTCTGGATCTCGCTCAGCGAGAAGTGCTCGATGAGCCGCTCCTTCGCCTGCGCCGAATTGTCACTGGAGCGGATGAGCCGGATGACCTCGTCGATGTCGATCAGCGCGACGAGCAGACCCTCGACCAGATGGAGCCGGTCGCGACGCTTGGTCCGGCGGAACTCGCTGCGGCGTCGTACCACGTCGAAGCGGTGGTCGAGATAGACCTCGAGGAGCTCCTTGAGGCCCAGCGTGAGCGGCTGCCCGTCGACCAGCGCCACATTGTTGATGCCGAAGGACTCCTCCATCGGCGTCAGCTTGTAGAGCTGCTCCAGAACGGCCTCGGGCACGAAGCCGTTCTTGACCTCGATGACCAGGCGCAGGCCGTGCTCGCGGTCGGTGAGGTCCTTGACGTCCGCGATGCCCTGGAGCTTCTTCGCCGAGACCAGGTCCTTGATCTTGGCGATCACCTTCTCGGGGCCGACGGTGAACGGCAGTTCGGTGACGACCAGACCCTTGCGGCGCGCCGTGGCGTTCTCCACGGAGACGGTCGCACGGATCTTGAACGTGCCGCGGCCGGCCGCGTACGCGTCCTTGATGCCGCCGAGGCCCACGATCCGGCCGCCGGTCGGCAGGTCCGGACCGGGAACGAACCGCATCAGGGTGTCCAGGTCCGCACCCGGATGTTTGATCAGATGGCGGGCGGCGGCGATGACCTCGCCCAGGTTGTGCGGCGGCATGTTGGTCGCCATGCCGACCGCGATCCCGGACGAGCCGTTGACCAGGAGGTTCGGATACGCGGCCGGGAGGACGACCGGCTCCTGCTCCTGGCCGTCGTAGTTCGACTGGAATCCGACGGTGTCCTCGTCGATCGACTCCGTCATCAGCGACGTGGCGTCGGCCATCCGGCACTCGGTGTACCGCATGGCGGCAGGCGGGTCGTCGTTTCCGAGCGAGCCGAAGTTGCCGTGTCCGTCGACGAGGGGGAGCCGCATCGAGAACGGCTGCGCCATCCGCACCAGCGCGTCGTAGATCGACGCGTCGCCGTGCGGGTGCAACTTGCCCATGACCTCGCCGACCACGCGGGCACACTTCACATAGCCGCGGTCGGGGCGCAGCCCCATTTCGTTCATCTGGTACACGATGCGGCGGTGCACCGGCTTCATGCCGTCGCGGGCGTCCGGCAGGGCCCGTGAGTAGATCACCGAGTACGCGTACTCGAGGAAGGAGCCCTGCATTTCGTCGACGACGTCGATGTCGAGGATCTTCTCCTCGAAGTCGTCCGGCGGCGGGGTCTTCGTACTGCGGCGGGCCATCGCTGCTGCGACTCCTTCACAGATCTGTTCGGGCAACCTCTGGTTCTGACGCGGACCATTGTGGACCGCCGCACTGACAACCCCGACCTCGACCCGTCTCTAGGGGCCGTCCGGCGCTGTTTCACGCGAACTTCCACGGCACGGGAACTTCGCCAGGTGTCGGTCCGCTTGCTTACAGTGGCAGGTCTCGCAGGAAATCCAGTATCGCGATCGAAGGGACGTACATGCCCATGGGTCACACGGCCACAGCCCAGGCCGGCTCCGGCGGCTTGACAGCGACCGAGCACCGTCTGGCCAACGGCCTGCGCGTGGTGCTCTCCGAGGACCATCTGACCCCGGTCGCCGCGGTGTGCCTCTGGTACGACGTCGGTTCGCGCCACGAGGTCAAGGGGCGCACGGGTCTGGCTCACCTCTTCGAGCACCTGATGTTCCAGGGTTCCGGACAGGTCAAGGGGAACGGACACTTCGAACTGGTGCAGGGGGCCGGCGGCTCCCTCAACGGGACCACCAGCTTCGAACGCACCAACTACTTCGAGACGATGCCCACGCACCAGCTGGAGCTGGCCCTGTGGCTCGAGGCCGACCGGATGGGCTCACTGCTCGCCGCGCTCGACGACGAGTCCATGGAGAACCAGCGGGACGTCGTCAAGAACGAGCGCCGTCAGCGCTACGACAACGTGCCGTACGGCACGGCGTTCGAGAAGCTGACCGCCCTCGTCTACCCGGAGGGCCACCCGTACCACCACACCCCGATCGGCTCGATGGCCGACCTGGACGCCGCGACGCTGGAGGACGCACGCACCTTCTTCCGTACGTACTACGCGCCCAACAACGCGGTGCTGTCCGTCGTCGGCGACATCGACTCCGAGCAGACGCTCGCCTGGATCGAGAAGTACTTCGGCTCCATCCCGTCCCACGACGGCAAGCAGCCGCCGCGCGACGGCGCGCTCCCCGATGTCATCGGCGAGCAGTTGCGTGAAGAGGTCCGTGAGGAGGTCCCGGCGCGGGCGCTGATGGCCGCCTACCGGCTGCCGCACGACGGCACCCGGGAGTGCGACGCCGCCGACCTCGCGCTGACCGTGCTGGGCGGTGGCGAGTCCTCCCGGCTGCACAACCGCCTGGTCCGCCGCGACCGGACGGCCGTCGCGGCCGGATTCGGGCTGCTGCGGCTCGCCGGTGCGCCCTCGCTCGGCTGGCTGGACGTGAAGACGTCCGGCGGGGTCGAGGTGGCGCAGATCGAGGCCGCGGTCGACGAGGAGCTGGCCCGGTTCGCGGCCGAGGGTCCGACACCAGAGGAAATGGAGCGCGCCCAGGCCCAGTTGGAGCGCGAGTGGCTGGACCGGCTCGGTACGGTCGCGGGCCGCGCCGACGAACTGTGCCGGTTCGCCGTGCTGTTCGGCGACCCGCAGCTCGCCCTGACCGCCGTCCAGCGGGTGCTCGACGTCACCGCGGAGGAGGTCCAGGCGGCTGCCAGGGCCCAGCTTCACCCCGACAACCGGGCGGTACTCGTCTACGAGCCGGTCGAGCCGGCCGAGTCCACCGACGGGGCGGCCGCCGACGAGACGGACGCCGACACCGACGCGCACGAAGGGGCGGACAAGTGACCGACGCTGCCGCGACTGGAGTATCGATGGAGTACCACCCGCAGCCGGCCCCGGGCACGGCCAGGCCCTGGGCCTTCCCCGCCCCCGAGCGCGGCGCCCTGCCCAACGGGCTCACGGTGCTGCGCTGCCACCGCCCCGGCCAGCAGGTCATCGCGGTCGAGATCTACCTCGTCGCCCCGCTGGACGCCGAACCCGAGGGCCTCGACGGTGTGGCCACGATCATGGCGCGGGCGCTGTCCGAAGGCACCGACAAGCACTCCGCGGAGGAGTTCGCAGCCGAGCTGGAGCGCTGCGGGGCCACTCTCGACGCGCACGCCGACCACCCCGGCGTCCGGGTCTCCCTCGAGGTCCCGGTCTCCCGGCTGGCCAAGGCGCTCGGTCTGGTCGCCGAGGCGCTGCGGGCACCCGCGTTCTCCGACAGCGAGATCGAGCGGCTGGTACGCAACCGGCTCGACGAGATCCCGCACGAGCAGGCCAACCCCGCCCGCCGCGCCGCAAAGCAGCTCTCCAAGGAGCTCTTCCCGGCCACCGCGCGGATGTCGCGCCCGCGCCAGGGCACCGAGGAGACGGTGGAGCGGATCGACTCCGCGGCCGTCCGCAGCTTCTACGAGGCGCATGTGCGCCCGTCCACCGCGACCGCCGTGGTCGTCGGTGACCTCACGGGCATCGATCTGGAGGCGTTGCTCGCCGACACCGTGGGCGACTGGTCCGGGAACAGTGCCGAGCACCGGCCGGCCCCGCCGATCACCGCCGACGACACCGGCCGGGTGGTCATCGTCGACCGTCCCGGAGCCGTGCAGACCCAGCTGCTGATCGGCCGGATCGGCGCCGACCGGCACGACAGCGTGTGGCCGGCCCAGGTCCTCGGCACGTACTGCCTGGGCGGCACGCTCACCTCCCGGCTGGACCGGGTGCTGCGTGAGGAGAAGGGCTACACGTACGGCGTGCGGGCCTTCGCGCAGGTCCTGCGGTCGTCGGCGCCGGACTCCGCCTCCGGGGCGACGGGCGCCGCGATGCTGGCCATCAGCGGTTCGGTGGACACGGAGTCCACCGGACCGGCGCTCGGCGACCTGTGGACGGTCCTCCGGACGCTGGCGGCCGAGGGCCTGACCGACGCCGAGCGCGAGACGGCGGTGCAGAACCTCGTGGGTGTCGCCCCGCTGAAGTTCGAGACGGCGGCCTCGGTCGCGGGCACGCTCGCCGACCAGGTCGAGCAGCATCTCCCGGACGACTACCAGGCGCAGCTGTACGCCCGTCTCGCCGAGACCGGCACGGTCGAGGCGACCGCGGCGGTGGTCAGCGCCTTCCCGGTGGACCGTCTGGTCACGATCCTCGTCGGCGACGCCGCGCAGATCGAGGAGCCGGTCCGGGCGCTGGGCATCGGTGAGGTGTCGGTCGTCACCGGCTGACGAATCGGATAGCCCATAGCGAGACAGAGGGAGACCCCGCGAGCCGATTCTCGCCGGGGTCTTCCCCTTTGTCCGTATTGCCCGATAACTGCCTGTGTGCCCTGTGGGATGTGCTACAAAGCGCCCTGTCCGTTTGGTGAATGAAAGTCCCCCCGCTTAGCGTCGGCAGCGCTGTCCGTCACCCGTATGCCGCATCCGCGGCGCCGGGCAGCTATCGCCGAGTCCCCGTCAGGCGCGAGCCTGGGGAGCCGGGGACCCACGCAGTCCCTGGGGTGAATCGGATGCCTGCGCGCCTCTTCAGGGGCCCGCGGATCCGTAGGAGACCTTCCTGCTCCGAACCCGTCAGCTAACCCGGTAGGCGAGAAGGAAGGAAAGGACCAGCCACCTCATGGCGTTCACCCGCCCCACCGGGAAGCACCGTGCCCCGAACCGTCTGACGCGCAAGAGCGCGCAGGTAACCGGCATCGCAGCTCTGGCCACCACCGGCGTCATCGGTGGGCTGGCCTCTCCGGCGCTCGCCGCCGGCACCGAAGCCCCCTCCGTCAGCGAGACCGGCCTGAACCAGGTCATCGCCATCGAGGGCACCCTCGCCGAGCAGGTGGCCACCCAGGCCGACGTGCAGAAGCACCAGGCCGAGGTCGCCGCCAAGGTGAAGGCTGCCGCGAAGGCGAAGGCCGATGCCAAGGCGAAGGCCGAAGCGAACGCCAAGGCCGCAGCCAAGGCCAAGGCCGAAGCCCGCGCGAAGGCGGCCCGTGAGATGAAGGCGCGCGCCGCCCGTTCCGCCGAGCGCACCCGCCTCGGTGCCTTCCAGCTCCCGGTCGCCGGTTCGTACGTCACCACCGGCTACAAGTCCAGTGGCTCCCTCTGGTCCTCCGGCCGCCACTCGGGCATCGACTTCCATGCCGCCTCCGGCAGCTCCGTCGTCGCCGTCGGCGCCGGCACGGTCGTCGAGGCCGGCTGGGGCGGCGCGTACGGCAACAACATCGTGCTCCGGATGACGGACGGCACGTACACCCAGTACGGCCATCTGTCGTCGATCGGTGTGTCGGTCGGCCAGAGCGTCGGCGCGGGCCAGCGGATCGGTTTCTCCGGCTCGACCGGCAACTCCACCGGACCGCACCTCCACTTCGAGGCCCGGACCACGCCGTCGTACGGCTCCGACATGGACCCCGTCGCGTACCTGCGCGCCCACGGCGTCACCGTCTGACCGACGCGGCACCGCCGAAGGCCCCGGCTTCCCGCCGGGGCCTTCGGCGTACCCGCACCGGCCCCCGCCGGAGACGCTCGCCGAACCGTCTTCGGACCAAAAGATATTCATGGATTTCGACCCGGCGTCGGAAATGCAGCCGCATTGCAATAGAGTCACAGAACAGGCGTCGATCGGCCGCGTTTCGCGGGGATTAAGGCGGAGGTTCGGACATGCGCATTCCGGCGCATTCGGTATGCACGGCAATCCGTGACGACATCGTCTCCGGTGTCTTCGAACGCGGCAGCAGACTCACCGAGGAACTGCTCGCACGCCGTTACGGGGTCTCCCGGGTCCCGGTACGGGAAGCGCTGCGCACCCTGGAGTCCGAGGGTTTCGTGGTCACCCGCCGGCACGCCGGCGCCTGTGTCGCCGAGCCCACCGAGCAGGAGGCCGCCGACCTGCTGGAGGTCCGGATGCTGCTGGAGCCACTGGGTGCGGCCCGTGCCGCGCAGCGCCGCACCGAGGCGCACCTCAAGGTTCTCCGTGGCCTGGTCAGGCTCGGTCAGGAGCGGGCCAGACGGGGTGAGGGCGAGGATCTGCGCTCGCTGGGCGGCTGGTTCCACGAAACGCTCGCCCAGGCCTCCGGCAGCCCCGGGCTCATCGCACTGCTGACCCAGCTCCGGCACAAGATCGCCTGGATGTACGCGGTCGAGCAGCCGGCCCGCCCCACCGATTCCTGGGCCGAGCACGGGGCCATCGTGGACGCGGTCGCGCGCGGTGACGCGGAACGGGCCAGGGCGCTGGCCGCTCAGCACGCCGAGCGCGCCACCGCCGCGCACCGGCTGCGGCGCGCGGACCGCATCCCCGGCCGGGACGCCGCCCCGCCGCGGCCCGGCCGGGTGAGAACTTCGCAACATGTCGTAAACACCGCGAGCGGCCGTCATTAACACATGCGCCGTATACAAAGAGATGCAATTCGGCGGGGCTTTGTTTCGGCTGCCCGAATTCACTCCGGAAATCTCGGAAACCGACTCGGGAGCGGACCGGTGATCGGCGCGACTCGCGAAAACGAAAGAGCCGCGGCTCCGGTCGACGGTGCCGCGGCTCTGCCGCAGAAATGCGTCCGGCTCGAACGGCCGGCGAGGTCCTGAATCAGACGGTCTCCGGGAGCTCGTCGAGCCCCTCCGCGACCAGCCTCGCCAGCCGGTCGAGTGCGGCCTCGGAGTCGTCCGCCTCGGAGGAGAGCACGATCTCCTCGCCGCCCTGCGCGCCGAGGCCGAGCACCGCGAGCATCGAAGCGGCGTTCACCGGGCTGCCGTCGGCCTTGGAGACCGTCACGGGGACGCCCGACGCCGTGGCGGCACGGACGAAGATGGAAGCGGGGCGGGCGTGCAGGCCCTCGGTCCAACCGACATTGACGCGGCGCTCAGCCATGGTTCTGCCCTTCACGAATCAATGGTTGTCTAGACCAGTCTCTCATGTGGTGCGCGATGTCCCGCCCGACCCGCGACCCGGTGCCGCAGCCCGTGCCGCAAGGCCGATCGGCCCTCTCAGACTGCCCCGGCCCCGAGCCGTACGCGACCGCTGACCGAGCCGTAGGCTTTGGCCATGCAGCCCACGCCGGAGCAGAGTCCGCATCACGCGTACCCCGACCACTGGGAAGCGGACGTCGTGCTCCGCGACGGTGGCACGGCCCGGATCAGGCCCATCACCACGGACGACGCCGAGCGGCTGGTCAGCTTCTACGAGCAGGTTTCTGACGAGTCGAAGTACTACCGGTTCTTCGCCCCTTATCCGCGGCTCTCCGCCAAGGACGTGCACCGCTTCACCCATCACGACTACGTCGACCGGGTGGGTCTCGCCGTCACGGTCGGCGGCGAGTTCATCGCCACCGTCCGCTACGACCGGATCGACGCGACCGGCCGGCCGGCCTCCGCCCCCGCCGACGAGGCCGAGGTCGCCTTCCTCGTCCAGGACGCCCACCAGGGCCGTGGCGTGGCGTCGGCGCTGCTGGAGCACATCGCCGCAGTGGCCCGCGAGCGCGGCATCCGGCGCTTCGCCGCCGAGGTGCTGCCCGCCAACAACAAGATGATCAAGGTGTTCCGGGACGCCGGATACACCCAGCAGCGCAGCTTCGAGGACGGCTCCGTCCACCTCACCCTCGACCTCGAACCGACTGCCGAGTCCCTCGCCGTCCAGCGCGCCCGTGAGCAGCGGGCGGAGGCGCGGTCGGTCCAGCGGCTGATCGCGCCGGGTTCGGTCGCCGTCATCGGCACCGGCCGTAACCCCGGCGGAGTGGGCCGCACGGTCCTGCGCAACCTCCTCGCTGCCGGATTCACCGGCCGCACGTACGCGGTGAACAGCGCGTTCGCCGCGGACCAGGACACGATCGACGGTGTTCCCGCGCACCGCTCCATCGGCGGGATCAGCGAACCGGTCGACCTCGCGGTCGTCGCCGTGCCCGCCGACCGGGTCCCGGAGGCCGTGACCGACTGCGGCGAGCACGGCGTCCAGGGCCTGGTCGTCCTCTCCGCCGGATACGCCGAGTGGGGGGCCGAAGGCAGGGAACGGCAACGCGAACTGGTGCGCCAGGCCCGCTCGTACGGCATGCGCATCATCGGTCCGAACGCCTTCGGCGTCATCAACAACTCCGACGCCGTACGGCTGAACGCCTCACTCGCCCCCGAATCGCCCGCGCCCGGACGCATCGGCCTGTTCACGCAGTCCGGCGCCATCGGCATCGCGTTGCTCTCCGGGCTCTACCGGCGTGGCGCCGGCCTGTCCACCTTCATCTCCGCGGGCAACCGCGCCGACATCTCGGGCAACGACTTCCTGCAGTACTGGTACGAGGACCCGGACACCGACGTCGCCCTGCTGTACCTCGAATCGATCGGCAATCCGCGCAAGTTCACCCGCCTCGCCCGACGCACCGCGGCGACGAAGCCCGTGGTCGTGGTGAAGGGCGCCCGGCACAGCGGCAGCACCCCACCGGGCCATGCGGTACCGGTCAGCCGGATCCCGGACGCGACGGTCTCCGCGCTCATGCGGCAGGCGGGCGTGATCCGCGTCGACACGGTGACGGAGATGGTCGACGCGGGCCTGCTCCTCGCCGACCAGCCCCTCCCGGCGGGTCCGCGGATCGCCATTCTCGGCAACTCCGAGTCCCTCGGCCTCCTCACGTACGACGCCTGCCTCGCCGAGGGGCTGCGCCCGAGGCCGCCCCGCGACCTCACCACGGCGGCCACCCCGCAGGACTTCCGGGACGCGCTGGCCGAGGCGCTCGCCGACAGCAACTGCGACGCGGTGGTCGTGACGGCGATCCCCTGGGTGGGGGAGAACGGCGAAGCGGAATCGGGTGAGGGCGAGGTCCTGGCGGCCGCCCTGCGCACCGCCGCGGCCACCGGTCCGGCCAAGCCGGTGGCCGTGGTCCATGTGGAGATCGGCGGCCTGGCCGAAGCGCTCGCCGCCGCCACGAGCACGGCCGCGGTGCCACCGGTGGCTCGTGCGTCCGCGCCGGCTGCCCCGGACGCTTCGGCTGCGCCGGCCCCTCGAACCGCCCCGCCGACCGCCCAGGCCGCGCCGCCGGCCGCCAGGACCGGGCCGTCCGTGTCGACCACCCCCGGCGACAGCCCCACGCAGCAGCGGTCCGACACGGACCCGGGCGACACCCCCGCCGTCCCCGTCCTCGGCCGGATCCCCGCCTACCCGGCGGCCGAGCGTGCCGTGCGCGCTCTGGCCGAGGCCGTGAAGTACGCCCAATGGCGGCGGCAGGCCGCCGTACCCGGGAAGGTGCCCGAGTTCCTCGACGACACCATCGACGAGGCAGGCGCCGCCGCGCGTATCGACGCGCTCCTCGGGTCCGACCCCGACCCGCGCGGCCGCTCGCTCGGTCACGACGAGGCGTGCGAGCTCCTGGGCCGCTACGGCATCACCGTACGACCGACGCTCCCGGCCCCCGACCCGGACGCCGCCGTCGCGGCGGCGGCCCGGCTCGGCTATCCGGTCGCGCTCAAGACCACCGCACCCCACCTGCGTCACCGCGCAGACCTCGGCGGCGTCCGGCTGGACCTTGCCAACGAGGCCGCGCTGCGCCGGGCCTACGGCGAGCTGACCGACCTGCTCGGCAAGCCCACCGAGCTCCAGCCCGTCGTCCAGTCCATGGCACCGCGCGGGGTGGACACCGTCGTACGGGCCACGATCGACCCGGCCGCGGGTGCCGTCCTCTCCTTCGGGCTGGCCGGCGCGCCCTCCGAACTTCTCGGCGACACCGCCCACCGCCTCGTGCCGGCCACCGACCGCGACGCAGCCGAGCTGATCCGGTCCATTCGGGCGGCGCCGGTCCTCTTCGGCTGGCGTGGCTCGGCGCCCGTCGACTCCGCGGCGCTCGAGGAGCTGCTGCTGCGGGTGTCCCGGCTCGTCGACGACCACCCCGAGGTGGTGTCCGTCGCACTGGAGCCGGTCGTGGTCGCCACCCAGGGCCTGACCGTGCTCGGGGCGAGCGTCCGGCTGGCGCCGTCGCTCGCCCGCACCGACCTGGGACCTCGTCGCCTTCCCAACTACTGAAGCCACCGGCCGCCCGGCCCCTGGCCCTTTCGCGCAGCGTCCCCGGCAGCCATTCACCCCCCGTAGGATGGTGCGTATGGCGAAGACCGGTACGACGACCCAGGGGCTGCGCGCGGCGATCGAGCGCAGCGGCTACTACCCGGCCCTTGTGGCCGAGGCGGTGGAGGCCGCCGTCGGCGGTGAGCCGGTCGCGTCGTACCTGGTGCACCAGGAGACCACTTTCGACTCCAGCGAGGTGCGCAGGCACGTCACGGTCCTGGTTCTGACCGACAACCGTTTCATCGTCAGCCACACGGACGAGCAGAACGCCGACACCAGCTCCCCGTCGCCGTACGCCACCACCTCCACCGAGTCGGTCAAGCTCGACCGGATCTCGTCGGTCGTCGTCAGCCGTGTCGTGGCCAACCCCGAGAAGTACGTGCCGGGGACGCTGCCCCGTGAGGTCGTTCTCACCATCGGCTGGGGTGCGGTCTCCCGGATCGACCTGGAGCCCGCCGCCTGCGGCGACCCCAACTGCGAGGCGGACCACGGCTACACCGGCAGCTCCACCGCCGACGACCTGAGTCTGCGCGTCAGCGAGGCCGGCGACGGCCCCGACACGGTGCGCCAGACGCTCGCCTTCGCCCAGTCGCTCTCCGAGGCGACGGCCGCGGCTGCGACCGCGACCGCGGCGACCGGCCGCTGATGGCCCATCCGGCCTGGCAGGACCCCGTCCTGCTCCCCCTCGACACGGCGCCCGTCCCCGAGTACGGCAGTGGCTCGCTCGCCGATCTGCTGCCGACGCTCGTCGCCGGACAGGGCGTGCCCGGCTTCACGGCGGCGATCCCCGAGCTCACCCCCGCCGACCGGAACTGCGTCTTCCTGATAGACGGTCTGGGCTGGGAGCAGATCAAGTCCCACCCGGACGAGGCCCCGTATCTGCACTCGCTGCTCCCCACGTCGCGTGGGGGCACCGGCCGTCCGATCACGGCGGGCTTCCCGGCCACCACGGCGACCTCGCTCGCCTCGGTCGGTACGGGGCTGCCGCCCGGCGCACACGGCCTTCCCGGCTACACCGCCCGCAATCCGGAGACCGGCGAGCTGATGAACCAGCTCCGCTGGAAGCCCTGGACCCCGCCGGAGGTCTGGCAGCCGTACCCCACCGTCTTCCGCCTCGCGGACGAGGCGGGCGTGCAGACCGCGCAGGTCTCCGCGCCGACCTTCCAGCACACTCCGCTCACCAAGATCGCGCTGAGCGGTGGCATGTTCCACGGCAGGCTCACGGGCGAGGAGCGGATGGACCTGGCCGCGGACCGGCTCGCCGCCGGTGACCGGTCGCTCGTCTACACGTACTACAGCGAGATCGACGGCAAGGGGCACCGCTTCGGCGTCGACTCCGACGCCTGGCGCGGCCAGCTGATGTATGTGGACGGTCTCGTGCAGCGCCTCGCCGAACAGTTGCCACCCCGCTCCGCCCTGTACGTCACCGCGGACCACGGCATGATCGACATCCCGTTCGACGAGCAGTCCAGGATCGACTTCGACGAGGACTGGGAGCTGCGCGCGGGCGTCGCCCTGCTCGGCGGCGAGGGCCGGGCCCGTCATGTGTATGCCGTGCCGGGCGCCGAGGCCGATGTGCTGACCGTCTGGCAGGAAGTGCTCGGCGAACAGTTCTGGGTGGCGAGCCGGGACGAGGCGATCGCGGCCGGCTGGTTCGGCCCGCAGGTCGACGAGCGGGTGTACGGCCGGATCGGCGATGTGGTCGCGGCCGCCCACGACGACGTCGTGGTCACCGCCTCCGTCCAGGAGCCGAACGAGTCCGCGATGGTCGGCATGCACGGCTCGATGACCCCCGTCGAACAGCTCGTTCCGCTCCTCGAAGTGCGTTCTTGACCTGCTCGTCCTGCTCGCCCCACCCCGTTCGAATCGAAAGGTGCTCAACCCCTCATGCCCGAGCTTGTGTTCTTCTCCGGAACGATGGACTGCGGAAAGAGCACGCTGGCGCTGCAGATCGGCCACAACCGGTCGGCCCGCGGTCTGCAAGGTGTGATCTTCACCCGTGACGACCGGGCGGGGGAGGGCAAGCTCTCGTCGCGGCTGGGGCTGGTCACGGAGGCCGTCGAGGCCGACGAGGACATGGATGTGTACGCGCATCTCGTCGACCACATCACCCGCGGCGGCAGGGCGGACTACGTGATCGTCGACGAGGCCCAGTTCCTCGCCCCCGCACAGATCGATCAGCTGGCGCGGGTCGTCGACGACCTCGGTCTGGACGTTTTCGCGTTCGGGATCACCACCGACTTCCGCACCAAGTTGTTCCCAGGGTCCCAGCGCCTCATCGAGCTGGCCGACCGGGTCGAGACCCTCCAGGTCGAAGCGCTCTGCTGGTGCGGTGCACGGGCCACGCACAACGCCCGCACCGTGGGCGGCGAGATGGTCGTCGAAGGCGCCCAGGTCGTCGTGGGGGATGTCAACCAGCTGGCGGGCGAGGTGGGTTACGAGGTGCTGTGCAGGCGCCACCACCAGCGCAGGATGACCAGCGCGAGGGCCCGTGCGAGCGCTCTGTCGCCGGATGTCCTCCCGGTCACGCCCGGCTGAACCGCCGCTGCGGACCGCAGGGCCACCGCCCGCTGCCTGTCTCGTTTTCGCCCGCTTGACGTGTCGGAGTTTTCCGACGCATCATGGTGGGCATGGCGGCAGCAGATGTGTTCAGCGCTCTGGCCAGCCCGGTGCGACGCACGCTCCTGGAGGCTCTCCGTGAGGGCCCGCGCGCGGCGGGAGATCTCGCCGGCGCGTTCGAGCTGAGCAGGCCCGCGGTCTCCGAGCACCTGGCGGTGCTCAGAGGTGCGGGGCTGGTGCGTGAGGAACCGCGGGGGCGGTACCGCTACTACCACCTGGAAGCAGCCCCACTGGCCGAGGCCGTCGAGTGGCTGCATCCCTTCGAACGCTACTGGCGGGCCCGGATGGGCGCGCTCAGCGACCTGATCGACGAGGAGAACCGATGACCGGAGCAGAGCCGTCCGTCATTCATTGCGATCAATTCATCGCCCATCCGCCGGCGGCGGTCTGGCGGGCGCTGACCGACCCCGAACTGCACGCGCGGTGGTGGGCCGCCGGTGATGTGCGGCCGGTCGTGGGGCACCGCTTCACCCTGGACATGGGCCCCTGGGGACAGCAGGCGTGCGAGGTGCTCGCCGTCGAGCCGGAGCGCCTCCTGCGCTACAGCTTTGCCCCCGATTCGCTGGACACCACGATCACCTGGCGGCTTGAAGCCGAGGGGACGGGTACCCGGCTGTTCCTGGAACACGCCGGGTTCGACCTCGACTCGCCTCTGGGCAAGACGGCGTTCCACGGCATGGGCGAAGGGTGGCCGGGCCTCCTGCAGCGCATCGAACCGGCGCTCGCCGCCGGGGACCGGTAAGAGTTCGCACGAAGGGAAGAGGTCCCGGACGGCGTGGCGATCGGCAGTGCGGAATCAGCGATCCGCCGACCGTACGATCGTGAAGACCGCGCCCTCCGGGTCCGCGACCGTCGCCACGCGCCCGCTCGATCCCTCCCGCGGCGGCTGCAGCACATGCCCGCCGAGGTCCACCACCCGCGCGGCGGCCTCGTCGGTGTCGGCGACCTCGAAGTACGTCATCCAGTGCGGGCCCCGGTCGCGGGGCAGCGCGCGGCCGACCCCGTGCAGCGAGGCCACCGGGCGGCCGTGCAGATGCAGCGTCTGGTAGTCGAAGTCCGCCGAGACGACCGCTTCCGGCTCGAATCCGAAGACCGCCTGGTAGAACTTGGCGACCGTCGAGGTCTCGCTCGTCACCAGCTCGTTCCAGACCGGGGTTCCAGGAGCCCCCGCGAGTGCCGTACCGATGTGCGCCGCGGCTTGCCAGATCCCGAAAACGGCGCCGCTCGGGTCGGAGACGATGGCCATACGGCCCGCTTCGGCCGCGTCCAGCGGCCCGACGCCGACAGTCCCGCCGCAGGAGCGGATCGTCTCCGCCGTCACGTCGGCGTCGTCGGTGGCCAGGTAGGTCGTCCAGGCGACCGGCAGGTGCCGGTCGGGCGGCAGCTGTCCGATGCCCGCGACCTCCTTCCCGTCGATCAGCGCGCGGACGTAGGGGCCCAGCTGGTCCGGGCCGGGCACGAACTCCCAGCCGAACAGGTCGGCGTAGAACTCCTGTGTCGTACACAGACCGTGCACGATCAAGCTCACCCAGCAAGGTGTTCCGGGTGTGCGCCGGGCGGCAGCCTCGGTCATCGTCACTCTCTTCTCGGACCATCGTGGTGGCCGTACGGGGAACGGGGCCGACGCGCCGACCGGCGGTGCGAGAGGTGTGCGCCCCGTGCAGATGCTTGCATCACCCGGCGTGCGATACGTCCCGGCCGCGCCGCATTTTCCGGTATGTCGACAGAGGAAGCCCGGTTTATTGCGATGTGACCGCTTCGGTGCTGTTACGGGTTTGACGCCTCCTGCGCGAGGATGGCACCCATGAAGCCCATCATCTCCGCATCCGAATGCGTGAGCGAATCGGCGGGGCCGCGTCCGCCGGTGCTCCTGGACGTACGTTGGCAACTCGGCGGTCCGCACGGCCTCCCCGACTACGAGGCCGGGCACATCCCGGGCGCGGTCTTCGTCGATCTGGACGCGGAACTTGCCGGTCCTGCAGGCAGCGGCGGCCGTCATCCGCTGCCGGACCCGGAGGAATTCGGCGCAGCGATGCGCCGCGCAGGCGTCAGCCGGGGCACTCCCGTGGTGGTCTACGACGGCGGTCAGGGCTGGGCCGCCGCGCGCGCCTGGTGGTTGCTGCGCTGGACGGGGCACCCGGACGTCCGCGTACTGGACGGCGGTCTCGCCGCATGGGAGGGCGAGCTCTCCACCGAGACGCCCACCCCCGCCGAGGGCGACTTCAGGCCCGTGCCGGGGGCGCTGCCCCTGCTGGACGCCGACGGCGCCGCGGCAACGGCCCGCTCCGGCCTGCTGCTCGACGCCCGGGCCGCGGAGCGCTACCGAGGCGATGTGGAGCCGATCGACCGGGTCGGTGGTCATATCCCGGGCGCGATCTCGGCCCCGACCTCCGAGAACGCCGGCGCCGACGGGCGGTTCCTGCCGGCAGAGGTGCTGACCGCCCGATTCAAGGAGCTCGGCACGGACGGCGCGCCGGAGGTCGGTGTCTACTGCGGCTCCGGCGTCTCCGGCGCGCACGAGGTGCTGGCCCTGGCCGTCGCCGGGATTCCCGCTGCACTGTATGCGGGTTCCTGGTCCGAGTGGTCCGCCGACGAGTCCCGGCCGGTCGCCAAGGGTCCCGATCCGCAGTAGCGGCGTCGGCGCCCCTTGTAACCGGAACTGCGGCATTGGGTTCCGGTCGGATGGAGCACGAGGGCCCGTACGCAGCGGCGTACGGGCCCTCGTCATGCCACGGTCACCCCGGTCAGTCCTGCTTCTTGCGGCGGGTGCCGAAGACGATCTCGTCCCAGCTCGGCACCGCGGCCCGGCGGCCCGGACGGACGCCGTCCGCCTCTGCCTGGCGGTCCGTCGTGCCGGTCAGCCGGTCGCGGTGGCCGGCCACCGCTCGCGGCATCAGCACATCCGCATAGGCGGAACCGGCCCCTGCGGAAGCCGCCGCAGCCGGCGGCTCGTCGACCTCCGGCTCCTGTGCGGCAGGAGTGGTCGTCGGTGGCTCGGGCGGCGTGGGCCGCTCCGGCACCACCATGTCGCCACGGAAGCTCGGCACCGCCTCCAGCAGGCTGGTCAGCGAGTCGCGCTCACTGGCCGAGGCGCTGACGACGTGGTCGTCCGGCTCGGGCGGGGGTGGCGGAGCGGGCCGTTCCATCTGACGGTCGAGGGCACGGTCCAGCGGCCGGTCACGCGGCAGCCGCGCGATCCGCGGGACGAACGGGAAGCTCGGCTCCGGCGCGGCGACGTCGTCCGTCTCGCCGATCAGCGAACGCGCCTCGTCGTCCACGGCCTGCACCAGCCGGCGCGGCGGGTCGTACGTCCAGCTCGCCGAGTGCGGCTCGCCTGCGACCCGGTACACGAGCAGGACCTCCCAGGTGCCGTCGTCACGACGCCACGAGTCCCACTGGACGGTTTCCTTGTCGGCACCGCGCAGCAGGAGTCGCTCCTGCACCGCCTCGCCGAGCTGGGGGCCGGTGTTCTCGCCGGGACGGCGCACGGGAGTCTTCCGGGCCCGCTCCGCCATGAAGGCACGCTCGGCGAGCACGGGGCCCTCGAAGCGGCGGACACGGTCGACCGGAATTCCGGCGAGCTGAGCAACCTCCTCCGCGGAGGCACCGGCTCGTATCCGGGCCTGGATGTCGCGGGGGCGGAGGTGGCTCTCCACCTCGATCTCGATCTGGCCGAGCCGCGCGCGGTCGTTGCGCACGGCGGCGCGCAGCCGCTCGTCGATCGGAAGCGTGTACTCCGTGCTGTCCGCAGCCTTGAGCACCAGTCGTGTGCCGTCGTTGGAGACGGCCACGACACGCAGTTCGGGCATGGGGACCTCCCGGGTGGTGCCTGCCGACGTCACGTGCGTCGCTGCTTCCGCTAGTCGAGTGTGGCCTGCCCGGGTGCAGCCTGCCACAACATTGCCGTGTTGCCCGGCGTGTCGAGCGTGAGCCCTTGATCGCCGGTATGACACGGTGACCTCTTGTGCGACGCTGAGTGACTGCCTGTCACCCTGCGTAGCAGGCCTCCGTGCGATGCCGTGGCGCCGCCGGATCGAGTGCCTCCTTCGGCCCCCTCCCGAAGATCCCGGACACCACGTGGGAGTCCGGCCCCAGGGCTCGCCACAGTACTCCATTCGGGCCATGTGGGTGGACCGGCGCGCCGCCGAAGTTCTCGTCAGGCACGGGAGTTCAGCTACCCACTTGGCCGCGATATGCCCATGATGCGTGTCCTGCTTCACAGAATCGCCTGAAGTGGAACCATTTACTTCGCCCAATTGTCCCTTCCTGTTGCATGGTGGGAGAGATGTCAATCAAGGGCTGGGAATGGTGCAGAAGCCGGAAACTGACATAGAACCCAAGGAAAGGCGTATAGATCTGAACGTGCCACAGGTGGCGGGGAGCGCCGTGGCAGCGGTCGCGGCAGCTGTGGCGGCCTCGCAACTGGGCGTGTACGGAACGATTCTCGGGGCCGGAGTGATGAGCGTCGTCGCCACCTGTGGCGGCTCCGTCTTCCAGCACTTCTTCCGCCGTACGGGTGAACAGATCCGTGAAGTCACGGTCTATACGCGGGAGACGCGGGACACCCGGGGGGCGCACGGGGCGGGTGGATCGGGGAGCGGGCGACGGTTGCCGGACGGATCCGTGGACGCCACGACGGTGCTCCGCACGGTGACGGTCGATCCGGGCCGTACGCAACTGCTGGAGCCGCTCGCCGGAGACGCGACCCGGCCGCTCGCGTCGTATCCGGCGTACCCGGACGAGGAGTTCACCGCGTCCACCACCCATGGCACCCGGATCCGCGGCTGGAAGCGGCCCGTGCTGGGCGCGGTGGCGGTCTTCGCGGTGTCGATGGCCGGCATCACCACGTACGAGCTGATCTCCGGCAACGATCTGAGCGGTGGTCAGGGAACGACCGTCGGCTCCGTCGTGCGCGGTGGGGCCCAGGGCCCGAGGCACGACGGCCCGGCGCCTTCGGTCGGCGGCGACCCGGGTCAGGGGCTGACGCCGGGTCAGGAAAGCGGCGGGACGCCGGGCACGGACCCGCAGGACGGGCAGAGCCGGAGCCCGGACGCGGGACAGGGGGACCGCCCCACGACCGAACCGACGCCCACCCCGACACCGTCGCGCCCGGGTGGCGACGAGACGGCACCGGCCGCCACGCCCACCCCGACGCCGAGCGGCGGCGACGGCAGCAGTGTCGCCCCGGACTCCACCGGCTCGGGCATCGCCCCGGGGCAGGAGGCCCCCGCCACGACCGGCACGGACTCCGGTCGGTGAGTGGCTGCCGTCGTGGTCAGTCGCCCAGGACCCGGCGCAGATAGTCGTTGCCGAACAGCCGGTCGGGGTCCAGCCGGTCGCGTACGGCGGTGAACTCGCCGAACCGCGGATACACGCCGGCCAGGTACTCGGCATCGCGGGTGTTGACCTTGCCCCAGTGCGGGCGGCCGCCATGGGCGGTCATGATCCGCTCGACCGCGGTGAAGTACGCCTGGTAGGGCGTGCCCCTGTAGAGATGGACGGCGATGTACGCGCTCTCCCGGCCCGAGGCCGTGGAGAGCGCGATGTCGTCGGCGGGGGCCGTGCGTACCTCCACCGGGAAGCTGATCCGCAGCGGGGAACGGTCGACCATCGCCTTCAGCTCGCGCAGCGCGTCGACGGCGGCCTCGCGCGGAAGGGCGTACTCCATCTCCACGAAGCGGACCCGGCGCGGGCTGGTGAAGACCTTGTACGGGATGTCGGTGTACGTACGGGCCGACAGGGCGCGGCTGGAGAGCTTGGCGATCGACGGGATGGCTGCGGGAACCGCCCGGCCGAGCGAACAGGCCACCTGGAAGATCCCGTTGGAGAGGAGCTCGTCCTCGATCCAGCCGCTGACCTTGCCGGGCGGAGCGGCGGGGCCCGCGCTGCGGTTGTTGCGCTTGGTGTTGCAGTTGCCGGTGTGCGGGAACCAGTAGAACTCGAAGTGTTCGTTCTCGGCTACCAGCTGATCGAAGTCGGTCGTGACCTGGTCGAAGGCCATCGGCTCCTCACGAGCCGTCAGCAGGAAGACCGGCTCCACGGCGAAGGTGATCGCCGTGATGACGCCCAGGGCGCCGAGCCCGATCCGGGCGACGGCGAAGATGTCGGCGTTCTCCTTCTCGGAGCAGGCCAGTACCGTGCCGTCCGCCGTGACCAGTTCCAGGGCGCGGATCTGGGCCGATATGGACGCCGAGTCGCGGCCGGTTCCATGGGTGCCGGTCGAGGTGGCCCCGGCGACCGTCTGTTCCATGATGTCGCCCATGTTGGTGAGCGACAGGCCCTCCCGGGCGAGCGCGGTGTTCAGCCGCTTCAGCGGGGTGCCTGCCTCGACGGTCACCGTCATCGCCTTGCGGTCGATCTCCCGGATGCCGGTGAGCAGGTCGGGGCGGATCAGGAGTCCGTCGGTGGCCGCGGTCGCGGTGAACGAGTGGCCGGTGCCGACCGGCTTCACCTTCAGACCGTCCTCGGAGGCACTTCGCAGTGTCTGCACCAGCTCGTCGACGGATGCGGGGGAGGCCGTCCGTGCCGGACGGGCGGTGACGTTGCCCGCCCAGTTACGCCACGCGCTCGTCGTCGTCCGTGCGTAGGTGTCGGTCATCTTCCCCGCGCCTCCCCGTAGGAACCGGCTCGGCCAGCCGGCGATACCCCAGGAACGCCACCGCGGCCGCGAGCGCTCCCGCCACGACGGGCACCGCGTACCCCGCCGCAGCCCCGGACGCGTCGACCACCCAGCCTGCGGCCGAGGAGCCGAGCGCCACACCGACGGCGAGCCCGGTACCGGTCCAGGTCATGCCCTCGGTCAGTTTGGCGCGTGGTACGTGCTGCTCGACGAGGGCCATGGTGGTCACCATCGTCGGTGCGATGGCGAGGCCCGCGACAAAGAGCGCCACGGCCAGAAACGGCAGGTTCCCGGCCAGTTGGAGGGGGATCATACTCACGGCCATCGCGCACACGCCCACCAGCCACCTGGTGGCCGGTTTTCCCTTGAGGCTCAGCAGCCCGAAGACGGCTCCGGCCAGACAGGACCCCAGTGCGTACACGGCCAGCACCAGGCTCGCCGCGGCCTTGTGGCCGTGTTCCTCGGCGAACGCCACCGTCACCACATCGACCGCCCCGAAGATCGCGCCGGTCGCCACGAAGGTGGCCACGAGCACCTGAAGACCGCGGGAGCGCAGCGCCGAGCCACTGCTGTGCTGCTCGCGCGGGTGCGGCACCGGCTCCGTGGCACGCTGGGCGGTCAGCCAGAAGACGCCGACGATCAGGAATCCGGCGGCCAGCAGCGGACCTGCCTCGGGGAACCAGGCGGTGGACAGGCCGATCGAGACGATCGGCCCGAAGATGAAGCACACCTCGTCGACGATCGACTCCCACGAGTACGCGGTGTGCAGCTGCTGCGGCGAACCGTGGTAGATCTCCGCCCAGCGGGCCCGGGTCATCGCACCCACGCTGGGGACGCAGCCGGCGCCCGCGGCGAAGACGAACAGCGTCCAGTCCGGCAGCCGCTGCTGTGCACAGATCAGAAGACCGGCCACCGCCGCGATCGCGACCAGGGTGACCGGACGCAGGACGCGCCGCTGCCCGTGCCGGTCGACGAGCCGGGACACCTGGGGACCGAGCACCGCGGCCGACATGGCCAGCGTCGCGGAGAGCGCGCCCGCGAGCCCGTATCGGCCGGTGATCTGGGACACCATGGTCACCACGCCGATGCCCATCATGGACAGCGGCATCCGGCCGAAGAAGCCGGCCGCCGAGAACCCCTTGGTGCCGGGGGCGGCGAATATCGCACGGTAGGGACTGGGCAAGCGGGGCTCCGGTACAGCGAGGTCATGCACGGGTGTAATGCGTGAAGGTGGCTGCTACAGCTTACGGGCGGCCAACTGCGCAGGAGACCGCGGCAGGTGCCCGACGGGCGCGCCGGTGGACGTCGGTCGACGCGCTGTCACAGGCGGGTGGCAGGATCGTTCCCATGTCCGATCTGTGCGCTCCCGCTCCCTACGACGCCCTGCTGCTGCTCTCCTTCGGCGGACCCGAGGGTCCGGACGACGTGGTCCCGTTCCTGGCGAACGTGACGCGCGGCCGCGGCATCCCCGAGGAGCGGCTCAAGGAGGTCGGCAAGCACTACTTCCTGTTCGGCGGCGTCAGCCCGATCAACGCGCAGAACAGGGCCCTGCTGGACGCCCTGCGCAAGGACTTCGCGGAACACGGACTCGATCTGCCGGTGTACTGGGGCAACCGGAACTGGGCCCCGTACCTCACCGACACCCTGCGCGAGATGGTCGCGGACGGGCACCGCCGTATCGCGGTCCTCGCCACCAGCGCCTACGCCTCGTACTCCGGATGCCGTCAGTACCGCGAGAACCTCGCCGAGTCGCTGGCCGCCCTGGAGGCCGAAGGGCTGCCGGTGCCACGCGTCGACAAGCTCCGGCACTACTTCAACCACCCCGGCTTCGTACGGCCCATGGTGGACGGCGTCCTGAAGTCGCTGGCCGATCTTCCCGAGGACGTCAGGGCCGGGGCCCACCTCGCCTTCACCACGCACTCCATCCCCACCTCCGCCGCGGACACCTCCGGCCCCGAGGAGACGCACGGCGACGGTGGCGCCTATGTGGCCGAGCATCTCGACGTCGCACAGCTGATCGTCGCCGCGGTCCGCGAGGAGACCGGCACCGACCACCCGTGGCGGCTCGTCTACCAGTCGCGCAGCGGTGCCCCGCACATCCCGTGGCTGGAGCCCGACATCTGCGACCACCTGGAGACGCTCCACGGGGAGGGCGTGCCCGCGGTCGTGATGGCCCCCATCGGCTTCGTCTCGGACCACATGGAAGTCCTGTACGACCTCGACACCGAGGCCACCGCGAAGGCCGCCGAGCTAGGCCTGCCGGTCCGCCGGTCCGCGACGGTCGGCGCCGACCCGCGGTTCGCCGCGGCCGTGCGCGAGCTGGTGCTGGAGCGCGCCGCCACCGAGCAGGGACGCCCGGTGGACCGGTGCGCGCTCGGGGCGCTCGGCCCGAGCCACGACCTCTGTCCCGTCGGCTGCTGCCCGGCGCGTGCCCTCAAGCCCGCCGCCGCGGGCGCCGACAGTCCCTACGCCTAGGAGCGCTGTACCGCTGTGACCCCTGTGTCCTCTGTGACCGACCCCGTCCTGTCCGAACTGCTCGGCCTCGCACGGGAGGCCGCCCGGCGCGCCGGTGCGCTGCTGCGCGACGGCCGCCCTGCCGATCTGGGTGTGGCCGCGACGAAGTCGAGCCCCATCGATGTCGTCACCGAGATGGACATCGCGGCCGAGAAGCTGATCACCGGCTTCCTCGCCGAGCACCGTCCCCAGGACGGCTTCCTCGGCGAGGAGGGCTCCAGCTCCGCGGGCAGCAGCGGCATCCGCTGGGTCATCGACCCGCTCGACGGCACGGTGAACTACCTCTACGGACTGCCGACATGGGCCGTCTCCATCGCCGCCGAGCGGGACGGCGAGCGGGTCGTGGGCGTGGTGGAGGCCCCGATGCGCGGCGAGACGTACTTCGCGGTCCTCGGCGGCGGTGCGTACGCAAACGGCGGGGCGTACGGGGAGGGTGCCGCGCTGCGCAGCCGTCCCGCACCGCCGCTCGATCAGGCGCTGGTCTCCACCGGCTTCAACTACGTCACCGACGTCCGCAGGCATCAGGCGGATGTTGTCCAGCATCTGATCCCGAAGCTGCGCGACATCCGGCGTGGCGGCTCGGCCGCCATCGATCTCTGCGACGTCGCCGCCGGCCGGCTGGACGGCTACTACGAGCGCGGCCTCCATCCCTGGGACCTCGCGGCCGGCGACCTGATCGCCCGGGAGGCGGGAGCCCGCACCGGCGGGCGGCCCGGGCTGACCGCCGACGGCGAGCTGACACTGGCCGCCTCGCCGGGAGTCTTCGAGCCGCTGCAGGCACTGCTGGAGGAGCTGGGCGCCTGGCACGACTGACGGCGCCGCCGACAAAGCCCCTGGTACGGGCTGTGGCGGACGTTCACGGACGGCACAGGGCCCCGGCGCCGCCAGCGGCGCCGGGGCCCTGTGCCGACGACTCAGACGGCCGTGGCGCCGACTTCGACGCCGTGCTCGGCGGCCAGGCGGTGCAGGTCGTCCAGTTCGCCCTGCTCGACGTCCGCGAGGAAGTCGTCGCCCGTCTCACGAGCACGCGTGAGGTCGGACTCAGTCGTCCTGATTCGTTGCAGCAGACCTGCGGTGAAAGCGTCCATGGTGCGCCCCCTCATCGTGGGTCGGTGGCACGGGGGTGTGCCCGGGTTTCCCTCCGCCGAGGGCGGTAGGGCGGGTGATCACGCACTCTCCGGGGGACGGAGCGGCCGTGGAGTGCCACATACATGGCGTGATCGCGGGTGTGAATTCGTCCTCCCCAGCCCCGGGCTCAGAGAAACCTCAACTGGCCCGGAAATCCGGTGAATTCCCGGAAGCCGCAGGTCGTGCCGCGCCGCCTTACCGCCGGTTTATACGCGTTGCGGGCAGGATGGTGCCGCACAGACAGTGCTGCTGAGCGGCCCGGATCACGGTCCGTGCGCTCGATCGGACGTTCTGAAGTTTCAAAGGAAGGACAGCGCCGTGCGCGTACTCGTCGTGGAGGACGAGCAGCTGCTCGCCGATGCGGTGGCCACCGGACTGCGCCGGGAGGCCATGGCCGTCGACGTCGTGTACGACGGTGCGGCCGCCCTGGAGCGCATCGAGGTCAACGACTACGACGTGGTGGTGCTGGACCGGGACCTCCCCCTGGTGCACGGCGACGACGTCTGCCGTCGCATCGTCGAGCTGGGCATGCCGACCCGGGTGCTCATGCTCACCGCATCCGGGGACGTCAGCGACCGTGTGGAGGGTCTGGAGCTCGGCGCCGACGACTATCTGCCCAAGCCGTTCGCCTTCAGCGAGCTGACCGCGCGGGTACGGGCCCTCGGGCGCCGTACGACGGTCGCGCTGCCGCCCGTCCTGGAGCGCGCCGGCATCAAGCTGGACCCCAACCGCCGCGAGGTCTTCCGCGACGAGCACGAGATCCAGCTCGCGCCGAAGGAGTTCGCCGTACTGGAGGTGCTCATGCGCAGCGAGGGAGCGGTCGTCTCGGCCGAGCAGCTGCTGGAGAAGGCCTGGGACGAGAACACCGACCCGTTCACCAACGTCGTTCGCGTGACGGTCATGACGCTGCGCCGCAAACTCGGAGAGCCGCCGGTGATCGTCACCGTGCCCGGCTCCGGCTACCGGATCTGACGGCCGATGTCCGCCGCCCCGGCGCCGCCCACGGCGCCCCCGAAGCCCACCTGGGACCCCAAACAGCTGGAGCCCCCGTACCCCTGGCTGCGCCCGACCATCCGGATACGGCTCACCCTCCTGTACGGCGGGATGTTCCTGATCGCCGGCATCCTGCTGCTGTCGATCATCTACATGCTGGCCGCCCAGGCCCTGCACGTGGGCAGCGAGCTGCCGTTCAAGATCGTGAGCGGCCAGGTGTCCAGCGACGTGTGCAACCTGTCCGGTGAGGGGTCGTCGCCGAGCGCTGTCAACGCAGCGATGAACTCGTGCGTCAACCATCAGCGGCAGCAGGCGCTCGACACGCTCCTGAACCGCTCGCTGCTGGCCCTCGTCGGCCTGAGCGTCATCGCCTTCGCCTTCGGCTACGCCATGGCGGGGCGGGTGCTCTCCCCGCTGGGCCGGATCACCAGGACCGCCCGCCAGGTCGCCGGTACGGACCTGTCCCGGCGCATCGAGCTGGACGGTCCGGACGACGAGCTCAAGGAGCTCGCCGACACCTTCGACGACATGCTCGACCGGCTGGAACGGGCCTTCACCGCCCAGCAGCGGTTCGTCGGGAACGCCTCGCACGAACTGCGCACTCCGCTCGCGATCAATCGCACGCTGCTGGAGGTCCATCTCTCCGACCCGCAGGCGCCGCCGGAGCTCCAGCAGCTCGGCAAGACCCTGCTGGCCACCAACGAGCGCAGCGAGCAGCTGGTCGAGGGCCTGCTGCTGCTCGCCCGGAGCGACAACCAGATCATCGAGCGCAAGCCGGTCGACCTGGCCGAGGTCGCCTCCCGGGCGCTCGACCAGACGCGCGGCGAGGCCGAGGAGAAGGGCGTGGAGTTCCGCGGGGAGATCGTGCCCGCCGTCGTCCAGGGCAACGGTGTGCTGCTGGAGCGGATCGCGCTGAACCTCGTGCAGAACGCCGTGCGCTACAACGTCCCGGAGGCGGGCTGGGTGGAGGTCACCACCGAGCTGCAGCCGGGTCAGGCGGTGCTGGTGGTCTCGAACACCGGCCCGGTGGTGCCGGCGTACGAGATCGACAACCTCTTCGAGCCCTTCAGACGGCTCCGTACGGAGCGAACGGGCAGCGACAAAGGGGTCGGGCTCGGCCTGTCGATCGCGCGATCCGTGGCGCGCGCTCACGGCGGCCGTATCATCGCGGAGCCCCGTGAGGGTGGTGGTCTCGTGATGCGCGTCACCCTGCCGGTCTGAGAGGCTGGTCCGAGCGATTCGCACACAGATCGCCCTGTTCGCTTTGAGCGGAATTTTCGGGACCCGTGCCCGGACGAGCCGTGTGTGATCGATCACAGGAGCGAATTTCGGACCATCCACGCTCCGTGATCAGGCCTCCCACCAAAAATCCGGCAAAAGTCGGGGTTTTCGGGGGTCGATATCACGGGAAGTACACGGGGTGGCGCCCGTGAAGCACGGCGTTCGGACCGTGTACGGTCCCCTTCGCCACCCAAGCCGATCGCTCTCGAGAGGTCCGCTCGGGTGTCGATTGAGTAACAGACCTTGATGTGAGGCAAAATCTCCGCCTCGGGTCGGGCACAAGTCCGGCCTCTCACGCGTTACGTGCGCTGAGACACCGCAGACACCCAGAGGGGGAGTGCGACAAATGGCAACGGATTACGACACCCCACGCAAGACCGACGACGACGTCGACCAGGACAGCCTTGAAGAGCTCAAGGCGCGCCGGAGCGACAAGACGGCGTCCGCCGTCGACGTCGACGAGTTCGACGCGGCCGAGGGACTGGAGCTGCCCGGCGCAGACCTGTCCAACGAAGAGCTCGCTGTAAGGGTTCTGCCCAAGCAGGCCGATGAGTTCACGTGCATGAGCTGCTTCCTCGTGCACCACCGGAGTCAGCTGGCTCGCGAGAAGAACGGCCAGCCGATCTGCCGCGACTGCGACTAGGTTCGGTCGGCCGTGGCAGGCGACACACCGTTCCGGAAGCGGCGCTTGTGGCGTAAGAGGTCGTCGGAGGCGTATCAGGGCGGTACAGGCCCGGTGGAAGGCGTAGCAGCGCCTGCCGAGCGGTCCGCCCTGCCACCCTCTCCGGGCGAGTCTGACGACGAGCGGGGCCGCTGGGCCTCGCTCGAAGCAGTGGAAGCCGCCATCGCGGCAGAGGTGGCACGAGCGGGACGAGTAGCAGCACCAGCAGTCGACGCGGCCGATGGGGCCGAGCAGCAGGTCGACAGGACGGAGCCCGTGACCGGGGCAGGCCGTCTGCAATCAGTGAAACGGGGCGTCCGCAAGGGCGGGGAGAGCACCAGGGCGGCGATCGGTCATATCGCCGACCGGATCATCGAAACGGCTCCCCGCGTCCCTGTGCGAGACCTTGCCACCCTGCGCAGGCAGTTCCCGGGACTCGGTCCCGAGGAGCTCGCCGACAAACTCGTCGCAGGCGCGAGCAAGGGCACGGCGACCGTCGGCGCCGGTATCGGCGCGGCGGCCATGATGCCCGTACCGCCGGCCATGCTCGCCGAGCTGGCCGCGGAGATCACCGGCGTGGCCGCGATCGAGATGAAGCTCGTGGCCGAACTGCACGAGGTCTACGGTCAGCGTCCGCCGGGCGGCCTCACCCAGCGCAGCACCGCGTACCTCACCTCCTGGACGGAGGAGCGCGGCATCGACGCCCGACACCCCACGACGATCAATGCGGCGCTGGGCGGCCAGATGAAGCGGGAGCTGCGCCAGCAGATCATGAAGCGCATGGCGCGCGATCTGCCGAACCTGATTCCGTTCATGGTCGGCGCCGCCGTCGGCGCGATGATGAACCGCCGCGACACGAAGAAGCTCGCCGAGAAGATCAGGACGGACCTGCGCAAGGGCCAGGTCCCCTGGGACCGGCTCCCGGAGCAGCCGCCGCTGGAGCGGCCCCGGAAGCTGCACAAGGACCTCCCGAAGGAGATCGAGGGCTGACCCCTCCCGCGCCGCCCCGGCGGCCGCCGCCGGCCGCGCGTCCTACGCCCGTACCGCCGTGAGCGCCGCCACCAGGGCCTGCGGCTCCCGGGTGGACAGATAGACGTACGGGGTCGGGTCCTGCGGGTCCGTGACCTCCACCCGCACCGCCGTGGGGATGTAGCTGCGCAGCAGCATGAACGCCCGGGTGTCCGCCTTGTACGAGCGCCACGCGCGCGCCTCCTCGGCGTCCAGCGCCTCGGCCGCGCCGAGGGCCGAAACCGGGATCCGGGCGTCGCCCGCGACCAGGGCGCCCGCCACCACCCGGATCCGGGCGGAGCCGTACGAGCTGACCGCGAGCGAGGCCAGGGCCGTGCCGCCGACCAGGCCGGCCAGCAGCGGCAGGGTGCCGAGCGGCAGCAGCATCAGGGCGCAGGCGACGCCGATCAGGAAGGCGATGAGCCACCACGAACGGGGCGCGGTCAGACGTTCGTCGAAAGGCGGGGTGGAAGGCTGCATGAACCCAAGCTTGGCACGGCGCGACCTGCGGGTACCCGCGCGGGTAAGGTCTGCGCCTGTGAGTGGAACATCTGCGGCTCTGAAGCCACCGGCCGGCGCGGTGAAACCGGTCCGGCACCCCGACGCCCCGGCCCCCGGCGAGCTCCTCGGTTCGCACTACGAACACTGTTTCGGTTGTGGCGGGGGGCAGGCCCACGGTCTGCATCTCCAGGCGCGGGCCGGCGAGGGTGTGAGTGTCACCGCCGAGTTCACCGTGAAGCCCGCCCACCAGGGTGCTCCGGGGCTGGCGCACGGCGGCGTACTGGCCACCGCGCTGGACGAGACGCTCGGCTCGCTGAACTGGCTGTTGCGGGTGATCGCGGTGACCGGACGGCTGGAGACCGACTTCGTGCGTCCGGTGCCGGTGGGCACCGTGCTGCACCTGGACGCCGAGATCACCGCCGTGCACGGCCGGAAGATCTACTCCTGTGCGACCGGCCGGATCGGCGGCCCGGACGGGCCCGTCGCGGTCCGCGCCGAGGCCCTCTTCATCGAGGTCAAGGTCGACCACTTCATCGAGAACGGCCGCCCGGCCGAGATCCAGGCCGCGATGGCCGACCCGGACCAGTCCAAGCGTGTCCGCGCCTTCGAGGTGAACCCGTGATGCGCCATCCCGTCGACGTACTTATTCGCCGGGTCGATCCGGAGGTGCCGATTCCGGCATATGGGCACCCGGGCGACGCGGGGGCCGACCTGGTGACCACCGAGGCCGCCGAACTCGCCCCCGGGGAACGGGCGGTGCTGCCCACCGGCGTGTCGATCGCCCTGCCCGACGGGTACGCCGCCTTCGTGCACCCACGGTCCGGCCTCGCAGCACGCTGCGGAGTCGCGCTCGTGAATGCCCCGGGGACGGTTGATGCCGGGTACCGTGGAGAGATCAAGGTGATCGTCATCAATCTCGACCCGCGCGAGACCGTACGGTTCGAGCGGTTCGACCGGGTTGCCCAACTGGTCGTCCAGCAGGTCGAGAAGGTGCGCTTCCACGAGGTGTCGGAGCTGCCCGGCTCGGCCCGGGGCGAGGGTGGTTTCGGATCCACCGGTGGGCATGCCACCGGCGATGATGTTGATGGCGTCAGGGGCGGGATCACCCAGGGCGGGAACAGCTACGCTTCGGTCGTACCCGACCGGGAAGGACAGTGACGTGTTCGGACGTCGCAAGAAGAGTGGTTCCGCCGAGGATGTGGCGGACGAAGCGCGCGAGGCCGAGCAGGTCGTCGACGAGCACGATGGCACCGACGCCGCCGAGAACGGTGCGCGCCGGGTGAATCTCCCGCCGGCGCCGCGCCCGGACGGACCGTGGGACATCGACGAGGTCTCCCAGCCCGGCGAGGGCCGGGTCGACCTGGGCGGCATCTTTGTCCCCGGGGTCGAAGGCATGGAGCTGCGCGTCGAGGTCGCCGGAGACGCGATCGTCGCCGCCACCGTCGTGCTGCGCGACAGCGCGATCCAGCTGCAGGCCTTCGCCGCCCCCAAGAAGGAGGGCATCTGGGGCGAGGTCCGCGAGGAGATCGCCACCGGCATCACCAAGCAGGGCGGGATCATCGACGAGCTCGAAGGTCCGCTGGGCTGGGAGCTGCGGGCGCAGGTCCCCGTACAGCTTCCGGACGGGACGAACGGCGTGCAGCTGGTGCGCTTCGTCGGCGTCGACGGGCCCCGCTGGTTCCTTCGCGGAGTGATCTCCGGTCAGGGTGCCGTGCAGCCGGAGGCCGCCGGACTGCTGGAAACGATCTTCCGGGACACCGTGGTCGTCCGTGGCGAGGGCCCGATGGCGCCGCGCGACCCGATCGTCCTCAAGCTCCCCAACGACGCCCAGATGGTGCCCGAGGGCGTGCAGCAGGAGGACCAGGAGGGCTCGAAGTTCTCCGGTGGCATGGGTCAGCTCCAGCGCGGGCCCGAGATCACCGAGGTGCGCTGAGCCGCCGACCGCGGCTCGAGACAGCTCAGGCCGGTGGGCCGTACTTCCCTTCGAGGGAGGTGCGGCCCACCGGCCTTCTGTGTGCCCGAGGTGCCCGCGCGGCGCGCGTACCGGCGCGTATATCGGGCGCGTATGAGGCACGTATGGGCGCCGTCAAGGGCGCACGCCTCTCCGTAAGAAAGGCATCAACGCAGGCCGCAAGGGCTTCGGACGAGGGTTTGCTCATGAGGTCCGAAAATCCGAACCTCATCTAGGAGCACACGGTGGCCGACATGGCCTTCGTCGTCACCACGATCGCGGTCTTCGCGCTGGTGGCTCTCGTTGCCAAGGGGGTGGCGAAGCTGTGACTGCCGAGAACGTTGTCGGTCTGATCGTGGCCGTCGCCCTGCTGGGCTATCTCGTCCTCGCCCTTCTCTACCCGGAGAGGTTCTGAGCCCGATATGAGCCCCGTCCTCGCTGGTGTGCTCCAGTTGCTCGCGCTCGTGGTGGCGCTGGGTCTGGCGTACCGCCCCCTCGGCGACTACATGGCCGCCGTCTACTCCTCGAAGAAGCACCTGCGTGTCGAGAAGTGGATCTACAAGTCCATCGGCGCCAATCCCGATACGGAGATGCGCTGGCCCGCCTATCTGCGCGGTGTCCTCGCGTTCTCCGCGGTGAGCGTCCTCTTCCTCTACCTGCTGCAGCGTGTCCAGGGCAGTCTGCCCGGCTCGCTCGGCTTCGCCTCGATCGATCCGGACCAGGCGTTCAACACGGCGGCGTCCTTCGTCGCGAACACCAACTGGCAGTCGTACTACGGCGAGCAGGCCATGGGCCACGTCGTGCAGACCGGCGGCCTGGCGGTGCAGAACTTCGTCTCGGCCGCGGTGGGTATCGCTGTCGCGGTGGCGCTGGTGCGTGGTTTTGCCCGCTCGCGCACCGGTGAGCTCGGCAACTTCTGGTCCGACCTGGTGCGCGGCACCGTACGGATCCTGCTGCCGATCGCCGTGGTCGGTGCGATCCTCCTGGTCGCGTGCGGCGCGATCCAGAACTTCTCCGGTATCCACGGTGTCGGCCAGTTCCTGGGCGGCTCGCAGCAGTGGAACGGTGGTGCGGTCGCCTCCCAGGAGGCGATCAAGGAGCTGGGCACGAACGGCGGCGGTTACTTCAACGCCAACTCGGCCCACCCGTTCGAGAACCCCAACGGGCTCTCCAACCTTCTCGAGATCTTCCTGATCCTGGTCATCCCGTTCGCGCTGACCCGTACCTTCGGCCGGATGGTCGGCTCCCTCAAGCAGGGTTACGCGATCCTCGCCACGATGGGCGTGATCTGGCTCGGCTTCAGCGCGCTGATGATGTGGACCGAGTTCGCCCACCACGGGCCCGCGTTCGACATCGCGGGTGGGGCGATGGAGGGCAAGGAGACCCGCTTCGGAATCGGCGGTTCGTCGATCTTCGCGGTGGCCACCACGCTCACCTCGACGGGCGCGGTGAACTCGTTCCACTCCTCGTTCACCGGTTTCGGTGGCGGTATCACCATGCTGGGCATGCAGCTCGGTGAGATCGCTCCCGGTGGTACCGGGTCGGGTCTGTACGGGATGCTGATCATGGCGATCATCGCGGTGTTCATCGCGGGTCTGATGGTCGGCCGTACGCCGGAGTATCTCGGCAAGAAGATCGGCACCCGTGAGATCAAGCTCGCGGCCTGCTACATCCTGATCACTCCGGCGCTGGTGCTCTGCTTCACCGCCGCGGCGATGGCCCTGCCCACCCCGGTCCATTCGATGACCAACTCCGGTGCGCACGGGTTCTCCGAGATCTTGTACGCGTACACCTCGGGTGCCAACAACAACGGTTCGGCCTTCGCGGGTCTGAACGCCGACACGCAGTGGTTCAACACCACGATCGGGCTCGCGATGCTGCTGGGCCGGTTCCTGCCCATGGTGTTCGTTCTGGCGCTGGCCGGTTCGCTCGCCGAGCAGAAGCCCGTCCCGGCGACCGTCGGCACGCTCGGCACGCACAAGCCGCTCTTCACCGGTCTGCTGGTCGGCACGATCCTGATCGTGACCGGTCTGACCTTCTTCCCGGCGCTGGCGCTGGGACCGCTGGCCGAGGGGCTGGCGTCATGACCACTCGTACAGAGAAGCAAGAGGAGCCCGGCTCCATGTCCACCATCACTCCGACCCGTGCGCCGCACCAGGACGTGCCCTCCGGGCACAAGCCCGACAGCGGGCGCGTCGGCGCCGGGCTGTTCGACCCCAAGCAACTGCTCAAGTCCTTCCCCGACGCGGTGCGCAAGCTCGACCCCCGGGTGATGGTCAAGTCACCGGTGATGTTCGTGGTCCTGGCCGGTTCGGTGCTCACCACCGTCCTGGCCGCCCTGGACCCGACCGACTGGTTCGGCTGGGCGATCGCCGCGTGGCTCTGGCTCACCACGATCTTCGCCAACCTGGCGGAGGCGGTCGCCGAGGGCCGCGGCAAGGCCCAGGCCGACACGCTGCGCAAGGCCAAGACCGACACCGTCGCGCGCCGGCTCGTGGGGAAGAACGAGGAGCGCGTACAGGGCACCGATCTGCGCATCGGTGACCTGGTGGTCTGCGAGGCGGGCGACATCGTCCCCGGCGACGGTGACGTCGTCGAGGGTGTCGCCTCCGTCGACGAGTCGGCCATCACGGGTGAGTCGGCGCCGGTCATCCGGGAGTCGGGTGGCGACCGCAGCGCGGTCACCGGCGGCACGAAGGTGCTCTCCGACCGCATCGTCGTCAAGATCACGACGAAGCCCGGTGAGACGTTCATCGACCGGATGATCAGTCTGGTGGAAGGTGCCTCCCGGCAGAAGACGCCCAACGAGATCGCGCTGAACATCCTGCTCGCGTCCCTCACCATCGTCTTCCTGCTGGCCGTCGTCACCCTGCAGCCGTTCGCGATCTACGCGGGTCAAAGGCAGTCGATGATCGTGCTGACCGCCCTGCTGGTCTGCCTGATCCCGACCACGATCGGCGCGCTGCTCTCCGCGATCGGTATCGCGGGCATGGACCGCCTCGTCCAGCGCAATGTGCTCGCCATGTCGGGACGCGCGGTGGAAGCCGCCGGCGATGTGTCGACGCTGCTGCTCGACAAGACCGGCACCATCACGCTCGGCAACCGGCAGGCCGCCGAGTTCGTACCCGTCAAGGGCACGACGGAGGCCGAGCTGGCGGACGCCGCCCAGCTCTCCTCGCTGGCCGACGAGACGCCCGAAGGCCGCTCCGTCGTCGTACTGGCGAAGGAGAAGTACGGGCTTCGCGAGCGCCACCAGGGCCAGCTCACCGGGGCCGAGTGGGTCGGCTTCACCGCACAGACCCGGATGTCGGGTGTGGACGTCGAGGGACGCAGGATCCGCAAGGGTGCGACCGGCTCGGTCGTCGCCTGGGTCGAGGAGCGGGGCGGCACCGTCTCGCCGGACGCCCGCACGCTCACGGATCGGATCTCCCAGGCGGGCGGTACGCCGTTGCTCGTCGCCGTCGACGACGAGCGGGGCGCCCGGGTCCTCGGTGTCATCCACCTCAAGGACGTCGTCAAGGAGGGCATGCGGGAGCGGTTCGACGAGCTGCGCCGCATGGGCATCAAGACGGTCATGATCACGGGCGACAACCCGCTGACCGCGAAGGCCATCGCCGAGGAGGCGGGGGTCGACGACTTCCTAGCGGAGGCCACGCCCGAGGACAAGATGGCCCTCATCAAGCGTGAGCAGGCGGGCGGCAAGCTCGTCGCGATGACCGGTGACGGTACGAACGACGCGCCCGCGCTCGCTCAGGCGGACGTCGGCGTGGCGATGAACACGGGCACCTCGGCCGCCAAGGAGGCCGGGAACATGGTGGACCTGGACTCCAACCCGACCAAGCTCATCGAGATCGTCGAGATCGGCAAGCAACTGCTGATCACCCGCGGTGCGCTGACCACCTTCTCGATCGCCAACGACGTCGCGAAGTACTTCGCGATCATCCCGGCGATGTTCGCGGTGGTCTACCCGGGCCTGGACAAGCTGAACATCATGCAGCTGTCCTCGCCGCAGTCGGCGATCCTGTCCGCGGTCGTCTTCAACGCGTTGATCATCATCGCGCTGGTGCCGCTCGCCCTGAAGGGCGTGCGCTACCGGCCGAGCAGTGCCGACTCGATGCTCCGCCGCAACCTCGGGATCTACGGACTCGGCGGCCTGGTCGCCCCGTTCATCGGCATCAAGATCATCGACCTGATCCTCTCCCTCATTCCCGGAATCGGCTGATCGCGCCATGACCTCCATGAACAACTCCGCAGGAAACACCGTTCGGCTGCTTTGGGCCGGGCTGCGCGCCCTGCTCGTCCTCACGATCGTCTGCGGCGTGATCTACCCGCTCGCGGTCACCGGTGTCGCCCAGGGCATCCTCCCGGGCAAGGCCAACGGTTCCGAGATCACGGCGAACGGCAAGGTCGTCGGTTCCGAGCTCATCGGCCAGCGCTACGACCTGCCGCTGAAGAAGGGCGAGGAGACCGCGGCCCCGGACCTCAAGTGGTTCCAGCCGCGCCCGTCCAACGGACTCGGCACCAACAGCGTCAACACCCAGTACAAGCTGATCCTGTCCGGCGCGACCAACCGGTCCGGCGACAACAAGGACCTGATCGACTGGGTCACCGCCGCCAAGGCCGCCGTCGTCAAGGACAACTCCGTGCCCGGCCACCCGGTCAGCCCCTCGGACGTGCCGGCCGACGCCGTCACCTCCTCCGGCTCCGGTCTCGACCCGGCCATCTCCCCGCAGTACGCACAGATCCAGGTACGCCGCGTCGCCGAGCGGAACCACCTCGGCGTCGACCAGGTGGAGAAGCTGGTGGAACAGCACACCGACGGCCGGATCCTCGGTTTCGTGGGGGAGCCGCGAGTCAACGTCCTGCAGCTCAACATCGCACTCAAGGAGCTGGTGAACGGGGGTTGATTCTCCGCCGACGGATGCGCCGGGCCGCCGTGGTCATGCTGTACGGACCACGGCGGCCCGGCGCTGTGCCTGCCCGGAGGATCTCGGGCATTGCCCGGCCGTGTGCCTCATGCACATACTGGCGGCCGACGGGGACCGACCACGCATGGGGGAGCGCATGACCGACAGCACCGGCGGAAAGAGCACAGGCGGCCAGGGCGGCACGGCGGTCGCCGAGGACCCGGCCCGTGGGCCGATGGTCCGAATCGAGGGCCTGCACCGCTCGTACGGAACCGGCGCCGGTGCCGTCCACGCGCTGCGCGGCATCTCCTTCGACGTGCCGCGCGGTGAGCTCGTCGCACTCAAGGGGCGCTCGGGCTCCGGCAAGACGACCCTGCTGAACCTGGTCGGCGGCCTCGACAGCCCCGACCGCGGCCGGATCACCGTCGACGGCACGGACCTTTCCGAGCTCGGCGAGGACGGGCTGCTGGAGCTGCGCCGGGACCGGCTCGGCTTCATCTTCCAGTCGTTCGGCCTGATCCCGATCCTGACCGCCGCGGAGAACGTCGGCGTACCGATGCGGCTGCGCAAGGCGGACCCGCGCGAGCGGGAGGACCGGGTGGCGTTGCTGCTCTCCCTGGTCGGGCTCGGCGACCACGGTGCGCAGCGGCCCGGGGAGCTCTCCGGCGGCCAGCAGCAGCGCGTCGCCATCGCCCGTGCACTCGCCAACCGGCCCGCGCTGCTGATCGCGGACGAGCCGACAGGACAGCTCGACGCGGAGACAGGGCTCGCCGTGATGGAGCTGCTGCGGGCCGTCGTACGGAGCGAGGGAGTGACCGCGCTGGTGGCGACGCACGATGCGCAGTTGCTGGGGCTGGCGGACCGGGTGCTGGAGCTGAGGGACGGGCATATCGTCGAGCAGCAGGCGTAGGGGCGGGGGAGGGGCGTCCGGGTTCGCCCGGGCACTTTTCGTTACCTGTCGTGATATGCGGCATCTCCCTGATCCGGCGCATCAGAATTCCGTCAATTCGGTCTCCTGTCCGACCTTGTGTCCCCTTTGCGGCAAATATTCGAGGTAGCTTCGTGAGCGGCTGCCGCACCGGCCGCAGTCGCTCATCTGAAAGACAATGGGGCCATGGCACGCGGCAAGCTTCGGATCTACCTGGGCGCGGCACCGGGCGTCGGCAAGACGTACGCGATGCTCTCCGAGGCGCACCGCCGGGTGGAGCGGGGCACCGACTGCGTCGTCGGGTTCGTGGAACACCACGACCGGCCGCGCACCGAGGTGATGCTGCACGGCCTGGAGCAGGTCCCGCGTCGCGCGATCGACTACCGGGACACCGTCTTCACCGAGATGGACGTCGATGCGGTGCTGGAGCGCCGCCCGGCCGTCGCCCTGGTGGACGAACTGGCCCACACCAATGTGCCGGGCTCCCGCAACGCCAAACGCTGGCAGGACGTCGAAGAGCTCCTCCAGGCCGGCATCGACGTCGTCTCCACCGTCAACATCCAGCACCTGGAGTCGCTCGGTGACGTCGTCGAGTCGATAACGGGCGTACGGCAGCGTGAGACCGTCCCCGACGAGGTTGTCCGCCGGGCGGACCAGATCGAACTGGTCGACATGTCACCCCAGGCGCTGCGCCGCCGGATGGCCCATGGCAACATCTACAAGCCGGACCGGATCGACGCGTCCCTGTCCAACTACTTCCGCCCGGGCAACCTCACCGCCCTGCGCGAGCTCGCCCTGCTCTGGGTCGCCGACCGGGTCGACGAGTACCTCCAGCAGTACCGCGGCGAGCACAACATCAGCACCACCTGGCAGGCCCGCGAACGCATCGTCGTCGGCCTCACCGGCGGCCCCGAGGGCCGTACGCTCATCCGCCGCGCGTCCCGGATGGCCGCCAAAGGCTCCGGCGGCGAGATCCTCGCCGTCTACATCGCCCGCAGCGACGGACTGACCTCCGCGTCGCCCAAGGAACTCACCGCTCAGCGCACTCTCGTCGAGGACCTCGGCGGTACGTTCCACCACGTCATCGGCGACGACATACCCTCGGCGCTCCTCGCGTTCGCCCGTGGTGTCAACGCCACCCAGATCGTGCTCGGCTCCAGCCGCCGCAAGGCCTGGCAGTACATCTACGGCCCCGGCGTCGGCGCCACCGTCGCCCGCGAGTCCGGCCCCGACCTCGACGTCCACATCGTCACGCACGACGAGGTCGCCAAGGGCCGCGGACTCCCGATCGCCCGCGGCGCCCGGCTCGGCCGGGCCCGGATCATCTGGGGCTGGTTGACCGGGGTCGGCGGTCCGGTCCTGCTCACGCTGCTCCTGACCAGCATGACGAACGGTCCGGGGCTCGCCAACGACGTCCTGCTCTTCCTCTTCCTGACGGTCGCCGCGGCCCTGCTCGGCGGGCTGCTGCCCGCCCTCGCGTCCGCGGCCGTCGGCTCGCTGCTGCTGAACTACTGGTTCACCCCGCCGACCCACACCCTCACGGTGCAGGACCCGAGGAACTTCGTCGCCATCGTGATCTTCTTCGCGGTCGCGGTGGCGGTGGCCTCCGTCGTCGACCTGGCGGCCCGGCGTACCCATCAGGCGGCCCGACTGCGCGCCGAGTCCGAGATACTGTCCTTCCTGGCCGGCAGCGTTCTGCGCGGCGAGACCACACTGGACGCCCTGCTGGACCGGGTCCGCGAGACCTTCGCCATGGAGTCCGTGGCGCTCCTGGAGCGGCGCAGCGACGTCGACCCGTGGACCTGTGCGGGCAGTGTCGGCCCTGCGCCCGTCTCCCGCCCCGAGGACGCCGATGTGGACATGCCCGTCGGCGACCACATGGCGCTCGCGCTCTCCGGCCGGGTGCTGCCCGCCGAGGACCGCCGGGTGCTCGGTGCGTTCGCCGCCCAGGCCGCCGTCGTACTCGACCGGCAGCGCCTGGTCGGGGAGGCGGAGGAGGCGCGGCGGCTCGCCGAGGGGAACCGGATAAGGACCGCGCTCCTCGCCGCCGTCAGCCACGATCTGCGGACCCCGCTCTCCGCCATCAAGGCCGCCGTCACCTCGCTGCGCTCCGACGACGTGGCCTGGTCGGAGGCGGACGAGGCGGAGCTCCTCGAAGGCATCGAGAACGGCGCCGACCGGCTCGACCATCTGGTCGGCAACCTCCTCGACATGTCGAGGCTGCAGACCGGCACCGTCACCCCGCTGATCCGCGAGATCGACCTCGACGAGGTGGTCCCGATGGCGCTCGGAGGCGTACCGGAGGGCAGCGTCGACCTGGACATCCCCGAGACGCTGCCGATGGTCGCCGTCGACCCGGGGCTGCTGGAGCGCGCCGTCGCGAACATCGTCGAGAACGCCGTCAAGTACAGCCCCGACGGAGAGCGCGTCACCGTGGCCGCCAGCGCGCTCGGCGCCCGGGTCGAGCTCCGGGTGGCCGACCGCGGTCCCGGCGTCCCCGACGAGGGCAAGGAGCGGATCTTCGAGCCCTTCCAGCGCTACGGCGACGCCCCGCGCGGCGCCGGAGTCGGCCTCGGGCTCGCCGTCGCCCGCGGCTTCGTGGAGTCCATGGGCGGCACCCTCGGCGCCGAGGACACCCCCGGTGGTGGCATGACCATGGTCCTGACGCTCAAGGCGGTGTCGGGATACGTTCCGACCGGTACCGATCTGCCCGCACAGGCCGTCTCATGATCGCGGCGGTGATACCCGTAGTGCTCCCCGCAGCAATTCCGTACAGCAGAAAGGCAGGTTCCCGATGACCCGGGTGCTTGTGGTCGACGACGAGCCGCAGATCGTACGCGCCCTCGTGATCAATCTGAAGGCGCGCAAGTACGAGGTGGACGCGGCGCCCGACGGCGCGACGGCACTCCAGCTCGCCGCCGCGCGTCACCCCGATGTCGTCGTCCTCGACCTCGGACTGCCGGACATGGACGGCGTGGAGGTGATCAGGGGGCTGCGCGGCTGGACCCGGGTGCCCATCCTGGTGCTCTCCGCCCGCCACACCTCCGACGAGAAGGTCGAGGCCCTGGACGCGGGAGCCGACGACTACGTCACCAAGCCGTTCGGCATGGACGAGCTGCTGGCCCGGCTGCGTGCCTCGGTCCGGCGGGCCGAACCGGTCGGCCAGGACGGCGCCGACGACATCGTGATGGTCGAGACCGAGGGGTTCACCGTCGACCTGGCGGCGAAGAAGGTCCAACGCGAGGGACGCGACGTGCGGCTCACCCCGACCGAGTGGCATCTGCTGGAGGTGCTGGTCCGCAACAGCGGCCGACTGGTCAGCCAGAAGCAGCTGCTGCAGGAGGTGTGGGGGCCTTCGTACGGCACCGAGACCAACTATCTGCGGGTCTACATGGCCCAGCTTCGGCGCAAGCTGGAGACCGACCCCTCGCACCCCCGGCACTTCGTCACCGAACCGGGCATGGGTTACCGCTTCGAACGCGGCTGAGCACTGTGCGTGCGGCGGACGGTCGTCAGCTTCGCTCCGTCGTGAGTCGCCCGTCAGGGTGAGAGAACGGACACCTGCCCGGAGCACCCTGGCCCGGTACCCTTCGGGTATGAGTGCTGTCCCTCGTTCCGAGAAGGCGGAGCGGCCGTCCGGCCGCTTCCGTCGGATGCTCGACCGGCTGTCCAGCTCCCAGCAAGACCTGGAATCGGAGGAGCTGCAGGAGGACTCGCAGGCATCGGGATGCACGCGGATCTCCGAATGCAACGACCGCCAGATCGTCAAGGTGACTGGTACCTTGCGGACCGTCACCCTGCGGCCGCGCGCCGGAGTGCCCGCCCTGGAAGCGGAGCTCTTCGACGGCACCGCCCCGCTGGACGTGGTCTGGCTGGGCCGGCGTTCCATCGTGGGCATAGAGCCGGGCCGTAAGCTCATCGCCTCCGGCCGGATCGCCATGAGCCACGGGCGCCGGGTGCTGTTCAACCCCAAATACGAACTCCGACCGCTCGGCAAGGAGTAGCCGGTGACGTCTCTCGACAAGCCGACACCCGATACGGACCGCACCGACCAGCAGGAGGCCGACGCGAAGGCGGTCACCGAAGCCGCACTCTTCGAGGCCTTCGGCGGTATCCGCGGGATGGTGGAGACAGTCCTGCCCGGGCTGCTCTTCGTCACGATCTTCACCATCAACAAGGACCTGCACACCTCCGCCATCGCGGCCGTGGCTGTGTCCCTGGTCCTCGTCGCCGTACGGCTGATCCGCAAGGACACCGTCAAGCACGCCTTCAGCGGGGTCTTCGGCGTCGCCTTCGGTGTGGTCTTCGCGATGATGACGGGCAACGCCAAGGACTTCTACCTGCCCGGCATGATTTACACGCTGGGCCTGGCCCTCGCCTACATCGTCACGACGATCGCCGGGGTGCCGCTGATAGGGCTGATCCTCGGGCCGGTCTTCAAGGAGAACCTCTCCTGGCGTACCCGGAATCCCGGCCGCAAGAAGGCGTATGCCAAGGCCAGTTGGGCCTGGGGGCTGATACTGCTCGCCAAGTGCGCGATCCTCTTCCCGCTCTACTGGTGGGCCGACACCGCCCAGCTCGGCTGGGTGCTGGTCGCCCTGAAGATCCCGCCGTTCCTGCTCGCGGTGTACCTGACCTGGGTCTTCCTCGCCAAGGCGCCGCCGCCCATCGACGTCTTCGCCGAGATGGAGGCGGAGGAGCAGGCCGAGAAGGCCCGCAAGGAGCAAGCCGCCGCGGCCCGTAACACCGAGGCCTGACCGGCAGCGACATCGAAGAGGCCTGACCGTCGGCGACAGCGAAGGGGCCCGGAACCGTGACAGACGGTTCCGGGCCCCTTCGTCGTACGAGATGCCGTGCGGACGACGTACCGAAGTCGAGGCCGGTCAGCCGGCCGGCCGTCCTCAGTCGTCGGCGACCTCGCGACGCACCGACAGCAGGTCCTCCAGCTGCTCCTCGCGCGCCTGGGCGGCCACGAACAGCAGCTCGTCACCGGCCTCCAGCGTCTCCTCCGAGCCCGGGGTCAGCACCCGCGTACCGCGGATGATGGTGACCAGAGAGGTGTCCTCGGGCCACGCCACATCGCCGACCTGGGTACCGGCCAGGGCCGACTCCGGGGGCAGCGTCAGTTCGACCAGGTTGGCGTCGCCGTGGCTGAAGCGCAGCAGCCGGACCAGATCGCCGACGCTCACCGCCTCCTCGACCAGGGCGGACATCAGACGCGGCGTGGACACCGCGACATCGACACCCCAGGACTCGTTGAAGAGCCACTCGTTCTTCGGATTGTTGACCCGGGCGACGACCCGCGGTACGCCGTACTCGGTCTTCGCGAGCAGCGAGACGACCAGGTTCACCTTGTCGTCGCCGGTCGCGGCGATCACGACGTTGCAGCGCTGGAGCGCCGCCTCGTCCAGCGAGGTGATCTCGCAGGCATCCGCGAGCAGCCACTCGGCCATGGGCACCCGCTCCACCGAAATGGCGGTCGGTGCCTTGTCCACGAGGAGCACCTCGTGGCCGTTCTCCAGGAGCTCGCCGGCGATGGAGCGGCCCACCGCGCCGGCCCCGGCAATCGCGACACGCATCAGTGACCGCCCTCCTCAGGACCCTCGGCGAAGGCCTCCTCGACCTTCGCGATCTCGTCCGTGCGCATCATCACGTGGACCAGATCGCCCTCCTGCAGCACCGTCTGCGACGACGGCAGAATGGCTTCGCCCAATCGGGTGAGGAACGCCACGCGGACGCCCGTCTCCTCCTGCAGCGTGCTGATCTTGTGCCCGATCCAGGAGGGGGTGGTGTGCACCTCGGCGAGCTGAACACCGCCGCTCGGGTCGCGCCACAGCGGCTCGGCGCCCGAGGGCAGCAGCCGCCGCAGCATCTGGTCCGCCGTCCAGCGCACGGTGGCGACCGTGGGGATGCCGAGGCGCTGGTAGACCTCGGCGCGTCGCGGGTCGTAGATCCGCGCCGCGACGTTCTCGATGCCGAACATCTCGCGGGCCACCCGGGCGGCGATGATGTTCGAGTTGTCGCCGCTGCTCACCGCGGCGAACGCGCCGGCCTCCTCGATACCCGCCTCACGGAGGGTGTCCTGGTCGAAGCCGACACCGGTGACGCGCCGACCACCGAACCCCGACCCGAGACGGCGGAACGCCGTGGGGTCCTGGTCGATCACGGCGACCGTGTGCCCCTGCTGCTCCAGGGTCTGCGCGAGAGCGGCTCCTACTCGCCCGCAGCCCATGATGACGATGTGCACCTTGCGCCTACCTCGCAGTCCTGGTCGTCCGGCTGACCTGCGAAAACACCCTGCTCACACTCTTTCCTCGGCTTGCCGGGCAAACAACGGGGCAACGTTTTTCGGCGTTGCCCGGGATGAGCTTATGCGGCCACCGATGCGTTGCCTCATTCGAGTGTGCTTTCGCCACGGCCGTAGCTGCAAAGGCGCGGTAAAGAGGAACGGGTGACGGAATGGCGGGAGCGGAGATCCACTGGAACGCCACCGTCCGCCAAGCCTGTCCTCGTGGCCGACCGGAACGGAACGATTACAGCGCGCTCATGCCATAAGGGGGGAGTGCAAGGATTCCGTTAAGGATTCCGTGCCGATTTCGGCTGAGTGCAGGAGATTGCAGGACCGCAGGGGTGGTGCGTCGGCGGCCTCCATACGGAACCCTTACGATCCTCAGCGTGTCCAAACTGACCGACGTGCCCAAACGGATCCTGATCGGCCGGGCCTTGCGCAGCGACAAGCTGGGGGAAACGCTCCTCCCCAAACGCATCGCCCTCCCCGTCTTCGCATCCGACCCGCTGTCCTCGGTGGCGTACGCACCAGGAGAAGTCCTCCTCGTGCTGTCCATCGCGGGCGTGTCGGCCTACCACTTCAGCCCGTGGATCGCGGCCGCTGTCGTGGTCCTGATGTTCACGGTCGTCGCCTCGTACCGGCAGAACGTGCACGCCTACCCGAGCGGCGGCGGCGACTACGAGGTCGCCACCACCAACCTCGGCCCCAAGGCCGGTCTGACCGTCGCCAGCGCCCTGCTGGTGGACTACGTCCTGACCGTCGCCGTGTCGATCGCCTCCGGCGTGGAGAACCTCGGCTCCGCGGTCCCGTTCGTCGTCGAGCACAAGACGCTCTGCGCGATCACGGCCATCGTGCTGCTGACCCTGATGAACCTGCGGGGCGTCAAGGAGTCCGGCAAGCTCTTCGCCATCCCCACCTATCTCTTCGTGGCCGGCGTCTTCGTCATGATCGTCTGGGGCGCGTTCCGCGGTCTCGTCCTCGGCGACACGATGCAAGCCCCGACGTCGGACTTCGAGATCAAGCCCGAGCACCAGGGCCTCGCCGGCTTCGCCCTCGTCTTCCTGCTGCTGCGGGCCTTCTCCTCCGGCTGTGCGGCGCTGACCGGCGTCGAGGCGATCAGCAACGGCGTGCCGGCCTTCCGCAAGCCGAAGAGCAAGAACGCCGCGACCACGCTCGCGATGATGGGTCTGCTCGCCGTCACGATGTTCTGCGGCATCATCGGCCTGGCCATGGCCACCGATGTGAAGATGGCGGAGAACCCGGCCAAGGACCTGATCCACAACGGCGCCGCCGTCGGTTCGAGCTTCGTCCAGGACCCGGTGATCTCCCAGGTGGCGGCCGCCGTCTTCGGCGACGGCTCGTTCCTCTTCATCATCCTCGCCGCGGCCACCGCACTCGTGCTCTTCCTGGCCGCCAACACCGCGTACAACGGCTTCCCGCTGCTCGGCTCGATCCTCGCCCAGGACCGGTACCTGCCCCGCCAGCTGCACACCCGCGGCGACCGGCTCGCCTTCTCCAACGGCATCGTGCTGCTGGCCGGCGCGGCCATCCTGCTCACCTGGATCTACGGCGCCGACTCGACCCGGCTGATCCAGCTGTACATCGTCGGCGTGTTCGTCTCCTTCACCCTCAGCCAGACCGGCATGGTCCGGCACTGGAACCGTCATCTGCGGACCGAGAAGGACCCGGCCAAGCGCCGCCACATGATCCGCTCCCGCGCGATCAACACCTTCGGCGCGTTCTTCACCGGCCTGGTGCTCGTCGTCGTACTCGCCACCAAGTTCACCCACGGCGCCTGGGTGGCGCTGCTCGGCATGGTGATCTTCTACGGGACGATGACGGCGATCCGAAAGCACTACGACCGCGTCGCCGAGGAGATCTCCGCCGACGAGGCCCCGTCCGACGACAGCATGAAGCCCTCCCGGGTCCACTCGATCGTTCTGGTCTCCAAGCTGCACCGGCCCACGCTGCGCGCACTGGCGTACGCCAAGCTGATCCGCTCCGACCATCTGGAGGCGCTGTCCATCAGCGTCGACCCGGCCGATACCAAGGCGCTCAAGGCGGACTGGGAGCGGCGCGGTATCAACATCCCGCTGAAGATCCTCGACTCCCCGTACCGCGAGGTGACCCGGCCGGTCATCGACTACGTGAAGGGCCTGCGCCGGGAGAGCCCGCGCGACGTGGTCAGTGTCTACATCCCGGAGTACGTGGTCGGGCACTGGTACGAGCATCTGCTGCACAACCAGAGCGCCCTGCGCCTCAAGGGGCGGCTGCTGTTCACCCCGGGTGTGATGGTGACCTCGGTCCCGTACCAGCTGGAGTCCTCCGAGGCCGCGAAGAAGCGCGCCAGGAAGCGTGCCGAATGGAACGCTCCCGGCTCGGTCCGGCGGGGTCCCGTGGAGCGCCGGGCCAAGGAGCCCAGCAGCAAGAGCTGACTCTCCGCGCCCGCAAGTGGTAAGCGGCCGGACACCACCCACGTAGACTTGTGGGTTGTTGTCCGGCCGTTTTCCTTTGATCTCTGGAGCCACCCCCTCATGCAGAACGAATCCACCTCGTCGCCGGCCGAGGACTCGCAGACCGGGGACTCACTGATCGGCGAGGAGTACGAGGTCGAGGTGGGCCCCGTCGCACACGGCGGCCACTGCATCGCCCGTACCTCGGAGGGCCAGGTCCTCTTCGTACGGCACACGCTTCCCGGCGAGAAGGTCATCGCCCGGATCACCGACGGCGACAAGGACTCCCGCTTCCTGCGCGCCGACGCCGTCACGATCATCGAACCGTCCAAGGACCGCGTCGAGGCGCCCTGCCCGTACGCCGGCCCCGGCAAGTGCGGCGGCTGCGACTGGCAGCACGCCAAGCCCGGCGCCCAGCGTCGGCTCAAGGGCGAGGTCATCGCCGAACAGCTCCAGCGCCTCGCCGGGCTCACCCCCGAAGAGGCCGGCTGGGACGGCACGGTCATGCCGGCCGAGGGCGACAAGCTCCCGAAGGGCGAGGTGCCCGCCTGGCGCACCCGCGTCCAGTACGCCATCGACGAGAACGGCCGCGCCGGCCTGCGCAAGCACCGTTCGCACGACGTCGAGCCGGTCGAGCACTGCATGATCGCGGCGCCCGGCGTCTCGGAACTCGGCGTCGAGAAGCGCGACTGGACCGGCATGGCCTCGGTGGAAGCCATCACCGCCACCGGTTCCAACGACCGCCAGGTCATCCTCACGCCGAAGCCCGGCGCCCGGCTGCCGCTCGTCGAGCTCGACAAGCCCGTCTCCGTCCTGCGCGTCGACGAACGCGACGGCGGCGTCCACCGGGTCCACGGCCGCGGCTTCGTCCGCGAACGCGCCGACGACCGCACGTACCGCGTCGGCTCGGGCGGCTTCTGGCAGGTCCACCCGCAGGCCGCCAACACCCTCGTCCGCGCGGTCATGCAGGGCCTCCTGCCCCGCAAGAACGACACCGCCCTCGACCTCTACTGCGGCGTCGGCCTGTTCGCCGGCGCCATCGGTCAGCGCATCGGTGAGAAGGGCGCGGTCCTCGGTATCGAGTCCGGCAAGCGCGCCGTCGAGGACGCCCGCCACAACCTCCAGGACCTCGACCGGGTCCGCATCGAGCACGGCAAGGTCGAACAGATCCTGCCCCGCACCGGCATCACCGAGTGCGACCTGATCGTCCTCGACCCGCCGCGCGCGGGCGCGGGCAAGCAGACGGTGAAGCACCTCTCCGGCCTCGGCGCCCGCCGCATCGCCTACGTCGCCTGCGACCCGGCGGCACTCGCACGCGACCTGGCTTACTTCCGCGAGGGCGGCTACAAGGTGCGGACGCTGCGCGCGTTCGACCTGTTCCCGATGACGCATCACGTGGAGTGCGTGGCGATTCTGGAGCCTGCTGAGAAGGGCGCCTGACCCGCGGTTTTGTGTGTGCGCATTATGTGCGGTGTGGGCGTTACGGGCGATGTCTCGACGCTGGAATGACGCTCGTGGCGCTCGCTCTGATGGGGTGTCAGTCAACCTGTTGGGCAGGTCAGGCCCTGTCGAGATGGCGGATGTCAATCGGGTGTCGGGGTGAGGGACACTCTGCGCGGAGCTGCTGGTCCCTGATGGTCAGTTGTCCTGGAAGGGGCGAACGAGCGGGGTGACCAGTTGTGATGGGGGCGTGTGAGCTCTGAGGTGCACGAATGGGCTTTCGGTCGTTTCACACTCGTGTCGGTTGATGGGGCCGGAAGTCCAAGAGGACTCCCACGGCTGGCGGATGCCCTTTCGGTACCCGTGCCATGGTCCGGCGGGCCCTCGCCCCCTCGGCGCCGCGGTGTCCGCTGCCCGGCACCTTGGCGAAAGTCCCGCGCTCGTCGTGGTTGCCGGTGCAGAAGGCCACGGCGGCCCGATTGCGGAGGGCGGACTCCCGCACCATGCGGCGCGCCGCCGTGTACGCCTCCACGGAGCCGTCGTCGTCGGCGTCCCCGCTGACGGCGACGACGACGTCCGGGACGTTCACGGTCTCCGGGTCGGTGAGCATCCGGCGGGGTGTCTCCCTGGTGTTGATACAGCGGGAGTTGGAGGCATCCGAGGGGCCGATATGGATGTCGGATATGTGAAGGATCTGTATCCCTCACAGAATTCCGTCGCTTTGAGGGAGTGTCACTATTGCCCGGGCGGCCTGCGTGCACCTGACGACGCGCGGAGCGGCGCCGTGGAGTTCCTGGCGCCGACGGCCGGCCGGCGCCAGGAACCTCACCCCGTTGCGTGAGGGCTCACTTGAGGGGTTCGAGGCAGAGGGTGAAGTCCCGGCCCGCGCCGCCCTGGGTGTAGCGCTGGTACTGGTCCTCGCAGGTTCCGTCCGTGCCGGAGGCGCGGCTGGAGACCTTGAACTGGGCTTCGGGTGTGCCGCAGTCCACGATCTCGAACTCGGGATCGCCGACGGATATCACCGCCGTGGCCGCCGCGTTGCCGGCGTGCAGGCAGTCACCCGCGTCGGCGGTCGCGGCGCCCCCGAACCAGGTCGTGTAGCCGCCGTATGCGACGACACCGACCACGACGACGCTGACGACTCCCTTGAGGACGCGCCTGACGCCCCAGCGGCGGGCGGGGAGCGGCGCGGCGGGGCGTTGTCTGTACGGGTTCTGGCCGGGCGGCGGCGGAGTGGTCATCGGGTCCCCCTGAGGTGTCGTGGGCAAGGTCAATCGGCGGCAGAAAATACCACCATTGACGCGACACCGGGACCAGCCAGCGACTACCGGGGCCACTGATCCGGTTTCGGGCAGGCCGCGCTGTTCGAAGGGCACCAGTGCTCACCTCGGCGCCCCGGCATCCGGCACAGGCCGGTGACCGCCCTGCCTGATCTCGCGGTGCGACGTGGGTGCCGTCAGGTGTGTGTGACGGTGGTGCGCTCGAAGCGGCTGGGGAAGGGGAAGTAGCTCTCCAGGAAGGCATGGATCTTTTGGTGGATCTCTTCCTGCTGCTCGGAGGGGGTGTTGACGTCGTTGAGGCAGAAGAAGTCGAAGCGGCGGTTCGTCAGGAGTTCGGCGAGCCGTTCGTCCGCGTCTCCCCGGGCCACGTCCACGTAACGTGCCTTGTACGTCGCGGGCACCGCTCGGCCGGTGAGGAAAGCCTGATGGTGATGGAACGACGCTCCCATGGCGATGTCGCTGGGGGCGCGGAACCGGGACCTGCTGGTGCGGTCGACGTCCTCCGCGTAGCGCTCCTCTATTTCGCGCATCACTGAGCGGAGTTGAGGGTGCGGGGCGTGCGCGAACTTGTTCACTGTCATGCGTCCGTGATTCCCCTGCAGCAGGCGCCGGACGTTCTTGCCCGCCGAATTGGGGGCCGGTTCGTCAGGATGCGGTGCCCCGAGGCCGAGTTGGGAGGGCGAGAAGGGCACCTTGGCGATGCCGTTGCCGTGGAAGAAGTGTCCTGGCGTGATCGGGCGGCCCAGGAAGACGTCGTCGTTGAAGTACAGGTACTGCTCGGAGAGCCCGTCGATGTGGTGCAACTGGGTTCCGATGGCGTGGGAGTTGAAGACGGGGAGTGCATCCGGGTCGCTGAATATCTCCTTGTGGTCGACGACTCGGATGCCGGGCGCCGCGGTGTCCAGCCATGAGGGGCTCTGGCCGTCGGTGACGATGTAGATGTTCCGCACGAACGGCGCGTACATCTCCAGGGAACGCAGTGAGTACTTGAGCTCGTCGTGGCTGGTGTAGCGGGAGGCGCCCGCCTCACGGGACTGCGCGTCGGGTGCTCGGCCGGTGCGGTGGGCCTCGCGCTTTGCGGCCAGAGCTGGGTCGTCGCCGTCCACCCATGTGTAGACGACGTCCAGGGGGAAAGTGACGGTGTCGATGCCGGGTTCGGTGAAATCGGCGAACGTGGGGTGGTCTGTGCCCCGGATTGTCCGGGTGGCGGGCTTCTGGGCCTCGGCCGGTACGACGTCGGAGACCGCGTTGGGGCGGGGGCCAACCAGTGCGCCGTCGAGGAGTGCGGGCGGCGCCTGGAAGCGGAGGCTGCCGAGCAGCTCGGTGGCACGGGCGTCGCCCTGTTCACGCTGCTCGTGGAGCAGGCCGCCGTCCCGCCAGAACTCCACGTCGCAGCCTCGGACGAGCCCGGCGAGAACCTGGCCCGAAGGGCCGAGGAGGATCTCGCCGAACCGTATGACCGGGCGCCGCTTGAGTTCCGTGGGCAGTGCGCCTTCGGCGTAGAGCGCCGCGTTGGCGGGCCAGATGTCCGAGACGGGCTCCGCCGCATACAGGGCGGTACCGGCGTACAGCTCTCGCAGGGAGCTCAGCAGGGCCTTGCGGTCGGCGAGCCGGATCCCGACGACGTATCGCTGTACGGAGCGTCCGGGCACCAGGAAGTATTCGACGCCACCGTGTTCCAGGGCGGCCGTGACGAGCCGGAGGTTGCGCTCGGCCGCCCGTCCCTCCTCCAGGCTGGTCACACGCCGTCCTACCCAGGTGCGCCCGTCGGTCGTCAACTCGGCCAGTGACGGGTCACCCGCCAGGAGCCTGGCACGCCGGTCCACCGTGGTGACCTCGGGTGCGGGCTGCTGCCGTGTGTCTCGGCGGAAGCGGGACAAACGGGGTCTGGGCGTCGCCATTGTGTGTCCGATCTGTGGAGCGGGGCGGGCCGCGTCGCGCCTCCAGGCGGCGCCGCTTCGTCTGCGGCGGGTGGCCTACCCCGACATGGGGTCACCACTGAGGCGTCAGGTGACGCAGGTGCCGTGAGAGACCGCCTCAGGCTATGTCGGTCGGACGGCTGTTCGGCCGGGGCGAATGCCGGAGCGGGAAGCGTGAGGGAGACGTGATGGATTCTCTGCCAAAGAGTCGCCTTATGTCGTACAACCATTCCGGGAACATGGAGTGCGTCACGCCACCCGGTCGCCCGCCGCTGCGGGTCGTACGACCTTCTGGTGCGGGACGGCCTCGATCCGCAGACCGGTGAGAGCGATGAGGGCGACCAGTGCGAAGGCGGCGGCGCCGAGAGCGAAGGAGAGCGTGTACTGGCCCTCGGCGGGCACCGCGGGCGTACCGGGGGGAAGTCCGGTCAGCAGGCGGGCGCTCAGCAGCGCGGTGATCACGGCGCTGCCCAGCGAACTGCCCAGGGACCGGGCGATCGAGTTGATGCCGTTCGCGATGCCGCTCTGATGGACGGGAACGCCCGCCACGATGAACGCGGGCAGGGTCGCGAAGCCGAAGCTGACCGCGATGCCGGTGAGCAGCCCCGCTGCCACGACGCCCCCGGGACCGCCGTGGCTGACGGCCAGCCAGCCGAAGCCCAGGACGCCCGACCCGGCTCCGGCGGCCAGGGTGACGCGGGCGCCGATCCGCCGGACCAGCACACCGCCGAACTGCGCGGCGATCAACGACGCGACGGTGCCGGGCAGCAGATAGACCACGGCGGCGTCCAGCACCGAGGCCGAGAAGCCGTACCCCGCGATCCGGTGGGGCGTCTGCACCAGGTACGAGATGCCGATGAACTGGGTGAACATGCCGAACCCCAGCAGCACCCCGGCGAGGTTGGTGAAGACCACCGGCCGCAGGACGAACATGCGCATGTCCACCAGAGGTTGGCGTACCCGGCGTTCGACGAGGACCCACAAGGCGGTCAGCACCGCCGCGCCCCCCAGCAGCCCCAAGGAGCGCGCCGAGGTCCAACCCCATGTACCGCCTTGCGAGATGGGCAGCAGGAGCAGGACCAGCGCGCCGGCGAGTGTCGTCACTCCCAGCCAGTCCGTACGGCCGCCGGTGGAGGAGGGCGACGGCGGGACGGCGATCGCCACGGTGATCAGTGCGACCAGGGACAGTACGGTCGCCAGCCAGAACACCCGGTGGTAGTCCGGGTGCGGTCCCTGGGTGAGCAGCCCCGCGCCGACCAGGGCGAGACCGCTGCCGAACGCCAGCGTCCCGCTGACGAGCCCCATCGCCCCCGCCAGCCGCCGTGCGGGCAGCTCGTCGCGCAGTACCGACAGCGCGAGCGGGAAGATCGCCGTCGAAGCTCCCTGCATCGCGCGGGCGACGAGCAGCAGCGGCAGCGAACTGGTGGTGGCCGCCAGCGCGGATCCGACGACGGTCACCCCCAGCACGCACAGGAGTACGGGTCGCTTCCCGCGCATGTCGCCCAGGCGACCGAGCAGCGGGGTGAACACAGCGGCGGACAACAGTGTCGAGGTGGCCAGCCAGCTCGTACTCGAGGAGGACAGCGACAGGTCTTTCTGGACCACCGTCAGGATCGGGACGACCAGGGTCTGCATCATCGACACGATCATGGCCGAGAGGCCCAGCGCGAGGACGAGACCGCGGCCGCCGGGCTCGTCCGTGGCCGGGCGCCTGTGGGTGAGTGGCATCAAGTGCGCTTTCGGGTGAGGTCTGCGGGGGAACCGGCGAGCGGGACCGCTTCGCGGGACGCGACGGAGCTGAGGTGCGTGGCGGGATCGCGGCGTGGCGGGATCGGTGCCGGGCGCCCGTCACGGTGGCGGGGGACGCGTCCGCCCGCGCTGTGGATCCGTGGTGGAGACGAGGGCCTCGGCAGGTGTGGGACCGCGTGCCGGGATCGCGGCGGGGGACGGGAGTCGTGCCGGGCAGCGACCCGTTCTCCGGTCAGCCCGTCGCGCGGACGGGGGCGGGCAGCAGCGCCGACAGGTCGTCGGCGAGGATGCGCAGTCCGTCCTCGGACAGGAGCGACTCCGGGTGGAACTGCGTCGATCGCAGCCGTTCGCCGCGCAGCGCGTGGACCTCGCCGCTGTGCGGGTCCCGGCTGACATCGATGCCCTCGGGGACCTGGGGGGCGGTGAAGCGATCGGTGGGGGAGAGGGCCGCGTAGGTGTTGTAGAAGCCGAGCCCGGCCGGGCGGCCGAACAGGTCGATCCGGCGCCGGACGCCCTGGTTGGGCGGGTTCTTGCGGATCAGATCGAGCCCGAGTTCCGCGCAGAGCACCTGGTGTCCGAGGCAGACCGCCAGGAACGGCCGCCGTGCGGCCAGGAGTTCGCGGACGGTGCGGCGCAGGACGGCGATCTTCGGGTGGTTCTGCTCGCGCGGGTCGCCGGGACCGGGGCCCACGATCACGAGGTGGTGGTCGGCCGGTTCGTACGGCTCGTCGAAGCGCCGGACGGTGACGCGCAGGCCCAGGGCGTGGAGTTGGTGGGCGAGCATCGCGGTGAAGGTGTCCTCGCCGTCGATCAGCAGCACTCGCCGTCCGGCCAGCACCTCCCGGTGGCCGCGGTGCGCCTCCTCGTCGAACGGTTCCAGCCAGAACCGGGCGAGGGTCCGGTTGCGGTCCGCCAGTGAGCTGAGGACTTCGGGGTCCGCCGCGAGCGCGGGGCCTTCCGCCGATGCCTGCTGGACGCCACCGTGCAAGGCCTGGAGCACCGCCGCCGCCTTTGCGCGGGTCTCGGCGACCTCGGAGCCGGGGTCGGAGTGGCGCACCAGTGTCGCGCCCACGCCGATCCGCAGGCGGGAGCGCGCGTCGATGTCGGCGCTGCGGATGAGTACCGCGGAATCCATCCGCCTGGTGCCGGTCTCGTCCCGGCCGATCACGGCGAGCACCCCGCTGTAGTAGGCGCGGCCCTCGGTCTCGTACCGGTTGATGACCCGACAGGCGTTCTCCAGCGGGCTGCCCGTGACGGTGGGCACGAACATCGTCTCGCGCAGGATCTCGCCCACCTCCAGGGTGGTGCGCCCGCTGAGGTGGTACTCGGTGTGGGCCAGTCGCGTCATCTCCCGCAGGTACGGCCCCTCCGCCCGGACCCCGGGTTCGCAGATGCGCGCCATCATCTTCAGTTCCTCGTCGACGACCATGTACAGCTCGTCGGTCTCCTTGGGGTCCGCGAGGAAGCGGAGCGTCCCGGGGACGGTGGGGCCGGCGGCGGGGTAGCGGTAGGTGCCGCTGATCGGGGTCATGGTGACGGTGCCGTCGTTCAGCGCGACATGCCGCTCGGGGGTGGCGCCCACCAGGGTGCGCGTGCCGGTGTGGACGAGGAAGGTCCAGTACGCACCGGCCTCACCGGCCAGCAGGCGACGGAACACCGTCAACGCGGCATCGGTGGGCGACCCCTGGACCGTGGCGACGAAGGAGCGTTTGATCACGAAATTGGCGCCCTCGCCGCGCCCGATCTCCTCGTTCATGATCTTGCGGACGATGGTCCCGTACTCGGCGTCGTCGGTCTCGAAGCCGGCGTCGGCCAGCTCGAAGGGCCGGTCGGGGACGGTGGCCAGCGTCTCCTCGACGCTCAGCCTGGTCTGCTCGTCCACCTTCATGGCGAGCAGCGGAGTGCCGTCGTCCTGGTGCGCGTAACCGCGCTCGGCTATCTGACGGTACGGAACCAGCACCACCAGATCGTGGCGGCCTTCTGCGCTGTGCGACGGCGCGCCCGAGGGCAGCGGCAGGTCGCCCAGACCCGGAACCTCCGTGACGTCCCCGAGCAGGATCTCGACGTCGTCGTGGCCCGCAGAATGCGGTCGGTGGAGCAGGGCGAACGGCGGCGCGTCGGGACTCAACAGGGACTGCAGACGTGCCGAATTCATCTCACTCACGAGAACTCCCCAGAAACTCGCACGGTACAGGTCATGACTGCCACCTCTTGTCCTGCTTTTCTTTTCCTGGCATCTCCTGCGTTCCGATCAGCCTGGCAGCCGGGTGGGTGTGCGGGCCACTACTCACATGCGCTGCGGTCTGCGGTCGACGAGTAGGTTGTCAACCGCACTCGGCTACCCACACGGGTAGTCCTCAGGGGCTTCCGCACGGCTACAGTCGAAATCGGCCGGGCGCACCGAACTCGGCCGTTCACGCCGGACATTCGATCGCGGCGCCCGGTCGGTACGCCGTCGTTCGGCTGCAATCAGCCGGACCTTCGCGATTCACGCTTGCGCCTCATTCACTTGCGCCTATTCCAAGGCAGCCGACAGGGGATACGAGGATCGAACCTTTATGAACGTCGCCATCAACTGGGCCGGACTCACCGAATCCCATTCCGCCCTCACCGAGGACGAGATGCGGTCCTGGCGGCTGCTGCCGTCCCGTCAGCAGCCCGCCTGGAACGACGACTGGCTCGTCACCGGCATCAGGAGGGACATCGCCTGTCTGCCGGAACTCGTGGACGCCGACGAGATCCACTCGCTGCGCTCGGCCCTGGCCGACGTCGCGGCCGGCCGCCGGCAGGTCGTCCAGGCCGGCGACTGCGCCGAGGACCCGGCCGAGTGCACGCCCGCCCACCTGGGCAGGAAGACCGGCCTGCTGGACGCTCTTGCCGGAGTGATGCAGATCGGTTCCGGACTGCCCGTGTTGCGGGTGGGCCGCTTCGCCGGCCAGTTCGCCAAGCCCCGGTCCGGCCCGACGGAGGTCGTCGACGGCGTGGAACTGCCGGTCTTCCGCGGGCATCTGGTCAACGGCCCGAAGGAGACCGAGGAGGACCGCAGGCCCGATCCGCTGCGCATGCTCGCCTGTCACGAGGCCGCGACCACCGCCATGACCTACCTGCGCAAGCAGCAGGAGATCACCAGGGTTCCGGTGTGGACCAGCCACGAGGCACTGCTCATGGACTACGAGCTGCCGCAGCTGCGCCGTGGCTCCGAGGGCGACATGCTGCTGACGTCCACACATTGGCCGTGGATCGGCGACCGCACCCGCCAGCTCGACGGTTCGCACGTCCGCATGCTGGCCGCGGTCTCCAATCCGGTCGCCTGCAAGGTCGGTCCCAGCATGACGGAGGAGGAACTCCTGCGGCTGTGCGCGCTCCTGGACCCGGCGCGCAGGCCTGGGCGGCTGACGCTCATCTCGCGGATGGGAGCCGGAGAAGCGGCCCGTCGTCTGCCCGCACTGGCTGCCCGGGTGCGAGAGGCAGGGCACCCGGTGGTCTGGCTGTGCGACCCGATGCACGGCAACACCGTACGGGCCACCAGCGGCCGCAAGACGCGGCTGCTGAGCTCCGTCACGCAGGAGATCGTCGAATTCCAGGCGGCCCTGCGTGAAGTCGGCGCGATTCCGGGCGGACTTCATCTGGAGACCACCCCGGACACGGTTGGCGAATGCATCGCCGCCGCATCGGAGCTCACCAGCTGCGACGGCCGCTCCACCACGCTGTGCGATCCCCGGTTGAACGCGGAACAAGCAATTTCCGCTGCTGCGAACTGGAATTGAGGGACGGTCATGTCCGATGTGCAGAGCATTGCCGCTCTCGACCGGGTGCGCGGCATCGTCGCGGAAATCCTGGAGATCGACATCGAAAGCGTGGAACCGGAAGCGAGTTTCTACGACGACCTGGCGGCGGACTCCCTGGAGAAGGTCGAGATCGCCGTGCGGGTGGAGCGGGAATTCGAGATCTCGGTCAGTCCCGACGAGGCGGGCGAAATGACGTCGGCGTCGGCCGTGCTGGCGCTGCTGCGCGACAAGGGAAAGGTGGTCTGATGGCGACTGCCGTCGAGTGCCCACCGGGGCGCGCCGGCATCGTGGTGACGGGGGTCGGCGCGGTGTCGCCGGCCGGACTCGGTCACCGGGCGCTGTGGGACGCCGTACGCGAAGGCCGGGTGACCACGGGGCCCGTCACCCGCTTCGACACCTCCCGCCACCCCTCGCACCGCGCCGGGGAGATCCCCCGGTCCGCGCTGTCACGGCTCGACTCCCTCGTGCCGCCGCACCGCTCGCTCGCCGCCCGCTGCCTGGCTGCCGCCGCGGCGGAAGCGGCACACGGCGCGGGGCTCACCCGCACCGGGAGCCGCGCCCGTACCGGCGTCTTCGCCGGGACGGTCATGGGCACCAGGCCGGTCCTGGACCACGGCATCACCTCCGCCGGACTGACGGCCGAGGGCACCGACTGGGCCGAGCCGGAACGGCTGCTCGACCTGGTGCCCGAGGTCGTACCGGTCGACGGGCCCGTGGTGTTGCTGGCCTCCGGCTGCTCCGTCGGCGGCGACGCCGTGGCATGCGGGGCCGCCGCGATCTCCGAGGGAGAGGTGGACGTCGCGATCTGCGGCGGGGCCGAGGAGCTCTCCCAGGAGGTGTTCGCCATGTTCACCACGCTGCGGGCGCTCGCCCCCGACGTCGCCCGCCCTTTCGACGGCGACCGGCTCGGCATGCAGCCCGCCGAGGGCGCCGCCGTCGTGATCCTGGAGAGCGCCGAGCACTGCGCCGCACGCGGCGGACTTCCGCTGGCCGTTCTGCTGGCACACGGTGCTGCGGCCGACGCGTACCACCTCACCCGGCCGCGGCCGACCGGCGACGCCCTCGTCGAGGCGATCGGCACCTGTCTGCGGGACGCGGACCGTGCGCCCGAGGAGATCGACTGGGTGTGCGCGCACGGCACCGGCACCCCCGCGAGCGACGGCGTCGAGGCGCGGGCGATCGTCTCCGCCCTCGGCGGACCCGGGCGGCGCAGGCCGGCCGTGTCCTCGCTCAAGGGCATGCTCGGCCACACCCAGGGCGCGGCGGGAGTACTCGAAGCAGTGGTCGCGGTGCTCGCACTGGCCGCAGAACACCTCCCGGGCAACGCCACCCTCCGCCGGCCCGACCCGGCCTGCGCCGGCCTGGACCTGGTGCCGCCGCGGGGCCGCGAAGCCCCGGTCGCCACCGTGCTCAGCCTCGCCTTCGGGCTGGGCGGCGGGGTGTCAGCGCTCCTGCTCGGCGCAGCCGGGGGCGACGATGCCTGAGACCGTACGCACGGTCCTGCGTGCCCCCGCACGGCCGAGCGCGGTAGCGGTAGCCGGGCTCGGCGTCCGACTTCCGGGAGCGTCAGGTCTGTCCGGTCTGCTCGCCCCGTCCGCCCTCCGCCGCTTCGCGAACGAGGCCCCGGAGCACGAGCACGCGCTCGCCGCCGCCACCGACGCGATGGCAGCCGCGTCCCCCCGCACACCCGGGGCGCCGGGAGCAGGCGGCAGCACCGCCACCGTGTGGGCCTCGTCCACCGCGGGCCTGGCCGCGTACGCGCAGACCTGCGCCGACATCACCGAGTTCGGGCCAGGACGGGTCTCCCCACGGCGCACCGCGCACTCCGCGTTCACCGCGCCCGTGACGGCGGTGTCCGTGCGCTTCGGCCTCGACGGGCCGTACCTGAACGTGACCGGGGAGCAGGACGCGGGCGCCCAGGCCGTCACCGAGGCCGTACGGATGCTGACGCGGGGCCGGTGCGAGCGCGTCGTGGTCGGAGGCTCGGCGGACACGTCCGCGTGGCGGTTCCGCCCCGGCGGCGACCCGGCGGAGGGCGCGCTATGCGTGGTGCTCCAGCGGCACGCCCCGTACGGCGGGGGAGCGGCCGTCCGGCCGGTCCTCAGGGCCCGTACGGCCCGAGACGGCATCGACGCCTTCGTCCGTTCCTGCCTGGAACGACTGGACGGGCCGCCGGACCACCTGGTCCTGTCCGCGCCCGCGACAGACACCCGTGCCGCGGGCGCCCGGGCCCTGCTGTGTGCGGCGCCGCTGCTGCGGGTCGAGGAGCGGCTCGGCGACCTGGGGGCCGCCGGGGGCGTCGCCGCGCTGGTCACCGCCGTCGCCCTGACGGCCGCCCCCGGCCCGCTGGAACAACCGGGCCCGCGCGTCCTCGCGCTGGCCCTCGGCAGCGGCAACGCCGTCGCCGTGGAAGTGACGTCCCGAAGGAAAGGTCCGCGATGAAACTGGTGGAACTACTGGTGGGCAAGCACGTGTCGGCAGGCGCGGGGGACCGCGTCAGCCATGTGGACCCCGACGTCGGCGAGGTGACCTACGCGCAGCTCCACGACGCCGTGGTCGGCTACGCGGGGGCCCTGCGCGAGCGCGGGATTCCGGCAGGCACCCGGGCCCTGGTGCTGGCCGACGACTCGGTGGCGACCACCGCGGCGATCCTGGGCCTGTGGTGGCACGGCTGTGTGCCCGTGCCGGTCAGCCCCGCGCTGTCCGACCCCGAACTGCGCTTCATGGCCGCCGACTGCGAGGCCGGGTTCGCGCACTTCGACGTACCGAACGCCGCCCGGCGGGAGCTGGGTGCGGACATCGACCGGCTGCCGCACACCACGGGCGACGAGGTCCGCACGATCTTCAGGAGCGACACCGGGTCCCAGGCGTACGCCCCCGACGCGGCGGCCGAGGAGGCCGACTGGGCCGCCGGGCAGCCCGCTCTGATCCAGTACACCTCGGGCAGCACCGGCTCGCCCAAGGGCGTGCTGCACGCCGCCACCGGCATCGAGGCCGTCGCCGCTTCGGTCGGCTCACTGCTCGGGCTCGGACCCGACGACGTGGTGCTCTCCACCGCCAAGGTGTCCTTCGGGTACGGCTTCGGGAACTCCGTCATCCTGCCGCTCGCCGCCGGCGCCCGCACCGTGGTGCTGCGCGGTGGCGTCGACGCGCACGCGGTCCACAGCGCGCTGCACCGCCACCGGCCGACCGTGCTGTTCTCCGTACCCAGGATGTACGTCGCCCTGCTCGCCCTGGCCGCCGGCCACGGCGCCGCGGCGACCGCCTCGTTGCGGCTGGCCGCCACTGCGGGCGAGCACTGCCCGGCCGCGCTCGCCGAACGGGTGCGCGAGACGTTCGGCGTGCCGCTCGTCAACGGCCTCGGCGCCACCGAGGCCCTGCACTTCGTCGTCGCCACCCCGCCCGCGGCCATCACCGTGGGGGCCACCGGATTCCCGGTCCCGGGCGCCACCGCGACCGTCAGGGGCGAGGACGGCGGACCGGTCCCGGAAGGAACCGAGGGCAGGCTGCACGTGGCCGGGCCCTCCGTGGCACTCGGCTACCTCAACCGGACCGAGGCCACCCGCCGCACCTTCGCCGACAGGGGCGTGTACACCGGCGACATCGTCCGCCGCGACGACACGGGCGAGCTCTGGTACCTGTGCCGCGCCGACGACCTGCTGAACATGGGTGGCTACAAGGTGGCCCCCGGCGAGATCGAGGCGGTCGTGCGCGAGGCCGACGAGGTGGCGGAGTGCGCGGTCGTGGCCGTGAGCGACGAGAACGGACTCGACCAGGCGGTGGCCTACGCCGTCCCCGTGCCGGGCGCCGACCCCAGCGTCGTCCGCAAGGCGATCCTCGCCCTTCTCCGCACCCGCCTGGCGGCCTTCAAACGCCCGGCCAGGGTCGAGGTGATCGACGTACTGCCCACCACGTCCACGGGAAAGCTCGCACGTAACCGGTTGCGGGAGTCGGCGGGCCGGGAAGCGGTGGTCGACCGATGAGCTGGGACATCACGGGCCTCGGGGCCGTGGCGAGCATCGGCGACGACCCGCGCTCCGTCTACGACGCGCTGTGCGCGGGCCGCAGCGGCCTCACCGACCTGCACGCCTTCGACGGGGACAAGTACCGTGCGAAGCAGGCGTACGAGATCGACGACCGTGGCCCGGACGGCGCCGATCGCCCACTGCGCGCCACCCGGTGGCTGGAGACCGCGGTCGAACAGGCCCTCACCGACGCCGGTCTGGACACCGCGGCCGACGGCATCCCGATCCTCGTCGGGACGACGCTGCGGGAACAGCGCTCGGCCGAGCTGTGGTGGCGCGACGGCGCACCGCTGACCGTGCGGGACCTGCACTTCGGCAGCGCGCTGCGGGACCGGTTCGGCACGGCGCGGAGCTACACCTTCGCCAACGCCTGCGCCGCCACGCTGTACACGCTGGGCATGGCCACCGACATGATCGAGCTCGGACTGACCGACACCGTGGTGGTGGCGGGCACCGACTCGATCACGGAGAGCGCCTTCGGGACGCTCGACCGCGTACAGAACGAGACACCGCACGCACTGCGGCCGTTCGACCGGGCCCGCGCGGGCATGCTGATGGGCGAGGGTTCGGTCGCCGTCGTCGTCCAGCGAACGGGCGCCGCCCGCAGGGGAGTTCACGCCGTCGTCCGCGGCGTCAGCATGAACTGCGACGCCGCACACCCCACCGCCCCCGACCCGACGACCATCTCCTGGGCGATCAGGGACGCGCACCGCAGGGCCGGGCTCAAGGCCGACGAGATCGACCTGGTGATGCTGCACGGCAGCGGCACCCAGCTCAACGACTCGGCCGAGGCGACCGCGGTGTCCGGAGTCTTCGAAGGCGCCGGCGCCGGCCCCCTGCTCACCGCGATCAAGTCCATGACCGGACACACTCTGGGCGGCTCCGGACTGCTCAGCCTGGTCACCGCGGCCTTCGCCCTGCGGCACGGCGTGGTCCCGCCCGTGCTGGGCCTGACCGACCCGATCGACGAGGCGGCCGGACTACGCCTGGTACGCGACAGGGCCGCCACCGCCCGACTGTCCACCGCACAGATCAACGCGTTCGGCTTCGGCGGCATCAACGCCGTGGCCGTCCTGGAGAAGGGGGACCGCACGTGACCGCGCGCCACGAAGCGGGTTCGGCGGAAGCCGTCGTGATCACCGGAGTGGGCACCGCCGTCCCCGGTCTGACGGAGGCCGCCGATCTTCTGGGCCCGGACGCCCCCGACGGGGGGTTCGACCCGGCCACCGGCCTCAAGGGCAGGGCGATGCGGCACAAGGACCGGGCCTCGCGCCTCGCTCTGCGCGCCGTCGGACCCGCACTGCGCCAGGCGGGCCTGCTGTCCGACGACGGTGAGACGTACACCGGACCCGGCGACACCACGGCCGTGGTGGTCTCCTCCAATCTCGGCAACCTCGACAGCGTCTGCGACTTCGTCGAGACCATCACCGAACACACGGTCACCGGACTGAGCCCGCTCGGCCTGCCGCACACCTCGTCCAATGTGATCGCGGGCTGGATCGCCATCCGGTACGGGATGCGCGGGCCCAACCTCACGGTGTGCAACGGGGCGACGAGCGGGGCCGACGCGCTGTACTGGGCGCGCAACCTGCTCGCCGTGCGCAGGGCCGAGACGGTCGTCGTCATCGGGGTCGAGCCGCACACCGAGCCCGCCGCCAGGCTGCTGGCGGACGGCTCGGGCCACGACGTCCTCGACGGGGCGGCGGCGCTGGTCCTGGAGTCCGCCGAGCGGGTCGCCGAACGGGGCGCCCGCCCCCTGGCCACGTTGTCCCGCAGTGTGCGGGCCGCCGACTCCGCGACGGCCGTCGCCCAGGCGCTGCACGAGGGCGCGCCCGCCGCCGGACTGTGGCTCGGCTCGGCCGAGGACGCGGCAGCGGCCTCGGCGGTGGACCTCACCACGCGGCTCGGCCACTGCTCGGGAGCACTCGGCGTCGTCCAGGCCGCGGTGGGCGTCGCCCACCTCGTCGCGGGCGGCCCCGGCCCCGTCCTGGCCACCAGCGGCGGGGGAGCGACGGACGACGCGGCTGCCGCACTGGTGCTGACCGGAGCAGGTGAGGGGGCGTGAGCGCCCGAGGAGCAAACGGCCGCCGGGTGGTCGTCACCGGCCTCGGGGCGATCTCCTGTCTGGGCTCGGGCGTGCCCGCTTTCTGGCAGGGCCTGACCTCGGGAGGCGGCGCGCCCCGGCCCATGACCGACCCGGACGCCCGCATGGCCAACCGGCTGATGTACCTGGTGCCGGAGGCCGACGTCCCCGACGGGCCCGAGCGGCATGCCCACGTGGAGCTCGGCGCAGGACCCCGCATGGCGATCGCCGCCGCCCACGAAGCGGTGGCGGACGCCGGTCTGGACGACGCGCGGCGCGAACGGCTCTCCGTCGTACTGGGCGTGGAGATGGGCAACGCCGGCCGGCACGAGGCCCGGCGGGCCGCCGAGCACGCCGTACCGCTTCGCCAGGCCGTCGGCAGGTGGTCGCCGATGACGGTGACCTCCGCCGCGGTCTCGGCCGCGATCGGCGCCACCGGCGGCAGCACCAGCGTCGGCAACGCCTGTGCGGCCAGCGGCTACGCGGCGGCGATCGCTGCGGACATGATCCGGGCCGGGGAGGCGGACATGGTGCTCACCGGCGGTGCGGAGGGACCGACCCGCGTGGGCATGGGCGTCTTCAACCGCATCGGCGCGGCCGACCCGGTCGCCTGCCGGCCCTTCGACACCGACCGGCAGGGCACCCTCTTCGGCGACGGCGCGGCCATGCTGGTCCTGGAGTCGGCCGAGCATGCCGAGGCCCGTGGGGCGACGCCGTACGCGGAACTGTCCGCCGCCGCTTTCAGCTGCGACGCCCACCACCCCACCGCCCCCGACCCCGGCGGCACCCAGGCCGTGCGTGGCATGCGCCGGGCGCTGGCCGACGCGGGTCTGCGGCCCGACGACGTCGGGGGCGTGGTGCCGCACGGCACGGGCACCCCGCTCAACGACGTCGTGGAGAGCGAGGCGCTGCGCGAGGTGTTCGGCGAACTCTGCGACGAGCTCCCCCTGTTCAGCCTCAAGGCCATGATCGGGCACACGGCGGGGGTCGCCGGCGCGTTCGGAGTGCTGACAGCGGCGCTGATGCTGCGCCACGGGCGCGTCCCGGCCAACGCGCCCGTCTCCGCGCAGGACCCGCGCTGCGCGGTGTGGTTGCCGCAGGACCGGCCGGTGCCGCTGAGCGCGTCCGCCGTACTGGTCAACGCCTACGCCTTCGGCGGCAACAACGTCTCGCTCGTCCTGTCGGGCGTGCCGGGAGCCGGATCCGCACGTGAACGCCCAGGCACGGCGGGGCAGGCGGCCACCGCGCGGCACGATCCCGTACACCAGGACACGGGCCCGCGGGGAGCCGCCGCATGAGCGCGCTCGACATCCTCGGGGTGGGCGTCTGCCTGCCCGGCACCGACAAGCCCACCGAGGCCCTGTCCCCGGCCGTCACCGGCACCCCTGGCCCCGGCTGGCTCGACGTGGCCGCCGCGCTGCCGGGCCGCGGCTACAAGCGGCTGCCCTCGGCCTGCCAGTACCTGCTCGCCGCCACCGGGAACGCCCTGGCGGACGCGGACGGAGCACTGTCCGCCGTCCCCGCCGAACGCCGTGGCGTCGTCGTGGGCACGGACAACGCGGGCATGGCCCTGCTGGACGAGCAGGACCGCACGATCATCGGTCGGGGTGCGGACGCCATCGCCCCGCTGACCGCGCCGTACTTCGCGATGAGCCTGTTCGCCTCCCGGCTGGCCACGGAACATCAGATCAACGGCTTCACGCTCACCGTCAACTCGCCGCGCACCGCCGCCCTGGACGCGCTCGGCGCCGGTGCCAGGGCACTGGCCGCCGACCGGGCCGACGTGCTCGTCGTCGGCGCGACCGAGGAATCGCTGCCCGCCGGCGAACCGGGCGCCGACGGCAGTGACACCGGAGCCGTCGCGCTGATCTGCGCCCGCGCAGGCGACACGCCCCCGGCGTCCTCGTACGGCACCGTGCAGGTGCGCGACGCCTTCCTGGAGCCGGGCGCCCGTTCCGGCCGCGCGCTGGAGAACGCCTGGCGCGCCCTGACCGAGGACGGGGACAGTCCCTCACGGGTCGACGCGGTCGTCGACGACTCGCCCGTCGGCGAGGCGGTCAAGGCCTGGCTCGACAACCGGTGTGCGGACCTCACGGTCTCCCCGGCCGGCGCCGGAGCGCTCACCCCGCTGCGCCACCTCGTCGCCGCGCTCGCCGCCCGGGACGGCCACAGCAGGATCGTCGTGACGGCCGCGGCGGAGGGCAACGTGGCGTTCGCCCGGCTGGACGCCTCCGCGCACGTACCCCTCATCCACCCCCCGCAGAACAGGAGCCGATAATGATCACAGAAATCCAGGGGTCCTGGTCCCTCGTCCTGGGTGTCTCCAGCGGCTTCGGCCGGGCCGTCGCCCGGGCGCTCGCGGAACGCGGCGGCAACGTCATCGGAGTGCACTTCGACACCGCCGACGGCGCGGAGGCCGCCGCCAAGTTCGCCGACGAACTCCAGGACACCGGAGTGTCCGTGCACTTCTTCAACCTCAACGCGGCGAGCGCGAGCACCCGCAGGGAGGTGATCGGCCAGGCCGTCGAACTCGCCGGTGACAAGGGCGTCCGCATCCTGCTGCACTCGCTGGCGTTCGGCTCGCTGCTGCCGTTCGCGCCCTCGCCGGACGGGCCGCAGGAGCAGGAGACGGTCAACTCCAGGCAACTGGCGATGACCCTCGACGTCATGGCCAACAGCCTCGTCTACTGGACCCAGGACCTGCTCGCCGCAGGCCTGCTCCGACGCGGCGCGAAGATCTACGGAATGACCAGCGCGGGCAGCACCCAGGTCCTGGACAGCTACGGTCCCGTCTCCGCCGCCAAAGCGGCCCTGGAGGCCCATCTGCGCCAGCTGGCCGCCGAATTGGCGCCACGCGGCATCGCGGCCAACGCCCTGCGTGCGGGCACCACGCTCACGCCGGCCCTGGAGAAGATCCCGCACGGCGCCGCGTACGCCGAGGTGTGCCGGGCCCGCAATCCGCACAGGCGGCTCACCGAGCCCGAGGACGTCGCCGAGGCGATCGTCCTGCTGTCGATGTCCGACTCGTCGTGGCTCACCGGCAACGTCATCGGCATCGACGGCGGCGAAATCCTCACCGCCTGACCCCCTTTCACCACCGCACGTCATCCGCAACGCCCAGCAAATCCGTACGGAAGGAAGTCACCACATGTCCGAGAACACCGCCGTCGCCGTCGACACCGAGGAACTGCGCTCGCTCGTCGCCGACGCACTGGAGCTCCCCGTCGAAGAGGTCACCGACGAGGCGCACTTCGTCGACGACCTCCAGGTCGACTCGCTCATGGCCCTGGAGATCGTCGTCAACCTGGAGAAGAAGTACGGCATCAAGGTCGCCGAGTCCGACTTCAAGCAGGTCTCCAACCTGCTCCAGGTGCGCACGCTGGTCGACTCGAAGCTCAAGTAGTCGTCGTACGGCTGGTGTGCGCGGGGCCCCGCGCCCGTCGCAGGGCCCCGCGCAGCGGTCCGTACCACCTGCCCGCCCGGACAGCTGTGCTCGACGCCGCTCCGGAGCAACGCTCCCGAATGACCGACCCGCAAGCCCACCGAAAGGCAGCAACATGTCAGAAGGCGCACGACCGGTCGCCCTCGTCACCGGCGGCTCCCGCGGCATAGGACGGGCCGTGGTCACCCGGCTCGCCCGCGACGGCTTCGACGTGGCGCTCTGCTACCGCTCCGACACCGGTGCGGCCGAGCAGGTCGCCAAGGAGGCCACCGCGCTCGGCGCACGGGTCCTCACCCGGTCGCTGGACGTCGCGGACCCGGCCGCGGCCCGCGACTTCGTCGACCGGACCGAAGAGGATCTCGGCCCGCTGGACGCCGTGGTCACCAGCGCGGGCATCGTGCGTGACAACCCGCTCGTCCTGATGGACGACGAGCAGTGGCGCGACGTCATCTCCACCAACCTCGACGGCACCTACACCATCTGCCGTGCCTCGGTCTTCTCCCTCATGAAGCGGCGCACCGGCACCATCGTGACCATGTCGTCCGTGGCGGGCGTGTACGGCAACGCCACCCAGAGCAACTACGCGGCGTCCAAGGCCGGCATCATCGGCTTCTCCCGCTCGCTCGCCAGAGAGGTCGGCAAGTACGGCATTCGCGTCAACTCCGTCGCGCCCGGCCTCATCGAGACCGACATGACGGCCGACATGTCCGACGCCGTCAAGAAGCAGATCCTGGGCAAGGTCCCACTGGGCCGCTTCGGGGCAGCCGACGAGGTCGCCGACCTGGTCTCCTTCCTGGTGTCGCCGCGGGCCGCGTACATCAGCGGCCAGGTGCTCGGCATCGACGGAGGTCTGGTGGTGTGAGCGGTATCAGAGGTACGAACCGCCGCACGCGCCGCGACGACGCCCGCCGGACACCCGCGGCGGGTAACCGGACGCACGGACCGGGAAGCCGGAGGTCAGGACCCGGGAAGTGGACACCGGGGCCGAGGAAGTGGACATGAGCAACCGGCCGGCCGCGCTGCTCGCCGCGCCCCTCGACGCCCTGCGCACCGCGTACACCGCGTTCCATCCGCCCAGGCCCGAACGCCGCCGCCGACCCGAGCAGTTCGGGCTCAGGGTGCAGGAGGTGACCATTCCCGCGGGCAGGGGCGGCCGGACTCTCGCCGGCTGGCTCTGCCGGGGCGAGCGCACGGACCGCGTGGTGCTGCTCGGCCACGGTCTCGGTCTGGACAAGTCCCGCAGCCTGCCCTACGCCCGCTGTCTGCACCGGGCCGGACACACGGTGCTGCTGTTCGACTACCGCAACCACGGCGACAGCTTCCAGGACCGCGGATTCGCCGGCTTCGGCCGGAAGTTCGGGCAGGACACCGTCGCCGCTGCCCGGTACGTGACCACCCTGCCGGAGCACGCCGACGCACGGCTCGTCCTGTACGGCTTCTCGCTCTCCTCGTTCGCGATGCTGCGCGCGCTGCAGACGCTGCACCCGGTCGTCGACGCGGTGGTCTGCGACAGCGGGCCCGCCTGCGACCCCCCGGCGATATCTCCCAACCTGCTCCGTGAGGGCCTGCTCCCGCTGCCGGAGCGGACCCGCGGCGGCAGGGCCGGTGCGGTCGCCGAGCGGTCCTTCGAGCTGTTCAACCACCTCACCATCGGTGGCGCCGACTGGCCGCCGGCCCCGACCGCACCCGGATACGCCACCACCCCGATGCTGTTCATCGGCGGCGGCGCGGACGCCGTGGTGCCCGCCGACGAGATACTGCGGCTGGCCCGCCGCTACCCGCACGCCCAGACCCTCGTGCTCCCCGACGCCCGCCACCTGCGCGGCCTGTGGGCCGACAAGGAGCGTTACACCTCGACCGTCCTGGAGTTCCTGGACCGTGCCTGCGGCCGGACCGGGAACGCCCCGGGGGCGGTCGCCGATCCGACCAGGACGGTGCACCGATGAGACTCGGACTGAACCTGCGCTACCTCGGCAACCTCGGCGCGGGCGCCGACCCGAGGACTTCCGCCAGGTACGTACAGGAGGCGGAGCGGCTCGACTACGCGGTGGCCTGGACGGCCGAGGCCTTCAGTTCGGACGCGGTGTCCCTGCTCGGCTACCTCGCCGCGCAGACCAGCCGCATCGAACTCGGCACGGCGGCCATGCAGATCCCCGCCCGCAGCCCCGCCATGACCGCGATGACCGCCACCACCCTCGACATGCTCTCCGAGGGACGCTTCCGGCTCGGCCTGGGCGTATCGGGGCCGCAGGTCGCCGAGGGCTGGCACGGCGCGCGCTTCGACAGGCCGCTGGCGCGCACCCGCGAGTACCTGGACATCGTCCGCATGGCACTGCGCAGGGAAGACGTCGTCTACGACGGCGCGCACTACCGGCTCCCGCTGCCCGACGGACCGGGCAAGCCGCTGCGCCTCGGCACCCGGCCGCGCCGCAAGGACGTGCCGGTCTACCTGGCGGCGGTCGGCCCGCGCAACGTGGAACTGGCCGGGGAGATCGCCGACGGCTGGCTGTCCGTGTTCTTCCAGCCCGAGACCGTCGCCGAGCACCTGCCGCTGCTGCTGGCCGGGCGGGCGAGGACAGGCCGGGACCTGACGGGGTTCGACATCGTGTCCTCGATGCCAGCGGTCGTCGGCGACGACATCGCCGACTGCGCCGACCGCGTCCGCATGTACACCGCGCACTACCTGGGCGGCATGGGCTCCCGCAAGGAGAACTTCTACAACCGTCTCGCCGCCCGCATGGGCTACCCGGAGGCCGCACAGCGCGTCCAGGAGCTCTACCTGGATGGCCGACCGCGCGAGGCAGCCGCGGCGATCCCCCAGCAGTTCCTGGAACGGACCTGTCTGCTGGGCCCCGTCGAGCGCATCGCCGACACCTTGCGGGAACACGCCGAGGCGGGAGTCACCACGCTCTCCGCGATGATCTTCCCCACCGACGCGGAGGACGGCCTGCGGACCCTGCGCGCGCTCGCCGACGCGCTGAAAAAGGCGGGCGTGGGTTGACGGCCCCTGCCCGCGGACTTCGCCCGGAGCCCGTAACCGCCCGCACGCCGCGCGCCGCGTCTCCCGACGCGGACCTCCGACCCCGGACCTCCGATCCCAGGAAAGGCACGGTCGCCCCGTGTACGACGTCATAGTGGTGGGAGCGCGGGCCGCCGGTTCCCCGACAGCGATGCTCTTCGCCCGCGCCGGATACCGCGTGCTGCTGCTGGACCGCATCCGCCACCCCCGCGACACCCTCTCGACCCTCTACATCCATCAGCCCGGCGTCGCCCACCTGAACCGCTGGGGCGTGCTCGACGCGGTCGCCGCCACCGGCTGCCCGCCGCTCGACCACGCCCGTCACCAGGTCAAGGACGTGGTGCTCGAAGGCTGTTCGTGGCCCGCCGACGGCGTCACCTCCGCGTACGCCCCACGCCGCTACCTGCTGGACCGCATTCTCACCGACGAGGCGGTCGCGTCCGGCGCGGAGTTCCGCGAACAGTCCACAGTCGACGAGCTGGTGTTCGAGGAAGACCGGGTGGTCGGCGTCCGTTACCGCTCGGGCCGGCAGCAGTTCGAGGAGCGGGCCCGACTGGTGGTGGGCGCGGACGGTATGCGCTCCAAGGTCGCCGAACTCGCGGGTGCCCGGCCAGAGTTGGAGGATCCCATGCTGACCTGCGCGTACTACTCGTTCTGGTCGGGGATCGACACCGGCTTCGAGGTGTACGAGTGCACGCGCAAGTGGGCCGGATTCGTCCCCACCAACGACGGTCTGACCCTGGTCGGCACCTACTTCCCGATGGCGGACTACGACCGGGTGCGCGCGGACGCCCGTACCGCCTACCTGGAGAACATCTCCGCGATCACACCCGCACTCGCCGACCGGATGGCAGGCGCGACGCAGGAGGACCGGCTCTTCGGCACCGGGGACCAGCGCAACTTCTTCCGCCAGGCCGCGGGCCCCGGCTGGGCGCTGGTGGGGGACGCGGGCCACCACAAGGACTCGCTCACCGGCAAGGGCATCACCGACGCCTTCCGGCAGGCGACCGCGCTCGTCGAGTCAGTCGGCGACGGACTGAGGGATGAGCCCGGTCTGGACAAGTCGCTGCGCCGGTACGGCGAGCGGCGTGACGAGCTGGTCATGGACGGATACCGGGACACCCTGGCCGCGGCCGAGCTGCGACCGGGCCGTCGGCTTCCGCTGATGCGCGCCATCGTGGACGACTCGGAGATGACCGCGCGGTTCTTCTCCACGATCTCCGGAGTACTGCCCTCCGACGAGCTGATGACGCCGGAACTGCGGGGACGCGTCGGGGTGTGACGCGCCGCGCCGGTCCCCTCACGAGGAGAAGCGAGGAGACCGGCGCCGCCCGGGGCGCAGCGCGGTCAGAGCCCGGCCACTGCCGGATTGGCCGCCACCGAACGGAAGCACTCGCGGGGATCGGGGACCAGCTTGCGAGCGTCCAGGTCGAGGATGCCGCCCACGTTGAAGACCTCCGCCACGAGCGTGCCGTCGGCCCTGGTCATGGTCTGCTCCACCCGGAAGCTCTTGCCCTCGCCGAAGACGAAGACACAGTTGATGTCCACCTCGTCGCCGGCGACCACCTCACGGTGGTACCTGATGGTCGTCTCCAGGTTGACCGGACTGACGCCCTTCTTCAGCAGGTCCCCCTGGTTGATCCCGGCCGCGCGCAGCAGTTCCCAGCGCGCGTGCTCCGCGTGCTGGAGGTACACGTTCCCATTGAGGTGTCCCTGCGCGTCGGTCTCGTAGACGCGAACGGTGACCCGGACCGTGAACGGCTTTGCCATGTTCTTCCTTTCTGCGGTGCGCATTTCATGCGCTGTGGGTGATGTGGCGGGCGACTTCCACCCGTGAGCCGATGCCGAGCTTCCGGAAGATCGCCCTGAGGTGGTAGTTGACGGTGTGCGGGGACAGGCTGACCCGCCGTGCGACCTGGCGGTTGGTCAGCCCGTCGCTGACCAGGTGGGCGATGGACCGCTCGGTCTCCGTGAGCGCCTCCCAGCCCACGGTGGCGGCCCTGCCCTGGCGGGGAGCGCTCGTGACGGACGTCCCGTGCTCCTCCATGAAGGCCCGGATACGTTCGATGTCGCCCTGTGAGCCGATCTGTACGAAGCGCTGCAGCGCGGACCGCAGAGCGGCGGCGCCGAGAGCGCCGTTCTTCTCCTCCTGAGCGCTCAACAGCATCCCCAGGTCCTCCTCGGCGAGCGCCCCCGCGCACGGGCTGACGTGCTCGCGTGCGGCCTGCCGCAGCGCCTCGGAGTCCCGCTCCAGCAACCCCCTGGCGTGCAGGGCGGCGACGGCCAGGGTGGGGCGCCCGGGGTTGGCGGCCGCCAATCTTTCGCTGGCCGTCACGACGGCCGACGCGAGCGGCATGTCGTCCGCCGCCAGAGCGAGCCTGACGAACCAGGCCGCAGCCGCCGCCTCCTCCACGAACAGCTGGGGAGAGGTGAGGAGATGGGCGTACGTGGTGGTCAGCAGTTCCGCCGTGCGCCTCGCGCCGAGCTGCGCGGTGGCCACCAGACACTCCCCCCAATCGAAGTGGATCGAGGGGAACACCGTGCTGTCGGCGCCGACGGCCGCCCGGCAGCGCCACGCGTAGTCGGCGGCGGACGCCAGGTCGCCGCGGCGCAGCGCGACCAGGATCAGCACCGCCTGCCCGACCGGTACGACCCAGCCGCCGCCGGTCTTCGCCGCGACCTCCAGCCCGGTCTGGGCGGAGTCCTGGGCCTCCTGGAGCCGGCTGGACTGGAGCAGCAGCATGGCCCTGGCGATCGACGGCGTCGCCGTGTGCGGGTGGCCGAGCGCCGCGGCCTCCGTCCGGGCCGTGCAGATCATCCCCTCGGCCTCTTCGAACCGGCCGATGTCGGACAGCTTGGTGGCCAGCGCCAGTCTGACGTACGGGGACCACATCGGCGGGGTGGCCGGGCCCAGGCGCTGGACGGCGCGCTGCCCCCATCTGAGCCCCTCGGCGAGGTTCCCCACGGCCCATTCCAGGTTGGACAGGACGACGGTGGCCGTCACCGCGTCGGCGTCGTCGTCACGGCCCTGGTGGGCGGCGAGCATCGCCCGCGCACGGGTGGTGGCGCGCTGCAGATCGTCGGCGAAGAGGGAGACCGTGTTACGGGTGATCCGGTCGGCCCGGTCCGCGAGCCGTGCGTCGGCGGCCCCGCTGAACTCCACGTCGGCGTAGTGGGCCTGCAGTACGGCGGTCAGGCTGGCTCGCAACTCCTCGGCGAGCCCCAACGGCAGGGGCTCGGTGCGGGTACTGCGGGCCATCAGCAGGGCGGGCAGCAGCCGGTGGACGATCCCGGGTTCCGTGGACGAGGCCGGCAGGCGGGCGGGCCCTGGCAGCGGGGCGGGCGTGTCCGTGGACCCCGGCACCGGCGTGCCGTGCGGGCGGCCCCCGGTGACCAGGAACTCCGGTGGCATCGGAACCTGGAGGCAGTGCTGTCTGCGCAGGGCGCTCACGTCCTGGCGCAGCGCCTGCCGGACCGCGGCGGGCAGCGCGTCGGCGATGGAACGCCGTACCAGCTCGTGCTGGAACACCGTCTGCTCGCCCGGACAGATCAACAGGCCCGAGGCGATGGTCTCGTTCAGCGCGGGAAGCATCGATGCCGTGGTCTCCCGCAGCATCGAGGCGACCTCGACGACCATGAAGGACCCGCCGACTGCCGCGGCCACCTGGACGAGCTGGCGGGCCTTGTCCGAGAGCGAGTCCAGCCAGTGCTGCGCGAGGTCGCGCACGCGTCGTGGAATGCGTTCGTCCAACAGCCGGGCCCGCTCGTGGGAAATCTCCACAGAACCCTCTTCGCGCAACCCCTGGACGAGTTCCACGATCAGGAGGGGATTTCCTCCGGCGCCGGAGATCATGGCGGCGAGCTTCGGGTCGGGAGCGGCACCCATGACGTCGGCGGCGAGTTCCGTCGAGGCGGCCTCGGAAAGCCTGCCGAGTTCTATTCGGTGATACCCGGAGAATTCACTGGAAAGGCGGCGCATCGATGCATTCCGCAATCCGGTGCGAAGCCCGATCATCCGAATGATGGGAGCCGTTCGAGAATTTTTCGGGGGCTCGTAGTGGGCCAGGGACGCCACTGCGCCGGTCAATTCCTCGGGGACGTCGTACAGGTTGTCCACCACGACCAGGCGGGGCTTGGAGCTCACTGCGGCGGAGTCGAGCACCGCCATCAGGGACGCGGCCTCATGGCGTCCCGCCGGTCCACCCGCAGCGGGGTTCAGGAACGAGGAAACGGTGAAGTCAAGTTGTTCTGCGGCCCGTTGGGACTCCAGTAAGAGCCTGGTCTTACCTGTTCCTGACGGCCCCTGGATGATGAGAGTGCCGCTGTACCCCGCAGAGCCAGCGGCGAGTAATTGCGCTATTCGATCTGTTTCTGTTTTCCGGCCGAAAGTCTGAATTAATTCAGCACGTTCCGTCATGGTGTCTTAGACTTTCAGTTCAAGTGAAGGCCTGGACGTCAGGTCGGGTAACGCCGGGTGGCAGGTCATGGAATTCTCCCTCCGTGACGGCGGTCGAATGGCAGGTCAACACCGGTCCAGACTGGCATGCGTACCGTCGGAAAATAGAGACGGCTCGTCCGATTTCACGTGTGACCTTCGTCTCAGTTCCACGATTCCGTAAAATTTACATGGTTCCGTTTCTGAATGTTTTGTGGCGACCGGGTGTCGCCGGGCCGGTGTGTTCCTCGTGCAGGGCGGTCGTCCCGGTCCGGGCGTGACGGATTTCGACACCCACTCAACAAATGCGGGCGGACGGCCAAGAGGGAGCGGCGTTGCTGCGGCAAGGGCTGTCCCGCAATTCCTGGCGGGCGCACGGCAACGGCTATGGCACCTCGTCGCGTTGAAGGCCTGAACCGGCAGGCCGAGCCCGGGGCGAGGTCGGCTGCGCCACTTCGCCGCACAAAGGGTCACAGCAACTCCGGCCCGATCCGCGCGCGTTGACGACCGGTCGGCGAAATGGCCGGTACTGCGCGCTGGTGAGCCGGAGCACCGGCAGGAAGCGTCAGCCGGGTCAGGCTGAAGACCTCTCCGGAGCGGGTGGGCTGCTACGCGGCGCCGTTCTCGCCAAGGATCTTGTCGATGCGGGCGCGATGCGCTTCTTCCCACGCGTCGAGGGATTCGCCGGCCTCCTTGGCCAACTTCGCCCGGGCGTCGCGGAGTACCTGCTCCCGGTGGGCGCGGGGAGTGACCACGATGCCCTCCTCGTCGGCCACCACGATGTCCCCGGCATGCACGTTCACGCCGCCGCACCGCACCTGGCCACCCAGGGGCACGACGGCCGACTTCGTTCCCGGGATGGGGATGACCCCCTTGGCGAAGACGGGAAAGCCCATCTCGCGCACCTCGGCGAGGTCACGGATCACCCCGTCGAGCACGAATCCGGCGACCCCTCGGCGCTGGGCGACGGCGCAGACATTTCCTCCGGCGAGTGCGTAGTCCACGTCACCCGCTTCGACGACGATGACCGAGCCCGGCTCCGCGCGATGGATGGCCGCGTGAAGCATGAGGTTGTCCCCCGGAGGGCACCGCACGGTGAACGCCGGGCCGGCGATGCGCGGCATCGAGGGCCACAGAGGGCGAATGCCGATGTCCATGACCTGCTCGCGTCCCAGGACGTCGGCGAGGGTGGTCGGCGAGATGTCCTCGAACTCGGTGACGTCGCTCATGTTCTTCCTTCGTTCGTTCCGGTGCTCGTCCCACCGTGGGCTGTCGGGTCAGGCCTTCCAGAAGAAGACGGCCGTCATCCGTTTCTCCTCCAGCGTGTGACCCGAGTAACCGGTGGCGCTGTGGATCATATTGGCGGAGTAGAGCAGCAGTCGGTTGGCGCGGTGCGGGACCCGTACGTCCTCGACGAAGGAGTCCGGCGACACGAAACGGGTGCCCAGCGCGTCGACGAGGTTGTTGTGCGGTGCGGTCACCTGGTTGCCGCCCAGCACCCCACCGGGCAGGCTCTGGCGGTAGAAGCTGGTTCCGCAGTCCTTGGGTACGCCGGGGTTGAGATAGAGCACCGCGGCGTAGCGGCAGAGTGTCCGCGAGTCCGTGTGGGGGCGCGGCTCACATTCGCCCTCGCCGACGACCTGGACACAGTTGTGGTTGAACGTGCCGCCGCCCGAAGGGCGTTCGGCCCGGAGTTCCCGGGCGCCGGTCGCCTTTCTCACCAGCCGCTCCACATGCGCCAGCTCTCCCGGCTCGAGCCCCGGCATGGCGCGCAGTCCCGGCCAGCTCTCGGGCTTGTGCGGGTAGCCCTCCGTCCAGTCGTCCCTGGCCAGGCAGCGCTCCCGGGTGGCGTCCGGATCCGGCAACACGTCGTCCAGTACCCAGTAGTCCCGGCCGCGCGTCGGCTTGCGGTACGGGAGGACCGGGAGGGGAGGAGGTCTCAGAGACATGGGAGGGACCGTAGTGGCCCGAGGTCCCTCGGATCCCCACGCAAGCGGTCAACCTTGCGTCAAGGGCTGCCCAAGCGAGTCGTTTCCGATGCTTCGTCAAAGTGGCTGGTGGACAACTCGGTTGGGGCATCGACGAGGCCGAGGCGGAGGTGTTCCACGTGGTGGAGGGCCTGGTCGAGAAGTGCGGCGACGTGGTTGTCGTGGAGTGTGTAGACCACGGAGCGGCCCTGGCGGGTGCCGGTGACCAGGCCGAGATTGCGCAGCAGGCGAAGCTGGTGCGAGCAGGCGGACTGCTCCATGCCGACAGCGGTCGCCAGCTCGGTCGCCGCGCACGGGCCTTCGCGCAGCCGGGCCAGGATCAGCAGTCGGGAGGGCGTGGACAGGGCCTGGAGCATGGCGGCGACCTGCGGTGCGTTCTGCGGGGTCAGGCGGGTGTGCGGCGCTGCGGCACTGCTGTCGGGGGTGTTCGCTCCGTGGCCCATGGTCACCATCCTACGGAGGTCTACACATGAATGGATGCTCATATATTCATGTGTAGTGGAGTCCGTCCGTCGGCCCCCGACCGCTGGTTGCGCAGCGCAGGGGTGCGGGGCCGCAAGCAGGAGTCCGTCGAGACCACCCGGTGCCCTGGAGAGCGGTGTCCAGGGCACCGGTGACGCTGGGCGGACAGGTGTCCGGTACGGACGTCAGTCGTCGATCGCCGCCCCGTACAGCGCGTCCGTCGTCGGTCCGCCGAAGTCGCCCGCGCCGTAGCTCCAGGAACCGGAGGTGGTGATGCCGCCGGTGCCCGCGGAGAAGACCCAGACGAACCCGTCATTCGTGTTCTCGCTCGGCGCCGAGACGAGCAGGCCGAACCGGCCGTCGTCGTTGGGGTCGGTGAAGGAGACCTGGCCGCCGAACTTGTCACCCTTCTCGACGGCACCCGGGACGTTGGCGGTCCCCTGGTTCGCCGACAGCGCGCCGGTGGCCGTCAGACCCCGTGCCGAACCGCGCAGGACGACGAAGGCGCCGGCGTCCGGGACGGTGCCGATGTCCTCGCCGGAGACCCCGACCGCCAGGTCCGCGAATCCGTCCTTGTTGGTGTCGCCGACGGAGAGGTCGGTGCCGAAGCCGTCTCCCCGCTCGTTCGTGCCCGGCACGCCCGGTGAGTCCTGGGTCCACCAGACCGGCGGGGTGCCAGGGCCCTCCTGGCCCGCGAGTCCGGCCTCGCTGCCGTAGTAGACGCCGACCATGCCGCCGGTCATGCTCTCGCCGCCGTCGTCCGGGCTGTGCGGCTCACCGGTGACCAGGTCGTCGTAGCCGTCGCCGTTGATGTCGCCGGAGGCGACGACGGGGCCGCCGCGTACCGCGGTGACCGGCAGCGGCTCGTCGCCGGAGGCGGTGCCGGGGAGGATGTACGACCAGCCGTGGCCGGGTTCGTCGCCCACGCTGGTGCCGGAGACGATCAGGTCGGCGTAGCCGTTGTTGTCGTAGTCGCCGGTGGTCATCGACTTGGGCTGGATGCCCTGCGGTTCGTCGGCGTCGGACCGGGCGAGCGCCTTCTTCGGCGGCGAGGCGAGCGTCGTACGCGCCTTCTGGTGCGGCTGCCGCGACTGCGGGACGGCGCTCTTCGCGACGGGTTCGGTGGCCGGCTCGAACTGGTAGGTGGTCAGTCCGACCGAGTCCATGACCGCCAGCAGGTCGCCGGGTGTGGTGTCCGAGAAGCGGGCCGCGGCCAGCGAGGCGCCGAATTTGCCGCCCTTGGTGAGATCGTCGGCCTCCAGCCAGTTGCTCACCGAGCCGGTGAGGCCCTTGGGTGTGCCCCACAGGACCACCACGCCGCCCGCGTCGGAGACGGCGCCGATGTCCTCGCCGGGGATACCGACGACCGCGTCGTCGTACCCGTCGCCGTCGAGGTCGCCGGTGGTCACGGCCTTGCCGAAGCTGTCGGCGGCCTCGGCGGCTCCGGCCACCCCGGAGGAGTTCTGGCTGAAGGCCCTGACGTTGGTCGTGCCCATGCCCTTGGGCCCGCCGTACTGCACGGTGACCATGCCTGCGCCCTTGTGCCCGCCGACCGCCGCACCGGGAGAACCCACGAGCACGTCGTCGTAGCCGTCGCCGTTGAAGTCGGTGTTGCGGTCGTTGGCGTGCGTGCCACCGGGGGTACCGGCGTAGGCGGACGGGGCCGAGGCGATGGCCGCGCCCGTGACGAGGAGAAACGATGCCGCCGCGACGGCGGCCGAGCGGTACTTGCGCATGAGCGGCTCCTTGGTCCGGTTCACGAAGGGCCGGGCTTGCTCGGGGGGCGCGGGGGTGACCGGACAGGGCCCGTTCCTGGTCCGGTGCCGTGTATGACAGCGCATGGGGCACAAGGGTTGTACGGAGGGTGTGTCCGGTTTTACGAAGAAGATCACTTGGGGGTCGTTGCGGTCCGCGCGTCGTTCACGCCGGATCGCGATCGTTCGGAGGAACGTCGGGATCCGGAGGATTGCGGAGCGTCATTCCGGTGTCCCGCGCACTTCGGGTGTCAGATGGCCATGACCATCTCCGGGGCGACCCGTGCGGGACTCGGTCCGGTCGACACGGCAGCGTGAGCGCGGTCCCACGGGACCGGTCACGCGTCGATCCGTCGAAGGAGGACACGCCCGTGCTCAGCACCCGTTTCGTGACCGGCGCACCCAGCTGGCTGGACCTCGGCAGTACCGACACCGCGGCCGCCGCGGATTTCTACGCCGCCGTGTTCGGCTGGCGTTTTGATTCGGCAGGACCCGAGGCGGGCGGCTACGGCTTCTTCCGGAAGGACGGCAGGACCGTCGCCGCTGTCGGCCCGCTCACGGAGGAGGGCGCGAGTCCGGCCTGGACGGTGTACTTCCAGACCCCCGACGCCGACGCGACGGCGAAAGCCGTGGAACAGGGCGGCGGGACCGTACGCGTCGAGCCGTTCGACGTCATGGACGCCGGACGGATGTCCTGTCTCACCGACCCGGGCGGCGCCGACTTCTCGGTGTGGCAGCCCGCCGGTGTCAAGGGCCTGGAGAAGACCTCGGAGCCCGACACGCTGATCTGGGTCGAGCTGCACGTCGGTGACACCTCCGCCGCACTGACCTTCTACCGATCGCTGTTCGGCTGGCGGAGCAGGAGATGGAAGCCCCCGGAATGACGTACACCGTGCTCTCCACCGCAGACGGCGATCAGCAGGACGCGAGCTTCGGCGGCCTCACCCGGGCCCAGGAGGGCATGGAGCCGCGCTGGATTCCGTACTTCGCCGCAGCGGACGCCGACGACATCGTCGCCAGGGCCCAGGAGAACGGCGGATCGGTGCTGATGCCCGCGGAGGACGTGCCGGACGTCGGCCGGATCGCCTGGCTCGCCGACCCGTTCGGCGCCCCCTTCGCCGTCCTCAAGCCCGCACCCCGGTCGGCCTGACGAAGGAAGCCGTACATCTCCCCCGGACGCTGCTCCGCCCATCGGTGCGACGGGCGGAGCAGCGTCCCAGCTCGTCCGCGACCGAGTGCGGACAGCAGTATTCCGGCGGGCACGTGACGCCGCTGGCCGGGGTATATCCGGTCGTGGGTACCCGGATGGCGCCGCGTGGGGCGCATACCTGGAGTTTTGCGCCCATACTGGAATGGCTACGGCGCATGTCGCCGAGCAGCGGGGTAGCCGCACCCCCACCTGTCGTCGATGCCCCGGGGCGGATCTCATGGACTCCCCATCCTCCGCGGCAGACCCCAAGGGGCCGACCGGGCCGCAGTTGATGTGCCGCGACCGCGTCATCGCCGCTGCGCTGCGGCGGCTGAACCGCGGCCTCGACTGCAGCACGTGCACGGCCTATCTGCTGACCGAGGACGACCGGGCGCTCGCAGCAGCGATGATGGTCGACACCACCCTGAGCTTCACTGTTCCGTCGGGCATGGCGGCGGACGACCGCAACTTTTCCACGGCGAGGGCGCACCAGGCCGGGAAGCTGGTGCTGTTCGAGAACACCGATCTCCAGGAGCTGACCCGCCGGTCTCCGGCCCTCTTCATCCACAGTTCGTACCCGATGATGGTCGCCTCCGCGCCGGTGCGGACCCTCCGGTACCGGTTCGGCGCGCTGAGTGTGCGCTGGGTGCCGCCCCGGCCGGTGGCCACCGATTCGCTGGATTTCCTCCAGGCCGTCGCGGACGACCTGGCGATCGAACTGGCGGACCTCGCGGAACAGGGCGCCTGGATGAAGGCGCCGGATGTGCCGCTGTTCATCGCCGAGGTGTCGCGTGCCCGGGCCGCCGCCCCGGTCACGGCAGGGGCTGCGGAAGCCGGCCCCCGCCGACCGGAGGCGCCGGTCGTGCCCAAGCCGACCGGCAGCACGTTTCTCTACCAGTTGCAGAGGCTCGCCGCCGAACTCACGGCCGCGGTGCACATCCGGGACGTCCTCGCCGCCGCGGACACCCAGGTGGTCCGGCCCTTCGGCGGCCGGGCGGTGATGCTGTGTCTCGCCGAGCAGGGGCGGCTGCATGTGGTCGGGGCCTCAGGGTTCTCTCGCGAGTCGGTCCAGCGGGTCGAAGGCACCCTGCTGTCCCGCCACACGCCGGAGACGGACACACTCCGCGCGATCGAGATCCTGTCCTTCCCGACGGCCGAGGCGCTGCGGCAGGCCTATCCCGACGTCGATCCCGATCCGGAGGTCCAGGCCCGCTCCTACCTCCCTCTGGTGTCCAAGGGACGGGCCACGGGCTGCTGCGTCCTGGAGTTCCCGGAGCCCGCGCTTCCGTTCGCCCCCGAGCAGCTCGCCGTACTGACGATCATGCTGGAGCAGGTGGGCCAGTCCCTGGAACGGGCCCGCTCCTACGAGATCGAGCACGCGCTCACCCAGACCCTGCAGCGCAGCCTGCTGCCGCGCAGCCTCCCGCACATGACCGAGGCGGTCGCCACGGCCCGCTATCTCCCGGCGACCGATCGCGCGGATGTGGGAGGCGACTGGTACGACATCGTTTCGCTGCCCGGCGGCGGAATCGGCCTGGTCATCGGCGATGTGGAGGGCCACAGCCTGGAGGCGGTGGCGGTGATGGGTCAACTGCGCAGCGGCGTCAGGGCATACGCCGCCGAGGGACACGATCCGGCCATCGTGCTGGAACGGAGCAATCGGCTGCTCTCCGGGCTGGGCACGGATCTGTATGCCACGTGCTGCTGCGTGTGGCTCGACCTGGCGAGCGGGACCGCCACCACGGCGACCGCGGGCCACCCGAGCCCGCTCATCGTCGACGCGGACGGGAACGGCGTCACCGAATCGCTGCCCGTGGGGGTGCCGTTGGGTGTCGACGCACAGGCCCGGTACGAGCAGAGCGAGGTACAGGTGGTGGCAGGGTCGGTGATGGCACTCTTCACCGACGGTCTGCTGGACGGGCGGCTGCTCGGATCGGATGCGGCGATGGAGAGGCTCGGCCGGGTGCTGGCCGATCACTGCGGCGACAACCTCGAGGTGCTGGCCGACCGTCTCGTCCAGGACCGCCGCGGGTGGCAGGTTCTCGCCGACGACGCGGCCCTGCTGCTGGTGCGGTACGAAGGAGTGCAGTCCCGGGAGCACCGGCGGGTGGCACGGATGTCCGTGCAGCGTCACCACCTGCAAGGGGTCGCACAGGTCCGGGAGTTCCTGCGGGACCTGCTGCACCGATGGGACATGCTGCCGGTGCTGGACACCTTGGAACTTCTGACGTCCGAGGTCGTCACCAACGCCCTGATCCACGCCGACAGTGAAGTGGAGCTACGGCTGCGGGAGTACCCGGACCGGATCCGGGTCGAGGTCCGTGACAGTGACCCGCATCCACCCGTGCCCACCGCGATCGTCGCGGACGAGGAGAACAACCAGGAAGCGGAATCCGGGCGCGGCCTGCTGATCGTCGACGCGCTGGCCGGCGATTGGGGTAGCTCGCCGGCGGGGCGCGGAAAGACGACCTGGTTCGACATTGCGATTCCGGCTGAGTGACGGCATTGACGCGCAATCTCGCTGGTCAGGAGATGTCGAGCGAGAAAAGTACCCTATTTGTGGGCTAATGGGCGGTTCCACTTCGCGCTTTGTCGCTATTTGCGGTGCTGATCGTCGCGATCGTCGGTGAACGAATCGACTTGTCCATGTGATGCGTCGTGGCCCGGGACCTCAATCGGAAGAGCTTCCCTCCTCGCCACCAGGGCGGACCCGGACGCATGTGGTCGGCGTGTGGTTCGGGGTGGAGACCGCCTACCGGAAATCGCTGATCGCGAAGAACGAATCGTCCCGGGGTGGCGCGCTCAAGGCGAAGGGGTCCCGGCTCGCCGCGGCTACGGCCGTCAATACCGCCGAACGACCGGTCGGTGACGTGTGGGGGCGGGCACCGGCGGCGTGCCCGCTCTTTCCCGGCGCATGGGTGAATGCCGATCAGATCCCCCTGTGACCGGTGGTGTTGACCGACCTGTCGGCGCGCTGTCCGCCGAAGCCGGCCGAGCCCCTGTGTCCCGTGCGATGAGGTCCGCGCCGGCCCCGGGGCCTGCCGACGTGCGCGGCACCGACGGCTCCGTCGGGCGCTTGCTGGTCTCGTACAGGTTCGTCGGCCATACTGCCCGCCGTGGAGCAGCGCATAGATCCGAACACTCAGCCCGCGTACGCCGCAGGGACAGACCCGGCGTACATCCCTGGTCTCACGGCCCCCCACCCCGCGGGGACGCCTGACGCGGACCAGGAGAAGACCGAGGAGCCGGCGCCCGAGGCGGCCGTCACCGATGGACCGGCCGTCGAAGAGGCTGCCGTGTCCGACGAGGCCCCGGACGCGGAGGCCGCGGCGGTACGGAGCGACGGCGAGAAGGAGGGAGAGGAGAAGGGCGAACAGGTCGAGAAGGCCGAGGGCGGGCCCGTGTTCGAGGTCAGCGACCGCCGGGGTTCGATCACCGCGGACCGTGACGGTGTCCGGTTCACGCTGGATGACCAGGAGGCCGATTTCCGCTGGGACGAAATCGGTGCGGTCGAGGTGAAGTCGCCACGGTTCGGGCGCCGGTTCACCGTCACCGTCCATATGTCGACCAACCGCTGGTTCAACGCCGAAGTCGAGGCGGCAGCCAGGAGCAGCCTCAAGGAGTGGGAAAAGGAACTCGACGCGGTTCTGGACGCCTACTTCGAGGAGTAGCGAAAGGCAGCCCGACCCGCGTCGGTGGTGAGTGTCCGGGGGCCCGCGGCCGTGAAGGCCGCGGGCCCCCTCGCGGTTGTGGAACGGACATCTGGGCAGCCCCGCATGGCGACAAGGCGCCATCTGGCACAGAGCCGCCACTTTGCATCTGGATCTTGCGGGCTACACGCAATTAGCTTCCGGGCGTGCGTGGCAACGTCCGGACGTTCGGTTGGTTCGCTGTGATGCGGCCGAGCATCAGTTCCCTTGACGCGCACGCCTGTTGAGCCTGCGTAAGGAGTCCTGATGCGTAAGACCCGCGAGAGACGGCGGCGTACCGCTGCCGTCGGTGCGGTGACAGCGGCGGTCGTCCTGTCATTGACAATCCAACCCGGGGCGGTGGCGGCCGTGCCGCCGTCGACCGGCCCGAGCGTCGCCGGCGCACCGTCCACGCACCAGGAGGGGTCGACCACCTCGACGCTGACGCTGGTCACCGGGGACAAGGTCGCCCTGACCACCGGGCCGGACGGCAAGCAGTCGGTGAACATTCTCTCCGGTGCGGGAACGTCCAAGACGTACCAGACCGCCAGTGGACAGAACGGCGACCTGTACGTCTACCCCGAGGACGCCATGGCCGCCCTCGCCTCCAGCACGGTGGACGGCGAGCTGTTCAACGTCAGCCGGATGATCAGGGACGGCTACGGCGACGCGCAGACCGACGAGGTCCCCGCCATCGTCGACTTCCAGGGGAAGCCGACCGCCGCTGTCCTGAAGCAGAAGACCGAGGACCTGCCGGGCAGCGGCAGCGAGCGGGTCATGCCCCGGCTGGGGCTGTCCGCGGTGCATGTCGACAAGCGCAGCGCGAAGGGCTTCTGGCGGGCCGTCAAGCCCGCCCCGGCACGCACCAGAAGCGCCCAGGCCGCCACGGTCCCCGGCACTGCCGGGGTCTCCAAGCTGTGGTATGACGGCAAGGCGAAGGTCGCACTGGACAAGAGCGTGCCGCAGATCGGCGCCCCGGAGGCATGGGCCAAGGGGTACGACGGCAAGGGCGTGAAGGTCGCCGTCCTGGACACCGGTGCCGACCTGAACAACGCCGACATCAAGTCCGAGATCGTCCAGAGCCAGAGCTTCGTCAACGGCCAGACGGTCCAGGACGGTCACGGCCACGGCACCCACGTCGCATCCACCATCGCGGGCAGCGGCGCCAACTCCGACGGCAAGTACAAAGGCGTCGCCCCCGGCGCCGACCTGCTGATCGGCAAGGTCCTGTCCAACTCGGGCCAGGGCGCGGACTCCAGCATCCTGGCCGGCATGGAGTGGGCCGTCGAGCAGGGCGCCGACATCGTCAGCATGAGCCTCGGCGGCACCGACGCCCCCGGTGAAGACCCGCTGACCAGCGCGGTCAACTCGCTCAGCGCCTCCTCCGGCACCCTCTTCGTCATCGCCGCCGGCAACAGCGGCCCAGGCGAGAGCACCCTGGGCACCCCCGGCGCCGCGGAGGCGGCCCTCACCGTCGGCGCCGTCGACAAGTCCGACGCGCTCGCCGACTTCTCCAGCCGCGGCCCGCGCCTCGGCGACATGGCGATCAAGCCGGAGATCACCGCCCCGGGTGTGGACATCGTCGCCGCCCGCGCGGCCGGCACCACCATGGGCACTCCGGTGGACGCCGACTACACCTCGGCCAACGGCACCTCGATGGCCACCCCGCACGTGGCCGGCTCCGCTGCGATCCTCAAGCAGCGCCACCCCGACTGGACCGGGCAGCGCATCAAGGAGGCACTGACCGCGCACGCCAAGTCCGCTGCCGACCAGACCGTCTACCAGCAGGGTTACGGCCGGGTCGACATCCCCGCCGCGCTCGACCCGTCGCTGGAGCTGTCCGGCACCGCCGACTTCCGCGTCATACCGTGGCAGAAGGGCACCTACCCCACCCGCAGCCGCACCCTGACGCTGCACAACGACGCCGCGACCGACACCGTGGTGACCGTGACGGCCGCCGCCGAGGACGCGAGCGGAACCGCGGTCCCGGCCGGCACGCTGTCGCTGTCGGGAGCGGGCCTGTCCGACGGCCGGGTCACGGTCCCGGCCGGCGGCACCGCCGAGGTCACCGTCACGCTCGACAACAACGGCCTGAAGACCGGCCAGTACGGCGGCTCGGTCACCGCCACCTCCGACAGCGGCGAGTCGGTGCACGCCGCGCTCGGCTTCGTCACCTCCGTCGAGCAGCACGAGGTCACGCTGAAGGTCACCGACCGCTTCGGCAACACCCCCAGCGCGTTCAGGTTCACCCTGCACGGGATGGACAACAACTTCTGGCAGAGCCAGACCCTGTACGCCAGCGGCACCACCACCCTGTCGGTACCGCTCGGTAAGTACTCCATCGAGGGCTCGCTCTACTCGGCGGACCCCGCCGGGGGTGCGATCTCCTACGCGGCCGACCTGTTCGACGTGCCGAACATCGAAGTGAGTGACCGGGACCAGACCTTCACCGTCGACGGCACCACCGCCACCGACCTCAGCGTGAAGATCAAGGGTGAGCACCGGCCACTGGAGAACGGCCAGGTGACCACGTTCATCGTTCGTGACGACGGCACCGCAAACGGCCACGCCAACTTCTCCGGCATCGGCAACCTGCTCAACCTCGCCGACCTCAGGCAAGGCGCCATCCCCAGTGCCGCCGCCACCACCGGCGCGCTGCGCCTGGAGACATCCCTGGCCCGACGCGAACCGCTGGTCCAGCTGGAGGTGATGGGCCCCGGGCACGTGACCATCCCGCTGAAGTCTTCGGTGAACGCGAAGCGCTTCGAGGGCACCAAGCGCACCGAGCTGGTCGACCTGGGCGCCGGCTCCGAGCAGGACTTCGCCGGTACCGACGTCAAGGGCAAGACCGTTCTGGTCTCCGCGGCCGACGTCACCAAGGCCGACGGCCAGGTCGTCAGGGCCGCGGCTGCCGGAGCCGTCGCGATGATCGTGGCCCCTGCCGACCCCGGGCCGAGCGGAAGCGGCGTCCCCGCCGGACAGACCATCCCGGTCGCCCACGCCACGTACGACAACGCCGCAACCCTCAAGGGCTTGCTGGCCAAGGACAAGGTCCGGATCGCCCTGAAGGGTGTCCTGGAATCGGGCTACACCTACAACCCTCACTTCACCGACGAGCGGATCCCCGCCGACCTGGCCAAGACAGTCGACGTCAAGGACTTCGCCAAGGTCACCAATACGTTCCACTCCGACGGAGCCCGGCGCCTGGGTGCCGAGAGCATGAACGTCTGGGGTCCCCTGCAGGTGACCGCGCTCTCCGTCGGCCAGCCGCTCTACCAGGGCACCACCCGCGACGACTACTTCCTCGCGGGCAGCGGGGTGTCATACCAGTCGGCGATAACGGCCGGTTTCCAGTCCGGTGCCTGGCGGATGAGCGACCTACGCACCACCTACAGCACCCCGGGCAAGTCCTACACCCGGAGCTGGTTCGATGCGCCGAATCGCCTGTCCCAGTACGAGTTCGGACCGTGTGCGTTCTGCCGCAGCGACGTCTGGCAGAAACTGCCCGGCAACAACGGTGCGGACAACGATCCCACCCACACCCTGTCGGGACTGACCGGCACCTGGAGCTACTACCTCAACGGGCAGCCGATCACCGGCTTCGGCCAGCTGGCGCAGGAGAAGGCGGACTACCGGTACGTCCTCGATCAGAAGCTGACCACCGACGTCCCGGGCGTCGCCCTGGGCCGTCAGATACGCACGGAGTGGAACTTCAGTCAGGCGGCACCGACCACCATGGCCGTCAAGGACTGCGATACGGCGTTCATCCCCACGCCCAAGGTCTGTGAGTCCATGCCCGTGCTCCTGCTCGACTACGACCTGCCGCTGAACGTGCTCAACCAGACACGGGCCGGACTGCCGTACACCTTCACCGTGAACGCGGCACGCCCCAAGGGCTGGGCCGGCTCCACGGCGGTCGCCGGTGCCAAGGTCTCCGTCTCCTACGACGACGGCGCCACCTGGAAGTCCGCCGCAATGCTGCGCAAGGACGACAACTCCTTCCAGGCACTGCTGTGGCACCCCAAGCTGGCCGACACCAACGGCTTCGTGACCCTCAAGACCGAGGTCTGGGACTCCGCGGGCAGCCGCACCGTCCAGACCATCACCCGGGCCTACGCCCTCAAGTGAGGTCCTGAACCAGAAGTCCGCCGGACAGTACAGGGCGCCCGGCGCAGGGGCGAGATATTCCCTGCGCCGGGCGCCCTGCCTGCGCAAACGGCCGTATTGTCATCGCGTTCACGGATGCTCCGGGCACGCCGTGATGCGCTGCACAGGTGAAGGGGCTCCTCGGGAGCCTGCGAGGGGGGAGCACGGAGATGCTGGAGACGCTCGGTCTGAGCACCATCGAGTCGCAGGTGTACGAACTGCTCGTTCGGACAGGACGTACCGATGCGGACCGGATCCGGCACCTTCTCCGCCTCGGTGCCGGGCATGTCGAGGAGGCGGTAGGCGGACTGGTCGACCGGGGGATGGTGACGACCACCGACGATCAGCCCGCACAGCTGATTCCGTCCCCTCCGGACATAGCGGGGGAGGTGCTGCTCCTGGCGCGGATGACGGAGCTGACGAAGGCCCGCGGAACTCTGGACCGGCTCGCGGACGAGTACCGCAGTGCGCCCCGCCCGGACGTCTTCTCGGGGGACATGGCCGAGATCGTCCCCGACGAGGAGGTGGCGCTGCGTTACCAGCAGATCCAGGCCCGGGCCCGCAGGGAGGTCGTACGGTTCGACGCCCCGCCGTACCTGGTGTCCGAAAGCGTCAACGAGGTCGAGATCGAACAGCTGGCGGCGGGGGTGAGGTTCCGGACCGTCTACGACCGGCTGGGGCTGGAGGCGAACGGGTCGCGAGAGGAGGTCCTTCAGTACGCGGAGGCGGGGGAGCATGGCCGGGTTCTGAATCATGTGCCGGTCAAGATGGTCATCGTCGACGGCTCGACGGCCCTGCTTGCGATGCGCTCGGGCGAATCGTGTACACAGCCGGTCGTCCACATCCACCCAAGTCCGCTGCTGGACGCGCTGGTCACGCTGTTCGAGCTGGTGTGGGAGTCCGCACTGCCCCTGCACCCCATGGCCGCCCAGCCACGCAGCGAACTGACGGACGACGACATCGAGCTGCTGACGCTGTTGCTCTCGGGACTGACCGACGCCGGTATCGCCCGGCAGCTGAGAATGGGCCGACGGACCGTTCAGCGCCGGGTGCGGGATCTGATGGACCGTTCCGCTGCCACCAGCCGGATCCAACTCGGATGGCAGGCAGCCCGGTTGGGGTGGATCGCCGGGCCGACGGACCCGGTGGGGACCATCCCGGAGGACAGAAGTCCGGGCAGCGGCCTGACGGAGGCCTGACGTCGTAGGGCCGGGGCCGGACGATGCCGTACGGATCCCGTGGAACGGCAGTGGGCTGACCGCCCGCCACGACCTGCGGCGCTGGAACGGGCGGGGATCGGCTCGGCCGCCCCGTACCCAGGGTCCAGGACCGCCCGGTCGTCACGGGCGATGAGGAGCTGCCGTCGGGCAGACGCTGCTGAGTGTGTGCGACGCCAACGGCATGGCGAGGGGGACCGGAAGCCGAACCTCCGGTCCCCCTGGCTGAGCGCCACCCGTGTGGATGCGCTCGGTGGCGGTGCGCTCAGTCGGTCACGGCGGTGGTCTGGGAAGCGCCCGACTCGGTGCCGTCCTCGTAGCGGACCGTGACGCGGTAGAACACCGTGGTGCCGGCCGGCTGGGTGTTGTCCCACCAGTAACCGTCGCGGGAGTCGTCCACGCCGATCAGGTCGAAGGTCTCGGTCTGCGGGTTCCAACGGTGGACAGCGACACCCGACACCCGGCTGCCGTTCTCGTTCCTGTCGCCGGTACCGCCCCAGGAGATCCGGCCGCCGGGGCTCGTGCTGAGGTAGGTGACCGGAGCGCCGGTCGCCGGCGGGGCGGTCGGACGGAGGTCCAGCTCGGTGACGTCGACGACGCTCGCGCCGGTGTCCGGGGTGAGTTGGTTGCCGTACTGGTCGATGGCGACCACGCCGTAGCGCGCCTGCTGACCGTCGGCCGGCACCGCGTCGTGGAAGGTCGTCTCCGTGATCTCCCGCGGCCGCAGGGTCCATGGGTCCTGCACCGGGGTGTACGTCCACTGCCCGTCGACGAGGGTGCCGCGCAGCACGCGGTAGTGGTCGAAGCCGGGCACGTTGCTCGCGTCCCAGGAGAGGGTGACACCGTTCTTCTTCGGCGTGGCCGTCACGCCGGTGAGCGGTGCGGGGGCGGTCGTGTTGCCGGTGACGGCGACAGTGAGCTCGTGGGAAGGGGTACCCCCGTTCCCTGCGTGGTCCAGGGCGACCACCCCGTAGTAGTACGTGACGCCGGGCGGCGGGGCGGCGTCGGTGAAGGTGGTGCCCGTCACTGCCTTGCCGACTTCCTCGCGCTGGGCCCCGGCGACGGTGCGCGGCTGGCGTGACCGGAAGATCGAGTAGCCCGCGAAGTCGTTGCTGGTCCGCTCGGAGGCGTCCCAGGTCAGCGTGACGCCCGCCTCGCTCTCCGAGGCCTGCGCGTTGAGGGCGGTGTCGACCGGGCCCGTCAGGTCGCGGGTGTAGTACATCGCCGCGCCCGAGGCCGCCGACTCCAGGCCGTGCGTGTCGACCGCTGTGACGACGTAGTAGTAGATGGCGCCGGTCTGCGGCAGGGGTCCGGTGTAACCGCCGCCGGACAACGTGTCGCCGGTCAGCCGGTTCTCGGGGGTGAGGGCGACCGGTGAGGACGTCGAGCGGTACACGCGGTAGCCGGCGAGGTCGGACTCCGTGTTGCTGTCCCAGTAGAGGGTGATCTTGGTCGGGTAGCCCATGGCCCAGTTGTCCTCGACGCCCTTCGGGGCGGCGGGGGCGGTCCGGTCGACGGTGGTGATGCCGAGGTCGGCGGTGCCTGAGGAGGCATTACCGGCCTTGTCGTAGGCGCGGACCTCGTAGTAGTAGACGTTGCCGTCCTTCGGGACGGTCGTGTCGGTGTACGAGGTGGACGTCGTGGTCGCGATCGGCTTCGTGGGGTAGGAGGTGCCCTTCAACCGCCGGTACACGCGGTACCCGGCGAGGTCCATCTCCTTGTTCTTGGCCCAGCTGACCTTCGTGGACGTGGTCGCCGTGCTGTAGGTGGCGGTGGTCCCGGTCGGGACGAGCGGCTTGACCTTGTCGACGGTCGCCGAAGTGCGGGGAGCATAGGCGAACTTGACGTTGGCTGCGCCGGTCCAGTTGACGAAGTCGACGCGGAGACTGTGCTTCCCCGACGGGATGGTCACGTTGACGGTCTTGGAGACGGTGGTGGCGACGTTCTTCCACATGTCGACCTTGCGGACGCCGTCGAGGTAGACGCGTATGCCGTCGCGGGAGGAGGCGGTGAACGTGAAGGGCCCGCCGGAGCCGAAGTCGCGGGTCGTCGACCAGCGGACGCCGAAGTTGTTGGCGGGCATGCCCTTGAAGCCGGGCGCGCCGGTACCCCAGTTCTGGTCGATCACGGAGTCGCAGTCCGTGCCCTTGGGGGTCCCGGAGAAGGTGGTGTTCGCGTAGAACGTCCGCTTGAAGACAGGTGACGCGCAGGTCACCGTGGCGGAGGCGGGGCCGGCCGCGGCGAGCAGCCCGCCCGAGGTGGCGAGCACGACGGCGCCTGCGGCGGCGACCGTTGTGCTTCTTGGTCGGTTCATGCGTTCCTTCGCTCTTGATCCTCGGCGGCAGGGTGAGACCGCCGACGATCAAGACTCGTGATGAACGCGCTTGGTTGTAGGCCCGGGAGTTGCGATTCCGGCCCACTGCCCCGCTTGCTCGACGGGCTGGAGAAATCGGCAACAGCCAACGGGCCGGCCGGCTCAGGGGCCGCCCGGCCCCCGCAGTACATCGAGTACGTACGGCCAGGCAGCAGCGCCGAGTGCCGCATCGGCGACGGGCGAACCGCCGTACAGGAACCGGTCGGAGACCGGCGCCGGGCCCTCTCCGGGAAAGCGCGGACGGTGCCCGCCGTCGGCGCGGGCGATCAGCCGGACCGGCCGCCCGGCCGCACGCCGCCGGGCGGCCAGTTCCTCGGCGGAGCGCAGTGACGGCCAGATCGCGTCGTCCGCGCCCGCGACGAGCAGCAGGTCCGCGGCGGACCGCTCCACCGGGATCGCCGCTGCCCCGACACGGTCGGCGAAGGTGTGCCGACTGCGTTCGTACCAGCCGAGGACGCTGACCGGAGCCCCCTCCGCCCCGGTCGGCGTCCAGCTGTCGTCATAGGGGACGAACGGCAGCGCCTCGCCCCGCCAGGTCCAGGAGGACCGGTACGGCCGTGTCCTGCCGTCGCGGCCGGGGCCGACATTGGCCCACGTCAGCGAGGTGGGGGAGAGCGCCACCACGGCATCGACACCGAGATCCAGCACCGAGAGATGCAGGGCGGCCTCCGCGCCCTTGGAGGTGCCCAGCACTCCGATACGCTGCGCGCCGCGCGACCGGAGCAGTCCGGTCGCGGACTCGAATGTCTCCAGCGGGACTTCACAGATGCCCGGCGGCTGTCCCGGGCCGCCGAACCAGCGGACCGACAGGGCGGTCAGGCCCGCCCGGGCCAGGATCCGGCACCGCTCGTCCTCGATCCGGCCGCTCGACCCGGCAAGGACGAGGACACCGGCCTCGCTGCCCCGCACCGGCGCAGCGAGGAACCCCTCGCACGCGCCGACACCGTTGTGCGCAACGGTGAGCGCGCGCTCGACCATGTCCATCCGCCGGTCAGGCGTCCGCGAGGACCACCGAGCGGGTCAGGTGGCGGGGGCTGTCCGGGTCGATGCCGGCGGCCTCGGCCCGGGCGATCGCCAGGCGCTGTACGCGGACCAGCTCGGCCAGCGGGTCCAGACCGCTCTCCACCCAGCGAGCCCCGGTCGACAGCACCTGGTCGTCGAGACCCTCCGGCGCGGCGCCGAACATCCAGGTGGCGGTGCCGGTGGTGGTGATGCTGATCGGGCCGTGGCGGTACTCCATCGCGGGGTACGACTCCGTCCAGGACAGCGACGCCTCCTTCATCTTGAGAGCGGCCTCGTTGGCGAGGCCGGCTGTCCAGCCCCGGCCGAGGAAGGTGAACTGGGTGCAGTCCAGCAGGCCTTCGGGCAGCGGCTCGGCGAGCGCGGTCTCCGCGTCGCGGACCACGGCGTCGGTGTGCAGGCCGAGGTGGGCGCGGAGCAGAGTGAACGCGGTGGTGGCGAACCGGGTCTGCACCACGGACTGCTCGTCGGCGAAGTCGAGCACGACGACATCGTCGGCCGCGGTCATCACCGGGGTGTTCGGGTCGGCCGTGATCGCGACGGTACGGGTGACGCCGCGCAGCCGGCCCAGCAGGTCCAGTACCTCGGTCGTGGTGCCCGAGCGGGTGAGCGCGACGACCCGGTCGTAGCGGCGGCCGAAGGGGAACTCCGATGCGGCGAACGCGTCGGACTCGCCCTGACCGGATTGCTCGCGGAGCGCGGCGTATGCCTGAGCCATGTAGAACGACGTGCCGCAGCCGACGACGGCGATGCGCTCCCCGGCGGCGGGCAGTGCGGCCGACCGGCTCGGTGCCAGCTCGGCGGCGCGACGCCAGCACTCCGGCTGGCTTGCTGTCTCAATCTCGACAAACGACACTTTTGCACTCCGTACAGGTGATGGGATGCTCGTTCACGCACGTTATAGGTGAACTACAAGCATTATCAAGCATTCTTGTTGCAGGAGACTTGACTGATCAGAGCCTTGTGCGACGCTTGCGCGTGTCCGGTGAGCGTGCCCAAGGGGATGGGTGCGCGAATCCCGGACCCGTAAGGAGAGTTCTCTTGTCCAGGGATGCCCGGTGGAACGCGCTGCTGGAGCTGGTCGGGAAGCACGGCAGGGTGGAGGTCGAGGACGCCGCGACGACGCTGGATGTTTCGGCCGCGACCATCCGCCGTGACCTGGACCAGCTCGCCGAGCAGCAGCTGCTCACCCGTACCCGCGGTGGTGCCGTCGCGCACGGGGTCTCGTACGAGCTGGCGCTGCGCTACAAGACGGGACGCCACGCCCCGGAGAAGCAGGCCATCGGCCGCGCCGTGTCCGAACTCGTCGCCGTGGGTGAAGTGGTGGGACTGACCGGCGGCACCACGATCACCGAGGTCGCCCGCTCGCTGGCCGTGCGCTCCGACCTCGTCGGTGACACCGGCCCCGGGGTCGGCGGCCAGCCGACGCTGACGGTGGTGACCAACGCCCTCAACATCGCCAATGAACTGGTCATCCGGCCGCAGATAAAGATCGTGGTGACCGGAGGTGTGGCCCGTCCCCAGTCGTACGAGCTCACCGGCCCGCTGGCCAGCGGAGTGCTGGGAGAAATCACCCTGGACGTCGCCGTACTGGGCGTCAATGCGATCGACACCGAGCGCGGGGCGTACGTCCACCACGAGGGCGAGGCGAGCATCAACAGGCTGCTCGCCGAGCAGGCGCAGCGCGTGGTCGTGGCCGCCGACTCCTCGAAGATCGGCAAGCGGGCCTTCGCCCGGGTCTGCGATCTCGGCCAGGTCGATTTCCTGGTCACCGACACCGGCATCACCCCCGAGGCGAAAGCCCGCTTCACCGAGGCAGGTGTCACCGTCATCGCTGTGTGACGGTGACGCAGGGCCGTCCGGCGGGGCTGTCGGCGCGCAGGACCGGCTGCACGGCGCGGGTCCACCGCTGGTCCGCCATGTCGGTGAGGAGGCGCAACTCCACGCTCCGTCCGGGCCTGTGGCCGACCGGCGTGTACGGGCACCGGCCGGTCGCGTCGTCCACGATCGAGCCGTGTGCGCCGTAGGTCCAGGTCGTCAGTGATCCCGGGGCTCCCGCGCAGGTCGTGATCGTGGCCGGCGCCTTCTTGGCGTCCCCGGACTTCTCCGGTGCGGCCGGTCGGAAGTTGTTCGCCGGGCGCAGGGTCCGGTCGGCGCCACGCACCCAGCCCCGGGCGGTGCGTCTGCGGCAGGTGTCCGCGACGGCGGCCCGGTCCTCGTCGGCGGCCGGATCGGCGTCCTCGGCTCACTCGTGGCCGGGCCGCGTGTGCCGTGGCCGCCGTGGGCATTCCTGGCCCGGTCGCAAGTGCCGGTGCCGCGAAGGCACTTCCGGTGAGCGGGCCGATCAGACCGATCCGACCGGGTCGGCCGGGGCCGGACACGGACAAAACCTCCTTGCTTGAGAATGCTGGGAGAGATGGTTGTCGATGCAAGATCGAGCACGGTGGACCTTCTCGTCCCGCGACGAACTCCCTGGCGGGAGGCTCGGATGACTCGTCGAGTGCTTTCGCGCTCCCTTTATGCCCTTTTCACCTGGCTTCAGGCCCCACCTGGATCAAAACGGACGTTCGCATTCCGATGTCTGTAGATGTTCGTTACCTCTGCGAAATGAACAACTCTTGCCATCCAGGCGCACCGTCGTGAACTATGTGGCTGTCGCCGCGACGGAGCAGCGGCCGCACCGTCGCAGGTGTGTGCCGCCTCCGTACTGCGGGACTTTCTCTGCTCCATCAGCCCTGGAGGTGCCTGTGACGATGGCAGATGCGCCGGTCTCAGCCGTGCGGTCGCCTGTGCCGCAGCCCCGCGACCCGGATGACGCGGACTCACCCGCCGGGAAGAAGCGCACCAAAGCCCGAATACGGCAGCCGCTGCGTCATCGCCTGAGGCGGGACAGAGCCCTCCTGCTGTTCTGCCTGCCGGGCGTCCTGTACTTCGTGCTCTTCTTCTATCTGCCGCTCGCGGGCAACGTCATCGCCTTCCAGGACTACCAGCCGTTCCTGGGCTTCAAGCAGAGCCCGTTCGTCGGCCTCGCCAACTTCACGGCGCTGCTCTCCGAGCCGGAGTTCTGGTCCGCGGTCTCCAACACCCTGCAGATCACCGCGATTCAGCTGCTGCTCTACTTCCCGGCCCCGATCGCCCTGGCGCTGCTGCTCAACTCGCTGATCAGCGAGAAGATCAAGCGGTTCATCCAGACCATCGTCTACCTCCCGCACTTCCTGTCGTGGGTGGTCGTGGTCGCGATGTTCAAGCAGGTGCTCGGCGGCGCGGGTTCGGTCACCACGCTCCTGATGGAGCACGGGGTCAACATCGGCAACGTGATGACGGACCCCGGCACCTTCAAGCTGCTGATCACCGCGCAGGCCATCTGGAAGGACTGCGGCTGGGGCACGATCATCTTCCTGGCAGCGATCGCGTCGATCGACATGGGCCAGTACGAGTCCGCCGCCATGGACGGCGCCGGCTGGCTCCGCAGGATCTGGCACATCACCCTGCCGGGCATCCGGCCGGTGATCCTCATGCTGCTGATCCTGCGGCTCGGCGACATCCTCTCGGTCGGCTTCGAACAGATCATCCTGCAGCGCGACGCGGTCGGCCCGGATGCCTCCGAGGTGATGGACACCTATGTCTACTTCCACGGCGTCATCGACGGCGACTGGGGGATGAGCACGGCCGCCGGTCTGATGAAGGGCGTCATCGGATTCGCCCTGATCCTCGCCGCCAACAAGCTGGCCCACCGCTTCGGTGAGCAGGGAGTGTACCGATGAGTCAGCAGACCTTCGCGAACCGGTTGCGCACCGCCGGATCCGGCCGGCGCGTCACCCTCCGCGGCCGCGCGTCGTCCAGCCGTCCGCCGTGGATGGAGCGTCCGCACTGGTACGGACAGGGAGCGAAGGCAGCGGCGCTCGCCGTCCTGACCGTGATCGTGCTCTACCCGTTCGTCCTGGCCATCGGCACCAGCCTGGCCGGCCGCGAAGAACTCAACGCCAACGGCGGCTACGTCCTGCTGCCGAAGCACCCGACGTTGGAGGCGTACCGGGTCATCCTCTCCGGCGGTGTCGTCACCCAGGCCGCGGTGGTCTCCATCTTCATCACGCTGATCGGTACTGCGCTCAGCCTGGCGTGCACGGTGCTGATCGCGTACGGCACCTCGCGTCCCGGCACCGTCCTCGGCAAGCCGATCCTGCTGCTGGTACTGGGCACCTTCCTCTTCGCCCCCGGAATCATCCCGACGTACTTGGCGGTCCAGCAGTTCCAACTGCTCGACACCTACGCCTCGCTGATCCTTCCCGTACTTCTCAACGCGTTCAACATCGTGGTCGTCCGCTCCTTCTTCCAGAGCATTCCCGAGGAGCTGTACGACGCCGCGCGGATCGACGGCGCGGGCGAGGTGACCGTCCTCTTCCGGATCGTCCTCCCGCTCTCCAAGGCCGTCCTCGCCGTCGTCGGCCTCTTCTACGCGGTCGGCTACTGGAACAGCTTCTTCAACGCGGTGCTCTACCTCAACGACTCGGGCAAGTTCCCCATCCAGGTGATCCTGCGCTCGTACGTCCTGAACGGCCAGAGCATCAACGCACAGGCCATGGGCGTGCATGCGATTCCGCCCGCGACCTCGCTGCAGATGGCCGTACTGATCATCGCGATCGTGCCCATCTTCTGCGTCTACCCCTTCCTGCAGAAGTTCTTCGTCAAGGGCGTTCTCACCGGGGCGATCAAGGGCTGATCCGCCCGCCGCAGCCCCCTCCCCCCCCCCGCACTTCGCATACTTCAAGGAGAACCATGTCCACCAACTTGTCCAGGCGCGGTTTCATGGGCGCGGCGGGGATCGCCGGGCTGACTGTGGCGGGCTTGTCGTCGCTGACCGCGTGCGGCAGTGGCGCCACCGTCAGCAAGGGTGGCGCCAAGGCGTCGGCCAAGCTGAAGCTTCCGACGTACGTGGCCGCCCAGACCGCCCCCGCTGACCTCGCGGGCAACGCTGCCGGACTGGACGCCACGTACCTGCGCTACCCGAAGAAGCTCACCAAGTCCGTGGCCAAGGCCCCCGGCGACGGCAGCCGCATCACGGCGCTGACCGAGACCTTCACGACACCCGCACCGGCCCAGGGCAAGAACGCCTACTGGCAGGAGCTGAACAAGCGTCTCGGGTCGCAGTTCGACATGACGATCGTGGTCGAGGAGGGTGCCGGTTACCCCGGCAAGTTCAACGCGATCGTCGCCAGCGGGGACATCCCCGACCTCGTGTGGTTCCCGCCGAACCAGGGCCTTCAGCACGTGCCCGAGCTGTTGGACGCCAAGTTCCACGACCTCACGCCGTACCTGTCCGGTGATGCGGTGAAGAAGTATCCGAACCTGGCGAACCTGCCCACCACCGCGTGGAAGACCGCCGTCATCAACGGAAAGATCCGCGGTGTGGCCGTCGCCTACGGCTCCATGGGCCAGGTCTACGTGGTCAACCAGGACTTCTGGAAGCCAGTCGGTGGCGCCGAGTTCACCAGCGCCGAGGACTTCCTCGCCAAGGGCAAGGAGCTGCTCGACGCCAAGCGCAACAAGTACGTCCTGGAGCCTGCGTACGTGAACCACGTCGGGCAGTTCGCCCAGTGGTTCGGCGCGCCCGCCGCCTGGCGGCTGGAGGACGGCAAGCTGACGCACCTGTACGAGACGGAGGAGTACCTGGAGGCCGTGGCTTTCGCGGTCAAGGTCCGCAAGGCCGGTCTGTTCTGGCCGGACCCGAACCTCAGCACCACGATGGAGAAGGTGGCGCAGGGGTCGCTCGGTGCCTATGTCCAGTCCTTCCCGAGCTTCCTGACCGACGTCAAGACGTACGACTTCCCGTTCGGCGTCATCGTGCCGTTCGCCGGCAAGGCCGGTGCCACGCCGTCGTACACCCTGGGCTACGGCTCGGTGGGTTACACCGCCATCTCCAAGAAGGCGGACACCAAGCGCGTCGAGATGCTGCTGCGGGTGCTCGACTACCTGGCTGCCCCGTTCGGCACGGAGGAGCGGCTGTTCCTCGACAACGGCATCGAAGGCACGCACTACACCCGCACCTCCAACGGCGACATCAAGCTCACCGCCAAGGGCAACGCCGAGGCCGTCACCACCGCCATGCCCCTGGCCTTCCTCGCCAACACCCCGGAGTACATCTACCTGCCCGGCAAGTCCGAGCTGGCCTCGAAGATCCACGGCTGGCAGGAAGAGCTCCTCAAGCTGGGCAAGGCCAACCCCACCAGCGGCCACTTCTCGGACACGTCGACCAAGAGGAGCGCTTCCATCGGCACCGCTGTGAGCGACACCGTCCTCGACGTCGTCGCGGGCCGCAAGCCGGTCTCCGCCTTCCAGGACCAGGTGAAGAAGTGGCGCTCCGGCGGCGGCGACCAGATGCGTGCCGAGTACGAGGCCTCGATCGCCGGTAAGTAGTCTCCGCCCGCACCACCCGCACAGACAGAAGGGACCCCCGTGTCAGACCTGCGACTCGGCGTCATCGGGCTCGGCCTCCGCCGTTCCATCGCGATCTCCGCCCACCACCCCGGTAAGGGCTCGGCGATCACCGCCGTCTGCGACCTCGACCCCGAGGTGCGGCAGCGCGAAGCCGAGCGCTTCGGCACCGATGTCGCGGTCGAGGACTACAAGCTGCTCCTCGACCGGGACGATCTCGACGCGGTCGTCATCGCCACCCCGGACGACACCCACGAGGTCATCGCCATCGATGCCCTGCGGGCCGGCAAGGCGGTCTTCGTCGAGAAGCCGCTCGGGATCACCGTCGAGAGCTGCGACAACGTCCTGCGCGCCGCGTACGAGACGGGGACCCGGCTGTACGTCGGCCACAACATGCGCCACATGGGCGTCGTGCGGCTGATGCGCGACATCATCGCGCGCGGTGACATCGGCGAGCCGAAGGCCGTCTGGGTGCGGCACTTCGTCGGGTACGGCGGCGACTACTACTTCAAGGACTGGCACGCCGACCGGACCCGCACCACCGGACTGCTGCTCCAGAAGGCCGCGCACGACATCGACGTCCTGCACTGGCTGGCCGGCGGCTACACCCGTCGGGTCAACGCCCTCGGCGACCTCCTCGTCTACGGCGACCTGCCGCGCCGCGAGGCGGACACCCCGCGGCCGGACAACTGGCTGCGGGAGTTCGACTGGCCGCCGACGTCCCGCAAGGACCTGCATCACATCGTGGACGTCGAGGACGTCTCGGTGATGAACATGCAGCTCGACAACGGCGTCGTGGCCGCGTACCAGCAGTGCCACTTCACGCCGGACTACTGGCGCAACTACACCGTCATCGGCACCGAGGGGCGGCTGGAGAACTTCGGCGACAGCCCGGGTGACGAGGTCAAGGTCTGGAACACCGGCCCCAGCGGATACCGCGCCGAGGCGGACATCACCTACCGGGTGCCGGAGGCCAACGGCTCGCACGGCGGCGGGGACAGCCGGATCATGGAGGAGTTCTGCCGGTTCGTCCGCGACGGCGGCATCACCGACACCTCTCCGGTCGCCGCCCGGATGAGCGTCGCCGCCGGTGTGCTCGCGACCCGCTCGCTGCGTGAGGGCGGTGCACCGTACGACGTGCCGGCTCTCGACCCCGAGCTGATCGCGTACTTCGAACGCGGTCAGGTTCGCTAGGAAACTTCTGGCCGGATTCTGACCGGGAAGTGTCGGACAGGGCTTCGGCCCTGTCCGGCGGATCTCACTCGCACATCGTGCACCTCCTCATCCCGGAGGTGCAGGCAAGAGAGCACGATCCCCATTCCCCCCATCAGAAGCAGGTGCAACGCATGACTCTGCGCCACTTGTTCGGCACCACCCTCGCCACGACCGCCGCGGCCGCCCTGGCCCTGTTCGGCGTGGCCGGCCCCACCCACGCCGCGGACCTCGGCACGACTCCCGGCACGTACACCAACTACTCCTTCTCCGGTGCGCCGGTCCTGACCGAGGTCACCTGGTCCACGACCGTCCTGCACGACCCCGGATACACCGCCAACGTCTTCTGGAGCCATCAGTTCGGCTTCAACCAGGGCAACGGCGCCTACCTCGGGATGCAGTCCAACGGCGGGTCGAGCAGGGTGCTCCTCTTCTCCGTCTGGGACGTCTCGGAAGCCACGGCCGGCTCCGCCGGCTCCTGGTGCCAGAGCTTCGGCGGCGAGGGCGAGGGCATGAGCTGCCGGATGAACCTCGACTGGACCGCCGGCCACACGTACACCTTCAAGGTGGCAGCCGAAGGCGGTGGCTGGTTCGGTGCCACCGTCGCGGACACCACGGCGGGAACGTCGTACAAGCTGGGCAGCATCAAGACGCCCGCCACCGCCATCTCGCCGTCCGGCATGGTCGACTGGACGGAGTACTTCGAGTGGAACGACCCGCGTGCCACCTGCTACGACCAGCCGTTCAGCGACGCCCGTTTCGGGCTGCCCAAGGGCAACGGCGGTACGGTCACCGCCGCCGTCTCGTCCACCTCGAACAGCGGAAACGCCTGCGCGTCCATGACCCGGACCGACACGGTCAGCGGCGGCACGGTGCAGAACCTCGCCGTCGGCAACTCGGTGCGCGGACCGGTGACGGGTCTGGCCGGAAAGTGCGTGGACGCGTCCGGCGGCGTCTCGGACGGAACGGTGGCCGATCTCTACGGGTGCTCGGGCAACGAAAACCAGGCATGGGTGAAGGCTGCCGACGGCACCCTGCGGCTGCCCTCCGACTACTGCCTGACCGCGGCCGGCACGGGTAACGGAGCGGCCGTCCTGGTCCGCGACTGCGCCGGTACGGGCGCCGGGGGCGCCGTCACGGACACGGCCAAGCAGTGGACGTACAACACGTCCACGCACGCGCTCGTCAACAAGGCCTCCGGTCGCTGTCTGGACGTCCCGGGCAGCGACAGCACCAGTGGGACCGCACTCGATCTCTGGGACTGCCACGGCGGCGCCAACCAGCAGTGGACGGTGCCCGCCACGTACTAGCCGCACTCGGCCACGACGCCGAGGAGACCTCCGGGGGCCGTGCCGTCGGGCACCGTCACCGGAGGTTTCTACGCATCTGTTTTCAGTCATGCTCGGTGGGTAATCGGCGCATTCCGGTGCGGCGACCGCCCGATCAGCCGTCGCCGCGATGGGTGGCATTGTCGGGTGAATTGAAGCGGATCGTCCGGAAGGTGTCGCACGGAGGCACCGGCGGCCGGTCTCGTACCGTCACCGCCGGACTGCCACCGCAGGGCGCGACCGTCGATTTTGCGCCAACCAGGACGCGCGGCGGCCAGGCTCGAACGCGTGGCCGGATCGGGGTCGGCATAATCGCGTCCATGTCGATCACGGGTGGAGACTTCGTCGAGCTGGGGCGGGACCTGTACGCGTGGCTCCCGCCGAAACGCGGCTGGGGTCTCGCCAACTGCGGCCTGCTCACCTCGCCGCGTGGCGCGATCTGGATCGACACCCCGTACGACCCGGTACTCGCCGGCCAGTTCCTGGCCGAGTCCACGAAGCGGCTGCCCGACGGTGCCTCCATCGACCGGGTGATCGTCACGCACGCCAACGGGGACCACTTCTGGGGCGCGGGCGTGCTCCCGGACGCCGAGATCATCGCGACCCGCGAGGCCCGGGAACACATCCACTACGAGCCCACCCCGAAACAGCAGCACGCGCTGGTCCAGGGCGGCGATCCGGCCACCGCGCTCGGCGAATACCTCAAGCGCCACTTCGGCACCTTCGACTGGTCGCAGACCGAACCGGTGCAGCCGACCACGTACTTCACCGGGGAGCTCGAACTGACCCTGGGGGAGTACCCGGTCCAGGTGTCGGCCCTGCCCGCCGCCCACACCACGGGCGACCTGATCGTGCACCTGCCGGCGCAGCGCACCGTGTTCAGCGGCGACGTCATCTTCGCCTCCACGCCGCAGCAGCCCGGCGACCACCCGGTGCACTGGGCGGGCCCCCTCTCCCATGTGATCGCGGCCTGCGAACAGGTGCTGGCCACCGGTGCCGAGACCATCGTCCCCGGCCACGGTCCGGTCCTCGACCCGGCCGGGGTGCGGGCACACATCGGCTACCTCGAGCACGTACGGGATCGCGCCCACGCCCTCCATGCGGTGGGGGTGCCTGCCCTGGAAGCGGCCCGCCGGGTGATCGGCGAGCGACGCCACCCCGAACTGGGCCTGGCCGAACGGCTCGTGGTGACGATCGGCAGCGAGTACCGGCATCTGGACGGGTCGGAACTGCCCGGTGTGCTGCAGGTGATGACCGATGTCGCCGTCGTGGCTCAAGAAGTCGCCGCTCAAGAACTCCTCGATCGAGAAGGGGAGTAGTCCGTGCGGCGGCAGGCCGTGCGGGGTGACAGCCGGATCTCCCGCCGCCCCGGCAGGGAGTCGGACCCGACAACAGAAATGCGGTGACGGCATGGCATGGATCGTGGCGCTGATCGCCGTCGTCGCTGCCGTGACGGCCGTGGTCCGTTCCCAGAACGCGGCCCGTGACGCCAATGTGGCGTGGGGCCGCGTCGAGCTGGCCGAACGCCAGGCGAAGGCGGCCGATGCCCGTACCGCCGCCCTCACCGACGAGATCCGGCAGCTGGCCCAGAAGCGAATACCCGCCGCCGCGCTCGCCCTCTCCCACCCCAGCGCGCCGGTGCCCGGCCTGCGCGAGGCGGCCGAGGTCGACGGCGGCTCCGCACGGCTGCTGACCGAGGCGGTCCAGGCAGCCCGAGCCGCGGTCATCGAGGAGCGGCAGCGCGTCGACGCGGCCGCCCGCGCGGCGATGCGCGGCACCTCCGCCAAGATCCAGTCCCTGCTCAACCAGTCACAGCAACTGCTGCACGAACTCCAGCACGAGTACGACGACCCGCGGATCCTGCAGCTGGACTTCCGTAACGAACTGGCGTTGCGCCGCACCCAGGCCACCGCGGTGCTCTGCGACGCCTGGCCGGGCCTGGCCCGGCAGAGCTCGCCACTCGTCGAGATCGTGCTCGGCGCCCAGTCCCGCGTCGCGGGATACGAACGCATCAAGGTGGCCAACCATCTGCGCGACGAGTGGCTCGCCGTCGTCGCCCGGGCCGCCGAACCTCTCGCGATCGCCCTCGCTGAACTGCTGGCCAACGCCACCGCCTACTCGCACCCCGACACCGACGTACAGGTGACGGTCCAGCAGAGCGGCGGCCGTGGTGCCTTCCTGGTGGTCGACGACGCGGGCATCGGCATGGACGACGACGCGCTCGAACGGGCCCGCGCCCTGTTGGCGGGCCCGTCCGAAGTGCTCCTGACCGAGCTGGGCGATCCGCCGCAGACCGGCTTCGCCGTCGTCGGCCGGCTGGTCGTCCAGTACGGCCTCGGTTGTCATATCGAGCCCTCACCGTTCGGCGGGATGCGTACGATCCTGCGGGTCCCTGCCCACCTCCTGACGGTGCTGGAGGACGACCGCAGCCTCTCCGCCCTCGTCCCGAAGCCGGTGCACGCGCACACCGCGGGCACCGCCGCCGCCGAGCCGGAGGCCGCCGCCGAGCCCGAACCCGCAGCCGAGCAACGCAACGGACTGCCCAGCCGGCGCCGTCGCGTACCCCGTCCGGCACCCGCCCGGTCCGCGCCCGCCCCCGCCGTGACCCCGGCCGCCCCACCGCCGCCCCGCACCCCCGAACAGGCCGAGTCGTCGTGGGCGGCTCTCCAGCAGGGCACCCTCAGCGGCCGCAGCGCCCCCGCCGCCCCACCGGAAGCGGAACACCACGACAACGAAGACGGCCAGGACGACCGGAACGACCAAGGAGACGACGAGACGTGAGCGCCCCTACCCCCACCACCGGTGACCTCGCATGGGTGCTGACCCCGCTGCTGGAACTGCCCGGAGTGCAGCACGCCGTGGTCGCCACCGGCGACGGCCTCGTCGAAGGGGCCTCATCCGGCCTGGATCGCGCCTCCGGCGAACGCGTCGCCGCCATGACCGCAACCCTGCACGCCGCGGCCCGGGCCTTCACGACCGCGTTCACCGACGTCGAGGCGCCGCAGCTGGCCCAGACGGTCGTCGAGTCCGACCAGGGCTTCGCCATCGTCGTCCCGGCGGGGAAGAACACCACACTCGCCCTGTTCGCGGAACCGGGGGCCAAGCTCGGCGACATCGCGTACCAGATGCAGGTGCAGGTCAACGCGCTGACCCGGGCGATGAACGCACCCGCCCGCCGACCGGACACCGCCGCCCGGCCATGACCCCCGGTCCAGGACGCCGTCTGATCCCCGCCTACCTGGTCACCGGTGGCCGGACCCGGCCCACCGGCCCCGCACTCGACCGGCTTGCCGTGCTCGTACGCACCGACTCGGCCCTGCCCGACGACACGGGCTCGGAACAGCGCAGGCTGTGCGAGCTGCTCGAACCGGGCGCCCTCAGCGTCGTCGAATGCGCGGCCCACCTGGACCTTCCGGTCAGCGCCACCGTCTTCCTGGCCACGGACCTCGCGGCCGCCGGACATCTGCACACCCGACCGCCGATCCCCAGCGCCGGGGAGACCGACCGGTCGCTCGTCGAGAGGCTGCTCGTTGGACTCCGCTCCCTCCACTGACCGCACCGGCATCGGCTACCTGCCGCATGCCGACCAGACCCTGATGAAGCTCGTCGTCACGGGTCCCTTCGGCGTGGGCAAGACGACCCTGATCCGTACGCTGTCGGAGATACCCACGCTCCACACCGAAGAGGCGATGACCCAGTCCAGCACCCGTCTCGACGACACCGCGGGACTGCCGGACAAGACCACCACCACCGTCGCCGTCGACTTCGGTCGGCTCACCGTCCTCGACGACCTGGTGCTCTACATGTTCGGCACGCCCGGCCAGGAACGGTTCTTCCCGCTCTGGGAGGACATCGCGCGTGGCGCCCTCGGCGCCCTCGTGCTGGTCGACACCCGCCGGCTCGGCGACTCCTTCGCCGTCATGGACATGGTCGAGGAGCAGGGACTGCCGTACGCCGTCGCCGTCAACCGCTTCCCGGACGCCCCCGCCCACCCCGACGAGGTGCTGCGCAAACACCTCGATCTGCACCCCGACACTCCCCTGCTGCAGTGCGACGCCCGCGAACGCCGCGGCAGCATCGACGCCCTGATCGCCCTCGCCGAGCATGTGCTGACCCGCCTGCCCCAGCCTCAGGACCCGTCATGACACCTCCCGTCGCCTCCGTGCGCTCCGTGCAGCCGCCACAGCCGCTCGCGCTGTACGGCCCGGACTTCGCCGCCGATCCGCACGGTCACTACCGGCGGCTGCGGACGCACGGCCCGCTCGCCCCGGTCCGGATCGCCGCCGGTATCGACGCCCTGCTGGTCACCGACTACCAGGCGGCCGTCGATCTGCTGCGCGACACCCACACCTTCACCAAGGACCCCCGCGCCTGGCAGGCCACCGTCCCCGCCGACTCACCGGTACTGCCGATGCTCGGCTACCGGCCGACCGCACTCTTCAGCGACGGCGACGTGCACGCCCGCTACCGCGAGGCCATCAACGACGGCCTCGCCATGATCGAACCGCACATCCTGAGGGCCGAGGTGGCCCGAGTCGCCCGCCGGCTCATCCGGGAGTTCGCCGCCTCCGGCAGCGGCGACCTCGTCGAGCAGTACGCGCGACGGCTACCGCTGCACGTCTTCACCACGTGGTTCGGTGTACCGCCCGAGGACCGCGAACGGATCGTCGAGGGGATCGGCGGCATGTTCAACTCGGCCGATGACGCCGCCGCCGCGTACGCCGATCTCGTCACCGTCGTCACCCGCCTCGTCGCCGACCGGCGCGCCCGGCCCCGCCGCGATCTCACCTCGTACTTCCTCGGCCATCCGGCCGGTCTCGACAACGACGAGACTGTGCGTCAGATCACGCTGATGATGAGCGCGGGCCATGACCCGACGACCAATCTGATCGGCAACGCGCTGCTGCACATGCTCACCGACGCGCGCTACGCCGGCTCACTGCAACGCGGTGCGATGACGGCCCACGAGGCCATCAACGAGGTCCTCTGGCAGGACCCGCCGCTGGCCAATCTGGCCGCTCACTACCCGCGCCAGGACACCGAGTTCCATGGCGTCCGGCTGCGTGCCGGACAACTGCTGCTGGTCTCCTACGCGGCGGCCAACACCCAGTCCGCGTCCGCCACTTCGGACCCCGGCGTGCGTTCCGGCGGCAGTGCGCACCTGGCCTGGTCGGCGGGGCCGCACCGGTGCCCGGCGAAGCAGCCGGCGCTACTCATCGCGATGACCGCGATCGAGCAGCTGACCAGTCAGCTGTGCGATGCGGAACTGGCCGTCCCGGCGGGCGAACTGATGTGGCGGCCCGGCCCGTTCCACCGCGCCCTGGTGCATCTGCCGGTCCGATTCACCCCGCTCGAGGTGAACCCGGACGCGGAGCCCGCGGGTCCGTCGGAGGTGTCGATCAGCCACTGACCCGTGTCGCTGGTACGCCGAACGGGTGAGGGGCGAGAGAATTGCCCGATGAACAGCGAGCGCAGCCGGTGCGAATCCGACCGATGCACAGACGGGGTGGTCCGGTGAGCAGATACGACAGGTACGACGTCACGGACGAGCAGTGGGAGGGGCTGGCCCAGGTCGTACCGCTGCGCAGCCGCAACGAGTGGCCGTCCCGGGTCGACCATCGCACGGTCCCCGACGACCACGAGACCGCCGAACAACGCCGCATGGTCGTGCTGCGGGTGCAGGTCTTCGCGGACGCGCGGGAGGTGGCCGAGTACCTGGTCGCGCAGATCCCCGTGCTGCTCGATCTGACCGGCGCCGAGACCGATGTGGCCAAGCGGATCCTGGACTTCGCCAGCGGTGTGGTCTTCGGGCTGGGCAGCGGAATGCACCGGGTCGACCGGAACGTCTTCCTGCTGTCGCCGGTCGGCATGGAGGTCGAGGGGGTTGCGACGGCGGGCGTACCCCGATCGTAGGAAGGTCCGTCCGGCGGAACGGTTCGCCGGTCGACGGCGTGCGTACGGTCCGCTCATGACTGCACTCCGCCCGGGGACCACCCCGCTGCCGCCCGCCGCCCCCGATGTCCGTCCCGGATCACCGCCCGCCGCCGGGGCTGCCCGGTCCGCCGGACCCGTCGTGACCGAACTGCGGCTCTCCGCCTTCGCCTCGCACCGGGGCACCGTTCTCCCGATCGGGCCGCTCACGCTCTTCGCCGGGGCCGCGGGCAGCGGCAAGTCCAGCGCGCTGCGGGCGTACGAGGCACTTGCCCGGCTGGCAGCCGGCGACCCGCTCGCCGAGGTGTTCCCGGACCCGGAGGCGTACGTACCCGAACGGGCCGGGGTAGACGCGCAGGGCCGCCGCGGCTTCCGGATCGGCTGCACGACGGACGGCCCGGCCGGTCCGGTCCGGCTCGATCTCGCCGTCCAGGCCGAACCCACTCTCCGGATCGTCGGCGAACGACTGACCGGCGGAGGCGAGACCCTGCTCACCACCGCCCTCCGCGATCCCGGGCGTTCGACGGTCCAGGCGGCCTGGCACACGGCAGGCACGGTCCCGGTGACCCGCGCCCCACTGCCGGACGACGTGCTCGGCACGGCGCTGCTGCCGCTGCGGGTCGCAGGAACGACCGAGGGGCAGGTACGGGTCCTGGCCGCCGCCGAACAGACGGTGGTGGCCCTGCGGTCGGTATTCGCGTGCGAACCGCAGCCGCAGCGGATGCGGGCACCGGTGCCCAGCGGCGAGGACCGGCTGCGTCGCGGCTGCGAGAACCTCGCGGCGGTGCTGGAACGGACGCACACCCAGTGCGGTCAGCGGCATGCCCGCCTCGTCGCGGCGGCCGGTGCCGGATGCGCGGGGCCGGTGACGGGGCTGGGCGTCGAGCGGCTCGCGGACGGGAAGGTACGCGCCCTGGTCGAGCGCGACGGCGGGCATCGCACCCCTGTCGGGCGGCTCGGCGACGGCGAGTTGAGGTATCTGGCACTGGCCCTGGTGCTGCTCACCGGCCCCGGGGTGCTGGCCATGGAGGCAGCGGGGGAGGTGCCGTCCGCCATGCAGACCCTCACCGTGCTGGCCGACGGACTCGACCGGGACCTGGACGGACGTCAGCTGCGCCGGCTGCTGGCCCTGGCGGCGTCGATCGGAGCCGCCGGGCATCTCCGGCTGGTGGGCACGATCACGGAGGCGGCCGCCTCCGAGGCCCGCGGGACGGCCGGTGTGACGGTGGTAGACCTGGACCCGTGACAGAACTTGATGTGCAGGCATTGCAGCGACGGCTCGCCGAGTTCGCGGCCGAACGGGACTGGGAGCAGTACCACAACCCGAAGAATCTGGCGGTGGCGCTGAGCGTCGAGGCGTCCGAACTGGTCGAGATCTTCCAGTGGTTGACGCCCGAGCAGTCGGCACGGGTGATGGAGAAGCCCGAGACGGCGCATCGGGTGGCGGACGAAGTCGCGGACGTGCTCGCGTATCTGCTGCAGTTCTGCGAGGTGCTGGGGATCGATGCGCTGGCGGCGCTGGCGGAGAAAATCGATCGGAACGAGGCGCGTTTTCCGGTTCCGGAGCAGCCCGATCCCCAAGATCGTCACTCTTCGGAGTAATCGACTTATCCACAATCGGCTTCCTGTCCACAGATTTCCGAAATCCCCTGGCCTTTCGGTGCCGCGCCCCTCACTGTGGGTAATGGATGAGGTGAGCGGGTTTTCGTACGGACGGGGGCACTGCATGGAAGCGGAGCGGCTCATAGGGGTAAGTCGGCGAACTCTGGCGCAGAGCCGGGGCACGCCGTCCATCATGGCGGAGGCCTGGCAGGCCCAGGCGCTGGCCCAGGCGATCGGGGACCGGCTGGCGGCGAGCGGGCCGAAGGAGCTGCGCGGTGAGGCGCGAGGGCTCAGTGAGATCGGGGGGAGGGGCAGCGGGGCGCCGGATCATCCGGTGGTGCGGACCGGTGTGGCACGGGCTGCCCAGCTCTCCGAGGTCGCCGATCCGCGCGCGACTTTGACCGGTCTCGGCGCGCTGCTCGGGGAAGTGGGGATGGCTCTCGTCGCGGTGGCCTGCGACACCGACGAGGAGGGTCTCTACTGGCAGTGCATAGAGGCGATCGACGCCGCGGACGAGTCGCTGGACCGGGTGCACGGGATGCTCCGGCGCCTCGCGGAGCAGGACCGGGAGCGGCAGCACGATCTGGAGCGGGGGAGAGGGCGGGACGGTCCGCGCGGCGCGGTCCGCGGACCGGCAGGCTCGGCGGCGGGCCAGCCGTGACCACCCTCACGGGCACGCCTGGCCGTAGCTGACCGACCGTGCCCGGATCCGCCGCCGGGCCGCACACGCACCGGGAGGAGGGACGAGCGGCGTTCGGAGGTGCAGGATGGATCCATGGATCTTCGAATCTTCACGGAGCCCCAGCAAGGGGCGAGCTACGACACTCTGCTCACTGTCGCCAAGGCTGCCGAGGACCTCGGCTTCAATGCCTTCTACCGTTCCGACCATTACCTCCACATGGGCGCGGGCAACGGGCTGCCCGGCCCGACCGACGCCTGGATCACCCTGGCCGGGCTGGCACGCGAGACCAAGCGGATCCGGCTCGGCACGCTGATGACCGCGGGGACCTTCCGGCTTCCCGGTGTCCTCGCGATCCAGGTCGCCCAGGTCGACCAGATGTCCGGGGGCCGGGTCGAACTCGGCCTGGGCGCGGGCTGGTTCGAGGAGGAGCACAAGGCGTACGGCATCCCGTTCCCCAAGGAGAAGTTCGGCCGACTGGAGGAGCAGCTGGCGATCGTCACCGGACTCTGGGCGACCGGGGTCGGTGAGAAGTTCAACTACGACGGCACCTACTACCAGCTCACCGACTCGCCCGCGCTGCCCAAGCCGGCCCAGGCCAAGGTGCCGATCCTGATCGGCGGTCACGGTGCGACGCGTACACCGCGGCTCGCCGCCCTGTACGCGGACGAGTTCAACATTCCGTTCGCCTCGCTGGAGGACAGTGAGAAGCAGTTCGGACGGGTCAGGGAAGCTGCGACGGCGGCCGGGCGCGGCGCGGACGACCTGGTGTACTCCAACGCCCTGGTGGTCTGTGTCGGCAAGGACGACGCCGAGGTGGCCCGCCGGGCGTCGGTGATCGGCCGCGATGTGGAGGAGCTGAAGGCGAACGGACTGGCGGGCTCGCCCGCCGAAGTGGTCGACAAGATCGGCCGGTACGGCGAGATCGGGTCGTCGCGGATCTACCTCCAGGTCCTCGACCTGGACGATCTGGAGCATCTGGAGCTGATCTCCGCGCAGGTCCAGCCCCAGCTGAACTGAGCCGCCCCCGACGGTGGTGGACACCGGACCGCGTGGACAGCACCGACGTGGACACCGGACCGGTGAACAGGAGCAGGTGAACACGAGTCGCTGAGAGGAGCGCCTGTGCAACCCGACCGCCCGCTGGCCACGGCGCTCGCCGAGTCCACGGTCCTGCTCGACGGAGGCCTCTCCAACCAGTTGGAGGCGCAGGGCTGCGATCTGTCCGACGAGCTGTGGTCGGCCCGGCTGCTGCTCGACGAGGACCGGCAGATCGAGGCCGCGCACCGGGCCTATGTGCGGGCGGGTGCGCAGGTGCTCATCACCTCGGGCTATCAGGCGACGTTCGAGGGGTTCGCGCGGCGGGGGATCGGCCGGGACCGGGCGGCGGAGCTCTTCGCCCGCAGCGTGGAGCTGGCCCGGCGGGCCGGTGGCGCGACGGACCGGGAGATCTGGGTCGCCGCCTCGGTCGGTCCGTACGGGGCGATGCTCGCGGACGGCAGTGAGTACCGCGGCCGGTACGGCCTCTCGGTCCGGGAGCTGGAGCGCTTCCACCGGCCCCGGATCGAGGCGCTGGCCGCCGCCGGACCCGATGCGCTGGCACTGGAGACGGTGCCGGACGTCGACGAGGCGGAGGCATTGCTGGGGGCGGTGGAGGGGTGCGGGCTGCCCGTCTGGCTCTCCTACAGCGTGGCGGGGGACCGGACCCGGGCCGGGCAGCCGCTGGACACGGCCTTCGCGCTCGCCACCGGGTACGAGCGCGTGGTGGCTGTGGGAGTGAACTGCTGCGATCCGGCCGATGCCGACCGTGCGGTGGAGACGGCGGCGGAGGTGACCGGGAAGCCGGTCGTCGTGTACCCGAACAGTGGTGAGCGGTGGGACGCCGAGGGCCGGGCGTGGACCGGTGGTGCCACCTTCGACCCGGGCCGGGTGCGGGGCTGGCAGGCCGCCGGCGCCCGGCTGGTCGGCGGCTGCTGCCGGGTCGGCCCCGGCCCGATCGCCGAACTGGCCGAGCTGCTGGAGGCGGAACGGACGGGACGGACAGGACGGTCCGGAGGGACAGCAGGCGAGGGAGGAACACCGGAACCGTAGACATCAACAAAATGCCTGGTGGGGGACGAGTGGACCGGACCATACTCGGACGTGTGTTCCTGACAATCAGTACGACCGGCACGCCGGAGCGACCCGCCACCGACCTAGGCTTTCTGCTGCACAAGCACCCCGAGAAGGCGCAGCAGTTCTCCACGTCCCACGGCACCGCGCACGTCTTCTACCCCGAGGCATCGGCCGAGCGCTGCACGGCCGCGCTGTTGCTGGAGGTGGATCCGGTGGCGCTGGTGCGGCGCGGCAAGGGAAAGGGCCGGGGCGGCGCCCCCGACGCGGCGCTCGCGCAGTACGTGAACGACCGCCCGTACGCGGCGTCCTCGCTGCTCTCCGTCGCGATGAGCGCTGTCTTCAAGTCCGCTCTGAACGGTGTGTGCCGGGCCCGGCCCGAGCGCGCGGCGGACCCCATGCCGCTGAGGATCGAGGTGCCCGTGCTCCCGGCGCGCGGCGGGCCCGAGCTCGTCTCGAAGCTCTTCGGTCCGCTCGGCTGGTCGAGCGTGGACGCCGTGGCCGTACCGCTGGACGAGCAGTTCCCGGAGTGGGGCGACTCTCGGTACGTACGGCTCGTGCTGGAGGGCGAGTTGCGGCTCGCCGACGCGCTGCGGCAGCTGTACGTCCTGCTGCCCGTGCTCGACGACGCCAAGCACTACTGGGTCGCGCCCGACGAGGTGGACAAGCTGCTGCGGGCCGGTGACGGCTGGCTGGCCGACCACCCCGAGCAGAAGCTGATCACCAGCCGGTATCTGTCCCGGCGCTGGGGGCTGACCCGGCAGGCGATGGAACGGCTGGAGCTGGTGCGCCTCGCCGAGCTGGACGACCTGGCGGTGGAGAGCGTCGACAACGCCGTGGACGAGACGACGGACACCGAGGAGAAGCCGGTGCCGCTCGCCGAGCAGCGGCGCACGGCGATCCTGGAGGCGCTCCGTGCCGCCGGGGCGAGCCGGGTGCTCGACCTGGGCTGCGGACAGGGCCAGTTGGTCCAGGCGCTGCTGAGGGACGTGCGCTTCACGGAGATCGTCGGCGTCGATGTCTCGATGCGCGCTCTCACCATCGCCTCGCGCCGTCTCAAGCTCGACCGGATGGGGGAGCGACAGGCCGGACGCGTCACACTGCGGCAGGGCTCGCTCACGTACACCGACAAGCGGCTGGCCGGCTACGACGCGGCGGTACTCAGCGAGGTCATAGAGCACCTCGACCTGCCGAGGCTGCCGGCGCTGGAGTACGCGGTGTTCGGTTCGGCCCGGCCGCAGACGGTGGTCGTGACGACACCGAACGTCGAGTACAACGTCCGCTGGGAGAGCCTCCCGGCCGGGCATGTGCGCCACGGCGACCACCGCTTCGAGTGGACCAGGGCGGAGTTCCGGAGCTGGGCCCGGGAAGTGGCGCAGCGGCACGGATACGGAGTCGACTTCGTGCCGGTCGGGCCGGACGACCCCGAGGTGGGGCCGCCCACGCAGCTGGCGGTCTTCACGAAGACCGCCGAGGACGACACCAAGAAGAAGGAGGCGAAGGCAGCATGACCGACAACGACACGGGCGACCACACCGAGAAGAGCACAGGCACGCACCGCACGCTGCCGGTGACCGACCTCTCCCTCGTCGTTCTCGTCGGGGCCAGTGGCTCCGGCAAGTCCACCTTCGCGCACAGGCACTTCAAGCCCACCGAGATCATCTCCTCGGACTTCTGCCGTGGCCTCGTCGCCGACGACGAGAACGACCAGAGCGCCAGCGGGGACGCCTTCGACGTGCTGCACTACATCGCGGGCAAGCGGCTCGCCGCCGGGCGGCTGACCGTCGTCGACGCCACCAACGTCCAGGCCGAGAGCCGCAAGCAGCTGGTGCAGCTGGCCCGCAGCCACGACGTGCTGCCGATCGCGATCGTTCTCGACCTGCCCGAAGAGGTCTGCCAGGCGCGCAACGCAGCCCGCCCCGACCGGGCCGGAATGCCCCGCCATGTCGTCCAGCGCCACCGCCGCGAGCTGCGCCGATCGCTGCGCGGCCTGGAGCGCGAGGGCTTCCGCAAGGTGCACGTCCTGCACACCGAGGAGGAGGCCGAGCACGCCGAAGTGGTGCTCGAGCGCCGCTACAACGACCTTCGTCATCTCACCGGACCGTTCGACATCATCGGTGACATCCACGGCTGCAGCTCCGAGCTGGAGTCCCTGCTCGGCAAGCTCGGTTACGTCGACGGCGCGCACCCCGAGGGGCGTACCGCGGTCTTCGTCGGCGACCTCGTCGACCGCGGTCCCGACAGCCCCGGTGTGCTGCGCCGCGTCATGTCCATGGTGTCCGCGGGCGACGCCCTGTGCGTGCCGGGGAACCACGAGAACAAGCTCGGGCGCTACCTCAAGTGCCGCAAGGTCCAGCACACCCATGGACTCGCCGAGACCATCGAGCAGTTGGACCGGGAGGACGCGCAGGACCCGGCCTTCCGCGAGCAGGTGCGGGAGTTCATCGACGGGCTGGTCAGCCACTACGTACTGGACGGCGGGAAGCTGGTCGTCTGCCACGCCGGGCTGCCCGAGAAGTACCACGGGCGCACCTCCGGACGGGTCCGCTCGCACGCGCTGTACGGTGACACCACCGGTGAGACCGACGAGTTCGGCCTGCCCGTGCGCTATCCGTGGGCGGAGGACTACCGCGGCCGCGCAGCCGTGGTCTATGGCCACACCCCCGTGCCCAGCACCTCCTGGGTCAACAACACCCTCTGCCTGGACACCGGTGCGGTCTTCGGCGGGAAGATGACCGCGCTGCGCTGGCCCGAGCGCGAACTCGTCGACGTACCGGCCGAGAAGGTCTGGTACGAGCCCACCAAGCCGCTGACCACCGAGGCACCCGGGGGCCGGGAGGGCCGCCCGCTGGACCTCGCCGATGTGCAGGGCCGCCGGATCGTGGAGACCCGGTACCTGGGCCGGATCTCGGTGCGTGAGGAGAACGCCGCGGCGGCGCTCGAAGTCATGAGCCGGTTCGCCGTCGACCCGCGGCTGCTCGGCTACCTGCCGCCGACCATGGCGCCGACCGCCACGTCCCACGAGGAAGGGTTCCTGGAGCACCCGGCCGAGGCGTTCGCCCAGTACCGGGCGGACGGTGTCGCCACCGTCGTGTGCGAGGAGAAGCACATGGGCTCGCGCGCGGTGGCCCTGGTCTGCCGCGACGCGGAAGCGGCCCGGGAGCGGTTCGGGGTCGAGGGTCCGACCGGGGCGCTGCACACCCGTACCGGACGGCCGTTCCTGGACGACCTGGCCCTGACCGAGGTCATCCTCGGCAGGCTGCGCACGGCCGTCACCGCCGCCGGACTCTGGGACGAGTGGGACACCGACTGGGTGCTGCTCGACGCCGAGTTGAGGCCCTGGTCCCTCAAGGCCGGAGGCCTGCTCCGCTCGCAGTACGCGGCGGTCGGCGCCGCGTCCGGTGCCGTCCTCCCCGGGGCCAACGCGGCGCTGGCGGCAGCGGCGGCCCGCGGTGTCGACGTCACCGACCTGGCTGCGCGTCAGCAGGACCGGACGGCCGACGCGGCGGCGTTCACCGACGCATACCGGCGCTACTGCTGGTCCACCGAGGGCCTCGACGGCGTGCGGATCGCCCCGTTCCAGATCCTCGCCGTGCGGGGCCGCTCGCTGGCCTCCGTACCGCATGACGAGCAGCTTGCCTGGCTCGACCGACTGGTGGAGCACGACCCCACCGGCCTTCTCCAGGTCACCCGGCGGCTCGTCGTCGACACCGGCGACGAGGCATCGGTCCGGGCCGGCGTCGACTGGTGGCTGGAGATGACCGGTCGCGGCGGTGAGGGCATGGTCGTAAAGCCGCTCGGGGCGCTCGTCCGGGACGAAAAGGGCAGGCTGGTCCAGCCGGGCATCAAGGTGCGCGGCCGGGAGTACCTGCGGATCATCTACGGCCCCGAGTACACGCGTCCGGAGAATCTGGAGCGGCTGCGCTCCCGATTCCTCGGCCATAAGCGGTCGTTGGCGCTCCGTGAGTACGCCCTGGGGCTGGAGGCGCTGGACCGGCTCGCCGACGGGGAGCCGCTGTGGCGGGTCCACGAGGCGGTGTTCGCGGTGCTCGCCCTGGAGTCGGAGCCCGTCGACCCGCGGCTCTGATCCCGAAGACGCAGAGGTAGGTGGCGATTCGCCGGGTGAACGGCGCTCCGCGCGGTGAGGATGGTGACATGGGATTCCATGTCGACTCCGAGGCCGGGCGGCTGCGCCGCGTCATACTGCACCGCCCCGATCTCGAACTGAAGCGGCTCACCCCCAGCAACAAGGACGCGCTCCTCTTCGACGACGTGCTGTGGGTGCGCCGCGCCCGGCAGGAGCACGACGGCTTCGCGGACGTCCTGCGCGACCGCGGAGTGGAGGTGCATCTCTTCGGCGATCTGCTCCGTGAGGCCCTGGACATTCCGGTGGCCAAACGGCTGGTGCTCGACCGGGTCTTCGACGAGAAGGAGTACGGTCCGCTCGCCACCGAACATCTGCGGGCCGCCTTCGAGGAGCTGTCCATCGATGAACTGGCGGAGGCGCTGGTCGGCGGGATGACGAAACGGGAGTTCCTGGAGCGGCACAGCGAGCCGACCTCCGTCCGCTTCCACGTCATGGAACTGGACGACTTCCTGCTCGGTCCGCTGCCCAACCACCTGTTCACCCGGGACACCTCGGCCTGGATCTACGACGGGGTGTCCATCAACGCGATGCGCTGGCCGGCCCGGCAGCGCGAGACGGTCCACTTCGAGGCGATCTACCGCCATCACCCCCTCTTCACCGGCGCCGAGGCCGGGGCCTTCCACCACTGGTCGGAGGGTCAGGACGACTATCCGTCGACCATCGAGGGCGGCGACGTCCTGGTCATCGGCCAGGGTGCCGTCCTCATCGGGATGAGTGAGCGCACCACCCCGCAGGCGGTCGAGATGCTGGCGCGCGGGCTGTTCGACGCCGGTTCCGCCCGGACGATCGTGGCGCTCGACATGCCCAAACGCCGGGCGTTCATGCACCTCGACACGGTGATGACGATGGTCGACGGCGATACGTTCACCCAGTACGCGGGGCTCGGCATGCTCCGCTCGTACACCATCGAGCCCGGCGGCGGACCGCGAGATCTGAAGGTCACCGACCATCCACCGGAGCACATGCACCGGGCCATCGCGGCGGCGCTCGGCCTGGACTCGATCCGGGTGCTCACGGCCACCCAGGACGTGCACGCGGCGGAGCGTGAGCAGTGGGACGACGGCTGCAATGTGCTGGCCGTCGAGCCGGGAGTCGTCATCGCGTACGAGCGCAACGCCACCACGAACACGTATCTGCGCAAGGAAGGCATCGAGGTCATAGAGATCCGCGGCAGCGAACTGGGCCGGGGTCGGGGCGGCCCCCGCTGTATGAGCTGCCCGGTGGTGCGTGACCCCGTGTAGCCGGGGGCGCGGCACCGTACGGAGACGCGGGGGCGTACAGATGCGTGCGCGGGGGCCGTACAGATGCATGGTGGATCGCGCGGACACGTAGCACGGGGGCTGTATAGCGATGCGTTGTTTCGTATAGACTTCCAGGACTTGTACGCGCGACCCTCGCCCGACCCAGGAGCAGCCACCATGGCGATAGACCTCGCAGGCCGCCACTTCCTCAAGGAGCTGGACTTCACGGCCGACGAGTTCCGCGGCCTGATCGACCTGGCCGCCGAGCTCAAGGCGGCCAAGAAGTCGGGCACCGAGGTGCAGCGGCTGCGCGGCCGGAACATCGCGCTGATCTTCGAGAAGACCTCGACCCGCACTCGCTGCGCCTTCGAGGTCGCCGCCGCCGACCAGGGTGCCTCCACGACCTATCTCGACCCCACGGGCTCCCAGATGGGCCACAAGGAGTCGGCGAAGGACACGGCCCGCGTACTCGGCCGGATGTTCGACGGCATCGAGTACCGCGGTGACAGTCAGGCGACCGTCGAGGAGCTGGCGGCGTACGGCGGGGTGCCCGTCTTCAACGGGCTCACCGACGACTGGCACCCGACCCAGATGCTCGCCGACGTCCTCACGATGACCGAGCACAGCGACAAGCCGCTGGAGCGGATCGCCTTCGCCTACCTCGGCGACGCCCGTTTCAACATGGGTAACTCGTACCTGGTCACGGGCGCGCTGCTGGGCATGGACGTCCGGATCGTCGCCCCGAAGGCCTACTGGCCGGCCGAGGAGATCGTCGCGCAGGCCCGCCGGCTCGCCGAGTCCAGCGGCGCGACCGTCACTCTCACCGAGGGCATCGCCGAAGGTGTCCGGGGCGCCGACTTCGTCGCCACCGACGTCTGGGTCTCCATGGGTGAGCCCAAGGAGGTCTGGGACGAGCGCATCGCGGCCCTTGCGCCGTACGCCGTCACCATGGATGTCCTGAAGGCCACGGGCAACGCCGACGTGAGGTTCCTGCACTGCCTCCCGGCCTTCCACGACCTCGGGACCAAGGTCGGCCGCGAGATCCACGAAAGCCACGGTCTGACCGAGCTGGAAGTCACCGACGAGGTGTTCGAGTCCGCGCACTCGGTCGTCTTCGACGAGGCCGAGAACCGGATGCACACGATCAAAGCCGTCCTGGTGGCGACCCTGGCCGGTGCCTGACGCGGCACGGCCGGGGTCGCCGAGTAACGCATGATCATGCGCCCGATTGGGTGAACATGCGAAGAAGTGGCTATCATGGTTCTACTTGGTGGGGTTCGAGCTCGCACGCTCGAGCCCCATTTTCGTGCCGTCCCCCTCGCAGGACCAGAGGCCCGGAGCTCCCCCACCCCGCTCCGTCCGCACGAGCCCCCCACATGCGCCACCAGAGAAGAGATCGTCCCGTGAGTCCGCTCCGCCCGCCGAGCCTGTCCCCCCGGCCCGGCCTGCGTATCAAGAGCCCCGACCAGCTGGTCGCCGAATCCGGCGCCGATCTGGAGGGGCACGGCCTCAAGCGCACCATGGGACTGTTCCAGCTCGTGTGCTTCGGCGTGGGAGCCATCGTCGGCACCGGCATCTTCGTCGGCCTCTCCGACACCGTCGCCGAGACCGGCCCCGCGGTCGTCCTCTCCTTCGTCCTCGCCGCGATCACCTGCATCTTCACCGCGTTCTCCTTCGCCGAGCTGGGCGGCGCGATCCCGGTCTCCGGCAGCTCGTACTCCTTCGCCTACGCCACTCTCGGCGAGCGCATCGCGTTCCTCGTCGGCTGGTGTCTGCTGCTGGAGTACGGCGTCTCGGTCTCCGCGGTCGCGGTCGGCTGGAGCCAGTACGTCAACGAGATGCTGAACAGCCTCGTCGGCTGGCACCTGCCCGACGCCCTGTCCGCCGGGCCCGGCGACGGCGGCGTGATCAACCTCCCCGCCATCGTGGTGATCATGATGGCGGCCACCCTGCTGGTCCGTGGCATCCGGGAGAGCGCCGGCGCCACGGCCGCTATGGCGGTCCTCAAGATCGGCATTCTGATCGCCTTCTGCGCCATCGCGTTCACCGCGTTCGAGGCCGGTCATCTCACGCCGTTCGCCACGCACGGCCCGGCCGGGGTCACCGCCGGCGCCTCGCTGGCGTTCTTCTCGTACATCGGCTTCGACGCGATCACCACCGCGGGCGAAGAGGTCAAGAACCCCCGGCGGAACATCCCGATCGCGATCCTGATCTGCATCGGGGTCGCCACCCTGCTCTACTGCGCGGTCGCCCTCACGGCCATCGGCGCACTCGGCGCGGACGCCGTCTCCGACAAGCCGGCCGCCCTCTCGCTGATCGTCGACCAGGTCACCGGCTCGACCGTCGGCGGCGGCATCATCGCGTTCGGCGCGGTCGTCGCCATCGCGTCGGTCGTGCTCGCGGTGATGTACGGGCAGACCCGCATCCTGATGTCGATGTCCCGCGACGGATTGGTCCCGCGGGTCTTCGAACGTGTCTCGCCGCGGACCGCGACGCCGGTCGCCAACACCTGGATCGTGGCAGCCGTCTTCGCCGTGCCGGCGGCCTTCGCGTCCCTCGACGTGGTGGTGAATCTGACGACCATCGGCACACTCGGCATCATGGTGGCGGTCAATGTCGCGGTGATCGCGTTGCGGCGCGGCAACCCGGGGCTGAAGCGCTCCTTCCGGGTGCCGCTCTACCCGGTCAGCCCGATCCTGGGCGTCATCTTCTGCCTGTATCTGATGTACGGGACGGGCTGGGCGACCTGGGTGCAGTTCGCGGTGTTCCTGGCGGCCGGCGCGGCGGTGTACGCCGGCTACAGCCGGAGCCGGTCGCGGCTGGCCGGCGCGGCTCAGGACTGAGAGGCGTCGAGGAAGCGCCTGGAGGCACCCGGGGGGCAATGCCGGGGAAGCGCCCACCGGCGCCGGGGTACCGGAGTAGCGCCGAGGGTTTCCCGGGTGTGCCGGGGAAACGGGGCGTGCACCGGCCGGCGCTGAAGGTCGGTGAGGAGCGCCGGGAAGCGCTTCTCACCGGCGGTGCTGGTGCGGCAGCGTGAACCACACGGCCTTGCCGTGCTCCGTCGTGCGATGACCGCAGGACGAGCTGAGCGTGCGGATCAGGAGCAGGCCGCGTCCGTGCTCCTGCCAGGGGTCCGGCTCGCTGCCGGGCCGGGGTCGGGAGAGGTCGCCCGGCGGGGCCGGGTCGTGGTCGTGGACCTCCACCTGGCAGGCGGTCTCCAGAAGCTCCACCACCAGTTCGACGGGCTCGTCGCCGTCGGTGTGCTTCACGGCGTTGGCGACCAGTTCCGCGGTGAGGAGCTCGGCCGTGTCGGTGGTGTCGGCCGGTGTGTCGATGTCCGCCAGCGCCGTACGGATCAAGGTGCGGGCGATCGGCACTGCGGCCGTGGAGTGCGGCAGCGCGATACGCCAGGAGGCGGGCATCGGTCCATCGGGCGGCAAGGCGGGGTTCCGTTCCGGAGGCACGGCTGTCCCGAGCTCGAGTTTCTGGAGCTCAAGACTTCTTCCTTTCAACCTTACGAAGCGCAACGACACAGACAAGGGGACTGCGGTCGGCCGGAAAGGGACGTTCGCCACATATTCCGGTCGACGTCTATCGCGTACTCGTGACGGCAGTCACGTAAGAGTGATAACTTCGAGAGCAGGTAGCAGCCCGACGGCTGAAGGGGACCACCCTCCATGAGCCCGTTTCCCAGCTCCGCCCGCCGTACCGATGACTGGAGCCATCTGCGGCTGACGACGGACGACGGCGTCGCCACCGTCACCCTGGCCCGCCCCGAGAAGCTCAACGCGCTGACCTTCGGCGCCTACGCCGATCTGCGCGACCTCCTTGCCGAGCTGTCCCGCGAACGCTCCGTGCGCGCTCTCGTGCTGGCCGGTGAGGGGCGCGGCTTCTGCTCCGGCGGTGATGTCGACGAGATCATCGGTGCCACGCTCGCGATGGACACCGCGCAGTTGCTCGACTTCAACCGGATGACGGGGCAGGTCGTGCGGGCGCTGCGCGAGTGCCCCTTCCCCGTCATCGCCGCGGTGCACGGCGTCGCGGCGGGCGCCGGTGCGGTCCTCGCGCTGGCCGCCGACTTCCGTGTCGCCGACCCGTCCGCCCGGTTCGCCTTCCTGTTCACCCGGGTCGGGCTCTCCGGCGGCGACATGGGAGCGGCCTATCTGCTGCCGCGCGTCGTCGGCCTGGGACACGCCACCCGGCTGCTGATGCTCGGCGAGCCGGTCCGCGCCCCCGAGGCCGAACGGATCGGGCTGATCAGCGAGCTGGCCGAGGAGGGACAGGCCGACGCCCGGGCCGCGGAGCTCGCCCGCCGCCTCGCCGAAGGCCCCGCCCTCGCCCTCGCCCAGACCAAGGCGCTGCTCACCGCCGAACTCGACATGCCGCTCGCCGCCGCCGTGGAGATGGACGCCGCCACCCAGGCCCTGCTGATGCACGGCGACGACTACGCCGAGTTCCACGCCGCGTTCACGGAGAAGCGCCCGCCGAAATGGCAAGGCAGGTAGCGCCATGGCTTCCGACACGAGGCGGATCGCGGTCATCGGCGGCGGCCCCGGCGGGCTGTACGCCGCGGCCCTCCTCAAGCGCCTCGACCCCGAGCGCTCCGTCACCGTCTGGGAGCGCAACGCCCCCGACGACACATTCGGTTTCGGCGTCGTCCTCTCGGACGAGACGCTCGGCGGCATCGAACACGCCGACCCCGTGGTGTACCGGGCGCTCCAGGCCGAATTCGTACGGTGGGACGACATCGACATCATCCACCGCGGCCGGACCCAGACGTCCGGCGGCCACGGCTTCGCGGCACTGGGCCGCCGCCGGCTCCTGGAGATCCTGCACCAGCGCTGTGCGTCCCTCGGGGTACGGCTCCGCTTCCGCGCCGAGGCCCCGTCCGTCACCGAGCTCGCGGCGACGCACGACCTGGTGATCGCGGCCGACGGGGTGCACAGCACCACCCGTGAGACGTACGCCGATACCTTCCGGCCCACCGTCACCACCCACCGCAACCGCTACATCTGGCTCGCCGCGGACTTCGCGTTCGACGCCTTCCGCTTCGAGATCGCCGAGACCGAGCACGGCGTGATGCAGCTGCACGCCTACCCCTTCTCGGCCGATGCCTCCACCGCCATCGTCGAGATGCGCGAGGATGTCTGGCGCGCGGCCGGCTTCGACGCCATGGACACCGCGGCATCGACGGAGCGCTGCGGCAAGATCTTCGCCGACGCCCTCGGCAGCCGCCCGCTGCGGTCCAACAACTCCTCCTGGCTCACGTTCCGTACCGTCGTCAACGCCCACTGGTCGCACGGCAACACGGTTCTCATCGGTGACGCGGCCCACACCGCCCACTTCTCCATCGGCTCCGGCACCAAGCTCGCCGTCGAGGACGCCCTGGCACTCGCCGCCTGCATCGAGGAGCAGCCGGACCTGCCCGCGGCCCTCGCCGCGTACGAGGCCGAGCGGCGGCCCGTCGTCGCCTCCACCCAGCGTGCCGCCGCAGCGAGCCTGCGCTGGTTCGAGGAGCTGGCCACGTACGTCGACCAGGCGCCCCGCCAGTTCGCGTTCAACCTGCTGACCCGCAGCCGCCGCGTCACCCACGACAACCTGCGGCTGCGCGACGCCGGCTTCACCGCTGCCGTCGAGGAGGAGTTCGGCTGCGCCCCCGGCACCCCGCCGATGTTCACCCCCCTGCGGCTGCGCGGCCTGGAGCTCCGCAACCGCGTCGTCGTCTCCCCGATGGACATGTACTCGGCCGTCGACGGCGTCCCCGGTGACCTCCACCTCGTCCACCTGGGCGCCCGCGCCCTCGGCGGCGCCGGGCTCGTCATGACAGAGATGGTGTGCGTCAGCGCCGAGGGCCGGATCACCCCCGGGTGCACCGGCCTCTACACCCCCGAACAGGCCGCCGCCTGGACCCGGATCACCGACTTCGTCCATACCTCCGCCCCCGGCACGGCGATCGGCATCCAGCTCGGCCACTCCGGTCGCAAGGGCTCCACCAAGCTGATGTGGGAGGGCATCGACCAGCCCCTCGACGAGGGCAACTGGCCGCTGTCCGCCGCCTCCCCGGTCCCGTACCGGGACGGCGTCAACCAGGTCCCGCACGCGCTGGACCGGGCCGGGCTCGACGTGATCCGCAACCAGTTCGCCGCAGCGGCCCGGCACGCCGCCACCTGCGACTTCGACCTGCTCGAACTCCACTGCGCCCACGGCTATCTGCTCTCCGGGTTCCTCTCCCCGCTCACCAACCGCCGCACCGACATCTACGGCGGACCGCTGTCGAACCGACTCCGCTTCCCCCTCGAAGTCTTCGACGCGGTCCGCGCCCGGTGGCCCGACGACCGGCCCATGACCGTCCGCATCTCCGCCACGGACTGGGTCGACGGCGGCACGACGGCCGAGGACGCCGTCGAGATCGCCCGCGCGTTCGTCGCGCACGGCGCCGACGCCATCGACGTCTCCACCGGCCAGGTCGTCCCGGACGAGGACCCCGAGTACGGCCGCTCGTACCAGACCCCGTTCGCCGACCGGATCCGTAACACCCTGGTCGTGCCCGTCATCGCGGTCGGTGCGATCTCCTCCTGGGACGACGTCAACTCACTTCTGCTGGCAGGCCGTGCCGACCTGTGCGCCCTGGCCCGCCCGCATCTGTACGACCCGCACTGGACCCTGCACGCGGCGGCCGAGCAGGGCTACGACGGGTCGGGCGCGCCCTGGCCGCTTCCGTATCGCGCGGGCAGCCGCACACCGCCGACCGGCCGCACGGACGCGCCGAAGCCACGGCTCACCCTGGGGTGAGCGCCCCGGCCGTCGAGCAGTCGTGGCAGCGGCAGGCGGTGGGGTGGGGCACACCGGCCCAGCGGGTACCGCGGCACTCGGCTGCCAGTGCCTCGAGCCGGGCGGCAGCCTCCTCCGCGTCCTCCCGGCAGCCCCAGGACCGGCCCACAGGGGACTCCGCGTCGCGCCGTAGCACCGCAGGACTGTGGACCCGCGTGGCCCGGAAGGTGTGCAGGTGACGTGTGGCCATGTCGAGGGTGATGTAGCGGCAGGTGTGCCGCCCGCGCCCCACGGTCGTCAGCACCTCGTGGTCGCCGGGGCGGGAGCCGATCACGTACACCTTGGCGCCTGCCCGGTACGACTTGGTGCCCGGACGCAGCTCCTGCCCTCCCACCCCGTACCGGCGCCACCGCACCATGTTCGCGGCGATGAGCCACAACGGTTCGAGCGGTGCCCCGTCGCCCGTCATCCCCGGGCCTCCCGGCTGATCAGCAGCCGGTCGGACAGGGCCTCGTAGCCGATGCGCCGGTACACACCGTTGCTCGTCGGGTTCGCGAGATCCGTGAACAGCAGCACCTCCTGCGCGCCCGCCTCCCGCGCCGCCCGGCTGACCTCGGCCGTCACCGCCGCCGCGTACCCGTGGCCCCGGTGCTCCGGCGGTGTGTACACGGCCGTCACCCGCACCGCGCCGGCGACCCGCGGGGAGACACCCGCCATCGACACCGGGACCCCGACGGTCTCCCAGAGCGTCAGATCGCCGGACGCCGTCCGCTCGTCGACCATCCGCTCGGCGTGGGTGTCCGGCTGGCCGACGTCCGCGGCGAACGCGCGATGCCAGGCCACCAGCAGGGCCCGGTCGGTGATGGTCGCGGACCTGGCCCGGCCCGGCGGCGCGGGAGATGGCGGAATCAACTCGCCCAGCCGGTACAGCCGTTGCTCCCCCTCGACGCGGTGGCCGGGCCACCCCGCGGCCAGCGCCTCAGCCGTGGTCCGGTCCGCGTTGACGGCGGTCAGGGGGAACTCGGCGGCCAGCGGACCGAGCGCCTCAGGGGCGACGACGCCGAGCAGCGGCGGGTACGGCGGGGTCTGGACCAGGGTCCCCGCCACCTCGCCGTCCGGCCCGCGCCACCAGCCCAGCACCGGGGCGGCGTCTCCGTACGCATGGGGGCCGCTGTTCCGCAGGGTCGCGGTGATGGTCAGTACGAGGGTGTTCTCGGCGGGCCGGGTGGCCAGCCAGGCACCGGCCGCGTCAAGGAACAGATCGACGTCGTCAGTGAAGGTCCAGGTCATGGTCCATGATGACCAGTCGGGACCGGGCCGTGCACACGCTTTACGAGCCGCTCGGCCCGCCGCGGACGAACTCCGCCCCCGCATCCCGCAACCGGGCGTGCAGCAGCCCGAACACCTCCGCCGCCCGGCCCCCGGGCCAGTCCTTCGGCAGCAGCTCCTCCGGCAGCCCCGGATCGGCGTACGGCAGCCGCCGCCAGGAGTCCAGGGCGGTCAGATAGTCCCGGTAGGCGGCTTCCGCGTCCGGCTCGCCGGTGCGCGACTCCCAGGCCCGCAGCACCGGTTCGTGCTGGGCCAGGAAGTCCAGGTGGAGCCGGGCGATGGCGTCCAGGTCCCACCAGCGCGCCACCGACTCCCGCGTCGCGGCGAAGCCGAGGTGTTCCCCGCGGAACAGGTCCACGTACGGGGCGAGTTCCAGCCGCTCCAGGGTGTGCCGGGTCTCGTCGTACAGTGCGGCGGGTGCGATCCAGACCCCTGGCGCGGCGGTGCCGAAGCCCAGCCGGGAGAGCCGGGAGCGCAGCAGGTGCCGCTTGTGCCGTTCCGCTTCCGGTACGGAGAAGACGGCGAGCACCCAGCCGTCCCGCAGCGGTGGTGACGGATGTGCGTAGATCCGCCGGTCGCCGTCGTCCAGCAGCTGGCGCGCGTCCTGCGACAGGGCGTATCCGGCCGCGCCGCTCGCGGTCCGCGCCGGTGCGAGCAGCCCGCGCCGCTTCAGCCGGGAGACGGAGGAGCGCACCGACGGGGCGTCGACGCCGACGGCGTTCAGCAACCGGATCAGCTCGGCCACCGGCAGCGGTGTGTTGCCGGTGGTGCGACCGTACGCACCGTAGAGGGTGACGATCAGGGATCGGGGGGTGTGCAGGTCGGCCACGTGATCACTCTAGGGCCTGGCTCCGGTCCGCCTCGCTACGCAGCCGGAACCGCTGCAGTTTGCCCGTGGCGGTCCGGGGGAGGGCGGGCAGGAACTCGATGACGCGCGGGCACTTGTGCGGCGCCAGTTCGCCCTTCATGTACGTGCGCAGGTCGTCGGCCGACGGCGCGGCGCCCTCGCGAGGCACCACGTACGCCACCACGACCTGGCCGCGCAGCTCGTCCGGCCGGCCGACCACCGCCACCTCCGCGACCTGGGGATGGCGCAGCAGGGCGTCCTCGACCTCAGGGCCCGCGATGTTGTAGCCGGAGGAGATGATCATGTCGTCGGCGCGTGCGACGTAGTGGAAGTAGCCGTCGCTGTCGCGCGTGTACGTGTCGCCGGTGAGGTTCCAGCCGTGCTGCACGTACTCCGTCTGCCGTGCGTCGCCGAGATAGCGGCACCCTGTCGGGCCGCGTACGGCGAGCAGCCCCGGCTCCCCGTCGGGCACCGCGCGGCCGTCCCGGTCCAGCACGCGCGCCTGCCAGCCGGGCACCGCAACGCCCGTGGTGCCGGGGCGGATCGCGTCGTCGGCGGCGGAGATGAAGATGTGCAGCAGTTCGGTGGCGCCTATGCCGTTGATGATGCGCAGACCGGTCCGCTCGTACCAGGAGTGCCAGGTCGCCGCGGGCAGGTTCTCGCCCGCCGAGACGCAGCGGCGCAGCGCGGACAGATCGTGCTCGCCGAGATGGTCGAGCATCACGCGATACGCGGTCGGGGCGGTGAACAGGACCGAGACGCGGTGGGTGGCCAGCGCGGGCAGCAGCTGCCGCGGACCGGCCTGTTCCAGCAGCAGCGCCGAACCGCCGGCCCGCAGCGGGAAGACCACCAGGCCGCCGAGCCCGAAGGTGAAGCCGAGCGGCGGACTGCCCGCGAACACGTCCTCGGGGCCCGGCCGCAGGACGTGGCGTGAGAAGGTGTCGGCGATGGCCAGCAGATCGCGGTGGAAATGCATACAGCCCTTGGGACGCCCGGTGGTTCCCGAGGTGAACGCGATCAGCGCGACATCGTCCGCGGCGGTGTCCACGGCCCGGTACGGACCCGGCCGGTGCTCGGCCAGCCGCAGCAGATCGTCAGCCTCGTCCCCTCCGTACGCAGTGATCTGCAACCCCGGCACCTGAGCCTTCACCAGATCGTCGACCGACCGGACATCGCACAGCGCATGGCCGACCCGGGCGATCGAACAGATGGTGGCGAGCTCCTGGGACCGCTGCTGCGCCAGGACGGTCACGGCGATCGCGCCCGCCTTCAGGACGGCGAGCCAGCAGGCGGCCAAATGGGGGGTGGTGGGGCCGCGCAGCAGGACCCGGTTGCCGGGGACGACCCCCAGATCGGAGGTCAGGACATGGGCGATCCGGTCGACCCGGTCCTGGAGCTCCCCGTAGCTCCACGTCGGGCCGTCGGGGGTACGGAAGGCGGGACGGTCGGGTCCGAGACGGGCGACGGTGGTGTCGAGGAGTTCGGCGGCGCAGTTCAGCCGGTCCGGATAGTCCAGCTCGGGGAGACCGAAGACCAGTTCCGGCCACTGGTCCTGGGGTGGCAGATGCTCTCTGGCAAAGCTGTCGATGTGCGCTGAGGTCTTCGGGTCCATAACGGATCGCCCCCTTGTCGCCCTTGGAGCGTATCGTTTGAATGACGGTAGTCAATACTTCGCGATACGATCCAGGAGAGGCGCCGGTATGTTGGCATTCTCGCTCGATCCGTCACAGACCGCCTGGTGCGAGGAGCTGCGCGCCCTCGCCGAGCAGCAGTTGCGCCCCCTCGCCGAGAAGGGCGAACCGGGCCACGTCAACCGTCCACTCGTCGCCGCCCTCGGCGAACTGGGCCTGCTCGACCGGCTGTTCTCCTCCGGGGCCCTCGACCTCTGTCTGCTGCGCGAGTCCCTGGCCCGCGGCTGCACGGAGGCCGAGACCGCACTGGCCCTCCAAGGACTCGGCTCGTACCCGTTGGTCCAGGCGGGTACCCCGGCCCACCGTGAACGCTGGCTCCCCGATGTCCGCGCGGGCCGCGCGGTCGCCGCCTTCGCGCTCAGCGAGCCCGGCGCCGGCTCCGACGCGGCGGCTCTCGCCCTCGGTGCGGCGCACACCCCGGGCGGCTGGCGGCTGACCGGCGAGAAATGCTGGATCTCCAACGCCCCCGAGGCCGACTTCTACACGGTCTTCGCCCGTACGACGCCCGGCGCCGGAGCCCGCGGCGTCACCGCGTTCCTGGTCCCCGCCGACCGCCCGGGGCTGGCCGGCGCAGCGCTCGACATGCTCTCCCCGCACCCCATCGGGGCGCTCACCTTCGACGGGGTGCCGGTCACCCCGGACGACGTACTGGGCGAACCCGACCGCGGCTTCCGGGTGGCCATGAACACCCTCAACCTGTTCCGGCCCAGCGTCGGCGCCTTCGCCGTCGGCATGGCCCGCGCCGCCCTCGACGCGACCCTGGACCACACCGCGGAGCGCACCGCGTTCGGCGGCCCGCTCAAGGATCTGCAGGCCGTCTCGCACCAGGTCGCCGAAATGGCCACCCGCACCGAGGCCGCCCGGCTCCTGGTGTACGCGGCCGCGGCGGCGTACGACGCGGGGGAACCGGGGGTACCGCGCAGAGCGGCGATGGCGAAGCTGTACGCCACGGAGGCGGCGCAGTACGTCGTCGACGCCGCCGTCCAGTTGCACGGCGCCCGCGCGCTGCGCCGCGGTCATCTGCTCGAGCACCTCTACCGGGAGGTGCGCGCCCCGCGGATCTACGAGGGCGCCAGCGAGGTCCAGCGCACGATCATCGCCAAGGAGCTGTACGCGACGGCGGCGCAGCAGGAGCCGTCCGGGAATCAGGAGCCGTCCGCATGAGCCCGATCCACCGAATCAATCCCGCCGAGCTGTCCCCGCCCACCGGCTTCTCGCACGCCGTCACGGCCACCGGCGGTCAACTGGTCTTCCTGGCCGGGCAGACCGCCCTCGACCGGAACGGCAAGGTCGTCGGCGACACGCTGCCCGAACAGTTCACGACGGCCCTCACCAATCTCCTCGTCGCACTGCGTGCGGCCGGTGGCTCCCCGGCCGATCTGGCCCGGGTCACCGTCTATGCCACCGATGTCGCCGACTACCGAGCCCATGCCTCCGAACTCGGCCGGATCTGGCGGCGGTTGGCGGGCCGCGACTACCCGGCGATGGCGGTCGTCGGGGCGGCCCGGCTCTGGGACGAACAGGCGCTCGTCGAGCTCGACGGGATCGCCGTACTGCCGTGAGGAGACCGGACGGGCGTGATCCCGCCGGACATACCGGTGCGTCGGTGATCGGGGTGAGCCACGCCCCGGCGATCTTGCCGGTGGCGCCCCTCACCGTCCCCGGCGCCTCGGGCTGACGCCTCACCGTCACCCGCCAGTTGGCGAACCCCGTGCACTCGGGACGTGACGGTCGCCGTCAGCCGCGTCCGCAGCGGTGTCCTGCAACTGCGCGGCGCGCCGTACGGGTGATAGGAGGTGGGGGATATATCTGTATTCAGTGCCCTATGCCCGTGATGCTTCGCCCAAGCCCCGGACGCCCCCCGCGGGCAGGCGCGGGACGCCCACCGGGGCCGTATGACAGCGCTCATCGTCTGCCACTTCGTCCTCGCCGCGTGCGCGGCCCCGCTGGTACGGCGCCTCGGCAGCCGCGCGTTCGTCGTGCTCGCGCTGCCGCCCACGGCCGCCACGGTCTGGGCGGCCACGCAGTGGAACACCGCGGCGTCCGGCGGATCCGTGACCTGGTCGTGGCCGTGGATGCCGGCGTACGACGTCTTCGCCGAACTGCGCCTCGACGCGCTCGCCGAACTCATGGTGCTGCTCGCCGCCGGTATCGGCGCGCTCGTCCTGCTCTACTGCGCCTCGTACTTCTCCGACGACGCCCCCGGACTGGCCGGCTTCGCCGGGAACCTGCTGGCCTTCGCGGGCGCCATGCTCGGCCTGGTCCTCGCCGACGACCTGATCACGCTCTATCTCTTCTGGGAACTGACCACGGTCTTCTCCTACCTGCTGATCGGGTACAGCAGCGAACAGAAGCACAGCCGGCGCTCCGCGCTCCAGGCGCTCACCGTGACCACGCTCGGTGGCCTCGCGATGCTCGTCGGTTTCCTGATCCTCGGTCAGGCGGCGGGCACGTACCGGATCTCCGCGATCGTCGCCGACCCGCCGGCCACGAGCCTCGCCATCTCGGTGGCCGTGGTGCTGATCCTGTGCGGAGCGCTGTCCAAGTCGGCGATCTGGCCGTTCAGCCTCTGGCTGCCGAACGCCATGGCCGCCCCCACCCCCGTCAGCGCCTATCTGCACGCCGCGGCCATGGTCAAGGCCGGTGTCTACCTGGTGGCCCGGCTCGCGCCCGGCTTCGCAGACGTCCCCGTCTGGCGGCCCGTCGTCCTGGTCCTCGGCGGAGCGACCATGCTGCTCGGCGGCTGGCGGGCGCTGCGGCTGAACGACCTGAAGCTCGTCCTCGCCTACGGCACCGTCAGCCAGCTCGGCTTCCTCACCCTGCTCGCCGGTATCGGCAACCGTGACGCCGCTCTCGCGGCCGCGGTCATGATCCTGAGTCACGCCCTCTTCAAGGCGCCGCTGTTCCTCGTCACCGGCATCGTCGACCATGCGGCAGGCACCCGCGATCTGCGCAGACTGTCGGGCGTCGGCCGGGCGCTGCCGTACGTCTGCGCGGTCGCCGTGCTCGCCGCCGCGTCCATGGCCGCACTGCCCCCGCTGCTCGGATTCGCCGCGAAGGAGGCCGCGTTCGAGGCGCTGCTGCACGGCGACGCCGCGGACCGCTGGGTGCTCGCCGTCACCGTGGCGGGCTCGACGCTGACCGTCGCCTACGCCGTGCGGTTCGTCTGGGGCGCGTTCTGCCGTAAACCCGGCGTCGCGGATACCCCGGTGCACCGCGTCGGCTGGGCGTTCCTCGGCCCGCCCGCCCTGCTGGCGCTCTGCGGCCTGGTGCTCGGGCCGGGCGTCGGCCTGGTCCAGCGGCTGCTCAGCACGTACGCCGACGAGTTCCCCGTGCCCGGTCATCCGTACCACCTGGCGCTCTGGCACGGATTCGGCACCGCCTTGCTGCTCTCGACCGTCGCCACGGTCGGGGGTGTGGTGCTCTTCGCCGGGCGCACCACCGTGACCCGGCTCTCGCGGCGGATCGCCTGGCCGACCGCCGACCGGGTCTTCGGCCGTCTGCTGCTGGGTCTGGAGCGCACTTCGCTGGAGATCACCGGTTTCGTCCAGCGCGGCTCGCTCTCCGGCTACCTCGCCACCACTCTGCTCGTCATGCTCGCCGGCCAGCTCGCCGTGCTGGTGGTGGACCGGCCGTGGCACGGGGCGTCGGCGCCGCGGCTCTGGGACGCTCCGCTGCAGGGCGCCGTGGCCGCCCTGACCTGCGCGGCCGCGCTTCTCTGTCTCACCGTCAGCCGTCGGATGAAGGCGGTGGTCCTGGCAGGACTGACGGGGTACGGGACCGGGTTGCTCTTCGTCGTCCAGGGCGGCCCCGATCTGGCGCTCACCCAGTTCTGCGTCGAGACGGTGTCCATGGTCGTGTTCGTGCTGGTGCTGCGGCGGATGCCGGTGCACTTCCAGGAGTCGGTCAGTACGCGGCGGCGCGCGGTGCGCATTCCTGTGGCGCTGGCCGCGGCCGCCACCCTGAGCGTGGTGGTGTGGGTCGCTGCGGCCGCACGTACCGCCGACCCCGCCGGGGCCGCCATGGTCGAGGAGACCGCGCACCACGGGCTCAAGGACGTCGTCGCCACCATCCTGGTCGACCTGCGGGCCTGGGACACGATGGGGGAGTCCGCCGTGCTCGCCGCCGCGGCGATCGGCGTGACCAGCCTGATCTATCTGCACCGCCGTGCGGACGGATCCGGGCTCCGCGAGGAGGTCCCCGGGCGTACGGCCTGGTCGCTGACGGAGCGTGGACTGACCGGCCTGCCGCACGGCGACGAGGGCGCGCCCGAGCGGAGCTGGCTCGCGGCCGGCGCCACGCTCGCACCCGAACACCGGTCGGTCGTCTTCGAGGTCGTGGCCCGGCTGCTGTTCCATCCGATCCTGGTGCTCTCCGTCTATCTGCTGTTCTGCGCCGAGAACATGCCGGGCGGCGGGTTCGTCGCCGGACTCGTCGCCGGTGTCGGGCTGATCACCCGCTATCTGGCGGGCGGTCGCTTCGAACTCGCCGAAGCCGCACCACTGCAGCCGGGGCTCTTCACCGGCCTCGGGCTGTTCCTCTCCACCGGAGTGGCGCTGCTCGGCCTCGCCGACGGAACCGTGCTGCACGCCTGGACGTATCACGGTCGGCTGCCCGTGTTCGGCCCGTACCACCTGGGCACGCCGGTCCTCTTCGACTTCGGTGTGTACCTGCTGGTACTGGGTGTGGTGCTGGACATCGTGCGCGCGCTGGGAGCCAGGATCGACCGCCAGATCGAGCGGGCCGCGATGGAGAAGGCCGCGGCGGAGGAAACGGCGCCCAGGAGGGAAGCGGGACCGGGACCCGAGCCCGGTCCGGAATCAGGACCGGGTACGGCACCCGAGGCCGGAGGCGCCCCCGGATGACGGTCAGCGCCTCGCTTCTGGCCACGGCCGCCGTGCTCTGTGCCGTCGGCGGCATCCTCATGCTCACCCGCCCTCTCACCCGCATCCTGCTCGGCGCGGTGATCGCGGGCAACGGCATCAACCTGCTCGTCCTGTCCGCCACCGGATCGGCGGGCAGGGCGCCCCTCCTGTACGGCGTCCCGCTGTGGCAGGTCACCGACCCGCTGCCGCAGGCCATCGCTCTGACCGCGATCGTCATCACGCTCGCCACCACGGCGTTCCTCCTCGCGATGGCGTACCGCAGCCACCAGTTGACCGGCACCGACGAGGTCCACGACGACCTGGAGGACCGGCGTATCGCGCTGCGCGCCGAGGTGCTGGGAGAGCGGGACGAACTGCGCGAGCAGTACCGGTCCGCGTCCGGACGCACAGCGGAGGAACGCGCCCGGTACCGGGAGGAACGCAAACGCCTGCGGGCCCGGCTCCGCGCCGACCGCGCCCTGCAGGCCCGCGGCCGGGACGCCACCGGAGACCTCTGGCACGACGTGCTGGGCGCCGACCCGCAGGACTACGCCGAAGCCCGTACCGAAGACCCCGCCACAGACGCGAACCGAGGAGACACCGGGTGAACGCACTCGTTCCGCTGCCGGTGCTGCTGCCGCTCTGCGCCACCGGCCTGAGCCTCGCCTTCGGCACCCGGCTCAAACAGTTCCAGCGCTTCATCAGCGTCGCCGTGCTCAGCGCCGTGCTCGCACTCTCCGTCGCCCTGATGATCGCCGCCGACTTCCGCGGCCCCCTCTCCGTCCACCTCGGCGACTTCGCCCCGCCGGTCGGCATCACCCTGGTCGCGGACCGGCTGTCCGGGCTGATGCTGACCGTCTCCTCGGCCGTCACCCTCTGCGTGCTGGTCTACTCCCTCGGCCAGGGCATGGCCGACCGCGACGAGGAGACGCCCGTGGCGGTCTTCCACCCCGCGTATCTGATCCTGGTCGCCGGGGTCTCCTGCACGTTCCTCGCCGGTGACCTCGTCAACCTCTACGTCGGCTTCGAGATCATGCTGGTGGCGAGCTTCGTGCTGCTCACCCTCGGCGGCACCGGCCCCCGGGTGCGGGCCGGCTCCACATACGTGATCATCTCGCTCTTCTCGTCGATGCTGTTCCTCACCGCGATCGCCATGACGTACGCGGCCGCCGGCACCGCCAACCTCGCCCAGCTGGCCCAGCGGCTGGGCGAACTCCCGCTCGGCGTACAGACCCTGATCCAGGCCATGCTGCTGACCGTCTTCGCCATCAAGGCCGCCGTGTTCCCGCTCGCCGCCTGGCTCCCCGACTCGTACCCCACCGCACCCGCCCCCGTCACCGCGGTCTTCGCCGGCCTGCTCACCAAGGTCGGCGTCTACTGCATGCTCCGTACGGAGACCCTGCTCTTCCCCGGCAACCGGCTCGGCGACCTGCTGATGGCGGCGGCGCTGGCCTCGATGGTGATCGGCATCCTCGGAGCCGTCGCCCAGACCGACCTGAAGCGGCTGCTCTCCTTCATCCTCATCAGCCACATCGGCTACATGGTCTTCGGTATCGGACTCGCCACCCGTGAGGCGTACGGCGGTGCGATCGTCTACGTCGCCCATCACATCACCGTCCAGACGACGCTGTTCCTCGTGGCCGGACTGATCGAGCGCCGCACCGGCACCACCGAACTCACCCGGATCGGCGGACTGGCCAGGGCCGCCCCGGTGCTCGCCGCCCTCTTCTTCGTGCCCGCCATGAACCTCGCCGGGATCCCGCCGCTGTCCGGCTTCATCGGCAAGCTGGGCCTCATGCGGGCGGGTGTCGCGGACGGCGGCGTCTGGGCCTGGATCCTCGTCGCCGGCTCGGTGGCGACCAGCCTGCTGACGCTGTACGTGATGGCCAAGGTCTGGAACCTGGCGTTCTGGCGGGCCGCTCCACCCGGGCAGGCCGCGGACGGCACCGTCCTGGAGTCCGACGACGAGAACGGCGGTGACGAGGACGCCGACGAGGGACCGGACCGCATGCCCGGCACCGGCGACGAACCGGTCCTCCACCGGCACCAGCCCGCCGGGCTCGCGGTCGCGGCGACCCTCCACGGCCATGCCGTCACCACCACGACGAAGCTGCCGACGCTCATGACCGTAGCCACCGCGGCAGCCGTCGCCCTCGGACTCTCCTTCACCGTGCTCGCCGGACCCCTGACCTCGTACACCGACCGCACGGCCGCCGAACTCCTCGCGCGCTCCCCCTACATCGAGGCGGTGCTCGGCCGGTGAAACGCTGGATCACCCTGTCCTACCGGAACGCGGAACTGCCGCCCTTCAGCTGCGAATTCGCCGGCCGCCGACGGCGCGTCCTCGACCTTCCGCTGATCGCCTGGCTCACCGTCATCTGGGTGCTGCTCTGGTCGAGTCTGAGCTGGGCCAATGTGGTGACCGGCGTCGTCGTAGCAGTGGCGGTCTGTCTGGCCTTCCCGCTGCCCCGCGTCGATCTCGGGCTCCGGCTCCACCCGTGGGGCATCGTGCTGCTCGCCGGCTATCTGCTCTACGACATGTACACCTCGGGCGTGAAGGTCACCCGGCAGATCTTCGTCGACCATCCGCACCGGGCCGCCGTCATCGCCGTACCGCTGCGCTGCCGCTCCGACCTGATGCTCGCGGCGACCGCCGTCGCCGTGTCGAACGTGCCCGGCGGGTCCGTCGTCGAGGTACGCCGTGCCACGGCCACCGTCTTCGTCCACGTGCTCGACGCGGACCGGCCCGCCGTGCTCGACGCGGCCCGGCGGTCCGTCTGGCGGCTGGAGGAACTGACGGTACGGGCCTTCGGAACCCCTGACGAGATCGTCCGGGTGGCCGGACCACCACCGTCGACGCCGCGGACGGACGGGTCGGGGGCCGCCTCATGAGTGCCCCGGAGACCGTCGACCGGGTCCTGCTCACCGCCGCCGTGGTGGTGCTCGTCATTGCCGGGGCGGGGCTGCTCGGCCGCATCTGGCGCGGGCCGTCGATGCTGGACCGGGCGATCTCGCTGGATGTGTGTGCCGCCCTCATCATCGCGGGCCTCGGCGCCAAGTCCGCCGTCGCCCGCGACCCGTTCTATTTCCCGATCATGCTGGTGCTGGCCTTTCTCGGCTTCACCGGCTCGGTCGGCATCGCCCGCTTCATCGCCGTGCGCGACCGGCCGAGGAAAGCCGTACGCGAACGGCCGAGGACCGAGGAGGAACCGGAGTGAAGGTCTGGCTCCAGATCGTCGACACGACCGGTGCGGTACTGGTCTTCATGGGCGCGGCCATCTGCCTGCTCGGGGTGATCGGCATGCTGCGGCTGCCGGACGTCCTGTCGCGCAGCCACGCCGCGACGAAGCCGCAGAGCCTCGGCCTGCTGCTGGTCCTCGCCGGAGTCGCGCTGCGGCTGCGCAGCGGCATGGACCTTGCCACGCTCGCGCTGATCGGGTTCTTCCAGCTGATGACCGGACCGGTCGCCGCGCATCTGGTCGCGCGATCGGCGTACCGGACCGGTCAGATCGACCACGGCGAGCTGCTTTTCGACGAACTGGACGCACAGCTGACCGAAGAGCGCTGAACCCGGGGCAGTCGACAGCAGCGGCCGGACCCACCGACGAGGCGAGCCGGACAGCACAGGTGTAAGCAGGAGATATGCGCGTCCGGCACGGTGCCACCCGTTTCACCTCTCTGTGGCGCCCGGTCCACGGACTGCTCATCGTGCCGCTCGCGATCATCGCGACGACCGCGCTGATCGACATCAACACCCCGGAGACCATCCACCTCGGTCCGTTCCTCATCGCGGCGCCCGCGCTCACCGCCGTGTTCGCCGGCCCCGGACTGACGGCGGCCGTCGGGGCACTGGCCGTCGTGGCACAGATCGTCATCGCCGCACTGCACGGCGGCGTCTCCACACCGAACCACGAGGCGCAGATCGCCGCCGTCCTGGTGATCTCCGTGTTCCTCGTGGTGTTCCGCCGATTGCTCGACCGGTACGAGCGACAGCTGGGCCGGGTGCGCTCGGTGGCCGTCGTCGCGCAGCAGGGACTGCTCCGCCCGCTGCCCCGCCGGATCGGCCCGCTCGGCATCGCGTCCGTGTACATCGCGGCCGAGGCGGGGGCCCAGATCGGCGGGGACCTGTACGCGGTGGTACCCGCCCCGGGCGTGACCCGCATGGTGGTCGGCGACGTCCGCGGCAGCGGTCTCCCGGCTTTCGGGCACGCCGCGGTGGTGCTGGGGGCGTTCCGTGGGTCGGCGTACCGGAACCTTTCGCTGCCCGGCGTCGTGTCACACATCGCCAACGCCTCGTACTGGAACATGGCACAGATCGCCGAGGCCGAACCGGACTGCAACGAGTCCTTCGTGACCGCGCTGGTGCTCGACGTCCGCGACGACGATCACAGCCTTCAGCTGGTGAACTGCGGGCATCCCCCGCCGATGCTCCTGCGGGCCGGACACGTACGGACACTGGAGGTCAGCGACCCCGCGCTCCCGCTGGGGCTCGGCGCCCCCTCGGAGAGCGAGTACCAGGTCGAGACATTCGACTTCGGACCCGGCGACCTCCTGCTCCTCTACACCGACGGAGTCATCGAGGCACGCGACCGCAAGGGCACCTTCTACCCGCTCGCCGACCGGCTCGGCGCCTGGACGGGGACCGGCCCCGAGTCCCTCGTACGCCACCTGCACGACGACCTGTTGCGCCACGTCGGTGGGCGCCTGAGCGACGACGCCGTCATGATCGCGGTCAAGAAGGCGTCCGGCGTCAGGGGAGCCGCAGCGAGTAGGTGATCCGCTCCAGGTGGTAGTAGTCGGCGACACAAAGGGCCGGCCAGACCCGTCGCCCGTGCTGACGGAACGGTTCCACCATTCCGGCGACCGACACGGGCGTGTACGGGAGAACCCGGTCACCGGCCGCCACCCGGGCCCGCATCCATCGGTCCTGCTGGTCCCACTTCACAGCCCGGACGCGCATGTCCGCTTCGAGCCGCCACAGTGGGACGGCGAGCGCGAGGCATACGGCGACGCACACTGCCGCACCGGCCGCCTGCACCGCACCGGTGTGCCGTGTCCGCCGCCCCAGGGCAAGTCCCAGCAGCGCACCGGCACCGACGAGTACCGCGATGTACAGCAGGAGGTAGTCGTTCCAGATCCGCGTGGAGGTTGTCACGCTCTCCCCGAAGACGGGATACGCGACGAGCGTGCAGAGGTACCCGGAGAGGAGAAAAGCAAGAACGGCCACGCAGGCCGTCCGCCACAGACGCACCGGCGACACCACCCGCCGCCCCTCCGCCCCCCTGATCAGGAGCCCCAGCAGTAGCCCGGCCGCGACCGCGCCCAGATAGGCCCACGTCGTGAGGACCGTTCCCAGAATGTGCCCGAAGCCGCGCAGGGACCCGAGGAGTGAGTCGGGTGCGAGGAAGGACACCCCGTCCGTGCCGAATCGCCCCCGCCGGATCCGGGCACCCGGCGATGTGTAGAGCACGAGCGTCCCGGTCACCGTCCCCGCCATCCCCGTCACGCACCAGCTCCGTGCATGGCCACGGCGTTGCCCCGCGATGACCAGCAGAACGGCCGAGAGGACGACGAGGACGACGACGGACGTCTCCTCCGAGAGCGTCCCGATGCAGAGACCGGCCACGAATACCGCGGCCAGCGCGCACCGCCGCCCCCGACGGGACCGGGCCCGGAGCAGCGGCAAGGCCGCGGCACAGGCGAGCACCGGCGCAATGGTGTGCGAGACGGAAGCGGCGGGCCAGTAGAACGTCTTGTACGTATTGGGCGTCGCGAACAGAAAGACGGCCGTCACCATCGAGGCCACGAGCAACGGGACGCCACGCGGCGCCGTGAGACCGGCCCTGCGCAGCGCCGATACGGTCACCGCCCACAGGACCCCCAGCATGACGCCGCCGCTGACCAGCGCGAACCACTGGTGTCCCGCGACACCGAACTTGGCGTACGCCCAGACCAGTACGGCATTCGCGACCCGGCCGTTGTCCCCGAGATAGAACTTGCCGACCATCCCGGAGAGGCCTTCGTCGCGCACGACGGGCAGGAAACACCACTCGTCGCCCCCGGGCCGGACCCACCTCCCGAACCACGCCGCCGCTCCGAGGAGCCCGAGCGGCAGAAGACAGAGCACCGCCGGCAAGCGAACGGTCCGGGGCCGTACGGCTTCCGGGCTCGCCGTCCCACCGGTGACGGGCCGTTCCCTTTCGCGTGACCGCAGCCCGGTCGGAGCCGGGCCGGCGGCCGTCATCGCGATTCCCTTGCCGTGATCATTACCGTCATCTGATACGGCGAGGCGGCCTGCCCGGGCCCCGTACACACCATTCGGGCCCAGCTCCATGCGAATGGCGGACGTCCGTGCACGCCGGTCCCCGGCACCGGCCACGGGCCTGTGAAGGGAGCGACTTCCCGTGGCTCACTCCCCTTCTGCGGGGACCGCCGGTCGCTGTGCATAGCGGTTGCGCATGGCCTCGCCGGCCGCGGGGCCCGCTGTGAAGACGTAGTCGTCGCTGTCGTCAAGTCGGCGGCCGGTCCTGGCGTCGACGACCACGGGCTCGACCTGCTCGCCGCTGTGCGCGTCGACGAGGACCATGCTGCGCTGCTCCGGCGCGAGGCGGGAGTTCCCCCACGCGGCCAGGGCGACGATCACCGGGCGCAGAGAGCGCCCCAGCCCGGTCAGCACGTACTCGTGGCGGACCGGGTTGGTCCTGTAGGGCCGACGCTCCAGCAGCCCCTCGGCGACAAGGCTCTTGAGGCGGGTGGTGAGCATGCTGGACGAGATGCCCAGGTTCTCCTGGAACTGGTCGAAGCGGGTGTAGCCGTCGAAGGCGTCATGGAGGATCAGCAGCGTCCACCATTCGCCGACGTGCTGCACCGTCGTGGACAGGGGGCACTCCCGGTCCTCCAGCCTGATCCGGCTCGCCAAGGCGACCATCCCCTCAGTTACTGCTAAAGTCGAAGTTAATAGCTTCTATTTTAGCAGTAACCGAGGGGGCGTCCGTGTACACGCACTTCGCCTTCTCGCTTCCGGCCGCGCCGAGCACGTCAGCGACGGCGGCGCCACCCCCATCGTCTGAAACCCTCACCACTCGGAGAACTGCCATGCAGGACAACCGGCCCCGCGCCATCGCCCCGGAGGCGCTGCCCGGGGTGATCACCCGCTATCTGAAGGCCCACCGCGTCCACGACACCGCCACCGCGGTCACCGCGTTCACCGGCGACGCCACAGTGATCGACGACGGCAAGACCTACGAGGGCATCGGTGAGATCGAGCGGTGGCTGGGTCGAGCCGCCACGGAGTTCACGTACACCACCGAACTCACCGGTGCTCAGCAGACCGATGCGACCCGTTACGTCGCCACGCACCACCTGGAAGGCAACTTTCCTGGCGGCACCGTTGATCTGCGCTATCGGTTCACACTCCGCGGTGACCTCATCGAGGGCCTCGTCATCGAACCCTGACCCCGCTCCCGCGCTCCTGTCATCCCTTGCGTGATGTGTTTCGCCGGCCTTGGTGCGCGTTCCTGAGCCCCGCCGGTCGCCCGGATCTCAGGCGGCCCGAGGGCAAGCGGCAGAGCCGGCTCCATCCCCGCTCGCGCGGCGAGCGGGGATGGAGCCGGCTCAGGGGGTCGTTCCGTCGCGGCCCGGAGTCCGCTACTCGATGACGAGCTCGACGGGGATGTTGCCGCGGGTCGCGTTGGAGTAGGGGCAGACCTGGTGGGCCTGCTCGACCAGCTTGCGGCCGGTGGTCTCGTCGACGGTCTCGGGCAGCTCCACGCGCAGCGTGACCGCGAGGGCGAAACCCTCACCCTGCTTGCCGATGCCGACCTCACCGGTCACGGCGGCGTCGCTGACGTCGACCTTGGCCTGACGCCCGACGAGTGCCAGGGCGCTGGCGAAGCAGGCGGCGTAACCGGCGGCGAACAGCTGCTCGGGGTTCGTGCCCTGGCCGCTGCCGCCCATCTCCACCGGGATGGCCAGCTCCAGATCCAGCTTGCCGTCGGAGGTGACAGCGCGGCCCTCGCGGCCGTGGGTGGCAGTGGCGACGGCGGTGTAGAGCGCTTCCATGGAAACCATTCCTCTCGAAATTCATGTCCCGGCGGGGCTGTCCGCCGCTCAACTCCAGGAAAGCACACAACTGAGTTGTGCACAACTCAATGGCATGCGGGGCTATGCTGGATTCATGACCTCCTCGCCCAGTCCGAGCCGCGAAGCCCAGTCCGAGGCCGACTACCTCCGCCTCGACCAGCAGATCTGCTTTTCCTTGAACGCAGCCTCGCGTGCCTTCGGCAGCGTGTACCGCGTGCTCCTCAAGGACCTCGGACTGACCTATCCCCAGTACCTGGTGATGCTGGCGCTGTGGGAGCACGGCGAGCTGCCGGTGAAGAAGCTGGGGGAGTACCTGCGACTCGACTCCGGCACGCTGTCGCCGCTGCTGAAGCGCTTGGAGACGGCGGGCCTGGTACGGCGCGAGCGCAGCACCCTGGACGAGCGCTCGGTGCACATCCATCTCACGGACGAGGGTATGGCTCTGCGCGAGCGGGCGCTGGTCGTGCCGCGCCGGATCGCCGCGGCGACCGGCTTCGACCTTGACGAGATCACCGAGCTGCAGGGCCGCCTCAACCGGCTCACGGCAGCGCTGAACGCGGCGGCACTGGACGAGGACCTGAGCTGCGCCGGCGGGGAGTTCGAGAAGTAGCCCCACCAGCCGGCTGCGAGCTGTCTTGGGATGGAACACCCGGCCGAGGGCGAAGGCGCGCCGCCCGTCCGCCGCGCCCGGGCCCGGGCGAGCGCGAGGTCGGGATCGGGGTCGGGGGTGGACGGCAACCTCGGCGAACTGGGCGCCGAAGGCCTTCATCCCGTAGTTGTCGGTCCGGGCCAGGGAGACCCGGCGCCGAAGCCGTCCCGGACGGGCGACCGGAGGAGGCTCATCACGACAAGGGTGATCAGCCGGCCGATGTGACCGGGGCGGCGTTCGGCAAGTGGCACTGCCCCGAACGTGCGGGGCCCGGCCGGCACCGGCTCGAAGGGTCGTCCGCGCGAGCCGGTGCGGACGCGCGGCAACGGCTCAGGACCGGCCCGTACGGCGGCGCAGAGTCCGGAAGGCGGCCACGACGAGCAGCGCCGCCAGCGCGACCACGAGCGTGCTCTCGGCCAGCTGGTAGGGCCAGTAGTCGCCCGTCTGGAGGGAGTTGACCAGGAAGGAGTCGGTCGGCAGCAGGTCGTAGAACTGGAGACCGAGCACGCCACCCCGGTGCATGCCGTCGACCCTGGGGAAGGCCGGGAAGTCGAGCAGCAGCGCGGCGCGGGAGCGCACCAGCACGGCTGTCAGCAGCCAGGTCAGGGCGGGCGCGGCGACGAAGGCCGGCCACATGCGACGCAGGGCGGTGCCGGTCAGCGCGCCGGCCGCGACGCCGAGCAGCACATAGGCCACGGTGACGGGACCGATCGTGAAGTACGCGGTCTGCCGCTCGATACCGTAGGTGAGCAGGTTGAGGTCGAAGGCGTGCACGACGGTGAACCGGTACAGCACCACCAGGGGCACCAGCAGCACGGCGAAGAGCACCGCCAGGCCCGTCCAGCGAGCGGCGAACCAGCGCCGGGCGGAGACCGACTGCGCGAGGGTGAGTGCGAAGCGGCGCGTCCCCCACTCCCCGCCGGTCAGCAGTCCGGTGATCGCCGCGGCGATCAGGGCCGGCATGAACGCGATGCGCTCTCCGTCCGTGAGCAGTTGCGTGGTCTTGTTGTGGGCGTCGTCCGGGTAGCGTCCGAAGTGGTAGGCGTAGCCGCCGACGTGGTCGCGCAGGGCGACGGCGTCCGCCCATCCCCGGTAGTGGACGATCAGCAGGGCGCCGACGGCCAGCGTGAACAGGAAGAGCACGAGGGCGAGGGGTGTCAGCTGTCGCACGACGATCCGTGCGAGCGGCCGATGATCACCGGCCGAGCGGGTCTTCGGCGAGGTCGTGGTGTCGGCGGTGGCGTTCATGCGGCGGATTCCTTGGCGTGCGGCACGGGGGAGAGGACGAGGTCGGAGACTCCTGGGGCGGCGAGGCCGGCGAGTACCAGCTCCTCCAGGGACGGACTGCGGACCTCCCAGTCGTCGGGTGTGGGGGCGGTCGTGCGGATCAGCGCGCTGGTGCCTCGTCCGGCCGGACGGGACTCGAGGACCGTGTGGCCGACGAGCCGGTCGGCACCGCCGGAGAAGGTGACCACGGCATGGTGGGCCAGGAGTTCCTCGATGTCGCCGCAGAGGCGAGCCCGGCCCTGGTCGAGCACCAGCAGGTGGTCGCAGACGTCGGAAAGCTCCGAGATGATGTGCGAGGACATGATCACGGTGCTGCCGGTGTCGGTGACATGGGCCATGAGCAGGCCCATCACCTCCTGACGGGAACGCACGTCCAGATCCGCCATCGGCTCGTCCAGCAGCAGCAGGTCGGCGCGTTTGCCGAGGGCCAGGGCGAGTGCGACACGGGTGCGTTGACCGCCGGACAGGTCGCCTATGCGCTCGCGCCTGTGGAAGCGCGGCAGGTCGGCGGCCCGCTCCGCCAGTTCCGCGTCCCAGTTGCCCTGGTTGGCCCGGGCCCCGTAGCGGAGTGTCTCGGCCACCGTGAGCCGAGGGAAGAGCGGGCGGTCCTGGGCCATGTAGGCGACCCGCGGATGACCGGCCCTGGCCGGTTCCCCGAACACCTCGACCGTTCCGCCGGTGGGCTGCTCCATGCCCACCGCCATCTCCAGCAGCGTGGACTTCCCCGCGCCGTTGGCTCCGACCAGTGCGCAGACCACGCCCGCGGGGATGGCGAAGGTGCAGTCGTCGAGGGCCGCCGGACCTCTGCGCCGATACCTCTTGGTGGCGGCCCGTGCAGTGAGAGCCGCATCAGAGCTGCTGGTGCTGGGTGGCATCGGTTTCCTTCGGTGGATAGAGGTCTTCGAGTACGGCGGTGAAGAGCGCGACCACGTCGTCGCGTTCGAGTCCGGCGGCACGGGCGCGTGCGGCCACTTCCGCGAATTCGGCTCGCCAGGGCGAGTCGGCGGAGGAGCTGCCGAGCGTGCCCACCACGAACGTCCCGTGCCTGCGTCGGGTCTCGACCAGGCCCTGGTGTTCCAGCTCGCGGTACGCCTTGAGCACGGTGTTGGGATTGAGCGCCGTCGCTTCCACCACCGCTCGGGCAGTGGGCAGGCGGTCGCCCGGCTCCAGCAGCCCGAGGCGAAGGGCCTGCTGTACCTGATGGACGATCTGGAGGTAGCTGGCGACCCCGCTCCGCCGGTCCATCCGGAAGGAGAACACCATGGCCGACCCCCATTGCTTCAATGAACTAATGGAATAATGCATTGGTGCCTCGATCACGTCAAACGCCTTGCCCAGGGCCGGCTTTACGGTGGGCGTTCTTCCCCGGTGCCGTGTGCGGGGCGGTTGGATGTGCGGTGACGTCCGTTCCGACCGCTGGAGGTGCGGTGGCCGTGCCTGTCCGTGTGCGCAGACTGACCGACGAGGAGGGGCAGCGGCAGCAGCGGATCGTGCGCCGGGGCAGCATCAGCTCGGTGCGATACCGGCGCGCGACGATGCTGCTCGCCTCGGTCGGCGGGAACCGCGTCCTGGTGATCGCCCAACTGGTGCAGGCCGACGAGGACACCGTCCGCGATGGGATCCACAGGTTCAACGAGATCGGCCTGGCCTGCCTGGACCCTCGATGGGCGGCTGGACGTCTCCGAGCAGTTCGTCCCCAGACCGCACAGATGAGTGGAGCATGACAGTGGCGAAGGATGCAAAGGATGCATCTGTGCGGCGGCTGATCGACCGGGCGAAGGACGGCACCATCCCGCCGCAGGAGGTGAAGCAGATCGCCCAATCCGTCACCGAGCGCCCGGCCGGCAGCGAGCTCTACCCGCGGCTGTACGCGGTGGCCCGAGCGGGCGGCCCGGCATACGAGCCGCTGATCGCCACGTATCTGATCCACCCCGAGGATCCCATGGTCTCGGCGCTCGCCGTGCAGGTGCTCACGGCGCACTGGAGAGTGGGAGCGAAGTACAGGAAGCAGATCCTCGAGTTGCTGGGATCCCCCGAGTGGGACCTGCATGACGACGTGTTCATGGCCGCGGTCTCGGGAGCGGGGGAGATCCTGCGCCACGGGTTCGACGCCGAACTCCTCAGCGCCCTGCTGAAGCTCGCCGAGGAAGGCCGCGCTGAGTACAACGACGATCTCATGCAGGGTTTCGCAGTGGAGGCGATCGCCCGCGCGCTGGGCGCCGGCTACGCCGAGTTGACGAGACTGCCCGAGGGAGTCACCCGTGCGGAGTGGTCGCAGGGCGTGCTGAGGGCCGCGCGTGAGCGACTGCACGAGGCGGCACGTCAGCCCTGAATCCGCTGACACGCGAGCAGGCGGGTCAAGGCCGATGGTGGGCCATCAGCTCGGGAATCACCCGGTACTGCGTAGGCTTGCCCGCCTCCGACCTGGGAAACGCGCCCCTGGAGGCGTACCGCGGTGGCTTCGTCCGGGCCTCTGCTGACCGCTGTTCACCGTCCTGGCTTGCACGTAGTGGCTCGCCCACCCTGCGTGGTCGGCTGCGAGCTCGGCGGACCGGCCGCGCCCGGTACGGCCGCAGAGCCCCGGTACGGCAGAAGGGCCCCGGTACGGCAGAAGGGCCCCGGACCGTGCGTCGCGGTCCGGGGCCCTGCCCCCTGCGGTGCCGCCCCGCGGCGGCGGTGCGTCAGCTCTGTGCGGTGTCGTCGCCCGTCTGCCCGGCGCCCTCGGCTGCGCCCGCCTTCTCGCGCATCTTGCGTACCAGGTCCGCCTTCCGGTCGGCGGCACCCTTGCGGTCGAGGTTGCGGTGCGGACCATTGTTCTGCCGTTCGGCGCGGGACAGCCTCTTGCGCTGGCCCCCGCCCATTCCCACGGGGTTGTTGATGTTCTTGCTCACGGTCATGGGTTCTCCCGGAATGATGTGAAGTGATCTACGGATTCATCGGTGGGGGACGGGCGCGGCGACGTCGAGGGACGTCAGCAGGGGCCCATCACGCTCTCACTCGTAAATCGGCGGCTGGAAGAACATGTCAAAGACGTTACCCGGTTCCGTCGGCCCCGCACACCAAGCCTTTCGCCGTCCCGGCCTCGGCCGGGCTTTCGGCGAGCGCCCGGGGGCAGCCGTTTCCTTCCGGGAATCCCAGCACCACCAGCACTCGCACGGCGATGTGGTGGCTGACCTGCAGTGCCGTCGACGCGGGTGACCGGACAGGTGCACACCTCGCCGCGTGTCAGCGGCGGCTGCTCCGGCGCCTGCCGCGAATGAGGCGCTGGGCTACGAGGTGCCCCGACCCGGCGCCGAGGCCCGGGCCGGGGTGGGTCGAGGCGCCGATGTGCCACAAGCCGGGTACAGGTGTGGCGTGCCGGGCCGCGCCCGGTAGGGGCGCCACAGCAGGGCCTGGTCGAGTTCGGCCGAGCCGCCCACATGCCGGCGCACACGGGGCGAGCGTGGTTCACCGCCCAGGATGCCGCCCAGTGCGTCGGCATTGTCGAGGAACCTCTGCAGCAGGGTGAGGTAGGCGGTTCGGTCCTCGGAGTGGCCGAACATCTCGGCGGTGGCCGCGGGGTCGCGGTGGGCGAGGACCACGCGCCCTTCGTCGGTGACGGTGCCCGTGATCAGTCCGTCGGTGTTGCGATACTCCAAACCGTGCCGGTGCAGGTCCGCACCGAGGGCGGCGTAGGCCCCGCCGGACACGAACAGCGGGTGCCACGAGGAGTACGTGTCGTGCAGGTAGCCAGGCAGAGTCCGCTCCTCGGTGGCGATGAAGCCGCCCAGCCGGTCGCTTCCTTCGATGAGGGCCACCGACCAGCCGCCCCTGGCCAGCTGGGCAGCGGCGACCAAGCCGTTCACGCCGGACCCGATCACGACCGCGTCGAAGGTAGGTGTCATCAGCACTCCTCTGACGTGAGGGGTGGGGTGCCACGGCTCCGCCGGAGCGAGCCACCTCCAGCGAGGACGAGGGCGCGGCCCTCGCCAATCCAGCCTTCCCCTCAGGAGCCGGGCTGTCCAACGCTTGCAGGCGCCGCCCCGGGCCCTGAGCATCGCGCCTTCGGCCACGGCGATCCGGGCTTCACCGTGCGGACCTATACCCACCTCGTGCCGAACACCAGGCGTGAGCGAGGCGGGCCGTCGACAGCGTCTTCCGCGAGGGCGGAGACACCGACGACGGCCCACAGACGGCCCAGGAGGAAGGAAAGGCATCCTGACCTGCGGCTGAATCAGATGTCGCGGAAGATCTCGATCTGTGCGCCCACCGAGTTGAGGCGCTCCGCCAGTTCCTCGTAACCGCGGTTGATCACGTACACGTTGCGCAGTACGGAGGTCCCCTCGGCGGCCATCATCGCGAGCAGCACCACCACGGCCGGCCGCAGCGCCGGCGGGCATATCATCTCGGCCGCGCGCCAGCGGGTCGGGCCCTCCACCAGGACCCGGTGCGGGTCGAGGAGCTGGAGCCGGCCGCCCAGTCGGTTGAGGTCCGTCAGATAGATGGCGCGGTTGTCGTAGACCCAGTCGTGTATGAGGGTCTTGCCGTGCGCCGAGGCGGCGATGGCCGCGAAGAACGGCACGTTGTCGATGTTGAGACCGGGGAACGGCATCGGGTGGATCTTGTCGATCGGGGCCTCCAGCTTGGAGGGCCGGACGGTCAGATCGACCAGCCGGGTACGGCCGTTGTCCGCCGCGTACTCCGTCGTGCGGTCGCAGTCGACACCCATCTCCTCCATCACCGCGAGCTCGATCTCCAGGAACTCGATCGGTACCCGGCGGATCGTCAGCTCGGACTCCGTCACCACGGCGGCGGCGAGCAGACTCATCGCCTCGACCGGGTCCTCGGAGGGGGAGTAGTCGACATCCACGTCTATGTTCGCCACACCGTGCACCGTCAGCGTCGTCGTACCGATGCCGTCGATGCGTATGCCCAGCGCCTCCAGGAAGAAGCACAGGTCCTGGACCATGTAGTTGGACGACGCGTTACGGATGACGGTCGTGCCGTCGTGACGGGCGGCCGCCAGCAGCGCGTTCTCCGTCACGGTGTCGCCGCGCTCGGTCAGCACGATGGGGCGTTCGGGGGTGACCGAGTGGTCGATCTGGGCGTGGTACAGGCCCTCGGTCGCGGCGATCTCCAGGCCGAACCGGCGCAGCGCGATCATGTGCGGCTCGATGGTCCGGGTGCCGAGGTCGCAGCCGCCCGCGTACGGGAGCTTGAACTGGTCCATGCGGTGCAGCAGCGGGCCGAGGAACATGATGATGGACCGGGTGCGGCGGGCCGCGTCCGCGTCGATGGCATCCATGTCGAGCCGGGCCGGCGGGACGATCTCCAGGTCGGTCCCGTCGTTGATCCACCGGGTCCGCACACCTATGGAGTTCAGAACTTCGAGGAGACGGTAGACCTCCTCGATGCGGGCGACGCGGCGCAGGACCGTACGTCCCTTGTTGAGCAGCGAGCCGCAGAGCAGCGCCACGCACGCGTTCTTGCTGGTCTTGACGTCGATCGAGCCGGAGAGCCGGCGCCCGCCGACCACCCGCAGGTGCATCGGTCCGGCATAGCCGAGCGACACGATCTCACTGTCGAGTGCTTCACCGATACGGGCGATCATCTCAAGGCTGATGTTCTGATTGCCGCGCTCGATGCGGTTGACGGCGCTCTGGCTGGTGCCGAGCGCCTCGGCGAGTTGGCTCTGTGTCCAGCCCCGGTGCTGACGGGCGTCACGTATGAGCTTGCCGATGCGTGCGAGGTAGTCGTCTGACATGGCGCCAGGTTATCTCAGATATGAGATGAGGACTCGGTGGGGCTGTGGTGTTCGGGTGACGGATGGGGCGACACGGCGACGGGCGTGGGGTTGATGCGGGGACGGAGTGATAGGGGCCGCGCGGTGCGGTGGCGTGACGGAGGCGCCCGATACGCGTGCGCCACCGCTCCCATCGTCCGCGCGGTGCGACGGTCGGGCATGCCGTGCGCGTCCATGCGGGTGGTCCGATGCGTGGGGCCGTCCCGTGTGAGTGTCAGGGGTGCACGGGGGTGCCAGGGCTGCATGGGGGTGCGGTTCAGGGTGTACCGCAGGATGCGCCGGGCTGCGCGGCGGGGGCCCGGCCGACAATTCCTGGGCGCTGTCGGGCGCTGTCGGGGCCGGTGCGGGCGTTGGTTCGTCGGGGAGGTTCCTCGGTCGCATGAGATGGACGGTGCTGCACGGGCAGCCGGGCATGACCCTTCAGCGGTGATGTACTAGAGTTATCTCGACATCGAGATATCTGCCGAAGGCGCACCGCAGCCGCCGTACGGTAAGGGTTACCTAACTAAGCCTTACCTTAGCGGATGGTCGAGAAGCCGTAGGCGGCACCACGCGGCGCCCGCCGTTATGAGGCGCGGTGCGGTGGTACGCGCACATTGATGAAGGAGACTGTCGTGTCGGCGAACAGCTTCGACGCCCGCAGCACGCTGCGCGTGGGCGACGAGTCGTACGAGATCTTCAGGCTGGACAAGGTCGAGGGCTCCGCGCGCCTCCCTTACAGCCTGAAGGTGCTGCTGGAGAACCTGCTCCGCACCGAGGACGGCGCGAACATCACCGCCGACCACATCCGGGCGCTCGGTGGCTGGGACTCCCAGGCCCAGCCCAGCCAGGAGATCCAGTTCACGCCGGCCCGCGTGATCATGCAGGACTTCACCGGCGTTCCGTGTGTCGTGGACCTCGCCACCATGCGTGAGGCCGTGAAGGAGCTCGGCGGCGACCCGGCGAAGATCAACCCGCTCGCGCCGGCCGAGCTGGTCATCGACCACTCCGTCATCGCGGACAAGTTCGGCACCAACGACGCGTTCGCGCAGAACGTCGAGCTGGAGTACGGCCGCAACAAGGAGCGCTACCAGTTCCTGCGCTGGGGCCAGACCGCCTTCGACGAGTTCAAGGTCGTCCCCCCGGGCACCGGCATCGTCCACCAGGTCAACATCGAGCACCTCGCCCGTACGGTCATGGTCCGTAACGGCCAGGCGTACCCCGACACCCTCGTCGGCACCGACTCGCACACCACCATGGTCAACGGCCTCGGCGTGCTGGGCTGGGGCGTCGGCGGCATCGAGGCCGAGGCCGCGATGCTCGGACAGCCCGTCTCCATGCTCATCCCGCGCGTCGTCGGCTTCAAGCTGACCGGCGAGCTGAAGCCCGGCACCACCGCCACCGACCTCGTGCTGACCATCACGGAGATGCTCCGCAAGCACGGCGTCGTCGGCAAGTTCGTCGAGTTCTACGGTGAGGGCGTCGCCGCCACCTCCCTCGCGAACCGCGCCACCATCGGCAACATGTCGCCGGAGTTCGGCTCCACCGCCGCGATCTTCCCGATCGACGACGAGACGCTGAAGTACCTGCGTCTGACCGGCCGTGACGAGCAGCAGGTCGCGCTCGTCGAGGCGTACGCCAAGGAGCAGGGTCTCTGGCTGGACCCGGCCGCCGAGCCGGACTTCTCCGAGAAGCTGGAGCTCGACCTCTCCACGGTCGTCCCCTCCATCGCTGGCCCGAAGCGTCCGCAGGACCGCATCGTCCTGGCCGACGCCAAGGAGCAGTTCGCGCAGGACGTCCGCAACTACGTCTCCGAGGACGAGGAGTCGGGCAAGGAGTCCTTCCCGGCTTCCGACGCCCCGGCCTCCGCCAACGGTGTGCCGTCGCGTCCGACCACGGTCACGGCCCCGGACGGGACGACGTACGAGATCGACCACGGCGCCGTCACCGTCGCCGCGATCACCTCCTGCACCAACACCTCGAACCCGTACGTCATGGTCGCCGCGGCGCTCGTGGCCAAGAAGGCGGTCGAGAAGGGCCTGACCCGCAAGCCGTGGGTCAAGACCACCCTCGCCCCGGGCTCCAAGGTCGTCACCGACTACTTCGACAAGGCGGGCCTGACCCCGTACCTCGACAAGGTCGGCTTCAACCTCGTCGGCTACGGCTGCACCACCTGCATCGGCAACTCCGGCCCGCTGCCGGAGGAGGTCTCCAAGGCGGTCAACGAGCACGACCTGGCTGTGACCTCGGTGCTCTCCGGCAACCGTAACTTCGAGGGCCGGATCAACCCCGACGTCAAGATGAACTACCTGGCGTCCCCGCCGCTGGTCGTCGCGTACGCCATCGCCGGTTCGATGAAGGTCGACATCACCAAGGACGCCCTGGGCATCGACCAGGACGGCAAGCCGGTCTACCTCGCGGACATCTGGCCCTCCGAGGCCGAGGTCAACGACGTCGTCGCCAACTCCATCGGCGAGGACATGTTCAACAAGTCCTACCAGGACGTCTTCGCCGGTGACGCCCAGTGGCAGGCGCTGTCGATCCCGACCGGCAACACCTTCGAGTGGGACCCGCAGTCCACCTACGTACGGAAGCCCCCGTACTTCGAGGGCATGACGATGGAGACGACCCCGGTCGCCGACATCGCCGGCGCCCGCGTGCTCGCCAAGCTGGGCGACTCGGTCACCACCGACCACATCTCCCCGGCCGGTGCGATCAAGGCCGACACCCCGGCCGGCACGTACCTGACGGAGCACGGCGTCGAGCGCCGCGACTTCAACTCGTACGGCTCGCGCCGTGGTAACCACGAGGTCATGATTCGCGGCACCTTCGCGAACATCCGCCTGCGCAACCAGATCGCTCCGGGCACCGAGGGTGGCTTCACCCGCGACTTCACCCAGGCCGACGCACCGGTGTCGTTCATCTACGACGCCTCGCAGAACTACCAGGTCGCCGGCACCCCGCTGGTCATCCTGGCCGGCAAGGAGTACGGCTCCGGCTCGTCCCGCGACTGGGCCGCCAAGGGCACCGCGCTCCTCGGCGTCAAGGCCGTCATCGCCGAGTCGTACGAGCGCATCCACCGCTCGAACCTCATCGGCATGGGCGTCCTCCCGCTCCAGTTCCCGGAGGGCGCGACCGCCGAGGCCCTCGGACTCACCGGCGAGGAGACCTTCTCCTTCACCGGCGTGACCGAGCTGAACAACGGCACGACGCCGCGCACGGTGAAGGTCTCGACCGACACCGGTGTGGAGTTCGACGCGGTCGTCCGCATCGACACCCCCGGTGAGGCGGACTACTACCGCAACGGCGGCATCATGCAGTACGTGCTCCGCAGCCTGATCCGCAAGTAGGCGGTCCGGTAGGTCGCGAAGGGCCGCACCCCCCGCCGGGGGTGCGGCCCTTCGGCGTGCCCGGGGCGACCGCGAGCGACGACGCGCCCGGACAGCCCGTGCGGATCGGCGCGAGGACCGGCCCGGCCTCCGGCGCGTCGAGGCCGACCGGGCTGCATCGGGACACAAACATGCCCGGGTGCGGATCCGACGGATCCGCACCCGGGCATGGCGGGGCAAGGGGCCGGGGGTCCGGGGCTCGCCGGCGGCGGACCATGGCCCCCGTGGGCTCAGCGGACGCCGAGCAGGTGTTCCATGGCGAGCTGGTCGAGGGCTTCGAAGGCCATCGAGCGTTCGGCGGCGGTGGTGACGTCGAACTCCTCGAACGCGGTGGTGTCGGCGAGGAGGCTCTTGAGGCCGTCCTCGGCGGTGGGCTGTGCGAGTTCGTCGAGGCGGGAGGCGGCCAGTGCCTCCTGGACGGCGGGGTCGGCGCGGAACGCGAGGGCGCGCTCCTTGAGGATGAGGTAGTTGCGCATGCAGTTCTTCGCGGACTCCCATACGCCGTCGATGCCGTCGGTGCGCACCGGCTTGAAGTCGAAGTGGCGCGGGCCGTCGTAGTCGGAGGTCTCGAGGAGGTCGACGAGCCAGAAGGCCTGGCGCAGGTCGCCGGCGCCGAAGCGGAGGTCCTGGTCGTACTTGATGCCGGACTGGCCGTTGAGGTCGATGTGGTAGAGCTTGCCGGCCCACAGGGCCTGCGCGATGCCGTGCGGGAAGTTCAGCCCGGCCATCTGCTCGTGGCCGACCTCGGGGTTGACGCCGTACATCTGCGGGCGTTCCAGGCGCTCGATGAACGCGAGGGCGTGGCCGACGGTGGGCAGCAGGATGTCACCGCGCGGCTCGTTCGGCTTGGGCTCGATCGCGAACCGCAGGTCGTAGCCCTGCTCGACGACGTACTCACCGAGCAGGTCGAAGGCCTCCTTCATCCGGTCCAGCGCGACCCGTACGTCCTTGGCGCCGCCGGACTCCGCGCCCTCGCGGCCGCCCCAGGCCACGTACGTGGTGGCGCCGAGCTCGACGGCGAGGTCGATGTTGCGGATGACCTTGCGCAGCGCGTAGCGGCGCACGTCGCGGTCGTTGGAGGTGAAGCCGCCGTCCTTGAACACCGGGTGGGTGAACAGGTTCGTCGTCGCCATCGGGACCTTGAGACCGGTGCGGTCCAGGGCGTCCTTGAACCGGGTGATGATCGCGGCCCGCTCGCTGTCCGAGGAGCCGAACGGGATCAGGTCGTCGTCGTGGAAGGTCACACCGTGCGCACCGAGCTCCGCGAGCCGCTCGACGGACTCGACCGGGTCGAGCGCGGGACGGGTGGCGTCACCGAAGGGGTCGTTGCCGCGCCAGCCGACGGTCCAGAGACCGAAGGTGAACTTGTCCGCGGAGGTGGGAGTGAAGCGGTCCGACATGAATCTGCCTCTTGTCGACAAGGGACCGGACGGCTGCACCGCCGACCGACCGATTTGTTTACTGACAGTACTAATACTGCATCGCGGCGCTCGTCGCCAGCCCGTCTCCGTGACACATCAGTCACATAGGGGCAACGTGGCGGCCTCATCCTGTTCCTGGGGGCACCTAAACAGGGCAAACCGACGTACTGCTCCGTTCATGTCCTGATAATTCCGCCAGATTTGTTTTGCGTATGACCAAAATCAAGATGCACGGCCGACGAGGCCTCCTGGAACCACTGACGGGACCATGAAGTCCACCGGCGGCTTCCGGTGGACGCGGCAGGGTGCGCCACGTCGCCACCGAAACGGGTCGCACACCCGTCCGAGAGCTCCAACTGGCTTGACGCTGCGCGTACATGGGTAGGCGCTGTGCGCCCGGGAACCCGCATCGGACGGTCTATCGTGGGCGACATGTCCGCGCCTGAACTCATCCGCATCGTGTCCCGAGACTCGCCCATGGCTCTTGCCCAGGTGGGGCGCGTCCGTGCCGAGCTGGCCGCCCTCCATCCCGGCACCGCCACCGAAGTCGTGGCCGTCAAGACCACCGGTGACAAGTGGATGGGTGATCTCGCCCAGGTCGAAGGGAAGGGCGCGTTCACCAAGGAGGTCGACGCCGCCCTCCTCTCGGGCCAGGCGGACCTGGCAGTGCACTGCGTCAAGGACATCCCGGCCGACCGGCCGCTGCCCGCCGGAACCACCTTCGCGGCCTTCCTCCGCCGGGACGACATCCGCGACGCCCTCGTACACCCCGGAGGTCTCACCCTCGACCGGCTCCCCGACGGAGCCAGGATCGGCACCTCCTCCGTACGGCGCAGCGCCCAGCTCGCCGCCTCCCATCCGCACCTCCAGTGCGTGCCGATGCGGGGCAACGCCAACCGCCGACTGGACAAGCTCGCCGCAGGAGAAGCGGACGCGCTGCTTCTGGCCGTCGCCGGACTGGAACGCATCGACCGCACGGATGTGATCACCGAAGTCCTCCCGGTCGAGGTGATGTGCCCGCCGATCGGAGCCGGGATCCTCGCCCTCCAGTGCCGTGAGGGCGACAGGGAGCTGATCGACGCGATCAGCCTCCTCGGCGACCCCGCCACCCACCGCGAGGCCACCGCCGAGCGCATGTTCCTGCACGTGCTGCAGGGCCACTGCAACAGCCCCATCGCCGGATACGCCCGCACCGACGGCAGCGGCGAACTGTCGCTACGGGCGAAGGTGTTCACGCCCGACGGGAAGGTGGTCCTCAACGCCCACGAGTGGGCGGGTCGCCTGGACCCGGCCACACTCGGCACGTCCGTCGCCGTCGCCCTGCTGCGCCAGGGCGCCCGCGAACTCATCGACGGAATCCCGCACTGAACCGGCCCGGCGCACCATCCGGGGCCCCCTGAGTCGGCTGCCCCGGGCCGAGGAGCTGTTCGATCAGGTCCGTGAAGGCACGATGCAGACCCGATCGTCGGCGATGTCCTTGCCGGAGGCGTACGGGTCGACGACAGGCCACGGCCGGTCGGCCCGCGCCGCCTCCCTGGAGAAGTACGGGTGGACGAAGCCGTCGGCCGTGCGGCAGTCATGGTTGGCGAGCAGTCGCCGGTACTCGACCGGAACCAGTTTTCCCGGTGCCGCTCGCTCGTCGAGGTCCAGGACCAGTTGCCGTCGCACGACTGTGCGCGCCACCTCCTCCGTACCCTTCCACGGCCCGGGTTCGGCACCCGGGGCCGCACGTCGCAGCGCGTACACGAAGGTGTAGTCGGCTCGGACACGCAACCGCCCCGGCTCGCCACCTGCCTCGAAGACCATGCGGCCGTGCACTCTGATGCCGTCCTCGGCCACCCGGAGCTCTGTCGGATCGAAGCGGGTGAACAGCTCGGTGGGATCACCGCCCTGCGTACCCGGTTTGCGTAGATGGCGGATCAGACGGGCGCGGGAGGAGTCCTGCGCGTCAAGCATGTTCAGGGCCTTGGTGGGCCACTCGCCGTGAAGCACGGCCGGATCCAGATTGGTCGCGATCAAGAAGTCCTTGGTCCGGTTCAGCGCGTCGAAGACCCGCTCCTCCGGTATCCCGTTCACGGCCTTGACATCCGGCACCTGGATACCGGTGTCGTCGGGCGCCCAGCCGTCGGCGTGCGAACCCCGAAACGGCAGATTGGTCGTTGCCGGCCATGTGTCGGGCCACAAGCGCTCAGGCCTCGTGCCGGCGGCGAACGGCTCGTCGGCAGGCCGCTCCCCGGACGTGCTGTTGATCAGCCACACTGCGAATCCGACCAGCACCGCGGCCGCCGCGCCTCCGGCCAGCCCCCGCTTGAGCCGGCGCCGGGACCGGTCCCTCCGCAACGTCTCCTCCCGGCCCGCGTCCTCGCGCTCCGCGCGCAGCCGCGCGACATAGTCCACCGGATCCGGCATGCCCGCCCCATTCTCGTCTCACTGTCGTAGACATCTGACGAGCCAAGCCCCTGTAGCACAAGGCATCCCATCACACGTGATGATCACGTAATCAGCACACGGCGGGACTCCGGGCCGCCGCGCCGCGAAATGACCCACCCGCCCCCCTTTGCACGGGGCCCGGAATGCGATCGTGGGTCAGGGAGTTTCGAAGCTACGCAGCAGGCGGCGCGAACAGCGCGGCGAACAGAGAGCGGACGGCACCCATGGGCGAGTTGATTCTGATCCGGCACGGCGAGACCGAGTGGTCCCGGTCCGGGCGGCACACGAGCCATACCGACCTCCCGCTGACCGCCCTCGGCGAGCGGCAGGCCCGTGCTCTCGTGCCGCTGATCGCCGACCGGAAGATCGGGCTCACCCTGGTGAGCCCGGCCCTGCGGGCCCGGCTCACCGCCGAACTTGCCGGGCTCACCTCGCCCCGTATCACCCCTGACCTGCGTGAATGGGACTACGGCGGCTATGAGGGTGTGACCACCGTCGAGATCCACCGCACCCGGCCGTCCTGGAACCTGTGGACCGACGGGGTCGCGCCGGGCTCGGAGGACCATCCCGGGGAGACGCCGGCTCAGGTGGGGGAGCGGGCCGACCGCGTGCTCGCCGAGATCCGGACGGCCGCCGAATCACTGGGGGACGCGGACATCGCCCTCGTTGCACACTCCCACTTCCTTCGCGTGCTCACCGCTCGCTATCTCGGGCTGACGACGTCCGGCGGCACACTGTTCCAGCTCGCCACGGGGGCCGTCTCCCGGCTCGGCACCGAGCACGGGAATCCGGTCATCACAGCCTGGAACCTGGCCCTTCCCGAGAGTCTCCTCCAAGCGGCAGCGCCGGATCCGGTGCAGTCGCCGGAGTGAGACGGGGCCGGTAGGCGCCGTTCCTGACGGCGGGGCGCAGTCGCGCACACCACGCCGCGAACGAATCCGTCCGCACCGTGGAATGAACGAACGGCCGGTACCTCACCCGAGGTACCGGCCGTTCACAGGAGCGCAGAGGTCAGGAGATCAGCTCCACCTCCGCCAGCGTTCCCTCACCATCGGGCACGAGGCGGTAGTGCTCGTACGTTCCCGTCCTGCTCACCGAGAAGACCCGCGTCTGCTTGTCCCACGCGAACGACTGCGCGGACCGCTTGTCCAGGTCCTTCCAGGTCGTGCTGTCCGACGAGCCCTGCAGGACCCAGCCCTTCGGGGCCTTCGTCGCATCGCCCGATGTCAGCGTGTACTGGACCGCCTTCGTCGATGCGGGCACCGGCAGCTCCACCGGACCGCTCACGGTCGCCGTCGTGGCCGACGTGTTGTCGTACAGAGCACCCTCGCCCTTCAGTACGTCCTTCTTCGGCGACGGCACCTGGTCGTCCTTGGTAATCGACGTCGGGGCAGCGTCCTTGCCCGTCCCCCACGCCGACGGCTTGGCGCCCATGTCGAACTCCAGGACACCGCCCTTGGCGAGCAGGTCGTGCGGCAGCGACGTGGACGTCCACTTCTTGCCGTTGACCTTCAGGCCCTGCACATAGATGTTCTTCGCGCTGTTCTTCGGAGCCTTGACGACCAGGTCGTGGCCGTTCTCCAGGTGGACGGTCGTCTTCGTGAAGAGCGGCGAGCCGATCGCGTACTCGCCACTGCCCATCACCAGCGGGTAGAAGCCGAGCGAGGAGAAGAGGTACCAGGCCGACTGCTCGCCGTTGTCCTCGTCACCGTGGTAGCCCTGGCCGATCTCGCTGCCGGTGTAGAGACGGCTGAGGACCTCGCGGACCTTCTCCTGCGTCTTCCAGGGCTGCGACGCCGCGTCGTACATGTACGTGACGTGGTGCGCGACCTGGTTGCTGTGGCCGTACATGCCCATCCGTACGTCACGCGCCTCCGTCATCTCGTGGATGACACCGCCGTACGAGCCGACGAACTCCGGGCCCGCCGTCTCGGGAGTGGAGAAGTACGTGTCGAGCTTCTTGGCCAGGCCGTCGCGGCCGCCGTACAGGTTCGCCAGGCCGCGGCTGTCCTGCGGGGCCGTGAACGCGTAGCCCCAGCCGTTCGTCTCCGTGTAGTCGTAGCCCCAGATGCGCGGGTCGTACTTGTCGGAGGCGACCCGCCAGTCACCCTTGGCGTCCTTGCCCTGGAAGAAGCCCGCCTTGGAGTCGAACAGCTCGACGTAGTTGCGGGCCCGGTTCAGGAAGTACTCCGACTCCTCCTTGTACCGCTCCTTCTTCGTCTTCTTGTAGAGCGCCTGGCCCATCTGCGCGAGGCCGTAGTCGTTGAGGTAGCCCTCCAGCGACCAGGACAGACCCTCGTGCGTCGACGTGTTCGCGTAACCCGCGAACGGGGACGTCTCCATGCCCTTGCGGCCGACACCCGACGACGGCGGAACCACCGTGGCGTTCTTCAGCGCCGCCTCGTAGGCCGCCTCGCCGTCGAACTTCACGCCCTTGACGTAGGCGTCCGCGAACGCGACGTCCGACGAGGTGCCGGTCATCAGGTCGGCATAGCCGGGGGAGGACCAGCGGGAGATCCAGCCGCCGTCCTTGTACTGCTGGACGAAGCCGTCGACCATCTCGCCGGCCTTCTTCGGCGTGAGGAACGAGTACGCGGGCCAGGTCGTCCGGTACGTGTCCCAGAAGCCGTTGTTGACGTACACCTTGCCGTCGACGATCTTCGCACCCGTGTGGGTGGGGGTGTCGGAGCCGATCTGCGGCGAGAACGGGCTGGCGTACTTGTCCTTGCCGCCGACCTGCTCGAAGCCCGAGTTCGGGTAGAGATACAGGCGGTACATGCTGGAGTAGAGACTCGTCAGCTGGTCGGCGTCGGCGCCCTCGACCTCCACCTTGCCCAGGATGTCGTCCCAGGCGTGCTGCGCCTGGTCCTCGACGCGGCCGAAGGAACGGGACGCGGGGATCTCCGCGGCGAGGTTCTGCTTCGCCTGGTCGATGCTGATCAGCGAGGTGGCCAGACGGAGGTTGACCGTACGGTCCTTGCCGGCGTCGAAGCGGAGGTAGCCCGTCACGTCGTCACCGCCGCCGCCCTTGAGCTTGCCGCTCGCGGTGACCGGTGCGTCGAAGACGCCGTAGACGAAGAGCCGGGTGGCACCGGTGGAGAGGCCGCTCTTCACGTCGGAGAAGCCGGTGAAGGAGCTGGTCCCGGGGTCGAGGGTGAGCCCGCCGTCGTTGGAGATGTTGTCGAAGACGACGGAGGCGTCGTCACCGGGGTAGGTGAACCGCATCCGCGCCGCGTGGTCGGTCGGCGTCATCTCGGCCTTGAGGCCGTTCTCGAACGTCACACCGTAGTAGTGCGGCTTCGCCGTCTCGTTCTCGTGCTTGAACGGCAGCGCGCGCGCCGTGCGGGAGGCGTCCGGCTCGTCCTTGGCCACCGACGGCATCAGCTGGAACGTCTGCCGGTCGCCCATCCAGGGGCTCGGCTCATGGCTCGCGCTGAACGCCTGGAGCGTAGGCAGGTTGTCGTCGTTGTTGGCACGCTGGTAGTCGTACAGCCAGCTCGTCGAGCCTGCGTTGGTGACCGGCGTCCAGAAGTTGAAGCCGTTCGGGACCGCGGTGGCGGGGAAGTTGTTGCCGCGCGAGAAGCCGCCGCTGGAGTTGGTGCCGCGGACCGTCGACGCGTAGTCGGACAGGTGCGCCCGGCGCTTCTCCGGGGCCTTCGGGGCAAGCTTGATGTCGTCGAGCCAGCCCTGGAACTTCGCCGGGCCCTTGGGGGAGTCGTACGCCACCAGGATCCGGTCGACGGTCTTGCCCGCCGCGACCGTGCCGATGCGCGAGGCGACCTTGTTCCACTGGTTGACGTACAGCCGCTTGGCGTCGGCCTGGCCCTGCGGGGTCAGCAGACCGCCGTGGCTGTCGGTGGCGCCCAGGTCGCTCAGATACGTACCGTCGGTGAAGGCCAGGTCGACCGAGACATGGGTGGCGGGGTACGAGAGGTCTGTCTCGCCCATCTGCGGGTAGACGAGGTAGGAGAGCTCGGTGTCCCGGGTGACGGCCGTGTCGACGTCGAAGATCTTGTTGTACGAGTACGCGTGGCCGTCCGGCTTGTGCGTACCCGCGTACCGCAGGGCCTTCTTACCGGTGAAGCCCGCGCCGGCCTTGGCGGTGGGCGAGCCGGACGGTCCGCGGTCGATCTGGCTGCGCATCTCCTCGGGGGCGGGGGTGCTGGTGTCGCCGTCGGAGAACTGGACGTCGGCGAGCTGGGTCGCGTCCGATGCCCCGTTGTTCTTGGTGACGTTCAGGCGGTAGTGCTGGTAGGCCGTGTCGCTCGAGAAGTCGTACGACTTCGTCTGGAAGCGCTCGGAGAAGGACTGCCCGGTCCGGGAGTCGAGGTCCTTCCAGGTCTTGCCGTCGGCGGAGCCCTGAAGGGTCCAGTCCTTCGGGTCGCGCTCGTCGTGGTCATTAGCCGAAGTGAGCGCGTATGTCACGACCTTGACCGGTTCGACGAGGTCGAACTCGATCCAGCCGGTGGGCTCGAAGGTCAGCCACTTCGAGGAGGACTCCCCGTCGACGAGGTTCTCCTTGACCTCGCCACCGCCGGTGTTCTCACCGCTGGCGCGCAGATCCGTCACCTTGTCGGTGACATTGCCCGGTATTCCGGCGGAGAAGCCGCCGTCGATACCCGATGCCCGCTTCTTCCCGTCCGGGCCCTCTTCCACGGTATTGCGCCAGTCCGGCTGCTTTTCGTTCGCTTCGAACGATGAGCTGAATGTCTGGTCGCCCGTGGGCTTTTCACCCTTTTCGGCAAACCTCGCCGACTGTGCGGCGGCCGTGGTGGGGGCAGTCACCACCAGGACCAGTGAAGCCGCGATGAGTGCGGCCGTGCGGTTTTGTCTCTTACGAGAACCATGTCGGGGCTGCATGCCGAGCCATTCCTCCCGAGGAAGCGCACTGGACAACGTTGTCAGGGCGATGTGCAGGATCCAGTAGGGAGGCAAGTGGCGTGATGTGTCAAGGGTGTTGGACGAGGGCGCGCGGGTGAATCGACCGGATTGCGGAAATCGTTACACCCGGACGAGGGTGTGCGGTGCCCATGTATCCGCGAGGTCTCAACTCGGGAAAGACTGCCGCTCAAACCTGCATTCGATCTTGCTCAGTTGGCTGCAAGTGGACTATACCTGTCGGCGTCTGCCCCGCCGTTTTCTACGCGGACGCGGACAAGGGGGCCGGGGGGAACGGCCGGGGGGCGCCATCGCTGCATCCATCGGTTCGATCTCCGGAATCCCCCGCAGCATCTGGCTAGCCTGCAAATCAGCACGACCCAAGCGCAACTGACCGCGGTGGCGGGGCCCTTCGCCTGAGGCGAATTTCGACGGGCGACCGGTACACACCGCCTGAGTCCTGGAGAAGGCGAGGACTTGAGCATGGGATCCACCTCCGCCCACAAGAATGAGGGCCTTGGCCGTCGCGACGTGATCAAGCGGTCTGCCGCACTCGGTCTGATCACCGTTCCGACAATGAGCTTCCTGTCGGCGTGTGCGAGTAGCGACAGCGGCACTGACGACTCGGTCAAGAAGGGCAAGACGAGCGCCAAGAACCCGCTCGGCGTCAACGAGACCGCTGCCCTCGATGTCGTCATCTTCGATGGCGGTTTCGGTCAGCAGTACGCGATCGACGCGGAGAAGAAGTACAACGCGGCCTTCCCGAAGGCTCCGAAGGTCAAGCACACCGCGACCCAGAAGATCCAGTCGCAGCTGCAGCCGCGCTTCAACGGTGGCACCCCGCCGGACCTGATCGACAACTCGGGCGCCGAGCAGATGGACATGGGTGTCCTCGTCGGCAAGAAGCAGCTGCTCGACCTGACGCCGCTGATGGACGCCCCGTCCATCGACGACCCGAGCAAGAAGGTCCGCGACACGCTGCGCCCGGGTGTCCTGGAGATGGGCCAGTTCGACGGCGACCCGGTCTGGATCATGTACTACGCGTACACGGTCTACGGCGTCTGGTACTCGCAGACCGCGCTCGAGAACCTCGACGCGCAGTACCCCGAGAACTGGGACGACATGCTCGCCCTCTGCGCGAAGGCGAAGAAGAAGGGCATCGCCGGCTGGACGTACGCCGGTAAGTACCCCTACTACCTGCCGTTCTCGCTCTACCCGTTCATCGGCAAGATCGGCGGCCGGGAGGTTCTCGACAAGATCGACAACCTGGAGCCGAACGCCTGGAAGGACCCCGCGGTCAAGGCGGCGTTCGAGGCGTACTACGAGCTGTACAAGAAGGGGTACGTCCTCAAGGGCACCCCGGGTATGACGCACATCCAGTCGCAGACCGCGTGGACCAAGGGCAAGGCGCTCTTCATCCCGAACGGTTCGTGGGTGGAGAACGAGGCGGCGCCGACCACGCCCAAGGACTTCAAGATGATGGTCTCGGCGCCGTCCAGCCTGGACTCGTCGGACAAGATGCCGTTCGGCACCATCTGGGCCTCCGGCGGCGAGCCCTTCGTCGTCCCGGCCAAGGCGAAGAACCCCGAGGGCGGCATGGAGCAGCTGCGCATCATGCTCTCCGAGGAGTCCTCGAAGAACTTCACCAAGCAGGTCAAGTCCCTCAGCGCCTTCAACGGTGGCACCGACGGTCTGACTCTGTCCACGGCTATGCAGGCCGGCGTCGACGCGCTGAAGAAGGCCGGCGACAACGTGGTGAACCCGCGTCTGCAGGACTGGTACGTGAAGCTCCAGAAGGAGCAGATCGGCGTCGCCGGCATCGGCGAGATGATGGCGGGCCGCGCGACCCCGGCGGAAGCCATCAAGAAGATCCAGGCCTTCGCGGACGCGGCGGCCAAGGATCAGTCCATCAAGCACTACAAGCACCAGTGAGCAACCGTCACCAGCGGCGGCACCCGCGGAAAGATCGGGGTCGGTAAACGATGCAGCACGGCAAGTACCGCTTCATTGTGGGGTTCTTGATCGCCCCACTGGCGTTGTACGCGGTCTTCGTCATTTGGCCGTTCATCCAGTCCATCTACTATTCGTTCACGGACTGGACGGGTCTGAGCCCGGACTTCAAGATGGTCGGCTTCGACAACTACACCAGGATGCTGAAGGACGACATCTTCTGGAAGTCGTTGCAGCACAGCGTGTTGCTTGTGCTGCTGCTGCCGCTGGTGACGCTGGGCCTCGCGCTTTTCTTCGCCTTCATGCTCAATGTCGGCGGCCGTCGGCGTAAGAACGCCACGGTCGCCGGCGTGCGGGGCTCGGGCTTCTACAAGATCGCTTATTTCTTCCCGCAGGTGCTTTCGATCGTGATCGTCGCCCTGCTCTTCCAATTCGCGTTCAACCCCAGCGACGGGATGCTGAACTCGACCCTGAAGGGGATCGGTCTCGGCTCCGTCCAGCCGGACTGGCTGGGCGATCCGAGCCTCGCGCTCATCTGCGTCATGTCGGTGCTGATCTGGTCGACGGTCGGATTCTTCGTCGTCCTCTTCTCCGCCGGCATGGCATCCATCCCGAAGGACTTCTACGAGGCGGCGCTCCTCGACGGCGCCAACCGCATCACGACGTTCTTCCGGATCACCCTGCCGCTGCTCTGGGACACGGTGCAGTCGGGCTGGGTCTACATGGGAATCCTGGCGCTCGGCGTGGAGGCGTTCACTGCCGTACAGGTCATGACCGTGGGTCCCGGTGGTCCCGACTACTCGACCACGGTTCTGCCGCTGTACGTGTACCAGACGGCCTTCCGTGACGGCCAGGCTGGATACGCAACGACGATCGGTGTCGGACTGCTCATCGTCACCATGGCCTTCGCGGCCATCGTGATGCGACTGGGCCGGCGCGAGCGGCTGGAGTTCTGATGAAGACCACTGACACCCCTCCCGCGCCTGCGGCGGACCGTGTGCCCGTGTCCACGGTGACCGTGCCCGGCAGCAAGAAGGAGAAGAGCAGTGAGGGCTCCGTCCTCAATGTCTTCTCGCACGGCGTGCTGATCATCTGGGCGATCCTGGTCGTCATGCCGCTCCTCTGGGCGGTGATGGCGTCCTTCAAGACGGACGACTCGATCCTGTCGACGCCGTGGGCACTGCCCGACAAGCTTCACTTCGAGAACTGGTCGCGCGCCTGGAGCCAGGCGCACATGAGCGACTACTTCTTCAACACGATCGTCGTGGTGGGCGGTTCGCTCATCGGCACGCTGCTGCTCGGTTCCATGGCGGCGTACGTACTGGCGCGGTTCGACTTCCCGGGGAACCGTTTCCTGTACTTCCTGTTCATCGGTGGGATGAGCTTCCCGATCATCCTGGCGCTGGTCCCGTTGTTCTTCGTGATGAACAACATGGGCCTGCTGAACACGGTGCACGGACTGATCCTGGTCTATATCGCGTACTCGCTGCCGTTCACCGTCTTCTTCCTCACCTCGTTCTTCCGGACGCTGCCGACCTCGGTGGCGGAAGCGGCGATGCTCGACGGGGCCTCGCACACCCGGACGTTCTTCCAGGTGATGCTGCCGATGGCGAAGCCCGGCCTGATCAGCGTCGGCATCTTCAACTTCCTGGGGCAGTGGAACCAGTACATGCTGCCGACGGTGCTGAACACCGAACCGGATCACCGGGTGCTCTCCCAGGGTTTGGTCGAACTGGCCACCAGTCAGGGGTACAAGGGTGACTGGTCCGGCCTCTTCGCCGGTCTGGTGATGGCGATGCTGCCGGTCCTTGCGGCCTACATCGTCTTCCAGCGTCAGGTCGTCGCGGGCCTGACCGCGGGAGCGGTGAAGTAGTCCCCCGCCCCCGTACGCGAACGAAACCGCCCGCCGGCCTTGTGCCGGCGGGCGGTTTCGTCTGTTTTCCGCGGTCGTCCGGTTCGTGGCGGCCCGCTCATCCGAGGCTCCCACTGCTCAAGGTCTTGACGGGGAGTGCCCCAAAACGTTCAGCTTAGAGTTCACATGTTGGAGAGAATGGCAGGAGTGAGAGAGTCGATGGAGACTCCGGGGTCGCAGACATCTCTGCATCGCGCCAACCTTGAGCGGGTCGTGCGTGCCGTGCGTATGGCGGGTTCGCTCACCCAGGCGGAGATCGCCAGAGGGACGGGCCTCTCCGCGGCCACGGTCTCCAATATCGTTCGCGAACTGAAGGACGGCGGCACCGTAGAGGTGACCCCCACCTCGGCGGGCGGCCGGCGGGCCCGCAGCGTCTCGCTCAGCGGTGACGCGGGCATCGTGATCGGGGTCGATTTCGGCCATACGCATCTGCGGGTGGCGGTCGGCAACCTCGCCCACCAGGTGCTTGCCGAGGAGTCCGAGCCGCTGGATGTCGACGCCTCGTCGGCGCAGGGCTTCGGACGGGCGGAACAGCTGGTCAAGCGGCTGATCGAGACGACCGGGATCAGTCCGGGCAAGGTGATCGGCGTGGGCCTCGGCGTTCCCGGCCCGATCGATGTGGAGTCCGGCACGCTGGGCTCCACGTCGATCCTGCCGGGCTGGACGGGCATCAACCCGAGCGAGGAGCTCGCCGCGCGGCTCGGCGTGCCGGTCTACGTCGACAACGACGCCAATCTGGGGGCGCTGGGCGAGCTCGTCTGGGGGAGCGGACGGGGCGTCAAGGATCTGGCGTACATCAAGGTCGCGAGCGGTGTCGGCGCCGGTCTGGTGATCGACGGGCACATCTACCGGGGGCCGGGCGGCACGGCAGGCGAGATCGGGCACATCACGCTCGACGAATCGGGCCCGGTGTGCCGCTGCGGCAACCGGGGCTGCCTGGAGACCTTCACGGCCGCGCGGTACGTCCTGCCCCTGCTCAGGCCCAGCCACGGGCCTGATCTCACGATGGAACGGGTGGTGCAGCTGGCCCGGGAGGGCGATCCGGGCTGCCGCCGGGTGATCGGGGACGTCGGACGGCACATCGGCAGCGGTGTCGCCAACCTGTGCAACCTGCTCAACCCGAGCCGAGTGGTCCTCGGCGGGTCCCTCGCCGAGGCCGGCGAGCTGGTGCTCGCACCGATCCGCGACTCGGTGTCGCGCTACGCCATTCCCAGTGCCGGAAGGCAGCTCTCGGTCCTTCCCGGAGCGCTGGGAGCCCGGGCGGAGGTGCTGGGTGCGCTGGCTCTCGTACTGAGCGAGATGGGCGATTCGACCCTTTTGGAGAGCACTCTCCCGACGGCCACCCCTGCCTTCACTTAGATAACGAATGGCACCGTTGTCATCTCGTTAAGGATTTACTCCTTGACGTCTGCTTCGCGGCCGAGTTGACTTCCAGCCACCTCGGCCGCAACGCTGCGGCCTCGTCAGGGAGGCACACCCGCAATGAACGCAATGACGCGACGCATCGTCATAGGCACGGCCGCAGTTTCGATGGCCGTCTCCCTCGCAGCCTGTGGCAAGGCGGGCGACGACAAGAAGGGCTCGGCGGACTCGGGCAGCAAGACCAAGATCGGTCTGCTGCTCCCGGAGAACAAGACCGCTCGCTACGAGACGCTGGACAAGCCGCTGTTCATCGAAGCGGTCAAGAAGGACTGCGCGGACTGCGAGGTTGTCTACAACAACGCGGGCGGTGATGTCGGCCAGCAGAAGCAGCAGTTCGAGCAGCAGATAGCCGACGGCATCAAGGTCATCGCGATCTCCTCGGTCGACGCCGAGAAGTCCGCCGCGTGGGTTGCCGACGCACACAAGAAGGGCGTCAAGGTCGTCGCGTACGACCGCGCCATCGTCGGTGCCGACGCCTACGTCAGCCACGACAACGAGAAGATCGGCAAGCTCCAGGGCCAGGCCGTCCTCGACGCCCTCGGCTCCAAGGCGGCCGGCTCCAACCTCGTCATGATCAACGGTGATGAGAAGGACCCGAACGCCGGCCTGTTCAAGAAGGGTGCTCACGAGGCCCTCGACGGCAAGATCAAGATTGCCTACGAGGCGTCCGGCGAGTGGGACCCGAAGATCGCCGGCGAGAAGATGACCGCCGCGATCTCCTCGGTCGGCAAGGGCAAGATCAACGCGGTCTACTCCGCCAACGACGGCATGGCGGGCGGCATCATCACGTCCCTGAGCAACGCCGGCATCAAGGACATCCCGGTGGGTGGCCAGGACGCCGAGCTCCCCGGTATCCAGCGGATCATCGCCGGTACGCAGACCTTCACGATCTACAAGTCGCCGAAGCAGCTCGCCCCGACGGCCGCCCAGTTCGCTGTCAACCTGCTCCAGGGCAAGGACATCGGCGCCTCGGGCAAGACGGACGGCGTTCCCTCCACGCTGCTCGAGCCGACCGTGGTGAACAAGGACAACATCGAGTCCACCGTGGTCAAGGACGGCATCTACCAGGCCTCCGCGATCTGCGTCAAGGACATCGCCGCCAAGTGCACCGCACTGGGCATCAAGTAGTCCCTCCTGGCGCCAGGGCCAGCAGGCCCTGGCGCGTCCGGGTTTGATCCCCGCCGCACGGCGGAGTCCGCCCACCCCATGACTGTCCGGCCCCGGCCGGCCCACACCCCGCTGTCGGCCGGGTGCCGGACATTCTTCCCCCAAGTACTTCCAGTACATCGACGCTGCCCCTCGTGGCGCGGCGTCTCCGCCGGTCAGGCGGCACATCCCCGCCGGTCAGGCGGCGAAGGAGATGGTTCACGTGTCACAGACGCCCGTGCTGGCGTTGCGTGGAGTCTTCAAGCGATTCGGAGCGGTCCAGGTCCTCTCCGGTGTCGATCTCGAAGTCCACGCCGGAGAAGTGGTCGCCCTGGTCGGCGACAACGGTGCAGGAAAGTCCACACTGGTCAAGACGATCGCCGGCGTGCACCCCATCGATGAGGGCGTCATCGAGTGGGAGGGCGCGAAGGTGGACATCAACCGTCCGCACGACGCCCAGAACCTCGGCGTCGCCACCGTGTACCAGGACCTTGCGCTCTGCGACAACCTGGATGTCGTCGCCAACCTCTTCCTCGGTCGCGAGATCAAGACGGGTGGCGTCCTCGACGAGGTCGCCATGGAGAAGCGGGCACAGGACCTCCTGTCCACGCTCTCCATCCGTATCCCCAGCGTCCGTATCCCGGTTGCCGCGCTCTCCGGCGGCCAGCGCCAGGTCGTGGCCATCGCCCGTGCCCTGGTCGGCAACCCCAAGATCGTGATCCTGGACGAGCCCACCGCGGCCCTCGGCGTCGAGCAGACCGCACAGGTCCTCGACCTGGTGGAGCGGCTGCGCGAGCAGAACCTCGGCGTCATCCTCATCAGCCACAACATGGCCGATGTGAAGGCTGTCGCCGACAAGGTCGCCGTGCTGCGACTCGGCCACAACAACGGCATCTTCCCTGTGGCGACGACCAGCCACGAAGAAATCATCGCCGCGATCACGGGCGCCACGGACAACGCCGTGACCCGTCGCTCGTCCCGCAGCGCGGAGGCATCCAAGTGAGCAAGATCAGCAAGACTTCGGCCGAGGTCCCGGCCCAGGCAAAGGCCACCGAGGCTCCCCCAGCAGCGGCCGGCGCAGTCAAGGTCGTCGACCCCCGCCTGCTCATCCGTGAGCAGGGCTTCAAGGGCTACTGGACCGAGTTCAAGCGCAAGGTGCGCTCGGGCGAGATCGGCTCGCTGCCTGTCGTGGTGGGCCTGATCGTCATCGGGATCGTCTTCCAGCTCGAGACCGGCAACTTCCTCACCTCGTACAACCTCGACCAGATCACGCTGTACGCCGCGGGCCCCGGCATCATGGCCGTGGGCATCGTCTTCGTACTGCTGCTCGGCGAGATCGACCTCGCGGTCGGTTCCGTCGCGGGTCTCGCGGGTTCGATGTGGGCCGTGCTCGGCACGGACATGCCCGACTCCCTCGCCATCGTGGTCGGCATCCTGACCGGCACGGTCATCGGCGCCTTCCACGGCATCGTCTTCGCCAAGATCGGCGTGCCCGCGTTCGTCGTGACGCTGGCAGGCTTCCTGGGCTGGGCCGGTCTGCAGACCTGGGTGATGGGCGACAAGTCCACCATCACCACCCCGCTCGGCAGCTTCGTCCGCGACCTGACCAGCTACTACTTCTCCGACGTCGCCGCCGCCTACGGTCTCGCCGTGGTCGTGATCGTCGCCTTCTACCTCGCGCAGCTGCGCGACTCGAGGCGCCGCAAGGCCGCAGAGCTGCCGCACCGCCCGCAGAGCGAGATCATCCTGCGCACCGCGCTGATCGCCGTCCTGTGCCTCCTCGCCGCGTACGCGTTCAACCAGGAGCAGGGCCTCCCGCTCTCCCTGGTGATCTTCCTCGCGATCCTGGTCATCACCGACTTCGTTCTGCGCCGCACCACCTACGGCCGTCAGATCTTCGCGGTCGGCGGTGGCATCGAGGCAGCGCGTCGTGCCGGTATCAACGTGTCCTGGATCCGCATCTCGGTGTTCATGATCTCCGGCACGCTCGGTGCGGTCGGCGGTCTCTTCCTGGCCTCCGCGACCGGCGGCGCCGACCGTTCGCTCGGTGGCGGCAACCAGCTCATGATGTGCATCGCCGCAGCCGTCATCGGCGGTACGTCCCTGTTCGGCGGACGCGGCAAGGTCTGGTCCGCACTGCTGGGCATCCTGGTCATCCAGTCGATCGTCCAGGGCCTCAACCAGATGAACCTGTCGTCGAACGCGATCCAGTACATGATCACCGGTGGCGTACTCCTCATCGCCGTGATCATCGACTCGGTCTCGCGCAAGACCCAGAAGACCGCGGGCCGCGCCTGACCGCGGATCCCGCGCCTGTGCCCGGCACCCTTCGTGGTGCCGGGCACCTGCGTGTTCGCATGTACGCACGCACCGATCCGCACCGGAAAGCACCGCCCGATGACCCAGGCCCCGGACGGAACATTAGACTCAGCGGATCGGCATGCTCGACCAGCTCAAACGCAAGGAGGCACGGGTGGCCCTGCTGACCCGCATCGGGGGACCGCGCGACCTGGACCGGCTCAGCCCTGAGCAGCTGGAACAGCTCGCCGAGGAGATCCGGACCTTTCTCGTCGACGCAGTCTCCAAGACCGGCGGCCACCTCGGCCCCAACCTGGGTGTGGTCGAGCTGACCATCGCCCTGCACCGAGTCTTCGATTCGCCGAAGGACAAGGTGCTCTTCGACACCGGCCACCAGAGCTACGTGCACAAGCTCCTCACCGGTCGCCAGGACTTCTCGAAGCTCAAGAGCAAGGGCGGCCTGTCCGGCTACCCCTCGCGCGCCGAGTCCGACCACGACATCATCGAGAACTCGCACGCCTCCACCGTCCTCGGCTGGGCCGACGGCCTCGCCAAGGCCAACGAGGTGCTGAAGAAGGACGACCATGTCGTCGCGGTCATCGGTGACGGCGCTCTCACCGGCGGTATGGCCTGGGAGGCGCTGAACAACATCGCCGCCGCCAAGGACCGCCCGCTCGTCATCGTCGTCAACGACAACGAGCGCTCCTACGCACCGACCATCGGCGGCCTCGCCAACCACCTCGCGACCCTGCGCACCACCGACGGCTACGAGCGCTTCCTGGCCCGCGGCAAGGACATCCTGGAGCGCACCCCCGTCGTCGGGAGGCCGCTCTACGAGACGCTGCACGGCGCCAAGAAGGGGCTGAAGGACTTCATCGCCCCGCAGGGCATGTTCGAGGACCTCGGCCTGAAGTACGTCGGCCCGATCGACGGCCACGACATCGAGGCTCTGGAGTCCGCGCTGCAGCGGGCCAAGCGCTTCGGCGGGCCGGTCATCGTGCACTGCCTCACCGAGAAGGGCCGCGGCTACACCCCCGCGCTCCTCGACGAGGCCGACCGCTTCCATGCCGTCGGCAAGATCCACCCCGACACCGGCCTCCCCGTCGCCACCTCCGGCCTCGACTGGACCTCGGTCTTCGGCGAGGAGATGGTCAAGCTCGGCAAGGAGCGCAAGGACATCGTCGCGATCACCGCGGCCATGCTCCAGCCGGTCGGCCTGACCCAGTTCGAGAAGGAATTCCCGGACCGGATCTACGACGTCGGTATCGCCGAGCAGCACGGCGCGGTCTCCGCGGCGGGCCTCGCCACCGGCGGACTGCACCCCGTCTTCGCGGTGTACGCCACGTTCCTCAACCGGGCCTTCGACCAGGTCCTGATGGATGTCGCCCTGCACAAGTGCGGTGTCACGTTCGTCCTGGACCGGGCGGGGATCACCGGCACCGACGGCGCCTCGCACAACGGCATGTGGGACATGTCGATCCTGCAGTGCGTGCCGGAGCTGCGGATCGCCGCGCCGCGCGACGCCGACCAGGTCCGCGCCCAACTGCGCGAGGCCGTCGAGGTCGACGACGCCCCGACCGTGGTCCGCTTCTCCAAGGGTGCGGTCGGCCCGTCCGTCAAGGCCGTCGGCAGGGTCGGTGGCATGGACGTGCTCCGCAGGGCCGACACCGCCCGCCCCGACGTCCTCCTGGTCTCCGTCGGCGCGCTCGCCCCGATGTGCCTGGAGATCGCCGATCTGCTGGACGCCCAGGGCATCACGACGACGGTCGTGGACCCGCGCTGGGTCAAGCCGGTCGACGAGGCCATGGCCCCGCTCGCCGAACAGCACCGTGTCGTCGTCACCGTCGAGGACAACAGCCGGGCCGGCGGTGTCGGCTCCGCCGTCGCCCAGGCGCTGCGCGACGAAGGAGTCGACGTACCGCTGCGCGACTTCGGTATCCCGCCGCGCTTCCTCGACCACGCCTCCCGCAAGGAGGTCATGGCGGAGATCGGCCTGACCGCGCCGGACATCGCCCGGCAGGTCACCGGTCTCGTCGCCAAGCTGGACGGCCGCTACGACAGCGACGCCGGCACGCCGTCCGTGATCGAGCCCGCCCGGGACTGACCCGAGCGACACGGCCCCGTGTCCGCACGGGGCCGAACGAGCGACGAGCTGTACGGCCGATGGGCCGGTCGGACCACCCTGTACGAGTGGTCCGACCGGCCCATTCGCGTGAAATCGCTCGACGTGGAGCGCCGCTCCGCCGGTGATGTCCCAATCATGGCGTTCACGACGAGTGCGTGGAGGTACGCCGGTGACTGCGCAGCAGGACACACCACCCACCAATGGCGGGCTGTTCCGGACCAAGACGGTGGAACAGTCCATCCGTGACACCGAGGAGCCGGAGCACGCTCTCAAGAAGTCCCTCTCCGCCCTGGACCTCACGGTCTTCGGAGTGGGCGTCATCATCGGCACCGGCATCTTCGTCCTCACCGGCAAAGTGGCGAAGGAATCGGCGGGGCCCGCCACCGCACTCGCCTTCGTGGCCGCCGCCATCGTCTGCGCCCTCGCCGCACTCTGTTACGCCGAGTTCGCCTCCACCGTCCCGGTCGCGGGGTCCGCGTACACCTTCGCGTACGCCTCGCTGGGTGAACTGATCGCCTGGATCATCGGCTGGGACCTCGTGCTGGAATTCGCCCTGGGCACGGCGGTGGTGGCCGTCGGCTGGTCCGGCTACGTCCGCTCGCTGATGGACAACGTGGGCTGGCACATGCCCGACGTGATCGCCGGGCCGGATGCGGGGACCGGATTCGGCTTCGACGTCCTGGCCTTCGTCCTGGTGCTCGTCCTGACCGTCATCCTGGTGCTCGGCATGAAGCTGTCCGCCCGGGTCACGACCGTCGTGGTCGCCATCAAGGTGGCGGTCGTCCTGATCGTGATCATCGCGGGGCTCTTCTTCATCAAGGCTGCCAACTACTCACCCTTCATCCCGCCCGCTGAGCCGCAGACGTCCAGCTCAGGGCTGAACGCGCCGCTGATCCAGCTGATGTTCGGCTACGCACCGACCAACTTCGGCGTCCTGGGCATCTTCACCGCCGCCTCCATCGTCTTCTTCGCCTTCATCGGCTTCGATGTCGTGGCCACCGCCGCCGAGGAGACCAAGCTCCCGCAGCGCGACATGCCGCGGGGCATCCTCGCCTCGCTCTTCATCTGCACGGTGCTCTACGTCGCCGTGTCGCTGGTGGTCACCGGCATGGAGCACTACACCGAACTGTCCGTGAGCGCCCCGCTGGCCGACGCCTTCAAGGCCGTCGGGCATCCCTTCTACGCGGGCGTGATCAGCTTCGGAGCCGCGGTCGGCCTCACGACGGTGTGCATGATCCTGCTGCTGGGCCAGACCCGGGTGTTCTTCGCGATGAGCCGTGACGGGCTGCTTCCGCGGTTCTTCTCCAAGACGCATCCGAAGTTCGGCACCCCGTACCGCCCGACCATCCTGCTCGGCGTGATCATCGCGATCGTGGCCGGCTTCACCAGCATCAACGAGCTGGCGACGCTGGTGAACATCGGCACGCTCTTCGCGTTCGTGGTGGTCGCCCTGGGCGTTCTCGTGCTGCGCCGCACCCGTCCTGATCTGCATCGCGCGTTCCGCACCCCGTGGGTGCCGCTGATCCCGGTCCTGTCCGTGGCCGCCTCGGTGTGGCTGATGCTCAACCTCCCGGCGGAGACGTGGCTCCGGTTCGCCATCTGGATGGCCATCGGGGCGATCATCTACTTCTCGTACGGGCGCCGGCACAGCCGTATCAACGACGCCGCCGGGCGGCCGTAGGTCAGTCCCTGTGCGGCGGCAGCGGCCGTACGGCACGGGGGCCGGTGCACTGCGCCCCGTACGCCTCGACCCGCTGCCGCAGCTCCCGGTCGGCTGTCACCACGACACAGTCGCGGCCCGTGGGCGGAGCCGCCTCGGCGGCGACGAGGTCGACGATCCGGTCGTCCCCACAGCCGGGCGCGGACTCCACCCGTACCCCCGGCACCGATGCGATGCCACGGGCGGCGCCCTCGACGACCAGCACCAGCTCGACGGGGCCGGGGTGTCCGGGCAGACCGGCCGCGGCGAACGGGACCAGGGAATCCCGCAGCCGTTCGGTCGCCCCGAGCCTGTCCCGCCACCAGCCGTCCGGCACCGACCCGACCACATTGGCCGCGTCCACGATCACCAGGGTCCGTTCGGTCAGCATCCCAAAAGGGTGTCACGCACCGGCCGCCGCACTGCTCGTCAGCCGCCGGTGGCGGGGGACTTCTTCGCCGACTCCGGGATCGTGCCGTCCTTACGGATCGCCTTCCAGAGGTCACCGGCCTGCGGCTGGGCCGCCACCACCCGGTTGGGGTCCTGCTTGTCGCACGCGACCGAAGTGTGATCGTTCAAGGAGACGGGTGGCGATTCCGTGTCGTTCGAACGGTGATTCTATGATGGGTTCTCCCGGCTTCCACATGTCGGCTACGCAACAGGCCGCACAACGGGAGCGGACAATCATGGGAAGGATGACCTCACGACATGCGAGTCAGGTCGGGACGTGCCGCCCAGGGGAGGGCTTCGGCAAAGGGAGCCCCTCGAATCGTCGACAGCGAGCAGCGAGAGGCGGAGGCCACGGTCGGCGGACGCTGGCTCGTTCGGGGTAAGGACGACAGGCTCACGGCCTATGCCCGCAATCGGGACGGGCTCCTGCGCTGGACCGAGGAGCGTCCGGGCGGCCCTCGGTGGCATGGTCCGGACTTCATACCGGTTCCGCACCTGACACATCTCAGCATTGCTCAGGGCGCGGACTCCTATGTGCACTTCGTCGGGCGCCGGTCGCGGCAGAAGGGCGACGGCTCGCCGACTGTCGACATCGTGCACGCCATCCAGTACCAGACCGGTCGCCCCCTCAGCCAGTGGCGGTCACTGGGCAACCCGTACAAGGACCCCGACAGGGCCGCGCGGATCGGTGCCCCGGTACCTGCGGTGGCCGGGTCCGGCGCGGCACACGTCTTCGTCCGGAACTCCGGCGGCGGCATCATGCTGCGCCGCGAGGGCAAGGGTGCCAAGTGGGAGGCGTGGACGGACCTGAAGGGCAGTCTGGCGCAGGACGCCATGGCCGCGTCGGTCGCCGAATCGGGGCGGATCGAGCTCCTGGTTCCTGGGAGCGGCCAGGCGATGAGGTGGACCCAGGCGGAGAGCGACGGTGCCTTCGAACAGGCACAGAGCATTCCTGTCGCGATCGCTCCAGGCGGCGTGGCCGCGCTGGAGACGGCACCGGGTCGGAACACCTTCTACTGGACCGACCCGACGACGGGCGGAATCGTCGCACACCGCTTGGGCGCCTGGGTCGTCCCGATCGGCGGCACTCCTGCCGAGGGACCGATCACCGTACTGCGCGCGATGCTGGACGGCTACGACTGCACGATCCTCGCGCACCGGGATCTTGACGGACACGTCATGCTCGCAGCCTGCGGAACGGAGAACGAGGGCGGTGGCCTCTGGTGGTCGCCGACGGGCGAACGGACCGCTGCGACACCGGCGTTGGCAATCGATGTGTACGGGCGAGTGGTCCTCGCCATGATCGGGGCGGACGGAGGGCTCTACGTGGCCCGGCAGAATCGCGAACCGGGTCTGGCGATGGATCCGGCCGAGCGGGTGTGAGCGCGCCGGAGACGGGCTCGGACGGCGCTTCGTAGGGGTCTGAGCCCGGAGCTTGCAGGGGCTCCGCCCCGAGCGAGCGGTCGGAGCACCACGTCGGTCATGGGCCCAGCGGGTGTCGTAGCCAGCGCGCCAGGCTCGTACGCTGCCCGGCACGGTCGGAGTGCGGGGTCCCCCTGATATCGGCCGGTCGGCCCTCGAACGCGTTCAGAACGAACCACTGGCGCGGGTCGTGCGCGTCACCGACGACAACAGGGGCGCACAGTAGGGCACTTGCTCGCTCACCCCCGGGCCTGTCGAATTTCCGCGCGAACCACGCAAAATGCCGGCTCGGGAGATCCGGACGAGCGCCTGCCCGAGGCCATGGCCACCGTCGGACGGCCGGGAGTCCCTCACCGATCCCAGGAATTCGCCCGGGATCGGTGAGGGACCTGCTGAGCGCGGAGGCGAACGCCTCAGGAAGCAGAACCGCCCGTCGCGGGGGACTTCTTCGCGGACTCCGGGATCGTGCCGTCCTTGCGGATCGCCTTCCAGAGGTCACCGGCCTGCGGCTGGGCCGCCACGACCCGGTTGGGGTCCTGCTCGTCGTACGCGACCGGAAGCATGATCGTTTCCATGGTGCTCGGATCCACGCCGTTCATCGACCGGGCGAACTCCGCGAGGGACTTGAGCGAGGCGAGCCCGGAGTCGGTGGTCAGCGACTTGGTGGCCGAGTTGGCGATCTTGTACGAGTTCGTCGGACTGCCCAGCAGATCCTGCGACTTGACCTCGCTCAGCAGCGCGAGGAGGAACTGCTGCTGGAGCCCGATCCGGCCCAGGTCGCTGCCGTCGCCGATGCCGTGCCGGGTACGGACGTACGCGAGGGACTGGGTGCCGTCGAGCTTGTGCGGGCCGGCTGTGAGGTCGAGACCGGACGACGTGTCCCGGATGTCCTGCGGGACATCGACCGTGACTCCGCCGATGGCGTCCACCAGGTCCTTGAACCCGGCGAAATTGATCTCCAGGTAGTGGTCGATCCGGACCCCGGACATCTTCTCGACGGTCTTGACCACGCAGGCGGGACCGATCTGCGAGTAGACGGAGTTGAACATCACGCGGTTCGCGGACGGCGTCGTCGAGCCGTCGGCCTTGGTGCACTCGGGCCGGGTGACGAGGGTGTCGCGCGGAATGGACACGGCGACGGCCTGCTGTCGGCCCTCAGGTATGTGCACCACCATCGCGGTGTCGGACCGGGCGCCGCTGACGCTGCCGCCGCCCCCCAGCTCCTTGTTCTCGGCCCCGGCCCGCGAGTCGGAGCCGAGCACCAGCAGATTCTGACCGCTGGTGGGCAGCTTCTCCGGACGGTCGTCCCCGAGCGCCTTGTTGATGTCGACGCCCTTGATGTTCCCGTCGAGGTGGTTGTACATCCACCAGGCGGTTCCGCCGGCAGCGACAAGGACGACAACCAGGGAGAGCACGATCCAGCGCCATACCCGGCGACGGCGTGCGGGCTTCTTGCGGCGACGTGTCGAAGGCTGCTCGGACCGTGGCACGTTGGAGGTTGCGACGGCTGGGCTCATTCTCTGGGTCCTCTCTCGATGCCGGGTTCGAACATGGGGAGGGCTCGAGTGGGGGGAGTTGGCCCGCCGGTGCGTAGATGATGTGGATGAACTATAGACATATTTTCGAACGGATCGTGAAGCCTTCGTGACCTTGGCGTGGATCGTGCGTCGACGGTGAATGTCATGACTTGTCGTGCGTTGTGACGCGAAAATCGCAAACAGTTCGCGCATTCAGCCTTGAGGCTCCGTCCGTGCTGCATGGGAGTGCGGGGTGCGGGGTGCGGACGTGCGGCGTGCGGCGTGCGGCGTGCGGAGGCCTGTCGTCGCTCGGATCGGGCAGCCGGCCGCTCGGTTCGGGCCGTCTCTGGTGATGGGTTGCCGGCCCTGACGCTGCGGCGGTGTGGTGATCGCCACATGATCGAAATTTGGCACAACCTTCCCAGCCCGCGAAGGATCCATGAAGAGCGATCGCATGCAAACGGAGCGCGGTTTGACGGTAGTTAACCGAATGTTTCGCTTCTGTCGCTCTCTGTTGTCGTTCCGGAACCGATTGCACCATCGTTTAAGGTTCATTTAAGCTGCCTCAGCGCCAGATGTGTGCAGCCAGTGAACAGACTGCGGACATTTTTCGCCCCCTACGATCGCGAGATCTGCTCAGGCCGTCGGGGCTGTGTTGGACGTCGTCCACGGCTGAGGGGTTATGAGGAAGAGGAAGCTGTCTCTGCGGGCTGTCCAAAAGCTCACGTGCAAGAAGCGTGACGCCTGGTGGACCGTGCTCCTGGTAGATCCGGTCGCCACGCGCGTGCTCATCCGGATCGCACGCTTCGGATTCATCACCCCCAACGGCGTGACCTGGGGCGCCCTGTTCGTAGGCCTTGGCTCGGCAGGGTTCTTCCTCCGCGGCGACACCCAGTCGTTGATCATCGGAGCCGGCCTCTACCACGTCAGCTTCATCCTCGACTGCATCGACGGAAAGCTGGCCCGCCTGAAGGGCAACGGCACTGTCTTCGGCGGCTGGCTCGACTACGTCTTCGACCGCATCCGGGTGCTCTTCTGCGCGCTCGCCCTGATGGGCGGCCAGTACCTCCGTACGGATAGCGCCTGGTACCTGATCGCGGCGCTTGTCGTGGTTTTCCTCGACATGCTCCGGTATGTCGACGCCCTGCAGATCTACAAGATGCGCATGTCGATGCGTACGAAGATCGAGAAGCTGAAGGACGCCCGGCACGCTGCCGAGGCCGCGCAGACCGCCGAGACGCCGGCCGAGGAGCCGAAGGTCGTCTTCATGGAGGACCTGCTGAGGGAGAACCCCGGCGTCGAGGCGGAGATCCTCAAGCAGCAGGCCGACAACGTCGTGGATCTGCATGCCCAGTTCCGCGACCGATTCCCCTGGTACACCCGGCTGCGTCAGGCCATGCTGCGCAGCCGTGTGCGGCCGCACCTCATCAGCGGCATCGAGTTCCAGATGTTCATCTTCATCATCGGCCCGCTGGTCGGACAGATCCTGTGGACCACTGCTGTCTCCGCGGTCCTGCTCGGTCTCTTCGAGCTGGTGATCATGTACAAGTTCTGGCTCTCCACCCGCGACTTCACCCGGGTGGTCGAGGAACTGGCCCCCGAGCCCGTCGTCGCCGGCGGAAGCGTCGCGGACCATCTGCACGCCGGTCGCCACCGCCGCGCCGGCCTCGACCAGACGTCCGTCGGAGGCATTCCGGTGGATCAGCGCTTCCCCGCCCCCGAACCGCACGAGGACCCCGGCTTCCAGCCGTACCCCGAACCCCGTTACGACGCCGGCTTCCTTTACGGCGGACACGACGGGAGCGCTCCCGCCCAGACGGGCTACGCCGGTGCGGCTCCGATCCTCCATGCACCGGTTGCACACACTGATGGGCGCTGGCCGGGGGCCGAGGAGCACCTGCGATGAGCACTCCGACGGACCCGGGGCAGTTCCGGATCTCGATAGTCATCGGCGCGTTCAACGCGAGTGCCACGCTCGGCCGGGCGCTGGAGTCCGCGGTACGCCAGACCCACCCCCACATCGAAGTGATCGTCGTCGACGACGCCTCCACGGACGGCACGCTCGCGGTCGCCCAGGAGTACGCCGCGCGCGACCCCCGGGTGCGCATCGTCGAGCGGCGGCGCAACAGCGGTGGTGTCGGCGCACCCCGGAACAACGGCATAGCCGTGGCCACCGGCCACTACCTGATGTTTCTCGACGCGGATGACGAACTGCCGCACAAGGCCTGCGAGTCACTCCTCGAGTCGGCACTCGCGACCGGCGCCGACATCACGGCGGGCCGCGCCCTGCGCGTCAACCTCGCCAAGGACGAGATCACGATCTGGCAGCCGCAGCTGTACGGCACGGACCGGACCGTCACGGGCGGTCTGCGGGCCATGCCCGAACTCTTCGAGGACCCGATCACCGCGGCCAAGCTCTACCGCCTCGACTTCCTCCTCGACCAGGGCATCCGCTTCCCCGAAGAGGTCTTCTTCGAGGACACCTACTTCTCGACCGTGGCCTGGTACTGCGCACGGTCCGTCACCCTGCTGGCCACTCCGGTCTACCGGTGGATCTGGGAACGGGAGACCGACGCCCCCTCCATCACCAACCGCCGGGGCGAGCTCCGCAGTATCCGCGACCGGGTACTGGTGCATCAGTACGCGGACGCCTTCCTCGTCCGCAACGGCGCCCAGGACCTCCTGGCGCACAAGGCGGCGAAGTTCCTCTCGCACGATTTGCGGCTGTACACGCCTGAGCTCCGGGCGGGCGACGAAGCGTTCCGCAAGGGGTTCGCCGCCCTCGTGGCACCGTATCTGCGCACCCTGCCGCTCGACGTCTACGACCTGTGCGGACCGCTGGAGCGGGTCCGTGCCTTCAGCCTCATGCATGGCCGGGTCGACCTCGCGCTGACCGTCTCCGACTACACCCAGCGCCGCAGTGTGCTCAGCTCCGACCTGGTGGAGCGCAACGGGAAGGTCTACTGGTCGGCTGCGCTGCTGGGCCGGCCGGACGCCGAGCGCTTCCTCGATGTCACCGACCTGGACCTCAGCGGCAACAGTCTGGCCGACTCCAGGCTGTTCAACCAGGCCACCCTGGTCGAGATCCAGGGCAGCACCCTCCACGTGACCGGCTATATCCGGAACCAGTTCGGTCGGGTGGGCCCGAAGGACAAGCTGGAGCTGACCGCGGTGCTGCGCCGCCGCAGCACCAAGGCGGACTACACCTTCGACGTCACGGGAATCGATGTCGACGAGGAGTTCATCCGGTACCACACCGCCGTGGATCTGGACTCCACATTGGGGGCCCCAGGCGCCGCCGGCAACTGGAATCTCTTCGTACAGATTCGGCACGGCGGTGAGCGCGCCACCACCACCGTGGGGGTGACCGGGCTCGACATCGAGCAGCAGCGCTACCGTGGCCGCGACGAGACGTTCGAGATGTACCGGACCATCAGCGGCAATCTCGCGCTGCGCCCGGAGACGGCGGCGAGCCAGACCACCGACCACCCGCGCGGCACCCCATGGCTGTGGTGGCAGGACAAGCCGGCTGCAGAGAGCACGTTCGAACGCGCGGAGGAGTACGCGGCCGCGCTTGTGGTGCACTGCCGCAACGACGAGTACAACCTGTACGAGTTCCTCAGTTCGCTGCTGGCACAGCGGGAGTTCGCGGCCACCCAGGTGATCTTCGTGGACGACGGTTCCACGGATGCCACCGCCGCCCAGCTCGCCGACTTTGCCGCGTTCCACGCGAATGTCGAGGTCGTCAGCCAGATAGCGTTGGGCGCACGCTCCAGTTTCGACAATGGGCTGCGCCATGTCCGGGCGCCGTACGTGACGTTCGCCCGCGCCCAGGACATCCTGGGCGAGAACTGCATGGGCCGTCTGGTCGCCGCCGCCCGTCGGGCCAAGGCCGACGTGGTTGTGGGGGACCGCGACAATTTCCCCGGGCCGCGCAGATACAGCGACGAACCCTGGAAGCGCTACTTCGAGAAGGGCGCCCCCCGGGCGGAGCGGCTCGACGACGCCCCCTACGTGATCTTCTCCAGTGAGCTCGGCGGCAAGCTGTTCAGGACCTCGCTGCTGCGCAGGCACGGGCTGCGCAGCGGCCAGGGCCCAGGCTTCGAGGGAGCGTGGCTCGCCGTGCCCGCGCTGCTGCACGCCCGCAGTGTGACCACCGCGCCGACGGCCGAGTTCTTCGAGCGCGACCCGGAGCGCCGGGACTCGCTCTTCGATCTCACGTGGAACGACCCGGTCAAGACCCAGGAGCTGATCCGGCTCTGCCGCCACATCATCCGGCTGACGGAGCGGCTGAACGTGCGCACCGGCCGGCTCGCGCTGCGCTTCGTGGTCCGCTCGATGCAGCCGCATCTGCGCAATATCCACCGGATCATGAGTCGCACCGAGATCGCCGGCATCTTTCCGGCCCTCTGCGACATCTACGCGCAGGTCCCGGACGATTTGATCCTCCAGTACGCGACGACCCCGATGGCTCGGCTGCAGCACCACGCCGTGCGGACCGGGGACTACGAGCTGTTCTGCGACCCGTATGCCAAGCCCGAATACCGGCCGGACCTGCTGATCGACAACGCGGGCATGCACCGCAGACTGCTCCAGGATCGGGTCGAGACCACACTGCTGCGGGTGGACCGTCAGAAGGCGGTGCTCGAAACCCTGGTCGTCGAGGGGGAGTATGTCCGCTTCGAAGGGCTGCTGGTCTTCGGCGGCGTCGACATCAGCCAGCTCTTCAGTAACCGGCTGGAGCTGGTGCTGAGCGATGGCACCGAAGAAGTTCCTCTCACGGTGGAACAGGTGTACCGGCGCGACCGCTGGCGGGCTCGCAAGGAGCAGGACTGGTTCGCGGGCTGGCGTGCTGTGTCCCGTCCTGGTGACCTGGCTCGTCTCTCGAACCGTGATCTGACGCTTCGGTTGCGTGTACACGAGGGCGAGCGACGCCATGACATCCAGGTCGAGGCCCGGCAGATGCTGCACCGGTTCAAGGGCGTGCACCGTTCCGGCCACGCCCGGATACGGTTGACCATCGCCCCCGACGAGACCGTGACGCTGCGCCGGGTCAGCGGTGTGCTCCGCAAGACTCGCTTCGCCCTGAGCCGCATGGGCGAGGAGCTGCGCAACTCCCTGCCCGGCCGGCAGGGCTGGCGTACCCGGCTGTTGTACTGGCTGATGTATCCGAAGCTGCACGGCAAGGACATCTGGATCATCGGCGAGCGTGAGGACACCGCGCAGGACAACTCGTACCACCTGTTCAAGTGGATCAGGGAGAACGAGCCCAAGCGCAGGGTGTACTACGCCATCAACGGCGACGCCCCGGACCGGGAGAAGATCGACCATCTGGGCCGGGTCGTCGACCGGCTCTCCTGGAAGTACCGGGCCTATCTGCTGCATGCCACCCGGCTCATCAACGCCTATGACCTGGAGGCATACCTCGGTTTCCCGGGTCTGTCCAAGCGGGCGTTCCTGCGCGGATACGGTGATCTGCTGCGTTACAAGCGGGTATTCCTGCAGCACGGCGTCGTCTACAACGACGTGGTGCAGTCCATCCACGCACAGGTCACCAACGTGGACATGGTGCTCACCACCGGACGTAGCGAGCGCGCGTACTACGCCGAGCACTGCGGCTACGGATACGACCGGGTGGCGGCCACCGGGCTGCCGCGATACGACGCTCTTACGCCGGTCCCCGGACCACGCAAGATCCTGGTCATGCCCACCTGGCGGCGCGACATCGTGGCCCCTTCGTACAACAAGGCGGCCAAGCCTGAGATCCCCTTCGCGGCCTCCGAGTACTACCGTTTCTTCTCCGCTCTGCTGCGTGACGAAAGGCTGCTGAAGGCTCTTCAGCACTATGGCGTCGAGCTGGAGTTCATGCCGCACTACGAGATCCGGCCGTACCTCAAGCACTTCCGGATCGACCACCCGTCCATCACGGTCTCGTCCACCGGCCGGGACGTGCAGCTGGCGATGCGCGAGTGTTCGATGCTCGTCACCGACTACTCGTCGGTGTTCTTCGATGTCGCTTACATGGGCAAGCCGATCGTCTACACGAACTTCGACGACGAGGCGTTCTACAGCAAGCACTACAAGCGCGGTTACTTCGACCTGGCACGGGACGGCTTCGGGCCGGCGTGCGGCAGGGTCGACCAGGCGGTGGACGAGATCATTGCCTCGATCACCCGCGACTTCCAGGTCGAGCCCCAGTACCGCCGCCGCGCGGAGGAGTTCTTCGTCCTGAGGGACACCAACAACTGTGAGCGGGCCTTTGACGTGATCGACTCCATGGACGCCGCCGCAGGCGGTGACCCGGGGCGCATGTCTGCCCCGCTGATCATGGGCCGGCCCACGGAGCACCAGAGGGAGGGTGTGTAGAGCATGCGGCATGTGAGGGTCTTTCTGGCGGGCGACTCCAGTGTGACCAGCCGCCCGCGCAGCATGGCGCCGATGACCGGCTGGGGCCAGGTGCTCCAGATCTTCATCCAGAACGCCGAGGTGGTGAACGCCGCCCGCGCGGGTGCGAGCTCGCGCAGCTTCGTGGAACGCGGTCGCCTCGACTGGATTCTGGAGAACATCGCCCCCGGTGATCTTCTGCTGGTCTCGTTCGGACTGATCGACATGAAGCCCGGTGACGGACGCTTCACGGAGCCGTTCGGCGACTACCAGTGGTACCTGCGCAAGTATGTGCTGGGCGCCCGGGCGCGAGGGGCGCATCCGGTGCTGGTGACCAGCCACGAACGCCGGGTCTTCGACGACCACGGGAACATGCGGCGTCCGCTCGGGCTCTACCCGACCGCCATGCGTGAACTCGCCGCGGGCATGTCCGTACCACTCATCGATCTCAACGAGTGGAGCGTCAACTGGTGGCGCCAGGCGGGTGCAGAGGGGACCAAGCAGCTGTTCCTGTACACGGAACCTGGCGAGGAACCCAACTTCCCCGAAGGCATCGCCGACAACACCCATCTCCGTGGTCACGGTGCCATGGAGTGCGCCCGGTTCGTGGCGAGCGAGATGTGTGCCAATGGCGTACTGACCCCCAACCACTTCAGGAACCTGGAAGCGAAGATCCCTGAGTCGGTCGTGGAGTTCCTCGACGACGACGTCTTCGAGAAGTTGACCAAATCCCGGGTGGGCGGTCGCGTCGCATCCGCAGAGATGAGTGAGGCGTTGCTGTGAACGACTGGTACCCGCTCGCTCGTGCCTGGGTGACGCATCCTCGGATGCCGCATGTCGGAGGCACTCTCGAACTGTTCGCCGATGTCGACCCGGCTCTGCCGGTCGCCCCCGGCCAGGAGATCGGCCTCGCCCTGTCCGTCCTGCCGGTCGGTGGCGCGTACCGCACCTACGGCTATCTGCTCGACGACATGTTGGGCGACCACGCAACGATGGTCCGCCACCAGGGCCTGAGCCATCTTACGAACGGGCGGTACGCCACGTACGCGAGTGGCACCGACCCGCGCACCGTGAACTGCCGGATCCGTATCAATGAGGACGCGGCCGAGGGGGCGGTCCTGCTGCCGCGGGTGATCATCGGCCTGATGACGGCCCAGGGCGACAAGCTCATACCCTCGACAGCGGTCTCGGACATCGGGTTCCGGGTACGCCGTCACTGGTTGCCCGGCCAGCACATGGCGCTGCGGCAGGGTGGCCGTGCGATGCTGCCGGCCGGCCACAGTCCGGCAGTTGGCCTGCGCTTCATCGGTGTCGGCATCGCCGGCCACGGACTGCTGACCTGTCGCGCCGACGGGGGCGTCACCTACGAGGCCGACCCGGAGCACCTGGGATACGACCGGTTCGAATTGTGCTACGAGGACGACCGAGGCCACCGGGTGTGGTCGGAAGTGACAGTGCATATCGGGGACTTCGGAGTGTCACCCGGGGCTGTAGCCGTTCAGCCGTGAAGCTGAACGGCTCTAATTTTCCGTTCAGTTCAGCGTCACGTGCCCGGCGGGCGCGGAGAAGAGGGAACCTCCGGTACTCATGGAGATATACACCTCGTAATCGCCCGGTGCCGCATTCTTCAGCGTGATGCCCTTGTATCCCGATGTGGCGAAGTAGGCGAAGTCATAGTTTCCGAAATCGCCGCGCCGGATGTGTCCGCGTACAGCCGCCGGCTTGCGTGACATGCCAAGCCGGAACGAATAGATGGCCCGCTCGCTGCGCAATACCAGGTAGTAGTTCGCGTGACCGTGTTCTGCCGCTTCAATTCCATGGATGAAGAACGTCCCCTCGACATGGAATGTGCGCTCCTTGAGCCAGGTGTTCTCCAGAGAGAAAGCCGTCTCCTGGGAGTGCTGGCCAAGGATGGGGCGCCGAAACAGTCGCACCCTTTTTGTGTCACCGATGAGCGATATCTCCGTCCCACCGAAAGGCCGTCGCAGATCGAAGGGGCGGCGCGCCGCCAGGGGAGTGCGCCGGTCTATTCCGTCGGTGGGGCTGGTCACTCGTACCGAGAGTTCATAAGAGCCGGCCGGGAGCTCATTCACCAGAATGCCCGAGGGATTCTCCGGTTCGAATCCACCGTTCGGATAGTCGCAGGCAAATCGATCGAAGTAGAGGCTGTAAAGATGTTTGGCCTCGGTGATCTTCAGCGGGAACTCCCAATGGCGGCCGCCGGTGCCCTCCGCGATCAGGCTCTTCGTCATGAATCCTTGTGGGTACGGAGATTCCCCGGCGATGAAGGCGTGCCCGGACACAAGGAGTCCTGCGCCGCGGATGTCCTGCTTGTTGAGCACTGCGATCAACTGGTCCGACTTGCGTAGCTCCGCCAGGTAGCCACTCCGTTCCACCTCGTTGACCTGTGGATTCCCGTTCTCCAGAAACCCGAGTCGCGGCTCTGCTCCCTCGGTGAGTGCAGCCAGGACGCCGGTGACGAGCGGCAGGTTGTATCCCGACACCTCCCCGTGTTGGCGCACCATCGATGAATTCGTGCGAATGAAATTGAAGTTGGCGCAGCCCCAGAACAGCTGGAGATGTGGATTGATCTCCTTCTCGTACTGTTCGTCCGCCTCGGAAGTGAACAGGTAGATGTTGTGCCCCTGTCCGCCGTACGCGTTGAGCAGGCTGGGGACGGCACTGTTCAGCGAGTCGACATTCTGCTCCGGCATCATGTCGCCGAGCATGTAACGACCCGTTTCCGCACGGTCGTACACGTAGTCCCCGATGAGGAACTGAGGCACGACCGTGACAATGTTTCTGTACCCGTACTTCAACCCGAAATAGAGGGCCGCACTTCCGCCCTTCGATACACCCAGCAGGCTGACTTGTTCGTGTGTCAGGCCGAGCCCCGACATTGTTCTCTCGATCAGTCCGGCGACCGAACTCTCGATTCCGAAATTCATGTCCCGGCACAGGTAGTAGCTGTAGTGCCCGTCGAAGTCGTCACGGATCCAGAGGATGTTGGCGCGCAGATCGTTGAGTGATTTTCCGGCGAAGTGATAGCCGTTGGGCGCCGCGAAGCCCGAAAAAATGACGATCAAATGGCGCGCGTCACCCTCTGCCGGGCGAAAGCGGTACTCCACGGGGAACGGGCCCGAAGTGTCCGTGGATGTCACCACGCTCCGTCGGTCGATTGCAGCAAGATTCGGCACGAGAGGAGGTAGTGCTGTGGTCATCGAGATACTCTTGCCTGCTCTGATGTGATTCCGGACACGGCTTCCCGCGGAAGTGTGTTCGAGTGTATCCGTCCACCGCTGTCTCAGTCGACCCTGAATTCAAGTCGGTCGGCGCTGCTCTGTCGATGCGCCGGTTGATAACATCCGCACCGTCATAACGAAGATTTCTTACGGTGAATCGCCGCGCACACGCAGGGACCCGGCCCCGCTCGCTGCCCGGAACCGAGGGGGCGTCATGAACGGACGGTGGTCCGTACGAGCCGCGGCACTGGCTATCGCGTCACTGCTGGTCGCATGCAGCGTCCAGTCGGGCTCCGATGCGGAAAGCAGTGACCGGGACGGAGACGTACCCGCGCATACCCCGTCCCCGTCCGCCACGGCCCCGTCCACCCAACCCCTGCCCGACGGCGTCTCGTTCACCCAGGCCATCCGGACGCTGAAAGACGGAAGTCCGGTACGGACGAGTGTGCTGACGGTGGCTCGGAGCGCACCCGTGGACCTTGAGGCGGTGCACGGCGGCTCGGTCGCGTCGACCGACACCGTCCGCGACCTCGCACGCCGAGCGGGTGCGGTCGCGGCTGTCAACGGCACGTTCTTCGACTCGGACGCCGAGCGCTACAAGGGCGATCCTCTCGGCCTCTACGTATCCCGCGGCACCCTGTTGAGCGAGGCCACGGGCGGCCGCACCGCGCTGATCCTTCCGGGCGCCGGAGGACGTCCCCGCATCACCGAGCTGCGCTCCGCCACCCGGGTCGCCTCCTCCGACGGCGCACGCGCCGTCGTGGACGGTATCGACCGGGTTCCGGGTCGGATCGTCGGCTGTGGGGGAGTGGGTGGCGACCGGCTTACCGACACCGGCGCGCCGACAACGGCATCGCTCCCGGGGCGGATCTGCGAGGACCCCGACGAGATCGTCGAATTCACCGCGGGGTGGGGGACGACGACACCGTACGCGGGCCCGGGCGGCGTCGAGGTGATCCTCGACGCGCGGTCGACGGTGACCGACGTACGCAGCCCCGCGGGGGGCGCCGTGCCGGATGGCGGACGGACGCTCGTGGGCACCGGCTCAGGGGCCGACTGGCTGCGCGCGCACGCACGGCCGGGGCGGACTCTCACCATGTCGTCCGTGCTGACCGATGTGCACGGAGTACGGGTCCGCGGGGACGGGGCGTCAGTCTTCGGGGCCGGCCCGGCGCTGGTCCGATCCGGCCGTGCCTGGATCAATGCCGCAGCAAACGGCGTCTCCGAAGGGGCTGTGCGCAGCCGCGCACCCCGCACGGTCGCCGGAGTCCGTGCGGATGGCACGCTGCTGCTCGTCGTGTTCGACGGGCGAAGGCCGGGCGTCAGCGAGGGTGTGACCCTGCCGGAGGCAGCGGGGGTGCTGCTTTCCCTCGGCGCGGTCGACGCGATGAATCTCGACGGGGGCGGCTCGAGCACGATGGTGGTCCGGGACCGGGTGCGCAACAGTCCTTCGGACCCGGGCCGTACCGACGACCGGCGTCAGCGGAAGGTGTCCAACGCCATCGCGGTCGTCCCCCGAAAGGGCCGCTGAGCATCGCGCCGCACGACGAACGGGCCGTACGGAGAGATCTCCGTACGGCCCGCTGTCGTCGTTCTCGACCGGTCGTTACGCCGGAACGCTCGCCACGCCCTGCGCCAGGAACTTCTTGCCGTTGACCCGCTCCGAGACGCCCTCACGGTCCAGGTACGGCGTGATGCCGCCCAGGTGGAAGGGCCAGCCCGCACCGGTGATCAGGCAGAGGTCGATGTCCTGGGCCTCGGCGACGACGCCCTCGTCCAGCATCAGACCGATCTCCTGCGCCACCGCGTCCAGGACGCGGTCGCGGACCTGCTCCTCGGACAGGACGACGTCGCCCTGCTTGAGGAGAGCCGCGACCTCCGGGTCGAGCTCCGGCTTGCCGGAGTCGTACACGTAGAAGCCGCGCTTGCCGGCCTTGACGACCGCCGCGAGGTTCTCGGAGACGGTGAAACGCTCCGGGAAGGCGCGGTTCAGGGTCTCGGAGACATGCAGGCCGATGGCCGGGCCGACCAGCTCGAGGAGGACCAGCGGGGACATCGGCAGACCGAGGGGCTCGATGGCCTTCTCGGCGACCTCGACCGGGGTGCCCTCGTCGATGACGTTCTGGATCTCGCCCATGAAGCGGGTGAGGATGCGGTTGACGACGAACGCCGGGGCGTCCTTCACCAGCACCGCGGTCTTCTTCAGCTTCCGCGCCACGCCGAACGCCGTGGCCAGCGAGGCGTCGTCGGTCTTCTCGCCGCGCACGATCTCCAGCAGCGGGAGGATCGCGACCGGGTTGAAGAAGTGGAAGCCGACGACCCGCTCGGGGTGCTGCAGCTTCGACGCCATCTCGGTGACCGAGAGGGACGAGGTGTTGGTGGCGAGGATCGCGTGCGCCGGGGCGACCGCCTCGACCTCCGCGAACACCTGCTGCTTGACGCCGATCTCCTCGAAGACGGCCTCGATGATGAAGTCGGCGTCGGAGAAGCCCTCGGCCTTGTCCAGCACACCGGAGACCAGAGCCTTGAGGCGGTTGGCCTTGTCCTGGTTGATCCGGCCCTTGCCCAGCAGCTTCTCGATCTCGGCGTGGACGTAGCCCACGCCCTTGTCGACGCGCTCCTGGTCGATGTCGGTCAGGACGACCGGCACCTCCAGGCGGCGCAGGAAGAGCAGCGCCAGCTGCGAGGCCATCAGACCGGCGCCGACGACGCCGACCTTGGTGACCGGGCGGGCCAGGCTCTTGTCCGGGGCACCGGCCGGGCGCTTGGCGCGCTTCTGGACCAGGTTGAAGGCGTAGATCCCGGAGCGCAGCTCGCCGCCCATGATCAGGTCCGCGAGGGCCTGGTCCTCGGCGTCGAAACCGGCGCTCAGGTCGCCGTCCTTCGCCGCGGCGATGATCTCCAGCGCGCGGTACGCGGCCGGGGCGGCGCCGTGCACCTTGGAGTCGGCGATGGCCTTGCCACGGGCGACGGCCTGGTCCCAGGCGTCACCGCGGTCGACGTCGGGGCGCTCCACCGTGACCGTGCCGTTCAGCACGTCGGCGGTCCAGATCAGCGACTGCTCCAGGAAGTCGGCGCCTTCGAAGAGGGCATCGGCGATCCCGAGCTCGAAGACCTGCTTGCCCTTGAGCTGACGGTTCTGGTTCAGCGAGTTCTCGATGATCACCGAGACCGCGCGGTCGGCGCCGATCAGGTTCGGCAGCAGGGCGCAGCCGCCCCAGCCCGGGACCAGACCGAGGAAGACCTCGGGCAGCGAGAACGCGGGCAGTGCCTTGGAGACGGTGCGGTACGAGCAGTGCAGACCGACCTCGACACCGCCGCCCATCGCCGCGCCGTTGTAGTACGCGAACGTCGGGACCGCGAGGCCGGAGAGGCGCCGGAAGACGTCGTGGCCGCCCTTGCCGATGGCGAGCGCGTCGTCGTGCTTCTTCAGCAGCTCGACGCCCTTGAGGTCGGCGCCGACGGCGAAGATGAACGGCTTGCCGGTGATGCCGATACCGGCGATCGCGCCCTCGGCGGCCTCCTTCTCGACCTGGTCGATGGCGGCGTTCAGGTTTGCCAGCGACTGCGGTCCGAAGGTGGTCGGCTTGGTGTGGTCCAGGCCGTTGTCCAGCGTGATGAGGGCGAACCTGCCCGCGCCCGCCGGCAGGTCGAGGTGGCGTACGTGCGCCTGCGTGACGACCTCGCCCGGGAACAGCTCGGCTGCGCCCTTCAGAAGCTCAGTGGTGGAGCTCATGCCTGACCCTCGCTTCGCTCGGCCCAGCATTCGCTCAGGCTGCAGCCCATCTCTGTTCGCTCGCTGCGCTCGCTCACGCGTTGCCTCCGTCGAAGTTCGGGTTCTCCCAGATGACCGTCGCGCCCATGCCGAAGCCGACGCACATGGTGGTCAGGCCGTAGCGCACCTGCGGCTGCTCCTCGAACTGACGGGCCAGCTGCGTCATCAGACGCACACCCGACGAGGCCAGCGGGTGACCGTACGCGATGGCGCCGCCGTACTGGTTGACGCGCGCGTCGTCGTCGGCGATGCCGTAGTGGTCGAGGAAGGCGAGCACCTGGACGGCGAACGCCTCGTTGATCTCGAACAGGCCGATGTCACCGATCGACAGACCGGCCTTGGCGAGGGCCTTCTCCGTCGCGGGGATCGGGCCGTAGCCCATGACCTCGGGCTCGACACCTGCGAAGGCGTACGAGACGAGGCGCATCTTCACCGGGAGGCCGAGCTCGCGCGCGACGTCCTCGGCGGCGAGCAGGGAGGCCGTGGCGCCGTCGTTGAGACCCGCGGCGTTACCGGCGGTGACGCGGCCGTGGGGGCGGAACGGGGTCTTCAGACCGGCAAGGGACTCCAGCGTGGTGCCCGGACGCATCGGCTCGTCGGCGGTGACCAGGCCCCAGCCCGTCTCGCCGGCCTCGGCGTTGGTGCGGCGCACGGAGACCGGCACCAGGTCCTGCTGGATCTTGCCGTTGGCGTACGCCTTGGCGGCCTTCTCCTGCGAGCGGACCGCGTACTCGTCGGCGCGGAGCTTGGTGATCTGCGGGTACCGGTCGTGCAGGTTCTCCGCGGTCATGCCCATGAACAGGGCGGACTCGTCGACCAGCTTCTCCGAGACGAAGCGCGGGTTCGGGTCCACGCCCTCGCCCATCGGGTGGCGGCCCATGTGCTCGACACCGCCGGCGACGACGACGTCGTACGCGCCGAAGGCGATGGAACCGGCCGTCGACGTGACGGCGGTCAGGGCGCCCGCACACATGCGGTCGATGGAGTAACCGGGGACGGACTGCGGCAGACCGGCCAGGATTCCGGCGGTCCGGCCCAGCGTCAGACCCTGGTCGCCGATCTGGGTGGTCGCGGCGATGGCGACCTCGTCGATACGGGCCGGGTCCAGGTCCGGGTTGCGGCGCAGCAGCTCCCGGATGGCCTTCACGACGAGATCGTCGGCGCGGGTCTCGTGGTAGATGCCCTTCGGGCCCGCTTTGCCGAACGGGGTGCGGACGCCGTCGACGAAGACGACGTCCCGGATGGTACGAGGCACGATGGCTCTCCTCCAGGGTGCGGGATGGCACTGCTGCGCGGCACGGCCGGAAGCGCGCCGCCACCATCATGCTACTTGCGGGTAACCAGACTGCCCACCCCCTACGGTGGGAGCGGCGAACGTCACACGCCGGGGCGGGGACAAGCTGGCGCGATTCCGATCGTCCCCGACCGCCCCGAGGGTGCGTTCCGACAGACGAAAACGCCCTCGGCCGGTCGGCCGGGGGCGTTTTCGTCGCACGAGGTCGTGGAGCGTCGTCCAGGCGAATTCGTGCGGAAAGGGGAGGTGTGAGAGGTCAGGCCGTCGCCGTCGTCAGGGCGCGCAGCAGGAGCGGCGCGACCTGTTCGATCTGCCAGCGCCGGGCCCCGTACGTGGTGAGTGCGTCCTCGACCGCGCTCGGCGTCGGGTTCTTCGGCGGCTCCCAGCAGACCCGGCGCACGGTGTCCGGCGTGATCAGGTTCTCCTGCGGCATGTGCAGCCGCTCGGCCAGCTCCGACACCGCGGCGCGGGCCGCCGAGAGCCGGGCCGCGGCCGCCGGGTCCTTGTCCGCCCAGGAGCGCGGCGGCGGCGGGCCCAGAAGGGGCTGGCCGGGCTGCGGGAGCTCGGACTCGGGGAGTGCCTTGGCCCGGTCGATGGCCGCCTGCCACTGCTCCAGCTGACGCCGGCCCATGCGGTGGCCGAAGCCCGGCAGGGCGGTCAGCGCCTGGGTGTTCGGCGGGAGGGAGAGGGCCGCCTCGATGATCGCGCCGTCCCCGAGGACCTTGCCGGGCGAGATGTCCCGGCGCTGCGCGACCTGGTCACGGGCGTTCCACAGCTCCCGTACGACCGCCATCTGACGACGGCGGCGCACCTTGTGCATACCGGACGTGCGGCGCCACGGGTCCTTGCGCGGGGGAGCGGGCGGTGCCGAGGCGATCGCGTCGAACTCCTCCTGCGCCCACTCCAGCTTGCCCTGCCGGTCGAGCTCCTCCTCCAGGGCGTTGCGCAGGTCGATCAGCAGCTCGACATCGAGTGCGGCGTAGCGCAGCCAGGGGTCGGGCAGCGGGCGGGTGGACCAGTCGACCGCGGAGTGCCCCTTCTCCAGTGCGTAGCCGAGCACGTTCTCGACGATCGCGCCGAGGCCGACCCGCGGGAAGCCCGCCAGCCGTCCGGCGAGCTCCGTGTCGAAGAGTTCGGTGGGAGACATCCCTATTTCGCGCAGGCAGGGCAGGTCCTGGGTCGCGGCGTGCAGGATCCACTCGCTGCCGCGCAGCGCCTCGCCGAGCGACGTCAGGTCGGGGCAGCCGACCGGGTCGATGAGGGCGCTGCCCGCGCCGTTGCGCCGCAGCTGTACGAGATAGGCGCGCTGGCCGTAGCGGTAGCCGGATGCACGCTCGGCATCGACGGCGACGGGGCCGGTGCCCGCGGCGAAAGCCGCGACCACCCGGGCGAGGGCGTCGTCGGAGGCCACCACCGGGGGAATGCCCTCGCGAGGTTCGAGCAAGGGGATCGGCGCCGGGGCGACGTCGTCCGGGGGAGCGCCCCCGGTGGTTCGCAGTGAAGTGTCTGCTGCGGTCTCTTGGGCGTCGGTCACGTGTCAAGGGTATCTGTGTATGCACGGCGCCCGTCGACGGAACGTTCCGTCGACGGGCGCCGATGAATGTAAACCAGCCGGTCCGCAACGTTCTGTCGGCGGGCCGGGGTGTGCGGATCAGTGGATGATGCCCGTGCGCAGGGCCACGGCGACCATTCCGGCGCGGTCTCCGGTGCCGAGCTTGCGGGCGATGCGGGCGAGGTGGCTCTTGACGGTGAGGGCGGACAGCCCCATGGAGACGCCGATGGCCTTGTTGGACTGCCCTTCGGCGACCAGCCGGAGGACCTCCACCTCGCGGCCGGACAGTTCGCGGTAGCCGCCCGGGTGGCTCGGGGTGCCGGGGGGCCGGCGGTGCATACGGGCGGCATTGGCGCCGATGGGAGCGACGCCGGGGCGGGTGGGGTGGCCGATATTGGTACGTGTGCCGGTGACGACATAGCCCTTCACGCCGCCCGCGAGGGCATTGCGTACGGCGCCGATGTCATCGGCGGCGGAGAGGGCGAGGCCGTTCGGCCAGCCGGCGGCTCGGGTTTCGGACAGCAGGGTCAGCCCGGAACCGTCGGGCAGATGGACGTCGGCAACACAGATGTCGCGCGGGTTGCCGACGCGGGGACGGGCCTCCGCGATGGACGACGCCTCGATGACGTCACGTACTCCGAGTGCCCACAGATGGCGGGTGACGGTGGAACGGACGCGCGGGTCGGCCACGACGACCATGGCCGTCGGCTTGTTCGGGCGGTAGGCGACCAGGCTTGCGGGCTGCTCGAGGAGAACGGACACCAGGCCTCCTGGGGAGTGGCGGGACGGGCCGGCTCGGGGATGAAGCCGGGGCGAACCGTGCTTGAAGGGTCATTGACCTCTTCGGCAGCAGACCCGTCCTCCTTTAGAGGAAGATCACGATTTAGTGAGTAACAATTCGGGCAAATCGGACGGGCGATCGATTGTACGAAAAGAATCTCGGTAGTCGAGTGAAGCGTGTGACGGATTGTTACCGATATGTTTCGGCCTGCACCAAAAGGTGTAGTGGCGGAACGGCCGGTTACGGGACCTGTGGGCCGCGCCGCTGAGGCAGCGTCACCACCGCCGCGTCGGCCGGACCCGACGGCGGCAGACCGGCGATCTGGCACAGCAGATCCCCCCACGCCACCAGATGTGCCGCCGTGTCCGGTGCTCCACCTCGCCCCTCGCGGGGGGTCCAGGACGCCCGGATCTCGATCTGCGTCGCCGGGCGCCGCTCGGACAGCGCACCGAAGTAGTGCGACCCCGCGCGGGTGACCGTGCCGCCCGCCTCCCCGTACGACAGACCGCGCGCCTCCAGCGCACCGGTCAGCCAGGACCAGCACACCTCCGGCAGCAGCGGGTCGGAAGCCATCTCCGGCTCCAGCTCGGCGCGGACCAGCGTCACCAGACGGAACGTGCCGTGCCACGCTTCGTGCCCGGCAGGATCGTGGAGCAGCACGAGGCGGCCGTCCGCGAGATCGTCCTCGCCGTCGACGACCGCCGCCTCCACGGCGTACGCGTACGGAGCGAGACGCTGAGGCGGCCGAGTCGGCTCCACTTCCAGCTCGGGGCGGAGCCGCGCCGAGCGCAACGCCTCCACCGCCGACCGGAACGCGGGCGGGACGGAACTGCCCTCCGCACTGTCCTTGCTGTCAGCGCCATCGGATTGTTCGGAAAATTGTCCCTGAGCCGGAGCCATGCGGGGAAGAGTAGGCGGAACCGGAGCCTCGTGCAGGGAGGGACACCCGGCGCGGACCCGGCTCCTTACCGCTTCGTGCGAAGATTCTGTGCGTGAGCTCCAACGATCGCCCCTCGGGCCAGCAGACGAAGACCTCCGCCACCCATGAGTCGGCGTTCCTGAAGGCGTGCCGCCGCGAGCCGGTGCCCCACACGCCGGTCTGGTTCATGCGTCAGGCAGGGCGGTCGCTGCCCGAATACCTGAAGGTGCGCGAGGGCATCGCCATGCTCGACTCCTGCATGATGCCGGAGCTGGTCACCGAGATCACGCTGCAGCCCGTCCGCCGCCACAAGGTCGACGCGGCGATCTACTTCAGCGACATCGTCGTCCCGCTCAAGGCCATCGGGATCGACCTCGACATCAAGCCCGGTGTCGGCCCGGTCATCGCCGACCCGATCCGGACCCGCGCCGATCTCGCCCGGCTGCGCGACCTCACGCCGGAGGACGTCCACTACGTCACCGAAGCCATCGGCATGCTCACCGCCGAGCTCGGCCCGACGCCGCTCATCGGATTCGCCGGAGCGCCGTTCACTCTCGCGAGCTACCTCGTGGAGGGCGGCCCGTCCCGCAACCACGAGCGCACCAAGGCCATGATGTACGGCGAGCCTGAGCTCTGGGCCGACCTCCTCGACCGGCTGGCGGAGATCACCGGCGCGTTCCTGAAGGTGCAGATCGAGGCGGGCGCCTCGGCCGTGCAGCTCTTCGACTCGTGGGTCGGTGCGCTCGCCCCCGCCGACTACCGCCGCTCCGTGATGCCCGCCTCCGCGAAGGTCTTCGACGCCGTCGCCCCGTACGGTGTCCCGCGCATCCACTTCGGTGTCGGCACCGGCGAACTGCTCGGGCTGATGGGCGAGGCGGGCGCGGATGTCGTCGGCGTCGACTGGCGGGTCCCGATGGACGAGGGCGCGCGCCGGGTCGGACCTGGCAAGGCACTTCAGGGCAACCTCGACCCGGCGGTGCTGTTCGCGCCGACGGCGACGGTGGAGGCGAAGGCACGCGAGGTGCTGGACGCGGCCGCCGGTCTGGAAGGCCATGTCTTCAACCTGGGCCACGGTGTGATGCCGACGACCGACCCGGACGCGCTGACGCGGCTCGTCGAGTACGTACACACGCAGACCGCTCGCTGAGGGCTGTCCCGTACGGTCCTTCCGTCGCCGGGCGCCCGTGCGGTCCGGGCTCAGCCCCCGGCGGCGTTCGGGGACCAGACGCAGTGACAGGCGCGGCACTCCAGCATGCCGTTCAGTCGGTTGCCGGAGCCGACGGTCCGTATCCGCAGGTCCCCGCAGTCCGGGCAGGTCCGCCCGGTCCGGTCGGACCTGCGGGGGCGCGGGCGCCAGTCCTGCAGGGCGATGCCGATGGCCAGCGCGCCGACCGCCACCACGGCCGACAGCAGGATCCCGGCCATGGACATGACGCCTCCCCGTTCTACGATCCGGGCATCGTAGAACGGGGAGGCGTGGGCGTTGCCACCGGTGCGGATGAACGTCAGGAGGTGCCCGCCCGCCGTACCGCCTGCACCGCCTTCCGCGCCGCCACCAGGACGGGGTCCCAGACCGGCGAGAACGGCGGGGCGTACCCGAGGTCGAGCGCCGTCAGCTGCTCCACCGTCATGCCCGCGGTGAGCGCGACCGCGGCGATGTCCACCCGCTTCGCCGCCCCGTCCCGTCCCACGATCTGCACCCCGAGCAGTCGGCCCGTGCGGTACTCCGCGAGCATCTTGACCGTCATCAGCTGGGCGCCCGGGTAGTAACCCGCCCGGCCCGTCGACTCGATCGTCGCCGTGACGAACCGCAGCCCCACCGCGTGGGCGTCCTTCTCGCGCAGCCCCGTGCGGGCGATCTCCAGATCGCAGACCTTGCTGACCGCGGTGCCCACCACCCCCGGGAACGTTCCGTAGCCGCCGCCGACATTGGCCCCGATGATCTGGCCGTGCTTGTTGGCATGGGTGCCCAGCGCGATATGCCGGGTGCGGCCCGCCACCAGGTCGAGGACCTCGACACAGTCGCCGCCTGCCCAGATGTTGTCGTGTCCGACGACCCGCATCGACAGATCGGTGAGCAGACCGCCGTGCGGGCCGACCGGCAGGCCTGCCGCGCGGGCGAGTGTCGTCTCCGGTTCGACACCGATGCCGAGCACCACCACATCCGCCGGGTGGCTCGCGTCGTCCGTGGCGACCGCGGTCACGCGGCCGTCCGCTCCGGTGAGGATCTTGGTGACCTCGGCCCGGTTCACCGTCGTGATGCCCAGCCCGTCCATCGCGTCGTGGACCAGGCGCCCCATGTCGGGGTCGAGCGTCGCCATGGGCTGCTCGCCGCGGTTGAGCACGGTCACCTGGAAGCCGTGCTTCAGCAGCGCCTCCGCCATCTCGACACCGATGTATCCGGCGCCGACGACGACCGCGCGCCGCCCCGGCGCCCGGTCCAGGGAGTTCAGCAGGGCCTGGCCGTCGTCCAGGGTCTGCACGCCGTGCACTCCCGCCGCGTCCATGCCGGGCAGTGCCGGACGCACCGGCCGGGCCCCCGTCGCGATCACCAGCTTGTCGAAGCCGGTCCAGTAGGTCTCCCCGCTCTCCCGGTCGAGCGCCCGGACCCGCTGCCCGGCGACATCGATCTCCGTCACCTCGGTGCGCATCCGCAGGTCGATGTCGCGGGCCCGGTGCTCCTCGGGCGAACGGGCGATGAGGTCGTCCCGTTCCGCCACGTCGCCGCTGACCCAGTACGGGATGCCGCAGGCGGAGTACGAGCTGAAGTGACCCCGCTCGAAGGCGACGATGCTCAGCTCCTCCGGTCCCTTGAGCCTGCGGGCCTGGGACGCGGCGGACATGCCGGCCGCGTCCCCACCGATGACCACCAGTCGCTCCGCTGTCATGCCGGGTCCCTTCGAGCGTCAACTCCGAAGGTCCACGCTACGACGCTCAAGGGGTGGTCGGAGCCTCCGGTGCTGCGGGAGCCTGCTCGTCCGGCTGGGACGCCTGAGGCTCCCGCGTCACCCGGCGTCGGGCGAGCCAGGTGCGCAGCAGCCGTCCGAGCAGCAGCAGCCCCGCCGCCGCGGCCAGGAACGGCGCCGCCGCACCCACGGCCATCGCGATCCACCGGACCGTCGTCACGAACGCGTGCCAGCCGCCGCCGAGCGCGTCCAGGAACCCCGGATCGTCGTCCTTGCTGTTCGACGCGGACTCCGGCTCGGAAAGGCTGAGCGTGATCGTCGCCAGGGTGGTGCGGTCCTTCAGTGACTCCTGCTGGGCGAGGAGCGACTCCAGCTCGGCCTGACGGTTGCTCAGTTCTCCTTCCAGAGTGACCACATCGGCGAGCTTGTCGGCCTGGTCCATCAGCTTCCGTACCCGGGTGACGCTCGCCCGCTGGGTGGCGATCCGGCTCTCCACGTCGACGACCTGATCGGTGACGTCCTTCGCCGTCGTCGTCCGGGACAGCAGCTTTCCGCCACCCGCCAGCTCCTGCAGCACGGCGTCGTACTCACCCTGCGGCACCCGCAGCACGATGTGCGACACCTCATGAGTGCCGTCGAGCCGGTCGGTGGACTCGCTCGACACCAGACCGCCGGCGCTCTCCACCGCCGCTCGGGCGGCCGCGACCGCCTTCGGCACACTCTTCACCTCCACGGAGAGCTCGGCCTTGCGGATGATTTGGGGGGTGGAGAGCGTGGAGGGCTTCTTCTTCGCCGCCGAGCCGTTCTCTGCGGACCCCTGGTCCGCAGCCCCGGCGGCGCCGCGTTCCGCGCGGGGGGCCGCGTACTTGGCGCTGTCTCCCGCCGCGCTCTTGTTGTCCGCGCTGTCACCCGCCCCGCAGCCGCTCAGCACGAGGAGCGCGGCGAGCGTCCCGGCGGCGAGGACCGTTCGCGAACGGTGGGTGGACGAGCGGTCCGGATGGCGTCCTGGCTGCATAACTGCTCCCCCTGGGCGGGTGGTTGATGGTGCCGGTTCGACGTTCGGGACCGGGGTTCGGGTTGCCCTCCACCGGTTTCGAAGCGGTCACGTTCGGGACTCGGAAGAGATTTGAGAGAGTGGAGGCATGCAGCGTTCTACAAACCGCGTGGACACAGGTACGGGTCATGTCGTCGTCATCGGCGGCGGCGTCGCCGGACTCGCAGCCGCCCACCGGCTCCTGGCCACGGGGCTGCGGGTCACCCTCCTGGAGGCGACCGACCGGCTCGGCGGCAAGCTCATGACCGGTGAGATCGCGGGCACCCAGGTCGATCTGGGTGCGGAGTCGATGCTGGCCAGACGGCCGGAGGCGGTCGACCTGGCGCGAGCCGTCGGGCTCGGCGACCGGTTGCAGCCGCCCGCCACGGCCACGGCGGCGGTCTGGACACGCGGTGAACTGCGGCCGATGCCCAAGGGCCATGTGATGGGCGTGCCGGGCGACCCGGCCGCGCTCGGCGGGGTGCTGTCGCCGGAGGGTCTCGCCCGCATCGCGCAGGAGCGGGACCTCACCCCGACCGCCGTCGGCGACGACGTCGCGGTCGGTGCGTACGTCGCCGACCGGCTGGGCCGCGAGGTCGTCGACCGGCTCGTGGAACCGCTGCTCGGCGGGGTGTACGCGGGCGACGCCTACCGGCTCTCGATGCGTGCCGCCGTACCGCAGCTCTTCGAGCTGGCCCGGGAGGGCGGCTCGCTGCTCGACGGCGTACAGCGCATCCAGCAGCAGGCGGCGGCCCGTCGGCAGACCGGGCCGGTCTTCCAGGGCATCGACGGAGGCATCGGCACCCTGCCGGACGCGGTCGCCGACGCCGTGCGCGCGGCGGGCGGCGAGATCCTCACCGCCACGCCCGTGCTGGGTCTGACCCGCACCACCGAGGGCTGGGACATCCGCACGGAAACGCGGGTGATCACCGCCGACGGCATCGTCCTCGCCACCCCCGCCTGGTCCGCTTCCACGCTGCTGGCCGCCGAGTCCCCGGCCGCCTCCGTCGAGCTGGCAGGCGTCGAGTACGCGTCGATGGCGCTGGTCACCCTGGCGTTCCGGCGCTCCGACGTGGCTGCCACGGGCGCCCTCGACGGGCGCTCCGGTTTCCTCGTACCGCCGGTCGACGGGCGCACCATCAAGGCCTCCACCTTCTCCACCCACAAGTGGCAGTGGGTCGCCGACGCCGCCCCCGACCTGTTCGTCCTGCGCACCTCCGTCGGCCGGTACGGCGAGGAGGACCATCTGCACCGCGAGGACACCGAACTCGTCGACGTCTCGCTGCGCGACCTCGCCGAGGCGACCGGACTTGCCGCGAAGCCGGTGGACACCGAGGTCACCCGGTGGATCGGCGGCCTGCCCCAGTACCCCGTCGGTCATCTGACGCGGGTCGCCCGGATCCGCGACGAGGTCGCCAAGCTGCCGGCGCTGCGGGTCTGCGGAGCGGTGTACGACGGCGTCGGCATCCCCGCCTGCATCGCCAGTGCCCACCGGGCCGCGGACGAGATCGCCGCCGATCTCACGGGAGAGATCATTGCCACTCCCACCCTGGTTCAGGGCACACGGAGCGAGGCGGGACAATAGCCGTATGAGTGCGCCTGAGAAGATCCCCAACGCCGGCAAGAAGGCCAAGGACCTCAACGAGGTCATCCGCTACACGCTGTGGTCCGTCTTCAAGCTTCGTGATGTGCTCCCCGCCGACCGCGCCGGTTACGCCGACGAGGTCCAGGAGCTGTTCGACCAGCTCGCAGCCAAGGACATCACCGTCCGCGGCACCTATGACGTATCCGGCCTGCGTGCCGACGCCGACGTCATGATCTGGTGGCACGCCGAGACGGCGGACGAGCTGCAGGAGGCGTACAACCTCTTCCGGCGCACCAAGCTGGGCCTGGCGCTGGAGCCGGTCTGGTCGAACATGGCGCTGCACCGCCCCGCCGAGTTCAACAAGTCGCACATCCCGGCGTTCCTGGCCGACGAGACGCCGCGCAACTACATCAGCGTCTACCCCTTCGTGCGCAGCTACGACTGGTACCTGCTGCCCGACGAGGACCGCCGCCGGATGCTCGCGGACCACGGCAAGATGGCCCGTGGCTACCCCGACGTCCGGGCCAACACCGTCGCCTCCTTCTCGCTCGGCGACTACGAGTGGATCCTCGCCTTCGAGGCCGACGAGCTCTACCGCATCGTCGACCTCATGCGTCACCTGCGGGCCTCCGAGGCGCGGATGCACGTCCGCGAGGAGGTCCCCTTCTACACGGGCCGCAGGCGGTCCGTCGCAGACCTGGTGGCCGGGCTCGCGTAGCGAGCGGGCTCCGACCACCCCAACCCGGAAGATCAGACGGCGGGCGCCGGCGCACGGCTGTGTGCTGCCCGCCGCTCCAGCGACACCGGGTTCGGCTCCGGGCACGCCGCAGGTTCCGACCTGCAGCGTTCCCGGGACGGGCGGGGGAGTGACACGTCCTTCCCCGCTCGTCTTCGGCCCCGCTCCGGCGCGGGCCGTCACCTGCTCCCGTGGGAGCACGGCAGGCCTGGCCTCTCGAAGGCCGGCTCACTCATCCGCCCGGCGCCGGCCCGGCGGGAGATCGATCCCTGTCGCGCGGTATTCAACGGCCCCGGTGCGACAGATGTGCCGGGTGGCCGCCGGTCGCGAGCGCGGCGCGCAGTGCCGGATCGTCGACGGCACGGACACCTCGCACGGCGACCGCCGCCAGGACGTCGTGATCGGCGCCGCCCGCCGGGGCGGCGACCGAGTCCAGCAGCCGCTGCCCGGTGGGCGAGGCCCAGGAGCTGTACGGATGGATCTCCATCCGTGCGATGGCCAGAGCGCCGAGCGTCAGGAGGAGCGGCAGCCCGAACCAGACGAGTTCGGCCGCCGTCGGACTGCCTAGCCCCCGCCCCTGTCCGGGAAGCAGCAGCGCGGCGCCTGTCATCACGGCAGCCAGCACGGCCGATCCGCGTACCGCGCGCACCGCCGACGCGATGTCGGTCCGGGCACCGCCGGGCAGGGCCAGCCCCGCCCGGACGAGGCGGTCGGCGAGGACGCGTACGGCTTCGGCGGCGGCGGTCGCCGAACGGATCGGAGGTATCGGCGACTGCCCCTCCGGGCCGATGGCACGGATCACCGTGCGCTCGACCTCGTCCCGGCCCTCGGGGTCGACGACAGTGGCCCAGCCGGTGTGGGCGAGCAGCAGTCGACGGCGCAGATGCATGGTGACGAGGGCGAGGTCCGCGACCCGGTGCGGGCCGCCCGTCAGGAACGCGGTCTCGTACAGGGTCAGTTCGACCTCTCCGGGGTCCCGCGCCCGGTCGACGGACGCGGCGGCCAGACAGAGCCGGAGACAGGAGAGAGCCGCAGCGCCCCATGCGACCAGCAGAAACAGAACCCAGAGCATGTCGGGATTTCTATGCGAGGCGGACGGCGGAGCGCCACGGCTTTCCAACATGCGGACGTGCAGCGAGGAGACCGAGGCGGCAGTGGTGGTCGCGGAGCGGCCCGTTCAGGAACTGCTGCCGCAGCTCGAACCACTGCTGCTGGAACAACTGGAGCTGGAACAACTGGAGCTGGAACAACTGCTGCTGGAGCAGCTGGAGCCGGAACTGCAACTGCTTCCCGAACTGCAGCTGCTCCCCGAACCACACGCTCCGCCGCCTGCGCCGCAACCGCTGCCTCCGCCGCCAGGGGTTCCGCTGGAACTTCCGCAGCCGGAGTCGGCCGGGCCCGAACCGGCGCACCACGCCGTCGCCATGAGGTAGTCCCCGCTGCCGGTGGAGGACGTGGAGGCGTGCGAGGGCGACATCGGCCGCCGCCCGGTGGTCGTCCGCATCCGTGCCGCCGTCACCAGCTGCGTCCGCAGTACGGGATCGGGCAACGCACGCAGCCCGAGCGTCGCCACCAGATGGGCCGGCTCAGCCGTGCCGACGTGGGCGGCGTGGTACTGCCGGGCCGCCTGCCTGCCCGCCCCGGTGATCCGGGCACGGGCGATGCCCGCGCAGACGAGTCCGATCGGGATGCCGACGAGCAGGGCGGGGAGCACCTTGACGACGAAGGGGACATGGAAGCCGGTCTGGTCGTCGTCCGTCACGAACTGAGCCACCGTCACCGCGAAGGACGCAGGAACGGCCAGCAGGCAGCCCAGACCCTGGAACAAGCCCCAGCGGCGCCACTTCCGGGTGGCCTCCGGCGCGGCCAGCAGACCGCGGGCCGCGAGTCCGTCGCCGACCTCCTGCACGGCCGGGTGCCGCATCGCCGTGTCCCGCAGGGTGTGCAGCGCGCCGCTGGGGGCGGCGGCGTGCGCCTGCAGTACGGCCCTCTCCACCGGGTCGTCGGCGATCGGCCGTGTGATGGCGACGATGCCGGGGCCGCCGACCACCAGGCGTCCGTCGGCCTGGAGCGTGGTGAGCGCGGTGTCCACGACCCTGCCGGGCCCTCCGTTCAGGAAGGCCACTTCGTAGAGGTCGTGCACAGGGCCACCCGGTCCGCGCCGGGCCTTCGAGAGCCCCACGATCAGGAGCGTGGAGGAGGCGACGACGCCGAGCGTCACGAGCAGAGCGACGACGTTCATTCCGGTCACCTTCCGCCGATCGCGGCGCGGGCGGCCCGTACCAGCCGGGTCGTGCGACGGGGCGGCCTGGCGGCCGCACGGTCCTGCCACCAGTGGGTCAGCCGGCGCCGGGCGATGTCGTCCGCGGGCCGGCCGGCGATCAGCAGCTGCTCGGCGAAGTCCAGCGCGTCGCGCCGGTATCCGGCGGACATGGGGCGCGTCCTCGCGTAGGAGAGGAAGGCCTCTCGGTAGCCGTCGCCGAGGATCCCGGGCAGCTCGGGCGCCACCTTGGCGACGACGTCGGCCCGCTTGGCGGCCAGGGCACGGCTCTGGACGCCCAGGCGACGGTGGTCGAAGCCTTCGGGCGCCGGGGTGCCGGCCACGAGGGCGGAGAGCAACGCGGTCTGGGCGACGGCGACGCGGTCGCGCGCTCCGTCGACGGCGACACCGGTTTCGGTGGCGCGGGTGCCGGTGGCGGTCGTGGTGGTGTCGTCCGCGGTCGTGGTGGTGTCATCCGCGGACCGGACCGGGGAGGCGGCCGGGGCGACGTCGCCGTGGCCGGACGCCTCCGTCTCGGACGTGGAGCGCGACCGGGCCTTCCCCGCCGCTTCCAACGTGGTGCGGACAGCGGTCAGTTCGCCCGCCAGTTCCTCCGCGGGCGGGAAGTCGTCGTCACGCTCGAGCAGAACACCGGGCGGCGCGATCCGGGCGCGGAGCTCGGCGAGTACGTCCAGGACGGGCCGGGTCACCGGGTGGGCGTGCGTGTCGTGCCAGACGCCGTCCTTCTCGATGCCGCCCGCCACATGTACGTACGCGATCGCCTCCACCGGCATTTCGTCGAGCGCCTTTGCGGGGTCCTCGCCACGGTTGACGTGGTTGGTGTGCAGGTTGGCGACATCGATCAGCAGCCGGACGCCGGTGCGCTCGACCAGTTCTGCCAGGAACTGGCCCTCTGTCAGCTCCTCGCCGGGCCAGGAGATCAGCGCCGCGATGTTCTCCAGCGCCAGCGGCACCGGCAGCGAGTCCTGGGCGATCCGCACGTTCTCGCACAGGACGTCCAGCGCTTCCCAGGTCCTCGGTACGGGCAGCAGGTGGCCCGCTTCGAGCCTCGGTGACGCGGTGCGCGGACCCCCGGCCCGCACGAACGCGATGTGCTCCGTGACCAGTGGCGTGCCCAGCAGCACGGCCCGGGCGGCGAGGTCGGCGAGTCGGGCGGGGTCGGGGCGGTCGGCGCCGCCGAGGCCCAGCGAGACGCCGTGCGGGACGACGGTCACGCCGCGCGTGCGGAGCCGTACCAGGGAGTCGGGCAGATGGTCGGTGCAGAGGTTCTCCGCGACCGCTTCCACCCAGTCGATCCCCGGCAGTGCTTCCACCGCGTCCGCGATCTCCGGCCGCCAGCCGATACCGATGCCCAGCTCCATGGTGTCCCCCTCCTCCACTCCGTGCAGGGGTAATGGCCCCGCAGGGCGGGGGCCAATCCGAAGAGGGGGACGTTCAGAGCAGGATTTGAGGTTCCGGCCCCGGGGAGGGCCGGATCAGGGCATCGGCATCGGCATGGTGGACGGACGCGAAGTGAACGACTGGTCCCCGGTCGGCTCCGCGGGCACCGGCTGGCCCGGCACCGTCCCACCGGTCGGTGCGGGCGGCCCGGTCGGACTGGCCGTCGCCGTGGCGGCCGCGTCGCGTGCGATCGCGTCGTAGTCGACGAAGCCGGTGCCCTCCAGCATGGTGATGTGGTCCAGCACGGTCTGGTTGGCGTCGGTGGCCAGCTGACGGATGAGCGAATTGCGGGTGGTGTTCCGGACCTGGCCGATCAGACCGAAGACCTTGCCGTGTGCGGCCCGCAGCAGATTGGCGAACTTGCGCTCGTAGTCCTCACCGCTCGCCGCAGTCAGCTCGCGCAGCCAGCCCTGCTGCTGCTCGGTCGGCTGGTTCGGCAGTTCCACCCCGAGCTTGGCGGCCACGTCCCGGGCCCGGCGGTCCAGATCCGTGTGCCCGACCACCAGATGGTCCCCGGCGGCCTTGACCGCCTCGCTGGGGGCACGCTCGATGGCCTGCTGCCCGGCGGGGAGCTCCCAGAGCCCGGCCAGGCGCACCTTCACCAGGAAGTCCCGGTCGGTCGCGGAGAGCGGACCCCACTGCGTGGCGACGGTGGACGCGTTGAGATTGGCCTGACCGGTGCCGGAACGGTCGGCATAGGACCAGACGGGATAGGCGAGCGCGCCGATCGTGGCGACAAGTGCCGCGATGATGAGTGCCGTTCCGTTGATGCGTCGCAACAAGGTTTCTCCCGGGCCGAGGTGTGACGGCGTCGAATCAACTGCCGGTTCCAACGACCGGCGCCTGACTGGTCGCTCAAGATACTGGTCAGTAGTGCCGGTCGGGCAGTATCGGGAGATACGCAGCGGCGCACCGGAGTGTTCAACGGCGCACGCCGGACGCCCGGCGACGCGGCGCCGGACGCTCAGCGACGCAGCGCTCGACGCTCAGCGACGCAGCGCTCGACGCTCAGCGACGCAGCGCCGGATGGTCGGCGACCACCGTGCAGGACCCAGGGGCGATCTCCGTGAAGCCGGCGTCGCGCACCACCGGAAGTCCGCTCACAGTGAGTTCCGCCCAGCGGGCGGCGTCCGGGGTGGCGACGGAGAGCGGGAACCCGGCCTCGCGCCAGGCCTTGCGCTCCGTCTCCGACAACTCCCACCAGGCGAGCTGTGCGCCGTGCCCGGCCTGGGCCATCTCCTTGCCCGCGGACATGCCGAGCTCCGGGTTCAGCCACAGCACCGGGCCGGACGGGTCGGGTGCGGCAGGCGGCTCGGGGTCGTCCAGATCCGTGCCGGACACCTGGAGCTTGGCCAGTTCCTTCGGCCAGCCGTCCAGCGGTACCGGCGGGAACACCCGCACCTCGGCGCTCTCGCCCGTGACCGTGATGCCGGGAAGGGCGGACGCCTTGCGCCACTCCGCGCCGCGCGCCCGGCGCACCACCTTGCGGATCCGGGCGTCCTGCCAGTCGTGGATGGCCTGCGCCCACTCGCCCTCACCGACGGACCGCTCGTCGGAGAGCATCACGAGGACCGCGCGGGCGGCGGTGCGCAGCGCGTCGGTGCGGGCCGGGGGGGCGGTCTTCTCGATGTGCACGACCAGCGGCAGCACGTACTGCGGGGCCTCGTCCCGGCTGTTCCGCTCGGACTGGAAGGGGGAGACGGACGTGGACGTGGCGCCCTGCCGGGCCGGGGAGTCCGGCTGGGACAGGGGAGGGGAGATGTCGTTGCTGCTCACTCGTCCAAGTCTGCCAGCCGTCCCCTCGCCCGGGTTTCCCGGCTCCTTGGCGGAATGAATCGCTCCGGGTGAGGATGCACCGCATGAAGAGCGATCTCTTTTCCAGCGAGAACATGGTCAAGCCGGCAACCGCCCCGGGAATGACCCTGCAGAACACCAAGTCCATCAAGTACGCCGTGAACGGCGAGATGCACGCACGGCAGGGATCGATGGTCGCCTTCCGCGGCGATCTGCAGTTCGAGCGCAAGGGGCAGGGCCTCGGCGGCATGCTCAAGCGCGCCGTCACCGGAGAGGGCCTGCCGCTGATGGCGGTCCGCGGTCAGGGCGAGGCGTGGTTCGCCCACGAGGCCGCCAACTGCTTCATCGTGGAGATGGAGCAGGGCGACGTGCTCACCATCAACGGTCGCAACGTCCTGTGTTTCGACGCCACGCTCTCGTACGAGATCAAGACGGTGAAGGGTGCCGGAATGACCGGCGGCGGAATCTTCAACAGCGTCTTCAGCGGTTACGGCAAGCTCGGCCTGATGTGTGAGGGGCATCCCATAGTGATCCCGGTCACGGCCCAGCAGCCGGTGTGCGTCGACACGGACGCCGTGGTCGGCTGGAGTAGTCAACTGGCCACGTCGCTGCACCGCTCGCAGAGCTTCGGCTCGATGATCCGCGGCGGCTCCGGGGAGGCCGTCCAACTGCGGCTGGACGGCGAGGGGTTCGTGATCGTACGGCCCAGTGAGCTCAAGCCCGAGAAGGCATCGGCCAACTGAACCTGACCGGGGTGGGCCGTCGCTACGGCCTCGGCGGACCGTGGGTGCTGCGCGGGGTCGACCTCGACCTGCCCGCGCACGCCCTGATCCGGATCGAGGGCGCCAACGGTTCGGGCAAATCAACCCTGCTGAGGCTGGTCACGGGGATCGATGCCCCGACCGAGGGGCGGATCACCGGCCGCAGGCCGCGTACGGCCTACGTACCCGAGCGCTTCCCGGCGGCGCTGCCCTTCACCGCGGCCGGGTACCTCGTCCACCTGGGCCGGATCCACGGCCTGCGCACCGCCGAGGCGACCGCACGGGCGCAGGCATGGCTGGCCCGGTTCGGGGCCGCCGACCACGCCCGTACACCGATGTCGGAACTCTCCAAGGGCACCAGCCAGAAGGTCGCCGTGGCCCAGGCACTCCTCGCCGAACCGGAACTCCTCGTCCTGGACGAGGCCTGGACCGGCCTGGACACGGCGGCCCGTGACGAGCTGGACCGCGCCGTCGCGGAACGGGTCACGGCCGGGGCCACCGTCGTCTTCGTCGACCACGATCCGCGCCGGCTGGCGGGCGTGATCGACACCACGCACCGGGTCGAGGGGCTCGGGCTCGTCCCCGTAGCGGCGCGGGAAGTGGCGTACGACACCGGGCCGCGGGTACGGATCGACGTCACCGGCGCGTCCGGGGCCATCCTTCCGACCGGGCTGCCGGGCGCCCCCGCGCAGGAACCCGGGCCCGACGGCACACTGCGGCTGACGGTCGCGGCCGTGCACTCGGACGCACTCCTGCGCGCCCTGCTGACGGCCCGCCCGCCGTGGCACATCCGGCAGCTGTCGGAATCGGCAGCACCGGAACCGACACCCCGAACCGAACCGTCCCGGACCCCATGACCGCGCTGATCCGCTACCAGGCCGCCCTGCTGCTGCGCTCCCAGCGCTGGCTCGCCCCCGTCCTGCTGTACGCGGTCTTCCTCGCCGTGGGAGTCCGGTCGGGGCAGCCCGTGCTCGACTCGCTCGGTTACGCCGCCGCCGCGCTCCTGCCCGTCACCGCCTGGCTCGTACAGCTCTGCGCCACCCAGGAACCGCCCGCCGCCCGGACCGTCGCCGCCGCCGTGACCGGGCAGCCGAAGGTCCATCTGGCATCGCTGCTCACCGCCACGGGCTGCGCCGGAGTGCTGGGTACGGCGGTCACCACGATCGTGCTGCTGATCAGCGATCCGTCCAATGCCGACCACACCGTCCGCGTTCCGCTGCTGCCCGCCGGAATCGCCGGGCTGCTCGCCGCCGCCTGCTGCGCGTTGCTCGGGGCGGCGGTCGGCGCGCTGTGCACACGCCCGGTACTGCACCGCCGCGGCTGGTCGATCGCGACCACCGCGCTCGCCGCCCTGCTGTCCCTGGTGACCAGCGGCTCGCCCGCGAGATACGCGGTCACGGGGCTGGTCACCGGATCGCTGACCGGGGCGGTCCACATCCCTGTCGTACCGCTGATCTGCGCCGCTGCCGTGGCCGCCGCGGTGGGGACGGTCGTCTGCCGGCTCACCTCGCTGCGCGGGTGACTACGGGACACCCCTTAGGCTCGTGAGCATGGACGAGTCGTACTGCGAGACGCCCGGCGCGAGGCCGGTGCCGGTGCCGGTAGCTTCCGGCGCAGCGGAATCGGGACCTCCGTACGCCGAGTGCGTGCTGTGCCGGGAGCCGACCGAGTATCCGGAGTCCGTCAAGGGGATCACACTCTGCCCGGTCTGCGAGTGGCAGGAGGCGCAGCGCACGGCCTGCTCGGGCTGACGAAGCACCGGACGCGCACGGAGGACGCCCGAGGCATCAGCTGCTGCCCTTCCTGGAGTTGATGTGGCCCCGGCCGCGTTCGTCGGCCCACGGCGGTTCCGACCACGGTGGTCACCTCGCCCGGCGGACCGGGCCTTGACCAACTGGTGGGTGCCACGGACCGATCCGGTACGGGGCGGCGGGCGGTGCCGCCGCCCCGTACCCGCTCAGCGCATCAGCGCCAAGGGCCCGTCACGGCGAACGTGGTCCCGGGCGTGTAGCAGTTGACGAACATCGTTCCGCCGTCCGGCGCGAACGTGACCCCGGCGAACTCGCCCCACTCGGGCTCCTGGGGCGTACCGATGTTCTGCCGGCCGCGCGCCATCGCGTACACCTCGCCGCTCCGCGTCACACCGAACACATGCTGGGCGCCGTTGCCGTCCTCGCACACCATCAGCCCGCCGTCGGACGACAGACAGATGTTGTCGGGGGACTCGCCGGGCAGCTGGACATCGGTACCCGGGCCGAAGACGACGACCAGGGTGAGGCGGCGGTGCTTCGGTTCGTACCGCCACACCTGGCCGAAGTGGTCGGCGGCCGACCCCGCCGCACTCTGCGCGAAGCTGGAGACGAAGTAGACCGACGAGCCGCCCCAGTAGCAGCCCTCCAGCTTCTGGGCGTGTGTGATGCCCTTCGGACCGAAGTCCTGCAGCCGGATGGGCGTCGCCGCGGCCTGTGGATCCGGTACGGGGACCCACTCGATCCGGTCGAAGCTCGCACCGGTCTCCTGGATGACGGAGAGGTCGGGGACGCCGGGCACCCGCATGGCCTGCAGCTCGCCGCCGGCCCGCAAGGAGCCCGTGCCGCCCAGTGGTTTCTCCGGCAGGAAGCGGTAGAAGAGCCCGAACGGCTTCTCGAACGCGTCCTCCGTCTCGTAGACGATCCCGTTGTTCGGGTCGATCGCGATCGCCTCGTGCTGGAACCGGCCCATCGCGGTGAGCGGCACGGCTCCGGTGCGGCGCGGGTCGGCGCCGTCCACCTCGAAGATGAAACCGTGGTCCTTGGTGTAGCCGTTCGTGCCGGCCCGGTCCTCGGTCTCCTCGCAGGTGAGCCAGGTGTCCCAAGGGGTGCGGCCGCCCGCGCAGTTCACCGCGGTGCCGGCGATGGCCACGCGTTCGCCGAGGACGGCGCCGCGGCTGTCGAGCTCCAGTGCCGTGCAGCCGCCCTTGCCCATCGGGTCGTAGGTGAGGCCGTCGACGGCCGGGACCGCGATCTTCGCGGTGACCCGGTTCTCGTGGTTGCGGACGAGGTGGACGCGGCCCCGGCGGCCGGCGAAGGCGGCCATGCCGTCGTGGTTGCTGGGCACCTGGCCCTCGCCGGAGCGGAGCCGGTCGCCCTCCCGGGACAGCACCCGGTAGCGGAACCCCTTCGGTAGATCGAGCAGGCCGTCCGGGTCGGGGACCAGCGGCCCGTAGCCGCTGTGGCCACGGGCGGCGGCGGTGCCCGCGAAGAGTTCGGAGAAGGCCCCGGCGAAGGCGATCGAGACAGCGGTCGCGCCGCTGCCGGCCAGAACCTGTCGTCGTGTTGCGAATCGTCGCGATGGTGCAGATGACATGAGGCAACTCCCTGCTGGCGGACAGGAGAAGTGACCCGCATGTGTGTACCACGCGTATCGCTGCGCGGGAACCATGCGGGTCACTGCGCCTGGTGGCGCGTCGCGGGTCTGCCGTGGCCCGTGGGATCAGACGAGCGAAGCGGTCAGCGTGATCGTCGTGCCCGTGAGTGCCTGGCTAACCGGGCAGTTCGCCTTGGCGTCCTCGGCCGCCTTGACGAAGCCCGCCTCGTCGAGACCGGGTACCTCGCCCTGCACGGTGAGGTGGATGCCGGTGATGCCGGTGCCGGGCTGGAAGGTGACCTCGGCCTGGGTGTTCAGCCGGGTCGGCGCGTTGCCGGCCGTGGTCAGGCCGTTGGACAGCGCCATCGAGAAGCAGCTGGAGTGCGCCGCCGCGATGAGCTCCTCCGGGCTGGTCTTGCCGTTCGCCTTTTCCGCGCGGGACGGCCATGACACCGCGTAGTCCCCGATGCCGGAGGAGTCGAAGGTGACGACGCCCTTGCCCTCGATCAGGTTGCCTTCCCAGACCGTGTGCGCCTGACGCGTGGTTGCCATGCTGGTTCCCTTCGGATGATGGAGTTACCGCATCCGAACCTACTGCGCCACCAGTCCCTTTGCGTCGCGCGCCAGCGCCGTCAGCCGGGAGATCGCCCGGAAGTACTTCTTCCGGTATCCCCCGTTCAACATCTCGTCACTGAACAGCCGGTCGAACGGCAGTCCGGAGGCGAGCACCGGTATCTCCCGGTCGTACAGCCGGTCTGCGAGCACCACGAGCCGCAGGGCCGTCGACTGGTCCGGCACCGGCTGCACGTCGGTGAGGCAGACCGCCCGGACGCCGTCCGTCAGCGCGCCGTACCGGCTCGGATGGACACGGGCCAGATGGTCGAGCAGCGACGGGAAGTCGTCCAGGCTCGCGCCCGCGGTGGCGTACGCCGCCCTGGTGACCTGCTCGTCGGAGTACGGGGCGGGGGCCTCGGGCAGCCCACGGTGCCGGTAGTCCTCGCCGTCGATCCGCAGCGGGCGGAAGTGCGAGGACAGGCCCTGGATCTCCCGCAGGAAGTCGGCGGCGGCGAAGCGCCCCTCGCCGAGCTTGCCGGGCAGCGTGTTGGAGGTGGCGGCCAGCGCGACCCCCGCCTCGACCAGCCTGCTGAGCAGCGACGACACGAGGACGGTGTCGCCCGGGTCGTCGAGTTCGAATTCGTCGATGCAGAGCAGCCGGTGCCCGCTGAGTGTCTGTACGGTCTGCTGGAAGCCCAGGGCGCCGACGAGATTTGTCAGCTCCACGAAGGTGCCGAACGCCTTGAGTGACGGGGCGGCCGGCGTGGCGTGCCAGAGCGAGGCCAGCAGGTGCGTCTTGCCGACGCCGTAGCCGCCGTCGAGATACACGCCGAGCGGTCCGGCCACCGGCGCCGGCTTCCTGCCGATGAACCGCCCACCCGTCGCCCGCCACCACCCCTCGACGGATGCGCTTCGCGCCCCACCCTTCTTGCCCGCACCTGTGGGGTGCGCACCGCCGAGCCCGGTCGCGAACCCGCTGAGGACCTTGACCGCCTCGACCTGACTGGGCTGGTCGGGGTCGGGGACGTACGTGTCGAAGCGCACCGTGTCGAAGCGCGGCGGCGGCACCATCTCGGCGACCAGACGGTCGGCAGGGACGTGCGGCTCAAGGGCGCACAGGGACAGCGGGGCCGTTTCGGCTATGGGACTCTGCCCAGGCACGGCGGGGGAGGACGACACAGCTGTCAAGCTTAAGCGCCGTGCGAGACTGCACGAATGCGACGCCTCTTCCCTGTGACCGACCAGACACCGGCTGCCGAAGTGGGGGAGTGGAGTCTGGACGAGCTGGCCGACGCCTATGCGTACCCCGAAGGGGACGGCCTGTGGCTGCGCGCCAACATGGTCTCCACACTCGACGGCGCCGCCCAGCACGACGGCCGCTCGCAGCCGATCTCCTGCGAGACGGACATGCGGATCTTCGGTACGTTGCGCGGGCTGGCGGATGTCGTCGTGGTGGGTGCGGAGACCGTACGCATGGAGGGTTACCGGCCGGCCCGGGCCCGGGAGGCCTTCGCCGCGCGGCGGACGGCGGCCGGGCAGGGACCCGCACCGGCGATCGCCGTGGTCAGCGGCAGCCTGGACCTGGACTTCTCGCTTCCGCTGTTCGTCTCGCCGCTCGTCCCGACCCTCGTGCTCACCGGCAACGGCGCGCCGCCGGCTCGGATCGAAGCGGCCCGGAAGGCGGGCGCCGAGGTGGTGACCGCGGGGGAGGGCTCCCGGGTGGACCCCGCCAGGGCCGTACGGGAACTCGCGGACCGCGGGCTCCACCGGCAGCTGGCGGAGGGCGGACCCCGGCTGCTCGGTCAGTTCATCGCTGCCGGGGTGCTGGACGAGCTGTGTCTGACCCTCTCGCCGATGCTGACCGCCGGGGACGCCCAGCGGATCGCGGGAGGTCCGGCGGTGGCGGTGCCGGAACGATTCACCCTGGCGTCGCTGTTGGAGGAGGCCGGGTTCCTCTTCACTCGGTACCGTCGGATCTGACAATCATCGGAGTGTCCCGTTCCGGTTAGCTTCCGGTGGGCACAATAGCTCTCGCAGTCCCCGTGCCCGCACGGGGAAGGACGGTTTCGGCAGCGGCCTGCGACGGTCGATGGAACAGAAGGGCGCCTGTGGTGTTCACCAGCGTTTTGATGATCGAGAAGCCCCTCACTTCCGAGGACGTCGAGTTCGTCACCACCCTCCACGGGGACGAGGGGACCTCGTTCGTCGTACTGATGCAGCCACGCGGTGACCAGGCGGACGTACTCCTGCGCGCCATCGACGACGTGGCGATCGGCGAGCTGAAGGAAGCGGCCCGCGAGCTCGGGGAGCCCGAGGGCAAGGACGCCAGGCAGTCCGCCGAGCTGGCCCTCGAGGTCTCGCTCGCCGCGCTGCGCAAGGCGGGCTCCGAAGCGGTCGGACAGGTGGTCGAGGACCACCCGCTGGACAAGCTGAAATCCGTGGTCGACGAGGCGGAGGCCGACGAGGTCATCGTGCTGACCGCCCCGCACTACGTGGAGGAGTTCTTCCACCGCGACTGGGCGTCCAGGGCCCGGCACAAGGTCGGCGTACCTGTGCTCAAACTCTTCGCGCACAGCGAATAGGCTGGGGGCGTCGCACCACAACTTTTGGGAGATACGCGCATGGCACCCGGTATTCCTGCCGCCATGGAACGACCGCACTTCATCGGCATCGGCGGCGCCGGAATGTCGGGCATCGCGAAGATCCTCGCCCGGCGTGGCGCGAAGGTCGCCGGCAGTGACGCCAAGGAGTCCGGTACGGCCGAGGCCCTGCGGGCACTGGGCGCGACCGTCCACATCGGGCACGCCGCCGGTCATCTGGCGGACGACGCGTCCTGCGTGGTCGTCTCCAGTGCCATCCGCGCCGACAACCCGGAGCTGCTGCGCGCCGCCGAGCTGTCGATCCCCGTCGTGCACCGATCGGACGCGCTCGCCTCACTGATGCAGGGCCTGCGCGCCATCGCCGTCGCCGGTACCCACGGCAAGACGACCACCACGTCGATGCTGGCCGTCGCCCTCTCCGAGCTGGGCCTCGACCCGTCGTACGCCATCGGCGGCGACCTGGCCGGCCCCGGCACCAACGCGACGCACGGCGAGGGCGACATCTTCGTCGCCGAGGCCGACGAGAGCGACCGCAGCTTCCAGAAGTACGACCCCGAGGTCGCGATCGTTCTCAACGTGGAGCTGGACCACCACGCGAATTACGCCTCGATGGACGAGATCTACGACTCCTTCGAGACGTTCGTCGGGAAGATCGTTCCCGGTGGCACCCTGGTCGTCTCCGCGGACCAGTCCGGCGCGGTCGAGCTGACGAGGCGCGTGCGCGACCTCTCCTCCCTGAACATCGTCACGTACGGCGAGTCCGAGACCGCCGACGTACGTGTCCACAAGATCACCCCGCGTGGTCTGACCAGCGAAGTCACGGTCGTCCTGAACGGCAAGTTCCTCACCTTCACGGTCTCCGTCCCGGGCAGCCACTATGCCCACAACGCGGTCGCCGCCCTGGCCGCCGGTGTCGCACTGGGCATCCCCGCCCACAACCTGGCCTCCGCGCTCGGCAAGTACACCGGGGTCAAGCGCCGCCTCCAGCTCAAGGGCGAGGCGGCGGGCGTCCAGGTCATCGACTCGTACGCGCACCACCCGACGGAGATGACCGCCGACCTCGAAGCGATGCGCGGCGCCGCTGCCGGCTCGCGCCTCCTCGTCGTCTTCCAGCCGCATCTCTTCTCCCGCACCCAGGAGCTCGGTACGGAGATGGGACAGGCGCTCGCCCTCGCCGACGCCTCCGTGGTCCTGGACATCTACCCGGCCCGTGAGGACCCGATCCCCGGCGTCACCAGCACCCTGATCATCGACGCCGCGAAGGCGGCCGGCGCCGACGTCACCGCCGTCCACGACAAGGCGGCGGTTCCCGAGGCCATCGCGGGAATGGCGAAGCCCGGCGACCTCGTTCTCACCATGGGGGCGGGCGACGTCACGGACCTCGGCCCGCAGATCCTGGACCACCTGTCGAGCTGAGGGAGCCACCGTGTCGTACGACATCGAGAAGCCGGACGAGGAATGGCGGGCGGAGCTGACGCCCGCGGAGTACGCGGTCCTGCGCCAGGCCGGCACCGAACCCGCCTTCGTCGGTGAGTACACCGACACCAAGACGGCCGGCGTCTACTCCTGCCGGGCCTGTGGCGCCGAGCTGTTCCGCTCGGACACGAAGTTCGAGTCGCACTGCGGCTGGCCGTCCTTCTACGACCCGAAGGACACGGACGCGGTCGAGCTGATCCAGGACCGCAGCCTCGGCATGGTCCGCACCGAGGTGCGGTGCGCGCGCTGCGGCTCGCACCTGGGGCATGTCTTCGAGGGCGAGGGGTACCCCACGCCGACCGACCAGCGGTACTGCATCAACTCGATCTCGCTGCGCCTGGCACCGGACGAGAGCTGACGCGACGCCCGGCTGCGGGGCGCATCCGCCCCCAGCCGGTCAGTCGTCCTCGGGGGTCTCGGGGCGCAGCAGCGGGTGGGCGACGCCGGGGAAGACCCGCGCCCTGACCACCGGCTCCGCCGCCCCGCCCTGAACCACTGTCTCGGCGACGCCCCAGGGGCGGCCGCGCAGGACGACGGTCAGCGTGTACGAGGACGAGCAGCCCAGGCAGTCGTACCGGTCCACCCACGTCTCCACGTCGGTGACGCTGCCGGGGTAGCGCGCCACGTGCCGCTGCCGGGCGTGGCAGCGCTCGCACGTCTCACCCGGCTCGCACGTCCCGCCGCAGGGGCACGGCACATCGAGCGAGTCCGCCGGGTGCCAGCGCTGAGTCAGGACGGCGTCACGGGTGGCGCCCATGTCCTTCATCGCCTTGAGATTGCGGGCGGCGACGTTGTACGACTCGCCGGTGGCGGCCATCCGGTCGCGGATGACGTCCTTGCGTCCGCGGTTCGTCGTCATGAGTGCCTCCTGGGTGTACGCAGCCCGCCAGGAGGCCCACGAAATCGTTCTCCTACGGTACCTGCCGCCCGCACCGCCGCGCCCCACCTGCCCCGGCTCCGGCGGAATGGAAGGCGGCGCGCCGTCATCGAGCCCATTCGGCTTGTTTCCCTCCCAGGTGCCGACCTTCCTGTGAAGCGGTCGTGAATTCAATCTTCATATTCCGCCGGTGAAATGCTCTGACCACGCCAAATCATCCGCAGTCGAATTCTCTGACAGTCATCGCCGGATGGCCTATTCACTCCCTTGACCTGCCCTTGGGGCGCGTAACAGACTCCCCTGAGGAACTCATGCATCAGGAGCCACCGGCGCATGCGCATGCAGATGGCCCTGCGAGACCGATATTGCACGGGGTGAACGACGGGGGAAACAAAAGGGGATCGTGTGTGCGGCTCGATGCCCGCGCGCACATTTCCTTCACTTCCTCGCGTCCTTGCTCGGTGCGCGAAGGGAATGGAGGGGGAATGCCGACGCACATGGGCTATCCCGGCGTTTACATCGAGGAACTTCCCAGCAGCATCCGCACCATCGCATCGGTCACCACTTCGGTGACCGCGTTCGTGGGGCACACCCGCCGGGGTCCGCTCAATCAGCCGGTGCGGGTCAGCAGCTTCGCGGACTTCGAGCGCCGCTTCGGCGGACTCACCTCGCAGAGCGCGGTCAGCTACGCGGTGCATCAGTTCTTCGGCAACGGCGGCACGGTCGCGGTCGTCGTGCGGGTGGCCAAGAGCGGAACCGGAGAGGAAGCCTGCGTCACCCTCCACTCCACCGAGGGACACAGCGAGTGCCCGGTGCTGGAGGTGCACGCCAAGGAACCCGGTGTCTGGGGCTCCGGCCTGCGGGTGGCCGTCGACCACGACACCCAGGATCCGGACAGGACGTTCAATCTCCAGATACTCGACGCGCGCGGCGGAGCCCGCGAGTCCTTCACCGGGCTCTCGATGGACGCCGGCCACGGCCGCTACGTCGAGACAGTCGTCGACGCGGGTTCCTCCCTCGTCCGGGTGAAGGTCCTCGACGAGGGCAGGCCCGACCCGTCCGGCACCGTATCCAAGCCCTTCGCGGCGGAACTGCCTGACCTGGGCGTGGAGCTGAAAGTCAAGTTCGGAGATGTGGAGCGGGAGTTCACGCTCCACGAACCCGACCGCGACGGTGAGCCGCCGAGCAACGTGACCGAGCTGGCACTGCTGCTGGAGCGCAAGCTGCGCGCACTGCCGGACGCTCCGGGGAAGCACGCCTTCGCGGGGGCCGAGGTCACCGCCTTCGGCCGGCGTCTCCAGGTCGTCGCCGGGTCCGTCGATCCGGACGACGTGGTGCGCTTCATCGGCGAGTGCGCCAACGACCTGGGCCTCGAAGCCTCGGTCAACCCGCCCGTCTTCCCCCTGCAGGGCGGCAAGGACGGTGACCCACCCGGGCCGCGCGACCTGATCGGCAGCGAGGTGCGCAAGACCGGCGTGCAGGCGCTGCGTGACGTGGACGACGTCAACCTGCTGGCCCTGCCGGAGCTTGCGGCGTACGGATCCACCGAGGACATGGTCACCGTGCTGTCCGCGGCCGAGCAGCTCTGTCAGGAGCGGCGGATCTTCCTGCTCGTCGACTCCCCCTCGACCTGGGGCAGTGTGGATGCCGCGCGGGCCGGGATCGGCGCCCTCGACGCCGTACGCAGCAATCACGCGGGGCTGTACTTCCCGCACCTGCAGTTCACCGACCCGCTGACCGGCCGGTTGCGTTCCTTCCCGGCGTCGGGTGCCGTCGCGGGTGTCATCGCCCGTACGGACGGCGAGCGTGGTGTGTGGAAGGCGGCGGCCGGGACCGAGGCACGGCTCGCCGGAGTGCGCTCGTTGACGGTCAAGCTGACCGACCGGGAGAACGGGCTGCTCAACCCGCTGGGCATCAACTGCCTGCGCACCTTCCCCGTGGTGGGCCCGCTGGTGTGGGGCGCACGCACGCTCGAGGGGGCCGACGCCCTCGACAGTGCGTGGAAATACGTGCCGGTGCGCCGACTCGCGCTGCATGTCGAGGAGAGCCTGCACCGCGGACTGCAGTGGGTCGTCTTCGAGCCCAACGAGGAGCAGCTCTGGCAGCAGATCCGGCTGAAGGCGTCGGCGTATCTCAACGACCTGTTCCGGCAGGGTGCGTTCAAGGGCGGGACTCCGCGCGAGGCGTACTTCGTCAAGTGCGACAAGGACACCACGACGGACGCCGATATCGACGCCGGTGTCGTCAACGTTGTCATCGGCATCGCACCGGTGAAGCCCGCGGAGTTCGTCATCGTGAAGATTCAGCAGATGGCCGGGCAGTTCGACCTCCCGTAACCAAGAAAAAGGAACACGAAGGAAACCGATGGCTGAGTTCCAGATAAACGCCCATCGCTTCGACCCCTACAAGAATTTCAAGTTCCTGGTCCTCTGGGACGGTCGAACGGTCGCGGGCATCAGCAAGATCAGTCCCCTGAAGCGCACCACCGAGGTGGTCAAGCACCGCCACGGCGGTGACCCGAGTTCACCGCGCAAGTCGCCGGGCCGTTCCGAGTTCGAGGGCGTCACGCTCGAACGCGGTGTCACCCACGACCCCGAATTCGACCGGTGGGCGAACAAGGTCTGGCAGGTCGGCGCCGGGCTCGGCTCGGAGGTGTCGCTCCGGGACTTCCGCAAGGACATCATCATCCAGGTCCTCAACGAGGCCGGGCAGGTGGCCGTCTCGCACAAGCTCTACCGGGCCTGGGTGAGCGAGTACCAGGTGCTCGGCGAGCTGGACGCCAACGCCAACGCCGTCGCCATCCAGAGCGTGAAGCTCGAATGCGAAGGCTGGGAGCGGGACTACGAGGTGGAGGAGCCGGTCGAGCCCTCGTTCACCCATCCCGCCTGAGCGACGTCTGTGCACCGGAGGAATGAGGGATGACGCCGACGGGACCGGCCGAGCTGCTCGCCACCTGGGAGGCCGGGCTTGCGCAGCACGACTCGGGAAGGTCCCTGCTGCTGCACCGGGCGGCCCGCCCGGGGGCCGGAACCGACGTGTTGCTGTCGATGCCGGTCGGCGAGCGGGAGGCGGATCTGTTCGCGCTGCGCCGGGCGCTGTTCGGCGAACGCATGCAGGTGCGGGTCGAGTGCGCGGAGTGCGGCGAGGCCATGGAGTTCGACCTCGACGCGACGCTGTTCGGCACCCGGACGCGGACACCGGGCGGCCCGCTGCGAGTGGAGGAGGACGGGTGGACGATCGAGTTCCGGCTGCCCACCGTCGCCGACCTCGCGGCGGCCGGCGCCGTGCCCGATCCGGACGAGGCACGTCGGCTGCTGATGGCGCGCTGCACCGTGTCGGCCGTACGGGACGGCGAGGCGGTGCCGCCGGAGCGGCTGGGCGCCCTGCTGCCCGAGCGGGTACAGCGACAGCTCGCGGAGACGGCGGCTTCGGTGGACCCGACGTCCGACGTGACGCTGAACGTCGCCTGCCCCGAGTGCGGTGAGGCCACCCCGGCCGAGCTGGACATCACCTCCTACCTGTGGACCGAACTGGACACCTGGGCGCGGGACTTGATGCTCGACGTCCACCTGCTCGCGACCGCCTACGGGTGGAGCGAGCCGGAGATCCTGGCGCTCAGCCCGCTGCGGCGTCGCTACTACCTGGAGCTGTGCGCAGATGCCTGACTACTTCGACCGGCTGCTCGCCCGGTACACACCGGTGCCCGCGGCGGGTGCCGGCGCGGCACGGGTCCGGCCGCGGCTGCCCGGCCCGTTCGAACGGGTCGAGGCGCTTCGGAGCGGGCCGCCGGAGCCGGACGAGCCGGCGGCGCTGATCCCGTCGGCGTCCCGGCCCGCCTTGGGACCGGCCGAGTCGGTACGGCACGAGCGCGAGGTACGGACGGATCGGGAGACCGTCGTACGGACCGAGGCGGCGGGCGTTCCGGGTGACCCCGAGCGGCGGGCGGCGCCGGCCGGGCCGGTCACCGGTCCGCTGCTGCGACCGGCCTCGGCGGCCGCGCCCTCGGCGACCCGCCCGGTCGCCTCGGATGCTCCGCGGGCGGCACGGCGGGGTGCCACCGCACCGGTGGCCGATGCGCCGCGGACGCCGGCCGCTGCCGCGCCGCGCGCGGCGGACAGGGCTGCCCCGGCCGCCTCCGCAGCTGCCCGGCCGCGCGGCGCCGATACAGCCGCGGCACGGGGTGCGGCACCGAGCGGAATCGGGCGGCGCCCGCCGCGGCCCGCCGAACGCGTCGTACACGTACAGATCGGCCGCCTGGAGGTGAGCGCGGCCCCACCGCCCGGCGCGAGCCGCCCCGCCGGCGGCGGACACCCCGACCGCACCGGACGGCGCGCGCCCGCGCTGACGCTGGACGACTACCTGTCACGCGGCGAGAGGAGGGACTGAGGTCATGAGCAACGCACTCGCCATCGCGACGGTCACTCAGGCACTGGCCCTGCTGATCGAGAACAACCTGAGCCCCGAGATGGACATCGCGGTCAAGGTCGAGACCCGTAAGCCACCGGCCGAGCCGCCGGTCGAGCCGACCATCAACGTCTTCCTCTACCAGGTCACTCCGAACCCCTCGATGCGCCACACCGACCTGCCGACGCGCGCATCGGACGGCACGCTGCTCAAGCGGCCCGTCGCCGCGCTGGATCTGCACTTTCTGATCAGTGCGTACGGGGAGGAGGCGGAGCTGGTCGGGCAGCGGCTGATCGGCTGTGTGGTGCGGACGCTGCACGAAATCCCGGTGATGCCGGCGGAGTTGATCGAACTCGCGGCGGAGCGGCCGTATCTCGCGGGCAGTGATCTGGTGGACTCGCCGCAGCGGCTGCGGTTCACGCCGACAGTGATGGACATCGACGAGACGTCGAAGCTGTGGGGGATGCTCCACCAGACCCCGTACGCCTTGTCGGTGGCGTACCAGGCGTCGCTGGTCCTGATCGAGGGCCGCGAGCGGCCGGTCCCGGCGAAGCAGGTGGACCGTCGGACGGTGACGGTGCTGCCGTTCGCAGCCCCCGGGGCACCGGTGCCGCCGGGGCGGCAGGAGTCCGCGGAACCCGAACCCGAGCCCGCGCCCGCGCCCGCGCCGGATGTGGCGCCGAAGGCGGTCGCCCCCGCGCGAAAGCGCGCCGCGGTGAAGACCGCGAAGGCTGCCGCGAAGCCCGTCACGAAACGGGCCGCGCCGGCTCGTGCCCGCAAGGGCACCGAAGCGGGCGCGGACGACAAGGAGAGCTGAGACACGGTGCGTGACACGGGGGTGGGTGAGGGTATGGGGACGTACGAGGCAACCGGTGCGTCGGCGAACGCCGGTGCGGACGGTCGGGCGCTGTTCGCGGCCGTACGGTCCGTGCTCACCCGCGTGGACGCCCACGCGGCCCGGGCGCAGCGCCGTCCCGGCTCCGGACAGGACGCCGCGGACCAGCCGCACGCGGGGGCCGCACCCACGGACGGTGCCGTTCCGGGCACCGGTGCGGACCACCCCTCCGCCAAGGGTGCGGCCGAGCCCGTCCGGCGAGACGTCGACGCGGGCGCCGCAGCGCACCCTCGGCAGAGTGAACTCACTGCCGGAGGCAGCACCCCCACCCCCTCGGCCGGAGGCGAACCGGCCGCCCCCGGTGTATGCGCGCCCGCCACGCTCGACGCGCTCGTCGCCTGTTTCGGGCTCAGCCCCTTCGAGCGCGACGTCGTCGTGCTCGCCGCCGCCGCCGAGCTCGACCCCACCACCGGTGGGCGGTGCGCCGCCGCCGGCGGGGACCCAGAGCGAACCCACCCCACGTTCTCGCTCGCCCTCGCGGCCTTCGACGGTGCGCACTGGAGCGCCCTCACCCCCGTCGCCCCCCTGCGCCGCTGGCGGCTCGTCGAGCTCGACGACGAGACCCGGCTGACCAGCTCACGGCTGCGCCTCGACGAGCGCATCCTGCACTTCCTCGTCGGCTCGGCCTATCTGGACACCCGGCTGCACGGACTGCTGCGCCGTGCGCCCGTTCCGGAGTCGTTGCCCGCCTCGTACGACCTGGCGGCGAGCCAGGTCGCCGCGGGCTGGGCGAGTGCCGGGCAGCACGCGCCGCTCCGGGTCGAGCTGGTCGGCGGCGATCTGCGGACCCGTACCGACATCGCGGCGGCGGCGGCAAGCCGTTCGGGGCTCGGTCTGTACACCATGGCCGCCGACGACATGCCCACCGATCCCGCCGAGCGGGACCGGCTGGCGCGGCTGTGGCAGCGCGAGGCCATCATGCTGCCCGCCGCGCTGCTCGTCGAGGTCGGCGAGCTCGACCGCGACCAGGCGGCGGCCACGGACGCGTTCATCGAGAGCGCGGCCGTTCCGCTCGTCGTCTCCAGCCTCGATCCCCGGCAGACCGCCCGGCCGCGCGGCGAGCGAGTGACCGTTCCGCCGCTGGACACGGAGGAGCAACTCGGCGTGTGGGCAGCCGCGTTCGCGGACGTGCCGGAGGTGGGCGAGGAGGATCTGCGGGATCTCGTCGCGCAGTTCTCGCTGCCGCCGCATCTGATCCGGTCCGCCGGAGCGACGGTCGTACGGGATCTGCCCGGCGAGGACGAGCTGGACGCGACCGGTCTGGCCTGGCGTGCCGGGCTCACCGAGGCCCGGATGGGCATGGACGAGCTGGGCCGGCGGATCGAGCCGCAGGCGGCGTGGAGCGATCTGGTGCTGGCCGAGCGGCAGCTGCGGATTCTGCGCGAGATCGTCGCGCATGTGCGTCAGCGCTCGACCGTGTACCAGGAGTGGGGCTTCGCCGAGACGCTGCGCCGCGGACTCGGCGTCACCGCGCTCTTCGCCGGCGGCTCCGGCACCGGAAAGACCCTGGCCGCCGAGGTGATGGCCAAGGAGCTCGGCCTGGATCTGTTCATCATCGATCTCTCGCAGGTGGTCAGCAAGTACATCGGCGAGACCGAGAAGAATCTGCGCAAGGTCTTCGACGCGGCCGAACGAGGCGGCGCGCTGCTGCTGTTCGACGAGGCCGACGCCCTGTTCGGCAAGCGCAGTGAGGTCAAGGACAGCCACGACCGGTACGCCAATCTCGAGGTCAGCTATCTGCTCATGCGGATGGAGGCGTACCGCGGACTCGCGATCCTCACGACGAACATGAAGCAGGCGCTGGACACGGCGTTCATGCGGCGTATCCGTTTCGTCGTCGACTTCCCCTTCCCCGGCGAGAGCGAGCGCGCCGAGATCTGGCGGCGGGTGCTGCCGGTGCGGGCCCCGATGAAGGGCATCGACCCCGAGCAGCTGGCCCGGCTGACCGTGGCGGGCGGCTCGATCCGCAACATCGCGCTGTCGGGCGCCTTCCTCGCGGCGGAGGAGGGCGACCGCCTCCAGATGCGGCACATGCTGGAGGCCGCGCGTACCGAATACCTCAAGCTGGACCGCTCCTTGACGCCCTCGGAGGTCCACGGATGGGTCTGAACGAGGCACGGCGTGAGGCCACGCGCGAGGCACCGCGCCTCACGGAGCGCACGATCCGCGTGGACATCGGCGAACTGGTGCTCGACGGTTTCGAGCGGCTCGACCCCGACCGGGTCTCGGCCGCTTTCGAAGCGGAGCTGTCCCGGCTCGTACGGGAGCGTGGTGTGCCGCTGGCAGCCGACGGGGGACGGGCTCTGGACGCCCTGTCCGGACTGCCCCCGCTGCCCCCGACCACCTCGCCGGGGCGGCTCGGCGAGGCGCTGGCGCGTGCGGTGCACGCGGGACTCTCGGGGCGGGGTGAGTCTCGATGAGTACGTCACATGCCCAGGACGCGCAGGCGGCCCAGGCCGAACGGCGACGCAAGCGCAAGGAGCGCGCCACGTCCCGGACACCGGAGCCGAAGAACATCGTCAGCGGAGCCGGACAGCCGCTCGATCTCAGCGTACGGCGGGAGCTGGAGGAGCAGCTCGGCCACGACTTCAGCCGGGTGCGCCTGCACACCGACCGGGACGCGGGCACACTGACGGAACTGCTGGGCGCGGACGCGGTCGCGGTCGGCCAGGACATCTTCTTCCGCGAGGGCGCCTATCGCCCGGGCACGGCGGACGGGCAGCGGCTGCTCGCCCATGAGCTGCTGCACACGGTGCAGAACCCGGACGGTCTGGGCGCGTTGCGCGTGGGCCGCGATCTGGGTGCGGTGAGCCTTCCGCAGCAGGCGCTGGAGCGCGAGGCCGAGTCGGCGGCGCGGGCCCTCGTACGGGACGAGGAGCAGGTCCCTGAGGTGGAGGCGGAGCAGTCCACGCCCGGCTGGCTGCGGTACGCCACGGTCGACGCCGACCGGTCCCGTACGGAACAGCTGGACCCCGCCACGCTGGTGGACCGTCTCGCGAACGGCGTGCTGCGCTCGCTTCGCGGCGACCCGGCGGACCTGTCAGGCCGTGTACGCCTCCAACTGGCGCGGATGTCAACACAGTTGCAGGACTCGGTGCTGGACCGGCTGGAAGTGCGACTGCTCTCCGACGAGTACGACCGGCTCCTCGAACTCGCCGAGGAGTCCGAGACCGGGCCCGTCGACCTCCAGCCCGCCGAGGTGCCCGAGCCGGAGACCGACCTCTTCGAGCTGCTGGGTGTCGAGCGCGCCCGGTGGCAACGGCAGGAAGAGGGCGGGCGCAGCTCGAAGGACAAGCGGGCCGAGGACTCCCGCGAGGAGCGGAAGGACGCCGAGGCGCGGGACGAGAAGCGCGGCGGCGACAGGAGCAGGGCGCGCTCCGACGCGGCGGCCGAGGACCAGGAGACCGCCCGGCGCAAGGAGCAGGAGGACGAACGGGCACAGTCCCGGCAGCAGGCCGCGCAGGAGCAGCGGCAGGAGGAGGAGAAGCAGGGCCAGGACCGTCAGCGGGCCGACGACGCCGCGGACGAGCGCGCGCAGGGCCAGGCGGACGGCGCCGAGCAGACCAAGGAGGAGCGCAAGGAGCAGCGCGACCGGGAGGAGCGGGACCCGGAGCAGGCGAACGCCCCCGGCGCCGACAAGCGCAAGCGCAAGGACGACGCGAAGAAGCCGGCGGACGGCTCGAAGCAGGAGAACCTCGATCCGAAGGCGAAGGACCGGCCCGGCCCCGTACGCCCGGAGAAGGTGGACGAGCGGGCGGAGCAGCGGGACAGCGCGCTGTCCGAGCACGGGCTGCATGAGAAGGACGAGGATGAGGACGATCCGCGCGAGGAGGAGAAGCCGCTCGGGCTGGAGGCGGGCGCGGACCGTGACATCGGCGGCGAGCAGGACGATGACCGGGCCTCAGGCGACGGCGCGGCCGACCCGGAACTGAAGCCCGACGACTATCTGCCGGACACCGATCTGGACGTGTCGTCGGTCCCGACCGCGGACAACCCGTCCGCTGCAGTGCCCACCTTCCCCACGCCCCCTCCCACCAGGGCCGAACAGGTCCAGGAACAGCGGGAGAACGACGCGGAGGAGGAAGAGGACGAGGACGCCCCGGAGACCGAGGCCAAGCCACCGGGCGCCGAGATGGGCCCCGTCGAGGGCGAGGCTCCTCAGCCCGAGGGAGGACCGGCAGCCGAGGCCGGGGACCGTACCGAGAAGGACCTCCAGCCGGAGAAGCCGGTGGACCAGGAGGTCGGCCCTGATCCCGGGACCGACGGCAGACGGGAGCCGGAGCCCGAGGCGGAGAAGCAGGACCCGGAGCAACAACAGGACACGGAGGAGGCGGACTCGGGCTCCTCCGACGGCGAGGAGCAACCGGACGCCGCGAGCGCCGAGGATCAGCAGGAGGAGCGCAAGGAGCAACAGGAGCGGGACCGCAGGCCTCGACCCGGGTCTGCCGGATCCTCGGCGGCCGCGTCGGGCACAGGTGCTGCCACCGGTACGGCGGCGTCCGCGACCCCTCCCGCCGGTGCGCACACGGTACGGACCTCGCCGGAGGACGCCAGGCCTTCCCCTGCCGCACGGCGGGTCGCCGACTCCACGAAGAGCGACCATGAGGCATCCGCGCCCAAGAGCGTGGTGCCGAAGGAGAGCGGTCCGGGAGCGGCGACACCGAGGGGTGTGGTCGGCGGCAGCAGTGCGACAGGGCCGAGCGCCGCGACGGGCCCAGGCGGGGCGCCGTCGGTGGCGCAGGCCGCGGTGAGTCCCGCGGCCGAACAGGTCGAGAATCCTGGGAAGTCGAGCCCTCCCGCGCCGGAGGCTTCGCTGGAGAAGGACGGCGGCGGTTGCGCCCCGCCGGAGCCCGCGGCGGAGAAGGAAGAGGGCGGCGGCAGCTGCGGCGGCGGTGGGGCGTCTCCCGAGGAGAAGCAGGAGGAGCCGCCGGACGTCTCGGGCCAGGACCCGAAGGCCGCCATCGGTACGGTCAGCAAGCTGGCGCCGGACCAGGCGGCTGCCGCCATGCCCGGTGTGGACGCCGCGGCGGACAAGAAGGTCGGCGAGGAGCAGCGGCGGCTGGACGCCAACCCGCCGAAGCGTGAGCGTCCTTCCGGCGCACCGCGCACCCGGTCGGCACAGCCCGAGGCGGCCCCGCCCGCCGCCCGGGTGACGGGCAAGGTCGAGAAGCTCGGCCCCGAGGACCGGGTCGAGAAACAGAAGGCCAAGGGCAGCGACAAGGCGGAGGGCGCGAAGCCCACCGACAACACTCCGCCACCACCGGCCCCGGTGGCCGAAAAGTTGACCGCGGAAGAGGCCAAGAACGTCGACGCCGCGGCGGACGCGGTCCCGACCGTCGACCCGGAACTGCGGAACAAGACGGTGGGCCCCGCCCCAAAGATCAGGTTGGAGGGCGAGAGCGACCCCAAGCGCACGGATGACCAGGCCAAGGCGCTCAAGAAGAAGCAGTCCGACATCCGGAGCACGGGCCGTGAGGACGCGGCCAAGCCGATGGGCGAGGACCAGATCTTCCCGAACGCGCCCCAGGAGCAGCTGGTCGGCAAGGCCACGGGCGCCGGAAACAGGGGCGCCGGGGGCGAGTTGAAGGCCGGATCCAGGCCTGAGCCCGGTGTCGGAGCGGTCGCCAAGCAGGAGCGTGGCAGCGAGATCCAGGGGGCCGCGGGCCAGGCTCAGGGCGACCTGGTCGCCAAGGAGAAGGACCAGCAGCAGGGCGAGCAGCAGGCCAAACAGGAGAAACAGACCGAGATCGACCGTGAGGTCACTCGGAACGCGGAGAAGCAGACGGCCGAGCGCGGGCGCGCGGCCGAAGATGCTCGGCGCGAGCGCGAGAGCTGGCGCAACGAGCAGGACCAGAAGATCGAGGACGCGGACGAGAAGTCCGAGAAGGAACACACCGACAAGAACAAGGAAATCGTCAAGGCCCGCGACGACAAGGACAAGGAGGTCAGCGACAGGAAGGACAAGGACAACGCGCAGATCGACACCGAGCGCGAGAAGGCGGAGAAGGAGGCCGAGAAGAAAAAGGAGGAGGAGAAGCCCTCGGGAGGCTTCTTCGGCTGGGTCGCGGACAAGGTCAAGAGTGCGTTCAATGCGATGCTCGACGCGGTCACCAAGGTCTTCGACGCCGCCCGCAAGGCTGTCAACGGCATCATCGACACGTTCAAGGACTGGGCCAACAAGGCCATCGACTTCGTACGGGACCTCGCCATCAAGGCGATCGACGTCCTGGCGGATGCGCTGATCGCCATCGGTGACGTGCTGTTGGCGGCCTTCCCCGAGCTGCGGGACAAGTTCCGCAAGGCGATCGAGGGGCTGCGGGACAAGGCGATCGCGGCGGTCAACGCGCTGGCGGACGGTCTGAAGAAGGCCGTGAACGCCCTGCTCGACGCCCTGGCGGCGGGCCTGAACGCGCTGCTCGACGTGCTGGAAGCGGGTATCAAGGCCGTCATCAAGATGTACCAGGCCGTGATTCTGGGCGCGATCAAGTTCGCCCAGGCGGCGATCGAGGCGCTGGGCAAGTTCGCGGCACTGGTCGCGGACATCGCCCCGGACCCGGGCGGCTGGTTGAGCAAGGCGGGCAGCTCGGCGAAGTCCGGTGTCCAGGACCATCTCTGGGGCGCGATCAAGACCGGCGTGAAGCGGTGGTTCGACACGAAGGTCGAGGGCATCCTCGGTCTCGGCAAGGCCGTGATCGACGTGCTGGTGAAGGGCTGCGTGTCGATCAAGCAGATCGGCAAGATGGCATGGGACGCGATCATCGCGTCGCTGCCGATGATGATCGCCTCGATCGTGATCGAGAAGGTCGTCTCGATGCTGGTGCCGGCCGCGGGGGCGATCCTCACGATCGTGCAGGGCCTGATGGCGGCCTGGCAGAGCCTGAGCTCGATCCTGAACGCCTTCAGCAAGTTCTGGGCCTACCTGAAGGCGGTCAAGGCGGGCCCGGCGGCCTGCCTGTTCGCGGAGGCGGTGGCTGCCGGGATCGTCGCCCTGCTGGACTTCATCGCCAACTTCCTGATGATCCGCCTCTCTTCGGCGACGAAGGGCGTCGGAAAACGCCTCAAGGCGATGTCCGAGAAGATCATGAAGGGCCTGAAGAAGACGGGCAAGGGCGCCAAGGAAGCGGCGGGCAACGCGGTGAACAAGGCGCGGGGCGCGGTGCGCAACGCGCTGGAGTCCTTGAGGAAGCCGGCGGGACCGTCGAGGCCGAAGGGCCCGCGGGTGCCGAAGAACCGGTCGACGTCGACGGACCGGGGGCCGGGGCGTGGCGCCCCGAAGGACACGGCGCATGACCGGCCGACGAGCAAGACGCCGGACAAGGAGCGCAATCGGAGCCGGGACGAGTACCAGGACAAGCTGCACAAGGACAAGGAGTCGACGAGAACACAGCAGGAGGGCGGCCACGACTCCGCTCCCGCCAAGGACCGCACACCTGACCGGAAGCCGGACCTGACCAAGGACAAGACACCCGCCCCGTCCAGGAAGAAGAAGGAAACCGAGGCTCCGAAGCGGGCGAAGCCGCGCAAGCCGAAGTCCCCGATGGGCAAGGCGCTCCAGAAAATAAAGGGCAAGGTCAAGTCGGCGCTGAAGAAGGTGCGCAACGCGGGCAGGACGCTTGGCAAGAAGCTGCGCAAGAGCAAGATCGGCCAGGCTCTCGAGAACAGCGGCAAGAAGATGCGCGACTTCTTCAAGAAGAAGCGCGATCGCATGCGCGACGACAAGAAGCGGCGTGTGAACCACAGGAAGCGAAGCCGCGACGAGCGCAGGAAGAAGGAGAATTCTCCCGAGGCGAAGCAGGCACGCCTGGCGAAGGCGGTTGCCAGGATCCGTCCCATCGAGGAGAGAAAACTGAGGCCGGGTATGCACCGCATGACGCACCTCGGACTCCTTGCGGGGCTGCGCAGCTGGTTCCGGCTCAGCGAGCTCTCAAGGCTGCATCCACCGCATTTCCAGGTGATGGCCAAACTGAACCCGACACTGCCCGTCATTCCGGGAGAGTTCGACCAGGGAGACGGTGTCGACTACCTCGACACCGAGCAGCCGGACAAGAGGCTCCCACCGGTCAAGGCTCCGAACTTCAGGGACAACAAGCTGATCTCCAGCTTTACAGCGGAGTACCTGAACAAGGAGTTCGGGCGGAAAGGGCAGGAGGCGAGGCAACGTACTCCCGACGCCATTGGATTCAGGTACATCAACGACCACATCGACAACACGGGCAACGACAACGAGCGATGGAGCCGTACGCATCTGCTGCCACGCGAGTTGGGCGGAACCATCGAGAACGAGAATCTTGTGCCCGCCAGGCAGTACAAGAACATGGCGCTTCGGCCGGTCGAGGCCCCAGCTGCTGCGGAGATCGGCAGCGGCAAGGACATCGCCTGGTACTCGATGAACATCCGGTACTGGAGCGAGAAGGGCGGAGACAGCCGTTATCCCGGCGACACGCGTCCGCCGGGATTCCCGAGTTCGATAGACGCGAGTTGGGGCCGGTACAAGCGCAAGCCCGGGAAGCGGGGCGACAGTCGCAGCGACTGGAACAAGGTCGACACCCCGGTGAACTCTGTTTCGATCGGCCCGCTGGAGGAGCCACCTGTCCCCGACGAGGTGTCGGAGATCGACATCAACAGCGAGACCGACCTCTACCGCATGCGGCTCGTCCTGCAGGTGGACGAACCCTACGTGAACGCCATCGTGGCGCTGCGCGAGGAGGCGGACTTCACCGACATCAACGGCGTGATCAGCAGGCTGAAGGCATCACGCAGAGGGAAGCCGGGCCGACCGTTCGCCAATCTCGAAAGACTCCGCAAACGGCTGGAGCAGTTGAAACGAGAAGGTCGACTGGAGTTCTAGCATTGCGGCGGAATCGACGGTTCGACACCGGGAAAGAGAACATACGTGAAGCCTTTGACGCCGAACGAGGAACTACATCAGGAGTCCCTCGACGAGCTACGCCGAAGCGAAGCATTCGATGTGTTGTTCGAAGAGCAACAGAAGCTGTGGTTCGCCCTGGGCGAGTTTCTTCCACTGTCCGAGACGAAGGCGGAGTGGGCGGACCTGACACTGAGCCCGGAGCTGCTGAGATGCTCTCTGCGCTTCAAGCGCATCTCAGGCCAATGGCGACTGGCCGGGTCCCCTAGCGAGCTCGCAGGAGAATTCAGCCTCCCGCATTTCTACAAAGCCTTGATCGGTGCGGCACCACGTCCTACGTCCGACGCTTCGGAGAGTGATCGCCAACTGTTCTCGGAGCTGCGCATCATCGATTCCACACCGCGCGACGCAACCGGTCAGGCCGCCTTTGTGCGCATTCAGTCGGGCAAGGATCACTTGGAGATCTGGTATCAGGACAGAGACCTGTACGATCCCGTCACCAACTCCCAGGCGTGCGTGAGGACCTGTCTCAGCTACTGCGACTATCTGGATGCGCTGCGGCTGACCAAAGGAACCTTCGGCTGGCAACTGCTGTTCGCCGATGTGACTCTCCAAGACGCGCTTCAGCACCGCGCAGAAAAGCTCTCCGAAATGATCGATACTTTTCCCGCCGCGTTTCCCGCCCATGACTACACCGCGCTCACCGAGCGTTTGGAGGCCCGGCTGTGAGCCGCTACGCAGACATACCCAAGCCCATCCGCTCCGGCATCGTCGTCGTCGACCCCGAACGCGGAACCCCCCAGCGCATCATCGTCCTGCAGTTCAACCCCGACACCCTCGAACGCTCCCTCGCCCCCCAATCCGCCGGCGGAAGCGGGGACGCCGGCGGGGGCGGAAGTGGAGGGGACCGTAACGAGGCACTCAGGCTCAAGGGCCCCGCCGAGGAGAGTTGGAAGTTCACCGCTGAGATCGATGCCACCGATCAGTTCGAGGTCGCCGCGCCCGACGGGGTCCATCCACAGCTCGCGACGCTGGAGATGCTGGTGCATCCCACCAGCGCCCAGTTACGCGAGGCCTCCCGGAAGACCCGGAAGGGCACCATCGAGATCAGCCCGATCGAGATGCCGCTGACCCTCTTCACCTGGGGGAGCAGGCGTGTCATGCCCGTCCGGCTCACCGAACTGTCCATCAGCGAGTCGGCGTTCGACGTCAATCTCAATCCCATACGGGCAAGCCTCGGCATCGGCATGAAGGTGCTCAGCGTGAGCGACCTGCCGGCCGGGCACCGCGGGGCCGACCTGTATCTCGCACATCTGGCGCAGAAGGAACGGCTGGCCGCCGCCGCGCGAGGCGGTCGGCCGGCCGAGCTCGGGCTGGGACGGGGGCTGTAAGACGTGATCGATCCTTACGAGAGTGCGCTGGACGCGATTCCGGGGGCGCATCCCTACCCCCGTACCAGCCGGTACCACGACGCGGAGATCGGCGTGCACCGTCTGCCCGACGGCACCGAGGTGCGTTACACCAAGCGGCGTCTGCTGCCCCCGCTCAGCCGGGCCGCCGACGGGACCGCGCCGCACACGGTCAGCAGTGGCGAGCGGCCCGACCATCTCGGGCAGCGCTATTTCGGTGACCCCGGACAGTGGTGGCAGATCGCGGACGCCAATCCCGTACTCGACCCTGAGGAGCTGACCGCAGAACCGGGGCGGACGGTCGACATACCTCTGCCGGGTGGGCTCCATGGCTGACGAGCCCATCGGGAGCGGGCCCGTTCATCTCACCCTGCACATGGGCCCGAAGCTCACCCGCCCGGTGCCGGCCGAGGTGGCCGAGGCCCTGTTGTCCGCGCAGATCACCATGACCGCCGGGGAGCGGAGCGGGTTCCAGCTCGCCTTCGACCTGAGCAAGCGGGGGCTGATCACACAACGGCTGCTGCCCGAAGGGTTCTTCGATCCGAAGACCAGGGTCATCGTCGCGACCTCGGTCAAGGGGACGCCGACCGTGATCCTGGACGGGCTCATCGTGCGGCAGGAGGTCGGTGCCAGCAATCAGCCGGGGCAGAGCACACTCACCGTCACCGGTGAGGATCTGACGCTGCTGATGGACCTCGAGGAGCGCACCGACCGCTATCCGAATCTCGGCCCCGCCCAGCGGGTCGAGCGGATTCTGGGGCGGTACGCCGACTACGGAATCAGTCCCTGGATCATCCGTGAGCAGATCCATCAGCCCCCGCGCGAGCAACTGCGCGTGGACTACCAGACCGGCACCGACCTGCAGTATCTGAACGAGCTCGCGCGGGCGAACGGATACACCTTCTATCTGGAGCCGGGCCCGGGCCTCGGCCGGTCCATCGCCTTCTGGGGACCCGAGCAGCGGCTCGGTCGGCGTCAGCACGCGCTGAACGTCAACATGGACAACAACTCCACCGTCGACCAGCTGACTTTCGCGTACGACGGGACAGCCAGGGAGGAGCCGCAGGCGCGCGTCCAGGACCCGCGGACCCGCGACGTCCGGTTGCTGGCGCAGCCCGACATCGGCCCGCTGCGGCCGCCCCTCGGCCTGCGGGCCTCGCCCGCCCTCAAGCGCAGGACGCTGTCCGGTACCGCGAAGAAGGAGCTCGGGCAGGCCGAGGCCGAGACCCTGGCCAGGGCCGCGACCTCCGCGGACGCGATTTCCGGGTCGGGGTCGCTGGATGTCCATCGGCATGGATACGTCCTGCGGCCCAGGGAGTTGGTGGGGGTTCGCGGCTCGGGCGTGACGTACGACGGCGACTACTACGTCAAGAGCGTGACGCACAACCTCAGGCCCGGCTCGTACCAGCAGAACTTCACGCTCTCCCGCGAGGGCCTCATCGCCCGCAGCGGGACGGTGCGTCCGTAGAGACGTCAGGACCAGGAGAACTTCGCATGGCTGCAGGACCGAACAACCGGTTTCTCGGCAAGTTCAGGGGCCGGGTGATCGACAACAGGGATCCGCTCAAGCTGGGCCGGATCACGGCCCAGGTGCCGGACGTGCTGGGCGACGAGGCCTCCACGTGGGCGCTGCCCTGTCTGCCGTTCACCGGCCGGCACGCCGGGCAGTACGTCGTCCCGCAGATCGGCGCCGGAGTGTGGATGGAGTTCGAGCAGGGCGATCCGAGCTTCCCGGTCTGGACCGGGAGTTGGTACGGGGACGCCTCCGAGCTGCCTCCCCGGGCAAGCGCGGAGCTGCCCGGATCGCAGCCGGTGGTGATCCAGACGCCGGGTGGGCACAAGGTGGTGATGTCGGACGTGCCCGGTGGTACCGGGATTCTGCTGGAGGCCAAGGGCGGCGCCTACATCCAGATTGATGAGAAGGGCGTGACCATCGGCACCGGCAAGGGCGCGTCGATCGTGCTGACCGGCGACGAGGTCACTATCAACGAGGGCCGGCTGATCGTGCCGAAGAAGCGATGACCACAGCGACGAGTACGACAAGAACGGGGAGATACGTGGTGTCCGGGAATCTCGTGAGCAGCGGCTCGGCGATCAGCTGCCCGCACGGCGGCCGTGTCACGCCCGCCTCCGCCCCGTCGTCCGGGGTCCGGATCGACGGGCTGTCCGTGCCCGCCGCGACGGATGTCTTCGCGGTGAGCGGCTGCCGGCACACGGTCGACGGCGTACCGCATCCGTGCGTGACGGTCCGCTGGACGCCGGAGCGCGCCGGTGTGCTGATCGACGGCCGGCCCGTGCTGCTGGAGAGCTCGTCCGCGCTCTGCTTCAGCGCCGCGCTCGTGCCGCAGGGCCCGCCGGTCGTGACCGCATCCGCACGGGGGGTGTCCTCCCGATGACGCGAACGAGGAGCGATATCGCCTTCCCCTTCCGGACCGACCGGCGAGGACGCACCGCGCACGCGGCTCACGACGAGCACGTACGCGACCTGATCGAGCAGTTGCTGTTCACCAGTCCCGGCGAGCGTGTGATGCGCCCCGACTTCGGCTGCGGGCTGCTCGACCTGGTCTTCACGCCCAACAGCCCCGAGCTGGCCTCCGCGCTGGAGCTGTCGGTGCAGGCGTCCCTGCAGCGCCGGCTGGGTGAGCTGATCGAGGTGGAGTCCCTGGACGTGGTCAGCGAGGAGAACGTGGTCCGGGTCCATCTGCGCTACGTGGTGCGCTCCACCGCGAGCCGGCGCGACGACGTGTTCGAGGGGAGCGGCCCGGCATGAACGGTACGAGCGAGAAGTCGGCCTGCCGTACGGACGGCAGGCGCGTCACGGTACGGGCTGCGCAGCTCGGGGGCGTGGACGCCGTCGAGGTCGGTGACGACGGGCTGACCCTCACCGTCACCTTCCTCGGCAAGGCGCCCCACGGGCTGTGCCCGGAGAACATACGCATCGACGGCGGCCGGCGGATCACCGGCATCGAGGCCGTGGAGGTGTCTGTCGAGCGCGAGGAGGACCCGGAGCTCGACGACCGGCTGTTCGTCACGCTGGACCGCACCGGCGACACGTCCCGGTACACGCTCTCGGTCGTGGACACCGATCCGTACGGACGGCCCGGCACCGAGCCCTTTCCCGGCTTCGACCAGCGGTACTTCTCCGCCGGGTTCGACTTCCGGCCCGACTGTCCGACCCCCTTCGACTGCAAGGACGAGCAGTCCGACTGCCCGCCCGCCTTCCCGGCCGCCCCGGTCATCGACTACACCGCGCGCGACTACGACACGATCCGCCGCCTGATCCTGGACCGGCTGGCGCTGACCACTCCGGACTGGGTGGAGCGCAACGCCGCCGACCTCGGCACGACGCTGGTCGAGCTGCTCGCCCACACCGCCGACCGGATCAGTTATCAGCAGGATGCGGTGGCCACGGAGGCGTATCTCGACACGGCCCGCCGCCGCGTCTCCGTACGCCGCCATGTCCGGCTCATCGACTACCCGATGCACGACGGCGTCAACGCACGGGCCTTCGTCGCGGTCGAGACCGTACGGGAACTGACGCTGGGGCCCGGCACCTACAGCTTCGCCGCCGTCGACGTCCGCGGCCTGGGGCCGCGGGACCGGCCCGCGATCGGCACCGTCATCGACGACCGGGACCTGGCCGTGCTGGACGAGCGAGGATCGGTCGAGGTGTTCGAGCCGGTCGTTACCGACGAGCCGCTGGCGCTGCGCCCCGAGCACAACACCATCCGCTTCTGGACATGGGGCGACGAGGTGTGCTCGCTGCCCGAGGGCGCCACATCAGCGACGCTGCGGGACGCGTGGTCGGACGAGGCGTGCTCGGTCAGGTCGCTGGAGCTCGCTCCCGGCGATCTGCTGCTGATCGAGGAGGTGCTGGGGGCACGCTCCGGTACGCCGGGCGACGCCGACCCCGCCCACCGTCAGGCCGTACGCCTCACCTCGGTCACGCCGGGCGTGGACCGGCTGGTCGACCGGCCGGTGGTGGAGGTCACCTGGGCGCAGGAGGACGCACTGGCCTTCCCTGTCCGTCTCTCGACGCGGGGCGGCACCGACTGCGAGCCGGTCGAGGATGTGAGCGTGGCGCGCGGGAATGTGGTGCTCGTCGATCACGGGCGCTCGCAGACGTTCTGCGGCGGGACGCCGGAGACGGCCACCGTGCCTCCCGCTCCCGCCGTCCTCGGGTCCTGCGATCCGTCCGGCTTCGGCTGCTGGGATCGCAAGGAGGGGAACGCCACGGCGGATCTCGTCAACGCCCTTCGCGAACAGACCCGTTGTGGCCGGCTTCTGACTGCTGACCAGATACGGGAGCTGTTCACCGTCGTCGGCGAGGACCCGACAGGGCGCGCCGGTCTCGGCCTGGAACTCGCGGGCCGCCGACGGGAGAAGGTCGTCCCCGGCACCGCCTACGAACAGGCCGAGGCGCTTGAGACCCTGCTGGCTCAGGTCGTCTACCCCGGTATCCCGGCGCGTTTCAGGCCGGTGCTGCAGCGTTCCCCTGTCGTCCAGTCGGTGCCGTTCCCCGACCCGCGTCATGTCTCGGCGGGACAGTCCAACCGGTTGGCCGCCATCCCTGGACGCGTCCGGCAGCGGCTGGTGGAGCTGTGGCGTGGCGCCCGTGACTGCGACGGGCTCACGGAGTCCGAAGTCGCAGAACTCACCGTGCTGTTCGGGCTGCGCGTGCTGGAGCGTTTCGAGCTGCGCCGTCATCCGGTGAGCGCGCTACGGGAGTTGCTGCACCGCAGCGAACGGTTGCTGGCTGCGAAGCTGCGTCGGCTGGAGGTGCTGACGGCCCGGGCGCGGGCCGGTGCGGTGCTGGACGGTTCCATCGCCTGGGAGATCACCCACACCTGGGGCGCCGAGTACGCGGCCGGGATCGATCCGGACGAGCCGGTGCTGCGCGGTCCCGCGGCCGCGCTCGTACAGGATCCGCGGGCCGCGCTGCCCGCCGTGACGGTCGCGGAGGGCGAGAAGTGGTGGACCGCCGAGCGGGATCTGCTCCGCAGCGGTCCGCGCGGCCGGCACTTCGTCGGTGAGCTGGAGGACGACGGCCGGATCGCACTGCGGTTCGGGGACGGGCGCCACGGTGCCCGCCCGCAGCCGGGCGCCCGGCTGGAGCTGCACTACCGGCTCGGCGGCGGCACCGCCGGCAACGTCGGCGCGGAGGCCATCAACCATCTGGTGCTGTGCCGTGATCCCGAGGACGCGGACGCCGGTGACCCGATACCCGTCATGGGGGTACGCAATCCGCTGCCCGCCGTCGGCGGCACGGAGCCCGAGCCGGTCGAGCAGGTGCGCCAGCTCGCCCCGCTCGACCTGAAGCGCACGCGGCTGCGGGCCGTCACCGCCAAGGACTATGCGGCACTGGCATCTCAGCTGCCCGGAGTGCAGCGCGCGGCCGCCGAGATCCGCTGGACCGGCAGTGTGCAGGAGGCGCATGTCGCCGTCGACGCGCTGGGCAGCGGGGACGCGTCCTCGGAGCTGCTCGACTCGGTGGCGTACGCACTGGAGAGCTACCGCCGCATCGGGCACGACCTGGTGGTGGGGCCCGCGCGGTCCGTGCCGCTGGACATCACGCTGGCGGTGTGCGCGGCGCCAGGCCATCAGCACGGCCAGATTCTCACCGAGCTGTACGGACTCCTCGGCAACCGCCCGCTGACCGGCGGACGTCTCGGCTTCTTCCATCCGGACGCGTTGACCTTCGGTGAACCGGTGCGGCTCAGCCGTCTGGTGGCGGTGGCCGCGGCGGTGCACGGCGTGGAGAGCGTGCGGGTGACCAGGCTGCGCCGGCTGTTCCACGAAGACCCACTCGATGACACGGCACTGGAGGCAGGCGTGCTGCGGCTCGGCCCGCTGGAGATCGCGCGTTGCGACAACGACCCCGACCGGCCCGAGCTGGGCCGGCTTTCGATCGACCTCGGTGGAGGTACGCGATGAGCGGCTCCTGCGATTGCGGCCGCGGCGGGCACGACGAACGCCACGCGCCCAAGGTCCTGTACACCGCGCCCGGCCGCACCGCCCTCGACTACCGGGTCGGCGACTACGGCTCGTTCCGGGCGGCCATGCTCGACCGGCTCGCGTCCCCCGCCTATCCGGCGCTGCGCGGGCTGACCGTCCGCACCCCGGACGATCCGTCGATCGGACTGCTCGACGCGTGGGCGGTCGTGGGCGATCTGCTCACCTTCCACTCGGAGCGCATCGCCGACGAGGGATATCTGCGCACGGCCGACGATCACCGCTCGCTGGCTCTGCTGGGACGCCTCGTGGGACACCGGCCGCGGCCGGGCATCGCCGCCGACACCCATCTCGCGTACACGCTGGACAGGGATCCGCGGGCCGAGGACGTTCCGGTGCTGATCCCGCGCGGTGCGCGCGCCAACAGCGTGCCCAGTACCTCCGACGAGGAGTCTCAGGCCTTCGAGACCAGCGACGACCTCGTCGCGCGCTGGGCGTGGAACGAACTGGCGGTGCGCCGGCGCCGGCCCGCGCTGCTCACCCCGGACGATCTGCGCAAGCGCCCGGAGATCTTCGTCTCCGGGACCGACACCTCCCTGCAGACCGGGGACAGGCTGCTCTTCGTCTTCGGCGGGGACGCGGAGAGCCCCGGGCAGCGGCTGCTGCTTCCGGTGGCGCGTATCCGCATCGACCGGGGCGAGGAGATCACGGCGATCGGGCTGCCGCAGTCCGCCCCGGCCTCCTTCACCGAGCTGGTCGCCGAACTCCGTGAGTGGATCACCGAGGACGAGCGGGAGGCCGAGGAGGGTGAGCCGACCCCCGACAACCCCGACCCGCGTCCGGTCAGCCGGATCATCGAGGACTTCGACGCCCAGGTACTCGCTCCGTTACGCGCCGATCTGGGCGGGATCAAGACGCCCGCGCAGTTCGCGGCACGGCTCGTCGAACCGCACGACCGGCTCGCCGAGGCCCGGACGATAGCCGCCCCGTACGGGGAGGTCGCCGCCTGGTTCGAGCAGTTGCAGGCCGTGGTCGGCGAACTGATCGAGCGTGCGGCCGATCTGGAGCCCTCCCGCCCTGACCCGACCGTGGCCGCTTCCGGCTCGCCGGCCATGCAGGCGCTGGGGGCCGTACTTCCCGCGCTGCGCACCCGTGTGGTGCGTCCGCCGTCGGGGGCGCGCACGCTCTCCCACGACCCGGGCCGTTACTTCGCGCCGGGTTCCGACCTCGGGGCTCAGCTGCTGTCGGCGCTCGATCCGCGGGTGGCCGACGGGATGTACGCGGCATGGCGGCAGGCCGCCCCGGCCGCGCCCCCGTCGCTGCGCGATCTCCAGGCGATGCGGGTCACCGCCGCCCCGTTCGGGGCGACGGCGCCTCTCAAGCCCGTTCAGGACGAGCGCGGGCGAGTCGTCCGGCAGACGGACTGGCCGCTCACCGGCGGTGCTCTGACCACCATGCGGGTCGTGTTCGACACAGCGGGCCGGGTGCCGGTGGGCGCCGAGTTCCAGCACATCGAGACCGGGGCGTCGGTGCAGGTCTCGGAGAATCTGCCCGCCGAGAAGACCTTCCCGCTGGGGCCGGGCCGGATCTCGCTGATGACGCGGTCCGCGCAGGACCACGATCTGAGCTGGCTGAGCCGGCGCCCGGCCGACTCGCAGGAGCCCGGTGTGACGGCCCGGCTGATGTCGGGGCTGCCCGAACGGACGCTGTTCGTCTCCCGGCCGGGCGACGACGGCCGGGTCCATGTGGCCGTCCACAACGGCGAGCCGCTGGAGCGGTTCCTGGCTCCCGGCGAGCACCAGCAGATCAGGCACGGCGAGTACGAGGTGACCCTGCGGTACACGGTCGGCGGTGAGCCGGCCAATGTCGAGGTCGGCATCGCGACCGTGCCGAAGCAGGCGAACCGTCATGTCGTCGCGCTGGACTCCGTGTACGACGAGATCACCGTCGGCAGCTGGGTCGCGATCGAGCGTCCTCGCAAGGGCGCCGGCGAACCCGACGGGATCCCGGGCGACGAGAACCTCAAGTTCGTGACCAGCCGGGTCACCGCCCTACGCACCGCCGCGTACACCGACTACGGGATCACCGGCCGTGGCACCGAGCTGACGCTCGCCGAACCGTGGCTGGACGAGCACGACGTGCTGCTCTCGGCGATCCGGGACGCGACCGTCCACGCGGGCGGCGAGGCGCTGCGCCCGGCCGACGAGCCGCTGGGCGAGGACGTTCACGGCAATGAAATCGAACTGGCCGAGCTGTACGACGGGTTGCGGCCCGGCCGTCATCTGGTGGTGTCGGGCGAGCGCACCGACATCCCCGACACGGCCGGGGTCCGCGGTACCGAACTGGTGGTGATCGCGGCGGTGGAGCAGCAGCTCGACCCGCAGCGGCCCGGCGACCACGTCCACACGAAGCTCACGCTCACCACGGACCTGGCCTTCAGCTACCGCCGTGACACGCTACGCATCCAGGGCAATGTAGTGCCCGCGACGCACGGCGAGAGCCGCGACGAGCCGATCGGCAGCGGCGACGCCGGCCGGACCGACCAGACGTTCACGCTCTGGCAGTCACCGCTGACATGGCTGCCCGCCGGCAACCCTCTGGGGGCCACCCCGACGCTGGAGGTGCGCGTGGACGGGCTGTTGTGGCAGGAGGTGGACAGCCTGGCGGGACGCGGTCCGCGAGAGCGGGTCTACGTCTCGGGCACGGCCGGGGACGGACGCACGACCGTGACGTTCGGCGACGGGGTGCACGGTGCGCGGCTGCCCACGGGACACGAGAACGTCCGGGCCCGGTACCGCTTCGGTACCGGCCGGGCCGCCAACGTCGGGGCGGACCGCATCACCCAGGCCATCACCCGGCCGCTGGGGGTCACCGCCGTCACCAATCCACAGCCCGCCACGGGCGGCGCCGAGGCCGACGGTCCTGGCCTGACCCGACGGACGATCCCGCTCGCGGTCTCCGCGCTGGACCGACTCGTCTCCCTCAAGGACTACGAGGACTTCGCCCGCTCACGGGCCGGCATCGGCCGCGCCGCGGCACGCGAGATCTTCGACGGGCGGCGGCGGATCCTGCACGTGACGGTCGCCGGGGTCGACGACATCGCGATCGCGGACGACTCCGAGGTGCTGCGGGCTCTGCGTTCCTCGCTCGCCGAGTACGGCGACTCACGCCTTCCCGTCCGGGTGGAGGTACGCGAACTGGTGCTGCTGCTCCTCGCGGCGAAGGTGAAGGTCGCCCCCGACCACACCTGGACCGTCGTCGAACCGCGCCTGCGCCAGGCGCTGCTGACCCGGTTCGGCAGCGGCCGACGCGAGTTGGGTCGCCCCGCGCGACTGTCCGAGGTGCTGGCGACGGCCCACTCGGTGCCCGGCGTCGACTACGTCGACGTGGATGTCTTCACCGGTGTGCCCGCGTCCGTGACGCCCGAGGAGCTGGCCCGACTCGAGGATTCGCTCGCCCAGCCGCGCACCGCCGTCGGGGCCCGGCTCGCGGCGTACGACGAGGACGTGTACCGCGTCACCGCCGACGACGGCGAGACGCTCACCGAGGTCGCAGCGCGGTACGGCATCTCGCTCGCCGAACTGCTGCGGCTGAACCCGGACATCACCGATACCCGGCGTCTCGAGAAGGACCGGACCGTGTTCGTCTTCCGCGGCATCAGGCCCGCACAGCTCGCCCTGCTCTCCCCGCGCGTCGCGGACACGCTGATTCTGACGGAGGTCACCGCATGACCAGGGAACCGGACGGCCTCGCGGATCTGCTCCCGCAGTGGCACCGCCGGCGGGACATCGAGGACGGTGAGCCGCTGCGCGCGCTGCTCGCGGTGATGGCCGAGCAGGTGGACCGGGTGCGGGACGGAGTCGAGCAGGGGTACGAGGACTGGTTCGTCGAGACGGCCGCACCCTGGGTGCTCCCGTACCTGGGCGATCTGGTCGGCTACACACCCCTGCCGGGCTATGAACGCGTACAGGCGAAGGGACTTGAGGGCGAGGGTGGGGACGATTCGCGCCTGCGTCTCGCCGAGGCCCTGGCGCCGCGCCGCGACGTGGCCGCCACGGTGGCCAACCGGCGGCGCAAAGGCACTCTCGCACTCATCGAGGAGCTGGCGGAGGACGTCGCCGGATGGCCTTCGCGGGCCGTGGAATTCTCCCGTCTCGTCTCCCACCAGCAGCCGGTGAAACTGTACGGATCGGGCACGGAGGCCGCCGACGGACGCCGCCTGGAGCGCGGCAGGCTCGTGGACGTACGGGAAGGGACCGCGCTGGACCTGGCGGGCGGGCCGTTCGGCACGGTCGCGCAGTCGGTGAACGTGCGCCGGGCCGGCTCCGCACGCACCCAGGGCGGTTACTCCCCGGCCGGAGTAGGTCTCTTCGTGTGGCGGTTGAAGCCCTACCACCTGACCGGCTCGCCCGCGTACTGCATCGACCGGGCCCGCAACCTCTACACCTTCTCGATCCTCGGCAATGACGCTCCGCTGGTGACCAAGCCGGTGCCGGAGCCGTCGGCGACCCATATCGCGACGATCGACAACGTTCCCGCGTACATCCGCCGCCGGCAGCTCGCCGACCGGCTCGCCGACTACTACGGGCCGGGCAAGAGCTTCACGATCTGGCGCGACGGCCAGGACGAGCCGGTGCCGATGTCGGACATCGTGGTGGCTGATCTGACCCACTGGCGCTACCGGCCCAAGCGCGGCCAGGTGGCGGTCGATCCGGCCCTCGGCAGGATCGCCTTCGGCTCGCGGTCCGCTCCACGGCAGGGCGTGTGGGTCACCTACCACTCCGCGTTCGCGGACGACATGGGCGGCGGAGAGTACCCGCGCGATCGGGAGACACCGACGGCCGCCAGGGTCTACCGCGTCGGCCCCGGCCAGAGCTACCAGCGGATCATGGACGCGTACAACGACTGGCAGCGCGACCGGCGCTCCGGGCACTGCGGCCCCGACGGCATCATCGAGATCACGCACAGCGGCGCCTACCAGGAGCAGCTGGACTTCGATCTGGATCCGGGCGACCGCCTCGAAGTGCGGGCGGCCGAGGGCACACGGCCGGTGATCCGGCTGCTCGACTGGTACAGCAACCGGCCCGACGCCCTCAACATCCGCGCCCAGGAGGACTGCGAGGGCGAGGCCCCGCGGATCGTGCTCGACGGTCTGCTGATCACCGGGCGCGGGCTCAATGTCACCGGTCCGGTCGGCGCGGTCGTGCTGCGGCACTGCACGCTCGTACCGGGCTGGTCGCTGGAGCCGGAGTGCGACCCGCACTCGCCCGAGGAACCGAGCCTGGTCCTGGACCGGACCACCGCGTGCGTGTCCATCGAGCGCAGCATCCTGGGCACCATCGAGGTCATCGGCGACGAGGTGCGCCACGACCCGCTTCCCATCCACATCCGGGACAGCATCCTCGATGCCACAGCGCACGACCGGGCGGCGCTCTCGGCGCCGGACTGCCGTCATGCGCATGCCGTTCTGTACGCGCACCGCACCACCGTCATCGGCGAGATCCACACCCATGCGGTGGAGATCGCCGAGAACAGCGTCTTCACCGGGCCGATGCGGGTGGCCCGGCGGGGTATCGGCTGCCTGCGCTTCTCGTACCTGCCGCCCGGGTCCCGGACGCCACGCCGGCACCGCTGCCAACCGGACCTGGCAGGCCAGGAGGAGGCTCAGCGGGTACGGCCGCTGTTCACCAGCGAGCGGTACGGAACCCCCGCGTACGGACAGCCTGCCGTGGGCTGCGCCGACGAGATCAGGCGCGGTGCCGAGGACGGCTCCGAGATGGGCGCCTTCCACGACCTCTACCAGCCGCAGCGCGAGGACAGCCTGCGGGCCCGCCTCGCCGAGTACACCCCGGCCGGTACCGACGCCGGGATCTTCACCGTCACCTGATCCCCGTCAGCCGCACGATTTCTCACCGAACTGCCGAACTTCCGAGGGGGACCCCTTCCCATGCACGCAGACATCTCCCGCATCACCTTCCGGCCGGACCGGCACTACTCGGCGGTGATCGCGCAGCAGGGCCGGGTACAGCTCGACGCGGACGCCAATGAGCAGGCCGCCATCCAGCTGCTGCAGGCTCGTACGACCGCAGCCGATCTGATCGGGCAGCACGGCGGCCCGCACGGCGCCACCGGCTTCGCGCTGGGTTTCGTGAGCGGCGGCCGGGAACTGGACGATCTGTCCATCGGCGGCGGCCGTTACTACGTGGACGGCATCCTGGTGGACGCGACGCGTCCGCAGGCCGGCGTCCCGGTCGTCGACGAAGGACACGCCACGGAGGACGGCGACAAGGACGCCCCGGTGGACGAGCAGCCTGCGGCGACCTGGACGTACTGGGACCAGCCGGACGGATACCGGGACGCGGAGCGCCCCGGTGACCGACTGCCCGGTCAATTCCCTTATCTGGCCTACCTCAAGGTGTGGGAGCGCTCGGTGACCGCGGCCGAGGACCCGCTGCTGCGCGAGGTGGCGCTGGGCTCGGCGATGCCCGACACCGCGGCCCGGCTCAAGACCGTCTGGCAGGTGCTGCCGCTGCCCGGCGCACAGCTGGACCTGGCGGACGGGGCGAGCAAGGACGAGGTCCGCGCGGCGTTTGCGCGGTGGGCGGCGGCGCAGGCGTCGACTGCGCGGATGGCGGCGCGCAGCGAACGTCCCGAGCACGCCGACGAGGACCCCTGCCTGGTGAAGCCGGACGCCCGGTACCGGGGCCAGGAGAACCAGATGTACCGCGTGGAGATCCACGAGGGCGGAACGGCCGAGGACGCGACCTTCAAGTGGTCGCGGGAGAACGGCTCGGTGACCTTCCCGGTCGACGGACTCGACGGTACGTGGGCGGAGCTGGCCTCCCTCGGCAGCGACGACAAGCTCGACCTGAACGTGGGCGACTGGGTGGAGCTCGTGGACACCGCTTACACCAGCCGGGGCGAGCCGCTGCCGTTGCTGCGCGTCGAGGAGGTCGACCTGCCGGGGCGGCGGGTTCGGCTGTCCGGTGAGCCGGATCCTTCGGTCGGACGACGACCCGAACTGCACCCGTTCCTGCGGCGCTGGGACCAGCGGTCCGCCTCCCGGCACGGGGCGGGACCGGGCCGTACGAAGCGGTCCGCAGCCAAGTCGCGGGCCGGCGCGCTCCGTATCGAGGAAGGCGGATGGCTGCCGCTGGAGGACGGAGTGCTCGTGTACTTCGAGCCGGGCAGGACGTATCGGGCCGGTGACTTCTGGACCGTCCCGGCCCGTACCGCAACGGGGAATGTCGAATGGCCCACGGACGCGGCCCGCCGGCCGCTGCTGCAGTCCCCGATGGGGATCCAGGACCACTACGCACCTCTGGCCTGGGTACTGGGGGAGGGATCGGTCCCGGATCTGCGGATGACGTTCGGACCACTGGCTGCCGTCATCCCCGCCGCGAACGAGGAGGAGCTGGCGGCGGAGGCTGCGGCCGAGGAGGAGGCCAAGGCGGCGGAGGCTGCTTCCGCGACCGGTCCGGGTACGCCGGCGACGCCGCAGGACGACGAGGTACAGCGCGAGAACTGACGCATCACCAGAGAAGAGGAGCACCACGATGGCAACGCCTCTGACCGCCACCCAACTGGTCAAGGCTCTGCGCGACGAAGGTCTTCAGGTCGTCGAGGAGCGGAGCTGGCGCACGCACAACCGCAACCACAAGGGCCCGTGGGGGCCCATGCACGGTGTGATGATCCATCACACCGTGACCTCGGGCACCCAGAGCTCCGTGGACATCTGCTACAACGGCCACTCCAGCCTGCCGGGGCCGCTGTGCCACGGGGTGATAGCCAAGGACGGCACGGTCCACCTGGTCGGCAACGGCCGCGCCAACCATGCCGGGCTCGGTGACGACGACGTCCTGCGTGCGGTGATCAACGAGTCGGCCCTGCCCTCCGACAACGAGGCGAACACCGACGGCAACCGGTACTTCTACGGCTTCGAGTGCGTCAACCTCGGCAACGGCTCGGACCCTTGGCCCGCTGTCCAGCTGGAGGCGATCGAGAAGGCCGCGGCAGCGATCTGCCGGGCCCACGGCTGGACCCACCGCTCGGTGATCGGCCACAAGGAGTGGCAGCCGGGGAAGATCGACCCGCGCGGGTTCACCATGGACTCGATGCGCAGCCGGATCAGGGCACGTCTCGGTGGTACGCCGGACGGCCCGTCGAAGCCGCCGTCGAAGCCCGCGGCCAAGCTCGAGCCGTTCCCCGGAGCCACGTTCTTCCGGGCGGGCCGGCACAGCGCCGTCATCACAGCGATGGGAAAGAGACTGGTGGCCGAGGGCTGCGGAAGGTACGAGGTCGGCCCGGGTCCGGACTGGTCGGAGGCGGACCGCAAGTCGTACGCCGCGTGGCAGCGCAAGCTGGGCTACTCGGGGACCGCCGCGGACGGCATCCCGGGCAAGGCGAGCTGGGACCGGCTCAAGGTGCCCAATGTCTGATCCGCACCCGACGCCGACCGGGCGGACCCCTCCTCGACAAGGGCCGCCCGGACGGTGATCTCAGTCCACCGGCCCGCCCGCCACATAGATGACCTGGCCGGAGACGAACCCCGCGCCGGGGCTCACGAGGTAGGACGCCGTATGGGCGATGTCCTCGGGCTGACCCACCCGCCCGACCGGAATGGATTGCGCCGCGCTGCGCTGGAACTCCTCGAAGGCGAGGCCCAGCCGGCGCGCCGAAGTCCTGGTCATGTCGCTCACCACGAAGCCCGGGGCGATGGCGTTGGCCGTGATGCCGTGCCGGCCGAGCTGCAGGGCGAGCGACTTGGTGAAGCCGACCAGGCCCGCTTTCGCACTGGCGTAGTCGACACGGGCGGCGTCGCCGACCGCGGAGATGCTCGACATGGTGACGATCCGCCCCCAGCCGGCCGCGATCATGTGTGGGGTGACGGCCCGGGTGGCGAAGAACGGGCCGCGCAGATTGATCCCCAGGACCGTGTCCCACTGCTCCGTGGTCATCTCCACGAGGTCGGCACGGGGACCGACACCGGCGTTGTTGACCAGCACCGTCGGCGGACCCAGCTCTGCGGTGACCCGGGATACGGCGGCGGTCACCGCGGCCTCGTCCGCGACATCGGCGGCGACCGCCAGAGCCGACCCGCCGTCGCTCCTGATGGCATCCACCGTGCCCGCGCAGTCCGCCTCGTCCAGGTCGATCACGCCGACCGCCAGGCCGTCGTGGGCCAGTTGCCTGGCCACCGCGGCTCCGATACCGCGGGCCGCGCCGGTGACAATTGCCGTACGTCGCGTCTTAGTTGTGTATGTCATGGGCTGAAGTTCACGGCATGGGCGCGCTGCTGCCAACCGAATTGGACCCGGGCTCCACCCTCCGTCCACCGGGTCGGGCCCGCTCCGCCGACGACGAGTGGGGCGAGTGACGAGCCCGCGTCGCGCGGCAAGCGGTCGTTCACGGCGTCTTCCGCACGAACGGTGACACCAGGGCAGAGCAACTTTCCGTTCTTCGGCTGTACGACGGGGCGCCGCACGAAGAACCTCCTGCTGTACCCCGGGGCCGCTTCCTTGGGGGTCTTCCTCGACTCCCCCTCACCCGCAGAGGTCATCACTCCATGACAGAACTCAATCGCCGCAGGTTCCTGCAGATCGCGGGCGGCACGGCGGCTGCCACGATGCTGAACGAGAGCATTGCGCGTGCCGCTGCGATCCAGGCACAGGTGAGCACCGGCACGATCCAGGACATCGAGCACATCGTGGTCCTCATGCAGGAGAACCGGTCCTTCGACCAGTACTTCGGGACGATGAAGGGCGTCCGCGGCTTCGGCGACCCGCGGCCGGTCCTCCAGGACAACGGCAAGTCGGTCTTCCACCAGTCCAACGGTACGAAGGACATCCTCCCCTTCAACCCGCAGGTCGGCAATCTGGGCATGCAGTTCGTCGCGGGCTTGGAGCATGCCTGGGCCGGCGGCCAGCAGGCGTACAACAAGGGCAAGTACAACAAGTGGGTGCCTGCCAAGACCGACGCCACCATGGCGTACATGACCCGGAACAACATTCCGTTCCACTACGCCCTCGCCGACGCCTTCACCGTGTGCGACGCCTATCACTGCTCCTTCATCGGCGCCACGGACCCGAACCGCTACTACATGTGGTCCGGCCACACCGGCAACGACGGCACCGGCGGCGGCCCGGTCCTCGACAACAAGGAGGCCGGATACGGCTGGACGACGTACCCCGAGCGTCTTCAGGCCGCCGGGGTGTCGTGGAAGGTCTACCAGGACATCGGCGATGGCCTGAACGCCGCGGGCTCCTGGGGCTGGATCGGCGACGCCTTCCGGGGCAACTACGGCGACAACTCCCTGCTGTACTTCAACACCTATCGCAATGCCCGGCCCGGCAGCCCTTTGTACGAGAAGGCTCGCACCGGCACCGACGTCAAGGCGGGCGACGGCTACTTCGACCTGCTGCGCGCCGACGTGGCGAACGGAACGCTTCCGCAGGTCTCGTGGATCGCCGCACCGGAAGCCTTCAGCGAGCACCCGAACTTCCCCTCGAACTACGGCGCCTGGTACATCTCACAAATCCTGAACGCGCTCACCTCGAACCCGGCGGTGTGGGCGAAGACGGCACTGTTCATCACCTACGACGAGAACGACGGCTACTTCGACCACGTCGTTCCCCCGTACCCGCCCGCCTCCGCCTCATGGGGCCTGTCCACCGCGGACGTCTCGAAGGACCTGTACCCCGGTAGCAGCAGCTTCGCGGCCGGACCGTACGGCCTCGGTCCCCGCGTCCCGATGATCGTGGTCTCCCCCTGGAGCAAGGGCGGCTACGTCTGCTCCGAGACCTTCGACCACACCTCGATCATCCGTTTCATGGAGAAGCGCTTCGGCGTGCAGGAACCCAACATCTCCGCCTGGCGCCGCGCGGTCTGCGGCGACCTGACCTCGGCCTTCGACTTCACCCGGGCCGATGCCGCCCCGGCGGCCCTTCCGTCGACAGCCGGCTACATACCCCCGAACCACGACGAGCCCGCGGCATACCGCCCGGTGCCTCCGGCCACGGGGACCCTGCCAAAGCAGGAGGCCGGCTCCAAGCCGACCCGCCCCCTCGGCTACAGCGCCTACGTCGACGGTGTGCGGACCCTCGGCACGGGCAAGTTCACCCTGACCTTCTCCAGCGGCCCCACCCTCGGCGCCCACTTCCACATCACCTCCGGCAACCGCACCGACGGCCCCTGGCCCTACACCGTCGAAGCGGGCAAAACCCTCTCCGACACATGGAGCACCAGCGCCGACACCAGCAACCAGATCAACCTCACCGTATGGGGCCCCAACGGCTTCCTGCGCACTTGGAAAGGCCCGACCAAGCAGGCCGGGCCCGAGGTCACGGCCCGCCACGTCGGCTCCACCGGCAACCTGACCCTCGCCCTCACCAACTCCGGCGCGGCCTCGGTCGTCCTCACCGTGTCCAGCGCCTACGGCAGCACCACCCAGGCCGTCACGGTCGACCCGGGCGCCACCGTCTCCCACACCGTCAACCTGCAGACCACCGGCCGCTGGTATGACGTCACGGTCACCTCCAACGCGGACACCACCTTCCTGCGGCGCTTCGCCGGCCACGTGGAAACAGGTGCCCCAGGCGTCTCCGACCCGGCGATCAAGTCCGTCTGACCACCTCCACGCCGATGCGTCGTTGTGCGGGCGAGCTCCTCCCGGGGCTCGCCCGCTCTGCCTGAACGGCCGACCGACGACGGGTGCGATCCCCGCTGCCCATGCATCATGTGGGTCTTCAGGCGCGTGGTGCCGGCGCCGAAGCTGAAGCCTCGTTGAGCACCGTACGGTCGTTCGAGCGCCTTCGCCCCCGCCGCGGGAAGGCCGGCAACGGCCGGACGAACTCCCGGTCAACGTTCGCCCAGTTCACGGGGATGCATCACCGACCGTCATCCAATACGCATGATCATTTGTAGACGTCGCTCAAGACCGTCGCACCCGTGCCGCCAGCCGGCTTCCCAGCCGCCTGCCGAAGGTGCCCGGCCGACGGCGCCAGGTCCGGAACGCCTCCGCCGTGCGGCTGCTTCCCGTCTGTTCGGCGGCCTTCTCCACCACCGCGATCTCGCTGCCGGACAGGTCACGCACCACGGGACGCAGCACCTCCTCCAGCAGAGCGGCCCGGGTCTCGCTCCAGGCCCTTCCGGCGTGCGGGTGGGAGGTCCAGACGGTGAAACAGTCGGCCACGTACGCCGGTTCCGCCCGCAACCGGGCCAGGACGGTGTCGTGGCGGGCCGCCCTGTCGTAGGCCGCGATCAGATCGGGGTCGTCGCTGTGCACGAATGCGTACAGCTCCGCCTCAGGGCGCTCCGGCGCGAGCAGGATCCGCGCAAGGGTTCCGTAGGCGTGCTCCAGCACAGTGGGCTCCACCGGCTCGGCGCGGGCGCGCAGAGCCATTGCGCGGTCGGGCCAGCCGGGCGGCGACTCGCCGGACCTGACGTCGCGGGCGAACTCCAGCAGCCGCAGCGCACCGCGGGCCCGCGCGTCGATCTCCTGGGGGAAGCAGCGCAGCAGATCGTGGGCGAGTTCCGCGGCCTCCGCGTCGTCGGAAGGCGCGGAGAGTGCGGCGGCGAGGAGGTGCGACCACGTACCGGCCGTCCGGTGGGAGTCGGAGCCGGACTCGCCGAGCAGGAGCCGCGCCTCGCCCGCCGTCGGGGTGGCATCGCCCCAGATCAGCTCGATGGCGGTACGCAGTACCAGTGGCTCGGCGAAGGGCGAGAACCCGGCGGCGCGCAGCACCGTGTGCAGCGCCATGATGCGGTCGGATCCCTGCTCCTTCGCGCGGGGCGCCTCGGCGCACATCCGCAGATGCGGCAGGGCCTGCGCGCCGGTGAAGGGAAGGGCGACGCGGGTGAGGAGTTCCTCGGCGGCGGAAGGAGCGGTCAGGGCGCGTCGGTCGAGTTCGCCCAGGAGCGCCGTACGGACGTCGAACTGCTCGTCCAGGAGGTCGAGCAGCGCGGGGCCGCTGTCCGGTGCCGGAGCCGCGAGCAGAGTCCGGGCCATGTGCCTTGCGACGGAGGGAAGCTGTTCCGTCAGATCCATGTCGAGCAGCCGGGCGATCCGGAGCAGCTGCACCTGGCGTCCGATGGTCTCCCCGACCGTCGTCTCCGCGGTGAGCTCCGCGAGCAGGTCCGGAGCGAGCTCCTCGGCGAGCTCCTTCACGACGGCGGGTTCGGCGAACGCCGACCGGGGCGGGAGGGCGAGCACCGCGTCGCTGCGCCGCACCGCCTCCGTCACCAGCAGTGCGGCGAGCGGTGCCGTGGCGGTGGCGGGGACACGTCCTTCGAGCGCCGACAGCAGCCGGGCCACCGACTCCGACTCGGCGGCGGTACGGTCGTCGGCCGGTGCCGTGAGTGCGGTGGTCAGCCGGTGCACCTGCTGTTCGTCCAGCGCGTACGGCCTCTCGGCAGCCCAATCGGCGGCTGCGGCACGCCCGTTGGGGCCGAGCGCGATGCCCGCGTGCAGTGCGGTGAAGGCGAGTGGTCCGGCGGCGAAGGGTTCGCCGGGCAGCTCGGAAGCTGCCCGGAACAGTTCAGGCGCACGGCCGCGCCAGATCCGGGCCACCGTCTCCGCCCAGGCATCCACCGGACCCTCCGGAGCGCGGCCGGCGCACGTGTGCACCCGGAAGGCCGGGTCGGTCAGCTCGTGTGCGTCGTCCGGCAGTACGCCGATCACCTGGTGCGGTGAGTGCGCAGGGCGGCGGGTGTACGTGGTGAACGTCAGCCGCTGAGCGTCCTCCGGGGGCAGCACGGCTCCGGCCAGAGCGATCCACCGGGCCACGTCCGCACTCTGCCGCTCCACGAGCACGATCTGCGCCGACGACGGTTTCTCGCTCACCCTGCGCAGATCGGCGAAGACCGTCGCGAGCCAGGGGCTACGGGAGACCGCGAAGTCGTTGAGAGCCTCCTGCCCGAAGGCGGCAGAGGCGGGGAGGGCCGATATACGGTCCGGGGTTCCGCCGTCGGGCGTGGTCGATGCCCAGCTCGGCGACCGCCACGCCGTGATCGGGAGCGCGCCGCCCGGCAGGCGCGTTCCGGCCGGGAGATGCACCGCATGCGCGTGGAAGTGACAGGCGCCGGACCCCCCGAGTGCCACGGTGCGGCTCAGCAGATGACTGCCGTCGGAGAGCGCGCTGAAACTGAACGTCTCCGGAAACGAACGGAGTTCAGCGGTGGTCGGATGGTACGGCGCCCCGGCCGGAGGCTCGTAACCGAGCAGTTGCTCCGCCTCGGTCAGCACCGGCGTGGGTATGCCGCCACCGACCGCCGTGAACCGTGCGCCGACCCCGTCCTCCCCCGCGGAGGCCGAGGTGTAGTGCAACTGCGCGAGGCTCATGCGTCGGCCCTCTTCGTCCTTGCCACGTACGTCCCCGTGCGCCAGCACGCCCCGCCCTCGTCGGCCGTCCGTCATGGACCGGCCGTACGGGCGCGGCGACGACCCCGGCGGGGAACGGTCCGCAATCGCGGGAGCGACGCTATCAAGGTGCGGCGGGCCCGCAGGCACGCTCCCGAAACGTGATCTGCGCAACTGTCCCGGGCCGGGCGGTCAGGCGGGACGAGGTACCTGTCGTACGTGGCCTCAGGCTTGGGCGGCGTAGGCGACGAAGCCGGTCCAGGAGGCGGGGGAGAGGGTGAGCTGAGGTCCTTCTTCGACCTTGGAATCCCGGACGTGGACGGCGTCGGGGCAGGTGGCGACCTCTACGCAGGAGTCGCCCGAACCACTGCTGTGGCTACTCTTGAACCATGCCAAGTCTGTGGTGCTCATGCCGCTCCTCGCATCCGCTGCAACAGGCTCATCGAGTCCTCCAGGGAGAGAGCCTGTGAACGCATCCTGGCATAACGCATCTGGAGCGTGCTGACGACTGCAGGGTCGGTATGGAAGTGGCCGCTCTCCTGCCCTTCGCCATAGCCGAACCACTTGTGTTCCGGGGTCTCCAAGAGTTGCATGGGCCCGTGGAGACCCGCGTGATTTTCCTGCACGAGAGGCATGATCTGCACTTCGACGTTGCGGAGTTGCGCCAGCAGGAGAATGTGATCGATCAGCTTGCGTGACACCTCGGCTCCGCCTGTTCGGCGCAGGAACAGGTGCTCTTCGAGGATGAAGCTGTACGCGGTGTTCGGCCGCTCCGTCAACAACGCCATCCGTGCGACCCGGGCGGCCATCCGAGCCTCGATCTGTTCGTCCCCCAGTGGGGGAGCTGGTCGACGAACACTGCTCGCGCATACGCCTCGGTCTGCAACAGGCCGGGAATCAAACGACATTCGTACGTGTACAGAGTCGTTGCGTCTGCCTCGAGCTGCGCCCAATGCCGGAACCACTTCGCCAGCCCCCGCTGCCGCGACAAGTGCTTCGCCGCAGCCTTGATGACCCCGAACGCATCCAGTAACTCATCCGCCCGGTCGACGAACGCGGGTGGTGGGAACCGGCGCCCCTGTTCGATCGAGGCGACCGTCGGAACCGAGTACCGCACCCTCGGGGCGAACTCCTCCTGGGTGAGCCGCGACCGCTTACGGAAGGTCTTGACCACCTCGCCGAAAGCTTTCAGACCGTCGGAGGTCTCCGGCTCCCCGTCCGTACCCGTCGTACCGCCCGTGCCACCCGCGCCGTCCGTCATGCCCGGCCACCTCCCGTGCCCGCCTGTCCCGGTCCACAACTCACCTATCGTCACGAACCGTTACCCGTACTGTCGACCCGCTGCACTCGTACGGTGACTCGGCGTACGAGTTCGTGAGCTGGTGAAACCGACCTGGCGGCCGTCACGGTAAGCACATGGAAGCACCGCCCGTCTCTCAACCGCCCCTCACCGTGCGTGTGTTCGTGCAGCGATTCAGTTCCACGCCCCGCGGCGCCCGGCTCGCCCGACGGCTTGCCCTGCACCAACTGAACGACTGGGGCGTCCCGTACGGCGCCGACGCGTCCGAGACCGCCGCGCTGATCGTCGCCGAGCTGGCGTCGAACGCGGTGACGCACGGCCGGGTGCCGGGGCGGGACTTCGAGTTGCGGATCTCCCATGCATCGGGCGACGGGCGCACGCCCGGAGTACTGAGGATCGAGGTCACGGATACCCGGGGCGAGCGGCGCCCGCCGAGGCCGGGGGAGGTGGTGGCGCCACCGCCCGGTTCCGGGAGCGGGCACGGGCTGGTCCTGGTCGAGGCGCTGGCCGACCGGTGGGCGGTGCTGGACCGCGTACAGCCGGGCAAGACGGTCCGCGCCGAGCTGGACCTCATCGGAACGGCGGCCAAGTGAAAATCGGTCGGACCAATCTGTGCGAGCAGATCACCGATGCAGAAGCGCTGCCCAACCGGGTCGCCGTCACTTGGGACCACGACGGCTTCCGTCCTCTGACTCAGACCGAACGCATCCTGTCGGCAGAGTCCCCGCAAGGCACCGTCGACGAGCGCTTCTTCGCCATCGTCACCGACCTCATCGGCACCCCGACCGAACTCATCGACGAGTCGGGCGCCGTCGCCTGGCACACACGCAGCACACTGTGGGGCAACAACATGGTCCACGGCCAGCACGGCGTATACCCCACTCCGCTTCCCCGGCCAGTACTTCGACCCTGAGACTGGCCTTCATTGCAACTACTGCCGCTCCTACGACCCCGAGACAGCTCGTTACCTCACTTCTGACCGCTGGGCATCACGCCCGCCCCCAACCCGGCCGCTTATTTCCACAACCCTCACACCTGGATGAAACTCCTCGGGCTAACGCCTTGCCCGCCGAGGGGAGAGAAGGGCAACCCGTTCTGGAACAGGGCAGACGCAGAGCAAGCCGCATTCAGAGCAGCCGGGGTGCCTTAGACGGTGTCTCACGTGGCGATCTCGCCCGTTGCAGGACCATAGGCGCTCAGGGTGGCGACAGCCTGTCAGGCTGCCCAGCTGAGCTGGCCGTCCACGATGACCGGCAGAGACGCGGGCATCTCGTCGGTAACCCAGGCGAACTCCAGGGCTGCGAGCGTGGCTCCCCGGTCCGTCCACACGAGTATCTCCCCGACGTAGGCGCCGGACGGGTCATGGACTTGTGCGTCTACGGGCACGAGCGCTTCCGGCAGTGCTGCATGCTCGCAAGGTTCCCGGACCTGCAGGTCGACGCTGACGGAGTCGGGCCCCCAGGCGGCGATCACCTCGGTGCGGTTCAGCTGATTCCGTAGTTGCGACGCGCCGTCGAACTCCGCCGACAGGATGTGTTCAAGCACTGCGCGCTCGTCGGCGTTCAACGGGCGCGGGTCGATGGAAAGAGGAGCCATGCGCCCATTCTGAGGTGGCGGTGGCAAACAGCCCAACTCCTAAATCGACCGTCGCCGGGGGCCGCCCGGCAGCGGCATCATGATCGTTCATGGGTGGGGATCTGTCGCAGCGACTCGTGTCGGATGATCCATGGGCAATGGTCGAGCCGGATCTGCCGTCCTTCCGCTCGCGCCGGCAGGGCGGTGGCACCGCGCCGATTAGCGAAAGGACGAAATTGAATGCCTGACAGTGGGGTCCGGGATTGGAGAACAACTCTGCAATCGTGCGGTCTTGTGATCCTTGAAGGGGATGCCCCTTCATCCGCGCCTACTCCTCTGGTGGCCATCCGTGCCGTAGCGGGCGTCGATGTGCAGCCGAAAGTCACGATCCGGGAGGCACGATCCGACGCCATCGAAGAGATCGACCGTCAGTGGCAGGCGCAGACGTCCAAGACACTCCTCGCCGCAGAGGACGGCGAGTTCCTCATCCTTCCGCCTGGGAGCGGCGGCAGCGCTGTGGGTTGGGTGCGCGTGAGAGACTCCATCGGGGGCAACCTCCCTTCCCGCATCGCGGCGGCAACAGGTTCACCTGAATTCCTGACACTGTCAGCTGACGGGCACCATCTGTGCGCTGTTTCGGTGGAAGAGGATGAGTATTGGATTGTCATCCGCACATTCGCCTGACGGCTAGTGTTTTGTTCAAAACTCTGAACAAACATGAAACCGCTCGTCGGGCAGGCATCGTTGCGCAGCTGTCCGATGGGCGGGAGTAATGAGGGCTACGTGCCCGACTCTTCGTCATGGGCATCCCAGTTCGCCCGTGCTCGTACCCATCAGGGAGCCGTGCAGGCGCATGCGGGCCGCGCTGCCGTCCGGGAAGACGGCCAGGCGGATGTAGGGGCTATCGCCTGAGCGCGACCTCGAACTGGATTGGGTCCGCACATCCTGCGCCCGGCCGGCGACGAGCCCGGCTGCCGCGACAGACCAAGGTGCAGGCCAACCTTCAGGAGGGCCGCCAGTCCTCGCGCGGAAGGTCTCCGGCGGCAGGAACAGGCAGTTGTGCCAGCGATATCAGGACGGCATGGAGGACTGGATGGGCGTCCTCGGCCTGGTTCTCAACGCCCTCTTACTCTTCAACACCAGGTCCATGGGCGCCGCGTTCGCGTAGTTGTTGAACGGTTTCGACGTCCGGAAATCGGGTGTGGCCCCGTCTCTCGCCGTACGCACCGCATCACTTGTCGGCCGGCACTCGTACCTCCCCGGTCTGCCCGGTGGGCTGGGCACCTTGGGCGATCCGGCGACGCAGAGCACGGCTCTGCCCGGGACCAGGCCGGCGTCGGCGGAGGGGTCAGCCGAGACGGAACCGGTGCTGACCGCTGTTCTCCTCCGCCGGCGACCGAAGTGTCATCCGCGCTCGCGGAGGTACGCCTCCAGCTCTGCGGCCCCGGTCAGCATCGCCCGCCCGCGGGCGGACAGCCGACCGTGCCAGTCGTGCAGTGCGGCCCCCAGCGGTTCCAGCCCGCCGGCCGTCCGCACCTGGGCGATCAGCGGGGCGATCTGCTCCAGCAGGTAGCCGCCCCGCCGGAGTTGGTGGGTCAGCCGGGCGTCCCGTACGTCGGCCTCGCCGTAGACGCGGTACCCGGTCTGCGGGTCGCGGTGCGGGCGCATCAGCCCGGCGCGCTCCCATTTACGTAGCGTCGCGGGCCGGATTCCCAGCTGGTCTGCCAGCGGCCCGATGAACGTGCCGCCCGGCCCGGACACCGCGGACGGCTCCGGCCCCGCACCGGGCCCGGGCACCGTGGCCGGCTCCAGGTCGCGGAGGGCGTTCTCCACGGCCTGGAGGGTCTGCCGGTCGTCGAGGAGTTGGGCGTGGCTCTCGTCGATGAGGCGGAACGCCCCATCGACCGCGCCCTGGTTCACGGCCCGCATGATCGACGTCGCCGTCCGGTGACCGTGGCCGGGCACGAGGGCAAGAAACGCACGCAGCGCCCCCGCGTGCAGCGAGGTATAGGTGCGGTAGCCGTGGGGGGTGCGGCCGGCGGCCGGAAGGATGCCGGCCTCCTCGTAGTTCCTGACCGCCTGCGTGGACAGACCGTGCCCGCGCGCGAGATCGACCGGCCTGAGCCGATCACCGCTTTGAAGGTTTCTCCCCATGGGGCCGACGATATCGCGCGGAAGTTTCAACCAACGGTTCAACGATAGCGTTGAAGGCATGGCTACTGACATCAAGGACACCGTCCATGCCGTCGAGGCTGCCGCCGTGATGAGGCTGCTCCCGGACCGGCCTCGGCTGCTCGCCCTGGGCGAGCCCACCCACGGCGAGGACGCTCTGCTCGACCTGCGCAACGAGCTCTTCCGGCAGCTTGTCGAGCAGGAGGGCTACCGGACGATCACGATCGAGAGCGACTGCATGAGGGGCCTGGTCGTGGACGACTACGTCACCTCGGGCACGGGCTCTCTCGACGAGGTCATGGAGCAGGGAATCAGCCACGGTTGGGGCTCCTCCGCGGCCAACCGCGAACTCGTGCGCTGGATGCGCGCCTACAACGTCCGCGCCGACGACGACGGCCGGCCCGTGTCCGAGCGGCTCCGCTTCGCCGGTTTCGACGGCCCGCTGGAGATCACCCACGCCGCGAGCCCCCGGCAGGCCCTCACCGCGCTCCACGGCTATCTCGCGACCCGGGTGGACGCGAACCTGCTCCCCTGCACCGCGGACACACTCGACCGCCTGCTCGGCTCCGACGACCGGTGGACCGATCCCGCCGCGATGATGGACCCGTCCCGGTCCACGGGGCAGTCGGCCGAGGCCGGCCGACTGCGGCTGCTCGCCGACGATCTGGTGGCGCTGCTCGACGCGCAGACGCCGCACCTGATCACGGAGACCTCGCGGGACGACTGGGACCGGGCGCGACTGTACGGGCGCACCGCCCTCGGTCTGCTGCGCTACCACTACTGGATGGCCGACACCTCACCGGCCCGTATGACCCGGCTGGTGGGTGTGCGGGACCAGATGATGGCCCACAACCTCCTCGCCGTCGCCGCTCGGGGCCCGGCACTCGTCCACGCCCACAACTCCCATCTCCAGCGGGGGAGGAGCACGATGCGGATGGGCGGGATCCCGTTGGAGTGGTGGGGCGCCGGCGCGTTGGTGAGTGCCCGACTGGGCGACGGGTACGCCTTCGTGGCCACGGCCCTCGGCACGATCCGGCACCAGGGAGTGGACACGCCGCCGCCGGACACCGTCGAAGGACTCCTGTACGCGCTCCCGGAGGACCGCTGTGTCATCGACGCCCCGCGGCTGGCCACGGCCCTCGGCGACACGCGGCCCGTGCCCCGCGTGTCACCCTGGTTCGGCTACGCCCCGCTCGACCCGGCGCACCTGGCGGACAGCGACGGCATCGTGTTCGTCAAGGACGTCCCCCAGAGCTGAGGGCTTGAGTTTTTCCCGGCCTTGAGCCCAGTCGGCCGGTCCTGTCCATCGCCGACGGGAGCCGGCCCCAGGGCGGGGCGGCGATACGCAGGGCCGTGTGCGGAGCGCGTCCTGACCGTCCGGGTACCGACGCGCTCCCGGCCCGCATCTGCCGGACACGCTCGAGTCAGCGAGTGGCGAGGAGCTCGAGTGTGTCGATCACACGGTTCGAGAAGCCCCACTCGTTGTCGTACCAGGCGACCACCTTGATGTGCCGGCCGTCGACCCGGGTGAGAGCCGAGTCGAAGATCGACGAAGCCGGATTGCCCGTGATGTCGGAGGACACGAGCGGGAAGTCCGAGTACTCCAGGACGCCGGCGAGCGGCCCGTCCGCCGCTGCGCGGTACGCCGCCAGCACGTCGTCGCGCGTCACGTCGCGGGCGACGGTCGTGTTGAGTTCGACGATCGAGCCCACCGGAACCGGAACGCGGATCGAGTCGCCCGACAGCTTGCCTTCCAGGTTCGGCAGCACGAGACCGATCGCCTTGGCGGCGCCCGTCGTGGTCGGCACGATGTTGACGGCGGCAGCCCTGGCGCGGCGGGCGTCGCGGTGCGGACCGTCCTGCAGGTTCTGCTCCTGCGTGTACGCGTGCACCGTCGTCATGAAGCCGTGCTCGATGCCGGCGAGCTCGTCGAGTACCGCGGCCAGCGGTGCGAGCGCGTTGGTCGTGCACGAGGCGTTCGAGACGATCGTGTGCACGGCCGGGTCGTACGTGTCGCTGTTGACCCCGAAGGCCAGCGTGACGTCAGCGCCGTCCGACGGTGCGCTGACCAGGACCTTCTTCGCGCCCGCATCGAGGTGGGCGCGGGCGGCCTTGGCCGACGTGAAGCGACCGGTCGCTTCCAGGACGACGTCGACACCGAGTTCGGCCCACGGCAGCTGCGCCGGCTCACGCTCGGCGAGCACCTTGATGCGACGGCCGTCGACAACGAGGGCGTCCCCGTCGGCGGTCACCGGGCGACCGAGCCGGCCCGCAGTCGTGTCGTAGGCGAGCAGCCGTGCGAGGGTGGCAGGCTCCGTGAGGTCGTTGACGGCGACGACCTCGAGCTTGCTGTCACGTTCGAGCAGCGCGCGCAGCACGTTGCGTCCGATGCGGCCGAATCCGTTGATGGCGATGCGAGTCATGAGTGGTGTCCCTTCGGTTCGCCACCAGGCTCGCTCGCGGCACCCGCCGGTGACAGTGGCGGGATCGCCACGGTTCAAAAGGATCGCGCCAAGCGGCGGGACTACTCGCCTTGGGCGAAGGTGCGCCGGTACTCGCTCGGTGTGGTGTCGAGGATGTGCTGGAAGTGCAGCCGCAGATTCGCACCGGTGCCGAGACCGACGTCGGCGGCGATCTGCTCGACACTGCGCTGTGAACGCTCGAGCAGCTCGCGGGCCATGTCGACGCGGGCTCGCATGACCCACTGCATCGGTGTGTACCCGGTCTCCTCCACGAAGCGCCGCGAGAACGTGCGCGGCGAGACCGCTGCCTGCCGCGCCAGTACCTCGAGGGTGAGGGGCTCATCGAGCCGGTGCAGCGCCCACTCGCGGGTGTCGGCGAACCGCTCACCGAGCGGCTCGGGCACGCTGCGCGGCACGTACTGCGCCTGACCGCCACTGCGGTACGGGGCCGCGACCAGTCGCCGCGCCGCGTGGTTCGATGCGGCGACCCCGAGGTCGCGGCGCAGGATGTGCAGGCACAGGTCGATGCCCGAGGCGGCACCGGCCGACGTCAGCACGCTGCCCTCGTCGACGAACAGGACGTTCTCGTCGACCTGGATGAGTGGATGCTTCGCCATGAGCGCCCGTGTGTAGTGCCAGTGAGTCGTGGCGCGCTTGCCGTCGAGCAGGCCCGTCGCAGCGAGTGCGAAGGCGCCCGTCGAGATGGCGGCGAGCCGCGCGCCCCGGTCGTGGGCAGCGATCAGCGCGTCGACGACGGCTTGCGGCGGATCGTCGCGGTCCGGGAACCGGTAGCCGGGGATGAAGACGATGTCGGCCCACGCAAGTGCGTCGAGGCCATGGGCGACGTGGTACGAGAGGCCGTCGCCACCGGTCACGAGACCAGGTGCCGCGCCGCACAACCGCACCTCGTACGGCATGCTCGCGCGCGTCGTGAACACCTGCGCGGGGATTCCGACATCGAGCGGTTTCGCACCCTCGAGCACAAGAACGGCGACGCGACGCAGGCGGGAGGCTGACACGGAGACAGGGTACGCAGGGGTGCGGGCCCGGTCAGGGGCAGCGCGTCGGCGGCTTCGCTCCCTGCCCGGTGGGCGACCGCCCGAGTGACGCACTCCGACTTGCCGAAGACCGCTGCGCCCCTCGCCGACCGGATGCGCGCCGCGCGACTGTCCGGCCGCCGGGAGAAGCGGCCAGGACTACGGCCACGGGCCCGGTCCGGTGTTGGGGTACGCCTCTCCCCCGCGTGGGTCCGGGCACTTCGGGACGGTCCGCACGCCACGAGGTGCGCGGGGTACGCGAGCGGCGCCTCGAGAGTCAGCGAGAGCGCGGTGCGGCCGCGGGGGAGCCGGACGGCAAGCGTGCGCCGGCTCGTGCGGGGTGAACCCGGCGCAGCTGAACCGGATCACCCGGTAGGCGTCCACCGGATGGCCCAAGCCGTATCCGGGGGACGACCGGGCCCTCACGCCCGATGGGGTACCGGGCCACGGCAATCCGCCGCAGGAGATCGGCGACTGATCGCCACGCGCGGTTCCAGGGGGCCGGCCGCCCGTTCCGCAGGACGGTCGGCCCCTCCGTCCGGTGCGGCATGAAGCGGAGCTGCGGCTGTGCTTAAGAAAACCTCGATGGACCTGGGGCGCGGGGTACGGCAGATTTCTCCGTGACGGCAGAGGATGGTGCGCGGCAGCCGATCACCGCGCGCGCTGCCCATGCCGTCCCTCCTTCTTCCCCGGGCCGCAGGCTGTCTCAGGCATGCCCCCGGCCCGGGGCAATCACCACGTACCACGTACAGGGAGCCGCAGCCGTGAAGGCACTCGTGAAGCAGAAGGCCGAGCCCGGGCTCTGGCTGATGGACGTTCCCGAGCCGGAGATCGGCCCCTCGGACGTGCTGATCAAGGTGCTCCGTACCGGCATCTGCGGGACCGACCTGCACATCCGCAACTACGACGGCTGGGCCCAGCAGGCCGTGAAGACGCCGCTCGTCCTCGGCCACGAGTTCGTCGGCGAGGTCGCCGCGATCGGCGCCGACGTCGTCGACATCACCGTCGGTGAACTGGTCAGCGGCGAAGGCCACCTGGTCTGTGGAAAGTGCCGCAACTGTCTGGCCGGACGCCGCCACCTGTGCCGCTCCACCCTGGGACTCGGCGTCGGCCGCGACGGGGCATTCGCCGAGTACGTCGCGCTCCCCGCCTCCAACGTGTGGGTGCACCGGGTCCCCGTCGACCTCGACGTCGCCGCGATCTTCGACCCGTTCGGCAACGCCGTGCACACCGCGCTGTCGTTCCCGCTGGTCGGCGAGGACGTCCTGATCACCGGCGCCGGACCGATCGGCATCATGGCCGCGGCCGTCGCCAAGCACGCGGGTGCCCGCAACGTCGTGATCACCGACGTCAGCGAGGCCCGGCTCGACCTGGCCCGGAAGGTCGGCGTCAGTCTCGCCCTCAACGTCGGCGAGCAGACCATCGCCGACGGTCAGCAGAAGCTCGGCCTGCGCGAGGGCTTCGACATCGGCCTGGAGATGTCCGGCCGCCCCGAGGCCATGCGCGACATGATCGCGAACATGACGCACGGCGGACGGATCGCCATGCTCGGACTGCCTTCCGAGGAGTTCGCCGTCGACTGGTCGCGCATCGTCACCTCGATGATCACGATCAAGGGGATCTACGGGCGCGAGATGTACGAGACCTGGTACGCCATGTCCGTACTGCTGGAGGGCGGCCTCGACCTCGCCCCGGTGATCACCGGACGGTACGGCTACCGCGACTTCGAGGCGGCCTTCGACGACGCGGCGAGCGGACGCGGCGGCAAGGTCATCCTCGACTGGACCTCCTGACCACCCGTATCCAGCTATCGAGCCGGGAGAGACCCCTCATGTTCGACTCCGTACGCGACGACATGCGCACCACCCTCGACGAGATCAAGGCCGCCGGACTCCACAAGCCCGAGCGCGTGATCGGCACCCCGCAGTCGGCGACCGTCGCCGTCACCGCGGGTGGCCGCCCCGGTGAGGTGCTCAACTTCTGCGCCAACAACTACCTGGGCCTCGCCGACCACCCCGAGGTGATCGCCGCCGCCCACGAGGCGCTGGACCGCTGGGGCTACGGGATGGCCTCGGTCCGCTTCATCTGCGGCACCCAGGAGGTGCACAAGGAGCTGGAGCAGCGGCTCTCGTCGTTCCTGGGCCAGGAGGACACGATCCTCTACTCCTCCTGCTTCGACGCCAACGGCGGCGTCTTCGAGACCGTCCTCGGCCCGGAGGACGCGGTCATCTCCGACGCCCTCAACCACGCCTCCATCATCGACGGCATCCGCCTCTCCAAGGCCAAGCGGTTCCGCTACGCCAACCGCGACATGGCCGACCTGGAGAAGCAGCTCAAGGAGGCGTCGGACGCCCGGCGCCGGCTCATCGTCACCGACGGCGTGTTCTCCATGGACGGCTACGTCGCCCCGCTGCGCGAGATCTGCGACCTGGCCGACCGTTACGACGCCATGGTCATGGTCGACGACTCGCACGCCGTCGGCTTCGTCGGCCCCGGCGGCCGCGGCACCCCCGAGCTGCACGACGTCATGGACCGTGTCGACATCATCACCGGCACCCTCGGCAAGGCGCTCGGCGGTGCTTCCGGCGGTTACGTCGCGGCCCGCGCCGAGATCGTCGCGCTGCTGCGCCAGCGGTCCCGCCCGTACCTCTTCTCCAACTCGCTCGCCCCGGTCATCGCGGCGGCCTCGCTGAAGGTCATCGACCTGCTGGAGTCCGCCGGTGACCTGCGCGAGCGGCTCAACGCCAACACCGCGCTCTTCCGCACCCGGATGACCGAGGAGGGCTTCGACATCCTGCCCGGCGACCACGCCATCGCCCCCGTCATGATCGGGGACGCGGCGAAGGCAGGCCGGATGGCGGAGCTGCTCCTGGAGCGCGGTGTGTACGTGATCGGGTTCTCGTACCCGGTGGTCCCGCAGGGCGCGGCGCGCATCCGCGTGCAGCTGTCCGCCGCGCACTCCACGGACGACGTGAACCGTGCGGTGGACGCGTTCGTCGACGCGCGGGCCGCGCTGAGCGAGTAGAACCCCGCGGGAGGCCCGGGACCGTCCGGTCCCGGGCCTCCCGCCATCCCGGGCTTCCCCGCCCGCTCCCAGGACCGGGACATCCCACGGGACCTGGGACAATGGATCGCATGATCGATGCACGGCGGCTGCGTATTCTCCGTGCGGTGGCCGACCACCGCACCGTGACCGCGGCAGCCGCCGCGCTGTATCTGACCCCGTCCGCCGTGTCCCAGCAGCTCGCCGCGCTGGAACAGGAGACGGGCCACCGGCTGGTCGACCGCAGCGCCCGGGGCGTCCGGCTCACCGCCGCCGGCGAGATCCTGCTGACCCACACCAACGCGGTCCTCGCCCAACTGGAGCGGGCGGAGGCCGAGCTCGCCGCGTACAGCGCGGGGGACGCCGGTACGGTCACGGTCGCCGCGTTCGCCACGGGCATCGGCCTGGTGCTCGCCCCCGCGATCGCCGAGCTGACGCTCACCGCCCCCGGCATCCGGGTCCGGGTCCAGGACGCGGAGGGCGACGCGAGCGTGCCGATGGTGCTCGACCGGCAGGTGGATGTGGCGGTCGCCGTCGAATACCGGGGCGCGCCCGACGAGGACGACCGGCGGCTGACCCGGGTACCGCTGTACTCCGAGCCGTTCGACGCGGTGCTGCCGGTGAGCCACCGGCTGGCCGATCAGGACCAGGTGACGATCGCGGACCTGGAGAAGGACCCGTGGATCGGTCAGTATCCCGGCAACCCGTGCCATGACGTGGTGGTGCTGGCCTGTGAGTTCGCCGGCTTCCAGCCGAGATTCGAGCACTCCTCGGACGACTTCAGGGCGGTGGTGGCGCTGGCCGGGGCGGGGGCCGGAGTGGCGCTGGTGCCGAGGTGGGCGCTGCGCGGGATGGACCTTGCGGGCGTGGTGGTGCGGCCGGTGGAAGGCAGCGCTCCGACCCGACGGGTGTTCGCAGCGGTACGGCACGGGGCGGAGGGCCACCCACTGATCAGGCCGGTGCTCGATGCCTTGCGGGGCGCGGCAGTGCGGTTGCCCGCGGGCTGAGTGCGCGTGCGCCCGAGGCGGGCTCCGTCCTCGAGTGCCGGACGGGCTTGCATCGCGTCGTCCGCGTCGGCCGGCGGCTTGTCGGCCCGTAACCTCGCGCCTCATGAAGGTCTTCGCCTCGGCGCGTAGGACTCGGGCCAAGTCCTTCGAAGCCTCAGGGGGTCAGGACGCCGGCAGCGGAAACAGCATGCAGGTACTGGTGGCGTGGGCGAGGAGGCGGTCCTTCTCGTCGAGGAGCCGGGCCTCGGCGAGAGCGGTGCGGCGGCCGCTGCTGACGACCGTGCCGACGGCGCGGATCCTGCCGGTGTCGACGGTGACGGGGCGCAGGAACTTCACGGTCAGGTCGAGCGAGGTGTACCCCATGCCCTGCGGCAGGGTGGACTGGACCGCGCAGCCGGCGGCCGAGTCCAGCAGTGTGGCGTAGACCCCGCCGTGCACGCTGCCGATGGGGTTGTAGTGCTCCTCGCCCGGGACCAGCGAGAACACCACCCGTCCGTGCTCGGCTTCGTCGAGAGTGAAGTCCAGGGTGGCGGCGATCGGCGGGCCGGGCAGCCGTCCGGTGGCGATCTCGCGCACGAACTCCAGACCCGTGGTCCGTCCGACGGTGGCCGCCGAGATCGCCGGATCTTCCCATTCGTATGTACGTGAGCGTCCCATGCGGCTGATCCTCCTCGTCTGACTTTGTTCGACGAAGTTAGCTGTGTACGCAGCTGACTGTCAATATCGAAGCCAGGAGGGCTACCATGACGGGATGAAGTGGCTGGAGATGAGCACGGAGAACTGCACGGTCCAGCGCACCCTCGACGTGGTCGGCGAGAAGTGGACGCTGCTGATCCTGCGTGACGCCTTCAACGGGGTGCGCCGCTTCGACGACTTCCGCCGGCATGTGGGGCTCTCGGAGGCGGTCCTGGCCGGCCGGCTCCGCAAGCTGGTCGCGGCCGGGGTCCTGGCGACGGTCCCGTACCAGGAGCAGGGCAGCCGGACCCGGCACGAATATCGACTGACCCGCAAGGGCCGGGATCTGTGGCCCGTTCTCGTGGCGCTCAGGCAGTGGGGCGAGGCCTACGTCGCCGATGCCGACGGGCCGGTCCTGGACATCCGGCACAGCGATTGCGGCGCCCCGGTGCAGGTCGTGGTCGAGTGTTCCGGTGAACATGCCGCGCTCACCCCGGCCGAGGTCACGGTCCTGCCCGGACCCGCGGCCAGGCCGCACGGCTGAGTGCCCGCGCGCGAGTTGATCCCTTCGCGACGGTCGGAGGCACCCGCATTCCGGGGCCCGGTCGCGCTACGGGTCTGATCCCGTCGCGCCGGAGTCCTCGGCAGCGGGAGCGTCTCGGGGCGGCTCACGCGGGCTGCAGCAGGTCCCAGCGATTGCCGTACAGGTCCTCGAAGACCGCGACCGAGCCGTACGGTTCGTGGCGCGGCTCCTCCAGGAAGTGCACTCCGGCCGCCTGCATCCGCGCATGGTCGGCCGCGAAGTCCTCGGTGTGCAGGAAGAAGCCGACCCGGCCGCCGGTCTGTGCGCCGACACGGCTTCCCTGGTCGTCGCCCTTCGCGCGGGCCAGCAGGAGCCCCGTTCCCTCTCCCGCGCCGCGCGGCCGGACGACGACCCAGCGGGAGCCGTCCCCGCGGTCGGTGTCCTCCAGGAGCTCGAAGCCGAGCGCGTCCGTGTAGAACGAGATGGCCTCGTCGTAGTCGCGGACGACCAGGGTGACCAGGGCGATGTGTGACATGGCGGTTCCTCGAGGGTACTGAGTTCGGTTATACGTAACACTACCCACGGTGCCGCTCGTGCAGGAACAATGCGCCGCATGCAGACGAGTGACGTCGGTGAACTGTCGGCCCGCGCACGCCGGCTCGCCGTCCCCGGCCGCCGCCGCATCCTCGGCATCGCGGGGCCGCCCGGCGCCGGGAAGTCCACGCTCGCCGAACGGCTGGTCGACGGGCTCGGCGGGCTGGCCGTCCTGGTCCCGATGGACGGCTTCCATCTCGCGCAGGCCGAACTGGACCGCCTCGGCCGCGCCGGCCGCAAGGGCGCCCCCGACACCTTCGACGCGGGCGGATACGCCGCCCTGCTCCGACGCCTGCGCACGCCCGGGGAGCAGGGACCGGTCTACGCCCCGGTTTTCGACCGAGCCCTGGAGGAGCCGATCGCCGGGGCCGTTCCCGTACCCCCGGACACCCCGCTCGTCGTGACCGAAGGCAACTACCTCCTCCATGACGACGGGCCGTGGGCTCCGGTGCGCCGGCTGCTCGACGAGGTCTGGTTCCTGGATCTCGACCCGGACGTCAGGGTCCGCCGACTCGTCGACCGCCATGTGCGGTTCGGCAAGTCCCGGCCGTACGCCGAGCGCTGGGTCGCCGAGTCGGACGAGACCAACGCCCGGCTCGTCGACCGTGGCCGGGACCGGGCCGACCTCGTCGTACGTCTGCGACCCGCCGTCTGAACCGCACTCGCGCCCGTCCCCGCCGCCGGGCAGGATGCTGTGTGCCGTATCGCTTCGCCAGGAGGTTCCGCATGTCCAGCCCGAACCAGCCCGTGCCGTTCATCGCCGACGACTACCGGGCGAGGATGGCGCGGGCCGCCGAGTCCGCCGCCGAAGCCGGGCTCGCAGGCGTCCTCGTCGCACCGGGCCCGGACCTCGTCCACCTCACCGGCTACCGGCCCGTGAACACCGAACGCCTCACGCTCCTCGTCCTCAGGGCGGGCGAGGACCCGGTGCTCGTCGTCCCCACCCTGGAGGCGCCGGACGCCGAGCAGGCCGTCGGTTCCCCGGCCCTGACCCTGCGCGACTGGACCGACGGCAAGGACCCGTACTCCGTGGCCGCCCCGCTGCTCGACGCGGACGGCCGGTTCGGGATCAGCGACAACGCCTGGGCGATGCATCTGCTCGGGCTGCAGCAGTTCCTCCCCGGCACCTCGTACGTCTCCCTCACCGAGGCGCTGCCGATGCTGCGGGCGGTCAAGGACGCGGCCGAGCTGGAACGCCTCGCCGCGGCCGGGGCCGCCGCCGACGCCACGTACGAGGAGATCCTGAAGGTCCGCTTCTCCGGCCGCAAGGAGACCGACGTCGCCGCCGATCTCGCCGCACTGCTGAAGCAGTTCGGGCAGTCGCAGGTCGACTTCACCGTCGTCGGCTCCGGCCCGAACGGCGCCAACCCCCACCACGAGGCGGGCGACCGCACCATCGAGCGCGGCGACATGGTGGTGCTCGACTTCGGCGGCCTCAAGCACGGCTACGGCTCCGACACCTCCCGCACGGTCCATGTCGGCGAACCCACCGCCGAGGAGCAGCGGGTGCACGACATCGTGCGGGAGGCGCAGGAGGCCGGCTGCCGCGCCGTCCGGCCAGGTATCGCCTGCCAGGAGATCGACCGGGCGGCGCGCGCCGTCATCACCGAATTCGGTTACGGCGAGCGCTTCATCCACCGCACCGGCCACGGCATCGGCGTCACCACCCATGAACCCCCGTACATGATCGAGGGCGAGGAGCAGCTGCTGGTGCCCGGGATGTGCTTCTCCGTGGAGCCCGGGATCTATCTGCCGGGCCGGTTCGGCGTGCGCATCGAGGACATCGTGACCGTCACCGACGAGGGCGGGCGGCGGCTGAACACCACCGCGCGCGAGCTGGCGGTCGTCGAGTAGTTCACGAACCGCCGCGGTTGCTGAGGCGCTCCAGGGTCGCGTACGGATACGGCAGCGGCCGCGCGCTCGCCCCGTCGAGCCGCGCCGCCTGCTCGGCCGTCAGTTCCCAGCCCACGGCGCCGAGATTGTCGGTCAGCTGTTCGACCGTACGGGCCCCGATGATGGGGGCGGTGATCCCCGGCCGTCCGAGCAGCCAGCGCAGCGCGACCTGGGCGGGTGTGCGGCCGGCCTCCTCGGCGACGGCGACGACGGCGTCCACGACGCCCCAGGTCTCCTCGTTGTCCCGGAGCCGCCAGTCGTCGCTCCCGTTCTCCTGCCGGACGGCCGCGCGGGAGCCGGCGGGCGCCTCGGTCATGCCGCGCCGGTACTTGCCGGAGAGCCAGCCGCCGTCCAGCGGGGACCACGGGATGATTCCGACGCCCTCCTGGACGCTCAGCGGGGCCAGCTCCCACTCCACCTCGCGGTGCAGCAGGTTGTAGAGCGGCTGGAGGCACACGTACGGCGTCCAGTCGCGCCGGCTCGCGAGGTCCAGGGACTTCTGGAGCTGGGAGGGGGCGAGATTGCTCGCGCCGAGATAGCGGACCTTGCCGGACTTCACCAGTGTGTCGAGCGTGGCGAGGGTCTCCTCGATCGGCGTCGTCGCGTCCCACAGATGGGTCTGGTACAGGTCGATGTACTCCGTGTTCAGGCGGCGCAGACTCGCCTCGACGGCGGAGAGGATGTGCTTGCGGCTCAGCCCCCCGTCGTTCGCGCCGTCGCCCATCTGACCCCACACCTTGGTCGCGATGACGAGATCGTCGCGATCGCGGCCCTTCAGCCAGCGGCCGAGCACCTCCTCCGAGCCGCCGCGGTCGTACATGTCCGCGGTGTCGATGAAGGTGCCGCCCGCCTCGGTGAACGTGTCGAGAACGCGGTGGGCGGCCGCTTCGTCGCCCGCCCTGGTGAACGTCATGGTGCCCAGGCACAGTTCGCTGACCTGGAGTCCGGTCCTGCCGAGAAATCGCTGCTTCATGGCACCGACCGTACGAGGTGAAGCGCACACGAAGGCAAGAGGCCTCGACGGCCCACGTGTCTCGTTCCGTGTCCCGTGGTGCGCGCGGTGTCAGTCGTCGGCGAGTACCACGCTCGACTCCGGCGGCAGGTGCAGCAGGCCGTCCGCGTCCGGCGCGGCCACCGGTTCCCAGGCGGCCAGCACCCTGCCCATGCCGGTCCGGTTCCGTCCACCGCCGAGCGGGATCGTGGCGGGCTTCTCGTCGAGGTTGACCGCGATCCGCAGGTCGCCCCTGCGGTACGCCAGCCAGCGTCCCTGCTCGTCGTGGGCGGTCTTCACCGCGGCCAGATCCGGATCCGACAGGTCGGGCACGGTGCGGCGCAGCGCGATCAGTTCGCGGTACCAGGCGTGGAGGCGGGCATGCGGTTCGCGTTCCGGTTCGGTCCAGTCCAGGCAGGAGCGGTCGCGGGTGGCCGGGTCCTGCGGGTCCGGGATGTCGTCCGCCGCCCAGCCGTGCGCCGCGAACTCCCGACGCCTGCCGTTGCGTACCGCCTCGGCGAGCGCCGCATCGGTGTGGTCGGTGAAGAACTGCCAGGGGGTGCGGGCACCCCACTCCTCTCCCATGAACAGCATCGGGGTGAACGGGCCGGTCAGAACCAGTGCCGCCGCGCAGGCCAGCAGACCGGGGGAGAGCGTGGCGGAGAGCCGGTCGCCGAGTGCCCGGTTGCCGATCTGGTCATGGGTCTGTGCGTAGCCGACGAATCGGGTGGCCGGTGTGCGGACGGTGTCGACGGGGCGGCCGTGCGTGCGGCCGCGGAAGGCGGAGTACGTGCCGTTGTGGAAGAAGGCGCTGGTCACGGTCTTGGCGACGGCGGCCATCGGGGCGGTTGCGAAGTCGGCGTAGTAACCCTGGGACTCGCCGGTCAGGGCCGTGTGCAGGGCGTGGTGGAAGTCGTCGTTCCATTGGGCGTGCAGTCCGATCCCGCCCTCCGCGCGCGGCGTCGTGGTGCGCGGGTCGCAGAGATCGGACTCGGCGATCAGGGCCAGTGGACGGCCGAGTTCCGCGGCGAGTGCGTCGACCGCCGTGGACAGCTCCTCCAGGAAGGTGAGGGCCCGGGTGTCGGCGAGGGCGTGGACGGCGTCGAGCCGCAGCCCGTCGAGCCGGTAGTCGCGCAGCCAGCCGAGCGCGCTGCCGAGCAGATACCCGCGGACCTCGTCCGAGCCGGCGGCGTCGAGGTTGACCGCGGCGCCCCACGGTGTGTGGTGGGTCTCGGTGAAGTACGGGCCGAACGCCGGGAGGTAGTTGCCGGACGGGCCCAGGTGGTTGTGGACCACGTCGAGGAGCACCGCGAGGCCGAGCCCGTGCGCCGTGTCGACAAAGCGCTTCAGCCCGTCCGGGCCGCCGTACGGTTCGTGCACGGCCCACAGCGACACCCCTTCGTACCCCCACCCGTGAGTGCCGGGGAACGGGCAGACGGGCATCAGAGACACATGCGTGATGCCCAGCTCGGCGAGGTGCGGCAGGCGCGCCGCGGCAGCGTCGAAGGTGCCCTCCTCGGTGTACGTACCGATGTGCAGCTCGTACAGGACGGCGCCCGGCAGCCCGCGTCCCGTCCACCCGGCGCGCCAGGGATACGCCTCCTGGTCGACGACGGCGCTCTCGCCGTCCGGGCCGTCGGGCTGGCGGCGCGAACGCGGGTCGGGCAGCACGGGGCCGTCGTCGAGGACGAAGCCGTACCGGTCGCCGTCCGTGGCCTCCGCATCGGCCGTCCACCAGCCCGTTCGTACCTCGTCACGCGTCATCGGCAGCAGTGCGCCCGCCAGTCGCAGGCCGACCGAGTCCGCCTCAGGTGCCCATACCTCGAACAGCATGCATCGCTCCTCGTCTCGTCGCCTCGGCCCCATGGTCGGCAGAAGTCGCGATCACCGGCCCACGACACTGGATCGAGCCCATTACCGGCGATTAAGGTCTGGTTCTGATCATTGCCCTGCCAGGTTCTGGCTCATACGTACGGCTGCTGGAGGCCGAGATGACTGTGCCGACGTTCCCGCCGGGATTCCTCTGGGGAGCCTCCGCCTCCGCCTTCCAGACCGAAGGAGCGGCCGACGCCGACGGCAAGGGCCCGTCCGGATGGGACGCCTTCGCCGCCCAGCCGGGACGGATCAAGGACGGCACCGACACCAGCCGCGGCACCGGTTTCCACGAGCGCTACCGCGAGGACGTCGCCCTGCTGGCCGGCCTCGGGGCCGACGCCTTCCGGTTCTCCGTCAGCTGGCCGCGCGTGGTGCCGGGCGGCAGCGGCGCCGTCAACCCGGCAGGGCTCGACTTCTACGACCGGCTCGTCGACGAACTCTGTGCCCACGGCATCACCCCGGCCCCCACCCTCTACCACTGGGACACCCCGCTGCCGCTCGACGAGGCGGGCGGCTGGCTCAACCGGGACACCGCCTACCGCTTCGCCGAGTACGCGGGCATCGTCGCCGAGCGGCTCGCCGACCGCGTACCCATGTGGATCACCATCAACGAACCCGCCGAAGTGACCATGCTCGGCTATGCGTTGGGTGAGCACGCCCCGGGCCGGACCCTCCTCTTCGACGCGCTGCCCGCCGCCCACCACCAGCTCCTCGCCCACGGTCTGGGCGTCCGTGCGCTGCGGGCGGCCGGCGCCGCCCAGATCGGCGTCGCCGTTTCGCACGCCCCCGTCTGGACCGCGGGGGAGTCGGAGGAGGACCGGTTCGGTGCCGAGCTGTACGACACGCTCACCAACTGGATGTTCGCCGACCCGATCCTCACCGGCCGCTACCCCGACGAGAACTTCGCCGCGCTGATGCCCGGACCGGTCGAGGACGACCTCAGGACGATCTCCACCCCGCTCGACTGGTACGGGGTCAACTACTACAACCCCACCCTCGTCGGCGCCCCCAGGGCGGACGCCCTCGAAACGTTCTCCGGTTTCGGGATGCCCGCCGAACTCCCCTTCGGCATCCGCGAGATCGAGGGATACGAGAAGACCGACTTCGGCTGGCCCGTCGTCCCCGACGGACTGCGTGAAACCCTCGTCCAGCTGCAGGCCCGCTACGGCGACCGGCTCCCTCCCCTCTACATCACCGAGAACGGCTGCGCCGTCGACGAGGCCGTCACCGACACCCGCCGGATCGCCTTCCTCGAAGGCCACCTGGGCGCGCTGCGCACCGCGATCGACGCGGGCGTCGACGTCCGCGGCTACTTCACCTGGTCGCTGACCGACAACGTCGAGTGGATCGAGGGCGCCAGCAAGCGATTCGGCCTCGTCCACATCGACTACGAGACGCTGCGCCGGACCCCCAAGGAGTCGTACGCCTGGTACCGCGACGTCATCCGCAGCCAGAAGGCCGCACGGGCCGCGGAGTCAGCGGACTGACCTGATCCGCCACACCAGCACTCCGCCCACCACAGTCACCACGGTGGACGCCAGGTACAGCCCCGCGTAGCCACCCGCGTACGCCACGATCGGCGCGGCCAGCGCCGGACCGAGCACCTGGGGCGCGGAGTTGGCGACATTGATCACCCCCAGGTCCTTCGCCCGGTCCTCGGCCGTCGGCAGGACCTGGGTGATCAGCGCCTGGTCGACCGCCACGTAGATCCCGTAGCCGAGCCCGAGCAGCACCGCCGCGCCCATCGCCGCCGGCCAGGTGTGCCAGAACGTCAGCAGCAGCGAACCCACCGCCATCACCATCGAACAGACGCTGACCATCATCTTCCGCTTGCCCAGCCGGTCCGAGACGATGCCGCCCGCCACCGCGGTCACCACCACACCGCCGGTGTAGAGCAGCGTCAGATACAGCACACCCATGTCCGGGTCCGGGTAGTGCACCGCATCCTTGAGGAAATACAGCAGATACAGCGTGCCGATCGCATTGCCCAGCTGGACGAGGAACCGGGTCAGCCACGCCCAGCCGAAGTCCGGATGCAGCCGCGGACTCACCCAGAAGTCCTTCAGCCGCACCGCCGACGCCGGAATCCCGGGCACCGCCGGATCACGTGTCAGCAGCACGAACGGCACCGCACACAGCACCACCAGACCCGCCAGCATCAGATACCCCGAGGCGATCCCGGTCACCACCACCGACACCAGCAGCACGCCGAGGACCAGCCCCAGCGTCTGCGGTATCCCGATGAATCCGGACACCGCCGCCCGCTGTCGCACCGGCACCTGGTCCGGAACCACCGCATTCGTGCCCGCCAGCATCGCGTTCAGCCCCAGCTGCGCGAGACACCAGCCCAGCGCCACCCCGACCACGGTCGTCTGCGCCGCCGTCACCACCAGACCGACCGCACCCACCAGCGCGCCGCCCACGATCCATGGATGACGTCGCCCGAATCTCCCGACCGTCCGGTCCGACAGCGCACCGGCGACCGGGTTGGCGACCACCGCGACCAACGCCCCGACACCGGTCGCCCAGCCGAGCGCCACCTCCTTGCCGGACGTCGTCAGATCGTCGATCTGCTCGGCCAGCAGGACCTGGATCGGGGTGAGGAAAGCCATGTACAGGCCCAGGTTGGCCAGCACCAGACCACCGATCCAGCCGCCGCCGACGCGGGACTGCGGTTCCGTTCGGGTGTCGTCCACGGTCATCGGCCGCTCGCCATCAGCTCGGTGGTGCGCGTAGCCATCACGGTCGGAGGTGCCCCGGAGGTGCCCGGATCCTACGAACGACCCCCTGAGCGATCAATACTTCGTGCCATGGTCGCTTCGTGGTGGTCCCGGGACCGGCCGGGGATCTTCGTTCACCGGGCACCCGCGTACGTACCGGCCGCACCGCGCCGACACCGGCGGGGACCGGAACGGCGGCCGTGGGCGGCAACCTGCAAGCTCGACGTGGGGCCGCGCGGCGAGGATGCGACCATCCCCGTCGCGCAGCAGCTCCGCCTCGACCGGCCGGCGGAACTCACCTCGAACCTCACACCAGATGGATGCGTTCCTGTACGACCCGGTGGCCGGCCCGGGCGAACGCGGCCGCCATCGGCGCATTGCCCCGGTCGGTGGCGCCCGCGATGAACTCGGCGCCCTCGGCCGCCAGGAAGTGCGTGCACTCGACGAGCAGGTCGTACCCGTAGCCGTGGCCACGCTGTTCGGGCACGACGCCGATGAAGCCGATGCACGGACCGCCCGGGTTACGGGCCGGCACCTGGATGCCGGCCACCTCGCCGCCGGGGGTGCACGCCAGCTGCCACCAGGAGCGCGGGGAGGGGCACCAGTGGAAGAAGTCGAGCTCCTCCTGCGCCGCCTGCTCCAGTCCGCCGGGGCCCTCGATGGCCCGCCGGGCGTGCGCGTCCAGCGTGACGGAGTGGACCCGGCGCAACACATCGAGGATCACCGCGTCGTCCGGCTCCGGGCGGAACACGAGCCGGCCGGGCCGCTCGGGCAGCCCGCACTCCGGCGTCCACTCGTACCGGTATCGCTCCACCAGCGGCTCCATACCGGCCGCGCGGGCGGCGGCGATCCTGGACTCGGCGGCGGCCGTGACATCGGGCCGCTCCCGCCAGTCGGCGGGCAGCATCAGCTCGTACTCGGCGTGCAGCGTTGCGCGGCGCAGCAGTTCGCTGCCCGCCTCGTCCTCGCCGTCGGCGAAGTCGAACCAGTTGAGCAGCACCGGCTCGGTGTCATCGGGCCCCGACCACCAGGCGGCCCTGGCCACGACGACACCGTCGCGCAGAGCGACCCAGGTCCACTCGGGGCGGTACTCGCCGCCCTCGCGCACCGTGGCATAGCTGTGGCCGAAGGGGGCGCGGCCGACGAGACCGGGGTCCTGCAGGGTGCGGAAAAGATGTGCGTCGCTCTCGGTGAGCGCGCGAACGACCAGATCGGTCATGGAAGAAGTCCTCCGGAAGAAGCGATGCGCTCCCGGTCAGACCGAAACCGAAACCGCCCGGCGAACGGGACGGGAGCGCGGGAATGAAGTGGTACTGGTACGCACTGTTCTCGCCTCCTTCCTCGATCCTCGGGCGGGTGACCACCGTAACCGGCCCCACGCTCACGGTCCACCGATTTATGCCGGGTCCCAGACCATGTTGAACGCGCGCTCGAAGTTGACGTACCCCAGGCGCTCGAACGACTTCGCCATCGGCACGTTGCCGAGGTCCGTCGCGGCCCGGATCCGCTCCACGCCGTCCTGCGCGGCGAGCACCCGCGTGCCCTCGGCGAGCAACTCGTCGATGTGGCCGCGACCGCGCTGTGCCGGCAGCACACCGATGTACGCGATGATCGGGTTGTAGCTGTTGCGGGCCGGGATCACGAACCCGACCGGCTCACCGCCGGGGAGTTCGGCGATCCGCCACCACTCCCGCGGGGTGGTGTACTCCGCGAGCTCCTCGTCGTAGTGCTTCTCCGCCGCCTTGCGCGCGGACAGGCCCGACGCGAGGTCCTCCTGGCCGTGCGCGTCGAGGGTGCCTTCCATCACCGGAGTCATCAGCGCGAGCAGATCCTCGCGCCCGGCCACGGGACGGAAGCGCAGCCGGCCGGTGTCGGCCGGGACCGGTGTACCCGCCCGCCACTCCAGGCGCAGCCGCTCGACCAGCATGCGCGCACCGGTGCGCTCCATCACCCGGATCCGGGCCTCGACGACGTCGCGGGCCACCGGGTCCTCACGCCAGTCCGGCGGTACGAAACGTCCGTACTCCGGCCGCGGGACCCCGGCGGGAACGACGGCCGCCGTCGCCGCCTCCAGCAGCCGCACACCTGTCTCGGTGCGCTCGGGCTCCGGCAGCGTGTCGTCGACGTCGAAGAAGTCGAGCGCCAGCGGTACGTCCCCGCCCTGGCTCCACCAGCCGGCCCGCGCCACCACCCGGTCGCCGCGCAGCGCCACCCACAGCCACTCCGGGCGGCGGCGCCCGGCGGCGAGGTCGTCGGCCAGTTCGTGGTCGAGGACGTACAACAGGCGGCGGAAGAGCCCGAGTTCGTCGGGCCCGGCGAGCGGACGGACAGTCAGCTCCAGTGGTTCAGGGGTCACCAAGTCTCCACATCTCATCGAGGCGTGCCGGTCGACCGGTACTCACCGCACGGCATGCGGCGGCAGACAGTAGCAACGTTCCCCGGACGCCGCCCCCGACTTTCGGCACGAGCGTTCTGCGCAACCGTGCCGCGCAGGTCAGGCGGGCGGAAAGCAGGCTTGTTCTGGACACTCCGGGGCGGTCGGCCCGACAATCGCTCCTGTGACGTCCTCCTTCGAGTTCCACACGTATCCCGCGCGGGTCTCCGACGCCCAGCGCGACCGTGTTCTCGGTGTGCTCAGGGAAGGCGCGGCCCAGGGCAAGCTGTCCCACGACACGTTCATGCGGCGCATGGAACTGGCCTTGTCCGCCCACCGCCCGGAGGAGCTGGCGGCACTCACCGCCGACCTGCGGACCGACGGCCGCTGGACACGCGGGCTGTTCCAGGTGGTGGGCGCGATCTCCGGGTTCCCCGCCCGGGTACGCAGGGCCTGGCAGGCCGAGCGACTGCCGAAGCTGCTGCTGCCGGCGCCCACCCCCTACCCCGTGCTCATCGGCCGCGACCCGGCGAACGGACTGCGGCTCACCCACGAGACCGTCTCGCGGATGCACGCCGAACTCACGGTGCAGGGCGGCCGCTGGATCCTGCGCGATCTCGGTTCGACCAACGGCACGTGCGTGAACGGGCAGCGGGTGACCGGGGCGGTGTCGGTGCGCGACGGGGATCAGGTGAGCTTCGGCAGGATCACCTTCCGGCTCTCCGCGCCCGTACTCAAGCCGCCCGAGTCCCCCGGGATTCCCGGGCGTCCGGTCTGACGCCGACGGGGCAACCCCGGATCGCACGGTCGGTAGCCGCTCCCCACCCCCTCCCTCACCCGAATGGCCGCACCGCCAGCGCAGTGACTGCGCCGCGATGGTCCCCTGGATTCATCCGCGCCGTACCGCGGCGCACCGATCCAGGGGGTACGGATGCCGGCTGATGAGCCCGACGGCATACCCGTGCCCACGTCTGTCCCCGCGTTCCTGCCCGCAGTCGGTCCCGGCCGCCGCGCCGCCCGGCCCGGCACCGGCCCGAGCCTTCTCGCCCCCGGCGCCGCGCACGACCCGTACCGGCTCTACCGCGTGCTGCGCGAGGAGTACCCGCTCAGCTACGACGCACTCCTCGGTGCCTGGCTGCTCAGCCGGTACGCCGATGTGACCACCGCCCTCACCGACCCGCGGTTCGCCGGCTTCCCGCACGACGGGGCGCCCCGCGGCGGGCCCGCGCCGCGCGGGCTCTGCCACGGCAGCTTGCTCTGCCAGCCCCGGCCGCAGGACATCGCGCGTGCGGCAGCGACCGCGCCCCGTCACCTCACCGAGCGCGTCGAAAGGACCGCCTACGTCCTCGCCCGCCGTATCGCCGGGCGTCAACAGGCGGACCTCGTCAAGGAGTTCTGCCACTGGCTGCCCGTCGGCGCCGGAGCGTACCCGGAGCTGTACCCGCTGCCCCGCAACGCCCCCTGCACCCGGCAGACCGGCCTCCGGGAAACAGCGCTCGCCTCCTTCCTCGCCAATGTGCTGGACGACCCGGACCTCCTGGCCGCCCTGCGCGTCGAACCCGCCCTCGCCCACCGCGCCTGGACCGAATCGCTGCGCCGTGACCCTCCCGTGCAGTTCGTGCTGCGCCGCACCGTCGCCGAGGTCCGGGTCAGCGGCGGCACGCTCCCCGCCGGTGCGCCCGTCGCGTGTCTGATCGGCGCGGCGGGCCGCGATCCGGAGCGCTACGCCTCACCGGACCTGTTCGACCCCTTCCGCCGTGACCAGGGCACGTCCACGGCCGGACCGGAGTCCTGCCCGGCCGTCCTGCTCGGCCGGCTGGAGGCCGAGCAGGGAGTGGGCGCGCTGCTCGACGCCATGCCCCGGCTCCGCTGGGCGGACGGGTTCCGACCGGCCGGCACCGGTCTGATCACCCGTGGTCCGCGGACCCTCCTCGTCCGACCCGGCTGAGCAGCGCCACCGGCCGCTCGGCGAACAGCTCGGCGACCGCGACCGTGCCTCCGGAGAACTCCCGGCCCGACGTCAGCAGATCGGTCCACGTTCCGTCGTCCGGCAGCGTCAGCTCCGTGCCGCGCCAGCCGCCGGCCCCGGCCAGCCGCAGCGACAGCCTGGTCACCGCCGTGACCACCTCGCCCGAGCGGCAGAAGGCCAGACAGTGCGCGGCCGCCGGACCCTTCGCGGTCAGCGGGGTGTACGTTCCCGATTCGCCGAAAAGCTCCGGCCGCTCGCGCCGCAACCGGAGTGCCGCCGCGGTGAGAGCGGCCTTCTCGCCGACGGGCCCGTCCTCGGGTGGGCGCCGGAACGGCTGCCGGTTGTCCGGGTCGACGAGAGCGGCGTACTCCTGCTCCGTCCCCTGGTACAGGTCCGGCACCCCCGGCATCGTCAGCTGCACCAGCGCCGCGCCGACGATGTTGGCCTGCGCGAACGGTTCGAGCGCGGCCGCGAACCGCTCCAGTACCTCCCGCGCCGGGCCGGTGCCTGCGGCCGGTCCCGCCGCGACGAAATCCGTCACCGCTCGCTCGTACACCGGATCGGGCTCGGTCCAGCTGGTGAAAAGACCCGCCTCCCGAACCGCCTTCAGCAGTGCGGATTCGAACCGCCGCGCTCTCTCCGCGGCCGGCACCCCCGCACAGCCGAACGCCGTCTGCCAGGCCTGCCAGGCCAGCTGGGGATCGGGTGCGGTCGCCGTCGGCGCCGCCCGCCCCAGCTCCACCAGCAGTTCCGACCACCGATCCGGGCACTCCGACAGCACCGCGATCCGGGCCCGCACATCCGCACTGCGCTTGGTGTCATGGGTCGTCAGCGCCGTGCCGGTGGCGGGCCAGTCGCGTGCCAGCCGGGCACAGAACGCATGGAACTCCTCCGGAGCCACCGCCGGGGCCCCGGGGTCACCGCCCACCTCGGCCGCCGAGATCAGCGGCGTGTACCGGTAGAACGCCGTGTCCTCGACCGACTTGGCCCGCAGGGCGGACGCGGTCTGCGCGAACCGCGCGCAGAACGCCGCCCGGTCCGGCCCGTCACCGAGCCGCCCGAGCGCCAGATCCCGCACCACATCGACGGCTGCCGCCTCCTGCGGCACGGAGAACACCGCGCCGGCCTCCCGTACGGTCGTGTCCGGGAGCGTCGCCTCCGCCTCCGCCGTGCAGGGCCCGCCGGCCGTGACGTACGGACGGTAGACCGGAACCCGGACGAGCAGTTCGCGCACGGCGGTGTGCAGCGCCCAGGGGGCGTGGTCCCGCAGCGAGGGGTCCTCGGCGCAGATGCGTACGGCGAGTCTGGTCAGGTGTTCGGTCTCGGCGGCCAGCTCATGCGTCACCACCCGGTACGCAGCCCGGCGGACCGTCGCCGCCCAGTAGCCGCCGCGGTCTCCTGCCGGACTCGCGAACTTCCGGTACCCGCCGGCCAGCTCGGCGGCGCCCACCGGGTCGATGAACAGCCCGTCGACCCGGTGCAGGGCGTCGTACCCGGTCGTACCGGCGACGGCCCAGCCCGCCGGTAGCGGCTCGGTGCCGGTGAGGATCTTCTCCACGACCGTCCACCGGCCGCCGGTCGCCTCGTCGAGCCGTTCCAGATAGGAGACGGGATCGGCGAGTCCGTCCGGATGGTCGATGCGCAGCCCGTCGACCACACCGTCCCGGACCAGTTCGAGGATCTTGTCATGGGTGGCGGCGAATACCTCTGGATCCTCGACCCGCACCCCGATGAGGTCGGAGATGGTGAAGAACCGCCGGTAGTTCAGCTCGGTACGGGCAAGTCGCCACCAGCCGAGCCGGTAGTGCTGCGCATCCAGCAGCTTCGTCAGCGGCAGACCGGCGGTGCCGGCCCGCAGCGGGAACTCCTGTTCGCCGTAGTGCAGCACCTCCCCGTCGACCCGGAACCGGTCCCTCTCGTCGCCGATCCGGCCGCCGAGCACCGGCAGCAGCACCTTGCCGTCGCCCGCAGCCCAGTCGATGTCGAACCAACGGGCGTACGGGGACCCGGGGCCCTCGCGCAGGACCTCCCACAGCGCGCGGTTGTGCCGGGGGACAGCGGCCATATGGTTCGGCACGATGTCCACCACCAGCCCGAGTCCGTGCTCCCGCGCCGTGCGTGCCAGCTGCCGCAGCCCCTCCTCACCGCCGAGCTCGGCCCGGACACGGCTGTGGTCGACGACGTCATAGCCGTGTGTGGAGCCGGGCACGGCTTCGAGGACCGGGGACAGATGCAGATGGGATACGCCGAGCGCGGCGAGATACGGCACCGCGCGCCCGGCGGCCGAGAACGGGAAGTCGGGCTGGAGCTGAAGCCGGTACGTGGCGGTGGGCGTCATACGAACGTACGTACCCAGCCTGACGCCGACTGTGACACCGCGGCCGCCCTATCCATCCGGACGAGCGGTCACCACGGAGCAGCGCGGGTGCTTCCGTCGCCGCGCTCATCCCCGGGGTCCCTCTTGCGGATCATGCCTCATCCTGAAGAGAGAGACCCTGAGGGCCGTCCCGTAATCCCTGGTGGGCGCGCGATGACAGCTACGACACCTCACTGCGTTGTCGGAACGCCCGAATGCGACCGGTATGAGGACGCCCTTCCGCCTTGCGATGCACCGCATCTGACGCCGCGCGCTGATCCACCAGGGAATACGGGACAGTCCTCAGGCCGGCCGCTGCAGCACCGCCATGCTCCGTCCCACCAACGTCACCCGCTCACCCGCCGCCACCTTCGGACCCGCTCCGGGCCGTACCCCGTCCGGGCTGGCCGTGTCGACCACGATCGACCACTGCCGCCCATGGTTGACCGGAACGGCGAACTCCAGCGTGTCGGCGCTCGCGTTGAACATCAGCAGGAACGAGTCGTCGGAGATCCGCTCACCGCGCGGCCCCGGCTCCGAGATCGCGTGCCCGTTCAGAAAGACCGTCAGCGCCTTGGCGTGCGCGGCCTGCCAGTCCCGCTGGGTCATCTCACCGCCCTCGGGCGTGAACCAGGCGATGTCGGAGAGTTCGTCGTGCGTGCCCTCCACCGGCCGTCCGTGGAAGAACCGGCGACGCCGGAAGACCGGGTGGTCGCGACGGAGCCAGACCATCGCCCGGGTGAACTCCAGCAGAGTGCTGGCGGGGACGGAGCCCGCCGCGCCGTCGTCATCGGCCTCGGTCCCGTCCTGGGCGCCGGCCTTGCGCGGCTCCGGCCAGTGCACCCACGACAGCTCGTTGTCCTGGCAGTACGCGTTGTTGTTGCCGCGCTGCGTGCGGGCGAACTCGTCGCCGTGACTCAGCATCGGCACTCCCTGCGACACCATCAGCGTGGCGATGAAGTTCCGCATCTGCCGCTCGCGCAGCTCCAGCACCTCCGGCTGGTCCGTCCCGCCCTCCACGCCGCAGTTCCACGACCGGTTGTGGCTCTCGCCGTCCCGGTTGGCCTCGCCGTTCGCGTCGTTGTGCTTGTCGTTGTACGAGACCAGGTCGTGCAGTGTGAACCCGTCGTGGCAGGTGGTGAAGTTGATCGAGGCGAGCGGCCGTCGGCCGTCGTCCTGGTAGAGGTCCGAGGAGCCGGTCAGCCGCCCCGCGAACTCGGCGAGGGTCCGCGGCTCGCCGCGCCACAGGTCACGCACGGTGTCCCGGTACTTGCCGTTCCACTCGGTCCACAGCGGCGGGAAGTTCCCCACCTGGTAGCCGCCCTCACCCACGTCCCACGGCTCGGCGATCAGCTTCACCTGGCTGACCACCGGGTCCTGCTGCACCAGGTCGAAGAACGACGACAGCCGGTCCACCTCGTGGAACTGCCGGGCCAGCGTGGCCGCCAGATCGAAGCGGAAACCGTCCACGTGCATCTCGGTCACCCAGTACCGCAGCGAGTCCATGATCAGCTGGAGCACGTGCGGCGACCGCATCAGCAGCGAGTTGCCGGTGCCCGTGGTGTCCATGTAGTACCGCTGGTCGTCCGCGAGCCGGTAGTACGAGGCGTTGTCCAGTCCCCGGAAGGACAGCGTCGGCCCCAGATGGTTGCCCTCCGCGGTGTGGTTGTAGACGACGTCGAGGATGACCTCGATGCCCGCCTGATGCAGCGCCCGTACCGCCTGCTTGAACTCGCTCACCTGTTCACCGCGGTCGCCGCGGGAGGCGTACGCGTTGTGCGGGGCGAAGAAGCCGATGGTGTTGTAGCCCCAGTAGTTGGCGAGCCCGGCGTCCGCCAGCCGGTGGTCCTGGACGAACTGGTGCACCGGCATCAGCTCGATCGCCGTGACACCGAGCTCCGTCAGATGGGCGATGACCTCCGGGTGGGCCAGCGCCGCGTAGGTGCCGCGCAACTCCTTCGGCAGTCCCGGATGGAGCATGGTCAGGCCCTTCACATGGGCCTCGTAGATCACCGTGCGGTGGTAGTCCGTACGGGGCCGCCGGTCGTCGCCCCAGTCGAAGTACGGGTTGACCACCACCGACGTCATGGTGTGCGGCGCGGAGTCGAGGTCGTTGCGCGCGTCGGGGCGGCCGAAGGGATACCCGTACACCGCCTCGCCCCACCGGATCTGTCCGGAGACCGCCCGCGCGTACGGATCGAGCAGCAGCTTGGCCGAGTTGCAGCGGGTTCCGCGCTGCGGCTCGTACGGTCCGTGCACCCGGAACCCGTACCGCTGCCCGGGCATCACCCCGGGCAGATAGGCATGGCGGACGAAGGCATCGGTCTCTCTCAGCTCCACCGCCGTCTCCGAACCGTCGTCGTGCAGCAGGCACAACTCGATTCTGTTGGCGGCCTCCGAGAAGACCGCGAAGTTGGTGCCGACGCCGTCGTACGTGGCACCGAGGGGATACGCCTGTCCCGGCCAGACCTGCATAGATATGACTCTTCCACTTCTGATCCGGGTGCTGTGGGCACTTGGGACCGACCCGGCCAGATCTTCCCCGAAAGAGTGCCCCGTACCTAGGACGTCGCCCGGTGCTGTCAACATCGGTCCCCTCCGTGTCGCCCGGAACCGGAATCCGAGGACCTGACCGGGGCGCACGTCCGGTATGCGGCACCTGACGGGGTACCCAATCACCGTGAATCCGCTCACTACGGCAGATCTTGCCGCCGGGAACAGGCTTTACTCATGGGGGAGTTGAGAAAGGAGCCTGTGCATCCGGCTGCACCGGCTCCCGCTCCCGGAGTACCCTTCCTTGATCATTGGTGGGGGAGCGGAAGGCGGTGCACGGGTGAGCTCGGGAGGGTTCGAGCTGCCCCCAGGTGACGCAGGTCACGAGGGGGAATCCGTCGACGCCCCGCCAGGGGCGGTATCGCTTGCGCAGCCCATGGAGATCGGCGCCGAACTGGACTGGGGCGCCGATGCCTGGAGCGAGGTCCGGACCCGGGCCCAGCGCGCCGGGCGGGCCTACATCTGGCTGAATCTCGTGGAACAACGGCTGCGCGCCGTCGTCGCCGCGGTGCTGCGGCCCATCTACGAACCGGTGCACGGCGACGACTGGGTGGTCGCCGCCGCGGGGCCCGCCGGGCAGGAATGGGTGCAGCGCGCCGTCGCCGTGCGCGAGGTCTCCCGCCGCAAGGGGTACCTGCTCGACCCGGCCGACGACAATGTGCTCAGTTTCCTCACGCTCCCACAGCTTCGGGAGCTGATGATTCAGCACTGGCCCTGCTTCGAGCCGTACTTCGACGACCGCCGCGATGTCGAGCTGGCGCTCGACGAGCTGGAGGTCGCCCGCAATGTGGTCTCCCGCAACCGGGCTCTGAACGAGGCGGTCCTCGCCCAGGCCGAGCGTGCCTCGGCGCGGCTCCTGGAGATCCTCGGCAGCGGCGCCGCGGTCCCGTCCGCCGACCGGCTGCCGGTCGACGCCGTCGAGGAACTGGTCGGCGACCGCTACGCCGATGTGGTCTCCGTGCACCCCGACCGGGTCCGGCTGCAGCGCCAGCTCCCCGCCGAGGACCTCTTCGGCGGCTCGCGCCGACTCGACGCGATCGGCATAGGCCTCAATCTGCTGGTGCAGAACTTCTCCGGCCGCAGGCTCGTCCGACTGGCCGAATCGGGCTGCCGGATCCGGCTGCTCTTCATCAACCCGGCGAGCAGTGCGGTCAAGCGTCGCGAGCGCGAACTGGGCCTCAAGAAGGGCGAGCTGAGCCGGTCCGTGGAGATGAACATCCTCCATATGCGCCGGGTCCGCTCCAAGCTCCGTGATCCGGGTGCCTTCGAGATCCATGTCTTCGACGAGACACCGCGCTTCACGGCCTATCTGGTGGACGGCGACGGAGCGGACGCGGTGGGCGTCGTCCAGCCGTATCTGCGGCGCGCACGCGGCATGGAGGCGCCGGTGCTGGTGCTGCGGGGCGGCGGCCGGGCGGTGGTCCGTGCGGGACAGGACAACGAGCACGGGCTGTTCGAGACATACCGCGAGGAGTTCGAGTCCGTGTGGACGGACTCCCGCCCGGTCTCCTGAGCCGACCGCCTGCGACCGTTGTCAGTGGTGCATGGCAGGGTGGTCGTCACCTGGGGGAGAGCACCACGAAGGAGGTACGGGATGAGCTGGCACCGGGAGCCGCTGGTCGGCTTCGACCTGGAGACGACGGGCACGGAGCCGCTGGAGGCCCGGATCGTGACGGCTGCGGTCGTCGGCCTGGCCGGCAGGGACGGGGAGCCGGTGCGGCAGCGCACCTGGCTGGCGGATCCGGGGATCCGCATCCCGGCACAGGCCTCGGCGATCCACGGCATCAGCAGCGAGCGAGCGGCGGCGGACGGGCGGCCGGCGCGCGAGGTGGCGGACGAGATCGCCGAGACGCTCGTGGGTTACTGGCGGCAGGGAGTGCCGATCGTCGCGTACAACGCGGCCTTCGATCTGACGCTGCTGACGGCGGAGTTGCGCCGGCACGGGCTGCCGTCACTCAGCGACCGGCTCGACGGCGGCGGGATCGGTCCGGTCGTCGACCCGTACACGATCGACCGGGCGGTCGACCGCTACCGCAAGGGCAAGCGGACGCTGGAGGCGGTCTGCGTCGAGTACGGGGTGGTGCACGGCGGCGCCCATGACGCGGGCGCGGACGCGCTGGCCGCGGTGCGCGTGGCGTACGCGATAGCCGAACGGCACGGCTCGGTGGCCGCGCTGACGGCGGCCGAACTGCACGAGCGCCAGATCACCTGGTACGCGGACTGGGCGTCCGGCTTTCAGTCGTTCCTGCGCCGCAAGGGCACTCCGGACGCAGTGATCGACCCCCACTGGCCCGTACGGGAACCAGCGCAGATCACCACCTGAAACCCATCCGCGAGCCCGGTCCTGCCCGCGGATCCGAGTCAGGGGTCTCCCATCTCCTGGAGGTCATGGGGCAGATCCGGGACGAACCGGATGCCGGGAGAGACCCTGGCGGCAACCGTCAGAACGGATACCAGCGCACCTCGGGGTCGCCGTCGCGCAAGGACGCAACCCTGCGCCGGAACTCCGCGAGCGCCTTCGGGTTGGCCGGCGCATGCTGCGAGACCCATGCACAGCTGGCCGTCTCCCGGGCGCCCCGCAGCACCGCGCAGCCGTCCCACTCCCGGACGTCCCAGCCGTACGCGGCGGTGAACGCGTCGTAGGCCTCCGCCGCCAGCCCGTACCGGTCGCGGGACAGCGCGAGGACCACCAGATCGTGCTCGCGCAGATCCGCGGAGAACGTCTCGAGGTCCACCAGCACCGGCCCGTCCGGACCGACATGGACGTTGCGCGGCAGTGCGTCACCGTGGATCGGCCCCGGCGGCAGATGCGGTACCAACGCCGCGGCGGCCGCGGCGAACCCGTCCCGCCGCTCCCGCAGATATGCGGCGTCGGCCGGATCGATCGCGTCGCCCGCGATCCGCAGCCATCGCTCCACCCCACCCAGCAGCTCCCGCCGTGGCAGCGCCAGTCCGTCCGGGGCCGGCAGCGCGTGGACCTGGGTGAGCAGCGGCGCCAGATCCCGCGGCTCGGCGGGGCGCACCGCGTCGGGGAGCCGGTGCCAGAGTGTCACCGGGTGCCCTTCGACAAGTCGCGCCGCCGGCTCCGCCGCCCGCACGGCGGGGATGCCCGAAGCGGCGAGCCACTGCGCGACGGCCACCTCGCGCTCGGCCCGGTTGTGCAGTTCCGGGTTCCGTACGGCGTCCCGGCCGACCTTGACGACCACCTCGCCGACGGCGAACACCGCGTTCTCGCCCAGCGCGATCAGCTCGGCGTCGCCGGACAGCCCGGCAGCGGTCAGCACCTCGCGCGCACGCATCTCGTTCATGGTCCGATTTTCGCATCCGTGCACACCACCTTGACGAACCGACGGCCCGTCAGCACCATGGCGGGGGCCACCTGAGCGGCCAGAACTGGATGAAAGCGATCCAACGACGCAAGGGGGTCGAATTCATGACGTTGGCGAATGCAACCGTACAGTCCGGACAGCACGGTCCGCCCGGCAGTCCGCGGTCCCGACAGGGCAGACAGACACCGCGGATCAACCGGAACGCCGGCACCTGGTTCCTGGTGCTTCCCGCCCTGATCCCGATCCTGATCCTCAGCGTCGGCCCCCTGCTCTACGGCGTCGCCCTGGCGTTCACCGATGCCCAGTCCGGCCGCACCCGCTCCACCCAGTGGGTCGGCGGGCTGAACTTCCAGGACCTGCTCCACGACACCCTGTTCTGGGACTCGTTCCGGATCGGCCTGGTCTGGGCGGTCGGCGTCACCGTCCCGCAATTCCTGCTCGCGCTGGGCCTCGCACTCCTGCTCAACCAGAACCTGCGGATGCGCTGGCTGGCGCGTGCCCTCGCGATCATTCCCTGGGCCATGCCCGAAGTCGTCGTCGGCATCATGTGGCGGCTCGTCTACAACCCGGACGCCGGCGTCCTCAACGAGACCATCCGCGATCTCGGGCTCGGTGACGGCCGGGACTGGCTGACCGGACTGGCCACCGCACTGCCCGCCGTGATCGTCGTCGGTGTCTGGGCGGGCATGCCCCAGACCACGGTCGCACTCCTGGCCGGGCTCCAGAACACCCCGCACGAACTCCACGAAGCGGCCGCCCTGGACGGCGCGGGCGCCTGGCGCCGGTTCCGTACCGTCACCTGGCCGGCTCTCCGGCCGGTCGCGCTCGCCATCACAGCCCTCAACTTCATCTGGAACTTCAACTCGTTCGCCCTGGTCTACGTCCTGACCAACGGCGGCCCCGGAGGCCGAACCCGGCTTCCGATGCTCTTCGCGTACGAGGAGGCCTTCCGCTACGGCCAGTTCGGCTACGCCGCGGCGATGGGCTGTGTGATGGTCGCGGTGATCTCCGTCGTCCTCGCCTTCCATCTCGTCGGCCGACTCAGGGGAGGCGAGGACCAGTGAGTCTCCGTACCAGCAGATCCGCCCGCACCGGACAGTACGTCGCGCTCCTGGGCTACCTCGTCTTCCTGGCGTTCCCGTTCCTCTGGCTGATCTCCACAGCCTTCAAACCGGCCCGCGAACTGGGTTCCCTGCACCCCACCTGGATCCCCGAGCACCCGACCCTGGACAACTTCCGGCAGGCCTTCGACGAGCAGCCGCTGCTCCAGGCCGCAGCGAACTCGCTGATCGCCGCGCTGTCCGCCGCGCTGATCGCCGTCGTCATCGCGACGCCCATGGCCTACGTGATGGCCCGGAACCGCACCAGGCTCTCGGCGGCCGCCACCGGCTGGGTCGTGGTCAGCCAGGCGTTCCCCTTCGTGCTGCTGATCATTCCGCTCTTCCTGATCCTCAAGAATCTGCATCTGATCAACTCCCTGTGGGGGCTGATCATGGTGTACGTCGTCTGGGCGCTGCCGTTCGCGCTGTGGATGCTGGTCGGCTACGTCCGCGCCGTACCGGCCGAACTCGAAGAGGCCGCCTCGGTCGACGGTGCGAGCCGGCTGCGGACGCTCGTCTCGGTCACCGCCCCGCTGCTGGCCCCAGGAATCGTGGCCACCGCGCTCTTCGCGTTCATCACCGCATGGAACGAGTTCTTCTTCGCGCTCGTCCTGCTCAAGACACCGGAGAAGCAGACCTTGCCGGTCGTACTCACCCACTTCCTCGGCGCGGAGGGGGCGGCCGAACTCGGGCCGCTCGCCGCCGCCGCATTCCTTGCGACCCTGCCCTCCCTCGTCATCTTCGCGGTCATCCAACGCCGGATCACCGGTGGCATGCTCGCCGGGGCGGTGAAGAGCTGATGCGCGCACCGGTACGGGCGGCGGCCGCCGCGGCCACCGCGCTGGCCCTCCTGCTCACCGGCTGCAGCGGTGACGGAGGCGGAACGGACACCGATGGGAAGATCGAACTGCGCTTCCAGTCGCTGGCCTGGCAGAAGGAGTCCGTCGACGCCAACAAGCAACTGGTCAAGGAGTGGAACGCCACCCACCCCGACATCCAGGTCGAGTACGTCCAGGGCAGCTGGGACAGCGTCCACGACCAACTGCTCACCTCCTTCGAGGGCGACGAGGCGCCGGACGTCATCCACGACGCCTCCGACGACCTCGCCGACTTCGCGTACGGCGGGTATCTCGCCGATCTGCGCGACCTGCTGCCCGACCGGCTGACCGCCGACATCCCCGAGCAGAGCTGGCGGACCACGACCTTCGGTGACGGCGTCTACGGGGTGCCGTTCCTCCAGGAACCCCGGGTCCTGATCGCCAACACCAAGATCCTCAAGGCCTCGGGGGTCCGCATTCCGACCCCCGCGAACCCCTGGAGCTGGGACGAATTCCGGCAGGTCACCAAGGAGCTGACGGGCAAGGGGGAGGGGAAGGCGACGTACGGCGTCGCCTGGCCGCTGAAGGAGCCCGTTTCCGTCACCCTCAACCTCGGCCTCTCCAGCGGCGGACAGCTCTTCCACCGCGGCGCGGACGGCAGGGTGACCATCCGCCTCGACGAAGGTGACCAAGTGGTCCCCGGCACCATCCGCGACCAGGTCGACACCGACCACAGCGCCGCCCGCACCGCGCTCGGCATGGGGGGTTCCGACACCTTGCCCGGGCTGTTCGGCGGGCGGTACGCGATGGTCCCGCTGGGCTTCTCGTACCGTCAGCAGGTCGTCGAACAGGCGCCCGAGGGCTTCGACTGGACGGTGCTGCCCGCCCCGGCCGGCAGCGACGGGCTCGCCCAGGGTGTGAGCCCGCAGACCCTGTCCGTCGCCGAGTCCAGCCCGCACAAGAAGGCGGCCGTGCAGTTCATCGACTTCCTGCTGCGTCCACCGAACATGGTGCGCCTGGCGAAGGGCGACTGGATGCTGCCGACCGGCACGGCGGCGCTCGCGGATCCGGCTCTGCACACCACCGAGAACGGCTGGGCGACCGGCGCGGACCTGGCGAAGGGGCTGCGCTCGGCTCCCGCCCAGTCGGTGCGCGGCTACCCCGAGTGGAAGGACAAGGTCGCCACGCCCGCGCTGCAGGAGTACTACAGCGGGGCGATCGGCCGGGACGAGCTGAGCAGGCGCCTGGTCGACGACGGGAACCGGGTACTGGCCCGCTACCAGCGCTGAAGCCCGGCGAACCGGACGGTCCCCTTCCACGCTGAACCCACCCCCGCGCACGTGCAAGATCCCTACGCGCGCGGGGTGTTGGGGCCGGCCGTCCGACTTGACCACAGCTGGCCGATTTCTTATTACGAAACCTTGTTGAGTAAGTCACAGCTGTATGAAGGGGTTGATCTGAGCGTGTCAATCGGTAAGGGTTTCGAGCCAGCCCCCGGAGATCTTCCGGCCGAGGGCCAATCCCCCCACAAACAATGCCGAGGAGACCCCTCTTCATGGCCATGCACAAGCGCACACCCCGGACCAAGCTGACCGCTGCGATCACCGCGGTGGCCGCGGTCGCCGGCGTCACCCTGCTGGGCACCTCCTACGCCGGAGCCGCACCCGCTCCCGCGATGGGGACGGTCTACGGTGCGGACGCGGCGACCGCCGTCTCGGGCAGCTACATCGTGATGCTGGACCAGAAGGCCGACAAGGCGAAGCTCGCCAAGGAGTACGGCGGCAAGCTGAAGCGCGCCTACAACTCCGCCATCAACGGCTTCTCCGCCAACGGACTTTCGCAGACCGAGGCCAAGCAGCTCGCGGCCGACCCGGCCGTCTCCAAGGTCGTCCAGAACAAGAAGTTCCACATGGACGCCACCCAGGACAACCCGCCGTCGTGGGGCCTCGACCGGATCGACCAGACCGAGACCGCCGGCGACCATGCGTACACCTACCCGGACAGCGCGGGCGAAGGCGTGACGGCGTATGTCATCGACACCGGTATCCGTGTCACGCACAAGGAGTTCGAGGACCGGGCGAGCTCGGGCTTCGACGCGGTGGACAACGACGACAGTGCGGATGACGGCAACGGCCACGGCACCCACGTGGCCGGCACCATAGCCGGTGCGACGTTCGGCGTCGCCAAGAAGACGAAGATCGTCGCCGTCCGGGTCCTCGACGACTCCGGTTCGGGCACCACCGAGCAGGTCGTCGCCGGCATCGACTGGGTCACCGCGCACCACGAGGGCCCGTCCGTCGCCAACATGAGCCTCGGCGGCGGTGCCGACCCGGCTCTCGACGCCGCGGTCCAGAAGGCCATCGCCTCCGGAGTCACCTTCGCGGTGGCCGCAGGGAACGAATCCGCCGACGCGGGCGAGGGCTCCCCGGCCCGCGTCCCGGAGGCCATCACGGTCGCCTCGTCCACGGTGGACGACGAGCAGTCGTCGTTCTCCAACTACGGCCCGGTCGTGGACATCTACGCCCCGGGTTCGGACATCACCTCGTCCTGGAACGACAGCGACGACGCGACGAACACCATCTCCGGTACGTCCATGGCGACTCCGCACGTCGTCGGTGCCGCCGCCGTCTACCTCGCCGGACACCCGGACGCCACCCCGGCGGAGGTCGCCACGGCCCTCACCGACGGCGCCACCCCCGACGCGATCTCCAACGCCACCGAGGGGACGCCGAACAAGCTGCTGAAGATCGTCGAGTAACAGGCACCACCGAGACGGCGGCCGTCGCGCTCTCCCCCACGGGGCGCGGCGGCCGCGCACCTCCGGCGGATCGTCCTATGGTGTGCCCATGACCACCAGGTACGCGGCGCTGTTGCGCGGCATCAATGTGAGCGGCCACAAGAAGGTCCCGATGGCCGAACTCCGCACGCTGCTCGCGGAGCTGGGCCATGCGGACGTCCGCACGTACCTGCAGAGCGGCAACGCCGTATTCAGCAGCGCGTCGAGCGACGAGGACGGGCTCACCACACAGCTCGAGCAGGCCATCGAGGAACGCTTCGGCTTCGCCGTCCCGTGTCTGATCCGGAACGGCCCCTATCTCGCATCGGTCGCCGACGCCTGCCCGTTCCCGGCCGCCACCCTCGAGGGCAAGCAGCTGCACGTCACCTACTTCGACCGGCCGGTGGACGCCGCACGCTTCGCCGCGATCGACGCCGGCGCCTTCCGCCCCGAGGAGTTCCGCATCGGCGACCGCGCGCTCTACCTCTATGCCCCCGACGGCCTGGGCCGTTCCAAGCTCGCCGAGGCGCTCCACCGACCCTCCCTCACCAAGGGCCTCACCGCCACCACACGTAACTGGAACACCGTTGCCAAACTCGTGGAGATGACGCGTGACTGAGCCACAGCCCGCCGTGGCCGCAGCCGTCGAGGGCGAGCTCAGACTCCTCGACCCGCGGGTGCGCTGCTCCGCCGATCTCCTCGTCCAGGTGCTGCACCCGGAATTCTGCGAGATCGACACCGCGGGCCGCTTCTGGGACCGCGACGCGACCATCGCCTCGCTGACCGCGGACGAGGCTCCACGGCCCGGACAGCTCACCGCGTCACGGATGCGCGGAGTCCAGCTCGACGACGAAGTCGTCCATCTGACCTTCGACTCCGAGTCCAAGGGGCTGCGGGCCCACCGCAGTTCACTGTGGCGGCTGACCGAGCGCGGCTGGCTCCTCTACTTCCACCAGGCCACGCCGTTCATCGCCGAACCGTCCGACGGCTGACGGCGCCCGACGTCGATCGACCGCTGTCAGCCGCGTGTGACGCGCTGCGCCCGCGCCGTCCACCGGCCGTCCGTACGGGCGATCCGCACCGGATGTCCGAAGCAGTCGCTGACCTGATCCGTGGTCAGCACGTCGTCGGCCGGACCCGAGGCCACACACCGTCCCGCCCGAAGCAGCATGGCATGTGTGGTCGAGGCGGGCAGTTCCTCGAGATGGTGCGTGACCAGGACCGTCGCCAGCTCGGGGTGTTCCTGGCGCAATGTGTCCAGGGCGTCCAGCAGCTGCTCGCGGGCGGCGAGATCCAGACCGGTGGCCGGCTCGTCGAGGAGCAGCAGCCGTGGCTGAGGCATGAGCGCGCGGGCGATGAGCGTACGGCCCCGCTCGCCCTGGGAGAGCGACGGCCAGCGCGATCCGGTCTTGCCCTGCATGCCCAGCATCTTCAGCAGCCGGCCGGCCTGTTCCTGCTGTTCGGCACTGGCGGACCAACGCGGCACCGGCTCGACCGAGTTGGTCAGGCCGGTGAGCACCACCTCGCGCACCGACAGCGGGGAACGCAGCGGATGACGCGGGTTGACGTGGCCCAGCAAGGTCCGCAGCTCCCGCAGGTCGACCCGTCCGATCGTGCGTCCCAGGACCTCCACGGATCCGTGGCTGGGGTGGGTGACAGCGCCGAGCAGCCCGAGCAGCGTGCTCTTTCCGGCGCCGTTGGCGCCGAGCAGGGCCCAGTGTTCACCGCTGCGCACGGTCAGCGAGACCGAGTCGAGCAGGACGTTGCCATCCCGGACGAGCCTGACGCCGTCGGCCCGGATCACCGGCACCGGGTTCGTGGAGACAGAAGTGGAGACAGAGGTGGAGACAGAGGTGGTGAGGGCGGCGGTGGTGGTCACGGGCGGATGCTCCTTCATGCGGGTGCGAACGCTTTCAGGCGACTCATGTCTGGGTGGACAGCCGGATCTCCGCAGCCCCGAGGTCCTCACCCGGTGGACGGGCGACCAGTGTCCGGTGTCGGGCGCGGTACGGGGGAGCGGTGCGGCAGCCAGGCGAGGGCGACCTGTCCGCGCGTGGCACCGTGCCGTTCGGCGATACCGGCGAGCGCCTCGGCGGCGCCACCGGTCAGGGCGGCCGTCGGCCGGCGGGAACCGGAGCAGAAGGGAGGCCATGGGCCTCGCAGAGCTTCGTCACCGGGTCCGACGCACGGTCTTGAAGCGGTTCTGCACCGAGGCGATCCCGGTCGGGGAGAGAGCCTGCTCCAGCTGGTCGGTGGTGAGGGTGTGTCCAGACCGTTGAACCGGATCTTACCTTTCCGGCTCAGCGCTTCAGGAGCGCCGGCCGGTCTCGGCCATGGGTACGTCCGGGTCCGGCCGGTGCAGTCGGTGGAGACCGGTCCGGTCCGTCCGCAGCCGCCGCGGACCGGCTTCGCACATCGCCCGTAACAGCTCGAGGCCCTGGCCACCGGGTTCCCGGCCCCGGTGGGTGGCCTTCGGCAGGTCCGCCTGCCCGCGTAGGATCTGATCGCCCTATATGACGAACGGCCGCACCGGACGGAGCCGACATGCGCTACATCATCGTGGGAGCGGGCGCCGTCGGCGGCGCCATAGGGGGGCGGCTGGCCGAGGCCGGCCACGAGGTCGTCCTGGTGGCGCGCGGCGCGCAGTACGAGGCGCTGCGCACGGGTGGACTCCGGCTCACGACGCCGGACGGCCCCCGTACCCACGCCCTCCCCGTCGTCGACCGGCCCGACGCACTGGACCTGACCGCTGACGACGTACTCGTACTTGCCGTGAAGACGCAGGACAGCACCGCCGCGCTCGACGCCTGGAGCGTCAGGCCGGTGGCGGGCGGCGGTACCGCGGGCGAGCGGCTGCCCCTGATCTGCGCGCAGAACGGCGTGGAGAGCGAACGTCTCGCACTGCGCCGCTTCCGTCTTGTGTACGGCATGTGCGTCTGGCTGCCCGCCACCTTCGTCGAACCCGGAGAGGTGTCCGCGGCCGGAACGCCGCTGACCGGCATCCTGCACCTGGGGCGCTACCCCACCGGGACCGACGAGACGGCCCGGTTGATCGCCGCCGACCTCGAGAAGTCGAAGCTGCTCGCCCCGGTCGTGCCGGACGTGATGCGCTGGAAGTACGGCAAGCTGCTCTCCAACCTCGCCAACGCGATCGAGGCCGTCACCGGCCTGCTCACCGGAGACGACGCCGTCGCCCTGTTCAAGCGGGCGCTCGCCGAGGGCCGAGCCGTGCTGGCGGCCGCCGGTATCGAAGCGGTCGGCCAGGAGGAACAGACGAAGGCGCGCGGCGACCGGATCCGCTTCGAGCCGTTCGACGGCTCCCCCCGCGGCGCCGGTTCGTCCTGGCAGAGCCTCAGCCGTGGTACGGGCACGATCGAGGCCGACTATCTCAACGGTGAGATCGTGCTGCTCGGCCGGGAGCACGGGGTGCCCACACCGGTCAACGACGTGCTGCAGCGCACCGCGAATGCCTTCGCGCGGGAGCGGCGGGAGCCTGGATCGATGTCGGTGGCCGAACTCACCGCACTGATCGACGCGGCCTCCTGACCGGTCCGAGGCGGCCGCTGTCGCTTTTCTTCAATACCGCTCGGCAGCGGCTGCTCTAGCGTGCTGTACATGAAGAACGAGCACGCTCACCTGACCGAATGTGCCGCCGAGGCGGCCCGTATCGCCCGCGCCGTCCGAACCGAACAGCTGGACGCCTCCGCCACGCCCTGCGGTGACTGGGACGTGCGCGGGCTGATCAACCACTGGGTGCTCTACACCTCGTACGGCCTGGAGCACCGCGCCCTGCGCAAGGATCTTCCGGACGAGCTCTCCACCCGTGACTTCACCGCGGATGCCGACTGGGCGGAGAAGTACGCGGCGCAACTGGACCGCGCCGTCGCGGCCTGGTCGGACCCGGCGGTCTGGGAGGGGGAGATCGACCTCGGGGGTTCGACGTCCCCGGCGTCCGAGATCGCCGCCATGCTCATCGAGGAGACGGCCCTGCACGGCTGGGACGTGGCCCGGGCAACCGGGCAGGAGTTCCGGCTCTCCGACGCGGCGGCAGGCTTCGTCCTCGAGGTCGTCGACGGTTCCGCGGCGCTCTACCGGCAGTACGACGGCTTCGCCGACGAGGTTCCGGTGTCCGCTTCGGCGCCGGTGTTCGAACGGGCGCTGGCCCACAGCGGACGCGACCCGCATTGGACCGCCGCCTGAAAGTGGCCCAGTCGATCGAGTGGTGAATGGCTCGGAGTCATACGCCAATGCCTGGATAGGGTCGGTGTATGACCACTCACTCCACCCCTGCTACGGGCAGGACCGCCGTCGACTTCTACTTCGACCCGGCCTGCCCGTTCGCCTGGATCACCTCCCGCTGGATGCTGGAGGTGGAGCTGCAGCGCGACATCGAGCTCCGTTTCCACGTCATGAGCCTCTTCCTGCACAACGTCGGCAATGAACTCCCCGACTGGTACCGGGAACTGGTCGACAGGTCGATCGGCCCGGTGCGGGTCGCGGTCGCCGCGGCCGCCGACCATGGCGACGGTGTGCTGCGGGATCTCTACACCGCCTTGGGAACCCGGATCCACGTGCAGAAGAACGAGGACTTCGACGACGTGGTCGCCCAGGCGCTCGCCGAAGTGGGTCTGCCCGACGGGCTTGCCGGAGCCGCCCACTCCACGGCGTACGACGAGGCGCTGCGCCGCAGCCACGACGCGGGCAAGGACCCGGAGGCCGATGCCTATGTCGGCACTCCCACCGTCCATGTCGACGGCGGCGTCTGGTTCGGCCCGGTCCTCAACTCCGTCCCGCGCGGCGAGGAGGCGGCCAGGCTGTTCGACAGCCTCCGGGTGATGGCCGGCTACCCGGACTTCTTCGAGCTCAAGCGCACCCGCACGGGCAGCCTCGACTTCAGCTGACAGTCACATGCGCTCTCGGGGCGCTTGCCGTGATTGATCCGATGATTCCTGTGAAGGCGAGGGCGTCAGGGCGGCAATCCTGCAAGTTTCATTGACCGTTACATGTAAACCCTCCTACCTTTCTCGTGCTGACGAGACTGATTTCCAAGGGAGGGAAGATGCTCGCACCCCGAAGAGCCGCGCTTGTCGCGGCTCTCTCCGCGGCCCTGGCGCTCGGCGTCCCCGGCAGTTCCACCGCGGCCGGAGCCGACGCGGCCGACGCGCACTCCGCAGATGTGTACGTGTCCCCGACGGGCGACGACCACGCGCAGGGCAGCGCCCGTCACCCCGTCAAGACCCTTCAGCGGGCGCGCGATCTGGCGCGTGCGAGGGCCGCGCATGCGGACGGCGATCTCACCGTCCATCTCGCCTCCGGTACGTACCGGACGGAGAAGCCGCTCGTCCTCGACGCCCGGGACTCGGGCCGCGACGGCCACAGGATCATCTGGCAGGGGACCGGATCCACGGTCATCAGCGGCGGCCGCAAGGTCGGAGGCTGGGGGCCGGTCCACGGGCGTCCCGGGCTCTATTCCGCCCCTGCTCCCCAAGGTCTCACCGACACCAGGCAGTTGTACGTGGACGGAGTGCGCGCCCAGCGCGCACGTGGTGAGGTTCCCGTCGGGCTGACGGTCACGCCGACCGGGTACACCACGACGACGGACACCCTCGCGCACTGGCGCCACCCGTCCGACGCCGAATTCGTCTACTCCAGCGGCGAGGAACTCTGGAACGTCGAACGCAACGGCCTCGGCCAGTGGACCGAACCGCGCTGCCGGATCGCCGAGGCCGAGGGCACCACTCTCACCATGGTCCAGCCGTGCTGGGACAACTCCAACAAGCGCGTGGAGTTCCCCGACATACCGGGCCGCTCCGTCTCCATGGTCGGACCCGGCCATCTCACCAACGACGGCAAGGCTTCGTACATCGAGAACGCCTACGAGCTCCTGGACCAGCCGGGCGAGTGGTACCTCGACCGCTCGGCCCGCACCGTCTATTACATGCCGCGCAAGGGCGAGGACCTGCACCGTGCGGACGTCGAGGCGGCCTCGGCCGAGAAGCTCGTCGACGGCCGTGGCACCGCTGAGGCTCCCGTCCACGATGTCGCCTTCCGCGGGCTCCAGTTCAGCTACGCGACCTGGCTGACCCCCTCACAGCCCGAGGGCTTCTCCGAGATCCAGGCCGGCTACACCATCACCGGACCGACCGGCTGGGCCACTCAAGGGCTGTGCGGGTTCGTCGAAGGGGGCACCTGCCCGTTCGCCTCCTGGACCAAGATGCCGGGCAATGTCTCCTTCACGTACGGCAAGCGCATCGAATTCAGCGACAGTGTCTTCACCCATCTCGGTGCCGCCGGGCTCGAACTCGGTACGGGAACGGCCGACACCCGGGTCAGTGGCAGTATCTTCACCGACATCTCGGGCAACGGCCTTGAGATCGGTGGTGTGGACGGCCGAACCCCGGCCACCGGGGTCGAGGTGACCAACAATCACCTCTACGGACTGCCCCGTGAGTACCACGGTACGGTCGGCATCCTCAACGGGTACACCCAGCACAACACCATCGCGCACAACCAGCTCGACCATCTCGGCTACAGCGCGATATCCATGGGCTGGGGAGGCTGGCCCGACAAGATCGGCTCGCCCGCGACGCCCAACCCCAGCCACGACAACGCCGTGAGCGACAACCTCATCTTCGACTACATGCAGATGTTCGACGACGGTGGTGGCATCTACACCCAGGGCATGACCGGCACATCGCTCGCCGACGGTGAGAAGGTCACCGGCAACGTCATCCACGACCAGTGGGGTCTGGGCAAGAGCGTCTACACCGACAACGGCTGCACCTACGAGACCGTCGAGGGCAATGTGCTGTACGGAGCTTCGTACGCCAATGTCGCCAGCCGCCACACCGACTACCGTGACACGCTCGGCAACAACGACCCGACGCTCGTCAAGGACAACTGGTGGGAGGAGGGCACGAGCGACGGTGACAACAAGGGGCTGGTGACCACCGGCAACCGCATCATGACGTCCCCGGCCGACGTTCCCGCATCGATCATCGAGAACGCCGGACTGGAGCCCGCGTACGAGGGGATTCTCGAGCGCGGCACCGGGGCGCTCTCCGTACCCGAGGCGCCGTCCCGGGTCGGCACCAGCACGGCGGGGCCGGACGCCCTGTACGCCACCTTCAACCCCAGCTTCGTGGACGGTGGTTCACCGGTTCTCGGTTACACCGCGCACGCCCTGCGGCCGGACGGGACGGAGGCAGCTTCGGCGACCGCCTCGGCCGCCGACTACAAGCGGCTGGCCTACATCCGGATCGGCGGGCTCCCGGAGGACGACGGCCCCTTCACGGTCACCGTCACCGCCGCCAACGCGCAGGGTCGCAGTGCCGCGTCCCTCCCCTCCGCCGCGCTCCGGCCGACCGCGGCCACGGTGCTGTCCGACGCACCCTCCGCGCCGAAGCTGCGTACCGCCGCCACAGCCGCGACCGTCGCCTGGACGCCGCCCGAGAACATGGGTGACGCCAAGGTCATCGGCTACCGGCTGACGCTCTCCGACGGCCGGACCGTCGAGGTCACCGGGCGGGACGCCCTGGTCGGTCAGCCCTCGGCCAAGGGCATGTTCCGGGTGATCGGCGGGCTGACCCCCAGCACCGCGTACACGGTCACGGTCGCCGCGGTCACCGCGGCGGGCGCCGGGCCGGCGGTGACGGTCAAGGCGACGACCAAGGCCGGGTAGACCGAACCGGCCGGGCGCCGCGCGGCCGGCGCAGCGCCCGGCCGCAGCCGGTCGGAAGCAAGGGGCAGGTCAGGCGGTGAGCGCCGCCACGCGCGGCACAGCCGCCTCGTCGTAGCGCCGAAGCAGCAACCGCGCCAACTCCGGCGAAGGGCCGAGCACGTCGGCCAGCACGTCCGCTTCCGCCTCCCGGGCACCCGTAGCGATACGGTCCGGGAGGCGGCCGGGTGCGATGACGTACGGCGCCACCGCCACCCGGCGTACGCCCTCGGTCCGCAGGTCCCGTACCGCGTCCTCGGTGCGGGGGAACCCTGTAGGAGATGCCGCGGAGGCGAACGCAGGCCGCACGGAACACCAACCGGTGTGCCGCAGCTCCCGCGCGATTTCAGCGATCACTGCGATCGCCTCCGGGTCTGTGGAGCCCGCCGAGGCCAGGACGAGCCCGGTCGAGCTTCTGTCGCCGGGACGGATCCCGGCTTCGTACAGCCGCTGTTCCAGGGCGGAGTTCAGCAGCGGTGACGGCCCGAGGACTTCGGCCTGTCGGATGCGCAGCCGCGGCAGTCCGGTCCGGGCTCTGTGCAGCACCGTGGGGATGTCGGACTTGGCGTGGAAGGCCCGGGTGAGGAGCAGGGGGAGCGCGATGACGTCCCTCGCTCCGTCCGTGGCCAGCCGCTGAAGGACCTGCGGCACCGATGGGGCGTTGAAGTCCAGGAAACCGGTCTCCACCCGCAGCCCCGGCCGCAGCGACCGGACCCGCGCGGTGAGCGCGTGCACGGTCGCCGCGTGCCGCGGATCGCGGCTGCCGTGGGCGATGACAAGGAGAACGGGGGAAGCCATGACAGTACTCAGTTCTTGACGAGGAGGCCGCGGCTGCGCAGCACCCACCGCTCCAGCGGGCTGAAGATCAGCAGGTCGATGGCGATGCCGACGATCAGGATCAGGAAGATGGCCAGGAACACCATGGACATGCTGCTGGTCTCCCGGCCCTGCTCCAGCAACTGCCCCAGGCCCACGCCCAGATCGGGTGACGAGGCGATGATCTCGGCGGCCATCAGCGAGCGCCAGGAGAACGCCCAGCCCTGCTTCAGCCCCGCGAGATAGCCAGGCAGCGAGGCGGGCAGCACGATGTGCCAGGTACCGCGCAGCCCGGTGGCGCCCAGCGTCTGCCCGGCCCGCAGATGGAGGGGCGGGATCTGGTCGACACCGGCGACGAGTCCGTTGGCGATCGACGGGACGGCGCCCAGCAGGATCACCGCGTACATCATCCTGTCGTCGAGCCCCAGCCAGAGCACCGCGGGCGGCACCCAGGCCACCGACGGCAGCGACTGGAGACCCGAGAGCACCGGTCCGATCGCCGCGCGCACCACCTTCACGCGCGCCACCAGCAGCCCGAGCGGGGTACCGATGACGAGCGCCAGCAGGAAGCCGAACAGGCCGCGCGAGATGCTCGTCCAGATGTAGCCGAGCAGGGTGCCCTGTGCCCAGGCGTTGCTCACCTCGTCCCAGACCTGGGACGGCGAAGGCAACTTGTAGTCGTCGGTGACCTTCGCCCAGATCAGGATCTGCCAGACGATCAGTACGAGCGCGATGGCCGTGACCGGCGGCAGGACCTTCTGCACCAGCACCTGGCGCACCGGGGTGCGGCTCACCCGCACCGCGTCGAGTGCGTCCAGACCCGCCTCGAGGCCTGCCAGATCCTGGGCGGCGTCCTCGGTGGTGGTCTCAGTGCTGGCCATGTCGGCGGATCTCCCCACGCAGTTGTTCCGTGATCTCGACGGACAGCTCCGCCACCGCGGTGTCCTCGATGCGGCGCGGCTGATCGATGTCGACCGTCCACTCACGGGCGATCCGGCCCGGTCGCGACGACAGCAGGACGACCCGCTCGGCGAGTCGGACCGCCTCCCGCACGTTGTGCGTGACGAAGAGGACCGAGACGTTCGTCTCGCGCCAGATCCGGGTCAGCTCGTCGTGCAGCACATCCCGGGTGATGGCGTCGAGCGCGGCGAACGGTTCGTCCATCAGCAGCAGTTGACTGTCCTGGGCGAGCGCGCGGGCCATCGCCACCCGCTGGCGCATGCCGCCCGAGAGTTCGTGCACGCGCTTCCCGTACGCCCCGCCGAGGCGTACGAGTTCGAGCAGCCGCTCCGCCTCCGCACGGCGGTCGGCCTTGGGCACGCCACGCAGCCGCAGCGCGAGTTCGATGTTCTTGCCCGCGGTCAGCCACGGGAAGAGGGCGTGCTCCTGGAACATCAGGGCCGGCCGCCCGCCGGGGGTCTCGATGGACCCCGCGGTCGGGCGGTCGAGTCCGGCCACCAGGTTGAGCAGCGTCGATTTGCCGCACCCGGAAGCTCCCAGGAGGGTGACGAACTCGCCGGGAGCGACATCGAGCGTGATGTCGTCCAGGACGAGCTGCGTCCCTTCCGGCCCGCCGAAGGACTTCGAGACGTGCGCGATACGGGCGGCGTGCCCGGCCGACACACGGTCCTCGGCCTTGGTGAGCGTGGTCGTCGCCATGGTCGTCACCTCCTGGGAGATCCTGGATCGGTCGGGGGGTTACTTGACGCCGAGACCGGCGTCGGCGACCTCGGGCTTGCCCGCGGCCTTGAGGATCTTGTTCAGCGGCTTCAGGTCGTAGATGCCGCTCAGGTCCGTCTGCTCCAGCAGACCGGCCTGCACCGCGTGCTTGGCCTCCGTGTCGAGGGTGGCGGCCAGCGGGTCATCGGTGAACTGGACGGACTTCCACGCCGGGTCGATGACCTCGGGCGGCAGCGCCTTGCCGGACAGCTCCTTGAGCGCGGCGTTGGCGGAGGCCTTCGCCTTGTCCGGGTTGGCGTTGATCCACGCGTTGGTGTTGACCGAGCCGCGCAGCACCGCCTCGACGACGTCCGGGTGCTCGCTGAGGAACTTCTGCGACACGATGATGTTCGTGATCACGAACTTCTTGTCCGGCCAGAGCGTCGACTCGTCCAGGAGCACCTTGGCACCCTGCGCGACCAGCTTGGACGCGGTCGGCTCCGGGACCCAGGCACCGTCGATGGAACCGGCCTTGTAGGCGTCCGGAGTCACCTTGTTGTCCGTACGGACCACGGAGACGTCGCCCTTGCCGCTCTGGGCGTCGACCTTCCAGCCCTTCTCGGAGATCCAGTTGAGGAACGCCACGTCCTGGGTGTTGCCGAGCTGCGGGGTGGCGATCTTCTTGCCCTTGAGGTCGTCCAGGGTCTTGATCTTCTTGGGGTCGACGACCAGCTTCACACCGCCGGACGCCGAACCGCCGATGATCCGCAGGCTCTTGCCCTTGGACTTGGCGAATCCGTTGATGGCGGGGGAGGGGCCGATGAAGCCGATGTCGATCGACCCCGCGTTGAGCGCCTCGATCTCGGACGGCCCGGCGTTGAACGTCGACGGCTTGACCGTCGTGCCGCCGAGCTCCTTGGCGATCAGGCCTTCCTGGATGCCGACCAGGGCGGTGGCGTGCGTGAGGTTCGGGAAGTAGCCGATCTTCACGGTGTCCGCCGAGAGCTTCTTGCCGCCGGAGGAGACGTTCGCCTTCTTGGTGTCGTCCTTCGCCTCGGAGCCGTAGCCGCAGGCGGTGAGCGCCACGGCGAGCAGCGGCAGAGCGGCGGCAGCGGCGAGGCTGCGGCGCAGGGTGGTACGGGTGGCAGGCACGGGAGGCTTTCCTCTCGTTGGCCCGGTACTCGCGTCCCTCGTCGGTTTCGGTTACGGGGGCGCGGCCGGGAAGTCGGCATGTCTTCGTCTGAACTGGCGGTACAGGCGGTGCGGTTGGTGCAGGCGGGCGCGCAGGCAGTGCGCGTACGTCATCGCGCACATCGCGCAACCCCGCCCTGGCCGCTGCCGAGGGTGCCGCTGCCGACGCGACCACCCTCCTTCGCGAACGTCGCGAAGACATCGATACTCATCAGAAGTCCCATTCGGTGTCGTCGGCGGCGGCTTCCTCGCCCGCGGCCGCGGCCGCGGCGGCGAACGCCTCGCCCGCCATGCCGGCCGTGAGCGTGGTGCCGTCCGCCGGGTCGATCAGCAGGAACGAACCGGTGCGGCGCGAGTCCGCGTAGGTGTCGAGCGCGAGCGGTTCGGCGGTACGGACGACGACCCGGCCGATGTCGTTGGCGACGAGCCGGCCGGGCGCCGGGTGCTGCGAGAGGTCGTCCAGCGTCAGCCGGGACGGGATGTCCTTGACGATCGCCTTGACCGTGCGGGTGGTGTGCTTGAGCAGCACCCGCTGGCCGACGGCGAGCGGCTGGTCCGCGACGTGGCAGACGGTCGCCTCGACGTCCTGGGTGACTGCCGGTGCGTCGTCGGCCGGTGCGATCAGGTCACCGCGCGAGACGTCGATGTCGTCGGCCAGCCGGATGGTCACCGACTGGGGCGCCCAGGCGATGTCGACGCTCTCGCCGAGCGCGTCGATCCCGGCGATCGTCGACGTACGGCCGGACGGAAGGACGGTGACGGCCTCGCCCACGCGGAACGCGCCGGCGGCGATCTGGCCCGCGTAGCCCCGGTAGTCGGGGTGTTCGGCGGTCTGCGGCCGGATCACGTACTGGACGGGGAAGCGCGCGTGGCAGGCGGTGAGGTCGTGGCTGACCGGCACCGTCTCCAGGTGCTCCAGCACCGTCGGACCGCCGTACCAGTCCATGTGCGCGGACGGCTCCACGACGTTGTCACCGGCCAGTGCGGAGATCGGGATCGCGGTGATCTCCGGGACGCCGAGCGACGCCGCGTACGCCGTGAACTCCTCGGCGATGGCGGCGAATACGGGCTCCGCGTAGTCGACCAGGTCCATCTTGTTGACGGCGAGGACCACATGCGGCACCCGCAGCAGCGCGGCGACGGCGGCGTGCCGACGGGTCTGCTCGACGACACCGTTGCGGGCGTCGACCAGGACGACGGCGAGCTCGGCGGTCGAGGCACCCGTCACCATGTTCCGGGTGTACTGCACATGCCCCGGGGTGTCGGCCAGGATGAACCGGCGGCGCGGCGTGGCGAAGTAGCGGTAGGCCACATCGATGGTGATGCCCTGCTCGCGCTCGGCCCGCAGCCCGTCGGTCAGCAGCGCCAGGTCCGGCGCCTCCTGGCCCCGGTTGCGCGAGGCGTGCTCGACGGCCTCCAGCTGGTCGGTGAGGACCGACTTGGAGTCGTGCAGCAGGCGTCCGACGAGGGTGGACTTGCCGTCGTCGACGGACCCCGCGGTGGCGAACCGCAGCAGGGTCGTGGTCGACAACTGCTCTGCGTGCTGGGCGAATGTGGTCATTTTAGAAGTACCCCTCGCGCTTGCGGTCTTCCATCGCGGCCTCGGACATCTTGTCGTCGGCGCGTGTCGCGCCCCGCTCGGTGAGCCGGGAGGCGGCGATCTCGGTGATCACTGCGTCCAGCGTCGTGGCGTCGGAGTCGACGGCGCCGGTGCAGGACATGTCGCCGACGGTGCGGTAGCGCACCTGCCGGGTCTCGACCCGCTCGCCCTCCTTGGGGCCGCCCCAGTCACCGGCGGTCAGCCACATCCCGGAGCGGTTGAAGACCTCCCGCTCGTGGGCGAAGTAGATCTCCGGGAGCTCGATGCCCTCGCGCTCGATGTACTGCCAGACGTCGAGCTCGGTCCAGTTGGAGATCGGGAAGACCCGGACGTGCTCGCCGGGGGCGTGCCGGCCGTTGTACAGCTGCCACAGTTCGGGGCGCTGGCGGCGCGGGTCCCACTGGGAGAACTCGTCACGCAGCGAGAAGACCCGCTCCTTGGCGCGCGCCTTCTCCTCGTCGCGGCGGCCGCCGCCGAACACGGCGTCGAAGCGGTGCTGCTGGATCGCCTCGGTCAGCGGCACGGTCTGCAGCGGGTTGCGGGTGCCGTCCGGCCGCTCGCGCAGCTTCCCGGCATCGATGTACTCCTGCACGGAGGCCACATGCAGCCGCAGCCCGTGCTCGGCGACCGTGCGGTCGCGGTACTCCAGGACCTCGGGGAAGTTGTGCCCCGTGTCGACGTGCAGCAGTGCGAACGGCACCGGCGCGGGCGCGAACGCCTTGAGCGCCAGATGCAGCATCAGGATGGAGTCCTTGCCGCCGGAGAACAGGATCACCGGCCGCTCGAACTCCCCTGCCACCTCACGGAAGATGTGCACCGCCTCGGACTCCAGGGAGTCCAGGTGGCTGAGTGCGTACGGATTGTCGGTGCCTTCCGACACAGTCGCGACGGTCGTCACGCTGCACCCCTCTCGCTCAGCAGCGCATACAGCTCCGCCGCGGACTCCTGCACGGTCTGCTGGTGCGACTCGATCCGCAGGTCGGGCGACTCGGGCGCCTCGTACGGGTCGTCGACCCCGGTGAGTCCGCTGATCTCGCCTGCCGCCTGCTTGGCGTAGAGGCCCTTCACATCGCGTACGGAGCACACCTCGACCGGAGTCGCGACATGCACCTCCAGATACGCGGTGCCCTCCGCCTGGTGGCGCTTGCGTACGGCGTCACGGCTGTCCGCGTACGGGGCGATGACCGGGACGAGCACCTTCACGCCGTTGGCGGCCAGGAGTTCGGCGACGAAGCCGATCCGCTGGACGTTGGTGTGCCGGTCCTCGCGGGAGAAGCCGAGCCCCGCGGAGAGGAACTCCCGGATCTCGTCGCCGTCGAGCACCTCCACCCGGTGGCCCTCGCCGCGCAGCCGACCGGCCAGTTCGTACGCGATGGTGGTCTTGCCCGCGCTCGGCAGACCGGTCAGCCAGATGGTGGCTCCCGTCTCCGTCACGCTCATCGAAGTCTCCTGATCAGTCGTCATCAGTCGTGCAGCCCGCACTCGGTCTTGCCCCGTCCGGCCCAGCGGCCGGCGCGCGCGTCCTCGCCCTCCAGCACCCGGCGGGTGCAGGGCGCGCAGCCCACGGAGGCGTAACCGTCCATCAGCAGCGGGTTGGTCAGGACCCCGTGCTCCGCGACGTACGCGTCCACGTCGTCCTGCGTCCAGCGGGCGATCGGCGAGATCTTGACCTTCCGCCGCTTCTCGTCCCAGCCGACCACGGGGGTGTTCGCCCGGGTCGGGGACTCGTCGCGACGCAGCCCGGTGGCCCAGGCCGCGTACGCAGTCAGGCCCTCCTCGAGGGGCTGGACCTTCCGCAGCTTGCAGCACAGGTCGGGGTCGCGGTCGTGCAGCTTCGGCCCGTACTCGGCGTCCTGCTCGGCGACGCTTTGACGTGGGGTCAGCGTGATGACGTTGACGTCCATCACGGCATCCACCGCGTCGCGGGTCCCGATCGTCTCCTCGAAGTGGTACCCGGTGTCGAGGAAGACCACGTCGACGCCGGGGAAGGCACGGGAGGCGAGGTGCGCCACGACGGCGTCCTCCATCGAGGAAGTGACGCAGAACCGCTTGCCGAAGGTGTCGGCGGCCCACTTCAGGATCTCCAGCGGGGAGGCGTCCTCGAGTTCCCGGCCCGCGCGCTCGGCCAGGCTCCTGAGGTCATCGGTCGTCAGAGTGTCCGTCATATCCCGTCCCCTTCGACGTCGTTGCGCTGCAGTCCCCGGGTCAGCAGACCCAGGAACTTGAGCTGGAACGCGCGGTTGCAGGAAGCACATTCCCAGGCGCCGTGCCCGGTCTCGTGCGGGCGCAGGTCCTCGTCCCCGCAGTACGGGCAGTAGAACGGTGCGGCGCGGCCGCTCATGACAGCGACTCCGCACTGGCCCGCGCCGCCCACGTCGCGAACCGCTCGCCGTCCTCGCGCTCCTTCTGGAACCGGCCGAGCACCCGCTCGACATAGTCCGGCAGCTCGGCCGAAGTGACCTTCAGGCCACGGACCTTGCGGCCGAAGCCGGCCTCGAGGCCCAGTGCGCCGCCCAGGTGCACCTGGAAGCCCTCGACCTGGTTGCCGTCGGCGTCCAGGACGAGCTGGCCCTTGAGGCCGATGTCCGCGGTCTGGATGCGGGCGCAGGCGTTGGGGCATCCGTTGACGTTGATGGTCAGCGGCTCGTCGAAGTCCGGCAGGCGGCGCTCCAGTTCGTCGATCAGCGCGGCGCCGCGCGCCTTCGTCTCGACGATCGCCAGCTTGCAGAACTCGATGCCGGTGCAGGCCATCGTGCCGCGCCGGAACGGCGAGGGCTTCACCTGGAAGTCGAGCGCCTCGAGACCGGCAACCAGGGAGTCCACCTGGCCTCGCTCCACGTCGAGGATGAGCATCTTCTGCTCGACGGTGGTGCGCAGCCGGTCCGAGCCGTGCGCGGCCGCCAGGTCGGCGATCTTGGCCAGCGTGGCGCCGTCCACGCGGCCGACCCGGGGTGCGAACCCGACGTAGAAGCGGCCGTCCTGCTGCTCGTGGACACCCACGTGGTCGCGCCAGCGGTTGCTCGGCTGCTCGGGGGCCGGGCCGTCGAGCAGCGGACGCTCCAGGTACTCGTCCTCCAGCACCTGGCGGAACTTCGCGGGACCCCAGTCGGCCATCAGGAACTTCAGCCTCGCGCGGGTGCGCAGCCGGCGGTAGCCGTAGTCGCGGAAGATGCCGACGACTCCGGCCCAGACGTCCGGCACCTCGTCGAGCGGCACCCATGCGCCCAGCCGCTCCGCGAGCCGCGGGTTGGTGGAGAGCCCGCCACCGACCCAGACGTCGAAGCCCGGCCCGTGCTCGGGGTGGACCACGCCGACGAACGCGATGTCGTTGATCTCGTGCACCACGTCCTGCACCGGCGAACCGGAGATCGCGGTCTTGAACTTGCGCGGCAGGTTGGAGAATTCCTTGCTGCCGATGTAGCGGTCGTGGATCTCGTCCACGGCGGGCGTGCCGTCGATGATCTCGTCGGCCGCGATGCCCGCCACCGGGGAGCCGATGATCACGCGGGGGCAGTCGCCGCACGCCTCGGTGGTGGAGAGCCCGACAGCCTCCAGCTTCTCCCAGATCGCCGGGACGTCCTCGATGCGGATCCAGTGCAGCTGGATGTTCTGCCGGTCGGTGATGTCCGCGGTGCCGCGCGCGTACTCCTGCGAGATCTCGCCGATGACGCGCAGCTGCGCGGTGGTCAGCCGGCCGCCGTCGATCCGCACCCGCAGCATGAAGTACTTGTCGTCCAGCTCCTCCGGCTCCAGGACCGCAGTCTTTCCGCCATCGATCCCGGGCTTGCGCTGGGTGTACAGACCCCACCAACGCATGCGTCCGCGCAGGTCGTTCGGGTCGATCGAGTCGAAACCCCGCTTGGAGTAGATCGTCTCAATGCGTGTCCGCACATTGAGACCGTCGTCGTCCTTCTTGAACTGCTCATTGCCGTTGAGCGGAGTGTGGTGCCCCACGGCCCACTGGCCTTCGCCACGGTGGCGTCCGGCCTTGCGGCGAGGCGTGGTGGTCGCAGGCTGTTCCGGGGTAGCGGCCATGACAGTACGTCCTTCGGGACTGCAGGAGGGCGGCTCTGAACTGCACACTCGCGCTGAGGCGCGGCGGTGCGCAGGTGTTGCAGAGAAAGGGGGATCGCGGCGGTGCTGGGACTCTCAGCCCGCCGGACAGATGGCGCTGGACATGCGGCCGAAGTCGACGTGGCGTCGACTCACCAAGGCAATTCCAGTTCCAGACATGACGGAAGCCTGTCACGCGCCTCTCGGGACAGTCCACCGTTATCCATGATGTGGACGGGACTGTCTCGAGAAGTGAGATGATGTGGCGACCGTCACCTCGCGCGTCTGCGTTTCCGCGTCCGTAATGGAGGTAATGGCCGAAACGTACCGCTCTACCGGGCGGCGCCGGGCCACGGCCCCGGCGTCGCCACGTCCGCCTCCAGTTCGACCTTGGTGTCGAAGAGCCTGAACCCGCGGCGCAGATAGTTGTCCATGGCGTGCGGGCCGTCCTTGGAGCAGGTGTGCAGCCATACCCGCTTCGTCGGCGGCCGCTCCGGCCAGCGCTCCGCCAGGTCCCAGGCGCGCGCGGCCCCGTACGCGAGCAGGTGACCGCCGATCCGACGCCCCCGGAAAGCCGGGATCAGGCCGAAGTACATGATCTCGACCACGCCGTCGTCCTGCGGGTCCAGCTCGATGTAGCCGGCCGGGGTCCCGTTCTCGTACGCCACCCAGGTCTCCGCCCCGGGCCGGTCCAGGGCCTCCTGCCACTCGGCGTACGTCATCGAGAGCCGGTCGGTCCACTGGATGTCGCCGCCGACCGCCGTGTACAGGAAGCGGCTGAACTCCGGCAGCGGCACCGCCGACCGTACGATCCTGACGCCGTCCCCGGGGGCCGCCGCGGGCCGCAGATCGTCGGGGGAGGTCTGTTCCAGGGACCAGGTGGTCACCTCGGCGGCGGCAGGTGCGGGCTCAGGGTTGCTCATGCCTGCCAGGGAATCATGCTGGACAGCTCTGGCCAAAGCCTGTCCCGCTGCCCGGACTGCGACTCCCGTCACGGCCCGGCCGCCGTCCGGCTCCGGTCGTGCCGGGCCGACCGGCCCGGCCGGGTGCCGCCTGCCCCGCCCCGGTGCCGACCTGCTCCCTCACGCCGTCGTACGGGCCCTGACCACCACCGGCGCCATCGAGCGCGGCAGCAGATCGCCCGGATGTTCCGGATGGACCACCTCCACCGCGACGCCCTCACCGAAGCGGTACGGCCGGTGCGCCAGCACCTCGGCCAGATGGCGTCGCAGCCGTGAGATCTCCGCCCGCACCGTCACCGTCCGGGTCGCATCGCCGAAGATGTCCTCCGCCAGCTCCGACGCCGTACGCCCCTCGGGGTGCAGCGCCAGCGCGTACAGCAGCTCGGCATGGCGCGGCGAGAGCCGCTGGGTCGACGAGCCGACGGGGCCCGTCACCGTGACCGTGAGCCCGGGCGGCCGGCTCAGATCGAGGACCACCCGGCGCGGCGGCGCATCCGACGGCTCGTCCGTCACCTGCACCAGCCACCCGCCGGCCAGCGACTCCACCCGGCACATACCGAGCGACGGCAGCCACACCCGGCCGGCCTGCAGCGACTTCGGCAACGGCAGCCGGTCGACCGGCGGCATTCCGGTGACGGCGGCCAGCCAGCCGTGCGGGTCCACGGCCAGCGCCCGGCCGCCCAGCCGGGCGAGGAGCGGGGCTGCGACCGAACGCAGCCGGTCGACCGCGACCAGATGCCGGGTCCGGATCTCGTTCTCGGCGAGACGGGCCACCGAACCGACCAGGGCCAGCGTCATCGGATGGAACGTGGTCGCGGGGCCGCTGATGTCGACGATGCCGATCAGCCGGCCGTCGCGCGGATCACGGACCGGGGTCGCCGCACACGTCCAGGAGTGCAGACTGCGGACGAAATGCTCCGACGAGTGGACCTGGACCGGCGCGCGCGAGGCGAGCGCCGTACCGATCGCGTTCGTGCCCGTGATCGCCTCGGCCCAGGACGCACCCTCCTCCAGACAGATGCCGTCGGCCCGGCGCAGCACCCCCGGGTTGCCCTGCCGCCACAGCACCCGGCCCTCGGTATCGGTGACGACCATGATCTGCTGCGCGCTGTCGGCGATGGAGACCAGACCTTCGCTGAGCAGTGGCATCACCTCACCCAGCGCGGAACTGCGGCGCCGGTGCTCGATCTCGTCCGTCTCCAGCAGCACGCTCTGGGTGGACTGCTCGGGGTCGACGCCGCTGCGCAGCACCCGATCCCAGGAGGCACCGATCTCGGCCCGTGGTGCGACGGGCAGTCGGTCGCCGGCGAGCCTCGCCTCCCGGGCCTTGTGGAGTAAGCGCGTGGCCCGGTCCGAACCCAGGGCGGCCAGCCGTGTCACCTCGACCGGACTTGTCTCCACCGTCGATCCCCCCAGCTGCCGGAGCCGTCCACGACCCGTCGCTTCCATCCTGTCGTTGTGGGGTTCCCGATACTGCGCACTCCACACACTCGTTGCAACCCTTTGCAACTCTGGCGGTCGCGTGTCGATACGTACGAGAGTGGCGTAATACCGCGCGGCGGAGCCTGTGCCCCGTTGTTCGGTGTGCACAGCATGAAGGGTGGTGCCGTGTCGGCGCAGCACCACCCTTCGTCGCTGTTCCTCCTCAGGGCGCGACGGGCCGGGCCCGCTCCACGATCGAGGCCAGGTCCAGACTGTGCGGCAGCGTCCCGAATGCCGAACCCCAGTCCCCGCCCAGCCGTGACGCGCAGAACGCGTCGGCCACCTCCGGCGGCGCCCAGCGCACCAGCAGCGAACCCTGCAGCACCAGCGCCATCCGCTCGACGAGCCGCCGGGCCCGCGCCTCGATCCCGTTGAGATCGGCCAGCTCGGTCAGCAGGTCCTTGATCGCCCCGTCCAGCCGGTGATCCGCGCCGCGCGCCCTGCCGACCTCCTGCAGGAACGCGTTCAGCGCCTGCGGCTCGCGTTGCAGCGCCCGCAGCACGTCCAGCGCCTGTACGTTCCCCGAGCCCTCCCAGATCGAGTTGAGCGGCGCCTCGCGCAGCAGTCGTGGCATGCCGGACTCCTCGACGTAACCATTGCCGCCCAGACACTCCAGTGCCTCGCCGGCCAGCGGTGTGCACCGCTTCGTCACCCAGTACTTCGCCGTCGGCACCGCGATCCGCAGGAAGGCCCGCTCCGTCTCCGTGTCGGCGTCGTACGCGGCGGCCAGCCGCAGCGCCAGCACCGTCGCCGCCTCCGACTCCAGCGCCAGATCGGCCAGCACGTTGCGCATCAGCGGTTTCTCGATCAGCACCCCGCCGAACGCGCTGCGGTACGTGCAGTGGTGGATGGCCTGCGCCACCGCCTGCCGCATCAGCGCCGCCGAGCCGAGCACACAGTCCAGCCGGGTCGCGGCGACCATCTCGATGATGGTGCGCACCCCGCGCCCCTCGTCACCGACCCGGCGCGCCCACGTCCCGTCGAACTCGACCTCGCTCGACGCGTTGGACCGGTTGCCCAGTTTGTCCTTGAGGCGCTGGATCGCGAACGCGTTGCGTGTGCCGTCCGGCAGCACCCGCGGCAGCAGGAAGCACGTCAGCCCGCCGGGCGCCTGCGCCAGCACCAGGAAGCCGTCGGACATCGGCGCCGAACAGAACCACTTGTGCCCGGTCAGCAGATACTCGCCGTCGGCCGACAGCGGCTCCGCCCGCGTCGTGTTGGCCCGCACGTCGGAGCCGCCCTGCTTCTCCGTCATGCCCATTCCGAAGAGCACGCCGGCCTTCTGCGCGGGAGGCCGCAGCCCCTCGTCGTACACCCACGACGTCAGGCGCGGCTCCCACTCGGCGGCCAGCACCGGATCCGTCCGCAGCGCGGGCACCGCCGCATGCGTCATCGACAGCGGACAGCCTTGCCCGCCCTCGGGCTGGGTCCACACCAGGAACCCGGCCGCGCGCCGCACGTGACCGCCCGGTCGGCCCCAGGCATCGGTCAGCCCGGCGGTGACCGCGTGTCCCAGCAGCCGGTGCCAGGCCGGATGGAACTCCACTTCGTCGATGCGGTGCCCGTAGCGGTCATGGGTACGCAGTTTCGGCGGGTGCTCGTTCGCCTGTGCACCCCACCGCTGGACCTGTGCGGAACCGGCGGACCGGCCCAGCTCGCCGAGCTCGTCGCGTGCGCCGGCGAGAAGCTCGGGTGCGAGGTGCCGCTCGACGGCCTCGGTCAGCGCGCGGTCGGCGGCGAAGACGTCGTAGTCGACCAGGGGCGGGACCTGGTTGGACACTGTGTGGGTGGTGGCTGCCATGCCGATACGGTAAGGACGTGCAGGCAGCAAATGAAACACCCGAGCGGCCATCGGGGCGGCTCCACCGGGCCCGAGTCCTCTACCGCAACGTATCCAAGCGGCAGATGGTCTGGCAGTTGCTCAAGGACACCGTCAATTCGTGCATGGAGTACCGCATTCTGGGACTCGCCGCCGAGGCGGCGTTCTTCACCCTGCTGTCGCTTCCGCCGCTGCTCCTCGGACTGATCGGACTGCTCGGTTACGTCGACGAGTGGACGAACACCACCACGGTCGCGTCCATCGAGCGCAACATCCTCAACGCGGCGCAGACGGTCCTGTCCGAGCGGGGTGTCAACGACTTCGCCAAACCGCTCCTGGCGGACGTCACGACCGGCGCCCGCCCCGATGTCATCTCCATCGGCTTCGCGATCGCGCTCTGGTCGGGATCCCGCGCGGTGAACGTCTTCATCGACACGATCACCGTGATGTACGGCCTCGACGGCCATCGCGGCATCGTCAAGACACGGCTGCTCTCCTTCCTGCTGTACATCGTGGCACTGCTGCTCGGCGCGGTCGTGCTGCCGCTGCTCGTGGTCGGCCCCGACCGGGTCGTGGAGTTCATCCCGTGGGGCACGGAGGTCATAAGCGTCTTCTACTGGCCCCTGGTGATCCTTCTGTCGGTCGCGTTCCTGACGACGCTGTACCACGTGTCCGTGCCGGTCCGCTCGCCGTGGATCGAGGACGTGCCGGGTGCGCTCGTGGCGTTCGTGATGTGGGTGGTCGGGAGCTTCCTGCTGCGGATCTATCTGACCAGTACGGTCGAGGGGCCGACGATCTACGGCTCGCTCGCCGCCCCGATCGCCGTGTTGCTGTGGATCGGCATCTCCGCGTTCGCGGTGCTGGTGGGGGCGGCGGTCAACGCCGCCATCGACCGGGTGTGGCCCTCGCTGGCGACGGCGGCGGCGCGTGCGGCCAACGACCGGGCACGGGCCGTCCAGGCCGCGGAGCTCCTGGCGCGGGCGCAGGCGGAGAACGCCGAGGCGGACTGGGACGACATCGACGAAGGCGACACCCCCTATATGCCGTCCGAGTTCCCTGAGCGGTGGTCGAGGTTCCTGCCGCCGGACGATGTGAGGTCCAGGCTGCGGCAGCCCAGCCGCGACAAGGAGACGACGAAGCACACGTCCAAGGATGCGGAGCGGGAGGGGAAGGGGACCCCGAAGTCGCGGCCGTAGTGCCGTAGGTTTCGCACCGGGCGACGGGGGGAGTCGAACCGACTGCCCGGGACAGCCCTTAGCGTGTGAGGTATGGGCGAGAGGTACGCGGAGCGGGAGTCCCGGTTCGACGGGGCGATCGTCTGGACGCGGCACGTGCCGCAGGGGCCGGTCCGGCCCGTGCTGCCCGACGGCTGCATGGACCTGCTCTGGATCGACGGCCGGCTGGTCGTGGCGGGGCCCGACACCCATGCGTACGAACCCTCCGAGGGGACCGGCGGCCGGTTCACCGGCATCAGGTTCGCCCCCGGCACCGCCCCGGCGCTCCTCGGCGTACCGGCGTACGAACTGCGTGACCTGCGGGTCGACCTCGCCGATCTGTGGCCGGGCGTCCAGGTGCGGATACTCACCGAGCGCATTGCCGACGCCGCCGACCCCGCTGTCGCACTGGAGTCCCTGGCGCTGCGGCGGGCTGCCGACACCGGGCCGCCCGACCCGCTGATGCGGTCCGTCGCCGGGCAGCTCGCGCAGGGGCGGTCGGTCGCCGCCACCGCGCACACGGCCGGTCTCGGCGCCCGGCAGTTGCACCGCCGATCGCTGGCGGCCTTCGGCTACGGGCCCAAGACCCTGGCCCGGGTCCTGCGACTGCAGCGCGCACTGGCCCTCGTACGGACCGGCCTGCCCTACGCCGACGCGGCGCTCGCGGCGGGCTGCACCGACCAGGCGCACCTCGCGCGGGAGATGCGCGAGCTGGCCGGTACGACCCTGAGCGCCTACTGCGAGGCGCTGGCGAACAGCGACACCGCGCAGCCGTCCGGGTCGAGGACGACCGCGTAACGCTGCCCCCACACGGCGTCCCACGGCTTCAGATGGCCTTGGTAGCCGGCGCCGGTCAGGTCGTCGTACACCGCGTCCACCTCCGCAGGGCTGTCGCAGAGGAACGCGAGCCCGACCCGGTCACCTCCTTGCGAACCGGCCCACCCGGGTTCGAAGGAGCGGATGACCTCCTCGGTGTCCCACAGGATGCGCTGTCCGTTCGGCAGGGTCACTTCGACATGGGGTGCGGAGTCCGCTCCGGCGGGGATGTCGAGCCCGAGCCGGCGGTAGAAGGCGAGCGATGCGGCCAGATCCGCGGTGGTGATGCCGATCGCGTCGAGTCGTGGAGTCATGGTCCGAACGTAGAGCGTGGCCGCGTCGCGGGTCTTGTACGAATCGGTCATGTACTGCCCCGGCGTGATGGGCCGGTGAAGGGGCGGTTGAACCGGCGGTGTCTGCCGCGTTGGGATGAAGGGCAGGCTTCGGCGTCGTCCACGACCGGGGGACAGCGCATGTCCACAGGTGGTTCGGACGATCCGTCGATCGACACGGGGGGGGCGACGGCTGCTCGTGGAACAGTTCGCGCAATGGGCGGATCTGCCGCTCACGTCCGTTCCGGTCCCGTCGATCTGCTGCCCGCGTGGCTGTTCCTGCCCGCCGGGGCGCGAAACGTCTTCCGGGCGGCGCTCGACGTCGACGACGCGACCTGGCGCGGGGCCGGGGCTGGGCCCTGGCGAGTTCCCTGCCCGTGCCCGACGACCCGTACGTCGACGACCCGGCGCGGGTGAGCGCCGCCCTGAGCCGCCTCGACGAACTCGTCGCCGACCTCCAGACCGTTCGGATCGGGCCCACGCGGGCCCGATCCGAACGGGACAGCCGTCAGCCCAGGCAGTCGCCGGGGGAAGTCCCCGGGTCCGTCAGCGCCAGGCCCAGCTGGGCGCGCTCGGTGATCCAGCGGGCCGGGCGGTGGCGTGGGTCGCCGGTCGTCGTGTGCAGCGCCCGGTGCAGTTCCAGCATCCGGTCCGCGCCGATCCGGTCGCCCCAGGCCAGCGGCCCCACCGGATAGCCGAGCCCGGTCGTGACGGCCAGATCGATGTCGGCCGGGGTGGCGAGGGAGCGTTCGGCGATCGACGCGGCGACGGACACGATCGAGGCCAGCAGCCGCTGCGCGACGGAACCAGCGGTGTCCCGTACCACCGACACCGCGTACGGCTCGCCGTCGTCCTCCGATGCCCGCGCCAGCACCGCGCGGGCGTCCCGAGCGGCAGCCGGGTCCGCCGCCGCCGTCACGGCGAGTACCCGGCGGCGGCCGGCCGGAGGCAGCGGGTCCACTCCGAAGGTGCGCCCGGCGGGCAACCGGTACGCGGCGACCGCGGCGGCCACGGTCGTGCCCCAGACCGGGACCAGCACCAGGGCGTCGGCGGACGGATCGGCGCCGGTCTCGACGGTGGCGCCCGCAGCGGCCAGTCCCGCCCGCAGCTCGGCCGCGCCGGAGTCCGCGGCGTCCCCGACGACGTACACCGGACGGTCCGCATCGCCGCTGACCGGCGGCTCCGGAGCGGCGGCGGGCGCGTCGGATCCGTACGTGAACCAGCCGTGCCCGGTCTTGCGGCCGTGCAGCCCCGCGGCCACCCGGTTCGGGGTGAGGTACGAGGGCCGGAGCCGGTCCGCGTACCGGAAGCCCTCCCAGATCGAGTCGATGACGGCGGCCGTCACATCCAGACCTGTGAGGTCCATCAACTCGAACGGGCCCATCCGCAGACCGAGCACGTCACGCGCGATCCGGTCGATGCCCGCCGGGTCGGCGACCGACTCCTCCAGCAGTGCGAGCGCCTCGGTCACCAGACCGCGACCGGCGTGGTTGACGAGGAAACCGGGGGTGTCGGCGACCGTCACCGCCCGGTGCCCGCAGCCCTCGACGAGCGCGGTGAGGGCCGGCGGGATCTCCGGGCGGGTGGCCGCGCCCGGCACGATCTCGACGATCTTCATCAGGGGCACCGGGTTGAAGAAGTGCAGCCCGGCCAGGCGAGTCGGGTCCTTCAGCGCCGCGGCGATCCGGGTGACCGACAGGGAGGAGGTGTTGGTCGCGAACACGGCCGAGGCGGGCAGCGCCTGCTCCAGCCGGCCGAAGACCTCCGCCTTGGTGCCGAGGTCCTCCCGCACCGCCTCGATGACCAGCTCGACGTCCGGTCCGTCCGCCCACGGATCATCGAGCGGAACCAGTCGTTCCAGGGTGGCGGCGCAGTCCTCGGCGGACAGCCGGCCCTTCTGTACGGCGCGGTCCAGCATGGACCGTACGAAGTCGAGGGCCGCGGTCACCGCCTCGGTGCGTACGTCGCACAGCTCGACGGTGTGTCCGGCGGCCGCGGCCCACTGGGCGATGCCACGGCCCATGGCTCCGGCGCCGACGATCCTGATACGCATGGCAGTTGGGGTCCTCTCGGGTGCGGGTGGGTGGGTGCAGTCGTCTCAGCGAAGATAGACGCGTCCGGGGTCGACGTCCTCGCGCAGCAGCCGCAGCTCCTCGGCGGTGGGCGGCGGCACGGTCTCCACCGTGTCGGCGACCGACAGGTCCCAGCCCGTGGCCGCCCGTACCTGCTCGACCGTGACACCCGGCTGGACGGCGACCAGCCGCAGCTCCTCGCCGATGCCCGCGCGGGCCAGGATGCCCAGTTCGGTGATGACCCGGGTGACGCCGACGCCCAGCGGCCGGATGCCCTCGGCGAGCGCCCGGTCGGGTCCGGGCGTGGTGCAGAAGTCGAGGGCCGCGGTGAAGGAGCGCGGGGTGTGACGGCGCATCACCACGAAGACCTCGCGGGAGTTGGCCATCACCTCGACGCCGCCGCCCGAGCCGGGCAGCCGGACCGTCGGGCTGTCCCATTCGCCGATCACGGACGTGTTGAGATTGCCGTGGCGGTCGATCTGCGCGGCCCCCAGGAACCCGACGTCGATATGACCACCCTGCAGTACACAGCCGAACAGCGCCGGCATGGAGAGGACCGCCTCGGCGCCCGTGATGAGGACGGCGTCGGCGATGGTCTCCGGCAGATGGGAGGGGTGCGCGCCGCAGACCCCGGACTCGTACACGACCTCGATGTCCGGGGCGACCGTCAGATGGGCCAGCTCAGTGGCGAGCGTCGGCAGGCCGATGCCGGCGAACACGGTGCGGCGCGCGACCAGTTCGCGCGAGGCGACGACGGAGAGCAGCTCCGACGAGGTCACGGTGGTCATGCCCTGCTCCTTCTCGTGTTGCGTACTCACAGTCGCCGCCCGTAGTTCACCGGTTCACTGAGCGCTTCGCCGACCGCCAGGCCCGCCCAGAACTCGTCGCCGAGCCTGTCGACGTACTCGGCGTGGTCGGCCGTCCCGCGTACCCACTCGTCCAGCCACTCCTGCAGCCGCTGCGGATCCTTGCTGATCTGCGACCAGGCCCGGTAGAAGGCGTTGTCCCGGTCGTAGTACCCCTGCGCGAACGAGGGGTGCGCGCCGCGTGGGCAGGCGACGACGGCGTCGACCGCATGGGCCGGCACGAGCGTACGGTTCGGGTCCGAGCGGATCACCTCGTCGTCGACCACCTCCTCCACGACGACGATCGCCTTGTCCGCCGCGTACACGGCCTCCGCCTGGATGCCGGTCAGGCCCCATATCTGGGTGTTGCCGCGGCGGTCCGCCCGCTGTGCGTGGATGATCGTGACATCCGGGTTCACGGGCGGCACCACATAGATCTGCTCGGGTTCGCCGTCCGGGCCCGGATAGGGCGAAGTGACTTTCCGCAGATCGCTGTTGACGGACGGCAGATCGCTGCCGCCGTACGAGCGCAGCGGATAGAACGGCAGCCGCTGGGAGCCGGCGAGATAGCGGCAGATCATGCCGTAGTGGCTGTACTCCTCGAAGACGAGCGGCGCGGGATCGCCGGTCTCGACGCGCCGCCGCAGCTCGCCGAGCGAACCGGCCGAGGAGTTGCCGACGAAGGAGGAGACCAGCCGTGAGACACACCCCGCGGCGATCATCTGGTCGACGACGATGTCGGCGGTCATCCGGACGACGGTGAGGTCGCGACGGCCCTGGCGGATGATCTCGTGGCCCGCGGCGGTCGGGATGAGATGCGTGAAACCTTCGAGGCAGACGGTGTCGCCGTCGTGGACGAAGGAGGCGATGGCCTCCCTCATCGACAGCGTCTTGTCCGCCCTGTCCGTTGTGGCCACGGTGCTCCTCTGCGTGTGCGTGCGCGTCGCCCCACCGTGTCAGCGGCCATTGATTGCTGTCCAATACCAAATTAAGGTCGAATCAAGACTCCTGATTTATGAATGAGGTGGGGAATGGAGCTGCGTCATCTGTCCGCGTTCATCGCAGTGGCCGAGGAGCTGCACTTCGGCCGGGCCGCCAAGCGCCTGCAGATGGCCCAGCCGCCCCTGAGCCAGCAGATCAGGCAGCTCGAGAAGGAGCTCGGCGTCCAGCTCTTCGAGCGCAACACCCGATCGGTGCGGCTCACCAGCGCGGGGGAGTCGTTCCTCCAGCCGGTGCGGACCGTGCTCGACGATCTCGACACGGCGGTACGGGCCGCCAAGGCGGCCGGCCGCGGCGAGTACGGGCGGGTCACCATCGGCTTCGCCGGCGCCTCGAGCCACGAGACGCTGCCCCTGCTGACCAGGGCGGTGCGTGCCGCCCATCCCGCCCTGGAGCTGGTCATGAAGGGCCAGACGTACGCGGATGTCGCCCTCGCCGGAGTGGCGGACGGCTCGCTCGACCTCGGATTCGTCCGGCTGCCCGTGACCCGGCCGGGCGTGCAGTACCGGGTGATCGACGAGGAGGAGCTGGTCTGTGCCCTGCCCTCCGACCACCCGCTCGCCAGGCTGGAGCAGGTCCCGCTCGAGGTGCTCGCGCAGGCACCCTTCGTCTCCTTCCCCGCCAACACCGGCTCGACCGTGCGGGACGCGACCGTCGGGGCGTGCGAGGCGGCCGGATTCGACCCGCGCGTGGTGCAGGAGGCTCCCGACTCGTACACCATCCTGGCCCTGGTCGCCGCGGGCGTCGGCGTGACGCTCACCGTCACCTCCTGCCAGCACATCCAGCAGAACGGACTGGTCTACCGACCGCTCGCCGGGCCGCCGATCCGGCTTCAGGCGGCGCTGGCCTGGCGGACCGACAACCCGTCCGCCGCCCTGCGCGCGGTACTCGCTGTCGCGGAGAGCGCGCTGCCGACCCCTGTCGGTCATTGAGACGCGTGGCGTCTTGAACCAGGGTGAACTGGATATTGGACCGACTCAGTCACCGAGTGCGAGGGTCGGTGGACATCCACCAGTGCAGCTACAACCGCCCCGTCACCCGCCCGTGCCACCGGAAGGTTCCGCCGTGCCCGACCAGCAGCCCGACATCGTCATCTGTGAACCGCTGCGCACCCCCATAGGCCGCTTCGGCGGGGCCTTCGCCCAGCAGACACCGGCCGCGCTCGCCGCACGTGTGATCGCCGAGATCGTCGCCCGTACCGGCATCGACCCGGCGAAGGTCGACGAAGTGATCCTCGGCCACGCCTACCCGTCCTCCGACGCCCCGGCCATCGGCCGGGTCGCCGCACTCGACGCCGGACTCCCCGAGTCCGTGACCGGCTCCCAGATCGACCGCCGCTGCGGCTCGGGCCTGCAGGCCGTCCTCGACGCGGCGATGCAGATCCGGACGGGCTTCAGTGACGTCGTGATCGCGGGCGGTGTCGACGTGATGAGCGCCGCCCCCTACTACACGCACGACGGCCGCTGGGGCATCAAGGGACCCGGCCTCCAGCTGCACGACTCCCTGGCCCGCGGCCGGGTCACGGCGGGCGGCGTCAACCATCCGGTCCCCGGCGGCATGATCGAGACCGCGGAGAACCTGCGGCGGGACTACGCCGTCAGCCGCGCCGACCAGGACGCGCTCGCCCTGCGCTCGCAGCAGCGTGCCGCCCGCGCCGCGGCCGACGGGCGCTACGACGCGGAGACCGTCCCCGTCACCGTACGCACCCGCAAGGGCGAGACGACCGTCACCGCCGACGAGCACCCGCGCCCCGACACCACCGCCGAACAACTCGCCGCGCTGCGTCCGATCATGCTGAAGTCCGACCCGGACGCCACCGTCACCGCGGGCAACGCCAGCGGACAGAACGACGCGGCAGCCGCCTGCCTGGTGACGAGCGCGACGACCGCCGAACGCCTCGGCCTGACCCCGCTGGTACGCCTGGTCTCCTTCGCCCGCGCCGGAGTTCCGGCCGCGACCATGGGGATCGGCCCCGTCCCGGCCACCCGTGCGGCACTCGCCCGCGCCGGACTGGGTCTCGCCGACCTCGACCTGATCGAGCTCAACGAGGCATTCGCCGCCCAGGTCCTGGCCTGCACCCGCGAGCTGGGTCTCGGCGACACCGACCACGAGCAGCGGATCAACGTCAACGGCTCCGGTATCTCCCTCGGCCACCCGGTCGGCGCCACCGGCGCCCGCATCCTGGCCACGCTGACCCGGGAGATGCACCGTCGCGAGGTGCGCTACGGCCTGGAGACCATGTGCATCGGTGGCGGCCAGGGTCTCGCCGCGATCTTCGAACGCATAGCGGCCTGACGGGCACCTCGCTCGTCGCACGAACGGCAGCTGACCGGCGGTGGGACGCCCGGCGTCCCATCGCACCAGCAATTCGATATCGGACCCGAGGTCCCGGCCGGCACCGTAACCGCCACCACACCCGGCAGCCGTCCCCAGATCCCTCGCTGCACTGCCCCCCACAGGCGTCTCGGGCGACGCCCCCACCACCATCCGCTTGATCGACGACGTTCACGGGAGCCATGCATGAGTGCGTCCACCACCACCCCACGAGAGCGCACCAGAGCCGCCAACCGCGCCGGATTCGGCGCCTTCATCGGCTCGACCATCGAATGGTTCGACTTCTACATCTACGGCACCGCGGCAGCGCTGGTCTTCGACAAGGTGTTCTTCCCCGAACTCGACGGCGCCATAGGCACCCTGGTCGCCTTCGCGACCTTCTGGGTCGGCTTCCTCGCCCGCCCCATCGGCGGCGTCATCTTCGGCCACTACGGCGACCGCCTCGGCCGCAAGAAGACGCTCGTCATCACCTTGCTGATGATGGGCATCTCGACCACCGCGATCGGCCTGCTGCCGGGCTACGCCTCCATCGGCATCGCTGCCCCGATCCTGCTGGTCGCCATCCGCATGGTGCAGGGCATCGGCCTCGGCGGCGAGTGGGGCGGCTCGGTCCTGATCGCCTCCGAGCACGCCCCGAAGGGCAAGTCGGTGCTGTACGGGGCGTTCGCCCAGCAGGGCTCGCCCGTCGGCAACACCCTTTCCACGCTGAGCTTCCTGGCGATCAGTCAGCTGCCCGACGAGGCGTTCGTCTCCTGGGGCTGGCGCCTGCCGTTCCTCTTCTCGGCCGCCCTCGTCATCGTCGGACTGTTCGTGCGGCTGAAGGTCGCCGAGTCGCCGGCGATGGCGAACCTCATCCAGAAGAAGGAGGTCGTCAAGGTTCCGCTGACCGAAGTCCTGCGTACCCAGCCCATGCTGATCGTCCTCGGCATCGGCGCCTGCACCATCGGCCTGTCGGCAACGTACTTCAAGTCGACGTTCGCCCTGTCTTGGGCCACCTCGTCGCTCGACTTCGACCGCAGCTCGTTCCTGACGATCATCCTGGTCGCCAACGTCACGCAGATCGTCGTCCAGCCGTTCGGCGCCCTCATCGCCACCCGGATGAAGAGCTGGTCCCGGGCGGTGACGGTGATGCTGCTGCCTGAACTGGTTCTGATGCCGCTGATGTTCGTCCTGATCGGCACCGAGAACTACGGTCTGGCGATGGTCGGCGTCGCCGTCGCGACCATCCCGCACTGCCTCTACTACGCGGCTCTCGCCGGCATGCTCGCCAGCCGCTTCCCGGCCCACCTGCGGTACACCGGCATCTCGCTCTGCTACCAGCTCTGCGGCACGCTCCTCGGCGGAACGACCCCGATCATCGGCCAGTTCCTGCTGAACCGCACCGGCTCGATCACCGCCGTCATCGCCTACGCGGTCCTCCAGGTGGTGCTGACCCTGGGCTGCATGCTGCTCCTGCTCAAGCGCCCCAACCACGACGAACAGGCGGCGGAGCCGCTTGCCGCACCGCGCACCGTCCCCGTCACCGCCTGACTTCCACTGCGAGCAAGAACGGAGCGCGGACCATGCCGCTGACCGTGCACGGCATCCCGGAGATCCTCACCCTGAGCGGGCGCGACCTGGGGCGCTCCGGCTGGAAGGAGATCACCCAGGAGCTCATCGACGCCTACGCGTACGTCTCCGGGGACCACCAGTGGATCCACACCGACACCGAACGCGCCGCAACGGGCCCGTACGGACGCACCATCGCCCACGGATACATGGTCCTCAGCTGGGGGATCCCGATGTTCGGTGAACTGCTCCGGGTGCAAGGCGTGGGCCGGGCGCTCAACTACGGGGTGAACAAAGTCCGTTATCCCGCGCCGGTACCGGTCGGCAGCCGCGTGCGGCTGCATGCGTCGGTCGTCGGGGTGACGGAGGTAGCGCGGGGCGGCGTACAGATGACCCGCGCCTTCACCTTCGAACTCGAAGGGTCCGAGAAGTCGGCCTGTGTCGCCGAGTCGCTGACGCACTTCTATCCGTAGGGGCGCGGTCCTGTACGTACCGGCTGCCGGGTGACGCACGGCGAGACGCCCGCTTCACACGAGGCCGGCGGAACGCGACAGGTCCGGCAGGACAGCTGAGGCTGTCCTGCCGGACCTGTCTATTTCCCGGTCACGCCAATTCTGCGGATGCGTCAGTTCCGCGAGGCGCGGGCGCGGCGCATCAGCAAGGTGCCACCGAGCAGAAGAGCGGCGCTGCCGGCGGCTGCCACCCCGAGGTCGGCGGAGCCGGTGCGGGCCAGCTGAGAGCCGGGCGTGTTCACGCCGGCGGGGATCACGGTGGGGGGCTCCACGACGGGGGGCTCCACGACGGGCGGTTCGACGACGGGGGGCTCCACGACCGGCGGTTCGACGACGGGCGGTTCGACGACGGGGGGCTCCACGACCGGCGGTTCGACGACGGGCGGCTCCACGACGGGGGGTTCCACGACCGGCGGTTCGACGACGGGCGGCTCCACGACGGGCGGCTCGACGACGGGGGGCTCGACGGGCGGCTCGCCCGTCGACGGCCGACCGCCGTTGGAGCAGCGGTTGCCCGCCGCGGGGTTCAGTGCGCCGACCACATTGACGGTGTTGCCGCAGGCGTTGACCGGGACGTCGACAGGAACCTGGATCAGGTTGCCCGACAGAACCCCGGGGGAGTTGCTGGTGCTACCGACGGCACTCGCGCCCTGGGCGCCGTCGTCGTCGGAGTCGTCGCTCACGTTCTCGCACGTGTTACCGAATGCCGGGTTCAGTGCGCCCACCACATTGACGGTGTTGCCGCAGACATTGACGGGAACGTGCACCGGCACCTGTACGGCGTTGCCCGAGCCGACGCCCGGCGAGCCGGCAGCGGAGCCGTCGGCAGAAGAATCCGCCTGTGCATATCCGCCTGCCGCGGTCAGGATGCCTGACGCCGCCGCCATGACGAGCATGCTCTTACTCAAAGCTTTTCGCATTGGTTGCCCTTCCTTAGGACATTTCGCGCGGGCGGATCGCCCGCAGTTCATTCATCAGGCGGTGCAGCTACCACCGGGGATACCGACCCGGCGTTCGCCATACGCGATTCGGCAAGCGGCGGTCACGGCTCAGCGGAACTCGTACGGACTCCTCTGACACGCGTCCCGAAGTCGCGCTTGACGACAGCCATAACGACAAAGATTTGGTGGGGGAAACTCAGAATTTCGTGGAAATTATGTAACCACCCGGACGGATTACGTACGCGTGTTCGCTGCCCTGTGACGCGGGGGTGCGGCGTGCTCCGCGATGCACACCGGTGCGCGTGCCCGTGTCGACCCGGCATTCGGGTGAATGGAGAGAACCAAACGCCCGGCGGTGAGTTGGTCAGGGCGCTCCGACACGGGGCAACAAGCACGAGAAAGGTTAATCGTGATCAAGAAGGTCCTGGCTGCGGGCGCCGTCGCCGCCTCCATCGCCGGTATCTCGGCGACGCTTGCTCCGCAGGCGATGGCGATCGGCAACGGCACCGGCACCACCTCGGTCAACGGCAGCGGATCTTCGCAGTCGTTCGGCAACTCCGAGACCCGTGGTGACTGGAGCCCGCAGTTCGGCCTGGTTCAGGGCAGCCTGAACAAGCCTTGCGTCGGCATGCCGGCCAAGGTCGACGCCGGTTCGCTCGTCGGCGTGGTTCCGGTGGCGGTCCAGGACGTGGACGTCCTGTCCTCGCCGCGGAACCAGCAGTGCACCGACAACTCCACCCAGGCCAAGGGTGACGAGCAGCTGTCGCACATCCTGGACAGCATTCCGGTGCTCTCGGGCAACGGCACCGGCAACAGCTGAGTCCGCCGAACCGAGGGTCCGGGCCCACCGGGGTTCTTCCCTCCGTGTGGCTCGGGCCTGCTGTTGCCGGTCGGTCTCTCGGCGCGACGGGAAATCCAATGATCCCCGCGGTTGCGCCGAGCAGCGAAAGTTGCATCATTCGGGCGGATTCTCAAGAATCTTCTTCTTGGGGAGTTTCGCGCAAGGTCTTAAGTCGTTACGAATTGTAGTGGCGGAGTTACGAGCCTTCAGGACTGCGCTCGTGCGGCACGAAAGTCGTGGCCGCTCCGGACTCCGTCAAAGAAAGGGATGAAAGTGAAGTACACCAAGGTTGCCGCCATCGCCGCCGGAACCCTGATGGCGATCGGTGCCGCAACTCCCGCCTTCGCCGACTCCGGTGCCGAGGGCGCGGCCAACAACTCCCCGGGTGTTCTTTCCGGTAACGTCATTCAGGTTCCGATTCACGTCCCGGTCAACGTCTGCGGCAACACGCTGAGCGTGATCGGTCTGCTGAACCCCGCGTTCGGCAACGCCTGCTCCAACGGCTGACTGCGGGTCGGCTGAGCCCAGGGCTCACCGCCCGTTCGCCCCGGATCGCGCCTCGTGCGCGATCCGGGGCTTTCCTCTTTCCGCGTGCTCCGTTCCGCGCGTTCGCCGTGCTTCCGGATGCGGTGGAACGGCCGAAGCCGCTCCGCATCGCCCGAGGCGCGGTGCGCCGGCGGCTGGAGGCGGACACCCGGACAGCTGCGCGGAACGGAGCACCTGACAGTGCACCACTCATTCCGGCCGCGGAACCCCCGCAACACTCGTGCCGGTGAATAGTCATGCGATCGATCGAGCGGTCCATCAGAAAGAGCGGGCCACGCAGTTGCCCGACCGGGTCCGATTCGTTATCCAGGTCGAAAGCGGCAGAGGTCACAGGTAAAGAAGGCTTGTGCGGCGCGGGGACGCGACCGGAACAGATGCCGCTGCAGAAGGGAACCTGAAAGTGAAGTACGCGAAGACCGCTGCGTTTGTCGCCGGTTCCGTGGTTGCTCTCGGAACGGCTGCTCCCGCCTTCGCCGTTACCACCGCCCCGGCCCCCGGCTTCGGCCTCGACAGCGGCGTCGACCAGGTGTTGGCCGCACCCCCCAAGGGCGTCGACCCGATCGTCGACACCGTCGGTGGTGCCACGAATTCGGTGCAGAAGAAGGTCGCCGTCGCCAAGGTCGCCGGTCAGGCCACCGGTGCGGCCAAGAGCGCGGCTCCGCTGCTCGGTGGAGTGTCCCTCGGTGGCTGATCCGTCGAAAGCGGCAGCTCCCGATGTGTTCGCGGTGACGGCAATTCTCCGGTGTCGCGACCGCGCATTCGGCAACATCCTGACGGCAGCGACATCGTTCGGGTGAAGCGTCACATCCGAACCCGCCGTGGCCAGCTGATCAAGGCGCCCCGGGTCACGGCCCAGGACGTCGACGTCCTGTCCTCGCCGCAGAACCAGCAGTGCACGAAGAGTTCCACCCAGGCCAAGGGCGACGAGACCCTGTCGCACATCCTGGACGACATCACGGTCCCGTCCGGCAACGGCAACGGCAACGGCAACGGCTGGAGCCTCGCCGCTCCGGACGGCGGCGCTTCCCCGACACCTTTGTGGGGCCGGTTCATCCGCGCGGCAGTCATTCCTCGGCGGCCCGGACGGACCGGCCCCTCAAGGGCGATCCGCCAGGGGGTGCGGGACGGCCCTCGGCGCGCCGAAAACCCTCGTTGGAGGGGCGCACTGGGCCGGTTGCCGTAGTGCCGGCTGCGGTCGGCCGCCGCACCGGGTAAAGGCCGGTCATGGACCACTACGACAGTGAGCGCCCGTGTGGCCGGCACCGGCACACGGAGGACGTCACACCCATCTACGACCGGCTGCTCGCCGAATGGGAGGCGGCCCGGCGGGCAAGGCAGCAGGGCGTGCCGCGCCCCGAGTCCGATCCGCCCTACGTGGGTCGTCTCGTTCCCGCGGCGCGCACGTCCGACGAGACACTCGGTGAGTGACCGGGCCGCGCCGAACTCACGCTGGGTCCGACCCATTTGAGTGCTGCGGCGGAACCGACGACGCCCACCGCTCGACGGGGGGCGGTGGACATCGGACGGGGCCGGCCGGGCGGATCAGCCCAGCGGGCGCATCGGCAGAAGACAGTGGGCGGAGGCCATGACGACCTGCTCGTCCGCAGCGAAGGATGGCAGCAGCTCCTCGCCGACCGGCCGGCCCGGCACCATGACGGCCACGGAACGGACGTTGTCCGCCTGTTTCACCTGATCGAACGAGACTTCGTGACAACTCCGGTGAACGCCCCGGACAGATGCGCCCGCGAGGACCTGGGGCGAAAAATGCGTTGACGGGGTCGGGCGGCCCCCGGCTATCGTGTGCAGCGTTGCGGCCGGCGGACATACCGCCGGTGTCGGCCCGTGCTGTGAACCAGGAGGTGAGGACATTGATGACTGTCGTTGCGATGGGCGCTGCCCACAACCGGAAGAGCATCGTTCTCACCCCCGTGGTCGCCGGCTGACCTTCTTTCGTACTTCTCCGCGCCCGAGTGCGCGTTGCCGGGGCCACCCTCCGAAGGGTTTCCCTTGTCTTTCTCCTCGCTTTCCCCGCTCTCCCCCGACGCCGGCCCGTCCTCGTCGCATCCGCTGTCGCCGTACGGCTGGGACGACGCCTGGGCTGCCGAGTTCGCCCCGCACGCCGCAAAGGGGCTGCTGCCCGGACGGGTGGTTCGGGTGGACCGTGGCCAGTGCGATGTCGTCACGCCCGACGGCACCGTCCGCGCGGACACCGCGTTCGTCGTCCCCCGCGATCCCATGCGGATCGTCTGCACGGGCGACTGGGTCGCCGTCGACCCCGACGGTGATCCGCGGTTCGTACGGACGCTGCTGCCACGGCGCACCGCCTTCGTGCGCTCGACGTCGTCGCAGCGCTCCGAAGGTCAGGTGCTCGCCACCAACGTCGACCACATCGCCATCTGTGTCTCGCTCGCCGTGGAGCTCGACCTGGGGCGGGTGGAGCGCTTCCTCGCGCTCGCCATGTCCAGCTCCAGCGGTGACGCGCTGCTGCGGGACGATGCGTCCGCCACGGACGGTGCGGCGCAGCCGATCGTGGTGCTCACCAAGGCCGATCTGGTGCCGGACGCCGGCACGTTGTCGTATCTCGTCCAGGACATCGAAGCGGTCGCACCCGGCGTGCAGGTGCTGCCCGTCAGCTCCGCCACCGGGGAGGGGCTCGACGTCTTCGGCGCGATCGTCTCGGGCGGCACGAGCGTGCTGCTCGGAGCGTCCGGTGCGGGCAAGTCGACCCTTGCCAACACGCTGCTCGGCGACGACGTGATGGACGTGCAGGCCGCCCGTGACGTCGACGGCAAGGGCCGGCACACCACCACGACCCGCAATCTGCTGGTTCTGCCCTCCGGGGGTGTACTGATCGACACACCCGGACTGCGCGGGGTCGGCCTCTGGGACGCGGAGACCGGCGTCGGCCAGGTCTTCTCGGAGATCGAGGACCTGGCCACGCGATGCCGGTTCCAGGACTGCGCCCATCAGGCCGAGCCCGGTTGCGCGGTGCTCGCCGCGATCGACGACGGTTCGCTCTCCGAGCGGCGCCTCGACAGCTTCCGCAAGCTGCTGCGCGAGAACCAGCGCATCGTGGCCAAGACCGATGCCCGGGTGCGGTCCGAGATGCTGCGCGAATGGAAGCGCAGAGGAGCCGCGGGCCGGGCCGCCATGGACGCGAAGCGGGGCCGGGTGCGGTAACGCCGCGCTCCGATCGGGGGGCCGGGTCGACGTCCGAAAACCGCGAGTGCGCCACCGCCCGGTGGCGCACACTGGACGGTGTGATGGACGAACGGACCAGGTACGAGGCGGTGAGCAGCCGCGACGCGCGGTTCGACGGGGAGTTCTTCTTCGCCGTCGAGACCACCGGCATCTACTGCCGGCCGAGCTGCCCCGCCGTCACCCCGAAGCGGAAGAACGTCCGGTTCTTCCCGACCGCCGCCGCTGCCCAGGGCAACGGCTTCCGGGCGTGCAGGCGCTGCCGCCCGGACGCCGTCCCGGGGTCCGCGGAGTGGAACGTACGGGCCGATGTCGTCGGCCGTGCCATGCGGATGATCGGTGACGGCGTGGTCGACCGGGAGGGCGTGCCCGGGCTGGCGCACCGGCTCGGCTACAGCTCGCGCCAGGTGCAGCGGCAGCTCAACGCCGAGCTGGGGGCGGGACCGGTCGCGCTGGCCCGCGCCCAGCGGGCACACACCGCGCGGGTGCTGCTCCAGACGACGGAGCTGCCCGTCACCGAGATCGCGTTCGCGTCCGGGCACGCCAGCGTGCGTCAGTTCAACGACACGATCCGGCAGATCTACGCCCGCACGCCGAGCGCGCTGCGGACCGAGGCCGGGACCGGTCTGGGGGCGGGGGCGCGGGAGACGCGCACGGCCGGAATCCCGCTCCGGCTCGCCCACCGGGGACCGTACGCCGCCCGGGAGGTCTTCGATCTGCTGGCCGGCGAGGCGGTCGCCAGGGTCGAGGAGGTCAGCGGCGAGCGCGGTGCCCGCACCTACCGGCGCACCCTGCGATTGCCGTACGGCTCGGGCGTCGTCGCCGTCGACGAGCGGTCCGCCGGGGCATGGCTGGACGCCAGGATCAACCTCACGGATCTGCGCGATCTGACCACGGCCGTGCAGCGGCTGCGGCGCCTCTTCGACCTGGACGCCGATCCGTACGCCGTCGACGAGAGGCTCGGCGCCGACCCCGGGCTGGCACCGCGCGTCGCAGCCCGCCCCGGGCTGAGGTCGCCCGGCGCCGCGGACCCCGAGGAGTTCGCCGTACGGACGCTCGTCGGCCGGGAAGCGGCGGAGCGGCTCGTGGAGACGTACGGGAAGGTCCTCGATGTGCCGTGCGGCAGTCTGACTCATGTGTTCCCGGAGCCGGGAGTGCTGGCCGGCGTGGCGGACGATCCGGCGCTGCGGGCACTGGCGGCGGCGCTCGCGGACGGGACCGTGCGTCTCGACGCCGGCGCCGACCGCGACGAGGCCGAGCGGGCGCTGTTGCGGCTGCCGGGGATCGGTCCGGCAGCCGCGGCGCTGATCAGGATGCGGGCGCTGGGCGATCCCGATGTGGACCCGGACGGGACGCCCGGGGCGGAGCGGTGGCGGCCCTGGCGCTCGTACGCCGTGCGCCATCTGGACTGCCGGTGACTTCGGCCTCGTCGAGGGCCACATTCCCTTCACCGGCCGGCATCCGGGACCGGCCTCCCGGCACGTCGGCCGGCCCCGCACGCCGGCCCCACCGCCCCGTCGGCCGTCGCACCGGACTGTGGTCCTACGACGACGTGCGACCGGAGTGGCTCAGACCGGCAGACCCCAACGCGGCGCCGCCGCGTTCGGGGCGACCGGACGGATCGTCAGGTCCGGGCGGTCGCCCTCGGCCGTGATCAGCGCCGAGTCGCCCTTGCGGAGGCCGATCCGCACCGTGCCGTCCGCCAGCTCCTCGTACTTCACCGGACGTCCGTGGCGGTCCCGGATCTCGATCGGGCCGTCTATGCCGTGGCGTACCACGCAGGGGGCGCCGGCCTCGCTGGTCACCCGCACCCAGCGGGTCCGGCCTTCTTCCCGTACCGCGCTGAGCAGGAACGCGCCCTGGGTACGGAAGTCGTGGACGGTCAGTTCCCGCCAGGCGGCGGGCAGCGCAGGGAAGACCCTGATCGTGCCGCCCCAGGACTGGCACACCATGTCGTGCAGCGACTGGGCCGCCGAGAGCGGGGTCTCGATGACCGGGCCCGACTCCTTGTACATGGTGTTCGCCTGGATGAAGCGGCTCATCAGCTGGCCGAGGTACTTCAGTGCGTCCTCGCCCTTGCCGAGCAGCGCGGACATCGAGGCCGCACCGGTGAAGGTGTAGCCCTGCAGGGCGCCTTCGAACCCCACCCAGTGGGCGAGGGACTTCTCGATCAGGGCGCGCTCGTCGGGCGTCGCGCCCGTCAGCTCGTACAGCGGGTACACCGCGAGCATGTGCGAGTAGTGGCGGTGCGACTTCGCGAACGGAACCCCGGCCCCGATCATGAACCCGTTGGCGTCGACCGGGTAGGGCGCGAGCTTGGCCAGCACCTCCTGCCAGCGCGCCGTCAGCGGGTCGTGGACGCCGAGCTGCTGGGCCGAGTCGAGCAGGGTGCGGCAGCCCCAACGCAGCAGCATCAGGTCGTAGTTGCAGTCGGGGGCGTTGACGCCGTACTCGGGGGAGAAGGTCGCAGGGAGGTGCAGCTTGCCGTCCGTACCGGGTGCCAGGAAGTGCAGGTAGTAGTTGACCGCCTTGCGCAGCAACGGGAACAGCGTGTCGCGCAGGATCGACTCGTCCATGGTGTGCCGGTAGGAGAGCCATACGTTGTGTAGCGCCCAGGTGAGGTTGCCGACCTCGGGGGTGGGCGGGTCCTGGCCGGGGATGCCGACGCCGTAGCCGCCGTCGGTCACGGACGCGCCGTTGACCAGCTGAGGGTCGGTGGTGCGCGGGATGCCGGCCGAGTCCGCCCGGTAGGGGGCCGCGACCTCGCGGGAGAGCTGGTCCCGGAACTCGCTCAGGGCGCGGGTGACGGCATCCAGCTCCAGATGGTTGGAGCCGTGGATCAGCCAGTACTCCAGCTGGACGTTGAGGTTCCACCAGGTGTTCGGCCACGGGGTGGGCTCCAGCCAGGGGCCCGAGGTCGCCATCACGGGCGCGTCCTTGCGGGCCGCCGACGCCGTCTTGTAGAGCTGGATCCAGTAGAAGCGCTGCAGCCGGGCGTCCGGAAGAGACAGGAAACTCTTCCGGTAGAACCGGTCCCACCAGGAGCGATGCGGGGTGGCGAGCAGCGCGTACGGGAGGGCGGAGGCGGTCTTGACCGTACGCAGCGCGCGGTCACGTGCGGTCGTCTTCGGGTGGGAATGCGTGACGGTGACGTACAGCGTGCGGCTGTCACCCCTGGTGCGCTCCCGCCAGGCGGTGACGTGCTGGCCGCCCGCCAGCAGTGGCTGGACGGCGGCGGTCACCTCGCCGTGCTGCTCGACGACGGGGGGCGGGTTGCCCGTGTAACCGTCCGGCAGAGGCTTGAAGTCGGCCCGTGGGCTGATGGCGTCGGCGGGGTGGAAGACCCAGCGGAAGCCCTGCTCACCCTCGCTCGGGGTGATCTCGACGGCCAGGAGATCGCTGGATGAGTGGACGAGGGCGCGGAGCTTCAGGGTGCCCGCGGTGGTGGTGATCGTGCCTTCGAGCTCGGCCGCGCGCAGTCGCATCCACCACTCGATCCCGGTGATGGTGCCGGCCGGTTCCAGGGTGAAGTGGCCGATCGGCAGGCGGGCGAGACCGAAGAGGGAACCGAACTCGGGGCGGTGGTCCTGGACCTCGGAGTGCTGGACGTTGAAACGGACGGCCGTGGCCGTGGCACCCGGCTCGGCGTAGATGCCGGAGCCGAGGCGGCCGTTGCCCAGGTACGGGCCCTCGTACCAGGTCGTCGGCAGCTTCTGCCAGAGCAGATCGGCGTCGTCGAGGACGGTGCGCCAGCTGTCGTCGGGGGAGTGCACGACGGGCGCGGCGGAGGTGGCGGGTGCGGTGGCCGGGGCTGCTGCCTGGGCGGGGACGGCCGGGCCGCCCACCACCAGGGCGCCGCCGAGCGCGGTGCCTGTGGCGAGAACAGTTCTTCGGGAGGGGGACGGCGACGCGAAGGCCGTCCGGGGAGTCGGGGGCGTGCAGGAAGGGTCCGGTGCTGTGGGCAAGGCGTCTCCTGGCGACTCGTACGCAGGCGCATCAATTCATCCGAGCTATTCCTTCACGGAAGGTAGGTAAGGGTGCTTCTGACGTCAATAGAGCGGGAGAGATCCGATGTGTTACTGCCTACCTGGACAGCGTCCAGCATGATGTCCATCGCGGGAGGAGTGAGCGGTCAGCTCCGGATCACCGCGACCAGCCACGTCCCCGTCACCAGCAGACATGCGAACAGCTCGACGAGCACGGAGTAGCCGGTGGCCCGCATCACCGATCGGAGCGACGCCCGGGCCGCCCCGCCGCTGCCGAGCCGCAGTCGCTCCGCACCGTAGATCGCCCCGACGTACCCGACGATTCCGCCCACCACGGGCAGCACGAAGAAGCCCACGATCCCGGCGATCCCGCCCAGCATCAGCGTCTTGCGCGGGGCGCCGGACTCGCGCGGGCGGCGCGGCCGCAGCAGCGGCTTCAGCGCCTGGTTCAGCAGCAGGAGGGCGGTGGCGCCGATCAGTACGCCCCAGGCCGCCGGGGTCCTGTCGGTGAGTGCCCACCACAGCACGGCCGCCCAGACGATCGCCTGCCCCGGCACTCCGGGCACCAGCACGCCGACCAGGCCGAGCAGAATGACCAGGCCCACGGCGATGAGCTGCCACACACCCATCTCACAAGCCTGCCGGAGTCCGGCAGGTCCCGCCCGTCAGCAAGGTGCCGGGCGGGAGCCGTCGATGCAGCTCAGAGGTGCTATCGGACGATGGTGAGACCCTGCCGGACAGGCTCTCAGGCTCGTGGGGTGCGGGAGACCCAGCCCCGTTCGTAGGCATGCCAGCCCAGCTGGAGCCGCGTCGAAACGCCGGTCAGCTCCATCAGGCCCTTCACCCGCCGCTGGACGGTCCGCAGCCCCAGCTCCAGCTGTTTCGCCACGCTCGCGTCCGTCAGCCCGGCCAGCAGCAACGACAGAATCTCCAGGTCGGTCGGATCGGGTCCGACGGCGGTCTCCTGGGCCCAGCCGCTCTCGCCGAGCCGCAGCGGCATGGCCTCGCGCCAGACCGCCTCGAAGAGCCCCATCAGCGACTCCAGCAGCCCGGAGGCATGGACGACCAGTGCCGCCGGCTCCGCGCCGCGGCCGGTCAGCGGCACCATGGCCAGCGAGGCGTCCGCTACGACCAGCTTGGTCGGCACCCGGTCGACGACCCGGCACTGCTCGTCCCGGCTCAGCGCCGCCGACAGTTCCAGGATCCCGCTGGGCAGCGCGAGCACCTCGCGTTCGATCACCACCCGGAACGACACCCCACGGGTGGCGGCCCGCTCCTCCGACTCGTTCTCCAGACCGCTGACCGCGATCGGGTTCCCGGTGACCAGGGCGCACACCTCGCTCGCCGCCCCCAGCTGCAACTGGTGGAAGCGGTGCGCCACCGCGCTCGCGCCCGTGACCACCTCGACCAGGTCGTGCACGGCGGGCTCGGCGGCATCCGCCCGGTACTCCTCGGCGAGCAGGGCCGCCGCCAGCTCCGCCTGTTCCAGCTCATGGCGCTGCTGGGTGAGCAGCGCACCCAGGGCGACCCCGGGCGGCGCCGCCACCCACCGGCCGGTGCGGGCGGACGACTGGGCGGCCAGGCCCTGCTGCTCCAGCCGGCGCAGCGACCGCTCGGTCTCCGACTCGGGGAGCCCCAGCCGGTGCGCGAGGTCGTTGACCTCCGCCGCCCCCATTGCGACGAGCGCGCGGTAGGCGGACTCCTGTCTCTCGTCGAGACCTATGGCTCCCAGCACCCTCGGACCCCTCCCCGGACGTGTCATTTCCGCATCGTCGCGCACTCTTCGGCCGGTCGGCCGTGGCGGAAAGCGGCCACGGCGTAAACCCGCCGTGCACATCATCCCTGTATCGCATGTACCTCTGCCAATGTGGCGCCACCGCAGTACCAACAACCTCCGGAAACAAGGCCTTTGTGCGCCCTTGTTCCGGAATCACCTGGGGAGTGCGATGCGCCCGATATCGCGTACGGCGCTGGGAGCGGCGACAGCCGCCGTCCTGGCCGCCACCGTGGTAGCGCCGTCCGTGGCCGTGCCACAGGACGCGCCCGCCGCGACAAGACCGCTCACCGGCAGTGCGGCAGCCACCGCTGCCGCTGCCGGGAAGGGTGGCAAGCCGGTCACCGTCACCCTGGTCACCGGGGACAAGGTTCTGGTGACCACGGACCGTTCGGGGGCGGCGTCCGCCACCGCGCTGCCACGCGAGGACGGCACCGTGCCGCTCATCCAGACCCGGCAGTCCGGCAAGGACCTGTACGTCTACCCCGAAACCGCGACCGGGGCGCTCGCCGCGGGCAAGGTCGACGAGGAACTCTTCAACGTCAGCGGGCTGATCCGCCAGGGCTACGACGACGCGAGCACCAAGTCGCTGCCGCTGATCGCGGTGTACGGCCAGGACCTGGCGCGCTCGGCACCCGTCACCCCGCGCGGCGCGAAGCGCGGACTCGCACTCGACGCCATCGACGGCGTCGCGCTCAAGGCGGACAAGGACAAGGCCGCCGACTTCTGGTCGGACGTCACCGGCACCCGCTCCCGCTCGGCCTCCGGTCTGAAGAAGCTCTGGCTCGACCGCAAGGTTCAGGCCACCCTCGACAAGTCGACCAAGCAGATCGGCGCCGACCTCGCCTGGGCCGCCGGTTACGACGGCAAGGGCACCAAGGTCGCCGTGCTCGACACCGGTGTCGACGCCGAACACCCCGACCTCAAGGGCCGGATCGCCGCCTCGGAGAACTTCACCGACTCCGACACCACCGACGACCGTCAGGGCCACGGCACCCACACCATCTCCACCGTGGGCGGCACCGGCGCGGCCAGCGACGGCAAGAAGAAGGGCGTAGCCCCGGGCGCCGATCTGCTCGCGGGCAAGGTCCTCAACGACAGCGGCTCCGGCGCCGAGTCCTGGATCATCGCCGGCATGCAGTGGGCCGTCGACCAGAAGGCCGACGTGGTCTCGATGAGTCTCGGCAGCCCGACGCCGACCGACTGCACCGACCCGATGAGTGTCGCCGCCGAGGAACTCGCCCGCAGCAAGGACACCCTGTTCGTGATCGCGGCGGGCAACTCCGGCCCGACGCTGAACACGGTCTCCTCGCCAGGCTGCGCCCCCAGCGTGCTGACCGTAGGCGCCGTCGACCGCGACGACTCCACGGCCCAGTTCTCCAGCCGCGGACCCGTGATCGGCTCGCACACCCTCAAGCCCGAGATCTCCGCCCCCGGCGTCGACATCTCGGCCGCAGCGGCCGGTGGCCGCGGACTGTACGCGTACCGGACGATGTCCGGCACGTCGATGGCCACCCCGCATGTCGCGGGCGCCGCGGCCATCGTGAAGCAGCGTCACCCGGACTGGACCGCACAACAGATCAAGGCCGCTCTCGTGTCCTCCGCGAAGAGCGACATCCCCGGTGACGTGCGGGAGACCGGCGGCGGCCGCCTCGATGTCAAGGCTGCCATCGACACCACCGTCGTCGGCGCCCCCGCCGTCCAGGGCGGCACGTTCAACTGGCCGCAGGACAGGAGCGACCGCACCACGGTCGACGTCCCGTACACCAACTCCGGCACCAAGCCGGTGAAGCTGTCGCTGAAGGTCCAGGGCGTCACCGGCAACGACGGCTCGGCGGTCCGCTCCTCCGTCGCCAGGCTCGACGCGAGCGGTGTCACCGTCCCGGCCGGGGCGACCGTCAAGGTCCCGCTGCACATCGACCCGACCGCGCAGCTGAAGGCCGCCCAGTACGGCGATGTCACCGGGCGGGTACTGGCCACCGGCGCCGACGGCGCCAGGGTCTCCACCCCGTTCTCGCTGTACGTCGGCGCCGAGACCGTCACCCTGCGCGTCAAGCTCATCGACCGCACCGGCAAGCCCGCCGCGGGCTCCTCCTCACTGGACGTCATCGGCACCGACACCGCCAGCGGTGAGCGCCGCTTCAACGACGGCGCGGCCGACCAGGTGTACCAGGTGCGCCCCGGCGCGTACTTCGTCTCCAGCTTCGTCATGTCGCCGGACCTGAAGGACGCCACCGGCAGGATGGTCGAGTCCGTCGGCTACCTCGCCAGGCCGCAGCTGAACGTCACCAAGGACACCACCCTGGTACTGGATGCCCGCAAGGCCCATCGGCTCCACGTCAAGACCGAGGACCGCAGGTCCGAGAACCGCTCCACGACCCTGACCTTCGGCCGCAGCTGGGACGACACCTGGCTGCACTCGGGTTCCGTCACCGGCAGCCGTATCGTCAAGAACTACTTCGCCGACATCGAGGGCCGGGCGAGTGACGGCGACTTCGAGTTCGGCAGCTTCTGGCGTGCGTACGCCCCACAGATCGACAAGCTCGCGGTCGTCGGCGGTGCCGAGCTGCACCCGCAGACGGCGAGCACCGGCGCCGTCAACCTCGACGGTACGGGCGAGGCCGCGCTGGTCGACGCGGGCACCGGCACTCCGGACGAGCTGAAGGCCGCCGGTGTCGAGGGCAAGATCGCTCTGGTGAAGGTCGCCGACGACGGGTACATGACCGTCCAGGCGCGGAACGCCAAGGCCGCCGGCGCCAAGGCGATCATCGTGTACCGGCCGTCCGCGGGCATATGGCTGCCGTCCCTCGGCTTCGGTTCGGCGCCCTTGCCCTCCCTCGCGATCGAGACGAGTGAGGCCGCCGGCCTGACCGCCGCCCTTGCCGACGGGCCCGTGACGCTGCGCTGGAAGGCCACCGCGGCCAGCCCGTTCGTCTACAACCTCGGCTTCCCCGAGACCGGCCCGGTCACTTCGGACCGTACGTACAAGGTCCGTGACAGCAAGCTCGGCAGGTCCACCGCCACGTACGAGGCGATGGGCGTGGCAGCAGACTACGTCGACTCGTTGGTCATCGACCGGCCGTACGGCGGGCGCTTCTCCGCCGTGTTCGACACCGTGGCCGTCCCGGGCAAGCGCACCGAGTACTACTCGGCGGGCGACAACACCTGGGAGCGCTTCGTCTCCTCCAGCTTCCCCTGGGGCGAGTCCATGGTCGACCCGGCCCACACCTACAAGTCCGGCTCGCAGCGCACGGAGAACTGGTATCGGGGCATCGTCGGCCCGTCCACTCCGCGCGACCTCCAAGGCAAGGAGGTGCTCGCCGCAGAGCGGCAGGACAACCTGATCGGCGTCGCCCCGGGCTTCTGGGCGGACAGCGAACACGGCGGTATCCAGGGCTCGTTCGGCGACCTGGGCAACATGACGCTGACCAGCGGCGACAAGAACTTCGGCAGCTCCGGATACCCGTCCGGTGTGTTCGAGGTGCCGGCCGCGGACGCACCGTACGAACTGACCATGGTCACCATGAAGGTCGGTTCGCCCGCGGCAGTGTGGAAGCGGTCCACCCAGACCGAGACCACCTGGAAATTCCGTTCGAAGCGTGACGAGAACGCGTACTCTCAGGGCATCCCGCTCCTCTTCCCGGGCTACGACCTGGCGACGGACGGGATGAAGACCCTGGCGGCGCAGGACGGTCAGAAGATCGGCCTGAGCGTCACCGGCCACGCGGGCTACACACCCGGCAAGCTGACCGCGGCCAAGGTCTCGTACTCGTACGACGGTGGCACGACCTGGACCCAGGCCACCACCGCACAGCGGAACGGGCGTTGGACCGCGACCGTGAACCACGCGGGCGCGGCCGGCAAGCCGGTCACGCTGAAGACGGAACTGACGGACGCCAACGGCAACTCCGTCGTCCAGACCATCGTCGACGCATACGTGGTGCGCTGACCGGGGTCACACCGGAACCGGTCCGCCGGGCGTCCTTCCCGTGGGGGGTGGGGTCGCCCGGCGGACCTCTTTTTCCCGATGACCCGTTTTCGTACGGCCCGTGCGGTGGACAATAAGGGCATGAGTCAGCAGGGGGAGAGGCCCGCCGCCCACGAGGACGACTGGTGGCGCAGGCTGTACGACGAAACCGCCGCGGACACCGGGTCGACCGACGCGGCCGACAGTCTCGACGACCGCTTCGACTCGGCCTCGGACGCGGTGGGTCCGTCGGGGCAGGGCGAGCCCGGTCGTGATGACGGGGACGGAGGGACGGGCGCGGCCGTGCCCGATCCTCGGACACCGCCCGCGCCACCTGTACAGGCACGTGCGCCGTGGGAGCCACCGGCGGAGGCCGGGCGTGCCCCGTGGGAGCCACCGCGCGGCGCCGCACAGCCACGTGCCTTCGCCGCGCCGTCGAATCCCGAGCCGCCGCCCGTCGATGAGCCGCCCCCGGTCCCGCCGCCCGGACACGACCGGCCGGGGATCGTCGATGGACCACCACCCGTCCCGGTGTCGCCTCCGGTCCCGGCTCCGGCCGAGCACGTGCCGCCTCTGCCGAGGCGGCCGGTCGCCGAGCGTGCCGAGTCCCCGGAGGAGCCCGCACCCGGCGGGGCGACCGGTTCCGGCGCCGGGGCCACCCCGGGCGGCCCCGACCCGGTGGCTCCCGGACCCACATCCCGCCCCGGAGTCATGTACGTAGGGGACCGGCCGCCCACCTACGACGCCGAGCCCACCGCCCTGCCCGCCACCACCCCCCAGGAACTCGACGGGCTGGTCGCCGACACCGTGCTCGACGGGGCCAGGTACGGCACGTACACCCTGCGGGCCGCCTCGGTGCGCGGGGACTCCGCGCGGTTCCGCGGCGAGCCCCGGCGCGACGCCCTGCTCACCGTGCGCTTCGGCGCGGCCGACAACGCCCTCGTACTCGTCGCCGTCGCCAGCGGGGCCCGCGCCGCCGAGGGCGCCCATCTCGCGGCCGCCGACGCCTGCCGCTGGATCGGCGGTGCTGTCGGCCGTAGCCACGCCCGCCTCGCCGAGGACATAAGGGCAGGCCGCCGGGCCGACCTCAAATCGGGTCTGCAACGCCTCACCGACCGCAGCTACGGCAGGCTCCGCGCCCGCGCCGCCGAGCTGGGGCTCGAACCGCACGAGTACACCGCGGGCCTGCGCTGCCTGTTGCTGTCGGCCGACCCCGACTGCCGCACCCGGGTCTTCTTCGGAGTGGGCGGCGGCGGGCTCTTCCGGCTGCGTGACGGCGTCTGGCGGGACCTCGAACCGGACGTTCCGGCGCCCGGGGCCGTCACCGGGGAGCCCGTCGTGGGTTTCGGATCCGCGTCCCCCGAGAGCGGGCCCCACGGTGACCGGCTGACCATGGACCTGGGGATCACGACACCTCCGTCCCCGTACATCGAGAGCTCGCCCCCGCCGCCCGCGGAGCCCTTCCGGTTCCGGGCCTCGGTGGCCCGACCGGGGGACACGCTGCTGCTCTGCAGCACCGGGCTGGCCGAGCCGTTGCGCGGCGAGCGCGCCCTCGCCGACGAGCTCGCCGAACGCTGGACGCCCCCGGAACCGCCCGGCCTTGCGGCCTTCCTCGCGGACACCCAGCTCAGGGTGAAGGGGTACGCCGACGACCGCACGAGTGTCGGCGTCTGGGAGGCGTAACCGTGCGGGCCATGGGTTGATGGACTCCTAGCGCGCTGCCGGCGCGGAGAGGATACGCACCCATGGCCAAGCAGAACGTGTCGGAGCAGTTCGTCGACATTCTCGTCCGGGCGGGCGTGAAGAGGCTCTACGGCGTCGTCGGCGACAGCCTCAACCCGGTCGTCGACGCCATCCGCCGTAACTCCGCCATCGAGTGGATCCAGGTCAGGCACGAGGAGACCGCCGCCTTCGCCGCCGGTGCCGAGGCGCAGATCACCGGCGCCCTCGCGGCCTGCGCGGGCTCCTGCGGCCCCGGCAATCTGCACCTCATCAACGGCCTCTACGACGCCCACCGTTCCATGGCCCCCGTCCTCGCCCTCGCCTCGCACATCCCTTCGAGCGAGATCGGTCTCGGCTACTTCCAGGAGACGCATCCGGGCCTGCTCTTCCAGGAGTGCAGCCACTACAACGAGATGATCTCCAACCCGCAGCAGATGCCGCGGCTGCTCCAGACGGCGATTCAGCACGCGATCGGCCGCGGCGGGGTCAGCGTCGTCTCCATGCCGGGTGACATCGCCTCCCAGCCGGCGCCGGAGAAGTCGATCGAGCATGCCCTGGTCACCTCGCGGCCGACGGTACGGCCCGGCGACGAGGAGATCGAGAAGCTCTGCCGGATGGTCGACGAGGCGAAGCGGGTGACCCTGTTCTGCGGCAGCGGCACCGCGGGCGCGCACGCCGAGGTCATGGAGTTCGCCGAGCGGGTGAAGGCCCCGGTGGGGCACGCGTTGCGCGGCAAGGAGTGGATCCAGTACGACAACCCGTACGACGTCGGCATGAGCGGGCTGCTCGGCTACGGCGCCGCGTACGAGGCGACCCATGAGTGCGATCTGCTGGTCCTGCTCGGCACCGACTTCCCGTACAACGCCTTCCTGCCCACCGATGTGAAGATCGTCCAGGTCGATGTGCGCCCCGAGAACCTGGGGCGCCGCTCCAAGCTGGATCTGGCGGTGTGGGGCGATGTCCGCGAGACGCTGCGCTGTCTGACGCCGCGGGTGAAGGCCAAGACCGACCGGAAGTTCCTCGACCGGATGCTGAAGAAGCACGCCGAAGCGCTGGAGGGCGTGGTCAAGGCGTACACCCGCAAGGTCGAGAAGCACATCCCGATCCATCCGGAGTACGTCGCTTCGGTGCTCGACGAACTCGCCGACGATGATGCCGTGTTCACCGTCGACACCGGGATGTGCAATGTCTGGGCGGCCCGCTATCTGTCCCCGAACGGCAAACGTCGGGTGATCGGTTCGTTCAGCCACGGCTCGATGGCCAACGCGCTGCCTCAAGCCATCGGCGCCCAGTTCGTCGACCGGAACCGGCAGGTCGTGTCGATGTCCGGCGACGGCGGATTCACCATGCTGATGGGCGACTTCCTGACCCTTGTCCAGTACGACCTGCCGGTGAAGGTGGTCCTGTTCAACAACTCCTCCCTGTCCATGGTGGAGTTGGAGATGCTGGTCGCCGGTCTGCCGTCGTTCGGCACGACCAACAAGAACCCGGACTTCGCCGCGATCGCGCGGGCCGCCGGGGCCTACGGCGTACGGGTCGAGAAGCCCAAGCAGCTCGAAGGCGCCCTCAAGGACGCCTTCAAGCAGAAGGGACCGGCCCTGATCGACGTCGTCACCGATCCGAACGCGCTCTCCATCCCGCCGAGGATCAGCGCGGAGATGGTGACCGGGTTCGCGCTCTCCGCCAGCAAGATCGTGCTGGACGGAGGCGTGGGCCGGATGGTGCAGATGGCCCGCTCCAACCTGCGGAACGTGCCCCGCCCCTGAGGGCCCGTCGGGTGACCTCCGATCGAAGGTCACCCGACAGGCTCTGAGCCGGTCCGGGGCGGGGCGGTCGCTCAGGCCGGGGTCAGCCGTACCGTCAGGATCTGGAACGGCCGCAGCGCCAGCACGAGACCGTGCTCATCGGCCGTCGCCTCGTGCAGGGGTCGCTCCAGCAGGTCGGTGATCTGTGCCCGCACGACGGGGAAGCCGACCCGGAGCGCCGCCTCGGCCCGGCCGCCCGCCGACTCGTACAGCCGCACGATCACATCGCCGCTGCGGTCCTCGGCCAGCTTCACCGACTCCACGGTCACCGCCGGGTGCCCGGTGGTGATCAGCGACGGCACCATCGGGGCCACTGCCGCCCGCAGCGGCAGATTGAGCGCGAGCCCCGCGCGGACCGCGTCCGTGACCTCCGCGCCGGGCGCCAGCGCGTACCGGAACCGGTGCGTCCCGAGGTCGGTCTCCGGGTCCGGGCTGTGCGGGGCGCGCAGCAGCGTCAGCCGTACGGTCGTGGCGAGACCCGACTCGTGCGGGGTCCGTGTCACATCGTGCCCGTATGTCGAGTCGTTGAGCACCGCGACCCCGTACCCCGGCTCGGCGACCCGCAGCCAGCGGTGCGCGCAGATCTCGAAACGGGCCGCGTCCCAGCCGGTGTTGTCGTGCGTGGCCCGGTGGACGTGGCCGAACTGGATCTCTGCCGTGGACCGTTCGGCATGCACATCGAGCGGGAATGCAGCCTTGAGGACCTTCTCCGACTCCTGCCAGTCCACCTCGGTCTCGATGTCGACCTGCCGGCTGCCCGCAGCCAGCCGGATCTCCTGCACGAGCCGGGACTTCCCGAACGTCCGCACCACGCGCACCGCCGTCCGCAGCGGTCCTTCCTCGACCAGCTCGACCGATTCGGCATCGGTCAGATCGGTGCGGGAGCGGCGGTAGTGCCGGTCGATGTCCCAGGCGTCCCAGTGGTTGGGGTGATCAGGGTGCAGCTGAAGGAGGTTGGCCCGGTGGCCGGGGGCGATGACCTCGCGATGCGCGTCGAGATCGCGGACGGCCGCGATCAGCCCGTCGTGGTCGACGGTGACCCGCAGGAGCCCGTTGTCGAGGACGAACCCGCCGTCCGCCGTGCGGCTCGTCACCGCCTCCCGCTCCGGCACCGCCGATCCGTCGAGCAGTCCCGCACCCAGTCCCGGTGACCGTGCGAACACCGCCGTACGCCCCTCGTCCAGCGGCTGCGACTGGGCGCCGGACGGCAGCACAGCGCTTGCCTCCGCATCCAGCTCGATCACCTGACCTCGGTCGTACGGCGAGGAGTTCAGCGCGACGAGTCCATCTGCCGCGCCCAGCTGCGTGACCGCTTCCGCCACCAGGTCCGCCAGCTCCGCCCGCACCTCTTCGTACGTGTCGCGGGCCTCGCGGTGCACCCACGCGATCGACGAGCCCGGCAGGATGTCATGGAACTGATGCAGCAGGACCGTCTTCCACACCCGGTCCAGCGTCTCGTACGGATACGCGTATCCGGGTGCCCGCAGGGCCGCCGCAGTCGCCCACAACTCGGCCTCGCGCAGCAGGTGTTCACTGCGCCGGTTGCCCTGCTTGGTCTTGGCCTGGGTGGTGTAAGTCGCCCGGTGCAGCTCCAGGTACAGCTCGCCGGACCAGACCGGCGCCTGCTCCGCGTACTCCTCCTCGGCCGCCGCGAAGAACGCCGACGGCTTCTCGATCTCCACCCGCGGCGACCCTTCCAGATCCCGCAGCCTGCGCGCCTTCTCCAGCATCTCCCGGGTCGGACCGCCCCCGCCGTCACCCCAGCCGAACGGAACCAGGGACCGGGTCGCCCGCCCCTTGTCCGCGAAGTTCTTCTCCGCATGCGCGAGTTGACGTGCGTGGAAGTTCGCGTTGTACGTGTCGACGGGCGGGAAGTGGGTGAAGACGCGGGTCCCGTCGATGCCCTCCCACCAGAAGGTGTGATGCGGCATCTTGTTGGTCTGGTTCCAGGACAGCTTCTGCGTCAGGAACCACTTCACCCCTGCCAGCCGTGCCAGCTGCGGGAAGGCGGCCGTGTAGCCGAAGGAGTCCGGCAGCCAGATCTCCTGCGTCTCCACCCCCAACTCCTGCTCGAAGAAGCGCTTCCCGTGCACGATCTGCCGCGCCAGCGCCTCGCCGCCCGGCATGTTGGCATCGGACTCCACCCACATCGAGCCGACCGGCGCCCACTGCCCGTCCGCCACCGCCCGCTTGATCCGCTCCCAGATGTGCGGCTGATGATCACGCACCCAGGCGTACTGCTGGGCCTGCGAACACGCGAAGACCAGCTCCGGATAGTCCTGGGCGAGTGCGGTGACGTTGGCGAACGTACGCGAGGCCTTCCGTACCGTCTCGCGCAGCGGCCACAGCCACGCGGAGTCGATGTGCGCATGGCCGGCCGCCGAGATCCGGTGCGCACTCGCCGACGCCGGGCGGGACAGGGCCTCGGCCAGCTCGGCGCGGCCCGCGGCCGCCGTGCCTGCCACGTCGTGCAGGTCCAGGGCGTCCAGCATCCGCTCCAGCGCACGCAGGATCTCGTGGCGCCGCGACCGGTCGGCGGGCAGCTCGTGCATCAGCTCGGACAGCACCTCGATGTCCAGGACGAGATGCCAGACCTCCTCGTCCAGCACGGCCAGGTCCGCGGAGGCGAACCTGTAGAGCGGCCGGTCACCCGCCGTCAGGACGTCACCGAGCGGTGTCGGCTCGAAGCCGTGCTCCAGGACGGCAGGGTTGGCCGCCGCCTCCAGCAGCAGGGAGACCGACTCACCGCCCGACGCCGAGGCCGAGACGGTCAGATGGCGATTGTGCGGATGGATGCCCTTGAGCGGTACGCCCTCGGCGTCGTAGAGCATCCCCTCGGCCTGGAAGCCGGGTCCCTGACCGGAGAAGCCGGGATCCACCACCACCTCGACATGGCGCCCCGCCCACGCCTCGGGCACCGTGCCCTCCAGCCGGAACCAGCTGGTCGACCAGGGCCTGCCCCACTCGGTTCCGGTCGCGAAGGGCTCGTACGTCCCCTTCATGGCCTCCACCACCGGCACCGGCTCGCCCGGGGCATGCCACACCGAGAGACCGAGCGGGGACCGGTCCGCGTACTGGGCGGGGCGGATGAATTGATGGAGAGCCCGCTCCAGGCGGCCCTCCACCAGCGTGCGGTCGTCGTGCATCACGGCTCCTCGGGGTCGGCGGCTGCGGGGTGCTCATGGCACCACTTCCCCGGCGACGCGCAAGGCACCCCTGGTGCAGGTCCGTGACGGACGACGTGCCCCGGCGGGCACCGGAGCCGTACGCACTCGGTGCGCGGCGGCAGGCGCGGCGACGGTCAGCGCAGTCGCAGTGTGCCGGGTCCGGTCCGTTCCTCGATGATCTCCACCAGTTGGTCGAACAGCGTCGGACCGTGTCCGGCCAGTGCCTCGTCCAGATCCCGCTGGAGGGCCGGCCGGTTGGTGGGGTGTGCCCGGCCGAGCAGCCGGCGCACGTGGCGTGCGGTCTCCTCGTGGCCCAGGGCGCGTGCGGAGCTTGCGTGGTCGCGCCACTCGATGACGAAGTCGCCGTCGTCCGGTGTCCCCATGCCGCCGCTCAGACAGTCCGCGAAGGCGTCGAGGTTGCGGCCGAAGTAGCCACCGGGACCGTTCACCGCCTCGCCGATCACCTGCCAGAACCGTTCCAGTCCGGTGACTTCGGAGCCGTCGATCACATAGGTCACGGTCATGGGCGCAGCGTACAAGGCACCGTCGTCCCGTCGGTCCGGTGATCCGCGCCGCAGGTGGGGGGCTACGGCGCGGACCGGTCCGGAGGGTGCTGCCGGTGGAGCGTCAGCAGCCGTGGTCGACGAGGTCGAACGTGACGTAGTGGTCGGCGGTGTAGTAGTCCTCCTGGCTCTGCTCACCCGTGACGATGCGTCGCGCGCCGCGGGTCGGTGAGCCCGGGGTGATCACCGTGTACTCGTGGTAGTAGCCGGTGTTCCGGCTGGGCAGCACGCCTTCCCGGTTCTGGAAGACGACGCCGTCCTGCGAGTAGGGGTAGGGACCGCCCGCCTCGATGAGATCGAGTGTGTCGTGCGCCTGGGACGGCAGGTCCGAGTAGCAGATGCTGCCGACCGATGCGGTGGCGGCGGTGGCGGAGGCCGTGATGGGGCCACCGACGAAGAGGACGGACAGGAGGGCGGCGACACCGCCGAGCGTGGTGATCCGTGGGGGGATTCGCATGTCCACCATGATGACGCGCGTAGACATGTCCCCGTCAACGTCAACTCATGTGAATTTTTTGGAAGTTAACCGCGAAGACGGGAATGTGTCGGCCGTGTTTCCGAGGCCGGGAGGGCTGCCCCGTTCCCATATGTGCTTATTGATGAGTCGACAAGCGTGACAGCTCGCGTGCGGGGCATGCATCCCGGGAAGGTGTTCGACGAGAAGGGGGTGATTCACTGTGCACGCGGGGGAAACGATGGAGCGTCAGCAGCTGATTCGAATGCACCGCAGACTGGCTCATACCGATCTGGCGGACATCTCCGAAGTGCGCTGTGCGCTGCGGGAATTCCTACGATACCGATGGCGCGAGGAGTCGGCCGAAGTGGCGGAGCTCCTGCTGAGCGAACTGGTGACGAACGCCCTGGTCCATACACGGCACGGCGCGGTCGTCACGGTGACCGTGGCGCCCGCGACGCTACGGGTCGAGGTGCGGGATTTCGTATCCGGACTGCCCATGTCGTACGTACCGGACGCCGACGACGGTACGCACGGCAGAGGGCTGATCCTGGTGCAGAGTCTCGCGGACGCCTGGGGTGTGAAGGCGCACGCGTTGGGCAAGGTGGTCTGGTTCGAACTGGCCGGCGGAAGGCCCTGAGGGGTCCGGAAGTCCGTACGAGCCGGATGCCAGGACCGGGCCTTCCGCCTCGAGCCGCACGGACGTCCACCGTCCGGGTGCCGCGGAGCTGGGTCCCGATCAGCCGAACTGCTGCTCCAGGTCCTTGAGTTTCCGCTCCAGCGAGTCGAGCCGGGGCAGGGCCTGGGTGTCGTCCTCGGCGGTGAGATCGACGGTCCTCGGATCACTTGTGTCGCGGTCCGGGGAGCCCTTCGAGCTCGCGCCGTTCACGGCTTGCAGGGACGGCCTGGGGCGTAGAGGCAGCTGTCCCGGCTCCGGTATGGCGGGCTCCACGACGGACTGTGCGGAGCCCGCCGCCGGGGCGATGGCCGAGACATCGATCTGGGTATCGCCCCGGCCGCCCCGGCCCCAGGCCCGGTTCTGCCGGTTCAAGGCCTTGATGTGGGCCCGGTCCAGCTTCTCCTGGTCCCTCCTGCGGAGACGGTTCTGTTCCTTCTCCCGCCGGTCCTCGCGTACCTCGTCGACCGCTTCGTCCAGCGTGCGTACGCCCTCCAGCAGCATCAACGACCAGGCGCCGAAGGTCTCCCGGGGCGCGCGCAGCCACCGTACGATCCGGATCTGCGGCAACGGGCGGGGTACCAGGCCCTGTTCGCGCAGCGCGGCCCGGCGGGTCTGTTTCAGTGCCCGGTCGAAGAGCACCGCTGCGGACAGCGACATCCCGGCGAAGAAGTGCGGGGCACCCGCATGGTCCATGCCGCGCGGCGCGTGCACCCAGTTGAACCAGGCGGCCGCGCCCGCGAACGTCCACACCAGCAGCCGGGAGCCGAGCGCCGCGTCACCGTGGCTGGCCTCGCGCACGGCGAGCACGGAGCAGAACATCGCCGCCCCGTCGAGGCCGAACGGGACGAGGTACTCCCAGCCACCGGAGAGGCTGAGGTTCTGCCGGCCGAAGCCGACCAGTCCATGGAAGGAGAGCGCGGCGGCGACTGCCGCGCAGCAGAACAGCAGCACGTACGAGGCGGTGGCGTAGAGCGCCTCCTTGCGCCTGCGCCGGTCCTCGCTGCGTTCCCAGCTGTCGTCGGCCGCGGACTTGTCAGCGGCGCGCTTGCCGCGCGCGACCATCGCCACCGCCGCCATGACCCCCACGAGCAGGACTGCGCCCGGAAGTAGCCAGTTCAGCGATATGTCGGTCAGTCTCATGCGCGGTCCCTTGCATCGCGTTAGGGGTTTCGGGCGCCATAGTGGCGGAAATCCCTTCGGGCTCAGAGGGTTTCGGGGCAAGAGAATGCCATTGGGGTGCGGGGTCGTGCGGATGGGCTGAAACTCCTCGAACGCCCGTATGTGGCACCCGAGTTGCGTTCGAATGTCGCCGGGCCGCGCGGTCGGTACGGATCAGGCGGGCGTCAGCTTCCGTACCCGGTCGGTGTCGCACGTACGCGGGCAGGTGACGCAGGTGTCCTCGGGCCGCAGTGTGTAGAAGAGGCAGCAGCTGGCCCGGTCGCGGGTGGGCAGCGACTCGCCGTTCGGCCCGGTCAGTTCGCGGAAGCCCGCTGTGCCGACATACGGCTTGGTGGTACCCGGCAGGAGCGCCTCCAGCTCGATCATCGCCCGCCGCTCCTCGCCGAGCAGATGGGCGATGTACCAGAGACCCTCGACGATCTCGTCCGTCGCCATGCCCCACAGGGCCCGCTTGCCGCGGCGCATCCGGGGGCCGAAGCCGTCGAGCACCGGACCGATGTGCTCGGCCACCGCGGCCAGCACCTCGGCTCGCAGCGCGGCCTCGTCCGCCACCACGCTGGCCCCCGGCAGCGCCGCCGCCGGATCGTCCGGCAGGCAGGCGAACTCCCTTACGCGCACGGCCAGATGGCCCAGGGTCCGCTGGAACGCCACGTCCTCGACGGGGATCCGCGGCACCCGCCGGTGCAGGAACCACGGCACTGTCACCAGAAGACACGCCGACCAGGCGTAGCGGTGCAGGCCGAAGCTGGCGACCACATCGGGCCGCGCCTGCTGCCCGTAGTCCCGCAGCACCTGCGCGTTGTCCCAGGCGAGAAACGTGTCCAGAGCGGCGCCGCCGGCCGCGAGCTCGTGCGCACCCACCCAGCCGACGCCGGAGGGGGTCGGCTCGTCGTCCCCGAGAACCTCGGCACGCAGCCCGGTGAAGACCTCGGCCAGGCGGGTGTACGCGTCCGACACCGCGGACGTCGTCGTGTCGGGAAGCAGGGTGGGCAGGGTCATGCAGGGACCACCGAATCGCGATCGTTTGCAGGTTAGCCTTACCTTACCCGAAGAGATCGATGTTTGAACTGCGCCCTCCTCCGCCTATCGTGCACAGGAGGCATGGCGCAGGCGGCCCTGCCCGGAGCAGGCCGAGGAGGTCGGAGTGGAGCAGGGCAGAGCGCATCAGCAGGTGCGTCCGCCGTACACGTCCACCGCATCCGCGGCCGTCCGGTCGGCCGCGGCCCCCGACCGGGTGCCGGGTCAGGCGCGCGCCCATCGGGCGCGGGACGAGCAGCAACCCGGTGTGCAGTCGCCCGGTGAACAGCCGCGCGGCGAACGGGCCCGCGGGGAGCACATCCACTGCGAGTCGCCCGTGCCCCGCGTCGTGGTGCAGCGGCACTCCGTACGCGGGCAGATCCTGGACGCACTGCGCGCCGCCCTCGTCGACGGTGAGCTGCTGCCGGGCCAGGTCTACTCCGCCCCGGTGCTGGGCGCCCGCTTCGGAGTCTCGGCGACACCGGTCCGTGAGGCGATGCAGCAGCTTGCCATCGAGGGCGCCGTGGAGGTCGTCCCGAACCGGGGCTTCCGGGTCGCCGAGCGCGGCCCGCACGAGCTGGCCGAGCTTGCGGAGGTGCGCGCCCTGATCGAGGTCCCCGTCATGCTGCGGCTGGCCCGCACCGTGGACCAGGCCAGCTGGACCGCTCTGCGCCCGCTGGCCGACGCCACGGTCGCGGCCGCGGCGGTGGGCGACCGGGCGAGCTACGCGGAGTCCGACCGGGCCTTCCATCGAGCGGTCCTCGCGCTCTCCGGCAACCAGCAACTCGTGATGGTCGCGGACGACCTGCACCGCCGCTCCCAATGGCCCCTGGGGCACAACCCGGCCACCCGGCGGGCCGACCTCCTCGCCGACGCCGTGGAACACACCGCGCTGCTCGACGCGCTGATCGCCGAGGACCTGTCCGTCGTGCAGTCGCTGGTACGCGAACACTTCACCGGTGCGGACCGCTGACCTCCCTCGTCCGGGCTGCCACCATCTGCTCGGACCGCTGTGGATACTCTGTGCCCCTCATCGCGTGATCGTTTTGAGGGGGCGGGGATGATACGGAACCGAGTGCCTCGGCGGGTGTCCGCGCTGCTGGTGGTGCTGGGACTGACGCTGGCGGCGGCGGGCTGCTCCGAGTCCGGCAAGTCCACCGGGAGGCCTCCGGGGACGTCCACTCCCGCGAAGCCGTCGTCGAGCGTGAGCCCCACCCGTACACCTGCGGATTCCGCCGCGCCTTCGCCGGCGCCCTCGGCGACCCCGTCCGCCTCCGCCACGGTCGCCGTCCCCGTGCCGTCGACGAGGAAGCCCGCACCGCCGAAATCCCCGGTCGTGCCGCCCCGGCGCGACAGCGACGGGCAGAACGGGAAGCCCGCCGCCGCGGTACCGCAGAACCCGAACCGCGGCTCGAACCCGCCGCCCGCTCCGCCGCGTCCGACGCCGACCCCCGAGTGGAGCGACGCAGGCTGGAAGCCCGGCGACCCGGTCGAGGACCGCGCCTGACGGCCCGCCGCGGCGGGCCCGTGCTCAGTTCGCCTCGGCCGTCTCCGGGGTGGGCGGGTCCAGGTGCGGTGCCAGCCAGGTGGGGACGCCGCCCAGGAGGCGGAAGAGGCGGCCCGCCTCGGCGCGCAGCCGTGCTGCCGCCTCCGGTTCCGGTTCGGTGTCCGCCAGGGCGATGAGGGCGGGGGCCGTACCGACCAGGTAGCCCAGCTCCTCCCGTATCCGCAGCGACTCGGCGAACCCGTGCCGGGCCTCGGCCAGTTCGCCCTCGCGCAACGAGAGCAGCGCGAGATGGCGCCAGGTGGAGGAGAGCAGCAGTTGGTCGCCCTGGGCCGTGGCGCCGGCGTGCGCCCTGCGGTACGCGGCGCGGGCGGCCTGCGGCGAGTCGGCGATGTTCTGGGCGATCAGGCCCCGGCGGAAGTCGAGCAGCGGGCGCGCCGGGGCGGCGGGGGAGAGCAGCGCGGCCGACCGGCTCAGCGCGACACGGGCTTCGTCGGCCCGGTCCCGTACCCCGAGAAGTGTCGATGCGTACGCCAGGTGACCCCGTTCGCACGCCGCGGCCCCGCGCTCGGCGTCGTCGTGGGCGAGGGCCTCGGCGGTGCGCAGGGCGTCCTCGGCGTCGGTCCAGCCCTGGCCGGTGTACAGGCACCGCTCGGTCAGCAGCGCCGTCCGCTGGAGTGCCGCTGCCGGATCGGCGGCGGCGTCGTGCTCGAGCAGAGCGGCGGCATCCGTCCAGCAGGCGCGTGACCGCAGCCGCCATACCGCTGTCTGGAGCGGCGGATCGTCATCTGCTGTCGTTCCGGAACCAGACATGGCGGTATACGCCACATTGCCCTCCCCGAGCGCGCCATTGAGCTGTTGAGTCTGGCGGCATCTCAGCACGGAATGGCACGCCGGGCCAAGGGGTCAGGTGAATGAATTCACAATCGGTCGGTCGCGGGCAGGGCTGTGGTAGGTCCGCCGAGTCAGCTCATACGCAGGGCCAGGAAGAAATCGAGCTTGTCCTCCAGGCGGGAAAGGTCACGCCCCGTCAACTGCTCGATTCGCCCGACCCGGTAGCGCAATGTGTTGACGTGCAGGTGCAGCCGGGCCGCGCAGCGGGTCCACGAACCGTCGCAGTCCAGGAACGCTTCCAGCGTGGGAATGAGTTCGGCGCGGTGGCGTCGGTCGTAGTCGCGCAGCGGGTCGAGCAACCGTGCGGTGAACGCACGGCGCACATCGTCGGGGACGAACGGCAGCAGCAGGACGTGCGAGGCCAGCTCGTGGTGACCCGCCGCGCAGACCCGGCCGGGACGGGCCGCCGCCACCCGGCGGGCGTGCCGTGCCTCCTCCAGGGCGCCGCGCAGACCCTCGGGGGAGTGCACGGCGGCGCTGACACCCAGTGTCAGGCGGCCGTCGTCGGCAAGGCCGGCGGAGAGCGGCGCGCGCACGGCGGCGAGCAGCGCGTCGGCGTGCAGCGCCGGGTCCTCCTTGGCCGTCGTCGCGCCGGCTGTGCCGTCGGCCTCCGTGCCGTCCACGCCATCGGCGGACGGTGCGGCGCGGGCGGGCAGGGGTACGAGCGCGACGGCCTCGTCGCCGGTGTGCGCGACCGCGATCCGGTCGGCGGAGTCGGGGCCGGTGACCGCCGGGTCGACGAGGATCTCCTCCAGCAGCGCCTGGGCGACCGGGCCGCCCGCGATGCCGGATGTGACCGGCCCGCCCGTGGCGCCCGGCGCGCCCTCCGCGCCCCACTCGACCCGGGCCACCACGACCTGCCAGTGCGGTGCGGTACCCAGGCCGGGCAGCAGGACCGGGGCGGCGACCCGCAGCCTGGCCGCGATCTCGGTGGGTGCGGCGCCCGTCTGGACCAGTTCCAGGACTTCCTGGGCGAGCCTGCGGCGTACCGTACGGGCCGCGTCGCGCCGGTCCCGTTCGACCGCGATCAGCTGGGTGACACCCTGGAGCAGATCCAGCCGGGCGGCCGGCCAGTCGCTCGCGTCGGCCTCGACGGCGAGCAGCCAGTCGGAGAGAACCGACTCGCGGACGTCGCGGGAGGCGGGGGCCGCGCCCCGGCCGGTGTTGCGGATCGGGAACAGCGAATACGCGATGCCGTCGACCGTGGCCCGGTGCGGACCCCGGCGGCCGGTGCGGGTGGCGGCCAGATGGTGGCCCGCCAGCGTCGCGCCCACCTGTCCGGGCAGCGGCTCACCGGCGTCCGCGATCTGCCGGCCGGTGGGGGAGAGCACCCAGGCGTGCAGGTCGAGGTCGGAGCCGAGCAGGTCCAGGACCACGTCGGGGCCGCCGCCGGCCGGACCCGAGGTCATCAGCCTGCGGTGCCGGTCGACGACCGCCGCCAGGTCACCCGCTCGCTCACCGGAGACCTGACGCACCACGTATTCGGTGATCGTTGCGAACGCGACGGTCTCATCGACGGCGAAGATCGGCAGGCGATGCCGCTCGCACGCCTCGATCAGATCGCCCGGGATCTCGCCGAGCTCCGCCTCGCCCGCCGCGAGCCCGGCGACCCCGGCGCCCGCGAGGATCCGTACGAACGGCTCCGAGTCCGCCGCGTCCCGGCGCCAGGCCAGGCCGGTCAGTACCAGCTCGCCACCGGTCAGATAGCGGCTCGGGTCCCGCAGGTCGGTGGTCATGACGCCACGGACGGACCGGTCGAGCTCGTGCTCGCCGCCGAGCAGCCGCAGGCCCAGCGCATCGGTTTCCAGCAGTGCGCGCAGCCGCATGTCGTTGCCGCCGATCTCTTTCGTTGATGCGGGTGAAAACTGGGTATTGCGGTGAGGTCACTGAGCCCCGCCATTCGTTCGAATCTACAAGACGAGGACGGAGACCAGCCAACTCCTTCATGGTTTCGGTGACTGCACCGCGTGGAGTCCCGGTTGTGTACTGGGCCACACACCGCGTTAACAGCACATGAACCAGCCAATCGAGGGCCGGCCGTCCCCAGCCCCAGCGAACGACCCGATTGAGAAGAAGAGAGCCACTCATGGACTTCCTTCGCCCCGCCAGCTGGGAGGAGGCGCTCGCCGCCAAGGCCGAGCACCCGACGGCTGTGCCCATCGCGGGCGGTACCGATGTGATGGTCGAGATCAACTTCGACCACCGGCGGCCCGAGTACCTCCTCGACCTGAACCGCATCGGTGAGCTGTCCGAGTGGGAGGTGGGCCAGGAGGACGTGCGGCTCGGCGCCTCCGTGCCGTACAGCCACATCATGGAGCACCTGCGGACCGAACTGCCCGGTCTGGCGCTCGCCTCGCACACCGTCGCATCGCCGCAGATCCGCAACCGCGGCGGCGTCGGCGGCAACCTCGGAACCGCGTCGCCCGCCGGTGACGCGCACCCCGCACTGCTCGCCGCGGGCGCCGAGGTCGAGGCAGAATCCGTGCGCGGGACCCGGATGATCCCGATCGACGCCTTCTACACGGGCGTCAAGCGCAACGCCCTCGAACCGGACGAGCTGATCCGGGCCGTGCACATCAAGAAGGCCGACGGGCCACAGCAGTACTCGAAGGTCGGCACCCGCAACGCGATGGTCATCGCCGTCTGTGCCTTCGGCCTCGCCCTGCACCCGGAGACCCGCACGGTCCGTACCGGCATCGGCTCCGCCGCCCCGACACCCGTCCGGGCGAAGGACGCGGAGGAATTCCTGAACGCCGCGCTCGAGGAAGGCGGGTTCTGGGACAGCCGCACCGTCATCACGCCGTCCATCGCCGCACAGTTCGCCACGCTCGCCGCAGGCGCCTGCAACCCGATCGACGATGTCCGCGGCACCGCGAGCTACCGCAGGCACGCGGTGGGAATCATGGCCCGCCGCACCCTCGGCTGGACCTGGGAGTCGTACCGCGGCAACGGCCGCAGCACCGAAGGAGCTGCCTGATCATGCGCGTCAATTTCACGGTCAACGGCCGTAAGCACGAGGCCGACGACGTCTGGGAGGGCGAGTCCCTCCTCTACGTGCTGCGCGAGCGGATGGGCCTGCCCGGTTCCAAGAACGCCTGCGAGCAGGGCGAGTGCGGCTCCTGCACCGTCCGCCTCGACGGCGTCCCGGTCTGCTCCTGCCTGGTCGCCGCGGGCCAGGTGGAGGGCCGCGAGGTCGTCACAGTGGAGGGCCTCGCCGACTTCGCCGCCCACCGGTCCGAGGCGCACCCCGGCAGTGGCTGCGCCTCCGGCGCCTGCGGCACCTCGCTCGACCAGGCCCGTCGGTGGGAGGCCAAGCCGGCCGCCGAACAGTCCCGCAGCACCGGTGAACTCTCCCCGATCCAGCAGGCGTTCATCGACGCCGGCGCCGTCCAGTGCGGCTTCTGCACCCCCGGCCTGCTGGTCGCCGCCGACGAGCTGCTGGAACGCAACCCGGAGCCGTCCGACGCGGACATCCGCGAGGCGCTCTCCGGCAACCTCTGCCGCTGCACCGGCTACGAGAAGATCCTCGACGCGGTCCGCCTCGCGGCCGCCCGCGCGGAAGAGACGGTGTGACGATGGGCGTTACCGGCTCCCCCACGAACATCCACCAGGGCACCCGCACCAAGGGCGGCATCGGCGAGTCCACGCTCCGCCCCGACGGCATCCTGAAGGTCACCGGCGAGTTCGCGTACTCCTCGGACATGTGGCACGAGGACATGCTCTGGGGCCACACGCTGCGCTCCACGGTGGCGCACGCCGAGATCGTCTCGATCGACATCTCCCAGGCGCTCGCCACCCCCGGCGTGCACGCCGTACTCACCTACGACGACCTGCCGACCTCGGTGAAGAACTACGGCCTCGAGATCCAGGACACCCCCGTCCTCGCCCACGGCAAGGTCCGTCACCACGGCGAACCGGTGGCGCTCGTCGCCGCCGACCACCCGGAGACGGCCCGCCGCGCCGCCGCGAAGATCAGGGTCGACTACCGCGAGCTGCCCGTCGTCACCGACGAGGCGTCCGCCACCGCCCCCGACGCGATCCTCATCCACGAGGGACGCAACGACCACCACGCCGGGCACGTCCCGCACCCGAACATCGTCCACCGCCAGCCCATCGTCCGCGGCGACGCGGACGCGGCAGCGGCCCGGGCCGACGTCGTCGTCAGCGGCGAATACGTCTTCGGCATGCAGGACCAGGCCTTCCTCGGTCCCGAGTCCGGCCTGGCGGTCCCCGCCGAGGACGGCGGCGTCGATCTGTACGTCGCCACGCAGTGGCTGCACTCCGACCTCCGCCAGATCGCCCCCGTCCTCGGCCTGCCCGAGGACAAGGTCCGCATGACGCTCTCCGGCGTCGGCGGCGCCTTCGGCGGCCGCGAGGACCTGTCGATGCAGATCCACGCCTGCCTGCTGGCGCTCCGCACCGGCAAGCCGGTCAAGATCGTCTACAACAGGTTCGAGTCCTTCTTCGGGCACGTCCACCGCCATCCGGCGAAGCTCTGGTACGAGCACGGCGCCACCCGCGACGGCAAGCTCACCCACATGAAGTGCCGCATCGTGCTGGACGGCGGCGCCTACGCCTCGGCGTCCCCGGCCGTCGTCGGCAACGCCTCCTCACTCTCCGTCGGACCGTACGTCATCGACGACGTCGACATCGAGGCGATCGCGCTCTACACCAACAACCCGCCGTGCGGCGCCATGCGTGGCTTCGGCGCGGTCCAGGCGTGCTTCGCCTACGAGGCGCAGATGGACAAGCTCGCCGCCGAACTGGGCATGGACCCGGTCGAGTTCAGGCAGCTCAACGCCATGGAGCAGGGCACCCTCCTGCCGACCGGGCAGGTCGTCGACTCGCCCGCCCCGGTCGCCGAGCTGCTGCGCCGGGTGAAGGCCCGGCCGCTGCCGCCCGAGCGCCAGTGGGAGGTCGCCGGTGAGGAGGCCGACGTGCGGGCGCTGCCCGGCGGTCTGTCGAACACCACCCACGGCGAAGGTGTCGTGCGCGGCATCGGTTACGCGGTCGGCCTCAAGAACGTCGGCTTCTCCGAGGGCTTCGACGACTACTCCACCGCCCGGGTCCGGATGGAGGTCGTCGGCGGCGTGCCGGTCGCCACCGTGCACACGGCGATGGCGGAGGTCGGGCAGGGCGGCGTCACCGTGCACGCCCAGATCGCCCGCACCGAGCTGGGCGTCGCCCAGGTCACCATCCAGCCGGCCGACACCCGGGTCGGCTCCGCCGGATCCACCTCCGCCTCCCGGCAGACATACGTCACCGGCGGCGCCGTGAAGCACTCCTGCGAGGCCGTCCGCGAGAAGGTCCTGGAGATCGGGCGCCGCAAGTTCGGTACGTACCACCCCGCCTGGGCCACCGCCGATCTGCTCCTCGAAGGCGGCAAGGTGGTCACCGACGGCGGCGAGGTGCTGGCCGATCTCGTCGACGTACTGGAGGACGAGGCGGTCGACATCGAGCTGGAGTGGCGCCACCGGCCCACCGAGGCGTTCGACCTGCGCACCGGACAGGGCAACGGGCACGTCCAGTACTCCTTCGCCGCGCACCGTGCGGTCGTCGAGGTCGACACCGAGCTCGGCCTGGTCAAGGTCATCGAACTGGCCTGCGCCCAGGACGTCGGCAAGGCGCTCAACCCGCTGTCGGTGGTCGGCCAGATCCAGGGCGGCACCACCCAGGGACTGGGTGTCGCCGTCATGGAGGAGATCATCGTCGACCCGAAGACCGCGAAGGTGCGCAACCCGTCCTTCACGGACTACCTGATCCCCACCATCCTCGACACGCCGACCATCCCGGTCGATGTGCTCGAACTCGCCGACGACCACGCCCCGTACGGGCTCCGTGGCATCGGTGAGGCCCCGACCCTGTCGTCGACCCCGGCCGTCCTCGCGGCGATCCGGGACGCGACGGGCCTGGAGCTGAACAGGACGCCGGTGCGCCCCGAGCACCTCACCGGCACCTGAGAGGCCGTCGGGTGACCTCCGACCGGGCGGCCACGCCCTGGCACGCACGCTTCCCGCGTTGTCGTCGGTCGGCGACGCTCCGCGTCGCCTCCCTCCTCCGCCTTGGAAGCGCACGCACCAGACCGCGTCCGCTTCCCGATCCGAGGTCACCCGCCAGCCTCGGAGGGCAGCTCCCGCCGAACCCTCCGGGCGGTGCGTGCCTTCCAGGAACGTCACACTTCCGCCGCGGCACCGCCCGGAGACCCGGAGTACCGCACCGCTCGCGGTCCTCGGCACCACCCGGCAGTACCCGCAGTACCGCTGTACCGGCAACACCCGCACCACCGAGCAGTACCCGCACATCCACCTTGAATGAACAGTTCGTCTCGGGCCGTCCCCCGGGTCGTGCAGCCAAGCAGTCATCCCAAATCCCGCATTCCGATTCTCCATCGCGGGTGCCCCTGTGAACCTTGGGAGTCAGGCATCATGACCCAGCAGTCAGTGGAGCCCAGGACCATCGCGGAGGAGGCGGGCCCCGGCTCGCGCATCCCCGCCGGCAGATCCTGGCTCGACCGGTACTTTCACATATCCGAGCGTGGATCCACGGTCGCGCGCGAAGTGCGCGGCGGCGTCACGACCTTCATGGCCATGGCGTACATCCTGCTGCTCAATCCGCTCATCCTCGGCGGCAAGGACGTCGAAGGGCATCTGCTCAGCCAGCCGGGACTGATCACCGCCACCGCGCTCGCCGCGGCCGCGACCACCCTGCTGATGGGCTTCGTCGGCAAGGTGCCGCTGGCGCTGGCCGCCGGTCTCAGCGTCTCCGGCGTTCTCGCGTCGCAGGTCGCCCCCGCCATGACCTGGCCGCAGGCCATGGGCATGTGCGTCATGTACGGCCTGGTGATCTGCCTCCTGGTGGTCACCGGCCTGCGCGAGCTGATCATGAACGCGATCCCGCTCCCGCTGAAGCACGGCATCACCATGGGCATCGGGCTCTTCATCGCCCTGATCGGTCTGTACAAGGCCGGGTTCGTCGGCAAGGGCTCGCCGACCGGACCGCCCGTCACACTCGGCATCAACGGCGAGCTCGCCGGCTGGCCCGTCCTGATCTTCTGCGTCACCCTGCTGATGATCTTCATGCTGCAGGCCCGCGCCGTCCCCGGCGCGATCCTGATCGGCATCGTCGTCGGCACCGTGATCGCGGTCGTCGTCCACAAGGCGGCCGGTCTCGATGCCAAGGCATGGAACATGTCTCCGCCGGAACTGGGCGGCAGCGCGGTCTCCGCCCCGGACTTCTCGCTCTTCGGGAAGGTCGAGTTCGGCGGCTGGGGCGACGTCGGCGCGATGACCGTCGGCTTCATCGTCTTCACCTTGGTGCTGGCCGGCTTCTTCGACGCGATGGCCACCATCATCGGCGTCGGTACGGAGGCCGGGCTGGCCGACGACAAGGGCCGGATGCCGGGCCTGTCCAAGGCGCTGTTCATCGACGGCGCAGGCGGTGCGATCGGCGGTGTCGCGGGCGGCTCCGGCCAGACCGTGTTCGTCGAGTCGGCGACCGGTGTCGGCGAAGGCGCACGGACCGGTCTCGCCTCCGTGGTCACCGGCCTGTTCTTCGCGGCCTGCCTCTTCTTCACCCCGCTCACCGCGATCGTGCCACCCCAGGTCGCCTCCGCGGCCCTGGTCGTCATCGGCGCGATGATGATGCAGAACGCCAAGCACGTCGACTGGAGCGACCGCGCGATCGCCGTCCCGGTCTTCCTCACCGTCGTGCTGATGCCCTTCACGTACAGCATCACCCCGGGCGTCGCCGCCGGTGTGATCTCCTATGTCGCGATCAAGGTGGCACAGGGCAAGATCCGTGAGATCGGCGGGTTCATGTGGGGTCTGACGGTGATCTTCGTCGTCTACTTCGCTCTGCATCCGATCGAAAGCTGGCTGGGCGTCAACTGACCCCGCCCCTGAACACCACGCTCAAAGGAGACACGCCATGCTGGACATCGCCGAAGAGCTTCATCGGTGGGTCGGGCAGGGACGCGAATTCGCCGTCGCCACCGTCGTGGAGGTCGGCGGGAGCGCGCCCCGGCAGCCGGGAGCAGCCCTCGCCGTCGACCGCGACGGCACGGCGATCGGGTCGGTCTCCGGCGGGTGTGTGGAGGGCGCGGTGTACGAGCTGTGCCAACAGGCCCTCGACGACGGCACCACCGTGCGGGAGCGGTTCGGCTACAGCGACGAGGACGCCTTCGCCGTGGGTCTGACCTGCGGCGGTGTCATCGACATCCTGGTGACACCGGTCCGTGCGGACGACCCCGCACGCCCGGTGTTCGCCGCCGCGCTCGCCGCCGCGGCGACAGGGGAGGCGGCGGCGGTCGTACGGATCACGGACGGGCCCGCCGAACTCCTCGGCCGCCCCCTCCTCGTCCGTCCCGACGATTCGTACGAGGGCGGGCTCGGCGGACATCCGGAGCTGGACCGCACCGCGGCGGCCGAGGCCCGCGCGATGCTGGACGTGGGCCGGACCGGCCCTCTCACGATCGGTGCCGAGGGATCGCGCTGCGGCCGACCGCTCGGGCTGCTCGTCGAGTCGAGCGTCCCGCCGCCCCGGATGATCGTATTCGGGGCCATCGACTTCGCCGCCGCCCTGGTCCGGGTCGGCAAATTCCTCGGGTACCACGTCACCGTGTGCGACGCCCGGCCGGTCTTCGCGACCGAGGCCCGCTTCCCGGACGCCGACGAGGTGGTCGTCGACTGGCCGCACCGCTATCTGGCGGCCACCGCCGTGGATGCGCGCACGGCCCTGTGCGTGCTGACCCACGACGCGAAATTCGATGTCCCGCTGCTGGAGACGGCGTTGAAACTGCGGGTCGCCTACGTCGGGGCGATGGGCTCGCGCCGCACCCACCTGGAGCGCAACGAACGGCTCCGCGAGGTCGGCGTCACCGAACTCGAACTGGCCAGGCTGCACTCGCCGATCGGTCTCGATCTCGGCGCACGCACCCCGGAGGAGACCGCCCTGTCGATCGCCGCCGAGATCGTCGCCGAGCGGCGCGGCGGCAGCGGAGTCCCACTCACCGGCGCGCACACCCCGATCCATCACGAAAGCGGGCAGCCGCCGGCCGGATGGATCTCCTCGGTGGCCTGACCGGCTCCCTGGCTGCGACACGGAATCCGGCGCGGGCTCACCGGGACGTGGCCCGATGCCGCCGGGTGAGCATCAGCCGTCGACCGCCGTCCGGGTGAAACCGGCTGAAAGAGACGCAGTTGAGGGGGTGTCCGCCGGAACTCCTGAATCGGCGGGATGCCGCCACGGCGGCATTCCGCCAGCCATGGGCGCAGACGCGGGTGGGGATCTGCCGGTAGATCAACCCCATGACATTCACACCCTCCTCCGCTTCCGGCCGGGCGAGACCCGTGCGTGCGGGACGCAGGGCCCTGCTCATAGCGACCTCCGTCGCTCTCGTGAGTGGAGCCCTGCTGCCCGCGGCAGGTGCCGCTTCGGCGGCGCAGGCCGCCCCCGAGGCCAGCGGACACTCCCGGAACCCCGTCCATCAGTACGACATCACCCTGCTCACGGGCGACGTGGTCCACTACGTGGACGGCGTCGGCAAGCAGGACACCGTCACGGTGGACCGGCCCGACGGCGCGGTCGGTGGTGTGCATGTGCAGCAGGCGGGAGACGACATCTACGTCATTCCCGATGAAGCGACCCCGCTGCTGGCGGCCGGAAAGCTGGACCGCCGGCTGTTCGATGTCACGGCCCTCGCCAAGATGGGCTACGACGACAAGAGGGCCGGTGGCATCCCGCTCATCGCCACCTACTCGGCGAGCCGGTCCCGTTCGCTGCCCGCCACCCCCAGTGGTGCCAAGACGGTCCGTCGGCTCGACAGCATCCACGGCGCCGCGCTGAAGGCCGACAAGGACACCGCCCGTTCCTTCTGGAACGACATCGCGCGTCCGTCCGACGCCCGTTCGCTGGACGACGGCATCGCCAAGCTGTGGCTGGACGGCCGCGCGAAGGCCACGCTCAAGGACTCCGTGCCGCAGATCAATGCCCCGCAGGCGTGGGCCGAGGGATTTGACGGCAAGGGCACCAAGGTCGCCGTCCTCGACACCGGCATCGACCCGACCCACCCGGACGTCAAGGACCGCATTCTCGAGTCCAAGAGCTTCGTTCCCGGTGAAGAGGTCCTCGACAAGAACGGCCACGGCACGCACGTCGCCTCCACCATCGCGGGCTCCGGCGCCGCGTCGGACGGCGTCAACAAGGGGGTCGCCCCGGGTGCGGACCTGATCATCGGCAAGGTCCTCGGCAACGGGGGCTCCGGCGAGGACTCCGGGATCATCGCCGCGATGGAGTGGGCGAAGGCCGAAGGCGCCGACGTCGTCTCCATGAGCCTCGGCTCCAGCATCCCGGACGACGGCACCGACCCGATGTCGCAGGCGGTCGACGCCCTCTCGGCGGACGGTGGTCCGCTGTTCGTGATCGCGGCCGGGAACGCGTACGGCGCGGGCACCATCGGTTCTCCCGGTTCGGCCGACAAGGCGCTGACCGTCGCCGCCGTCGACAAGCAGGACGCCCGCGCGGACTTCTCCTCCATGGGCCCGCTCACCCGGTCGTACGGTCTGAAGCCCGACCTGTCCGCCCCCGGCGTCGACATCAACGCCGCGGCCTCGCAGGCGGTCCCGGGAATCAGCGGCATGTACCAGCAGATGTCCGGTACGTCGATGGCCACCCCGCACGTCGCGGGCGCCGCGGCGATCCTGAAGCAGCGTCACCCCGACTGGTCCGGTCAGCGCATCAAGGACGCGCTGATGACCTCGTCGAAGCGGCTGCCCGACTACACGCCGTACGAGCAGGGCACCGGCCGGCTCGACGTCAAGGCGGCGGTCGACACGACGATCGAGGCCACCGGCTCCGTCGCGGTCGCGTCGTACGACTGGCCGCACAGCGCCTCCGACCCGGTCGCCGAGCGGACGATCACGTACCGCAACACCGGTGCGCAGGACGTCACCCTGGATCTGGCCCCCGACACGGACGCGGCCGCGTACACGCTCTCCACGTCGAAGCTGACCGTCCCCGCCGGTTCCACCGCCGACGCCGTGCTCTCGCTCGACCCGTCGAAGGTCGCGGCCGGCACCACGTTCTCCGGCCAGGTCGTCGCGAAGGACGCGTCCGGCGCGACGGTCGCGCACACCGGCTTCGCCCTGAACAAGGAGCAGGAGCTCTACGACCTGACGCTCAGGCTCCGCGACCGCGCGGGCAAGCCGATGGACGGCTATGTCGTCCTCGGCGAGCTGAACGACCCGTATCTCAACCTCAACGCCGTGCCGGTCGCCGGCGACACCACACTGCGGCTGCCTCCGGGCACCTACACCTCCTGGGCCTCCGTCGACGTCGACGGTGACCGCCCGGACTCGAAGGCCGTCGCCTTCCTCGCGGAGCCCGAAACGGTCCTCGACAAGCCGACCACCGTCACCTTGGACGCGTCCAAGGCGCGCAAGATCAGTGTGCGGACGCCGAAGGAGACCGAGACCCGGCAACTGCGCTACGACATGGCGCGCACCACGCCGAACGGCGGGGTCTTCCGTGACGCGTACCAGATCCCGGTGGCGTACGACCAGCTGTGGGCGAGCCCCACCAAGAAGGTCACCCAGGGCAGCTTCAGCTTCCTGACCCGCTGGCGCCAGGGCGAGAAGCAGATCGACCTGTCGGTAGACGGCCGTGATGTGCCGGTCACCGTGCAGGGCGGAGCGCCCGTCGCCGAGGACAGCAGTCAGAAGCTGTCCGCGGTCTTCGCGGGCAACGGTGCCGAGGCCGACTACAAGGGTCTGGACGCCAGGGGCAAGGCTGTCGTGGTCCGCCGCAGCGACGCGGTCGCCGCGGCCGACCGGCTCGCCAACGCGCTCGCCGCGGGCGCCAAGGCGCTCTTCGTCGTCAACGACGGACGCGGCGTGGCGATGGAGTGGTACACCGAGTACGGCACCACGACCACCATCCCGGTCGCATCGGTGCAGCAGCTGGCCGGCGAGACCCTGATCAAGGCGGTCACGCGGGGCGAGAAGCTCTCCATGACCCAGCGCAGGTTCGCCCGGTACGTGTACGACCTGGTCGACCGCCACAACGGCAGCGTCCCGGACCGCTCGCTGGCGTTCGCTCCGAGGACGGGTGAACTGGCGAAGGTGGAGAACACCTTCTACGGCCACAAGGCCACGCTCGGCGGGGGCTACCGCTACGACATTCCGGACTACGGGCCGGGCCTCGGCTTCGCGGAGTACGAGAAGTTCCCCGGCACACGCGACGAGTGGGTCACCCCGCTCCCGGGCGCTTCCTTCTGGTACGAGGACCACTCGGTCTTCAACGCCACGGAGACCGGATTCGCGCACGAGATGCGTAGCGGCGAGATGGACTACACGGCGGGCCGCACCTACCGCGCCGAATGGTTCGCGCCGATCAGCCGCCCGCGTCTGGGCACCGGCTTCTGGGGTCCGTTCCGTTCCGTCACCAACGACATGCAGTTCAATTTCACGCCGTGGACGGACTCGGGCGCGGGGCACTCGGGCTCCATGCCGGAGGACGAGTACGACACCACCACCACCGCGTTCTACCAGGGCGACACGCTGATCCGGAAGGTCGCAGGCCGGGCCGGATACATCGGGGACCTGTCGGCGGAGAAGCTGCCGTACCGCTTCGTCCTCGACTCCACCCGCGACGGTGACGTGTGGAAGACCTCCACCCGCACGCACACCGAGTGGAGCTTCGTCTCGGGCCAGATGGACCAGAACGGTCCCTGGCAGGCCGACCTCCCGCTGCTGCAGCTGGACTACAAGGTCGACACCGACCTCGCCGGTGACGTCGAGGCCGGCCGGTGGACCGAGATCGGTCTCTCCTCCGGCACGCAGGAGTGGCTGGACGGCGCGGTGAAGGCCAGGAAGGCCTCGCTGTCGGTCAGCTACGACGACGGCAGGACCTGGAGCGCCACGGAGCTGCGCAAGACCTCGGAGGGCAACTGGACCGCTCGGTTCAGGACGCCCCACAAGGCCGGCGGTTTCGTCTCGGTGAAGGCGCACAGCGAGGCCGGGAACGGGCTCGGCATCGATCAGGAGATCATCCGGGCGTTCGGTCTGAAGTGACCTCGGCCGAAGTCGCCTGCTGAGCACGCTGCTCGAGGCGGCTCCGCTCCCCACGGGGAGCGGAGCCGCCTCTTCGCGTTCCGGAGGGACGGTGCGGTGGAGGGAACCGTGGTACCACCTGAATTCCCGTGCCACCGGCCGAGCCGTTACCCGCGGGACCGCCGGACGCGCCTTTCCGCGTACACCACCGTGTGGGGCGCCGGCAGCGAGGACGTCACCGTCGGTCCCGGCTGAATGCGAACCCCGCGCAGAGCAGCACCGGGGCCGCCGCGAGCGTGAAACACACCGTGAGCGGCAGCCGGCCCACCAGCAGACCGACCGCGGCCGTGCCACCGGAAGACCCCGCATTGAGCGCGGTGTTGACCCAGGCGCCGGCCTGCGTACGGCTGCCGGCGCCGACGGACTCGTCCGCAATCAGATACGCGGTGGTGATGGCCGGCGCGACGAACAGCCCGGCCGCGGTGACCACGGCCACCAGGACGTACACGTTCGGCGACACCCCTGCCGCGACCGAGGAAACCCCGAGGGCCGTGCCAAGTGCCGTCAGGCGCAGCCGACTCGGCATGCGCCACGAGACGGCGCCGTACGCCAGACCGCCGACCGCGCTCCCCGCTGAGAGCGCCGCGAGCACCCAGGCCACCGAGGCGCCCTGATGATGCTCCTCGGTGAAGGCCACCAGGAGCAGGTCGAGGGCGCCCAGGCAAAGCCCCACCCCGGCCGAGACCACGGCGGCGTGACGCAGCCCGACGTTACCGAGCAGTCGTTTCCCGGACGGTCCGGAAGGCGGCAGGGGTGTCGTTCCGGACGGGCGGCCGCTCGTACCGCGCAGCGCCGGGGACGAGACCAGCGCCGACGCGCCGACGAGTACGAGCGCGGCGCTGACGGCCACACCGGCCGCCGGCTCGGCGAACCTCACCAGCAGACCCACCAGCAGCGGCCCGGTGACGAACAGCAGCTCCTCGGCCACCCCGTCCAGGCTGTACGCGCGCTGCAGCAGTTCCCGGTCGGGTACGAGGCTGCTCCACACGGTCCGCATCACAGGCCCGAGCGGTGGGGTGCAGGCACCGGCGGTGACGGCCAGCGCACCCAGCGGGAGCCCTGAGGCGCCGGGCTGCCAGGTGGCATACGCCAGAGCGGAGAGGAGCAGTGCGTAGGCGGCCCCCATGGGCGGCAGCGCCCGACGTGGCCCGTACCGGTCGATCAGCGCGGCACGGGCGGGTGAGAGGAAGACGCTGGTCGCGCCGAACAGCGCCATGACGGCGCCCGCCACGGAGTACGAGCCGGTGGCGTCCTTGACAGCCAGCATCAGGGAGAGGGAGACCATCCCGTACGACAGCCGTCCCAGCAGTGCGGCGCCGAAGGTGCGGCCGGCATGACGGGTGCGCAGGACGGTTGCGTACGAGGGAGCGTGCGAAGGCGAAAGCATGAGGACTGTTCCTCCGGAAGGCAGCGCGGAGTTACGCGCTGTGTGTGCAGGGACGCCGAAGCGCCGCACCCGGTGTGGCGGGGTGCGGTCGGTGCGGGGTCCTAGGCACGGAGGAGGAACATGTGTGCAACGTAGCAGGCGACCGGTCGGTGCGGACACCCCGCAGAAGGCGTCTGCCGGTGCCCTCAAACGGCCGGTCCGCCCACCGACTTGTCCAGGATCTCCTCGGCGGTCCACCACGGCCGGGGCAGGCACCGGCCCACATCCCCGGCGCGACGGAGAAGATCGTCCGTGGACGTGACGCCGAGATCGGCGACCGCCGCCCGGAAGGCCGGGGTGCGCGCGGCGTGCGGCTCCGGGGCGCCGACGGCCAGGATGGTGTCCCCCGAGCGTGGGCGGTCGGGTGTCCCGGCGGGCCGCAGCGGGCTCGGCGCCGGCCCGCCGGACGGGGGCTGCCGCGCCGCAGCCCCGCTGTGCGGCCGCTCAGTCAGGTGCCCAACGGCGCAGACGGGGCGGACACCTGATGGACCGTTCGATGATCCGCCGGGACCGTCTCCGGCGCACCGTGTCGTCGGGGACGCCGTTCAGCGGCCGCGTTCCGGCACGCAGGGTCAGCGCCCCGCGTGCAGCGCCGCCCAGGTGTTGCTGCTCACGATCCCGGTGACCGCCAGCCCCTGACGGGTCTGGTACGTGCGGACCGCCGTCGCCGTGACGGGACCGAAGGTCCCGACGGCGTCCACGGTCGTGCCGAGCGCCGCGGTCAGCGACCGCTGGAGCCGCTTCACATCGGCGCCCGAGTCGCCCTGTCGCAGCGTCGGCGTGGAGCCGGCCGACAGCAGCGCGGTCCAGGTCTTCGGGCCGACGTTGCCGCCCGCGGGCAGCCCGTGGCGTGTCTGGTACGCCTTCACCGCGCTGAGCGTGGCCGCGCCGAAGCTGCCGTCCACGGTGCCCGCGGCGAAGCCCTGCGTGTTCAGCAACTGCTGCACCGCCGTGACGTGGGCGCCCGACGCTCCGCTCTGCAGGAGCGGGTACGAGTCGAAGCCCAGTCCGTCGCCGCTGCTGCCGTCACCGGCGCTCCCGCTGGTGCTGCCGTTGCTGCCGCTTCCGTTGCTGCTGTCGCCCTCGACGAAGCCCATGTAGCGGTTCCAGTCCCAGTACCGCCCCGGGTCGGTGTGGTCGGTGCCCGGCGCCTCGTCGTGCCCGATGATGTGGGCCCGGTCCTTCGGGATCCCGTACTTGTCGCACAGTGCTCTGGTCAGTGCGGCCGAGGCGCGGTACATCGTGTCCGTGAACCAGGACGGGTCGTCGATGTACCCCTCGTGCTCGATGCCGAGCGCCGATGCGTTGGCCTGCTTCGCGTGGTACGCGGTGTCGCTGTCCCGCACGGTCTGGGTGATCTGCCCGTCGGAGGAGCGGACCACGTAATGAGCGCTCACCTCGGCCTCGGGGTCCTGGAACCACTTGATGGAGCCCTCGTACGAGCCCTGCGTGACATGGATGATCACCTTGTCGATCGTTGCCGTCCGGCCGACGGAGAAGTTGTGCGCGTCGGCCGGGACCCACAGTGCCGACGGGTAGGGGGTGATCGGGGCGCGTCCGGAGGTGGCGGAGAGGGTGCCTTTCTCCGGCGCGACGGGGCGTGCGGTGACCGAGATCTGCTCGCCACCGGGGACGGTGGCGGCGAACCCGTGGGTCAGGAACGCGTAGACGGTGTCCGCGTAGCGGGCGGCGGCGGGGCCGGTCGTGCCGCTGTACTGCGCGACGGCCGGGTACCAGGCGTCGATGTCGTCGCGTTCGTTGCCGTCCAGGCCCAGCCGGTCCGCGTAGGAACGCAGTACGGCCGCACCGCCCAGGATGTTGGCCGTGGTGTCCCGCCGCAGCCGGGACAGCGGCTCGCCGGTGATGGCGGCCGCCTTCTCCAGCGTCCGGTTCGCCGGGTTGCTCGCCAGGTGCATCACGCCGTACCCGTTCGCCTGGCTGGGGCGCCCGGTGTGGCCGTCGAGGTGGGTCTCGCCGTAGCCGACGGCGGCGAGCAGATCACGCGGTACGTCGTACTTTCCGGCCGCCTTCACGAACGCGCGGTCCATGGTGCGTCCGCCGTCGGCGGCTGTCGCCGGAAGGTGTGCGGCCGAGGTGGCGGCGGCCGGTGTGCCGGTCGCGGTCAGTGCGGTGACGGCGAGGGCCGCCAGGACGGATGCGCGGCGCCCGGTGTGGGCTGCGGCTCGTCTGGGCATACCTGCTCCTGCTCTGTGGGGGGAGAGAGAAGAACGAACGGCCCCCGGACCCTGGTGGGGTGGGCCGGGGGCCACGAAGCCCGATCAAGGTATTCATGTGTCCAAGGCATGACAATGATCTTGAGACGTGTCGAACTCCCTTTCACTCCAATGGGGTTGGCCCACAGATCGAGGCCCCTCCGTGTGGAGCTGTGGATTCGTACACCTGGACGGTCAACCACCGCACGAGGGACAGCGGACCGGACACCTCACCGCGAAGGCGTATAAAGGGTCCCCCGGAACCGGCCGGCGTCCCCCGATGGCACGTGCACCTCGCGCGGCAGGTGTCACCGTGTACGACAGCGGAGGAGTGCCCCCATGAGCACAGCAGAAGAGATCAGTGCCTTGCTGGTGTCGAACTTCGGTACCGATCCCCTGGTGATCGCGCCCGAGGTGCCGCTCCATCAGCTCCGCCTGGACTCACTGGCTCTGGAGGAACTGCGGCTCCTCATCGAGGACCGGATGGGGGTCGATCTGGAGGATGTCCAGTTGACCTCGCGGGACACCTTGGGCCGGCTGGTCGAGACGATCCACGGCAAGGTGGCCGCGTGACAACGCGTCCGGCCGGCGAGAGTTCGGTGGCCCGTCCGGTGGCCGGGAGCCGGGTGGCCCGGCCGGCCGACGAGAGCCCCGTGACCCGCCCGGTCGCCGTGCGTCGGATCCCGCCGCAGCGTCCGGAGCCGTTCGGTGCCGCCGTCACCGGAATCGGTCTGGTCACCTCCGCGGGCGTGGGCGCCGATGCCACCTGGCGCACCGTCTCCGAGGCGGTCATCGCCCCCTCCGTCCTGCGGCGGACCGAACTCACCGACCTGCCCTGCGACTTCATGTACACGATCACCGGCCTCGACACGAAGGCCGTCCTGGGTGTGGCCACGCACCGGCTGATGGACCGCTTCTCACAGCTCGCGGTCATCGCGGCTCGCGAAGCCGTCGCCGACGCCGGGCTCGACCCCTCGGTCTGGGACGGTGGACGGGTCGCTGTCGTCATCGGCTCCGCACACGGCGGACTGCCCTTCTACGACGAGCAGCACGTCACTCTCGCCGGGCGCGGTGCGCGCCGCGTCTCCCCGAAGCTCGCCCCGCTGACCGTCGTCAACGGCGCCGCCAGCAGCGTCGCCACGGACCTCGGTGCCCGCGGTCCGAGCCAGGCCGTCTCCACCGCCTGCTCGTCCGGCACCGTCGCGATCGGCACCGCCCACCAGATGCTGCGCACCGGCGCCTGCGACATCGTCATCGCGGGAGGCGCCGAATCGGTCTGCTCCCGGCTGCTGATCGCCAGCGGCTGCCGTCTGAAGGCCGTGTCCACCCGCCGTGACGACCCCGAGGCGGCCTGCCGCCCGTTCGACACCCACCGCGACGGCTTCGTCGTCGGCGAGGGCGCCGGCCTCCTGGTGCTCGAGCGCCCGGAACACGCCCGCGCCCGCGGTGCCACGGTCCGCGCCCGCATCGCCGGATACGGGGCGTCCAGCGATGCGTACTCCGCGGTCGCCCCCGACCCCGACGGGCTCGGCATCGAACGGGCGCTGCGCACCGCCCTCGCCGACGCCGGGCTCGACGGCACGGACGTCGGCCATGTCAACGCCCACGGCACCTCGACGGTGGCCAACGACCTCATCGAGGGCACGATGCTCCACCGGGTCCTCGGCGACCGTCCGCTCGTCACCTCGACCAAGGCGATGACCGGACACACCCTCGGCGCCGCGGGCGGCATCGAAACGGTACTGACCGTGCTCGCGCTCCAGTGCCAACTGGTGCCGCCCACGGTCAATCTCGACGCGCCCGACCCGGCGATCCCCATCGATGTGGTCAGCAAGGAGGCCCGGCCGGGCGTGTTCGACGTCGCCGTCAAGACCTCGCTCGGCTTCGGCGGCCACAACGCAGCACTCGTCCTCACCAGGGCCTGACGCAGAAACGGAAGACCCCGCATGCCCGAGGAGACTGTCCGGACGCTGTCGGTGTACGGACTGCGGTACGGCTACCGGCGCCTGCAGCAGCCCGCACCACGCACCGAACCGGTCGTCATCCTCGGCGGCGCACTCCAGGGAATGTTCGGCTGGCCTCAGATGGACGACCACGTGGGGGCGGTCGCCGACGTCGTGACCGCCGACCTGCCCGGCATGGGCGGGGCCGACGCCCTCCCGGCCGTCCCCAGTGCTGGGATCATGCGCTCCGCCCTCACCCGCATCATCGACGACCTGGGTGTGGAGAAGGTCAATCTCTTCGGGTACTCCTACGGCACCTCGATCGCCCTCCAGTGCGCTCAGGGCAACCCGGGCCGCGTCGCCCGGCTGATCCTCGGCGGCGTGCCGTCCCACGTCGACGACAGCCAACGCAGCCACTGGCGACGGGTCGAGGACCGGCTGCAGGCCGGTGACATCGAGGGCGCCGCGACCCTCGCCGCCGAGGGGCTGATGTGCCTCGACCCGGACCGCACGGTCCATCGCAGGGAGCTGGCGCTGCGCTATGTGCGCCGCTCGCTCCTGCACGCGCTGTGCCACTCTCCGCATGCCGCGGACTCGCTGTGCCGGGTGCTGGGGGACCCGCCGGACTTCTCCGGCGGCCTCGCCGGCGTGCCCACTCTGGTCTTCGCCGGCGAGCACGACACGGTGAGCTCCCCCGCGCAGCAGCGGGAGTTCGCCGCCACCATCGAGGGAAGCCGGTTCCTCACCATCACGGAGTCCGACCACTGGGTCGTCCTCGAACGCCCCGACGACGTGGCGGATCTCGTGGCCCGCTTCTTCACCGACCGGCCTCTCGAAACCGCCCCGGGGCTCGCCGCGCTGCCGCGCCCGCGTCGGGCGGAGCACGGCGCGACGGCCCCCGGGCTCACCCCGAAGTGCTGAACCGGCCGGTGATTTCGCGGCTCCCGGCTCGACCACATCGTCGCATCGCACGCTGCGGCCGAGCCGGGGGAGAGCCGTGCGGGGCCGCACAGCTCCTGACACCCGCGCCCCTCCCGACACCCGCCTGGCGGGCCGGTCAGGTCAGTGGTGACCGTGGTCCGGAGCGTTCACGTCCACGCGCACGATCTGCGGGTCGTGGTCGCTCGCCTGGTCGGCGAACTCCGCGTTGATGTGCACCACGTCGTAGTCGAAGCGGCGGACACCGGGGCTGACCAGGATGTGGTCGAGGGTCTGCGAGTTGCCCTCGTACACGTAGCTGTACTGCTCGTTACTCGGCAGGGTCGTGATCAGCGGCTTGAGCGCCTTGCCGCCGGTCAGCGCGGTCATCGTCGGCGAGAACGCGAAGTCGTTGAGGTCGCCGAGCGTGATGACCCGCGCCGACTTGTCCGCCGCCAGCAGCGACTTGACGAAGGTGTTGACCTCCGTCGCCTGCTTCACCCGCTTCGTCTCCGAGCTGCGCGTCGGCTCCTGGTAGCGGCCGTGCAGAGGCTGGTCGCCGCCCTTGGAGGCGAAGTGGTTGCCGATGACGAACACCGGCTGCCCATGGAAGCGGAACTCGCCGACCAGCGGCTTGCGGCTGTCGTCCCAGGCGTCGCTGGTCGGGGCGATCCGGCCGGGCGAGGCCGACAGGGTGACGCCCTTCTTCGTCCTGACCGCCGTCACCGCAGTGGTCGCGTCGCCGCCCGGACGGTCCACGAAGTCGACCCGCTTGGGGTTGAAGAGGAAGACGTTCCGGATGTTGCCGCCGGGCTCGCCGCCGTCCTTACCGTTCTCGGGGGCGATGTAGCGCCACGAGTACCGGGGACCGCCCGCCGCGACGATGGCGTCGGTGAAGCGCTTGAGCGTAGCGTCGGAACCGACCGTGCCGTCGTTCACCGCACCGTTGTCGTCCTGGATCTCCTCCAGCGACACGATGTCGGGCGAGGAGAGGTTGACCGCGACACCCGCGGCGAGGGTGTCGAACTTGCTCTGCTCGTCGAGCGCGTCCAGGTTCTCCACGTTGTACGTGGCGACCGCGAGTTCCTTGCCCTTCTGCTCCCGGGTGACCTCGCGCCGCAGGTGGTGGTCGGTGAGCGTGCCGAGCTCGGTGGCCTGGAGGTTGTAGCCGCCGAAGGAGTCGTAGTCCAGGACACCGGTGGTGGTGCCGGACAGCACGTCGCCCACGTTCGCGACGGGGAACGGGCGGGTGGTGTCGAGCGACATCACCTTGATGCGACCGGTGTTCTGGTCGGTGTACGAGGAGTACAGGGTGCCGCCGCGCCGGGTCGGGTTCTCCTTCGGCTTGATGGTCACCCAGACCTCGTGGTACGCGGTCGTCGCGCCCGTGACCCGGGTGTCGGCGATCTCGACGCGGGTGCCTTCGAGCGACTCGTAGAGGTCGAGGGCGTACGTCGCCGGGTCGAGGGCCAGCGCGTCGATCGATCCGCCGTCCGCCGAGGGGACGTATGCGGCCGGTACGGAGGCGGCGTCGAGCACGACCGGCGCGGGCAGCGCGTTGCCCGACGACAGGACCGTGACCCTGGGGGCGGTGATCTCGGTGATCGACTGGGTGGTGGTCGACGGGTAGTACTCGTCCACCTTGCCGCTGACCAGTACCGAGTCGCCCACGGCGACCGCCGGTGCGGCGGAGCCGGTGTACACGAAGACCCCTTCGCCCGTACGGGGATCCGCGTCAGGCGTGGCGTCCTGGATCCAGAAGCCGCGTGAACCGCTGGTCCGCACACCGGTGACGATGCCGGGGACGCCGGTCACCGACTGGCCGTTCAGCGGCGAGACGCGGGTGGTGCCCTGGATGTCGTGCACCCGCACGGTACCGGGCTCGGTCGGGTTGCCCGGATCGCCCGGTCCCGCACCGCCGGAGGTCTCACCGGCCGTGTTGAACGGCGTCGGGGCCCCCGCGGACAGGTCGGCCGCATTGTCGTCGGTGTCGGCGAGCGAAGCGGCGCGCGCCACGGACGCGGTGGCGGAGGTACCCGTCGCCGGCCCGCTGCCCTCGCGTACGACCGCGGAGCCGTAGCCGACGAGGTCCACGATGCGGGTGTCGGCCGCGCAGTCGGCCGCGGTCTTGCAGGTGAGCGGGGTGGTGCCGGAGACGAGGGCGACGGTGCCGCTGGTGGCGGACATCGCGACGGTGCCGGTGGCGTCCGGGGTCGGCAGAGCGACCGTGCCGCCGGTGCCCGCGGCCTGGGCGACCAGGTAGCGGCCGCCGGGAGCGACGGATCCGGTCAGCGCGGAGACCTGCCACAGGGAACCGGCGGACGGCGAGCCCGGCAGGTACTGGACGCTGAAGCCGGACAGGTCGTACGCGGCGGAGCCGGCGTTGGCCAGCTCGATGAAGTCGCGGGTGAGCGTCGCACCCGAGTTGCCCCCGCCGCCGTACACCTCGGAGATCACGGCGGTCGAGGACGGCGCCGCGAAGGCGGCGGGCAGAGCGGTCGCCGAGAGGGTCACGGCGACCGCGCCGGCCAGCAGGACGGAACGCGGTCTGGATATGTGCACGGTCAGCTGCCCCTCAGAGTGTGATGAGAGGCCACAAGCTATGCGCGTAGAACCGGCGATGACAAGGCATCAGAGGTTAATTCCAGAAATCGTTCCGACGCCCTGGTCCCCGGTCGTCCGTCCGTCGCTCGACATGCAACCAAAAGGTTGCCTATAGTGGTGGTGGTGACCAGGGAGAGCGGAGAGGCGATGGCGACCGCGGCGGCGATGGACGCGATATTCAAGGCGCTGGCCGATCCGAGCCGTCGACAGCTCCTCGACCGGCTCAACGCGCGCGGCGGGCAGACTCTGCGCGAGCTGAGCGAGGGGCTCGCCATGAGCCGGCAGGCGGTGAGCAAACATCTGGCGGTCCTGGAGTCCGCCCTGCTGGTCACCACCGTCCGCAGGGGGCGGGAGAAGCTCCACTACCTCAACCCGGTGCCCGTCCAGGAAGTCGCCGACCGCTGGATCGGTCGGTACGAGCGCGGCCGTATGACCGCCCTGTCCCGTCTCAAACGCACACTGGAAGGAAGTCCGGTCATGGACAAGCCCGAGTTCGTCTACGTCACGTACATCCAGACCACGGCGGAAAAGCTCTACCAGGCGCTGATCGACCCCGAGTTCATCAAGATCTACATGGGCGGTTACGGCCCCGAGTCGACGTGGGAGGTCGGCGCGCCGGTCCGCTGGAAGATGGACCCCGAGGGCGAGTTCGAGGAGGTCGGCCAGCGGGTCCTGGAGGCGGAGCCCGGCAAGCGGCTCTCGTACACCTGGCACACCCTGCAGCCCATGCACCGCGAGATGTTCGGTCGGATGTCGGACGAGGAGTGGGCCGAGGCGGTGAAGGAGCGGTCCAAGGTCACGTTCGACATCGAGCCCGCCGAGGAGGCCGCGATGGGCGTCAAGCTGACCATCACGCACGATGGCTTCGACAGTCCGGACAGCAAGATGCTGGAGGGTGTCAGCGGCGGCTGGATCATGATCCTCTCGACGCTCAAGACCCTGCTGGAGGGTGGCAGGTTCGTCTCCGACCAGGGCCGGGACGCGTCCGCGTAAGGCTGCCGAACGCACGGTCCGCCACCCACGGTTGTCCATGATGCGGGCAGTGGTTTGACCGGGTTACGTCATTCCGGCTAGGTTGCCCGCCATGCAGCTATCCGCACACCTGACGACGCGAGGTCATGTCGACCTCAAGCGTGTGTGCTCCGCTGCGTGTCACCAGGCCTGAGAGCACGGCGCCCGCGCGACCGGCCACAGGCGAACCCTCGGGTGCAGCCCATCGGATCTTCGCAGGGTGTTTCTCTCCACGGGAGAAGCAGAGCCCGCTCACCGTGCCCCGCACGGGCAGCAGCGGTCTGCCACGCGCTCCTTCTTCGACGAGCGCGCACCGCGTCACCCGCTGCCACCGAGGACCTGGAAGACACTGTGAAGAGTCTGTCTGCGGCCGCCCGCCGAACCACCCCCCTGCTCCGTTCCGACATACCCGCCGTCGGCCCCGCCCGCCGCGTCCCGGGCACCGGCTCCGTGCTGAGCGCGATCCTCGACCACGGCCCGGTCGCCAGGTCCACCGTCGCCCGGCTCACGGGCCTTTCGCCCGCCTCCGTGACCGGTCACGTCGGCCAGCTGCTCGCCCGCGGACTGGTCCGCGAGAGCGCGGAGACCGCAGGCCCCCGGGGGCTCGGGCGGCCGCACATCCCCGTGGAGATCGACACCGGCCGCTACCTGGTGGCCGGGGCACACATCGCCGTGGCCCACTCGACCGTGTCCCTGATGGATCTGCGCGGACGGATCGTCGCCGAGGAACGGCAGCCGCACCGCACCACGGACCCGCACCGGCTGCTCGCCGACCTCGCCGAGCGCATACCCCGTCTGGTGTCCGCGCGCGCTGCGGGACGGACCGTGCCGGCCCTCGGCGTCGCCACCGGGCACCGGGTCGACCCCCTCGCCGGGATGATCGTGGAACATCCACTGCTCGGCTGGCGCGATGTGCCGGTACGGGACATCCTCTCCGCCGCGACCGGGCTGCCGGTCCATGTGGACAGCCACTCCCGGGCGTTGGCGCGGGCCGAGCAGATGTTCGGCGAGGCGTCGACCCGGGCCAGCATGGTGCTGCTGTTCATCGGCGCGGTCGTGGACGCTGCTTTCGCCACCGAGGGCGCCATGCACCGGGGGCCGCGCTCCGGAGCGGGCAGCATCGCCCATCTCCCGCTCGGGGCAGGCGGGTCCGGTGACGCCGAACCGTGTTCGTGCGGGCGGTCCGGCTGTCTCCAGTCCGAGGTGTCGGAGCGGGCCATGGTGCGGCGCGCGGCGGAACAGGGGTTGCTGGTGACCTCGTTCAGGGAGCTGCTGGACCAGGCCCTGGCCGGGGAGGCGCGGGCGGTGGCGTTGTTCAGGCGCCGGGCCGGGCTGGTGGGCCGGGCCGCGGCGCTGCTCCTGGACATGTTCGACCCCGCGGTACTCGTCGTGGTCGAACCGGGAGCGGGCCGCATCCCGGAATGTCTGGCCGATCTCCGCGAACAGGTGGCGGAACGCTCCTGGGTCTGCGACGACCCGGAGCGTGCGGTCGTGCCGAGCAGCTTCACCGGCTCCGTACTGGCCACCGCCGGTGGCGCGGTGGCGCTCGGGGCGCTGTACCTGGACCCGCTCGGCCCTTGGCCCGCGCTGCCCGCGGTGTCCTGACGGAGCGGCACGATATCCGACTTAATTCAGGAAGTTGCATTGTTGACCGGGCACGAGCCCGAACGGGATGATGGATTCATGACCAGCCAGCAGCGGAATTCCCGGTACGCGCCCTCAGTGGCGCGCCACCGCCGCGCGGCCACGCCGGTGCGTATCACCGTCCGGTGTTCCTGTTGTCGCTCCTGTCCGGGTTGCCGATAACCATCCGCTGATTTTTCGCGAACGGTTACGCGTGGATACGCGCTGCCTCCATCAGGTCCGCGCCCAGCGTACTTGTGCAGAATTCTCCTGCCATCCCTCCCCGGCTTCCTCGCTTTTCCCATCTCTTTTCCCTCCGCCCTTTCCGACTCGGGAGAGACGTTGACTGTCACTGTGCCCTCATATCCCTCGACGGCCGCGACGGGCATTGCCCCGGACCGGTTCAAGCAGGCCTTCCGCCGCTATCCGGCCGGTGTGGTCGTCATCACCGCCGACGCCGGCCACGGACCCGTCGGTTTCACCGCGACTTCGCTCGCGTCGCTGTCGCTCGACCCACCACTGGTCTCCTTCGGGATCGGGACCACCACCTCGTCCTGGCCCCACATCGAGCGGGCCGACACAGCGGTCGTCAACTTCCTCGGCGCCGAACAGCGGCCGCTGGCAAAGACGTTCGCCACCAGCGGCATCGACAGGTTCGCCGCACCGACCGGCTGGCGGCGGCTGCCGCAGGGCGAACCGGTGCTCGACGGGGTGGCCGGCTGGCTGCGGCTGGAGATCGAGCAGACCGTCCCGGCCGGCGACCACCGCATCGTCATCGCACGGGTCGTGGACTCCTGGCTCGACGAGGAGCGCAGCCCCCTCCTCTTCCACAACGGCACGTACCACACCCTCTGACCGCCGGGACGACGCGCTGCCGCTCGCGACCTCTCGACATCCCCAGCGACTTCTCATGACCACTGATCGGGAATTCACCATGTCACGCAACGATGTACGCCACGCAGTCGGCCGCCGGTCGTTCCTCGTCCTTACGGGTGGGGCGATCCTGGGACTCGCCGCCTGCGCTCCGCAGGCAAGGACGGTCGCCGATGCGGAGCCTGCCGGAAAGCTTCCCTCAGGTGCTCCGCCGCCAGGCACCGAACTGTCGATCGCCGTACGCACCACACATCTTCAGCTTGGACCCGCCGGTTTGCGGAAGGATCTCGCGTTCACCGTTTCGCAGTGGCCGAATCTGAGCGCCGGGCCCGACATCATCCAGGGATTCCGGGCGCATTCCATCGACTTGGCGGCCAACGCAGGAATACCGCCGATCCAGGCCGAGGCCATCGGCGTCGGAGCGAAGATCGTCGCGGTACAGGTGCGCAACCACCCGTCCTATGTCTTCGCGACCGCCCCCGGCTCCGGCATCAGAACGGTCGAGGACTTCCGCGGGAAGAAGATCGGCTTCTCCCAGGGGCAGGCGCAGGGCGTCGTCGTGCTGCGGGCTCTGAAGAAGGCCGGCCTGAAGAACAGCGATGTCGAGCTGGTCGCCCTGCCCAGCACCCAGTTCCTGACCGCGCTGCAGTCCAAGCAGGTCGATGTCGCCCCGCTGGGCGAGCCGACACTGACCAAGTACCTCAGCCAGTACGCCGAGGACGGCGCCCGCGGAGTGACCACCGATGTGGTGGACCTGCTCTCCGTCCTGTGGGCACCCGACGAGGTGCTGAACGACAAGGCGAAGGCCGCGGCCATCCGCAACTTCGTCCCGCTGTGGTCCCGCGGCCTGGTCTGGGCGTGGGAGAACACCGACGAGTGGATCGACACCTACTACGTCAAGGACCAGGGCGTGACGGAGGCGGACGGCAAGCGCATCGTCGCCTCCCTGCACGAGCCGCGGTTCCCGGTGAGCTGGGACAAGGCGATCGCGTGGGAGCAGGAGACCGCCGACCTGATGGCCGAGGGCGGCTTCGTACCGAAGCAGGACGTCTCCCGGCTGTTCGACCGCCGCTTCGAGGGGCTCGCGGCGAAGGCCGTACCGGCCAGGTATCGGGAGACGTCATGACCGAGTTGCTGTCGCAGGCCCACCCGGCACAGCCGGAGGCGGGCACCGCCGCGCCGAACGGCTCGCCGGACGCGCACCAGGCGCGCGGCGCCCAAGGGCGGCCCGCCGTCTCCCACGCCGTTCCGGTGGCGCCGGCCGTATCCGTCGCCCGCTCCGACCGAAGGCGGCTCGGCCCAGGCCGCTCCCTCCCCTTCGGCCGGCTGATCGGCCCGGTGCTCGTGGTGGCCGTGTGGTGGGGAGCCTCCGCCGTCGGCTATCTCGATCCCCGGATCCTGTCCGGACCCGGCACCGTGGTGTCCACCGCGTCGGACCTGATCCAGAGCGGCCGCCTCCAGGACAATGTGCTGATCTCGCTCCAACGAGCCGGCCTAGGCCTCTTCTTCGGTGTGGCCGCCGGGGTGATCCTCGCCGTGGCCGCCGGTCTGAGCCGCACCGGTGAGTACCTCCTCGACGGGCCGCTCCAGATCAAGCGCGCCATCCCGTCGTTGGCGATGCTCCCGCTGCTCATCCTCTGGCTCGGCATCGGCGAGCAGATGAAGGTCACCGTGATCGCGCTCGGCGTCGCGGTGAACATGTACATCAATACGTACTCCTCGCTGACCGGCATCGACAGCAGGTACGTCGAACTCGCCGAGGGGCTCGACCTGAGCCGCCCGCAGTTCATCCGCAAGGTCGTCGTCCCCGGCTCGCTGCCCGGCTTCTTCGTCGGTCTGCGGCTCGGCGTCACCGCGTCCTGGCTCGGCCTGATCGTGGTCGAGCAGATCAATGCCACGAGCGGCATCGGCTACATGATGTTCCAGGCCCAGCAGTACGCCCAGTCCGACGTGATCATCGTGGGGCTGGTGGCCTACGGGATCTTCGGCTTCGCCTCGGACGCGGCGGTACGCGCCATCGAGAGGAGGGCCCTGTCATGGCGACGCACTCTGGCGGGCTGACCGGTACCCACGAAGAGACCGGGACCGGGACCGGTGCCGCGACCGAGACACGGCCGGCGGCGGTACGGACCAGGAACCTGGTCCGCCGGTTCGGCGACCGGAAAGTGCTCAAGGAACTCGATCTGACCGTGGGGCCGGGGGAGTTCACCGCCCTCCTCGGCCGCAGCGGCTCCGGCAAGTCCACCCTCCTGCGGGCCGTGGCCCGGCTCGACCACACCGTCGAGGGCTCCGGGGGACTCACCGTCCCGGACCGGGTCTCGCTCTCCTTCCAGGACTCCCGGCTGCTGCCCTGGCTCCGGGTGCTGGACAACGTCGTACTCGGTCTGCGCGGCCCCAAGGCGCGTGAACGCGGACTGACCGCGCTCGCGGAGGTCGGTCTGGAGGGCCGCGGCCGGTCCTGGCCCCATGAACTGTCCGGCGGCGAACAGCAACGGGCGGCGCTGGCGCGGGCACTCGTCCGCGAACCCGAACTTCTCCTGGCAGACGAGCCGTTCGGCGCCCTTGACGCCCTCACACGGATCAAGATGCACGGCCTGCTGCGCGAACTGTACGAGCGCCACCGCCCCGCGGTGCTGCTGGTCACCCACGACGTCGACGAGGCCGTCGAACTCGCCGACCGGGTGCTGGTTCTGGAGGACGGGCGGATCTCGGTCGACCTCACCGTCGACCTGCCGACCCCGCGCTCGCGACGCGACCCCCGGTTCCAGGAGTACCGCGACACCCTGCTGACCGCGCTCGGCGTGACACAGCCCCAGACCCGTTCCGAAGCGAAGGAAACCCATGTCCCGCAAGTCTGACCGCAAGCCGCTCCACCTGAATGCCTTCCTGATGTCCACCGGCCATCATGAGGCGTCCTGGCGCCTGCCCGAGAGTCCGGCCGAGGCGAACTCGGACATCGAGCACTACAAGAACCTGGCCCGGATCGCCGAACGCGGCAGGCTGGACTCGCTGTTCCTCGCCGACAGTCCCGTCCTGATGGGTGACCCCGGACGGCGGCCGGCCGCCAAGCTGGAGCCCACCGTCCTGCTGACCGCGCTGGCCGGGACCACCGAGCACATCGGCCTCATCGCCACCGCGTCGACGAGCTACAACGAGCCGTACAACCTGGCCCGGCGGTTCGCCTCGCTGGACCACATCTCGGGTGGCCGGGCCGGCTGGAACATCGTCACCACGGCCGGCGCCGACGCGGCCCGCAACTTCGGCCTCGACGACACCCCGCTGCACCGCGACCGTTACCGCCGGGCCGCGGAGTTCGTCGAGGTGTCGACCAAACTCTGGGACAGCTGGGCGGACGACGCCGTGATCGCCGACAAGGAACGCGGCGTGCACGCCCTGGCCGAGCGGGTGCGGCGGATCGAGCACACCGGTGAGTACTTCCGGGTCGACGGCCCGCTCAACGTGCAACGTCCTCCACAGGGTTACCCGCTGCTCGTGCAGGCCGGCTCCAGCGAGGACGGCAAGGACTTCGCGGCGCGGTACGCCGAAGCCGTCTTCACCGCCCAGCAGACCCTGGAGGAGGGCATCGCCTTCTACAAGGACGTGAAGCGGCGCGCGGAGGTCGTCGGCCGCAACCCGGACGGCATCAAGATCCTGCCCGGCATCGTGCCCGTCATCGGTGATACGGAGGCCGAAGCGCGTTCCCTGGACGCGGAGTTGGAGGAGCTGATCGTTCCCGAGTACGCGAAGCGGCAGCTCGCGCAGCGGCTCAGGATCGCCCCGGACGACCTCGACCTCGACGCGCAGCTGCCCGAGGACATCCCCACCGAGGACGAGATCGAGGGCGCGAAGAGCCGCTACACGCTCATCGTGGAGCTTGCCAGGCGCGAGAAACTGACGGTACGCCAGTTGATCGGGCGGCTCGGGGGCGGGCGCGGTCACCGCACCTTCGCCGGAACGGCCGAGCAGGTCGCCGACACCATCGAGCACTGGTACGACAGCGGGGCCGCCGACGGCTTCAACATCATGCCCGCCGTACTCCCGTCCGGCCTGGAGGTCTTCGTGGACCGGGTGGTGCCGATCCTCCAGGAACGCGGCCTGTTCCGCACCGAGTACACCGCCCGCACCCTGCGCGGCCACTACGGGCTGCCGCGCCCCGCCAACCGGCTGTTCGAGACCGTCGACCGCGGCGAGGGCCACTTCGGCATCGGTCTGGCGGAGGTCCGGTGACGGACTGTTCGCAACCGGAAACCGGTACGCACCGGCAGCCGCCGCCCGGCTGGGCGCGGCGGCTGCTGGGCTACTGTCTGCGCCACCGCACCGATCTGCTCCTCGCCTTCGGTGCCGCCGTGGTCGCGGCCGTCGCCACCGCCACGCTGCCACTCGTCCTGAGGCACGTGGTGGACGGGGTGGCGGCCGGCACCACCGCCTCGCCGGTCCCGTGGACGGTCCTCCTCGCCGCCATCGGCGCGGTCCGCTTCGGGGCGAGCTTCACCCGGCGCTACCGATCGGGCCGGCTCTCCCTCGGGGTGCAGTACGACCTCCGCAACGACGCGTTCGCCGCGCTGCTGCGGCTCGGCGGCGCCCAGCAGGACGAGCTGCGGACCGGGCAGGTGGTGAGCCGGTCCATCTCGGACATCACGCTCATCCAGACACTGCTGCAGTTCCTGCCCAACCTCACGGGCAACGCCCTGATGTTCCTCTTCTCGCTGGTCTTCATGGCGCTCCTGTCACCACTGCTGACCGTCGTCGCCCTCGTCGTCGGACCGCTGCTCTGGCTGATCGCCCTGCGTTCGCGCCGCGACCTCTTCCCCGCCAACTGGCACGCCCAGCAGGAGGCCGCCGAGGTCGCCTCCACCGTCGAGGCGACGGTCACCGGCGTCCGCGTGGTGAAGGGCTTCGGCCAGGAACAGCGCGAACTCGCAGGGCTGGAACAGCGCGCCCGCAAACTCTTCGCCTCGCGGCTGCGGGTCGTCGGGTTCACCAGCCGCTACAACCCCGCTCTCCAGGCGGTCCCGGCCCTCGGCCAGGTCGCCGTCCTCGCCCTCGGCGGCTGGATGGCCCTGCACGGCCGGATCTCCCTGGGCACCTTTCTCGCCTTCACCACCTATCTCGGCTCCTTCGTCACCCCGGTCCGCCAGGTGGCGACCCTCCTCACCGTCTGGCAGCAGGCGCGGGCCGGTGCCGAACGGGTCCTGGAGGTCGTCGACGAAGCACCGGTGATCACCGACGCGCCGCACGCCCGGGAACTGCCGGACGAACCCCCCGCCGTCTCCTGGCAGAAGGTCACCTTCGGATACGAGGGCGGGGCACCGCTGCTCCGTGACTTCACCCTGGACATCCGTCCGGGCGAGACGCTGGCCCTGATCGGTCCGGCCGGCTCGGGGAAGTCCACTGCGGCGGCCCTGCTGCCCCGGTTCTACGACGTTCCGGCAGGCTCGGTGCGGGTGGGCGGCAGCGATGTACGCGAACTCGCCCTGGCGTCCCTGCGCTCCCGGATCGGCTTCGTCTTCGAGGAGAGCCTGCTGCTCTCCGACACCGTGCGCGCCAATATCGCGTACGGCATCCCGGACGCGACGGACGAGCAGGTGCGGGCGGCGGCCCGCATCGCCCGGGCCGACGAGTTCATCGAACGGCTGCCGCAGGGGTACGACACCGTCGTCGGGGAACAGGGCCTCACCCTCTCCGGAGGGCAGCGCCAGCGGATGGCTCTCGCCCGCGCGCTCGTCGGCGACCCGGCGGTCCTCGTCCTCGACGACGCCACGTCGGCCATCGACGCCCGGGTGGAGTCACAGATCCACCACCGCTTGCGCGAGGACACCCGGCGCCGCACCACACTGATCGTCGCGCACCGCAGATCGACCCTGGAGCTCGCCGACCGGATCGCCGTCCTCGACGACGGCCGCATCGTCGACACCGGAACCCTCGACGAACTCCGGTCCAGGTCGGGCCTGTTCCGCAATCTGCTCTCCACGGCGGAGGCGACGACGGAGCTCGCGGCCGAGGACACGGAAGGCGCGACGGCCGCGGACGGCGCCGAGCCCGCAGCCGACGTGCCGGAACAGGCCGCCGGCACCCTCACCCCCCACCTCTGGCACCGCCCCGACGACTCCACGTCGGACCAGCTCGAAGGCACCGCCGTCCGCGCCGCCCAGGCCCTGGCCGAGGCGGCGGCCACCTCCGGGCCGGGGCGTGGCGGGCCCGGCGGTGGGGTCCTCGGCTCCGCCCCGCCCAGCGCCGAACTCATCGCCGGGCTCGCCCGGCTCCCCCTGCCCGCCGCCGATCCGCAGGTGCCGACCGGGCAGGCCGTCGCCGCCGACCCGGCCTTCCACCTCGGCACGCTGCTCCGCCCGTTCCGCGTGCCGCTGCTGCTCGGCCTGGTGCTGGTCGCGCTGGACGCCCTCGCCCAGATCACCGTGCCCGTACTGGTGAGACAAGGCGTCGACCAAGGCGTCGCCCACCACGCCGGGGGCGTCCTGCTGGCCGCGGCCGCTGCCGCGGCCGTCGTGGTCGCCGCGAACTGGCTGGTCGGCGTGGCCCAGGTCCGCACGACCGGACGGACCGGCGAACGCCTCCTCTACACCCTGCGTGTGAAAACCTTCGCACAGCTGCAGCGGCTCGGCCTCGACTACTACGAGCGGGAGCTCGGCGGCCGGATCATGACCCGGATGACCACCGACGTGGACGCCCTGTCGAACTTCCTGCAGACCGGTCTGATCACCGCGGTGGTGAGTCTGCTGACCGTCCTCGGCGTCCTCGTCACGCTGCTGGCGATCGACGCGGAGCTCGCCCTGGTGCTGCTGGCCGCACTGCCGCTGCTGATCGCCGCGACCGCCCTCTTCCGCCACCATTCGGTCCCCGCCTACCGGGAGGCCAGGGAACGGATCAGCGCGGTCAACGCCTGCCTCCAGGAGAACGTCACCGCCATCCGCGTCACCCAGGCGTTCCGCCGCGAGCGCCGCAACGCCCGTGACTTCGCCGAACTGGCCTGGTCCTTCCGGGACTCCAGGCTGCGTGCCCAGCGCTACATGGGCACGTTCTTCCCGTTCGTCGAGTTCCTCGGCACCCTGTCCGCGGCAGCCGTACTGGCCGTCGGCGCGGGGCAGGTCCGTTCGGGGACACTGAGCGCGGGCACTCTGATCGCCTTCCTCCTCTACGTCGAGCTGTTCTTCTCACCCATCCAGCAGCTCTCCCAGGTCTTCGACGGCTATCAGCAGGCCGTCGTCGGCCTGGGGCGGCTGCGGACGCTGATGCAGACGCCCACCGGCACCCCGCCCGCCGACCACGCACGGCCGGTCGGCAAGTTGCGTGGGGAGATCGAACTCGACTCGGTCTCCTTCGGATACGCGGGCGGCGGCGGCCGGCAGGTCCTGCACGGTGTCTGTCTGCGCATCGCACCGGGCGAGACCGTCGCCCTGGTCGGGGCGACGGGCGCGGGCAAGTCGACCGTCGTCAAACTCCTCGCCCGGTTCTACGACCCGTCGGCGGGCACGGTCCGCGTCGACGGGCACGATCTGCGCGAGCTCGACCTACCCGGCTTCCGCCGCAGACTGGGCGTGGTGCCGCAGGAGGCGCATCTGTTCAGCGGTACGGTCCGGGACGCGATCGCGTACGGGCGCCCGGACGCCACCGACACCGAGGTGGAGGCGGCGGCGCGCGCGGTCGGCGCCCACGACATGGTGGCCGGGCTGCGGCTGGGCTACCTCCAGCCGGTGGGGGAGCGCGGTCGCAACCTCTCCGCCGGACAACGCCAGCTGCTGGCCCTGGCCCGGGCCGAACTCGTCGACCCGGACGTCCTGTTGCTCGACGAGGCGACCGCCTCGCTGGACCTGGCCACCGAGCGCCGGGTCGCCGCCGCGACCCACGTCCTGGCCCGCCGGCGTACCACCGTCGTCGTCGCCCACCGGCTGACGACGGCGGCCCGCGCGGACCGGGTGGTGGTCCTCGACGCGGGAACCGTCGTCGAGACCGGCACCCACGCCGAACTGCTGGCCGCCGACGGTCCGTACCGCCGCCTCTGGGACGCCTTCCGTCAGAGCGGCGACCCGGCGCCGGCCGACGGCCATCCTCAGATCGACGAACTCGTCAAGGAGAGTGCACGATGACCGAGTACCGCAACTTCGGACGCACGGGAGTGAAGGTCAGCCCGCTCTGTCTGGGCACCATGATGTTCGGCGCCCGCGGCAACACGGACCACGACGACAGCATCCGGATCATCCACCACGCCCTGGACTCCGGCATCAATTTCGTCGACACCGCAGACGTGTACTCCGCCGGTGAGTCGGAGACCATCGTCGGCAAGGCGCTCGCCGGTGGCCGCCGCGAGAACGTCGTGCTCGCCACCAAATTCCACGGCAGCCTCGGCAGCGACCCCAACGAGCAGGGCAACTCACGTCGTTGGATCATCCGCGAGGTCGAGAACAGCCTGCGCCGGCTGGGCACCGACTGGATCGATCTCTACCAGGTGCACCGCCCCGAACCGGACACCGACTTCGACGAGACGCTCGGAGCCCTGTCCGACCTGGTGCGCCAGGGCAAGATCCGCTACATCGGTACGTCCACCTTCGAGCCGTCCGCGATCGTCGAGGGCCAGTGGATCGCGGAGCGCCGCGGCCGCGAACGCGTCGTGGCCGAGCAGCCCCCGTACTCCCTGCTCGCCCGCGGCATCGAACGCGAGGTGCTGCCCGTCGCCCAGCGGCACGGACTCGCGGTGCTCTCCTGGAGCCCGCTCGCCGGCGGCTGGCTGACCGGTCGCTACCGCAAGGGGGCGGGCCAGCCCGTCTCCAGCCGTGCCGAACGGCAGGCTGAGCGCTTCGACATCACGTCCCCGGAGAACAGCGCCAAGCTCGACGCCGCCGAGGCCTTCGCCCGGCTGGCCGAGGACGCCGGGCTGACCCTCGTACAGCTGGCCCTGGCGTTCGTCCTGGAGCACCCGGCGGTCACCTCCGCCATCATCGGCCCGCGGACCTTCGAACAGCTGGCGGGCCAGCTCGGCGCGGACCGGGTGCGGCTGGGCGGGGACGTTCTCGACCAGATCGACAAGATCGTGCCGCCCGGCACCAACCTGTCGGCCCGCGACGCCGGTTACCAACCGGCCGCGCTGACCGACCCCGCGCTGCGCCGCCGGACGGCCAGGACCGCGTAGCGCCCGCTCAGGCGCCGGGTACCCGGTCCAGGAAGCCGCTGACGGAGCTGATGCGCCCGTCGTCGTCGAGGGTGATGACGTCGGACCCGGCGGCGGGCGCCGTACCGTCGGCGGTGGAGACCAGGTCCCAGCTGAAACGGACGATGTCGTGGTGCCCGTCGGGGGTGCCGGTCAGCTTGAACTCGAAGCCCGGGAACTGCTGACGGGCACCACTGATCGCGGCGGCGAGCCCGTCGTGGCCGCGTACGTCGGCCAGCGGGTCGGTGTAGGTGGCGTCCTCGGTGAACGCGGCTGCGACGGCCTTGGCGAGGTCCTCGGGCGTCGCTGCGTTCCAGGCGACGAAGTAGCGCCGGACGGCGTCCTCGTATGCGGTCATCGTGCTGTCCTTCCGTCATGTCCCGGCCCTGCGACCGAGCTCCTGTGCCGCTCGTGAGGAACACGATGTCCGACGGGGGAGAAGGCGTCGATTACCTCCCAGGTCATGGTCGACATTTCCCCGGTCACGGTCGGACGGTCGTCGGAGGGAGCCCCACGAGGGAGGGGCACGGCCGGATTCGGCGGACCGGTTTCATCTGATTTTCACGGAGGGCCTCTACGGTGGACGTCGTGACCGAGATGAGCCCTCCCGGCTGGCATACGGACCCCGGGTACACAGGAACAGGCCCCGTTCAGGAACGCTGGTGGGACGGGAGCCGCTGGACCGACCAGCTCCGCATGCCGCCTGCGGCCGTCCGGCGCCGCCGGATCCGGATCGGGGTCGGCGTCACCGCGGGTGTGGTGGTCCTCGCCGCCATTGCGGGCGGTGTCCTGATGCTGACCGACGACTCCGGCCGTACGAAGAACACCTCCTCCGACGCCGCGTCGCCCGCGCCCAGTCCTTCCGGCGGGCAGGACGGCCGGGGCGGCCGGGGTGGTCCCGGCGACGGTGGCCGGAGCCCGGCGCCCGACCAGCAGCAACCGCAGCAGCCGCCGTCCGAGGACGGCTATGTGACGGACGTGATGAGCGGCGTAAGCCTTCCGGTGCCGGACGGCTGGAAGGGGCAGTCGGCCACGATCGGTGCGTCGGTGAGCACCGGCACGTACACCTGCCCGGCCGACACCTCGCAGAAGTGCGAGCGAGGCGGAGTGTTCGCCGCCCCGGCCCAGGCGCTCAAGATCACGGCGAGCACGGCGGAGGCGGCGGCCAAGGCGGACATCTCCGTCAACGCCAAGGAGTCGTACGGCGGCAAGGCCTACGGCGCCATCAGCTCGCACCAGCAGCTCAAGTCCGAGCCGGTCACCGTCGCCGGCCAGAAGGGCTATCTGGTGCGCTGGAAGGTGGTCACGAAGAAGGGCGACGACGGGTACGTGCAGTCGCTGGTCCTCCCGTCCCCACACGCCGCGGACATGCTGGTGGTCGTGCGCTCCGGCTTCGACATCAGCTCCAAGGCGCCCTCGCTCTCGGTGATGGACGAGATCACGAAGGGCATCAAGGCCGCTTCCGGTACAGGGTCGGGATCCGGACAGACCGCCTGAGGAGCCTCACCTCCCGGCGGGCGGGCCATCACTTCACGCGGGTGCCGCGCGACGGCGGTACCGCGTTACCGATTGCCAGCGGCGAGCGGGCCAGTTCGACGCAACCCAGGGCGATCAGGGTGAGCGCAGCCAGTTCGGGCAGCAGCCACCAGTCGGTACGCAGATGCTCGCCGAACAGGGTCACGCCGTACAGGATGCTGATCACCGCGTCGCCCAGCGTCAGCATCGGCTGTACGGCGACCAGGGTGCCCGCCTGCAGGGCGTTCTGAAGGAGGAACAACGATCCCACCCCGGCGGCGGCGGTGGCGTACAGCTGCCAGGACGTCATGAGCGCGGCTGCCCCGCCACCGTCGCCGAGCTGCCCCATGGCGTCCTTCATCAGGGCGGCGGTGAGCGCGTACCCGCATGCGGCGGCCAGACCGAGCAGCGCCCCACGGGCGTTGCCGCGGGCGGACCGTGCTCCGGCGATCAGCGCCGCCTCGAAGATCCCCGTCAGGACCAGTGCCGGGATCCATGCCGCGCCCCGCACCGAGGAACTTCCGCCGCCCGGCGCGGCGGAGGCCATGCCGAGGGCCAGTCCGAACGTCACGGCAGCCACCCCGTACCAGACCGCACGGGGCACCCGGACCCGCATCACGAACCCGGCCAGCAGCAGCGTCGCCGGCAGCTCGATCACGAAGATCGGCTGGACCACCGAGATCGGGCCGGTGGCCAGCGCAGTGGCCTGGCAGACGGCGGCGACGATCACCAGGCCGATCCCGGCCAGCCACACCTTCTGGCGCAGCAGATGGCCGATCAGCGACAGACGCATCGCCTCGGTGTCGGGTACCGAGCGGGCGGCGCGGCGTTGCAGCACAGAGGCGGCGCCGTTGCTGAGTGCGGTCAGGATGGCGAACAGGACACTGATCACCGGACCATGATGCGGGCGGTCCGCCCACAATCCCGGGTCCTGCCGTCGTCGGTGCGGCGGCCCAAGGAGAGATGGGATACGCAGTCGCGGACCGAAGCTGTCCGCAAGTCCGCGTAGCGTGCCGTTCATGGCCGCGAAGACGCACACCGCCGCACCCGCCTCGTCCCCCGTGCTGTCGCCCCGCGCACTGGGCCGCGCCACCCTGGCGCGCCAACTGCTCCTGCGCCGGAGCCCGATGTCCGCGAGGGACGCCGTCGGGCATCTCGTCGGGCTCCAGGCACAGAACACCAAGCCGCCCTACCACCAGCTCTTCGCCCGGCTCGAAGGCTTCGACCCCGCCGAGCTCTCCGGGCTGATGGAGTCCCGCGAGGTGGTCCGTATCGTCACCCTGCGGTCCACCATCCACACCCACACCGCCGACGACGCGCTCACCCTGCGCCCGCTGGTCCAGCCGGCCCGCGACCGGGAGCTGAAGATGTTCCGCGACGGGCTCGTCGGTGTGGATCCGGGCCGGCTCGCGGCGCTCGGCCGGGAGCTTGTCGAGGAACGGCCCCGTACCCCGAAGGAGATGCGCGAGGTGCTGCTCGCCGAGTGGCCGGACGCCGACCCGCAGGCCCTGACCGTGGCAGCCCGCTGCGTCCTGCCCCTGGTCCAGGTCACCCCGCGCGGGCTGTGGGGCCGCAGCGGCCAGGTCGCGCTGACCACCGTGGAGCACTGGCTCGGCCGGCCGGCGGAGCCGACGCCCACACCCGACGCGACCGTGCTGCGCTACCTCGGGGCGTTCGGCCCCGCCTCCGTGAAGGACATGCAGATGTGGGCGGGGCTGACCCGGCTGCGGGAAGCCTTCGAACGGCTGCGGCCGCAGCTGATCACCTTCCGCGACGAGAACGGCGTCGAGCTCTTCGACCTGCCGGACGCCCCGCGCCCCGACGCGGACACCCCTGCCCCGCCGCGCTTCCTGCCCGAGTTCGACAACGTGCTGCTCGGCCACGCCGACCGTACGCGCGTCATCCCACCGCAGTACCGGGGACGCAACGGGAACGGCAACCAGGCGTACGGAACCGTGCTGGTCGACGGGTCCCTCGCCGCGATCTGGCGATTCGGCGCGCCCGGCACGAAGTCCGGCGGGAAGCCCGGCGGCGAGGAGATCGTCACCGTGCAGGCGCTGGGGAAGCTCAGCCGGGCCGAGCGCGACGCCGTTACGGAGGAAGGGCTGCGGATGCTCGCCACGATGGCGACCACGCGGGCACCCGTGCACGACGTCCGGTTCGGGCCGTTCATCGACTTCGGGCGGTGAACCGGGTTCAGTCGGCGCGGCCCGTCGCCGCCACCGTCACGCCCAGGCCGATCATGGCGAAGCCACCCGCCCCGCCGATCAGCGACAGCCGTCGGTCCGACCGGGCGAACCAACTCCGGGCGGCCGAGGCGCCGAGCCCCCAGAGCGTGTCCGTCACGAGACCGATGGCGATCGGAACCAGGCCCAACAGCAACATCTGGGCCGGGAGATGACCCGCCGACGGATCCACGAACTGGGGGAGCACGGCGGCGAAGAAGACGATTCCCTTGGGGTTGGTGACACCGACGACCACACCGTCCGCCGCCGTCCGCAGATCACCACGCGCCGGCCTTTCCGACGACGCATGGACGGCCCCCAGCTTCATCTCCTTGCGGTGCCGGAACGCCTGCACCCCCAGGAGGACCAGATACGCCGCACCTGCCAGCTTCACGGCCACGAAGACCGCCGCCGAGCGCTCCACCAGCGAACCGATCCCCAGCGCGACCGCCACCACCAGGCCGTACGAGCCGACGACATTGCCCAGCACCGTGGCCAGCGCGGTGCGGCGGCCGTGGGCCAGTGCCCGGCCGATCACGAAGAGCACGCTCGGCCCCGGAATCACGATCACCAGCAGGGACATCGCCGCGAAGGCGAGATATTGATGCGTGGACACCATGTCCGTCACCCCCTCGGCCCCGACGCTACGGCAGAGGCCCCCGCCGACGTCAGACACGCGACCGTCAGACACGCGGCCAGGAACGACCGGCGCAGAGAGGCGGGCCTCGCCATGCGCCGGTCGGTCTACGGCAGCAGCCCCGCCCGGCGCGCGGCGACCACCGCTTCCAGCCGGGTGTGCGCCCCCAGCTTCCGCATCGCCGAGCGCAGATAGCCCTTCACCGTCTCCGGTCGAAGGCCCAGCCGGCCGGCTGCCACGGCGTTGGTCGCACCCGATGCCACACAGGCGAGGACATCGACCTCGCGCGGCGCCAGCAGCACCTCCCGGGCGTGCGGCTCCTGCGTCCCGGACGCCGAGGCCAGCCGCGCGCACACCGAGAGCAGCTCCTCGCGCAACGCCGGGTCGGTCACCTTGGGGGCGAGCGCGCGCAGTTCACGATGCGCCTCGCGGACGTCCTCCCAGGCCCCCGGAGCGGCCCGGGGATCCGTCACCTGGTCACGGGTGACGGACAGCAGCTGCTGCACCTCGTCGCGGACGACAAGGGCCTGCTCCACGTCGCGGGCCGCCGCGACCGCCGCGTCGAACATACGGTCCCCGAGGGTGAGCGGCTCACGCAGCGCCCCGTACAGCACGCCCCGTACCCTCCGGCGTACGACGACGGGCACCGCGACCACCGAGCGCAGGCCCTCCGCGGCGACCGCGGTGTCGTACTCGTGGCTGATGTGCCGCGACGACGGGTAGTCGGTCACCGCGCACGGCCGCGACAGGGCGATCGACTTGCCGCCGAGCCCGCTGCCGGCCGATATGACGAGCCCGCGCAGCGCGGTGGTCTGCGCACCGTTGAGTTCCACGATCCTGGCGTGGCGCGGGTCCGAGAGCAGTCCGCCGAACGTGACGGGCAGTCCGCTCGTCCGGCGCAGCCGCAGCAGCGCCGCTTGCATCTCGACCGTATCGACCGGTTCCGGCACGCTGTCGCCTCTCTGCCCCGCCCTCTGTACCCCCGTTCGGGGGTGGTGAGACCTGGGTCACTGTTTTCATGATGTTAAGTGACCGGTCCGGTCCGCAATGAGGAGGGCACATGTCGGCAACGAACGCGACGGAAACGTTTCGGGCCGCCCGGGACTTTCTGCTGCAGCACCGCGCGGACTACGCGGCGGCCTACGAGGGTTTCCGCTGGCCCCGGACCGACCATTTCAACTGGGCGCTCGACTGGTTCGACGTCATCGCCGAGAACAACGACCGCACCGCTCTGCACATCGTGGAGGAGGACGGCCGGCGCACCGAGGCGTCCTTCGCCCGGATGTCCGCCCGCTCCAATCAGGCGGCGAACTGGCTGCGTGCCCAGGGGGTACGCGCCGGTGACCGGATCCTCGTCATGCTGGGCAACCAGGTCGAACTGTGGGAGACGGCCCTCGCCGCCATGAAGCTGCGCGCGGTCGTCATCCCCGCCACCCCGCTCCTCGGCCCCGTCGATCTGCGTGACCGGGTGGACCGTGGCCGGGTCCGCCATGTGATCGTGCGGGACGCGGACGCCGCGAAGTTCGACGAGGTGCCCGGTGACTACACGCGGCTCGCCGTCGGCGGCGAGGTCGAGGGCTGGCATTCGTACACCGGCGCCGACGAGCAGCCGGAGAGTTTCGAGGCGGACCGGGAGACCGACGCCGACGAACCGCTGATGCTGTACTTCACGTCCGGCACGACCGCCAGCCCCAAGCTGGTCGAGCACACCCATGTCTCGTACCCCGTGGGGCACCTGTCGACGATGTACTGGATCGGTCTCAGGCCCGGAGACGTCCACCTCAACATTTCCTCGCCGGGCTGGGCCAAGCACGCCTGGTCGAACCTCTTCGCGCCGTGGAGCGCCGAGGCGACCGTCTTCATCTTCAACTACACCCGGTTCGACGCGGGCCGGCTGATGGCCGAGATGGACCGCTCGGGCGTCACCAGCTTCTGCGCCCCGCCCACCGTCTGGCGGATGCTGATCCAGGCCGACCTCTCCCAGCTGAGGACCCCGCCGCGCGAGGTCGTCGCGGCGGGCGAACCGCTGAACCCCGAGGTCATCGAGACCGTCCGGCGCGCATGGGGCGTCACCATCCGGGACGGATTCGGCCAGACCGAGACGGCCGTCCAGGTCGCCAACACCCCCGGCCAGCTGCTGAAGTCGGGTTCCATGGGGCGGCCGAGCCCCGGCTTCAAGGTGGAGCTCCTGGACCCGGTCACCGGCCGGCCCGGCGCGACGGAGGGCGAGATCTCCCTCGATCTCTCGGACCGTCCGATCGGCCTGATGACCGGATACCACGGCGACCCGGACCGTACGGCCGAGGCGATGGCCGGCGGCTACTACCGCACCGGCGACATCGGCTCCCGCGACGAGGACGGCTACATCACGTATGTCGGCCGTGCCGACGACGTCTTCAAGGCATCCGACTACAAGATCTCGCCGTTCGAGCTGGAGAGCGCCCTGCTGGAGCACGAGGCGGTCGCCGAGGCCGCGGTCGTGCCCGCGCCCGACCCGGTCCGGCTCGCGGTCCCGAAGGCGTACGTCGTGCTCGCGGAGGGCTGGGAGCCCGGCCCGGACACCGCCAAGGTGCTCTTCGCACACTCGCGGGCGGTGCTCGCGCCGTACAAGCGGATCCGCCGGCTGGAATTCGCCGAACTGCCGAAGACCGTGTCAGGCAAGATCCGCCGGATCGAGCTGCGCGAGCGTACGGCCGAGGGCGTCGGCACCGAATTCGACGAGGGGGACCTGCGATGAGCCGACGGACCGGCCTTTCCTACGCGCGCGGCACCAGCACCACGGCCCTGCTCGGCGACACCATCGGGCGCAATCTCGACCGGGCGATCGAGGCGCACCCGGACCGTGAGGCGCTTGTCGACGTCGCCTCGGGGCGGCGCTGGACGTACGCGGAATTCGGCGCCGACGTCGACGAGTTGGCGCGCGCGCTGATGGGCTCAGGAGTGGCCAAGGGCGACCGCGTCGGCATCTGGGCGATCAACTGCCCCGAGTGGGTGCTCGTCCAGTACGCCACCGCCCGCATCGGCGCGGTCATGGTCAACATCAACCCGGCCTACCGGGCGCACGAGCTGGAGTATGTGCTCGGTCAGGCCGGGATCTCCCTCCTGATCTCCTCGCTCGCCCACCGCACCAGCGACTACCGCGCCCTCGTCGGCCAGGTCCGGGCCGACTGCCCGGCCCTGCGCACCGTGCACTACATCGGCGATCCGTCCTGGGACGAGCTGACGGCAGCGGCCGCGGGCGTCACCGCCGGACAACTGGCGGCCAGAGAGGCCGAGCTGTCCTGCGACGACCCGATCAACATCCAGTACACCTCGGGCACGACGGGCTTCCCCAAGGGCGCCACCCTCTCGCACCACAACATCCTCAACAACGGCTATTTCGTCGGGGAGATGGTCGCCTACACGGAACAGGACCGGGTGTGCCTGCCCGTTCCCTTCTACCACTGCTTCGGCATGGTGATGGGCAACCTCGGCATCACCTCGCACGGCGCCTGCATCGTGATCCCGGCCCCCGCCTTCGAACCCGCCGCCGTCCTCGCGGCGGTCCAGGCGGAGCGCTGCACCTCGCTCTACGGCGTCCCGACCATGTTCATCGCGGAGCTGAACCACCCGGACTTCGCCTCGTACGACCTCTCCTCGCTGCGTACCGGGATCATGGCCGGATCACCCTGCCCGGTCGAGGTGATGAAGCGGGTCGTCGCCGAGATGCACATGGACGAGGTGTCCATCTGCTACGGCATGACGGAGACCTCGCCGGTCTCCACCCAGACCCGCCGTGACGACGACCTGGAGCGCCGCACCGGAACGGTCGGCCGGGTGATGCCGCACGTCGAGGTGAAGGTCGTCGACCCGGCGACGGGCGTGACCCTGGAGCGCGGCGCGGCCGGTGAGCTCTGCACCCGCGGCTACAGCGTGATGCTCGGCTACTGGGAGCAGCCCGAGCGGACCGCGGAGGTGATCGACGCGGGGCGCTGGATGCATACCGGCGACCTCGCGGTGATGCGCGAGGACGGCTACGTACAGATCGTCGGCCGCATCAAGGACATGATCATCCGCGGTGGCGAGAACGTGTACCCGCGGGAGATCGAGGAGTTCCTCTACGGCCATCCGAAGATTGGCGACGTGCAGGTGGTGGGTGTCCCGGACGAGACGTACGGCGAGGAGATCCTGGCCTGCGTCATCCCCCGGGACCCGGCGCAGCCGCCGACCCTGGAGGAGGTGACGGAGTACTGCCGCGAGCAGCTCGCGCACTACAAGATTCCACGACGGCTGCAGATCCTGGAGAGCTTCCCGATGACGGTGAGCGGGAAGGTCCGGAAGATCGAACTGCGGGAGAACTACGGCTAGGGCGGGAGCGGCGCCGACGGGCGCGCTGTCAGGCGGCTTCGATGATGTCGCCGGCAGCGCCCCGAGTGGCCGCCGCCCATTCGACGAGCAGCACCTCGTAGGCCGCGGACTCCACGGAGGACCAGTCCTGGCCGGCTCGTGCGTCGACGAGCGCACGAATCGCCTCGTTCGCCTCGACGGCGGACGGGTGGGTCGGCTGCGCGGACTGTCCGATGCTCTGTGCGGTGTTTCGTGGGGAGAAAGGTGGTGGGAGTTGTGGAGTTAAGACCATGCACACCACTCTACGGCCGCCCACCGACAGCGACCGAACATTTGTGGCCGCAGGACCGAACGTGACCGATTGCACTCGCTGTTGCCGGCCGGTTCCGCTGCGGCGTCGGGGTGCGCGTCCTGGCCGGCGCGGGGGCTCGCGCGGAAGCACCCGCACCGTGTCGCCGTGTCAGAGTTCGCGTCGCATGCAGACCCTCGGCCAGCGGTCCAGGCCGTGTTCGGCCTCCTCCGCCCTGATCTTCCGCAACCCGTCGGTGAGTTCGGCCTCGGTCAGCGTGCGGAAGCCGAGGCGCGTGTAGTACGGCGCGTTCCACGGGACGTGCGAGAAGGTGGTGAGGGTGAGGGCTTCGAGCCGCCGCCCGCCCGCCCAGAGCGCGAGGTGGTCGATGAGCGCGCTGCCGACGCCGCGCCGGGCGGCGGACGGATGGACCGAGACCTGCTCGACATGGGCCGCGCCGTCGACCGGATCGGCGATCAGGTAGCCGACCGGACGGTCGTCGGCGTCCGCGGCCACCCAGGCGCGGCCGGCCCTGCGGTACTCGTCCAGCAGATCGAGAGGCGGCGGGTCGTCGTCCGCGACGGCGGACATGGCGAGGGTGCGGAAGGGTTCGCCTGCGGCGCGCTCGATCTCCTGGAGCAGCGGAAGATCGGAGCGGCGGGCGGGACGGATGCGCATGCCGCCAGTATGGCGCTCGGTACGGCGGTCAGGCGCCGGTGGAGAGCAGTTCGTCCGCCGGGCCGTTGACCGGCTGCGGGGTCCCGGTGAGGTCCATCACGAAGAGCGGGATGCAGAGACCGTCCCCCCGCGCCCTGGCGTCCTGCGCATAGCCCGCCAGTGAGAAGAAGACGCTGGTCACCGAGGCGTTCAAGCCGTTCAGCCAGAGACATTCGACATCGCGCAGGGTGGTCGGCCGGGTGGTCGAGTCGACCTGGGCGATCAGTCCGGCGGCGCGCAGGTCGATCCGGGACGCCGGGCGTTCCGCGGGCTGTACGACGTGGCGGTAGCCCAGCCACCGCAGATACATCGCGGCGGCGGTGACCGCGTCGCGGCCGGTACGGATCGGCATCGGCCGGAACGCCGGGCGGGGCGCAGTCGCCGTCCGCGGCAGCGGGATGTGGGTGGGCAGCGCCCCTGCGTCGGGGCCGGGCGCGGCCTCCGTGGCCGGGCGGACCGGGATCCGCAGCACCGTCCCGCACGGACAGCACAGCTCCGGCTGAGGCCACTGGTCGTGGCGTCCGCAGGTGCGGCAGCGCACGGTCACCCAGTCCTCGTTCCAGGTGCGGTGGGTGATCGGTTCGACCGTTCCGTCGCGCAGCAAGGGCGGGGCGACGGGGGTCCCGCACGGGCACGGGTAGACCGGTGTGAGGTAGGCGTGATCGCGGCTACAGGCCGGGCAGCGTACCGGCACGGACTCCACTGTGGTCTCCCTCCGGCGCCCCCCCGGCGCCGCCCCGGGGCCTCCGCGCCCCGTGTCCCCTGTGCTCCGTCCCCATGGTCCACCAAGAGCGGGGCGCGGGGGAGCGACTTGGCGGATTCACCGGTCTTGACGGCCACTCGGACGCGGCTTAGATTGCTTCCGTATAGCAGAAACAAACTTTCGTAATGCGGAATAGGTGCTCTCAGGTGGCGCGACAGAGCCCGACTCCACCCGTCCGAGCAGGAGTACTCCATGACTCGAATGACCGCTGCCCGAGCGGCAGTTGAGATCCTCAAGCTGGAAGGCGTCACCAACGCGTTCGGCGTGCCGGGCGCAGCGATCAACCCGTTCTACGCGGCGCTCAAGGCCGGCGGTGGCATCGACCACACGCTCGCCCGGCATGTCGAGGGCGCGTCCCACATGGCCGAGGGCTACACCCGGAGCAGGGCGGGGAACATCGGCGTCTGCATCGGTACGTCGGGGCCCGCCGGGACCGACATGATCACCGGGCTCTACTCGGCGATCGCCGACTCCGTGCCGATCCTCTGCATCACCGGCCAGGCGCCGGTGGCCAAGCTCCACAAGGAGGACTTCCAGGCCGTCGACATCGCCTCGATCGCCAAGCCGGTGACCAAGGCCGCGACGACCGTCCTGGAAGCCGCACAGGTGCCCGGCGTCTTTCAGCAGGCGTTCCATCTGATGCGGTCCGGCCGCCCCGGACCGGTCCTCATCGACCTGCCGATCGACGTCCAGCTGACGGAGATCGAATTCGACCCGGAGACGTACCAGCCGCTGCCGGTCTACAAGCCGGCCGCGTCCCGTGCCCAGATCGAGAAGGCGATCGGGCTCCTGCTGGCATCCGAGCGTCCGGTGATCGTCGCCGGTGGCGGCATCATCAACGCCGACGCCTGCGAACTCCTGGTCGAGTTCGCCGAGCTGACGGGCACCCCGGTCATCCCGACCCTGATGGGCTGGGGCGTCATCGCCGACGACCACGAGCTGAACGCCGGCATGGTCGGCCTGCAGACCTCGCATCGCTACGGCAACGCGAACTTCCTGGAGTCGGACCTGGTCCTGGGCATCGGCAACCGCTGGGCCAACCGGCACACCGGTGACCTGGCCGTCTACACCAAGGGCCGTACGTTCGTCCATGTCGACATCGAGCCCACCCAGCTCGGCAAGATCTTCGCGCCGGACCTCGGCATCGCCTCCGACGCCAAGGCCGCGCTGGAGCTCTTCGTCGAAGTGGCGAAGGAGCTCAAGGCCGCCGGCAGGCTCCCGGACCGCAGCGAGTGGGCCGCCTCCACCCAGGAGCGCAAGGCCCGGCTGCAGCGACGTACCCACTTCGACGACGTGCCGCTGAAGCCGCAGCGCGTGTACGAGGAGATGAACCGTGCCTTCGGGCCGGAGACGCGCTACGTCACCACGATCGGCCTCTCCCAGATCGCCGGTGCGCAGATGCTGCACGTCTACCGGCCGCGCCACTGGATCAACTGCGGCCAGGCCGGTCCGCTCGGCTGGACCATCCCGGCCGCGCTGGGCGTCGCCACCGCCGACCCCGAGGGCCAGGTCGTCGCGCTCTCCGGCGACTACGACTTCCAGTTCATGCTGGAGGAGCTGGCGGTCGGCGCACAGCACAACATCCCGTACGTGCATGTCCTGGTGAACAACTCCTACCTGGGGCTGATCCGCCAGGCGCAGCGCAACCTGGACATCAACTTCCAGGTCAACCTGGAGTTCGAGAACATCAACTCCCCGGAGCTGGGCGTCTACGGCGTCGACCACGTCAAGGTCGTCGAGGGCCTGGGGTGCAAGGCGATCCGGGTCACCGAGCCGGACCGGCTGCTGCCCGCGTTCGAGGAGGCCAAGAAGCTGGCCGCCGAGTTCCGGGTCCCGGTGGTCGTCGAGGCGATCCTGGAGCGTGTCACCAACATCTCGATGGGCGCCGCGGGCATCGACGCCGTCAACGAGTGGGAGGACATCGCCACCGAGCCGGGCCACGCCCCGACGTCGATCCGCCCCTTCGTCGCGAGCTGACGACCCTCTCCTGCGTCTCCTGTGCGGGGCGGACCGCCGGAACCCGGTGGTCCGCCCCCACATGTGTGTCCGGGCCCCGCGAAAGCGCCAACGCCCCCTACCCGTAGTACTTCAGGGTTAGCCGGAAGGTGACCTCCCCGGGTGGACGCCGACCACAGGGTCCGCTCCCTAGCTTCTGTACCGGAAGCACCACTGACCGTCTCCACGGACATCCGGTACGGAAGGAACATCCCTCATGGCGCCCAGTCCGCCCAGGAGCCACCCGCGCAGGAACCTTCCGCGCGCTGTCCGGACGCTGCTCGCCTCCCTCGTCATCACCGCGGTGGCCGTGCCCATGGCGGGTGCGGCCCGGCCCTCGGCCGTTCCGGCGCCGGCCCCGGCCGCCCTTGCCCCGCTGCGGGCTGCGACCGCCGCGGATCTTGCCGACCGGTACGCAGTCAACCGCGGCTCCGTCCTCGCGGCCGAGCGGATGGCCACCCGACACGGCGACGGCAAGCGGGCCGCATCGCTGCGCGGTCTCGCCGACCCGGCGCGCCACCTCTTCTCCTTCGACGGCCGCGACGGCGGCCGCAGCGTCGAGGTCTTCGGCGACCTCTCCAGGGCGCGCCGGATCGCCGTGCTGGTCCCGGGGGCGGGCATCAGCCTCGACCGGTACTGGCGGCTGCGGGCCGGTGCCGTCGCCCTGCGCCGGGAGCTGGGCGAGGGGTCGGCGGTCATCGGCTGGCTCGGCTACGAAACGCCGGACACCGTGAGCGGGGCATCGGTGACCACGGGCCGGGCCGACGGCGCCGCATCCGAACTGCGTACGTTTCTCGCAGAGTTGAAACGAGCCGAGCCGACCGCCCGGACCTCGCTGCTGTGCCACTCCTACGGATCCGTGGTCTGCGCCGAGGCGGCGCCAGGGCTGGCGGTCGCCGACATCGTCCTGTACGGCAGCCCCGGCACCGGATTCGACGACGTCGCCGCACTCCACACCCCGGCCACCGTCTGGGCGGGACGGGGCCGCGACGACTGGATCGCCGACGTGCCCCACATGCGGCTCCGACTGCCTTTCGTCACCCTCGGGTTCGGAACGGACCCGGTCTCCGTGGCGTTCGGCGCCCGGTACTTCGCGGCGGGCGGCGGTGGCCACAGCGACTACCTGAAGCCCGGCTCCCTGTCGCTGGAGAACATCGCCCGGATCGTCTCCGGCCGGGACCCCGCCGAGGAAGGCCGTCATGCGTGAACTCGTCCGGCGGATCGACGCCGCCACCCCGACCGACCGCGACCGCGCCGTCGACGCACTGCGTGCCCTTGCCATTCTGGGCGTGGTGCTCGGCCACTGGCTGGTGACCGCCCTGATCGCCGACACCGGCACGGTGCGCGCCGCGAGCCCTCTCCAGCACATGCCGCAACTGATACCGGTCTCCTGGCTGTTCCAGACACTCGCGGTGTTCTTCCTGGTGGGCGGTCAGGTCGGGGCGAAGAGTTACGCCTCCGCCCGCACCCGCGGCATCACCTACCGGAAGTGGCTCGTCGCCCGTGCGGGCCGGCTGTTCAGGCCGGTCGCCGCCGTGCTGGTGGTGTGGGCCGTGATCGCGGGCGCGCTGCTCGCCTCCGGGGTGGGCACGGAGACCGTGCACGCGCTGCTCAAGCTGGTGCTGTCACCGCTCTGGTTCCTGCTGGTCTTCGCGGCGCTGACGGCGGCGACCCCGCTGGTGACGAAGCTTCATCCGCTGTGGCCTCTCGCCGTCGTGCTGCATGTCGACCTGATCCGGTTCGGCCTGGGCGGTCCCGCCTGGCTCGGCTGGATCAATGTGGCGGCCGGCTGGCTGGTGCCGTACTGCCTGGGCGCCAGCTGGGCCCGCGGCGGCCTGAGGAGCCGGTCGACCGGATGGGCCCTGCTGCTCGTCGGCGTCGCCGGCACCGCCGGACTCGTGCTGTGGGCCGGCTACCCGGCGTCCATGGTCGGGGTGCCCGGCTCCAGGGTCTCCAACCTGGACCCGCCCACCCTCGCGGCCGTCACTTTCGGCCTCGCCCAGTGCGGCGCGGCCCGGCTGCTGCTCGGTCCGTTGCGGCGCGTCCTGCGACGCCCCTCGGCCTGGGCGGCGGTGGCGCTGGTCAACCTCTCCGCGATGACCGTCTTCCTCTGGCACCAGACCGCGATGATGGTGGTCACCGCCGTCGGACTCCTCGCGGGCGAGACGTTGCCCGGTCTGCACACCGTGCCCAGGGACTTCGGCTGGGTGTTCGCGCGGCTGGCCTGGCTGCCCGCCTTCGCCGTGGCGCTGCTCGTGTGCCGGGCGGCATTCCGTAAGCACGAGGAGGGACGGCCGCGGAAAGGCGGCCGTATCGTCCGTGAGGGGCGTCCTGCCCGGAAGTCGGTGATGCGCCGTGCCTAAGGGTTGCCCCGTAGTCCCTGGTGGATCGGCGCGCGGCGTCGGATGCAGTGCATCGCGAGGCGGAGGGGCGTCATCGTACCGGTCGTATTCGGGCGTTCCGACGACGCGGCGAGGTGTCGTAGCTGTCGTCGTGCGCCCGCCTGGGATCACGGGACAGCCCATAGTCTGGACCGGACGAGGGGGTCGGTGATGGGGGACGGACAGCGGTTGAGGGCCGCGCTGCGGAGGGCTCCGCGCGCCCTGTTCGAGGATCTGTCGGCGCCCGCCGATCCACTGCCTGCCATGGGGGCTCCCGGATGGCCGGTCTGGCGGCCGGTGTTCGGGATGATGCTGGTCATCTGCGCCATGACCCTCGCCGTGGTCCAGGTGAACGCCCTGGCGCCCGGCGACGGCGGCGCCGTTCCGGGGTACGCGGTGCTGCTCGGCATCGCCCAGGCGGCGGCGCTGATCGTCGCCATGTCCCGTCCGGTGTCCGCCTGGTGGGCGTCGACGGTGCTCATGGTCGTCACGGCGCGGATCACGGAACCCGGGTCGAGCCCGGACACACTCTTCCCCTGGACCGTCTCGGGGCTCCTGCTCCAGTGCGGGGTGCTGTTCCTGCTGGCACTGCGGGTCCGTCCCCGCCGGTCGGCCGGGGCGCTGGTGATCACCCTCCTCGCGGCACTGTCCTGCGCCGTCGCCACCACCCGGGCACACCACTACGCCCTCGACCGTGGCACCCCGGTGCTGATCGCAGCCGTGGTGATCGGCGCCTCGCTGCGCGGCCTGCGGGTGGCCCGCACCCAACTGGTCGTCCAGGAGGAACTCACCGCCGGTGAGCGGGCCAGGCGCACCCTGCTGGAGGAGCGCAACCGGATCGCCCGCGAGCTGCACGACGTGGTCGCCCACCACATGTCGGTGATCTCCATCCAGGCGCAGGTCGCCCCGCACCTCGTCGAGAACCCGTCCGACGAACTCAGGGAGAACCTCGCCGGCATCCGTCAGAACGCTGTCGAGGCACTCACCGAACTGCGCCATGTGCTCGGCGTACTGCGCTCCGAGGACGCCCTCTCGAAGGGGGCGAGACACGCGCCGCAGCCCACTCTCGACCGCCTGGACGAGCTGCTGGCCAATGTGCGTGGTGCCGGGCTCGTGGTCACCACCGCAACCACCGGCACACCGCGCCCGCTGCCGCCGAGTGTCGAGCTGTCGGCGTTCCGGATCGTCCAGGAGGCGCTCAGCAACGCGATGCGGCATGCGCCCGGTGCCCGGGTGCGGGTGGAGACGGCATACGGGACGGCCGGGCTCACCGTCCGGATCACCAACACCGCTCCGGACGGACCCGCTGCGCCATCGCGGGGCATGGGGCACGGACTGCTCGGAATGCGCGAGCGGGCGGCGATGCTGGGCGGCGAACTCGTCACCGGAGGGACCCCGGACGGCGGCTACGAGGTCACGGCTATCCTGCCGGTGAGCGCCCCTGATCCGGCCGCCCTACCTGCTGAGGACATCCTGTGACGACCATCCGCGTACTGATCGCCGACGACCAGGTGATGGTCCGTCAGGGATTCACGGTGCTGCTCGACGCCGAACCCGGCATCGAGGTCGTGGGGCAGGCGGTGGACGGCCTCGACGCCGTGTCCAAGGTCGCCGAACTCGGCCCGGACGTCGTCCTGATGGATGTCCGGATGCCCGCGCTCGGCGGTATCGAGGCGACCCGTCGCATCACGTCACCGCACGCCGCCCGGGTCAAGGTGCTCATCCTGACCACCTTCGATCTCGACGAGTACGTGTACGAGGCGCTGCGCGCGGGCGCGTCCGGCTTTCTGCTCAAGGACGCCTCGGTGGAGGAGCTGGCCCATGCGGTACGGGTGGTGGCGGCGGGTGACGCGCTGCTCGCCCCGAACATCACCAAGCGGCTGATCGCCGAGTTCTCCCGGATGACCGCCGCGCCCAGGGCTCCGCTCATGGAGCGCGTCGGCGATCTGACGGAACGCGAGACAGAGGTGCTGTCCCTGATCGCGCAGGGGCTGTCGAACGCGGAGATCGCCACACGCCTGGTGGTGGCCGAGCAGACGGCGAAGACCCATGTGAGCAGGATCCTGGCCAAGCTGGGGCTGCGCGACCGGACGCAGGCGGCGGTCTTCGCGTACGAGACGGGCCTCGTCCGCCCGGCCGGCTACTGACGCACGTGCGCAAGGGCGGGGAGCGCGGGACCGTCCGTACTCCCCGCCCTTGCGTGAGGGTGGTGACCGCCCGACGGCGAGAGGCCGGCGCGACCGATTCGTTCGCGCCGCCGGGCGGAGTCCTGTGTGCAGGTTGTGCCGGGACCGCGGCGACGGGCGATGGGCGGCCGGGTCCGCTCTCTCTCAGGTCGAGAGCGCTTGCCGGCTGCCTTCACCACCGCACTGGCTCGCACGCCGCCGCGGACCTCGGTTGCGTCCGTCCCGCCGGACACCCCTCAGGGCCGGCCGGACGGACAACGCAAGGAAAATGACCTCCCGTCACATCCCTTGCGCGGTCTGTGTTCCGACGTCGTTCGGTGGAAGCAGGCTGGATCGGGGAGTGGCCCCACCGCGGAGGGGCGCATGTGCGTGCCTGGCCGCGCGAGCCCAGCATGATCCGAACGAGAGGCCCTAGTCCTCGCGCAGGGCACGGACCGCTTCCTCGACGCGCTCGCCGTACTCGGTGTCCGCGGCGTGGAAGTGGGCGAGGTTCTTCTCGATCACGTCGTCACGCGTGACCCGGGAGAGGCCACCGGCGATGTTGGCGACCAGGCGGCTCCTCTCGTCCTCGGACATCAGCCGGTAGAGCTCGCCCGCCTGGAAGAAGTCGTCGTCCTTGGTGTGGGCGGGCGCCGCGTGGGTGCCGGTCCAGCCGTGGACGGCGAGCGGGGCGGAGAGCGTCGCGTCGGTCTGGGCGGGCCCGGCGTACGAGTTGGGCTCAAAGTTCTTGTCGTGCCGCGCACCGTTGCGGGTGGCGTGCAGACCGTCGCGGCCGTAGTTGTCGACGGCGGCGGTCCGTGGCGCGTTCACCGGGAGCTGGGTGTGGTTGACGCCGAGCCGGTAGCGGTGCGCGTCGGCGTAGGCGAACAGACGGCCCTGCAGCATCTTGTCCGGGGACGGGCCGATGCCGGGCACGAAGTTGTTCGGGGAGAAGGCGGCCTGCTCGACCTCGGCGAACACATTGTCCGGGTTACGGTCCAGGACCAGCCGGCCCACCCGCTGCAGCGGGTAGTCGCCGTGCGGCCACACCTTGGTGAGGTCGAACGGGTTGAAGCGGTAGTCCGCGGCCTCGGCGGCCGGCATGACCTGCACGTACAGGGTCCAGGACGGGTTCACGCCCCGCTCGATGGCCTGCAGCAGGTCCGTCTGGTGGGAGTTGCCGTCCCTGCCCGCGAGTTCGGCGGCCTGGTCACTGGAGAGGGAGCGGACACCCTGGTTCGTCTTGAAGTGGTACTTGACGAAGAAGGCCTCGCCCTCGGCGTTCGTCCACTGGTAGGTGTGCGAGCCGTAGCCGTTCATGTGACGGTACGAGGCGGGGATGCCGCGGTCGCCCATCAGCCAGGTCACCTGGTGGGTCGCCTCCGGGGAGTGCGCCCAGAAGTCCCAGACGTTGTCCGGCTCCTGACGACCCGTGAAGGGATCGCGCTTCTGCGAGTGGATGAAGTCGGGGAACTTGATCGGGTCCTTGATGAAGAACACCGGGGTGTTGTTGCCGACCAGGTCGTAATTGCCCTCGTCCGTGTAGAACTTGAGGGCGAAGCCGCGCGGATCACGCACGGCGTCGGCGCCGCCGAGCGAATCGGCGACCGTCGAGAACCGGATGAACGTCTCGGTGCGCTTGCCGACGGCGGAGAGGAAGTCGGCACGGGTGAAGCCGGTGACATCGTCCGTGACCTCGAAGTAGCCGTACGCGCCGGAGCCGCGGGCGTGGACCACGCGCTCCGGAATGCGCTCCCGGTTGAAGCGCGCGAGCTTCTCCAGCAGGTGCTGGTCCTGGAGGAGGATCGGGCCACCGACGCCTGCGGTGGCGGAGTTCTGGTTGTCGGCGACCGGGGCGCCTGACTCGGTCGTAAGCACACGCTGCGTCATGGTGTCGGGGCGACCTTCCGTACGGGAGTTGCTGAACTGCGACGCCCTGGGGGCTCCAGGAGCGTAAGTACGCTCCGAACCGAACGTCAACAGTTTGTTGAAATTGAGAGTGGGGTGTTCCGGATGGTGCCGACGCCTGGGCGCGACAGGACAGGTGTCGGCGCCGACACCATCCGGAAGTCTGGGGGCGGGTCGGTCAGGCCTGGACGGACTGACCCGAGAGGCGCTCGACCGCGCGCAGCAGCGCCGAGTGGTCCAGGCCGCCGTCGCCCTGTGCGCGCAGCGAGGCGACGAGTTGCGCGACAACGGCGCCGACGGGCAGCGCGGCACCGACATTGCGGGCGGCGTCGGTGACGATGCCCATGTCCTTGTGGTGCAGGTCGATCCGGAAGCCCGGCGCGAAGTCCCGCTTGAGGAAGTTGTCCTTCTTGCGGGTCAGCACGGTCGAGCCGGCCAGCCCGCCGTTCAGCACGTCGAGCGCGGCGGAGAGGTCCACCCCGGACTTCTCCAGGAAGACGACGGCCTCGGCGCAGGCCTGGATGTTCACCGCGACGATCAGCTGGTTGGCGGCCTTGACCGTCTGGCCGGAACCGTGCGGACCGCAGAGCACGATGGTCCTGCCGAGTGCCTGGAGGATCGGCTGCGCGGCGTCGAAATCGGCCTGCTCGCCGCCGACCATGATCGACAGTACGGCCTCGATCGCACCGGCCTCGCCACCGGACACCGGGGCGTCCAGCACGCGGATGCCTCGGTTCTTCGCCCTGTTCGCGAGGTCCACGGAGGTCTGCGGGGTGATCGAGGACATGTCGATCAGCAGGGCCCCGGACCTCGCGTTCTCCAGGATGCCGTCGGGGCCGTACGCGATGGCCTCGACCTGCGGGGAGGCCGGCACCATCGTGATCACGACATCGGCGTCCCGAACCGCCTCGGCGATCGAGCCCGCACCGTTCCCGCCGGCGGCGACCAGCCGGTCGATCTTGTCCTGCTCCAGGGTGTGACCGGTGACGTCGTAACCGGCCTTGATCAGGTTCTCGGACATGGGGGAGCCCATGATGCCGAGTCCGATCCACGCAACCTTGGGGAGGTTGTTGCTCATGAGGGTGCCTTCCTGAAAACGTGTCTACGAGGGGGGCCGACGCCCTCAGCGGGCCGCGCGCGCCTCGGCGGGAAGCCAGTCGAAGGACTCGGAGCTCGGTCGGTCGCCCGGCTTGTACTCCAGGCCGACCCAGCCGTCGTAACCGGCCTTCGTCAGCTCGTCGAGGAGTTGCTCGAGCGGCAGTGACCCGGTGCCGGGTGCGCCGCGCCCCGGGTTGTCGGCGATCTGGACGTGGCCGGTCCTCCCGGCGTACGCGGCGATCACCTGGCTGAGGTCCTCGCCGTTCATCGACAGGTGGTACAGGTCCAGCAGGAACCTGGCGTTGCCGAGGCCCGTCGCGGAGTTGACCTTGTCGACGACCTCGATCCCGGCCGGTGCGCTCACCAGCGGGTAGCGCGGCGACTCCGGCTCGTTCAAGGTCTCGATCAGCAGGACGGCCCCGATCCGGTCGGCCGCGCGGGCGGCCAGGACCAGGTTCTCCAGGGCGAGTTCGTCCTGTACGGCCGGGTCCACGCCGTCGACGCGGTTGCCGTAGAGCGCGTTCAGCGCCTTGCAGCCGACCGAGGCGGCGAAGTCGGCCGCCACGTCGATGTTGGCGCGGAACCGGTCCGACTCGGCGCCGGGTACGGAGAGCGCACCGCGGTCGGGGCCGGGCAGCTGTCCGGCGTAGAAGTTCAGCCCCACCAGCTGTGTGCCCGCGTCGTCGAGCGCCTTCTTGAGGGCGTCGAGTTCGGTCTGCGGCGGGGTGGGGGTCTCGATCCAGGGCCACCACAGCTCGACCGCCGTGAAGCCCGCTGCGGCGGCGGCCGCGGGGCGCTCCAGGAGCGGGAGTTCCGTGAAGAGGATCGAAAGGTTCACATCGAAGCGCTGGTCCGGGTGTCCCATGAGGTCAGGCGCTCCTTCCGTATTGCGGAAGTTAGTTTCTGCTTAACGGAAGATTGCATGGCTGACGGGAGGACTGTCAAGAGGGGGTCCGCACATCGGGCCGCCGGGAGCGGTGCGCGCGGTGCAGTGCATGGTGGTTGCGGAGGATGCAACCGGAATTGCGCCACTTGCGACTTCGTCAGCGGCGGGAGAGTGTGGCTGACATGTCCGACGCAGCCGACCCCGAGGTGCCGCGCATGACGACCCGCACCAGCCGACGCGCGCTTCTCGGAGCGCTACTGGCGGGCGCCGCAGCCTCCTTCTCGCCGGCCCCGCCCGCGCCGTCCGGCCCGACGGCCTGGCCGGACGCACCGGTTGCCCGTGACCGAAAGGCCGGGACGCTCTTCCTGGGGACGTATACCTCGACAGTCGGAGGGGGTACGGGAATCGGCGTCGCCGGGTACGCCCCGGCGACCGGGGTGATCACCGGGCGCACGACGATCACCGGTGTCGACAACCCCTCGTACCTCGCCCTGCACCCCTCGGGCACCACGCTGTACGCCGTCGACGAACAGGAACAGGGCGGTGTGACGGCCGTGGCGCTCGGCCCGGGCGGAACGTTCCGGGTGCTGGGCACCCGCTCCACCGGCGGCGCCGGCCCCTGCCATCTCTCGGTCCACCCGAGCGGCCGGTGGCTGCTGAGCGCCAACTACACCTCGGGCAGCGTTGCCGTGCACCCGATCGCAGCCGACGGTTCGCTGGGGGAGCGCACCGACCTGGTCGTCCAGACCGCCCCGGCCCCCGGCCCCGGCCAGGACGGGCCGCACGCCCACCAGATCGTCACCGCCCCCGACGGCGGCCATGTCCTCGCCGTCGACCTGGGCAACGACACCGTCTACACGTACCGGCTCGACACACGCCGGGGCACGCTCCGCCAGCTCTCCTACGCCAGGCTGCGGCCGGGCGCCGGACCGCGCCACCTCACCTTCCACCCGAGCGGCCGCTTCGCCTACCTCGCCTGCGAGGTCGACAACACCGTCGTCGTCTGCGGTTACGACCCCGCCACCGGCGCGGTGACCCCGGGGGCCGGACAGTCCACCGGAACCGGAACCGGCCCCAGCTACCCCGCCCAGCTCCTGGTCACCGGCGACGGCCGCTTCGCCTACCTCGCCAACCGAGGCCACAACAGCCTGACGCGCTACGCCGTCGAGGCCGGCGGGGCCGCGCTGCGGCTGATCGACACGGTGCCGGTGGGCGGTGACTTCCCCCGGCAGATCGCCTTCTCGCCGGGCGGGGCGCTGCTCTTCGCCGCCAATCAGCGGTCAGGCACGGTGACGGTCTTCGACGTCGACCGGGCGGACGGCGGCCTGCGCCTCACCGGAACCCCGTTCGCCGCCCCGATGGCCGCCTGTGTGCTGCCGCTCCCGCCGTCGGGCCCGGCGGCGGTCCGTTAGGGTCGGGGCCGAGCCGCGGGCCCCGGGTGCACGGCGAGCAGATGAGGGAGGCACAGTGCGCTTGAGAGTGGAGTTCACCACCGAGCCGTTCGATCTCGACGAGGCACCCGCACACGCGGTGGTGGCCCGCGAGGTCATCCAGTCGGCCGAACTGGACGCCGTGGACGTCGGCCCCTTCGGCAATACCGCGGAGGGCGGCGCGGACGCGGTGCTCACCGCGGTGGACTCCCTGCTTCGAAAGGCCCTGGCGTCGGGTGCCACCCGGATATCGCTCCAGGTCAACGTCGTCGGGGAGGACTCGAAGTGACCGAACCCGCGGACCACCCCCTCGTCACCGCGGTCAAGCCACTCGTCGACGCCATGGGTGCCGAGCTGGTCGGGCCCGAGCAGGCACGGGCCGACGACGTGTTGCTGGCCTGGGAGGGCGAGGACGTCATAGCCGTGCGCCTGCCGCAGTTGTCGGACTCGCTCGACCACATCCTGGCCGCCATGGAGCGACAGCACGGGATGCCACTCGCCGACCTCGACCGGAAGACGAAGCAGGCGGCCGTGCGGACCCTGGAGGCACGCGGTGCCTTCTCCGTACGGCATGGGGTGGAGACGGTGGCCGGGGCCCTCGGTGTCAGCCGCTTCACCGTCTACAACTATCTCAACCGGGAGAAGGACACCTGATGTGGAAGCGACATCCACACGAGTGAAAGGCTAGCGACTCGTAAAACCGCAGATCACCCCACATCGTGTCCCCTCGGATTCGGATGTGGAGTGATCTCGACGGATGTGCACGGCCGACATCGGAACCGTCCGGCAGCGGCTGCCGACTTCGGGTAGGCCTTCCCTGCGGGGTTCAGTAGCGCAGCACCGCGGCGATCCGGTCGTGTTCGGTGAGGCGGTCGTCGGGGAGGAAGACCACCTCGGTGCCGTGGTCCAGGGCGGTCTCCACGAGTTCGTCGACGATGTCCTCGCGAACGCCGGCCTCCCAGCCGCCCTCTGGTTCGCCGCCCACCGGGGTGAGGTGGCCGTCGGTCAGCCGAACGGTGGGTTGGAAGTGCTCCTCGACGGCGATGATCGCGGCACGACCGGCGTTGGCAGCTTCCCAGACCTCATCCAGCCCGGCGGCGAAGGTTCGCCGACTGCGGGCATCGTCCAGTGCCGTGTCGACCCGGCTGGTCTCCTGGGCCGCCAGTGCGGCGCGGGCGGGTTCGAGCTCCTGGAGAAGGACCCTTTCGGGGCCGTCGGTGAGGCCACCCTTGGCCACTGTGGCGGCCGGTGCGATGGCTGCGGTGCCGACCTCCTGCAGCAGGGCCACGGCCTCGGCGAGTCCGACCAGGAACAGTGGGCGGGGCTCGGCTGACAGCATCGCGGTGAGAGCGATGTCGACGGTGCGCATGAAGCGGCGGGTGTCCTCATCGCTGAAAGTGCTCGGCTGGTCGCCCACGCGTTCCTTGTGCTGGACGTCCCACTCGCCTTCCGGCGCCACGGCGGGGAATCCGTTCCCCTCGTGCTGCTGGAGGGAGTTACCTGTGCCGCTCCACAGGGTCGCCCTGTCGGCGGCGACGGCCAGCACCCAGTAGGGGTGGGCCTGGGCCTTGGCGGCGACCAGGTTGCGGGTCAGGAAGGTGTCGCTGAGGACTACTCGCTCCGGGACATGACGCGCCACGGTCCAGGTCTGGTGCTCGTCAGTGGTGGCGTACAGCACAAGGCCGTCCATGGCGTGGCGCAGATCGACGTCGGCCACTGCCCGCTCCAGCTGGGTGTGCAGGTCGATGCGGTCCTGGCGCGATGCCTGCGGGTCGGTGTCGATCCGGCGCTCGGCCTCCGCGAGGAGGTTGCGCAACTGCACCGCGTCCTGGGCGTTTTCCGGCTCGCGCCGGTGCGTCGGCATCGTCAGGGAGACCGCCGGGTAGGGCCTGTCAGCCCTCAGGTCTCGCAGCATGTCGGAAGTCAGGGCATCAGTTTCCATGAGGGTGCCTTCCTGGTGAGCCCTTTGCTGTTACGAACGCTTCCGCAACCTCGCCGTGTAGGGGACGCTCTTGGACCGCTTCGTGCAGATGGGACCGGCCTCCGCGCCATTCGATCCGGTGCGGATCATCGACGCAATGCTCGGCGTCATGGATTCCAGCCCCCCGGAGAGGGCCGATCAGGTCGCGGACGACGTCGGCCGTCTCATCATGGATCGTGACCACCCGGCCCCCGGGGAGCACCGGTGCACGACTGTCGGGGCGCTCATGGATCAAGCGTGCTCCCGTCCGGCTGCTCGTGCACGCCGCGCAACCCGCCGTCCGTCCCCACTGGAGCGGTCATCGACGGGAGAACCTCCCGATACCCGGCCTCATCCGGAGTGCGGTCGGGGAGAACAGGGACAGGCAATTGCCGAGTTCGGATCGGTGGCACCGGCGCGTATCGATCCGGGCGGCCCGGGCGGGTCTCGCCGGAGTCAAAGAATGTTCGAAGTGAGCGGCGAGGCCCCACCTTCTTGATCCGCTCTCCCCGTCGGGGTGAGTGCACACCCTTTCCACTGTGGCACTGGGAAGCGAGGGGTGCGAGGCAGAGAATTGCGTTACGAAGCCGCCTGAGGTCGGTCAAGGGGGAATCGTCGCGTCAGGGCACCATGCACCGTCTGTCGCTCTCCGGTCACTTCGAGGCGGAAGCATGCATCCCAACCGGGAAAATGCCGCCAAAGGTGAGTAGCGGAGCGAAGCGGATCACAAGCGCATGGAAGGCCGTTGTCCGGATCGTCCGGCGACGGACATTTCCGTTCAGGGAATTTCAACAAAGTGTTGACGTGGTGTTGCGGAAGGCGTTAGCTATCCGCAGCCCGACCAACGCACAGCGAAGAACAGCCACGGAGGTTCCCGTGACTTCGAGCTCCACACCGGGCCTTGCCCGGTTCAACATCCTGGCGGACGACGAGGCCATCACCGCGTTGCACGAGGTGTGTGCCAGCGGGGCATGGGGAAGAGCGATCCTCTCCCGGCGCCCGTACGCCACCGCAGAAGCCCTCCTCTCCGCCGGTGACGCCGCCACGGCCGAGCTGACCGAGGACGAACTGGCCGACGCGATGGCCGGACACCCCCCGATCGGCCGCCCGAAGCCCGGGGACCCCACCTCCTCACGCGAACAGCGGGGGATGGCCGGCGCCACCGAGGAGCTCAAGGCCGAGATGCTCGAACTGAACCTGGCCTACCAGGAGCGGTTCGGACATGTCTTCCTGATCTGCGCCACCGGTGCCACCGGTGAGCAGATGCGTGACGCGGTGAAGTCCCGGATCGGGAACTCGCCCGAGCAGGAGCGCGAGATCGTGCGCACCGAACTGGGCAAGATCAACCGCATCCGGCTGACCCGTCTCGTGACAGAAGGAGAGTGACGGTCTTGCGCACCGACACCACCGCATCGGTGTCCACGCACATCCTGGACACCAGCATCGGCCGCCCCGCCGAGGCCGTCCCCGTCTCGCTCGCCGCCCGCAGCGGCAGCGACGCGAAGTGGGTGACGCTCGGCGGCTCCGCTACCGACGCGGACGGGCGATGCAAGGACCTGCCGGCACCGCCGGTGGGCACCACCCACGTACGGCTCGACTTCGACACCGAGTCGTACTTCAGTTCCAAGAAGCAAGCCGAGGCGCAGCAGGACGCCCCCCGCGTAAGGGACAGCGGCGCGTTCTTCCCGGAGGTGGCGATCACCTTCGCCGTCGTACCGGGCGAGCACTATCACGTACCGCTGCTGCTCAACCCGTTCGGCTACTCCGTTTACCGAGGGAGCTAGCACCGACATGCCCACGATTCTCGGCCAGAACCAGTACGGCAAAGCAGAGAACCGCGTCGTCAGGATCACGCGGGACGGCGACACCCACCACATCAAGGACCTGAACGTCTCGGTCGCCCTCTCCGGCGACATGGACGACGTCCACTACTCCGGCTCCAACGCCAACGTCCTGCCGACCGACACCACCAAGAACACGGTGTACGCGTTCGCCAAGGAGCACGGCATCGAGTCCGCCGAGCAGTTCGGCATCCACCTCGCCCGTCACTTCGTGGCGTCGCAGGAGCCGATCAAGACCGCGCGGATCCGGATCGAGGAGTACGCCTGGGAGCGCATCGCCGCCTCCGACGACAACTCGCAGTTCATCGGCGCCGACGAGGTCAAGCACTCCTTCGTCCGCAAGGGCCAGGAGACGCGCACCACCCAGATCACCTTCGACGGCGAGAAGTGGCAGGTCATCTCAGGTCTCAAGGACCTCGTGGTGATGAATTCCACCAGCTCCGAGTTCTGGGGCTACGTCAAGGACAAGTACACGACGCTCAAGGAGGCGTACGACCGCATCCTCGCGACCGAGGTGTCCGCCAAGTGGCGGTACAACTGGACCAGCGACGATGTGCGCATGCCGAACTGGGAGAAGTCCTACGAGCAGACGCGCAAGCACATGCTCCAGGCCTTCGCCGAGACGTACTCCCTCTCGCTGCAGCAGACCCTCTACCAGATGGGTTCGCGCATCATCAACAGCCGCAGCGAGGTGGACGAGATCCGCTTCTCGCTGCCGAACAAGCACCACTTCCTGGTGGACCTGGAACCGTTCGGCCTCAAGAACGACAACGAGGTCTACTTCGCCGCGGACCGTCCGTACGGCCTGATCGAGGCGACTGTGCTGCGCGACGGCACGGAGCCGCAGATCCCGGTCGACATGACCAACCTCTGACGCGGCACCGAACCGGTTCCCGCCCACCGACGGGCGGGGACCGGCCGGACCGGAGGGAACCCCCCCATGGCACAGCACGCAACGGGGCCGGCCGCACAAGGCCCGTGCACCGCATCTCCGGAGAGCACCGCGCATCCGTCCGGCCTGCTGATCGCCGGACCCGCCACCGTCCTTCCGACGCCCGCAGGGCCCGGCCTCCGCGCCGGATCCCCGTCCCGGGTGCCGACCGTGCGGCGCCCCGGGACCGGGGCGGGAGCGATCGTCGCCGTCCCGCTCAACATGTTCTTCCGACATCTCGGCACCCACGGCCGCACGGCTGTGGCACTCAAATCCTCCTAGGGTCCTGCCGTGCCCACCTCCCCGCAGAGAGAAGAAGGAAGCGCCATGGCAGCCCCTGATCGTGTGGAACGCATCGTCATCGAGAACTGTTCGATCGCGACCGTCGACGCCGACGACACGGAGTACGCCTCGGGCCATGTGGTCGTCGCGGGCAACCGCATCGAGCACGTCGGCGCCGGCCGGGCCCCCGAAGGCCTGGAGAGTGTCGTACGACGCATCGACGGCGCCGGGCACCTCGTCACTCCCGGCCTCATCAACACCCACCACCACTTCTACCAGTGGATCACCAGGGGCCTGGCGACGGACCACAACCTATTCGACTGGCTGGTCGCGCTCTATCCGACATGGGCACGCATCGACGAGCCGATGGTTCGCGCGGCCGCGCAGGGATCGCTCGCGATGATGGCCCGCGGCGGCGTCACCACCGCCATGGACCACCATTACGTCTACCCGCAGGGCTCCGGCGACCTGTCCGGCGCCATCATCGGGGCAGCCCGCGACGTGGGCGTACGGTTCACCCTCGCCAGGGGCTCCATGGACCGCAGCCGGAAGGACGGCGGACTGCCGCCGGACTTCGCCGTCGAGACGCTCGACGGCGCGCTCGCCGCCACCGAGGCGACCATCGACGCGCACCACGACGGATCGTTCGACTCCATGACCCAGATCGCCGTCGCGCCCTGCTCGCCCTTCTCCATCTCCACCGAACTGCTCCGTCAGGGAGCCGAGCTGGCCCGCCGCCGCGGCGTCCGGATGCACACCCACGGCTCGGAGACCGTCGAGGAGGAGAAGTTCTGCCACGAGCTGTTCGGGATGGGCCCGACCGACTACTTCGAGTCGACGGGCTGGCTCGGCAACGACGTGTGGATGGCGCACTGCGTCCATATGAACGACTCCGACATCGCCGCGTTCGCCCGCACCGGAACGGGCGTCGCGCACTGCCCGTCCTCCAACGCCCGCCTCGCCGCAGGCATCGCCCGGGTCCCCGACATGCTTGCCGCGGGTGTCCCGGTGGGGCTCGGGGTCGACGGCACCGCCTCCAACGAGTCCGGTGAGCTCCACACCGAACTCCGCAACGCCCTCCTCATCAACCGCCTCGGAGCCCACCGCGAACGCGCCCTGAATGCCCGTCAGGCCCTGCGCCTGGGCACATACGGCGGAGCCCAGGTGCTCGGCCGCGCCGACCAGATCGGCTCCCTGGAGGTGGGCAAGCTCGCCGACCTGGTGCTCTGGAAGCTGGACACGCTCGCCCACTCCTCCATCGCCGACCCGGTCACCGCGCTCGTGTTCGGCGCGGCGGCCCCCGTCACCCTCTCCCTCGTCGACGGGAAGACGGTCGTCGAGAGCAACCACCTGACCACCGTGGACGAGGACGCCATCGCGCGTACCACCCGCGACGAGGCCCGCCGCCTCGCGCAGATCGCCGCCGGAGCCTGACGCTCCGGGGCGCCCCCGAGAACGGCCGGCCGAAGGGGGACGGCCCTTGGCCGGCCGCCGTGGGCCCGAGCGGGGTCCACGGCAGCCGGTCCGGCGGGCACGTACGCAGACGTACGCGCCCGCCGGACCGGTGACCGAAGCTGCCGCATCAGCTGCACGACCTGCCCCACCTGCACCAACGCACCACCTCCCAGACACCCGCGTCGCTTTGACGTGTAACCGACCGGAGGAACCGCCGTGGCAGCACAGCCCAGGTTTCGCAACGACGCAGTCGCAGTACCCGACCAGGAGCCGATACGGGACGACCCGCAGGTCGCCGACGGCGGGCATCCGGTCGACGAGACCCTCCCCCCACTGAAGATGTTCACCAGCGGACTGCAGCACGTGGCCGCGATGTACGCGGGTGTGGTGGCACCGCCCATGATCGTGGGACCGGCCGTGGGCCTCACCCCCAAGGAGACCGCCTTCCTGATGGGGGCGAGCCTCTTCACCGCCGGCATCGCCACGCTGCTCCAGACCCTCGGTTTCTGGCGCATCGGCGCCCGGCTGCCGTTCGTCAACGGCGTCTCGTTCGCCGGTGTGACACCGATGATCGCGATCGGCAAGGACCGCGGACACGACGGCATCGCCGTCATCTTCGGCGCGATCATCGTGGCCGGCCTGCTCGGCTTCGTCCTCGCCCCCTACTTCTGCAAACTGGTCCGCTTCTTCCCGCCCGTCGTCACCGGCACCGTCATCACCCTGATCGGCGTCTCCTTGCTGCCGGTCGCCTTCAACTGGTCCCAGGGCGGTAACGCCACGGCCGACGGGTACGGGTCGACGACGAACATCTCCATGGCGGCCCTCACCCTGGTGATCGTCCTCGCGCTGCGCAAACTGCTGCGCGGCTTCCTCCAGCAGATCGCGATCCTGCTCGGGCTGGTCGCCGGAACCCTGATCGCGATCCCGGTCGGCATCACCGACTTCGGCGCGATCAAGGACGCCGACCTGATCGGCTTCCCGACCCCGTTCCACTTCGGGGCGCCGCAGTTCGAGATCGCCGCCATCGTCTCCATGTGCGTCGTGATGCTGGTCTGCATGACCGAGTCCACCGCGGACATGCTGGCACTCGGAAAGATCGTCGGCCGTCCGGCGGACGAGCGGACCATCGAGGGCGGCCTGCGCGCCGACACCCTGGGCAGCGCGGTCAGCCCGCTCTTCAACGGATTCATGTGCAGCGCCTTCGCGCAGAACATCGGCCTCGTGGCGATGACCAAGGTGCGCAGCCGGTTCGTCGTCGCTGCGGGCGGGGGCATCCTCGTCGTGCTCGGCCTGGTCCCGGTCGGCGCGTCCGTCATCGCGCTCGTGCCACTGCCGGTGCTCGGCGGTGCGGGCATCGTGCTCTTCGGCTCGGTCGCCGCGAGCGGCATCCAGACGCTGGCCGGCGCCGCCCTGGAGAAGGGCGAGAACGCGCTGATCGTCGCGGCCGCCCTCGGAATCGGCCTCATCCCGATCGCCGCGCCGGAGTTCTACCACGCGTTCCCCAAAGATCTCCTCGTCGTGCTGGACTCGGGGATCTCCACCGGGTGCGTCGTGGCGATCGTCCTCAATCTGGCCTTCAACCACCTGGGCAGGAAGCCGGAACCGGTGGCGGAGGAACCTTCCTCGGCCGAGGCAGCGGCTCCCGTGGCCGCGCACTGAGCGCATCCGGTACGGCGCAGTGGCGCGTACGGCGAGTGCCGTACGCGCCACCGGTGCTTCGCGGCAGGGCTCAGCCGATGTGGAAGCTGTCGCCGTAGACCTTCCAGTCGAGCGGCGGATCCAGGTTCAGATTGCCCTTGTTCAGGAAGACCCGCTGGGCTGTGTCCACCCGGCTGGTGTCCGAGTGGGCCTCCTCCTGCTCCATCGCCCAGACCCGCGCGTCCAGGAAGGCGTGCAGGTAGGCGACCTCGTTGCCGCCCTGGGCAGGCGGCTTCGCCCTGGCGAGAGCGCGCTCACGAATGGCACCGAAGCTGGTGCTGTCGTCGCCGTCGCCGTGCATGACGATGGCGTCGTAGTACGCGAACTGGCCGAGCGTACCGACGCCGTCGGCCTTGGCCCGGCTGACCGCCGGATTGAAGTACACCCGGTCCCGCTCGTCGTTCTGCGCCTGCTTGAACGCCGGGTCCGACGCGGCGGTCACCCAGTCCCTGGTGAAGTTCGGGTCGAGGCCGTCGTGCGAGTCGGTGCCGTCCACCTCGCGCAGCGCGGGCAGATACTTCGCGAGGACGTTGCCCGGCTTGCGCTGGGTGTAGAGCTCGACGAGGTCGAGCATGTCGCCGGTGCCGGAGCAGAATCCGATGATGCCCGCGGTGTAGCCGCGGCCGTCGTCGATGTCCTCGATGTACTTGTACTGGGCCTTCCAGTCGAGGGTGGAGTTCTCCGCGCTGGAGACCAGCTGCATGGCGATCTCCTTCTTCGCCGCATCGTCGAGCCCGGTCGCGGCGGCCACCTGCCGGGTGGCGGACGCTTCCTGATGGACCGCCGGATGCGTGGGGGCACCGGCGTAGGCGGTGGCGGGGATCGCCGTGAGTGTCACCCCGAGTGCGACCAGCGCGAGCCGGACGGGGCGGGTGTTTCGACGTGCGGTGCGCTTATGGGGAGCGTGCACCAGTCCTCCAAAGGGAGTTCGTCGCTGGGCTGTTCTGTTAGGAAGCTTTCCTATCAGAGTCGAACGGGGATCGTACACCCCTTCGACACAGGCGAGTTCAGTTCCACTCCGGAGGCGGAGGGGACGGAGGGGGCGGAGGAGGCGGCGGCCTCAGGGTTCTGGCTGCGGGTCACCCGACCCGGTCCGGGGCACGCCGAACCCGATGGCGCACGTCGTCCGTCGCACGGGCGCCTCGCGCGCCCCTCGATCAGAGGTTCACGCGCGGTCGATGCGGTAGCTGTCGCCGTACACCTTCCACCGCAGTGGCGTCTCCAGCCGGAATCTGCCCTCGCGTACGAAGACCCGTTGGGCCGTCTCGATGCGGCTGGTGTCCGAGTGCGACGGCTCCTTGCGGATCGCGGTGACACGGGCGTCGAGGAAGGCGTTCAGATACGTCGTCTCGTCACCGCCCCGCGACGGCGGTTCGGCCGCGGCGAGAGCCTCGCGGCGCATCGTTCGGAACCCGACCGTGCCCTGCGAGTCGGCCGCGCCGTGCATCACGTAGGCGTCGTAGTAGATGAACTGTCCGAGAGCTCCCAGCCCGTCGTCCTTGGCCCGGCGCACCGCCGGATCGAAGTACGAGTGGTCCCGTTCCGCGTCCTGCGCCGACCGGAACGCGGCGTCGGCCGCCGCCTTCGCCCACGCTTCGGTGAACGGGGGGCCGAGACCGTCGTGCGCATCACTGCCCTTGACGGCTCGCAGCGCGGGCAGGAACCGTTCCAGCGGGTTGCCGGGGCGGGTCGCCGCGTACCGCTCGACGACCTTCAGCATGTCGCCGGTGCCGGAGCAGAATCCGATGATGCCCGCCGTGTAGCCGCGGCCGTCGCCGATGTCCTGGATGTACTTGTACTGGGCCTTCCAGTCGAGGGTGGAGTTCTCCGCACTGGCGACCAGTTGCATGGCGATCTCCTTCTTCGCCGGATCGTCGAGCCCGGGCCCCGCGGGTCCCTTTCCGGAACCGGTGCCCGACCCGGAGCATCCGGACAGCATGACGAGAGCCGTCAGGAGAACCGTGACGAGGGCCCTGGCGGGGGCGAGGCGGGAACGCGGAACGAGCTTCACCCCGCCAGCCTGCCAGGCGTGGAGAAGGATCTTGGTCCATTCGGCTGTAGCGTCAGGGGCATGGAAGATCAGTCTGTTGTGGATGTCGGTGACGTGCGGCTGGCGTACCGGACCTGGGGTGACCCGTTCGGCTCGCCCGTCGTGCTGCTGCACGGCCTCGGCGGTTCCGCCGCGAGCTGGGAGGCGGTCGGGAGCCTGCTCGGTGAGGAATGGCGGGTGTACGCCCTCGACCTGCGCGGGCACGGGGAGAGCGACTGGCCCGACGAGTACTCCTTCGAGCTGATGCGGGACGACGTCCTCGGCTTCCTCGACGAGTGCGATCTCGACCGCGTCGGCCTGGTGGGCCACTCCATGGGTGGCGTCGTCGCCCATCTGCTCGCCCAGGAGCACGCGGACCGGGTGGAGCGGCTGGTGCTGGTGGAGACCCCGCCGCCGTTCCCCAGTGAGCCGAGGCCTGCCGCTCAGCCCGAAGGTCCGGTCGACTACGACTGGAACGTCGTCGCACCCATCCGGGCCCAGGTCGCCGACCCCGACCCGCAGTGGGCGGACGGCCTCGGTGAGATCGTCGCACCCACGCTGATGATCGCCGGTGGCCCGGAGAGCACCATGCCGCAGGGGCGGCTGGCCGACATGGCCTCCCTGATCCCGGACTGCCGACTGATCACGCTCGGCGGCGGCCACCGGGTCCACGAGATCCACGCCGACCAGGTCGCCCAGCAGATCACCGAGTTCTTCACCAGCTGACCCGTGCGGGCCGCGGAATCCCCGCGGCGGCGCGCCATGGGCACGGCCAGAGGCTTGTCCTACGCGGCCACCGTCCGTCGACGTCGGGGGAAGGGGCCGGTCGTCACGGCCGGCGTGGCGCGGCCGGGGGCGTTGTCAGTGGCGGGTGCCAAGATCCTTTCATGGAACTCGCAGTGTTCTTCGCCGAGGTCGATGCCCAGCCGTGGGCAGAGCTGCAGCATGCGTACGGAAGTGCCGCCGATGTGCCCGGCTGCCTGCGGGCGCTCGCCGGGGACGAGGACGAGGCGTCCGAGGCGCTCTCCGAGTTGTACGGCAGCATCCTGCATCAGGGATCGGTCTACGAGGCCACGGCCCGCGCGGTGCCGTATCTGGCACGGCTCGCGGCGGCCGGGCACCACACCGAGGGCCTGCTGGTGATGCTCGGTGGGATCGCGGAGGGCGGCGAGGACCGGGGGGAGACGGACGAGGCCGCCTGCCGGGCGGCCGTCGTCGGCCAACTGCCGTTGGTCCTGGGCTGGGTTGCCGACGAGAAGCCCGGGTTGCGGCAGGCCGCCGCGTGGACCGCGGCCATGACGGGGGCGTCCGGCCAGGTGCTGCCGGCGCTCCGGAGTCGCTGGGCGCAGGAGACGGATCCCGTCGTCCGGGCCGAGCTCCTCGGTGCCATCGCTCATCTGGACCCGGCAGGGAGCGCCGCCGAGGCCACCGAGGGCATGAGGGCCGGAGAGCCGGGTGAGGTGAGGATCGCGGCCCTGCTGGCCGGGGTCGACGCCGGCCGGCCTTGGACCCCCGCTCACCACGAGGCGATGCTGACCCTCCTCCCGGCGGACGGGCTTGTCGCCCGGCGTCTCGACCACGAGCGCAACGAACCTCTGCAGTACGTGGTCGAATCGCTGTTGCTCCGGGACACCCCTGAGGACCGCGAAGCGGCGTACGCCCTGCTCGACGCCGCACTGCGCAGCCCCGGGCCCGACGCCCGTGCGGAGGCGCTGTGGGCGGCCGAGACCGCCTGCCGGCTCTCGCGCAGCGCTCCCGAACGGCTGGCCGCACCGGTGCGCGCACTGATCGCCGACCCGGCCGCCGTGCCCGCGGCGTACCCGCTCCTCACGAAGCTGGGCGCCCATGGAGCGGCCGCCGCCCCCGTGCTGGCGCGACTCGCCGCAGGGGAGGGCGATCCGGCGGACCGGGCTCTCGAAGCCCTCGTCGCGGTGGCACCCACGCAGGCCGCGCCGATCCTCGCCCGCGACCTGGGGCAGCGCCCACGCGCACTCGGTGCCGCGTGCGGCTTCCCGCCCCGAGCGGCGGTCGCCCCTTCGTTCCCGTACGACCCCGAACTGCTGGACGCGATCCGTGTCCGACTCGGAGCCGGCGATCTCGAAGGGAACGAGCCGATCTGGCTCACGGCCCTGCTCGGTGCCTGGGGGAGCCGGGCGTCCTCGGCCCTGCCCGAGCTCCGGTCCGTGCTGCCGAGATTCCCGAAAGTCGTACCCAAGGCGCTGGCGGCGGTGTGCCCGCCGGAACACCGCGCGAAGACGGCCGAACTGCTGACCGCCGCGGCCCGCTCCGGACCGAAGGCGGGCAGGCTCGCGGCAGCCAGGGCGGTACACGATCTGACCGGCGACACCGCACCGCTTCTGTCGGCGACGGCCGCGCAGCTCGCCGCGGGTGGTTTCGACGTACGGGAGGCCGCGGGCATCGCCGGTGAGCTGGGCCCCGAGGCGGTCGATCTGGTGCCCGCCCTGCGGTCCGCCCTCACCGCTCCCGGGGTGAACCGCACCATCCCGCAGCTGGACGGCGACGTCGAGATCGCCACCGCCCTGTGGCGGATCACCGGTGACGCGGCGGAGGCGGTGCCCGTGCTCGCCGGAGTGCTCGCGGCGGTCGAACCGGCCTGGATGCGCTGGACGTTCATCCATGCCGCGCGAGCGGCGGCCCTCATCGGAGAGGCCGCCCGCCCGCTGGTCCCTGCGCTGGAGGGTCTGCTGGCGGACCGGCAACAGACCCCTGCCGCGGTACTCGCCCTGCATGCGATCGCACCGGGATCCCTCGACGCCCCCAGGCTGGCCGGCCTGCTCCTGGACTCCGCGGAGGCGGACGCCGAACCGGTCACCGCCATCGAGGCCCTGGTCGCCCTCGGCCCCACCGCACTCACCGACGAGCACCTGAGCCGGCTGACCGCACTCGCCGAGCGGGATCTGCGGGTGACGGCGGCAGGACTCGAATCAGGCATCGCCCCGGCCGACGAACGACTCCGCGACCGGGCGCGCGAGGCGGTGCGAACGCTGCGACCGCACGGACCGCGCTGACGGTGCGTGCCGGCTCTGACCGCGTGCGCCCGCACCGACCGTGTGGGCCCGCACCGACCGTGTGGGCCCGCACCGACCGCGCGCTTGCATCGACCGCGTGTGCCCGCGCTGACCGCGCGTGCCGCACCGGCGGCAGGCGCGGCAGGACGGCGTGGTGTCGACGGACGCCATGAGCCGTCCTCCGGATCCGCCGAGGGCAGGGGCGGACCAGGAGCCGGCCGATGCCGTACGCGTCAGCGGTCCGGCTGCCAGTCCGGGTGTCGCCCGCTCATGGCGACCGCCCGGTCGACGAGAGGTGCGTCGGCCGGTACCGGGACCGGCGGCCCGAAGAGCCGTTCCGGCCGGGGGCCGTCGTCGCTCGGCGTCGTCATGACCAGGGAGACCCGCAGGCTCGCCTCGTCCGCCTCGTACTTCTGCCCGGTCGACCTGGCCAGGTCCCAGCCGTGGAGCACCAGCTCGTTCAGAGCGACCATCGCCGCCACCTCGCCCGGCAGATCCACACCACCGGCCCTGGTCATCCCCTGCCGGGCGGCGGGGTCGCGCCAGGCGGCCACCAGCTCGTCCAGCAGGGGCGGCAGTGCCTCGCGCCAGCCGTCCGGCAGGACCGGAAGCGCGGTGTCCGGAGAGGTGTCGGTCGTCGGTCCGAGGTTCTTGCGGCCGGCGTCGCGGAAGGCCGTGACCAGCCCGACCAGGTGGGCGAGCAGCTCCCGTACCGCATAGTCGGGGCAGGGCGTCGGGTCGGTCAGACGGCGGTCGTCGATGCCGTCGAGCAGTCCGGCGATCTGCCGTGCCGCGGGCTCGAGATCGAATGTGGGCGTCGTCCCGTTCTCTTTGTCCATACTTCTTCGGACCGCCGTGGCGGTCCGAACTCATCGCTCCGCGCACAACACATCCGCGGCGCAGACCGGCATATTGCGGAAGGCGCCGCTCCACGCTCTTGTCCGGGACCCGTCGGCCGTGGCATACAGGTCCAGACCATTGCTGCCGGACGGAAGGCAAAACCGTGCAACGCCCCCACGCACACGCCGCGTTGGCCACCTCCGCCGCCCTGCTCCTCTTCACGCTCACCGCATGCGGCGACACCGCCGACGCCGCCGACAAGCAGAAACCGACCGCCCCGGGCGGGGTGACGGCGCAGGCGAGCAGCGCCACCTCCGTCCACGTCATGTGGGACCCGGCCTCCGACAACAAGGCGATCACCGGCTACCAGGTGTACCGCAAGGGCGTGCGGGTCAAGTCCGTCACGGCGGCCCGGCAGATGATCGACATCGACGGACTGACCCCCTCCACCGCCTACACCTTCACCGTCCGGGCCAGGGACGCCGCCGGGAACCTCTCCGGGCCGAGCCGGGCCGTCGTCGTCACCACACCCGCGCCGACACCCGCCGACCACGAGCCGCCGACCCGCCCGGTCGGGCTGCGCGGCAAGGTGGACGGCAGCCGGGCGGCGACCCTGTCCTGGGGCGGCTCGACGGACGACGTGGGCGTCACCTCGTACGACATCTACCAGGAGGACTCCCACATCCACAGTGTGCCCGGCACGCAGACCACGGCCCGTCTGACCGGACTTCGCCCCGGCACCGTCTACACCTTCACCGTCCGGGCCCGGGATGCCGCCGACGCGTCCTCGCCCGACAGCGACGCCTTTGACCTCACCACGCCCTCCGCCCCGGGCGCGCCGGCGGGCACCGCCCCCACCGATCTGCGGATCACGATCAGGGCCCAGGGCAAGGAGTACGCGATCGACCTGGACTGGAAGCAGCCCGACACCGGCGGTGAGATCCCCGCGTACCAGCTCTTCCTCGACGGCCGGCTCACCACCACGATCGTGTGGGGCGGCAAGCCGCCGACGGGCCGGGCGAGCTACCGGCTCACCGTCGGTGACCCGCGCGGGACCCGTTACTCGATGAAGATCCGGGCCAGACTGCCGGACGGGAAGTGGGGCGACTTCTCCGCCCGGCGCACGATCGTCCTCGGCGACTGACTGGAGGTCGTGCCGTCAGGCATGGCGTGCGGGGAGACGCGCCGTATGGTCCATTGATCCCGGAAACCTCATGGATGAGCAGGATGAGGAAGAGGGGCTGAACGATGGCGATGGATCTGGGTTCCCGCGTCGACTCGCTGATGGACGGGCTCCGGACGGATCTGGAGCGGCTGACGGCCATCCCGTCGGTCTCGTTCCCCGGATTTCCGCCGGAGCCCCTGCATCAGGCCCACGACCTGCTCGTGGACCTCCTGCGCGACGCGGGCGTCGAGCGCATCGAGCGGCTCGACCTCCCCGACACCGCGCCGATCATCGTCGCCGAGGTGCCTCCACCGTCCCCGGACGCGCCGACCGTGCTGCTCTACGGCCACTACGACGTCCAGCCGCCCGGTGACGAGAGCCTGTGGCAGTCGCCTCCCTTCGAGCCCACGCCCATCGACGGGGGGCTCGGGCTGCGCGCCCGCGGCGTCGCCGACGACAAGGCGAACATCATCGTCCACCTGGGCGTGCTGCGGGCCTACGAGGGGAAGCCCCCGGTCGGCCTCAAGATCGTCCTGGAGGGGCAGGAGGAGTACGGGAGCGTGTTCGAAGACTACCCGCCGACCGACCCCGACCGCTTCGCCTGCGACGCCATGGTCATCGCCGACACGGGCAGCATCCGCCCCGGCAGCCCCACCCTCACCGCCGGTCTGCGTGGCGCCTCGGAGGTCTTCGTCGAGGTGCGGACCCTCGACGAGGCCCGCCACAGCGGTGAGTTCGGCGGCGCCGCCCCCGACGCCCTGCTCGTCCTGCTCACGGCTCTCGGAACCCTCCACGACGTGCATGGCGATGTCGCCGTCGAGGGGCTGCGCCGCGAGGAGTGGACCGGTAGCGCGTACACGCAGGAGGAGTTCCGCTCCCTTGCCGGGGTCCGGGACGGCCTGCCGCTGATGGGTACGGGAAGCCTCGGCGAGCGGCTGTGGAGCGGACCGGCGATCACCGTCGTCGGTATCGATGCCCCGGGCGTCGATCACGCCGCGTCCGCGGTCGTCCCGTACGCCAGGGCCAAGCTGAACCTCCGTTTCCACCCGCAGCAGGACCCGGAGGAGGCGCAGGGCCTGCTGGTCACCCATTTGCAGTCAATGCGCCCGTTCGGAATTCCGCTCGTCGTCACCTCGGGCGACGCCGGCCCCGGGTTCGAGCCCGCCACCGAGGGCCCGGCCTACCGGGCAGCCCGCACCGCGCTGCGCGAGGGCTGGGGCAAGGAACCTGAACTTGTCGCCAGCGGCGGCTCGATCCCGCTGGTCAACGGATTGTCCAAGGCGGCGCCGGTCGCCGAGGTGCTGCTCTTCGGCGCCCAGGACAGCATGTGCAATCTGCACGCCCCGAACGAGCGGCTGCTGTTCTCGGAGCTGCGCTCGGCAGTCGTCGCCGAGGCGGCCTTCCTGCGGGAGTACGCGGAGGCGTTCCGCGCCGGGCGCAGGTCCTGAGCACTCGGTGACTGAGCGGCCGTACGCAACCGCGCCCCCGGTCTGTGCGGTACCGGGGGCGCGAGGTGCTACGGGATCGGACGGACTCAGACCAGCTGTTCGTAGGCCGGCAGCGTCAGGAAGTCCGCGTAGTCCTGGTCCAGCGACACCTGGAGCAGCAGGTCGTGGGCCTGCTGCCACTTGCCGGACGCGAACGCCTCCTCGCCGATCTCCGCCCGGATCGCGGCGAGTTCCTCGGCCGCGACCTCGCGGGCCAGGTCCGCGGTGGCGTGCGCGCCGTTCTCGAAGACCACGTCCGCATTGATCCACTGCCAGATCTGCGAGCGGGAGATCTCCGCGGTGGCGGCGTCCTCCATCAGATTGAAGATGGCGACCGCGCCCATTCCGCGCAGCCACGCCTCGATGTAGCGGATGCCGACCGCGACGGCGTTGCGCAGTCCGTCGTACGTGGGCTTGGCGTCCAGGGTGTCGATCGCGATCAGGTCGCCCGCCGCCACGGCGACGTCCTCGCGCAGGCGTTCCTTCTGGTTCGGCTTCTCGCCCAGGACCGCGTCGAACGAGGCCATCGCGATCGGGACGAGATCCGGATGGGCGACCCAGGAGCCGTCGAAGCCGTCGTGCGCCTCGCGGTCCTTGTCCGCCTTGACCTTCTCGAAGGCGACCTTGTTGACCTCGGCGTCACGGCGCGACGGGATGAACGCCGCCATGCCGCCGATCGCGTGTGCTCCGCGCTTGTGGCAGGTGCGGACGAGGAGTTCGGTGTACGCGCGCATGAACGGGGCTGTCATCGTCACCGCGTTGCGGTCCGGCAGGACGAACTTCGAGCCGCCGTCGCGGAAGTTCTTGACGATCGAGAAGAGGTAGTCCCAGCGGCCCGCGTTCAGCCCGGAGGCGTGGTCGCGGAGCTCGTACAGGATCTCCTCCATCTCGTACGCGGCGGTGATCGTCTCGATCAGTACGGTCGCGCGGACGGTGCCCTGCGGGATGCCGACGTAGTCCTGGGCGAAGACGAAGATGTCGTTCCAGAGGCGGGCCTCCAGGTGCGACTCCGTCTTCGGAAGGTAGAAGTACGGGCCCTTGCCGAGGTCGATCAGACGCTGGGCGTTGTGGAAGAAGTAGAGGCCGAAGTCGACGAGCGCACCGGGCACCGGGGTTCCGTCGAGCTGGATGTGACGCTCGTTCAGGTGCCATCCGCGGGGGCGGGTGACCACGGTGGCGAGTTCGTCGGCGGGCTTCAGCGCGTAGGACTTGCCCGACGTGGGGTCGGTGAAGTCGATACGGCGCTCGTAGGCGTCGATGAGATTGAGCTGGCCGAGGATGACGTTCTCCCACGTGGGGGCGGACGCGTCCTCGAAGTCGGCGAGCCAGACCTTGGCGCCCGAGTTCAGGGCGTTGATGGTCATCTTGCGGTCGGTCGGACCGGTGATCTCCACCCGGCGGTCGTTCAGCGCGGCCGGGGCCGGCGCGACCTTCCAGGAGTCGTCCGCGCGGATCGCCGCCGTCTCGGGCAGGAAGTCCAGCGTGGAGGTGCGGGCGATCTCGGCGCGGCGCTCGCCGCGGCGGGCGAGCAGCTCGTCACGGCGGGGCGTGAACTGCCGGTGCAACTCGGCCACGAACGCGAGGGCCGCGTCGGTCAGGACCTCGTCCTGCCGGGGCAGGGGCTCGGCATCGACGATGGCCAGCGGGGACGGCGCTGGTGCGGACATGAGCTGTCACTCCTTCAGCGGGCGGTGCGGGCGGCGCCTCTGCGGCCGCCGGGCCGCCAGAAATGGCACGGCGTGCCAGGGCTCCGGAACGTGGCCGTGGGCGCCGTCTGGGATACAGAGCGCTTCTGACCAGTGGATAGTAGTTTCCTCATGGTGGAAGTTCAATGGTTTGTTGACGTCGAGATTCTCCGGGTCGACAGAAGTGGGGCGGGGCTGGCGCAGCGTGCCAGCGCGCGCACAACCCGTTCACTCGAGGTGCGTCAGGTCCTCCGCCGTGTCGATGTCGTACGCCTCCGCCACATCGGAACACTCGACGAGCGTGATCGCATCGCGGTGCGTCCGCAGGTACGTCCGGGCACCCTGGTCGCCCACGGCGCCCGCCGCGACATCCGCCCACCGGTCGGCCCCGAAAAGCACCGGATGGCCGCGTTCCCCGTCGTACGAGGCCGCCGCCAGACTCAGCCGGGAGCGGTACGCCGACCGCACCCGTGCCACCGCCTGCGCGCCGATGCCCGGCTGGTCCACCAGCAGGACGAGTGCCGCATCCGCCCCCGTGCCGGCGAGGGCCCCCAGACCGGCCCGCAGCGACGAACCCATGCCGTCCGGCCACTGCGGATTGACGGTCACCATGCAGCCGGAGAGGTCGGCCCGTGCCTGTACCGTCTCCGCCGCGGCGCCGAGCACCACATGGACGGGGCCGCAGCCGCCGTTCCGCAGCGTGCGCAGGGCATGTTCGACGAGCGGCCGTCCGCGGTGTTCCAACAGGGCTTTCGGGCGGCCGCCGAGCCGGCGGCCGCCACCCGCGGCCAGCAGCAGACCGGCGATCACCGGCTGCTGTCCCCCGTCGGAGGGACGGGACGATTGCGGAGCGGCGGAATTGGACAGGGTGTGGGGTGTATCAGCCATGAGGCCCTGAATACCTCACCGCACCGGTGATTTCCTATCGGACCGGCCAGTACGCTGCGTCCCCCGGTGGTCACCCTGATTTCTGTCCGTGGAGTGGCGCGCGGCACCTGTCATGGCGTTAACTTGCGCACACCCCCGGGCACTTGACCACGGCTCGGGACGTGGTCGAAACACCGGCACAAGGACGTGCGAGGGGGAGTGCTTTGTTGCGAAGCGTGGGGCAGACGCGGGTGACCAGCAGTGGCGAGGACCCAAGGGTGACGGAGCTGCGTACGGCCGTCTCCCGGCTCCGTCGCGAGCTGGCCGGGCATCCCGCGGAGTTCCCTGACCGGGGGATCGCCGAGGACGAGCTGGCCGCGCTGGACGCGATGGCGATCACCGGTGTGCCCGAGATCCCGCGGCTGCGCCGCTCACTGCTGCTGATCGCGGGGGCGATCGGCTCGGTCAGCGCACTGGCATCCGCACTCAGGGACGTGCGTATCGCCGTGGATCTCTTCGGTGAGCCGCCGCGCCGCTGACGGAACGCAAGAGGGTGTGTCGGACCACCCCGGACATGACGATGCCCGCCGGGCAGGGACCCGGCGGGCACTGTCGTGTCCGAGCTGCCTCAGCCGGTGGGGCCGCTGCTGGCCAGCGCCTGCGACAGTTCCTTCGCGACCTGCTGCAGGATCGGCACGATCCGCTCCGTCGCCGCCTCGGTGACCCGTCCCGCCGGGCCCGAGATCGAGATCGCGGCCGAGGTGGGGGAGTTCGGTACGGAGACGGCCAGGCAGCGGACCCCTATCTCCTGCTCGTTGTCGTCCACCGCATATCCCGTGCGGCGGACCTGGTCCAGCGCGTCCAGGAAGCCGTCCGGGGTGGTGATCGTCTTCTCGGTGGCGGCCGGCATCCCGGTGCGGGCCAGCAGCGCCCGTACCTCATCAGGCGAGGTGTGCGCGAGGAGCGCCTTGCCCACCCCCGTGGAGTGGGGGAGCACCCGCCGGCCCACCTCGGTGAACATCCGCATCGAGTGCTTCGACGGCACCTGTGCGACGTACACGACCTCGTCGCCGTCGAGCAGCGCCATGTTCGCGGTCTCGCCGGTCTCCTCGACCAGGCGCGCCAGATACGGCCGGGCCCAGGTCCCGAGGAGCCGGGACGCGGACTCGCCGAGCCGGATCAGGCGCGGGCCGAGCGCATAGCGCCGGTTGGGCTGCTGGCGCACGTATCCGCAGACGACCAGCGTGCGCATCAGCCGGTGAATGGTGGGCAGCGGGAGTCCGCTGCTCGCGGAGAGTTCGCTCAGCCCGACCTCGCCCCCGGCGTCGGCCATCCGCTCCAGCAGATCGAAGGCGCGCTCAAGTGACTGCACACCGCCGCTGGCACCGGCGGGCTTGGAGTCGGATGTGCTGGCGTGGGACGGCGGCACGTCAACGGTCCTTTCGAGGCGGAAGGGCAAGGCAGCAGCCTACCGGGAGGTTCCCGATCGGCCCACTGCTCCGGCACGGCGTCCTGGCCGGTCAGGGCCTGTCTGTCCGGGTGTCCGCGGTCCACGGGACGGTTCTGCGGAGCCGTACCTGACCCATGCTACGTTCCGCTCTCCGAAATTACCCTTCTACTTCGTGGAAATCTCCAGTCGCCCATGCGGGTGGTCGTTCCGCCGCCCGGGGAGGAGGGTGGGGTCTTGACGGGCTGGAATCCCCCATGAAGACTCCTTCAACAGTTCGTTGAATTTCCTGAGGCCGGAAGTGAGGAACACGGGTGTCCGGTGCGGACGTGAACCTGGTACTGCGCTCGACGCGCGTCGTCACCCCCGAGGGGACGCGCCCCGCAACGGTGGCGGTCGCCGACGGGACGATCGACGCCGTCCTGGCCTACGACACCGAGGCGCCGGCCGGCGCCCGGCTGGAGGACTTCGGTGACGACGTCCTGCTGCCGGGCCTCGTCGACACCCATGTCCATGTGAACGACCCCGGCCGCACCGAGTGGGAAGGCTTCTGGACCGCCACCCGCGCGGCCGCGGCGGGCGGCATCACCACCCTGCTCGACATGCCGCTCAACTCCCTCCCGCCGACCACCACCGTCGACCATCTGCGGACCAAACGGCAGGTGGCAGCCGCCAAGGCACACGTCGACACCGGTTTCTGGGGCGGTGCCGTGCCGTCCAACGTCAAGGATCTGCGGCCGTTGCACGAGGCCGGGGTCTTCGGCTTCAAGTGCTTCCTGTCGCCCTCCGGCGTCGAGGAGTTCCCCGAGCTCGACCAGGAGCAGCTGGCCCGCTCCATGGCCGAGATCGCCGGCTTCGGCGGGCTGCTGATCGTGCACGCCGAGGACCCGCGCCATCTGGCGGCCGCGCCGCAGCGGAGCGGACCCGCGTACGCCGACTTCCTGGCCTCCCGGCCACGCGACGCCGAGAACACCGCCATCGAGGGCCTCATCGCCCACGCCCGGCGGCTGAACGCGCGCGTCCATGTCCTGCATCTGTCGTCCGGCGACGCGTTGCCGCTGATCGCCGCCGCCAGGTGCGACGGCGTGCGGGTCACCGTCGAGTCCTGCCCGCACTTCCTCACTCTCACCGCCGAGGAAGTCCCGGATGGCGCCACAGAGTTCAAGTGCTGTCCGCCGATCCGTGAAGCCGCCAACCAGGACGCGCTCTGGGACGGACTCGCCGACGGCACGATCGACTGCATCGTCTCCGACCACTCGCCCTGCACCACCGACCTGAAGACGCCGGACTTCGCCTCCGCCTGGGGTGGCATCTCCTCCCTCCAGCTCGGTCTGCCCGCCATCTGGACCGAGGCGCGCCGACGCGGCCACTCGCTCGACGACGTGGCCCGCTGGATGTCCGCCGCCCCCGCCGCGTTGGCCGGTCTGACCCGCAAGGGCGCCGTCGAGGCCGGCCGCGACGCCGACTTCGCGGTCCTCGCGCCCGACGAGACCTTCACCGTCGACCCGGCCGAGCTGTTCCACCGAAACCAGGTCACCGCCTACGCGGGACGGACCCTGCACGGCGTGGTGAAGTCGACGTGGCTGCGCGGCCGGCGGATCGCGGCGGCCGGCGTCCTCACCGAACCCACCGGCCGCCTCCTCGAAAGGGACCACTGACCATGACGGCGACAGCGCACTTCACCGGCGACGCCGATCCGTACGGCGGCGGCGACCCGTACGCCGACTACCGCACCGCCGAATTCCCCTTCACCCACCTCGTCGACCTCGCAGACCGGCGGCTCGGCGCGGGGGTGATCGCCGCCAACGACGAGTTCTTCGCCGAGCGCGAGAACCTGCTGAAGCCCGGGCCCGCCGAATTCGACCCGGAGCACTTCGGGCACAAGGGCAAGATCATGGACGGCTGGGAGACGCGCCGCCGCCGAGGCGTCGGCGCCGCGCAGCCGCACCCCACGGACGAGGACCACGACTGGGCGCTGGTGCGGCTCGGCGCGCCCGGCGTCGTACGCGGCATCGTCGTCGACACCGCCCACTTCCGCGGCAACTACCCGCAGGCCGTCTCCGTCGAGGCGGCCTCCGTGGCCGGCTCCCCGTCCCCCGAGGAGCTCCTCGCGCCGGACGTGAAGTGGACAACGCTCGTACCCCGTACGGCCGTCGGGGGCCATGCGGCCAACGGGTTCGCGATCGACGTCGAACAGCGCGTCACCCATCTGCGGGTCAACCAGCACCCCGACGGAGGGATCGCCCGTCTCCGGGTCCACGGAGAGGTCGTCCCGGACCCCGCCTGGCTGGCCGCCCTGTCCACCTTCGACCTGGCGGCGCTGGAGAACGGCGGTCAGGTCGAGGACGCCTCCGACCGCTTCTACTCACCGGCCACCAACACGATCCAGCCCGGCCGCTCCCGGCAGATGGACGACGGCTGGGAGACCCGCCGCCGGCGCGACAAGGGCAACGACTGGATCCGCTACCGGCTCCCCGAGCAGTCGGAGATCCGGGCCGTCGAGATCGACACCGCGTACCTCAAGGGCAACTCGGCCGGGTGGGCGCGCCTTTCGGTACGGGACGGAGGGAGCGGAGGCAGCGACGGCGGCGAGTGGACCGAGATCCTGCCGCGGACCCGGTTGCAGCCCGACACGAACCACCGCTTCGTCCTGCCGGAGGCCGTGCGGGCCACCCATGTCCGGATCGACATCTTCCCGGACGGCGGCATCTCGCGGCTGCGGCTGTTCGGCTCACTCACGCCGGACGGCGCGACGCGACTGGCCGCACGCCACCGCGAGCTGGGCGGCTGACGAGGACGGGTGGACTCCGGCTCCATCCGGGTGCGCCCGGTGCGTCCGGATCCAGGGCTTGTGGGACGCTGGACGGATCGCATGTCCCGAGCAGGAGTCGATTCGCCATGATCTTCATCGCCGTCAAGTTCACCGTCCGCAGCGCCGAGCGCGACAACTGGCTTCCGGCCGTCGAGGCCTTCACCCTCGCCACTCGCCAGGAACCGGGCAATCTGTTCTTCGAGTGGTCGTACAGCGTCGAGAATCCGGACCAGTTCGTGCTCCTGGAGGCCTTCGCGTCACCGGAGGCGGGCGAGGCACATGTGAAGTCCGAGCACTTCGCGGCGGCGATGGAAGGCATGGCGGACCTCGTCGCCCGGACCCCGGAAATCATCAACGTCGATGTCCCGGGCGACGGTTGGTCCCTGATGGCGGAGCTCACGCCGCGCGGTGAGTGACCCGGGAACGGTGAGCTCAGGCCGGTGAGCCGGGAAGGACGAGATCCCACGGGCGAACCCCGTCCGGTGAGCCGGAAAGGGTGAGATCCCACGGGTGGCCCCGGCCGGTGAGTCACCGCCGGTCAGAACTCCTCGTGGGACTCCGGGTCGCCGCCGAACCGCCGCCGCGGGCCCGCGGAGATCCGGGCCAGTTCGTCCGCCGTCAGGTCGAAGCCGAACAGATCCAGATTCTCGCGCTGCCGCCCCGGATCGGCGGATTTCGGGATGGGCACCGCACCGAGCTGGGTGTGCCAGCGAAGCACGGCCTGACCGGGTGTCACACCGTGCGCCTCGGCGACGGCGACGATCTCCGGGTCCGCCAGCAGCCGGTGGCCGCGGCCCAGCGGGCTCCAGCTCTCGGTGACGATGCCCTTCGCCTCGTGCACGGCCCGCAGCTCCTCCTGCGGGAAGCGCGGATGCATCTCGATCTGGTTCACAGCGGGCAGCACCCCGGTCTCCTGCTCCAGCCGCTCGACATGGGCCGCGGTGAAGTTGGAGACACCGATCGACCGCACCAGACCGTCCTTGCGGAGCTGGATCATGGCCTTCCAGGTGTCGACGTACAGATCGACCCGGGGCAGCGGCCAGTGGATGAGATACAGGTCCACGTAGTCGAGCCCGAGATTGCGCCGGGACTCCTCGAACGACGCCAGCGTCTTCTCGTAACCGTGGTGCCGGCCCGGCACCTTGGTGGTGACGAAGACGTCCTCGCGCGGCACGCCGCTGCGGGCGATCCCGCGGCCGGTTCCCGTCTCGTTGCGGTAGTTGAGTGCGGTGTCGACGAGCCGGTATCCGAGGCCCAATGCCCCCGCGACGGCCTGCTCGGCCGCGTCGTCGTCCATCGGCCAGGTGCCGAGCCCGACGGAGGGAACGGTACGGCCGTCGTTGAGGGTGCGAGCCGGGGTCTCGATCATGATCTCCCTTTACGTTCGGAAACCTTCCTGGCCAGCGTAGGACGGACAGCGGTGGTCCACCCGTCCGGACGGCCACGGCGGGGATCGGTGACCTCGAGCGCTGAGACGGGTGTTCCCGCAGCCGTGGGCCGCCCGGTACCGTGATCGTTCCGCGTGTGAGCCGGTGAGGTCTCCACATCGTTTCCCGCTGTGGAGAATCAGGAGAACCAGGTGTCCGCTGTCGCCCTGCCCGCCCTCGCACCACCGCGCCGGGCCTGGCTCACCGATCTGCCCGTGCTGCTCGTCGCGGTCGTCTGGGGCGCCAGCTATCTCGCGGCCAAGGGCATCACCACGACGTCCACCGTGGTCGCGGTCCTCGTCCTGCGCTTCGTCATCGTGCTGCCCGTGCTGACCGTCGCCGGGTGGCGCAGGCTGCGGGCGCTCAGCGCGGCGCAGTGGCGCGGCGCGGGCCTGCTGGGGCTGGTCCTCAGCGGGATCTTCCTGGTGGAGACGTACGGCGTCGTGCACACCTCGGCGACCAACGCCGGGCTCATCATCAGTCTGACGATGATCTTCACACCGCTCGCCGAGGCCGCGGTGACCAGGGTCCGGCCGCCCAGAGCGTTCCTCGCCGCCGCCGCACTGTCCGTCGCCGGTGTCGTGCTGCTGACCCAGGGCGGCGGTTTCACCAGTCCGTCGGTGGGCGATCTGCTGATGCTGGTGGCGGCCCTCGCCCGCACCCTGCATGTGCTGATGATGGCCCGCATCAAGTCCGTCCAGGCGGCGGACTCGCTGTCGTTGACCACCGTGCAGCTCGGCAGCGCGGTCGCCGTCTTCGCCGTGCTCGCCGCCGTTCCCGGCACAGGGGAATCGCCCTGGACGGTGGCTGCGGGGTTCGGCGTCCGGGAGTGGGGCGGGCTGCTGTTCCTCTCCGTCTTCTGCACGCTGTTCGCCTTCTTCGTACAGATGTGGTCGGTACGCCGCACCTCACCGTCCCGGGTCAGTCTGCTGCTCGGTACGGAACCGTTGTGGGCGGCGGCCGCGGGCATCGCGATCGGCGGCGAACGGCTCTCCGCCCTCGGCGTACTGGGCGCGGTGCTCGTCCTTGCCGGAACCGGCTGGGGCCGCCGCGCGGCAACCCCCGCTGCTCCTTGAACCGGCTAGTCCTTGAGCCGGTCCGCCGCCACCATGACGGCGGCGCCCGTCATCACCAGCACGATGTTGACGAACATCGCGTACCCACCCAGGAACTCCAGTCTCCGCACCACCGTCCAGAGCCGGAACCACCCCGTCCATTCATGGAGCAGCCCGGCGACGCCCTGGATGAAGACGATGAAACCGATCGACTCGCAGAGTTTCTTCATCCCGTGAGCCTCGCGCGTACGGTCCCACCACCGCGTCGGCCGCCGGTCTGCCCCGTTGCGACTTAAGTATCCGGTCCGGCGCTACCGAAGTCTCCGGTCCCGCGACTTCGGTGGCCGCCCGCTCCCGTACGGCCGGTACCTGCCCGCCATCTGAGTAGTTTTGTCGATATGACGCGCACGGAGTACCCCTGGCTGCTGCCCTCGGCGATGGCCGATCCCGAGCTGCCCGGTGACCTGGGCCGCAGGGCACGCCGCACGGTACGGGACTGGGTCGTCGACGTCACGGCCTTCCTCTGCGCGGCGGCGATCGGCGTGGCCGCGGCCGGTGCCATCGACGCCGACCACACCACCCCCGACGGCGTCGTCTTCACCGACTCGCTGATCGGCGCCGCGGCCTGCTGCGCCCTGTGGACACGGCGGCGGTGGCCGGTCGGCCTGGCTGTGACCCTCACACTGGTCTCCGTCGTCGAACCGGTCGCCGCCGGGGCCCTGCTCGTGGCGCTGTTCAGCGTCGCGGTGCACCGGCCGTTCAGACCGGTGGCCGCCGTCGGCGTGCTCGCCCTGGCCGTCGCGCCCGTGCAGCCGTATCTACGCCCCGACCCGGCGACCTCGTTCCTCGCGTCCACCGTCGTCGGCGTGCTGCTGGTCCTGCTGGTGCTGAGCTGGGGCATGGTCGTACGGTCCAGACGCCAGCTCGTCGTCACGCTGCGCGAGCGCGCCCGCCGGGCCGAGGCGGAGGCGGGGCTCCGTGCCGAGCAGGCCCAGCGGCTGGCGCGCGAGGCCATCGCGCGCGAGATGCATGATGTGCTCGCCCACCGGCTGACCCTCCTCAGCGTCCACGCAGGCGCCCTCGAATTCCGCCCCGACGCGCCACCGGCCGAGGTCGCCCGGGCCGCAGGGGTCATCCGGGACAGCGCACACGAGGCGCTCCAGGACCTCCGCGAGATCATCGGAGTCCTCCGGAGCCCCGGCGACGGCGACAACGGGGACGGCAACCGGCCGCAGCCCACCCTCGCGACGCTGGACGCACTGATCGCCGAATCCCGGCTGGCGGGAATGAAGGTCACCCTCGACAACCACGTCACCGACCCGGCCACCGCCCCCGGCGCCACCGGACGCACCGTGTACCGCATCGCCCAGGAGGGCTTGACCAACGCCCGTAAGCACACCCCCGGCACCGGGGTCACCATCACCCTCACCGGCGGACCGGGCGACGGACTCACCATCGAGGTACGCAACCCGGCACCTGTCGAACCGTTCGAGCGGGTCCCCGGCTCCGGCCAGGGGCTCATCGGCCTGACCGAGCGCGCCACCCTCGCGGGCGGCCGCCTCCACCACGGCCCGGAACCCGACGGCGGTTTCGTCGTCCGGGCCTGGCTACCGTGGTCCGCATGACCACCCCCAGGGATCCCGCGGCGCCCCCCGTCCGGCTGCTCATCGTCGACGACGACCCGCTCGTACGGGCCGGGTTGACGTTCATGCTCGGCGGCGTCGACGACATCACCGTCGTGGGGGAGGGTGCGGACGGCTCCGAGGTCGCGGATCTCGTCGACCGGCACCGCCCCGATGTGGTGCTGATGGACATCAGGATGCCGACCATGGACGGGCTGACCGCGACCGAAGCGCTGCGCAGCAGACCCGACGCGCCCGAGGTCGTCGTTCTCACCACCTTCCACGCCGACGAGCAGGTGCTGCAGGCCATCCGCGCCGGAGCGGCAGGTTTCGTCCTGAAGGACACCCCTCCCGCGCAGATCGTCGACTCGGTGCGCCGGGTCGCGGCCGGTGACCCCGTGCTGTCGCCCGCCGTCACCCGGCAGCTCATGACTCGTGCCGCGGGCGGCGCCGACGGCCGGCCGGCCCGGGCCGAACGGGCCCGGCAGCGGATCGCCTCCCTCGCCGAGCGGGAGCGCGAGGTCGCGGTCGCCGTCGGACGCGGCCGGTCCAACGCGGAGATCGCCGCGACCCTGTACCTGAGCGTCGCCACCGTCAAGGCCCATGTGTCGCGCATCCTCGCGAGGTTCGGCTTCAACAACCGCGTCCAGATCGCGCTGTTGGTGCACGACGCGGGTCTGCTCGACGAGGAGGGCGACTCCACCGGCGACGTACGCTGAGGGGGTCGATCCGAGCAGGTCGACCGAACCGGCCGGGAGGGGGCGGACCGTGTCCGCAGTGGACGTCGATCTTCGCGGGATCCAGGACTTCACCGCGAATCCGTATCCGTACTACGCGAAGATGCGCGCCGAGGGACCGGTGCACACCATCCGTACCGACGATTTCGAGCGGGTCTGGCTGATCGTCGGTTACGAGGAGGGCCGCGCGGCCCTCGCCGACCAGCGGCTCGGCAAGGACTGGCGGACGACGCAGTACGCGACGGGCGCAGGCGATCCGATCAACGCCAACATGCTGGAGATGGACGCCCCCCACCACACCCGGCTGCGCAAGCTCGTCGCCCGCGAGTTCACCGCTCGCAGGATCGAGTCGCTGCGCCCGCGCGTCCAGCAGATCACCGATGAACTGCTCGACGCGATGGTGCCCGCCGGGCACGGCGACCTCGTCGACGCACTCGCCTTCCCGCTGCCCATGACGGTCATCTGTGAGCTGATCGGTGTGCCGGACCTGGACCGCAACGAGTTCCGCCGGCTGTCGAACGGCATCGTCGCCCCGAAGACGGCGCAGGAGGAGGGCGAGGCGGTCCGCTCGATGGGCGCCTATCTGGTCGAGCTCATCGAGGACAAGCGGTGCTCGCCCGGCGACGACCTGCTGAGTGCGCTGATCCGGGCGCGTGACGAGGAGGGCGACGGGCTGTCGTCCGACGAACTCGTCGGGATGGCCTTCCTGCTGCTCGTCGCCGGTCATGAGACCACGGTCAACCTGATCTCCAACGGGGTACGCGCACTGCTGACCCACCCCGATCAACTCGCGGCACTGCGAGCCGACTTCGGCTTGATCGACGGCGCGGTCGAGGAGATGCTCCGGTACGACGGGCCGGTGGAGACCGCCACCTTTCGCTTCACCCGTGAACCGGTCGGGATCGGCTCCCGGGTCATTCCGGCCGGCGAAGCGGTGCTGATCGCCCTGGCCGGAGCCGACCGCGACCCCGCCCGCTACCCGGAACCGGACCGCTTCGACATCCGCCGCGACACCCAGGGGCATCTGGCGTTCGGACACGGGATCCACTTCTGCATGGGCGCGCCGCTGGCCCGTATGGAGGGCCGGATCGCGATCCGCGCGCTGCTGGAGCGGTGCCCGGATCTCGAACTCGCTCCGGAGACCGGGGAACTCGACTGGCTGCCGGGAATGCTGATCCGGGGGGTGCGACGGTTGCCGGTGCGCTGGTGAGGTAGGAAGGCGTGTCATGACCGGACTTGATTTGCAGATGGCACAGAAGGTCCTCGACAGCCAGCCTTTCAGCCGGCTCGTCGGGGCGCGGATCACCGCTTTCGGGGACGGTTCGGCCACCCTCGAAGTGGACATCCGTCCGGAACTCCAGCAGCAGAACGGATTCGTGCACGGCGGGGTGCTCTCCTACGCTGCCGACAACTCGATCACGTTCGCCGCCGGGACGACCCTCGGAGCGGCCGTACTCACCGGCGGCTTCTCGATCCAGTACATCCGGCCCGCCACCGGCCGCACCCTGATCGCCCGCTCCGTCGTCGTCCACACCGGCCGCCGTCAGGCCGTCGTCCGCTGTGATCTGTTCGCCGCCGCGGACGACGGCACGGAAACCCTGTGCGCGGTAGCCCAGGGGACCGTGCTCCCCGCCCGGAACTGAAGGGGCCATGCCGCCTCAGTCGGCCGGGATCTCCGCCACCGCCACCGGCCGGTGTTCGCGCCGGGACAGTTCGCACGCCTCGGCGATCCGCAGCGCGTGCAGAGCTTCCCGGCCGTCGCACGGGTTGGCCTGCTCTCCCCGCACCACCCGTACGAACGCGTCCAGTTCCGCCTCGTACGCCGGGGCGAACCGCTCCAGGAACCCCGGCCAGGGCTTGGCCGGAGCGGCGGGGCCCTGTGGCTCCACCGATGTCAGCGGAGTGCGCTCGTCGAGACCGACCGCGATCTGGCCGAGTTCGCCCGCCAGTTCCATCCGTACGTCGTACCCGGCACCGTTGCACCGGGTCGCCGTTGCCGTCGCCAGTGTGGCGTCGTCGAGGGTCAGCAGGGCAGCCGCCGTGTCGACATCGCCCGCCGCGCGGAACATCGCGGGACCGGCATCCGATCCGGTGGCGTACACCTCCACCACCTCACGGCCCGTCACCCACCGCAGGATGTCGAAGTCATGGACCAGACAGTCCCGGAACAGACCGCCGGAGTGCGGCAGATACGCGGCGGGCGGCGGCGCCGGATCGGACGTCACGGCCCGCAGGGTGTGCAGCCTGCCCAGCGCACCGCCCCGCACGGCGGTGCGCGCCGCGGCGTACCCGGCGTCGAACCGCCGCATGAAGCCCAGCTGAAGCACGCTCCCGGCCCGCTCGACCTCGCGCAGCGCGCTGAGCGTCCCCGCGGGGTCCAGCGCGATCGGCTTCTCGCAGAACGCGGGCAGCCCCGCGCGCGCGGCCGTCGCGATCAGCTCCGCGTGCGCCGACGTGGCCGAGGCGATCACGACGGCGTCCACGCCCGCGCGCAGTACTTCGGCCACGGAACCGGCGACTGCGGCGCCCGTCCGGGCGGCGACCGCGGCCGCCCTCGCCCCGTCGGTGTCCGTCACCACCAGCGTGTCCACCGCGGGGTGGCGGGCCAGCACACCCGCGTGGAAGGAACCGATCCGGCCGGTGCCGATGAGTCCGATACGCATGGACCCAACGTGCCGCCCACCGGCTGCGCTGTCAACTATATGTCCTGACAAACGAGAGCGTGTTCGGGTGTCGACCCGAGAGGGTATGGGCTTCCGGCCGACCCGTCGTCGAACGGCCGGTCCTCCGGTGATGTGGGCCTGCCCGTGAGAGCTGTCGGCCCGTCATATCACCTTGGGTGTCCCGGGTCCGGAAGGGGGGCGGCGGCGACTTGCTCCCATTCGCCCCGCCCTGCCCCGTGAAGCTCGTAACGATCTTCAAGAAACTCTGGTTTTGCGTGCACGGGCCACATAATCTCCCGTTGCCGTCGGCAGTCGACGGAGGATTCTGTGACCCCTGGGGGGGCTGCATGGCCATGCACGAGTACGAAATCGATCGCCGCACGTTGTTCAGATTCGGCCTGGGGGGAGCGGTCGTCGCGGTCGTCGGCACCGAACTGGCGCTCCCCGCGGCGGCCCAGGCAGCGCCTTCGGCGGAATTCCCCTGGATCATCGACTGTGACAGCTGGGGCGCCAGGCCGCCGGCCAGTCCCGTGCAGATCACCGGCAACACCACCAACAAGATCATCCTGCACCACATGGCGTTCCCGAACGTCACCGACTACTCGCGCGAGCACGCCGTCCAACTGGCCAAGGACTGCCAGGACCTGCACATGGACACCAACGGCTGGGCGGACACCGGCCAGCACTTCACGGTGAGCCGGGGCGGCTACGTCCTGGAGGGGCGGCACCGGAGTCTGGAGACCCTGGAAGCCGGGGAACACCAGGTGACCGCCGCCCACTGTCCCGGCGAGAACGGCAACGCGATCGGCATCGAGAACGAGGGCACCTACATCACGGAGACCCCGCCCGAGGCCCTCCTCGACGCGTTGGTCGACCTGTGCATCGTCGTGTGCCGCAAGTTCGACCTGAACGCCTGGGATATCTTCGGCCACTGGGACTTCCGCGAGACCGACTGCCCGGGCATCGCCTTCTACGCACAGTTCCCGATGGTCCGCACGCGCGTCCTGAAGGCGCTGGGCACGCCGGCCGGTGCGATACCGGAGCGCCGCTGGCCGGACATCTGGCGGTTCGTCGGCGGCCCCGTCGTCAAGGTGGCGCAGTACCTGCTCGCCGACCTCGGATACGGACTGGCCGCCGACGGCGTCTTCGGCCAGGACACGATCTCGGTCGTGAACGACTTCCAGGCGAGGAACGGCCTGCCGGTCGACCCGGACTGCACGTTCGACCTTGCCACCTGGGAGGCGCTCGTCCCCACCCTCGACAAGCACGCCACCGGCCTGCCCGTCGTCGCGCTTCAGGAGATGCTGGTCCGCAAGGGATACACGGATGCGGTGCCGACGGGCACGTACGACCACGAGACCATGAAGGCCGTCCAGGACCTGCAGCGGCTCCATGGGCTCACTCCCAACGGCAAGGTCGGGACGAGCACATGGTGCGCTGTCGTCGGCGGCTCGGTACGGCAGGCGTTCCGGGCCTGAACCCGTCCGCGGCCGACCGGGAGTTGCGCGAAGGCCTGCGGGCCTTCGCTTCCCGGCCGGCCGTGGCAGGCCCGGCGCCCCGGCGGGTGGTCAGCCCGGTTGGCTGTTGTCCTTCAGGGTGCCCCAGCCGTGCCAGCGTTCGATCTCGATCCAGGCGCTCACCCGGTCGCGGTCCCGCATGGGGTAGTCGTTGCCCATGTACTGACGGGCCAGCCTGTCGATGTCGGCGAGGCCCTCGTCCGGACGCGTCTCGGAGACGCGGCCGATGATGCTGATGTGCGTGTACCAGCCCACCTCGTCCAGCACGGTGAGACTGACGCGCGGGTCCCGGCGGATGTGCTCCAGCCGCTTGCGGCCCTCGTCCATGTTCACCAGCACCCTGCCGTCGTCCCAGAGATACCAGGTCGGGGTGGACACCGGCTGGCCGTCCGGGCGGAGCGTGGTGATGACGGCCGGGTTCGCCTTCTTCAGCATGGCTACGGCTTCGTCCGGCAACGGTGGCTTGGACATCTGCTCTCCCTCACATCGACCCGTCGTACGGCACCGGTGGCGCGCCCTGGGCACCTCATCCGCAGACTACGATCACCCCGCCCAGGTCGCCCGCCGACCCGCCCGCGATCGGGTGTCCCAGGTCGTGTCGCATCTCCTGAGTGGAATTGTCAGGACAACCGGACGACGGGACGACCTGACTACCGGTGGTCCTGACATGAGGGCTACGCTCCTGCCGTGCCCAAACCCGTCGCCGACCCCGCCGCCCTCGAACTCGGTGTGGACCGCAGCAGCCCGGTCCCGCTCTACTACCAGCTCTCGCAGCAGTTGGAGGCGGCCATCGAACAGGGCCGCCTCGCCCCCGGCAGTCTCCTCGGCAACGAGATCGAGCTCGCGGCCCGGCTCGGCCTGTCCCGGCCCACCGTCCGCCAGGCCATCCAGTCGCTCGTCGACAAAGGCCTGATGGTGCGACGCCGCGGGGTGGGCACCCAGGTCGTCCACAGCCAGGTCAAGCGGCCCCTCGAACTGAGCAGCCTGTACGACGATCTGGAGGCGGCCGGTCAGCGCCCCGCCACCCGCGTCCTGTGCAACCGGATCGAGCCCGCCACTGCCAGGGTCGCCGCCGCCCTCGGTGTCCCGGAAGGCGCCGACGTCCACCTCGTGGAGCGGCTGCGGTCCGCCCACGACGAACCGATGGCGCTGCTGCGCAACCACGTGCCGGCCGGCCTGGTCGACCTGGGCACCGAACGGCTGGAGGCCACCGGTCTCTACCGGATCATGCGGGCCGCCGGAATCACTCTGCACAGCGCGCGCCAGAACGTCGGCGCCCGCCTCGCCACGGCCGAGGAGGCCGCCCAGCTCGCCGAGCCCGAGGGCGCGCCGCTGCTGACGATGGAGCGCACCACGTACGACGACACCGGGCGGGCGGTCGAATTCGCCTCCCATGTCTACCGAGCCTCGCGCTACGCCTTCGACTTCCAGCTCCTCGTACGCTGACGAGCCTCCGGAGGCCCCGTTGACGGCGCCGACGCACCCCGCTAGAACTCCCGAAGCCGCACTCCGGCGGCCGGGAGAGAGGGCGGACCTCCATGCGTACTCCTCGCAAGGCAACAACCCTGATCGCCATATGCACCATCGGCCTCGCGCTCACCACCTTGACCGGATGCAGCAGCTCCGGCGGCAAGAGCTCGGAGGACAAGCCCGGGAGCGGCAGCGGGCAGGGCGTCAAAGGCGTCTCCACACCCCGGATGAAGGTCGCCATGGTCACGCACGCGGGGGAGGGCGACACCTTCTGGGACATCGTCCGCAGCGGTGCGAAGCAGGCCGCGGCCAAGGACAACGTCGAGTTCCTCTACTCCGCCGACAAGGAGGGCAAGGAACAGGCCCAGCTCGTCCAGGCCGCCATCGACCAGAAGGTCGACGGCATCGTCGTCACGCTCGCCAAACCGGAAGCCGTCGAAGCGGTCGTCGCCAAGGCGGTGAAGGCCGGCATACCCGTCGTCACGATCAATTCGGGCGCGCAGTTCTCCGCGGAGGTCGGCGCGCTCGGCCACATCGGCCAGGACGAGAAGGTCGCCGGCGAGGCCGTCGGCGAGGAACTGAACAAGCGCGGCCGCAAGAAGGCCGTCTGCGTCATCCACGAACAGGGCAACGTGTCGCTCGAGGAGCGGTGCGCCGGGGTGAAGAAGACCTTCAAGGGCGCGGTGGAGAACCTCAACGTCGAGGGCACCAACATGCCCGCCTCCACCTCCTCCATCGAGGCGAAGCTCCAGGCCGATCAGGACATCGACACGATCGTCACCCTCGGCGCGCCGTTCGCCGCCGCCTCCGTCAAGGCCAAGGAGGGCTCCGGCTCCAAGGCCGAGGTCGACACGTTCGATCTGAACGCCGAGGTCGTCAAGCGCCTCAAGGCGTCGGAGGTCGGCTTCGCGGTCGACCAGCAGCCCTACCTCCAGGGCTATCTCGCCGTCGACGAACTGTGGCTCAACAAGACGAACGGCAACGTCATCGGTGGCGGCAAGCCGGTGCTCACCGGCCCGGCGATCGTCACCGCCGACGACGTCCCTCAGCTGGAGGAGTACACCGCGCGCGGCACCCGATGACCCCCGTACGTGCCACCGCGCACAGCCCCTCGCGACGCACGCGTCCCGCCCCTGCCGGGCGGCGCCGACTCGCCCTCGGGGATACTTGGCCAGTCGGACCGGGAGGCGATACCCCCAGGCGGCACCAAGCGGTACAGCGAGCAGCACAAGAAGGGCACGGCGTCGTGGCAAGGGTTCGGACAGGGGTACGTGCGATGGGTGCCGTGCTTGCGGCGGTGCTCGGGGCCTCCCTCGTGGGATGCAGCAGCACCGGTGGCAAGCGGGCGGAGGAGCGCGCGGCCCGGGCCGCCGCCGAGGGCCGGTCCGCGGTGGACACACCCCGCTGGACCTTCGCCATGGTCACCCACTCGGGCGACGGCGACACCTTCTGGGACATCGTCCAGCGGGGCGCCGAGCAGGCGGCCGTCAAGGACAACATCAAGTTCCTGTACTCGCACAACGACGAGGCGCAGCAGCAGGCCCAGCTCGTCCAGGCCGCGATCGACCAGAAGGTCGACGGACTGATCGTCTCGCTCGCCAAGCCCGACGCGATGAAGGACGTCGTCGCCAAGGCCACCAGGGCGGGGATCCCGGTGATCACGGTGAACTCGGGCTCCGCGGAGTCCAAGGCGTTCGGCGCGCTCACCCACATCGGCCAGGACGAGTCCATCGCCGGCGAGTCCGTCGGCGAGGAGCTCAACGCGCGGGGCCGGAAGAAGGCCCTGTGCATCCTGCACGAGCAGGGCAACGTCGGCCACGAGCAGCGCTGCGCCGGGGCGAAGAAGGCGTTCGACGGGCAGATGCAGAACCTGTACGTCGAGGGCACCAACATGCCCGACGTCCAGGCGTCCATCGAAGCGAAGCTCCAGGCCGACAAGAGCATCGACGCGGTCGTCACGCTCGGCGCGCCGTTCGCGGACGCCGCCGTGAAGGCGAAGCGGACCGCGGGCTCCAAGGCCGAGATCGACACGTTCGACCTGAACGCGAAGGTCGCCACCGCCCTGCAGGACAAGACCCTGGGCTTCGCCGTCGACCAGCAGCCGTACCTCCAGGGGTACGAGGCCGTCGACCTGCTCTGGCTCTACCGCTACAACCGCAATGTGCTCGGTGGCGGGCGCCCCGTCCTCACCGGCCCGCAGATCATCACCTCGAAGGACGCCGCCGAACTGGCGGAGTACACGAAGCGGGGGACCCGATGACCACGACGGCACAACCACCGGCCCCGGCGGCCGGGTCCGATGAACGGCTGCTGCACACCTCGGCGCTGCGCAGGCTGCTCGGCCGCCCGGAACTCGGTTCGGTCGTGGGCGCCGCGGCCGTCTTCATCTTCTTCTCGATCGTCGCCGACAGCTTCCTGCGCGCATCCAGCTTCGGCACGGTGCTGTACGCGGCCTCCACCATCGGGATCATGGCGGCGCCGGTGGCGCTGCTGATGATCGGCGGTGAGTTCGACCTGTCGGCCGGTGTCCTGGTCACCAGCTCCGCGCTGGTCTCGTCGATGTTCAGCTACCAGATGACGGCCAATGTCTGGGTCGGCGTCTTCGTGTCGCTGCTGGTGACGCTGGCCGTCGGCGCGTTCAACGGGTTCATGCTGACCCGTACCAAACTGCCGAGCTTCATCATCACGCTCGGTACGTTCCTGATGCTGACCGGTCTCAATCTCGGCTTCACCAAGCTGATCAGCGGAACCGTGTCGACCAAGTCCATCGCCGACATGGAGGGCTTCGACTCGGCCCGAAAGGTCTTCGCCTCGCAGTGGACCGTCGGCGGGGTCGAGCTCAAGGTCACCATTCTCTGGTGGGCGGTGCTCGTCGCGATCGCCACCTGGATCCTGCTCCGTACCCGCTTCGGCAACTGGATCTTCGCGGTCGGCGGCGAGGCCGACGCGGCCCGCGCCGTCGGTGTCCCGGTGATCCGCACCAAGGTCGGGCTCTACCTCGGCGTCGCCTTCGCCGCCTGGGTCTCCGGCCAGCACCTGCTGTTCTCGTTCGACGTCGTGCAGTCCGGCGAGGGCGTCGGCAACGAGCTGACGTACATCATCGCGGCCGTCATCGGCGGCTGCCTGATCACCGGCGGCTACGGCTCCGCGATCGGCTCGGCGATCGGCGCCTTCATCTTCGGCATGACCAGCAAGGGCATCGTGTACGCGGAGTGGAACCCGGACTGGTTCAAGTTCTTCCTCGGAGCCATGCTGCTCCTGGCCACCCTGCTCAACGCATGGGTACGCAAGCGCGCGGAGGCGACGAAATGACGACCGCGGCCCCCCGGGCGCTCATCGAGCTCGACCACGTCAGCAAGTTCTACGGGAACATCAAGGCGCTCCAGGACGTCTCGCTGGAGGTCCACGCGGGCGAGATCTCCTGCGTCCTCGGCGACAACGGCGCCGGCAAGTCCACCCTCATCAAGATCATCGCAGGGCTGCACCGGCACGATGAAGGCCGGTTCCTCGTCGACGGCGAGGAGACCGCTCTGGCCAACCCGCGCGAAGCCCTGGACCGGGGCATCGCCACGGTGTACCAGGACCTGGCCGTCGTTCCGCTGATGCCTGTCTGGCGAAACTTCTTCCTCGGCTCCGAGCCGACGACGGGCGTCGGACCGTTCAAGCGGCTCGACGTCCGGATGATGCGCGAGACGACCCGCTCCGAGCTGCTGCGCATGGGCATCGACCTGCGCGACGTCGACCAGCCGATCGGCACCCTGTCCGGCGGCGAGCGTCAGTGCGTCGCCATCGCGCGGGCCGTCTACTTCGGCGCCAAGGTCCTCGTCCTGGACGAGCCCACCGCCGCACTCGGCGTCAAGCAGTCCGGGGTCGTGCTGAAGTACGTGGCGGCCGCCCGGGACGCCGGGCTCGGCGTGGTTCTCATCACGCACAACCCGCACCACGCCTATCTGGTCGGCGACCGGTTCGTGCTGCTCAAGCGGGGCGCCATGTCCGGCAGCCACACCAAGGACTCCATCACCCTGGACGAGCTGACCCGCCAGATGGCCGGTGGCAGCGAGCTCGAGGAGCTCAGCCACGAGCTCGAGCGGGCCCCCTCGCCGACCCATCTGGGCGGCCATCCGGTCACCGACGACACCCCGTAGGAGAGGGCGCGGGCGGGGGGCCGTGGACCCCGACCGCCCGCCCCGACGCTCCGGCAGTGGCAGAATCGAGCCCGACGGGCGCCGTCCGCCGCCGGGAGCTGTCACCACACCCGGTCCCCCCAGACAACGCAGGGACGATGAGCACGTACCGCGACTTCACACACCGCGGCTCCGCCCGCGCCACCGTCCTGCGGACCGTCGGCACCCGCGAGCGGCGCTCGCACCTCACGGCGCCCCGGGTACCCACCGTCGGCATCGACATCGGGGGTACGAAGGTGATGGCCGGCGTCGTCGACGCCGACGGGAACATCCTGGAGCAGCTGCGCACCGAGACGCCGGACAAGTCCAAGAGCCCCAAGGTCGTCGAGGACACCATCGTCGAGCTGGTCCTCGACCTCTCCGACCGGCACGACGTGCACGCCGTCGGTATCGGCGCGGCGGGCTGGGTCGACGCCGACCGCTCCAAGGTGCTGTTCGCCCCGCACCTCGCCTGGCGCGACGAACCGCTCCGCGACGCCCTCGCCTCCCGCCTGGTCGTCCCCGTCATGGTGGACAACGACGCGAACACCGCGGCGTGGGCGGAGTGGCGGTTCGGCGCGGGCCGCGGCGAGGACCATCTCGTCATGATCACGCTCGGTACCGGCATCGGCGGCGCGATTCTGGAGGACGGTCAGGTCAAGCGCGGCAAGTACGGGGTCGCCGGTGAGTTCGGCCACATGCAGGTGGTGCCCGGCGGGCACCGCTGTCCGTGCGGCAACCGCGGCTGCTGGGAGCAGTACAGCTCCGGCAACGCCCTCGTCCGTGAGGCCAGGGAGCTGGCCGCCGCCGACTCGCCGGTGGCCCACGGCATCATCGAGCGGGTCAAGGGGAACATCCCCGAAATCACCGGGCCGCTCATCACCGAACTGGCCCGCGAGGGCGATGCGATGTGCATCGAGCTCCTCCAGGACATCGGCCAGTGGCTCGGTGTCGGCATCGCCAATCTGGCCGCCGCGCTCGACCCCTCCTGCTTCGTCATCGGAGGCGGTGTCAGCGCCGCCGACGACCTGCTCATCGGTCCCGCCAGGGACGCCTTCAAGCGTCACCTCACCGGTCGGGGCTACCGCCCCGAGGCCCGGATCGCGAAGGCGGAGCTCGGCCCGGAGGCAGGTATGGTCGGCGCCGCGGACCTGGCCCGGCTGGTCGCCCGCCGGTTCCGCCGCACCAATCGCCGTCGTGTCGAGCGGTACGAGCGGTACGCGCAGATCTACGACCAGGCCGCGAGCACCATCCGGTCCACCCGCAACACCCGCACCTCCTAGGGGCCCGCAGAACATGACCACAGCAGAGCATCCCGTCCTGCCGCGCCAGTCCTCGCCGCCCGACGAGGGCGGCGGACGGCCCCCGGAGGACCGGCGCCGGATGATCCGGCGGCGCCTGATCACGGCGACCATCATCGTCCTGCTGATCGGCGTCCCGGCCGGCTATCTGCTGATCTCCGCCGGGCAGAGCCGCCGCTCCGGGCAGGACAAGGAGGCCGAGGCCTCCGCGCAGGGGCTTCGCGAGGGCTGGCCGTCCCGGATGCAGCGCCGGATCTTCGAGGTGCCGATCCCCGGCGACGCGGTGGACGTCCAGTACTACGAGACGAACAACTGGAAGGCCAGCCGGATGTACGTGCAGTTCCGTACGTCGTCCGCCGGGCTCGACCGCTTCCTGTCCCGTCTGGGCTCCGGTCGCGCGGCCCTGACCGACGGCGACGTCACCGTCGGCGCCCGCGACACCAAGATCGCGGGCTGGTACTTCGGCCATGGTGTCGACTGGGCGGGTACCACCCACACCAACAAGGACCCGCGCCCCACCCAGGACATCACCGTCGACATGACCGATCCGGCATCTCCTGTCGTATATGTCGTATCCGCGGCGACCCCCTGACCGGAGGCCGACCGACCGCTCACTAACCTGGAGCGAGTGAGCGATGTGAGTGAGACGAAGACCCCGCAGCCCGCGCAGCCGTTCCCGGGCGCGCAGTCCGTACCTGCGGCGCAGCAGTTCCAGGGCCCGCAGACGCTGGAGCCGTTCCCGGGGCCGCAGGCAGCGCAGCCCGCGCACACCCTGCAGCCGGTGCCGCCGCTGTCGGCCGTGCAGACCGGGCAGGTACCGCCGCAGCCGTCGCACGCACAACCGGTGCAGCCTGCCCAGCCCGTGCCCCCGCAGCCGGCGCCGTCCGCCCAGCCCCGGCCGATCCCGCAGGGATCCCGCGCGCTGCCGATGCACACCCTGCAGTACCGGTTCGACGGCCCGCAGGATGCTCCCGTCCTCGTCATCGGCCCCTCGCTCGGCACCACCTGGCACATGTGGGACCGCCAGATACCGGAGCTCTCCCAGCACTGGCGGGTCCTCCGCTTCGACCTGCCCGGCCACGGCGGTGCCCCGGCCCACCCCGCCACCGCCGTCGGTGAACTGTCCGACCGGCTGCTGGCCACCCTCGACGGCCTCGGCGTCCAGCGCTTCGGGTACGCGGGTTGCTCCATCGGCGGCGCGATCGGCGCCGACCTCGCCCTGCGCCACCCGCACCGGGTCGCCGCGCTGGCCCTGGTCGCCGCCTCGCCCCGGTTCGGCAGTGCGGACGAGTTCCGGCAGCGCGGCGTGATCGTCCGCACCAACGGCCTGGAGCCGATGGCCCGCAGCGCGCCGGACCAGTGGTTCACGCACGGCTTCGCCGCCGCCCAGCCCGCCATCGTCGAGTGGGCCGTCCAGATGGTCCGCACCACCGACCCCGGCTGCTACATCGCGGCCTGCGAAGCTCTCGCCGCTTTCGACATCCGTCCCGAACTCGGCCGCATCAGCGTTCCGACCCTCGTCCTGGTCGGCGCCGAGGACCATGTCACCGGGCCGGCCGAGGCCCGCACCCTGGTCGCGGGCATACCGGACGCCCGGCTCGCGCTCGTCCCCGGCGCCTCGCACCTGGCCCCCGTCGAGCAGCCCGGAGCCGTCACCGATCTGCTCCTCACCCATTTCTCCACCAGCTGGCAGGACACCCTGGCCGCCATCCCCGTCCCGGGCACCGGCGCCACGCTCTCCGCCCCCGTCCTGCCCATCGCGGAGATCGCCCCCGCCACGGCAGGGCCCGACGGCGTGACCTCCGGCCGCCCGGACCCGTACGACCCGGGGATGAAGGTCCGCCGCGAAGTGCTCGGGGACGCCCACGTCGACCGGGTCATGGCCGGGTCCGACGACTTCACCGGCGAGTTCCAGGAGCTCGTCACGCGCTACGCCTGGGGTGAGACCTGGACCCGGGAGGGCCTGGACCGCCGTACCCGCAGCTGCGTCACGCTCACCGCACTGGTCACCTCCGGCCATCTGGAGGGCCTGGCCCCGCATATCAGGGCCGCCCTGCGCAACGGCCTGACCCCGGCCGAGATCAAGGAGGTATTGCTGCAGACCGCCGTGTACTGCGGCATACCGGCCGCGGGCGCCGCCTTCACCATCGCCCAGTCGGTGATTCAGGAGGAAACCACGCCCCGGCCGTAGCAGGATGAGCCTCATGAACGCTGCGAACCCTGTGCACCTGACCCTGACCAAGAAGTCGCACTCCTGCATCCGGCTGGAGAAGGACGGGCGGACGCTCGTCATCGACCCCGGCGGCTTCTCGGAGCAGGACGCGGCCCTGGGCGCCGACGCGATGCTCGTGACCCACGAGCACGCCGACCACTTCGACGAGGGCCGGCTGCGGGCCGGTCTGGAAGCAAACCCGGCCGCGGAGATCTGGACGCTGCGCAGCGTCGCGGAACAGCTCTCCGCGGCCTTCCCCGGCCGGGTGCACACCGTCGGTCACGGCGACACGTTCACCGCCGCGGGATTCGACGTGCAGGTGCACGGCGAACTGCACGCGGTGATCCACCCCGACATCCCGCAGATCACCAACATCGGCTTCCTGGTGGACGGTTCGCTCTTCCACCCGGGGGATGCGCTCACCGTCCCCGACCACCCCGTCGACACCCTGATGCTCCCGGTGATGGCCCCCTGGAACAAGATCTCCGAGGTCATCGACTACGTGCGCGAGGTCAAACCGCGCCGGGCGATCGACATCCACGACGCGCTGCTCACCGATCTCGCCCGCCCGATCTACGACCGGCAGATCGGCAGCCTCGGCGGCGCCGACCACGGCCGGCTGACTCCCGGGGACTCCACCGGTCTGTGACCGGCGCCGGTCCGCCGACTGTCAGTGGGAGCCGCTAGGTTTACGTATATGCGCATCGCCACGTGGAACGTCAATTCGATCACCGCCCGCCTCCCGCGGCTGCTGGCCTGGCTGGAGAGCACCGGCACGGACGTGCTGTGCATCCAGGAGACCAAGTGCACGGCCGAGCAGTTCCCGGCTGACGCCCTGCGCGAGCTCGGCTACGAGTCCGTGGTCAACGCCACGGGCCGGTGGAACGGCGTGGCGCTGGTCTCCCGGGTCGGCCTGTCCGACGTCGTCATGGGACTGCCCGGCGGCCCCGACTACGACGGCGTGCAGGAGCCCCGCGCGATCTCCGCGACCTGCGGCCCGGTCCGCCTCTGGTCGGTGTACGTGCCGAACGGGCGCGAGATCGAGCACCCGCACTATGCGTACAAGCTGCGCTGGTTCGAGGCCCTGCAGAAGGCGGTCGCCGCGGACGCCGCGGGCTCGCAGCCGTTCGCGGTGCTGGGCGATTTCAATGTGGCTCCGACCGACGAGGACGTCTGGGACCCGGCGCTGTTCGAGGGCGCCACCCATGTCACGCCCGCCGAGCGCGCCGCCCTCGCCACACTGCGCCAGGAGGGTCTGTCGGACGTCATGCCGCGCCCCCTCAAGTACGACCGTGCGTACACCTTCTGGGACTACCGCGAGCTGCGCTTCCCGAAGAACAAGGGCATGCGGATCGACCTGGTCTACGGCAACGCCCCGTTCACGGTCGCGGTCAAGGACAGCTACGTGGACCGCGAGGAGCGCAAGGGCAAGGGCGCGTCCGACCACGCGCCGGTGGTCGTCGACCTGGAGCTGTGAACCGTCGGCCGGTGACGAACGGCCTGGTACTGGCGCAGAATGGCCCCCTGATCATGCAAAGTCCTGGCGGGACCATGCGCAGCCGTACCCGCACCGCCGCAGCCGTCACCGGCGCCTCCGCCCTGCTCCTCGGATACGTGACGGGCGAGCAGCATCCGTGCACGAGTTCACCGCATCAAGGTGGCATAACAAGTAGTAGACCGGTCTATGAATGGGTTCATCATGACTACCGATCTCATTCACTCCGACGCGAGCGAGCTCGCTGAGCTGATCCGTACCAGGAAGGTCTCCTCCGCCGAGGTGGTGCAGGCGCACCTCGACCGCATCGAGGCTACGAATCCGAGGCTCAACGCCATCGTCACGCTCGCCGACGGTGCGCTGGAGGCCGCGAGGGCAGCGGACGAGGAACTCGCGGCGGCCGGGGAGGTGGGGCCGCTCCACGGCGTCCCCTTCACCGCCAAGGACTCGTTCGACACCGCCGGGGTGCTCACCCAGCGCGGTTCGCCGATCTTCGCGGGCCGGACCCCGGACACGGACGCCACTGCCGTAGCGCGGATGAAGCGTGCCGGCGGAATCCTCCTGGCCAAGACCAACCTTCCGGAGTTTTCGTTCTGGATCGAGTCCGACAATCTCCTGACGGGCAGGACAAACAACCCCTGGGACCTCAACCGCTCGTCCGGCGGTTCGAGCGGCGGGGAGTCCGCGGCGATCGCGGCCGGGATGTCGCCGCTCGGACTCGCGAGCGACCTGTCCATCTCGGTGCGCGGGCCGGCGGCCGACACGGGTGTCGTGTCCCTCAAGCCGACGCACGGGCGCATCCCGATGACGGGCATCTGGCCACGCGAACCCCGCCGTAACTGGCACGTCGGCCCCATGGCCCGCAGCATCCGCGACCTCGCACTGGCCTATTCGGTGTTGGCCGGTCCTGACGGCGCCGATGGCTTCGCCACCACCCCGCGCGAGTTCGACACCGGCCTGGGCGCCACCCCCGACCGACCGGTGCGCGTGGGCTGGCTGGTCGACTCGGGACTCGGCCCGACCGATCCGGAAGTCGCGGCAACCGTGCGGGCCGCCGCCGACGCCCTGCAGAACGCGGGGGCCCAGGTCGACGCCGTGAACATCCCCGCTCTCGAGCGGGACAACCCCCTGGAACTCTGGAACAAACTGATGGTCATGGAGGTGCGACCGGCCTTCCGGCAGGTCACCGCAGGGCATGAGGACCAGATGTTCAGCTACACGAAGTTCCTGGAAACCCTGCCCGACACATCGGTAGAGGACTTCGTCCAGGCCGAACAGGCCGTCGAACGGATCCGGGACGGCTTCGCCGAGTACTTCCACCAGTACGACGTCCTCCTGCTCCCGGTCACCACGATCCCCGCCCACAAGCACCAGTTGGAGGAATTCACCCTCGGCGGCCAGGCGATGGGCGCTTTCCACGTCTCGTCCACGACCGTCCCGTTCAACCTGACGGGACATCCGGCCCTGTCGATGCGATTCGGAACCAGCAGCGACGGCATGCCCATCGGCGTGCAGCTGGCGGCCAACCCGTACGCGGAGTCGACGATCCTGCACATCGCCTCACTCCTGGAGACACTCAGCCCCGTGCGCGACCAGCACCCCGACCTCTGACAACCGGGAATCGGAACCACAACACGTCGGCGCCCATCGCGAGGATGCCCGGGCGTCGGCCGGGAGCCGCGCCAGCCCCCTCACACTCACCTCCGAGGGAGCATGCGCGCAGGGCAGCGGATACATGGCCACGAAGCGCCTTCCGGGCATGAGGGGCCGCCCCCGCAACGGCGACGGGCCCGCCCGCCGGTCCCCCCACTTACCAACTTGCAAGGACATGCCGGGTAGGTCGGCCGCCCGTAGGGTGGGAGAAGCCGCGTTAAGGACTGACGACGAGATCGGGGGACGCCATGACCCTGACTGCACCGCACACCATGACCCGCCTTTCCATTCCGACAGGAATAGGATTCGACGAGTTCCGGCGCCGCTTCGAACAGGCGGCCCCACTCTTCGATGCCGCCGCCACGGTGCGTATCACCGAGAGGGGCGGCACTTGGGACGACGTGCGGGCCGCTATCGCCGCCCAGGCGCCGAATGGCTTGTTGATTTTCCACACCATTGACGCCACTCCGCTCATGGCGGCTGCAGGACACCGGACCAAGGTCGTCGAGTACCTGCTCGGCAATCATGTGACTGCGGAGAAAATGTTCCAGCATGACCACACGGCCCTGCTGTACGCGCCGCTGCGGATCCTGATCAGCGGCGATGACTCTGACATGGCGGTCTTCACGATCGACCAGCCCAGCACGGTCTTCGGCGGCATCGGGATTCAGGAAGTCGCCGAGGTAGGTGTCCAGCTCGACCGCGACGTAGCAGGACTTCTCCAGGAAATCGGAGTCGAACCACCCTCGGAGCTCACCGACTCGGTAGCCTCTTCCTCTTCCTCTTCCTCTTCCTGATTTTCCGAGGAGTTTGCCCTCCGCGTAGTCGAGGCTGGGCGTGTGTCCATGAGGATCGAGAAGACGGGCTTCTTCGCGTCGCCCTCGTAGTCGGCGAGGACCTCCATCGCGACGCTCAGGATTCTGACGATCAACGTGGTCACGGAGCTCTGTATGGCGGGCTCAACCAGGGGCGGATCGATGTCGGCCGACTGCGTCGGGCTCTGGCCGGGATGCCGCTGCCGAGGGCGGCGGACGGCCGGATCGTGCTGGCTGCGGCCGGACGCCAGCACCTTTGCTGACCGGGCCTTTTGCCACACATTCGGGCCGGGGTGAAGGCAAACACCAAATGGTGCCCGGCTGGCCGTACTCGGTCGTGGCAGCGTTGGAGACGGGCCGAACGTCGTGGACCGCGGTGCTGGACGCGGTCCGCCCGGCGCCCGGCGCCGACGTCGCCGCGGCGACTACCGAGCAGATCCGCGAGGTCGTGGAGCGGCTTGTCGCCGCCGGCCGGCCAGTGGAAACCGGCTGCCTGACGTGCCGATTCCAGCAGTGTGGCCGCAGCGGTCTGCTCGGCGGGCATCACGGTCCGATACGCGGTGGTGAGCGATTCCAGGACCTACGACGCCTCCAGGTGCGGCGCGTGGGTCCGGACCGCGGCCAGCACCTGCCTCCTGGAGGGGTTGACCATGGAGTGGCCGGCCACGGACACCGTGGGCACGGTCTCGTTCCCGTCGGCGACCGAGCGTACGAACGCCGCCGCCTCGGGGTCCCGCCAGATGTTCACCTCGGTGTAGGTGAGGCGGCTGAACCGCAGCCGTAGCCGCAGCTTCATGCAGTACGGGCAGCCGGGCCGCCAGTAGACGACCATGCCGTCGTGGTCCTCGGCCATGCGGGTCCCCCTGTCGCGTAGGCGTGGGGTGGATCGTAACCGGCCCGGCCCGGCCGGAGCCCGGGAGGGCGGCGCTGTCAGTGGCCGCCGATACGGTGGTTCCTGTCATTGTCCCGCTTGCTGGCTGCTTGCGAAGACGCGGACCGCACCCCGCCCGTTCAGCGCCGGGCGGGGCGTGCGGACGGCGCGTGCGGCGGCGCACGGCGGGGTGCGTGCGCCGGATTCAGTCCTCGAACGACAGGCCGCGCGCCCTGTGGTGCGTATCCCGGCCGGGATGCGACCCTGAGTGGTATGAACATCCCTTTCTTGGACAACTGGCGTAAGCGTCACGACGGTACGCGCGGGGCGGGCCTCGCGGCCGCCGTCGAGGTCGACCCGGAGGGCGTCGCCGAGCTGCTCGCCGAGTGTGAGCTGCTGCGGGTCCGAGTGGGGCAGCGCGGGCTGGAACTCGACGACACCCCGGCCTCGTTGACGGCGCTCGACCAGCTGCCGCCGCGCTGGCGCGACGACCCCGAGGAGCTGCCCTGGCTGGGCAACGACGCCGGGCTGTATCTCGGCACCGTCCTCGTACGCAATGTCCCGGGCGCTGCCTGGCACATCTGGCCGAGCGGTCAGCCCGTGGTGCGGCTCGCCTCCGGGCGGGAGATCGATGTCGTCGAGGCCGGGCTCGACTGGGCGATGACGGGCAGCCCCGAGCTCTCGCAGGTGTACGCGGAGTCGGCCGAAGGGTAGTCGATCACCAAAACCAAATAAAACGCCTTATGCCCTATTTATGCGTGTCGGGGGCGAAGTCCCTTATCGGGATGGATAGTTTGCGCTGACCTCGACACAGCGATAAGTGGGTAGGGCAGCGTATGGCCGTCGATCCGTTGATCGAGCTGCGGGACGTCAACAAGTACTACGGAGCGTTGCACGTACTGCAGGACATCAATCTCACCGTCGGCCGCGGGGAGGTGGTGGTGGTCATCGGCCCCTCCGGCTCCGGTAAATCAACGCTCTGCCGGACCATCAACAGGCTCGAGACGATCGAGTCGGGTCGGATCGCGATCGACGGCAGACCCCTCCCGGAGGAAGGGAAGGGGCTCGCGCAGCTGCGCGCCGAAGTCGGCATGGTCTTCCAGTCGTTCAATCTCTTCGCGCACAAGACCGTGCTGGCCAATGTCTCGCTGGCCCAGCTCAAGGTCCGCAGACGCAAGAAGGACGAAGCCGACGCTCGGTCCCGGGAGCTCCTGGAGCGGGTCGGGCTCGCCTCGCAGGCCGACAAGTATCCCGCCCAGCTGTCCGGCGGCCAGCAGCAGCGGGTGGCCATCGCCCGCGCATTGGCCATGGACCCCAAGGCCCTCCTCTTCGACGAGCCGACCTCGGCGCTCGACCCGGAGATGATCAATGAGGTGCTCGAGGTCATGCAGCAGCTCGCCAGGGATGGCATGACCATGGTCGTCGTCACGCACGAGATGGGGTTCGCCAGATCCGCCGCCAACCGCGTGGTCTTCATGGCGGACGGCCGCATCGTCGAGGACCGCACCCCGGAAGCGTTCTTCACCGCCCCGGAGAGCGACCGCGCCAAGGACTTCCTGTCCAAGATCCTCAAGCACTGACAGGAGGCCCCAGTTGCGTACGAGAAAAGTTCTGGCCGCCTGCGCGGGGCTCCTGCTGGCCGTCCTTGCGGTCGGCTGCGGCAAGGAGGGCAGCCCTCCGGTGAAGGGGCCGAGGGCCGCGCAGCTGCCCGTGTACAAGGTCGACACCAGCTTCCGGCTGCCCGAGTCGAAAACCTGGACGAAGGCGAAGAAGCGTGGCTACCTCAGAGTCGGGGCCAAGGAGGACCAGCCGTACCTGGGGGAGAAGGACCCGGCCACCGGCCTCTACTCCGGTTTCGACATCGAGATCGCCAGAATGATGGCCGCCTCGCTCGGCTTCGACCCGAAGACGATCCGCTTCAGGACGATCGCCTCGGCCAACCGCGAGACTGCGCTGCAGAACGGTCAGATCGACTACTACGTCGGCACCTACACCATCAACGAGATGCGCAAGAAGCTCGTCGGCTTCGCCGGGCCGTACTTCATGGCCGGGCAGTCGCTGCTCGTCCGCACGGACGAGCACGACATCAACGGCCCGCAGGACCTGGCCGGCCGGACGGTCTGCTCGGCGGCCGGATCGACCCCGTATCAGCGGATCGCGGCCGACTACCCGAAGGCGATCCTGGTCTCCTACGACACGTACTCGATCTGTGTCGACAACCTGCTGACCTACCAGGTCGACGCCGTCACCACCGACGACGCCATCCTGCTGGGCTTCGCCGCCAAGGCACCCAAGGAACTGAAGGTGGTCGGCAAGCCGTTCTCCGAGGAGCCGTACGGCATCGGGGTACCGCGCAGCGACAACGCCCTGCGGTTCGCACTCAACGACGCCCTCGAAGCCAACGAGAAGAACGGCAACTGGAAGAAGGCGTTCGAGGCCACGCTCGGCCTGTCCGGAGTGCCCGCACCGACTCCGCCGCCCATCGACCGCTACCCGGCGACCTGAGGGGACGGGCCACACCATGGACGTACTGACAGAGAACTTCTCGACCTACGCCGAAGGCTTCCTCGGCACCCTCGAACTCACCGTCTTCGCCTCGATCCTGGCGCTGGTGCTCGGCTTCGTGATGGCCTCGTTCCGGGTGGCGCCCGTCGGCTCGCTCCGGGTGTTCGGCACCGTCTGGGTGATGGTGCTCCGCAACACGCCGCTGACGCTGCTCTTCTTCGCGGTCCTCCTCGGCCTGCCGCGCTTCGGCCTGGTCCTGCCGTTCAAGGTCTTCGCGGTCCTCGCGCTCGGCTGCTACACCTCCGCGTTCATCTGCGAGGCGCTGCGCTCCGGCATCAACACCGTGCCACGGGGGCAGGGCGAAGCCGCCCGCAGCCTCGGTATGACCTTCGGGCAGACGCTGGGCTCCGTGGTGCTGCCCCAGGCGTTCCGCTCGGTGATCCCGCCGGTCGGCTCGACGCTCATCGCGCTCGCCAAGAACTCGGCGATCGCCGGCGCGTTCAGCGTCATCGAACTGCTCGGCACCTACAAGACACTCAACGAGCTGGGCTACAACATCATCTGGACCTTCGTCTGGATCGCCGTCGGTTACCTGATCATCACCCTGTCCATCAGTGCGCTCTTCAATGTGATGGAGAAGCGCTGGGGAGTCGCCCGATGACCACCCGCGCCCCCGAAGTCACCGCGCTCTACGACATCCCGGGTCCGGTCACGCGCAAACGCCACCGGGTGTACGGGATCGTCGCCACGGTCGTGATTCTCGCCCTGGTCGGCTGGGTCGTCTATCTGCTCTTCGCCACCGAGCAGTTCACCAGCGCCAAGTGGACACCCTTCGTGTACAAGGGCATCCAGGAACTGCTGCTGCGCGGTCTCGGCAACACGCTGAAGGCGTTCGCGTACGCCGCGGTGCTCTCGCTGGCACTAGGGGCTGTCCTGGCCGTCGGGCGGCTCTCCGAACACCGGCCGGTGCGCTGGCTCGCCACGCTCCTCGTCGAGTTCTTCCGGGCCATGCCCGTTCTGGTGATGATCTTCTTCATCTTCGTGGCGCTCAAGGTGCAGCCGCTGCCCGCGCTGGTCGCCGGACTGACCCTGTACAACGGCTCGGTGCTCGCCGAGGTGTTCCGCACCGGCATCAACTCGGTGGACCGTGGCCAGCGCGAGGCCGCGTACGCCCTCGGCATGCGCAAGACGCAGGTGATGACCTTCGTGCTGGCACCGCAGGCGGTGCGCGCCATGCTGCCCGCCATCATCAGCCAGCTGGTGGTGGCGCTGAAGGACACCTCGCTCGGATTCTTGATCACGTACGAGGAGTTCCTCCACGCCGGCAAACTCATCGCGTCCAACCTCGACTACGATCTTCCCTTCATCCCCGTGGTGATGGTGATCTCGCCGATCTACATCGGGATGTGCATGCTGCTCTCCTGGCTCGCCACCTGGGTGGCCAAGCGGGAGCGGCGCAACCCGAAGACGAAGGCGGTGGAAGTCGCACCGGCCGAACCAGAAACGCTGCTGCCGGGAGTGCAGTAGCCCAGACCGGCCGTACAGCGCTCTGGAGGAGCGGTGCCCGCCCGGCAGCAGCCGGTGATCACTTCTCGCGCAACGGAACGGACAGGTACGAGGGGTCCGTGTCCGGCGAGGAGAAGGTCAGCTGTGAGCCCGGCGGGTTGTGCTCGATGTAGAGCGGGTCGACCGTGTCGACGACCAGGGCGAGTCGGTGACCGGCCGGAAGGTCGTAGGCCGTGGAGAACAACTCCAGGTCCACGCCGAACGGCCGCCCCGGCGTCCGTCCGTGGAAGGTATAGGGGGCGTTACTGACCAGCTTGCCGAGACCGAGCGGCCCCTCGTCGTAGAGATAGGCGACGAGGGTGCCGCTCTCCTTGTTTCCGGTGACCGTGGTGTGGAGTTTCGCGGTGCCGCGGATGTGCTGTGCCGAGCCGTACCGCTCGGACTGCCAGACACCCGCGAAGGTGCGCGGCAGCAGGGGGATCGAGGCGACCGGAGGCAGCTTCACGAATTGGTCGAGGGCGTTCGACAGCATCACGATGCCACCGTCGGCGCCCGAGTCGACGTTCGCGTGGATCTTCTTCGTACCGCTCAGCGCGATCCGTTTCCGGTCGGCGCCGACCGACTTCCAGTCCGGATAGCCCTCGTAGCCGCTGTCCGTACGGGACTTGAGCTGGACCGGCTGCGCCTGGTCGATGCCGTTGCGCTCGCCCTTGAGGTAGCGGTCGAACCAGCGGTGGGCGTCGGTCCAGGTGTCGTTGGGCAGGCCGAGGAGACCTGTGGCTTCGGCGGTGGCGTGGTCGCCGGGGCGGAATTCCAGGCGCTTGGGGCCGCTGAGCTTCTCGTAGAACGAGGCGTACTGGTTGGGTGGGAAGATGGTGTCGCCCCACGCGTTGCCCATCATGACGGCAGCGCCGTTGGCGTTGATCGCGTCCAGATACGTGACGGGGGAACGCTTCTTCCCCCAGGCGATCATGTCCGGCTCCTTGGCCAGGTCGGACCCGAGGAAGTCGGCGAGCGTCGTGTTCAGCTCGTCGCTCGGTCGGCCGGTGAGCAGACCGGCCCCACCGAGCAGCGCGGCGGCCTGGAGGTGCTGGGTACGGCCGCTGTAGATGGAGTCGATGAGGTCGGCCCAACCGCTCAGCGCGACCACGGCCTTGATCCGCTTGTCGTGGCCGGCCGCGAGCAGGCTGATACCCGCTCCGTACGACACGCCGCCCATACCGATGCGCTGCGGATCGGCGGGAGTGTGGGCGAGGGCCCAGTCGATGACGGCGGAGACATCGGCGATGTCCGGCGGACCGGCGACCTCGATCCTCCCGCCGGAGAGCCAGAAGCCGCGTGAGGTGTAACTGACCACCACGTAACCGGAGTCGGCCAGTTGCTGTGCCTGCGCGAGATACTCGATCTGCGGCGTCGCCCAGCTGGAGGGCAGCACGATCAGGGGGTGCCTGTCGCCCGGCTCCGCGCCGGCGGGGGTGAAGACATTGCCCTTGAGTGTGATCCCGCCGGAGCCGGGAATGTCGTGGAACTTCAGGCCAGGGGCCGACGCCGCCGCGGGTGCGGCGGGGGGCCGGGCGACGGCCACCGGAGCCGCGCCGAGGGCGGCTCCGGCGATCAGGACGGCGGCGGTTCCGATGGATGCGGTGGTGCGCAGAGCCGGGTACGGACGTCCCACGAGTCATTCCTCACGCGTGTCGGTGCAAAGTGACCCGACGGTAACCCTGGCCATTTACCGTTGGTAACTCCCCGGTAAGTTTCGTGAGCGTAACGATTGTTGGACATGGTGTCAGCGGCGACGCGAAGTCAGGACGGCGGAGGTGTCAGGGGCGTCGCGGCCTCGCGGATCAGCCGAGGGCGCTCTTCGCCTGCCAGTCGGACCAGGACACATTCCACGCCCCGTAGCCGTTGCCCTCCGCGACCGTGCCCTTGGCGTCCGCACCGGTGATCTCGAACGGGTCGCCGACCTGCGCCTTTTGGTACAGCTCCGCGGCGTTCGCGTCGCTCATGCCCACACAGCCGGAACTGTGGTTGGCGACCCCGAAGTACGCCGCGTTCCACGGGGCGGCATGGGCGTACATCCCCGACCAGGTCAGCCGCATCGACGAGTCGACCATCTTGTCGTACGCGTCGCCCAGACCGACCGTCTCGGAGCGCATGTTGATCGTGCCCTCCTTCGCCATCAGTACGGCCGTGCCCCGCCAGGACGCCTTGTCCCCGCCCGGGGTGCCCGCCGACATGGGCACGTCCATGACGGTCCGCCCGTCCCGGTGCAACGCCAGCCGGTGCCGGTCGAGGTCGACCTTGACCACCTGGTCGCGGCCGATCGTGAAGGTCGTCGCGTAGTCGCGCACGAACCAGCCGCCCGCCGGTCCCGAGTCGATGCCGTTCAGATCGGCGTCGAGCGTGACGCGCGTACCGGACTTCCAGTACTCCTTGGGCCGCCAGTCGATCCTGTCCTTGCCGGAGTAGTCCTGCAGCCAGCCCCAGGACCCCTCGGTGTTGTTCGACGTGGTGACCTTCAGCCCTTTCTCGACCGCTGCCTTGTCCTTCACCGGGTTGTCGAAGACGATCGACAGCGGCTGGGCGATGCCGACCGTCGTGTTCTTTCCGGGGGCGAGCGTCAGCTTGTTGACCTTGTCGGCCGCGGCGGTCGAGAAGCCCGCGCGGTCGGTGCCGCCGCCGGTGTCCGTGGCCTCGACGCTGTACTCGGTACCGGGTGCCGCGACCCGGTCCGACGTCCAGGTCCGGCCGTCGCCCGATACCCGGCCGGTGAGCGCGTCACCCTCGGCGGCGGTCACCTTCACCGTCTTCAGCTTCCCGTCGGCCAGCGTGACCGTCACCGGCTTGCCCGCGGCGGCCTTCGTGCCCCGGAGGTTCACCGTGATCCTGGTGTCCGGAGTCCTGGTGGACTTGGCACCGTCATCGGACCCGGAACCCGAGTCCGATGCGGCGGCACCGGAGCACGCGGTGAGGGCGGCGCCGAGTACCGCCGTACCGGCGATCAGGGTCAGCCGGGCCGGGCGGGCGAGCGAGTTGGTGCGGCGTATGCGCCGGCATACAGAGATCAACGGAAAAACCTCCATGGCAGTGCTTCTCATCGGTGGAGAGGCATGGACTCGACCATAGGTTCCGCAAATACCTGGAAAACCATGGATTCCTTTGTGTGACAAGGAACGCAGCACAACGGTCATCGTCCGGTCACATTCGCCGCGCGAACCCGTCATAGGACGCTGTGAGCATCTTGTGCAGCCCCGCCGAGCCGTCGGCCGGGAGGGACCAGGGGAGGGCCACGGACATGTCAGCGCTGCTCGCGACCGGTGATCACAGGGGTGAACAGGGGCTACGGATACGCGGTCTCACCGCTGCCGAGCACCGGGCATGTGTGACCGAGCGCGCCGGGGCGAGCTTTCTGCAGTATCCGTCCTGGGCCGGCGTGAAGGATCAATGGAAGTCGGAAATGGTCGGATGGCACGGCGACAGCAATGAATTGACCGGCAGCGCGCTCGTTCTCTACCGGCAATTCCCCGGTACCCGTAAATACTTTGCCTATCTGCCGGAAGGGCCGGTGGCGGACTGGGCGGACCCCGAAATCGACCGCTGGCTCCTGCCATTGATGGCGCATCTGCGGAAGACCGGTGCCTTCGCCGTACGGATCGGCCCGTCGCCGGCCTACCGCCGCTGGGACGCCGCCCGCCTCAAGGCGGCCACCGGGCCCTGCCGGAAGATCGGCGACGTCCTGGCGACCGAGGTGGACCCGCTCGGCACCGCCGTCGCCGAACGGCTCCGGGCACGCGGCTGGCACCGGTGCGGCGGGGACGGCGACGCCGGCAACGACGCCGACGCCCAGCCGCGCCACGTCTTCCAGGTGCCGCTCGCCGGCCGCACCCCCGACGACCTGTGGGCGGGGCTCAACCAGGAGTGGCGCCGCAACGTGCGCAAGGCCCAGAAGTGCGGCGTCCGGATCGTCGTCGGCGGTGCGGCCGAACTTCCCGAGTTCCACCGGCTGCTGCGGGTGACCGAGGCGCGGGACGGCTTCCGCCTCGGCCGTTCCCTCGCCTACTACCAGCGGCAGTACGCCGTGCTCAACGCCGAGCAGCCCGGCCGGATGCAGCTCTACCTCGCCGTCCATGAGGGCGAGATCCTTGCCGCGCACACCATGATCAGCACCGGGCGGCGGGTCTGGTACCAGACGGGCGCGTCCGCCGACCACCGCCGTGAGGTCCGCCCCAGCAACGCCCTCCAGTGGCGGATGATGCTTGACGCACTGGCTCTCGGCGCCGAGGTGTACGACATGCGCGGGGTACCCTCCACCCTCGACCCCGACGATCGCGGCTTCGGACTGCTGCGCTGGAAGCTCGGCACCGGTGGACAGGTCGTCGAGACGCTCGGAGAGTGGGAGACATCGGTGGGCGGAGCCGCCAACAACACGCTGTACCGGGCGTTCCAGGCGTACCTGGCGCGCCGGTGACCGCCACCGAGGCGACCGGTGAGGTCGCAGGGGGTGAGCGGCGGAAGGCGACGGACAGGTCGAGGGCGGTGCTGCGCAGCGGCGCCGTCATGGCAGCCGGCTCGGTCGTCTCACGGGCCACCGGGTTCATACGCTCGGCGGTCGTCGTCGCCGCGCTCGGCACCGGACTCCAGGCCGACGGGTACGCGGTCGCCAACACCGTCCCCAACATCCTCTACATGCTCCTCATCGGCGGCGCCCTCAACGCGGTGTTCGTCCCCGAACTGGTGCGGGCCGCCAAGCAGCACGCCGACGGCGGTGCCGCGTACACCGACCGGCTGCTCACCGCCTGCGCGGTCGGCCTCGTCGCCCTCACCGGGCTCGCCGTCGCCGGCGCCCCCCTGATCGTCGCCGTCTACACCCCCTACTCGGGTGACCGGGCAGAGCTCACGATCGCGCTGGCCCGCTACTGCCTGCCGCAGATCCTCTTCTACGGGCTGTTCACGCTCCTCGGTCAAGTACTGAACGCCCGCAACCGGTTCGGCGCGATGATGTGGACCCCGGTCCTCAACAACCTGGTGATCATTGCCGTGTTCGGGCTGTACCTGGGCGTCGCGGCAGGCTCCGACACCACGCTGACCTCGGCGCAGGCCCGACTGCTGGGCTGGGGGACGACGGCCGGGATCGCCGTGCAGACGCTGGCCCTGGTGCCCGCGCTGCGGGCCGCGAAGTTCCGCTGGCGGCTCCGGTTCGACTGGCGGGGGAGCGGCCTCACCCGGCCGCTGAGATCGGCCGGCTGGCTCGTGATGCTGGTACTGACGAACCAGGTCGCCTACTGGCTGGTGACCCGGCTCTCCACTCTCACCGGGCAGCACGCCGTGGAGCAGGGCGTGGCGGGCGGCGTGGGCTATACCGCGTACAGCTACGCGTACCAGCTGTGGGTGGTGCCGCAGGGCATCGTGACCGTCTCGCTCGTCACCGCACTGATGCCGCGGATGAGCCGGGCGGCGGCCGAGGGCGATCTCGCCGGGGTGCGCCGCGACGTCTCGTACGCGCTACGGACGACGGCTGCGGTGGTGGTGCCCGCGGCGGGTGCGCTGTTCGCGCTCGCGCCGTGGGTGATGGGGGCCGTGTTCGGCTACGGACGTACCGGTGCCGCCGACATCACGGTGATGGCGGGGATGATGATGGCGTTCGCGCCGGGACTGATCGCGTTCTCCGGGCAGTACGTGCTGTCGCGGGGGTTCTACGCGATGGGCGACACCCGTACCCCGTTCCTGCTGAACCTGGTGATCGCGGGGTTCAACGCGGGGCTGTCCGGTGTCGCGTATCTGATGCTGCCCGCGCGCTGGGCGGTGACGGGGATGGCCGCGGCATACTCGGTGGCGCTGTTCGCGGGGTTCGCGGTCACCGCGTATGTGCTGCATCGCAGGGTGTCGGGCGGATCCGGCGAGCGGCGGCCCGCGCTGCGGCGGTCGCCCGGGCTGTGGGCGCATGCGCGGCTGGTGGTGGCGTGCGTGCCCGCGGGGGCGCTCGGTTACGGGGTGGCCCGCGCGTGCGACGGGGCAGGGGACGTGGTGGCAGCGGCGGCAGGGGTGATGGTGCTACTGGCGGTGGTGGGGGTGCTGGCCCGGCCGCTGCGGCTCGCCGAGGTCAGTGCCGTGCTGGCTGCGGGACGGAGCCGGCTGCGGCGTTAGCGGGCGCCGGGGCCTGTCCGGTGGCCGTCCTGTTCTTGTGGTGCCGGACGGCTCGTCCGGGCCGGTCGGCTTGATAGTGATCGTTGGGATACTGGTGCCATGCCGCGTGTGCTGTTGATCGAAGACGATCCCTCCGTACGTGAAGGGGTCGAGCTCGGGCTGCGAAGGCGCGGTCATGAGCTCCGGGCCGTGGAGACCGGCGAGGCGGGACTCGGTGCGCTGGCGGAGTTCCGGCCCGATATCGTCCTCCTCGACCTGATGCTGCCCGGCATGAACGGGGTCCAGGTCTGCCGTCGTATAAGGGAGTCCAGCCAGCTGCCGATCATCATGCTGACCGCCCGAGGAGACGACTTCGATGTGGTGGTCGGGCTCGAGGCCGGCGCGGACGACTACATCGTCAAGCCGGCCCGCACCGAAGTGATCGAGGCCAGGATCCGGGCCGTGCTGCGACGGCTCGCCGAACCCGCCGGACGCAGCGGCATCGAGTTCCACGGCGCACTGGCCGTGGACCGTGCCGGGCTGTCCGTCGCCAAGGCGGGGGAGCGGATCCTGCTCGCCCCGTCCGAACTGAAGCTGCTGCTGCATCTTTCGGCCTCTCCCGAGCAGGTCTTCAGCAGGCAGCAGCTGCTCGAGTACGTCTGGGAGCACAGTTACCACGGCGACGCGCGACTGGTCGACGCATGTGTACGGCGATTGCGGCAGAAGATCGAGGATGTGGCGGGCAGCCCCCGGTACATCCAGACCGTCCGCGGTTTCGGCTACCGGTTCGGACCGCTCGTATGAAGCTTCTCGGCGCCCGGTTCGGTCTGCGGACCCGTCTCATATCGGCGTTTCTTCTGGTCGCGGCGATCAGTGCGATCACGACTGCGACGCTGACCTACCGCGAGGCCCGGTCAGCGATCCTTCAGCAGACACAGGACACCGCGGTCGCCCAGTTCCGCGACCGGGTCACCGCGCAGCAGGTGACCCTCCCGCTGGACGCGGCCCAGCTGCAGCAGGTGTGCCAGACCCTCGCCCGGGAAGGCAAGCCGCACACCTGGTTCGTCTTCGCCGAATACGCGGACCTGCGGGTCTCCTCGTCGGACCGGTCCACCTCGAACGTGATCACATCCCAACTGCGCGCCGCTGCCCGCACCAACGCACACGCCTCGTTCCAGCGGGTCGTCAAGAACGGTGAGCCCTGGCTGACGATCGGGATGCCGGCCATGTTCGACCTGGGACAAGGCCCGCGGCGCACCGGGCTCGTCCTCTTCGCGGTGATGCCGCTCCGCCCCGAGGAGGCCAATGTCAACGCCATGGTCACCGCGGCCCGCGACGGCGCGCTGCCCGCCCTTCTCATCGCGCTGGTGCCGGCCCTGCTGGCCGCCCGCAGTGTGCTGCGCCCGGTTCGTGACCTGCGCCGGGCTGCCGCAGGGATCGGACGGGGCGAGCTCGACACCCGTATCGAGGTGAAGGGATCCGACGAACTCGCCGAACTGGCATGGACGTTCAACGAATCGTCCACCAAGCTCCAGCAGTCCGTGGAGGAGCTCCAACGGGCGGAGGCACGGGCCCGGCGCTTCGCCTCCGACGTCTCGCACGAGCTGCGCACCCCGCTCGCGGGGATGCTCGCCGTCACCGAAGTCCTCGACGAGGACGCCGCCCATCTGAACGCCGACACCGCGGCAGCCGTCCGGCTGATCAGTGCGGAGACGGGCAAGCTGGCCACGCTCGTCGACGACCTGATGGAGATCTCCCGCTTCGACGCGAAGGCGGCGGGCCTGCATCTCGACGAGGTCGACGTCGGTGAGACGATCCGCAAGACGCTGCAGGCCAGACGCTGGGAGGGACAGGTCGCCACCGAACTCCCGGACGGAGTGCGGGGAGTGCTCGACCCGCCCCGTTTCGATGTGATCGTCGCCAACCTGGTCGGCAACGCCCTGCGGCACGGCGCGGAGCCCGTCCGGGTACGGCTGCGGACCGAGCGGCGGGACGGGAAGGACTGGCTGGTGACGGAGGTCGAGGACAGCGGTCCCGGGATCGATCCGGCCGCCCTTCCGCACATCTTCGACCGGTTCTACAAGGCCGACGAGGCGCGGACCAGGTCGGCGGGCAGCGGACTCGGACTGGCTATCACGCAGGAAAACGTAAGGTTGCACGGCGGCACCGTCGACGGCGCCAACAGGCCTGGCGGCGGTGCTGTGTTCACGGTCGAGCTTCCGCTGGAGGGGGCATGATGCGAGGGCGGGTCCTCGGCGCTCTGCTGCCCTTCGTGTTGCTGGCAACCGGGTGCGGCATCCGGTCCACGGACGTGGTCGAGGTCGGCGACGCGGCGACCGTGGAGGTGGCCGCCCCGGCCGCCCGGCAGAGCACGGTGCTGTACTTCATCTCGTCGTCGTCCCCGGGCGGACTGCTCCCTGTCGTACGGCGGGTCGACATGCCGTCGGACAACGCGTCCTCGGGAACAGGGGATGACGGGCCGAGCCGCGGCAAGCAGCTCTCCATGCTGTTCAACGGTCCTTCACCGGCGGAGAGGAAGGCCGGCCTGCGCACCGAACTCCCCATGATCAGTGATCGGGTGAGCGTGACCACCGGCCAGGACGGGGTACGGGTCCGGCTCGCTTCGGGCGTCAACCAGCTCTCCGAACTCGCCCGGCAGCAGCTGATCTGTACCGTCGCGTTCGAGCGTGGCGCCCAGCAGGGCATGACGGTGACGGTGCTCGGAACCGATGGAACCATCGGGCCGGCCCGCTGCTCCGTCTGATCGCCGGGCCACCCCCGCGCAGGGGGGAAGCGTGGGCGGCCGGACGGGCGCGGCCCGGGCCCGCGGCGGATCAGCTCGACGCGCGGTGCGAAGTGCGCTGTGCGGGTACAGGTGTCTGCGCGGCCCGCGTCACATCGGCGACCAGCTCCACCACATCGGGGCCGTACGCCTGCGAGTTGACCACCTTGAGCAGCAGGCAGAACGTGTTGTTGCCGTGCTTGCGGGACAGTTTCTCGTAGTTGCGGGCCAGGTAGCGGGACGCCGCCTGGTTGGTGATCGCCTGCTGTCCGCAGAACAGGAAGACCGGGCGGGCGTCCTGACCGGCCGTCAGTCTGGCGAGCAGGACGTGCTCGGCGATGCCCTTCTCCGCCCGGTAGCGCTCCGTTCCGATCTGGAAGGCTCCACGGTCCGGGCCCGGCTCCGGCTCGGTGTTCACCTTCACGCCGGGCAGCATGGAATGCAGATGGGCGGCCATCCGGCGGTTGGAGACCGGCCCGCCCACGCAGAACTCGGTGCGCTCGCCGAAGCCCTGCTGGGCGGTGTCGTGGGACACGATCTGGGCGTGCGCCGAGCAGTCCTTGATCAGCGCCGAGAGTTCGAGCAGGGCGAAGACGTCGTGGCGGTGCACGGCGCCGTCCCCGCCCGCGTCTCGGTTGACGACGAGGAGGCACTCGGAGTTCCCCGGCAGCCCGAAGAACGCCTGCTTCCGTCGGAGTCTGCGGCGCCAGAGATAAGTGCGAGCCGCCCAGCCGAGGGCGGCGCTGATGCCGGCGGCTATCACGCCCAGCACGATGTTGCGTACGTCGTCAGTCATGGGCGGGCATGTTAGCGGTCATCCGGACCATGTTCACGGGGGCCCTGACGGGACAGGTGAGGCGGCGTTACCCTGCGCGGACGATCCTTCACTGGAGGTGCGCATGCGACGTTCAGTCGCACGGAATGTGTCGTTCTTAAGTGTGCTCGCCGCTGTTGTCACGGTCGGCGCGGCCGCACCGTCCTCCTCGTCGCCATCGGCCGTGCCACCGCCCAAGTCCCCCGTCGCGGTGGGATACGGCGGCGCGGTCGCCAGCGTCGACGCGGATGCGACGGCCGCCGGGATCGAGGTGCTCCGGGCGGGCGGCAACGCCGTCGACGCCGCCGTGGCGACCGCGGCCGCGCTCGGCGTGACCGAGCCGTACTCGGCGGGCATCGGCGGGGGCGGCTACTTCGTCTACTACAACGCCAAGAAGCACACCGTGGAGACCATCGACGGCCGCGAGACCGCCCCGCGCAGCGCGGACTCCTCGCTCTTCCTGGAGGACGGGAAGCCTCTCGCCTTCGCAGACGCCGTCACCAGCGGTCTGAGCGTGGGCACGCCCGGCACTCCGGCCACCTGGGGCACCGCCCTCGACGCCTGGGGCAGCAAGTCGCTGGGCAGGCTGCTGAAGCCGGCCGAACGTCTCGCCCGGGACGGCTTCGTCGTCGATTCCACGTTCCGTTCGCAGACGGAGGGCAACCAGGCCAGGTTCGCCGACTTCCCGGACACCGCGAAGCTCTTCCTGCCGGGCGGGCAACTGCCCGTGGTCGGTTCCGTCTTCAAGAACCCCGATCTCGCCCGTACGTACGAGAAGGTGGGCCGCGAGGGCATCGACGAGCTGTACCGCGGTGAGCTGGCCGACGATGTCGTACGGACTGTGCGCAACCCGCCCGTCGACCCGGAGGCGACCCGGGTGGTGCGTCCCGGCGATCTCACGGCGAGGGACCTGCGGTCCTACCGGGCAGTGCGGCAGGCGCCTACGAAGGTCGGCTACCGCGGCCTCGACGTGTACGGCATGGCGCCGTCCTCGTCCGGCGGGACGAGCGTGGGTGAGGCCCTCAACATCCTTGAGTCCACGGACCTCTCGCGGGCGACCGAGGCGCAGTATCTGCACCGCTACATCGAGGCGAGCCGGATCGCGTTCGCGGACCGTGGGCGGTGGGTCGGCGACCCGGCGTTCGAGGACGTACCGACGCGCGGCCTGCTCAGTCAGCGGTACGCCGACTCGCGGGAGTGCCTGATCAAGGACGACGCGGTGCTGACCAGCCCGCTCGCTCCCGGTGACCCGCGACACCCGGCCGACTGCGCGAACCGTGGAACGGCCGCCCCGACGACGTACGAAGGAGAGAACACCACGCATCTGACGGCCGCGGACAAGTGGGGCAACGTCGTCGCGTACACCCTGACCATCGAGCAGACCGGCGGCAGTGCCATCACCGTGCCGGGGCGCGGCTACCTGCTCAACAACGAGCTGACGGACTTCTCGTTCGCACCCGCCGACCCGGCGGTGCACGACCCGAATCTGCCGGGTCCGGGCAAGCGGCCTCGGTCGTCGATCTCGCCGACGATCGTGCTGAAGCACGGGCAGCCGGTGCTGGCTCTGGGATCGCCGGGCGGTGCCACGATCATCACCACCGTGCTCCAGTCGCTCATCGGCACGGTCGACCGGGGCCTTCCACTGGTCGACGCGATCGCGGCGCCGCGTGCCAGCCAGCGCAACTCGCCGACGACGGAGCTCGAACCGGGCCTGTGGAACAGCCCGCTACGGAGCGAGCTCGAGTCGCTGGGGCATGCCTTCAAGCTCAACCCCGAGATCGGGGCGGCCACCGGTGTGCAACGGCTGCCGGACGGTCGGTGGCTCGCCGCGGCGGAGAAGGTCCGGCGGGGAGGTGGTGCGGCGATGGTCGTGAAGCCGAGCGCGAGGCCGTGACAGCACGTCAACAGTAGGACTCCCGAGGCCGGTTCATGGCGCGATGTCCGGCGATGTCAGAGCGCGGTGAGGATGCGGGGCCCCGCGTCCGTGATCGCCACCGTGTGCTCGGCGTGCGCCGCCCGGCTGCCGTCCGACGTGCGTAGCGTCCAGCCGTCCCTGTCGGGGTGGAACGCGTCCTGGCCGCTGCCGATCAGCATCGGTTCGATCGCCAGCACCATCCCGTGCCGCAGCGGCATGCCGCGACCCGGTCGTCCCTCGTTGGGGACGGCCGGGTCCTCGTGCATGGACCGGCCGATGCCGTGGCCGCCGAAGCCTTCCGGGATGCCGTATCCGGCCGTCCGGCAGACCGTGCCGATCGCATGCGCGATGTCACCGATCCGGTTGCCGACGACTGCCGCCGCGATCCCCGCCTCCAGCGCCCGGAAGGCCGTGTCGACCAGCCGGGTGTCGGCAGGCCGGGCACGGCCGACGGTGAAGCTGATCGCCGAGTCGCCGACCCAGCCGCCGAGCGTCGCGCCCGCGTCGATGCTCACCAGATCACCGTCGCGCAGCCGCTGGTCGCCCGGGATGCCGTGCACGATCGCGTCGTTGACGGACGCGCAGATCACGCCGGGGAACGGGGTGGGCGCGAAATGCGGCTTGTAGTTCAGGAACGGCGACCCGGCGCCCGCCTCGCGCAGCACTTCGCGCGCCACCTCGTCGAGCTCGCGCAGCGACACACCGACCGCCGCCGCCTCTCGTACGGTCGCCAGCAACAGGGCCACGACGCGGCCCGCCTCGCGCATGGCCTCTATGGATGTATCCGTCTTGAGCTCAACCATGCCAATTACTATACCGGTGAAAGCGGTATGAGAATAACGGCGGTATGAGAATAACGGCAGTACTAGACTGTCGGCATGGTACGAACGCCTCTGACCCCGGAAGAACGCCTGCGCGGCGAACGGCTCGGCCGACTGCTCCGCGAGGCGCGAGGCGCCCGCAGCATGGTCGAGATCGCAGCGAGCGCCGGCATCTCCGCCGAGACGCTGCGCAAGATCGAGACGGGGCGCGCCCCGACCCCTGCGTTCTTCACCGTCGCGGCACTGGCCGGGGCGCTCGGCCTCTCCATGGACGAGCTGCTGATCCGCTGCGCCCCGGAACCGGACGTGGCGGTCCCGCTGGCCGGCTGACCGCGGACCCGTGGCGGTGCCGTCCGGCCGGCCGCTGCCCCTGTCCGTCGAGCGGTCGGTACCCACGGGGGGTGCGTACCCGGTGCCGGGCGCGTAGGGTCACCGCCGTGACTTCCCGGACTCTGCAGGACTTCGCCCGCAGCGAGTACGTCAGCCTGACCACGTACCGGAAGGACGGCACCACCGTTGCCACGCCCGTGTGGGCGGCGGCCGACGGCGAGGAGCTGTTCATCTGGACCCGCGCCGACTCATGGAAGGTGAAACGGCTGGGCAACGACAGCCGGGTCGTCGTCACCGTCTGCGACGTGCGCGGCCGGATCGCGGAGGGCGCGCCGAGTGCCGAGGGAACGGCGCGGCTGCTCGACGAGGCGGGGACACGTGCGGTGCGCCGGTTGCTCGCCCGCAAGTACACCTGGAAGTTCTGGCTGGTCGACTGGCCGGCGACCGTCGTCCGGCTCGGTAAGCGCCCGCACACCGGGATCGCCGTCACCTTCTGACCCGGCCGGCCGCGGGGGGAGTGCGGGGCGCGGGGTTGCGCCGGCCGCACCCTCGCCGAAAAGTACGCGTAGCCGTCCCGTAACACGCCTGCGGTCGAATGCCTGCGGACTGGAGTGCTCCAGTCGACGGTGGGTGAGGGCGACGATGACGGTGCATCAACTTGCTGGTGAAGTAGCCGAGTTCGCGCAGTACCTGCGCAACCTCACGGCCCTGCTCGACCCGGGGCGCGGGTGGTACGGGGTGTTCTGCCGACGCGATCCCGCCGGCATGCGGGCCTGCCTCGACGGTGCGGAGATACCGCCGTGGGACGTGGTGGAGTCGCTGCTGCGGGACCTGGCCGACGAGCGGGGCGCCGCGTTCGCGGCACGTGAGTCGGTACGCGCCGCCGCGCTGTACTCCGCATCGGCCGCCGCCCACGACCGGCGGCCGGGCGGGCGGCAGTCACTCGTCGAGCGGCTGGAGCTGATGCTCCGCGAGCAGGCGTACGCCGCCCAGCGGGTACGTGCCGGCGGGGTGGACGACGGCGCGCAGCCGCCGGACCCGGACGCGCTGGCATGGGCCCAGGACGACCATGCGCGCGCCTCGGCCCGCTGCGCGGAACTGCGCAAGCGGCTGTCGGCCGTGACCGCGCCCCAGGGGTGGTTCCGGGCGGAGGAGGAGTTCCCCGCCGACCCCGCCGGGCCACGGGTGTCCGGCCCGCGCACCGCACCCGGCCTTGCGGTCGGAAGCGAGCGGGCCGCCGCCGCCCGGTCGTCGTCCTCCGCCCCCGGGCCGCCCCAACCCCCGGCTCCCAAGCGCAAGAAGCCGCGCGGCGCCCGCTTCGCCGGACTCGAGGTGGACGACGACACCGGCGTCGGCGCCCCCCTCGCCGTCCCCGTGCTCCCCGTCCCGCCGACGAACGCCGCCGTCCCGCGCGGCGCCCGTTTCGGTGGCGCCCCCACCGCCGCGGAGCCCGGCGCCCGGGGGCGTGGGGCGGCCCGGTCCGCCGCGGACCCCGTCGCGCAACGCGCTGCCACCGAGGCCGTGGACATGCTCGTCCGACTGCGTACGCAGGGCCGCAGCGGCGAGGCTCACGGTGTGCTGTGCGAGGCAGCCGGCTGGCCTGCCGACCGACTGCCCCTGCTCGCCGTGGAACTGCACAGGTCGGGTCTGGCCGCCGACTGGGCGACCCTGCTGTGGGAGGTGTCCTCGCTGCCGCCCGTCGAGCTGGCCGCCGCGGCCGGGGCACTGGCCGCGGCGGGCCGCACCGACGACTGCGGACAACTGCTGCGCCAGGGGGTGGCGCGGCCCGCGGCGGAGATCGCCGACGCGGTGCTCGCTCTGGACCGGGCCGGTCTCGAACCGGAGGCGCAGGCGCTGATGGGAGCCTTCGTCCGCGTACGTACCCCGGAGGATGCGGCCCTGATCGCGGCAGGCGATCCGCGCCAACTCGTTCCGCAACTGCTGGCCGCGGCCCGTGCGGTGTCACCTGAGCGGGAGTGGGACGTGGTGCACGCCCTGCGCGTCGCGGGCATCGCGGACATCCCTTAGAGCATCCGGTGAGGGCGCAGTCCGTCGAATCGGCGTCACGGGGCCCGGACGCGGGGTGGCGGCGCCGCGCTGCCTGTGGGGCTCGAGAGTGCACCCGGGGCGCGAGGTGAGGAGAAGTGTGGACCGCACGGGTATGAAACATGATCGACTCAGCCGGTTCACGGCGATGGTCTTGCCCCACCGTGTGGCGGGGCTTACGTTCTCCTCCTATGCACCGAGTCTACGTGCGTAGAAAACGCGTAGAGGCTCTCTGACGCCGCGTCGAAGGAGCAGCTCATGTCCCACGTCGTACGCGCCGCACTCGTCCAGGCGACCTGGACCGGCGACACCGAATCCATGATCGCCAAGCATGAGGAGCATGCTCGCGAGGCCGCCCGGCAGGGTGCGAAGATCATCGGCTTCCAGGAGGTGTTCAACGCCCCTTACTTCTGCCAGGTCCAGGAGCCCGAGCACTACCGCTGGGCCGAGGCCGTCCCGGACGGGCCGACCGTCCGGCGGATGCAGGATCTCGCCCGTGAGACGGGCATGGTGATCGTCGTGCCGGTCTTCGAGATCGAGCAGTCCGGCTTCTATTTCAACACCGCCGCTGTGATCGACGCCGACGGCACGTATCTCGGCAAGTACCGCAAGCACCACATCCCGCAGGTCAAGGGGTTCTGGGAGAAGTACTACTTCAAGCCCGGAAACGCCGGTTGGCCGGTCTTCGACACCGCCGTCGGCAAGGTCGGCGTCTATATCTGCTACGACCGGCACTTCCCCGAGGGGTGGCGTCAACTCGGGCTCAACGGAGCCCAGTTGGTCTACAACCCGTCAGCCACCTCGCGGGGCCTGTCCAGCTACCTCTGGCAGCTGGAACAGCCGGCTTCCGCCGTCGCCAACGAATACTTCATCGCCGCGATCAACCGCGTCGGTCAGGAGGAGTACGGCGACAACGACTTCTACGGAACCAGCTACTTCGTCGACCCGCGCGGCCAGTTCGTCGGGGAGGTCGCCAGCGACAAGCAGGAGGAACTCCTGGTCCGTGACCTCGACTTCGGTCTCATCGAGGAGGTGCGCCGGCAGTGGGCGTTCTACCGGGACCGCCGCCCCGACGCGTACGAAGGACTGGTCGAGCCGTGAACAGTCTCCACCACCGCCATCTCGCCGTCAGCCCCGACTGGCTCGCGCTCTACTACCGGCACCCCCTGGAGCTCACCCACGGCGAGGGCCGCCATGTCTGGGACGCCGACGGCAACCGCTACCTCGACTTCTTCGGCGGCATCCTCACCACGATGACCGCACACGCCCTGCCCGAAGTGACCAAGGCGGTCAGTGAGCAGGCCGGGCGGCTGATCCACTCCTCGACGCTGTACCTCAACCGGCCGATGGTCGAACTCGCCGAGCGCATCGCCACGCTCTCCGGCATCCCGGACGCCCGGGTCTTCTTCACCACCTCCGGCACCGAGGCGAACGACACCGCCCTGCTGCTCGCCACCACGTACCGCAGCTCGAACCAGATCCTCGCGATGCGCAACAGCTACCACGGCAGGTCGTTCTCGGCGGTCTCCATCACCGGCAACAAGGCCTGGTCGCCCACGAGTCTGTCCCCGCTGCAGACTCTGTACGTCCACGGCGGCGTCCGCACCCGGGGCCCGTACGCGGAGCTCAGCGACGCACAGTTCATCAAGGCGTGCGTGGCCGACCTCGAGGATCTGCTCGGGCACACCCGCGGCGCCGCTGCGCTGATCGCCGAACCCATCCAGGGCGTCGGCGGATTCACCTCCCCGCCCGACGGCCTCTTCGCGGCGTTCCGCGAAGTGCTCAGTCGGCACGGCATCCTGTGGATCTCCGACGAGGTGCAGACCGGCTGGGGCCGTACCGGCGAACACTTCTGGGGCTGGCAGGCGCACGATCGGAACGGACCGCCGGACATGCTCACTTTCGCCAAGGGCATCGGCAACGGCATGTCGATCGGTGGTGTCGTGGCCCGCGCCGAGGTCATGAACTGCCTGGACGCCAACTCCATTTCGACGTTCGGCGGCTCTCCGGTCACCATGGCGGCCGGCCTGGCCAACCTCTCGTACCTCCTGGAGCACGACCTCCAGCGCAACGCGCGACGCGTCGGCGGACTGCTCATCGAGCGGCTGCGGGCGATCGGAGCCGGAGTGGAGTGCGTACGCGAAGTGCGCGGCCGGGGCCTGATGATCGGCATCGAGCTGGTGAAGCCCGGCACCGACGAGGCCGACCCGGAGGCGGCGACCGCCGTACTCGAAGCGGCCCGCGAGGGCGGGCTTCTCATCGGCAAGGGCGGCGGGCACAACACCAGCGTGCTGCGGATCGCCCCGCCGCTGTCACTGTCCATCGCCGAGGCGGAGGAGGGCGCGAGGATCCTCGCCGACGCGCTGCACGCGGTGGGGTGAGGTGCCCGACCCACCGGCACATCCCCGAGTCACGGCGGGTGGGTGTCCGGCCCCGGTCCGGCGGACAGCCCCGAAGGGGGACGCCTGAAACCGGCGTCCCCCGGGGCCGCACGCCGCGGCCGAGGCGATGAATCCGTTTCCGGTCACGGGCCGGGGCCGGGACGCCGTCCCTTTCCGTTCGTGGCGCCCCGGCACGCCTCGCCCCGTGGGGCGCGGCGGATCCGCTCACCCGGATCCGGACCGTCGCGCCGGACGGTTCGCCTGCCTCCTCATCCACGCACCGACGTATACGACGTGACGTGGTGTCGGCTTTGGGCCGACGGTGTACGCCATGCCCGGAAACGGAATCGTCTTCAGCGGTTGACCGCAGTGGTATTGCCACAGTGGGTAGCCCACTTCTACGTTCTTCACCACGCACCATGTCTACGTGCGTAGACCCATTCCGCCACAGTGAGGAGGGGTACATGAGCCGCACCGTCATCCACGGCGGCCTCGTCGTCACCGCGTCCGACGAACTCCATGCAGACGTACTCATCGAGGGCGGCCGCATCGCCGCACTCGCCGCGCACGGTACCGACGCGGCCGAGAGCTGGACCGCCGACCGGTCCATCGACGCCACCGGCAAGTACGTCATCCCCGGCGGCGTCGACGCGCATACGCACATGGAGATGCCGTTCGGCGGCACCTATGCGGCCGACACCTTCGAGACAGGGACCAGGGCGGCCGCCTGGGGCGGCACCACCACCATCGTCGACTTCGCCATCCAGTCCGTGGGCCACGCGGTCCGTGAAGGGCTCGACGCCTGGTACGCGAAGGCCGACGGCAAGTGCGCCATCGACTACGCCTTCCACATGATCCTCTCCGACGTGAACGAGTCCTCTCTGAAGGAGATGGACCTGCTGGTCTCGGAGGGCGTCACCTCCTTCAAGCTGTTCATGGCCTACCCCGGTGTCTTCTACAGCGACGACGGCCAGATCCTGCGTGCCATGCAGAGGGCCGCCGGCAACGGCGGGCTGATCATGATGCACGCCGAGAACGGCATCGCGATCGACGTCCTCGTCGAGCAGGCACTGGCCGCGGGCCGCACCGCCCCGCGCTACCACGGCGATGTCCGCAAGGTGGCGCTGGAGGCCGAGGCCACCCACCGCGCCATCCAGCTCGCCCGCGTCGCCGGGTCCCCGCTGTACGTCGTGCATGTCTCCGCCGACGAGGCCGTCGCCGAGCTGGCGGCCGCCCGCCACAAGGGACTTCCGGTCTTCGGCGAGACATGTCCGCAGTACCTCTTCCTCTCCACCGACAACCTCGCCGAGCCGGACTTCGAGGGCGCCAAGTACGTCTGCTCCACCCCGTTGCGGCCCAAGGAGCACCAGGAGGCGCTCTGGCGGGGCCTGCGGAACAACGAGCTCCAGGTCGTCTCCACCGACCACTGCCCGTTCTGTTTCTCCGGTCAGAAGGAGATGGGCCGCGGCGACTTCTCGAAGATCCCGAACGGGATGCCCGGTGTGGAGAACAGGATGGACCTGCTGCATCAGGCGGTCGTGGAGGGCCGGATCTCCCGCCGCCGCTGGATCGAGATCGCCTGCGCCTCCCCGGCCCGGATGTTCGGTCTCTACCCGAAGAAGGGCACCATCGCCCCGGGTGCCGACGCCGATGTCGTCATCTACGACCCGCACGCCGAGCAGACCATCTCCGCCGAGACCCATCACATGAACGTCGACTACTCGGCGTACGAGGGGAAGCGGCTCACCGGACAGGTCGAGACCGTCCTCTCGCGCGGCGAAGTCGTCATCGACCAGCGAAAGTTCACCGGCCGCGCCGGCCACGGCATGTACACCCCGCGCGCCACCAGCCAGTATCTGGACTAGGAGCACCTGTCATGGACTTCGGACTCGTCCTCCAGGCCGACCCGCCCGCCTCCGCCGTCGTCGGCCTGATGCGCCGTGCCGAGCGCAACGGGTTCCGCTACGGGTGGACCTTCGACTCGGCGGTGCTCTGGCAGGAACCGTTCGTCATCTACAGCCGCATCCTCGAACACACCGAACGCCTCGTCGTCGGGCCCATGGTCACCAACCCGGGCACCCGCACCTGGGAGGTGACCGCGTCCACCTTCGCCACCCTCAACGACATGTACGGCAACCGCACCGTCTGCGGCATCGGCCGGGGCGATTCGGCGATGCGGGTCGCCGGACGCAAGCCCAACACCCTGGCCCGCCTCGGCGAGGCCATCGACGTCATCCGCGACCTCGCCGAGGGCCGGGAGGCGACCGTCGACGGCCAGAGCGTCCAGATCCCGTGGATCAAGGACGGCAAACTGCCGGTCTGGATGGCCGCGTACGGTCCGAAGGCACTCGCCCTGGCCGGACAGAAGGCCGACGGATTCATCCTCCAGCTCGCCGATCCGTACCTCACCGAATGGATGATCAAGGCGGTACGGGACGCGGCGGCGGAGGCGGGCCGCGACCCGGATGCCGTGACCATCTGCGTCGCGGCCCCCGCCTATGTCGGCAACGACCTCGACCATGCCCGCGAGCAGTGCCGCTGGTTCGGCGGGATGGTCGGCAATCATGTCGCGGACCTGGTGTCCCGGTACGGAGCGCACTCCGGGCTGGTCCCGGAGGCCCTCACCGAGTACATCGCCGGGCGGTCGGGTTACGACTACAGCCACCACGGCCGCACCGGCAACCCGGACACCGCCTTCGTGCCGGACGAGATCGTCGACCGGTTCTGCCTGCTGGGCCCTGCCGAGGCGCACATCGAGAAGCTCCAGGCACTGCGCGACCTGGGCGTGGACCAGTTCGCGGTCTACAACATGCACGACGCGCGAGAGGCGACCATCGACGCCTACGGCTCCGAGATCATCCCCGCGCTGTCCTGACCCGTCTCTCCGTCTCTCCGTATCCCCGCGTCGCCACACCCCCCGCGCCCCACAGCCCCGCACGGCACCGCTCCCGAGCGAAGGGTCCAGCCGCCATGGCATCGACAGCCCCACCCACCCCGCCGACTCCGCCGACCCCATCGCAGGACCTGATAGCCGACCTGTCAGGACGCGTGGAACTCGCACCCGGCGCCGTCCCCGCCGACAACCGCTTCACCAACGACGACCTGCTGCCCGTTCCTCTGGAACGGCGCAAGTGGACGACGTACAACTTCGCCGCGCTCTGGGTCGGGATGGCCCACAACATCCCGTCCTGGCTCCTCGCCTCCGGTCTCGTCGCCCTCGGCATGGACTGGAAACAGGCCGTGTTCACCATCGCGCTGGCCAACCTGATCGTGCTGGGTCCGATGCTGCTCACCGGCCACGCCGGGCCCAAGTACGGCATCCCGTTCCCCGTTCTCGCCCGCGCGTCGTTCGGCCTGCGCGGCGCCAATCTGCCCGCGCTGATCCGCGCCGCGGTGGCTTGCGCCTGGTTCGGCATCCAGACCTGGATCGGCGGCGTCGGCATCTTCACCCTGCTCGGGAAGATCTTCGGCGGCTGGGCGAGCGCGTCCGAGATCGGCGGGCAGCCCTGGACGCTCTGGCTCTGCTTCGTCCTCTTCTGGGCGCTCGAACTCGCCATCATCTACCGCGGGATGGACACCCTGCGCCGGTTCGAGAACTGGGCGGCGCCGTTCGTCATCGTCGGCGCCGTGGTACTGCTGATCTGGGTCGCCGTCAAGGCCGGTGGCTTCGGCCCGCTGCTCGACCAGCCCTCGAAGCTGGGCTGGGGCGCGGACTTCTGGCCCGTCTTCTTCCCGTCCCTGATGGGCATGATCGCCTTCTGGGCCACGCTCTCGCTCAACATCCCCGACTTCACCCGCTTCGGCGCCGGCCAACGCGCCCAGGTCTGGGGTCAGTCGCTGGGCCTGCCGACCACGATGACCCTCTTCGCGCTCCTCTCGGTCCTCGTCACCTCCGGCTCGCAGGCCGTGTACGGCGAGGCGATCTGGGACCCGGTCCAGCTCGTCGCCAGGACCGACAACGTCTTCGGTCTGCTCTACGCCCTGGTGACGGTGCTGGTCGCGACGATCTCCGTCAACATCGCGGCGAACGTGGTGTCACCCGCGTACGACCTGGCCAACCTGGCCCCCAAACTCATCAACTTCCGTACGGGAGCGCTGATCACCGGGGTCGTCGGTGTCCTGATCATGCCGTGGAAGCTCACCGAGACCCCCGAGCTGTACATCTTCACGTGGCTCGGCCTGGTCGGAGGTCTGCTCGGTACGGTCGCGGGCATCCTGATCGCCGACTACTGGATCGTCCGCCGCACCGTCCTCGATCTCGCCGACCTCTACCGCCCCGGCGGCCGCTACTGGTACACGCAGGGCTGGAACTGGCGCGCCGTCGTGGCCTTCGCCGTGGGTGGCATCCTCGCGATCGGCGGCTCCCACTCGGCCCCCGGCAAGGGCCCGTTCCCGGCGGACGGCCTGATCCCGTTCCTGAAGCCGCTCGCGGACTACGGCTGGGCGGTCGGCCTGGCCTCCTCACTGCTGCTGTACGTGCTGCTCAGCGGTCGGCCGGCCGTCAGGTCGCACGGGTCTCCTGCGCGTTGATGCCGACAGTCTCGTCCGGCGGCGGCGTGGTCGTGGGCACCGGCTTGTCGAAGGCGGAGAAGGCCACGGTCGCGTCCGCCTTCGGCGAGCCGCCCGTCACATCGATCCTCAGCGGATACGGCTTGCCCGTGGCCGCGACGTACATCGTCACCTTCTGACCGTGCCATGTCCGGACCAGCGGGACGACCGGAGTCCCCGCGAGTGTGGTCTTCCTGCCCTTCGTCAGCGTCCCCTTGTCGGTTTTGGCGTTGTCGCTGACCACCTTCTGGAACGTGGCCAGGTCGCAGGCGCTCGCCAGGTTGCTCAGCCGCGGGTCCGAGGCCGAGCCCTTCATGTAGCGCCCGGCGAGAATCGACGCGAGGGCGGAGCCGACGCGTGAGTCCCGGCTCTTCCAGAACTGGGCATCCGGTTTGACCCAGACGGTGTCGCCCCGCTTCACGATCCGCACGGACCCCTGCTTCCCGCCGAGACCCAGCGATCCCGTGCAGTTGCCGGCCCGGTCCACGATGAGATCCAGGGTCGTCGGCGTACCGCCGTCGGCCGGTGTACTGCGGGTGCTGAGGTGCATGGAATGCGCGCCCCGCAGGGCGTCGCTGGAGCGGTCGGCGATCTGCCGGGCGGAGAGGGAGTCGATGGGGTCGTCCGCCCGCGCCGTACCTGCGCCGAGCACGCCGACGCCCGAGAGACCGAGCACGACGGTCGCCGTCCAGGCGGTCGCGTGGATGCCGATGTGTGGGCCGGTCACGTCGCCTCCCTCGGCAGGGGCTGCCGGACCGTTCAGGGCCGCGGTCCGACTTTTTGAGCGTACGCCGCGGCGGGATGGGCCGCGATTTCGGCTCGGCCCCCACCCGCGTACACAGGGTGAGGTCCTGCCTTGTTTTCGGTCACGGACGGTGGGGGACGGTGTCGGGGCACCGAGTTCGTGACCGCGAAGGGGAAAACCGAAACATGAAGCCGTTCATGTCGATGTCCATGTCCATGGGGAGTGTGTCCAGGGCCGTGCTGCGAGGCGCCGCGGTCGCGGGGGCGACCGCCGCCCTCGCGGTCCCCGCGACCGCGGCCACCGCCGTCACGCCCAGGGCGACGCCGCCCGGTCTGTCCTGCGACACCGGAAAGCATGAGATCGACGACTACACGGGATACGCGCTGTGCCGGAACAACGGCACCACGGCGCAGACCTTCTGGGTGCACCTGGTCTGCGGCTGGTCGCCGGACGTGGATGGTGAACACGTCACCCTCAACCCCGGCCAGTCCGGCCAGTCCACCGCGCACTGCGCCGGCCTCGGCACCGGGATCGGCGAGATCAGCGTCCAGCCGTAGGTGCGTACGGGACAAGGCGCGTCCGGTACCTGTGGTGGCCGATGTCGTGTGCCGCCGCAGGTGTCGGCCCCGAGGACGCACCCTTCCCGTCGACCGGGTCATCAGCGCTCGGGAGCCCGATCCGGTAGTGCGGCGAGCGCACCGGCCAACCGGGCCCGCAACCCGTCCGGACCGTCGTTCACCCAACGGTGTTCCGCGTGGAACGCCGACCAGTCCACCAACCAGTCCAGTACCGTCTCCGGGCTGAAGCCGGCCGCGTGCGGGCCCAGCACCGTGCGCACCAGCCGCGGCGACAACCGGGTCCGCGGGTGCTCTGCCAGCAGCACCGCGTCGTACAGATCCTTGGCCGCCGAACGCCCCTCGGCCTGCTGGTCCTCGGAGAGCCACAACAGCTTCCAGGCGAGCGAAAGCCCCTGACTCGCCGTGCGCACCGGTAGGGGCGGCCCGCCGTCCATGCGCGGGCAGGCAGTCCACACCGGCGCTTCGGGCAGCCGCTCGTCCTGGGCGAAGTCCATCCGCAGCTCACCCGGCGGCAGCCCGTCCGCCTGCCACGGGACGACGACGCGCACGCCGGGCGTCTCGTACGTCCGGTACATCCACACGCCGTCCGACGTCACCGTGCCCGGATCGATCCGGATGCCCTCCGGCGGCGGCGGACCCGCCTTGAGCGCTGTGGCGACCTCGTCCTGCGGGTCGGGACTCGGTTCCAGGGCGTCGGAACCGATCCAGTGCAGTCCGTCGGGTGCGAGCGCGGGCCGGGCCCCGCCGGTGGCGTGGCAGTCTCCGTCCGTCCACAGCTCGGGGGCGGCCGCACCGTCCGCGGCTTCCGGCCACTGCTGGACGGCCTCGATCCCGTCGACGTACGGATAGGGGTCGAGACGGTCGACGAAGTCGTCCGCCGACGGCTCCAGCACGATCCAGTCCAGGTCGCCAGGCTCCCGGGCGGCAGCGCCCACCCAGGCCTGGAGGGGCAGGCTGCCGCGCAGGATCAGGCCGTCGCCCCACGACGACTCGGTGATCACCCGGAGCAGATGGTCCTGAACGGTGCGCCGGGCGATTCGCCAGTGCGGTGCGAGGGAGGGGTCGCGAAATGCCGGCTCGCCGGGGAACGGCCGGTCCGCCACGCTCATGCGGTCACCTCGGGCCGTCGCTCGCCCCGCTCCTCGGCCGGTCGCTCGGTCCGTTCGTCGATCCAGCCCGCGTCCACCGCCGGATGGTCGTCGTGCACCACGAACTCCTCCTCGACCTCCGCCACTTCGAGACCGGCGGCGGCCAGCGCACCGAGAAGGTCGTCGAGCCGGGCACGGGCCTCCGGGCGGCCGACCCCGCGGCAGCGCTGGGTGACGAACCGTTCGTGGCGCCCGTGCAGGGCGGCGCGGCGGGCGTTCCGGGAGAGGTGCGCGCTGTGCCGCTCGGCCACGTCCCGCGCCGAGGTGACCTCCGGCTCACCCGTCAGCAGCAGCTTGATGTGGTGCTCGAAGTGGCAGACAGACGACAGTTCGGCCGCGTCGTCCGCCGTCCGCGGTATGTCCTCGTTCCATGGAGCCGCTTCGATCTTCACCCGTACGACGGAGAACCCCGCCGCCCGCAGTTCGGCGGACCGGAGCCGGGCGGTGGCCCGCTGCTCGGTGAGGGTGCCCCGGCCCCGCTCGGTCAGCATGGGTTGGTCGCGCACGGCGCCGCGGTCCAGGAGGATGCGGGTGAGCTTCAGGCCGTGCTGACCGGCCCAGCGCTCCAGGCGCGCGTCGCTGACGGTGCGGTCATCGGGACGCACCGTCAGATGCGTCTCGAACTCTCCCCGGAAGTCCCTCTCGACGACTGCTCCCACTGGCCCCACCTGCCCCGTTGTGTGCTGCGCGCGCCGCCTCGGCCCGCCGTCGGAGAACGTAGCAACCGGCACTGACACTCAGCGCCACGCCCCGACTCCGCGTGGATCGGTTGAGTGGACCGCCCCCACTCGTTACCCTCCAGTAAGTCTGTACGGGCCGTTCAGGTGCGGGCACGCACCGATATCGGGGAGGCGGGCACCCCATGTCCTCAGCAGAAGCCGTGGAACTCACCGAGCCGACCGATTCGACCGGACTGGCCGACACCGCACGGGCGTTGGCCGACGGCCGCACCACCTCGACACAGCAGGTGTCCGCCGCCCTCGCACGGATCGAAGCGAGCCAGAGCACTCTCAACGCGTTCCGTCACCTGCGTGCCACGGCCGCGCTGGCCGAGGCCGCGGAAGCAGACCGACGGCTCGCCGCCGGTGAGCGGCTGCCGTTGCTCGGGGTGCCGGTCGCGGTCAAGGACGACACCGATATCGAGGGAATGCCCACCCACTTCGGCTGTGACGGCGATCTGCCGGCGGCCGCCGAGGACAGCGAGGCCGTGCGCCGGCTGCGCGCCGCCGGGGCCGTGATCGTAGGGAAGACCAACTCCTGCGAGCTCGGCCAGTGGCCCTTCACCGAAGGGCCCGCCTTCGGCGCCACCCGTAACCCGTGGCACACCGGGCACACCCCGGGCGGTTCGTCCGGAGGTTCGGCGGCGGCCGTCGCCGCCGGGCTGGTGCCCGCCGCGCTCGGTTCGGATGGTGCCGGGTCCGTCCGGATCCCCGCCGCCTGGACCCATCTCATCGGTATCAAACCGCAGCGCGGCCGGATCTCCGTCCACCCCCACCACGACGCCTTCCAGGGCCTCACCGTCAACGGCCCGCTGGCCCGGACCGTCGCCGATGCCGCACTGCTGCTCGACGCCGTAGCCGGAGCGCACCCCGACGACCTGCACCGGCCGCCGCCCGTCGCCGCCTCGGCCGCTGCCGGTCGCGACCCGGGCAGGCTGCGGATCGCCCTCGCCTGGCGGCCCCCGCTCACCCTCACCGGCTCGGCCCCCCACCCGGCTGTACGACGGGCCGTCACCGCGCTCGCCGAGGCCCTGGCCCGGCTCGGCCACCATGTCGAGGAGGCCAGGCCGCGCTACGGGCTGATCGGTCTCGGCTTCGTCCCCCGCGCCACCGCCGGGATCGCCGAACTCGCCGCGCTCCACCCCGAACCGGCTCTCCTCGACCCGCGCACCCGCAGCGCCCTGCGAACCGGCACCCGGCTCGGCGGCCGGGTGGTGCGAGCGGCCAGGGCACGGGAGGTGCGCCAGCACCGCAGGATCGGCAGGCTCTTCCGGACCACCCCGGCCGGGGCCGGGTACGACGTGCTGCTCACCCCGACCACCGCCGCGCCCCCACCCCGGATCGGCGCCTTCGACGGCCTGAGCGCCTGGCGTACCGACGTGGCGATCACCGAGGCGTGCCCGTACGCCTGGCCGTGGAACGTGCTGGGCTGGCCCGGCATCAATGTCCCGGCCGGTTTCACGGCCGACGGACTTCCCGTCGGTGCCCAGTTGCTCGGCCCGTCCCGCAGCGAGGAGCTGCTGATCTCCCTGGCGGCCCAGCTGGAGGCCGACCAGCGGTGGTACGAGCACCGGCCGCCGGCCTCCGCGGGCTCCTGACACACCGCCGGTCAGAGCGGCAGGCGGGCGCCGACCACCCACACCCCCGCCCTCAGCAGCACGCCCTCCGCGGTCTCGTACGGCAGCAGGGCGTCCATCATCGAGGCCCGGGTCTCGTCGGAGACGGTGAGACCCGGTGTCCGGGAGACGAAGAAGTCCACCGCGTCCGCCGCGTCCCGCCCCCAGCAGGTCGTGGCCGTCACGGGCACGATGCCGATCTCCTCGAAGCCCGCCGCGCCCAGCACCTTCCGCAGGCGTTCCGGGTCCGAGAGCGAGGCCATGGCCACCGCCACGTCGTTCTCCACCGCGTGTTCCTGCCCCAGCAGGGAAGCCAGCAGCCCGAGCGCCTTGCGCTCCTCGCCGTCCGGTGACGGGGGCTGCGGGCATATGAACGCCAGCCGGCCACCGGGGCGCAGGGCGTGCCCGATATTGGTGAACGCCGCGATGTGGTCGGCGAAGAACATCACGCCGCCCCGGCTGATCGCCACGTCATAGCCGGCCGGCTCGAAGGGGTGGACCTGCGCGTCCCCCAACTCGTAGGAGACGGAGGGGAACTCTCCGGCGTCGGTGCGGGCCCTGGCGCGTTCGAGGAGCGGCACGGAGACATCCACGCCGGTGACCCGGCCCCGTGGGGCGCGCCGCGCCGCGATCCGGGTCGAGAACCCGCTGCCGCAGCCGATGTCGAGGACCCTGTCCTCCGTGCCGATCGCCGCGGCGTCGAACAGCGGCTCGTCGAAGCGGGCCACCATGGCGTTGTAGCGGTCGGGATGGTCGGCCCAGTGTCGGCCGAGCTGTCCGTTCCACGCGTCGGTGACGGTCATGCGTGCTCCTCGGTCCGTGCGGTCAGGTTGGCCTCGATGCGCTCGACGGCGCAGATCGCGCCGAACGCGATCAGATGGACCAGACAGTGATCGGTGAACGGCGGTGCCAGCCAGGCCGCCACGTCCTCGTCCGTGATCCGGTACGGGGCACGCGCCGCGAGCAGCGCCAGCCGTGCACCCGGCCGCTCCGCCCGGTCCGGCAGCCCCTCGCCCTGCAGGGGCAGCGGTGTGACGCCGTCCCAGGCCGCCACCGATGTCCGTACCAGTGCCGCGTCCTCGTCACCGAGCAGCCCCGCACCCAGGTGCGCCGCCGTACGCAGCGCGCCGAACGCGGTGCCGATCGGGGTGTCCGCCGCCCACCCGGGCGACGCCCCCTCCGTCTCCAGCAGGGCGAGGCTCTCGCCGGGAACGAGCTCGCGGCGGACCGTACGGGCCAGCGAGCGGCCCGCCACGCTCCGTACCAGGCGGAATCTCTGGGCGCCCCCGGGCAGCATGTCCTCCGTCAGCAGGGACGACACGATTCGGTTGATGAAGTGGAAGGCGAGCGCCGTCCCGATGTACTCCGGTGCCTGCCCGGACGGGAACGGCTGCGACGTACTCATGTCCTTTCCCCACGCCAGCAGTTGACGATGTCCTGGGTCCTCGGGCTGCTCGCCACGGGCGATTCTCTCGGCCAGCGCGTGGTCGCCGGTGGCATGCAGGAGCACGGTGTGCGCGGTGACGCAGTACGGGCACCGGTTGGCGATCGACACCCCCGCCGCCACCACCTCCTTGTCGGTGCGCGACGTGGGTCCGGCCAGCAGGGACTCCCGCATGACGGCCCAGGTGCCGGTCAGCAGGGGCGGCGAGGCGGACAGCACGACGAAGGTCGTGGCGCGTTCGATACCGAAGTCGGTCGCCAGTTGCGCGTACACGTCGGCGACCACTCCGGTCGCTGCTCCCGGCGGTGCGGGTGAGGTGTATCGGAAGGTTTCGGTCATGGCGACGATGCTCGCTCGCCGCACCGTGCCCGGTCGTCGTACCCGCGAAGGCAGTCGAGGGTGATTCCGGACGACCGGAGTCGTCCGCGACTACTACTCCGGGAGTAGCGCGGAGCCCGTCCGGCAGGATGATGACGGGGCTGTTGCGCGGGAGTTAGTGTGCGGCTCATGCAGGGGGACATCGACCGGCGGATTCGCCTGCTGGACGCGGCGCTCGCCGTCGCCATCGGGGCGGCGGTCCTCGCCGCGGCCTGTGCCGCATCGAGGCCGGACGTACTCGACCTGCTGCTCATCGCAGTTGGCGCACTGTCCCTCGCCGGTCACCGGTGGGCTCCGCGTGCCGTGCTCGCCGTCACCACCGTCTCCATGCTGGGGTACGTCCTTCACGCGCACCCGGGCAGCTGGGCTGCGTTCCCCGTGCTGGCGGCCGTGCACACCGCGGCGCGCGCTGGACGGCGGGCTTGGGGCGTCGCCGCGGGCGCCCTCTTCCTCGCCGGATACTTCACGGTCCTGATCGTCGCCGCTCCGGGCGTGCAGTACACCGTCGAGCGGACGCTGCTGCTGCTCGGCTGGTTCCTCTGCGCCGGGGTCACCGGACTCATCGACAGGAACTGGCAGGCGTATCTCCGCCAGGCCGAGCAGCGGGCGCTCGACGCCGAACGCAACCGGGAGGAGACGGCGCTGCGCCGGGCCGGTGAGGAGCGGCTGCGGATCGCCCGCGAACTGCACGACTCGCTGACCCACTCCATCTCGATCGTCAAGCTCCAGGCGGGAGTCGCTGTCCACCTGGCGCGCAAGCGGGGCAGCGAGGTGGAGCCGGCACTGCTCGCGATTCAGGAGGCGAGCGGCGAGGCGATGCGGGAGCTGCGGGCGACCCTTGAGGTACTGCGCACGGATGTGGTGGAGCCGGGTACGGGGCTGGACCGCATCGACGAGCTGGTAGGCCGGGCCCGTGCCGCGGGCATCGAACTCTCCGTCACCGTGACCGGCGTGGAACGCCCGCTGCCGGCGGACGTCGACCGGGCCGTGTACCGCGTCGTGCAGGAGGCACTCACCAATGTGGCCCGGCACGCCGACCGCGCCAGGACGACCATCGAACTGATCTACGGCGAACACGTGCTGACGGTACGCGTCGACGATCAGGGGCCCGGTTCCCCCGGCGAAGCCGTCACCGCCGGCACCGGACTCACCGGCATGGGCGAACGTGTCAGGGCCCTCGGCGGCACCCTTGCCGCCGCACCGCGCCCGGACGGCGGCTTCTCCGTACGTGTCGAACTTCCCCTGCAGACATCGGGAACCACCGTATGAACCATCAGGACACGATCCGGGTGCTGATCGTCGACGACCAGGCCCTGATGCGTGCAGGGTTCCGCGCCCTGCTGGAAGCCGAGGACGGCATCGAAGTGATCGGCGAGGCGGCCGACGGCCGTCAGGGAGTGGAACTGGCCCGCCTCCACATCCCGGACGTGGTCCTCGTCGACGTGCAGATGCCCCTGATGAGCGGCATCGAGGCCACCCGCCGGATCGCCGCCGACCCGCAACTGGCCGGTGTCCACGTCGTCATCCTCACCAACTACGGGCTCGACGCGTACGTGTTCGACGCGCTGCGCGCCGGGGCCGCCGGGTTCCTTCTCAAGGACACCGAACCCGCTGAACTCCTCCAGGCCATCCGTGTGGCGGCCCGCGGCGACGCCCTGCTGTCGCCTGCCGTCACCCGCCGGCTGATCGGCGAGTTCGTCTCCCGGCCGCCCGACCGGGCCACGGCCCCCGGCTTCGAGACCCTGACCCGCCGCGAACGCGAGGTGAGTGCGCTGGCCGCACGGGGGCTGACCAACGAGGAGATCGCCGCGCACATGGTGATCAGCCCGTTCACCGCGAAGACCCACATCAGCCGGGCGATGACGAAGCTCGGCGCCCGCGACCGGGCCCAACTCGTGGTCTTCGCCTACGAGTCGGGTCTCGTCTCACCACGGGACCCGCGCTGAGGATTCCGGGTCGACCGACGGCGATCAACGGTCCGGAAGTCCCGCGGCCGACCACCGGTCTCACGGCGGAGATCGCATACCTGAGAGTGCTGCCGGGCTCCACGAAGGTTGTACGTGGAAGACACCGGAATGCTTCTCCGGCATCAGCAAATGGATCCGACGCGTGGGCACCTGCCCGGAGCGACACGCCTCCGGGCAGGTCAGTGACTGCTACGGCACACGTGCCGTCCACTCGGGAGTGCCGAACTTGGTGCGTACGAGTTCTTCCGCCTGTGCCAGCTCTTCAGCGGTCACTGCGCCCTGGGTGAGGCCGTGGCGCTTGCGGAAGGAGTCGATCATGTTGTCGATGACGGCCTCGCGTGGCAGGCCGGTCTGCCGACGCAGGGGATCGACGCGCTTCTTGGCGCTCCGGGTCCCCTTGTCGGACATCTTTTCCTTGCCGATGCGCAGGACATCGAGCATCTTGTCGGCGTCGATGTCGTAGGACATCGTGACGTGATGCAGCACGGCGCCGGGTCCGCCGCCGGGGCCCACGACGCGCTTCTGGGCTGCTCCGGCGATCTTCCCGATGTCGGTCGCGATGTCGTTGAGCGGTTGGTACCAGGCCTTGATGCCCATGTCGCCGAGCGCCGCGAGCACCCAGTCGTCCAGGTAGGCGTAACTGTCCGCGAAGGAGAGCCCGGAGACGAGGGCGTCCGGGACGGAGAGCGAGTACGTGATGGTGTTGCCCGGTTCCACGAACATGGCGCCGCCGCCGGAGATACGCCGGACGACGGTGACGCCGTGACGCTCGGCGCCCGCCGGGTCGACCTCGTTCCGCAGTGACTGGAAGCTGCCGATGATCACGGCGGGGGAGGCCCACTCCCAGACCCGCAGAGTAGGGGGCCGGCGGCCCGCGGCGACCTCGGCGGTGATGACCTCGTCCAGTGCCATGTGGAGAGCGGGGGACTGCGGGGTCTCGTGGATGAGCTGCCAGTCGTAGTCGCTCCACTCGGTGGCTTGGGCGAGGGCCCGGCGTACGGCGACGGCGACGCCTTCGGAGGTGAGTCCGAGCATCACGGTGGAGGCGGGCAGTGCCGCGTCGATGCGGGCAGTGAGCCCGGCGGTGTCGGTGTTGGCCGGGGCCCCCGCCAGGGCCCCGTCGATCGCGAGGATGGCTTCGTCGGGTTCGAGGAAGAAGTCCCCGGCGACCCGTACGTTACGCAAGGCACCGCCTTCGACGTCCAGGTCCACCACGACGAGCTTGCCGCCGGGGACCTTGTACTCACCGTGCACAGCCATGCCTCCGCTTCCGCCCGACTCTCATCTCCACGAATCGGCTCGCGCAGGGGGTAACGCCACCGCCATGCGGTTTAATCCGCACGTTCACCGTTCCGTGGCGAGATCGTGGAGACGGGCGACGCCGAGCAGGTCACCACATCACCCCGGCACCCTGCACCCGCACGCTGCTGAGTCCGCTCCTGTCGCGGACGTCGCCGAACCGGGCAGGCGCAGGGAACGACGCATGACATCCGCCGGACAGCCGCCGGTCTGACGAACAGCAGATCCGAATCCGACACTCGTATGTGGCCCTGTTGATCCAGAAGTGGGCAGTCACCTCAGGTGCCTCGGCGCGTCCTCGAAACCTGCCCTGCCCGGCATTGCCCTGGGGCGCGCCCGCTCCCGGAGCGTGAGCACCGTCGGCGCCGCGCGCCGGCGAGGAGCGCCCACCCAGGGAGACGGTGAGGTCATGCGGAGGGCGTCGTCGAGATCTCCCCGCCCGGTCATGCTCCGGTCGACGCGTCAAGGTGGCGGGCGGACACGGCCTACCGATCGGACGCCACAGCAGTCCGCAGTTCCTCGGCCGTCAGCAGTGACAGAAGCTCGATGCCCTCGGCCGCGAGAGCACCGGCGCCGCCTTGCTCGCGGTCGATCACGCACAGAGCTTCGCCTACTTGAGCGCCCAGGCCCCGCAGGTCCGCGGTCGACAGCACGACCTGCCCACCGCTGGTGACCACGTCCTCGACGACCAGCACACGGCGGCCCTGGATCTCGGCGCCCTCGGCGAGACGGCAAGTACCGTACGGCTTGGCCCGCTTGCGCACGAACACGCAGGGCAGCCCCGTGTGCCGGCCGAGCGCGGTCACCACGGGGATGCCACCCATCTCCAGGCCGGCCAGCACCTCCGTGCCGGACGGCACCAGCTGGGCCATGTGCCGGGCGATCTCGTCCAGCAGAACCGGATCCGCCTCGAACCGGTACTTGTCGAAGTACTCCGTGGCCGTGCGTCCGGACCGGAGCGTGAACCTGCCGGTGAGGTGAGAGGCGGCATGGATACGGAGGGCAAGATCGGAATGCGTCACAGGCAACCAGTCTCCCAGGAACTGGCTCAACCCGTCGAATCCCGGCTTGCCCAACACAATGGCCATACCCCGATCACACACCACCACTCCGACGGTCCGCAGCGGAGACGCCGGATTCGCCCTGCCACGGTCGAGGGTGCCGCTGAACCTGTCCTCCTTCAGGCCGGCGAACAACTCGTCGATGTCCCCTGGAGGTCGTCAGGTCGAGGGTAGGCCGGCCCACTTCAGCAGCACCTCGACCAATGCCCGGAGCGGGTCGCAGTCGTCCGGGGCGGATGCCTCGTGGACCATCTGCTCACCGTTGACCGGGCGAGCGGCTCCAGGTGCCGGAAGCCGCCGTTCGGATCACGGACAGGGGGTCCTTCCGGTGAATGCGGCACGCCTCGCGCACGCCGTACCACCCGCGGCGGGTAGGCCGTCCCCGCAGAGGACGGCCCATCGATCCAGCGAGGAGATCAGCCATGTATGCAGTGGTTCGGCGGTACGAAGGGGTGACCGATCCGGCCGAGGCGGGACGCCAGGTGAACGAGGGGTTCCTGCCGCTCCTTCGCCAGGTCCAAGGTTTCGTGGCCTATTACTGGGTCGATACCGGGGGCGGGGTGATGGTCTCGATGAGTGTCTTCCAGGACCCGGCCGGCGCCGAGGAGTCGACCGACAGGGCGGGGGAGTTCGTACGGGAGCGCCTCGCCTCCCTGCTCCCCAACCCTCCCCAGGTCACGGCCGGTGAGGTTGTGGCCCACTCGTAGCGGTCTGCCGGAAGGCGGCGCGGTTGTGACGCCGAGAACCGTGCGGGTCGCCGCGTAGGAGCAGCGCGCCCAGCACGGCCTGTCCACGCTGCCCCGGACCTCGCAGCCGCTGTCGCTCTCGTGGCGATGCCCTGGCCGGTGGCGGCAGGGTGCAGCCAGTACCCCATGCGACGGCCCCGGGGGTTCGGCTCCGCGGTAGGTCTGGCACATGCCGACCAGGGTGGCGTCCTTGGCGATGGCGTAGTTGTACACGTCACCGCTTGCCCACTTCGACTCGGACTTCGAGAGGAAGTCTCTGGTGGTCTCCTCGCTGTGAAAGGCGGCCCGCGGCTCCCAGGGGCGCAAGTGGTCCAGAGACTCCTCGATCAGCCTGAATGCCGGAGCGAAGTCACTCTGCCCCCGCCGGCCTCGCAGAACGAAGTCTCCGCAGTCGATGGTCCGCCTCGGTCGCTCCATGGCGGCCATGATTGTTCGCGGATCGGCTCGCTGCAACGGGATACGGAAGAACTGGTGGGCCGTCCACCCGGGAAGAGACGGCAGCTGTGTTCCGGTTCGACTTCCGCGAGGGGCCCGCGGCCGGCGGTGTCGCCGGCCACGGGCCCCGTCTGACGTGATCTGCCTGGGTCAGCCGTCGGATTCGGCCGACGGGATGTAGGCGCCGGGCACGTCCTTCGGCGCGAAGATCTTCTTCTCGCCTGGGTACGGCTGCTTCCAGTTGTGCGTCTGGTACCACGTGAAGTGGTTCATCTGTGCGGGGTTCGCGTAGTCGGGCACAGCCTTGGGGCCGGTCAGGCGCTGGTGGGACTTCCACTCGTCCCACTGCGACGCGAGCGGCTGCATGTCCGTCGGTACCTTCGCCGACGGCACCGCCGCCGCATCGGGGTTCTGCGGCGCCGGTGTGTCCAGGCCGCAGGCAGGCGGGGTCGCCAGACCGTCGGTCAGCGGGGTCCGGTTGGCCAGGGCGTTGAACGGCTTGAAGTTCGCCTTCTTGGTGAACGCCCCGGTCATCGGGGTGGCCGCGCTGTCCTTCTGGTTCATCGGGTGGATCCCGAGGATCTGCTCGATGGTGCGGATCATCGTGATCTGCGAGTAGTAGTGACTGTCGACCACGCCGTGCTGGGCGTAGGGGCTGATGATCTGGATCGGCGCACGGTGGCCGTCGATGTGGTCGAGGCCCGCCTGGGAGTCGTCCTCGACAACGAAGATCGCCGAGTCCTTCCAGTACTTGCTGTGCGAGATCTCGTCGACCATCTTGCCGACCGCGAGGTCATTGTCCGCGACCTGGGCGGCCGCGTTGGCCGGGCCACCGGTGTGGTCGCTGGAGAGCCAGAACATGTTCAGGTTCGCCGGCCCGTTCTTCTCGAAGTCCTGCTTCCAGATCTCCTGCCGGTAGATGTCCGGGACGCTGGTGTCGAACTTCGGGAAGGCGGATACCGAGACACTGTTGAGCGACGGGATCGGCGAGGACGAGACCAGGGAGTACGCGGACTTCTGCTCGGTCGCGTCCATGTTCTTGGCGTCGCAGTACAGGTTCTGCCAGCTCGAGCCCGTCGGCTTGGTCAAGAACTGGTGGAACTCGCCGAAGTCGCGGACCGACTTGTCGGCCGCCTGCGCGCCGGTCCAGAGGAAGCCGGTCCGCTGGTGGCCGAGGGCGTCGTCCTCGGTGTCGTAGCTGCGCAGGTACTCGCCGGCCGAGGACTCGGTGTACTCGGGGTTGTCGGCCTGCATCAGCCAGTTGTGCCCCTCGGCGGAGTTCGTGCCGATGTCGTACGTGTTGTCGTACAGGCCGAACTGCTTGGCGAGCGCGTGCTGGTTCGGCGTCACGTTCTCGCCGAACTGTGTCAGCGAGGGGTCGCCGTTGCCCTGCGGGATGTCACCGAGGACCTGGTCGTAGGTCCGGTTCTCCTTGACGATCATGAAGACGTGCTTGATCGTCGAGGGATCACCGAGCCGCGCCGGGACCGGCACCGGCTTCGCCTTGCTCTTCCCCTTGGCGATCTTGACCGAGTTGTCCGTCCAGCCGTTCTGCTTGAAGACCTTGTCCGTCTCGGACTTGATGGTCCTGTCGCTGGGCAGCGTGAAACGTGTCAGGCTCGACGTCGTGTCGTGGGTGCCGTGCTCGGCGCCGGCGGTGGAACGACGGGCGTCGATGCCCCGGGTGTTGGACACCACCACCTGGTTGCCCACGGTGGCGATCTCCGCGGGGAAGTAGTCAGTCGGGAGCAGACCGACGTAACTGACCGGCTCCTGCGAGCTCGTGTACCGGTAGACGGCCACCGCGTTCGCCCGGCCGAGCGTCACGAGCAGGTGACCGTCGTCGGTGAGCGTCACCGCGTCGGGCTCGTAGCCCACCGACGCCTCCGGCCACGGCCGGGTGGCGATCGTCTGCACGACCTTGTCAACAGCGGTCTTGATGACCGACACGTCGTTGGTGGCGGTGTTGGTCACGAACACCGCCCCCTTCTTCGCGTACAGAGCGGTCGGGTGCAGTCCGACGCTGATGCTCGAGACGGCGGCAGTCGGCTTCTTCAGGTTGATGACGCTGACCGTGCCGGTGGTCGTGGCGCCGGTCACCGGGTCGGCCGGCACCTGGGTGTTGTAGGAGTTGATCGTGGTCTCGCCCGGCCTCGCCGGACGCCCGCCCTCGTTGCTGACATACAGCTTGTCGCCGACCACGACCATGTCGCGCGGGGCGTTGCCCACGGCCCAGCTCTGCTGAATGGCTCCGGTCGCCGCATTGATGGCGACCACCCGGTTCTGGCCGTTGACCGCGGAGTACACGGTGGCGCCGTCGGACGAGAACACCGCCTCGCCCACCAGCGCGTGCTTGGGCCCGTCCGCCGGGATCGTGATGCTGACCGGATTCGCGACGCTGCCGTCCGGGTTCACGGTGAACCTGGTGTAGCCGTCGGTCTGGCCCAGCCACAGCTGCGAGCCGTCGGGCGAGTAGGTCGGGCCTTCCTGGCCCACGGAGTTGCTACTGATGCGCGGGCTGGACGACGCCGAGGTGCCGACGAGTTGCTGCACCTTCCAGCTCTTCAGGTCCACGATGGACAGCGCCGACCCACCGTCGGTGACCGAGGCCGCGAGGTGGGTGCCGTCCGGGCTGACCGAGGACGACATGATCTTGCCGTTGTCGATGACGAGGCGGTCGCCGTACGGGGCGATGTACTGGTCACTGGAAATGACCTGACCCCGGGGGGTGGTCTGGCCGACCTGGTCGGTGCCGAACTGCTGCGTCTGAGCGAAAGCGGTGCCGGCGGCGGCGACGGCGACGGCGGTGATGCCGACCGTTGCCAGGGGTATCCGGCCGATGCGTCTGCCGAGAAGTCCCGAACGCTGCTTCCCGACACGCCTGTGGCGTGTTACCTGCATGGAGTCATCCCTTCGTGGTGCCGAGTAGTTGGACATTGCCGTCGAACTGCCACAGTGGGTTCGGTGCATCTCCGATCGGGGTGCGCACCAGGAAGTAGCCGTTCACTTCTTTCGGCCCGTCGCCGTCGGCTATGTACCGTCCGTCCGGCGTGACGTCGAGTTGGTAGATGGCTGTGCCGGTGGCCGCTACGTCGGGGAGATGCCAGGAGACGACGCAGCGCCAGTCGTTGCCCGGTCCTTCGGCGCCGTCCGAGACGTTGCCCTTGGTGCACGCCGCCGTGGCCTCGAGCTGCTTCTCGGTGACGGCCGGGCGGTTCAGTTCCTCGGTCTGCCGGCGATAGAGGTGGGCGAACGCCGTGGCGACCGAGCGCTGCACCTTGGTCTGCTCGATTCCGGAGCCCCTGGCCTCGGTCGCCCCGGCGACGACGCCGACCGTCACGACGAGCAGTCCGGCCAGCGGCAGGACGCCGACAATGAGCGAGCGGCGCGGCGAGCCGTCATCGGCGCGGTTGGTGAAGTCGCGCCGCAGAAAAAGCAGGTAGGCCAGCGCTGTCGCCAGCCCGGCCCACACCAGGCTCACCGCGATGCCGATCAGAAGCGGGCCGAGCTGCGCGGTGCTGGTGAACAGGCCGTTCCAGGAGATGAAGGCGTACCCGGGCAGGGCGAGGCGCACGGCGACGGGCAGCGGCAGCATCTGGGCGAGCTGCATGGTGAGCGCGACGAGCGCGGGCAGCAGCAGTCCCATCGGGGAGCGCCCCAGCGTGACGGACCCGAGGAGCCCGATCGCCGCGAGGGCCAAGGTGGGTGCGAGTGCACAGGCCCAGGCGAGGAAGACGTTGCCCGCGGCGTCGCCCGCGGTCAGCAGGTGGCCGTCGAGGCCGACCAGCGGCTGATTGCCGACCGCCACCACCCCGCCGACCGCGCTGGAGCAGACCAGCCCGGCCACGAGCAGCAGGATGACCGTGAGACTGGCCAGTGCCTTCGCTGCAAAGATCCGTCGAGGTGACCGGACCGCCACGAGCAGATGGCGCCAGGTGCCGAGCCGGTCCTCGGAGGCGAACACGTCGCCGGCGACCAGTGAGGTCAGCAGCGGGAGCGCCCAGGTCCCCGCGAATCCGAGTACCACCAGCGGTCCGGCCCACCCCGTGGCGTGCATCCAGCGGCCGAAGAGGGTGTCGACGGGGAGCGAGCCCTGCTGGCTCACGGCAGCGACGAAGAGTGCGGGAGCGATCCAGCAGGCGAGGATCACCAGGCGGATACGCCATTGCGAGATGAGTTTGACCAGTTCGAAGCGGTAGCCGCGCGCCACTGAGACGGGACGGGCAGCGGTTTCGTGGACGGGGGTCATGGTCGCGGTCATCGGACGGTCTCCTGCTGCTCGGTGAGGGCGAGGAACGCGGCCTCCAGTGGCGACACGACGGGCGCGAGCTCGCGCAACGCGATGCCCGCGTGTACGAGCTGCACCACCAGGTCGTCGAGGGCGGGCACGAGGGCGCGCACGACGAGCACCTCGGCGTCGCGCCGTGCCGTGGCGTCGTCGACGACCTGGATGCCGGCCGTCTCGGCGGCCAGCCGGCGGGCGGCCTGCGGATCGGAGGTCAGCACCCGGTAGTCGAGTTCCTGGTTCTCGGCGGACAGCTTGCCCAGCGGGCCGGAGAAGACGCCCCGTCCGGTGGCGAGGATGGTGACCTCGGAGCAGAGTGCCTCGAGGTCGTCCATGCGGTGGCTTGAGAGCACCACGCAGGTTCCCTCCGCCGCAAGCCGCGCGAGGACACCGTGGACGTGCTTCTTTCCGGCCGGGTCGAGGCCGTTGGACGGCTCGTCGAGCACGAGAAGGCGGGGCTTGGTGAGCAGGGCGGCGGCGAGACCGAGCCGCTGACGCATACCGAGGGAGAAGCCGCGGGCCCGGTCGTCGGCGACATCGGTGAGCCCGACCTCGTCGAGCACATCGTCGATCCCGGCCGTACGCGCGTCGCGGCCGCGGAGAGCGGCCAGCGAGGCGAGGTTCTGCCGGGCGGTGAGAGAGGGGTAGAGGCCCGGCCCGTCAACGAAGCCGGCGACACCCTCGGGAGCGGCGAGCGCCCTCCCGACCGGCGTACCCAGGATCTCGAGGCGGCCGCTGTCGGCGACGGCCAGGCCCAGCAGAAGTCCGAGCAACGTCGTCTTGCCCGCACCGTTCGGTCCGACCAAGCCGTGGACCTGGCCCTGGGCCACATCCAGATCGATGCCGTCGAGTGCGACGACGTCGCCGAAAGACTTGGTGATCCCGCGGGCCCGGATCGCGAGGAGAGTGTCCATGAGTCCCTTCCTTGGAAAGCCCTTCAGGACTCTAGGTGCGGCATACATCCAAGTCAGGGGGTGGAAAGCTGAACGGTCGCGGAACGGGAGACGACGGGCGTCGGCCGCGCCGACGGCATGCGTCCGATTGTCCATTTCGCACTCCGTCAGGCCTTTGGCGTAAAGGAATCTGACTGAACGTCACATAAAAAGTGGCCTCGGAGGGCTTCCGCATTCCGGCCGTGATCGGTCGGTTCGGGGGGCCTGAACTTCGGCTGGTGACGGGAGAGACGGGTGCGTTTCGTCCGGGCTTCTCGTTCGTGGAGGCGGCCGATGCCGTCGGCGACCGGTCTGCCGGATGTCCGGGCGAGGGCTTCCGGGGTACTGGCTGAGCCGCCTTGCGCGGTCGCGGAGCCGGCCCGGAGTGCGGTGGCGGTTTCGGCGGGCCGATGGCATGGAGGCATCGGTCCAGGCGCCGGACGGTAGCGGATCATGTCGGTGCCGGACTCCCGAGCAGGCCCGGGAGGGCACACGTTGTCACCAGTCGGCTGTGGCCCTGGGGTCGGAGGTGTCCCGGCGGAGGTGGCGAAGGACTGCGGTCGAAGGCGAAGCTCCGGGTGGAGCGGGGGCAGACCTTGCAGGTGGGCCCGGGGCGTTCACGGTGCTCGCGGCACCTGCCGGCTGAAGGCGGCTGGGTGGCGTCCAGCCGGTCGTTCATGAGCGGCCGGCCGGTCTGCCGCGCTGCCGAACCGGGTGCGCGAGGCGGCCACACGACGGGGAAGGCGAGTCGGACTCCGCGCGCGAGCGCGAAGGACCACGGCAGCAGGGCTCCTGGCACTCGGTTCGGTTCGCACCACCGAGCTGCCAAGAGGCCCTGCGGCCGTGCGCCGGCTCTCGCGCGATCACCCGATCAGGAACCCGGTTCGGCCGGATCAACCGCGTGATCGAGGAACGGAGTTCTTCTCAGGGCCGGCACCCCTGCCCTCAATCCAGGCAGAATTCGTTTCCCTCCGGGTCGGTCATCACGATGATCCCCTCGTCCAGGCCATTGGGCTCGAGCCGGTACAGCCGCTTCGCTCCCAGCCCCTCCAGCCTGGTGGCCTCCACCTCCAGCGTGGCCATCCGTTCGTCCCCGGTCAGGCCGGGTGCTGCGCGCACGTCCAGATGCAAGCGGTTCTTGGCCGTCTTTCCCTCCGGGACCTTCTGGAAGAACACCCGAGGCCCCTTGCTGTCCGGATCCGTGATGGCCGACCGGTCGTTGTGGTGCTCAGGCGGCACGCCCCACGCCGTCAGCGCAGCCGTCCAGTCGGGGAAGCCCTCGGGCGGCGGCTGGACCCGATAACCCAGCGCCTGAGCCCAGAACACCGCCTGCGCACCCGGATCGGCGCAGTCGTAAGTCACTTGGAATTCCTTGGCCATGTCGCCTCCGACCGCTAGAAAACCTGCCCATGTCCTCGCTCCGGTCGCCTCCCGGAACACCCGCCATCCTCGCACCGACCTCTGACAAGGCGGCCACACCGCGGAAGGACCCCACATCCGTGGAGCCCTTCCGCGCCTGCTGAGGCGTACTACTTCGTGAAGTAGAAGTACTTCCAGGCGCCGTAGGTGGTGGAGTTCACGTTGTCGCCGGACGAGCCGTTGATGTACGAGGCGCGCATGCGCATCCGGTAGCCGGTGTCGTGGGTACCGGTCAGTGTCACGACGGACTTGCCGTTGGTCCCGAGCTTGAAGTACTGCGAGCCCGCGTCGTACCACTTGCCCTGGTAGTAGACCTCCAGGTTCAGCCTGTGCGAGCGGTTCTTGTAGTACGTCATGGTCGTGGTGAACACGGGGTCGGTCTTCTTGTGGAAGTACGCGTACGACGTGGAGCCGATCTTCGCCGTCTTGTACTGCTTGGAGACGGAGGTCGAGACCTTCACCTTGGCGTAGGCGGTGGCCTTCACCGTCTTGGAGGCCGAACGGGCGTCACCGGCGAAGACCGCCGTGACCGTGGTGTCCCGGGTCATGTCGACCGTGGTCGACAAGTTGCCGCTGGAGTTGACCTTGCCGGTCCTGACCAGCTTGTTCGGCTTGTCCGAGCCGAACGGGTTCACCCACAGTTCGACGGTGCGGTTCTTGTACGTGGATCCGAGGTGCGCGGTGAACGAGACATCGGTGCCGTAGGAGTACAGCGCGCCGTTGTGGTTGAGGGTGAGGGAGGTGGAGGTGCGCGACACGGCGACCGTGTCCTTGCCCGACGCCGGTGCGTGGGTGGCGTCGCCACCGTACGTCGCGGTGTAGGTGACGTTGCCGCCGGCGGGCGGCACGTCCGTGAAGGAGAAGGTGCCGGAGGAGTTGACCGTCCTGGTACCGAGCGACTTGCCCTTGGGCGAGTCGATGTCGGTGCGGGTGATGGTGACCGTCGAACCGGACGGGAAGGACTTGCCGGAGGCCAGCTTGCCGGTGGCACTGAGCTTCTTGCCGCGGGTCGCCTTGGCCGGTGCGGAAACGCTCGCCTTGACCGGGTAGCGAGTGGCGTTGTCGAGCACACGCAGATAGGTGCCGCTGTTGCCGGACGCGATGGCGAACAGCTTGCTTCCATCAGGGGCCCAGGTGAGCCCCTGGCTGGCGATGGTGTCGCCGCCCGACGCGTTCAAGTCGTACGTATAGGTGCGGTACGGCGTCTCCGCGCCCGGCTTGAAGATGAAGATGTCCTTGTCGTACCAACTGAACGTGGACAGCGCGATCGTCCCGTCCGGTGCGATCGCGGCGGAGTTGGGGTTTCCCGCCTCGACCGGGTAGCCGCCGGTGCGGCTGAGGTCATCGGTATCGATCGCGGTCGCCGCGTAGGGCGATTCGCCGGAGGCGGCGACGATCTTCTTGGCGTCGGAGCTGAGCGCGAAGTCGTTCATGTAGTTCGCGGCTTCGGCCGGCATGCCCTGCTTGCGCAGCACGGGCGTTCCGGAAGACACGTCGTACACGGCGAGACCCGACCAGGTTCCGTGGACGCCGACCACGAGGGTGTTCCCGGCCGACTCCAACTCGGGGGCGTCGTAGAAGCCCAGGTCGGGCAGTTGGTCAAGAACCATCTCGGGAGTGCCCTGCGCGGGGTCGAACGATCCCAGGTGGTGCGACGGCTGTTGCCCGTACATGAACCAGACCCGGCCGCCGGCGACCGCCAGGGTCTGCGGGTCGGTGTTCTCCCCGGTCGAGTAGCGTGCGGCCGCGGTCGAGGTGGACGTCTCGATGGCCACGACGGCGTCCTCACCCGGGACGGCCGCGTAGACGGTACGGGAGTCGGGCGTGATCGCCAGGTCCCGTACCCCGGAGAGATCCGGGACGGTCGCCACGAGCTTGCCCGCGTAGTCGGTGACGACGACCTTGTTGCCGGTCGGGTCGCTGATGTACACGCGCTTGTGGACACCGTCCACGGCGATGTCGCCGTACGAGGCGATCGGCAGAGCCATGCTGGAGTCCGCCGCAGCAGGACCCACGGTGCCCGCGGCCAGGGCCGTCGAGCTGAAGAGGACCGCAAGCGCGGTCGACGCGGTGCGCATGCGCACGTTGATTCGTACCCCCACAGAGAAGCCCGGTGGACAGACCGGGTGATGAGTCGGGCCGCGCGACACCCGGATGCCGTCCTTGTGAAGACGACGTGAAGGGCGCGGCCGCAGGCGCAGCGTAAGCCATTGCAGTGACGGTTGGGGAGCGGGTTTTCCGGATCTTCCGCGTCCTTCCCGTCGTCCGCGTACTTCGCGTGCTGCGTGCCCGGCCTCGAAGTTCGCCTGCCGGCCTCGAAGAGCGTGTTCATGCACGCCGGAGGTGCCACACGCGCGAGCGCGGAGGACAGCCGGCGCAGGGTGGTGGCCGCCGGCCGGTGGGGTGGCATTCCTCCGGGAGGCCGTGATGCTGCTGGTGGTGGTCCCGCGGAACTGTCGAGCCCGTCACCGGTGTTCCAGCCGTGTCGCCAGTCCCTCCGGGAGAGCGTTCCGGTTCGCCCGGGTCACGGCGATGAGTTCGATGTCGGGGCGCTGTTTCAGGGCGTCGGTGAACGGGTCGCTGTGCGCATGAACGGTTGCGACCACGTCGACGTCGGCCTCGAAGAGGGACCGGACGGCCTCCCTGAACGGGGCCGAGGCCAACTCCATCCGCCCGAGCTCATCGATGAGCACGAGCTGTCCGGGGGCGAGATCCGCCGAAGCCGCCATCAGTGCCGGCAGCGCCAGCCGGTCCATGACGCCCGGGTCGACACCGTACCGCCCCACCTTCGGCGGCCCCGGGAAGCCGGCATGGGCGAGCACGGCACGGCGTCCCGCCGCCGTCTCCAGAGCGAAGCCGACCCGGGCGCCGCCTTGCCGGATCTCCTCCGTGGTGAAGCCGACGATGTCACGGCCGTGCAGAAGCGCGGCCAGCCGACGGACCGCGGTCGTCTTGCCGACCCCGGGGCGCCCCTCCAACAGGATCCTTGTCGCCATGTCGTACTCCGTTCCAGGCGTCGGTGGTACGGGAAACACCGCTACTTCATTCGCCTGTACGCCGTGTCCGAGCCGGTCCCACATCCGCGTCAGGACGGTGTACCCGGGTCGGCGTACCGCAGCAGTGCACCCACCCCCTCGTCCAGTTTCAGCTCGCTCTCGGCTACGACGACGAGTTCGGCACCGGTGCCCACGAGGGTCCGCACCAGGGCCTCGTCGGCGGGCTCCTCTCGTGGTGCCCGCACGCCGAAGGAGATCAACTCCTCCTCCGTCAGGGTGAGCAGGGTGGGTTGAGGGCCCGCCCAGAGCCGCTGGGAGCGACCGGGCAGGTGGTTGAGCAGCAACGCCGCGACCTGGCCGCGCTGGAGGGCGGCAACGGTGGCGGACAGCCCCTCCGTCGCGGCCCCGTGCAGTGCGTGCCGGCCGATGAAGATGTCGACGAGAGCCCGGTCGTGCGCGGCCATGCGGCCGTGGAAGACAGTGTTCAGCTGCGGCTCCAGGAGGGCGCGTCCGGTGTCCGACGCCGTGCTGCCCCCTACGCGTACGACCCTGTCCCGCAGGGCGTGCGGGAGGCGGCGGATCAGTACGTTGGACGCCCACTTGTCCCCACCCATGACGACCGCGTCGGCGTGGACGCGCCGCGCCCATTCGTCCAGTTGATGGCCCAGCCGGACCGCGGTGCGGTGCCAGGTCGCCACCGCGACCCTGAGGTGCAGCCGGTCACCCGGGGTGACGTTGGATGCCGGCCAGTTCCCGGCCTCCGCGTCCAGCGTCACCCAGCCGTGGGTCTCGGCGGTGGGCAGCCCGCCGTAGTGCACGGTCACGGCCAGGTAAGGGATCTCCGGGACGTGCTGGGTGACCAGGGGCATCGCGTCCGGCAGCGTGCTGTAGTGCGCGGAGTCGTGCGCGGGCGGTCTGGGCAGTTCCCCGTCCAGGACGAGCGTTCCGTGCGCGGCGAAGACGGCCTGCCCGTGCGTCCCCGGTACCTCCGTATCGGCACCCACCACCTCCTCCAGAACCTCGAGCAGTGCAGGGTCCACGCCCTGACGGGTCAGGCGGTCCCGCAGCCGTTGCCAGCGCAGCGCGATCGCCCGTTCCGGATGTTCTACGTCACGCGAGGTGTCCAGATACACGGAGACGAACGGGCCGGGCTCCGCGTACAGGGGCTCCAGGAACGACAGCTTCATTGCCACTCCTTGTCGACGGTCTCCCCACGTTCGATGATGCGCGCTCCTCCTGGGGTTTTTATCGAATGCCATTCGAGTCGCCTCGATCGCCGACGTTGCTGGACGACTCCAGGTGCCCATCATGTGAGACGTAACGTCTTGCATGATGGATTCGCTGCCATAGTTGTAACCCACATACAGCGGGGAGGACTGCTGTGCGCCGTTGGATGATGCTGGCTCTCGGGACCGCGGCGCAGACGGTCGCGTGCACCTTCCTCTACGGACTGCCCTACACCTCGGAGACGTTGAGACGGGACAACGGGCTGACGCTCGGCCACGTCGGACTGCTGATCGCCTGCCCGACCGTCGGCCTCGTGTTGACTCTCGTCGCCTGGGGAGCTCTGGCCGACCGTTTCGGTGAGCGGGGCGTCATCACCTCCGGTCTGGCCATGACGACCGTCCTCCTCGCCCTGGGGGTCGCGGTGAATGGTCTGGTACCCCTGGGCGTGCTCCTGGCGCTGGCGGGGGCGGCGAGCGCATCGGTCTCCGCGGCAAGCGGCCGACTCGTCGTCGGATGGTTCTCCGCCCGGGAGCGCGGGCTGGCCATGGGAATCCGGCAGACGTCGACCCCGCTGGGCATGGGCATCGCCGCTCTGGTCGTTCCCACGCTCGCCGCGCGCAGCGGCATGAAGGGGACCGTGTTGTTCTTCGCGGCGTTGTGCGGTGTCGTCGCCGTGCTCGTCGGCGCGCTGGCCTCGGATCCGCCTCGCACCGCGCAGTCCGCGGCGCAGGAGCCGGCCGCCAACCCTTACCGTGACTCCAGTCTGTGGCGCATCCATGCCTCCAGTGCGCTGCTGTGCGTTCCGCAGTTCGCGGCGAACGCCTTCGCGATGGTTTTCCTGATCGACGTCCGAGGCTGGAGCGCCGTGCACGCGGGCCAACTCCTGGTGGTGTCGCAGGTGCTGGGGGCTGCCTCGCGTGTGGTGGCGGGCCGTTGGTCCGACCGGGTCGGCAGCCGGGTGCGGCCGATGCGGCAGCTGTCCGTGTGCATCGCCGTCGTCATGGGCGCGACTGCGCTGGGTGCCCTCTGGCCCTCGCCGGTGACGGATCTCGCCATGATCGTCGCTTGCGGTATCACGGCAAGCACCAACGGCCTGGCGTTCACCGCCACCGCCGAGCTCGCGGGGCGTGCCTGGTCGGGACGCGCCATGGGCGTCCAGAACACCGGTCAGAACCTTGCCGCATCGCTGACACCGCCGCTGCTGGGCGGGCTGATCGGCTCGGCGGGCTATGCGTGGGGCTTCACGCTGGCCGCAGTCCTGGCCGGCGCGGCTTGCTTCTTGATCCCCACCCTCGAGAGCAGGGCGCTGTCGGACTCGCGCCAGGAAGTCGCGATCGGGCCGGCCGAGCTCGTGCAGGCCGCCCGGCGGAAGGGCAAGGGCGAGTCTTCCGATGCGGATCGGGTGCAGGGCGGTTAGCGCGGTCCGGACAACAAGGAAGCGCTGGGGGTGTGGCCTGCTGTCGGAGCGGGTGACGGCAATGGAACTCGCGCTCCGAGCCCGGAGCCGACCGGCACCCGGTCGCCGGACGCGTTCCGGACCCGGCGTGCGGGTCCTGCGAGTGGACGCGTCCACGGTTGGGCCGGAGAGCGTCGCCCACGCCGTCGTCGAGGCGATGGGATGCGTCGACGACAAGCCGCTCCTGGCCCGCGGATGCCGACCCGCTCGCGATGTCGCGATTGCGACATGTCTCACCTGCGACACCGATAATCGGGGACATCGCGCCCGCCGTCACCGGATTCTGTGCAGCAACCCATGAACAATGGCCGTGAAGTCATGGAAAGGTGCCGATCGGATGAGATGGATCCGCCTTGCTGCTGTCTCTGCAGGCCCCGGCTTCCGGCAGACCGTGGAGCACGCCTACATGCACGGAGGGTGGTCACGTCAGCCTGCCAGTGCCTGGCGGGTGCGCGGCCGTTGAACATGTCCGGGCGGCCGCCGCCGCGCCGGAGGGTTGTAGTACGGTATTCAACCGTTGGTCGGCTGGTACCAAGGAGAACACCGTGACACTGGAAGCCGCCGGAGTCAGCGATGCCGAGGAGTCCGCCTACCGGATTCTGGTGACGATGGGACGTGCTTCCGCGCACGACTTCGCGGTACGAGCCGGTCTCGACTCCAGGGACGCCGAACAGACACTCACGGCACTGACCGCCAAGGGACTGGCCAGCCACACCGATGCGGTACCGAGGCTCTACCGTGCAACGCCTCCCGACGTGGCCCTCATGCCCCGGCTCAAACAGCAGGCCGACGCCCTCGACCATGCCCGCGCCACGGCCACCGGACTGCTGGAGATCTACCGGGACACCATGCGCCGCAGCGACGCCGACCAGCTCATCGAGGTGATCACCGGGGCCGACGCACTGCGCCAGCACCTGCGCCGTATCCAGGCGGACACCCGCGACGAAATGCTCTGGTTCTGCAAGGCGCAGTACGTGGCCATGCCCTCGGGCAGCAACAGCGAGGAGTTCGACGCCCTGGCGCGTGGTGTGCGCTATCGCGTCCTCTACGAGAAGGCGTTCTTCGACGACGAAGGCGCCGTGGACAACGTCATCGAGGGGGTGCGGGCAGGTGAAGTCGCCCGCGCCGTCGCCCACTTGCCGCTGCGCCTCGCCGTGTCCGATCGTGCCATCGCGATCTGCCCCCTCGTGCCGGGAGGCCCGTACGGCAGCCCCGAGGAACCCACCACGGCCCTGGTACGCGACAGCAGCCTGCTGGCGGCGCTCGTCGCGCTCTTCGAGCGCTACTGGGACGACGCGGTCCCCCTGCACGTCGACGATTCAGGAACGGTCAGCGGCACCGACGGAGTGGTCGGCGCCGACCCCCTCTCGGCAACGGACCGTCGGCTGCTCTCCCTGCTCGTCGCAGGGGTCGCGGACAAGGCGATCGCCTCCCAGATGGGTCTGAGCCGACGCACGGTCCAACGCCACATACAGCAGCTGATGACGTTCGCCGACGCCGCAACACGCATGCAACTGGCATGGCAGGCGGCTCGCCGGGGCTGGGTGTAGCGGGGCGCGCCCGTACCGACGCTCGCTCAGGGACTGTCCTGAACCAACTTCGCGTAGGCCGAGTCACCCGCGGTGTGCTCAGCCTGTACCCCCGGGCCGCCGTGCATGCCGGTGCTCGCCTCCGCGGTCGGCTTCGGTGCACCCGTCACCTGCACCGATACCACCGCCGTCTCCGACAGGGAGCGTCCCCCTGCCATCGCGGTCGGTGGGGAGGAGGACGGTCCCGGTCGTGTCGGTGATGGGGCCGATGGCCTTGGTGCCCATGTGGAGCCTGACGTTCTGGTTCCCTGTGGGGACCCCGCCGTCGTCGACCGTCCCGAACGCGAAGGGACGGTCGTGCGTCGCGGCGGTGCCACGGGTGCCGGCCGCGGCTGTCACTCCTGCCGGGGGTGTTCCGGGTCGGGCCGAGAGGGCGATTGCGGCGGGGGTCAGGAGACCGGCGCCGACGGCGGCGACGATGCTCGTGGCGAGGGTGAGACGGCGGGCACGGCCGCGCACGGCGGTGGAGAACGGCATGCTGAGAACAACGCCCTTCCTGGAGGGGACGACTCGGACTGTCGGAAAATCGGTGGGGACGTGCAGCGCGCTCGGGCGATGCGTCGTCCGCCGCCGCGCCACGGTGATGGCAGCAAGACGCGGCCACCGCGCTCATGGACGGGTCCGTCCCGTTCCTCGCGCAGCGGCCGTGTACCAACGTATGGAGCCGCACCGTCACTGCGAGACGGCCGAGGGGGCACACCACACCCCGACGAAAGTCGGTCGCCACTCGCACGGCGCGGCGGACGAAGGCGCGCCGGCGAAGTCGGGCAGGAAGCAGGATGCCGTCCGGCGTCTGGGACTCTCCCCGGGGCGGTGTTCGGAGCCTCGGTCAGCGGCTTGTGGCAATCGGCTCGCTGCGTGGGGGTGTGTCAGTCCTGGCCCAGGTCCGCGTTGCGGGCGAGCAGCGCGGCCTGGACCCGGTTCTCCAGCGCCAGCTTGGCCAGGATTCGGCTGACGTGCATCTTGACGGTGCTCTCGCTGGCGAAGAGGTGCTTGGCGATGTCGGCGTTGGACATGCCCTGGGCGAGGAGGACCAGGACCTCCCGCTCGCGCGGTGTCAGCGAGGCCAGCCTCGTGCGCTCGTCCGAGCTGACGGAGTGCTGCACGCGGCGCACGGTGTCCAGGAGCTGCCGGGTCACCTCGGGGGAGAGCATCGCATCGCCGCCCGCCACGGTGTGCACCGCACGAACCAGTTCGGTGGGCGGGGTGTCCTTGAGAAGGAACCCCGCGGCGCCCGCCTGCACCGCCTCCGCCACGTACTCGTCCAGCCGGAACGTCGTCAGGATCACCACGGCCGGCGGGGCGGGGAGTGCCAGCAGGGCGCGGGTGGCGGCCAGACCGTCCATGTGCGGCATGCGGATGTCGACCAGGGCGACATCGCACGCGTGGGCGCGGGCGGCCTCGACGCCCTGGCGCCCGTCGCCGGCCTCGGCGGTGACCTCGATGTCCGGGTCGCTCTGCAGGATGGTCCGCAGCCCATGACGGACGTAGGGGTCGTCGTCCACGAGCAGCACCTTGATCACGTCGTCTCCGTTCCCTGGAGTCCTTGGTTTCCTGCCCGGCCGGCAGGGCCGTCGGCCACCTCGCCACCACCTCGCCGCAATGGTCCGCCTCAGCTCGAAGCGGGGCTCCCGGAGCGTGCTCGAGCGCGTTGATCACAGCCTCCCTGACGACCCGCTCGGCGGCACTCCGGACCACACGGGCAAGGTCGTCCGACCGGCCGTGGACGCTGCGCGTCCGGATGGTCCTCGTGTGTGGCGCGGTGGGCGTCCTGCCCGGGGCACTTCCCTGGCGAGGCCGACTCGGGACGGCCGTGCCGTGGGAGGGCTCGCCGGTCGGCGGCGGGTGCGACGTACTTTCGTCTGCCTTCGGAGCAGCCGAACGACCGATCCGCCGGGAAGGGCCCGGCTCCTACCGTGGAGAGCGGATGGGGGACGCACCACATGCCGGGGGCCGCTTATCAGGCGCAGCGGCGCGGTCACAGACCTTCGGACCGCTCCCTCGCCCGAAGATCACTGGAGTGTTCTTGATGCGTGTCCGACGCTTTGCCCACCTGTACCTCCCCGCCTGCAAGCGCTCCGTCGGCCAGGCCCGCCGCGCCCTGGCCGCTCTGGTGCCCGCAGGCGACGTCGCCGACAACGGGAAGCTGTTGGTCTCCGAAGCGGTGGCCAACGCCGTCGAGCACACCGACGGCGACCAGGTTCGGGTCCTCTTCGACCACGACGACGCCTCCGGCGAACTCGTCTGTGCCGTCCGCGACAGCAGCACCCACACCCCCGTTGCCACCGGTGCCGTCGGCATGGATGCCGAGCACGGCCGCGGCCTGCACCTCATCGACACACTCGCGGACGCCTGGGGCTACCTCCCCGACAGTCACGGGAAATGGGTCTGGTTCAGTCTCACCACCGCCGCGTGAACCCGACCGCGACAGCGACCACGGGCGGTTCGGAGCCTGCCGGGCCGGCATCGGGGTCGACACCACGAGGACTCGGCAGCGCGCCGCCTCGGTCGTGGCCCGCCGCTGTCGCTGGGGCCGGCGAGCCGCGCCTACGGCCTCCGGACGCCTGTACGGGGTGTTCCCGGAGTCCGGGTACGCGGGCACCGCACGGCGAGAGCCGCGATGTCGTCGTTGAGCCTTCCGCCGCTGTGGTGGAGCAGGGCCCGGTGAAGCCGGTCGAGCAGCTCGCGGGGCGGTGTCGGGCCTTGCCGTCGCATCCATTCCGGCAGGGGGAAGAAGGCGCCGGCGCGGTCCCGGGTCTCCGTTACGCCGTCGGTGTAGAGCAGCAGCTGGTCGCCCGGCGCGAAGGCGACGGTGTCGACGTAGTAGTGGTCCCCGATCAGTGTCGCGAGGTTGAGGGGCGGTGAGGGAGTGGTGGGCTCCAGGACGCGGATCTCGCCGAGGTGCACGATGAGCGGCGGGGGATGCCCGCAGTTGAGAAGCCTGACGTGGCCGCCGCCGTGCGGGATCTCGGCGATGAGAGCGGTGGCGAAGCGCTCCGGCAGGTCGTGGGCGGGGAACGTGGCGCTGTGGCGGGTGATGCTGGTGTCCAGGCGGTGGGTGATGCCCCTCAGGTCCGGCTCGTCGTATGCGGCCTCCCGGAAGCAGCTGATCACCGCCGAGGCCGCCCCCACCGCGGACAGGCCCTTGCCGCGTACGTCGCCGATGAGCAGTCGGACTCCGTACGGTGTGTCGGCCGCCTCGTAGAAGTCGCCGCCGATCCGGGCCTGCTCCTGGGCCGCCAGATACAGCGACTCGATCTCGATGTTCTTGATGCGGCGCGGCAGTGGGCGCAACAGCACCTTCTGGGCTGTGTCGGCGACGAGCCGGACCTGGAAGAGCGCCTCCTCCCGTTGGAGTCGGACATGGCTTGCGTATGCGGCCGCCAAGGTGACCGCGACGATCGCGGCCGCCGTGTAGGGCGTCCCCAGATCGGTGTACACGAGGCTGAGGCCGATCATGACCAGCAGGCAGAACGTCCCCAGCAGGATCGTGGGGAGCACGGGCCACATCGCGGCGGCCAGGGCGGGTGCGGCGGGCAGGAGGCGGCTGACGGCGATCTCCCGCGGTGTGGAGAACGCCAGGCAGGCGATGAGGACGGTAAGGATCACCGGTGCCAGCGGAGCAGCTTCCCGTCGGCCGCCGTAGGGGGGACGACGGCGCCGCAGCTGTCCGGGCATGATCACAAAACGCATCATATCGTGACGAAGCGCTCATCGACCTCGATGGTACGCAGGCGGTCGGTGGGCTCGGGCATTGCGCCGCAGGGCTATGAGGCACCCGTGGGGGAGGGGCGTCGGTCGTCGGCCACGCCCGCCCGGCTCATGGGCCGACGCGGGGCCGTGCCGTACTCCCGCGTTCGATCAGCCCGGGCAGCGGTACCTGCACGGTGCGGGCCGCGCCGCCGTCGAGCAGTGCGGTCAGCTCCCGTGCGGCGATCCGGCCGAACGCGACCGTGTCCCGGGACAGCGCGGTCAGCCAGGGGACCGTCAGCCGGCACAGCGCGGAGTCCTCCCACGACACGATCGAGACATCACCTGGAACGGAGCGGCCGAGTCCTGCGACGACCGTGGCCCCGGCCGCGGCCATCACATCGTTGTCGTAGATGATCGCGGTCGGCGGCGTGGACTGTTCCAGCACTCTGCGGGTGACGGCCGCACCCTCCGTGTCGGAGTAGTCCGTGGTCACCGAGTGGGCCTCGGCCAGCCCTCGCCGGTCGGCCTCGATGCGCAGGGAGCGGATGCGCCGGTCGGTGTGGGCGAGGGAAGGCAGCCCCGCGATGTGCACGATGCGCCGATGGCCCAGCTCGTGCAGGCGGCCGACGATCGCCGCCATGGCGCCCGCATCGTCCGCGCGTACCTGCGAGAGCCCCGGGTGGGGACCCGTGTCGCTGCCGGGCAGTGCGCCGATCACGACTCCCGGCAGCCCGAGTTCGTCGAGCAGGCCGGGGCGGGGGTCGTCCGTACGGGGATCGACGACGAGCACCCCGTCGACGCGGTGCTCCGCCCACCAGCGCCGGTATACGGCGCACTCGGCCTCCACATCCTCCACCACCTGGAAGAGCAGCCCCAGTTGACGCTCGGCCAGCACCTCCTGGATGCCGGAGATCAGCTGGAGGAAGAACGAGTCCACGCCCAGGCTCGCCGCCGGACGCGCCACCACCAGCCCCACGGTGGCCGACCCCTCGCCCGACAGTGCGCGGGCTGCGGTGCTCGGCCGCCAGCCCAACTGCTCGGCGACGCGCCGGATCCGGTCCCGGGTGATCTCCGAGACGCCGGGACGGTCGTTGAGCGCGAAGGAGACGGCGCTCTCCGACACTCCGGCGCGCTGGGCGATGTCCTTCATGGTCGGCCGCCGCGCGGGTGTGCGCCTGGCCGGCCGGGTCTCCTCGGCCGGCGCCCCCTTCGGTGTCACCCGGTGCCCCTCTTCCTGCGTTCCTGGGCGGCGCAGTGCTCGCTCGCCCCCGCTGCATCGTAAGCCTTACCGGCGCATTGGTCGACCGAAGTGGTCGGTGGACTAATGCGCTTGAGTGCCGAGCTCTAAAGCGCATTAGTTGAACTTCTCCAATAGCTTCGTATACCGCTCTGACCTGCGGATATATGGAAACTTGAGGCTAACTTCAAGCGAATGTATTGACTTTGCGCCGCGTGCATTGGAAGGTCTGCTGGGCGTACGCAGCCGGAGCGTCATCGACCCCGGCCCGCCGTCCGCACGCCTGGTCCGAGCAAAGGAGCCGTTCACCGTGCGTATCTCCCGCAGAGCAGTAGCCGCTGCCGCCGTACTCGCCACCGTCCTGCCGCTGAGCGCGTGCGGAGGAGGATCCGGCGACAGCTCGTCCGACGCCTCCGGCAAGGTCGAAGGGAAGATCACCTTCCAGACCTGGAACCTGCAGGCGAACTTCAAGGACTACTTCAACGGGGTGATCGCGGACTTCGAGAAGAAGTACCCCGGGACCGAGGTCAAGTGGGTCGACCGGCCGGCCGAGGGCTACGCGGACAAGATCAGCGCCGACGCGGCCGGCGGCACGTTGCCGGATGTCGTCAATGTCTCGCCCGACCTGGTCGCGCCCCTGGCCAAGGCCGGGCTCGCACTGGACCTCGACAAGGCGGCGGCGAAGTACCGCAAGGAGTACCTGCCCGGCGCCTGGCAGAGCCATCAAATACCGGGCATGGAAGGGACCTACGCCTTCCCCTGGTACCTCAACACCGGACCGCTCTTCTACAACAAGTCCCTCTTCAAGGACGCCGGACTCGACCCCGAGAAGCCGCCGACCACCTATGACGAACTCTTCGACGAAGGTCTGTCGCTGGCCACGAAGAGCAAGGGCAAGGTCGCCACGCTGGCCAACGTGCCCACCATCGAGGACTTCGGCCGCTACGGCGGACAGCTGATGAACAAGGAAGGCACGGGCTTCGCCTTCAACGACGCCAAGGGTGTCGAAATGCTCACCCGCTACAAGGAGCTGTACGACGCCAAGGCGCTCGACCCGCAGGCGCTGACCGCGACCCCCGAGTCGTCCGGCCACAAGTTCCTCACCGGGTCCGTGGCGATGAACCCGGGCAGCGCACTGGATCTGGAGAACTTCAAGAAGCAGGCCCCGAGTCTCTACAAGAACATCGGGATCACCGACCAGATCAGCAGCACCGGCAAGGCCAACATGTACGTCATGGGCGTCATGGTGAACGCGCAGACGAAGCAGAAGCCGGCAGCCGTGGCCTTCGCCCACTACGTGACCGACGCGACGCGGCAGATGGACTTCGCGAAGCAGGTCGCCATCTTCCCGAGTACCGCCGGATCCCTCGACGACCCGTACTTCACCGAGGAGGACGGCACCGACGTGACCCGGGTCCGGATCGCCGCCGCCAAGTCCCTGAAGACGGCGGTAAATTACACGCCGGTGCTCTTCAGTGACCAGATGAAGACCGAGCTGCGCAACCAGGTGGCCAAGGCGCTGCAGGGCAAGCAGAGCCCCAAGGAAGCTCTTGACAACGCTGTCAAGGCCTGCGACCGGCTGCTGCAGCAGAGCTGAGCCCCCGGTGAAGACCCCCCTCGTGAAATCGGCCATGGCAACCGCGCCGATCCGGGGCTCCGGCACAGCGGTACCGGCGGCCCGGGGCGCACGTCCCGGCGACCGCCGGTCCGCCCCGCTCCCCGGCCACCGGATACGCCGCCATCTCCCGTTCAGCCCGTGGCTGTTCGCAGCCCCCGGCCTGCTCGTCGTCGGGATGTTCAGCCTGTTCCCGTTCTTCAGCACCCTGGTCAACGCCTTCACGGACCGCCGGACGCTGATGCCGGGGAAGTTCGTCGGCCTGGCGAACTTCCAGGAGCTGATCCACGACGAGATGTTCTGGATCGGGCTGCGGAACAGCACGCTGTACGTGGTCGGAGTCGTCCCCGCCCTCGTTCTCCTGCCGCTGCTGCTGGCGATGCTCGTCCAGCGGAACATCCCCGGCATCACGTTCTTCCGGTCCGCCTTCTACACCCCCGTCGTCGCCTCCATCGTCGTGGTGGGGCTGATCTGGGTGTGGATGCTGGACGACCGGGGGCTCGTCAACGCGGTACTGGAGGCGGTGGGGATCGGCAGGGTCGGCTTCCTGAGCGACCAGTGGCTGCTGCTGCTCAGCGCGATGACGGTCACGGTCTGGAAGGGCCTCGGCTACTACATGATCATCTATCTGGCCGCGCTGGCCAACGTCCCCAGGGAACTCCACGAGGCGGCCTCCGTGGACGGCGCCGGCGCCGTCCGCAGGTTCTTCACCGTGACCGTTCCCGCCGTCCGCTCCACCATGGTCCTCGTCGGGGCGCTGGCTTCGGTCGCCGCTTTCAAGGCGTTCTCCGAGGTCTACCTGATGGCAGGTCCATCCGGCGGCCCGGCCGGTGAGGACACCACCCTGGTGATGCTCGTCCAGCGCGTCGGCACCGGACTGACCGGGCGGGTCGGCTATGCCTCCGCGATCTCCGTCGTCATCTTCGTCGTGACGGTCGCCCTGATGCTCCTGGTGCTCCGCGCCGACCGCAAGGAGGACACATGAGCATCCTGGCCCTCACCGACGCGGACGGCCGACGCATCCCGGTCTGGCAACTCGTGCTGCGCTACGTCCTGCTGCTCGCCGTACTCGGACTGACCGTAGGACCGTTCCTGTGGCAGCTCTCGACCTCCCTCAAGGGGCCCGGCGAGGACATCTTCAGCTCCCCGCCGAAGTTCTTCCCCGGCCACCCCACCCTGGACAACTACACGCGGGTCGCCGAGACCATCCCGGTCTGGGACTACGCGCTGAACTCCGTCAAGGTGGCGACCGCCAATGTGGTCACCAACTGCGTCGGCTCAGCACTGGCCGGCTACGCGCTGGCCAGGATGCGGTACCGGGGGCGCAGGGCCGCGACGCTGGCGTTCATCCTCGCCATGCTCGTACCCGTCGAGGGCATCATCATCGCCCAGTTCACCACCATGCGTGAGCTCGGTCTGAACAACACCCTGATCGGTGTGCTGCTGCCGGGATCCGTCGCCGCGATGAACGTCCTGCTGATGCGCAACGCATTCCTCAACCTTCCGCAGGAGGTGGAGGAGGCGGCGTTCGTCGACGGCGCCAATGTCTGGCAGCGGTTCCTCTGGATCGCCCTGCCCTCGGTCAGAGGGACCCTTGCCGTCGTGGCGATCTTCGCCTTCATGGGGGCCTGGGACGACTTCCTGTGGCCGCTGATCGTGCTGAGCGACCCGGCGAACTTCACCCTGACCATCGGGCTGAACTATCTGCACGGCACGTTCGCGAACGACGAGCGACTAGTCGCCGCGGGCACGATCATCGCCGTACTCCCGCTGATCGTGCTCTTCGCCTGCCTGCAGCGTTTCTTCTTCCGGGGCGTCGGCGAAGGCGCCGTCAAGGGCTGACCGCCCCGCCTGCCCCGCCCTTTCGCACCACAGAACCAGGACACCCGTACCGTATGCCTCCCTCCCCGCTGCGCTTCGGCGTCAACTACACACCCAGCCAGGGCTGGTTCCACCACTGGCTGGACTTCGACCTCGACGCCGTGCGCGCCGACCTGGACTCGATCGCGGGTCTCGGCCTCGACCACATCCGGGTCTTCCCGCTCTGGCCGCTCTTCCAGCCGAACCGCACCCTGATCCGGCCGCGCGCCGTCGAGCAACTCGTCCAGCTCGCGGACGCCGCGGCCGAGCGCGGCCTCGACGTCAATGTCGACGGACTGCAGGGCCACCTGTCGAGCTTCGACTTCCTGCCCGCGTGGACGCAGACCTGGCACCGGCGCAACATCTTCACCGACCCGGACGTCGTGGCGGGCCAGGCCGAATACCTGCGTACGCTCGCCGCAGCCCTCGCCGACCGGCCGAACTTCCTCGGTATGACCCTGGGCAACGAGATCAATCAGTTCTCCGGCCCCCCGCACCCCGACCCGGACCCCATCACCCCCGAACAGGCGGACCGTTGGCTGCGCACCCTGCTCGACGCCTGCGAGGAGGGAGCGCCGGGCAGACTCCATCTGCACGCCGAGTACGACGCCGCCTGGTATCAGGACGACCACGCGTTCACACCCGCCCACGCGGCCCGGATCGGCGCGGTCACCGCCGTGCACTCCTGGGTCTTCAACGGCACCGCTCAACGGCACGGCCGCACCGGAACCGCCACCGAGCACCACGCCGCGTATCTGATCGAACTGTCCAAGGCGTGGGCCACCGACCCGCACCGGCCGGTCTGGCTGCAGGAGGTCGGCGCCCCGGCTCCGCTCGTTCCCGCCGAGCACGCGGCCGCGTTCACCGAGGCGACCGTGGCGAACGCACTGGACTGCGAGGACGTGTGGGGTGTCACCTGGTGGTGCTCCCACGACGTGTCCCGGTCGCTGGCCGACTTCCCCGAACTCGAATACAGCCTCGGCCTGTTGACCAACGACCGGCAGGTCAAGCCGGCCGGCGAGGCCATCGCCGGGATCGTCGCGGACCGGCGGGGCACGGAGTACCGCCCGGCGCCCCGCACCACCGCACTCGTCGTCGACACCGGAGACGACGAGACCGCGCCCCGGCGCTCCACATGTGCCCCCGGCGGCGCGTTCTTCGAGGCGTTCGCCCGGCTCACCGCGGACGGTGCCCGGCCCGCCGCCGTCCTCGCGAGCCAGGCCGGGAACAAGGAACACCTGGCCGCCCGCGGGATCACCGATGTCCTCACCCCGGACCAGGTCCGCTGACGCACACCGGCAACGCAACCGGACCCGCACCCCAACCCCACGGAGTCACCCTCATGCATGACGACCGCACCCTGGTCGAAGCCCGCCTCAAGCGCGTTCTCGACGAGCGCATCCGGCCCGCCGTCCACCCCGAGTCCGTACCGCTGGACGTCGCCGTCTGGACCGCGCCGGGTGAGCCCGTCCCCGTCGCCGAGGGCCTCGCGGCCCCGGCCGCGTCCATCGCGGTCGGCGACCGCTGGGGCGCACCCTGGGGCACCAGTTGGTTCCGGGTCTCCGGAACCGTCCCACAGGCATGGGCGGGCCGCACCGTCGAGGCGCTCCTCGACCTGGGCTTCGACGAGAACATGCCCGGCTTCCAGTGCGAGGGCCTGGTCTACCTGCCCGACGGCACTCCGGTGAAGGGCCTCAACCCGCGCAATCAGTGGGTGCGCATCGGCGCTCCCGTCGCGGGCGGTGAGGACGTGCTGCTGCACATCGAGGCCGCCTCCAACCCGGTCGTACTCGACTACCACCCCTTCCTGCCGACGCAGCTCGGTGACAAGGAGACCGCGGGCAGCGAACCGCAGTACACCCTCGCCCGGATGGACCTCGCCGTCTTCGACGAGAACGTGTGGAACCTCGTCCAGGACCTGGAGGTGCTCGGCGAACTCATGGCGGAACTGCCGGTCGAGGGCGCCCGCCGCTGGGACGTCCTGCGTGCCGTCGGCCGCGCTCTCGACAGGATCGACCTGCAGGACGTCAACGGCACCGCGGCCGCCGCCCGCGCCGAACTCGCCACCGTCCTTGCGGCCCCCGCCGAGCCGTCCGCCCACCGGATCAGCGCCGTCGGCCACGCACACATCGACTCGGCCTGGCTGTGGCCGCTGCGTGAGACGGTCCGCAAGGTCGCCCGTACGACGTCCAACATGACGGCCCTGCTGGAGGACGAGCCCGACTTCGTCTTCGCGATGTCGCAGGCCCAGCAGTTCGCCTGGATCAAGGAGCACCGCCCCGAGGTCTACGCCAAGGTCAAGAAGGCCGTGTCGGAAGGACGGTTCGTGCCGTCCGGTGGCATGTGGGTCGAGTCCGACACGAACATGCCGGGCTCCGAGGCGATGGCCCGTCAGTTCGTGCACGGGAAGAGGTTCTTCCTCGACGAGTTCGGTGTCGAGAACGACGAGGCATGGCTGCCCGACACCTTCGGCTTCGCCGCCGGTCTGCCGCAGATCATCAAGGCCGCGGGCTCCAAGTGGCTGCTGACCCAGAAGATCTCGTGGAGCCAGACCAACAAGTTCCCGCACCACACCTTCCGGTGGGAAGGCATCGACGGCACCCGGATCTTCACCCACTTCCCGCCCGTCGACACCTACAACTGCTCGATGAAGGGCAGCGAGATCGCCCACGCGGCGAAGAACTTCAAGGACAAGGGCGTCGCCCGGCACTCCCTCGCACCGACCGGCTGGGGCGACGGAGGCGGCGGCACCACACGTGAGATGGTCGCGAAGGCCGCCAGGATGCGCAGCCTCGAAGGGTCGGCCACCGTGACCTGGGAGACGCCCGCCGAGTTCTTCACCAAGGCGGAGGCGGAGTACCCGAACGCCCCCGTGTGGGTCGGCGAGCTCTACCTGGAGCTGCACCGCGCCACCCTCACCAGCCAGGCGAAGACCAAGCAGGGCAACCGCCGCAGCGAGCACCTCCTGCGCGAGGCCGAACTGTGGGCCACCACCGCCGCGGTGCGCACCGGGTTCCCCTACCCGTACGCGGAGCTGGACCGGATCTGGAAGACGGTGCTGCTGCATCAGTTCCACGACATCCTGCCCGGTTCGTCGATCGCCTGGGTGCATCGCGAGGCCGAGAAGACGTACGCGGCCGTCGCCGATGAACTGAACGCCATCGTCGCCGCCGCGCAGCGCGCCCTGGCGGGCGACCCCGAGTCGCGGGAGCTGCTCGTCTTCAACTCCGCGCCGCACACCCGCGGCGGGGTTCCGGCCGGTGGCGCCGGGGCCGTCGCGGTGGTCAGCCCGGGCCGGCTCGCGCCGCGCGAGGGCGGCGGCTACGTACTCGACAACGGCCTGCTCCAGGTGGAGATCGACGGCCGCGGTCTGGTGGTGTCGGCGTACGACATCGGTGCCGAGCGCGAGACCGTGGCGCCCGGGCAGGCCGCGAACCTGCTGCAGATCCACCCCGACTTCCCGAACATGTGGGACGCCTGGGACGTCGACGCGTTCTACCGCAACACCGTCACGGATCTGACGGAGCTCGACGAGCTCACCCCCGTCGAGGACGGGGGCGCGGTCGGCGCCCGTATCGTCCGCAGCTTCGGCGACTCCCGGGTCACCCAGGTGCTGACGCTCGCCCCGGGCGCCAAGCGGCTCGACATCGACACCGAGGTCGACTGGCACGAGACGGAGAAGTTCCTGAAGGCCGCGTTCCCGCTGGACATCCGCGCCGAGCGGTACGCCTCCGAGACGCAGTTCGGGCACTTCTACCGGGCCACCCACACCAACACCAGCTGGGAGGCCGCCAAGTTCGAGGCCTGCAACCACCGCTTCGTCCATCTGGAGGAGCCGGGCTGGGGCGTCGCGCTCGTCAACGACTCTACGTACGGCCACGACGTGACCCGTACCGTACGCGACTCGACCGCCGGGACGACCACCACCGTGCGGGTCTCGCTGCTGCGCGCCCCGCGCTTCCCCGACCCGGAGACCGACCAGGGCGTGCACCGCTTCCGCCACGCGCTCGCGCCGGGCGCCGCGATCGGCGACGCGGTCCGTGAAGGCTTCCGGATCAACCTGCCGGAGCGCCGGGTCGCCGGCGACCGTGCGGTGGCGCCGCTGGTGACCGTGGACGACGACGCGGTCGTGGTCAGCGCGGTCAAGCTGGCGGACGACGCGAGCGGCGATGTCGTCGTACGGCTCTACGAGTCGACGGGCGGCCGTGCCAGGGTCCGGCTCGGCATCGACTTCGAGTTCGCCGATCCGAGGGTGACCGACCTGTTGGAGCGGCCGCTCGCCGAGGGGAACGTACCGGTGCGGGTGGACGGGGGCGTACAGCTGTCGCTGCGCCCGTTCGAGCTGGTCACGGTGCGTCTGACGCGCAGCTGAGCCGGGCCGGGACGGGGCGGGGGCCGGGCTCCGCCCCGTCCCGGCGGAATCAGGCCGGGCGGACCGGCCTCGATGTCGTAACAGGGCATCCAGGTCAATTCGCCCGGCCCGTGTGCGTCCTACACCTTTCCGTTATCCGATCGTCAGTAAAAACCGTCCGCTATGTGGGAACCCCTCTTGCCCTGCGGACTGTATGCGAAATACGGTCGGCGGTATTCCTTGATCACCCTCTGGCAGGAGGTAGGCCCCCGTGCGCCGAAAAGCGGTTGCCCTGGTGGCAGTTGCATTGGTGTCCCTCACCTCGGGCTGCGCGTCGTTGCAGTCCTCGGCGACCGAGGTCGGCGGTGTACGGAAAACCGATGAACGGTCCGTACGCGACGGCGGGACACTCACTGTCGCTCTCAACTCCGACCCGGACAAACTCGACCCCTCCCTGGCGCAGACCCTCGTCGGCCGGACGGTCTTCGCGGGCATGTGCGAGAAGCTCTACGACATCGACGAGGACGGTGCGGTCGTACCGCAGCTCGCCGCCGCACTGCCCGCCACCTCGGCCGACGGTCGCACCGTCACCGTCCGGCTGCGGCACGACCTGAAATTCAGCGACGGCACGAGGCTCGACGCCGACGCCGTCGTCACCTCGCTGGTGCGCCACCGCGATCTGCCCGGATCCGCGCGCGGCACCGAACTCGCCCCGGTCAAGTCCGTCCGGGCCACCGGCCCGTACACCGTGCGGATGGAACTCGACCACCCGTACGTCCCGCTCACCGGTGTGCTCGCCGACCGGGCCGGGATGGTGATGTCACCGACCGCGCTCAAGAAGTACGGGAAGAACTTCACGAACCACCCGTCCTGCGTCGGGCCGTTCCGGTTCGTCGAGCGGGTCGGCGGCGACCGGATCGTGCTGAAGAAGGACCCCAACTACTACGACGCGGACAAGGTCCACCTCGACGGGGTCGTCTACAAGCCGATCCCCGACGGCAACGTCCGGCTCGCCAACCTGCGCTCCGGCGACCTCCAGGTCGGCGACCAGATGGGCCCCATCGACGTCCAGAGCGCGTTGACCGAGCCCAAGCTCCAGCTCTTCAACTCACCGTCGCTCGGCTACCAGGGCATCGGACTCAACGTCGGCAACGTGAACGGCCTCGGCAAGAAGCCGGGCAAGCTCGACACCCCGATAGCCCGGGACGTCCGGGTCCGCGAGGCGTTCGAGCTCGCCATCGACCGCGAGACGCTCAACAAGGTCGTCTTCCAGGGCATGTACGAGCCGGCCTGCAGCCCGATCTCCCCGCAGTCCGCCATCGCCCCCGGCGTCAAGCCGCAGGACTGTCCGAGGCGTGATGTCGCCAAGGCGAAGAAGCTGCTGAAGGAGGCCGGGGTGAAGACCCCGGTGAAGATCGAGCTGAAGACCTCCACCACCCCCGAACAGGGGCGCGTCGGGCAGGTGCTCCAGGCCATGGTCAAGGAGGCCGGCTTCGACCTCTCCCTGCGGCCCACCGAGTACGCCACCATGCTCTCGGAGACCGACGCCGGGCACTACGACGTCTTCACGAGCGGCTGGTCAGGCCGGCTCGACCCGGACGGCAACGTCTCCAACTTCCTCAAGACAGCAGGCGCCATGAACGCCTACGGCCTCGGCGACCCCGAGATCGACCGGCTGATCGACGAGGGTCGCGCCGTCGCCGACCCGGCCCGGCGCACCAAGATCTACAACGAGCTGACCCGGCGCGTTCAGGACGCCCACACGATGATCTACCTCTACCGGCAGAAGAACTACGTCGTCGCCACCAAGTCCGTCGCGGGCATCCGCGTCTACGGCGACGGTCTGGTCCGGGTCAAGACTGCGGGGTACACCCGATGACGAAATACCTGCTGACGCGCCTTCGTCAGTCACTCATCACGCTCTTCCTCGTCTCCATCGTGGTGTTCGCCGGAATCCGGGCCCTGCCCGGCGACCCGGCGCTCGCCCTCGCCGGCGAGGAACGCAGCCCCCAGGCACTCGCCGCGATCCGCGAGGCGTACGGGCTCAACGACAACATCGTCGTGCAGTACGGGCGGTTCATCGGCCACGCCCTCACCGGCGACCTCGGCACCTCCTCCCGTACCGGACTCCCGGTCGCCGACGCGATCGGCCAGGCCCTGCCCGTCACCCTCGAGTTGGCGGCGCTCTCCCTGCTGCTCGCGGTCGTCCTCGGTATCGGCGCCGGAGTCGTCGCCGCCGTGCGGCGCGGCAAGCCGGAGGAATGGCTCGCCAACGTCATCGCGCTGATCGGCCTCTCCGTCCCGACCTTCTGGCTCGGCATCGTGCTGGTCCTCGGATTCGCCATCGCCGTCCCGGTGTTCGCCGCCTCCGGGTACGTACCGTTCGGCACCGACCCGATCGACAACCTGCGCCGCATGGTGCTGCCCGCGATCGTCCTCGGCTCCGGACTCGCCGCCGTCGTGATGCGGCAGACCCGGGCCGCGATGCTCGACTCGCTCTCCGCCGACTACGTCCGTACCGCCCGTGCGAAGGGGCTGTCGAAGCGGTCCGTCGTCGGCGGGCACGCGTTGCGCAACTCGCTCGTCACCGTTGTGACCGTCCTGGGTCTCCAGCTCGGCCACCTGATCTCCGGCGCCGTCGTCACCGAGCAGATCTTCGTCCTGCCCGGCTTCGGCAAGCTCACCATCGACGCCGTCTTCACCCGCGACTACGCGACACTCCAGGCCGTGGTGCTCTGCACCTCCGCCGCGTACATCCTCATCAATCTGCTGGTCGACGTGGTCTATTCGGTCATCGACCCGCGCATCCGGCTCGGAGGTGCCCGGTGACCACCGCGACCACAGCGCTCCCCACCACCCCAGAGGCCACCAGGAAGCGGCCGAGCAGCGGCCGGCTCCGCGCCCTGCGCAAGAACCGGCTCGCCCTCACCGGCGGCATCATCGCCGCCGTCTTCGTCCTCGCCGCGCTCCTCGCGCCACTGATCGCCCCGTACGACCCCGCCCAGCCGAACTTCGGGAACGTACTCGCCGAACCCAGCTGGGCCCACTGGCTGGGCACCGACGACCTCGGACGCGACCAGCTCTCCCGCATCGTGTACGGGGCACGTGCCTCCATGCAGGTCGGCCTCGTCGCCGTCGTGCTGGCCTTCGTCATCGGCGTTCCCCTCGGCCTGGTCGGCGGCTACTACGGCCGGTTCGCGGACAGCACCATCTCCCGGCTCACCGACACCATGCTGGCGTTCCCGTTCCTGGTGCTCGCCGTCGGCCTGGCCGCGATCCTCGGCCCGTCGCTGACCAACGCCACCATCGCCATCGGCATCTCGCAGATCCCCGCAGTCATCCGCATCACCCGGGCCGAGACCCTGCGGCTCAAGCACGTCGACTACGTCGCCGCGGCCATCGCCAACGGCGGTGGCGACGGCACCGTGCTCTTCCGGCACATCCTGCCCAACGCCACCTCGGCACTCATCGTGCAGGCGACCGTCGGCATCCCCGCCGCGATCATCGGCGAGGCGCTGCTCAGCTTCCTCGGCCTCGGCGTCCAGCCGCCCGCCCCGTCGCTCGGCGTGATGCTCTCCGGTGCCCAGTCCTTCCTGGCGCCCGCCCCCTGGCTCGCCGTCTTCCCCGGCCTGGCGATCGTCGCGGCGACGCTGGCCTTCAACCTGCTCGGCGACGGACTGCGTGACGTCCTCGACCCCCGCGGAGGCACCCGATGACCGAGACCGTCCTCGAACCCGTACGGGAACCGGTGCGTGAGCCGGTCCTGAGCGTCCGCGACCTGTCGGTGTCGTTCCGCTCCGACACCCGGACCGTGCACGCCGTCGACGGTGTCTCCTACGACCTCGCCCCCGGCGAAGTCCTCGCCGTGGTGGGGGAGTCGGGGTGCGGCAAGTCCGTCACCTCCATGGCCGTGATGGGCCTGCTCCCGCCGACCGCGCACATCGGCGGTTCCATCAGGCTCGGCGGCCGGGAACTGGTCGGCGCCCACGAGAAGGAGCTCCAGAAGGTCCGCGGCAAGGACATCGCGATGATCTTCCAGGAGCCGATGACCTCCCTCAACCCGGTCCTCACCATCGGCCGGCAGATCGGCGAAGTGCTGCGCAGGCACCAGGGGCTGAGCAGGAAGGACGCCAGGACGAGGGCCGTCGAACTCCTCGAACTGGTCGGCATCCCGGCCCCGCAGCGCCGTGTCGACGAGTACCCGCACCAGCTCTCCGGTGGCATGCGGCAGCGCGTGATGATCGCGATCGCCGTCGCCTGCGACCCGTCCGTACTCATCGCGGACGAGCCGACCACCGCACTCGACGTCACCGTGCAGGCCGGCATCCTCGAAGTCCTCCAGTCGCTGCGCGAACGGCTGGGCACGGCGATCGTCCTGGTCACCCACGACCTCGGCGTGGTGGCGGACGCCGCCGACCGGGTGCTGGTGATGTACGCCGGACGCTCCGTCGAACAGGCACCGGTCCACGACCTGTTCGGCACCGCGCGGCACCCGTACACCCGAGGTCTGCTCGGCGCCGTCCTGCGGCCCGGCGGCGAGGGCAAGCGGCGGCTGCCCGAGATCCCCGGCCTGGTGCCGAGCCTCGACAGCCAGCCGGACGCCTGCACCTTCGCCCCGCGGTGCAGCCGCGCCGACGACACCTGCACCGGTGGCCGTCCCGGCTTCAAGGCCATCGACCCGAAGGCGGGCGCGGACGCCCTCCACCGGGCGGCCTGCTGGCACCCCTACGGCGCCGACGCCGCGGACACCACCCCCGCGGACACCACCCCCGCACCCGACACGACCGACACACTTGACCAGGAGGCCGGAGAGTGACCACCGCACAGACGGTCCCCGCACCCGGCGGCACCGACGGAGCCGCCGGGCAGAACGTACCGGTGCTCGAAATCACCGCCATGGAAAGGCATTTCGACGCCTCGGGCGGTGGCACCGTCCGCGCCGTCGACGGCGTCTCGATCACCATCGGCCGCGGCGAGGTCGTCGGCCTCGTCGGCGAGTCCGGCAGTGGCAAGTCGACCGTCGGCCGCTGCGCCGTACGCCTCGACGAACCGACCGGTGGCACCGTCCGCATCAACGGCACGGACGTCACCCACCTCTCGCGCCGCGCCGTGCGCCCCCTGCGCAAGGACTTCCACCTGGTCTTCCAGGACCCGTCGTCCTCGCTCGACCCGCGCATGACCATCGGCCAGATCATCGCCGAACCGATCAAGCTGCACCGCCAGGCCCGGGGCGAGGAGGTGCGCGCCCGGGTCGAGCAGCTCCTCGCCCAGGTCGGACTGCGCCCCGAGCACGCCGACCGGCATCCGCACGAGCTCTCCGGCGGCCAGCGTCAGCGCATCTCCATCGCCCGTGCGCTCTCCTGCGACCCCGATCTGGTCGTCGCCGACGAACCGACTTCCGCGCTCGACGTCTCCGTACAGGCGTCCGTCCTCAATCTGCTGGCCGACCTGCAGCGCGACCGCGGGTTCGGCTGCCTGTTCATCACCCACGACCTGGCCGCCGTCGAGTTCCTCGCCGACCGGATCGCCGTGATGTACCTCGGGCAGATCGTCGAGCAGGCCCCGACGGCCGAACTGTTCGCCTCCCCGAAGCACCCCTACACCCAGGCGCTGCTCTCCGCCGCGCCCGTCCCCGACCCGGTCGAGCAGCGCTCCCGCGAACGCATCGTGCTCCACGGCGACCTGCCCAGCCCGCTCGATCCCCCGGCAGGCTGCCGCTTCCACACCCGCTGCCCGCTCGCCACCGACCGCTGCCGCAACGAGGTGCCGGTCCTGCGCGAGCTGCCCGGCGGCCGGCAGGTCTCCTGTCACCTCGTCGGGGAGGACGGGACCGCCCCGGACGCGGCCTCCTGACCTCCCGTACATACGATCCGAACCACACACAAGTACGTCGCAGCTAGGAGCCACATCCGTGTTCACCACCCGGCCGACCCTTCAGGGCACCTTCGGCATGGTGTCCTCCACCCACTGGCTCGCCTCGCAGTCCGCGATGGCCGTCCTGGAGGACGGCGGCAACGCCTATGACGCCGCCGTCGCCGCCGGATTCGTCCTGCACGTCGTCGAACCGCACCTCAACGGCCCGGCCGGTGAGGTGCCGATGATCCTGGCGACGAGCGACGGCGACGTGCAGGTCCTCTGCGGCCAGGGCCCGGCCCCCGCGGGGGCCACCGTCGCCCACTACCGCTCCCTCGGTCTGGACCTCGTCCCCGGTACCGGGCCCCTCGCCGCCGCGGTCCCCGGTGCGTTCGACGCCTGGATGCTGCTGCTGCGCGACCACGGCACCAAGTCCGTCGCCGAGGTTCTGCGGTACGCGATCGGCTACGCGGAGGACGGTCACGCACCCGTCGAGCGGATAGGCCAGACGGTCGAGACCGTCCGTGAACTCTTCGAGACCGAGTGGCAGTCCTCCGCCGACGTCTACCTCCCCGGCGGCAAGTCCCCCAAGCCGGGCGAGCTGTTCCGCAATCCCGCCCTTGCCGCGACCTGGCGCCGTCTGATCGCCGAGGCCGAGAAGACCGGCGGCGACGACCGCGCCGCCCAGATCGACGCCGCACGGAAGATCTGGAGCGAGGGCTTCATCGCCGAAGCCCTGGTCCGCCAGGCCGCCCGCCCCACCATGGACACCAGCGGCAACCGCCACACCGGCACCCTGACCGCCGCCGACCTGGCCGGCTGGTCCGCGTCGTACGAGGCGCCCGCCACGTACGACTGGAACGGCTGGACGCTCGCCAAGGCCGGCGGCTGGAGCCAGGGGCCCGCCTTCCTCCAGCAGCTCGCCCTGCTCCCCGCCGAGCTCCCGCAGTACGGCTCCACGGAGTACGTACACCTGCTCATCGAGGGCTGCAAGCTCGCCATGGCCGACCGTGAGGCCTGGTACGGCGACGCCGCCGACGTGCCCCTCGACGTGCTGCTCTCGGATTCCTACAACGCCGAGCGGCGCGCACTGATCACCGACGAGGCGTCGCGCGAGCTGCGCCCCGGCAGCCCTGGCGGCCGCACCCCCGTACTCAGCGAGCACGCGCACGCCGTCGCCTCCGGCGAGGGCGGGTTCGACGCCATGGGCATCCCGGCGGCGGGCGTCGGCGAGCCGACCGTCGCGAAGGACGGCGCCGCTGCCGGAGAGCCGACCGTCGCCGAGGACGGTACGACCCGTGGCGACACCTGCCACGTCGACGTCGTCGACCGCTGGGGCAACATGGTCTCCGCCACCCCCAGCGGCGGCTGGCTCCAGTCCAACCCGGTCGTGCCCGAGCTCGGCTTCCCGCTCGGCACCCGCCTCCAGATGGCCTGGCTCGACGAGGGTCTGCCGAACTCCCTCACGCCCGGCCGCCGCCCCCGCACCACCCTCACCCCGTCCCTCGCGCTGCGCGACGGCGTCCCGGTGATGGCGTTCGGGACGCCCGGCGGCGACCAGCAGGACCAGTGGCAGGTCCACTTCTTCCTCGCCGTCGCGCTGCGCGCCGAGGTCCGCGGCGGGCTCGACCTCCAGGGCGCCATCGACGCCCCGAACTGGCACAACGACAGTTTCCCCGGCTCGTTCTTCCCGCGCGGCATGCGGCCGGGCAGCGTCACCGTCGAGGAGCGCATGGCCCCGGAGGTAGTCGAGGAGCTGCGGCGCCGCGGCCATGACGTCACGGTCGGCGATCCGTGGTCCGAGGGCCGGATGTGCGCCGTCGCCCGCGACCCGGAGACCGGGGTGCTGTCCGCCGCCGCGAACCCGCGCGGCATGCAGGGGTACGCAGTAGGCCGCTGACCGGCCATCTTCACGTCATGACCAGGTCGTCGGGGACCCGGTGGACCGTGCTTAGCTGGGGTCATGTTCGATGACTTCCTTGCCGGGGACCTGACCGAGGTCGAGGAGGCGGTCCGCGCAGCGGCCGCCGCCGAGATCATGCCGCGCTACCGGCAGCTCGCCGCACACGAGATCGTCGAGAAGAGCGGTCCGCACGACCTCGTCACCACCGCCGACCGCCTTGCCGAGGAACACCTCACCGCGTCCCTGACCCGGCTCCTGCCCGGCTCGGTGGTCGTCGGTGAGGAGTCGGTCCACGCCGATCCGAAGGTGTACGACGCCCTGGGCGGCGAGGCACCGGTCTGGATCGTCGACCCGGTCGACGGCACCCGCCAGTTCGTCCGGGGCGAACCCGGCTTCTGCACGCTCGTCGCCCTCGCCCACCACGGCGAACTCCTCGCCTCGTGGACGTACGCCGCTGCCCTGGACGAGATGGCGGTCGCGGTCCGCGGCCGGGGCGCCACGCTGAACGGCGTCCCCGTACATTCCGGATCACCCGCGCCGGGCGCCGTGCTCGAGGTGGCCATGTCACACCCCGACTACACCTCCGACGCCCAGAAGCGAGCCCTGCTCGGCCTGCGGACCGAGGGCATCAACGCGCGCCCGTGCGGCTCGGCGGGCCTCGAATACCTGGCCGTCGCCCGCGGCGACCAGGACGCGGTCGCCTTCAACTGGGAGTTCGCCTGGGACCACGCGGCGGGCCTGCTCCTGGTCACCGAGGCGGGCGGCGCCCAGGCCACGCTCTCGGGCGCCCCGTTCCGCATCATCGGCGGCAACGCCCTGCCCTTCACCGCCGCCCGTGACGAGGCGACGGCTGAACGGATCCTGGAGGCACTGCGCGCCGGAGGGTGACCTGGCCCCGCGGCGCTCGCGGCGGCCGGCCGTCCGCGACGGTCCGGGACCTCGTCCGCGAAGACCGGGCTACGGCTGCTCCGCCCGGTGCAGGACCAGGCAGAACGGATGCCCCGCCGGATCGGCATAGATCCGCCACGGCCGCTCGGCCCGCTCCGGGTCCGTCTCCCCGGCCCCGTCCGTGCTCCCGTCGTCGAGCACGGAAGCGCCGGCAGCGACGACCTCCGCCTGCGCCGCGTCCAGGTCCGGCACACCGAAGTCCAGATGGAACTGCTGGGGCCGGGCCGGGTCCGGCCACTGCGGCGGCCGATGATCCGCCGCCCGCTGGAAGGCCAGGACGAGACCGGCGTCGGTGTGCAGCGTCGCCCAGTTCTCGTCGAGCCCCCACCGCCGGTCCGGCTCGTTGACCCGGCCGCCCACGACCGAGCGGTAGAACTCGGCGAGACGTACGGGGTCGGGACAGTCGAGCACCACGCACTGAAGTTCGGCGATCATGAACGGATCCTAAGCCGGACCCGCTCACCGGCGGTTCCGGTCACCGGAGCACTGCCCGCACATCGCGCACCACGGCCCCTGCCGTCTCCACCGCCGCCACGTCCAGCCCCCGCAGCGCCACGCCCACCCGCTCCGCGAAGTCCGCCGGAGTCCGCGGCAGCAGCGCGGCCGCCGCCAGCGCACCCTTCTCGTTCAGACACCAGGTGCGGTGATGGGCGTGAAGGGACTGGGCGAGGATGCCGAACGCCCTCGACAGGCACAGTGCGACATGCAGGGTGTCGCCGGAGGTAACCGATTTTCGTGCTGCGGCCACCGAGAACTCCGCCTCCCAGGCGGCGTCGGCGAGTGCCTTGCGCAGTGGCTCCGGATAACTGCGGGTCTCGTGTTGAAGTTCCGTCAGTTCACCGTACGGATCGGCGAGTACGCGGCCGAGCGCCACCTCGCCCGGATAGCAGGGGGACCAGAACCCGAGCGGGTGACCGGGCTGGACGCCCACCTCGAAGCGGCCCTCACGGCAGTCGGACCAGACCTGCTCGACCCGGTCCAGGTCGCGCAGGATCCAGTCCACCGGCGTGCCGTCGACCCGCAGCCACGCACCGCCGTTGACCCACGGCCCCCAGCCGCCCGCCCCCGCCACCTCCACCGGGGAGCCCTGCGCTTCGCACGCCAGCGCGGTCAGTGCGGCCAGGTCGGGAGCGCCCCGGTAGTAGACGCCGAGATCCCAGTCGGAGTCCGGGCGGTGCGTGCCACGGGCACGGCTGCCGCCGAGGACGACGGCCCGGACACCGGGCAGTTCGGCCAGTCGCGCCGCCATGTCGCCGATGAGTGATACTTCCACCGAATCCCTTTTCATCGGCAGGGACGTTACCCGCGGCCCGGCTGTCGGCGCTGCGGAATATCCTTGAGTCTCTTGGCCGTCGGCTGACAAAGGAGTCCGCAGGTGCCGTCGATGCTCGATGCCGTCGTCGTGGGGGCGGGACCCAACGGACTGACCGCCGCCGCAGAACTGGCCCGCCGTGGCTTCTCGGTGGAGGTGTTCGAGGCGGCTGAGACCATCGGAGGCGGCGCCCGCACCGAGGAACTCACCCTCCCCGGCTTCCGCCACGACCCGTGTTCCGCCGTGCACCCGCTGGGCATCGGCTCGCCCGCGTTCGCGGCGATGCCGCTCGCCCGGCACGGCCTGGAGTGGCTCCAGCCGGAACTGGCGCTCGCCCACCCCTTCCCGGACGGCTCCGCCGCGATCCTCACCGGTTCGGTGGGGGAGAGCGCGATGTCGCTGGGGCCGCAGGACGCGGGGGCGTACCGCAGACTGCTCGCCCCGTACCTCGGCCACTGGGACACGCTCGCCCAGGACTTCCTGCGGACCCCGTGGGACGGCCTGCCGCGCGATCCGTACCACTGGGCGCGGTTCGGAATGAGCGCCATCCAGCCCGCCACACTGCTCGCCCGCCGGTTCCGGGGCGCGAAGGCGCGCGGCCTGTTCGCCGGGCTCGCCGCCCATGCCATAGCTCCCACCAGCGGTATCGCCACCGGCGGTATCGCCCTGCTCTTCGCACTGGCCGCGCACGAGAACGGCTGGCCGGTGCCGCGCGGCGGCTCACAGGCGATCTCGGACGCCCTCGCCTCGTACGTACGCGAGCTGGGCGGCGCGATCCGAACCGGCACGGAGGTCAAGCGCCTCGACGAGCTCCCGCCCGCGCGCGCCTATGTCTTCGACACCTCGCCGACCGCTCTCGCGCGGATCGCCGGACTGGGACACGCCTACCGCGGCTACCGGTACGGCGCGTCCTGTTTCAAGATCGACTATGCGCTGTCGGGCCCCGTCCCCTGGACCGCGAAGGAGGCGCGGCGGGCCGGCACCGTCCATGTCGGCCCCACGGCCGGTGAGATCGAGGGCGCGCTGCGCGCCGCGGTGGCCGGCCGCGACCCGAGCGTGCCGTTCCTGATCACCGCGCAGCCCAGCCTCTTCGACCCGTCGCGCGCGCCTGAGGGCCGCCATGTCTTCTGGGCGTACGGGCATGTCCCGGCAGGCTGGGAGGGCGACGCCACCGAAGTCATCGAACGGCAGTTGGAGCGCTTCGCGCCCGGCTTCCGCGATCTGGTGCTGGCCCGCGCCGTCGCGGGTCCGCCACAACTCGCCGTGCGCAACGCCAATTACGTCGGAGGTGACATCGCCTGCGGCGCGTTCGCCGGACTGCAGACGGTGATCCGGCCGAAGCTCGCCCGCGTGCCGTACGCGACGGCTCACCCGGCGGTGTTCCTGTGCTCCTCGGCCACCCCTCCAGGGCCCGGGGTGCACGGGATGTCCGGTCACCACGCGGCGAAGGCGGTCTGGCGCAGACTCCGGGCGGCCTGAGTACTTCGACGCAGTCCGGTGTGCCGAGGCCGTCCGGCCGGCAGGGGTGCGGGCCGGACGCCGGCCCCTCGCCCCCGGAGGGTGACCTGCGTCTTGATCCGGGCGCGGTGGCCGGGCTCGGGGCTGTCCCGTACTCCCTGCTGGGCGCGCGACGACAGCTACGGCGCCTCGCCGCGTTGTCGGAACGCCCGAGACGTCCAGTATGCGGACGTCCCTCCGCCTTGCGATGCACCGCATCCGACGCCGCGCGCTGATCCGCCAGGGAGTACGGGACAGCCCTTCGTCGGCCGGCCGCAGGTGTGCAGCGTCTTGACGATCCTCCCGTGGTGCGCGGTGTGTACGCGAAGCCGGTGAGCGTGAGCAGGCCGAAGGCGATGTCGGATGACGAGGCGGTTTCGCCCGGGCCGCCGCCCGATCGTGCGTGAGATGGACCACATTGACAGGCTCTACGATTCTAGATCCTATAGGAAATAGAGAAAGGGAGCCGTTGATGACTCACACCGCAGAAACCTGGCCGATCGCCGCCGCCCTCCTGCAGTTCCCGAACGTGGGGCCCGATGGTGTCTCCACTCAGGAGCAGACCGCCCAGCAGTGGGCCGAGAGTCTGCAGGAGGTCGTGGACGCCGGGTTCACGGAGGTCGACCTCACGGACGGCTGGCTGCGCCCCGGCGACCTCGTCCCCGCCCGACTCGAGGAACTGCGGGACACGCTCTCCAAGGTCGGCCTGAGCGCCCCGGCCATCTCCGCGATCCGCCGCAGCGTCATCGACCCCGTCGACGGTGACGCCAACCTCGCCTATTCGCACCGCACCATCGAGGCGGCCGCCGCTCTCGGCGTTCCGCTCGTCTCGGTCGGCCTGCACCGGCCGCTCACTCCCGAACAGCAGGCCGTGCTCTGGTTCTGGACGGTACCGGGCCCCAAGGACCCGGTCGGCGATCGCGAGACCTGGGACAAAGCCGTCACCCGCCTGCGCGAACTCGCCGACCACGCCGCCTCGGTGGGCGTCGAGCTGTCCCTGGAGATGTACGAGGACACGTACCTCGGCACCGCCGACTCCTCCGTCGCCCTGCTCACCGACATCGGCCGCGACAATGTCGGCCTCAATCCGGACCTGGGGAACCTCATCCGGATGCAGCGCCCCATCGAGTCCTGGGAGTCGATGGTCACCAAGACGCTGCCACACGCCAACTACTGGCATGTGAAGAGCTACTACCGAGTCGAGGACCCCGCCACGGGGACCGTACTGACGTCCCCGGCCCCCATGGAGTCCGGCTTCGTCAGTTACCGCCAGGCCGTCAGGATCGCCCTTGCCCACGGTTACACGGGCGCCTTCTGTGTCGAGCACTACGGTGGCGACGGCCTGAGCGTGGCTGCCTCCAACCGCGAGTACCTCAGGCGCATCCTTCCGCGCCGAGCCGGGGCCTGAGCAGGCTCCGCGTCGCCACGATGCAAGGAGGACGCGGCGTCGTCCTGCGACGCCGTGACGCCATGCCGTATCGCGTCCGCGTGGCAACGGTGGTGGGGCCTGCCCGAGGAGCAGACCCGGACCGGCCCTTCCTTGCCCCACGTCCGTGCGGCGCCCCGGGACGTCCGTGCGGCGCCCCGGGTCTGCGCTCGCCCCTGGACCCGCCCGCGCCTCTGTGCGTGGAGTGCCCGGCGCCGCACGGCCCTTGCCCCACAGGCTGCCACCCGGCGCAACCACGAAATCCCGCACCCGCCAGTACCTCCCCGACAAGGAGTTCACCCGCCATGACCCGGCTCTTCGACGACCCCGACCGCTTCAGCGAGGACCAGCTGCGAGGCTTCGCCGTGGCCTATCCGGAGCACGTCACCGTGGTGCCCGGCGGAGTCGTCCGCACCCGGCCGCAGGGCACGGGCCGCGTCGCCGTCGTCGTCGGTGGCGGCTCGGGTCACTACCCCGCGTTCAGCGGACTGGTGGGTGAGGGGCTCGCGGCGGGCGCCGTGGTCGGCAACATATTCACCTCGCCCTCCGCCCGGCAGGCCGAATCCGTGGCGCGGGCCGCCGACACCGGAGCGGGAGTCCTCTTCTCCTTCGGCAACTACGCGGGCGACCGGATGAACTTCGGCATGGCCCAGGCCCGTCTGCGCGACGTCGGCATCGACACCCGCACCGTCCTGGTCACCGACGATCTGGCCAGCGCCCCCGTCGAGCGGCGCCACGAACGCCGAGGCATCGCAGGTGACTTCACCGTCTTCAAGGTCGCCGGTGCAGCGGCCGAGGAAGGCCTCGACCTGGACGGCGTCGAAGCCGCGGCCCACCGCGCCAACGACCGTACATACTCCTTCGGCATCGCTTTCGATGGCTGCACCCTGCCCGGCGCGGACTCTCCGCTGTTCACCGTTCCCGAGGGCAAGATGGCCATCGGCCTCGGCATCCACGGCGAACCCGGCGTGCGTGACGCAGACATGGCCGATGCTCCGGCGATCGCCCGCACCCTTGTCGAGCAGCTCCTCGCCGAGCGCCCGGAAGGGGCAGGCCCGCGCGTGGCCGCGATCCTCAACGGGCTGGGGGCCACCAAGTACGAGGAACTGTTCCTGCTGTGGGGCCACGTCGCCGACGCTCTGGCCGAAGCCGGACTCACCGTGGTGCGGCCCGAGGTCGGTGAACTCGTCACCAGCCTCGACATGGCCGCCTGCTCCCTCACCCTGATGTGGCTCGACCAGGACCTGGAGCGCTGGTGGTGCGCCCCTGCCGACGCCCCGGGCTTCAGCCGCCTGCCGTTGCCGGAGGTCTCGGACCGGCCGCGCGCCCTGCCCGACGCGATACCCGGGGCCCCGGTCACCGAGGGGGACGCCGATTCGCGCGCTGTCGCGGCCACCGCCCTCACCGCCCTGCGCACGTTGCGCACCGTGCTGCACGAGGCCGCCACGGAACTCGGCCGCATCGACGCGGTCGCCGGCGACGGCGACCACGGGCGCGGCATGACCAAGGGCGTCGACGCGGCCGTACGGGCTGCTGAGGACGCCGACTCACGCAAGGCGGGGGCCCGATCGCTGCTGAGCGCCGCCGCCGATGGCTGGGCCGACGAGGCCGGTGGCACCTCCGGCGTGCTGTGGGGAGTCGCGCTGCGCGCCCTGGCCCAGGAGCTCGGTGACACGGGCCGGGCGGGCGGCGTACGCGCCGCCGCGGGTGCCCGCGCAGCCCTCGACGCCGTCACCTCGCTCGGCGGCGCCAAGCCCGGCGACAAGACCCTCGTCGACGCACTCGCCCCCCTCGTCGACACCTTCACCGCCGGGGTCGCACGTGGCGAGGACCCCCGCTCGGCCTTCGCGAAGGCCGCCGACGCGGCCACCGAGGCCGCCGACGCCACCGCCGGGCTCACCCCGCGCCTGGGCCGCGCCCGGCCGCTGGCGGAACGCAGCATCGGCACCCCCGACGCCGGAGCCCTCTCCCTGGCCCTGTGCGCCCGCACCGTCGCGGCCCTGCTCGGTAACGGCTGACCGGCCGCTCCGGCGTGCACGACCCCAACGATCCCCACCACCCCACGGGAAACCCGACATGACGCAGAACCAGCACCCCGCTCCGCTCCGCATCGTCATCGGCTGCGACGACGCCGGATACGCGTACAAGGAAGCACTCAAGGCCGACCTGGAGGCCGACCCGCGCGTCGTGTCCGTCACCGACGTCGGCGTGGCCGAGGGAGAGCACACCGCCTACCCGCACATCGGGGTGGCCGCCGCCCGGGCGGTCGCGGACGGGGCGGCCGACCGGGCTCTGCTGCTGTGCGGCACCGGACTGGGCGTCGCGATCAGCGCCAACAAGGTGCGTGGCATCCGCGCCGTCACCGCCCACGACAGCTTCTCCGTCGAGCGCGCGGTGCTGAGCAACAACGCGCAGGTCCTCACCATGGGCCAGCGCGTCATCGGCCTCGAACTCGCCCGCAGGCTGGTGCGTGAATGGCTCGGCTACCACTTCGACGAGTCCTCGCCCTCGGGCGAGAAGGTCGCCGTCCTCGACGCGTACGACACGACTCCCCCCGGCATCGAGGGCGAGGCCGGGGCCGGCTGCTGACGCCTGACTCGGCGACATCCGCCCCGTCGAGTCGGAACACCCCCGCCACGAAACACCCCCTGCCACGACTTACAACGACGTAAGGATGCACCCGCATGTCTCCGCTCGTTCTGTCTCGGGCCGACGTCCTGGCCACGGCGGCCGCGCCCTGGACCGGGCACGACACCCGACTCATCGTCATGGTCGCCATCGCCATCGGCGTGATCATCTCGCTGATCGCGGTCCTCGACTTCCATCCGTTCGTCGCCCTCATCGGCGGTTCGGTCGTCCTCGGCATCGGCTCGGGCACCGAACTCTCGAAGGTCGTCGACTCGTTCAGCACCGGCATGGGCGCCACGCTCGGGTCCACCGGCGCCTTGATCGCACTCGGCGCGATCCTCGGCAAAATCCTCGCCGACTCCGGAGGTGTCGACCGCATAGTCGACACCATCGGCTCGCGCTCCGGACCCCGGCTGCTTCCCTGGTCGATGGCGCTGATCGCCGCGGTCATCGGCCTGCCGATGTTCTTCGAGGTGGGCCTCGTCCTGCTTGTTCCGATCATCGTGGTCATGGCCAAGCGGACGAACACCCCGCTGGTGCTGCTCGCCGTGCCCGCTCTCGCCGCCCTGGGAACCATGCACGCGTTCGTGCCGCCGCACCCCGGCCCGCTGGTCGCCGTCAGCGCACTCAACGCCGATGTCGGCACCACGCTCGGCCTGGGCCTGCTCGCGGCCATACCCACCGTGATGATCGCTGGTCCGCTGTACGGGAAGTTCATCTCGCGCCATGTGCGCAGTGAGGCCCCGGCCGAGCTCGTCGCCTCCTTGGTCAAGGAGGCCGACCGGGCGCGGGAAGGCGGCGCGGCCCGTCGCCTGCCGAGCTTCGCCGCCTCCGTCGGAGCGGTCGCCCTGCCCGTCGTGCTGATGCTCGCCAGGTCGATCGTCGACATCGCCTTCCCCGGTGACGCCTGGTACAACCACCTGCTGGACTTCGTGGGTACGCCGCTCGTCGCGATGTTCATCGCCGGTCTCGTCGCCATGGTCGTCTTCGGTTTTCGGCTGGGCCGTAACCGTGCGGAGGTCCGCACCACCGTCTCGGCGGGCCTGCCCGCCGTTGCCGGCATCCTGCTTGTCGTCGGTGCGGGCGGCGGCTTCAAGCAGCTCATCGTCGACACCGGCGTCGCCGACGCCATCGGCAAGTTCGCCGCGGAGGCGCACATGCCGATGCTCGCCCTCGGCTGGTTGCTCGCCGTCCTGATCCGCCTGGCCACTGGCTCGGCCACCGTCGCCACCACCGCCGCTGCAGGCATCATGGCTCCGATGGTGGCGGGCACCCCGCCGGTCGAGGCCTCCCTGATCGCCCTCGCCGTGGGTGCGGGGTCGCTCTTCTTCTCGCATGTCAACGACGCCGGTTTCTGGCTGGCGAAGGAGTACTTCGGGATGAGCGTCTCCCAGAACATCAAGACCTGGTCGGTCCTCTCGACGATCGTCGCCGTGATGGGCCTGGCCATGTCCCTGCTCATGTACGCGGTCTTCGTCTGACGTCCGTCCTGCCTGAGACATCCGTCCTGCCTGTGACGCCCGCGATGCCGGCGGCCTGCCCGGTTCCGGTACGGGAGCCCGTACCGGAACCGGCCCGGCCAGGACAGCAGTGGTCCCGTAAGAGAATCTGTTGACGCGCCCCCTCACGACCGCGTCCTGCAAGGAAGAAGCATCCGATGCCCGCTGAGAACTCCCCCTCCACCCCCACCGCCGCCGTCCTCGGTCTCGGCGCCATGGGCCTGCCCATGGCCACCCGCCTCGCCGGTGTCTTCCCGGTCCGGGCTTTCGATGTCTTCGAGGAGCGCCGTGCCCTCGCCGCGAAGGCAGGTGCCACCCCCGCTGCCACCCCGGCCGACGCTGCGCAGGGCGCCGATGTGGTCGTCATCGCCGTACGCGACCAGGAACAGCTGGATTCATGCCTGTTCGGTGGCGGGATCGTCGAGCACGGCGCCGCCGAATCGCTGCGCGAGGGTGCGGTCGTCGTGGTCACCTCGACCGTCGGCGTCGACGGCGTCCAGTACGTCGCGGCGCGCCTCGCAGAGCAGGGCGTACGGCTGGTCGATGCCCCAGTCAGCGGTGGTTCCGTGCGCGCAGGGACCGGTGATCTGCTGATCATGGTCGGCGCGGACGACGCGGCCCTCGCCGCCGCCCAGCCGGTTCTTGGCCGGCTCGCCTCCACACTGCACGTCGTCGGCCCGCGCATCGGTGACGGCCAGATCATGAAGACCGTCAACCAGCTCCTGTGCGGCATCCACACCGCGGCTGCCGCAGAGTCCCTCGCGCTCGCCCGTGCCCTCGGCATCGACCTGGACCGCGCCGTCGACGTCCTGGGCCAGGGCGCCGCCGCGTCCTTCATGCTCGCCGACCGGGGTCCGCGCATGGTCCAGCAGTACGAGGTGAAGGGGGACGGCACCGGCGGACCCGAACTGCGCTCCCGTCTGGACATCATCCGCAAGGACATGAACATCGTGGTGTCCCTTGCCAAGAAGGCCGGCGTCGCCACCTCCGTCGCCGCCGCGGCCGACCAGCTCTACCAGCTCGCCATCAGCCAGGGGCTGGCCGCCGCGGACGACTCGGCGCTGATCACACTGCTTTCCCCGCGTACCGCGCTCTGAACGCGGCCCCTTGGGGAGAGGGACAGCCGTTCCGACTAGGCTGAAAGCCGGTCCGCCGGAAGCATCCGGCACGTCACAGGGAGAGTCAACGATGGGACCAGTCGGCAGGCAGGTGCGTCCGGCCGGGCTCGGCAGGACCGTCCTGATGGACGAGGCGTACGACGCGTTGCTCGCCCTGATCCTCGACGAGGGCCTGGAACCGGGCACCCCCCTGCGCATCGACAGCATCGCCAAGGACTGGGGCGTCTCGCCGACGCCGCTGCGTGAGGCTCTCGCCAAACTGGAGAACACCGGCCTGGTCGTCCGTGTCCCGCACCGCGGCTACACGGTCGCACCGCTCCTGGACGACGGAGGGTTCCGTGAACTGATGGGCGCCCGGCTGCTCATCGAGCCCTATAGCGCCCGCCAGGCCTGTGAGCGGGACGCAGCGGGCACGGCGCGCGCGCTGGCCGAGAGTCACCGGATGATGGAAGCGGCGGCGGCACAGCGCGCGGCGGACGACTTCCGCGCCTACCTCCAGGCCGATTCCGCCTTCCACGCCACCATCGCGCGCGCCGCCGGCAACCGGTTCCTCTCCGCTGCGATCGACCCGCTGGGCGCCCACATCCAACGCTTCCGCCGTTTCACCGGGGGCCGCGTCACGGACACACAGGAGGCGCTCGCCGAACACGCCGCGGTCCTGGGCGCGTTCGAGGCAGCGGACGCGGAAGCCTGCGAGGCGGCGATGCGCGCGCATCTGGAGGGCGTGGCGCACCGGTCGTTCGGCCACTGACGCCTGCCTTCTCCGCGGCTTCATCTCTCGGCGTGCCTGAGGTCCCAAGCGGCTGCGCACTCTTCCCGAAAGGGGCCGCAGCCGCACTTCGGCATGCCCGGAATCATCTCCTCCAGATTATTCAAGAGCGTGCGCAGAACCCCTTGACCTGGCCCTTTCATCCCGTGCATGCTGCACGCACCCTTTTTGTCAACGGCGTGAACTTATCTGGCCGGCCCGATTCCCGAAGCGGCGCCGCAGGTTTGCAGCCCGGGAGCAGGAGCCCCATGAACCACTGGAACGACACCTCGCTCGGCGCCGACGAGCGGGTCAAGGCCCTCATGGCCGAGATGACGCAGGCCGAGAAACTCGCGCAGCTGGGCAGCTACTGGGCCAAGGCGAACGTCGGCAGCGGCGACGCCCGGGTCGCGCCGATCGAGGAGGCCCTCGCTGCCCGCTCGGGCGAGTCCGCGGCCCTTGCCCACGGCATCGGCCACCTCACCCGCCCCTACGGCACCCGCCCCCTCACACCCGAGGAGGGTCGTGCCGAACTCGTACGCCTGCAGCGGCACTTGATCGACTCCACCCGCCTCGGCATCCCCGCCATCGCCCACGAGGAGTGCCTCACCGGCTTTGCCGCCTTCGGTGCCACCGTCTACCCCACGCCCCTGGCCTGGGCCGCGACCTTCGATACGGGACTCATCGAGGAGATGGGTGCCGCGATCGGCCGCGACATGGCGTCCGTCGGCGTCCATCAGGGGCTCGCCCCGGTCCTGGACGTCGTACGCGACTACCGCTGGGGCCGTGTCGAGGAGACTCTGGGCGAGGACCCGTACCTGACCGGGCTCATCGGTACCGCCTATGTGCGTGGCGTGCAGTCCCAGGGTGTGATCGCCACCCTCAAGCACTTTGCCGGGCACGCCGCCTCGCGGGGGGCCCGCAACCACGCGCCGGTCTCCATCGGCGCCCGCGAGATGGCCGATGTGATCCTGCCGCCGTTCGAGATGGCTGTGCGCGAAGGTGCCGTGGGCTCGGTGATGAACACCTACACCGACCAGGACGGTGTCCCGGCCTGCGCTGACGAGTCGCTCCTGACGACCGTGCTGCGCGAGCAGTGGGGCTTCACCGGCACGGTCGTCTCCGACTACGGGTCGATCGCGTTCCTGCGCACCATGCACCGCGTCGCCGCCACCGAGGGCGACGCGGCCCGCCTCGCCCTGAGCGCCGGCATGGACATCGAACTACCCAACACCCGCTGCTACGGCGAACCTCTCTCCCAGGAACTCGACGCAGGCCAGGTCGCGCCCGAGCTGCTGGACCGCGCCGTCGAGCGCGTCCTGCGCCAGAAGCTCCGGCTCGGCCTCCTGGACGCCGGATACACCCCGGAGGCGGACGCCGGCGTCGGCACCTCCGTCGACCTGGACTCCCCGGCCAACCGCGCGCTCGCCCGCACCATCGCCGAACGCTCCGTCGTCCTGCTCGCCAACGAGGGCGCCGCCCTGCCCCTGGACAGCGCCCGCACGCCCGCCGTCGCCCTGATCGGGCCCGGCGCAGACGATTCGGGTACCTTCCTGGGCTGCTACTCCTTCCCCAACCACGTCCTGCCCAAATACCCCGGTCACCCGGCGGGACTCGCCCTGCCCAGCCTGCGCGAGGCGCTCACCGCCGAGCTGCCGGACATCACCTTCAGCTTCGAGCAGGGCTGTACGGTCAGCGGCAACGACCGCTCCGGCCTGCCCGCTGCCGCCCGTGCCGCCGCCTCGGCCGATCTGGCTCTGGTCGTCGTCGGCGACCGTTCCGGCATGTTCGGCAACGGCACCTCGGGGGAGGGCTGTGACGCCCCTGACCTCCGACTGCCCGGTGTGCAGGTGCAGTTGGTCGAGGAAGTGCTCGCCACCGGCACCCCGGTCGTTCTGCTCGTCGTCTCCGGCCGCCCGTACGCGCTCGGCGGCCTCGCCGAGCGCTGTGCGGCCGTCGTGCAGTCGTTCATGCCCGGCGAGGAGGGCGGCCCCGCGCTGGCCCGCGTACTGTCGGGCCGGGTCACTCCGAGCGGCAAGCTGCCCGTACAGGTCCCCGCCGCTCCGGGGAGCAATCCCGGCACCTACCTGAACCCGCCGCTCGGCCGCTACAGCGAGGGCATCAGCGTCCTCGACAACACGCCCCTGTACCCGTTCGGGCACGGCCTCTCGTACACCACCTTCGACTACGAGGACCTGCGGGTCGCCGGTGACAACGGCGTCCCCACCGACGCGTTCATCGAAGTCTCCTGCCTCGTGCGCAACACGGGCGAATCTGCGGGCCGGGAGACGGTCCAGCTGTACTACGACGACCCGGTCGCCCAGGTCGCCCGCCCCACCCAGCAGCTGGCGGCCTTCGGCACCGTCCATCTCGAACCCGGTGCACAGACCCGGGTGTCCTTCCGAGTGCACGCCGACCAGACCTCGTACACCAAGGACGCCTCGGGCGACGGACAGCGCATCGTCGAACCCGGCACCATCCGCCTCATGCTCGGCTCCTCCAGCGGCGACATCCGGCTGAGCGCCGACATCGAACTCACCGGCCCGCAGCGCCGGGTGGGCGCGGACCGCCACCTCACCCACCTGTAGCCGGCCCCCTGTGGCCTTCCCGGAGCCCTGGTGCGGCCGGGCAGGGCCGCCTGCCTGCCTGCCGCCGCGTCCCCAGCCGTACCCGGCGGCGGGCGGGCCCCACCTCGCCCCTTGCCTCCACCCGTCTCCGCACGTCCTGCCCGCTCACAAGGAAGCAGCCCTCACCGTGACCACGGACACCCTCCGCAGCGCCCCCGACGCGCCCCCGCCCGGCGAGACCGTCGCCACCCTTCAGGTGGACCCCCGGCCCCGACTGGTGGTCGGCATGGCGGCAGGCCAGCTCGGCCTGTTCCTGGCCCTTTTGACACCCATCCTGGTCAGCCTGCAGCTCAAGGTGCAGTCGATCGTCCCCGAGGACGACCAGGTCACCTCGCTCGGCATCGTCACCACAACGGGCTCGGTGGCCGCGATGCTGGCCAACCCGTTCTTCGGTCGCCTGAGCGACCGCACCACCAGCCGCTTCGGCCGCCGCAGGCCCTGGCTCGTCCTCGGCATGATGGGCCTGCTCCTCGGACTGGTGATCATCGCGACGGCGAGCAGCGTCGCCGTCATCACTGTCGGCTTCGTCATCGCCTCCGCGTCCGCCAACGCGGCACTCGCAGCCTTCGTCGCGACCGTCGCCGACAACGTCCCCGAGCGCAAGCGCGGCAAGATCAGCGGGCTGCTCGGCATCATGCAGAACCTGGCCCCCACCGCGGGCACCTGGATCGCCAAGTCCTTCACCGACCAGATGCTGCTGCTCTTCCTGGTCCCCAGCGTCATCGGCGTTCTTCTGGTGATCGGCTACGTCCTGGTCCTGCCGGACAAGCCGCTGGACCAGAAGCCCGCGCGGGAGGGGTTCAAGGCCGTCCTGCGCACGTACTGGGTCAACCCCAGGCAACACCCGGACTTCGCCTGGGCCTGGCTCTCACGCTTCCTGCTGACCCTTGCCAACTGGATGTTCACCACCTTCCGCCTCATCTACCTTCAGCACGAGATGCGGCTCACCGCCGCCGAGGCGACCGAGACGCTCGCCACCGGCGTCCTCATCTACGGGGTGTGCGTGATGGGTTCCGCTCAGTCTGCGGGCTGGCTCTCGGACCGCTTCGGACGCCGCAAGCCGTTCATCGCGGTCGCCGCGGTGCTGTTCGGCCTCGGCATGCTGATCCTCAGCCGGTCCGACACCATTGCCATGTTCTACGGCGCGGAGATCGTCCTGGGCCTGGGCTTCGGCGTCTACCTCGGCGTCGATCTCGCGCTGGTCATCGACGTGCTGCCGGATCCGGAGAACCCCTCCAAGGACCTCGGCATCTTCAACATCGCGATGTCGGCCCCGCAGATCTTCGCCCCCGCACTCGGAGCGCTGCTCATCTCTCTCGGCGGCGGCCACAACTACTCGATCCTGCTGATCACTTCCTCACTGGTGTGCCTCGGCGGCGCGCTGGCGATCCTGCCGGTGCGTACGGTGCGCTGACAGCCTCGTACGGCGGGCAGACGTGCTGCCGAACGACACGGCGGGGGCCCGGCGGCCGGAGACGGCCGATACGGCCCGGCCGTCCTCACCTACGGCCGGGCCCCCAAGGGCCGTCCCGCCGACGGGGGCACGGCATCATGGACACATGCGCACACCTGAGGCCGTCACCGTCACCCTGGTACGCGGTGACATCACCCAGCAGTCCGTCGATGTCGTCGTCAACGCGGCGAACTCCTCGCTGCTCGGCGGCGGCGGGGTCGACGGAGCGATCCACCGGCAAGGCGGTCCTGAGATCCTCGCCGCGTGCCGGAAGCTGCGCGCCTCGCATTACGGAAAGGGGCTGCCCACCGGCCAGGCGGTCGCCACGACCGCCGGCAGGCTCGACGCGCGATGGGTGGTCCACACCGTGGGACCGGTCTGGAGCAGCGCCGAGGACCGGTCCTCGCTACTGGCCTCCTGTTACCGCGAATCGCTGCGGGTGGCCGCCGAGCTGGGCGCGCGTACCGTGGCCTTTCCCGCCATCTCGACCGGCATCTACGGCTGGCCCATGGACGACGGCGCGCGCATCGCCGTCCGTACCGTGTTGGCGGAGGCCGCCGCGCCGGTCGAGGAGGTGCGGTTCGTGCTCTTCGACGCACACGCGTTCGTGGAGTTCGAAGAGGTCCTGGCAGCACAAGGTTGATGTCGGATTCTCGCCAGCCCCCACGGGTCCGGTGACCCATGCTTGAAGCATGTACACCGACACCGAGCGCTGCGTACGGGCCGTCCGGTCCAAGGACGCCCGCTTCGACGGCTGGTTCTTCACGGCGGTCCTGACCACCCGGATCTACTGCCGTCCGAGCTGCCCCGTCGTGCCGCCCAAGGTCGAGAACATGACCTTCTACCCCAGCGCCGCCGCCTGCCAGCAGGCCGGATTCCGCGCCTGCAAGCGGTGCCGGCCCGACACCAGCCCCGGCTCCCCGGAGTGGAACGCCCGCGCCGACTCGGTCGCCCGCGCGATGCGCCTCATCAGGGACGGGGTCGTCGACCGCGAGGGTGTGCCGGGGCTGGCCGCCCGGCTCGGCTACTCCGCCCGCCAGGTCGAACGCCAGCTTCTCGCCGAGCTGGGCGCGGGCCCGTTGGCCCTGGCCCGCGCCCAGCGCGCGCAGACCGCCCGGCTGCTCATCGAGACGACCGAACTCCCCATGGCCGACGTGGCGTTCGCGGCCGGGTTCTCGTCCGTCCGCACCTTCAACGACACGGTTCGTGAGGTCTTCGCCCTCGCGCCCGGCGAGCTGCGCACCCGCGCCGCCCGGTCCGTGAAGACGCCGGCGACACCGGGCGTGATCGCGCTGAGGCTGCCGTACCGGGCCCCGCTCAACCCGTCCAACCTCTTCGGCCACCTCGCCGCGACAGCGGTACCCGGCGTCGAGGAGTGGCGCGACGGCGCCTACCGCCGCACGCTCACCCTTCCGTACGGGCACGGCATCGTCGCCCTCACCCCGCACCCCGACCACATCGCGTGCCGGCTCTTCCTCACCGATCCGCGCGACCTCACCCGCGCCATCAGCCGCTGCCGCTGGCTGCTCGACCTGGACGCCGACCCGGTCGCCGTCGACGACCAGTTGCGGGCCGATCCGCTGCTCGCGCCGCTGATCGACAAGGCCCCGGGGCGGCGGGTGCCGCGTACCGTCGACGGGGCCGAGTTCGCCGTACGGGCGGTGCTGGGCCAGCAGGTCTCGACGGCCGCCGCCCGCACCCACGCGGCCCGCCTGGTCACCGCGCACGGCATCCCCGTCGACGACCCGGAGGGCGGCCTCACCCACCTTTTCCCGACCCCTGAGGCGCTGGCCTGCCTCGATCCCGAGCAGCTCGCCCTGCCCCGCAGCCGCCGCACCACCCTCACCACACTTGTCGGTGCGCTCGCCGACGGCTCGTTGCGGCTCGGCACCGACAGCGACTGGGAGAGGGCCAGGGCCGAACTGATCGCACTGCCCGGCTTCGGCCCGTGGACCGTCGAGGTCATCGCCATGCGGGCGCTCGGCGACCCGGACAGCTTCATTCCCACCGACCTCGGCATCCGCCGGGCGGCACAGGAGCTCGGCCTCCCGTCCACGCCCGCGGCGCTCACCGCACGCGCGGCGGCCTGGCGTCCCTGGCGGGCGTACGCGGTCCAGTACCTGTGGACCGTCGACGACCACCCCATCAACCACCTGCCCGTATAGGGGAGTTCTCGCATGACCACGACACATCTCGCGGCCCGTCGGCACACGGTCGTCGACAGCCCGTACGGCCCGCTCACCCTCGTCGCCACCGACGGCGTGCTCTCGGGCCTCTACATGACCGAACAGCGGCACCGTCCGACCGAGGAGACCTTCGGCGACCCCGATCCACGCCCCTTCGCGGAGACGATCCGCCAGTTGGACGCCTACTTCGCGGGCGATCTGCGGGAGTTCGATCTGCCACTGCATCTGGACGGTACGCCGTTCCAGCGCAGCGTGTGGGAGCAGCTCCGGCAGATCCCGTACGGGGAGACACGCTCGTACGGAGAACTCGCCGACCGGCTGGGCAAGCCGGGCGCCTCACGCGCGGTGGGCCTCGCCAACGGCAAGAACCCGGTGGGGATCATCGTTCCGTGCCACCGGGTCATCGGAGCCTCCGGCAGCCTCACCGGATACGGCGGCGGTCTCGACCGGAAGCATCGGCTGCTGGCCTTCGAGTACGGCACAGGGGACGACACCCCGATGCTCTTCTGAGATCTGTGAGCCGGACACGGCGAAGCCCGACGGCCGCACGGGGCGACCGTCGGGCTTCGCCGTGTCCGGCTGCGTCAGGGAACCGGCTCAGGCCGTGAAGATCTCGACCACCGACCAGATCGCCAGCCCCAGCATGCACAGACCGCCGATGCGCTGGACCGTGCCCAGCGGAACCCGCTTCGCGATGAACCGTCCCGCGAGCAGTGCCAGCGCGGAGACGGACATCAGCGCGGCCAGGGATCCGATGGCCGTGGACCATGTGCCGTTGCCGGCGGCCAGGTTGGCCGTGGTGATCTGGGTGAGGTCGCCCCATTCACTGATGAAGACCGCCATGAACGCGGTCGAGTAGACAGGCCAGAAGCCGGTCACGGTCTTGACTTCGCTCTCCTCGTCGCCGTCGCCGGCCCCGCCGCGCAGCAGCATGAACGCGCCGAACGCGAAGAGGACCGCCGAGACGAGCTTGACTATCCAGTCGGGCAGCAGCCCGATCAGACCGCCGGCGCCGACGGCGATCGCGACATGCACGAGGAACGCGGACGAGGTGCCGAACCAGACATAGAGCGGCCGCATGCGTGTGCCCATGGCCAGCGACGCGAACATGGTCTTGTCGGGGAGCTCCGCGAGGAAGATCAGCCCGAAGGCGGTGACGATCGCCAGGGGGTCGAGATGCATTCCGGGTGGCTTTCTGTGAGAGCCGGGCCCCGGGTCTTTCCGCGAAGCGCCACTCGGGCTTTTCGGAGGACCACTCGGCCCGGCATGACTGCAGCGCCCACAGGGCGCGGGCGTGTCATACCTGACCGAAGGTCTCGCCCGCCCGTAAGGATCTACGGGCCCGGCCACCGGGAACCCGAGGGTTCCAGTGTGTCGACGACCGGTTTGCGGGGCTACTCCCCTTCGCAGCCACCAACTTTACCTCACCGAGGCGCAGCCACCGGCGCCGGAGGGGCTCAAGTGTTCGACATCACTGTGCTCGGTAGAGTCCCACGGTGATCATCCGCGCCCTCGCCCGCGTCACGACCGGAAGCGTCCCCGTATGAGCCGCCGCACCCGCAAGGCCACCACGTCCGACCCGGGCGCCCCCCGGCCCACCGTCAGTGTCTGCCGGGGCTGCTGCTGCGGTACGCCGAAGATCCCGGACGTGGACCATGCCGGCCAGCTCGCAGCTCTGCGCCGGTCCCTCGGCGAGATCGCCGTGGTGCGTGCCGTGGAGTGCCTGGACGCCTGCGAGCAGGCCGATGTCATCGTCGTGCAGCCCTCGGCCGAGGGGAGAAGGGCGGGGGGCCGTCCGGTCTGGCTCGGCCTCGTCAACGACCCGGATGCCGTCGCCGACATCATCGCCTGGGTCGAAGCGGGTGGCCCCGGCCTCGCGGACGCCCCCGACATCCTCGACCTCTACACCTTCCGCCCCTCGCGCCGCGTACAGCAGGAACTCGGTCCGTCCTGAGGGCGGTCCCGTGATCCCTGCCGGATCAGCGGGCGGAGGTGCCGCAACTGTCGTCGTGCGCTCGCCGGTGCTCGATCGCCCTCGGAGGCGAGCCCGCCGTCCCCCGCAGGTCAGCCGCTCGCCCCCGCGTCCGCTTCGGCGGACAGCCGCGCGAGCAGTGACGGCAGCGCGGTTCCGATGGGCTCCCGGATCGTCTCCTCGGCCAGTTCGTCGTACGGCGTCGGCTCGGCGTTCACAACGATCAGCCGCGCACCGTACTCCGCCGCGATCCCGGCCAGCGACGCGGCGGGCTGCACCTGCAGCGTCGTACCGACTGCGATGAACACCTCGCACGCCTTCGCGATCGACATCGCCTCGCCCAGCACCACCGGATCGAGCCGCTCACCGAACATGACCGTCGCCGACTTCAGGATGCCGCCGCAGACGGTGCACGCCGGGTCCGCCTCGCCCGCCTCGACCCTGGTGAGTGCCTGAGCCATGGGCGACCGGGCGTGGCATCGGGTGCAGACCACCTCGCGGGCGGTGCCGTGCAGTTCGAGGACCTTGCGGGCGGAGACACCGGCCAGCTGGTGCAGCCCGTCGACGTTCTGCGTGATCACCCGCACCGGAACCCCGGCCCGCTCCAGGTCCGCCACGGCCCGGTGGGCGGCGTTCGGCTCGGCATGCCAGGTGGCGCTGGTGCGGCGCATCTGCCAGGAGCGGCGCCGGATCTCCGGATCGGTCATGTAGAAGTCGTACGTGACGAGCTTCTCGGCCTCGGGGTCCTTCCGCCAGAGGCCGTTCGGCCCGCGGTAGTCGGGGATGCCGGAGTCCGTGGAGATGCCGGCGCCGCTGAGGATCGCGACGAGAGTCATACGGCGAGCGTACGCAGCTGTGGCCGCCGCCCGCGAGGCGTTTTGGCCGCGCTGTCGGTGCCTCCCACGGCCGATGTCACCGTCGGTCCCGATGCGGCACTCGCGGCGGAAGCGATGGTTGCCGCAGGCCCGGGACGCCGTCGAAGCGGACGGTCAGGGGGCGACGGGCCTGCCGTCCTCCAGTTCCACGGCGCCTGATCCGGCGTCGCGCACCTCAAGTGCCGCCCGCACCCGGTCTCCGAGCGAGCCGAGCAGATACTGGTCGAGCGCGACGCGCTCCACCAGCTTCCAGGACAGGAGTTCCTCCTCCTGCAGCCGGATCGCCTTCAACTGGACGTCGTCCAGGACTCCGCCGTCGTACAGATACGCGGCGATCGGCGGACGTGCGGGGCTGCGCGCCCAGTCGACCGCGAGCAGCCGTCCCGGTTCCAGATCGAGCCCGATCTCCTCGGCCGTCTCACGGCGCGCGGCCCGGCGCGGGGTCTCGCCCTCGTCGGACTCGATCGTTCCGCCGGGCAGCGCCCAACCGTCCCGGTAGTTCGGCTCGACGAGCAGGACCCGTCCTTCCGCGTCCTGGAAGACGGTTGCGGCGGCGGCCAGCACCCTGGGCAGTCCCGCGATGTACGTGGCGTAGTCAGTGGTGGTCACGTGCGCAGCGTAGTGGGGGCGCCGGGCCGGCCACCGGAGCCCGGGTCCAGGGCCCGGACACCCATGGGCACAGGGGCCGCGCTCCGGATAGGGTCGGGGCGGCGCGACTGCCTGTTCGAAAGCAAGGGATGCAAGGTGACGGACGGAGCAGTGATGGAGACCGCCCGCGTGCTCGTCGCGGCGGACAAGTTCAAGGGCTCGCTGACCGCGGTACAGGTCGCGGAGCGGGTGACAGCCGGGCTGCGGCGCATCGTCCCCGAGGTGCAGGTCGAGACCCTGCCTGTGGCGGACGGCGGCGACGGCACGGTGGCGGCGGCGGTGGCCGCCGGCTTCGAGCGGCGCGAAGCGCGTGTGACCGGGCCGCGTGGGGAGACCGTGACCGCCGCGTACGCGCTGCGGGACACCACCGCGGTGGTGGAGATGGCCGAGGCGTCAGGCCTCCAGCACCTTCCCGCAGGGGTCTTCGCCCCGCTCACGGCCACCACGTACGGCTCCGGCGAGCTGCTTGCCGCGGCGTTGGACGCCGGCGCCCGGACCATTGTGTTCGGGGTCGGCGGCAGCGCGACGACCGACGGCGGCGCGGGCATGCTGGCCGCGCTCGGCGCCCGCTTCCTGGACGCGGACGGCAAGTCCGTCGGTCCCGGTGGCGGCGGCCTCGCGAAGCTGGCCGAGGCGGATCTGTCCGGCCTCGACCCGCGGCTGGCCGACGTGGACCTGATCCTCGCCAGCGACGTGGACAACCCGCTGACCGGTCCGATGGGCGCGCCGGAGGTATACGGGCGACAGAAGGGCGCGACCGAGGACGACATCGCGACCCTGGACGCGGCGCTCGCCCACTACGCGTCCATCCTGGGACCGGACCACGCGAAGCTCCCCGGAGCGGGTGCGGCGGGCGGCATCGGCTACGGGGCGCTGGTAGCGCTCGGTGCCCGGTTCCGCCCCGGCATCGAGGTCATGCTCGACGTACTCGGCTTCGCTCCGGCCCTGGCCCGTGCCACGCTGGTGATCACGGGCGAGGGTTCCCTCGACGAGCAGACCCTGCACGGCAAGGCCCCGGCAGGGGTCGCGGCGGCGGCCCGCGCGGCGGGACTGGAGGTGGTGGCGGTCTGCGGCCGCCTGGCACTGCCTCCGGAGGCGCTGGGCAGGGCCGGTATCCGGCGCGCGTACGCCCTCACGGAGCTGGAGCCGGACCCGGCCGTGTGCATGGCACAGGCGGGCCCGCTGCTGGAGCGGGTGGCGGAAGGGATCGCCCGCGACTTCCTGTCGTGAGCTGAGCTGAGCTGAGTAGAGTCGGATCGAGCCGGGACGGGCCTTGGCCCGCCCGGAACGTCCGACCGGTTGCCGGACGGGTCCGAACCCGTCCGGCGACCGGTCGCGTCGTCAGCTGGTGTACGCCTCCAGTTCCGAGAGCTGACCCGCGGGCCACCCCGTGTTCGCGGTGAAGGTCAGCCGCAGATAGCGGGCCGACGTGCCGGGCAGAGTGACCGTCGCGGTATTGCCGTGGGCCGGGTCGAAGACATAGTCGGCCGACCCCTTGAGCGAGCTGTACGAGGAGTTGTCGGCGCTGCCCGACACGCTCAGCGTCTGCGTGCGGGTCGCCCATGCCGTCGCCGGGGGCAGTTTCAGGACCACGCGTTTGACGGCCCGGGGAGCGCCCAGGTCCACGGTGATGGTCTGCGGGAAGGCGTGGTTGGTGCTCTCCCAGTAGCTGCTCGCATTGCCGTCCACGGCGTTGGCGGCACCATAGACGTCCGCGTGCCCCGACTCGGTGACCGGCCGGCCCAGCGCAAGGTTGCCGGGATCGCTCGGTGGGTCGGTGGGCGGGTCGGTCGGATCGGTCGGGTCGGTGCCGCCCCCCGGCACCCCGCCGTTGGTCCACACCGGGTCCGGCCAGGTGCCGGTGCAGGCCGGCGGGTCGGCGTACCAGCCGGAGTTTCCGCTGCCTCGGGTGATCTGGAAGCCACTGCCGACACAGTTGTGGATCGGGTTCGACTGGGCGATGTGCGTGGCGACGACATCGGTGAACGTGGCCGTCCCCGGAGCCTGGATCTGCAGGGCGTAGGTACCCGCGCCGTCGATCCTGACGTTGTCGAAATGCAGCCCGTTGGTGGCCCCCTCGATCAGATGGATCGCGGCGTACGAGCTGTCGAGCACCTCGGTGTCGGTGATGTTGATCGTGGCGTTGATGGGTTCGTTGAGTCCGCTGAACCAGATCGCGCCGACCCCGAATCGCCAGTTGAAGTCGTTGTTCCCGGTACGGATCAGAGTGTTCCGGGCGGCTGTCGTGATACCGGAGACCGCAGTGCCCTGACCCGAATTCACCCCGGGATAGCGATTGGCGACATGAAGGCCGCCGCCATTGGTGATCGTGTCGGACATGACGTTGTCGGAGATGGTGATGTCCTTGCCGCCGTACGTCACGATGTTGTTCGCGAGGATCGGCAGGATCACGGTGTTGAACGTGAACTTGTTCTTCACATTCGGTACGTTCTCCGCCCACATCGCCAGGCCGTCGTCACCGGTGTTGCGGACGAATGTGTTGGTGACGGTGGAGTTCGTGACGCCGTAGTGGAAATTCACGCCGTCGGCGGTCTGGTCGAGAATGCGGCTGTTCTTGACCGTGAAATTGTCCATCGGCCCGTCCATCCAGGCGCCGCACTTGGTGTGCTGCATCCAGATGTTGTCGACGACCGAATTGGACATCGCTCCGCCGATGGCGTTGACCTGGTCGTTGTCCACCCGTTCACGGATGTCGCCGATGATGGCGAAGTCCTTGAGGGTGACATTGCTGCTGCCGCCGTCCGCGGCGTACTTGCCGTAGACACCGACCGCCTTGCTGCGGTTCGACGGATCGCGCCCGGTCAGCACGCTGTACCAGGGACCGGCCCCGCGCAGTGTCACCTTGTCGACGACGATGTGATCGCGGACCTGGAAGGTTCCCTGCGGGATGTACACCTCCTTGCCCTGGGCCCGGCCGGCGTCGACGGCCGCCTGGATCCTGCCGGTGGAGTCGGTGGCACCCGTCGGGTCGGCGCCGAAGTCGCCCACCACGTCCAGCGCCCCCGACGGCCTGCCGACCGGGGCGTCGACCTGCTCGAAGTCGGCCAGGTCGATGGTGAACGTGGGCGATGCGGCGGTGGAGGAGACCTGGAGCCGCACCTTCGTGCCGATGGGGAGCGTCGACCCGAACATGGTCCGGGCCTCGTCGTAGAAGTGGTGTGGGTTGGTGTCGCCCGGGTTGTTGTTGAACGGGTAACCGCCGTAGTACCAGCCGTACTTCGATGTGACCGGGACGCTCTTCGGCGCCCCGCCGCTCACGCGCACGTCGATGGAGGCGTCCCGGCCCGTTCCGTCCGGACTGTCCGGCAGGGAGTAGCGGAAGGACATCGCGTTCGCCGGGGCGGTGAGGGTGAACTCCACGTACTCGCCGACGGCGTCCAGCGTCACGGCCTGCCGGCCGGAGGCCTCGGAGGGCAGCGTGCCGTACAGCCGGTTCGGCCCGATCAGCGTGCCGTTCGTGGCCGCGTACTCGGCTTCCTGTTCCTTGAACGGAACGGTCGCACCGCGGCCGGGGACCGCGAGGGGGGAGGGCGCGGGGACACCCGCGGCCCGGGCGGGCGGGGCGCTGGACAGTACGACCGCGGCGGCGGTGCCGAACGCGGCGAGGGCCAGGGAGAGGGAGGCGGACAGAGAGCGTCTGAGCAGGAGGCGTTTCGGTGGTGGGGTCACGTGATCGTCGTCCTTGCGGCTCGTGGGGGCTCTTCGGACGCCCCACAGGCTAGGAGCGGACCGCAAGGACGTCCATGCTGTTTGCAAAATATCGCTATGATCACTCAAAATTAAGACTTTGTTCGGGGGACTTTGCGAAGAACATCCAGAAAAATCGTTGTGCGAAGCGGTGGTCTCCAGCTGCCGCGCGGAATGTTTCGCCTCCAGGCGTCCGACGCGGCGCCCTTCCGACGCAAAAGACTCACATGGTGTTGGAAGATGTCATTCATCGCCGTGGGCGGGTCCACCGGGTGCGCTGCAGTGCCGCCGGGGCGCATCCTGACTGTGTGACCTGGTACGGCGCTACCCGGCACAGTCCGCAGGATGAAGGTGGGTCCGTGCCCGGGGCGGTGAGAGGCAGCCTGAACGGCGGCCGGGTGCCGGGCGAACTGTCCCTGGTGCTCGCGCAGGCCGCAGTGAGCGCGGTCGAGTCCGCCGACGGGTACGCAGGCGGCGTATATCTGCGCTCCGGGAACCCTGAACTGCTGCGGCTCGCGGTGCTTGCCGGCCTGCCGGGTCGACTGTTCCGCCCCTGGTGGCGCATGCATGTGAACCGGCCCTTCCCGGTGTGTGAGTCCTACCGCTCGCACCGGTCGATCCTGCTTCCCGACGCCGAGGAGGCCATGCGCCGGTTCCCGCAGTTGATGGCCGGCCTGCCGTTCCCGTTCGGTTCGCTGTTCGTGCCCGTCGGCGGCGGCCACGAGAAGTTCGGGGTCCTGGCGGTGCTGCGCCCGGCCACTCCCGGGAAGCCGATATCGCGGGCCCACCGGCACAGCCTTCAGAAGGTGGCCCACCAGCTCGGCTCCGACCTCGCGGAGCTGGCGGGCGAGGGCACCCAGGTCGTGTGGGACGGCGAGCCGGTACCCGTCCAGCTGCCCTCGGCCTCCGGTCCACCGGTCAGGATCGGACACTTCGAGTGGGACCTGGACACCGGCGCCGTCGAAGCCGACCGGGAGCTGTGCGCGATCCTCGCCACGGAGCACGCACAGTTCGGGGGCACCATCGACGCGCTGACTGCGCTACTGGCCCCGGAGGACGTGTGCGGGCTGTGCGCCGTCGCCCGCCGGGCGGCCGGATCGTCGGGCCCGGTCGTACGCCGGTTGCGGCTGCGCGGCCCCGACGGCCGGACGAACCTCCTCGAACTCTCCAGCCGCCGGACCCGACCGCCCGGTGACGGCGCGGCCGGTCGTCTCACCGGCTTCCTCGTCGACCTCGGTGCCGGGGCGGTCGTCGCGGAGGCGGCCGACCGGCTCCCGCGCGGCATCTTCTCGCTCGACCGGCTCGGACGGATCACCTACGTCAACGATCTCGCGGAGGAGCTGCTCGACCGGGCACGCGCCGACCTGGTCGGCCGCGTCGTGTGGGAGGTCCTGCCGTGGTTCGGACACCCCGCGTACGACGACGATCACCGGGCCGCGCTGCTCTCCCACGACCCGGTGCACTTCCTCGCGAGGCGCGCCGACGACGACTGGCTGTCCGTGTCCCTGTACCCGGGCCACGACGGAGTGACGGTCACGCTCGCCGCCACGGAACCGGCCTACACGCCGGGGTCCGTCGTCACACCCGGCGTGGGGATCGGCTCCCCGGCCGACCGGGCGTCCGCGCTCTACCGGCCGGTCGCCCTCGCCATCGCGCTGACGGAGGCCGTCACGGCACGCCAGGTCTCGGTGGTGGTCACGGAGGAGCTGCTGCCCGCGTTCGGCGGCAGGCAACTGGCGATCTACCTGCTGAACGAGCGGCACCTCTACCTGGCCTGGGAGACCGGCTTCCCGAAGGGCTTCCTGGACCGTTTCGACGGCGTGTCCCTCACCGCCCACCTGCCCGGCGTCGAGACGCTCACCACCGGCCGCCCGATCTTCTTCGAGTCCATGCAGCATCTGGCCGCCGCCTACCCCGGCATCCCCCTGGACGCCGACGTCGGCGCCCGCGCCTTCCTGCCGCTGATCGCCTCCGGTCGGCCCGTCGGCTCCTGCATCCTCGGCTTCGACCACCCGCGCGGTTTCACCCCCGAGGAACGCACGGTCCTCACCGCGCTCGCCGGCCTCATCGCCCAGTCCCTCCAGCGGGCCCAGCGGTACGACACGGAATCCGCCCTGGCCCGCGGCCTGCAGAACGCCCTGCTGCCGCACCGGCTGCCCGTACTCGAGCACGTCGAGACCGCCGGGCGGTATCTCGCCGGCACCCAGGGCATGGACGTCGGGGGCGACTGGTACGACGTCATCGAGACGGAGCGCGGACTGGCCCTGGTCATCGGGGACGTCCAGGGGCACGGAGTCGCCGCCGCCGCGACCATGGGCCAACTACGGAGCGCGGTAAGGGCTTTCGCCCTCAGCGGGCATGATCCGCAGGAGGTGGTGAGCGGCACCAACCGGCTGCTCATCGACCTCGACCCCGGCCAGATCGCCAGCTGCTGCTACGTCGTCCTCGACCCCGTCACCGGCCGCACCCAGGCGGTCCGCGCCGGGCACCCGCAGCCCTTGCTCCGCCACCCCGACCACACGACCGAGGTCCTGGACCTGCCGGGCGGCATCGTGCTCGGTGTCGCCCCCCGTGCCTCCTACCCGGTCAACGACCTCCTCCTGGACCCCGGCGCGATCCTGACGCTGTTCACCGACGGACTGGTCGAGCACACAGGGACCGACATCGATCTGGGCATCGAGCGGCTGCGCTCCACGATCGAGCGAGCAGACCTGCCGTCGCTCGCCGACATGGCGGATCTGGTGATCCGGGAGGCGAAGCAGGAGTCCGACCGGCCCGACGACATCGCGCTCCTGCTCGCCGCCCGCTGGGAGGCGTAGCGGTCGCCGGGCAGACCCGCGGAGCCGGCCGGGAGAGCGCACTCCCGACCGGCTCTGTGACGTCGGCGTCCGCCGAACGATGATCGCGAAGACCGCACCGGGAAGGTGCGCCACCACGACATGCAGGAGGGCCCGGGTGCTGGGGAAGCACCCGGGCCCTCGTACGTCTTGTGCTGTACCGCTAGGGCAGCTGAGCCGCCCGTGCCTCGCGCCGGTTGTCGCGGAAGGTGTTCACCCGCCGCGCCGTCGCGAAGAGCGGGATGACCGCGCCCAGGACCACCTGCAGCGCGCAGCCGGTCTGGAGGAGCAGCTGACCACCGGGGGCGTCGAACGCCCAGGCGGCGAGCAGTCCCATGGCGCCGACGATCCAGCTGAGCATCGCCACCGCGAGGACACCCCGCGGCTTCGGGTACTCGACCCGGCTGACCATCAGCCACGCCACTCCGACGATCGCGAGCAGCGTCGGTACGAAGGGCAGCTCCAGGAGGACGATCGAGACGACCGTGAGCGCTCCGAAGGGGCTCGGCATGCCCTGGAACATGCCGTCCTTCATGGTCACACAGGAGAATCTGGCCAGTCTCAGCACCACGGCCAGCAGCACGACGATCGCCGCGAGCGCCGACACCCTCTGGTGCGCGTCGTCCGCGACCATGCCGTACACGAGTACGAAGTACGCCGGGGCGAGGCCGAAGCTGATCAGGTCCGAGAGGTTGTCCAGCTCCGCGCCCATCGGCGAGCTGCGGAGCTTGCGCGCCACCAGCCCGTCGAAGAGGTCGAAGACCGCGGCGAGGAGCATCAGGATCACGGCGGTGGCCGCCGAGTGCCGGGCCATGCCGCTCTCGTCGCTGCCCGTGAGGTGCGGGATGAGGATCCCCGTGGTGGTGAAGTACACCGCCATGAAACCGCACGTGGCATTACCGAGAGTGAGGGTGTCCGCTATCGACAGCCGCAGAGACAGCGGCATGTCCTCGACGTCGTCCTCGGACTCGGCCTCCGGCACCCAGCCGGCCTGTGTGTCGGGATCAATCACGGTCAATTCGAGTCACCCCCGCGGTGGTGGCCTGGCCGACCTCGACCGCGACATCGATACCTTCCGGAAGGTAGATGTCGACCCGGGAGCCGAAGCGGATCAGGCCGATGCGCTCGCCCTGCTCCACCTTCGTGCCCTGCGGGATGTACGGGACGATGCGACGGGCAACCGCACCCGCGATCTGCACCATCTCGATGTCACCGAGCTCGGTGTCGAAGTGCCAGACAACGCGCTCGTTGTTCTCGCTCTCCTTGTTGAACGCCGGGACGAACCCACCAGGGATGTGCTCGACCGATGTCACCGTGCCCGCCAGAGGCGCACGGTTGACGTGGACATTCAGCGGGCTCATGAAGATCGCGACGCGGGTGCGCCCGTCCTTCCACGGCATGATGCTCTGCACCACGCCGTCGGCCGGAGAGATGACTCGGCCCTGGGTGATCTCGCGCTCGGGGTCGCGGAAGAACCACAGCATGCCCGCCGCGAGTGCGGTGGTGGGCACGGCCACGGCGGCCCAGCGTCCGGACTTGCGGGCCCGGGTGAGGCTGAGCGCCGCGGTGGCGACGGTCGGGAGGAGCCACGGCGAAGCTCCGCGCGCAAGGCGGACTCCGCCGCGTGATGCAGAGGTTTGGCTGTCGGGCATGGATGACCTTCGTAGCGGATGATGCCGCGCTGGCAACGGGGGACGGCGGCTTTTCCGGCGATGCTATCGGTTGCGGGCCGCAACTGGGCAAGCCAGCAGCCGAGTCGGACGGCTGGAAGGCACCGGCTGAGGATGACAGGGTGTGATCTTCTTCGCGGCTAAATCACCTCGAAGGGGACAATCAGCCCTGGAACCGGTACTCCTCGAGGAGTCGGCGCCCAATGATCATTTTCTGGATTTCGGCGGTACCTTCACCGATCAACAGCATCGGGGCCTCCCGGTAGAGGCGCTCGATCTCGTACTCCTTGGAGAAGCCGTAACCGCCGTGGATGCGGAAGGCGTCCTCGACGACTTCCTTGCAGTATTCGGAGGCGAGGTACTTCGCCATCCCTGCCTCCAGGTCGTTTCGTTCCCCGGAGTCCTTTTTGCGCGCTGCATTCACCATCATCGCATGCGCCGCTTCGACCTTGGTGGCCATTTCGGCCAGCTTGAACTGGATCGCCTGGTGCTGGGCGATCGGCTTTCCGAAGGTGTGGCGTTGCTGAGCGTAGGAAACGCCCAGTTCGAATGCACGCTGAGCGACGCCGCAACCACGCGCGGCCACATTCACCCGGCCGACCTCGACACCGTCCATCATTTGGTAAAACCCTCGGCCGGTGGTGCCGCCTAGTACACGATTGGCCGGAATGCGCAGTCCGTCCATGATGAGTTCCGTCGTGTCGACGCCCTTGTAACCCATCTTGTCGATCTTCCCGGGAATGGTGAGCCCCGGACGGACCTCACCGAAGCCCGGCTCCTTCTCGACCAGGAAGGTCGTCATCGACTTGTGCGGGGCCGTCCCCTCGGGGTGGCCTTCGTCACTTCGGCACAGCACGGCGACGAGCGAGGACGTGCCGCCGTTCGTCAGCCACATCTTCTGGCCGTTCAGGACGTACTCGTCGCCGTCCCTGACGCCCTTGGAGGTGATGGCCGAGACGTCGGAGCCCAGCGCCGGCTCGGACATCGAGAACGCGCCCCGGACCTCGCCCAGCGCCATCCGCGGCAGGAACGTGTCCTTCTGCTCCTGGGTGCCGTGCTGCTTGAGCATGTACGCCACGATGAAGTGCGTGTTGATGATTCCCGACACGCTCATCCAGCCGCGTGCGATCTCCTCGACGCAGAGCGCGTATGTGAGAAGCGACTCACCCAGGCCGCCGTACTCCTCGGGGATCATCAGCCCGAACAGACCCAGTTCCTTGAGCCCCTCGACGATCTCCGTCGGGTACTCGTCGCGGTGCTCCAACTGGGTCGCGACCGGAATGATCTCCTTGTCGACGAAATCCCGGACCGTGGAGAGGATTTCCTGCTGGATGTCGTTCAGGCCGGCGGTCTGGGCGAGTCGCGTCATGGCTACTTCTCCACGTTCTTCTGCGAAGGCTGGTTCAGCTCCGGGCGGCCGGGCTGCTCGCCGCCGCGCTCCTTGATGTACGTCTCGGTGGGGACCATCACCTTGCGGCGGAACACGCAGACGAGCGTCCCGTCCTGCTTGTAGCCCTTGGTCTCCACGTAGACGATTCCGCGGTCACTCTTGGACTTTGACGGAGTCTTGTCGAGGACGGTCGTCTCGCCGTAGATCGTGTCGCCGTGGAAGGTCGGCGCGACATGCTTCAGGGATTCGACCTCCAGGTTGGCGATCGCCTTCCCGGAGACGTCGGGGACGGACATGCCGAGCAACAGCGAGTAGATGTAGTTGCCGACTACAACGTTCTTCCCGAAATCGGTCGTCTTTTCCGCGTAGTTGCTGTCCATGTGCAGCGGGTGGTGATTCATGGTGAGCAGACAGAAAAGGTGGTCGTCGTACTCCGTGACCGTCTTTCCGGGCCAGTGCTTGTACACCGCACCGACCTCGAACTCCTCATAGGTGCGTCCGAACTGCATGGTCAGGCCTCCGGAGCTTCGAACTTGGAGGTGCGCTGCATGCCGGCCGCGCGGCCCTTGCCCGCGATGACCAGGGCCATCTTCCGGCTGGCCTCGTCGATCATCTCGTCGCCGAGCATCGCCGAACCCTTCTTGCCGCCCGCCTCCGAGGTGCACCACTCGTACGCGTCGAGGATCAGCTCGGCGTGGTCGTAGTCCTCCTGCGACGGCGAGAACACCTCGTTGGCCGCGTCGACCTGGCCGGGGTGCAGTACCCACTTGCCGTCGAAGCCCAGCGCCGCCGCACGGCCGGCGACCTCGCGGTAGGCGTCCACGTCACGGATCTGCAGGAAGGGACCGTCGATCGCCTGGAGGTCGTACGTACGGGCCGCCATCAGGATGCGCATGAGGATGTAGTGGTAGGCGTCCGCACCGTAGCCGGGCGGCTGCTGGCCGACGACCAGGGTCTTCATGTTGATCGACGCCATGAAGTCGGCCGGGCCGAAGATCAGCGTCTCCAGACGCGGTGAGGCGGCGGCGATGTCGTCGATGTTCACCAGGCCCTTGGCGTTCTCGATCTGCGCCTCGATGCCGATCCTGCCGACCTCGAAGCCCATGGTCTTCTCGATCTGGGTGAGCAGCAGATCGAGGGCGACGACCTGCTGGGCGTCCTGGACCTTCGGCAGCATGATGCAGTCGAGGTTCTGGCCGGCACCCTCGACCACCGTGATCACATCGCGGTACGTCCAGTGCGTCGTCCAGTCGTTGACGCGCACGACCCGGGTCTTGCCCGTCCAGTCGCCGTTGTTCAGCGCGTCGACGATGTGGTGCCGGGCGCCTTCCTTGGCGAGCGGGGCGCAGGCGTCCTCGAGGTCCAGGAAGACCTGGTCGGCCGGGAGGCCCTGGGCCTTCTCCAGGAACCGCGGGTTCGAGCCCGGCACGGCCAGGCAGGAGCGACGCGGACGCAGACGGTTCACAGGCTGGGTCATGCGGGGACCTCCAGAGGGTCGAGCTTGTTCGCTTTCCGGATCTCGTCGACGATACGGCCGATGATCTCCGTGATGCCGAAGTCCTTCGGGGTGAATACTGCGGCGACGCCCGCATCGATCAGCGCGGTGGCGTCGGCGGGCGGAATGATCCCGCCAGCGATGACGGGTATGTCGTTGGCGCCGGCCTCACGCAGCCGGTTCAGCACGTCCGGCACCAGCTCGGCGTGCGAGCCGGACAGGATCGACAGACCGACGCAGTGCACGTCCTCGGCCAGCGCGGCCGAGACGATCTGTTCGGGGGTCAGCCTGATCCCCTGGTACACGACCTCGAACCCGGCGTCACGGGCGCGTACGGCAATCTGCTCGGCGCCGTTGGAGTGCCCGTCCAGGCCCGGCTTGCCGACCAGCAGCCGCAGCCGTCCGGTGCCGAGGTCGCCGGCGGTGCGGGCGACCTTCTCGCGGACCAGGGCGAGCGGCGTGCCCGCCTCCGCGGTCACCGCGACCGGCGCGGACGACACGCCCGTCGGGGCCCGGAACTCGCCGAACACATCGCGCAGCGCCCACGACCATTCGCCGGTGGTGACACCCGCGCGGGCGCACTCCACGGTCGCTTCCATCATGTTGTCGGTGCCGGCCGCGGCCTTCTTCAGCGCCGCCAGCGCCTCGGAGGCGCGGGCCTCGTCACGGTTGTCGCGCCACTCGTGGAGCGCCGCGACCACCCTGGCCTCGTTGGCCGGGTCGACCGTCATGATGGCGCCGTCGAGGTCCGAGGTGAGCGGGTTCGGCTCGGTCGTCTCGTAGATGTTGACGCCGACGATCTTCTCCTCGCCGCCCTCGATCCGGGCCCGCCGTTGCGCGTGCGAGGAGACCAGCTCCGACTTCAGGTAGCCGGACTCGACGGCCGCCATGGCCCCGCCCATCTGCTGGATCCGGTCGATCTCCGCGAGCGACTCGGTGACCAGGGCGTCCACCTTGGCCTCGATCACATGCGACCCGGCGAAGATGTCCTCGTACTCCAGCAGATCGCTCTCGTGCGCGAGGACCTGCTGGATCCGAAGCGACCACTGCTGGTCCCAGGGCCGCGGGAGTCCCAGCGCCTCGTTCCAGGCGGGCAGCTGGACGGCCCGGGCGCGGGCGTCCTTGGAGAGCGTGACCGCCAGCATCTCCAGGACGATGCGCTGGACGTTGTTCTCCGGCTGCGCCTCGGTCAGCCCGAGGGAGTTGACCTGGACGCCGTAGCGGAACCGGCGCTGCTTGGCGTCGGTGATGCCGTACCGCTCGCGGGTGACCTGGTCCCAGATGCGGCCGAAGGCGCGCATCTTGCACATCTCCTCGATGAAGCGGACGCCCGCGTTCACGAAGAAGGAGATGCGGGCGACGACATCGCCGAACTTCTCCTCGGGCACCTGCCCGGAGTCGCGGACCGCGTCGAGCACGGCGATTGCCGTCGACATGGCGTACGCGATCTCCTGGACCGGAGTGGCCCCCGCCTCCTGCAGGTGATAGCTGCAGATGTTGATCGGATTCCACTTCGGTATGTGGTTGACCGTGTACGTGATCATGTCGGTGGTCAGCCGCAGCGAGGGACCGGGCGGGAAGACATGCGTCCCGCGCGAGAGGTACTCCTTGACGATGTCGTTCTGCGTCGTGCCCTGGAGCTTCGCTGCGTCGGCGCCCTGCTCCTCGGCGACCACCTGATAGAGCGCCAGCAGCCACATCGCGGTGGCGTTGATCGTCATCGAGGTGTTCATCTGCTCGAGCGGGATGTCCTGGAACAGCCGCCGCATGTCGCCGAGGTGCGAGACGGGCACGCCGACCCGCCCGACCTCGCCGCGGGCGAGGATGTGGTCGGGGTCGTAACCCGTCTGGGTCGGCAGGTCGAACGCGACCGACAGACCGGTCTGGCCCTTGGCGAGGTTGCGCCGGTAGAGCTCGTTGGACGCCTCGGCGGTCGAGTGACCGGCGTACGTCCTCATGAGCCACGGGCGGTCCTTCTGACGGCCACTCATGTCAGATGTCCCGGAAGCGATTGATGGCGTCGATGTGCTGCTCGCGGAGCTCCTCGTTGCGCACACCCAGACCCTCGCGCGGGGCCAGCGCCAGAACGCCGACCTTGCCCTGGTGAAGGTTGCGGTGCACGTCGTAGGCGGCCTGGCCGGTCTCCTCCAGGGAGTAGACCTTCGACAGCGTGGGGTGGATCTTGCCCTTGGCGATCAGCCGGTTGGCCTCCCACGCCTCGCGGTAGTTCGCGAAGTGCGAGCCCACGATCTTCTTCAGCGACATCCACAGGTAGCGGTTGTCGTACTCGTGGTTGTAGCCCGACGTCGACGCGCAGGTGACGATCGTGCCGCCCTTGCGGGTCACGTACACCGAGGCACCGAACGTCTCGCGGCCCGGGTGCTCGAAGACGATGTCCACGTCCTCGCCGCCGGTCAGCTCGCGGATGCGCTTGCCGAACCGCTTCCACTCGCGCGGGTCCTGGTTGTGCTCGTCCTTCCAGAACTTGTAGTCCTCGGCGTTGCGGTCGATGATCGCCTCGGCGCCCATCTTCCGGCAGATGTCCGCCTTCTGCTCGCTGGAGACGACGCAGATCGGGTTGGCGCCGCCGGCCAGCGCGAACTGCGTGGCGTATGAACCGAGTCCGCCGCTGGCACCCCAGATCAGCACGTTGTCGCCCTGCTTCATGCCGGCGCCGTTGCGCGAGACGAGCTGGCGGTACGCGGTGGAGTTGACCAGGCCGGGAGCGGCGGCCTCCTCCCAGCTGAGGTGCTGCGGCTTCGGCATCAGCTGGTTGGACTTGACGAGCGCGATCTCGGCGAGGCCGCCGAAGTTGGTCTCGAAGCCCCAGATCCGCTGCTCGGGGTCGAGCATCGTGTCGTTGTGGCCGTCCGAGGACTCCAGTTCGACCGAGAGGCAGTGCGCGACGACCTCGTCGCCGGGGTGCCAGGCGTTGACGCCGGGGCCGGTGCGCAGGACGACGCCCGCCAGGTCGGAGCCGATGACGTGATGCGGCAGGTCGTGGCGCTTGGTGAGCTCGCTGAGCCTTCCGTAGCGCTCCAGGAAGCCGAAGGTGGACATCGGCTCGAAGATCGAGGTCCAGACCGAGTTGTAGTTCACCGAGCTGGCCATGACGGCGACCAGCGCCTCGCCGGGCCCGAGCTCGGGCACCGGGACGTCGTCGACGTGCAGCGACTTGCGGGGGTCCTTGTCGCGGGTGTCGAGCCCGGCGAACATCTCCGTCTCGTCCTTGTGCACGGTCACCGCGCGGTACGACTCGGGGATGGACAGGGCCGCGAAATCTGCGGCGGTGCTGTCCTGCGATTGGATCGCGTCCAGGATTTCCTTCACGGTGTGCCTCCGAGATGGTGTCTCCCCGGCTCGACCGGGGCCGAGTGCTCGGGGAATGCGTCGAGGGACGCCTGAGGGTCCCTGCCAACGGGGGTGCGGTGCGTTGTGGAGGTGCTGCCGTCGGTTCGGCTGGTAAGGCTTCGGCCTGCTCTGGTGGAGCAGAAGGGTTTGCCTGTGACGCAGGCGTCCGGGCGCGCAGGCACATGGCTTGCGGGGACAGCCGGCGTACGTGAGGTCTCTGCACGCCGGCCGCCCGGACAACTTCAACGTATGGCACTCCGTGACACCTGGCAAGGCACTGCGTGCCAACAATTTCTCTCACATGTCATCCGCCCGGCACGCATGAGCGACATGAGAGGTGGTTCGGGGTGTTCCGTCCCGCTCGGTGCCGTCAGGACTTGCGTCGGTAGACGTACGGCGTGGTGCTGCTCAGCGCGGTGAAACCGAGCCGCTGGAGGATCGGACGGCTCTGTTCGGTCGCGTCGACCTGCAGATATGTGTAGCCACGCTCGGTGGCGATCGCGGCACGGAAGGCCACCAGCGCTCGGTAGATGCCCTTCCCGCGCCACGGCTCTACGGTCCCGCCGCCCCAGAGTCCCGCGAAGCCGGTGCCCGGGTACAGCTCCATGCGGGCCGAGCTCACCGGCTCGTCGCCCACCATCGCCAGGACCCCGACGAAGCTGTCCGGGGCCTCGGAGAGCCGGGCCAGCACCTGATGGCGCAGCCGCGACCAGTCCGAGCCGAACGCCCGCTCATGGGCCCGGGCCATCAGCTCCACATCGGCCGCGTCGGTCACCGTACGCAGTCGGACGCCATCGGGGAGCTCCACCGCGGTCGGAAGGTCCGCGACCGGGGCGACCAACAGGGTCTCCGGTTCCTCCGCGACGAAGCCGGCCGCCCGCAGCCGCTGCCCCAGGTCCGCCGGCCGGTCGTGCGCGTACAGTTTCCACTCGAACTCGTCGAGGCCGAGCTCGGTGAAGCGCTCCACCTGGGCCGCGATCGCCGCATCCGCCCGGGCGGCGTCCAGATCCGGCGCCGACCAGACGACGCCGTTCCAGTCGGAGGCCGCGCCGACCTGACGTACGACATCCGCGGTGCGCTCGATCCGGACACCGGGGCCGTCGGGTCGGGCCTGCTCGCGCATCTCGTGGTCGAAGAGGGACAGCAGGGCGTCGTGATCATGAGTCATGGGCCCACCACAACACCGGCGGGTCCGGGCCGCAACCAGTTTCGGCGCCCGAGCACGCGGATGCCGGACGGGCTCGGAAGCGAGCCCGTCCGGCATGCGGGGTGTCGTCGGAGCGGTTCGGCCAACAGGCCCCCGCTCAGTGGTCCTTGAGCGCCTGCTGGATCGTGCGCATCACTTCGTCGAGCGGTGCGTCGGTGCGCGCCACTGCGACCAGCACCTCGCCCTCCGTGCTCACCGAAGCGGCGGCCGGCGGGGACGCGGGCTCGGTCCCGGCGATCCGGCCCGCGCCGATCCCGGTCCCGAACGTGTCCCGGACGATCGCGAACGCGTGGTCGAGCTGTGCCTCCACGTCGCCCTGGCCGCCCGCCCGCAGCCAGCGGCGCAGCACATGGTTGTGCGCGGTGACGACGGCGGACGCCGCGACCTCCGCCAGCAGCGGATCGTCATTGCCGACATGGTGGTCGCGCTCGTCGAAATGGCCCAGGAGATAGCGCGTGAACAGCCGCTCGTAGCGGGCCACCGAGGCGATCTCGGCCTCCCGCAGGGTGGGGACCTCGCGGGTCAGCTTGTAGCGGGCCACGGAGACCGCAGGCTTGGCCGCGTACATCTTCATGACTTCCTTGATGCCGCGGCAGACGGTGTCGAGCGGGTGCTCGTGCGCGGGGGCGGCATTGAGGACGGCCTCGGCCCGGACGAGGGTGTCGTCATGGTCCGGGAAGATCGCCTCTTCCTTGGAGCGGAAGTGCCGGAAGAAGGTCCGCCGGGCGACGCCCGCGGCGCCCGCGATCTCGTCGACCGTCGTCGCCTCGTACCCCTTCGTGGCGAAGAGCTCCATCGCTGCGGCGGCCAGTTCACGGCGCATCTTGAGCCGTTGGGCGGCGGCGCGCGTGCCTGCGGCACTCTCCGGGGCGTCGGGTGCGGTGGAGACACGGGGGGACCTGGCGGGCTGGGACATGGTGTGAACGTACTGCATCGGCGCAGGAGAGCGCGCCTGCGGGGGCGGGCCGCCGGGCGGCGCCTCCCACGCCGAAGGCGGTGGTGGCGGGTCGAGGAGCCCTCCCCAGCCGGCGCCCGGCCCGGGAACCGGCGGGGAGCCGGCGGAGCGCTCCCGCCCGGCCGGAGACCTCGCCGGCCGGGCGGGAGCCCGCCGTCCCTCAGCGCCGGGCATATTCGCGGAAGCCACGCCCCGTCTTGCGGCCGAGGCAGCCGGCGGCCACCAGGTGCTCCAGCAGTGGCGCCGGGGCCAGGCCCGGGTCGCGGAACTCGCTGTGCAGCACCTTCTCGATGGCGAGCGAGACATCGAGCCCGACGACGTCGAGGAGCTCGAACGGGCCCATCGGGTAACCGCCGCCCAGCTTCATCGCGGCGTCGATGTCGTCGAGGGTCGCGTAGTGCTCCCCGACCATCTTGATCGCGTTGTTGAGGTACGGGAACAGCAGCGCGTTCACGATGAAGCCGGCCCGGTCCCCGCAGTCCACCGGGTGCTTGCGGATCTTCCCGCACACCTCACGGACGGTGGCGTGGACGTCGTCGTCCGTGAGCACCGTACGGACCACCTCGACCAGCTTCATCGCGGGCGCCGGGTTGAAGAAGTGCATCCCGATGACGTCCTGCGGACGCGAGGTGGCCCGTGCGCACGCCACGACCGGCAGCGACGACGTGGTGGTGGCGAGGACCGCACCCGGCTTGCAGACCTTGTCCAGCGTGGTGAACAGCTGCTGCTTGACCGCCAGGTCCTCGGCGACCGCCTCGACCGCGAGATCGACGTCTTCGAACGAGTCCAGCGAACCGGCCGCGGTGACGCGGGCGAGGGTCTCGTCCCGGGCCTCGGCCGTCAGCCGCCCCTTGGTGACGGAACGCTCCAGCGACTTGGCGATCCGGCCCTTGGCCGTGTCGGCCTTCTCCTGGCTGCGCGCGGCGAGCACCACGTCGTAACCGGCCTTCGCGAAGACCTCAGCGATGCCCGAGGCCATCGTGCCGGAACCGGCGACACCCACGGACCGCACGGTGCGTCCGGTCGCCGCTCCACCGCTCTCCAGCGGCGTCTTCGTGTCCGGCACCACGGTCTGGCCGCCCGGCGCAGCGTACGTGTAGAAGCCGCGGCCCGACTTGCGGCCGGTCAGCCCGGCCTCGCTGAGCTGCTTGAGGATCGGCGCCGGGGCGTGCAGCCGGTCGTGCGACTCGGAGTACATCGCCTCCAGGACGGTACGGGCGGTGTCGACCCCGATCAGGTCGAGCAGCGCGAGCGGGCCCATCGGCAGCCCGCAGCCCAGCTTCATGGCCGCGTCGATGTCCTCACGGGAGGCGTAGCTCGCCTCGTACATCGCGGCGGCCTGGTTCAGGTAGCCGAACAGCAGCCCGTCGGCGACGAACCCGGGCCGGTCTCCCACCGCGACCGGCTCCTTGCCCAGCTCACGGGCGAGCGCGGTGACCGCCTCGACGGCCGGCGGCGCCGTCAGCACCGAGGAGACCACCTCGACCAGCTTCATCGCGGGCGCCGGGTTGAAGAAGTGCAGACCGAGCACGCGCTCGGGGTGCTGCGACTCGGCGGCCAGCCGGGTCACCGAGAGGGCGTTGGTGCCGGTCGCCAGGATCGCGGAGGGGGAGGTGATCGCGTCGAGCTCCCGGAAGAGCTGCTGCTTGATCTCGTACGACTCGGGCACGACCTCGATGACGAGCTGCGCGTCCGCGGCGGCCTGCAGATCGGAGAAGGTACGGAACCGGGCGAGGACATCGTGCCGCTCGCCCTCGGTGATCCGCCCCTTCTGCACGGCGCGGGCGGTGGAGGCTTCGAGGGCGGCAACGGCCTGACGCGCGGCCGCCTCGCTGATGTCGATACCGATGACCTCGCGACCGGCCCGGGCGAGGACCTCGGCGATGCCGGTGCCCATGGTGCCGAGGCCGACGACGGCGATGGTGGAGAGCGGGATGTCCATCACGGGACTCCAGGGATGAGTGACGACTGTGTGGGCGCACGACGCGCACGGATCTGGTGGGGCCGAGGGGCCCGACCGACGCATGGCGTGCGGGAATTGCGTGTCGTGGTGCTCAGGGCCGGGGGTGTACCGAACACACCCGGACCCGGGATGGGGTGACGGACTCTGTCCCGGAGTCACGTCGCGCAAAGCTGCCGAACCGACAAGCACTCCGGGTGGCTGCGTCACCAGGCCACTGGAGTCGGCGGGGAGTGTGTCCCGCTCATATGAGGTTAACCGGCGAGTAACGAGCGCGCCAGTCCCGAGTTGTTGTGTGCCCGCTCACACTCGTCGTGTCCGCCGATACGCTGACGGTCATGGACGAGGAGTTCCGGTCGCTGGCCGACCGGCTGGGGGACGAGGCGGGGGAGTCGGCGGCGTACCGCAGGCTGCTCGCCACCGACGACGACGAGGAGCTGGCGCAGGTCCTCGTCGAACGCGAACGCCCGCTCTGGGCGCGCGAGATCGCCGCGTTCCGGCTCGGCTGCGGCGGCGACAGACGGGCCTTCGAGGCGCTGATCCTGTTGCTGAACCACCGCGACCCGGAGCGCTGCGTCTCCGCCGCCCATGCCCTGGTGTGCCTCGGCGACCCACGTACGTCCCGGGCCGCCGCCGCCCTCGCGACCAACACGCTGCGCACCGCCTACGCCCTGCACCCGGTACGGCTGCTCACCGCGCTGCGGGCCCCCGAGTCCGTCCCGACGCTGATCAGCACCCTGGAACGGCTGCTGGCACCGGACGAGCCGCACTGGCGGGTCGCGCTGGCCTGTGTGGAAGGGCTGGGGCAGCTCGGCGACGCGCAGGCCCGCCCGGTCCTGCGGGCGGCGTTGCCGCACCCGAGGCTCGGCGGCGCGGCCGAGGAGGCGATCAGTCGGCTGCCGACGGGCTGAGAGTACGTACGTAACGCACCTCGGGCACCAGGACGCCGCCGACCTGGAACGGCTCCTCGGCGCCGTCCGGGGCGAAGCCCGCACGCTCGTAGAAACGGCGGGCCGGCGCGTTCTCCTTGAGGACCCAGAGCGACAGATCGGGGAACCCGTCCGCTGCGGAGCGCGCCAGGATCTCAGCCATCAGGGCGCGACCGACCCCGGTCCCGCGCTGCTCGGGCAGCACATAGATGGCGTACAGCTCGGCGCGGGCGAGCCGCCTGCCGTCCGCGCGGTACGGGCCGTAGCAGGCCCAGCCGATCACACCCGGGCCCGGCCGCTCGGCCACCACATTGACGACCGTGTTGCGTTCGGCGAAGAAGCCGCGCCGCCGCTGCGCGTCCTCGGCGATGTCCATCGCGTCCAGATACGCCTGCGGGATCAGCCCGGTGTACGCGGCCTGCCAGCCGCGCACCCGGATTGTCGCGACAGCCTCGCAGTCCTCGATGGCCATGGCTCTGACGGACAGGTCGGGGGCGTACGCGGAGGTGGGCCGTGTCGTCATACGGACCATGGTGGCGTACGCCCCCGAGAGCGTGCGATCGGGTCACCGGGTCCGTGGTCCGGCCCCCTCCCCTCAGCCGCGGAAGCCGAGCATCCCGTGCAGTACGGCGCCTCCGTCCGCCGTCGCGCTCCGCAGCGTCTTGGCCGATGTCCCGGCGGCCGGCGGCTCCGGGTCGGGAGACTTCGGGCAGACCGCGTCCGTGTCGGCGCCGCTGCCGTTGCCGCGCGGGACGGTGCCCTTGTCGAGGTAGTCCACCAAGTACCGGTCCAGACACTTGTTGCCGCTCAGCGTGATGCCGTGGTTGCCGCCGCCCTGTTCGACGACCAGGCTGGAGCCGCGGAGTCTGCGGTGCATGGTGACTCCGCCCTCGTACGGCGTGGCCGCGTCCTCCGTGGCCTGGAAGAGCAGCGCCGGCGGGAGTGCGTCGTTGGAGACCTGCACCGGGCTGAGCGGCGCCACCGGCCAGGATGCGCACGGTGCGTTGTACCAGGTGTTGTTCCAGGTGTAGAAGGGTGCCTTGCCGTGCACCTTCCAGCTGTCACTGCGCCAGGTGTTCCAGTCGCGCGTCCACTCGGCGTCGTGGCACTGCACGGCCGCGTAGACCGAGTAGCCGTTGTCGCCCTTGTCGTCGACGGCGCCGAGCTTCTTGTATGCGCGGACCAGCGCGTCCTGGTCCTTGTGGTTCACGTACGCGGCGAACGCATCGGCCAGGTAGGGCCAGTACCCGTTGTTGTAGCCGCCCGGCAGGAACGTGTCCTGCAGCTCGCTCATACCGACCGTCCCGCCCGCGGGTTCCTTCCTGACCGCTTCGCTCATCCCGTACCAGGCGGCCTCGACCTTCGCCGGATCGCTGCCGAGTCCGTACGTCGAGTCGTGCTTCGCGATCCAGGCTGCGAAGGCCTTCTGGCGGGCGTCGAACGCGTAGTCCTGACCGATGTTGTCGTCGTACCAGACCCCGTCCGGGTCGACGTTCGAGTCGAGCACCAGACGCCGCACCCGCTGCGGGAAGAGCTTGGCGTACACCGCGCCCAGATAGGTGCCGTACGAATATCCGAAGTAGTTGATCTGCGGGGAGCCGAGGGCCTGCCGGATCACATCGAGATCCTTGGCGGTGCTCACCGTGTCCATGTACGGCAGCAGATCCGGGTACTTCGCGCCGCACGCGGCGGCGAAGGACGCGGCGCGGTCCCGGTTGGCCTGCTCGGTCCGGAGGTCCAGCGGCACCGGGTCGGGGCGCCGCGGCCCGAAGTATTTCGGTACGCAGTTCAGGGCCGGTGAACTCTTCCCGACCCCGCGCGGGTCGAACCCGATCACGTCGTACTGCGCGGCTGTCTCCTTCGGCAGCGAGGCCGCCACGAAGCCGGCCATCGCCAGCCCGCTGCCGCCGGGGCCGCCGGGGTTGACGAGCAGAGGGCCCTGCGAGGCCTTCGCGGTGTGCGGGATCCGTGACAGGGCGAGGGTGATGCTCCTGCCCGACGGATCGTCATGATTGAGCGGGGTGCGCACGGTTGAGCACTGCAGCGTCGGATACGACTTCGTGGCGCAGCCGGTCCATGTGAGCTGCGCGGCAGACGGCGCGACTCCGTCGGCTGCCGCCGGGGACGGAACACCGGTCATCAGACCGGCGACTGTCGCACCGACAGCGAACAGAATTCCTGAACGATTCGTCATATGGCCTCCCGTGGTGGAGGGAACGCGGCTGCGGGTGGGTGCAGCCCCCGCGGCATGCTCCCCACATTCGGACACGGAAGGACATGTTCTGATGAGAGTTGACCCATTTGCCCGACCGGGCTCGCGCAGGCCCACGGCAGCTGCCGGGCTATGTCCGGGACAGGGCTCGGGCCGAGGTCAGAGCAGGGTGAGCTGGGTGGGACCGGGACTGTCGAGCGGCGACTGCTGCTCCTGCTGTTCGGGGATCCGGCGGGGCTCTCCGCGACGCGCCGGACCGATGCCGTACTCGGCGGCCAGCTCGTGCACCCGGCGGGTGACGGTGCGCTGGTACCACGTGGGCGCGTACGACCCGTCCGCATACATCCGCTCGTACCGCCGCACCAGTTGTGGGTGGTGTCGGCCGAGCCACTGCATGAACCACTCGCGGGCGCCCGGCCGTAGATGGAGCACGAGCGGTGTCACCGAGGTCGCCCCGGCGGCGGCGATCGCGCGGACCGTGGCCCGCAGCTGGTCCGGGTGGTCACCGAGGAACGGGATGACCGGCGCCATCAGTACGCCGCAGTCGATGCCGTTCTCGCTCAGTGTGCGCACGACGTCGAGGCGGCGCTCGGGGGACGGGGTGCCGGGTTCGACCGTGCGCCACAGCTCGGGATCGACGAAGCCGACCGAGACGGAGATGCCGACTTCGGTGACTTCCGCGGCCTGCCGCAGCAGCTCCAGGTCGCGCAGGACGATCGTGCCCTTGGTGAGGATCGAGAACGGGTTGGCGTGGTCGCGCAGGGCCTCGATGATGCCGGGCATCAGCCGGTAGCGGCCCTCGGCCCGCTGGTAGCAGTCGACGTTGGTGCCCATCGCGATGTGCGCCCCGTGCCAGCGGCTGGAGGCGAGATGGCGGCGGAGCAGCTCCGGGGCGTTTGTCTTGACGACGATCTGCGAGTCGAAGCCGAGCCCGGTGTCGAGGTCCAGATAGCTGTGGGTCTTGCGGGCGAAGCAGTAGACGCAGGCATGCGTACAGCCCCGGTACGGGTTCACGGTCCATTCGAACGGCATCCGGGATGCGCCCGGCACCCGGTTCACGATCGAGCGGGCCCGGATCTCATGGAAGGTGATTCCCCGGAATTCAGGGGTGTCGAAGGTGCGCGTGGTCACCGCGTCCGCGGCGAAGAGCGCGCCGGTCCCGGTCTCCCGGGTGTTCTCGACCAGATTGTCCCAGCGCATGGACGCCTCCTCGGTAGCGCTGGGCACAGAATAGAACACTTGTTCCCTTGATCGTTTTCTCCCCTTCGTCCCGGCCCGGATTTTGAGCGGCGTGCCGGAGGTGATTGGCTCAGCACACCCCGAACAACCGAGTGGTGGAGGAGCAGCCATGGCGCAGGTCGAGGCCACGACAGAGCGGATCATCGCGGCGGACGCGGAGACGGTGTTCGACGCGCTGGCCGACTACAAGGAGGTCCGGGGCAAGGTGCTGCCCGGCCAGTTCAGCGAGTACGAGGTGCGCGAGGGCGGTGACGGCGAGGGCACCCTCGTCCACTGGAAGCTGCAGGCCACCAGCAAGCGGATCCGCGACTGCCTGCTGGAGGTCAGCGAGCCGATCGAGGGTCAGCTCGTCGAGAAGGACCGCAACTCGTCGATGGTCACCACCTGGATCGTCACCCCGGCCGGCGAGGGCAAGTCCAAGGCCGTCGTGTCGACCGTCTGGAACGGTGCGGGCGGCATCGGTGGATTCTTCGAGAAGACCTTTGCGCCGAAGGGACTTGGGCGCATCTACGACGAGCTGCTGCACAACCTCGCGACCGAGGTCGAGAAGTAGCACCTGGCGTCCCCGGCCGGCCTCACCGGTTCGGGTGGTTTTCCCGGCCCGCCGGTTGCGCGCCGTAGTGGCTCCCACCGGGGCATAAGCCCCCCGAGTGCGCCGTCAGCGCCCCCCGTCGCGTTTGCCTCTCTATGTCGCGCAATGCGAGAAATGGGCGGCGCAGATGCGACGAGGGGAGCGGCACGTGGTGGGCGGTATCACTCTGGTGAAGGACGAGCCGGACGGTGCGGGCGGCGCCGGGGAGCAGACAGGCGCCCCTCCCGGCGCGGCGACCGTACCCCCGTCCGCATCGGCTTCCACGGATCCCACCGCCACGGATCCCGCCACCACCGATCCCGCCGCCCAGGAGATCAGCCGCCGAGGGATCCGGCTGGTCTTCCTCGGGCTGATGCTCACCCTGCTGCTCGCGGCACTCGACCAGATGATCGTCGCCACCGCGCTGCCCAAGATCGTCGGTGAGCTGCACGGCCTGGAGAAGATGTCCTGGGCGGTCACCGCCTATCTCCTCGCCTCCACCATCGGACTGCCGATCTACGGCAAGCTCGGGGATCTCTTCGGCCGCAAGAGCGTCTTCCAGTTCGCGATCGTCGTCTTCGTCGTCGGCTCCGCGCTGGCCGGCTGGTCCCGCACCATGGACGAGCTGATCGCCTTCCGGGCGGTGCAGGGCGTCGGCGGCGGCGGGCTCATGATCGGGGTCCAGGCGATCATCGCGGACGTCGTACCGCCTCGTGAACGCGGCCGCTTCATGGGGTTGATCGGCGCCGCGTTCGGTCTCGCGTCCGTCGCGGGCCCGCTGCTCGGCGGCTTCTTCACCGACCACGCCTCGTGGCGCTGGTGTTTCTACATCAACGTCCCGTTCGGCCTCGTCACCCTCGCGGTCATCACCGTCGTACTGAAGCTCCCCAAGCCCACGGTCCGGCCCCGCCTCGACGTGCTCGGCGCCCTGCTGCTGGCCGCCGCCTCCACCTGCGTGGTTCTGCTGACCAGTTGGGGCGGAACGGAGTACGCCTGGGGCTCGCGCACCATCCTCGGACTGGCCGCCGGAGCAGCCGGAACGACACTGCTCTTCCTCGTGGTCGAGCGCCACGCACCCGAACCCGTCATCCCGCTGCGGCTGTTCCGCGACTCGATCTTCAATGTCACCGCGCTCGTCGGCGCGGTCGTCGGTGTCGCCCTGTTCGGCGCCGCCAGCTATCTGCCGACGTTCCTGCAGATGGTCGACGGCGCCACAGCCACCGAGTCGGGGCTGCTGATGCTCCCGATGATGGGTGGCATCGTCGGGGCGTCCGTCGTCTCCGGCCAGCTGATCTCCCGTACCGGCCGCTACCGCATCTACCCGATCCTCGGCAGTGCGATCTCGGTGGTCGGCATGTGGCTGCTCTCGCGCCTCGAAACCGACACTCCGCGCATCGAGTACAGCATCGCGCAGGCCGTGCTGGGCATCGGGATCGGCCTGATCATGCCGGTGCTCGTCCTGGCCGTGCAGAACTCCGTGCCGCCCGCCGACCTCGGCACCGCCACCAGCGCGAACAACTACTTCCGGCAGATCGGCGGCAGCGTCGGCGCCGCCGTGTTCGGGACGCTGTTCGCGGGCCGGCTCGCGGACGCTCTCGCCGTCCGCCTCCCGTCCGGAGCCGATCTCCCCGACCCCGAGTCGATCACCCCTCAGCTGGTCCATGCCATGGAGCCCGCGCTCCGCGACAGCTACATCCAGGCGTACGCCGACGCGATGCCCCGGATCTTCCTCTACCTCGTGCCGGTGCTCGCGCTCGGCCTCGTCATCGCCTTCTTCCTCAAGGAGAAACCGCTGGTGTCCCACCACAGCCCCGATTCAGCTGCCGAGTCCGCCTCGATCCCCGGCGCACGTGCCACCGCCGCCCCGCCGCCGCCCGTCCACCTCTCGGGCGTGCCGGTGTGCGGCAGCGTCCAGCACGCCGACGGCTCGAAGGTCCCGCGCGCCGCCCTCACCCTCATCGACGTACAGGGACAGCAGGTGGGAAGGGGCGCGAGCGGTGACGACGGGCGGTACGCGCTGAGCGTGCCCGGCTCCGGCAGCTACGTCCTGATCGCGGCGGCCGGCGGGCACCAGCCGCAGGCCGTCAGTGTCACCGTCGGCGAACGGCCCGTCGAGCTCGATGTGGTGCTCGGCGGCGCGGGCAGGCTGGCCGGAACCGTCGTCACGGCCGACGGGATCCCGGTGCGGGACGCCGCCGTCACCCTCACCGATGTGCGCGGCGAGGTCGTCGCGTCCACCCGCAGCGGCCGCGAGGGCGGCTATGTGATCTCGGAGTTGGTGGCCGGGGAGTACACCCTCGCCGCGAGCGCCCCCGCCTTCCGGCCCGCGGCGCTTCCGGTCAGCGTGCAGGCGGCCAGAGAGACCCGGCAGGACATCGAACTTGCCGGTGGCGCCGTGCTGCGCGGCATCGTACGGGCGAGCGGGGGACGGCCCGTCGAGGACGCCCGGGTCACGCTCCTCGACGCGGCGGGCAATGTCGTCGACACCCTGACCACCGGGCCCGACGGGGCGTTCCGCTTCGTGGATCTGTCGACCGGCGAGTACACGGTGATCGCGGCCGGGTATCCGCCGGTGGCGACCGTCCTGCAGGTCGCGGGCGGCGGACGCACCGAACGCGACCTCCAGCTCGGTCACGCGGACTGATGGAGAGGGCCATGGTCGGCGCCCTGGGGGGCAGGCTCCAGTGGCAGGACCCGGTTCCGGTCGCCCCGAGGCCTCTCGTCGGATCGTGCGCGGTGGGGCGCGCGGGGCGCACGACCCCCTGGGGTCGATTCCGCCGATGACCGGCGGGGGCCGGACACGGAGCCGTACCGTGGAGTCACAAGCCGCAGAACCTTGCGGTGGGGAAGGAGCCTTCCACCCATGGACCTTGGTGTACCGCCGCAGAGGACACCACAGCCGCGCGACACCACTGCCGGACGGGTGCCGCTCGCCGTGGTCGTCGTCGACGCGGCCGGACTCGTGTCGCACTGGTCCACCGGGGCCAGACGGCTGTTCGGCGTCGCCAGGGAGGAGGCCATCGGCTGCCCGGCCGGTGAACTCCTGCCGGTCTCAGGGGCGTTGCGGCAGGACGGGGAGACCGGGCCGGACGGAACGTACGCCGGCTTCGGCCACGGACTCGACAGTTCGCTCAGCGGGAGCGTCGCCTATCCGGCGGCGGGACGGGCCCGTGTCGACGAGCCGCGGCGCGGCCGGATCGACGTTCTGTGGTGGGCCTACCCGCTGGTCGGCCCCGGTCCCGAACGGCTCCTCGTCCTCGCCGCGGACGCCGGGCAGTTGCGCGACGCCGGGGTGAACGGCAGCCGGGACAGCGAGACGATCGCCCCGGGCTTCGCGCTCCACACCGACTTCCCCGGCTATCAGGACCTGGCCGGCCGGCTCCCCGAGATCCTGCCCAACATGAGCGTCCACCAGGCCACCCGGATCGTCTCGCAGGTCCTCGAACTGGGCTATCCGATCCTGGAGTTCAGCCACCGCGACCGGGTCCCGGTCACTCCCGACTGGGGTGTGCCGCGCCGGACGCCGCGCCGCCCGGCCGAGGATCCGGAGGCCACCGCCGACGGTTCGCCGGTAACCCGCGCCGCGCCGCGCCCCGAACTCGACCTCGAGTACGGGGCGGTCCGTGAACGGCTGGAGTTCCTCAACGAGGTCAGCGGCCGCATCGGCACCTCCCTCGATCTCGAACGCACCATCCGCGAGGTCACCAGTGCCGCCGTCCCCCGCTTCACCGACTTCGCGGGTACGCATCTGCGCGCCGCGGTCCTCGCCGGTGAGGGCTTCCCGGACGGGCCGCCCGACGTCACCACCGTCTGGCACCGGGTGTGGGTCGAGCACAACGACGAACCCGGCCGCTGGGACGACACCGTCCCGGTCGGCGAGTCCATCGCCTTCCCGGAGCACACACCGTTCTTCCAGTGCATGGTCACCGGTGAGCCGGTCCTCATCCCGTACGTCAGCGACGAGATGAGCAACCGGATCTCGGGCGAGTTCGAGAAGCGCGACCTGCGCCCCCTGATCACCCACCGGTCGCTGCTCATCGTGCCGCTCAAGGCCCGTGACGTGGTGCTCGGCTTCATGGTCCTGATGCGCCGTCCCGGCCGTGAGCCCTTCGACGACATGGACCGCACCACGGGGGCCGAACTCGCCGCCCGTGCCGGGCTCGTACTCGACAACGCCCGCATGTACACGTACCAGGAGAATGTCGCCGACACCCTCCAGGACAGCATGCTGCCCCAGGTCGAACCGCGCATGGCGGGCTGCGACATCGCCACCCGCTATCTGCCCGGCGCCCGGCTCGGCCGGATCGGCGGAGACTGGTTCGACTCGGTGAAACTGCCGGGCTCCCGGACCGCGTTCGTCGTCGGCGACGTCATGGGGCACGGACTCAACTCGGCGGCGATGATGGGCCAGTTGCGTACCGCCGTACTGACGATGGCCACCATGGAGATGCCCCCCGCCCAGCTGCTGCGCAACCTCGACGACCTGGCACAGCGCCTCGGCGAGCAGTATCTGGCGACCTGCCTCTACGCCGTCTACGACCCGATCCACTCCGAGCTCCAGATCGCCAACGCCGGGCACATCCCGCCCGTGCTGGTCCGCGCCGAGGACGGCCGGGCGGAGCTCCTCGACCTGCCGACCGGTGCGCCCGTCGGCGTCGGCGGTGTCGCCTTCGAGACCGCGACCGTGCAGGTGCGGCCCGGCGACCGGCTGGTTCTGTGCACCGACGGTCTGGTCGAGGTGCGCGGCCAGGACATCGGCGCGGGACTCGCCGCACTCTGCGCATCCGCCGCGCATCCCGCCGCCTCCATGGACGACGCCTGCGACACGATCATCCGCGCTCTGAACCCGAAGGGTGGCCGCAAGGACGACGTGGCGCTGCTGATGGCCCGGCTGAACGGCATCCCGGACGGCGACGTCGCCGAGTGGCAACTCGCCCTGGATCCACGCGAAGTGGCCCGTGCCCGGCGGCTCGTCCGCGGCAAGCTCCTCGACTGGGATCTGCCGGAGGCGGTGGAGTCGGCCGAGCTGATGGTCAGCGAGCTCGTCACCAACGCGGTGAAGCACGGGCGCACCCACCACATCGGGCTGCGTCTCGTCCGGACCGGCGCCCTGCTCTGCGAGGTCAGCGACGACGAACCGGCCCCGGCCGCGCTCCTCAACGCCTCCGCCCACGACGAGTTCGGCCGCGGACTGCTGGTGGTGAGCGGCCTCGCCCGGGAGTGGGGGACGAGCACCACGGCACGGGGCAAGACCGTCTGGTTCGAACAGGCACTCACCCGTTTTCCACGTCCCCGGTCGAACATCAGGTGAAAGACGCCGTCCCGCACGACGGATGATGCGCACCCCCTTGCCCCGGGGCGCTCCGGGGCGGTAGTCCGTTGCTGAGCAGACAGCGGTGGACACAACGGATTCGGGAGTGCGTATGGACGTGTCGCAGGGCTACCGCGAGTCGTGGGAAGGCTTCTGGTCGGCCACCTCCGACGCCCCCGGCGAGGCGATCTGGGACTCCGACCCGTCCCTCACCTCCGTCCCCGACAGCAAGCTGCTGCTTGCGTACGCCGACGCCTCGCTGCCCGTCGTCGACCTCGGCTGCGGCAACGGCACCCAGACCCGCTACCTCGCCACCTGCTTCGCCCGCGCCATCGGCGTGGATCTGTCGCACGCGGCGATCGAGCACGCACGCCGCGCGGACAGGGCGGGTGTCGCGGAGTTCGCCCAGCTCAACCTCGTCGACGGTGACGCGGTGCGGGCTCTCCACGAGCGGATCGGCGACACGAACGTCTACATGCGCGCGGTGATCCATCAGAGCGAGCCACCGGCCCGGCCGGTGGTCGCCGCAGCCGTGGCCACGCTGATCGGGGCGCGCGGCCGGGCCTTCGTCGCCGAGCTGACCCCCGCCTCCAAGACCGTGCTCCAGCAGGCCGCCCAGGCGCCGGGCGGACCGCCCGAGAAGCTGCGGCGGGTCTTCGAGTACGGGCTCAAGCCGGCGAGCGCCACCGAGGAGGAGGTTCCGGAGCTGCTGCGGGCGGCAGGGCTGACGACGCTGGCCACCGGGGACACCGCACTCGCCCAGACCGAGTACCTGCCCGACGGCACCCGCATCGACCTGCCGGCCCGCTGGTTCGTCCTCGCCGGCGGCTGACACGGGGATCACGGCAGCAGTCGTGGCCCCCGTTTCGCCGCGATGTCCTCGACCCAGCCGAACAGGGCCACGGCCGCCGCGATCAGCACCCAGGCGATCGTGAACTGGAACCACATGCTGTCCAGCGGCAGATCCCGCTCGAACGCGGGAACGTTCCACATGATGTCGATCAGCGGGACGCTCGCCATCAGCGCGACCTCGTGCCACAGATAGATCGTCACGGCACGGGCATTGAAGATCTTCACGATCCGGTCGGCCAGGCGATGCCGGGCAAGGCCGCCGAAGTCGGGCCGGAAGCGGAGCAGCAGCAGGACGAATCCCGCGGACCACAGTGCCTGGGCGAGCGGGATGTCGTCGAGATCGTAGGAACCGTCGACCCGGTGGTGGAAGGCCCACCAGGCTCCTGCCGCCAGAAGGGCCGGCGCCACGGTGACGACGGGTGCGGGGCGCATCCGGTCGAGCACACCGTCGCGGTGGGCGAAGCCGAGCAGCCAGCAGAACAGGAAGACCGACACGTCGCTGAGGGCACTGCCGAGGCGCCCGTCCGGCACACTCGTCACGGTCTCCAGGACCACGACAGGGAGCAGGGACAGCGCGAGCACGGGCAGCGGGGCCAGGCGGAAGGCGCGCAGCAGCACCGGCGACAGCAGCACGAACCACAGATAGGTGCGCAGGTACCAGAGCACCGCCCAGGCCTGCTCGCCCCACGCATTGCCGGGGGGATCGCCGACCGGCAGCACCCAGTACAGGACATCGGGCCCCGGCAGCCAGCCGTGCAGCAGCATCGCCGTACCGATGACCGGCGCGAACACCCAGAGGGGGATCAGCAGTCTGCGCAGCCGGCCGCGGATGACGCGCGGCGCGGGCCGCTCCAGCGAACGAGCCATGAGCGATCCGGCGAGTGCGAACATCACGCCCATGGACGGGAAGACCAGCCCCAGCCAGGGCCACTCGAACGTGTGGTAGGTGATGACACGGACCAGTGCGAAGGCCCGCAGCGCGTCGAAGTAGCGGTCGCGGGCGCCTTTCTGGGCGGCCGGCACCACGGGCCCGGCCGCCCCCTCTTCCGTACGGACCGTGACCTGCGGTCCACCCTTGCGGTGTGCGCCTCCCATCAGCGCGCCCCCGTGCCCGGGGCCGGTGAACCGACCTCGCCGGTGCGCTTCAGCTTCTGCCAGCGCAGCCGGCCGCCGGTCGCGGCGGTGACGCACGAGTGGATCAGCACCAGATACATCAGCTGCCGGTACGCGATCTGCTGCAACGGCAGCATGAGCAGATACCGGTACCGTTCGCGGTCGAGACGGAACGCGTAGGCGGCGCAGACCAGTTGGACGAGCAGCACCGCCAGCCAGGCGAGCAGCGACGCCTTGAAGTCCACAAAGATCATCGCGTAGACCGTGAACACGTCGATGAGCGGCGCGAAGACGGGTGTGACGATCTGGAAGAGGACCACCAGCGGCATCCCGACCCGGCCGAAGCGGCCGGACGGCCCCCGGTCGGTGACCGATCTCCGGTGCTTCCACAGGGCCTGCATCGTGCCGTAGCTCCAGCGGTAGCGCTGCCGCCACAGCTGCCCCAGCGAGGCGGGCGCCTCGGTCCAGGCGCGCGCGTGCTCGGCGTAGACGACCCGCCATCCGGCACGGTGCAGCGCGATCGTGATGTCGGTGTCCTCGGCGAGGGTGTCCTCGCTCATCCCGCCGACCGCCAGCACCGCATCGCGGCGGAACGCCCCGATCGCCCCCGGGATGGTGGGCATGCAGCGCAGGAGGTCGTACATCCGGCGGTCGAGGTTGAAGCCCATCACGTACTCGATGTGCTGCCAGGCGCCGATCACGGTGGAGCGGTTGCCGACCTTGGCATTGCCGGCGACCGCACCGACCCCCGGGTCGCCGAACGGCTGCACGAGTCGCTGAACGGTGTCGGGTTCGAAGACGGTGTCGCCGTCCATCATCACCACGATGTCGTAACGCGCGTGCCGCACACCGTTGTTGAGCGCGGCGGGCTTGCCCGCGTTCGGCTGGCGGATCACCCGCACGTTCGGCAGTCCGAGGGACTCGGCGATCTCGGCGGTGCCGTCGGTCGAGCCGTCGTCGACGACCACGATCTCGATGGGGTGGGTGCTGGCGGCCAGCGAGTTGAGGGTGTTGGCGATGCACTCCTTCTCGTTGTACGCGGGCACGATCACGCTGACCGGTGCGGTGACCGAGGGCCCCCAGGAGAATCTGCGTCTGTTGCGTTGCCGGTAGTGGCGCCGCGCGAGGACGAGCATTATCGCGAACCTGCCCAGCACGGCCACGCCCACGACCGCCAGCACCGCGGCCAGACCGGGCACGGTCCACTCCGCGACGGCGACCGCACCGAGGAGGGCGCGGCCCTCCCAGAGCGTGGCGGTGTCGGCCGTGCGGTGCGCGGCCTGCTCCGGGTTGCTCTGCCGGGTGTCGCCGGCGGTGGCGGGGGTGCCCTGCGGTGCCTGTGCCTGCTGCCCTTGCGCCTGCTGTCCCTGTGCCTGTTGCTGCGCGCCGCTGACCGTGGTGAAGGTGTAGCCCTTCGCCTTCATCTTCTTGATGTACCGGGGCAGCGCTTCGAGTGTCTGGGCGCGGTTGCCGCCCGCGTCGTGGAAGAGCACGGAGGCGCCCTTTCCGCTCTTCGGCGTGGCCCACTTGATGATCTTGGAGACGCCCGGTTGCTGCCAGTCCTCGCTGTCCGTGTCGATGAAGACACTGGTGTAGCCCATCGCGCCGAGCTTCTTGTAGACGGGCCAGCTGTAGTTGTCGATCGCGTCGTTCGTCGACGAGTACGGGGCGCGGAAGAGTGTCGTCGTGATGCCCGCGGCTCCCGCCAGCGCGAGCTGTGTCTGTGCGATCTCCCGGGTGACGCGGGCCGCGCTCTGGTACGAGAGATCGACATGGGTGAAGGTGTGGACGCCCACCTCGTTGCCGTCGTCGACCATCCTGCGCACCACATCCGGGTACCGCGAGATCATCGAGCCGACGAGGAAGAACGTGCCGGGCACATCGTTGTCGTCCAGGATGTCGAGCACCTTCTGGGTCCACTCGGGGTCCGGCCCGTCGTCGAAGGTGAGCACGATCGTCTTGTCCGGCACGGACCGGGTCCGCGCCGTGCCGCCCTGGAAGCTGAGGAACGGCCCGCCGTCGAGGACGCTGTCGGGCACCTTGCTCGCGCTCGCGTCGGAGCGGACGCGCTGGTCGTTTCCGACCTCGGCCCGCAGATAGCCGTCGAGCAGCATCACGGAGACGAGGCCGAGCAGGAGCAGCAGGGCGATGATCACCCGCGGCTTGGGAACCGCCTGCCGGCGGACGCGTTCGATCCGGCTCGGCGTGGCATGCCGTCGCTGGGGTCGTACCTGATTCCGGTTCATCAAGGATCAGCCGGTCCCCGTGGTCGCGGACACCGACACGGACACGGATGCCGAGGGCGACGGGCCCGCCCCGTCGGCGGGAGGGCCGCTCGGGGGTGCGCCGGTGACTCCCGGAGGTGTGATCCCGTCGGGGCCGCCCTGGGCGAAGGGTGCGCCGTCGAAGGGAAGCAGCTCCGAGGGCGACATGGAGATGCCACCCATGAAGGCCAGACACAGCACGGCGGCGTAACCGACACAGGCGATGCCCAGGGCGATTCCCGCACGGCGGAGCAGCCGGGCCCGGCGCCCGGAGCTGTCCACGAAGACGGGACCTTCCTGTGCTGCGGTGCCGGCCGGGGGCCTGCGCAGGCCGGCGTGTCTGCGTCGGCCGTGTCCGGTCGGATTTTTCTCGATGGCGGTGTCGGAATGCATTTGCGCATGCTGACGAACTGCTATGTGCGAAGTCTGAGCCATTCCTGGCCGAACGCTGTGAGAACGCGGCAAGTCTGTGGATGGACTGAGAACGCCGTCGCGGTCCGGGCACCTTCCCGAGCAGGTGAGGGATCGTCACATCCCCATGTCGCAAAGGGGTAATGGGTAACCTTGAGGTGGCTCTTCGGTGGGTCCTCGGGAAAGTCGTCCAGGTTCGGACACATGGTGATGTGTGAGAGGTTTTCGGTGTTCCCCGTTCTTCATTGTTGCTGTTTCGGGACACTTCTCACGAGAGCAGGTGCAAACTTTATGCGCATTTCACCGAAGGGCTCTCCGAAGGGTGCGGCGAGGCGGGCGACCGCCGTCGTCGCCGGACTCGTCGCGCTCGGGCTCGCCTGCTCGGCCTGTACGACGGGTGCGGCGGCGAACCAGGGCGGGGACTCCCGCTCCCGCCCGGGCGGCCCCACGGCCTCGGCCGCCACGACCGCCTACACCCCGTACGTCAGCGCCACGACGGCGGCCGATACGGACACCGTCGGTTCCCCGGACACGTACAACCTGGCTTTCGTCGTCGCCGACGACGACAGCTGCGCGCCGCTCTGGGGCGGCACCGCCGAGCCCACCAGCAGTGCGGTGGCCGCACGCGTCGCCGCACTCACCGCCACCGGAGCGGACATCCGGGTCTCGTTCGGCGGGGCCGCCGGGACCGAGCTGGCGCTCGCCTGCGACAGTGCCGAGGACCTGGCCGACGCCTACGCCCGGGTGCTCGACGCCGTGGGCGCCACCAAGGCCGACTTCGACATCGAGGGCGAGGCGCTGACCGACCGGGCGTCGATCACCCTCCGGGACAAGGCGCTCCGCCTGCTCCAGAAGAAGCGGCACCTTGACGTCACGTACACCCTGCCCGTGATGCCGGACGGCCTGGAGACCAGCGGGACGGACCTGCTGAGCGACGCCGCCGAGCAGAAGGTCGACCTCTCCGCGGTGAACATCATGGCCATGAACTACGGCACGTCCCACGAAGGCGACATGAGCGACTATGCGCAGCAGGCCGCCGAAGCCACCCACGACCAGCTCACCGACGTACTCGGCCTGTCGGACTCCGAGGCCTGGCGGGCGCTGCACCTCACGGTGATGCTCGGTGTCAACGACACGGCCGGAGAGACGTTCACCCTCGCCGACGCCGCCGCCCTGCGCGCCTTCGCCCGGCGGACCGGCGTCGGTGCGCTCTCCATGTGGGCCACCTTCCGTGACCGGGAATGCACCGACGAGGACACCACGAAGGCGAGCGACACGTGCAGCGGGGTCGAGCAGGAACCGGGAGCCTTCGCGACGGCGCTGGGCGGGTGACCGCCGGTCAGCGCGTGGCGCCGTCGCGTACGTCGCTGCGTACCAAGGTCATCAGCGAGCGGGCGCCGGGGCTCATGGCCCCGGCGGCCGGAAGCACCACGACACTCTCGTAGAAAGGCTGGTCGGCGCCGTCCAGCTCCACCGCGACCAGCCCGCGGGCCTCGGGCTTGCGCGAGAAGTGGTGCGGCACCACGGCGATCCCCAGCCCCTCGTGCACCAGCTCCAGCAGGCTGTGCACGTCGTTCACCTCAAGGCCGACCGTGCGGCGCACCCGCGCCGTCGCGAACGCCTCGTCGGCGGCGCGGCGCGGCCCCCAGTCCGGATGGAAGTCGATGAACGACTCACCGGGAAGCTCGTCGAACGGGACGCGGAGCGCGTGTGCGAACCGGTGGCCGGGGGCGCACAGGACGACCATGCGCTCCCGCGCCAGCGGGATCAGCTCGCCGCGCCACTCCCCGGCGCTCACCGTCGCGGCGAACGCGACGTCGAGCCGCCCGCCCGCCACCCCGTCCACCAGACTCGACGTGCCCTCCTGGCGGAGCCGGATCTCCATCTGCGGGTGTATGCGACGGAATGCCGCGAGCAGCCGCGGCACCCCCACACCGGCCACACACTGCTCGAACCCCACCGTCAGTGTGCCGCGCAGCAGTCCCCGTACCGCATCGACGGCGTCCTTCGCCGCCCGTGCGCCCGCCAGCGTGCGCTCCGCCTCCACGAGCAGTGCGCGGCCCGCCTCGGTCAGCCGCACGGTGCGGGTGGTCCGGCTGAACAGCGGGGTCTTCAACTCCTGCTCCAGGGAGCGGATGGAGGCCGACAGCCCGGACTGCGACACGGCGACCCGTTCGGCGGCACGGGTGAAGTGTTGCTCCTCGGCGACGGCGATGAAATGTTCCAGTTGGCGCAACTCCATGATTGAGAAACATAGACGATAAATCCAACCTGAATCTTCTGTTGGACTGCTGGATCGATGTCGGGGAGCCTGGAGACCCAGGCATTCCCGCACCCCTCCCCCTCTCCGTGGAGCCCGCATGTACCTCCCGTCCCCCGACCGCTACCAGGCCATGCCGTACCGGCGCACCGGACGCAGCGGACTGCTGCTTCCCGCGCTCTCGCTCGGCCTCTGGCACAACTTCGGACGCGACCGGACCGCGGACACCCAGGGGCAGATCCTGCGCCGGGCGTTCGACCTCGGCATCACACACTTCGATCTCGCCAACAACTACGGCCCACCGCCCGGCGCCGCCGAGAGCGCGATGGGACGTGCCCTGAGGACGGACTTCGCCCGGCTCCGGGACGAGATCGTCATCTCCACCAAGGCGGGCTACCTGATGTGGGACGGGCCGTACGGGGAGTGGGGATCGCGCAAGTCCGTGCTCTCGTCGCTCGACCGGAGCCTCACCAGGCTGGGCCTCGACTACGTCGACATCTTCTACTCCCACCGGCCCGACCCGGACACTCCGCTCGAGGAGACCATGGGGGCGCTGGACTCGGCGGTACGGCAGGGCAAGGCGCTCTATGTCGGCCTCTCCAACTACTCGCCGGAACAGACCCGGGAGGCGGCCAGGATCCTCAAGGACCTCGGCACCCCGCTGCTGATCCACCAGCCGCGCTACTCGATGCTGGACCGCTGGGTCGAGGACGGCCTGCTCACGGCGCTGGACGAGCTGGGCGTCGGTTCCATCGCCTACTCGCCGCTGGAACAGGGCATTCTCTCCGACCGCTATCTGCAGGGGATCCCGGCCGGCTCGCGCGCGGCGGGCGACAGCCCGTTCCTGACGCCCGAGTCGGTCACCCCGGAGCTGATCAGCCGGCTGCGCGCGCTGGACAAGGTCGCCTCCGAGCGCGGGCAGTCCCTGGCGCAGATGGCGCTGGCCTGGGTGCTGCGGGGCGGACGGGTCACGTCGGCCGTGGTCGGGGCGAGCAGCGTCGCTCAGTTGGAGAACAGCGTCGACGCGGTGCGGCACCTGGAGTTCAGCGACGAGGAACTGGCCCGGATCGAGGAACTCCTCAAGACCCCCTGAGGGGGCTGCTGCCCTTCGGAGGAGGGGACGGACCGGGCAGCCCGGCCGGGAACGGAGCCGTACGACGGGCCGGCGAACGGTGACCCGATCCGCCGGTCGTCACGCGGTCAGGGGCGGTCTTCACCCGGACGGTCGGCCGATGTCACTCGGCTGCTTCCCGGGCCGCGCCGTACCGGTCGGCTCCGGAAACGCTGGATGCGTCGCCCCCCTCCTCCCGAAGAGAGAACCGCATGGCTGTGTCACCCGTTCTCGCGCCGCGGCACCGGCGAACACGTCCGGCACGTTCCCGTCGTGGTCGTGCGATCGCCGCGGCGCTGACCGCGACGGTCCTCACCGGAGCCGCCGGATCGGCAGCGGCCGACACGGATACCACAGTCGTCACGAAACCGACCGTCGTGCTGGTGCACGGGGCGTTCGCCGACGCCTCCAGCTGGAACGCCGTCGTCGAGCGGCTGCAGCGCGACGGATACAGCGTCGTCGCACCGGCCAATCCGCTCCGGGGCCTGGCGGGGGACTCCGCGTACATAGCCGGCTTCCTCAAGAGCATCAAGGGACCGATCGTGCTGGTCGGGCACTCCTACGGCGGCGCGGTGATCAGCACCGCCGCCGCCGGGAACTCCCAGGTGAAGTCGCTGGTGTTCGTCAACGCGTTCATGCCGGACAAGGGAGAGGCCCTCGGCGCGTTGGGCGACAGGTTCCCGGGCAGCGAACTCGCCGCGGCCCTCGAGCCCGTACCGTTCCGCAACGCGGACGGCACCACCGGTACCGATCTCTACCTGCAGGCCGCGAAGTTCCACCAGGCCTTTGCCGCGGACCTCCCGGCGGCCGTGTCGGCCGTGATGGCTGCCGCCCAACGCCCCCTCGTCGCCTCCGCGTTCATGGAAAAGGCTGCCGAAGCCGCGTGGAAGACCATCCCGTCGTGGGCCCTGGTCTCCACCCGGGACAAGGCCATCTCCCCGGCCCTCGAGCGCTTCGAGGCGCGGCGCGCCCACGCGCAGACGGTCGAGGTCGACGCGTCCCACGTCGCCCTGGTGTCGCATCCGGACGCGGTCACCGATCTCATCCGTCAGGCCGCCGCCGGCGGCGGCGGGTCGTACGCACAGCCGGCCCTGGCCGGCACGGGCCTGAACACCCTGGTCCTGGCAGGCCTCGGTGTTCTCGCGGGTGGGACCGTACTGACGGGCTGCGGCCTCTTCGGGGCAGCCCGCAAGCGACGCGAACCACCGCGCTGACCCGCACCGCCGATGCCCGCCGCCGGCCCGTTCCGCGACCGCTCACCTCCGGCGCCGACATCGCCGCACGCCCGGCTCGGAGATGTCACCGATGCTGCAGTGGACTGGACCTCTGGAGCTGAAAACACCTCTGGCCTGGGACTCCGCCGCCGCGTACGGTGTTGCGGCAGGAAGATCGCAACGACTTCTGACCTGTGAGAGGACCGGTACATCGTGAAGATCCTCATCAGCGCGGACATGGAGGGCGCCACGGGGGTGACCTGGCCGGCCGACGTGCTGCCCGGCACCCCGCAGTGGGAGCGCTGCCGCTCGATGTTCACCTCCGATGTGAACGCGGCGGCCCTCGGCTTCTACGACGGGGGCGCCGACGAGGTGCTCGTCAACGAGGCGCACTGGTCCATGCGCAACCTCCTGCTGGAGCGGCTCGACGACCGGGTCCAGATGCTCACCGGCAAGCACAAGTCCCTCAGCATGGTGGAGGGCATCCAGCACGGGGACGTCGACGCGATCGCGTTCGTCGGCTACCACACGGGAGCCGGTACGGAGGGCGTGCTCGCACACACCTACCTCGCCAACTCCATCACCGGGGTCTGGCTGAACGGCGTCCGTGCCAGCGAGGGGCTGCTCAACGCCCATGTCGCCGCCGAGTACGGCGTGCCCGTCGTCCTCGTCACCGGCGACAACCTGACCTGCGTGGACGCGGACGGATATGCCCCCGAGGCCCGCAAGGTCGCCGTCAAGGACTACGTGTCCCGTTACGCGGCGGTGTGCCGGACCCCGGCCCGCACCGCGGCCGACATCCGTGCCGCCGCCAAGGAGGCGACCGCGCTCGCCGGGCGCCGTGATCCGGTGCCGGGCGGCTCGTTCACCGTGGAGCTGGAGTTCGACGCCGAGCACCTTGCGGCGGCCGCGACCGTCGTCCCCGGCGTGGCGCCGAGCGGTGAGCGGCGTGTCGCCTACACCAGTACGACGATGTACGAAGGCATTCGCACGTTCAAGGCGGTGACGACGATCGTGTCGTCCGCCGTGGAGGAGCAGTATGGCTGAGGTGGCCACCCCCCAGGACTCCGTCGACGATCTGGCGCTCGACGAATCGGTGACGTTCACCTCCGAACTGATCCGGATCGACACGACGAACCGGGGCGCCGGCGACTGCAGGGAACGTCCGGCGGCCGAGTACGTGGCCGAACGGCTGGCCGCCGCCGGACTGACACCCGCGCTGCTCGAACGCACCCCGGGCCGCACCAACGTGGTCGCCAGGATCGAGGGCACCGACCCGTCCGCCGACGCGCTCCTGGTGCACGGGCATCTCGACGTCGTGCCCGCTGAGGCCGACGACTGGACCGTGCACCCCTTCTCCGGAGAGGTCCGCGACGGGGTCGTCTGGGGCCGTGGCGCGATCGACATGAAGAACATGGACGCGATGGTCCTCGCCGTCGTCCGGGCCTGGGCCCGGGCCGGCATCCGGCCCCGCCGGGACATCGTGATCGCGTACACCGCCGACGAGGAGGCCAGCGCCGCCGACGGCTCCGGCTTCCTCGCCGACCAGCACCCCGACCTCTTCGAAGGGTGTACGGAGGGCATCAGCGAGTCCGGTGCCTTCACCTTCCACGCCGGACCGGCGATGCCGCTCTACCCGATCGCCGCGGGCGAGCGCGGCACCGGATGGCTGAAGCTCACCGCACACGGCAAGGCGGGCCACGGCTCCAAGGTCAACAAGGCGAACGCGGTCAGCGCACTCGCCGCCGCGGTCGCCCGGATCGGCGCGCACGAGTGGCCGGTGCGACTCACCCCGACCGTACGCGCGGCGCTCACCGAGATCGCCGCCCTGCACGGGATCCAGGTGGATGTCCACGCTCCCGGATTCGACGTGGACGAACTCCTCGGCAAGCTCGGACCGGCCGCCGCACTGGTCGAACCCACCGTCAGGAACAGCGCCAACCCGACGATGCTGGAGGCCGGCTACAAGGTCAACGTGATCCCGGGCCGCGCCGTCGCCTACATCGACGGCCGGATGGTGCCCGGTGGCGAGGAGGAGTTCCACGCCACCCTGGACCGGCTGACCGGACCCGATGTCGACTGGGAGTTCCACCACCGCGAGGTCGCCCTGCAGGCCCCGGTGGACTCGCCGACGTACGCGAAGATGCGCGCCGCCGTCGAACGCTTCGACCCGGACGGCCATGTCGTCCCGTACTGCATGTCGGGCGGTACGGATGCCAAGCAGTTCTCCCGCCTCGGTATCACCGGCTACGGCTTCTCACCGCTCAAGCTCCCGGTGGGCTTCGACTACCAGGCGCTCTTCCACGGCGTCGACGAACGCGTGCCCGTCGAGGCGCTGCACTTCGGCGTCCGCGTACTCGACCACTATCTGCGCACGGCCTGACCCGCGCTGGGGGGATTTGATCATGGTGTCCACAGGGGCCTACGGAACATGGCCGTCACCGGTCGACGCACGGCTGGCCGCGTCGCACGACGGCCGCCCTGAATACGTCGGCGTGATCGGCGACGAGGTGTGGTGGACGGAGCCGCGCCCGGCCGAGGCGGGCCGCCGCGCCCTGGTCCGCCGCCGGGTGGACGGGACCACCGAGTCCGTGCTGCCCGTTCCGTGGAATGTCCGCAGCCGCGTCATCGAGTACGGCGGACGGCCCTGGGCCGGCGCCGGGCGTGCCGACGGCGGACCGCTCGTCGTCTTCGTGAACTTCACCGACCAGCGGCTGTACGCGTATGCGCCGGACGGGTCCGGCGAGCCGTGGCCGCTCACCCCGCTGTCGGACGTCGGCGGCGGACTGCGCTGGGTCGACCCGCAACTGCACCTCGACCGGGGAGAACGGGGCGAAGTGTGGTGTGTCCTGGAGGAGTTCACCGGCGAGGCGCCCACCGAGGTGCGACGGGTGATCGCTGCCGTGCCGCTGGACGGATCGGCGGCCGAGGACCGTGGCGCGGTGCGCGAACTCTCCGACGACCGGCACCGCTTCGTCACCGGACCTAAGGTCTCGCCCGACGGGCTGCGGGCGGCGTGGATCGCCTGGGACCATCCGCGGATGCCGTGGGACGGCACCGAGGTGATGCTCGCCGACATCACCGCCGACGGCACGTTCCACAGCACCCGGAGCTTCGGCGGCGGACCCGAGGAATCGGTGCCCCAGATCGAATGGACCACCGACGGACAGCTCCTCTTCGCGAGCGACCGCAGCGGCTGGTGGAACCTGTACCGTGCCGATCCGCACCGGGGCACGGTGGCGCTCTGCACACGGGAGCAGGAATTCGCCGGACCGCTCTGGAAGATCGGGCTCGGCTGGTTCCGGCCACTGGAGAACGGACTGATCGCCACCATCCACGGCAAGGGCACCACCACCCTCGGCATCCTTGATCCCGAGACCGGCGAGCTCGCCGACATCGCCGGGCCCTGGACCGCATGGGCCGAGACGCTCGCCGTGCACGGCAGCCGGGTCATCGGTGTCGCCGCGAGCCCGCGGAGCGCGTACGAGATCGTGGAGCTGGACACCACGACCGGCCGCAGCCGGATCATCGGCGCCCGGCACCGGGACGACGTCGATCCCGCGTACTACCCCGAGCCTCACCAGCGCACCTTCACCGGGCCCGACGGCCGCGGCATCCACACCCACATCTACCCGCCGCGCAACCCCGAACGGGTCGGTCCAGAGGGCGAGTTGCCGCCTTACGTGGTGTGGGCGCACGGCGGTCCCACCGGGCATGCCGCGCTCGTACTCGACCTGGAGATCGCCTACTTCACCTCACGCGGCATCGGCGTCGTCGAGGTCAACTACGGCGGCTCCACCGGCTACGGCAGGACGTACCGCAACCGGTTGCGCCGGCAGTGGGGTGTCGTCGACGTGGAGGACTGCGCCGCCGTCGCCCAGGCACTGGCGGCCGAGGGCGCGGCCGATCCCGACCGGCTCGCCATCCGCGGCGGCAGCGCCGGTGGCTGGACCACCGCCGCCTCGCTGACCAGCACCGATGTCTACGCATGCGGCACCATCAGCTACCCCATCCTGGACCTGAACGGCTGGGGCACCGACGAGACCCATGACTTCGAGTCGCAGTACCTGGAGTCCCTGATCGGCCCACTCGCCGAGGTCCCGGACCGCTACCGCGAACGGTCGCCGATCAACCGGACGGACCGGCTGACCACCCCGTTCCTGCTCCTCCAGGGGCTCGACGACGTGATCTGCCCGCCGGCCCAGTGCGAGCGGTTCCTGGCCGCGATCGAAGGCCGAGGCATCCCGCACGCGTATCTCGCGTTCGAGGGGGAGAGCCATGGATTCCGGCGTGCCGACACCATGATCGCCGCGCTGGAGGCCGAACTCTCCCTCTATGCGCAGACCTTCGGGATCGACCGCCCCGACGTGCCGCAGCTGGAGCTGAAGAAGTGACGCTGACGCCGCTGACCCGAGCCGCCCGGCTGCGACCCGGTGCCAGGGTCGCCGTCGTGTCGCCCAGCGGACCGGTGTCCGCCGACCGCCTGGAAGCAGGCCTCGATGTGCTGCGCGGATGGGGCCTGGAGCCCTTCGAGATGCCTCATGTCCGCTCCGTGCACCCGGAGTTGGACTATCTCGCGGGCGCGGACGAGGAGCGTGCCCGGGACCTGCAGGAGGCGTGGTGCGATCCGTCGGTCGAAGCGGTGCTGTGCGCCCGCGGGGGGTACGGGGCGCACCGCATGGTCGACCTGGTCGACTGGGCGGCGATGCGCGCGGCCGGACCCAAGGTGTTCGTCGGCTACAGCGACATCACCGTGCTGCACGAGGCGTTCGCCCGGTACATGGGGCTCTCGACACTGCACGGGCCGATGGCCGCCACGGAGACCTTCCTCAAGGACCCGGACACCCAGGAGTCGCTGCGGGCCACCCTGTTCGAGCCGGAGTCGGTACGGACCCTCGGGCTTCGCACGGCCGGGGTGCTGGTGCCCGGCCGGGCCCGGGGCATCACGTACGGCGGCTGTGTGAGCCTGCTCGCCGCCGACATCGGGACCCGGCACGCACGGACGTCCGCGCGGGGCGGGCTGCTGATGATCGAGGACACGACGGAGGATGCGTACCGCCTCGACCGCATCCTCACCCAACTCCTCAGGGCCGGGGCGCTGTCCGGGATATCCGGGGTCGCCTGCGGCTCCTGGCAGGGCTGCGAACCGTACGAGGAGGTGCGTACGGTCCTCGCCGACCGGCTCGGCGGGCTCGGCGTGCCCGTCGTCGAGGAGCTGGGCTTCGGGCACGGCCCGACGGCGCTCACGATCCCGCTCGGTGTGCCCGCAGTGCTGGACGCGCCGGAGGGCGGCGGTCCGGGCACGCTCACGGTCGAGGTGCCCGCGCTGCTCTGAACGCAGTCCGGATGCGAAGAAGTTGAACATCCTTCAGGAAACGCGGTCGTGAGCGTTGACACCGCTATGACGCGTATCACAGCATGAGCGCGCCCCAGTACCTACTGGTCGGTAAGCTGCCGTCGCTGTGGAGGTCTTCGTGTCACGCGCTGTTCGCAGATCCCGGTCCCGTAAGTCCTTCGCCTGCGTGGCCGGGGTGGCGCTCGCCGCACCTCTGGCCCTCACCGGCGCTGCGCACGCCGCCACCACGGCCGCCGCTTCCCACTACAGCGTCACCGCACTGCAGTTCACCGTCACGGCGGGCGGTCGTTCCTGCACGGTCGACGCCGACCTCTACCGCCCGGCCGGGGCCGACGCCGCTCACCCCGCCCCCGCCGTCCTCGCCACCAACGGCTTCGGTGGCAGCAAGTCCGACGGCTCGACCGACGCCATCGGCAAGGCCTTCGCCTCCCGCGGCTATGTCGGACTCGTCTACTCCGGCCTCGGCTTCGGTAAGTCCGGCTGTCTGATCACGCTCGACGACCCGGCGATCGACGGCAGGGCCGCCACCGGACTCGTCGACTTCCTCGCCGGGACCCGCGCCGCCGACGACGGGACGAAGGCCGACTTCGTCACCAAGGACGGCAAGGGCGACCCACGCGTCGGCATGATCGGCGGCTCGTACGGCGGCGCCATCCAGATGGCCACGGCGGCCGTCGACCGCCGCGTGGACGCCCTCGTCCCGCTGATCACCTGGAACGACCTGTCGTACGCGCTCGACCCCAACAACACGGCCACGAGCAAGGGCGTCTCGTCGGACACCCCAGGTGTCTTCAAGTGGCAGTGGACCAACGGCTTCTACCTGATGGGGGAGGGGCAGCCGATCCTCGCTCCCGGCCTCGACCCGTCCCGGTTCGGCGACCTCACCTGTCTGCACTTCTCCCCGCAGGCCTGTGACACGATCCGGCTGCTCAACTCCGGCCGCTACCCGACCGACCGGGCCGGCGCCATGCTCGACTACGCGCGCAGCGTCTCCCCGGTCTCCTACCTCGGCAAGGTCAAGGCACCCACCCTGCTGGTCCAGGGCCAGACCGACAGCCTGTTCAACCTGAACGAGGCAACCGCTACGTACCGGACGCTCAAGTCACAGGGCACCACGGCAAAAATGATCTGGCAGTCCTGGGGCCACAGCGGCGGCCAGGTGCCCGGTGAACTCGACCTGAACGAAGGCAACCTGGAGACCAGTTACGTCGGACAGCGCGTGCTCGCCTGGTTCGACCGCTACCTCCGGCACAGCGGGAGCACCGACACCGGACCCGAGTTCGCCTACTACCGTGACTGGGAGAGCGGCTACGGCACCGCGGCCGCCGTGCCCGCCCTGTCGCAGAAGGTCTACCTCTCCGGCGACGGCAAGCTCGTCGACAGCCGCTCCGAGGTCACCCGGGGCAGCCGCCGGTACGCCAACTGGCCGGTGCCGACGAGTCACTCGGAGAGCTCGCTCGCCGGCATCGTCGGACTGCCCGACCCCGAGCCGTACGACACCCACGGCACCTACCTCGGCTGGACCAGTGCCCCGCTGACCTCCGCCGTCGATGTCGTCGGCGCACCGAGGGCCACCCTGAAGGTCGTCTCGCCGAAGACGGAGCGCGTGCAGAACAGCGGAGACGCCGCCGACAAGCTGGTCCTGTTCGCCAAGGTGTACGACGTGGCGCCGGACGGCTCCAGGACACTGGTGAACCGCCTCGTGTCCCCGGTGCGGGTACCGGACGTCACCCGGAAGTTCACCGTGCAGCTGCCGGGCATCGTGCACCGGTACCGGGCGGGGCACCGGCTCGAGCTCGTGATCGCGTCCAGCGACAGCGCGTACTTCGGCAACCGTGGCATCAAGCCGGTCACGGTCGCCAGCGCCCCGGACGACACGGGGGTGCTGGAGCTGCCCGTGGTCGCCGGCCGGGTGAACTGAAACCGAGACCGGGCGGAGCGACGCGGGCCGGACCGTCACCCGTACGGCTGCTCACCACCGCCCCCGGGCGCCGGATGGAGACATCCTGGTACCGGGGGCGGTGGCGTTCCAGGAACCAGAGAAAGGGCCGGACCATGAGCCCGAAAGACGTGTCGAGCGGCGGCAAGGGTTCCACCGGACCGTTCTCACCGTCCCGCATCGTCGTCCTCGTCATCGCGATCCTGTCGCTCGTCTTCGTCGTCGAGAACACCGGCGAAGTCACCATCCGTCTGTTCATCCCGCTGGTGACGATGCCACTCGCGATCGCGCTGCTGGCGATGTTCGTCGCCGGGATGGTGTGCGGCGGCTATCTCTTCCGCCGCCGGGCGAAGTGAGCACATAGGCTGTCCCGATGTCTCAGAACGCCTACCTGGCCGAGGGCGCGCGCACGGCGATCCGCCCCTTCACCCCTGCGGACGCCGAAGAGTTCACCACCCGGGCCAAGGAGAGCCACGGCATGCACCACCCGTGGCTGTTCCCGCCCGACGACGCGCGCGCCTACGCCGCGTACGCGGGCCGGCTGACGGAGGACGGCACTAAAGCGGGCTTCCTCGTCTGCGAACGCGCGGTCGACGACGGCAACGGGACCGCGGCCGCGAGCGGCGCCATCGCAGGCTTCATCAACATCAACAACATCGTCGGCGGCGCCTTCCGCTGCGGCGCGTTGGGATACGGAGCGTTCGCCCACGCGGCCGGGCGCGGCCTGATGAGCGAGGGGCTCGACCTGGTCGTGCGGTACGCCTTCGGCCCGTTGGGCCTGCATCGCCTGGAAGCGAACATCCAGCCCGCCAACGCGGGCTCGATCGCCCTGGTGCGCAGGGCCGGTTTCCGCCTCGAAGGCTTCTCCCCGGACTTCCTCTTCATCGACGGGGCGTGGCGCGATCACGAGCGGTGGGCGATCACGGCCGAGATGGTGCGTCAGGGCCCGCCGAGGGACGCCGACACGATGGCCCGTGGCTCCGGTCCGGCCTGAACGACCACCGCACCGCCCGGAGCCCAGATTCCGGAGCCGCCCGACGTCCCCGGATAGGTTCCGCTGGCCCCCGCAGAGGTGGACAGGACCACCCAGACACCGTGCGTGGCGGCCCGCTCGCTCATGTGCCCGTCGCGCCGGGCGGCCGATTCGGGACCCGCACCGTAGAGGGTGCTCGCCACATACGCGTCGATGCCCAGGGCGGCGGTGTCGGCGGCATGGTCGGGGACAGCCGCGTCGTAACAGATGGCAAGCCCCAGCCGCACCCCGTCGACAACCAGGACCTCCGGCTTCTCGCCCGGGCCGAAGCGGTCGAACTCCTCGCCGTGCAGCCACATCTTCCGGTAGACGACACGCGCGCCCTCTCCCGTGACGGCGAGCGTGGCGATGTGCTCGCGCCCGTCGGCGTCGCGCACCGGGGCCCCGGCCAGCGCCGTCGCCCCGGTGGCGCGGCACGCGGAGACGATCGGGCCGAGGCGGGCGTCGTCGGGGGAGACGGCCGGGGCGGTGAGGTCGTAGCCGGTCAGCGACAGTTCCGGGAAGACGACCAGCCGAGCCCGGGCTTCGGTGACTGCCGCCGCGTGGGCGGTGGCGTTCGCGGCTACATCGCGGTGGAGACAGGCGGGCTGGGCGACGGCGACGGTCAAGGGTGCGGACACGTGCTGCTCCGGGTCGGTCGGCGGGGCGTCGACAGAGCTGTCGGACGTGCACAGGCCTCTTCATAGGCGCAGGTCACGGGTATGAACAGCGTCGTCCACAGCCTAGACGGAGGTCGGCCGGGAAGCCGAACCGGGACCGGCTCGCCCGCGAACACGCCGACGGACGGTGTCCCCGGCGGATCCGAGCCGGCGCTGTGCCCGGATACGGGTCCGCCCCGGCCGCACGGAAGCGCGGCCGGGGCGGAACGAGTGCCGCAGCAGTCGGATGGCCCGGAGGTCAGCCGAGTGTCGAGATGGCCTCGTTGAACGTCGCCGACGGACGCATGGCGGCCGAAGCCTTGGCGGCGTCGGGGTGGTAGTAGCCACCGATGTCGACCGGCGAGCCCTGCACGGCGATGAGCTCGTCGACGATGGTCCGCTCCTGCTCGGTCAGCGTCTTGGCGAGACCGGCGAACGCCTCAGCGAGCTGCGCGTCGTCCGTCTGCTTCGCCAGCTCCTGGGCCCAGTACATCGCCAGGTAGAAGTGGCTGCCACGGTTGTCGATGCCACCCAGCTTCCGGCTCGGCGACTTGTCCTCGTTGAGGAACGTGCCGGTGGCGCGGTCGAGGGTGTCCGCCAGGACCTGGGCGCGCGCGTTACCCGTGCTGGTGGCCAGGTGCTCGAAGCTGGCGGCCAGGGCGAAGAACTCGCCGAGGCTGTCCCAGCGCAGGTAGTTCTCCTTGACGAGCTGCTGGACGTGCTTCGGGGCGGAGCCGCCGGCGCCCGTCTCGAAGAGGCCACCGCCGGCCATCAGCGGGACGATCGAGAGCATCTTGGCGCTGGTGCCCAGCTCCAGAATCGGGAACAGGTCCGTCAGGTAGTCACGCAGGACGTTGCCGGTGACGGAGATGGTGTCCTCGCCACGGCGGATGCGTTCCAGGGAGAACGCGGTGGCCTCGACCGGCGACATGATCTCGATCTGCAGACCATCGGTGTCGTGGTCGGCGAGGTACGTCTTGACCTTGGCGATCACCTGCGCGTCGTGGGCGCGGCTCTCGTCGAGCCAGAACACGGCCGGGACACCGGTCGCGCGGGCGCGGGTGACCGCGAGCTTGACCCAGTCCTGGATCGGCAGGTCCTTCACCTGGCAGGCACGGAAGATGTCGCCCTGGGAGACCTGCTGCTCCAGCACGGCGTTGCCGGCCTGGTCGACCAGGCGCACCGTGCCCGTGACGGGGATCTCGAAGGTCTTGTCGTGGCTGCCGTACTCCTCGGCCTTCTGCGCCATGAGGCCGACGTTCGAGACCGAGCCCATGGTGGACGGGTCGTACGCACCGTGCGCCCGGCAGTCGTCGATGACGACCTGGTACACGCCGGAGTAGCTGCTGTCCGGGAGGACGGCGAGCGTGTCGGCCTCGTTGCCGTCCGGGCCCCACATGTGGCCGGAGGTGCGGATCATGGCCGGCATGGAGGCGTCGACGATGACGTCGCTCGGGACGTGCAGGTTGGTGATGCCCTTGTCGGAGTCGACCATCGCGAGGGCCGGGCCCTCGGCCAGCTCGGCGTCGAAGGACGCCTTGATCTCGGCGCCGAGGTCCGGCACCGAGTCCAGGCCCTTGAGGATGCCGCCGAGACCGTCGTTCGGGGTCAGGCCTGCGGCGGCCAGCGTCTCGCCGTACTTGGCGAACGTCTTCGGGAAGAAGGCGCGGACCACGTGGCCGAAGATGATCGGGTCGGAGACCTTCATCATGGTGGCCTTGAGGTGCACGGAGAACAGCACGCCCTCCGCCTTGGCCCGGGCGATCTGTGCGGTCAGGAACTCGCGCAGCGGTGCGGCGCGCAGGACGGAGGCGTCCACGATCTCGCCCGCGAGGACCGGTACCGACTCGCGCAGCACGGTGGTGGTGCCGTCGTCGCCCACGAGTTCGATGCGCAGCGTGTCCGGCTCGGAGATCACCACGGACTTCTCGGTGGAGCGGAAGTCGTCGACACCCATCGTCGCGACGTTCGTCTTCGAGTCGGCCGTCCAGGCGCCCATGCGGTGCGGGTGCGCCTTGGCGTAGTTCTTCACGGACGCGGGGGCGCGGCGGTCGGAGTTGCCCTCGCGCAGCACCGGGTTGACGGCGCTGCCCTTGATCTTGTCGTAGCGCGCGCGGACGTCCTTGTCCTCGTCGGTCTGCGGGTCGTCCGGGTAGTCCGGCAGTGCGTAACCCTGCTGCTGCAGCTCGGCGATGGCCGCCTTCATCTGCGGGATCGACGCCGAGACGTTCGGCAGCTTGATGATGTTCGCGCCGGGCGTCTTGGCCAGCGCGCCGAGCTCGGCGAGAGCGTCATCGATGCGCTGGTTCTCGTCGAGGCGCTCGGGGAACGCGGCGATGATCCGTCCCGACAGGGAGATGTCGCGGTTCTCCACGGTGACCCCGGCCGTAGAGGCGTACGCCTCGATCACGGGCAGGAACGAATACGTGGCCAGCGCCGGGGCCTCGTCGGTGTGCGTATAGATGATGGTCGAGTCAGTCACCGGGTGCTCCGCTCCACGTCTGCAACATTGCTTGACATCAAGATATCCCGTGACGCCCGCCCGTTCGACAGGGCCCTGCCCCGACCGGTGGCAGAAATCACCGACGAGGGCTGTCGGCGCGCAGGACCAGTTCGACGCGACCGGGGCAGCGTGCGTCGAACTCCTCCCGCCGCCGTCGGCCGACCCGCTCGCGCCCTTGATCGTGCCGTGCGACCGGGCCGGCGTCGCGCAGCACTGGGGAGTGGTGGCTGAGCGCGGCCTTGCCGACCGGCACTCGAAGCCGCCGCAACTGCGCGTCCACTCCGGGGAGCCGGGGAGCCGGGGAGCCGGGGAGCCCGGGAGCCGGGGAGCCGGGTAGCGATGCCCGTGCCTGCGGCCCGTTGCCTCAGAGGCCCGGGACGAACGGCGGGGGTCCCGCCGCTGCCGGGAGGAAACCGCCGATGCACGCACCACCGTGGCCCGCCACCTCGTGCGGCGGGCGCGGGAACGCGACCGGCGGGTGCACGCTCTGCGATGCAGGGGTTGCAGGCGATCACGTCGTCCGGCTCACGGCCGGGCCCGCGCCCCTGACCTCGGTCCAGTTCGGGGAGTGAGGTCCGGACGACGGGTGCGAGCGGGTCACCTCGGCCGGCCAGCGGGAACCGGAGTCGAGGATCAGGGTCACGCGGCCCCGGAGCAGCAGTGCTTCGCCGCCGGGGGCCGTCAGCCGGGCGGTCCATCGAGGCGTGTCGATGGGGCCGGGGGTGTCGTCGGGGTTCTCATCGAGCGAGACTTCGGCCCACACGCGGACTGTCGAGTCGTCCGACCGCATCACCGTTGCCAGTCCCTCGTACGGGTTCATGGAACCAGTTTCGGCCGACATCCGTAGCGTTGCCCCTCGGGATCGGCCCGCCCGAGCCCGGTACGCCTGCTGCGGCGGTCGAGGCCGGGCGGGATGACGGTCGCGGCTGCGGTGTCCGCAGCCGGACGGGCTCGTTCAGGCGTCCTTGCGCCGGACCGTGGCGTTCCGGCGCAGTTGATCGGTGTGGTGGGTGATCGAGTCGATCCGGTCCGTGGGTCAGGGTGGCCGGCCTCGTCGTCGGTGCGGGCGCCGCGCACGGCCGCGTCGAGCCTCCGGCGCCGCTGCGGTGGCGGGGAAGAAGACCGCGCCCGGATCCGGGTCCCGGAACGCGGGGCGTGAAAGGCATCGAGCCCACAAGATCGCAAGATCGCCATCGACGGACACCCAGAGCACAATGAGATCCAAGGCTGAGCGAGGCCGCGCCCGTGTCAGCGACGGAGGCGTAGGAGGTGCTTGACCATGGAGCGAGGAAGCAGCCAGGTCAGTCCGTGGGTGGACGACGAGAGAAAGCACGCGCTCAAGGACTATCTGAGGTCCGGACACCCCACCCACACGGTGGAGTCGTACGACCCCGAGCCCGCGGCCGACGACGATGTGACGGTGGACGTCGGCGGTCCCGTCCCGCCGCCCGGTGCAGGCAGGGACCGGGCGCGTGCCGAGGCCGAGGCCGGACGGCTCAGGTCCGACCTGGCACGTCATCTGAACCGCAGCGACTTCCCCGCCGACCGCACGTCACTCCTGCGGACCCTGACCGAGGAGCATGTGCCGGACCCACTGCTGGAAGCCGTACGGGACCTGCCCGCGGACGAGCGGTACGGGAACGCCGGGCAGATCGTCCGGGCGCTCGGCTACCGGCCCCGCGTGTGAACGCGCACGGCGGAATGCGCTCGTAGGGCCCGTGCGGCCCTCGGCACCTCTCCGTGCGTGAACACACCGGGACCGGCGACCGGAGTCCGGTGGCGTACGGGGTGTGGTGGGCGTATGGGTGGAGTGCGTGCGACGGCCCCGTGGGGGACGTCGCACGGCGCGATGGAATCGCCACCCGGGCTGCCGCGCGCAGGGTCGGATGCAGGGAAGGAACGATGTGATGCCGGCAGGATCGAGCCGTAAGCGGGAGCGGCAGTACGAGCACATCAAGGAGAGCGCCGAGAAGCGTGGCGCCTCCGAGGAGCGTGCGAAGGAACTCGCCGCACGCACCGTCAACAAGGAGCGGGCCCGCTCGGGAGAGGCGAAAACGGCGAGCAGGACTTCCCTGCGCGATCCGAAATCCGCCTCACAGCGTGGCGGTGAGCGGTCCCATCGCGGAGCGCAGGGACCCACGAAGGACCAGCTCTACGAAGAGGCGAAGAAGAAGCACGTGGAGGGCCGCTCGACCATGAACAAACAGGAGTTGCGCGAGGCGCTCGGCCGCTGACAGCAGATCGTGCGGGGGCGAGGAGACAACGCTGATGACGCCCACAGGGCACGTCATGCCGGTGTGCGGAACACCGTGCTGGGTCAATCTCATGACCCGTAACCTGCACGCCACGCAGGACTTCTACTCGGCCGTTCTGGGATGGGAGTTCCGGCCGGGCAGCCTGGGAACGGGCTTCTCGGTCGCCTCCGCCCACGGGCAGCCGGTGGCCGGGCTGGGTGAGGTGGCGCCCGGCCGGCCGGTGGCCGGGTCGTGGACCCCGTACTTCGCCGTGGCGGACGTGGACGTCACCGCGGCCCGGGTGCGTGAGCGCGGCGGCACCGTCGCCGTCGGCCCGGTGCGATTCGGCCTGGGCCGGGGCGCGGTGGCAGCCGACCGCGACGGGGCCGTCTTCGGCTTCTGGCAAGGCCGCGCCCTTCGCTGGTCGGACGAGCACGGCAACCCGCCGGCCTTTCTCGAGCTACGTACCCGGGACGCCTTCGACGCCGCCATGTTCTACGCCCAGATCTTCGACTGGGCCTCCGGCGACCCCGGCGGTTGCGAGGTCGCCTACGCCTACGAGAACGACACCGTCACCGTGCGGCAGGTCAAGAACACCGTGGCCACCGTGCGCGGCGGCGGCGTCGGGGAATCTCCCGACCCCCGCGTGCGGCCACGCTGGCACGTGCACTTCCGGGTCGACGACGTGGAACCGGCCATCGCCGCCGCACGCGAGGCAGGAGGAACCGCCACCCCTCCGGCTCCGTCCCCGGGCGGCGGGACCGAGTCCGTCATCAGCGACCCCGGCGGAGGTCTCTTCACCGTTTCCACCGGGTCGGTGCCGGCCGGGCCGGTGACCAGGAAGGGCCCCGTCGGACACGGCGGACGATAATCGGGAGGGCGTCGGCGCAGCAGGACTGTCTTGCAAAGGTCTCCGAGGACGACACGGCAAGGACGGGGTGCATGGCACCGGACACACACCACACCGAGGTCGGCAGTCCGTCCGGCAGTCCGTTCGCTGCGACTCGGGCGGCCGCAGCGGTGATGGACGCCTGCGGGGTGCTCGTCGGGTGGAGTGCGGGTGCAGAGGAGCTGCTGGGCTACGAAGCCGCCGAGGTTCTGGGGCGGCCTGCCGCGTCCCTGCTCGCCGCCGCCGGGCGCGCAGCGGTCCTCACGGCAGCCGCCGACATGCGCCACGAGGCGGCACAGGGGTGGCAGGTCGGTGCCGCACTGCGCCGCAAGGACGGGCGGGACCTGGCCGTGGCCCTGCGAGCACACCCGTGGGTGGGCCCCGACGACGCACGGTTCTGGCTGCTGCTGGCCGCCGAGGAGGCCGAGACACGGCGCTGGGAGGAAGACCTCGCGGTACTGTCCGGCCTGTTCAACCAGTCGCCGGTCGGCCTGTTGGTCTCCGACACCGATCTGCGCTGCACCCGGCGCAATCGGGCACTGGAGCGGATGACCGGTGTGCCGATCGGGCAGCGGCTGGGCAAACGGATCGGCGAGGCGCTGCCCGACCTGAACGCCGCCGAGATCGAGGCGACGATGAAACGCGTCCTGGCCACCGGCGAGCCGGTGCTCGACTTCATCCAACGCGGCCTCACTCCGGCCGATCCCGGCCGTGAGCACGTCTGGTCCACCGGGATCTTCCGGCTGCAGGACTCCGAGGGAACGGTGCTCGGACTGTGCCACGCGGTCGTCGACATCACCGATGCCCACCGGGCCAGGGAGCGGATGCAGCTGATCAACGAGGCGAGCATACGTATCGGCACCACCCTGGATGTGGGGCGGACCGCGAAGGAGCTGGCGGAGGTGGCGCTCCACCGGCTGGCGGACAGCGTGACGGTGGATCTGCTGGACTCGGTGCTCCGCGGCGACACGCCCACGCCCGGCCCGGCCGACCAGGGCCTCACATTGCGTCGGGCGGCCCACGAGACCGCTTTCGAGTCGGTGCGGCCACCGAAGGTGTTGGCCGTGGGCGAACTGAGCCGATTCGCTCCGGCCTCGCCGCAGGCCCGGTGCATGGCCGATCTCGAGGCGAAATTCATCGCTTGCCTGGACCTCACTGCGCCCTGGCTGGACGAGGATCCCACTCGAGCTGCGATCATCCGTGCCATCAAGGTCCACTCGCTCATCGCCGTACCCCTGACCGCGCGGAACGTCCTGATGGGCGTGGCCACGTTCTACCGGTGGCGGGATCCCGAGCACTTCGACGACGACGACGTCACCCTGGCCGCCGAACTTGTCTCCCGGGCCGCCCTCTCCATGGACAACGCCCGCCGCTACACGCGCGAACACAACACCGCCCTGGCCCTGCAGCGCAGCCTGCTCCCGCAACGCCTGCCGGTGCTCAACGCGGTGGAGGTCGCAGGCCGCTACCAGCCCGCCGGCTCGGGCACCGATCTGGGCGGTGACTGGTTCGATGTGATCCCGCTGTCCGGGGCCCGGGTCGCCCTGGTGGTGGGGGACGTGCCCGGGCACGGTGTACAGGCCTCCGCCACCATGGGGCGGCTGCGCGCCGCGGTTCACACCCTGGCCGACCTGGACCTGCCGCCCGACGAGCTGCTCACCCACCTCGACGACCTGGTGGCCCGCCTCACCGAGGAGGAAGGCGGGGGCCGCGACGAACCCCACGCCGACGGGCCCGCGATCGGGGCAACCTGTCTGTACGCGGTGTACGACCCCGCCGAGCGGCGCTGCACGCTCGCCAGTGCCGGCCACTATCCGCCCGCTGTGGCGGGCCCCGGCGGCGGCGTCGACTTCCCGGAGGTTCCCGCAGGGCCTCCGCTGGGTCTGGGGGGACTGCCGTTCGAGACGACCGAACTGGACCTTGCCGAGGGCAGCCTGCTCGTCCTGTACACCAACGGGCTGCTCATGGCCCGGGACCAGGACATCGACATCGGCCTGGACTCGCTGCGCCACATCCTGTCCCGGCCGGAGCCCGCGCTCGAGGACGTCTGCGACGAGCTGACCACGGCGCTGCTGCCGTTCCGGCCTCCGGACGATGTCGCGCTGCTGGTCGCCCGTACCCGCGCACTCGGCCCGGACCGCGTGGCCTCCTGGGATCTGCCGCCGGATCCCGCCGTCGTCGTGGACGCGCGGGCAGCGGCCACCCGGCAGCTGGACCTGTGGGGGCTGCAGGAGCTGGCGTACGTCGCCGAACTGGTCGTCAGCGAGCTGGTCACCAACGCCATCCGCTACGGCAAGCCGCCCATCCGGCTACGTCTGATCCACGATCAGAACCTCATCTGCGAAGTGTCCGACGGCAACAGCACGGCCCCGCATCTGCGCCGGGCCCAGAACGACGACGAGGGCGGTCGCGGCCTGTTCCTCGTCGCCCAGCTCACCGACCACTGGGGCACCCGCTACGTGGCACGCGGCAAGATCATCTGGGCCGAGCTGTCCCTTCCTCGATGAGCTGCGGGACTCGGGACGCGGGCGTGCAATCGCTCCGGAGGAAGGACCGCGGACAAGGCGGCGGAGGCCGGAGGCCGAAGGGCTGTCCCGTGATCCCTGACGGGCGCACGACGCGGCGACGGCACCTCGCTGCGTCGTCGGAGCGCGTATACACCTGCTCGACGGCTGCCGCGAGGCCTCTCCCCCCGTCCGGGCAGGTCTTCATGGTGTGCCCAACTCGTCAGCCTCCCTCGGACGGTGCACTGTGGAAGATATGGGAGGTGGGCAGCCCTTTGCCGGTTGGCGGCCATGGCAGTCGAGCCGTGCGTTGCTGGTGATCCCGTTCGCGCTCATCGTGGTGATCACGGTCGTGGACATCCTGGTCCCGGCCGACGTACACCTCGGTCCGCTGCTGGTCATCGCACCCGCGATCACCGCCTCGTTCGCCGGTCCCCGGCTGACCGGAGCGGTCGGGCTCCTCGCCGTGGCGGCCCAGGTGTACATCGGTTGGCACTTCGGCGCGCACTTCTCCCGCAACGTGGTCGTGCAGATCGTCGCGCTGGCGGTGCTCTCGTTTCTGATCGTGTGCTTCTGCGTGGTGCGGGAGCGGCGCGAAAGGAAGCTGGCGCAGGTGCGGTCGGTGGCCGAGGCCGCGCAGCACGTGCTGCTGTGGCCGCTCCCGGACCGGATCGGTCCACTGCGCACCGCCTGCCTGTACCTGGCCGCCGAGGAGGAGGCCGAGATCGGCGGTGACCTGTACGCGGCGACCCGTACCGAAGGCGGTACCCGAGTGATGATCGGGGACGTACGGGGCAAGGGCCTGGCGGCCATCGGAGAGGCCGCACTGCTCCTCGGCGCCTTCCGCGAGGCCGCCCACCAGCACACGTCCCTGCCCGCACTGGCCGACGCCCTGGATCAGAGCGTGGACCGCTACCAGGCAGAATTCTCCGAGCCGGAGGGGGAGGTCGGGGAACGTTTCGTCACCGCCCTGCTGCTGGAGATCTCCGACGACGACCACATCACCAGGATGACCAGCTGCGGGCACCCCCCGCCCCTGCTGCTCAGCCCCGGCCACTCCGTGACCGTCCCGAGCCTGCACCCCGCGCCTCCGCTGGGGCTCGGCCTGATGAGACCGGCCCACACCCTTGACGTGTTCACCTTCCAGGACGGCGACACCCTCGTCCTGTACACCGACGGCGTCGTCGAGGCCCGTGACCGGGCCGGTGAGTTCTATCCGTTCGCACAACGCGCGGCACAGTGGACCGAGTGCAACCCCAAGGCGCTCCTGCACCACATCCGGCGTGATCTCCTCGCTCACGCCGGCGGACGCCTCGGTGACGACGCCGCCCTCATTGCGATCCACCTACCACCCGCCCACCACCGGGACCGCACCCACGGAAAGCTCATCCACGCCGACGACTGACGCCTCGGCTCCGTAACCGAACCACGGGACGTGCGCGGCGAGCCACGACCGGAGCAGCAGTGGTGCGGATCCTGCCGCTCGGCGTCATTCGCAGTCGGTCCGCGGCCGACGAGCGGCCGCGGACCGGAGCAGGGAGGGGGCGGTGGTTCCCCGGCGCTCAGGTGATCGTGGGCATCTCACCCTTCGTCGTCTTGAGATCGATCACGGAAAAGGCCGCGCCCTGCGGGTCGGAGACGGCCGCGAATCGGCCGAACGGGCTGTCGTGCGGGCCGAAGTGCACCTGGCCGCCGTGCTTGGTGACGGTGGCGATAGCGTCGTCGCAGCTGTCGACGGCGAAGTAGAGGTTGAGGTACGGAGGGACCTCGGCCGGCCAGTCCTTCGTCATCTTCATCCGGCCGAGCACGGTGTCGTCATCGAGGTCGTACAGCTTGAAGTCGATGGCGTCGTCCTGCATGGCCCTCACGCGGTAACCGAAGACAGCGGGGAAGAAACCGTCGGCCTTCTCGACCTCGCGTGTGGTGACCTCGGCCCAGCAGAACGCGCCGGGCTCGTCCTGCTTCTCGAAGCCCTCGTGCGTGCCCGCCTGCCAGACGCCGAACACGACGCCGCTCGGGTCCTTGGCCATCAGCATCCTGCCGAACTCACCGACGGACATGGGCTCCATCATCAACTCGCCGCCATTGTCACGGATCTTGGCGGCGGCGGCGTCGACGTCCGGCGAGGCGAGATAGATGCTCCAGGCCGGCGGGCCTTCCCAGCCGGGCATCTGGGGGGAGAGGGCGGCGACATTCCTGCCGCCCGAGTACGCCTGCGTGTAGTTGCCGTACTCCTCCGACGACTCGCCGAAGGTCCAGCCCAGCAGTTCACCGTAGAAGCTCTTGGCGGCCTCCAGGTCGGGAAACATCGCGTCGGCCCAACAGGGCGCGCCTTCAGGTTTTGCGGCCATGGTCTGACTGCCTCCTGGTCGAGGGACATGACTGGTGTCTGGCCGGCCACGCTATTCGTTGTCCGTGCACCCTGACCGGCAAAGAATTCGAACATATGGTCAATTCTTTTGTGGCGGGCGGGCGCGGTGTCGTGGCCGCCTCGGCCGCGACGGTGATGTGCCACCGATGGCGATCAGGAGGGCTGCATCCCGGTCCTCCGTAAGGGCTGTCCGGTGAGAGTCGCCGTGCCGGTGGCGGGCGCCTTCGTGTCGGTCGGGGCGCCTTCGGTGGAACCCGCGGGGCCACCGCGCAGCCGCCGGACGGAGGGTGCATCGACCAGGCCCGGTCCGGCAGCCCCGTATGCACGGATGTGTGTTCGATCGATCCGGGGGACCATGGAAGCTGAAGCAATCGGGGAACAGGGGGACAGGCCGCAGGCACGTGGTCGGGCCACGGACCGGGGCGTGACAGGGTCCACGCGGCCGGCCGGCGGAAGGAGTGCCCGGGTGAGCGAGGCCGAAGAGGGCGTGGCCGACGCCGGTCGTCCGGAGGCGCCGTCGTCGCAGCCGAGCGGGTTGGTGGACCTGCTCGGTCTCGCCGCGCTGCTGCTGGACGGCGACGGGCGGATCGTCCTGTGGAGCCCGCAGGCCGAGAAGGTGTTCGGCTATGCCGCTGATGAGGTGCTCGGGCGGTACGCGATGCAGGTGCTCGTCCATGAACAGCACCGGGAACTGATGATCAAGCTGTTCGCCCACGTCATGGAGTCCGGTGAGAGCTGGGCCGGAGCCTTCCCCATCCGGCACAAGGACGGCGGCGCCCGTCTGGTGGAGTTCCGTAACACGAGGCTGCTGGACGACCGGGGCGACTTCTACGCCCTCGGGATCGCCACCGACGAGTCGACGTTGCGTGAGGTGGAGCGGGACGTCGCATTGTCCACCCGGCTGATCTCCCAGTCCCCCATGGGGCTGGCGATACTCGACACCGACCTGAGGTACGTGTCCGTCAACCCTGCCCTGGAGCGGATACACGGCATACCCGCGGACGACCACCTCGGCCGGGACTACCGCGACATCATGACCGCTGCGAAGTTCGAGGTGGTCGAGGCCGCGATGTGGCAGGTCCTGGAGACCGGGATCCCCATGGTCGAGCGGTCCACCATTGTCGGCCGCAGCCCCGCCGACCCGGAGCACGAGCATGCCTGGTCGATCTCGTTGTACCGGCTGGAGGACCCCCAGGGGCGGGTTCTCGGGGTGGCCGAACTGGTGGTGGATGTCACCGACCGGCATCAGGCGGCCATGGAGGCCGCCAAGGCCCGGGGGCGTCTGGCCCTGATAGCCGACAGCTCAGTGCGCATCGGCACCACCTTGGAGGTGGGAAAGACCGCCCGGGAGCTGGCCGAGGTCGCCGTTCCCGAGCTGGCCGACGTGGTCGCGGTCGACCTCCTGGACTCCGTCCTGGAGGACTGTCACGTAGCAGTGCGCGACGGCCCCGCGCTCTTTCGCGCCCTCGCGGTCAAAGCCGCATACCCGACCGAAGCCGCTGAGGCCGCCGACCCACCCGGCCACCTGGCCGCTTACGGTCCCGGCCGAGTGGCCACCGAATGCGTACGCACCGGCCGCCCGATCCTGATCACCCGGGCGGATGACGACGACCTGGCGCGCATCGCCCGCGACGACCGCGCCGCCGCCCTGCTGGCCCGCGCCGGCGTGCACTCCTACGTCGCGGTCCCGCTCACCGCTCGCGGCCAGATCCTCGGCTTCCTGGGTCTCACCCGTGCGCGCAACCCGCTGCCCTTCGACGAGGACGACCTCGCCCTCGCCGGTGAGCTGGCCTCTCGTACCGCCATGTGCATCGACAACGCCTGCTCGCACCAGAGGGTGCGCAACGCCGCCGAGACCTTGCAGCGCAGCCTCCTTCCGGAACACCCGCCCCGCCTGCCCGGCCTGGAGGTCGCCTCCCGGTACCGGCCCGCACAGGCCGCATTCGAGGTCGGCGGCGACTGGTACGACGTCCTGCCGCTCGAGGGCGACAGGACCGCGCTCGTTGTGGGCGACGTCATGGGCAGCGGCATCGGCGCCGCCGCCACCATGGGCCGTCTGCGTGCCGCCACCAGTGCCTTCGCCGACCTCGACCTCGACCCGGCCGAGGTTCTCCAGCACCTGGACAAGATCACCTCGGGACTGGGGCACCCCATCGCCACCTGCGTGTACGCCGTGTACGACCCACACCGCGTCGCGTGCCACATCGCCACCGCCGGCCACCTTCCCCCCGTCCTCGTGCGCAGCGGCAGGCATCCGGAACTGCTCGACCTGCCGACCGGCATCCCGTTGGGAGTGGGCGGTGTCCCCTTCGAGACCACCACCTTCGACCTCGACCCCGGCGACCAGCTGGTCCTGTACACGGACGGACTGGTCGAAACGCGCCACGACCCGATCGACAAACGCCTCAAGGCTCTCCTCCGCGTGCTGGACGCGCCCGAACGTCCTTTGGAGAAGACCTGCGACCGGCTCCTTCAGGAGCTACGGCGTCCCGACGGCCCCGATGACGTCGCCCTGCTCATCGCCCGGACGCAGCCCTTCGGGCCCACAGCGTGAAACGTGCGCCCACCGGCCGTCGGAGCTGCAGGGAGGGAGCCTCGAAGCGTCGGAGCGATGCCTTGAGGGCCGACCTGTTGGCCGCAAGGACCACACGACTCCGGCGGGCGACCGCGCGGCCGCGGCCGACGCTCGGCGTGGGGGTGGTGTCCGGCCCCGCCGGACACCACCCCCGTTGCCACTCGGCCCGGCTCGGGCAGCTCGGTCACGACGTCGATCTCCACCAGGACGTCGTGGGGATCTGAGTCCCCGTGGTGCGCGTCGGTTGCGCTGCGAGCTGCCCGGGTGCCGTAGGCGGTGTCGCTGCGACGCCCGGGCCGGCATCAGTTGGCGGCTACGACACCCTCCGCCTGCTGGATGTGGGCTGCCATGGCCGGGTCGCTGATGCCGTCCTTGCCGGTTTCCACGCGGCCGGCGAAGCGGCGCTCGAGCGACGAGCCGTCCACGGTGACGGTGAAGTCGTACCAGTGACCGCTCGGGTTCAGCGACCAGCGCCGCTCGACTTCCTTGTGGGACGGCACATGGATCGTCCGGGGCTCGGTGAAGCGGTAGGCGTGGGGCTCGACGTGCAGGGTGACCGCCTTCGGCCCGGGATTGTGCACGGTGAGGATGACGGACTTGCCGTGGCGGTCGTACCGGACCCGGAGCTCCGGGTCGGCCTTCGAAGCCGTACTCCCGGTGAAGGAACGGAAGAAGCCGCCCGGACCGTGGACCTCGAGGTCGTACGCGCCCGAGTCCGTCGCCGAGGCGTCCCACACGTCGGCGAGCCGCTTCCCGGCCTCGACGGTGTAGCGCCGCGGGATCCGGTCGAGATGGAGCCTGTCGTACGCGTGGAAGACGGCACCCTTGTGACCGGAGTTGAGGAACCGGAGGGTGACCGTGCCCGCGCCGTGGTCGGTGGAGGCGTCGGTGTGGAGTTCGTACGGCAGCGCGCGGGAGTAGCGCGTCCCGCGCTCCTGGAACAGCGGTTCCGGTGCCGTCGGCGCCTTCGGCGACGGCAGGGTTCGCTGGTGGGCGTCGGAGGTGGCCCAGTCGCTCTGGTCGGGGAGTTCCGGGAACCGCTGCCTGTTCGGGTGCTTGAAGTCGAACGCGGAGGTGAGGTCACCGGAGACGGCGCGGTGCCACGGGCTGATGGCGTCGATCTGGACGCCGAAGCGCTGCTCGAGGAACATGCCGACGGAGGTGTGATCGAACACCTCGGAGTCGACCCAGCCGCCCCGGCTCCACGGGGAGACGACGTAGAGCGGCACGCGCGGGCCCATGCCCCACGGGCGGGTCGTCCCGGTGACCGTGTCGTCGGCCTTGAGCCACGACGACGGCTCGCCGGAAGCGTCGAAGTACTCGCCGTCCACCGGGACCGTCGACTTGCCGGCGAGGCTGCCGTCGAGGTTGTACGACGGGACTGCCGGTGCGGGGACGTGGTCGAAGAGGCCGTCGTTCTCGTCGAAGGTGAGCAGGAAGACGGTCTTGCTCCACACCTCCGGGTTGGCGGTCAGCGCGTCGAGCACGTCTGCGGTGAAGTTGCCGCCGTGCGTCGGACTGGAACCCGCCCCGGGGTGCTCGGAGTTGGAGGCTGTCGTCAGCACCCAGGAGACCTGCGGCAGGGTGCCGTCGAGCACGTCCTGGCGGAGCCGGTCCAGGAAGTCGGGGCCACCGGTCATGCCGTGCTCGTACACCGGCGTGCCCGGCTGGGCGTTGCGGAAGCTCTCGAACGCCAGGCAGCCGTTCATCGCGCCGGTCCAGTTGTCGTTCATGTCCTGGTAGATGTGCCAGCTGATGCCGGCGCGCTCCAGCACATCCGGGATGGTGTCCCAGGCGAACGCGTTGCTCGCGTACTTGTAGGTCTGCGGCCACGCGTCCGGCACCCACTTGCCGGTGATCCAGCACCGGAGGTTGTTGGGCTCGGACTGGTCGGGGCCGGAGTTGACGCCCTGGCGGCCGAGTTCGGGGTTGAAGTTGGAACCCGACCAGAAGGTGATGCGGTTGGGGTCGGTTCCGGTGGTGATGGAGCAGTGGTAGGAGTCGCAAATGGTGAACGCCTCGGCGAGGGCGAACTGGAAGGGGATGTCGTCGCGCCGGTAGTAACCCATGGAGTACTCGGTCTTGTACTTCGGCCACTGGCCGAGCTTGCCCTGGTTCCACGCGGCCTGGGCGTCGGCGAAGGAGTGCGGCGTCGAGGGGATGAGCAGGGCGCTGGAGCGCTCGGGGTCGAGGTGGTACGGCGGGATCTCCCGCGCGCCATCGGACTGGTACCAGACCGGCTTGCCGCTCTCGAGCGGGATCGGGAACCGGTCACCGAAGCCGCGCACACCACGCATCGTGCCGAAGTAGTGGTTGAAGCCGCGGTTCTCCTGCATCAGGATCACGACGTGCTCGACGTCCTTGACGGTTCCCGTGCGGACGGCCGCGTCGACGGCGAGGGCCCGGCTGATGGATCCGGGGAGCACGGACGCGGCGGTCGCCGCCCCCAGAGTCGTGGCCGACCGGCGGAGAAAGTCGCGTCTACTGGTTGGTGAGGGCATGACACGTTCCTTCGCTCAGTGGAGGGGCTGCACCCGGACAGGGACCGTCGCCGGAAACACTTCGGCCTCCGGGGTCGGGTGTTTCTCGTGTGGTGACGGCTGCAGCCAGCACAGGCTAGGAAGGCATGATGAACCCGGACCGACCGTGCGGAAGATCGGCATGAACAGCGCCGAACACGGCGCCGGGCTCGCGGCGGTGGGGGTGTTGGGCCCAGCAGGGGGGATTTCACACCGGGCATGAGGTCGAGTGCTCGGCGGCCGGAGGCATGGGCGGCGTCGGCATCGCCTGTCCTGCGGTCTCGTCGAACTCGGCATCCTCACCGAGGTCGACGCCGGCCCCGGGCCGGCCGCCCGCCTACGGCCGCGTAGCCGTGCTCGGTCCGACGGCCGGGGAGAGCTGCCGGTGCCGCTCGGGCACCAGCCGGTCAGTGAAGGCCATGGAACGTGACCTTCTCTGCCTGCACCCGGCTCACCGCCTCGCCGCTCGGCCGCGGCGGCGCCCCGAAGCGCGCGAGATAGTGCCACACCTTCTTGACGGCCTGCGGGTCATGGCGGCCGGTACCGGCGGCATCGCCGACAATGCGCGGATCGAGCCTCCCACCGTCGGCGATCCGCGCGCCCAAGGCGACGTACTCCTGGCCCCGGTAGGCGGGATACCGGCGTAGCTCCTCGACCGTGAGCCGGAATCCGGGGTGCCATTCCACCGGGCACGGAAGACATCGGGCGGCATCCTCGACGGCCGTGCCCCGATAGCAAGGATCCAGAACCAGCGCCTCGATATCGCGATCCAGCCGGACCGGCCCGTGTATCTGCGCCTCGATGTAGTCGTCGAGATCGTCTCGGTCATCGGCCAGGGCGAGTTCGATCAGGCCCATGCAATCCGCCGTACCGAAGTCCGAGGGCTCCAGGAAGCTGTCCGGGTAGCAGAACGTGGTCCGCGCCAGCGCCGCGGCAGTGAGCCGGAAATGCGCGGAACCGAAGCGCGGCGCCGCGCCGACCGGCTTGCGGCGGAAGTTCAGCGCGCCGTAGACGGGCCGCTCGTGAGCAGCCGCGTTGTCGTAAGCGCCATCGAAGATCCGGCTTTCCCACCGCCACCGGTCGCCGCCCGGGTGGGCGGTCGGTCCACCATTGCTCGTCCCGGTGACGAACTGCGAGAGATAGACGCCGCCCTCTGCCAGGGCCTCCAGGATCGGCTTGCCCTGTGCCGGACGGTCCGGATGGAAGTTGAGGGTCACCCGCAACCTCGGTTCCAGGGGCGGCCCGGAGGACAGCGCGGCCACATGCCCAAGGGCCCGTCCCTGCGCAGTCCGGGGGGCGTCGGAGCTCATTGCCGCAGTGTCCCCCGAGCCGATCCCCCCGCGCACGCGGGTTTCCACACGCCCCGCCCGCGCAGCACACGCCGATGATCGCAAGCGAGACGACCTCTGAAGACCAGCGGTGCGGGGACCCCGTCTCCCTACCTGCCTGGCCTGTCCGTCCGGGATACGCGGATGCGGCCTGAGCCACGAGGCGTTGACCTGCGGAGGAATCATCGATCGCCGTTGTTCGCGCCTGTTGGTGTCAGCTGCCGATGTCAGGAACCGGGGCGCTCGACGAGTTCGGGTTACTGGCACGCCGGATCATCTGCACAACGTGCACCGCCTGCTCCGGGTAGGCCCATAGACGTACGAGCCCCGCGGACGATTCACACTCGATCACCAGCGGTCTGGTCGGGAGCCACAACATTTCACGGAATGTCGTTTGGCGTGCGCGGATGTAGCGCAGATCTGTGGGGAGTTCACGCAGCCGTGTCCACGACCGGCGAGGCTTCCATCGGAACTCGCCTCCTGCTCGTCCCCGGCCGGGGCTGTATCGGCGCCCCTCGTACGGCAGATTGGCCCCGACCTGGAAGAAGACCACTTCCCCGGCTTCGGTCTGAACGGCTTTTCGCCGCGCTCGCCGTGCCACGAGAAGCCTCCCGATCACCCCACCGAGGAAGGCACAGAGCACCGTAATCATGCGCGAAGTAAAACAGGCGGCCTACTCGTCGATAATGGGTTGGGCGCGCCTCGGACCTGACATGGCCCACCACGCGCCCCAGCTTCCATCCCGTCTGTAGACGTCGTCTTCCTGTGGTCGCCCGACGTCTCTACGCGCAGTCTGAGCACTGCTCGCGGGACCGTTGATCGCGACGCTCAGACCGGTCCGGACAACAAGGAAGCCCCGGGCCAATGGCCCGGGGCTCTTGCGTGGAGCGGGTGACGAGAATCGAACTCGCGCTCTGAGCTTGGGAATCACCGGCACATACCCAAAGAGTTCGCTGCTGACCTGCGAAAATGCCCCTTGATGGCACTGGCCCGCGGGATTCAAGACACTCCCTTTGGCCGTGGCTGACCGCCGCATCTGGTCCGCTCCGGGCGAGGTTCGAGAGCGGTGTCCTGGTTGAACGCGAGGAGGTTACTGCTGTCCGAAACCGGTGGTGCAAACGGAAGCCGTCCGAGATCATCCAGCCATGTCCCAAGACGAGTCTGGACGTTACCGAGCAGGTCGGACCGCCTTGCTCGCCACCGTGGCAGAAGCCGAACCGCTGGTTGAGCACTGGCGTCGGCGATTCGACGCCTCCGCAGCAGCCGGGGTTCCCGCCCACGTGACGGTACTCTTCCCGTTCCTCGACATCAGTCTCGTCAATGCCGCGGTCGTCGGTGATCTCGCAACCCTGATCGCCGGCCATGATCCCTTCACGGTCCGGTTCGACGAGTGCGGCCGCTTCCCTGACGTGCTTTATCTGGCGCCGGCCCCGGACCGGCCGCTTCGCGCGCTGACCGAGTCAATTGCCGCGCGATGGCCGGAGACGCCGCCCTACGGGGGACAGTTCGCCGAGGTCATCCCGCACCTGACCGTCGCCCATGGGCAGCCGCCCCGAGTGCTCGACGAGGTGGAGGCAGAGCTGACCCACCGGCTACCCGCCACCGCGACGATCTCGTCGGTGAGTCTGTTCGTGAGTGACGGACAAAGTTGGCGGCACCACACGGAGTTTCCGATGCTCGGCGCATCGGGCATCACCTCACTTCGCCGGCCCAGCAGCGAGTCGATCCACAACTCCTGACAATTGCTCGTCAGCACGGTTGCCGTGCCTCTCTGCTGTGCCGCATCTCCGGCTGTCGGTGCTGCATGGCACTGTGCCGCCATGACGACAACGACAGAGCTCACCCTCTTCGCCGACTACTTTCAGATACACGTATCCGACGCGGATTCGGACGGTGATCTGAGCGACGCATGGACGGACCAGGCCGTTGTCGATGACCTCGCGGTTGCACAGGATGCGCTGGGCATCGGCACGGCGGTCAACGTCAACGTGTCCGTCACTGTTGTCGTCCTGTCTCAGGAGCCGAGTGATGACAGCTCGGAATTCGATCACGTGGTTGAGGCCAGTCTCGACGTGTCGTTGGGTCGCCTGATGATTCTGGGCTGCATGGACTACGCCCCCGATGCGGCTACGTTCGAGGTCCCACCAGGCTGGAATCGCGTCCGCGTGTCCCGGAGCAACTTGGCTCGGGCGGCTCAGGCCGACGTCGACTCCGACGAGAGCCCTGAAACCAGTGAGAAGATCCGTATTCAGGTGTGGCGAGCCCCGGAATTTCCATCAAGGATCATCAAGCGATGGTCGCAGCGCGGCGCTGATCTCGAGGTATAGGTCGGCCGAGTCTTCATGGCTGGCTGTGGCAGCACCCAACGGTTGACTCGGGCACCTTCGTACGTCACGATCGCCGCGTGATCACCATCGCCGCCGGGTCAGCTCCCTTTGTGTCGGCCTTCATACTCGTTGTCAGCATGGTGTTCCTCTGCCTCGGCGTCTTCTTTCTCTCCGAGCGGGGTTCTGCCTGGGCTCGCAACCGGGTCGAGAAGCAGCGCGTACACCAACCCGGGTCGGGCCCCGGTCCGTTGGCATGGGCACACGGCCACGAAGCGCGACTCACTCGACTCCTCGCGATCATTTGGGTAGTTGCTGGCTCCGTCATCGCCCTCGTCTGCATCGCCGTGCTCGCCCTCGGTTGAGTGGGCTTCTTGGGCCAGAACTCACTTCGTCGCTGCTTCTACGTCGGCCGACGTCACGGCCGGAGAGCACTACTGCACCTGAACTCGTGATGTCGGCACGGCGGGCCTGACCTCCGAGTGGGTCAGGTCCGCCAGACGGTGAGCCGCCCACCCGGGCAGGCGCCTTCCCAGGCATCCGGATCCTGAAGGGGACGGGTCAAGCAGCGGTGCCGCGCCAGGTCCGATCGCTCGGCCGGAGTCAACTTCCTCGTCTCGCAGAGGAGGTCCTGGTCTGAGTCGGGCTCCTCGTCGACGTCGAAGTGGAAGGCGGCATCGTAGCGGCTACGCCGCCGTGGTTCCCCGTTGTTCCCCGCTCATCTCCAACCGATCGGGCACGGATGGGGCACGCCGGGGTCGCTCGCCTGACCGGAGGCCGGTGCTGGCCCGGCGGAAGATTCGCCGAGCGCGTGGGTAAGGCGGTTGATCACCTCGGGGACGGTGAAGCTCCATCCGACCAACCGCGGGCCCGACCAATTGATCCCGACGAGCAACTGTTCGTCGGCCAGGTCCGTATGGTCGACATTGCGCCAGTAATCCAACGTCAGAGACTCGACTCGAAGGTTTCCACCCCAGAGCTCGGCTGCTCGTCTCGCGCGTGCGGCTGTGGACCAGAACGGAGCTGATCGCCGTCCGCTGGAGTCCATCGGGGCAGGGCTGCCGGCATCGTCGCGTACGAACCAAACTGTCCGCTCTCGCGCGACGTCTCGGAAGAATGCAGCTGCTTGGGCACCGCTCTGGCTCACGGCTCCAGAGAGTAGCAAGCGCACGAGAGGGCGCGTGATCAGTACTTCTGGGTCTTGATACCGAATCTCGCGACCTGGGTTTTCGCTGGTCGCTGCGGGAAGGGTCGGTCACTTGGTGATCATTCGCAGCGTTCGACAGCGTCGGGTTGCAGTCGTACCTCCTGCACTTGATAGCAATCCGAGTAGAGGGTGGCGATGATCGCGCCGCATTTGCACACAAGGTTGGGACCCCACTCGCCGTCCATCCCGCAGCAGTAGCCGCGGCGCATCGAGATGCCGGGGTGCTCTTCCAGACCGAGGCCATCGTCGGGGTTGAGCACTATGGTGCCGCTCGGACCGGACTCCACCAGGAAGCCGGACGACTCATCCAGCACGTACGGCGGGCCGGACGGTTCGGGATCGACCGCAAATGTCCCCGGAGGCATCCGCACGATCGGTTCAGTGGAATGCCCGCCTGCGTCCGGTGACGACGCCTCCGGCCGGTACCACCCTTCATCTACGTCAGAGTCCGGTAGAGAGCGCTCAGTGACCGACGGCGTTACCGCACGGTGGCAGCTACGGCACTGGAAAACCGTCATCAAGGCACTCGTTTCTTCGATTGCTATCGGCGCAGGTGCCCACGCGGTCGGTGAAGTCTCAATAGCTGAGTCAAACCAGAGACGCCCTGCTCTGCCAAGCCGAGGCCCGTATTGAGACGCGACTGTCGTCAAATGATGCCGTCAAAAGGCCCCGGACCATGATCGGCCCGGGGTCTTTTGCCTGGTGCTCCGGCAGGATTCGAACCCTGCGGCACCCGCTTTAGGAGTTCTACCAACTGAACGGGCCGCCTGGGTGCCAAGCCCGTGGCAGGGCACGGCGAGTGTTCTGGGAGGCGCTGAGGACCGGGTCAGTGTGCTGACGCTGCCGTCAGAAACCGCCGTCGCCCTTCATCTCGTCTGTGGCTGTGTCGACTTGCTCGATGGATTCGACCTCTGCGCGGAGGTGGTCGAGGCGGGTCTCCTGCCCGGGTTCGGCCTGAAGCCGACTTGCGGGCCCGGGCGGCGGCCTGCGCCGTCAGTCGGCCTCGGTCAGTCCGTGCGGTGCTGCGGTTCGCACTGCCCGGAGTCGCTCTTGGTGAGAGCTGTGCGCGCGGCCTGCAGCAGTTCTTCGGAGATCGGGCTGCCATCGTCGCGGCTCATTTGGGGTGAGGCTCCACGATCACTGAGTCCTGGCCAGTCGGTGGTCGTCATGGCTCCGGACATGGGGGCCGGCCCCGTCGAGAGCGTCCAGGAGGCGGATCGCGTAGACCTCGGACATCCGCCCAGTGATCTCTTTACGGCTTGCAGTTGGCAGTCCTGCGCGCAGCAGCATCCGGTGTTCCGGGGCGAACCGGAACTCCCAGCGCTCCTCGACCTGATCGAGTTCCCGCTCGCTCATGCCTCGTTTGACCTCGACTCGGGCAGGAAGCGTGGCAGGCAATGCGGGGGCGTTTTCTGAGGTCGGCGGGTTCCCGGGAATGGTCGGAGCCATGCGTGGAACGGTAGGACACCTGTGGGACAGGTGCCAGGGGGATTGCACGGAGACCTCAGCTTGCGAAGCGGTGTTGCCGGGAGGTGCGTTTTACCTGGGCGAACGCCTGGCACGCGGCTCCGACGGGCGCGATTGCCTTCACCGTGAGTTCCCGCTGTTGCCCGCTCTATCTGGTGCGGTTGTGGTGCGCGGTCTCGTCAGCGGCCTCGGTTCGACATGACTGCGCGGGCACGCTGGCCGGGTGTTTCAGATACGCTGCTTGGCCGCGAGCACCAAGTGGGCGATGCCGTCGCGAGTGCGCTGTCTGCGCTCGTCGAGTTCGCTTCGGCTATCCGTCTTGTAGAGGTCCGTCACGTCAGTGAGTACGGCTTCCGCGGATTGGCTCAGAGCCTGGTCCTCCGTGAGCATCTGCAGGCGAAACAACGCCTCTTGGGCGCGCGATCGGAGGTCGTAGGCGCGGATTCGTACCTGGTCTGCGTCTTCGGGTGGCGGCTGCTCGTGGACGCAGAACCACAGGTGCACCAGACATCGCCGGTAGTTGACCAGGCGCCGGCGTAGGCCGAGTAGGCATCGAGACGTTCCTGTCTGAGCCTCTCGCGGCCTGTGAACTCGTGGTTCTTCTCGGCTGTGCGCTGCTGAAATGCAAGGGTGATCCCTGAGCCAAGCAGGGTGCCCAGGACGGCTATGGCGCTCGCGATGATGGCTTCCACACCACAAGCTGATCACGTGTCGCCTATGTCGGTGGGCCGTTGGCCCAAGTCAGGTGCTGCCAACGGGCCTCGCCATCCGCAGCGCGGTCGCCAGGTCGAGCCGCGGAACGCCTACCGGTCCTTCAACCGCATCGCTGACTCCGCCGGCGTCAGGGGCGTCCGGCTGCACGACTGGTGGCCTGCACTGCCGTACGGCGGGCGAGTAATTGTCCATACAGCCGACGGGCTCGGACGCGATGGCGGCAAGCCTGCGGACCGGCAAGGAATACTGGCGCTACGGGCGAGACAGACGCTCGTCGCCGCATCAGGGCCGACCTGCTCGTCCTCGACGCGGGCACCGGACGTCTGCTCCACACCCTGCGTCTGCCGACCATGGCCGTGCCCGATGGCGATGACTACGACGTGAAGCTCGATGTCGGTGCGTTCGCCGACGGGGCGGGGTGGCCATCAGCCGGCGAGGCGAAGAAGGGGACCTGCTGATCGCCACGGACTGACCCCTCCCGCGTGGCGGGTACCTCGCCATCACCCTGCGGACCGGGCTTGGTGGCGCGCGGCAGCATTCTGGATGAGGTCAGCGGAGTCTTGACGGTGAGGTATGGCTGTCCACGGTCTTGAGAGCCGTCGCGACGGCGATGTCACCGTAGGTCCAAATCCCACATCCACCGCAGGTGAGCGGCCCCCGACCAGGTGAAGCGGTCGGGGGCCGTACTCATGTGCGCTGTCCGTCGATCCCCGTGGTTCCCCTTGAGTTCCCGGTCGATCGGCCCGGCAGGGGCACGGTCACGTCGGCGCCTCCGCAGCAGCCCACACGCGTGAGCCGAGTCACTTTCGGTCAATCGTTGCGCATGGCTTTCACCTTCCGGGGAAGAGGACCAGATCACTGGGATGCCCCCTTATCAGACAAACCAGCTCAAGAAGGTCGAGGATCAACGTGTCTGCACAAAAGACCATCCACGTGGGTGGGGAGTGGCGAGAAGCCGCTTCCGGCGCCACGCGCGAGATTCTCGACCCTGTCGACGCGACGGCGTTCGCCGTCGTCGCGGAGGGTGGCGTCGCGGACACGGACGCCGCCGTCGCCGCAGCCAGAGCGGCCTTCGACAAGGGGCCCTGGCCGCACACGCCTGTCGCGGAGCGGGCGGCACTGCTCAGACGGGTGGCCGACCTGCTGGAGCGCGACCGGGAGAAGATCGGCGCTCTGGAGTGCCGGGACGCCGGCAAGACGCTCGAAGAGGGACGCGTCGACGTGGACTGCGTGCGCGACGCCTTCCGCTACTTCGCCGACCTCGTCATGAACGAGAGCGGCGGACGCGTCGTCGACGCCGGATCCGACGAGATTCACAGCGTAGTCGTGCACGAGCCCGTCGGAGTCTGCGGACTCATCACTCCATGGAACTACCCTCTGCTCCAGGCCAGTTGGAAGATCGCTCCCGCACTGGCCGCGGGCAACACTTTTGTGATCAAGCCCAGTGAGATCACGCCGCTGACCACCGTCGCCCTCGTCGCGCTGCTCGTCGAGGCCGGACTGCCCGCAGGTGTGGCCAACATCGTCACCGGTGCGGGCGCCACCGTCGGTGCCCGGATCGCCGACCACCCCGACGTCGACCTCGTCTCCTTCACGGGCGGACTCGCCAGCGGTACGAAGGTGATGCGGGCCGCCGCGGACACCGTCAAGAAGGTCGCGCTCGAACTCGGCGGCAAGAACCCCAACGTGGTGTTCGCGGACGCGTGCGCCACCGACGACGGCTTCGACACCGCCGTCGACCAGGCACTGAACGCCGCCTTCATCCACAGCGGGCAGGTCTGCTCCGCCGGTTCCCGGCTGATCATCGAGGAGTCGGTCCGCGACCGCTTCGTCACCGAACTCGCCCGGCGGGCAGCGAGGATCCGTATCGGCCGGGGCACCGACGACGGTGTCGAATGCGGTCCTCTCGTCTCCGAGCAGCAACTCGTCAGGACCGAGGAGTTCGTGGCCTCCGCTCTGAAGGAGGGTGCGGTGCTGCGGGCCGGCGGCGAGCGTCCCGAAGGCCCCGGATACTTCTATCGGCCCACGGTTCTGGACCACTGCGACCGGTCCATGCGCGTCGTGCGCGAGGAGATCTTCGGGCCGGTCCTGACCGTCGAGACCTTCCGTACCGAGGACGAGGCCGTCGCCCTCGCGAACGACACCCAGTACGGACTCGCCGGTGCCGTGTGGACTGCGGACACGGGCCGCGGGCGCCGGGTCGCGGGCCGACTGCGCCACGGCACCGTCTGGATCAACGACTTCCACCCCTACCTTCCGCAGGCGGAGTGGGGCGGCTTCGGGAAGTCCGGCATCGGCCGGGAGCTGGGCCCGACAGGGCTGGCCGAGTACCGCGAGGCCAAGCACATCTACCAGAACCTCGCCCCACGCCCTGTGCGCTGGTTCGCGGGCTGAACGGGAGCAGAGGCGGAGAACATGACCGACTACGACTACGTCATCGTCGGGGGCGGCACCGCAGGTTCGGTGATCGCCTCCCGGCTCACCGAGAACCCGGACATCACCGTTGCCCTCATCGAGGGCGGACCGAGCGACGTGGGTCGGGACGACGTCCTGACCCTGCGCCGCTGGATGGGCCTCCTCGGCGGTGAGCTGGACTACGACTACCCCACCACCGAGCAGCCCCGCGGCAACTCGAACATCCGCCACAGCCGGGCCCGGGTGCTCGGCGGCTGTTCGTCCCACAACACCCTCATCGCCTTCAAGCCGCTGCCGTCCGACTGGGACGAGTGGGCCGAGGCGGGCGCGGCCGGCTGGGACGCGGCGTCGATGGACCCGTACTTCCACAAGCTGCGTAACAACATCGTCCCCGTCGACGAGGCCGACCGGAACGCCATCGCCCGCGACTTCGTCGACGCGGCGCAGACCACGCTCGGGGTGCCGCGTGTCGAGGGCTTCAACAAGGCGGCCTTCCGGGACGGCGTCGGCTTCTTCGACCTCGCCTACCATCCTGAGAACAACAAGCGTTCCTCGGCGTCGGTGGCGTATCTGCACCCCTTCCTCGACCGCCCGAACCTCCATATCGCCCTGGAGACCTGGGCGTTCCGGCTGGAGCTGGAAGGAACGCGCGCGACCGGTGTGCACGTGCGGACCAAGGACGGTGCGGAGCGGCTCGTGCGGGCACGGCGGGAAGTGGTGGTGTGCGCCGGTGCGGTGGACACCCCGCGGCTGCTGATGCACTCCGGCATCGGGCACCGCGAGGAGCTGGAGAAGCTCGGCATCCCCGTGGTGCACGACCTGCCGGGTGTCGGCGAGAACCTGCTCGACCATCCCGAGTCCGTCATCGTCTGGGAGACGCACGGGCCGATCCCCGAGAACTCGGCGATGGACAGCGACGCCGGGCTCTTCGTACGGCGGGATCCGAACAGCCAGGGCCCCGACCTGATGTTCCACTTCTACCAGATCCCGTTCACCGACAATCCCGAGCGCCTCGGCTACGAGCGGCCCGCGCACGGCGTGTCGATGACGCCGAACATCCCGAAGCCGAAGAGCCGCGGGCGGCTGTACCTGACCAGTCCCGACCCCGAGGTCAAACCCGCACTCGACTTCCGGTACTTCACCGACGAGGACGACTACGACGGCCGCACGCTCGTCGACGGGATCAGGATCGCCCGCGAGATCGCAGCGCAGGAGCCGCTGGCCGGCTGGCTGAAGCGCGAGGTCTGCCCCGGGCCCGAGATCACCTCCGACGAGGACATCAGCGAGTACGCGCGCAAGGTCGCGCACACCGTCTACCACCCCGCCGGAACCTGCCGCATGGGCTCGGCCGACGACGAACTCGCCGTCGTCGAACCCGACTTGAGCATCCGAGGCCTCGACGGCATCCGGATAGCCGACGCGTCCGTCTTCCCGACGATGACGACCGTCAACCCGATGATCTGCGTGCTGATGGTCGGGGAGAAATGCGCAGATCTGCTCGGTGCCACTCCTGGGGGTCATGCCTGATGAACACGCCGCCGCACGTTTTCTCCGTACGCGACCTGTGGAAGGTGTTCGGTCCCAAGGCCGACCGCGTCCCGGGTGACACCGAACTCGGTGCACTCACCCCGGCTGAGCTGCGAGAGCGCACCGGCTGCACCGCAGCTGTGCGCGACGTCTCGTTCGACGTCCGCAAGGGCGAGGTATTCGTCGTGATGGGCCTGTCCGGGTCCGGCAAGTCCACGCTCGTGCGCTGCCTCACCCGGCTCATCGAGCCGACGTCCGGTGAGATCACCATCGACGGCGAGGACGTACTGTCGATGGACGCCGGCCGGCTGCGCGAACTGCGCCGCCACCGCGCCGCCATGGTCTTCCAGCACTTCGGCCTGCTGCCGCACCGCTCGGTCATCGACAACGTGGCCTACGGGCTCGAGATCCAGGGCATGGGTCGCACGCAGCGGCGCGAACGGGCAGCCGAGTTCATTGCCAAGGTCGGCCTCGACGGCATGGAGAACCGCCGTCCCGGACAGCTCTCCGGCGGTCAGCAGCAGCGGGTCGGACTTGCGCGTGCGCTCGCCGTCGACCCCGAAGTGCTCCTGTTCGACGAGCCGTTCAGCGCGCTCGACCCACTGATCCGCCGCGACATGCAGGAGGAAGTCGTACGCCTGCACCGCGAGGAGGGCCGCACGATGGTCTTCATCACCCATGACCTGAACGAGGCGCTCAAGCTCGGCGACCGCATCGCGCTCATGCGCGACGGACGGATCGTGCAGCTGGGCACTCCGGAGGAGATCGTGGGGACGCCCGCCGACGACTACGTACGGGACTTCGTGCGCGACGTGCCACGTGAACAGGTCCTGACGGTGCAGACAGCCATGCGTCCCGCCGACGGTGAGGAGAGCACCTCGGGCCCGGCGCTTGCACCCGGTACCACGGTCTCCGAGGCGATCGAGGCGGTCGTCCGCACCGGCAGGACGGCACGTGTGGTCGACGACGGCCGCTGCCTGGGCGTGGTCGACCACGCCTGCCTGCTCGGCGTCGTAGCCGGGATACCGGCCGTGAAGGAGGCTGCGTGATGCATGTCAGTACCTCCCCGGCTCCGCCGGGTCATACGTCAGCCGGCCCGTCCGCGCCGGAATGCCGGGCCGCCGCACCGGCCTCCCGGCCCACGAGCGGGGGGTGGCCGCGATGACCGCCACCGTCACCACCGCGCGTACCGCCGGGCTGGACGCCTCCACGACGGCCTCCTCCTTCGCGCGGCACCGCACCGGCGTCGTGCTGGTCGGCGCCCTCGCACTGCTGATACTCGGCGCCTTCCTCATCGGCGGCGGGACATGGCCCGCGAGCCTCACCGTCGATCTGACCGGTCCGCTCGGCGACGTCAGCGACTGGATCATCGACAACCGCGACACCCACCCGCTGTTCCTCTACTTCTTCGGGCACATCAGCAACGCCGTCGTGCTGTCCGTACGCGGCGTCTACCTGGTCCTGCTCGCGGCCGGCTGGGCCGGTGTCACAGCCGCCGCCGGTCTGATCGCCTGGCGGGTCGCAGGCATCCGGCTCGCACTCACCGCCGTCGCCGCGTTCATCCTCTGCGCACTGCTCGGCATGTGGGTGCCCACGATGCAGACCCTCGCGCTGATGGTCGTCGCCGTGCTGGCCTCGGTGATCCTCGGAGCGCTGCTCGGCCTGGCCGCCGGTCTGTCCGACCGGGTCTTCCGCTCTCTGCGCCCGGTACTCGACACCATGCAGGTCATGCCGGCCTTCGCGTACCTGCTGCCGGTCGTGCTGGTCTTCGGTATCGGGGTGCCCGCCGCCGTCCTCGCGACCGTCATCTACGCGGCACCTCCGATGGCCCGGCTGACCGCGCTCGGACTGCGTGACGCCGACGCCGGCGTCATGGAGGCAGCGGCCTCGCTCGGCGCGACGGGACGGCAGCGACTCCTCACCGCCCGGCTTCCGCTCGCCCGCAAGGAACTGCTGCTCGGCCTCAACCAGACGATCATGATGGCCCTGTCGATGGCCGTCATCGCCTCCGTGATCGGCGCGGGCGGCCTCGGTGACCGCGTCTACCAGGCCCTCGCCTCCGTCGATGTCGGCGCCGCGCTCGCCGCAGGAATTCCGATCGTGCTGCTCGCCGTCGTCCTCGACCGGGTCACCGCCGCGGCCGGCAACCGCATCGGCACCGCCCCGCAGGCCGGGCCCGCCTGGTCAGGCTGGGCCGTCGTGGTGGCCGGCACCGTTGGCGCCGCCGTCGTGGCACGGCTCGCCTCCAAGCCGACCTGGCCCGATGCCTGGACCGTCGGCATCGCCGAGCCGGTCAATGAGGCCGTCGGCTGGATGACCGACCACCTCTACTCCGGCGTGCCCGTCATCGGCGGCACGGCGGACTGGGCCGCCCACTTCACCACCTGGATCCTCGATCCGGTACGTGACGGGCTCCAGTGGCTGCCCTGGTGGGCACTGCTCCTGCTGGTCGCCGTACTCGCCATGATGATCGGCACATGGCGCACCACGCTGACCGCCGTCCTCGCGATGGCCGCGATCGGCGTACTCGGCGTCTGGGACCCGGCGCTCAACACGCTCTCCCAGGTGCTGGCCGGCGTCGCCGTCACCCTGGTGATCGGTTTCGCCGTCGGTATCGCCGCTTCCCGGAGCGAGCGGGTGGAACGCCTGCTGCGTCCGGTGCTCGACGTGTTCCAGACGATGCCGCAGTTCGTCTACCTCATCCCTGTGGTCGCTCTGTTCGGCGTCGGCCGCGCACCGGCGGTGGCCGCCGCCGTCATCTACGCGCTGCCCGCCGTCGTCCGCATCACCACGCAGGGGATGAACAGCGTCGACCCCGTCGTCATGGAGTCCTCGCGTTCGCTCGGCGCCACCGGGATGCAGCAGCTGCGCAAGGTCCAGCTGCCGTTGGCCCGCCCGGCACTGCTGCTCGCCGTCAACCAGGGAGTCGTCCTCGTACTCGCCGTCGTCGTCATCGGTGGTCTCGTCGGCGGAGGCGCTCTCGGCTACGACGTCGTGTTCGGCCTCGCCCAGGGCGACCTCGCGACCGGACTGGTCGCAGGTGCCGCGATCGTCTGCCTCGGCCTGATGCTCGACCGTGTCACGCAGCCGACACAGCGCCGCACCGGAAAGGGGGCCTGACATGGCTCGTCTGCGCACACCTCTGATCGCGCTCGTCAGCGCCGCCGGTCTCGTCGCCGTTGCCGGCTGCGGGGCGGCGGACATGACGCGCCAGCCCTCTCCGTTCGCCAACGCGCAGGGCGCCAAGACCGTGACGCTCTCGGTCCAGTCGTGGGTCGGCGCCCAGGCGAACACCGCCGTGGCCCAATACCTCCTCGAACACGAGCTGGGCTACCGCGTCGACACCGTTCAGATCGACGAGGTGCCCGCCTGGGACGCCCTCAGTCAAGGCCGGGTGGACGCCATCCTGGAGGACTGGGGCCATCCGGACCAGGAGGCCCGGTACGTCAAGGACAAGAAGACGATCACGCCCGGCGGGGACCTCGGGGTCACCGGGCACATCGGCTGGTTCGTCCCCACGTACTTCGCCAAGGCGCACCCCGACGTCACCGACTGGAAGAACCTCAACAAGTACGCGGACCAGTTCCGCACCGCCGAGAGCGGCGGCAAGGGCCAGTTGCTGGACGGCTCTCCGTCGTACGTCACCAACGACAAGGCGCTCGTGCGGAATCTCGGCCTGGACTATCAGGTCGTGTTCTCGGGCTCCGAGGCGGCGCAGATCACCCAGATCAAGCAGTTCGCCAAGGAGAAGAAGCCGTTCCTCACCTACTGGTACAAGCCGCAGTGGCTGTTCGAGAAGGTGCCGATGACGGAGATCGAACTGCCTCCGTACAAGGACGGCTGCGACGCCGACGCGGAGAAGGTCGAGTGCGCCTATCCGCACACGCCGCTGAAGAAGTACCTCAACGCGCGCTTCGCCGGCGACGGCGGCAAGGCGGCGCAGTTCCTCAAGAACTTCTCCTGGGGCACCGAGGAGCAGAACGAGGTGGCTCTGATGATCGCCGATCAGAAGCTCACACCTCAGGAGGCGGCAAAGAAGTGGGTCGACAAGCACGAGTCGACGTGGCGCGCCTGGCTGCCCAAGTGACCTCTCCGGGCAGGGCGTCGCCGCTCGACCAGCCGTCCCTCACCTGCGGGCAGGTGGCTTCCTCCGAACTGTTGGTCGCAACGCGCGGTCTGCCCCTCTACAGGAGGCAGACGTCCGGAAGCAGCGGGAGGTGGAGGTCGACGAGGCCGTCGCACTTGTCCGGCTTCTGAGGCGCTGTCGGCTTCGGCGTGGGAGGCGGTGGCGTCGGGGTGGGGGACGGGTTCGGGCCGGGTGCGGTGGTCCCGGGCGGACCGGGTACAACCGTGTTGCCCGGGGCCGGGCTGTCCTCGGTGGGCTCGGCTCGGTCCTCGCCGCCGGAGGCGGGCGCGCTGCTGGTCCCAGGGGCGGGCTCCCCATCGACGGGGGTAACCGATTCGGGGCCGGAGAACGGGCGCGCGTCGCCGTCGTCATCAGGGTCAGCTGTGCCGCCTCCCTCTTCGCCGGGGCTGTGCTCCGCATCCTGACCGTCCCCCTTCCCGTCCTGGCCGGCGTCCGGAACGGAGCCGGAGGCAGTGGCGGGCGGAGCGGCGGTGGCTGTACGGGGCGTGCTCCCGCCTGACGTCAGGGCGAGCGCGCCGGCGACGGCGACAGCGGCGGCGGTCACTGTGATGGTGGCCGTGCGATATCCCCTCCAGGCGGACCGGGCTCGGTCGCCCCGCAGTCGGGTGAGGCTCTCGCGATTTCTCTGATGCATCCAGTGGAGGAGGAATACCGCCAGGGCGACGGCCCCCAGGATTCCGGCCAGTACGTCTGCCACAGCTGCCCCCAAGACACTGAATGGTGACTTGGGGTACATGCTTGTTTTCCGAGGGTAATTTTTCTGGGCATATTCGAATCCGTGACCCTACCGTGACATAGGGTCACCCGGCCGCTGCTGCGGCGGCATCGGTGCCGAGCGCGGATCGAGACCAGCCGTGGGCGGTCCCGAGTGTCGGGTGAGCCGGTCGGCTCCCCTCCTTCGAACTCTCCACCGGACGCCGGCCGGCCGCAGCCCACCATGTGGTCCTGGCCCACCTTCGGGCCTGACCACTGGCGCGGCGAGCACGTTCCGGGAGGACGCGTGCACCCGCCGGTCATTCCCGGGATGGCTGAGCTACGTCTGTGGTCCCGCCGGTGGCCGTCCGGTCGGGGGAGGGCGGGGCGGCCGGCTGGACCACCACGGTGAGCAGGGTGGCGGTGAGCGCGCTCGCGACGGCGAGCGCGGTGGCAAGGCGGCGACGCGCCTCTTCGTCGGTACGGCGGCTCGGTCTGCGATGGCGTGCCACGGGGGTGGGCTCCTGGGAGTACTCGTACGCGGGATTTCGGCCGGGGTCCGGCTGGGAGACCGGGGCACGGGCGTGGGACAGCCCTTAGACGAACGTGAAGCATTCGCTGTGGATCCGGCTCACCGGTACCCCCGCCCGCAGCAGCGCCGCGGTCGCCGCTTCGGACATGCCGGGGGGCCCGCACAGATACACATCGTGCTCCGTGAGTCCGGGCACGAGATGGCGCAGGGCCTGCGGGGCGAGCGGGTCGAAGGCCGCGTCGGAGGGGCCGAGCAGATAGTGCAGCGCTGCCCCGCGTGCCCGGGCGATCTCTTCCAGCTCACTGCGCAGCACGAGTTGGGTGGCGTCTCCGGCGCGGTACAGGAGCGTGAGGTCTCCCGGGTCGCCGGGCAGCGCCTCGAACAGCGCCCGCATCGGCGTGATCCCCACGCCTCCCGCCAGCAGCAGCACCTTGCGCCGGGTGCGGCGGTGTGCGGTCATCGCCCCGAACGGCCCGGTGGACAACACCCGGGTGCCCGGCCGGAGGCGGCGCATCCGGCGGGTGTGGTCGCCGATCGTCTTGACGGTGACGCGCAGGGTGTCGTCGCGGACGGGCGCGGACAACGAGAACGGCAGGGCGGTGTGCCACAGCCTGCGTTGCAGGAACCGCCAGCGAAAGAACTGGCCTGCCTCTGCGCGGAGTTCGTCGAGGTCGGTTCCCCGCATCACGACGGAGATGACGTCCGGGCCTTCCCGGTGCACCGCCATGACGCGCAGACCGTGGCGCAGCGCCTGCCGTACGGGGACGACGGCCCGGTACCAGAGCAGCAGAATGCCGACGGTCGTATGAAGCATCGCCCACACCCACACGGCCAGGACGCTGCCCGCGATGTCGGGCCCAGCCAGCTGGTGCGCGAAGGCGAGCGCCGCGCCGAGGTAGGTGAGCAGGTGGACGGCCCGCCAGGTCTCGTGCCGTACCCGGCGGCGTACGGCACGGGCGGAGGCGGCCCCGACGGTGATGAGCAGCGCCGTTCCGGCCGTGGCGGCCGCGATGCCGCCGTAGCCGAGGAGTTCCGCGGTGGCGTCGAACAGATCGGCGCCGGTGTGGGCGGCGTAACCGCACAGGGCGAGCAGGGCGTGCCCGAGGCACAGGCCGAGGACGTGTCGGCCACCGTGCGCATGCCACCGGGCGAGACGGTCGGCGCCGACGCCGTGCTCGATCGCGGGCACTCGCGCCATCAGTAGCAGCATGACCAGGATGCCGTACCCGGCGAGCAGTCCACTGAGGTGTGCGCCGCTGGCGAAGACCGCATCCAGTCGAGCCGATGGCTCGACCTGGAGGGCCCACATCAGAACGACTCCCAGGGCGCCGGCCATGACCGCGTCCCGGAGGACCCGGGGCGATATCCGTGGCGACGGAGTGGGCAGGGTGCTGCGGCGTTCGGCCGCCTTGATCGTCACGTCGTCAACCTAGGGCCGCCGCGGGCGGAGAAGGAGCTGGTCGGCGGCGTACGGGAGGTTCTTAAGGTGGCCTTGAGCAAGCGCTGACCACGGGTTAATGCTGAGACACGGCTACGCGATACGGCCCACGACGCGGGCGCTGTCGGGAACACCGAATCGCTGAAGCCGGCCCTCCGGACCCGGGTGCCGACGAGGGCGCAGCGGCCCGGCCCACACCTCGGACGATGTGCGGTAGCCGTCGGCCGACGCGGTCAGCTCCGTGGTGCCGGTCCGTTCGGCCATGACCACCGACACCGCTGCGTGGGCCTCCGCCAGGCGTTACGAGCCGACGGCGTACGGGTCATCCGCCGTCAGTTCCACTCCACCGCGGGGATTCCGCGGTGCGGAACCTCCGTCTGTGCCTCGATGGCGCCAGGGAAGAGGACGCAGGCTGCAGGTCGCGGTTCGGCGAGCGGCGTGAGCAGGGTGACGTGGTCCGGGCCGGGCATTCCGGCCGGTAGGTGGACGATGGGCCGTGCAGGATCGGCGGAGCCGTTGGTCACCACGAGCCGGAACCGGCTGCCGGCCTCGGCGAACTGGGCGATGAGATGAGGGCCACCGGTCACCAGCGGCCAGGCCGCCGATCCGCCCGCCACGCGGTTCAGTACCGCGTGCACGACTGCCTGGGCCTGGTCGCTGCGCGGCGGTGACCATCCGCATTCCTGCCCACGGCATCACCGAGCGGCGCGACGCCTGCCACCTCGACACCCGCAGCCGCGAGCCGCTCCAGGAACCGGACCAGGGCGCGTCAGCACCTCTGCCGCTGACCACAACCGTGTGGGACTGATGAGAGCGGAGTGCACTGAAGCCTCCCTGATACCCGGCGTACGGATAGCTCCACAGAGCCTCATCGAGCAGCTCCAAGATGATCCCCTTCGCCGCCGGGTGCCCCTGCTGGGCGATGTTCACGATCAGCGGGACCGCGACCCCTGCCGCTGAGCAATTCCACCGCCGCCGAGCCCCGAGCCGGCCTCCGGCGCCTGTACCAGGCGACTTCCGCCGCGCAGCACCCGTGAACACCGCCTTACCGGTCGACGGCCCTCATTTGTTAAGCTCCCCGCGCCTCCCGCGGGGGAAGTCCGGTGAGAATCCGGCGCTGACCCGCAACGGTGTGCGTGGGGGACCCCGTGGTCTCTCGCGCGAGCCCGATCGCCCGAGGGTGGCGCGACCCATTGACTGCTCGCCGAGGACTGCGAGAGGGGACCGCACGGCCGGCACGGTCGTCCGGGCTGCTCGACGTACATCAGGCGGCCCCAGGCGAAGGACCGCCCGATCGTGCGCCGAAGTCCCACCGTTCGTCGAATATCCGTGGCGCCTCTGGTCGCCGGGCTGGGGCTGGCACTCGTCGTCTCGCTGGGGTGCGGGGTCGGTCTCGGGGCCGCCGGGATCGGGTGGGGGAGTGTTCTGCGGTTTCTGTGGGCCGGGCTGACCGGCGGGACCGTGCACGCCGGTGACGTGGCCGCCTACACCATCGTCTGGGAGATCCGGCTGCCGCGGGTCGTGCTGGGCGCCGTGGTCGGGGCGGGGCTCGCGTCCGTGGGCGTAGCCGTGCAGGCCATGGTCCGCAACGCGCTCGCCGATCCGTTCGTGCTGGGCATCTCCTCGGGCGCGGCGGTGGGCGCCAACGCGGTCATCCTCATGGGGGCGTTCGCGGGGCTGGGCGTCTGGGCCCTTTCGGTGTCGGCGTTCGGTTCGGCGCTGGCGGCGATGGCTCTCGTGTACGCGGCTGCCAGTTCCCCGCGGGGGCTCACCCCGCTGCGACTGATTCTGACCGGGACCGCGATGGCGTACGGCTTCGAGGCCGTCACCACTGTGATGGTGTTCGGCGCGGCCCGCGGCGAGGCGGCCCGTTCGGCGATGATGTGGCTGCTCGGGAGCCTGGGCGGGGCTACCTGGCCGCAGGTGCCGCTCGCGGCTGTGACCGTGGCGGTGGGGTGGGCGTGGCTGCGGTGGCGGGCCGAGTCGCTCAACGCGCTCGCGATGGGCGACGACACCTCCGCCGCGCTGGGCGTCCGACCGGAGCGGCTGCGCAGGGAGTTGTTCCTCGTCACCGCTGCCGTGACGGGTACGGTCGTCGCGGTCAGCGGGGCCATCGGTTTCGTGGGGCTGATGGTCCCCCACGTCGCACGGATGCTCGTCGGCGCCGACCACCGGAGGGTGCTGGCCGTGGCTCCGCTCGCCGGGGCCGTCCTGCTGGTGTGGGCGGACGTGCTCTCCCGGCTCCTGCTCGCGCCCGCCGAGTTGCCCGTCGGAGTGGTCACGGCCGTGGTCGGGGTACCCGCCTTCCTGCTGCTCATGCGGCGCGGCGGCTATGCGTTCGGAGGCCGCTGACCATGAGGCTCGAAATCGAAGGCGTGACGGTCGAGGCCGCCGGGGCGCGGATCGTTGACGACATCCACCTCACCGTGGAAAGCGGTGCGTTCGTCGGCCTGGTCGGCCCCAACGGGAGCGGCAAGTCGACACTGCTGCGTTGTGTGTACCGGGCGCTACGCCCGGCCGAGGGAGTGGTGCGCCTCGACGGCGACGACATCCACGCCATGGATTCCCGCGCCGTCGCCCGGGTACTGGCCGTGCTGCCGCAGGAGTCCTCGGCCGAGTTCGACTTCACCGTCACCGAAGTGGTCGCCATGGGGCGACTGCCGCACCGCGGCCGTACGGCGGTCTCGGACCGGGAGATATGCGCCGAGGCCATGAGCCGCACGGGCGTCACCCACCTCGCCGACCGGGGATTCCTGGCCCTGTCCGGCGGCGAGAAGCAGCGCGTCCTCATCGCCCGGGCGCTCGCCCAGCGGCCGAAGGTGCTTGTCCTGGACGAGCCCACCAACCACCTGGACATCGCCCATCAGCTGGATGTGCTGTCCCTGGTGCGGGGCAGTGGCCTGACGGTGCTGGCGGCGCTGCACGACCTCAACCTCGCCGCGGCGCACTGCGATCTGCTGTACGTCGTCGCCGACGGCCGCGTAGTTGCCTCCGGGCCGCCACGCGACGTCCTCCAACCCGCGTTGCTGGCCGACGTGTTCGGGGTCCGCGCGCATCCCGTACGGCACCCGGAGACCGGTGCGGTCCAGCTCCTGTTCGACCTCCTCCCCACCCCATAAGGACCCCCATGCGCAAGCTGCTCGCCGCTGTCCTCTGCCTCGCCACGACCGCCGCTGTCTCCGGCTGCGGTGCCGACCTCGAATCCTCCTCCAGGGACGACAGGTCGTCCGCGGTCACCCTCACCAACTGCGGCAGGAAGGTGACGTACGACAAGGTCCCGGAGCGTGTCGTCACCAACGACGTCGGGATAACCGAGCTGATGTTCGCGCTCGGTCTGGAGAACCGCATGGCAGGGTTCGCCATGCCCGACGAGAAGGGCGACCTGACCGACGTGCCATGGAAGGACGGCTACGACAAGGCCAAGTGGCTCTCCAAGGACCAGCTCACCAAGGAGAACGTCCTCGACGCGAAGGGCGACTTCGTCTTCGCCGGCTGGAACTACGGTTTCGGCGACGACGACGGCCTCACCCCCGACGCCCTGAAGAAGATCGGCATTCCCTCGTACGTCCTCACCGAGTCCTGCCGCAACGGCCGTACCAAGACCTCGCGCGGCATCATGTCCCCACTGGACGCCCTGTACACCGACCTCACCAACCTCGGGAAGCTCTTCGGTGTCGAGAAGCGCGCGGCCACGCTGATCGCCGGCTTCAAGAAGCAGATCGCCGATGTGCAGGCGCAGGCCCCCGCGGGGACTGACCGCCCCAAGGTCTTCCTCTACGACAGCGGCCAGGACCAGCCCTTCACCTCCGGCCGTTACGCCGCCCCCGAAGAGATCATCGACAAGGCCGGCGGGACCAACGTCATGCACGACCTCGGCGACTCCTGGACAGCCGTCGGCTGGGAGAGCGTCCTCGATCGAGACCCCGACGTCATCGTCATCTGCAACTACGGAGACGTGACCGCCGAACAGAAGAAGAAGTTCCTTCTCTCCTACCCGCCTCTGAAGAACGTCTCCGCGATCAAGCACAAGCGCGTCTTCGTCCTCGACTACGTCGACCTGGTCGAGAGCCCCCGCAACCCGTCGGCCATCGCCCGCCTCGGCGCGTACCTGAGGAGGGTGGCCGAGTCACAGTGAGGGGGAGTCAAGATGCTGGAGCCGGCGGGTCCGGTCGCGAAACACGACTGCGAGCTGGACAGGGTCACCGGCGCGAGACTCTCGGGATCGTCCCGGCGAGGGACAGGGCGATCAGCGGGTCCAGACTCGGAGACAGCCCCCGTGAAGGCCCGCCATCTCTCGGAGACGGACGCCATCACAGCCCCTGGCCCCCGTCGCCGTCCCGGCAGCCGTCCGTGCCAGGGCCTGTCACGACCGGCAGCTGCGAGGGCAGACCCCACTCGCTCCAGGAGCCGTCGTACACAGCCGACTCCGCGTAGCCGGCCAGCTCGGCCGCCAGCGCCAGAACGCAGGCCGTGACACCGGATCCGCAGCTGAAGACCAGCTTCTCCCGGTCCCCGGCAAGCGCGGAGAACGCCTTGCGCAGCTCCTTCGCCGGGCGCATCCGGCCCTCGCGCTGGAGTTCGCCGAAGGGCAGATTCACGGCTCCGGGCATATGGCCACCACGCAGCCCCGGGCGGGGCTCCTCGGCTTCTCCCGTGAACCGCTCCCGGGTGCGGGCGTCGAAGACGGCCGAGGCCGGGTCGGCCAGGGCCGCTGTCACGTGGCCGCTGTCGATGATCAGCCCCGGGCGGGGCCGCGCGGTGAAGTCACCGCACGGACCGGCGTACGCGGGCTTCCCGCTCTCCACAGGCAGCCCGGCCGCGGCCCAGGCAGGCAGGCCGCCGTCGAGCACCGCGGCCCGGTCGAAGCCCATCGCCCGCAGCATCCACCAGGCGCGAGCACTGGAGTAGATGCCCGCGCGGTCGTAGACGACGACCGTGCTGCAGTCGTCGACGCCCAGAGAGCGCAGCTCCTGGGTGAACCGGTCGGCGCCAGGCATGGTGTGCGGGAGGGGAGACGACCGGTCGGACATCACCCCGTCGATGTCGAAGGGCCGTGCCCCCGGTATCCGCTGTCCGGCGCCCCGGTGCGCGCCCACGGTGGCGTCGAAGACCACGAGCCCAGGCGTGCCGAGCCGCTGCGCGAGCCAGCCGGTGCCGACCAGCGGGCGGGGGAGTGGGGTTCTCGGGTCCGTGGTGCTCACAGCGTTCCCTCCTGGATCTCGGTCGGACGGCATACGGCCTGCTCGTCGGACCAGGCCGCCACCGTCTCCATGTCGGCGGCCACCTCTTCCTCCGTGTCACCGTCGACCACGTGACCGGCCGGACAGAGGCCAGACTTTACGCCTCCGTGGAACACCAGGCCGACGGCCCCGGTGAAGGAGACCTCCCGGACGCAGTGCGGCGCCCCGCCCGCGGGCAGGTGTTCCAGCACACCGGTCGACGGGGGGATGTCGAGGCATCCGGCGGGCCGGTGGCCGGGCGTCGGCGCCGAGACTTGCCGAAGTGTGTGCGAGTGGCTGTGCCGGTGGTTGCGTGTTTCGACCGGTATCGTCCGGCACGTTGTGTCGGGCACCCGGCACCAGCCCGGGCACAGGAGGGCCGCCGTGACCAGTCGTCAGCACTCGACGTCGTCGGATGACGGATCCGCATCGCGGTCGTCGGAGGCGGCCGGCGTTTCGAGTGCGCACGACGCGGTGCGTCTCGCGGTGGTGATCGGCGCTCTCGGCGTGGTGTTCGGAGACATCGGGACGAGCCCGATCTACACCCTGCAGACCGTGTTCAACCCGAGCGATCCACATCCCGTCCCGGTCAGCACGGCGAACGTGTACGGGGTGGTGTCGCTCGTGTTCTGGTCGGTGGTGATCATCGTCATGGTCACCTACGTCCTGCTGGCGATGCGTGCCGACAACGACGGTGAGGGCGGCATCATGGCCCTGATCACGCTGTTGCGGCGGTTGAGCGCACAGCGTGGTCGGCGGGCCACCGTCATCCTGGCGGCGCTGGGCATCTTCGGCGCCTCGTTGTTCTTCGGGGACAGCATGATCACCCCGGCGATCTCGGTGCTGTCCGCGGTCGAGGGGCTGAAGGTCGTCCAGCCATCGCTGGAACACCTGGTCGTGCCTATCACCGCAGTGATCATCGTGATGCTGTTCCTGGTGCAGCGCAGGGGTACCGCGGCGGTGGGTCAGGTGTTCGGGCCGGTGATGATCGCCTGGTTCGTGGCCATCGGCGCGTGCGGTGTGGCCGGCATCGTCGACCACCCGGAGATCCTCAAGGCGTTGTCGCCGACCTATGCACTGGGCTTCCTGTTCGGCCACTTCGGCATCGCATTCTTCGCCCTGGCCGCGGTCGTGCTCGCGGTGACCGGCGCGGAGGCGCTCTACGCCGACATGGGGCACTTCGGCCGCCGGCCCATCACCCGCGCCTGGCTGATCCTCGTCTTCCCCGCCTGCATGCTCAGCTACCTGGGCCAGGGCGCACTGATCCTCGGCGACCCCGCCAACGTCAGCAGTCCGTTCTTCCTGCTCGTGCCCGACTGGGGACGATGGCCCATGATCCTGCTGGCCACGGCCGCGACGGTGATCGCCTCGCAGGCGGTGATCACCGGCGCGTACTCGGTCGCCTCCCAGGCCGCCCAGCTCGGCTACCTGCCGAGGCTGCGGATCGCGCACACCTCCGAGTCCACCATGGGCCAGATCTATGTGCCGTGGATCAACTGGACGCTGTTGGTCTCGGTCCTCACCCTGGTCTTCGCGTTCCGCACCTCCGCGGCGCTGGCCTACGCGTTCGGCATGGCGGTGACGGGGACCATCACGATCACCACCCTGTTGTTCTTCTACGTCGCCCGAGCGAGGTGGCGGACACCGCTGTGGCTGCTCGGCATCGGCGCGACCGTGCTGCTCTTCGTGGACCTGCTGTTCCTGGCAGCCAACCTGACCAAGCTCGCTCACGGTGCCTGGCTGCCTCTCCTGATCGGCCTCACCGCGTTCACCGTCATGACCACCTGGCAACGCGGCCGCGAGATCGTCACCAAGGAGCGGGCACAGCGCGAAGGCGCACTGAGCGAATTCATCGACGAGCTGCGCAGCGGGAAGGCGCCGACGCGCCGCGTCCCCGGTACGGCCGTCTTCCTCAACCGCGGCAAGCAGACCGCGCCTCTGGCCATGCGGGCCAACGTCGAACACAACCACGTGCGACACGAACACGTCGTGATCCTGTCGCTGGAGACCGTGCCCGTGCCCCGGGTCCCGGCCGATCAGCGGTCCGTCGTCGACGATCTCGGCTACGCCGACGACGGGATCGTCCACGTCACCGCACGGTTCGGCTACATGGAGACACCGGACGTGCCCTCGGCCCTGGCACTGCTCGACCCGGCCACGACCGAGGGGCCGCTGCAGCTCGACGAGGCGTCGTACTTCCTGTCGAAGATCGAGCTCCGGCGAGGGAAGACGCGGGTCATGGCGCCGTGGCGTAAGCGGCTGTTCATCGCCACCTCCTACATCACCGCCGACGCCGCCGAATACTTCGGCCTGCCCCGCGACCGGACGGTCATCATGGGCGCGCACATCGAGGTGTAGGCGCGTCGGCGCCATCCGCGATGCCGCCCGGATTCGTATCCAGGCCATGGCCCTGGATCGGTGCCGCCGCACTCAGCCGGCCGATGCTCAGTCGTACGGCTCACCGAGGTCTGCCGGCCGGCACCACGTTCACCGAACGCGTCGGGTCACATCTTCAGTTGTGCGCGAATGAGCGTGTCAAGACGCTGCCATGCTGGAGACGAGGCGTTGACCGTCCCCTGGATGAGGGTGGGGATCTCCGAGGTGACGTCCAGCTCGGGTGGTTCGTCGGATCCGTAACGTTTCCGGGTCGCCTCGACGATCCGGCGCGCGAGGTCGTCGATGCGGGGGTCGTCGGGCACGAGGTCGTACGCGTGGTCGTAGTCCAGGAAGAGCTGTCGCAGAGCGGGATCGGAGAGGCTCCGGGCCTGGTCGTGGAACAGGTCGAGCGCACGGTCCGGGTGAGTGGCGAACACGAGGATCCACAGGTCGCGTTGGAGCTCCACCCAGCGACGGGAGAATCCCTGGTCGGCCAGGTGCTCCAGGTGGGTTACGACGTCGGTGGGCAGTGGTACCGACTGCCCGGCGGCGAGTCGGCGCAGGCGTTTCCGCGCGGCCCGCATGCTTCGGATGCGGGCGGTGAGTTCGTCGTCGATCTCCCGCAGCGCCTGCCGGTAGTCCTCGTCGGTCGCCACTCGCAGCTCCCGGATGCGGGCCAGCGGGACGCCGGCTTCGGCGAGGGTGCGGATCTTGATCAGGTCGATGGCGTCCTTCGCGCCGTATCGCCGGTAACCGGATACGTCGCGGTCGGGCTCGGGGAGCAACCCTTTGTCGTGATAGACGCGGATGGTCTTGGTCGACACTCCCACGTAGCCGGCCAGCTGTCCGATGGTGATCACACGCCTATCGTCCCACTTGACCTTGCCCCTGGGGCAGGGGTGCAGCATGGCGGCATGGCGAACATGAATGCTGATCGGGAGACCTTGCGTGAGCTGGCTGATGAGGGCAACGAGGCAGCTCTGGACCGGCTTGCCGACCTCGTTGACGAGGCCGACGACATCGAGGAGCTGAGCGAGCTGCTGGACGAGGGATCCATGCGAGCCGGGCTGCTGCTCACTCGGCGCGCGGCCACGAGCGGCGACCTGCGCGAGCTGCAGCGCATCGCCGACGCCGGTTACGACGAGGCCGGGAACGAACTGGACCGGCTCTTGAAGGAGCCGGCCGACGCACCCGACCGCGACCCCCGCACATGACGGCACCCACCGCGCGCCCACCAGCGCCCGGTGGATGTCTATCGCGGATGTCGACGCAGATGATTTGGTTGGAGGGCCACGTCCTGCCGACGGAGGGCCCAGGACAGCTTCAGCTCGTACGTGACCGGGCCGAAGATGTCGCAGTCCTCCCATGGAGGCCACGGGGCGCACCATTCCCCGCCGATCGGTGCGGTGTGCCAGGTGGCGCCGTCGTCGCAGGAGTACCCGACGGCGATCTTCGCGGCCAGGCGAAGCGGCCGCACCTGCCGGCTGTCGCCGGCCATTCCAGGGCGTTGGCATCGGTGAAGCGGAAGGCCGACCTCCGCGCTGCGGGCCGGGCCCACACGTCACGACAACGCGGGCCCGGCCCCCTTCCACGCAGCGCCGTCAAGCTCTGTGCGCGGTCACCGTCAGACGCCCGGTGCCGGTGAGCAGGTCGTTCAGCTGGAGCATGTCGCCGGTCACGAGCCCCGCCGACACCCTGCGTCGCGGGAAGCGGGAGTGCAGCCAGCGCCCGAGCCCGGACGCGTCGAGCTCCCCGGGAGGCACGTCCTCGCCCCGCCCACCCGAGACGCTCCACCGGGCCGGACCGCCGAACACTGCACGTTCCAGCCGCTCCAGCCACTTGACGAGAGCCCGCTGCCGACCCGCGTACGCAGTGGCGTGCACGGCTGGATCCAGCAAGGGCCGTGCCCAGCGGACGAGTTCGCCCGCCGGACCCTCGGCCTGAAGTTCGGGCAAGCGCCTGCGTGCGATGCTCAGCCGCGCACTGCCGTACTCGATCCGCATCACCCGCACCCGGCTGCCCGAACCCACCACTCCGGACCCGGCCCATATCCCGAGCCCGGTGAACGGCGATCCTTCCGGTACGCCTCCCGGGCTCCAGGCCCGTTCCAGAGCGGCGAGGACCTCGGCAAGTTCGTGCACATTGCCGACTGCTGTCTCCTCCACGACCCGCGGATCGCGGAGCAGCGCGGTATCGCCCGCGAGATGCTCGGCGGTCGAGACCAGCGTGACCACCGAGGTGGGGTTCCCGAGCCGGCGAAGCCGCGACTCCAGGGTGTCCAGACACACCCGGATGCCGTCGGGCCGGCTGAGCAGCCCGCCGGCGAGCGGCCGCGCGAAGGGCGCATCCGATCCGCCGCGCGCGGGCACCGGCCGGGGGAGCAGGGGAGACAACTGGGTGAGCCACGCGTCGAGTTCCGCGCAGCTCCGTACGGGTGCTCCCAGCCGGACGCTGCCGCCCGGCTCGGCCTGCGCCCGCAGCAGCGGTGGGCCCGGCGGGCCAACGGGCACGGGCATGATCTCCACGGTCGGCGACGACAGCTCGATGCCGCGCGTCGTGGAGACATAGAGTGCGGCCACCCCGGCATCGCGGAACACATGCGCGAGCCCAGCGGCGTCGAGTCCGGAGTGCAGCTGCCTGCCGTAGGGCTGGTCGGGCCACTGCACATCCCCGATGACCCGGAAACCCCCGTCACCGACGAGACGACTGTGCACCCATTCGATCCATGCATCGAGCGGCTGCTTACCGTCCCGCCAGACCAGCCCTCCGCCGCCACCCATGACTACCCTCCCCGTACGGGATCCCGGCCACCCATCGATGGCAGTGGACAGGGTGGCCGTGTCCCGGTGGGTGGCGCAAGCGGTCCGCAGCACCGTCTCGGATCCGTCGCCGCATGTCGTGGTCGTAGCCCCGCACCGTCTCGCCGGAGTCCAGCACTGGTCCGGCCGGCCGACGGCAGCCGGGCCGACGCCCATCACCGCCTCACGCAGCTCTAGTTGACCCCACCTCGAACTCGCAGCGGGCACCGCCGTGGCCCTTGGAGACCAACGCCTGTCGGCCGCCCGAAGCCAACGCCCGGCCCCCAATGGTTCACCGTGCTCTGGGGCGAGTGATCATGGCCCTCAAGCTTCCGACGCGTCGTGCAGTCTGGGCGCCTTCGTACTGGTGGGCGCGGACGGTTTCGAACCGCCGACATCTGCTTTGTAAGCCTGGCGCCGATCACAGGACGGTCCTGGCTGGTCAGCAGCCGTACAACAGCGCCCAGCCTGTCAGTGGGTCTCTGCACCGCCTCGCACCCCGATTGACCGTGACTGACCGCTCGATCTGGCACGGATCTGGCACGGATCTGGCACGCGCCACGCCACCGCCCGGGATTCTCGGTATGGCCGTCCACCTCCGGGCTTCCCCCTCAATGCGAACTTCGGACAGGGTGTGCTGAGGTCCGCTCGACAAGACGGCCGTCACTGGTTGTCGTGGCCGCTGACGAGCCTCCTCAGACGACCCCGAGACTGTGCGAGCACGGGTGGGCACGGCGTCTTCCGCTCCTGAGAGGCCTCAACTGGCAGATGCACTCTCACCGGCGTTCCGCGAACGTACGAGATCGTGCAGCAGCCGTGCCTCACTGGCTACTCTGGGACAACGGGAAGTGACTGGCTGGAGGGGGCGGGTTTATGGATCCGGAGATGGCCGTGTTGGCGGGTACAGCGGGAACAACCCTGGTCACCTTATTGACAACCGAGGCGTGGCAACGCGCTAGGGACGGTATTGCCTCGTTGTGGCGCCGAACTGAGCCAGAGCGAGCTGAGGCGATTTCCGCAGAGCTCGACGTGACTCGAAGAGAGCTGCTGGCAGCGCAGGCCGGCGGCGACCTCGAATCCCGTAGCGAACTAGGTGCAGAGTGGCAGGGCCGCATGCGGCGGCTGCTCGCAGCACATCCCGAGGAGACGGAAGCACTGCGGGCGCTGCTTAGTGAACTAGCCCCATATGCGCCCGCAGACTCATCGGTGACGCAGCACGCCAGTGCCTCGGGTCATGCCCGCGTCTACCAGGCCGGCCGTGACCAGAACTTCGACCGCCGATGAGCGCCCGTAACGATGCCTGGGCCGATGGTCAGGGCCGCGTCTACCAAGCCTCGGGCGACCAGCACATCACTGAGCATCACCACCACACCCCAGATTGGTCGGGCCCAGACTCCGTGCGTCGACCAGCAGTTGGTCGTACCCCTCTGGTGCTTCGCGACCGCGTGGGAGAGATGGACCGTCTGCGCGCCGCGGTCGAGACCGGTGTTGGCAACCGCGTCTATGTCCTCCACGGTCTAGGCGGCTGCGGCAAGACCGCCGTTGCTTGCACGCTCTTCCACTACGCCACCAATCAAGCCGGCAGACTCGGGCTGTGGGTCAACGCTTCCGACCCCGCCTCCCTACGCGCTGGCATGCTCGCCGTCGCCGCCGACCGCGGGGCAAGCGACGGCGAACTGATGGGAGCACGCAGCGGACTACGCCCCGCCGCGGATCTGGTGTGGCACTACCTTGACCGCTCTGACCAGCCCTGGCTCCTGGTCATCGACAATGCCGATGCCCCCGGCATACTGCGCGATGGCGGCTGGCTGCGCACCAGCCCAATCGGCACTGTCGTGGTCACAACCCGGCAGGCAGCGGCGCACTGGTGGCCAGGGGCAGAACTGCTCCAATTTGGCGTGCTTCCACGTGAGGATGCCGCGCTCGTTCTCCGCGACCTTGCGCCGCACGCCGGATCGATCGAAGATGCCGCCGAGGTCGCCGACCGGCTCGGACGACTGCCTCTGGCACTCACCCTCGCTGGCGGATTCCTCGCCCACCAGGTGATCGCCCCATGGAGCCTTGCCGACTACGGCCGCCGACTCGACGGCAGCGCCGGTCTCGACCCCATCGAACTCATCGAACAAGGTGCCACAGCCATCGGCGGTGATTCTCGCCATCTACCCAGCCGCACCTGGCAGCTCTCCCTGGACGCTCTCACCACACTAGGACTGCCCGAATCAGGCCACCTTCTGCGCCTACTCGCTTGCTGGTCCAGTGACCCATTGCCACTCTCAGTCCTGCTCGGGGCCGAACTCGGCCCAGAACTCCGAGCATCTCGAATCGAAACGGCGCTCCGGGGACTCCTTGACCACTCTCTCACCGAGCTGGTGCCTGGCGAGATGCGCTGCCTACGAACCCACGGTGTACTACTCGACAGCGTGGCCAGGACCACGCTCACTGACCAGCGTGAGCAGCTCGTCACCACGGCTGCCCGCCTATGCCTTGCCGTATTGCCCGAGGTACCGGACCGAGGGACTCTGGACGCCCATGCGAATCTGCTCGCACCACATGTGATCGCACTACTGCGGCGAGCAGTTAACTGGGAAGTTAGCCAATCTACGGTAGAAGCTGTGGCGGAATGCACTCTCCGGCTTGTGACAGCTATCCATAGGGCTGGTGATTATGCTTCGGCACTCAGCTTGAGCAACGAAGCTGTGGAGGTGCTAAATTCCACGCTGGATGAGGACAACCTCCTACTCATCAGACTGCGTCAACGTGTCGGGAGATCACTTTTTCGGCTTGGGCGATTCAAGGAGTCCGAGACCCTCTACCAACGCGTGCTGGAAGTCTGCGAAGAGACACTGGGGCCAGATGCACCGGAGACTTTGACAACCTGCTTGAAATTTTCAAGCCCCCTCATCAACCTTGATCGACAGCAGGATGCCGTATCCCTGATTCGTCGCGCAGTGGAGGGCCGTGTTCGTCTATTCGGACCAACACACCCTCTCACGCTTAACGCGCGAGTGTATCTCATGGAACAGACCACCCAGACGGCCGAGTTGACAGCAGGTTCGACCTTGGTCGAAGACTGCCGTCGCGACATCGGTGAACGTCACACTATAACGCTTGGAGCAAAACTCAACTTTGCGTTCGCACTTCAACGCGCAGGGCAACCAGTCGAGGCATTGCCGTACGCCCGCGTCGCCTTTGAAGGTTACCTACAACGTTTCGGCGCCGATTACCCAGTAGCATTGAATAGCCGATTGACTCTAAGCAGAATTCTGTGGGATCTGGGGCACCACACAGAGGCGATCGAGCACGCGGAACAGCTCGTCGAAGGTCGGACCAAGGTGCTCGGACCGAGTCATCCATGGACACTCAGGTCAGAGGAACTCTTGACGCAATATCGAGCAGCAAGGAGAGAACTGTAGAGCTGTCCGCAGGGGGTTTACGGACCAACAGCGGTTGCTGATAGTCGCTGTGGTCGCGGTACATCTCTGTTGTACTGCTGGCCGAGGGGACGGACCGATGCGGGATGGTGGGACCGTGAGTGCAGGCAGCCGCAGGGTGCTGGGCGTCGTGGGCACGGCGGCCGATGGAGTCGAGCAACTACGCACCGGCCTGATCGAGCCAGCGATCGCCCTCGGCTGGCAGGTAGCCGTGACCCTGACCCCGAATGCCGGCCAATGGCTGAGGGCGAACGGCGAACTGGACCGACTGGAAGCCGTAACTGGCCTCCCAGTCCGGGATACACCTCGCCTACCGACCGAGGCTCGCCCACACCCGGTCGCCAACTGCTACGTCGTCGCACCCGCAAGCGCGAACTACGTTGCCAAGCTCGCAACAGGCATCGCCGACAACCAAGCACTGACCCAAGTGAGCGAGGCACTCGGAACGATCGGCGTTCCCGTCGTGGTATTCCCGCGGGTCAACGCGGCGCACGTACGACACCCAGCGTGGGAGGGGCATCTCGCGACCCTACGGAAGGCGCACGTAGAGCTCATTCACGGTCCTGACATCTGGCCGCTCCATGAACCCCGCGAAGGGCCGGCAGTTCGACAGCTCCCCCCACCCGCTGTCTGTCGGGCTGCACCCGCGCATATTCGGGCCGTTCGCGACCGCTGAACGCCGCGGCTGTCCATAATCGTTGATGTCAACGTTGGATGTCAGCGGAACAGCTCCGGCATTGGGCAGACCTCCAACGGCTCATCCTGTCGGTCGGCCCATTTCCACCACACATGGCGACTGGCGCACTTCCACAGCGAACGGCACGTCCGCTTACCGTCGTCCTCCCGCACACAGAGCACGAATCCGCCGAACTGCATGGCTTGGCTGCACTCAGGGCAGGTTGGGGCGTCGGTCATGCTGCGCACCTTAACGGAGCGCGAGGACGCCGCGCTCTGAGCTTGGGAATCGCCGGGCCTTGGGCCCCCATCGGAGAGCTGACCAGCGGGAACGGGTACCAAGGGGAGGCCTTCACGTCTTCTGATTGCCCGCCCCATCCGGCCACTGCACCTGGTGGAACCCGTCCTGGGCCGACCCCGTCAGAAAGAGACCCGCCGCCTTGTCGACCTTCGAGGAGATCAAATGCGCACAAGGGCCATGCGCTCCGTCAGCCTGCTGGCCGCAGTGGTCGCCCTCGGGCTGGCTGTCTCTGGTTGCGGGGATCAGCCCGACAGGGACGCCGGCGGCGACGCGGCGGTAGTGGCCCACCGCGCCCGGCAAGTCGCTGCGGCCTGGGACGGGTCAGCCGCAGCCGCCGCGTGGCGTGTCGGCTACCACCCCATGGGTGATGTCATCCAACTGCCGCGTGGCGGTCTGCGGAGCAAGGCTGATGAGCAGGCATACCAAGACCACAGCTTCGTCCTGCAAGGCAAGTTGCCCGCCACCGGGTCGAAGGATGGCCGGGTGGCGTGGGCCGGGGGCGCGTCCCTCACACGGCCACTGGCGGGGGCGGAAGAGTCGTACAAGACCCTCTCCAGCGGCCGCGTTGGCGGACAGCCACACCTCACCGTGACCGGCGCGAAGCTGGGCACCATGACGGTGACAACCAGCCGCGGACCGGCCACGGTCCCAGCCTGGCTCTTCACCCTTGACGGCTACGCCTCCCCCCTCAAGCAGGCAGCTGTTGCCCCGTCGAAGCTCCCTCAGCCACCGCTCGGCCAGGCCCGTGACGTCCCTGGCTATCCGCTGAACCAGCTGGTCAAGATTGCCGCAGACGGGCGATCAGTGACCGTGGTGGCCCTTCATGGTGTCTGCGACGACGGCCCCGCAGTGGAAGTGCTGGAAACCAGCGGCAGCATGGTGCTGTCGAGCTCCGTCCAGCATCGGAAGGATGGCGGCTACTGCACCAAGCAGGCGAAGTTGCAGCAAGTGACGGTGAAGCTGGAGCGCCCACTGGGTAACCGCGTTTTGCTCGATGCGCACACGGGTCAACCGGTTCCCTACAAGCCGGAGCACGGGCCCTCACCGAGCTGGAGCTGAGCTGCGCCCGTGCAGTCCCCCTACAGGCCACTTGACGATCTATAGGAGCTTCCTTGACGCCCTGGGCCGCGACTGCTCGGTTCTGCCTGGGTCGAAGGTGGTCGGGATGGGAGCCCACAACGCTCGCCACGATTCGGCCGGCACTTGCGAATGGCGACCCGTCCATCCCGGAGTCTGAGCGCCCCGCCGGAGGCATGTCTTGTGCCTTAGTTTCCTCCTCGGTCAGGCTCTCTCTAGGTTCTGCCCGGCCGATCTTGGCTGTGGGAGGATGCCGTCCATGACTTGCAGCCGAAGGGGCCGTGCCGCGTAAAACACCAGCCTCCCTTCGGCCGAGGGAACGTGGCTGCGGAAGACCCTGGGTGCGGTATCGCGATGTCCCGGGTCTGTCGGGAGCCGCGAATGCCGCCGTCCGTGTGCTCGAACGGGAGCGATTGTCTCCGGGCATTGTGGCAGTGGCACTGAGCGTGTGGTCGGTACATGTCCACGGCGCCAAGCGCCGGTGGAGGCAGTGGGAGGCTGAGTTCACCTGTCCCTGCTGCGGCGAAGGCTGGGCCCGGGACAAGCTACAAGAGGCTCTGTTCATGCTGCCGCCAAGGGCCGCCGCCGAACTCCGGGTGCAGATCGAGCGCCTGGATCTGGCGCTTCTTGGGCGAACGCATCACGAGCCGATGGCAGAACCGGAGTTGGCGTGGTGGCATCGCAGGTGCTGACCGTACCCATGCCATCCACTGTTTCGTTGGCTCTTGTATGACCGGTCGGGGAGATCTGACAGAGGCGGAGTGGCGACGCCTGAAGCCACTCCTGCCTACGGGTAACAACCGCTGCGTGCGGTGGCGCGATCACCGCCAAGTGGTCAACGGGATCCTGCACCGGACCTCGATTCGTGCCCACCAGCACGCGGCCGGCGCCCGGAAGGCGTTCTCCCACTGGTGAGTGGTCCATCCCTGCCGGGTCAGACCACGCATGGTGATAATTGTGTCGGTGAGGTCGAAGAATGCCACGATGACAGTGGCGCGCCGCTCGTAGCAGTGGGCGCGGAGACTGCTTCGGCAGCCACTGCTTCCTGGCGGACGGCTGCCCGTCGTGCCCGTCCTCAGTTGACCTCCCGCACTCTTGCAGCGGTCCGCTCGGCGAGCTCGTGGATGCCGTTCGCGGCGTTCTCCGAGAGCTCGCCGAGTATGGCGTCGGCGGCGGTGAGGAGGGCACGGGTCTCCTCGGGGCGGCCCGCGTCGGCCAGGGCGAGGGTGAGCCGGTAGTGCTCCTCGGCGATGAAGCGGCCGAGGCTGACCTGCTGCCAGTGGCGCAGTGAGTCGTCGCCCGGGGTGGCCAAGGCGTCGCGCACAGCGGCCAGGCTGTCCGCCGCCTGCGGCAGCTGGCCCGCCTCCCGCTCCAGGCGGGCGAGGGTGTGCCGGGCCGAGGCCCGGTCCCATGCCGTCTCCTGAAGGGCGGCGTACAGGCGCTGGGCGCGCAGCGCCTGGGGAAGGTCGCCAAGTTCCTCAAAGTCCCGGGCGAGTCCGCTCAGCGGAGCCGTGGCCAGAGTGCGGGGCGCCCCAGGGCGACGGAATCTGCTCTGGTCCATGAAGATGTTGTCGAGTTCGCGGATCAGCGTCGCCCGCGCGAGGTCGACCATCCCCTGGTCCCGCGCCAGGTCGGTCCACGTGGAGACCGGCTCGTCCGACGGGTCCGACCCGAACATCGACTCGTCGAGCGCCCGCGCCCACTGTCGCAACTCGTCCGCGCTTGCGCCCGGTTCCGGCATACCGCCCAGGCCGCACGCTGTGTCGAAGTCCGTCTCCCGGACCTCAAGCAGCAGCGGCAGATCTCCGGTGTCCCCGCGCAACCCCACCAGCATGGCCGCGAGCCGCAGTTCGTCCGTCATCGATGACCGTGTCTCGTGCCGCAGTAGGTGCCGCAGCAGCTCCAGATCGCCCTCGGCGCGGTCGAACTGCGCGGCCCGCAGGGTGATTCGGCGCCGGACCGGGTCCTCGGCGACTTCACGCCATGCCGCGTGGTCGCCCTCCCGCAGGCAGGCAAGGTCGGCACGGCCCGCCGCGAGCACTGGCTCCCACAGCGGGGGACCGGTCGGGCCTATCCGGTCGTACGCGCACCCCTCATCTGCGTTGAGCAGTACGAAGTCCGGCTCGGTCCGCAGCAGCGCGACGCGCAGCCTGCGCACCAGCTCGACCGGGGAGCGTTTCGGGAAGCCCAGCGCCGAACGGAGCTCGGCCCGCTCCTCGTCGATTCCGTAGTACTCACGGATCTCGTCCTCGGTCTCCGCGACGCACGCCAGGATCTTCTCCTCGCGGTCGTCTGGCGACAGACCAGTGTAGCCGCGCCAGCCGGGCAGGCCGATCACGAGCTCCAGGGCCTCGTCGACACTGGAGCCGATGATCCCTGCAGCGCCCTCCGAGTCGGCGTAGAGCACCGAGCCGTCCGCGCACACGAAGTACGTGCCGCCGGTATCGTCCCCGGCTACCGTCTCCAGCGGCCCACCCGAGGCGAGGCGGACCTCCTCGACATGGCCGTGGGCGGCGCGGTCTAGATCGAAGTCGAAGGGGAACGCGGCCAGTTCGGCCAGGCGGCGGTCCTGTCGCAGCAGCCATAGCGCATGATCGGTCATGTCACAGAAAGTAACACCGTCCACTGACAACGGACTCGCGGCCTCTGAGGAGGCCATGCGGATAAGGGAACGATCACGGTCGGCGGTTCGGACGTTCGTCCCAGCGTTGGGTCGTCTAATCGCCTCGTGGTGGCCACATGGCTCGCCACGTCGGCTACACCGGAGGCCGCACCCACGGAGCGAAACGCTGACCAGGGGCGGCGTCGTCGCGCCAGTACCTCAGAACGGTCTCGTGAACGACCTCGAACCGTTCCGCGGCGATGAGGCACGAGACGGACTTCTCACCGCCCGCCTCCGCTTCGAAGGCGACAAGGACGGTCGGATTCTCACCAAGCTGGCGAGCGACTCGCACTAGCTCCTCGCTCGTCGGTAGGCGGAAGACCGGATCGTGAAACATTGTCGGGCAGCTGACGAAGTCCGGATCGCCGAAGACCAGCTCCAAGCCGTGGTGGTACGTGAGGTCTTGTCCGGCCGCCAGACGGAACTCACCGGCGTTCCAGGCGACGACGTCCCAGTCCCACCAGGGCCCCTCGGGGAGCTGGATGCCGACGTGCTGGCGTGCCCTGTCCACCCTTGGCCCCTCATGCTGCTCGAATAGATCGACAGGCTACACAGGGACTCAACACTCCGAACTTGACTTCTTGTATGCCGGAGATGTCCGGATAGCTCTGACCGTGAGCAGGGAGGGCAGAGACTGCCGGTCCCCCTTCAGCGCCCACTCGCCGTAGTTGACGGCCTGGTCCAGGTCGCCCTGTCCGGCTGCCACCACGCCAAGGGTGATCCGCGCCTCCGTCATACGCATCGGTAAGCGCTCGGAGCCGTCGAAGTCCGTTCCCGCCCGGATCACTTCATCGGCAAGGTTCTCGGCGAAGCGGTCCTCTCCGAGCAGGCGGTAGCCGTCCATCGCGTAGAAGTCGAACTTCGCCGGGTCCACCAGGAAACCGATTCGCGCCTCCCGCGTAGCCGACGGCTGACGTTCCTCAGCCCACCACTCGCCCCAGCTTCCATCCCGTCCGCCTTCGGCCCACACATCGTGGAGCGGGCCTGGTTCAGGGCGTCAAGGTGGAGCGCGTCGCTGTACGGACGACTTTGACGCCCTGGGCTGCGACTGCTCGGTTCTGCCTGGCCGAAGGTCGTCGGGATGGCAGCCCACGACCCTCGCCACGACTCGGCCGTAGTCTGAGCGCCCGCGCCGGAGGTATGTCTTGTGCCTGCGGTTCCCCTCGATCAGGCTCTCTCGCTCTAGTTGCGCGACCGGCGTAGCCGGGGCCCAGAGCGGGGCGGAGACAGGAGCGCAGGGGCCCCGGCGGTGAGCCGGGGAGCGCGCGACGAGCCTTGAACCCGTAGAGAAGGTTTCTACTCACGCAGCACATAGCTACCTGTCTTGTCTCGGTTGATCCTTGACGTTGTGGCCTCACCTGATGCTTGACACCGCTTGCCTCGGCTTGGCTGTGCGCGTCGTATCCGCGTGCAGGGAGGGCCGGGGCCGTGCTGGTGGAGTTGAGCGTGGTCGAGCAGCGGTATCACGCGGTGATGGAGGTCGCCGCGGGGGTTCCGGTCACTCAAGTCGCCGCCCGGTATGGGGTGTCGAGGCAGTCGGTGCACTCCTGGGTGCGCAAGTACGAGCAGTCGGGCCTGCCGGGATTGGCAGACCGGTCTCACCGGCCGGACTCGTGCCCGCACCGGATAGCCGGGGAGGTGGAGGCGCTGGTGTGTGAGTTACGGGACCCACCGTGCTTCGGCCGGCTCAAGGTCGAACGAGAAGCGGACCCGCAGCGGACATGCGAGGCATGGCCGACTCCCCTGCTCAACAGGTCAGTTGATCGCGCGGCCAGAATCACGATCCGGCCCAACGATCTTTGACGTGGCACGCACTTCCGTGCCGGACCGGATGATCACTGGCATATGCTCCGCGTGCTCGCATACAAGACAGACCGAGGGGGCGTTCATGAGTGATTCTCGGAGAGCCGGTTCGGAGACCAGGGACGGGGGCTGGGAGGGTGAGGAACAGGGAGGGGCACCGTCTTCGGTGAACGTGAGCGGTGCGCCTGACAGCGGGACCGGGCCGTGGCGCATGCTGTCGTGCCTGGGGGTTGTCGTAATCGTCCTGGCAGCGCTGGTCGGAGGGACCGTTTGGCTGTTTCAGGATGAACTGTTCCACCCGTTCGGCGACGTCCGGGCGTGCGAGGGAAGTGAGGTGCAGTTGCCAGGCGTGATCCGCGCCGGCGGTGCGTCGATACCCGCCGGTGCCTCCGAAGTTCACTACTTCACCGGGGACGGCAGCGCTCAGGTCACCTTCGTGAGCAACCAGATGCCGGACTACCTTTACCGTGCGGGCATCCTCCCCGATGGCAATCCCCTGTTCGACGAGAAGTACGGCACCAAAGGGGTTGCCAACGATGAGATCGAGCTCCCGGATGGTCTGTGCGGCTCTACCCTGCGAGGTCCCGTCTGGATCTACGACTCCAGAAGCGCCACCGGGTCCGGCTTCACCGTCATGGTCGAGCGTTCTCCCACGGCCGACGACTCCCTCCGATTCCCGACTCGCGCCGTGGTCACCTACAACCTCCCCTGACGCGCACGGTGGACAGTTGCCGGTCTGCTGATCAGGCCACCTGCCGACCAGCATGACTGAAGAAGTCCACGAGCCTGATGAGGGGCGCGCGTCCCTCCTCAGGCCTTCTTGCAGCTGGGTGCGGGTTGTCAACTTGACCCAGGGGGCGCGACGTTCTCGTGTCCGGGTGAGGGGACACTTGCGGCACGGCGCATCTGCTGTCGCTGGCGGCGCAGCAGCCAGACACCCAGCAGCAGTCCCAGGGCCGCGCCCGTGGGTATTCCCACCATGAGCCCGTGCTGCAATCCGGAGTTCCCGGCAGCCGGCGCGATGACGGTCGTCAGCAGGATGACGGAGGTCAGGCACACCAGCAGCCAGGCCAGGTGAGCATAGAGGCGGCGGGTGAAGTAGGCGCTGCGGGCGGGACGGTCGGGAGGCTCGACCAGGGAGGCTGTGGCGACCTGTCTCCCAGGTGTCCGTCATGGTGTGCGGTTCTCCTGAGAGGGAGGCGCGTCGGCGTGGCAGTGCACGTATCGGTGACGTGTACGCGGTCTCGTCATCGATCAGTGCCGAGCGGGTGGCCTGGCACAGGTCGCGCTACGGCGGTCATGACGCCTAGCCCGTCCGGCGGATCATGGGGCGAGGCGAGGGCCGACCAGTGCCCTAATCGTGTTGACCGCCCCCGGCAGGCAGTGGTGGAGTCGGCACGTGGACAGCATCCCCGCCAACCGGCGGCTCTGGAACCAGATCAGCAGCGCCTACCAGCACAGGCACGACCCGCAAATCGGCGCCACACCCCGGCTGTGGGGCATGTACTCCATCCCCGACGCGCACCTGCACGCCCTGGGCGATGTCACCGGCAAGCGCGTCCTCGAACTCGGCTGTGGCGCCGGCCAGTGGTCCAGAGCGCTCGCTGCCGAGGGCGCCAACGTGGTCGGGCTCGATCTGTCCGAAGCCCAACTCGCCGCAGCGGCCCGCGCGATGGGAGCGGCCCGCTACCCGCTGGTGCAAGGCGCCGCCGAACAACTCCCCTTCGCCGCCGGCAGCTTCGACCTGGTGTTCTGCGACTTCGGTGGGCTCAGCTGGGCGCCCCCGCACCTGGCCGTCCCGGAGGCCGCACGCGTCTTGGGGCGAGGCGGGCGCCTGGTGTTCAACGTCGCCAGCCCATGGTTCGAAGCTTGCTACGACGAAGCCGCCAGCCGCGTGACGACGACGCTGCAGCAGGACTACTTCGGGCTGAACACCATCGCCGAAGACGACGGCGCGACCAGCTATCAGCTCACCTACGGCGACTGGGTCAAGGTCCTGCGCGGCGCGGGTCTCATCATCGACGACCTCATCGAGCCGCGGCCCGAACTCGGAACATCCAACGGCTACAACGAAACCGACCCACCCGACTGGGCACACCGCTGGCCGGCGGAACTGCTCTGGGTAACCCACAAACCGTAAGTTCCGCCGCGCCGAGACGTGAAGGCATCCCTTCGCCGGGCAGGCCTGGGTCCTGCCCAGCTGATCATGGGCGGAGCCAGAGCCAGAGCCGGATCGAGGCGAGGGTGACGGGCCCGTGGAAGACGTAGGCGCGTTTGTCGAAACGTGTGGTCACGGCCCGGAAGTTCTTCAACGCGTCGATCGTCCGCTCCACTTCGTTCCTGCGTTTGTAGATCGTCTCGTCGAAGCCGGCGGGCCGTCCGCCCCTGCTCCCGTGAACTTCGCCGCGCCCGCTTGGCGCCGTAACCCGAAAAACCAGTGGCCGCGCGGGCTCGGGGCCCCATACGTTCGCCTCCATGGTTGACGCAACTTTCGGGCATCCGCGCCTCGCAGCCATCTACGACCCACTCGATCGGGACCGCAGCGATCTCGACGCGTATCTCGCGATGGCGGAGGAGTTCGGGGCGCGGTCCGTGCTGGACATCGGGTGCGGTACGGGCGTGTTCGCACTGCTGCTTGCCGAGCGCGGGATTACGGTCACCGGGATCGATCCCGCGCGGGCGTCCGTCGACGTCGCGCGTGGCAAGCCGGGCGCGGAGCGGGTGCGCTGGCTTGACGGCGACGCGGGGGACCTGCCGCCCATGCAGATCGACCTGGTGACGATGACCGGGAACGTCGCTCAGGCGATCGCCGATCCGCAGGCGTGGCGTACGACGCTGCGCGGCGCGTACGAGGCGCTGCGGCCCGGCGGGCTGCTTGTCTTCGAGACGCGCGATCCGGCGCAGCGCGTGTGGGAGGAGTGGGCGGAGTGGACGCGCGAGACCACGTACCGCATGACGGACATCCCGGGCGTCGGCCATGTCGAGACCTGGGCCGAGCTGACGGATGTGAGCCTGCCGCTGGTGAGTTTCCGGGGTACGCACGTGTTCGCTGCGGACGGGGACGTACTGACCTCGGAGTCGACACTGCGCTTCCGCGAACGTACGGAGATCGAGCGGGACTTGCACGAGCACGGCTTCGTCGTCGAGGACGTACGCGACGCACCCGACCGGCCGGGCAGGGAGTTCGTGTTCGTGGCGCGGCGCGGTACCGCGGAGCCTGTCCCTCCCGGAATGCCCTAGGGAGCATGTGCATCACACAGCACCGGGCAGACGGGACTTTGAAGACACTCCCCAGGCCGGGGCCGGGAACGCGAATCTTCTCCGGAACAGCCTTGATCCAGGTACAGTCCGCGCGTTGGCCGGCGGTGTGCAAGTCCAGCTCATCCCGCGAGGTCACGCAAACACGTAGATCGGCGGAGTCTCGATGGCTGCGTCAAGGAGCTCAGCCGGCTCTGGGTCTGGTCAGCCTTCGGTGTCTGCGGCCTCGGTGAGCAGGTCCATGACGTGGTTGTGGAACCGGCGTTCGGCGTCGCGGCATGGGGCATTGAAGAAGGCTTGCTGAGCTTCGGCAAGATCGCAGTTCAACAGGTGCATGGTCACGAACACGGCTTCCACGCCGTGGCACCCGTTGTCTTTGAGGAACTGCTGGAGTGCGTCCGTGTCGCCGGTTGTCTCCCAGATGGGCCGGGCCGTTTCCTGCATGGCTGCGATGCGTGCTGATCGTTTTGCGTCGAAGCCCATCGGCCCCGCCTTCCTGGTTCGGGCCGCATGCTACCGCCGGGTGGGTGGGGTGCGCTGGCCCGTTTGAGGGGCTTGGGCGACGGGTGGACCGAGGGTGCAGGGGCTGCCGTCATCGACTACGGTGGCCGCCCCGCGGCGGCTTCGGCTTGCTGCGGAGGCGATTTGGTCGGTGGGCGTGGACGGCGGTTGCTGTACTTCGCTGTTGTACGGCCAGAGCCCAACAGGCCGATGCGGGAACGTCGCACCGGCGCGGTTCAGTCGCGCCAGATGGAGACCAGGCGCGCTGTCGTAGCCAGTACCAGCGCCGCCGCAAGGAGATACAGGCCAAGGCGTTCTTCGGGCACCACCGGTGACCACACCCGCCACGCCGAGTGGCTGTAGCTGTCGGTGTCCGGGGAGGATCCGTAAAGGAGGACGGAGAACCTGGGTGCGGTACGGCTGCGCACCCACAGTAGAGCGCCTATGGCGGCGCAGGTTGCGGCTGTCGCATACAAGGCCGTGGCGGTGCGCGGGACCTGTCTGTTCACGGGGCTCTTCCTCGTCTCCGTCGCTGTGGTGTCCAGATCCTCTCGCCGCCCACACCGGTCACGTCACGGCAGGGTCGTGTCGAGCGCCCGTGAGGGTAGCCCACCCGCTCATCACCGCCGACAGCACGACGTGAATGTGTGGCCTCATCCTCATCGGGTCAATCGCGGACAGTCCGGCACCAGTGGTTCGGCCTGAGACGCCTTCGTTCTTGGCTCGCTGAGATTCAGCCTGGTCCGGCGCTGTCCGCCTCTGTCGGTGTCAGCTGCTGATGTCAGGCATGACCGACCTGTTGACAGAGCTGCTGTCGGTGAAGCGGACTGTCCAGCCTTGTCGATGAGTTTCGCGACCACGCCCTCGAAACGGGTGTTCACCAAAGACGATGTCACCTACGTCGAGACCGAGAGGCTCGACGACGGCCGTGTCGTACCGGCGGGCGCGTGCGGGTCGTGGGAAGGCGTGCGCCGAGTGCCGCCGACGTGGTGTCAGGCTGCGGGCTCGTGCGGGCTGACCGGCCGTCGCCGATGTCCGGGGCGTGAACGTCGCGGGACCGAATCTCCTTCGGCACTCCTCTCGACGTACCACCCACCGCACCTTGCCCGGTAACGCGTCCGCTCACCTTCCGCGCGGCAACCGATTGTCGGACCCCTGGTCACGACGTCGCACATGACGACAGTGAGCGCCCCGCCGGCGGACGGACCCTCGCCGAGGGGCTGGGGCCACCCGATCCACAAGGCGCGGGACGTCACGACTCTCCGCTGCTGGGCCCCAGCACGCACATACACCTTCGGATCGTCCGATGCGACCCGCACTCGCCACCGTTGCGATCCCCCCGATGTACGTGACGAACCGGCTCCCTCCCAACACCTCACCGATGGCGAAGCGCCTGTCCGCCAGGTGGAGCGCCCCGTCAAAGACCCTGGTGAACGAGGGATCGGAGGCAATGCGCTCGCCGTAGTCCCGCAACAGCCACACCTTGATCAGAACTGCCTGTGCCTGTCCACGGACAATGACGTGTGCGTCGGAGGAACTCATGCTGCGACCCTCGGTGTGGTGTCGCGCCGCGAGCCGCCGCTCAGCGCCCCTTGTAGTTGATTTTCATTGTGTCCATGTCCGTCGCGGTGGAACGCAGGCGCCCGTGGCCGTACCCGTGCTCCTTCAGCGTCGTTTCCGCCCGGTCCTCGGCGATCGCGGATGCCATCTCTTCGCCGTCCTCGGCGTCCGACACGACCACGTACCGGAAGCTGAAGTGCTTGAGCACCGTGTCGTAGGTGAGCGAACCCTCCTCGGTGAACTGCATGGCCTCCAGGCCGTGCTGCTCCACCTCGGCCAGCAGACGGGCGCGGGCCTCGTCCGTGAGGCCCTCCCAGGTGCCGCGCACGATCACTCGGTAGGTGTGCTGGGTGCTCATCCCGTTCTGCCGCCTCTGTCGCATGAACCGTTGGGGAGCAAGGCTACGACGGCGAGGACGGGACGCACGCGGAATATTGCCGCCGTCGACGCCGGTGGCGGCCTTTGCCGAAGTCTGACGGCGACGCCCCTGGTCGGGGCGGCTTCGAGAGTGTTCCATGGTCATCGGGGGCGCCCGGACCTGCGGCGGCCCGCGCGAGGGAGCGAGGTTGCTTTGGCCACGACCGTACGACGTGCCGTACTGACTCTGCCCGCCGCACCGCTGGGCCCGGAGAACCCGCTGCCCGCGCTGCGGCCGCTCGACGAGATGCATGTCGTCGACGACCGTGACCGGGCCGGGCTGCCGCGTGACATGGCGCGGCAGATCGGCTACGAGCCGCTGACCACCGTCCTGCCTGTGCGCATTCTCGACGGGTACGGGCGCGAGCGGACCCCCACCGGTCTGGACGCGATCGTCATCGAGAACGACCGGCTCCGGGCCACCGTCCTGCCCGGGCTCGGCGGCCGGATCCACTCCCTTCACCACAAGCCGACCGGCCGGGAGCTGCTCTACACCAACCCCGTCCTGCAGCCTGCCGACTTCGCCCTCAACGGCGCCTGGTTCTCCGGCGGCATCGAGTGGAACATCGGCGCGACCGGCCACACCACGCTGTCCTGCGCCCCGGTGCACGCCGCCCGCGTCACCGCGCCCGACGGCGGTGAAATGGTCCGTCTCTGGGAGTGGGAGCGGCTGCGCGACCTGCCGTTCCAGGTGGACCTGTGGCTGCCGGAGGACTCCGACTTCCTCCACGTCGGGGTACGGATACGCAATCCGCACGAGCACACCGCGCCCGTCTACTGGTGGTCCAACATCGCCGTCCCCGAGGGCGCGCGGTCACGGGTCCTCGCCCCGGCCGACGAGGCCTGGCACTTCGGCTACGAGCGGACCCTCACCCGGGTGCCCGTGCCGGAGACCGGCTCCGTCGACCGTACGTACCCGCTGCGCAGCGACTTCCCCGCCGACTACTTCTACGAGGTGCCCGACGGCACCCGCCGCTGGATCGCCTCCCTCGACGAGGACGGTCACGGACTCGTCCAGACCTCCACCGACACGCTGCGCGGCCGCAAGCTCTTCCTCTGGGGGAGCGGGCCCGGCGGGCGACGGTGGCAGCAGTGGCTCACCGAACCCGGCACCGTCGGCTACGCGGAGATCCAGGCCGGACTCGCCCGTACCCAGTTGGAGCACATCCCGCTAGAACCGGGCGCCGAGTTCAGCTGGCTGGAGTCGTACGGACCGCTGACCGCCGACCCGGGCGTCGTGCACGGCGACGACTGGGCCGCGGCCCGCGCCGAGACCGAGCAGCGCCTCGCCGAAGCCCTGCCGCGCGCCGACGTCGACGCCGCGTACGCGGTCTGGCGCCCGCACGCGGACACCGAGCCCGGCGAGTCCCTCGCCACCGGCTCCGGCTGGGGCGCCCTCGAAGTCCGGCGCGGCAAGTACCGGCTCCCGGGCACACCGTTCGCCGAGTCCACCCTCGGTGAACAGCAGGCACCCTGGCTGCACCTGCTCGACCAGGGCGCCTTCCCCGAGCCGCGCCGCGTGACGCCGCCCGGACCCTCGCTCGTCTCCGCGCACTGGCGCGACATGCTGGAGACGGCATCCGCCGAACCTCTCACCGAGTACCACCTCGGCGTCGCCCAGTGGCACGCCGGTGACCGCGCCCAGGCGGTCCGCAGCTGGGAGCGCGGTCTGGCCCTTGCCCCGTCCCGCTGGCCGCTGCTGCGCTGTCTGGCGGTCGCCGCCCAGGAGGGCGGCCAGCGGAACAGGGCCGCCGACCACTACGCCGAGGCGTTCGAGGACCTCTGCGCGGAACGCCGGGACGACGGCGAGGCGTGGACCGCCGCCACCACGGCCCTTGGCCATGAGGCGATAGAGGCGTTGCTGGCGGCCGGGCGGACCGACGAGGCCCGAACGGTCTGGGACGGGCTGCGCCCGGCGATCCGGCAGCGCGGCCGGTTCCGCCTGCTGGAGGCCCGGCTCCTGCTTGCCGAGGGCGACCGTGGGGCCGCCCGTGCCGTCTTCGACGAGGGCTTCGAGGTCGCGGACCTGCGGGAGGGGGCGGAGATCCTGGACGAGGTCTGGTCGGCGCTCACCGACGAACCACTGCCCGAGGCGTACAACTACCGGATGCGCCCGCGGAGTTGACCGGACGCTCGCCGGAGTGAGCGGCCCACGTGCGAACCGGCCGGTGAGGTGCCGGTGCGCGTGGGCAGGGAGCGACGTCAGGAGTTGCGGAACCTGCCGGATCAGGCCGGCAGGTTCCGATCGACGTACTCGAAGACCGAGCCGTCCGGATGGACCGCGATCAGGTTCCGGCCGACCGGGGTCGGTACCGGGCCCGCGAGTATCCGGGCGCCGACGCGGGTGAGCGACTCGTACGCGTCGTCGACGTTCTTCACCGCGATCGTCGCCGTCACCTTGCGCAGGATCTCCAGTTCCGACTCGGGGCCACTCATCAGCAGAAAGCAGCTGATGGCGGCGACCGAGACACCGCCGCGCTCGAAGCGCAGCGCCGGACTGGCCGTGAGGTCCTCGTAGAAGGCCACCGCGGCCTCCAGGTCGTCGACGCAGATGCGCAGCGTGGTTCCCAGAATTTCCATGCGGAACAGGGTAGTTGGCGGCGAAGCGTCCCGTGATCGATTCCCGTGGCCGGCCCGGCTGCGTCAGGCGCGGCAGAGCACTTCGCCGTGCGGCACCATGAACCATGCGTCCTCCTGCTCACCCCAGGTGTGCCAGGCCGCCGCGATGTCGTTCAGTTGTGCGGTGGTCGCATGGCCACCGTCCACGGCCAGCTTCGCGTACACCGAGCCGACCGTACGGTCCGCCCACAGCCCGCTCCACCAGACCCGGTTCTCCGGCGTGGCGAAACACCAGGCGGCGGCCGACGGGGTGATGTCGGTGAAGCCGGCCTGCCGGGCCCAGCAGAGCAGCCGCCGGCCTGCGTCCGGCTCCCCGCCATTGGCGCGGGCCACCCGCCTGTACAGCTCCAGCCACGCGTCCATGACCGGCGCTTCGGGGTACCAGGCCATCGCCGCGTAGTCGCTGTCGCGGGCCGCGACGATGCCGCCGGGGCGGCAGACCCTCCGCATCTCGCGGAGCGCCTGCACCGGGTCGCCCACATGTTGCAGTACCTGGTGGGCGTGCACGATGTCGAAGGAGTCGTCGGGGAAGTCCAGGTCGTGCACATCGGCGGTGGCGAACTCGATGTTTTCCAGGCCGCGTCGGGCGGCGACCTCGGCGGCCCGGTCCAGGATCTCCCCGGAGGTGTCGACGGCGGTCACCCGGCCGGGGGCGACCAGCGCCGCCAGATCCGCGGTGATGGTGCCCGGACCGCAGCCGACGTCCAGCACCGCCATGCCCGGCCGGAGTTCGCCGATCAGATAGGCCGCCGAGTTGGCGGCGGTGCGCCAGCGGTGCGAGCGCAGCACCGACTCGTGGTGGCCGTGGGTGTAGACGGCGGTCTCCTTCGGCATGGCTGTGCGTCCTCTCTCGGAGCGTGATGCGAAGCGCTGGGCGTGGCACCAACGGTACGCCGAGATGTCGGATCGTGAGATTGGCGTCTTGTTATGTGGACGACGACGATGATGACTCACACGGGCATCGGGCAGTAGACGGTCAGCGCCTCGGGAAGCTTGTCGATGACCAACTCCCTCTGGCTGTGCGCTACTTCGCCGTCGTACGCATAGGGCGTTCCCGGGGCCAGGCCGGCGATCCGCACCCTGCGGAGCCGTACCGCCGCATGAACGGGGGAGCGGGTCAACGGGCCCGCTACCGCAGCCGCGAGGAGGCGAAGACCGGGTGTGCGGCCGCCGTGCACCGCCCGGACGTCCAGCAGTCCGTCCGCGAGGTTGTGGCGTCGGCCCGGTGCCGGACCCACTCGCCGGAACAGACCGTTGCCCACGAACAACAGCCACAACGGCCGTCGCTCTCCCTGTAGCTCGGCCTCCAGCGGGCGATCGCCGCGCAATACGTGGAGCGCAGCCAGGACGCCTGCCGGCCAGCCGCCGATACGCGGTGCCCAGTGCTCGCGGGTCCGTACCAGCTCCGGATAGGCACCCAGGCTGAAGGCGTTGAGGAAATAGCCCGGCGCGCCGGTCGGCCCGTCCGGCCCCGGCCGGAAGCGGCCGAGGTCCACCCGTACCGCATCGCCCGCCGCCAGCGCGGCACACACGTCGTCCACCGTCTCGATGCCCAGGTCGTAGGCGAAGTGGTTGAGGGTTCCGCCGGGGAACACCGCGAGCGGCACGCGGTGCGCGGCGGCGACGGCAGCGGCGCTGTTGACCGTGCCGTCGCCCCCGCAGATCCCGAGCGCGCGGCCCCGTCCGGCGGCCTTCTCCAGTTCGGTGGAGAGCTCGCCGGGCGCGCACTCCACCACCTCGGCGAGCGGCAGCGAGTCGCGCACCAGCGAGGCCGTGGCCGTCGCCGAGCCGGACTCCTGGTTGACGACGACCACCAGGCCCCGGCCGCCCGGCAGAGCGGGCGCATGGGCGGGAGGTCTGCCCGGTGCGGGCAGCTGTCCTCGCGTCGGTACGACACCGCGCAGCGCGAACGCGGCTCCTATGCCGAGCGCCGCACCGGCCACCACATCACTCGGATAGTGGACCCCCGTATAGACGCGCGAGGCGGCGACCGCCAGCGCGAGCGGGGCGACCGCCGCACCCCAGCCCTTCGATTCGAGGGCGACACCCGTCGCGAAGGCCGCCGCCGACGCGGCATGCCCGGACGGGAAGGAGGTGGTGAACGGCTGGCGCGTGAGCCGCCGTATCACCGGCACGGCGTCCAGTACCGGCCGCTCCCTGCGCACCGCACCCTTCCCCACGGTATTGATCGCGGCCGAGGCCACAGCCAGCGAGACCACCCCGCGGAGCGCGGCGCGCCGGGCCCGGGCGCTGCCGCCCAGTGCGGCCATGCCCGCCGCGGCGCCGAACCACAGGAGCCCGTGATCGGCGCTGCGGCTCAGCCGTGGCAGTACGGGGCCGGCGCCCGGCCAGTGCCGGCCGGCCACGCTACGGAAGACGGCGAGATCGCCCCGGTGCAGCCAGGTGCGGAGTCCGGTGGGCGAGGGGGCTGAGGACGCGTTGCTCGGAGACGACATGGGACTGCGGATACCCTTTTCGGCCGCGCCGAAGCAGCAGACGTGCTCGCGCGCGGCTCTCCGGACGGAGACAGTGGTCACATGGCATCTCACACCCCCTCCGCCCGCGCCCTGCTCGACCGGCACGCCGAGGCGCTCCGGCTCTTCACGGACCGGGTGCATGCCGTGCGGGACGACCAGTGGTCCGCATCGACGCCGTGCACCGAGTGGTCCGTCCGAGATCTGGTCACCCATCTCACGACCGAGCAGCTGTGGGTCCCGTCGCTGCTGACGGAGGGACGTACCGTCGCGGAGGTCGGTGACGCCTTCGACGGCGATGTGCTCGGCGACGACCCGGTCACCGTGTGGGACCGTGCGGCAGCAGAGGCCCGCAAGGCGTTCGAGGCCCCCGGAGTGCTGAAGCGGACCGTGAACCTCTCGTACGGGGACAGCGCCGCCGACGCCTACTGCGCGCAGATGGTCAGCGACGCGGTGGTCCACTCCTGGGACCTCTCCCGGGCCATCGGCGCCGACGAACGGCTGCCGGAGGATCTCGTCGAGTTCACCCGGCGCGAGGTCGGGCCGTACGTGCAGAGCCTGTCGCAGACCGGCCTGTTCGCCCCGCCGGTCAAGACCGGGAAGGGCGCGGACCCACAGACCGAGCTGCTCGCCCTGCTCGGGCGGCAGGTCCGACAAAAGAGGCAGTAAACGGAGCAGATCGACGCATCGGTGGGGCGTCGGGGTGGGTCGGCGGCATTGCCGTCGCAAGTGCGCTGCGACTAGCCTGTGTTCGCGATTCCGGCCAATGGTCGGAGTGTCGAACGCGAGAGGTGGGTGCACAACCATGGGGCGACTCGTCCCTGCGGTGACCAGAGCCCTGGACGTACTCGAACTCTTCCTCCACGGCGACGGAACGCTCTCCGCGCCCGAGGTCACCCGCAAGCTCCAGCTGCCGCGCACCACCGTCCACGAACTGCTGACCACCCTCGCCGCCCGCTCGTACCTGGTGGCGCTCCCCGACCAGCCCGGCCGCTACCGCCTCGGTGTCCGCACCTATCAGCTCGGCAGCCGGTACGCCGAGCAGCTCGACCTCGCCGCCGAGGGGCAGCAGGTGGCCCGCGAGGTCGCCGAGACCTGTGGCGAGACGGTCCATGTGGCGATCCTGGAGGACACCGACGTCATCTATATCGCCAAGGTGGACTCCACCCATGCGGTACGGATGGTCTCGGCGGCCGGACGCAGACTGCCCGCCCACTGCACCTCTGTCGGCAAGATGCTGCTCGCCACCCTGCCCGACCGGGAGCTCGACGCCCGGCTGGACGGCCGCGAACTCACCGGCATGACCCCCAACAGCATCACGGACCCTGCCGAGTTGCGGACCGTGCTCACCGGCGTGCGGGAGCGGGGCGTCGCGATGGAGCACCGTGAGTCCAATCCGGATGTGAGCTGCGTGGCGGCTCCGGTGCGGGACCGGGCGGGCCGGGTCGTCGCCGCGCTCTCCATCTCCGTACCGATGATCCGCTGGAGCGAGAAGCGCGAGCAGGAGCTGGCGGTCCTCGCGGCGGACGGCGCCGACGCCCTCTCCGCCCGACTCGGACACCACCGGAGGGAGCAGTGAGCGCGATGCGCCTCGACGTGGCGGTGCGGGAGCGGGCCGAGCTCGGTGAGGGCCCGACCTGGGACCCGGCGACCGGTCGGCTGATCTGGGTCGACATCCTCTCCGCCCGAGTCCACACGTACAACCCGGTGAGCGGCCACCGCACGGTCATGGCCACCGAGCAGCATGTCGGAGCGGCGAAGCCGCGTGCGGGTGGCGGGCTGGTCGTCAATCTGCGCGACGGCATCGGACTCTACGACCCCGACGGCGCCTTCCGCTGGCTGGTGCACGACCCCGAGCCCGGTCGGCGTGGCAACGATGCGGCCGTGGCGCCCGACGGGGCGCTGTGGGCGGGCACCATGCGCTACAACGAGGCGGAGACCGGCGGCAGCCTGGCCCGCATCGCGCCCGACGGCACGGTAACTCCGGTGCTGCCCGTGGTGGCCTGCAGCAATGGCATCGGGTGGAGCCCGGACGGGCGGCTCATGTACTACATCGACACCCCGACGCGGCGCATCGACGTCTTCGACTACGACGGCCGGCGCGCCCTGAACCGGCGGCCGTTCGCGACGGTCGAGGAGGGTGCGGGCTTCCCCGACGGGCTGACGGTCGACGCCGACGGATGCGTATGGGTCGCCCTGTGGGACGGAGGGGCGCTGCGTCGCTACACGGCCGGTGGCGCGCTGGACCGGACCGTCGCACTGCCGGTGCGGCGCCCGACGGCCTGTGCCTTCGGCGGTACGGACCTGCGCGACCTCTACATATCCACGGCCCGGACAGGGCTCGCCGCCCCGCACCCGCTGTCCGGTTCGCTGTTGGTGCTGCCGGGCGCGGGGCAAGGGATGCCGGGGACAGCCTTCGCGGGCTGAGGCGGGCGAGGGACGTTCGAGGAAGGCGACCTCGATGCGCGCACTGCCCGCTAATCGCTCGTGAAGCGGCGCAGCGGGCCGGGCAGCCGGGAGCCGAGTGGCGACATGTTCGTGCCGGCGCCGTGCCGGGCCAGCAGGTCGAGGGCCAGCCGCCCCCGACGCACCCGCTCGCGGGCCGTGTCCAGCGCGACGTCACGCAGATGCGCGCCGTACGGATAGATGCCGGGCGCCCTGGACAGGCCGAACTTGAGATAGATGGGGGCGCCGCGGCGGATCAGCTCGGCGGCCTCGTACATCCGCACATAGCCACCGAGGTCGTCCGGCGCCTCGATGTACAGGTCCATCGGTGCGCCCGACACCCTTCGGATCTCGGTGAAATGAGCAAGTGTCAGGTCTGACGGAATGTTGATCGAGTCGGCGCCGAGCCGCTCGTGGACCGCGAATGAGGCCGGGTTCACCGGCCCGATGAGTGCCGACACCTTGAACGTCGTATCGGCGGGCAGCACGCCCCGCGTACGCAGCCGGTGCAGTGTCCAGAGCACCCCTTCGTCGGCGACGAGCAGGCATTTCACACCCAACTCGGACGCTCGTAGGGCGTCTTCGACACAGCCGGCCAGCGCGTCATGGCCGCGGGCGCGCAGCCCCGCGCCGCCCGAGTCGGTACGGGTGGAGGCGCCCGTGTCCCAGCTTCCGCGCGGTCCGGTGAACAGGCAGAGCTCGATACCGCGTTCGGCGCAGCCCTCGATCATCTCGGTGATCTCGGCGTCGCTGAGCATCCAGATGCCGCTCCCCTGGCTGATCCGATGGATCGGTACGTCGAGACGGGAGGACTCCTTGAGGACGACGGAGAGGGCCTCCGGGCCTTCGACGGACGGAACCTCGGTCCGCCAGGTGCCACCGTCGGGGAAGGCGTGCGGGGAGGTGTCGGCGGGGTCGGCGGCGGGCGCGCCCAGCCCGAGCGCGGTGAGCGCGGGCTCGCCGGGGCGACGGGCGGGGGAGTCGGACGAGGTCATGAGCGACCTTTCGTGTTCGAGATATCGGACGAGGTTCGGGTGGGCGGGTATGGGCTGCATCGGTGCATGGTGTGAGGAGAGCGATGGGGCCGACGGGGCTCTACGGGCGCAGCAGCACCTTGCCCGTCCCGGGACCGCCGCCGCCGACCAGTGCCACGGCATCGGCGAACCGCTCCAGCGGGAACTCATGCGTGATCAGCGCCGCCGGATCGAGCAGGCCGGCCGTGAACGCCCGCACCGCATAGGACCAGGCCGCCGATGGCGCCCCGAACACACTGCGCACGGTGAGCTGGCTCAGCGACAGATGCACCGGATCGATACCGGTGGCACCCGGCGCGAACATCCCCGTGAGCACCACCCGGCCGCCGCGCCGCGCCAGCAGGCAGGCGTCGGCGGCCGTGGACGGCGCGCCCGCCGTCTCCACGACCAGGTCGTAGCGGCCGTGCACCTCGGTGGCCTCTTTCGGGGTGCGGGCTTCGCTCGCCCCGAACGCCAGGGCCTGGCCCACCCGTTCGCCCCGCGGGTCGATCACCGTCAGCTCCCCGGGCGACATGGCGGAGAGCAGCTGCACGGCGAGCAGCCCGAGCGTCCCCGAGCCCACGACGGCGATGCGCTCACCCGGTTCGGGTGCCCCGGCCCGTACGGCCGCAGCGACCACCGCGGCCGGTTCCAGCAGGGCGGCGGCCCGCAGATCCGCGTCGTCGGCCAGCGGGTGCAACAGTCTCGCCGGGACCACGACATGGTCGGCGAACGCCCCCGGCCGGGTGAACCCCGTCTCGTCGTACCCGGCCGTGCACAGCGACGTCTCCCCGCTCCGGCACCGTTCGCATCTGCCGCAGGACCGGAAGCCCTCTGCGACCGTCCGGCGGCCGAGCAACGCCGGGTCGACGCCCGCACCCAGGGCGTCGACCACCCCGGACCACTCGTGGCCGGGCACCACCGGGTAGCGGACGTAGGCCGGGTCGCGATGGCCGTCGTACACCTCGCGGTCACTCATGCAGATCCCTGCCGCGGCGACCCGCACCCGGACCTCACCGGGACCGGGCTCGGGAACGGGCCCGCTGGTCAGCCGGTGCTCGCCGGGCCGCTCGACCGTGACCGACCGTGAGTGGGTGCTGCTCACTTGGGCTTCCTCCGCTCCCAGCCGTCCGCCCACAGATCGAACCGGGCCTGCTGCTGCGGGAATTCGGCGGCCGCGTCCACATCGAGCTCCACACCCAGGCCCGGAGCATGGGAGAGCTCGAAGCAGCCGGTTGCGGGGTCCACCTGCGGGGCGCCCTTGACGACCTTCTTGATGTCCGCGTCCGCGAAGTCGTTGAAGTGTTCGAGGATCTTGAAGTTGGGTGTACAGCCCGCGAGTTGGAGACTGGCAGCGGTCAGCACCGAGCCGCCCACATTGTGCGGAGCGATCAGTGTGTAGTGGGTCTCGGCAGTCGCGGCGAGCTTGCGGGTCTCCAGGATGCCGCCGATGTGGCCGACGTCCGGCTGGATGATGTCGGCAGCCTGCGACTCGAAGAGCTCGCGGAACTCGGTCCGGTCATGGATGCGTTCGCCGGTCGCGATCGGCAGATCGACCTTGCCGGCGACCTTGCTCAGCGCCTTGAGGTTCTCCGGCGGTACCGGTTCCTCCAGCCAGGCCGGACGGAACGGTGCCATCTCGTGCGCGATCCGTACGGCGGTCGACGGGCTGAACCGGCCGTGCATCTCCAGCATCAGCTCGGCGTCGGGGCCGATGGCGTCCCGTACCGCCTCGATCAGCGACACCGCGTACCGGGTCTCCTGCTGACCCAGTTCGAAGTGGCCGGTCCCGAACGGGTCGATCTTCAGGGCGCGGTATCCGCGCTCGACGACGGCCCGCGCGGCCTTGTGGTACGCCTCCGGGGTGCGCTCGGTGGTGTACCAGCCGTTCGCGTACGCCTTGACCCGTTCGGTGACCTTTCCGCCGAGCAGCTGCCAGACGGGGACGCCGAGTGCCTTGCCCTTGATGTCCCAGCAGGCCATCTCGACGACCGCGATGCCGGACATCACGATCTCTCCGGCCCGCCCGTAGTCGCCGTACTTCATCCGGCGTACGAGGTCCTCCACGGCGAACGGGTCGGATCCGGCGATGTGGTTGGTCTCCGCCTCGCGCAGGTAGCCGATCAGTGCGTCGGTGCGGCCGAGCATCCGGGTCTCGCCGACACCGGTGAGGCCCTCGTCCGTATGGACCTGGACGTAGGTGAGGTTGCGCCAGGGGGTGCCGACGACGTGTGTGCTGATTCCGGTGATGCGCACGGGAGTTGCCCCTCGACGTGTTCGATATTTCGTCACTCGTTCGAAATTCTGGCGTGACCGTAATGACGCGGTGGGTCGAGTGTCAATGGGGCCGTCAGGTCCCGGTGCCATTCCCGGTCGGGAGGGTGCTGCCGACCGGCCCGGCCGCCGGGCCGTGGACGGTGTGTCGCCCGGCCGGGCAAGCGGTGTCGCTCAAACCTCCGTATAAAGGGCCCTGGGAACGAGACAGGGTGACGGAGCGACAGCGAAGGAGGCCCGGGATGGCGCGGGAGCGGGCCGGGCAGGACAGGGATGGGGGACCGGCCGGAGGCGGCGCCGGGCGGGCCGCCGCCCGAACCCTTCGGGAGGACCGCGGGCCCGTTCGGTACGGGCCGCCCGCACCCGACCCCGGGCTGCCCGTGCTGCCCGAACTGGCCGACGTGCTCGCCGCCGCTGCCGGGCGCAGCGAGCCCGAACCGACCGGCGGCGGCAAAGCCCTGCGCGAGGCCGCCGCCGCCTACTGGATCCGGCGCGGACTGCGCGGCGGACCGGAGCACATCGCCGCCGCCCCCGGCGCCTCACCCCTGCTGCTCGCCCTGATCGCCGCGCACGGCGGCGATGTCCTCATGCCGCGCCCCTGTCCCCCCACCTGGATCCCGCAGGCCCGGCTGCTGGGCCGGCCGGCCTACCATGTGCCGACCCCGGCCGAGTGCGGTGGCGTGCCCGATCCGTACGCGCTCCTCGAGACCGTACGCAGAGTGCGCGCCGAGGGCGGTCGGCCCCGGCTCCTGCTGATCTCCGTCGTCGACGACCCGACCGCCACCGTCGCCCCGCCGGAACTGGTACGCGAGGCGTGTGAGGCAGCGGTCGCCGAGGGGATGCACATCGTCAGTGACGAGACCTGGCGCGACACACTGCACCGGCCGCACGACACGGTGCTGCTCAGCCCCGCCGAGATGTGCCCCGAGGACGTCACCGTCGTCAGTGATCTGGCCGGTGCGCTGACTCCGTCCGCCTGGCCGGTCGCGGTCGCCAGATTCCCGGACACCGAGCGGGCGGCGGCGCGCCACGCCCGTACCCTCGACATCCTCACCGCGCTCGGCGCCCTCGTCGCGGGCCCGGTGGCCGCCGCGGCCGCCCACGCGCTGCGTGAACCGGAGACCGTCACGGCGCGGGTCCGGCTGGCCGCCGGACTGCAGGCGCAGGTCGCAGCCGCGGCCCACCGGGCGGTGCTCGCCTCGGGGGCGCTGGCCAGACCCCCGCAGGCCGGTCGTCATCTATACGCCGACCTCGGCCCTCTCCGGTCCCGGCTGGCCACCCGGGGTGTCACGGACTCGCTGGAACTGGAGGAGTACCTCACCGAACGCCTCGGTGCCTCCACCCCGGGAGGACACCGCTTCGGCGACGAACTGGGTGCGCTGCGGGTGCGGCTGGGTACCGGACCGCTGCTCGGCTCGACCCCGGAGCAGCAGATGGAGTCCCTCACTGCGGTGGAGCCCCTTGAATTGCCGCACGTCGCGCGAGCGCTGAACATTTTTGCAGCAGCGCTCGGCGAACTCCGCTGACGACGGCATACCCGACGGACCACCCGACGGCCTGCGCGACGCTGCACGCGCGCCCGTACCCGTGCCGCCGCACCCGCGACGACCCACTCGACGACGCACTCCGAGACGGGAGTCCCTCGATGACGGAACAGACCGAGCGCTCCCTCGACGGTCCAGCGCGCCCGGCCCCCGTCGGCCGGATCGTGTCACCGCGTCCGCTCGGTGAGGTGAGGGTCTGGCCCGACACGTTCGCCGACCGGCTCACCGCCCCGCTGCCGGGCGTCAGGAGCATGTCCAGACTTGCCTATGAGCGCGCCGTGCGGCCCGACGCGGAGGGACTGCGTGGTGTCGGTCGGCTCCCGTACGCCCCCGAACCGCTGCCCGACACCGACGCGGGTACGACCACCGTGACGTGGGTCGGACACGCCAGCTGGATCGTCCGGACCGCCGGGCTGACCATCCTCACCGACCCCGTCTGGTCCCGCCGCATCCTCGGCACACCCGCCAGGATCACGCCCGTCGGCGTTCGCTGGGAGGATCTGCCGACCGTCGACGCGGTGGTCATCAGTCACAACCACTACGACCACCTCGACGCCCCCACCCTGCGCAGACTGCCGCAGGACACCCCGCTCTTCGTCCCCGCGGGCCTCGGCCGTTGGTTCCGTCGCCGACGCTTCTCCTGCGTCACCGAACTCGACTGGTGGGAGTCGGCGGTGCTGAACGGTGTCCGCTTCGACTTCGTGCCCTCCCACCACTGGTCGAAGCGGACCCTCACCGACACCTGCCGCTCCCTGTGGGGCGGATGGATCATCAACGGCATCGGCGGTGCCGACGGACAACGGGTGTACTTCGCCGGGGACAGCGGCTACGGGCACTGGTTCACGGAGATCGGCCGCCGCCACCCCGGGATCGACCTGGCCCTGCTGCCGATCGGTGCGTACGAACCGCGCTGGTGGCTCGGTGACGTACACACCGATCCGGAGGAGGCCGTGCAGGCGTACGAGGATCTCGGCGCGCGCGCGATGGCGCCGATGCACTGGGCGACGTTCCTGCTCTCCGCGGAGCCCGTACTCGAACCGCTCACCCGGCTCCGTACCGCCTGGCAGCGGGCCGGCCATCCGCGCGAAAGCCTCTGGGACCTGCCGATCGGTGGCTCCCGGGTGCTGGACGGGGCCCGCACCCCGCGCTCACCGCAGCCACCCCAGGGCGTCAGCGGCTGAACCGGTCCCGCGCCCTGCGCCACAGCGCGGGCACCCCGCTGATCAGCAGCGTCAGACCGACCGCCGCGACCACGCCCTGCCACGGCTCGGGAAACAGCGAACCGCCCAGAATGCCGATCAGCTGGTACGTCGCCGCCCACGCCAGACAGGCCGGCACATCCCCCCGGGCGAACCGGCGCATCGGCATCCGGCCCAGCAGGCACGCCAGCATCACCGGAATCCGCCCGGCCGGCACCAGCCGTGACAGCACGAGCACCACCGAACCGTGCTCGTCCAGCTTCTGCTGCGCCTGGGCCAGGCGCTCCGGCGCCGCGCGGTCCCTGATCGTCCGCAGCCACTTCGAACCGTTCCTGGACCGCACCCCGCGCTGCCCCAGCCAGTACAGACAGACGTCCCCGAGGAACGCCGCCGAGGACGCCACCCCGAACACCACCAGCAGCGCGAACGGGTCCGTCTGATGGAACGCCACCACCGCGGCCGAACTCACCAGCGCCCCGGTCGGCACCACCGGCACCAGAGCCCCCAGCGCCACCAGCAGGAACAGGGACGGATAGCCGACGGCCTGCTGCGTCGACTCAGGGGGCAGCTGCCCCACCACCTCCTGGATCACCTGGCGGCCTCCGGCCGCACATGCTCCCCGTGGGCCAGCCGGTGCACCGTCACGTCCGGTGCCAGCAGAGCCGCCTTACGGACGAACTCGTCGCCCGGTGAGTGGAACTCGTGGGGCCGGATCCCGTCCATCCCGATCGGCCAGTACGTGCCGTAGTGCACCGGCACGGCCGATCGCGGCGCCAGCCGGGCCAGGGCCTGGGCCGCGCGGCCCGCGTCCAGATGGCTGTGGCCCAGATACGGGCCCCAGCCGCCGACCGGCAGCAGCGCCACGTCGACCGGGCCGACCGCCTCCGCCATCTCGTCGAACAGCCCGGTGTCCCCGGCGAAGTACGTGCGCGCCTCGCCCTCGACGACATAACCCAGCGCGGGCGAACGGTGCGGGCCCACCGGCAGCCGCCGCCCGTCGTGCTGTGCGGGGACGGCCCGTATCCGCACGCCGCCGACCCGCACCTCGTCCCCGGCCGCCACCTCGGTGATCCGCAGCCCCCGCACCCGGCGCAGCATCCGCAGCCCCGGTACGGAACGGACGGCGCCGAGCGGAACGATCAGCCGGCTGCCGGGCGCGAGGCGGGCAAGCGACGGCAGATGCAGATGGTCGGAGTGCAGATGGGAGATGAGGACGATGTCGGCGACCGTGGCCTCGGGGCCCGGGAGCGCCCCGCGGCGGCGCCGCAGGTGGGCCAGGCGGCGCACGAAGAGGGGGTCGGTCAGGACGCGGACTCCGGAGTCCTCGATGGTGCAGGTGGCATGACCCCACCAGGTGACTTCCACCGGCACCGTCCGCCTCCTCGCCCGTGGTTCCCGCTGTCCGTTCCTGGCCATGAGCGTAATGCCGGAGCCGGGGAGGCGGCCGGGCGCGTCCGGCCGCCGCTGTGCCCGCGACAGTGAGATCTCAGTCCGTGAGCCCCAGCGCACCCGCCGCCTGGATCGCCAGCCACACCTCCGCCAGCGCTCCCGTGGACGACAGATCGCGGTCGGTCAGCGCGCCGAACCGCCGCAGCCGGTAGGTGAGGGTGTTGGGGTGGATGTGGAGGGCTGCCGCGGCCGCATCCGTGCGGCGGTCACGCTCCATCCAGGTGCGGGCGGAGACCAGCAGCTGCGAGTCGTGCGCCTCGTCGTAACGCAGTACCGCGCCGAGGACATGCTCGACCAGCGCGGTCAGCACCGCCGGGTCGTCGGGCAGCCAGCGGCCCATCGAATCGTCCCCGTAACGGATCACCGGGCGACCCGACTCGACGGCCTTCGAGACCGCCCAGAGAGCCTCGCGCTGCGCCACCCGCAGTGCGGCGCCCGGCAGGAACGGACGGCTCATCCCCGCCGCCACGTCCGGCAGATCACCGATCCGGTCGGCCAACTGCGGCGCACCCAGCACATAGCGGTCCTCGCCCCAGGTGAGCAGGAGATGCGGATGGTCCTGGAGACACCGCAGCAATGCCTCGTCCGTGGTCCGCCGGACCACGATCAGCACGGTGTCGCCCTCGATCGCGTGCCGGGCGAGCCTGCGCCGGGCCGCCTCGGGGTCGAGGACCTCCTGCAACAGCTCGGCGAGGGTCTCCGCACCCTCCCGGCGGAGCGTCTCGCGTTCGTTGCGCACCATCGCCACCCGCAGGGCCGCCACCGTGGCGATGTGCTGGACGACGGCGAGCCCGGCCGGCTGGGCGCCCTCCCGTTCGTAGGCGACGAGGAACCCCGCCGGGCCGCCGGGCGCCGGAACGGGCAGCACGAACCCGCCGGGCACGGTCGGCGGAGCGTCGACGGAGGCGGGCAGGACGCCCGGATCGGGCACGGGCACGCCGGGCAGAAGGGGGCGCCCCTGCGGCGTGCAGAGGTAGACCTCGTACCCCGAGAGACGTTCGAGGCGGCGCAGCAGCGTCGGCGTGTCGAGGTCCTCCGCGACCAGCCAGCGCAGCGAACCGAAGACCTGCAGCTGGGCGCCGAGCCGGTGCCGGGCATCCTCCTGTACCGACGCGGCGACCTCCTGGGACACCGCGATGAACGGAACGGCGAGCGGCACCTCGAGGACCGGGAACCCACGCTCCTCGGCGGCCCGGAAGAAGGCGTCGTGCAACGGGGGCATGTGCAGCTGCGCCGAGAGGGCCAGTGCGGACACCCCGGCGTCGTCCAGCCGCTCCAGATACGCGCGCTGTCCGGCCGCGGTACGCGGCATCGCCAGGCCCGTGGTCATGATCACCTCGGCGCCGAGGAGCCAGGGTGTCGGATCGTCCAGCTCGCTCGCGTGCGCCCAGGAGACCGAGCGGCCCAGACCACTGCTGCCCGCCTTCACGGTGAGCTGGAGCGCGGGGTATGCGAGGAGATCCTCAACGGTGAGTTTGTCGCTGGCCACAGACAACAGGGTAGCCCTTTGTGATTTTCACAATTGCCGCCCACGGTTCGGCACCACAGACTGAGGGGCCAGTCCCCGTGCATGAACAGTAGGTGGAGCGTCCGTGACTTCCTCGATCACCGAAGTCGAGACCAACGGGGTCGAACGGATACCCGAGGCGGACCGCACCGCCCGCCCGCTCGACCTCTTCCGGCTCGCCTTCGGCGGCGCCAACACCTTCGCCACCTGTGTACTCGGCGCGTTCCCGATCCTCTTCGGGCTCTCCTTCTGGCAGGGCCTGGCGGCAACCGTCCTGGGTCTGCTCGTCGGCGCCCTGCTGCTCGCCCCGATGGCGCTCTTCGGCCCGGCCAACGGCACCAACAACGCCGTCTCCTCCTCCGCCCACCTGGGCGTGCACGGCAGGATCGTCGGCTCGTTCCTCTCGCTGCTCACCGCGGTCGCGTTCTTCTCGATCTCCGTGTGGTCCTCCGGTGACGCACTCGTCGGCGGAGCCCACCGGCTCGCCGGTCTCCCCGAGTCCGACGTGAGCTACGGCGTCGCCTACGCGATCTTCGCCGGACTGGTGCTCGTCGTCTGTGTCTACGGCTTCCGGTTCATGCTGCTGGTCAACAAGATCGCGGTCGTCGCCGCCTCGGCGCTCTTCGTCCTGGGCGCCTTCGCCTTCGCCGGAGATTTCGACCCGGGGTACGCGGGAGCCTTCGCTTCGACCGCCGACCCGCTCTTCTGGCCGGCCTTCATCGGCTCCGCGCTGATCGTCCTGTCCAACCCGGTCTCGTTCGGCGCCTTCCTCGGCGACTGGTCCCGCTACATCCCGACCGCTACGCCGCGCCACCGGGTCATGGGCGCCGCGTTCCTCGCCCAGATCGCCACCCTGCTGCCGTTCCTCTTCGGCCTGGCCACCGCCTCGATCATCGCCGCCAAGGCCGCGAAATACGTCGACCCCGCCGCCCCCAACTACGTCGGCGGACTGCTCGCCATCTCGCCCGGCTGGTACTTCCTGCCGCTCTGCCTGATCGCCCTCATCGGCGGTCTCTCCACCGGCACGACCGCGCTGTACGGCACCGGGCTCGACGTCTCCAGCGTGTTCACGCGCTTCAGCCGGGTCCAGTCGACGTTCTTCATCGGGGCCCTGTCGATCGCCTTCATCTTCGTCGGCCGGTTCGCGCTCAACCTCGCGCAGTCCATCTCCACCTTCGCGACCCTGATCATCACGTGCACGGCCCCGTGGATGATCGTCATGGCTCTCGGCTACCTCACCCGGCGCGGCTGGTACGACGCGGACGCCCTCCAGGTCTTCAACCGCCGCCAGACCGGTGGACGCTACTGGTTCAACCACGGCTGGAACTGGCGCGGCATGTCCACCTGGGTCATCTCCGCCGTCGTGGCGCTCCTCTTCACCAACCTGCCCGGCCAGTTCGTCGGCCCGCTCGGCGACCTGGCGAACGGCGCGGACATCTCCCTGCCGGTCGGCCTCGCCCTGGCGGCCGTGCTCTACCTCGCCCTGCTCACCGTGTTCCCGGAGCCGCGCGGGGTGTACGGGCCGGACGGCCCCAGGCTCGTCCGGGCGTCGGACACCGAGGTCCCGCCGATCACTGGCGGTCCGCAGGAGCCCCTCACCGCCGAACCCGCCGCCGCTCACTGAGCGCCCGCCCCGCCGTCACCAGGAGCCACCCATGAGCACGTCCGAGAGCACCCCCGTCCAGGAGATCCAGGCTGCCGCCGACGCGCTCGTCGCCGCCTTCGCCGAGGGGCGCCTCGACGACTACTTCGGCTCCTTCGCCCCGGACGCCACCTTCGTCTTCCACTCCACGCCGCAGCGGCTCGCCTCCACGGCCGAATACCGCGCGCTGTGGCAGCAGTGGGTGGCCGAGGACGACTTCCGGATCCTGGGCTGCACCTCCACCGGACAGCTGATCCAGCACCTCGGTTCCACCGCCGTGTTCAGCCACGACGTCGAGACCAGGATCGCCACCCGGGCCGGCGAGGAGACCCTCCACGAGCGGGAGACGATCGTCTTCGCCCGCGCCGAGGACGGCAGCTGGCCCGCCGTCCACGAGCACCTGTCCGCCCGCACCACCGCCTGACGAGGCGTTTCGCGGGTGCGGCCACCCCGACCGGGGCGCATCCGTGACGCCGACCGACCACGAGAGAGACCGGTTCCATGAGCACCACGTTCCGCAATTACATCGACGGCGCCTTCGCCGACGCCTCGGACGGCCGCACGCTCGATGTCGTGGACCCCAGCACCGGCGACGTCTATGCCACCTCCCCGCTCTCCGGTGCCGCGGACGTCGACGCGGCGATGACGGCCGCCGCTGCCGCGTTCCCCGTATGGCGCGACACCACGCCCTCCGTACGGCAGCTGGCCCTGCTGAAGATCGCCGACGCGATGGAGGCGCGGGCCGACGAGCTGGTGGCGGCGGAGAGCCGGGACACCGGCAAGCCGCTCCACCTCACCCGCAGCGAGGAACTGGCCCCGGCCATCGACCAGGTCCGCTTCTTCGCGGGTGCCGCCCGGATGCTCGAAGGCCGCTCGGCCGGCGAGTACATGGAGGGGATGACCTCGATCATCCGCCGCGAGCCGGTCGGCGTCTGCGCACAGGTCGCGCCGTGGAACTATCCGCTGCTGATGGCGGTCTGGAAGTTCGCACCCGCGCTCGCCGCGGGCAACGCGGTGGTCCTCAAGCCCTCGGACACCACCCCGGCCTCCACCGTGCTGATCGCCGAGATCATCGGCGGCGTGCTGGAGGAGCTGGAGCTGCCCCGCGGCATCTTCAACGTCATCTGCGGCGACCGTGAGACCGGCCGGCTGATGGTCGAGCACCCGACCCCGGCGATGGCCTCCATCACCGGTTCCGTCCGGGCGGGCATCCAGGTCGCGCAGAGCGCGGCCAAGGACGTCAAGCGGGTCCACCTGGAGCTCGGCGGCAAGGCGCCGGCCGTCGTCTTCGAGGACGCGGACCTGGAGAAGGCGGTCGAGGACCTGATCGTCGGCGGCTTCTTCAACGCCGGTCAGGACTGCACGGCCGCCACCCGCGTCCTCGTCCACGAGTCGGTCCACGACGAGTTCGTCAGCGCGCTCGCGAAGGCCGCCGCCGACACGAAGACGGGTCGGCCGGACGACGAGGACGTGCTGTACGGACCGCTCAACAACGCAGGTCAGCTGGCCCAGGTCAGCGGCTTCATCGACCGGCTCCCGGAGCACGCCAAGGTCGAGGCCGGCGGCCACCGGGTCGGCGACAAGGGCTACTTCTACGCCCCGACCGTCGTCTCCGGCCTGCGCCAGGACGACGAGATCGTCCAGAACGAGGTCTTCGGCCCCGTCATGACCGTCCAGTCGTTCACCGACGAGGCCCAGGCGGTCGCGTACGCCAACGGCGTCGACTACGCCCTCGCCTCCTCCGTATGGACCAAGGACCACGCACGGGCGATGCGGATGTCCAAGAACCTCGACTTCGGGTGCGTGTGGATCAACACGCACATGGCGCTCGTCGCCGAGATGCCGCACGGCGGCTACAAGCAGTCGGGTTACGGCAAAGACCTCTCCGCGTACGGCTTCGAGGACTACACGCGCATCAAGCACGTCATGACGTCGCTCTGACGCCCTCTCCCCCCGCCGCCCCCGCCCCGGCTTCCGCCCGGCGCGTGGGCGGCGGCGCGCGCTCCCGCCCCGCACGCCTCCCGTCCTGACATGCGCCTTTTTGTACGAGTGTCGGAGGGGTAGGGTCGCGGTACGCCTAGCACGGGGGGAACGCCCATGGGGGACGTACGGGACGTACGGGTGGCGGCGATCGCCAGTCTCACACCGCTCGAGGAGCTCGACAGCGACCCGTTCCTCGTGGACACCCGCAGCCAGCACGTCATGTGCGCCCGGTGGGCCGCGGACAAGGGCTATGTCGTCACCCGCGAGCTGCGTTTCTACGGCCTGCGCCCCGACCACCACGCACTGTGGACGGATGTCGAGGCCGGTGACGTCGAACTGTTCGTGGCCCCCAACGACCGAGTCCTCGCCAAGGCGCTGACGTCGGTGCCGCAGTTCGCCGCGGAGTGCGAGCGGCGCGGCGTACGGCTGGAGTTCGCCGGTCTCGACGAGCCTTCGTACAGCAGCCGCACGAAGGCGAGCGTGCATCGCAGGCTCTCCATGCCGACCGCCGGTTACGACGGCTGCTGACCGCCGACCGGTGCTCCGCGCCGTACGAGCCCGCTGTGAAAGGCTGGGAGCGGGCCCTCGGCAGTATGGCGGCCCGGACGTGTGAGGTGGCAACGGCGTGAGTGACGGGCGATGGCGAACGGCCGGCAGCGCCCTCGTGCGGGTGATCGTGGTGTGGGCCGTCTCGACCCTCACGATGCTGGCGCTCGCCGGGATTCTGCCGGACTTCCAGCTCCAGTCGGACAACGGTGACAGCATCACCAGGATCGCGTTCACGGCCGCCTGGGGCGCGGGCGCCTTCGGTCTGCTCTCCGCGCTGGTCTGGCCGGCTCTCGTACGGGCACTGCTCATCGTGCCCGCCTTCGTCCTGGGGATGCTGGTCTTCTTCCTCAACGGCTCGCTGCTGCTGGTCGCCCTGCGACTCACCCCGGACGGGCGCGGCGCCGCCAACCCGGAGACCGCGGTCGTCGTCGCCGCCGTGATGTCCGCCGTGGCCTCCGCGACATCCACCGCGCTTGCGGTCCGCGACGACAACGCCTACCGCCGCAGACTCTCGCGCCTGGCCGACCGGCGCCGTCGTCGCACCGGCACGGGCCGGGGCTTGGACACAGGTCGCGGTGAACCGCCCGGAACGGTCTTCATCCAGCTCGACGGCGTCGGCCACGACGTCCTCGCGCGGGCCGCCGCCGACGGTCTGATGCCCACCGTCGCGCACTGGCTCGGCGACGGGTCGAGCCACCGGCTCACCCCGTGGCGCACCGACTGGTCCAGCCAGACCGGCGCCAGCCAGCTGGGCATTCTGCACGGCAGCAACTACGACATACCCGCCTTCCGCTGGTACGAGAAGGAGACCGGCGACGTCATGGTCTCCAGCAGACCCGCGAGCGCCCTCGAACTGCAACGGCGCGCCATCGTGCGCACCCGTGACGGCGGGCTGCTGACCCTCGACGGAGCCAGCCGCGGCAATCTCTTCAGCGGTGGCGCCGACCAGCTCGCGCTCGTGCTGTCGATGGCCGCACGGCGCGGCAAGGGACGCCGCTCACGGGCCGGTTACTTCGCCTACTTCTCCGACCCGGCCAACGCCGTCCGTACCGCGCTGTCGTTCGTCGCCGAGGTCGTCCGGGAGATCGTCCAGTCGACCCGGGCAAGGCTCCGGAAGGACACGCCCCGGATCAAGCGCGGCGGCCTCTACCCCTTCATCCGCGCCTTCGCGACCGTCGTCGAACGCGATGTGGTGGTCGCCGCGGTCATCGGCGACATGTTCGCCGGGCGCACCGCCGTCTACGCCGACCTGGTCGCGTACGACGAAGTGGCGCACCACTCCGGGCCGCACAGCCGGGACGCGGAGAAGGTACTGACGCGGCTGGACCGTTCCCTCGCCCTGATCGTCAAGGTCGCCGAACACACCCCGCGCACCTACCGGATCGTGCTGCTCTCCGATCACGGACAGAGCCCGGGGGAGACCTTTGCGGGGGTGTACGGGCTGACGCTCAAGGACCTGGTGCGGGCGGGCTGCGGGCTGCCCGTGCCGCGTCGGGCGCAGCACACGAAGAGTGCCTCGGAGGCGCGTGACGCGGTACGGATCGCCCTGCACCGGCCCGTCGAGGGGAGGGCGATGGAGCACGCCGGACCCCCGTCGGACCCGATTGTCCTGGCCTCCGGCAACCTCGGCCTGATCTCCTTCCCCGACATCGACGGACGCGCGGCCCGCGAACAGCTCGACCGCCGCCACCCCGCGCTGCTCCGCACCCTCGCCGATCACCCCGGCATCGGCTTCCTGCTGGTCCGCAGCGAGCGGCACGGATCGGTCGTGCTGGGGCGCGGCGGCGCCGAGATCCCGGTGTCGGAACTGAAGGACGGGGAAGGCCCACTGGCCCCGTTCGGCCCGGGTGCGGCGGCCGCGGTGCGGCGCACCGACACCTTCCCGCACGTCGCCGATGTGATGGTCAACTCGATGTACGACCCGGACACGGGCTGCGTGCACGCCTTCGAGGAACAGATCGGCTCGCACGGCGGACTCGGTGGTCGGCAGTCACGGCCGTTCCTGCTCTGGCCCCGCTCCATGTCGGATCCGGTGGCCTCCCACGCATCGGCGGAGCCGGACGCGGAGCTGGTGGGGGCCGAGCAGGTGCACGAGGTGTTGCGGCGCTGGCTGCGGGAGTGCTCCGGGCCGCAGGTGCCGCTGACGCCCCACGACGAGGATGACGCCGGCCAGGCGGGCGGCGGGACCCTGCCGGCGGCCGGCTGAGCGGCGTTGTCAGTGGTGGGCGGCAGGATGGGGGCCATGACGAACTCAGCTGTTGTGCTCGCCGATGCCGCCACCTACGCCGCCGCGGTCGAAGAGGCCTCGGCGGCCGCCGCCGCGTACTACGCCGCGGGCGAGAGCACGATCGACGACGACGCGTACGACCGGCTGGTGCGCGGGATCGCCGCGTACGAGGAGGCGCATCCGCAGGACGTGCTGGCCGCCTCGCCGACCGGCAAGGTGGCCGGCGGCGCCGCGGGCGGGGACGTGCCGCACACGGTGCCGATGCTCTCCCTGGACAACGTGTTCTCCGCCGAGCAGTTCGTCACCTGGACGGCGTCCCTGGAGCGCCGGATCGGCAGACCGGTGGCCGCCTGGTCCGTGGAGCCGAAGCTCGACGGACTCGCGGTCGCCGCCCGTTACCGGTCGGGCCGGTTGGAGCGCCTGATCACCCGGGGCGACGGCACCGCGGGAGAGGACGTGTCGCACGCGATCGGCACCGTCGTCGGGCTTCCGGAACAGCTCGGCGAACCGGTGACGATCGAGATACGCGGTGAGATCCTGATGACGAACGAGCAGTTCGAACACGCCAACACCGTGCGCACCGAGCACGGCGGTGCCCCCTTCGCCAACCCGAGGAACGGCGCCGCGGGAACCCTCCGCGCCAAGGACCGCCCCTACACGGTCGAGATGACGTTCTTCGCGTACGGTGCCCTGCCGCTGCGCGAGTCCGGCGAGCTGACCGGCACCCTGGCCGAACTCCCGCACAGCGAGGTCCTGGAGTACGTCGCCGGGCTCGGTGTGCACACAGCGGCGGACACGGACGTGGCGCCACGCACCGTCACGACCGTGGAGGAGGTGCAGGCGCGGGTCGAGGAAGTCGCCGCGCTGCGCGCCTCGTTGCCGTTCGGAATCGACGGCATCGTGATCAAGGCGGATCTCGCGGCCGACCAGCGCGATGCCGGTTCGGGGACCAGGGCGCCGCGCTGGGCCATCGCGTACAAGCTCCCGGCCGTCGAGAAGGTCACCCGGCTCCTCGCCGTCGAATGGAACGTCGGCAGGACGGGCATCATCGCGCCGCGCGCCGTCCTGGAGCCGGTCGAGATCGACGGATCGACCGTCAGCTACGCCACGCTGCACAACCCGGCCGACATCACCCGCCGTGATCTCCGCCTGGGCGACCGGGTGATGGTCTACAAGGCCGGCGACATCATCCCCCGTATCGAAGCGCCCGTCGCCCATCTGCGGACCGGCGACGAGAAGCCGATCGTCTTCCCGGAAACCTGCCCGCAGTGCGGCTCCGAGATCGACACCGGTGAGCAGCGCTGGCGCTGTGTCCGGGGCCGGGACTGCCGACTGGTCGCCTCCATCTCGTACGCAGCGGGACGGGACCAGCTCGACATCGAAGGGCTCGGGGCGACCCGCGTCGTCCAGCTCGTCGATGCCGGCCTCGTCGCCGACTTCGCCGATCTCTTCACGCTCGAACGCGAGCAGCTGCTCGGGCTGGAGCGGATGGGCGAGACCAGCACCGACAATCTGCTGGCCGCCATCGAGACGGCACGCAGCCAACCCCTCTCCCGGGTCTTCTGCGCACTGGGGGTGCGGGGCACCGGGCGCTCCATGTCACGGCGGATCGCCCGCTACTTCGCGACCATGGACCGGATCCGGGCCGCCGATGCCGATGCGCTCCAGCAGGTCGACGGCATCGGCAAGGAGAAGGCCGCCGCCGTCGTCGCGGAGCTGGTGGAGCTCGCCCCGCTGATCGAGAAGCTGGTCGCCGCCCGGGTCAACATGGCCGAGCCCGGTGCGACGCCGCCGCCGGAGCCCGGTGAGGAGGACGCGGAGGGCGCCGCGGACGGCGAGGCGGCGGCCGAGCGGCCGCTGGACGGGATGACGGTGGTGGTCACCGGAGCCATGACCGGGGTGCTGGAGAAGCTCTCGCGGAACCAGATGAACGAACTGATCGAGCGGGCCGGCGGGAAGTCCTCGTCCAGCGTCTCCAAGCGCACCACACTGCTGGTCGCCGGGGAGAAGGCCGGGTCCAAGCGCACCAAGGCCGAGGACCTCGGCGTACGGATCGCCGCGCCGGACGAGTTCGCCGAGCTGATCGCCGAGTTCCTGCCGTCGGAGGTGTGAGGGGTGGAACACTCAAGCGCCCGTACGCGGGGGTGGACGGACGGGCGCGCCGATCCCTTGGATTTTGCCTGATAGTGGCTTTCTTTGCCTTCTTATTGCATAGTGAAGGCTCGGTCGTGCCTCGCTATCGGGGGGTCGACGTGTGTGTGAACGGCTGCTGCGGCAGGCCGGGGGGTGAGGGAAGATGCATTCTCCGCACAACGGACGGCGGCACGGCCGGTCCATCCGCAAGGGATACCGCGGTGTCACCCGCGGACTCGCCCTCGACCTCGGCAGTTCCTGCACCCGCGCCTGGATCCCCGGACTCGGCATCGTCACCGACGCCGAGTCCGGGGATCCCGAGAGTGGGTCCGGCCACGGCCGTCCCGTCCGACGCGGGCGCATCGTCGACCCCGAGTCCTGCGGCCGGATTCTCAGCCGCATCGCCGCCACGGCTCTGGGCACCGACCGGAGCGAGACCCTGATCGTCCTCAGCCACCCGGTACTCGCCGGGCCCGAACACCGGGCCGAGGTGCGGGAGCTGCTCGCCGCACTCGGGACGACGAGCATCATCGTGCTGGACAGCGCGAGAGCCGCTGCCGCCTACGCCGGACCGCAGGACGGCGGCCCGCTGCTCGTCGTCGACATAGGCGCCGAGCTGACCGAAGCCACCCTCCTGGTCGACGGAATGGTCCGTGACGCCCGCCAGGCCGAGACCGGGCTCAGCGACCTCGGTCGCGATGAGCCGCCCACCGCCGTCGTCCGCACCGCACTGGACATGATCATGGAGATGTGGCGGCAGGACCGACACGGCGCGGTACTCGGAGCCCTCCGCAAGGGGCCGCTGCTCGCCGGCGGCGGTGCGCTGCGCCCCGACGTCACCAACCGGATCGCGGTCCGCCTCGGGGTTCCGGTGCGGCTCGCCGACCACCCGGCCACCACGGTGGTCCGCGGGGCGGGACTGATCCTCGGCTCCGCGCTCCGGAAGGCCGGCGCGGCACCCGCCCTGCCCGGCCCGGTGAGGTGACCACCTTCCCGGGGGCGTCCCCGGGGTACACACCCCTGCGACGGTGGATGGACAGCCCGGCCGGCCGAGGGCGCGCGACGGCGGCCCGTCGAACCCTGGCCGTGCTCCTTCTCGTCGTGCTCACCGTCGTCGGCGGCGCGTCCGCAGCCGTCGCGGCCACCGGAGGCGTGACCCCGCCACGCTCCTTGTCCGGTCCTGCGGCTGCCGGAGGCGTGACCCCGTCACGCTCCCTGTCCGGTCCTGAGTCCGCCACCACGCACACGCCCGCCGCCCCGACGCCCGCCCGGCGCACCGACCTGACCGCCCGCCCCGGCCCCCCGCACGACACCCGGCCGCCCCGCACGGCCACGGCGACCGGCCACGACCGCACGGACCTCCCGGCCGTTCCCCGCCCCTGGGTCGCCACCGACCACATCCGCATCCAGCATCAGCTCCCGCCGCCCGGCCCCGGCGGCGCGCTGTTGCCGGGGCCGTTCCGTATCCAGGCACCGCTTCCCGCCCGGCAACAGGCCGTGGATGTTCCCTCCTTCGCATCCGACCGCTTCCGCGTGGCGCTCCCCGGCGTACGGGGCCCTCCGAGGACGGACCGTTCCCTCGGCCACCGTTCTGCTCGACAGATCTGACGGCGCGTCCTCGCCGAGGTGAGGGCGGCCGGCGTCCCTCGGAGGATTTCCATGACTCGCGCCACCACGGTGCGAGCGGTCCTGGCTGCGGCCGTGCTGCTCGTCTCCGTGCTCATCACGCTGACCATGTCACCCAGACTCGGCCTCGATCTTCAGGGGGGCACCAGGATGGTGCTCCAGGCCAAGGACTCCGCCACCGCGAAGGCGGACCGGGAGAGCACCGACCGGACCCTCGAGGTGCTGCGCCGGCGCATCGACTCGCTCGGCGTCGCCGAACCGACCCTGACCCGTTCCGGGGAGGACCGGATCATCGTCGAACTGCCCGACGTCCAGGACCCGCGCAAGGCCGCCGAAGTCATCGGCAGAACCGCCCAGCTCAGCTTCCACGCCGTCCGGGGCCCAGGCACGGAACAGGAGAAGGGCAAGGCCGCAGGGCTGTCGCTGCCCGACGAGGAGGGCCGCCTTCTCGCTCTCGGCCAGGCCCGGCTCACCGGAGCGGGCGTCAAGGACGCCGGGGCCTCCTTCGACGCCCAGCAGGGCGCCGGCTGGACCGTCGCCCTCGACTTCCACAAGGACGCGGGCCGGGAGTGGACCCGGCTGACCGGCGAAGCCGCCTGCCATCCCGCTCAGGACGAACGGCGACGGGTCGCCATCGTCCTCGACGACCGGGTCATCTCCTCGCCCCAGGTCGCCCCGTCCGTCGGCTGCAACGTCGGCCTGCCGTCCGGCTCCACGCAGATCACCGGCTCCTTCGGCGCCGACGAGGCCCGCGATCTCGCGCTGCTCATCAAGGGCGGCGCGCTGCCCCTCCCCGTCGAGATCGTCGAACAGCGGACCGTCGGCCCGACGCTCGGCGCCGCCGCCATCGACGCCAGCGCCCGGGCCGCCCTCATCGGCGCCGCCGCCACCGCCCTCTTCATCACGTTCGTCTACCGGCTCTTCGGCGCCCTCGCCGCGACGGCCCTGGCCGCGTACGGGGTCATCTCGTACGCCGCGCTGGTCGCCCTCGGCGTCACCCTCACCCTCCCCGGACTCGCCGGATTCGTCCTCGCCATCGGGATGGCGGTCGACGCGAACGTGCTGGTCTTCGAACGTGCGAGAGAGGAGTACGCGCAACGGTCCGGCCGTCCCCTGCGCTCCGCGATGACCGCCGGGTTCCGTAACGCCTGGAGCGCGGTCGCCGACTCCAACGTGACCACACTGATCGCGGCCGGTCTGCTCTTCTTCCTCGGCTCCGGACCGGTCAAGGGCTTCGGGGTCACGCTCGCCATCGGTGTTCTCGCGTCGATGTTCTCGGCGCTCGTCATCGCTCGCGCCCTCACCGAGATCGCGTCCCGCTCACGATTCGTCGGCGACTACCGGGGTGTCAACGGCATCGCACGCCCCGGACGGGTACGGACCTGGCTGGCCCGCCGTGACCCGCAGCTGTTCCGGTCCCCTCGCCGCTGGCTGCTGATCTCCACGGTGCTGATCGCCGTCGCGGGCCTCGGCATCGTCGTACGGGGTGTCGACCTGGGCGTGGAGTTCACCGGCGGCCGGCTCGTCGAGTACTCCACGAGCCGGCCCGTCGACGTGGAGACCGCCCGCACCGTCCTGGCCGGAGCGGGATTCGGCGACGCCGAGGTGACCACGGCGGGCGCCGGCGACCTGTCCGTACGCACGGGAGACCTCGACAACCACGAGGAGCACGCCCTGCGTGCCGCCCTCGCCGAGGAGGGCGGCGACACCACCAAGGTCCGCGACGAACTGATCGGCCCCAGCCTCGGCGACGAACTGCGGCGCAACGCCATCATCGCGCTCGCCGTCGCCGTGCTCGTACAACTCGCTTATCTGGCGGTCCGGTTCCGCTGGACGTTCGCCCTCGCATCGGTCGCCACGCTCGTCCACGACGTCATCCTGCTGGTCGGCGTGTTCGCCTGGCTCGGCCGCACCGTCGACGGCATCTTCCTGGCCGCACTCCTGACCGTCATCGGCTACTCCGTCAACGACTCGGTGGTCGTCTTCGACCGGGTCCGCGAACTGTGGGCGAAGGCACGCCGAGAATCCGTGACGACCATCGCCAACCGTGCCGTGCTGCAGACCGTGCCCAGAACCGTCAACACCGGCATGGGTGCCCTCTTCATCCTGGCCGCCCTCGCCGTGCTGGGAGGCGACTCCCTCGAGGACTTCGCGCTCGCCCTGCTCATCGGCATCTGCGTCGGCACGTACTCCTCCGTCCTGACTGCCGTACCGGTCGCGCTCACCCTGGAGAAGAGAGCCAAGACCCCGCCGCCCGCCCGCAAGCGCGCCTCCGGACGCACATCCGGCGCAGGGGCGAGACGCCGGGACCCGCTGGACAACGGGGCGCGCGTATAACCGCATCGCACTCCGACGACGTGTGCCGCCCCCGCCCAGCGGTGCGGGGGCGGCACACGCTGCGGCGGTCCCGCGTTCCGCACCCCGGTCAAGGCACAATCCTGATTCGGTCCCGGTGATTGGAGCGTGCCCATGCCCGACATGCTGCGTGACGCCTGGGCCACCCTCGTGCCCGACATGACCGACCGGCACGGGCCGCTGCCGCCCCTGCTGCTCGCCCTGACCGTCGTCACCGGCCTGGTCGACGCCGTCAGCTATCTGCAGCTGGGCAGGGTCTTCGTCGCGAACATGACCGGCAACGTCGTCTTCTCCGGCTTCGCGTTCGCCGGGGCCGCCGGCTTCTCGCTCGTCGCGCTCGCCGCCTTCGCCACCGGGGCGCTGCTCGGCGGCCTGCTCGTGCACCGCACCCACGCCCACCGGGGCAGAATGCTCCAGTACGCGCTCCTCGCCGAGACCGTGTGCGTCGCGGCCGCCGTGATCGTCACGCTGGTGTCCGGTACCCCGTTCGTGGGAGGGGCCCGCTTCACCCTCATCGTGCTGCTCGCCCTCGGCCTCGGCGTGCAGAACGCCGTCTCCCGCGCCCTCGCGGTCCCCGACCTCACCACGACCGTGCTGACCCTCACCATCACCGGCATCGCCGCAGACAGTCATCTCATCGGAGGAGCCGGCAACAAGACCGGCCGGAGGGTCGTCTCGGCCTGCGCCATGCTGCTCGGCGCCGCAGTCGGAGCACTCGCCGTCCTGAACGGACACCCGGCGCTGCCCGTGCTGCTCGCCGCGGTCATCCTGGTCGTGGCGAGCGCGGCCGCGACCGTCCTGGCCCGCGCCGAAGCCCCGTGGACCCGCCCCCTCGCCAGGAAGTGACACCTCGCGCCCGGCCGTGGACGCACGTGGCGCCGGACCTCAGGAGGTGAGCGACCTCAGATACGAGGCGGTCTCCTGATCGGCGGGCAGGAACGTCTCGATCGCCAACTCGGCCACCGTGACATCCATCGGCGTGTTGAACGTGGCGATGGAGGAGACGAACGACAGCACCCGCCCGTGGTGCTCGATCACCAGCGGCAGCGCGAACGACAGCGCCGAAGGCGGCCCGGCCGGCTCGTCGTGACCGTCGGCGTCCTCGGGCACCGGATAGGCGGCGACCTCCTCGTACAGTTCACGCAGCTCCGCCGAACGGGCCAGCGCGATCTGACGCTCCATCTGGGCCAGCAGATCGGCCCGCCACGCCCGCAGGTTACGGATGCGCGGAGCGAGGCCCTGAGGATGGAGGGTGAGCCGCATGGCGTTCAGCGGTGGGGCGAGCAGATGCTCCGCGACCCCTTCCAGCAGCATCGCGATGCCTCGATTGGCCGCGACCACGGTGTAGGTGCCGTCGACGACGAGCGCCGGATACGGGTCGTACCCCTGCAACAGCTGCTCCATGCCGTCGCGCAGCGCGCCCATCGCCGGGTCGTCGAGCGCGGTCTCCGCGTAGCGGGGCGCGTAACCGGCCACCACCAGCAGGGCGTTGCGTTCCCTGACCGGGATGTCGAGATGATCGGCCAGCCGCAGGATCATCTCCTCGCTGGGGCGCGAACGGCCCGTCTCGATGAACGAGATGTGACGGGCCGAGGAGTCGGCGCGCAGGGCCAGCTCCAGCTGGCTGATCCGTCGCTGCTGACGCCAGCTGCGCAGCAGTGGCCCTACCCCCGTGTCTAGCGCGACAGTTGTCATACGGAGACCGTAACGTCACCGCCACCGCCCATCAGCAACCGACCTCGTGAGGGAGCCGCCCCGTGCCCACCGAACCGCTGTCGCAGAAAGAGATCGAGGACCGGCTGAGCGAGCTGCCCGGATGGGCGCTGGAGGGTGACCGGATCACCCGCACCTACCGGCTCGCCTCGCACTTCGCCGCCGCCGCAATGACCGTCCATGTCGCCCAGATCCAGGACGAGCTGAACCATCACTCCGATCTGACGCTCGGCTACAACACTGTTGCCCTGGCGGTGCACACGCACGATGCGGGCGGTGTGGTCACCGAGAAGGACATGACGCTGGCGGCGCGGGTGGAGGCGGTCGCCACGGTGCACGGCGCGCACTGACGAGACTCAGGTGACGCCAGTGACGGAACGGGGGCTCCGAGCAGCGCGATGTCACGGCGGCTGAACCAGGGCGCCGCGCTCGTCAGGGCGCCGCGCCGAACCGGGGGTGCGCGGCGAGCCGACGCGTAGGGGTGCCACCGCGCCCCACCGCCTCCCCGCGCGCCGCCCGAGTGTGCCCGCCCGCCGGGGTGCCGGCGGCGTCCACCACCGTCGAGCGCGGGGGAGCGGAGGTCAGGCGGTCCGGTCGTCCCGCTCCGCCTGCTTCTCCGCGTTCTTCTCCTTGATGCGGACCGCTTCCTTCCGGACCTCGGCCTGGGTGGCGCGTTCCTTCTGCAGCCACTCGGGAAGCTCCTGCTTCAGCGCCTCGATCTGCTCCGTGGTGAGGGCGTCCGTGATCCCGCCACGCGCGAGACCCGAGATGGAGATGCCGAGCTTCGCCGCGACCACCGGACGGGGGTGGGGGCCGTTGCGCCGCAGTTCCTGCAGCCACTCGGGCGGATCGGCCTGCAGCTCGTTGAGCTCGCTGCGCGAGACGACACCCTCCTGGAACTCGGCGGGGGTGGCCTCGAGGTACACACCCAGTTTCTTCGCCGCGGTCGCGGGCTTCATGGTCTGGGTGGTCTGGTGCGACGTCATGGTGTCAAGAGTAGCGAGCGTGTGCGATACCTCCGACCACGACCGGTAACCTGGCGGGGTGACAGGCTCCGAGATCCCCCCTTCTTTCCGGCTTGCGTATGTACCAGGCGTGACGCCGACCAAGTGGGTGCGTATCTGGAACGAGCGGCTGCCCGAGATCCCGCTGACCCTCGTCGCGGTGACCGCCGCGGAGGCATCCGACGTGTTGCGGGGCGGCGGCGCCGACGCGGGATTCGTGCGGCTGCCGATCGACCGCACGGACCTCAGCGCGATCCCCCTGTACACCGAGACGACGGTGGTCGTGATCCCGAAGGACCACATCGCGGCAGCGGTCGACGAGGTGTCCGCCGAGGATCTGGCCGACGAGATCGTGCTGCATCCCCTCGACGACACCCTCGACTGGGAGCGTCCGCCGGGACGGCCCGCGAACGAGCGCCCGGCCACCACGGCGGACGCCGTCGAACTGGTGGCGGCAGGAGTGGGACTGCTGGTCGTCCCGCAGTCGCTGGCGCGTCTGCACCACCGCAAGGACCTCACGTACCGGCCGGTCACCGGCGCTCCCGAGTCGCGCGTCGCACTGTCGTGGCCGGAGGAAGCGACCACCGACATGGTGGAGGACTTCATCGGGATCGTCCGGGGGCGGACCGTGAACAGCTCCCGGGGCCGCACCGCCACCCCGCCCCAGCCGAAGCAGCGCAAGCGCCCCGACGCGGGCGACGCACGGCGGAAGCCCGCGGCCGGCAAGTCGGGCGGCAAGAGCCCACGGGGCGGTTCCGGCGGCCCGAAGGGTGGCAAGCGAGGCAAGCCGCGCCGTCGGTCGTAGCCCCGGCTTCGCGTATCCGTAGGTTTCCGGCAGCCCCCACCAGGGTCCGGCCGGTGTCCTACAGTCGTCCGCATGCTCGACTACAACACCGAGGCGGCTGTCTACGACGCGACCCGCGGCGGCGTGCCCAGGGCCGAGTCCGCAGCCCGCGCCGTGCTGGGCCTCGTCCCGGAGTCCGCGCGCACACTGCTGGACATCGGGTGCGGTACGGGCCTGGTCACCCAGCGGATCGCGGTGGCCCGGCCCGGACTGAAGGTGGTGGGCACCGATGCCTCGTACGGAATGGCGCGGCTCGCCCGGCAGCGAATCGGGGCGGTGGCGCTCGGCGACGGGCGGCGGCTGCCGGTGGGCGCCGCGACGGTGGACGCGGTCGGCGCCGTCTGGCTGCTGCATCTGCTGCGGGGAGCGGGGGAGGTGCGGGCGGTGGTGTCCGAAGCCGCCCGGGTACTGCGGCCCGGCGGGGTGTTCGTCACCACGGTCGACAAGGACGCGGCGCACGACGTGGGCAGCGACATCGACGAGGCGTTCGCCCCCTATCTGAGGCCGAAGCCGTCGGACAGTGAGGAACTGGTCGTCGCGTACGGGGCGGAAGCGGGGCTCGATGTGGTGGGGGAGGCCCGCTTCGTCGGCCATGGACAGGGGCGGACACCGCAGGCGGCGGCGCGAAGCGTACGCAGGGGCGACTTCGTCTCGCGTCTGGAGCTGCCGGGCGCGGCGGCCGACCGGCTCGAGACGGCGCTGCTGGCCCTGCCCGACCCGGACCGGCCGCGCGGCGACCCGGAGTACCGCTTGCTGGTGTTCCGCCGCCGGGACTGACAGCGGGGCCGTGACGCGCCGACGGCGCGCACGTACCTGGCGCACGAGTGGCGCGACCGCCGTCGGCGACGGAGTCCTCCGAAGGACCGGGCGGCGCGGCTTGCCGAATCGGCGACAACGCTATGCCGGACACCTGACACCGGGCGAGTCTGGTGCGCATGACGAAGCACGCCGGTCACGGCTCTCACCACGACACCGCCCACGCTGGGCACGACCGTCCCGCGCACGGCTCTCACCACGACACCACCGACCTCGACTGGGACGTCATGGGCCCGATCCTGGAGCGGAACGCCGAGCTCAGCAGCCCGCAGTACCAGGAGGCCGCCCGCTGGATCGCCGGTCTTCCCACCGCCCCGCGGGTACGCCGGGTCCTCGACATCGGCAGTGGCCCCGGCGTGATCGCGTGCCTGCTCGCCGAGGCGTTCCCGGATGCCGAAGTCGTCGCCGTGGACGGCACCCCGGCACTGCTGGAGCGGGCCCGGGCCCGCTCCGCACGACTCGGTCTCGGTGACCGGGTCCGCACGCTGCACGCGGAGCTCCCGGACGAGCTGACGAAGCTGGGGGACGCGGACCTGATCTGGGCGGGCAACGCGCTTCACCACATGGGTGACCAGCGCGCCGTCCTCGCCCGTTTCGCCGGCCTGCTGCGCCCGGGTGGCACCGTCGCCCTCGTCGAGGGCGGACTGCCACCCCGTCAGCTGCCGCGCGACATCGGGTTCGGCCGGCCGGGCCTGGAGGCGAGGCTCGACGCGGTGACCGCGGACTGGTTCGAGGAGATGCGGGCGTCCCTTCCGGACGCCAAGCGGGAGACCGAGGACTGGAGCGCCCTGTTCACCGCGGTGGGGCTGGCTCCGCAGGGCACCCGCACCTTCCTTCTCGACCTGCCCGCACCACTCTCCGACCAGGCCCGCGACCATGTCGTCGCCGAATTCGCCCAGCGGCGCGACATGCTCGCCGACGCGCTCACCGCCGACGACCTCGCCGTGCTCGACCGGCTGCTCGATCCCGACGACCCGGCCGGGCTGCGCCACCGCCCGGACGTCTTCCTGCTCACGGCGCGCACGGTCCACCTGGCCCGGCGTGCCTAAAGGCCGTCCTGGGGCACCGGTTCCAACTGCCACCACTGGCCGGGGGAGTCGGTGTCGTCCCACTGCTGGACGTTGGCGCCGTCCGCCGTGCTGCCGTCGGCCACTTCGAGGACGAGTCCGCTGATGAAGCTGACCAGGGTCACGGTGCCCGGCGCATCCAGGTGCTGTTCGAGCAGCCACTCCTGGGCGCCGTAGTTGTTCGCCTTCCACTGCTGGACGTTGGCGCCGTTCTCCGTGGAGGCGTTGGCGACGTCCAGCCGTTTGCCGCTGTGCGCGTTGGTCAGATGGTAGAGGGCGGCGCCCTCGTGGACCGGTGAGAGCTGCCAGTGCTGGGCAGCCGCTCCGTCCCGCTTCTCGCTGCCCTGCTGCACATTGGCGCCGCTGCCCTTGGCGGAGCCGTACACCTCCAGCAGCAGCCCACTGCCCACATTGCGCAGCCGGTACAGGCCCGGTTCGACGACGGGCGCGGTCTCCCCGCTCATGGCACGGTCCTCCAGGTTCGGACATGCGGACGCCGCCCGGCGCGAGGCCGGGCGGCGGTTCCGCGTGTTGCGGTCGAGGAGCGGCGGCGCTCAGGCGCCGACGTTGAACTCGCCCGGGTTCGGGCCGAGGCGCTTGCCCTCGTCCAGCGCGGCGAACGCGGCGAGGTCGTCGGCGTCGAGCTCGAAGCCGAACACATCGAGGTTCTCCGCGATCCGCGACGGCGTCACGGACTTCGGGATCACCACGTTGCCCGTCTGGATGTGCCAGCGGAGCACCACCTGCGCGGGCGTGCGGCCGTGCTTCTGGGCGATGGCGACGACCGTCGGGACCTCCAGGAGGCCCTTGCCCTGACCCAGCGGCGACCAGGCCTCGGTCGCGATGTCGTGCTTGGCGTGGAAGGCACGGGACTCGGCCTGCTGGAGCTGCGGGTGCAGCTCGATCTGGTTGATCACGGGGACCACGGAGGTCTCACCGATCAGGCGCTCCAGGTGCTCGGGCAGGAAGTTCGAGACACCGATGGCCTTGGCGCGGCCGTCGGCGTAGATCTTCTCGAAGGCCCTGTACGTGTCGATGTACGCGTCCTTGGCGGGCACCGGCCAGTGGATCAGGTACAGATCGACATAGTCGAGACCCAGCTTGTCGAGCGAGGCGTCGAACGCCCGCAGCGTGGTGTCGTAGCCCTGCTGGCTGTTCCACAGCTTCGTGGTGACGAAGAGCTCTTCCCGGGCGACACCGGAGTCGGCGATGGCCTTGCCCGTGCCCTGCTCGTTCTCGTAGATCGCGGCGGTGTCGATGCTCCGGTACCCGGACTCGATGGCTGTCCTGACCGCCTTCGTCGCCTCGGTGTCCGGCACCTGCCAGACACCGAAACCGAGCTGGGGCATCTCGACGCCATTGTTGAGGGTGATGGAGGGGACCTGGCTCACGAGCGGTCGATCCTTACGTCGTCGGTTTGGTATACGCGGGTTCAACGATCAAGGGCCCCGATGCATTCCCGGCGAGCGCCAATTCAGGTCGGTGCCCCGGGCACGCCTCACCGGTACAGCGCGTCCACCTCGGCGGCGTACGCGGTCTCGATCGCTTTTCGCTTCAGTTTCAGCGACGGGGTCAGCAGACCGTGCTCCTCGGTGAACTGATGCGCCAGTATCCGGAAGGTACGGATCGACTCGGCCTGCGAGACCGCCGTGTTGGCCGCCACCACCGCCCGCCGGACCTCCATCTCCAGATCCGGGTCGCGCACCAGGTCCGCCGCCCTCATCGGCGGCCGACCCTGCATGGCGAGCCAGTGGTCGACGGATTCCTGGTCCACGGTCACCAGCGCCGCGATGTACGGCCGGTCGTTGCCGACCACGATGCACTGCGCGACCAGGGGATGCGCCCGCACCCGCTCCTCCAGACCAGCCGGCGACACACTCTTGCCGCCCGACGTCACCAGGATCTCCTTCTTCCGCCCGGTGATGGTCAGATAGCCGTCCTCGTCGAGTGCACCCAGGTCTCCGGTGGCCAGCCAGCCGTCGTACAGCACCGCGTCGGTGGCCTTCGGGTCGCCCAGATAGCCGCCGAAGACATTGCTGCCGTACACCCAGATCTCGCCGTCCTCGGCGATGTGCACGGTGGTACCGGGGATCGGCTGTCCGACCGTGCCGTACCGGGTGCGCTCCGGCGGATTGGCGGTGGCCGCCGCTGTCGACTCGGTCAGTCCGTACCCCTCGTACACCGTGATGCCGGCGCCCTCGAAGAACAGACCGAGCTGCCGCTCCATCCCGGAGCCGCCCGACATGGCGTGCCGCACCCGGCCGCCCATCGCGTCGCGGACCTTCTTGTACACGACCTTGTCGAAGAACTGGTGCTGCATGCGCAGCCCCGGCGACGGTCCGGGGCCGGTTCCGAAGGCCTTGTGCTCCATCGCGTCCGCGTACCTCACCGCGACGTCGAAGGCCTTGTCGAACGGCCCGAGCTTGCCCTCCGCCTCGGCCTTGCGCCGGGCGCCGTTGAAGACCTTCTCGAAGATGTACGGCACCGCCAGGATGAACGTCGGCCGGAACGTCACCAGGTCCGGCATCAGCGCCTTCGCCGACAGCTCCGGCTGGTGGCCCAGCTTCACCCGGCCGCGGATCGCCGTGACCTCGACCATCCGGCCGAAGACATGGGCCAGTGGCAGGAAGAGGAGCGTGGCGGCCTCGTCGCCCGGCTTGGAGTGGAAGACCGACTCCCACCGGGCGGCCATGGTGTCCGTCTCGAACATGAAGTTGGCGTGGGTGATCACACAGCCCTTGGGCCGGCCCGTCGTACCGGAGGTGTAGATGATGGTCGCCACGGACTCGGGCGTCACCGCCCGCCGGTGCCGGTGCACCACTTCGTCCTCGACATGGGTGCCCGCGTCGACGAGTTCGGTCACCGCGTCGGCGTCCAGCTGCCACAGCCGTCTCATCCCGGGCAGCCGGTCGATCACCGAGGCGATCGTCATCGCGTGATCCTCGTGCTCGACCACGATGGCGGACACATCGGCGTCGTGCAGCATCCAGAAGACCTGCTCGGCCGAGGACGTCGGGTAGATCGGCACGGACTGGGCACCGACCGTCCACAGTGCGAAGTCGAAGAGCGTCCACTCGTACCGGGTACGGGACATCAGGGCGACCCGGTCGCCGAACCGGACGCCGTGGGCGATCAGCCCCTTGGCGAGGGCCAGCACCTCGTCACGGAACGTCGCGGCGGTGATGTCACGCCAGCGTCCGCTCGCGTCCTTCCGGCCGAGCGCAATCCGATGCGGGTCCTCCTCCGGGTAGTCGAAGACGACATCAGCCAGACCGCCGACGTGGGGCGCGGCCGCCATGGGTGGGACCGTGAACTCGCGCAATGAACTGCTCCTTGTGGCGCTCCGCACAGCGCCGTGACGCTACCTGATGGGACGGCGCGGCGGGAGGGCCCGGAGGCTTCGGGAAGCGTGGCATCTGTACAGGTCAGCCACAAATATCCGGCCACATGGGCAGGGCTCGGGCGCACATCTGACGGAGGAGTAAGTAGCTTGCGCCGGAATCTCCACCGAATCTGTACGCCTCGGTCACGCGCCCTCGCGGCCGCCGATCGTGTTGATCCCGCCGACGGAGCGGATCAGCCGGTCGCCTCCCGCCAGGATCGCCGCCGCGAGCGCGTCCGCCGCCTCCTGGGCCGCTTCCCGGCGGCGGCCGTGCAGCAGGACGAAATCCACATCGCCGAGCTCCGGCAGTCCCGCCCTGGCAGGCACCGGGGCCAGTCCCGGTGGGATGAGGCCGCGGGTGTGCGCCATCACGCCCAGCCCGGCATGGGCCGCCGCGATCAGCCCGCTGAGGCTCGTACTCGTACAAGCGACCCGCCACGAACGGCCGTGTTCCTCCAGCACCTCCAGGGCGCGGGCCCGGGTGATGCCCGGCGGCGGAAAGAGGACCAGCGGCACCGGACGGTCCGGATCGATCCGCACGTGCGGTGCTCCGATCCAGGTCAGCGCGTCCTGCCAGACCAGCTCACCGTGCGTGTCGCCGGTCCGCCGCTTGGCGAGGACCAGATCGAGCCGGCCCGCCGCCAGCTGCCGGTGCAGCGTCCCGGAGAGCTCCACGGTCAGCTCCAGTTCGACCTCCGGGTGGTCGCGGCGGAACGACTCCAGGATCTCCGGCAGCCGGGTCAGCACGAAGTCCTCGGAGGCTCCGAACCGCAGCCGGCCGCGCAGCCGGGTCCCGGTGAAGAACGCCGCTGCCCGCTCATGGGCCTGCAGGATCGTCCGGGCGAAGCCGAGCATCGCCTCGCCGTCCCCGGTGAGGTCGACCCGGTGCGTGTCCCGGGTGAACAGCTGCCGTCCCGTCGCGTCCTCGAGCCGCCGCACATGCTGGCTCACCGTGGACTGCCGCACGCCGAGCCGACGGGCTGCCTGGGTGAAACTCAGCGTCTGGGCGACGGCGAGAAAGGTACGGAGCTGTGCAGGGTCGTACATAAGGTCAGGTTATCGCGATGCGTGATGACAGTGAGAGCGGTATGCGGGATTCCCGATTGCGGTGATCAAGAGCAAGATGGAGAGGGCACGACCTGAACGAGAGAACACGTGGAGCACATGAGCCGCCGCACCCTGAAGCTGCCGTCCTGGTTGCCGATCGACCCGTACATCCTGGCGCTGATCGGCACCGTCGCGGTTGCGGCGTTGTTGCCCGCGTCCGGGGCCGCCGCGGATGTGGCGGACGGTGCGTCGACCGGAGCGGTCGCCCTTCTCTTCTTCCTGTACGGCGCCCGCCTCTCGACCGCCGAGGCGCTCGACGGACTCAAGCACTGGCGGCTCCATCTCACCGTCCTGATCTGCACGTTCGTTGCGTTCCCGCTGCTGGGCCTGGCGGGCGGGAGCCTGGTTCCGTACGTCCTGACGCCCCAGCTCTACAGCGGCTTCCTCTTCCTCTGCCTCGTTCCTTCGACCATCCAGTCGTCGATCGCGTTCACCTCGATCGCCCGCGGCAACGTCCCGGCGGCGATCTGCGCGGGCTCCTTCTCCTCGCTCGCAGGGATCTTCCTCACCCCGCTGCTCGCCGCCGCGCTGCTCGGCAACAGCGGTGGCGGATTCTCGGCGGACGCACTGCTGAAGATCGGGGTCCAGCTGTTGCTGCCGTTCGTCGCCGGGCAGTTGCTGCGCCGCTGGATCGGCGGATTCATCACCCGCCACAAGAAGGTGCTCGGCTATGTCGACCGGGGCTCGATCCTGCTGGTCGTCTACGCCGCGTTCAGCGAGGGCATGGTCGCCGGCATCTGGCACCAGGTCACCCCGGCCCGGCTCGGCGCGCTGCTCGTCGCCGAAGGGGCGCTGCTCGCGCTGATGCTCGCACTGACCTGGTACGGGGCGAAGCGGCTCGGTTTCGACCGGGGCGACCGGATCGCCATTCAGTTCGCCGGTTCGAAGAAGAGCCTGGCCTCGGGGCTGCCGATGGCGAGCGTGCTCTTCGGGGCGCACGCGAGCCTGGCCGTGCTGCCGCTGATGCTCTTCCATCAGATGCAGCTGATGGTGTGCGCGGTGATCGCGAAGCGTCGCTCGCGCGACCGGCTCGACCGGCTCGACCCGCAGCAGGGGCGCCAGGAGCGGTCCGTGACTCCGGCGAGCGGTGCGGCGGCGGAGGAGCCGGTGGCGGTGGGCTGACCGGCCTGCTCGTGGCGTGAGTCGCTGTCCGGTGGCGTGGCGCCACGGCTCGTCGTGCCGCCCCCGAACAGGCCTACGACGTACTCACGGGGGCGGGGCCGGCCGGCGCAGGGGGCGCTCCCCGCCGGCCGGTCCCTGACCCGTGTGGCGGGCCGGGCGGCTCAGCCCTGGCCGACCGTCGCCTCCAGGGCGATGCGGTGGTCACCCGCGTACACGTTCATGGACGGACCCCGCAGGAAGCCGACCAGGGTCAGTCCGGTCTCGGCCGCCAGATCGACGGCGAGCGACGACGGCGCCGAGACCGCGGCGAGCATCGGGATCCCGGCCATCACCGCCTTCTGGGCCAGCTCGAACGAGGCCCGCCCCGACACCAGCAGAATCGCCCGGGACAGCGGCAGCCGGTTGTCGGTCAGGGCCCGGCCGACGAGCTTGTCGACCGCGTTGTGCCGACCGACGTCCTCCCGGATGTCGAGGAGTTCCCCCGTCTCGGTGAACAGCGCCGCCGCGTGCAGACCCCCGGTCCGGTCGAAGACCCGCTGCGACTCGCGCAGCCGGTCGGGGAGCGCCGAGAGCAGCGCGGGCTCCACCCGGACCGGCGGAGCGTCGGCGATCGGGTGCCGGGTCGTGGTGCGGACCGCGTCGAGGCTCGCCTTGCCGCACAGCCCGCAGGACGACGTGGTGTAGACGTTGCGCTCCAGCGTGATGTCGGGGACCTGTACGCCGGGCGCGAGCTTCACGTCCACCACGTTGTACGTGTTCACGCCGTCGGCCGTGGCCCCCGCGCAGTACACGATCGACTGCACCTCGGAGCCGTCACCGATCACTCCCTCGCTGACGAGGAAGCCCGCCGCCAGTGCGAAGTCGTCGCCCGGCGTACGCATCGTGATCGCCAGCGGCCTGCCGTTCAGCCGGATCTCCAGAGGCTCCTCGGCGACAAGTGTGTCGGGGCGGGTGGAGACCACCCCGTCCCGGATGCGAATGGTGCGGCGACGCTCGGTGACCCGTCCCATGGCGGTTAAACCCGATTCTGTACGTGTTGGAAGCCGAAACGGCCCTTGATGCAGAGGTTGCCGTGGGTCACCGGGTTGTCGTGCGGTGAGGTGACCGTGACGAGCTCATTGTCCTGCACATGGAGTCTGACGTTGCATCCCGTGCCGCAGTTGGCGCACGCGGTGGTGGTCTGCGTCCGGGACGGCTCGGCGGAGCGCGGCCCCGACGCAGGTGCCGATCGGACCGGTACCGACAACTGCGACCTTCACGGGGGCTCTCCGTTCGGTAAGGGGCCGAGCGAGGGAACAGGAGGCGATGTCAAGTCGACTGAATATTGTCTACAGTATGTGTTCAAAGGGGTCAAGGGTGTCGTCAAGCCTCCAAGCCGCGGCCGGTAATCCTGTGGGATCACGTGCACCTGTACCGGGCGGTAGCCACCAAGACTGGATAGTTCCTGCCATACGTAGCGAGGGGAACCTCTACATGACCGGCTCACGTGTCGTGGCGCTCGGCCACTATCAGCCCGCCAAGGTGCTCACCAACGACGACCTGGCGGCCATGGTCGACACCAGCGACGAGTGGATCACCAGTCGCGTCGGGATCAAGACCCGCCATGTGGGAGGCCCTGACGAGCCGGTGGACGAGATGGCGGCGCACGCGGCGGCCAAGGCGCTCGCCACGGCCGGTCTGCTCCCCACCGACATCGATCTGGTCCTCGTCGCGACCTCCACCGCCATGGACCGGTCACCGAGCATGTCGGCGCGGGTCGCCGCCCGACTCGGCATGGGTTCGCCGGCCGTGATGGACATCAATGTCGTCTGCTCCGGCTTCACCCATGCCCTCGCCACCGCGGATCACGCCGTCCGGGCGGGCGCCGCGACCCGTGCGCTGGTGATCGGCGCCGACAAGATGGCCGACATCGCCGACTGGACCGACCGCTCCACCTGCGTCCTGCTCGGCGACGGCGCGGGCGCCGCGGTCGTGGTCGCGGATCCGCAGGGTGATGCGGACGCCGCGCCCGGAATCGGTCCCGTGCTGTGGGGTTCGGTGCCGGAGATGGGGCGTGCGGTGCGGATCGAGGGGACGCCGCCGCGCTTCGCCCAGGAGGGGCAGTCCGTCTACCGCTGGGCCACCACTCAACTGCCGCCCATCGCGCGCAAGGTGTGCGATCGGGCCGGGGTCGCCCCCGAGGATCTCGCTGCGGTGGTACTGCACCAGGCCAATTTGCGGATCATCGAACCGGTCGCCCGGAAGATCGGTGCGGTCAACGCCGTCATCGCCCGCGATGTGGTGGATTCGGGCAATACGTCCGCCGCTTCCATCCCCATGGCGCTGTCGAAGCTGGTCGAGCGGGGGGAGGTCGAGAGCGGTGCTCCGGTGCTGCTTTTCGGGTTCGGTGGAAATCTTTCGTACGCGGGTCAGGTGATCCGCTGCCCCTGAGCCCTATTGTGCTCGGTAGACTGTAGACGATAAGCAGTTGCTCGCCGCCCGGAGGGGGACCGCGATGTTGTCCACAGGACTGCCGCAAGGGGCTGTGCCGAAGCTGGAACGGCCCGGTCCGCTGCGTGAGCGTGTCTATGAGGCGCTGCTCGAACTGATCACCACGCGTGCGCTTCGGCCCGGCCAGCATCTGGTCGAGAGCGAACTCGCGGGACACCTCGGCGTGTCCCGGCAGCCGGTGCGCGAGGCGTTGCAGCGGTTGAACACCGAGGGCTGGGTCGATCTGCGGCCCGCGCAGGGCGCGTTCGTCCATGAACCCACCGAGGAGGAAGCGGACCAGCTGCTGTCGGTCCGTACGCTCCTGGAGGCCGAGGCCGCCCGGTTGGCCGCGGCCAACTCGGGCACGGCCGGTATCGCCGCGCTCGAAGAGCTCTGCGCCAAGGGTGAGCAGGCCGTCGCCGACGACGATGTGGATCTCGCCGTTGCCACCAATGCCGCGTTCCACGCCAAGGTCATGGAACTGGCGGGCAATGTCGTCCTCGCCGAACTTGCCGGGCAGGTGGACCGCCGGGTCCGCTGGTACTACACCCCGGTGGCCCGTCAGCGCGGCACCCAGTCCTGGATCGAGCACCGTGCACTGATCGCGGCAATCTCCTCGCGGGACGAACAGCGGGCCACGGAGATCATGCGGACGCACACGGAACACACGCGCAAGACGTACCACCAGCGCGAAGAGGCCTAGGCGAACTCACCGGCGCCGACGCCCACGCAGAAGCAGGTTGCCCTGCCCCGTCACGGGGCAGGGCAACCTGCTTCTGCGTGGGCGTCGGCCGACCGGTCAGGCCTTGACCTCGGCCTCGGTCGCCTCGGAGGCCGGGTGCTGGGAAACGGTGGACCCCGGTTGTGCCGCCGCCCTCACGGGGATGAGGGAAGCAACGACCGCGGCCGCGAGACCCACGCCGCAGCCGATCAGCATGGCGATGCGGAAGCCGTTCTCGGAAGGCAGGGCGTAACCACCGAAGTCGGTGGTCAGCTGGGCCAGGACCACACCGATCACGGCGGCCGAGACCGAGCTGCCGATCGAACGCATCAGGGTGTTGAAACTGTTGGCGGACGCGGTCTCCGACTGCGGGACCGCACCCATGATGAGGGCCGGCATGGCGCCGTAGGCGAAGCCGACGCCCGTGTTGCAGACGATGGTCACGGCCAGCAGGCTCCAGGTGGAGCCGGAGCTGATGAGCGGCAGGGAGATGCCGTAGCCGATGCCGATGATCAGACTGCCCACGGCCAGGGTGACCTTGGGGCCCTTGGCGGCGGAGAGCTTGGCGCCGATCGGCGACATGATCATCATCATCAGGCCGGCCGGCGCCATCCACAGGCCCATGGCGAGCATCGACTGGCCCAGGCCGTAGCCGGTGGCCTCGGGCAGCTGGAGCAGCTGGGGCACGACCAGGGACTGGGCGTACATCGCGAACCCGACCAGGATCGAGGCCGCGTTGGTCATCAGTACCTGGGGGCGGGCGGTCACCCGCAGGTCGACCAGCGGATCACTGATGCGCAGCTCCCACCGGCCCCAGACCAGCAGCACGATGACGGCGGCGGCGAACAGGCCGAGTGTGGTGCCGCTTCCCCAGCCCCAGTCGGCGCCCTTGGAGACGGCGAGCAGCAGGCAGATCAGTGCGCTGCCCAGGCCGATGGCACCGAGAAGGTCGAAGCCGCCCGAGGCGTTGTTCTCGCGGTCCCCGGGCACGAAGACCCAGATCAGCGTGCCGACGGCCAGGGCCAGGGCTGCGACGACCCAGAACAGCACCCGCCAACTGGAGTTCTCGGCGATCGCGGCGGCGAAGGGCAGGCCGAGTGCGCCGCCCACCCCCATGGACGCACTCATGATCGCGATGGACGAGCCGAGCTTCTCGGCGGGCACCACGTCGCGCAGGAGGCTGATCCCCAGGGGCACCACGCCCATGCCCAGGCCCTGCAGACCGCGACCGGCGATCATCGGGACGACGGAGGACGACAGGGCGCAGACCACCGAGCCCGCGATCAGCGGAATCAGAGAGGTCAGCAGCATGCGTCGCTTGCCGTACATGTCGCCGAGGCGCCCGGCGACAGGCGTCGTCACGGCGGCGGCCAGCAGCGTGGCGGTGATCACCCATGAGGCGTTCGACGCGGAGGTGTCGAGCAGCTTCGGCAGTTCCGCGATCAGCGGCACCACCAGGGTCTGCGTGATCGCGGCCACGATGCCCGCGAAGGCGAGGATGCCGACAACACCGCCTGAGCGTGCTGCGGGCTGGGGACTGTCCACGATTACTCCCTGTTGCTTTTCGGGGCCATGGCGAGATGCACCATGCAGTCAATGTGCACCATACACTTCATGTGTGTCTTGCACTCCACGTGCATCATGCATGCAATTCGTGGTATATCTACTGGAAGGTGACCTTCCCGAAAGGAAGGCAAGCCCGCGGCCGAAGGAAACCCTGCGTGGACATGCCCCTTGACCAGATCGAGTTCGAGACCATGCTTCTCGGCCGGTACATGCATCTGCTCACCTATCGGGGCAGCGGGCGACTCGACCGCAGCGCCTACATCCTCCTCAGCCGCATCCAGGCCGAGGGTCCGTTGTCCATCAGTCAGCTCAGCGACGCCTTCGGTCTGGACACCTCCACCCTCAACCGCCAGACCGCCGCCATGCTGCGAGCCGGTGTCGTCGAGCGCATCCCCGACCCCGAGGGGGGCATCGCCCGCAAGTTCGCCATCACCGCCGAAGGCAAGCGCCGCCTGGACAGCGACCGGGCCCAGAACGTGAACGGGCTGGCGCATGTGCTGGCCGAGTGGACACCTGAGGAGGCGGCCCAGCTCGCGCACTGCCTCGGGCGCCTCAACCGCGACATCGAACGCCTCGACGGCCGCCCCTGGCCCCGCGACTGAACGCGGCTCCCGTCCCCTCCCGGGAGGCGAGGGTGACGTGGACGGCGGTACGGGCACGAGACGGTGAAGCCGCCCCGGCTCGCCCGGTAGGGAGCCGTGGCGAAGTCGGCGACATCGGTGCGCGGCCGTTTCGATGTGCGGTCAAGGTGTGCGTGGCTCGGGAGCGTTCGTTCCGGCATCGCTGACTTCCCCGCCGCACGACGCCATGGCGCATGCCTCGAAGGTGCCCGTGCCGAAGCGGGGAATCGGCGAGGCGAACGGCTTTGTCCTCGGTGTGGAGAAAGTTGTAGCGGATTCCTGCGCAACTTCTTCCCACTCCCGGCAACCGCTGCTACGTTCCACTCGAAAGCCCGACGGATGAGCCGATGTGGCGGGGAGGGGCGCGTGAGACGTATGACTGCACGACCCGCGAATGCGCATCAGGCGCGACTGCTCCGGCTGTTGCGCGACGGCGGGCCCAACTCACGGGCACAGCTGGGGGATCAGATCGATCTCTCCCGCTCCAAGCTCGCCGTCGAGGTGGACCGGCTGCTGGAGACCGGACTTGTCGTGGCCGACGGACTCGCCGCCTCCCGCGGTGGGCGTCGCTCGCACAACATCCGGCTCGCTCCCGCACTGCGCTTCCTCGGCGTCGACATCGGCGCCACATCGATCGATGTGGCGGTCACCAACGCGGAGCTGGAGGTCCTGGGCCACCTCAACCACCCCATGGACGTACGCGAAGGACCTGTAGCCATCTTCGAGCAGGTGCTGTCCATGGCGGCCAAGCTCCGGGCCTCCGGGCTCGCGGAAGGCTTCGACGGCGCCGGCATCGGTGTACCCGGACCGGTCCGCTTCCCCGAAGGCGTACCGGTCGCACCCCCGATCATGCCCGGCTGGGACGGCTTCCCGGTCCGCGAGGCGCTCAGCCAGGAACTGGGCTGCCCCGTCATGGTCGACAACGACGTGAACCTGATGGCGATGGGGGAGCAGCACGCGGGCGTCGCACGCTCCGTGGGCGACTTCCTCTGCGTCAAGATCGGTACCGGCATCGGCTGCGGCATCGTCGTCGGCGGCGACGTGTACCGCGGTACGACGGGCAGCGCCGGCGACATCGGGCACATCCAGGTCGAACCCGACGGGCGCGCCTGCGCCTGCGGCAACCGGGGTTGTCTGGAGGCCCACTTCAGCGGTGCGGCACTGGCCCGCGACGCCGAGGACGCGGCGCGCACGGGACAGTCGCAGGAGCTCGCGGCCCGACTGGAGGCGGCCGGCCGGCTCACCGCCGCCGATGTGGCCGCCTCGGCGGCCGCCGGTGACGCGACCTCGCTCGACCTGATCCGCGAGGGCGGCAACCGGGTCGGCCAGGTCATCGCCGGACTCGTCAGCTTCTTCAACCCCGGACTGGTGGTGATCGGGGGCGGCGTGACCGGCCTCGGCCACACGCTCCTCGCCAGCGTCCGGACCCAGGTCTACCGGCAGTCCCTGCCGCTGGCCACCGGAAATCTTCCCATCGTGCTGGGCGAGTTGGGACCGACCGCCGGAGTCATCGGCGCAGCCCGGCTCATCAGCGACCACCTGTTCTCACCGGCCTGATCCTCGGCCGGCAGTACGGCACCAGCGCTACATCGGCAACTGAGCACCACCCGCACCTGGTACAGCCCTGCCCACTCACCGGCCCTTCCTCAAGCTCTCGGCTTCGCCCGAGCAGGGGGAGACCCCGTTTCGCCGAGGGGATTTGTCATGGCACCAGAACCACCCCTGCTCACCATGTCCGGCATCACCAAGTCGTTCCCCGGTGTGCGCGCTCTCGACGGCGTGGACCTGGAGGTCCAGGCCGGTGAGGTCCACTGTCTGCTCGGGCAGAACGGCGCCGGCAAGTCCACCCTCATCAAGGTGCTCGCCGGAGCCCACCAGCCCGACGACGGCGAGATCGCCTGGCGCGGCGCGCCCGTCGCGCTGAAGTCGCCGATCGCCGCCATGCGCCTCGGCATCGCCACCATCTACCAGGAACTCGACCTGGTCGAGGGCCTCTCGGTGGCCGAGAACATCTTCCTCGGCCATGAACCCACCACCGCCCGTTTCATCGTCCGCACCCGCGAGGGTCGCACGGCGGCCGCCGCGCTTCTGAAGCGCCTCGGCCACTCCGAGATCGATCCCGCCCGCCCGGTCGGCGCGCTCTCCGCGGCCCAGCAGCAGATCGTGTCCATGGCACGGGCGCTCTCCCACGACGTGCGCCTCATCGTGATGGACGAGCCGTCCGCCGCCCTCGACCCCGACGAGGTCGACAACCTCTTCCGTATCGTCGCCTCACTGACCGCCGACGGCGTCGCCGTCGTCTACATCTCCCACCGGCTGGAGGAGATCCGGCGGATCGGCGACCGGGTGACCGTGCTGAAGGACGGACGGGCCGTCGCGGTCGGACTGCCCGCCAAGTCCACCCCGACGCGGGACATCGTTGCCATGATGACCGGCCGCAACGTCGAGTACGTCTTCCCGCAGCGCCCCGAGGCGTCCGCCGTGGACGCCGCCCCGCAGGATCCCGTACTCACCGTCGAAGGACTCGCCAGGGAAGGGGAGTTCGCGCCGCTCGACCTCGCACTGCGGCCCGGCGAGATCGTCGGCCTCGCCGGCCTGGTCGGCTCAGGGCGCTCCGAGATCCTGGAGACGATCTACGGAGCCCGCAAGGCGAGCGCGGGCCGGGTCCTGGTCGGTGGGCGGCCGCTGCGCCCCGGCAGCGTCCGCGCAGCCGTCGCCGCGGGCATCGGGCTCGCCCCGGAGGAACGCAAGGCGCAGGCCCTGCTGATGCTCGAATCCGTCACCCGCAATGTCTCCGTGTCCTCCATGTCCCGCTACTCCAGGGCAGGTTGGCTCGACCGGGGGGCCGAACGCCGGGCGGCCCGCACCGCCACCCGCGAACTGTCGCTGCGTCCGGACAACCCGGACACCCCCGTCCGTACTCTCTCCGGCGGCAACCAGCAGAAGGCCGTCCTGGCCCGCTGGCTGCTGCGCGGCTGCCGGGTGCTGCTGCTCGACGAACCGACCCGCGGTGTCGACGTCGGCGCCCGCGCCGAGCTCTACGCCGTGATCCGCCGGCTGGCCGACGAAGGCCTCGCCGTCCTGCTGGTCTCCAGCGAAGTGCCCGAAGTCCTGGGCCTCGCCGACCGGGTGCTGGTGCTCCGTGAGGGCCGCGTCGTGCATACGGCGGACGCCCGGGAGCTCGACGAGCACCGCGTACTCGACCTCGTGATGGAAGGGAGCCCGACGTCATGACACAGCCCGTCTCCTCGGCGCAGCACGGTGGGCCGGACAAGGCGGCCGCGCCCGCCCCTGCCTCGGTGCCGCCCTCGAAGGGCGGCGGACCGCGCGCTCTCCGGGTGCGTGCGGACGTCCGAAACCTGTCGCTTCTCGGCGTCCTCGCCGTACTGATCGCCGTCGGTGGGTTCACCGAACCTGACGCGTTCCTGGACACCGGGAACCTGCAGCTGATCCTGACCCAGTCGTCCGTCATCGGTGTCGTCACCGTCGGCATGACGTTCGTCATCACCAGCGGCGGCATCGATCTGTCGGTCGGTGCCATGGTCGCGCTCGCCTCGGTCTGGGCGACCACCCTCGCCACCCAGGAGTACGGCTTCGCAGGCATCCTCTTCACCGCCGTGCTCGTCGGACTCGGCGCCGGACTCGTCAACGGGCTGCTGATCGCCTACGGGAGGATGGTGCCGTTCATCGCGACGCTGGCCATGCTCGCCTCGGCCCGCGGTCTCGCCCTGCTGCTCACCGACGGCAAGACACAGATCGTCACCGTGCAGTCGGTCCTGGACCTGGGGCTGCCCGACTCGTACATCCTCGGCATTCCGCCCCTGGTCATGGTCTTCGCCGCGGCGACCGTCATCGGCTGGCTGGTGCTGAACCGCACGACGTTCGGGCGCCGCACGGTCGCGGTCGGCGGCAACGCTGAAGCGGCCCGGCTCGCCGGAATCGACGTCACCAGGCAGCGGCTCTATCTGTACCTCCTCTCCGGGCTGTGCTGCGGCATCGCCGCCTTCATGCTGATCATCCTGTCCGGCTCGGGACAGAACACCAACGGCAACCTGTACGAGCTCGACGCCATCGCCGCCGCGATCATCGGCGGGACCCTGCTCAGTGGCGGACGCGGCACGATCGTCGGATCCGTCCTCGGCGTCCTCGTCTTCACCACCATCACCAATATCTTCGCTCTCAACAATCTGCAGAGCGATGTCCAGCAGATCGCCAAGGGCGCGATCATCGTCGCCGCCGTCCTGGTCCAGGGTCGAACCTCGGCCCACGGGGAGACCTGAGTCCCCGGGCTCTCCCACCCCTGTCCCACCTCACCCGATCCCGCCCCACCCACAGTTCCGCTTGCCACCACGCACCGGATGAAGGGTTCCACAGCCATGCCAGAAACCAGCCGCAGAGGACTGCTCTTCGGCACCGCAGCCGTCTCCGCGGGCGCCCTCCTCACCGCCTGCACCAGCAACGAGCCCAAGAAGTCGCAGACCGCGCAGAGCAACCAGCCGGCTGCCGACGACAAGCCCGGCAAGCCCGTCACCATCGGCTTCGCCGGTCCGCAGGCCGACCACGGGTGGCTCAACGCCATCAACGAGAACGCCAAGTCGCAGGCGGAGAAGTACTCCGAGGTGACCCTGGAGATCACCGAGGGCTCCAACGACACCGCCGCCCAGATCGGCCAGGTCAAGACCCTCATCAACAAGAAGGTCGACGTCCTCGTCATCCTCCCGGCCGACGGCAAGGCACTCACCCAGGTCGGCCTGGAAGCGATGAAGGCGGGCATCCCCGTCATCAATCTGGACCGCATCTTCGCCTCACCGCAGGCCTACCGCTGCTGGGTCGGCGGCGACAACTACGGCATGGGCCTCAACGCCGGTACGTACATCGGCGAAAAGCTCAAGGACAAGCCGAACGCCAAGGTCGTCGAACTCGCGGGCATCGACAACCTGGAGCTCACCAAGCAGCGCAGCCAGGGCTTCGCCGACGCGCTCAAGAACTACCCCAACGTCAAGCTGGTCGCCCGGCAGGCCGCCGAGTTCACCGTCGAGTCCGGCCAGGCGAAGATGGCTCAACTCCTGCAGGCGCAGAAGAAGTTCGACGCTCTGTGGAACCACGACGACGACCAGGGTGTCGGCGCGCTGCGGGCCATCCAGCAGGCCGGCCGGGACGAGTTCCTGATGGTCGGTGGCGCGGGCGCCAAGTCCGCGATGGACGCCATCAAGGCCGACAACAGCGTCCTGAAGGCCACCGTCCTCTACCCGCCGACGATGGCCGCGTCCGCCATCGACCTGGCGCGCGCACTCGGCCAGGGCAAGGGCATCGGCGGCCTCTCCGAACTGGAGATCCCGACCAGCCTCACGCTCTACTCCGCCGTCGTCACCAAGGACAACATCGACCAGTACCTGCCGACGGGCTTCAGCTGATCCGCAGTCCAGGAGGGTGCTGACCCTCCTGCCGCCCCCACCGAACGACCGACGAGGAGGAAGCCCGGATGGCCCGTAGGGAAGAGACGGAGCAGGAAGCCGAAGCGCCGCCGTCGACAGAGCCGGCGGCGACGCTCGGGGTCGGCATGGTCGGATACGCGTTCATGGGTGCCGCCCACTCCCAGGGGTGGCGCACCGCAGGACACGTCTTCGATCTGCCGATGCGACCGGCTCTCGCCGCGATCTGCGGACGCGACCGTACGGCGGTCACCGCCGCCGCCGAACGGCACGGCTGGGCGGCGGCGGAGACCGACTGGCGCGCCCTGATCGCCCGGGACGACGTCCAACTCGTCGACATCTGCACCCCCGGCGACAGCCATGCGGAGATCGCCATCGCCGCCCTGGAGGCCGGCAAGCACGTGCTGTGCGAGAAGCCGCTCGCCAACACGGTCGCCGAGGCGGAGGCCATGACCGAGGCCGCGGAACGGGCCAGGGCCCGCGGTCAGGTGGCGATGGTCGGCTTCAACTACCGCAAGGTGCCGGCGATCGCGTTCGCACGGAAGCTGATCGCCGACGGCAGGCTCGGCGCCCTGCGGCACGTACGGGCCACCTACCTCCAGGACTGGCTGGTCGACCCTGATTCGCCCCTCACCTGGCGACTCGAGCGCGAACACGCCGGCTCCGGTGCGCTCGGCGACCTGGGGGCGCACATCATCGACCTCGCCCAGTATCTGGCGGGAGAGTTGCTGGTGGGGGTGTCGGCGGTGTCGGAGACGTTCGTGCGGGACCGCCCTCTGCTCGCCGGAGCGTCGGCGGGACTCTCGGGCGTCGCGAGCAGCGAGGCCCGCGGGGCGGTCACCGTCGACGACGCGGCCGTGTTCACCGGCAGGCTCGCCTCCGGGGCGCTGGCGTCGTTCGAGGCGACCCGGATGGCGGCGGGCCGCAAGAACGCGCTGCGGCTGGAGCTCAACGGGGAGAGCGGGTCGCTCGCCTTCGATCTGGAGCGGCTGAACGAACTGTCGTTCCACGATCACACCGAGCCCGCCGTCACGGCCGGGTTCCGCCGCATCCTCGTCACCGAGCCCGAACACCCGTACCTGGAGGCATGGTGGCCGCCCGGCCATGCCCTCGGCTACGAGCACACCTTCATCCACCAGGCCCGCGACCTCGTCCGGACGATCGCCGAGGGGACGGACCCGGTGCCGTCGTTCGCCGACGGGCTCCAGGTGCAGCGGGTGCTCGCGGCCGTGGAGGAGAGCGCCGAGAAGAACTCCGTCCACACCCCCGTACAGCTCTAGGAGGTTCCGCGCATGCCCCGTCCCTTCACTCTCTTCACCGGCCAGTGGGCCGACCTGCCGCTGGAGGAGGTCTGCCGGCTCGCCCGTGACTTCGGTTACGACGGGCTCGAACTCGCCTGCTGGGGCGATCACTTCGAGGTCGACAAGGCCCTCGAAGACCCCGGCTACCTGACCGGGCGGCACCAGCTGCTCGACAAGTACGGGCTGAAGTGCTGGGCGATCTCCAACCACCTCGTCGGCCAGGCCGTCTGCGACAACCCGATCGACGAAAGGCACCAGGGCATTCTGCCCGGCAGGATCTGGGGCGACGGCGAGCCCGAGGGGGTACGGCAGCGGGCCGCCGAGGAGATCAAGAACACCGCGCGTGCCGCCGCAGCCTTCGGAGTCGACACCGTCATAGGCTTCACCGGCTCGTCGATCTGGCACCTGGTGGCGATGTTCCCACCGGTGCCGCCGCGGATGATCGAGCGGGGGTACGAGGACTTCGCCGAACGGTGGAACCCGATCCTCGACGTGTTCGACGCCGAGGGCGTGCGGTTCGCCCACGAGGTGCACCCCAGCGAGATCGCGTACGACTACTGGACCACGCACCGCGCCCTGGAGGCCGTAGACCACCGGGCCGCGTTCGGGCTGAACTTCGACCCGAGCCACTTCGTCTGGCAGGACCTCGATCCGGTCGGGTTCCTCTACGACTTCCGGGACCGGATCTACCACGTGGACTGCAAGGAGGCGCGCAAACGCCTCGACGGACGCAACGGCCGGCTCGGCTCGCACCTCCCATGGGGCGATCCACGCCGCGGCTGGGACTTCGTCTCCGGCGGGCACGGTGATGTGCCGTGGGAGGACGTGTTCCGGATGCTCCGGTCGATCGGCTACGAAGGGCCGATCTCGGTGGAGTGGGAGGATGCCGGAATGGACCGGCTGGCGGGTGCGCCGGAAGCGCTTGCCACGATGAAGCGGTACGACTTCGACCCGCCGGCGGCGTCGTTCGACGCGGCGTTCGGGGGCGGCGACTGACGGCTCCCGGGGGCTCCGCCCCCGCATCTCCGCTCCTCGATCGCCGGAGGGCTGGATTCCCGGACTCGGTTCCGGTGGCCCGCCGAGGCGGCAGAACCCAAGCCTGCCCGGCGTTCGAGGGCACCTTGTTCAGCCCGTCCGGCGATTGAGGACCGCAGGGTCCGGGGGCGCAGCCCCCGGTTCGGGCAGGGGAGAGGCCCGACGGCAGCAAGTCCGCCGTCGGGGCGGTCCCGGCTGCCCTCATCCCTCTTTGTCCTCCAGCAGGAAAAAGTTCAACTCAACTGCTGTGCAAGGGCTTTCCGCCTCGGACGAACAGGTCTACCGTCCCTGTGGTGTACACGAAATGACTCGCGTCGCTGGAGCCCCATTTGGGCTCCAGGTGACCTGCGCGGCAGTCCCCGCGCGGAACGGCTCGGCTCCACCCGCCCGTACAACCGGCACTCTCCGGAGGACACTCGTGCACAGAAGCAGAACCAGAATCCGGCCCCGACTCCGCAAGTCCCTCGCCCTGCTCACCGGCGGCCTGCTCACCGCGGCCACCCTCGCCCTGGGCGCCCCCGGCGCCTCCGCGTCGGGCCCGGTATCGCCGGCGGCCACCGACGCCGCGGCGGCCGCGGGCGAGGACTTCCAGCAGGTCACCCTCGCCAAGGGGGCCGCCGAGACCGGCGAGCCCATGTCGCTGGCCGTGCTCCCGGACCGCAGCGTCCTGCACACCTCGCGCAGCGGCGAGCTGCGGATCACCGACAGCGCCGGCGACACCAAGATCTCCGGCGTGATCCCGGTCTACTCGCACGATGAGGAAGGCCTCCAGGGCGTCGGCATCGACCCGGACTTCGACAAGAACCGGGCGATCTACCTCTATTACGCGCCGCCGCTGGACACCCCGTCCGGCGACGCCCCGGAGACCGGCACCGCCGCGGACTTCGCCAAGTTCGACGGCGTCAACCGGCTCTCCCGCTTCGTCCTCAAGGAGGACGGCACCCTCGACCTGAGCAGCGAGAAGAAGGTCCTCGACGTCAAGACGTCGCGCGGCATCTGCTGCCACGTCGGCGGCGACATCGACTTCGACGCACAGGGCAACCTGTACCTGTCGACCGGGGACGACTCCAACCCCTTCGCCTCCGACGGCTACACGCCGATCGACGAACGCCCCGACCGCAACCCGGCGTTCGACGCCCGGCGTACCTCGGGCAACACCAACGACCTGCGCGGCAAGATCCTCCGCATCAAGGTCGCGGACGACGGCTCGTACACCGTCCCCGAGGGCAACCTCTTCGCCCCGGGCACGGACAAGACCCGGCCCGAGATCTACGCGATGGGCTTCCGCAACCCGTTCCGCTTCAGCGTCGACAAGGCCACCGGAATCGCATACGTCGGTGACTACGGCCCCGACGCGGGCGCTGCCGACCCGAAGCGCGGACCCGGCGGACAGGTCGAGTTCGCCCGGGTGACGAAGGCGGGCAACTTCGGCTGGCCGTTCTGCACCGGGAAGAACGACCCCTTCGTCGACTACGACTTCGCGACGAAGACGTCCGGTGCGGCCTTCGACTGCGCCGCCCCGAAGAACACCTCGCCGCACAACACCGGTCTGGTCGACCTGCCCCCGGCGCAGGCCGCCTGGATCCCGTACGACGGCGGTTCCGTGCCCGAGTTCGGTACCGGCTCCGAGTCGCCGATGGGCGGCCCCGTCTACCACTACGACGCCGACCTCGACTCGCCCGTGAAGTTCCCCGAGGCGTACGACGGGGACTTCTTCGCCGGTGAGTTCGGCCGGCAGTGGATCAAGCGCATCGAGCAGGACGGTGACGGCAACGTCCAGTCCATCAACGACATCCCGTGGTCCGGGACCCAGGTGATGGACATGGCCTTCGGCCCGGACGGCGCGCTGTACGTCCTGGACTACGGCGTCTCCTGGTTCGGCGGCGACGAGCACTCCGCGCTCTACCGCATCGAGAACGCCACCGGTGGCCACTCGCCGGTCGCCGAAGCCTCCTCCAACAAGACGTCCGGCACCGCACCGCTGAAGGTGCAGTTCTCCTCCGCGGGCACCACGGACTCCGACAACGACGCGCTCACCTACGCCTGGGACTTCGGCGACGGCGGTACGTCGACCGCCGCGAACCCCACGTACACGTACAAGAAGAACGGCACCTACACCGCGACCGTCACCGCCAAGGACCCCACCGGCCGCACCGGCTCGGCGAGCGTCCATGTGACCGTCGGCAACACCGCACCCAAGGTGACCCTGGAACTCCCCGGTGACGGCCAGTTGTTCAGCTTCGGCGACGACATCCCGTTCAAGGTGACCGTCACCGACCCCGAGGACGGCACGATCGACTGCTCCAAGGTCCAGGTCAGCTTCGTACTCGGCCATGACAGCCACGGTCACCCGATCACCACGGAGCACGGCTGCACCGGCACCATCAAGACCGAGATGGACGGCGGTCACGACCCGAACGCCAACATCTTCGGAGTCATCGACGCCTCGTACACCGACGGTGGAGGCGGCGGCCAGGCCGCCCTCAGCGGCCACGACCAGTCGCAGCTCCAGCCCCGCCACCGGCAGGCCGAGCACTTCACCGATTCGTCCGGCATCCAGACGTACGACAAGGCGAACGCGGAGGGCGGCAAGACGGTCGGCGACATCAACAACGACGACTGGATCGCCTTCAAGCCGTACATCCTCGGAGACTCCACCAAGCTCACCGCCCGGATATCGTCCGGCGGCGCGGGCGGCTTCCTCGAAGTACGGTCCGGCTCCGCGACCGGCAAGATCCTCGGCTCCGCACCGGTTCCGGTGACCGGCGGCTGGGAGAACTTCCAGGACATCGACGTACCGCTGCGCGGCGTCCCGAAGCAGGCCACGGAACTCTTCCTGGTCTTCAAGGGCGGCGAGGGCGCGCTGTACGACATCGACGACTTCGAGCTCTCCAACAGCGCCCCCGACCGGACCGCCAAGCGGGTCCTGGTCTTCTCGAAGACGGCCGGCTTCCGCCACGACGCCATTCCCGAGGGCGTCGCCGCACTGAAGGAACTCGGCGCGAGCAGCAACATCACCGTCGACTCCACCGAGGAGGCGGGCCAGTTCACCACCAGCAACCTGGCCCGCTACGACGCCGTCGTGTTCCTCTCCACGACCGGTGACGTGCTCAACGCCGACCAGCAGAAGGCGTTCGAGAACTACATCGCCACCGGTGGCGGCTACATGGGCGTGCACGCCGCCGCGGACACCGAGTACGACTGGGCGTTCTACGGCGGACTCGTCGGCGCGTACTTCGCCGGGCACCCCGCGATCCAGCCCGTCACCGTCCGCGTCGAGGACCACAAGAACCCGGCGACCGCCCACCTCGACGACGCCTGGAACCGCACCGACGAGCTGTACAACTACCGCACCAACCCGCGCGACAAGGTGAAGGTCCTCGCCACGCTCGACGAGACGACCTACTCCGGCGGCACCATGAAGGGCGATCACCCGATCACCTGGTGCCAGTCCTACGGGGGCGGCCGCTCCTTCTACACCGGCCTCGGCCACACCAAGGAGTCGTACGCCGAACCGGCCTTCCGCCAGCTGCTCCTCGGCGGCGTCCGCTACGCGGCCGGACAGGTCAAGGCCGACTGCAAGCCGGACACCGGCTACCGGTCGATCTTCAACGGCAAGACGCTCGAGGGGTGGAAGCAGGCCGGCCCCGGAAAGTTCGACGTCGTCGACGGTGAACTCCGCTCCCAGGGCGGCATGGGTCTCCTCACCTACCAGGCCAAGGAGCTCGGGTCGTACTCGCTGAAGCTCGACTGGAAGCTGGCGGGCGACGACAACTCCGGTGTCTTCGTCGGCTTCCCGGAGTCCGACGACCCCTGGTCCGCGGTGAACAACGGCTACGAGGTCCAGATCGACGCCACCGACGCCCCCGACCGCACCACGGGCTCCGTCTACACCTTCAAGGCGGCGAACATCAAGGCTCGCGACCAGGTGCTGCGGCCGCCCGGCCAGTGGAACAGCTACGAGATCAAGGTTCAGGGTGAACGGCTCCAGGTCTTCCTGAACGGGGTCAAGATCAACGACTTCACCAACACCGATCCCGTACGCAGTCTGAAGGACGGCTACATCGGCCTCCAGAACCACGGAGCCGACGACCAGGTGTCCTTCCGCAACATTCAGTTGAAGGAGCTGCCCGCCGCGTAGGGCGACAGCCGCAGTCCGACGGCGGGCGGGGCAAAGGCCCTACCCCGCCCGCCGTCACCACCTCTTCCCGCCCGCCCCGATCTGATCAGCGCCGCTCACTTCGCACTGCCCAGCCAGGACCCCCAGCCAGGGAGGCAGCCCGTGTCAGCACATGCCGTTCGTACCGGAGTCTGGTTCATCGGAGCACGCGGCTCCGTCGCCACCACCGCCACGGCGGGCTGCGCAGCCGTCACGGCGGGTCTCCACCCGGCGGCGGGCATGGTCACCGAGACCGCGCCCTTCGCCGACAGCGGGCTGCCGGCGCTGAACTCCCTGGTCTTCGGCGGACACGACACCGTCGACTGTCCGCTGCCCAAACGGGCCGAGGCACTGGCCGCCGGGGGAGTGCTGCCGCACGGTCTGCCCTCGGCGGTGCGGTCCGAACTCGCCACCGCCGACACGGAGATACGCCCGGGCGGGCCGCTTCCCGGCGACACCCGTACGGACGAGGAACTCATCGCGGCGTTCACCGCCGACCTCACCGACTTCGGCCGCCGCAACGGACTCGCCCGCACCGTCGTGGTCAACGTGGCGTCGACGGAGCCGGTCCCGGAACCCGGACAGCACCGGCTGCCCGCCAGCTCGCTCTACGCCGCCGCGGCCCTCCGGGCCGGCTGCCCCTACATCAACTTCACCCCTTCCACCGGGCTGCGCGCCCCCGCCCTCCAGGACGCCGTCGCGGCCTGCGGACTTCCTCACGCAGGCCGCGACGGCAAGACGGGCCAGACGCTGCTCCGCTCCGTACTCGCCCCGATGTTCGTGCAACGCGCCCTGCCCGTACGGGCCTGGTCCGGCACGAATCTGCTGGGCGGCGGGGACGGGGCGGCGCTGGCGGACCCGGGCGCCGCCGCGGCCAAGAACGCGGGCAAGGAACGCGTCCTCGCCGACACACTGGGCGTCACGCCCGAGGGCGAGGTCCACATCGACGACGTACCGGCGCTCGGCGACTGGAAGACGGCCTGGGACCACATCGCGTTCGACGGCTTCCTCGGGGCGCGGATGGTCCTCCAGACGACCTGGCAGGGCTGCGACTCGGCGCTGGCCGCCCCGTTGGTACTGGACCTGGCGCGACTGCTGGCCCGCGCCCAAGAAGTGGGTCTGACGGGTCCGCGGCCCGAGCTCGGCTTCTACTTCAAGGACCCGGACGGCGGCCCCGCCGCACTCTCCGAGCAGTACCTGCAGCTCCTGACCTTCGCCGAACGACTGCGGGGGCAGAAGTGAGAGCGGCAGTACGGGCCTGGGCCGAACTGCTCAGAGTCTCGGCGCTGTTCACCGTCCCAGGGGACGCGCTCGCGGGGGCGGCGGCCCTCGGCCGTCGGCCCGGCCGAGGCACCGCGCTGGCGGTCGGCGCCTCCCTGTGCCTGTACGAGGCGGGGATGGCCCTCAACGACTGGGCCGACCGTGACGAGGACGCCATCGACCGCCCGCACCGCCCGATCCCCTCGGGCCGGATCACCCCCGGCGCGGCGCTCGCGGCAGCCGGTGCCCTGACGGCCGCCGGCCTGACCATGGCCGCCCGCGCGGGCCGCCCCGCCCTGACGGTGGCCACCGGCCTGGCGGCAACGGTCTGGGCCTACGACCTCCGCCTGAAACACACGCAGGCGGGTCCGGCGGCGATGGCGGCGGCACGTGCACTGGACCTGCTGCTGGGCGCGACGGCGACGGCGGGGACGGGCGCGGCGTCCGTGGGCGTCGAGCGCCCGGCGGGCGCGAACGGCACGTCGCGCGCCGCCCGCAGCGCCCGCATCCTGAGCGGCGCCCGCACGCCGGGCCCCGCCCAGCCCACGCGCCCCGCTCGCACCGCCCACACCGACGTCCGTGCCGCCCTACCCGCCGCGGCCCTGCTCGGGGCGCACACATACGCGGTCACCGCAGTCTCCCGCCACGAGGCGCAGGGCGGTTCCACCGCCGCACCCCTCGGCGCACTCGCGGCGATCGTCGCGCTCGGCGCCGCCGCGGTGCGCGAGCAGCGCGGGTCCCGGGACCTGCCCCCGGTGCCGGGGAAGGGCGGGCCCGGTGACCGCCACCGGACCCGACCCGGAGCACCCGCCCCCCGTGTCCTCCTCACCGCACTCACCGCCACCTACCTCCGTACCGCAGCCGAACCCCTCCTCCACGCCACCCTCAACCCGTCCCCACCCCTCACCCAGCGCGCCGTCGGCAGCGGCATCCGGGCGATGATCCCGCTCCAGGCCGTGCTCGCCGCCCGCGCCGGAGCGGCAGGCACCGGGCTCGCCGTCATGGGGCTCGTCCCTCTTGCCCGCACACTCGCCCGGAAGGTGAGCCTCACATGACGATCCGTTTCGGCTACGGCACCAACGGGCTCACCGACCTCCGCCTGGACGACGCCCTGGGACTCCTCGCGGACCTCGGCTACGACGGCGTCGGCCTCACCCTCGACCACATGCACCTCGACCCGTTGGCCCCGGATCTCGCCGCCCGCACCCGGCACGTGGCGGACAGGCTCGGCCGGCTGGGGCTCGGCGTGACCGTCGAGACGGGGGCCCGTTACGTCCTCGACCCGCGCCGCAAGCACGGCCCGTCCCTCCTCGACCCGGACCCGGAGGCACGCGCCGCCCGCACCCGGCTGCTGCTGCGGGCCGTCGACGTCGCCGCCGACCTCGGCGCCCACGCCGTGCACTGCTTCAGCGGCATCACCCCACCCGAGACCCCGCCGGACACGGCCTGGCAGCGGCTGACCGAAGCCCTCGCACCTGTGCTCGACGCCGCCGCCCGTACCGGCGTCCCGCTCGCCATCGAGCCCGAGCCCGGCCATCTGCTGGCCACTCTCTCGGACTTCCACCATCTGCGCGTCCTCAGCGGCGACCCCGAACCGCTCGGGCTCACCCTCGACATCGGGCACTGCCAGTGCCTCGAACCGGCCGCCCCCGTCGACTGTGTGCGGGCCGCCGCCCCCTGGCTGCGGCACGTCCAGATCGAGGACATGCGCCGGGGCGTCCACGAGCACCTCCCGTTCGGCGACGGCGAGATCGACTTCCCGCCGGTGCTCGACGCGCTCGCCGCCCTCGGTGACACCGGATACCGCGGCCTGACCGTCGTCGAACTGCCCCGCCACTCCCACGCTGGCCCCGAACTGGCCAGGAGCTCCATCGAGTTCCTGCGCGACCGCGTCCCGGCGAAGTCCTCGAAGGGAGCAACACCGTGCCGATGACCCGCAAGCAACTCGACGTACAGCTCGGCGGCGCCGCACGCGCCTGGCTCGACGAGGCCCTCGCGGAGGCCGCGCACACCGCCTTCCACGAGGACACCGCGGACACCGCGCCTGTCAACCGCTACGCCGTCCCTCCCTGGGAGCTGCGGTTCGCCGCCGCCGGCCGGCACTGCGGACTCGAGTACGCCGACTCCGTACGCGCCCTGCTGCTCCTCGAAGCCCGCGCCGGCCTGCCCGCCGTGACCAGGCTCTACGACCAGGGCACGGCCGCCGAACGACGCGCCGTCCTCCTCACCCTGCACCGGCTGGACCTCGGTCCCACCGCCCTTCCGCTCGTCGAGGACGCCCTGCGCACCAACGACACCCGGCTGGTCGCCGCGGCCGTCGGCCCGTACGCCGCCGTCCATCTCGACGCGCACCAATGGCGGCACGCCATCCTCAAATGCCTCTTCACCGGCGTCTCCGTCGATGCCGTCGACGCACTGGCCCGGCGCGCCCGCGGCGACGCGGAACTCGCCCGCATGCTCGGCGACTTCGCCGCCGAACGCACCGCGGCCGGCCGCGCCGTCCCCTCCGACCTGAGCCGCGTCCTCGCCCTGACGGCCCCCGCACCCTTCCCCGAGCACTCGAACATCCCCGAGCAGGGGCGACCCAATCCCCCCACGGAGGAGTCCTGATGCGCATCTTCGACCCCCACATCCACATGACGTCCCGCACCACGGACGACTATCAGGCGATGTACGACGCAGGCGTCCGCGCCCTCGTCGAACCCTCCTTCTGGCTCGGCCAGCCCCGCACCTCACCCGCCAGCTTCTTCGACTACTTCGACGCCCTGCTCGGATGGGAGCCCTTCCGAGCGGCCCAGTACGGCATCGCCCACCACTGCACGCTCGCGCTGAACCCCAAAGAGGCGAACGACCCCCGCTGCACCCCCGTCCTGGACGCCCTGCCCCGCTACCTGGTCAAGGACTCCGTCGTGGCCGTCGGAGAGATCGGCTACGACTCCATGACCCCGGCCGAGGACACCGCCCTCGCCGCCCAGCTCCAGCTCGCCGCCGACCACGGCCTGCCCGCCCTCGTCCACACCCCGCACCGCGACAAGCTCGCCGGCCTGCACCGCACCATCGACGTCGTCCGCGAGTCCCACCTCTCCCCGGAGCGGGTCCTGCTCGATCACCTCAACGAGACGACCGTCAAGGACGCCGTCGACAGCGGCTGCTGGGCCGGCTTCTCCATCTACCCCGACACCAAGATGGTCGAGGACCGCATGATCGCGATCCTCAAGACCCACGGCACGGAGAAGATCCTGGTCAACTCGGCCGCCGACTGGGGCAGGAGCGACCCCCTCAAGACCCGCAAGGTCGGCGACGCCATGCTCGCCGCCGGGTTCAGCGACGACGACGTCGATCAGGTGCTCTGGCGCAATCCCGTCGCCTTCTACGGACAGAGCGGCCGCCTCCAGCTCGACCTCACCACCCCCGATCAGCTGCACGAGGGGAACTCCATACTCCGCGGCGGGGAGTGACCCCATGCGCTTCCGCCACCCCGACGGATCCACCGTCCATCTCGCGTACTGCACCAACGTCCATCCCGCCGAGTCCCTGGACGGGGTCCGCGCCCAGCTGCGCGACCACTGCGAACCGGTCCGCAAACGCCTCGGCCGTGACCGCCTCGGCATCGGCCTCTGGCTCGCCAAGGACGCCGCGCGCACCCTGATCAACGACCCGGCCCAGCTGCGCTCACTGCGCGCCGAACTCGACCGCCGCGGCCTCGAAGTCGTGACCCTGAACGGTTTCCCCTACGAAGGCTTCGGCGCCGAAGAGGTCAAGTACCGGGTGTACAAGCCGGACTGGACGGACCCCGAACGGCTCGCCCACACCACCGATCTTGCCCGGCTCCTGGCCACACTGCTGCCCGACGACGTCACCGAAGGCACCATCTCCACCCTCCCGATCGCCTGGCGCACCCCGTACACCGGCGACCCGCAAGCCGCCCGTACGGCGCACGCCGCCCTCACCACCCTCGCCGAACGTCTCGACGTCCTGGCCGAGCTGACCGGCAAGTCCATCCGGATCGGCCTCGAACCCGAACCGGGCTGCACGGTCGAGACCACCGCCGACGCGATCGCACCGCTCACCGCCGTCGGACACCACCGCATCGGCATCTGCATCGACACCTGCCACCTCGCCACCTCCTTCGAGGACCCGGGCACCGCCCTCGACGCGCTCACCACAGCCGGCATCCCGGTGGCCAAGACCCAGCTCTCCGCCGCACTCCACGCCGAGCACCCGCACCTGCCCGAGGTGCGTACCGCGCTCGCCGCTTTCGCCGAACCCCGCTTCCTCCACCAGACCCGCACCCGGACCACGCACGGGCTGCGCGGCACCGACGACCTCGACGAGGCGGTCACCGGCCAGGCGCTGCCCGACGGCACCCCGTGGCGTGCCCACTTCCACGTACCGCTGCACGCACCTCCCGCCCCACCGCTCACCTCGACGCTCCCGGTGCTCAGGGCCGCGCTGAGCCGCCTGGTCGGCGGGGCCCGGCCGCTGACCCGTCACCTGGAGGTGGAGACGTACACCTGGCAGGCGCTCCCTGCCGAACTGCGCCCCCGCACCCGCCCCCAGCTCGCCGACGGCATCGCCGCCGAACTCACCCTCGCCCGCGACCTCCTGGTCGACCTCGGCCTCAAGGAGCTCCCATGACCGCAGCCGAAACGGGTTCGTCCCTGGGCTCCGGCCCCACCCCGCTGCTCGTCCTCGACGTCGTCGGCCTCACTCCCCGGCTCCTCGACCACATGCCGCACCTCAAGTCCCTGGGACAGTCGGGCACCCATGCCCCCCTCGGCACCGTGCTGCCCGCCGTCACCTGCGCCGCCCAGTCGACCTTCCTCACCGGCACCACCCCCGCCGAACACGGCATCGTCGCCAACGGCTGGTACTTCCGCGAGCTCGGCGACGTCCTGCTCTGGCGCCAGCACAACGGACTCGTCGCCGGCGACAAGCTCTGGGACGCCGCCCGCCGCGTCCACCCCGGCTACACCGTCGCCAACATCTGCTGGTGGTACGCCATGGGCGCCGACACCGACATCACCGTCACCCCGCGCCCCGTCTACTACGCCGACGGCCGCAAGGAACCCGACTGCTACACGCGGCCGCCCGCCCTCCACGACGAACTCACCGAGAAGCTCGGCACCTTCCCCCTCTTCCACTTCTGGGGCCCCGGCGCCGACCTCGTCTCCTCGCAGTGGATCATCGACGCCACCCGGCACATCCTCGACACCCGCCACCCCGATCTGGCCCTGTGCTACCTCCCGCACCTCGACTACGACCTGCAGCGATACGGCCCCGACGACCCTCGTGCCTTCAAGGCCGCCGCCGACCTCGACCGGGCCGTGGCCCCGCTCCTCGAGGACGCCCGCCGTGAGGGCCGCACCGTCGTCGCACTCTCCGAGTACGGCATCACCCGTGTCGACCGCCCGGTCGACATCAACCGGGCGCTGCGCCGAGCCGGCCTGCTGGAGGTCCACACCCAGGACGGCATGGAGTACCTGGATCCGATGGCCTCCCGGGCCTTCGCCGTCGCCGACCACCAGCTCGCCCACGTCTACGTACGCCGCCCCGAGGACCTCGACGCGACACGCGAAGCCCTGGCGGGGCTGCCCGGCATCGAGCAACTCCTCGACGACGAGGGCAAGAAGGCTCACGGCCTCGACCACCCCCGCTCCGGCGAACTCGTCGCCGTCGCCGACCCGGACGCCTGGTTCACGTACTACTACTGGCTCGACGACGCGCGCGCCCCCGACTTCGCGCAGCTCGTCGAGATCCACCGCAAACCCGGCTACGACCCGGTCGAACTCTTCCTGGACCCCCAGGACCCGTACGTACGCGTCAAGGCGGCGACCGCCGTGGCCCGCAAGAAGCTCGGCATGCGCTACCGCATGGCGGTCGTGCCCCTCGACCCGTCACCCATCCGAGGCAGCCACGGCCGCCTCCCCATGAGCGACGACGAAGGTCCGCTCATCCTCTGTTCCACCCCCCACGCGTTCACCGGACCCGTCCGGGCCACCGAAGTGAAGTCCCTGCTCCTCGCGCTTGCCGGCCTCGTATGAGATCGGTCCGTGCACAGCGTTGCGAGCATCTTCGAGAAAGAGAGAGACCGTGACCGTGTACAACGACGAATCCGGAACGGACGGCGCCCTGCGCCGCAGCCTCGGCGTCAGCCGCCGGCGCTTTCTCAGCACCTGCACCGCCGCTGCGGCAACGGCGATCGCCGCGCCCGTCATCGGCGCGTCGCCGGCCTTCGCCCAGTCCGCTTCCCACAAGGGGCACGATCACGACCACGGCCACGGCCACGGCCAGGCTCTGGTTCCGGCGGAGAAGCGTGGAATCATCCTGTACACCGTGCGCGACGCCACGGGCCGGGATCCGCTCAGCACCAACCTTCCCTCGGGCTTCCGCGAGGTCTTCAAGGAGCTGGCCCGCTACGGCTACAAGCAGGTCGAGTTCGCCGGGTACGGCCAGCACGCCAACGCACCCGGCGGAAGCAACCTCGAGACGGTGGAGGGCGCGAAGCTGCTGCGCTCGTGGCTGGACGACTACGGTCTGCGCGCCCAGGGCAACCACGGCTTCATCCCGTCGTCCTGGCCGCTGAACCAGAGCGACCTGGACCAGTTCAAGCGGACCCTGGAGATAGCGAACATCCTCGGCATGGACCACATGGGCACCGGTGGCGACCCCACCGGAAGCGCCTACCGAGCCGACTGGGACGTGGCCGCCGACAAGTGGAACGCCCTGGGGCAGATCGCTCGTCGTGCGGGCATCAAGCTGTACACCCACAACCACGACGCGGCCTACGGCTTCCTGCTCGACGGTGGTCCGCTGGACGCACAGGGCCGGCCCACCCGCAGCTCGGGCATCCGCAAGCTCGAGTACTTCCTCAAGGTCACCGACCCGAAGACCGTATGGCTGGAGATGGACATCTTCTGGGCGCACGTCGCCCAGTACAAGTTCCACACCTACACCGCCCACGACGGATCGCAGCGGGAGAACATCTTCGACCCCGCGGCACTGGTCCGCCGCAACAACAAGCGCTACCCGCTGTTCCACGCCAAGGACGGCGTCGTCAACACGACCAGCGGACAGGGCTACGACATGGTCCCCTTCGGTACCGGGGTCATCGACTACCGGACGTTCTTCAGCCGGGTCGGGGAGAAGAACTACCGCAACCCGATGGTCGAGCAGGACAACGCCCCGAGCTCCACCGACCTCGCGCAGTCCCTGACGCATGCGCGGATCGGATACGACAACCTGGCGGCGCTGCGCAAGTAGTACCGGCGGCGGCACGGCAGGGGTGGTCCGGGCCTCACCGGCGTATTCCTGACGACCGGGGAACAGCGCGAACGCCCGCCCGATGACTTCAGGGACCGTACGCTCCATGGCAGCCACCAGGAGCGTACGGTCCCTGACCGGCCTTCGGAACCGCGCGGCCGGCCGAGGACCTGCCGGTCGGTCTCGCCGCCGATGTGGTGGACGGACGCGGCCACGTGCGTCCTGATCGCGCGGAAGCCCGCGCCCGCCGTGGGGGCCGGCGCGGGCTCCGTCACGCGAGGTTCCGCCGTCACATCAGGAGATCTCCCGGCTGATGGGATACGGATTGGGTTCGATGCGCCTGGGGCTCGGCCGGCCGGGTGCCCGTAGGAACACCGCCAGGACCGCGGAGGCGAGTCCGATGCTGCCTGCCAGGGCGAAGGCACCGCCGTAGCCCCAGGCGCCGACCACGACCGCGCCGACACCGGAGCCGACCAGGCCGGAGATCAGCTTGGAGCTGTAGACCATTCCGTAGTTGGAGGCGTTGTTGTTCTCACCGAAGTAGTCCGCGGTCATCGCCGCGAACAGCGGGAAGATGGCGCCGCCACCGAACCCGGAGACCATCGAGCAGAACAGGAAGAACGGCATCGAGCCGATGTCGCCGGAGAAGAACACCCCGAACTGTGCGGAACCCAGGACCAGACAGACGATGATCAGCGTGTTGCGGCGTCCGTACCGGTCGGAGATCCAGCCGATGACTCCCCGGCCGGTACCGTTCACGATCGCCTTGAGCGACATGGCCGTGGCCACGATGCCGCCGGCGAACCCCATCTCCTTGCCGAACGGCACCTGCATGGCGATACCGAAGATGTTGATGCCCGCCGTGCACAGCAGGCAGAACCACATCATCCACAGCACCGGGGTCCGGGCCGCCTCGCGCGGGGTGTACTGCTTGACCGCCGGCGGGTTCTTGGCCAGCGAACGCACGATCCTCGGGTCGTCCGAGACCTTCAGCGGGTCGACGTGGTGGGGCCACCAGTTCTTCGGCGGGTCCTTGAAGAACCAGCCCGCGACCGCGACGACCGCACAGCAGACGACCCCGACCGAGACCAGTACACCCTGGTAGTTGGACAGATCCATGTACGAGGTGAAGAGGAACACGAACGGCACCGAGCCATAGGCGAAACCGCCGTTGACCATGCCGGTCTTGCCGCCCTTGCGCTCCGGGTACCACTTGCCGACCATGTTCACACAGGTCGCGTAGACGAGTCCGGCGCCGATACCGCTGAACATGCCGAAGCCGAAGTAGGCGACGATGACATGAGGCGCGTACGCCAGCGAGAGATAGCCGAGCAGGGTGCCCAGCGCTCCGAGCATCATCGCTCTCTTGGCCGGCAGCCTCCCGCTCTCACGGAGCTGCCCGGCCGGGAAGGCGACGGCCGCCTGGAAGAAGATCCAGACCCCCATCAGCCAGAAGATGTGGCCGCTGGCCCACAAGTGCGCGTCATGCAGCGTCTCCTCGGCGGACGTGAACGCGTACTCCGACGAGCTGATACCCATCATGCCGAGCCACGGGAACAGCACCATGGTCCAGCGCGGTCTCCGCATGATGTCCCGGTCGGTCTCACCGAGCCGGTACACACGGCCGTTGCGATCCGTCACCTCCCTGAAGGGGACGGATGTGGAGATGTCAGTCGTTGTCATGATCGATCGAACCCCTTGCGTGGAAGAAGTCTGGCCAGCGCCCCCTGCCCTTTCCCACTTCGCGTCGCCCGGGGTCTGCGGCCGAGCGGTTCGCCGCAGACCCCGTGGTTCGAGCTCTCGCACTCAGGTCATCGATCACCGTCCAACAGCCCGGCAGCACGGGCCCATCGGTACTTGGCGCCCAGTACGGCCACCGGCTGCTCCGTCGTGTACGGGTACGCCACGACACCGTGCTCGAAGAGGTACTGGCACGCCTCCTCCACCTCCGTGTCGCCGGCCAGCGACGCCACCACGGGCTTCTCGATCCCGCGCTCGCGGAATTCCGCGATCACCCGCGCGGTCAGCTCGGCGAAGACCATCGGGGGAGTGACGATCGTGTGCCAGTAGCCGAGGACCAGCGCATGGATGCGGGGGTCCTCCATACCGAGGCGGATCGTCGCCTCGTACGTGGACGGCGGCTCGCCGCCCGTGATGTCGATCGGGTTGCCGGCCGCACCGAACGGCGGAATGAACGCCTTGAACGCCGCGTCCAGATCCGGCGGAATCTCCATGAGGGAGAGCCCGTTGTCGACGATCGCGTCCGACAGCAGAACGCCCGAGCCGCCCGCCCCCGTGATGATGACCACGTTGTCGCCCTTGGGCGTCGGCAGCACGGGCAACGCCCGCGCGTACTCCAGCATGTCGTTCAGCCCCGGCGCCCTGATCACCCCCGCCTGGCGCAGGATGTCGTCGTACACGGCGTCGTCGCCGGCGAGTGCCCCGGTGTGCGAACCCGCTGCCTTCGCGCCGGCGCTGGTACGGCCTGCCTTCAGCACCACGATCGGCTTCTTCGGCACGGTCGCGCGCGCGGCCTCGACGAACGCGCGCCCGTCCTTGAGGTCCTCCAGGTGCATCGCGATGCACTGGGTGTTCGGGTCCTCGCCGAACCAGGTCAGCAGGTCGTCCTCGTCGATGTCGGACTTGTTGCCGAGCCCGACGATCGCCGACACACCGGTCTTCGTCGAACGGGCGAAGCCGAGGATCGCCATGCCGATACCACCGGACTGCGAGGTCAGGGCCACCCCGCCCTTCACGTCGTACGGGGTGCAGAAGGTGGCGCAGAGGTCCTGCCACGTCGAGTAGTAGCCGTAGATGTTCGGCCCGAGCAGCCGTACGCCGTACCGTTCGCCGATCGCCACGATCTCGTCCTGCAGGGCCTGTTCACCGGTCTCGGCGAATCCGGAAGGGATGAGGACCGCATTGGGTATCCCCTTGCGCCCCACCTCTTCCAGCGCCGATGCCACGAACCTGGCGGGGATCGCGAAGACCGCCACATCCACATCACCGGGTACGTCCGTGACGCTCTTGTATGCCTTGCGGCCCAAAATGTCATCAGCCCGGGGGTTCACCGGGTGGATCTCCCCGGAGAAGCCGCCGTCGATGAGGTTGCGCATCACCGAATTGCCGATCTTGCCCTCCTCGTTGGAGGCGCCGATCACGGCGACCGAGCGCGGCTCCATCAGCCGGCGCATCGAAGCGAGGATCTCCTCGCGCGGGTAGGTACGCCGGGGCTTGACCGTCTCCGTCGACAGCAGGATCCGGATGTCGGCCGCGATCGCACCGTCCGGCGCGGCGATGACCGGATTGAGGTCGACCTCCGCGATCTCCGGGAAGTCCGTGACGAGTTGGGAGACCCGCCGGATCTGCTCCGCCAGGGCCTGGCGGTCCACCGGTGCCGCACCCCGAACACCGCGCAGGATCTCGGCGGCGCCGATCGAGTCGAGCATCGACAGCGACTCGTCCGCGCTGACCGGGGCCAGGCGGAAGGTGATGTCCTTGAGGACCTCCACCAGCACACCGCCGAGCCCGAAGGCCACGACCTTCCCGAACGTCGGGTCGGTGACCGCGCCGACGATGACCTCCTGGCCGGGCGGCACCAACTGCTGCACCTGAACACCCTCGATCCGCGCGTCGGGCGCGTACGCCCGCACGTTCTCGATGATGCGATGGAACGCGGCGCGCACCTCGGCGCTGCCCTCCACCCCGACGACGACACCGCCGGCATCCGTCTTGTGCAGCACATCGGGGGAGACGATCTTCAGTACGACCGGCCCGCCGAGCCCGTTCGCGAAGTTCACCGCCTCATCGACGTCCCGTGCCAACTCCTCACCCGGCACGGCGATCCCGTACGCATCGGCGACGATCTTGCCCTCGGGCGCGGTGAGCGCACTGCGTCCGGCGGCCCGGACGGAGTCGAGCAACGCCCGTACGGTCTCGCGGTCCTGTGATTCCACCATGTTCAGATGACTCCGTTCGTCTTCAGCAGCCGCAGTTCCTCGTCGCCGAGGCCCAGCTCGCCGACGTACACCTCTTCGTTGTGCTCGCCGAGCAACGGCGAAGTCACGACATCCACCGGGGAGTCGGACAGCTTCAGGGGGGAGCCGACGGTGGTGAACGTGCCGCGCTCCGGGTGCTCCACCTGGACGACCATCTCGTTGGTGACCAGGGACTCGTCCGCGATGATCTCCTGGGTGGAGAGGATCGGGCCGCACGGGATGTTGTGCGCGTTCAGCCGCTCCAGCACCTCCCACTTGGGGAGCGTCGCGGACCACTCCTCGATGAGCTGGAACATCTTGTCGAGCTTGGGCAGGCGGGCCTCGGGCGTCGCCCACTCGGGATCGTCCACCAGCTCCGGACGCCCGATGAGCGAGGCGAGCGGCTGCCAGCCGACCGGCTGCACGATCACGTACACGTAGTCGTTGGGCCCGCCGGGCGCGCACTTCACCGCCCATCCGGGCTGCCCGCCGCCGCTCGCGTTGCCACTGCGCGGCACCTCGTCGCCGAAGTCCTCGTTCGGATACTCCGCCAACGGACCGTGTTCCAGCCTCTGCTGGTCACGGAGTTTCACCCGGCACAGGTTGAGCACCGCATGCTGCATGGCGACGTTGACGCGCTGACCGCGCCCGGTGTTCTCCCGCTGGAACAGCGCGGCCAGAATGCCCGCGACCGCGTGGATGCCGGTTCCGGAGTCGCCGATCTGCGCGCCGGTCGCGAGCGGCGGACCGTCCTCGAAGCCGGTGGTGGACATCGAGCCGCCCATGGCCTGGGCGACGACCTCGTACGCCTTGAAATTGGTGTACGGACCCTCACCGAATCCCTTGATCGAGGCGTACACGATCCGCGGGTTGATCTCCTGGATCCGCTCCCAGGTGAACCCCATCCGGTCGACGGCGCCGGGCCCGAAGTTCTCCACCATCACATCCGAGCGGCGGATCAGTTCGGTGAGGATCTCCTTGCCGCGCTCGCTCTTCGTGTTGAGGGTGATGCTCCGCTTGTTGCAGTTGAGCATCGTGAAATAGAGGGAGTCGACATCGGGCAGATCGCGCAGCTGTTTGCGGGTGATGTCGCCGCTCGGCGCCTCGAGTTTCACCACGTCGGCGCCGAGCCAGGCGAGCAGCTGGGTGGCGGAGGGTCCGGACTGTACGTGTGTCATGTCGAGGACGCGCACGCCCTCAAGAGCTTTGGTCATGCCCAATGGCTCCTCTGCTACTTGTACATGGTCTGGTTCATGGTTCCGGGGGCGTACGCGTCGGGGTCGACCCAGACGTTGATCAGCGACGGGAGCCCGGACTCCCGGGCCCGCCGCAGTGCCGGTGCGATGTCGGCGGGGTCGCGGACCTCCTCGCCGTAGCCGCCCAGCATCTGGGCGAACTTGTCGTAGTGGACGTCGCCCAGGGTGTTGCCGACCCGTTCGCGTTCGTCGCCGTACTTCGCCTTCTGGCCGTAACGGATCTGGTTCATCGATGAGTTGTTGCCGACGATCCCGACGAACGGGAGGTTGTAGCGGACCAGCGTCTCGAAGTCCCATCCGGTCAGGGAGAACGCGCCGTCACCGAAGAGCGCCACGACCTCCTTGTCGGGCCGGGCCTGCTTCGCCGCCAGCACGAACGGCACCCCGACGCCGAGCGTGCCCAGCGGCCCCGGGTCCATCCAGTGGCCGGGCGACTTCGGCTGGACGACCTGACCGGAGAAGGTGACGATGTCGCCGCCGTCCCCGATGTAGATCGAGTCCTCGGTGAGGAAGTCGTTGATATCGCTGACCAGCCGGTACGGGTGGATCGGTGAGGCATCCGACTTCAGACCGGGCAGCCGCTTCTCGATCGCGGTCCGTTCGGCGGCACGCAGTTCCTCCAGCCACGCCTTGCGCCTGACCGCACCCCCGTCGACCCGCCCGCTCGCCGCTTCCGTGACCGCCTTCAGGATCAACCCCGCATCGCCGACGATCCCGAGGTCGACGTCCCGGTTCTTGCCGACGGTGCGGTAGTCGAGGTCGATCTGCACGACGGTCGCGTCGGGGGAGAGCCGCTTGCCGTACCCCATCCGGAAGTCGAACGGGGTACCCACGATCACGATCAGATCGGCGTTGGAGAAGGCGTACCGCCGCGACAGCTGGAAGTGGTGCGGATCGCCGGGAGGCAGTGTGCCGCGCCCGGCCCCGTTCATGTAGGCGGGGACATTGAGCGTCCGTACGAGCTCGACGGCGTCGTCCGTCGCCCGGGTCGTCCATACCTGACTGCCCAGCAGGATCGCCGGCTTGTCGGCGTGCACGAGGAGATCGGCGAGTCTCTCGACGGCCGCGGGGTCACCGGCCGTACGGGTCGAGGCCCGGTACTGCCCGGCCTCCGGCACCCGGGCCTTCGCCACCGGGACCTTGGCATCCAGCACATCGCGCGGGATCTCCAGGAAGGAAGGCCCGGGTGCCCCGTGGTAGCACTCGCGGAAGGCCATGGACACCATGTCGGCGACGCGGGCGGTGTCCGGCACGGTGGCGGCGAACTTCGAGACGGGCGCCATCATCTCGACGTGCGGCAGGTCCTGGAGCGAGCCCATCTTGTGTTGGCTGTACGCTCCTTGACCGCCTATCAGCAGCATGGGTGACTCGGCGCGGAAGGCGTTCGCGACCCCCGTCACCGCGTCCGTCGTCCCCGGTCCGGCGGTGACGACGGCACATCCCGGCCTGCCGGTGATCCGTGCGTAGCCGTCGGCGGCATGCGCGGCGACCTGTTCATGGCGTACGTCGACGACTTCGATGCCCTCGTCGACGCAGCCGTCGTAGATGTCGATGATGTGGCCGCCGCAGAGGGTGTAGATGCGTTCCACCCCCTCGGCCCTCAGCGCTTTGGCGACCAAGTGCCCACCGGAAATGAGCTCCTCGCTGTCCTCGGGCATGGCGGCCCTGTCCCTTCGTAAGGGGAGTGCAGGAGCCATTGCCCGTGCTCCCGCGGTACATTGCATACAGTCGACGAATACTGTATGAAGCTTGTTATCCCGCATCCGGTGGGTGGTGTCCAGGGGGCGAGCGGCACTTTCACAATCGGCACGATCGGGAGTGGCTATGGATCTGTACGAGCACCAGGCACGGCAACTCTTCGCAGAACACGGCATAGCGGTACCGGAGGCCGAGGTCATCGACCGCGCGGCCGACGCAAAGGAAGCGGCGGGCCGGCTCGGTGGCCGGGTCGTCGTCAAGGCACAGGTGAAGACGGGCGGCCGCGGCAAGGCGGGCGGAGTCAAAATCGCGGCCGACCCGGCGGCCGCCGAACTGACCACCCGTCAGATCCTCGGCATGGACATCAAAGGCCACATGGTGCGGACGGTGATGCTCGCCCAACCCGTCGACATCGAGGCCGAGTTCTACGTCAGTTACGTACTCGACCGAACCGCCGGCACCTTCCTGGCCATCGCCTCCGCAGAGGGCGGCATGGAGATCGAGGAGGTCGCCGCGACCCGGCCGGAGGCAGTGGCCCGCATCCCCATCGACCCCGTCGAAGGAGTGACGGAACGCAAAGCCGCACAGATCGCCGCAGCGGCAGCCCTACCGCCCGAGGCCGCCCCGGTGCTCCAGCGCCTGTGGCAGGTGCTCACCAGGGAGGACGCCCTGCTGGTCGAGGTCAACCCCCTGGTCCGTACGGTGGACGGCCGGATCCTCGCGCTCGACGGCAAGGTGACGATCGACGACAACGCCGAGTTCCGCCAGTCCCGTTGGGGAACGGAGGCCGGTGATCCGCACGGCGACCCACTGGAGGCAGCGGCCGCGGCCAAGGGCCTCAACTACGTCAAGCTCGACGGTGAGGTCGGCATCATCGGCAACGGCGCCGGACTGGTCATGTCCACCCTCGACGTCGTCGCCGGCTGCGGCGCCCGCCCTGCCAACTTCCTCGACATCGGCGGCGGCGCCTCGGCAGGCATCATGGCCGACGGCCTCTCCGTCATCCTCTCCGACCCGGCGGTCAAGTCGGTGTTCGTCAACGTCTTCGGAGGCATCACCTCCTGCGACGCGGTCGCCGGCGGCATCGTCCAGGCCTTGCGGTCAGTACGCCTGACCAAACCCCTCGTCGTCCGCCTCGACGGCAACAACGCCGCCCGTGGCCGCGCGATCCTCGACGCACACGCGCACCCGCTGGTCGAGCAGGCCACCACGATGGACGGCGCCGCGCGCCGAGCAGCCCAACTGGCCGACGCAGCCTAAGGAGACCGGACATGGCCATATTTCTCACCAAGGAGAGCAAGGTCCTCGTCCAGGGGATGACCGGGGCCGAGGGCATGAAGCACACCCGCAGGATGCTCGCGGCGGGCACCCGGATCGTAGGGGGCGTCAACCCGCGCAAGGCGGGCCTCAAGGTCGACCTCGACGGCACCGAGATCCCCGTCTTCGGCTCCGTGCGCGAAGGCATGGACGCCACCGGAGCGGACGTCACGGTGGTCTTCGTCCCGCCCCCCTTCGTCAAGTCGGCCGTCATCGAAGCGGCCGACGCGGGCATAGGCCTGGCGGTGGTCATCACCGAAGGCATCCCGGTCCACGACGCGGTGGCCTTCCACGCCCACGCCCGTACCCGCGGCACCCGCATCATCGGCCCCAACTGCCCCGGCGTGATCACCCCCGGTCAGTCCAACGCGGGCATCATCCCGGCCGACATCGCGCCCGGCCCGGGGCGGATCGGCCTGGTCTCGAAGTCGGGCACGCTGACGTACCAACTGATGCACGAACTGCGCGACATCGGCTTCACATCGGCAGTGGGCATCGGCGGCGACCCGGTCATCGGCACCACGCACATCGACTGCCTGACAGCGTTCGAGAACGACCCCGACACGGAACTCATCGTCCTCATCGGCGAGATCGGCGGTGACGCGGAAGAACGAGCGGCGGCGTACATCACGCAGCACATCACCAAGCCGGTGATCGGCTACATCGCGGGCTTCACGGCCCCCGAGGGCAAGACGATGGGGCACGCGGGTGCCATCGTCTCGGGCTCGTCGGGCACGGCGGAGGCAAAACAGAAGGCACTGGAAGCGGCAGGGGTACCGGTCGGCGCCACACCGACGGAGACGGCCAGGCTGGTACGGCAGAAGCTGGGGATACCCGACCCGTCGGACACACGCAGCTAGTCGGACAGTTTCAGCCCGTCCGGCGATCGAGGAACCGGGGCCCGGGGCGGGGCCCCGGTTCCAGGAAGGGGCGGCTCGGGGAAAAGCCCGCCTCAGGCGTCCCACCCCCGCCCTCACGGCACCCGCCCCGCACCCCGCTCCCGATCCTCAGCCGCAACCGCGTGACGTCGCTCACCACTGAGGCAACACCCCTGCCCTCCCCGTGCCGACTTCACTACCGTCCGGTAGGAGCGAGCCGTCCCACCTCCCGCCCCGACTGTGCACCGAGAGCGGAGACTTCCATGGCACCGACCCGCCCCATCAGCGCCGACGCCCCCACCCGCACCCTCAAACCAGGCACAGCCTGGTCGGACGCCTGGCAACGCTGCCTCACCATCGCCCCCGAGGCATTCCAGGCCGACCGGGTCCTCAACCTCTGGGCAGCGTCCTGGCAACAGGACGGACGCGCCCTCACCGCCAACAGCCCCGTCGACGGCACCCCCATCGCCGGCCCGCCCCGCCTGGACGCCGCGACCGCCCAACAGGCGGTCCGGGCCTCCCTCGACCAGCACCGCGCCTGGCGTCACATCCCGCTCGCCGAGCGCAGCGCCCGCGTATCCGCCACCCTCGACTCGCTCACCGAGCACCGGGAACTCCTCGCCCTCCTCCTCGTCTGGGAGATCGGCAAACCCTGGCGCCTCGCCCAGGCGGACGTGGACCGCGCGATCGACGGTGTCCGCTGGTACGTCGACAACATCGACCGCCTCCTGGCCGACCGCACCCCGCTCCCCGGCCCGGTCTCGAACATCGCCAGCTGGAACTACCCCATGTCCGTGCTGGTCCACGCGATGCTCGTACAGGCCCTGGCCGGCAACGCGGTCATCGCCAAGACCCCGACCGACGGCGGGGTCGCCTGCCTCACCCTGGCCTGCGCCCTCGCCGCCCGCGAGGGCATCCCACTCACCCTCCTCAGCGGCAGCGGAAGCGAACTCTCCGCGCCTCTCGTCCGCTCGCGCGAGATCGGCTGCGTCTCCTTCGTCGGCGGCCGGGACACCGGGGCCCGTATCGCCACCGAAGTCGCCGACCTCGGCAAACGGCACATCCTCGAACAGGAAGGCCTCAACACCTGGGGCATCTGGAACTTCACGGACTGGCCGTCGCTGACCGCCGTCATCCCGAAGCTCTTCGACTACGGCAAGCAGCGGTGCACCGCGTACCCCCGCTTCGTCGTCCAGCGCAGCGCGTTCGACGCGTTCCTGTCGGCCTACCTCCCCGCCGTCCGCTCACTGCGCACCGGCCACCCCCTGGCGGTGGCGGACCCGGCGGACCCCCTCCCCACCCTGGACTTCGGCCCGCTGATCAACGCGGCGAAGGCCAAGGAACTGGCCGATCAGGTGACGGAGGCCATCGACCGGGGCGCGATCCCCCTCCACCGAGGGTCGACGGCCGACGCACACTTCCTCCCGGGCCAGGACACCAGCGCGTACCTCCACCCGGTCACACTCCTCAACCCGCCCCCGTCCTCCCCGCTCCACCACGCGGAACCCTTCGGCCCGGTCGACACGATCGTCCTCGTCGACACGGAGGCGGAACTCCTGGCCGCCATGAACGCCTCGAACGGCGCCCTGGTCGCCACGCTCTCGACCGACGACCCGGCAACGTACGAGCGCCTGGCCCCCCAGATCCGCGCGTTCAAGACCGGTCACGGCACCCCCCGCTCCCGAGGCGACCGGGACGAACTCTTCGGCGGCTTCGGCGCGTCCTGGCGCGGCGCCTTCGTGGGCGGTGAACTGCTGGTCCGGGCGGTGACGGACGGCCCGGCAGGGGAGCGACTCCCCGGCAACTTCCCGGATTACCACCTGATGCCGTGACAGCCGGAGGAACGCCCGCGCTCACTGATGCCGTGACATCCAGGAGGAACGCCCCAGCTCACTTGATCCCCTGACGATCGGGAACGAGCGCGAACTCCCGCTCGGTGACGTCGGGCACCGTGCGCTCCACGGCCTTCACCAGGAGCTCACGGTGCCTGACCAGCGTGCCCTTCCGGTCCTCCGGAGCCAGAGCCACCACATCGTCGATCCCGGCCAGCATCCGCCGGGACACCTGCGGACTCCTCGCCGCGCACCACCGGATCTCCTCGAAGGCGAGGTCCACCAGATCGGTCCACTCCGGTCCGTTCTGCACAAGCCGCACCGCACCCGCTCCGTCCCGGTGCAGCACCGCGCCGAGCGGCAGATGCACCATGGCGGCCAGCAACTGCACGATCCGGTCGAGGCACTGCACGGCGGTGGTGGGATCGTTCACCGCCGGCGACAGGGCCCGCAGTGCGATGTCCGAAAGCTGACGCAGCCCGAAGGCCAGATCCTGCTGCGCCGTGCGCTCGACTCCCACCGAGATCGTGTACCTCGGCATCCGCGGTGGCGGAGCGGCTCCACCATGAACGGCGAGTAACGGCGTGCCCGGCACCACGAAGTCCCCGATCCGCGGGATCAGCCGCAGGACCACCCCATGCCGCCGAGCAGCCCGCACCAGCCGCGCCACGTTCACCTCACGCAGCACCCCGGCCCGCCCCGAGTACCCGATCCGCGCGGTCTCCTCCCCGAGCGGCAGCTCCTCCCGCACCCCACCGGGCATCCGGCTGAGCACCTGCAGGGACTCATGGGTGATGCGATCGACGACCGGCCCCACCTGCATGAGCCGCAGCGTCGAGCTCACGTACGCGATGAACAGCAACAGACTGAGGCCCACCATGGCCAGCGTCAGCATGCTCTGCAGAATCGGTACGGACGTGACCCGTCGCGGGTCGCTCCCGCTTTCGTACGAGGTCAGAACCAGCAGCGAGAACGAGAACGTCGCCAGGAACACCGTCAGCGTCATCTTGCTGATCCGGCTCCGGACGAAGATCCGCACCACCCGCGGCGTGAGCTGACCGCTCGCCATCTGCACGGCCACCAGCGAGATGCTGAACACGACACCGATGAAGGTCATCATCGCCGAGCTGACGGTGGTGACGATGGTCCTGGCATCGTCGGCGAACCTGATCAGATCGCCGACCTCCTCGTACGCCTGCTCGTCCTTCAGGTGCGTGACGATCTCCGTATCGAGCACCGAGACGCCCCACCACAGCGCGAAGGAGCACACCAGCCCCACCGTCGGAGCGAACCAGAACGTATCGCGCAGATACTCACGCAAGGGGGACAGCGTCCGGGGCCGCCGGTAGCCGCGATCACTCATGTCCGCGAAGGTAGCCCGGCCGCCCGCACCAGGCCCGTACGCCGCCCGGCGAACCACCGGAGCACTGTACGTGCTCGCTCGGATCCGGACCGTATGCGACGACTCCCAGCGCCCCTCGGCTGGGCCAACCGCACCGCACTGACCACCGAATATGCAGGTGAGAGCCACCCCGAACCCCTGGTATTGTTTTCTTTGTCGCCGCGGGAGACCGGGGCCGATCACCTAGTCCGGGTGGCGGAATGGCAGACGCGCTAGCTTGAGGTGCTAGTGCCCTTTATCGGGCGTGGGGGTTCAAGTCCCCCCTCGGACACCAACTGATAGCCCACGGGTTGTCGCGGAGTGCTGGTTGAGATTTGTCTCGACCAGCACTTTTTCTGTTTTCCGGAGTCGTAGGCCAGGGTGGGCCCCCAGCCGACGATGGATCTCCGCCTTGTCCGCGGCTTCCGCTTGGCGGACTACGGCGGCCAGGCCTCGCGCGCTGCCTGGGCCGGTGCCGGACGGTGCTCCGGAGCGGGTCGGGAGCCGTGCCGGCCCGCTCCGGCTTGTGGGCGTGGGATCAGATGTGGCCGCCGGGCGTCACGGTGAAGGAAGCCGGACCGGCCGGCAGGTCCACCGTGAACTGGCGCAGGTAGGTGTCCAGGTACGGTGAGCGCTCTCCTTGGGTGGCTACGTCGTCGGACGGATCGTCCAGGGACAGCCTCAGCACGGCGCCCGAGACTTTGACGGTCCGACCCGATGGGGTGTCACGCCACGATCCGGTCTGGATCGAGCCGATCTCCACAGCCAGGACATGCCCGGCCGCCAGCGTCCAGTCGGTCGCCTTGAGGTCGACGCTCATCCGGCCCGCCTTCAGCAGGGAGACCTGCTCGTCGAACATCACGGCCTTGCCGTCCGGGCCGACGTCGTAGAGCTTGAGCATGACGTTGCCCTTGCCCTTCGCGGTCAGCGAGATGTTCGGTGTGGCGGTCAGCCGTACGTCCTGTGCGAGTGGCTGCGACCAGACGAAGAAGCTGGAGCCGACCTCACCGGCCTGCTGCTTTTTCGCGACCCCCTTGGCCAGACCCTTGGGGCCCGACTGTTCGGTCGTCGGCGCGTTCTCCATGTCCCAGTTCGCCGATGGCTGCACGGTCTTGGGCGCCGGCGTGCCGGCTACGGAAAGGTTCGCGCGGGCGGAGGCCCCGCCGTCGTCGAGGTAACTGCCCCTCCCCAGAGGGAGGGTGACTTTGCGCTCCACCACCGGCCACGTGTCCTGGGCCCGCCAGTGACCGGTGGAGTCCTCGACGGAGTACCTCGGGTAGTCGACCGAGGGCCGAACTCCCTTGAGGTACTGGTCGTAGAAGGACAGCGTCTCGTCGTACCAGCCCTCGCGGCCCATGGCCAGACGACCGTCGCTCACCCGGTCGCCGCCACGCACGTGGTCCCACTGGCCGACCCAACCACGCTCCGGGCCGGTGTGGTTGGTGAGGTACTCCTGCATCTCCTCGGGCTTGGTGTTGTTCTCGACGAAGCCCTGGGTGACGAAGAGCGGCGTGTCGGTGCGCCGAGCCATCCTGGCCAGGTCACGGGAGGTCCAGAACGGGTCGTTCCGGTCGGATATCCGGTAGCCGGCCGAGTTCTCGGTCAGGCATCCGGGGTGGTCGTCCTCGTACCGGGCGTTGGCCTGATAGCGCACGTCGTCGTCCGGCAGCGGGGCCATCGTGGCAATGCCGTTGTAGGCATTCGCGGTTCCGGTCACATTCGGGCGGGGGACGCCGTTGGAGTAGATGTACGGGTACATGTCCCAGAGTGGCTCCCCGGCGACAACGGCCTTCAGCGCGGACTGCTTCAGGTCGTTGCCGATGAGGCCGGTGACGGCGTCGTAGGACTTGCCGTACATGCCCACCGCGCCGGTCGACCACGGTTGGCCGGCGGCCCAGTTGATCGCGGCCTTCACGTCGGCCTGCTCACCGGGACCGCCCCAGTCGAGGCAGCCGGTCGAGCCGCCGAAGCCGCGCAGGTCGACCATGAGGAACGCGTAGCCGTGGGCGAAGAGGTCGCTGCCCTCGATGAAGTCCTGGAAGCGATTCGAGGGACCGGTGTGGGTCCAGCCCTCGGAGTTCGTCTGGCCCATGTGGCCGAAGTAAGGGCCGATGGAGAGGATGACCGGCACCTTCTGCCCGGCGGGCACGCCTTCGGGCATCAGCAGGTCGCCGTGCAGTTCGGTACCGGAGCCGTCCGAGGACGGGAAGTAGTGCTGGGTCCAGACCGAGCCCTTCGGGACTCGGTCGTTCTGCTCGTGCGTGATGCCGTCGGTCGCGGTGGCGACCGCCGTCGTCGGGGTGGGAGCGGAAGCGGCGGCCGGTGACGCGACGGCGGGGCCGGCGAGTGCGCCGGTCAGCGCCAGAGTGGTGACGAGTGCCGAGGCGGCCCAGCCGGGCGCGCGACGTCTGTTCACATGTTCTCCCGAGTCGTCGGTACGGAGCGAAACGGCGATTCCGGTCGAGCGGCAGCGCCTGCCCGCCATCGCAGCGACGACGGACTGCCGTACACATGCCAGGAATGGGATCATGTGTGCGAACCCTGGCTGGAACCGATGGCGAGCGAGCCTAAGGTCAGCACTGAAACACGTCAACGGTGCTGTGTATCCGTCGTGTTACTGATGTGGCGGAAACAAGTCCCTCTCCGCAAGGGCTGTCCCGCAATCCCCGGTGGATCAGCGCGCGGCGTCGGATGCGGTGCATCGCAAGGCGGAGGGGCGCCATCGGACTGGACGTATTCGGGCGATCCGACAACGCGGCGAGGTGCCGTTGCTGTCGTCGTGCGCCCGCCAGGGATTGCGGGACAGCCCTCGGGGGAGGTTGTGGTGGCCGACGGTGGAAACGTCTTCGGTGTCCCGGCGGACGGGGCCGGCTCACCATGTCGGCCGGATCTTCGCCGCCTCGTCACGATGCTGAAGGGAGCAGCCGGGAACGCCGGCCGTCTGTCCGACGGGCGGCAGGATGCGCCGTGGCGGGAGGACGTGATGGTCGGCGCCGGCTATGACCTGTGGCCTCGGGTGGGCCTGGACGCCGCACCGTTCGCGATCAGCTTCTTCCATCCCGGTACCAAGCGGGACTGGCGGGCGATGGGCGCACAGTACTGGTGTCGAACACCCACGGGTCCGCCGACATCGATCGTCTGTTGGGCGACGTGACGCAACCGCGGTCCCACACGCGGCGAATCTGCTCGAGCGCCCTGACGCGGCAGGCGGCGGGCGACGCGGTGTCGCCCGCCGCCTGGCGGAAGGGATCCAGGTTCAGATGTTTTGGACGTGACGTGGTGTCAGCCGGTCGCGCTGCCCGCGACCCACTCGCTCCACGGCATGTTCCAGTCGCTGAGGCCGTTGTCGGGGGCCAACATGGTCTTGTCCTCGGAGTTCTTGACGATCACGACATCGCCGATCATCGAGTTGTCGAAGAACCACGCGGCGGGCTGCTTGCCGTCGCCGCCGCCCTTGACGTCCTTCAGGCCCACGCAGCCGTGGCTGGTGTTGACCTTGCCGAAGACCGTGTCGGCACCCCAGTAGTTGCCGTGGATGAAGGTGCCCGAGGCGGTCAGGCGCATGGCGTGCGGTACGGCCTCGATGTCGTAGGAGGGCTTGCCGTCCTTCGTCGTGAGGCCGACGGTCGCACCGTTCATGTGGACTTGCCTGAACTTCTCGGAGATGACCATCTGACCGTTGTACGTCGGGTGCTCCGTGCTGCCGGACGAGATCGGGATGGTCTTGATCGTCTTGCCGTCCCGTACGACGGTCATCTGCTTCGTCTCGGCGTCGACCGTGCTGATCTGGCTCCGGCCGATCTTGAACGTGACCGTCTTCTGGGTGCCGTGGAGGTTGAGCGTGACGGTGACGGTGGAGCCGGGCTTCCAGTGGTTCTTGGGGCGGAAGTCGAGGCGGTCGTCGTCGAACCAGTGACCGACGACCTGCTGGCCGCTGCTGGAGCTGACATGGATCTTCGACTCCGTCGCGGCCTTGTCCCTGATCGCCTTGTCGAAGTCGACCGTCACCGGCATGCCCACGCCGACGGTCGAGCCGTCCTCGGGGGAGAGGTGCCCGATGAAGTTGTTGACCGGGGAAAGCGTGGTGATCGTGGCGTTCCCGGTGACGGGGCGGCTCTTGGCGTCCTTGGCCTCCGCGGTGACCTGATACCTGGTGGCCCGCTCCAGCCGGCCGTTCGGCGCCCAGGACGTGCCGTCGGCGGACAGGGTGCCCGGAACCTCGGCACCGGTCGCGACGGCGGTCATGGTCACCTTGGTGAGCGTGCCATTGCTGACGGTGACCTTGACGGAGTCGTTGAGTCCGACGTCGTACGCACCTTGCTTGGGCGTGATCTTTATTCGGGCGTCGGAAGCCTCCTGGGTGGCCGCCTGATCCGCCTGTGCCTGTGCCTGTGCCTGTGCCTGCGCCTGCGGTTTCGGGTGATCTCCGGCGTTGTCACCGCTGGTGGCGGCGTTGCTGATACCGCCGAGGGTCGTGAGCGAGAGCGCACCGCCGAGTACACCGACCACAGCCACCAGCCGGGTGCGTCCATTACGTACCGTGATCAACGCTTCTCCCGTATCACTCGTCGTTGAATCCCTCGACTCGGATGTCGGGGGAGTACAGCTATCTATAAAACTATTTATATGAGTCCATCTGTCCTTAAATGGACAAAATGTGGTGAAGGCCACGCGCCTCAGCACGTCGCCGAGACCCTGCTCGACTGACGGATGGCGCGTGGTCGATCCGCTCGCGCCGCTCGGAGCCGATCATGACGGGGACACCCGGTTCAGGCCGAGCGCCCGACCGATGCTCCGTCGCCGCTACCTGAGCTACGGCCTGTCCTTCCCGAGGCCCACCTCGAGCTCCGGCATGACCTGTGAGGCCAGCCGTTCGGCATGTTCGGCCGGCTCGAACAGCGGCGTGAACAAAATGAGTTCCGCGCCGGCGGCGACGACCTCACGCAGCGCGCGGACACAGTCCATCGGAGTGCCCGCGATCGCGGCAGCCTCGATCTCGGGTGACCGCTTCGTGTAGAGCGCGGCCAGCTCGGCGTTGATCCGGTCGCGGGCCCGCTGGGCATCGCCGTCCACCGCGATGTAGACGCGCTTGGCGATCGTGAAGTCATTCGTCGGCCTGCCGGACTCGGCCAGCGCCTGGCGCACGGTCCGGACCTGCTCGGCGAAGCTCGCGGTCGGAACCTGGCCCGCACCGAAGAAGCCGCTGAACAAGCCCGGGCTCATCACGGCACGTCGCAGCGCGGTGCGTCCGCTCCCGCCGAACCACAACGGAGGATTGGGCTTCTGGAACGGCTTCGGTTCCATGGCAGCATCGGTCAACTGCCAGAATTCGCCGGAGTAGCCGACTCGGGAATCGCGCCACAGGCGCGTCATCACCTCGATGCCCTCGTAGAAGCGGGCGATGTAGCGCTCGGGGCCGATGCCGAAGGCTGCGAAGGGCCGCTGCTTGCCGCCCGTACCGAAGCCGACCTCGATCCTGCCTCGGCTGATCTGGTCCAGCGAGCTGATGCTCTTCGCGAGGTGCACAGGACTGTGCAGCGTGGACACGAAGACCACGCATCCGAGACGGAGGCGCTCCGTGCACGCGGCGGCGTAGGTCATGGTCTCGATCGGTCCGAGCTGCGGCTTCGAACCCAGTGTCTGTTCCTGTGTCCAGGCGCTGTCGAAGCCCAACTGCTCCACACGCGTGAGGTAGGCGCGGAATGCGGCTGGATCGAACTCGCCATCTGCGTAGAACTGTGGGATGGAGATCGCGAATCGCACACGCGCATCGTATTGAGCGTCACCTGCCGGGCAGTGCTGTGCCACGCCGCTCGTCGCTTCGGCCACCATGCGCGCTGTTTCCCCGGAGGCCTTCCTGTCGCGTGCTTCTGATCGAGGGTCGCGCCGGGGCGATCCTCGAATCGGTTGGACGCACAGCCGATGGCACCCCAGGTGAGAGGGCGCGACCGGGGTGAGGACGCCCTCCGTCGTCGGCTGTGGGGATGAGGCGCCATGCGCTGCTACCGCTCGACGACGGCCCCGGTGGAAGCGTCTGCACGCTTTCACCGGGGCCGTCCACTCGACCGGGAGGATCAGACGTCCTGGCGCTCCCGCGCGAGGTCGTTCACCCGTCGCCGGACGACGAACCAGCCGCCGACCAGCGCCGCCGCTATCAGCGGCAGGCACATCACGGTCGTACGGCCCACCCCGCCGCCCCACCACATCAGGAACACGACCGTGGCAAGGAATGCCAGCGTGACGATCTGTGTGTACGGGGCCCAGGGCAGCTGGTACGAGGGGCGGGTGACCCGGCCGTCGCGCGAGCGGTGCCAGAACAGCAGCGAACAGAGCATGATCATGCCCCACGTGCCGAGGATGCCGATCGACGCGAAGTTGAGGACGATCTCGAACGCCTCGCCCGGCATGACGTAGTTGAGGCCGACGCCGAGGACACCGAAGCCGGCGGTGAGCAGGATGCCGCCGTACGGCACCTGCCCCTTGTTCATCCGCCCGGTGAACTTGGGCGCGGAGCCCGACAGGGCCATCGAACGCAGGATGCGGCCCGTGGAGTACAGCCCGGAGTTCAGGCTGGAGAGCGCCGCGGTCAGCACGACGAGGTTCATCACACCGGCTGCGCCCGGGATACCGAGCTTGTCCATGACGGTCACGAACGGACTCTCGTCCCCCGAGTACGAGGTGTACGGCAGCAGCAGGGCGAGCAGCACCACCGAGCCGACGTAGAAGAGACCGACGCGCCACATGATCGAGTTGATCGCCTTGGGCATGATCTTCTCGGGGTTCTTCGTCTCACCGGCGGCAACGCCGCACAGCTCGACGGACGCGTACGCGAAGACGACACCCTGGATCACCAGGAGCATGGGGAGCATGCCGACGGGGAAGATGCCACCGCTGTCGGAGATCGTGGAGAAACCGGGCGTATGACCGTCCACCGGGTGCTGGGTCACCACCAGGAAGATGCCGATCAGCATGAACGCGACCAAGGCGCCGACCTTGATGATCGCGAACCAGAACTCCATCTCGCCGAAGTACTTCACCGAGATGAGGTTGGCCGTGAGGACGACGGCGAGAGCGATCAGCGCAAGGATCCACTGCGGGATGTCACTGAACATGCCCCAGAAATGGGCATAGGTGGCAGCCGCGGTGATATCCGCCACAGCCGTGGTCGCCCAGTTCAGGAAGTACAGCCAGCCGGCCGCGAAGGCGCCCTTCTCACCCATGAACTCACGGGCGTAGGAGACGAAGGCGCCGGAGGACGGCCGGTAGAGCACCAGCTCGCCGAGCGCGCGCACGACGAAGAACGCGAAGACGCCACAGACCGCATAGGCGATGGCCAGTGACGGACCCGCCCCGGCCAGCCGGCCGCCCGCGCCCAGGAACAACCCTGTGCCGATCGCGCCGCCGATGGCGATCATGTTGATATGGCGGGACTTGAGGTCCTTGCTGTACCCGGCATCGCCGGCGTCCACGTGGGGGGAGCCCGCCGCCGGTGGGGCGGCAACGAGCGTTTCGGCCGCTGTGATGCGGTCACTCATGGAGAGGGTTCGCCTTTGTGAGGGGAAGGTGGGCGTTCCCGGCCGTGGCGGGCCAGGGAGTCGTCACCGTGACACGGTCCGACGCCACATCATCCGGGAATCCTGCGATTCTGACAGTGCCCAAAGTCACGCAGGAACAAATCTGAGGTAATTCAGAGGTTACGGAACGGTAAGCAAGGGGGGTGAGTCTGCTTCGGTACTTCGGCTCATTGACTCCGCGGTGCTCCTCCATGGGGAGCCGGTCGACGTCTGCGCAGCGGCCTGCCGGGATGCGGGTGGGCATTTCGCCCTTGTGAACACTGGAACGTTCCAGCGGCTCCCGGTCGGGTGCCGTTGTCGCGCACCCTCCGTGCGGCGCGCTCAGCCATTTCGAAGCGGTCGGTGAAGCAGGCCAATTGCCTTGTCGGCGCGCTAGGTTGAGCGCATGACCTACGTTGAGGGCGTGAGTGGGCGGATGCGGCCGCAGCAGTTTCACGAAGCAGCCGGTCTGGAGGACTGGCGAGTGCTGGGTGAGGGGGCGTGCGCGTACTTCCGCACCGGTTCGCTTGCCGCCAGTGCCGAGTTCGTGCAGGCGATCAGCGAGCTGGCGGGGCCTGGAGAGTGTCCCCCCGACATCGACCTGCGGCATGAGGGCCTGACGGTACGGCTGATCACGATCACGCAGGACTACTACGGCCTGACCGAGCGGAACGCGGAACTGGCCCGCCGGATCTCTGCGGTGGCGCGCAAGCTGGGTGCCCTCGCCGTCCCGTCCGCCGTGCAGACCGTCCAGGTCACCGTCGACGTCCTCGTGGGTCGCGCGGTCATCCCGTTCTGGCGCGCCCTGCTCGGTTACCAGGACCGCGCCGACAGCCCCGAGGATCTGATCGACCCGCAGCGGCGTGGGGCGCCGTTCTACTTCCAGCAGATGGATACGCCGCGACCGCAGCGCAACCGGGTCCACATCGACGTCTGGGTTCCCTATGACCAGGCCGAGGCACGTATCGCGGCGGCGATCGCCGCCGGCGGGCGGCTGGTGACGGACGCGCATGCCCCGTCGCACTGGGTGCTGGCCGACGCCGAGGGGAATGAGGCCTGCGTCGGCGTGGCCGGTTGGACCGGGCCGGAGCCCAGCCGTTCATGAGGGCCGCTGCCGGCGGTCTCCGTCGCTGATCATGTGACGGTGCGGGCATCGGCTACAGCCTGACCTGGCGCGATCGTACTCAGGGACCGCCCGGCACGGCGAGCGCGGTCGCCCCCTCATCGAGCACCCACCGAGGGCGACGCACCGAAGTGCAACTCCCAGGTTGCTCCTGAGGTCGCCATGTGCAACTCTGGAGTTGCACTCAATGATGCCGATGAAGGAGTTCCCATGAGCGAGGACAGGATCGAACGCGAAACCCTGATCGAGGCACCTCTGGAGCGGGTCTGGTCGCTGGTCGCCGAACCCGGCTTCTGGGTGGCCGACAAGGCGAGCCTGCCCGGCACCGTGGCCGAAGAAGGCGCGTCGATGGTGGCGAAGAACCCCGAGTACGGTGACTTCCCGGTACGTGTGGAGAAGGTGGAGCCGCCGACCTACCTCGCGTACCGCTGGGCCAGTGCGTTCCCCGGAGAAGAACTGCGGGAGGACAACAGCACCCTGGTGGAGTTCACACTGACCCCGGAAGGTGACAGGACGCGTCTCCGCGTCGTCGAGAGCGGGTTCGCAACGCTGGCCGGGTCCGAGGAACTGCGCCGCCGGGCGGTGAAGGACAACACCGGTGGCTGGCCCCAGGAACTCGACGCGCTCAAGGCGCGCGCCGAAGAGTCCGTGTGACGGACGGCAGTCGCCGCGCCGACGAGGCGGTGGACAGTGTGCTCGGAGCACTGGCCGATCCGACGCGACGTCGGCTGCTCGACCTGCTCGGCGCACAGGGCGAGTCCACCGCGACGACTCTCGCGGAACAACTCCCCGTCTCGCGTCAGGCGGTGGTCAAGCACCTTGCCGTCCTGGACGCTGCCGGCCTGGTTTCCGGCAGCCGGGTCGGCCGTGAGGTGCGGTACGAGGTGCGGCCCGCGGCGCTGAACGCCACGGCTCGGTGGATGGACGCGCTCGCAGCAGACTGGGACCGTCGGTTGGCGAACATCAAGCGGGCCGCCGAGGAGGCGGAGCGGGATTCGAGCTAGGTTCCGTCTTCAAACGGATCTTGCCCTGAGCAGGAACGACGCCAGGCCGGCCGCTGTTCCGTAGGAGGTGGCGGTCGCGTCGTGCCTGGTCGCAATCCCGCTGTCCCGTAATCCCTGTGGATCGGCGCGCGGCGTCGGAGGCGGTGCATCGCAAGGGGAGGGGCGTCATCGCACTGGACGCATTCGGGCGTTCCGACAACGTGGCAAGGTGCCGTAGCTGTCGTCGTGCGCCGCCAGGGACTTACGGGACAGCCCTTTACCACCGTGCCGCCCTACGGCGTTCTCTGACAACACGGCAGCCCCGCCGGGATCCGACGGGGCTGCCAACCAGCGCAACGGACCGTGGCCGTCACACCTGAGCCACTGTGCCGAAATCCGGCTGCCCGGGAGCGGACCGATTCGGCCCCGGCGGGCAGCACCGTCCTCCCGAAGCCCGGGCACTCGGCCACGACGTGCCCGACGAGATTCCTGCATACCCATTTTCCGGACCCACAGCTGTGAACCGGGTCGGCAACCCCGGTGCCGACCAGCTGCAAGCACCAGCGCGGCTGCTGGCGGGAACCTACTTCTGCAGGAAGGACTTTGGCGTCATGACCGCCCTCGCACATCGGACGGCGAGCAGGTCAGCTTCACCACGTCCACGGCCGCGACGTCCAGTGCCTGCGCCGCGGCACAGAATTCTCCCGGCGCCGCCGCGCTCAACATCCGCATCGGTGACAGCTGTTGACCCGGAACTCGTCGAAGCAGGCCAGCCGTTCCTCGTCTGAGTCAGCCGTGCTGGTGCTGGACAAGCGCGGGCGGTGTCCTACTCATGTACCAACCCTCGACGCGGGGGCCGACGAGGTCGGACGGCCAGCCTGCCGTCTCGACGGCGGCATCGTAGACCGCGTCACCGAACGCCACAATGGCCTGGTGCGGGTCCGCTGACTCCCTGAGCTTGGCCCACGGCAGACGAACCAGACCGGCGTCGGGGTGCCAGGCGGCGCCCTCAACACCCCAGGACCGGCCCCCGAGACCGTCCGGCTGGGGCCAGATGTACGCGTACATGCCGACGTTCGGCGCCTTGGCATCCCCAAGTGAGAATCCCACAGACACGTACGCGTCGAGCTGGGCGTTCTGCATGAAGGGCGGCTGGTGGGGCGGCGGCACGGTGGGCTGCGCCCGGTAACGCGTGGCGGACAGGTCGAAGCCGCCCCACATCACACCGACCCGGGGGTGGTGTCCCAGGAAGGGGGCCTGCCACGCCTCGAGCCCGTCGGCGGCGAGGTTAAACGCTGTCCAGATCAGTCGGGCCGCGTGGCCATCCCAGGTGCGTTCGACGTTGTCGTCCTCGAAACGCGGCGGGGCATCCGGAATCTCGCAGATCAACGAGCTGCGTGGTCGGTGTATGCCGAGCTCGTCCACCGCATCGCAGAAGGACGCGTAGAACGTCGCGACTGATCCCTGAGACAAGGGCACCGTCCGCGAGCCACTGTCAGCCTCGATGACCACGCCACCGTCGAGCAAGTTGTAGTGCACCGTGAAGGTCACGCCTTGCTGCCGAAGGGTTGGCGTACTGAGCCCCCGGGGGGTGACATCGAGGACGATGTTTCCCCAGCCGACTTCGAAGGGCTCGTCAAGGGTGTACTTGCCTGCGACCTGTACCACCCGGTTCACGTAGTCGACCGTGGGCGCCAGGTCCTCATAGTCCAGCGTCGGCCACGCATTGAGACGTTCGCTCACGGGGAGCCTCCCAGCGTGTCGATGGGATCAGCGGGAGAGGACGTTAGGTGCCGCGCACGTTCCCCGTGCAGCGACGGGCGGGCCTCGGACACCGAACTGCGATCCAGTACTCAATTTTCACACGCGGGTCAGGGACCTGCCCGCTCGGTGGCGCCGGGCGTCCGACGTGCTGGGCCACCGTTCACGCCATGAACGGTCAGGCACCGCGGAGAGAAGACTGTTCAGCTCTTGGTGCAGGTAGGCGAGCCGGGGGTGACGGCCCGGGTGAACACGAGCGTTGGGGCAGGCCAGGCAGAGCATGAAGTCCGCTCCGCAGCCGCCTATCGCGTCGAGCCAAGGGCTGGAGGTCTCGTCCCCGTCCAGTCCGCAGTCACGATCTGTTCGTGGCCGGGGTGCGGAGCGTCGGCGAGGTCGCCGCGAACACGACAGCTCGGGCTTGTTCGAGCGCCTCTTGGGCACCGGACACGAAGACCCGTTGGACGTGCTCGTCGGGAAGGACGTAGATGCTCTCGTGTGTGCCTTGCGCGTGCTGAAGGGGACGGCCCTCCCGCGTCACCGTGGTCCGGCGGGTCCGCTGGAACGGTGCACCGATCAGGTCGTGCGTGCGCGCCCAGTACTGTGCGGCGCCGTGCCCGATACCGAAGGACGACGGGCCCACCGAGCGGGGCCGCTCCGTGTGCTGGTGGTGTGGCCGTTTGGGGTACTGTCTGCGCGCGACCATCAGGAGGTCGGTGCCGGGCGCCATCCGGATGGCCAGAGAGCGTCCGTGCGCAGTCGCCTCGAGCGCCAGCCATGGGCCGCCCCCGTCTACGGACCGGCGCGCTCCACTGGGACCTCTACCAGGATGCAGCGCGGCCTGACACCTACTTGGAGGTCTTCCTGGTGGCTTCCTGGATCGATCGGCGATGCCGTGCGGCGGACTGACGCCGACGTGCGACGGGCAGTGAACCGTGGCTCCCGATGTCGGCCCGGGCCCGACTTCGCAACACCGGGTTACCGAGGGCCACGCCGAGCCGCCCTCACGGACGCCACTCGTATCCGAGTAGTTGCGAGACGTCTCTCTGCATTTCGACATGCCGTCCGGGTCGCCGTCGGGCACACCGTGACCGGCGTGCCGGTGCCGGCGCATGTACCGCCGCGCGAAGTCAGGAATCAAGCTGAGGGGGAACGTCTGATCGCACGAGACGGACTTGCGCGGCCGGTATGCGACTGGGCAGGTAGACGAATCCGTTGCCGTTGTCGAGGAGCAACCCCTCATCGATGCCGTCTACGGACCAGAGATCGACTGCCCCACCGGTGTTGTTGATGATCTGAAGGAAGAACTCTGCTTCCTCCTCGCCCTGACAGACGAAGACTCCCTCCACCTCAGGGCGGCGACTGCCGGCGATCCCCGGCGCGGCGCCCATACGGGTCCAATCCAAGCCGTGCTGTGCGATCGACTGCCGATTGAGTACGGACGAAACGTGAAAGAGGTTCGACGTATGAAACACGCCAGGAGTATAGGAGGCAGTGAGGCTTCCAGCCTCAGGTTGAGCGGATCTTCGCGTGGGCGAAGATCCGCACCGGCATCACCTGGCGTGACCTGCCCGAACGCTACGGCCGGTGGAAAACGGTCTCCGAGGCCGCGACCGCAACGGCCTAGTAACTGAGCTCTGCGAACCAGTCGTCCCGGCCCCGGCGGGTGAGGTCGAGGATGTGCCACACCGGGCTGAGCAGGTCGATGCCGCGCTGGTCGATGTCGTCGGACATCCGGGGGTGTGCCGAGTAGAAGTGGCGTACGGAGCCGTCGTCGTCGCGGGTGAACACCGATACCGTCGAGTCCTGGTTGCCCTCGGCATCCTCGCTGCCGAGATCGTACTTGAAGGTGCTGGACCCGGCGCTGAGCAGCCGCAGGTTCCCCCACTGCCGGTCTCGTGCGTGCGCGCGGAGTGCGGGCAGGTCGGCTGCGGCGACAATTGCGAGGTCGACGTTCTGCGCGACATGGTGGGCGATTCCGTTGAACCCGTCGATCCACATCGTGCACATGGAACAAGGCTGCGTCTGCTGCTTGCCGTACATGAAGTGATAGACGACGAGGTCTCGCCCGGGCCGGGTGAACAGCTCACTCAGTCGCACGGCCTGCACCGGCGCATCGTCCGAGTGGAGATCCGGGGGGCCTTCCTCGAATACGTAGTCGTCGACGACGGGCCCCAGCGGCAGCCGGCGGCGCCGGTCGGCGACGCGTTCGCGGTGGCGCATCAGCTCGATCTCGGCCAGGCGCAGCTCCTCCCGGGCGCTGACGTGTTCGGCCGACTCCCCGGTGAGATTGGTCGGACGCATCGCTACCTCCTCGAGGGACGGGCACGGAGCTGCTGCCCTGGTCACCATTGTCTGTTCCCGCACGAGGGCTCGCGAGGCGGTGTGAAGAGCCTTCGGCGGGGTGTCAGGCCCGTGCTTCCTGTTCGCTCGGACCGGACAGCACGCCGACCAGGGCGGCCAGCGCCGACGCGAGTGCGGTCGATCCGGCGGGGTGGGCGGCGCCACCCGGTTCGGGCATGTACAAGTCCCGGCGGATTTCGATCATCAGCGCGCTGACACGCGGGTCCACGCCGTAATGCTTCAGCGGCACGTACGTACCGGAGAAGGGGCTGTTGATGCCCGTGCCCCCCAACCCGGCGAACGCCTCCTCGGCCTGGGCCAGCAGACCCGGCGGTGTGTGGAAGGCGTCGGTGCCGAGGCAGATCGGTGGGCGCAGCCCGGTGCCGTGGAGTTCGTAGGGGAGCGGAGCCGACGGATAGGAGTGGACGTCGATGACGACCGCGCGTCCGGTGGCCGCCAGGCGTGCGTCGACAGCGGCGGTCATTGCTGCCGCGTACGGGTGGAAGTAGCGGTGGATCAGCGGCTGCGGATCCACGTGCGGTGGGCGAAGCGGCTCGCGGTGCGTGGTCCGTGTGTAGACCGCGCCCATGCCGACGGCCAGCATCTCCTCGCGTTCGTCGGGGAACCGTTCGGGATCGATGACGAGCCGCGACAGGCCGTTGACGAATCGCCACGGCGTGAGAGGCGCGGCCGCGGCTGCCTCGGCGGCCAACTCGGCCGTGTGGGAGTCCGTGATGTGGTCGAGTTCGAGTTCCAGGGCCTTGTCGTCCAGCTCGATGGCGGCGCGTACGTGATCGGGGAGGACACGTGCCGAGTGCGGTACGTGCAGTAGGACCGGTGACGCGGGCGCGCCGGGCAGAAGCTGGAACGGCGGGAGGGCGTGGCCCATGGGGAAGGGTTCCTTCGGAGTGGCTCAGGTCAGGGGTGCGGGCGTGGGCGAGGCGGAATACCGTTCGTGAGCTCCCGATGCGCCCTACCTGATTGTCTGCGAAGTCGGCCTCGCCCTCTGTGCAATCGCGAGGAACGGGACCCGTTCATGCCACGGCCCGCCGCGCGTACACCTCGATCTCGATCTTCATACGGGGGTCCGAGAGGCCGCACATGAGCATCGTCGCGGCCGGCCGGACTTCGCCGAAGCAGCGGCGCAGGACCGGCCAGCAGCGCTCGAAGTCCTCGCGGTCGGGCAGTAGGTAGCGAACCCGTACCACGTCGCCGAAGGTGCACTTCGCCTCGACCAGAGCGGCCTCGATGTTGCGCAGACACTGCTCGGCCTGGTCGACCACGTCGTCCGAGATCGTCATGGTGGCGTAGTCGAAGCCGGTCGTCCCGGACACGTGAACCCGGTCGCCGTCGACCACGGCACGGGCGTAGCCGATCTGCTCCTCGAACGTCGAGCCGCTGAGGATCGCATGTCGCTCTCTCATGCGCTGAACGCTAGGGGGCCCGACAGTGATACGTCTAATACAGCCACGGGCATGACCTGATATCTCTAGGCGTATGGAGCGCCCCGAACTTCCCCTGCCGCAACTGCACGCCTTCACGGTGCTCGCCGAAGAACTCCACTTCGGCCACGCGGCCGCCCGTCTGGGCATCGCCCAGCCGCCGCTGAGCCAGCAGATCCGCCGCCTCGAGGACAAGGTCGGCCACGCCTTGTTCACCCGTGAACCAGGACGAGTCACCCTCACCCCGGCAGGCCGTGAGCTCCTGCCCGCCGCCCGGCGGGCCCTCACCGATCTCGCCGACGGCCTGAGCGCGGCCCGGGCTGTCGGCAGCGGCCGGGCCGGCCGTCTGCGGATCGGTTTCGCCGCCTCGCTTGCCCTGACCGTGCTGCCCGGCATGCTGCGCACCTTCCGGGACCGGCACCCCGATGTGCATCTGGACATACACGAGATGACCACCGTGCCGCAGGTCGCTGCACTGCACGACAACACGATCGACATCGGCCTGCTGCGCGAGCCCTCCGCCGGTGAAACGGAGCTCGCCCTCAAGACCGTGCTGACCGAACCCTTCGTGGCGGTCCTGCCGGCCGCACACCCCCTTGCCGCCCAACGCACGGTCCGGTTGGGCCAGTTGGCGGACTCCCCCTTCGTTTCGCTGCCCAGGGAGGTCGGACCGCAGTTGCACGACCGGATCACCGGCCTGTGCACCGCAGCAGGTTTCACACCCCGTGTGACCCAGCGAGCGGTGGAATGGCAGACCGTCTGCGCCTTGGTGGAGACCGGCCTGGGGGTGTCACTGGCCCCGGCGAGTATCCGGCGCATCCGTCTCAAGGGCGTCGCCTTCCGCAGGATCGATCCCGATGACGCCCGCACACGCGTCGCCGTCGCGTGGCGTAAGGACGACCCGAACCCCCTGGTCGCACGCCTCTTGGCAACCGTCGACCACCTGCCGGACTGTCCGTAGCCGATCCACCCCCAAGAGCAGACGGGAAAATCTGTCTGCGGCGGTGCGTTGTGGACCGTACTATCGCGCGCATGAAGCTGCTCTCCGTCAATGTGGGCAAGCCCCGGTCCAACCCTTGGAAGGGGCTCAGCGCGACAGGGATCGACAAGCGGCCCGTTCATGGTCCGGTCGCCGTCACTGCCCCGGGCCCCAAGGGCACCGGCGCGGTCGGCCTCGCGGGTGACCGTGTCTATGACGTGAAACACCACGGTGGTTCCGATCAGGCGGTCTACGCCTACGCTCGCGAGGACCTCGACGGCTGGGAGGCCGAGCTGGGCAGGTCGCTGGACAACGGTGTCTTCGGGGAGAACCTCACGACCGTCGGCCTCGACGTCAACGGTGCGCTGATCGGTGAGCGGTGGCGCATCGGACCCGAGGTGGTCCTCGAGGTGTCGTGCGCCCGGATCCCGTGCGCGACGTTCCAGGGATGGCTGGAGCGCGACGGCTGGATCAAGAGGTTCACGCAGGCCGCGTTGCCGGGCGCGTATCTGCGGGTCATGGAGCCGGGAGCCATTCGCGCCGGTGACCCGGTCGAGATCGTGCACCGGCCCGCCCATGATGTGACTGTCGCTCTCTCGTTCCGTGCGATGACACGTGAACCGGAACTCCTGCCGCGCCTGCTGGTCGCCGACGCGCTGCCCGAAGAGGACAGGGAATCGATTCGCAGGCGCACGACCGCATAGACGGTCGATCTACCGAGATCATCCGTGTGCAGTACGACCTTGCCGCGGTCCGCTTCCCATAAGGGTCGTCGGCCGCGGCCGTTCCCAGCCCGCCCGGTCTCCCTCCTCTGTCAGGGCCCGGCTCCCTGTCAGCGGCTGAACTCCCTCCGGCGCCTCCCGGCCACCCGGACCGGGGCCTGTCCGGCCGTACACTCTGTCGGCTTGTCCGCGGCCGTCCCGTTCAAGCGGTCGTGCGGCGCTGAATGAGACCTGTTGCGCCGAGGTTCGTGCGCACCGGTTTCGAGGCCGCGTGTCATCGATGGACTGGTCGTACACCGCCCCGGATTCCCTGTGGGCGCGCGCTCATAATCTGTCGCCCGGCCATGAATTCGGAACGCTTTCCTGCTATTACGGTGAGTGAATTCAGTGCCCTCGATATGACGCAGGCCACATGATCTGCGTCACTCTTGTGCCGTTTTGAGGCATTTGCCGTGTGGGGTGAGCCATATGGCCCGCGTCACTCTGAAGGTGGGTAGTAGGTCGATCAACGGGCGTATCCGGGCCCCGACGGTGCTCCGTGAATCAATTCCGACACCCGGTACTAAACCCCATAGTAAGAGGTGGTCATTGACCAGGGATTCCCTCCTGATTAACAATTCTTGGCATCACCCCCCGACAGAACAGGAATTACCACGTGCGGATCACCACGATGCCCAAGAAGTTCGCTCGCATGACCAAGACCAAGAAGATCTCGCTGGGCATGGTCGCGGCCGGTGCCGCCGTCGTGGCCGGTACCGTCGTCAGCGCCCCGGCCGCCTCGGCCGCCACTCCCGCCCAGTCCGGCGGCAACGTCGACGCCTGGATCAAGGAGTCGCTGAAGGTCATGCACGCCAAGGGCATCCCGGGCACCTACGAGGGCATCCGCAAGAACCTGATGCGTGAGTCCTCGGGCAACCCCCAGGCCATCAACAACTGGGACTCCAACGCCATGAAGGGCATCCCCTCCAAGGGCCTGATGCAGGTCATCGACCCCACCTTCAACGCGTACCACGTCGCCGGCACCTCTACGAACATCTACGACCCGGTCGCCAACATCACGGCCTCCGCCAACTACGCCGCGCACCGCTACGGCTCGATCGACAACGTCAACTCGGCCTACTGATCCGGCCCGACGAACCACCCCGGTCGCCCAGCACGTCCCGGGCGACCAGCACCCCGCACAGAACCACCGGGCGCAGAACCGCAGGCCGCGTCCCCACGACCGGCCTGCCCACGACCGCCGCTCCCACAGCCACCGACGGCACGCCCCCACCCGTGGCGCACCCCCACCCCGTGGCTGCGGTCGAAGCGGCACCGGTCGGCACGACGTACGACGCGGACGATTCCGGGGCGCCGGTCGGCACGACATGCGACGCGGACGATTCCCCGGCCGGCCGGCCGGTCGGCACGGCCCCGCTGAAATCCCTGGCGGGCGCGCGACGACAGCTAGAGCACCTCGCTGCGTCGTCGGAACGCCGGAATGCGCCCGGTGCGATGACGCCCGCCTTGCGATGCACCGCATCCGACGCCGCGCGCCGATCCGCCAGGGATTACGTGACAGCCCTCAGCCGACGGAGCCGATCAGCGGGTAGTGGTCGGAGAGATTCGTGTACGTGTAGTCCGTGCCCCAGCTGGAGACGGTCCAGGGCTCGCTCTGCTCCTTGACCACCTTGTTGGTCCACCCGGACGGCTTCGCGTGCCCGGCGCGGTGGAGGACGTAGTCGAGATCCTCGCGAGGGTCGTCGGGATAGCGGTACGAGGCGATCGAGTTGTCCTGGGTGTCGAAGGAGTACGGGTGCCCGGTGCGGGCATCGGCTCCGGCAAGTCCGGCATCGGCGAGCATCGATGCGTACTCGGGCGAGCGGGAGTCGACGTTCATGTCGCCTGCCACGATGACCTGTTCGGACGCGGGAATGTTCTTGGCGTCGAGGAAGGCGTCGATCTGCTTGAACTGGCGGCTGCGCATCTGCGCCGCCTCACCCGTCGCGCATCCGGAGTCGGTCGACTGCGCGTGGGTTCCCACCACATGCACCTTCGTGCCGTTGACGTTCAGCTCGGCATAGACGAAGCCCTTGTTGGACCACCAGTCGCTGCCGCAGGCGTCCTTGTAGATGAACTGCTCCTTGCGGACGATCGGCCACTTGCTCAGTACGGTGACACCGCCGTCCTCCGGAGTGACGGCCGAGTAGGCACCGCCGGTGGCGTCCCAGCCGCTCTTGCTCCGGCCCACCACCGGCGTCCGATACGGGTACTGGGCGGACGCGTTCTGTGCCAGCGCGTCGGAGGCGGAGTTGTCGAAGGCCTCCTGGAGCACCACGACATCATTGCCCTGGAAGAACGATGCCCGCGCGATCTCCGTCGCCCGGTGGTCCTGACCCCAGTTCGGATACAGGTTCTTGCTCATCAGGAACGTGTTGTAGGTGAGAACCCTCAGCGACGGGGTGTCGGCGGCCGCCGCCTGAGGAGCATGTGCGGCCAGCGTGACGGCGACGAGCGCGGCGGACAGAGTTACGCCGGAGGTACGACGGAGCGCGGTGAGCGGCACGGGGTCTCCTGCTTCTGCTGATGGGGGGTGGTTCGAGCAACCCACATCAAATCAGCGGGAGTTACTCATGGGTAGACGCCGGGTGTCGGGATTCTCTCCATCGGTGTACCAATGGTGTGGGGGATCCGGCGCGCGTCGCTGCCGGTTCCGGTCGACGGGCGGTCAACGCGCCGCCCCACACGGCGACTTCGGTAACACCTCCATCGACCGGTCGGTCCGCGTACGACCCGGGCACCGTGCGGGCCGAGGCCGCAGACGGCCGCGCACCGAGACGTGACATCCGCAGCCCCGGCGCGGCGCACAGCTCGCCGGCTGCCGTCGCGCAGTGCGTGGAGGCGGCGGCGAAGAGTGGAATGGGCAGGGCGAGCACGCGCCCGCCGCCCGCTGCTGTCCGATCGCCGGGACCCACTGGCCGCTGCGACCCGTGGGGCGCCGTCGTTCGGGGCCACATCGCACACCCGAGCCAGGCCCTCGCTCCCGCATCCCGCGCTTTTCGCAGCGCCCTGAACCCGACGGGGAAGCGTTACCGGCAGTTCAGAATCATTTCGTCCTCCCCGTCGGCCTCTGCGCCCGGCGGCGGAGCGGTTACGGTTCAATAGTGACCGCCTGGTCCCGCGGAACCGCGATCTCCATCGGGCCCGGGGCCGCCGGCATGGCGTGGCACGGCGGCCGTACGACAGGACAGGCAGGGCCGGTGTGATGAGGACGTTCTTCGCGCCCGAGGAGTCCGAGGAATTCGAGGCAGCGCGTTCGCTGCTGATCCGTCGGACGGTTCAGTGGGCCCGCGAACGGGGCGAGAGCATGGACCCCTTCGTCGTCGAGACGGCGCTCGACTATCGCCACCGAGGTACCCGCGACGGGCGGCTGGGGCTTTGGGAGCCCCGGCACATCGAGGAGTATCTGCTGGACTGGCTGCCGCGCACGGTCACCGTGCTGCCCGGCGAAGAGCCGGCGGATGCGCCCGGCACGCTCGCGGCCCTGCTGCGCTACCTCGACGCGATGGGCCTCAGCGACCCGCGCGGGGCCTCGTCGGCCGACAACCTTGCTGCGATCGAGACCCTCGCACCTCGGTACGCCCCCGCGATGGCTGACCGAGGCCGCTGGGGAATGGCGAAGTTCTGGGCGGTCACCGCTGCCGAGCAGGGGATCGATGTCCGGGATCCGGCGGCGCTCGAAAGCTTCGTGGAGCAGGCTCAGCAAGGCGAGGCGCCGTACGACCAGGACGTACTGGACGAGGTGTTGCGCAACCACCTGACACGCGGCCCGTCAGAGGTGACACGCGCCGAACCGCAGCTGCCGGTCCTGCTGCCCGCGGAGAAGGAACTGCGGGCACGCGCCGAGATGTCCCCCGCGCTGCGGTGGCTGCGAGGGATCGCCGACTGGGCGGGCCATGAGGGGCGCGTGCTCACCGCCAAGGGCAACCTGCGAATGTCGGACGCTCGAACCCTCGTCGCCGAGCTGGGGACAGGCGATGTGGTGGATACGGTGCGCTCCTCCACGCAGCTGCCGAGGCTTGGGCTCGCGGTCGAGTGGGCGAAGAAGGCCCGGCTGGTACGGGTGGCCAAAGGTCGGCTGTACGCGGTCGCCAAGGCGCAGCCCCTGCTGCGGGACCCGCTCGCGCTGTGGCGGCACGCCTTCGAGACCTTCCCCGAGCTGCGCGTGCCGCTGCTGGGCACCCGCAGCGGCCGACACGCCGGGTCGCTGCTCTTCGACAGCTTCGAGGACACCGTGCCCGATGTCCTCAGCACCCTCTACAGCCTGCCGCACGCCATGCCCTGGCCCCGGCTGCGCGATTCGTTGCACCTGCGCTACCGCGCCGAGCACGAACTGACCGGCCGCTACGCCTGGCAGACGGAACTCGGACACGCGGACCGTGATCTGCGCACCGCACTGGACGTGCTGGAGGACCTGGGCGCGATCAAGCGGCACGACGGGATGGCCGACCCGGTCTTCCTCGACATACCGCTCGAGGAATCCGTGCTGCCGCCCGCCGGGATGCCGCCGGAGCTCGCCGAACTCTTCGGCGCCGTTGCCGGTGGACACGGGGACAGCGAGGACGCCGCAGAGCGGAGCAAGGTGCAGCGGGCGGAACTGACCGATGGCCCCGTCGAGTTGATCCGTCTCACGGCCCTCGGTCACGACTCCGTACGTCGCCGGCTGCTCGCCGAGGGACGTGATGCCCCGCGGGTCGGTGAACTCGCCCATGCCTCCGCCGCCGGGCTCCTCGGTGTCATCGCCGAGCACTACGACCCGGACGCCGCCCGCACCGAACTCGCCGCCTGGGTCGCTGCCCGGGAGAGCCCCGCCGAGGCGCTGCAGAAGCTGACCGACGCGGTGCGCGCGACCCCGTTCCGTACCCGTGCCGAAGCGATGCTGGACGCACTCGTCGACGCGTACCCCGACGGCGAAGCCCTGCTGCGCGGCCTGCGCGGCGACCCGCTCCTCGGCCCCACCGCCCTGAGTGTCCTGGTGCGCCGGGATGTCCTCGGTGCCGAGGACCTCAACGAGCCCGAGAGCCTCGTGATGGTCGCCGAGAGTCTCCTCCAGCTCCTGGAGACAGCGGGCCCGGAAGGGTTGCTCGAAATCCTGGGAGGCCGGGAACTCTCTGCCCACAAGGCTCTTGAGGCCGCCCTCGCATCCGGTCACCCCGACCAGGCAGGTCTGGCGGACCTGAGGACGGTCGCCGAGCAGGCCCGTCGGCGGCCGGCCGCGCATCTCGGCCGCAGCCATCAGCGGCGCCTACCGGGCGCAAGCGGCAGGGGCAGGGACGGCAGGCGGCGGCACTGAGCGCGGCGATCGTCGGCAGCCCCAGCCTGCACGCCGACGTGGTGGCCCTCCTGTCCACCGATCCGGACACGGCGGTGCGCGAGAGAATTGCCCACCGCGCGGACCTCGGACCTGCCGAGCGCCACGCGCTCGCCGCGGACCCTGACCCGAAGGTCCGGCTGGCTTGCTCCCTGGTGTCCGAGCCAGGACTCCAGGGCCGTCACGCAGCGACACACTCCACGATGCCCGGAAAGACGTCGACCTCACGCGGCCATCGCCACCGCGGTCTTGCTGAGCGAGGCGTCAGGCGCCGGGGCCCGGTCGGCGAAGACGACAACCCGCAGTAGCGCGAACCGTCCGATCCCCGCCAGAGCGGACGCCGAAAGATAGACCGCCTGCTCCACCAGGGCCGAGGGCTCGGACCGGACGGCGTACAGGCAGAACAGCGCCCCTGTCGTGAACGCGTAGCTCACGGCGACGGTCACCCCGGACTGAAGATGGACCCCCCATCCCTTCCGCCCGCTCCGGAAGGAGACCCGCCCGTGCAATTCGGTGGCGACGACCGTGGAAACGACGGTGACCAACGCGTTGGCGACGGCCATCGGTATCCGGTCGTTGAGCAGTACGAGTACCCCGCTGGACGCCAGCCCGACACCGCCACCACACACGACGAACCGCACGAAGGCCGCGACGAGCGGATGAGGAGTGCGCGTCCGCGGACGCGAAGGGGCGGTCACGAGGGCCTCCGTGGGCTGGTCGGAACGGTGTTTCGATTCCACCCCGGAACCTACGGACCGGGCGTCGTCCGAGCGACCGGGCTTGTCCCCGACTTCGCTGGGGGGTATCCCCCAGCTGTCCCCTGGGGGCAGCCCCTGGGTACCCCCGCAGAGTTGCCGCAGGGGGACTTCGAGGGGACGGCGGAGGCCGCTGCCGTCGTGACGGAGGGTGAGCCCGTCCGCTGCTGCGGCGCGGTGCCACCGGGCGCGGCGTTCGCGGTCCGGTGACGACCGCGTGGCACGCTCGGGTTGTGTGGGCGCGATGGTTGGTGAGCGCGAGCGCGGGGTCACGGGCGAGGCGGCGGCCGTGGTCGGCCCTGGGCCGACTGACGGATTTCTGAGATGACTTGAGGCCACCGAGCGATGCGGTCCCGGCGGGTGAACCGGTACCTGCGTGGTCGGCCACCGGACTGCTCCACGCACCCGTCGTACCCTTCGGGACCCGGAGCGAGGTGTTTGCAGGCCGCCGTGAGCCGGTGCCGTCCGCACCCCGATGGGCCGCTCGCGGATCCGTGTCCTTGCCCGCAAGAAGGTCCGCGCCGCTGCTGAAGGCGCCAAGGAAATTGGCGAGTACACGCTCATTGTCAGGGTCGCGACGAAGGAGTTACATGGTCCCTGCACGCGGACGAAAGCGCTTTCTGTCGTCCGGGACACCCCGGTCGACTGCCCCTTCGCTGCCGCTGGGAGGCTGTATGACACCGCCCCGCACCAGACGCTACTCACTCGCCGTCGCTGCACTCGCCGCGACCGCCTCGCTCGCCGCCGCCACGATTCCGGCCCAGGCGGCGCGCCCCTCACCCCTCCACACTCCGCTGCGAGCCCAGGCCGTGGCGGCGTACGACTTCGGGCACCCGTACCCCACCGATCCCGGTCGCGAGCGCGACATCGGACGCTCCGGCACCGCGCTCAACCTGATCAACGGCGGCTCCGCGATGCGCGTCGCCGACGAGGCGTACCCGGGAGCTTCGCCTGCCCTGCAGGTGCGCCAGCAGAACCCTGCAACTGCGGGCAACGACGACTGGAAGGCCGGCGCCTGGGACGCCGAGGGCATGTCGTCCCTCGACGCCTTCCGCAGTGCCCGGGGCGCCACCGTCATGGGCTGGTTCAAGATGACGGGCGACAACCCCGCCCTCAACTCCAACACGGCCGATCCGAGCGACCGCTACAACGCGATCGGGCTGGCCGGCGTACTGTCCGGAACCTCCGACGGTCACGCGGTGCGCGCGCTTCTCGAACTCATCCAGGTCAACGGTGAGTTGAAGCTGGTCGCGCTGGGGAGACGGCTGGACAGCGGTGCCTCCCAGACCTTCGCAGCCGACTTGCCCTGGCAGGAGCTGCTGCCCCTCGGTGAATGGGTCCACCTGGCCGCGACGTTCGACTTCCGCGACGGCACCCTCGCCCTCTACCGCGACGGCAAGCCCCTGGACGGCTTCTACGTCACGCCGGGCGACCCCTGGGAACTGGCCACCACGCCGGCGCCACACCGCGCCTCACCCACCGATCCCCGCGGCATCAAGATCGGCGGCAGCTTCCCCCAGAACACCCGGGAGAACAACGCCTGCGACTGCCGCATGGACGATCTCCTGTTCCTGAACCGCTCGGTGTCGGCCGGAGCGGTGGCGGCGGAGTACCGGCGCATGACGCGGGGCCACTGACCCTTCTCGCCCCCGGATCGTCCTTTCCCTACTTGTCACGCCAGCCCGAAGGGACCCGCATGGCGTCACGACGTACATACCGAAGGCACTGGGCGGCCGTGGCCGTCAGCGCAGCCCTCGCACTGGGCGGTCTCGCCGCGCCTTCCCACGCCGACGAGCCCGCCGCGGCGACAGCCGCCCTGACCGACCCCATTCCGCAGAGGCCCGTCCAGTCCAGGACGGGCCTCGTCCTGCAGGAGTTCGCACAGTTCCCCAAGTCGGAACCCGTGCCGGCGCCGACGGATCCCCGCCTGATGCGCCACGCCCGGATCAACACCATCAACGAACTCCCCGACGGCTCCGGCCGGATGGCGACCCCCGACCTCAACGGAACCCTGTACCTCACCGACCCCGGCACTGCGACGCGCACCTCAGGGGGCACCCCGCACCCCTATCTGGACGTCAAGGCGGCATTCCCGCACTTCTTCTCGGGCCGCGGCCTCGGTCAGGGCCTCGGGTACGCCGCATTCCACCCGCAGTTCGGCACGAACGGGCGCTTCTACACCATCCACACCGAACTCGCCTCGCAGGCCACCGAGACTCCCGACTACCGGCAGGCCGGCACGCTCACCTACCACGGCATCATCACCGAGTGGACTGCCGACGACCCCTCCGCGGCCGTCTTCCACGGCACCCGTCGCGAGGTGCTGCGTATCGGCTTCACCGGCCAGGTCCACGGCATCCAGCAGATCGACTTCAACCCGACCGCAAAGCCTCACGACGAGGACTACGGCCTCCTCTACCTCGCGGTCGGCGACGGAGGGCAGGGCGTCGGCAACAGCGAGCCGCAGAACCTCGCGCTCCCGCACGGCAAACTTCTGCGGATCGACCCCGCGGGCCGTGACAGCGCCAACGGCCGGTACGGCATCCCCAGGTCCAACCCGTTCGTCGGTGAGCCCGGTGTACTCGGGGAGATCTACGCCATAGGCATGCGGGACCCGCACCGCTTCAGCTGGGACGCGGGCGGCAGCCACCGTATGTATCTCGGTCACATAGGCGAGCACGCCATCGAGTCGGTGTACGAGGTCAAGGCCGGTGACAACTTCGGCTGGAGCGAACGCGAGGGCCCCTTCGTGTTCGACAAGCAGGCCACCGACCCGTGCGCCCGCATCCTTCCCCTCCCCGCCGACGACGCCCAGTACGGCTACACCTATCCGGTCGCCGCCTACGACCATGACCCCGGACCCGACTGGAACTGCCGGTCCGATGTGGGCCGCGCCATCGCCGGAGGCTCCGTCTACCGCGGCAAGGACGCGCCGGCGCTGCGCGGAAAGTACATCTTCGGCGACCTCGTGGACGGCCGGATCCTGGCCGCGGACACCCGCGACATGCACCGCGGCGGCGAACTCGCGCCGCTCGAACAGCTGATGCTCTTCGACAAGTCCACCGGAAAGACGGTCACCATGCGCGACCTCGCCGGTGACCAGCGTGTCGACCTGCGCTTCGGCACCGACCGCAGCGGCGGCCTGTACATCGTCTCGAAGGCCAACGGCAAGGTCTGGAAGGTGACCGGGACCCGCACCTTCGCCGACTGCGAGATCGGCAACACCCCCACCACCCACACCACCGGTCCCGGCAACTGGGCGCCGGTCACCCCGGCCAAGTGGGCATACACACCAAGGGAGACGATCATGACCGAGCCGGGCGTCGCCCGCCCGGGACCGCGCCGCCCCTTCGAGTACGCCGTCCTGACCGCGGGCCCGCGCTACTCGTCCGTCACCATCGAGGCGGAGGTACGGATCGACACCCCCGTCGAGATCACCAACCGTGACGTCATCCTCATCTGGGACTACCGGTCGGACACCCGGTTCCAGTACGCACACCTGTCGAGCGACAACACCATCTACCCGCACAACGGTCTGTTCACCGTCGACGACGCCGACCGGCTGCGCATCGACGACCAGTGGAACGGAACCTACGGCGCACCTCCGGCGATCAAGGACGACGGATGGCACAAGGTGCGGCTCACCCACTGCGCCGACACCGGTGAGACCGCCGTCTACCTGGACGGCAGCCGCAACCCGCTGATCACGGCGACCGACCCGGTCTTCGCTTCGGGCCGGGTGGGCTTCGGATCCTTCGACAACGCGGGCCGCGTCCGCCACCTGAAGGTGACGGGCACTCGGGCCGACGACTGACCACGCGGGAGCGGGCCGAGACCGTCGGCCCGCTCCCGCACCGTCACGAAAGGTCGGGGCTCAACGTGCACAGGGTGCGCAGAACCACTCGACTGCTACGTCCGTGTCACGGAATTCGCGGGCACGTGGTCTCATGCCGATTCGACGGGAGTCCCGCGGCCTTCCACCCGGTCGAATTCGCCGAGCAGACACGCGCCGCCTGAAACGTCCCGGAAATCCCCTGTGCGCCAAAACCTCTACGCTCGAGGAAGAAGCGGGGAGAAGCAGACGGGAGACGAGCCTGTGGTCGGCGCCCCAGAACCTGAACCGAGCCCGCCCGGAGCGGGCCGCCTGCGCTCGGTGTCCGGGCAGGACGTACCGCTGCGCCACCACGTGGTGCACGGCTACCGTCGTGCGTACCGGATCGCCGGGGACGGTCCCGTGATCCTGCTCATCCACGGCATCGGCGACTCCTCCGCGACATGGGCGGATCTGATCCCCGACCTGGCGCGCAGCTACACCGTCATCGCCCCCGACCTCCTGGGCCACGGGGCCTCCGACAAACCGCGGGCCGACTACTCGGTGGCGGCATACGCGAACGGCATCCGCGACCTGCTCGGGGTGCTGGACATCGAGCGTGCCACCCTGGTCGGTCACTCGCTTGGCGGTGGCGTGGCCATGCAGTTCGCGTACCAGTTCCCCGAGCGGACCGACCGGCTGATCCTGGTGAGCACAGGCGGTGTGGGGCGCGAGGTCAACCCCGTCCTGCGGGCGGTGTCGCTGCCGGGCGCAGACCTCATGCTGTCCTCGCTGAGACTGCCCGGCATGCGCAGCCAGGTCGACCTCTTCACCCGACTGATCAAGCTTCTCGACACCGACCTGGGCCAGGATGCCGCAGAGTTGCTCAACGTGGTGGACGCCCTCCCCGACGCCACGTCGCGCAGCGCGTTCATCAGCACCCTGCGGTCCGTGGTCGACTGGCGGGGCCAGGTCGTGACGATGCTCGACCGCTGCTATCTCGCGGAGGGCATGCCCACGCTGCTGCTGTGGGGATCGCGGGACAGCGTGGTGCCGGTCCGGCATGCCTACGGCGCGCACGCGGCGATGCCCGGCAGCCGCCTGGAGATCTTCCAGGGCGCCGGCCACTTCCCCTTCCACAGCGACCCCGCGCGCTTCCGAGCGCTGGTCGAGGACTTCATCCGCACCACGGCCCCGGCCGACTGGAGCCAGGAACGATGGCGTGAGCTGCTGCGGGTGGGACGGCCCAGCAGCGGGGCGGGGGAGTTGGACGCCCCGTACCACCGGGCCGTGGAGCGCGACCGGCGCGAGGCGAGTGAGCGCAACGCCACGTGAGGGTGACGGTCTCCGCTTGCCGGGCTTTCGGAGCCGGTCCGGTCGTTCCCGGCCCGCCCTCAGACCTCGTCGGACAGAAGCTCCGACGCCCTGCGGGAGGTGAGCGGCCGCGTCGACCGGAAGCGCCGGAACGCGGCTGTCGGCGGCACACCGCTCCCGTGCCTTCCGGGAAGGCGCGCAGCGCCGAAGTCCCTACCGCATAGTCGAGTTGTCCGGGCTGATCAGGGGAGCGTGGCTCTCCACGAAAACCTTCAATGCGCCCTGGTGCTCCTCGGCGTGCGCCGTGGCCGTGCCGCCCAGCTCCCGCACCCGCTGCATCGTGTGGTCGAAGAAGTCACGCGAGGACGGCATCAGTTCGGCCAGTCGGATGTCCTCGTAGCAGGCGGCGAGGCTGTTCCCGTCGGCGCGGAGAGTGATGGCGAACGACTTCTCCTCGGTACGACGGACAAGTTCTTCACGGGCGCCCGGATTCCACGGGGCCCAGTGGCCGACGAACGGCAGGATCCTGTCTGGCCGGCGCTGCCGTGAGTAGGCGACGACGACCGCCTGGAGGTCCTCCCACCACGGCAGCATCAACCGGGGCGGGGCGGCCCAGTACACCGTGCCGTTCGTGTCCTGCACACGAAGGGAGTCGGAGCCCAACTCGTCCGCCTCGTCCTCGAGCTGCTCCTCGAAGGGGGCGGTGAGCTCGATGAAGGCGTGGCAGCACACGGGGTGATCGGAAACGGACACCAGGCCGCGAAGCGGACCTCCCAGTGACACCAGGTTCCGGTCGTACATGTAGCCGAGGTGCCGTTCGATGTCCGTCCCTGCGTGCTCCGGGGGTGCGGCCACGCTGATGGCGTTCGGGTTGTAGGTGTTGTCGGGGCGCAGGACGATCTGCACCTTTACCGGCAGGACTGTTTCATCCCCCGGTCGTGAACCCCTGGTGCTCACCGTTCCGCGCTTCTCGGCGGCGGACAGTTCGCGCTGGACGAAGCGCTGATAAGTGTCGACCGTGTCGTCCCAGAGCCCGACACCGAGCGCGAACTTCGATTCCCCCGCCGGGATCACGAGGTTTCCCGTCCTGGGGTCGAGTGCGAGCGAGCCGAGTTCCTTGCCCACCGGTGCTCCCTATTTGTATGAGGCGTGTCCTTGCCCGCCCGGAGTTGTCTCGCGAACGGTAGGAAAAGGGTATGAGCCCGCCCTTGCCGCTCGTACGCGAGGTCGTCGCACGAGCTCACTCCTTGGCGGGCCGAGCGCAGAGGCAAGGGCCTGGACAGCGGCCGACCGCCCGGACACGACCTGCGCCGGGCGCGTACTGTCCCGCGCCGGCACAACCCTCGGCGCCCTCCGGATGTCCCACAGGTGAACTACGGACCTCGGACACCCTTGGAGCCCCCCCGTGCGCACACGGATACGGACGTACGCCGCAGCAGCCACCGTCGTTGCTGCGGCCACCGCCGGGCTGAACCTCCCGGCCTCGGCTGCCGCTCCCTCGCGGACCGTCGGCGACTTCAACGCCGACGGGTACGCGGACCTCGCCGTCGGAGTACCGGACGGCGCCGTCAGCGGCAAGGCGAGGGCCGGTTACGTCAACATCGTCTGGGGCGGCCCGAAGGGAATCGGAGCCTACGGAAGCATCCGCATCAGCCAGGCCACCGCCGAGGTCCCCGGCACCCCCGAGCCGGGTGACCGCTTCGGTGCCTCCGTGGCACTGGTGGACACCAGCGGGGACGGCGTCGCGGAACTCCTCGTCGGCGCCCCCGGCGAAGACGTCACCGGTCGCGGCACGGACGCGGGCTCGGTCACCGCGGTGGGCGGCGCCAAGGGCGGTCCGGGCCCGGGCTCCGTGGTCCTCAACGGCCCGTCGGCGTCGGCGGCCTTCGGCCTCGCGGTCGCCTCGGCCGACCTGACCGGCGACGGCAGCAGGGACATCGTGGTCGGTGGCAAGGACAAGGTCGTCCTGCGCACCGCCGACGGCATCTACACCACCGTCCTCACCGCCCCGATGGGCGGCCGCTCCCCCGTCCTCACCAGTGGTGACTTCACCGGGGACGGCACGGCGGACCTGGCCGTCGGGTACTGGACGAACACCCCGTTCACCCAGTCGCACGTACGTCTGTGGGCCTGGGACGCGACCGAGCAAGCCATGGCCAACACCTGGAACACCGACAACGCCGGGGTCTCCGCCCTCGCCGCGGGCGACTTCGACGGTGACGGCCACGACGATCTGGCGCTCGGCGAGTGCCGGGAGATCGCCGACGAGAACGTGGACGACCCGTGCGGCCCCGAGGAGATGGCAAAGGGCGGTGCCATCCACGTCCACTACGGCAACACCACACCCGGCAGCTTCGGGTCCCGCGAGCAGACCCTCGACCAGGACACGGTCGGCGTTGCGGGCGTCGCGGAGGCCGGTGACCGTTTCGGCGCCGCTCTCGCCGTCGCCGACATCGACAACGACGGCCGCGACGACCTGATTGCCGGTGCCCCCGGCGAGGCGATCGGTACCCGCGCGGGTGCGGGCGCCGCGACCCTCCTGTTCGGCGGCCCGACCGGCCTCGTCGACGCGTGGGGCGAGGGCCACTCCGTCGGGTTCCAGCAGGACACCCCGCGCGTGCCGGGTGCCGCGGAAGCCGCCGACGCCTTCGGTACCGCCGTCGCGACCGGCGACTACGACCACGACGGCAGGGCGGACGTGGCGGTCGGCTCCCCGGGTGAGAACGTCGGTTCGGGTGGTGTGTGGCTGCTGCCCCGGGCGAGCGTCAACGGCTCCTTCGCCTTCACACCTGCCAAGCTGGGCCTGCCCTCCCCGTCGAGCGCGCTCGCGTACGGCAGGTATCTCAGCGGTCGGTGACGGCCCCCGAAGCTGCCGAAGGCCGGCCGCGGGTTGACCGACGGCCCTGCCACGAACCGTGGTGGCACACGCGCCCGGAGAACCTGGAAGATCGCGCAGATTCGGACGGGACCGCTCACCCGGCGTGTAGGAGTTCATACCTGCCATCGACACTCGGCCCGAGCCCCGAGCGCGCACGTGGACGCCCGGAGTGATGCCCTGGCGGCCCGAGGACCTGGCACACTGCGGGCGAATCGGCCACGGGTGATGCGGCGTTCGGCGCAGTTGCTGCGCCGAACGCGTGGGTGCCGGTCGATGCGATCGGCGTGCCGTGGCGGGTGATGGAGACGCACGGCGAGTCGGTCCACAGTTCGCCCGCGACTGCCAGGACGCGCTGTCCCGCTCCGAGTTGCGAGGTCACATGAGGGTGAATAACGTGACATTCGGTCGCAATGCCCAGAATGTGAACACCGGCATCTCGATGCCCCCTGTTTCCGACTCGAACCCGGGTTGAATATTTCCCCGGGCCGCCGGGGTTGCGTGCCGGATTTCGACTGCCGACGACGAGGAAACCGGTCGCCCGAAAATGCGGAAATGGCCTGAGGAGACATTCATGCCCGAGACGTCCCGATGGCTCTCGCGACGAAAGCTTCTATTCGCTTCGGCCGCTGCGACGACGGCGGCAACCGCGGGAGCCTTCAGCCGGCTGCCCGAGAAGCCGGTCGGTGTGAACGGGAGCGAGAGCGTCGAGAGCATCCGGCCATTCCGCGTCGATGTTCCGGAGTCGGATCTCGCTGATCTCCGTCGGCGGATCATTGCGACGCGATGGCCAGACCGGGAGACCGTCCGGGATCAGTCGCAGGGCGTCCAGTTGGCGACCATCAAAGAACTGGCTCGCTATTGGGGTGCGGACTACAGTTGGCGGAGGATCGAGGCAAGGTTGAATTCCTTGCCGCAGTTCCTGACCAAGATCGACGGACTCGACATTCATTTCATTCACGTTCGCTCCCGTCATGCGAACGCGCTGCCGTTGATCTTGACTCACGGCTGGCCGGGATCCATTCTGGAATTCCTCAAGGTGATCGACCCGCTCACGAATCCCACCGCGCATGGCGGGCGTGCGGAGGATGCCTTCCATCTCGTCATACCGTCGATGCCGGGCTACGGATTCTCCCAAAGGCCGACGAGCGTCGGGTGGGGTCCCGACCGTATCGCGCGCGCCTGGGCCGTGCTGATGGAGCGTCTGGGATACACGCACTATGTTTCCCAGGGCGGCGACTGGGGGGCGGTGATCTCGGACAAGATGGCGATACAGCGACCCGCGGGCCTGCTCGGCATCCACGTCAATTTTCCGGCCACGGTGCCCGCGGACATCGCGAAGAAACTCACTTGCGGAGACCCGGCCCCGGCCGGCCTGTCCGCCGATGAGAAGCGGGCCTACAACAAGCTTGCTGCTTTTTACAAGACGGGATCGGGCTACTCCGCCATGATGGTCACCCGTCCCCAGACCGTGGGATACGGGTTGTCGGACTCGCCGGTCGGACTGGCCGCCTGGATGTACGACAAATTCGCCGCCTGGACGTACAGCAACGGTCATCCCGAGCGTGTGCTCAGCAAGGACGAGATGCTCGACGACATCACGCTCTACTGGGTCACGAACACCGCCGTTTCTTCCGCCCGTCTCTACTGGGAGAACAACGCCAACAATTTCAACGCCGTTTCGGTTTCCATCCCGGCCGCCGTCACGGTATTCCCCGGCGAGATCTACCAGGCACCGCTGAGCTGGACGAAGCGTAGCTACCACAACCTCATCTACTTCAACAAGGTCCACAACGGCGGTCACTTCGCGGCGTGGGAAGTGCCGGACATCTTCACCAGCGAACTGAGGTCCGCATTCAGGTCACTACGCCCCGATGCACAGAGGTCGGTCGGGAAGTGACCTTCTGGTCGGATTCGATCCAGTGGGTCGGTGGGTGCGGACAGTCGGCCGATCAGCGACCGGCGTCGGTCGGTGGTTCCGCAGTGCCGATGAAGTTCCCGGCCATGGATCGGATACGGACCGACCAGCCCAGTGCTGTGAGGTGGTCCGTGAGGGTCCGGGCATCGTGGAACACCTTCACGATGCGGTACCGGCTGCCGTCATCGAGCCGGCGCAGCGCCGTGGGGGTCGGCTGGTTCGTGAGGACCTCCTCGTATGCGGCTGCGGCGGGGCCGTCGTCGATGAAGATTGCTTTGCCGCCGGGCGCGAGCGCGGCAGCGACGGTTTTCCAGAAGTCGGGCAGCCGCGTCGGCGGGACATGGGAGAGCCAGAAGGCGAAGAACACGGTGTCGTAGCGTCGCGATGGCTGCCACTCGAACAGGTCGGCCTGGAGGAACTGGACGGTCGGGGAGGCGGTACGTGCACGAGCGAGGGCCAATACTTCGGCTGCCGCGTCGACAGCCGTCACCGAACGTGCCCGCGCGGCGAGCAGACTGGTCCACTGGCCCGTTCCACAGGCCAGCTCCAGCACATCCCCGGCAATCGGGAGCTCATCGACGACAGCCAGTAACCTCTGCAGGTCTTCGTACTCCGCATAGGGCTGGTCGTATTCGGCAGCACCGGCCCTGTAGTAGGCCATCTGTTCCGTCAGGAGAGCGTCGTCATCCAATGCAGGTTCCTCGCATCCCGGTTCGGCCAGAGGTAAGCGCTCAGCTCGTCGGCTTGGTCACCCCCAGACACTGTCGGCCTTCCCCTTCGGGCAAGGTCAAGAATCATGGGGGCCTCCGTTTGTGGAGCTCCGCACATGGGTGCTCCCGGGGATCCGGTGCGAATCGCCCGGCCGGATCGTGTCGATCACCTGACGGTGAGAGGGCAGCGGGGGCAGGGGTCGGGATGAGCGACTACGACAGGCCCAGGTCGGGGTCCAGAACGGCCCACACCGTCTTGCCGGGCCCGTCGATGCTCGGATACCAACCCCAGCGGTCGGTGAGTGCGGCCACCAGGAGGAGGCCGCGACGTCCGTCCAGGTCTCTGGACGGGTCGGCCAGGGCCGGGACGCTCTCGCCGCGTGAGTCGGTGACCTCCACGCGCAGGCTCGCACCCTCGGCCGACAGGCGGAGGCGGAAGTCGCGGCCGGGTACGCGCCCGTGGCGTACGGCGTTCGCGCTGAGCTCCGCCACGATCAGAGTCAGCACGTCGTGGGCGTCGCTTCCGTAAGGGATTCCCCAGGCTTCGAGGCGTTCCCCGGCCAGGCGTCGGGCGAGACGGGCGCCGCGTGGGGTGGAACTGAAGCACATCGTGAAGTGACGCCAGGGGAAGAGGGGTTGGCTGGTGCGGGTGAGACGTGCGGGGAGTGGCTGCTTGCTCGTCATGCCTTCATGGTGACGCTCGGTGGCGTAGCGTGACCAGCGGTGACGCGCCGTCGGGTGTCGGTTGTACGCGACGGCGTGCGGTGTGTACGAGGCGCGCCGCGTGACGAAGTTCGGGGCGCGGCGTTGGGCCGGTGAGGTGGTGGGGCCGATGGACTCTTCGGAGCCGATGGACAAGGGCGAGCAGGGTGTACGGGATGGTGCCGGGACCCGGCCGGAGGACGAACCGGGATCGGGCGTGGTGACCGCGTTCGGCAGACAGCTGAAGCTGCTGCGGATTCGAGCGGGGCTGGAGCGGCCCGAGTTCGGGGAGCGCGTGGGGTACGCCGGACAGTCGGTCGCGTCCTTCGAGCAGGGGCGGCGTATCCCGCCGCCGAGGTTCATCGACCGGGCGGACGAGGTGCTGGATGCCGGGGGCGTCCTCAAGGCGTTGAAGGAGGAGATCGGGCGGGCGCAGTACCCCGCCTTCTTCCGGGATATGGCGCGCTTGGAGGCGGAGGCGGTCGAGCTGTGTGTGTACGACACCCACGTTGTCAACGGGTTGTTGCAGACCGAGGAGTACACGCGTGCGTTGCTCGCGATGCGTCGCCCTCTGCTGGATGAGGAGACGATCGAGCTGCGAGTGGCGGCACGCCTCGCCCGACAAGAGATCTTCAACCGCTGGCCCGCGCCACTGCTGAGCTTCGTTCTCGAAGAGTCAGTTGTGCGTAGGTGCCTTGGTGGGAAGGCGGTGCTGCGAGGTCAGCTCGAACAGCTGCTTCTCATCGGCAGGAAGCGCAATGTGGAGATTCAGGTCATGCCGCTCGACCGTGAGGACAACGCGGGAGTGGACGGCCCATTCACCGTCATCACGCGCAAGGGTGGCGAGCAGCTCACGTACATGGAGGTCCAAGGCCGAAGCAGTCTGTTGACGGATCGCGAAGAGGTCCGTCTCGCCGCTGCGCGCTATGGGATCATCCGGTCCCAGGCTCTCACTCCGCGAGAGACCCTGGGATACATCGAGAAGTTGCTGGGAGAGCTATGAACACCGCAGAGACCCCGGGTGCCGTTCAGGAACTCACCTGGTTCAGGAGCAGTTACAGCGGTGCCGAGGGCGGTCAGTGCGTGGAGGTCGCCAACGCCCCCGGAGCCGTACACATCCGGGACTCGAAGGTCGCCGCCGGACCGGTCCTGACCGTCTCTCCTCACGCGTGGGCCGGGTTCGTCGGATTGGCCGCCGACCGGTCGGTCTGAGCAGGGCGCAACCTCGTGGGACCTGCCGCGCACCGCCGCGTCGGGTCCCACGCGTATGTCTGGCCCGAGCCATCAGGCTGGGTCGTCCCCTTCCTCATTACGGATGACGGCCGAGTATCCGCCACGCGGTGCGGAAGGCGCCGCGGTTCAGGGCGGACTGGAGGCCCTTGTCGGGCCGATTCACGCTGCGCGTCGTTGACACGCGTCAGGGGCTGTCCGAAGACAACCCCTGACCTCGTGCTCGCTACTTGCGCAGTTCGACCGTGAAGCCGCGCCCCGTGGAGACCGACGGCGTCTTGATCTCCGTGATCCCGGTCGCGGGGTCCGTGTACCAGCCCGACGCGGCCGAGGCGAGGGCCGTTGCGGAGGTCAGCCGCTGGAGGCGGCTGCCGTTCAGGACCACCTGCGACGGTGCGTCCTTGCCGTGCACGGTGAATCGGTACGCCCGGGTGGCAGGCTTGCCCTCGTAACTCCCCACACTCGCACCGACCTCGATGGTGGTGCTCGCCTTTCCGTGGGTGGGTGCCTGCACGCGTACCTGTTGCGTCGCCGAGGCGCCCTCGGTGAACTTCCGGGTCACGCCGTCGTCCTCGTACAGGGTGTACGTGCTCGTGCCCTGGGGGTACAGGTCGTAGTCCAGCTCGTGCCGGTCCCGGGTCTGCCAGGACGTCGTGCCCTTCGGCCACATCGGCACGATGGAGCCGCCCTTGACGAACAGGGGCAGGGTGTCGATGGGCGCGTGGTAGCCGTTGACCGTGGTCGGGCCCTGGTATGTCTTCCCCGTCCAGTAGTCGGTCCAGGTGCCCTTGGGCAGGTAGATGCCGTTGCGGGTGTCGGAGTCCTCGTAGACCGGGGCCACCAGGAAGTCGGAGCCCGCCAGGTACTCGTACTTGGCGTTCGCGCCCAGGGTCTCGGGGTCGTCCGGGTACTCCAGCCACAGCGGGCGCACCGAGCCCACGCCGGTCTTCGTGGCCTCGGCGGACAGGGTGTAGAGGTACGGCAGCAGCCGCTCCCGCAGCTGGAGGTACTTGCGGTTGATGGAGGTGTACGGCTCGCCGTCCACCCAGGGCTGCTGGTTGATCTTCTGCTTGGTCGTCAGGTCCGTCGCCCAGCCGTCCATCGTCATCAGGGCCGGGAGGAACGACTTGGCCTGCAGATCGCGGGCGTACATCTTGGCGTCGTGGCGGTAGATGCTGCCGACGTCACCGGTGTTGTACGCGATGCCGGACATGGTGGCGCCGGCGTAGGTGGGAATCTGCCAGCGCACGAAGTCCCAGGACAGCGACTGGTCGCCGCTCCACAGGACGCCGCAGCGCTGCGCGCCTGCCCAGGAGACGGGCAGCCAGACGAAGCCGCGGGCGTCGCTGTTGTCCTCGATGCCGGCCTTGGCGTCGTCGCAGGCGTCCAGCGCCATGCCGTACCCCTGACCGACCCAGGCGACGTCGAGCTTGGCGACCCGCTGCCCCGCCTTCACCTGGTCGGCGAGCTGGTCGAGGCCGTTCTGGGTCCAGAGTCCCAGCTGGGCGTTGTGGTCCTGGAGGCCCTTGGCGGTCTCCGGCAGGTTCTCGTAGCCGCAGCCGTAGCCGTCGTTGACGAGCATCCAGCCCAGCGGAATCTGGTTCTGCGTATAGCCGTCGGCGACCTTCAGGGCGTCCAGGGTGTGGCGCTCGCCCTGGTTGGCGTTGTGCAGGTAGCAGTCGGCGTCACCCGGTTCGAGGCCGTACACCGGCGGCATGAACGGCTTGCCGACCAGGGAGGTGTACTTGCCGATCACCTTCTTCGCGTCACCGATGAAGTAGTACGCGTCGAGGCGCCGTTCCTGCTGGCCGGTCTGGACCGGGGAGCCGAAGTGGTAGACGCCGGGCGCGAAGGTGTTGCGGTAGACGCCGTAGCCCGCACTGGAGAGGTAGAAGGGCTGGGAGTTGTTGTAGCCCCCTTCGTTCCAGTTGGTGTTGTTGGCCACGTAGACCGTCTTGTCGCGGTGCGAGAAGCTGCCGTTCTGTTCGCCACCGCCGAAGAACTGCTCGTCCGCGCCGCGCTCCAGGCTCTGCCGCATACCGCCGGTGGACCAGCGCAGGGGCTTGTCCTCCTGCCAGATACGGGTGCGGTTGTCGGCCTTGTAGAGGCCGAAGCGCAGTGGCTTCTTGTAGACACGCAGGACGGCGTCGGGGGAGCGGATGCCGTAGTAGTCGCCCTTGTCGAAGGTGCTGGTGTGTTTCTGCACCGTGGGCTGCTTGCGGATGATCGCCGAGCCGGCCGGGTCGGTGAACTCACCCGAGGGGGATGCCTGGAGGCGGAGTTGGCCATCCGTGAGGAAGTCTGCCTTTGCCTTGAGCTCTCCGGCTTCGATGGAGTAGCTGCCGTGCCCCCCGCTGAAGGAGGTCAGGTTTCCCGAGTCGGTGGTCTCCGGCAGATAGGCCTTACCCGTGAACGAGTTGTCGGTGACGTCGTACGGCACGACGATCACGTGGTACGTACCGTCGGCCCGGGGGATCACCGTGGCCTCGGGGTCGGCCGTGCCCGCGCTGGAGGCGACCTGCTTGCCGGCGGAGTCGTAGATGTACATGTCGAAGTCCTCGGCGGGCTTCTGCCACTCGATGGAGATCGGCACACCACCCTCCGGGTTGTCGTCCCAGTAGCCGTCGGGGGTCGACACGGTGAGGTCGAAGCGGTCGCAGACCTTGTTGTCCGGGTCCTCGGCGGCCGGCGGACAGTCGTCGGGGCCGCCGACCGTTCCCTTGGGATAGACGGGGCTCTGCCACGTCACGCTTCCGTGGGCGTCATCGAGCACGGCACTCGCGGGGGTCGCCGCGTGGGCGGGTTCGGCGGGGGCGCCGAGCAGAGCGGCGGCCAGAGCGGCGGCGAGTCCTGCCGCGGCCAAGGCCGGGCGGCGGGCTCGTTGGTGAAGTCTTCGCACGGGATACATCCCTTCGAAACAAGCACTGGATGTTTGCAAATGCTCGAACATGCGTCAGATCGCGCAACTTCTCGCGCGAGGATTCACCATTACGCAGGTGCATGTCAACGGGTGGTTGCAGGGTCCGGAGCAACTCGGAGGGTGTTGTGATCAGAGTTGTGGAGAGAGTGATCGCGATTGGCATCGAAGTTTCACTCCGCATCCCTATAGTGGTGCCGCGTTGATCGTGGGTACGCAACGCGAGTCGCCGCCACCGAAGGAGTCAGCTCGATGACGCGCCCCTCAACCACCGAACCCACGCCCGCGGAACCACGGGGCGCCGGCTGCCCCGTTCGGCACGGCGCGGGCGCAGTGCCCCTCAGCGGCCCCGAGTTCCATACCGAGCCCCAGACCCTCTACCGCACCGTGCGGCGCGAACACGGTCCCGTCGTGCCCGTCGAGCTGCCCGGCGGGTTCCCCGCCTGGCTGGTGATCGGCTACCGGGAACTCCACCAGGTCACCAGCGACGGCGAGTTGTTCCCCCGGGACGTCGGCCTCTGGAACCAGTGGCCGCACATTCCCGACGACTGGCCACTGCTCCCGATGGTCGGGCGCCCGATGCCCTCGATCTACTTCACCGCGGGCGCCGAGCACCGCCGCCACGCCGAAATGGTGGGCGCCGCCCTGGAGGGCGCGGACCCGTTCGAAATCCGGCGCCACTGCGAGGAGTTGGCGGACCGGCTCATCGACGGCATCTGCACACGCGGCACCGCCGATCTGGTCGCGGACTTCGCCGAGCCGCTGCCCGTGCTGGTCCTCGCCCGACTCGTCGGCTTCCCCGACGCGGAAGGGGCGGACATCGCCCGGGTGCTGAAGGACCTGGCCGACGGCGGGCCCGACGCGCAGAGCGCGTATGCGAGGTTCGGCGAACACATGCAGCGGCTGGTCGCGGCCAAGCGGGCGGCGCCCGGGGACGACGTGACCTCTCGGATGCTTACGTACCACGAGCCGTTCACCGAGGAGGAGTTCGCCCTCGACCTGATGGCCATCACGGCCGCCGGGCACCTGACCACCGCCGACTGGATCAGCAACTCCCTGCGGCTGATGCTCACCGACGAGCAGTTCGCCGACTCCCTCTCCGGCGGCCGGCACAGTGTCGCCGAAGCGATGAACGAGGTTCTCTGGGAGGAGAGCCCGACCCAGATCCTGGCCGGTCGCTGGGCGGCCCGGGACACCCGGCTCGCCGGCCGGTCGATCCGGGCCGGGGACATGCTGCTGCTCGGCCTGGGCGCGGCCAACTCCGATCCGCATGTGCGGCAGCATCTCTCCACCGGCCACCCGTCCGGCCAGGGCGGCAACAGTTCACATCTGGCGTTCAGTTACGGCGAGTACCGCTGCCCGTTCCCCGCCCAGGAGATCGCCGAGACCATCGCCCGTACCGGAATCGAGGTGCTCCTCGACCGGCTGCCCGATCTCGCCCTGGCGGTTGCCGCGCAGACACTCGTCCGGCGGCGGTCCGCCTTTCTGCGCGGGATGGAATCGCTGCCCGTCCGGTTCAGCCCCGTACGTACGACAGGAGACTTCTCTTGAACTGCCCTCACGCCGCTGCCCACGAGGCAGCCTCGGCCGGCGCGACCGTGGTCATCGACCCCATGGTCCAGGACCTGGACGGTGAGACGGCGCGGCTGCGCGATGTCGGACCGCTCGCCAGGATCGAGCTGCTCGGTGTGCCGGCCTGGACCGTCACCCGGCATGCCGAGGCCCGTCAACTGCTGGTCGACCCGCGCCTGGTGAAGGACATCGAGGCGTGGGGGCTCTGGCAGAGCGGAGCGGTGACGCACGCCTGGCCGCTGATCGGCATGATCGATGCCGGGCGCTCCATGTTCACCGTGGACGGCGAGGAGCACCGGCGGCTGCGCACCAAGACCTCCCAGGCGATCACACCGCGCCGGCTCGAAGCGATACGGCCGAACATCGAGAAGTTCACCGAGGAGCTGCTGGACGCTCTGGCCGAACAGGGCAAGGACGGCGTGGTCGACCTCAAGTCCGTGTTCGCGCAGCCGCTGCCGATGCGGGTGGTCGGCATGCTCATGGGCGTCGAAGAGTCCGAGCACGCCATGCTGACGAAGAAGTACAAGGCTTTCTTCTCCATGCTCACCCCGCACGAGGAACGGATGGCCCTGCTCGCCGAGCTGGACGTCTTCTACGCCGGACTCGTCCGCGAGAAGACCGCTCGGCCGACGGACGATCTCACCAGTGCGCTCATCCTTGCCGAGGAGGGTGGGGACCCGCTCACCGAGGAAGAGGTGGTCGGCAATCTCAAGGCCATGGTGGCGGCGGGGCACGAGACCACCATCGGGCTGATCCTCAATGCGGTACGGGCCCTGCTCGCCCATCCCGACCAGCTGCGCCTGGTTCTCGACGGCGAGATCCCGTGGGAGACGGTGATCGAGGAGACGCTGCGCTGGGACACCCCCACCACGCATCTGCTGATGCGGTTCGCCACGGAGGACATTCAGGTCGGCGACGACGTGATCGCCAAGGGGGAGGGTGTCGTCATCTCCTACCGGGTCATCGGCCGTGACATCGAGCAGCACGGACCGGATGCCGATGCCTTCGACATCACCCGGCCGACTCCGATCCGCCACATGACCTTCGGTCACGGCCCGCACATCTGCCCGGGAGCGGCACTCTCGCGGGTGGAGGCCGGGGTCGCTCTGCCTGCGCTGTTCGGGCGCTTTCCCGGGCTGCGGCTTGCCGTGCCGGACGAGGAGATCCGCAAGCTGCCGGTGATGACGCAGAACGACATGGAGGCCTTCCCGGTTCTGCTGAACGGATGAGTCACGACGGGGGCCGCGGTGTCGAGCGGCCCCCGTACCGGGCCGGTCGGCTCGCGACCGTGGCCGCGGCTCAGGGAGACCGAATGAGTCGCGCCGCTGCCTCGCGGGTCTGCTTGGATCCGAACCGGGCGACGTCAACTCCCCAGTCGTGGAGGGTAGATGGACGGGCTTCGGTGAGACATCCCGTGAGTTCCCCTGAGCGCTAGAGGGAGTCCGGCCTGCTGGCCGGGGGTTTCGGGTCCGCATCCTGACTTCCACCGATTCAACCGGGCCGGGTGGAGCCACCCACTGCTGGTCGGTGCCATCGACCTCGACGGCTGCCCGGTGCTCGGTCTCGTCTGGGACCCCGGGGACCACTCCGTACGGCACCACGGTGAGCGGGCATACGGTCAGGTCTACCCTGCCACTCTTGAAGCCCGCGCCGGCGAAGCGGTACTGCGCTGGACCATCCCGCCGTACGACCCTGACCGGTGAACCGCACCCAGGCAGGAAGAGCGCCGGAAGAATCCGGTTGAGCTGGATCGTTCAGCCAGGCGCACGGTCTCATCGTTTCCGCGATGGTCGAGCTGCGGCTGTCTCAGCGCCACATCCTGCACCGGGACTCAGCCCGTGATCCGAAAGATTCGGACAGTCGGGGGACCTGACCCAAGGATTTGACGGCTACAGGCCTGCCCGGGTCAGCAGCCACTCCATGCGCTCGACGGGAAGGAACGGCGAGGCCCCGGCGGACTCCGCGACGCGCTCCGAGGAGTCGGTGAGGAGTCGGAACAGGGAAGGGAGCGGGAGATTGCGGTGGGGCGCGACCGCGCGGCGGACACGGTCATCGGGGTCGGAGGCCAGCTTCTCGGCGAGTTCCGAGGGTAGATCCGGATCGCGGGGCGCGAAGGAGCGGAGCCGGGGCTCACGGTCCGTGGCGAAGCGGCGCAGGACGTCTGAAGCGAATGTCAAGACCTCCCTTTCGTCCCACCAGAATGTGAACTTGTCCCGCGGGCGGTAGCGGCGCTCGATGCTCTCCGCGGTCGCCGGATCAACCAGGTGCGGGGCGGTGCGCGCCATGGTGAGGCGAACCATCTCCTCCTCGTCGTCGAGCAGCCGGGCCACCGCGTTGGCGGGAACGGCCTTGCTGGCTGCCGCCGAGACGCGGAAGCTGACATACGGCGAGTCGATGTGCGGCAGCGGATCGGCCGTAACCCAGTCCAGGCGCAGGATCCGCAACTCCATAGGTGCGGCGACGCCTTGATACCACTGCAGGACTGTTTCGTCGTCGGCGTCGGGGCCCGGGTCGGCCATCGAACGAGCAATTTCATGGACCGAGGCGTGGATCTGGGCCCGCACGTGTTCCGGCGTGTCAGGCCGGGCGAAGACCTGCACCCGCACGCTCAAGGCCGGATCGACGGCAAGGACCTCGCGGACCGATGGCGGCAGATCGGGATGCCGGGCGAGCTCAGCGCGTACCTCGCTGTCCGGATCCTCGGCGAGCCGCTGGACGGTGTTCGCGTCGAGAACGGCGTGAATCACCGCGCCCGCCCGGGTCACGGGGTCCGCCAGCAGTGCCGGCAGCAGGTCCGCGGGCGGTATCGGGTGCGGCCGATGCGCGAAGTAGGTCGAACAGGCTGCGGCGCGGACCTTGGCCTCGGGATCGGTCAGCAGGATCCGGCGGACCGCTTCGGGCGCTTGTGTCCAGCGCTCGGCCAGCGTGGCGCGGATCGCGGGGTCGGAGTCGGTGGCGAGGCGGGCCCGGAGGTCGGGCGGCGTGTGATGGCCCTGGGCCAGGTATCGGCGGACCTGTGGATCGGGATCGTCGATGAGCTGTTCCAGCATCTCCCTCGGTGCCGTCGCGGCGTGGACAACGAGCGCGGACCGAACCGCCTTGTCCCGGTGGGTGGCCAGACGGATGCGAAACCGGTCCGGCAGTCGGTCGTTGAGAGCCAGGCTGTGCAGGAGCCAGTGGTCGTCGATCGCGATGATCTCGGCGAGCATGTCCTCGGTAAGGTCCGGACGGCTCGCCACCTTTCCCCCACCTCGCCGCCATGCGAACAGTCGCCGGACCATGGGAGCCGGCAAGGCGGAGTTCATCGCCAACCCGTCCATCACCCTGTCGAGGTGGACCGGTGTCAGGGCTTCAGCGTCCATGCGGCCAGGATGCCAGGCGGGCTTCGATGCGACACTGCCAAGCGGCTGATGATGCAGACCGAGCAGGTCCTGGCCCAGAACCACGGCGAGGGACAGTGAACTGCCGAAGAGGGCGACCTTCTACCGGCTCGTGAACGACGTCGCCAAGAACGACGAGCTCTTCGGCTCGGCAACGGTGCGCCCTCGGTGGGCACTTCGCCCTGCAGGCCCGTTCACTCCGTCCATGGCCCCCGGCCCGGAGAGATCGTGTCGATCGATTCCACCCGGCTGGACGTGATGGCGGTGCTGGACGACGGCGTCGTGGCCGTCCGGAGCTGACGATCGGGGTCGATGGCACGACGCGCACGATCTGTGCGCCCACGGCGTACCCGAGGCGGCATCGCGTGAGGCCTGTAGGCGGCGGATGCCCGCGGGTATCCGCACAGAGGTCTCCGAGATATGCGTGCGCGATGCGTTGACGCAAGGTCTGTTCGACTCTACGGTCCCGTTCGAAGTTACGAGCGCCATCCGATATGTCGAACAATCCGGAAACGATCAAGAACGCTGAGGTGGGGTGTGAACCAACCTTCTCTTGACCGCAGGAAGGCACTTGCGGGTCTGGGCGGCCTGGCCGCTGCCGGAGCCGTCGGCTTCGGGGCGGCGGGCTGTGCGGCTCCCGCGAGTGCCACCGCAGGCAAGACCGGTCTGCGGTACTGGCACCTCTTCGGAGGTGGCGACGGTGTCAACATGGCCGCGCTCGTGGATGCCTTCCGCAAGGAACACCCCGACATCGACACCGAGGCGACCCAACTCCAGTGGGGCACGCCCTACTACACCAAGCTCGCCATGGCCGGCGCCGGCGGACGGGCGCCCGATGTGGCGGTGCTGCACCTGGCCCGGCTCGCCGGCTTCGGCCCAGGCCGACTGCTGGACCCCTTCGACCTGGACCGGCTCGCCGATGCGGGGATCACCCCGGACCGCTTCCCCTCGGACGTCTGGCAGCGGGGCGCGGTCGACGGCAAGCAGTACGCCATCCCGCTCGACACCCACCCGATGGTTCTCTACTACAACACCGAGGTCTGCAAGAAGGCAGGACTGCTCGACGGGTCGGGGAAGCTGCGGTCCATCACCGGCGCCGCGGAGTTCACCGACGCCCTGCGGGCTGCGAAGAAGGCCACCGGTGCGCCCGCTCTGACCGCCGAGACCCTGGGCCCCGACTGCATCACTCCCTGGCGTCTCTTCGCCACCTTCTACTCGCAGACCGGCGGCACCGTCCTCACCGAGGACGGCAAGGGCCTCGCCCTGGACGACGCCAAGGCGCTGAAGGTCCTCGACTACATGGCGACTCTCACCAGCGAGGGACTGATGGTGCGCCGCACCGACTACCCGGGTGCGATCGGCGTGTTCAACGGCGGCAAGACGGCTTTCCATCTCAACGGGGAGTGGGAGGTGTCCACCTTCACCAACTCCAAACTGCCGTTCTCCATGACCCGGGTGCCCGCCCTCTTCGGCCGGCCCACCGCCCAGGCCGACTGCCACTCCTTCGTCCTGCCCCACCGCAAGGACCGTACCGGCTCCGCCTCCGACGAGGCCGCCCACACGTTCGTCGCCTGGATGCTCAAGCACTCCGTCGACTGGGCCAGAGGCGGCCACGTGCCCGCCTATCTGCCCACGCTGTCCGACCCGGACTATCTGGCCCTCCAGCCGCAGTCCGCGTACCGCGACGTCATCGACGACGTCGCACTCGACCAGCCCGCCTGGTTCGCCGGCTCGGCCTCGCCCATGTGGATCGAGCTCGGTGCCGTCTTCTCCGGAGTGCTCACCGGATCCCGTACCCCCGGCGGCGCCCTGCGCGAGGCGAAGAACCGTCTGCGCAAGCTTCTGGACACCCGGAACCCGCTCGGAAACGGAGGCGCCACATGACCGCCACCACCACCGTCGCCGCTCCCGCCGCGCCGGACGAGGCTGCCGCGCCCCGCGCCGTGGGTGTGCGCCGCCGCTGGACCGAGCACGGACTCCTCTTCATCGCACCGTTCCTCCTCGTCTATGCGCTCTTCCTTATCTGGCCGCTGGCCTCGGGTGTCGGGATGAGCCTGAGCAGCGACAACATCAGCGGAGCCGGCGGCGAGTTCATCGGCTTCGACAACTACGCGGAGGCGCTGCGGGACCCGAACGTCTGGTCCTCGATGTGGAACACCGTCTGGTTCACGATCCTGTCCACGGTCCCGCTCGTCCTGACCGGAATGGTCCTCGCGCTGCTCGCCCACCACCTCCGTGTCGTCCAGTGGCTGTGGCGTCTGTCGTGGTTCGCGCCGTTCCTTCTCCCGTCCGGCGTGGTCGGACTGCTCTTCCTCTGGGTGATCTTCCCGTCCGACTTCGGCTTCGCGGACCAGCTGCTCGCCTCCTTCGGCCTGCACCCCGGCATCGGGTGGCTCACCGACGAGCGGTACGCGATGCTGTCGATCGTCCTTGCCACCGTGTGGTGGACGGTCGGCTTCAACTTCCTGCTCTACCTGGCCGCGCTCCAGTCGATCCCGCAGCACCTCTACGAGGCGGCCGAGCTCGACGGCGCGGGGGCCCGGCAGCGACTGCTCCGCATCACCCTGCCGATGCTGCGACGGACGACGGGTGTCGTGGTCGTGCTCCAGGTCCTGGCCTCGCTGAAGATCTTCGACCAGGTCTACATCATGACCGGCGGCGGCCCCGACGCATCCACCCGGCCGATCCTCCAGTACGTCTACCAGGCGGGGTTCACCGGCTACCGCATCGGCTACGCGTCCGCCGTCTCGTACATCTTCTTCGCCCTGATCGTGATCGTTTCACTGGTGCAGCTACGGCTGTCCCGGCGCAACGGTGAGGAGTCCAAGTGAGTGCCGCAGCCGAAGCAGGACGCAAGGCCCGCTGGACCCCGGGGCGCATCGCCATGCTGGTCGCGGCCGCAGTGCTGGCCGTGGCCTGGCTGCTGCCCCTGGCCTGGGCGTTCGCCACGTCGCTCAAACCCGAGGGCGAGACGACGAGGACCCCGCTCGAGTGGATCGGATCGAAGATCACCTTCGACGCCTACCGGCAGGTGTGGGCGGCCGGGGACCTCGGGCGCTGGCTGTTCAACACGGCGTACATCTCGGTCATGACGACGCTGCTGACCGTCACGCTGTGCGCGATGGCGGCGTACGGATTCGCGCGCACCGACTTCCGTGGGCGGAAGGTTCTCTACGGCATCGTGCTGGCCGGGATCATGGTGCCTCCGCAGGTTCTCATCGCTCCGCTGTTCGCGGAGATGCTGCAGCTCGGTCTCGTCGACACGTACTGGGGTGTGATCCTGCCCCAGGTGGCCGTCCCCGCCATGGTGTTCATCCTGGTCAAGTTCTTCGAAGGGGTGCCGCGGGAGCTGGAGGAGGCGGCGTTCGTGGACGGCGCCGGGCGGTGGCGGGTCTTCTGGACCATCGTGATGCCCCTGTCACGACCGGTGCTGGCGGCCGTGGCGATCTTCACCTTCATCTCGACGTGGAACAACTTCCTGTGGCCGTTCCTCGTCACCACCGACCCGAACGGTATGACGCTTCCCGTCGGGCTGGTCAACGTCCAGACCTCGTACGGACTCCGCTACGCGCAGATGATGGCGTCCGTCGTCATCGCCGGGCTGCCCCTGCTGATCGTCTTCGTGCTCTTCCAGCGCCAGATCGTCCGCGGGGTCGCGCACACGGGTCTCGCGGGGCAGTGACGCAGCGCCGGGTGCGCCCGGCGGCCGTCGGCCCGCAATCGCCGGACAGGCTCGAACCCGAGCCTGTCCGGCGATTGCGTGACCGGACGTCGTAGGCTTCCTTGGTCGCTCCGCGTCAGGCAGTCGAAGCGCTTCGACGCATGCTCTGGACTCGCTGGGTGAGTCGGTCTAGGCTCGCACTGTCCGTACACGTCGCAGGCGAGTAAGTCGGAATCGAAGCGCTTCGCCAACCCTGTCGGCACGTGTCAGCGCCTGTGCCGGAATCCGCCGTCGTCCTGTGATGGAGAGCCGAATGGTCACCCTTGCCGAGGTCGCCCAGCATGCCGGAGTCTCCGCGAGCACGGTGAGCTACGTCCTCAGTGGGAAGCGGTCCATCTCCATGTCCACCCGCGAGCGGGTGGAGCGAAGTATTCAGCAACTCGGATACCACCCCAACGCCGGAGCCCGCGCACTCGCCAGCAGCCGGTCCAACATCATCGCACTCATGGTGCCGCTGCGCACCGACATGTATGTGCCCGTGATGATGGAGATCGCCATCGCCGTCGCCACCACCGCACGCGCGCACGGCTACGACGTCCTGCTCCTGACCGGGGAGGAAGGTCCGGCGGCCGTTCGGCGGATCGCGGGCAGTTCGCTCGCCGATGCCATGATCCTGATGGATGTGGAGCTGCACGACGAACGCCTGCCGCTGCTCCTGGAGACCGACCGGGCCGCCGTGCTGATCGGTCTGCCCGCCGAGACCGACGGACTGACCTGCGTGGACCTCGACTTCGAGGCCACCGGGGCGCTCTGTGTGGAGCACCTCGCCGGGCTCGGCCACCGTGAGATCGCGGTGATCGGCGAGGCGGCCGCGGTGTACGAGCGGCACACCGGCTTCGCCGAGCGGACGATGGACGGCGTGCGGACGAAGGCGCAGCAGACCGGGGTGCGGGTGCTGCACCGGCCCTGCGACGGCGGGTACGCGGCGATGGAGCGGACGCTGGCCCGGATCTTCGACGAGCGGCCGGGCACCACCGGGTTCATCGTGCAGAACGAGTCGGCGGTCGAGCCGCTGCTCAATCTGCTGCGTCAGCAGGGGCGTGCGGTGCCGGAGGACGTGTCGGTCGTCGCCATCTGTCCCCAGCAGCTCGCCTCCGAGGCATCCGTGCGGCTGACCTCGGTCGCCATACCGGCGCAGGAGATGGGGCGACGCGCCGTCGAGCAGGTCGTCGCGAAGCTCGGTGGTCGCGGCACGGACGAAGTCGATTTGCTGGCGCCGGAGTTGACGGTTCGGGCGAGCAGCGGCCCGGCCCCCGTGCGTTGACGTCACGCAGTGAACGAGCCGGCCCCGTGAGGGGCCGGCTCCTTCCTGTGCGGGTCAGCTCGACGAGACGCTGAACCCGTTCGTCGTGAAGTCCAGGCCGCCGGGTGACGAAGTGATCTCGTAGCCGAACTGGACGTCACCGATGGTCTCGTTGCCCCACCAGCCCTTGGTGTCCTTGATCCACTTCAGGATCGGCAGGATGTTCACCGTGCCCGAGGAGGAGTCCGAGGTGCGCAGGAACGAGAAGACCTGGTTGGACCCGTTGTCGCCCTTGTAGACGGTCCAGGTGTGGCCGCCGAGTGTCGCCGTTCCCTGCGGGGTGCCGAGCGCGCCGACATCGCCGTTGTAGTTGACCCAGAGCATCACTTCGTAGTCGTAGTCGGTGTCCCAGATGTCGTACGACGTGTTGTAGTCACCGGTCGACGGGACGGTGACGTTGTAGCTGCTGGCGAGCGACGTCAGCGAGGTGATGGACCTGCCGACGACCTTCTTGGCGTTGGGGTACGACTTGATGCCGCCGGTGTCCGGGTGGTTGGCCCAGACCCCCCAGTTGCTGGAGGAGTTGACCCAGATGGTCTGGGAGCCCGCGCCGGATCCCCAGATGTTGTTGTAGAGGGTGTATCCGTCGCTGGTGGTGTAGTTGCCCCACTGGTCCGAGGAGGACCAGATCGCGGCCTGGGCAGGTGCGGCGGCGAAGCCGATCAGGGCGGCGACCGCGGCCGCCGGCGCCAGTACGAACCTGCTGAGGATGCGTCGTGCCATCGCTGATCTTCGCAGGGAATCCCGGCCTTCCGGCCGGGCGGGAATGCGATCCTCGGCCCGGAGGCGCGGAGCGCCGGAGTGCCCTGCGTTGTCAGTGGCGCCAGCTATGTTGACCGTACTGACCGCAAAGGGGGGTGGGTTGGATGATTCGTGCGTACAAGTTTCTGATGCGGCCCACCGCCCGGCAGTCGGTCGCGCTCGGTGAGATGCTGCGCGATCATTGCTCCCTGTACAACGGGGCGTTAGAGGAACGGCGCGATGCCTACCGTCATCCCTCGAAGACGAGCATCAGGTACGGGCAGCAGTCCGCCCAGCTCAAGGACATCAGGGCGTTCGATCCGGAGCGTCAGGGGCGTTGGTCGTTCTCCTCGCAGCAGGCCACGCTGCGCCGTCTGGACAAGGCGTTCGCCGCGTTCTTCCGCCGGGTCGCAGCCGGTCTGGCGCCGGGGTATCCGCGTTTTCGTGGGGTGAACTGGTTCGACACGGTGGAGTTCCCGAAGGACGGCGACGGGGTCCGATGGGACTCCACCCCGCACGACCGGGTCACCCGCGTCCGCTTCCAGGGCATCGGACACGTCAAGGTCAACCAGCACCGGCCCGTGGCCGGCAAGGTCAAGACCGTCTCGGTCAAGCGTGAAGGCCGCAAGTGGTTCGTCGTGCTGACCGCCGAACAGGACCAGCCCGAACCGCTCCCGGCAACGGGCAGCATGGTCGGCATCGACCTGGGCATCGCGAACTTCCTCGCCGACTCGGGCGGCGGGTTCGTGCCCAACCCCAGGCACGCCCGCAAGGCCGCTGCGAAGCTTCAGGCCGCGCAGCAGGCCCTGTCCCGGTTCCCGCGGCGCAAGGCGAAGGACCGTACCCGCAACCACCAGCGTGCGGCGGAGAAGGTCGTGTCCCTGCACGGCAAGGTTCGCCGTCAGCGGCTCGACCACGCGCACAAGACCGCCCTCCACCTGGTCCGTGAGCACGACTTCATCGCGCACGAAGACCTCAAGATCCGCAACATGAGCAAAACCCCCGCACCGAAACCCGACCCCGAGAAGCCGAGCAGTTTCCTGCCCAACGGGGCCGCCGCCAAGGCCGGACTCAACCGTTCCATCACAGATGCCGGATGGGGGGTGTTCCTCGCGATCCTGAATGCCAAGGCTGAGAGTGCCGGACGGGAAGTGATGGCCGTGGACCCCCGCAACACCTCCCGGCGGTGTCCCGAATGCGCGCACACCGCGAAGGAGAACCGGCCCACACAGGAGAAGTTCCACTGCACCGCGTGCGGCCACACCGCGCACGCCGACACGGTGGGCGCCCTGAACGTACTACGGGCCGGGCTGGTCCGTCGCAACGCCGACACGGCTTAGCGAGAAGCCCCGGCGTTCACGCCGAGGAGGAGTCACGGTGCGGGGAGTCGGGGTGGGGGATGCGCTACCGCTGCCTCAGAGTGAGGACGCGGTCCACGCCGGCCGTCAGGTCCAGCAGAGCTACGGGAGTTCCGGCGGAGGTCTCGGTGGGGGGCTCGGCAGGGGTGTCGGTGCAGCGCCGTGTCGCGGTGTCGGTGAGCGTGAGCCCGCCGCCCGTGCGTACATCGACACGGGCGTCACGGGTGGGGTGCAGGACGGCCGTGGCGTGACCGTCCTCGTACCAGGACAGATCCACGCGGGCGCCGAACCTGGTGCGCACCCCGCGCAGTTCGCCGGACGGAAACGTGCTGGGGAGCGCGGGCAGGAGCACCAGCCGGTCCGGGGTGGACTGGACGAGCATCTCGATGACCGCCGCGGGCAGTGCATGGGCGGCGTCCGCGTTGTAGACATCGCGGGACGGATAGTGCGAGGACATCAGCGAGCGGTGGAAGAAGTCGCCCGCCAGCACGGCGTTCAGTGCGTCCAGGGCCCGCGTACCGTCGTGCAGCCGTGCAGCGATCAGGGCGTGGTGCAGATGGCCGTGCGCGGAGTCGTTCTCCGCGCCGCGCAGCTCCAGTGCGCGGTGTGCGGCGTCCGCGAGATCAGGGGTGTCGTACGGGTTGATCACGCCAAGCGGCCACACCGGGTAGAGATGACTGAGGTGCCGGTGGTCGTACGTCTCCCGCAGGCCCGGCCAGGCCCATTCGGCGAGCGCGCCGTCCTCGTTGACGTGGTACCGGGGGAGCCGGTCGGCGAGCGCGCGCCAGCGGCCAGCGGCCGGATGGCCGGGGGAGCGCCCGGCTGCGGTGGCCAGGGCGTGACGGGACGCCGCGATGTCCATGGTGGCGTTGATCGTCCCCCAGCTCGCGTTGGCCGGACGGTTCTCCGGTGAGTACGAGGGGACGATGGCGAGCGTGCCGTCCGAGGCGTTCCGGGTGAGGAAGTCCTCGTAGAACTCCGCCACTTCGGTGAGCGCGTCGGTCAGCCAGCGGTCCGTCACGCCGGTGGTCTCGGCGTGCTCCAGAAGGGGCTGCAGCAGCCAGTCCGCACCCGCGGTCCACAGATGGTGCGGATAGGCGCGCTGGAAGTGGTGGTTGTGGCCGGACTCGCCGTCCGTGTGGGTCGGGGCGACGATGCCCCGGGCGCCGAAGATCGCGCGGGCGTTGTCCCGCCAGTCGGCCAGCTGGCCGCGGACCAGACCGGCATGGGCTTCGGACACCTCCGGCAGTGCCGCGGCGGCGGCCGAAGCGATCTGGAGATTGAGATTGGCATTGGTGGTGAACGCACCGGACCAGGCGGTGTCCCAGTCGCCGGTCCAGAGACCGGTCAGCCGTGGCGGCAGCACCCCGGCGGCGGAGAGCAGGTGGTAGCGGCCCGCTGCGAACAGCCGCTCCAGGAGCGCGGGGCTCTCGGGGCGACGTATCAACTCACTTCCCGGCAAGGCGCGTTCCTTCGCCTCGGCATGCAGGGTGAGGGTGGCGCGCTCGTAGGCGGTGCGGTGCAGGGGCCGATGCCGGGCGAGCAGCGTCTCGTAGTCGGCGTACGGCAGGGCTTCCCATTCCTCGGCGAGGTCCAGGTCGCCCGTATGACGCCGTACCCGGGTCAGCAGGAGCAGAGTCCGCGCGCCGTCGATACGGATGCCCTCGCCCGACACGGTCACGGATCCCCGGTCCACCCGGGCCACGGTGACGCCCGTGTAGGCCAGATCACTGGACGGGTAGCCGGCCCGCAGGGCCAGCCGGGCGCCGTCGGCCGTCAGTGCGGTGCTGCGGCCGACGGCGAGACGCGGGGGCGCACCCGGCAGTGCGTGGTCCAGGGTGAGCTCCACGGCGAGCCCGAACCCGGTGATGCACTGGACGATGACGTCGTCGGCCCGTGAGACGAAGACCCGGCTCCGCCAGTCCTTGTGTGAGGCGCAGATCTCCCCGGTGGCGAAGTCGACGGAGCGGCGGTAGCCGGCCGTCCCCGCGCGACGGTCGACGGTCGACGGCAGGCGGCGGACCCGGGTCTGGAAGGCGGGGTGGAACGGCTGGACCCACAGCAGCGGGTGTTCCGCCCCGAACTGTTCGGCCGCCGTCGTGTCCCCGGCGAGGAGCGCGTCCTGAAGCTGCTCCAGCCGGTCTGCGAGCAGGGGCGGTCCGGCGTGCTCGCTGCCGTTGGGGCGGACGAGGGTGTGATGGTTGACGACGACCCGGTCGTCGGCCGGATCTCCGTACACCATGGCTCCGTGCCGGCCGTTGCCGCCGAGGAAGGCGTCTTCCCAGCGGGCGGCGGGGTGTGGCTCCCACGTGCCGTCGCGGCCCGGGGCGCCGGCCTCCGTACCTGCCGCGGTCACAGGGTTGCGCCGCGCAGCACGGCCACGCCGTAGCGGCCCAGCTCCACGGAGCCGTTGACCGCCGCCCCGGTCAGCAGATCCACCTGCGCACCGGGCACCGGTACGGTGACGCTGCTCCGGCCGTGGTGCAGCAGGAACAGCAGATCGCCGCGGCGGACGGCCTCCACACCCTCGGGCAGCCCGGTCAGCACGGGCGCCGTCCCGGCCTCGGCCGCCACCCGGCCGAGCAGGGCGCGCAGCGCCTCCGGTTCGGGCAGCGTCGAGACGTAGTACGCACGGTCGTTGCGGACTACGGCGGGCAGCCCGTCCAGCTCGCCGCCCCGGTACGCGGAGACGACCTCCGCGCCCGGATCCGCTTCCAGCTCCTCCGACCAGACCGAGGCCCGGAAGCCGTCGCACTCCACCGTGGTGTCCGCGTCGAGCGGCCACCACTCGTGGAGCGTACGGATGCCGCACAGCTCACGCATCCGCACGTCCATGCCGCCCGGCCTGATCCGGTCGTCCGCGTCGGCGATCCCGCTGAAGAAGCCGCAGACGAGAGTCCCGCCACCCCGTACGTAGGCGACCAGGTTGTCGATCGCGGCATCCGTCAGCAGATACAGCTGCGGTACGGCCACCATCCGGAACCCGGTCAAGTCGCCCTCGGGGCGGGCGAATTCCGTGCTGATGCCTGATTCCCACAGGGCCCGGTGCCAGCTCTGCACGATTTCCGTGTAGTCGAGGAGCCTGGACGGCCTGCCCTCCTGGGCGCCCGCCCACCAGGAGTCCCAGTCGTGCAGGATCGCCACCTCGGACGGCACGTCCGCACCGCTCACCGCCGCCCCGATCGTGGCCAGTTCGGCGCCGAGCTGCTTGACCTCCCGGAACGTGCGGCCGTTCTCGCCCGCGTGCGTGAGCATGCCGGAGTGGAACTTCTCCGCTCCCTGGCGGGACTGCCGCCACTGGAAGTAGCAGACGGCGTCGGCGCCGCGCGCGACCGACTGGAGCGACCAGAGCCGGTTGAGGCCGGCCGGCTTCGGATGGTTCACACCCCGCCAGTTCACCGGCCCCGCGGCCTGCTCCATCAGCATCCATGGCCCGGCCGCCTGGGAGCGTGTCATGTCGGCGAGCATCGCGTTGTACTGGGCAGCCTGCGGGTCCTTCGGGTCGGGATAGACGTCGACGGAGACGATGTCCTCCTGGGCCGACCACGCCCATGCGTCCTGCCCCGACCACAACGGCATGAAGTTGGTGGTCACCGGGATCTGAGGGGTGTGCCGGGCGACGATGTCGCGCTCGGCCAGATAGCACTCCATCAGCGCGTCGGACGTGAACCGCTTGAAGTCCAGCACCTGCGTCGGGTTCTTCATGTACTGCGCCTTGCGTGGGGGCAGGATCTGCTCCCACGTTTCGTAGCGCTGGCTCCAGAAGGCCGTTCCCCAGGCCTCGTTGAGTGCCTCGACGGTGGCGTATCGAGCGTGGAGCCACCGGCGGAGGTGCGCGGCGGTCCCGTCGCACCAGCAGTGCGTGCAGTACTCGTTGTTGATGTGCCACACGGTCAGCGCCGGGTGATCGGCGTACCGCGCCGCCAGGTCCTCGGTGAGGGACGCCGCGTAACGCCGGTAGACCGGCGAACTGGCGCAGAACTGCTGCCGTGATCCGTACCAGACGACCGAGCCGTCCTCGCCACGCGGCAGCGTCTCGGGGTGCTCCGCCCCCATCCACGGCGGCGGGGAAGCGGTCGGTGTGGCGAGCACGACCCCGATGCCATGGGTGTGCATCAGGTCCATCAGACGATCCAGCCAGCCGAATTCCCGGGCGCCCGGGCGTGGTTCGATCTTCGCCCAGGAGAACACCCCGAGGGTGACGGAGTTGACCCCGGCGTCCTTCATCAGCCGTACATCGTCCTCCCACACCTCCTCGGGCCACTGCTCGGGGTTGTAGTCGCCGCCGAAGAGGATGCGGCCACGGGCTGCGTCGCGCAGGGACGGCATGGACTTCACGCTCCTCATTCCGGGTCTGCGTACTGGATGCCGCGGCCGTTGGTGCCCAGGTAGACACGGCCGTGGACGCGGGGGTCGCCGGTGATCACTTCGCCGGTCCAGCCCCACTGATGGCTGTCGTCGTTGATCCGGACCCAGGTGGCGCCGGCATCGTCCGAGCGCAGCACCGCCACCCCGTCGAAGGTGGCGGAGACCCGCCCGGTCTGGAAGATCGCCGGGTAGGGGTCGCGGACCCGGCGGCCGGACTTCCTGGGGCCGGCCGGCGCGGCCGCGCCGAAGCCCAGTGCGTGCGAGGCCTGGCAGCCCGCCACGGCGTCGAAGGTCAGTCCACCGTCCGTGGACCGGAACAGTCCGTTGTCCTTTGCCGACAGCCACAGGTCACCGCTGCGGCCGGGAGCGGCGGCCATCTTGAACTGGACGTCACCGGAGGGGAGTCGAGTGGCGCCCGGAGTGAAGGTCGTGCCGGAGTCGGTGGAGCGGAACACCGTCCCGGTGTCCGTGTCGTACACGTAGAACCGCGTCGGGTCGAGCGGGTCGGCCAGCGGTGTGCCGCCCTTGGGGAAGGTGGCCACCTCGGTCCAGGTCGCGCCGTCGTCCGTGGAGCGGTGCGCCGGATACTTCGTGCCGTCCCAGTGGATGAACGACCAGAGCAGAGTCGCCCCGTCCGCCCCGACGGCGACCGGTCCCGGGGCCGCGGCCGCGATCTCCGGCTGCGCGGCGAACGGCTGCCAGCTCCTGCCGCCGTCCTCGGAGTACGCCCCGGCCGCACCGGAGCCGGACGGCCAGCCCGTACGTACGACATAGGACGGTTCGAGCGCGGCCAGCGCCAGGCCGGTCGCGGTGCCGAAGACCGGGTTCGACGCCATACCGCGCGACGGGGACGTGGTCAGCGACTCGTGATACATCACGCCGATGTCCCCCAGTCCGCTGAGCAGTCGTGCACCGTCCGTCGGCGGGGCGATCAGGAACTTGACCGCGGATTCCTCCAGACCGCGGATCTGTGGCGCCCAGTGGACGAGATCGCGGGTCCCGAAGACCGTGGCGCCCGTGCCGAACACGATGTGGTGCGAGTCGTACGGATCGACGGCCAGGGCCTGGATCCACCAGCCGAACTTGGCCGTGTCCCCGCCCCAGCGCAGATACGGCGTCTCCGACACATCGAGGACCGCCGTGTCCTTGAGCGATGTCCAGGTGGATCCGCCGTCGGTCGACCGGAACAGGGTGTCGACCTGCGCCCACCGGTTGTTGGTGGTGACGACCACCGTGCCGGGCCGCCCGGCATCGACGGCGACCCCGCCGTACCCGAAGCCGTCCCCGGCGCCGGAGTTCGGCGCCACCGGAGTGACGTCCGTCCAGCTGCCGGTGACCGTGTCGAGGCGGTGCACCGAACCGTCGGCCTGCCCGTTGGGGCCGGGTGCGTCCGCGTAAGTGACGTACAGGGCACGGGCATTGGTGTCGTAAGCCGCCCGGATCGGTACCTTCGACGCCGCGACACCGCCCGACGGCTGACCGGGCACCGCCTCCCAGCCGCCGGAAGCGTTCGTACGGTAGAGCGGCGTCCCGCCGTCTCCCCAGCCCGCGTACACCGCACGGCCCGCGGCGACGAGGAACATGATGCCCTGGCCGTTCGCCGCCGGTGTGGCAGGGAAGTCGGCCGACGCCCAGGTGGCACCCCGGTCCGTGGAACGCAGCAGCCCGTCGTGGCGGGTGCCGAGCCAGAGCCGCTCACTGTCGCACGGGTCGACGAGCAGCCGCTCACCGGCGCCCCGGCCGTCCTCATTGGCCCCGAGCCGCACCGTCAGATCCGTACGGGCCCAGGTCGCTCCCCGGTCCTCGGACCGCAGCACCGCACCGGGTCCGGCCCACGACTGGGCGTACGTGCCGAGCGCGAGATACAGCCGGTCGGGGTGGGCCCGGTCGACGGCCAGCGCCTCCACGCCCAGCAGGTTCCAGTCGTCCCAGCCCAACTGGTCGGTGAGCGCGGTCCAGCGGGACCGCGCGTCGTCCCAGCGGTAGGCGCCACCGATGTCGGTACGGGCGTAGGCCAGTCCCTTCACCGACGGGTGGAACAGCAGACCCGTGACGAAGCCGGTGCCGCCGAGCGCCGCCGTGCGCCAGCGGTATGCCTGAGCCCCCCGCACGCCATGGGGCGTCCGCCGGCTCGTGGCGTGGGCGGCGGCGGGAGCCGCGACCGGGAGAGCGACGGCCGCAGCCGCGACGGCTGCTCCCGCCAGCACGTTGCGACGACTGGGCGTGGGCGCGGACGAAGCGCGCATGGCGAACACCTTCCGGTGGAGGAAAGGAGAGGGAGAGAGCGGAGGAAGTGGTGAGGTCCGGAGCGTGCGGTGCGTGTCAGCCCTTCACGGCGCCGGTGAGCATGCCCTTCTGGAAGTGCTTCTGGACGAACGGCGACAGCACGGCGACCGGGATCAGCGCCAGCACCATGACCGCCATCTGCACGGCGAGACTGTTGATCGCCCCGCTGCTGACCGCGGCGCCCATGGCGCCGGGCGGCACCTGGTGCTGGAGGACGAGCTGGCGCAGGATCATCTGGAGCGGGTACTTGTCACTGTCCTGGATGTAGAGCATCGCGTTGAACCACTGGCTCCAGTAGCCGACCGCGTAGAACAGCGAGATCACGGCGATCACCGCTCGGGACAGTGGCATGACGATCTGCAGCAGGATCCGCCACTCGCCCGCGCCGTCGATACGGGCCGCGTCGATCAGTTCGGGCGCGGTGTCCATGAAGAAGCCGCGCAGCACCAGGATGTTGAAGACGCTGATCGCGCTGGGCAGGATCATCGACCAGTAGCTGTTGCTCAGTCCGATGCCGGTGACCAGCAGATAGGTGGGGATGAGCCCGGCGCCGAAGAACATCGTCGCCATCAGCGTCATCAGCAGCTTGCTGTGCGCGAAGGAGTCCCGCCGGCTCAGCCCGTATGCGCAGAGTACCGAGACCACCATGCTGAACGCCGTACCGACGAGGGTCAGGCCGACGCTCACCAGGGCCGCCCGGGTGACGGCGCCGCCGCCGAGCAGCTCCTTGTACGCGACGAAGGTGACGGTCCTCGGCCAGACGACCAGACCTCCCGCGTCGTTGATCGTCTTCGTGTCGGAGAGGCTGGTGACGACCACCACCCACAGAGGTACGAGCACGATCGCGCAGATGGTGACGAGACCGAAGCCCTTGAAGGCGAGACCTACCTTGGTGGGCTCCTCCTCCCACACGGGGCGGGGCTCGATCCGCAGTGCGCGCTTGAGCGGTGACTCCTCCGGTGTCGTGGAGGGCTGCTCCGTCCGGCGGTTGTCCTTGTCCGTTTCCAGGAGAGTCGTCATTTCTTGGAGTACACCCCCTGCTCGCCCAGCATGTGAGCGACCTTGTTCGCACCCAGCACCATGGCGACGCTGAACAGTCCCTTGAAGATTCCGGCGGCGGCCGCGTAGCCGAAGTCGCCGGTCTTGATGCCCGTCCACCAGATGTAGGTGTCGAGGATTTCGGAAGCGCCCGGACCCACCTGGTCGCGCTGGAGCAGGATCTGCTCGAAGTCGAGGTTGAGCGCACTGCCGACCCGAAGGACGAGCAGCAGCGCGATGACCGGACGCAGCGCGGGCAGAGTGACGTGCCACATGCGGCGCCAGCGCCCCGCACCGTCCACGGCCGCCGCCTCGTACAGATCGGTGTTGACGGCGGCGAGTGCGGCGAGGAAGACGATCACGCCCCACCCGGCGTCCTTCCACACGGCCTGTGCGGTGACCAGGAACTTGAAGAAGCTCGCATTGGTCATCAGGTCGAAGCCCTCATGGCCGTGTTCGCGCATCCACTGCGCGACCAGGCCGGCCCCGCCGAACATCTGCTGGAAGACGGTGACGACGAGCACCCAGGAGAAGAAGTGCGGCAGATAGACGACGGCCTGCACCCAGGCCCGTACCCGCGCACTCATGATCGTGTTGAGCAGCAGGGCGATGGCGATCGGGATGGGGAAGAAGAGGAGCAGCTGGGTCAGGAAGATGACCAGCGTGTTGATGAGGACTTGCCAGAAGCGGTAGTCCTCGAATATCCGGGTGAAGTTGTCGAAGCCCACGAAGGGGCTGCCGGTGATGCCCAGGTCGTACACGTCGTAGTCCTGGAAGGCCACGATGTTCCCGAGCAGCGGGATGTAGTTGAAGATCAGCAGCAGAGCGATGGCGGGCAGTGTCATCAGGACCAGCGTGCGGTCCCGGCGCAGGCGCAGGCGCCAGGTGATGCCGCCCGCCACCGGTGGGGTGCTGTCCGCGGCCGGGGGCTTCCTGCCGCTGTCCCTGACGCCTGCGGTGCCGTTGCTGTCTCCGCCTCCGCTGTCCTCGCTCCCGCCGTCGCCGAGCGGGCCCGTCGGCCGGTTGGCCGCTCGGTCCGTCTCGGTCGCAACCGTGGCCCGTGGCTTCACCGTGTGCTCCCCATGTCGTGCTCTCCGCCCTGGCCGCCGGGGATCCCTGTGCCCGGCGGCCGTCTCGCTGTCGTACGTACGGGTCCGTGTCCGTCGTACGCGTCAGTTGCCGGAGCCGTTCTTGTCGAGAATGCCCTGGTACCAGTCGCGCAACTTGTCGCCGCCGCTGTTCTTCCACGTCGTGACCGCGGCGTCGACGTCGCTGACCTTCTTGCGGCCGCGACGGATGTCCTTCTGCAGGTCGTCGAAGGGCGTGTACAGGGAGGCGTACCGCTGCGGTTCGACGATCTGCATGCCGAAGAAGAGCGGCTTCTTGACGTTCGGGGCCTGCCGGGCCATCCATCCCGCGTAGTCCTTCACCAGTTGCGGCTCGTCGGGGAAGGCGATGGTGTGCGGAGGCGAGGCGAGGAACAGGAACGTGGAGGGCTGGGCCTCCTGGATGCCCTGCGGGGTGAAGGTCGGCACCCCGTCCTTGATCGTGTAGTGGGTGTCCTGCACGCCGTAGTTGGTGAGCATGAACTCCTTGGTGCCGTACGGCGCCGCGGCGAAGTCGGCGATACCGAGGAATTCCTCGATCTTCGCCTTCGGCAGCGTCTTGCTGAGGAAGGTGAAGATGCCGGCGGGGTCGTCCTGCCACAGGACCGGCTTTCCGCCGTCCTGGTTGAAGAAGTCCAGCGCCTGCATGTCGAACTTCGGGTTGGCGGCGGCCTGCTCGGTGACCATGCCCTTCCAGCCGCCGGTGCCGTCGTTGTACATCAGGACGCGTCCGCCGGTGAAGCGGATCTTGGAGTCGGCGTCCTTGCCGGCCTCGGCGTCCGGGTGGACGTAACCGCCGTCATGGAGTTTGCGGGCGAAGGCCAGTGCCTCGCGGTACTCCTGCGTCTCGATCTTGTGGACGAGCTTGCCGTTCTCCAGCTGCCAGTAGTGCGGGGCGTCGGGCAGCAGCCCGAAGATCTTCTGGATGCAGGTCCACAGGTCGTCGAAGGCCCAGACCTTCTTCTTCGCGTCCGTGTACTCCTTGCCGAAGGCCAGCAGATCGGCGGCGCTGCCCGGGACGGCGCCGGAGCCGATCAGGTCCTTGCGGTAGAAGATCGCGTTGCCGAGGATCGGCGACGGCATGGGAAGACCGCGCAGCTTGCCGCCGAAGACGGAGTACTGCCAGGCACCGGTCGGGATGTTGGCCAGGTTCCGGTACTTCTTGATCGCGTCACCGGCCAGGTACGGGCTCAGGTCGGCGAACTTGGCGGTGATCGCGTTGCGGATCTGGCCCTGCATGTTCCAGCCGGGGATGGTCACGACGTCCGGTATGTCGGAGCCGGCGAGGACCGCGCCGATCTTGTCCTGGTAGGTGTTGCCGTCCTGCGGGTCGAAGTTCAGCGTCGCGCCGACCGCCTTGTTCACGGCCGTGTAGTACGGGTTGTTCTTCTTCGGGACGGTGCCCCACAGCGGAGTCATGATCCGGAACGCGGAACCCTTGCCCGGCGCGGACTTCACCGAGGTGGCCAGCGGGTCGGGCAGCTCGGTGAAACCGGGGCTCGAGCCGTTGACGCCCGCCACGTCGGGCTGGACCAGGTTCGACGGGACGTAGTTCGGCAGGACCTTCTTGAGCGCCTTGCCCGTCGTCGTACCTTCCTTGCTCCCGGAACCGGAGCCGCCGCCGCAGGCGGCGAGCAGCGGCACCCCGCCGGCCACGGCGACCGCGGCCACAGCGCTCGAAGCGAGAAAGCTCCGTCGGCTCGGGGTGGTGGAGGCGGGGGAGGAATTCGGCGTCATTGCGTCAACCCTTCGAGGCGCACCAGGACGACACGCGGCGGGCGACCGCCGTTCGGCTCCTGTGTCTGAGGTGGGGCGTTACTGGCTGGGCCGGAGGGGCCGGTGGAACCGGCTGGACCGGCCGAGGTGAAGCGGTTCAACAAGAAGGTGACACGGTGACAGAACGCGTCACCGTCCCAGGAGATGAAGAAGATTGCGGGTGACCGGCACCCCATCGAAATTCTGTCGAAGCGCTTCGATGTTGCAGCGAGATTAAGTGAAGGGTCCCGGAGGCACAAGAGTCCGTTTCCAGATTCCTCCGACCTGTTTCCGAACCGTCTCCCGGTGCGATCGAGCCCCGGTTGGCCGTGAATGACAAGGCCGCACCCTTGACACCCGCGGGGGTTGACGCAGAGCATCGAAGCGCTTCGAAAGATCTTCCGAGGCCTGGACGGATCCTCAACAGGCCCGGACCTCGCAAAACCTCCCACCTCTCCAAGGGGACCCGCACGTGACGGAACATCCGCAGCCCTTCCGCGACCCGCAACTGCCCTTCGCCCGGCGCATCGACGATCTGCTTCAGCGGCTCACCCTCGACGAGCGGATAGCGATGCTGCACCAGTTCGCACCCGCGGTCGACCGGCTCGGGATCGGTGCCTTCCGCACCGGTCAGGAGGGACTGCACGGCGTGGCCTGGATGGGCCCCGCGACCGTCTTCCCGCAGGCCGTCGGCCTGGGTGCCACCTGGAACGACGACCTGGTGCGCCGGGTCGGCGAGGCGGTCGGCAACGAGGTCCGGGCCAAGCGGGCCAAGGACGACCGGGTCGGCCTCAACGTCTGGGCCCCGACCGTGAATCTGCTGCGTCATCCGCTGTGGGGGCGCGGTGAGGAGGGGTACGCGGAGGACGCCGCCCTGACCTCCGCGATCGCCGTCGCCTACACCCGCGGACTGCGCGGCGACCACCCGCACTACTGGCGCACCGCGCCGGTGCTCAAGCACTGGCTCGCCCACAACAACGAGACCGACCGGGACACCTCCTCGTCGTCGGTCCGTCCGAGGGTGCTGCACGAGTACGACCTCCGGGCGTTCCGCCAGGCCGTGCGGGCGGGCGCGGTGGCAGGGGTCATGCCCGCCTACAACCTGGTCAACGGGCGGCCCAACCATGTCTCGCCCCTCCTGTCCCAGCAATTGCGACGCTGGACCGAGCAGTCGCTCGTGGTCTGCTCCGACGCCGGGGCGCCGTCCAACCTGGTCGACTCCGAGCACTACTTCGACACCCACGAAGAGGCCACGGCCGCCGCGCTGAAGGCCGGAGTCGACAGCTTCACCGACCACGGCCAGGACTCCACCGTCATGACCGGCCGTATCCGCCGCGCACTGGAGCAGGGCCTCCTCGACGAGATCGACATCGACACCGCAGTCCGCCGCCTGCTGGAACTGCGCTACTCGCTGGGGGAGTTCGACCCCGGACTCGACCCGCACGCGGACACCACCGCGTTCGACACGGCCGAACACCGGGCGCTCGCCCAGGAGGCCGCCGAACAGGCCGTGGTCCTGCTGAAGAACGACGGTCTGCTGCCGCTCGACCCCGGGGCGCCCGGGACCATCGCGGTCGTCGGCCTGCTCGCCGACGCCTGCAAGCTCGACTGGTACAGCGGCACGCTGATCCACCGGTCCACCCCGCTCGACGGAGTGCGGAGCCGGTTCGGCGCGGACCGGGTGACCTTCGCGGAGGGCGCCGACCTGGTCCGCCTGAAGTGCGCAGCGGGCTGGCTGCAGATCCCCGACACCGACGCCTGCACCGGAACCCAGGGCGCGGAAGGCGCCCTCGACCCGGCGCTCCTCACCGGCCGCACCGACCTTCCGCCGCTGACGTGCGGCGACAGCCCGTCCGAGCTGGCACTCGTCGACTGGGGCAACGGTGTGCTCACCCTGCGGGACCCCGACGGCCGCTATCTGTCGGTCGCCGAGGACGGGTACGTACGCGCGTCCGCGGACGAACCCGGCGGCTGGATCGTCCAGGAGACGTTCCGCTGGGAGAAGGTGGAAGGTCACGCCGGGGGGCACCGCCTTGTGCACATCGGAACGGGTGGGTACGTCTCGGTTGCCGCCGACGGCGTAAAGGTTGCCGGGGTGGACGAGAAAGATTCCGGACACGCCGGGGTGGCGGACGCCGGACCGGCCGCGACCGTCTTCGAGATCGAGGTCGTCGAGCGCGGCGAGGACGCCGTCGCCCGCGCGGCCGCGGCCGCCGACACCGTGATCGTCGTCGTCGGCAACGACCCGCACATCAACGGCCGCGAGACCGAGGACCGCACCACCCTCGACCTGCCCGTCCACCAGGAACGCATCTGGCGCGCCGCACACGCCGCGAACCCACGCACCGTGCTGGCGGTCACCTCCGCCTACCCGTACGCGCTCACCGACGCCGCGGCCGCGCTTCCCGCCCTGCTCTGGACCGCGCACGGCGGTCAGGCAGCCGGGACCGCGCTCGCCCGGATCCTGTCCGGCGACGTCTCCCCGGCCGGCCGGCTCCCGCAGACCTGGTACACCTCCGACGCGGAGCTTCCCGGTCTGCTCGACTACGACATCATCGGCTCACGGCAGACGTACCTCTACTACGAGGGCACGCCGCTCTACCCGTTCGGCCACGGACTGTCGTACAGCGCGTTCACGTACACCGGGCTGACGGCGGAGCGTGACGGAGACCGGCTGCGCGTGTCGGTGACCGTCACCAACTCGGGCGTCGTTGCCGCCGACGAGGTGGCCCAGCTCTACGTGCGAGCCCTGGCACCGTCCGTCGTCAGGCCCCTGCGTCAGCTCGTGGGCCACCGACGCCTGCACCTCGCGCCGGGTGCCGGGCAGCGCATCGAGTTCGCCGTCCCGGTGACCGAACTCGGCCACTGGGACGTGGCGCACGGCCGCTGGACCGTCGAACCCGGGGCGTACGAAGTCCGGGCCGGAGCCTCCGCCACGGACATCAGGCTCACCACCGTGGTCACGGTCGACGGCGAACGGTCCGGTCCCCGCCCCGTCCTGTACCACGGACTCGAAGCGGCCGACTACGACGAGCAGCTCGGCACCGAGATCGTCGACCGCACGAAGACGGACGGCGACGCCGTCACCGCCACCGCACCCGGGAACGAACTCCTCTTCCGTAGCTGCGACTTCGCGGCCGGTTCCCGCACCGTCGAGGTGTCCGCGGCGGGGGAGGGCTCGGTGGAGATCACGGTCGAAGGCCGTACGACAACCGTGGACATCCCCGCCACCGACGGCCCCTACGACTACCGCGGCCACGAGACGCCGCTGACCGCCTCCGGCGTGCGCGACGTACAGGTCATGCTGCGGGGCACGGTGCGTCTGGCCCGAATCACCTTCACAGGAGCGGCCGAGTGACCCCGCCGTACCCACGTCCTGACTCCCACCTCCCTCCAGTTGCCCCCGGCAAGGAGTCCTCATGAAGTTCACCGACGGCTTCTGGCTGATGCGAGAGGGCGTCCGCGCCTGCTACGCGACCGAGGTCCGCGACCTGCGGGTCGACGCCGACCGGTTCACCGCCTACGCCGCGGTCAAGCAGGTGCACGAGCGCGGCGACACCCTCAACACCCCTCTCATCACCGTCGATTGTTTCTCCCCGGCCGAAGGGATCATCGGCGTACGCACCACCCATCACGCCGGCAAGGTCAACCACGGACCGGACTTCGAGTTCCCCGGACTCGACACCACGACCGCCGCGGCCCGCGCCCGCCGGGACGGCGCGGCAACCGAACTGACCAGCGGCCCGCTGACGTTGCGCATGAACGGTGACGGCCCGTGGGGCATGACGTTCCTCGACGCCCGGGGCAGCCGCCTGACGGCGGTGGACAGCAAGGGCACCGCCTTCGCCACCACCCCTGACGGGGCACACCACATGATCGCCCAACTCGCCCTGGACGTCGGCGAGAACGTCTACGGACTCGGCGAGCGCTTCACCCCGTACGTCAAGAACGGCCAGACCGTCGACATCTGGCAGGCGGACGGCGGGACCAGCAGCGAACAGGCCTACAAGAACATCCCGTTCTACCTCTCCTCGCGCGGCTACGGCGTCTTCGTCAACCACCCCGGCAAGGTGTCCTTCGAGATCGGCTCGGAGTCGGTCGGTCAGGTGCAGTTCAGCGTCGAGGACCAGTCGCTGGAGTACTACATCGTCGCCGGACCGACGCCGAAGGACATCCTCGCCCGCTACACCGCACTCACCGGCCGGCCCGCGCTGCCTCCGGCCTGGTCGTTCGGCCTCTGGCTGACCACCTCCTTCTGCACGTCCTACGACGAGGAGACCGTCAGCTCGTTCGTCGACGGCATGGCGGAGCGGGACATCCCGCTGTCGGTCTTCCATTTCGACTGCTTCTGGATGCGCGAGTACCAGTGGTCGGACTTCCAGTGGGATCCGGACGTCTTCCCCGACCCGGCCGGCATGCTGGCCAGGCTCAAGGAACGCGGCCTGCGCATCAGCATGTGGATCAACCCGTACATCGCCCAGAAGTCGCCGCTCTTCGCGGAGGGCGCCGAGCACGGCTACCTGGTGCGCCGTCCCGGCGGCGACATCTGGCAGTGGGATCTGTGGCAGCCCGGCATGGCACTCGTCGACTTCACCAACCCGGCCGCCCGCGAGTGGTACAACGCCAAGCTGCGGGTCCTGCTCGACCAGGGCGTCGACTGTTTCAAGACGGACTTCGGCGAGCGGGTGCCGACGGATGTCGTCTGGCACGACGGCTCCGACCCGGAGCGGATGCACAACTACTACGCGCAGATCTACAACCGCACCGTCTTCGAGCTCCTGGAGAAGGAGCGCGGACACGGCGAAGCGGTGCTCTTCGCCAGGTCGGCGACGGCAGGCGGCCAGCAGTTCCCGGTCCACTGGGGCGGTGACTGCTTCGCTTCGTTCACCGCGATGGCGGAGTCGCTGCGCGGTGGTCTGTCGCTGTCGCTGTCCGGCTTCGGTTTCTGGAGCCATGACATCGGCGGTTTCGAGGGCACCCCCGACCCCGCGGTGTTCAAGCGGTGGCTCGCCTTCGGCCTGCTCTCCTCGCACAGCCGGCTGCACGGCAACGTGTCGTACCGCGTGCCCTGGGCGTTCGGCGACGAGGCCGTGGACGTGGCCCGGAAGTTCACCCTCCTCAAGCACCGCCTCATGCCGTACCTGTACGGGGTGGCGGCCGAGGCCCACCGCACGGGCATCCCGATGATGCGGCCGATGCTGCTGGAGTTCCCCGCCGACCCGACCACCCGGATGCTGGACCGCCAGTACATGCTCGGCCCGGACCTGCTGGTGGCGCCCGTCTTCACGGAGGACGGCCAGGTCGAGTACTACGTCCCCGAAGGCACCTGGACCCACCTCCTGACCGGCGAATCGGTCACCGGACCGGCCTGGCGCCACGAGACGCACGGCTACGACAGCCTTCCGCTCCTGGTCCGTCCCGGCGCGGTACTCCCGTGGGGCGCGGACGACCAGCGCCCGGACGGCGACTGGCTGGACGGTCTGACGTTGCGGGTTTTCGGCCCGGCGACCTCGACGACCGACACGGTCGTCACGTCGGTGGACCTGACGGGCACCGCTGCGGCGGTCTTCCGGGTCGTGCGGGACAGCGCCTCGGGCTCGACGTGGGTCACGGCCGAGGGGACGGACCGTCCGTACCGCGTGATCGTGGAGGAGACCGGGGCGACGGGGCAGGGAGCGGGGACCGTGGAGGTGGCGACGGTCTGAGGGGGCACGACACCCGCACGGACGTGCCCTCAGCCCGCGCCACGGGGGCGGGCTGAGGGCACACCGGCGGGCCGGCCCTCAGCCCAGGGCGTCCGCCAGTGCCGAGGAGGCCGTCGCCGCCGAACCGTGCCAGAGCGTGGTGATCGGTTCCCAGACGTGGATCCCCTGCGGCATGCCTACGGCGGCCGCGCCGAAGCTGACCCCGTGGTGCGAGGGATCGGCCGACACACTCAGGGCGCCGACGAAATGCCCCTCGGTGCTCGCCGGGTCCGCGGTGCGCAGGGTGGCGTACGCCCGACCACCGCGGGCGAGGGTGTACGGGCCGCTCTCGGCGGGCGGCACGGTCTGGGCGGAGCCGTCCAACCCGGCGAAAGTGATCGTCGGGATCCTGTCCACGACGCAACTGGAACCGCCGTGGTTGGTGACGCTGATGTGCACCACGTTGGCCGGGCCGCCGGGCGCCGCCTTCACACCTAGGGCCTTCTCCTGACACGTACGGAGCCGGCTGAGCCCTGCCGAGTGTGCGCTGCCCACCGAGGCCGAAGCGCTGGTGGTGACCAGCAGGACGGCGGTAGCTGCGGCGACCGGGACGGCGAATGCGGAGGTCGGCGGACGGCGAAGACGCATGGTGGTGCTCCCGGTTGTTCGACGGCCTGATTGCGGCAGGGCGGCCGGTGTCCCTGCGAAGTCCGGTGCGGACAGACCTGATCAGTATCTGCCGTCCGGTTGCGACCTGCCCGCTGTGAGGACGGCGAACCCTCGGCGGGAGAGCGCAGGGGCGGGGGAGAACCCGTCGGACGCCCTCGGCCGGCCGGTGGTGGCCGCGGTGCTCGGGGGAGGGCTCCGCCACGAGGGGCGGCGCATTGTGGTTCCGGCAAGGAGCCGTGATTCCGTCCATGTACCCGTCCCCGACTGTGGGCACGACGGGGGTGCGGCCCGGAGGGCGGGCGTCCCGCTCGGCGGGACGCCCCCGTGTCGGCCGTCCGACGCCGACGGCCGGTCGACCCGGCGTGCCCGGTGGCGCCGCGTCGCACGGACGCCTGGGTCACTGGGTGAACCGCGGCAGCCACTTCGCCTGGTAGTCGGGGTGCCCGGCATCCTCCGCGGCCATCTGCCGTACCACGAAGCCCAGTCCGACCGCGCGGCCGGAGGCGAAGTCGTGGTGGGGGCGGTCGATGTCCAGGGCCGCGACCTCTTCGTACTCGTCCAGCAGGACTCTGCTCGTTTCGACGCGGCGGAGCGTGCGCGCGGGATCCTGAAGGGCGATGTGCTCGTCGTAACCATGGGTCCGTAGGCTGAACGCGATGGCGCCGGTCCGGTCATGGACCTCCCCCGGCGTCTCCGCCGGGCACCGCCAACTCTGGCCGCCGGCCGCTCGTGCAACCTGTTCCTCCTCGGCCAGGCGCGCCCGCACGAAGGCCACCATCTCGGAGTTGTCAGTCATCGGGTTCCGCATCCTCCGCCGTCAGGTACGGCCCCGGACCGGCGTGATCACCCACGGAGTCCGGGGCCGGACTACTCGTTCAGCACGAGGATGCCGTACGGCGGAAGGCGGTTGCACACCGCGCCTGCGACCGTTCCGCCATACGGACACGCTCCCGGCGGACTACCGGGCCCGTACGGTCGCCATGACATCCCGGTCCGGCTGGAGTGTCAGCGTGGGCACGGGGTTGACGTCGCCCGCGTCCACCTCCAGTTCGAACCGGCGCGCCAGCACGGCCAGGATCAGCACCGCCTCGACCATCGCGAACCGCGTACCGAGGCAGACCCGGGGCCCGCCGCCGAACGGGAACCAGGCGTACTCCGCGATGTCGTCGCCGCTCTCGGCGTCCCAGCGCTCCGGGCGGAACTCCTCAGGCTCCGGGAACCACCGCTCGTCGCGGTGCGTCGCCCACTGGCTTGTCCACACCCTGGTGCCCTTCGGCATGTCCACGCCGCCGATCCGCGCCCCCTCCTTGGCGACCCCGGTCACCAGCCAGATCGTCGGATACAGCCGCAGCGTCTCCTTGACCACGGCCTGGGTGTACGTCAGTCGCGCGTAGTCGTCGAACTCCGGCTCCCGGTCGCCGAGTACCCGGTCCAGCTCCTCGGTGAGTGCGGCGCGCGCCTGCGGGTTGCGGGACAGCAGGTACCACGCCCAGACCAGGGTGGAGCTGGTGGTCTCGTGCCCGCCGATGTAGAGGGTGACGGTCTCGTCGCGGATCTCCTCGTCCGTGAGCTGCGCGCCGTTCTCGTCCACCGCGGTCAGCAGCCGGCTCAGCAGGTCGGGGCGCTCGCCGTCCCCGTCGCGGTGCCGGGCCACGACCCGGCCCACCTCGGCGTCGATGACCGCGGCGGCCTTCTTGATCCTGGACCGGCCCGGCGTCGGCACCCAGTCGGGGAGCAGCGCGCCGATGCCGCTGAACTCCTTGCCGATCTCCTGCTGGGCGACATCCATCGCCCGGCCCATCGCCTCGGCGTCCGCCGGGGTGTCCACCCCGAAGATGGTGCGGACGGCGATCCGCTGCGTCAGCGCGGCCATCTCCCGCTTGATGTCGATGCGTTCACCGCCTGACCAGGTGTCCGCCAGCTCCACCGTGCTCCCTGCCATCGTCGCCGCGTACGACCGCACCTGCTTCGGCCGTACCGACGGCTGCACCAGCGACCGCTTGCGCCGCCAGTCCGGACCGCGCGCGACCACCACGCCGTTGCCCATCACGGTGCGGAACGCGATGCCCAGCGCCGGTTGGTCGAAGGTGCGTTCCGTCTCGGTGAGCAGGTCGCCTATGCATTCCGGATCGGCGATGAACACACAGGGGTTGGGGCCGAATCGCCAGCTGACCATGTCCCCGTACCCGCGCAGCCGCTCGAAGAACGCCAGCGGATTCTTCCCGAACTGCGGCAGATTCCCGAGGAACGGTAGCCCTTTGGGGCCCGGTACGGGAACGTGGCCGCTCGGCTCGGCATCGACGGCCGGGCCGGTCTCCGTGGACATGAAAGGTCTCCGCTCGCTGGTGGCGTACCCGGATCCGGTACGCGGCGACATGACTGGACTCCATGGTGGCCGATGAGTCGAAAAGCTCATCTGCCTTGTGGGGTACGTGAGTTGTTGAGGGTAACCGTGCCACGTTACGGGACTGTGGTCGGGCGTGCCGACCTCGTCGGCGCTCCCTACGCGGACCTCGCCGGCTGCAACCCCGTGTACACCCCGCCCCGCCCCACCAGCTCCTCATGGGTACCCACCTCGGCTATACGGCCACGGTCCATGGCCACGATGCGGTCCGCCGCCCGGATGGTGGAGAGCCGGTGGGCGACGACGAAGACCGTACGGCCGTCGATCAGCCGGGCGAGCGCCTCCTGGACCAGGGCCTCCGAGCGGGTGTCCAGTGCCGACGTCGCTTCGTCCAGTATCAGTACCCGGGGATTGCGGATCAGCGCGCGGGCGATGGCGAGTCGCTGCTTCTGGCCGCCCGACAGTCGCGCCCCGCGCTCTCCGACGACCGTCGAGAGGCCGTCGGGCAGGTCTTCGACGAAGTCGAGCGCGTTCGCGTCGCGCAACGCCTGACGGACCGTCCGTTCGTCGGTCTCGCCCATGCCGTAGGTGACGTTCTCCCTGATGGTGCCCTCGAACAGGATGGACTCCTGCGGTACGACGGACAGGAACCGGCGGTAGCTGCGCAGATCCAGGGTGGCCATGTCGGTGCCGTCCAGCAGGATGCGGCCCGACGTCGGGCGGATGAAGCCGATGAGGAGGTTCAGCACCGTCGACTTGCCCGCCCCCGAGGCGCCGACCAGAGCGACCGTCTCGCCCGGGCGCGCCGACAGGGTGAAGTCCTCGACAGCGGGGCTGTCCACTCCCTCGTAACCGAAGCCGACCCCTTCGAAGTCGATACGGCCCTGCACCTCGTCGACCCGGTCCTTGCCCGCGTTGCTCTCCAGGTCCGGGGCCTGAAGGACCTCGCCGGCCGAACGCACGGACTCCAGCCCCTTGCTGATGATCGGCGCGAGGCTGAGCAGCGTGGTCATCGATCCGGTGAGCGTGGTGAAGAAGGCGCTCAGCATCACCACGTCGCCCGCCGTGATGGGAAGCCAGCCGTGGTACGCGACCAGGGCCGATCCCGCCAGGCAGGCCACGCCGAGCGAGTTCAGCAGGATCCAGGCGAGCGCTCCGAAGCGGCCGTTGAGCAGATCGAGGCGCAGGCCGGCCGTGAAGACCTGGCGCAGCGAACCGTCGACGCGGCCGAGCGCCGTGCGCTCCAGGCCGTGGGCGCGGGTGATGGGGATCAGGCTCGTCATCTCGCTGACCCGGGCGGAGAGCTGTTCCACCTCCTGGCGGAACGACTCGTTGTGGCTCCGCAGCCGGGCCCGCAGCCGCATGACCAGCAGGGCGGCCGTCGGGACGACCACCAGGAACACCGGCAGGAAGGACGGAACACGGACGGCGATGACGGTGAGCCCGCCGATCAGCGTGATGACGGCGGCCAGCCCCATGTCGGCGGACTGCTGCACCATCTGTTCGACGCTCTCCACATCCCGGACCACCTTGGCCTGGAGAACGCCCGCGCTCGTCCGCGAGTGGTAGCCGATGGACAGCTGCTGCATGCGGCGGCAGAGCGCGTCGCGCAGCACGGTGCCCATCCGACGTACGCTGCCGCCGAGAAGGCGTACGTAGAGCAGATGCATCGGGTAGTTGAGTACGAGCACGCACAGCAGTGCGCCCGCGTTGAGCCACAGCTCCTGTTCGGGGCGGTGCTGGACGACCACGTCGATGATGTTCGCCGTGATCAGCGGAAGCAGCCACACGGGGCTGTGCTTGACGACGAAGACGGCTGCGGCGATCGCGATGCGTCGACGGTCGGGGCGCAGAAGATAGCCGAGGGTGCGCACCGGGTGCTCGCCCCGGTAACGGTGATCGAGCGTGCCCGGTCGGTGGGATGCGTGGTCATGAAAAGGGTGGTGCGAAGAGACCGTTCGCTGCATGGGGACAAGCGAATCCCGGCGGAACGAACTGCACAAGTCCCTTTCCAGCAGCTGGATCCGACCGTCGCCGGCCCCGTCCGTGAGCCGGTGGGATCGTGGTCGTCCGGCGGGCATGATGAGGGCGTCCCGCCCGAGCCGGCCTCCGGAGCATGTGATGGCGTCGCGCAGTCTTCCGAAGATCCTCGTCTTCACCCGTACCACCGCGTACCGGCACGACTCGATCCCCGACGCAGTCACCGCGTTCCGTGAACTCGGTGCCGGGCACGGCTTCGCCGTCGACGCGACAGAGGCGCCGGACGTCTTCGAGAGCGGGCTCGCCGACTACGCCGCCGTGGTGTTCCTCTCCACCAGCGGGGAAGTCCTCACCACTGCCGGACGCACCGGACTTCGGGCGTACTGCGCCGCGGGCGGCGGGTTCATGGGGGTGCACGCCGCGGCCTGCACGGAGTACGACTGGCCGTTCTACGGCGAACTCCTCGGAGCCAGGTTCGACCGCCATCCCGCCCTCCAGCCGGGAACGGTGATCGTCGAGGACCGCCGTCACCCGGCGACCGCGCATCTCGGTGCCACCTGGGAGCTCACGGACGAGTGGTACGACTTCCGGGCGAACCCGCGGGGCAGTGTGCGAGTGCTGGCCCGCGCCGACGAGTCCACGTACGAGGGCGGCGGCATGGGAGTCGACCATCCCCTTGTCTGGGCCCATGAACACGCCGGCGCCCGGGTCTTCTACACCGCGCTCGGGCACACCCGCGAGGCGTACCGGGACCCCACGTTCCGCGCCCATCTCCTCGGCGGACTCCGTCATGTCGGCCTGTCGCGCCACGGCGCCCCCGCCCCGGAAACGAGGGGCGAAGGCGCCGCGGAGCGGGCCGGAGTACGGCCGAAGGGCGGTCAGACGCCCGGCGGGACCCGGGACGGGCGGCCGCTGCCGCGGGTCAGGGAGTAGCCGAACACGGCCGCGAGCGCGCCGAGGACGCCACCGCCGACGGTCCAGATCCAGCGGTCCGTCCACCAGCCGGAGGCCCAGCCGTCGTCCGGCTCGCTGCCGAGCGACACCCGGGTCGTGGACTCGCCGCCCGAGGACGCGTCGCCGGACGTCTGCTGCACGGAGGACGCCCCGGGCACCAGAGGCTCGCTCAGTGCGCCGTCGACGTCGTGGGCTCCGCCCTTGTCGGCCGCCGTCACCTCGACCTCGGTCCGCACCGGCTGCCCGAGATCCGCCGACGGCAGATCGACGACGGTGAGGCGTACGTAGTAGCTGCCGGGCAGCGGGTCGTCGGCCCACGGCTCGGACCAGGCGCGTACGGTCCGCAGGACGCAGGAGAGTTCGACCGTCGACGCGTCCGCGGCCGCCTTCCGGGTCTGGTTGCCGTACATGCAGGCCTGCCGGCGCCGCAGCCCGTCGTACACATCGACCTGCCAGGTCGACACGCCGTGCCGGGTGGCGCTCTCGGGCAGCGTCACCGTCGCCTTGACGGTGGCTCGCTGGCCCGCGTCGGCGGGGAACACCCAGTACAGGTAGTCACCCGTGGACGCCCCGGCGGTGGCGCGCTGGTTCTGCTGGATCGCCGTGGCGGTACGGAATGTGGTGCCCGCCTCGGTGGGACCCGCACTGCCGTCGGACGCGCTCGGGCTCGGGCTCGCGGACGGGTCGTCGGCCGCGGCCGCCCCCGCCGACGTCAGCAGGGCGAACCCGGCCAGCAGCGCACCCGCGAGTACTCGTCTTGCACGCACCATCAGTTGGTCCTCCATACGGCGATGCGCCAGCGCGAGATCCAGCCGACGAGCAGGCCCGCGATCAGTCCGGTCAGGACGAGTACGCCCAGCAGCCACCAGCCGCGGCCGAGACCGAACGCCGCGGCGTCGGCCGCGTCGTCCGGCGCGTCCACCACGTCGACGGTCAGCTCGACCGGCATGCCCGGCGAGGTCTTCACGGAGGCGGGGGCCGAGAAGGAGTTGCTGAGCTGGAGGCAGACGGTCTCCGCGGCCGGTTTGTCCTCGCTGTCCGTGCTGTCCGTGTCGTCCTGCTCGGGCTTGGGGTAGCGCAGACCGGACGAGATCGCGTCGGTGCGGCCGGTGCCGGACTCCGATCCTCTGACGATCTCGCGGCCGTGCACGGTGACGGCGCGCAGCAGCACGCCGTAGTCGTTGTTGACGGCTCGGTCCGCCGACACACTCACCGAGGCACGCAGCTCCTGACCCGGCAGCACATCCACCCGGTACCAGCGGTGTTCGCCGAGCTTCTCGCGGTCGGTGTAGAGACCTGCCTTGAGCTGCGGGGCGGCGGAGCAGCTGGCCGCGCCCTCGGTCGCCACCGGGGTGACGACGGGCTCGGCCGCCCGGTCCACCAACTGCGTGACGCGGTCGGAGAGTTCATCGGTGTGCTGGACGGCTGTGTACGTCCCGCCGGTCGCTTCGGCGATGCAGGTGAGCTGCTGGCGGATCTTGGCGTTCGGCACCAGGCCCAGTGTGTCGATGACGAGGTGGATGCCGCGGGCCGCGATGTCGCGTGCCACCTCGCAGGGGTCGAGCGGGCCGCAGGTGTCCTCGCCGTCGCTGATCAGGACGATCCGGCGGGTGGAGTCGCCGCCCTCGAGGTCGTCGGCCGCGCCCAGCAGGGCCGGGCCGATCGGGGTCCAGCCGGTGGGGGCCAGTGTCGCGACCGCGGTCTTCGCCTCGGTGCGGTCGAGCGGGCCGACCGGGTAGAGCTGCTTGGTGTCCTTGCAGCCGACCTTCCGGTCGTCGCCCGGGTAGTCGGCGCCGAGGGTCCGGATACCGAGCTGCACCTGCTCGGGCACCGCGTCCAGGACCTCGTTGAACGCCTGCTTCGCCGCGGTCATCCGGGACTGGCCGTCGATGTCACGGGTCCGCATGGAGCCGCTGACGTCGAGTACCAACTCGACCTTGGGGGAGGCTTTGGTGGGGGCTTCGTCGGCGGCGGCGGGGAGGGCCGTGCCGAGCCCGGCGGTCAGGGTGGCAAGCAGAATGCCCACCCCGACCGTCAGCCTTCTTCTTATGATCATCGCCGGATACTAGTGAAGATCACATGGCATCCCCAAACCGGCGGTCGAGCCCGTCCGGCGATGGGCGGCCGATGTGTGAACGGGGGCTGTGCAAACCGGTGAACGCGGGTGGTCTGCAGGCTAATTGACCCCGCCCAGCAGCGGCTGCGCGGCCCGCTCCAGGACCGAGCCGACCCGCTCCCAGGTCTCCGTGTCCCTTTCGACGGACGGCAGTCGGGTGTCGTCACCGGTGTCCCACGCGGTGGCGATCGCGACCGGGTCCTGGCCGGTGGCCGCCGCCTGGGCGAGTGCGGCCGCGCCCAGCGCCACCAGTTCGCCGCTGCCGGGCACGACGACGGGCCGCCCGGAGAGCCGCCGTACCGTCTCCACCCAGGCGTGCCCCTGCGCGCCGCCACCGATCAGGCGGAGCGGCCGGGCGGCCACCTCGGGGTCGGCCGGGTCGAGCCCGCAGGCCAGCAGCAGCTCGTCGAGGGCGCGCAGCACGGTGACGACCGCACCTTCGTAGGCGGCGCCGAGGAGTTGCTGCGGGGTGGTGTCGTGCCGGAGGCCGGTGAGCAGGCCGGAGGCCGTGGGCAGGTCAGGGGTGCGTTCTCCGTCGAGGTAGGGGAGGAGCACCGCCTCTCCACCGGGTGCCGTGTCGTTGCGGTCCAGGCCGAGCAGGGCGGCGACCTTGTCCACGGCGAGTGTGCAGTTGAGCGTGCAGGCCAGCGGGAGGTACGTACCGTCCGCCGCGGCGAAACCGGAGAGCGCCGCCGATGCGGGCCGGGTCCCGGAGGCGGCGAAGACCGTACCCGAGGTACCGAGGCTCAGTACGGGGTGGTCCAGCAGTCCGGCGCCGCCGAGACCCAGGCCGACCGCGGCGCTCATGTTGTCCCCGGTGCCCGCCGCCACGGCGATCCCGGCCGGCAGTCCCAGCGTCCGTGCCGCCTCGGCGGTCAGCGAACCGGCCAGGGCCGCTCCGGTCGTGGCCACCTCGGGCAGCAACGTGGGGTCCAGACCCAGCAGTTCGAGAAGCTCGGGGTCGTACGCACCGGTGGCGGTGGAGTACCAGCAGGTGCCCGACGCGTCGCCGGGGTCGGTGACGGCCACGCCCGTCAGTCGTTCGGTGAGGAAGTCGTGCGGGAGGCGGATCGCCGCGGTCGCGGAGGCGGTCTCCGGCTCGTTCTCGCGCAGCCACTGCCACTTCGACGCGGTCATGGAGGCCACCGGCACCGATCCGGTGCGGGCGGTCCAGGCGGCCGGACCGCCCAGTGCGGCGGTGAGGGCGGCGGCCTGCGGGGCGGAGCGGGTGTCGTTCCACAACAGGGCGGGCCGCAGCGGCCGGCCCTCACGGTCGAGGACGACCAGGCCGTGCTGCTGACCGGCCACCGCGATACCGGTGACGTCCTCGGCGGGGACGCCGGACTCCTTCAGCCCGGCGGCGACGGCGTCGCGCAGCGCCTGCCACCACACCTCGGGGTCGGTCTCGCGGGCCCCCGCCTCACCCGTGACGACGTGCGGGGAACGTCCGACGGCGAGCAGCTGACCGGTGGCGGCGTCGACGAAGGCCGCCTTGGTGGACTGGGTGGAGCTGTCCACGCCGATGACGACGGTACGCGGCGGCATGGGTTACCTCATTCTCGCGGTGCGGGTGTGCGGGTGTGCGGGTGTGCGGGTGCACCGGTGTGCTGGTGGGCACAGGTGCGAACGATTTGGTCGTGCTGAAAACAAATTACGCGATCGCATGCGTTCGGACCAGGGGTGTCCCCCGATTCGCGAACGCGATGCGTGACAGGGGGTTACGGTGCGGAGGGGTGCCGTGCAAGATTAGTCATGACACTGAACAAATAGGGGTTCGACGGCCTCGATCGGTTGCGGACCCGACTGCACCGAAGGTGGTCAGACGATGACGGAACGCTTCACGCCCACCCCGGGAGACCGATTCACGTTCGGTCTGTGGACGGTGGGCTGGCAGGGACGCGACCCGTTCGGCGACGCGACCCGCGCGGCGCTCGACCCGGTCGAGTCCGTCCAGCGGCTCGCGGAGCTCGGTGCGTACGGTGTGACCTTCCATGACGACGACCTGATCCCGTTCGGCTCCACGGACACCGAGCGCGAAGGCCTCGTGAAGCGGTTCCGGCAGGCGCTGGACGCGGCCGGTCTCGTCGTACCCATGGCGACGACGAACCTGTTCACCCACCCGGTGTTCAAGGACGGCGGCTTCACCTCCAACGACCGCGACGTGCGCCGCTACGCGCTGCGCAAGGTCATCCGCAACATCGACCTCGCCGTCGAGCTCGGCGCCACCACGTATGTGGCCTGGGGCGGCCGCGAGGGCGCGGAGTCCGGCGGCGCCAAGGACGTACGGGTCGCGCTGGACCGGATGAAGGAGGCCTTCGACCTGCTCGGTGAGTACGTCGTCGAGCAGGGCTACGACCTGCGGTTCGCGATCGAGCCCAAGCCGAACGAGCCGCGCGGCGACATCCTGCTGCCCACCGTCGGCCACGCCCTCGCGTTCATCGAGCGCCTGGAACGCCCGCAGATGTACGGGGTCAACCCCGAGGTCGGCCACGAGCAGATGGCCGGGCTGAACTTCCCGCACGGCATCGCGCAGGCCCTGTGGGCCGGCAAGCTCTACCACATCGACCTCAACGGCCAGTCCGGCATCAAGTACGACCAGGACCTCCGCTTCGGCGCCGGCGACCTGCGCCAGGCCTTCTGGCTCGTCGACCTCCTCGAGACGGGCGGATACGAGGGCCCGCGCCACTTCGACTTCAAGCCGCCGCGGACCGAGGGTTACGACGGGGTCTGGGCGTCGGCCGCCGGCTGCATGCGCAACTACCTGATCCTCAAGGAGCGCGCCGCCGCCTTCCGCGCCGACCCCGCCGTCCAGGAGGCACTGCGTGCGTCCCGGCTCGACGAACTGGCTCTGCCCACCGCCGAGGACGGCGTGGCGGGGCTGCTTGCCGACCGATCGGCGTACGAGGACTTCGACGTGACCGCGGCGGCGGAGCGCAGCATGGCGTTCGAGGCATTGGACCAGCTGGCGCTGGACCACCTGCTCGGGGTCCGCTGACGTCCGGGCGCGGCTGCCGGACAGGCCCGGCGGCCGCGCCCCACGGTCCGGCCCGCAGCCCGCACATTCCCCGTGGTCAGCCCGTCGCCTTCGCCGCGTAGGCCGCCGGGTCGGCCAGCACGTCCTGCATCACCAGCGCCGCCGCACCCCGCGCGGCGTCGCCCGCGACCGACGAGGCACGCAGCCGCCCGCAGCTCGTGGACCACAGCCCGGACACCACCCTGCCCGTGAGCTCATCGTCGGCGGGCGCCGACAGCCAGGGCATCAGGCCCCGGTAGATCCCGCCGAGCACCACCGCGTCCGGGTCCAGCAGATTCACCGCCCCGGACAGCACCCGGCCCAGCATCCGGCCGGCCTCGGCCACCGCGGCCACCGCCCGCTCGTCCCCGGCCCGGCTGCGCCGCTCCAGCTCGGCCACCCCGCTGCCGCGGCCGGTCTCCTCGATCCCGGCCGCCCGCAGGAGTGCCGACTGTCCCGCGTACTGCTCCAGGCAGCCACGCGATCCGCACCGGCACTCCGGCCCGTCCGCGTCGACCACCACATGCCCGATCTCCCCGGCGAAACCGTGCGCGCCGCGCAGCAGTTCGCCGTCGATGACCAGGGCGCCGCCGACGCCGATCTCACCCGTCAGGTACAGAAAGCTGCGGACCTCGTCGAGGCCGCCGAACCAGAGCTCGGCCAGCGCCGCCAGATTGGCCTCGTTCTCCGAACTCACCGGCAGTTCCGGGCGGCCGGGCCGCAGGGCGGCCAGCGAGGCTGCGAAGAGTTCCTCTGCCGGAACCTGGTTCCAGCCCAGGTTGGGTGCCTGGCGCACCGCGCCGCCGGACACCAGACCGGGCAGTGCGAGCGCCACCCCGACCGGGAACAGCTCCTGCTCGGCCGCCGATTCCAGGGTGCGCGCCGCGATCCCGGCGGCCCGCGCCAGCACCTCGGCGGGCGGTGCGCCCCGGTTGTCGAGGTGCTCCGTCAGCCGGACCCGGCCGGTGCCGGCCAGATCGACGACGCACACCGACACATAGTCGATGTTGACCTCCACACCGAGCCCGGCGGGGCCGGTGCGCGCCACCTTGAGTGCGGTGCCGGGGCGCCCGGCCTGCCCGCTGAACGTCTTGCCCGACTCGGTCAGGAACCCGCTGTCGAGCAGCTGCTCGACCAGCGAGGACACGGCGGCACGGGTCAGCCCCACGCGCGCGGCCACCCCGGCCCTGGTCGCCTCGCGGTCGCCCTCGTCACGGACGGCGCGCAGCACCAGGCTGAGGTTGCTCCGTCGCACGGTGTCCTTGTCGGCCTTGGGCCCCAAGGTCGTGAGGTTGCTCTTCATATCGCTGATGAGCCTATGCGATGCCGTACGTCAGTACGGTCCGGAGCCTGCTCCGGACCCGGCTCGGTGGTCCCCTGCGCGCGGGACCACCGAGCCCGGACCGTCCGGCTCACACCGTGGCGCCGCGCTCCTCGATCATGTCGGTCATCAGCGCGATCTCCGACTGCTGGCCACGGACCATGCCCGCCGCCAGGTTCCTGATCTCGTCGGTGTCCGCTCCGGTGGCCGCCGCCCGTGCCATCTCCGCACCGGCCCGGTGGTGCACGGTCATCAGCCGGAGGTACATCACCTCGGCGTCCTTGCCCTTCGCCGCTCGCAGCGCGTCCAGCTCGGTGTCGGTCGCCATGCCCGGCATCAGCGAACCGTCGCCCCTCGGCTCGACCTGGTGGTCCATCCACACCATGGGCGGGCGGCTCGAGCTCTTGGCGCGGCCCCACACATCCAGCCAGCCGAGCATCATTCCGCGCTGATTGGCCTGGGTGTTGATGATGTCGTACGCGAGCCGCCGCACGTCCTCGTCGGCCGTCCGGTCACGGACGACGAACGACATCTCGACCGCCTGCTGGTGGTGGATCGACATGTCACGCGCGAACCCCACATCGACCGAGGTGTCCGCGGGCACGGCCGTCCGGTTCGCTTTCTGCGGGGTGGTGGACGACGAGGTCGGACGTACGAGCATCAGCGCGACCAGCCCCAGCGCCAGCAGCAGCACCGCGGCTCCCGCCGCACCCATCCGCCACGGAGTGCGTACCGAGGACGTCACCGGGCGATCCCGCCGGTGCAGGCGGCGCCCGGCTCCGGAGTCTGCGGCCCCTGGACGTACTTGGTGAAGAACTGCGCGACGCGTGCGTCGGTCGCGCTCTTCACCGTGACCTGCTTGCCCCAGGCGCTGAGGATCAGCGGGGCGTCCTGGTCCTTCACCGGGCTCATGAGGGAGTACGGCGTCCTGGCGACGCGTTCGGTGAACTTCTCGATGTCGGCGGGCTTCGCCTTCTCGTTGTACGTGACCCAGACGGCGCCGTGCTCCAGCGAGTGGACGGCGTTCTCGTTCGGGATCGGCGCGGTGTAGACGTCGGCGTCGCAGTTCATCCACACCGGGTTGTGGTCGCCGCCGACCGGCGGGTTCATCGGGTAGTCGACCTTCTTCTCGACATGGTTCTGGGTGAGCTTGTCCCAGCTCCGTTCGCCTCGGACGGGGGACGACTTGGCCTGCTCCGCCGCCGCGTCCTGCTTGTCGGCGGCGGACATCAGATAGCCGCCGCCGGCGACGAGTCCGGCGACGACGGCGATGGACGCGGCGATGGTGATGATGCGGCTACGGCGCTCGCGGGCCCGCTCCTTGCGGCGGGCCTCCTCCAGCTTGGCGCGGCGCGCGGCGGCAGGGTTGTGCTGCTTCTTGGCGGAAGCCATGGGGAGTCCTCGGGTTCAACACGATGTACGGAAAGTGGGCAGGCGGAGGAACCGGGCCTGCTTCTAGGTCCGTTGAACCTGGAGACGGAGGCGGTCGACGGCGCCCGCGGCATCGTTGGAGGGGCCGCGGATACCGGCGGCGCCGGTGAGCCGGCCCTCCGGTGCGGCGACAGTGGAGGTGGGGAGTGCGGCGGGGGCGGCCTGGGGGGACAGGACGACGGGTGTCGCGTGCTCCGAGGCGCCGTGGCAGGAACTGCCGGCGCCCCGGCCGCCCGGAGGCTCGGCCACGACGACTACGCGCGCGGTCGACGGGGGAGTCGCGCCGGGAGCCGTGACCGGAGTGGGAGTCGCGGTCACCGTCGCGGTCGTGGCGTGGTGCGCGGCCGCGCCGGTCTCGACGAGCGAACAGCACGAGACCACGGCGAGCACGGCGAACAGCCAGCCGAGAACGGCAGACACACGCACGTCACCGCGCCGTGCGTAGGGCCGTTCTCCGAACCTGGTCATCGCCGACATCGTAGCGGTGTGTGAATTTTCAAGAAGTATGGGGAGCCTGTGGATGCGGCCGTTGAGGGTTCCACTGTCGGACCGGCGGGATAGTGTGCCCCGGTGACAACGCACTCGAACGTATCTGCGGGCTGGTATCCGGATCCTCATGGCGCGCCCCAGCTGCTGCGCTACTGGGACGGCTCCCAGTGGACCGAGCACACCAACCCGGCGGGCGGACAGCAGCCCCAGGCGCCGGGCCAGGGGCAGGTGCCCCAGCAGCAGGCCGCCCCTCAGTACCAGCAGGCAGCCGCCCAGCCGCAGGCCGCGCCGCAGCAGTTCGCTCCTCAGCAGATGGCGCAGCCGCAGCAGGGCGGCGTCCCGGGTGGCGCCTCGCTCTTCAACCAGCAGGTCCTGGTCGTGAACCAGAAGGCCAAGCTGATCGAGGTGACGAACGAGTACAGCGTCTTCGACCAGAACGGCAACACGATCGGCTCGGTCATCCAGGTCGGTCAGAGCGCGCTGCGCAAGGTACTGCGGTTCGTCTCCAGCATCGACCAGTACCTCACCCACAAGCTCGAGATCCGTGACGCGTACGGTCAGCCGCAGCTGCTTCTGACCCGCCCGGCGAAATTCATCAAGTCCCGGGTCGTCGTGCAGCGCCCGGACGGCAGCGCCGTCGGCGAGATCGTCCAGCAGAACGCCATCGGCAAGATCAACTTCGCCATCATGGTCGACGGTCAGAAGATCGGTGCCATCAAGGCGGAGAACTGGCGCGCCTGGAACTTCGCGATCGTCGACCACAACGACGCGGAGATCGCCCGGATCACCAAGACCTGGGAAGGCCTCGCGAAGACGCTGTTCACGACGGCGGACAACTACGTGCTGCAGATCCACTACCAGCTGCCCGAACCGCTGCTGAGCCTCGTCGTGGCGACGGCACTGACCGTGGACACCGCCCTCAAGCAGGATGCCCGCGGCCTCGGCTGACGACCCCTTCCGCACGGCATGCACCGCCCGCACATCCGTACACGGTGTACGGATGCGCGGGCGGAGATCTGTCCCCAGGACGGCCGCACGGCCGCTGCCCGGGACGGGCACCCCTCGGTGGGACGATGACGGACATGCCCTACCTGGTGCCGCCCCACATCCCTTCCGGCCGTCTCGCGGAAGGTCCGCAGCCCGCCCTGCCGGTCGCCGGCGATCTGCTCCTGCGACCGTGGGAGGGCACCGACGCCCCCGCCGTTCTCGCCGCCTTCTCGGACCCGGCGATCCAGCGCTGGCACCTGCGGCGGGCCGACTCCCGGGACGAGGCCCGCGACTGGATCGAGCAGTGGCAGGACGCCTGGCACGCCGAGACCGGTGTCCACTGGGCGGTCGTCCGCCCGACGAACGGCGCACCGGACCGAGCCGAGGAACTGCTCGGACGGATCTCGCTCCGCTCGCTGATGCTGGGCATCGGACAGGCCGAATGCGCCTACTGGACCCTGCCCGCCGCCCGTGGGCAGGGGGTCGCACCCAGATCCGTGGCCGCCGTGGCGCGCTGGGCGTTCGACGAGGTCGGCTTCGAGCGTCTGGAACTCGCCCACTCCGTCATGAACGAGGCGTCCTGCCGCGTCGCGACCAAGTCGGGTTTCGCGCTGGAGGGCACCCGGCGGCGGGGACATCTGCATGCCGACGGCTGGCACGACATGCACATCCACGCCCGGATCCGGGGCGAGGGGGCGAGCACGGCCGCCGGTCGGGGTGCCCGTCCTGACAGCCGTTAGCGGTTCCGGCCTGGTGACCGCCCGGACCGGTGTGCCGACACCGAGAGGCGGCAGGGCCGAGCGGAGGAGTCATCGGCGTTCCAGTGCCCGGTCGGTGAGGGGGCCCGCGCACCCGGTGTACCGGGTGGGGTCGGTCAGTTCCGCCAGATCGAGGCCGGCGAGCTCGGGTTCCTCGCGCAGGACGTCGAAGAGCACATCGGCGAGGTCCGTCGTCTCGGAGTGAGCCCGCTCCGCCGCGGCAGCGAGCACCTCCCTGGCCCGCGCCCGGCCGATCCGGTCGGCGAACACGGCAGCCAGTCGCTCCGCGACGATCAGACCGTCGGTGAGCTGGAGGTTCTCCCGCATGGTGTACGGGACGACCCGCAGTCCGGCCGCGAGTGCGGCGCCGTCGTGCGCCGCGCCACCGACGAGCCGCAGCAGATCGCGCAGCGGCTCCCATTCGGCGTGCCATGCCCCGGCGGGCCGCTCGTCCTCGGCAGTCAGCGAGCCGTACAGGGTGGCCGCCAGGCCCGGTGCGCGGCGGGCGGCCGCCGCGATCAGCGTGGCGTGCACCGGATTCGCCTTGTGCGGCAAGGCCGACGAATCGCCACCCTCCTCCTCCTCGACCTCACCGATCTCGGTGCGGGAGAGCGTGAGCACATCAGCGGCCATCTTGCCGAGAGCGCCCGCGGTGAAGGCGAGCGCACCGGCGAGATCGGCGATCGGGGTACGCAGGGTGTGCCAGGGCAACACCGGTTCCGCCAGGCCTAGTTCATGCGCATAAGCGGCGACCAGAGCGAGCAGGTCGACCTCCCCCTGCCCGTCGTCGCCCTCCTGCCCGGGGGTGTCCTCCTGGGCGATGGGGGAGGGGGCGGAGAAGGCGGAGAAGGCCGCCAATGTGCCTGCTGCGCCACCGAGCTGGGCGGGCAGCGACGCCCGTACCGCACTCAGCCGGTCCCGGGCGTCGAGGATCAGCGCACGCCACCCCGCAGCCTTCAGTCCGAACGTGGTCGGCACGGCGTGCTGGGTGAGCGTGCGCCCCGCCATCTGTGTGTCGCGGTGCGTGGCCGCGTGCCGTGCCACCTCGCCCGCCGCCCGCTCCAGATCGTCGAGCACCGTTGTCAGCGTCCGCGAGGCGACCAGCATCGCGGCCGTGTCGAGGATGTCCTGGCTGGTCGCACCCCGGTGCACATACGGCCGGGCGTCCTCGGGAACAGCCGCCGTGAGGTCCACGACCAGGGGGATGACCGGGTTGCCGCCGGAGCGGGCGCGCAGCGCGAGATCACGTACGTCGAAGCGGTCGGCGTCCGCCGTCCGAGTCACCGCACGCCCCGCCTCGGCCGGGGCGAGTCCGCAGGCGGACTGGGCGCGGGTCAGCGCGGCCTCGGCGTCGAGCATCGCCTGAAGGAAGGCGCTGTCGCCGGTGGTGGCCTCGGCGGGGGAGCCGGCCCGCCCGGGGGCGAGCAGGCCGGCATCGCTCTCGTACATCAGCTGAACTCCAGGAGGACCGTTTGGCCGGCACCGTGCGGACGGATGTCGAACCGGTGGCTGCGCCGGTCCGTGGGCGTCGCGATCAGTGTGGCCCGGCGCTCCGCGTCCAGCGACTCCAGCAGCGGGCGCGCGGCATGGACGGTGCTGTCGGCGACCGGTGACAGGTCGGGGTGACGGCCCCGGCCGTGATCCGCCGGACGCCCCGTGGGCTGTCCCCAATTCCCCGGCGGGCGCGCGACGACATTCCCCCGCGCGACGACATTCCCCGGCGGGTGCGCGACGACAGCTACGGCACCCTCGCTGCGTTGCCGGAACGTCCGAACACGCCCGCTACGAGGACGCCCCCCGCCTTGCGATGCACCGCAGCCGACGCCGCGCTGATCCACCTGGGATTACGTGACAGCCCTCAGCCTTCCTCGCCCGCCAGATAGATGCCGAAGACCGCGCCCTGCGGGTCACGTACCACCGCGATACGTGGGCCGCCCGGGACGCTCGTCGGCGGCATCATCAGCTCGCCGCCCGCGCCCTGCGCGGTAGCCGCGGTCGCGTCGACGTCGGTCACTGCGAAGTAGGGCAGCCAGTTCGGCGGTGCCTCGGGCGGGAACTTGTCGTCCATCACCAGCATCCCGCCGAAATCGGCGCCGTCCACGCCCCACTGCGGGTATGTCTCCGACGCGGTGACCGTCCAGCCGAAGACCGCAGGGTAGAAGGTGAGGGCGGTATCGGCCTCTCGGGTGACGAGTTCGACCCAGCCGAGCGCGCCCGGCTCGTTCAGCAGGTCGGCGCCCGCGAAGGCGCGGCCCTGCCACAGCGAGAACACCGCGCCGGTCGGGTCCGCGACCACCGCGAACCTCCCCTGGTCGAAGACGTCCATCGGGCCGACCAGCTGCGAGCCGCCTGTCGCCGTCACCTTGTCGACCGTGGCGTCCGTGTCCTCGGTCGCGAACGAGACCGTCCAGGCCGGCGGCTGGCCCGGCTGATAGACGGGGCTGAGTGCGGCGACGCGCTCGTCACCGAGGTGCGCCAACGTGTAGCCGCCGGCCTCCTCGCGCGGGTCGGTCTCGGACCGCCAGCCGAAGAGCGCCCCGTAGAACGCCTTGGCTGCCGCGATGTCGGGCGTGCTGAGCTCGACCCAGCAGGGGCCACCGGACACCGGTTCGGTGAGCTTCATTGCGTTTCCTCTGTTCCCTCTGTCACTGCGTGGACGCGTGGAGGTCCGTGGTCTCGCACGCTATGGCGGGTCGGGGAGCGGGGCCAGCGCGCCGCCTGATGAAGGAAGTGTTTTACGAGTGTAATATCTGCTAAAGTGTTTGGGTGAGTGATTCAACCATTCGTACCCGGCAGCCCTCCTCCGTCCGCAGACTTCCCCTGGTCGGCCCGTTGCGCCTGGCCCGCCCCTCGGACATGTGGTTCAAGCCGGCGCTGAGCGTGGTCGTCGCCTCCGCCGTACCGAATCTCGCGCTCTTCGCCTTCGGCCGGCTCGACCTCGTGATGTACACGATGGCCGGCTCCCTCTGTGCGCTCTACGGGCACAGCCTCCCGTACGCCCGCCGCGCCCGTACCGTCGCCGGAGTCGTCGTCGGCATGCTCATCGGTATGGCGATATCCCTGGTCACGGCCTCACTCACCGACTCGACAGCCGTACTGATCGCCGTAGGCGCGCTTCTCGCGGCCGGGCAGAAGGTGCTCTGCGACGCCACCCGCATCGGACCGCCCGGGCCGGTGATCTTCACCTTTGTCACCTCGGCCGCACTGTTCGCCCCGCAGCACCTCGGCCAGGTCCCCGGACACCTGGCGCTGACCGTGGCCGCGGGCGCGGTCTCCTGGCTGGTCACCGTCGGGCCCGCGCTGCTGCGCCGGGAGGGTCCGGAGCGGCGCGCGACCGCCCGAGCCCTGGCCGCTGCCGCCGCGTACGCGGACGACCCGGGGCACCGCACCCGGCACGCCGCGGCCGCCGCCGTCCACACGGCCTGGCAGACACTGCTCGCCGCCGGACGCCCCACCCCCGTACGCAGGGAGCTGGAGCGACTCGTCGTCCACGCCGAAGCCGCGCTCGCCCGGGGAGCCCTCGGTGCGCACCCCGGCGTCCACGGGCGTCCGGTCGGTGACGCCCACGGTGGTGGCCACGCCCGCACGGCGGACCGCGACAGCGAGCGCGCCCTCACCGCCGTCGTCACCCGCACCGGCGACCACGAGCTCGAAGCGCGCGTCGCCGGCCCCGACCGGCTCCGAGCCTGGGCCCGGCAGACCCGGGCCCGCGGCCCCGTCCCCACCCCGCCGCCCGCCCCCGGCACCGCCGAGGAGCTCTTCGGGATCGACGCCGAGCGCGCCGCGCGCCGGACCGCAGGCCGACGCGACGCCCGGCGGGCGGTTCTGCGCGCACTCGCCCCCGGCTCCCCGCTGCTGCCCATCGCCGCCCGCGCCCTCATCGGCTGCGCCCTCGCCGGATATGTCTCGATGGCCGTCGGCGTCGGCCGCCCCTACTGGGCGATCGTCACCGCCGCCTCCCTCTACCAGGCCAATGTCACGCTCTCCTGGAACCGCGCCCTGCAGCGCACGCTCGGCAACCTGCTCGGTGTGCTCGTATTCGCCGCCGTCCTCCCCGTCTCCCGGACGAGCTCGCTCGCACTCATCGGCTGCTGCCTCTTCTTCAACTTCGCCGCAGAGGCCCTGATCACCCGTAACTACTGGCTCGGTTCCATAGCCGTGACCCCGATGGCCCTCCTCGTCCTGGAGTTCGGCGGCACGCACCCGGCCGGCGAGCTCATCGGCGACCGGGTCCTGGACACCGTCATCGGCGCCGCCGTCGGAATTCTCGCCGCCATGGCCGTCACCAACCGACGGGCCACCGGGCGGCTGGAACGGGCCCTCGCCGCCACCGACCGGGCCCGGGCCCACGCCGTGCATGTCATCGCCGCCCCGGCGCCCGCGCCCGCCGCACTCGACGCCGCCCGCCGCGGGCTCACCGGATCGCTCGTCGAACTGCGCGAGGCCGGCGACACGGCAGCAGGCGAATGGTGGCAGCGCGCCCTGCCCGAGGAGCACATTCTCGCGGCCGAGCAGGCCGGACACCGTACGCTCGCGGCGACAGCAACACGGCAGGGGCTGATCGCCCCCGCCCCGGAGAACGGAGCGGTGTGACCGACGACATCGTCGCCTCGGTGGTACGGCAGTGGCACGCCGTCAACCCGGAGCTGGACACCGGACCCATGGAACTCATCGGCCGCATCAACCGCTGCGCCGCGCTGCTCCAGCAGGCGGAGGACGCCCCGCTGCGCGCCGCCGGACTCTCCCGCGCCGAATTCGACCTGCTGGGTGCCGTACGGCGTACCGACCGCGAGCTCACCCCCGGTGAACTGGCCAGGGAGACGTTCTCCTCGGGTGCGGCCGTCACCAAGCGCCTCCGGATCCTCCAGGAGCGCGGCCTGGTCGACCGCCGCAGCGACGAGCGCGACCGGCGCGTCACACACGTCCGTCTCACCGAGGAGGGGCGCACCCTGGTCGACCAGCTGCTGCCCCGGCAGTTGGCGTACGAACGCGCCGTGCTCTCCGGCCTCGACGAGCGGACCCGCGGCGAACTCAGCACGCAGCTCAGCGAATTGCTGGTCCAGCTGGAGGGACGCATCGGCGGGGCCCGGCGCTGACCCCCGCACCGGCTCCTGCTCCGCCCGGCCGTCGAGGGTGCTCGGCAGGCCGGCGCCGACGAGCAGAACGGTCAGGACGTGTCCGCTGCCGTGGAAATGACGGCGAATCCGCCGCACGGGCCGGGTGCCTCGGGCGGTCACGGTGCTCCGGCTCCGTGCACAGTCCTGCGTGCGACCGTGCCGGTTGTCGGGGGTGGGGTGCGGCGGCCCGTCCGGTCGAGCCTCGTCGGGCTTCTGCCAGGCGGCGTCCAACAGTGCGGCGAACCGGTGCAGCTCTTCGGGCCGCGGGGCGCGATCAGGACCGGCCGGACCGGCCGGCTGGACCCGGCCGGCGGTACGGCGACGGCGTCCATGGCCGACACCGACTTGCCGCGGCTGAGCGCACGGCCACGCTCACGGACCACGTCCCGTTCCACGACCAGCGCGGAGCTGGACCTGAAGGTGCGGGGGGTGACCTCCGGGCAGCGAGCGGACCCGCTCCCGCGTCGGCCCCGCGAAGTGCCCGTTCTCCCTCGGTCGGCGGTCCTGCTGCCGGTACGTCCCGTGGTCACGGCCCGAGGTCGTGATCGGGGGCATGCGCCTGGGTGCCTCGGAGGGGGACGACGGGGCGGCCCGCTCGGGACTCGATGCGGTCTGTCAACTCCTCTACCGTCGTACCTCTCTCCGCAAGTAAGTCCTGACGACGGTCCGCGCAGCGGTGCGTGAAGCGGCAGGTCTCCCGTGTTCCGGCACTTCGTCACTCCTCGCGCACGGTCGAAGGCGGTGCGTGCAAAAACTCGTGAGTGTATTACCGCCGGAGCGCTCGCGCAGGGGGTTGGGTGAATATGCCGAAGCACTGTTTGTATCTGGCTAAGCTCACGCACAGTGAAGTCGAGTTGATATGAATTCGAGCACTTGTTCCTGCGCGCCCTGGATGCGCGCATACCTCCCGAATCAACCGTCAGAGGTCTTAGATGGTTCGAGTTGAATCACCGCCGATCGACAGAGAAATTTCCGTCGCTCGCGCCGCGTTGCTCCCCGTGCTCCTGATGGCCGGCGCGACCGCCGGCGCCGTGGCACTGGTTTCCGAGCCCGCGCGGATCCCAGTCGTCTGGTGCGGAGCCGTCGCCACCGTCGTGGTCGCCTCGCTCGGCGTCGTGCTCGCCCGCCGCGGACGCGCGATGCGCCGGCAGCGAGCCGAGTACGAACGCCGCCTCACCGTCCTCGAACGTCGCCTCGCCACCCATGACGAAGAGGCCATCCGGATCAGCAAGGAGCTGCTGCCGGCAGCGATCCACCGGCTCCGGGTGGGCAACTCGCCCGACGAGGTACTGCGCGACGTCGTCGACACCGACGAGACGTACCGCGATCTTCCCGACGCCCAACGCGCCCTCGTCCGCACGGTGCTGGACATCATCGACAACGAAGAGGCGATGCGCGACTCCGGGCAGCGCGCCTTCGTCAACGTCGCACGACGCGTCCAGGCGATCGTCCACCGCCAGGCCTCCGAGCTGCGGGAGATGGAGGAGCACCACGGTCGCAACCCCGACGTCTTCGACGACCTGCTGCGCATCGACCACGGCACCGCGCTGATCGGCCGTCTGGCCGACTCCATCGCGGTGCTCGGTGGCGCCCGTCCCAGCCGCCAATGGCCCAAGCCCGTACCGCTGTTCAGCGTGCTGCGTGGCGCCATGTCCCGGATCCTCGAGTACCCGCGCGTCGATCTGCACTCGATCGCCAAGGTCGCCATCATCGGCACCGCGGTCGAGCCGCTCATCCACGCCTGCGCCGAACTCCTCGACAACGCGACCCGCTACTCGCCGCCGCAGACCCGGGTGCACGTCACCGCGGTCGAGGTGCAGTCCGGCATCGCCATCGAGATCGAGGACGGCGGCGTCAGCCTCAGCGAGGAGGCCCGCGCGCGGGCGGAGAACATGCTCGCCAGGGCCCAGGCCGGATCCAATATGAACGACCTCGGCGAGTCCCCGCGGCTCGGCATGGCCGTCGTCGGCCGGCTCTCCCGGATGTACGACCTGCAGGTCTCGCTGCGGCAGTCCGCGTACGGCGGGGTCCGCGCCGTCCTCATCGTGCCCCGCGCCATGATCACCACCGGCCCCGCACCCGGTATCGCGCACGGCATCGGCGCCACGTCGCGACCCACCAGCGACATCGACCTCTCCAACATGAAGCACGTCGTTCCGCCGCGCAGCAAGCGCCGCCAGCCTCTCCCCGTGGAATCCCGCCCGGCCACCGGACCGGTCGCCTCCGAGCCCCGGCCGGCCGCCCCCGCGTCCGCCCTGGGGGACGACGCCCCCGTGGTGACCGAGTGGACCGCCGGCGGCCTCCCGCAGCGCCGCAGCCGCGGCCGCGCACCGCTCGGCTCGCACAATCTCCCCGCGCAGTCGGCCGCACCCGCCGCAGGGCAGCGCAACGGTAGCGACAGCGCCAAGGAGCCGCCGCCCGGACTCTGGCTGGAGGCATTCACCAACGCCGTCAACGGCGTGCCGCAGGAGCCGAAGACCGACGAAGACCCTGACGATGCGTGGGACAAGGGAGATCTGAAGTGATCCAGCAGCGGGGCAATATGGACTGGATGCTCAAGGAACTGGCCGACGACGTTCCCGACATCCATCAGATCGTGGTGCTCTCCGCGGACGGTTTGCGCATCGCCCGGCACGGCGGCGACCCCGATGTCGCCGACCGGCTGGCGGCCGCCTGCGCCGGACTGCAGAGCCTGGCCGCCGCCGTCGCCTCCGAAATCCCGTACAGCGACGGGATGATGCGGCTGGTCGTCATCGAAGTCACCGGCGGTTTCTTCTACTTGATGGCCGCCGGGACCGGTGCGTACCTCGCGGTCCTCGCCGGGGAGACGGTGGACGCGGGACTTGTCGGAGCACGGATGCGCGACATGGTCGTCAGGATCGGCGCGCACCTCACGAGCCCGCCGCGTCATGACGGGCAGGCCGGATGAGTTCTCCCCGACGAGAACGCCGAAAGGCCGATCCGGCACAGATTGATCCGGAACGGCTGTACGTGATCACCGGCGATCCCGACGGCAGCGAGCGGGCTGCGCTCGACCTGGTCACGATGATCGTCGCGAAGGTGGAACCGACGCCGACGGTCCAGCCCGAACAGGCCGTGATCCTGCGGCTATGCCAGGCGCCGTTATCCGTCGCCGAGATCTCGGCCTACCTCGGCCTGCCGTTCAGCGTGGTGACTTCGCTCCTCACCGATCTCCTCACGACCGAACTGATCGAATCGCGCGCGCCCATCGTCCGCGCCACACTCCCGGACAGGTCTCTTCTCGAAGCGGTGATGCATGGACTTCAGAAACTCTGACACGATCACCGGCCCCAGGACGGAGGACATCCTGCCCACGACGGCCACAGCGGCCGTGAAAGTGGTGATAGTCGGTGGGTTCGGGGTCGGCAAGACGACCATGGTCGGATCCGTCAGCGAGATCCGGCCCCTGACCACCGAAGAGACCATGACCCAGGCCGGCGTCGGCGTGGACGACAACGTCGGGGTGGAGAGCAAGACCGCCACCACCGTCGCCATGGACTTCGGCCGGATCAGCATCAGCGACGAGCTGATCCTCTACCTCTTCGGCACCCCGGGCCAGGAACGCTTCTGGTTCCTGTGGAACGGCCTCTTCGAGGGCGCGCTCGGCGCCGTCGTGCTCATCGACACCCGACGCCTCGAAGTCAGCTTCGACGTGATCGGGCGTCTGGAGGAACGCGGCGTGCCGTTCGTCGTCGCCGTCAACACCTTCCCGGACGCCCCGAAGCACCCGGTCGAGGCATTGCGCAGCGCCCTGGACCTGCCGGACGAGGTTCCGATGATCGACTGCGACGCCAGACTGCGCGCGTCCAGCCGCGATGTGCTGATGACCCTGATGCGCTATCTGCACAGCCTGGCCGTCCCGCTCGGCTGATCCCACCGCACCGCACCGCAGCGCACCGTGCCCGCCCCCACGCGCACCCCGCTGGACACCCTCTTGGCACCCGCTCGATCCCTCGCCCGTACACATCCGATCTCGGCAGCCTCATCCCTGGAGCGATCGTGACAACCCCTTTCCACTACGAGCCCGGCGCCGCCACGGGGCCGGTTCCACCACCCGAGTGCCCGGCCCACGGCCTCGGTGTCGGACCCGGCGGGCTGCGCCGGTTCTACGGCCCCGAGGCGGAGCGGGACCCCGCAGGGCTGTACGACAAGCTGCGCGCCGAACACGGCACGGTGGCACCGATCCTGCTGCACGGGGACGTGCCCGCCTGGCTGGTGCTCGGGCACAGCGAGAACCTGCACCTGACCCGCACCCCCTCGCAGTTCTCCCGCGACTCCCGGCGCTGGCGGGCCCTGCAGGACGGCAGTGTCGCGCCGGACCACCCGCTGGCCCCGATCTTCACCTGGCAGCCGGTGTGCGTGTTCGCCGACGGCGACACCCATGAACGGCTGCGCGGCGCCGTCACCGACAGCATGGCGCGCATCGACCACCGCGGCGTGCGCCGGCACATCAACCGCTTCAGCAACCGCCTCGTCAACGACTTCTGCCAGGAAGGCCGTGTGGACCTGGTCAGCCAGTTCGCCGAGCAGCTGCCGATGATGGTGATGTGCGCGATCCTCGGCATGCCCGAGGAGTACAACGACCGTATGGTCCAGGCCGCCCGCGACATGACGCGGGGCACGGCGACCGCTGTCGCGAGCAACGCCTATGTCGTCGCCGCGCTGAGCCGGCTGGTCCAACGGCGCCGGACCGAACCCGCCTCCGACTTCGCCACCTGGCTCGTCGAGCATCCCGCGGGAATGACCGACACCGAGGTCACCGAGCATCTGCGGCTGATCCTCATCGCCGCGTACGAGGCGACCGCCAACCTGATCGCCAACGTGCTCCGTATGGTGCTCACCGACCCGCGGTTCCGGGCGCGGCTCAGCGGCGGCCACATGACCGTGCCGGAGGCGGTCGAGCAGACGCTGTGGGACGAGCCGCCGTTCACCGCGGTGTTCGGCCGCTGGGCGGTCGGCGACACGGAGCTCGGCGGTCAGCGCATCAGGGAGGGCGACGCGCTGATCGTCGGCATCGCACCCGCCAACACGGACCCGGTGGTACGGCCCGATCTCACCGCCAACATGGAGGGCAACCGCGCCCACCTGGCGTTCAGTGGCGGCCCGCACGAATGCCCCGGCCAGGACATCGGGCGAGCGATCGCGGACGTCGGTGTCGACGCCCTGCTGATGCGCCTTCCGGACCTCGAACTGGCCGTCGACGAGAGCGAGCTGAAGTGGATCGGGAACATCATGTCCCGGCATCTCGTGGAACTGCCCGCGGACTTCGCCGCCCGCCCGCCGCAGGACGACGACGAACCCCCGTCGACGGGCCGGCGTAACCCCGCGCGCGAGAACTGGGAAGTTCAGTCGCCGGTCCCGCACACGCCGCCTGTGGGGGTGCGCAATCCCGCCCACGCACCGGACGGGGCGGGAGCGCAGGCCGCCCGCGGCGGTGCCGGTGCCGTGCAGGGGGGCGGGGTGCAGACCGAGACGGAGCCCGACAGTACGGCCGCCGGCCAGTCGGCAGCAGGCCGGATCCCGCGTCAGCGCAGGCCGGCCGCGCCGACGAGGCTGTGGCGCGCGGTGACGCGCTGGTGGAGTGGCTACTGACCTGGCAGTCCCCGCCACGGGCGGCACGATCGGCACGAGCGCAGTCACGGGCCGGTGGCCCCGGACCGGGAGGTCCGGGGCCACCGGCCCGCCCGCGCTTGCCGCGGTGACGGTGGCGGGCCCGGTACGGAGCTTCGGGCCCGTACCATGCGGAAGCGTGAAGCTGACAATTCTGGGCGGCGGCGGATTCCGGGTCCCCCTGGTGTACGGGGCGCTGCTCGCCGACCACGCCGAAGGCCGCGTCACCGCAGTCACCCTCTACGACACCGACGCCGACCGGCTCACCGCCGTCGCCCGCGTCCTCGCCGATCAGGCCGAGGGGGTGCCGGACGCACCCACCGTCCTCGCCACCACCGAGCTCGACGAGGCACTGCGGGGCGCCGACTTCGTCTTCTCCGCCATCCGGGTCGGCGGCCTCGAAGGCCGTGCCGCCGACGAGCGGGTCGCGCTCGACGAAGGCGTGCTCGGCCAGGAGACGGTCGGCGCGGGCGGCATCGCCTACGGGCTGCGCACCGTCCCCGTCGCGGACGGACTCGCCCGCCGCATCGCGCGGCTCGCCCCGCACGCCTGGGTCATCAACTTCACCAACCCGGCAGGCCTGGTCACCGAAGCCATGTCGCGCCACCTCGGCGACCGGGTCATCGGCATCTGCGACTCGCCGGTGGGCCTCGGCCGCCGCATCGCCCGGACCCTGGGCGCGGACCCCGACCGCGCCTGGATCGACTACGTCGGCCTCAACCACCTGGGCTGGGTCCGCGGACTGCACATCGACGGCCGCGACGAACTGCCGCGTCTGCTCGCCGACCCGGAGCTGCTGGGCTCGTTCGAGGAAGGCAAGCTCTTCGGCACCGATTGGCTGCGTTCACTCGGTGCGATCCCCAACGAGTACCTGCACTACTACTACTTCAACCGGGAAGCCGTCCGCGCCTACCAGGACGCCGAGCAGACCCGCGGCGCCTTCCTCCGCGACCAGCAGGAGGGCTTCTACGCCCGGATGAAGGACCCGGCCACGCCCGCCCTGCCGACCTGGGACCGCACCCGCGCCGAACGCGAGGCCACCTACATGTCGGAGAACAGGGAGGTCGCCGGAGCGGGTGAGCGGGACGAGAGCGATCTGGAGTCCGGCGGGTACGAGCAGGTCGCCCTCGCCCTCATGCGGGCCGTCGCCCGCAACGAGCGGACGTCGCTCATCCTCAACGTCCGCAACCGCACCACGCTCTCCGTGCTCGACGCGGACGCCGTCATCGAGGTGCCCTGCCTCGTCGACGCCAACGGCGCCCACCCCGTCGCCGTCGACCCCCTCCCGTATCACGCCGTCGGCCTGGTCACGGCGGTGAAAGCCGTCGAGCGCGCGGTCCTCGACGCGGCGGCCACCGGCTCACGCGCCGGCGCCGTTCAGGCCTTCGCACTGCACCCCCTCGTCGACTCGGTCTCGGTCGCCCGTCGACTCGTCGACGGGTACACGAAGGTCCATCCCGGACTCGCCTATCTGAACCGGGCCTGACCGGGACACCGTCGCTCACGCCCGGAGCGAGTGTCCTCAGCCTTCGGCGCCGCGCAGCTCGCTGCTGACCGGGAGACGGAGCCGGGCCTTCAGCCAGGCGGCGGTCCGCCCGCTCTCCGCCTGCCCGTCCAGCGCGTTCAGGAACGACCGCAGCAATGCCGCCGCGCGGCAGGCCCGCTTCCGCGTCGCCGATGCCGAGCCTGCGCGTCGCCCGCAGAATCAACTCCCGGCCCGACGGCCGCGGATCGCGGTAGCCGGCGCGCAGCGCGGCCGGCTCCTGGGTGTACCGGACCTCGGCCGCGGACCGTTGCACGCACGGCCCGGCCGCCGCACCGTACGACGGCCCGGCCGTCCGGCACCGGCTCCGCATGCGTCTTCACGGTCATGACGCGACGCCCTCGGTCAGCTCCGTCAGATCGGCCAGCAGTTCGGAGACGGTCACCGGGTCGAGATCGGCGAACCGCAGCGGATAGGTGCGCAGCGGATGATGGTCGTTGGGCCGACCGTCCAACCACACCGTTTCGAGGGTCTGGTCCGGGAACATGTCGACGACCCCGACCGCGATGCCGCTGTCCAGCGCGATCACCAGACAGACGTTGTCGGCGAGCTGCTTGGAGATCCACCGCTCGACCCCGGCGTCCTGCGGCACACCCCGCTCCCAGCCGCGCCGCTCCAGCCCGAGCACCTTGCCCGTCGGCACCTTGAGCCCCTCGAACCGGGTCAGCCGGTGGCCGCCTGCGTCCTCGTCCGTCAGCCGGAACACGGCGCGCCCCAACTGCGGGAACGGCTGCCGGATCTCGTGGTCCGCGAACACCTTTGACCAGTCGTCGAGCTCCTCGCCAAGCTCCAGCGGGTGCGCGATCCGTACCGCCGCGCCCTCGGCCGGCCGGAAAGGGTCGTCCTCGACATTCGCGAACGTACGGTCGTCCGCCACCCGGAACGCGGTGATCGCCCCGTCGGTCTCGCTCAGCCACACCAGCCGGCGCACCAGGTGCCGGAGCAGCGGGTGGCGGAGGAACAGCTCACGGAACTCCGCCATCGTCCAGGAACGCTGTGCCACCATCGCGGCCTCCAGCCGCCGCACCTGGTCGGAGGCGACCGTCCGCACGTCCTTCTTCAGCGCCATGAACCGCTTGCGCTCCGCGGGGGCCAGCTCCGCGTCGTCCCGCGCACCCGGCATCGGCAGATCCTTGCGGCGCCTGCCGTCGCCGTCCAGCACGTACGGCCGCAGCTGCTCGTCGAAGCCGACGGTGAAACGGCGGGTGCCGTAGTCGACGACCGTCGAACCCCCGGCGTCCAGTCCGAAGTCGGGCACCAGCCGGTCGGAGAGCTGTTCGCCGGTCAGGCCGAGCCCCGAGGCCACCTCGGCGATCTTCTCCTGGGCCCGGACCTTCAGCGCCTTGAACTTCACGCGCTGCGAGATGCCGTGCAGATGCAGCAGCGCCGCATCGGTGCCGATGGCCGCCAGCACATCGAGACCCTCGACCGCCCTGTGATGTGCGCCCTCGCCCGGCCAGGCCCTGATGAGCGGTGTGAGGCCGCGTACCGTCCCGTCGTCACCGAGCAGCCCGAGAGCGTGCAGTGCCCAGGACTCCTTGGCGGGCATCCCGGACAGCCGCCACTGCTCGAACAGCGCCCAGGCGAACGTGGCGAGCGACTGCGGCTCCGCCGTCTCCCTGAGGACGGCCACCCCCGGACAGGTCTCCCCGGGCCGGGACAGCGCCAGCAGCATCAGAGCATGGCGGACGGACTCCTCCGGCAGCGCGCCGCCGGCCCTGACACGGATCTGCGGCAGCAGGGCCGGCTCCGCCCACGCGGGCACGACCGGCATCCTGGCGGGCAGCGCCCGCTCCAGCGGGTCGGCCGACAGCAGCTCGTCGATCACGCCTGCCGCACCGGCGCCGTATCCGGCGGCGGCCTCCCGCACCACCGCGTCCCCGTGGACCGCGGCGATCTGCAGCAGTGCCTGCTCGGCGGCGCGACGGCCGGCCCCGGCCTTGCCGACCGCGTCCGGCACCAGATGCGCGGCCGCTGTGGCGCCGTGCCGGGTGAACCAGGAACGGGTCGTCGTCGCAGTGGATTTGAGCCGCATCGACCAGTCCGCCATGAGCCGGGCGACCGTGACGTCCACGTACGGCAGGAACAGCGAGGCGAGCGAACTCGGCTGGTGGGGCGCCGCACGGAGCAGCACCGGCAGTGCGTCGAGTCCGAAGCGGGCGGCGATCGGTTTGAGCGTCTCCGCGGCGTGCCACAGGTCGTCCGGGGCCCATTTGCCGAGCCACGGCCGGACCGTCTCCTCGGGGCCGTGCAGGAACATCCAGGCAGGGTGGAGGTCGGTCAGGGTCTCCTCCGCCGTGTACGAAGCCGTCTGCTCCTCCCAGTACTTCGCGTTGCCGCGCATGTCCTCAGGCTCGCGGTTGTACCAGGTGCGGCAGGCAGCCCACTCCTCCTTCTCGCCCGGCAGCCAGGCGATACCCGGCTCCGCCTCGGCCGTCAGCCCGTCGACGACCGTCGTGCGGGTGGGCTTCCGCGGCCGCGACCACGGAGGGGAGACCAGCAGTTCCGGCAGCGCTTCCGACAGGGCGTCGGCGACCCGGCCGGCCGGGTCGAGCAGCGGATCGACCAGCGCGGCGAGGCCGGCGTCGAGTGTGGGGAGCACCGTCGACACCAGCTCGCGGTGGGCGCCGATGTGCCTGGCGAGCAGCAGCCGGGTGGAATCGGCGGAGCCCGGGCCGGAACCGTCGCGCACGGCCGCGGCGAACAGCCGCAGCGCGCGTACCGGATAGCGGTGCGCCGCTTCGAACAGCGCGGCCCGGACGTGCTTCGCCTCCGAGTGGGCGAGGAGAAGCCCGAAGGCCTCGTCCGACGGGAGCTCCACCAGGGCGTTCGCGATCAACTTCTGATGGTCCGTGCGGTATCGGTCGCTCACGGCGCCGGCCAGCAGCGGTGCGACCGCCGGTCCGATGCCCTCCGCGACCGTCCCGATCACCGCGATCGACCAGCCGAGGCCGGGCCGCTCCGCGAGCTCGCTGAGCTGCTCGGAAGAGTTGAGCGAACAGAACACCATGGAGCGCAGGGTGGTGTCGTTCTCGGCGATCACCTGAGGGTCCGCACAGAGCTCGGCCACCCACACCGTCTCGCTCGGCACCAGATACGACACGACGATCCGGCGCACCGCATCGTCGCGGCAGCGGGCGAGCGCGGCGACCGTGGACCGGTAGGTCTCCTCGTCGGCGTTCGCGAGGAGGGCGCGGATCCGGTCGGCGGCCGGCCGGCGCGCCGCCGTCCAGTACCCGTTACGGGGGCCCGTGAGGGCCTCGAGCCACGGGTCGTACCGCCGCGTTCCTTCCTGGGTCCAGTGCGCCTCGACCGTGAAGAGCTCCACGGCCGCCCGGGCGGCGAACGGCAGCCCGTACTCCTCGGTCCAGCTGTCCGCCCATGCCGCCGGTGTCAACGGGTGGAGGCCGACCACCGCGGCGAGGACCGCCGCCCCGACGGGATCGGGACTGCCCGCCAGATGCGCCCGGGCGGACTCGACGAGGCGGTCGTCGCTGGGCGGAGCCGCCAGAAGCTCGGCGATCCACCCCCGCTCCTCGGAGAGCCTGCGCTCCACCGTGTCCAGTGCTTCCTGCGAGGCCTTGCCCGCAGGGCGCCGCACACCCCCGCGCCGTGGGTGCAGCCGGCGCCGCCAGGCGGCCGGCAGCTCGAAGGTGTCCTCGTCGGGCAGCGCACCCGCAGTCGCGCCGGCGTCGGCGGCTTGCGTGAGGGCCCGGGGCGGCGCCTCGGCAGCCACCGTGGCCCCGCCCACCTCCCGGTAGCCCTTGCGCTCCTTCTCCGCGACCGTCCTGCGGACCTGCTCCTGCGCGGCGTCCGCCGACGCGTACTCCTTGCTCTGCGTGCGCCCGTCGGTTCCGCACCGCCCGTACCGCACCGTCACCAGGACGCCGTCGGCCCCGGTCTCCCAGAACTTCGATGCACTGCCCTCGACGTACTCCCAGCGCCGCACCGGCCCGCCCCCTTGGCACCTGGACAGCCCGCTCGGTGGCGGGCTTCTCGATCAGTGCCACCACACTAGAACCCGCCACTGACAACGCAGCGTGACGGTGCGCCGAGCGGAGAAAACCCCAGGTCAGGGCAGTGGTAAGGGGGGTAGGGGTCAGCCGGCGGGCACCGCGCGGGGACCATCGGTCACTGCCCAGGACGGTGTCACCCCGGTGACCTGGCACACCATCAGGAAGAGCGGAATGGGCGGGGTGTAGGGGGTACGGCTGTCGGGTGCGTGGATCAGCCGCGGCCGTACCGCGGGGACGTAGGCACCCCTGGCGTACGCGACCTGCGCCGGCCAGTCCAGTTCGAGGTCCGAACCTGCCGGGACGATCCACCACCAGCGGTCGGCGTCCGCGAAGACGCAACCGGTGCGTGGCAGATGGGACAACAGCCGGAAGCCGTAGGCGGCCGGGACCCCCACCGCGTCGCAGCCCAGACTCGCCGACAGCGCGGGCGGCACCGGCAGCTGTACCCCGCTGTCGCCGGCGCCGGGCGGCTGGGGCTCACGGGAGCGGCGGGTTCCGAGCAACTGGGCCATTGCGTTCCTCAACATGACGGCTCCGTGCGGTGCGGCAGTTCTGCCCAGACGATGCGGCCGGAGCCGTCGCCGGCGTCGCGGGATCCCCAGGCGCTGCTCATCGCGTCGACGAGCAGCAGGCCGCGTCCGTGTTCGTCATCGGCGGTGCGGCGCAGCTTCGGGCCACCGGGTTGGTGTCCTTGATCCTGTACGGCTATGCGCAGCCGTCTGTCGAGGCAGTGCAATTCGCACACGACGCGGGCGCTCGCGGTGTGCACCACCGCGTTGGTGACCAGTTCCGAGACGACCAGGACCGCCGCTTCGTGTGCGTCCGCGTCCAGGCGCCACTCGTCCAGCCGGGCCCTTGTCAGCCGCCGCGCACCTGCCACCGATTCCGGGTGGGCGGGCAATGCGAAGCAGTACCGGAGCGCTTCCGTCCCGGGGGTGAGGTCGACGTGCCGGGGGATGAGCGCACTGCCAGGTGCCACGACCGATTCCTCACAGTGGGGGGCTGCGCCACGCTTCGCATCCCCGGGGGAGGGAGCGGGCATGACTAAGTGAACTGGTTCACTCACCAACTCTCCCCCTGTCGCGAACACTTGGCAAGGGGCACTCTGAAAATTCCAGAGTGACTGTGTCTTTGAAGGCATACGCATGGCACACTGCTCGCAAACACCGCATCGGGAGGTCTGAAGTGAGCGAACCGCGGTCCGCCCCGACCGTGGGTCAGGTCGTTCTCGGCAAGCGCCTGCAGGACCTGCGGGAGCGTGTCGGCCTGAGCCGTGACCAGGCTGCCAAGGTGTTGCGGGTCGCTCCTGCGACGATTCGCAGGATGGAGACCGCAGAGGTCGCTCTCAAGATCCCCTATGTGCAACTGCTTCTGAAGGCCTACGGGATCACCGACGGTGAGGCCGACTCCTTCGTCGAGCTCGCCGAGGAGGCCAACAAGCCCGGCTGGTGGCAGCGGTTCCACGACGTCCTGCCCGACTGGTTCAGCATGTACGTCAGCCTGGAGGGCGCCGCGAGCCTCCTGCGCATGTACGAACCGCACTTCGTCCCGGGACTCCTGCAGACCGAGGACTACGCACGTTCGGTGTTGCGCACCGGCGCCGTCGGCCAGACCCGGCCCGAGGACATCGAGCGCCATGTGGCGCTGCGGATGGAGCGGCAGGGGCTGCTGACCCGCCCGGACGCCCCGAAGCTTTGGGTGGTGATGGACGAGACGGTCCTGCGCCGTCCCGTCGGCAGTGCCGAAGCCATGCGCGAGCAGATCGACCGGCTGCTCCACGCGACCGAGATGCCCAACGTGACGTTGCAGATCGCGGAGTTCACCACCGGCCACCACCCCGGCACCTACGGCCCGTTCGTCCTCTTCCGCTTCGCCGTCCCCGAACTGCCCGACATGGTGTACAGCGAGTACCTGACCGGCGCCGTCTACTTCGACGCGCGTCCCGAGGTGGCCTCCTACCTCGAAGTCATGGACCGCATGGCGGCTCAGGCCGCAACTGCACAACGCACGAAGGAAATCCTCCGGGACTTCCGCAAGGAGCTGTGATGATCGACCCCATATACAACGGCATGCCGGCCGCCGAACTCGGCTCCGAAGGCTGGTACAAGCCGTGGAGCGGCGGCAACGGGGGCAACTGCGTCGAGGCCATGAGGCTGGCCGACGGCAGAGTCGCTGTACGCCAGTCCGCGGATCCCGACGGCCCCGCCCTCATCTACACCCCCCGTGAGATCGCCGCATTCATCCAGGGCGCCAAGGCGGGTCAGGCGGACTTCCTCCTGACCGGAACCTGACTTGCGCCTACCGGACCCTGAGGAGCGGGCGACCGTTCCTCGCCACACGTCAGTCTCTGTTCGCCGATCCACGGACCCCAGGAGCGCGCTATGACCGGGCACGACCCTCAGCCCATCGAGATCGACACCAGCAAGCCGCATCCCGCCCGGATGTACGACTGGTTCCTCGGCGGCAAGGACAACTACCCGGTCGACGAACAGATGGCTCAGCAGCTCCTCGCGCTCGACTCACGGGGCCGTGACATGGCCCGGGTCAACCGCGCGTTCATGCACCGCGCCACCCGTTGGCTCGCCGAGCGGGGCGTACGCCAGTTCCTCGACATCGGCACCGGCATCCCGACCGAGCCCAACCTTCACCAGATCGCCCAGCAGACCGCCCCGGATGCGCGCATCGTCTACTGCGACAACGATCCGATCGTCCTCGCGCATGCGGCGGCCCTGCTGCGCTCCACCCCCGAGGGCGCCACCGAGTACATCCAGGTCGACGCCCGTCGGCCGGAGGCCATCCTGGAGAACGCGGGCAAGGTCCTCGACTTCAGCCGCCCCATAGCGTTGTCCCTGCTGGCCCTGCTGCACTTCCTCGACGACGAGGACGGTGCGGCCGAGCTCGTCGACCGGCTGGTGGCGCAGCTCCCCTCGGGCAGCTATCTGGTGCTCTCGCACACCACCGGGGACTTCAACCCCGAGGGTGCCGCCCAGGCCTCCGCCATGTACAAGGCCCGCGGGATGACGCTGCGTCCGCGCTCGCATGCCGAACTCAGCGCGTTCTTCGACGGGCTGGAGCTCGTCGAGCCGGGCGTCACCCTCTCCGCGGACTGGCACCCGGAGCTCGGCGAGGTCATCGACGTGCCGGGCGACGAGCCGATCCCGGGATACGCGGGTGTGGCCCGCAAGCCCTGACCCCGAACCCGCATGACACCCTTCGGCGCAACGGGCCGACGGCAGCGCACAACGCCTGCCGTCCCCGCCGAGTTCAGGTCCCCAGTACGTGTCCGGTCGTCGCCTCGACATGGTCGGGCACCTCGTCGTGCCGGTCGCCCACCGATGACGTCCCGGACGGCTCGAACAGCAGGAGCGACGCACCGGCGGCCGAGTACGGCCGGTGCCAGGTGGTCCGCGGGACGACGAACACCGCGCCCCGGTCGAGTGTGACCGTGCGCTCCCCGCCGGCCTCGCGCAGTGCGATGTCCAGGGCGCCGTCGAGGACGAGGAAGAACTCGTCGGTCTCCTCATGGACGTGCCAGACATGCTCGCCCCGGACCTTGGCGACCCGCACGTCGTAGTCGTTGACGCGGGTCACGATCCGGGGGCTCCACAGCGCCTCGAACGTTTTCAGGGCATCGCTCAGCAGGACGGGGTCCGGTCCGGTCGTCGTCATGTGATCGCTCATGGCTTCCATCCTCGGCGGTGGACTCCGCTTCGGGTGAGTGCTACGAATCGCACATGGCGCAAGAATCCTCGCACCGGGTCGTGATGATCGTCTCCGCCGGCTCCAACCCGTTCGAGCTGGGCGTGGCCACCGAACTCTTCGGGCTGCGCCGCCCCGAGCTGCCGGTGCCCTGGTACGACTTCGAGCTCTGCGCCGAGACCCCGGCCGTGCGCATGCATCACGGCTTCTTCCAGCTCACCGGGGTCGCCGGACTCGACGCCGTCGACCGGGCCGACACCGTCATCGTGCCGAACCGCCCCGACCCGGAGACCGACCCGGACCCGGCCGTCCTCGACGCGATCCGTCGCGCCGCCGGCCGGGGTGCCCGTCTGGTCAGCTTCTGCACGGGCACCTTCACGCTGGCCGCGGCCGGTGTGCTGGACGGTCGCCGCGCCACCACCCACTGGCGCTGGGCCGATGCCTTCGCCGCCCGCTTCCCGCAGGTCCGCCTCGACCCCGATGTGCTGTTCGTCGACGACGGGCAGATCATCACCGCGGCGGGCAGCGCCGCCGCCCTCGACACGGGCCTCCATATCGTCCGAGGCGACCACGGCGCGGAGATCGCCGCAGCCGTCAGCCGCCGGCTGGTCTTCGCCGTCCACCGCGACGGTGGCCAGCGGCAGTTCGTCGAGCACCCGCTGCCCGACGTGCCCGACACCTCGCTGGGGCCGTTGCTCGCCTGGGCCGAGGAGCGGCTCGGTACGGAGCTCACGGTGTCCGGCCTGGCCGCGCACGCCGCCGTCAGTCCTGCGACCCTGCACCGCCGCTTCCGCTCCCAGCTCGCCACCACCCCGCTCGCCTGGCTGACCGAGCGGCGGATCACCTTCGCCTGCCGGCTGATGGAGCGCGGCGAGGAGCGTCTCGACGTGGTCGCACGCGCCAGCGGACTCGGTACGGCGACGAACCTGCGGGCCCAGCTGCGCCGCCGCACGGGGCTCACCCCCACCGAGTACCGCCGCCGATTCGCCGGGACACCGTGACGCACCGGTCGGGCACGGCAGCGCCGCCCTGGCGCACCTGTCCGGTCCCGCCGCAGGTCACAATGGGGCCATGTCCCGACGCAGCTCACGCCCCCGGCAGACCTCCGCCGCGAGGACCCACATCGCCCCGGCCACCGCGATCACTCCGGCCTCGCCGTGCCCCTGCGGCCTTTCCGCGACGTACGCCGACTGCTGCGGACGACTGCACGCCGGTTCCGCTGCGCCGACCTGTGAGGCCCTGATGCGTTCGCGGTACGCCGCGTTCGTCGTCCAGGACGCGGCGTACCTGCTCCGCACCTGGGACCCGGACACCCGGCCGCCCGTCATCGACTTCGATCCCGCAATGCGCTGGGTGCGCCTGGAGATCCTGGCGACGACGGACGGCAGCGCCTTCCACACCACGGGAACGGTCACCTTCCGCGCCCAATACACGCACGACGGCCGGCCGGACTCGCTGCACGAACAGAGCCGATTCGTCCGGCACCAAGGAGCCTGGGTCTACTCGACAGCGGTCTTCGCCGACTGATCACTTTGAGGTCCGCCGAGTGGTGGCATCACGCCGAAAGTGCACCGCGACTCTGCGGGCGTGGAGTGCGACGGACTCGGTCGAAGGAGGAGACGGCGGCGCCGGTGTCAGGCAGGGGCGGGCACCCGTGACGCACCGGCCGTGTCCGCCGGGGACAGCTCCTGCGTCAGGTCCTCCGCCAGCAGCCGCTTGGCGATGACATGGACCGCGGCCCGCAGCTGCTTGTCGTCGGGGCGGGCGCCGTCGCGGTCCACCTGTTCGTTGAGCCAGGCACCCCAGGCACGGGAGATCGTCGCCGCCTCCCGGCGGCCCGCCTCGGTGTGCGTGAAGAGATGACCGTCCCCGCTGAGATACCCCTCCTCGATCATCCGGTCGAAGACCGGCACCAGCACCTCCGGCGGAATCCGGTGCCTCGTCGCGATCAGACCGAGGCCCGCATGGCCGACCATCCGCGTGAACAGCTCGACCTGCATCACCGCCCAGGCGCCCGCCATGTCGAGCCGGGTGTCCGAGTCGGCGACGATCCGCCGGGCCGTGTCCGGGCCCATGCCCCGAAGGATCTTCGCCACCGAGTACTCGAGCAGCTTCGCCGAGTCCCCGTCGCCCGGGGAGGCAAACCCTTCGCCCATGTCGGTCGAGGCGACCCGCGCGGTGTCCCGCAGTTTCACCTCTTTCAGGAAGAGAGCCACGACGAACCCGAGAAGTGCGACCGGCACCGTCCACAGGAACACGGTGTGGAGCGTGTCCGCGTACGACTGGACCAGCGGCGCGGACTGCCCGGGCGGCAGGCTGTGCAGCCCCTGCGGGCTCTGCGCCGCCTTTGCCACGGCCAGGGGGTCGCCGCCCGCCCGCGCCGCGGCCTCGACCCCCTGGGTCAGGTTCGGCCCCAGCGCGTTGGCGTAGATCGTGCCGAATACCGCGGTGCCGAAGGAGCTGCCGAGCGTCCGGAAGAACGTCACGCCCGACGTCGCCGTGCCCAGATCCGCGTAGTCGACCGTGTTCTGCACCGCGATCGTCAGCACCTGCATGGACAGCCCGATGCCGACACCGAGCACCAGCATGTACAGCGACTCCAGCCAGACCCCGCTGCCCGGACCCATCCGGGACAGCAGGTACAGCCCGACCGCCATGATCAGCGAACCGACGATGGGGAAGATCCGGTACTTGCCGGTCTTGCTGACCACATTGCCGCTGAAGATCGACGCCGCGAGCAGACCGATCACGAGCGGCAGCGTCCGCACGCCCGACAGGGTCGCCGAGTTCCCGTCCACGAACTGCAGATATGTCGGCAGGAAGATCATCGCGCCGAGCATCGCGAAGCCCACGATGAAGCTGAGGACCGAGCACACCGTGAAGACCGGGTTCCGGAACAGCCGCATCGGCAGCATCGGTTCCTTCGCCCGGAACTCCACGAGGCAGAAGAGCGCGAGCGCGACGACACCACCCACGAAGAGACCGATGATGGTCGGCGACCCCCAGGCGTACTGGTTGCCGCCCCAGCTCGTCGCCAGGATCAGGGCGCTCGCACCGATCGTGACCATGGTGATGCCCAGATAATCGATGACCGGCCGCCCGGCCGCCTTGACCGCCGGGATCGTCCGGGCGGCGGCGATCACCACCACGATCGCGATCGGCACATTGACGTAGAACGCCCAGCGCCACGAGAGATGGTCGGTGAACAGCCCGCCGAGCAGCGGCCCGACCACTGTGGCCACCCCGAAGACCGCGCCGATCGCGCCCTGGTACTTGCCGCGTTCGCGCAGCGGGATCACATCGGCGATCAGCGCCATGGAGGTGACCATCAGCCCGCCCGCACCGATGCCCTGCAGCCCTCGCCAGATGATCAGCATGGACATGTTGGTCGCAAGACCGCACAGGAACGAGCCGGTGATGAAGATGATCGCCGAGACCTGGAAGACGATCTTCCGGCCGAAGAGGTCACCGAACTTGCCGACCAGGACCGTCGCCACCGTCTCGGCGAGCAGATACGCCGTGACCACCCAGGACATATGGGCGGCGCCGCCCAGATCCGCGACGATCGTGGGTAGCGCCGTGCCCACGATCGTCTGGTCCAGGGCGGCCAGCAGAATCCCCAGCACGATGGTGATGAAGACGATGTTCCGGCGACGCGGGTCGAGCACGGGCGGCGCGGCGGCACTCTGCGCGGCGGGGACGGTCTCGCTGGCAGTGGTCACGCTTGCACCCTCACACCGGCCCCTGTCGCCCGCATGTGGGGGACGGCCGGACGGGTCAGCCGATCAGCTCGCGCACCGACGTCTTCATCCGGGCCACGAACGCCTCCCGCACCGGCTCCGTGACCCGGTCCAGCGAGAGGTAGGGATTGAGGTCCTCCAGCTCGACGAGCAGCAGCTCGCCGTCGGCCGTCCGGCAGGCGTCGACCCGCTGGATGCCGTGTGGGAGTGCGTTCCACTCCACGAACCGCCGGGCGAACTCCAGATCCGCCGCCGTCGCCCCGTACGGCTCCAGCACCCAGCGCCTGTCGGTGTGCGGTGCGTACAGCGCGTACTGGAAGTCCCGGTCGATGAAGTAGAAGGACACCTCGTAGCTGAAGTCGATCCTCGGCTGGACGAGCACGGTTCCGTCCGGCTCGGCGGCCACCTCGGCGGCGAGCAGCTGCGGTGCGACGAACCGCAGCCCGACCGAGTCCGCACCCAGCTTCGGCTTGATCACATACTCCGCGGCCTCGGGCAGCAGCCCCAGATCGGCTGCCCGGTCCACCGTCGCGATCACCGGATGCTTCGCGGCGCTCAGATCGACCAGGTACTGCTTGCCGGCCATGTCCCCGCGGCCGGTCAACGGGTTGTACACCGGCACGTTCCGCTCGCGTGCGCGGGCGCGGAACGCGTCGTACGCCTCCTGGTAGTGCAGCACCGGACCGCTGTTGCGTTTGACGACGACGTCGAAGCCGTCCAGGAGTGAGGCCGCGTCCCGCGGATGGCAGAGCGCTATGTCGAACTCCTCGCGGAGCCGCGAGGTCAGAAATATGTCCTCGTCGCAGTAGCGCCGGCCGCGTGCCTCGTAGGCAAGATCGGTGACGAAGAGGACGGACGGGCGCGGACCGGCGGGCATGGCGTTTCCCAGGGGGTGTGCGAACAGCGGATCGGTGGCATTGCTGCCCGACATTCTCTCCCGGTCCACTTCACCCTGGTCACCGCGGTCCGACCGGCGGCCGTCAGGCCGGCCGAGGAGGGTGCGGATGTTCTCCGTGGTCCTGTGGACCATGTGCTGCCGGTGTCGTCGGCGCTGCAGTCACCAGGAGCTGCCGGGGCGCACCGGCAGGCCGGGGTGGTGGGCGGCGAGCACCTTGTTGGCCCAGGCCAGCTCGGACAGGGCCTGCTCGCGATCGGCCTGGTCCTCGATGCCGAGCCGGGGGCCGCGGAACCTGCGGACCTCGCGGGCGGCGCACTCGGCGTCGAACTCCGCCTGCACGATGTGCGGCGGGATGCAGGACCCGATCAGTGCGGCGACCCGGTCCGGGATCGGAACGGGGACGAGGAGGTGCGAGGCGGTCATGGGGGGTTTCCCTCTCGGATGGTTGACCAGGAGGTGGTGCTGCGCGGCCGCCGGATGGGCGGTCGACTCCTCCTTATGTAACGGGACGCAGTTCCGGTTTTCTCGTTGAGAACGTCTCCGTCTGGCAACCGTTCGGGAGTGACCGGCTATTTCCCCTTACCCGTAAGTAAGTTGACTCCACGTGAGGTACGTGCTCGGGTCGTGATCCGCACCGCGTCGCCCAGTGCGGCGCGGTGCTGCCGCGGGCACGCGACTGCATCGGCACACGGCACGGCCTCGGTCGAGAACCGTGACCAGGGGGCCACGAGTCACTCGCCGAAGACGGACTCCAGATTACGCATCCGACAGCGGACCGTCTGCGGGTGTACATCGAGCAGTTTCGCCCATCCGGGCCGCGGAGAGTCTGCCCCGCTCATCCTTCCGCGACGTCCGGGGAAGCGGGACGAACCGGACTCGGGGCAGGTCCGGCCCTCCGCCACGAAGAGAACTAAGGTGGTATACGCCTCACGCCGGACCGCTCGGAGGGGCCATGCGTCACCACCGCACCACCCACGTCGACAGCGCTCAGGAAGCCCTGCTCACCCTAGGTCGTCTCGTCGATCAGGCGCTGGAACGGATCAGGATCCAGCGGGCCCGGGTGGAACTGGCCGAGGCGCTGCAGCGCCATCTGCTCCCGCCCCAGCTGCCTCAACTGCCCCGTATAGCCATCGCGGCCCGTTACACCCCTTCGCGCGACGGGCTCGATGTCGGCGGCGACTGGTACGACGCCTTTCCGATGACGAACGGTTCGGTCGGGGTCACGATCGGTGATGTGCAGGGGCACGACGTGGAGGCCATCGCCTTCATGGGGCAGGCCCGCACCAGCCTGAGGGCCCTCGCCGGTGCCACGACCGATCCGGGCGAGATATTGAGCGGTACCAACGACCTGCTCATCTCGATGAGCTGCGGCCTCTTCGCGACGTGTTGTTTCCTCACCTTCGACCCGGTCACCGGCGCGCTCGCCATGTCCCGGGCGGGCCACATCCCGATGGTCTGGGCCACCGACACCGACACCGACACCACCACCGGTTCGTCCGGCATCGTTCTCGACCGCGGGGGCCCGCCCCTGGGGATTCTCCCCGGCGAGACCTATCCGGTGACGCGACGACGGCTGACGGAGCCGGGTTCGTTGGTCCTGGTCACCGACGGGGTCGTGGAAGGGCCGTCCTGCCCGCTCGAAAAGGGGCTCGACGAAGTGGTCCAGCTGGTGCGCGGTGGTTACGACGGGGATCCCGACCGGCTGGCCGGTGAGGTGATCAAGGTGGCCGACCTGACGGGGCACCGCGACGATGCCGCAGTCCTCGTCGTCCGCTACGCCGGCATTCCTTCGGCGGGGTAGCCGTCTGCGGTCGTCCCGCATGTTCCGTGTTGCGAGGATGGAGATGTCCTCCGGCGCGTCCTGGTCGGCAGGGCCGTTCCGGGTGGTGTCTGATGACTGGCGTGGTGACCAATCAGGAGCTCCGGCGCAGGGGCGCCGAGACTCTGCTGGTCCTCGCTGTCGCCGCCGTCTACTACGGGGCTGCCCGGCTGGGCCTTCTCGAACAACTGGTGCGCGGGCAGGTCACGCCGCTCTGGCCGCCCACGGGTATCGCCGTGGCCGGTTTGCTCGTCTTCGGACTACGGGTCTGGCCGGGCGTCGCGCTCGGCGCCTTTCTGGCGAACGTCGCGATCGGGCCGACACCTCTTACCGTTCTGGCCATCGTGGTGGGAAACACGCTCGCACCGGTCGGCTCCTACCTGCTGCTGCGGCGTGCCGGGTTCCACAACGAACTGGACCGGCTGCGGGACGCGCTGGCGCTGGTCTTCCTGGGTGCGCTGGGCGGGATGCTCATCAGCGCGACCGTGGGCAGCAGCGGCCTGGTGCTCTCCGGCGCGCTGCCGGCCGGCGATTTCTGGCCCACCTGGTCGGTGTGGTGGACGGGTGACGCGATGGGTGTGCTGGTCGTCGCACCGTTTTTGCTCGTCCTTCGCGAGGCGCGGTGGCCACGGGGTGTGGCATTGCGGCGGTGGGCGGAGGCAGTGGCCCTGTCGCTCGGCACCCTTGCGGTCACGCTCCTGGCGACGGGCAGCAGCAGCGCATCCTTGCTCTTCCTTGTCTTCCCGTTCCTGATCTGGGCCGCGTTCCGCTTCGGGCGCGCCGGTGCCGCGTCGTGTGCGCTGGGAGTCTCCACGTTGGCGATTCTGGCCGCCGGCCACGGGGTCGGACCGTTCGCGCACAAGGATCTCTTCACCAACATGGTCACGCTCCAGGCCTTCAACGGCGCCACGGCACTGACCGCGCTGCTGCTCGCCGCGGTCATCACCGAGCGGAACCGCACCCAAGAGGAGATCAACCGGCTCTGTGCGCGGCTCACGGACATGGTGGCGGCCATGCCGGACCACCCGGTGACCGATCAGTGGCAGACGTCCGACGACCCTGAGGACCCCGGCGGCCGGCCCGGCGACGGTCAGCCCTGAGAACTCCGTCCCGCGATGCGCCTTTTTACGCCACGGTGGGGCCACCTCCGTCAGGAGAGTTGTCCCACCGGTCGTTCCGCACGCCACCACGCAGTGGCTGACGGGCGGCCGAGCCCCAGTGCTGCGACAGCGGCCTGCCCGCGTCGGGGGCGACGCTGCCGGGGTCGTTGATCGTCGTACGTCCGGGTGTTGTCGAGGACCACGTCGTCGGTGCCCGAGGCGGAGGGCAGCCCGCCGGGGAGCTGGGCACATCTGGCCGAGCAGTCTCCGGGGACCGGCGCGGAGCCGGCGACGGGAGCGCCGCCCGGAACGGAGACCCGGCGAACTCCGGGCCACACCGTCGGACTCGACATCAGTGGGCTGACAGCACCTCGGCCAGGTCGTATCCCACCACTTCCTCCAGCTGTGCGTACGTGCAGCCGCCGGGGGTGCGGTCCGGCCGCCACCGGCGGAACTGGGCGGTGTGCCGGAACCGGTCACCCTCCATGTGGTCGTACGCCACCTCGCACACCCGCTCCGGTCGCAGGGCCACCCATGACAGGTCCTTCTTCGCGGACCACCGGCTCTGCGCACCGGGCAGCCGGGCGCTCTCGTGCGCGGTGGCGTCGGCCCAGGCCGCCCACGGATGGTCGGCGAAGTCCGTGCGCAGCGGCTCCAGCTCCGTCACGAGTTCCTCGCGGCGCTTCATCGGGAAGGCGGCGCACACCCCGACGTGCTGCAGGACGCCCGCGGAGTCGTACAGTCCGAGCAGCAGCGAGCCGACGATCGGGCCGCTCTTGTGGAAGCGGTAGCCCGCCACCACACAGTCGGCGGTGCGCTCGTGTTTGATCTTGTACATGACGCGTACGTCGGGGCGGTACGGCAGATCGAGCGGCTTGGCGACGACACCGTCGAGCCCGGCCCCCTCGTACCGCTCGAACCACTCCTGGGCGACGGCCGGGTCCGTGGTCGCCGGGGCGAGATGGACGGGGGCCGCGGCACCGGAGAGCGCCGCCTCCAGCACCGCTCGCCGGTCCACCTGCGGGGCGTCCAGCAGGGAGTCGTCGCCCACCGCGAGGATGTCGAAGGCGACAAGGCTGGCCGGGGTCTGTTCGGCCAGCAGCCGCACCCGTGAATCGGCCGGATGGATGCGCTCGCTGAGCCGGTCGAAGTCCAGCCGCCCGTCGTACGCGACGACGATCTCCCCGTCGATCACACAGCGCGGCGGCAGATTCTCCCGAACCGCCGTGACCACCTCGGGGAAGTAGCGGGTGAGTTGCTTGCCGGTGCGGCTGCCGATCACCACCTCGTCACCGTCGCGGTGCACGATCGCCCGGAAGCCGTCCCATTTGGCCTCGTACTGCATCCCGAGCGGGATCCTGGACACGGACTTGGCGAGCATCGGTTTCACGGGTGGCATCACCGGCAGATCCATGGAGCGATTCTTACCCGGATACCTCGATCAGGCTCCCGATATGCGGCATATGTGAGCCCGGCCTAGCGTGGCCCCATGGGCGCAGCGGGAACAGCGGTGGAGCTGGATGCGGACGGGCGGGCGGTACGGCTGTCCAGCCCGGACAAGGTGTACTTCCCGGAGAAGGGCTACACGAAGAGGGACGTCGCCGAGTACTTCCTCTCCGTGGGCGCCGGGATCACCCGCGCCCTGCGGGACAGACCGACCACCCTCCAGCGCTTCGTGGACGGCGTCGACGGTGACTTCTTCTACCAGAAACGGGCCCCGAAGAACCTCCCCGACTGGATCCCCACCGCCCGGATCACCTTCCCCAGCGGCCGGCCGGCCGACGAGATCTGCCCCACCGAACTCGCGGCCGTCCTGTGGGCGGCCAACCTCGGCACGCTCACCTTCCACCCCTGGCCGGTACGGAGCGCCGACACCGACCACCCCGACGAGCTGCGCATCGACCTCGACCCGCAGCCCGGCACGGACTACGCCGACGCGGTCGGCGCCGCCCATGAACTGCGGGCCGTCCTCGACGACCACGGGCTGCGCGGCTGGCCCAAGACCTCCGGCGGACGCGGCATCCATGTCTTCGTACCGATCGAACCCCGCTGGACGTTCACCGAGGTCCGCCGAGCCGCCATCGCGGCCGGACGAGAACTGGAACGCCGGATGCCGGACCGGGTGACCACCGCCTGGTGGAAGGAGGAACGCGGCGAACGCATCTTCGTCGACTTCAACCAGACCGCCCGCGACCGGACGATCGCCTCGGCCTACTCCGTACGGCCCCATCCGCACGCCCAGGTCTCCGCACCCCTGCGCTGGGACGAGATCGACGACGCCGAGCCGCGTGACTTCGACATCAGGACGATGCCGAAGCGGTACGCGGAGGTGGGCGATGTGCACGCGGACATGGACGACCACGCCTTCCGGCTCGACGGTCTGCTCGAACTGGCGGACCGTGACGAGCGGGAACGCGGGCTCGGCGACATGCCGTACCCACCGGAGTACCCGAAGATGCCCGGCGAGCCCAAACGGGTCCAGCCGAGCCGCGCCCGGCACGACGAGGACGGGGATGCATGAGCGCTCCCGACCTGGAGCCCGTCACACCGCACGGGGAACATGCCCGGCCCCCGGCCCGCGGTGACCGGTGGGCGGCGTTCAAGGCGTCCCCGTATCTGCCCGCCGTCGTACTCCTGTTCATCATCGCGGCCGCCGCCGGTCTCTTCGCAGGCTCCTACACGTACGCGATGGCCAACCCGACCCCGCGCAACATCCCGGCCGCCGTGGTCGGCGACCTCGACACCGTGCACGACAAGATCTTCCTCGACCGGTTGGAAGCCGCGCTCGACACCTCGCTGGTGCTGCGTGAGTACGCCACCGAAGCCGACGCCCGCACCGCACTGGAGGAGCAGAAGATCTTCGGCATCCTGCGGCCCGAGAACGGCGGGGTCGGCCTGGATGTCGCGAGCGCGTCCGGCGCCTCGGTCGCCCAGCTGCTCGCCGAATCCACCCTGAAGACGGGGGAAGCGGCCCATGTGCAGGTGAAGGTCACGGACGTGAAACCGTTGCAGCGGGGCGACCCGCGCGGCCTCGCCCTCTTCTACATCTCGCTCGCCGCGGTGATCATCGGATTCGTCGGCGCCATCCAGCTGAGTGTGCACGCCAAGGGGCTGACCCCCCTGGAGCGGATCGGGTTCACCGTCGCCTACGCCCTGCTCGGCGGGTTCGTGATCGCCGCCGTGGTCGACTGGGTGCTCAGCTCCGTCAAGCTGCCGTTCCTCCAGTCGTGGATGATCCTCTCCCTCACCATGTTCACCACGGGCATGGTCTTCACCATGTTCAACGCCCTGATGGGGCGCTGGGCGATGATTCCCACCTGGGGACTGATGGTGTTGCTGGGCAATCCGTCCTCAGGCGGCGCGGTGTCCTGGCCGCTGCTCCCGTCGGTCCTCGGGTTCATCGGCCGCTGGCTCCCCCCGGGCGCCTCGGTCAACGCGCAGCACGCCGCCGTCTACTACCAGGGGCACCAGCGGGTCCTCCCGTACCTGGTGCTCGCCGGGTGGCTGTTGGTCTCCTGCACCGTGTTCCTCGTGTGGCGCTACCGGCACCCGGAAGGCCGCAACCACATGCCTGAGCATGCGGCCGCGGCCACCTGACAGATCCCTGAGCGGTTACAGCTCCTTGATCCGGATGTCGCGGTACGAGATCACATCCGAGGTGCTGTGGACCTGGAGTCCGATGTAGCCGGACGAGTACCGCCTGCCGTCGGTGCCCGGGTCGTCGCCCCGCGGCGGCTCGAAGACCTGGCCGCCGGTGTTGTCGAACTCGTTCAGCAGGACACCGTTGCGGTAGATCGAGTAGTGCTGGTCCACCACCCGGATCTCGTAGTCGTTCCAGGTGCCCTTGGGCGTGACCCCGGCGCCGGCCAGACCGATCCGGTCGAATCCGTAGATCGAACCCGTCTTGTACATGTCGCCGTCCGGCTTGTCGAGGATCTGCACCTCATGGCCGTACTTGATGGCGACCCACTCCGGGCGGGACTCCTCCGGGTTGTCGTGGACGTTCGGGAAGCGGACGAAGACACCTCCGTTGGCGTTGCCCGTGCCGGGGGCGTCGTCGCGCCACTGGAGCTTGAGCGAGAAGTCGCCGTACTGCCGTCCGGGGAACCAGAGCATCCCCATGCCGTCCACGGTCGTGGAGCTGGTGATCGAGCCGTCGGCGTTGAGCCCGAACTTGCCACCGCCGACCTGCTGCCACTTGGCGAGCGACGCCGCCGTGCCGTCGAAGAGCTTCTTGTACCCCTCGTCCTGGCCCGGCTTGCCGATGCCCGACTGCTTGGCCGCCCGGTAGATCTTCTTGTGCTCGCGGGCGTCGATCACCCCGTCGGCGAGAAGCTTGTCGAGGACCTTGTCGACGTGCTTGAGGAACAGCGCGTGCGACGACCAGTCCTTCTCGTCCTCGATCAGCTCATTGATCGTGCAGCGGTTGCCGGTGATCCGGTTGGGAACGCCGGTGTCGACCGTGCCGACGATGACGGTCAGCCGCTCGTCGAACTCCGGGCAGTTCGGCGCGGGGACGCCGCCGCTCTCCGCGATGGTGAACGACACCTGCTTCGCCTGGGAGGTGTTGCCCGCCTTGTCCGTCGCCCGGTGGGCGACGGTGTGGTAGCCGACGCGGTCGACGATGACCGTGGCCGTGTACGCGAGGTACGGGCCGCCGTCGAGCGAGTACTCGATCCTGTCCACACCCGACTCGGCGTCGGTAGCCGTCACCGTCACCTTGGCGCTGGTGAGGTAGGCGTTGTCCGAGTTCTTGTCGCCCTCGACCTTCGCCGTCGTCTCCGGCGCCGTCTTGTCGTCCGTCGGCGGCGCGACGACGGTGAAGTCGACGGACTTCTCGGCAGCGGTGTTGCCCGCCTTGTCGGTGGCGCGGTAACGGACGGTGTGCGTCCCCACCTCGTGGACCATCACCGGTGCGGTGTACGGCTGCCAGGCGCCGTCGGCCCCGACCGCGTACTCGATGGAGTTGACACCGGACCCGGTGTCGGACGCGGTCACGGTGACCGTGGCCATACCCAGGTACGCACCCTGGGCGTCCTTCTCACCGGAGACGGTCGCCGAGGTCTCCGGCGCCGTGCTGTCGTCGGTCGGCGGCGCGGCGACCGCGAAGTCGACGGACTTCTCGGCGGCGGTGTTGCCCGCCTTGTCGGTGGCGCGGTAACGGATGCTGTGTGTGCCGACCTCGTCGACCACCACCGGCGTGGTGTACGGCTGCCAGGCGCCGTCGGCCCCGACCGCGTACTCGACGGTGCCGACGCCCGAACTGTCGTCCGTCGCCGAGACGGTGACCGCCGCCTGCCCGATGTACGCCCCGTCGGCGTTCTTGTCGCCGTCGACCTTCGCCGATGTCTCGGGTGCGGTGGTGTCCTCGCCGCCACCGCCGTCGGTCACGGTGAGAATGCCCTGCATCGCCTGATGCCCCGGCATGGTGCAGTGGTAGAAGTAGCGGCCGGGCGTGAGCGTGACCTCGACGGTGTGCTTGCCGCCCTGGTCGTCACCCGGGTTGGCCAGGATGTTCAACGGCACGTCGTTGTTGAACTCCGGGTCCGAGACGCTGAACGTCAGAGTGTGCGGCATGCTCGTCGTGTTGCCGGTCGCCGTGCTGTTCTCGAAGACGATGGTCGCCTTGCCGGCCACCGCGGTCGTGGGAGCCGACAGATAGTGGTCGATGGGGTCGCCCGCGGTCCAGGTGAGGACCTGATCGGCCGCCGCTTCCTGCCGGCCGGCGTCCCGGCCGTATGCAGCCGTGGAGGTCAGCCCGAGCATCATCAGGAACGAACCGAGCAGCGCAAGCCACAACAGCAGGGGCCGGTACCGGGGTTGAGCGAGGAGCGAACGGTGTCTCACTGCACTGCCGCCTTCCTGGCCAGATCCGCGGCGGCCGGGGTCGGCTCGCCGCCCTTGTACGTCACACGCCACAGCGCGGACTTGGAGTCGGAGGTGAAGAAGCCGCGCCCGTAGTCCAGGACGTACAGCGAACCGTCCGGAGCGAACTTCCAGTCCATCAGGTTGCGGATGCCGTCCGCGCCGACCGGGATGATCTTCTTCAGGGACTCGGCGTGGGTGGGCAGACCGCCCTTGCCGACCGTCTTCGGGTCGGTGAGCACGGCATGCCGCGGCTGCGTGTCGTCGTAGAAGTCACCGACGAACCACTTGCCGTCCCAGTACGACGGCCACTTGTCGGCGCTGGTGCTCGCCGCGTCGTACCGGTACACCGGCCCGTTCATCGTCGCCTGGCCACCACCCTTGAGCCACGGCAGCAGCTGCTTCTGATCCTCCACCTTGTAGCTCGGGATGCCGTTCGCGTCGCGCGGGTAGTCCACGCCACCGCCCTGCGGCGAGTACCAGATGGTGTTGGACGTGATCGGCGGCAGATTCACCAGACCGTCGTTGTTCGGCGACTCGTTCCTGGGGTGGTCGCAGTCGTACCAGCCGAGCGGCTTGCTCGGGTCCGGCAGATTGCGGTCCCGGTACGGCTGCTTGTTGCCCATGCAGTACGGCCAGCCGTGGTTGCCCGCCTTGGTGATCGCGGCGAACGTGTCGTACTTAGCCGGACCCCACGTGGTGCTCGGCGCGCCCGCGTCGGGGCCGACCCAGCCCGCGTACAGGGTGTCGGTGGTCCTGTCGACGGAGATCCGGGCCGGGTTGCGTACGCCCATCACATAGATCTCGCCGCGGGTCTTGCCGCCGCCCTCGTCCGGTTCCTTGCCGGTGAAGAGATTGCCCTCGGGCAGCGTGTACGTGCCGTCGTCCTCGGGGTGGATCCGCAGGATCTTCCCGTTGAGGTTGTTCGTGTTGCCCGCGGTGCGCCGGGCGTCGGCGAACGACATGCCCTTGTAGTTCGGTGCCGGGTTGTTGCCGGAGTAACCGTCGCTGAAACCGGAGGAGTTGTTGTCACCGGTCGCTATGTACAGGTTGCCCTTGGAGTCCCAGGCCATCCCGCCACCCGCGTGGCAGCAGCTGTGGATCTGGACCGGCCAGTGCAGCAGCACCTTCTCGGACGAGAGATCCAGCTTGTTCGTGGCCAGGTCCAGGGTGAACCGGGAGACCTGACGTACCGCCATCTGCTTGTCGCGGTCGATCTTCGAGTGGGGCGTGTAGTGCAGATACACCCAGCCGTTGGTCTCGAAGTCCGGGTCCAGCTCGATCCCGAGCAGCCCCTCCTCGACCTTGACCAGCTCGTCGCCGCCACCCTTGTTGCCGAACACCGTCAGCTCTCCGGCGAGGGTGACCTTCTTGGTCTTCGGGTCGTAGACATGGATCTGCCCCAGGCCCTTGCCGACGTTCGGGTCGTTCCAGTCGGTGACCACCGGCTTGCTGCTGTCGGCGCCACCGCGCCCGATGTACAGCGCCCGTCCGTCGGGCGCGACGACGAGTCCGTGCGGCTCACCGATCTGGTCGTTCTGACCGGGTTGATTGGGATGGGTGACCCGTTCCGCCTTGTAGTTGGAGGTGATCGTCGCCTTGCAGTCGGCCCGCGAGATCCGGGTCGTCCAGGCGAGCGCGCCCCGCAGATGGTCGCGGAAGTCCGTCTCCGCGAAGCTGTCGACCGTGCCGCCCATCGCGGTGTAGAAGGAACGGCCGCCGTCGTAGTCACGACACCAGGACACCGGGTGGTCCCAGCCGTTGGCACCGGCCCCCGGCTTGTACGTGATCTCGCGGACACGGGCCACGGTGTGCACATCGCCGGACGGGTTCTTCGTCCAGTTCAGCCATCTGTCAGGGCGCTTCCACTCCAGCGGCAGGTTCTTCGTCGCCGGGTGCTGCCGGTCCCCGATCTCAACCGTGGCCCGCTGTACGGCGGTCGGGCTGCCCGCCGCCGGACGGGCGCCGACCAGTCCGGTGAACCAGTCCGAGTACGGTTCGGTACGTGCCGCGTCATGGATGCCGAGGAAGCCGCCACCGGCCTCCATGTACGCCTCCAGACCCGCCTCCTGCTCCGGGTCGAGGACATCGCCGCCGCCGGTCAGGAAGACGACGGCGTTGTACTTGCCGAGCTGTTTGCCGTTGGTGAAGACGGCCGGGTCGTCGGTCGCAACAGTCTTGAACCGCCCCGCCTCCGGGCCGGTGAGTCCGATCTTCTCGATGGCCGCGATCCCCGCGTCGACGGTCGGGGACTCGTCGGTCGCCGAAGCGTGGAAGACGAGCACCTTCACGTTGGCTCCGCCGGGTGGAGACGGCAGGGACAACGTTGTCGCCATCGACTGCGTGTCCACCGGCTGAGGTTTCGCATCGGCTGCGTTCTGGCCGAGTAATGAGACGGTCAGTGCGCCGGCCGCCACGGCCGCCGCGAGTCCTCGTCGTGATCTGGACCGGTGATGTGGTGTGCGCTGCATGTGGTCACCCACCCCTCTTTGGTCACTGCAACAGCATGGAGTCACTGCAACAGCCGATGAAGCTAGACCTCTTTTTGCGACTCGCCAATAGCTATGGCGGGAATGGCACGAACTTTGTCCTTAGTGTGGATAAACGAAGATCCCCGGGCTACCGTATGGCCCGTCCCGGGGGTCACGTGCGCCCCGCCGGTCTCTGGAAACCTCCGCAAATACCCTTATGACAGTCGGGAGTTCGACATGGATCGAAGGAGCTTCAATCGCCGGTTCCTGGTGGGCGGCGGGGTCGCGGCGGCGACCGGAGTGACATCGTTGTCCGTCGGAACGATCGAGGCCAGCTCGGCGGAACCCCCGCCGAAAACCGCTCCGGCGGGCGGCGAGGTCCGCCATCTCAAGCTGTATGCGGAGAAGTTGGCGGACGGTCGAATGGGCTACGGATTCGAGAAGGGCAAGGCAACGGTCCCGGGGCCGCTCATCGAGATCAACGAGGGCGACACCCTGCACATCGAGTTCGAGAACACCATGGATGTGGCCGCCAGCCTCCACGCGCACGGCGTCGACTACGACATCGCGAGCGACGGCACCCGGATGAACAAGAGCATCGTCGAGCCTGGTGGCACACGCACGTACACCTGGCGCACCCATGCGCCGGGCCGCAGGAAGGACGGCACCTGGCAGCCGGGCAGCGCGGGCTACTGGCACTACCACGACCATGTCGTCGGGACGGACCACGGCTCGGGCGGCATCCGCAAGGGGCTGTACGGTCCGGTGATCGTCCGGCGTAAGGGCGACATCCTGCCGGACAAGACGATCACCATCGTCTTCAACGACATGACGATCAACAACAAGCCGGCGACCGAGAGCCCCAACTTCGAGGCCACCGTGGGGGATCGGCTCGAAGTCGTCATGATCACGCATGGCGAGTACTACCACACGTTCCATGTCCACGGTCACCGCTGGGCCGACAACCGCACGGGCCTGCTCGCCGGCCCCGACGACCCCAGCCGGGTCATCGACACGAAGATCGTCGGCCCGGCGGATTCCTTCGGCTTCCAGGTCATCGCGGGCGAGCACGTGGGCGCGGGCGCCTGGATGTACCACTGCCATGTGCAGAGCCACTCCGACATGGGCATGGCCGGGCTGCTGTTGGTCGCCAAGGCGGACGGCACGGTCCCGGGCTACGACCCGCACGACATGCATGAGATGCACGGGATGAAGACCGACCCGTCGAAGGCTGAGAAGTCCTGAGGGTCAGCCTCCCGGCGTGCCGGTCGCGAGGCGCAGCTGCTCCTCCTCGACGATGCGCCGGGCCAGGCTTCTCTCCGACACGTCCACGGCGTCCGGTGTCGTCTCGGCGACATCGCTGCGCCGTGCGTACGCGTCGAACAGCCGCTCCTTGCGGGCCAGGATGTCCAGCATGCGCTGGTCGACACTGTCCGTCGCGAGCAGTCGGTGCACCTGGACCGTGCGTATCTGCCCCATCCGGTGGGCGCGGGCCACGGCCTGGTGCTCCATCGTCGGCTTGATCTGCGGCTCGCAGAGGATGACCACCGACGCGGCCTGCATGTTCAGTCCGACGCCCCCTGCCTGGATCTGGCTCAGCAGGACCGCGTGGCCGTCCACCGCACTGAACCCGTCGATCAGCTCCTGCCGCCGGGCGGCCGGGACTTTCCCGGAGACCGGTCCGAACGCCCCTTCGCCCAAGGTCTCTTGGACCGTGGCGAGCACCTCGCGGAAGTACGAGAACACGACGACCTTGAGTCCGTTGCCGGCGGCCTCGGTGACCAGCTCGCGCAGCCGGTTCAGCTTCGCCGAGGTCTCGGGGCGCGCGTACGCCGCCCGGCGCATGCGCGTGAACTGCCCGGCGGCGACCGCCTCGCGGTAGACGGCGAGATCGGCCTCGCTGAACTCCTCCCACTCGTCGACCTGTACCAGCGCGGGGAGTTCGGTCAGCACGTCCTCCTGGTTGCGGCGCAGATAGGCGGGCGCGACAGCTCTGCGAAAGGCGTGCGAACCCGCGACACCATGGGTGGTGCTGATGGACGGGGCCAGTTCCGGCTGGAGATGGCGGACCAGGCTGCGGAACTCCTCGACGCGATTCTCCATCGGCGTGCCGGTCAGGAAGAGCACCCGTTCGGTGTGTCCTGCCCAGCCGGACACCGCGCGCGAGCGGCGGGTGGCCGGATTCTTGACGTAGTGGGCCTCGTCGACGACCAGCATGCCGGGCCGCTTCCCGCCGTCCCGGGCGGCCGGCAGCGTGTGCAGAGCGTCGAACGTGGTGAGGGCGACCCCGCCGCGCTCGTGCCACTCGGCGAACGCCTCCTGCCGCTCGGGGCCGTGCACCGGCAGGACCCGCAGGGTGGAGCGGGCCCGGACCTCCCGCGCCCAGTTGATCAGCACGCTCGCCGGGCACACCACCAGGAAGTGCGTCTCGCCCCGCGCCGAGAGATGCGCGAGCGCGGCGATGGCCTGCACCGTCTTGCCGAGCCCCATCTCGTCGCCGAGAATCACCCGCTTCTGCGCGAGCGCGAAACGGGCGCCGAACGACTGGTAGCCGCGCAGCGAGACCCGCAGGTGCGCGTCGTCGAGCCGCACCCCGCGCACCCGGTCCGCGATCCTCGAGGGGAGGAACCCCTCGGCGGCGTGCCGGTCGGGCCCGGTGCCCGACACCTCGGCGAGCAGGCTGTAGTACTCGGTGGACCGCAGCTCGAAGTCGACCCAGGCCGCGACGTCCGACTCCGGGGCCCGCAGCAGATCGACCGACACCTGCCCGAACAGCAGTGGAAGTCCGCGCTCCGCCGCGTCCGCGACGACGGTCCGTACGGACGCGACGGCGGCGAGCGCCGTCGCTCGGGCCTGCCGGCCGGAGAACAGCATGCGCAGCCGCCTACGGGCCGGCCCGGCCTCCGCCAGCAGCGGCTCCAGCAGGCCGACGAGCCGTCGGGCCGCGTCCACCGCCCGCCGGACGTCCGGTCCGGCCTCGACCAGCCGGTGCAGGGCTGCGATCAGGGCGGTGGTGGACTCGTCCGGCGCTTCCACATCGATCCGGACGGCGACGGTGTCCCGGACCGCGTGGGCGATCTGCCCGGCGGCGGCCAGCACCTGGTCGGCGGTCTGCGCACCGACGCCGGGGATCTGACGGAGCTCGTACCGGTTGGCCTCGTGGACCTGGCCGACGGTGGTGTAACCGGCCTGCTCGACCGCGCCGATGCGCAACCGGCCCTCGGTGACGTCCTTGAGCCGGGAGACCGGGATGGCGGCCAGCTCGCGGCGGATCAGGGAGTCGAGGATCGGGGTGAGTTCGGTGTGTATGGCCTCTACGGCGCGGGCGTGATCGGACAGCACCGCGTGCGCCGCGCCGAGCAGTTGCTCGGCGTGCGCGAGCAACTCCCGGGCGGCCTTCCCCCTCGGAGCCCCGGTATCCGTCTCCCCGGCCTCTGTCATGTACGTTCCTCTGTCCGCGCAGCCCCGCTGCCGCCTAGCCCGACACCTGCCCGAGTGAGACATATCGTGCCATGGGCCGATGACAGGGACGGCCGGGCGGGGCGCGGGTGGACGACGTCGGACCGGGTACAGCGGGCCGTGACCGAGGAGAGCGACGCCACCGCAGGACGGTTGTCCGATGTTACGGACGCAGACCTGCGCCCACACTGGCGTCCTTGTGGTCCGCATCCTCGCTCACGAGCTCATCGGGCCGGCCGCACGGCGGTGCTGGGGGTGCGGCGGCACCGGGGCGAATAATCTGCGCGGCCGGCGGGGGCCGTGCCCAACGCTCCGGCCACGAGCGAATACGCCGTCTGCCACAAGATCACCAAGTACGACCCTGCCGACTTCGGTGCGGGCGGCAGTTGTGCCGGCGCCGAGTACTCGGCGCGCGTTCTTCGTCAGAGCTCGAACGCGGCGGTGACCTGCTCGGCCAGATCCTCCTCGGTCATGGTGGTGTCGACCTCGACGGTACGCAGCTCGAGCCGCGACGCTTCCTCGTGGACGTGGTTCGTGAACATTCGGTCTCGTTCGGCCAGGTTGCGGTCGGCTCTCTCCGGATCACCGGTCCTCCAGGTGAAGCCTTCCCCCGGCGTCTCCCGACCGCGGATCGCGGCCTGGCGGAACTCGGGCGTCGGAAGGAGCCACACCGCGTGCTCCGGCACGGCGAGCAGCGGCTTCACGAGGTGTGGCAGCAGCCGGAAGCCCTCGACGACGACACAAGGTTCCCGTGGCAGTCGAAGCAGGTCTTCCACGATCAGACCGAAGCCCTCACCTCGAAACCAATGGAACGTCTCGAGCATGGTCTGCGGAGACCGGTTCACCCAACGCTCGTCCATGTCCATGGCGATGAACTTGTGCAGGAACGGGGCGTCTTCGGGTGTGGTCCGCCGAGCGTGATCCCCCATCACATCGTCCGTCGCGTAGAGGTGCCAGCCGCGGCGATCCGCCAATCGGCGAGCGATGGTCGACTTACCTGCGCCGCTTCCGCCCCCGATCCAGTAGACGTGCCGCAGCTCCGCACGGAGCGCACCGGCGTCGGCAGCCTCCTCGTGTCGTCGCATCCTGCTCCTCTCCGGTGCGACGACCCCACGATCAGGTCAAGGCCCGACACGGGATCCCGTCACCGCCCGCTCAGCCGGCCGACCGAGCCGCTCGGCTGCCGTGGCGTCCTCGGTCCAACTGTCACTTGTATGCCGGCTGCAGTCCAGCGCGAACCGGGCCAGGCCGTGCGTGTGGTCCGGCCCCCGGGCGCTCGGCCCCCGCAGTCCCGTAAGCGATCTCGGGGCCGGTTCCGGTGCGGCTCGCGGTGGGGCAGCCGTGCAGCCGGTGGTGGCCATGACACCCGGTCGCCTTCCAAGCCGGTGCGGTCGGCCGCGGATGGGAACGGGGACCGGCGGTGCGTGGGCCGAGGGGGCCCAGCAGCGGGCCCGCGTGGCACGGTTCCTCTGGTCGCCATGTGCCGATCGACCAAGAGTGTCGCGCCCCGGCGCAACGGATTCCGGCGTTGCGCGGACCGTGGTTGTCGGTGCCCGATGCAAGACTCGGGAGGTCAGGAGACACCGCTGCAGTACAGGTACGGGACTCGCTGAAGGAGCCGTGCGATGCTCACCACCGATTTTGTCACTGGATCCCCGAACTGGCTCGATCTCGGCACGCCCGACCTCGATGGGGCCACCGCCTTCTACCGAGGCCTTTTCGGATGGGAATTCGTGCCCGGCGGTCCCGAGACCGGCGGATACGGGATGTTCGTGCTGGACGGGAAGTCGGTCGCGGGAGCGATGACCGTCCCGCCGGAGCAGGCGAAGTCGTCCTGGTCGGTCTACTTCCGGACACCTGACGTCGATGCCACCGCGAAGTCGGTCGAGCAGGCCCGCGGCGCGGTGCCGTTCCCACCGATGGACATCCTCGACTTCGGCCGGATGGGCGGCTTCACCGACCGGGGTGGGGCGTACTTCGGGACCTGGCAGCCGAAGAAGGTCCCGGGCCTGGGCGCGGTGGGCGTCGCGCGCACGCTCTGCTGGGCCGAGCTGTACACCCCGGACGTGCCCGCGGCCGCCGCGTTCTATCGCGCTGTCTTCGGGTGGGACACCGCTCAGACGCCGTTCCCCGGCGGCGGCGGGTCCTACACTGTGATCCGCACGGAGGGCGGCGGTGAAGAGGCCGGCTTCGGCGGGCTCGTACCCCTCAAGACCGTTCCGACCCAGGCCGTTCTGGGGCCGCACTGGCTGCCGTACTTCGAAGTCGACGACTGCGACGCCGCGGTCGCCGACGTCGAGCGGCTGGGCGGCGAGCTGACGATGGAACCCATGGACATGCAAGGCGTGGGCGAGCTCGCCAATGTCGCCGATCCCTACGGTGCGCACTTCGCGGTGATCAGGAGCGCCGAGTCGCCGGGGAGCTGACCGGAGGCCGTGCGAGCGCCGCATTGATGCGTCGTTGATCAGTCGTTTATCGCGACCGGGCACTGTATCCGTCATGCTGATCAACACCGTGACCGACCCCGCACTCGCCTGGCAGGAGACAGCGCTGTGCGCGCAAGCGGGACCCGAATTCTTCTTCCCTGCCCCCGGCAGCTCCACGCGTGAGGCCAAGCAGTTGTGCAATGCCTGTGAGGGCCGGGAGGCCTGCCTGGAGTACGCCCTCGACAACGACGAGCGGTTCGGCGTCTGGGGCGGCCTCTCGGAGAAGGAGCGGGAGCGACTGCGCAGAGTTGAGCGCAAGCAGGCCTGAACCTTCCCTGTACATGCCACAATTCGGCCCTGCGCGTTCCTGAATCCACAGTCCACGGGGAGCCGAGTTGAGCGAGTACGACTACATCGTCGTCGGGGCGGGATCGGCCGGCTGTGTGCTGGCCGCACGACTCTCCGAGGACCCCACGGTCCGGGTCGCGCTCGTCGAGTCGGGCGGGCGCGACCGAAAGCCTGAGATCCGGATTCCGGCCGCCTTCCCGAAGCTCTTCAAGACCGCGTACGACTGGGACTTCAGTACGGTGGAGCAGCCGGCCCTCGGTGGCCGGGAGCTGTACTGGCCCCGGGGTCACACCCTCGGCGGATGCTCGTCGATCAACGCCATGATGTGGGTACGCGGGCACCGCGACGACTACGACGCCTGGGCCGGGTCCGCCGGCGCGGACTGGTCCCACGACGCGCTCGTGCGGTACTTCCGCCGAGCGGAGCGGTGGACCGGTCCGACCGACGAAGGCACGGTGTACGGCACCGAGGGCCCCCTCTTCATCTCGCCGCCCCGTGCCCCCAGCCCGCTGACGGCCGCCTTCCTCGACGCCTGCGCGTTGGAAGGCCTGCCCTTCCTGCCCGAGCTGAACGCTCCCGACCACAGTGGCAGTGCCCTCACCCCGGTGAGCGTCCGCCGGGGCCGCCGCTGGAGTGCCTCCGACGGCTACCTCAAGCCGGCCGGCCGCCGCGCCAACCTCGACATCCTCACCGGAACGCGCATCCGCAGCCTGGCCTTCGACGCCGACGACTCCACCCGCGTCACCGGCGTCGTCGCCGAACGCGGCCACGGGGCGGCCACGCTCACCGCACGCCGCGAGGTCATCCTCAGCGCCGGAGCCGTCGGATCACCGCATCTGCTCCTTCGCTCCGGCATCGGCGACCCGGACCAGCTGCGCGAGTCCGGCATCGAGGTGCGGGCGGCATCCCCGGACGTGGGCCGGCACCTCCAGGACCATCTGTCCTTCGCCGTGACCGTGCACTGCCCGCAGCCGGTGACCATGACCGGCGCCGACAGTCTCGCCAACGTCGGCCGCTTCCTGTTGGCGCGCCGCGGGCCACTCACCTCTAACCTCGCCGAAGCGGTGGCGTTCATCCGCTCCACCCCGGAACTCGCCGCCCCGGACCTGGAACTGATATTTGCCCCGGCTCCGTTCATCAACCACGGTCTGACCGCCCCGACCGAACACGGCATCACCATCGGCGTGGTCCTGCTCCAGCCCGAGAGCGCCGGCCGCATCACCCTGGACCCGGACACCGGCGAGAACGCGGACGGCACCCGGGACATCCGAATCGACCCCGGCTATCTGACCGCCGACTCGGACCTGCAGCGCATGATCGCCGGAGTCCGCCGCGCCGAGTCCCTGTTCGCCGCCGCGCCCCTGGCCGCGCACAGCTCGGGCCCGATGGGCCCGTACCCCGGTCCGGTCGACGACGCGCGCCTCGCCGAGGCGATCCGTACCGGAGCCGAGACGCTCTACCATCCCGTCGGCACCTGCAGGATGGGCGAGGACCCCGAATCGGTGACCGACCCCCGGCTGCGGGTGCGCGGCGTGTCGGGGCTGCGCGTGGTCGACGCCTCGGTGATGCCTCGCATCACCCGCGGCCACACCCATGCACCCACGGTGGCCATCGCCGAGCGGGCGGCCGAAATAATTCGTGAGGACGCACGGGTGGCAGCTGTCTGAGGGGCGCCTCGCAGTCCAAGGTGGATCGGCGCCGGTGTCGGATGCGGTGCATCGCAAGGCGGAGGGGCGTCATCGTACGGGGCGTACTCGGGCGTTCCGGCGACGCGGCGAGATGCCGTAGCCGTCGTCGTGCGCCCCGTCAGGGATTTCGGGAGAGCCCTGTGCCGCCTGGCCGGGCGGAAACGTGGACAGCGTTCACCGGGCCGTTCATGGCACTGGTGACGGGTGGTGGCTGCGCACGACGCAGTCCCCGCCGCATGCCGATGTCGCCGTCCCTGGCGGACCCAGCTGCGGCTGGCGCGCCAGCATCCGGTCCCCGACGTGCGCGACGCCGCCTACGCAGAGGTGACGGCCCACGAGTGAGCGGGCTCGTGGGCCGTCGGTGGGACGTGGGGTCGCGGGGCCGTGGGTCAGGCGCCCGCGCGGGCGGCCATCCGCGCCTTGCGCGCGGCCAGCTTCTCGTCGAACTTGGATGCCTCGCTGTCCAGGCCGCCCATGTACAGACCCAGTTCCTCCTGCGCCTTGAGCCCGTCCGGGCCCAGCCCGTCGATGTCCAGGACCTTCAGGTAGCGCAGCACGGGCTGGATCACGTCGTCGTGGTGGATCCGCATGTTGTAGATCTCACCGATCGCCATCTGCGCGGCGGCCCGCTCGAAACCGGGCATTCCGTGGCCGGGCATCCGGAAGTTGACCACGACGTCGCGCACGGCCTGCATCGTCAGGTCCGGGGCGAGCTCGAAGGCCGCACCGAGGAGGTTGCGGTAGAAGACCATGTGCAGGTTCTCGTCGGTGGCGATGCGCGCCAGCATGCGGTCGCAGACCGGGTCGCCCGACTGGTGACCGGTGTTGCGGTGCGAGACGCGGGTCGCGAGCTCCTGGAAGGCGACGTACGCCACCGAGTGCAGCATCGAGTGGCGGTTGTCGGACTCGAAGCCCTCCGCCATGTGCGCCATCCGGAACTGCTCCAGCTTGTCCGGGTCGACCGCGCGAGAGGTGAGCAGGTAGTCGCGCATCACGATGCCGTGCCGTCCCTCCTCGGCGGTCCAGCGGTGCACCCAGGTGCCCCAGGCGCCGTCACGGCCGAAGAGGGAGGCGATCTCGTGGTGGTAGCTGGGGAGGTTGTCCTCGGTCAGCAGGTTCACGACCAGGGCGATCTTGCCGATGTCGGAGACCTTGGACTGCTCGGCCTGCCAGGCCTCGCCGTCCTCGAAGATGCCCGGGAAGTTCCTGCCGTCCGAGAACGGTACGTACTCGTGGGGCATCCAGTCCTTGGCGACCTTGAGATGGCGGTTGAGCTCCTTCTCCACCACCTCTTCCAAGGCATACAGCAGCTGGGCGTCTGTCCACGCCTGCGAACTGCCGAGGTGGGGAGAGGTGATCGTCACGGGGGCTCCTGGGGACGGGAGAAGTACTTACGGCCTCGTAGGTTACGAAACCGTAGGTTAAGGCGGGAGTAAGGTCCCCGCCAAGCCCACTCACCCGAAGTTCGCTTACGTACCGTTATGTACGCAGGTCGCGCTGGGTGCACGGAGAGGTACATCACGCAGTCGCCGAGTGTTGCGAACTCACCGACGCGGGCGTACGGCGGCCGGTACCGCACCCCCGTGGCGTGAACTGCCACCCCACGTGCGGTCCTCACCCGTCCGCCGATCCGCCGACGTTCCTCACATCTCCGCGCGCACCGCCTCGGCTGTGGTGTCACGCAGTTCGCCGTCGAGGAGCAGCCAGCGCGTGATCCCGATCGACTCCAGGAACGGTACGTCATGGCTCGCCACGATCAGCGCCCCCTCGTACGACTCCAGAGCCGCCGTCAGCCGGCACACGCTCGCCATGTCCAGGTTGTTCGTCGGTTCGTCCAGCAACAGCAGTTGCGGCGACGGCTCGGCGAGCAGCAGCGCTGCCAGCGCCGCACGGAAGCGTTCCCCGCCCGACAGTGTTCCCACGGGCCGGCCGGCCCGCGCTCCCTTGAACAGAAAGTGCGCCAGCTTCGCCCTGATCCGGTTCTCCGTCGCATCCGGTGCGAACCGCGCCACGTTCTCCACGACGCTCAGCCCGTCGTCGAGCACGTCCAGGCGCTGCGGAAGAAAACGCAGCGGCAGATGGGCCGTAGCCTCACCGGACACCGGGGCCAGCTCGCCGGCCAGGGTGCGCAGCAGAGTCGTTTTGCCCGCGCCGTTGCGGCCCACCAGGGCGATCCGCTCGGGGCCGCGTACCTCGAACTCGCCGCGCACCCGCGCCCCGTGAGCGAGTTCCAGGTCGCGCAGTACGAGTACCCCCTGGCCCGGATGGACCTTCGTGCGGGGCAGTTCGATCCGGATCTCGTCGTCGTCGCGTACTGCCTCGACAGCCTCACCGAGTCGCTCCTTCGCCTCGGCGAGCTTCTCGGTGTGCAGGACACGGTGTTTGCCGGCCGACACCTGGGCAGCCCGCTTGCGGTTGCCCATGACCGCCTTCGGCTCGCGCTTGGTGTCCCACATCTTCTGCCCGTAACGCTTTCGCCGGGCCAATTTGAACTGGGCGTCGGCCAGCTCGCGCTTCTGGCGTTGTACGTCGGCCTCGGCGACCCGCACCATGCGCTCGGCCGCCTCCTGCTCCACGGCGAGTGCCCTCTCGTACGCGGTGAGGTTCCCGCCGTGCCAGGTGACCTGGCCGTCCCGCAGATCCGCGATCTGGTCGACACGCTCCAGGAGTTCACGGTCGTGACTGACGACGACCAGTACACCGGTCCAGGCATCGATCGCTTCGTACAGCCGGCGGCGGGCGTACAGATCCAGATTGTTCGTCGGCTCGTCCAGCAGCAGCACCCCCGGACGGGCCAGCAGGAGCGCGGCGAGACGCAGCAGCACGCACTCGCCGCCCGACAGCTCGCCGATGGTGCGGTCGAGCCCGATGTGACCGAGGCCGAGCTGATCGAGGGTGGCGCGGGCGCGCTCCTCCACGTCCCAGTCGTCACCCACCGCCGCGAACCACCCCTCGCGGACGTCACCCGCCTCGATGGCGCGCAGTGCGGCCCGGGTGTCCGCGACACCGAGCGCGGCATCGACCCGCAGTGCCGTGTCGAGGACCAGGTTCTGCGGCAGGTAGCCGATCTCGCCCGACGTTCGCACACGGCCTTCGGCGGGGGTGAGTTCACCGGCGATCAGCCGCAACAGCGTCGACTTTCCACAGCCGTTGAGACCGATCAGGCCGGTCCTTCCGGGGCCCACGGCCAGCTGGAAGTCGTCGAAGACGGCACTGCCGTCCGGCCAGGCGAAGGAGAGCGACGAACAGGCGATGTGAGTCATGGGGGCAGACATAGGGATCTCCCGGTTGCGAGGAAGGGAAGGAGGCAACGGGTGAGACACCGGTCCAGGGCGTTCCACGGACATGGCACACGGCCAAGGAGGAGCCCCGGTTGCGGAGGACGGCTCGAAGAGCTGAGGTCACACCCGGGCGCGCGGAAATGACAGACATGAACGGGCATGAACTGTCCGGACACGGCGCGCAACGCGGTGTCTCACGACCTCAGACGAGCAACGTCCTTCTCCGATCCGACGACAACAAGGACGTCACGAACGGTACGAGCGGACCTCGCGGCACAGCAAGCGATTTACGTCGATCCCGGCCGCGCCGACGCGCGGCGGAACCCGGCCGATCGAACCGGCGGGGGAGTCCGGGTCAGCAGGTTCCGCCGAGCAGGTCGGCCAGACTGCGGTCGAGATCCAGGTACCGGTGCTCATCGCCCGGCGCGACCAGCGCCTGCGCCCGCTGGAGGAAGCGGCGCAGCTCCCCCGTGCGGACATGCACCATCGCGATGCCCTCGGCGGCATGGAATTCCAGAACCGTGCGGTCGTAACCGAACGGCCTGATCCGTACGTCCCCGACACCGGCCGGCGCGTCCATGCCTGCCGACAGCAGTTCGCGGGAGAACTCCCAGGCCACCTCGGTGCCTTCCAGCGTCGCCGGGGCTGGGAACGCCATGCGTACGGCGAACGGGTCTCTGCGGTCGTACTGCAGCGTGGCGGGAAGGGTCTCCATACGCGGCGCGGACGCGACCATGCGGGCCTGCACGGACTGCTCGATAACGATGGACACGACCTGCTCCCCCTCGGGCCGGATGAACGGTAACCGGCACCGACAGAGACGACAGAAGTCGCCGAATCGTGCACTGGCGACAGCGTGAGCTACGTCACCGTGCGATGCCGCAGCGATCGAATATCCCCTTCGAGGGGGCGCACCCTGGACGGCGCACTGACGGTCGGTTAGCTTCCTGCGCCATGAGGCTCAAGGGGAAGACGAGACGACTGATGTCATGGGGAGTGTGCGGGGCGGCGCTGACCGCCGCACTGGCCACTCCGGCCGCGCAGGCGACACCGGGGGAGGGGCACGGGCCCGGCCACCGGCCTGCCTGGACGCTCACGGAGACGGGAACCGACGCCCGCTTCCGCGGCCTCGCCGCCGTCAGCAGCCGCACCGCCTGGGCCGCGGGCTCGAAGGGCACGGTCCTGCGTACCACCGACGGAGGCCGTCACTGGCGCGACGTGGCGCCGCCCGGCGCGGCGGAGGCGGCGCTGGAGTTCCGCGACATCGAAGCCTTCGACGCACGGCGCGCGGTGGTGCTGGCCATCGGGGAGGGCGACGCCTCCAGGGTGTTCCGGACGGACGACGGCGGGGCCACCTGGACCGAGTCCTTCCGCAACACCGACGCCCGTGCGTTCTACGACTGCCTCACCTTCTTCGACAGCCGGCACGGCCTCGCCATGAGCGATCCGGTGGACGGAAAGTTCCGCATCCTGTCCACCGCGGACGGCGGCCGCAACTGGAAGCTGCTGCCCACGGCGGGAATGCCGGACGCCCAGGCGGGCGAGGCGGGGTTCGCCGCCGGCGGCCAGTGCCTGGTCAGCTCGGGGCCGAAGGACGCCTGGCTGGCGACGGGCGGCGCGGCCACCGCCCGGGTGCTGCACTCCGCCGACCGCGGGCGGACCTGGACGGCGACCGAATCGACGATCCCGGCGGGAGACCCGGCCCGAGGCGTCTTCGGCCTGGCGTTCCGTGACCGTACGCACGGCATCGCGGTCGGTGGTGACTACCGGGCCGACCAGGCCTCACCGAACGCCGCTGCCGTCACGGGCGACGGAGGCCGCAGCTGGCGGCAGTCCACCACCCCGCCGCCCGCCTACCGCTCCGGAGTCGCCTGGATTCCGCACACCCGCTCGACGGCACTGGCGGTCGGCCCGACCGGGACGGACCTGACGACGGACGGTGGGCGCACCTGGCGCACGGTCGACACCGGTTCGTACGACACCGTGGACTGCACACCGGGCGGCGGCTGTTGGGCGGCCGGAGAGAAGGGGCGGATAGCCCGGCGGGGTTAGGGCCCGGAGTCAGGGCAACTGCTGCCGGTACGGCGCGAGTTCGTCCGACGTCTTCGTCGCGATGAACTCCGTGATCCGGTACGCGCACACACCCTCGGCCGCGAAGGGGTCGGCCGCCGCGATCTTCTCGATCTGCGTGCGGTCGTCCCCCACGGCGAGGATCACACCGCCGTCGCGCGGGTTCTTGCGGCCGGACGCGATGAAGACCCCGGCTGCGTACTGCGTGTCCAGCCAGGCGACATGCGCCTCCATCAGCCTGTCGACACGCTCGACGGGGGCGGTGTAGGTCAACTCGAGTACGAACATGAATGTCACCTTATCGACACCGCTTCGGAGCCCGCCCGGACGGGACTTCTAAGCTGGTCGGCACCATGACGACCTTCCGCACCCCCGCCGACGCAGCCGAAGCCCGCGCCATTCAGGACACCCTCCGCGCCCGCGTGGTGCTCGACGAGCCGGGGCCGCCGCCCGGGACGGGACGGGCGACCGGTGTCGATGTCGCCTACGACGAGGAACGCGATGTCGTGGTCGCGGCGGCGGTCGTGCTCGACGCTGCGACCCTGGACGTCGTCGCGGAGACCACCGCCGTCGGACGGGTCACCTTCCCCTACATCCCGGGACTCCTCGCCTTCCGGGAGATCCCGACCGTGCTGGCCGCGCTGGAGGCCCTGCCGGTCGACCCCGGTCTCGTCGTCTGCGACGGATACGGCAGGGCGCACCCGCGCCGCTTCGGGCTCGCCAGTCACCTGGGCGTCCTCACCGGACTCCCTGTCATCGGCGTCGCCAAGAACCCGTTCACCTTCACGTACGAACAGCCGGGCCTCCGGCGCGGCGACTCCTCGCCGCTCCTCGACGGGGACGAGGAGGTGGGCCGGGCGCTGCGCACCCAGGACGGCACCAAACCGGTGTACGTCTCGGTCGGACACCGGACCGGCCTGGACAACGCCTGCGCGCACACGCTCCTGCTGGCCAGGGACTTCCGTCAGCCGGAGACCACCCGCAGGGCCGACGCGCTGTGCAGGCAGGCGCTCCGGGAAGCGACGGCCTGAGTGCGCGCGACCGCCCGCACCTGAGTATGTGTACGGATACCGTCTGCCGATCATGACCGGCACCCTGGTACGCATGAACGATCATCGAACGTCCGCACGTACCGGCACCATCTATGTCGCCCAACGGCGCCTCGCCGTGGGAATGACCCTCGGCGTCCTCGCGGGCGTCGTATGGACCGTCGCGATGATCTGCACGCTCGTGTCCTGGATGTTCTGACCGGCGGCTCCGTCCTGCCGACTCCTCCCGCGACGGGCCGAGCGGCCGGGTCCGCTCAGCGGACCGCCGCGACCCGGAAGCGCAGCCCGGCCCCACGAAGCCGCTCGAGCAGCGCATCGCCCATCGCGACGGCCGTGGTGACCTGCCCCGATGTCGGCGGAAGCTCGTCCAGGGCGAGGCAGAGCGCCGCCTGTGCGAGCATCTTCGCCGTCTCGTCGTAGCCGGGGTCGCCGCCGGACACCTCCGTGAAGACCCGGCGGCCGCCGCCCTCGCCGACGAAACGCACCGTGAACCAGCTCCGCCTGCGGCGCTCCCCGTCCGGGCCCGCCCCCGGCTCGTACCGGCCCATCAGCCAGTTCCGTGCGGCCGGCAGTTGAGCCGCGCCGAGGAGGGCGCCGATCGCGGCCGTGCCGCCGAGCGCCACCGGCAGATGCTTCACCGAAGCGAAGTGGCGGTAGCGGAAGTCCGGCCCGTACCGCGCCAGCCGCCGCGCCGAGCGCTCGACGACCTGTGGGTCCAGTGTCGGCAGGGGCAGCGCCCAGGTGCCGGTCTCCGCACTGAAGTGAGGAGTGCCGAGCGATGCGCGGGCGCGGCGGCCGACCAGGCGTGGTTCGTGCAGCCGGCGCTCCTGGGCGGCGCGCAGCATCTGCGGGCCGCGGCCCATCGCGGTGAGTGCGGATGCGAACGTACCGCCGGAGAAAACGGCGTTGCTGCGGACGAAACCGTCGATCGTCAGCGGCACGTCCTGCGGCAGTTGCTTAACGGTGAAGTACGCCCCGAGGTCGTGCGGTACGGAGTCGAAGCCGCAGGCGTGCACGAGCCGGGCCCCGGTCTCGCGGGCCCGCGCGTCATGCTCCAGATACATCCGGTCGACGAATTCGGCTTCGCCGGTCAGGTCCGTGTAATCCGTCCCGGCCTCCGCGCAGGCGGCGACCAGCTTCTCGCCGTACCAGACGTACGGGCCCACGGTCGAGGCCACCACATGCGCCGATTCGGCGAGTTCGCGCAGCGCGTCGGGGTCGTCGGCGTCGGCGGTCAGCAGCGGAAGGTCCTCGCAGCGCGGATCGATCGCGGTCAGGCGGTCGCGCAGCTCGGTCAGCTTGGCCGGGCTACGGCCGGCCAGCGCCCAGCGGCAGCTCTCGGGTGCGTGGGCGGCGAGATATTCGGCGGTGAGGGCACCCACGAAGCCGGTGGCACCGAAAAGGACTATGTCATAGGGGCGTTGTGCCCCGTTCTGCCTGTTCACGAGTGCCTCCGCAGGGGCCGGCGCCGATGTAGCAGGCAGAGGTTAGCGGAGGGGGCCGTGGCGGTGTACAGCCGGGCGGCGATCGTGAGGGAGGATCCAGGGGAAAGAACTAAGCGCTTGCTCGGCTCAAAGGGTTGTGCGGAGCGCAGCACGTTCTTAGCATCATCGCTGTTACATCAGTTGTGTCACACCGCTGGGGGCTTGATGGCAACGACAGAGCACGGCCCACTGGCGGGCGTCCGCGTGGTGGAGCTGGCGGGCATCGGTCCCGGCCCGTTCGCCGCGATGCTCCTGGCCGACCTCGGCGCCGATGTCGTCAGGGTCGACCGGCCCGCCGGCCCGGGGCTCGGCATCGATCCCGCGTACGACCTCACCAATCGCAACAAGCGCTCCGTGCTCGTCGACCTCAAGGCCGAGGACGGCCCGGACCGCGTCCTCGACCTGGTCGAACGCGCCGACATCCTGATCGAGGGTTACCGGCCGGGCGTCGCCGAACGCCTCGGCGTCGGCCCCGACGCCTGTCTCGCCCGCAATCCCGGGCTCGTCTACGGACGGATGACCGGCTGGGGCCAGGACGGGCCGCTCGCCGAGCGGGCCGGACACGACATCGCGTACATCGCCCTCACCGGCACGCTCTCCATGATCGGCAAGCCCGGCGAGCCGCCCATCGTCCCCGCCAATCTGGTCGGCGACTACGCGGGCGGCTCGCTCTATCTCGTCGTCGGCGTCCTTGCCGCCCTCCAGCACGCCCGCACCCCCGGCGGCACCGGCCAGGTCGTGGACGCGGCGATCGTCGACGGCGCCGCCCATCTCGCGACGATGATCCACGGGATGCTGGCGGCCGGCGGCTGGCAGGACCGGCGCGGCTCCAACCTCCTGGACGGCGGCTGTCCTTTCTACGGCTCCTACGAGACCGCCGACGGTCAGTACATGGCGGTCGGCCCGTTGGAGCAGCAGTTCTACGACGAGTTCGTCAAGCTCCTCGGCATCGAGGACCGGGTCCCGGACCGCAAGGACGTCACCCGCTGGGAGGAGCTCCGCACGGTCGTCGCCGGCCGGTTCAGGAGCCGGACGCGCGCGGAGTGGACCGAGGTCTTCGAAACCACGGACGCCTGTGTGGCCCCCGTCCTCTCGCTCCGCGAGGCCCCGCATCACCCGCACCTCGCCGCCCGCTCCACCTTCGTCGAACACGGCGGCCTCACCCAGCCCGCCCCCGCACCCCGCTTCTCCGCCACACCCGTCTCCGTACGCAGCGGACCCGCGCGGCCCGGCGCGGACACCGAGGACGTCGCCCGCGACTGGGACGTACCGAGCATGCACCGGCCCCGGAAGGACACCACCGACTGATGGAACTCTCCCTGCCGCTGAACTACGCGGGCGACCCGCGCGAGGCCTGCGACCAGGTCGCCGCGCTGGAGTCCGCCGGACTCGACGCCGTCTGGGTCGCGGAGGCCTACGGCTTCGACTCGCCCACCCTCATGGGCTATCTGGCCGCCCGCACCGAACGCATGAAGATCGGTGCGGCGATCCTCAACGTCTACTCCCGCACCCCCGCCCTGATCGCCCAGACCGGCGCCGGACTCGACGCGATCTCCGGCGGCCGGGCGCTGCTCGGGCTCGGCGCGTCCGGACCGCAGGTCGTCGAGGGCTGGCACGGAAAGGCGTACGACAAGCCACTCGGCCGGACCCGCGAGACCGTCGAACTGTGCCGCCGGATCTGGCGCCGCGAGGTCATCGACCACCACGGCATCACCGACATGCCACTGCCCAAGGAGAAGGGCGGCCGGCTCGGCAAGCCGCTGAAGATCCTCACCCGTCCGGTGCGCGAGGAGATTCCGCTCTACATCGCCTCGCTCGGTCCCGCCAACGTCCGGCTGACCGCCGAGATCGCCGACGGCTGGCTGCCCACCCTCTACCTCCCCGAGAAGGCGCAGCAGGTGTGGGGCACCGCCCTCGCCGAAGGCGCCGCCGAGCGTGACCCGGCGCGCGGCCCGCTGCAGACCGTCGCCGGCGGACTCCTTGCCATCGGCGACGACGCGGCCGCGCTCAGGGACCTCGCCCGCCCGCAGATCGCACTGTACGTCGGTGGAATGGGTGCCAAGGGCAAGAACTTCTACAACGACCTCGCCGTCGCCTACGGGTACGAGAAGGAAGCCGCGCTCATCCAGGAGCTCTACCTCTCCGGGAAGAAGAGGGAGGCCGAGGCCGCCGTCCCGGACGAATTCTGCGAGCTCATGTCGTTGTGCGGACCCGAAGGGTACGTACGCGACCGCGTCGAGGCGTTCCGCGAGTCCGGCGTCACCATGCTCAACGTCATCCCGGTCGGCCCCGATCCGGCCCGGCTGATCTCCACCGTCAAGAACTGGCTCTAGGGGGCCCGCAGTGCAGCGGCAGATCTTCACCGAGGAGCACGACGCGTTCCGTGAGACCGTCCGGACCTTCCTGACCAAGGAAGTCCTCCCGCACTACGAGCAGTGGGAGAAGGACGGCATCGTCTCGCGCGAGGCCTGGCTCGCGGCCGGCCGGCAGGGACTGCTCGGCTTCGCCGTGCCCGAGGAGTACGGAGGCGGCGGCACCACCGACTTCCGGTACAGCGCCGTCCTCGCCGAGGAGTTCACCCGGGCCGGCGCCCCCGGACTCGCGCTCGGCCTGCACAACGACATCATCGGCCCCTACCTGACCGGGCTCGCCACCGACGAACAGAAGCGGCGCTGGCTGCCGGGCTTCTGCAGCGGCGAGATCATCACCGCCATCGCGATGACCGAACCCGGCGCGGGCTCCGACCTCCAGGGCATCCGCACCACCGCCGAGGACAGGGGCGACCACTGGCTGCTCAACGGCTCCAAGACGTTCATCTCCAACGGCATCCTCGCCGACCTGGTGGTCGTCGTGGCGAAGACCACCCCGGAGGGCGGCGCGAAGGGGCTCTCGCTGATCGTCGTCGAACGCGGCACGGAGGGCTTCGAGCGGGGCCGCAACCTCGACAAGATCGGTCAGAAGTCCCAGGACACGGCCGAGCTGTTCTTCAACGACGTCCGCGTCCCCAAGGAGAACCTGCTCGGTGAGCGCGACGGCGCGTTCATCCACCTGATGACCAACCTGGCCCAGGAGCGGATGGGCATAGCGGTCGCCGGGATCGCCGCCGCCGAGTACCTCCTGGAGATCACCACCGAGTACGTCAAGGAGCGCGAGGCCTTCGGGCGGCCGCTCTCCAAGCTCCAGCACATCCGTTTCGAGATCGCCGAGATGGCCACCGAGTGCGCCGTCACCCGGACCTTCGTCGACCGGTGCATCGTCGACCACTCGGACGGGAAGCTGGACGCCGTGCACGCCTCGATGGCCAAGTGGTGGGCCACCGAACTGCAGAAGCGCGTCGCCGACCGCTGCCTCCAGCTCCACGGCGGCTACGGCTACATGGCGGAATACCGGGTCGCCAAGGCGTTCACCGACGGCCGCATCCAGACCATCTACGGCGGAACGACCGAGATCATGAAGGAGATCATCGGCCGCTCGCTGCTCGCCTGACCCCGACGAACGATCACCCCCGAAAGGCTGCTGTCTTGAGTACCGAAGCATTTGTCTACGACGCGATCCGCACCCCGCGCGGCCGCGGCAAGGCCAATGGCGCCCTGCACGGCACCAAGCCGATCGACCTCGTCGTCGGCCTCATCCACGAAATCCGCAACCGCTTCCCCGGGCTGGACCCGGCCGCCATCGACGACATCGTCCTCGGCGTGGTCAGCCCGCTCGGTGACCAGGGCTCCGACATCGCCCGGATCGCCGCCATCGCCGCCGGACTCCCGGACTCGGTGGCGGGCGTCCAGGAGAACCGGTTCTGTGCCTCCGGTCTGGAAGCCGTCAACCTGGCCGCAGCAAAGGTCCGTTCCGGCTGGGAGGACCTGATCCTCGCGGGCGGTGTCGAGTCGATGTCCCGGGTGCCGATGGGCTCCGACGGCGGCGCCTGGGCGATGGACCCGATGACCAACTACGAGACCGGATTCGCCCCGCAGGGCGTCGGCGCCGACCTCATCGCCACCATCGAGGGCTTCTCGCGCCGCGACGTCGACGAGTTCGCCGCCCTCTCCCAGGAGCGGGCCGCCGAGGCGTGGAAGGACGGCCGCTTCGCGCGCTCCGTCGTCCCGGTCAAGGACCGCAACGGCCTCGTCGTCCTCGACCACGACGAGCACATGCGCCCCGGCACCACCGCCGACTCGCTGGCTGCCCTGAAGCCGTCCTTCGCCACCATCGGCGAGCTGGGCGGCTTCGACGCCGTGGCGCTGCAGAAGTACCACTGGGTGGAGAAGATCGACCACGTCCACCACGCGGGCAACTCCTCCGGCATCGTGGACGGCGCCGCACTCGTCGCCATCGGCAACAAGGAGACCGGCGACCGGTACGGCCTCACGCCGCGCGCCCGGATCGTCTCCGCCGCGGTCTCCGGCTCCGAGCCGACCATCATGCTGACCGGCCCCGCCCCCGCCACCCGCAAGGCCCTCGCCAAGGCCGGACTCACCATCGACGACATCGACCTTGTCGAGATCAACGAGGCGTTCGCCGGTGTCGTCCTGCGCTTCGCCCGGGACATGGGGCTCTCCCTCGACAAGATCAACGTCAACGGTGGCGCCATCGCGCTCGGACACCCGCTCGGCGCCACCGGCGCGATGATCCTCGGCACGCTCATCGACGAACTGGAGCGCCAGGACAAGCGGTACGGCCTCGCCACCCTCTGCGTCGGCGGCGGCATGGGCGTCGCCACCGTCATCGAGCGTCTCTGACCGTCCCCGGCCACCCCTTGCCTACGGAGAACACAGCAATGACCGAAAGCACGACCATCCGCTGGGAACAGGACGAGACCGGCGTCGTCACCCTCGTACTCGACGACCCCAACCAGTCCGCCAACACGATGAACCAGGCGTTCAAGGACTCCATCGCGGCCGTCGCCGACCGCGCCGAGGCCGAGAAGGACGCCATCCGCGGCATCATCTTCACCTCCGCCAAGAAGACCTTCTTCGCGGGCGGCGACCTCAAGGACATGATCAAGGTCGGTCCGGAGAACGCCCAGGACGCCTTCGACGTCGGCACCGACATCAAGCGCTCGCTGCGTCGCATCGAGACCCTCGGCGTCCCCGTCGTCGCCGCGATCAACGGAGCGGCACTCGGCGGCGGTTACGAGATCGCGCTCGCCTCCCACCACCGCATCGCGCTGGACGCGCCCGGCTCCCGCATCGGCCTGCCCGAGGTCACCCTCGGCCTGCTGCCTGCGGGCGGCGGTGTCACCCGGACCGTACGCCTCATGGGCGTCGCCGACGCGCTGCTGAAGGTCCTCCTCCAGGGCACCCAGTACACCCCGGAGCGCGCCCTGGAGAACGGCCTCGTCCACGAGGTCGCCGCCACGCCCGAGGAGATGCTCGACAAGGCGCGCGCGTTCATCGACGCGCACCCCGAGTCCCAGCAGCCCTGGGACGTCAAGGGCTACAAGATCCCCGGCGGCACGCCGTCCCACCCGAAGTTCGCCGCCAACCTTCCCGCCTTCCCGGCCAACCTGAAGAAGCAGCTCGCGGGCGCCCCCATGCCTGCGCCGCGTAACATCCTGGCCGCCGCCGTCGAGGGCTCCCAGGTGGACTTCGAGACCGCGCTGACCATCGAGGCCCGGTACTTCACCGAGCTCGTCACCGGCCAGATCTCGAAGAACATGATCCAGGCGTTCTTCTTCGACCTCCAGGCCGTCAACTCCGGCGCCAACCGCCCCAAGGGCATCGAGGAGCGCCAGGTCAGGAAGGTCGCCGTCCTCGGCGCCGGGATGATGGGCGCCGGCATCGCGTACTCCTGCGCCCGCGCCGGTATCGAGGTCGTCCTCAAGGACGTCTCCACCGAGGCGGCCGCCAAGGGCAAGGCCTACAGCGAGAAGCTGCTCGCAAAGGCGCTCTCCCGGGGCCGTACGACCGAGGCGAAGCGCGACGAGCTGCTGGCCCGCATCACCCCGACCGGCGACCCGGCCGATCTGGCGGGCTGCGACGCCGTCATCGAGGCGGTCTTCGAGGACACCGCGCTCAAGCACAAGGTGTTCCAGGAGATCCAGGACATCATCGAGCCCGACGCACTGCTCTGCTCCAACACCTCGACCCTGCCGATCACGGTCCTCGCCAAGGGGGTCACACGCCCCGCCGACTTCATCGGTCTGCACTTCTTCTCGCCCGTCGACAAGATGCCGCTGGTCGAGATCATCAAGGGCGAGCAGACCGGCGACGAGGCCCTGGCGCGCGCCTTCGACCTGGTCCGCCGGATCCAGAAGACGCCGATCGTCGTCAACGACTCGCGCGGCTTCTTCACCTCGCGTGTCATCGGCCAGTTCATCAACGAGGGCGTCGCCATGGTCGGCGAGGGCGTCGAGCCCGCGTCGGTCGAGCAGGCCGCGGCGCAGTCCGGCTACCCGGCGAAGGTTCTCTCGCTGATGGACGAGCTGACGCTGACCCTGCCGCGCAAGATCCGCAACGAGACGAAGCGCGCGGTCGAGGAGGCGGGCGGCACCTGGGCCGGGCACCCTGCGGACGCCGTCATCGACCGGATGGTCGACGAGTTCGGACGCACCGGCCGCAGCGGGGGCGCGGGCTTCTACGAGTACGGCGAGGACGGCCGGCGGGCCGGGCTGTGGCCGGGGCTGCGCGAGCACTTCGCCAAGCCGGACGCCGATGTCCCGTTCGATGACATGAAGGAGCGGATGCTCTTCTCCGAGGCACTGGACAGCGTGCGCTGCCTGGAGGAGAACGTCCTCATCTCGGTCGCCGACGCCAACATCGGATCCATCATGGGCATCGGCTTCCCGCCGTGGACCGGAGGCGTTCTCCAGTACATCAACGGGTACGAGGGCGGCCTGCCCGGCTTCGTGGCACGCGCCCGGGAACTCGCCGAGAAGTACGGCGACCGGTTCCTGCCGCCCGCGCTGCTGGTGGAGAAGGCCGAGAAGGGCGAGACCTTCCACGACTGATCGGCGTCCTGGCGGGCCAGGCCGGAGCTGCCGTATCCACGTCCTCCGGCCGGAAAATACCGGGTGGACAGCGGGACACCCTGCTAGCGTCGAAGCCATGAAGCGCGCTGCCATGACGACGACGCCGGAGAGTGTCCCGGCGCGCTGACAGATGTCTCAGTCCGAAGCCCCGGGGCGAGTGCCCCGGGGCTTCGGCACGGGGTCCCTCACCGCTCGAGCGAAGCCGAGAGCGTGCGGGAGGTCACTCGCCCGACGACCGCGAGGAGACCGCCATGCACGACCACCGCAAGCTCGGCCGCGAACTGGCCCTGTTCGACACCGACCCGCTGATCGGCGCGGGACTTCCGTACTGGCTGCCCGACGGGGCGACCGTGCGGCACACCCTGGAGGAGTACATCCGCACCGCCGAGCGGCGGGCCGGCTACCGGCACGTGTACTCGCCGGTGCTGGGAAAGCGCGAGCTGTACGAGATCTCCGGTCACTGGTCGCACTACAGCGACGACATGTTCCCGCCGATGGAGCTGGGATCGGAGCAGGTCGTCCTGCGGCCGAGTCTGTGCCCCCACCACGCGGTGATCTACCGCTCCCGTTCCCACAGCTACCGCGAGCTGCCGCTGCGCATGGCCGAGCTGGGCGGCATGTACCGCTCCGAACTGTCCGGCGTGCTCGGCGGGCTGACCCGTGTCCGGGCCATCCAGCTGAACGACGCGCACATCTTCTGCACCCTGGACCAGGTCGCCGACGAGGCGCGGGCCGCCCTGGAGATGATCCGCAGCGCGTACGAGGCACTGGGCATCCGCCCGGCCCGCTACCGGCTCTCCCTTCCCGGCCCCGGCGGCAAATACGTGGCCGCGCCCGAGAAGTGGCAGCGCTCCACCGCCCTGCTCACCGAGGTACTCGACCGCTCAGGCCTGCCCTACGACTCGGCGGAGGGCGAGGCGGCGTTCTACGGTCCGAAGATCGACGTCCAGGTCACCGACGGTGCGGGCAGGGAGTCCACCCTGTCCACCGTCCAGGTCGACTTCCATCAGCCCGAGCGGTTCGACCTGCACTACATCGGGGCGGACGGCGCGAAGCACCGGCCGGTCATGGTCCACCGCAGCATCATCGGCAGCGTGGAGCGGGCCGTCGCGCATCTCGTCGAACAGCACGGCGGCGCCTTCCCCGCCTGGCTCGCCCCGACCCAGCTGGCGATCCTCCCGATCTCCGAGGCGGAACTGCCGAACGCCGTTGCGCTGGCCGAGCGCTGCGCCGACCGCGGGCTGCGGGCGGAGATCGCCGGGCCGGAACGCGGCACCCTGGGCGCCCGGATCCGGGAGGACCGCCTGGTGCCGTATCAGGCCGTGATCGGAGCGAGGGAAGCCGTCGACGACCACGTCGCCGTACGGCTGCGTGACGGACGCCGCCTCGACCCGCAGCCCGCCGACGCCTTCCTCGACCGGATCGGCGCACTCATCGGCGCCCACACCACCGATCTGTGGGACGACGCCGTCTCGTGACGGACCACATGCCGGGAAGGGGCTGCGGCCGCCTGCGGCGGGGGCTCACTCCGCCGTGAACGCGGCCCGCAGCTCTTCCCTGAGCGACCGCTGGAACGCGGTCACCAGCGCCTGCAGCACCATCGGCTGCATATGGGCCGACAGCGACTTCATGGCCGCCACATGCTCCGGGTCCGACTCGCGCTCCCGGTACGGGTTCCACACCTCGTCCCGGAACAGTCGTGTCAGCTCGTGTGCAGCGGAACGGGTGTGCTCGAGCAGCACCGCGCGCGCCGCGAGGATCGTCTCGTCGGTGATGGGCACGTCGAGCAGCTCGACCCCCAGCCGCAGCATCCCCGGATCGACCCGGAAGCTGCCGTCCGCCGCCTCCGCGCGCTCCAGCGCGCCCATCGCGGCCAGCCGGTCCACGTCCTCCTCGGTCAGCGCCCGACCCGCACGCCGCTCCAGCTCCGCCCGGGTCATCTCCTCCGCCGAGTCCGGCGCCCAGGACGCCACCAGCGCCCGGTGGATCGCCAGATCGTGGGCGCTCAGATCGGGCGGCAGCTGCTCCAGATAGCGTTCGATCGCGGCGAGCGTCATGCCCTGGTGCCGGAGCTCCTCGATCAGCGCCAGACGGGACAGGTGGTCGTGCCCGTAGTGCCCGACCCGGCGCGGCCCGATCACCGGGGGCGGCAGCAGCCCTCGGGTGCTGTAGAAACGCACGGTGCGTACGGTCACGCCGGCGCGCGCCGCCAGCTCGTCGACAGTGAGCGTCGGCTCCTCGGTCCCGGTCGCCATGTCTGCTCCTCGCTGCTGACCGCTGGGCACTGCCGTCCCCGGTAACGCCGGTACCGACGGCACTGCCCGCATCCGTGTGCACCCGGTCCGGTTCAACAGTATTGCTGTCTCACCACTGTTGTGAAAGCCTCCGGCCCGACCGAGGCGCGGTCGAACCCGCTGTACGCGCCGTGGGGCGCTCACCGGCCCGGGAGCCGCCGGGTGATCCACAAAGAGTACGCAGCGCTCATCCAGGTGCTGGACACGACTACGAGCAGGGTGCGGGCGCCGAGCCCGCGTCACCGGTGATCCGACGCCCGCCGTAGGCTCCCGGCATGCGAACCGACAGCGCTCCGGGGGCCCGCGCCCTTCTGATCACCGGCACCGTCGGGGCCGGTAAGACGTCGGTGGCCGACGCTGCAGGAGACCTGCTCACCGGCTCCGGTGTGCCCAACGCCGTCATCGACATGGACTGGCTCCGCCGGAGCTGGCCCGCGCCCGCCGACGACCGCTTCAACTTCGCCCTGCTGCTGCGCAACCTGAGGTGCGTGGCCGGCAACTACCTCGATGCGGGCGTCACCCGGCTCGTTCTCGCGGGCGTCGTCGAGGACGCGGAGGACCGGCGGCAGTGCGAGAAGGCGGTGGGTGTCGGCCTGTCCGTGTGCCGGCTCCAGGTCGAGCTGCCGGTGGTCCGGCAGCGGCTGTCCCGGCGCCACGCGGACGAGCCCGGGGCGCTGCGGTGGCACTTGGACAGATCGGGGGAGCTCGACGGGATCCTCGACCGGGCCCGGGTGGAGGACTTCACGCTCGATGCCACCCACCACCGCGTCGACGAGGCCGCGGCCGCGGTGCTGGAGGCGGCCGGCTGGCGGTGACGGGCGGAACCGCCCTCCCGGGCAACAGTGGCCGCCGGCCGAACCGGTACCGCCACCCCCCGCTGCTCGTCGGCCCGCCCGCGATCGCATACTGGAAAACACATCTGCCGGGCAGCTTGGACCGCACGCCCGTCGACTGCTGGGAGCCCCCGCATGAGCAGCGAAGCACCCCGGGGCAGGGACCGGAAGCGGGAGCCCGAGCCGCCGCCGCCCGGCGGAGTGCTCTGGGGTCTCGCCGGCGACGTCCGCGCCCTGCTGATGCTGCCCGCGGCCCTCACCCTTCAGGTCGCCCACCCGGCGGTCGGCGCGGGCGTCGACGATCACTCGGTGTTCCGCACGGACCCGTGGGGGCGCGGCGAGCGGTCCCTGCGCTCGCTCCAGCTCTGGGTGTACGGGGGTGAGGAAGCCGCTGAGGAGGGGCGCAGGCTCCGCAAGCTGCACCGCACCATTCAGGGAACCGACACACGCGGGCGCCGCTACCACGCGCTGTCACCCGCGAACTATGCGTGGGTGCACGCCACGGGCTTCCCCATCTACCGGCACGGCACGCGGTATCTCGTCCGCCCGCTCACCGAGGCGCAGGAGCGGGCCCTCTACCGGGAATGGCTCCAGGTCGGCCGGATCCTCGGCATCAACGACCGGGACATGCCACAGTCGATCGAGGAGTTCTGGCCGTACTACCGCAAGGTGCTCGCCGACGAGATTGAAGCCACCGTCGTCGTCGAGGAGCTGGTCGCCACCGACCGTCCGGTACCGCCGCCGGACCGGGGTCCGTGGCCGGTCAGGCTGCTGGTCAAGGCCCTGTGGCCGGTCCTGTTCCCGCCGCTGGCCCGGTTCCGCAGGTTCATCACCATCGGGCTGATGCCGCCGGAGGCCCGCGAGGCGATCGGTCTGGAATGGACGGACGCGCAGGAGCGGAAGCTGCGGCGGTTCTGCCGTGTCGTCCGGGCCGTGGTGCCCGTGCTTCCCGAGCGGCTGCGCTATCTGCCGTACGCACGCCGGGCCCGAGCCGCGCACCGGATGCGGAGCACCCGCTGAGCTCACCCGGGCCGCGTGGTGTTCAGCTGCCCGATGCGCTTTCGGTGACCGCGGGCGCCTGCCCGCCGACCGTGGTCGCGCGGGCCCGTATGCGCGCGGGGGTGCCGGTGCCGATGGCGTCTCCCGGCCGGACGGATCAGGTCGAGGCCCGTCGGACCAGCTCGGTCGGTGTGATCACCGAATCGGTCTCCAGCCCCTCGCCGTTCAGCCTCTGCATCAGCAGCCGCACCATCAACCGTCCCATGCCCTCGACATCCTGACGGACGGTCGTCAAGGGAGGATCGGTCGCTTCGGCGACCTGCTCCATGTCGTCGAAGCCGACCAGCGCCACGTCCTCCGGCACCCGGCGGCCGTGCTCGCCCAGCACCCGAAGGGCACCGGACGCCATCAGGTCGTTGGACGCGAACACGGCGTCGAGGCCGGGGTGGCGCTCCAGCAGCTCGGCCATCGCCCGGGCGCCGCCCTCGACGGTGAAGTCACCCTCCACGACCAATGACGGATCGCTGTCGGGCAGCACATCGCGGTAGCCGTCGATCCGGTCGAGCGCCGACGTCTGGTCACGGGGCCCCGCGATGTGCCCGATCCGCTGCCTGCCGAGAGAGACCAGATGACGTACGGCTTCGCGGGCGCCGCCGCGGTTGTCGCAGTCGACGTAGGGGACGGCGTGTTCCGACGCGTCCCCCGGCGTGCCGGGGCGGCCACCGTAGACCGTGGGCACCCTGAACCGACGGATGACGGCAGGAAGTTCGTCGTCGGTGTGCAGCGAGAACGCCAGCACGCCGTCCACATGGCCACCGGCCAGATAGCGGGTGACCCGGTCGAAGTCCCCGCTGCCCTCCACCAGGAGGAGCACCAGCTGGGCGTCGTACACGTTCAGTTCCCGGCTGATGCCACGGATCTGCCGGGAGAAGAACGGGTCGGAGAAGATCCGGAACTCCGGCTCGTCGATGATCACGGCCACCGCGCCGTTGCGACGGGTGACCAGGGTCCGCGCGGCATGGTTCGGTATGTAGCCGAGCTCCTCGACCGCCTTGCGGACCTGGTCCACCAGCGGCTGCCGCACCCCCGCCCCGCCGTTCACGACCCGGGAGGCCGTCGCCCGCGAGACTCCGGCACGGGCCGCCACGGCCTCCAGCGTGGGGCGGGCATCACAGGAGGAAGGGGTCGGACCGGGCAAGGGACGCTCCTCGTACGCGCGGGAACCGGCCGGAGTCGGCCGAGGCTGGCGGAACAGCACGAACCCCACAAGCGTAAGCGCTGTCCCTGGATCCCTGGCGGGCGCCCGAGGGCAGTTACGGCGCCTCGCCGTGTTGTCGGATCGTCCGCACGCGTCCACTGTGCGGACGCCCCTGCGTCTCCCGATGCACCGCATCCGACGCCGCGCGCCGATCCATCGCGGATTGCGGGACCGCCCTCAGATCCTGGTGTGCGCCGGGTCCCGCCCGACCGGTGCCACCGGCACCCGACCGGGCGCCACCCCCGCCCCGGGGACAGGGGGCGCCGTCCGGGCCGAACCCCTGGGGTGCGAGGTGTTCCTGATGACTGCTGTCACACGGTGCGCGGTCCGGCCGTCATGGCAGCTCGACCGCTCTCACGTCACGTAGCCGCGGAATCGCCCCCTGTTGCCCAGGAGTTGACCGGGGTACCTTCCGCAGATGCCGATACGTGCGCGGGGCACCCGCTTGACGTACAGATCGCTGGTGGTGGCGGCCTCGGCCGCCCTGATGACCGTCCTGCTCTCACCGGCAGGCGCGCAGGGCGCGAGCCCGCGGGAGAGCAGACCCGTCTACTCGTACGGGAACGCCGTCCGTGAGTCCGTCTGGGTGGACACCGGACTGGACGGCGACGGCAACGGAAAGAGCGACCGGGTCGCCGTCGACATCGTGCGGCCGCGTGAACCCGCAGCACAGGGCCGGAAGATACCCGTGATCATGGACGCCAGCCCGTACTACTCCTGCTGCGGGCGCGGCAACGAGAGCCAGCTGAAGACGTACGACAGCCAGGGAAATCCGGTCCGGTTCCCGCTGCACTACGACAACTACTTCGTCCCGCGCGGCTATGCGTTCGTCGCCGTCGACCTGGCCGGTACCAATCGCTCCGACGGATGTGTCGACGTCGGGGGCCGCTCCGACATCCAGTCCGCCAAGGCGGTCATCGACTGGCTGAACGGCCGGGCGCGCGGCTACACCACCCGCACCGGCACCGAACGCACCGGAGCCGGCTGGTCCGACGGCCGCACCGGAATGATCGGCAAGAGCTACGACGGCACCATCGCCAACGGGGTGGCGGCGACCGGAGTCGACGGTCTGCGGACCATCGTTCCCATCGGGTCCATCTCTTCCTGGTACGACTACTACTTCGCCCAGGGCGCCCCCCTCTACGACAGCGGCCCCGAATGGCTCTCCGACTACGTCGAGAGCCCGGAGGCACGGGCGCGCTGCGCCGCCGTCCAGCAGAAGCTCGTCGACGAGGCGCCCCGCACCGGCGACCGGACGAAGCTCTGGAACGAGCGCGACTACGTGAAGGACGCCCGTAAGGTGAAGGCCAGTGTCTTCGCCGTCCACGGGATGCAGGATCTCAACGTCCGCACCAAGCACCTCGGTCAGTGGTGGGACGCGCTCGCGGACCGAGGCGTCGAGCGCAAGATCTGGCTCTCCCAGACCGGACACGTCGACCCGTTCGACTACCGGCGCGCCGAGTGGGTCGACACCCTGCACCGCTGGTTCGACCACTACCTCCTCGGTTACGACAACGGCATCGACCGCGAACCGATGGCCGACATCGAACGTCACCCCGACCAGTGGTCCACCGACAAGGTCTGGCCGCCCCGCACCACCGCGGTCACCACCGTGCGCCCCGGCACCGGCACCGCGCCCGGCGTCGGCACCCTCACGCGCAGTCCGGCCCGCCCCGGTGCCACCGAGACGTTCACCGACGACCCGAAGCAGAGCGAGACGGACTGGGCTGCCGACCTGGAGAGCACCACGGGCGCCAAGGCCGGTTTCCTCACCGCGCCACTCGCCCACGACCTGCGGCTCGCCGGCTCCTCGCAGGTGACCGTCACCGCGACCCCGACGACCGCCACCGCCCACCTCTCCGCGGTCCTCGTCGACGTCGGCCCCGACACCATCCGGGACTACGCCGCATCCGGCGAAGGCATCACCACCCTCACCGACCGCACCTGCTGGGGTGCGAGCACCGCCGGGGACAGCTCCTGCTTCAAGGCGACCGAGGCCAGGACCACCACCGTCGACCGGACGGTCTTCAGCCGCGGCTGGGCCGACCTCGGGACGTACGCCTCCGCCGGCAAGGGGCGCCCCCTCACCCCGGGCAAGCGCTACACGATCACCGTCGACCTTGCCGCGAGCGACCACGTCGTGCCGGCCGGACACCGCCTCGCCCTGATCGTCGCGGGCACCGACAAGGACCTCATCGACCCGCCGGACTCCACTCCCACGCTCACCCTCGACCTGGCCCGTACGTCCGCGAAGCTGCCGTTCGTCGGCGGCGCCACGGCGTTCGTGCGCGCCACCGCGGGCCCCGCGCCCGCGACAGCCACCCCCCGCGCATCCCGTCCCGAGGGCGTGGCACCGCCGCGTCCCGCACTCCGCATCCCGGGAGGCAGCCGCTCATGACACCCCGTATCCCGATCGTCCGTCAGCTCCGCGCCCGGCCCCGGTCTCGTCGCCCCGGCATCCGTCGGCCGGGACCTCGCTACCTGTCCCTGACGGCCGCGGCCGCGATTCTGGCCGTGCCCCTGGTCACGGTGCCTGCCGAGGCCGCGCACACCCCGCCCCGTACCGGTTTCGAGATCAGCGACGGGGCCCACTGGACCGGTCAGCCCGAGGAGCAGTCGTTCCTCACCGCGGTCGACCGGGGCAGCGACCGCGTCTCGATCGACCGGATAGGCACGACGAAACAGGGCCGCCCGCTCCAGCTCGTCCGTATCGGCAACCACCGCCCCACGTCCGACACGATGCTGCTGATCTGCAGCCAGCACGGCAACGAACCGTCCGGCCGCGAGGCCTGTCTGACCACGGTCCGGGATCTCGCGTACGCCAAGGACCCGGCGACCCGTGCCTTCCTCTCCCGGACCGACGTCCTCGTCGTCCCCACCGCGAACCCCGACGGGCGGGCGGCGAACACCCGCGGCAACTCCGACGGTCTCGACATCAATCGCGACCACATCGCCCTGCAGACCGCCGAGGCACGTGCCATGGCCGCGGTGATCCGCGACCGGAAGCCCGATGTGATCTACGACCTGCACGAGTACGGTGCCACCCCGCCGTACTACGACAAGGATCTGTTCGTCCTCTGGCCCCGCAGCCTCAACACCGACGACCGGGTGCACGGCGAATCGCAGACCCTGTCCGAGGGGTATGTGCGGCCCACCGTCAAGAAGGCCGGCTACAGCAGCGGTCTCTACGGGATCTGGACCGACCCGGTCACCGGCGACCCGATCAAGCAGACCGCGGGCGACGGACAGGAGCGCATTCTCCGCAACACCGCGGGCATCAAGCATGCGGTGGGCCTGCTCATCGAGTCCCGGGTCGACGCGCTCACCGATGCCGAGAAGGCCGACCCGGCCCTCAACAGCAGGCGTCGCGTCGACTCGCAGCTGGCCGCTCTCGACGGGCTGTTCAGCTTCACCGACGAGCGACGCGGGCGCATCGAGGCGGCCACGGCCGCGTCCCGCACGGCAGGGTTCAAGGACCGCGGTCCGGTCTACCTCGGCGGCGCCGACAACGAGGAGGCCGAGCCCGCCGAGATCCTGCAGGACCCGCCCTGCGGCTACCGGCTGACCGCCGCCCAGCTCGCCGACGTCAAGGACGAACTCGCCCTGCACGGTGTGACGTTCCGGCGCGACGGTGACGGAGTGTATGTACCGCTGCGCCAGTCGGCCCGGAACCTGGTCCCGCTCCTCCTGGACGAGCGGGCCACATATCACCTCACAAGCGGGCAAGCCGATAGCGCTTGTTGATCCCGCGAACGACACGACACGTGTGGTACTGCCTACGGAGAGCGAAATTTCGGCTTCCGTGAAAGGTGCCACTCGTGTCGCAGGACGAACAGGGAACGGGCGGCCGGGGGGATCTTCCGGTCACGGCGGATCTGCCCGGCGGGCCGGACCACGGCCGGCACCCCACGACCGACCGGGTGGTGTTCGGAGTCGCCGCGGTTCTCACCCTCGCCTTCGTGGTCTGGGGCGGCGCCGCCACCGACTCGCTGGAGGACGTCTCCAGCAAGATGCTCAACGGGCTCATCCACAACGGTGGTTGGGCATTCATGCTCGTCGCGTCGGGGTTCGTCGTCTTCGCCCTCTGGCTCGCCATCAGCCGCTACGGGAAGATTTCCCTCGGCCAGGAGGGTGAGGAGCCCGAATTCCACACCGTCTCCTGGGTCGCGATGATGTTCAGCGCCGGTATGGGCATCGGACTCATGTTCTATGGCGTCAGTGAGCCGCTGGCCCACTTCACCGACCCGCCGCCCGGCACTCACCCCTTCGACGCCGCCGACGCGATGCAGACGGCGATGGCCACCACCCTCTTCCACTGGACGCTCCACCCCTGGGCGATCTACGCGGTCGTCGGGCTCGCCATCGCGTACAGCACCTACCGGCGCGGCAGGCGCCAGACGATCAGCGCCGTCTTCGAGCCGCTCATCGGCGCCGGGCACGCCCATGGCGGCGTGGGCAGATTCATCGACATCCTCGCCATCTTCGCGACCCTCTTCGGCTCCGCCACCTCGCTGGGCCTCGGTGCACTCCAGATCGCCAGCGGTTTCCAGGTGCTGAACTGGCGGGAGGAGACCGGAACGGGCCTGCTCCTCCTGATCATCGGGGTCCTGACCGTCGCGTTCGTCGCCTCGGCGATCTCGGGTGTCGAGAAGGGCATCCAGTGGCTGTCCAACACCAATATGGTGCTCGCCGTCATCCTCGCCGTGTTCGTCTTCGTCGCCGGCCCCACCATCATCGTGCTGGATCTGCTGCCCACCTCGGTCGCCGCGTACTTCGGCAACCTTCCCCAGCTCGCCGGACGCACCGAGGCGACCGGGAAGGGCGAGGTGGCCGAATGGCTCGGCAGCTGGACCGTCTTCTACTGGGCATGGTGGATCTCCTGGACGCCCTTCGTCGGCATGTTCATCGCCCGTATCAGCCGCGGCCGGACGATCCGTCAGTTCGTCGGCGGCGTCATTCTGGTGCCCAGCACCGTGAGCCTCGTCTGGTTCGCGATCTTCGGCGGCACGGCGATCAAGCTTCAGGAGGCGGGCAGGCTCGGTGCCGCGAAAACACCGGAGGCCCAGCTTTTCGGCGTCCTGGCGAATTTCCCGATCGCCACCGTGATGAGCCTGCTGGTGATGATTCTGGTCGGCATCTTCTTCGTCTCCGGTGCCGATGCCGCCTCCATCGTGATGGGTACGCTCTCGCAGAAGGGCATCCTCGAACCCGCCAAGTGGGTCGTCGTCTTCTGGGGCGTCGTCACCGGCGCGGTGGCGGCGATCATGCTGTTGATCGGTCATGGCTCGGGCGATGCGCTCGCCGGACTGCAGAACCTGACGATCCTGGTGGCCGCACCGTTCACCTTCGTCATGATCGGCATGTGCGTGGCACTGATGCGCGACCTGCGCCAGGACCCGCTGATCGTGCGCCGGGAGTTCGGCGTCGAGGCCGTCGAATCGGCGGTGATCCAGGGGCATGCGAAGTACGACGGAGACTTCGAGATCCGGATCGGCCCGGGACAGGGCCCGATCACGGACCACCGCGACCATCCGACCGGCCCGGGAACGACGTCCGACGAGTGACGCCGTCCGCGGGCCCGGCGCTGTGGCCGGCGACAAGGCGTTGCTGAGATTTGGAAACGCCTGTCTGGTGTGTCGACGCCAGTCGATGGTCCACGGAGGTTGCCATGCCCGTGATCGCTACGTGGGCGACGTCTGTCAGCGCTGGACGGCTCCCGGCCGGGTGGCGGTGCCGTTCAGGCAGTGGTCGAGGAGTGCGTGCATGCGCGGAACGGGGAGGGCCGGATTGGACGCAGCGCCCTCGGCGGTTCTGGGGTCGGCGAGGAGGGCCTCCAGGGCTTCCCGTGACAGGCTCGGGTTGGCGGCCGCTGCCCGGCGGACCGACGCGTCGGGGTCACCCACCGGAGGGTCGGGCAAGGCGGGATCGGCTGAGGCCAGGGCCCGTACCTCGGGATCCGGGTGGTCGACGAGGTGAGACCGGCCGGTACGGGGGAACGCGGGCAGGGCCAGCAGGTGCGGACGGTGGGCCGGGCGGGTGACGAAGACATCCAGAAGGAGGTGCGGCGGAGCCAGAGGGTGGTGGCAGGCCAGCCGGATCCGTACCTCCTCGTCGTCGTCCTGCGCGAGCGTGTTGACGAGTTCCGCCGAAAGGCCCGGCCAACTTGCCGCAACCCGGCGGAGCACCGGTTCCTCGGACACCGCGCAGGCGGCGAACCAGTCGGGAGACGGCCCGACGGCCGGCTCGGTATTCGACTCGGTAAACGGCTCGGTGATCGGGCAGGTGCAGTCAGGACCGTGCCCGATGACCCGGCGGATCACGTCGTACTCGGCCCAGGTGCGGGGGAAGGAGTGGAGGCGCGCGCAGATCCGCACACCCTCGTCCGGATCCTCCCTCAACTTCGCCACCAGGTCCGGTCCCACGTCGGGCCGGGCGGCGACCAACGCGCGAACCTCCGCCTCGGGGTGGCGGGCGAGCCGGGCGACAGCGTAGGCCGGGGTGTGCCGGTTCCAGGTCAAGGGGTGCACCATGCCGTCCGCGAAGCACTGCTCGACGAGCGCGGGGGACAGGGCACACGTGCCGAACACGAATCCGTTGCGCGAACCGAAGGACGGCAGCCTGGCCTCCACCCGTTCCGGGTCCAGCTCCCAGTTCCTGTCCCGCGCCGCTTCACGGACCGAGGGGTCCGGATCGTCGAGCAGCCCCGCCCGCTGCGCCGGGGTGAGCAACTGCCACCTCCAAGTGGCCCGTATCCGGAGTTCGGGGGCCTCGTGGCCGGCCATGGAGCGGTAGAAGGACAGCGGGATCTGCCGGGACGATTCGAGCTCCCCGATGATCTCGTGCTCGGTGACCTTGCCGTCCTCGCCCCCGTCCCGGGCGGTCAAGAGGGTCACGAGGACGTCGTCCGGCAGCGGTCGGACCCATCGGGGGTGGTGACGGGGGCCGGCGGCGAGCCACCCGCGGACGACCCCCGACGGGTCCGTCGCCAAGGGGGCGAGCCGCGCCGGGTCGACGTACCGGTTGCGGGCGAGTGCGCGACGGATGACGTAGTCCGGATGGCGCAGGGCCGCGTCGATGACGGCGTCAGGCAGGTCACGACCCTCGCACATCAGCAGGCCGGCTTCACCGGCCGCTCGATCCAACAGGCGTATCAGTACGTCGGAGGGCGCCGCCGGATTGAAGGCGATGCCGCGCAGCCACGGTTCACGCAGAGAGTCGAGCACCGTGTCATCCTGTCACCTCGCCTCCTGAAGGCGTCTCCCCGCTCAGCGAAGACCCCGCTTCTCGCGTTCGGCTTCGACCAGCTCCTCCATGAGCTTCTCCGGGTCCACCGTGTACTCGGTGTCATCGAGGGCGTCGTAGTCCTGCGTGCTCAGCGGTAGGCCGAGCTCGGCGAGTTCGGCGGCCAGTTGCGTGAACGCGATTCGCTCATCGGGCTCGTCCTGGTAGCTTGCCTGCTCGGCGGCGGACCCCTCGGTCAGGGTGAGGCCGACCAGGCCCCAGAAGGTGAACTCGGTGTCCAGCTCTACGAGGTGCCAGGCACGGTCCGCGGGTTCGTCAGGGTGCAGCCAGTAGCCGATCCACCCCTTTCCGCCCCTCGCCACGAGCTGGACGTACTTGGCCATCTCCGCGGCTCCGGCGTTGACGGACTGCATCTCCGGGTCCGCGAGTTCGATTTCGCTCAGATAGCTGGTGTCCAGGAGCGGGTGGACCTCTCCCGCCTCGAAGAAGTCGAGGTCGAGAAGACGGGTGAAGTCGGTGCGGCCTTCCCACTGCGCCACCAGCAGCACGCGCAGATCGTCGGGTATTGGACGGCCGTCCAGCCGCTCGCGGGAGAACTCGGCGAGCCGTTCGTCGTACATACGCCCTCTCCAGAGGTCGAAGCAAGATCCTCACGGCAACGTAACAGCGGTCTGACAAGGGGTCGGGTATGCGGGGCGACTGGCGACCACCCCCGTGATCCGGACTCAGAACAAGTCCCGGCCGATGAGCCCGGCCGCTGCCCGGGCGCAGCCCAGAGCCACCGTCACCCCGGCACCCCCGTGCCCGTAGTTGTGCACCAACCGACCACCTCCGGGCAGTGGTTCGGCCTCGATCCGCACTCCGGCGTCGCGGGCCGGGCGCAGACCCACCCGGTGCCCGATGATCCGGGCCCGCGCGATCTCCGGCCGGACCCGCGCACACCTCGCCACGATCCGCTGCGCCGTGCCGGGATCCGGCTCCGCGTTCCAGTCGTCCGTCTCCGCCGTACCACCGAGCACCAGCCTTCCGGGCTGCGGGAAGAAGTACGTCGTCGCCTCCGACACCGGGTCCGTCTCGGTGAACCACTCCTCGATGCCCGGGTTCTCCACCAGCACCAACTGACCGCGCACCGGCCGCATCCCGGCATCAGGCACCAGCCCACGAGCGCCCAGACCCGTGCAGTTGATCACGACCGGAGCCTGCGCCGCCGCCTCGTCGAGGGAGGTGACCGTACGCCGCTCGATCACACCCCCGGCGGCTGCGAGCCGACGCTCCAACCAGCCCAGGTACACCGCCATGTCGATCAGCGGCAGCCGGGCCCGCAACCCTTCCTCGACCTCCACGAGGCTCGTCAGCTCCGCCGCCCACGGCCCCAGTGCGGCGAGCCGTTCGCCCCGGTGCACGCCGGAGACCAGCCGGACACCGGTCTCCTCCGGGCGGTCGGCCAGCTCCTGGTACCACCGCAGCGTGCTCAGAGCCCAGTTGCCGACGAGATCCTCCGGCTCGATCCGGTACGGCCACCACAGCCCTCCCGCCACCGCCGAGGTCGTGGCCGCGGCCGGCTCCCGGGACCAGACCCGCACCCGGTGACCGCGCTCGGAGAGCACCAGCGCCGTGGTCAGTCCGCTGACCCCGCCGCCCACCACGATCACGTCCGACACTTCTGCCCCGGCTGTCCCGACTGCCCGTGCGCTGCTCATGGGCGGACGCTAACGGAATGCCCGATGCCGCGCTCACGACGGGTCCGAGCCGGGAATACTCGGGTCATGTCTGCCGAGTACGCGACCTTCGGCCTTGCGCCGGCGATGCGAGCCGGTGGAGTCCTCGCCCATGGCGACTACCAGGTGCACCGGGACTTCATGGACTTCATCGTCGACGGCCGTCCGCTGCTGTTCCAGCTCACCGACCTGGACGCCGTGTCCCCGCTCGCCTCCGACGTACCGCCCGCGATCTTCACCACGCACGTGCGGCGACTGCTCCTCGAAGCGGAAGCCCCGCTCGCCGACGGGCGATACGTGATCTACGGCTGCCCCGAGTGCGAGAGCCTCGGATGCGGGGCGGTCACCGCTGTCATCGAACGCGACGGCGCCGACATCGTCTGGCGCGACTTCGCCTGGCAGACGTACGAGACCGTCGACCTGGAACGGAGCGGCTACCACGGCATAGGGCCGTTCCGCTTCGACGGCTTCCAGTACCGGCAGGAACTGGAACGACTGATTCCGCACGTGTCGGCGGACGGCGACGAGCCGGGTCCGGACATGCCCGCCGGGCGCCGAGTCCTGCTGATCGGCGCCCGCGTCGCCGTACTCGCCAAGCTCGCCGCCGCACTCCGCGCCATCGGGATCGGCGCCGACATCGCCCCCGACGTCGCCCAGGTGACGCCCGACGAGCTCCGCGGCTACCGCGCCGTGGCGTTCGGCCGCGCCATCACCGAAGACGAACGCGCCGCCGTGCGGCAGGCCTTCACCCGGGCCGGAGCGGACGTCGCCTACGTCGACGGGCTCGCTCCGGTCATCCCCGTGCTGGTCGCCCAGATCGAGCATGCCCTCGACCGCAGCGCACCCGCCCGGCGCCGCCTGGTCCGCCTGGTGGCGGCGGACGGCACGGCCGTCGTGCACGTCACCTCGTCCTGCCGGGTGAGCCTGGTCGCGTACCGACTCGACCGGCTGTACCGCACCCACATCCAGGCGGTCTTCGACGGCGTACTGGAACCGGGCGAGCACCGAATTCCACTGGACGCACGGGCGGTGAAGGGGCAATCCTTCATCGTGGCGCGCACCATGGGGAGCGTGCTGGTCGCACCGATGGTGCACCACTGAGCTGGAAGTCGATGGCCCCGGTGAGCCGCCAATCGCCGTACACGATGCCTCGTACGCACCACCACTCGTCCGGGAGGTCCGCCTCCGTGCCGCGATGAGCGGCGACCGGAGCGGGCCCGCGATCCGCACCCGTACCCGCACGGAACTCCGCCGCACCCGGCGTCCGCGCGCACACTCCTGCTGGGACCACCTCTACGCTGCTCCGCTCTGGCCGCTGCACGGCGCGAATCTCGGCACCCTGGCCCGCACCTGTGACGCCGTCGGCGCCTGCCTCACCGTGCCCCGCCACCCGTGGGTGCCCGAGGCCCTGGCCCGCGGCAACACCCTCCGCAAACCTCTTTGCACCCACTGGACCGGTGATCCCCTCGGCTGGCTGCAGAAGCAGCGCGAGCGCGGTCTGCGGATCGTCGGTGTCGAACTGGCCGACGAGGCGATCCGCCTCGCCGACCTGCCCGCGGCCCGCGAACCGACCGTGATGGTCCTCGGCCACGAACAGCAGGGCATCCCACCCGAGGCCCTGGATCTCCTCGACACCTGCGTCGAGATCCCGATGATCGGCACCGGCGCCAGCCTGAACGTCGCCGTGGCGGGATCCCTCGCCCTCTACCGACTGGCCGGCCTGCTCTGACACCGGTCGAGGGCGAGGCCGGGTGCCGATTAGGATCGGGACCCTGATGACTGCCACTCTCGTCGCCAAGGACCTCGCCGCCGGACACGGCGACCGCACACTCTTCGCCGGGCTCGACCTCGTCGTCGCGCCCGGCGACGTGATCGGTCTCGTCGGAGTCAACGGAGCCGGAAAATCGTCGCTGCTCCGGCTGCTCGCCGGGCTCGACCGGCCGGAGGAGGGCGAACTGCGGCTCTCCCCGCCCACCGCCACCGTGGGCCACCTCCCGCAGGAGCCGGAGCGGCGCAAGGACGAGACCGTGCGGGAGTTCCTCGCCCGCCGGACCGGGGTGGCCGACGCACAGGTGGCGATGGACGCCGCGACCCAGGCTCTGGTCGACGAGGCGCCGGGTGCCGACGACGCGTACTCCGACACCCTCGAACGCTGGCTGGCCCTCGGCGGCGCCGACCTGGACGAGCGTGCCGAGGAGATCGCCGCCGACCTCGGTCTGACCGTCGGCCTCGACCTGCCGATGACCGCACTCTCCGGTGGCCAGGCCGCCCGCGCCGGACTCGCCTCGCTGCTCCTGTCGCGGTACGACATCTTCCTGCTCGACGAGCCCACCAACGACCTCGACCTGGACGGCCTGGAGCGCCTGGAGCGGTACGTCTCCGGGCTGCGCGCAGGCACCGTCGTGATCAGCCACGACCGTGAGTTCCTGATGCGCACGGTCACCAAGGTCCTGGAACTCGACCTCGCCCAGCAGCAGATCAATCTGTACGGCGGCGGTTACGCGGCCTACCTGGAGGAGCGCGACCGCGCCCGCCGACACGCCCGCGAGGAATTCGAGGAGTACGCCGACAAGCGCTCCGCCCTCGAGGGGCGGGCGCAGATGCAGCGCGGCTGGATGGACAAGGGCGTCAAGAACGCCCGCCGCAAGGCCACCGACTCCGACAAGATCGGCCGCAAGTTCCGCAGCGAGGCGAGCGAGAAGCAGGCGGCGAAGGCCCGGCAGACCCAGCGCATGATCGAACGGCTCGATGTCGTCGACGAACCGCGCAAGGAGTGGGAGCTGCGGATGGAGATCGCGACGGCCCCGCGCTCCGGGTCGGTCGTCGCGACCCTGCGCGACGCACAGGTCGTACGCGGCGATTTCGCGTTCGGGCCGGCGTCGCTGCAGATCGACTGGGCGGACCGGGTGGCGATCACCGGCGCCAACGGAGCCGGTAAGTCCACTCTCCTCGCGGCGCTGCTCGGCCGCCTCCCGCTGGACTCGGGCCACGCGACGCTCGGCTCGGGCGTGGTGGTCGGTGAGGTGGACCAGGCACGGAAGCTGTTCCACGGCTCGGAGTCGCTGCTGGAGGCGTTCTGCGCGGCCGTCCCGGACACCGAACCCGCCGAAGTCCGCACGCTGCTGGCCAAGTTCGGGCTGCGCGCGGACCATGTGATGCGCCCCGCGACGACGCTCTCCCCGGGCGAACGCACCCGCGCGGCACTGGCCCTCCTGCAGGGCAGGGGCGTGAACCTCCTGGTCCTGGACGAGCCCACGAACCACCTCGACCTGCCCGCGATCGAGCAGCTGGAATCGGCGCTCGACTCGTACACCGGGACGTTGCTGCTGGTCACGCATGACCGGCGGATGCTGGAGGCGGTACGGACGACGAGGCGGGTCGAGGTGGCGGCGGGCAGGGTGACCGAGGCCTGACGGCCTTCCGGAGCTCTGTCCCGGCCCCGCGACTCAGCCGCCGGAGACGCCCGGAAGAGTCCTCGGACGCCGGAGGGCCCGGGCTGTCCCGCCCGGACGGGTCACCTTCGGCCGGTCCGGCGTACGGGTACCGGAGCCCCGGTTTCGATCAGGGGGCGGGGGTGGGGGCAGCCCGCTCGGCGGCCGCCCCCACCCCCGCCGCCGTCAGCGCTTCTTCCCGCCCTGCTGCGGATCCGCCAGTCCCGCCCGCCGCAGCGCATCAGCCATCGCGCTGTTCACCGGCGCCGGCGCCGGACGAGCGGAGCCACCGCCACCGCCGGCGCGCCGCTCGCGGTCCTGACCGCCCTGGCCCTGTCGCTGCCGCGGCGGCCGGCCACCCTGACCGCCACCCTGACCGCCGCGCTCGCCCCGCTCCCGCTTCGCTCCGCCGCTCTGAGGCGCCGCCCCCGTCGACGCCTCGTCGTCGAGCCGCAGTGTCAGCGAGATCCTCTTCCGCGGGATGTCGACGTCCATCACCTTCACCTTCACGATGTCGCCCGGCTTCACCACATCCCGAGGGTCCTTCACGAAGGTCTTCGACATCGCCGACACGTGCACCAGACCGTCCTGGTGGACGCCGATGTCCACGAACGCACCGAACGCGGCGACATTCGTGACGACGCCTTCCAGCACCATCCCGGACACCAGATCGCCGATCTTCTCGACGCCCTCCTTGAAGGTGGCGGTCTTGAACGCCGGCCGCGGGTCGCGGCCCGGCTTCTCCAGCTCCTTCAGGATGTCCGTGACCGTCGGCAGACCGAACTTCTCGTCCACGAAGTCGTCGGCCCGCAGCGACCGCAGCACCCCCGTGTTACCGATCAGCGAGGCGACGTCACTGCCCGTCCTCTTCACCATCGCCCGCACCACCGGGTACGCCTCCGGGTGCACGCTCGACGCGTCCAGCGGGTCGTCGCCCCGGATCCGGAGGAAGCCCGCGCACTGCTCGTACGCCTTCGGGCCGAGCCGCGCCACGTCCTTCAGCGCCTTCCGGGACCGGAAGGGCCCGTTCGCGTCCCGGTGCGCGACGATGTTCTCCGCGAGGCCGGAGCCGATGCCCGAGACCCGAGAAAGCAGCGGCGCCGACGCGGTGTTGACGTCGACACCGACGCCGTTCACACAGTCCTCGACCACGGCGTCCAGCGAACGCGACAGCTTCACCTCGGACAGATCGTGCTGGTACTGGCCGACACCGATCGACTTCGGGTCGATCTTCACCAGTTCGGCCAGCGGATCCTGCAGGCGCCGCGCGATGGACACCGCGCCGCGCAACGACACGTCCATGTCGGGGAGTTCCTGCGAGGCGAAGGCCGAGGCGGAGTAGACCGAGGCGCCGGCCTCGGACACCATCACCTTGGTGAGCTTCAGCTCCGGGTGCTTGTCGCACAGGTCACCGGCGAGCTTGTCCGTCTCGCGGGACGCGGTGCCGTTGCCGATCGCGATCAGGTCGACGGAGTGGTCCTTCGCCAGCCGCTCCAGCTTGGCCAGCGACTCGTCCCACTTGTTCGCCGGGACGTGCGGGTAGATGACGTCCGTCGCCACGACCTTGCCGGTCGCGTCGACGACGGCGACCTTCACCCCGGTACGGAAGCCGGGGTCGAGCCCCAGAGTGGCCCGCGTCCCGGCCGGCGCGGCGAGCAGCAGATCACGCAGGTTCGACGCGAAGACCCGTACCGCCTCGTCCTCCGCCGCCGTACGCAGCCGCAGCCGCAGATCGATCCCGAGGTGGACGAGGATCCGGGTCCGCCACGCCCAGCGCACGGTGTCGCCCAGCCACTTGTCGCCGGGGCGGCCGCGGTCGGCCACACCGAAGCGGCGGGCGACCATGTTCTCGTACGTCGACGGGCCCGGCTCGTCCGACGGCTCCTCCGGCTCCAGGACCAGGTCGAGAACATCCTCCTTCTCGCCCCGGAGCATCGCGAGCACGCGGTGCGAGGGCAGCGCGGTGAACGGCTCGGCGAAGTCGAAGTAGTCGGCGAACTTCGCGCCGGCCTCCTCCTTGCCGTCCCGTACCTTCGCCGCCAGTCGCCCACGCGACCACATGCGCTCGCGCAGCTCGCCGATCAGATCCGCGTCCTCCGAGAAACGCTCGGCCAGGATCGCGCGGGCGCCCTCCAGCGCCGCCGCCGCGTCCGCGACGCCCTTGTCGGCGTCGACGAAGGCAGCCGCAGCGGCGGACGGCTCGACCGACGGGTCGCCCAGCAGCCCGTCGGCAAGCGGTTCGAGTCCCGCTTCCCTGGCGATCTGCGCCTTCGTACGCCGCTTCGGCTTGAACGGCAGATAAATGTCCTCAAGACGGGCCTTGGTGTCGGCCGCCCGGATCTGCGCCTCCAGAGCCTCGTCCAGCTTGCCCTGCTCGCGGACGGAGTCGAGGATCGCGCTACGCCGGTCCTCCAGCTCCCGCAGATACCGCAACCGCTCCTCGAGCGTGCGCAGCTGCGCGTCGTCGAGCATCTCGGTCGCTTCCTTGCGGTAGCGCGCGATGAACGGCACGGTCGACCCGCCGTCGAGCAGCTCGACGGCCGCCTTCACCTGCCGCTCGCGTACGCCGAGCTCCTCGGCGATCCTGCCTTCGATGGACGTCGTCACGGTTTCTACCGACTCGCCTTCTCGTACTGGCTGTGCTTACCCGGGGCCAGGGCACGCCGTGGCTCCTTCGCCAGCATTGTGCCGCGTGGTCGGGCGCCGTGTCGCCCGACCACCCCGTTTGTCGACCGGTCGGCGGCTCAGCCCTTGCCGATCAGATCGGCCGGGAACGCACCCGCCGAAGCTGCCGTGAACAGGAAGCCGCGCGCCAGCTCGGTCAGCCGCGCCACGCCCTCCGCGCCGAGATGCTCGTACGGTGCCGCGTCCATCCGGTCGGTGGCGTCCTCCAGCTCCGCGCGGAGAGCCACGCCGGCCTCCGTCAACTCGCCCTCGCCGTCGAGCAGTCCACGCCCGCGCAGCCGCTCGGTCGCGTCCTCCCAGTCGCTGCGGCGCCAGCCGCGGGTGGCGAGAATCCAGCGAGGCGACATGCCCTTGCCGGTCGCGGTGTGGCTGGCCAGGGCCTCGACCGGGTCGAGACCGGCGGCGAGGAGCGCGGCGAGATGGCCGTCGCCGCGGTGTTCGCGCAGCAGTGTCGCGGCGTGCCAGTACGCCAGGTGCGGCTGCTCGGGCACGGGCAGATCGGCGTGGGCGGCGTACAGCGGCCGGGCGTGTCGGGTGCACGCCTCGGCGGCGCGCAGCGCCAGCTCCGCCGCCTCGGCCAGCTCGGGGGAGTCGATGGTCTCCGGGCCGAGCAGCCGGCGCAGCGTCGTGTCGACGGCGCGCAGCCGGGCCTCCAGGACCGCCTCCGGCGAGGCGACGGACCACACCGCGGGCAGGTGCCGGGCGACGAGGTCGTGATTGAAGTTGTAGAACGTCGCGGTGACGGTGCCCGGTCCGACAGTGCCCAGTGCCGCCCCGCGTGCGGCGAAGTAGGCGGCGTTCGCGTCGTCTATGCCGAGCTCCCCGAGCTCCTTGCCGAGGTCGGGCGAGAAGTAGACCGTCGAGTGCAGCGGGTTGATGGCGTTGTGGCAGCGGCGTCCGGCGAGCGGCGGCAGAGTACTCATGCGCGCACGTTACCGACTGGTCGGTACGTGACGGAACCCCAGGACCACGTCCGGTCCGCACCGGCTTCGCGATGGCAGGAAAGGTGGGTTCCTCGTCATTGCGGCCGTCTACGCGGCCCCTGAGGATGGAGGACATGACGCAGCGATCCGTACTCGTCGTCCTCTTCGACGGCGTCCAGAGCCTCGATGTGACCGGGCCCATGGAGGTCTTCGCGGGCGCCGCCCGCTTCCCGGACGTGACGTACGACCTCCGTACCGCCTCACTCGACGGCGCGCCGGTCCGCACCAGCGTCGGACTCACTCTCGTACCGGACGGCAGCCTCGCCGACGCCGAAACGCCCCACACCCTCCTCGTCCCCGGCGGCCAGGGCACCCGTAGCCCGGATCCGGCACTCGTCGACTGGCTGCGGGCACACGCCCCGCACGCCGAACGGCTGGTCTCGGTCTGCACGGGAGCCCTGCTGCTCGCGGAGGCGGGACTGCTGGACGGGCACCGGGCGACCACGCACTGGGTGGTCGCCGAGCACCTCGCCCGCACCTACCCGGCCGTCGAGGTCGACCCGGACCCGATCTTCGTACGCGACGGGAAGCTGGCCACGTCCGCCGGTGTCACCGCGGGCATCGATCTCTCCCTCGCTCTCGTCGAGGAGGACTTCGGCAGGCAGATCGCGCTCACCGTCGCCCGCCACCTCGTCGTCTTTCTGCGGCGGCCGGGCAACCAGGCCCAGTTCAGCGCGCAGCTCACCTCGCAGATCGCCCGCCGCGAACCACTGCGCGAGGTCCAGCACTGGATCACCGCGCACCCCGATGACGACCTCTCCGTCGAGGCTCTCGCCGCCCGCGCCCGCCTCTCACCCCGCCACTTCGCCCGCGCCTTCCAGGCCGAGACGGGACAGACACCGGGCCGGTACGTCGACCGTGTCCGGCTCGAACAGGCCCGGCGGCTCCTGGAGGACACCGCCGAGGGGGTCGCCCACATCGCGCACGCCTGCGGGTACGGCACCCCGGAGGCGATGCGCCGCGCCTTCGTCAAGACCCTCGGCACCGCGCCTGCGGAGTACCGGCGGCGGTTCCGTCCCCAGCCCATGACCAGCACCAGCTGAAAGGCATGCCATGCAGATCGCCATCGTCCTCTTCGACCGCTTCACGGCACTCGACGCCGTCGGCCCCTACGAAATCCTCTGCCGCACCCCCGGCGCCGAGACCGTCTTCGTCGCCGAGCGGACCGGCCCCGTGCGCAACGACAGCGGCAGCCTCGAGCTCGTCGCCGAGCGGACCCTCGCCGACGTACCCGCCCCGGATCTGGTGATCGTCCCCGGCGGCCCCGGCCAGAGCGCCCAGATGGAGAACGAGACGCTGCTCGGCTGGCTGCGCGCCGCCGATGCCACCAGCACCTGGACGACCTCCGTCTGCACCGGCTCGCTGCTGCTCGCCGCGGCCGGTCTGCTGGAGGGACGGCGCGCCACCTCGCACTGGCTCGCCCGGGACGTCCTGAAGACGTACGGCGCCGAGCCGACCGGCGAGCGCGTCGTCTTCGACGGCAAGTACGTCACGGCCGCCGGCGTATCGTCCGGCATCGACATGGGGCTCACCCTGCTCGGCCGGATCGCCGGCGACGAGCACGCCCAGGCGGTACAGCTGCTGACGGAGTACGACCCCCAGCCGCCGTACGACGCGGGGTCACCGGAGAAGGCGCCCGCCGCGCTCGTCGAGGAATTCCGCACCAAGAGCCGCTTCATCCTCCGCTGAGGGCCGTCCCGTCATCCCCGGCGGGCGCACGACGCCGGCCACGGCACCTCGCCGCGTTGTCGGAACACCCGGACACGACCGGTACGGGGACGCCACTCCGCCTTGCGATGCACCGGATCCGACACCGCGCGCCGATCCAGGGATCACGTGACCGCCTCGGGGCCGTCCCGGCCGGCGCTCAGGTCGACCAGGTGAAGCGCGGCGCCCGCCGCTCCAGAAAGGCGGCGACACCCTCCGCGGTATCGCCGCTGCGGCGCGCCTGCTCCGCCCAGTACGCGTCCCGGTCCTCACGTCCCGCCGCGAACTCCTTCGCCGCCGCCTGCGTCAGCTGCGAGCGCGAGGCCAGGGTCCGTACGTACGACTCCACGCGCTTGTCCAGCTCACCGGCCGGCAGCACCTCGTCGACCAGACCGGTCCGCAGCGCGCGCTCCGTCCCGATCAGCTCGCCGGAGAAGAGCAGATGCTTCGCCGCGGCCGGGCCGATCAGCGCGACCAGCCGCCGTGTCGACGACGCGGCATAGACGATCCCCAGCTTGGCCGGGGTGACGCCGAAGGACGCGCCCTCCTCGGCGAACCGCAGATCGCAGGCGGCCGCCAGTTGGCTGCCGCCGCCCACGCAGAAGCCGCGCACCGCGGCGACCGTCGGCCGGGGGAAGGCGGCGAGCGCCTCCTCGGCCGCCACGGCGAGAGCCTGCGGATCGAAGTCCGGATCGCGCGCCCCGTCCCGGAGCGAGGAGATGTCGGCACCCGCGCAGAAGGTGTCCCCGGCGCCGGTCAGAACCAGGGCGCGCACGGCGGTGTCGGCGGCCAGCTGCTCCAGCAGCGCGGGCAGCGCCTGCCACATCGCGGCCGTCATCGCGTTGCGCTTGGCCGGGTGGCTGATCACGACGGTGGCGACGCCGTCCGCGACGGTGTGCTTCAGCTGCGGTTCCTCACGGTCCATGCGCCGGATGCTATCCGTACTGTTCGAACCTATGATCAAGAAGGGGTCGCGAAGCGGGCACGCACCGTGAGGAGCTGTCGGATGACCGATCCCGCAGTCCGGGGCAGGGAGCTGAGCCGCAGTTTCGGCCTGCTCGCCCTGCTCGGCGCCCTTCTTGTCGTGGCGGGCCTGGTCGGTCTCGTCTACACCGGAGTCGCGACTCTCACCTCGATGATTCTCTTCGGCTGGCTGCTGCTGATCGGGGGCCTGGTCGGTCTGCTGCACGCCATCCAGTCCCGCGGTACCAACTACTTCTGGCTGGGTGTCGTGGTCGCCGCGCTGAACATCGCCGCCGGAGTCGTCGTCATCCGCCATCCGCACGGCACGGCCGAGGCGCTCACCATGTTCGCGGCGCTGCTCTTCCTGACCGGTGGGGTGTTCCGGCTGGTGGGGAGTGTCGTGGTGCGCGGACCGCAGTTCGGCTGGACGCTGCTGCAGGGTGCCTTCGGTCTGCTGCTCGGGCTGCTCGTGCTCTTCGACTGGCCGCACAGCAGCCTCTATGTGCTCGGCCTGTTCTTCTCGCTCGCGCTGCTCTTCGACGGTCTCGGCCTGATCGCGATCGGGGTGGGCGGCCGCCGCATCGTCTCGTTGGTCTCGGATCAGCAGACCGTGAGCGAGGAGCTGCCGGACAAGCCGTAGAAGAAGATCAGAAACAGTCCGAGAAGTGACGCTGTCCTACTCGATCGATCAAATTCTGTCGATAGAGGTCGACTTTTGTTCAGTAGTACGGTCCGGACCAACCACTCCCCGCACTCTGTACTCGACGTGCAGTGACCAACGAGTCGAGAGCGGGTGCCGGAACTATGGAGAGCCGCGGGAGTGTCCCGGCCCGGCCCGTGTCGTACGAGGGGGTCTGGCGCTTCACCGCGCCCGCCGTCGACGTCTCCGTACCGCAGGCCCGGCACGCCGTACGCGATCTGTTGAACCGCCAGGGCGTGCCGATGGACGAGGACATCGCCCAGGGTCTGCTGCTCATCGTCTCCGAGCTGGTGACCAACGCGGTGAAGCACGCGGCGCTGCTCTCGCCGGAGCTGGCCGTGGAGGTGGCCGTCGGCGCCGAATGGGTCAGAGTGTCCGTGGAGGACAACCATCCGTACCGGCCGACGGCCCTGGAGACGGACTACGCGCAGACCGGTGGGCGCGGGCTGCTGCTGGTCCGGGAGATCACGCTCGAAGCGGGTGGCACCTGCGACGTCGAGCACACCGCCGCCGGCGGCAAGATCATCTGGGCGGCGCTGCCGCTGAGCGCGAACCTCTGACGGCGCGTAGCCACCCGATCCGTCGGCCCGGGCTGTCCCCGGCCCGTCGGTTCCTGCCGCCGTCCCCGACCCGCCGGTCCACTCCTACCAGCCCGCGGACGAGCCGGTCAGCTCCCGGATCGCCGGGCGTGCCGCATCGAGCACCGTCATGAACCAGGCCGAGAACGGCGCCTCGTCATGTCGCTTCGCCAGCTCGTCCGCGGCCACGAACGCCGTCTCGCCGACCTCATCCGGGTCCGGCCGCAGCTGTGCCTGCGCCAGCCCGACGAAAAGGTGGTTGAACTCCTGCTCCACCAGTCCGGATGCCGGGTCGGGGTGGTTGTAGCGGACGGTGCCGGCCTCGGCGAGCAACGAGGGCGAGATGCCGAGCTCCTCGTAGGTGCGCCGGGCGGCAGCGGCGAAGGGCGCCTCGCCCGGATAAGGGTGACCGCAGCAGGTGTTCGACCAGACACCGGGGGAGTGGTACTTGCCGAGCGCACGGCGCTGCAGCAGCAGTCGGCCCTGCTCGTCGAAGAGGAACACGGAGAACGCGCGGTGCAGTTGACCGGGCGCCTGGTGGGCGGCGAGCTTCTCCGCCGTGCCGATGGTGGTGCCGTTCTCGTCGACCAGTTCGAGCATGATCGCTTCTGTTGTGCCGTTCGACGAGCTGTTCGCCGCGGTGGCTGGTGTGGTCGGCATACCCATCCTTCGCTATGGTCCCCGGCACCGTGCGCCGGACCCCTCGAGTCTGCTCAAGTCTGCCGTACAAAAGCGGCTTGTCCGTACTTCGGGTCCTGGCATGTCCGGTCCCACCGCACTGTACGGATGCGGTGGGACCGGACCACGCCTCAGACCCCGAATGCCGCCGGATACTGGATCATGCCCTGCGGCACCGGCGCGGAATCGTCGAGCGGCAGAGCCATCATCGCCTCGTCCGGTACGTCGAAGCCCGGGCGGATCCCGTACCGGGAAGCGGGTACGAAACCGAACCTCGGGTAGTACCCGGGATGCCCGAGCACCAGCACGAGCCGTTCGCCCCGCAGCCGGGCCGCATCCAGCACGGCCCGCACCACCGCCTGACCGGCCCCCTCGCGCTGCCGGTCAGGAACGGTCGCCACGGGTGCCAGTGCCAGCGCCGGTGTGTCACCGACCCGGCACCGGGTCAGCAGGGCGTACGCCACGATGTCACCGTCCGGCCCGTCCTGCGCCACGTACGACAGGCCGGGCAGCCAGGCCGACGGATCGGCCCGCAGCGCGTCGACGAGACCGGCCTCGTCCGGTGTCGGGAACGCGGCCGAGTTGACCGAGTGCACCGCCTCGATGTCCGCCGCCGTCTCCGGCCGGGTGGTCCAACGGGGGTCGGCGGGACGCAGGGCGTACGCGGCGTAGCCGTACTCCTCGCCGTGGTCGCGGCGCATGGCCAGTTCCGCACGGGTGGACGCGAGAGCCCATGCCATGCCGGGAGCCGACGGATCCGCCGCTTCGACGTGCCGGGCGAGCGGGACGTAGTACTCGTCCCAGTCGCTCTCGGGCTGCACCCGCACCCCTAGGACGTGATAGCCGGCCGCGACGGCGGCCGCGGTCTGCGCGGCGACCGGGAGCATCGGGCCGTCCTGGTCCCAGAAGGCGCGCGCCTCGTCCGACGGTTCGTCCGTCGTCCAGACGCAGTGGCTGACGACCAGGGAGCCACCCGGGGCGAGCAGTCGCCTCCAGTCCCGCAGCGCGGTGTCGAAGCCGATGATGTACGCGGACCCCTCGGCCCATACGAGATCGAACGACCCGTCCGCGAGGTCCGGTGTGCCGGGGCCGGAGAGCTTGCCCATATCGGCCCGGACGGTACGGATCCGGTGGCCGAGCCCGCGTGCCTCGGCGGCCACGCGCAGCTCGTCGAGGAACGGCTGGTGGGTGTCGACGGCTGTCACCTCGGCACCCGCCTCGGCGGCGAGCAGCAGCGCGGCCCTGCCCGGGCCGCAGCCCAGGTCGAGGACGCGCGGACGGTGCGGCAGCGGGCCGGTGAGGGCGAGCAGCTGCCGAGTGGTGGCGTCGGAGCCGGGGCTCTGCCGCGGCAGGTCGTGGTGCAGGGAGAAGAACGCCTCGTGACGAACGGCGTGGTCGTCACGAACGGCGTGATCGTTGTCGGTCAACGTGGGAAACCCTTGAGTGAGAGGGCTCCGGCCAACGTCGCGACTCGGTGTGAGTCGGGGTGCTAGCCGGGAACCCGGGAGCTGAAGAAGGACCGAATGCTGCGCCGGGCAGGCGCCGTCGTGTCGGTCATCAACCTCAGCTCCTCTCTCAGAAACGGGCGAGGCTCGAATGCCTCTGCGGGGACCCTACACCCGTCCCCCGAGGGGCCGTTCAGTGACAGAGCTTGGCCTCGTGCTCCGCATGACCGATGGGCTCGAGCTGGAATGTGCAGTGCTCGACATCGAAGTGGACACCGAGGCAGCCCTGCAATTCGTGCAGCAGCTTCTCGTGCCCCACCGAGTCGAGCAGTTCCTGGTTCACCACCACGTGGGCGGAGAGCACCGGCATGCCCGAGGTGATGGTCCAGGCGTGCAGGTCGTGGACGTCCAGTACCCCGGGCAGGGCGGTGATGTGGGCCCGTACCTCTCCCATGTCGACCCCCTTCGGGGCCGACTCCAGCAGCACATTGAGGGTCTCCCGGAGCAGCTTCACGGTGCGGGGGACGATCATCAGGCCGATCAGCAGCGAGGCGATCGGGTCGGCGGCCTGCCAGCCGGTCGCCAGGATGATGCTCGCCGAGACGAGGACGGTGACCGAGCCGAGCGCGTCCGCCAGCACCTCCAGATAGGCACCGCGCACATTGAGGCTCTCCTTCTGTCCACGCATCAGCAGCGACAGGGAGATCATGTTGGCGACGAGGCCGACCAGCGCGAAGACGATCATCAGGCCGCCCCGGGTCTCGGTCGGTGTGATGAAGCGCTCGACCGCCTCGAACAGCAGATAGCCGCCGACTCCGAGCAACAGCAGACAGTTGGCCAGGGCGGCGAGGATCTCCGCCCGGGCGTAGCCGAAGGTGAGGTGGAGCCCGGCCGGCTTGTTGGCGAAGTGGATCGCCAGCAGCGCCATGCCGAGCCCCAGTGCGTCGGTCGCCATATGGGCGGCGTCGGCGATCAGAGCCAGCGAGTCCGAGAGCAGTCCGCCGACGATCTCCAGGACCATCACGGTGAGCGTGATGCAGAGCGCGACCCGCAGTCGTCCCTTGTACGCGGCGGCCGCGGTGCCGGTCGGCCGCGGCCCCCCGTGTGTGTGTCCGTGATCGTGCCCAGCCCCCATGGGGACGCCTCCGGTCGTCTCGCGGACCCGGGCCCGTATCGGCCCGAGAAGGCCAGTGAACTACGGGTGGGGGGTATCGGGCAACACGGCACTGAACACCGTTGTCAACTGCTCTGACCTGCGGAAATGGCCGCAGGTCAGAGCAGTTGGGCGGTTAATGCGTGGGTCATGCGCCGAGTGCCTGGGGGTGGCGCAGGCACCAGCCTTCCCAGGCCGACTCGACCATCTCCCGCACCCCGCGCCGGGCCGTCCACCCCAGCTCCTCGGACATCCGCGTGGCGGAGGCGACGGCCCTGGCCGCGTCGCCGGGCCGGCGCGGCTCGGTCTCCGGCTTGATGCGGTGGCCGGTGATCTCGCCCACCAGATCGGCGAGCTCGCGCACCGAGACGCCTTCGCCGCGGCCGATGTTCACGGTCAGGTCCGCGGGACCGGCCTGCTCGGTCAGCCTGCGGGCCACCGCGAGATGCGCGTCGGCGAGGTCGGCGACATGGATGTAGTCGCGGATGCAGGTCCCGTCCGGCGTCGGATAGTCGTCGCCGAAGATCCGCGGGGCCTCGTCGCGGGTCAGCCGGTCGAAGAACATCGGAATGACATTGAAGACGCCGGTGTCCGACAGTTCCGGTTCGGCCGCTCCCGCCACATTGAAGTAGCGCAGACAGCCGGTGGACAGGGAGTGCGCCTTCCCGGCCGCCCGGACCAGCCACTCCCCGGCGAGCTTCGTCTCACCGTACGGATTGATCGGGGTGCAGGGGGTCTCCTCGGTGATGAGTTCCGCGTCCGGTACGCCGTACACCGCGGCCGACGAGGAGAAGACGAAGCGCTGCACGCCGGCCGCGACGACGGCCTCGAGCAGAACCGCGAGCCCCGAGACGTTCTCCCGGTAGTAGAGCAGAGGCTTCTCGACGGACTCCCCGACCTGCTTCTTCGCTGCGAGATGCACCACACCGGTCACGGCGTGCTCGGCGAGCACCCGGTCGAGCAGTGCGCGGTCGGAGGCCGAGCCGCGGACCAGCGGTACATCGGCCGGGAGCCGGTCGGGAATGCCGGTGGAGAGGTCGTCGAGGACGACCACCTTCTCTCCGGCGCCCGTCATGGCACGCACCACATGTGCCCCGATATATCCCGCTCCGCCTGTGATCAGCCATGTCATGTCTGTCAGCCTAGGTCCATGCCACCGCGGTACATCAGCCGAGGCGGGGGCCGTGGCCACCGCGGTTTGTCCGGCGAGGCAGGGATCGACGATGATGATCGCGGGCGGAGCCGCATGATGGCGACCCACCCCGAACGGAACATAAACGGGCGGTGAACTCCCGCTTCCGTTCATCAGATAGCCTCTGCCGACGTGCCGCCGGCCCGCATTCGGGCCGCACTGTCGCGCGCCGACCCTGTCAGCACCAAGGAGTGAGTTCGTCTGTCGACCGCCATCCTCACCGGTGCACCGGTACCCGGGTCGTCGCTCGAGGACGATCTGAGGTCGCTGGGCTTCGACGTACAGGCCGCCGCTGATGTCACCGAAGCCGCGGAGCTGCTCGCCGCGGCTCCCGCCGACGCCCGCGTCGCCCTGGTCGACCCCCGCTTCGTCGGGCATGTCCACGCCCTCCGACTCGGGCTGACCGACCCCCGCTTCCCCGCCGTCACCGTGCCCGGTGCACTCACCGCGCAGCCGGAGGCGCGTACCGCGCTCGCCCAGGCCCTGCGCAGCACCGCTGCGGCAGTCGGCGCGGGCGTCCCCGTGGGACGGGCCGGCGGCGCGGACACCGTGCCCGTCACCGACCGCACGGTGCCCGGCCGCATCGCCGTCGCGCTGGAGGCCGAGGGCACCGCTGTGCAGCGCCCCGAGCTCGGCTCGCTCGTCGCCGCCGTGCCCGCCGACCAGGCCGCCCGCGCCACCGCGCAGTCCGCCGTGGCCGCGGTCGACGACGAAGCGGTGCGGCTGCGCAGCGCCGTGAAGGCCCGCGACGGCTTCGTCACCACGTTCTTCATCAGCCCGTACTCGCGCTACATCGCGCGCTGGTGCGCGCGCCGCGGCCTCACCCCGAACCAGGTCACCACCGCCTCCCTGCTCACCGCGCTGATCGCGGCGGGCTGCGCGGCCACCGGCAGCCGCGGCGGCTACATCGCCGCGGGACTGCTGCTGCTCTTCTCGTTCGTCCTGGACTGCACCGACGGGCAGCTCGCCCGCTACTCGCTGCAGTACTCGACGATGGGCGCCTGGCTGGACGCCACGTTCGACCGCGCCAAGGAGTACGCGTACTACGCGGGACTCGCCCTCGGCGCCGCCCGCAACGGCGACGACGTATGGGCGCTCGCGCTCGGCGCGATGGTGCTGCAGACCTGCCGCCATGTCGTCGACTTCTCTTTCAACGAGGCCAACCACGACGCGGTCGCCAATTCGAGCCCGACGGCGGCGCTCTCCGACAAGCTCGACAGCGTCGGGTGGACGGTCTGGCTGCGCCGGATGATAGTGCTGCCGATCGGCGAGCGGTGGGCGATGATCGCCGTGCTGACCGCGGTGACCACCCCGCGGATCGTCTTCTACGCCCTGCTGATCGGCTGCGCCGTCGCCGCCTGCTACACCACCGCCGGCCGCCTGCTGCGTTCGCTGACCCGCAAGGCCCAGCGCACCGACCGGGCCGCCCTGGCACTCGCCGACCTCGCCGACTCCGGGCCGCTGGCCCAGTTCGTGGCGGCGCGGGGACCCCGTGTCGGGAGCGGCTGGGCCGCGCCGACGGCCGCCCTCGTCGGCGCCCTCGCCCTGGTCGCCGCTGCGCTGACGCAGCCGTTCGGCGGCCGGCAGATGATCGTCGCCGCGGTCTTCTACGCGGTCTGCTCAGGCGTCGCCGTGGCCCGCCCGCTCAAGGGCGCACTCGACTGGCTCGTACCGCCGATATTCAGGGCGGCGGAGTACTGCACGATCCTCGCTCTGGCCGCCCGCAGCGATGTCGATCAAGCACTTCCGGCGGCTTTCGGGCTGGTTTCGGCCGTCGCCTACCATCACTACGACACGGTGTACCGCATCCGCGGGGGCACCGGCGCGCCGCCCCGGTGGCTGGTGCGGACGATCGGTGGGCACGAGGGCCGGACCTTGGTGGTGGCCGTACTCGCCGCCGTATTCACTCAGCATTCGGGCTTCACCGTGGCACTCACCGCTCTCGCAGTGGCCGTGGCACTGGTGGTGCTCGTCGAGTCCATCCGTTTCTGGGTCTCCTCCGGAGCACCTGCCGTTCACGACGAAGGAGAACCCGCATGATCGGCCTCGTACTCGCAGCCGGTGCCGGACGGCGTCTGCGCCCCTACACCGACACGCTTCCGAAGGCCCTCGTGCCGGTCGACGGCGACAAGACGGTGCTCGACCTCACGCTGGCCAACTTCGCGGAGATCGGCCTCACCGAGGTCGCGATCGTCGTCGGCTACCGCAAGGAGGCCGTCTACGAGCGCAAGGCCGCGCTCGAGGCGAAGTACGGGCTGAAGCTCACCCTCGTCGACAACGACAAGGCCGAGGAGTGGAACAACGCCTACTCCCTGTGGTGCGCCCGTGACGTGCTCACGCGAGGCGTGATCCTCGCCAACGGCGACACCGTGCACCCGGTCTCCGTCGAGAAGACGCTCCTCGCCGCCCGCGGCAACGGCCAGAAGATCATCCTCGCCCTCGACACGGTGAAGAACCTCGCCGACGAGGAGATGAAGGTCATCACCGACGGTGACAAGGGCGTGCGGCGCATTACCAAGCTGATGGACCCGGCCACCGCGACCGGCGAGTACATCGGCGTCACCCTCATCGAGGCCGAGGCCGCCGCGGAGCTGGCCGACGCCCTGAAGGCGACGTTCGAGCGCGACCCCGACCTGTACTACGAGGACGGCTACCAGGAGCTCGTCAACCGCGGCTTCACCGTCGACGTGGCCTCCATCGGCGAAGTGACGTGGGTCGAGATCGACAACCACGACGACCTCGCCAAGGGCCGGGAGATCGCATGCCAGTACTGAGCCGGCTCATTCCGTCGCCGGTCGTCGTCGACATCCGGCGCGGCGCCCTGGACGATCTGGCGTCCCTCCTCGCCGACCAGCGGATCTCCGCCTCCGGCAAGCTCGCCGTCGCGATCAGCGGCGGTTCCGGCCTGGCCCTGCGCGAGCGGCTCGCCCCGGCGCTGCCCGGCGCCCACTGGTACCAGGTCGCCGACGGCACGATCGACTCGGCCGTCAAGCTCGCCGACGACATCAAGGGCGACCGGTACGACGCGGTGGTCGGCCTCGGCGGTGGCAAGATCATCGACGTGGCGAAGTACGCCGCGGCGCGCGTCGGCATGCCGATGGTCGCGGTCGCGACGAACCTCTCGCACGACGGTCTCTGCTCGCCGGTCGCGACCCTGGACAACGACAACGGACGGGGCTCGTACGGCGTCCCCACCCCGATCGCCGTCGTCATCGACCTCGACATCATCCGTGAGGCGCCCACCCGCTATGTGCGCTCCGGCATCGGCGACGCGGTCTCCAACATCTCCTGCGTGGCCGACTGGGAACTCGCCCACCAGGTCAACGGCGAGGAGATCGACGGACTCGCCGCGGCCATGGCCCGGCAGGCCGGCGAGGCCGTGCTGCGCCACCCCGGCGGGGTCGGCGACGACTCCTTCCTGAAGGTACTGGCCGAGGGCCTGGTGCTGACCGGCATCTCCATGTCGGTCGCCGGGGACTCCCGGCCGGCCTCCGGCGCCTGCCATGAGATCAACCACGCCTTCGATCTGCTGTATCCCAAGCGCGCCGCCAGCCACGGCGAGCAGGTCGGCCTCGGCGCCTGCTTCGCCATGCACCTGCGGGGAGCGCGGGACGAGTCGCTGCTCATGGCGGCCGCGCTGCGTCGCCACGGGCTGCCGGTCCTGCCCGACGAGATCGGCTTCACAGCCGACGAGTTCGTCCAGGCCGTCGACTACGCCCCGCAGACGCGCCCGGGACGCTTCACGATCCTGGAACACCTCAACCTGTCCACCGACCAGATCAGGGACGCGTACGCCGACTATGCCAAGACCATCCGTAGCTGAACTCCGTCCGGTCGTTCACCCTCCGGGCGTCAAGGACCGGCGCAGCGGTGAACACTGGGCGGGCCGGCTCTACATGCGTGAGCTCTCACTGCGTGTGGACCGGTATCTGGTGAACACCAAGGTGACGCCCAACCAGCTGACCTACCTGATGACCGTCGCCGGTGTGCTCGCCGCTCCGGCCCTGCTCGTCCCGGGTATCCCCGGCGCGCTGCTCGGGGTTCTCATGGTCCAGCTCTACCTGCTGCTCGACTGCGTCGACGGCGAGCTGGCGCGCTGGAAGCAGCAGTTCTCCCTGGGCGGCGTCTACCTCGACCGCGTCGGCGCATACCTCTGCGACGCGGCCGTGCTGGTCGGGTTCGGCCTGCGCGCCGCCGACCTGTGGGGCAGCGGACGGATCGACTGGCTCTGGGCCTTCCTGGGTACTCTCGCGGCCCTGGGCGCCATCCTGATCAAGGCGGAGACCGACCTCGTCGGGGTCGCACGGCACCAGGGCGGGCTGCCGCCGGTCAAGGAGGCGGCGTCCGAGCCGCGCTCGTCCGGCATGGCGCTCGCCCGCCGGGCCGCCGGTGCGCTCAAGTTCCACCGGCTGATCCTGTGCGTCGAGGCGTCACTGGTGATCCTGGTCGCGGCCGTCCTGGACTCGGTCCGGGACGATCTCTTCTTCAGCCGCATCGCGGTCGCGGTCCTGGCGGGTGTCGCCCTGCTGCAGACCCTGCTCCACCTCGTGTCGGTCCTGGCCTCGAGCAGGCTGAAGTGAGCACGCCGATGAAGCTCGGCGCGGTCATCATCACGATGGGAAACCGTCCTGACGAGCTGCGCGCCCTCCTCGATTCGGTCGCCAAGCAGGACGGCGACCGGATCGAGACGGTGGTCGTCGGCAACGGCGCCCCCGTACCGGACGTCCCCCCGGGCGTCCGGACGGTCGAGCTCCCGGAGAACCTGGGCATCCCCGGCGGCCGCAACGTCGGCATCGAGGCCTTCGGCCCGTCCGGCGCCGACGTCGACGCCCTGCTCTTCCTCGACGACGACGGACTGCTGCCGCTGACCGACACTGCCGAGCTGTGCCGGCAGGCGTTCGAGGAGGACCCGAAGCTGGGGATAATCAGCTTCCGGATCGCCGACCCGGACACCGGTGTCACCCAACGCCGGCACGTCCCGCGGCTGCGCGCCGCCGACCCGATGCGCTCGTCGCGGGTGACGACCTTCCTCGGCGGCGCCAATGCCGTCCGGACCCGGGTCCTCGCCGAGGTCGGCGGGCTGCCGGGCGACTTCTTCTACGCGCACGAGGAGACCGATCTCGCCTGGCGGGCGCTGGACGCCGGCTGGATGATCGACTACCGGGCCGACATGGTGCTCAACCATCCGACCACTGCCCCGTCGCGGCACGCGGTTTACCATCGCATGGTGGCCCGCAACAGGGTCTGGCTGGCACGCCGTAATCTGCCGGCGCCGCTGGTGCCGGTCTACCTCGGCGTCTGGCTGCTGCTGACCCTGCTTCGTAAGCCCTCGGGCCCCGCCCTGAAGGCGTGGTTCGGCGGATTCCGGGAAGGCTGGGCGAAGCCCTGCGGACCGCGCCGTCCGATGAAGTGGCGTACGGTATGGCGGCTGACCAGACTCGGCCGACCTCCCGTGATCTGAGAAGCTCTCCTCTGAGAGCATGAGCCGTATTTTTTCTTTACGGGACCTGTCCGCCTGAACCGCGCCGGCGACTGGCTGCGCATCTTGAATACGAGAGTCTCATCTGGTGAGTGACACAACCCATGATGGTGCGGTCGCGCTGAGCACCCCGCCATCCGCCGACGACGGCCTGAGCGCCGCCGAGCGGGCCGGAAAGTACGGCCTGACGGTGAGCGGAGCCCGGCCCGGGCTGTTCGAGTACGTGCAGGAGCTCTGGGGGCGCCGCCACTTCATCATGGCGTTCTCCCGGGCGAAGCTGACCGCGCAGTACAGCCAGGCCAAGCTCGGCCAGCTGTGGCAGGTGGCCACGCCGCTGCTCAACGCCCTGGTCTACTTCTTGATCTTCGGGCTGATTCTGGGCACCAGGAAGGGAATGCCCCAGGAGGTATTCATCCCCTTCCTGGTGACGGGCGTATTTGTCTTCACCTTTACGCAGAGCTCGGTCATGGCCGGCGTACGGGCGATCTCCGGAAACCTCGGACTGGTCCGCGCGCTGCACTTCCCGCGCGCCTCGCTGCCCATCTCGTTCTCGCTGCAACAGCTCCAGCAGCTGTTGTACTCGATGATCGTGATGGCGGTCGTGGTGGTCGGCTTCGGCAGCTATCCGTCGCTGTCCTGGCTGCTGATCGTCCCCGCGCTGGTCCTGCAGTTCGTCTTCAACACCGGCCTCGCCCTGATCATGGCCAGGCTCGGCAGCAAGACCCCGGACCTGGCCCAGCTGATGCCGTTCGTCATGCGCACCTGGATGTACGCGTCCGGTGTCATGTTCTCCATCCCGGTGATGCTCCAGGACAAGCCGGAGTGGATCGCCAGGGTGCTGCAGTACAACCCGGCGGCCATCTACATGGACCTGATCCGCTTCGCGCTGATCGACGGGTACGGCTCCGAGAACCTGCCCCCGCACGTGTGGATCGTCGGGCTCGCCTGGGCGGCCTTCATCGGTGTCGCGGGCTTTGTGTACTTCTGGAAGGCAGAGGAACGGTACGGCCGTGGCTGAGGAAAAGACTTCGGGGCGCGTCCCGACCGTCATCGCCGACGATGTGCACATCGTGTACCGGGTCAACGCCGGCGGCGGAGGCAAGGGCAGTGCCACCGCGGCGCTGAGCCGGATACTGCGCCGCGGCAAGGGCGAGGCGCGCGGAGTCCGTAAGGTGCACGCCGTTCGCGGCGTCTCCTTCACCGCCTACCGGGGCGAGGCCATCGGCCTCATCGGCTCCAACGGCTCCGGCAAGTCGACCCTGCTGCGGGCCATCGCCGGTCTGCTGCCGACCGAGCACGGCAAGGTGTACACGGACGGCCAGCCGTCGCTGCTCGGTGTGAACGCGGCGCTGATGAGCGACCTGACCGGTGAGCGGAACGTGGTGCTCGGCGGGCTGGCGATGGGCATGACGCGCGAGGAGATCCGCGAGCGCTACCAGGGGATCGTCGACTTCTCCGGCATCAACGAGAAGGGTGACTTCATCACCCTGCCGATGCGGACGTACTCCTCCGGCATGGCCGCCCGGCTGCGCTTCTCCATCGCCGCCGCCAAGAAGCACGACGTCCTCATGATCGACGAGGCGCTGGCCACCGGCGACCGCAAGTTCCAGATCCGCTCCGAGAAGCGCATCCGCGAGCTGCGCAAGGAAGCGGGCACGGTCTTCCTGGTCAGCCACAGCAACAAGTCCATCAGGGACACCTGCGACCGGGTGCTGTGGCTGGAAAAGGGCGAGCTGCTGATGGACGGCCCCACCGACGAGGTACTCAAGGCGTACGAGCGGGAGACCGGGAAGTAGTACCTCCACGGCTCTCCGACACCGCGGCGGCCTCTGCCGGAGCACTCCGGCAGAGGCCGCCGCCGTGTCCGGATCGTGGACGCCTCGGGGGGCGTGCGCCGCGTCGACGCACGCCCGGGGAAGATCTCCTCCCGCCGGATGACGTCAATTTCCTTGCACACGGGGAAGGTTGGCGGAGAACGCGGCGTTGTTGTAATGCGCGCTACACCCTGGCGTATGCCTGGGCGTTGTACAACGTAAGCTGTACCGGTGCTGATTCGTGGCAAGTGGGGCGATACCGCCTGGGCGTACCGCCCGTAGGTGGTCCTCCGCACTCGGGAGAGCGGGCGGCGTGTCCGGAATGGGATGTTTTGGGTCAGCAGTGTAGAACGGGAGATGTGACGGCAATGACGGAAAATCTCCAGCTCCGAGGTGTATATGCCGTCCCCGCGCCGGACGGTCAGTGGTGACCCGTACCCGGCAGGCGCGAAATGACGCCGCCGTACCCGCCACGCTCGACAAGGCCGCGGACGAGAACTTCCCTGTGGCCCCTTTCTTCCTGCCACGCGCCTGGCGTAACGATCTGATGGCGGTGTACGGCTACGCCCGCCTGGTCGACGACATCGGTGACGGCGATCTCGCCCCCGGCGGCGCCGACGCCCGCGACCTCGGGCTGGACCCCGCGCAGACCGATGACCGGCTCGCGATGCTCGACGCTTTCGAAGCGGACCTGCACCGGGTCTTCGACACCACGGGCGACGGCCCGCGCCACCCGCTGCTTCGCGCGCTGCGCCCCACCGTGCGGCGCTGCGCCCTCACGCCCGAGCCGTTCCTCGGGCTCATCGAGGCCAACCGGCAGGATCAGAAGGTCCGGCGGTACGGGACGTACGAGGAGCTGCTGGCCTACTGCGAACTCTCCGCCAACCCGGTCGGTCGCCTGGTCCTCCAGATCACCGGCACCGCGAGCCCCGAGCGGATCCGCCGCTCCGACGCCGTCTGCACCGCCCTGCAGATCGTCGAGCATCTCCAGGACGTCACCGAGGACCTCGGCCGCGACCGGATCTATCTGCCGGTCGACGACATGGCGAGGTTCCACGTCACCGAGGCCGACCTGGCGACCCCCTCCGGGGGCGCATCGGTGCGTGCACTGGTTGCATACGAAGCAGAACGCGCCCGGAACCTGCTGAATGAAGGCACCCCCTTGGTGGGTAGCGTCCACGGCAGGCTCAAGCTGCTTCTCGCCGGATTTGTGGGAGGGGGGCGTGCCGCCCTCACCGCGATCGCGGCCGCCGGGTTCGATGTACTGCCCGGACCGCCCAAGCCCACCAAGCCCCGCTTGCTGCGCGAGGTGGGAGTTGTCTTGCGAAGAGCGCGTAGAGAGGGGTGAGCCGGACCGTGGAGGGACAGACGACGTACATGTCGGCGCCGGTGCAGGCCGCATACAGTTACTGCGAGGCCGTCACCGGACAGCAGGCGCGTAACTTCGCGTACGGAATCAGGCTGCTGCCGGCCGAGAAGCGGCAGGCCATGTCGGCGTTGTACGCCTTCTCCCGCCGGGTCGACGACATCGGCGACGGCGAGCTGGATCCGGAGACCAAGCGGCTCCGGCTGGAGAGCACCCGCACCCTGCTCGACCGGATCCGGGACGGCGCGATCGACGAGGACGACACCGACCCGGTGGCGGTCGCGCTCGCCGACGCCGCGAACCGTTTCCCGCTGCCGCTCGGCGGGCTCGACGAGCTGATCGACGGCGTGCTCATGGACGTGCGCGGCACGACGTACGAGACGTGGGACGACCTCAAGGTCTACTGCCGGTGTGTCGCAGGGGCCATCGGGCGGCTCAGCCTGGGCGTCTTCGGTACGGAACCGGGCGCACCCGGCGCCGACCGTGCCGCGGAGTACGCCGACACCCTCGGCCTCGCCCTGCAGCTGACCAACATCCTGCGCGACGTCCGGGAGGACGCGGGCAACGGGCGTACGTATCTGCCCGCCGACGACCTCGCCAAGTTCGGCTGTTCCGCCGGCTTCCAACGGGCCACCCCGCCGCCCGGCTCCGACTTCGCGGGCCTGGTCCACTTCGAGGTGCGGCGCGCCCGCACCCTCTTCGCCGAGGGCTACCGGCTGCTGCCGATGCTGGACCGCCGCAGCGGCGCCTGTGTGGCTGCCATGGCCGGTATCTACCGCCGCCTGCTCGACCGGATCGAGCGCGACCCCGAGGCGGTGCTGCGCGGCCGGGTGTCGCTGCCGGGCCACGAGAAGGCGTACGTCGCGGTGCGCGGCCTGTCGGGTCTGGACGCGCGGTACATCTCGCGCCGGACGGCCCGGGGGCGTGTCTGATGCGTAATGCAGATATCTCGCGCACCATGTCCATCACGGACTGTCGGTCCGCACCGTGGGCAACCCTGCGGTGGTCCGACGCGTCCCTGACTGAAGCAGCGTGCCTGAACGAGAAGACGAGCCCGGCCGGACCGGCCGCGCCGACCGGAGCGACCCGGCGAAAGGGGGACGCGTGACCGACGAGGCCCTGCGTTCCTCCCGCGCGGTCGTGATCGGCGGCGGACTGGCAGGCATCACCGCGGCCCTACGTCTCGCCGACGCCGGGCTTGACGTGACCCTGCTCGAAGGACGGCCGAGGCTCGGCGGACTCGCCTTCTCCTTCAAACGCGGCGAACTGACGGTGGACAACGGTCAGCATGTCTACCTCCGCTGCTGCACCGCCTACCGCTGGTTCCTCGACAGGGTCGGCGGTGCCCGTCTGGCCCCCCTGCAAAACCGTTTGGACGTGCCCGTTCTCGATGTCGGACGCGCCTCGGGGCCGCGGCTCGGACGGCTGCGCCGCAACGCCCTGCCGGTGCCGTTCCACCTCGCCGCCGGTCTCGCGGGCTACCCGCATCTCTCGCTCGCCGAGCGGGCAGGTGTCGGGCGCGCCGCACTGGCACTCGGCCGGCTCGACCCGGACGACCCGGCACTCGACGCCGTCGACTTCGGCAGTTGGCTGACCCGCCACGGGCAGTCCCCGCGCACCATCGAGGCACTCTGGGACCTCGTCGGCGTCGCCACCCTCAACGCCACCGCTCCGAACTCCTCGCTGGCCCTCGCCGCGAAGGTCTTCAAGACCGGACTCCTCTCCGAGCCCGGCGCCGCCGACATCGGCTGGGCGAGCGTGCCGCTCGGCGAGGTGCACGACACGCTGACCCGCAAGGCGCTGGACTCCGTCGGCGTGCGGACCGAGCTGCGCACCAAGGCCGACAGCGTCACCCGCACCGACGACGGGCGCTGGATCGTCGACACGGGCACCGAACGGATCGAGGCGGACACCGTCGTCCTCGCCGTCCCGCAGCGCGAGACGTACGACCTGCTGCCCGAAGGCGCACTCGACGAGCCGGACAGGCTGCTCGCCATCGGCACCTCGCCGATTCTCAATGTGCACGTCGTCTACGACCGCAAGGTGCTGCGCCGCCCGTTCTTCGCCGCGCTCGGCTCCCCGGTCCAGTGGGTCTTCGACCGTACGGACGCCTCGGGGCTGACCGGACCCGGACAGTACCTCGCGGTCTCCCAGTCCGCGGCCGACGACGAGATCGACCTGCCCGTCGCCGAACTGCGCGGACGCTACCTGCCCGAGCTGGAACGACTCCTGCCGGCCGCCCGCGGAGCCGGCATCAGGGACTTCTTCGTCACCCGGGAACGCACAGCGACCTTCGCCCCCGCTCCCGGCGTCGGCCGGCTGCGCCCCGGGACCCGCACCCGTGCCCCCGGCCTCTGTCTCGCCGGAGCATGGACCGCCACCGGCTGGCCCGCGACGATGGAGGGCGCGGTGCGCAGCGGGTGCAGCGCCGCGGACGCCGCGCTCCGTGCGCTCGGCCGCACCCATGAACTTCCGCTGCAGGAGGCGGCATGAGCAGTACCACCGGAACAAGAGGAGAGTCAGTGACCCCGGCGAATCCGGCTTTCGACACCGTGGTAGACACCGCGGACGTCACCGTGCTTCTGGAGCGCGGACGGGCCCTGTCCGCTCCGGTGCTCCGGGCCGCCGTTGACCGGCTCGCACCGCCCATGGACACCGTCGCCGCCTACCACTTCGGCTGGATCGACGCCCAGGGCCGGCCCTCCGACGGCGACGGCGGCAAGGCCGTCCGCCCGGCGCTCGCCCTGATGTCCGCCGAGGCGGCGGGTGCTGCGGCCGAGGCCGGCATCCCCGGCGCGGTGGCCGTCGAACTCGTGCACAACTTCTCGCTGTTGCACGACGACCTGATGGACGGCGACGAGCAGCGCCGCCACCGTGACACGGTATGGAAGGTGCACGGCCCGGCGCAGGCGATCCTGGTCGGCGACGCGCTGTTCGCGCTGGCCAACGAGATCCTGCTGGAGCTCGGCACGGTCGAGGCGGGCCGCGCGGCCCGCCGGCTGACCACCGCCACCCGCAAGCTCATCGACGGGCAGGCCCAGGACATCTCCTACGAGCACCGCGAGCGGGTCACCGTCGAGGAGTGCCTGGAGATGGAGGGCAACAAGACGGGCGCCCTGCTCGCCTGTGCCGTCTCCATCGGTGCGGTGCTCGGCGGCGCCGACGACCGTACCGCCGACACCCTGGAGGCGTACGGCTACCACCTCGGCCTCGCCTTCCAGGCCGTCGACGACCTGCTCGGTATCTGGGGCGACCCGGAGTCCACCGGCAAGCAGACCTGGAGCGATCTGCGTCAGCGCAAGAAGTCCCTGCCGGTCGTCGCCGCGCTCGCCGCGGGCGGCCCGGCCTCGGAGCGTCTCGGCGAGCTGCTTGCCGCGGACGCCAAGAGCACCGACTTCGACAGCTTCTCCGAGGAGGAGTTCGCCGCCCGGGCGGCGCTCATCGAGGAGGCGGGCGGCCGTGAGTGGACCGCCCAGGAGGCCCGTCGGCAGCATGCGATCGCCATCGAGGCGCTGCACGGTGTCGACATGCCGGAAACCGTGCGTGCGCAGCTCACGGCGCTCGCGGACTTCGTCGTCGTACGAAAGAGATGATCACCATTCGCATATGACTCGCAGTCGCCGGTCGGCGCCCTCGAAGGGCGCCGACCGACGGAGACCCCAGCACAGCAGAGGACCAACTGCACGAAGGGGAAGCCATGACAGCGACGACCGACGGAAGCACCGGGGCTGTTGACCCCCGCGCAGCCTCGGCCAGCGAACCGACCGAATCAACCATCGCCGCGGACGACGTACTCGCCGCCGCGCGGCGGGCCGCGGAACGCTCGGTGGAGCATCTCCTCGGCAGACAGGACGACCAGGGCTGGTGGAAGGGCGACCTCGCCACCAACGTCACCATGGACGCCGAGGATCTGCTGCTCCGTCAGTTCCTCGGTATCCAGGACCCGGCCACCGTCGAGTCGGCCGCCCGCTTCATCCGCGGCGAGCAGCTCGGCGACGGTACCTGGGCCACCTTCCACGGAGGGCCTGGTGAGCTCTCCACCACCATCGAGGCGTACGTCGCGCTGCGGCTGGCCGGAGACCGGCCGGACGATCCGCACATGGCCCGCGCATCGAGGTGGATCAGGGAAGAGGGCGGCATCGCCGAGAGCCGCGTCTTCACCCGGATCTGGCTGGCCTTGTTCGGCTGGTGGAAATGGGACGACCTGCCCGAGCTCCCACCGGAGCTGATGTTCTTCCCGAAGTGGGTCCCGCTCAACATCTACGACTTCGGCTGCTGGGCCCGGCAGACGATTGTGCCGCTGACCGTCGTCTCGGCGAAGCGGCCGGTACGGCCCGCGCCCTTCGCCCTCGACGAGCTGCACACCGACCCGCTCGTCCCCAACCCACTCAAGCGCCGTGCCCCGGCGGTCAGTTGGGACGGCGTCTTTCAGCGTCTCGACAAGGCCTTGCACGTCTACCACAAGGTGGCCCCGCGCCGGCTGCGCCGGATCGCCATGAATGCGGCAGCCCGCTGGATCATCGAACGCCAGGAGAACGACGGCTGCTGGGGCGGCATCCAGCCGCCCGCCGTGTACTCCGTCATCGCCCTGCATCTCCTCGGCTACGACCTCGACCACCCGGTGATGCGGGCCGGCCTGGACTCGCTCAACCGGTTCGCCATCTGGCGCGAGGACGGCGCCCGCATGATCGAGGCCTGCCAGTCACCGGTCTGGGACACCTGCCTCGCCACCATCGCGCTCGCCGATGCCGGAGTCAGGCCCGACCATCCCGCGCTCGTGAAAGCGGCCGACTGGATGCTCGGAGAGGAGATCGTCAGGCCCGGCGACTGGTCCGTGCGGCGACCTCAACTCGACCCGGGCGGGTGGGCGTTCGAGTTCCACAACGACAACTACCCGGACATCGACGACACCGCCGAGGTGGTCCTCGCGCTGCGCCGGGTCCGGCATCCGAATCCGGCCGGCGTCGAGGCCGCCATCGAACGCGGGGTGCGCTGGAACCTCGGCATGCAGTCCCGCAACGGGGCCTGGGGCGCATTCGACGCCGACAACACCAGCCCGTTCCCCAACCGGCTGCCGTTCTGCGACTTCGGGGAGGTCATCGATCCTCCGTCCGCCGATGTCACCGGACATGTGGTGGAGATGCTGGCCATGGAGGGGCGGTCCGACCACCCCGCCACCCGGCGCGGCATCGAATGGCTGCTTGCCGAACAGGAGGCGAGCGGTGCGTGGTTCGGTCGCTGGGGCGTGAACTACGTATACGGAACAGGGTCGGTGGTGCCCGCCCTGGTCGCCGCCGGGCTGCCCGCCGCACATCCGGCGATCCGCCGGGCGGTCGGCTGGCTGGAGTCCGTACAGAACGACGACGGCGGCTGGGGCGAGGATCTGCGCTCGTACCAGGAGGAGAAGTGGATCGGGAACGGTGCGTCGACCGCGTCCCAGACCGCCTGGGCGCTGCTCGCCCTCCTCGCCGCCGGCCGGCGCGAGAGCACCGCGGTGACCCGGGGCGTCGCCTGGCTGACCGAGACCCAGCAGGCCGACGGGTCCTGGGACGAGCCGTACTTCACCGGCACCGGGTTCCCCTGGGACTTCTCCATCAACTACCACCTCTACCGGCAGGTCTTCCCGCTCACCGCACTCGGGCGGTACGTGTACGGCGACCCGTTCGCCGACCGCACGGCCGTCCGGGAGGGGGCCTGATGGGCGATGCACCGGGGCCGTTCGGCCCCGCGGCGCCGCTGCTGATCGCCTGCGCGCTCGGCATCGAGCAACTCGCCCTGCGCAGTGGCAGAGGAAAGGCGGGCGACGCCCCGGGCCAGGTGACCGTGCTCCGTACGGGCATGGGCCCGAAAGCCGCCGAGACGGCCGTGGCGCACGCGCTCGGCCAGGACCGGGCGCTCGGCGCCGCGGTCATCGCCTCCGGGTTCTGTGCCGGGCTCGCGCCCGGCATGCACCCGGGAGACCTGGTGGTCGCCGACGAGACCCGGGAGGCCGGCGACTCGACGACCTGCACCGGTGCGGGTCTGCTCGCCGAGGCGCTCGCCAGGACGGTGCCGGGCCGCACCGTCCACACCGGTCCGTTGACCGGCTCCGGCCATGTCGTGCGCGGACATGAGCGGGCCGAGCTGCGGGCCACCGGAGCGATCGCTGTGGACATGGAGTCCGCCGCCACCCTCCGCACCGCCCTGCGCACCGGGGTACGCCCCGTTGCGGCCGTACGGGTGGTCGTGGACGCTCCGGAGCACGAGCTCGTCCGCATCGGCACGGTACGCGGTGGAATATCGGCTTTCCGTGTTCTCCGTGCTGTCCTGCCGGCTTTCTATGAATGGCACCGATCTTTGCTGCTCCCCAGGAGGTGAGCTAGATGGCCATGCCGCTCCGTCAGACCATCAAGGTTGCGACGTACCTCATCGAACAGAAGCTCCGCAAGCGGGACAAATTCCCGCTCATTGTCGAGCTGGAGCCTTTGTTCGCCTGCAATCTGGCGTGCGAGGGCTGCGGAAAGATCCAGCATCCGGCAGGAGTACTCAAGCAGCGGATGCCGGTGGCCCAGGCCGTCGGCGCGGTGCTGGAATCGGGTGCCCCCATGGTGTCCATCGCGGGCGGTGAACCCCTGATGCACCCGCAGATCGACGAAATCGTGCGGCAGCTGGTTGCGCGGAAGAAGTACGTCTTCCTCTGCACCAACGCGATGCTGCTGCGCAAGAAGATGGAGAAATTCACCCCGTCGCCGTTCTTCGCCTTCGCCGTGCACATCGACGGTCTGCGCGAGCGGCACGACGAATCGGTCGCCAAGGAAGGCGTGTTCGACGAGGCGGTGGCGGCGATCAAGGAGGCCAAGCGCCGCGGCTTCCGGGTCACCACGAACTCCACCTTCTTCAACACCGACACCCCGCAGACCGTCATCGAGGTACTGAACTACCTCAATGACGACCTGAAGGTCGACGAGATGATGATCTCGCCCGCCTACGCGTACGAGAAGGCACCCGACCAGGAGCACTTCCTCGGCGTCGAGCAGACCCGCGAGCTCTTCAAGAAGTCCTTCGCGGGCGGCAACCGGGCCCGCTGGCGGCTGAACCACTCGCCGCTCTTCCTGGACTTCCTCGAAGGCAAGGCGGACTTCCCGTGCACGGCCTGGGCGATCCCCAACTACTCGCTCTTCGGCTGGCAGCGGCCCTGCTATCTGATGAGCGACGGGTACGTCCCTACGTACCGGGAGCTCATCGAGGAGACCGACTGGGACAAGTACGGCCGCGGCAAGGATCCGCGTTGCGCCAACTGCATGGCGCACTGCGGCTACGAGCCCACTGCCGTCCTCGCCACGATGGGCTCGCTCAAGGAGTCCCTGCGTGCCGCGCGCGAGACCGTCTCCGGGAGCCGGTGACGTCATGACCACTGGAGAACCAGTCGCGCTGGGTCTCCCCGAGCTGCCGGCCCGGCCGCTCGCGATGCGCCGTCCCTCGCGGCGCATCCAGGTCGGGTCGGTGGCGGTCGGTGGGGATGCGCCGGTGTCGGTGCAGTCGATGACCACGACCCGGACGTCGGATGTCGGTGCGACGTTGCAGCAGATCGCGGAGCTGACGGCGTCGGGCTGTCAGATCGTGCGGGTTGCGTGTCCGACGCAGGATGATGCGGATGCGCTTGCGACGATTGCGCGGAAGTCGCAGATTCCGGTGATCGCGGATATTCATTTCCAGCCGAAGTATGTGTTCGCGGCGATTGATGCGGGCTGTGCTGCGGTGCGGGTGAATCCGGGGAACATCAAGCAGTTCGATGACAAGGTGAAGGAGATCGCGCGGGCGGCGAACGATGCGGGGACGCCGATCCGGATCGGTGTGAATGCGGGTTCGTTGGATGCGCGGTTGTTGAGGAAGTACGGGAAGGCGACGCCTGAGGCTCTGGTGGAGTCGGCGTTGTGGGAGGCGTCGCTGTTCGAGGAGCACGGGTTCCGGGACATCAAGATCTCGGTGAAGCACAACGATCCGGTGGTGATGGTGAATGCGTACCGTCAGTTGGCGGCTCGGTGTGATTACCCGTTGCATCTGGGGGTGACGGAGGCGGGGCCGGCGTTCCAGGGGACGATCAAGTCTGCGGTGGCGTTCGGTGCGTTGTTGAGTGAGGGGATCGGGGACACGATCCGGGTGTCGTTGTCGGCGCCGCCGGCCGAGGAGGTCAAGGTCGGTCTGCAGATTCTTGAGTCGTTGAATCTGAAGCAGCGGCGGTTGGAGATCGTGTCGTGTCCGTCGTGCGGTCGTGCGCAGGTGGATGTGTACAAGCTGGCGGATCAGGTGTCCGCGGGTCTTGAGGGCATGGAGGTGCCGTTGCGGGTTGCCGTGATGGGCTGTGTCGTCAATGGTCCGGGTGAGGCCCGTGAGGCGGATCTGGGTGTGGCGTCGGGGAACGGCAAGGGGCAGATCTTCGTCAAGGGCGAGATCATCAAGACGGTTCCCGAGTCGAAGATCGTCGAGACGCTCATCGAGGAAGCCCTGAAGATCGCCGAGGGCATGGAAGACGCGGGGACACCGTCAGGGGTTCCCGCCGTCACCGTGAGCTGAAACAGGACCGGAGAGGGGGCCCGAGCGTGACCATTCTGGAGACCATTCGGGGGCCGCACGACCTGAAGGCACTGAGCGGACCGGAACTCGGCGAACTCGCCGCGGACATCAGGAAGTTCCTGATCGAGGCGGTGGCCAGGACCGGCGGCCATCTGGGGCCCAACCTGGGGGTGGTGGAGCTGTCCGTCGCCCTGCACCGGGCCTTCGACTCCCCGGTGGACCGCATCCTGTGGGACACCGGGCACCAGAGCTACGTACACAAACTGCTCACCGGGCGACAGGACTTCTCCAAGCTGCGTGGGAAGGGCGGTCTGTCCGGCTACCCGTCGCGCGAGGAGTCCGCGCACGACGTCATCGAGAACTCGCACGCCTCGACCGTGCTCGGCTGGGCGGACGGCCTGGCCAAGGCGAACGAGGTGCTCGGCCGCCCCCACCATGTCGTCGCCGTCATCGGCGACGGGGCTCTCACCGGCGGCATGGCGTGGGAGGCGCTCAACAACATCGCGGCGGCCAGGGACCGGCCGTTGATCATCGTGGTGAACGACAACGAGCGCTCGTACGGGCCGACCATAGGCGGCCTCGCCAACCACCTGGCCACCCTCCGTACCACCGACGGATACGAGCGCTTCCTGTCATGGGGCAAGGACGTCCTCCAGCGCACACCCGTCGTCGGACAGCCGCTGTACGAGTCACTGCACGGCGCGAAGAAGGGGTTCAAGGACGCCTTCGCCCCGCAGGGCATGTTCGAGGACCTGGGGCTCAAGTACGTCGGGCCGGTCGACGGGCACGACATCGCGGCCGTCGAGTCCGCGCTGAGCCGGGCGAAACGCTTCCACGGCCCGGTGCTGGTGCACTGCCTCACCGAGAAGGGCCGCGGGTACGCGCCCGCTCTGGAGGACGAGGCGGACCGGTTTCACACCGTCGGTGCGATGGACCCGCTGACCTGTGCCCCGCTCGCACCGCTCGGCAGCCCGTCGTGGACCTCTGTGTTCGCGGACGAGATCGCCGAGATCGGTGCGGAGCGGCCGGACGTCGTCGCGATCACGGCGGCGATGCTGCACCCCGTCGGGCTGACGAAGTTCGCCGAGGCGTTCCCCGACCGGGTCTGGGACGTCGGGATCGCCGAGCAGCACGCGGCGGTCTCCGCGGCGGGGCTCGCCACCGGCGGGCTGCATCCGGTCGTCGCCGTCTACGCCACGTTCCTCAACCGTGCCTTCGACCAGCTCTTGATGGACGTCGCGCTTCACAGGTGCGGTGTGACGTTCGTCCTCGACCGGGCAGGTGTCACCGGCCCGGACGGTCCTTCGCACAACGGCATGTGGGACCTGTCCGTGCTCCAGGTCGTGCCCGGGCTCCGGATCGCCGCCCCGCGCGACGCCGACCGGCTGCGGGAGGAGCTGCGTGAAGCCGTCACCGTCGACGACGCGCCGACCGTGCTGCGTTTCCCGAAGGAGTCGGTGGGGGAGCCCGTCCCGGCGATCGGCCGGGTCGGTGCCATGGACGTACTGCACCGCGCCGACGACCCCCAGGTGCTCATCGTGGCGGTGGGCGTGCTCGCCTCCGTGTGTCTGCAGGCCGCCGACCTCCTTGCGGGTGGCGGAATCCGCTGTACGGTCGTCGACCCCCGTTGGGTCAAACCGGTCGACGAACAGCTCGCCCCGCTCGCCGGACAGCACCGGCTGGTCGCCGTCGTCGAGGACAACAGCCGGGCGGGCGGCGTCGGTTCGGCGGTCGGACAGGCGTTGCGCGATGCCGGTGTCGACGTACCGCTGCGCACGTTCGGCATCCCCGAGCAGTTCCTCGCGCACGGCAAGCGCGCCGAGGTGCTGGCCGACATCGGGCTCACACCGGTCGAGATCGCCGGCCGGATCAGTGCCGCGCTGGCCGCCAAGGCCGCAGCCGAGCGGATGGAGGAGAGCGGGGAATGAAGGACGGCGGCCCCAAGGGTTTCGATCTTGCGCAACTCCTCGCGGAACGCGGCGCCGAGCGCTACGAGCTGCACACGAAATACCTCAACCACCAGCTGCCGCGGATGCTCCGCACCATCGGCTTCGACAAGGTCTACGAGCGGGCCGAGGGTGCGTACTTCTGGGACGCGGACGGCAACGACTACCTCGACATGCTCGCCGGCTTCGGCGTGATGGGGCTGGGCCGCCACCACCCCGTCGTCCGCAAGGCACTGCACGACGTCCTGGACGCCTCGCTCGCCGACCTCACCCGCTTCGACTGCCAGCCGCTGCCCGGACTGCTGGCCGAGAAGCTGCTCGCACACAGCCCGCACCTGGACCGGGTCTTCTTCGGCAACAGCGGCACCGAAGCCGTCGAGACCGCGCTGAAGTTCGCCCGGTACGCCACCGGGAAGCCGCGCGTGCTCTACTGCACCCACGCCTTCCACGGCCTGACGACCGGCTCCCTCTCGGTCAACGGCGAGTCCGGCTTCCGGGACGGTTTCGCCCCGCTGCTGCCCGACACGGCCATCGCACTCGGCGACCTCGACGCACTCCTGCGTGAACTGAAGCGTGACGATGTGGCGGCGCTCGTCGTCGAGCCGATCCAGGGCAAGGGTGTCCACGAAGCGCCGCCCGGCTTCCTGCGCGCCGCACAGGAGCTGCTGCACCGGCACAAGGCACTGCTCATCGCCGACGAGGTGCAGACCGGCCTCGGCCGGACCGGTGACTTCTACGCGTACCAGCACGAGGAAGGTGTCGAACCCGATCTGGTCTGTGTCGCCAAGGCACTCTCCGGCGGCTATGTGCCGGTGGGAGCGACCCTCGGGAAGGACTGGATCTTCAGACGGGTCTATTCGTCGATGGACCGGGTTCTGGTCCACTCGGCAAGCTTCGGCTCCAACGCCCAGGCGATGGCGGCGGGGCTCGCGGTCCTCGCGGTGATGGAGGACGAGGAGATCGTCGCCAACGCCCGCCGCACCGGCGATCTGCTGCGCGAGCGGCTCGCCGCGCTCATCGGGCGGTACGAGCTGCTGCACGAGGTCCGTGGCCGCGGGCTGATGATCGGAATCGAGTTCGGCCGGCCGTCCTCGCTGAAGCTGCGCAGCCGCTGGACCGTGCTCCAGGCGGCCCGCAAGGGTCTCTTCGCGCAGATGGTGGTCGTACCGCTGCTGCAGAAGCACCGGATCCTCACCCAGGTCTCCGGCGACCATCTGGAAGTGATCAAGCTGATTCCACCGCTGGTCATCGGTGAGCCGGAGGTGGACCGGTTCGTGACAGCGTTCACGGCGGTGATGGACGACGCGCACAGCGGCGGCGGGCTGATGTGGGACTTCGGCCGAACACTGGTCAAGCAGGCGGTCGCCCACCGCTGAGTCCCAAAGGTTTTGCCTCGGAGGCAAGAAAATTGCCTCTGAGGCAGAATCCTGGCCCAATGGACATATGAATCCTCCCGAAGGAGGGGTGGCCGACGAGCTGCCCGGGGTCGCGCCACGCCTGCGCGATCTGCGCCGCAGCCGTGGTCTCACCCTCGAGAGCGCCGCGCAGCGCGCGGGGCTTTCCCCCGCCCATCTCTCCCGGCTCGAAACGGGCCGGCGGCAGCCCTCGCTGCCGATGCTCCTCGGACTTGCCAGGATCTACGGTACGACGGTCTCCGAGCTGCTCGGCGAGATTCCGCCCGAACGTGACGCGATCGTGCGCGCCGGCACGTTCGAAGGTGCCGAGGCCGACGGCTGGATGTACCAGCAGGCCGGTGGCTCCGGCCGGGCGATGCAGGCGCTGCGCGTCCGCGTGCCGTACGGCGCGCAGGGCGATCTCGTACGCGTTCATCCGGGCGAGGAATGGCTGTACGTCCTCGCCGGGCGGCTGCGGGTGAGTCTCGGTGACACCGTGCACGATCTCGATCCCGGGGACAGCGCCCACTTCGACTCGCTGACCCCGCACCGGATCGCCGCCGTCGGCCCCGAGGGATCCGAGCTCCTCTTCGTCCACACCCTGCTCCAGAGCCCCGCCGCCGAGCTGTGCCTCGGCAGCGGGATCCACCGCCGCTGAGACCGGTCCGTCCGGTCGCCAGAGAGGACTGTCATGTCCGATTCAGAGAACTTCGATCCGCTCAGCCCGGCCAGGCCCAAGAACTACGACCCGCAGGAGCGGAAGTTTCCGCGCGGCGTGGTGATCCGGCTGATCGCCTATCTTGTCGCCGGACACGTCTTCGCGGCCTTCCTCTACCTCCTCTTCGCGGTGGCCGGCAAGGGCTGACCGGCCGGCCACCACCGCCGGGAGATCCGGTTACGCCTCGTCGAGCAGCCGTCCGCGCAGCCGCTCCAGCGTCTGCGGAGTGAGCTTCAGCCCGTCGGCGAGATAGCGGTCGGTGCTGCCCCAGGTCTCCTCGATGGTGGTGAACGCCTGGGCGAGATATTCGGCGCGGGCGTCGAAGAGCGGGCTGAGCAGCTCCATCACCTCGGGCGACATCCCGGTCGCCGAGGTGTCGCTGCGGCGCACCTTGTACCGGCGGTGCAGCTCGTTGGACTTCAGGTAGTCGGCCTCGACGGCCTCGCGCTCGACCCCGACGGCGAGCAGCGCCACCGCGATCGAGATCCCGGCCCGGTCCTTGCCCGCCGCACAGTGCATCAGCGCGGGGACGCTGTCCTCGGCCAGCGCGTGCAGGACCCGGCTGTGCTCGGCGGTGCGGTCCCTGACGATCGCCCGGTACGAGGCGGTCATCCGGGCCGCTCCCTTGCCGTCGGCGAGGATGTCGCGCAGCTGCTCGATGTTGCCGTCGCGGACCATCCGCCAGAACTCGGCGCCGTCGGCCGGGTCGGAGAGCGGGATGCTCACATTCCGTACACCCGGCAGCTCCACGTCCAGGCCGTCCAGCTTGTGGTCGGCCGCATTCCGGAAGTCGAAGATCGTGTGCAGCCCGAGACCGCCGAGGAACGCCGCGTCCTCGGCGGTGGCGTGCGCGAGGTGACCGCTGCGGAAGAGTCGTCCGTACCTCACCCGGCGTCCGTCGACGGTGGGCAGACCGCCCACGTCACGGAAGTTGCGCACGCCCGACAGCTCGGGTTCCGTCGACGGGATCTGCGGCACCTGCTGCGTCACGGTGTCTCCTGGAATGTCTGGCGTCGGCGCTGCTCGCCGGCGAGGTCACTCCCGCGACGATACGACATCGGTCCCTCGGACAATCATCTCGGCCGTTCTCGCCCCCGACGCAGGTGAATTCCCCCTGCGCGGGCGTTGCCCGGCCACCCGTCGGAGCTTGATGATGTGCGGAACTGTGCGAATGTGGGGATGACATGATCGAGACTGGTGACACGGGTCGGACCTGGCTGCTGACCGGGGCGACCGGCAGCTATGCGCTGCATCTCACCGACCGGGACGAACTGCTGCATCTGCACTGGGGGCCGCGCATCTCCCTCGCGGCCGCCGAGGCCCTCGCCGCCGCACCGGCCCTGCCCTTCCGCGGCTTCGAGTCACAGCTGGACGGTCGCGAGGAGTACCCGGTGGAGGGTGGCCCCCGGTTCGTCCGGCCCGCGCTCTCGGTACGGACCCCCGAGGTCCGCGGCACCGAATGGGCCTACGCCGAGGCGGCGGTGGACGGCGACGAACTGCGCATCGCGTTCTCCGACCCCGTACAGCAGCTCGCGCTGACGCTGCACTACCGGATGCGGGACGACTCCGATGTGGTCGAGCGCTGGGCCACCGTCCGCCACGCAGGCCCCGACGGACCGCCGCTGGAGCTGCTGCGGGCCGACGCTGCCGCCTGGGCACTGCCCGCCCGCGACGGCTGGCGCCTCAGTCATCTGCACGGGCGGTGGGCGGCCGAGACGCAGCTGGTGCGGTCGGAGCTGACGTACGGCGAGAAGGTCCTCTCCAGCAGGCGCGGTCACACCGGGCACCAGTTTCTGCCCTGGGTCGCGCTCGACGCGGACGGCGCCGCCACCGAGGAGGTCGGCGAGGTGTACGGCTGCGCGCTCGCCTGGTCCGGCTCGTGGCGGATCGCCGTGCAGCAGCTTCCCGACGGGCTCGTGCAGATCACCGGCGGAGCCGGCTACGACGACTCGGGTCTGCTGCGGCTCGCACCGGGGGAGACGTACACCACACCGGTGTTCGCCGGACTGTGGAGCGCCGAAGGGTTCGGCGGGGCGAGCCGGGCCTGGCACGCCTGGCAGCTGGCTCACGTCGTTCCGGACGCCGAGAGCCTGCGGCCGGTGCTCTACAACTCCTGGGAGGCCACCGGCTTCGACATCGCGGAGGACCAGCAGCGTGCCCTGGCCGTGCGCGCCGCAGCGATGGGTGTCGAACTGTTCGTCGTGGACGACGCGTGGTTCGGGCAGCGCACCAGCGACCGGGCGGGACTCGGCGACTGGACCCCGAACCCCGAGCGCTTCCCCGGCGGACTGAAGCCGCTCGCCGACGAAGTGCACGCGCTCGGCATGCAGTTCGGCATCTGGGTCGAACCGGAGATGGTGAACGCCGACAGTGACCTGTATCGCGCGCACCCTGACTGGGTGCAGCACTTTCCCGGCCGGACCCGGACGGAGTTCCGTCATCAGCTGGTGCTCAATCTGGCCCGGACCGATGTGCGGAACCATCTGTGGGAACAGCTCGACTCACTGCTTTCCAGCGCCCCGATCGACTATGTGAAATGGGACTTCAACCGCTGCTTCACCGATGCGGGGTGGCCGGGCGAGGAGTATCCGCAGAAGCTCTGGATCGAGCATGTGGATGCGCTGTACGCGCTGATCGACCGGCTGCGGGCGGCTCACCCCGGTGTCGCTTTCGAGTCCTGCTCGGGCGGCGGTGGCAGGATCGATCTGGGCATCCTCGCCCGTACCGACCAGGTGTGGACCTCCGACAACACCGACCCGCTGGACCGGCTCGCCATCCAGGAGGGCTTCGGGCAGATCCATCCGGCTCGAGTGATGGCCGCCTGGGTGACCGACAGTCCGAATGTCCAGCTCAACGGCAGGGTGAGCTCGCTGCGCTTCCGGTTCGTGAGCGCGATGGCCGGGGTGCTCGGGGTCGGCGGAGACCTCACCGAGTGGAGCGACGAGGAGCTGGCCGAGGCCCGGGGCTGGGTGGACCTGTACAAGGAGATCCGCCCGGTGGTGCAGCACGGTGCGCTGTACCGGCTGCGTGCGCCGCGTGGCGGGCTCGGCGCCGTGCAGTACACACGCGGTGACGAGACCGTCGTGCTCATGTGGCTGGAGACACAGAGGTACGGGGAGCTGCCGCCGGTCCTGCGGCTGCGTGGGCTCGACCCCACGGCGACCTACACCTGTTCGGACACCGGGGCCGTCCACCACGGTTCCGTGCTGCTGCATCAGGGGCTGCACACCGGCCTGCGGGGGGATCTGGACGCGAAGGTGCTGAGGCTCCGCCGCGGATGATGTTCATGACATGTCCGTATTGAGGCATTTAGTCGAACATGCCCTGATTCAGCGGTAGATGAGGGGCCTTTCGTGAGCGGGATCATATCTGTGACGGTGTGTGCTGGTGCGGGGGGCGGGGATTCCGTGCACCGCGCGGAAAGCCAAGATCCTTAATCCACGGAGTGTGACCGGAATTCCGCGCCGATTTCCTGGCGCGGATTCCGGCACGCAACCGATGGCTTGTTCTGCTCGTCCTCACTCGTTTACGGTCACCGTCAATCCGGACGGACCGCCTAATCCTGCCGCCGACCGGAATTCGCATCCACTCATCGTGTGGCAGGAGCGGGGGAACCAGGTAAGCCGCCGACCGGAGAAATCCGGCCGGCTCGGGGTGAAGTCGCACCTCATGCGACCGGGCATCTCCAGCCCGAACCCGACAGCTCACCTCGTAGGCGCCGGAGAGGAAATTCTTCATGCCCATATCGGGTAAGCACCGTCGTCCGAAGTCCAGCACCATCGCTCGTGGCGTTGCCGCCGTCGGCGCCGGCGGGGCCGTCATCGCCCTCCCGCTGCTCGGTGCCACCGGTGCCCACGCCGCGGAGCAGGCCGCCCCCGCCGCGCACTCCGCCGCCGCTCCGGCCGCCCCGGTCGCGAAGAAGCAGTCCGAGACCCGGACGTACTCCGTCGTCGCCGGCGACTACCTGTCGAAGATCGCCTCCGACAACAAGGTCGAGGGTGGCTGGGAGAAGCTGTACCAGGACAACCGTGAGGTCATCGGCGGCAACCCGAGCCTGATCCACCCGGGCATGAAGCTGACCCTCGGCGGCCCTGCCGCGGCCACCGGCACCACGCCGGCCGCCCCGGCTCCGTCGAAGGCTCCGGCGGTCACCAAGCCCGCGCCCGCCCAGAGCAGCAGCTCCGGCTACGTCGCCCCGGTTCCGGGCAAGCACACCACCAACTACCGTGCCTCCGGTGCCAACTGGTCCAGTGGCAGCCACACCGGCATCGACTTCCCGGTCTCCACCGGCACCAGCGTGAAGGCGATCACCTCCGGCACCGTCGTCACTGCCGGCTGGGGTGGCGCGTACGGCAACGAGGTCGTCGTCAAGCACGCCGACGGCCACTACTCGCAGTACGGCCACCTGTCCGCGCTCTCCGTCTCGGTGGGTCAGACCCTCTCGACCGGCCAGCAGATCGGCCTCTCCGGTGCCACCGGCAACGTCACCGGCCCGCACCTCCACTTCGAGGTCCGCACCGGTCCCGCGTACGGCTCGGACATCGACCCTGTCGCCTTCCTGGCGTCGCACGGAATCTCCGTCTGATCTGATCCGATCAGGCCTGATCCGAACGGCTTGTTGAAGGGGCGGTGCGCGGCGGCGCACCGCCCCTTCGCTTATTCCCTCTTTACCAAAACCTGACCGGGTGGTCTATCTCACCTCCCGTCAACCCCTTATTACGGTCGCGTAGGTCACATTCGGCAGTGCAGGATGTGCCCTTGTGGCAGACGATTCGAGAAAAAATCAACGTGGCGTCAACAACCGGCATGGCGCCATCGGGTCGTACGCAGCGATTGGCGACAGCTTCACCGAGGGGGTCGGTGACCCCGGCCCGGACGGAACCTTCGTCGGCTGGGCGGACCGTTTCGCCGTACTCCTCGCGGACCAGCTCCCCGACCCCGACGCGGCGACGAACACCGGTTCCGCCGGTTCGGCTCACGGGAACTTCCGTTACGCCAATCTCGCCGTACGCGGACGCCTCCTCGACCAGATAGTCGAGGAACAGGTGCCGCGCGCCAAGCAGCTCGCCCCCGACCTGGTGAGCTTCTGCGCGGGCGGCAATGACATCATCCGGCCCGGCACCGACCCCGACGACGTGGCCGAGCGGTTCGAGCGCGCGGTCGCCGACCTGACACGGTCGGTCGGCACCGTCATGGTCACGACCGGCTTCGACACCCGCGGCGTTCCCGTACTGCGCCATCTGCGCGGCAAGATCGCCACCTACACCGCCCATGTGCGGTCCATCGCCGACCGCTACGACTGCCCGGTCCTCGACCTGTGGTCGCTGCGGTCCGTGCAGGACAGGCGCGCCTGGGACGACGACCGGCTCCACCTGTCGGCCGAGGGACACACCCGGGTCGCGCTGCGCGCCGCCCAGGTCCTCGGCCTCGATGTGCCGGCCGACCCCGACCAGGAGTGGCCGCCGCAGGCACAGCGCGGCACGCTCGAGGTACGGCGCGACGACATCCACTGGGCCCGCGAATATCTGGTGCCCTGGATCGGGCGGCGGCTGCGCGGCGAGTCCTCCGGTGACCACGTCGAGGCGAAGCGCCCCGACCTGTTGCCGCTGTGACCGGCGCGGTGTCCTCTTCGGCCGGACGGGCGCGCTCGCAGCGACCCGTCCGGTTCGATCAGGCTCGTCCGCCGACCGGGAACAACGGCAGCAACGCTTGATCCCGGTGAGCCGGTACGCCCGCCGGCTCGGCCGGTATGCGTTCCAGCACCCCGCCCGCGAAGACGTCGTACAGCGGCAGCGTCTCCAGATGCACATATCCGATGTGGCAGTCGCACACGGCGAGCGGACAGGCCCGCGGGCCCAACGCCCGCCGATAGCTGCCGTCGTAGAGATTGCCGAGCTCGGCCGGGACGAAGTGGCAGCGGCGCACCGTACCGTCCCCGTCCACCGAGATGACCGACTCGCCGGTCCGGCAGGGCATCCCGGCCGAGCGATGCGGATCCCGGCTGTACGGGAAGAGGGGGTCGAGGGACGTCCAGCGGTCCGCCTCCTCGTCCGTGTAGCTACGCCCCTCGGCCGCGTTGACCCAGAGATAGACCTCGCCGGGCAGGTCGGCACGGAGCCGTCGAGCCTCGTCGAGATGCTCGTCGAGACCCACCACGCCGACGCTGTACCGGACACCGAGGCCGGTCAGCTCCCGGCACTTCGCGAGGAAGCGGTCGTACGGCGTCTGTCCCGGGTGGTACGTGCACCACAGCGCGATCCTGTCGCGGGTGGACTCACCCGCTTCGGCCAGCCACCGCGTGCGGCCGCTGAGATTGGTCTGGATCGCGACCCGGCCGATGTGCGGCAGCTGTGCCAGCTCGACCAGCGCCCGGCGGTACCAGGAGCGGACCAGCCCCTCGCCCCAGGGCGTGAACAGCACCGAGATCCGGTCGCCGGTCCGTGCCGCCGCCCAGGCGGTGAACCGCTCCAGCGCGGCACGGTCCGCACGCAGCTGTTCCGGACTGTCGCGCCGCTTGGCGAACGGGCAGTACGGGCAGTCGTAGTCGCACGACGCCAGCGGACCGCGGTACAGGATCGTCAGGTCCATGGGCGCGCTCACTTCAGTTCGTACGCGGCCATCGCGGCCCGTACGGCTGGGGAGAACAGCTCGGGACCCAGCGCGTCGGAATGCGCGAGGCCTTCGGGCGACAGCCGCAGCAGCCCGGTCGCACCGGCGGCGCCGTCCAGCCAGCCGCGCGCCTCGAACCGGTCCAGCTCGGCGCGGAAGTCGTCGCCGGGCAAGGTGCCGAACCGTTCGTGGTACTCGCCCGGTCGCAGCCCCTGGGCCTGGAGCAGCGACTGCAGGAGATGGCGTCTGCGCGCCTCGTCGCCGTCGACGTGGCGACCCACTTCGGCGCGGGAGAAGTCCTCGGTGGCGGTGTAGTCGTCGATGATCGTCCGCACCTCACGCATCTCCACCGCGTAGTCGAACGAGTAATGCAGCCGTGTGGTGTACGAACGGGCGCCACAGCCCAGACCGATCATGCCGTCCGTCTGGCACGCGTAGTCGGCGGGGCCCTCCTGCGGGGCGTCGGTGCGGCGGAACATCCGCATCGACACCTGCTCGTAGCCGTGGGCGAGAAGATGGTCCCGGCCCGCCCGGTACAGCCGCAGCCGCTGCTCGTCCCACGCGGCGTCCGCCGCGGCCTCGACGTCGGCGCCGTACCGGCCCAGCCCGGTCAGCGGGCGCACGTACAGCGGATAGAGGTAGAGCTCCTCCGGCTGCCAGCCGAGCGCGGCGTCCAGCGAGGTGCGCCAACTGTCCTCCGTCTGCCCGTCGATGCCGTAGATCAGGTCGATGTTCAGGACCGGGATGCGCACGTCACGGATCCGGCCGAGGGCGGCTTCCACATCGGCCCGGCGCTGCGGACGGACCGCCGCGCGGGCTTCGGCGTCGATGAAGCTCTGTACGCCGATGCTGATCCTGGTCGTCCCGCGGTCGGCGAGGACGGCCAGCCGGTCGGCCGTCGCGGTCGACGGCGACGTCTCGACCGACAGCGGTACGGAGCGCAGGTCGGCACCCATCCGCTGCTCCGCGATGTCGCAGAGCCGGTCCAGTTCGGCGGCGGTCAGAAAGGTGGGGGTGCCGCCGCCGAACGCCGCGGCGGCGAACCGTACCGGCGCCTCGTCCCCCAGCGCGTCCCGGACGGCGGTGGCCTGTCTCTCCAGCGCGTCGAGGTAGCGGGTCGTCAGCTCATCGGGAGCGCCGATCCGGGTGAAGAGGTTGCAGAAGCCGCAGCGGACCTCGCAGAACGGTATGTGGAGATAGAGCGACAGCGCGTCCTTGCGCTCGGCCGCCCACAGCTCGCGCAGCACGGGCCGCCCGGTGGGGTGTGAGTCGAGTTTCCCGTACGCAGTCTTGTGCGGATAGGCGTAGACATAGCTCTGATACGGGCGGATGGTGGGCTGACTCGTCAGCATGCGGTGGCCCCCGGTTCGAGGAAGAAGTGCGCGTACGGAACGGTCCATACGGACTCGTGGCCGAGCCGGTGACCGGTGTAGCCGTCGTCCCCGTACGCCGTGCCGTGGTCGGAGCAGACGATGGCGAAGCAACGGCGGCGGCTGCTCGCGGCGGCGAAGAGCCGGCCGATGTGCGCGTCGACGTACTCCAGGGCGGCGGCATGCGTGGCGCGGGAGTCACCCGCCTCCGGGGTGGCGCCCGGCCGGTGGAACCAGTTGGGCTGGTGCAGCGCAGCCACGTTGACGAAGAGGAACAGCCGCTGTTCGGCCGGAAGCCGGGCGACGACCTGCTCGGCCCGGGTCACCTGGGCCTCGAAGGAAGTGGGTGACGCAACCCCGAACTCCGGTTCCCAGTGGCTCTCCTGGAACATGTCCGGCAGAACCGAACCGAGCGGGCCCTGCCGGTTGAAGAATCCGACGCCACCGATGCACACCGTGCGGTAGCCGGCCCCGGCGAGAGCGGACACCAGATCGGGGGTGTCGAAGACAAAAGTACGGGAAGCCGTGGTCTCACTGCCCGCGAAGCGCGCCGCGAACAGCCGCGGATGCGGGCCGGGCGCGGCGGGCGTCGGCAGGAAGCCCGCGAAGATCGCCTGGTGGGAGGCGTATGTGAAGCTGCCGGGAGCATGCCGCTTCTCCCAGACCCCGCCCGGCAGATGGCGGGCCAGATGCGGGATGCGGCCGGCGGCGGCGAGCTCCGCCGCCACGTCGTACCGCAGGGTGTCGAGCGTGATCAGCAACAGGTCGTGGCTGCCCACGATCCCGCTCATGTCCGGGTTCCGGGCGTCGGTGGGGGACCGGCCGGTATCAGGCGCTGGTGGTTGCACGGTGGTTCCTTGCTCTGTTCAGTACGGCGGCGACCTGCGCCGCATAGGTGTCCAGGCCCTCGGCGCCACTGCCCGGCAGGCCGGTCAGGCGTGGCAGCAGATCGCCGAACGCGTTGACCTCGCCGACGGCGAACCGCCGCCAGCCCGTCGCGGGCAGCAGATCGACGGCCACGCACAGCGTCTCCGGGAAGCAGGCGGCGGCCCTCTCGCACACGGCGAGGACCTCGGCCCAGCTGCCGCCCGCCGCCCGGACGGCCACGCGGACCTCGTCGAGATCTCCGCGCTCCCCGCCGAGGTGAAGATTGGTCATGGGGGAGCGGCTGGTCCGTACGACGGCATGGGTCGCGCGACCGGCCACGACCACGACCCGCAGATCGGCCGATCGCCCATGCTGCGATGCCTTGGGCAGCCAGCGCTCGATGTGCAGCCCGTCCGGTGCGAGCGCGTCGACGATCGCCGCCACCTCGCGTTCCGTCGTACAGCGGCGCACCCGCAGCGAGTTGAAGAGCCGCCCGGCGGAGTCACGCTCCACCGACGTCGTCGCCCGCACGCGGCCCGGTCCGGCCGTCTCCACGGCGAGTACGCCCGAGGCGGACGAGCCGTGCGCGAGCTTCACGAAGGCCCGCGGCATACGGTGCCCCGCCATCAGCGCGCGCACGTCAGCCCAGCCGCGCACCACAGGCGCGCCGGCCCCGGAGGTCGCGGATGCAGGCACGGGGACTGCGGCGCCGTCCAGTACGCCATGGCAGAGCCGCTTGTCGAACAACACCGCCACATCGCCCGGATCGTCCAGCAACTCCGCGCCGGCGGCAGCTGCCGCCCGCGCCACCTCCCTTACGGCCGCGGTGAAGCGGGCGTACCAGCGGGCCGTTCCCTCCACCCTCGTCGGATCGTCGACGGCCCGCAGCAGCCGATCCACCTCGGCGTCCTCACCGGGCGAGTCCATCCGTACGGTCTCGCCCGGCCGGAACGCCACCTCGCCGCGCAGCACGTCCGGCCAGGGCACGACCCGTGGGGCCGGCAGCCCGGCGGCACGTACCGCCTCCTGGAACAGCGTCACCCGACGGTTGCCGGGCACGCCGACGACGGCAAAGCGTGGCACCGGACCTACCGTGCTACTCGGAGACCGCGACATAGCGCTCGTCGTCCTCATCCGGATCCCAGTACTCCACCTCGTGCGGTTCGCCGTTCACCCGGTCGGGTCCGATCAGCCCCCTGAGCCGGTCGACCAGCGGGTCGCTGATGTAGTGATGGTGCAGATCCAGCGAGGTCAGATGAGTGAGGGGCTGGCCCGCGAGCAGCGCCTCGGCGCCGATGTCGCTCAGGGTCCCCATCGCGAGGGAGAGCGATTCCAGGTGGGCGACGACCGGGGCCGATGCCACCGCGGCCGCGATCTCGTCCTGGATCTCACTGTTCTGCAGGCCCAGGTGGCGCAGCTTCGGGAACGCGGCACCGGAGAGCAGCGGGGCGAGGTCGTCGACCGTCGAGTCGCCGCCGTACTCGGTGACGCCCAGCCAGAGTTCGAGATGCTCCAGCGCGGGCAGATCCGAAGCACCGATCGCCCGCACGACGCCGGCCGGGAGCCCGCCCGACTCGAACCGGAGCGACCTGAGCGCCTTGTGCCGCACCGGCTGCAGGCCGAGGACCTCCGTGCCCTCGACCGGCTCACCGCACCCGCGTACGGTCAACTCCTCCAGCTGCCCGAACGCCTCGACCACCGGGGTGATGTCGGACATCTCCAGCCACGAGAGCTCGCATTCCTCGCTGACGACATCGGCGAGGAAGAGCGCTCGCAGGGCCGGGAAGCGGTCCGCATCGGCGCACAGCAGCTCGACGACCGGTGCGAAGGGGGTGTACTCCTCCTCCCACCAGGGGCCGATCACCAGAGCCCGTACCGCGGTCGTGTCCACCGTGTCGAGGAAGTACTGCCAGAGTGCCGCGAACGTCAGATCGCTCTGCCAGGCGCTCTCCAGCCGCCAGGCGACGGCATCCGCCGCCGGGAGGGGATCAGCGCGCGGCCGGTCGGGGCCTGGCAACGTGAGAACCGGCAACCCGTGGAAGGAATCGGGGTGTTCGATGTCCGTCATCGCACATCACTCCGCAACCGTGGTGTAGCGGCCTTCGATCCCGCGGCCGCCCCACGGCTCCTCGCGCTCGGAGAGATCGACCTGCACGCCGTGCGGCTCCAACGCCGCCTTGATTCGACGCTCCACCGGCTCGGTGAGGAAGTGATGGTGCAGATCGAGCCGTTCGAGATGGGTCAGCGGCTGGCCCTCGAGCAGCGCGGCCGCGCCCTCGTCGCCCAGTGTGCCGTTCGACAGGTCGAGGGTGCGGAGCTGGGCGACGACCGGGGCGCTCGCGACGGCGCGCGCGATTTCGTTCTGCAACTCGCTGTTGCGCAGACCGAGGTGGTGGAGCCGGGGGAACCGCGAGCCGGAGAGCAGCGGGGCCAGGTCCGCGACATCCGCGTCGCCGCCGTACTCGGAGACGCCCAGCCAGAGATCCAGCCGCTCCAGTGCGGGCAGCTCGCTGTCAAGAATGCCGCGGATCACCTCGACCGGAAGCCCGCCGGTCTCGATGGTCAGCGAACGCAGCCGATCGTGCTTCGACGGGGAGAACGTCAGATACGTGCCGCCGCGCACGCCCAGTTCGAGCAGGGCGGGGAACGCGGTCAGCAGCGCGGTGACCTCGCACTGCTCGATCCAGGAGATCTCGTTCTCCTCGCGCGTCATGTCGCCGACGAATATCGCCTCCAGCGAAGTCAGCCGGTCGGCCGCGGCGATCACCAGACCGATCGGGTAGGACGACGTCTCGTCGGTCGCCTCCCCCCACTGCCCGATGATCAGGGCTCGCACGCCGCCCGGGTCGACCGCCCCGAGGAACGCCTGGAACGCCTCCTCCCAGGTCATCTCGGACTCGTCGTCGTACGGGTCGACCGAGATACGCCAGGCCGCGGCGTCCGCGGCCTGCGCCGGGGCCTCGCCCGTCGCGTGCTGGAAGTCGACGGCCGGAAGGCCGAGCAACTCGTGCAGGTGATCCACACCGGACATGGCCCTGAACTCCTGAGACTGGGATCGGCTGATGCCCGCAAGGTTTATCAAGCCGCACTGACAACGCGGCGGGCGGGACCGGTTGTGACCGATTGTCAGACCCTCCTCGTAGCGTTTTCTCCACGGCCGCGGCACAGCGGGTGCCGCCGTGGAGGGGAGACGTCTGTGTACCGGCAGGGCGATGTACTGATCGTGTCGTTGGAGGAGTCGGCGGTGCCCGCGCATCTGGTGGACGCGCCGGGGGAGCCGCGGGACGCCCGGGGGCGACTGGTGCTGGCGCTCGGCGAGGTCACCGGTCATGCGCATGCGGTACAGGGGCCCGGCCGGCTGATGCGCGAGGCGGGCGCGTTCGGCCCGATGCTCCTCCATCTCCCCGACGGCGGACGCGTGGTGCACGAGGAGCATGCGGCGATCCCGCTGTCGAAGGGCTGGTACCGCGTGGTGCGCCAGCGGGAGTACGCACCCGGCGCGGTCCGCATCGTCGCGGACTGACCGGCCCGTCCGGAGCGGCCAGGAGGCACCGGACAGGACGTGGCACAGCAGGGATTCAGGACCGGACAGCGATACAGGGGACGGGGACAACCGATGCAGTATGTGGACTCATGGCGGGGCGTGGCAGCGGCGACCGGCGCGGCGGACCGGGCCGCGGCCGAGGACGGCGTCCGGCTCGCCTACCGCAGCGCGGGACTGGCGGAGCCGGAGGAGTTCGTCTGGGCGGACTCGCCGAAGGCGGCCGTCGAGGCCGTCGAGAAGCTCGTCGACGCGGGGCGCTCGGTCCGCGACGAGGTGCGCACCCGCCCGTGGGCGCAGGAGCGGCGCCGGATGTACGACGAGCTGGGACCGGCCGGCTGGTCCGCCCTCTGGTCGGCCACGGGCGCCCAGCTCTGGGAGACCACGGCGGCGCTCGCCGAGCGGATACGGGCGGGTGTCGTCACGGCCCTCGCCCAGCGGCCCGAGGACGAGACGGCGGTCCGGCTGGTGCTGCTCGACGCGGTGCTCGGCCAGCACGACGCGGCGTGGCTGGCCGCGTTCGACGGCCGTGGTGACCGGCTCGACGGACTGGCGGAGGTGGCCCGGCACGCCGGCTGGTGGTGGCCCTACGAGCGCACGGTGGTGCTCAGCGAACGCCCGGAGGCACTCCACCGCGACGAGGCGGGCCGGCTCGACCGCGGGGACGGCCCAGCCCTCTCGTACCCTGACGGATTCGCGCTGTACGCCTGGCGCGGCATGCCGGTCCCCGCCGAGTTCCTGGCGGAGCTGGCGGCCCTGACCCCCGAGCGGATACGCAACGAGGAGAACGCGGAACTGCGCCGCGTGATGCTGGAGTTCTACGGCTACGACCGCTACCTCACCGAGTCGGGCGCCGAGCCGGTGCACCGGGACGAGACGGGCATCCTGTGGCGGATCGCGCTGCAGGGCGACGAGGACGTGGTGATGGTCGAGGTGGTCAATTCCACCCCGGAGCCGGACGGCACGCATCGCACGTACTGGCTGCGGGTGCCGCCGACGACCAGGACCGCGAAGGAGGGTGTGGCCTGGACGTTCGGACTTCAGCGGGAAGCGTACGCACCCCTGCGTCAGACCTGATCGACCGACCGGCCGGGAGGTGGCGGGAGACGGGAGGAAACGGGGAGCGCGGGGGAACCGGCCGGGTCAGGCCGTCAGTGCCTCCTGGTCGATGCCCAGCTCGCGGGCGAGCGCCTCGTCGGTCCACGCCAGCATCGTGGTCCGGGAGAGCGGACCGGCGTAGGACGTCATCTGGACGGCCAGACCGTCCAGCAGCGCGGTCAACCGCCAGGCCACGGACATGGGATCGTCGCAGTGGAACTCCCCTGCGGCGGCCCCTTCTTCGAGGACCTCGGCCAGTTCGGCCTTCCACTGCTGGTCGAGATCGCCGGCCACATTGCGCAGCGCCGGATCGCGCAACGAGGCCGCCCAGCCCTCGATCCACAGCCGCCACCCCTTGGCCTGTCCGGTCGGCGCGTACCAGCGGACGGCGGCGCGCAGCCGCCGTACCGCACTGGTGCGGCGGCTGAGCAGCTTGCGCAGATGGGCCAGGTCGGCCTCGGCCGCATGCGCGAAGGCGGCCGCGACCAGCTTCTCCTTCGTCGAGAAGTGGTAGAGCACGAGTGCGTTGCTCACCCCGAGGACGGACGCCACATCGGCGATCCGTACCGCGGCGACGCCTCGCACCTCGATCTGCTCGACGGCAGCACGCAGCAGCTCCTCGCGTCGTTCCGCCACGCTCAACCGCACTCTTGCCACGGCGTCACCCTAACCAATGCAGGGGTTCCCGACAGGTCGGGGGCGAGACCGCAAGCGGCCCGCCCCCGACCTTCCAGCTGTCAGGCCTCGGTCAGCACCAGATGTCGGCGCAGCCCGAGTTGTACGCGTCGATGAGGGTCTCCGTCAGCGACGCACCGGTGGTGTCCGTGACGGTTGTCCGCAGGTCGACCTTGGCGGTGCCCGCGGCAGGCACCGTGACCTTCCACCGGCCGTCGGCCCCGCGCGCCGCCGTGGCCTGCTTCCAGTCGGTGCCGTCCGTCGCGTACCAGACCTTCAACGATGTGATGGGAAGCGCCCGCTGACCGCCCTGTGCGGTCAGGCCGACCGTGTAGTCGAGCGGCTTGTCCGCGTCCGCCGCGTTCTCGCCGGTCAGCGGCAGCCGGTAGTCGAGGTCCAGCAACCGGGCCGCGGCAGCGGACCGCTCGTGGCCGGAGCGGAACCGCCACTCGCTGGTCACCTGCGCCCCGAGCATCCATGTCACCGGATCCGGTGAGGTGCGGGTGGCATCGACGGTCAGCCGATACCAGTTGTCCTTGCGCGGCAGGTCGAACGTGGCCCGGCCAGGTGCGCCGTTGCGGGCCAGTGCCTTCCCGCTGTCGTCCGCCAGCACCGTGCTGCCGGTGTCCGCCACCGGCGCCGTCTCGGCGCGATGGCCGGCCGCGTCGGAGAACATCGGGAGCGCCACATTGAGCTTGTCGCCGTCCCGGGTGATCTGTGCGGACCCGGCCTGCTTGCCGAGCGCGGGGTTGAAGGGCGCGGACATCCAGTCGTCCCGGTATTCACCGCCCGCGCGGTACACGGTCGGCGCGCTGACCAGCGTCCCCAAAGGGTAGACCCGTTCGGCGACGTCGTACTGGTAATGGAAGGTAGCCGTCGTCCACGCCACGTCCGGGGTGTAGTAGAGCGTCTGCTCCGACGGCGGCCGGTAGCGGGTGGACTGCTGGAAGAGCGTCAGCCCGTGCCAGGTCGTCCAGGCGTACATGCCCTTGGGGTCGGACGGGTAGCCGTGGGTACGCTGTACCGTCGTCACCTTGGCCAGTTCCGACCGCCGGTCGAACCAGTCGGCCCCGGCCGGGACCCTGCCGTCGACGGAATGATGCAGGAAGTACGCGTCCGCCGAGCTGTTGATGCCGTCGAGCGTCAGCGTCAGCGGCCCTTCGGCCAGCCGGGCCCGCAGGGCGGGCACACTGGCCGTGTCCAGCCTGAGTACCGGTGTCGGCTTGTAGACCGAGAGCCCGTAACCCACGTACACGATGGCAGCCGTACCCGCGTCCGAGAGCTTCTGGTAGAGCGCGTTGTTGAACGAGGTCTGGCTGGTGGCCGGTGTCCACAGGACGATCCTGCCCTTGAGGTCCATGGCGGCCGGGTCGGTGTCCGCCCCGGTGCCGATGTCGACGACCTCGCCGGTGGCCGTCCCCAGCCAGCTGTAGATGCTGTACTGCGAGAGCAGCAGCTTCAGCGCGTCGGCCGAGGAGCCGGGCTCGTGCGCGTCGACCTCCCGCTGCTGCCAGCTCAGCCCGCCGAAGAAGCTGAGCCCGTCCAGCGTCCCACCGGTGGTGGGCACCGCCTCCACCTGGTACTGGCCTGCGGAGCTCGGCGCGACCAGACCGGTGTCCTGGGCGCCCGTACCTGGGCCGACGCGTGACACGATCCCGGTCGCAGACTGCAGGGACACCCGCGCCGACCCGTCGTCCACGCCGATCCTGACCGGCTTCGCCCCCTCGGTGCCCAGTGTGACGGAGCGGTCCCCGCTGACGGTGACCCGCCGGGCGAAGTGGATCGCCGCGGTCCCGACGACGGTGTTGCCGACCGTGTCGTACTCCCAGGTGTGCCCGAGGATCCGGTAACTGCCGCGCGGCAGCGTCACCGTCCTCGGCTCGGTGCCGTCCAGCCCGATCAGCTGGGACGCGCCGGTCCTCTCGTTCTGCAGGACCGCGCCCGTCGAGGTGCGTTCGGCGCCTTCGCGCGGTGCGGGACCGGTCAGGGTGAGGGAGTACGTCTCAGGATCGGCCTCGACCGAGACGGGCACCGTCGCCCGGCCGCCCCCCGGCCAGGTCGCGGTGACCGCCCCGCTGTACGTCGTCCCCGCCTCGACCCGCGACGGCTCGAGGACGACGTCCGTGACCGCGGACGAACGCGCGGGCACGGTCACGGTCTCCGCGCCCAGCCGGATCGCCCGGCCCGGCCCTGCGGACAGCCGTAGCTTCACCGGCTTGTCCGTGGTGTTCGTCCACGTCACCTCATGGCTCTGCGCGGCGGCGGAGGCGTTCGGGTACGTGGTGTGGGCGGCCAGCGTGGCGGGTTCGGCCACCGCCTTCGCCGCCAACGCCGCCGGCACGTCGGTGAGACCGGCGCCGGTGTCGGAGGCCGACGCACCCGCCACCGGGGCGGCGCTGCCGACGAGCGCGGACTTCAGGCGCGCGCCCGACCAGTCGGGGTGGCGCTGGGTCAGCAGGGCGGCGGCGCCCGCGACATGCGGGCTCGCCATCGACGTACCGGAGAGTGAGGCGTACTGCTCGGTGACGGCCGCGTCGTCGAGCGTGCCGGCGGCGCGGGCGGCCACGATGGCGCTGCCCGGTGCGGAGATCTCCGGCTTGACCGCGGGCCGGCCCTGGCGCGGTCCACGCGAGGAGAACGCGGACATCTCACCGGACTTGGTGACCGAGCCGACCGTCAGGGCGGCATCGGCGGCGCCGGGTGCGCTGATCGTCCGGTCGCCGCTGTTGCCCGCGGCGATGACGAACAGCGTGCCGTGCTCGGCGGAGAGCTTGTCGACCGCGGCGGACAACGGGTCGGTGCCGTCGGAGGCCCGGTTCGACCCGAGGCTCATATTGACGATCCGGGCGTCCTGGTCGACAGCCCACTGCATGCCCGCGAGGATCCACGAGTCGTAGCCGTAGCCGTCGTTGCCGAGGACCTTGCCCTCGACGAGCTCGGCGCCCGGCGCGACGCCCGCGTAACGGCCTTCGGACGCCGCACCGGAACCGGCGATGATCGACGACACATGGGTGCCGTGGCCCTGCCGGTCCTGGACGTCGCCGTCCTCGGTGAAGTCCTGCGAAGCGGTGACGACGCCCTTCAGATCGGGGTGGTCACGGTCGTAGCCGGTGTCGAGCACCGCGACCTTGGTGCCTTTCCCGGTGATCCCGGCCCGGTGCGCCTTGTCCGCACCGATCTGCGGTACGGACGTGTCGAGCGTGGCCCGCACCCTGCCGTCCAGCCAGACCTTCCCGATGCCTGCGGTGCGGGCCCGGGAGGCCGTGCCGAGCTGCTTCCACACGGTGCCGGCCGACTTCTTGGACACGGTCAGAGCCGTGGTCCCGGCGGTCCGGAAGGCCGCGGCAACGCGGGCGCCCTTCGGCGCGTCCGGGCTTCCGGCGGAGGGCGTGGCGCCGCCGACCAGGACCCGTAGCGTGTCGGTGCTGCGGTCCGAGTACCCCGAGGCGACCAGCTCGCTCACGTCGAACAGGCGCTGGTCCACCCGGCCCTGCGAGATCTGCCCGACGGCGTCGATCGGCACCGCGTACTCGTGGCCGTCCGCCCGGAACCGGGTGAAGCCCATGCCCTCGCGGCCCGGTCCCGGCACGATGGAACTGATCTCCACGGCGTTCCCGCTGCCGGAGTACGTCACCACGTCGCCGGTCAGCAGGGTGACGGTGCGGGTTCCACCGCCCGCTCCAGGGGACGGGGCCGGATCGGCGAACGCGGGTGCCTGGTCGGCGGTGGCGGGGAGCGATCCACCGGCAAGGGCGGCGGCGAGCGCTGTGGCGCAGGCCGCCGCCCATCTGGTCCGTCTCATTCTCACCTCGTGAACTCGTGTGTTTTCAGGGGGTGGTGAGGTGAGACTGTCAGGAGCATGACGTAACAGTGGCGGTCGGAGCTGGCGGGAAGCTGCCATGGCAGCTATTCGCCGTGCGGCCCCTCGGGAAACGGGAGCCGGTTCGCCCGTACAGGTCCGGCGGCTCAGCGGATCCGGCGGCCCGGCGTGCTCATCGGTACCAGCCGAACCGTGCTCATCGGTACCAGCCGAACCGTTCGGCCATCACAGGAAGCCGCTCGGCGACGAGGGCGTGGGCCGCCGCCCGGGGAGTGGAGCCGTCGGCCTCGGCGCGGGCCAGCATCCGGCCGATCAGCGCCCGCATCGAACGACGGGTGTGCGAGAACGCCTCCTCGGCATCGGCCCCGATGTCGCCGAACAGCGTCCACCACCACCACGCGTTCGTACCGGAGTTGACGACCACGTCGGGCAGTACGGTGATGCCGCGCTCGGCGAGCAGCGCCTCCGCCTCCGGCAGTACCGGCATGTTCGCCGCCTCGACGATCCAACGGGCGCTGATCCGGGCCTGGTTCGTGGCGTCGACGGCGTACGAGACCGCCGCCGGCACGAGTACCTCCGCCTCCTGCGTCAGCCAGGCGTCGGCGGGCAGCTCCTGGTCTCCGTCGCGCAGCGCACCGCGGTCCACCGTTCCGTACGCGTCCCGGGCCGCGAGCAGCGTCTCGACGTCGAGGCCCGCCGGGTTCGCGATCGTCCCCTTGACGTCGGCGATCGCGACGACCTTCAGTCCGGCCCGGGCGAGGAACCGCGCCGTGGCGCCGCCCATGGTGCCGAGCCCCTGTACGGAGACCCTGGCCTCCGTGTACGCGACGCCCGCCCGGTCCAGCGCGGCGAGCGCCGACTCGGCCACCCCGCAGCCGCCGACCAGCTCGTCGAGCCCGATGCCGTCCACCTCGACGGCGAACGCGTCGGCGAGCCGCTGCCGCGCCGCCGTCTCGTCGTCGAGGAGCGGGTAGACCGCCTGGATCGAGGAGACGAGCCCGGCCTCGGCCGCCGCCCGGTCGACGATGTCCTGGGTGAGACCGAGATCCTCGCCGGTCGTCCAGACGTTCTCTATGTACGGACGCACCGCCCGCAGATAGCGCACGAGCACCCCGTACGCCTCAGGGTCGCGCGGGTCGCAGTCGATGCCGCCCTTGGCGCCGCCGAGCGGTATGTAGCGCGCCTGTGTGTCATCGGCATCGAAGTGCAGGGCCTCCTTCATCGTCATGCCCCGGGCAAGGCCCGCCACCTCGTCGAGCGTGCAGCCCGCCCGCATCCGCAGCCCGCCGCTCGACACGCCGCGCACCAGTCGGTCGACGACCAGATGGCCCTGGCGACCGGTGACGTGGTCCGTCCAGGTCAGCGAGATCAGGGGGGCGGGCGGAGCGGCCGAGGACACCGCCGGCGCCGTCGGAATCGTCGGTGTCGTCATCGGGGTGTCTCCTCGGTATCAGTGGTCGGGGTGGGTCCCGGAGCGGTTCGGGCCGGGGCGCGGGCGAGCGTCTCCGGCCATCCGGGGTGGCCGCCGCAGCCAACGATTTACTGAATCGCCGGTCAGTATCGGGAGGTGGGGGCGGCCCTGTCAATGTGACCCTTGCTGAATCGTTGTTCAGTGGATGGGGTCGGCCGTGCCCTGGGCGGCGGCCTTCGGCGGATCGCACCGCGTGAAGCCCTGGCCGGTCAGGCCGCGTGCGAACGGGTGCGGAAGCGCATCTCCTCCACGGCGCGGATCGCGGTCGTCAGCTCGACCCGCCGCTCCTCGCCGATCCCGGTCCCGATTGTGCGGGGCCACGTCCAGCGACGTGCGGGCGGTCATGGCCGGTTTCCTTGCCCGGTGTCCATCGGTGTCGGCCGGCTGCTGTCGCGGATGCGCCGGGCGACGGCCGCCGGATGTGACATGAGTCAGTGGCGGAACGCGGAATCCTGTGATCGCTGTGCACGTTGGATTCGTCATGACGGGAATCGATGCACAGCAGGACGCGCTCCTTCGGCTGGTCGCCGAGGAGCGCGGCGGGGTGCTCGTGACGCTGAAGCGGGACGGCCGGCCCCAGCTGTCCAATGTCAATCACTTCTACTATCCCGCGGAGCGCATCATCCGTGTCTCGATCACCGATGACCGGGCGAAGACGCGGAACCTGCGGCGCGATCCGCGGGCGAGCTACCACGTCACCAGCGAGGACCGCTGGGCCTGGACGGTCGCAGACGGCACGGCCGAACTGTCGCCGGTCGCCGCCGATCCGTCCGACGCGACCGTCGAGGAGCTGATCACGCTCTACCGGGACGTGCAGGGCGAGCACCCCGACTGGGACGATTACCGCAGTGCGATGGTCCGCGACCGGCGGATCGTGCTGCGTCTGCATGTCGAACATGCGTACGGGCAGTTGCGTGGCTGAGACGGCAGGGTCCCGCCGTCATTCCATTGGCCGTCCCGTACTCGCACTGTGCTACCCCCTGCTCATAATGAAACGACACCGACTCCCTCAGGAGATGTTGTGACCGGCGCTGACTCCCTGCATTCGCTCCGTACCCGGCTGCGTTCGCTGCGACCCGCCGCATTCGGCGCCGACCCGGGGGGCGCGCGCATGGAGCGCATCCGGAACTCGCCCAATTTCGCCGACGGGGTCTTCCAGAACCCGGTGGGGGCCCGGACCAGGCCGTCCGGCTCGACGCTGGAGTTCGCGAAGGTCTACTTCCACAAGGAGGAGCGGGTACGCAGGTCGCCGAACGGCATGATGCCCGTCCATGCGACCACCCTCGCCGACCTCGCCCGGCCGCCGGCCTCGGGGTTGCGGCTCACCTGGATGGGCCACTCGAGCGTGCTCGCCGAGATCGACGGCCGACGGGTGCTCTTCGACCCGGTATGGGGTGAGCGCTGTTCGCCCTTCGCGTTCGCCGGACCCAAGCGGCTGCACCCGGTGCCGTTGCCGCTCGCCACGCTCGGCCCGCTCCACGCGGTCGTGATCTCGCACGACCATTACGACCACCTCGACCTGCCGACGATCCGCGCCCTGGCGGGCACGGACACGGTCTTCGCGGTGCCCCTCGGAGTCGGCGCCCACCTGGAGCGCTGGGGCGTGTCGACCGACCGGCTGCGTGAGCTCGACTGGAACGAGACCACGAACATCGCCGGGATCAGCTTCACCGCGACTCCGGCCCGGCACTTCTGCGGACGTGGCCTGCGCAACCAGCAGCACACGCTCTGGGCGTCCTGGGCCGTCGCGGGCCCCGAGCACCGGATCTACCACTCCGGGGACACCGGCTACTTCCCCGGTTTCAAGGACATCGGCGCCGAGCACGGCCCGTTCGACGCGACGATGATCCAGATCGGTGCGTATTCGGAGTACTGGCCCGACATCCACATGACCCCCGACGAGGGCATGCAGGCGCAGCTCGACCTGCAAGGGGGCAAGCCGCACGGTGTCATGCTGCCCATCCACTGGGGCACCTTCAACCTCGCCGTTCACCCCTGGCACGAGCCTGCCGAGCGGACGATGCTAGCTGGTCACACGGTCGGCCAGGTCACTGCCGCGCCTCGACCCGGTGAGCCCTTCGAGCCCGCGGACCGACCGGCCGTCGAGCCGTGGTGGCGACAGTGCGCCGCAACGCCCCTGGAGGGGTGGGCCGAGTGGCCGCCTCCGGAGCCGACCGGGGCCGTCGTCACCTCGGCACCTGATGACGACCTCGTCGCGGAGATCTGACAGCGAACGGAGAGCGGCCTCGGAGACATGGCGAAGCCGCTGCCGCACTATCGGCTGCCTAGCAGAGCCAGGCGAGCCGGGCCACTGACTCCCGCTCCCCCCGGGGGGAGCGGGAGCCGAAGGCCCGTCAACAGATCCGGCTGCCGCTTTCGCGAAACCCGTGCCGCATCCGTGTCGGGCCCCGGAGTGTGAAGTCCTGACACCGAGTGCCCCACTCCTCCGGTTCGACGGCGGGGTGGGGCCTCTGCCGGGCCCGCAGCTCGGACGACCCGGAGGCCCGCCCCGTCACCCGCGCCATCGTCCTGCGCCCCTTCGAACCACAGATCGCCTAAGTCGTGACTAGTAGACGTACATGGGGTAGCTGGGGTAAACGGGATACACGGGGTACACCGGGTACACGGGGTAGACGGGGTACACGGGATAGGTGGTGGGCGCTGGCCGCCATCCGCAGTCGCCCGGGTGCCAGTCGCACCAGCTGGCGGGTGCGGCCTGTGACGCGGTGGTCCGCGCCGGAACCTGTGGGGCCGCCTGGGCTGTCGGTGCAGCTACGGAAAAGGCGAGCGCTGAGGCCAAGGCGGATGCAGCCACGAACGCCGGGATTCGCCTACGCAGAGTTCTGGTCATGATGAGCCTCGTCCTGTGGAGACCCCCGAGTTCTGCTGTTCCCCCGTATTTCCACGCTCCGCTTCTTGTCGACCCCTGGCAACCCCTCCCGCGCCTGTCGGCCGAGGCGTGTGTGCTTCACCCGGCTCCGCGCCGGTCGGCCGGTCGACGGCGTCGACCTCGGACGACGCCGCCCACCCTCACCGTGCATCGCACCCCACTTGAGCACGCACCGTGCTCGTGGATTCGCGGATCCCGCAGCCACCTCCTGCAAGCTCCTCCATGACTACGACCGGGGTATTCGCGCTCGAACTGTTCGGACCGTCCGGGTCTGCCGGACCGGCCGCGCCGTCATGTGTGTTCCGGCTGCCCGGGTCTACGTGTACGCGGGCGGGTGTCAATGAGGCGTATTCGGCTGTCCGTGCGAGAGCTCATACCAGAGCGGGACGGATGGCGGGCAAGTTCTACAACTGCCCGCCACGGATACGCGATCGACGACTACCGTGTGTGGCCGGTGATCAACGGTGGGCTCATATCTTCCGGGCCTGCCCGACCGATGACCTGAGCCTGACCGACCACCGTAGGTGCCACCAATGAACGCCGAATCCTGGTGCCCCACGTACCGAGGACGCTGATGTCTCAACTTCGCGCACCCGAAGCGCGACCGGAACGCCGAGAAGGCGGGCGGCACGGCCGGCCGGGGGCCCGTGCCCACTCGGCCGCCGCCAGGCCGCGCGCCGCACAGCCGTCCCCCGACGCCCGCATACGGCCCCAGATCTTGCGCACGGCCGTGCTGCCGGCCGTCGCGGTGGCACTGAGCGGCACCGCAGCAGTGGTCATCACCGTCCGCTCCACGAGTGCCCCGATGACCACCCAACTCTGGGCCGCGCTGGGCGGATCCGCGGCGCTGGCCGTCGCCGCCGTGGTCGCCGCGTCCCTCGGTGCCAACCGGGTCGCCACCACCGTCCTCGGCCGGTGTCTGGCCCTGCGCCGTTCCAGTGCGCAGGGGCAGGCGGAACTGCAGCGGGTGGTGGAGCAGTTGCGCAACGGCGAGCCGTTGCCCGCGCGGCGGCCCCCGCAGCCCGTCCCACCCGGGAGCGACGCCTTCGACCTGCTCGCGCAGGAAATGGGCCGCTCGCACGAAGGGGCCGTGGCCGCAGTCGTGCAGGCCTCCCGGCTCACCCGCGCATCGGGCGAGGAACAGCGGGTGGAGGTCTTCGTCAACCTCGCCCGCCGGCTGCAGTCGCTCGTACACCGTGAGATTCAGCTGCTGGACGAGCTGGAGAACGAGGTCGAGGACCCCGATCTGCTCAAGGGCCTGTTCCATGTCGACCATCTCGCCACCCGCATCCGCCGGCATGCGGAGAACCTCGCCGTCCTCGGCGGCGCCGTCTCCCGGCGGCAGTGGAGCAACCCGGTCACCATGACCGAGGTGCTGCGTTCGGCGATCGCCGAGGTCGAGCACTATCCGCGGGTCAAGCTGGTGCCGCCGATCGACGGCACGCTACGCGGGCACGCCGTGGCCGACGTGATCCATCTGCTGGCCGAACTCGTCGAGAACGCCACGGTGTTCTCCGCCCCGCACACCCAGGTGCTGCTGCGTGCCCAGCACGTCACCGCGGGGCTCGCCCTGGAGGTCGAGGACCGCGGGCTCGGCATGCCGGGCAACGAACAGCAGCGGATGAACACGCTGCTCGCCGACCCCGACCGGGTCAACGTCGCCCATCTGCTGCAGGACGGCCGGATCGGACTGTTCGTCGTCGCGTCACTGGCCCGCAGGCACGGCATCGCGGTCCGGCTGCAGAGCAACATCTACGGCGGCACACAGGCCGTGCTGGTGCTGCCGCAGTCCCTGCTCGGGGTCGAAGGGGACACGCCCCCGACGGCGGACGCCGCCCCGGTCCCGCCACCCGGTCCCGTACACCGGCCACCGGCCCAGGACGACACCGCCCACCAGCGGAACCTGAGCCCCGCCCCGGCCCCGGACCGGCAGCCGCAGATGCCCAGTCGGCCACTGCGGCTGCATCAACCACCGCAGCAGTTGCGAAGGCAGGGCGAAGCCCCACCGCTGCCGTCGCGTGCCGAGAGCGTCAACCGGTGCACCCCCGCCGATGCCCGCCCCGGTGTCCAGCGCCCGGACGACGCGATCGCGGCGCTCCAGCCCGACCCCGGAGTCGTGCGCGGCACCATGGGCCGGCCCCAACTCCCCAGGCGCGCCAACCAGGAACACCTGGTCCCGCAGCTCAGGGAGGCTCCCGTGCCGCGCGCCGAGGACGAACAACCCGTCCTGCACGACCCGGGCCTGATGGCGTCCTTCCGCCGGGGCATCGAACTCGCCGAGGCGCGCAGCGTCTCGGAGGCCGACACCGCTCAGGCCCCGGACGGCGTCCTCGACGCGCCCGCACCGCAGGCCTGGCGACCGCCGGCCCCACTCGAACCGCTGCCGGTCCGGGGACTCACCGCGCCCGCCGAGCCGTCGCAGCCCGCCCCGGACCCCCTCGAGACGAACACCTTCAAGGAGTAGATGCACCATGGCGACCGATATGCCGTCCGGTCAGGTCTCGGACCTCGACTGGTTGCTGAGCGGGCTGGTACAGCGTGTGCCGTACACGCGCAGCGCGGTCCTGCTCTCCGCCGACGGGCTGGTGAAGTCCCTCCACGGCATGGATGCCGACAGCGCCGACCACATGGCGGCGCTCGCCGCCGGCCTGTACTCCCTCGGGCGCAGCGCCGGGGCGCGCTTCGGCGACAACGGGGAGGTCCGCCAGGTGGTGGTGGAGCTCGACTCGACGCTGCTGTTCGTCTCCACCGCCGGTTCCGGCACCTGTCTCGCCGTCCTCGCCGGACGCGAAGCGGATGCCGCGGTGCTCGGATACGAGATGACCATGCTGGTCAAGAGCGTCCGGCCGTATCTGATGACCCCGGCCAGACAAGCGGCCGGGGCACCGAGCGCCACGGGACTGTGAGGGTGTCGGCCAAGCAGGACGGGCCGTTGCTCGACGACGCGGCCGGCCGGCTCATCCGTCCGTACACCGTCAGCGACGGCCGTACCCGTCCGACGACCGTGCTCGACCTGCTCTCCCTGGTGATGGCCACGGGCAGCGATCCGCAGACCCATCTCGGCCCCGAGCACTGCGTGGCGCTGGGACTGTGCGGCGGTCCCACCTCGGTCGCCGAGATCGCCGCGCATCTGCGGCTGCCCGCGGTCGTCACCAAGGTGCTCGTCTCCGATCTGGTGGACTGCGGCGCAGTCACCGCGCATCCGCCGGCCTTTCATGACATGCCCACCGACCGATCCCTGCTGGAGGCAGTGCTCGATGGCTTACGACGACAGCTCTGACGGCTTCGGCGGCTCGGCCGGGGGTGACGGCACCGGGGACACCGAATACTTCCCCGTCGCACTCAAGGTCCTCGTGGCGGGCGGCTTCGGCGTCGGCAAGACGACGTTCGTGGGCGCGGTCAGCGAGATCGCACCGCTGAGCACGGAAGAGCTGCTCACTCAGGTCAGCGCCGCGACCGACAGCCTCGAGGGGATCGAGTCCAAGACCGCGACCACGGTCGCCATGGACTTCGGCCGCATCACCCTCGACGAGCAGCATGTGCTCTATCTGTTCGGTACCCCGGGCCAGGAGCGCTTCTGGTTCATGTGGGACGAGCTCTCCCAGGGCGCGCTGGGCGCGGTCGTGCTGGCGGACACCCGCAGACTCGAGGAGTGCTTCCCGGCGGTCGACTTCTTCGAACGGCGCGGCATCGGATTCATCGTCGCAGTGAACGAGTTCGACGGCTCCTACCGCTACGGCCCAGAGGAGGTGCGCGCCGCGCTCGACCTCGGCCCCGATGTGCCCGTCATCCTCTGTGACGCCCGGATCGCCAGCTCGGGCACCGGAGCGCTGGTCACGCTGGTGCAGCACCTGATCAACGCCACCTCCTCACCGGCCCCGCTCTCCGGCTACGGAGCCCGTCCGTGAGCCGACACGCGACCGGTCGGCCGCTGCTGACCCCCGTCGACCGCGATGCCTCCGTCCGCACCCGACGACTGCGGATGCTCGGGCTCGGGGAGCGCGGCGACACCTCGTTCCGCAGCTTCGACGCGTTCGCGGACAAGGTGGCCGAAGTGACGGATGTGCCGTATTCGATGGTCAACTTCATTGACGGGAACCGGCAGTTCTTCGCCGGTCTGCACACCCCTGCCGGCACCCGCACCGGTTCCGATCTGGGTGCCACGGCCGCGGGCAGCGGCCATGGCGGACGGTACATGGCGCTCGACCACGGCTACTGCCCGCATGTCGTCGCACGGCGCAAGGCACTGGTCCTGGAGGACGTCTGCGACTACCCGCGATTCGCCGGCAACGCGGTCGTCGACGAGATAGGCATCCGTTCCTATCTGGGGGCGCCGCTCATCGACCGCACGGGCGTCGCACTGGGCGCCGTCTGCGCCGTCGACACCGTGCCCCGCCCCTGGGGGCGGGCCGGCCTCGACACGATCAAGTCCCTGGCGCAGGAACTCATCGGCCACATCCAGCGACGGGAGGACAACCGGTTCAGGAGCATCAAGCCCTGATCCGCCCCGCCTCCCGCGCTCACACCTCGACCGTGGTGCCGTCCAGGAAGGTCAGCACCACCGAATCCGCGTCCGCCCGCACCACCACCGACGTACGCAACGCCCGTGGATGCACGGTGTCGCGGGACAGCGCGATCAGCGAGACGTGGATGCTCCGCCCGCCCGGACGATGGGCGGCACACAGATACGGGATCGCGGAGTGCGGTCCGAACGCATTGGACTGCACGTCCCGCGCGACACCGGACCCGTGCGTCTCCAGGCCGCCTGCGGTCATGCCGGCCCGCGCGCTCTGCACAGCCTCCGGGGTTTCCTCGACCGCCGCGCCGCCGTCGGCTTCCGCGTCCTCCTCGGTGTCCCAGCCGTACAGTGCGACAACGGCACTGGTCAGACCGTCGGCTGTGCGCGCCGTCGCCCAGCCGGGGCCCGACGAGACGCGCGGCCGCTCCTCGTGCGCCACGGAATGACCGCCCTCCCGCACGATCGCACCCTCCGGCGCATCGACCCGGTGCACCCGGATCTCCCACGGGCCGTGCAGCACACTCGTCGTCTCGATCCGGTACGTACGCTCGTCACCGGGCAGTTCGGCCGCGTACCAGGACGAGGCGATCCGGTCCTCGCAGCGCAACGGATGAATCCTGCGCCGCCGGGACGGGGTGCCGTCCGGTGCGAGCAGGGCCAGATGGCCGTCGACGGAACGTGCCACGGCGTGCGGAGCGGACTCGGGGGCCGTCGCCGTCGAGTAGCAGAGTCTCGCGTAGTGCGGATCCTCCTCGCCCGCCTGCGGTGCGTCGTCGGTCGCGGCCGGGGGGTTGTGGTCACTGCCGTGGTTGATCAGCCGGACGATACCGTCGTGCCGGGTGCCGTGCAGTAGCCACCCCGGTGCTGGCAGCGCGGTGTACCGGTCGGACTCCTCCACCGGAAGCGGGAGTTCGCGCTCCGTCCACACCGGGTGGTCCGCCGGGAGCAGCAGCCCGAGGAACCCCTTGCTCGCCCAGTACGGGGAGGCGGGACCGGAGTACGGCTGGGTGCTGGGCAGGAACGTGTCGTACCAGCCGAGGGTCAGGAGCCCCCGCTCGTCGGGGATGCCGCGCTCCACGAAGTGCCGCAGGGTGCCCGAGGCGAGCCGACGCGTCAGCCCCGGCGCGAGCGGCGTGCAGTCGGCCAGCGCCCCCATCCAGACCGGTGCGAGGGCCGCGAATCGGTAGGTCAGGGAACGCCCCTGGTGCACCGGCGCACCGTCGGAGCCGAAGAACTGCGGATAGTCCTCCAGGAACCGGGAGAGCCGCTGCCGGTAGACCTCGGTCCTGCCCCCGTCGTCGCCCGGGCCCACCATGCGCGACCAGAGCAGCGGATACAGATGCATCGCCCAGCCGATGTAGTAGTCGAAGTTCCGGCCGTCCCCGTCCGTGTACCAGCCGTCCCCGACGTACCAGTCCTCGATCCTGTCCAGGTTGCTCTCGATGTCGGAGCGGTTGTACGGGGCGCCCACCGAGGCGAGGAACTGCTCGGACACCACCTGGAAGAGGCGCCAGTTGTTGTCCCAGGTGCGGCCGCCGACAAATCCCGAGAACCAGTCGACGACCCGCTCCTGGACGCGGGTGTCCAGCTTGTCCCAGATCCAGGGGCGGGTCTCGTGCAGCGCCACGGCGATCGAGGCCGCTTCGACCATCTGCTGTGAGCAGTCGGTGAGTGCGGGCCAGGCCTCGGCCGACCCCGGGTCGGTGCCGGTCGCCAGACCCTGCGCGTAGCGCTCGATCAGTTTCGGGTCGACGTCGCCCTGGGCTCCGGCGATCCGGAAGGCCGCCATCAGGAAGGAGCGTGCGTACCCCTCGAGCCCGTCCGACACCACGCCCGACCAACTGGCCCGGCCGGGCAGCCGGTACTGGGCGAAGCCCGAGGTCGCGTACGGGACGAGAGCGTCGAGCATGCGGTCGGCCGTGACCTCCCAGTGGGCGCGCGTCCAGCCGGTCCGTGAGGACAGCAGTCGGTCGGTCGGCGGGAGGTGCAGGAAGGGCGCGGTCATGCGGGCGGTGCTCCTCAGTCCGTCAGGGACGACGGGTCTACGGGCGGTGTGGGCAGGCTGAGCGCGGCGAGGACGGCCTTCGTCCGTGTCGATCGGCTACTCCCACTTGTCGGCGTGGAAGCCGGTGAGATCGTAGCCAGTGAGCTCGAGGAGGAACGGGGGACCGGCGGACCGGCGGCCGGTGCTCACGGGCCGGCCGCCGGTGCCCGGTCAGGAGAGGGTGGCGGTGTGCGTGTGGCCGCGTGATCCACCGACCGCCACCGTGAGCACGGGGTGTCGGCCCGGCGCGAGGGACACGGTGTCGTCCGCGGCGACCACCCGGCCGGCGGGGAAGGGAAGTTCGACGGTGAGCGACGTCAGGGTGCGGCTCGGGTCGGCGACGGCGACGTTGAGCTCCCGGCCCCGGCGCTGGACCAGGACCGAGGCCGGACCGGATGCGGTGATCCCGGCGGCGGTGCCGGCACCCCAGAAGTTCACTGCCGTCAGCCCCTGCCTGCGGGCCTCGACGGCCTGTGCGGTGGTGTCGTTGGCGACGATCCGGACCGGCCGCGAATGCGACCAGACCGCGGTCGCGGCCGCGGAGGCACCGGGCAGCAGCACATAGGAGTAGCCCGCACCGGCGGGCGAGACACCGTGGTCGACCCAGAGCGTGAGGTAGCGGCGGGTGACCGGATCGGTGCTGCCGCCGGTGTCCGCCCCGGTGTTGATCGCCCGCCAGGTCCCGGTCCGCTCCTCGCGCAGCGCGCGCAGATCAGTGGGGTCGGCGAAGACATAGCCGCCGACGCCGTCGACATGGGCCCACCGGGCATGGCCGAACTTCTGCGTCCAGCCCTGCTGGGCGGGCTGCCGGACGCCGTCGACCAGCAGCCGCTGTGTGCCGTTCCGGCCGAGGTTGCGGTTCTCGACGATCGTCTCGACCGTGCGGCCGTCGCCCGACGAGATGCCCGCGCCCAGCGCGATCACCGCGTTGTCCAGCAGGAACCACGACTTCTTGGTCCGCAGGGAGGTGCCTGCGGGGCCGATGAGCTCCATCGCGGCAGCACCGTACCGGTCGTGGAGCACCGCTCCGCCCGCGACCGCGTTCGTCGGCCGGTAGGTGGAGGTGCCGGTGCCGGTGCCGAGATCGGTTCGCTCACGGGTGTCGACCGTGGTGCCGGGCAGGCGGTACGGGTCGACGGTCGGCCAGAAGCCGTCGTCGAACTGGCCGAGGTCGTCGCCGTCGTACAGATAGGTCATGCCGTCGCCGGTGTACCAGCCGTGCAGATTCTCGCCGTTGCCCGCCTCGTATGCCGAGATGCGTTTCGAGGAGAGCGACAGGGTGCAGCCCCATCGCGCCTGGCGGTGCACCACCCGGTCCATGTCCGCGAAGACGAAGTGGCCCGTTGTGCGCGGTCCGGGGTGAATGGTCCGGTCGTTCAGCACCGCTTTGGCGAGGGCGAGCTGGGGGAGCGTGGCGAGCGAAGCGAACGGGGTGGTGCGGTTGCGGGTCAGCCAGCCCTTGACCAGCTCGCGCCAGCGGTCGGCGTACGCGGCGGGTGCGCCCGTCGCCAGGAGCAGGATCGCGGCGACGGCCGCCGCACCGTCACGGTGGTCACCGGCGCGCTCCCGGGAAATCGCTCGGCCACGCACCGCGTCCATCATCAGCCCGTCGAAGACCACCGGCGCGAAGGAACGCTCGACGGCCTCGTACATCACGGAGACGCTCGGGTCGGCGATCGCCCACTCGGAGTCCGCGAGCAGGGACAGCAGCCACGCGGCGCCGCCGAGCAGCACCGCGCCGTACGTACCGGTGTACGCGACCACATCGTGCTGGACGAACGACCCGTCCCGGTAGAAACCGTCACCCGAACTCGTATACCGGAACAGGCTGTTGCGTCCCGAGTCACGTACGTCGGAGAGGGCGTCACGGGCCGATGCCAGTTTGGCCGCGTCCTGTCCCAGCAGCCCGCGCAGCGCGACGATGACGGCCTTGTCCGTGCGGTTGGCGCCCGTCTCGGCGAGCGTGGGGGAGTTGGTGCGACGGTCCGCGTCAGGGCAGAAGCGGTCGACGACCGCCAGATAGGCCGCCAGATCGGCGGCCGGAAGACGGTCGCGCAGCAGGACGGAGCAGTCCATCAGCGCGCGCGGGGCGCCGATCTCCCAGAACCACCAGTTGCCCGTCTCGCGCTTGGCCGGGTTGTACGCGGTGTCGTGGGCGAAGCGCAGCGCGGCGACGAGGGTGTCCGCCGCCTCCGCACTGCCGGCGAGTGAGGTACCGGGGGTGGCCCAGGCGGTGGCGAGCGTACGCAGCCGGGTGTAGCTCTGGCCGAAGTTGCCCGGGTCGGTAGCGGGCGAGAGGTCCGGCCAGAGGGCGGTCCGTCCGGCACTGCGGTCCAGGGTCTCCCAGAGCCCCTTCGCCGTGGCGTCCAGGGCCGCGACCGCGGCTGCGAAATCGGCGTCCGAGGGGTCGAACGCGCCGCCGGTCAGGAGAGTTTCGGCACGCTGCAGAAGCGCGTCGAAACCGACGGTACCGACCGTCTCGACGGGTTCGTCGGCCGTGTCGCCGGACTGCGCGCGCGCGGCACCGGCCGACGTGGCAAGTGTCGTGGCGGATATGGCCGCAGTGGCGCCTGTCGCGGCGAGAAGGGTTCGTCTGCTGACATTCATGGTGACTCCTTGCGCCTGCGGTCAGTCGGTCAGCGTGCTCGGGTCGACGGGCGGCTTCGGCAGGCGGAGCGCCGCCAGTTCCGCCTTGCCCGTGGCGTCGATCGGGAACGCCCAGGTGTTCACGTAGAAGTCCGTGAGGTCGTATCCGGCGACACGGCTGGAGTAGGTGGCGAGTGCCCGGTAGCGCTTGTCGGTCTCCGTGTAGTCCGACTGCGGGTTCTCCTCGCGCACCAGCTTGTGCAGGCGAGGCCAGAAGTCGTCCCCGAAGGCGAGCTCCAGCTGGCGCAGTGGGACGAGCTTCTCGTAGGCGCCGAAGGACTTCTCGTACGTGAGCCCCGCCGTGCCGAACTTGTGTTGCGCGGACCGGAAATAGGTGAGCCCGGTCGTCGCGTCGACCGTGAGCAGGTTGGACGGCTGCCGCAGGGTGCGCTGTGCGGCCAGCGAATAGATGTTGACCGTGACCTCGGTCAGACCGCCCGGCTTGTACGCCATCTGCTGGTGGAGGTGGCCGAGTTCGTGGTACAGCCCCCAGCCGCGAGTGCGCAGCCCTTCCACTGTGGTGGCCCGGTCGAGATAGGCGCGGGGGAAGCCGTTGTAGCCGTGCGTGGCGTAGGCGCCGACACCGGTCGGCACCTTGCTGACCTCGGTGAAGTGGTACGGCCCCGCCTTGCGCCGGTGCACCGGCCTCGTACCGTCGAGGCCGCTGATCCGGGCGTGCGAGTCGATGATCGTCTCGACCAGTTCGAGAAGCGCGGCATGGTCCTCGCCGCGGTACAGGAGCGCGCCGTCGCGGGTGAGCGTCATGATCGTGTGCGGGGCGTGGAGTTCGACGTACGGCGAGCTGGTCAGCGTGTCGAGTTGGTGCTGGTAGTCGGCCTCGGAGGTGCGGCCCAGTGTGAAGACCGGCATCGGTACGGCACCGGACCGGAAGACCACGCCGGCCCGCTCGCCGCTCCCCGCCAGGGTCAGGTACACGGGACCGCCGTGCGGGTCGGTCACGGTGTTCGCGCCCGCGGTCAGCGGGTAGCTGCGGGGCTCGGTGACCTCGCCGTAGTAGTCCCAGGTGCCGATCCGGAGGGTGGGCAACAGGCCGTCGTGGGGCTGGACGGTGAAGGAGAGCGCGGCTCCGGCCGGGACGTACAGGCCGGTGGGCTGGAACTCGGAGCCGCGAAGGGCCTGTCCGAGCCGCAGCCGCTCCGCCTCGGCGGCGGGCCGGGCGGTCACGGTCACCTTCACGGGGCGGGCGGATCCGGCGGCGCTTCGTGTCGCGGCCGGGGCGGACTGTGCGGTGGCGCCGAGCGCGGCAGCGGCTCCGACGCCGGCGGCCGCGGCGAGAACCGACCGGCGGCCGACGGAGGAGGAGCTCGACGTCGGGATCGAGGAGCTGACGGCGGAGAAAGGGGGCTTACGCATGCGGAACTCTCCCTGCAGAAACAAATGAAGGGCGGAAGCGTGCGGAACGGATGTAGCTCGCCGTCAGCATGTAAGCGGTTGCTATCGAGCCGCAAGAGGGGTGGGGAAGTTACTGCTCTTTACTATGGCCAACTACGGTCAGTGACGCAGTAACCGGTCACATACGGGCGGTCCGCCCGGATCGCGGCGCGACAGAATCGCGTACCACGATGTGCGTGCCGAGCCGCAGCGCGCCCGCGGTCGGCTCGCGCCAGTCGTCCTCGTCCCCGCCACCGACGGCCAGCCGCACGGCCTGCCGCCCCATCTCCTCCAGCGGTACATGGACGGTGGTCAGCCGCGGGCGCAGCTCCTGGGCGACCGGGATGTCGTCGTACCCCACCAGGGAGATGTCCTCGGGCACCCGCACCCCGGCCTCCTCCAGCGCCTGGGCCGCGCCTGCCGCCACGATGTCGTTGGCAGCGAAGACTGCGGTGAACTCCGGCCCGTCCTGCAGTAGTTCGGCCATCCGCCGGTAACCGAAGTTCCGGCTGAAGGTACCGGTCTGCGTCAGCTCCGGGTCCGGTGTCACCCCGCGCAGCTCCAGGGCCCGCCGGTGTCCGGCCAGCCGGTCGCGCGTGGTGGAGAGCTTGGGCGGCCCGCCCAGATAGAGGATCCGCTCGTGCCCCTGCATCAGCAGATGGTCGGTGATGGCGAAGGCACCGCCCTCGTTGTCGTACTCGACCGCGGCCGTCGGTGCCTGCTCGCCCAGCGGCGGCCTGCCGCACAGTACGAGTTTCGATCCGCCTGCGTCCAGCTCACGGGCGCGGCGGGCCAGCTCCGAGGTGTAGCCGCGGTCGGCGACGCTGCCACCGACCACGATCACCGCATCCGCCCGGCGCTCATGCATCAGCTCGACGAAGGCCAGCTCGCGCTGAGGGTCTCCCTGGGCGCAGCAGACCAGGCAGAGCCGCCCGCCGAGCGCGGCTTCCCGTTCCACGCCCCGGGCGATGTACGCGTAGAACGGGTCGATGAGCTCGCTGACGATGATGCCGACGGTGCGGCCGGAGGCCCCGGCGAGGGCGCGGGCATGCGCGTTCACGACGTACCCGAGGTCGCGCATGGCGGCCTCGACCCGCGCCCGGGTGGCTTCCGCGACCGGGTAGTTGCGGTTCATGACACGCGAGACCGTCGCCGTCGAGACGCCTGCCTGCCGGGCCACATCGGTGACGGTGGCTCGGCGCTGCCCGTCCGTGGCCGTGCTCTGCCGGCGCATCCGGCTCACCCCCTGGGGACTGTTGTGTGACGTCGAGCCTAGAGCCTGCGAACGGGTGGGGTTCATGCAATCCTCCCCAGGTCGGCCCGGTGGACCGGGTGGGCGAGGGGGGCGCCCTGCGCGTACCGCACCAGCTCGTCGACGGCGAGCGCCCCGAGCCGCCCCACCTCGTTTCCCTGGGCGCCCGCCAGGTGCGGGGTGAGGAAGACGTTCGGCAGGTCCCACAGGGGGTGCCCGTCCGGCAGCGGCTCGGGCGACGTCACGTCGAGGACCGCGTCCAGCCGCCCGCTGACCAGGTGCTCGGTCAGCGCCTCGGTGTCCACGAGGGGACCTCGCGCGGTGTTGACGAGCAGGGTGCCGGGACGCATCAGGCCGATCCTGCGTGCGTCGATCAACCCGCGGGTCTCGGGTGTGTCCGGTGCGTGCACGGTGACGACGTCGCTGGTCGCCACGAGGGTGTCCAGATCGGTCGGGGTGACGCCGAGCCGTGCCGCCTCGGCGGCGCCGACGTACGGATCGTGGAGCAGCACGTCGGCGTCGAGGATCCGGAGGAGTTCGATGACCCGGCGGCCGATCCGGGAGGCGCCGACCACGCCGATGGTCAGTCCGTGCGTGCCGAGCCAGTGCTGGCGGTCGAGGTCGGCGCCGGTGCGGTGGGTCCGCCGGGTGCGGAACAGCCCGGCCAGCGGGAACACCCGCTTCGCGCCCATGATGATCGCGGCCAGGGTGTACTCCGCCACCGGTACGGCGTTGGCCGCCGCCGCGGAGGAGACGACGATTCCGCGGTCGAACGCGACGGGCGACAGAAACGTCTTCACCGTGCCGGCCGCATGGATCACGGCGCGCAGTCCGGGAGCACGGTCCAGCAGCGCCGCGTCGACCGGGGGGCAGCCCCAGCCGGTGAGCAGGACCTCGGCCGAGGCGAGCGCCTCGGCGGCCTCCGGTGAGGCGAACTCGCCGAGCGCGGACGGGGTGAGGAGGTCGGCGGACTCCTCCAGCCGGGCCCGTACGGCCGGCGGGAAGACGTCGTCGACCAGTCCGGGGCTCATGACCAGGACCGTGCGCGGCCGCCTCGGGGGCGTTTCCGCAGTGTCGGAACCGGAATGAGCCGGTGCCTCTTCGGTGGTTCGCACCCTGCCTCCGGACAGTAAGCGTGTTCTGTGGAATGACCGGCACGCTAAGGAGCCCGATGCCCGACCGTCAAGCATGACGACTACTCAAGTAGCCTGTTTACTCGCTAATTTGCGGATTCATCCCCTTGGATTTGAGTGAGTGAGCCTCCGCATAACTCAGCCGTTTCTTCAGATCCCTTGACGCTTGGGTTAACCGCTTACTAACTTGCCGCCGCAGAAGCTCACCACGCGCCACCCGGCCGAACAGGACGCACCATGGCTGAAACAGCACCCCCGCTGCCCCGGGAGAAGCGGTCGAGACGGCACCGGAAGGCCGAGACGTCTTCGCCGTCCCCGACCCCGGCCGTTCTCGTGCAGAACAGGCTGACCCTCCGGCAGCGGATCAAGCGGGACCGGGTGATGCTGCTGCTGACCCTGCCGGGCCTGCTGTACTTCATCGTCTTCCACTACGTACCGCTGCTCGGCTATGTCGTGGCGTTCCAGGACTACCAGCCGTACCTCGGCTACATGCACAGCGTCTGGGTGGGGTTCGCCAACTTCACCACGGCCTTCGGTGAGCCCGCCTTCTGGTCCGCGACCTTCAACACCCTGGAGATCGCCCTCATCCAGCTGGTGTTCTTCTTCCCCGTACCGGTCGCCCTGGCCCTGCTGCTGAACAGCATCGCCAGCGACCGGATACGGCGCTTCGTGCAGAGCGTCGTCTATCTGCCGCACTTCATCGGCTGGGTCATCATCGTCTCGATCTTCCAGCAGATCCTGGGAGGCGCCGGGCTGCTGCCCGACGTCCTGGGCGGGATGGGACTGCCGCGCTACGACATGATGAGCGACCCCGACGCCTTCCCCTGGCTGCTGACCCTCCAAGTGGCCTGGAAGGACGCCGGCTGGGGAACGATCATCATCCTTGCGGCGCTGCTCGGCATCGACAAGGGCCAGTACGAGGCCGCCGCGATCGACGGCGCGGGACCCCGACGCCGCCTCTGGCACGTCACCCTGCCCGGCATCGCACCGGTCCTGATCCTGCTGCTGATCCTCAACCTCGGGCAGATCCTCTCCGTCGGCTTCGAGCAGATCCTGCTCCAGCGCGACGCGGTCGGCCCGGACGCCGGTGAGGTCCTGGACACCTACGTCTACTACCACGGCATCAAGGACAACGACTGGGGAGTCGCCGCCGCCGTCGGGCTCGTCAAGGCGGTCATCGGCACCGCACTCGTCCTGGGCGCGAACAAGTTCGCCCACCGCCTCGGCCACGAAGGGGTGTACCGCGGTGCTAACCGTTGAGAAACCGCCCGCCACATCCGTATCCACGGCACCGGCGAAGAGGGCCCCCCGTACTCCCCGCTCCAGGAAGCAGTCCGACGGCCGGCCGCCGTGGATGGAGAAGCCGACCCGCATCGGCCAGGCCGCCAAGGCCCTCGCGGTCGTCGTGGTGGTCGCCGCCGTCGCCTATCCACTGCTCGGAGTCATCGGCACCAGCTTCGCCTCGCAGTCCGACATCATCCGAAGCTCCGGGCTTGTCCTGTGGCCCGACCACCCCACCACCGACGCCTACCGCACCATCTTCACCGGCGGAGTCGTCACCCGGGCGCTCGTCGTCAGCCTCGGCATCACGGTGTTCGGCACGCTCGCCAGCCTGCTCGTCACCGTCGGCATGGCGTACGGTCTCTCCCGCCGAGATGTCACAGGATCCCGCTTCATCCTGATGACCGCGCTGTTCACCATGCTGTTCAACGCGGGCATCATCCCCAACTTCCTGCTGGTCAAGGGCCTCGGTCTGTACGACACCTACGCGGCGCTCGTCATGCCCACCCTGGTCAGCGCGTTCAACCTGGTCGTACTGCGGTCGTTCTTCATGAACCTGCCCGAGGAGCTGTACGACGCGGCCAAGGTCGACGGCGCCGGCGACTTCCGCATCCTCGTACGGATCGTCCTGCCGCTCTCCAAGGCCGTCCTCGCCGTCATCAGCCTCTTCTACGCGGTGACGTACTGGAACGCCTTCTTCAACTCACTGCTGTACCTCAACGACTCCGACAAGTGGCCGCTGCCCATGGTGCTCCGCACCTACGTCCTCCAGGGGCAGAGCCTGAACGCCGCATCGGCCGGTGAGGTGCTCGCCCCGCAGCAGGCCGTACAGATGGCCGTCCTGGTGATCGCCGTCGTACCGATCCTCTGCGTCTACCCGTTCCTCCAGCGCTACTTCACCAAGGGCGTGCTCACCGGCGCCATCAAGGGCTGACCGTCACCCCGCCACCCCCCGGTCCTCCGTCCCTCTCTCGCAAGGAGATTCCAGGTGTCGAGCTCCACCCCCATCAACCGCAGATCGCTGTTCCGCATGGGTGCGGGCATCGGCCTCGGTCTGGCCGCCGCCCCGCTGCTCGCCGCCTGCGGCGACGGCGGCACGACCGCCAAGGCGGAGGCCAAGAGCGCCTCACTGCTGCCGAACACCGCGGTGCGCAACATCGGTCTCGAGGCCGACCTCCAGGGCACCGCCGCCGGAGTCCCGCAGGGCTTCTTCAGCTACCCGGCCAAGCCACTGCGGGCCACCAAGGGCACTCCACTGGCGGGCGCGAAGCCGATCAGCGCGACGATGGAGACGTTCTCCCCGCCGCCGCCCGCGCGCGGGAAGAACGCCGCCTGGCAGCAGATCGAGAAACTCCTCGGCGGCCAGGTGGACATCACCGCCGTCCCGGCCGACGACTACGGCACCAAGTTCTCCACCATGGTCGCCAGCGACAGCCTGCCGGATCTCTTCATGTACCCGGAGTCCGGAGGTGTCGACAACAAGGCAGCCTTCCTCCAGGCCAAGTGCGCCGACCTGACACCGTTCCTCGCCGGGGACAAAGTCAAGGACTACCCGAACCTGGCCGCGATCCCGAAGGGCGCCTGGCAGGCCGCCGTCTTCGGCGGGAAGCTGTACGGTCTGCCGATCGCCCGCACAGGCACCGGCGGCGCGGGCTTCTACCGTCACGACCTGTTCGAGGAGATCGGTGTCAGCAACCTCGACCAGATCACCGACCTCGACAGGTTCGTCGAGCTGTGCAAGGAGCTGACCCGCCCGAAGAAGGACCAGTACGCGATCATCGCAGGCATCACGAGCGTGCTCGCGATGTCGGCGGGCGCCCCGTTCTCCTGGCGGCTGGACGCCACGACCGGCAAGTTCATCTCCGATCTGGAGACGCCGGAGTTCCGCAAGGCCGTGGAGACCGCCCGCGAGCTGTACAAGGCGGGCTGCTTCTACCCCGGCACCCTCCAGATGTCCGGGGCGCAGAAGGCCCAGTACACGGACATGTTCAAGAACGGCAAGGGCGCGTACGTCTACGACGGAATGCCGAGCTACCTCGCGCCCGGCGTCGGCTATGTCGCCGCAATGAAGGCGATCGACAAGAAGTACGACCCGCGCCCCTTCGTCCCGGTCGGCAAGGACGCCATCGCCTGGATGGACAACATCGCCCTGCAGAACACGCACATCAAGAAGGCCTCCGACGACCGCGTCGAGCAGATCCTCGCACTTGCCGACTTCGCCGCCTCGCCGTTCGGCAGCGAGGAGTACACGCTGATCAACTACGGCGTCGAGGGGGCCGACTTCACCCGCGACGACAAGGGGAACCCGGCCCTCACCAAGCAGGGCACCCAGGACGTCACCGTGCCGTGGAAGTTCGCGGCCTCGGCCGTCCCCGCGATCTTCAGTGCCGACTCCGAGGAAGGCGTGCGCCACGTCCACGACGCGTTCACCAAGATGATCCCGATGATGGTGCCGGACCCGACCCTTCAGTACTCCTCGCCCACCTGGGACTCGAAGGGGTCCGGCAGCCTCTACACGCTGAAGCAGGACGGGCTGAAGGACATCATCGCCGGCCGCAAGCCCCTGTCCGCCTACGACCAGCTGGTCAAGGACTACCTGGCCAAGGGCGGCGAGCAGGCCCGTGGCGAATTCGAAGAGGCCGTCCAGAAGGGCAAGAAGTGATGACCGCTTCCACCAGCAGACGATCCGCACTCCGGCTCGGCGCCGCGGCTGTGGCGGCGGCCGTCGCCGTACCCGTCCTCGGCTCGCCGGCCAGTGCCCGAAGCCACGGCTTCGACCCGGCCCCCGGCTCCGACGGCGTCGGCGACCCGCTCTTCCCGACCCTCGGCAACGGCGGCTACCAGGTCGTCCACTACGACCTGACCTTCGACTTCACCCCGGTGACCTACGACTTCACCGCCGTGGTGAAGATCGACGCGAAGGCGACCCAGGATCTGTCCGCCTTCAACCTGGACACCGACGGCCACACCATCGACTCCGTCGACGTCGGGGGCCGCACCGCGGAATGGGCGTTGTCGGCGGGCAAGAGCGGCCAGGAACTCACCGTCACCCCCGGCCGACCGCTGCACCGCGGGCAGGCGTTCACCGTCGAGATCCGTTACCACGGCAACGGAAAGGCACCCCGACTCGGCCTCACCGGCTGGAAGTTCGGCACCGACGGCGGCTTCGCCTCGGCCGCCCAGTCCTCCCGCGCCGACACCTTCCTGCCCTGCAACGACACCCCGTCCGACAAGGCCACCTGGACCTTCCACGTCAGCGCGCCGCAGGGCTACGTCGCCACGGCCAACGGCGAACTGCTCGACAGGACCCCGCGAGCCGACGGCTCCACCGTCTGGCACTTCGCCCTGCGCGAGCGGATGGCGACCGAACTCATCGGCATCGCCGTCGTCAAGGGCACCTACCTGTACGGCACCAGCCACCGCGGACTGCCGCTGCGACACATCGTCCCGCAGGGTCAGGAGGACAAGTACGGCCCGATCGTCGCCCGTACCGCCGACCATCTGGCCTGGCTGGAGGCGAAGTTCGGCCGCTACCCGTTCTCCGTGTACGGCCTCCACATCTACGACGGATACACCGACGCCCTGGAGAACCAGACCCTTTCCCTCTTCTCCACCAACTGGTTCAAGCTCAACGCCAACGGCCAACCGGGCTACGAGACGACCATGGTCCACGAGCTGACCCACCAGTGGTTCGGCGACTCGGTCACCCCCGACAACTGGCAGCAGGCCTGGCTCAACGAGGGCCCCGCCGTCTACTACGCCGGGCTGTACGGCGAGGAGCGCGGCTGGTCGGTCTTCGCGGACAAGATGAAGGCCACGTACGAGAAGCTCGACGCGATCCGAGCCGCGGACGGCCCGCCCGGACTGCCCAAGGCGCTCGGCGGAACCAACATCTACGACGGCGGCGCGCTCGTCCTGTACGCCCTGAGTCGGCAGATCGGTCGGCGGACGTTCGACAAGGTCATGCGGGAGTGGGTGAAGCGCTTCAAGGACTCCACCTACACCAGCGAGGAGTTCATCGCCCACACCGTCGAGGTCACCGGCGATCCGTCCCTCGACGCGTTCCTGCGCGACTGGCTCTTCGGAGCGCTGAACCCGCCCATGCCGGGCCACCCCGACTGGAAGGCCGCCGCATGAACCGTCGGATGAACGTCATACGGAGAACCGCCGCCGCCGTCACCGCCGCGGCCCTGGCCGCCCTCGTCGCAGCCCCGACCGCGGCGGCATCCGGCGCCCGCACCCTGTACGCGATACCCGACGGCCACGGCACCACCTGTACGGTCGTGCGCCCGTGCTCCCTGGAAGGCGCCCGCGACCGCGCCCGCACCGAGACCGGCCGTGACATCCGCGTCCTGCTCGAAGACGGTACGTACCACCTCGACGCACCCCTGCGGCTCGGCGCCGAGGACTCCGGGACGGACGGACACACCGTCACCTGGACCGCCGCACCCGGGGCCCGGCCCGTCCTGTCCGGCGGCCGGGCCATAGCCGGCTGGAAGCAGAACACCGACGGCACGTGGACCGCCGGTGTCGCCGCCGGAGTCACCCCGCGTCAGCTCTTCGTCGACGGCAGGCGCGCCGTCCGTGCCCGTGGCCAGGCGTGCGCGGCGAGCGTCTGCGACGCCACCAGGACCGGTATGACCGGGGCGAAGGCCACCGGCATCGCCGACTGGCAGCGGCCCACCGACGCCGAAGCCGTCATCCGGGTCCGCTGGCGCAACTACCACTGCCGGATCGCCGGCGTCAGCGGCGACCTGCTCACCTTCGACCAGCCCTGCTGGACCAACTCCGCGAGCGGCACCAACCGCACCGGACCCGCCTGGGACACCACAACGGTCGACTCCACCCGCTACAGCGGCGTCGCCTTCTTCGAGAACGCCCCCGAACTGCGCGACCAGCCGGGGGAGTTCGTCTGGGACTCCGAGGAACGCACCGTCACCTACCTGCCGCGCAAGGGCGAGAACATGAACCGCGCGCAGGCCCTCACTCCGCACACCGAACAGCTGCTCGTCGTCGACGGAGCCCACGACGTCGTCGTCAACGGGATCGGCTTCGCGTATGCGGCGTACCGCCGGCCCGACACCGAAGAGGGCTACGCGGGTATGCAGGCCGGTCTCACCCTGACCGGAGCCACCGGACCCGTGGACCATGCGGGCCGCTTCTACACCAAGCCGTCCGCCGCGGTCACCGTCCGCGGCGGACAGCACATCTCCATCGAGAACGCCCGGTTCAGCCACCTCGGCGGAGCGGGCGCGATACTCGAGGCAGGCACGAAGGACAGCTCCCTGACCCGCTCCGCATTCACCGACCTGTCGTCGGGGGCGGTCTACGTGGGCGACACCGAGCCGAAGCCCGACGCCTCGCTCGCGGGGGAGCGGAACACGATCGCGTACAACACGATCACCCGCTCCGGTGTCGAGTACACCGACTCGGTGGGAATCTGGGCCGGATACGAGGCCGAGCTGACCGTCGACCACAACAGCATCGACCACCTCCCGTACTCCGGCATCTCGGTCGGCTGGGGCTGGAACCAGCCCGAGGCTCAGCAGTCCGTACTGCGCGACAACAAGGTGACCGACAACCGGATCACGAACGTCATGGAGGTCGCACAGCAACAGCACGACGGCGGCGCGATCTACACCCAGGGCGCCCAGCCCGGCACGGTCCTGTCCGGCAACTACATCAACCGCTCAGCCTTCGGCAACACCGAGCGCGACGGCAACGGGATCTACCTCGACGAGCAGTCCTCGCACATCACCGTCCAGAACAACGTGATCACCCGTATCGGCTACAAGTGGGTCTCCAACTGGGCGGACTACGGCATCCAGAACACCGCCCGCGCCAACTGGACCGACACCGCCGCGCCCGCCCTCGCCGGGACGGGATCCGTCATGACGGACAACTGCACGGGCCTGGACAGGCTGCCGGCCGAAGCCCTCGCCGTCGCCGCACGGGCCGGCGCCCACGGCGGCCCGGTGGAGCAGCTGCGCACCGACCTCGCCCGCACGGGCACCGCCACCCAGTCCTCCACCGAGGGCACGGCGGGCGCCGGGCTCGCCCTCGACGCCGACACCAACACGGACACCCGCACGCTGTCCGAGGCGGGTGCCTGGTGGCAGGTCGACCTGGGCGCGACGAAGCACATCCGCCAGATCGAGATCTGGAACAACTCGTCGACGACGACCGCCGACTTCGACGTCATCACCGACGACGGCACGGTCCACGTGAGCGGCAAGGCACTGCGCCCGACGGTCCTCGACCTGGACAGCCGGACCCGCACGGTGAGGATCGCGGTGCCGGGAACGGGGCGGGTCGCCCTGTCCCAGGTCCTGATCCACCCGTAGGACTACGTCCTGACGCGATCGTGGTGGACGGCTGCGTCCTCAATCGCCGGCACAGTCAAGGCCGTCGATGCGGCCCTTCCCATGCCCTCAAGGCTATGGGGGTGATTGAGGACGCAGCGCGCTCCGGGTGCCATCGGTCACCGCACTCCCCCCGGCACCCCCGTACTGCCCCGCAGCACCACTTCCCCCTCCACCCGCACCACCCGCGCCCTGCGCACCGCCCTCGTGTCCCGCAACGCCAGTGCCATCACGCTCTCGCCCATCGATGTCAGCGGCAGCGCCACGGTGGTGAGCGGCGGCGACAGCTCCCGTACCAGCGGAATGTCGTCGAACCCGGCCAGCGACACATCCTCCGGCACCCGCAACCCCGCCTCGCGCAGAGCCGCCAACGCGCCGACCGCCATCACGTCGGTCACCGCGAACACGCACGTCGGCCGTGACCGGGACGGCGCCCGCCCCGCATCGAGCAGCAGCCGCCGGGCCGCCTCGTACCCGCCGTCACGGGTGAACGCCCCCTCCACCACCTGCCCGAGCCCGATGCCCGCCTCGGCGAGCCCTGCCCGGAACCCTGCCAGCCGGTCGGAGACCGTGGTCAGCGCGGCCGGCCCGGTGAGCACCGCGAACGTCCGATGCCCCAGGTCGACCAGCGCCCGGGCGAGCGCCGCGGCCCCCGCCCGGTTCTCCGGCTGCACGGTGTCCACCCGCAGGCTGCGGTGCCGGCTGATGACCGCCACCCGGCCGCCGACCCGGACGTACGGCTCCAGTTCGGCATCCATCGCACGCTCCCAGGCGCGGTCCTGGAAGCCCGAGCCGATCAGCAGGATCGCCCGGGCGTGCTGGGCCCGCAGCATGGAGACGTAGCTGATCTCCCGGGCCGGTTCACGGAACGTCGAGGCCAGCATCACGAGCAGCCCCTGTTCCGCCGCGGCCCGCATCACCCCACTGGAGATCGCGGCGAAGTACGGGTCACTGACGTCATGACAGATCACGCCCACCGTACGGTTGTTGGCGGCGCCGGCCAGTGCCTGCGCGTGGGCGTTGGGGATGTAGCCGAGCCGGTCGGCCGCCGCGCGCACCCGCTGCCGCAGATCGTCGCGGACCCGGGCCGTGCCGTTCAGTGCCCGTGAGGCGGTCGCCGGTGAGACCCCGGCTTCCCGGGCGACGGCGTCGAGCGTCACATGGGTCGCCGTCCCGACGTCGCGCCGGGACCCCGGAGGGTCCGGCGTCGCCCGCGTCACCGGTTGACTCAACTCGACTCCTAAGGGCGCGGTGGCGGCAGGGTCCCGAAACTTCGGGACGACCTATTGACCATGCGTGCAGGCAGTCATTAGCGTGGCGGCACCTTATCAGAAAGCGCTTTCTGAAAGCGCCTTCTCCGTCATCGCGAGATCGCACAGCTCTCCGTAACTGCCGCCGAAGCACAGGGAGTTCAAGTGAGCCAGAGCGCGTTGGCCAAAAGTCCCGCCGAAGTGGCGGGGGTTGCCCGGCGGTCCGCGCCGTCGGCAGCCGAGCGGTTCGCGCGGGCGGTCGAGCAGAGCTGGCGTCCGGTCGCGCTGCTGCTGGCATGCTTCGTCGCCTGGTGGGTGATCTCGGCGGCCGAGCTGGTGGAGTCCTACCTCGTACCGTCACCGGGGGCGACTCTCGATGTCCTCACGGGCAAGACGAGTTATCTCTGGCAGCACAGCTGGGTGACCACGTACGAGACGCTGCTCGGCTTCGTGATCGCGGTGGCCGTCGGCGTGGTGGCCGCAGTGATCATGGTGTACTCCTCGACCGTCGAGCGCACGCTCTACCCGATTCTGCTGTTCGCCCAGGTCGTACCGAAGATCGCCATCGCACCGCTGTTCGTGGTCTGGCTCGGCTTCGGCATCGCACCGAAGATCCTCATCGCCGTCCTGATCGCCTTCTTCCCCGTGGTGATCTCCATGGTCACCGGCCTCAAGGCGGTCGACCCGGAGATGCTCCAGCTGTCGGCGACGATGGGCGCCAAGCCCTGGCAGACCTTCCTCAAGATCCGCTTCCCGGCCTCCCTCCCACATCTCTTCTCCGGCCTCAAGGTCGCGGTCACGCTGGCTGTGACAGGGGCGGTCGTCGGCGAGTTCGTCGGTGCCAACGAGGGGCTGGGCTACGTGATCCTCCAGGCCAACGGCAACCTCGACACCCCGATGCTCTTCGCCGGGCTGCTCGTGATGTCCCTGATCGGTGTCGTCCTGTTCGTCGCTGTCGAGATCGCCGAGAAGCTCCTGCTGCCCTGGCACGCCAGCCGCCGGGACGCACCCGCCACCACCTCGTACTGAACGCCACCCACTGACTGCTGTCACGGACCCCGTCGCGAGAAGGGCCAGCCCATGCACCCGCGCAGACTCCTGATCGGTGTCGTACCTCTCGTTCTGCTGGCCACGGCCTGCGGCGGGAACGACGCGTCGACCACCACCAGTGACTCGGGCAAGAAGCTGGACAAGGTCACGCTGACGCTCAACTGGTATCCGTACGGCGAACACGCGCCGTTCTACTACGGCAAGCAGCAGAAGATCTTCGAGAAGCACGGCATCGATCTGACGATTCAGGCGGGCCAGGGCTCGCAGAAGACGGTGCAGGCGACCGCCGCGGGGCAGACCGACTTCGGCTGGGCCGACACCCCGGCGCTGCTGGCCGCGGTCGACCAGGGGGTGCGGGTCAAGAGCCTCGGCGTCTTCCTCCAGACCACGCCCGCGTCCGTGCAGTCCTTCGACGCCAAGGGCATCGGGTCACCCGCCGATCTCAAGGGGAAGACGATCGCGGGGACGGCCGGGGACGCACTCTCCAAGACGTTCCCGATCTTCCTCAAGAAGAACAACATCGACGAGTCGGACGTGAAGGTCCAGAACACCGACCCGGCGGGCAAGATCGCCGCAGTGATCTCGGGGAAGACCGACGGACTGCTCGGATACGCCAGCGACCAGGGCCCCACCATGCAGGACAAGGCCAAGAAGCCCGTCTCGTACCTCCGCTTCTCCGAGAACGGGCTGAACTTCTACTCGAACGGCCTGCTCGCCGGGCAGAAGCTCCTCGCCTCGAAGTCGGAGCTCGCTGGGCGCATGACGCAGGCGGTCAGCGAGGCGTGGGCCGCCGCGGAGAAGGCGCCCGGCCCCGCGGTTGCCGCGATGGACGGAGCGTCGGAGCAGCTGCCGCCGAAGAACGTGCTGGCGGAGCAGTTCAAGACGACGCTCACGCTGCTGCACACCTCGTCGACCGAGGGCAAGGCGCCCGGGGTCAACAACGAGGCGGACTGGCAGCAGACCATCGATGTCTTCGCCGAGGCCGGCATGGTCGCCCAACCGAAGGCCGTCGGGGAGTACTGGGACGCGAAGACAGCGCCGAAGGGATGACGATGCCCAAGCAGGAGGCGAAGCCCCTGGAGCGGGACCCGCTGTCCTCGGGCGGCCGCGGCGCCGTCACTCCGGCCGTAGGAGTGTCGGACGTCTCGGTGCGGTTCCGCGGCAAGAACCGCGATGTCACCGCCCTGCGCGAGGTTTCGCTCGATGTGGCGCCGGGCGAGTTCGTGGCCCTGGTCGGTCCGTCCGGATGCGGCAAGTCGACCCTGCTCAAGCTGGTCGCCGGGCTGCTGAAGCCGTCCACGGGTGAGGTCCGGCTCGGCGGTGAACAGGTCAAGGGCCCACGGCACGACATCGGTTACGTCTTCCAGCGCGCCGCCCTCCTCGAGTGGCGTTCCGCGCGCCGCAACATCCTGCTCCAGGCGGAGATCCGGAAGATGCCCGCGGCCCGGGCGCGCGAACGGGTCGACGCACTGATCCGCATGACCGGACTCGACGGCTTCGAGGACGCCTATCCGCACGAGTTGTCCGGTGGTATGCAGCAACGCGTGGCGCTGTGCCGGGCCTTGTTGCACGAGCCGCCCGTCCTGCTGATGGACGAGCCGTTCGGCGCGCTCGACGCCCTCACCCGCGAACAGATGAACATGGAGCTCAACCGCATCTGGCGGGAGACCGGCACCACAGTGCTGCTGGTCACCCACTCGATATCGGAGGCGGTCTATCTGGCCGACCGGGTGGTGGTGATGAGCCCACGGCCGGGCACCATCACCGAGATCATCGAGGTGGGGCTGGACGCGGAACGGGAGTACGGCGAGACGCTCGGCCGCCGGGAGTTCCGGGACGCGGCCGCCCATATCCGAGATCTCCTCGGGGCGGCGTCCGCGCACGACTGACCAGGGACGGGCCGGGGCGTCGACGCCCCGGCCTTCGTGTGAGGGCGCCTTCACCCGGGACCTTGTGCGACGGCGCCTTTGCCTCGGCCTTCGTGCGAGTGCGCCTTGGCCTCGGTCCGCGTGTCCAGGCGTCGACGCCCAGGTCCGCGTGCGGTTGTGCTGATGCCCAGGTACGCAGGCGCAGCCGCCATGACCTTGTAGGCAGCGCCCTGCGCCCCGGGTACGTGCGCAGGCGACCGTCCCCGTCCCGCGGGACCTGGCGTCATGCCAGCGTGAACGCGTTCGCCAGCATCTCGGTCTGCGCGGCCAGCAGCGTGTCGCCGCCGTGTCCCATGCCCGTGAAATGGCCGGCCGCCTCGAGCCCGACCGAGCCGTGCAGCTGCGCCCAGGCGAGCACGGCGCCGGCCAGAGCCTGCCCCGTCATCCCGGTGTCGCCGTCGGCGGCCGGCACATACTCGGCCACCCATCCGGCCACAGCCGAGTCCGACCCGGCCCACGCCGTCATCTGTTCCACCACGTCGGCCACCTCGGGTCCCGGGGACCCGTTGGCGAAGACCGGCAGGAACGGCCCGAGCACCGCCCGGGCCCGGTCCAGCGTGTCGGCCGGTGCGACATAGCCCGGCACCGGGGCGCCCTGGATCAGCAGGTAGCGGTGCGGCTCGGCGACCGCCCAGGCCCGGTAGGCCTCTGCGAGTGCGTGCAGGTGGGCGCGCGGGCCCTGTGAGGCGGCCGTGGAGCGGTCGGCCGCTGCTGCCATGGCCGCAGCGGCCTCGTCGTAAGCGTCTCTGATCAGTGCGTTCAGCAGATCGTCACGGCTGGCGAAGTAGCGGTAGAGCGCCGGGCCCGAGAGCCCCATGTCCTTGGCGATGCGGGTCAGCGCGAGCGCCGCGACACCCCCCTCGGCGAGTTGCCGGAGGGCGGCTTCCTTGATCTCCGACCGAGTCTGCTCCCGGTATCGGGCGCGCGGCCCCTGCTGGGCTTGGACCATTACCGGCCCCTTTCGCTAGTCAAGCTCACTTCTGTTACGCAGTCTAACAGCGCCGCTTGCTATGAGGCATAACAAAGGTTACTGTCCATAACAGCTGCAACGAGCAATCAGCGATGTAGAGGGGTACGCCATGACCGCAGTACGTCATCTCCAGGTAGTTCTCGGCGCAGGCCCGGCCGGCACCGCGCTCGCCCGTGAACTCGTCGGCCGCGGCCACCCGGTCCGGCTCGTCGACCGGGCAGGGAGCGGGCCGGCGATCGAAGGTGTCGAGCGGTTCGCCGCCGATGTGGCCACCGCGGACGGCGCCCGGGCCGCGGTCGAGGGCGCCGCGGTCGTCTACCACTGCGTCAACGTCGGCTACCACCTCCAGGTCGACGTCATGCCGCGGATCCAGGAGGCCGTCCTCGCCGCTGCGGAGGCGGTCGGCGCACGGCTCGTCGTACTCGACACGCTCTACCCGTACGGCGAGACGCACGGCGCCGTGATGACCGAGGACTCACCGTGGAACGCGACGACCCGCAAGGGCCGGATGCGCGCCGAACTCGACGCCCGCTATCTCGCGGCGCACTCCGAGGGGCGGCTCCGTGTCGTCCTCGGCCGGTCGGCCGACTTCGTCGGACCCGGCGTGCTCAACTCCACCCTCGGTGGCGCCGTCTTCCCGGCGGCACTGACCGGGGGAGCGGTGCCGGCCCTCGGCGACATCGACCTGCCGCACAGCTACACGTACATCGGCGATGTCGCCGCCGGACTCGCCACGCTCGGCGCGCACCCGGACAGCGACGGCCGCGTCTGGCACCTGCCCACCGCACCCGCCCTGAGCACCCGGCAGATCCTCACGATGATCGAGCAGCGCACCGGCCGCCCGCTCGACATCACCGTGGTCGACGAGCCGCGTCCGTTCGGGCCGTTCGACGAGGTCTTCATGACGGAGTACGCCGAGATGTTCTACCAGCACACCGAGCCGCAGATCGTCGACTCGTCGGCCATCGAGAAGGCCTATGGCCTCACTCCGAACCCGCTCCCGGCCACCTTGGACGAGACCCTCGCCTGGTACGAGCAGTTGCTCGCCGCCCACTGAGCACCGCAGCGGCCCCGGAGAATCGAACAACGCTCTCCGGGGCCGTACCGCGTGCCGGACCGCTCAGTACCGCAGCCGCGACAGATACGTGTAGCTGGCGAGCGCCGAAGCGAACGGATCAGCCGGCGAGTCGTGCTCCACCAGCCACTGCTTCACCCCGCCCCGCCGCGCCGTGTCGAACATCGCCGGGAAGTCCAGCACCCCGGACCCGACATCGGCGAAGTCCCCGTCCGGTGCCATGTCCTTCACATGCAGCGCCGGGAAGCGCCGGGGATGGCGTACGAACAGCTCGCCGGGCGCCGAGGCGCCCCCGTTCGCCGCCCAGTACAGATCCAGCTCGAAGCCGACGAGTTCCGGATCGGTCTCGGCGAGCAGGATGTCGTACAGGCTGACGCCGTCCACCACCTGATGGTCCGTGCCGTGATTGTGGTAGAGCAGCTTCAGCCCGGACTCGCGGGCCGCCAGCCCCGCCTTGTTGAACTCCCGGGCCACCTCCCGGTATCCGGCTGGACTGTGCAGCGATCCCGGCAGACTGGGTACGACGATCCACTTGCCGCCCAGCGTGTGGATGTCCTCCAGTGCCTGCGGCAGCCCGGCGCCCCTCACGATGTCGTACGCGACATGCTCGAGGACCGCCTTGAGCCGTGTCCCGTCGAGCATGCGCCGGATGTCGGCGGCGCTGTTGCCGTGCCGGCCGCTCACTCCGACCGTCGCGTACCCGATCTCCGCGAGCCGTTCCAGCGTGCCCCGGAAGTCCGTCGCGAGCGGCGTGCGCATGGTGTACAGGTGCATGCCGATCGCGGACGGCGGGATGCGGCGGCAGCGGCCGGCCGCGGCGGCGGACGCCGGGACCGTACCGAGACCGGCCACCGCGGCGGCACCCAGAGCCGTACCGAGAAAGGCACGTCGTGTGCTGTTCATGTTGTCTCTCCTCTCAGCCGACGCGCGCTCAGCTGACGTCGATGCGGACGGAGCCGGTGCTCGTGTCGCCCATGTCGTCGGTGACGGTCAGATGTGCGGTGTACGCACCCTTGCGGTCGTAGGTGTGTGTCGCGGTCGCGCCTTCCGTGCCCGTGGGCTTGACGTTGTCGCCGAAGTCCCAGTGGTACGAGGTGATGGTGCGTCCGGCGGCCGGCTCGACCACGCCGCCCAGCGCGACGGCGAGCGGCGAGGTTCCCGTGGCCGGGGCCGCCTTCACCTTGACCTTCGTACCGGGCTTCTTCTCGACGCCGGACCCGTTGAAGTGCAGCCAGTCCACCGCGAACAGATCGGCCTTGTCGCTCGACCACTCCGGATTACTGAACACCGCGTAAAGCTTCACGCTGCTTCCCGGGTTCTGCAGGGCCGTCGTCGGCGAGACGACCTTGCCCCAGTCACCGGTGTTCGGAACGGTCACCTTGCCGAGCAGGGGACCCGTCGGGGAGCCGGACCGGAACTCCACCGTGCCGCCGATCCCGCCGGACGCCGCGCCGACCGTCACCGAGTCGACGTTCTTCAGATGCACCGGATCGAAGCTGATCCAGTCACCGTCCTCGATCTCCGTCAGCCGCTTCCCGCCGGAGGCGTCGGTCCTGCTCGCGACCACCACCCCGTCGTGGGCCCCGCCGGTCGCCGTGAAGTGCTCCGCCTCACGGAACGTGGTGCGCAGCGTCAGCGAGGTCGAGCCGGTGAGCGCGGGGGCGTCCGGGGCGCCCTTGTCCTCGTACTGGGCGGTGATCCCGTAGTACAGGTTCTGTCCCGGGCCGTGGCTGTCCCCGGCGTCCGTGACGATCTCCCCGGTGCAGCCGGTGTAGTTGTCGAGCGGGTGCAGATGGGTGTCATGGCCGAGCTGCGACTGTACGACCACCCGGGAGCAGTCGATCGGCGCCCCGTTCCGCCCGTCCTCCTTGTCCTTCACCTTGACCGTGAACGGAATGGTGTCGCCGAAGCTGAACATCCCCCCGTTCGGCGGCTGCTTGATCGTCACCTCGGGCCTGCTGTTGCCGACGGTGATGTCCTGCACGGCCTGCGCGGTCAGACCACCGGGCCCGGTGACGGTCAGGCGTGCCGTGATGAGCCCCTTGGTGCGGTAGGTGTACGAGGGGTTCTGCTCCGTCGAGTCGGTGGTGCCGTTGCCGTCGAAGTCCCAGGCGTAGGTGACCGGTTGGCCCTCCGGCAGCCCGGATCCCGCGCTGGAGAAGTCGACGGTGAGCGGTGCGGGACCGCTGTCTCGGCTCGCGGTGATCTTCGCGTCGGGCAGCCGTCCGTCACCGACGTAGTCGATCCGGTAGATGCCCGCCCCCTCGTTGCTGCCGCCGCGTCCGGTGCCGCTGCCGAGCCCGAAGTCGATGACGTACAGCGCACCGTCGGGACCGAAGTCGGCATCGAACGGCTGGTTCCATTTCATGTCCGCGAAGACGCCGTTGATCGACTGGAGATCACCGGCCTTGACCGGAGCGAACCGTGGATCGGTGAACGTCTGGTCCTTCTGCTGGAACGAGAACGTCTTGAACCACTGGCGGGTCAGCTCATAGGTGAGCCACTTCCCCTCGAAGTACTCGGGGAACTTGGTGCGGTACGTGTTGTCGGGGTCGTAGTCGTAGACCGGACCGCTCATCGGGCCACCGCCGCCGGTGCCGAGCTCCGGGAATTCGGTGGACGCGGAGTAGGCGTACCAGACCGTGGCCGGCTGGGCCGGCGGCAGCTCCCGCAGCCCCGTGTTGTTCGGCGAATCGTTGACGAGCGCGGCACAGTCGAACTTCGGGCCCGACTTCTTCGCCGCGAAGTCGTAGTCGTTGAACGGCGTGTTGTTGCCGACGCAGTAGGGCCAGCCGAAGTTCCCCGCCTTGGTGATACGGGTGTACTCGACCGTGCCCTCGGGTCCGCGGTCGGCGACCGCGGCCTTGGCGTCCGGACCGTAGTCGGCGACCATCAGTGCGCCGCTCAGCGGATCCGTGGTGATCCGGAACGGGTTGCGCATCCCCATCGCGTAGATCTCGGGACGGGTCTTCTCCGTACCGGGCGCGAAGAGATTGCCCTCCGGGACGGTGTACGTGCCGTCGTCCTCCGGCGTGATGCGCAGGACCTTGCCGCGCAGATCGTTCGTGTTGCCCGCCGTGCCCTGGGCGTCCCAGGCGCGCCGGCCCTCGCTCTCGTCGATCGGGTTGAAGCCGTCCGAGGCGAACGGGTCGGTGTTGTCGCCCGTCGCCGCGTACAGATTGCCGCCCTTGTCGAAGGCGAGCGAACCTGCCATATGGGAGTTGGCCCGGCCCTCGCCCCGCCAGGTCGGAATGGTCAGCAGCCGCTTCTCCGAAGCCGGGTCGACCGTGTTCCCGGTGACGGTGAAGCGGGAGAGGTCGAGCTGCTTCTCGGTCTTGTCGGAGTGCAGGAGATAGAGCCAGTTGTTCGTGGCGAAGCCGGGATCGAGCGCGAGGCCGAGCAGCCCGTCGGACTGGCTGGTCATCTCCGGCGTGTACGCGAAGTCCAGTGCCGTCGTGACCTTCATGGTCTGCTGGTCGATGACCTTCAGCTTCCCGGTGCGCTGAGCGAAGAACACCCGGCGGTCGGGGGCGACGGCCAGCTCGAACGGGTCGGCGAGATCGCCGGTGGCCAGTGCGGTGCGCTGGAACGAACCGGTACGGGTCGCCGTGCAGTCACCCGACTTGGCACCCGCGGCCCATTCGATGCCGCCCAGCAGATGCTTGACGAAGCCCTCCTCCTGGAAGGCCGACGCCGCATGGCCGCCCGCGGTGAACCAGGAGCGTCCGCCGTCGTAGTTCTGGCACCAGGACCATGGATGGTCCACGCCCTCGTCCAGGCCGGTGATGCCGTCGCGCACCTTGATCTGCGCGAGCGTGTGCACCTTGGACGTCGGATTGGTGCGCCAGTTGTACCACTCCTCGGTGCGCTCCCAGAGGTCCGGAAGGCCCTTGGTGGACGGGTGCGCATGGTCGAGGACCTTGATCCGGCCGGTCTGCACGGCGGGATGCTGGTCGAAGATCGCGCCGACCAGTCCCTCGTACCAGTCCCAGTCGCGCTCGCTGGCGGACGCGGCATGCAGCCCGACCCACCCGCCGCCCCCGCGTATGAACTTCTGCAGGGCGGCCCGCTCGTCGGCACCCAGCAAGTCACCTGTCTCCGGGGTGGAGTTGGTGTTGTTGAAGACGATGGCCTGGAAACGGGCGAGATCGGTGTCGTTGAAGACCGCCGAATCGTCGGTGGCCTCCACGTCGAAGCCGTTCTCCGCGCCGAGCTTCTTGATCGCGTCGACCCCTGCGGGGATCGAGTCGTGCCTGAAGTTGGTGACCTCGGAATAGACCAGGACCCGGAAGGGGGCAGCATGGGCGCGGGGTGGCGACGCCACCAGAAGGCCGAGGACCAGGGCCAGGAGTGCGGTGAGAGCGAGGAGAGGGGAAGGTAATCCTCGCGAGGGGTGCCTGCTCAGCAGGTGTCTGCTCAGCGGATTTCTGCGGGGCGGATGGTGACTCATGGGCGCTCCCTGTGCGGTAGATGCCGACTGCGGGATGTAGAAAGCGCTTTCTGGAGTGCGCCGTTCAGACTAGGTTCACGCCATCCACGGGGTCAATGGGTCGGAAGGGCTCTCTGTGACTTCGCTGTGACGGGGAGTGCGGGGCTGGGTGCGGGCGGCCTGGGCCCCCGTCGTCCGGTCGCCCGGTTACTGAGGGGCCGACTGTCCGCCTCGGCCGGCCGCATCCCGGTGAGGGGCGGCCCGGTGTCCCCCCGCTCGGTCTCCGCTGGTCAGGAAACCGCTGATCGGCTCCCGTACCTCGCGCGGATCCAGGACGTGCGCGTCGGTTCGATGCCCGCGGCCTGCCAGTCGTACGAACCGCCGGCGCTGACATTCCCCCCGGACATGCCCCTGATGCCCGAAGTCGAGCTTCACCTGCTCGAACGGCCGCTCCATCAGGAAGGGGATGAACGTATGGGTGATCGGCCGCATCCCGGTCAGCGCCGGTTCGGCCCCGGCGGCGATCAGCGGCTGCTCCCGGATGCCGACATCGATCACCCGGTCCGGATGAGGGCGCGCGGCGCCCGGTCGAAGCCGGCGCGGCTGATCTCGGCCGGCACGACGGTCGGCCCCGGGTCGTCGTCCAGGAGCCGCGTCGCGGTGGTGATGAAACGTTCACGCATGGTGTCCATGAGAGGAGGTGCTCCTCGTTCCGGTGAGGGGATGCGCTGGTGTGCCGCGGTACGGGCGTCAGCTCTTGGGGGCGACGTGGGTGATCACTGCGTGAGGAGGCCGGGGTGGGGTGCGGTGCAGGCCGCGTACAGCGCCTCGTGCTCGCGCCCGTCCACGGTCGGGACCGACCAGCCGGCCGCTTCGAACCGGGAAACGATGCCGCCGAGGCGTTGTCGATCACCAGGGTGTGCAACTGGTCGAGACCGGCCGGACCGGCATGAGCGATCGCCTCGCGATTGCTGCCCTGTCCAGATCGGCGTCCCCGACCAGGATCCGGGCCTGCGGAACGGTGAGCCCCCGCGCCCGCAGGCCGAGCACGCTGCCTACGGCCGGCGGCAGTCCGTGTCGCGGTGATCCGCTGCCGATTTCGGTGCCCGGGACGAGCAGTCGGTCCGAGTGGTGTCCCAGCGGCGGGTCGTACCCGCCGAAACCGGACAGTGGAGCCTCGTCGCAGAAGCCGTCTGTGGCGAGGACCGCCGTAGTGCGACATCGCCCCGTGCCCCTTCGAGAGCAGGAACCTGTCGGGCTCCGGATCATCCACCGTGGCCGGTGTGACGCGCGGCACGCGGTGGTACGGCACCCGGAGTGCGTCGCGATTCGAGGTGGCCGCGGACCCGTGTTTCTCGTCGCCCGTCGTCAGGCTCATCTGGCGGCTGGGGTCGCGGCACGGGAGCGCCGGTCTTGATCGTCATGCGTCCCAGCGTTCGACCTCAAGTTCGGTCGAGGTGAAGTACCGAAAGGCGTTCGTGAGCACCGGCCCAAGTGCGGTATTGTTCTCATGCGCGTTCAGCCAGGGGAAAAGCCCAGGTCAGGCGAGCAACGGGACGTGGCGCAGCTTGGTAGCGCACTTGACTGGGGGTCAAGGGGTCGCAGGTTCAAATCCTGTCGTCCCGACAGTTCGAACGTTTCGAACGTCGCAGGTGAAGGGCCGTTTTCATAACGGCCCTTTTTCTGTTCCCCGGCTCGCTCCCAGGGAGCGATGAGAGGGGGCGTGTTCGCTCTCGGTGCCCTTGACGAATTGCTCCCACTCGGATCGCTGTCCTTATATTCGATTTCCTGCCCGCGCGTTCACGTTCGTGTCCGTTTTGTGACCGTCGGCCCCCGTCGTTCGGGGGCTTATGGGTATGGGCCGGCGCTTCTCGGTGCAGGTCGCGCTCGCCCCTGGTGGGAGCGGGGCTGGGAGCGGCGTCCCCATGACCAGGGCCGACGATATGGGGCCATGCGAAATCTTGGGCACATGTCCGATGATCGTCCACCCGTCGCCGTCAGGTGGACGCACTGGGAACGAGTCGTTCGTCGAGTCGAGCGCGTACGTGTTCAGGCTGTCGTCGTCGGCCGGCATGGTGAAGAGCCGGGTGTTCGGCGTTGCGAGCGGCGCCACGAACCCTGCCCTGGCAGTGCCGGCCGTCCGGTGGACAGCCGACGCCCAGCGCGCCCCTGCTCCCGGCGAACGTGCGGCGAGCTCGCAGGCGAGGAAGTGCAGAGCCGAGCTGGACGATCGACGCCGGCTGGACGGACAAGCGCGCGGAAGCTCCTGGTGGACAGGCGATCTCGGTCGTGACGTCGTCCGTCGGAAGCATCTCCACGTCCGACGCCATTCGCCGCAACTGTTCGCCAGGTCTGCAAGGTTGGAGCTCACCGGCACTGTTCGTCGGACCGAGAACGCCTATTCCACGACCTGCCTCGGATCGATCGGAATCTCTCGTGCCGTATTCTCGCCGCGCTGCTCGGCACTCAACTGTCGCGTCACGGTCCCGCAGCAGCGGTCGTACTGGTTCTGCCAGTCCGTCATGAACATGTCGTAGTTGGACCGACCGGTCAGCTTCAGGTTCGACTCGTCGTTGTGCCAGACGCCGTTGCTCGTCCAGTTCGAGGACCCGATGAACACGATCCTGGAGTCGGCCGCACCCGCGTAACTGCCGCTGACCATCATGTACTTGTCGTGCGTGTAGTGCAGAGCGTTGCCGTTCGCGTCGGTGCCGTGGGTGGTGTCGTGCACGTCGATGTTCGGCCGGTTCTTCAGGTAGCTCTGCACGCTGTCATCGACCTGGCCGGCGGTGATAAGAATATGGATCTTGACGCCGGTTCCTGCCAGACTCACCAGCTTCTTCGGCAGCTCCAGATAGTTCCGGTCGCCCGGCTGTCCGTGAGAGGTCCACTGGAACATGGCGATGTTGATCGTGGCCGGCGCCTTGATGTTGCCCAGGAAGTCGACCCAGGTGTCACTTCTGGAGCGAGCCTTGGGCCACTGGTAGGAGGGCGGGGACAGTTTCCTGGCGGCCGTGGCGCTGGTGGAGTTGTAGTAGTCGGGTGCCAGCGGGCCCGGGCCGTTGATCGCCCCCTTGGCCATGGCGGTGAAGTAGCGGACGTAGGAGTTGTACAGGTCGACGTTGCCCTTGACGGTGGCGCTGCTGTTCCATGCGGTGCCGGCTTGGGCGGAGGTGGGGTTGGCGCTGCTGACGGTCACAGTCCTGTTCGCATCGAGCCCACCGCTGAGCATGTAGTACTTCGCGTGCAGGGCGGAGCCGCCGAAGTGGGACAGGCAGCCGCCCGGGCACAGCGCGGCGAAGCTGGAGGCTCGCGGGTCGTTGCCCAACTCGGTGACCATCGACTGCCAGATCTTGTTGTCGCTGTGAGCGTCCATCAGCGCCTTCACGATGACGCCGCGCTGGTGCGCGGCGATCAGGGCGTTGGCGAAATCCGGGCCCGGTTGCGCGATGCTGATCGAGTACATGGCGACGCGTACGGTCTGCCCGCAGCTGGCGCTGTTGATCGATTCGATGATCGGGCCCATGATCTTCATCTGGGCGGCGGGGTCCTCCGGGTCGTTGAAACGCGGCCCCGGGCTGGAGACGAACGTCCGGGACTCGCAACTCAGCGGGGTCTTGGCCTTCTTGACCGCGGCGTGCGCCGTCGTCAGCGACAGCACGGTGAAGACCAGCGCGGTGATCAACGTGAACGTACGCTTCATGGGCCGCCTTTCGATGGGCTGTTGATGATGAAGGGTCGGGTCCGCAAGAGGCCGGCGGGGGCGATGCCGCCGCCAGCGGAATCTACTACTGTTCCACCGATTGTTCCGATATTCACTCGGAGTCCCTGCATTGCGCATCGAAAGATTTCTTGGGCGGGGGAGCAACCGCGGCGTGTGCAAGTGACCATCAGGGCCCCGTGACTGCCGTTCGCCGGGAACCGGTCAGGTATTGCCTCGAGGCACCTTCGCTGCGGGCCATGAACCGGGCGCGGGCCTTGTCCGCGTCCTTCGATCGCGGTTAGGGTCCTGTGTACGGAAAGCGCTTTCCCCTCACCTGCTCTCCGAGGAACCCGCATGTCATCCCCCTCTCGTCCGGCATCTCCTCTGCGTGCCGCCGTCGTCGGCACCGGCGCGATCGTCACCGGAAGCCATCTGCCCGCCCTCGCCGCCCTGCGCGACCGCGCCGAACTGGTCGCAGCCGTCGACGTGGATCCCGCCCGGCTCGACGCGTTCGGAGCCCAGGCCGCCGAGGCCGGTTTCGCGGACGTCGCCGGGCACACCGATCTCGCCGCGATGCTCACGGCGGACCGACCGGACCTGGTGCTCATCGGCACGCCACCGGCGTTCCACCGCGAGCAGACCGTCGCCGCCCTGAAGTCCGGTGCCTGGGTGCTGTGCGAGAAGCCGCTGACACTGTCGCTCGCCGAGTACGACGAGATCGCCGCCGCCGAGGACGCCAGTGGCGGGTACGCGTCCGTCGTCTTCCAGCACCGTTACGGCTCCGGCGCCGTGCACGCCCGCTCCCTGCTCGCCGACGGCACGCTCGGCCGCCCGCTCGTCGCGCACTGCCAGACCACCTGGTACCGCGACGCCGCGTACTACGCGGCGCCCTGGCGCGGCCGTTGGGCCGGCGAGGGCGGCGGCCCCACCATGGGCCACGGCATCCACCAGTACGACCTGCTCCTGCACCTGCTCGGCGAGTGGACCGAGGTGCGCGCGATGGCCGCCCGCCTGGTGCACGACACGGAGAGCGAGGACGTGTCCACCGCGCTTGTACGGTTCGCGGGCGGCGCCCTGGCCACCGTCGTCAACTCGGTTCTCTCGCCCGACGAGACCAGCCGCATCCGCATCGACTGCGAGCGGGCCACCGTCGAACTGACTCATCTGTACGGGCACTCGAACGACGACTGGCGGTACACCTCGGCACCCGGCGCCCCACAGCCGCCCGCGCCCGCGGCTGACGTACCCAGCTCGCACACCGCGCAACTGACCGCGCTGCTCGACGCGCACGACGCGGGTACCCGACCGCCCGGCAGCGGCCGCGACGCCCGCAGCACCCTGGAGTTCGCGGCCGCGCTGTACAAATCGGCGTTCACCGGCGCCGCCGTAAAGGCCGGTGAGCTCGGCCCAGGCGACCCGTTCTACGCCACGATGCACGGCGACCACCCGGATTGGAGCCCGAAGCGTTGAGCGGCGAGGCCGTGAGCGGCGGTACGACCCCCAAGAGCGCGGCCGCCGTCGAGGTCACGCACGTCCACGGCGAGCGGATCACCGTGCGCGCCGCCGCGACCGGCGTGGAGCTGTTCTCGTACGTGTACCGGCCCGACCCGGTCGCGTTCGAGGCCCGTAAACCGTATGTCCACCCGCTGCGCACCCTGTCCGGCCGCCTTGTCTCCGGCTACCGGCCCAGTGACCACCGCTGGCACAAGGGACTGCAGATGACGGCGAGTCATCTGTCCGGGCAGAACTTCTGGGGCGGCCACTCCTACATCCACGGCAAGGGCTATCTGGGCCTCCACGAGCTGATCGGCTCGATGCGGCACGACGGCTTCGATGCCATCGACGTGTGCGCCGACGAACTGTCCTTCACCGAGCGGCTGACCTGGGTGGAGAACGGAGGCGCCCAGTGGGCGCGGGAGCGGCGCGGGGTACGGGTGCACGCGGTGGACCCGGAGACCGGCTCGTACGCCGTGGACTGGTCGATCCGGCTGACCAACGTCCGCGAGGACGGCGAGGCTCTGCGCTTCGGCTCACCGACCACGGCGGGCCGCGAGATGGCCGGGTACACCGGTCTGCAGTGGCGCGGACCGCGCGACTTCACCGGAGGCCGAGTCTTCGGCCCCGGCACCGAGGGTGAGTTGATGGGCACGCAGGGCCCGTGGCTGGCGTTCACCGGCGAGCACGACGACGTCGACGGCCACTCGACGCTGATGTTCGCGCACGCGCCAGGGAACGCGGACGCGATTCACGCCTCGCACTGGTTCGTGCGCGCGGCGCCGATCCCGACCGTCGCGTTCTCCTGGGCGTTCTTCGAGGAGTTCGCGCTGGACGCCGGCGAGTCCTTCGCGTACCGGTATCGCGTGGTGGTCGCCGACGGCGCCTGGGACCGCGAGCAGGTGGCCACCCGGCTGAAGGGGCTGGCGTGGTGAGCCCCGACACCGACGCGGCGCCGGGACCGGTCGACCCGTCGGTGAACCGGTGTGTGTAGCACGGCACTTGGGGTGGTCGACCCACGACGGCGGGGGCAGGGTGGCCGTGTCGATCCGGTGACGGCAGATGCCACTGACACCTCCCGTACGGGCGGGGTCAGTGCTTCGAGGTGGAACGGATCGCCGCGATGTCGAACTGGAGGCGGAGCCGCTCGCTGACCATTGCCCCGCCCTCCGCCAGCCGGGCGTTGTAGGTCAGGCCCCAGTCCGATCGGTTGATGGTGGTCGTGCCGTCGAAGCCGACCCGTTCGTAGCCGAACGGGTCGGTGACATGGCCGATGTAGGTGAGGTCCAGTTCCACGGGGTGGGTGATGCCCCTGATGGTGAGGTCGCCGGTCATGCGGTAGACGTCCTTGCCCGCGAGGTGAACGGCGGTACTGGTGAAGGTCATCCGCGGATACGTCGCGGCGTCCAGGAAGTCACGCCCGACCAGGTGGGCGTCACGCTGCTCCACCCCCGTGTCGACGCTCGAGGTGTGCAGCACGATGTCCGCGCGAGAGCGTGCCGGGTTCCGGCCGTCGAAGTAGAGGCGACTGTCGTACGAACCGAAGGATCCGCGCACCGTCGTCACCATCGCGTGCCGCACCGAGAAACCGATCCTGCTGTGGGCGGGGTCGATCATCCACTCTCCGGTGAGAGCTGCCAGGGCGGGATCCGGCATCACGGCAGCAGCGGGGGTTGTCGGAGCGGCGGGCGCCGCCGGGCGTCGGAGCGTGGTGCCGCGGCTGAAAAAGTTCATGGGACATGTTGTTACTCGGGGGTACCTCGCACGCGCAAGTCGCGGGTGGGAAACCCGCTCATGTATGAACAGACTTTCACAACTCGGAGCACAGCCCGGGTACGGTCAGTCACCGGAGGTCCTCCACGGGGACGCGCTGAAGGCCGTCACCCGGAACGTCGCGAGGGATGCGCCACGCGCCAGAGTGCTGTCCCGTGACAGCCGTGAGCATGCTCCTACCGTGGGCGCCCGGCATCGGCATCGCCTTCGGGGCGGGTGGACTTCCGGGTCGTCGCCGCAGTCGGATCCGCCGATCGTCAGCACGCGCGCGGCGCGGTCGTGCGAGGTTCTCCGGCCGGGCACGGGGCCATGCCCGGGCGTACGCGCGTGCCGACGCACGAGGGTCCACGGCGGCGCAGATGCCGGAGACGGCGGCGGCTCCCACCGCCCCGGCGTCTCGCAGGCGCGGCAGGTCGGCCGGGGTGATGCCGCCGATGGCCACGGCGGGCAGATCGCTGAGCCGGGCGAGGCGGGCGAAGCCGGCATGGCCGAGCGGGGCCGGGGCGTCCGCCTTGGTCCTGGTCGCGTGCAACGCGCCGATGCCGACGTGGTGGACGCGCGCCGGATCCTCGGCGGCGGCCCGCAGTTGCTCGGGGGTGGCTGCACTCAGGCCCAGAACCGCGTCCTCCCCGATCAGTTCGCGTACGGCCGCCGGCGGCAGATCCGACTGGCCGACGTGAACACCTGTCACGCGGGCGCCGGCGGCTCGGGCCGCCAGGAACACGTCCACCCGGTCGTTGACGATCAGCGTCACTCGTTCGGGAAGGACGGCGGCCACCTCCAGAACCGTGTGCAGGAACTCCCTCCCGGTGGCGTGCTTCTCCCGGATCTGCACGGCGGTCACGCCCCCGGCCACTGCCAGGGCGACGGTCTCGGCCACGCTCCGGCCGCGGGCCGCGCACTGGGCCGTGTCCGTCACCAGGTAGACCGACAGATCCACCGGTGCCGCGGTCACGAGAGGGCCGCCCGCTCGCCGAGGTCCGCTTCCTGCAGTGCGGCGAGCGCGTCCAGGAAGGCGACGGCGAAGCTGCCGGGCCCGGAGGACTCCTTCGCGGCCAGTTCGGCGGCGACCGTGTACGTGGTGACGGCGGCCACGACCGCGGCGAAGCGGTCCTCGTCGACCGCCGCGAAGGCGGCCATCACCGCACCCAGTGCGCAGCCGCCACCTGTCACCCGGGTCAACAGGGCGTCACCGTTGGCGATCCGGGCGCTGCGCACCCCGTCGGTGACGAAGTCGACAGGCCCGGAGACGGCGACCACACAGCCTGCTGCACGCGCCAGCTCGCGGGCCGAATCCTCGGCGGCCCCGACGCCGTCGGAGGAGTCCACGCCGCGGCCGCCGTCGCCCGCGCCCGCGAGCGCGATGATCTCGGACGCGTTGCCCCGGATCACAGTCGGTCGCAGCCGCAGGAGTTCTCGCGCCAGAGCGGTGCGCACCGGCAGCGCGCCGACCGCCACCGGGTCGAGGACCCACGGGGTGCCGGCCGAACCCGCCGCCCGCGCGGCCTCGACCATGGCGGAGCGCTGCTCCGCGTGCGGGGTACCGAGATTGATCAGGACCCCGGAGGCGACCCGGGCGAACGGGCCGGCCTCCTCCGGAATGTCGACCATGGCCGGCGAGGCGCCGAGCGCCAGCAGGACGTTGGCGGTGAAGCCCGTGACCACCGAGTTGGTCAGGCACTGGACCAGAGGGGAGTCCGCCCGCACGCGTGCGAGGGCCTGCGGGACGAAAGCGGTGTGATCGGTGGATGTAACGGGCATGGGATTTCGCTCCGTGGGGGAGGGGATGTCGTTCGGGGTCCGTCGGCCGGCGGCAGGTCAGTCCTGCGGGCGACGGCGTAGCCGCAGCGGCGCGTAGACGGTGAGAGCCACGAGGAACGCCACGTAGTACGAGAGGTCGGCGCTGTGCAGGGCGGCGGCCACCGGTCCCACGTACAGACTGGTGTCCATGAACGGCACCGCCGCGGCGAAGGCGACGGCGAACGCCAGCAACGGGGGCCACCCGGAGTTCGGCCGAGCGGTCTCGGCGGCGAGATCGATCGCCGCACCGTCCCGTGTCCGGGCCCGTGCGATCCAGTCGACGATGACGATCGCCACGAATCCGGGGATCCAGTAGCCGACGAACAGCAGCACGTTCTGGAAGCGGGCAGTGGTGTCGGCAGCGTGCATCCACAGCACCAGAGGGAAGCCGAGCGCGGCGGCGAGGGCGGCGGCCGCCGGGCGGGGAATGCGCACGCCGACGGTCTGCAGGGCCAAGGAACCGCTGTAGTCGTTCATGGCGTTGCTGCAGAGGGCGGCCAGCGCCACGGCGAGCAGTCCGAACGCGCCCAGCACCCCACCGCCCAGCAGCTTGTCCACCCCTGCGGCGGTCTGGTCGGTCAGTACGGACGCGCCCAGCAACCCGAGGGCCTGGACGGCCACGAAGGACACCACCAGGCCGAGCAGCGTGAACCAGAACATGCGCGGGCGCGAGGTGGTGCGTGGCAGATAGCGGCTGAAGTCGCTGGCGTACGGGGCCCAGGACAGGGCCAGACTCAGCGCGATGGTGCTGGTCAGGACGAACGCGCCGGCCCGGTCGGCGCCGTGGGCGGTGCCGGCTCCGACCGGATGGACACCGTCGAGCAGCCGCCAGGCGATCAGGGCGAACGCGCCGGCGAGTACGAAGGTCATGACGATCTGGAGCCGGTGGATGGCCTCGTAGCCCAGCACGCCGAGGGCGCCCTGGGCCAACATCATGGCCAGCACGCCGAGCCAGAACGGCCAGCCGCAGAGCCGCGCGAGCGCGTCCCCGCCGAACAGCCCGATCAGCGCGTCCCAGGCGACCGAGGACAGCCACTGCAGGATGCCGGGCACCGTCACGGCCCGGCCGAAGGCGAGCCGGGCCAGCGGCAGCTGTCCGGCACCGGTCTGGCTCCCCCAGGTCCCCAGGTAGGCGGTGGGCACCGCGCCGAGCACCGTGCCCAGCACGACGGCGGCGAGCGCGGTGGCGAAGTCCAGGCCGAGGGCGATGCCGACGGTGCCGGTGAATACACCGGTCATGGTCAGATTGGGAGCGAACCACACGCTGAACAGGCGCCCGGGACCGCCGTAGCGATTGCTCTCGGGGACCGGCTCGATGCCGTGCGTCTCGACCCGGAGGTCGCCGGCCGCCACCGGCATCCGTCCGTCGAAGACGGTCTGCCGGCCGTCGGCGGGCAGCCCGCCGGAAACATGCGTCAAAGGCATGAAAGACATCCCTCCGCCAGTGCGAACTGGTTCAGGTTCGACGGGTGTGATCTCAGCCCTCGGGTAGGGCACCCCGTGTCCGGTACGACGGTCAGACTAACCCGGTCCCTGCGAACACCTGTACCGAGGTCTGCGTGGCAGACGACTCGGTGGGTTCCTCCGGGGCGTGGATACGCGGTCCGCGTCACGAGGGCGGCGCACCGTTCTCACGGCCGGGTCCCCACCTCCGCGTGACCGGTGCGATCCAGATGCCAGCGGTGTTCCACCTCGAAGCGGCGCAGCCCGGTGCGGCGTTCGACGACCACGTCGACGGTCGCACGTTCGGTGTTGGTGCATGTGGCGGTCGCTCCGTCGGGGTCGGTGTAGGAGAGCGAGACACAGTCGACCGGGTCCTGGGTCACATCGATCCGTACCCTGCGCCGCGCGCCGCCGCCTGCGACCGACCAGTCCGGCAGCCCGATCCGTGCGCGCAGCAGTGGCGCGGTCAGCAACGGGTCGCGCGGCCAGTCGGTGCCACCGATCCGCAGCTGAAGCATGGGCAGCGGTGGCAGCCACCGCATCGTGGGACGGCGGGCGACGGCGGCCACCACTTCCAGTACGTCCCCGCCACCGAGGCCCGCATGGAGCCACGCCCATCGCTGGGCATTGCCGTGACCGGCGATCCGGGCGACGCCTCCCACGGCGTCGGAGAGGGTGAACCGTCTTTCCCCGAAGACGAGTTCCCCCTCGAAAACGGCGTCGGGGGCAGGCACGATCTGGGCGGCGGGGAGCAGTTCACGCTGCCAGGACCAGCGCGGAAAGGTGTAGAGGGGCTCTCCGCCCCCGGTGACCGTCAGACGCCAGGTGATCGCGCCCGCGGTGCCCTCCAGCAGGCTGGGCGTTGCCCGCACCCCCGGCACCTCGAAGTACGCCTCGCCCTGGGGCGGCGGAGCGTCCCGGCCCCCGAACCGCTCGGTGACCGGCGGTCCGTCCGGCGGGAAGACGGATATCCAGCCGTGTGCCCGGACCGGGCCGTCGTGCTGGGGTGCCACCACTTCGTGGTGGATCCACACGCCGGTCCCGGTACGCGGATCGGTCAACGTCGCGTACCAGACTTCGAGCCGCCCTGGACGACCGGTCATCCGCGGCGGGTAGAGCGAGTTCACGAGGGATTCCTTTCACCGGGGCACCGGGGCCCCGTACCGTGCGCGCACGCCTTCCTCGGCGGTGCTCTCCACGATGCCGGGACACGCCCGTTCGGCCAGCGCCGCGATCGTCAGTGAGGGGTTCACGCAGAGCGAGGTCGGTACCGCCGAACCGTCGGTGACGAACAGACCCGGGTGGCCTCGTAGTTCGCCGCGTTCGTCGAGCGCCGAGGTGGCGGGGTCGTCACCCATCCGGCAGGAGGCGAGAGGGTGTGCGCTCACGGACCCGGCGGCGTTCTCGCTCCAGGGCCGCACCCGCGCAAGACCGTCGCGTTCCAGCACCGCGCGGGCCTCGGCGTCCGCGGCGGCCCAGCCGCGCAGGGTGTTCGCCGTCGGCCGGTACGAGAGCGTGGACAGGCAGAGCGATGTGGCCACGCGCGTCGAGCTACCGGTGGGTGGCGGCGGGCCGAAGACGCCCTCGTTGTCGTCCTCGGTCATGGCGAGCACGGAGAGCCACGACGGCCAGCGTGCCCGCAGCTCCTTCTTGCGGACGCCGAACCAGCTCGTCGCCGGGGCGTCAGTGGCCTGGGCCAGCAGGTCGGTGATGCCGGGGAAGTAGATCTGCTGAAGGGAGAAACGGGTGAACTCCGCCGTTGCCGGGTCGAGCCGGTCGTACGACATGGAACCAATGGGCTTCCCGATGGGGAAGCCCTGGTACGGGATGCCCGGTGCGCGCTCGAGACCGAGCAGGTCGCGCACCTTGCCTTCGTCGACGTCGGCGATGGACACGCGGTCGCCGTTGCCCGAGAAGTAGCGCCCGACGGCCTGCGGGACGCCGCCGAGCAGAGGAGCCGAGCGCTGCAGCAGCACGGGGGTGGCCAGAGCGCCCGCGGCCAGCACCACGGTCTTGGCCTCGATCGCCCCTGCACCGACCGGCAGCCGGTAGTCGCCGGCGTCGAGCCGCGTGTACGAGACGCGGTAGCGGTAACCGGGTGTGGTGGCAGGCGCGATCGTCTGCACCTCGTGGAGTGGGCGGATCTCGGCGCCGTGCGCGGTCGCGGCGGGGAGGTAGTTCAGCAGCATGGAGCGCTTGGCGTCGAAGTGGCAGCCGTTCAGCATCCAGTTGCAGTTGGTGCAGCGGGCCAGGTCGACGGCGACGGGCACAGGGTTGCAGGTGCGGCCCGCACGATCGCACGCTGCCGCGAACAGGCCGCCGGGGTAGGGCACTTGGTCCCAGCTCTGCTCGGCCACGGGCAGGGCCTCCTCGACCCGGTCGTACCACGGGTCGAGTGCCGCACGCGTCAGGGTCGAAGGCCACAGGCGGTGGCCCAGACTGCCGCGGCGGTCGAAGACGAAGCCAGGGGCCCGCAGCGAAGCGGCGAAGTAGACCACGCTGGACCCGCCGACGCAGTTGCCGGCGACGACGGTGATGCCGTCGCCCTGCACGAGGTCGACGATCCGGGTGTAGCCGCCCAGACGCAGGTCATGGGTGAAGTCGGGGGCGGTGAGGTGCGGTCCGCGTTCCAGGATCACCACCTCGGCGCCGCCCGCGGCCAGATGGTAGGCGGGGATGGCGCCCCCGAAGCCGCTGCCGATGACCAGCACGTCGGTGCGTTCGGTGACGCTCATGCGGGGTGCCCTCCGACGGTGGTGAGCGGATGTTCGGAGGCGAGCCTTCTGCCGTACGAGTAGTCGGGGAAGCGCCACAGTCCGTCGGCGCCGGGCGCCGGGAAGCCGATCCAGACCAGGCCCGGGTGGCGTTGCCGGATGGCTACGGCGGTGTGCAGGTGGGCCGCGGTGTCGAAGGCCGCGGCGGCGAAGAGTGCGAGCAGCACGTACAGCTGCCGGTCCGGGGCGCCGGGTGTGAGCAGCTCTCCGGCGAGCGCGGTGCGATCGGTGAACCGCAGCGCTACGAACGGAGGTTGAGTGGGCGGCAGGACCCGGCCGTGGGTGGCCGCGTAGGCGAGGGCGCGGGTGTTCACCAGCAGCGCCAGCTCGGGCAGCAGCACACCGATGCCGAGATCGGGAAGGTTGAGCAGCTCGACGGCCCCCGCCTGTACGGCGCCGGGACCGGGGGCCGCCCCGGCGACCGCCATGTCACCGCCGTACCTCTTCTCGCCCGGGACCATGGTGTCCGCAAACGCCTCCAGCGTGGCGGTCGTCGGGTCGGGCAGCGCAAGGGAAGCGGGCTGCGGCCCGGCCTGGGCCACCGGGACCGAATCAGGCACAGGGCGAGCGGAAGGCGTGGCCTCGGCGGTCAGCTCCCCTGCTCGCAGGGCGGCGACGGCGGCGGTCAGCCCGACGAGCAGCCGCCGCCGAGTGGGACGTGCGGGTGGTTCGCTCAACACAGTCCGCTCACCGGCAGCCGCACCGCCAGACCCGCCGCGTCGCGTATGAGCGCGTCGGCGAGCCGGGCGTCGTACGGCCGGATCACCTCCGCGGCGTCCTCGGCCCGCGCTGGCTGCCCGGCGACGGTGATGTTGCGTACCCTCGCCGCGGCGCTGCCCTCCGCCTTGTCGAACCAGTAGCTGCCGTCCCAGCCGACCAGTTCGGTTCCGCCTGCCGTGGCCTGCACGCTCCAATGGTCCAACTGCCAGTAACGGCACGCCGGTACGGCGAGCGCGAAGCGCGCGGGCTCGGCCAGCAGAAAGCGTGCCGCGCCGCCGTTGGCCACGGTGATGTCCCGCTTGGCGTACTCCACGCACAGCGGGTCGGCGCCGAACAGGGAGAGCGGCGGCGTCTCACCCTCGCCGTAGCGGTGGAAGGCGCACGTGGAGGCGTACGAGGGGTCGGTGTAACCGCCGACGCCTGGTTCCGCAGCCGCGGCGGAAGCGGCGGGGAGCAGGGCGGCGGCTGCCGCCAGCACCGCGCCGAGGACGGTGAGGCGGACGCCTGTCGACAGGGAGCCGAGGGTGTTCGTCGTGTGGCGGAGTACGGACACAGCAGGACCTTCTTCACGTCCCAGCCCTGATGGGCGGCGGTTACCGGCGGTCACATGCAGTCAGCATCCTGATCGCTGCACGCTGTCGGCGCAAGGGATGGGACGGAGGTGATTCCCGGTCGGTGGAGAGGCAGGACGTCGGCACAGGACCCGGATCCGCGAAGCGTGCGTGCCACCGGGACAACGGCGCCGGAGCAGATGCGTACGTCGCCGCGCGAGGCCTCCATCAAGCGATCACCGCACCATGGAGGCCGACGGTGGGAGTCCGTTCTCCGCGCCACGCACGGGTGCGCCGAGCCCCTCGGCGGGCGCCGGTGACGGCTACTCGACGGCCACCGGTCCGTCACCGGTGCGGTGGAGCGGACCCGCTTCGGCCCGGACCGGGGAAAGACCACCGTCAAGGGCAGCCGGATGGCCGACGTCCGATGCCCGGCGGGCCGATGAGCAGGGCGAGACGGCCGGGGACCGGACGTGCGGCCGTTTTCCTGCACCCGGATGTGCGAGGCGTTCCGTCAGGTGCGACGTATGAGGATGCTGATCGCGTTGGCGCAGACGACGGTTGCCATGCCGGCCCACTCGATCCAGCCCAGGTTCTGCCCCAGGACGATCCATCCGACCACGGCCGCCAGGACGGGGTTGACGCTCATGAACAGACCGAAGGTCTGCGCAGGCACGTGTCGCAGGGTGAACAGGTCTGCGAGGTACGGCACGGCTGAGGACAGGACACCGGCGGCGACAGCGCAGGCGGCGGCCCCCACGGTCGGCGGATGCTGTACGACGATGACGAGTCCGACCGGCAGGAACCCCAGGGCGGAGAGGCCTGCGGCGGCCGCCGATCCCTCCGCTCCGGCGATGCGGCGGCCGACGGTGCGGTTGAGCAGGATGTAGGACGCCCAGCAGACGGCGGCCAGCAGCCCCAGACCCATCCCGACGTAGTCGGCGGAAGGTTGCGGACGCATCAGGGTGACGACGCCCGCTGCGGCGATCACCGCACAGATCGCGTCCACGCGGCGGCGTGAGGAGGCCAGGGCGATGCCGAGCGGTCCGAGGAACTCCAGGGTCACCGCCAGCCCGAGACCGATGCGGTCGATGGCGCTGTACAACGACAGGTTCATCGATCCGAACACCAGCGCCAGCAGCAGGACCGGCCACCACTGACGCCAGGTGAAGGACCGCGGACGGGGCCGGCCGACGGCCAGCAGGACGATCGCGGCGACGTACTGGCGTGCCGCGACGACACCGACAGGTCCGAGGACGGGGAAGGCCAATGAACCGATCGCGGCGCCGGTCTGGTTGGAGAGCCCGCTGCCGAACATGGCGGCCATACCGGCCAGGCGCTTTCCGTCAGGCCCCGGGGAAGGGGGCGCCGCGGCAGTGTGGTGCGCGGGTGCTGCTGAGCCTGCGGGAGCTGCTTGCATGCCCCGATCGTGCGACCACACGCCTCTTGCACAAAATGCATGGGTCGATCCATCTATACGCTTGAGTCATGGATGTGGAGCTGCGGCAGTTGCGCTGTCTCGTCGCGATCGTCGACGAGGGCAGTTTCACCGATGCCGCCCTTGCGCTCGGTGTCTCCCAGGCGGCCGTGTCCCGCACGCTGGCCTCGCTCGAACGCGCCCTGGGAGTAAGGCTCCTGCGGCGCACCTCCCGCGAGGTGACTCCGACCGCGACCGGGCTGCGCGTGGTGGCGCAGGCCCGACGCGTGCTCGGCGAGGTGGCGGATCTCGTCCGGGAGGCCACGTCGGGCCACGCCCGGGTGCGGATCGGATACGCCTGGTCGGCCCTCGGTCGCCACACGCTTGCCTTCCAGCGACGCTGGAGCGGTGCGCACCCCGAGACCGACCTGCAGCTCGTCCGCGTCAACTCCGGTACCGCCGGGCTGGCGGAGGGCGCCTGTGATCTCGCCGTGGTGCGCAGGGCGCTGGACGACCGCCGCTTCGACTCCGCCATCGTGGGACTGGAGCGGCGTCTGTGCGCCATGGCCGCCGACGACCCCTTGGCCAGGCGCCGCTCGGTCAGGCTCTCCGACATCGGCGGGCGCACTTTGCTCATCGACCGGCGGACCGGCACCACCACCACGGAGCTGTGGCCACCGGACTCCCGCCCGTCGACCGAGGACACGCACGATGTCGACGACTGGCTCACCATCATCTCCACGGGCCGCTGTGTGGGAATGACGGCGGAATCCACCGCCAACCAGTATCCGCGTCCCGGCGTCGTCTACCGGCCGGTGCGCGACGCCGAGCCGATCGCCGTGCGGCTCGCCTGGTGGCGGGACGACCCGCATCCCGCCACTCAGTCCGCGATCGAACTGCTCACGGCGCTCTATCGCACGGGGTGAGCCCTCGCCGCGAGGCCCGGAGATCGCGATCAGCGGCCCGGACGCTACGACGCGCGGCTGCAGCCGTCGGCGGAAGGCATGCACTCGGGGCGCACGAGGTGGCGCATGGTCATGTCCTACTCGTCCGGGTCCCAGGCCAGGAGCAGGTCGAAGAGGCGTCGGTCGCGTCGAGCTTCGGGGAGTCCACCGGAACACGGTCGTACAAGGCCAGGAGCAGCTCGCCGGCCGTGCCCCGGAGGGAGGCGTCGGCCGCGTCCGGGTCCTCGCCGGCAGGAGTGGCCGGCACGGTGCCGGGCGCGTGGCGTCGGCCGCGCCCTCGGACGGCGCGGTGCCCTCACTCCGAAACGATCAGCGGGTCCGGGCGGTCAGAAAGCGGTCCAGCCACAGCCGCAGCATCTCGTCGTCGAATGCGGGGTCCTCGCGCAGCACGCCGGTGAGTGCCAGGCCGCGGTGCAGGACCAGCAGTGATTCGCAGAGCAGGGGGAAGTCCTCGCGCGCCGCTGTCTCCGCGCCGAAGATGTCGGCCATCACCGCACGCTGGGCCGCCCCCACGTCCCGCTCGGCCGGAAGCAGCGCCGCCCTGAGGTCGGCGTCGGTGCGCGCCGCCAGCCACAGTTCCAGGCCCGCGAGGAAGTACGGGCCCGACATCGCCGTGCGCAGCAGGGCGAGCCCCTTCTCGCGGCTCTGTGCGCCGCCTTCCGTCTCGGCGCGGATGTGCGCGAGTCGCAGCTCGGCGACATGGTGGGTCGCGGCCGCCAACAGATCGGCCTTCGAGGCGAAGTGGTGCAGCAGCGCGCCGCGGGAGACGCCCGCCCGCTCCTGTACCCGCTGGGTCGTGGTGCCCGCGAAACCGTGCTCGACCAGACAGTCGATCGTGGCATCGAGGAGGCGCTGGCGGGTCTCCTCCCGGCGTTGTTGCTGGGTGCGGCGTGGAGCGGGCATGGCAGCGAGCGTACGGCAGCACAGGGAACCAACAAACAGTCTGGACGGACTGTATGTGACGGGTCTATCGTCCGGCACATGCTTGCCGTAGACCTGGTTCGCCGCGGCGCCGCGCGCCCCGCGGGACGTACCGCCGTGCATTTCGTCTACCCACGCGCGGTCGGGGACGCCCTCGCGAGCCACCCCGCGGTCGGGCAGAGCGCCGTTGTCGGTGCCACCGACGCGACCTGGGTCGAGGCCGTCACCGCCTTCGTCACACTGCGGCCCGGGGCCGCTGCGCCCGAAGCGGCCCTGCGCGATCATGTGCGTGCGCGGCTGGCCGGCTACAAGGCGCCGAAGAGAGTTCACTTCGTCGAGACCATCCCGTACTCGCCGGTCGGAAAGATCCTCCGCCGGGACCTGCGCGACCCCCTGTGGGAGGGAAAGTGACGACCGGACACCCCGCCGTACGTATCGAGCGCGACGGCCCCGTCCTCACGGTGATTCTCAGCCGCCCAGAGGTCCGTAATGCCGTCGACGGGCCGACCGCCGATCAACTCGCGGACGCTTTCCGCGAGTTCGACTCAGATCCGGACGCATCTGTCGCCGTGCTGTGGGGCGAGGGCGGCACCTTCTGCGCCGGAGCGGACCTCAAGGGCATCGGCACGGAACGCGGCAACAAGGTCCGCGGCGAGGGCGACGGGCCCATGGGACCCACCCGGATGCGACTGAGCAAACCGGTCATCGCCGCGGTCTCCGGCCACGCGGTGGCCGGCGGCCTGGAACTCGCCGCCTGGTGCGACCTGCGGGTCGCCGAGGAGGACGCGGTCTTCGGTGTCTTCTGCCGCCGCTGGGGCGTGCCCCTGGTGGACGGCGGCACGGTGCGGCTGCCGCGCCTGATCGGTGAGAGCCGTGCGATGGACCTGATCCTCACCGGCCGCCCGGTCGCGGCGACGGAGGCGTACGACATCGGACTCGCCAACCGGATCGTGCCGACCGGTGAAGCACGTCGCGCGGCGGAACAACTCGCCCGGGAGATCGCCGCGTTCCCCCAACTGTGTCTGCGTCACGACAGGCTCTCCGTCCGCGAACAGCACGGACTGTCCGAGCAGGACGCACTGGCGGCCGAGTACCGGCACGGCCTGGTTCCGCTGACCGCCGGGGAGACCCAGGCCGGTGCGGACCGGTTCGGCGGCGGTGCGGGACGCCACGGGTCGTTCGACGAGTGAGCCGAAACCCGGCTGACACCGGAAACGGGCTCGTCCTAGGCTCGCCGGATGACGACACCCAGCTATCCGGACAAGCCCCGCCCCGGCGACCGTATCGCCGTCATCTCGCCGTCCTCCGGGCTCCCGGGAATTCTGCCACTGCCCTACGAGCTGGGACTGCGCAGACTCCGCGACGAGTTCGGGCTCGAGGTGGTGGAGTATCCGACGACGCGCACCATGGGGTCGACCCCGGCCGAGCGGGCCGCCGACATCCACGCGGCGTTCGCCGACCCCGAGATCAAGGCGGTGATCGCCAGCATCGGTGGTGACGACCAGATCACCGTCCTCCCACACCTGGACCGCGAGCTGCTGCGCGCCAATCCCAAGCCGTTCTTCGGGTACAGCGACAACACCAACCTGCTGGCCCTCCTGCGGAACCTGGGCATCGTGGGCTATCACGGCGGGTCGGTGATGGTCGAACTCGGACGCCCCGGTGCGATGCACCCGCTGACCGCTGACTCCTTGCGAGCGGCCCTCTTCACCCGTGGCACCTACGAACTGACTCCCGCCAAGGAGACCGACCACGTCAACCGCCGCTGGGAGGATCCCCGGACCTTCGACGCGGAGCCCGAGATGCGACCCGCCGACGCCTGGATCTGGCACAACGCCGACCGGGTCGTCGAAGGGCCCGGCTGGGGAGGCAACCTGGAGATTCTGGCGTGGCTGCTCATGGCCGACCGCGAGATCATGCCGGTCGGCGACTACGCGGGCAGCGTGCTCTTCCTGGAGACGTCCGAGGAGATGCCCTCTGCCGACGAGGTCTACCGGATTCTGCGGAGCATGGGGGAGCGTGGGCTCCTGCAGCAGTTCTCCGCGCTGATCATGGGGCGGGCCAAGTGCTGGTCGTTCGCACAGCCGCTCGGCGCCGAGGAGGGGGACCGGTTCCGTGCGGAGCAACGGCAGGCGGTTCTGCGCGCGTTGAGCGAGTACGCCCCCGACGCGATGGCCGTCCTCGATGTCGACCTCGGCCACACGGACCCTCAGCTGGTGATCCCGTACGGCGGGAACATCCAGGTCGACGGGACCGCCCGCCGTATCGTCGTGACCTACTGAGGCGCTGCCCGCAGGTGGGCGTCCCCGCCGGTCAGGTACGGCGGAGGGGCCGTGCGCGGAGCGCGGCGGAACATCGCCGTGAACGCACCGGGTGTCGTGACAGTCGCCCGCGCGCGGTGGACCGGTCCGCGGTGCCCGGCACGAGCGACGCTGCCACGGCGGCTGCGCTGATCATCGCGGTCCCGCCGCAGCGTCGCCTGTTCGGGTTCGAGCACATGTCTTGTGGGAGCCCGGAATTGGAGTGCAGGGCCATGGGAGCTTCATACGTACGCCTGAACTGAACGCGCGCGCCTACGGACCGGGGCGGCCCGTCACCTGACGTGCCTGACAGCGGGGTCGAGCGGGTCGGTGGGCACCGCGATCAGGCAGGTGTCGGCCGACGCCGCCGCGGGCCGCCGTTACTGTCACACATTCCGATGCTGATACCGGCACGGGGTGCGGCGTCGATCCCGTTCGGCGCTCTGCATCTCGCTGCGTCGGCCGGGCGGTTGGTCCACCAGCGACCGGAATCCCCGTGGGAATGTCCAAGGTGCACGCGCGCGCATGTCGCAGCGGCGCACGCCTTGTAGCGGACCGATGTTGATGCCTGAGCGGGCGAACTCACCGGGAATTCGGCCGACTTCTCGTGTGGCGAACATTCCGCCAGGTGTGGCAATGAGGCCGTCTCATTCAGATCATCAGACTCTTGACCATGTCGATCGCCCTTGTCGGCGGACGAATTGCCGGTCTGCCTGCTGAAGAATCCGGTGTCACCCAGAGATTCGAGTCATCGACTTCAGGTGAATGACGCCGCTGGATGCGTACGTTCGGGTGGTCTGTACGCCCTAAGTCCCTGACGAATCGTGACGCCATAACGGTCACCTCGTAACTTTGGTGACAATGGCGGAGGTTCGGAATCCGGTCTCTCCGGCACCGCCCTCGGGCGCCCGTGTCAGCCGTTCGGTATCGGCCGGATCCATTCCATCCCATCCCGCACCGACTCCATGAGATGTGACCAAGTGAAACGTAGGCGATTGTGGACAGGGATCGCAGCAGCGGCCGTGGTTGCCGCCGGGGCAGCAGTCTGGGCGGTTCTGTCCCAGCCGGCCGCCACGGAATCCGAGGCCAAACCAGCGGCCCGGGACGTCTCGGAGGCGCAGACGCTTCTGAGTGCCGGCCTTATGCAGTCGCAATACCAGGATTTCTCCGGTGCAGCCACCAGCTTCAAGCGGGTGGTGGCCCTGGATCCGCACAACAAAATCGCCTGGTACAACCTGGGCGTCATCGCGCAGCGGGACGGCAAGAAGGCTGATGCCCGCGAAGCCTATGACAAGGCGTTGAAGATCGATCCGTCGTTCGACTCCGCCCTTTTCAACGAGGCGCTACTGCTCAAGTCGAGCGAGCCCGACCGCTCCATCAAACTCCTGAAGCGTGTCGTCGCCCACAACTCGAAGGCTTCCACGGCCTACCTGCACCTCGGGGAGGCCCTGGCGAAGAAAGGCCGCGACGACGAGGCCCAGGACGCATTCAGCCGCGCCGTTGCGGCCGACCCCAAGCTGCTCTCCTTCGTACCGGAACCATTCCAGGATTCCGCAAGCCCATCACCGTCAACTAGCCAAGCAGGTACTGCCGAATGACGTCGACTGCGACACCGAGGTTCTCCGTCTTCACCCCCAGCCACAGGCCGCGATTCCTCGATGAGTGCCTCACCACCTTGCAGGCACAGACCTGTTCGGACTGGGAGTGGATCGTCCTGCTCAACAACGGCGCCCGATGGCGACCGGAGTTCCCCGACGAGCGTGTCCGTGTGGAGATCGCGGACGACGTCCACGGCGTCGGGGCCGCCAAACGAAGGGCCTGTGAACTGGCACGAGGGGAGATCCTCGTGGAACTCGACCACGACGATCTTCTGGCGAAGGCGTGTCTGGCGGAGCTCGCCAAGGCGTTCGACGCCAATCCCGAGGCCGTCTTCGTGTACAGCAACACCGCGCAGATCACCCAGGACGGGGGGCGGGACGAGAGCCGGTTCAACAAGGAGCACGGCTGGCAGTACGAGGATGTGAGCGTCGACGGCCGTCGGCTGCTGCAGGCTCTGTCCATGGCTCCGACGCCGCACAACGTCTCGTACATCTGGTACGCGCCCAACCACGTGCGGGCGTTCCGCAAGGATGTCTACGAGAAGGTCGGCGGATACGACGCCACCCGTACGGTCCTGGACGACCAGGACCTGATGTGCCGTCTCTTCCAAGCCGGCGACTTCCACCACATCCCTCGCTGCCTGTACCTGCAGCGGATCCACCCCGCGAACACGCAGCGCGATCCGGAGATCAACGCTCACATCCAGCGCGAGACGGTCGCCCTGTACGACAAGTACATCGAGGCCAACGCCCTGGCCTGGACCCAGCGCCACGGGCTGTTCGCGCTGGACCTCGGTGCGGCCCACCGGAAGCCGCCCGGCTACCTGGGCGTGGACCAGTACCCGGGAGAGGGCGTCGACATCGTCGCGACCCTGCCCGGGAAGCTCGACCTGCCGGACGGCTCCGTCGGCCTGCTGCGGGCGGTGGACTTCCTCGAGCACGTGCCCGCGAAGGTGCCGCTGATCAACGAGCTCTACCGGCTGCTGGCACCCGGGGGCATGCTGCTCACCATGACCCCCAGCTCCGACGGCCGCGGCGCGTACCAGGATCCGACACACGTGTCCTTCTACAACGAGAACTCCTTCTGGTACTACACGGACAACCAGTACCGGACCTTCGTGCCCGAGATCCAGGCCCGGTTCCAGAACTCACGGCTGGTCACCTACTACCCGACCGACTGGCACTCCAGGAACAACATCTCCTACGTCGTGGCGAACCTCATCGCGGTGAAGGAAGGCGCCGCACGATGCGGCGGACCTCTGAAGGTCTAGGACCGTCCCAGGACATGTCCGAGGCGCCCGGCCGGAGCTGAGAGCTCTCGCCGGGCGCCTCTTTGCCCTTCGACGCGGTCGGGTGATAGCGCTCCAGAGGGGCCGGGCCATGCACTTGTCGCTCTGCAACTCGGTCCGGCACAACGACAGGACCGGGTCCTGGGTGCGGATGCGGCGGTGGGGCCTCTCGCCGGGCCCTGAGCGCCGTCCACGCCGCTCAGGGCCCGGCATCTTGCCGGCGGGCAGGGGCTGTTGCTGCGGTCGCGTGCAGCCGTCGCACGAAAAAGCAGACGGTGCCCCGAGGCAAAGCCTCGGGGCACCGTTACGCACTCCCAGGTGAAGCGGACAGCCGGGCCGCACCACCGCTCACATGGGGGTCATGTCATGCCTCGCTGTGGCAGATCGCGAAGGAGGTGAGCGAGTCGGTGATGAGGCCGACGGTGGCGGTGGTCTGCCAGCCGGTGGCAGGGCCGGTGCCGGTGAACACCGGTGCGTTCTGCGTGACGTTGACGGTGACCGCGTCGGTGTTGTACCCGCCGCCGACAGCAACGTCGCCGGGGTCGCACAGCGCCGTCGACTCGACATTCAGGAGACCGGTCGCGACGTTGCCGGTCACGACGTAGGTGTCCAGCGTCGATGCGCCCTGGACGCCCTGGCTACCCTGCACGCCCTGGGCGCCCTGTGAGCCGGTGGTGCCGATGGGGCCCTGCGGACCAGTTGCGCCCTGTGGGCCCGTGGCGCCGTCCACACCGTCCACGCCGGGCTCACCCTGGATGCCCGGGGTGCCCTGCGGACCGAGGGGTCCCTGAGCACCCGTTGCACCCTGAGTACCCGTTGCTCCCGTTGCACCCTGGGCACCCGTTGCGCCCGTGCCACCCTGGGGGCCCGGCGCCCCGTCCAGGCCATCGACGCCGTCCACGCCATCGACGCCGTCAACGCCCGGTTCGCCCTGGGGGCCCTGCGCGCCGTCATCGCCGTTGAGGCCATTTGCGCCGTTGGCGCCGTTGACACCGTTGGCGCCGTTGAGGCCGTTGGCGCCCTGTGCGCCCTGTGCGCCCGTGCTGCCCTGGGGGCCCTGGGCGCCGTCGGCGCCGTCCACGCCGTCGATACCGTCCGCGCCCGCGTCACCCTGGGGGCCCTGGGCGCCGTCGGCACCGTCGGTACCGTCGGTGCCGTCCACGCCCGGGACACCCTGTGCGCCCGGGCCGCCCTGGGCACCCTGTGCGCCGTCCACGCCGTCGGCGCCGTCGGCGCCCTGGGCACCCTGTGCGCCGTCCACGCCGTCCACGCCGTCGGCACCGTCAGCGCCCTGGGCACCCTGTGCGCCGTCCACGCCGTCGGCACCGTCAGCGCCCTGGGCACCCTGTGCGCCGTCCACGCCGTCGGCACCGTCGGCGCCCTGGGCACCCTGTGCGCCGTCCACGCCGTCGACGCCGTTGATGCCCGGCACACCCTGGAAGCCCTGGGGGCCCTGGGGGCCCATCGGGCCACCGACACCGCCACCGGCGGGGCCCTGAGTACCCTGCGGGCCCTGAGTGCCCACGCCCGGCACACCCTGCGGGCCCTGCACGCCGTCCACGCCGTCCTCGCCCGGCACACCCTGGGGTCCCTGCGGGCCGACCTGGCCGCGCGGTCCCTGCGGGCCTCCTTGGCCCCGGGGGCCCTGCGGGCCACGGTCGCCGTCGCGGCCGTCACGGCCGTCGTGGTCACGGTCGGCACTGGTGGCGCCGTTCGGGCCCGGCAGCCCCATGCTGCTCTCTGTGCCGGACCTGTGGATCGCGTCGGCGATCGCCGCGGTGCTCGGGACGACATTGAGCACAACGGCAAGGGTGCCCGCCGAAACCAGTGTTGCGGTTTTGATGCGGGAGCTTCGGATCGTTTTACGGCTCACCTAGGGAACCTTCCTCACGGAATTTGGAGTGACCACACCGCGTGCGGGCGCACTCGATAAGCGCGGTTTATTTGCATGCGCGTCACGTCGCTGACAGCCACGGACACAGGCATACTTCACTCTCAGTGATGGAACGTGTGCGGTCGGTTCCGTGTCGGGAGTAAAGATCACCCAAAGGGAGGCGAATTGCCGTAGGCACCATCTTCCTGTCGTATCTATGCGCCCGATGAGGCGGAACTGTCGGCCTCTCCTGTCGGGTTCGGCGATCTTCAGTCCGATCTCGGTGCAGGTCGCGAGGGTGTGCTGCGCCGATGGGCTCCCTCGTCTCCCCCTGTGCGGCGGAAGCCGCGCTGCACGGTTCGCCGGGCGGGGATGCGCTTCACGACGCCATCGGACGCGGTGGTCGGTGGCCGCCGCGAGCCCCGCGCTAGGCACCGGGGCACGAAATGGGTGTGTGGGGTTCTGTGACCTCCCGATGGCTTCCGGTGCGGTAGTGATTGGCAACAGTGAAGAGTGCAAAAGATCCGGCCCCTTCGCCGAGCGGCGGCGGGAAGGTGGTTCCGGATCACTTTCCGTGCCGCGGTCGCAGGGGTGCTCGCCGTGTGGCGCGGACCCCGCAGTGCGTTGGCTCGGCGGCGGGATGTTTGGTCCGACCACATGCCGTGCGTGACATAGTGAGACGAAGAGGCTGAGGCAGGGGGTGGACGGTGCCCGTCGAGTGGCAACCCGTACGGCAGTCCCGTACGCATGAGCTCGTGCTCCAGAGCATCGAGGAGCGGGTTTTCGCCGGAGAACTCAAGGCCGGGGACCGGCTGCCGCCCGAGCGGGAGCTCGCGCCGGTCCTCGGGGTCAGCAGGTCCGCTCTGCGTGAGGCGCTGCGGGTGCTGGAGACGATCGGAGTCCTCGTCGCCCAGCCCGGCCGTGGCCCGGACGCCGGGGCGCGGATCGTACGCAACCCCGACGGCGCCCTCGGCCGGCTGCTGCGGCTGCACTTCGCCCTCGGCAGCTACAGCCTGGAGGACGTTCTGGAGGCGCGCGTCGTGCTGGAGCGGTCCAGCTTCGAGGCGGCCGCCACGCATGCTTCCGCGGAGGACCTCGACGAGGCGGAGCAGTTGCTCGTACGGATGGCGGAACCGGACGTCGGCGTGGCCGAGTTCAACGATCTGGACACCCGGTTCCACGTCCAGATCGCGCGCAGTTCCGGCAATGAACTGACCTCCACGCTCACCTCCGCCGTGCGCGAGTCCGTGCGTCCGCTGATCCTGCGCGCATTGGAGGAGGCCGAGGACTGGCCGGCCACGGCGGCCGGTCTCAATGCCGAGCACACCGAACTCCTGCGGTTGGTGCGCGCGGGCAAGGGGGCGAAGGCGGCCGGTCTGGTCGAGCGTCACATCCGCAGCCTGCACGGCACGCTGGTGGACGAGAAGTCGTAGCCGCGACATGACGGCAACCAGGGGACGGTGCGACCGCGCACCGTCCCCTCGCCATGTCCTGGCCCTCTTCACGTTCCGGACCGAGACTAGTATGGTCCGACCATATAAAGGCCAGAGAAACGATCGGAGAGGCCCCATGCGTATCGGACTCTTCGCCACCTGTCTGGGAGACACGCTCTTTCCCGAGGCGGTGAAATCCACCGCGGTCCTGCTCGCCCGCCTGGGGCACGAGGTGGTGTTCCCGCCGGAGCAGACCTGCTGCGGCCAGATGCACGTCAACACCGGCTACCAGCGCGAGCCCGTCCCGCTCGTACGGAACTTCGCCGAGCAGTTCGGCGACGCGTCGATCGACGCCGTCGTCATGCCCTCGGGATCCTGCGCCGGATCGGTCCGCCATCAGCACGAGATCATCGCCGAGCGGTACGGGGACGCGGCGCTGCGCGCGGGCGTCGCCACGGTCAAGTCCAAGACCTACGAGCTGTCGGAGTTCCTCGTCGACGTCCTGGGCGTCACCGGTGTCGGCGCGTACTTCCCGCACCGCGTCACGTACCACCCCACCTGTCACTCCTTGCGCATGTTGCGCGTGGGGGACAAGCCCCTGAAGCTGCTGCGGGCCGTCGACTCCATCGACCTCGTCGAGCTTCCCGAAGCCGACTCCTGCTGCGGTTTCGGCGGCACCTTCGCCCTGAAGAACGCCGGGACATCGACCGCGATGCTCCAGGACAAGATGCGCAACATCGCCACCACCGGGTCCGCCGTGTGCACCGCGAACGACTCGTCCTGTCTGATGCACATCGGCGGCGGACTCTCCCGCATCAAGTCGGGCACCCGCACCCTGCACCTCGCGCAGATCCTCTCGTCCACCCGCACCTCGCCGTACGTCCTGACGGAGGCCGTCCGATGAGCAGCACCTTCCTCGGCATGCCCGCCACCCCGCCCCGCTCCCCGTACGGGACGGGCCATCTGCGCGGCGACCGGACGTTCCCCGCGGCCGCCCACGACGAGCTGCGCAACGAACAGCTGCGCCGCAACCTCGGCAAGGCCACCCGTACGATCCGCGCCAAACGCCTCGACGTCACCGGAGAACTTCCCGATTGGGAGCAGCTGCGCGACGCCGGCTCGGCCATCAAGACCGACACCATGAACCGGCTCCCCGAACTGCTGGAGCAGTTGGAGCGGAAGGTCACCGAGCGCGGCGGCACCGTCCACTGGGCGCGCGACGGCGTCGAGGCCAACGAGATCGTCGCCCGGCTCGTCCGTGCGACGGGATCGAAAGAGGTCATCAAGGTCAAGTCGATGGCCACCCAGGAGATCGCCCTCAACGAGCACCTCGAATCGATCGGCATCACCCCGTACGAGACGGACCTCGCCGAGCTCATCGTGCAGCTCGCCCACGACAAGCCGTCTCACATCCTGGTGCCCGCGATCCACCGCAACCGCGACGAGATCCGGCAGATCTTCCTCAAGGAGATCCCCGGTGTGGATCCGCGGCTCGACAACGTACCCGCTCATCTGGCCGCCGCGGCACGCGCCTATCTGCGCGAGAAGTTCATGACGACGAAGGTGGCCGTCTCCGGCGCCAACTTCGGTATCGCCGAGACCGGCACGCTCTCCGTCGTCGAGTCCGAGGGCAACGGCCGGATGTGCCTGACCCTGCCCGACACCCTGATCACCGTCATGGGCATCGAGAAGGTGCTGCCGCGCTATCAGGACCTCGAAGTCTTCCTGCAGTTGCTGCCGCGCTCGTCCACCGGGGAGCGGATGAACCCGTACACCTCCATGTGGACGGGGGTGACGCCCGGCGACGGTCCGCAGGACTTCCATCTGGTCCTCCTCGACAACGGGCGCACCGCCGCGCTCGCCGACCGGATCGGGCGCGAGGCGCTCAACTGCATCCGCTGCTCGGCCTGTCTGAACGTCTGCCCGGTGTACGAGCGGGCCGGCGGCCATGCGTACGGATCGACCTACCCCGGCCCGATCGGCGCCGTCCTCACCCCTCAGCTCGCCGGGATGCACGCCGCCAAGGACGACCCCAACAGCTCGCTGCCGTACGCCTCCAGCCTCTGTGGCGCCTGTTTCGACGCCTGCCCGGTCAAGATCGACATCCCCTCGCTGCTGGTCGAGCTGCGCCACCAGCACACCGAACAGTCCGGTACGACGACGCAGAAGCTGGCCATGAAGGCGGCGGCCGGCGTGATGAGGAGGCCGAAGCTGTTCACGGCCGCGCAGAAGGCCGCCGGGCTGGGGCGGGTCCTCGCCGGGCGGGACGGGCAGATCTCGCACCTGCCGCCCCCGCTCAACGGGTGGAGCGACAGCCATGACACCGCGGCGCCGCCGAAGCAGTCCTTCCGCGCCTGGCTGGCGTCGGACGAGGGCGCCGCGACCATGAGGGCCGCCGCCGAGGACGGCAGGAACCAGCAGCAGGAGGAGAAGTGACGACCGCTCGCGAAACGGTGCTCGGCCGGATCCGGGATGCCTTGGCTCTCGCGCCCACCCCCGGCACGGCTGTCCCGCGCGAGTACCGGACCGGCCGCACACTCCCCGACGACGAGCGCCTCGCGCTCTTCACCGACCGGCTCGTCGACTACAAGGCACAGGTGCACGCCTGCACCGGCGACCGCACCGCCGAAGTGATCGCACAGGTGCTGCGGGAGCGTGGTGCCCGGAAGATCGGGGTGCCCGCGGGGCTCGACGAGCGGTGGCTCGAGGCGTACGACGGGGAGATCCAGCAGGACTGCGCCGACATCCCGGCGCCCCGGCTCGATGCGCTGGACGGTGTCGTCACGGGGTCGGCCGTCGGCTGCGCCGAGACCGGCACGATCTTCCTCGACGGCTCGCCCGACCAGGGGCGACGGGCGCTGTCGCTCGTCCCCGACCTGCACGTGTGCGTGGTGGATCTGTCGGCGGTCGAGGTGGGGGTGCCGGAGGCGGTAGGCCGGCTGGTGCCGGAGCGGCCGACGACCCTGATCAGCGGACCGTCGGCCACCTCGGACATCGAGCTGGAGCGGGTCGAGGGCGTGCACGGCCCGCGGTCGCTGGTGGTGGTCGTCCGCGTCGACGCGTAGGGAGGTAGGGCGGGGTCGTCCGCCGGCCGGCCATGGAGCCGACCGGCGGACCGCTGGTCAGCGGTGCTCGACCTTCAGCGGTTCGAAGTCGATACGGGTCGTCGCCCCGTCCTCCGCCCAGCCGACCTCGACCGTGTCGCCGTCCACGTTCACGCCGCTCACCGCCGTCGCGAGCGCCGTGGCGTCAGGCTCCGCCGTCAGGGACGCGAGGGACACCAGCAGGACCGTCCCCTCGGCGTCCGCGCCCAGCCGGGGCATCACCGCCCAGCGGGTGTACGCCGTGCCCTGCGGGGCCCGTACCTCCTCCGAGGTCTCCCAGCCGTGCAGTCCGTGCAGCGTGGACCGTACGGCGTCGTCCGGGCCGGTCGCCCAGCCCGTCTGCTCCACCCGTGCCCCGGCCGGCGCGCCCAGCACCCGGTGCACCCGCAGTTCGTACCTCCCGCGGACCACCGTGACGCTCTCCACCCGCAGCCCCGGCACCATCGGCGCACCCGACGTGAAGACGGGGCGGTGCCAGGACGCGGCCCAGCCCCAGCCGTCACCGTGCCCGGCGCCCAGCGGGCGGACGCTGCGGCGGCCACTGCGCACTCCCGCGACGACGACGGCCAGATGGTTGTCCGCCGCGTTCACCTTCGACGTGGGACCGGTCACCGTGGAGTACGACTGGCGGCTGTACAGCGGGTCGTCCTGCACGCCCGACTCGCCCTCGTGCGGCCGGACATGGTCACTGCCGTGGTTGTGCAGCCGTACGATGCCGTCCGCCCGGGTGGACTGGATCAGCAGACCGGGCGCGGGCAGCGCCAGCACCCGGTCGGGGCCTTCGCTGGGCGCGGGCTCCTCGGTCGTGCTCCACAGCGGATGGCCCTCCGGGGCCAGCAGCGAGACGAACGCCTTGGATGCCCAGTACGGGGACGCGGGGCCCGAGTAGTGCTGCAGCGTCGCCTCGTGCGGGCCGTGCCAGCCCAGGCTCAGCAGTCCGTCCGTGCCCGTCGCACCGCGGTCCAGGAAGTAGCGCAGAGATCCGCTGATCACCCGCCGCGAGGCACCGGGGGAGAGCGGGGTGTGCCCGGTGACGGCGCCCAGTGCGACGGCCGAACCGGCCGCGAAGCGGTAGGTCAGCGAGCGGCCGAAGTGGATCGGCGCGCCGTCGGCGCCGAACAGCAGCGAGAAGCTGTCCAGGTGTTCGCGCAGCCGGGAGCCGTAGTGCGCGGACAGTTCGGGGTCGCCCGACAGATGCGCGTCCAGCACCGGGTACAGGTGCAGCGCCCAGCCGTTGTAGTGGTCGAATGCGGCGCCGTCGCCGTCCGTGTACCAGCCCTGTCCTCGGTACCAGCCCTCCAGCAGGTCGAGTGCCCGCTCCTTGGCCCGGGTCGTCTCGGCGTCGCCGCGGCCGACCGACTCCAGGAACGCGGCCACGGAGTAGGGGAACAGATACCAGTTGTTGGGCGCGGGGGTGTGCCGCAGCGCACCGCGCAGCCATTCCTCGGCCCGGTCCTGGACGCCCGTATCGAGCCGTTCCCACAGCCAGGGACGGGTCAGCCGCAGCCCGATGGCGACCGAGGCGGACTCGACCATGGGCTGGCCCTGGACGTGGTGGTCGAGGATCAGCGGCCAGGACTCCGGATCGTCCCGGCCGGGCGTCCGGGTTCCGGCGGCGAGTCCGTCCGCGTACCGGTCGAGCCAGCCGTGCGGGTCCTTCCCGTCCGCGCCGGCGACCCGGAAGGCCGCCGCGAGGAACGTACGGGCGTAGCCCTCCAGGCCGTCCGAGCGCACCCCGGATCCGGACGGCCGGCCCGGCAGGTCCAGTAGCGCGCGGCCGGGCGTCGACCACTGCCACGCGGCCCGCAGCAGGCCGTCCGCCGCCGCCTCCCAGTGCGCCCGGGTGTAGCCGGTGTGCGGGCTCAGGTCGCGGTCGTCGGTGGGAAGTTCAAGGGGGGAGGTCATGCGAGGAATGCCAGCCTTTCGCGTCGTACGGGGTGGGCGAAACCGTCGCCCGCGGCCCAGCGGCCGATCTCGTGGACCGCCAGGTCGACCAGCCGCTGCCACTCGTTGCCCTGCGAGCCCGCGAGATGCGGAGTGATCAGGGCGTTGTCGCACTCCCACAGGGGGTGCCCGGACGGCAGCGTGTCGGGGTCGGTGACGTCGAGGATCGCGCGGATCCGGTCCTGCCGGAGTACGTCGGTGAGCGCGTCCTGGTCGACGACGGCGCCTCGCGAGGTGTTGATGAGCACACCGTCCGGGCGCATCGAGGTGAGCAGTTCACGACTGACGAGCCCGCGGGTGGCGGGCAGCAGCGGGGTGTGGACGCTCACCACGTCGCTCCGCGCGAACAGCTCGGCGAGTTCGACCGGCCGGACACCCAGCTCGGCGGCGTCCGCCGCGGAGACGTAGGGATCGTGCAGCAGTACCCGCAGGTCGTACGGGCGCAGCAGCTCGATGACGCGGCGGCCGATCAACGAGGCGGACAGGATGCCCACGGTGCGGCCGTAGTTGCCGACCTCGGGCGAGGTGCGCAGCCAGTCGTCACGACGGCGCTCCGCCCGGTAGTCGCGGGCCCGCTCCAGGGCCCGCTTGCCGGAGAGCAGGATCATCGCGACGGTGTACTCCGCGACCGGCAGCGCGTTGGCGGCGGCGGCCGACGACACTTCGATGCCCCGGTCCCAGCAGGCCTCGGTGATGTGCCCGCGGACGGAGCCCGCCGTGTGCACGACGGCGCGCAGCCGGGGAGCCGCCGCCAGCACGTTCTCGTCGAGAGGCGGGCAGCCCCAGCCGGTGACCAGGAGTTCGGCGTCCGCGAGCGCGGCGCGGGCACGGTCGGTGGTGAAGTCGTCGAGTACGGGCAGCGGGGCGAGGGCGCACACCTCGGCGAGTGCGGCCAGGGATCGGGGGGCGAGGACGGCGGCCGCGGCATCCGGCTTCATGGCGACGGCGGCGCGCGGCCGACGGGCCGCGGTGCGGGTGGTGCTGGACATCTTGCTCCTGGTACGGAAGTGGTCCGGGTGGCCCGGCTACTTGACGGCGCCCGCGGTGAGCCCCGACTTCCAGAACCGCTGGAGCAGTGCGAAGGCGAGGATCAACGGGAGGACGGCGAGCAGCGAGCCCATGATCACAACGGGGTAGTACTCGGGGGACACGGTTGCGGAACTGTTCCAGGTGTAGAGCCCCAGACTGACCGGATACAGGTCCTGGTCGGACAGCATCACCATCGGCAGGAAGAAGTTGTTCCAGATGGCGGTGAGCTGGAAGAGGAAGACGGTGACCAGGCCGGGCCCGAGCATCCGCAGCGCGACCCGGAAGTAGGTGGTCAGCTCGCCGGCGCCGTCCACACGCGCCGCTTCGAGCACCTCGTTCGGCACGTACCCCTGACTGAATATCCGGCCGAGATACACACCGAACGGATTGAAGAGCACCGGGATGAAGACCGACCAGAAGGTGTTGACCAGGCCGGTGCCGGACGCCATCAGATACAGCGGCAGGGCCAGCACCGTCTGCGGCACCATGACGGCGGCGAGGACCAGGCCGAACAGCTTCTCCTTGTGCGGGAAGCGGTACTTGTCGAAGGCGTAGCCGCAGGCGATGCTCACGAGGGCGCCCAGCGCGGCGCCGAGCACCGCGTACAGCAGGCTGTTCCCGTACCACCGCCCGTACAGTCCGCCGTCCATCGCGAACAGGTCCTTGAGGTTCTGTACGAAGGCGAAGTGGTTCAGCGACAGCACGTCGCTGCCGAACAGGGCGTCCCGGTCCTTCGACGCGGCGAGCACCAGCCACAGCACCGGCAGCAGCGTGTACAGCACCGAGATGCCCACCACGACATTGACGACGGAACGGCCGAGCAGCCGGGGCCGCAGCGTGGCGGAGTCACGGGTGGGGCTCGTCGCGCTCATCGGGCGTCCTCCTCGGGGGCATCGGCGCGGTTGGTCCAGCGGGTGACGCCGTAGGAGAGGGCGATCGTGCAGATCAGCAGGACGACCGAGGCGGCCGCTGCCAGGCCGTAGTTGTTACGGGTGAACGCCGCGTCGTAGATGTACATGCTGGGCGAGAAACGTGAGTTGATCATCGGGGTGGACTGGCTGAGCAGCATCGGCTCGGTGAACAGCTGGAGCGCGAAGATCAGGGTGAACATCGCCACCATGACGATGGACGAACGCACCAGTGGCGCCTTGACCTGGAGCGCGGTACGAACCGGTCCGGCCCCGTCGACGACCGAGGCCTCGATGACCTCGTGGGACACGGCCTGCAGGGCGGCGTAGAAGACCACCATGTTGTAGCCGAGATTGCTCCACAGGGCGATGTTCACGATCGAGGGCAGGACGGTGTGCACGCCGAGGAAGTCGACGGTGATGTCGGCCTTGCCGAGCAGGTCGATCACCGGGCTGAGCCCTGGCGTGTACAGATACAGCCAGATGACGGCGGCGATGATGCCGGGCACGGCGTGCGGCAGGAACAGACCGAGCTGGGCCCAGGAGCGGAGCCGTACCACCCCGGAGTCCAGCAGCAGCGCCAGCGCGAGCGCGGCGATCACCATCACGGGGATGTAGATGACGCAGTAGAGGACGACGGTGGCCAGGCCACCGAGGAACGTCGGGTCGGTGAGCACGGCCGTGTAGCTGCGCAGTCCGACGAAGACCGTGCGCTCCGGGCCGAAGCCGAGCCCCGGCTGGTCGTCGCTGAAGAAGCTGAGCCAGACGGCCGTTCCGACGGGGATCAGGAAGACCGTCACGAGGAGTACGAAGAACGGTGTCATCAGGGCGCCGCAGGCACCGAGTTCACGGCGCCGGGCCGACCTGCGGGCGGAGCGCGCGGGCGCCGCGGCCGACCGGGCGTTCGCCGGGTGCGCGGGGGTGATCGAGGGGGTGGGAGCGGGGGCGGTCATGAGTGTCACCTGCCTCTCTGCTGCTGGGAACGTGGGAAGTGGCGAACGGGGTCAGGTGCTGTGCTCGGTGGTGGCGAGGCCCAGTGCCTTGAGGTCCGGCATGGTGCCCTGCTGAGCGGCGCGCACCGAGTCGATCAACGAACCCTGGCCACCGCCCGCCCGTGCGAAGCCGTCCTGCATCACCTTTCCGGTGGCGGTCATCCGCGGTCCCCAGAGCCAGCCGTGCCGGATCTTGTGCGCCTCCTCCTCGAAGACCGTGTAGATGTCCTGGCCGCTGTAGTAGCTCCGGTCGAAGGCCTTGCGGCCGACGGCGACGAGACCGGGGGCGGCCGGATACTGGCTGCTGCTGCCACTGGAGAGCCGAGCGCGCAGAGCGTCCGGGTGCGACACCTGCCACTCGATGAACTCCAGGGCGGCCTCCGGGTGCCGGCTGTCCTTGGTGACCGCGAAGGTGGAGCCGCCGTGGGTGCCGACGGCCGGCTTCGCCGGATCCCACTGGGGGAGCGGGGCCACGGCCCACTGGCCCTTCTGCGCGGGCCGGGCGTTCATCTGCGCTCCGGCGTCCCAGGCGCCGCTGAGCCGGACGAGGATCTGGCCGTTGCTGATCTGGGCGTCACTCTGCCGGCTGTCCACGGCGTTCATGAAGACCAGGTCCTGGTCGATCAGCCGTTGCCAGTACGACGCGACGCGGCGGGTCGGCTCGTCGGCAAGCGACACGTTCCAGGCACCGTCCGAGGTGTCGAACCACTGGGCGCCGGCCTGCCAGGCGAGCGCCGCGAACTGCATGGCACCGTCGGTGGCGAAGGTCGCCAGACGCCGGTCCGGGGCCTTGCGGCGGACGGTCCGGGCCACTTCCTCGAACTCGTCCCAGGTGCGCGGCACTTCGAGACCGAACTGCTGGAACAGGTCGGTGCGGTAGTGCATCAGCATCGGCTCGACGTCCAGCGGCACACTGAAGACGCGCTGCTCGAAAGTGGTCAGTCCCAGCGCCTGCGGCAGCAGTTTGCCGCGCAGTCCGTCGCCGATCAGATCGGTGAGCTCGCGTGCCACTCCATCGATGGCGAAGCCGGGGACCTGGGGGTACTCGATGGTCGCGACATCCGGTGCGTTGCCCGCCCGGGACGCGTTGCTGAGCTTGGCGTAACCGCCCTGGCCTCCCGTGGGGATCTGCTGGAAGTCGACCTGGACGCGGTCGTGGGTGCGGTTGAACGCGTCCACGACCTCCTGGCTGCCGCGCAGGGCCGACCAGAAGGTGATGTGCGTGGCGCGCTTCGCGCCCTTGCTGCTGATGGTGCTGGTCCTGCTCGTGCTGCCCGACTTCGATGCGTCGTCACTGCTGCTGCAGGCGCTGAGCGCGCCCGTCAGCGGCAGGGCGGCGATCGAGGCGAGCACGGATCGACGGCTCTGTCGACCAGGCATGGGTGCCTCCCGCGGCTCCTGATTCGAGACACGGGAATCCTGATCGGCTGATCGGTACGGGTCAATAGATCGCTCAGAAGAAAATTAAAGCGGTCAAACGATCAGTCTTCGGGGGTGGGAACCGGCTGTGCGGAACCGCGGATCTTCAGCGTGGGCAGCAACTCCGTCCGGCGCACCGGACCGGTGGCGCCGGCGGTCCCGGCCAGCCGGTACAGCAGCAACTCGGCCGCCGCCCGCCCGATCTCCGCCTTCGGTGGGGCCACCGCGGTCAGCGGCGTACTGCCCAGAGCGGCGACCACATCGTCGTACGCCACCACCGAGCAGTCCCGCGGCACCTGGACGCCGCCCTCCGTCAGTCGCTGCACCAGCATCAGCGCGTCCACGTCGCCGTGCAGCACGGCCGCCGTGGCGCCCCGTTCGCGCAGCAGCGCCGCAAGGTCGACCGCCGTGGCGTCGCAGTCGGGATCGGCATCGGGCGTGGCTTCGGCCGGTGCGCCGGGCGGCTGCGGACCGGGACCGGGTACCGCCGCGGGCGAACTGAGCACGATCGACCAGTCCTCCACCTCCGGACGGGCCGCCGCGATCTCGGCGAACGCCGTCCGGATGGTGCGCGCCGTCGGACTGTCGTCGCGGGCCGCGAGGACGATACGGCGGTGGCCCAGCGACACCAGATGGTCCACGGCCAGATGCGTCCCGTACCAGTGGTCGGAGCAGACGGAGTCCAGGGCGTGCAGCGCGCTGCCCGGCCGGGGCCGCCGCTCCATCAGCACGGTCGGCACCCCCACCTCCGCCAGCCAGCCGTAGTCCAGCTCCTCCGAGCGCGCGTTGCGCCACCGCGGGGCGATCAGCAGGCCGCGGGCCCCGTCCGCCAGCGCCCGCTCCACCAGCGGCCGTTCGGCGCCCGCGGACTGAGGCGCGATGTGCAGGGCGATCCGCATCCCGGACTCCTCCAGCACGCTCCGGGCGCCGTGCAGCGTCTCGTACAGGTACGAATGCCGCTCCGGTACGACGAGGGCGACCGCGGCGCCGTCCCCGGCCGGCTCCTCGGTCCGCGCCGCCGGAACCGTGGTGGGTTCCGGCGCGTCGACCACCGGACGGGCCACCCCGTGCCCGCGCCGCAGCCTGCCCACCCGGGTCAGCTCCTCCACGTCCCGCCGGATCGTCACCACCGAGACATCCAACTCGGCGGCGAGCACGCTGACCTTGACGGCACCCCGCGACTGCACCACCGACAGGATTCGCTGACGCCTGAGTTCAACCGGCTCCCGCATGCTGTTGGCCCCCTCGCCGTACCACCGCGCATTGTTCGTTTGAACGCTTCCCGCGAGCGCTTGCGTCGCAGCATAGCGATCACCTTCGCGCCGTCCATGGCGTCCGAGGCCTTCGTGGCCTCCACGGCCGAATCTCGTCGTGACCAACTTGCGATCGATGTGGAAGGCAGGGCGCATGGAGCTCAATGGCGCATGGAACTCCATAAGGTCGTGGTCCGCGAAGAAGAGGCCAGGAACCGCGAACGGCAGACGATCGGGAAATGTCCGACGCGCTGAACCGCCTGATATCCGCGGGACGCGCGAGATCAAAGGGGGGCGGGCGGCGGGAACAGGTCCAGTGCCTGCCCCCTCGTGCCGTGGGACGAGAATCGGTACCCGACCCGGCGGACGCCCGGCACACCTCAGGGGCCGCTGCGGAACGGCCCCTGAGGTGGCTCCACCGACGACCTACGGCTGCCCCAGCGACAGCCGGTCGAGGTCGGGCGCGGACTCCTCGTCGTTGTAGATCCTGATCGTGTTGGCACCCGCCGCGAGCGTCACCGGAACGGTGGTCGTCGTCGGGGTGCTGTTCCCGATGCCGCTCACCGCAGCTTCGACCGGCGCTCCGTCGTTGACACTCACCAGGAACGAACGATCCCCGTTCACCGTGTAGTCGATGAACAGGGTGTATGTGCCGGCCCGGTCCACGGTGACATCAGGGAACCGGACATCGGCAGCCGCGCTGCCCCCGATGTTTCGCACCTTCTCGCCGCCGGAGCAGGGCGAGCAGCCGGTCTGACCGGCGGTGCCGAGCGTGTTCCGCGAGTCCTCGGCCTCGCGCATGAACACCCGGTCAGCCGGGCGCGGCCGGACGCCGACGCTCTGCGTCACCTCGTGCGGTGTGCCGAGAGTCAGGAAGGCCGCGGTGACGGGCACCGTCGTCGACGCGACATCCGCGCCGGGCGGCGAGGTCAGCGTCCAGCTCGCCTCGAGGGTCTCGCCCAGCCGCATCGACGACGCCGTAGCCGGACCGCCCTCGACCGACCAGCCCGCGGGAACCTTCGGGGCGAGCTGGACACCGTCGAGAATGTCGTCGGCGTCCAGCCGCAGCTTCGCCGTCACCTTGACCGACTGCTGCCCGGCGCCGACCCACTGCAGCCCGTGCGGATCGACCGTCATCGTCGTCTTGGGCACGTACGACGCCGGCGGCAGCGGTCCGACGGCGATCCGGTCGAGGCCAGGCCCCCGGGCCTCTCTGCTGAACACCTCGACCGTATTGGCGCCCGCGACCAGCGGCACCGGGACAGCCGTGGACCCGGGCACGTCCGGGTTGCCCGCGGGCACCGCCACATCGACGGCCGCGGCGCCGTTGACCCGTACCGACAACGAGGTCGCGGATCCGGCGGTGTGGTCGAACTGGAGCCGGTAGTTCCCGGCTTCGGCGGCCGTCACGTCCCGGAACGTCACGGAGTTGCGTGCTCCGCCGCCGAACCCGACGAGCCGGGACGAACCCGAGCAGGCCCCGCACTCGGACGTCCGTACACCGCCCTCCCGGTCGTTGCTCCGTGACTCGGCCTCCAGCGGCACCTGCGCCGAGCCCGACACAGGTGCCCCGTGGGCCACCTTGATCTCGTCGATCCTGAGCCGGCCGAGGAAGTCCGGTGCCTGCGGACCGGCCCAGGTGTTCCGTACGTCGAGCTTCAGATAGCGGGCCGTGCGTTCACCGATGTCGATGAACTGGACCCCACGGGCGCTCGGCAGAGCCCCGCTACGGACCGTCTTCCAGAGCCTGCCGTCGTCGCTCGTCGAGACGGCGTAGTCCTTGATCCGCGCGGAGTCCTCCGGCCTGCCGAACGTCGACCGGGCGTGTGTCGGTGACCATTCGCGCTGGTTGACGGCGAGCGAGGTCGCCTTCCGGCGGCTGCCGAGGTCGATCGTCACGGACGCGGGGAGCTTCCCGTCACTGTCCCAGTAGTTCTCGTGACTTCCGTCGACGACATCGGCGGCCGGGTGCCCGGTGGCCGCGGACGAGGCCGTGGCCCGCAGGGAGTTCTGCGGGTAGTAGGACCGCTGCCGGCCGTCCGTGTCGACCTTGAACACCGTGTCGTACGGATCCCAGTCGGCGATCCCGAGGATTGTCAGGTAGCCCCCGGACTGGCTGAACGCCATCGCCTTCCCGGTGCGTACATCGGTCACCTTCGTCGCCCGGTAGCCGTTGTCCCGCAGACGCACCAGATCCGTTCCGGGCCGGGTCAGCACATGCACGTACTGAGTCCGCGCCCCCGGCCGGACGGTGACGACACCGTGCGCGCCGTCGTTCCAGAAGCCGGGCTGCATCCCGCCGTACATGTAGCCGCCGCCCTCGGTACCCTGCAGCGAGGACCGGATGGGGGCGGTCCAGTCGGCCATGAAGTCGTTGTACTCCTGCTGGCTCGGCGGGAACCTGCCGTTCACCATCGCCGTCTCCGCCATCAGCGACTTCATGGACGAGCCCGCGTTGGTGATGTACCGGCCCGTGCTCAGCCGGAAGTCCACCGGGTGGTCCTTGCCGTCGTACCACCAGTCGCCGCTGGTCGGCAGCTTGTAGTCACCCTCGGAGATGCGCGGCATCGGCGTGAACGCGGCCGATGGATAGTCGTACGCCGGAGTCATGCCGGTCTTCTGCTCATTACTGACCGTGTCCATGATCGGCGTGTCCTCGTTGTTGTTGGTCAACAACCAGGACGGCCGCTTCGCCCGGATCTGCTCGTAGAGGTGATGGCTCTCCCAGTACTCGTTGTCGTTGTCGATCCAGAACCCCGCCAGATCCGGGTAGTTCTCCATCACCTCGAAGAACTGGTCGTAGCTGAATCGGCCGAAGCCCTCGCGCGTCGTCAGGTCGACCTTCTCGCCCTTGTACGCGGAGTACGCGTCCGAGTCGAGCGTCTGCACCCCCGGCACCTCGTTGTGCCACTGCGGATCATCGGTCATGTACAGCTCGACCTTGATGCCCTTGGCCTTGCCCGCGTTCACGAGCTCGCCGAGGAAGTCGCGCTCCGTGGAGCAGCTGCCGGGGATCTTCGAGGGCCACGGCCGCGCATAGCCCAGCCTGCTGTGGAAGGTGGCGAGGACGATGTACGAGGCGCCGAGCTTGCGGGCCTCGTCGATCCAGTAGTCGGCGGACCAGCCGCCCGCGGTGACGTCGTGCTCCCACGCTTCACAGTCGACATGGCGAGGCGCGGTGAACATGCCCCAGTGGAGGAACAGACCCGCCGTGGACTCGCGCATCCACTGCTGGCGCGGATGCTGGACCTCGGCTGTGGCGGCGGGTGCGCCGAGGAGTGCCGCTGCCATGGCCAGGGCCAGGGACAGACAGAACAGGGTCCATCTGCGCCCCGCCGGTGAGGTGGGTGGTCTGCCCGTTGATCGAAGTGCTGGAGATGTGCGGCTGTGCGGTACGGATGCCATGGCCGTCGCCCTCTCGCCGGGGCCGGTGTGGGTGGAGCCACGGTGGCTGCCCACTGAGACATCCGATGCTTACAACGTCCCTATCCGGGGTCAAGTCTTCTGACGTGCAACTACCCGGTAGATAAGGTCAATTGTGCTGGTGAGCGAGGGGACTGTGTGACAACACATCGGATGAGTCGGTGCAAAGTCGGGCGTTGAGTAAAGGGCTCGATCGCGGCCCGAAAATGGATGCGGCTACCATCTGTTCCTGGCATGGACACCCTCACACTCTGGCAACTGGCGGCACTGGCCGCGGCATCCGCACTCGTAGGCTTCTCCAAGACGGCCGTCAGCGGTGCCAATACGATCAGTCTCGCGGTCTTCGCGGCCGTGCTCCCGGCCCGCGAGTCCACCGGGGTACTGCTCCCGATCCTCATCGCGGGCGATGTGCTCGCCGTCCTCACCTACCGCAGGCACGCGCACTGGCCGACGCTGCTGCGGCTGTTTCCCGCCGTCGCCGTGGGCGTGGTGGCCGGCACGCTCTTCATGATGTGGGCCGACGACGACGCGGTGAGGACGTCGATCGGCGCGATTCTGCTCTTCATGGCAGGCGTCACCGTCTGGCGGCGCCGATCCGGCGCCGAGGGCGGGGAACCCCCTGAGGAGTCCGGCGGCCCGTCCCGGACGGCTCGGCTCAAGGCCCGTTCGTACGGAGTGCTCGGCGGTTTCACCACCATGGTCGCCAACGCGGGCGGCCCCGTGATGTCGCTCTATCTGCTCTCGGCCGGTTTCCGGAAACTCGGCTTCCTCGGTACGTCGGCGTGGTTCTTCCTGATCGTCAACACCTCCAAGGTGCCGTTCAGCGTGGGCCTCGGCCTCATCGATGCCCGGTCGCTGCTGCTGGACGCCGCGATGTTGCTGTTCGTCGTTCCCGGCGCCTATGTCGGCCGCAAGTGCGTGGACCGGATCAACCAGAAGCTCTTCGAACGACTGGTGATCGGCGCGACCGTGCTCGGCGGCCTCCAGCTGCTCGTGGGCTGAGCGCACCCGCGGCACGACAAGGCCCTCCCGACCGGAGGGTCCAGGAGGGCCTGAAGGGCGCGCGAAGGGGCACCGACAGCCGTCGCGTCAGACGATGTCCGCCGCGATCTCCGCCTGCTCACGGGCGTTTCCGTACGCGGACGGTGTGCCGTACGAACCGCGCGCGACGAACCACCAGACGGTGGCCAGTACCAGGACCGCCACCAGTGCGATCGAGGCGTAGTTCATCGAGTCGATGGTCACCGGCGACGACTGCGGAAGCAGGAACAGTACGGTCACGATCGCCACCCACGCCACGGCGATCCAGCCGATCGGCTTCGACCAGCGGCCCAGGTGCCAGGGGCCGCGCTGGAAGCGGTCGCCCGCGCGCAGCTTCAGGAAGATCGGGATCGCATAGGCGGGCGTGATGCCGATGACATTGATCGCGGTCACCGCACCGTACGCGGTCGCGGAGTACAGGGACGGAAGTGCGAGCAGGCCGGCGACGACGACCGACAGCCACACCGCGTTCACGGGTGTCTGGGTGCGGGCGCTCACCTTGCGCCACAGCGTCGAACCCGGCAGCGCGTTGTCCCGGCTGAACGCGAACACCATCCGGCTGGCCGCGGCGACCTCGGCGTTGCCGCAGAACAACTGGGCCGCGATCACGATCAGCAGCATGGCGGTGGCGCCCGAGGTACCGAGCGCGTCGATCAGGATCTGGGCGGGCGGGACACCGGTGGCGGTGTCCTGGGTGCCCGCGTAGTCCTGGATCGCGAACGTCAGACCGGCGAGCAGCACGAACCCGGCGATCCAGGAGACCCAGATCGAGCGGACGATGCCGCGGGCCGCCGTCACCGAGGCGTTCGACGTCTCCTCCGACAGGTGGGCGGAGGCGTCGTATCCACAGAAGGTGTACTGCGCGAGGAGCAGACCGATCGCCGCCACATAGAGCGGGTTCTGCCATCCCGTGTCATTGACGAACTCGGTGAAGACGAACGACGGCGACTGGTGGTGCGAGGGGACGATCGCCAGCACGGCGACGATCACGGCGACGCCGGCCAGGTGCCACCACACGCTGATCGAGTTGAGAACGCTGACGAGGCGGACCCCGAAGAGGTTCAGCACGGCGTGCAGCAGCAGGATGCAGACAAAAATGATCATGGTGTGGCCGGGTGTCGGGTCGAAGCCCCACTGCAGGTTCATCAGCGCGCCGGTGAACAGTGCGGCGCCGTAGTCGATGCCCGCGATCGCGCCGAGCAGGCCGAGCAGGTTCAACCAGCCGGTGTACCAGCCCCATTTGCGGCCACCGAGCCGGTCCGCCATGTAGTACAGCGCGCCGGACGTCGGGTAGGCGCTGGTGACCTCGGCGAGCGCCATGCCGACGCAGAGCACGAACAGGCCGACACCGGCCCAGCCCCACAGCATCACCGCCGGTCCGCCGGTCGACATGCCGAAGCCGTACAGGGTCATGCAGCCGGACAGGATCGAGATGACGGAGAAGCTGATGGCGAAGTTGCCGAAGCCGCCCATGCGGCGGGCCAGCACCGGCTGGTAGCCGAGTTCGCGCAGCCGCTGCTCCTCGTCCTTCTGGGGGTCGGCCTCCGCGCCCGGCTGGGCCGAAGTGGATATGGACATGACAGGAACCTCCATGGGTGGGATGGGGACGGGTAGGTCTGCTGCGGGGTGACGGCTCGGCGGGCTCAGCCGTGCGGTCCGCGCCCCGGGTCGCGTGATGCGGCGAGACAGCGGCTCCGGGCACGCAGGAACACGTCCTCGGCGGCCGAGGAGTCACGGGGAGTGCGGGTGCGGTGCGACCAGGGCAGCGTGGTGAAGTACGGCCCGAGCGCCCGGAAGACGGGGGCCGCTTCGGTGAACCGCAGGGAGCCCCACAGTGCGTGGGCGAGATGATTGACGTCGAGCAGGGACTGTCCGGCCGGATCCGTGCGGTGGAACCACAGGCGCAGCGCCCGCTCGGCATCCCGTTCGGCGTCCTCGGTGACCCAGTGAAGATCCAGCGCCTTCTCCTGCCCGTGCTCGCGGCGGTAGCGCTCGACCCGCACGTACAGCGGCAGGACATGGAGCGCGGAGCCGTCGGGTGCCGAAGAGGTCGCCCACTGTGCGAAGTTGACGGCCTCCGAGAGGGTGCTGCCGGCCCTGCGCACGTATACGAACTGGAGCATCCGGTGGTAGGCCTCGCGGTTGCCCGGATCGCGGCGATCGGCCTCCGCCAGCAGGCCCCACGGGCCGGGAAAGAGCATCGGCCCCGGCGGAAGCAGCCGGTGCTCCTTCAGTCGCTGCTCGTCGTCCAGCTGGGACAGGGCCAGCAGGCATACCCAGGGCACCGGATCGGTCGGGGTGGCGTGGGCGGCGGCCCTGCAGGCCTCCCAGGCTTCCTGCCACAGTTCCTGCGCCCGGTGATGGCCTTCGCGATGGGCGCGCACCGTCCGCTCGACGACGACGCGTGCGTGCATCACGACAGCCGCGACGCTCCCGGGCTCCTCGGCCCGCCAGGCCTGTACCGCGTCGGATCCCGCGGCGACCGCTCCGAGCACCTGGGTGCGCTGGGTCCACAGCGTCCAGTCCGGGGTGCTCTCCAGCAGATTGCGCATGGAGACCCAGCGGCCGGTACGCAGGTCCTGTAACGCGGAACGTAACTCGTTGTCATGTCCGGCAGGGTGATAGACCGGCCGGAATTCACCGCTGGCCATGGGCTCGCCCCGCTCCCGTGCGACAGGGCCGGACGGCGCGGATCGGAGGTGTTCTCAGCACGTCTCGCCGCCCGGAGGCGGTACGACCATGCGGAAGCGAAAGACCCGGTGACCGTGATGTCGGTGCACGGGAAGGCGTGTCGGTCCCATCAATCCTCAAGCGCGTGGGGGGTGTAACAGCTGTTGGAGGACGAACTGCTCCGGAGTGTCCGGTTGTTGCTCGGCGGTGAGTGTAGAACGCCTGGTGCCGACCGCCTCGACGATTCGCGGATCTTACTCAAGTCCTCCGAATAAACGGCGAGTTGACCACCATCCGGTCGCTCCGCCGAGGTGCGGACGGCGCTTGACGTACGCGGTGGTCTGCACCACTCTGTGCGTCAGCGACCAGTGATCACGATTCCGTACAAGCCGAAGAGCTTCCGCACAGCTGGAGTGTCGATGACAGGCCCGGTACTCGCCGTGGACCAGGGCACCTCCGGCACCAAGGCGCTGGTGGTCTGCCCGGAGCGCGGAGTTATCGGCTCCGGTTCGGCCCCGGTGCGACCGAGGTACGGCGCCGGGGGAGTGGTCGAGGCCGACCCCGCCGAGCTGCTCGCCTCGGTCGTCGATGCCGGACAGCAGGCGGTGCGCGAAGCCGGTGAGCCGGTGGCCGCCGTCGGACTCGCGAACCAGGGGGAGACCGTCCTCGCCTGGGATCCCGCGACCGGGCGGCCGCTCACCGACGCCATCGTCTGGCAGGACCGGCGTTCGGCCTCGCTGTGCGCCGAACTCGCCGGGCATGAACAGGAGTTGAAACAACTCACTGGGCTGCCGCTCGATCCGTACTTCGCCGCACCGAAGATGGCCTGGATCCGGCGCGAGCTGACCCGCGACGGTGTGGTCACCACCAGCGACGCCTGGCTCGTCCACCGGCTGACCGGGGCGTTCGTCACGGACGCGGCGACCGCCGGACGGACCCAGCTGCTCGACCTCGACCGGGTCGGCTGGTCACCGGCCGCCCTGGACATCTTCGGCCTCTCCGGTGAACGACTCCCGTCCGTCGTCGACGCCGCCGGGCCCGTCGGTGCGACACGCGTCTTCGGCGGTGAACTCCCGCTGACCGGACTGCTCGTCGACCAGCAGGCCGCCCTCCTGGCCCAGGGCGCCCTGGAGCCGGGCACCGCCAAATGCACCTACGGCACCGGCGCCTTCCTCCTCGCCCAGACCGGGCCCACGCCACGTCGCGGCACCACCGGGCTGGTCAGCTGTGTCGCCTGGCAGCTCGGCGGGCGTACCAGCTACTGCCTCGACGGACAGGTGTACACCGCCGCGTCAGCTGTCCGGTGGCTCACCGACCTCGGAGTGATCTCGGGCGCCGCCGACCTCGACCCGGTCGGCTCCACCGTCCCCGATGCCGGCACGGTCACGTTCGTGCCGGCGCTCGCCGGACTTGCCGCACCCTGGTGGCGCAGCGATCTGCGCGGCTCGGTCACCGGCCTCGGCCTGGACACCACCGCAGGGCACCTTGTGCGGGCCCTGTGCGACGGCATCGCCGCGCAGGTCGTCGAGCTGGCCGATGCCGTTGCCACCGACCTCGGCGAACCCCTGACCTCGCTCCGCGTCGACGGCGGCCTGACCCGCTCCGCGCTCCTCATGCAGACCCAGGCCGACCTGCTGCAGCGGCCGGTCGAGGTGTCCGCACTGCCGGACGTCACCGCGCTCGGCGTCGGGGCCGTCGCGCGCCTGGGCCTCGACCCGCGGTTGCCGCTCCACCAGGCGGTACCCGCATGGGAACCGGCCGCCGTGTACGAACCGCGGATCGGCGCGGACGAGGCCGCCGAACGCCTCGCCCGGTTCCGCGCGGCGGTGGAGACCCTGCTGGACCGGGCATGACGGGCGTGCGCGACCGGCGCGGCCCGGGAGAGACGACATGACACCGACGATCACCGCCACCGGGGCCCTGGCGCACAGCCTGCGTGACGGCGGCGCGGATGCGACGACGTACGACGTCACCGTCATCGGCGCAGGAGTCGTCGGCACCGCCGTCGCCCGCGAACTGGCCCGTTACCGGCTCCGTACCGCCCTCATCGACGGATCCGACGACATCGGCAACGGCACGTCGAAGGCCAACACCGCCATCCTGCACACCGGTTTCGACGCCGTGCCCGGCTCGCTGGAGGCCCGCCTCGTGAGCGACGGGCGACGCCGACTCGCCGCGTACGCCGCCGCGACCGGCATCCCGGTCGAGCGTGTCGGCGCCCTCCTCGTCGCCTGGGACGAGGAACAGCTCGCCGCGCTCCCCGCCCTGGCGGCCAAGGCGGAACGCAACGACTACCACGCGGCACGCATCATCGACGCCGGCGAACTGCGTGCCCGCGAACCCCGTCTGGGCCCGGGAGCGCTCGGCGCGCTGGAGATCCCCGACGAGAGCATCATCTGCCCCTGGACGACGCCCCTCGCGTACGCCACCCAGGCCGTGCGCGCAGGAGTCCATCTCCACCTCAACTGCCGGGTCGGGCACATCGACAGCGGTCAGGACGTCCACACCCTCACCACCACGCGCGGCCCGCTGCGCACCCGCTACCTGATCAATGTCGCCGGTCTGTACGCCGATGAACTCGACCGACAACTCGGCCACGACGCCTTCACCGTCACTCCGCGCCGGGGCCAGCTCATCGTCTTCGACAAGCTCGCCCGCGATCTCGTCGACCACATCCTGCTTCCGGTACCCACCGAGGCCGGCAAGGGCGTGCTGGTGGCACCGACCGTCTTCGGCAACGTCCTGCTCGGCCCGACCGCCGAGGAGCTCGACGACAAGACCGCCACCGGATCCAGCGCCGACGGACTCGCGCTCCTGCGCGAGAGGGGCCGCCGGATCCTGCCCGGGCTGCTCGACGAGGAAGTCACGGCCGTCTACGCAGGACTGCGCGCCGCCACCGGTCACGAGGACTACCGCATCCGGGCCTACCCCGACCAGCGGTACGTCGCCGTCGGCGGTATCCGATCCACCGGCCTCACCGCCTCGATGGCCATCGCCGCGTACGTCACCGAACTGCTCGCCGGCACCGGCCTCGAGCTCGGTGCGCCGACCGAACTGCCGCCGCTGACCATGCCCCAGCTCGGTGAGGCCTTCCCCCGCCCGTACCTGCGCGCGGAGCTGATCGCCGCCGACCCGGCCTACGGCACTCTCGTCTGCCACTGCGAACGCGTCTCCGCGGGCGAGATCCGGGACGCGCTGACCAGTACGATCCCGGCGCGGTCGAAGGACGGGCTGCGGCGCCGGACCCGGGCCGGTGGCGGACGCTGCCAGGGGTTCTACTGCGGGGCCGCGGTCCGTGCCCTGATCGAGGAGGCCCGGCCATGACCCGGCGCGAGCGGACCGTCGACGTCCTGGTCGTCGGGGCGGGACCGGCCGGTCTCGGCGCCGGGGCCGAACTCGCCGCGTCCGGCGCGGGCCACGTCGAGATCCTGGAACGCGAACAGGCCGCGGGCGGCATCCCGCGCCACTGCTTCCACGGTGGGTTCGGTGCCGGCCGCAGGGGAGGGGCCATCGGGCCCGTGTACGCACGGCAGTGCGTGGACGCGGCCGTCCGGGCCGGCGCCATCCTCCGTACCTCCGTCACCGTCACCGGCTGGGCCGGCCCCCGCACCCTCGACATCACCGGACCCACCGGACTCGAACGCATCACCGCGCGCGCCGTCGTCCTCGCCACCGGCGCGCGCGAACGCCCGCGCAGCGCCCGGCTCGTCCCAGGCACCCGTCCGCCCGGCGTCTACACCACCGGTGAACTCCAGCAGGCGGTGCACCTCTTCCGGCAGCGGGTCGGTACGCGAGCGGTCGTCATCGGCAACGAACCCGTCAGCCACGCGGCGGCGGACACGCTGAGGGTGGCCGGCCTCGACGTGGTCGCCCTGGTCACCGACCAGCCATCGTCCCCGCTGCCCGCCGCCCCGGTGGGCGCGCGGCACCGCACACCGCTCCTCACCGACGCCACCGTCACCGGACTGACCGGCCGGGAGCGACTCACCGGGGTCTCACTGCGCCACCGCGACGGCCGGACCACGACCCTGCCCTGCGACACCGTCGTCTTCACCGGGGACTGGATCCCCGAACACGAGCTGGCCCGGCGCGGCGGGGCGACCCTGGACCCCGGCACCCGTGGTCCCGCGTACGACGCCTCGTACCGCACCCGGGCGACCGGTGTCTTCGCCGTCGGCAATCTGCTGCACGCGGTGGAGAGCGCGGGGACGGCGGCCGCCGAGGGCCGGGCCGTCGCCGCTCCCGTACTGCGTCACCTGGCAGCGGATCCCTGGCCGACCGGCCGTCCGGCGCTCGCCGTCGACGCCCCGCTGGAATGGATCGCGCCGAACCTCGTCGCCCCTGACGGCAGCCGCCCGCTCCGCGACCGGTTCACCCTGCGCACCGGCCGGCGGCTGCTCCGCCCGGTTCTCGTCGTGGGCCAGGACGGGCACGTCCTCCACCGGGAGCGGCTGCTGCTGCCCGCCGTACCGACCCGGTCGTTCAGGCTGCGGGGGGACTGGCTCGACCGGGTGGACCCGCACGGCGGAACCGTGCGGATCACGGTGCACTGAGTCCTCGGTGCGGTGTCAGGGGATCAGTAGCCAGTCCGAACCGATCGCCGCCACCAGGCCGACAGCCAGCAGCCAACTGCCCAGTCGTGTCCGGCCGTTGCGGCTGAGCTCGATCACGATCCCGCACAGGATCAGCGCGAGCCCGTACACTCCGACCACCAGAACGGACGACCGGCTCGCGATCCTCAGCCCGAGCACGACCGCCATCGCCACCATGCCGACCGACGAGAGGGCGATCCGCAGCCGTCTCGCCTGGCGCGGGGTCAGTCTGCGGTCCTCGGCCTCACCTTCTGCCTCATCCGCGCCCTCGACGTCGGCCTCAGCCTTGGCCTCATCCGCGGCGTCAGCCTCGGCCTCGACCTCGGCTCGGACCTCGGCCGTTGTACCGGCGTCGGGGGCGGGTATCGGAGTGTCCACGGACTGGTCCTGGTCAGAAGTGCTCATGACGCGGGATGGTAATGGCTTCGCGGCGCCGTGTTCGCCCGTCCGGGCGAGGGCAGCCCGAAAACGATCGCGGTCGACCGGATGTCCGCCTCAGCGGTCTACCGGCGCTCCGGCCGCAGACACGGCGCCTCCTCGGCCGCATCCACCGGCTGCGCGCCCGCCGCCGGCCCGTCCGCGGTCTCCACCCGCCCGGCCAGCTCCTGCGCCCAGTCGATCAGTCCACCGACCCCGATCCCGTAGGGCACCGCGTCCCCGAACTCCCCGGGTTCCACGAACCCGCCGGACCGCGCACACTCCTCGAGCGCCGACGCACCCCGTCGCAACAGGCGCGCCCCGCCCGTCGTGTTGCCGCGGGCCGTATGCGTCAGCCCCACCGCCAGTTGTGCCAACCCGCGCCACAACTCCCGCTCCTCCTCGGGACCCGACTTCCACGCATCCTCGAACACCTCGTGCGCATGGAACGGCATCCCGGCGTCCAGCAGCCGCTGCGCCTCCCGCAGCGTCTCGTCGGGGGAGCGGATCACTCCCTCCGGCTGCCGCTCCACTCCCGGCGTCCCGTACGGCAGCGGGCGCCCCAGCCCGTCCCGGGGGCGTGCGTTGCGCGCCCGGCCCTCGGCGTCGCGGTCCCTGTGAGTCTCGTCCACCCTTCGATTGTGCCCCGCACCTGCGACGAACTGTCCGAACCACTGTCGGTGGGCCCCCGCGCACGACTAGTGTCGGGAGTCATCCGTACCACTATGGGGAGGGTAGGCATGAAGCCGTCCCGGCCGCTGTACGAGCGCGATCCGGAACTCGCTGCCGCCGCACAAGCCGTGGATGCCCTGTGCGGCGCCCAGGCCGTCGGCGGGCTGTTGATCTTCAGTGGCGAGGCGGGCATCGGCAAGACCGCGCTGCTCGCCGAGATCGAGACCCTGGCGGCGGACCGCTGCACCGTCTGGTCCGCGCGCGGCGGCGAGACGGTCACATCCGTACCGTTCCACGTCGTACGTCAACTGCTGCAGCCCGCCCTCGACCAGTTCCCGCCCGACGAGGTGAGGAGTCTGTTCGGCGCCTGGTACGAGATCGCCGCGCCCGCCCTCGGGCTCGCCGAACCCACCGGCCCGCAGCCCGATCCGCAGGGTGTGCGGGACGGGATCGACTGGGTCGTCGCGCGGCTCGCCTCACGGCTGAGCCACCGTCCGCTGCTGCTGATCGTCGACGACGCGCACTGGGCGGACGGCGAATCCCTCGCCTGGCTGGCCTCGTTCACCGCGCGCCTCGGCGAACTGCCCGTCCTGGTCGTCCAGGCGCACCGTCCGGACGAGCTGGCGGCGCGGAAGACGGAGGGCGGCAACGGCAGCGGACACCCGGCGCAGGTCCGGGTCGCGCTGCGCGCTCTCACCCCCGACGCCACGGCCGAGCTGGTCAGGGCGGGGCTGGGTGACCACGCCGACGATCCGTTCTGCCGGGAGGTGTGGGCCGTCACCGGCGGCAACCCGTACGAGGCGGTCGAACTCGTCGCCAAGGTTCAGGACCGCGAACTGCCGCCGCTGGAGGAGTCGGCCGGACTGCTGCGCGAACTCGGCGCCTCGGCCCGCGGCAGCGGACTCGTCGCCCGGCTCGAACGGCTCGGCACCAACGCGAACCGGTTCGCCTGGGCCGCCGCCGTCCTCGGCACCGACATCTCCCAGGACCTCGCCGCCACCCTCGCCGGGATGAGCCCCGCAGAGGCCGCCGACTGCACCGCGCGGCTGCGCGACGCCCGTATCGTCAGCGGATTCGACCCGCTCGAATTCGTCCACCCGCTGATCGCCACCGCCGTCTACCGCTCCATCCCGCCGGCCACCCGCACCGCCATGCACGGCCGGGCCGCCTGGGCGATCGCCAGGGCCGGACTGGGCGCTGCCGCGGCCTCCCGCCACCTCCTCGAAGTCCACCCGGACGACGACCAGGAACTGGTCGAGCAACTCCGTGAAGCAGCCGGCCAGCACCTCGCCGTCGGCGCACCCGAGGCCGCGCGCCGCTGCCTGGAGCGAGCCCTGCGGGAGCCCCCGCGCCACCAGGTGCGCGCCACGCTGCTGTACGAACTGGGCTGCGCCACGCTGCTCAGCTCCCCGCCGACCACCGTCCAGCATCTGCGCGCCGCCCTCGATCTGCCCGGACTCGACGACGACGTACGGGTCGACGCCACCTTCCGGCTGGCCGCGGCCCTCTCCCACAACAACCAGCTGAAGGAAGCCGCACTCGCCCTCGCCGCCGAGGTCGGACGCACCGCCCCGGGGCCGGGTCAGATGCGCCTCCAGGCCGCGCACTTCATGTGGGAGGGCATGCAGGCCGCCGAGGACGACGGTCCCGGCCGCTCGCGTCGGCTCGCCCGCAACGCGGACCACCTCACCGGCAAGGACAACGCCGAACGCGCCCTGCTCACCATCCGCGCGTTCGACGCGATGCTGCGCGGCGAGAACTCCCAACTCGTCATCGACCTCTGCGAACGCGCGCTTGTCGACGGCCGCCCCGCCCGTGGTCTCGGCTGGACCGACACCGAATGGGGCTTCGAGTTCCCCACCCTGGTCGGCATCACCTATGCCTTCACCGACCAGCTCGACCGGGCCGAGCAACTCTTCAGCGAGGCAGTGCGCGCCTTCGAGATCTCCGGCTGGAGCGGAGCCCACCTCGCATTCGCGCACACCCTCCTCGGCCTGGTCCACCGCCGTCGCGGCCGACTGGCCGAGGCCGAGGGCTTTCTGCGCGAAGGGCTGCGGCTCGCCGACCGTGTCGGCAGCGGTCTGCCCGTCCACTGGGACGCCGCCTGCCTGCTCATCGACACCCTGCTGGCCCGCGGCCGCGTCTCCGAGGCCCGCACGATAGCTGACAGGTACCACTTCGGCCTGCCCTACCCCAGCGCCATGGTGCTGCCCGACGCGCCGTGCGTCCGGGGCCGTCTCCTGCTCGCCGAAGGCCGTACGAAGGAGGCCGTCACCGAACTCGAGGCGGCCGGCCAGGCACTCGAACCGCGCGGCAGGTTCAACGGCATCTGGGCCCCCTGGGCCGGCGACCTCGCCCGCGCCCTGGCCGACGACGACCCGGCCCGTGCCGCCCAACTCGCGACCTCGGCCCGGGTGCACGCGGAGAGGTTCGGCACGGAGACCGCGATCGGTGAGGCGCTGCGCTGCGTCTCGCTGTTCGCCCGCCCCGAGGACGCCGAGCACCTGCTCGCCGACGCGGTCCGGCACCTGGAGGCCTCCCCGTCCGCGTACGAACACGCCCTGGCCCGCTTCGACTACGGCATCGCGATCCGCTCCCCGAAGGAGCTCGCCCGGGCGCAGAAACTGGCCACCGCGTGCGGTGCCGAATCGCTCGCCACCCGCGCCCACCAGGCGCGGGCGTCGATCCGGTCGACGGAGTGAGGTAATGTTTGTCCTGCGCGGCCGCCTGGGGACACCGGGGGGATTCGCAGCGGGACGTGGCGCAGCTTGGTAGCGCACTTGACTGGGGGTCAAGGGGTCGCAGGTTCAAATCCTGTCGTCCCGACAGAGATGTCGGAATTTTCCGTAGGTGAGGGGCGCTCTTCGGGGCGCCCCTCACGCGTGAGCGGGAGCCGTGCGGGAGCCCTCTCGGGATGCCGAAGCACCGGCGTGATGTCGAGCGCGGTCCACGACTGCGCGTCATACGCGGTCAGCGTCCGGGCAGTGTCTCCTGCAGCCAGTCGAAGACGATCTCGCAGTGCTGCTGCGGGGCCATCGGGGAGCAGTGCAGCTGCGCGCCGGTCGCCGCGGTGAGCTTCACGTAGTCCTTGGGGGACGTCAGTCTGTCGAACATCCGGCGCGGCTGCCCCGGATAGAACTGCTCGTCGTCGTAGTCCAGGACCAGCGTGGGCATCGTGATGCGCCCTACGACGTCCGTGATGTCGAGCGACTTGATCAGCTGGGCGGGGGTGTGGAAGTCCGTGAACATCTTCCCGCCACGGGCGGCGAGCATCGCCGGCACGGAGAAGGGTTCGAACCGCTTCTTCAACGTCGCGGCCTCGGCCGGGTTCAACTCGGGGACGACCTGCTTGTTCCAGACGTTGTTCGTCTCCGTCCTGTCCGGGGTGAGGATCTTCCGGATCTCCGGAGGGAAACCCAGCCATGGAGCCAGAACGCCGGGCATCGCCACCAGAGCGGCGATCCTGTCCTCGAAGGCGGCGGCCCGCGGCGCCAGATCGCCTGCCATGCTCAGCCCGGTCAGGGCGAGCCTGCCGGCGTCCACGTCGGTGCGGGCGACCAGCCAGTCGACGAGAGGTGTGACAACCGTTTCCCAGCGCGGCGTGAAGACCACCCGGTCCACGAAGAGCAACTGCCCCTGACCTGGTCCGTCGTAGACGAGGGCGTTCCAGCCGCGGTCCAGGGCGGCCGGGACGCCATAAGTCCACATGTCGACGTTCTGACCGTCGCTGCCGTTGGTGAGGATCACGGTGGGGCGTCGCTCGCCGGAGTCGTCCGGCCGGAACAACCAGATCGGAAGCGGCGTCCTCCCGTACGGGACGTCCGCCGTCACCGGTGGCGGTTCGGACAGCTTGCAGAACGTGTCCCAGCCGCGGCGCCCGGACCTGTACAGCCGCTCCTCACCGCCGGGGTCGTCGGAGCCGAGGGCGAAGAAGAGTGCCTGGCCGTAGTACTGCGATGCCCGCAGCGCGCGAAGGCGCGTCGTCTCCGTCCCGGCCTTGCTGTCCACGGGCGCCACCATCAACTGATCACCGAGGCTCCTGAACGTCGCGGTATACGTCTGCGCCGAAGGCCCGGCCTTGTTGATCGCGTTCACGGCGGTGAGCACCTCGCCCACCTCGCTGGAGCCCTGGCCCGCCGCGCCGAGTGCGAGAAGCCCGTTGAAGTTGAACCCCGGATCCTTGAAGAGGGTCATCACCCCGGGCGTGGCGGCGTCCGCGGAGCCGGTGGCCGATCCCGTACGGCTGGGTGCGGGCCCTTGCGCGGAAGTCGCGCCCTGGGGCGTACAGCCGCCTGCCAGCAGGACCCCGGCCCCACCGGCGAGCCCGGTGAGCGCGGTCCGCCGACTGAGGCCGGCTGCGTCCTTCGATACGTGCGTCATGCCAGCCGACCGTAGGAGTCCCGACCCCTGCACCTCGATGCGCGACACCGGCCGTTCCCCCGAACAGCCTGCTTGACACCGAGGGCCGCCGTCCGGAGTACGGAGCCGGGCGGCGCGACGTGTTCCGCCGCTGCCGTGTCGCCCGCGGTCTCCGTCGACGCCGCCCAGGTCCATGGACAAGGCCCCCTCGACCGGCGACGCGACGGGTGCGGGCTGGTTGACGCGTTCTAAGCGACCGCTTAGTATCCTGGAGGTCCGCGCCCACCCGATCACCGCCTTTGGAGTCCGCCGTGACCTCACTGTTCTCCGTCTCCGGCAAAACCGCCCTGGTCACCGGAGGGTCCCGCGGTATCGGCCTGATGATCGCCCGCGGCCTGGTCGAAGCCGGGGCGCGGGTCTACGTCAGTTCCCGCAACGCAGCGGCCTGCGACGAGGCCGCGCGTGAGCTCTCCGAACTCGGCGAGGCGATCGCACTGCCGGCGGACCTGTCGCGGGAGGAGGAGTGCCACCGGCTCGCCGCAGAGATCGGCGACCGCGAGGAGCGACTGCACATCCTGGTCAACAATGCGGGCGCGACCTGGGGTGCGCCGCTGGACGAGTTCCCGGTCAGCGGCTGGGACAAGGTGATGGACCTCAACCTGCGCAGCCCTTTCCTGCTGACCCAGGCGCTGCTGCCGCTGCTGCGCAAGGCCGGCTCCCATGACGACCCGGCACGCGTGATCAACGTCGGTTCCATCGACGGCCTGCACGTCAACCCGCTGCCCACCTACTCCTACGCGGCGAGCAAGGCCGGACTGCACCACCTGACCCGGGTTCTGGCCAAGGAACTCGGGCCGCAGGGCATCACCGTCAACGCGATCGCCCCCGGCCCGTTCGAGTCCAGGATGATGGCCGCCACGCTGAAGGCACAGGGCGACGCCGTGGTCGAGTCCGCGCCGCTGCGCCGGATCGGACGGCCGGATGACATGGCCGGCGTGGCGATCTACCTCTCCAGCCGGGCCGGGGCGTACGTCACCGGCGCAGTGATCCCCGTCGACGGCGGCATCGGCACCACCGTCTGAACCGCCGCCCGGACGCACACGCGTACCTGTTTCCGCCGCCCTCCCCGATCGGACCCATGCCCATGGACTCCCTGCTGCTCTCCCGCCGCGACCTGGACTTCCTGCTCCACGACTGGCTGGACGTCACGGCTCTGACCCGCCACCCCCGCTACGCCGACCACGACCGGGACACCTTCGACGCGGTGATGGACCTCAGCGAGGCCATCGCGACCCGGCACTTCGCTCCGCACAACAAGAAGAACGATTCCGAGGAGCCGCGCTTCGACGGAGAGCGGGTGCATGTCATCCCGGAGGTCGGACAGGCGCTGCGGGTCTTCGCCGAGGCCGGGCTGACCGGCGCCGCGATGGACTACGAGGTCGGCGGGCAGCAGCTGCCCACCGTGGTCGCCAATGCCTGCATGTCCTGGTTCCAGGCCGCCAATGTGGGTACCGCCGCGTATCCGTTCCTCACCATCGGCAATGCCGACCTGCTCGTGGCGCACGGCAGCAAGGAACAGGTCGACACCTATGTGCGGCCCATGGTCGAGGGCCGGTTCTTCGGCACCATGTGCCTCTCGGAGCCGCAGGCCGGCTCCTCGCTGGCCGACATCACCACCCGGGCGGTGCCGCAGGACGACGGCACGTACCGGATCACCGGTACCAAGATGTGGATCTCCGGCGGAGACCACGAGCTCAGCGAGAACATCGTCCACCTCGTGCTGGCCAGGATCCCCGGTGGGCCGGCGGGCGTGAAGGGCATCTCGCTGTTCATCGTGCCCAAGTTCCTGGTCGAGCCGGACGGCAGCCCGGGCGAACGCAACGACGTGGTGCCGGCCGGCCTCAACCACAAGATGGGCTACCGCGGAACCACCAACACCCTGCTCAATTTCGGTGAGGGCCGGCACGCCCCGGGCGGCGCCCCGGGCGCGGTGGGCTTCCTCGTGGGCGCGGCCCATCACGGGCTCGCGTACATGTTCCACATGATGAACGAGGCCCGCATCGGCGTCGGGCTCGGAGCCACGGCGCTCGGTTACACCGGCTATCTGCACGCCCTCGACTACGCCCGCACCCGCCCGCAGGGCCGCCCGCTGACGGGCAGGGACGCGAACGCCCCGCAGGTCCCCATCATCGAGCACGCCGACGTGCGCAGGATGCTGCTGGCACAGAAGAGCTACGTGGAGGGCGCCCTCGCGCTCAGCCTCTACTGCAGCCGCCTGCTCGACGAGGAACGCACCGCCGAGCAGGAGTCCGGGCGCGCCCGCGCCCGGCTGCTGCTGGACGTCCTGACGCCCATCGCCAAGAGCTGGCCGTCGCAGTGGTGCCTGGCCGCCAACGACCTCGCCATCCAGGTGCACGGCGGCTACGGCTACACCCGCGAGTACAACGTCGAGCAGTTCTACCGGGACAACCGTCTCAACGCCATCCACGAGGGCACGCACGGCATCCAGGGACTGGACCTGCTCGGTCGCAAGGTCGTCACGAACGGCGGAGCGGGGCTGAGTCTGCTGCTGGAGACCATCTCGGCAACCGTCGCCCGCGCCACGGCGAGCGGCGGCGAGGCGGCCGAGCTGGCCGCCGTGTTGGAGCAGGCCACGACCCGGGCACAGCGCACCACGGCCACGCTCTGGTCGACCGGAGACCCCGCGACCGCCCTGGCCAACGCCTCCGTCTACCTGGAAGCCGTCGGCCACGTGGTGCTGGCCTGGATCTGGTTGGAGCAGTTCCTCGCACTCAGGGACCGCACCGATGACTTCCACGAGGGCAAGCGACAGGCGGCCCGGTACTTCTTCCGCGTGGAACTACCCCGTACGGGACCGCAGTTCGATCTGCTCGACAGTCTGGACCGCACCGCGGCGGACAACCGGCCCGAGTGGTTCTGATCCAACGATTCCGCGGTACCCGCCCTCCGCCGACGCGCTGTTGACAGGTCGCCCCCGACTCCTGGAGACCCGCACCCGTCCGGCTGGGGGCGCACGTGTGTGCGGTGCGCCGCCGGCTGACAAAAACGCTTGGACTCCGCGGGCGTCATCGCGGGACACTGTGACGCCTGGCCCGCCCGTACTCGCACGGTGGCGTCGCTGCGATCTGCGCGGGGGGCCTTGTCGTCGTGCCCCGCCTGTCGGAGGACGACCCGAGCGCGGGCACTCACTCGAACCGGAGCTCCGCACGGCCATGGAGACAGCGGCATGCCCCCGAGAGGCGCACGGCGGGCTGCTGCACGACAACACGGGGTTGGGATGGGCTTACCTGAATCGCGCGAGGCTCCTCGGAGCAGGGGCTCGGTACTCCTCGCACTTCGTTACTACGGACGGGAGCTGGCCCGGTGCCCGCGGCTGACGGTGCCCGCGATGCTGCTGCCGGCGCTGGGCAACATCGGTATCAACTACATCGCGCCGCTGGTCGTCGCGAAGCTCGTCGGCCGAATCGCAGGCGACAACGGCATCTCCATCGGTTCGACGCTGCCCTACGTTCTCGGCTTCGCCGGCGTCCTTCTGTTCGCGGAGACGCTGTGGCGCATCGGCTTCCACTGCCTGAACCGCGTAGCCGCGCTCGCCATCGAGCACCTGTACGTGATCGGCATGGACGAGCTGTTCGCCAAGGACGCCGCGTTCTTCCATGACAACTTCGCCGGGTCGCTGACCAAACGGGTCCTCAGCTTCGCCTCTCGCTTCGAGGAGTTCATCGACACTCTTACGTTCTCGGTCGTGGGAAGCTTCGTGCCGCTGCTGTTCGGGTCGGTGGTGCTGTGGCGCTACGACCCGCTGCTCGTAGTCGGGCTCCTGGCGATGATCGCCCTGACGGCGCTGTGCGTGGTGCCCCTCATCCGCCGCCGTCAGGCGCTCGTCAAACAGCGCGAGGAGGCGATCGCCCGGGTGTCGGGCCACGTCGCCGACAGCCTGACGAACATCGACACGGTCCAGGCGTTCGCCGCCCAGGAACGTGAGGCCGCCGAGCATCGGTCCCGCGTCGCGCAGTCGCGGCGGCTCACACTGAGGTCGTGGGACTACGGCAACCTGCGCATCGACACACTGGTCGCGCCGATGTCCGTGCTGACCAACGCGCTGGGCCTGCTGCTCGCGGTCACGCTCGGCGGGGGCGGGCACGGGGTGGAGGCGGTCGTGGTCGCCTTCACGTACTACAGCAACGCGACGCGGATCATGTTCGAGTTCAACCAGATCTACCGCCGCCTGGAGAGCTCGATGACGGAGGCCGCACAGTTCACCGAACTGCTGCTGACGCCGCCGACCGTGCTCGACCCGGCGTCGCCGGAGCCGCTGCTGTCCCAGGCCGCCGATGTCCGCTTCGAGCAGGTGACCTTCGCCCATGGGGGCGGGAGACCGCTTTTCGAGGGCCTGGACCTGGCTGTGCCCAGCGGAGCGAAGATCGGTCTCGTCGGTCGGTCCGGCGGCGGCAAGACCACGCTCACCAGGCTGCTGCTCCGGCTGACGGACATCGACGCCGGCCGGATCCTGATCGGGGGTCAGGACATCAGCAGGCTGCGTCAGACCGACCTGCGCAGCCTGATCGCCTACGTGCCGCAGGACCCGGCGATGTTCCACCGCACGCTGCGGGACAACCTCGCGTTCGCCCGGCCGGACGCCACCGATGCCGAGATCCGCCGCGCGGCCGAGGCGGCGCACGTCACGGAGTTCGCCGACGCGCTGCCGGACGGCTTCGACACCATGGTGGGGGAGCGCGGTGTCAAGCTGTCCGGCGGACAACGCCAGCGGGTCGCGCTCGCCAGGGCGATCCTGCGCGACGCGCCCATCCTGCTGCTCGACGAGGCCACCAGCGCCCTGGACTCCGAGAGCGAGATCCTGGTGCAGGAGGCGCTGTGGCGGCTCATGGACGGGCGGACGGCGCTCGTGGTGGCGCACCGGCTGAGCACGGTCGCCACCATGGACCGCCTCGTCGTCCTGGACCGCGGACGGATCGTCGAACAGGGCACCCACCAGGAGTTGCTCGCGTCGGACGGCTCCTACGCGAAGTTGTGGCAGCACCAGTCGGGCGGATTCCTCGACGGCAGCCCCGCGCGGGCCGACCTGCACTGAGCCCGAGGCCGGTGGGTGCGGTCCTGCGCCTGCCGACGACGGTGAGTGCCCGGTGGTGCCGTGCACACGGGAGGTGGGCACCCGACCCTGCAAGCGCTGCCCGTACCGGCTTCCCCGTCGTCGGTACGGGCACCTCTGCGTCCGGCCCGGCCTCAGCTGCCCGCCCACCTGCCTCCCGGGCCGACGGCATCGTGATCCGCGACGCGGTGCGTCCGCGCCTGCCGCGCGCCGGCTCGGCGCCACCCCCGCCAGGAGCAGCGACCGGAGGGACGACGTCCTGCATTCGAACAGCTCCTGCACGGTGTCCGGAGGCGACGACCCGACAGACACCATGGGAGGCGGAGGCATGCACCCTCCACCGCGAACTGCAGCCGAGGAGGAAGCGGTAGAGCAGGGGGGAAGTAGGACAAAGATTAACGCGCAGAACGATCGAAATGCTCAATTCTGTTTCTTCTGTTGATCGGTTGAGCGCTTGCGTGCTAGAAACCGCCTACTCCACAGCGGTATTCCGCACCCCTCCCGGCCTCCGGAGCACCCATGACGCCCCCTCCCTCGCCCCCGTGGTCCCGCCGCACCTTCCTGGCGGCCACCGGCGGCACCGCGCTCGCGGTCGGCTTCACCGAGCCCGGCACCGCCGCGGCCACCGCTCGCACCCAGGCATCGGCTGCCGACCAGGCTGACGACGAATTCGCCGCACTGCGCGCCAAGTGGCGCACGCTGATACTCGGTGAGGGCTTCAGCCCGACCGCGGAGCCCTTCAGGTCCAAGCTCGCCACGCTCGGCACCCAGGCATCCGGCTTCCTGGCCACCATGGCGCCGGCGGTCGGCTCACTGTGGCCCGGCATCAGCTATGCCGACCCGTCGCCGGACACCGACCAGGAGTCGTACGGCTACTCGGCCAGGATGAACGACAGCTTCACGCGGCTGAACACCATGGCCCAGGCGTACGCCCAGCCCGGCACGGGGCTCACCGGAGACACCGCGCTCAAGGACGCCGTCATCGCCGGCCTGGACCACCTCTACTCGGACGTCTACAACGAGAACAAGGCCCGGTTCGGCAACTGGTGGAACTTCCAGATCGGCTCGCCGCAGGCGCTGATGGACACCGTCGTGCTGCTCTACGACCACCTGTCGGCCGAGCAGACAGCCGCCTACTGCCGGGCCGTGGACAAGTTCCTGCCGGACTCGGCCGTGGCGCAGTACACCGGCACCAGTACCGGCGCCAACCGTGTCGACCTGTGCCGCGGGCTCATCCTGCGAGGCGTCGTCGGCGGCAGCGCGGCCAAGATCCAGCTCGGCCGTGACGCACTGTCCCCCGTCTTCCCGTACGTCACCACCGGTGACGGTTTCTACGCCGACGGCTCGTTCATCCAGCACACCGACGTCCCCTACATCGGCGGCTACGGCGCGGTGCTCCACGACGGCCTGGGCCGGCTGTTCGCGCTGCTGCGCGACTCGACGTGGCAGGTGAACGACCCGGGCAGCCAGCTCTTCCTCGACACCGTCGAGAAGGCCATCGCCCCCTTCATCTACAACGGGCTGATGATGGACAACGTCTCGAGCCGCGGCATCAGCCGAGGTCTGACGGTGTCCGACCCCTTCCAGCTCCCTCAGGACGATCACACCCGCGCGCACAGCGTGATGGCGTCCGTCCTACTGGTCGGCCAGGGCGCGAGCCCCGAGGAGCAGGCCCGCTGGAAGAGCATGGTCAAGGGCTGGCTGCAGCGCGACTACTACGGTCCCGCGCTGAAGAACCCGAAGCTGAGCCTGGTCAACACGGCCCGACTGCAGGCGCTGTTCGACGACGACACGGTCAAGGCGTCGCCCGAGCCGACCGAGCACCGGGTCTTCTCCAACATGGACCGCGCCACCCACCGCAGTCGCGACTGGGGTGCCTCGGTCAGCATGGCCTCCAAGCGCATCGCGCACTACGAGTTCGGCAACGGTGAGCACGCCCGCGGCTATCACACCGGCTCGGGCTGGCTGTCCTGGTGGGGCGACGACCATGGTCTCGAGCAGTACTCGGACACCTTCTGGCCGACGGTCGACCCGTACCGGCTGCCGGGTATCACCGTCTCGAAGAAGCCGCTGCCGGACGGCTTCGGCGGCAACTGGGGCAACCCGAAACCGGACACGACCTGGGTGGGCGGCACCACAGACGGCGAGTTCGGCGTCACCGGTCAGCATCTGCGGGGCGTCGACAGCACGATGACCGCCAAGAAGTCGTGGTTCTGGCTCGACGACTCGATCGTCTGTCTCGGCGCCGGCATCACCTCGGCCGACGGCACCGCGGTCGAGACGGTGATCGACAACCGCAACCTGGGCGTCTCGGGCACCGCCCGGCTCAGCCTCAACGGCATTCCGCAGCCCGGTACCCAGGGCGGGCAGACCACCCGCCCGCACACCAAGTGGGCGCACATCGCCGGGCACGCGGGCTATGTCTTCCCCGAGTCGGGCGGCAGCCGGGTCAGCGCACTGCGCGAGGAGCGCACAGGTGCCTGGAGAGACATCAACACCGGAAGCTCCCCCACCTCGTTCACGCGGCGCTATCTGACGCTGTGGCAGGACCACGGCGCCGACCCGCAGGACGCCTCGTACGCGTACATCCTCATGCCCGGCGCGAGCGAGCTCCGCACCGCTGCCCGCGCCATCGACCCGCTGTGGCTGCAGATCCTCGCCAACACGCCCGAGCAGAGCGGCATCCGAGTCCCCTCCCTCGGCTTCACCGGGATCAACTTCTGGGAAGCGGGTACGGTCGGAAAGGTCACGGCGAGCGCACCGGTGAGCGTGCAGATCCGTGAAAGGCGTGACGGCACGGCGACGATCTCGGTGGCCGACCCGTCCCGCACCGTCACGGGTCTGACCCTCACCTGGAAGCGCCCCGTCAAGTCGGTCGTCTCCAAGGCGACTTCGGTCACCGATGTGCACACGGGCTCCTCCCTCACCATCACGTTCGGCGACCTCAGCGGCAGCTACGGAACGACCCACCGGGTCAAGGTGCGACCGGCCTGACGCACCGCACCGCCTCGGCGGGCCGGGTTCCTCCCACCTGCCTGACAGGAACCCGGCCCGGCTGTCCCAAGTGAACAGATCGCAGCAGAAAGGGCTCCCCCCCCATGCTCAAGCGCCTCTGCACCCTCCCGGCGATCGTCCTGCCTCTCGCCCTCACTCCGGTCCTGGCTTCACCCGCCGCAGCCACTCCCCTCTGGAACGGCGACACCTCGGGTGGAACGGGTGTGTTCGCCACCCTGGACTGCGACGCGCCCGCCCATACCGGGGTCGTGTTCGATGACGAACACGGTCACGGGGACGTCTGGAAGTTCGACAAGCCGAGCGGTTCGCCCCGCTGCGAGGCCCGTAACATCCGCGTCGGCGGTTCCGCCTACCAGTTCCGGAACGACAGTACGTACTACCTGGGATGGTCGAGCGCGGTGTCCACCACCACCGGCGCCTTCGTCACCTTCCAGTGGAAGTCCTATCCCAACGGCAGCCAGAACTACCCGGTCCTCATGGAGGTCAGGAACGGCGACGTGCGGCTCTTCCACGTGACTCCGGGCGGCACCTGGAATCTCATCTGGTCCGCCCCCGTCACCGCCTGGCTGTACAACGACTTCGCCCTGGGCATCCACACCTCGGACACGGCCACGGGTGGCTGGATCGAGCTGTACTTCAACGGCACGCGACAGACCTTCAGCAACGGCTCGACCCGTTACACCGGACGCACCTGGGACGGCGACAACGAGCCCAAGTGGGGCGCCTACGACAGCGACGACCCCGCGAACGCGGAGATCAACTACATCGACGGCCTGAAGGCGGGTACCTCGTACGCCGACGTCGCCCCCTGAAGTCGGGTCCCTTGATCCCCGCCCCCGCCGCCTCCGCCCGAAGAGCCTCTGGTCCCTGCCCTGAATCCGCAACGTCGGTCCAGGGCCCCGCAGCCTCCTCGCACCTCCTCATCCGCAGATCGCAATGACGCGTTTCTGGCCCCGTCGTACCTTTCTGGCCACAACCAGGCGGTACGGCACTTGCCCTCGGCCTGGCCTCGCCCACTCTCCTGACCCCTGAGGCAGCCGCAGCCGGGGGCACCCCCCGGACGGAGTCCGGGGAAGAGTTCTCCGCGCTGCGCGCCAAGTGGCGCGCCCTGATTCTCGGCGAGGGCTTCAGCCCGACCGCCGAGCCGTTCCGAAGCCGATTCACCGACCGCGGTGCCACTACCCGGCCTGGAGTCCCGCGGTCCACAAGGTCTGTGGCTCCATCGCCCGCAGATCGCGCAGAGCCGTCCTTCGTGACGCAGGTGGGATCTCCGTGAAGGAGGGAACCGCGAGCACCCTGCAACCTGCGGCCTCGGCCGAGGCGATGCCCGTCGGGCTGTCCTCCACGGCGAGGCACGCCGCAGGGTCCACACCGAGCGCCCGCGCCGCCGCGAGATAGGGATCGGACGCGGGCTTGGTACGAGGCGTCTCGCCTTCGGCGACCGTCGTACGGAACCGCTCCGCGCCGAGCAGTTTGAGCACCGCGTCCACCACGGGGCGCGAGGACGCCGAGACCAGCGCCACGGGAATGTCCAGGTCCCCGAGCAGATCAAGGAATTCCAACGCGCCGGGCAGCACCGTGGTTTCGCACTCGACGGCGGCCAGGAAGGCCGCGTCGAGTTCCCGGGCCACGGACTGCGCGCTGCGGCCGGTCCCGGAGACCTGATGGAGATGAGCGGCCGTGTCGGCGACCGCGCGGCCCAGGACGAAGGGCAGGTCGGTCTCGCCCAGCTCGTGGCCGAGCCCCATCGCGGTCTCCCGCGCGGTCCGCAGCCACAGCGTCTCGGTGTCCACGAGTGTGCCGTCCATGTCGACGAGGACGGCGTGCGGGGCGGCGGCGAAGGGCCGCCCGTCCAGCGTCCAGTGCCGGTCGGCGTGCCGGCCGAGCGAGGCGAACACCTGGGCGGTGACGTCGACATGGCGGACGGCGCGGGGGACAGCACCCGCCGAGATGCCGGGCCCCGCCGCGATCAGCCAGGCGGTGCGCTCCTCCTCGGTGCGGCCGCCGTGCCCACCCGCGTCCGCATGACCGTGGTCGGTGACCACGAGAAACGTCCAGTCCTCGTTCTCGTACGAGGGCCGGGACCGCACCGCGTCGAGGAGCCGTCCTAGGCGTTCGTCGGCCGCCAGCACGGCACGCTCGTACGCGCTGCCGCAGCCCAGGAAGTGTGCTGTCTCGTCGGGCGCACCGAGGTAGACGAACGAGGCCTCCGGGTCGTCTCCGGCCAGCACCCGTACGGCCTCTTCGGTGATCTGCTCGTCGCACGCGTCCCAGCCTTCGGGGGTGTGCGCGGCGGGCGAGACGTACGCGGTCCTCGCCGGGGCCCGGAAGAGCGGGCCTCCGCCGCGGGCGAGCATCAGGGGCTCCCAGCCGGCCGCGACGAAGGTGCGCCGTCCGTCCTGTTCCGTGAGCCGGGTCGCGAAGTCGGGGAAGACGGAGAGACGGTGGCCGGTGAAGTCGTTGCTCCACACGCCGTGCTTGGCGACGGTGACACCGGTCACGACCGTGGCCCAGCACGGCCCCGACATCGTCGGTGTGTCGTTGTCGATCCGGACCGGTGCGAGGAAGCCCTGCCGTGCGAGGGCGTCCAGGTGCGGGGTCGGCAGCCGGCGCAGGGTGTCGAGCCGCACGCCGTCGATGCCGACGACGAGGACGCGGCGGGCGCGACGAGACATGACGAAGTCCTTCCCAGGTTCGATCGGAGTGGCCGGCTCAGGATCCGGCCGTGCCCGTCGTCGACAGGGCGCTCGATGCGGTCCGCTGCTGCCCCCTGGTTTCGAGCCGGCCGCTGCCCGGTGAACGGTGCTCCACATAGGCGGTGTCCGGTGCGGGGCTGCAGGTCATGCGGGATGCTTCTCAGGCCGAACGTTGCAGCTCGTCGGGGCCGACTCCGTACGCGAAGGGCGCACCCTGCGCGTACCGCTCGACTTCGTCGATCGCCCAGTGCGCCATGCGGCCGAGCTCATTGCCGAGGGAGCCGGCGATGTGCGGGGTCAGCAGGACGTTGGGCAGGTTGTACAGCGGAGAGTCGGAAGGCAGGTGGTCGGGGTCCGTCACATCGATCACGCCGTGGATCCGGCCGGACACGAGTTCCTCGGTGAGGGCGCGGGTGTCGACGAGCGAGCCGCGCGCGGTGTTGATGAGCGTGGACCCGTCCGCCATCAGCGCGAGCAGTCGCGCGTCGAACATGTGGCGGGTCTCGGGGAGTTGGGGAGCGTGGATGGAGACCACATGACTGCGCCGGACGAGCTCGTCGAGACCGACGCGCTCCACGCCGAGGGCGGCGGCGTCCTCCTTGTCCACGTACGGATCGTGCAGCAGGACCTCCAGGTCGAACGGCCGTAGCAGTTCGATCACCCGGCGGCCGATCCGCGAGGCACCCACGATGCCGATGGTGCGCAGATAGTTGCCCTGCCCGGCGAAGTGCGGGAGGAGGTCGAAGGCGCCCCGTGTCTCGCGGTAGCGCCGTGCGGCCCCGAGGACCCGCTTGTTGGCGAACAGGATGGCGGCCAGGGTGAATTCGGCGACGGGAAGCGCGTTGGCGGCGGCCGCGGACGAGACGGCGATGCCCCGATCCCACACCGCCGCGGTGACGTGGTGCTTGACGGAACCTGCCGCATGGACGACCGCCCGCAGTCGTGGCATGAGCCGCAGTGCCTCGTCGGTGAGCTGCGGGGAGCCCCAGTGGGTGAAGAGGACTTCGGTGTCGGCGAGCACGGCGGGATCGGCGGCGGCGTACTCGGTGACCAGGAGCGACGTGTCCACCGCCGCGATGAGCCCGAGCCGCTCGAGGGCGCCGCCGGCCAGCAGGGTGCGGTGGATCTCGCCGCCCATGGCGAGCACGGTGACCGGTCGTCGGCCGGCCGGGATGCGGTCCGGGCTGTTCAGGACGGTGCCTTCCGGTACGAACATGATCACTTCACCGCACCCGCGGTCAGACCGGATCGCCAGAAGCGCTGCAGGCCGATGAACGCGATGATCAGCGGAATGACGGCGATGAGCGAGCCGGTGATCACCAGCGAGTAGAACTCGGGCTGCTGGGCCGTGTTCGTGTTCCACATGAACAGGCCCAGGTTGACCGGGTAGAGGGAGTCGTCGTTGAGCATGACCAGGGCGCCGAAGAAGTTGTTCCAGCTCCCGGTGAAGGAGAACAGGAAGATGGTCATGAAGCCTGGGGCGAGCATCGGCAGCGAGATCCGGCTGAACGTGCGGAGCTCGCCCGCGCCGTCCACCCGCGCCGCCTCGAGGACCTCGTTGGGTACGTACCCCTCGGAGAAGACCCGGGCGAGATACACGCCGAACGGGTTCACCAGGGCGGGCAGCAGGATCGCCCAGTAGGTGTTGACGACGCCGACCTCGGAGGCGAGCAGATACATCGGCAGCTGGATCACCGTGGCGGGTACCAGGACGCCGCCGAGCACCAGACCGAACAGCTTCTCCTTGCCCCGGAAGTCGTACTTGTCGAAGGCGTAGCCGGTGGCGGTGCACAGCAGCGCGGAGGCGGCCGAGCCGACCACCGAGTACAGCAGACTGTTGCCGAACCAGCGCAGATAGATGCCGTCGTTGAAGGTCAGGACGTCGTGGATGTTCGCGAAGAGGTTGAAGTCACCGAAGGAGAAGCCACCGGTGGCGAACAGGTCACGGTGGTTCTTGGTGGCAGCGAAGAGCAGCCAGCTGACCGGCATCAGCATGTAGAACGCGGCGAGGAGAAGTACTCCGTTGACGACGCCCTTGGAGAGCAGCACATGCGTCGGGCTGTGCCGTCGGCCGGCCGCGGCGGGACTGCGCTCGGAGGGAGCGGCCGGCGCCTGGGCAGGGACGGATTCCTTGGTGACCGTGTGAGTGCTCATGCGGACTTCCACCGGTTTCCGAGCTTGGTGACGACGTACGAGAGCAGCACGCCGAGGGCGGCGAGCATGAGGGAGGCGGCGGCGGCGAGTCCGTAGTCGTGCTGGACGAAGCCGGCCTTCCAGATGAACAGGGTCGGCGACCACTCGGTGTCCACCGACGAGGTGCCCCGCTGGTTGAAGAGCTTGGGCTCGGTGAAGAGCTGGATCGCGCCGACGCACGTGAACAGCACGGTCATGACGACCGCGGAGGCGATCATCGGCACCTTGATCTGCAGGGCGGTACGGATGGCTCCGGCGCCGTCGACGACGGCGGCCTCGACGAGCTCACGCGGTACGGCCTGCAGCGCCGCGTAGAAGATCACCATGTTGTAGCCGATCCACTGCCAAGCGGTGAGGTTCACCATGGACGAGAGCACATGGTCGTCGCTGAAGAAGTTCCACGAACCGCCGAGGGCGCCGATCCAGTCGAGCACCGGGCTGAGGCCGGGTGTGTAGAGGTAGATCCACAGGATCGAGGCGATCAGACCCGGCACGGCGTGCGGCAGGAAGAGCGCCAGCTGGAAGAACTTCCTGGCCCGGGCGACCGCGGAGTCCACGAGCAGTGCCAGTCCGAGCGCGGCGCCGATCATGACCGGGATGTACAGCGCGCAGTAGACCGCGATGTGCAGGAAGGACTCCCGGAATCCCTGGTCGGACAGGGCGTTGGTGAAGTTGGCGAAGCCGGCGAAGGCCCGCTCGGTGCCGCCGAATCCGAGCCCGGAGGAGGCGCGCTCCTGGAACAGGCTCATCCACACGGCATAGATGATCGGAGCCGCCATCACGGCGGCGAACAGAACGAAGAACGGAACGATGAACAGGGCCGCGACACCGCGCTGATTGCGCTTCAGCCGGGACGCGCTCGCGCGGGGGGTGCCGGCTCGTGACGGTCGCACGGCCTTGGCGAGTGGTACTGCCACGGTGGGCTCCTTGGCGGATGGACGCTGCGGGGGAGGGTGGTCGACGGGGTCCGGCCGCGGTCAGGCGCGGCCGGACCCCGACGGGTCACTTGGCGAGCTTGAGCCCGCGGTCCTCGATGCCCGACTCGGCCTTCTGCTGGCCGGCCTCGACGCCGGCTGCGAAGCCGCCCTTGGCGGACGCGTCCTGCACCGCCGTGTAGACGTCCATCTGGTTCGGACCCCAGGTCCAGCCGGGGACGATGGTGTCGACCTGCTCGGAGGCGAGCTTGTAGATGTCCTGGCCCTTGAAGTACGCGGTGTCGAACTGGGACGCGGCGACCTCACGCATCTCCGGGTTGGCCGGCAGTGCGCTGCTGGGGGACTTCTTGTCGCTCAGGCGGGCCTTCACGGCATCACCGTCGGTGGTGACCCACTTGATGAACTCGGCGGCCGCCTCGGTGTGCTTGCTGCCCTTGAGTACGCCGTAGGAGGTGCCGCCGTAGTTGCCGATGGCGGGTGTGCCCCAGTTCGGCATGGGCGCCGCCGCCCACTTGCCCGCGAGGTCGGGGAGCGAGGTCTTCATGCCCCCCGCGGACCAGGAGGCACCGAGGAAGCTGAGCGTCTTGCCCTCGACCCGCGCCTTGGTCTCCTCCGGGCTCCAGCCGGTGAAGGTCTGCACGAGGTCGTCCTTGATCAGCCCGTCCCAGTAGGTGGCGGCCTTCCTGGAGCCGGCGTCGTCGACGGCGGGCTTCCAGGCGTCACCTTCGGTGGAGAACCACTTGCCACCGGCCTGCCAGGACAGCGCGGCGAACAGTGCCGGGTCCGACTTGGGCATCGAGGCCAGACGGACACTCTTGTCCTTCTTCTTGACCTTCGTGGCTGCGGCCCTGAACTCGTCCCAGGTCTTGGGGACTTCGATGCCGTACTTCTTGAACAGGTCCGTGCGGTAGTAGTACAGCTGCGGTGCGGCGTCGAACGGGACCGTCCAGGTCTTGCCGCCGAAGTTCACCAGGTTCTGGATGGGTTCGGGGAACTTCTTCTTGACCGTTTCACCGGCGAGGTCGGTGAGGTCGACCAGATTTCCCTGGCTCGCGAACTCGGGGACCATCTGGTACTCGATGGTGGCGACGTCGGGGGCGTTGCCCGCCTTCACCGCGTTGGCCAGCTTGCTGTACCCCTCGGTCGAGCTGGGGATCTCGGTGAACTTGACCTGGATGTCCTTGTGGGTCCGGTTGAACTCGTCGGCAGTTGCCTTGGCGCCCAGCGTCCAGGTCCAGTAGTTGATGGTGACCGGCTTGCCGTTCGACTTGGCGTCGGTCGAGCCGCCGTCGCCGCCGCAGGCAGTGGCGAGCAGCCCCAGAGCTGCGACGGAAGAGACGGCGGCTATACGGAACGAACGTGAAGTGCGCGACATTGCACGGCTCCTACGGGACCTCGTACGGGAAGAGAGGCGAACGAGGGACATCATTTGCGCGATGCCGATCACAGTCAAGAGCGAACGCACACAACAATCAAAACGATCGAGACACGATCAGTTGCCGCTCACTTCGCCGGCTCCGCACGACGCCCGTACCTGGAGCTCCGGCAGCAGTTCGAGGTGCTGGCGCGGGGTAGGAGTCCCGCCCGAGGCGCGCTCCGCCAGTCGCTGCAGCATCAGCTTCGCGGCCAGCTCGCCCACTGCCCGCTTCGGTGGCGCGACGGCTGTCAGCGGCACGTCGGACAGGCCGGCGACCTCGTCGTCGTACGCGATGATGGCCAGGTCGGAGGGCACATTGATGCCCCGCTCCTGCAGCCTGGGCACGAGCACGATCGCGTCCTCGTCGCTGTGCACGAGCGCTGCCGTGACCCCCCGCTGCCTGACGGCGTCGACCAGATACTGCACTGTCTCGTCGTACTCGCCATGTCCCCTGATCGCCGGCGATCCCGGCACGGGCGTCAGTCCGAGCGACTCCGTCGCGGCCAGATATCCCGCGGTGATCTGCGCGGCATGCGGTCCTTCCTGCAGTACCGCCGCGACCGCCCGGTGCCCCAGCTTCGCGAAGTGACCGACCGCCACCGCGGCGCCGTGCGCCCGGTCCGTGCGCACGCGGTCGAGCGCCGCGGCGGGATTGCCGGCCGGCGCCGTGCGTTCGACCAACACAGCCGGAACCGGGCATTCCAACAGCCATTTCTCCTGGCCGTCGGCGGGTACCCCGCCGAACCAGCTGGGCGCGATCAACAGCCCCTCGGCCCCTCCCGCCAGCAGATGTTCCGCCTGTACGGGGTCCTCCGTGTCGACATAGCCGGACATCCCGAGCACCAGGCGGCCGCCCTGGGCCTCCACGGTCTCGCGCGCTCCGCGCACGATGTCCGCGAAGATGAAATTGGTGGTCGGCACGATCATTCCGATCACGGCGCCCTCGGCGGTCGGCGGCTGCACCGGCACCTCCGAGGCCTGCCCACCCGGCCACACCACGGCCCCGTGCAGCCGCTGCACCCTCCCCTGAGCCGCCAGCGCCTCCACGTCGCGCCTCAACGTCACTGCTGAGACGCCGAGTTCGGACGCGAGTTCGGCGACCCGGAGGCTGCCGCGCTCCCTGACGAGCTCGAGCACCCGCTCATGGCGCTGGTCGACATGCAGTCGCATGGGCTCCCCCTGTGGCAAGGCTGGAAGGACGGACGCGGAGAGTGACTCCTCGCAGGTCACTGTACGCCCAATAGCGTATCGAGCGTCTGCGTTCAATACGATCGCCTGAGGGCTCGGGGTGATCCCCGGGCTCTTCCTGGAGTCGCTCTCTGCGGGGACTCGCGGGCGCCGTTGCCCTCGTTGCGGCCGACGCCCGGAATCGAGTCGTCCGAGTCGTGGAGTCGCGGATCAGGCGGTCAGGCCACGTACAGCGTGCGCAGGAACGCGGCGAGGTTGGTCCGGGTCCGTGCCACCTGCTCCTCCAGGGTCAGTGTCTCCTTGAAGCGTCCGCCGGAGGCCGGGACCTTCCTGCCGCGGACGTAGAGCGAGCAGGCGAGGTCGGTGCAGATGTACACGCCGACCGAATTCCCCTCCCGCCCCGCCGCGCCCGTCTTGCGGGCGGTCATCAGGGAGACACCGCTGCCCGGGTGTGTGGTCAGGCAGAGCGAACACATGCTGCGGTGAAGAAAGCCCCGTTGCCGGGAGGGGAACCGGAGGGTGATGCCGATCAGCTCGCCGTCGTGCTCGGCGACGACATAGCTGCGCCCAGGGGCGGCGAGATCGCGCCAGCCCAGGAAATCCAGATCGTCCCAGGGCTGCTCGGCAAGATCGCGCGGCATCGGCAGACGCTTGGCTTCCCCCTTCGAGCAGTTGACGAACGATGCGCGGATGTCCTGCTCACTCACGGCCTTCATGTCGATGACGCTAATGATGCCTATGAGGCCTAGGCAAACGATTAATTGCCCTAGGTTACGAGTCGGCTCCGGCGGGGACGGCCATGACCTTCAGGCAGTGGGCGGGCGGATGCTCGACGCGGAGCTCCGGACGCCAGGCGGCGAGGATCTGTGCCGAGGGATCGAAGAGCGGCTCGGGCAGGTCGTCGAGGCCGGTCCACTGCCAGGTGCTGATCAGATGGGGTTCGGTGACCTGGGGGTTCTCCGCCTGCACGGACACCACGGCCCCCATGGTCACGCGGTTGATCCCGGCGACCACGTCGTGAAGCATCGCGAAGACCGTCACCCGGTCCTCGGTGACATCCAGGCCGGTCTCCTCGCGCAGCTCACGCACGGCGGCCGCGGCGATCGACTCGTTCGTCGGGTCGACCTTGCCGCCCGGCAGCTCCCAGGTGCCGCCATGGTGTCTGCCGAGCAGGATGCGTCCCCGCTCGTCCTGCACGACGACGCCCACGCCGAGCGCCGCTTGGGCGACGGGCGGACGGGTGTTGCGCGTGGGGTTCTCGGTGCGTCGGGAATCCATGGTGCTCCTCGTGTGCCGGGACCGTCGCGCCCGGTGCGAGCGGACGCGACGAACCCCCTGTGCGGGTCGGTGCGTTCGGCGGTTCAGCGGTCCTGCGACAGGGCGTACAGCTCGGCGACGAGGCCGTCTCCGTACGCCGGTTGGTCGAAAGCCCCTTCTTCCCGGACCCGGCCCCGGTCGAGGACGGGAATCCGGTCGGCCATCCTCACATGGTCGAGGCGGTGCATGACGACCAGGGCGATCCGGCCCGGGGCCATCTCCCGCAGTGCGGTGAAGATCTGGTGCTCGCCCCGGGCGTCCATCGTGTGTTGTGGCAGGCAGATGCGGGCGCGTGCCGCTTGTTCTTTCGCTGTCGGCCGAGCCCTGAACGTCCAAGTGATGTCGTGCTCGGGGGTCAGCCGCGGTTCTGCCTCGTCGGTGGATCAGGGGGTGCGTCGGACGGCGATGACGTTGTCGGTGACGGTCGCGGTCTGTCCTTCGGGGCCGGTGGCGGTGCGCCGGGGTGCGTCGCCTCGTGCGACGTGCCAGGCGTCGTCGAGCTGGAGCGAGGCGATGACGTCGTCGGGGGTGGGGTAGCGGATGTCCTGGCCGGCCTGCCAGGACCAGGGGGCGGTGGAGGCGTGTTCGATCACGATCAGCAGTCCTCCCGGGGCTACTGCCCGGGCGGCTCGGCGCAGGACGTGCTCGCGGGCGATGGCGACCGGGGTGTGGAAGTAGGTGGCGGTGACCAGGTCGTAGGTGCCGTCGGGGAATGATTCGGCGAGGTCGTGCCGCTGCGCGTGCACCCGATCGGTGATGCCGGTGGCCGCGGCACCTGCCGCGACGCGGTCGAGGGCGGTCTGTGACACGTCGACAGCGGTGACGTCCCAGCCCTGGGCGGCGAGCCAGAGTGCGTCGCCGCCATGGCCGCACCCCAGATCCAGAGCGGTCCTGGGGATGGGGGCCAAGTCGGCGAGCAGGGTGGTCAGGACGGCGTTGGGCTTGGTGCCCCATCGTGCGTCCATAGCCGCGTAGTGGTTCTCCCAGAAGGCGGCGGACTCGTTGGTGCTGTTCATGTGCGGGGCCTTTCGGTGCGGCGGGTCAGGAGGCGGCGGTGCTGGTGCGGTGGCTTTTGACGAGGAGGCCGGTGGCGGCGAGGGCCAGGGTGAACAGGGCTGCGCCGGCGAGGAAGGCGATGCGGTAACCGTGGACGTATCCGTCCAGTCGCATCGCGTGCTCCACGGTGCCGGTGTGGTCGGCGAGGAAGCCGGTGAGGGCGGAGACACAGAGGGTGTTGCAGTCCTCAGCAGGTTCAGGGAAGTAGGCAGGTCACGAGCGGATCGCCGGGCCTGGGGCGGGCCGCTGGCACGACACTGCGACAGCCGCTGCCGGAGTTGCAAAGCTTCATGCCGTTTCAGCATGCTTGCGGGCATGAGCGCCGCACGTGACATCGAGAAGAAGGACCGGCTGGCCGCGGTCGGGCCGCGTCTGCGGGACCTGCGCCGGCGGCACGGCCTGACGCTGGCCGACCTGGCCGAGCAAACCGGGATCAACCAGAGCACGCTCTCCCGCCTCGAAGGCGGCACCCGCAAACCGACCCTCGAAATGCTCCTGCCGCTCGCGGAGGTCTACGCCGTTCCCCTGGACGAGCTGGTCGGGGCGCCGCGCACCGGGGATCCGCGCATCCACCTGAAGCCGGTCACCCGCAACGGCATGACCTTCGTGCCGCTGAGCCGGCCGGGCGGCGTCCAGGCCCACAAACTCCTCATCCCGCCCCGGCCCGAAGCCGAACCGCAGCTCAACACCCACGAGGGCTTCGAGTGGGTCTACGTCCTCGCAGGCCGCCTGCGCCTGCTCCTCGGCGACAAGACCGTGATCCTCAAGCCCGGCGAAGCCGCCGAGTTCGACACCCACGTGCCGCACTGGCTCGGCCCTGACGACGACCGCACCGTGGAACTCCTGATCCTCTTCGGCGCCCAGGGAGAACGGGCCCACCTCAAGGCCCGCACCACCTGACCCCCGCCCGCACCAAGAACGCCGACGCCGCTCAGTCACCGTCCACCAGGCCGTCAAGGCCATGCGTGCGGAGCGCCCGCCGCGACACCTCGGCCTCCATCACCCCGCTGAACACGTCGGCGCCGGGGACCGCAGTACGGGAGGCAGCCGCACGGCCGGCGTCGGTCATCAGCAGGTTCATGTTGATCGCCGCTGCCGCGCCGACCCCGGCCGCCATGGCCTGGGGAACGCCCGCCAGCACGTCGCTGACGTTGCCCGCCGCCCACACTCCCCCGACCCCGGTGAAGCCGGAGCCGTCGACCACCACCTGCTCACCGATCCCCATCGGATGCTCCCGCATCGTCAGGCCGAGACCGTCGAGGAAACCGGCCCGCGCCACGAACCGCGGCGCCACCACCAGCTCCTCCACCGGCACAGCCACCCCCGACACCAGGCGCACCCCTGTCAGCCGGTCCTGCTCCTCGTCGACGACCAGACCGCCGACTCCGCTCTCGACCACGCCGACACCCAGACCAGCCAGCTGTTCCCACTGCTCTTCGGTCAGCTCCGTGCCCTCGTGCAGGAACAGCGTGACGTCCGTGGACAGCTGCCTGAACAGCAGCGCCTGGTGGAAGCTGCCCAGCACACCGATCGCCCGATCGCGGACCTCCCAGCCATGGCAGTACACGCAGTGCAGGACATCGCGTCCCCACCGCGCGGCCAGCCCGGGCACGTCCGGCAGTTCGTCGACCAGCCCCGTCGTCACCAGGACCCGCCGCGCCCGCACCCGCTGCCAGTCCTCGGTGACCACCGAGAACTCCTCGCCGTCCCGGTGCACCTGCGCCACCCGGCCGGACACCACCCGAACGCCGTATGCGGCGACCTCATCCCGCCCCAGGCGCAGCAGCTCCAGCGGCGAAATGCCCTCCCGGCCCAGAACGCCGTGCACACCGACACCGACGGCCGGGGCGTTGCGCGGTTCACCCGCGTCGAGCACCAGCACCGAACGGCGCACCCTGCCCAGGGTCAACGCGGCCGAAAGACCGGCCGCCCCGCCCCCGACCACCACGACGTCCCAGGCCGCTCCGTCCACTCGCTTCATCTCTTGCTCGTTCATGACCACACCCTGCGACCCGACGGTGCGATCCGGCAAACATGCATGCTGTTTCGGCAAGAAGGCGAACTGACCCATGGTCATCCGCGGCGTCGTCATCAGCAGCCGGCTGAAGAGAAGAGCGCGGCGGGCAACTGGGAGGGGATGTCCATCAGGAAGGCGTTGCGCGCCGTGCGGGGCCGGATGCCGAAGTTCTTCAAACGTCTTCCGAGGCTGTGGGGACCTCCCCCGCTCCCGCTGTGCTTCTCCCTCGCGGCCTCCCGGCAGTGGCCGGAGCGGTGGCGCCGCGGCATTGACGACGACCCGCTGGTCGCCCCCCATCCCGAAACTCTCGTGACACCTTCCGCGAGGGTCACAACAATTCGGGTGCGCCCTCCTGAGCCGGATCGTCGGATTCCGGGTGACCTGGACCGCGGGTCGAGGCCGCGTCGTGCAGCGCCGCCTCTACCCGGCGGTTGCTGGTCATGGTCGCCGTGACGGCGGTCATGGCGAGCAGGAGGCCGGCGGCGGTGTAGAGCGGTGTGCGCACGTCGTACGTGTTGGCCAGCCAACCGCCGAGGAAGGCGCCGAACGGGGCGGCGCACATGGCGAGCATGCGGGAGGTGGAGGCGACCCGGCCCATCAGATGGGCCGGGACGATCGCCTGCCGGAGGGAGGGCCCGAGCACCATCGTGGCGCCCATGCCCGCCCCGCAGACGGCGAGCGCGAGCCCGGCCACGTACGGATTCGGGGCGGCGGCAAGCCCCAGGATGGCAAGCCCTTCGACTGCGGCCGTGCAGGTCAGCGCGGTGCCGGTGCCGAGTCGTCGACCGAGGAAGGAAGCGATGCCCGCACCGAACAGGCCGCCGGTGGCCTCCGCCGTGAGAAGCAGGCCGAAGCCGATGGTGGCGATGCCGAGACGGTCGTGCGCGAAGAGGGCGAGTACGGTCTCCACGGCGAGGAAGGCGACGTTCCCGACCGCCGGACGGAGCGCGAGTCCGAGCAGCAACCGATCCCGGAAGACGTACGAGGCCCCGGCTCGCGCCTGCTGGAGCAGCGACGCGCGGGTCTCCTTGGGCGGGGGCGCGGCGGGCAGTGACCGTACGAGCAGTGCGGAGAGCGCGAACGACACCGCGTCCGCGAGCAGCGGGACCGCCCGCCCGAGGGCGAGCAGGGCACTGCCCGCGGGCGGCCCGGCGAAGCCGGACGCGGCGGTCTGGGTGCCGCGCAGGCGTGAGTTGGCGCGTTCCAGCAGTGCAGGGTTCCGGCCGAGCAGATCCGGCAGATAGGCCGTGGCGGCCGTGTCGAAGAAGAGTCCGCCGAGGCCGAGCAGGAAGGCGACGGCCGCGAGCAGTGGAATGCTCAGCACGTCGAGCGCGGCCGCTGCCGCCGGTATCGCGAGCAGCACCGCCCTCGCCGCGTCCGTGACCCACATCGTGCGCCGGCGGTCCCAGCGGTCGACCAGTGCGCCGCCGACCACCCCGAAGAGCAGCCACGGCAGAGTTCCGGCGGCCGTGACGACGGCGAGCGCCATCGGATCCCGCGTCAACGTCAGCGCGAGCAGCGGCAGCGCGGCATGCGTCACCCCGTCACCGAGCGAGGACACCGTCTGCGCGGTCCACAGTCGTCCGAACCCGGTCGGCAACTTCCGAACGTCTGAGGTCACTTGGCGTCCCCTTCTGCCTGCTCGTGCGGTACCGGGTGGAACAGTGCGAAGACGAGTGACGCGTCCGGCAGCGACGGATCGGACAGTTCCCGGTACTCGTCCGCCAGTGACTCCAGCCGCGCCCCCAGCTCCGCGAACTGCTTCTCGGTGAGCCGCAGATGCGCCATCTGTACGTGCCGCGCACTGTCCACCGGCGCGGCCTCCAGGTCCGCCACCGCATGCCGCATCAGCACATCCGGCCCTCCCTCGCCCGGATCCGGGAGCACGATCGCCCGCGCGGCCATCGCGTAGTACCGCTCGGTGACACCCCGCACCTTGCGCGTCCGCACCACTTTCACCAGGCCGGCCCGTTCGAGCAGCCGTACGTGGTAGCTGGAACTCCCCTTCGCCAGACCCACTTGCTGGGCGATCTGCGTAATCGTCGCGGGCTCGAAGCGGAGTACGGCCATGATCCGGTGACGGGTGAGATTGGAGACGGCTCGTAACTGCTCGTCCGTGGTGACGTGGAACGTCTCGGGAAGCTCATCGGTAGGCATGCATCCAATGGTCAACGATTCTTGACCATTAGGCAAGGGATTTTCTGATGCGACGTCAATCCGGTTCCGGCAGGCAGGGGATGAACCGGAAGCGCATCGAACATGAGATGACGCACTGAAGGGTGCGTACGCAATTCATCGCTCCTCCTGAAGTCGCTGCGATCGGGGCAAGCGATCGGAGAGCGCGGCTGATCAGGAGGCCGGCGCGGAGAAGCGAGAGCGATTCATCGGCCTGGTGTTCGAGTTGGAGGCGCGTTCCGGAGTGCGGCTGGGCGAGCGGCCGTGATCGGGTGTTCGATTCACCCGTGCGGCGGGAAGTCGCTCGATCGAGGCATTGACCGGGATGCGGCCGGGCTCCGGCATGCCCTGCCTGCCCGACCCATGACGGCTGCTCATACGGTCAGCCGCAGCGATGTCGCCGAGATGCCGAGTCGCACCGTCTGACCCCATGTCAGTTCCAGTGCATCGCCCTCCATTCCGTCACCGAAGACCACCACCCGGTCGGACTCGACCGTGAGACGCAGCCGCTGGTCATGCCTGAGTTCGCCCGCCACCAGCGAGGTGCCGGTCGTGGGCGACGGCCAGGCCTCGCGTACGAACCAGACCAGCCGGGGATCGGTCGGGCCGGGCAGCGCCAGGGTGCTCCCGCGCTCCTGCCACAGCGAACGCAACCAGCCGGTGGAGCCGGTGCCGGTGCCGACCAGGACACCGGAGGACGCCTGCGGTTCGGCGGGGGAGCCGTCGGCGTCGGGGCCGAGCCGGTACCGGGCGGTCTGGTGGCCTGGCGGGCCCAGATAGATCTCGTTGAGTGCCAGGAGGCGCTGGGTGTCGTCGGCGACGGCCTCGACCATGGTGAGATCGTCCGTCGTGCCGCCGGGGGACGCGGCCGCCCGGAACAGGGCGGCCGCGTCGCAGGGACGGTGGCGCACCAGCACACCCGGGTTGCGCCCGGGGTCGGTGTCGATGCCCACCACGGGCTGGCCGGTCAGGTATTTGGCGACGTTGGCGACCAGTCCGTCCTGCCCGACGACGACCACCACGTCCTCGGGCCCGAAGAGGAAGCGGTCGAGATCCGCGCGTTCCACCCGGGACTGGCGCCACTGCAGGGGTACGGCTGCCGCCACATCGGCGAGCGCCTGCCGGGTCCGTCCGTGCCGCAGCGCCACCTCCTCGATGGACCGGCCGCGGGAGGACAGGAAGAACTCCGCCTGGCCGTGCGTGCCGTGGCGGGCGAGCAGCTCCTCGTACTCGGTCGTCCGGTGCACGAGCACCGCGCGCGGCGCGAGGCTCACGCGCGCGCCTCCGGGTCGGGCCGGCCGAGCCGGGTGAGCAGACCGGTGAGGACATCGGGGGAGAGGGTGACGCTGTCGATGCGCGGCAGGTTCTCGGCGAAACGGGTGGTGGCGAGGGCGTGCAACGTCCCGGTGTCCACCTCCGCGTGCACCCGCAGCCAGGCCGCCTGCGACTCGGCGCGGGCCGCGCCGACCTCGCGGGCGGCTGCTGCCTCGGCGTGGGCCAGGCGCACCTTGCGCGCCGCTTCGGCCTCGGCGCGCACCCCGTCGGCCGCCGCGCTCTCCTCCGCCTCGCGGCGGGTGTTGGTGCCTCGCTGCTCGACCAACTGTTCCTCGCGGCGGGCGAGTTCGATCTGGCTGGCGAGCTCGTTCTCGGCGATGGTCCGCTCGCGCTCGACCGCCACGGCCCGGCGTTCGTACGTGGCCCGGTCGGCCTCCTGCTGGATCTGCTCCCGGGCCGGGGTGCGCAGGGCACGCTCCACCTCGGCCTCGGGGCGGATCGCGACGATTCGTACGGCGACCACGTCGATGCCGGTGGCGGGCAGCCGGGGCTCGGCGGCAAGTCCCTCGGCGACCCGGCTCCGTACCGACGCGACTCCGTCGACCAGGGCCCCGGCCAGGGGGGTACGTGCCAGCACGTCCAGGGTGTGCTGCTGGGCCGTTTCGGTGAGGAGTGTGGCGATCTGCTCCAGCGGCGCACCGCGCCAGACCCCGGTGTCCGGGTCGACGGAGAAGTCGAGCCGGGCGGCGGCCTCGGCCGGGTCGCTGATCCGGTACGTCACGGTGGCCTGGACGGTGACGTCCTGGAAGTCGGACGTACGGGCGTGGAATGCCATCGCCAACTCCCGGTCGTTGACCGGAACTTCGGAGAGTGCGGCGCTCAGTGACCGGTACCAGAAGCTCAGCCCCGGCCCGTCGTGCGCCAGTCGGCCACGCTTGTGGTGGCGGATGTGGGCGGTGGGTGCGGAGCGCAGATGGCGCCAGCCGAACCGCTTGGTGATGTCGGCCATGTCGGATCCCCCTCGTTCTCGTCATGAAGACGATAATGGGGGTGGGTTGATATCGTCAAGAGGACGAGAATGGTTCATGGTGCGCGTCTCGACGTCGGCCGTCCTTCGCGACGAGGAACCTGGCCGGCACCTCGCCACCCCCGTGCACCGCCAGATCGGCGCCGTTGATGTACGGAGCGAGGTCGCCCGTCAGGTAGAGGCAGGCGTGCGCGACATCGTCCGGCACGGCCATCCGCCCCATCGGGATGACGCCGGCGACCGCCGCACCGCCGTCGTCGCCGTACACCGGCACCGCACTCTCGGTGCGGATCAGTCCGGTCGTGATGTGGTTGACGCGCACCTTCGGTGCCCACTCCAGGGCCAGTGCCCGGGTCAGCGCCAGCAGTCCGGCCTTCGCCGCCGTGTAGGCGGCGGTGCCCGGCTGCGGGGTGTGGGCGGAGACGCTGCCGATGTTGACGACCGAGCCGCCGTCCTGCTGGGCCTGCATGATCCGGTTCGCCGCCTGCGCCACATAGAACGGGGCCAGCAGATTGAGCGCGACGACCTTCTCGACGAACCGCGGCGACACGGTCGCCGCATCGGCGTCGGGGGAGCCGCCCGCATTGTTGACCAGCACGTCCAACCGTCCGAACCGCTCCACGGCGGCGTCGACGAGACCGGCGGCCGCGGCCGGGTCCCGGACGTCGACCGACCGGAAGTGAGCCGTCCGTCCGCCCGCCTCGGGCGGTGCCGACGGCTCGTTGCGCCCACAGACCATGACCTCTGCGCCCGCGGCGAGGAACATCGCCGCGATCGCGGCGCCGATGCCCTTGGTGCCGCCGGTGACGATGACCGCTCGCCCCGTGAAGTCGATGGGATTGCCGATGCCCATGGTCCACCCCTGCTGTTGCCGAAGTGCGTGACGATCGTCGCCCCAGCAATCTACCAATCGTTTGTTTGATATGTGACGGCCGGGACCGGACGGCTGTCGGGAGAGACGGACACGCGAAACGCGGGCGGCCGGTGACTCCCGAAGAAGTCACCGGCCGACCGGACGGTGCGCCGCCCCCGTCCCCACGGTGCGGCGCGGGCGGGCCCTCGTCATCCGCTCGGACGACGGCCCACGTTCATCAGGACCCGGTCGTTGCCGGATCCAGTCCGAGCGACGGGAAGACCGCGCTCTCCACGAAACGGGTGAGATATGCCTCATCCGCGATCTTCGCCTCCAGCAGCGGCCTGGCGCGCATCACGCCCAGCAGCTGCGCCGAGACGAACTCCGCGCCCGCGTTGTCCGCGGTGATCTCGCCGCGCTCCATGCCGCGCCGGACCATGGCGTCGATCGCCGCCAACTCCGGCAGGATCAGCGCTTCGCGCAGTGCGCAGAGCAGCTCCGGGCTCTGCAGCGCGGCATGGCTCAGCGCATGCATCAGAGGCGTGTCACTCCCGGAGCGCGCGCCGATGGCCCGCGCCGCCTCGCGCAGATCGCCGGCGAGCGTGCCCGTGTCGATGTGAGACAGCAGCATCTGCCGGGTGCTGTGCAGTGCTGCGACGACCAGCTCGGGCTTGGAGCCCCACTGCCGGTAGAGAGTGGACTTCCCGCACCGGGTGCGGGACGCGACCCCTTCCATGGTGAGGGACTCGTAGCCGCTCTCCCGGAGCAGTTCGAGCACGGCCGTATAGAACTCTTGCGCCCGCTCCGGCGTGATCTTCGAGCGGCGCGGCGTGTGAGCCGGTTCCTGCACGGAATCGTGCGACGACATGTGCTGTTCCCTCTCTGCGACTGTGCGACGAGGTCCATCGATACGCCAGTGTACCGAAACGCCGCTGTACCGATACGTTCGCGTATCGGTACACTGGCGTATCGATGCGTCATGGACTGGACCATGCCGCCGTAATACCGCTTCGTCAGCAAAGGGGCACCGGGTGATGTACGCCGCCCGTAGTGAGCCCGCAGATCGGGAGCCGGACACTTCTGCCCGACCGCCCCTCGTCCGCGAGCTCCTTCTCGTCGTAGGACTCTTCGCGATCTACAAGCTCGGCCGCCAGGCCGCGAGTGGTCACGTCGAGGAGGCGTACCGAAACGCCGGACATGTCTGGGACCTCGAACGGGCGGTGCATCTGCCGGGCGAGGGTGCCGTACAGGGCGTGCTGCTGCACAGCGAGACGCTGATCCACCTCGCGAACACCTACTACGCGATCGTGCACTTCCCGGCCACGCTCTTCTTCCTGGCCTGGCTCTACTGGCGCCGGCCCCTCCACTACGTCTGGTCGCGCCGGATCCTCGCGGCGCTGACCGGGGCCGCGCTCGCCCTGCATCTGCTGTTCCCGCTCGCCCCGCCGCGGATGCTGGCCGCCGCCGGCCTCGTCGACACGGGCCAGGTGTACGGGCCGACGGTGTACGGAGACACCCCGGCCACCGACTCGATGGCGAACCAGTTCGCCGCGATGCCCTCGCTGCACTTCGGCTGGGCGCTGATGGTCGCGGTCGGACTGATCGTCGCCACGCGTTCGCGGTGGCGGTGGCTGTGGTTGCTGCACCCGCTGGTCACACTGCTGGTGATAGTCGGCACCGCCAATCACTACTGGCTCGACTCGATCGTGGTGAGCGCGCTGCTCGCCGTCGCGTTCGCGGCGCTGCGGCTGGAGCGGACCGTGCCGGTCCGCGTGCACACCCGGTGGCCGTCCGCCGCCGGTGCGGCCGAGTCCACCGTCGCCCGGACCGGGCTGCCGGTGTCCCGTATCCCCGATCCGGCCGCCATCTCCGAGGTGTACGCCGCGCCGTCCGGAGGCCGACCATGAACGCCACGCTGACAGCCGTCGCGCTGTCCCTGGTCTCCGCCGTCGCGTATGCCTCGGCCGCCGTGGCGCAGGCCCGGCTCGCGGGGCGCAGCGAGCCGGGCGCGGGAGTGTTCCGGATGCTCGGGCGCGCGGCCTGGTGGTCGGCGGTGGCACTGAACGCCGGTGGAGCGCTGTTGCATGTCGCGGCACTGAAGTACGGCCCGCTCACCCTCGTCCAGCCGCTAGGCGCGCTCACCCTGGTCGCCGCCGTTCCGCTGGGCGCACGCGCCGCCGGACGCCGGGTCACCGGCACCGAATGGCACGGCACGATCCTCACCCTGCTCGGCCTGGGCGCGCTGCTCCTGACGGCGGGCGGCACGGCCCCGCACGAGACGCTGAGCCTGGGCGAGGCGCTGGCGGTCGGTGCGGCGACCATGGCGGTCGTCGCCGGACTCAGTCGCCGCGGGACCCGCCCCGGGCTGCGGCACGCGGCGGCGTCCGGTATCACGTCCGGCGTGGCCTCGGCGCTCACCCAGACCCTGACGGTGGCGGTCACGGACCACACGGGCCCGCTGTTCAGCTGGCGCCTGGTGACGGTGGCACTGCTCGTCTCGGCCTTCGCGATGGGCGGCCTGCTCCTCGCCCAGACGGCGTACCAGGGCGGTCTCGGCGCACCGCTCGCCGTGGTCACGCTCGCCAACCCGATCGCCGCCGCGGTCATCGGCCTGGCCCTGCTCGGCGAACGCCTCCAGGGCGGGACGATCGCCCTGATCCCGGCGCTGCTGGGTTCGGCCGCGGCGATACGCGGCGTCGTCCTGCTCAGCCGTGCCCAGGGCGAGACGATGTCGTTGGCGGACCGGGCCAGGACGGAACCGGCGCCGAGCGCGCAGTCCCGGGTCGTGATCGGCAGCCCCCGGACGAGGGACGACCGGCTGGTCATCAGCCCGGAACCGAGAGGTACGCGGGTCGGCGGGCTGTGAGGCGGGTGGGACGAGGCGGGGCGAGCCGGGCAGGATCGGCCCGCCCCGCCTTCATCGGCAGCCTTCCTCGACCGTCCTCGGCGACTGCCTGATCAGACCTCCACCGGGCGGCCCTCATGGGCCGGACGGGCTCGCCGGAGTGACGTGACCGGAGTCCTGTGCCAGAGCGCGGGTCAGCCAGCCGATCCAGAAGTTCTCCAGATCGATTCCGCCGCGCAGCACCAGATGCCGCAGCCGGTCCTCCTCGGAGTCCCGACCGGGTGGGAAGTCCCGCTTCTCGATCGCCAGGTACTCGGCGAGCTGCTTCTCGTGCAACACCAGGTGGCGGCGCAGCTCCGCGGTGAGGCCCGGTGCGCCGACCACTGCCGCCGCTCGCATCCGCAGCAGCAGCGGATCGCGGATCTGCTTCGGGTCCTCCTGGAGCGCCACCCAGGCGGCCAGCGCCTCGCGGCCGGCGGGCAGTACCTCGTACTCCTTCTTCCGGCCACGGGCCGGCTGGGCCGACGGCAGGGCCCGGATCTGTCCGGCCTCCTCCAGCTTCCCGAGTTCGCGATAGATCTGCTGGTGCGTGGACGACCAGAAGTAGCCGATCGACCGGTCGAACCTGCGGGTCAGCTCCAGTCCCGACGACGGCTTCTCGAGCAGGGCGGTGAGGATCGCGTGCGGGAGTGACATGGGACGCATCCTAAGGACGGCGCCGCGCCCGGAGTCGTGGGCCCCGGGCGAAGCGGCCCGTCGTCACAGCGCGGCGGCGAGCTCCGTGCCCTGGCGGATCGCCCGCTTGGCGTCCAGCTCGGCGGCCACGTCGGCGCCACCGATCAGATGCGCCGTACGGCCTGCGGCGAGCAACTCCTCGTACAGGTCCCGCCGTGGTTCCTGTCCGGCGCAGAGCACCACCGTGTCGACCGGCAGGAGGTGCTGTTCGCCGTCGACCGTCAGGTGCAGGCCGTCGTCGTCGATGCGGTCGTACGCGGCGCCCGCGATCATCGTCACGCCGCGGTGCCGCAGCTCCGTGCGGTGGATCCACCCGGTCGTCTTCCCGAGCCCCGCGCCGACCTTGCTCGCCTTGCGCTGCAGCAGGTGGACGGTGCGCGGCGGCTTGGGGCGCTCGGGGAGGCGCAGACCGCCGCGCTCCCGGTACCCGGTGTCGACCCCCCACTGCCGGAAGAACACCTCCGGGTCGAGGCTCGCCGCGTCGCCGCCGTCCGTCAGGAACTCGGCGACGTCGAATCCGATCCCGCCCGCACCGATGATCGCGACCCGCTCACCCACCGGCGCCCCGTCCCGCAGGACGTCCAGGTAGCTGAGCACGCTGGGGTGGTCGAGGCCCTCGATCGCGGGGGAGCGGGGCGTGACACCGGTGGCGAGCACGATCTCGTCGAAGCCGTCGAGGGTGCCGGGCGTGGCCTTCGTCCCGAGCCGGAGCTCGACCTGCTGCTCCGCGAGCCGGGTGCGGAAGTAGCGCAGCGTCTCGTCGAACTCCTCCTTGCCCGGGATCCGGCGCGCCACATCGAGCTGGCCGCCGATCTCGTCTGCCGCGTCGAAGAGCGTCACCGCGTGGCCGCGCTCGGACGCCGAGACGGCGCACGCGAGACCCGCGGGCCCGGCGCCGACGACCGCGACGCGCTTACGGGTCCGGGTCGGCGACAGGGTGAGCTCGGCCTCGGTCTCATGGCAGGCGCGCGGATTGACCAGACAGGACGTGATCTTCCCGCTGAACGTGTGGTCCAGGCACGCCTGGTTGCAGCCGATACAGGTGTTGATCGCGTCGGCGCGGCCCGCGGCCGCCTTGGCCACGAAGTCCGGGTCGGCGAGAAACGGCCGGGCCATCGACACCATGTCCGCACGGCCCGAGGCGAGAATCTCCTCGGCGACCTCGGGGGTGTTGATCCGGTTGCTGGTCACCAGCGGTACGGAGACCGACCCGCGTACCTTCTCGGTGACCCACGTGTAGGCACCGCGCGGCACCGATGTCGCGATGGTGGGGATGCGGGCCTCGTGCCAGCCGATCCCGGTGTTGATGATCGTGGCCCCGGCCGCCTCGATGGCCCGGGCGAGCTGCACGACCTCCTCCAGCGAGGAGCCGCCGGGTACCAGGTCCAGCATCGAGAGCCGGTAGATCAGGATGAAGTCGCTGCCGACCCGCTCGCGGACCCGGCGCACGATCTCCACCGGGAACCGGATGCGATTCTCGTACGAACCGCCCCAGCGGTCGGTGCGGTGATTGGTCCCGGCGGCGATGAACTCGTTGATCAAATAGCCCTCGGAGCCCATGATCTCGACACCGTCGTAGCCCGCCCGTCGCGCCAGCTCCGCGGTCCGCACGAAGTCCTCGACGGTCTCCTCGACCTCGTCGTCGGTGAGGGCGTGCGGGGTGAACGGGCTGATCGGGGCCTGGATCGCACTCGGCGCCACCAGGTCCGGATGGTGCGCGTACCGGCCGAAGTGCAGGATCTGCATGGCGATCCGGCCGCCCGCCGCGTGCACCGCTGCGGTGATCTGAGCATGCTGCTCGGCCTCGGCCTCGGTGGTCAGTTTGGCACCGCCGGGATACGGGCGGGCGCGGTCGTTCGGCGCGATGCCACCGGTGACCATGAGGCCCACACCGCCACGGGCGCGGGCCGCGTAGAACGCCGCCATCCGTTCGAAGCCGTGCTCCGCCTCCTCCAGGCCGACATGCATCGATCCCATCAGCACCCGGTTGGGAAGGGTGGTGAACCCGAGGTCGAGCGGGCTCAGCAGATTCGGGTACGGGGTCATCCGGCGGCTCCTCACACAATGTCGTTGCGCCAGTTGTAGACCACCGAATCGTCATTGTGCAACAAGTTGCACAATGACCTGCGTCGCATTTGCCCACCACCGGACGGCGGCCCCCGGACGGAGTAGCACCGGGGCACGTCCACCCGTCGCGGCGCGGAGAGTGGACGCGTAACCCGGCTCACACCCGAACCCTCACGGAGACCCCCATGGCCTGCCTCAACCGGCGTGACCTCGGTCTGCTCGTCCTGCGCGTCGGCACCGGCGCGGTCCTGGCCGCGCACGGCAGTCAGAAGCTGTTCGGCTGGTTCGGCGGCGGGGGCATCGAGGGAACCACCGCGGGCATGCAGGCCATGGGCTTCCATCCGCCCAGGCACAGCGCCGTCGCCGCCGGAATCGGTGAGGTGGGCGGCGGCGCCCTGCTGGCCCTCGGACTCGCCACCCCCGCCGCCGGAGCGGCCGCGGCGGGCGCCATGTCGGCCGCCGTCGCCGTCCACGCGCCCGCGGGCTTCTTCGCGCAGGGCGGTGGGTACGAGTACCCGGGCTTCCTCGGCTTCACCGCCGCCGCGATCGGCCTGACCGGCCCCGGCCGGTACTCGCTCGACCATGCGAGCTATCACCTCCTCGACCGGCCGTGGATCGTCGCCCTCGCCTTCGCGGCCAGTGCGGCCGGGGTCGTGGCCGTCGTCGGGAAGCGGTCCCGGGGGCTGCGGAGGAACGCGGCCGAGAACTGAGCCGACGGTGTGTGAGGACCGCCCTGGCCGCCCTTGCGCACCGTCGCCCCGACGGCTGCCTGTTCGGCCGTCGGGTGGCCGCAGGACATTCCCCCTTTCGAGTGACTCCGCCGCCCGGTGATGACGGAGCCCGTCGGGTGTGTCCGAGGCTTGCAGGCGGCCGGACCCGCTCCGGCCGGGAGTCGCAGAGCCGCAGAACCTCAGAGCCGCTGGGAGTCCGCCGTGCACATCCTGCTCGTCGCTAGTGCGTTCAACAGCCTTACTCAGCGCGTCCACGCGGAGCTGCGGGACCGGGGCCACACCGTGGCGGTCGGACTCGCGCTCTCCGACGGCCATCTGCGGGACGCGGTCCGAGGATTCGCGCCGGACCTGATCGTGGCTCCGATGCTCAGGACCGCCATTCCGCGCGACGTGTGGTCGGCGCACACCTGCCTCGTCGTCCATCCCGGACCCGTCGGCGACCGCGGACCGTCCTCGCTCGACTGGGCGATCCATGAGGGCGCCACTCGTTGGGGCGTAACGGTTCTGCAGGCCGACGAGGAGATGGACGCCGGAGACGTCTGGGCGTCGGTGGAATTCTCCGTACCGCCGGTGGGCAAGAGCGACCTGTACCGCAACGAGGTCTCCGACGCGGCGCTGACGGCGGTGCTGCGGGCCGTCGACCGGTTCGCCTCGGGGATGTACACCCCTCGGCCCCAGGGCGGCGCACGTGCCACCGAAGGCACGCGGCCGTATTTCCGTCAGGAGCTCCGACGGATCGACTGGCGGTCCGACTCCACCGCGACCGTGCTGCGAAAGCTGCGGGCGGCCGACTCGCAGCCCGGCGTGCTGGACGAACTGCTCGGCGGCGAGTGGTTCCTGCACGGGGGGCACCCCGAGGACCGGCTGCGTGGCCGCCCCGGAGAGCTGCTGGCCACGCGGGCCGGCGGGGTCTGCCGGGCGACCGTCGACGGCGCCGTGTGGATCCCGGAGCTGCGCGCCAGGCGGCAGCCGGGACAGCCTGCCCCGTTCAGACTCCCGGCCGTTCTGGCACTCGGCGACCGGCTGCCGCCGCTGCCTGTGGACCCGGTCCCGCCGGAGGCATCCGGGCGCCGCGGAACCTGGGCCGACATCCGCTACGAGGAGACCGGCGCCGTCGGACATCTCACGTTCTCGTTCCCGGGCGGGGCGATGAGCACCGATCAGTGCACGCGTCTCCTGGATGCCTACCGGACCGCCTGCTCCCGGCCCACCTCGGTCCTGGTGCTGGGCGGCGGCCGGGACTTCTTCTCCAACGGCATCCACCTGAACGTCATCGAGGCGGCGGCCGACCCCGCCGAGGAGTCCTGGGCCAACATCAACGCCATGAACGACCTGGTGGAGGCCGTGCTGACCACCACCGACCGACTGGTGGTCGCCGCCGTGGGCGGCAACGCCGCCGCCGGCGGAGCGATGCTCGCGCTGGCCGCCGACGAGGTCTGGTGCCGCAGGGGCTCGGTGCTCAACCCGCACTACCGGCTGATGGGACTGCCCGGCTCGGAGTACTGGACCCGCACCCTGCCGAGCAGGGTGGGGCCCGAGACGGCCGAGCGGGTGTCCCGCGAAGCGCTGCCGCTCGGCGCCGAAGCCGCCGAGCGGCTCGGCCTGGTGGACCGGACGATCGCCTGCCGGCCCCAGGACTTCCCGGTCGAGACCGTCCGGCTGGCCGTCCGGCTGGCCTCGTCGACCGCCGGTCAGGCACGGATCGCCCGGAAGAAGACGGCGCTCGAGCGCCAGGAGGCGCTCAAGCCGCTGGCCGCCTACCGGCAGGAGGAACTGGCCGCGATGCGGTCCATCTTCTTCGACCCGGACGCGCCTTACCACCGCCTGCGCCGTGCCTTCGTACGCAAGGAACCCCCGACCCGGACTCCGTCCCACTTCGCCGTCGGCGTGCCCGGAAGGCGCAGGGCATCTCCGTCCGCCACCCGGGACCGGGCCGTCACCACAACGGCGGCGCTCACCGATGTACCCGGACCGACTGACGGTTAGCTGGACATGAAGGCCGAAAAGCGGGCTTTCAGCGCAGAGCTCCCCAAGGAGACATCCCCATGGATGCAGCAACAGCGAACACGGTCGGCGACCGGGCAGACGGTGCGGCCGCCGGCGAGGAGTCCCCGATCCACATCCTCTGGATCAACGCGGGGCTGAGCTGTGACGGCGACTCGGTGTCGCTGACGGCGGCGATGCAGCCGAGTATCGAGGAAATCGTCCTCGGTGTGCTGCCGGGCCTGCCGAAGATCCAGGTCCACTGGCCCCTGATCGACTTCGAATGCGGTCCGGTGGGCGGTGCGGACACCTTCATCGAGTGGTTCTTCAAGGGCGAACGTGGCGAGATCGACCCCTTCGTGCTGGTCGTCGAGGGGTCCATCCCCAACGAGTCGATCAAGCAGGAGGGGTACTGGTGCGGCTTCGGCGACAACCCGGAGACCGGCCAGCCGATCACGACCAGTGAATGGATCGACCGGCTGGCGCCCAAGGCCCTGGCGGTCGTCGCCATCGGAACCTGCGCCACCTACGGCGGCATCCATGCGATGGCCGGCAACCCGACGGGTGCCATGGGCGTGCCCGACTACCTGGGCTGGGACTGGACCTCGAAGGCCGGTATCCCGATCGTGTGCGTGCCCGGCTGCCCGATCCAGCCGGACAACTTCTCGGAGACCCTCACCTACCTGCTCTACCAGGCGGTGGGCTCCGCCCCGATGATTCCGCTGGACGACAAGCTGCGCCCGACCTGGCTCTTCGGCGCCACCGTGCACGAGGGCTGCGACCGGGCCGGCTACTACGAGCAGGGCCAGTTCGCCACCACGTACGACTCGCCCAAGTGCCTGGTCAAGCTCGGCTGCTGGGGCCCCGTCGTCAAGTGCAACGTCCCCAAGCGTGGCTGGATGAACGGTATCGGCGGCTGCCCGAACGTGGGCGGCATCTGTATCGCCTGCACCATGCCGGGCTTCCCCGACAAGTTCATGCCGTTCATGGACGAACCGCCCGGCGGCAAGGTCTCCGTCGGCGCCAGCGGAGCGTACGGGGCGGTGATCCGCAGACTCCGGTCGGTCACGGCCAGGACCGTGGACAAGGAACCGAAGTGGCGTCACACGGGCAAGAAGCTGACCACCGGGTACCGCCCGCCCTGGTGACCGACCGCCCGGCGCCACCGCTCTGCGATCGACGGACGGCCCGCCTTCGCTCCTCCCCCTCAACTCCCGCTTCCCAGAAGGGTTATGGCACACACAATGGCATCCACGACGAAGGCGGCCGGCGACGGCAGTGGCCTCGTTGAGATGGCCTGGGATCCGATCACCCGGATCGTGGGCAGTCTCGGCATCCACACGAAGATCGACTTCAAACAGAAGCGGGTCGCGGAGTGCTACAGCACTTCGTCGGTCTTCCGTGGCTACAGCGTCTTCATGCGGGGCAAGGACCCCCGGGACGCCCACTTCATCACCAGCCGCATCTGCGGCATCTGCGGCGACAACCACGCCACATGTTCCGTGTACACGCAGAACATGGCCTACGGGGTGAAGCCGCCGCACCTCGGTGAGTGGATCATCAACCTGGGCGAGTCGGCGGAGTACATGTTCGACCACAACATCTTCCAGGAGAACCTGGTCGGGGTCGACTACTGCGAGAAGATGGTCCGCGAGACCAACCCCGGAGTCCTGGAGCTCGCCGAGCGCACCGAGGCGCCGCACGCAGGGGAACACGGCTACCGCACGATCGCCGACATCATGCGCTCCCTCAACCCCATCGAGGGAGAGTTCTACCGCGAGGCTCTCCAAGTGAGCCGCTACACGCGGGAGATGTTCTGTCTGATGGAAGGGCGCCATGTGCACCCTTCCACGCTGTACCCGGGCGGTGTGGGGACGGTCGCGTCGGTCCAGCTCTTCACGGACTACCTCAGCCGCCTCATGCGGTACGTCGAGTTCATGAAGCGGGTCGTTCCCCTGCACGACGACCTGTTCGACTTCTTCTACGAGGCGCTGCCCGGGTACGAGGAAGTCGGTCGCCGACGGGTGCTGCTCGGCTGTTGGGGGGCGCTCAACGACCCCGAGTACTGCGACTTCACGTACGCCAACATGACGGACTGGGGACGGAAGATGTTCGTCACCCCCGGCGTGATCGTGGACGGCAAACTGGTCACCAACGACCTCACCGAGATCAACCTCGGCATCCGGATCCTGCTCGGCAGTTCGTACTACGACGACTGGCAGGGCCGGGAACAGTTCGTCACCCACGACCCGCTGGGCAACCCGGTGGACCCCCGCCACCCGTGGAACCAGCACACCATCCCCGCCCCGCAGAAGCGGAACTTCGACGACAAGTACAGCTGGGTGATGTCGCCCCGCTGGTTCGACGGCAAGGACCACCTGGCGCTGGACACCGGCGGCGGTCCCATCGCCCGCCTCTGGTCCACCGCCCTGTCCGGGCTCGTCGACGTCGGCTATGTGAAGGCCACCGGGCACAGCGTCGTCATCAACCTGCCGCGCACGATGACCAAGCCCGAGACCACCTTCGAGTGGAAGATCCCGAAGTGGAGCAACGCGCTGGAACGCAACCGCGCCCGCACCTACTTCCAGGCGTACGCCGCCGCGATCGCACTGCACTGTGCCGAGAAGGGACTCGAGGAGGTCCGCGCCGGACGCACCCAGACCTGGGAGAAGTTCGACGTGCCGGACGAGAGCATCGGCGTCGGCTTCACGGAGGCCGTACGGGGCGTGCTCTCCCACCACATGGTGATCAGGGACGGCAAGATCGCCAACTACCACCCCTATCCGCCCACTCCGTGGAACGCCAGCACCCGGGACACATTCGGCACCCCCGGCCCGTATGAGGACGCGGTGCAGAACACGCCGATCTTCGAGGAGAACACCCCGGAGAACTTCAAGGGCATCGACATCATGCGGGCGGTGCGCAGCTTCGACCCCTGCCTGCCGTGCGGCGTCCACATGTACGTGGGCGACGGCAAGACCGTCAAGCAGATGCATGTGCCCACCGGACTGAGCGGACTGGCCGGATGAGCGCCGCAGCCCCGTCGGCCGTCGCACCGCCGCGAGCCGTCGACGCCGTGGAGGCCGGACAGCGGGTCGAAGAACTGCTCGACCGTCTGACCGCCACCGGAGACCAGGAAGTGGGTGCCGCCGCCGAGGATCTGGTGCGGGTCCTGATGGACTTCTACGGCGCCGGCCTCGCTCGGATCGTCGACCGCCTCAGCGCGCCCGCGGACCACTCGACCGGCGGCGGACCGCTCGCCGCACTGCTCGACGACGAACTCGTGTCGAGCCTGCTGGCCCTGCACGACCTGCACCCGGAGGACATCGACAAGCGCATCGCGCGCGCCCTCGACTCCGTCCGTGACCCTGTCGAGGTCGTCGGCTTCGACGAGGAGTCCGGCGTTCTTCGGCTGCGCTCCTCGTCCGAAGCCGGTGACGGCGGTGGCTGCGGCTGCCCGAGCACGGGCGAGGCCACCCGGCGCAGCGTCGAGGACGCGCTGGCCTGCTTCGTACCGGAAGTGAACCAGGTGGAGATGGAGTCCACGACCACCGACCGGGAGCCGCCGCTGCTCCAGATCGCCACCCGTCCGCCGGCCGGAACTTCCGTGTCCGGGCAGGCCGTCGAGGCGAAGGCGCCATGATCGCACCCCAGGCGCCCGCCGGGCGCCCGGCGGGCGTTGCCCGCCCCCGAGGCCTGCGCAGGTTCACCACGCCGCCGGCGCCCCGGCAGGAACGCTGCGAGCTGTGCGGCGTGCCGGTGGCCGAGGGCGGTCATCGGCATCTCGTGGACACCGAGAAGCGGGCGCTTGCCTGCGCGTGCACCCCGTGCGCCCTGCTCTTCGAGCAGCCGGGCGCAGCCCACGGACGCTTCCGAACGGTCCCGGACCGCTATCTGTCCGATCCGGACCACCGTCTCGACGACGGCGCGTGGGAACTCCTGCAGATTCCGGTCGGCGTCGCGTTCTTCTTCCGCAACGCCGCGCTGGACCGGCTGGTCGCGCTGTACCCGAGCCCGGCCGGAGCCACCGAGAGCGAACTCGACCCGGAGACCTGGCAGACCGTGCTCGGCACCACTCGCCTCGCCGCACTGCTCGAACCCGACGTCGAAGCGCTGCTGATGCGCCGCACGCAGGGCCGGGCCGAGTGCTACCTCGTACCGATCGACATCTGCTACGAGCTGGTGGGACGCATGCGCCTCCTCTGGCAGGGCTTCGACGGCGGGGCCGAAGCGAGGGCCGACCTCCAGGCGTTCTTCGGGCACGTCGAGGAGCGCGCCACCCGGACCCAGGAGAAGGGGCAGCCGCGGTGACGGAATTCGCCTTCAGCTGCAGCGGAGTCCGCGCCGACCCGTATGCGGCCGGACCCACGCTGGTCTTCCGGCTGCGCATCACCGCGTCCGCGGAAGCCCGGGTGCATGCCCTCGCGCTTCGCTGCCAGATCCGTATCGAACCCGGCCGGCGCGGCTACGAGCAGGCCGAGGCGGACGGACTGCACGACCTCTTCGGAGACCGCTCACGCTGGGGAAACACGCTCCAGCCCCTGCAGTTCGCGCAGGTCTCCCTCATGGTCCCGTCATTCACCGCGGAGACCGAGGTGGACCTCGTCGTGCCCTGCACCTACGACCTGGACATCGCCGCGACACGTTACTTCGACGCGCTCCAGGACGGCGAGGTGCCGCTCCTCCTGCTCTTCTCCGGCACCGCCTTCACCGGGGACAGCGGCTTCCACGTCGAGCCGGTGCCCTGGGACCGCGAGGCTTCGTACCGCATGCCGGTGACGGTGTGGAAGGACATGATCGAGCAGCACTTCCCGGGCTGCGGGTGGATCCGGCTGCCGCGCGACACCATGGACGCGCTGCTCGCCTTCCGCTCGCGACAGGCCCTGCCGTCCTGGGAGGCGACCGTCCAGGCACTGATCGACCTGGCCGGAGCCCCCGCGGAGATGACCCCTGAGCGCCCGGCGCGCCGGCCCGTACTGCCCCGCGTCACGGAGAGGACGGCGCCGTGACCGCATCTCTGCTCACGCCTGCACTGGAGTCCCGGTTCGCCACCGCCCGGCAGGTCGCCGACACCGTCCTCTTCGAGGGCTATGTGCTGTACCCGTACCGGGCCTCCGCGGCCAAGAACCGGCTGCGCTGGCAGTTCGGGGTGCTCGTGCCGCCCGGCTGGGGCGCGGACCGTGAGGAGCACGACTTCCAGCACACCGAGTGCCTGATGGAACCGAAGCCCGGCGCGACGCTCGCCGTCGAGGCACGGTTCCTGCACGCCCAGCGACGGACGGTGCAACAGGTCCTCGACAACGGCACATTCGAGACCGTGGACCGACTCGACCTGGCCGACCGGGTGCTGGTTCCGTGGGACGAGGGCGCCGAGGAGCGCGTCGAAGTGGTCGTGGACGTCGCCGAACTGACCGGGGACGGAGTCACCGTCGCCTTCACCCGGCCCGCACGCGAGGAGACCGAGCCCGTCCTGGACGCGGACGGGCGGACGGTGGGCCGCCTGGTCCGCCGCTGCGAGGAGATCAGCGGAGCTGTGCGGCTCTCCGCCCGCGAACTCGACGGCCCCTACCGGGTGATGAGGCTCACCGCCGTGGTGGAGAACACCAGCGCCTGGACGCCCGACTCCACCGAGGCCGACCGGGAGGCCGCGCTCCCACGGTCGCTGGTCGCCACGCACCTTCTGCTGGGGCTCAGCGCGGGATCGTTCCTGTCGATGACGGACCCGCCCGAATGGGCCAAGGGTGCGGTCGCGGCCTGCCGCAACCTGCACACCTGGCCGGTGCTCGCCGGGGAACCCGGGCACGCGGACCTGATGCTGTCGTCCCCGATCATCCTGGAGGACCATCCGGCCATCGCCCCCGAGAGCCCGGGCACGCTCTACGACGCCACCGAGATCGACGAGATCCTCGCCCTGCGCACGGCGGCCCTGACCGAGCAGGAGAAGCGCGAGGCACGCGGCACCGATCCCCGGGCGGCAGCCGTCATCGACCTGGCCGAGTCGATGCCCCCCGAGGTCCTGGAGCGACTGCACGGCGCGGTTCGGGCCCTGCGGGAGATCACCGGACCCGACACGCCCACGCCCGCCGCGCACGACCCCGTCCCGGACGACGTGGACCTGATCGACACCCGCGGCGTACTCCGGCCCGACACCCCGTGGTGGGACCCGGCGGGCGACGACACCGCCGACCCGGCCCGGGACCGGATCCTGGTGGACGGACGGTCCGTGGGTGTGGGCAGCCGCGTCCTGCTGCGACCGGGGCTCCGGCGGACCGACGCCCAGGACCTGTTCCTCAAGGGCCGCAGCGCACAGGTCGAAGCAGTGCTCCACGACGTCGACGGCGGAGTGCACCTCGCGGTCACCGTGGAAGGCGACCCGGGCGCGGACATCCGCCGCGAGCAGGGGCGCTTCCTGTACTTCCAGCCGGACGAGATCGCCCCCCTGGAGGACGCGTGAACGACCCTGCGCAGAAGCACGCGAGAACCCTCGTCGCCGGGATCGGGAACATCTTCCTCGGCGACGACGGCTTCGGCGTCGAGACGGTGCGCGCACTGTCCTCGCACCGCCTCCCCGACGACGTCGAGGTGGTCGACGTCGGCGTGCGGGGCGTCCATCTCGCCTATCAGCTCCTCGACGGATACGACACCCTCGTCCTGATCGACGCCACCGCACGCGGCGGCCGCCCGGGCACCCTGTATCTGATCGAGGCCGACGAACCCGGAGCCGTCGAACCGCAGAACGCGCTGCTCGACGGTCACCGGATGTCCCCCGATGCCGTCCTGGCACTGCTCGGCACCCTGTGCGCGGGCACCGGAGCCGTACCGCCGAGGCGCACGCTCGTCGTCGGCTGCGAACCCGACAGCGTCGACGAAGGAATCGGGCTGAGCGCCCCCGTGGCCGAAGCGGTGCCCCATGCCGCACGAATGGTCCTGGACCTTGTACAAGCGGCCGACCGTCCGGCCGATGCCCGGCGGACGGCGACCGGACCTGTCATGAACTGAGCAGAAGGAACCCACCATCATGAAGAAGCTCCTTGTCTGCGGCCTGAGCGCCGTCGCTGTCGCCGCCGTCGTCGCGCAGATCCTGCCCGACGTCAGGCGCTATCTGCGGATGCGCAGCATGTGACGGCACCTGCCGCCCGGCCCCGGCCCAGGGCTGCACCGAATGGTGCATGTGCCGCACGGGTACCGGCGAGCCGGTCCGCCGGCCCCCGTGACCCGCCGCTGTAATGACGCAGTGCAGGACGGAGAACCAATGCACGAGATGTCGATCGCCATGGCCGTCGTCGACCAGGTGGAAGAGGCGGCTCAGGCAGGCGGAGCCACCTCGGTCGGGTCCGTCCGGCTCCAGGTCGGGGAACTGGCCGGAGTCGTCCCCGACGCCCTGTCCTTCTGCTTCGGACTCGCCTGCGCCGGGACCGTCCTGGAAGGAGCCGAACTCGTCGTCGACTCCGTGGCGGCCCGCGCGCGGTGCGTGCCCTGCGCGGACGAATGGGCGGTCGGCATGCCGCCGCAGCTGTGCTGTCCCGTCTGCGGCGAGGCGACCGCCGAACTCCTGTCGGGCCGCGAGCTGCAGATCCTCAGCGTGCACTGGCAGGACGGCCCCGCACCCGAACACACCCGCGAACCGATCTCCCAGGAGCACTGAACGATGTGCCGTGAAGTCGACCTGCAGCAGGCGGTACTCGCCAAGAACGACGCGACGGCCCACAGCCTGCGAGCCGGGCTCACGGCCCGCGGCACCACCGTCGTCAACCTGCTCTCCAGCCCCGGCAGCGGCAAGACCGAACTGCTGGAACGCGAACTCGCCCGGGCCTGCGAAAGAGGAGTGCCGGTCGCCGCACTCACCGCGGACCTCGCCACCGAGAACGACGCCGTACGCCTGGCCCGGTCCGGCGCCCCCGTCAAGCAGGTGCTCACCGACGGACTCTGCCACCTGGAGGCCGGCATGCTCGGCCGCCACCTCGACAACTGGCTGCCCGACGGGACCCGCATCCTCTTCGTGGAGAACGTGGGCAACCTGGTCTGCCCCGCCTCGTACGACCTGGGGGAGACGCTCAGGGTCGTCCTCGCCTCCGTGACGGAAGGCGAGGACAAACCGCTGAAGTACCCCACCGCATTCGGACTGGCCCAGCTCGTCGTGGTCACCAAGACCGACATCGCAGAGGCCGTCGACTTCGACGAGGCCGCGTTCCGTGCCCATGTCCAGCAGGTCAACCCCGGTGTGGAAGTGGTCCTCACCGCCGCCCGCCGCGGTGAGGGGGTGGGCACGCTGCTCGACCGGGCGCTGGCCGCCGGTGAAGGCGCCCCGGTCCACACACCGGTGATGGCCCGGCAGCACCCGTACCAGCAGCACACGCACACGCACGGCGACATGGGCGCGCACGACGACACCCACACCCATCGTGACCACGGCGCGCACGGCGCCTCGCACACCCACACCCACGCGCACACCGGCATTCACACGCACACCCATCCGGACCTGGGTACCCACGAACACCCGCACACCGGCCCCCACGCACACGCGCATCCCGACGAGCCGCTCGTCATGACGCCGGTACCCGACTCCGCGGCCCAGTACCGCTCGTGACGACCCCACAGCCCGGCGCAGCCGCCCTCGCGGGAGCCGTGGAGCGCCGACGGGTCGTGGTCCGCGGTGTCGTGCAGGGTGTCGGATTCCGGCCCTACCTGTACGCCCGGGCCACCGGGCTGGGCCTGGCCGGACACGTCACCAACACCACCGAAGGCGTCGTCGCCGAGGTCGAGGGCGCCCCGGCCGCCGTGGCCCTGTTCTGCGACCGGATCGCAGCGGAGGCACCCCCGCTCGCCCGGGTGGACTCCGTCGACCACACGCAGGTACCGGCCGCGGGCGGATCGCGCTTCAGCATCGTGGACTCCCACACCGGCGGACCGGCCCGCACACTGGTTTCCCCGGACATGGCCACCTGCGCCGACTGTCTCACCGAACTGGCCGATCCGGCCGACCGGCGCCACCGCCACCCGTTCATCACCTGCACGCACTGCGGGCCCCGGTTCACGATCGTCACGGCGGTGCCGTACGACCGCGCGCACACGACCATGGCGCGCTTCCCGATGTGCGCCGACTGCGCCCGTGAATACGCCGACCCCGCCGACCGGCGCTTTCACGCGCAGCCGGTCGCCTGCCCTGCCTGCGGCCCGAAGTTGCGACTGCTCGTCGCGCGGCCGGACGGCACCACGCCCGAGCAGTGCGCAGCCGACCCGGTCGCGGAGGCACGCCGGCTGTTGTCGCACGGTGCGGTCCTCGCGGTCAAGGGGCTCGGTGGCCATCACCTCGCCTGCGATGCCGAGAACTCCGCCGCGGTCTCCCTGCTGCGCCGCCGGAAGGCCCGAGGCGACAAGCCGTTCGCCGTCATGGCGCGGGACATCGACGACGTGGCGCATCTCGTGCACGTGGGCGAGGAGGAGCGGGCCCTGCTCACCGGTGGTGTCCGGCCCGTCGTCCTGTTGCGCCGGCGCTCCGACGCCCGCCCGGGCTCCGGCGCCCCTTGGCCGTCGGATGCCGTCGCCCCGCGCAGCCCCGACCTCGGCGTCATGCTCCCGTACACTCCGCTGCACCACCTGCTGCTCGGCCTGCCCGGTGACCCGCCGGGGCCGCGCCTGCTCGTCATGACCAGCGGCAACGTGGCCGGTGAACCGATCGTCACGGACGACGACGATGCGCTGGAGCGGCTCGCCCACCTGGCCGACGCGTGGCTCACGCACGACCGCCCGATCCATGTGCCGTGCGACGACTCCGTGGTGCGCGTCTGCGACGGCGAGCGGCTGATCGTGCGCCGCTCCCGCGGCTACGCCCCGCTGCCGCTCGCCCTGCCCCACCCGGTGCCTGCGATTCTCGCCACCGGCGGCGACCTGAAGAACACCTTCTGCCTCGCCGAGGAGCGCAGGGCCTGGCTGTCCGCCCATGTCGGCGACATGGACGACCTGGACACGCAGCAGGCCTTCGCACGCGCCGAACAGCACATGGAGACCCTCACCGGGGTGCGGCCCGGCATCCTGGCCACCGACCGGCATCCGCGCTACCGCACGGGCAGGTGGGCGCTGGGCCGGGCCGACGGCCGACCGGTCGTGCGCGTACAGCACCACCACGCCCACATCGCCGCCGCGATGGCCGAGCACGGCCGGGACGGCAGCCGACGGGTGATCGGCGTCGCGTTCGACGGCACCGGTTACGGGGACGACGGAGCGGTGTGGGGCGGCGAGATCATGTTGGCCGACTACGACGCCTGTCTCCGCTTCGCACACCTCGCGTACGCGCCGCTGCCCGGCGGTGATGCCGCCGTACACCGGCCCTACCGGATGGCGCTGGCCCACCTGTACGCCGCGGGCATCGGCTGGACGGACGATCTGCCCTGCGCGGCCGCCTGTCCACCGGACGAACGACAGGTGCTGCTGAGCCAGTTGGAGCGCAACCTCAACTGTGTCCCCACCTCCAGCATGGGCCGGCTGTTCGATGCGGTCTCCTCGCTGGCGGGCGTGTGCCACCGCGCCGGGTACGAAGCCCAGGCCGCCGTCGAACTGGAGGCCGCCGCGGTCGGCGCCGCCCCGGACTCCGGACCCGGTTACGGTTTCGCGCTGCGACCGGCGGACCCGGTCGGCGGACAGCCGTGGGTCATGGACCCCTCGCCGCTACTCGCAGCCGTCGTCGACGACGTGCGCGCCGGTGCGGCGCCGGCACTGGTCGCCGCACGCTTCCACGCGGCCGTCGCGGACGTCGTGCTCCAGGTGTGCGTCGCAGCCCGCGAACGGCACGACCTGCATGAAGTGGCTCTGACCGGCGGCGTGTTCGCCAACACCCTGCTCTCCTCCCGGTGCGCCCGGACGCTGAACGAGAACGGCTTCACCGTCCTGCGTCACCGCGAGGTCCCTCCGAACGACGGCGGACTGGCGCTCGGCCAGCTCATGGTGGCCACCCGCAACGCGGCGGCGCGCACCGGCGCGGCCGCCGACTGACGTCCGGCCCGGCGGAGCCGGGCAACGCCCCCCCACAGCAAGGAGCAGCCATGTGCCTGGCGGTACCCGGCAGAGTGATGGACATCGAGGAGCGCGACGGTACCCGGATGGCCACCGTCGACTTCGGCGGTGTGGTCAAAGAAGTGTGCCTGGAGTATCTGCCGGATCTCCAGGTGGGTGAATACGCCATCGTCCATGTGGGATTCGCCCTGCAGCGGCTGGACGAGGAGTCGGCCAGGAAGACGCTTGAGCTCTTCGCTGAACTCGGCCTGCTGCAGGAGGAGTTCGGTGACCCATGGGAGCGGGCCGAGGGGACCGGCGGCTCGTCCGGGTCCGATCGCGCCGACGCGCCCGAGGAGGTGCAGAAGTGAAGTACATCGAAGAGTTCCAGAACCCGGACCTGGCGCGTCGGCTGCTCGACGACATCCACTCCGTGGTGACCCGGCCCTGGGCGCTGATGGAGGTCTGCGGTGGACAGACGCACACCATCATCCGGCACGGCATCGATCAACTCCTGCCGGAGCAGGTCGAACTGATCCATGGTCCGGGCTGTCCCGTCTGCGTCACGCCACTGGAGGTCATCGACAAGGCGCTGGCCATCGCCTCCCGCCCCGAGGTGATCTTCTGCTCGTTCGGGGACATGCTGCGCGTCCCCGGGACCGGCCGTGATCTGTTCCGGGTCCGCAGCGAGGGTGGCGACGTACGGGTCGTCTACTCGCCACTCGACGCCCTGAAGATCGCCCAGCAGAACCCCGACCGCGAGGTGGTCTTCTTCGGGATCGGATTCGAGACCACCGCACCGCCGAACGCCATGACGGTGTATCAGGCGCGCAGACTCGGTATCGCGAACTTCAGCCTCCTGGTCTCCCACGTGCGGGTCCCCCCGGCCATCGAGGCGATCATGCGGTCGCCGAGCTGCCGGGTTCAGGGCTTCCTCGCCGCCGGTCACGTCTGCAGCGTGATGGGCACGAGGGAGTACCCGGAGCTGGCCGAACGGTTCCGGGTGCCCATCGTGGTCACCGGATTCGAACCGCTCGACATCCTCGAAGGGGTACGGCGCACCGTCCTGCAACTGGAGCGCGGCGAGCACACGGTGGAGAACGCGTACCCGCGCGCCGTGCACCCGGACGGGAACCCCGCGGCGCTCGCCATGCTGGACGACGTCTTCGAAGTCACCGACCGTGCCTGGCGCGGCATCGGCACCATCCCCGACAGCGGCTGGCGGCTCTCCACGCGTTACCGGGACTACGACGCCGAGTACCGCTTCTCGGTCACCGGCATCGACACCCAGGAACCCGCCGCGTGCCGCAGCGGTGAGGTCCTGCAGGGACTGCTGAAACCCCACGAGTGCGAGGCGTTCGGCACCACCTGCACTCCGCGCAACCCGCTCGGGGCCACCATGGTCTCCAGCGAGGGCGCCTGCGCCGCGTACTACCTCTACCGGCGCCTGGACATCACCACCGCAGCCAGGGAGACGAGCCCCGTTGCCTGAGACGACCGAAGCACTGAACACCACCGTCGCCACCGCGGCGACGGCCGCTCCCGGCGAGCCGGCCGTCCTCGACCTCACGGCATGGACCTGCCCGGCACCGCTGCGCGACCAGCCGCGGGTGGTGATGGGCCACGGCGGCGGCGGGGCACTCTCGGCCGAACTGGTCCAGCACGTCTTCGCGCCCGGCTACGGGGGCGACGTGCTGGCGCAACTGACCGACTCGGCCGTGGTGTCGCTGGGCGGCGCCCGGCTGGCCTTCTCCACCGACTCGTACGTCGTTCGGCCGCTGTTCTTCCCCGGCGGCAGCATCGGCGACCTCGCGGTCAACGGCACCGTCAACGACCTGGCCATGAGCGGAGCCCGGGCCGCCTACCTCTCCTGCGGTTTCATCCTGGAGGAAGGCGTGGAGGTATCGGTCGTCGCACGCGTGGCCAACGCGCTGGGCGCAGCCGCGCGCGCGGCGGGCGTCGAGGTGGCCACCGGCGACACCAAGGTCGTGGACGCCGGTCACGGCGACGGCATCTTCATCAACACCGCCGGGATCGGCCTCGTCCCGGCCGGCGTCGACCTCCGTCCTCAGCGGGTGGTCCCGGGCGACGTAGTGATCGTCAGCGGCTCGATCGGCGCGCACGGCGTGGCGATCATGAGTGTGCGCGAGGGTCTGGAGTTCGGCGTGGAGATCGAGAGCGACTGCGCGGCCCTGGGCGGGCTGGTGGAGACCATGCTCGCGGTCACCCCCGACCTCCATGTCCTGCGTGATCCCACACGAGGGGGGCTGGCCGCGGCGCTCAACGAGATCGCGACGGCCTCCGGCGCCGGTGTCGTCCTGCAGGAACGCGACGTCCCGGTCCCTCCCGCAGTGGCCAACGCCTGCGCCGTCCTGGGCCTGGACCCGATGTACGTGGCCAACGAGGGAAAACTTGTCGCGTTCGTCCCCCGCGAGCATGCCGAAGCCGTACTGGAGTCGATGCGAGCGCATCCGCTGGGAGCGGAGGCGGCCGTCGTCGGCGAGGCCGTGGAGGCGCATCCCGGCATGGTCGTGGCCCGCACCGGGCTCGGCGGGACGCGCGTGGTCGACCTGCCGATCGGCGAGCAGCTGCCCCGGATCTGCTGAGCCTTCGCCCTCCGGGCGGTAGCGCGCGGGGTATGGCGCCCCGGCGGGAAGCGGGGCGACCCGCACGGCCGTACCCACTTCCCGCCGGACATGCGTAAGAGTCGTGCGCGGGCGCCGGCTTGGGGGCGAGGACGCCGCATCGGGCTCGTACGAGCCCGATGCGGCGCGTCATCGGCCCGCCGGACGCCCCGTGAAGCCGGTGGCCGGGCGTTCCAGCCGCTCTCCGTCCACGATGACGTCGACGGCTTCGTCGTAGAAGGCGATGAGGCCCTTGACCGCCCCTGCGGCGGGGACGGGATCGGGGTAGCTCCACGCCACATTCGCCGGAGCCTTGCTGTCCGTACCGGCCACCGACCAGTACTCGGCCGTCCCCTTGTACGGGCATCCCGTACGCAGACCGGTCGGGGCGAACAGCTCGAGGCGGACGTCCTCGCGGGGGATGTAGTAGCGCACAGGCAGACGTGTCTCGAAGAGCAGGACCGGGCTGCGCGTGTCCGCGACCAGCGTTCCGTCGATCTCGATCTGCACATGCCGAGAGCTGCGGAGTGCGTCGACGCGTGAGTACGGGTCACGGGGGTGGACGAAGATCTCTTCCTCCTCCTCGTACCAGTGGTCGGGGCCCACACCGGCGCGCTCGAACCACTCGAAGGCGATGTGTCCGGCGAGCTCGGCGACGGGGAAGGTCCATGCGGCGTTGGGCTCCGTGACGCCGTCCACGACGAGGTCGTAGAAGAGTGTGGAGCCGGAGTGCGCTCCGGTGTCGGGGGTGGCCGCCGGACGGAGCAGACCGGTGCGGACGTCGTCCCGGGGAAAGACGTAGAGCGGCACGGCGCGGCCGGGTTCCCATACGAGCACGGGCCGCCGGCTGTCGACGACGAGGGTCTCGCCCTTCTTTCCGCGTACACGGCGCTCGCTCGGCTCCCAGGTGAGAGCGGTGTCCCGCACCGGGTGACGGCGCTCGACGGCTGGGGGTGGAGTGGTCACCAGGTTCTCCTCGAAGAGGTCCCGAGCCGCTCAGCGGCCGTGGCGGGACGAAACCGGACACGCGGCACCTGCTGGCCGTCGGGGACCAGCCACGCCACGATCCGCAGGCGGTCTGCGGGTCGGCCGACGTTCTGCGGTGGGGAACCGGTCGACGGATGCTTCAAGGCGCCCGTCGCCTCGAGCGGTGCCGACGGAGCGCGCAGACGGAGAACGGACCGGACATCCCGCCGCCCCTGCCTGCTCACGGCATGGGCAGGCGAGGCGGCAGCGGCCTGTTGACGGTGCAATGGCCTGGTGAGGGTCAGGTCTGCGGCGGCTGGTCCTCGCCGCGGTCCGAACCGAGCTGGCCCTTGAGCCTGTCCTGAGCGGTGTCGACCTGGCCGGTGTACTTGCCCTGGGTCCTGTCGTCGATGGTGTCACCCGCCTTGTCGATGCCCTTGCCCGCCTGGTCCTCGTGGCCCTTCAGCATGTGCTTGATCTTGTCCATCATGGACATGGGTCCTCCTCGGTGCGTTCACCCTGACACTTCCAGCGTCGCCACTTGTGCCGCACTTCGCATCTGCATGGGACGGCGCGCACGCCACGACGGCCGCCCGTACACATGTCGCACCGTCCCGGATGCGGCGCGTGCGCCCTCCACGGCGTGGGGGAGTGGGGCAGCAGAGCAGAGCCTCTCGATCCCCGCCGGTGTCATCGTGCCGGCGGTGGTGATCGACCTGGCGACTGCCCGTCCCGCTGCGGCGCCCGTACGCGAGCAGCGACCTCCGCCACGCCGTCGCAGACCCTCGGCGCTCTGCTCCGCGACGTACGACGCCATGCGGACGGGAAGAACGATGACGAGCAGGCTCTGCCGGCCCTGCACCGCCCGCCGGTCCGCCGTACGTCCTGACGCGCCGCAGGCCGGCGACGGCGCGGCCGACGGTCCCGGTCCGGCATCTCGCACAGTCGGGCAGGCTCACTCCGGGCCGGACACCCTGACGACCGTGCAGGCCGTCTCGCGGTCGACCTGCTGCCGCACTGCGGGATGGGGCTTCACGCGGGGATTCTCGTCCCCGATGTCCCGCGGACGGCCGGTGCGCCGGTGGCGTGGTGGACGTACTCGCGTACCAGGCGGAAGCCGGCGTTCCAGGCGAGCAGCCGGCTGGCCCTGTTGTGGCGCGAGCAACTCCAGCTGGGGGTGTGGCCGCGTGCCGTGACGTCGGCGCAGAGTGCGGTGACACAACTGAGGGCGAGCTGCCGGCGGCGATGGTCGGGGGCGGTGAGGACGGCGAGGTCCTCGTAGGCGCTGCCGAGGAAGTACGTGCACGCGACGGCGAGGGCTTCGCCGTGGTGGAAGGCTCCCCAGGCGTGCCCGGAGGTGGCGAGCCCGACCGGGCCGCCCCAGCTGGCATGAATCCAGGCAGCACCCGGGCCGAGCGCGGCAAGTGCCTCGGCATCGGCGGCGGTGATGCGGCGTACCACCACGCCCCTGGGGGTGCGCGCCAGGGAGGTCGGTTCCTCCCGCTGTATGTAGACCATGCGCTCCCACGGCATGATCCGGTCGAAGGAGGCGCCGAGGACGGGGAGGAATCGGATGGGTGCCTCGATGTAGCGCGAGCCGAGCGGTGCGAGTTCCGCGGGGACGAGTGCGCCGGGATCGCCACGCAGCAGTACATGGGCGGCGCAGTCGACGGCGATCGCGCGTGGCTGGACGGCGCGGTCGGCCCAGAAGCGGCCGGTCCCGGTGGTCAGGACATGTTCGGCCAGGGCTGCCGGACCAGGTGCTCCGGCGGGGAACCAGCGTGAGAGTGCGGGAAGTCGGTGCGGCAGTAGTTGGATCATGACGGGTCTCCCTTCCGGAGCCGGATGTACGGCAACGGGGCGGCCGGTACGCCGGGTCCAGGCCGTCTCCGCGCCGCCTGCGAATCGAGTTCCGGGCGCGCATGCGACGACGCGCGCACGGTCGATGGAGGCAAGAGAAATGGAGAAGCGGCCGCTTCATCGATCGGGCGGCCGCAGGTGGGTGACGCGCAGGAGCACCATGTGCCGAAGCACGGGGGAATGCGTCAACGCATCCAGAGGCGAACAACGCGCGTCGCCGGCGGCACCGTATGCGGTGGCCGATCGTCATGTCGCAGTGCGCTGTTCACGTCACCCATCCCACTCCGTCGGGTGCCCCGCCTCAAGCGGGCGCACAGATCCCTGATGACCCCCTGATACGAGCCGGCCGACGCGGTGGCGGACATGTGGCCGCCCCTTCATGGCGCACGCCCGCGCACGGCGCAGCGGGTCAGTCCGCCAACTCCTGGGTGCTCAGCGGCATGTGCCAGGAAATCCGGCGGTGGACGGCGGCGATGTCGTCCTGCAACGGAGAGGGCGGTACGGCGAGTACGGGGCAGGTCGCGTGCGCGAGACAGTACCGGGCGACCGAAGGATGAAGAGCCCTCCGCAGCCCTCCGCGTGCCCCGGCCCCGACCACCAGCAGGTCCTCGGGGCCGTTCGTCGCAGCGATCAGCGCGACGCCCGGTGTGCCCCGTACGACCAGAGTCTCCATCGGCACCCCGGGCCCGGCCGGGCCGAATGCGGTGTCCACCGCCCGGAGCAGCCGGTCGCCCGCCACCCGGCGGCACTCGGCCAGCAGCCCGGGCCATGGCTGACTGCGCTGCCCGAGCTCGCCGCCGGGAGGTGACCAGGCCAGTACGGCCCGCAGCACGGCATCGGTGCGCCGGGCCTCGGCGGCGGCCCGGTGCAGTGCTGTCAGACTGCCCAGCGTGCCGCTCACACCGGCCACCACACGCCGTTCGTCCGCTCGCTCCATTTCGTCACCACTCCTCGCCGACCTCAGGTCCTGACCTCATGGAAGGGCCAAAGACCGCGGCGATCAGGGGGCGTTGACGCATCGCTGACGCCAGGGCAGCGGACCCTGACGGACCCATGACGGCGTTACGCGCGAGGATCGGGCACTGCTTCGTCGCGCGGGGCCGGAACGGGTGTCGCGACGTCGCCGCCCGTCCCGAACTGACGAGCCGCCCGGTCGAAGTACCGCAGAAGTTCCACCGGGAACGGCATGACCAGCGTGGAGTTCTTCTCGGCCGCCACCTCGACCACCGTCTGCAGCAGCCTCAGCTGCATCGCCTCCGGCGTGTCGGCCATGATGCGCGAAGCGTTGGCGAGCTGCTGTGCCGCCTGGAACTCCCCGTCCGCGGTGATCACCCGGGCGCGCCGCTCCCGCTCGGCCTCGGCCTGCCGCGACATGGAACGCTTCAGCGACTCCGGCAGCTGCACGTCCTTGATCTCGACCCGGTCGATGTGCACACCCCAGCCGGCCGCCGGGCTGTCGATCATCAAGGCCAGCCCTTCGTGCAGCCGTTCGCGGTCCGAGAGCAGATCGTCCAAGTCGCTCTTGCCGATGATGGAGCGCAGGGACGACTGGGCGACCTGGCCGACCGCGAAGATGTAGTCCTGCACCTCGATCGTGGCCCGTACCGGATCGACGACCTTGAAGTAGACGACGGCATCGACCTTCACCGACACGTTGTCCCGGGTTATGCCCTCCTGGGTCGGCACGGGCAGCGTCACCACCTGTACGTTCACCTTCCGCATCCGGTCGGCGAACGGGATGAGGAAGGTGATGCCGGGCTGCCGGTGGCCGGGCAGCGCCTTGCCGAAGCGGAACACCACCCCTCGGTCCACCTGATTGACCACACGCATCCCGCTGCGCAGCACCAGAAGCACGCAGACGACGACAACCACAGCTCCGACGACAGCACCATCCATGGCAGCTGACTCCTTCACGAGGGGCAGGTTCGACACCACTGAGGACAGCGCCGGAGCAGCCATGGATGCGGTCCTGGAGGTCAAGGGATCGTCAACATCCCGAGCACGGGGCACCGGGACGGGGCGCCGGGCCGTCGCCACTCGCTCCGTGTTCCGCGGGCCCCGTCATGAGTTCCGGGAACTCGGGGAGACCTGAACGGACATGTGGCGCGTAGGTGCCGGGACGCTCGGCGGCATGCGTCTCCGCCGTGCTGGAATCGGGGGGATGCTGCCGACAGGGTGAGCGGGCCGAGGTATGTCGCCCGGAAAGCCCAACGGAGCGCCAGATACGGCCGTTTTCCTGGGCTTTCACGACCCATCAGATGACGCGTCGGCACATGGCACCCGCCGTTCGTACACCCGGTCGGCCCCTTCGCGTCACACTTTCGGTATGTCCGATATGACAGCTAAAGGGACTATTAGTACGTTCATCGCAGGTCGGCTTCCCGGCCGACGTCTCTGAGACAGGGAGAAGTGACATGACGACGCGAACCGTCGCTGTGACTGCCGCCGTAGTTGGCGCCGCAGTCCTCGCGACAACCGGCATTACATATGCCTCGGCTGCTGGATCCGCTCCGGCCGCCCCATCCGTCCAACAGGCAGCCCCCGCCCCGGGCCCCGCTGCCGGCGACGGGAACGGTAACGGAAACGGAAACGGAAACGGAGGTCGTGGCGGCAACGAGGGTGGCTTCGGCGGCGGTGGCGGCGGTGGCCGTGGCGGCGACGAGGGTGGCTTCGGCGGTGGCGGCGGCGGTGGCCGTGGCGGCGACGAGGGTGGCTTCGGCGGCGGTGGTGGCGGCGGCTACGGCGGCGGTGGCGGCGGCGGTGGCCGTGGCGGCGGCGGCGGTGGCGGTGGCTACGGCGGTGGCGGCGGCGGTGGCCGTGGCGGCGACGGCGGTGGCTACGGCGGCGGCTACGAGGACGGCGGCCGGATCCACATCAACGAGCGGTCGTACTCCGCCCGCGGGGAAGAGGGCTGCATCACTGTGGTCAGCGGGCTGGGCTCGCGGAGCTTCAACGTCCGCAACGACAGCCGCAGGACCGTAGAGCTGTTCCGCGGGGCCACCTGCGACAACGGCTCCCCGGTCGCCACTGTCGGCCCCTGGAGCACCAGCAACGGTGTCTTCACCCGCCAGGTCCGCGGCGGCGTGTGGGTCCGCAATGGTGTCGTGGGCAGCTTCCGAGTGGTCAGGGACCACTACGGAAACAAGTGGTAACAGCTCCACCCGCTCATCACATGGAAACCCCGGCCCGTCGGAATCGGGCCGGGGTTTCCGGCTGGGGGCGCCTGTCGGCTCATGCCCGGCCCCGGGCGGCCGCACGCGCGTGCGACGCAGGTCCGGTGTCCTATACACCTGGTACGCAATACTAGATCGGTGCACCGGGCGAGAACTTGCCGGGCGGCCTTGGGGTGTTGAGCCCGGGGCAGTGGAGGAACTGTCCTGAGGACGGCTCCGGTCCTCTCATGGTGGCCGACGTGACGGTGGCGTTGACGCGGACTTCCGGAGATCGGCTCGCCGAGGGCACGGTCAACGCGCAGAAACGGAAGGAGAGTCGGTACGTGTGGCCGCCCCCGGCGGCCCGAGCCGGCGGTGTGCGCTCGGCTCGGGCATGCGCCCCGCAGTCGTCTGTCAAGGCCGAGGCGGGACCGGAGCGGGTCCGGTGCGGTCGCCGCGCCACTTCGCCCGGTCCGCCGGTACGCCGGTCTGTCGTGGCGTCCACGGCCGGCCTGGTGCCGGGCGCGGTGTCACGGTTCGGGCGCCCCGGCCTGCACGGACCGCCGCCGCGGACAAGGGCGGCTTCGCGAACGGCACGCTGACTTTCACCCCCGCTCGTCGACCACCGCGATCCGGCGAAGGTGACCTTCGCCGGTGCCCCTGTTTCACCCGTCTGGGCGGGCTGGCGTGCCGACGGGTTTCCCTGTGCGCACTCTAGAGTCCATCAAAGGCGCAGGACAGTGGTCCATGTCGGACCGCCGGTACCTGCAAGGCTTGTGTCGCGACCGGAATGTCCGCCGTCCAGCCTGGCGGACGAGCCTGTCCGAAGGCGCGGTGTCGGGGGGCGGCCTGCACTTCACGGGAGAGAGGCACGGCATGTCGCACGGCTGCGGCAGGACGCGGTGGAAGCGTTTCGCCCTTGTCCTGGTTCCGAGCACGGCGGCTGCCGCGGCGCTGGGTATCGGCATGGCGCAAGGAGCGCTGGCCGCGTCGTTCTTCATCTCCGGCGAGCGGTTCCAGTTCGCTGCGGACACGCTGACCACTCGCGGTACGAGTATCTACGGCATGGTGGACGTGACCCGAGAGGGCCGCCATGTGCCCGTCGTGGTCACGGGCGCCAGGCATGCGACGATCGAGAGACTGTGCGAGTCCGTTGCGGTCGAGATCCCGGTTCTGGGCCTGTACACGCTGCGGATCACCGGCGGCGACCGGGCCGAGGCGCGGGACATCTTCATCGACGCGACAACTCTGACAGCCGGTCAGGCGACCTTGAACAACCTGGACGTGGGTGTTGCCGCAGGCTCGATCACCGAGGGCCCGATCGCTCCGGGCGACCGGAACTCACGGTTCTTCGATCCCAACGGTTTCGCCCAGCAGGCCACGTCGGCCACCCTGACCGACGTGCGCGTGAACGCGGTCGCGATCTCGGCCGCCACCCTCAGCGTCCCTGACCTCCGGGTGACCGTCAGGCAGGGCAGCCACCGCTGCTTCTGACTCCGTGCACCGCTACGGGGCCCCGGACACCATGCGGACGGGGTCATGGCCCGGCCCATCCGCACTCGTTCGGCCTGGCACCGACTCGCACCGACTCCACGTACCGCGTCATCACCGGCGACACCCACCCCTTCACCCTGGAAGCCGCACGTGATCAACGAGCCTTTCGGCACCCTCCCAGGACTACGCGACAGGATCGACGGCACACGGCGCAGATTCAGAATCTGGCGTGGTGGGCGCCCGTTCTGGGCCGGCCTGTTCATGCTCTTGGCGGGGGCGCCCATCATCTACTTCCCCTATGTCCACATCACGCTGAAGGGCGTCGCTGTCGCCCTGGCCACCACGGCCGGTGCCGCGTCACTGATCATCGGGGTCCTGCTCATGACTCTGGGCGTCACGCTCTGGTTCCATCAGCAGGTGCGCGTCTTCGCCGGGGTCGCGGGCCTGCTGCTCAGCCTCGTCTCCTTCCCGCTCGCCAACTTCGGGGGGCTCTTCTTCGGACTGTTCCTCGGCCTCGTCGGCGGATCCCTGGCCTGCGCCTGGGACCCCTCCCCGCCGGAGGCCGAGGTGCAGAAGACAGCAGCCACGCCGCCTGTGACCGTTCCTGGGATCGAGGGCCACATGACAGTGGGCAACCTGACGGGTCAAGCCGGGGGCGCCCCGGGGGCCGGACCTTCTCACGGGGACGAGAACGCAGCCGATGCTTGTGGCGCACCCTGAACGCCCATCGTGCTGCGGGCAGTCATTCCTCCGGACCGCGACCAGCTTCTCTCCGAAGGCTTCTCGACGCGGCGGGCTGCGTACGCGAAAGGCCGTGCGGACGGCTCACCCGTACCGGGCCGTGCCTGTGGCCCGCCGGCCGTCGGCTCGCACGCGCTCAGGCGTGCCCGCATCGTCCGCGTCGCCGGCCTGACACCGTCGACGGATCGAATGCTGCTGGGCCTGCCCGATACCGTTTCCCGCGGGCTGCTCCATGGTCACCCGACTGCGCTGCCCGGCGCTGCCGCCCGGGCAGAACGTCGGTGGCGGGTTGCCCTGAAGCACCCGCACGGTCGCCCTGGGCGGCGCTGCGGGGAGGGGGCATCGTCATGGCCGGACGTGCGCGCGTTCGCTCCGACCTGGCCGGCGGAGGCGTCCGCACCCTTTACACGCGCCCCATGCGTGGCTAGCTTCACTGGCTGGTGACAACGATGTCAACTCCGCATTCGAGGAGGAGCGATCGTCCATGGCGTCACGAAGAGACTTCTTGCTGACCAACGGAACCATCCTGGCGGCAGCCGGACTGGGCTTCGGCCTCCCCGGTAAGGCCGCGGCCGCCGAACGTGACAGCCCCACCCCTCTGCTGCCGTCCTTCGGCCACGCCACCACGCTCGACGTCGCCGACGTGAGCAGGCTCCACGGGGACGATCAGCTGTTACTGACCACTCTGCAGGGCGTCGTCAACCGGCGCCGCCCCCGCCTCTACTTCAACTACGACGCCGGCGGTGTCGATCTGCGCTGGCTGGCCGGCACCGGCGCCGACGTCACCCGCCACGACAACGCCCTCGACCTGATCGGCCGCTACCGCGGCGAGGTCCGCGGCGCCGTCCTGCACGACCCCGAGGTCCCCGACTCGGTCAACGTCGCCACCACGCTCGCCGGGTTGGAGAACGCCGTCGCGGCCACCGCCGAACAGGCGAGCCGGTACGGCCTGAAGGTCGTCGCCGACCTGCGGGGCCGTTTCGCCGACGACCCGCAGGCCGTCTATCGCTGGCAGCTGGACAACCTCTTCCCCCGCTGCACCCACACCCTGCTGGCCGGGCTCCCGCCCACCAGGACCGTGAAGGTGGACGGCGTCCGGTGGCGTGAGATCGCCCGCGAGCCGAACCGTGTCCGCGACTCCTCCAACCGGGAGGTGCGGACCTTCGACCTCAGCCCCGAACTGGCCGGCACGGACGGGGCCTTCCTGCGCTTCCAGGATTCCCTCGGGGACGACGGCTGGGGCGCCTCGGTGGGGCGGGTCACCGTACGGGCCGACGGTCAGGAGATCGCTTCCTTCGCACCGGGTACGGACGCCGAGGCCCCGTACCTCTTCGACGGGCTCAACTCCTCCCTCGGCGGCGACGCCAACCGGTTCTGCGACGGGGGCGGCTACTTCGTCTACCGGCTCACCGCACCGGCCGGGACCACCCGGCTGACGGTCGACGTCGACCTGTGGAACCAGTACCTGGTCACTGCCACGACCACCGCGCCCACCCGCGTCGAGCCCTTCCCGTACTTCCGCGACTACGCGGTCGCGTCCCGGGCCATGGTGGTGTGGCTGCCGCCCTCGGGGGCCACCGGCGCGCTGCTCGACGAGGTGTTCGGCCGGGTCGAGCCGACCACTCCGTACTGCGGCTGGTTCTCCAATGACGTGGCCGGGGAGTGGGGCGGTGTCGACCGGGCCTCCCAGCACGGGGTGCAAGTGGTGCCCGCCGACTACTACATGAACGGCACGGTGCACGCCGGGACCCGGGCGAAGGTCTCCGACCGGGTTCGGCCGCGCCCGCCGGCGACGCTTCGCAACCGGGTGTACCTCACCCTCACCGTCGGCGAGGGCGACAACATCCAGTACTGCCAGCGCCGCATGCGCGATCTGTGGGACGACCCCGCGCGCGGCCAGGTGCCCGTCAACTGGACGGTCAGCCCGCTCCTGGCCGACATCGGTCCTGCGCTGCTGGCCCACTACCAGCGCACCGCCACCGCCAACGACCTGCTGATCAGCGGCCCGTCCGGCGCCGGGTACACCTACCCCGGCTCCTGGCCGCGGGAGGCGCTGGACGCGTACACCCGGCTCACCGGAAGGTTCCTGCGGCGGACCGGCATGGATCTGGTCTACGCGTACAACCAGCGGCTCCCGGAGGGCAACGGCTGGGTCCCCTTCGACGAACGCATCGTGCGCTCCTACCGGGACAACACCCCGCTGCGCGGCATCATCCAGTCGTGGGAGACCGGTGACCTGCAGATCCGCCCCGCCGGGCTGGCCGTGATCGGCAACTACTGGCCGCAGGGCAACGCGGCGGAGTACCGGGACGGACTGGTGAAGCACATCGAGGGCTGGGACGGGAGCGGCCCGCTGTTCATCGCCGGGGCGGTCAACGCGTGGAACTGGACGCCGAGCGACATCGCCGAGCTGGGCGAGTTGCTCACCGACCCGTTCGAGGTGGTGAGAGGGGACACCTTCTTCCGGCTGTTGGACCGGGCCTCCCGTTAGGAGGAGGTCCGCTGTCGCCGCCGCCGTGGGGCCTGTGCCCGGAGGCGTCGCGCTTCCTCTGCCGCCGATTCGACTCGTCGGGGCCGAGCGACAGTAACGCAAGGAGCAACTCGCAGCTGGGTTCCGGCTGTTCGGCAGGTTCGGCTTCTCCGAGGGCTTCGCCGGACACATCACGGTTCGCGATCCGGAGAACCCGGACCGGTTCTGGGTCAACCCGTTCGGCATGTGTTTCAACCGGATCAAGGCCTCGGACCTGATCCTGGTCGACCATGAAGGCACCCTGCTTCACGGCAACCGCATGGTGAACAAGGCAGGTCGCCGTCTCCGACCCGGACCTGTTCGACCGACGCGGCCAGTCGTCCGGCGTGCCCAGCAGGCGGGCCGACGGGATCGCGTGGACAGGTCGGATCCGGTGCGACAGCCCCGGGCCCGGAGCTGTTCGGATGAGCGCGCCGTCACCGCCGTGTCTCCAACCTGAGCGGCGCCGTCCAGGTGCAGGGGCAGCCTCGGCGGGGCCGGTCGAGGATGAGAGCGCTGCTGCCGCGCCGTGCCGCTAGGGAGGCCCGGACATGCGTCGGTGGTCGTTGCTGATCACGATCGGCCGGGACGGTCCGCGCATTCAACGGGCGTTCGCCGCCCCCTCGGCGATCGCACGGGCCCTGGTTCAGCGGATGCGAGCCACTCCTGCGTAGATACCGCTGTCCTCCGGCTCCGGGTCGCGGGGGGAGGTGAACCAGTCCGTCGCCGTCACCAGGCCGGGTGGCACGAGATCCAGGCCGTCGAAGAAGCGCTCCACTTCCGCGCGTGTGCGGAAGGCGAGCTGGATGCCGCCCTTGGCGTACTCGTCGACGACCCGTTCGGCGAGTTCCGGGAACAGGTCGGATGCGGCGTGCGACAGGATCAGATAGCTGCCCGACGGCAGTGTGTCGATCAGGGCACGGACGATGCCGTGGGCGTCCTGTTCATCGGTGATGAAGTGGATCAGCGCGATGAGCGACAGCGCGATGGGGCGGTCGAACTCCAGGATGTGTCGGGCATGCTGGACGATCGCTGCCGGGTCGCGCACATCGGCTTGGATGTAGTCGGTCGCTCCGCCGGGACCGCTGATCAGCAGCGCCTCGGCGTGGCGCAGCACGATCGGGTCGTTGTCGGTGTAGACGACCTTGGCCGACGGCACAAGGTTCTGCACGATCTGGTGGAGATTCGGCTCGGTCGGGATGCCGGTACCTATGTCCAGGAACTGATCGATGCCCTGCATGGCGAGCCAAGCGGCGGCCCTGTGCATGAACTGTCGGTTCTGCCGAGCAGCGTCCCTGGCCTCTGGCGGCAGTTTCTCACCGACCGCTTCGTCGACCGGGTAGTTGCCCTTCCCGCCGAGCAGCCAGTCATAGACCCGCGCAGGGTGTGCCTTGCTGGTGTCGATCGGTAGAGGCGGCTGTGGGTTGGTCGTCATGGCAGCTCCATCGGGCCGGTGAAAGATACAGACCGAATTTGCGATGATCTTACGCGGAAATCTCATCTGCCTTGTGTGCGCGGCGACTTGAATAACTTTCTGCGACGACAACCAGTGAAGGTGCCTGCCGACCGGCCGGCAGCGCGGTCGCCTTCGGACTTCACGTTCGGATGCGGGCCCTCCGCAGCGTTGCCGGCGTGGATCACCTTCACCGGCACCTGCGGGAACGACGAGGCGAGCTCTTCGCTGATCGCCGCCCGCACCACGGCCCGTCTCGCTCCCCACGGCCGGGTCCCGGTGCTGGTGCCGACCCTGGACCTGCTGTCCCCGGACTGTGCGGTCCTGGCACGCCACCGGCCGCAAAGGATGGGCGGTGGCCGCTTCTTCGACACGTCAGCGCTGGACCACGCCGGCCTGAGCCGGAGCGCGCCATCGGCTCGCGCTCTGCTCCGGCCGGATTCCAAAGATCGTCGACACCCGCCCTGTGCCGCCACCAAGCGTCACCGGACGAGCAATAGCCACGGTCATGAGAATCGCCGGTTTTGCCAACCGGGGATTCTCGGCCATGTTGCCGCGCCGCTTCGGCTACTCGGATTGCTTGTGCACCCATGGGTGCCGCCTTCTTGGTGGCGGAGCGGAGGGAGCCCGGGCCGGCTGATCCATGGCGGTGCGCGGCCCGACTCCCGATCGGCCGCCTTCGTCGCTGACCGCCGGCCGGACCGTCGGAGTGACGGTGATCACGGACACCCTTCGGAGGGTGCTGCGTAGGCTTGTGCCGTCGTCGCGGTGGGATCCGGAGGAGCAGGCGAAGCCCGCCCTGCAGCTACCTGACGATGCGTCAGGAAAGTCGGCAAGTGGTCAGCGTGAGTCCTCAAGACCTGGGGGACGCTGCCCGGAAATGCGACTCGTTGTAGGGTAAGAAAATCGCCCTTGACCTGCAGAAATGCGGGCAGGGAGCCTAGACCCAGGAGTGCCTCGATGATGCGTACCATGTTCAAGTCGAAGATCCACCGGGCCACCGTGACCCAGGCCGATCTGCACTACGTCGGCTCGGTCACCGTCGATGCCGAGCTGATGGATGCGGCCGATCTGCTGCCCGGTGAGCTCGTGCACATCGTCGACATCGACAACGGCGCCCGGCTGGAGACGTACGTCATCGAGGGCGAGCGCGGCTCCGGTGTCATCGGCATCAACGGCGCAGCCGCCCACCTCGTGCACCCCGGCGATCTGGTCATCCTGATCAGCTACGCCCAGGTCGAGGACGCCGAGGCCCGCGCTCTGACCCCGCGGATCGTCCATGTCGACGCCGGCAACCGGATCGTCGAGCTCGGAGCCGACGCCTCGGCGCCCGTGCCCGGCACCGCCACCGCGCGCAGCCCGTACGCCGTTCCCGCGGCTGACTGACCGTTCTGTTCACGAGGGAGATCCCGCCATGGCTGAGAACACCGCGCTCGAATTCTTCGACGACCGTGAGAACGGCAACCTGCTGGCACGGGTGGACGGCCGGACCGCCGGAGTCATCGCGTACTTCGTGATGGACGGCACGCCTGCCGCTCTCGTCGCCGTGCACACCGTCGTCGAACCGGAGCACAAGGGCAAGAGGTTCGCCGGAGCCCTGGTCCAGGAGTTCTACGCCATGGCGGACCGCGAGGGTGTGCCCGTCGTCCCGCTCTGCCCCTATGCCGCGAAGTGGGCTCTGGGCCACCCCGACCAGGCTCCGGTGGCACCGGCCGAGCTGGTGGAGCGGGCAGAGCAGCAGCTCAAGTCCCACCCCGAGCTGTAGCGATCCGGTCCCGTCCCGTCCGAACAGGATCCGAGCCCTCGCCGATGACACTTGCGCTCCTGCACACCTCCCCGGTCCACGTCCCGGTCTTCGAGGCGCTTCGCGACGCCGACCACCCCGGTCTCGCCCTGCGGCATCTCGTGCACGAGGACCTGCTCGCCCGTGCCCGGCGCGCAGGCCCGGACGCGGTGCGGGGTGACATCGAGGCGCTGCTCGCGGGAGCGGTCGCCGAGGGTGCGACCGCGGTGCTCTGCACCTGTTCGACGATCGGTGGGGTCGCCGAGTCCGCCGCGGAGTCGCTCGGCGTCGCCGTCCTGCGCGTCGACCGCCCGATGGCGGCCGCCGCCGTCGCGCGGGACCGGGTGGTGGTCCTCGCGGCGATCGACGACACCCTGCCGCCGACGCTCGCCCTGCTCGCCGAGGAGGCCGGCGAGCGGCGCGTGGACATCCGCACGGTGCTGGTGGCCGGTGCATGGGCGCGGTTCGAGGCGGGTGACCGTGACGGCTACCTCGAGCTGGTGGCGGCGGCCGCCGACCGGGTGACGGACGCCGATGTGATCGTGCTGGCCCAGGCCTCCATGGCCGATGCCGCCACCCGCGCGGCCACCCAGATTCCGGTCCTCTCCAGCCCCCGACCGGGGCTCTCCGCCGCGGCCGCCGCGGCGGGCTGAGCCGCCGTACGGGTTCTCGTCCGACGGTACGGAACTCGTACGTATGGACTCGGCAGGCGAGGGCAGCCGCTCCGGGAGACGGTGGACTCGAGATCCGCCGCAATGTTCGGAGGCCCGAGATGACCAACCCGTATCCCGACCCCGTGCCACCCGCGCCGACCCCCGGCCCCATGCCGGGACCGCCGTCGCCGCTGCCCGAGCCGACGCCCGCGCCGCCCGTCCCCGGCCCTGTGCCGCCCGGTCCGTCGCCCGACCCGATTCCGCAGCCGCCGCGGCCCGAACCCGAGCCGGTGCCGGAACCGGAGCCGTCGCCCCAGCCGCCCGGATGACGCGGCCGGTCCGTACCGCCGCGACCTGCTACCGGTCGCGCCGCGGTCCGAGCCCGAGGAGCGAGTCGGCGTGGCCGGCGCCGCTCTCCTCGGCGATCGAGTCCAGCGACTGCGCATCACGCACCGGCGCGAACCGCACCGTGTCCCCGTCCGAGCCGTCGTCCCCGCCGTCGCCGACCGTGCTGAAGCCGTACACGGCGGGGCGCGGCAGGCTGTTGTACGACCACGGCGTGGAGAAGTAGTACGCGCCCGTGTCGTACAGGACCACGAAGTCCCCCTCCCGCAGCTCGGGCAGCTCCCGGGCGTGCGCGACGACGTCACCGGCGAAGCAGCACGGCCCCGCGATGTCCTGGACCAGTGGCGGACCTTCCTTGGGTCGCCCCTCGGCGTCGAACGCCCCCGCCCGCAGGGGCCAGGCGTCAGGCATGAAGACGGTACGGGTGGCGATCTGCGCCCCCGCGTGGGTGAGCGCGATCCGGCGGCCACCTGCGTCCTTCGTGTACTCGACGAGTGCCCCGATGAACCCGTTCTTGGCGAGCAGCGACCGGCCGAACTCGGTGATCAGCCTGTACCGGCCGTCGAAGAGACCCGGTACCGCCGCCCGCAGCGCCGCCGCATGGGCGGCGAAGGTCGGCCGGACGGAGTCGTCGTCGAAGTTGACGGGAAGGCCGCCGCCGATGTCGATGCCGGTGACCTGCCGGGTGCCGAGCGTCTTGTTGATCTCCTCGGCGAGCTGGTACATCTCCGCGACGCCGGCCGCGATCAGCTCCAGGGAGCAGCCCTGGGAACCGACATGGGCATGCAGCTGGGTCAGCCAGGAGTGCTCGGCGAAGGCCTGTACGACGCGCTCGCGCGCGCCGGGATCGAGCAGCGCCACGCCGAACTTGGAGGTTGCCGTGGCGGTGCTCATCGCCCCGATGGCGCCGCTGCCCACCTGTGGGTTGACGCGCATCCCGATGACGGAGGCCGAGCTGCTGGACCGCAGCGAGGCGATCCGGCGCACCTCGTCGAGGCTGTCGGCGTTGAGCGCCACTCCTAGGGCGAGGGCCTGACGGATCTCGTCACGTGTCTTGGCGGGGGAGTCGAGCACGATGGCCGAGGGTGAGAAACCGGCGTCGAGGGCGAGCCTCAGCTCACCCGGGCTGGCGACCTCGCACCCCATGCCGCAGTCGGCGAGCAGCCGCAGTACGGGGACCAGGGACGCGGCCTTGGCGGCGAACGTGTGCAGCACGCCGGGTGCCCCGGCGAACGCGTCCTGGAGGGCGCGGACCGAGTCGCGCACCCCGTCGGTGTCGATGAACCCGGCGACGGGCCGGGACTCGCCGAGCAGCCCGGCTCCGACGGCGTGGCGGACCGCCGCGGCGACACGCGCGGAGGACGGAGGGCCGGGAGCGGGCGAGGTGAGAGGCATGTGTCGTGAGTCGGTGATGGGAGCCCCGCAGGTTTCTCTGTCGGACGGGACACGATCGGTTTCGGTTCTTGGCCGTGGGGGCCAACGGTTGTGGCAATACAGGACAAATCTATCCGCTGAGGCGGACGGCGACAGTATGAGCAACCAGGTGTCGGGGACGTCGTGGCCGACGCGAATCGCTCCCGGGCGCGGCCGCTGCCGCAGGGTCAAGGGCTCGGCGGGCGCACCGGAGCCGGACCCAGCGTCGTGCTGCCGGGCGCCGCCCGGTGGCCGAGGCCGGTCCGGTACGCGTCCATCGCGGCCTCGGTACGGCCGGTCCGCCGCAGCAGATCTCCGAGCAGCCGGCAGATGTCCGCCAGGTCACCGGCGGCGCCCGCCCGCTCCAGCAGACCGAGCGCGGTGACGTAGTGCTCCTCGGCGCGGTCGAGATCGCTCCGCTCCTCGGCGATCAGGCCGAGCAGCCGGTGCACGCCGCCCGCATGGACCGAGCCCCGGTCCGCCTGCAGTTCGCCGAGCAGCCGCAGCAGCAGGGCCTCCGCCTCCTGCCGCTTGCCGAGTCGGCGCAGGACGTCTGCCAGTTCCACCTCGACCTGTGCGGTGTAGAGCGCGGCCCGCTTCGACGCCAGCATGTCCCGGGCGGCCCGCAGTTCGGACTCGGCGCCCAGCAGATCGCCGTCCTGCGCATGGACGTAGCCGCGCATCCAGTGGCAGTGCGCCATCTCCGTACGGATCTGGAGCTGTTGGTAGATCTCGGCTGCTTTGGCGAGCGAGGCGTCGGCCTCCTGTGTGCGGCCGGCCGCGATGAGCGTACGGGCGACGCCCCGGTGCAGCCCGGCGACCAGCTCCGGGTCGGACACCTGGGGAGCCAGAGCCAGGGCCAGTTCGCCTGCCTGTGCGGCACGGGCGTGGGCGCCCATGTCCATGTAGGGGGCGATCGCAGCCGTGTACAGCAGCAGGAGCGCGCCGGGGTCCTGCAGGCCCGAGGAGTTCAGTTCGTCGATCGCGCTCTCCAGCAGATAGCACGCGTACCGGAGTTCGCCCGCCAGGAGGTGCGCGACGGCCCGGCCGCGGATGGCCGGGGCGCGCTGCGGGAGCGGGGCGTTCGCGAGCAGCTTTTCCGCGGCTTCGAAGCGCTCGCGGGCCACCGGCAGCTCGCCCGTCTCCAGCGCGCACTGCCCGAGCCCCAGCAGAGCCGTGGCGCGTTCGCCGTCGAGGCCCAGCTGCTCCGCCTCGGCGAGCAGCCCGGTGTAGGCGGCCACGGCGTCCTCGGCGGCGCCGGTGGCCAGGGTCCGCTGGGCTTCGACGAGCTCCAGCCGCAGGTCGGTGGCGAGATGGGCGGGACGTCCCGTCTCCAGCTCCTCGTACGTCACCCCCAGATGCTCCGCGAGATGACGTATGGCAGCTTCCGAGGGGCGGACCCGGCCCGCCTCCAGGGTGGAGATGTACGCCGGGGTGTAGGCGGGTTCGGCCAGCTGGCGCTGGGTGAGGCCGCGCTCCGTACGCAGTCGGTGCACGCGTCGTCCGACGGCGCCGGGGTCGTCGGACGGCCCGCGCCGGGTCCCCTGTTCGCCCCCGTCGCGTGGCTTCTGCCCGGTGTCCGTCCCTGCGGTGTGCTTCGCGGCCACTGAGTCGCCCTCCTGCTTCTCACATCTCACCCTGCGCCCGATGAAGGGCGGTTGCCCGGTGATGAACGCCAACCACGCGCCGTCCGGGCCTTGTTCCGCGTCCGACGCGCCTCTAGGTTAAGCCTCGAACTAAGTCGATTTAACTCGCAATTTAATCAGCGGTCGCACCGACTCGCGTCCGCCCGAAGTCCGAGGCTCTCAAGGAGTTGTACATGCGCATACGCCCAGGCACGCGCCGAACGGCAGGATCGGTGGCGGGACTCGCCCTCGCCGTCCTGCTGGCAGCGACCGCCGCCGGCACCACCCCCGCGGCGGCCGCCCCGACCGGGGCCGACGGTGGGGGAAGCCACCGGGTCGAGTACTTCCCGCAGCCCGACGGTGCCGGAAGGACCGTTGACGTCCCGGCCACCGCACCCGCGCGGACCGGTCGGAGCTCCGGGGCGTCCCTGAGCGCCGCCGAGGCCGCCGTGGACGGAACGGTCGGCGAACAGGCCGTGACCGGTTCCACCGACGACCGGCTCGACGTCGTGATCATCGGGGACGGTTACACGGTCGACCAGCAGGACGACTTCCACGCGGACGCCACCGCCAAGTGGGCCGACATCACCGCCATGGAGCCGTACCGGAGCTATCAGAACCTGTTCAACGTCTGGACCGTGGACGCCGTCTCCAACCAGTCCGGCATCAGTGGCGATCCGGGCGCCGACGTCGTCAGGGACACAGCCCTTTCCAGCTACTTCTGGTGCGCGGACACCGAGCGCCTCGTCTGCACCGACATCGACAAGGTGGCGTCGTACGCGGCCGAGGCGCCCGCCGCCGATCTCGTCGTCGTCATCGCCAACTCCACCAAGTACGGCGGGGCCGGCTACTCCGGTCTGCAGGCCCAGGGTTACCCGTTCAACGGCGTGTCGACCCTCTCCTCCGACCACTCGTCGTCGAGCATGATCGCCGCCCACGAGATCGGCCACTCGGTGGGTCTGCTGGAGGACGAGTACACGTACCCCTCGTACGGCACCTGGACGGGCGGCGAGACGGACGGCCCCAACTCCACCACGTACACACCCGCGCAGCTCGTCGAGAAGCGGGCCAAGTGGTACCGCTGGCTGGGACAGAGTGACCCGACGGGCTCCACGGTCGGCACGTACGAGGGGAGCGCCTACTACCCGTACGGTCTCTACCGGCCGACCTCGACCTCGATCATGCGTGAACTGTCCAGCACCGACTTCAACCTGCCCGGACGCGAGGCGATGATCGCCGGCTTCTACCGCGCGGGCAACGCGCTCAGCACCACCCTCGACACGAACACCGCGATCAAGCACGGCAAGCGGATCCCGGTCACCCTGGCCGTGGGTACCACCGGCCTCGCCCGGCCGGAGCTGCGCTGGTACGTCGACGGGGTCGAGAAGGTCCACGCCCGGGGCCGTACGGCCGTTACCCCCCACTCGCTCGGTGTCCGCGCCGACGGTCGCAGGCACAAGGTGACGGCGGAGGCCGTCGACCGTACGGACGCCATCCGGGACCCCGCCGTCCGCGCCCTGGCCACCGACAGGCTCACCTGGAGCGTCCAGGCCACCGGGCATCGCAGGTGACGGGGCCGTTCCAGGCCCTCCTGCCTCAGGCGACGATCGGGATCGCGGCCTCCGGTGTCAGCATCCGGAACGTGAACGACTGATGGAAGTAGAGCCGGATGTGGGTCGCGTCGTGGTCCTGATAGCCGATGGAAAGATCCTGGCCCAGCCGCAGTTCGAAGTCGCCGCCACGGGTGGACAGCAGCACCCCGCCCTTGACGGCGGGCGCCCACAGGATCTGGTCGTCCAGCAGTCGCGCGAGATGCGTGGCCACCGGATAGCCGTGGTCGGACGTCTCGGTCGCCTCGGTGAACGCGTCGGCGCCCAGCAGCAGCCGGTACGGCCCGTCGACACCCGCGAGCCGCAGCTGGGTCAGCGCCTGGCTGACGGTGGTCGGGTAGTCGCGGGCATCCGCCGGCAGCGGTAGCGCCGGGTGCGAGGAGCCGTCGCGGAGACCGGTGATCCCGGCGGCGGCGTACCCGTCGATGATGGTCATGTCCTCGGCGAACGCACAGGTCCGGGCGGCGTCCTTGACGGGCTGCCAGTCGCTGTCGTCGGAGCCGCGCTCGACATCGTCCACGGCCGCCCGGGTCACCGTGAAGGGCACCCGCCACTCGATGACCGGTTTCGAGGTACGGGCCCGCGCGATGACGTCCGGTGTGGGCGGATCGATGTCACTCAGATGCCCGTCACCGACCGCCGCGAGGGCGGGCCCCTCCGGGTCCGTCACATCGACGACGCGGCGGCCCGCCAGATGGCGGCTGAAGGTGCGCCGGGCCTCTTCTTCGATCTGGTCCCAGGCGGCTTCCGTGACGGGGGCGAGTTCGCGGTGGAGGTTGTTCATCACTGGGCGCTTTCTTGCAGGCTGCCGATGTGCAGCGAGCCGTCGCCCGCACCCGTCGGGACCGGGGCCTGGGCGACCAGCGCGGACGCCGGCTGCGGCAGGGACTCGGTCCCGGACGGGACGGGAGACGGCGGCGGGGCGTCGAAGAAGTCGGCGCAGGGGGCGTAGAAGAGCGTGCCGGTGACCGCGGTCGAGAAGTCGAGAATGCGGTCGTACGTACCGGGCGGACTGCCGAGGAACATGTTGCGGAGCATCTGCTCGGTCACGTCCGGGTCGGCGGCGTAACCGATGAAGTACGTGCCGAACTCGCCCTGCTCGAAGCTGCCGAACGGCATGTTGGCGCGCAGGATCTCCCGCTCCGAACCGTCAGGCGCGGTGAGGGTGTTCAGTGCGACATGGGAGTTGGCCGGCTTGACGGCATCGGACATCTCGACGTCGTCGGCCTTGCTGCGGCCGATGACCCGCTCCTGCTCCTCCGTGCTCAGCGCGTTCCAGCCGGCCAGGTCATGGAGATACTTCTGCACGATGACATAGCTGCCGCCGGCGAAGTCAGGGTCGGCTGAGCCCACGAGGGCCGCAGCCCGCGCATCGGCACCCACGGGGTTCTCCGTCCCGTCGACGAAGCCGAGCAGATCCCGGTGGTCGAGATAGCGGAACCCCTGGGTCTCGTCGACGACCTTCACCGCCCCACCGAGTCTGCCGAGCAGTCGGGCGGCCCACTCGTAGCACACGTCCATCCGCTCGCCCCGGATGTGGAGCAGCAGGTCGCCGGGGGTGGTGGGCGCGTGGTGGCGGGCGCCGTGCAGCTCCTGGAACGGATGGAGTCCGGCCGGCCTCGGCCCCGCGAACAGCCGGTCCCAGGCATCCGAGCCGAACCCGGTCACGCAGGCCAGACCGATGCCCGGGAAACGGAAGTCGATGGACCGGGCGAACGCCCCGAGGTCCGGCAGTACGTCGCGTACGGCGGCCTCACCACCGGGCTCGATCGTGACGACCAGGATCAGGGCGGCGGTGGACAGCGGCGTGAGGATGGGCTGGGCGGCGGCCGGTTCCGGGACGGCGGCGGGCATGCGGCGGCTCCGAGGAGTGGGGGCGACAGCGCGGTCGTGGCGTCGGTGCGGTGCCGCCGGCACCCGGGTACGGGGTGGATGCAGCCGGGGCGCGGGTGGCTGGTGTCGGTGGGTGGTTTCCACGGGGTGCAGCCGTCGCGGGAGTGCGGGACGGCGGCGGGACCCGCTGCTACTTACGCATACGCGCGGTCCCGCCGCACCCCGGGTGAACCGGGCGGACGAACGGCTGCCCGAGGGCCGTCAGTCGGTGGCGGTCTCCGACCGGTCGCCGCCCCAGAGGGTGTGGAAGGAACCCGTGCGGTCCGTACGCCGGTAGGTGTGTGCCCCGAAGAAGTCCCGCTGCCCCTGCGTGAGCGCCGCGGGGAGCCGGTCGGCGCGCAGACCGTCGTAGTACGAGAGCGCGGCGGCGAACCCGGGGGTCGGCACTCCCTGGCGCACCGCCTCGGCGACCACGGACCGCCAGTCGTCCTGCGCCGCACCGATCTCCGCGGCGAACTGCTGGTCGGAGAGGAGGCTCACCAGCTCCGGCCGGGCGTCGTACGCCGCCCGGATCCGGTCCAGGAATGCGGCCCGGATGATGCAGCCGGCCCGCCAGATCGCCGCCACCGCACCGAGATCGATCTTCCAGTCGTACGTCTCGCTGCCCGCGCGGATCTGATGGAAACCCTGCGTGTACGAGACGATCTTGGAGGCGTACAGCGCCTGCTCCACCCGGTCGGCGAACTCTGCGGCCTCGGCTCCGGCCAGTGGAGTGGCCGAGGGGCCCGGCAGCTCCCGCGCGGCCTCCCGTAGATCCGCGTGGCCCGACAGCGAACGGGCGAAGACGGCCTCCGCGATGCCGGAGACCGGCACGCCCAGATCGAGTGCGATCTGCACGGTCCAGCGGCCCGTGCCCTTCTGCTCGGCCCGGTCCTGCACGATGTCGACGAACGGCTTACCCGTCTCCGGATCCGTGTGGGAGAGGACTTCGGCCGTGATCTCGATCAGATACGAGTCGAGCCGGCCGGTGTTCCAGCTGCGGAACGTCTCGGCGATCTTCGCGGGGGAGTAGCCGGCCACCCTCCGCAGCAGGTCGTACGCTTCCGCGATCAGCTGCATGTCCGCGTACTCGATGCCGTTGTGGACCATCTTCACGTAGTGCCCGGCACCGTCGGGGCCGATGTGTGTGGTGCACGGGGTGCCGTCCTTCGCCTTCGCGGCGATCTTCTCCAGCAGCGGTCCCAGTGATTCGTACGAGCGGGTGGAACCGCCGGGCATGATGCTCGGCCCGTTCAGTGCGCCCTCCTCGCCGCCCGAGATGCCGACACCGACGAAATGGATGCCGCGCTCGCGCAGAGCCTTCTCGCGGCGGCGGGTGTCCTCGAAATGGGCGTTGCCACCGTCGATGATGACGTCGCCCTCGTCGAGGAGCGGCGCGAACTCCTCGATCACCGCGTCCGTCGGATCGCCGGCCTTCACCATGATGATCAGCCTGCGCGGGCGTTCCAGCGCCGCCACGAACTCCTCGGGCGTGCGTGCGGCGACGAACGTGCCCTCGTCGCCGAACTCCTTGACCAGGGCATCGGTCTTCGCGGTCGTACGGTTGTGCACCGCGACGGTGAAGCCGTTACGTGCGAAGTTCCGGGCGAGATTGCGGCCCATCACCGCAAGTCCAGTGACGCCGATCTGCGCAGTGCCGCTCATCTGTGTGCTCCTGCAATCTGTCGAGGATGCCGGGATGACCAGTATGGATACGGGGCGCGGGGACGGCCTGTTCAAGTCGCCGCGCAACGGTCACGCCGCCGCGGCGAACCGTCCGTACGGTCGAGCGGGGAGGCGGCCGGACCGGGGCGGAACGCGAGCTCCGGCGAAGGGCCGGCGGGGCGTCCGGGATCGGGCTCCTGAGGCGCCCGGTCGGGGCGGCCGACGGTTGCGTCGTCGGACGTGGGCCGAGGCGTGTGCGGCCGCCTCGGTGCCACGCTCGCGTGCCGCGTGCCGCGTGCCGCGTGCCGCGTGCCGCGTGCCGCGTGCCGCGTGCCGCGTGCCGCGTGTCAGAGGGCGGAGGCTGCCTTCATCTGCTCCGACCGGGTGGGCAGCTGGGTGGCGCGGGCGATGTTGCGGGCCATCCCTCCGAAGACGACGGCGTGGAAGGGGGCGACACTCCACCAATAGGCATGGCCCAGAAGCCCTCGGGGATGGAACAGCGCGCGCTGCCGGTAGTGCGCGCCACCGGTCCCGTTCCGCTCGGCGTACAGCTCCAGCCAGGCCAGGCCGGGCAGCCGCATCTCCGCGCGCAGCCGAAGCAGACGGCCCGGCACGATCTCCTCGACCCGCCAGAAGTCCAGCGAGTCGCCCACCCTGAGCCGGGTGGCGTCCCGGCGGCCTCGGTTCAGTCCGACACCGCCGATCGCACGGTCGAGCCAGCCGCGGACGGCCCATGCCAGGGGGAAGGAGTACCAGCCGTTGTCACCCCCGATGCTCTCGATGACCCGCCACAGGGCCTCCGGGGCGGCGTCGATGTCGAGTTCCCGCTCGTCGGTGTAGAGACTGCCGCCTGCCCACCCGGGGTCCGTGGGCAAGGGGTCGCTCGGTGCACCGTGGACCGAGGCCGACGACCATCGGGTCGTCACGTTCGCCTCGCGCACGCGCTGCAGCGCGAGCGCGAGCGCTCTCCGGAAGGTGAACGGCTGCCCCGGCCCGTCAGGGACGTACCGCGTGATGTCGTGCTCGCGGCACACGACCTCGTACTTCAGCGATTCGGCGAGCGGGCGTGCAATGCCGGCGGGGACGGGTGTGACCAGCCCGATCCAGTGGCTCGACAGCCGGGGCGTCAGCATCGGGACGGGCAGGATCAGCCGGTGCGGCAGGCGGGCGACGGCCGCGTAGTCCTGCATCATCTCCCGGTACGTGACGACGTCCGGGCCGCCGATGTCGAAGGTGCGACTCACCTCGGCAGGCATGGTTGCACTGCCCACGAGGTACCGCAGTACGTCACGGACGGCGATGGGCTGGATCCTGGTCGACACCCAGCTCGGCGTGACCATGACCGGTAGACGTTCGGTGAGGTATCGCAGCATCTCGAAGGAGGCCGAACCGGAGCCGATGATCACGGCCGCGCGCAGCGCCGTGGTCGGCACGCCCGACTCCAGCAGGATCCTGCCGACCTCGGCACGCGAGCGCAGATGCGGCGACAGCTCGTGCTCGGGGACACCGGCGGGTGTGAGTCCGCCCAGGTAGACGATGCGCGACACACCTGCGGCGCGTGCCTGCTCGCCGAATGTCCTGGCCGCCTTCCGGTCCGTGGCCTCGAAATCCGATCCGCTGCCGAGCGCGTGCACCAGGTAGTAGGCGACGTCCACACCCCGCATGGCCGGCCCCAGCGACTCCGGGTCCATGACATCACCGCGGACGACCTCGGCCCGGCCGGCCCAGGGGTGGTCCCGCAGTTTCTGGGGCGTACGTGCGAGACAGCGCACGCTGTACCCGGCATCGAGCAGTTCGGGGACCAGCCGTCCCCCGATGTAGCCCGTCGCACCGGTCACCAGGCAGCGCAGTGCCGGTGCGCCGTCTTCGTGGTTCATGGCGCCTCCACATGTTTCGATGTCCGACTCTTCCACCGTGCCCGCGTGCCGTACATTCCGCTGCCCGACGACTTCTGGATCACCGAGTGGCAGGAAACCGCCGAGGCCGGTGCCGCCATCCGTTCGCGGGGGCGGCGAGGCGCCCGCAGCGGCCGTCGGGAACGCCGAGGGCTCCCTCGCCGGACGTCCGTCGGCGCGTGCGGTGGTCGGCCCGGTGCCGGAGGCGCCGGCAGGGAAGATCCGCAGCACAGTACGCCTGGTGGGGACGGCTAAAACCTGAAGCGCATTGCCCATAGAGTGGTCGTGAAGCACTGACAACTGGTCTCGACCTCACAAGGGTTGCGGACGGGGCGTGCGGCAGCCGTCCGAGGCGTGCCGCGACGAAGCGGGGGCGGCGTGACAGAAGCAGAGGTCGGAGCGCGCAATTCGAGTGACGCGGAGGGCGATCCCCCTGCCGAGCAGCGCTCCCGGAAGAATGAACGACAGTCCTTCTGGGTGGAGCTGCCCCTGCTCATCGGCGTTGCGCTGGTGCTGGCGCTGCTCATCAAGACGTTCCTGGCCCAGGCCTTCTCGATCCCCTCGGACTCCATGCAGAACACGCTGCAGCGCGGGGACCGTGTGCTGGTCGACAAGCTCACGCCCTGGTTCGGTGCGCAGCCGGAGCGTGGGGAGGTCGTGGTCTTCCACGACCCGGGCAACTGGCTGCCGTCCGACCCGACTTCGCAGGCCAACCCGGTGCAGGAAGTGCTGTCCTTCATCGGCCTGATGCCGTCGGCCGACGAGAAGGACCTGATCAAGCGCGTGATCGGGGTGGGCGGAGACACCGTCGAGTGCGAGGGCACCGGCCCGGTCAAGGTGAACGGCCGGGCCCTCGACGAGCCCTATGTGTTCCCCGGTAACACCCCCTGCAGCTCGGATGCCGAATTCAGGATCATTGTTCCGCAGGGACACATCTGGGTGATGGGCGACCACCGTCAGGCATCGGCGGACTCGCGCTACCACCGGGATCAGCCGGGTGGCGGTGCGGTCCCCGTCGACGACGTGGTCGGACGTGCTTTCACCGTCGTCTGGCCGGTCGACCGATGGGACTGGCTGTCCGTCCCCGACACCTTCGAACAGTAGAGGCCGGTGACCGTCGCGGTCCGTGTACGACCCGATTCGACCAGGGGTCCTAGGTAGTAGCCTAGGGCCCCTAGCTCCCGTGGAGGTGGCGGATGGTTCGCGCTGGTCTGACGACCGATCGTGTCGTGGAGGCGGCGGCCGATCTGGCGGACTCCATCGGTCTCGACAAGGTCACCGTGTCCGCGCTGGCGCGCGGCTTCGGAGTGAAGGACGCCAGCCTGTACTCCCATGTCAGGAGCGTGCAGGACCTGCGCACCAGGGTCGCGCTGCTGGCCGCGGGGGAGTTCGCCGACCGACTCGGCAGGGCCGTCGCCGGACGGGCCGGGAAGGACGCACTCGTCGCGTTCGCCGACGCCTACCGCGCCTTTGCGCTGGAACGGCCGGGCCGGTACGCGGCGACCCAGATCCGGCTCGATCCCGCCGTCGTCGCCGAGTCCACCGCGTACCACCGCACCATCGAGATCATCTACGCGATGCTGCGCGCCTACGACCTGACCGAACCCGATTTCACGGACGCCGTACGGCTGCTGCGCAGCACCTTCCACGGTTACAGCGCTCTGGAGGCAAACGGCGGTTTCGGTGCCCCTCGCGACGTGCAGGCGTCCTGGCAGCAGTGTGTCGAGGCGCTGCACGTCGTGCTGGAGCGTTGGCCGTCCGCACAGCGGAGCGGGGAAGGGCGGAACGACGGATGAGCGGATCGCGACCCGCACCGGCCGTCCGGAAGTGCCCGGGGCGATCCTCCACCGCAAGGTGAGCGACGCCGGGCCCGTACTGCGTGGGATCGGCTGAGCGGGGCGGCCGCGCCCGTTCCGAGCGCGGTGGACGGGTTCGATACCGTGAAGGGAAGGGAAACATGGCCGAGCGCGCCAGACGGACCGTGCGCGACCTGCGGCGGGGCAACCGGGCGAGGGTCCTGCAACGGCTCTATTTCGACGGGCCGTTGAGCCGACAGGAGCTCGTTCCCGCCACCGGGCTGAGCTCAGGATCGATCAGCAACGTCGTCGCGGAGCTTGCCGCTGAGGGACTCCTCGAGGAGGCCGGCATCGTCGGCTCCGACGGTGGCCGCCCGCGCACGCTGCTGCGCGTGGCGCCCGGCGGGGGACTTCTCATCGGCGTCGACATCGGCGAGACCCGGGTCCGTGTCGAGCTCTTCGACCTGTCGCTGACCGAACTCGCCCGCACGGAACGGCCGCTGGCCCAGGACGGCTACGACGTCGAGCGCATCGTCGCCCTTGTCGGCAGCGGCGTGACGGACGTGCTGCGGGAAGCGGGACCGGATGCGGATGCGCGACGGCTGCTCGGCATCGGTGTCGGGGTGCCGGGCATCGTCGAACGGGGCAGCCGGGAGAGGACCGTTGGTGAGGCTCCTCGCGCACCGGGCGAAGTCGGCGCCGTCGTGCACGGTCAGACGATCGGCTGGCGCGATGTCCCCTTCGAACGGCTGCTGCGCGACGCGGTCGACGTTCCGCTCGACGTTCCGCTGTTCATCGACAACGGCGCGAGGACGCTGGGGCAGGCCGAGATGTGGTTCGGCGGCGGACGAGGCGCGGAGGCCGCCGTGATCGCCCTGTTCGGATCGGGTGTCAGTGCCTGCGTCCACCGCGGCGGCGTCCTCGACGAGCACCGCAGCAGCATGGCGCTGGAATGGGGCCACACGACGGTGCAGCTTCGCGGCCGTCGCTGCCGCTGCGGGTCCATCGGCTGCCTGGAGGCGTACGCGGGTGCGCAGGCCATGCGCGAACGCTGGCACGAGGCGGGCGGCCCGCCGGCCCGCTACGCCGACGACGAAACCGCGCTGGCGGCGCTCCTGGCCGCCGCGTACCCCGATGCCGACGGCCCGGATCCCGACCCGGTCGCGCTCTCCATCCTCGACGAGACCGCCGAATGCCTGGGCGCGGCCCTGGCCGACCTCGTCAACCTGTTCCTGCCCGAACGCATCCTGCTGGGCGGCTGGGCGGGGTTGCTGATCGGACCGCATCTGATTCAGGACATCCGCCGGTACGCGCAGGAGTACGCGCTCCGGCGCCCGGCGGCCCGCACCACGATCGAGATGGGCCGGCTGGGCCCGGACGCGGTCACCCTCGGCGCGGCCACGCTCCCGCTGGCCGAATTCCTGGCACGGGGCGGCCACCGCAGTACGGGGGACGCGCCACCGAGCGTGCCCGCGGCCCGGCTCCTCACGGCAGCCGACGCCGTGCGCGGCCGCCGTCGTACCCCGGCACCATGAGGTCCGCCGACACTCCCCGTCCCGCCCATGACCGGCAGGTCTCGGCCACTGCCTTGTCATCACCCGTTGTCTGCCCATAAGTTGACCGCTTGCGACGTGTCCTACAGCCAGTGGGGGAGCCAAGTCATGGCCGCGAACGGACGACACCGCAGATACCAGCCGAGCCGCATCAACCGCGCCTCGCTCACGGTCACGGTGGGCGGCGCGGGCATCGCGCTCCCCCTCGTCACCGCCGCCTCGGCGGGTGCCGCATCGACCGATGTCTGGGACAAGGTCGCCGCCTGCGAGTCGACCAGCAACTGGCACATCAACTCGGGCAACGGCTACTTCGGCGGGCTGCAGTTCACCCGGTCGACCTGGGCGGCATACGGCGGCACGGTCTATGCCCCACGCGCCGATCTGGCCACCAGGGAACAGCAGATAACCGTCGCGGAGAAGGTGCTGGAGGCACAGGGGCCGGGTGCCTGGCCGACCTGCTCCGTGGGGGCGGGGCTGCAGCGGGGCGGCGGCGCCCCCGAGATCATCCCGCAGTCGGAACGGGCCGGTGGTCGCGTCGAGGCCTCGTCGGCAACCACCTCCGCGCCCAAGAAGACCGACCCGAAGAAGACGTCCGCGCCGGCCACTCCGACCACGGTGCCCGGCACGCGCGACTCGTACACCGTCGCGCGCGGCGACTCCCTCTCCGGGATCGCGGCGACCGAGCATGTGCAGGGGGGCTGGCAGCGCCTTTACACGGCGAACCGTAAGGTCGTCGGCGACGACCCCGATCTGATCTTCCCGGGGCAGCGGCTCACCCTGGATGTGTCCCACACCCCGCAGGCCGGCCCGAAGAGCGGAACCAGGCCCGCCGCGAAGCCGAGCCGGTCGTCCGAGCCGAAGCAGAAGACCCGTCCGCACCAGCCCGCGAAGCCGAGTCACCGGACGACGAGTCCGCACCAGGTCGGGAAGGCACAACCGAAGAAGACCGAGCGGGCCGAGAAGGACTCCGGGCTCGTCGCGCCGGTGGCGGCGACGCGTGTCGGCACCGCGTACCATCAGGCCGGTTCCTGGGCGAGCGGCTACCACACGGGCGTCGACTTCCCCGTCCCCACCGGCACCTCGGTCAAGGCGGTGGCCTCCGGCACGGTCGTTTCGGCCGGCTGGGCGGGGGCGTACGGCTACGAGATCGTCATCCGGCACAGCGACGGCAGGTACAGCCAGTACGCGCACCTGTCCGCACTGCTGGTGCGCGAGGGCCAGCACGTCAGCGGCGGCCGGCGCATCGCCCGATCAGGCTCCACGGGCAATGTCACCGGACCGCACCTGCATTTCGAGATCCGTACGGGGCCCGGCTACGGCTCCGACGTCGATCCGTTGTCCTACCTCCGGGCGGGCGGCGTCAACGTCTGAACGGTCCGATGCAGCTCCATGGGACCGCCGGCCGCACGGTCCTCCGCTGAAAACGCACCTTGTCGTTCCGAACCGGTGCGCGGCTGCCGTGCGGAGCCGAAGTCGACCTGGCCCACCCGCCGTCGCTCCAACGGCACCGTGACGGCCAGCGGGAGCGGCGCCGGAAGCGTTTCTTCGGCAGCGGCGGGCGGGGCTGCCCCGACGGTCGCGGCCGTGGCCCTTCCGGGCTCCGGCGGAATGATCACCGTGAGCTCGGCCTCCGCAGCGCTCCCGGCGCCCACCGCGGCAACCGCCGGCGGGGCGTCCGGACCGGCCGGGAGCACCTGGTGTCCTTCGCGCTGCTCCGCGCCCAGCCGTTCCGTCATCAGCATGATCAGGCCGCCCGCGGCGACCGCACCGCAGGCAAGTGCCAGGAACGCGCCCGCCGTGCCGTGCCGGAACTGCTCACCGAACAACGTGATGCCGACCGCCGAGGCGATCACCGGGTTCACCACGGTGACCGTCGCCAAGGGTGCGGTCAGGCCGGCGCCCCGGTACGCGGACTGCGACAGCAGCAGCCCGGCCGACGCCAGAGCCGCTATGACCACAAGCGTGGGCAGCCCCGCGCCGACCGAACCGGACGCCCACTGCATCGCCACCGTCTTCGTGAAGACGGACGCGATACCGAAGGCGACACCGGCGCCGGCGGCCAGGACCACACTCCGTACCACCGGTGGGCGCATGCCCTTCGCGATCAGCACGAGCAGCGCCACACCACCGAACGTCACGGTCGCGAGCATCAGCTGCTGCGGGCCGCCCAGGGTGTGCGACTCCTTGTTGCCGGTCAGGGCGAGCAGACCCGCCAGACCGACGGTCGCCATGATCGCGCCACGCCAGGCGGTCGCCCTGGCCCGGCGGCGCGCGAAGAGCGCCGCCATCGGCAGGGCGAAGACGATCGTCAGCGCGCCGAGCGGTTGCACCAGGCTGAGCGGGCCGTAAGCCAGTGCCATCACGTGCAGCACCGCACCGACACCGTTTAATGCCACCGCCACCCACCAGACGCTGTTGCGCAGAGGGGCGAACGAACGGCCGTCTCCGGCCGTGGCGACGCGCTCCTGGACGATCGCCCCGGCCGCGTAGGCGACCGCGGAGATCAGTGAGAGCAGCACGGACAGCGCAAGGAAGCTCATGTACACCACGATGGCCCTTCAAAGCCGTCGAGTCGTCGTCCCTGAGACGGCGTTCCGACGTACTGCTTTGGTAGTAGGGGAGTGGTTTTTGTGTCCTCCTCCCGACGGTAGTCCTCCCGCTGCCGAGACTCAGGACGATCATCTTCACGGCTACGGTGAACGCTGAGACGCGGCGCCGAGGGGTGGCCGGATCGTCACTACGAGTGACCGGGGGAGTCCGTGGAGGAGCAGCAGCGCATGGAACAGGCGCGGGCGGAGTCGGTGGGCGGATTCTTCACCCTGCGCGGAAATCCGGTGCCCGGCGGCGCGCACCGTCCGCTCGCCCTCCTGTACGCGGGGGAGACGTCACCGCTCACGGCCCGCATCGACACCGTTGCCGCCCGGCTCCGTACCCCCGAGCGCAGGGTCGCCGCGTCCGTCGCGCACCTGGGTCTGGCCGCCCGCCTCTGGTCGACCGCCCTGGGGCCGGCCGTCCTATCCGGTCGTTTCCCGGATCTCTCCCCGACGGCACTCCATTGGGATCCGCAGCATCCCGCGCCGGACGACCTGTGGCTGGACTCCGCGGACACCCTGCCGGGCACCGCTGACCGCATCCGCGAATGCGTCCAGTACGGCCACCTCGTACCGCTCGGGGAGGCGATCCGAGGGGACGGACACATCGCACCCCGGCTGCTGTGGGGCAATGCGGGCTCGGCCCTGGCCGGAGCGCTGCGCGAGCTGATCGCCTGGGCCCGCGCCCACCGTCGCCCCGACGCGGCGCACCGGGCCCGCGCCCTGGCTGCCGAACTCTTCGACCACCCGGACCTGCGGACCACCGGGACCCCGCACACCCCGGCGTTCCGCAGGAACAGCTGTTGCCTCTACTACCGGTGCCCGGGCGCCGGCCTCTGCGGGGACTGCGTCTTCGACCGCCGCCCGGGCCCTTCCGCTCCGTAGCGGGCTGTTCAAGCTTCAAGGTCATCCCGTGGCGGGCTTCCGGCGTGAGGATGGGGGCCGGACGGGGGCGGTCCGCCCGGGAACGGGTAGCGACCAGGATCAACGGCTGTTCGGTGATCCGTTCCCGATCACGCTCCAGGAGAGGACCGTTCGCGTGGGCGCTCCGTCATGTGCGAGCGCCCCGGTCAGCTCGGCAGGCGCAGTCCTGCGACGAGCAGCGCGACCAGTCGGCGCACGTCGTAGCGGGGGTCGCTCTCGGCGCCGATGCAGAGGTTTCCGATGCCGCGCATGAGTTGATAGGCGTCGAGGTCGGAGTGGATCTCGCCGGAGGCGGCGGCAGCTTCGAGGAGCTGGGTGCACACCGGCAGGAGGCGCTCGAGGAAGTAGGCGTGCAGCGTCTCGAACCCGGTGCCGTCCCCCTGCATAGCGGCGGCCAGGCCGTGTTTGGTGACCAGGAAGTCGACGAAGAGGTCGACCCACCGTTCCAGGGCGGCGTGAGGTGTCGAGCTCGTCCCCAGCAGGGCCGGGCCGGCCTCGGCGCAGGCGTCGACCTGGTGGCGGTAGACGGCGATGACGAGATCCGCCCGGGTGGGGAAGTGGCGGTAGATCGTGCCCATCCCGACGCCGGCCTCGGCTGCGATGTCACGTACCGGCGCTTCCACACCCGAGGCGACGAAGACCGCGGCGGCCGCCTCCAGCAGGGTCTGCTGGTTGCGTCGGGCGTCCTTGCGCTTGGACCTGGCTGAGCTTCCCGGGCCCTGGCCGCTGTCGTCCACCGCGGCACTCCTTCCGTAGTCTTGCAAAGCGGAACAGCGCTCCGTATTGTTAGCGGAGCGACGTTCCGTTTCCCTCATGATGGCAGACCCGGGAGCGGTCCACCAGGCCGCTCGCGATCGCGCTCCCCCGGACGGGAAGAGCGCGCGAGGGTCGGCACCCGAGTTGACGTGGCTCCGCGTGAGAAACGCTCCTCGGTCCCACTCCGCCCGTCCTGCGGCACGACCGACCGCCGGCCCCACCGAACCCAAGAGTGCGAAGGCACCGAACCGAACGGAAGGCACATCCATGCCCGACTCCAAGACCGCCAACGCGCCGAAGACGGCGGGTGCGCCCACCACGGTGCTGTCCGCGAAGCCGGTCGTCCTGTCCGCCCCTGGCCGCGGTGAGGACCTCCAGATCCGTGTGTCCGCCCCGGCGACCGGCGGAGATCTGCCCGTCGTCGTCTTCTCGCACGGCTTCGGCTGGTCGATGAACGGCTACGCCCCGCTGGCCGACTTCTGGGCCGCTCACGGCTTTGTGGTCCTGCAGCCCACCCACCTCGACTCCAGGACGCTCGGTCTCGCTGCCGAGGACCCCCGTACGCCGCGGATCTGGCGTTTCCGCATCGAGGACCTCACGCGTGCACTGGACGGACTCGACACCCTGGAAGCATCCGTGCCGGGCCTCGCCGGGCGCCTCGACCACGACCGCATCGCCGTGGCCGGCCACTCGTGGGGAGCCCAGACGGCGAGCACGCTGCTGGGTGCGCGCGTCCTGGACTCCGATGGTGTTCCCGGGGAGGACATGTCCGATGCCCGGATCAAGGCCGGTGTGCTGCTCGCCCTGACCGGCCTGGGCGACGACCTGACCCCGTTCGCCGCCGAGAACTTCCCTTTCATGAGGCCGTCCTTCGACAGGATGACCACGTCGGCTCTCATCGTCGCCGGGGACAACGACCAGTCCCCCCTGTCCACTCGCGGACCGGACTGGTTCACCGACCCCTTCACCTGCAGCCCGGGAGACAAGAGCCTGCTCACGCTGTTCGAGGCCGAGCACTCGCTCGGAGGGATCGCCGGGTACGAGGTCGCCGAGACGACGGACGAGAGCCCCGCACGCGTCGCCCTGATCCAGCAGCTCACCACGGTCTTCCTGCGCAGCGCCCTCTATCCCGAGGACACCGGCTGGCGGGCGGCGGCCGCCGCACTGGAAGAAGAACCCAACCCGTTGGGGAAGCTGCAGAGCAGGTGAGCAACCTGATTCCGAGCCTCACGGGCGCCGGCGGGCCTGGTCCCCCCTGGCGCCCGGCAGCGACCAACCATGAGGCGACGCCGAGCGGTTCGGGTGCGGCGTCGCCCGGCTCGGCCATCCGCGCCCGCTCGATTCCCGACAGATGTCGCCGGCGTGCATTCGCCGGAATCGTCGGCCCTGCCGACGATCAGGATTGCTACCGGAAGGACACACGTTGATCCTCGTCACCGGAGGTTTCGGCTTCATCGGATCCCACACCGTGCGAGCACTGCTCGACCTGGGCGAGGACTGTGTGGTGGTCCAGCGCCGTGCCCGTGAACTCCCGGCCGTACTCGCCGGAGCGCGGGTGGAGGTGGAACAGGCGGACGTGGCCGACCGCGATGCCCTGCTCGCGATCGGCCACCGCCACGACATCACGGGCATCGTGCACCTGGCGGGCTCCTATCCCTGGCCTCCTGTCCCCGACGCACCGGTCGAGGCGACACGGCGGGCGCTTGACGGGCTGTTGAACATCGCGCAGGCGGCGCAGGAGTGGGGCGTGCGGCGTCTGGGCGTCGCCAGCACGATCGGGGTCTACTTCGGCGCCAGGAACGACGGACCGCTACGCGAGGACGTTCCGCTGTCGATGACCGCACGTGTCTCGATACCCACCTTCAAGAAGGTCGGCGAACTGCTGGGCGGATTCCTCGCCGACACCACGGGTGTCGACATCGTCAACTATCGCGTCTCCGGTACCTGGGGCCCGCTCGGTCACCCCGATCCGTTCTTCGCCGCGCCCGCCCTCGTCCACGCCGCCGCCCGCGGCATCGCCCCGGACCTCTCCCACCTCGTGGGGCCGGCCTTCGCCGAGGACGGGCTCGACCTCAACTATGTGAAGGACACCGGACGGGCGATCGCCCTCCTCCAGCTCGCGGGCAAGCTGAACCACCGCACGTACAACGTCGGATCCGGCCGAGCCACGACCAACGCCCAGGTCATCGAGACGATCAGGAAGGTGGTGCCCGACGCCCAGGTCGACCTTCCCACCGGGGGTGATGCCCCGCACCTGGTCCTCGACATCAGCCGTCTCCAGGAGGACACCGGCTACCGGGCCGAGTACGACACGGAGCGAGCCGTCGGCGACTACATCGGGTGGCTGCGCGCAGGCAACAAGACCTGAGCCAAGGCCTCTTCCCGACCACGGGCCCGATCAGGCCTGATCTTCCCCTGAGGCGAGGTCACTTCCGCCCGCCGGCGTCGTCCGCGACGCCGGCGAGCGGGACCGGACCGCGTGCGGCGTCCGCGTCAGCCCGGGACGGCGAGGCGCCGGCGGCCGGGAAAGCGCAGGCCAAGAAGCGGAGCGGCCGTCCTGCCGGCCGGTCCGTCGCTGGTGTGCCGAGGCTTCTCTCCGGCCCTCTCCTTCGGGCTGTCATGCACCTGGACAGTGGAACAGGAGTCGTGCTGTCATGCCAACTGTCATTCCTTCCAACGTTGTACATCCTGTTGCAACGAGCCGCCACCCTTCCTCACCAAGGAGGATCCGTGCGCATCAGAAAGAAAGTCGTCCTGCTTCTCGCCGCCGCTCTCGCTGCTGCCGGTATGACCGCCGGGCCTGCCGCGTCCGCGGCCTCGGACCCCGGCAGTCCCGCCGACGTGCATGGCCTGAAGGGCGAGTACTACACCCAGTCCGCCCCAGGGGCTTTCGACTTCGGGCAGTTGAAGGCCACCGGATTCGATCCGGACATCGACTTCCCCAGCCTCGAATCGCGGCTGAGCTCGGCCACCGGGCAGGCCGACGACGCCAGCATCCGGTGGACCGGGAAGATCGTGCCGGAGAAGTCCGGTTCCCATGTCTTCTCGATGATCGGGGACAACGGGTTCCGTCTCTGGATCGACGGGAAGCCCGTCATCGACCACTGGGTCGACGACTGGGAGAAGGAACAGACCTCGCAGCCGGTCGAGTTGACCGCGGGCAAGGCCTACGACCTCAAGGTCGAGTACTTCGAACACTTCGGCGGGTCCAACCTGCACCTCAAGTGGACCGAGCCCGGTGGCACCAAGGAGCCCGTGCCGCAGTCCGCCTTCCGGCTGCCGGACGACTTCGCCTACGACGGCGCCATCGGTGCCACCGTCCTCGCCGACGGCCGCACTCTCAAGCTCGACTTCGCGCAGAAGCTCGCGGCCCTGCCCGACGGACTCGCCAACCATCTCGACGCCGTCATCGGCGGCGCGACGTGGCCGCTCGGGGCCATCAAGGCCGATCCCGCCGACCCGCGCAGCCTCACCGTCGCGCTCAAGGAACCGGTCGTCGGCAACAAGGCCGGCGACGCCAACGGACTCGCCGACATCCGCTACGACGGCCAGGGCGGGCTGACCGGACAGGACGGCAAGGCCGTCGGAGCCTTCTGGTCCAGCGGGCCCAACCACTCCACGTACGAGCTCCGTACGAAGTGGGCCGACGAGGTCGGCCCGCACAACGCGCTGCCCGAGTACCCGCGTCCGCAGCTCACCCGCGACAACTGGCAGAACCTCAACGGTTCCTGGGAGTTCGCCGCGGCGAAGGCGGGGGAGCAGCCCCCGGTCGGCCGGAAGCTCGGCGAGAAGATCCTCGTCCCGTATCCGGTGGAGTCGCAGCTCTCCGGCCTCGAACGGCACGAGGACCGGATGTGGTACCGCCGTACCTTCACCGTTCCTCAGGGGTGGAAGGTCGGTCAGGGCAAGCGGCTGCAGCTGAACTTCGGTGCCGTCGACTGGCAGTCCGAGGTGTATGTCAACGGGCACAAGGTCGCCGAACACAAGGGCGGCTACGACAAGTTCAGCGCCGACATCACCGATGCCCTGAAGCCGGGGCGGACCCAGGAGCTGATCGTCGGCGTCTACGACCCGACCGACGCCGCCGACGGCGAGAACCCGCCGATGGGCAAGCAGCGCCTCGACCCGAGCGGTATCTGGTACACCCCGTCGTCCGGCATCTGGCAGACCGTGTGGATGGAGCCGGTCGCCACCGACCACGTCGACTCACTGAAGCTCACCCCCGACGTCCAGGGCGAGAAGGTCGCCGTCGAGGTGCAGGGGGTACGTGGCGGGGTGCCGGTCACGGCGACCGCGTACGACGGGAAGCGCAAGGTCGGCACGGTGACCGGCCGCACCGGTTCGACGCTGGACCTGCGAGTTCCGCACCCGCACCTGTGGTCCGCGAACGACCCGCATCTCTACCGGTTGGAGGTCTCCGTCGGCTCCGACCGCGTCGGCAGTTACTTCGGGATGCGGTCGATCGCCGTGGAGAAGGTGAACGGCACCCCGCGCACCGTGCTCAACGGCAAGCCGGTCTTCATGATGGCTACTCTCGACCAGGGCTTCTGGCCCGACGGGCTGCACACCGCCCCTACCGACGAGGCACTCGCGTCCGACCTGAAGATGCACAAGGCCATGGGGTTCAACTCCGTGCGCAAGCACATCAAGGTGGAGCCCGACCGCTGGTTCTACTGGGCGGACAAGCTGGGCCTGCTGGTCTGGCAGGACATGCCCGCGATGAACACCGTCAACCCGTCCGCCGCCGCCCGCACGGAGTACGAGCACGAGATGAAGGAGATGATCGACGAGCACTACAACCACCCGTCGGTCGTCATGTGGGTCACGTTCAACGAGGGCTGGGGCCAGTACGACGAGGCCCGCATCGCCGACCAGGCGAAGTCCTGGGACCCGACCCGGCTCGTCAACAGCATGTCGGGCATCAACCTCGGCGTCGACGGAGGCACCGGGGACATCATCGACGAGCACGGCTATCCGAGCCCGGCCCTGCCGGCGCCGGACGGGCGACGCGCCCTGGTCAGCGGCGAGTACGGCGGACTCGGCCTGGCGGTGCCGGGCCACGCCTGGGCCGTGCAGCAGTCGTACATCGCGGTCGACCAGTCGACCTACACCGATGACTACATCGCCAAGCTCGACGAGGTGCGGGCGCTCGCCTGCAAGGGAAGCAACGGAGCTGTCTACACGCAGATCTCCGACGTGGAGGGCGAGTTGAACGGCCTGCTCACCTATGACCGACGGATCGTCAAACCCGACGTGAAGCGGATCAAGGCGGCGCAGGACGCGCTCGTCCGCGACGCGTCCGACCCGGTCGTGGCGGGATGCCCCACCGCCTGACCCGTGGCAGTGCTCCGGTCCGCCCCTGCCCGGGGCGGACCGGAGCGTTCGCGTCCGAACCCTTGACGCGGATAACCGGGAAACCAAGAATGATCGCGCTCTGACAACGTTGTCCAAGGAGGAGTACCCCCATGCACCGGATCCCACGGATGCACCGGACCCCACGGCCGAGACTCCGCGGCCCGGCGGCGGCACTCGCCGTCGTCGCGCTCCTCGGCGGTGTCCTCACCACCGGGGCCACGGCCCAGGCCGCGCCCCGCGCCGAAGGGCAACTGACCGATCTGGTCAACCCGTTCATCGGCACCCAGAACGAGGGCAACACCTACCCGGGCGCGTCCGTGCCGTTCGGCATGGTGCAGCTCTCCCCGGACACCGGCCACAACACCGGCTACGACTACGCCGAGAACCACATACGCGGCTTCTCCGCCGTACATCTCTCCGGTGTCGGCTGCGGACTCGGCGGCGACCTGCCGACGCTGCCCACCACCGGTGACATCACACAGACCGACTACGCCAAGTACGCGGCGGAGTTCAGCCACGACGACGAGAAGGCGAGCCCCGGCTACTACAAGGTCGGGCTGCGGACCGGGATCGACGCCGAACTCACCGCGACCAGGCGCACCGGCGTCCAGCGCTACACCTTCCCCGCCACCGACAAGGCCAACGTCCTGCTCAACGCGGGCCAGTCGCTGCACCGGACGCTGTCCTCGAAGGTGGAGATCCTCGACAACCGGACCGTCCGGACCGCGATCACCGGCAGCGGCTTCTGCCAGGACACCAAGCCGTACACCGTGTACACGATCACCCACTTCGACCGGCCCTTCACCACCTCCGGCACCTGGAACGGTGACACCGTCGCCGAGGGATCGAAGGTGTCCTCGGCGGCCGGCGAGCGCAACGGCGCCTGGCTGCGCTTCGACACCCGCAACGACCGCACCGTCGAGGCCACCACGGCCCTGAGTTACGTCGACGCCAAGGGCGCCGCACTCAACCTCCGCGCCGAGGGCGGCCGCAGCTTCGACCGCGTCGAGCGCGCCGCACAGCGGTCCTGGGAGGACCGGCTCGACGACGTGAAGGCCCAGGGCGGCAGCGACGAGCTGCGCCGCACCTTCTACTCGTCGCTCTACCGTTCCTTCCTCGCCCCCAACGTCGGCAGCGACGTCGACGGCCGCTACACCGGCTGGGACCAGAAGACCCACCGCGCTGTTGCTGCCGACGGGGTTTTCACCTACTACCAGAACTGGTCCCTCTGGGACACCTACCGCACCCAGGCCCAGCTCCTCTCGCTGCTCGCCCCGCGCGAGTCCCGTGACATGGCGATCTCGGTCCTGCGGATCGACGCCGAGAGCGGCTGGCTGCCCAAGTGGGGCTACGGCACCGTCGAGACGAACATCATGACCGGCGACCCCGTCACGCCGTTCCTCACCAACGCCTACCAGCAGGGGCTGCTGAAGGGACATGAGGAAGAGGCGTACCGCGCCCTGAAGAAGAACGCCGACGGCGTCCCGCCCACCGACGCCGCGCCCGTCGGCCGCGAAGCCAACGTGCAGTATCTGAAGGACGGGTTCGCCCCGTACATCAAGGACCGTCCGCACGCCAAGCCCGGTGACTCCGACTTCGACCACGGTGCCTCCGCCACCCTGGAGTACGCCCTCTCCGACGCGATGCTGGGCGAGATGGCCCGCGACCTCGGCCACGACGCCGACGCGAAGCGGTACGAGGACCGCGCCCAGAACTACCGGAAGATCTTCGACCCCTCGACCGGCTTCTTCCGCGCCCGCGACGCCTCAGGAGCCTTCACCGGCCCCGCCGACCCGGCGCAGAGTGAGGGCTTCCACGAGGGCACGTCCTGGCAGTACCAGTGGCTCGTGCCGCAGGACCTGCCCGGCATGGTCGGCCTGATCGGCGGGAAGGATGCCGCCAACCAGCGGCTCGACTCCTTCTTCGCGTACGACAAACTGCTCGCCGATCCGGCGAAGACCGCCCGTGAGGTCTGGGTCAACGGCCCGTACGCGTACTACAACGCCGACAAGTACAACCCGCAGAACGAGCCCGACCTCATCGCCCCGTACACCTATCTCTCCACCGGGCAGCCGTGGAAGACCACCGACGTGGTCCATGCGGCTCTGACCCTCTTCACCGACGCCCCGACGGGCATGACGGGCAACGACGACCTCGGCACGATGTCCGCCTGGATGGTGCTCTCCTCCATCGGCGTCTTCCCGGTCCAGCCCGGCACCGACACCTGGGGTCTGTCCACGCCCGCGTTCGAGCGTGTCGATCTCACGCTCGACCGCCGCTACTACCCGCACGGGTCGTTCACGGTGAGCGCGCCCGGGACGTCGGACACCGACCGCTACATCCAGTCGGCGAGCATCGACGGCGCGGCGCAGTCGCGCACGTATCTCACCACCGAGGACATCCGCTCGGCGCGGTCGCTCGCCTTCACCGTGGGCGGCGCGCCCTCGGCGTGGGGCACCTCGCCCGCGGACGCTCCGCCCGCCCTGGGCTGACCGGCGTGGTCGTGGGGTGGGCGGCGTCCCGCCCGCCCCACAGCTCAGCTGCTGAGCTCGAACTCCGCCCGGATCCGCTTGCCCACCGGCACCCGCTCTGCGGTCAGCCGGTCGCACAGGGCGGTGACGATCTCCATGCCGTGACCGCCGGGGCGGGTCGGGTCGGGGGAGTAGAACAGCGGAAGCGCCGTGCTGCTGTCGTACACCGTGACGCTGACCCGCTCGGCGGAGCCCTCCAGCTCCAGCAGATACGGGCCCTGGCTGTACCGGTCGGCATTGGTGACCAGTTCGCTGACCGCCAGCATCAGATCGCCCCGGATGCGCTCACCGAACGCCGTCCCTGACTGGGCCGCGAGCCGCGCCAGAAAGCTGTCGGCGAGGGCCCGGGCCTGCGCGATGCAGCCGGGCTCGCCGTCGAACGCCGCGGCGCTGCGGAGCACCTCCGTGGGCCGATGCCCGTACGGGCGGCCGGTCGGCCGCAGGGTGACCTGATCGTTCATGTGCTCCAGCCAGGGCGACGCAGGGATGGTCGGTGACCATTTCTCACCGTCCGCCTACCCGCGGCGAACGGACTCACTCCAGGCAAAAGTGGACGACGCGGTTCAGCTGACGACGCACATGCCGGTACGCAACCGCTTCACGATACGGGAGAGCAGCCGGGACACATGCATCTGGGAGACCCCCAGCTCCGCTCCGATCTGCGACTGCGTCATCTCGGCGCCGAAGCGCATCTGCACGATCTGCCGTTCGCGGTCGTCGAGCCCGGCGAGGAGCGGCGCCAGCGCATGCAGATTCTCGACGCTCTCCATGGCCGGATCGGGTGCGCCCAGCACATCGGCGAACGTACGCCGGTCCTTGCCGTCGTCGCTGTCGACCGCGTGGGAGTCCAGGGACCCCGCCGCGTAACCGTTGGCGGCGACCAGCCCCTCGATGATCTCGTCCTCGGACAGTTCCAGATCCGCGGCGAGCTCCGTGACGGTGGGATCCCGGTCCAGCTCCAGTGCGAGCCGCTCCTTGGCCTTCGCGAGATCGACCCGCAGCTCCTGCAGCCGCCGCGGCACATGGACGGCCCACGTCGTGTCACGGAAGAACCGTTTGATCTCGCCGACGATGTACGGCACGGCGAAGGTGGCGAACTCGACCTCGCGGGACAGGTCGAACCGGTCGATCGCCTTGATCAGACCGATCGTGCCGACCTGGACGATGTCCTCGGCGTCGTCTCCGGCCCGGTTGCGGAAGCGGGACGCGGCGAAGTGCACCAGTGAGATGTTCATCTCGATCAGGGTGTTGCGGGCGTACGCGTAGGCGTGCGTCCCCTCCTCCAGATCCTGGAGGCGGTCGAAGAACAGCTTCGAGAGTGCGCGGGCATCACTCGGCGCGACGCTGCCGGCGTCCTCGACCAGTGGCAGCCCACTGGACTGCTCGATCCGTCGTGCCGGTACGCCCACCACTTCGGTCGTCCGTGCGGACCTGGCTGCCATGACGTCGTCCTCCCCTACGGCGGAATGCTGTCGACGCGCTCCTGCCCACCCGTGGCGAAGTCATGCCCCCCTTTTTCGTGCCGCTTCACGCGAACGGAGCAGCGGCCGTCGCATGGCAAACTTGATCGGGGCGCTCTGCCCGCGATCAGTGACCCCATGACCAGTGACAGAGGAACGGCAATGACGGTGACAGAGGACAGCCAGGAGCTCGCTCCCGGTATCGAGGAGTTCGGTCCCGGTATCGACCCGGAGCGGCTGGCCGTCTGCCTGAGCGTGCTCGACGAACTCGACTCCATCGAGGTCGACCACCCGGACGCCATCGCCGTGCGCCGCGCCACCGCCGGTATCTACCGGACGGTGAAGCAGCGCCGCCGCCAGGAGCGCCGGGCCGCCAAGACCGCGCACGACAAGGCCGTCACCGAAGCGACGGCCACCGGGTCGGCCGAACGCATCGACGACGAGACCCAGGGCGTCCTGCCGTCCTCCTCGGCCGGTGCCGAGATCGCCGGGATACTTCAGCGGCCCCGGTCCTGCTACATCTGCAAGACCCGTTACGTCGAGGTCGACGCGTTCTACCACCAGCTCTGCCCGCAGTGTGCCAAGGAGAACCGGTCCCGCCGCGACGCGCGCACCGACCTCACCGGGCGCCGGGCGCTCCTCACCGGAGGCCGCGCCAAGATCGGCATGTACATCGCGCTGCGGCTGCTGCGCGACGGCGCGCACACCACGATCACCACCCGCTTCCCCAACGACGCGATCCGCCGCTTCAAGGCGATGCCGGACAGCGCCGAGTGGATCCACCGGCTGAAGATCGTCGGCATCGATCTGCGCGACCCCGCCCAGGTCGTCGCGCTCGCCGACTCGGTCGCCGCCGAAGGGCCGCTGGACATCCTGATCAACAACGCCGCGCAGACGGTGCGTCGCTCCCCGCAGGCGTACAGCGAACTGGTGAGTGCGGAGTCCGCCCCGCTGCCCGCGGGCGAGCTCCCCGCCGCCGAGGTCATCGGTACCTTCGGCAGCGGCTCGGTCGACCGCGTCGCGGCCCTGCCCGCCGCCCGCAAGGAGGGCCTGACCGCGCAGGACGTCACCGAGCTCGCCCTGGTCACCGGCTCCGCGTCGCTGGAGAGGATCGCCGCCGGCACCGCGATCGACGCGGGCGGTCTCGTACCCGACCTGCATCACACCAACAGTTGGATCCAGACGGTCGAAGAGGTCGAACCGATCGAGCTGCTCGAGGTCCAGCTCTGCAACTCCACCGCGCCGTTCATCCTGATCAGCCGGCTCCGCCCGGCGATGGCCGCGACGGCCGCCAAGCGGGCCTATGTGGTCAACGTCTCGGCGATGGAGGGCGTGTTCAGCCGGGGTTACAAGGGCGCGGGCCACCCGCACACCAACATGGCCAAGGCCGCGCTGAACATGCTCACCCGCACCAGCGCCCAGGAGATGTTCGAGAAGGACGGCATCCTGATGACCGCCGTCGACACCGGCTGGATCACCGACGAGCGTCCGCACCCCGACAAGATCCGCCTGGCCGAAGAGGGCTTCCACGCACCGCTGGACCTGGTCGACGGCGCCGCCCGGGTCTACGACCCGATCGTCCGAGGTGAAGAGGGCGAAGATCTGTTCGGTTGCTTCCTCAAGGACTACGCGCCCGCAGGCTGGTAGATCACCCGGATGTCCGAAAGTGACCCACCGCACGCATTCCATCGAGCGCGGACGCGCTCATTTGGTTAGTCTGATGTGCACGGACGCCACCAAGGGATCCACGAAACTTCCTCGGCCGTCCTGGGACAGGTCTGTAAGCAGGCCGCCGTCCCCGATCCACACCCGGCGCCACCGCGACCGAACTGTTCCTGCCCCTGCCCCTCATGGGCAGTCGATTTCCGGTTAGAGGCCGGAGGCTCGGCGCCGCCCGGGGTGACGTGACACTAAGGAGTGCGCGGTGACACCAGAACTGACGAAGCACGAGAAGCGACCGGCGGAACGAAGCGGAGAGCGGGCCAAGCGGCCCGAAAAGCTCCGGAACATCGAAGTCTGGGCCAGGTCCGCACCGATCCGGCTGGCCGGCTACGAGGACGACCTCGCCGAGCCGCACATCCTGCCGGGCATCGACTGATCCTCCGGCCCGACCCGCGCGGCCCGATCACTCGCCCCGGTCCGTCAGCTCGGAAGCCCCGGCCCTCCGCCACCACGGAGAGCCGGGGCTTCGGCATGTGGTCGGCGGCTCGGCAGCACCGATCGGATCGGTCGGCCTGACTCAGGTACATCCAGTCATCCGATGGTTGTGGGGAAGAAGTTTCGTTCTGTCTGGAAATTTTCATTGACAGGTCCTCGCCACGCTTCAATCATCGGACGTCATGACCGAACTTCCCAGACGCCATGTACTCGGAATGACGGCAGGGGCGGCAGTCGGCGCCGCTCTGCTCACCCCCGCCACCGCCGATGCGGCCCCGCGAACCGGAGCCGCACTCCCGGGACCGGACAGCCACGGAAGCGACTGGGGCACCGTCCCCGCCGCCGTCCCCGTGGCCCTGGACAGCTGGTTCGACAACGACGGCATCGATACCGCCGAGGCCCGTGGCGGCAACTTCGACGGCTCCGGCTACACCTTCCCCGGTGAGGAGCTCCCCGCCGGAGAACGAGAGATCGACGGCACCACGTTCCTCTTCCCCGCCTCCGGCGCCGGTGCCAAGAACAACATCGTCGCCCTCGGCCAGCGCATCGACCTGCCGCCCGGCCGCTACCTCTCCGGGCTCTTCCTCACCGCGTGCAGCTACGGCGCCGCCTCCGGCCGGGCCACCGTCCACTACGCGGACGGCACCACATCGAACGCCGCCCTCGGCGGCCCCGACTGGTATTCCGGCAGTGGCGCGCTCACCGCCGCGTACCGCTACCGCCCCGACGGTGACAAGGACGCGCACCAGGTCTCCATCGACGTCACCGAGATCGCGCTCGACCCGACCAGGGAAGCCGTGGCGCTGACCCTGCCCACCACCGGGCCCGCCGAGGCCAACAGCTCATCACTGCACATCTTCGCGCTGTCGCTCCAGCCGGCCGCCGAGGGGCGGGCACTGTCCCTGCGGGACGCGCACTCCACCACCTCGCTGCTGGACTCCGGCGCGCAGAGCGTCGAGGCCACCGTCGTCAACGCGGGGACCGTCGCAGTCCTCGCCGCCGACGGCCTCAGCCTCTCCGTGGACGTTCCCGGAGCCCGTACGGTCGAGCCCGCCCGCATCACCCGGCTCGCCCCCGGCGACCAGGCCCGCGTCCGGATCGGCATCCGCAGCAGGCCGGGCACCGCACCCGGCACCGCCCAGGAAGGCAACGTTGTCGCGCGTGGTCGCGGGCAGCAGGCGGCCACCGTCCGCCGCTCGCTCACCCTCGGCGTCCCCGACTACCGGCCCACCGACGCCTCCCTCTCCAGCCACCAGGCGCCGTACTGGTTCCAGGAGGCGAAGTTCGGCATCTTCATCCACTGGGGGGTCTACTCGGTACCCGCCTGGGCGCCGGTGGGCACGCAGTACGCCGAGTGGTACTGGAACCAGATGCAGGACCCCAACAACCCGACGTACGCCCACCACCGCGACACGTACGGCGAGTCCTTCAACTACGACGACTTCATCCCGCAGTTCCGGGCCGAGCGTTTCGACCCCAGGTCCTGGGTGGAGCTGTTCCGGGACGCGGGCGCGCAGTACCACGTCCTCACCTCCAAGCACCACGAGGGATTCGCGCTCTGGGACACCAAGCTCTCCGACCGCAACGCGGTGAAGATGGGGCCCAGGCGCGACCTGGTGAAGGAGCTCTTCGACGCCTCGCGTCGCTACACCCCGGAACTGCACCGAGGGCTGTACTTCTCGATGCCCGAGTGGTTCAACCCCGACCAGCCCTGGATGGGCCACGCCCCGCGCAACCCGTACACCCTGGAGCCCGTCCCGTACACCGGATACACGGCGGGCAAGGACTACGTCACCGAGTTCCAGGGCCCGCAGATGCTGGAGCTGGTCCACGGGTACGACCCCGAGATCCTCTGGTGCGACATCGGCGGCGACAACGACAGCCACCGGGTGCTGTCCGAGTACTTCAACCATGCCAAGAACCGGGCCCGGCCCATCGATGTCACCGTCAACAACCGCTCCGGGATCGGGACATACGACTTCACGACGCCCGAGTACACGACGTACGACCAGATCGTCACGGCGAAGTGGGAATCCAGCCGGGGCCTCGACCCGTTCTCGTACGGCTACAACGCCCAGACGCCCGACGAGAAGTACATGACGACCGAGGAGGTCGTGCACTCGCTCGTCGACATCGTCTCCAAGAACGGCAATTTCCTGCTCGACATCGGACCGAAGGCCGACGGCACGATCCCCGAGATCATGCAGCGCCGGCTGCGGGAGACGGGGGAGTGGCTCAAGACCAACGGCGAAGCAATCCACGGGACCACGTACTGGTCACGGATGCCGCAACTCGGCGAGGACCTGCGGTTCACCGTCCGGCCGAACAAGGCCTTCTACATCCACTCGCTGGCTCAGCCGGGCGCGACCCTCACCGTCGAGGCCCCGGTTCCGATCCGCGGCGGCGACCGGGTCACCCTGCTCGGGTACGACCGGCCGCTCCACTGGCACACCACGGGCGGTTCGCTGGTGATCGACGTACCGGCGGGCGCGCGGAGGACCGGGAAGCACGCCTGGGTCTTCAAGGTCGCCTGGTCGGGCTGAGGAACGAGGGACCGAGCGAGACGGGCCGGATGAAGTCCCGCACATAGGTGCGGTGCCACCAGCGTCCGGTGGCCCGCAGTTCGCGCCAGGTCGTGTACCGGTAGTGGTACACCCTGGCGCGAATGTGTGCGGGTGGCGCGTCGGGGAACGGGTTGTGGCGCAGCAGCCGCAGCGTGTCCCGGTCGTTCTCCAGCAGCCGCTCCACGAACGGGCCGAACCAGGACTGTGCGTACGCGGGGGACAGCGCCGCGAACCACATCAGCCAGTCGAGCCGCAGATGGTACGGGGCGAACTGGCGCGGCAGCCGGCGCGGATCGCCCGGTTTGCCGCGGAAGCCGTACTCCTGCCAGGCCGTGCCCGGGTGGAGCAGCTGCTCGTCGGTGCCCTCGACCACGATCTCCAGGCGGACGCGGCTGATGCTGCCGAACGCACCGTACGTATTGACGAGATGCAGCGGGTCGAAGGAGCGGTTCATCACCTGGCGGCGCGAGACGAGGTTGCGCGCCGGACGGTAGCTGAGCACCAGGACCAGCGCGGTGACGGCGATGACCACCACCTCGTACCAGAGCGGCGGGGTGGACTGTGCGGGCGGCGTGGCGACCAGTGACCAGTCGACGGCGGACAGGGCGAGGGTGATGGTCACCCAGTTCAACCAGGCGAAGTTCCCGGACAGCACGAGCCACAGCTGGGTGGCGATCATCAGCCCGGCGGCGGCACTCGCCACCGGCTGCGGGGCGAACAGCAGCACCGGGACCAGCAGCTGGGTGACATGGTTGGCCGCCACCTCGACCCGGTGGAGCGGCTTCGGCAGCCGGTGGAAGAACCAGCTCAGCGGGCCCGGCATCGGCTGGGTCTCATGGTGGAAGTCCAGACAGGTCAGCCTGCGCCAGCATGCGTCGCCACGGATCTTGATCATCCCGGCGCCGAACTCGACCCGGAACAGCACCCAACGGAGCAGCCACAGCACCAGGACCGGTGGAGCCGTATCCGCGTTGCCGAGCAGGACGGCGAGGAAGCCGGTTTCCAGGAGCAGCGACTCCCATCCGAAGCTGTACCAGATCTGACCGACCTGCACGATCGACAGATACAGCGCCCACGGCAGCAGCCACAGCAGCATCGCCGCCCACAGCGGAACGTACGAGTCCACCCCCGCGATCAGCGCGACCGCGACGGCACAGCCCGTCCAGCAGACGGCGGCGAAGAAGCGGTCGGAGTAGTGGAGGCGGAAGAGACCGGGGGCCTCCCGCCAGTCCGTACACCGTAGGAACTCCGGCACCGGGAGCATGCCGCGCTCGCCGATCAGCGCCCGGAACTGGAGCGCGGCGGCGAGAAAGGCGACCAGATAGATGCCGGCGAGAGCCCGCTGGAAGATCAGCCGGCTGAGCCAGTAGCCATCTGCGGTGAACCACTCCATCACGTCCAGTATCGGCGCTGCGGAGCGACTGAGCCGGTTCAGCTCGCCGAGACGATCCGGCGCAGTGCGGTGCCGAGCCGGCGCGCGTACATGTGCTGGGCCATCGGCACGAGCGGCCCCGCGAGCCGGACGTACCAACTGACCGGACGGGAGAACGCCAGCACGGTGAACCACACCGTGCCGTCGTCCGCCAGGTCGACCACGAAGCACTCCTCACCGCACTCGGGGTGGTGCGGACGGGTGCCGTAGGCGAAGCCGATGCGCGCCTTCTCGTACGCGGTCCAGACCACCTCGCACGGCGCGGTGAACCGGAACGGGCCGACCCCGATCGATACCCGCACGCTGGTCCCGGCCTCGGCGCGGGCCGTTGACGCCCGTACCCGTGCGCCGGAGGTGCGATGCATGCGCCAGTCGGTGACGGCGGCGCCCGCAGCCTCGAAGTCGGCGCGGCCACGGCCCACCGCGACCCGGTGGTGGAGATGGTTGTACCCGTCGGGGAGCGGGCCGAGCCGGGTGGCGCCGACCTCGGGATAGGTGAGGGTACTCATGACGTCCTGTCTTCGAGGCCGGTGAGGGCGGGGCGGGTGAGGGGCGGGTCCGTGCGGACCGAGGTGGCGAGGGCCGGGTCGGCAGGGGGCGGCCCGGTACCAGGACGGCCGGGTGGCGACTGCTCGGGCTGATCCTGGAGCCGTCGCCAGGCGAGCACCGAGCAGAGCGCGAAGCCCAGTGCGTTGCCGAGACCGTGGGTCGCGGCCATCCAGGTCAGCGTGGGGTGCGGCAGCCCGGTCGCCTCGCCGAGCGCCCAGCTCAGCGCGAGCACCATGGTCGCCACGAGCACGGCGGACGAGACGGCGAACAGAGTGCGGGTGGTCCGGTCCCGGCCGCTGACGCGGATCGTGCGCCAGGTCAGCAGGGCGACAGTCCACATCCCGGCCGTCAGCACGACTGCTCCGGCCAGCTCGGCCCAGTCGCCGATGAAGTATCCGATGAGCACGAGCAGGGTGCCCGACGGCACGCTCGATGCGGCGAACCGGCCGGCCGGCCCGTCCGCGACCCGGCGGACGAGTCCTGCGATCAGTGCGGCGGCGAACCCGGCGAAGTGGAAGTGCGGCACGGTGAGCGCGAGGATTCCGGGCCCGAAGCCGAAGAGGGCATGCCCGGAGCGTTCGGCGACCAGCGCGGTGGCGGCGACCGACGGGGTGACGAGGGCGGTGAACAGTGCGATCTCGGCGGTGCGGTGAGCGGCGGAGGCCCGGACCGCGCGGAGCAGCCGGGGCGGCGCATGCAGGGCGAGGAGTACGGCCCCGAGCGCGTAGCAGCCGGCGAGGACCGTGGCGGGTCCGCCACGTGGCAGCCAGAGGGCGACGGCCCCGGGGACGGCGAACAGCGGCCACAGACGGCGGATCCGGTCGAGTTCGGCTGCCCCGGTCAGCCGAAGTCCGGCCGGTACGACGACCAGCATGCCCAGCATCACGATCAGGTCGACCAGTACGGACATGGCACATCCCCCGTCTTGAACGCGTTCAAGTAGTTGTCCGAGCCGACTCTAGAGGCTTTCTTGAACGTGTTCAATGAGGGGTGCCGGAGTTGTGCGGCCGCTTCGCCGGGGATGGTGGAGGCGTGAGTGGCGTGCGACCGTGTGCTGCGCGTCAGATGTCCGCGAGGTCCTGGCCGATGTCCGCATCGTGGTTCGCACCCGCCCGGTTGCCGGACTGCGGACCGTACAGGGCGAGCAGTCGGGTTCGGGTCCCGCGCAGCCGTGCCGCCACGGTCTCCGCGACGTACCTGTACAGCGCACGCCCCAACTCGGCGTCTTCGTCGCACAGTGAGCAGACGGCCGCGGCATCGAACTCCACGGCCTCCACCGGGTAGATCGCGACGGCGCCGAGATGCCAGATGCGCGGCGGGAACAGCCAGGACCAGCCCAGCAGTTCGTCCCGGCCCAGTGTCTCGATCACCGCGGACCGGTGGCCGGGCACATGGAGGTCCAGTTCTACCTGGCCGGATCGGATGATCCAGAAGCGGTCGGCCTTGCGGCCCTCTTCGAAGATCCGGGTGCCGACGGGCAACGACACCTCGCGGGCTGCCTGGTCGAGCAGTCGCGCGCGCCCTTCGGGTGGGAGCGCGTCCAGCATGTTCTTGGCCGTTGACATTCCGTCCTCCGTCCGCCACGGATTCCGGGGTGCTGTGCACGCGGACTGCAGCCGCACCGGTGCACCACCTCTAGTGAACGATATGCGCTCTTTCGTGCCACCGCTCGGGCGCGGCACGGGCCGCGCCGCGCCCTGCTCGTGGAGCCTCCCGCGCCGACCGGCCCCGCCAGGCGACCTCACCGGTCGTCGGTCCAGGCCTCTTGACGGCAGGTCTGGACCATTTTAGCGTGTGCATTGTCAGGTGCATGATGACTCTCGCGGTGCGGTGGGCGGCCGGCCACGACGGAAGGGAACCCGCATGTTCGGTCGGACATCGCGTCTGTTCGGGATCGGCCTGGCGGCCGTATGTCTCGTGCAGACGCTCGTCGCCGCGACCCCGAGCGCGGCGCAGGACGAGACCTGCGCGGTGAAGTCGAAGCCGGCGGGCAAGGTGCTGCAGGGTTACTGGGAGAACTGGGACGGCGCGGCCAACGGTGTACACCCGCCGCTCGGATGGATCCCGATCACCGACTCCCGCATCCCCGCCCACGGGTACAACGTGATCAACGCGGCCTTCCCGGTCATCCGCTCCGACGGCACCGTCCTGTGGGAGGACGGGATGGACTCGACCGTGAAGGTCCCGACCCCTGCCGAGATGTGCCAGGCCAAGGCGTCGGGTCTGACCACCCTGCTGTCCATCGGCGGTGCCACGGCCGGGATCGACCTCAGCTCCAGCGCCGTCGCCGACCGCTTCGTCGACACCGTGGTGCCGATCCTGCAGACGTACAACTTCGACGGCATCGACATCGACATCGAGACCGGCCTCACCGGCAGCGGCAACATCGGTCAGCTGTCCACGTCGCAGGCCAATCTCATCCGCATCATCGACGGAGTACTCGCCCGGATGCCGTCCAACTTCGGTCTGACGATGGCGCCCGAGACGGCCTACGTCACCGGGGGCAGCGTGGCGTACGGCTCCATCTGGGGCGCGTACCTCCCCATCGTGAAGAAGTACGCGGACAACGGGCGGCTCTGGTGGCTGAACATGCAGTACTACAACGGCAGCATGTACGGCTGCTCCGGCGACTCGTACTCCGCCGGAACCGTCCAGGGGTTCACCGCGCAGACCGACTGCCTGAACAGCGGCCTGACCATCCAGGGCACCACCATCAAGGTTCCGTACGACAAGCAGGTCCCGGGCCTGCCGGCGCAGCCCGGCGCCGGGGGCGGCTACATGGCGCCGAACCTGGTCTCACAGGCCTGGAACACGTACGGCGGCGGGCTGAAGGGGCTGATGGACTGGTCGCTGAACTGGGACGGGTCGAAGGGGTGGACGTTCGGGGACAACGTCAAGGCGCTCCAGGGGCGCTGAATCCGGCGCGACAGCGTTGCGGCGGAGGGGGCCCGGCGACCGGGCCCCCTGGCGGTCCGGCGAACGGGATCTCTCGAAGAATCGGACAATTGATGGCAGAGTGACCCGCATGGATGATCGGGTTGTGGGTGCCCTGTCACTCCCGGACGACTGGCCCGCCCACCCGGATCTCAGCCTCGCCCTGAACCGTATGGGCAGCTTCGACTGGGACCTCGACAGTGGCCTCATGCACATGGACCGGCCCGCACTCGACGTGTTCGACATGCGGGTCGACGAATACGACGGCCGGCCGGAGAGCCTCGGCCCCCGGGTACCGACCGATGAGGCCGCACGGCTCGACGCCATGGTGTCCCAGGCCCTCAAGTGCGGGCAGGCCAACTACGGGGCGTACTTCCGCATTCTCCGGCGTGACGGCACGCTGCGCTGGACCCACACCCAGGGCTTCATCCGGCGTGACGAGGCGGGCCGCCCCCACCGCATCATCGGTATCGTCCGGGACGCCACCCAGGAGCTGGCCGACTCCACCGCCCGCCGCGAGCTGGACGAGGAGCGGCGCCGCCGCACCAGCCTGGTCGAGACCACCACGGCCGCGCTGGCCCATGCCCGTACCGTCCAGGACGTCATCGAGGTCCTGAAGAACTCGCAGGGCCTCGCCCACCTCGGTGCGACCAGTCTCGTCGTGGGGCTGCTCGAAGCCGGTCGCATCCATCTCGTCGCGGACGGCCCCGCGGGGTCCTTCGTGCCGGGCACCCGTTTCACCCGTACGGACGAGCCGTACCCGATGAGCGAAGTCATCCGTACGCTCAGACCCCGTTTCATCGTGTCCTCCGAGGACTTCGCCACCTCGTACCCGATCCTGTGGCCGCGCATCAGCGGTCTCGGCATCACTTCGGCCGCCTATCTGCCGCTGATCGCCCAGGCCCGGCCGATCGGTGCGATCGGACTCCTCTACAGCGGCAAGGACGGCTTCGAGGGCGACGAACGCAATCTGCTGGTCGCGCTCGGCAGCTCCATCGCCCAGAGCCTCCAGCGGGCCATGCTGTACGAGCAGGAGCACGACCTCGCCGAGGGGCTCCAGCAGGCGATGCTGCCCCGCCGCATCCCCGCGGTGCCGGGTGCGCAGATCGCCGTGCGCTACCGCTCGGCCCGGCAGGGTCAGGACATCGGGGGCGACTGGTACGACGTCATTCCGCTGCCCGGCGGCCGCGTCGGAGCCGTCATCGGGGACGTACAGGGCCACGACACGCACGCGGCGGCCGTCATGGGACAGCTGCGCATCGTGCTCCACGCGTACGCGGCGGAGGGACACAGCCCGGCCACGGTCATGGCGCGGGCCTCCGCGTTCCTCCACGAACTCGACACCGACCGCTTCGCGACCTGCACGTACGCCGAGGTCGACCTGACCACCGGAGTCATACAGCTGGTCCGGGCCGGGCATATCGATCCGCTGGTCCGGGACACCGACGGAAGCTGCCGCAGGATGCCCGTGGAGGGCGGGCTGCCACTGGGCCTTTCGGCCGAGTTCGGAGGTCTCGAGTACCCGGTCAGCACGATGGAGCTGGACCCGGGGCAGACGATGCTGCTGTACACCGACGGCCTGGTGGAGCTGCCCGGCGTAGATCTCGACGAGGGGGTGCAGCTGCTGGCCGCCAGGATCCGCAACGGTCCGCAGGACCTCGAGCAGCTGGCCGACGAGCTCTGCGAGGAGGTCGACGGGTGCGGCGGTGAGGACGACGTGGCGGTGTTGCTGCTGCGCCGCAAGGCCGCGCACGCGCCCCGGCCGGGCGGCCGGCTCCAGCAGAATGTGGCCCAGAACGACCCGGAGGCGCTGAGCTCGGCCCGGCACATGATCCGGGCGGCGGTACGGGCCTGGGGTGCGAAGGGCCGGGCGGACGACGTCGAGCTGGCCGCCGACGAGCTGATCACCAATGCGCTGACACACACCGACGGCGGGGCGATCGTCACCATTCGGGTGCTCACCGGGTCCGGTCGGCGGCTGCGGGTCGATGTCGAGGACCGGTCGAGCGCACTGCCGCGCCGCCGGGACGCGGGTGAGACCGGGGTGTCCGGGCGGGGCCTGATGCTGGTGGACCGGCTGGCCGACACGTGGGGTGTGGAGTCCCGCGGCACCGGCAAGTGCGTCTGGTGCGAATTCATCATTCCGGAGCGCGAATGACGGGTCGGGCGGGAGGGGCTGGGCCGGTGGGGGGAGCGGGCGACTCTACCGGACAGTAACAGAACGTAACATGTCTGTACTTGACCGTAACCGATCGAGGGGGATTGACTGCGACTGCGGCAGTCGTTGACTCCGGCAATCTTTGTCTTCGATGACATGAGGACCCGTTGGGCACTGAGCTACTGGCACCTCTCGATCTGGCGTTCTGGCATCTCGAATCCGATGCGCACCCGATGCATCTCGGCGCGCTCGCCGTCTTCTCGCCTTCCCCCGCCCCCGCGCCCGGCGTCGATGCGGAGGCGGTCCTCCAGCTGCTCGGCAGCCGCGCGGCCGCGATCCCCAGGCTGCGGATGCGGGTACGGGACGTCCTGCTGCCGGTCGGCGGTGCCGCCTGGTCGGTCGACAAGGACTTCGACGTGTACCGGCACGTCAAGCGGGTGCGGCTGCCCCAGGGCGAGGTGGATCCGGCGGGCGGCGGGTTCATGGCCGGGGCCACCCGGCTCGCCGGCGAGCTGATGGAGCAGCCCCTCGAACGCGGGCTGCCGCCCTGGCAGATGTACGTCATCGGCGGTGCCGACGACGGCCCCTTCGCCGTGCTCGTGAAACTGCATCACGCGCTCGCCGACGGGATGCGCGCGGTCGCCATCGGTGCCGGGATCTTCGACGAGATCGCCTCCGTCGGGGCCCGCGCCCGCGGCGGCGCGAGCACCCGCCTGGCGCGCCCGGTCCCGCCCCGCTCCTGGATGCCCGGGCCGCGCCAGGTGGCCGGCTTCGCGCTGGGCCGGATCGAGGATCTCGGCCGGGCGTTCGGTGTCGGCGCTTCCGTCGTACGGGCCAGCCGCCTCGATCTGCGCGGCGCCCCCGCACTCACCGCGACCTCCAGCGGCACCCGGCGACTGGCCACCACCGACCTGGACGCCGAGGCCGTCGGCCGGATCCGCCGGATCGTCGGCGGCACCACCAATGACGTCCTGCTCGGCATCGTCGCCGGGGCGCTCCGCCGCTGGATGCTGGAGCGCGGCGACCGGCTGCCCGATGCCGACCCACGCGCCCTCGTCCCCGTCTCCCGGCGCAGGCCCGGTGGCGCCGCCACCACCGGGAATCGGCTGTCCGCCTATCTGCTGGGCCTCCCCGTCTCCGAGGCCGACCCATGGAACCGGCTGCGCGCCGTCCGTACGGCCATGGACCGCAACAAGGCCGCCGGACCGCTGCGGGGCGCGGGTGCGGTCGCCGTACTCGCCGACCAACTTCCTTCGCTGGCGCACCGCTTCGGGGCCCCGCTGGCGGGCAGCGCGGCCCGGATGCTCTTCGACGTGCTGGTCACCAGCGTGCCCCTGCCGCGCTCGGCGCTCTCGCTCGGTGGTTGCCCGCTGCAGGCCATCTATCCGATGGCGCCGCTGGCCCGGGGCCAGTCCCTGGCGGTCGCCCTGTCCACGTACAGCGGCCGGGTGCACATCGGTCTGGTCGCCGACGGCAAAGCGGTCCCGGACCTGGAGCGGCTGGCCCGCTGCGCCGAGGACGAGCTGCGCGAGCTGCTCGCCCTGATGCCGGCGGACCAGGGGGCTCGCTTGTCGGAAGACGTCCGCCTATAGATCGGACAAATTTCCTCGTACAAGTCGCATGTGGTGGCGTTCCAGGAGTTGACGCGCCCAAGTGATCCGATGAATATTCGTTGTGCAGAAACAGCGATCATCGGGGAGGGCGGCAACGGCATGCGGCGAAACAGGCTGGGAAGTAGTGCGGTCGAGGTCACCGAACTGTCCTTCGGGGCGGCCGGCATCGGCAATCTCTTCCACGAGGTCGATGCCGCGCAGGCCGCCGCCGCCGTGGACGCCGCCTGGGACGAGGGCGTCCGCTACTACGACACGGCACCGCACTACGGGCTCGGCCTCTCCGAACGCAGGCTCGGCGAGGCCCTGCGCCACCGGCCCCGCGACGCGTACGTGGTGTCCACCAAGGTCGGCCGGGTGCTCGACCCCCTGCCGCCCGGCGAGCCGGTCCCGGACCACGGTCTCTCCGAAGGCTTCGCCGTAAGGGCCACCCACCGACGCCGATGGGACTTCAGCGCCGACGGCGTACTCCGCAGCATCGAGGACAGCCTCGAACGGCTCGGTCTCGACCGGATCGACATCGCCTATCTGCACGACCCGGACGACCACGCCGAGGAAGCCTTTCGCACGGCCTACCCGGCCCTGGAGAAGCTGCGCGCCGAAGGGGTTGTCGGCGCCATCGGCGCCGGCATGAACCAGACCGCGATGCTCACCCGCTTCCTGCGCGACACCGACGTCGACACCGTGCTCTGTGCCGGTCGCTACACCCTCCTCGACCAGTCCGCGCTGGCCGAACTGCTGCCCGAAGCAACTGCCCGCGGTCGCGCGGTCGTCATCGGCGGGGTCTTCAACTCCGGGCTGCTCGCCGACCCGCAGCCCGGTGCGACCTACGACTACGCCGCCGCCCCCATGACCCTGCTGGACCGCGCCCTGCGCATGAAGGCCGTCACGGAGGCACACGGCGTACCGCTGCGCGCCGCCGCGCTGCGGTACCCGCTCGCTCACCCGGCCGTCGCCTCGGTGCTCGTCGGCACCCGCTCGCCGGACGAGATGCACGACGCCGCCGACCTGCTCTCCCGCGAGATCCCGGACGCCGTCTGGGACGACCTGCGCACCGAGGGCCTGCTCACCGACGACCCGCTGGACGAGGACGGACGCTGATCATGAGGATCGCCCTGCACACCAAGGTCCGTGCCGACCGCATCGAGGAGTACGAGGCAGCGCACCGCGAAGTCCCCGCGGAACTCACCACCGCGATCCGGGCGGCGGGCGCCACCTCGTGGACGATCTGGCGCAGCGGCACCGACCTCTTCCACGTCATCGACTGCGCGGACTACGCCCGGCTCCTCGCGGAGCTGGAGAAGCTCCCCGTCAACGTCGCCTGGCAGGCCCGGATGGACGAGCTCCTCGATGTCGCGCACGACTACTCGTCGGACGGCGCCGCCGCCGGTCTCCCCGTCGCCTGGGAGCTGTGACATGACCGGCCAGGAACGGATCGTCGACGCCCACCACCACGTATGGGACCTGGCGGTACGCGACCAGGAGTGGATCACCGGGGAGGAAATGGCCCCGCTGGCCCGCACGTTCACCCTCGCCGATCTGGAGCCCGAGGCCCGCGCCGCCGGGGTGTACGCCACCGTCCTCGTCCAGACCGTCACCGTGCCCGAGGAGACTCCCGAGTTCCTCGCCCTCGCCGACGGCAACGACCTCGTCGCGGGAGTCGTCGGCTGGACCGACCTCACCGCGCCCGACATCGCCGACACCCTGGCCGCGCTGCGCGAACTCCCCGGCGGCGACCGGCTCGTCGCCATCCGTCACCAGGTCCAGGGCGAAGCCGACCCCGAGTGGCTGCTGCGCCCCGACGTCCGTCGCGGGCTCTCCGCCGTGGCCGCCGCCGGACTGGTCTACGACCTGGTCGTCCAGTCCCGTCAGCTGCCCGCCGCAGTCTCGGCCGCCGCACTGCTGCCCGAACTCACCTTCGTACTCGACCATGCCGGCAAGCCGCCCATCGCCACCCGGAGCCTGCACCCCTGGGCGGCCGACCTCAAGGCCCTGGCCGACCACCCCAACACCGTCTGCAAACTCTCCGGCCTCGTCACCGAGGCCGACCTGCGGACCTGGACGGTCGACGACCTCCGCCCGTACGCCGACACCGTTCTCGACGCGTTCGGGCCCGACCGGCTGATGTTCGGCTCCGACTGGCCGGTCTGCCGGCTCGCGGCGAGTTACGCGGAAGTCGTCGACACGGCCCGCACCCTCACCGAAGACCTTGCCGAGGACGAACGGGCGGCGGTCTTCGCGACGACCGCCGAGCGGGTGTACGGACTTCGATAGGCGCGGGTCCCTCAGGTGCGGCACCCTGGGAACCATGCCCGAACTACCGGAGGTCGAGGCCCTGCGGGTCTTCCTCGACGAGAACCTGGTCGGCAAGGAGATCGCCCGCGTCCTGCCGCTCGCCGTCAGCGTGCTCAAGACCTACGACCCACCGCTCACCGCCCTGGAGGGCGGCACCGTCACCGGCGTCGCCCGGCACGGCAAGTTCCTGGACATCGGCGTCGGCCCGCTGCATCTGGTCACCCATCTCGCCCGGGCCGGCTGGCTGCACTGGAAGGACAGCTTCCCCGCCACCCCGCCGCGCCCCGGCAAGGGGCCCCTCGCGCTGCGCACCGTACTCACCGGTGGCGACGGCTTCGACCTCACCGAGGCCGGCACCACCAAGCGCCTCGCCGTGTATCTGGTCCGCGACCCGGCCGAGGTGCCCGGCATCGCCCGGCTGGGGCCCGATCCGCTCGACGACGCCTTCGACCGTGACGCGTTCGCCGCGCTGCTTGCCGGGGAACGCCGTCAGATCAAGGGCGCTCTGCGCGACCAATCGCTCATCGCGGGCATCGGCAACGCCTACAGCGACGAGATCCTGCACGCCGCGAAGATGTCACCGTTCAAACTGACCGCGAGCCTCACCGACGACGAGACCACCCGGCTGCACACCGCGCTGCGCACCACGCTCCAGGACGCCGTGGCGCGCTCCAGCGGAGTGGCGGCCGGAAAACTGAAGTCGGAGAAGAAGAGCGGGCTCCGCGTCCACGGCCGCGCCGGCGAACCCTGCCCGGTCTGTGGGGACACCATCCGCGAGGTCTCGTTCAGCGACTCGTCGCTGCAGTACTGCCCGACCTGCCAGACGGGCGGCAAACCGCTGGCGGACCGCCGGCTGTCCAAGCTGCTCAAATAGCACGCCGCCGCGCTCACCGCCGGCCCCTCAGCGGGTCAGTTGCAGCAGCCGCCGTCCGTCCGCCGCACGGATCTCGAAACGGTCGATGGCAGCCGGGTGCAACGCGGCCCCGCCCTGCATCGACAGCGGATCCTCGTCCGGGCCGGCCACCGACCAGGTGGTGACGGTCTCCTCGCTGCCGTCCCGCCCCACCGCGACCAGTGCGCACACCCCCGCCAACGGGACGCGTGACACCTCCAGGCCGACATCCGTGCCCCACTCCTTCGCCCCGGTCGTCACCACGGCCGCCAGCCCCGATGACCGGTCGGCCGCCGCCCACCGCTGCACCTGCGCCTGCCCCGGCGGCCCGGCCGATTCACCGACCACCACGAGCGGACCGCCCACCGCGAGGACCACCGCGGCCGCCACCAGCGCCAGCCGCCGCCTGCGGCTCCTGCGTCGCGCGGCCACCACCGCACCCACCGCACGCCGCATCAGCTCCGGGCCCGCCCGGACCACCGGATCCACCCCCGGCGGCGTCCGCCGCGCATGCTCCGCGAGCACCGCGGTCACCGCACCGAACTCTGCCGCCCGGACTTCGCACAGGGAACACTGGGCCAGATGCTCCTCGAAGCGGAAGGCATCGGCAGCGCCGAGCACGCCCAGTGCGTAGGCGCCGACATTGCGATGAGGTTCCGGGGTGCGCATGCCGTCTGGTACGGACCCGGCCCGCAAATCACTCAAGCCAACTCCGCCGGACACGCTCTACACTCCGGCCTCATGCTGCGCGTACTGGCCGTCGACGACGAAGCACCCGCCCTGGAGGAGCTGCTCTACCTCCTGCGCGCCGATCCGCGTATCCGCAGCGCCGAGGGCGCCACCGGGGCCACCGAGGCGCTGCGCCGGATCGGCGGCGCCGTCGACGCGGGGCCTGACGACCCGTCCGCCATCGATGTCGTCTTCCTCGACATCCACATGGCGGGCCTCACCGGACTCGATGTCGCCCAGTTGCTGGCCGGGTTCGCCGCGCCCCCGCTCATCGTCTTCGTCACCGCCCACGAAGGCTTCGCCGTCCACGCGTTCGACCTCAAGGCCGTCGACTACGTCCTCAAGCCCGTGCGCCGTGAGCGCCTTTCCGAAGCCGTGCGCCGCGTCGCGGAACAGATCGGCGACCGCTCCGCACCCGCGCACCCCACGCCGGTCCACTCCGCGTCCGTCCACGACACCGCGGCGGACCAGATACCCGTCGAACTCGGCGGGGTCATCCGGTTCGTCCCGGTCGACGACATCGCATACGCCGAAGCCCAGGGCGACTACGCGCGGCTGTACACCGCCAGCGGCAGCCACCTGGTCCGTATTCCCCTCACCACGCTTGAGGAGCGCTGGCGCTCGCGGGGCTTCGTGCGCATCCACCGCCGCCATCTCGTCTCCCTCGCCCGCATCGACGAGCTGCGGCTCGACGCGGGGACCATGAGCGTCCGCATCGGCACCGCCGAGCTCGCCGTGAGCCGACGCCACACCCGCGCGCTGCGCGACCTGCTGATGCGGCGGACCGGCCGCTGACCAGGGCCTACCCGGGTTCGAACCCTTCCCAGAGCGCCACCGGCTGCGTACACTCCGGGCCCATGTCCGCAGAGTCGACGCCCCGGCGTGAAGTGGTGACGGGGGAGCCCCGGCGGGTGCGCCCGCTGCCGCGCTACCGCACCCAGTCGGAGATCGACGAGCAGACCGCGCTCGGCGGCGCCTATGTCCGTTCGCTGATGCGCAGTCAGCTACGTGCCGGACTGACCGCCTTCAGCGTGCTCGCCGTGGTCGTCGGTACGCTCCCGCTGGTCTTCGAGGCCCTGCACAGTGCCGCCCTCGTATGGGCGGTCCTCGGCTTCGCCGCCTATCCGCCGCTGACCCTGATCGCCTGGTGGTACGTGCGGCGGGCCGAGCGCAACGAACGCGACTTCGCGCGGCTCGTGGAAGGCCGCCCCGCACAGTGAGCCGCACATACGCGGTGGCGGCCGTGGCCGCCGTCGTTCTCACCACCCTTCTCGTCGGCGGTTTCGGGCTGCGCATCTCCCGTACCACCTCGGACTTCTACGTCGCCTCCCGCACCGTCCGGCCCCGGCTCAACGCCGCCGCGATCAGTGGCGAATACCTCTCCGCCGCATCCTTCCTCGGCATCGCGGGACTGGTGCTCGTACACGGCCCCGACATGCTCTGGTACCCGGTCGGCTACACCGCCGGCTATCTGCTGCTGCTGGTGTTCGTCGCCGCGCCGCTCCGCCGCTCCGGTGCGTACACCCTGCCCGACTTCGCGGAGGGGAGGCTCGAATCGCGGCAGGTGCGCAGGTTGGTGAGCGTCCTCGTCGTCGGGGCGGGCTGGCTCTATCTCGTACCGCAGCTCCAGGGCGCCGGGCTCACCCTGAAAATCCTGACCGGGGCGCCCGGCTGGCTCGGCGATGTGCTTGTCGCGTCGGTCGTCGTGACGGCCGTCGCCGCGGGCGGCATGCGGTCCATCACCTTCGTGCAGGTCTTCCAGTACTGGCTGAAGCTGACCGCACTCCTGGTCCCCGCGATATTCCTGGTACTGGCCTGGCACGGCAGCGGGCACCCCCGGGGCACCTTCGACGAGCAACTGTCCGTCTTCCGCGCCGACCACCCCCTGTACGCCACGTACGGGCTGATCATCGCGACGTTCCTCGGCACCATGGGGCTGCCGCACGTCGTCGTCCGCTTCTACACCAGCCCCAACGGCCGCGACGCCCGCCGCACCACCGTCGTCGTGCTCGCCCTCATCGGCACGTTCTATCTGCTGCCGCCCGTCTACGGAGCACTCGGCAGGGTGTACGCCCCCGAGCTGATCCACGGCGGGGACGCGGACGCGGCGGTGCTGCTGCTGCCCGAGCGGGTCATCGGTGGGCTCGGCGGGGATCTGCTCGGCGCGCTCATCGCGGGCGGCGCGTTCGCCGCGTTCCTGTCGACCGCCTCCGGACTCACCATGGCCGTCGCCGGGGTCATCACCCAGGACGTCCTGCCGTCGCGCGGGGTGCGGCACTTCCGGCTGGCCACCGTGCTCGCCATGTGTGTCCCGCTGGCCGGTTCGCTGATGGTCAGCAGGGTCCCGGTGGCCGACTCGGTGGGGATGGCGTTCGCCGTGTCGGCGTCGTCGTTCTGCCCGCTGCTGATCCTCGGCATCTGGTGGCGGCGGCTCACCCCGCCCGGCGCGATCGCCGGACTGCTGCTCGGCGGCGGCTCCGCGTTCCTGTCCGTCGCCGTCACCGTCAGCGGTGCGGTGCGTCCGCCGGGCTGGCCGCACACGCTGCTCGCCTGGCCCGCCGTCTGGTCGGTGCCGGTCGGATTCCTCGCGATGGTTCTGGTGTCGTTGGCCACGCCCGGCCGCATCCCGCCCGGGACGAACGCCGCGATGACGCGCTTCCACCTGCCGGAGGCCCTGATGCCCGGCAGACACCGATGACACGAGGCCGCGATGACTGAGGGACGCGATGCGCCGCGGGCCGCGACGACTGGGGGACAGCCATGACCGGGGCCGGTTACGCCGTACTCGTCCTGCTCGTACTCCTGCTGTTCGGCGGCGGCTTTCTGCTCGGCCGCCGTACCGCCCGCCCCGTTCGCACCAGCGACGTCGGTACCCCCGTCGAGCACGCCACCTTCGAGACCCTGCACACCGCCTCGCTCGCCGCGCCCCCGCTGCGTGCCGGACTCACCGAGGAGAGCGCCCGCAAGTCCGCCCGCAGGCTGCGTTCCCTGCTCGGCACCGACGCACTCTGCCTCACCGACCGGGACCGGGTGCTCGTCTGGGACGGCGAGGGCGAGCACCACGGCAAGCACGTCATGGACCAGGTGCGGGGCCTCCTCGCGAGCGGTCGTGACACCGCCTTCCACAGCGACTGCGACGACCTCGACTGCCCGCTGCGCTGGGCCGTGGCCGTGCCGCTGACCGTCGACCACCGGGTCCTCGGCACCCTGATCGCCTACGCCCCGCGTGAGTCGGCGGTGCTGGCCAGGGCGGCCGGAGAGGTCGCGCGCTGGGTCTGTGTACAGCTGGAACTCGCCGAACTGGACCGGTCCCGGACCCAGCTCATCGAGGCCGAGATCAGGGCCCTGCGCGCCCAGATATCCCCGCACTTCATCTTCAACTCCCTCGCCGCCATCGCGTCGTTCGTCCGCACCGACCCCGAGCGGGCCCGCGAGCTGCTGCTGGAGTTCGCCGACTTCACGCGCTACTCGTTCCGCAGCCACGGCGACTTCACCACCCTCGCCGACGAGTTGCACTCCATCGATCAGTATCTGGCGCTCGTACGGGCCCGCTTCGGCAAGCGGCTCTCGGTCAGGCTCCAGGTCGCCCCCGAAGTGCTGCCCGTCGCCCTTCCGTTCCTCTGTCTCCAGCCGCTCGTCGAGAACGCGGTCAAGCACGGCCTCGAAGGCGCCGTCACCCTTCCCCGAGGTCTCAACTCCGCTCGAACGGGGGAGGCCCCGATCCGCATCACCATCAGCGCTCTGGACGCGGGCTCCGAGGCGGTCGTCGTCATCGAGGACGACGGCACCGGCATGGATCCCGAACGGCTCCGGCAGATCCTGCGCGGCGAGGGCGGGACCTCCACCGGCATCGGCCTGCTCAACGTCGACGAGCGGCTGCGGCAGGTGTACGGCGACGACTACGGGCTCGTCATCGAGACGGGGACAGGCGCGGGGATGAAGATCACCGTGCGTCTGCCGAAGTACCGCGCCGGCGTGCACGGCTCGTGACCGCCGCCACCGGCGACACCCGCCGAGCGGGCGGCGGTCAGTACAGATGGATCGCCAGATGCCCCAGCGGCAGTCCCAGCTGCCAGGCCGGCGTCCACACCTGGGCCGTATCCTGCGGCCACTCCAGGTCCTCCTCGGCATCGACCGGCTCCCACGGCGCCGGACCGATCGCATCGAGGTCGGCCGCGAGCAGCTCGGTCTCCTCGAGCCACCGCCATGCGACCCGGGCCAGTGCCAGATCGGGGTCAGGCCCGCGCCGCACACCGTCCGGCGCCGGGGCCGCCGCCAGTGCGTCGAGCCGCTCGCAGACCCATCTGCGCCAGGCCGTCCCGTACGCGGTCAGCAGCCGCAGCTCGTCCATCCGGGTCGCGGGCAGGGCATCGGCCACGCCTCCGTCGGAGAGGAAGATGGTCAGGGCGAGCGCATCACGCCCCGCGCGGTACTCCAGCGTCGACGGTTCCATCAGATCGCCGGTCCGCAGCAGCTCATCGGCGATGTACTCGGCGTACATCCAGGCCATCGGGACCAGCAGCCCGCCCCCACCGGTTCCATCCGTGCGTTCCGGACGCATCCCGTCTCGCCTCTTCCTCTTCTCGGCACCGGGCTACACGCAGCATTGAACCGGGGGAGCGCGCCCCGCGTGGCCAGAAGGACAGGATCCGTCGGACCGGATCCGTCACAGAACAGACATGAGGTTGCGATGACCGTCGATCCCGGGGAGGGCGCGCATGTGCGGCAGCTGCTCGGCGCCTATGTTCTCGACGCGCTCACGCCCGGGGAGACCCGTCGCGTCTGCCGCCATCTACGGGAGTGCGACGACTGCGCCGCCGACTACGTGGAGGTCGCGGAGGCCGCGGCCCTGCTCGGCCTGGTCAACGAGGAGGACCTGCTCGGGAGTAGCCGGGCAGATTGCGGGAGAGCAGGCGCAGCGCGTAGTAGGAGCGGGACTTGACCGTGCCCGGCGGAATGCCGAGCACCTGCGCCGTCTCGCCCACGCTCAGCCCGCGGAAATATATCTGCACCAGCACCGCACGGTGCTCGGGGCTTAGCGTGCGCACCGCCTCGCGCACATCGAGCGCGGCGACGGTCGACTCCGTGGAGTCCTCCCGGCCCGGGGCGCTCTCCAGCGCGATGTCGCCGACCTCGGCCGGCCGGGCCTGCCGGGACCTGCGCGCGTCGATCGCGAGGCGCCGCGCGACGGTGAAGAGCCAGGGCCGCATCGAGTCGTACGGGCCGTCGAATGCCTCCGGGTGCTGCCAGGCCCGTACCAGCGTCTCCTGCAGGAGGTCCTCGGCCCGCTGCCGGTCGCCGAAGGTCAGACCCAGCAGGAAGTGCAGGAGCGCGGGACCGTGTTCGCGCTGCACCTTCGCGAGGGCCTGCTCGTCGGTCGTCGTCGTGGTCATCGTGCACGCCCTTCCCCGCGGAGACCCTTGCCGCCGCGCCGCTGCCTGCGCCGTATACGAACGCATTCGCGCCAAGACGAACAGGAGATGCACCGAGGCGTGCGACGAGCGGTCGCACAGAGCGGTGAATGGTGCGGTGAACGGTCGGGCGGACCCCGGGCGGCGCCTTCGGTACGTTCGGCCCGTCCTCGGCCGCGGTGGCCGAGGACGGGCCCGGTCAGCGGGGCACCGGAGCCGGCCGCAGGGTCAGCAGCCAGCCGCGCCCCGGAGCCACCGGTACCCGCTCACCCGCTGCGAAGGAGCGTTCCGGCTGGAAGCCCGCGATCGCCGGCGCGTACGTCGCCACCGGGCCGTCGGCGTCCCTGAGGACACATCCGACCGGTTCCGCCGCCCATGACGCGATCGCGGTCGTCGTCCCGCCGGGCCCCTCCCAGGTGGAGGCGAGGACATCGTCCCGGCCGGTGGACACAGGAGTGTCGTCGGCCCACCAGCCGGTGAACTCGGCGTCGATGAGGCGTAGTTCGTCGAAGGCCCGCCATATCGGCCGCACGTCGGTCATCGGGGCGCGCGCCGTCATGCCGAAGACCAGTCCCCGCCACGGGTTGCCGCCGTCCTGCAGCATCTCGCCCATCAGTCCGAACGGGATCCCTGACAGCTCCACCAGCCAGTAAGCGGGATCGGTCCCCTCGTAGTCGAACAGCTCGCCCAGCCAGAGGCGGTCGGTGTAGGGCATCAGTTCCGCGTACAGATTGGCACTGGACGCGAAGCCGTCAGGCTCCCGGTACTGGTTGCAGGAGTGCAGATCGATCAGGGGTGCCGTGTCCACGGAGCGGGCCAGGGTCTTGCGTACGCGCTTCATGATGGTCCGGTCGTACGCCACATCGTCGAGATAGAGGCCGTCGACGCCGATCCGGCGGCGCAGCCGGTCGATGCCGCACACATAGGAGTTGTGCCACCGTGAGTCGCCCGAGGTCACGACGGCCACGTCGGCGACATCGGGTGCCACCCAGCCGGGGACGTAGTCCGTGCCCAGATGCTCGTGCAGCCAGGCGTGTCCACCGCCCGGTCCCGGCGCCAGCACTTCGCTTCCGAGGGACGCCAGGACGGGCAACTCAGGGTTGTGACGGGTGAGTTCGCGCACCGTGTCGTACACCTTGACGCGGATGCCGAGCCGGTGTGCCTCGGTGGTGTACTCCTCGAGCAGGCCTGCGGCGAGCAGAGGGTCGTTCAGGTACGGGTTGGGCGGGGTGGCGTGGTGGAGGTTGACGACGTTCGCGCCGTAGGCGGCGATCTCGGCAGGGGAGGCGTACGCGTGGAAGTAGCGCTCGGCGAGTTGCCGCTCTACCCGGATCGGCTTGAACGGCGTGAGCAGGAGACGCAGTTCGAAGCAGCGACGCTCCCCGGCGGCGATCCTCAGCGGGCCGCTGTACGCGGTCAGCGTCCGCACCCCGTCCGCTGTGCGCAGCCGGATGCCGCCGTGTCCGTCCCCTGCCCAGGAACGCGGCGTCACGAGGGGCTTCTCGCGGTAGTAGTTGGTGTTCAGCGGGCGGGCATAGTGCTCGTCGCGCAGCGACACCTGGATGCCGGCCGAGGGGGAGCCGAGCCAGAGGGAGTCCTGATTGCGCGTGGGGGTGTCCCACTGCCAGTCGTACGTCTTCGGGCAGACCTGCCCCGGCAGTCCGAGCCCCATCGCGTAGCGGGCGGTCTCGGCGACGACCGGCACATCGAGCCGTACGTCGAGGGCGAGGTCGTCGACCGCCTCGACGGTGGTCCGTACGACAAGGAACCCGTCGGCCTCCAACTCACCCTCGGTGGCGAGCCGGAGTCCGGGAGCGGTGGCTTCGGTGGACCAGCGCACCCGAGCCGGTCCGGTACGGTCCAGCTTCAGCGGAGCCCGGTCGAGAGGGCGGCCGACCGTGAGCGTCACCGGGCCGGCCAGCAGATCGCGCTCCGGCCCGTCCGTGCCGGTCACCGCCGAGGTGAACGAGGAGGTGAGCCGCTGCGGCAGCCCGTCGGGGCCGATCTCGACGGCCCGGCCGAGGATCTCCAGCCGGCTTCCGGCGACCTTCACCGGGGTGAACGGCGGGACGACTTCGTCGTCCTGGCCGAGCGTCGAGTCCAGCCAGCGCAGCCTGGCCAGCCGTGCAGGGTCCCCGGCGCCGTGGTCGGTGACGGTCCGCGGGTCCACGGTGATCCGCAGCGGCAGCAATCGCTCGCCGGTGCCGTCGGCGCGCACAGCGATCTCGCCCTCGTACGTACCGGGCCGTGTGTCCTCCGGGACGTCCAGGCCGAACCAGAGCACGTGTACGCGCCCCGCGTCGATGCCGATCCGGTTCTCGAACGGCAGCCCGCGTGCGTCGGTGCCGCCGGCGGTGAGCGACCGGACCGGAAAGGGCAGCCCGCGGACCTCGGTACGGACCTCCGTAAGCGCCCGCACCGCGTACACCCCGGCCTGCAGCACATAGAACTCGCCCCGCGCCGCCGAACCCGAGAACGGCGCGAACGGCACGGCGCCCGCCCAGCGGGCGGGCAGGCCGTCGTACCGGCCGAGCGGACGGCCGCGGTCCTCGCCGAACAGCAGGAACGGCTGGTCCGGGTGAGCCGCGGTCAGCGCCGCGCACTCGTCGGCGGTGGCCGCGAACCCCATCGGCGCGAAGGAGTCGACGGCGCTCACGGCCTCGTACCGGAACGCCTCGGCGCGAGGCAGCGTCGCCCAGGCCCGCTCCGGCCGGTTCAGCCCGCTCCGATGCACCCAGCCGGGGTCGGCGGTCGGTGTCGGCTGCCGGTAGGCGGCCTGCGGATAGTACGGCCGGCCGGTGTGCGCGTACGGCAGGTAGTGCACGGCGTAGTCGCCCTCGCCCTCCACCGGCTCGAAGGCGATCCGGCCGCGCCCGGCCGTCACCTCGATCGGCACCGTGTTCCGCACCCGCCGACCGGAAGGCGCGAGCACGATGACGTCCACCGTCGCGGGGTCCGGATCCCGGCGACGCCATGGCAGTTCGGCCCCGAACACCGGGCCGCCCGAGGGTGCGCGTACCAGGATCCGGTGGTTGCCGTACATGTCGCTGTCCCATGATCCGAGCCCGCACTCCAGCTCGGGATGGCCCTGCTCACCCATGTCTGCACTCCCTCAAGGGCGCTATTTATTAGGTAAGTTGCTCAATCGCCATGGGCCACCATGGAGAGACTTCGATCACGCTGTCAAGGGAGAGGCCATGGACCGGGGTGGGGACGCCTCGCTGCTGCGCCGACTGAACACGGCCGCCGCGCTACGGGTGTTGCGGGAACGCGACGAGGTCACCGTGCCGGAGCTCGCCGGGCTGATCGGGGTGTCCCGGCCGACCGCCCAGGACCTCACGGCACAGCTGCTGCGCGAGGGCAGGCTGGTGGAGCTCCAGGCCAGCAGCGGCGCCGTCGGCCGCCCGGCACGCCGGTTCCGCTTCCGGGCCGAGGCGGGCCATGTCGTCGGCGTCGACATCGGAGCGCACAAGGTACTGGTCCACGCCGTGGACCTGCTCGGCCGCACGGTCGCCGCGCAGCGTGTCGTGGTCACTCCCGCCATGACCGCTCGGCGACGACTCAAGGCCGTCCGCGGGGCGATCGACGCCTGCCTGGCCAGGCCGGAGGCCGCCGGGGTGCGCCCGCTGGCCACCGGGATCGGCACCAGCGGCATGGTGGATCTGGCAGGCCGGGTGGTGCGGAGCACCGCGCTGCCCGGCTGGACCGGACTCGACCTGGGCCATGAGCTCGCCGACTGCGCGCCGGGGCCGGTTCTGGTCGGCAACGACATCCAGCTCGCGACGCTCGCCGAATGCTCCGGGGGAGTGGCCGTCGGCGTCCGGGACGCCATCTACCTGTACGTCGGCAATCGCCCCGGCATCGGCCTGTGGCTGCACGGCCGGCTGCACCGGGGCCACGGCGGTGCGGCCGGCGAACTGCTGCCCCCGGACGGCTGGTCGGCGGCATACCGGCGGCTGCTGGACTGGGCCGCCGGACACCAAGGAGCCGAACTGCCCACCCGGAACAGCGCCGCCCGCGCCGTGGTCGAGGCCGCGGCCGCGGGGGACGGCGGCGCTCGGTACGCCCTGCGCGCCTTCGCCGAGTCGCTCGCCGAATGCCTGGCGCCCCATGTTGCCGCGCTCGATCCGGAACTCGTGGTGCTCGGCGGCGGTATCTCCCGGGCCGGCGCGCTGCTCAGCGAGCCGTTCGCCGCGGACCTCGCGGGCCGCTGCCCGAATGCGCCATCCGTGCGGAACTCCGCACTGGGCGAGGAATCGACTGCAATCGGGGCAGCCCGGCTGGCATTGGAGCACATCGATCACGCCGTGCAGAAAAGTCCAACTACCTAGGACTGATTGGCTGTTGACCTACCGGTTCGACGCTTCGATGATGTGGCCACTCTTTTCGGAAAGTTGGTTTCTAAATTCGTCGAGCCGCCAGGTCAGGGAGTACGTGTGACATCCGCTGCAACAGCGCGCAGCCCACGGGCCGCGTCCCCACCCGAGCCCAGGGCCGAGAGCGGTCGTCCCCCGTTGCGGCGTGTACCTCTGCGGGTCCGGCTGCGCAACAACTGGGTGATGCTCGCCCTGATGACCCCGGGCCTGCTCTTCTTCGCCGTCTTCTTCTACGTGCCGATGCTGGGCAACATCGTCGCCTTCCAGGACTACCAGCCGTTCATCGGCTTCAAGGACAGCCCCCTGGTCGGCCTGGCCAACTTCCAGGAGATGTTCGCGGATCCGGCGTTCTGGGAGGCCGTACGCAACACCCTTGCCTTTGCCGCACTGCAACTGATCTTCTTCTTTCCGGCGCCGCTGGCCCTCGCCCTGCTCATCAACAGCCTGGTCAGCAGTCGCGTCAAGAGGTTCGTGCAGAGCGTCGTCTACCTACCGCACTTCATCTCCTGGGTGCTGGTCGTCGCCCTCTTCCAGCAAGTGGTCGGTGGCGCCGGACTGATCAGCAACTTTCTTCGTGACCACGGTCTGTCGGCCCTCGACGTGATGACCGACCCCGGGACCTTCCCCGTACTGATCACCGCGCAGGTGATCTGGAAGGACATCGGCTGGGGCATGATCATTTATCTGGCCGCGCTCGCCAACGTCGACCAGAGCCTGTACGAATCGGCAGCCGTGGACGGTGCCGGCCCCTGGCGGCGCATGTGGCATGTGACGCTGCCCGCCGTCCGCGGAGTCACGATCATGCTGCTGGTGCTGCGCCTCGGCGACGTACTGTCCGTCGGTTTCGAGCAGTTCCTTCTGCAGCGCGACGCGGTCGGTGCCCGGGCCGCGGAGGTCCTCGACACCTACGTCTACTACCACGGCGTGGTCTACGGCGACTGGGGCGTCGGCGCCGCCGCCGGCCTGGTCAAGGGTGTGGTCGGCGCCCTGATGATCTGGGGCGCCAACCGGCTGGCCCACGCATTCGGAGAGCAAGGGGTGTACAGCAGATGAGCATCGGACTGCCCTTGTCGAAGCCTCGGACGGCGGACCGCCGGGCCGCCTGGGAGGAGCCGCCCACCCGGCTCGGCTCGGCGGCCAAGGCCGTCGTGATCACAGTCATCGTCGCTGTGATGACGGTGCCGTTCCTCATCGTGCTCTCCACCAGCCTCGCCTCCCGTGAGGAGATCACGGCCGCCGGCGGGTACGTCCTCTTCCCGACGGAGCCGACCCTGCAGGCCTACCGCACGATCCTGTCCGGCGGACTGGTCACCCGCGCCGTCACGGTCAGCGTCCTGATCACCGGCGTCGGCACGGCACTCTCCCTCCTGACGACCATCGCCCTGGCCTACGCGCTGAGCAAGCGAGGCGTCCCCGGCAGCAAACCCGTCCTGCTGCTCGTCCTGTTCACGCTGCTCCTCGCCCCCGGCATGATCCCGATGTACGTCCTGGTCAGGGAGCTCGGCCTGCTCGATTCCTACTGGTCGCTGATCCTGCCGGGTCTGGTCAACGCCTTCAACCTGGTCGTGATGCGGGCGTTCTTCATGAACATCCCCGAGGAGCTCTACCAGGCGGCCCGGATCGACGGTGCGGGCGACTGGCGGATCCTCACCCGGATCGTGCTGCCGCTCTCCAAGGGAGTCATCGCCGTCGTCGGGCTCTTCTACGCGGTGACGTACTGGAACGCGTTCTTCAACGCGATGCTCTACCTCAACGACTCCGGGAAGTGGCCGGTCCAACTGCTGCTGCGGACCTACGTGGTGCAGAACAAGCAGATGGCGGCCGACCAGCTCGGCGTGGCCCATCTGCCGCCGCAGCAGTCGATCTCCATGGCGGTCGTCATGATCGCGCTGATCCCGATCCTGCTGCTCTACCCCTTCCTCCAGAAGTACTTCACCAAGGGCGTGCTCACCGGCGCGATCAAGGGCTGACCCGCGCCGCTCCCCGCCCTCCTCCCCTCACCCGTCCCCCCTCACCCTGTTGCGGAGATTTCCATGACCGGCATGTCCCGACGCACTTTCCTGGGCCTGAGCACCGCCGTCGCGGCGGGCGCCGCCGCCGCCTCGCTCACCGGCTGCGGTTCGTCCACCGGCCACCGGACCGAAGCCGCCTCGGCAAAGGTGAAGCTTCCCGCCTACGTCCCCTTCACCAAGGTCACGCCCGATCTCCCGGCCAACGCGAAGGGCCTCTCCGCGGGCTACCTCTCGTACCCGGAGCAACTGATCCGGAGCGTCCCCGAAGTCCCTGGCGACGGCTCGAAGGTCACCCTGCTCACCGAGATCTGGACGCAGCCGCCGCTCCCCAAGGGATCCAACGAGCACTGGCAGAAGATCGACCAGGAGCTCGGCGTCGACCTCTCCGCGATCCTGGGCACGGATCCCGGGTACGAGGAGAAGTTCTCCGCCACCGTCGCCGGCGGGGACCTCCCCGACCTCATGTGGATACCACCCAACCAGGGCATCCAGCACATCGCCGAGCTGCTGGAATCGAAGTGCGCCGACATCACCGACTACGTCTCGGGTGACGCGGTCAAGGACTACCCGAACCTCGCCGCGATGACCCCCGCACACTGGAAGACCGCCGTGGTCAACGGCAAGATCTGGGGTGCGCCGAGCCCCTACCCCGCGTTCGGCCAGGTCTACGCGGGCAACCCCGAGGTCTGGGAGAAGGCGGGTGGCCTGTCCGCGAGCGGCCCCGACGAGTTCCTGGCCAAGTGCAAGGAGGTCACCGGCGGCAAGGTATGGGCGCTGGAACCGATCTATGTCAATGCCGTCAGCGTGCTGAGCCAGTGCTTCGGCGCCCCGAACAAGTGGCGGCAGAACAAGGACGGCTCGCTCACCTTCTGGCAGGAGACCGACGAGTACCTGGCGGCACTGGACTTCGTGCTCAAGCTCAAGCAGGCCGGTGTCTTCTACCCCGGTGACCCGAAGATGGCCGACGCCTATCTGAAGATGGCACAGGGATCCATCGGTGCCGCGGTGTTCGCCAATCCGTCCGGCGGCCGTGCCAACCTCCGTACCAACGACCCGTCGCTCGCGGCGCAGATCCTGATCCCGTTCGCCGCGGGCGGCCGGCAGCCGAACCACCACTACCACCTGGGCACGATCGGCTACACCGCCATCAAGAAGGGCAGCGAGAAGCGGGTACGGATGCTGCTCGGCGTGCTGAACTACCTCGCTGCGCCGTTCGGCAGCAAGGAGCGCGAGCTCCTGGAGTTCGGCACCGAGGGAGCCGACTTCACGTATGACGAACAGGGTTTCCCGCAGCGCACCAAGAAGGGGAAGCAGCAGGTCGAGGGGTTCTACAGCGGACTGGCGACCGCGACGACCGCACCGTTCGCACTGCTGCCCTCGGCCTTCCCTGGCAGCCACGGCCCCGAGGACGTGAAGGAGACGTACGCCGTCGAGCAGAAGCTCATCGAGACCGCTGTCGCCAACCCGACGGTCGGCCACTACTCCGACGCGTACACAGAGCACTACGGGCGCATGTCGACCGAGGCCACGGACCTGGTCAACGACATCGTCAGTGGCCGCAAGAAGACCGGCGAGTGGAAGCCGTTCTGGACGGAGTGGCGCTCCAAGGGGCTGGACCAGATGGCCCGGGAGTTCCAGAAGTCGATCGAGAAGAACGCCTGACGACCCGGAAGGCGGGGCCCGTCCCGACACCGTCGGGCGGTCACGGAACGACGGTGACGGGCCAGCGCCCCGCCTTCACCAGCCGGATCGCCACCGAACCGATGAACCGGTGCCCCGCCGACTCCGACGCGCCCACCACGACGGCGTCCGCCCTCAGTTCGTCGGCGGCGGTGACCAGCCCGTTGTACGGATCACCCCGGAAGGTGTGGAACTCCCAGCGCACATCCCATATGTCCTTCAGTCGCTCGGTCGCCGCACGGATCTCGCTCACCAGACCCTCCGCGACCTCACCGGTCGTGTCGGCGACCGGTGCGCCGAGCGCGGCCCCCGCAGGCATCACGGGCTGCACATAGACGAGGGCGAGCAGAGCGTGCTGCCGGCGGGCCAGCCCGGCGGCGTATGCGGCGGCGCGCATCGAGGAATCGGACCCGTCGAGGCCCGCGACGATCACCTTCGGACCGTCTGTGCCACGTTCGAACTGGTGGGGCTGCTGGTCTGTCACGGCAGTGAGGTTAGCCGCTCCCGCCGCCACCCCCGACCCGGGCTGCCCCGCTGCCGGGTCCGGAGCCGTCGGTTACCACGGGTGCGATCCCTCCATCGGGTGCAAATCGCTCCGGAGCGAAGGATGTCGCTTCCCGACGGCCGCCGCCGGAAGGGCGCCGCACCGCGGCTGAGTGCGCGGCGGCTGCTCGGCCATGGATCAGCGGGTCGCGACCAGACGGGCGAAGACGACGACACAGGTGTCGTGGCCGTCGGATGTCGTGCAGCCGTCCTGGGCGATGAGCCGCAGCTCCGCCCTGCCGGTGTCGCGGTACACCCGGGTGCCGGGGAAGGCGGCTGTGGAGAACACCTCGACCCCGTAGACCTCGAACACCGCGACCCGGTCGTCCTGGCGTGGCACCTCGATCCGGTTGCCCCGCCTCAGCGAACCGAGGCCGTCGAACACGGCGGGTCCCGCCATGGTGTCGACTTGGCCGACGAGAACCGAAGTACCCAGCTGGCCCGGTGCGACGCCGTCGCGGTACCACCCGGCGAGCCGGGGTTCCTCCGGAGGGGGTGTTCCGAGCGAGCCGTCCGGCTCCAGGTGCACATCGACGAGCGGCGCATCGACCTGGATCGCGGGGATGACCACGCGCGAGGCGGGGGCGTACGCCAGTGGCCGCACCGTGAGGTCCGCCGCAGGCACGACGGGGGCGTTTTGGTGGCGGTGGGCCGAGGCGGCGGCGACCGGCCGGGGTGGGCCCGGTGAGGGGTCCGGACCGTTCCGCACCAGAGCGAGGCCGGTGAGCAGTACCAGGGCGAGAGCGCCCCAGGGCGAGTGTCTGGTCCGCTCGACGCGCCAGTGGTCCCGGCCCATGGTTCTCCCTTCGTCGCGACACCAGGAACGCTAGGCGCGCGACGGTCGGGCGGCGATCAGGGAGGGGCGAATGGGTGGCCGGCCACGAGGTCCCTTTCACAGGAGCCCGGGCCGGACGACGGGCCTGTGGCGACCTCAACATGTGGGTCCGTCAGATCGACGCACGGTGACGGGATGTGTCGGATCATCGGTTCGATGTGCGCGTCGCCCCGGGGCCTGGATCGGGTCCCGGGACGACGCGCGTTCCACCGCCGGCTCGCGCCGTTCAGTGGCGGCGGATCTCCTTCCGCCGACGCACCACGAAGAGGGTGCCGGTGGTTGCGGCCACTGCCAGTGCGGTACCGCCGACCACCTCCGCGGAACTCATCCGGCCGATGCCGCCGAGGCCACCCTGGACGCCGCCCGGCGCGATCGTCGTGGACCCGGTGGGTGTGGGATTGCCGGCGGAGATCGTGAGGCGGATCTTCGCCGTGGAGGTAGGGGACGTATTGCAGATGAAGGTCACTTCATAGGAAGCGCCAGGTTCGGCATCCCAGTCGACCGTGGCCGCGGCGGTGCCCCCGCTGGGAATGGTGATGCTGTCGAAGACGCCCGAACTGGCCGTCGCTGCTTTTGAGCACCCCCGGGCGGCCAGGGTGACCTGGCCGCCCGGCGCGACCACCGACGGGGCGACGATGGGTCGGGTCGCGCTGGGCGCCTCCCTCGACGTCGCGGCGTGCGCGGTCGCGGCCGGAGCGGTCAGGGCGAGAGCGGTGGCGCCGAGCATGGCGACGGGTGCGACACCTATGGGGCGCATGATGATTCCTCCGAGTCCCCGAGGAGCAGCTGCGGAACCGTTTCCCACAAAGCGTCAGATATGCACCTCGATGGGAGAAACGCTAGAAGTGCCGCATATCATGCGCGATCGGGGTCCGGCGAATGGGGCACGGGTGTCCCTCGGGCGGCGCACCCCCATGCCGTCAGGACGACGGCCCGCCCCCCGCGTTGGGGAACAGATCGAGGAACGGCGCCGCGGTGGCGGAGATGCCACGGCCGAACGGGGAGTCGAAGTCCCAGATCAGGAAGAGCAGGAAGGCGATGAGCACGCTGAACAGTCCGGCCAGCAGCAGCTCCCGGAACGTTCTGCGGATCTGCAGGGTGAAGATCAGTCCGACGGTCACCAGCGCCCCGGTGATCAGGCCGAACCAGACGACGCCCGGCATGGTGGCGCCGGCGCTCTGGCCGCGGGAGCTGCGTGCGTCGTCGGCCGCGGCGACCTGGTCGACCAGTGGCTGATAGGCCTGTCCCTCGTGGTCGGTCTTCGGCCGGTATTCGGTGACATCGGCACGTACCCGGCCGAGGAGTTCGGTGCCCCGGTCGGTGAGATCTCCGTGCTCACTCATCGCCCGCCACTCGTCGTGGACGACATAGCTGACGTACGCGTCGACGTCGGCGCGGATCCGGGCGCGCACGTCGGCCGGGTAGACCGAGGAGCGAACGTTCACCTCGTGCAGGGCCTGGGCCTCCTGGCGTACGTACTCCTGGGCCGCGCTGCGGCCCTCCCAGACTCCCGCGATGGCGAGGCCGAGCACGATCGCGTACACCACGCCGATCATCATCGTCATGTACTCGATGACGTCAGGGGTCTCTGACGGGTCGTCGTCCTCCGTGATCCGGCGGTTGTTGAGGACGGCGATGGTCAGCACGACGGCGCAGGCCGCGGCCATGGCGAGGGTGAGAACAAGCCATTCCGACATGGACTTCTCCGTGGGTCATCGGGAGCGGGGACGTAGCACGGCGACGGCGAACACCGCGGGGGCGGTGATCAGCAGGGTGAGTGTGACCAGGGAGGGGCCGCGCTGGGGGACCTTGCGCGGCGGCCTGCGGTAGTCGGGCAGCGCCACCGGCCTGGGCGGCGGCGTGGGACGTGCGGAGGGCGGGGGTGGCGGAGGCGGCGGAGGTGGCGGCGCGGGCTCCGGTTCCGGCGCGCGCGGTGGCGGCGGTGGGGGCGGGGGTGGCGGGGGCGGCGGTACCGGGGGAGGAGGCGGAGGGGGTGGTGGGGGCGGTGGCTCGGGCCGGGGAGTCGGCTCGGGCGCCGGGCCCGCCTGGCAGTGCCCGTCGCCCGTCGTGGCGACCGCCGTGTTCCCGCCCCCCTCCCCGATCGAGGCGTACGAACAGTTGTCGGCCGCCGCGGGCACCGGGGCGGCCAGGAGCCAGATGAGTGCGAGGGCTGCGGTGAGCCGCCCCACGAGTGATCCGTACACGACGGGGAGCATGTTCCGGCTGGTGGGACCACACGCGGACCGCGGCCAGGATTCCCCTGATGGAGGGGACCTGGAGCACTTGGGGTTTGCGGCTCGGGAAAATTCTGCGGACGCGTTGAACAAAGAAGCACCCGCCGCCCGTACCTAGGGCCATGAACGACGCGGACTGGCGTCGCAACTGGCGGAAGAATTACGGGAGTTGACATGAACACCTGGCGGAACGCCTCGCTCGCGGTGACCGCGGCGGCCCTGTTGGCGCTGACGACGGCGTGCGGTCAGGACAAGGGCACCGAGTCTCCCAACGGACAGAACGTGGGCAATGCGAGCCCGGCCGGGCAGGCGGGCAGCGGTTACGACACGGACAGCGGGTACGGCTCCGACACCGGCTACGGCTCCGACTCCGGGGCGCAGTCCGCCAAGTCGAAGCAGGCCGGACAGCTCGCGGTGTGGGACAGCAAGAAGCTCGGCAAGGTGCTGACGGACAGCGAGGGATTCACGCTCTACCGCTTCGACAAGGACACCGCGAGTCCGCCGAAGTCGAATTGCGAAGGTGACTGCGCGAAGATCTGGCCGGTCGTCCCGGCGGGCAACGTCACGGCCGCCGCCGGTACCGATGACGCAGTGATCGGCAAGGTCACCCGCGCGGACGGCACCCAGCAACTCACCATTGCCGGATGGCCGATGTACCGGTACGCGAAGGACGCCAAGCCCGGCGACGCCAATGGGCAGGGTGTGGGAGGCACCTGGTTCGCCTCCGATCCGAACGGCAAGAAGGCCGCGGTGAACGCCGACGGGCCGGCCGGTGCCGAGCAGGCTGATCTCGCGGGACTTTCGGTGCGCAAGGACCCGGAACTCGGGAACATCGTGGTCGACAAGCGCGGCATGACGGTCTACCGGTTCAAGAAGGACAGCGCCTGGCCTATGAAGTCGGCCTGCACCGGGGCCTGTCTCTCGAAGTGGCCGGTTGTCGCCCCATTGGCCAAGAATGATGTGTCGGGTGTTACCACCAAGGGATTTGTCACCTTCAATCGGCCTGACGGACTCAAGCAGCAGTCCATCGACTGCTGGCCCATCTATACGTTCTCCGGTGACACGAAGCCCGGTGACACCAACGGACAAGGCGTCGGGGGCACATGGTACGCGGTGTCGCCCGAGGCGAAGCTCGTGGGAGCCCCGAAGTAACCACACAACAGTCGTTCCGGACCGGCCCGTCGCTGAATGTCACACTTAGCGACGGGCCGGTTGCACATGCCACTGGTGTGTGACCAATAACGGACCGCTAATTTCCGTTTCCGCTCGCTCTCCTGGCGGTCGATCAGTAGCCTCTGGTCCACACTGACCATGAACATGGCCGGATCACCGTGGCGACTTGTTGGAGACATCGATGGAGCGTCCCGCCTGGGCACCGCAGGGCATTGACATATCGGTGCCGAGCGTGTCACGCATGTACGACTTCTATCTGGGCGGATCGCACAATTTCGAGGTGGACCGGGAAGCGGCCCGCAAGGCCATGGAGTTCATGCCGGGACTTCCCAAGATCATGCAAGCCAATCGCGCCTTTATGCGCAGGGCCGTGCGTCATGCGGTGAGTGAGGGCATCACTCAGTTCCTGGACATAGGTTCCGGCATACCGACCTTCGGCAATGTCCACGAAATCGCCCAGGCCGCCGACCCCGAGGCGCGAGTCGCCTACGTCGACCACGATCCCGTTGCGGTCGCGCACAGCCAGGCCGTACTCGAGGGCAACGACCGGTCGGTGATCGTCACCGCTGATCTGCGGCGCCCGCAGGAGATCCTGAAGAGCCGTGAGGTCACCGAACTCCTCGACCTGGACCGTCCGGTGGCGCTGCTGCTCGTAGCCGTCCTCCACTTCATCGAGGACGCCGACGACCCGCAGACGGCCGTCGCCGAACTGCGCGAGGGGCTCGCACCCGGCAGCCTCGTCATCATCACCCACGCCTCGTACGAGGGCATTCCGCTCACCCAGGAGGAGGCGGGAGGTGCGGTCGACGTCTACCGGAACATCCGTAACCCGCTGATCATGCGGTCACGCGACGAGATCGCCAGGTTCTTCGACGGATACGAGATGGTCGAACCCGGTCTCGTGGCGATGCCGGAGTGGCGTCCCGACACCTCCGCGGCGCAGGAGCAGGAAGACTCGTATGCGTTCTCGGGCTTCGCCGGAGTGGGACGCAAGGCGTGAGCATTCCCGCCCAGGCGTCCGACGCACCGGACGCGGAGCCCGACGGTCCCGAGGACCGGCTCCGAAGATTCGCGACGATCTGGAGCCGGGCCACCTTCCCGTCGACGGCCACGTCCATGACCCGTCCGGAGTTCGAGCAGCACCTGCTGCCGCTGGCCCGCAGACTGAGCGACATCCTGCACGCCCGGCCCTTCGACGCGGCGCCCGCGAACAAGGTGGGGGCCGCGCTTGTCGATGCGCACTGCACGGACCCGGAGGCACTCAGCTCCACGCTCGGCGTCGTCGACTCGTACCTGGTGCTCTACTGCGGCGGCAATGGCCCGGTGGCGCTGTCGACCGAGGACAGCCGGGCCCGCTGCGCCCGGATGCAGCATGCCCTCGCGGGCGGCTTCACCCTGGCGCTGCGCGAACGGACCCTGGCCGAGCAGGAGGCCATCGCCCGCTCGGCGCTGACCGCCCGTTCCAACGCCGAACAGGCCCTGCACGCCACGGAGGCCCGCTTCCGTGCCGTCTTCAAGGACGCCGCCATCGGCATCGGGATCGCCGACCTGGAAGGCAACGTGCTGGAGGTCAACGACACCCTGACCCGGATGTTCGGCGGGCTCGACCACCATGTCCGCAGTCACAAGCTCAACGAGTGGGTCCACCCCGAGGACTCGCCGTACGTGTGGAAGTACTACGACGAGCTGGTGCGCGGCGAGCGCGAGCACTACCGGGTCGAGAAGCCGTTCTACCGCAACGACGGCACCGTGCTGTGGACCAACCTCACGGTGTCGCTGCTCCGCGACTCCGAGGGGCGGCCGGAATATCAGCTGGCACTGATGGAGGACACCACGGAGCGCCGGCTGCTCAATCTGCGGCTGCGCTACGAGGCCACCCACGACGCGCTCACCGGCCTGCCCAACCGGACGCTGTTCTTCGAGCGGCTGGAGAAGGCGCTGTCCGCCGATGACGGCAACCGCTTCGGGCTCTGCTACCTCGACCTCGACGGTTTCAAGGCGATCAACGACAGCCTGGGCCACGCGGCGGGGGACCGGCTGCTCGTCGAGGTCGCCGACCGGTTGCAGAGCTGTGCGACCGCGCCCGGCGAAATGGTGGCGCGGCTCGGCGGCGACGAGTTCGTGGCACTGACCACCGGCCCCGGCACCGAGCAGGAGGTCGACGAGCTGGCCGGCCGGATCCTCGCCGTGCTCGCCACCCCGATCCGGCTCGACGGCCGCGAACTGACGGTGCGTGGCTCCATCGGCGTCGTCGAGGGGCCGGCGGGCGAACGCACCGCCGCGGAAGTGCTGCGCAGCGCCGACATCACGATGTACCGGGCCAAGTCGGCGGGCGGCAACCGCTTCGAACTGGCCGACGCCGAGGCGGACGCCCGCGCCATCACCCGGCACGGGCTGACCACCGCGCTGCCCGCCGCCCTGGAGCGCGGTGAGTTCTTCATCGAGTACCAGCCACTCGTGCATCTCGGCGACGGTACGGTGCACGGTGCGGAGGCCCTGGTGCGTTGGTGCCACCCGCAGCACGGCGTGCTCGGCCCGGACCGGTTCATCCCGCTCGCCGAGCACACGGGGCTGATCGTGCCGCTCGGGCGCTGGGTGCTTGAGGAGTCCGTACGGCAGGCCAACTTCTGGCAGGAGCGGCACAGTGACGGCGGCCCGCTGCGGATCAACGTCAACCTGTCGCCGACCCAGCTGCACCACCCGCATCTGGTCGCCGAGACGGTCGATGTCCTGGAGCGTTCGGGACTGGAGCCGAGGGCGCTCTGCCTGGAGGTCACCGAGTCCGCGCTCATCGGTGCGGACGACGACCTGCTGAAGCCGCTGCGTCAACTGGTCGAAATGGGTGTCGACATAGCGCTCGACGACTTCGGCACGGGTTACTCGAACCTGGCGAATCTGCGTCGGCTGCCGGTGAGCGTGCTCAAGCTGGATCGTTCCTTCACCCGGGGCATGCAGCAGCATCCGGCGGACCCGGTCGACCTGAAGATCGTCGAGGGGATCGTGTCGCTGGCGCACAGCCTGGACCTGGCAGTGACGGTGGAGGGTGTGGAGACGCGCGCCCAGGCGGAGCAGCTGCGGCAGCTGGGCTGCGACACGGCGCAGGGGTGGTACTACGCGCGGCCCGGTGCGCCGGACCGGATCCACTCGCTGCTGCTGGCCGACGCGGTCTGAACGGGGGGACGGGCCACCGGTTCCGTCCTCGGCCGCCGGACGGGCCCGATCACCCCGTCCGGCTGGCCAGCAGTACCTTCTGCAGCTCCCGCGCCGCCCGTGGCGGTGCCACATCACTGCGATGCGCCAGCGCGATGGTGCGCCGCAGCCCCGGCGGGGCCAACGGCGTCGTCCGCAGATCGCTGCCCGCCCGCGTCGCCACCATGCTCGGCACCACCGCCACTCCGAGCCCGGCCCGTACGAACCCGAGCACCGCGTCCATCTCGCCGCCCTCCACCGTGAACGACGGCTCGAAGCCCTCCGCCCGGCAGGCGGCCACCGTCAGTTCCCGTAGGTCGTAGCCGTGCCGGAACATCACCAGTGGTTCCCCCTGCAGATGCGCCATCCGTACGCTCCCGCCCCTCCCGGGCCGCGGAGCCTCCGCCGCCGACACCACCACCAGGTCCTCCTGGAGCAGCTCCACCGTGGTGAGCGCCGGAGACGCGGCAGGCAGCGGCAGCACCACAAGGGCGAGATCGAGAGCGCCGCGCGCCAGCTCCCGTACGAGGTCGTGCGAGCCGCCCTCCTCCAGCAGCAGCTGGATCCCCGGATGCCGGTCGTGGAAGGCGCGCAGCACGTCGGGCAGCAGCCCTGTGCACAGGCTCGGCGTCGCGCCCAGCCTGACCCGGCCCCGGCGCAGCTGTGCCAGCTCCTGCACCTCGTGGCGGGCGGTGTCGGCGTCCGCCAGGATCCGGCGGGCGAGCGGCAGCAGTGCCTCGCCCGCGTCGGTGAGCGTGATGTTGCCGCGGGCCCGGCTGAACAGTTCCGCCCCCAGCTCGTTCTCCAGGGCCCTGATCTGCTGGGAGAGCGACGGCTGGGAGACATGCACCTCCTCCGCGGCGCGGGTGAAATGCCGCGCCTCGGCGACGGCCACGAAATACGTGAGCTGCTGGAACTGCATACACCCAGCATAGACCCCGCGATAGGCCACGCCTATGGATATGAGCCGTACCATGTCTTGGACTGATAGGGCCCTTCCGTCCTAGCGTCGTGTCCATGGCATTGGCAACCCGGACGGACCGACGGCCGTCCATGACGCGCACGCTCTGGGACTCGTCCGTCGGCAAGAAGGCGATCATGGCCGTGAGCGGCCTGATCATGCTCCTCTACCTGGTCGTTCACATGGTGGGCAACCTGAAGATCTTCTTCGGGTCCGGCGAGTTCAACCACTACGCCCACTGGCTGCGGACCTTGGGCGAGCCCTTCCTGCACTACGAGTGGGCCCTGTGGATCGTCCGGGTGGTGCTTGTCGCGGCCGTCGTGCTGCACGCCACCTCCGCGTACCAGCTGAGCCGTCGCGACATCAGGGCGCGCCCCAGCAAGTACGTCCACAAGAGGCCCCGCGCGAGCTATGCCACCCGCACCATGCGCTGGGGCGGGATCATCCTCGCCCTGTTCATCGTCTGGCACGTCCTCGACCTGACGACGGGCACCGTGCACGCCGACGGATTCCAGGCCGGGCATCCGTACCAGAACGTCATCGACACCTTCTCCACCTGGTACGGAAACGTCATCTACATCGTCGCGATGCTCGCCATGGGACTCCATGTCCAGCACGGCTTCTGGAGCGCCGCACAGACCCTCGGCGCGGGCAGAGCGACCCGCGACCGTGTTCTCAAGACCATCGCCAACGCCCTCGCACTGGTGCTGACGGTGGGCTTCATTTCCGTACCCGTCGCCGTCATGACCGGAGTCGTGAGCTGACATGACCGACTACTCGCACTACGAGACCGGTGCGCCCGTCGTCGACACCAAAGCCCCCGAGGGCCCCGTCGCCGAACGCTGGGACACCCGCCGCTTCGAGGCCAAGCTCGTCAACCCGGCCAACCGGCGCAAGCACACCGTCATCGTCGTCGGCACCGGCCTGGCCGGCGGCTCGGCCGGGGCGACGCTGGCCGAGCAGGGCTACCACGTCGTCCAGTTCTGCTTCCAGGACTCGCCCCGCCGCGCCCACTCCGTCGCCGCCCAGGGCGGTATCAACGCCGCGAAGAACTACCGCAACGACGGCGACTCGATCCACCGGCTCTTCTACGACACGGTCAAGGGCGGCGACTTCCGCGCCCGAGAGTCCAACGTCCACCGGCTCGCCCAGATCTCCGTCGAGATCATCGACCAGTGCGTCGCCCAGGGCGTTCCCTTCGCCCGCGAGTACGGCGGACTGCTCGACAACCGCTCCTTCGGCGGCGTCCAGGTCTCCCGCACGTTCTACGCCCGCGGCCAGACCGGGCAGCAGCTCCTCCTCGGCGCCTACCAGGCGCTGTCGCGGCAGATCGCCGCGGGCAACGTCGAGCTGCACGCCCGGACCGAGATGCTCGACCTGATCATCGTCGACGGCAAGGCCCGGGGCATCGTCGCCCGCGACCTGGTCACCGGGAAGATCGACACGTACTTCGCCGACGCGGTCGTGCTGGCCAGCGGCGGCTACGGGAACGTCTTCTACCTGTCGACGAACGCCATGAACTCCAACGCCACCGCCATCTGGCGCGCCCACCGGCGCGGCGCGTACTTCGCCAACCCGTGCTTCACCCAGATCCACCCCACCTGCATTCCACGCACCGGCGACCACCAGTCCAAGCTGACACTGATGAGCGAGTCGCTGCGCAACGACGGCCGGATCTGGGTCCCGAAGGCCAAGGGCGACAACCGGCCGGCCAACGAGATCCCGGAGGACGAGCGCGACTACTACCTGGAGCGCATCTACCCGGCCTTCGGCAACCTCGTACCGCGTGACATCGCCTCCCGCGCCGCGAAGAACGTCTGCGACGAGGGCCGCGGCGTCGGCCCCGGCGGACAGGGCGTCTACCTCGACTTCGCGGAGGCCATCCAGCGGATGGGCAAGGCCGAGGTGGAGGAGAAGTACGGCAACCTCTTCGACATGTACGCGCGGATCACCGCGGAGAATCCGTACGAGACCCCGATGCGGATCTACCCCGCGGTGCATTACACGATGGGCGGTCTCTGGGTCGACTACGACCTGCAGACCACGATCCCCGGCCTGTTCGCGATCGGTGAGGCCAACTTCTCCGACCACGGGGCCAACCGCCTGGGCGCCTCGGCGCTGATGCAGGGGCTCGCCGACGGCTACTTCGTCCTGCCGTCGACCATCAACGACTACCTGGCCCGCAACCCCCACCACGACGAGGTCGACGCGTCGCACCCGTCCGTGGAAGAGGCCCTCGCGGAGACCGAGGACCGGCTGAACCTGCTGCTCGCCGTCGACGGCGACCGCACTCCCGACTCCTTCCACCGGGAGATCGGCGAACTCATGTGGGAGTACTGCGGTATGGCCCGCACCGAGACAGGGCTGCGCAAGGCACTCGACCGGATCCCGGAGATCCGCGAGGAGTTCTGGCGCCGCATCAAGGTGCCCGGCACCGGTGACGAGTTCAACCAGTCCCTGGAGAAGGCCAACCGCATCGTCGACTACCTGGAGCTCGCCGAGCTCATGTGCCTCGACGCCCTGCACCGCGCCGAGTCCTGCGGAGGCCACTTCCGCGAGGAGTCGCAGACCCCGGACGGCGAAGCCGCCCGCCGGGACGAGGAGTTCTCGTACGCCGCCGCGTGGGAGTTCAGCGCCACCGGCGAAGCCCCCGTCCTGCACAAGGAAGACCTCGTCTTCGAGTACGTCCACCCCACTCAGCGGAGCTACGCATGAAGCTCACCCTGCGCGTCTGGCGCCAGAAGAACGCAGACGCCCCCGGCGCCATGTCCACCTACCAGGTGGACGGCATCTCGCAGGACATGTCGTTCCTGGAAATGCTCGACACCCTCAACGAGGAGCTCATCCTCACCGGAGACGATCCCGTCGCCTTCGACCACGACTGCCGGGAAGGCATCTGCGGCGCCTGCAGCCTCGTCATCAACGGCGACGCCCACGGCCCGGAACGCACGACCACCTGCCAGCTCCACATGCGGTCCTTCCAGGACGGCGACACGATCGACATCGAACCGTGGCGCGCCTCGGCCTTCCCGGTCGTCAAGGACCTGGTCGTGGACCGCTCGGCCTTCGACCGGATCATCCAGGCGGGCGGTTACATCTCCGCCCCGACCGGCACCGCACCCGACGCCCATGCCACCCCTGTGCCCAAGCCCGACGCCGACTTCGCGTTCGAGCACGCCGAGTGCATCGGCTGCGGTGCCTGCGTAGCGGCCTGCCCCAACGGCTCGGCGATGCTCTTCACCTCGGCGAAGATCAACCACCTCAACGTCCTGCCACAGGGTGCCCCCGAGCGCGAGACGCGCGTGCTCGACATGGTCGACCAGATGGACACCGAGGGGTTCGGTGGCTGCACGCTCACCGGGGAGTGCGCGACGGCCTGCCCGAAGGGCATCCCGCTGCCGTCGATCTCGGCCATGAACAAGGAGTGGCTGCGAGCGACCCGCAAGGTGCACCGCTGAGGGCCGTCCCGTCCTCCCCGATGGATCGGTGTGCGGCGTCAGGTGCGGGGCGTCGCAGGACGGAGGGGCGTCATCACGCTGGGCGCATCCGGGCGTTCGGGCGACGCGGTGAGACGCCGTAGCTGCGGCCGGGCGCCCGCCAGGGACGACGGGTCGGTGTTCAGAGCCTCTCCGCCGGTCCCGGGAGCCGCCCGCTCCCGGGACCGGAGGGCGAAGGCTCAGCCCGCTCGGAGCGCCGCCGACAGGTACGGTGCCGTCCGGCTGTCCGCCGCACCCGCCACCTCCGTCGGCGGTCCCGCGGCGACGATCCGGCCGCCCCGGTCCCCGCCGCCGGGCCCGAGGTCGATCACCCAGTCGGCGCCCGCGACGACCGCCATGTCGTGCTCCACGACCACCACCGTGCTGCCCCCGTCGACCAGCCCGTGCAACTGCCGCATCAGCACCTCGACATCGGCCGGATGCAGACCCGTGGTCGGCTCGTCCAGCAGATACAGGGTGTGACCGCGACGAGTGCGCTGCAGCTCGGTGGCCAGCTTGATCCGCTGTGCCTCACCACCGGACAACTCCGTCGCCGGTTGCCCCAGCCGCAGATAGCCGAGCCCGACGTCGAGCAGCGTCCGCAGACTGCGCTCCGCGGCGGGCGTCCCCGCGAAGAAGCCGGCCGCCGACTCCACCGTCAGGTCCAGCACCTGCGCGATGTTCAGCCCGCGCAGAGTCACCTCCAGCGTCTGCGGGTTGTACCGCGCACCGTGACAGTCCGGGCAGGGCGCATACGTACTCGGCAGGAAGAGCAGCTCGACGCTGACGAACCCCTCGCCCTGGCAGGTCTCGCACCGCCCGCCCGCCACATTGAACGAGAACCGCCCGGCCCGGTAGCCGCGCTCGCGCGCCATGTCGGTCGCGGTGAACAGCTTCCGTACGACATCGAAGAGCCCGGTGTACGTGGCCAGGTTGGAGCGCGGCGTACGGCCGATCGGCCGCTGGTCGACCTGGACGAGACGGTCCACCGCCTCCAGCCCGAGCGCCGATGCGCATCCCGGCACCGGCCGCTCGGCAGGGAGATCGGCGGTGGTGGATGCCTGCCGGTCGGCGAGGGCCCCGGCGAGGACCTGGCCGACCAGGGTCGATTTGCCCGAGCCGGAGACACCGGTGACCGCCGTGAACACCCCGAGCGGGAACGCGGCGTCGACCCCGCGCACATTGTGCCGGTCGACTCCGATCAGCCTCAGCCACCCGGAGGGCGTACGCGGCTCCCGCACCGGCACCGGGCCCGTGTCGAAGAGGAACCGTCGGGTCGCCGACTCCAGTACGTCCGCGAGCCCGGCCGGGGGCCCGCTGTGCAGCACCCTGCCCCCGTGCTCGCCGGCCAGTGGCCCCACATCGACCAGCCAGTCCGCCCGCCGCACCACATCCATCTGGTGTTCCACGACGAAGACCGAGTTCCCGGCCTCCTTCAGCCGCCCGAGGACCGCGAGCAGCGACTCGGTGTCCGCCGGGTGCAGACCGGCCGACGGCTCGTCCAGCACATAGACGACCCCGAACAGTCCCGACCGCAGCTGGGTGGCGAGGCGCAGTCGCTGCAGCTCACCGGAGGACAGCGTGGGAGCCGTACGGTCGAGGCCGAGATAGCCGAGACCGAGCTCGGTCACCGTCTCGATCCGGGCCAGCAGATCCGCCGTCAGCACCCGCGCGGTGTCGTCGCCGCCCGCGGCCGACAGCACCTCGGCGAGATCCGCGAGGGGAAGTGCGGCCAGCTCGGCGATCGTACGGCCCGCGAAGGTGACGGCCATCGCCTCCGGGCGCAGCCGGCTGCCGCCGCAGACCGGGCAGGGGACACCGGTCAGGAAGCGCTCGGCCTTGGCCCGCAGGGTGCGGCTCTTGGTGTCGGCGAAGGTGTGCATCACATAGCGCCGCGCACTCATGTACGTGCCCTGGTAGGGGCGCTGGATCCGGCCCGCCTCGCGTACCGGATGGACCGTCACCACCGGCTGCTCGTCGGTGAAGAGAATCCATTCCCGGTCGCTCGCGTCCAGCTCGCGCCACGGCCGGCCGATGTCGTACCCCAGCGTGTCCAGCACATCGCGCAGGTTCTTGCCCTGCCAGGCGCCCGGCCAGGCCGCGATCGCACCGTCGCGGATCGACAGCGACGGGTCGGGGACGAGCAGCTCCTCCGTGGTGCGGTGGATCAGACCCAGCCCGTGGCACTCGGGGCAGGCTCCAGCGGCGGTGTTCGGCGAGAACGCGTCGGAGTCGAGCCGCTCGGCGCCGGCAGGGTACTCCCCGGCACGCGAGAACAGCATCCGCAGCGAGTTGGAGAGCGTGGTGACCGTTCCGACGGAGGACCGCGCGCCGGGCGCGGACCGGCGCTGCTCCAGGGAGACCGCGGGCGGCAGCCCGGTGATCTCGCCGACCTCGGGCGCGCCGACCTGGTGGATCAGCCGGCGGGCGTACGGGGCGACGGACTCGAAATAGCGGCGCTGAGCCTCGGCGTAGATCGTCCCGAAGGCGAGCGAGGACTTGCCTGAGCCGGAGACACCCGTGAAGACGGTGAGGGTGTCGCGCGGGATGTCGACGTGGACGTCCTGCAGATTGTGCTCACGAGCGCCGCGCACCCGAACGTACCGATCGTGGGGGGTGGGCATGCGCGCGGACTCCGTACGGATCGGGACAGTGCTGACAGCTGAGGGCAAACAGCACGATCCTAGGGCCTCTCGTCGGGATCACGCCGGGCTCGCGGGGTCCGGCACGCACGTCTGCCGCGTTGTCGTCGGTCTTCCCCGAGCTCTTGGTTTCGCTCGAGCAGGGGGGAGCCCGTGCGCTCCGCGTGGGCTGCTTCTTCCGTCTTGCGGCTGCACGCACCGCGGTGACACCGGCCGCCCGGCGGCGGGCCGCTCCCTGAGCCGGCCTGATCCGAACGAAAGACCCTGGATGCCGAGAGACTCTGGATGCCGAGGGTGACCGGGCTCGGGAGGAGGCCTCCCGCAGGCCGTGCGAAGCGGCCCGGGAGCCCGCAGGTGTGGACGCGTTGTTTGTCGCCCAGGACACTGGACGCGTGATGGACGACGCCCGGCCACTGGCCGTATTCGACCTGGACGGCACGCTCGCGGACAGCGGCCACCGACAGCATTTCCTGGAAGGAGCCCGGCGTGACTGGAGCGGCTTCTTCGCCGCCGCCGTCGACGATCCGCCGCTCGACGAGGGCGTGCGGCTGGTGCTGAGCAGCGCCGAGGAGTGCGAGATCAGGTATCTCACCGGACGTCCCGAGCGGTGCCGCCGCGACACCGTGGCCTGGCTGGAGGAACAGGGACTGCCCGAGGGGCGGGTGTACATGCGCCGTAACGACGACCGGCGGCCGGCTCGCCACACCAAACTGGAGATCCTGAAGAGGCTGGGCCGGGAACGTGACGTGCGGATGCTGGTCGATGACGACGAGTTGGTCTGTGACGCGGCAGAGCAGGCCGGGTTCGCGGTGGTGCGGGCCCGCTGGGCGGTGACCTCGCCTTCGATGCGGGACGCGCAGGAGCGCGAAGGGCGTACCTGACGCCATCGGCGGCCCGGCGGCCACGATGCGCGGGCTCGGCTGTGCGCGTTGCGCCGGCTCAGCTGGTCTCGTCGAGCCGGAAGCCCACCTTCAGGCCCACCTGGTAGTGCTCGATTCGGCCGTCCACGATCTGCCCGCGCACCTGGGTGATCTCGAACCAGTCGAGATTGTGCAATGTTTCCGAAGCCCTTGCGACGCCCCTGCGGATGGCGTCGTCGACCCCTTCGTGGGAGGTTCCTACGATTTCGGTGACCCGATAGGTGTGGCTTGACATCGTGTGTCTCCTTTCGTCCTTACCACGGTGCCCCATCCGGCCCTGGTGCGCGAGGGGTCGGGGTGGAGAACGTGTCGTGAACTGGTCTTGACCAAATTGAATGGTCCATACCAAAATCCAGCCACACCCGTGCGAGCACCGCCCGCAGTCCCCCACATCGGGTCCTGTACCAGTCGTGCTGTTTCGCAGAAGGTGACCCCTGTGAAGAACCGCGTACTCATCGGCGCCGTCGCGCTCGTGTCCACCGTTGTACTGGGTGGCTGCGGCTATCTCCCCGGCACGGGTGGGTCCGGCGACAAGAAGGTCACGATCTGGCTGATGAAGGACAGTGTCTCCGCCGATTTCCTGGACCGTTTCACGAAGTCGTACGAGGACGAACACCCCTCCATCGAACTGGAGTTCAAGATTCAGAGCTGGAGTGGCATCGGTCCCAAGGTCACCTCGGCCCTCAAGGGCGAGGACACCCCGGACGTCATCGAAGTCGGAAACACCCAGATCGCGCAGTACGCGGAGAGCGGCGGTCTGCGCGACCTCACTCTCGAATCGATGCGTGACCTCGGCAGCGACGACTGGCTGCCCGGCCTCGCCGAGCCGGGCAGCATCGAAGGCATCCAGTACGGCATCCCCTGGTACGCGGCGAACCGTGTGGTGATCTACAACAAGGCCCTCTTCGAGCAGGCAGGCATCAAGAACCCGCCGAAGACCCGGCAGGAGTGGGTCGAGGACAGCCGTGTGCTCAATCGGGAGGGCAACCAGGGCATGTACCTCGCGGGCCAGAACTGGTACGTGCTCGCCGGGTTCATCTGGGACGAGGGCGGCGACCTGGCCAACGACAACGGCGGCGAATGGGAAGGCGCTCTGGACACTCCCGCCGCACTCAAGGGCATGGCCTTCTACAAGGAACTCCAGTCGTACGGCAACGGCCCCAAGGACGCCGACGAGGAAAAGCCCCCGCAGACCGACGTGTTCGCCAAGGGCGATGTCGCGCAGATCATCTCCGTGCCGGGCAGCGCAAAGCTCATCGAGCAGAAGAACCCCGAACTCAAGGGGAAACTCGGATACTTCCCGATCCCCGGAAAGACCGCGAAGAACCCCGGCTCCGTGTTCACCGGCGGTTCCGATCTGATCGTTCCGGCGAAGGCGAAGGAGCGCAGCGCCGGTATAGACGTGGTCAAGGCGCTCGCGGGCGAGAAGTGGCAGGCGGACCTCGCCAGGACGATGAGTTACGTACCGAACAAGCCGGCCCTCGCCCAGGTCATCGAGGGCCAGGAGGGCACCGCCGCCATGGCCCAAGGTGCCAGGCGTGGGCGTGCCACCCCCAGCTCGCCGCAGTGGGCGGCGGTCGAGGCCGACAACCCGATCAAGCCGTACATGACGGCTGTCCTGCAGGGCGGCGACCCGCTGGAAGAGGCCAGATCCGCCTCGGAACGGATCACTGCCGAGCTTGCGGGCAGCTGAGAGGCAGCTCGATCGGTGAACGGCCGGGTGCCCGGCCCGCCGCCCGACACCTCGGGATTCAGCCGTCGCACATCCAGGCTCTCCACAGCGGTCATGTCGAATCCAGCCGGTCACGGAAGAAGTAAGGGGCCGGGTCGTCGCAGCACTGCGGCGGCCCGGCAGCCGCCCTTGCCGATCCGTCCCCGGAGACCGTCATGAACGCGCTGCCCACCCCGCCACTCGTCGCCGGACCGTTCACCGCCACCCCCTCCGTACCGCAGCAGGCCACTCCGACGCTGTCCCAGGCCCAGGCCCAGGCCCAGGCCCCGTCCGACCGCTCGGCCCCACCGCTCTACCGGGTCTCCCTGGCCGTCAGCCAGGAGGACGTGCGCGCCGCGCAGCGACTGCGTCACCAGGTCTTCGCAGGTGAACTCGGCGCCCGGCTCGACGGCCCCGAACCCGGCCTGGACAGCGATGCCTTCGACGCGTACTGCGATCACCTGCTGGTACGGGAGGTGGCGAGCGGCGACGTCATCGCCACGTACCGGCTCCTGCCGCCCGAGCGGGCCCGGATCGCCGGCCGTCTCTACGCGGAGAGCGAATTCGACATCGGCCGCCTCGCACCGATCCGCGACGACCTGATCGAGGTCGGCCGCTCCTGCGTCCACCCGGCCCACCGGGACGGCGCCGTCATCGCTCTCATCTGGGCGGGCCTCGCCCGCTACATGGAGCGCAGCGGGCACAACTGGCTGGCCGGCTGCTGCTCGATCTCCCTGTCCGACGGCGGCGTACTGGCCGCCGACTCCTGGGACACGGTGAGGACGAAGTACCTGGCCCCCGAGGAGTACTGGGTCACCCCGCACCGTCTCTGGCAGCCCACCGTCGCCACCCGCCCCACCGGAGCCGCGCCCCTCGCCGGTCGGACCACCGCGCGCACCGGGCTCGCCGCTCTCCCGCCGCTGCTCCGCGGCTACCTTCGGCTCGGTGCCTGGGTCTGCGGTGCGCCCGCGCACGACCCGGACTTCAACGTCGCCGACCTCTACGTACTGCTGTCGCTGCGCCGCACCGACCCGCGGTATCTGCGCCACTTCCTGTCACTCGCTCCGCTGACATGAGCGTCTGGCTGCCCACGGCACCCTGTACGCCGCACACCTGCGCCGGTCACACCGGCCCCGTGCGCGGCCGGCTCCAGGCCTCGGCCCTGCTGGTCGCGGGATGCACCTTTGTACTCCTCGGCGCGGTGTGCTTCCCGGCCGTGCTGCTGCTCGGCCGGGCACCGCGGAACCGGTTGATCCGGTGGTGGGCGTACGGGGTGGTGCGTGCGTTCGGCGTACGGGTACGGGTGATCGGCCGTCCGCTGCCGCCGGCCGGAGAGGCGCAGCCCGGCGAACTCGTCGTCGCGAACCACATCTCGTGGCTGGACATACCGCTCGTCGCCGCCGTGCTCCCCGGCCGGATGCTCGCCAAGAGCGAGATCCGGCGTTGGCCGGTGCTCGGTGCGCTCGCCGCCCTCGGCGGCACGCTGTTCGTCGAGCGCGACCGGCTGCGGGCGCTGCCCACGACCGTGCGCGACATCGCGGGGGCGCTGCGCGGCGGGTCCCGGGTGGTGGTCTTCCCCGAAGGCAGCACCTGGTGCGGGCGTGGAGCCGGCGGCCGGTTCCGGCCCGCCGCGTTCCAGGCGGCGCTCGACGCGCACGTCGACGTCCGCCCGGTACGCATCACCTACCGCACCGCGCGGCCGGACGAGCCGGCAGCCGGCGCCGCCGCCTTCGTCGGGGAGGATCCGCTCACCGCCTCGCTGTGGCGCGTGGTCACGGCGGCCGGACTCACCGCAGAGATCCGCGTACTGCCGCCGATCCCCGCGGGCACGACGCCCGGCCGCCGTGCGCTCGCCCGTGCCGCTCAGACCGCCGTGGCCAGCGACAGTGCGAAGCGGTCCGCGGAATCCGTCCACCATTGAGACAGCCTCAGCCCCGCCGCGGCCAGCTCGCCGCTGATCCCCGCCTTGCGGAACTTCGCCGAGACCTCCGTGCGCAGGCCCTCACCGGCCTCGAACGGAACGACCAGATCCAGCCCGGGGATCTTCACCGTCAGCGCTCTGCGGGCCTGCAGGCGCATCTCGATCCACTCCTGCCGTCGGTCCCACAGTGCCACATGGTCGAAGTCGGCCGGGTCGAAGTCCGCCCCCAACTCCCGGTCGACGACGGTCAGTACGTTCTTGTTGAACGCCGCCGTCACCCCGGCCGCATCGTCGTAGGCCGCGACCAGTACCTTCTCGTCCTTCACCAGATCCGTGCCGAGCAGCAGTGCGTCGCCCGGCGAGAGCAGCGAGCGTACGGACTTCAGGAACACCGCGCGCTCGTCCGGCAGCAGGTTGCCGATCGTGCCGCCCAGGAACACGACCAGTCGCGGTCCGGGCGTGTCGGGCAGCACGAGCTCGCCGGTGAAGTCGGCGATCAGGGCGTGGACCGAGAGATCCGGCCGTTCCACGAGCAGCGCCTCGGCCGCGCCGCGCAGCGCGCTCTCGCTGACGTCCACCGGTACGTAGCTGTGCAGTCCGGGCAGTGCGTCGAGCAGATGCCGGGTCTTCTCCGACGAGCCGGATCCCAGCTCGATCAGAGTCTTCGCCCCGGACGCCGCGGCGATCTCCGGCGCGCGGGCGACCAGGATCTCCCGCTCGGCGCGGGTCGGGTAGTACTCGGGGAGCCGGGTGATCTCCTCGAACAGCTCGCTGCCGTGCGCGTCGTAGAACCACTTGGGCGGCAGCGTCTTCGGGTGCCGGGTCAGACCGTGCAGCACGTCGGCGCGCAGCGCCGCGTCCGTCGCGTCCACCGGCAGGGTGCGGGTCAGCAGAAAGGGACTCACTCGGTGGGCTCCTTGAGCGGGGTGAGCAGAACGTCGGCGCGGGTCGCGACCAGCAGGGTGCGGTCGGGGACCTCTCGCCAGTGCGGATCGTCGTCGTAGGGTTCCGAGGCCACGACCGTTCGGTGGCCCGGCTCGGCCAGATACCACAGGGTGTCGCCCCAGGCCGTCCCCACGATCGTCGTACCGTCGGTGAGCAGCAGATTCAGCCGGGAGCCGGGCGCAGCCTCCGCGACCTCGCGCACCGTGTCGGCGACCGCCTGGGGCACGTCGTCGCCATCCGCGACACGGTGCCGCACCAGCGCCCAGATCAGGGCCGAGTCGCAGCGGGCCGCAAGGGCGAGTAGCTCGGCCGGGGGCAGCGTGGCGGCGAGCGGCGCCAGCGATCCGGGCCAGCCCTTCACCGCGCCGTTGTGGCTGAACAGCAGCCGCCCCGCCGCGAACGGCGCGGCCGCGGCCTCACCGTCCGCGTCTCTCTCGGTGGCGTCCCGGACGGCGGCGAGCAGGGCCGTGCTGCGTACGACTCTGGCCAGATCGTCGAACGACTGGTCGGCCCAGACGGGCCCCTGGCGCCGGTAGCGTCCCGGGACCGGGTCCCCGTCCGCATACCAGCCCACGCCGAAACCGTCCGCGTTGACCGTTCCGTACTTCTGCCGGCGTGGCTCCCAGGACTGGCGGACCAAGGCGTGGGGCGGCCGGGTCAGCAGCTCACCGAGCGCCACCGACGGTCCCAGGTAAGCAATGTGGCGGCACATCAGATATCCCTCGCGGTACGGAACCCGGAGAAGATCTGGCGCCGCACCGGAAGGTCCCAGTTCCGGAAGGTGCCTCGGCAGGCCACGGTGTCCACGGCGAACGAGCCGCCGCGCAGCACCTTGTGGCCGGGCCCGAAGAAGACCTCCGAGTACTCGCGGTAGGGGAATGCCGAGAAGCCCGGATAGGGGAGGAAGTCGCTCGACGTCCACTCCCACACGTCACCGATCAACTGCCTCACCCCGAGCGGTGACCGACCCGCCGGGTACGCCCCGGCCGGTGCGGGCCGCAGATGGCGCTGGCCCAGGTTGGCCCGCTCGGGGGACGGGTCCTCGTCGCCCCACGGATAGCGCCGTGAACGCCCCGAAGCCGGGTCGTCGCGCGCCGCCTTCTCCCACTCGGCCTCGGTGGGCAGCCTGCGCCCCGACCAGCGGGCGTACGCGTCCGCCTCGTACCAGCTGACATGGAGCACCGGCTCGTCGGCGGGCACCGGCTCGGTCACCCCGAAACGGCGGCGCAGCCACTGGCCTGCGTCCCGGTGCCAGAACAGCGGGGCGGTCAGCCGGTGCTCACGGACCATCGCCCAGCCCTCGGGGGCCCACCAGCGCTGATCGGTGTAGCCGCCGTCCTCGACGAAGCGCTCGTACGCGCCGCAGGTGACCGGCGCCGTGTCGATGAAGAACCCCGGCACTTCACGCACATGGGCGGGGCGCTCGTTGTCGAGCGCCCACGGCTCGGTCGACGTACCCATGGTGAACGAGCCCCCGGGAACCATGACTTCGGCGGGAAGCGAGGCCGCGTCGGTCGGCCGCGGCGGCTCCGGCGCGGTGAGCACGGCCGGACCGGATCGCAGCTGGTGGGTGATCAGCATCGTTTCGTCGTGCTGCTGCTCGTGCTGGGCGATCATCCCGAAGGCGAAGCCGGCCTCCACGAGCGGGCGGTCACCGATCAGAGCGGTGCTCTCCAGGACGTCCAGGGCCCTGCCACGTACCTCCGCGGCGTACGAGCGGGCCTCGGCGGGCGGCAGCAGCGGAAGAGAGGGGCGGCTGGCCCGCGGATGCTCGAAGGCGTCGTACAGCCCGTCGATCTCGGGGCGCATCGCCTCCCGCCCGGCGACGCCGCGCAGCAGCCACAACTCCTCCTGATTGCCGATGTGCGCGAGGTCCCAGACCAGCGGCGACATCAACGGGGAGTGCTGGGCCGTCAGTTCACGGTCGTCGACGCTGTCGGTAAGGAGCGTGGTGCGTTCCCGGGCGGTGAGGAGCGCCGCGAGAGCGCGCTGCCGCAGCGCCTCCGTGTCGAGTTCGGGCGTCGGGGTTGCGGGGGTTTCAGTCATGAGCGGGCTTTCCTTCCCTCATCCGGACGAAGCGCCGGGGGCGCCGCATGCACCGAGGGCATCGCGAGAAGTTCGGGCAGATCGTCGGCAGGACACCGGCCCCGGGCGACGAAGCGGTCGTGGAAGACCGCCACCGCCTGCTGAACGGCCTCGGAAGCACCCAGTCGGGGCAGAGCCTCCAGCGCCACTTCGAAGCAGGTCGCGGCTGTCACCCGCAGTTCCGGGTCGGCCAGGCCGTCACGGGCGGCGCCGACCCAGAGCGGATTGCGCGGAGCGGACCGCGCGCCTGCTATCTCGGCCAGAGGTTTGACAGTGCGGTACACGGTCTCGGCGGCCTCCGGGTCGTCGAACAGGGCGGTGGTGACGGCGAGCGGTACAAGCCATCCGTCGTCACCGAACTGTGCGTCGATCATGCGCAGTTCGAGGTGTCCGCGCGGGCGAGCCGGCGGAAACAGCGTGGTCATGTGGTACTCGAGATCGGCGCGCGTCGGCGGCCGCGGCGCACCCGTACGGATCCAGTTCCGGAAGGTCAGACCGACCGGCACGGCCCACGGCGCCTCGTCGCTCCGGATGCACATCACCGGGGCGTCGAGCACATGCGTGGCCCAGTCGTCGCGCGGGGCGGAACGGCCAGGCGGTGCCAGGCTCCGCACCGGATCGAGATCGGCCCACAGCGACTGGCGGGTGGACCGCCATCCCGTCGGGCGGCCCTCCCGGTACGGCGAGTTGGCGAACGCCGCCACCAGCACCGCACCCAACAGGTGCACCAGCTGCCAGCGCCGCCCGTGGCCGAGCGGCCCCGGCTCCTCCTCGCCGGCGTCCAGACAGACCTGGACGGACGCGGTGGAGCACATCATGGCGCGACCCGCCGGTCCCGACCGGTCCAACGAGGCCTCCAGGGCGTCGTAGCGGGGCTCGTGCAGCAGACGGCGTGGGGGATGCCACGGATCGACGCCGAGTCCGACCGGTACGAGGTCCAGCCGGCCGAGCGCGGCGCGTACGGCGGCCAGGTCGGTGGCCATGGTGTCGATACAGGCCATCAGGGAGTCCGCCGGCTGCGAGCTGAGCTCCAGCTGTCCGCCGGGTTCGAACGTGAGCGCCGCGCTCAGCGGCAGTGCGCCCACGGCGGCGACGGCCGCGTCGACACGGTCGTGGGCGACCGGGGTACGGGGCCGGTCACGGTCGTGAACGAGCCATTCGAGCTCGACCCCGACCGTCCGGGGCGGGCCGGTCTTGAAGCAGATGCATCGCAGTAAATCCTCCGCATCGCCCTCACCGAGAGGGCGGTCGTAATCGGTCGGACCGTGGCCGACGGGTGCGTCCGGTGACATGCCGGGGCCTCCTTTTTCGGTACGTCCGTACCACCCAAACCCTTGCGGGGAGATCGCACAAGGGTGCCCTTGCGCGGCACATAATTCCGTTGCGCCGGGAGCGCAGGAGCGTCGATCATGCCCCGTATGCATCACACGGGGGAGTGCCGATGAGCGCACGGCTGCGCGCCATCGCGACAGAGACCGAGTCCATCGTCGAAGCCGGGCTCTACCGCACGCCCGAGGGGCGTGAGATCAGTATTGAGCGCACTCTGGCCGCCGCGCTCTCCGGGACGCGGCTGTACGGGCCCGACCCGGTGCCCGTGGCCGCACTCGACACAGACCGCGCCTCGGTCATCGAGGTGACCGACGAGAGCAGCCTGCAGGCGGCGCGCCGGATGACCGGCGAGGGGGCCGGCAGGATCGCCGTCCTGAACTACGCCTCCGCCCGTAACCCGGGGGGCGGCTACCTGAACGGCGCGCAGGCCCAGGAGGAGGCCCTGTGCCGCGGCTCCGCGCTGTACGCCACCCTGCTGCGGGCCCCCGACTACTACGCCCACCACCGGGCCGAGCGCAGTGCCTTCTACACCGATCGGGTGATCCACTCGCCCGGTGTTCCGGTGTTCCGTGACGACCGGGGGCGGCTGCTCGACACCCCTTACACCGTCGGCTTCCTCACCTCGCCGGCGCCCAACGCCGGAGTGATCCGCAGCCGGACGCCCGAGGACGCCCACCGCATCCCCGCGGTGCTCGCGTCCCGCGCCGAGCGGGTACTGGAGGTCGCCGCCGTGCGTGGGTACCGCAGGCTGGTGCTCGGGGCCTGGGGCTGCGGAGTGTTCATGAACGATCCGGCGCAGGTGGCCGGTGCGTTCCGGGCGCTGCTCGCCGACGGGGGCCGGTTCGCCGGCCACTTCGAGCAGATCGTCTTCGGCATCCTCGACCGCAGCCGCGCAGCGGCCACCCGTACGGCGTTCGCCCGGACGTTCGGTCGCGAGCCGCAGACGTATCCGTGACGTTGGGCCGGGGGAGTGGCGCTCCACCGTAAGGGTCACGTTGAGCCGGAGGAGTGTGGACCGACTGTGACGGCCCACCTCGGACCGGTGCTGTGGGCAGCGGCTTTGACGGCGACGTCGAGCCGTGGGGTCGGGCGCGTACACCAACCGTAACCGTCAGGTCGAGCTGGAGGGATGGGTGCTCCGTGACGGTGTCGAGCCGGAGAGCCCACGTAGGCCGCCACGGCCGGTGGCCCCGGCCCCGTCGGTCAGCCCCAGCCGTAGCGCTCCCGCAGCCGCCCGACGACCAGATCGAAGCGGTCCCGGTCCAGCGCGCACGCCTCGCGGCGCATCCCGTCCTCGTGCACCCGCAGCATCCGGTCCAGATCGACCCAGGACGGCCGGCCCGAGCTGTCCCACGGCCCGGCGCCGAGGGCCACCCACTCGTGGTCCCGGTCGTGCTGCTTGCTGGAGAGCTGCACGGCGAGCAGTGTGCCCGCCGCCTCGCGCGCGACCACGAGCACCGGGCGGTCCTTGCCCCGGCCGTCGTTCTCCTCGAACGGCACCCAGGTCCAGACGATCTCGCCGGGGTCGGGATCGCCGTCACGGTCGGGGGCGTACGAGGTGCGGACCTGGCCCACGTCGTGCGGGTCGGCCTCGGCGGTGGCGGTCGGACCGGAACGGCCGGGGAAGTCGGCCGAGCCGTCGCTGCTGTTCATGCTGAATGTGCCGACTGAACGGTGAGGGATCGTCATCCGAACACCGTAGAACGTGTACGACCCATTCCGTGGAGCCGGGTCCGCCGGACACGCAGCGGATCGGGAAGGAAGACGCCGATGCGCTGCGGAGAGCACCGGGCGGGCCGCGCCGCTCGTCGGGATACGGACGGGACGGCACACAGCTGTGGCCGGTACTCGCCCGTGGTTGACGGACAGGAACCGGCCACAGCCGCCACGACCGGTCAGGAGGGTGCGCCGCCCTCCTGACCGCCCGTCACCGGAATGCGCTCCTTGCGCGGCACGGGCGGGACCGTGGGCGCGACACCGTTGACCGGGGGTGCAGCCTCCGTCCCACCGTTGGTCCGGCCATCGTTCCGGCCGTCGCCCTGGCTCATCGTGGACAGCAGCTGGCGGGCCAGGCCCAGCCCCGTACCACCCATCGTCAGGGCCTTCGCGAACATCTCCGACATGCCGTCGGCCCCGTTCAGCAGCACCATGTGATCGACGCTGCTGAAGGCGCCCGCGCCGGCCTCGACGATCTCCGGCCACCTCTCCGCCAACTGCTGTGCGACCACGGCCTCCTGATTCTCGGCCAGCGCCGCAGCCCGTGCCTTGATCGCCTCCGCCTCGGCCAGTCCCTTCGCCCGGGTCGACTCGGCCAGCGCGAGGCCCTTGGCCTGCGCTGCTGCTGCCTCCGCCTCACCGGTCGCCCGGGTCGCCGAAGCGGCGGCGGCGCCACGCGCCTTGGTCGCCTCGGCCTCGGCGATCGCCGCCGTCTTCACCCGGTTGGCCTCGGCGACGGCGGCGAGTTCCGTCTCCTTCGCATGCGCCTCGGCGGCCGAGATCCGGGCGTCGCGCTCGCCCTCCGCCAGCGTGCGCTTCTCGTACGCCTGGGCATCGGCGGGTTTCCGTACGTCGGCCTGCAGCTGTTGCTCGCGCCGCTGGGCCTCCAGCTCGGCGACCCGGGTCTCCTGGACCACGACCTCCTGCCGGGCCGCTGCGTCGGCGAGCGGCCCCGCCTGCCGCGACTTGGCCGCGGCCTTGTCCCGCTCGGCCTGGTAGCCGGCCTGCAGGATCTCGCTGTCGCGGGTCGCCTCCGACATCCGGGCGGCGGCCTGCTGCTCCGCCTCGGTCGCCCGCCGGTTCGCCTCGGCCTGCGCGATCCGGGCATCCCGCTGTACGGCGGCGGCATGCGGCATGGCGAGATTCTTGATGTACCCGGTCGGGTCCTCGATCTCATGGATCTGCAGCGAATCGACGATCAGCCCGAGCTTCTCCATCTCGCTGCCGCACGCCGCCCGGGTCTGACCGGTGAGCTTCTCCCGGTCCCGGATCATGTCCTCGACGGTCAACCCGCCGACGATGGAACGGAGGTGACCGGCGAACACGTTGTGCACCCGCTCCGACATCATCTTCTGCTGGTCGAGGAAGCGGCGGGCCGCATTGGCGATCGACACGAAGTCGTCGCCCACCTTGAAGATGACAACACCGCGCACCCGCAGGGGAATCCCCTGATGCGTGACGCAATCGACGGACAGCTCCGTCTCGTTGAGATCGAGAGACATCTTCCGCACCGCTTGCACACCGGGCAGGACGAGCGTGCCGTGCCCGGTGACGATGCGGAACCCCATGCCCTGGCCAAGACCTTCGGTCTTGTGCTTCGAGCCCGATATGACCAGTGCTTCGTTCGGCTCGGCCACTCGCCACATCAGCTTGAACAGGCCGATCAACACAATGATGGCGGCGAGAACCAGCCCCGCCGTGACGCCGATGACCATCGGCATGCGCCCCCTTATCGCAGTGCCCCGTCGGCACTGCTGAACAGAGGGAGTCTTCTCCTGCGAGCGACGGTGGAGAAGAGGTGGGCGGAACCTTGCCGCTTTCTTGACCGGCGCGGACCCGACGCCTGTGCGTCGGGCCCCTCACCTGTCCTGCGTGTGCACGTCAGCTGTCGTACGCGCGCGCCACGTACACCGTGCGCGGGGGAAGATATTCGATCACCGTCACCACCGTCCCCGGCTCCATGCGGTCCGACGGTGAGGACGGGTACGCGAGGAAGTGCTCGGCGCCCCCGCGAATCCGTACGATCACCTCGCCGACCAGCCCCGGCCCCACCGTCCCGGTCACCCGGCCGAGCAGTCCCACCATCGACGAGTCATCCATGCCCCGGAGCGTACCCACGCAGGGCCGGTCTGGAAGACTGCCCGACGCCATGAGCCAGTTACCCGAGCAGCCCTCCGAAGGTCCGATCCCGACGAGCGCCGATGTGGCGCGACTCGCCGGCGTCTCCCGGGCCACCGTGTCGTACGTACTCAACAACAATTCGACCGTGCGGATCAGTGATCCGACCCGCCGTCGGGTCAGGGAAGCAGCCGGCGAACTCGGCTACGTGCCGCACGCGGCGGCCCGAAGCCTGCGCGCCGGACACACCCGGATGGTGCTGCTGCCCACCGGCAGCCATCCGGCCGCACCGCTCCACCACCACTTCTTCCATGAGCTCGAGTCCGGCCTGCGCCGTCTCGACTACACCGTGGTCCAGCACGGCAGTCTCGGGCTGGACGCCGAGGAGGCCGCCCGTGCCTGGGCCGAACTCCGCCCCGTGGCCGTCGTCGCACCCGGCGGGATCGCCCTCACCCCTCAGGGCATCGCCGTGCTCCGGCGTTCCGGGGCCAGGGCGGTGATCACCCTCGGCCCGCAGCCGGTCGACGGTGCCCACGCCCTGGTCATGGACGAGCGGGAGGTGGGCCGTTGCGCCACCGCGCATCTCCTGGAGCGCGGCCGCCGCCGGATCGGAGTGGTCATGCCCGAGGAACGGGGCGTCGGCGTGTTCGCCGAACCCCGGCTGGCGGGAGCCCGGCGAGCCGCGGCCGGTGGCGGAGCCCGTATCGAACCGCTGCCCCTGCGGTACGAGGAGGAGTCGGCCGCCGTCCTCGCCGCGCGGTGGCGCACACTCGGACTCGACGCCGTGTTCGCCTACAACGACGACTACGCGATGCTTCTGATGCGGGCGCTCCAGGACGCGGGCATCGACGTGCCCGGCGAGACCGCCGTGATCGGAGCCGAGGACCTGATGCTGGGCAGGCTGCTGAGGCCCCGGTTGAGCAGTGTGCGGATGGAACTGGCGACGGCGCAGCCGCTGGCCGATCTCGTCGACCGGCTGGTGCGGAGCCCCGGGGGCGAGCCCGAGCGTCACGACCTGCTGAGTGCGCGGGCGATCGCCCGCGAGTCGAGCTGAGGCGGCGGGGCGCGGTCGCCGGGCTCAGCGGCGGCAGCACACGGGGGTGGTGGCGTTGCCCGGCACTGCAACACGGCAGCGCGGCAACGTGCGCGCCGCGCGTCGCTTGCCTAGCGTCATGACCATGAGCTATCCGCAGAGTTACGAGATCCTCCTCGTCCCCGGGTTCACCGACACCACGACCCAGCCGGCCGAAGTCACCGAACACCCGGAAGCCACCGACGGCACCGAGCACACCGACGCAGCCGAGGCTCCCGACTCCGTGGCCGCCATCCGCTCGGCCGTCGTGGAGGCCACGGGCGAGACCGGGGCATCGGGTTACCCTCGGTACGCGGGGGAGGGGATGGTGGCGGACATCGATCCGGTGACCCGGACCGTGGAGGCCCTGCTCATCGACGGTGCCGAACTTGACTACGGCCTCTCGGTCAGGGTCTCGGAGCGGAAGGCCTGAGGCTGAGCCGGCACACAGGGAACTTCCGTCATTCGATGGAGAGTTGATAGGTGCCGTTGCTGCGCGAGGTCGGCACGGGGCGTCGGTTGCAAAGGGAGCAGCAGTTCGATCAATTCCCTTGTCGGTGGGTGCTGCGTGGCTACGATGTTGCACGTTCAACCGAGCGAGGCCACGTTCGATTGCCGGACGCAGCTCGCACGGCTGCGCCGGATCGCGTCGCCCCGCGAAGCCGCGGCCGCACCCCCGCGCCCCACCGCATGGGACCACCCCTCGAACCGATCGACTGGAGAGTCTTCATGTCCCTGCTCGACCCCAAGGCCTGGCAGTCCCGCACGCTTGCGGGAGGTGAGTCGGACGTCGTCGAGCCCGCCACCGGCGAGGTGCTCGGACGTGTCACCCTTGCCGCGCCCGAGGACATCGCCACGGCCGCCCGGTCCGCGGCCGCCGCCCAGGCCGCCTGGTCCCGTACCCCGCACTTCGTCCGTGCCGCGGTCCTGCGCCGGGCCGGCGACCTGTTCACCGCGCACGCCGACGAACTGCGCGAATGGATCGTACGGGAGTCGGGCTCGATCCCCGGCAAGGCCGACTTCGAGCTCCATGTCGCCGCCCAGGAGTGCTACGAGGCCGCCGCGCTCGCATCCCGGCCGACCGGTGAGGTACTGCCCAGCGAGGGCGAGCGCCTCTCCTACACCCGGCGCGTCCCGGTCGGCGTCGTCGGCGTGATCGCCCCGTTCAACGCGCCGCTGATCCTCTCCATCAGGTCCGTCGCCCCCGCACTCGCCCTGGGCAACGCGGTCCTCCTCAAGCCCGACCCGCGCACCGCCGTCTGCGGCGGGCTCGCGCTCGCGGCGGTCTTCGCCGAGGCCGGACTCGACGAAAACCTGCTGCACCTCCTGCCCGGCGGCGCCGAGGCCGGACAGGCGCTGGTCGCCGAACCGCGTGTGCCGGTCATCTCCTTCACCGGTTCCACCGCGGCGGGCCGCGCCGTCGGTGAAGCCGCCGGACGGCTCCTCAAGCGTGCCCACCTGGAGCTCGGTGGCAACTCCGCCCTCGTCGTTCTGGAGGACGCCGACCTGGAGGGCGCGGTGGCCCAGGCAAGTTGGGGCTCGTTCTTCCACCAGGGCCAGATCTGCATGACCACCGGCCGGCACCTCGTACACGCCTCGCTGCTGGACGAGTACGTCGAACGGCTCGTCGCCAAGGCGGACGCGCTGGCGGTCGGCGACCCGCACCGTGAGCAGGTCCACCTGGGCCCGATCATCGACCGCGGCCAGCTCGGAAAGATCCACCGGCTGGTCGAGTCGAGCACCGCAGGCGGCGCGAAGGTCGCGGCCGGAGGTACCCATCGCGATCTGTTCTACCGCCCCACCGTCCTCACCGACGTCGACGACCACACGCCCGCCTACACGGAGGAGGTCTTCGGCCCGGTGGCCCCCGTGCGGTCCTTCGACACCCTGGACGAGGCCGCGGCGCTGGCCGCCGACAGCCCGTACGGACTCTCCCTCGGCATCGTCACCCGTGACACCGCGCGTGGCCTGGAACTCGCGGAACGGATCCCGACCGGCATCGTCCACATCAACGACCAGACGGTGAACGACGAGGCGGTGGCGCCCTTCGGTGGCATCGGGGCGTCCGGCACCGGCGCTCGGTTCGGCGGCGGGGCCAACCTGGAGGCCTTCACCGAGCTGCGCTGGACGACCGTGCGCCACGAACCGGCCGGCCACCCCTTCTAGCACTCGGGTCTGTCCGCCTTCGCAACGCCAGGAGGGCCCGGCCGTCGGCCGGGCCCTCCTCCACCCGCGGTTCGCGCGCGCAGGCTACTGCTGCTGTTCCTTCTGCTGGTTCTCGATGGACTTGCGCACCTCGTCCATGTCCAGTTTCCGGGCCTGTCCGATGACGTCCTCCAGCGCAGCCTCCGGCAGCGCCCCGGGCTGGGCGAACACCGCGACATTGTCCCGGACGATCATCAGCGTCGGAATGGACTGGATCTCGAAGGCAGCCGCCAGCTCCTGCTGCGCTTCCGTATCGACCTTGGCGAAGACCAGGTCGTCGTGGCGCTCGGACGCCGCGTCGTAGACCGGCGCGAACTGACGGCACGGGCCGCACCAGGAAGCCCAGAAGTCGATCAGGATGAACTCGTTCTCGCTGACGACCTGATCGAAGTTTTCCTTGGTGAGCTCTACGGTGCTCATGCTTCTGTACCTCTTCCTGTGCCCGCTGGGACCTGTACGGGACAACGGTGGCTTCCTTTGCGCTATTCCGCCTGCCCATGTGGCCGAGGCCCACACCCACCACCAGACTGTCCCCATGACAGATGCTGATGCTGTGAAGAACGCCGTGTACGACGTCGTGGTGATCGGTGCGGGGCCGGTGGGGGAGAACGTGGCGGACCGGACCCGCGCGGCCGGGCTGACCACGGCGGTCGTCGAGTCGGAACTGGTCGGCGGCGAATGCTCGTACTGGGCCTGTATTCCCAGCAAGGCCCTGCTGCGACCGGTCGTCGCCCGTGCCGACGCGCGCAGGGTCCCGGGCCTCGGCGCAGCCGTACAGGGCCCGCTGGACACGGCCGCGGTCCTCGCCCACCGTGACTGGTATGTCTCCGACTGGCACGACGACGGGCAGGTCGCCTGGCTGGAGGGCGTCGGTGCGGATCTCTACCGGGGCCAGGGCCGTCTGGCCGGTACGAAGCAGGTCTCCGTCACCACCCCCGACGGCACCGAACACCGGCTCACCGCGCGGCACGCCGTCGCCGTCTGCACGGGCAGCGGTGCCGTGGTTCCCGACCTGCCCGGAATCGCCGACGCCCGCCCATGGACGAGCCGGGAGGCGACCAGCGCGAAGGAGGTTCCCGGCCGCCTGGTGATCGTCGGCGGTGGGGTCGTCGGCGTGGAGATGGCCACCGTCTATCAGGCGCTCGGCGCCCAGGTCACGATGCTGATCCGTGGCAAGGGCCTGCTGCCGAAGATGGAGCCGTTCGCCGGTGAGCTGGTCGCCGAGGCGCTGACCGAGGCGGGAGCGGACATCCGCACCGGCGTCTCGGCCACCTCCGTCGACCGCACAACCCCGGACGGTCCCGTCACCGTCGAACTGGACGACGGCGAGCGCATCGAGGCCGACGAGATCCTCTTCGCCACCGGCCGCGCCCCGCGCACCGACGACCTCGGGCTGGAGACGGTGGCTCTGAAGCCCGGATCCTGGCTCCCGGTCGACGACAGCTGCAGGGTGGAGGGCAGCAACTGGCTCTACGCCGTCGGCGACGTCAATCACCGGGCGCTCCTCACCCATCAGGGTAAGTACCAGGCCCGTATCGCGGGTGCCGCGATCGCCGCCCGCGCCCAGGGCACCCCGGAGGCGACCGGTCGTTGGGGTGCCCACACCGCGACCGCCGACCACGCGGCGGTGCCCCAGGTGGTCTTCACCGACCCGGAGGCCGCGTCCGTCGGTCTCACCCTCGCCGCGGCGGAGAGGGCCGGCCATCGCGTGCGCGCCGTCGACTACGACCTCGCGGCGGTCTCGGGCGCCGGCCTCTACGCGAGCGGTTACCGGGGCCGCGCCCGCATGGTCGTCGACCTCGACCGGGAGATCCTGCTCGGCGTCACCTTCGTAGGGCCGGGCATCGGCGAGCTGCTGCATTCGGCGACCGTCGCGGTCGCGGGTGAGGTCCCCATCGACCGGCTCTGGCACGCGGTCCCCGCCTTCCCCACGATCAGCGAGGTCTGGCTGCGCCTGCTGGAGACCTACCGCGGCTGAGTACGGACGGTGAGCCGACGCGTGGAGGAACGGATCCCGACGTGACCGAACGCCCCGCAGGGGGCGGGGTGGCTGGACTGTCGGGATCCGGCACCCCCGCGCACCGCGCGCTGCACCCGCGTCCCGAAGCGCGGATGCAGTGGCGGCGGGCTCGCGCCGTGCCGCAACCGATCACGCCTCCCGATCGCCTCTCCGCGATCAGGCGCTGAGCAGGCGGTTGAAGAACGAGCGGTAGCGCTGAAGCGCTATGCGCAGATCCTCGGTGAGGACCTCCTCGCCTCGGCCCCACTGACTTTCGAGCCCTTCCTTGCGGGCTGCGAACGACCGGGCCAGTGTCTGCATGACCTCGGCGACCAAGGCGTCGGCCGTACGGACGGCGTCCTGCGGATCGTCGACGAAGGCTGTCTGGACGGCCTGCCATTTGGACTTGAAGGCCTCGGCCTCCTCGGGACCGAGCAGCGGCTCGTTCTCCTGGCCCTGATCCGGCGCCGAAGCGTGCGGTGTGCCCGCCACGGGCTGCTCCGTGGACGGGGAACCCGCAGCGGCGTCCACAGTGGGCGCGGGAGCGTCCGCCGCTGCCGGCGGTGTTCCACGATCTGCGTCCCGGTCGTCCCGAGGCCGGGCGAGATCCTCGGTGCTGAGTCCCGCGTCGCTCGCGCTGCTGTGCTCGCCTGCTCCAATGTGTTCGCGCTGCATGCTTGTTCACCTCGTCCGAATGGGTTTCGACGGGATCTCGTTCGGTCGCCCGCAGGTTTGCGCGGGCGCCGGGTCAAGCGTGTTGCTGCCCCGGCCTGTCGCCGTCGGTGAGCAGGTCGTCGAAGAGTGCGCGGTAGTGCACCATCGCTCCCCGCAGTTCCTCGGTGGTCGTCTGCCGGCCCCCGGCTCGCGCATTGACTTCGTGGGCGGCGCGGTAATGCTCCAGCGTGCGCCCGTGTTCGACCGACAGGTCTTTCACCTGCTGCTCATAGTCCTGGGTCGGGTAGCCACGTTCCTTCATCAGCCGGGTCACCAGCTGGTCCGCCTCACCGACCGCCTCCTGCGGACGGTCCACGAAGTGCTCCTGCACGCTGTTCCACTCCTGCGCGTACTGCTGACGGGCAGTCGTGGGCAGCGGCTTCAGGTCGAGGTCGTCGTGCCGTTGCTCGCGTTCGCGCAGATCACGCTCGGCCGCCGTGCGGCTGTCACCGGATTCGACAGCGCGCTCGTACTCGGGTCCGAAGCGCTCTCGCAGATGACGCCGCCGAACGGCGAGCCGGACCATCACCGCGAGGGCGACAAGGACCACCACCACGACGACGATGGCAACAATGATTCCTGTGGACATCTGGTCCTCCGATCGAGGTCAGCCACATCCCCGTCATACGCGGCTGCCTCAGTGGCCGGGTGCCGGGCGGACATCCGACGGTCCCGGGAGACAACCGAGGTTTCAGGCCGACGACACGGCCGACGGTCACCCCCCTTCGACCAGGCGCGACCCGGTCCGGCGAGCCACTACACGACTCGCCTCTCCGGCACCTGCTCTTCCTCTTCCTCCTCGTCGGGCAGCTTCACGTCGGTCACCGTGATGTTGACCTCCACGACCTCCAGACCGGTCATCCGCTCGATGGCGGCGATCACTTCGGTCCGGACGTCGCTTGCGAGCTCGACGATCGGGAAGCCGTATTCGACGATGATCGACAGGTCGACGGCGGTCTGGACCTCACCGACCTCGACCTTGACGCCGCCGGTGACGGACCGACCTCCCGCTCCGGGCACTCGCTCCCGCACCGTCCCCATACCGCGGGTGAATCCCCCGCCCATGGCCTGGACTCCGGGGACGCTCCGGGCCGCCAGCCCGGCGATCTTCGCCACCACGCCGTCGGCGATCGTGGTACGCCCTCGTGCCCCGGGTTCCGTTCGGCGGTTTTCCCGGCGGTTTTCGCTCTGCGGTCCCGCGCCGTGCGTGGACCCGGATGGGCGGGTGGTCTCGGGCCGGCTCAGCTGCGTTTGATCGGTCATGGTCGGTCGCCCTTCCGAAGAGGAGGTGGGCTCGATCGCCTTGGCCATTTTACGTACGATTTGTCAGCATTGCTGTGCGGAGGGGATGAGGGGAGCAAGTCGTTGCGGGTCCGGCCTCGGGTGCCGCCCTCCGGGTCGGGGCAGGGGAGGCCGGAATCCGTCGTGACCCATGGTCGAGGGGGCGTTCATGATTCCGCGATCCATCACGGATACGGCTCCCCGGGTTACCGTCCGTGCGCCGTGGTGGGCTCGTCGGTTCCGATGCTCAGGGACCGCCCGCAACGCAGGTTCCAGCGCCCGGACCGACCGCTGAGCTCGGTCAGCGTCAGCGGAGCGACGTCCAACCGCCAGAACGCCTGCGGCGGAAGACCCAGCGCATGCACGATCGCGGCCCGCACAGCCGCGGGTTCGACCACGGCGAGCACGCCGCCGTCCTCGGCGCCCTCCCCGTGCAGCGAATCCAGCCAACCGCCCACCCGCGCATGCAGATCGAGCAACGACTCACCGTCGTGCGGGGCAGCCGAAGGGTCGGACAGCCAGGCCGACACCGCCTCCGGCTCGTCCTGGCTCACCTGCGCCAGCCGTTGTCCGCGCCAGCGTCCCAAGTCCCAGCCGCGAAGGGCGGGTTCGGGCTCGGACCGCAGCCCCAACGCCTTGGCGGTCCCGGTGCACCGCTCGTCCGAACCGTGCACCCGGCGGTCAGCGGCAGGCACCGCGGCCGCGGCCGCACGCGCCCGCCGGACGCCGGACGCGTCGAGCGGGGCGTCGCCGTCGAAGCGGGCCTCGCGCAGCGCCGCGTTGAGCGCCGGTGAGATCAACATCACCCGTACCGTGAACACCCGCGTCAACTCCCTGAACTGTGGCCCCTTCGGTAAGCACACCATGGCATCCAGGGCCGTGGGGTGGGCAGATGGTGCCATGGCGGCGGGGTGCACCCAGGCGGTATGGTCGCGACGAACATGACGACGGTGTGATGGAAGTCCGGTGAGAATCCGGCACGGTCGCGCCACTGTGAACCCGTATCCGTACGGGAAGTCAGACCCGGCACCGTCGTCTCAGGCACCACGATCGGGACGCGTGTTCCCCCAGGAGGTTCTGCCATGGCACAGACTGCTGCCCCCGCCGCCGTCGCATCACCCGCCATCACCCCCATCTCGCTGAAGGCGATTGCCCCGTGGGCGGTCTTCTTCGGCATTCTCATGCTCGTCCTGCTGTACTTCGTCGGCGCCGAGCAGGGCGCCACCGCGGTCATCTCCGGCGAGGGTGTCCACGAGTGGGTCCACGACGGTCGCCACCTGCTCGGTTTCCCCTGCCACTGACATACCGCGCAAGCCAGGGGAACCCCTCATGAACTCCATATCCGTCAGAGCCCTGCTGGTCCGCGGCATGCTGGCCGGCCTCGTCGCGGGTGCGCTCGCACTTGCCGTCGCCTACTTCCTCGGAGAGTCGCGGGTCGACGCGGCGATCGCTCTCGAAGAGGCGCACAGCCACGACCACGGCGGCGGCGAGGAACTCGTCAGCCGTGCCATGCAGTCCACGGCCGGCCTCGCCACCGGTGTCCTCGTCTTCGGCGTGGCCGTCGGCGGTATCGCCGCGCTCGTCTTCTGCTACGCCCTCGGCCGCATCGGCAGGTTCGGCCCGCGGGCCACGGCCGCACTGATCGCGTTCGGCGCCCTGCTGACCGTGTATGTCGTGCCGTTCCTCAAGTACCCGGCCAACCCGCCGGCCGTCGGCAACCCCGACACGATCGGCCAACGCACCGCCATGTTCTTCCTCATGGTCGCTCTCAGTGTGCTGCTCGCCGTTGCGGCCGTCATCCTCGGCAAGCGGCTGGCTCCACGCCTGGGCAACTGGAACGCGTCGATCGCCGCATCCGCCGGCTACGTCCTCGTCATCGGGCTCGCGTACGCCTTCCTGCCCTCGTTCAACGAGGTCGGAAAGGACTTCCCGGCCGGCCTGCTGTGGGAGTTCCGCCTCGCCACCCTCGCCGTTCAGGCCACGCTCTGGACCACTTTCGGTCTGTTCTTCGGCTATCTGACCGAACGGCTGCTGGTGTCGGGACCGGAGCCGGTCCCGACAGGGGGCGGCACGGCATCCCGCACGGCCACCGCCGCCGGCTGACCGGCCGAGAACGCCACTACGACCGACCCCGCCAGGAGCCGCCTGGCGGGGTCGGTCGTGGTAGGGGTCCGACCGCCCGGGTGTCGGGCGTCACGACGGACGTGGAGCGGAGACCTGGGGAGAAGATGAGGACCCGGCGGCTTCGTCCGTCGCACTCGCTCCGCCCCCGCGTTCGGCCGCCGATCCGGCCGGCCAGTCGATCCGGTAGTGCCTCAGCAGGTCGTCCTCCCCGACGAGGCGCATGCCGGCTGCTGCCATGACGTGCTGGGACGCGGCGTTGTCGAGGTCGGCGTCGCCCTTGACCGACGCGACACCCGAGGCACGGGCGAACTCCAGCAGCGCGCGCAGAGCCTCCGAGGCGTACCCCTTGCCGCGCATCGCCGGTATCAGGCCGTAGCCGATCGTGACCTGCCCCCGGTCGTCCGGGACTCCATGGAAACCGACTCCGCCGATGGCGTGCCCGTCTTCGCGGAGGCGGATCTCGTACGCTCCGAACGGCCGGGGATCGCCGGTATCCGCGCAGTGCTCCAGGAAGTGCCGCGCGCCCGCCCGGTCGCCGTCGTTGGGATAGTCGGGTGCCCAGAGGGCGTCCGGCCCGGGACGGCCTTCCACTACGTACTCCGCCTCGGCGGGGGTGAGTGGGTGGAGCACGAGTCGCGTTGTCACAAGAGGTCCCATGACTCGCCGGAATATCACGGCGGCAAGCCTCGACGCATCGGAATTTTGACCGACCGAGGAGTAGGTAGCGATGTACGTAACGTTGCTACGAAGAGAGGGTAGCGACGCTACTCGATTGGTGTTAGCGTTCTTTCCATCGGGAAGCGGACACCACCGCACCCTTCGAAGCGGGAGCAACGCCTTGACTGAGCAGACCACCACCACTGCACGCCGGGTCGCGGTCGTCACCGGAGGATCCAGGGGAATCGGCCGGGAGAGCGCCGAGCGCCTGGCTGCCGACGGATTCGCCGTCGTCATCAACTACGCGGGCAACCGGACCGAGGCCGAGGTCGCCGTCGCGGCGATTGCCGCCGCAGGTGGCGAGGCGATCGCCCACCGGGCGGACGTCGCCGACGAGGTCGCGGTGGCTGCGCTCTTCGATGCGGCAGAGGAGATCTTCGGCGGAGTCGACGTCGTCGTCCACGCCGCGGGCGCCATGACGCTCGCACCACTCGTCGACATGGATCTGGACGCCCTGGACCGGATGCACCGGACCAACATCCGCGGCACCTTCGTCGTCGACCAGCAGGCGGCCCGCCGCCTGCGCGGCGGCGGAGCGATCATCAACTTCTCCAGCTCCGTCCTGGCGCTGGCCCTTCCCGGCTACACCGCCTACGCCGCCACCAAGGGCGCGGTCGAGGCCATGACCCTGATCCTGGCCCGCGAACTGCGCGGCAGGGACATCACGGTCAACGCCGTGGCCCCCGGGCCGACCGCCACCGCTCTCTTCCTGGACGGCAAGGACGAGGCGACCATCGGGAAGCTCGCCGGCCAGGCGCCGCTGGAGCGCCTCGGGACTCCGCAGGACATCGCGGAGGTCGTCGCCTTCCTCGCCGGTCCCGCCCGCTGGGTCAACGGCCAGGTCGTGCGCGCCAACGGCGGCATCGTGTGACTCCGCTCGCTGCAGCAGCAGGCCGCTCCCAGGACCGCGTCACCCCTTCCTTCTCTTCTTCCTCTACTCCACCGACCGAGAGGACCGAGTCATGAGCAAGACCATCGTCATCACCGGCGCGGGGTCCGGCTTCGGCGCCCTGGCCGCCCGGGCCCTGGCTCGCGAGGGCCACACCGTCTACGCAGCCATGCGCGACACCAGGACACGCAACGCCGCACGGGTGGCCGAGGCGGCGGCTTACGCCGCCGAGCACCAGGTGGACCTGCGTACCGTCGAACTCGACGTGCTGTCCCAGGAGTCGGCGGACGCCGCCGTCGCCGCCGTCCTCGCCGACGTCGGCCGCCTGGACGTGATCATCCACAACGCCGGACACATGGTCACCGGCCCCACCGAAGCGTTCACGCCCGAGGAGCTCGCGGCGGTCTACGACACCAATGTGCTCGGCACCCAACGCGTCAACCGGGCCGCCCTCCCGCACCTGCGCGCCCAGGAGCACGGACTGGTCGTATGGGTGGGGTCCACGTCCACCAGGGGAGGCACCCCGCCCTATCTCGCCCCGTACTTCGCGGCCAAGTCCGCCATGGACGCGCTCGCCGTCTCGTACGCCGCCGAGCTGGCCCGATTCAACATCGAGACCACCATCGTCGTCCCCGGCTCCTTCACGTCCGGCACCGACCACTTCGTCACCGGCGGCCATCCCGCCGACCTGACCGTCGTCCCGGCGTACGAAGAGCGCTACGCGGGGATGATGGACCAGGTCTCCCAGCGTCTGGCCGCCCTCGCACCCGCCGACGCCGATGTCTCCCAGGTCGCCGACGCCATCGTCCGGGTGGTCGGGACGGAACACGGCAAACGCCCCTTCAGGGTCCACATCGACCCCGTCGACGACGGCAGCGAAACGGTCAGCGCCGTTGCCGACCGGATCCGCTCCGAGTTCCTCACCCGCATCGGCCTCGGCGACCTGCTGGTTCCCCATGCAGCGCGCTGACCTCCGCGCGCTCTCCCTTGATAGCGTCCGTTCGATGAGTACTCGGGCACGCATCCTGGAAGTGGCGGCCGACCTGGTCGCGAAATCGCCGGACGGTGGCATCTCCACCCGGGCCGTGTGCGAGGCCGCACAGGTGGGAGCCCCGGCCCTCTACCGGCACTTCGGCGACAAGGAAGGACTGCTGTCGGCCGTCGTCGATCACGGCTTCGATGCCTACCTGGCGACGAAGCGGGAGCACGGCGACACCGCGGACCCCGTCCAGGACCTGCGCGACGGCTGGGACAGCCATGTCGAGTTCGCCCTGCGCAATCGGAACCTGTACCGACTGATGAATTCCCCCGCCATGCGCACCCCGCCGGCCGCGGCGCTCGAATCGCATCGGATCCTCACCAGGGACCTGGAGCGGGCCGCAGCACAGGGCAAGCTGCGGATCGCGCCCGAGCCGGCCGCCCAGATGATCATGTCTGCCAATGTCGGCGTCGCGCTGATGCTGGTCGCCCGCCCGGCGACCTTCACCGACGACGGCACGTCCGTACGGGTGCGCGACGCGGTGCACGCGGCCGTGTTCGTACCGGAAGCGAGCGGCAGCGAGCCGGACGACGTGGGAGAGGCGCAGATCCCCTCCGCGGCCAACCGGCTGCGGGCGCTGCTGCACGGTTCTCCTGGCGCCGGACTCAGCAAGGCCGAATCGGCCCTGATGGCCGAATGGCTGGGCCGCGTATCGAATGCTGCGGGAAGCCGGACCGCGGACGACGCGGAAACCGATCGCTCCGGCTGAGGCACCGAACCCTGAGGCATGATGCCGATGGCCGGTAGCCGACCGGCTGCGCCGGGCCCCCGACGGCGCGCGGTCGGCTCCCTTTTGAACAGGCCCGCAGCGCGCCCGACGGCGCGCCACCTCAGACGTCCGCGTCGTCCTCGAAGTCCCCGGACATCGCCGCCGCCATCCGCAGATGCGGCGTCGCCTCGGCCTGCCGTCCCTGCCGCTCCAGCGTGCGACCGAGCATCAGCCGTGCGTAGTGCTCCACGGGGTCGCGCTCCAGCACGGCCCGCAGCTCCGTCTCGGCCTTGCCGAGCCGGGCCGAGTGGTAATAGGCGCGGGCCAGCAGCAGCCGCGGGGCGACCTGCTCCGGCGCCTCCTCGACCAGCCCGCCCAGGATCCGGGCCGCGGTGAGATACTCCTTCGCCTCGAAGAACATCCGGGCGCGGTCCCAGCGGTCGGCCGGCGTACCGAACTCGAAGTAGCTGTCGTTCACTTGTCCTCCTCCGTCGCGGCTTTCCCGGATCCTGCCGGTCGGGCGTCCACTCGTGCGCCCAGCCGTTCGTTCACCGGTGACAACAGAGCATAATGGTTGAACATTCCACTAAAATCTTGGCGTGGGTATCGACCGCCCACGCCCGCACGGGAATAGGTTGAGCGCCATGAGCAATCTCGATCGCCAGGCCGCACTCTCCGTCTGCGGAGGGCGGGGTTTCGTCGTCGCCGAGCCGGTACGCGAACTTCTCGCCCCGCGCCACGTCCAGCTCGGCGAGTCCACCGAGGTCCGCCGGCTGCTGCCCAATCTCGGCCGGCGGATGGTCGGCGCCTGGGCCTTCGTGGATCACTACGGCCCCGACGACATCGCCGACGAGCCCGGGATGCAGGTCCCGCCGCACCCCCACATGGGTCTGCAGACGGTCAGTTGGCTCCATGAGGGCGAGGTGCTGCACCGCGACAGCCTGGGCAGTCTGCAGACGGTCCGCCCGCGCGAACTGGGGCTGATGACCTCCGGCCGGGCGATCAGCCACTCCGAGGAGAGCCCGAAGTCGCACGCCCGTCTTCTGCACGGCGCCCAGCTCTGGGTGGCCCTGCCCGACGCGCACCGGCAGGTCGAGCCGCACTTCCAGCACCACACCGAGTTGCCCACCGTCACCGCCCCCGGCCTCACCGCCACGGTGATCCTCGGCGAACTCGACGGCGCCGTGTCACCGGGCACGGCCTACACCCCGATCGTCGGCGCAGACGTCGCCCTGGCGAGCGGCGCCGAGGCGCGACTGCCGCTCGAGCCCGACTTCGAGTACGCAGTGCTGTCGATGTCCGGCGAGGCCGAGGTCGACGGTGTGCCGCTGGAGCCCGGATCGATGCTCTACCTCGGCTGCGGCCGCAGCGAACTCCCCCTCCGCGCCTCCTCCGACGCCGGCCTCATGCTCCTGGGTGGCGAGCCGTTCGAGGAAGAGATCGTCATGTGGTGGAACTTCATCGGGCGTTCCCATGAGGAAATCGAGGAGGCCCGGAGGGGCTGGATGGAGAGCTCCCGCTTCGGCGAGGTGAAGGGCTATGACGGCGACCGGCTGGCCGCCCCCGAACTGCCGCCGGTGGCGCTGAAGCCGCGCGGACGCGTGCGCTGAGCTGAGCGTCCGTGGTGTGGGTGAGCTGCGACAGGCGCGGCCCACACAGCCCTCAACGGTACCGGGCACCGCAGCCACGACGAACGGAACGCCGCTGGCTCGTCACCTACATGCGTGGCACAACCCTTCGAGGTGCGCATCGACGATTTCGAGGACTCGGGCGTCAGCGATCGGGCCTTTGAGGTGGCGTAGATCACCGAACACGTGGCCAGCTGGGTGCCGCTCGACGTCGAGACCTTTCTGGAGCAATTCGAGCTGACAGCAACTGAATCCGTTCGACTGGCGGACTGCCGTCGGCTCCTCGCCCTCGTCTGGCTTTTCCTGCTGTCGTTCGACAAGGGTGACAAGCCGAGGAACCCGCCGGGCACTGCGGAACGACGGGCCGGCCGAAACAGTGAGCTCGCACTGCTTCCCGACCGCGGCGCGGCTCTCTCCTGACCCACCAGTGCTGAGCTCGTACGTCCACAGCCAAGGAGCGGGAGCGGGTTCGACCGGCGCTTTCGCAGCAGTCCGAGGCTCTCAGCGTGGGGCGGAGGGGTTGTCGAGCCAGATCACGATCCCGGTCAGGTCGTTGAGCACGGATGCGACGCCTGCCCTGATGGCGGCCGCGCAGCGCTCGGTGGAGAACGAGCCGGGGTCGTACGTCGAGGACATGCCGAGCCCCTCGCCACGGAACGACGCACCGGACCAGTCGACCGCCGTGACGTTGTGGGTGGGCTCGGCAAGCTCCGCGCCCACGACGAGGAACTGCTGGGACAGGTGGTTCGGGGTGACCACCGCGAGGGGGTCGACGAGGTCGTTGCCTGCGCTGACGATGAGGTCCGGGCCCATCTCAAGGGCCCTGGTGATGCTGGGTACGAGGTCGGACGGACCATCGGCGGTCATCGTTCTGAGGTCGACGTGCTCGTCCCCGGCCCAGTCCTGGACCGCGGTCACGAGCTTCTTCGTCGGGCGCTCGTCACCCGAGGTCAGCAGGACCACACGGTAGTCCTTCGGCGGGTGGACCTTGGTCCAGGAGCCGGGCCGCGGTGTGGCGGTCCCCTCCGGGGCGGGTGGGGAGGAGGGGTCGACGAACCCCGGACCGAGCTTGCCCACGGCAGTGGGCTCGGGGTGCGGCCGTGACCAGTCGTCGCCGGAACTGCATCCGGTGACCAGCGCGGCGGCCGCGGCCAGCGCGGCAGCGGCCCGAAGCAGGGAGTACAAGGCGATCGTCCTTTGAGGGGTGGCGGATGGTGCGCCTACATCCTGCTATCCCGGTCGGTGTCTTCTTCCTCCTCAGGTGTCGCCATCGCGTTTGTTGTTCCACAGTTCGCCGGCCGCCCGGGCCGTGTTCACCCGTGACGCGCACCGTGCACTGGCAACCTGAAGGAGCAACATGTCACAACGGGTCCGCCGCACCATCGTCGGGATCACCGCGGCCGTGATCGCTTTCCTCGCCGCCGGACAGCCGGCGTCCGCCCACGGGTTCACGTCGACCGCGTACGTCGACGTCGCCGAGGGGCACGAGGGCCATATACGGACGAAACTGAGGCTCGAGTACGACCTCTTCGTCGTATCCGCCGCCGACTACGAGGACGACGACCCTCTCTTCGAGACGGGAAACGCCGCGTTCGAAACCGGTGGCCCCGAAGAACAGTCCGCGGCGCTCAACGCCCATGCGGAGTCGGCCGCCAGATATGTGACCGAGCGCTTCTCGGTGACCTCGGACGGCACGAAATGCACGCCGAGACGGGTCGGCGACTTCACGATCGGCCGGCAGGAGGGCGTGCCGTACGCCGGTCTGCTGCTCGACTGGGCGTGTTCCGAGCGGGGCGACGATCTGCAGGTGCGCAGCGGGTTGTTCCCCGACGCCGAGACGTACGTCAAGGGCACCAAGACGATCGTCACGTACGAGCTCGACGGCCGGTCCGGCAGTGCCGCACTCGACGCCGCTCACCCGTCCTTCTCGATCGGTCAGGCCTGGTACGAGCGGTTCTGGGAGTTCTTTCGCCTGGGCGGCGAGCACCTGCTGACCGGGGTCGACCACATCCTGTTCCTGCTGGCACTCATCGCCGGGTCACGGCGTCTGCGCGAGATCGTGCTCGTGGCAACGAGTTTCACCTTGGCGCACTCGGTGACCTTCATGCTCGCCGCGCTCGGTCTGGTCGACGCACCCGCCGACATCGTGGAGCCCGTCATCGCGCTGTCGATCGCCGTGGTCGCCGGCTGGCACCTGTGGCGGCTCTGGCGGCGCCGCAGCCACGCGGCCGACCTCGAGACAGCGGGACGCGGCCACTTCAGCCTGGACCGCGCGGGCTGGACCCGCCTCGGGGTCGTGTTCTGCTTCGGCCTCGTGCACGGCCTGGGTTTCGCGGGCGCGCTGGGGATCGACGAGGCGTGGTCATGGACCCTGCTGTGGTCCTTGCTGGTGTTCAACGTCGGCATCGAGACCGTGCAGTTGACCATCATCGCCGCCCTTTTCCCGCTGCTGATCGTCCTGCGCCACCGGGCGCCGACGGCCGGCCTCTGGGTGACCGGCGTGATCTCCGCCTCCGTGGCAGCCATGGGGCTGGTGTGGTTCGTGCAACGGACGTTCGGGATCTGAGGCCGATTCAGGTCCCGCGAGATGTTCAGACAAGTCCGAGATGGCATTGGCCGCGGGTTAACCATGTGAAGGAATCGTAAGTGTCTCCATTCCGTGCACATATGTGCGTTAGAGGAACAGAAAACCAATGAAATCGAGCACCAAGAGACAGGCTCCCGGGTCTGTACGGCGCCGCGCAGCCACTGGGGCCACAGCGGCATTCCTGGGCTTGGCCGTAGCCCTCGGAAGCGGCACGGCGTCTCCCGCCGCCGCGGCGGACCCGGCCGCGATCACCGGGATCATCCTCGGCGTGGGCGCCAACGAGACCCAGCGCACCGTGACGTGGTACTCCTCGGCCGACACCGCGCAGAAGCTCCAGGTCGCCCCGACCTCGGCGGTCGTCAACGGCGAGTTCCCGGCCGACGCCGCCAACTTCGACGCCACGGGCGCGGTCAACATCGCGACCAGTGGAGGCTTCAACCGCCACGCGACGATCACGGGCCTGAAGGAACACACGGCGTACTCCTACCGCGTCGGCACCGAGGGCAACTGGTCCTCGACGTACTCCTTCAAGACGCAGGACTTCGAGGGCGACTACGACTTCCTGTTCTTCGGCGACCCGCAGATCGGCTCGTCCGGCAACCTGGCGCAGGACCAGGCCGGTTGGAAGGACACCGTGGACGTCTCGCTCGCGGCCAACCCCGACGCCGAACTGCTGCTGTCGGGCGGTGACCAGGTCGAGACCGCCAACACCGAGTCCCAGTGGAACTCCTTCCTGGCCCCCGACAAGCTGCGCCAGTACCCGTGGGCTCCCACCATCGGAAACCACGACGTCGGCGGCAAGGCGTACGAGCAGCACTTCACCACCCCGAACACGGACCGTTCGGCCCCGCTGTACTCGAACGGCAACCCGACGTCCAACACGTCCGGCGGTGACTACTGGTACATCTACAAGGATGTGCTGTTCATCAACCTCAACAGCAACAGCTATGCCACCTCCCAGGGCGGCGGCGGTGACGCGGCGCACATCAAGTACGTGACCGACGTCATCAACCAGCACGGCGCCGAGGCCAAGTGGAAGGTGCTCACGTACCACCACGCGATCTACTCGCCGGCCTCCCACGCCAAGGACGGCGACAACAAGGTCCGCCGCGTCGACTTCTCGGATGCGTTCTCCAAGCTCGGTGTCGACCTGGTCCTCCAGGGCCACGACCACAGCTACTCGCGCAGCTACGAGATCAAGAACGGCCAGAAGGCGAACCCGGACGAGAAGCCCGGCGCCGCCGACCTGTACCCCGGTCCCGGTGGCGTCATCTACGTGACCGCGAACTCCGCTTCGGGGTCGAAGTACTACGACATCACGAAGCCGGACAGCAGCGGCACCAGCGGTGCCGGCAACGGTGCCGACCCGCAGAACCCGAACAACTACTGGTACAACTCGGTCCAGAACCAGGAGCACGTCCGCACCTACGTCAAGGTCGAGGTGCGCAACGACAAGCTCGTCGTCGAGGACATTCGCAGCGGCACCTGCGCGGCCCCGAACTCCGAGGTCGAGCAGGGCATGTCGTGCACCAACACCGCCACCGGACAGCCTGTCGGCTCGACCGTCGACAAGTTCCAGGTGCACCCGAACCACGGCACCGGCCAGGACCTCCAGGTCAACGTGCCGAACCCGGCCCCGGGCGAGTTCGGTTGGACGATCGACGGCTACAACGGCCTGGTGGACCTCGGCACCGCGCAGGAGCGCAACGGTGACCACTTCGAGGCCTCCGGCAAGATCAACCCGATCACCGTGTCGGACAGCCGCCGTTCGCTCGCGCCGTGGTCGATCTCGGCCGACGTGGGCGACTTCAAGGACGGTGACAAGACGTTCTCCGGCTCGTACCTCGGCTGGAGCCCGTACGTCCTCGACCAGGGCGCCGGCGCAACCAGCGGCGAATCGGTGGCCTCCGGCTACGACGACAACGGTAAGGGCCTGTCCGTCTCGCGCGGCCTCGCTCACGCCGACCAGGGCCACGCCCGTGGTGGGGCCAAGCTCGGCGCCGACCTGGGTCTGAAGATTCCGGACAGCGTCACCAAGGGTGGCTACCGCGCCACTCTGACGATCACCGCACTGAGCAGCTGATCGATCCGTCCCAACATGGCGGGGCGGGGCACCTTCCGGTGCCCCGTCCCGCCTGAAGTTCCAGGAGAACCCCGAAATGCACCCGCCCGTCCCGCGCCGGAAGACCACCGTCAGCGCGCTCGTTCGTAACGCCACCCCGGTCCTGCTCATGGTCCTCGCGATCGTCGGCCTGCGGGTCGATCCCGCGCTGGCGGACGACGGCGATGTCACCTGGACGGTCAGAACGGCCGCGAACGGGTACGGCGACGACCGCTCGAGCTTCAGCTACGGCGTCAACCCCGGCGGCAACGCCGAGGACGCCATGGTCGTCGCCAACCACGGCAAGTCCCCGCTCGAACTCGCTGTCTACGCCGCCGACGGTTTCACGGCCGGTACGGGCCAGCTCGATCTGCTCACCAAGGACAAGAAGTCCGTCGGTATCGGAGCGTGGGTCCACGCCGACCGCGACAGTGTCGTGATCAAGCCTGGCAAGTCCGCCAAGATCCCCTTCACGGTCGCCGTTCCGGACAACGCCACGCCCGGCGACTACGTGGGCGGAATCCTCACTTCCCTGCGGCAGTCCGACGAGGCCGAAGGCATCAACGTGGACCGGCGCCTCGGCATCCGGGTCAAACTGCGGGTCAGCGGCGAGCTCAAGCCGAAGCTCGCGATCGAGGACCTCCACGTGGGTTACGACGGCTCGCTCAACCCCTTCGCCAACGGTGACGCCACCGTCACCTACACGATCCACAACACCGGCAACGCCATCCTGTCGGCCAAGCAGGGGGTATCGGTTTCCGGCCCCTTCGGGTGGTTGCGGTCCGCAGCGGGCGACATGACCTCGCCGCCGGAGCTGCTCCCCGGAGAGAGCTGGAAGGTGAAGGCGCGCGTACACGGCGTGGTGCCCGGAGTCGGCCTGGCCGCGACCGCGACCCTGACACCGCTGCTCACCGACGCGTCGGGCTCCACCAGTTCGCTCAAGCCGGTCCAGGCCACGGTCCACGGCTGGGCCGTCCCGTGGACGCTGTTGCTGCTGGTCGTCGTGGTTATCGCGGCAGTCGCCGGGGCACTCGTTCTCCGGCGTCGAAACCGCGTACGGCGCAAGGCGCGTGAGGACGCCCGGATACGGGACGCCGTCGAGCAGGCGCTCCGCGACCAGTAGCCGCAGCGGCGGACACCTCCCGCCTGCGTCGTCGGTCCGATCCCGACGCACTGACACCCGAGAGGGCGTCGGCACCTACAGGCGGCCGGACCGGTTCGACGTCCTGTCCGCTGTGCGTGCCGTCATGAGAGTGGTCCGGTGCCCCCCGCCGTGGATCAGCGGCGAGGGGCACCGTCAGGTGGAACGGTCAGGGCTGTGCTGTGAGCGTGAAGCTCTGTGCGGAGGAGCCGTCGCACGGTCGCTGGGTGAGCTGGACACCGTTCGTCGAGGAGCTCGCGGAACTCAGGCACTGGCCGCTGTGACGGGCGGTGAAGTGGTACCGCCCGCTGCTCTCCTTCACGGGCTGCCACTGCTGGTTCTGCCCGCCCCCGTAACTCCACAGCTGGAGTGGCGCGTTCCCGGCGGTCGAGCGGTCGGTCACATCGATGACCTGTTGCGGGTTCCCGCGAATGGTGATCCGGGTGTATCCGCTGTCCGTCGAGCGGAACTGGAACTGCTGCGCCAGGGTCCCGTTGCAGGAGTACTGCTGGATCGCCGTCCCGTTCGCCGTGGCGGCGGAACGGGCGTCCACACAGGTGCCGTTGGCGGTGTTCTTCAGTGAGTACCAGGCGGTCTCGGAGATCTGGTCCGCCGGTGGCACGGTGCCTCCGGCGCCGCCCAGCCACTTCAGCCCGTCGAGCAGGAACCGGTTCTGTGTCTCACTGGCGAACGTCGACGACAGCGTGGTGTCGGATGCGTAGTCCATCGCGTTGTGACCGAAGTTCGCGTACAGCATCCTGTACTTCGTGTTGGTCCACAGGATCGGGTAATAGCCGCTGTACCAGGTCTGGTTGGGGTCTGTTCCCAGCGGGAAGCTGCTGGGGTCTATCGAGGCGAGAATCTTGATGTCCGGATTCTGCCGCAGGTCGTTGGACCAGCTGTACCACTCGCTGACCGACGAGGTGAAGGTCGTGGGCAGGCCCGTGGTGGACGGGTGGGTGCGGTCCTCGACCTTCAGGACGGCCGTGGTCGGACCCCAGGTGTTGGACTTGAAGTTGCCGCTGCCCAGGAACTGGTTGTGGTACCAGGGCCAGGACTGCGCGTCCGTCGTGAAGGCGGACACGTGGAAGCCCATCCAGGCGCCGCCACCGCGCATGTACTGCTCGAATCCGGACCGCTGAGCGGCGGTCTGCGGCAAGTCGTCGAGGAAAAGGACGACTTGATAGGCGTTCACCCCACCGTTGCTGAGGAGATCCCAGTTGTTGCTGGCCGTGTACGTGAAGCCGTTCTGCGCGGCCTGCTCGGGAAACCACTCGTTGGCCTCGTGGACGAAGCTGATGTGCGCGGCGTCCCAGGTGCCGTTGTAGAGGGCGAGCACCTTGAACGGTGTTGCCGCGGTGTCGGCCCGGGCGTCGGGCGGTGTCGCCAGGCCGAGCAGCGTCGCCAGCAGGACGAGGACCCACAGGGTCGCACGCGCCGGACCGGATCTCCTGATGTCCGTTCTGATGTCCATCGACGATCCTTCCTTGAGCATCAGGGGTAGCTGACGAGGTTGGCGACGTTGGTGGTGGAGTTGGACGGGCCACCCCGGTCGTTGACGACGTGCCGGATCGTCCCGGTGCCGCCCAGCGAGACCGTCACCATGTCCCTGAAACGCACATTCGCGTTGTTGGGCGCCTCGATGGCGTGCTCGGCGGTGACACTGGGATTGACGTTGAAGTAGCAGTAGCTGCCGAATCCGAACACCTGATGACTCGTCACGGAGTCCGCGACCTTGTAGGCGGCGTAGCCCTGCGTCGAACCATTCATCCAGGAGGCCTGGTTGGGCGGGTCGTACGGCATCTCGTTCTGGTAGAAGTACGTGCGGCCGCCGTTGCCGTTCCAGACGGTCTGGTGCTTCTGGTAGTGCTCGACGAACAAGCCGTACATCGTGACGTCGTCGCCGTTGACGACGAGCCCCGTGGCGGCGGTGTTGCTGGTCCAGCCCACGCCGTTGCCGTGGTCGGCGCGCCACAGCCACAGGTGGTCGCCGATGACGTCGTCGCTGTTGATGGTCAGGCTGGTGGTGGCCTTGCCGACGCCCGCGCCGCCGATGCGGAAGAACACGTCGTGCAGCGAGCTGGGGTCGGCGCTGTGGTCGGCCGACGATCCGCTCGGCCCCATCTCCAGGAGCTGGGACGAGTTCGTGGTGCCGGCGTCGATCAGCAACCCGGCCAGCTGGACACCGTTCACGTCGGCGACCGTCATGGCGGTGATCCCGTTGTCGGGTATGAGCGTGGCCAGGCCGAGGCCCAGGACCACGGTGCCGGCCCTGGTCACCTTGAGTGTCTGGTCGAGGTGGTAGACACCCGGCGTCACCAGCAGGTTCTTGCCCTGGGCGAGTGCGTCGTTCATCTGCGCGGCCGTCGCGCCGGGCTTGACGATGAAGAAGTCGGAGAGGGGCAGGGACGTACCTGCGGGCGTGCCCGAACTCCAAGAGGTGCCGGATGAGTTGGTGCGTACGCCGGGCACGAACACCTTGTAGGCGCCCGACGGGTCGACGTACAGGAAGGGCTTCTCACGCGACACGGGGGTCTGGTCGACCGTGGTGTACGGCGGGCTGGGAAAGCTGTTCGCGGGAGCGTTCCTGGCGCCGACGTAGACCATGTTCCAGTTGGAGCCCGTCCAGTTCGACCACTCGGTGTTGCGCGACAGCCACTGCTGCTGCGAACCCGAGTTGACCTGACCGTCGATCTTCGTGTCGGCCATGTAGCCGCCGCTGGACCAACCGCCGTCGTCCAGCCGGAGGTTGCCGCGCAGATGCATCCGGCGGTACGGGGCGGCCTGCGACACCGCCCAGCGGTCCGTGCCGGAGGTCGGGGTCACCGACAGGTTCTCCGCCGACCGCCAGAAGTTCTGGGTGGCGTTGCCCTGGAACCAGTCCGCCTCGGCGTGTACCGCACCGCGGATGGTGACGTCGTCGGGGGAGAGGCCGAGCCCCGCGATCTGCGTGTAGAAGCCGACGTTGGCATCGGCGTCGTAGGTGCCCGGCTTGAAGAGGAAGGCCTTGCGGGCGGTGCCGAACTGGTTGGTCTCCTGTTGGGCGAAGGCCGCGTTCAGGCTGTTCTGGATGGTGGCAGCGGGGGTGGACGGGTCGAAGACGGTGACATTCGGGCCGAGGTCCGGTGTCCCGGGCGGCTGTTGGGGGTCCGCGGGGTTGACGTGGAAGGACTGGGCCGCGCTGCCGTTGCAGGTGTACTGCTGGAGCTGGACGCTGTCCGCGGTCGATGCGCTCGGCACATCGAGGCACTTGCCGCTGTTGCGGTTCACGAAGTGGTACGTGTCGCTGGACTCCGCCACGGCCTGCCACTGCTGGTTGTTTCCGCCGCCGTACGTCCACAGCTGTACGAGCGCGCTGTCCGCCGTCGAGACGTCGGTGACGTCCCAGACCTTGGTGGCGTCGGTGCGATTGCCGACCTGGGTGAATCCGCCGGAGGTGGCGGCGAACTGCCACTGCTGGGCCTGGCTGCCGTTGCAGGCGTACTGCTGGACGGCGGTGCCGTTCGCCGTTCCCGCGGCGCGCGCGTCGACGCACTTGCCGCTGCCCACGTTGACCACGGTGGCCCAACTGGTCGGCAGCGCGGCGGCCTGCGCGGTCGCCGTGTCCTGCGAGGCGGCCGCGACACCGGTTCCGGTCGTGGCCACGAGGGCGATCAGGGTGAGCAGCTTCGGTATCCGGCGACGGCCGGTTTCTCTCTTCGATCCGGGCACGTTGGGATCTCCTGTGCGGGTCGGGGTGGGGGGTGGGAGCGGCGGACGTGTCCGTCAGCCGATGACTCCGGAGCGGCGTGCGAGTACCGGTGTCGTGAGGGCGGCGCGCAGCGCCCTGGAGCGCGGGAGGAGATGTCCGGCCATCGGGGGGATCACAGCCTTTCGTGCGTGGCCGACGGTGGGGGTGGGAGCGTGGCGCGCAGGTGCAGGCATCGGGACGGAAGGTGCGTGGCCCGTCCAGACATGTGAACGTCGAGTGCATTCATGGAACGGTGGTGATCGGTGAACCTAAAGGTCTGAACCAGGCACGTCAAGATATGAAGCGAAGAGACCCCGTAATTGCCCTGGATGTGCAAGGAGTTGAACGCACGGGAGGCTCGGCGGCGTCGTATCGTCGACGGACGTGTGTGGTGCCGGAGCGGCCCGTGTGTACGGTCGGAGCGCCGCCCCGGCCGTCGCGGCCCGCGGAACCTCTGGCGGGAGATCGCCCGCGCCTCGGCCCGGCGGGCCCCGGCGTGCGCCCCTATGTCCGGAGACTTTCAGGCCAAAACCGCCTGCCCGGCCCTGGCCGCGTTCACTCACGACCTCATGCGCACCTCGGCTCGTCGGCCGCCGTCCACCATTTCGGGGCCGGCTTCGCCACGATCCGCACCCGGCTCGGCACCGGTCCGGCCCCACCGCCCGAGGGGCACGGAGCTGACGCTGCACATTCCTGGAGACCGGCCCGGGAGAGAGCCCTGGCTCCAACTCTTCGCCACCCTGCGCGCCCCACACCGCAGCTGACGCCCCATTCGGACCGCCCCGGTCCCAACGGCCGAACCTGGCATCCATGCCGGCCGGTTCGTCCATGGGTGTCGCGGCCGCGACCGGTCGGGCGCTCTGCCGGGCAGTTCGGCCACCGGGCGAGTACGTACGGGCAGCCTGCACCGCGTATGAACGGAAATATAGGAGAAAGTCATTCTCCGTGGCGATTACTGCAGAAGTCTATAGTTTTTGCATGGTGCACGAGATTGCGACGGCCCTGCTCCCCGTCTTCTTCGCCCTCGCCCTCGGGTTCGGCGCCGGCCTGCGCGGATACGTCGACAACCGGGACGTTTCCTCGATCAACAAGCTGGTCATGGATTTCGCCATCCCGGTGTCGCTGTTCGTGTCGATCTCCTCCACGGACCGGTCCGACATCACCGCGCACGCCGGGTACATCGTGGTGACTGTCATCGCCCTGGCTGTCGTGTATGCCGTGACTCTGGTGCTGCAGCAAAGAACGTTCGGGCTGCAGAAGGCGGAGGCCGCGGTGCAGGCCGTCACCATCGCGTACCCGAACTACGCTTCCATCGGCCTGCCGTTGTCCGCCGCCGTGGTCGGCGCCCGTGGGGCGATCGCCGTCGCCATCGGCCTCGCGGTAGGGTCCATGACCATTGTGCCGTTCAGTCTGGCCCTGCTGGAGGACTCCAAGCTGGGCCCGAATGCGCCGGGGTCGACCCTCTCCCGGTTCGGCGGCGCATTGGGCAAGTCGGCGCGTCGGCCCATTTTCTGGGCCCCGATGCTCGCCATCGTGCTGGTGCTCTGTGGCGTGCACATGCCCGACCTGGTCGAGAAGACACTGACCCCCCTCGGTCAGGCCGGTGCGGGTGCGGCGCTGTTCCTCACCGGGCTGCTGCTGTCCGCGCAGAAGGTGTCGTTCGGACCGAACGTGGCATACGGCATCGTGGTGAAGAACGGGCTCATGCCGCTGTTCGTCTGGGGGCTGTGCCTGCTCCTCGACCTGGACAGGCTCAGCACCACCGAGGCCGTGCTGCTCACCGCCATTCCCTGCGGCTTCTTCGGACTGGTGTTCAGCGCGTCCTTCGGACTGCAATCGCGCGTTGCCGGATCGACTCTGATGCTCTCGACGGTCGCGGGCATTGCCTCGCTGTCCGTGGTGATCGCCCTGCTGCCCCAGCACGTATGAGCCCAGGGACTGCGCGCGTCACTTGCCGGGGCCGGGGTCGGTCGGTGCGTACAGCGCCCCGCGCAGAGTCGCAGTCGTCTGGGTGACGGCCTGCTCGGCGGCCTGGGTGCCGGCCAGCGCGTTGAGCATCATGAAGTCGTGGGTGACCCCGCTGTGGTGGGACGAGGTGACCGGGACGCCGGCTGCGCGGAGCTTGGCGGCATAGGCGTTGGCCCCGTCCAGCAGAACATCGGAGTCGGTGATCATCAGGGCGGGCGGCAGGCCGCGCAGCTGGTCGACGGTGGCGTGCAGCGGGGAGGCCAGCGGATTGCTGCGGTCGGCCTCGCGGGGCGCATAGGCGTCCCAGAACCACTTCATGGCGGGCCGCGTGAGCCAGCAGTTCTCGGCGAAGCGGTTGTAGGAGGCGGTGTCGAAGTCGGCGTCTGTGACGGGGTAGAGCATGACCTGCTGCTTGAAGTGGGGGCCACCGCGCTGCTTGGCCATCATGGTGACGGCCGCGGTCATGTCTCCACCCACCGAGTCGCCGGCGACTGCCAGCCGGCTGGGGTCGACGCCGATCTCACCGCCGTGATCGGCCACCCACTTGGCCACGGTGTACGCCTGCTCGACAGGGACGGGGAACTGGGCCTCGGGGGAGGGGGTGTAGTCGACGAAGACGACAGCGGCACGAGCGCCGTCGGCGATCTGGCGGACGAGGCGCTCGTGGGTCATGAAGTTGCCCAGTACCCAGCCGCCGCCGTGGATGTACACGACGGCGGGCACATCGCCCTGGACACCGTCGGGGCGGACGACGTGAATGGACACCGGACCGGTCGGACCACCGGGCACGGTCCGCTCACTGATCTGCGCGGGCAGCATGTCCACGGGACCTGCCTGCAGCTTGTTCAGCACTTCCCGGGCATCCTTGTACGACTGCTCGTACAGCGGGGTGCCGCCGGCTGCCGCGAGTGTGTCGAGAAAGTCCTGGTCGACCTTTTCCAGCTTCACCGGCGGCTTGCCGCAGGGCACGTACTCGGTCTGGACCTGTTTGGCCCCGGCGGCCGCGGCCCGGCTGCTGTCGGCGGCGCGGTCGCTGCGGCCGGCGCAGGCGTTGAGTGTCGCGCTGATGGCCACCAGGAGCGCGACCATGGTGCCGTAGCGGGTCCTGCGGGCTATCGGGCGCCGTTGCGAGGGTGTCATGTTCTGCGGATTCCCAACGTGATCGTAGGTCCCCCCGGTCAGCCTGTTGGCGTCGCGGGCCACTGACCAGCCGGGTTGGGCCGCTGGAGTGTCCGGACGCGGTACGTGTCGCGGCCCGGCAGAGGAGGTCAACCGGTCCCGTCCGTGCAGACGGGGGATGGTGGGTGCTGCCTCATCCGGTGACGAGCGCGCCGTGCGCGCCGACTGCCCCTGCCCGGACCCCGCCGGCGCTCTCGTCGGTCATGAACGCAGGGTGCGCCGGAGCGCGGCGCCACACTCCCGTACTCCCGTGCTGATCGCGCCGGTGCGATCGGGCGGGCCGGGTTCCAGGCCCCTGACGACGGCGACGGTGACCAGCGCGTAGGCCACGTGCGGCACGAGGTCGGCGACCCAGTCGGAGCGTGACCACGTGCGCGGGTCGGTCACGCGCAGCACGGTCATGGGCCCGTTGGTCCCGATCAGCGCCCCCGTGGTCGCCGTGGCGGTCAGGACCGCGTTGCCCGGCCGCCAGCCGCAGGACAGAGCGAGGCCGAGCAGGGCGCCCATCCCCACACCCGCTGCCATACCGGTCAAGGGGCCCAGACCTTCGACGCGGTTCTCCCGCGCGTTCTCGTCGCCAGGAATCCGAACGTGCAGGGTCTCCGACAGCCGCGCCACGGTGACCTCGGGTGTCGTACTCGCTCCACGGCCGCGGATCACCATGTCGAGGTACCCGATCGCGTCCAGGACCGTGGTCCCGGCAGCGCCCGCGGCGGCCCCGGCCAGGAGACCACGCAGGTGCCGGGCCGGACCGCTGATTCCTGTCATAGGTCGCTCATCCCTTCATGGAGTCCAGCAGCGCGGGGGTGACGACCTCCGCGGGTGTCCGGGCGACGTCGTGCGGACCGCTTCCACCGCCACCAAGGCGAAGTCCGTGAACGGTGACAGCAGTCGGCCGGCGGTGTTGTCGTACGGGCAGGATGCGGACCGCGTCGCCATGGACGAGGAGCGCGCCGTTCGCACGGCGGCAGCTGCCGGCCGCATACCGTCTCAGTAGATACACCGAACGGCTCACTCCGCCACCGGGGTCTCGGCGTCGGAACCGGGCAAGTCGATGACCGCAGGTGTCGGCAGCGAACCGGCTCTCCACCAGCTGTACTGCGGTGGCGGGCCTGCCGCGAGTCGGTGTCGCGTGCCCGTGCTGCCCCCTCGGCGGCACCTGCAGAGGGGGCGGCGTGCCGGCTTCGCGGGGTGGTCGCCCTGACGGAGGAGGGTGGTTCCTCGACGCGAGGGGCTACGACCGCCCGGCCGGTGCCTCCGGAGGCTGCCGAACGCCTCTGCTCGGGCCGCGCCGCGCACCGGGCTTCGCCCCACGCGTCGCGTCAGATCCGGTCGACGCCACCGTCCAGATGCGGCAGGTGATGGCCGAGACGTTCGCGCTTGGTCCGCAGGTAGACGAGATTCTCCTCACGCGGTTCCGTCAGCAGCGGAACCTGTTCGGTGACCTTGATGCCGTGCTGCAGCAGCGCCTCACGCTTGCGTGGGTTGTTCGACAGCAGTCGCACGGACCGGACACCGAGGTCGTGCAGAATCTCCGCCGCCACCTGGTAGTTGCGGGCGTCGACCGGGAGCCCGAGCGCGATGTTCGCCTCGACCGTGTCAAGTCCCTCCGCCTGGAGCTGCATCGCTCGGAGCTTGGCCAACAGGCCGATTCCCCGGCCTTCGTGGCCCCGCAGGTAGATGAGTACGCCGCGTCCCTCGCCCACGATGGCGCGTAGTGCCGCGGACAGTTGGTCACCGCACTCGCAATGGTTGGATCCGAAGGTATCTCCGGTCAAACACTCCGAATGCACCCGGGTGAGCGCGTCGTCTCCCTCGATGTCGCCGTATACCAGCGCTATTTGTTCATCCCGGCGATTGTGGTCCCAGTAGCCGACAGCACGGAAAACTCCGTGCTCGGTCGACAGCTGGACAGTTGTCGCTCGTTCAGCGCCTGTTGAACGCGCGCTGTCGCTGTGTGCGCCATCGCTCTCTATCATGGCCCGATCATATCGGGTAGCCTTGTCCGGCGGGCTGGAAGTTCATGACGGGAAGGCAACTGGTCTGCCAGGTCATCGTGTTCGACGGCTGAATGCACCGACTTTGCGTGGCCTGCTCTCGTGGGTGCGTACGGAACTTCCCTCCGTGTGCTGTGCTATTCAGGCCGACCGGTGGTCAGGTCTCGTGGTGCGAAGAAGGAATGGGTCGGGAAGCATGAGTGAACGGCAAGAGCGCACGCGGATATCTGATCTGCTGTCACCGGACACGACGACGGCGGATGCGGGGGCCGGTCGGGCCGGTGTCGCAGTTCTTCCCATCGGCAGCTTCGAGCAACATGGGCCGTATCTTCCCCTGATGACCGATACGGTAGTGGCCTGCGCCATCGCCCGGGAGATCGCAGCCGCCCATGTGGTGCTCCGTCTGCCTCCGGTGACGATCTCCTGTTCGCACGAACACGCCGCTTGGCCTGGAACGGTCAGCATTTCCGCGACCACCTTGTGTGCCGTTGTCCGGGACATCGCTGAATCGCTCCGCCGATCCGGCATCAATAATCTGGTTCTGATCAACGGACACGGTGGAAACTATGCGTTGCGTAACGCAGTTCAGGAGTCGGCAGGGACGGGTACTCGCATGGCGCTCTTTCCTGGATCGGCCGACTGGGACAGCGCGCGGGACAAGGCCGGCTTGAGCACGTCCTCGTACAGCGACATGCATGCGGGAGAATTGGAAACGTCCATCCTGTTGCATGTGGATCCAGGAATGATTCGCCCCGGTCATGAGACCGCAGATTTCCTCGCCGACGACCGGAAACATTTGCTCACTCTCGGCATGCGGGCTTATACGGAGTCAGGTGTGATCGGTCGTCCTTCCTTGGCATCCGCCGAAAAGGGCAAGCAGCTGTTGACCGGCCTGGTCGAGTCCTTCGCTGAATACCTCGCGCTTCTGACACCGGATGAGCTCCTGGTTCCGGCGGAGTCAGGGTCCGGGCCGTCCGGCGCCACGGACAGCCGGTCGTCGGCCGTCGTCCGGCGGGGAACGCGGTGACCGGTCGCTCCGTGGAACGACGCGACGGGCTGGATGCGGCCGAAGCCTGGGAGCTGCTGCGCGGCATCCGGTCCGAGGCGGACGCCGAGGCCGCCGGACTGGTCCGAGGAACTGACGGCCGACGCCGGTGGGGGCGCGCCTCGCCCGAGGCGGACATCCTCGCCGACCGTTACCTGCCGCTGTGTCTGGGCGGTCCGCGCATCGCCATCGCGCAGCTGGGACAGAGTCTGGACGGATTCATCGCGAGCCGTACCGGAGACGCCGACTTCGTCACGGGCACGGAGGACCGCGACCATCTGCACCGCCTGCGTGCCCTCTGCGACGCGGTGGTCATCGGCGCCGGCACCGCCGTCGCGGACGATCCCCAACTGACGGTCCGTACCTGCGCGGGCAGCAACCCGGTCCGCGTCGTCCTCGATCCGCACCGCCGGGTACCGCTCCGCCACCGGGTGTTCAGTGACGGCGCAGCACCCACCCTGTGGGTGGTGGGCGCGGACGAGGAGCGGGGGCAGGCCATTGCGGCCATGGAGGGCATCGACATACTGACCCTGCCCGACGCCGCTGCGTTCGCCCCCCGACGTCTGCTGCGGGAACTCGCCCGCCGTGGGCTGGGCCGCGTGCTTGTCGAGGGTGGCGGAATCACCGTGTCGCGCTTCCTCCACGCGCGGGCACTGCACCGCCTCTACCTCACAGTGGCACCGGTCCTGCTCGGTGACGGTGTCCCGGGGCTCGGCTTTCCCGGCCCGGAGCTGATGCGCGATGCGCTTCGTCCGCCGACCCGGCGCGCCGCTCTCGGCGAGGACACTCTCTTCGAGCTCGATCTGCGGACGACGCATTCCGCTGACCCAGTGGGAGACGAGCACGCCGATACCGGGCAGGCTCGCGACGAGGGTGAGTAGCCCGTACACCACGGCGACGGTCAGGCCTTGCGCGGCACTCATGCCCGCAGCTCCGAAGGCCCATGCCGTGACCCCTTCCCGGGGCCCCCAGCCCCCGACGTTCAGTGGCAGCGCCATGGCGAGAAGTGCCAGGACCATCAGCGGCACCAGTTCCGTCGCCGGCGCCGTCGAGCCTGCGGTTCGGGCGGCGAGAAGGAACATGCCGAGATGCCCTGCCAGCACCGCGAGGGACGAGATCAGCACCCCCGGCCAGCTTCCGCGGGCGAGCAGTCCGAGCCGCGCTTCGGCCAGCGTGCCCCGCACCGCGCGGTGCCATCGAGATGTGCTCCGCTTCCCGCTGAGCCGGACAGCACCCACGATCACCAGGCCGGACACCACGAGGAGAGCGGACAGGGCACCCGGCGCGGTGGCGGTCCGATCGGCGAGGCGGCCGACCTTGTCGAGTGCCAGGGAGGGCTGAGTGAGCAGGAGCGCCACGCCGACTGCGGCCAGGACCACTTGGCCCGCAACGCGTTCGAGGACGACGGTGCGGACGCCCCGGCCGACGTCACCCGCGCTCTGCCCGTGTCGTACACCACGGTGTACGTCGCCGAGGACGCCACCGGGCAGAGCGGCGTTCAGGAACAGAGCACGGTAGTAGTCGGCGACGGCCCGACCCAGCGGCAGCCGCACGCTCAGCCCTTTCGCCACGAGGCGCCAACGCCAGGCACTGCACACGGTGGTGAGCATGCCGAGACCGAGTGCGGCCAGGAGGGTGGGGCCGTCGATCCCGCGCACGCCGTCCAGGACGCCCGCGGTGCCCTGCCACCACAGCACCCCGACGACGATGACCGTTCCGGCGAGGATGCCGAGACGGGCCCGTACGACCCGCGGCGTCACGAAGATCCACCTGTCGGCCCGGGCAGAGCCAGCACATCCTTGTGATGCACCACCACCTGCAACTCACCTGCCCAGCACTCCGCCAGGCGACGCCGCAGGTACGCGTCGGCATGCTGTGCGAGGTCCGGCCGCTGGTCACGAGCGGCGCCGACCCAGCCCCGAAGCCACTCCGCCGTCAGCGCGGACTCGCAGGAGCCCGGGTCCTGACCTCCGGATCCGTACGGATCGACCTCTTGCGTCCGGCGCGACCCGTCGCAGGGCAGGGAACGAGGACCGGAACCGAGCCGCCACGGGCTCGCGTGTTCCCGTACGGTCAGGCCATGACGTGCGAAGGCCTCGGAGGCCGCCGCGACGGCGTCGGGACCGAGGAGCCGGCGGCCCTGGTCCACGCGGCGCTGATGGGCGTTGAACGCGTGCGCGATCTCGGCGTCCAGCGGATCTGCCGGGGTGAGGTGGACCCTTCCCACCACGGAAAGCGCCAGCAGGGCGGGGCAGCCGGCCCCGGCGCAGGCCGCGGCCAGCACGTCCAGTTCTTCGCGGGTGAGCAGGTCCAACAGGGCGGAGGCCGTCACCAGCGAGGTGCCTGAGAGGACGTTCGCGGTCAGTAGCGCGACATCGCCGGGTTCTGTCGTGACGGTGACGGGGCTGCCGTCGGCGGCCGTACGAGGCGTCCGAGCGGCGGCCAGGTCGAGCAGGTCCCGGTCGTGGTCGTGCAGGATCCAGTGCTGGGGACCGTTCAGCCGGGGGGCGAGCCAGCGCCCCATGGAACCGGTGCCGCACCCGAGATCGCGGATCACCCACGTCGAGCGCCCTGGCGCCGGTTCTGCGCCCCCGGGCTCACCGGCCGCGGCCTCCAGGTGTTGCCGCAGCGGTCCGAGGAGTCGGGATGCGCGGGCGGCCGCATCGGCACCCTCCCGCAGCGCAAGCCATGCCGGGGCATAGCGAGTTGCACCGGTCCCGCTCATGCGGCCTCCCGGGATTTCTTGCGGGGTCGTTCCAGCACCGCGGCCAGACTGCGCGAGGTCGTGTCCCAGCCGGCCAGCACCGTGCGCCGAGCCACGGCCGCCTGCTTCGAACGTCGGCGTTCGACCGGCTCACCGAGCCAGAGGCGCAATGCCGAGGCGAATGCTGCCGGGTCCCGCGGTGGTACCAGGGAGCCCGGCACGCCCATGTCGGGTACGTGTCCGACCGCTTCCGGGAGTCCACCGACCGCCGTCGCCAGTACGGGGACGCCGCGGGCAAGAGCCTCCGTCGCCACCATGCCGTACGTCTCGGCGTGCGAGGCGAGCAGCAGCAGGTCGGCTGCGGCGTAGCTCGCGTTCAGTTCAGTGCCTGTCCGTGGGCCGACAAGGTGTACCCGGTCGCCGAGGCTGTACCGCCCGATCAGTTCCCGGAGCCGCGTGACGTAGCCGGGATCCTGGCCCAGTCCGCCGACGCAGACGCAGTTCCACGGAAGGTCCGCGACGGCAGCGAGGGACTCCACCAGCTGGAGCTGCCCTTTTCGCGGAGTCACGGAGGCCACGCAGAGCAGGCTCGGGGGGCGGCCGGCGCCGGTGCCGGCCGCCAGAGGGGCGGTGTCGGCTCCGGGGGCGGCGACGTGGACCCGGCCGGGGTCGAGTCCGTGGTGGTCCACGAGCCGTCGGGCCGCCCAGTCACTGGTTGCCACGACTGTCGCCGCGGCCTGCAGCGTCCTGCGCTCTCCGGCGTCCAGGGCTGCTGCCGTGGCGGGGGTGAGGCCCGTCTCGTCGCCCAGCGGCAGGTGGACGAGCACCACCAGGCGCAGCCGTTCGGCCTCGGGGACGACGATGTCGGGGACGGCGCAGGCGACGAGTCCGTCGAGGAGGACGACGGCGCCGTCCGCCGACTCCCTGAGAATCCGGGCCAGTTCAGCACGAGCGGTGGCTCGGGGCTGTGGCCAGGTGCCCGCGACGGCGTACTCGTGGACCTGCCAGCCGAGCCGGGGCAGGTCCCGGCACACTCTGCGGTCGTAGGTGTTTCCCCCGCTCGGCGCGGAAGGATCGTCGACGCCACCGGGCATCACCACGACGACCGAGCGCCCGGTCGTCGTGGTGGCGGCCGCGGGGTTCACAGGAGCCGCTCGTAGCTCGCCCATGCGATGTGTGATTCGTGCAGAGTCACCGTGATGGCGGTCAGGCCGTGTGCGCCCTCGCCCAGTGCTCCGGAGCGCACCTGGTCGGCCAGGCGGTCGGCGATGACCTTGGCCAGGAATTCCGTCGAGGTGTTGAGGTCCGCGAACTCCGATTCGTCATCGAGGTTGCGGTAGTTGAACTCGCCCACCGCACGTTTTAGTTCAGTGGTGGCCAGCCCGATGTCGACGACGATGTTGTCGGCGTCCAGCTCGGGACGGCGAAAGGAGGCGTCCACTACGTACGTCGCTCCGTGCAGACGCTGCGCGGGACCGAACACCTCCCCGCGGAAACTGTGGGCGATCATGAAGTGCTCGCGGACGGTGACACTGAACAACGGCTGTGACCTCCTGGTCCGACCCATGTGGCCGCTCGCGGCCCTTGTCGTTCAGTACGGCTGGAACATGCCGTGCGTTCAGGCCCCGACAGGTTCAATGGCGAGTTTCGTTCAACGTCCGGCCGGAACCCGTGCCACCGGAGTCGTGTCGTACAGCACGCGGTGGCACAACCCGGGAAGATCCCCCTTGCCGATCCTGGCCAGCACCGAGGGCAGCTCCTCGAAGGCGCATTCGCCGGTGATCAGTGCGTCGAAGGCGGGGTCGGCGAGCAGGTCGAGCGAGAGGGCGAGCCGATCGGCGAAGGTACGGCGGGAGCTCCGGGCCGGAGACACGGTCCCCACCTGGCTGCCGCGCAGGACCAGACGACCGGAGTGGAAGGCCTCCCCGAGCGACAGGCTGACTCGCCGGTCGCCGTACCAGCTCAGTTCCAGGACCGTGCCCTCCGGGGCGAGGAGCTCCAGCGAGCGGGCAAGACCCCCCTCGGTGGCGCTGGCGTGGACCACGAGGTCACAGTCGCCCAGAGCATGCTCGGGGAGCGCGAAGTCGACGCCCAGGGCGTCGGCGACGACGGCCCGGGTGGGATCGGAATCGACCAGCTGGACGCGGACGGCAGGGTACCGGGCGAGCAGTGCGGCGACGGAGCAGCCGATCATGCCTGCCCCGACGACGGCGATCCGGTCGCCGATCAGCGGTGCGGCGTCCCACAGGGCGTTCACCGCGGTCTCCACCGTTCCGGCCAGCACGGCCCGCCCGGCGGGGACGGTGTCGGGCACCGGGGTCACCGCACTCGCAGGGACGACGTACCGGCTCTGGTGCGGGTAGAGGCAGAAGACCGTACGGCCCACGAGGCGCGCCGGTCCCTCCTCGACAAGGCCGACGTTGAGATAGCCGTACTTGACCGGACCGGGGAAGTCGCCGTCCTGGAACGGCGCCCGCATCGCGATGTGCTGACTCTCCGGTACGCCGCCGCGGAAGACCAGGCTCTCGGTGCCACGGCTCACCCCGGAGTACAGCGTGCGCACCACGACCTCGTCGCCGGCCGGCTCCGGCAGCGGAACGTCCCGTATCTCGCCGTGGCCGGGGGAGCGGAGCCAAAAGGCGCGTGCGGTGCGCTCCATCGGTGACCTCCTGCTGAACGCTCGGGTGATGGTTTACGTTCTGATGATCGTGAGACCGCGTAAACGTACGCGGCTCTCGGCGAATGTGTCACACGGCAGGAGGGCGGCGCGCGTGACCCGGAGTAGCACATACAGAACTCGTCTGCTTCGCCCGGAGCCGGCGTCGGGCGCGGCCGGGCAGACCCTCCTGCTGGCCCTTCTCGGCATGATGACCGGGCTGGGAGCCGCGGGGTGGCTGACGGGCCTGGTCTTCACGGCCGGCGTCTGGGTCGTCCTCACCCGCGCACTGGACCAGGCAGGCAACCGGCCCTTCGGTCCCGCCAACGGCGTCACCCTGGCCCGCACGACGCTCGTCGGGGGTGTGGCCGCGCTGGTCGCGGATTCCTTCGTCAGCCGACCGCCGGTCGCGGTCCTGGTCGCGCTCGCCACGGTGGCGCTGATCCTTGATGCGGTCGACGGCCAGGTCGCCCGGCGCACCGGGACGGCGTCGTCCCTGGGGGCACGCTTCGACATGGAGGTCGACGCCTTCCTCATTCTGGTGCTCAGCGTCCACGTCGCCACGTCACTGGGCGCATGGGTGCTGCTGATCGGGGCCATGCGCTACGTGTTCGTCGTGGCGGCCCGGGCATGGCCGTGGTTGCGTGGGCCCCTTCGGCCGAGCATGGCCCGTAAGACGGTGGCCGCCCTGCAGGGGATCGTTCTTCTCGCGGTCGGCGCCGGGATCGTCCCGCGCCTGCCCGCGTATGCGGCAGTCCTGTCGGCGCTCGCGTTGCTCGTCTGGTCCTTCGGGCGTGACATCGGGTGGCTGTGGTGCGTCAGGTCCCGTGGGAACGCGAAGGAGGTCCGGGACACGATGCTCGAAAACGCCTGACCGCTCCCTCGCCCGGTCACGTCGTGGGACGGTTGTGAGGGACCTCTTTGCGCCGCGGTCACTTCGCCTCGGGTGCCCCGTCAACGCGCGTTGCCCGGCGGTAGATCGTGATCGAGTGGCCCACCTCGTCGATGCGCACGCTGGTGTTGACCAGAGTGGCCAGCCGTTCATCGGCCTTGGCGATCGAGGAGTCCGACACGACGAGGAGCCCGTGAACCTCGCTAGGAGGGACCTTGCGCGGGTCGGACGCGTCGATGCCGTAGTAGGAGGGCACGCCGCTGCCCTTGTAGACGAGCCAGACCCTCTCGTCCGGGTACCGCTGCCGAAGGCGGGCGGCCAACCGGCCCAGGTCCTGACCCCAGTCGACGTTCGAGTCATGCAGACGCAGGTGAGTCCTGGCCGGGCCGCCGAACGCCTCGTTGGAGTACGGCAGGTAGTACGGGTACGTCCGCAGGGAACTCACCGCAACGAACAGGAGCAGCGCCGCTGACGCGATGTGCGCCGACCGCCGTCGGAAGGTGGCCACGCCGGCCGCGGCGACTGCCAGGAACATCGGCATGAAGAGGGCGTACCGAACACCGAGATCGCGGGACCCGGTCATGGCCGCGGCCAGCAGCACCACCGTGGGGACCAGCACGTACGGTGCCGCGGACCGCAGTCGGGGCACCGTCACGGCGGCGACGGCACCGGCCGACCACAGCGCGAGCATGCCCAGCGGCGTCTTGATCAGCAGCGCGGCCGGCAGGTAGTACCACAGCGAACCGCGGTAGTGGCGGCCGAACAGGAAGCCGCTCCACGTCATGTTCTCGAAGCCGAACTGGATGCGCATACCGTCGCGGTACGGCTCCGGGAACGGGAGCCCGTCGACGACACGTGGGCCCGGCCCGTGGGTGACCGGCAGGTTCTCGGCACCGGCCCATCGCAACTGCGGGTCGACGGCGAGGTAGGACGCCCACACCACGGCGATCGCGACCAGCGCGACGACCGATACGGCGGCCACGCCGAGCACGAGAAGCCGCATCCGCCCGCCGGGGCCGGGGTCGTGCGTCCGGCGGGCGTGACAGACCGACAGGACGACCAGGAGGAACAGCACCGGAACCGCAGGCAACGCGCTCATCTTCGTGGCCACGGCCGCGCCGAGCGCCCCTCCGGCGAGCGGGAGGCAGAGGCGAGGCCGCCGCCGCGCCCGCCACAGCAACCAGACCGACGTCAGCAGGAAGCCGGCCGTCGGAACGTCAAGTGTGGCCAGCGAACCGTGCGCGATGATGTCGGGCGAGAACGCGTACAGACCGAGCGCCACCAACCCGCCCACGGGGCCGGCGAGGTCCCGGGCGAACGCGAGGACAACCAGCCCGAACAGGAGCGTCAGCACGATCACCGGCAACCGCGCCCACAGCATCAGACGCCACGGATCATTGCCCGATTCGTACAGGAGGTGGCGTCCGAGCTCCGTCTGATCGCCGGTGAAGGCGCGGTCGAGGTGCGCGTCGGCGAAGGCCGTTCCCGAGCCGATGAGCAGCTTGCCCAGCGGCGGATGCTCGGGGTTGTACCGCAGGCTGTGCTGCTGCAGGTAGACCACCGCCGTGCCCACGTACACGGGCTCGTCGATGGTAGGGGTCTGCTTCACGGCCGTCGTGACCATCGCGACGGCCATCTCGGCGAGGAGCACGACCACGACGAGTGCGAACAGCCACCGCCGGTGTCTCCGCAGCCCTTCGTCCGCTTGAGCGGCCTGCCGCATCAGTGCGCGAACCGTCCGTCTCCGTCGCGCATCCGGCGGGACGTCGACCGCGCCGTGGCGGGTCGACGCGACATCATGACTCCACCTGGTCAACTGCGTTTGCCTCTGGTCACCGGGCCGGCGGGGACGAGTCGGTGCGCGGCTGCGGACCGAAGGCGGTCAGGAAGCGGTCGCGGAAGGCGTCCATTTTCCAGACGGGAGCGGACGGGCCGGGCTTCAGACCGTCCTGCCAGCCCCAGCCGGAAATGCGGTCCATCACGGCCGGATCGTGGGCGACGATCGCGACGGGTACGTCCCGGCCGAACTTGCCACCGGTGACGGTCGCCACCGGCTGATGGTCGCCGAGGAAGACGAGCACGGTGTTGTCGTCGCCGTACTTCTCCACGTAGGAGATGAGGCTGTGCAGCGAGTACTCAATGGCACGCCGGTACTCGGTTCGCACCTGGGCGGGGTCCCGCCACACTTCCTCGGGGTCCTTGCCGGCCTTCTTCATGGCGTCGTACGCCGAGCCGTCACCGACCTCGTCCCAGCCGATCATCCTGGGGATGGGTGCCCAAGGATTGTGGCTGGAGGCGAGAATGATCTCCGCCATCAACGGGTCACGGCCCGGCTTGCCGTGCTCCAGGCGTTCGAACGCGGACAGACTGAACTGGTCAGGTACGGGCGTCCAGCTGAACTTCGGGCCCTTGTACCCGAGCTGCCGGGAGTCGTGGATGTTGTCGAGGCCGAAGAACTTCCCCTCCGGCCAGGCCCGGGTGACACCCGGCATGATGCCGACCGTCCGCCAGGCGTCGGCGCGCCCGAAGGCGCCGGTGAGGGTCAGGCGGTTGCTGGAGGTGACGCTGCGATAGCGCTGCTGATTGTCGACCCACAGTCCCGACATGAAGGTGGTGTGGGCAAGCCAGCTACCGGCGCCCGTCGTGGGGGAGGTGAGCCAGCCGCTTCGCGAGGAGAACCCGGCCGCGCTCAGCCGACTGGCCCCGTCCGCGAGCACCGCGTCGACCTGCGACGCCATCGCCGGGTCCTCGACTGCGGAGCGGCCGTAGCTTTCGATGAAGGTGAAGATGACGTCCTTGCCGCGCAGCCCGGTCAGCAACTGGTCGGCCGGGGTGTCGCCGAAGGCATCGACGGCGGACTCCTTTTCGAACTCGCGCTCATCCTTGAGTCCTGCACGCACCGAGTCGGCACGGTCCTCGACGAGGGTGGCCGAGTTCCTGGAAGCGACCGGCACACCGGCGATCTGCGTGCCGAGCGCCGTGAGGGTGATCCAGGCGGTCCCGAGCACCAAGGTGGTACGGGTCGCCATGGCGCTGTGCCGGGCCAGGAGGCGGCTCAGCCGGACCACGGCCAGCGTCATGAAGGCGAGCAAGGCGATGGCGAGGGCCACGATCCCGATCAGCGCACCGATCGCTTCGGCCCGGCCGACAGAGTCCTTGAGGAAGGCTTCGGCGTCGTCGAGGAGGATCCAGTCGAGTACCGGATCGAAAGGTCGGTCGAGACTCGCGTAGAAACCCATGTCGAGGAATTTCAGGATGGTCAGCAGGCCGAGACCCACCCCGGCGAACACCGCCACCACCCGCCTCGGCTTCGGCGGCAGGACGAGCAGTACGGCGACGCCGAGGATCCCTTCCACCGGGATGCGGGCGAATGCGCCGGGCGTGACCCGGTCGACCTGGTTCGGCAGGAGGAGAGCGAAGAGCACGAGCGCGACGGCCAGAGCAGTGGTCACCCACGCCGCGCTCCGCACCATGGCCGGGTGCCTTTCCCATCGGCCGCGGACGACGGGCTCACCGGGGCCGTCACTTGCGGCGCCGGCCGGGCCCGCGGCGTCACGGTCCGCGACGCGCTCCGGGGAACCGTCCCGTGTCGGGCCCTCCTCCGTGCGTGCGCTGTCGGTTCGGGGCGGGACTGGAGCGCGGTCAGGGTGCGACACCCGATGATCCTTCCGTGCGAAGCCAAGTGGTGGCACGGCGGATCAGGTTGGGGGGCCGGTTCCGCCATCCATCATGTACGGCTCGGAAGCGGCTCCAGTTCAAGCGAGTCCTGCGATTGTGTGGTCGGGCCGAACACTTCGTCGGCTCGGGGTGCCCGGTCTGTCCGTACCCCTGGCGAGAAGGAGCCTGGCCGCCGTGCGCGCAACGCTCACGCGGACGCATTGTGCGTGTCCGCAGAGTCTGTACGGTCACGACGGCCCTGCTCATCGAACTCGGTGTGGCCTGTCGCTGTGGCGCGCTCAGTGCGCCGGGGCGGCCGGCGCCTTTGCCGCGGCGGCGTTCTCCTCCGCGAGCCGTTCCATGCCGCTCTGCGTCTTGAGCGGCTTCTCCTTGATGAACAGCACCGCGATCAGCGCGAGAAACGCGAAGGGGGCACCGATCAGGAAGACATCCGCGGTCGCGACCCCGTACGCGTGCTCGACCACCTGCCGGGCCGCTTCGGGAAGGGCGGCGAGGTCGGGGACCCCGTGCCCGGCGCCTCCGTTGTCCGCCGCGCCGCCGAAGCCCTTCTCCAGCTCGCTCGCCACCCGGTGGCTGAGCACGGCGCCCAGCGCGCTCGTGCCGATCGCCCCACCGAGGCTGCGGAAGAACGAGAGCACCGAGGTCGCCGCGCCGAGCTCCGACGCGGGTACGTCGTTCTGAGCTGCCAGCACCAGGTTCTGCATCAGCATGCCGACGCCGACGCCGAGTACCACCATGTAGATGCTGAGCAGCCCGAACGAGGAGTCCGCGCTGATCGTGGCCAGCAGGCCCATGCCCGCGGTCATGATGATGCCGCCGGCGATCAGGAAGCCCTTCCACTTGCCCCGGGCGGAGATGATCTGCCCGGCGACGGTCGTGGAGAGCATCAGACCGAGGATCATCGGCAGGCTCATCAGACCTGCGATGGTCGGTGACTTGCCGAGCGAGATCTGGAAGTACTGGGAGAGGAACACCGTGCCGCCGAACATGGCCACGCCCACCAGCAGGCTCGCCAGTGTGGTCAGCGCAACGGTGCGGTTACGGAAGATGTCCAGCGGGATGATCGGTTCCTGGACCCTGGATTCGACCAGGACCGCTGCGACCAGCAGGACCACACCGGCGGAGACCAGAGCGGCGGTCTGCCACGACGCCCAGTCGAACCGGTTGCCTGCGAGGGTCACCCAGAGCAGCAGTGCGCTGACCCCGCTCATGATGAGGACGGCACCGAGATAGTCGATCTTCACCTCTCTGCGGACCGTGGGCAGCTTCAGGGTCAGCTGGAGCAGCACGATCGCCAGCAGGGCGAACGGCACACCGATGAAGAAGCACCAGCGCCACCCCAGCCAGGAGGTGTCCACGAGCACACCGCCGATGAGCGGTCCTGCGACGGTGCCGACGGCGAAGACGGCGCCGAAGATACCGGAATAGCGGCCGAGTTCACGCGGCGGAATGACCGCCGCCATCACGACCTGGGCGAGCGCGGTGAGACCGCCCGCGCCGATGCCCTGCACCACACGGCTCACGATGAGCAGGCCGACACTGTGCGAGAAGCCGGCGACGAGCGAGCCGACGATGAACATCGACAGAGAGAGCTGGATGAGCAGCTTCTTGTCGTAGAGGTCGGACAGCTTGCCCCAGATCGGGACGGTCGCCGTCATCGCCAGAAGCTCGGCGGTGACCACCCAGGTGTACGAGGACTGGCTGCCGTGCAGATCGGCAATGATCCTGGGAAGGGCGTTGGAGACCACGGTGGAGGCCAGGATGGCCACGAACATGCCGGCCATCAGGCCGGACATGGCCTGGAGTATGTGACGACGCGTCATGGCCGGTGCAGCCCCATCGGGCGCACCGGCGGTACCGGTTTCGGGTGTGACGGCAGCGGTCATCGGCTGACGTTCCTCATTCTTTGGTGAAGGGCCCCCGGTGGGGGCGGATGTACTTCAGTCGTCCAGGCCGTCGGCCAGCGAGGCGAACGCCTCGCCGTAGATGCTCTGGAACGTGCGGTTACGGCCGGAGGCCACCCAGAGCTCGACGGCGGCGCGCACGGCAGCGATCGTCACGTGTGTGAGAAGCCGGGGGTGGAGATCCGTCTCGGGATCCTGGCCGAGGCGCTCGGCCACGACGGCGACCAGTGCGCGTTCGTCCGCGCCCTGCGCGGCCAGGAATCCGGGCAGCAGCGAAGGGCTCGCCCTGAGCGCGGCCGACTGGAGTTCCCAGCGTTCGTGATCCTCCTCGATATGGGCGAGTTCCTGGCCGATCGCCTCGCGCAGAGCATGGAGCGCCGAGAGTTCCCTCGGCGCGTCGAGCACCGCCCGACGGGCCCGCTCGGCGGTGTCGGGGTCGGGTCGGGTGACCGCGTCTTCCAGACACGGGAAGTAGTTGAAGAAGGTGCGCGCAGAGACGCCGACCGCATCGGTGACCGCTTCCACGGTCACGTTCTCGATCCCGCGGTCCGCGGCCATGCGTAGCGCCACGTCCGCGAGGGCGTCACGTGTCGCACGCTTCTTACGTTCGCGCAGCCCGAGTGGCATGTCGTCGGCACTCACGAAGGTGCATGCTATGCAATTTTGCGTGGCGTGCAAAATTTTCACGGACGGCGACCGAGGAGGCCCTGACTGCCGGCGCTCCGACGCGGCGGCGTGCTCGTCCTCCGCTCACCCGGACCGGGAGCACCCGCGGCGCCTCAGGGGACGTGCGGCCCGGCCGCCGGGTGGGAGTTGGCACCGGCGGCCGGGTGCAGACGAGACGAGCGGGACCACGCCGTGCGCGGACATCGTGTTGCCGCAGTCGATGTCGTACGCCGTCGAGTCGAGAGTGCCGTGGCCGCCGGTGACCTCGTTGTGATGGCAGAGGTCGTCGTCCGAATTCCAGTCCCAGACACCGGCGTTGTAGCCGGCCGAGCGCATGTCTCCGACGACGGCAGGTCACATGACAGCACGGGCGCCGCCACCGGGAGACATCTCCCGCGACGCGTCGCGGGAGCTTCCCCGCCCGTCGCCGAAGTGAACGACACTCTAGGCTTCGACCCGGCACCGGCCCCGATCCCAGGAGCGCACACCGTGTTCGACCCCGCAACGGAGCCCCCGTACCCCGATGCCCACCGACCGGACGAGGAGCCCGCCCCGCACGCGCTGCTGTCGCCTGTGCTCGGCCTCCTGGGCACCTGGCGCGGCCGAGGACGCGGCGGATACCCGACGCTCGCCGAGGACTTCGAGTACGCGCAGGAGGTCACCTTCAGCCACGACGGTCGCCCTTTCCTTCGCTACGAGGCCCGGGCCTGGCTGCTCGGCGCCGACGACGCACCGCTGCGGCCGGCGGCCCGGGAGAGCGGCTGGTGGCGTCTGCAGCCCGACGGCCGCGTGGAGGCCCTCATCACCCAGCCCACCGGCATCGCGGAGATCGCGGTCGGCCGTGCGACCGACAACACGGTCGACCTCTCCACCCACGACGTGGCTCTGACCCCCACCGCCAAGGAGGTCGATGCCACCCGCCGCCGTTATGCCCTGGCCGACGACGCCACGCTCACGTTCGTCCACGACCTCGCGGCAGTCGGTCAACCGTTGCAACACCATCTCTCGGCACGGCTGCGACGCAGGGACTAGACCGCGCCTGCGTCGCGTGCACGGGGGAGCTCTTGTCTCCGTCGAAACCCGTTTCGGTCGTCGCTGAGGTGCCTCTAATGTGGCGCGGTGATGACTCAGATGATCGTTCTCAACGGCGGATCCAGTTCGGGGAAGTCCGGGATCGCCCGGTGTCTGCAGGCGGTGCTTCCGGATCCTTGGCTGTCGTTCGGGGTCGACACACTGGTCGAGGCGATGCCCGCGTCCATGCGGACGTCGGATGGGGGCATCGTGTTCGCTCCGGACGGTGAGGTGATCGTCGGTCCTGAATTCCGGACGCTGGAAGCGGCGTGGATCGAGGGGCTTGCCACGATGGCCCGTGCGGGTGCACGGATCATCGTCGATGAGGTCTTCCTCGGCGGAGCGGCGTCCCAGCGGCGGTGGCAGCAGGCTCTTGGCGGACTGCAGGTGCTGTGGGTGGGCGTCAGGTGCGATGCCACTGTTGCCGCGGGTCGCGAGATCGCGCGTGGTGACCGGGTCGCCGGGATGGCGCTGTCACAGGCGGATGCGGTCCACCGCGGCATGTCCTACGACCTGGAGGTGGATACCACGCATACCGAGTCGATGGAGTGTGCGCGCACCATCTTCGCCCGGGTCAAGTGATCGACAGCCCGGTGCCTGCTGCCCTGACCACGATGCCGGGCCGGTTGACGACCGCGGTGCGGGAGCGTTCGACCCGACCGATTCCGCCTCCGTGATCCGCGCACTCCGGTGCCCGAGTCCTTCGCCGACACGCTCCTCGACCGCGTAGGACTGTCAGTCCCAGGGGCGTGTGTCCTGCGCCGGCAGCGGGCGCAAGGTGGGCCAGCGTTCCAGCAGGCGTACGGCCATTGCCGCGCTGAGGTGACCGAGTGCGTGCAGATCGTCGTGGTCGCGGGTTTGGTCGGCGACCGCGCCGAGCCGGTGGACGAGGCGCTCCCGAGCGGAGACGTAGCCCCACTCGAAGTCCTCCGCCGGTACCCGTGCGAGGTGGTCGACCGACTCGCGGTGGGCGCGTTCGACGAGCGCGTCCCCTCGGATCAGCCAACCGGCGCAGGCATCCGCGAGGTCCCCGGGGACGTCCGTGCCGGTGAGGCTCCGCCAGGTGGCACGGTAGATGTCCTCGACTTCCGCAAGCGGCGTGCCGGTGACCGACAGGGCGCACCAGCAGGTCGGGAATCCGATGCGGAAGTAGGCGAGTTCGACGAGGCCGTTGCCCAGCGACGCCTGTTCGAAGTCGACGAAACGGACGCCGGTCGCGGTGCGCAGATCGTTGCCGGGGCAGGGGTCCCCGTGCAGCAGCGCATGATGGGGCGTGGGATCCAGCCGGTCGATCAGGCCGGCGAGTTCGTTCGGCACCGCCGGTGGGACGGGGACGTCGAGCGCTTCGGCGAGGGCGATGAAGGACTCGGCGTCGGCGGCCGTCGGTCCGGACCAAGCGGGGAGCGTGTCCGTGTCGGCCGGTCCGGTGAGTGAGTGCAGCCGGGCGAGGGCCTCGGCATGGCCGGGCATCCAGTCGCCGGCCGCTCCACGATCGTCCAGGTGCTCCAGGACCATCACTCGGGACTCCGGGTCCGTTCCGAGCAGCGCCGGCGCGACGGTCGGTCGGGTGGCCCGTGCGGCAAGCCGCAGCGCGGCGACCTCCCGTGCATAGCGCGCGTCCCCGTCGGGCCCGGTGCCCCCTCCGTCCGCGATCTGCTTGACGATCACCCGGCTGCCACCGCGCAACTCGACGCGCCACACCCGGGAGCGCGGACTGCTGTCCAGCAGCGTGGCCTGCGTGGGGGAGCCCACTACGGAGCGCAGCTCATCGCTGATCGGCACGTGAGACGACATGGTGGTCAGCGTAGGGCGTTCTGCCGCACGGGGTGCGACCGTTTTCAGGTCCGAGGTCACAGCGTTGCTGCGGGGGGCAGGTCAGTGAAAGTGAGCAATCAACATCCCGTCACCACATGGGACATGGCATCGTGCCTGCGTCCACCGACAGCGGCAAGGTCTCTCAGGACATCGCGCTCGCCACGGACGACATCATCTCCGCATCCCGACGGCTGCGCGACACCGGCCGTCCGTCGCCGGTGCCCGACAACTGTCACGAGGACTTGGCCGCCCGGCTCGCAGTCGGCCCCGGGTGAGCTGGAGACGTATCCGGAGCTGGGCATCCTCTACGGCCTCGACGAGAACGGCCGGTTCCGGCCGTTGGAGTGACGTCGTCCGACCACATCACCTCCGGTCCCACGCCCGGCCCGGCCCGGCCCGGCTGCGATGTTCGCCGAGGTCGTCAGGCCGTCAGCGCCCCGACCGGTCCGGTCCTGCTCGTCCCGGCTGTTCCGTGACAGCGGGCCCTGCCCGTTCGACGGGTTGACCACCATGAGCGCGGTGCGGATCGCGAGGACAGGGTCCTCCATTCGGCCCGTTGTGGTTGCTGGCGGGCGGAGTTGGGAGTGGGCTGTCAGTGCGCCCAGTGACAGTCGCGGGCGCCAAGAGGGGCGCCCCCGCTGAACGAGCGGGCCGATCCCCCTCGCCGACCTACACGAGACTTGGAGATTTCCCATGCCCTACCGCAAGGGACAGCACGTGGAGTACCGGGACCACCAGGACGAGATCCAGCGGGGCGAGATCCGGCAGGCCGAGGGCAGCGGGCCGCAGACTCGCTATGCCGTCCAGAACGAGATGACCATGCGCGAAGAGAAGATCAGCGAGAACCAGATCGAGCGGGAGCTGTAGTAGCGGTCCTGCCCACAAAGCCGCCGTCGCACCGAACCAAGGTGCGACGGCGGCTGCTCGTCAGGTTGTGCCGTCCTGGCTCCCGGGGCGGCCTGTCGACCGACGACAGGCCCGCGCCCATCCCGCCCGAGGGGGGTGGCCGGTGAGCGCGTGGGCTGCGTGCCGCCACTTCGGGGGCGGGGGGTGGCGGCACGCAGCCGTTCCGGGAGGTCCGCTGTGGCTGTCAGCAGGCGGTGGCGGACGGGGTCAGGTCAGCGGCGGTGTCCGCGGTCGTTGTAGCGGTGGTCGCGGTCGCGGTCGCGGCCCCAGGACTTGGTGTCGACGGTCCGGCCGTGGTCGTCGCGCAGGGTGGCCTTGTCGGAGTAGTTGCTCCAGACGTAGTCGAAGCGGCGGTCCTGGTAGACGTGGGCGCGGGTGTCGTAGCCGCGTCCGGTGTGGACGCGGACGGTGGCCCGGGCGCCCAGACGCAGGTCGTCGAAGCGGTAGCGCTTGCCGTCCCGGTTCGACAGTGTCCATCCGTCCAGGTTCACCGGCCGGTAGCCGGTGTTGGTGACCTCGACCCATTCCCCGTTCAGGGAACGGTTGGAGTGGTCGTCGACGCCCGGGCTGTTGTACTGGATGCCGCCGAGCACCACACGGGAGTACGTCTGGTGGTGACGGCCACGGTGGTGGCCGTCGTCGGCCGATGCCGGCATCGCCACGACGGCGACAAGGGAACCGGCCGCCAGACCGGTAGCGACGAGACGACGGACAGTACGAGAAGCAGACACGTGATGTCCCCTCAAGTAGAGGCGCCCAGGCCCAGGTCGGAGCCATGTTGCGCGGTGCGGGTCCCGGCTCAACAAGCCGAGGACCCACACTCTGAACCACCCGCCCGCCCACCGGCACAGGCTTCAGCCTGCGTTACAAAATGCGGATATTTCCGTAACCGACGACTGCAGTCGTCACGCACTCCCCACAGACGTGACCCTGACAATCACTGAGCACGGCAACCACCCCCGCCACCCCCGGCGACAAGCCCTTACCGGCGCACCCGCACACCACGCCACACCACCCCGCGCTCCGCCACCGGTGTCACGTAAATCGGGTAACAGGCACAATGCTTGACAGTTCGGACAATGGTGCGGTGATCACACGCCTGAGCGAGCGCGAGAGGGGCACCTCGCGCTCGACGAGTTGCCCGGACACATCTGGTGGCCTGTCGGGCCATCAGATGTGTGTCGAGCGGCGTCCGCCGAGAGGGGGGTTCGGCGGACGCTGGGCGTGGGGGCCGGTGTCACAGGCCGATGTCTCTGCGGCTCATGTCGTCCAGTGATTCGCGGCGTACGAGTACGCGTGCGGTGCCGTCGGACACTGCGACGACGGGGGGTCGGCCGACGAGGTTGTAACCGGAGGCCATGGAGAGGTGGTAAGCCCCGGCCGCGGGAACGGCGAGGAGGTCGCCGGGGCGTATGTCGCCCGGGAGCGCCACTCCGTCGGCGAGGACGTCGCCGGCCTCGCAGTGCCGGCCCACGACGGTGACGAGGCGGGGCGGCGCCGACGAGGGTCGGCCGATGAGGCGGGGCGCGTACTGCACGCCGTAGAGCGCGGGCCGGGGGTTGTCGCTCATGCCGCCGTCGACGGCGACGAACGTGTGCTCGCCGGTTCGCTTCACGGCGAGCACGTGATAGACGGCGACGCCGGCCGGTCCGACCACCGCACGGCCGGGCTCCAGGGTGAGCCGCGGCACCGGGAGCCCGGCGCGGGCGCAACCGTCCTCCAACTCGGCGCGGACCCGCCCGGCCAGCACGGCCACGTTCATGCTCTCCTCACCGGGCCGGTAGGCGATGGCGTGGCCGCCGCCGATGTTCAGCTGAGGGAGGGCGATGCCGTGCTGGTCCCTGATCCGGGCCATCAGGCCGACCATGCGCCGCACGGCGACGACGTACGGCTTGACCGTGGCGATCTGCGAACCGATGTGGCAGTGCAGGCCCACGAGTTCCAGGTGTCGCTGGTCGAGTATCCGGGTGACCGCGTGCTGCGCGGATCCGTCCGTGATCGACAGGCCGAACTTCTGGTCGTCGGTGCCGGTGCGGATCTTGGCATGTCCGCCGGCGGCGATGCCGGGGACCACCCGCACCATGACTTTCTGGCGGGTGTCGGCTGGGGTGATCGCGGCGAGGCGCGCGATCTCGGACGCGCTGTCCACGACGATCCGTCCGACACCGAGCCGAATGGCGGTGCGCAGGTCCTCGGGGCTCTTGGCGTTGCCGTGCATCACGATGTTCTCGGGCGGGAAGCCGGTGGTGACGGCGAGCGCAAGCTCCCCTGCGGAGCAGACGTCCAGGCCCAGGCCCTCTTCTTGCACCCAGTGCGCGAGCGCACGGCACAGGAACGCCTTCGCGGCGTAGACGATGTCGGCCTCGGGGAACGCTGTGCGGTACGTACGGCAGCGCTCGCGGACCTCCTGCTCGTCCAGTACGTAGACGGGGGTGCCGAAGCGGTCGGCCACCTCGGCGAGGGAGACCCCGCTGACGGAGACGTCCCCGTCCGCCTCGGGGCGGGTGGAGCGGGGCCAGACGGACAGGCCGTCGGCGTGGCCGACGATGCGGGACGGGGCCCGGGGGTCCGAGGGCAGGGAGGCCGGGGGCGATGCCGGAAGCGGCGACGCAAGGGACGACGGAACGGTGACTGACATGGTGGCGCCTCCTCAGCCGATCAGCAGGTTCAGACAGGCGACGACAGCAGCGGCGCCAGTCACTCGCAGGGCACCCACGTGCTGGGGATGCCATGCACGCGAGGAGCTCGCACGTTCGATGTCCCTGGAGACCGAAGGGGTTGTCGCGGGGGCGGAGAACTGCGGGTCGACGGTGAGGGCGGTCACACCCAGGGGGGCCGCGAGTGCGCGCAGTGCGGGTTCGGAGAGCCTGATGCAGGCCTGGTCCGGGCCCAGAGTGGCGGTGAGTTTCGCCGCCGAGGTGAATCCGACGGCCGTGCGGCCGCCCAGGGGGGTGCGGAAGAACCGGGTGGTGCATCCAGAGGGCCCCGACCGGACAGGGACGTGGAGAAGTCCGGCCGGGAACCGTTCAGAAGGCTCGGGATCCTCGGGAAACTCGACTGGAGACATGGTGCTGCTCCTCGCGGAAGGCGACTGGCGTCGCCCGGTCGGACCGGCCGGGCGTTCCACCGAAGCTATGCCCGCCCACCGGCGACGGGCCCCCGCACTGACGGATGCTTGACGCCGAGCCGCCACCCCGTAACGCGACGCTGACGGGCCACGGCGGTCCTGGTCGGCGTGGCGCCAGGACCTTCGGACGGAACCCACAGGGGGCCTTGGCACGGAACCCCGGGCCGGCGTCGCCAAAGGTGACACCCGGGTCGCTTCGTGTGTAGGAGCAGGCCGCCGCAGGCTCTGACCTCCGCTTTACCTTCTCCTGGCACACTGGCCCGCACCTGGCGAAGGAGTACTTCATGTCGATGGTCGGCAGCCTGCGCAAAGTCGCCCGTCTGGCGCGGCGGGAGCGCCCTGTGGACCTCAGCCACCCGGCCCGTTCGCCGCTGGGCTCCACCGTGGTCAACTGCGTCATCTACCGCGACGGCGTCCGCCAGCAGGCGGCCCCCAGCGTCGAGGAATCCGTCGCCCGCGTACGCAAACGCGGCGACGGCTTCGTATGGCTCGGCCTGCACGAGCCCACCGAGACGGAGTTCGTGCGGGTTGCCGAGCTGTTCGGTCTGCACCCGCTCGCCGTCGAGGACGCCGTCCACGCCCACCAGCGGCCCAAGGTCCAGCAGTACGGCGACGTCCTGTTCGCCGTCTTCAAGTCGGTCGCCTACGTCGAGCACGAGGAACTGACCGCCACCAGCGAGGTGGTGGACACCGGAGAGATCATGGTCTTCGCCGGCCCCGACTTCGTGGTGACCGTACGGCACGGACGCCACGGCTCCCTGGGCTCCCTGCGCGAAGGCCTCGAAGCGGACCCACGGCAACTGGCCAAGGGACCGGCTGTTGTTCTCCACGCCATCGCCGACCACGTCGTCGACGACTATCTGACCGTCACCGATGCCGTCCAGGGCGACATCGACCAGGTCGAGACGGACGTGTTCTCACCGCACGGCTCTCAGAGCGCCGACGTCGGGCGTATCTACCAGCTCAAGCGCGAACTTCTGGAACTCAAGCGTGCCGTCGTCCCGCTCGGCCGCCCCCTCCAGGTGCTCACCACCGAGCCGATGCGCTCCGTCGACCGCGAGATACAGGCGTACTTCCGTGACGTCGCGGACCACTTGGCCCGAGTCATCGAGCAGATCACCGACTTCGACGCGCTGCTCGACTCCATCCTCCAGGCCCACCTCGCCCAGGTCACCGTCAAGCAGAACGAGGACATGCGGAAGATCACCGCCTGGGCCGCGATCATCGCCGTGCCGACGATGGTGTGTGGCGTCTACGGCATGAACTTCGATCACATGCCCGGACTGCACTGGCGCTTCGGCTACCCGGTCGCTCTCGCCGTCATCGCTACCGCTTGCTTCGTCATCCACCGGGGCTTCAAGCGCAACGGCTGGCTGTGACCGCCGATGCCGCACCCGCGCGGCGATGTGCCTCGCCGGCCCTGGCCGTGAACCACCGACTGGGCGCAGTCCGTCGACCGAGTCCTTCGATATCGCTGTCAGGGCCGGTCCGCCAGGGCGGCGGCGAAACGTGCCGCGAGCGTCGCGACCGCGGCACGGAGTTCTTGTCCGCCGTCGACGCGGAAGGGGAACGGCACGCTCGCCAACCACTCCTGCGCGTACATCGACGGATTGCTCGTGCTGCCGACGAGCACGCACCCGTCCCCCGATGGTTCAAGTCGCCCCATGGGAGGCCGGATCCATGGCGCCACCTCGGCCGGTGGAGCGTCGAACACCACGCGGGTGGGGAACTCCCACCCGGTGCCCAGGTTCTCCTCCACCGCTGCCACCGGGTCGAGACCGTCGGGCGGATCGAACCCACGGGCGGTCCGCTGGACCGTGCGGACGCGGTCGACCCGGTAGGTGCGGATCGCGTCGGCGCGATGGGAGTGACACAGGAGGTACCAGCGCCCGTGGCGGACGACGACCGCCCAGGGATCCACCTCGGCCTCCCACTCGTTGCCGGACTCACTCCGATACGTGATCAGCACGCGACGTCGGGCTGCGATGGCGGCGACGAGAGCGCTGGTGAGCGAGGGATCCGGACGGGCCGAGTACCGGTCGGGCGCAGCTGACGCGTGCTCTCGCAACGCCGCCGCCTGTCGGCCGACGTTCTCGGGCAGTGCCCGGATGACCTTGCTCAGGGCGGCACCGACGAGGTCGTCGACCTCGGCGGCAGCCGGCTGGCCGTCGAGGACCGCCATGACCAGGCCGAGTGCCTCGTGCTCCGTGAAGACGACCGGAGGCAGCCTCGTCCCGCGCCCGAGCCGGTACCCACCATGGCGGCCCCGGGTCGACTCCACGGGGATCCCCGCCTCCCTGAGGATCTCGACATACCGACGCGCCGCCCGCTCCGTGACTCCCAGAGCCGCGGCGAGTTCGTCGGCCGTCACGCCGGGGCGGGTACGGAGGATCTCGATGGCGCGCAGAGCTCGTGCGGTGGGGCTGGAGTCGGTCGGCACACGAGCAGACTAGATGGGCACGGGACAAGCCGGAAGTAGATCGTCCGGAATTGGTCCTAGGGTGACGTTCGTGACCGAGTTCCGCGAGCAGGACCTCACCGGAGCAGGCTTCGACCGCGTCAGCCTCCGGGGCGCCACTTTCACCCAGGTATCCCTCAACGAAGCCCGCATGAACGCAGTTGACCTCACCGGGGTGCAGGTCCGTGGCGCCCTGTTCCACGAGATCCGCATGCGCGGCGTCGAGTTGGTCGACGTCGAGATCAGCGGCGAGCTGAGGAACGTCGTCGTGAACGGTGTCGACATCGCACCGCTCGTCGAAGCCGAACTGAACCGTCGCATGCCCGAGCGGGCGAGGATGCGCCCCGACGACACCGACGGGTTCCGTGCGGCGTGGGCAATCCTGGAGCGGCTCTGGGAGGGCACGGTCGCGCGTGCGAGGACGTTCCCCGAAGCGGTGCTCCATCGCAGCATCGACGACGAGTGGTCCTTCATCCAGACCCTGCGACACCTCAACTTCGCCGGCGCCGCCTGGGTGGGCCGAATGATTCTCGGGAACCCCTCGCCCTGGCACCGGCTGGACCTGCCGTGGGACGAGGCGCCCGGCTGGGACGGTATCCCGTGGGACCGCGAGGCGCGCCCCTCGCTCGACGAGGTGCTCACGGTCCGACGCGAACGCCAGGCGATGGTCCGCCACGTCATGGAGTCACTCACCGACGAGCGACTTGCCTCTGCGGTCACGCGCACCGAGCCCGGTTGGCCCCGCGCCGAGAACTTCCCCTTCAAGGAATGTCTCAGCATCGTCATCAACGAGGAATGGGAACACCGGCTTTATGCCGAACGTGATCTGACCTCACTGGAGAAAGAGAACTGATCATGGACATCCTGCTCATCGCCGGCCTGTGGCTCGACGGATCCGCATGGGACGATGTCGTGCCCACGCTCGAGTCACTCGGCCACCGCCCCGTGCCGCTCACCCTTCCCGGCCAGGGCGACGGAGCTGCGTCGGCCACGCTCGACGACCAGGTGGCCGCAGTGCTCGCGGCCATTGACGCGGCACCCGAAAAGCCCATGGTGGTGGGGCATTCCGCCGCCTGCACCCTGGCTTGGCTGGCCGCCGACGCGCGACCGGAGAAGGTGGCCGAAGTCGTCCTCATCGGCGGCTTCCCGGCCGCCGACGGGGAACCCTACGCCGACCTCTTCGAGGCGAAGGACGGTGTCATGCCGTTCCCCGGCTGGGGCCCGTTCGAGGGGCCGGACTCCGCCGACCTCGATGAGGAGGCCAGGCGCAGCATCGCAGCTGCCGCGATTCCGGTCCCCACAGGAGTGACCAAGGGTCTGGTGCGCCTGGTGGACGAGCGACGGTTCGACGTCCCGGTCGTACTCGTGTGCCCCGAATTCACCCCCGCCCAGGCTCAGGAGTGGATCGGCGCCGGTGACGTCCCCGAGCTCGCCAAGGCCAACCACGTCGACTTCGTGGACATCGACTCGGGCCACTGGCCGATGGTCACCAAGCCGACCGAACTGGCCCGGCTCCTGGGGTCCTGAGCCGGCTCCTCCGTTCACGGGCTGAGGCTTGTCCGATGGCACGGACGGGAGCCGTGGAAGGCCGGGTTGAACTGTCGGACGAGGAACAGGACGCGCATGAGGTGTGGGTGCGGCGTCGTTCCACACCTCACCGCGTTCTGGTTTGCCGAAGGAGCATGTGCGCCATGCTCAGCGAGCGGACCGCTTCGGGCCTGAGTGCGGCTGCTCAACCGGTGAGGACGATGCGGTATCGCAGAGCCGACGCCTGCGGCCTCGGCTCGGCAGCCTGCTCACAGCCCTGGAGGTGGCTGCCGTGTGAGCCATCGCCGCATTTCAGAGGGGCACCCGCGCTGTTCTGCCAGCGGCGAACCCCGGCCCGGTCGGACTCGACGATCACTACGGTCCAGTCTCATGACGACGATTACCACGCGCACGGTCGAGTACCCGGCGGACGGTTTGACGATGATCGGGCACCTCGCGCTCCCGGCCTGTGTCGACCGCCGGCCCGCGGTGCTGCTCGGACCAGAGGGCATGGGGCTCAGCGACGTCGAGCGCCGCCGGGCCGATGCTCTCGCCGAGCTGGGATATGTAGCGCTGGCCTTCGATCTTCACGGCGGGCGCTATCTAGGTGACCCCGAGGAGATGCTGGCCCGTTGCATGCCGCTGCTCGCCGACCCCAACCGGATGCGGGGCATCGGCCATGCGGCGCTCGACGTGTTGCGCGCCGAACCGCGGACCGACCCCGACCGGATCGCCGCCGTCGGTTATGGCACCGGGGGCGCCATCGGGCTGGAACTCGGGCGCGGCGGCGTCAGCCTGCGCGCGATCGGGACAGTCAACGCACTGACCACAGGCCGACCGGGCGAGGCGGCGCGCATTCGCTGCCCGGTGTGGGCCGGGGTCGGGTCGGAAGACCCGATCATGCCGCCCGCGCAGCGGGACGCGTTCACCGCCGAGATGCAGGCCGCGGGCGTCGACTGGCGCCTCGTGGTCTATGGCGGCGCCTTGCACGCCTTCCACCACCCGCCGGTCGATCATCCCGTGGTCCCCGGCGTCGGCTACCATCCCCGGCACGCGCAGCGAGCCTGGCGCGATGTCGTCGACCTGCTCGCCGAGTGCCTGCCCGTGACGGAGTGATCTGGTCAGTCCAAGCTCGGGAGCCCGCTGACCGCCGTGATGCCTGGGCTCCACTGCCACGGCGGGCGGGGAAGGCCGCGGCTTGCCAGTGATCCACTTCGGCCGATCGGCTCGCCCGCCATGCCCCTCCGCACTGCCTGTCCGATAGCCCCGAGTGCCGCCGAACGCACGCGGCTGAAGGCGATGGCCTACGGCCACAAGACCGAGCACCGGTTGCGGGTGCGTGCACAGGTGGTGCCACACGCGGCGCGCGGACGCTCCGACGCGTGTGTCGCCCAGGAGACGGGGCTGCACCTGGACACCGTGCGCCGCTGGCGTGGCCGGTTCGCCGAACAGCGAACAGGGATTGCCCGGGCTCCGAGACCGTCAACGCCGCGGCCGCCCGCCGGTGTTCACGCCGCTGCAGGTTGCCGAGGTCAAGGCGCTGGCCTGCCGGCTGCCCGCCGAGCGCGGAGTGCCGCTGTCGCGCTGGTCATGCCCGGAACTGGCCTATGAGGCCACCCGGCGGGGCATCGCCGGGTTCGTGTCGGCGTCCACCGTGCGCCGCCGGCTGGCCGACGACGCGCTCAAGCCCTGGCAGCACCGCTCCTGGATCTTCATCACCGACCCCGACTTCCGCGCCAAAGCCCAGCGAGTGCTGGACCTGTACGCCCGCACCTGGCAGGGCACCCCGCTGGACGCCGACGAGTACGTCATCAGCGCCGACGAAAAGACCACCATGCAGGCCCGCTGCCGCTGCCCCCCACCCTCGCCCCGGGCCAGGCCCGCGCGATGAGGGTGAACCACACCCACGGACGCGGCGGCGCCCTGGCCTACCTCGCCGCATACGACGTCCACGCCGCGGAGGTGTACGGCCGCTGTGAGAAGACCACCGGCATGGACCGGTTCACGCAGTGCGGCCATCCTGGTTCACGATCCTGATTGCGGCTGGCCCACTTGTGGCGCGGCCTGCTGCACGACCTCGAAGGACCACAGTGCCGACCCGCTCGCGGCAGGCTTGGGCCGTTCGCCACCCCCCTGATGCGCGGCCTTCATCGGTCCCTCCATCCAGGCCTTGAAGGACTCTTCGTCACGCCACCGCGTGTACACCAGGTAGCTGTCAGTGCCTTCGACAGGGCGGAGGAGTTCGAACCATTCGAAGCCGTCCGAGTTCTCGACCGCGTGGGCGCGCGAGGCAAAGCGCTTCTCCAGGGTCTCGCGCTGTTCGGCGGGGACAGTGAGTACGTTGATCTTGACGACGCTCATGGCTCCATCCTGCCCCACGCCCGGTCCGCGTCGAAGAACGTCGGTCGGAGTGGTCGGATGTAGGGATTCATCCGAGCGCCGTACTGAGATTCGTCCCGAACGGATGAGCCGCTGCCGCTCACAACCGTGTGGCGGTCCAGCACTTCGTCTCGCCGGCTTCCTGCATGAGCGCGTCCACCGACCTGCTCCGGTCGTACGGGTCGAACTCGGGGCCGTCTCCCCTGCCCTTGGTCGCGCGCTCGGCGCTGAACTCGGGGGTGAGGTAGCCGGTGGAGGCGCCACAGCCACTGTTGGAGGTGTCCGTCTTGTAGGAGACGAGGGAAAACGTCCCCGGCTCGACGACCACCTTCGCCGGGTCGTCCCAGCTCATCACGATCTCGCGGCGCACGATGGTGCGCGCGACTTCCTCGCTTCCCGCTGCAGCGCGTACGACCGGGTAGACGTACGTGACATCGGTGGTCACCTCGACCGCACCACGCTTACCTTCCCGGTAGGTGATCCGGCCTCGTGTCTTGATCACATCGCCGACAAGCCGCACCTTCTTCGTCGCGAGACGGCTGAAGAGCAGCAGAGGATCATTCTTCCGACTGGGCGCGCTGAACGCTGTAGCCAGGTAGTCCTGGACATCCTGCTGATGCGGGTTGAGCAACGCGATCGCCTTCTTCGGCCGCTCCCCGCGCAGCACACCGCGATCCAGACTGGACGCGGCAAGGAAGTCCCGGCTCCGATCGAGTGCCTGCGCGACCTGCTCCTTGCTCATCCATCCGGTCGCCCGTGCCGAAGGCAGGCTGATGCCTGCCTTCCCGTTGTCCCACTGCGCCGCGGGCGACCCTCTGAACGGCTCATCGGGTGTGGGTGGTTGGGGTGCTGATTGCGTCGGCGGCGGCTGATCCGGACGTTCGGACTCCGCGGCGAGCGGCGCACTCGCGGCGCCCCCTCCTCCGAACCATCCAGCCACCCGCCCGGGGGCCAGTGCCACGATCAGCAAGCCGACCGTGACCAGCAGACCGACCGCGTACCAGCCCTTGGCCCGGCGCCGCGGGGCCAGTTGGTGAGTCCGCCATCCCTCGGGCCGGCCGGGCTCCTCCCGCAGCTGCCGCGTCACCATGCGGGCCCGTGCCGACGGCTCCTTGGGCGCGCCCTGGGCCCCGGCCTCCGCTTCCCGAAGGAAGCGCTCCCACTCCTCGTCCGGTATGGACGTCCCGCCATTGCCCACGATGTGTCCCGCCCCTTCCCGCGCACCCGGTCCCTCCCCAGGGCCGGTCGTCATCCGTGCATCATCACACAGCTCACCCGCACCCTCACGAGCTCCGGCCCCCCGTGTGACCAGCCCCGTAACCCCGCGGGCCCCGCCCGAACCGTTCATGGTTCCCTGAGTGCGGCGGGCCGGGGGAGCGGTCCAACGGAGCGGAAATCCACCAGGGTTCGACTGCGAGGCCTATGGACAGCGCAACGTTTCGGGACGAAAGAACCTGGAGGCGAGGCGCCCGGTCCGCTAGAGGCGCGGCGCCCCGGTCACCGACATCACCAGCGAGTACAGGGAGGTGGTGGCCGTGATGAACAGGCGGTTGTTCTTCGGGCCGCCGAAGGCGATGTTGGAGACCGGCTCGGGCACGCGCAGCCGGCCGATGAGGGTGCCGTCGGGGTGGTAGCAGTGGACGCTGTCGTCCAGGGCGGCGGCCCACAGGCGGCCCTCGTCGTCGAAGCGGATGTTGTCGAAGTGGACGTTGCCCCGGCCCTCGGCGAAGACCTTGCCGTCGGAGAGCGTGCCGTCCTCGCGGATGTCGAACATATGGATCCGGGCGGTCCGTGAGTCGGAGACGTACAGTCGCTTCTCGTCGGGGGACAGGATGACGCCGTTGGGGCCCTCGAACCCGTCGGCAGCGAGCTGCACGTCCCCCGTCCCGGGGTCGATCCGGTACACGTTGCACGCGCCGATCTCGGACTCGGCGCGATGACCCTCGTAGTCGCTGGTGATGCCGAAGTCCGGGTCGGAGAACCAGATCGTGCCGTCGGAGCGTACGACGGAGTCGTTCGGACTGTTGAGCCGCTTGCCGGCGTACCGGTCGGCGAGGACGGTCACGGTCCCGTCGGGCTCGGTGCGGGTGACGCGGCGGTTGCCCTGCTCACAGGTGACCAGGCGGCCCTGTCGGTCGAGGGTGTTGCCGTTGCTGTGGCCGGCCGGCGTGCGGAAGACGCCGACCGTGCCGGTGGCCTCGTCCCAGCGCAGGATGCGGTCGTTCGGGATGTCGCTCCAGATCAGCTGGCGCCAGGCGGGGAGGTACAGCGGGCCCTCGGCCCAGCGGCAGCCGGTGTGCAGGACCTCCAGCCTGCTGTCGCCGTTCGCACAGCGTTCGATACGGAAGCGATCGTCCAGGATCTCGTACGGGCCGTCGGCGGGCATGGCGTCCCCTCAGAAGGATTGACCAGAATATAGTTCAACGTAACATGCGTATAACAGAACCAGGTATGGTTTTCGCATGAAACCAGTGGATGACATCGACCGTCAGCTGATTGCGCTGCTCCAGCGGGACGCCACCCAGTCGTATGCCGTGCTGGGCAAGGCGGTCGGCCTGTCAGCGGGTGCCTCGCACGAGCGCGTACGCAAGCTGCGGGAACAGGGAGTCATCCGGGCCACGACGGTCGATGTCGACCCCGCGACGCTGGACCGCGCAGTCCTCGCCTTCGTGCTGGTCGATTCGACGGCGTGGATGGGCGACCGTGCCGAGGACTTCGCCGCCGTGCCGGAGATTCAGGAGGCGCACGTCATCGCAGGCAGCGCGGCTGTCCTGGTGAAGGTGCGCACCGCGACCACCGAGCGGCTCCAGGACGTGCTGCGGCGCCTGTACGCGATCGACGGGGTCAGCGGGACGCAGGCAACGGTGGTTCTGGAGACCTTCTTCGAACGGCCGTTGGACGCAGGTTAGTACCCCACCGGCGTCTCCTCCGTCCTGGTCGCAGGCCGTCGAAAGGAGAGCGGCCCGCTACTTGTCGGCCCGCGGTATCCGGACGACTGCGGTCCCTCTCGCCAGGTCCACCGTGGTCCGGTTCGGCGGTGCCCCGTCCTCCTCGTCGTCCCGCATCACCAGCGCCGACTGCCGCTCCTTGAGTTCGTTCTGCTTCCCCGGCGAAAGACTCGCGTGCAGCTGCTCGAACCCGGTCGCCGAGATCTGGCCCTGCCGTGCCGCGTTCCGCCACGGCAGAACGCCGGCCCGCCCGGCACGCAACAACAGCTGATCGGCGAAAGCCAGCACGGTCAGCAGGATGACCAGTCCGGGCAAGGTCATGAGGACGACGAATTCCATGCCCTCAGTATCCGAGGCCGAAGGTGACTCGTGCACTGCCGTCGAAGTCGGGGGGATACACCCTCCCGGTGCTCGACCGGGCCGGGGCGCGCCGAACCCGTGGTCAGGTCACGGCAGCGCTCACCGGTGGAGGCGTGACGTGTTGTTCTGCGAGCCGGCCGTGCGCGGTGGCTCCGGATGCGCCGAACACCGGCGGCCCACCCTGGGGCGCTCGGCGCCCCGGCACCGCCGGGGCAGCCCTTACGCCCTGCGCGTCACCTTCTTGATCAGCCTGGCAAGACGGGAAGATCCGCGCTTGGGCTCGGCCTCCTTCAGCGCCTTCTCCAGTTGGGCGAAGTGGTCCTTGCGGGTTCGGCTCAGGTATTCGTTCGAGGTCAGCGGCTCGGCTATCCTCCAGGCCCGGCGGTGGTCACCCTCGTAGTGGGCGACGTAGGCCTTGGCGAGTTCGATGACGGCCTTGAACGGGATGCCGTCGGTGTAGTCCCGGTCGACGACGTCCTGGACGTCCGACATCAGCTTCAGCTTCTCTTCGATGTCGAAGGAGTCCTCGGCTATGGCCCGCAGCACGTCCTGTGGGATCGGCTTGACCACCTCGAAGGCGAGTGTGGAGCGGATGGGCGGCCCGGCGATCTCGATGTACGGCAGCAGCAGGCCGGTGCTGTAGTGCAGCCACGGCAGCCGGGGGCTGGCGAAGTCCTGGTGCAGCAGCACGGAGCCCGGCTCCAGGCGGGGCAGGAAGCGCTCGGCCACACAGCGGAAGACCCGCGCCGTCTTGGCGATGTCGACGTGCAGGAACTCGATGGGGCTGTGGTCCTCGGGGTCGGACGTCTGCCAGATGTCGCCGGGGTGCAGCTCGATGAAGTCGATGAACGGCTTCAGCTTGTCCTTGAAGTCGTCGAGGAAGGAGTTCGAGTCCTCGGGCGCGACCCCGGCCGAGAAGAATTTCTCGGAGGCGAAGGTGCCCTTCCCGACCCGGAAGAAGTCGTACGCGTGCAGCTTGTTGGTCTGCTTGTCGAAGTCCGGGTTTTCCTTCAGCCCGAGTGCGAACGCATACGTCGATCCGCCGCCGCCCGACCCGAGCTCGATCACCTTGCCCTCTCCAGTCAGCCGATGGCGTCCCAACAGGTAAAGAAAGCGCAATTCCCATGCGCTCACCTGGGAGTAAGGGATCGCGTCCGGAAGTTCGACGTCGTCGAGCTGGAGGTACAGCTTGCTGAGCGGTGCCACGGGTGCCTCGCGGTTTCAGTCGGATGGACGGGTCGCGATATTAAGTCGGGCGCCGGAGATCCGTCCGCGAAAATCAGCGATGGATCAGAGGATTTCCCCAGCCGCCACACCCCGGATGAACGGTGTTGGGCCGAAGTTCCATTTCCGGATTCGAACGCGGATGATCTCGGCTGCGAGTGACCGCGCGGCGTAGGCCGTACTCGCGCACCGAGACAGGCCGCGCAACGGCAGCCCATCGCCTCCGACCGGGCATTACCGCCGACCGGGTGCGTGAGGAACGGGCCCTCGCGGCCGAGGCCAAATGGCCACCGCGCTTTCCATTGCTCCACAGCCGAGTTGTCGGCCGGCATCGTCGTCGACCCGCATCCGCCCACCCATGATCACTGGAGGTAGGCCTGCCGCAGTCCGGGCGGACCTGTCGCCGTGGGCAGCCCGTAGGGTGCGGGCATGATCTCGCAAACCTATCTCTCCGAGCTGTTCTCACTGGACGGCCGGGTCGCCGTGGTGACGGGTGGCAGTTCCGGTATCGGGCGAGCCATCGCCGGGGCTCTCGCGCGAGCGGGGGCGAGCGTGGTGATCGTGGCGCGCAAGGAATCGGAACTGGCCGCCACGTGCGACGAGCTGGCGGCGGACGGCTGCCGGGCGGCCTGGGTGAGCGCCGACCTGAGCACCCGCGACGGGGTGCGCGCGGCGGCGGAGCAGGCGGCGGAGGTGTTCGGCGAGCCCGACATTCTCGTCAACAGCGCCGGGAACAACCTTCGGCCGCCGATGGACGAGTTGGGCGAGGAGGTGTGGGACGCCACGATGGCGGTGAACCTGGAGGCGCCCTACTTGTTGGGCCTGCGGTTCGGGCCCGGCATGGCGGAGCGGGGCTTCGGGCGGATCATCCACATCACCTCCCAGCAGGCGCATCGGGCGTTCGTCCAGAGCGGCGCCTACGGGGTTTCCAAGGGGGCACTGGAGTCGCTGGCCCGCTCTCAGGCGGAGGCGTGGTCGCCGCACGGAGTCACCTGCAACACGTTGGTGCCCGGCTTCGTCATGACCCCGCTCAATGCGCGGTTGTCGTCCGACCCGGAGAAGGTGGCGGAGCTGGCCGCACGCACGATGGTCGGGCGCAACGGCCTGGCCGAGGACTTCGCCGGAGCGGCGGTGTTCCTGGCCGGCCGAGCCTCCGGCTACGTCACCGGGCAGTCGATCTTCGTCGACGGCGGCTTCTCGGTCCACTGAGTCCCACAGCGGTGAGCTCGCCGACACCTGCCCGGCGAGCTCCGCCAGCCGGCCCCGACACGTAGGAAAGCCCTACTCGGTAAAGTGGGCGCGACAGCGCACCGTGAACCGGAACAAGGAGCAGACGTGAGCGAGCCGGCGTCCATCGCCCTGCAGCAGGGGATCGCCCGTGACCTCCAGGTCGCCGAGAGCTTCGAGGCAGAGCGGGAGATCGAGCGCCGGGTGGCCTTCCTCGCCGAGCGACTGACCTCCACCGGTCTGCGCTCCCTCGTGCTCGGCATCAGCGGCGGCGTCGACTCCACCACCACCGGCCGGCTGTGCCAGCTCGCCGTCGAGCGGGCCCGGGCCGCCGGGCACGAGGCGCGGTTCTACGCGATGCGGCTGCCCTACGGGGTCCAGGCCGACGAGCACGACGCCCAGCTCGCGCTCTCCTTCATCCAGGCCGACCACGTGCTGACCGTGGACATCAAGCCCACGAGTGACGCCGCGCTCGAGGCCTCGCAGGCCGCCGGTGTGAGCTACCGCGACGCCCATCACCGGGACTTCGTGCACGGCAACATCAAGGCCCGGCAGCGCATGATCGCCCAGTACGCGGTGGCCGGCGCACACGACGGCCTGGTCGTCGGCACCGACCACGCCGCAGAGGCGGTCTCCGGCTTCTTCACCAAGTTCGGCGACGGTGCCGCCGACCTGGTTCCGCTGACCGGCCTGACCAAGCGCCGGGTACGTGCCGTCGCGGACGCGTTGGGCGCGCCCGCCGAGCTGGTGTGGAAGACCCCGACGGCCGACCTGGAAACCCTCGACCCGGGCAAGGCCGACGAGGACGCCCTCGGGGTCACCTATGACGAGATCGACGACTTCCTGGAAGGCAAGCCGGTGGACGAGCGGGCCTTCGAAACGATCGTCCGCCGCTACGGCCTCACCGACCACAAGCGCCGGCTGCCCGTCGCCCCCTAGCTTGATGCGGCCTTCGTGCTGGACGTACGTGTTCCTTGGTCGGACTACATGTTCAGACGAAGGCCGTGTTGGCGTACGCCGGTTACCGAACCGAGTGAGCAAGTTCGACGCACGGTGGCGGCAACGATCTTAGAGCAACCGCCACTTGATGGTCAGCGGAGTCGGCGGGTTGCTGGCCGTGTGCTCCAGCCGTAGTGCTTGCGCGCCCGGCGGATCAGCGCGCGGACAGTGACGAACGCGGCGGCGAGGTAGCGGTAGAAATCGACGACCTTGCCGTCGCGTTCGAAGCACCTGCGGATCTTGCCGTAGCCGTTCATCCATGACTGCGTACGTTCGACCACCCAGCGCTTGCCAACCTGGATCGGCGCCGGGATGCCTTTCACGGCTATCTCGCCGATAAGCCGGTGGTTGTCCAGAACTCGGCGGCAGGGCTTCCCGTTGTACGCGGAGTCCAGGTGGATCACGGCGTTCTCAGGCAAGGCTCCGAGCTGATGTTCGGCCGCCTCGATGGTCGGTCCCAGCAGTTTCGAGTCATGCCGGTTCGCGCCGGCCGCCGCAATGCCTAGCGGGATTCCGCTGCCATCGACCAAAGTGGAGCGTTTGAGTCCCTGCTTCGCACGGTCGACCGGTGACGGTCCGGCCTTGGCGCCGGCGCAAGGGGCCTTGGTGTGGCAGCCGTCAGCAGACAAGTCATCGAAGTTCAGGCCGATCATCGTGTCGTAGGCGGCCAGGGCGATCGCGTGCAGCTGCGTGGCGAGTCCGAGGTGAGCCCATTCCCTGACCCGGCGCCGGATCGTAGTGGCTGAGCACTCGTTGCTGGCGATCCGCTCATAACCCGAGCCGTGGACCAGGGCGTCTACGACGTGGCGAAAGACGACCCGGTCGGGGACCCGGCGGCGGTGGCACCCCCATGGATGCGCCGGATCGAACTCGGGCCGGTCGGGAAGCAACGCGCTGAACTGGTCCCACAGCGGTTCGAACAGGGATGATGGGACGGTAGGCACGAATCCTCCGGCGATCGCTGAGCTTGGAGAGCTTCATGATCGCTAGAGGTCGCGCCTGCGAGTCATCCCTTCAAGCCGAACCTGGCCGACACCCTGGAGAGTGAGAGCCTGTGGGCATATTCGGATCACCGGGCGGCTTCCAGGTCGTGGTACTTGAGTACATGCCATTGCGGCGCTTCGGGCTCTTCCAGATCCTGCTCAATGGCTGGCCGATAGGTGACGGAAGTACAACGGCGTTCTATCCGCACTACTGCGACCTGCAAGATCTCGCCCGCCTGGCGGAGAGCGGCGAACCGCATGAGCGGTATCAGCTGAGCCTGGGTGACACCTTCGACCACATGCAGGTCGACGCTGAGATGACCGACCGCGCGATCCTGTTCAGCTTCCGCACCCATGACGAGAATTCGCAGTGGCGCGAAGCACAGGTAGACAAGAAAGAGTTCCTCACCGTCTGGAGTCAGGCCGCAGCCTGCATCGAGACCATCCTCGCCCAGGCAAACGAGCCCTGACTCGTCGCCCAGGCAAGCGCCGATGTTGAACCCGGCTGCACGAATCACGCCGATCAGCCGGCAACCTGAAGCCCTCGCTGACCATCAAGTGGCGGTCGCTCTTAGATCCGGCCACGGCCCGCACTCGACAGGCACGTCCCGCCACGGAACCTCCCGTCCGAACCCGGAACGCTATGCCGTTGATCAGCTGCTGCCGGGTCCAGACGGACGGGCGGTCGTCCCGCCTCAGGACTCCTGACAGGGCTGGTGGGCTTGTCCTGGTCAGAGGTTGGTGTCGTGCATGAGGCCGCCGGGTAGCGGGACGCGGTCAGCCGCGTGATCGCACGCGACAATCCCGGCGACATCGGCGATCATCCCCGGGATACTGGTCGCCCATGGATGAGGTCGAAGTCGTCGTCGCCCATTCCGAGCGCGCGACCCTGCGCGTCGGCGACGTGTTCTTGAAGGTGGACGCCGATCAGGCGCGCATCGACGTCGAGGTCGAGGCGATGGCCTTGGTGCCGGTCCCGACTCCGGAGGTCCTGTGGCGCAAGCCGCCCGTGCTCGCGATCGCCGCCGTCCCGGGGACGGTGCTCGGCCGTCTCGGTGAGCCGTCGCCCGCGTCGTCGTCGGCGGCATGGGCCGCGGCGGGTGCCGCCATCCGGCAGTTGCACGAGGCGCCGTTGCCGCCCTGGCTCGGCCGGCGCCGCCGGGGTCCCGACGAGTTGGCGGCGGAACTCGACGGCGAGTGCGAGTTGCTCGTGACGAACGGCGTCCTGCCCGCCGACCTGGTCACCCGCAACCGCCAGGTCGCCGAGGCCGCGATCCGGCCGTGGACTCCGGTGTTCACGCACGGCGACCTGCAGATCGAGCACGTCTTTGTCGACGGCGACGAGGTCACCGGCATCATCGACTGGTCCGAGGCGGGTCGGGGTGATGGCCTGTTCGACCTCGCCACATTGACGCTCGGACACGAGGAGCACCTCGACGACGTCATCGCCGGTTATGGCACCGACGTCGACCTCGACGTGATCCGCGCGTGGTGGTCGTTGCGAAGCCTGCTGGGGGTTCGCTGGCTGGTCGAGCACGGCTTCGACCCGTCCGCGCCGGGCTGTGAGGTCGACGTGCTGAGATCCCGGATGTGAGGCTGCGCGAGCCGGACTGCTGCAAGCGCGTTCCGACGCATCGAGCAGGCCATCCCCTGGGGCACGCGTGGTGGATGTCGTCGCGGCTCTCTCAACGGATACGCAGGCGGCGGAACCAGTGCAGCAGCGCACTCGCTCCTTCACGAGCAATGCGAAAGACCTGAGGATCGGGGCTCGTGAGACGTGCGAAGGGCGGACCTTCTCGAGTGATCGATTGAAGGTCACGAAGTATGCCGACGTTGCAGCGTCGGGCGGAAAGGCACGCCCATGCTCAGCGTAGTCAAGGCCCATGGCTCCACCCCGAACGACTCCCTGATCGACGAGATCGTCCGCGAGGGCGCCGGCGGATGCTGGCCGCCGCCCTCCGAGCGGGCAGTGGCATAGTCTCAGACCCGATCAGGCTGGAGTCCTCACCATGAACAACATTCCACTGCGCCTGGAGCGCACCACCGAGCGCGATATCCACGACGACCTGCTTCTGCGATTGGGTGACTACCAGCACACGTGCGATTCGTACTACTTCGCCATCGATGAGTCCGCACGGGCAGGCCAAGACATCGCGGATGGCCTCCGGCGACTCCTCGATCAGTGGGGCGACCACCTGCGGCGGCTGCGGCCCACCGGCGGCACCGTCTTCCTGCCCTTCGACTTCTCGGACCAGTGCACGGCCTGGTTGCGTGTCTCCTCGCCGGATGGAAACCACGCCACCATTCAGGTGGGCTGGAGCAGCATCGAGGGGTGGAGTTTCTACCCTTCGGACTTCGCCGCGAGAGCAGCGAGCGTCGATGACTTCGAGCCCGTCGTCGATGCCTCCGTGGAATGCGGTCTTGATGACCTCATCACGACAGTCGCGGGGAACCGGGACTCACTTTCTCCCACGTAATGTGCTGATCCATAACTCTTGACGATTGCTCTCCTTGCACGACCCGGCGGTACACGCCCAGCCGGTAAGACATCCGGCAAGGCCCTTCCGGCTTGGTGATGTTGGTCGTTGATGTCCGCTGCTGAGCAGCCTCGGATTGCGATGCCAGGGCAGCGCGGGCGGCCGACCGGCGCGGCCGGAGACGCGTTTGCGCAGGCAGCCGGATTCATCGGCTATGCCTTGGCCTGCGGCGAGCCTGAGCGATCACGCCACGAGCTTTGAGGACCGTCGTGGCAGCGATGTCGTCGTGGGTTCAAATCCCACCGCGGAGGAACGGCCCCTCATGCGGATCGGTCGGCAACGTCCTCACCAGCTGTCGGCGAACCCCTGAGGACCGCCGACGGACGTGATCGGTTGCCGGCGTGAGTAGAGGTGTTCATCCAGCGGGGCAGTCCTGGGAAGCCGGCTCACGATGCGGATGGGACCCGTCAGGCATGGTGCCTTGCAGCCAATCGGCCAGCCACTCGGTCAGTGATTGCCCAAGGGGGCCAGAGCGTGCTCCCTGCAGCAGAGGTTGGGATCCCAGTCCCACATCTGTCCATCCGCCGTCTTGACGTCGATCAGCGCCCACATGGCGCAGCCGCGGTCCATCAAAGGCACGAGCCCCGGAGGGAGATTGCGCTCAGGACCGGTGAAATCGCGGTGTGCCATCGCGAGGTCCTCGCAGTCACTGAACCAGTCGCCCGTATCCGTCAGGAACATCGCCCCCAACGGCCCGAAACCGCCGTTGGAGACTTCGAGGTAGACCCTCTTCAGCAGGCGTGGCATCGCGTGTCCCACGGCCCGCTCGGCGGAAGCCACATCTTCCGGAACGGCCGGGCCGGGGGGTTCCTCGTCTCCTGCGTGGGAGCGGGCAGCTGCTATGAGTTCGTCATCAGTCACACGCGGATCCTCGGTGGCTGTCGGTGGATTGTCGACGGCCGGCTTGCAACGAGAAGGCCTACAGCTTCCGCGGACTCCATACTTACCTGCGACGACGGGGCATCGGCCACACCATCCCGGAGAAGAAGCCGACCGGAAACGGCACCGGTACAACAGAGGCCGCCACGGCGGCCGACCCCCCCCTTCGACCGCGAGGTCCAGGGCCTGTCCGGCGGATCATGGTGATGGCAGGGTGTGTCCGTGAGTTACAGCATCTTCCTGCTTCGGTTCGTGGACGGCGAGGTCGCCCCCCTCGACGTCGAACGGTTTCGGCAGGTGACGGAGCCGTACGTGCTGGGGAGCGGCCTGGGGGAGGGCTTCTCCGAGCTCCGTGCGGAGGACGGGGGCGAGGCGGACCTCTACCACGCAACCCAGGACGGGGACGTGTTGTTGTGTGTGTCGGCAACGCACTTTGCCCGCGGCGCGATGACCGGTGTGCTCATCCGGCTGGCGGCAGCCCTGGGCGCCTCGATCGTTCCTCAGGATGGCGGTGCGCTGATCTTCCACGAAGGCGACCGCCGGCATCTTCCTGCGGACCTCCAGGACAAGGCGGTTGTCATAGCCCCCACGGCGGACACGTTCCAGGCGGCATTGGACGAGCTCTGAGCTCTTCCGCCGTGACAGCTGTGTCAGGACCTGTTCGACGGGTCATGGGCGGAGCCGGATCGAGGCGACGGTGATGGTGCCGTGGAAGAGGTAGGCGCTCTTGTCAACCTCGTCGCCACGGCCCAGGAGTTCTTCAACGCGCCGCTCCTCCCTTCGACTTCGTTCCTGCGCCTGTAGAGCGTGTATCGAAAGTGCTGCCAGGAGCCTGATCCGAGTGCGCGAAGACCGAGCGCAACTCGTTGGCGTTTTGCGTGGGGATCAGGAAGGCTCGCGCGCATGGTTTCGGTATTGCAGAACGTGGCGATCGACTGTGCGGATGCCTACGAGCTGGCCCAGTTCTGGAGCAGCGTGACCGGCCGTCCGCTGCATCCGGAGGACAGACCGGGTGACCGGGAGATTCAGGTGCTGCTGGCGGAGGGCCCGGTGCTGCACTTCAACCAGGTGCCCGAGGCCAAGACGATCAAGAACCGGATTCATCTGTGTTTGCGCCCTGAGACCTCGCGCGATCAGGAGGTGGAACGGCTGATGGGCCTCGGTGCCACCTTTGTCGCCGATCACCGGAATCACGATGGTTCAGGCTGGGCCGTCCTTGCTGACCCGGAAGGCAACGAATTCTGCGTTCTGCGCAGTGAGTCCGACCGATCCACCATGAACTCCTGACGCTCACGCGCCGTCCTGCCCGGTGCCGTAGGACAGCTGGTCACAGCCACTCCTGACGCTCACGCGCCGTCCTGCCCGGTGCCGTAGGACAGCTGGTCACAGCCACTCGTTGATGGCCGCGACGAGGACGGTCGCTTCGTGGCGGACGGCGAGCTTGTCGTACCGGATGGCCACTGCCCGGTGCCTCTTGAGGCGATCGATGCCGCATTCGACTGCGTGGCGCACGCGGTAGTCGATCGGTGCTCGCGGCGGCCGTCCGACGACGTTCGACAGGACACGGTCCACCTGATCCGCCGGACAGGCCCTGTTGCGACGCAACTCCGTCAAGCGCTGGTTCTCGACAGGGCGCGTGTCTCTCAGCCGATCAACTGACCGGCGACCTCCCGAAGGCCCACTCTCTGACCGCGAGACGATCGCCTCCCGCCTGTCGGTGACCCATTCGAGCGTTGTTTGCCGGCTGTGCCTCCGCCCTCGACGGACGGAATCCTGTGGCGGCTAGCGTGGACGCACCGCCCAGATGTGTGTATCTCACGTGCCCAGAACGGCCGTTCGAGCGTTCTAGTGGCTTTTCCGGCGGCGAGCAATGGAAGGGCCTGACATGTCCAACCACTTCACCGGCCTCAGCCTTGGGCCACCACTCGGCGACCAGCGTCTCGATCTGTGCGATCTGTACGCCTTCGGGGCCCCTGGCGATCCGAGCAGGACCGTTCTCATCCTCAACGCCAATCCCAAGGCCGATGCCCTGCACCCCGACGCCGTTTACCGCCTGAACGTCGACAACGACGGCGACTACCTGACCGACGTCGCCTTCAGCTGGGTCTTCGGCCCGCCGGCAACCGACGGCTCGCAGACCTACAGCGTCTTCATGGCAACCGGCACGGAGTCCCGCAGGCCCGAGGCGGTCGGCACCAAGATCGTGTCGGACGCCGCCGTCTCCTTCGGTCCCCGGGCCGACGTGGTCGACAGCGGTGACTACAAGGTGGCCGCCGGCAGCCGCAGCGACGCCTTTTTCTTCGACTTCGACGGAATCAAGGATCTGTTCGACACCAGCGGCAACCGGAATTTCACCGCGCCGCATCCGGGCGGAAAGTCCCCGTGGACCGGCGTCGACTCGAACAGCACGGCCAACGTCTTCTCCATGGCCATCGAACTGCCGACCGCGGAGCTGGCCCCCAAGCCCGAGCTGCACATCTGGGGCCGGTGCAGCGTCCTGCGCGACGGCGAACTCGTCCACGCGGACCGGGCCGGGCACCCGTCGATGAGCAGCTTCTTCAACACCGACGACACGAAGGAGGAGTACAACGCCGGCGAGCCGGTCAACGACCGGGCCAGGTGGACGGACCAGTTCGTCCACCTGTTGGGCCACACCGGCGGCTACTCGCGTGAGGAGGCGATCACCGCCCTCGACGAGCACGGCCTGCTGCCGGACGTGCTGCACTTCGACCCGTCCAAGCCTGCCGCGTACCCGAACGGCCGGACATTCGCGGAAGACGTCATCGACATCCGGGTCGCCTTCCTCACGAAGAACGAGGCGCCGCCCACCGGTCTGACCGCGCACACCGACACCCTGGACCGGTTCCCGTACCTCGGCGACCCGCACCCGGCGACCACCTCCTGACGGATCCCGGTGCTCATGCCCGGACGTCAAGGCATCGGCCCGGATTTCGAACAGCGATGGGTGCAGGAAAAGAGCATGCCTGGGCGATCGTTCGGCGTGTACGGCGGGGCGGGAGGACGCGGCCAGGCACAGTGGAGGAGGGCCGACCCGGCCTCGACCACCGAGGAACGGAGACTGCCGATGCTCATGGCCACCCGCGGCATCACAGGCAAGGAGCTCGCCGACGACCTGCTGCAGGGTGTGAGCAGCGAACAGATGAGGGCGGCGACACGCCTCCTCGGTGCTCACCACGACGGCTACTGGCTCCGGCGTTTCTTCGAGGACCAGGAACTCGCGGACGCGGCCGGCCAACCGCTCCTCGACCATGCCGGACCGCATCCTTCCATCGACTGGAACGCGGTGGGACTGCTCCTGCTCGCCGACAGCCCCCTGGCACGCAAGGCGTCGAGCAGCGAAGTGGCCGTACTGGAGTTCGCCGCGTCCCTCGTGGGGCGCGCCCCCATCCAACTTCAGCGCGTCATCCACGCTGTCGACGACACCGAGTTCCGGCTCCTCCTGCGAGCCCTGATGGCGGCCGCATACGGGGAGACCCATTGATCCACGGCCACCAACAGCGGCTGACCCGGTAGCGACGCATCATCCGAGCGTCCAGGATTCGGGCCGGCGGGCGGGCCCGACGCGGCAGCAGCAGCCGAGGCGGTGCTGCCCGTCGGCCGGTCACCGACACCCGTCCGTACGGCAGATCCCGGCCCGTGACCAAGGGGGCGTCCACGCTGGACCGGGTGCCGAGCGCGGCATTAGGTTGCGTCCCTGTGAATCACGACGACACCATCGCCATATCCCCGCCCGTTCCCTCGACCGCGCGCGAGCCGCTCTTCGTACCGAGGGCGATGACGACCGTGGTCATGGCCGCACTCGGGGTCTGCGTTCTGGTCAATGCCGCATTGCTCGTCGCTCAACTGCGCTTCAGTCGCGCGGTTGACGGCTCGTATGCCGCCGTCCAGAGGGAGATGTGGGTCGGCAACCTCACCGGCATGAGGCTGCTCGCCTTCCTGGTGACCGGAATCGTCTTCCTGCGCTGGCTGTGGCAGATTCGGGTGAACGCCGAGGCGCTGGCGCCCCGCGGCCACCGGATGAAACGCGGCTGGACCACAGGCGCGTGGCTGGTGCCGGTCGCCTGCTTCTTCCTGCCCAAGCGGATCATCAATGACATCTGGGCCGCCAGCTCTCCGCCCGACAGGCCGCGGCGCACCGATGCACTGCTCACGTCGTGGTGGCTGCTCTTCGTGGCGGCGCAGCTTCTCGCCTTTCCCTCCACTTCGCGGGGACCGCTCTCGACAGAGATGGCCGGGGCCGCGCTGTATGTCCTCGCGGGAGTACTGGGTATCGGTGTGGTGCGGCGACTTGCCGCGATGCAGAGAGCGCGTCTGCACGGTTGAGCCCGGCAAGCCGCCAGGCCCGGCGGGACCTCCGCGAGATGGACGCCGCTGTGAAGTGGCGGTGGTCGTCAGGACGACGTGGAGGCGACGGGCCTCACGACTCTCCCGGAGATCACTTCGTGGTGTTGTGCCCGAATCGTCACGGGCACAACACCACGTTCGGTGACCGGAACACTGATCCCGCCCCAGGGCCGTGGGGGACTGGTGCGTTCTTTTGATTCCCGGTGAATCCCCGATCCTCGTCGAGGCCTCCGCTACTCGTCGATCGCCGCCCCGAACCGCGCATCGGCCACCGGAGCCCCGAGGCGTGCCCCGTCATAGGTCCAGGTGCCCTTGGCGACCAGCCCCGACGACGACGCGGGGACGACCCATACGAAGCCGTCGCCGGTGTTCTCGCCCGGCGCCGCCGCCAGCAGGCCGAAGAGGCCGTCCGCATTGGCGTCGACCAGCCGCACCTGGCCGCCCCAGGCGTCCGAGGCCTCCGCCACGCCGGGGATGTCGGAGTGGTTCTGGTCGAAGCTGCGCGCACCGGTCGCCGTCAGCCCGCCCGGCGCACCGCGCAGCGTCCAGACCGCACCCGCGTCGGAGACGGACCCGATGTCCTCCCCGGGCGCCCCGACGGCCAGGTCAGGCATGCCGTCGCCGTTGGTGTCGCCGGAGGACATCTCGGCGCCCCACCGGTCGCCGGCCTCGGCTGTGCCGGGAACGCCCGGGGAGTCCTGCGTCCACGTCTGCGCGGGGGTCGGGTCGAGGCCGGACAGATCGCCCTGGCCCAGATAGACGGAGACGGCTCCGCCGACGGGCGAGCCGACGCCCGTGTCGCCGATGGCCAGGTCGTCCTGACCGTCATGGTTGAAGTCGCTGGAGACCACCGCAGGGCCGCCCTCGAACGCGCCGCCGTCCGTGAGCGCCTCGACGCTCGGCGCGCCGTGCAGCACCTGGGTTGCGCCGATCCCCGGCTGGTCGCCGGTGGTCACCCCGGAAATCGCCAGGTCCGCCCAGGAGTCCTCGTTGTAGTTGCCGTGGCTGAGGCTCCGCAGAGCGAGGCCGGTCCCCAGCGGAGCGACGTCCAGAGCCCGGACTCCCTTGTCCGCGAGCTTCAGCTGCTGGGTCGCCAGCCCCGGCGGGGAAGTGAAGAACAGCAGCGTGTCGTTCTCCAGGACGGCAACGCTGTCCCTCAGGTTGGCGTCCGGGTGTGCCGGGTCGGGGGCGAAGTACCGGGCCGCTTCGATCGCCCGCCCGAAGTTCGCGCCGGCCCGCAGCTGGTCGGGGTTCTCCAGCCAGGTGCTGTCGGCCCCATGCAGTCCGGTCGGCGAGCCCCAGAAGACGACGGCGCCGCCCGCGTCGGACAGCCCGGCCAGATCCTCGCCGGGGATACCGACGATCGCGTCGTCGTAGCCGTCGTTGTCGAGGTCGCCGGAGGCCACGGCCTGCCCGAAGCCGTCGCCGGCCTCGGCGCCACCCGGGACGCCCGAGGTGTTCTGGTGGAGGACGCTCTTCTTCGTGGTGCTGAGACCGCTCGACGAGCTGTACTGCACGGTGACGTAGCCGGCGCCCGCGGCGCCGCTCACCGTGGCGCCCGGAGCGCCGATCAGCACGTCGTCGAAACCGTTGCCGTCGTAGTCGCAATTGTGCTGCTGCCAGCCGATGGACGGAAAGGGCACTGAGGCCCCTGCGGCGGGGGGCGCGAACACGGCACCGCCGCCGAGGGTGAGGAGTGCCGCGGCTGCAAGGGCCGCGCTTCTGAGGTGACGCACAAGAACCTCCTTGGTCTCCTGGGTTGCCTACGGCGTCCTGCTCAGCCGCGGTGGATTGTGCGTGGTCGGCGCGGATGCGTGGCGGGGTCCCCGGCGAGGCGCCGAGGCGCATGCCGGTGCAGGTGTCCGGAAGTGCCGGGCGATGCCGCCGCGCCCGCCGCCGAACGGCGTGTGACCATGTGCGGCCTCCCCGTGGCGTAATGCGGTGAGGGCAATGCCCTATTGCACTCACCTGGAAGACATCCGAAGTTCATCCAGGGTTGTACGCCGCGCCGGGACGGTCGTCCGATGCGAGGCGGTCCCAGTTCGTCAGGGAGGCGAAAGGGCACCTCATGCGGTCAGGTCGTCGGGCGAGGGGTTCGAGGACGGCCCGCCCCGTCCCGACGGCTGTATTCACTTCCTGGTCACCGGGCAACCATCCACGCGCCACGCGTGTCTCACAGTCGAGCCCTCACGCTTCGCGCACCCTCGGCTCTCCGTACGCCCATCATGGAGGAATTGTGGGTATTCGCACCTTTGTTGCGGTCGCCGCCTGCGCGGTCACGGCGCTTTCGGGCGGCGTGGCCGCCGCGGCGCCCGCGCCTACCACGGCGGGCCCGGCCGCTGCCACCGAACGCGAGGACTTCAACGGCGACGGCTACCAGGACCTGGCGGTCTCCGCCCCTGCCGCCACCGTCAACGGCCATTCCTGGGCGGGCTACATCGCCATCAGTTACGGCTCCGCGCAGGGGCTCGGCGCGGCGCACACCACGATCATCACCCAGGACACCCCTGGCGTGCCCGGCACCTCCGGTGACGACCACGGCTTCGGCTACCGGATGTTCGCCCGGGACCTCGACAGCGACGGCCTCACCGACCTCGCCCTGGTCACCAACGAGGCGCTCGCGGCCACGATCAACTCCGGCTCCGTCATCGTCCTCTGGGGCCGTACCGGCGGCGTCACGGGCCAGGGCTCGGTGCGACTCCCGGCGCCCGCCGACGCCACCGTCGGCGCGAACCTCACGGCCGGCGACTTCGACGGTGACGGCAAGACGGACCTGATGATGTCTCACAGTGACGACTACGACCTGCGCAGCGTGCTGTACGGGCCGTTCACCCGCGCCGGCGCGCCTGCCCGCGAGCAGCAGTTGACCATGTTCAGTACGGACAACTCCATGATCAGTACCGCGGCGGGCGACTTCAACGGCGACGGTATCGACGACCTGTGCACCTTCTATGCCTACGAGGAGCACGCCGAAGGCGGCAAGCTGTGGCTGGGCACCGAGCACGGGCTGTCGGCGAAGTCCACCCCGCTGCCCTCCGCCGCCGCCACCGCGGTCGGCGATTTCGACAAGGACGGCAAGGCCGACCTCGCCACCAGGGTGATCCCGAACGGCATCACGGAGGACCTCCCCTACGACGCAGGCAGCGTCAAGATCTACTACGGCTCGGCGTCCGGCCCGAGCACCACCCGGACGAAGACCATCACCCAGAACACCACGGGCGTGCCCGGAGTCAGCGAGAAGGGCGACCAGTTCGGCGCCCGACTCAACGCGGGCGACGTCAACGGGGACGGTTACGCCGACCTCGCCGTGGGCGTTCCCTTCGAGGCCATCGGGACGACCAGGGCCGCGGGCTCGGTGGTGCTGCTGAAGGGCGGCTCGGGTGGCCTGGGTGGCACCGGCGCGCAGGCGTTCCACCAGGACACGGCGGGCGTCCCCGGCGTCGCGGAGGCCGACGACCACTTCGGCGGCGCGGTCCGGCTGCTCGACATCAACGGCAACGGGAAGGCGGACCTCGCGGCCGGCGCCCCGGGCGAGGATCTCGGTACGGTCGCGGACGGCGGCGCGGTGTGGTCCCTGCGCGGCGGCTCCTCGGGTCTGACCGCCACGGGAGCGTTCGCCTTCAACCCGGTCGACCTGGGTGCCGCGGTGCCCGGTGCACGCTTCGGCATGGACCTCTCGAACGACAACGGGCCGAACCTGTGACGATCACCTGAAGGGAAGGTTCCGCAGGCTCGACACAGCTGCGGTGCGGTGACACGTACTCCCCAGCTCACAGCCCGCTCGATGTTCAGCGCCTTGGCGAGATAGTTCCGGGCCTTGGGTGACATCGCGTCTCCCGGGGAGGGCGCTGCGGCGTGGGAGATGACGGCACCACCGGCGTGTGGCGGACCTCGGCTGCCTGCCGCAGCGGGGTTGGCTCCGCAGAGCTCGGTCGGTTCTGCGGCGCAATGGCGGCATCCGCCCGACTCCGATGGGGACCGGTCCGCGGAGCGTCAGCGCGGTCGTGCTGAACGTCCACCCCGTGCGGACTCGGCCGTCATCTCGCCAGGAGACTCCAACTGCGCTTTCAATGTACCGATTTCTACGGATTCATAACGGGGTATTTTCGTCCGAAACCACGTCCCGAAACCTCCCGGACGGATCGCGTTCTCGGAGAGTTCCGTTGATCGCTACCGGCGGCCACGACGGACTGGCGGAGCACGTGGACAAAAGCCCCTACGTACACCACCGACTGCCGGGGGCGCAAAGAGGGGGGCTGTCGCCCGCCCTTATGATCTGAGTGAAAGCGCTCGCTTCCCCGGTCCGGATGCGCAGAGCCTCCCCGCGTCTGGAAGGGGGCTGCGGACGGAGACTGGGAACAGCAACGACTGCCCCGGTGCACCGCTGTGATGGAGGAGATTCGGATGCCCCGGACCGGCCCGGACGGCCACGGGTCCGGCCTGACCGTGTCTTGGGCGGCAAAGGCTACAGCTCCCGGTCCATCCGGACCTGGCTCAGGCGGTGGGGCACCGGCTGCACCATCCCCGAACGGACCCACCAGGTCCGCAACCGAGGGTTCCTGATCAATCCCGGCCGTGTGGGACACCCCGCGCGGCCGACAGAAAACACGAGGCAGTTCTGTGAACATACGCAAGCGGTGGACAAGCGCTCCCGTCGGGGCCGGTCTCGCGGCGGCCCTGCTGAGCAGCTGCAGCCTTCAGTCCGAAGGAGGCGCAGCCGAACCCGGCAAATCGATCGTGGTGGGCATGTCGGACGACGTCCTGGCCGCGGATCCGGCCTCGGGCTACGACCCGGGGTCCTGGCTGCTGTTCAACAATGTCTTTCAGTCCCTGCTCAGTTTTCCCCGAGGCAGCTCGACCCCCAAGCCGGAAGCGGCGAAGTCCTGCACGTTCGAGGACGGCAACAGGACCTACCGGTGCACGCTCCGTGACGGTCTGACCTTCAGCAACGGCCACAACCTCACCTCCGAGGACGTCAAGTACTCCTTCGAGCGGGCGATCCGGATCGACGACCCCGCCGGCCCCGCGCCGCTGCTCTCCACGATCGCGAAGATCACCACTCCGGACGAACGAACGGTCGTCTTCCAGCTCAAGGTTCCTGACGCCACCTTCCCCAGCAAGATCGCCTCGGGCGCCGGTTCCATCGTGGACCACAGCGAGTACCCGGCGAACAGCCTGCGCAAGGACGGCAAGGCCGTCGGGTCGGGGCCCTACAAGCTGAAGTCCCTCGACAAGTCGAAGGCCGTCTTCACGGTCAACTCCGGCTACCAGGGCACAGCGCGGGTGAAGAACTCGGGCATCACCCTCGACTTCTTCCGGGGCGACCAGAACAAGCTGGCGTCCGCCCTGCAGAACGGCGACATCGATGTCGCGTACCGCGGTCTGACCGCCCGGGACATCTCCAAACTGGAGGATTCCGCCGCCACGGCCGACAAGGGCATCGACGTCGTCGAAGGCACCAGCGCGGAGGTGCAGCACCTGGTCTTCAACATGAAGGACCCGGTGGTCGGACAGCTCCCCGTACGCAAGGCCATCGCGTACCTGGTGAATCGTGACGCCCTCGTCAGCGAGGTCTACCACTCCACGGCCACCCCGCTGTACTCGATCGTCCCCGCAGGCATCACGGCCCACAACACCGCGTACTTCGACATGTACGGCGGCAGCCCGCAGCCGGCCAAGGCGGAAGAGGCACTGCGTACCGCCAACATCACCGACAAGGTGAAGCTCACGCTGTGGTCCACACCGAGCCGTTACGGCCCCGCCACCGACGAGGCGTTCCGGACGATCGCCAAGCAGCTCAACGCGAGCGGACTGTTCGACGCGGACGTCAAGTCCCTGCCCTTCGACCAGTACGAGAAGCGGATCGCGGCCGGCGAGCTCGGTGTCTACGTGAAGGGCTGGGTCCCGGACTACCCCGACCCGGACAACTTCACCCAGCCGTTCTTCGGCAAGGACAACGTCCTGCAGAACCGCTACGTGAACAACGACATCACCAGCCGGATCATCCCCGACACCGCCGCAAAGGCGGAACGGGGTTCCACCGAGAAGGACTTCAGCGAGCTTCAGGACGACGTGGCCCAGGACCTGCCGATCCTGCCGCTGTGGCAGGGCAAGCAGTACGCGGTGGCGCGGGACAACATCGCCGGCCTGGAGTGGACCCTGGACGCCTCGACCGTCTTCCGCTTCTGGGAGATCAGCAAGTACTAGTTTCCGAGCAAGTTCTGTCGGGGCGATCGCTGGGCACACTGGCCGACATGCCTGTCTCGCTGCATCACATCGTCATCGACGCCCACGACCTTCCCGCCCTGGCCCGCTTCTGGGCCGGGGTGCTGGGTTGGCGGATCCTGTCCCAGCGGGAGCGGGAGGTCGTGATCGGGCCGGACGAGACTGCACCGGTGGGCATCTGCTTCATGCCCGTGACGGACCGCAAGGTCGTCAAGAACCGTCTGCACCTCGACCTGACGTCGGCCGCGGAGGACCGGGAGGCCGAGATCGAGCGCATCCTCGCGCTCGGCGCCCGCAGGGCCGACGTCGGGCAGAGCGGCAGCGAATCGTGGACCGTGCTGGCCGATCCGGAGGGGAACGAGTTCTGCGTCGTTCGCCCTAAGGAGACCCTCATCGGCTGAGGGGCTTCTTCTGATCCCTGGTGGCCGGAGACTCCGGTGTCACCGGTACCGGTGACACCGGTCGGCGACGGCTCGGAGTTCATGGCGTTCTCGGCGCGCCCGACCGTACCGGGCGCACGTCGGTGCGATGCCGCCGGACTACGGGGGCGCGACGTACTACTGGGGGGCCGGTCCGTAGTGCACGGTGACCCGGTCGAACCCCAGTGAGCCGAGCAGGCCCTTGAGCATGTTCGTGGTGTTCTTCTCGGCGCGGGCGGTCAGGCCGCTGTCCTTGGCGGCCTCGCCGATGTGCCGGGCGGCGAGTTTGTTGACCGCCTGCTCACTGCTGGGGTTGTCCGAGAAGAAGTCGCCGATTCGGTCGAGGAGCCCGCGTTGCTTGGACACGGCGTAGGAGCGGTCCGGGTCCAGTGCGGGCTTGCCCAGTACGGCATGCGGCAGTCGGATGTCGGCCGTGGTGCGCTCCTTGTTGATCACGACACCGTCACTCGCCACCTTCCCGAGATCGACGGACGCACCGACGGTGCCGGCACCCACGTACAGGGTGCGGGTGCCACGAATGGCATCCGGCAGGAACTTCGCGTCCTTCTCCAGATCGACGACGACCTGGAAGTTGCCGGAAGCGGCCTCGTACGAGCTCATGTCCTGAATCGACTTCAGCACTGCCGGTCCCGAGCGGTCCTGTGTCTTTTCGCCGAAGAAGTCACCGATGCCGGGAAGCACGCTGAGACGGGTGCCCACAAGCAGCAGAGCGAGTGCGGCCGCGCCGAGCACGACCGCTTTCACCCACCGCCGGGGGCGGTAGGGCCTAGGGTCACGCTCTCCCGGCCTCCCCGATGATCCGAGGTGTTCGGAACTCCCGCGTTGCTTGCCGGCTCTCCTTGCGTCAGTGGACGTCATGGCATCCGTGTGACCCGATCGCCACCTTCCAATCAGGTTGACCGGTCACAATCAGACAGATCCTGTACCTCGAAGCAGACGCCGGCTCCGGCGGTTCGACTGGACCGGTTCGGGCCGCTGGTCACGCGGGCGGCGCACCTCGGCGGGTCTGCCGGCCGCGACGTTTCCGCCGCTTCCGTCGACGGGCTCTCCGGTACGACGTCCTCCTCAGCGATGCGGTGTCGAGTGTCTTGCCGGCCCCTTTCGGAAGCTGGGGGCGTGTCGGTTGTGAAGGGAGGCGTTCGTCGTAGGGTGAGAGGCGGCCGAAGGAGGCCGACGGGCCGAGGGAGCCATGTATGACGCGGTACCTGATCTCGTTCGATGACGGCGCGATGACCTTCCCCGAGGAGGAGTTGCCCGAGGTGGCCGAGGCCTCGCACGCGGTGGTGCGCAAGGCTCAGGACGCCGGTGTGTGGGTCTTCGGTGGTGGACTGCAAAGGCAGCAGGCGAGCGTCGTCGCCACCGACGGGACCGTCACCGACGGCCCGTACCCGGAGACCAAGGCGGTGCTCGGCGGGTTCTCGATCATCGATGTGCCATCGCGTGAGGACGCGCTGGAGTGGGCTGCCGAGATCGCCGCCGCGTGCCGCTGCGCGCAGGAGGTCCGGGAGATCATGCCCGACGCGGCCGTCTGATCGAAGACGATCCGCCGCGGCCGAAGCCTGGATCGGATGTGGCTTGTGACCTGCGGGATCGGCATGCTTCGGGCCTGTCGGCGACGCGGTTGGCCACCCGTTCGCGGACGGCCCGCCAAGACCACCCCGCACCCAGCCCCACCCCGCCACAGTCCCCGCACTTAAGCCGTTGACCAGCCGTGGTGGAGAAGCCCGGCCGGAGTGCAAGTCCGCTTGCGGGCCGTTCTCATGCAGTCCGTCACTCCGGCCGTCACCGCCTGTACCTTCCGAAGCGCCTGTGCCTGCGTGATCACGGCAAGCCCTGAAGGAGAGACCGCATGAGTACGACCGACCGACAGAGAAGAGCTGCCATGTTCGTCGGATCTGACGACGACCCCCGGCTCGATGCTCCCTCGACCGGCGACGAACGAGGCATGCTCGTCGGGTTCCTCAGGGCTCAGCGCTCGACGCTGGAACTGAAGTGCGCCGGTCTGCACACGGAGCTGTCGCGGCGCTCCGTGGGACCGTCCACGCTCTCGCTGCTCGGCCTCGTCCGCCATCTTGCCGACGTGGAACGGCGATGGTTCCGCCAGGTCCTTGCCGGTCAGGACGCACCACCGCGCTTCTCCTCGTCGGCCGAGCCCGACGGCGACTTCGACGGCGCGGTGTCCGATCCCACCGTTGTGGCCACGGCGTGGGAGGCATGGCGCGCCGAGGTGGAGTTCGCCGACGCCTTGGTCGCCGACGCGCCCCACCTGGACCTCGTGGGCGAGGACGCATGGCGCGGGACGGTCTCGCTGCGCTGGGTGCTCATCCACATGGTCGAGGAATACGCCCGGCACAACGGACACGCCGATCTGCTCCGTGAGCGCATCGACGGCGCGGTCGGCGTGTGATGCGACGGCTGACGGAGGCCGTGGTGAACCGGGGCAGGATGCGACGCGGTACGGATGTGCGATCGCTCCGGTCGATGGCCTGCCATGTGCGCTCCAGGAGGTCCGGGACCAACTCCGTGTCCGCCACCTTGATGTCCGCCACCTCGAGCTGCCGGGCAGAGGCGTCCGTCGTGTCCTCTCGGTCAGGCGGCCTGGTACACGTGTGCGCGGGCGCCCCGCCATTCGATCACGTCGGGATCGTCGAGAACCCGCTCCGGGGCAGCCAGTCCGGCGCCGGTCAGAAGCACGACAAGGTCGTGATCGCTGTGCACGGTCCCCAACCGCCGTTCGCAGCCGTCGGCGTGCATCGTCACAAGTCTGCCTCCGGAAGGCGTGGGGGCCTGAACGGTCCAGCGAGGTGTCACCATGGCTTCAGGGTGTCTCCAAATGCCCCTCGGTGTAACGCACTTGTGCGCCGTACACCCGTCTGGCCGATCGGCGTTTTGTTCGGAACCGTGTGATCTGGTTAGCTGCTTCTGCCGCCCGGTCTGAGCAACTGTCAGTGACTGACCGCGACCGGGCGCAATTCCGCCCCCCTTCCGGGGAAGGGGGGCGGAATTGAGCTGTCCGGGCTCAGATCTTCGTCCGCCCACGGGCGTTGCGCAGCAGAACTGCCCCACAGGGCGGGCCTTTCGAATCGGACAGCCGACTGCCTGGCCGGTCCGTGATCTTCGAGGCCCGGACAGTCTGCCGCTCCGGTGTCGGAGGGGCTGGACCGGTCGCCACTCGCCGCGGTGCTCGGAACGGTCGTCGGTCCGAGCCGTTGTCGTACCGTGCGGCGGGCGATCCGCGCCCGCGGCATGAGCGGGCCGTCCGCTACCGGCGGATGCCGCTCGGCGGGGCGGTCACGGTGAGCCGGGCGCCACGGGTCCGGTCCGAGGACGGGCCCGTCTCGATCGTGAACTCTCCCGGCTCCACCGCACGCTCCCACGAGCGGGTGACGGAGGCCAGGGTCCGCGCCCCCACCGGAAAGGAGACCTCGGCCCGCTCCCCGGGCACCAGCTCGATCCGGGTGAAGCCGCGCAGTTCCCGCACCCGCGGCCACGACGTCCCGCCGAGCACCCGGCGCACGTACAGCTGCACCGTCTCGCGCACGGACCGGTCGCCGGTGTTGTGCACTTCCACCGTGCACAGGAGAGGCTCCTCGGCTCCGTGCGCGTCCGCGTCGAACTCCGCCACCGCGACGCACGTGCGGGACAGCCGGGGTGCGCCGTACTCCACCGACGTATAGGTCAGGCCGTGACCGAACGCGTGACGTGCGGTCGTCGGCTGGTCGACATAGCCGCGGTAGCCGTGGTCCTTCCCGTTGTAGAAGACGGGCAGCTGGGCCGACGACCGGGGAACCGAGACGGGCAGCCGACCCACGGGATCCGCCGCACCGAACAGCACGTCCGCCACCGCGCGCCCGCCCCACGGGCCGGGGTACCAGGCGCTCAGCACCGCCCCGGCCCGGTCGGTGAGGTCCGGCAGCGCGTGCGGTCTTCCCTGGACCAGCACCACGACGACGGGGGTCCCTGTCCCGGCGACCGCGTCGAGCAGAGCCGACTGTCCTTCGGGAAGCCCGAGTTCGGCCAGGTCCACACCTTCCCCGCAGGTCATCTCCACGGGATTGCCGGAGGCGACGACGGCGGCTCCGTTGTCGTCGAATCGTGTCTCCGACGCCCGGGCGCTGGAACCGCCGAGCACCATCACCGCGACATCGGCACCGGCCGCGAGAGAGACCGCCTCGGGGAGGGCCGACAGATCGGCGCCGACGAGATCGCTGCCCCGGGAGTGTGCGACCTCCGTGCCGTCCGGAGCCGCCGCGACGAGGCCGTCGAGAACGCTGATGCCCGTGCCGGACCGCTGGGGAGCGGTGTAGTCGCCGATCTGGTGCGGTACGGAGTCGGCGTTCGGGCCGATGACCGCGATCCGGCGGACGCGGTCGGTGAGCGGGAGCGTCATTCCGTCGTGTGTGAGGAGCGTGACGGATTCCCGGGCGATACGCTCGCTCAGCAGTTCCGGCCCCGGAGCCGGCGCGCGCTCCCCGGTGTACGGGTGCTCGAAGAGGCCCAGCCGGAACTTCAGAGCGAGGATCCGCCCGACCGCGGTGTCGAGGCTGCTCTCGTCGACCAGGCCGCTCCGCACGGCCTGCTCCAGCCGGGGGAAACAATCGTCCCAGAGGCTCAGGTCGGTTCCCGCCTCCAGTGCCAGCGCGCCGGCCGCCACCGGGTCCCCGGCCAGCCGCACCAGGCGGTCGAGCGCGAGCCCGTCGGCCATCACGAGCCCGGTGAACCCCCACCGTTCGCGCAGTATCCCGGTCAGCAGCTCCCGGTTTGCCGCACAGGGGATGCCGTCGAATTCGTTGTACGCCGCCATGACACCCGCCGCCCCGGCCCGGATCCCTGCCAGAGCGGCCTCCAGATGGATCTCGTGCAGCTCGCGGGCGCCGAGCTCGGTGGCCGCGCTGTTGCGACCGCCGACCGTGGCTCCCTGCCCGGCGAAGTGTTTGAGTACGACTGCGGCCCGGTCCGGCCCGAAGCGACTCCCCGGCGGCCCCTGGACGCCGCGCACCAGGGCTTCGGTGAACCGCGCCGCCAGGTACGGATCCTCGCCGAAACACTCCTCCGCGCGGCCCCAGCGCGGATCCCGCACCAGGTCGAGCGCGGAGACCAGCGCCACGTGGCCGCCGCGTGACCGGAGTTGCGCGGCGGCGAGGGCGGCGGCCTCCTCGTACAGCTCAGGGTTCCAGGTGGCGCCGACCGCCAGGTTGACCGGCAGCAGGGTGCCGTCCAGCGCCTGGAGGCCGTGCGGCATCTCCTCGACCAGCAGTACGGGGATGCCGAGCCGGGTGTTTTCCACCACGTACCGCTGGACGGCGTCGGAGACCCGCGCGCCGTCCGCGGCGCCGATGCCGGTCTCCGCCGTCACACCCGACCAGGGGTCGGCGCGCTGCAACCCGTAGAGCGCGCCCATCCCGTCGTGGGCGGCCACCTCCGTCCGGAACGCCTCGGTCAGCTCGTGCCCCGAGGAGGTGCGTTCGTACGCGTCCCACCCGTACATCCGTTGGTTGACCTGGCCCACCTTCTCGGTGAGCGTCATCCGCGCCAGCAGGTCACGCACCCGGTCGGCGACGGGGGCCGTGGGATCACGGAAGAGCGGCTCGGACATCGGGTGGCTCACTTTCACGGGCGGCGGGACAGGGTGGGTGTGCGGTACGGCATTTCGTACGGCAGGGCTGCTCCCGTTCGGTGCGGTCCGGTCACGTGTGTCCCGACCGGACCGAACGACAAGGCCCCGGCCGTCAGCGCAGTTCGAGGACGCGCACCCCGTACGGGGCGATCACCACGTCCGCCACCGGCTCGCCGCCGGCCAGCTCGCGCAGTTCTCCGTCCGCCGACGGACGGACGGTCAGTTCCTCGCCCGACTGGCTCACCAGCCACACGTAGCGGCTGCCGTCCTCGTGGACCAGGGTGTCGGCGGCGACGTACGGCGTGTCGACCGTCACCGGTCGTGCGGCCCCGGCCAGTTCGGCGAGCGCCGCGTACAGGCGGTGCGTCTGCTCCGGGTTGGCGCGGGCCGTGCGGGCGGCCATGTGCTCCAGCGGATAGGTGGCCAGGACCGTACGTCCCTCGCCCGTCTCGTGGCACAGCAGCGCCGGGCGGCCGTGCGCGTCGGCGGCGACGACCCGTGCACCGGCCGGGACCACCGGCAGGTAGGCGCGGCTGTCCTCGTTGCCGGCGACCGGGAACGTCAGGGTCTCGCCCGCGACGATGGAGCCGAAGTCCTCGATGAACGTCATCTCCACGACGTCGTCCTCGATCGGCTCCGCGACACCGTAGGAGAGCTGGAGCTCCACGCCGAACAGGCCGTCCAGGTCGTGGAACCACGGGCCGCGTGTCGTCGGGTGCTCACCCGAGCAGAACGACAGGTAGACCGTGGCGCCCTCGCGGGCCCGGCGCTCCAGCGCCCGCCGCGTGCGGGTGGTCAACTGCCGCGTCGAGGGCAGCAGATACAGTGCGGCGTCGTCCGGCAGCCCGTCCGCTTCCCGGACGAACGCCACCGGCAGGTCCGCGCCGCGCGCGGCCACGTACCCCTGGTGCAGCGAGGTGAAGATCAATGGCCGGTCGGCGGGTCGGCTGTAGGGGTAGCCGCGCTCCAGGAACGCGGGCACGACCAAGGCGGTGTCGGCATCCGTCCGGCGGCAGCGTGTGAAGTCGATCCGCTTCAGCACTTCGGCGAAGTCGGCCAGTTCACGCAGCGGCTCCTTCGGCCGGCCGGTGTGGTCGGTGATCCCGAAGTGCATCTCGAAGGGGTGGTGGTCGTACGGCGACTGCTCCCAGAGCTCGTCGTAGTCCGTGTTGTTCCAGGCGATCCAGCCGGTGGCGCCGCCGAGCAGCGAGTTGTGCAGGGTCTGCCGGTAGAACACGCCCGCGTTCGCCGTCGAGACCGTGTCGGTGGAGAGCCCGAACTCCTCCAGCACGACCGGCCGGCCGGTGACGGCGGCGAGTTCGCACTCGAACGCGGCGCGGTAGTGCTGGCGTGGCCGGTCCGTGTCCGAGCGGTAGACGTGCGGCCCCACGAAGTCCACGTACTCGGCGGTCTCGCGCAGCGAGAAGCCGTTGTCGCGGCCGGTCACCTCGATGCCCCAGGCGCCGTCCCCGAGCGACACGGGCTGGGTGCCGCCCGCCGCGCGCACCGCGTCGCACATGAACTGCGCCCAGGCGGTGACGACCTCAGTGGAGGGTGGGTCGACCTGGTGGATCCGCCCGTAGCCCGGCATCTCGTTGGTGATCAGCCAGCCGGTGACCGCGGGGTGGTCCTTGAAGCGCCGGGTCATCTGGGAGACGAACCACGCCTGCCGCCCGACGAGCCACACGTCCTCGTACAGATCACGGTCCCCGCGCCAGGCGGGGTCCCAGTTCTCACCGGACATGTGGCCGACGATGAAGGTGGGTACCGTCCCCATCCCCGCCTCGGTGTGGGCGTCCAGGAAGTCACGGAAGCGGTCGCACAGCTCCTCGTCGATGCGTCCGGGCTCGGGGTGGAAGTCGGGCCAGTAGAAGAACGACCGGGTCATGTTCAGCCCGTGGTCCCGTAGGACGGCCAGCTCCTCACGTACCGTCTTCGGCTCGTAGTTCCGCCACATCAGCGGACCGCCGGTGCGGGACCAGAAGTTGGCGCCGAGCCAGGGGAGAACGGCGGAGTCATGGGTGAGCTGGGCGCTGTGGCGTCGCATGGTCTTTCTGTGACCTCTTCGATGTGCGGGGGTGGATCGGTACGGCCGGGGCGGGTCGTTCCGGGCCGGGCCGGGGGAGCCGCGGGACAAGGCGGGGCCGTGCACCGGCGGGCCGCGTGCGGTGCGGAGCGGATGACGCATGGTTCAGGGCGCTGACGGCACGGGACCGGTCGACTCCCGTACGACCAGGCGCGGACGTCCGTCGAGGACCGGCGGGGGTACGTTCTCACCGCACCGGACGAGCAACGTGCGGGCGGCCGCCGCACCGACACGTTGCACCTGCTGGTCCACGGTGGTGAGCCGGGGGTGCAGCCAGCGGCCGAGCGGCAGGTTGTCGTACCCCACCACCGACACCTCCCCGGGCACCCGGAGCCCGCCGCGCTGGGCCGTACCGATGCCGCAGACGGCCATGGAGTCGTTGGGGAACACCAGAGCGGTCGGCCGGTCGGGCAGGGCGAGCAGTTCCTCTGTGACGGCGACGGCCGCCTCCTCCGTGAAATCGGTGTGCCGGACGGCGACGGGACGCAGACCCGCCTCCGCGAGGGCTTCCTCGAAGGCGGCCAGACGGAGCCTGGTGTGCATCAGGTCGGCCGGACCCGCGACGTACGCGAGACGCCGGTGGCCGAGCTCCAGGAGGTGTGCGACGGCCTCACGGACACCGGCGCCCTGCTGCCCGAGGCCGACGCCGGGAACCGCCGACGCGGGGTCCGGTGCGCCCAGCAGGACGGCGGGCAGCCCGAGGTCCCGCAGCAGCTGCGGGCGCGGGTCGTCCGCCCGTGCGTCGGTCAGCACGGCACCGTCGATCCGGCCTTCGGCGACCAGCCGTTCGTACAGTGCGCTCTCCTGGGTCATGTCGGCGACCAGGTGGAGCAGCAGACCGTAGCCCCGGGGCGCCAGTTCGCCCTCCAGACCGGTGATCAGTTCGCTGAAGTGCGGGTCGGCACCGAGCACGTCCGTGGGGCGTCGCACGACGAGCGCGATCGTCCGGGTCCGTGCCCGGCGCAGGGCTGTCGCGGACGCGCTGGGCGACCAGCCCAGTTCGGCGGCCGCGTCCAGGACTCGGCGGCGGGTGGCCTCCGAGATGCGCCCCGTGCCGTTGACAGCCTGGGAGACCGCAGCGGTGGAGACCCCTGCCGCGGCGGCCACGGCCTTGATCGTGGGACGGACGGCCCCCTCGGCGCTCGCGCGGGTCCCGCGCTCTCCGGAGGGACCATCAAGGGTCCGGCCCGGACGCGCGACCGGGACGCCGGACCCCGGCGACACCCCCGCGACGCTTCCTGCGTCCTCGGGACGCCCCCTGAGACGTTCCTTCACATCTTCACCGCCCCGCTGACGAGAGCCTGCTGCATGCGCTTCTGGAGCACCGTGTACACCACCCAGACCGGGACCAGTGTGAGCACCGTGCCCGCGGTCAGAATGCCGTAGTCGGTGCCGGTCAGGGACTTCAGGGTGGGCAGGGCCACCTGCACGGTGCGCTGCTCGGGGTCGGGGCCGATGATGACGAGCGAGTACAGGTACTCGTTCCAGAAGGTCAGGAAGTTCAGCAGGAGGATGGTGGCGATCCCCGGCGTGCACATGGGCGTGTAGATGTGTCGCAGGACGGCGAAGGTGGACGCGCCGTCCATGCGCGCCGCCTCCTCCATCTCGCGCGGGATGGTCCGCATGAACTGCACCAGGATCACCACCGAGAGCGGCATCGCCGTGGCCGGCAGGAACAGCACCATGAACGCGCGGGTGTGGAACAGCCCGGTCACGGCGGCGAGCAGGAACGTGGGGAAGAGCGCGGCGAACGTCGGAACCAGGAACCCCAGCGAGAACACCCGCTCGACGGCCGCGCCGAGAGGTCCCTCGGTGCGGGCGATGGCGAAGGCCGCCGGAACGGCGAGCGCCAGTGTGAGAGCCAGCGCCAGCACGGTGACGAGCACCGAGTTGGCGACGGCGGGTCCCAGGTCCGCGGAGGAGAACGCCTCCCCGAAATTGCCCAGGGAGAGAGAGGTCGGCAGGGAGAACGGGCTCCCGAAGATCTGGTCGTTCGTCTTGAACGCCGAGACGAGCAGGTAGTAGAGGGGGACCACGAGCAGCGCCGCGTAGAGCCACGCGAGGATGTGCGCCGGCAGCCAGGACCTTCCGAACTTCATGGAACCGCTCCGATCAGTAGTTCTGGCGGAAGACGCGACGGATGGTCAGCAGCCCCGCCAGACCGACCAGGAACAGCACGACACCGACGGTCTGGCTGTAGCCCAGGTCGGCCGCGATGAACGCCTTCTGGTAGACGAGGAAGGACAACGTTGTCGACGAACTTCCGGGGCCGCCCTGGGTGAGCAGCAGCACGTTCTGCGCGGAGCCGAACAGGGTCCACAGGAACTGAAGCATCGTCACGACACCGACGAAGTCACGGATCACGGGGAAGTGGATGCGCCACATGGCACGCCAGTGACCGGCACCGTCGAGCTGGGCCGCCTCACCGATCTCGTCCGGCACGCTCCCCAGCCGGGCGGCGAACAGCACGGCCGTGAAGCCGATGCCGCTCCACACGTCGAGGATGATCAGACAGAACAGGGCGGTGGACGGCGAGGCGAGCCAGGCATCGGTCAGCGAGCCCAGACCGACCTTGTCCAGTGCGCCGTTGAGCAGCCCGTCCGGCGAGAGGACCGCGTAGAACACCATCGCCTTGGCCGGGGTGGAGATCAGACCGGGGACGAAGAGCAGGTACCGCAGGACGCGGTGACCTGGCGGCTTCTGTGCGACGTAGTACCCCAGCATGTACGCGCCCACGATCATCACGGGTAGCGCAATGACGAGTTGGGTGGCGGTGTTGCCCACCGAATCCCAGAACACCGGGTCGTCGAGGACGGTACGGACGTTGCCGAGACCGGCGAAGGAGACGGGCTGGAGCATGCCCGGCCAGTGCAGCGCGCAGATGACGAAGATGGCAACCAGTGGGCCGACCATGAAGACGAGGTACCAGGCCAGCGCCGGCACGGCGAGAACGACCCCGCCCTGCTGACGGCGCGAGGGAGCGGAGGGGTGCGGCGAGGGCGGGGCCGGCCGGCGGACCGAGGCGCCGCCCGGGGCGGACGAGAGCAACGTCATGAGGGGACTCGCAGAGGGCTCGGGCGCGCGGATCAGGCCGTGCGGTAGGCGGATTCGAGGGCGGAGCGCACGGCAGCCGCGCTCGTACCCCGGGTGAACGCGGTGCTGGTTGCCGTGATCAGAGGCTGGGTGGCCGTCGGGGGGACGTACAGGTCCGGCAGGAGGACCTGACCGACCCGGTCACCGAGCTGCTGGGCCTTGGCCACCAACGGGAACTCCTTGCTGACCGTGTCCGTCACGAGAGCCATGTCCCGGCCGCTCTCGGTGATGAAGCGCGACACCACGTCGGGCCGGTACATGAAGCGCAGGAACTTCTCGACCGAGGGCAGCTTCTTGACGCCGTTGGGGCTGATCCAGAAGCCGATGAGGGTGTACGAGCGCAGGATCGTGGGCTTGCCGTGCGAGGCGCCGGGAGCCAGCGGCCAGCCGCCGATCTCCGTGTGCCCGGCCGGCCCCGCGGGCACCTTCGCCAGTGCCGAGGACATCGCGGACTGGATGGCGGCCGCCTCGGTGTTGTACTGCGTGGTCATCGTGTCGGAGGTAAGCCCCTCCGCCTTGTCGGCGAAGACTCCGGCGTCGCGGAGCTGGACGAAGTAGTCGATGCCTTCGCGGGCACCCTTGCTGCTGAAATCGCCGGTCGTATAGACCTTCCGGGCCTCGTCGGGCGTGAGGAAGGTCTGGATGATCTGGGCCAGCAGTTTCTGTCCCGTCCAGTCGTTGCCGCCGACGGTGACCGGGGCGACCCCCTTGGCCCGCAACTTACGTGCGGCACCGATCAGTTGGTCCCCGGTGGTGGGAACGGAGTCCACGCCGGCCCGCTCCAGCAGGGCCGTGTTGTAGGCGACGGGCCAGTTGGTGGCGAAGTACGGGAAGGCGCGCAACCGGCCCTTGCTGTCGGTCCACTCCTCCAGCGCGGCGGGCAGGACGCGCTCGCGCAGCCCCCAGTCGTCGAGATACCCCTTCACGTCGACGGTGGCACCGGCATCGGTCCAGGCCAGGGTCTTGTCATAGAGATTGACCATGACCACGTCCGGCTCCTTGCGGGCCAGTCGGGAGGTCTCGTACACCTGGGGCAGATCGTCGCCGTTGACGAGGTTCTTGACCCGGAGGCCCGGGTTCTCCTTGTGGAACGCCTTCACGACGGCCGTATAGGTGGCAGAGCCCGGCGCGGTGGTGCCGAGCTGGGTGTGCACGAGCAGGGTGCCGGGGTCGGAATCGGCCGAGGCGAGCGTGGAACAGCCGGACAGGGCGGGGAGTGCGGCAGCGGTGGCGAGGCCGGAACCTGCAGCCAGGAAACCGCGCCGACTCAGGGATGAGCGCACAGCGGGATGTCTCCAACCAGGACGTCAATCATGTTGGTTAATCGATGTACCAGTGAGCTGCGAGAAACCTAGAGGCACTTACTGGAATGGTCAACCCCCGGTTGCGCATGGCGAAAACACGGACATGTCCGGCGATTGGAAGGGGGTGCTCGGCCGGTGTCCATGAGCCCGTCGGGGCGTTCCGGTGGAGCTTGACTCCTGGTCAGGTCATGAGTGTTTCCGTGCCGCCGGCAGGGGAGTTGACGGGGTGTCGGCGTCGGCCTTCCCCGCGGTCGGCGTGCGCGAGATGACAACTGCGGGCGGACTCACCACCGGATCGTGGCCGGACAGCAGCGCACGTCGAAATCGTCGTTCAGCCCTCGACTGTCCGGAGGCGCGTCCAGTGGCCCGAAGGGCCATAGGGGTCACACGCAGAGTGACGGCAACCCGGTGTGCCTCATGCATTTAGAGTATGAATGCCTAATATGTGCGGCATGTCGTGACTGCTGCAATTACTGAGAGTCATATACGGTGGCGTGCGTCGCGTCGGCCGGTCACCGGCGCATGTCTGGTCGTTCAGCCGGCCACATGTCTGGCCCTTCAACCATCTGGAAGGAGTGAGCGTGAAAGCTCGCTTTGGCGTGAGTCGGGGAAAGGCGCTTGCGGTCTCAGTACTGGCCGCGATCGTCACCTCGACCCTCTCAGGATCGGTTTCTGCACTCGCAGACACAAACCAAGCACGTTCAGAACACTGGGGCGTGATCGCCCGTAACACGATCGGCTCTCCTGTCGCCGATCTGAGGGACGGCCCGTACGGCTCGTACGACAAGACGGGAATCTACGCAAGGCCGCCCTACGGGCAGGGCAGCCTCGGGATCGCGGTGGCGGACAACACGGAGAAGGCCGAATTCGGCAACGAGGTCGACTTCTACGGCGATCCGGTGCTGGGCCTGAAGAGTGTCGGGTTCCGCGTCTTTCAGACCGGCGAGAACGTTCTCCTCGGCGGATCGGCCAACTTGCCGAACATCAGGTTCGAGATCGATCCGAACCTGACGTCGCTCCCCGCCACCAACTACGCCTCGTTGGTGTGGGTGCCGGCTGCATTCCCGACGACGTACGAGAACCAATGGAGCCCGTACATCGATGCCACGACGAACGGCCACTGGTTCCTCACGGGCGCCGCGGGCGGCGCGACCGGCTGTGCCACGAACTGTACCTGGGCGCAGATCAAGAGCGCGCTCGACGACAGTGGCAGCACCGGTAGACCGACCATCCACACCGCCGCGGTGAGCAAGGGCCGCGACAACGCGTGGGTCGGCGCCATCGACGGTCTCCGGATCAATCAGAACATCTATGACTTCGAGGCCGACGGTGTGAGAGCTCGTCGCGTCAACTGATGCGGCTGTCCAGGCCTGGACCGTCAACAGCCGGTCCAGGCCTGGACATGACGTCGCGGGTGCGCGGTCGCTCCCTCCCTCGCACCACGCGCGATGAGGCTGCTGTCGGTCGTCCGGTGCCGCCGCAGTCCACGTCCGGGACACCGCACACATGCACATTCTCGGTCTGCCTGATCAGGGCCCGCGAACCGACCAGCAACGTCGCGGCCTTCTGCGACACACATGGGGCCTGCTCCGGGCCACTCCGGATCCGGCGTCAGACGGATCGATTCTCCGCGCTGACCATCCAGGCGTGCTTCTCCAGCGAGTCGATGATCGCGTGCAGCAGGTCGGCCGTGGAGGGATCTTCGCTGTCGACCTGGTCATGGCGGGTGCGCAGCGTATCGACGGTGGCGCGCAGGCGTGCAGTGACGAGGTCGACAACGGCGCTCACACTCTGCTCGCCCTCCGGAAACGCGGGGAGAGTGGTGGTCGCTGCCACGGTGTCGGTTCGGCCGTCCGGGCAGGCTGCGAGAGCCCGCATGCGCTCGGCGATGGTGTCGGCGGCCTCCCGCGCCTCGTCGACGATCTCATCCAGTTGCAGGTGGAGGTCGCGGAAGTTGTGGCCGACCACGTTCCAGTGGGCCTGCTTCCCCTGGAGGTGCAGTTCCACCAGGTCCACCACGATCTGCTGCAGGGCCTGGGTGAGCTGCGGCGACGCCGTGAAGCCGGTGGCATCGGCCTCTGAACGCCGGGAGCCCCCAGAGGCAGAGGATGCGGTCATGGCGTCGCTCCTTCGAAAGCACAAGGGACGGGCACTCGAACGCGAGGCCCGTCGACTGACATCGACAAGCCTACGAAGGTCCTTCCGCGCCGCCACCGGGGTTCGGCCGCGCGGCCGTTCGGCCGCGTCGGTGCCAGTTCGCCAGGTATGTCCCGCACATATGGCGTGCTTCCGAACCCAAGCTGCCGCGTCATCCGGCATCACCCGCGCCGACGCCCTGAGCTTCGGTGCGTACCGGCCCGAGCTCTCTGGACCGCGGCCGGGTCGCCCGATCGGACGCACCCTTCCGGATCGTGGCCCGGTGCCGGCCGAGGCCACGGCTCGTGGTGGTGGCCCCAGGTGGTGCCTGCCGACAGGGGCGCCATGACGATGGACTCGGCGGATGCGGCCGATGGGGTCAACACGCTGACGGACCGGCTTCGGGGCGTGTGCCGGTGCGGGGGAGTGGTGGTGTTGCGCTGTGCCACGGACGGAGGAGCGGCAGCAGCAGGAGGACCGAGCCGAACGGCAAGGCCGGACTTGGACGATGGTCAGGGTTGACGCCCGCGCGGTCTCCGGCCACTCCCGGTCCCGTGCGGGACAGTCCTCAGTGCGTGAACTCCACTCCCGGTCGCACCACGCCGGGGGCGGTGGGCGGCGGTCGGGCGACCCCGGGCCCTGCCGGGTTCGTCCGACGCCACCTGAATCGAGAGCGCGTCCGTCACCCGAATTGCCCTGGCCGGTAGTCGCCCCCGCGCTGTCGAGTGATGACATTCAGTCGGTTGAAGGCGTTGATGACGGCGATCAGGGACACCAGGGCCGTGAGCTGCTCCGCGTCATGATGCTTGGCCGCGTTCGCCCAGACTTCGTCTGTGACGCCACCGGTGTCGGCGAGGCGGGTGCCCTGCTCCGTGAGTTCCAGAGCGGCCCGCTCCGCGTCGGTGAAGACCGTCGCCTCCCGCCAAGCCGCGACCAGGTTCAGCCGTACCGGTGTCTCACCTGCGTGCGCGGCATCCTTGGTGTGCATGTCGAGGCATCCTCCGCAGCCGTTGATCTGGCTGGCGCGGATCTTCACCAGTTCCTGTGTTGCCGCCGGCAGCGTCGAGTCGGCCACGACCTTGTTCGCCGAGACGAGGTACTTCGCGAACTTCGGCCCGAGGACGGTGCCGTAGGGGTTGAGCCGGGCTTGCATGAAGATCTCCTTCGTTGTCCGTGAGGTTCCACCTACTTGGACGAGAAGGACTTCCAGTACGTAACACCGCGCCGATCGACAACGCCCCGTGGACGACCGGACGGCGAGCACCGGGCGACCCAACGGTTTACGGCGCAGGCAGCGACAGCGCAACGCCGCGCGCTCCTGCGAGGTCCCGTCAGGGGTGCAGAGTTGTGGATGGCTGCTCCGACGGCCGGTTGCCCCCTGGTGCCGGTGTCTGGATGCAATGGCATGGTCGTCAGCCATGGACAATTGGTTTTTGCAGACAGGCAGTGGGGCGCGATTCGATTGGGGGCCCGTCGGCGCGCGACGGCTCGCGGTGGATATCGCGTGTTTGGTGGTCGTCGACGTGTTGTCGTTCACGACCTCGGTGACGGTGGCTGTGGAGTCCGGGACGCGAGTCTTCCCTTACGCCTGGCGTGACGAGTCCGCGTCGACGTTCGCTGACGACATGGACGCGCGGTTGGCCGTCGGGCGGCGCATGGCCACGTCGGCGTCGCCGTGGTCGTTGTCTCCGGCGGCCCTGAGAAGCGCTCCGTTCGCCCCGCGGCTGGTCCTGCCCTCTCCCAACGGTTCGTCGATCGCCGCCGCGGCCGGTGGGTCGATGGTGGTTGCGGGTTGCCTACGCAACGCGTCAGCGGTGGGCCGTTGGCTTGCCCAGCACGGTTACGGAACCCTCGACCGCCCGGTCGCCGTGATCGCCGCGGGCGAGCGATGGCCCGACGGCAGCCTGCGCCCCGCGCTGGAGGATCTGCTCGGCGCCGGAGCGGTCCTCGCGGCACTGCGAGAGCAGTGTGGCGGCCCGCTGTCGCCCGAAGCGGCTGCCGCCGCCGACTGCTTCGAGGCGACGCCGGATGTCATGAGCGCGGTCACCGGCAGTGCATCCGGCCGGGAACTCACGGGCGGAGGCTTCGCCGGGGACGTGGACATCGCGACCGAACTGGATGTCTGCGACATCGTTCCGATCCTCACCGACGGAGCGTTCACGGCGGCCGGATGACCACGCCTGGCCGGCTTCGACCATCGACGCGGCGCTGCACCAAGGGCTTTCCTGTAATCCCTGGCGGGCGCACGACGACAGTCACGGCACCTCGCCGCGTTGTCGGAACGCCTGAATACGTCCACCATGAGGACGCCCCTCCGCCTTGCGATGCACTGCATCTGAGGCCGCGCGCTGAGCCACCAGGCATTACGCCTGGCCGGGATGTTCCGGCAGTCCTATCGACGCGAGACGTTCCCGGTCGCTCACCGACAGGATCTCTACGATCCGACCATCGACCACGGTGCACGCCATCACGCCCAGCAGCTTGCCGTTCGCGCCCCACGCCACGACCCCGGGCTCACCGTTGATGAGGGCGGGACGCGCAGTCACCGTGGCACGAGCACCGCGCTGAGCCCTGTCGGCCACCTCGGCCGCCCCCAGCCTGACGACCACGCCACGCGTGGTGCAGGAGCGCCACGCCACGTCCGGGTCGAGTATGCGGAGCAGCCCTTGGAAGTCACCGCTCCGGGCTGCGGCGAGGAACGCATCGACCACTGCGCGCCGCTGCTGCCGATCCTCGGCGGTACGAGGTGTGTCCTGTACCTTCCGACGGGCCCGGCTGGCGAGCATCTTGGTAGCGTCCGTGGACCTGCCGATGATCCGACCGATCTCCTCGAACGGTACGGCGAACATGTCGTGCAGCACGAACGCCAGCCGCTCGGTGGGGCGGAGGGTGTCGAGCACCACCAGCAGTGCCAGCCCGACGGATTCGGCGAGCAGCGCGTCATCCTCGGGCGCTCCGCCGTCGTCCTCGGTGACCACCAGCTCGGGCAGTCGGTCGTCGTACGACGCCTCGGGCCGGCTCTTGCGCGAGCGTAGGACGTCAATGCAGATCCGGCCGACCACGGTGGTCAGCCAGCCGGCGAGGTTGTCGATCGCGGCCGTGTCCTGGCGCGCCAGCCTCAGCCATGCCTCCTGCACCGCGTCCTCGGCGTCCGCGCGCGATCCGAGCATCCGGTGGGCCACCGCCACGAGGCGCCCACGCTGCTGCTCGAAGGCTCCCGCCAGAGCTTCATCCGGACCTGGGCCGGTCATGTTGTCACCTTCCGCGAGCGAGTTCCGTCATGACTGTGACGGGCCTGAAAGGGCCGAGGTAACCGATCGACGAGCACCCTGCTGCGCCGCTCCTCGGGGTGTCCAAGTCCGCCGCCGACTGTATTGTCGTCCGCCGCGTGTCGTCATCCCGCACCGCGTGTGAGAAGGGCCGGAAGGTCAACTACCACAGGATATGGGGAACTTGATCACCATCCCGCTTGAGTTCCCGGTCCGGAAGTAACGGCTCGAACCCACTGCGCGGCGGTCAACGGCACACCTGGTCCGACGACCGACCGGTGTCGACGAAACGTTCTGGAGTCGACACATGATCGGTCGCCTGGAGAAGACAGTGCTCGACTGCCCTGATCCTCGTGCGCTCGCAGCCTTCTATGCCGAACTCCTGGGCATGCGGGTCAACGAGGACTCGGAGAAATGGGTCGTGATCGGTACTGAGCCCGGCTCGCGACAACTGGCCTTCCAGCACACCGACCACTGGAGGCCCCCGGTCTGGCCCGATCCGCAGCACCCGCAGCAAATGCATCTGGACATCCGCGTGGAGGATGCCGACGCTGCGGAGCGCGCAGTTCTGGCACTGGGAGCCAGGCGTCTTCCTGGTGAGTGGGAAGGGCGCTACCGGGTCTTCGCGGACCCGGTGGGCCACCCGTTCTGCCTGGTGTTCGGCCGCCGTGGGGTTGCACATGCTCATCCACACGACAGGCCTTAGCGCCGACCGACATCGTCCGAACATGGTCCGGCGCCGGGCGGCCGGTACCGCTGGGTGGGGGCGTTGGCGTACCACGGTGTGGTTGTGGTTCCGGTGGTGGGCGTTGACGTCGGTGCAGGGGGTTCTCGCCCTGGGGCCAGGTCGCCCGGCCCTTGCGGCCGCGGTCTCGTTGTTCGGTGTTCACGGCAAGCTGCAGGTCGCAGCGGCCTCCATGGATTGCCGGAGCGTGGGCGACGGGTCGGCAGACTTTCAGTCGGCGACGTGGCGGGGTGCCTTCTGCGGGATGCAGAAAAGCGCGAGGGCGGCGGCCGCCAGGTATGCGGTCGCGCCGATGGCCATGCTGGTCCGCAGTCCGGTCGTGAAGTCGGCCGCCGCGGCCAGTAGCGAACCTCCCAGCGCTACGCCTGCGGCGCTGCCCACCTGGCGGGCGGTGTTGAACAGGGCGGAGGCGGTGCCGGAGTACTTGTCGGGGGCGGCTGACATCGCGGTGGCGGTCGATCCGGTGAGGGCGAAGGACGTGCCGAAACCCGCCGCCATCATCGGCGCCACGAGCAGGAGGTAGTCCGGGTTCGGTCCGGCCGCGGCCCAGCCTGCCAGGCCCGCCGATCCCAGGAGCATGCCGGTGACCACAAGCGGGCGGTGTCCGGTGGTGCCTGCCAGTCGCCCCGACAGGACGGAGGCGAACATGGTCATGGCGACTGCCGGGAAGAGAGCGATCCCGGTGCGCAGCGCAGTCAGACCGCGCTGGTGCTGGAAGTACAGACTGGCGGTGAAAATCATGCCGTAGAAGGCGAAGTTGAACAGCAGGCCGACGGCCGCGCCCCCGCTCATCGCGCGGGAGCGCAACAGCCACAGGGGCACCACGGGTGTGCGGGCCAGGCGCTCGCGCAGGACGAACGCGGCGGCTGCCAGCAGACACAGGCCGGCCCCGATGAGGATCAGTGGGTCCGCCCAGCCACGTCGTCCGGCCTCGTTCAGCGAGGCGGTGAGCAGGGCCACCATTGCGATGAGCGCGCACTGAGCCGGCCAGTCCATGGGTCGGTCCGGGCGCCGGGCCGAAGCGGGCACGCGGCGCAGTGTCAGCAACAAGCAGGCGCATCCGACGGGCAGGTTGATGAAGAACACCCAGCGCCAGCCCAAGGTGGTGACCAGAAGGCCGCCCAGAAGAGGGCCTGCGCAGGCGGCGATACCCGCCATGGAGCCCCAGATACCGAAGGCCCGGGAGCGCTCGGCGGGTGAGGGATACGCCTGTTGGAGCAGGGCGAGGGAGCCGGGCACGATCAGTGCCGCGCCGAGTCCCTCCAGGAGTCGCGCGGCGACCAGGGCCCCGGCACTCCGGGCCAGTCCGCAGCCGGCCGAGGCGGCGGTGAACACCACCACTCCGGTACAGAAGATCCGGCGGTTTCCCAGCCGGTCGCCCAGCGCGCCGCCGGTGAGCAACAGGCCGGCGAAGACCAGGGTGTAGCCGTCCGTGATCCACTGGATCCCGGTGAGCGAAGCCGACAGTTCCCGTCCCACCACCGGAGCGGCGACGTTGATGACCGTCACGTCCAGGATGACCATGAAGTAACCCGCGCACACCGCGAGGAGAGGGGCCAGGGAACGGCCGGACTCCGCAGTCACCTCCGGTCGATCGGCTCGGGGACCACCGGCGCGCACCATGGCGACAGGGTATTCCTGGGACAAATGCATCCCGCGGCTTGAACGGCTCAGCGGCGCGCCGAACTCCCGGGCTGCACCATGCCTCAACGGCGCGCTTCCGGACCCCGATCACTCGACGCCGTACGTGGCCGGTCCTGCGCCGGTGAGGCCTCGGTTCCACGCAGGTCCTTGCGCAGGATGCTGCCGGAGGCCGACCTGCCGGGCCGCGGCGACGAACTCGACCCGGCATACGTTCTCGTACGGCGAGACGCGGGCGGCGACGACTGCAGGCCGGCCGCTTTCCATCCGCGGTCCGGATGCCGGTCGACGAAGGCTTCGGCCGTCTCCTTCGCCCTCCGCGTCGAGGACGCCGATCACGGCAGCGTCCTCGATCTGCGGATGGTCGGAGACAGTGCCTCGAGCCCGGCCGGGGGAACCCGGCAACCCTGGTGCTCGATGAGCACCTTGAGACGGTCGACGGGGTCACCCGTGCGGAGCGCGTCCAGGTCGGCCGACGGGGCCGACCTGGACGTCATGATCAGGCGAGGTCGAACCGGTCGAGGTTCATCACCTTGTCCCACGCCGCGACGAAGTCCTTCACGAACTTCTCCTTCGCGTCATCGCTCGCGTAGACCTCCGCGAGCGCGCGCAGCTCCGAGTTCGACCCGAAGACGAGGTCGGCGCGCGTGCCGGTCCACTTGACCTCGCCGGTGGCGTCGTCGCGGCCCTCGAAGGTGGTCGCGTCCTCGGACGTCGCCTTCCACGTCGTGCCCAGGTCGAGCAGGTTGACGAAGAAGTCGTTGGTCAGCTTCCCGGGGGTCCCGGTGAGGGCACCGTGCGAGGACTGCTGGTGGTTCGCGCCCAGGACGCGCAGGCCGCCGACGAGGACCGTCAGCTCCGGAGCGCTCAAGGTCAGCAGGTTCGCCCGGTCGAGCAGCAGGTACTCGGCCGGCAGCCGGTTGCCCTTCCCGAGGTAGTTGCGGAAGCCGTCCGCGTTCGGCTCCAGTGCGGCGAAGGACTCCGCGTCGGTGTGCTCGTCCGTCGCATCGACGCGGCCCGGGGTGAAGGGCACCTGGACGTCGTGACCGGCGTCCTTGGCGCCCTTCTCGACGGCGGCGACGCCGCCGAGCACGATCAGGTCGGCCAGGGAGACGTGCTTGTCACCGGAGTTGAAGGCACGCTGGATGCCCTCCAGCGTGCGCAGTACCTCGGCCAGCTGGTCAGGTTCGTTGGCCTCCCAGCCGCGCTGCGGCTCCAGCCGGATGCGCGCGCCGTTGGCGCCGCCGCGCTTGTCGCTGCCGCGGAACGTCGAGGCCGACGCCCATGCGGTGGAGACCAGCTGCGAGACGGTCAGGTCCGAGCCGAGGATCTTCGCCTTGAGGGCGGTGATGTCCTCGGCGTCGATGACCTCGCCCTCCGCCTCCGGCAGCGGGTCCTGCCAGAGGAGGGTCTCCTCCGGGACCTCCGGGCCGAGGTAGAGCGACTTCGGGCCCATGTCGCGGTGGGTCAGTTTGTACCAGGCCCGCGCGAAGGCGTCCGCGAACTCCGCGGGGTTCTCGTGGAAGCGGCGGGAGATCGGCTCGTAGATCGGGTCGAGGCGCAGCGACAGGTCCGTCGTGAGCATCGAGGGAGCGATCTTCTTCGAGGGGTCGTGGGCGGCGGGGACGGTGCCCTCGCCCGCGCCGTCCTTCGGCTTCCACTGGTTGGCGCCCGCGGGGCTCTGGGTCAGCTCCCACTCGTAACCGAAGAGGTTGTCGAAGAAGCCGTTGCTCCACCGGGTGGGCGTGGTGGTCCAGGTGACCTCCAGGCCGGAGGTGATGGCGTCGGCGCCCTTGCCCGTGCCGTACGTGCTCTTCCAGCCCAGGCCCTGCGCCTCGATCGGGGCGGCCTCGGGGTCGGCGCCGACGCTCTCCGCCGGGCCCGCGCCGTGGGTCTTGCCAAAGGTGTGACCGCCCGCGATCAGGGCGACCGTCTCCTCGTCGTTCATCGCCATCCGGCGGAAGGTCTCACGGATGTCGCGGGCCGCGGCGATCGGGTCCGGGTTGCCGTTCGGGCCCTCCGGGTTGACGTAGATGAGGCCCATCTGCACGGCGCCGAGCGGGTTCTCCAGCTCGCGGTCGCCGGTGTAGCGCTCGTCGTCGAGCCAGGTGGTCTCGGGCCCCCAGTACACGTCCTCCTCGGACTCCCAGACGTCCTCGCGGCCACCGGCGAAGCCGAACGTGTCGAAGCCCATCTGCTCCAGGGCGACATTGCCGGTGAGGATCATGAGGTCGGCCCAGGAGAGGCTCCGGCCGTACTTCTTCTTCACGGGCCACAGCAGGCGGCGGGCCTTGTCGAGGTTTCCGTTGTCCGGCCAGCTGTTGAGAGGGGCGAAGCGCTGCTGGCCGGCTCCGGCGCCGCCGCGGCCGTCGCTGATCCGGTACGTGCCCGCGCTGTGCCATGCCATTCGGATCATGAACGGCCCGTAGTGGCCGAAGTCGGCGGGCCACCAGTCCTGCGAGGTCGTCAGCACCTCTGCGATGTCCTGCTTCACGGCCGGGAGGTCGAGGGTCTTGAACGCCTCGGCGTAGTCGAACTCCTCGCCGAGAGGGTTGGCCACGGCGGGGTTCTTGGCAAGGATCTTCAGGTTGAGCCGCTCCGGCCACCACTGGCGGTTTCCGCCGCCTTGAGTCGGGTGCGGGGCGCGCCCGTGCGCGACCGGGCAGCCACCGCCGCCCTCCGCCTTCGCGTCTACGACGATTGCATCATGGTTCTCAGACATGGGAATCCTTCCGGACCAGGCGGATCACGGTGCTCAGGAACTGTGGATGGTCGAACAGTTGGGCAAGGGCCCCAGTGGTCGACGTCGGCCTTGTCGATGGAGAAGGCTCGGACATCGGATGCGACAGGAGCAGGAGGCTTCGCCGACCGCGCACCCGGCCTCGACGACACGGTGCGCCCCTCGAACCGGGCCGGGTTTCCGGCCGGTTCGATGCGACGTACGAGTCGCGCCGAAGTGAGCGCGTGGAGGGTCTCGCAGACGTGAAGGGAGTTGCGGCCCATGCGATCGCGCACCCTGGCGGTGATCGTCTCGACGCCGAGGTGGTCACCGTCCTGGACGGCCTCAAGCAGCGCGACGCGGGCGGCTGTGACCCACAGGCTGGCACTGCGCAGCTCCTCGGCGGTGATCCGTCACGGCTCTTTCTCCTGCGGTACTGGAGTGTTCCTGTCCCTTGGCCGGCAACGAAACCGATCCTACAATGGACAGAATCCAAGTCAAGAAGCGCGCCAAACCCATATCCAGCAGGAACCCGGACGTGCGTCGGCAACTTCGGGTGTCCGACCGAACCTGAATAGGTGAACCGATATGAGTGACCTGCTGGAGCGACTGCGAGGGCGTGACTGGCGGATGACCTCCCAGCGGCGTGTCGTTGCGGAGGTCCTCGATGGCGAACATGTGCACCTCACGGCCGACGAGGTGCACGCCCGTGCGGTACAGCGGTTGCCCGAGATCTCCCGGGCGACCGTCTACAACGCCCTGGGCGAGCTGGTCGCACTCGGCGAGGTCCTGGAGTTCTCCACCGACGGCCGTGCGAAGCGTTACGACCCCAATGCACAACACCCGCACCAGCACCTGGTGTGCTCCGGCTGCGGGATCATCCGTGATGTCCACCCGACCGGCAATCCGCTGACCGACCTCCCGGCGGACGAGCGGTTCGGCTTCACGGTGTCCAAGGTCGAGGTCACCTACCGCGGGTTGTGTCCGTCGTGCGCCCAGGCGGCCGTGTCCGATCATTGATCCTGTGCCGGGTCGTGGTGGATGGACGGATGTGGCATGGAGCCGGACTGCGCCGTCGCAGCCGGTGGCGCGACCGGGGGAAAGGCTGCGGCTGCAGGTGACCGACGGTCCGGTCCGGTGAGGCGAACAGCGCAGGAGCGAGGACCGACCATGCCCTACGAGTAAGGTCGGCACGGTGATCGAGACCATCGTCCTGGACATCGGCGAAACCCTCATCAGGGACGACCGGTACTGGCGGTCCTGGGCGGAGTGGCTCGACTTCCCACAGCACACCGTCAGCGCTCTCGTCGGGGCCGTCGTCACCCAAGGCCGCGACAACACGGACGCGTTGCGGATCCTCCGCCCCGACATCGACGTCGGCGCCGAGTACCGTGCGCGCGAAGCTGCCGGCCGGGGCGAGCACCTCGACGAGACGGACCTCTACCCGGATGTTCGGCCGGTCCTCGCGGCCCTTCGCGAGTTCGGCATCCGCGTCCTCGTCGCCGGGAACCAGAGCGAGAAGGCCGGCATCATGCTGCGTGCCCTGGACCTGCCCGCGGACCTCGTCGTCACCTCGGCGGAGTGGGGGGTCGCGAAGCCCGATCCGGCATTCTTCCAGCGGGTTCTGCAGGAGTCCGGTGCTGCTCCCCACGAGACGGTGTACGTCGGTGACCACCCGGTGAACGACGTGTTCCCCGCCAAGGCGGCCGGGCTGCGGGTTGCTCACATCCGCCGTGGACCGTGGGGGAATTGGTGGGGTGACGACCCGGACGTCGTCGCGACCGCGGACTGGTCCATCGGCTCACTCACGGACCTGACCGCCATCGTCGGCGAGTGACGCAACCGGACGGCCTCACCCGGGACCCTGCTTTCGGGTGGGGCCGTCCGCGTGTCCGAGGCGTGGCCGCGCAGCAGGTGCGGTGGGCAGGCGCGCCGCCCACCACCGCGGCATCGCCGGCCCCCGGCCCGACAGCGTCTGTCCGGGGCGGCCGGTACGCGGGAGGCGGTCCTGCGCGAGCCGTGCCGCCCGACGCGGCCGGACCCACCGACGTGGTGGGGAGGTGCTCGGTGGTGCCGTCGCAGGTCGAGGGCCTTGGGCACCGGGGTTTTCACCGGCCGTCCGGATTCCGTCTCCCCGGCGGTCGGCTGCCGGTGGCCCGGGCAGAGCTACCGTGCGCGCATGCTGGTACCGGACGCGATCGTCGACCCGCGCCGCTGCCGGTGGCTCGGGTTCGCGGGCTCGGTCGCGATCGCGGTGGGCGGGCTGACTGCAGGGGCGTTGCCGGTGCGCGACGCGGCAGGTCCGTACGGCGGTCGGCTGGGGCTGGCCGGGGCGTACTTCGGGCTGGTGCTGTTGGTCGCCGCGTGGTGGTGGCTGGGGCGAGCGGTGCGCGGGCCCGAACCCCCGGGCGAGCGGTTCCTGTTGGTGACACTGGGAATCTGGGCGATGCCGTTGGTGCTGGGGCCGCCGCTGTTCAGCCGGGACGTGTACAGCTATCTGGTGCAGGGCACGATGGCCGCTGCGCACATGGACGTGTACGCGCACGGCGCCGACCGGCTCGGCGGACCGCTGGCCGCCGAGGTGCCGCCGATCTGGCAGCACACGCCGACGCCGTACGGCCCGGTCTTCCTGGTGGTGGCCAGGGCGGCGGTACCGCTCGGCATCGTCGGCATGCGGCTGGTGGCGTTGTTCGGCGTCGCCCTGATGATCGCCTTCCTGCTCGTACTCGCCGAGCGCTGCGGCACGGATCGTTCGGCCGCGCTCTGGCTGGGTGCGCTCAACCCGCTGCTCCTGCTGCACCTCGTCGCGGGCGCGCACAACGACGCGGTGATGCTGGGGCTGCTCGGTGCGGGCCTGGTGGCGGCGTCCGGACGGTGGCCGGTGTCGGCCGCGGTACTGGTCACGCTGGCCGCGTTGGTGAAGGTGCCCGCCGTGCTGGGGCTGTTCGTGGTCGCGTCGATCTGGTCGAACAGGCTGCACGGGCGTGCCCGGCTGGTCAGGACCGGACTTGCCACCCTCGCCGTCGCGGTGGCGACCACGGTGGCCGCCACCGCCGCCACCGGCACCGGCTACGGCTGGATCGGAGCCCTCGGTACCCCCGTCTCCGCCCACAACTGGTCCCTCACCGGCACTCTTGGCCGCCTTACCGGAGCGGTGCCCGCCTGGCGCTTCCTGGGTGTCGCCGCGATCGCCGTCGTACTGCTCCTGGTCTGGCGCCGCCGCCACGGCCTCGGCCCGGTGTACGCGCTCGGGCTCGGCCTGGCCGCCGTCGCCCTGCTCGGCCCCGCGATCCGCCCCTGGTACGTGCTCTGGGCGCTGTTTCCCATCGCGGCCGCCGCACCGCGCGGCCGGGTGCGCCGCTGGGCTGCCGCCGGCAGTGGTGTGCTCGCCCTCGCCGTCCTCCCGGACGGTTTCGCCCCGGACGTAAGGCAGTTGGTGCTGGCGGTGAGCGGCGGCGGGCTGGCGGCGCTGGCCCTGCTGACCTGGCGGGCAGTGGCCCGGCTGCAAGCCGTCGACGCCCCGGGAACGCTTCCGTGACCCGGCCGCAGAAGCTGCTCCGCACGGTGCTCCCCGTCGCCGGCGCCGTGCTCTTCATAGCGACGGTGCCGTACCACCGGGACTGGTTCGACCTCTACATCTACTACGGGACCGTCGACGACTGGATCCGGCACGGCGGCCGGATCTACGACTACCTCCGGCCCGGGACCGGGTACGGCTTCACCTACCCGCCCTTCGCCGCCGTCTGCATGCTGCCCATGCTCCTGGTCGGGCGCACCGGCGCGGTGGTGGGCTGTGTGCTGCTCAGTGCGGCCGCGTCGGTGCTGCTGTTGCGCGGTCCACTGCGCGAACTGCCCCTGGGCCGAGGCGGCCTGGTGGTGACCGGGTGCCTCTTCGTGATGCTGGAGCCGGTGCGGGACACCTTCAGCCTGGGCCAGGTGAATCTGCTGCTGATGGCGCTGGTGTACGCGGACGGCGGGCGCGGCCGTTTCGGTGGCGTCGGCATCGGTCTGGCGGCGGCTTTCAAGCTCACGCCGGCCGTCTTCATCGGATATCTGCTGCTCACCGGCCGCCGCCGGGCCGCTGCCGTCGCCACGGGTACGGCGCTGGCAGCGACCGCGCTCGGTGTGCTGGCGGCGCCGCGCGCGTCATGGGTGTTCTGGACCCGGGCGCTGTGGGACACACATCGGGTCGGCGCCTTGGACTACGTGTCCAACCAGTCGCTCCAGGGTGCGCTGGCCCGGCTGGGCGCGGGCCGCCCGGTATGGGTGCTGGCCGTGCTCGCGGTGCTCGTCCTCTGGGCGTACCGTGTGCGCCGGGCGACCGCGGTCGGTGACGACGAGACCGGGATGGCACTCACCGGCCTTGCGGCATGCCTGGTCAGCCCGGTGACGTGGGTGCACCACCTGGTGTGGGCGGTGCCCGCCGTCGCCTTGCTCGCCAGAACCGGCCGTCGCGCCGTTGCCGCGGTCCTGTACGTGGTGCTGTGCAGCAGCGTCGTATGGCTGTGGCGTGATGACCCGTCCGGCGTGGACGGTTTCCTCGGCGGGAGCACGTACGTCTGGATCTGCCTGGGGCTGCTGGCGCTGTGGCCGCAAGCGTCCTCCCGGCCTCCGTCGCGCAGCTGTGCTGGGCGCGCGGATGAACCGGGTCTTGAGGCAGCCCCCTGAGCCGGCCGGCCACCGGCTCACCCAGGGCCGCGCGTACTGCTCGGCGTCCCGGACGATCCGGCTGACGCACCGCCTGCCGTGGGCGGTGACCGCCGCACGACCGACCAACTTTCAGACCACCTTCGAGCGCACCAGGGCGCCGAGCACCAGCGCCCCGGGGATCAGCGGCAGCCATACCGTGATGATGCGGTAGCCCAGGACCACGGAGCCGGCGGCTGTGACCGAAGCCCCGGCGGCGACGAGAGCGACGACCAGCGCCGCGTCGACGGAACCGATGCCACCGGGCGTCGGGACGGCGGCGGCCGCGATGCTGGCGGCGAGATACGCGAGCGCGACATGCATCACCGGTACGGCTACGCCGACGGCCAGCGCGACCGCGACCAGTCCGGCGGCCTGCAGGACGGGAAAGGCCAGAGAGCCGCCCCACAGGGCGAGCGCCCTGGCGGGCCTCGCATGCAGCGCACGCGCGTCGGTCAGAGCGGTGCCGAGAAAGGCACCGATGACCCTGCGGAGCGGCCGTACGGCGACCACCGCGAGCGCTGCCGCGCAGACCAGCCCGCCCGTCGCCCACACGAGCGGAAGGGCAACCGTATTCGGGACGAGGCCGTCCAGCCGGAGCGCGCCGGGGCAGGCGGTCAGAAGCGTGAGCAGGAGCACGACCCGCGCCGCTGCCTCCGCCAGCAGGTACAACGCGAGTGCGGCCGACGACTGGGCCAGCGGGATCCCGCAGCCCCTGAGGAAACGCAGATTGACCGCGCCCGCGCCCAATCCGGCCGGCAGGACGTGATTGGCGGCACCTGAGGCGAACTGGGTGGCGAACAGCCGTCGCGCAGGGAGCGGTTCGAGCACCGCGCCCTGGCGCGCGAAGGACACCGCCACCCAGCCCAGCCCGGTGACCGCCAGCGCGGCCAGCAGCCAGTAGCGGTCGGCGTCGAGCAGTCCGCGGCCGCCGGAGGCGATGACAGGCCAGTTCAGGACCATCCAGACGCCGATGACAGTGATCGGGACCAGGCAGGCAATTTGTCGCAGGAACGGCATGTGGGGTAGGGCCATCGGTCTCGGTCGTCCCTGCTCGTCGTGCACCCGTCGAGAGCGGGCTCGCCGTCAGCGTCCCCGCCCTGCACGACGTCCCGGCGTCGCGCGGCTGACGTCCGGTGGGCGGGGTGGTGGCCGCAAGGGGAGTCGGCACCGCGTAGGAGGCATCGGCTCCGGTCGTCGGGGGCCCGCCCCGCTGCCCGCCGGACCGCGGGTGGGGCAACGGACCGGGCAACGGTGCCCGGCGGCTGCCGCATACCCCAGCCGATGCAACTCCCCTCGCGCCCTCTCGGCCCACCGGCCGGAGGGCGGTACGGCCCGGGAGGGACAACCGCGTGACTCCCGGGCCGGGCACCGGACTCAGGCGGCCGTCCGGCCGCCCGTTGCGGCCGGTTACGCGGACGGCGCCATGAAGTCCTTCGGCGCCAGCGCCCGGTTCACGATGCGGGTGTCGCCGATCCAGCCGTAGAAGCCCTGGTCGAACTGCTCGGCGAACTGGGTGCCGCCGATGACGAACGGCTTCCCGAGCGTCGCGATGCCGGTCGCCGACCGGGTCGGGTTCCGGGCGATCTTCGACCCGTCGACGTACATCACCGTGCGGTGACCGTTGTTGACGACCGCTATGTGGGTCCAGCGGCCCACGGGCAGCGCGTGGCTCCAGGAAGTCGGGTCGGCGTCCTGGACGTGCGGGTAGAGCACGAACTGCAGGAAGCGCTCAGGCGTGACATTGAGGCTGCAGGTGGGCTCCTCCGTCGACCAGCCGGTGGTTTTTCCGGCGTCGCCGTTGCGGCCCTCCCAGCTGAGGATGCCCATCCAGGCGTGGTCGCCCTCGAACGGCTCCGGCAGCTTGATGAAGGTCTCGATGGTGAAGCCCGAGGTGAACGTCAAGCTGTTCAGCGGTGCCTGGGCGGACGTGGTGAGGATCGCGCCCCGGTCCGGCGACTTGCCGCCGTCGAAGCGGAGGCTGGCGTGGGCCGGCTGCTCCGTATGGTGGTCGCCCGACCAGGTCAGGGCCTTCGAGGGGCTGTCGTGGAGCAGTTGGACCCGCAGGTCGTTGCCGTGCCCCGACAGATCGCGTGCCACGGTGCCCGCGGCCACCGCGGTGCCGGCGGTGCCGGCACCCGCGAGACCGGAGGAGTCGAACCGCCAGTAGGCGACGGTGCCCCGCGGCATGACCCGGGAGGCCGGACGCGGCGCCGGAGGAACCACCGGTGCGAATGCCCGGAACCGGTCCGCGAAGTCGATGTCGAGCGAGAACCGGTCCACCGGACCGGTCAGTTCGATGGTCTCCGCCTCCAGCGGCGTGCGCTTCTCCGGGTCGCGGGCGAGGAACCACGGGGAGAACGTCTCGACGTCGACGACCTGCCGGACCAGGTCGAACGAGTAGAGCCGGACCATACCCGCACCGCCGTAGTAGCGGTCCTGGTAGTTGGTGATGTGCACATGCACGTCATGGCCGGCGTCGTTGGTGAGCACAGTGCGCCCCGGAGGCCAGTAGTGGCCGCCGAGTGCCATGAAGATCTGGTCGTTGCCGCGGATGATGCGGTCCCAGAGCAGCTGTCCGTTGTCGGACAGGTGCGCCTGGCCGTTGTCCTCGGCCCAGGCGATGTCATGGGTGGTGAGGATGACCGGCAGCGTCGGGTGGGTGTCGAGGACGCCCTGCGCCCAGGCCAGCCCCTTCTCGGAGGCGCGCCAGTCGAGGGCGAGCACCAGCCACTCGCGCCCGGCCGCCCGCAGCACGTGGTAGCTGTTGTAGCCGTCGGGCGACGCGCCTCCGAAGGTCGGCATGGAGGTGAAGCGCTGCGGCCCGAACGCCCGGAGATAGGCGGTGTCACCGCGCTGGTCGTCGGTGCCCGAGTTGATGTCGTGGTTGCCGGCGAGGACGCTGTAGGGCACCTTGCCGTGGATGGTCCGGAAGGTGTCCGCCGCGAGATCGATCTCCTCCTCGCTGCCGTGCTCGGTGACGTCGCCCAGGTGCGTCATGAAGGCGATGTTCGCCTCCTGGCGCTGGGCCACCAGGTAGTGGAATGTCTCCTTCAGCGGCTCCGGGTCCGCGCTGTCCGCGTCGAAGAGGTACTGGGTGTCCGGCAGGACCGCCAGTGCGAAGCGCGGACTCTCCGCGTCGAAACGGTGGGTGCCGGAGCCGGCTGTCGACGGCTGCCCGGTGGCGGCCTGCGCGGACTGCGTGCCCAGCACCGTACCGGCCGCTCCGACCGCCGGTACGGTCAGTGCCGCCTGCAGCAGGCTGCGGCGACCCGGTCCGGGATGACTGGTTCTGCTCATGCGATCTCCCTGAACTACCCCCGTATGACAGCAGGGACGATGCCGATCGCCGATAGCCGGAAGTTGAAGGTGGTCTAAACCACAAGGGCCGGATGGCGGACGCCTTCGAGCGGCGAAAGTCGGGCGGGCGGCCGCCGTGGATGGGCGAACGGTGCGTACCGGGCACCCGGTGACCTTGCGCGTCGTCTCGGGGGTCGGTGGTCGCCGGAGCGCGTATCGAAAGTGGATCAGTGGCCGGGCCGCCGGGAGGGACAGGGCCGGTCCGCGCGTCAGTTCCCGTCAGCCGGCCTCCCGTCGGGCACCATGCGGCCATGGCACAGAAGATGAGCGACGCCGAGTGGCGCGCATTCGTCATGTCCGGCACCCGAACCGGCAAGCTCTCCACCGTCCGCGCGGACGGCGGCCCGCACATCGCCCCCGTCTGGTTCCTGCTCGACGGCGACGATCTGGTGTTCAACACCGGTCAGAACACGGTCAAGGGTCGCAACCTCGCCCGGGACGGCCGGGTCGCGCTGTGCGTGGACGACGAGCGGCCGCCGTTCGGGTACGCGGTACTGCAAGGTCGCGCGGAACTCGGCGACGCCCTCCCGCAGGTACGGGAGTGGGCCACCCGGATCGCGGCCCGTTACGTGGGTGCCGACCGCGCCGAGGAGTACGGCGCCCGCAACGGCGTCCCCGGCCAACTGGTCGTCCGGGTGCGGATCGACAAGGTGCTCGCGATGTCGGGCATCATCGACTGAAGGACCGCTCCAGGGGTGGGCATCGCAGTGCCGTGTCGTGGGCGGTGGAGGCCGTCGCCGGTGAGGTGCCCTGGTCCGGGACCGTGTCGAATCTCACGACCTCGTCCGGCAGGTGTTCTTGTCGACGGCCTCCCACGCCACCTTCAGACCTTCGTGGGGGGTTGCGCGGCTCGCCCGCGTACCGCTCTTCGATTCGGGGCCCCGGTGGTCGATGCGGCCGCCCCGGCCTGCCCGGGCACTGGTCCCACCACGTGCCTCTTGTCCGGCTCTCCGTGTATTGGCCGATCCTTCATCACTTCGTCACCTCACGGTGTTCGGCCCGGTCGCCGCGCGATTCAACCTGATTGTGATGGGCATGCCAATCACAGTCGCGTGCCCCCGCCACGCGTCGACCAGGAGGACGCAGTGAAATACAGAGCACGGACCCGCAAGGTCTCGCTCGTCGTCGGCAGCGCCATCGCGCTGGTCATCGCTGTTCCCGGCAGCGCTCTCGCTGCCCCGCCCACCGCCCTGCCCGCGAACGCGGACGGACTGGAGCAGACGTTCCAACCCGCATACGACTACGACACGGACGGCTGTTACCCCACTCCCGCCATCGGCCCCGACGGAGCCATAGCCCCCGGCCTCAACACCAGCGGGGCCGTCAACGGTCAGTGCCGCGACTCCTGGGACCTCGACAACACCAACGGATACGCGCGCTACAAGTGCAACAACGGCTGGTGCGCCATCCTGTACGGACTCTATTTCGAGAAGGACCAGGCCGTGGCCGGCAGCGGGCTCGGCGGGCACAGGCACGACTGGGAGCACGTCGTGGTGTGGGTACAGGACAACGAGGTCCGCTACGTATCCACCTCCGCCCACGGCAACTTCAACGTCTACGGCCGTGACCAGATCCAGTGGGACGGGACGCATCCCAAGATCGTCTACCACAAGGACGGCGTGGGCACGCACTGCTTCCGGCCCGCCAATTCAGGTGACGAGCCGCCGGAGAACCACTACCACGCGTGGCAGTTCCCCCGCCTGATCGGCTGGAACGGCTTTCCCGACGGCCTACGGGACAAGCTCAGCCAGGCCGACTTCGGTAGCGCCGTCTTCGGTCTCAAGGACGGCAATTTCAACTACCACCTCGAAAAAGCCAAGCCGGCGAACATCTCGTTCGACCCCAACGCCTGACGGGCGGAAGGGACGCAGATCCCGACCGACGCGCGCACGAACCTCCACGGTGGGCAAGGGCGCGCGTCGGCAGCGGTGGGGCCGGCCGCGGATGTGGCCGGCCCCGAAGCGGACGCTACGCGTGGGTCACCGTTCGCCCGCTGTTGTATCCCTCGGTCAGCAGCGCGGGCCGCCCCGACCGCAGCGCCTCCGCGGGCCAGGAGAGCGTCACCGTGCGCGACTCACCGGGCAGCAGCCACACGTAGTTGTCGCTGTAGAGCGTCGGCAGCACGCGCCCGCCGCCGTCGGCGTCCAGCAAGGACAGCCGCACCATCGATGCGACCGCCGAGCCCCGGTTGCGTATGGTCGCGGTCATCGTGCGGCGCTCACCCGACCGGGAGACGTGGCCGAGGTCGGCGGTGACCTTGACGGTCCTGGCCTTGTTGAGCGCCTTCATGTCGGCTGTCTCGCGATAGCGCCAGTAGGTGTTCTCCGACAGGGTTCTGCCATGGCTGTCCTCCAGGGTCAGCCGCAGGAGGTGCAGGCCGGGCAGACTCTTCCCGAAGGCGGCCGTGAACGCCGGTGTCGTGCCCGAGGAGGCCACATCCACCTTCGTACGGAGGGTGGACCCGAGCTGCCGACCGTTCAGGTCGAAGAGCCGGGCCGTGACCGTCACAGCCTTCAGGCCGCGCGCGGTGTGGTTGACCGCGACGACCTTCCACTCCTGCGGGTCCGCCTGCACATGGACGGCCTCGCAGGCCTTGCGCGCCCCGTAATAGGTGCCGTTGACATCGAAGTCGTAGTCGTAGGTCTGCCATACGGTGCTGTGCCATGCCGGGTGGGACATCCAGAGCATCAGGCCGCTGGCGTCCTTCCACAGATTGGCGTTCCAGGCCTCGAACATGGCCCGGGTGTTCTCGTAGTTGACGAACTGAGCCTTGCGGGCGAAGTCGTCCAGCCCGTCGGCGGTGTCGAGCCTGGCCTCGATTGCGGCACGGTAGTTCTGCGGCGCCTGGTTCCCCCTGGTGCTCCAGTCGTGGTAGTACCACGCGTCACCGATCGGCCACTCGGGCTCGTCGCCGACGAGGCTGCGCATGCTCTCCGCGGTGGACACCACAGGCATGCCGATCTCGGTGTGGAAGCCGAAGTGACCGCCGCCGTAGGTGGACCGGGAGAAGTAGCGCTCCGGCTCCACCCAGCCGTACGGGCCGCCGCCGGAGATGATGCCGCCGGCCGAGTTGTTCTGGTAGAAGACGCCGGGTGCCTCAGACCGGACCGCCTCGCGCATGCCGGTATCGATCGCCGCGGGCGGGTTGCCCTCGTTGGCACCGCACCAGACGACGACACTGGGGTGGATGCGGTAGCGCCGTACGGTGTCCCGTGCCAGGCTGTTGAAGGCGTCGTGGTCCGGTGGATCCATGGCCCACGCGTTCGGGAAGTCGTTCCACACGAGCATGCCGTACGCGTCACAACTGGCGAAGAACTCCTCCCTGTTGCTGCTGCCGAGCCAGTTGCGGATCATGGTGAAGTTCATGTCCCGGTGCATCCGCACCGCCGTGTCCATCCGCTCGGCCGGCATCCGGCGCAGCAACTCGTCCCAGCCCCAGTTGCCGCCCCGGCAGAAGACCCGCACGCCGTTGACGCTGATCTTCAGCGGTTCCGGGGTGTTGTCGATCGACTTCACGTCCGTCCAGGTGTCCCCGTCGTCGGAGATCTGGACGACATACGTCTTGGGGTAGGCCGACTCCCACACGACGACGACACGGTCGAAGGAGACCGACTCGCCGAGGTCCACCCGGATCCACTGGTTGTCCTCGTACGCCGAGGACCAGCGAGTGCCGGGCTTGCCGTCGGTGGCGTTCTGAGCCGTGTTCGAGCCGTCCTCCGTCGAGGCCGTGGCGGTCTTGTGCAGGGCCAGGTCGGTGCCGGGCGCCGCGCTGTCGATCACCGCCAGACTCCACAGCGACGTTCCCCAACTCGTCGCCCGCTCACCGCCATTGAGTCGCACATACCGTGCGGTGCGGTGGCCGAGATCCACGCTCTGCAGGCTTGCGTTGGCGTTCTGGAACGGCAGCGGAACCGCTGAGTTGTCGACGGACTCCGCATCTGTCCAGGTGTCACCGTCGGCGGATACCTGCACCACGTACGTCTTGGCGTACGCCTGCTCCCAGACGAGCTCCACCCGGTCGAAGGAGACGGACTCGCCGAGGTCCACCTGGATCCACTGGTCGTCCTCGAACGCGGACGACCATCGAGTCTTCGCGTCCCCGTCCGTGACGTTGGCGGCCTCGTGGCCCGGCTCGTCCACGGTCGAGGCGGTGGCGGTCTTGTGCAGGGCCAGGTCGGTGCCGGGCGCCGCGCTGTCGATCACCGAGAGACCCCACAGCGACGAACCCCAGTCCGTGGAGCGCGTCAGGCATCTGATCCGTACGTACTGCGCCGTCCTGGGGCCCAGCGCCACCGACTGCGTGTACGCGTTGGTCCCGCCGTCGAAGGGCAGTGGCACCGCGTACTCGTAACCGAACTGACGGATGCCGAAGCGTGTGGTGCGCCGGTCACTCTCCTCGCCGTCGACCGAAGCGACGAGCGTGAGGTCGTGCAGGGCCGGCTCGCCGTAGCCGTTCGGCCACCACAGCTCAGGGTTGCGCAACCGCAATTGCGCGTGGTCGGTGGGAGTGAAGATCACGTCGGTGCTCTCACCACCCGGCACGGTGACGGTCCGCGAGACCCGCACGTCGTCGAACGACGCGTTGACCGTCACGCGGCGCTCGGCGGAGTCGGCGTTGCGCACCGGCACCACGATCGTCACCTCGGCAGTGCCGGTGTCGGGCAGGTGGGGGAGCGTGGTGTCGACGCGCGGGTCGCCGATGACCGCGTGCCCGGTCGAACGCAGCCGCACATGGTTCCAGATGCCGGAGACGCGGTCGCGTACCGCCGGCATCCAGTCCCAGCCGGAGGCGGCCAGGTACGTGGGCGAGTTGCGGTTCATCATGGTGGCACCGGCGTCCACGAAGGCCAGGCCCGCCTCGCTCTTGTCCCCGGGGCTGCCGGGGAAGGGCATCGGCGTGATCCGTACGGCCAGCGCCTGCTCGCCGGACGTCAGCAGACGTGTCACGTCGTGGGCGGAGCGGGCGAAGGGGTAGGTCAGCCCGCCCACCTGCTGCCCGTTGAGCCAGATGTCGGCCTTGTGGTTGACGCCGTCGAACTCCAGCCAGACATGGCGCCCCGAGCCGGTGCGCAGGCCGCGCGGCAGTCGGAAGCCGCGCCGGTACCACCACGCGTGGCGCGACAGGGCCTCCGGGATGTGGAGGTTGTTCATCCCCGCGACCGGGTCGGGGAGGTGGCCCTGGTCCACCAGGGAACCGAGCACCGTACCCGGTACGGTCGCGGGCAGCCAGCGACTGGTGTCCACCGAGGGCAGGGACAGCTCGGCGCCCTCGGCCCCGGCCCAGTCGTCCATCGTCAGGGTCCAGCCCGACTCCAGCGGGACCGTACCGTCGGCGGCGGCCTTCAGCGCGGGTGCCTCGTGGTCGTGCGTGCCCCAGTCGGTCCACCCGGTGGCGGCGGGCCTGTGACCCTTGACCGTGCCGTACACCTCGAAACCGTTGAGACCCAGTGGGTTGGAGTTCGACCGCTTCGTCACGGTCATCCGAACCCAGCGTGCCGTGGAGGGACTGTCCAGCTCGATCTCCACCACCCCTCCGACGCCGGAGGCGGTCCGGTACACCGTGGTCCACGCGTGGTGGTCCCGCGACGTCTCGATGGTGAACTCCACCGCGCAGCTGGACAGGATCTCCTGCCCGGTCGTGCTGTCACGCGGATTGCCGCTGGTGGACGGCGTGAAGACGGGGTCGTCCTTGGTGGCTTCGAACGTCAGCCGCAGCGAGTCGACCACGCACTCGGACTGGAGGTCGACGGAGATCCACTGCGGGTCTCCGTCGGCGGCGCGCCACCCGCTGCCCTTCACGCCGGTGGAGTTGAGCCTGTCCACCACGAACTCGGCGGGTGTGGGGGCGTAGTCGACCGACGACACCTCGACCGGGCGGTACATAGCGAGTTCGCCGCGGGAAAGGCTTGCGCTGCCGGTGGATGTTGCGGACCCGGCCGCATGGCTCGTGCCGGGGAGCGCGACCCCGAGCCCGAGGCTCGCGAGCAGTGTGGAGCCGGTCGCGACAACTGCTCTGCGGGAAGGGTGAGATGACTGGTCAGGCATGAGTGACGTGATCCGTTTCAGGTGAATCCCTCAAGAGCAGGCGGCCTGCACAGCCCGCCTGACAACGTTGCCATAGGCTGTAATCCTGTGGAGGTTCTGTCAAGAGTCGGCACGATCTCCGGCTCGTGGAACCTGGGAGTCCGGTCCGATCCGCCGGGAGGGGCGGGCGATGTGGGGCGCGGAATTCGCCAGGACCTCGGTGGCCACCGTGGCGACGTCCCGGGCGGCCGGCGAAGAGGAGCGTCGGGCTGCCGTGCGGGTCGTCAGGTGGTCCCGCGGCGCGTGACTCGGTGGACAAAACGCCCTCCGTAAATGCGTTTTTAAGTTAATTAGCAATTAATGTTGACAGGTTTCGAGGGTCCGACCACAGTTTCCGCCGTGGCACCGACGCCCTGCGCGAACGCCGGGCGGGGTTGCCTCATGGACCCCAACTCTCGGGAGATTCAAGTGACTTCGCATCGTGCAGGGATGGCGCGAGTGCGGCGTACCGCGGTCGTGCTCGGCGCCGTGGTGCTGGTCGGGACGGCAGTGCCCGCGGCGCAGGCCGCGGACGACCAGGGCGCGCCGCAGTACTACGACAGCGGCCTCGCCCCCACGCCGTACATGGGATGGAACACGTACTACGGGCTCGGCGCCCCGACGGAGGACCAGGTCAGAGAGGTTGCCGACCATCTGGTCGGCAGCGGGCTGCGCGACAGCGGCTACAACATCGTCTGGCTGGACGGCGGCTGGCAGGCGGACGCCCCGCGTGACGAGGCGACCGGCCGGCTGGTGGCGAACCCCACCCGCTTCCCCTCGGGGATTCCGGCACTGGTGACCTACCTTCACCAGCGGGGCCTGAAGGCCGGGATCTACACCGACGCCGGCACCTACGACGGCGGCAAGAGCTGTGGGCTGGGCAGTCGCGGTCACTACGAGCAGGACGCCCGCCAGTTCGCCGGGTGGAAGATCGACGCGATCAAGGTGGACTTCCTGTGCGGGATCGGCGAGAAGCTTGATCCCGGACCGGCGTTCAAGGAGTTCAGCGACGCCGTGGCCAAGTCCGGGCGGCGGATGCTGCTCAACCTGTGCAACCCGCTCACCGACGACTGGGGTCTGCCGCACACCCCCGAGCAGGACGCGCACAACTCCTTCGTCTACGGGCCGACGACCGCCGATTCCTGGCGCACCGGCACCGACATCGCCTGGGGCACCCCGACGGCGGGGGAGTGGCCGAACATCCTGCGCAACATGGACGCCAACGCCTGGCACCCCGAGGCCCAGGGGCCGGGCCACTACAACGACCCCGACTACCTCATCCCCATGCGCAAGCTCGCCGAGGGCGGCTACGAGCTGTCGGAGGAGGAGTCCACCACGCAGTTCGTGATGTGGGCCGAGATGGCTTCGCCGCTGGTGCTGGGAAGCGACCCCCGCACCCTGCCGCAGTCCATGATCGACACCCTGCGCAACCCCGAGATCATCGGTGTGGACCAGGATCCGCTCGGCATCCAGGGCGTGCGCGTGGCGACCGACTCCGTCGGTGACGTGTACAGCAAGGTGCTGAAGGGTGCCGGCAAGCGCGCGGTCGTCCTGCTCAACCGCTCCGACCAGGCGCAGGAGCGTACCGTGCGGTTCTCCGACGCCGGCCTGAACGGCCCGGTCGCGGTGCGCGACCTGCGGGCCCGTGCGGCCCGGGGTACGCACACCGGCTCGTACACGGTGTCGGTGCCCGCGCACGGCACCGCGTTCCTCGAGCTGACGGGTACGGATGACGCCCCCGGTACACAGCTGCCCGGACGGTCGTCGGCGAGTCCGGCGCTGGTACGCGACGGCGACCGGCTGACGGTGTTCACCCGCGGCACGGACGGCGCCCTGCGCGCGCAGACCGCGCGCGGCGGCGACTGGTCGAAGGCCGCGACCACCGATCTGGGCGGGCCGACGCACGGCCGCATCCTGGGCCAGCCCGCGGCCTACGCGTCGTCCGGCGGCCGGATCGACGTCTTCGTCCGCGGCACGGACGACACGGCCTACCGGCGGGTCTACGCCGACGGGCGCTGGGGACGCTGGCAGAGTCTGGGCGGGACGCTGACGGACGCGCCGACCGCGGCCTTCGCCGCCCCGGACGACTGGACGCTGTTCGCGCGCGGCGCGGACGGCAGCGTGTGGTCGCGCGGCGCCGCCTCCGGTTGGACGTCGCTCGGGGCGCCGCAGGACCGGCCGTTCTCCGGGAGGCCGTCAGCCGTCGTCGACGACGCAGGGCGGCTCCACGTGGCCGTGCGTACCGCTGACGACGCGGTGTGGTGGCGGACCCGCGACACCTCGGGGACGTGGTCGTCGTGGACCGCGCTGGGCGGCACGATCAGCGGCAGTCCGACACTGGTCGCCTCCGGCGGCACGGTGCACCTGTATGCGCGGGCCGGTGACTACACGCTCTGGCAGCGCAGTTGGACCGCGGCGGACGGCTGGGCCGGCTGGACCCCGCAGAACGACTTCGTGAGCGGCGTCTTCGACGGCGCGCTCGGCGCCGTCGCGGGGCCGGACGGCAGCGTGCTGGCCGCCTTCCGTGGGGTGGACGGCCGCGTCCACCAGAGCGAGCTCTGAGCTCGGTCTCACCCGCCCCGTCCCGCTCCATCAGTTCCACCGGGTGTGCCTCCGGGCCGTTCTGGGGCCAGAGGCACACCCTCCGAAGAATAAATTAGTAATTAATCTTGACGGCGCTCCGACCTCTGCGACAGGCTGTGTCTGCCGCACCCAGAGCCGGGCCGTCAGGGGGCCTCAACTCCGTTCCGTGGGCACATAGGGAGTGCACAGATGACCGCCTTCAACGCCACCCGCCGCAAATTCATCGTAGGAGCAGGCGCCGTCGGCGCCGGCACGCTCCTCAGCGGCTGCGTCACCCAGAGTCCGTCCGCCACCGGAGGAAAGTCCGGTGGCCCGGTGACCCTGCAGTCCAACCTCTCCTCCCCGCAGGCCAAGACGGCCATGAAGGCGATCACCGCCGCATTCGACAAGCGCGGGGACGCCAAGGCGCAGCTCAACACCGTCGCCTCGGAGACCTTCCGCACCCAGCTGCCGACCTACCTCACCTCGGCCACCCCGCCGGACGTCTACACCTGGTACCCCGGGTCGGTCGCCGAATCGTATGCCAAGAAGGATCTCCTCCTCGACATCAGCGACATCTGGGAGAAGCCGGAGCTCGCCGGCTACTCCGACGCGCTGAAGAAGCTGTCCACCTCCGCCTCCAGCGGCAAGAAGGTCTTCGTACCCACCAGCTACTACTGGTGGGGCATGTTCTACCGGAAGTCCAACTTCGCCAAGTGGGGCGTGCAGGAGCCCAAGAGCTGGGACGAGTTCCTCGACCTGTGCGACAAGCTCAAGAGCAAGGGCGTAGCCCCGATCGGGCTCGGCGCCGGCGGCGACACCCCGTGGGTGGCCTCCGCATGGTTCGACTACCTCAACATCCGCGTCAACGGCGCGACGTACCACCGCGAACTTCTCGCGGGCAAGCACCGTTTCGACGACCCCGAGGTCCGGAAGGTCTTCGACCGCTGGGACGAGGCCCGCCCCTTCTTCGACCCCAACGGCACGGCGATCCCCTTCCAGGACGCCACCACCGCGCTGCTCCAGGGCCGCACGGGCATGATGCTGATCGGCACCTTCTTCGCCGACGCCGCACCCAAGGACGCCCTCGGCGACCTGGACTTCTTCCAGTTCCCCATCATCGACCCGAAGATCCCGGTGGCCGAGGAGGCTCCCACCGACGGCTACTTCGCCAGTGCCCGCACCAAGCGCATCGACGGCGTCAAGGAACTCCTGCGCTACCTGGCCACCGCCGAGTCCCAGGAGATGTACCTCAAGAGCTCCTCGGGCACCACGCTGCCGACCCACCCCGACGCCAAGGACAGCGGCACGCCCCTGGTGCTCAAGGGCCGCAAGCTCATCGAGGGCGCCGCCGACCTCACCCAGTTCTTCAACCGCGACTCCAGCGACGCCCTCCAGCCGACCGCCGACACGGCGCTGGTCCACTACCTGGCCAAGCCCAAGCAGATCGGCTCCATCCTCACCACCTGGCAGCGCGGCGCCCAGAAGATCTGGAGCCAGTGACCATGGCGCTGATCGGCTCCGCACGACGGTCCAGGGCCACGCGGGTGCCCCCGGTGGTCCTGGCCTTCGTCCTCCTGCCGCTGCTCGCCGAGGCCTTCTGGGTCTTCTGGCCCGCCATGCAGGGCTTCTACCTCTCGTTGACCTCGTGGGACGGCCTGTCGGCGCCGACCTTCGTCGGACTCGGCAACTTCAGCGAGATGGTGCACGATTCGGTCTTCCGCACCGCCGCCTGGAACACGGTGCTGTGGTTGGTGCTCTTCGGCGGGCTGTCCGCCGCCCTCGGACTCGGTGCCGCGCTGCTGCTCCAGCAGGAGCGGCGCGGCGTCGGGTTCTACCGGGCGGCGCTGTTCCTGCCGGTGGTCTTCTCGCTGGTCGCCACCGCGTTGGTGTGGCAGGCCATGTACCAGCCGGACGGCCTGATCAACAATGTGCTGTCGGCCGTCGGCCTCGGGAACTGGCGGCACGCCTGGCTGGCCGACCAGGACACCGCCTTCTACGCGGTGATCGTGCCCGCGCTGTGGCGCCAGGTCGGTTACGTCATGGTGCTCTACCTCGCCGGCCTCAAGGGCATCGACCCCGCACTGTACGAGGCGGCCAAGGTCGACGGCGCGAGCCGGCTGCAGCAGTTCCGGCACATCACGCTGCCGCAGCTCAAGAGCGTCAACGCGGTCGTCCTGTCGGTCATCGTCATCGACTCGCTGCGGTCGTTCGACGTCGTGTGGGCGCTCACCCGTGGCGGCCCGTACCACTCCTCCGAACTGCTGAGCACCTACATGTACTCCACCGCGTTCCAGTCCCTGCGGCTGGGCTACGGCTCCGCGCTCGCCGTCGTCATCTTCGTGCTGGCCTTCGGTGTCATCGCCAGCTACCTCGTGCGCGCCTTCCGGGAGGCCGACTGATGACCGCGACCCACGTCTCCGAAACCGTGAAGGACCGATCGGAGCCGGCCCCCGTGCCGACGCCGGCGGCCGGCCGGCCGTTCGCCCGCGGCCGCGCCTGGCGCACCACCGGTTTCCACGTCTCGGCGGGCCTGCTGTCCGCTCTGTGGCTGCTGCCGATCGTCCTCGTCCTGGTCACCAGCACCCGCACCTTTGACGACATCGCCGCGCACGGGGTGGGCAGTTGGCCGCACTCCTTCACCTTCGACGGCTTCCGTCAGGCGTGGGTGGACGGAGGCCAGCAGCAGGCCCTCATCAACAGCGTGCTGGTCTCCGTCCCCACCGTGCTGCTCTCGCTGGGCCTGGCCTCCATGGCGGCGTTCGCACTCAGCCGCTACGACCTGCCGCTGCGCCGCGTCCTGCTGCTCCTGATGCTCGGCGGCAACCTGCTGCCCCCGCAGATCCTGCTGATCCCCGTCTCCAAACTCAGCGAGATGCTCGGCATCTACGACCAGTTGTACGCGCTGATCGGGGTGCAGGTCGGCTTCGGCGTCGGCTTCTACGTCTTCGTCCTGCACGGCTTCATGCGGTCGATCCCCGGAGAGATCCAGCAGGCCGCGGTCATCGACGGCGCGAGTCCCTGGCAGATCTACTGGCGGATCATCCTGCCGCTGGCACGCCCGGCGCTCGCCGCGCTGAGCGCCCTGTCGTTCACCTGGATCTTCAACGACCTGCTGTGGGCCATCACCGTGCTCCGTACGGACACCCAGATGCCCATCACCGCGTCCCTCATCGGGCTGCAGGGTCAGTACGTGTCCATGTGGAACGTCATCGCGGCCGGATCGGTGATCGCCGCCGCCCCGACCGTGGCCGTCTTCCTCCGCTTCCAGCGCCACTTCGTGGCCGGACTCAACCTTGGGGCCGTCAAGTGACCGGGCACGAGCAGTGGTTGCTGCGCACCGACACGACCACCTATGCCGTCACCCTCGGCGGGGACGGCCGCTGGGCCGAACTTGCCGCGTGGGGGCCGCAGGGCGTGGAACAAGGTCCGTCGCCGATGGACTGGTCGCGGCGCACTCACTTCATCACCCCGGCCGATGCGGCGCCCGCCGAGTACATCCCGTACGGGCTGCGGCCGTTCACCGGAGCAGACCTGATCGCCCAGCTCCCCGGCGGCGACCGCGGCAGTTGGTGGCGGTTCACCGGTGCCACTGCGGACGGTGACCGAGCGCTGCGCCTGGACTTCACCGACGAGGTCCTCGGTCTGCGCACGACGCTGTGCTACGAGACGGTCCCCGGCACCGATGTCATCCTGCGCTGGACGGAGCTGACCTGCATCGGCGACCGGGAACTGCGCGTCGAGCGCTTCGACTCCGCCGCCGTCAACGTGCCCGCCCAAGGCGGCGCCCGGCTGACCTACCTGGCCGGCCAGTGGTCGCAGGAGTTCCAGCTGAAGCAGCTGGAACTGGAGCGCGGCCGCTTCGAGATGGAGAGCACCCAGGGCGCCGCCGGTCACGCGTACGCCCCCTGGCTCGCGGTCCAGGACGCTGCCGCCCCGGCCGAGGGCGCCACCCCCACCTACGGCATCGCCCTGGAGTGGTCCGGGAACTGGCGGATCAGCGCCGACGCCGAACCCGGCGGTTCGGTGCGGGTCCGCGCCGGCCGGGTGCCGCACGAGGGCGCCGTCCGCCTCGCTCCTGGCGCCACCCTCACCACGCCCCGGCTGGCCTGTGCCTTCAGCGCGGACGGCCTCGACGGGCTGGCCCGTGTGTGGCACCGCTACGAGCGTCGGCTGACCGGCGACCGTATGGACCGGCCCCGCAAGGTGCTCTACAACTCCTGGGAAGCGACCGGCTTCGACGTCGACGCCGCAGCGCAACTGGAGCTAGCCAAGGCCGCCGCGGACCTCGGCGCCGAACTGTTCGTCGTCGATGACGGCTGGTTCACCGGACGCCACGACGACACCGGCGGCCTCGGTGACTGGGAGCCGGACCCGGCCGGATTCCCCGACGGTTTCGACCGGTTCGTCGACGAGGTCCGCGCGCTCGGCATGGACTTCGGCCTGTGGGTCGAACCCGAGGGGATCAGCCCCCGATCCAAGCTGTACGCCGAGCACCCCGAGTGGGTCTACCGTCTCGACGGCCGCCCCGCCACGCTCGTACGCAATCAACTCCTGCTCGACCTCGGCCGCACGGACGTGCAGGACTTCGTCATCGCCACCCTCGACCGGCTCCTCGGCGACCACGCCATCAGCTACCTGAAGTGGGACATGAACCGGCCACCCACCGAGCGCGGCCGCCCCTCGGGCGACGATCCGGAACACCTGGATCTGGACGCCGCTCACGTGGCCGGCTACCTGCGGGTCCTGGACCACCTGCGTACCGCCCACCCACACGTCACCGTGGAGGGCTGCGCCGGCGGCGGCGCCCGTGTCGAGCACGCCACCCTCGCCCGCACCGACGTCGTATGGCCCAGCGACAACACCGCGCCGCTGGACCGGCTGCGTATCCAGTACGGCTACCTCCATGCCCATGCCCCGCACACCATGAGCTCCTGGGTCACCGACGCCCCCGGCGTATTCGACCCGCGGCCCCGCTCGCTCGCCTTCCGGTTCGTCAACTCCGTCGCCGGCGTGCTGGGCATCGGCGCCGACATCCGCGAGTGGACCCCGGAGCAGCGCGCGGAGGCGACCGGGTGGATCGACCGCTACAAGGACGTCCGCGACGTCGTCCACCACGGCGAGGTCCACCTGTTGGGCAGCCCGGCCGACCCCACCTGCGGCATCCAGTACGAGGAACCCGGTGGCGGACGCCTGGTGGTGACGGCCTGGAGCACCGGGGCCCTGGACGGCGCGCCCCTGGTGCCCGGCAGGGCTGCCCGGCTGCGGCTGCGCGGCCTGGCGCCGGACGCGGTCTACACGGACCAGGACTCCGGCACCCGCTACAGCGGCACCCATCTGCTCCACTCCGGACTGCCGTTCGCCTGGACCGCCGGGCACGACGCGGAACTGGTCGTCCTGGTCCGGCAGTGACGACCGCGACAGAATCTGCACTCCCACCCACCACCCTCGGACAGGAGACGAACCGCCCCATGAACCCAGCGGCCCGCTTCACCAACCGTGTTGCCGTAGTCACCGGCGCCGCCTCGGGCATCGGGGCGGCCACCGCGGCGCGCCTCGCCGCCGAGGGCGCGGCCGTCGTCCTCGCGGACATCGACGCCGAACGCGGCGAGGACACGGCGGCGCGGCTCCGCAAGGACGGCGCGAAGGCCGTCTTCGTCACCACCGACGTCGCGCAGGAGGAGGACTGGCAACGGGTGATGGACGCCGCCCACACCTTCGGGCCCGTCAACGTCCTGGTCAGCAACGCCTTTACGGTCCAGGTGCTGCCCGCCCACGAGATGACGCTCGCCTCCTGGGAACGGCAGCTGTCCGTCAACCTCACGGGGGCCTTCCTCGGCTTCAAGGCGGCGCTGCCCGATCTGCGCGACCACCGGGGAGCCGTGGTGCTCACCTCCTCCGTGCACGCGCACCGCGGCATCCCGGGCCACCCGGCGTACGCGGCGAGCAAGGGCGCCCTGCTCTCGCTGTGCGGACAGCTCGCGGTCGAGTACGGCCCGCAGGTACGGGTCAACGCCGTGCTGCCGGGGCCCATCCTCACCGCCGCGTGGGACAGGGTGCCGCAGCACGAACGTGAGTCGAGCGTCGAGGAGACCGCGGCCCGGCGCTTCGGCACCCCCGAGGAGGTCGCGGCAGCCGTGGCCTTCCTCGCCGCCGACGAAGCCTCGTACATCACCGGATCGAGCCTGCTCGTGGACGGCGGCTGGAGCGTCGTCAAAGCGTCCGCCTGACGGGCCCGGCCGGCCCGCCACCCCAGCCCCCGACCGACCAGCAAGAAAGGCAAACACATGACGCCATACGCGCGCCGCGGAGTGCACGGCCAGACCGTGGAGACCCTCGCCCGCCGGGTGCTCAGCGGCGAGATCCCCGAGGGAGCGACGCTCGACATGGCGGCCCTGCAGAGCGAACTGGACGTCAGCCTGACGGCCCTGCGCGAATCTCTGAAGGTCCTCGCGGCGAAGGGCATGGTCGACGCCCGCCAGAAGCGCGGCACCTTCGTGCGGCCGCGCGCCAACTGGAATCTGCTCGACGCCGATGTCCTGCGGTGGCAGTTCTCCGAGAGCAACGGCACCGGTGCCGACCTCGCGCTGCTGCGCAACCTCGGAGAGGTCCGCGGCATCATCGAACCGGCCGCCGTCCGGCTGGCCGCGACCCGCCGTACCGAGGCCGACCTCGAAGCGCTGGAGGCGGCACTGGCCGCCATGGGCGAGGAGAGCAGCGCGAGTCACGCCGTCGAGTCCGACCTCGCCTTCCACCGGGCGCTGCTGGCGGCCACCCACAACGAACTGCTGGAACGCATGGAGATGGTCATCGAGTCGGGCCTGGCCCAGCGCGACCAGATCGTGCACAGCGCCCCGCACAGCGAGGACCCGGTGCCCAGCCACCGGGCCGTCCTCGACGCCGTACGGGACCGGGATCCGGACGCCGCCGAGCACGCCATGCGCGCCCTGCTCGACCAGGCGATGCGGGACCTGGACAAGGTCAGCGGCCCGCACGGGGCCGAGAGCGCGGACGGCTCCGCCGAAGCGAAGGACGGCCAGGCAAAGTGAAGATCGCGCGTGTCGAGACCTTCCTCATCCCGCCCCGCTGGCTGTTCTGCCGGATCGAGACCGACGAGGGTGTGGTCGGCTGGGGCGAACCGGTGGTCGAGGGCCGGGCCGAGGTGGTGAGAGCCGCCGTCGAGGTCCTGGCCGAACAGCTCGTGGGCCAGGATCCGCTGCGTATCCAGGACCACTGGCAGGTGCTGAGCAAGGGCGGTTTCTACCGGGGCGGACCCGTGCTCTCCAGCGCCGTGGCCGGCCTCGACCAGGCCCTGTGGGACATCGCCGGCCGCACCCTGGGCGTGCCGGTCCATACCCTGCTCGGCGGGCCCGTCCGCGACACGGTCCGGGTGTACGCCTGGGTGGGCGGCGACGAACCCGCGCGGCTCAAGGACGAGATCACCGCACAGGTCGAGGCGGGCTTCACCGCCGTCAAGATGAACGCCGCCGGGCGCACCCCGCCACTGACCAGCCCCGCCGAGACGGCCGCCGTCGTCGAGCGGGTGGCGGCGGCCCGCGAGGCACTCGGCCCGCACCGGGACGTCGCCGTCGACTTCCACGGCCGGTTCAGCGCCGCCAACGCACGCCGTGTCCTGCACGAGATAGAGCCGCTGCACCCGCTGTTCGTCGAGGAACCCGTGCTGCCCGACCAGGCGCACCTGCTCGCGGGCCTGGTCGCCGCGTCGTCGGTCCCGCTCGCCACCGGCGAAAGGCTCTACGGACGCGCCGAATTCCTCCCGGCACTGACCGCGGGCATCGCCGTGGCCCAGCCGGACCTGTCGCACGCCGGCGGGATATCCGAGGTCACCCGGATCGCCTCGCTCGCCGAGACCTTCGGGGCCCACCTGGCACCGCACTGCCCGCTCGGGCCCATCGCGCTGGCCGCCAGTCTTCAGGTCGCCTTTGCCACGCCCAACTTCCTGATCCAGGAGCAGAGCCGCGGCATCCACTACAACAAGGACGCGGACCTGCTGTCGTACGTGGTCGACACCGAGCCCTTCCGCTTCGTCGACGGTCAGGCGCACCGCACCGAACTGCCCGGCCTCGGCATCACCGTCGACGAGGACGCCGTCCGCGCGGCCGACCGCACGGGCCACACCTGGCGCAACCCCGTGTGGCGTCACGCCGACGGCTCCTTCGCCGAATGGTGAGCGGCACCCGGCTCCCCGTGTCCGTCGCCACCGACCCCGGGCACGGCGGACGCTGGACCTCGCTGACGGCCGGCGGACGCGAATGGCTCTGGCACCGCGGCGAGCCGCGCCGCTCCCGGGTCGTGCCCGGCGATGTGTTCGCCGACGCCGGAGGGCTGGAGGAGTGCGTGCCCACGGTACGCGGGCTCCCCGACCACGGGGACGTCTGGTCGCGGCCGTGGCGGCGGGACGGGCGCCGCGACGTCGTCGACTGCCCCGAGTTCCGACTGACCCGCCGTCTCGGCACGGACGCGGGGGCGGCCGTCGCCGACTACACGCTCACCGCCGAACCGGGCTACCGATTCGTCTGGGCCGCGCACGCCCTGCTGGACCTGTCCACGGACGCCCGGATCGGCATCGAGGGGCCCGCCGTGACCCGGCTGTATCCGGACGAGGGCGCGCGCTGGGTCACCGGCACCTGGCCGCGCGTCAGCGGCATCCCGCTGGACCGGCTCGGACCGGACGACGGCACCGCCGTCGGCGCCGTCGTGCTCGCCCCGCACGTATCCGTGCACGACGGCCAGGACACACTCCACCTGTCCGTCGAGGCCTCCGGCCAGCCGGTCTCCATCGCCCTGTGGCGCAACCTCGGTGGCTTCCCCCGAGGTGCGCCGTACCGATCGGTCGGCGTCGAGCCCCTGCTCGGCCGCGTCTTCGACCGCACGGCGGCGCACGACGGCGACACGGCCGTCGTGCCCGCGTCCGGCGAGGTCACCTGGCGGCTCACGATCACCGCGAACCGCCGCTCCTGAACCCCAGCACAGAAAGGGATGTCCGATGGACCTGCTCACCGCGCTGCGCGCGCACCGGCTGCTCGCCATCGTCCGCGGCAGCGACCCGGACGCCGCACTCAAGACCGTCCTCACTCTCGTGGAGGAGGGCGTCACACTCGTCGAGGTGTCCCTCAGCGGGCGCGACGCCCTCGACGTCATCGCCCGGGCCCGCGCCGCGCTCGGCCCGGAGGCCACGCTCGGCGCGGGCACCGTCCTCACCGCCGACGACGCGCGGGCCGCCCACCGGGCCGGAGCCGCGTTCCTCGTCACCCCGGCGGTCAGCGACGGCATCGCCACCGGCAGGGAGCTCGGACTCCCGGTGCTCGCGGGGGTCATGACACCGACCGACATCCTTCAGGCGCTGCGCCTCGGCGCCGAAGCCCTCAAGCTCTTCCCTGCCGGAAGCGCCGGAGGCCCCGGATATCTGCGCGACCTGCGCGGCCCCTTCCCGGACCTGCCCTTCGTGCCCGTCGGAGGAGTGGACGCCCCGGCCGCCGGCGAGTATCTGCGGAGCGGGGCCACGGCCGTCGGCGTCGGCTCGCCCCTGATCGCGGACGCGGCCGACGGAGGCAGCCTCGCCGGCCTTCGCGAGCGCGCACGGGAGTTCCTGGACGTCGTACGCCAGGAGCCCCGCCCGTGACCACGCCCACGGTCCACGGGACCGATCGCCTCGAACTCGGCGAGGGCATCCGCTGGACGGACGGGGGCGCGGTCCTGACCGACATCCTCTCCGGGCGGCTGCTGTCCGCCCCCGACGACCCCGCCGCATCGCTCGGGCTGATCGTCCGACTGCCCTTTCCGCTGGGCGCGGTGGCCCCGGTCGAGGGACGGCCCGGCCGGTGGATCGCGGCGGCGGGTACCGGCATCTGCCGTATCGACGAGGCGGGACGCGTCGACTGGATCGCACGCCCCGAGGACGAGGCCCCGGTGCCGATGCGGATGAACGACGGCGTGGCCGACCCGCACGGCCGTTTCTGGGCAGGCAGCATGGCCTACGACGCGACCGAGGACGCGGGCTCGCTCTACCGCGTGGACCGCGACGGCCGCGTCACCCGGGTGCTGCGGGACATCACCGTGCCGAACGGCCCGGCGTTCACCACCGACGGAACCGTCATGTATCTCGCCGACAGCGCCCGCGGCGTCATCCGGCGCTACCCCGTCGACCCCGACACCGGAGACCTGGGCGAGCCCGGCCTCTTCGTCACGCTCGGTTCCGGCAGTCCCGACGGCATGACGGCCGACGCCGAGGGCGGGCTGTGGACCGCCGTCTGGGGCACCGGGCAGGTCCACCGCTACCACCCCGACGGCACCCTCGACCGGGTCGTGGAACTGGCCGCCGTCCAGCCCGCAGGGCTCTGCCTCGGCGGCCCCGACGGCCGCACCCTCCTCGTCACCAGCGCCCGCATCGGTCTGCCCGAACCCGGTCCGCTCGACGGCGCCGTCTTCGCTGCGCGCGTGGACATACCCGGGGCGCCTGCCGCGTCGTACCGCCCGGTGGGCACCGCGGACGCCACGATCTTCGCCGACACCCGCTAGGAGAGACCCACCATGAGCACCCCCCGGCCGCTGCGTCCCGGCCCCGTGGTCTGCGTCGGCGAGACCATGGCCGCCCTCGCCCCCGACCCCCTCGGCCCGCTCGATGCCGCGGACCTTCTCCGGGTCGACATCGCGGGCGCGGAGTCGAACGTCGCTCTGTACCTCGCCGACCACGGCATCCCCGTCCGCTGGGTGTCCGCGCTCGGCGACGATCCCTTCGGCAGGCGTGTCCGGGAGCGGGTCGCCGCGGGCGGCGTCGACATCAGCGGCGTCCGCACCGACCCGGACCGGCCCACCGGACTGCTCCTGAAGGACCCCGGCAGGAACGGCACGCGCGTCCACTACCACCGCCGCGGATCCGCCGCCTCGGCCCTCACCCCCGAACTCCTCGACGACCCCACGGTGGCGGACGCCGCGCTCCTCCACCTCAGCGGAATCACTCCCGCCCTGTCCTCCGGCTGCCACGCCCTCGTCGAGCGGGCACTGCGCCCCGACCGCTCCTACAGCGTCAGTTTCGACGTCAACCACCGCCCCGCCCTCTGGTCCGGCCGCTCGGCCGCCGACGTCCTGCGGCCCCTCGCGGACCGGGCCGACATCGTGCTCGTCGGACTCGACGAGGCGCAGGACCTGTGGGGAGACGCGCTCACCGACCCCCGCGCGGTCCGTGACCTCCTGCCCGGCCCTGGCATCCTCGTCGTCAAGGACGGGGCCCGCGCGGCCACGGCCTTCGTCGGGCCGGACGCCCACAGCGTGCCCGCCCTGACCGTTCGCGTGGTCGAGCCGGTCGGCGCCGGCGACGCCTTCGCCGCCGGATTCCTCAGCGGCCTGATGCGACAGCTGCCCGTGGAGCGCTCGCTGCGCCTGGGCCATCTGAGCGCGGCCTCCGCTCTCCGGGTCGCCGCCGACCACGGCCCCCTTCCGGACCCCGCCGTCATCGCCACGCTGCTCGACGCCGACGAGACGACGTGGCGCGCCGCCACCATCGGCTCTCCGCTCCGCTGAGAAGTAGATCGCGGATCCGCAGGCCCAGCTCATCGAGCGTGGTCCGTCCTCACGGCACGTCGCCACCCGGCTGATCCGAGAACACCTTTCGCCACTCGGCGCCGGTCCGCGGGGGTTCCCGCGCCGGATGCTCGCCGGGCCGCCGCGCAAGAGCGCCCGGCCGAGCGACGCGGGCGTCGTCGGCCGTGTCCCGACGAGCGGTGCGACGGTTTTTGCGAGACCTTGAGTGGGAGCGCGCCCCACGGTGGCGACGCATATCCAGGGTGACACCCGCACCCAGCGAGGAAGGCGGGCTGTGGTGAGCGATTCGGATACGGGCGCCGCGGGGCGGAGCCAGGGCGAGACGGCCCAACTCTCGGCGATCGAGTTGAACGTCAACGATCAGGTGCGAGGGCTCGAGGTGGATCCACGGACCTCTCTGCTCGACGCGCTGCGCGAGCACCTGCGTCTGAGCGGGACCAAGAAGGGGTGTGATCACGGGCAGTGCGGCGCCTGCACGGTGCTGATCAACGGCCGACGCGTCAACTCCTGTCTGACGCTCGCCGTGATGCATGAGGACGACGAGATCGTGACGATCGAAGGCCTGGGCGATCCCGACGGCCTGCACCCCATGCAACGCGCCTTCGTCGAGCGTGACGGCTTCCAGTGTGGCTACTGCACCCCCGGCCAGATCTGTTCGGCCGTCGGCATGCTTGCCGAGGTGGAGGCCGGCTGGCCCAGCCATGCCACCGCCGACGTGGCCTCACCGCGGATCGCGTTGACCGACGAGGAGATCCGCGAGCGGATGAGCGGCAACATCTGTCGGTGCGCCGCCTATCCGAACATCGTCGCGGCCATCCGTGGCATCGCGGAGGGAGCGGAATGAGGTCCTTCACGTACGAGCGGGCGACGGACGCACAGGCCGCCGTCGCTGCGGTGTCCAGAACCGGCGCGAAGTTCATCAGCGGCGGCACCAATCTGCTCGACCTGATGAAGCTCGACATCGAGAAGCCCAGCCATCTGGTCGACATCAGCCGACTTCCGTTGCGGGACATCGAGGATCTCCCGGACGGCGGACTGCGCATCGGTGCCCAGGCGGCGAATTCCGACGTGGCCGCCGACGCCCGGGTGCGTACCCGCTACCCGGTGCTGTCGGAGGCGCTGGTGGCCGGCGCCTCGGGCCAGCTGCGCAACAAGGCGTCCACCGGGGGAAATCTGTTGCAGCGCACTCGCTGCCCCTACTTCTACGACACGGCTGCGGGCTGCAACAAACGGGATCCCGGCTCCGGATGCTCGGCGATCGACGGCTTCAACCGGATTCACGCCCTCCTCGGTGCCAGCGACTCCTGCATCGCCACCCACCCCTCGGACATGGCTGTCGCGATGACCGCGCTGGAGGCGGAGATCGAGCTGCTCGACGCCGACGGGTCGGTGCGCCGCGTCGCCATCGGGGACTTCTACCGGCTGCCGGGCGACACGCCGCACATCGAGACCGTGCTGCGTCCTCGCGAGATGATCACGGGCGTGCTCCTTCCCCCGCCCCCGTCGGGCGGGCAGATCTACCGCAAGGTGCGAGACCGGGCGTCGTACGAGTTCGCGCTGGTCTCTGTGGCGGCTGTCGTCTCGACCGATCAGGGAACGATCAGTGAGGCGCGGGTGGCTTTCGGCGGTGTGGCGCACAAGCCCTGGCGGTCCGTCGAGGCCGAGGCCGCGTTGACCGGCCGTCCAGCCACGATGGTCACCTATCGGGCCGCCGCCGAGGCCGCGATGCGCGATGCCGTGGGACAGGGGCAGAACGACTTCAAGATCGAGCTGGCCAAGCGCACGCTGTGCCGCACGCTGGCGCAAGCAGCTCAGGCGAGCTGAGGAGACGAGATGATCGGGCAAGCTCTGAACCGCGTCGACGGCCCGTTGAAGGTCGCCGGACGGGCCACCTACGCCTACGAGCAGTGGGGGGCCGGCCAACCTCTCTACGGGTTCATCGTGGGCGCGACGATCGGCAAAGGCCGCATCACCCGGATCGACACCGAGAACGCCGAACGCGCACCCGGCGTGAAGATGGTGATGACCCATCACAATGCGCCCGCGCAGGGTGCCCGTGACGAGTCCGTTCCGTCCGAGTACTGGCGCGCCCAGCCGGTGCTGACCGGCCCCGACATCCACTATTACGGCGAGCCGGTGGCACTCGTCGTCGCCACGACCCTCGAACAGGCCCGAGCGGCGGCCGATCTGGTCGAAGTCGAGTACACCGGCGGGCGGGGACGTTTCAAGTTCGACGAGCAGGATGACGAGGTCTACATCCCGAAGGTGGTCAACGCCGGTCTCCCCACCGACACCGCGGTCGGCGATTTCGATGCCGGGTTCGACAGCGCGGCGGTCAAGGTCGACCAGCATTACTCGACGCCGTACGAGTTCTCGATGCCGATGGAACCGCACGCGTGTCTGGCGGAACCGCGCGACGAGGACCTGGTCGTCTACGTCAGCTGCCAGATCGTCGACGCGGCTCAGTCCTCGGTCGCCGCCACGCTTCAGATCGACCCGGAGCGGGTTCACATCGTGACCCCCTTCGTCGGCGGCGGATTCGGCTCCAAGCTGGGCATCCATTCCGAGACGATCCTGGCGGCGCTCGCCGCTCGCGAGCTGCGCCGACCGGTCAAGGTCGCGATGACGAGGCAGCAGATCTTCCAGCTCGTCGGCAACCGCCCCACATCCAGCCAGCGGGTTCGACTGGGCGCGGAGCAGGACGGACAGCTGACCGCGATCGCCCATGACGTCACCATGCACACCAACCCCGACGTGGAGTACGCCGAGCAGACCGCCGCCACCACCCGCAGCCTCTACGCCGCGCCCCACCGGTTGACCAGCCACCGGCTGGCGCCGCTCGATCTGCCGCCCGGGACGGACGTACGCGCACCGGGCGAGGCGCCGGGCATGCTGGCGGTCGAGTCGGCGATGGACGAGCTGGCGCATGCGATCGGGATGGACCCCGTCGAGCTGCGGATCCTCAACGAGCCCACCGTCGATCCCGAGCGAGACGTGCCGTACAGCGACCGGCACCTGGTCGACTGCCTGCGCGAAGGCGCACGCCGGTTCGGCTGGGAGCACCGCCCCGCCACTCCGGCGAGCGTGCGCGACGGGCGGTGGCTGGTCGGCTACGGCATGTCGGCCGCCATCCGCGGGCACTTCCAAGGGCCGACAGCGGCGCGGGTGCGCTTGGAGGCCGACGGCACCGCCGTCGTCCAGACGGACATGACCGACCTCGGCACGGGCACGTACACCGTCCTGACCCAGGTCGCGGCCGACGGGCTCGGACTGCCGACCGATCGGGTGCGCATCGAGCTCGGGCGTTCCGACTTTCCCACCAGCTGGGGGTCCGGCGGCTCGTGGGGCGCCGCAAGCTCGAGCAATGCGGTGCATGGTGCGTGTATGGGCCTGCGCGAGCAGCTCCTGGACGCGGCGTGCGGCGACATGCGCTCCCCGCTGCACGGCCTGGACCCGGCGGACGCCGTGTTCTCCGACGGCAACGTGGCCATCGGCGGCGCGTCCGAGGCGCTGAGCGAGATCGTCGCACGCAACCATCCGGAAGGTGTCGAGGCGGAGGGTGGTACCCGCTTCATGGGCGACGATCCGAACTACACGGACTACTCGATCAACACCTACGGGGCCCATTTCGCCGAAGTGGGGGTCGACGCGGATACCGCCGAGATCCGTCTGCGGCGGATGCTCGGCGTGTTCTCGGTGGGCCGCGTGCTCAACGCGAAGACCGCTCGATCGCAGCTGATCGGCGGCATGATCTGGGGAACCGGCGCGGCCCTCGAGGAAGAGGCCGTGGTCGACCTGCGATCCGGCGCCTTCGTCAACCGGGACTTCGCGCAGTACCTGGTGCCGGTCCACGCCGACATCCCCGACGTCGACGCGGTCATCCTCGACGGGTACGACGACAAGGCCAACGTCCTGGGCGCGAAGGGCGTCGGCGAGCTGGGCATCTGCGGGGCCGGTGCGTCGGTCGCGAACGCGGTGTTCAACGCCACCGGCGTGCGCGTGCGTGACTTCCCCATCACCATCGAGAAGGTGCTGCCCGGGCTACCGCTGATGGACACCTGAACCGTGACGGCGGTGCCGGTTCGCCGGCCGGTGCACGTGAGCCGGCGAAACCGGGACCGTCGCCGGCCCGACCGGCTCAAGGCCCGTCCACGATTGGGTGTCCCGGCGCGCCGGCCTGTCCGGCAGAGGGCACTCTGAACGAATGAGTGATGCGAATCCTGATCCGCACAACGGCCGCCGCGCCCAGCACGAGCGGACGGTTCCGCCGGGGGAGACTCCACCCGCCGAGAGCAGCACAGGGCCGGAAACGGGACCACGTGGTGACGTGACCCGTGGCTGGACCAAGGGGCCCATGATTGCCATCGGCATCGTCGTCGTGCTGTGCGCCGCGTTCTTCCTCGTGTACGCCATCATCGTGGCGCGGTGACCGCCGCCTCGGTGCTCGATGCCCGGTGCGTTGTCCGGTCGAGTCGGCCGAACGCGCCCCGGCCCGCGCGCCCGCACCCCTGTCAGTGGTTCGTGCGCGCCAGTCCCTCGACGGTGTCCCGCGCGCCGGTGACGGCCCCGGTCGGCACCGCGCCGTCCAGGGCGCTCAGCTCCGCTGCGGTCAGGGTGATGTCGGCCGCTGCGACGTTCTCCTCCAGATAGGTCCGCCGCTTGGTCCCGGGGATGGAGACGGCACCCTGTGCCGCAACCCAGGCCAGGGCGATCTGTCCCGGAGTCGCCCCCCGCACCTCGGCAATCGCACCGACCCGGTCCACGAGTGCGAGATTGGCGGCGATGCTCTCGGGTGAGAAGCGGGGCAGGCCCCGGCGCGCGTCGTCCGGGTCGAGGTCGTCGACGCTGCGGATGGCTCCGGACAGGAAGCCGCGACCGAGGGGGGAGAAGGCGACCAGGCCGATTCCCAGCTCGTCCAGCACCGTCTTGATCCCGTTCTCCAGAAGATCCCGGCTGAAGAGGGACAGCTCCGACTGCACGGCGGTGATCGGGTGGACGGCGTGCGCGCGGCGGATCGTCGCGGCGGCGGCCTCGGAGAGCCCGAGGTGACGTACCTTGCCTGCCGTGACCAGCTCGGACATGGCGCCGACGGTCTCCTCGATCGGGACGGCGGGATCGACACGGTGGAGGTAGTAGAGGTCGATGGTGTCCGTCTCCAGATGACGAAGCGACCGTTCCACCGCTCGGCGGACGTGCGCGGCCCGCCCGTCCAGCGGTGTGCCGTCGGCGTCGAAGTCCATGGCGAACTTCGTCGCGATGGTGACCTCGGAGCGGCGACGGCCCAGAGCCCGGGCGATGAGCTTCTCGTTCTCGAACGGCCCGTACGCCTCGGCCGTGTCGATGTGCGTCACTCCCAGATCCACCGCCCGGTTGAGAGTGGCCACCGCCTCGGTCTCGTCCCGCGCCCCGTAGAACGCACTCATGCCCATGGCGCCGAAGCCCTGCACCGGTACCCGCAGGCCGTTACTGCCCAGATCAATCGTCTTCACGGTTCGTCTCACTTCTCGTGCTCGCAACGGTTTCCGGTGGCTCGTACCGCTACGGGACCTGGGCCCCGGTTCTCGCCAGGAGCAGGTGGTGCGGCGCGGCCACGTGCCAACCGTGCCTCCTGGAGCGCGCTCCAGGTCAAACGGAAGACGGCCGTCCGTGATGTTCCGTGGCCCGAACCACCGGTTACGGCGGCGCTTGACCTGGAGCGCGCTCCAGGTTGCATAGTGGTGCAATGGACGAGGTGATATTGCCCGATGTGTCCGTCGAGGTGCCGCCGGACGGGCTGCCGATCGGGGAGGCGGCAGCTGTCTGTGGTCTCAGTGTCGACACCTTGCGCTACTACGAGCGCGAGGGCCTGACACTCCACCCCGCGCCGCGCTCTTCGTCCGGGCGCCGCCGCTACGGCACCAGCGACCTGGCGTGGCTGGCCGGGCTCGTCATGCTGCGGGAGACGGGCATGCCGATCGCGGACATCCGGCGGTACGCCGCGCTGACCCGCCGGCAGGGAACCGACGCCGAACGGCTGCAGATCCTCGAACAGCACCGCCGCGCGGTGATCAAGAGCATGGAGCAGACGCGGAAGCACCTGGCCGCGATCGACCGGAAGATCGCTGCGTACAGGAATGTCATCGGATCACACGAACCGTGACACCAGGCGGCTTCCCCCGCAGCCGACGCGGTCGGCCGCTCTCTTCTCCGACTGCGCGAGTCAGGTGAGGCGATGCCGAGGGTGCGAGCGAGGAAGCACTGCGAAAGCCTGATGACGTCCATGCGGCTCACGACGGGCGGGCAGCGTGCTTCGCGTCTCCGTCCCTGATCGGTTCCGCGTTCCTGATCGGTCGCGTGAAGATCTTGGCGATGCAGGCCGGGACGGCTGCGTCCTGCTCGTGCGGGCGCGCCCGGTACGCGCTCGGGGTCTCGCCCACCAGCTCGGTGAACCGCGAGCTGAACGACCCGAGCGACGTGCACCCGACCGCGAAGCAGACCTCCGTCACCGACTGGTCGCCCCGCCGCAGCAGGGCCTTGGCCCGCTCGATCCTGCGGGTCATCAGGTAGCTGTACGGCGTCTCCCCGAACGCGGCGCGGAAGCTGCGGGAGAAGTGGCCGGGCGACATGTGGGCCGCGCGTGCCAGCGCGGGGACGTCGAGGGGCTCCGCGTAGTCGCGGTCCATCATGTCGCGGGTCCGGCGGAGCCGAACCAGGTCCGGTAGCGTCACCGGACCAGCATCGCACGGCCGCCCTGCGTTCCGGCAGCGTCGCGGTGGGACAGGGCCTGTGCCACCGCGACGCGGGACCAGGCCCGTCAGGCGGATCGCCCACGCGGCACGTCGCACGTCGCTGCACCGGACGTCGGGGGCCGATCCTCGAAGATCCGCCCGAACGTCGGCCCCCTCGCTCCGGGTCCTGGACATCGACGGCGGCTCGTTCGCCCTGCGGCCGTCTCATGTGCGGCCTGGTGGCGGCACGGCCATGGCCACCGTGTGCGTGAGCTCCTGCGACGATCCGCGACGTCGAACACCGCCGACGTACCCGCGGTTGCCACCGTGGGAGCATGATCCGCAGACACACGGACGGCAGCGCAGACGGAAAGCGGTGGCGATGACCTCGGACAGCCCTACCTCGCAGCGAGCAGTGTTCGGGACCTGGCCGACCCCGCTCGAGCCCATGCCGCGTCTCGCCCGGGCGATCGGCCTCGGCGCGGGCGACCTGTGGGTCAAACGTGACGACCTCACCGGCCTGGGCGGCGGCGGAAACAAGGTACGCAAGCTCGAGTGGACCTGCGGCGCAGCGCTCGCCGATGGTGCCACCGCGCTCGTGACCACCGGTGCGCCACAGAGCAACCACGCCCGTCTGACCGCCGCGGCCGGTGCCCGGCTGGGGCTGGATGTCGTCCTCGTGCTCGCCGGCGCACCGGGATCGTCGGCTTCCGGCAACCTCGCACTCGACGGTCTCTTCGGCGCCACGGTCGTGTGGGCCGGTGATGTCGACGACAAGGCGCTCGACTCCGCTGCCGAGCAAGTGGCGGAGGAGCTGCGGGGGCGTGGAGCCGTCCCGGCGCTGATTCCCTTCGGTGGTTCCAGCGTGCTGGGCGCTCGTGGTTACGCCGAGTGCGGGCGTGAACTCCTCGTCCAGGCCCCCGACCTGGCGACCGTCGTCGTCGCGGTCGGCTCCGGTGGGACGATGGCAGGACTCCTCGATCCGCTCGGGTCCGCGCGCGTGCTCGGCGTCCATTGCGGTGCCGTGGCCGATCCTGCCCGGACCGTGTCCGAACTGGCCACCGGCCTGTCCGGCACACACTGCGCGCCGGAGATGTTGAGACTGCGGTTGGACCAGGTCGGCGACGGTTACGCCACATTGACCGAGGCGGCCATGGCCGCTCTGACGCTGACCGCCCGCACCGAAGGCATCGTGCTCGACCCGATCTACACAGGACGCGCGATGGCCGGCCTGATCGCCGCGATCGAGGAAGGAGACGTGGTGCCCGGCCAACGCACGATCTTCCTGCACTCGGGCGGCATGCCCGGACTCTTCGGTCACGCCGCGACGCTGGCGGCACTGGAGGAGGCACTGAAGCCCTCGAACCCGTAGACGGCAGGTCAACCCCCTCGCCGTCCGGCGTTCCCGCCATATCGTGCCGTGCAGGCGGGAGCGCCGCCCGGGCAGAAGTCAGCAGGCGCGGAGCAGCTTCGGTGCCATCGACTGCGGACCGGCCCAGCTCCGACGACAGCGGAGCGGACCGCCGGGGTACGGGGTCTCAGGGATGTTCGCCCCGCGCGTTTTCGCTGATCAGCGGCCAACCGGTCGGACGGACGGTCGGTAAGCTCGACGCCGACCAGGGCCCAGGACGTCGGCTTGCCGGTCACCTGGCCGCGCGACTGTGACGCACGTCTCGGGAACCCCGCGCTCGGAATCGACAGCTGACTGATGTGACGACAACTATGCGAGCCCGCATTCGCGCAGGGGATCCGGAGGCCTTCGCGGAACTCTTCGACGAGTACGCGCGAATCCTCTACAACCACGCCTTTCGGCTGACCGCGGACTGGGCGGCTGCCGAGGACGTGGTGTCCGCGACATTCATGGAGGCATGGCGGGGCCACCAGCGGGTCGACGCCGACGGCGGCAGCCTGCGTCCCTGGCTCCTGGGCATCGCCACCAACCTGGTCCGTGCCCAGTCGCGCAGCAACCGCCGCTTCAAGGCGGCGGCTCTCGCCGCCGCCCAGGCAGAGACCGCGGTGGCCGATCACGCCGACGAGGTCGCCGGCCGGATCGACGACCGCCGGCGTCTGGCCGCCACCGCCACCGCTCTGGCCGGGCTGCGGCGCACCGAGCGCGAAGTGCTCAGCCTGTGCCTGTGGCAGGGCCTGGACTACACCACCACCGCCCAGGTCCTGGGCGTCCCCGTCGGAACGGTCCGCTCCCGTCTCTCCCGGGCCCGGACCAAGCTGCGCAAACTCGCGGATACGGAAATGCAGGCAGATTTCCGGGAACCCCGGCCGGTGGATCGACAGGTAAGAGGAGACCGCAACCTCGCGGCCCGGCCCGTCCAGGAAGGAACCCGGTGAACATGAACCAGTCCCGTCTTACGCCTGATGAATGGCAGGAGACCGCGCGTCTGGTCTCCCTCGACGAAGCCGACTTTCCTGCGGGCCGGCACGCCTTCCACAGGGAAGAACTGATGAACTTCATCGACCAGGAAACCCGGTCGGCCGCCTCGGCCTCCACACCCGCGCCCACCGCGCCCGCGCGACGCCGTCGGTTCGTGCGGCCCCTGATCGTCATCCCGGCCGCCGCCTGCTCGCTGGCGGTGATCGCTGCAGGTGTCCTCGTCCTCGCCGATTCCGGCGGTGGATACGAATCCCCGCTCGCCGGGCCGGCACTCACCGCACAGGTCGGTGCCGGAACCGCCCAGGGCGTCCCGCATCTGCTCAACCAGATCTCGCTGGCCGCGGCGAAGAGGCCGGCGCCCACCGTGCGTGCGGGACAGTACATCTACATCGAGAGTCAGGTCGGCACCACCTACGAGAAGACGGTCGGCGACAAGACCACCGTGGTCGGCGATCGCATCCATCGCCGACAGGTCTGGAGCTCGACCGACGGTGCGAAGGGCTGGCTCATCGACCCGGCGGTCTCCCCGCCCGGCGGCGAGACCCTCGACCACATCAACGAGAAGGGCGAGATCGAACCCGCACGGCTGGGCGGCCCGTCCTACGACTATCTCGCCAACCTGACCACCGACCCCGACACGCTCCTGGCGAAGATCTACAAGGAGACCGAGGGACAGGGCAACAGTCCCGATCAGCAGGCCTTCACCACCATCGGGGACCTCCTCAACGAATCCATGCCCCCCGCCGACCTCAACGTCGCCCTGTTCAAGACCGCAACAAAGATCCCTGGTGTGGTCCTGGTCAAGGACGCCGTGGACGCGGCCGGCCGCCACGGCGTGGCCGTCGCACGGCTCGACGAGACCTCCGGCGCCCGCACCGAGTGGATCTTCGACGCCAAGAGCTACACCTACCTGGGGGAGCGCACCATCCAGGTCCGCCCCCACGGCGGCGAATCCGGCAAGATCAAGCCCGGCACCATCCTCTACACCTCGGCCATCACCGCGCGACAGGCCGTCGACGAGATGAAGCAGGTTCCCTCCTCCGCCGCGTAGCGCCGCTCCCGACGAGGGGTGTGCCGGCCTCACCGCAGGAGGCAGGCACACCCGCGGCGCCGACCGGTCGTGGAAGGGTCCCGTCTGCGACCCCGCCAGATCTTCTCGGACGGTGACGAGGAAGAGGTCGGCGCGTGCCGAGCGACGACGTGCCACAGGTACAGAACTCCCGGCGCACCTGCCGATTCACTGATCGATGACCCACCCGGCTGCAGAGGCAAGTGATATATAGCGCATATGTCTCGTTTCCGTCTTCTGCTCCCTGCTGTGATCGGGAGCGGTCGGCGGCCTTCGGCAGCCCGTGTGCGGCGCGCGCTCTCCCCGCGTGGCGCGCTCGCCCTGCAGAGCGTGGACGGTGCCCTGTCCTTCGCTCTGCGTGCCGCGCTGGCCATGGCGTTGCCGGCGCTCCCGATGGCACTGGCCGGGCGGGCCGATCAGGCTGTCTACGCCATGATGGGATCCTTCACCACCACGTTCGGCCGCAACCTGCCTTACGCGCGTCGTGCCCGTGTCCTCGCGTTGGTCGCGGCGGCCATGACAGCCTGTGTGGGCTGCGGTTCGGCACTCGCCGCGTGGGCCCATCCCCGGGACGGGGGAGCAGGCGCCGCCGTGGTGGTCGCGGCCATGGCCGTGGTGGCCGGTGCGGCGAAGCTCGCCTGCGACGCGGCACGTCTCAGCGGGCTGGGCGCGGTGCTGCTGCTCTTCTCGTTCGCCGTGGCGGCCAACGGTTCTCCGGCCCCCGCGGACATCCTTCCCCAGACCGCCCTGGCCGCATCGGGGGCGGCCGTGGCCTGGGTGCTGGCCGTGTCGGGGTGGTTCGTGCACCCGGATCGTCCGCAGCGTCTCGCCGTGGCCTCGGCGCTGCGCGAGCTCGCAGAGCTGTTGGAGGCAACCGGCGAAAAGGACGGAAGTGGGCTCGTCCGGCACCGGGCGACGGCTGCTGTCCTGCAGGCGTACCGGACTCTTGGCGTCATGCCTCCGACGGCCACCGAGTGGGGCGGCCGGGGCGGTACGTGCGTGCGTCTGACCGATCTCTCCTGGTCGCTGCTGATCGGTTCCGCCCGTCGGCCACCCGAAGACCCAACGAGTCTGGCCCAACACCTGCGCGGCCAGGTTCGCGTGCTCGTCAGCCGTCGCCACCGGGCTCCGCAACTGCTGCCCGAGCTGGTGCGCCCGTCCGTGATCGCCCGGGCCGGCCTGGTCTCCGTGACCGGTCGCGAGCCGGTTCCGGTCGATCCCACCACCCGGCGCGCCGCCGAACTGCGTGCTGCGGAACTGGTGTCGGGGAACCGCCATGGCGGCCACGGTCACGCCTCGGTCCTGCTCATTCCCGCCCTGCGGATGGTCCTCGGCACCGGGCTGGCGGGAGGAACGGCCCTTCTCCTGGGCCTCGGCCACGGCTACTGGGCGGCGATCTCCGCCGCGGCGGTTCTGCACTCGATCAACGTCCGTACCGCGGCACAGCGCGCCGTCCAGCGCACCTTGGGCACAGTTGCCGGACTGATGCTCGCTCTCGGCGTGCTGGCCGCGCGCCCCGAACCCGTGGTGCTCGTCCTCGTGATCGTTGTTCTGGAGTTCATGCTGGAGTACGTCGTGGCCCGCAACTACGGTCTCGGCGTCGTCTTCCTCACGCCGCTGGCGCTACTGCTGAGCGACCTGGCCTCGCCCTCACCTGCCGGAGCCCTGGTCCAGGACCGGGCACTGAGCAGTGTCCTCGGGATCGTCATCGGTCTGGGGTGTGCGCTTCTCGTGGTCCATGACCATGCCGCGGTCCGGGCCGAGCGCGCGTTGGCCGCATGCAGGGAGGCGTCCGAACGTGCGGAGCACACGTTGGACGACCGCGCGGAGCCGTCGTTCCCGATCGTCCAGACGCACCTCGCAGCAGCCGTGGTGGAGTTGCGTGAGGCCGATGACGCCGCGGCGGGCGAGCTCTGGCCGGCGGAGATCGATCCCACCGAATTCGCCGCCGCGGAGCAGCGTGCCTACCTTCTCCTGGAGCGGCTCGTCCGGTGGCGGTGACGCCACGCGGAGCTCCGCCCGTGTGTGTTCCCCCGCTCAGGCGGCGGGGTCGATGGTGACCTTGACGTGCTTCATGATCGGCTGGTCGCTCTGGGTGCTGTAGTCGCTGAGTGCGCAGAGCACGTTCATCTCGGGCATGTAGCCGGCCGCGCAGCCGCGGGGGATGTCGTAGGGGATGGCGAGGTAGCCGCTGAGGGATCGCTGACTGCCGTCCTTGGCGGTGCTCGTGATGTCGACCGGGCCCAGGTCGGCGATACCGCGCTCGCGCATGTCGCCTCGGTTCATGAAGACGAGCGAGCGCAGGTTCTTGACGCCCCGGTAGCGGTCGTTGTCGGAGTAGATGGTGGTGTTCCACTGGTCGTGGGAGCGCATGGTGCCCAGCGCCAGGGTGCCGGGGGCGGGGACGACGTCGGGCAGGACGGCGGTGGAGAACTCGGCGCGTCCGGACGGGGTGAGGAACACCAGCTCACGGGCGGGCTGCTTGATGCGGAAGCCGAGAGGAAGGCGCACGCGGCGGTTGAAGTCCTCGAAGCCGTCGAGGACTTGGGCCATGGTGTCCCGGATACGGTCGTAGTCCTCGATGTACCAGTCCCAGGGCGTGGCGCTGTCGGGCAGGGCGGCCCGGGCCATGCCCGCGATGATGGCCGGCTCGGACAGCAGGTGCGAGGACGCTGGGCGCTTCATCCCGATCGAGAGGTGGACCATGCTCATCGAGTCCTCGACGGACGTGCTCTGGATGCCCTTGCGCTGATGGTCCTTCTCGGTACGGCCGAGGCACGGCAGGATGAGGGCCTGGCGGCCGTGCACGACGTGGCTGCGGTTCAGCTTGGTGCTCACCTGGACGGTGAGGTCGCAGTTGCGCAGCGCCGCGTAGGTGTACGGGGTGTCGGGCGCCGCGAGGGCGAAGTTGCCGCCCATGCCGACGAACACCTTCACATCACCGCTGTGCATCGCCTTGACCGTGTGGACCGTGTCCAGGCCGTGCTCACGGGGCGGCTCGATGCCGCAGACCTCGGCGAGACGGTCCAGGAACTCGTCCTCGGGCCGGTGGTCGATGCCGCAGGTGCGGTTGCCCTGGACGTTGCTGTGCCCTCGGACGGGGGACGGGCCCGCTCCTTCCCGCCCCAGATTGCCGCGGAGCAGAAGCAGATTGACGATCTCCCGGACGGTGTCGACGCCGTGCTCGTGCTGGCTGATGCCCAGGCACCAGCTGACGATGCTGCGGTCGGCCTCGCCGTACACGCGCGCCGCTTTGAGGACGTCGGCGCGGCTCAGCCCGGACTGGTGCTCGATCTCATCCCACGAAGTCGCCTCGCAGAGCGCGCGGTATTCCTCGAAGCCGGCGGTGTGGCGGTCGATGAACTCCCGGTCCAGAGCCTTGGGATCGGAATCCGCCTGCTCCAGGACCGCCTTGGCCATGCCGCGCAACAGGGCCATGTCGCCGCCGATACGAGGCTGGAGGTTCAGGGTGCTGGTGCGGGTCGTCTTGAAGAGAGCCATGTCCGTGAAGTCGTGCGGGACGATGGTGCGCGTGGCCGCCGCCTCGACGAGCGGATTGATGTGCACGATCTGGGCGCCGCGGTGGTAGGCCTCGGCGAGGGCCGTGAGCATTCGGGGCGCGTTGGACGCGGCGTTGACTCCCAGGATGAACAGGGCGTCGGCGGTCTCCCAGTCCTGGAGGTCGACGGTCCCCTTACCGGTGCCCAGGGACGCATGGAGAGCGCGACCGCTGGCCTCGTGACACATGTTGGAGCAGTCCGGCAGGTTGTTCGTGCCCAGTTCACGGGCCATCAACTGGTAGAGGAAGGTGGCCTCGTTGCCGAGCCGGCCGGAGGTGTAGAACGATGCCTGATTCGGGTTGTCCAGCTCGCGCAGAGCACGGCCGACCACCTCGAACGCGTCCTTCCAGCTGATCGGGACGTAGTGGTCCGAGTCGGGGTCGTAGACCATCGGTTCGGTCAACCGGCCCTGGTTCTCGAGGTCGTAGTCGCTCCACCCGGACAGCTCGGTCACCGAGTGGGTGGCGAAGAACTCCCGTCCGACCCGCTTGCTGGTCATCTCCCAGGTGACGTGCTTGATTCCGTTCTCGCAGATGTCCAGGTGCAGCCCCTTGGTGTCGTCCGGCCACGCGCATCCGGGACAGTCGAACCCGGTGTTCTCGTGATTCATCCGCATGATCGCCCGTGGGCCGTCCACGAGTGCGCCCTCGCGTACCAGGAAACGTGTCACGCTCTTGGCTGCGCCCCAGCCCGCAGCGGGGTGGTGGTAGGGGTGAAACTCCGGATTCCCCTCGGGCGTGGGCCCCACGTTGGGCTCCAGGCGTTCCTGCTCATCACTGTCGGCGCTCAAGACTCTCGGCCCTTCCACCATGGGGGCATGGGTGACAAAACGGTACTTTCGGGCAGGCTATGTCCGTCGATCGATGGACGCCACTCGGCTTTCGCAGCCGCAGCCGCAGCCGCAGCCGCAGCCGCAGCCACGCCTGCGGCAGAGCGTGTGGTTCCGCACGCCGCGAGACCGGTCGGGTGAGGCGTGGCGCGACCCCGGGGGAGCCATCCCGAGCGGACGCGTCGTCACGTTGCAGGGCTGCCGTCCGGTTCGCACGCGGATACTCTGACGCCGTCCTCTCTGTTCGCATTGCGTCCTATTGCTCGACGGGAGTCACATGGGCGTGGCCCAGCCCGTCGTCACGGTGCCTTTCAGGGCAGCTGTCTTTAGACGCTGACGTATACGGACGAGACCGTTTCCGTACTCGAAGTCTGAGACCCTGCACCGAGCTGCCGAGGGAGTCATTGTTGAGGTCCATGAACCGCCGGTTGGTGATTTCCGCCGTTCCTCGACTCGCCGGTGCGACGGTGGTCGGAGCGGTGATCGGTTCGGTGGTCGGTGTGCTGACCAACATGCCGCTGGGCATTCTCGCCGGTATCGCCGCGGCGGAGACAAGCTTCGTCGTCGCAGGGTGGATCGTCCTGTGGCCCATGGACGCCGCCACCACCCATCGCCACGTCCGAAGCGAGCAGTTCCGTCCCGTCACCGAGGAACTCGTCGTCGTCGCGTCCGCCCTGTGCGGACTGGTCGGCATCGTGATGCTGCTCCTGGTCGGCGACTCCGGCCTGAGCCACGCAGCGGCCGCGACGGCACTCTGTGGCGTGTTCCTGGCCTGGGCGGCGCTCCACCTGATGTACGCCACCCGATACGCGTACCTCTATTACCTGACTCCCGAAGGCGGGATCGACTTCAATTCCGACGACCCGCCGCAGTACAGCGACTTCCTCTACTTCAGTTACAACCTCGGAATGACCTATCAGGTCTCCGACACCGACGTCTCAAGTTCCACGATCCGCGCGGTCGCCCTCCGGCACTGCCTGCTGTCCTATGTCTTCGGTGCCAGCATCCTGGCCACCACCATCAATCTCGTCGCCGGAATCGTCACGGGCTGATGCGAGGGCGGTCCCTTACGGTGAGGGCAGGTCTTCCCGCACGGGCCGCACCGATCGGCGCCGCGCGTTCGGCTACGACCTGTCGCCCGCGTCGCCCAAGGACAACACGACCGCCGTCGACCGCCCCTCGGGCGTCTCGTAGTTGATGGTGTCGCCGGCGCGACAGCCGAGCAGCGCGCGGCCGAGCGGGCTGTCGGCGGTGACCAAGGTCCGGTCCAGCACCTCGGCGACCTCGCCGATCTGGACGGTCGCCTCCGTGGAGTCCGCGAACCGTACCGTCACGGTGCTGCCCACGCCGACCCTGTCGGTGCGGGGAGGCCCCGCGACGGCCGCCTCGCGAAGCCGCCCGTCGACCTCGGCGATTCGGGTGTCCAGGCGGTCGAGTTCCGTGCCGCGCTGCAACTCGTCGGCCTCGTCGGCCATGTCGCCCACCCGCTCACCACCTCGCAAGGTGGCGGCGACGGTTTCGCGTTCGGCACGCAGATCGGCGAGCTCTCGCTCCAGCGCCTCGCGGGCGACATCGCTGATGGGTTCGGGTCCACCGGTCATCTGAATTCCTCCGTGGATACTCCGCACGTCAGGGCGGAGAGCAAACGGACGCGCCGCAGCAGGCAGGAGGACAGGCGGCAGGCGGCGCCACGGTCGCGTGTCGCAGGGCAACTCCGACATTTTTACGCTACCAGGCAAAATGCCGCGCCGTGGTGGTGGGCCGGGGTCATGGGGCCGGGCCCGTACCCGACGTTTTGGACAAGGCCGGGCAGCAGCGGGTGCCGAGGGCGCGCGGCGTGCGGCTCGCCCGGCTTGGGAGGGCCGGCCCTTCGGCCGGACGCCCTTGACCGGGTGTCCGGCCTCCTCGGCCACCTACTGCGGAGTCAGCCGAGAGGGTTGCCCTTCTCGCGCGGAGCGGCGAGGGCGGGGGCGTACATACGGGCCTTGATGGTGCCGAGGGTGTCGGCGGCCTTGCTCACCTGCGCCTCGGCGATCTCGATGGTGGTGGAGCGGAGGGCGTCCTCGTCCACCGCACGGTCGACGATCCGGTCCGGCGACGGCACCGGCCGACAGATTGCGGGCGGGGTGTGTGCGGGAAGAGACGGACGGCGCGGACCCGCCGACGCGTCACCGGCCATGGAGACCGACGGCACCCGGACTGTACGACCCGGCGCCCGCCGGAGGCCGGGCGGTGCGGCGTCACCATGCGGCGACGGTGCAGCGCCCACTCACGGGATGAGATCGAGCTGGCGCAGCATGCCGAGCTCGTCGCTGCTGCCCCACCGTTCCACGAGCTTTCCGTCGGCGAACCTGCTTATCTGCATGCCTCGGTAGGACACCTTCTTCCCGGTCGGACCGTGTCCCATCAGCTCACCGAGGTGTGTCCCGCTGATGGTGTAGGCGAATGCCAACTCGTCGTCCGTGGTGACGAGATGCTCGACATCGACGTGCAGGTCGGGAAAGGCCGCCCTGATCTCGGCGAACATGGCCTGATATCCGGCCGGGCCCGGAGCCTGGCCGGCAGCCGGATCGTGGTCGACCGAGTCGACCGCGACGACCGTGACCAAATCCTCCAGATTGCCGCTGTTCACGGCCTCGGCGATGGCGTTCTGGGCAGCGAGGTTCTCGTCGCGGGACATGGCTCTCCTTCGACGCTGTACAGGGAGATCTGGGCGCCCTGCATGGTGAGGCCGGCGGCGAATGCGTCGGCCCCTACTTCAACGTAATGAGTCCCCGCTCCTTACGCCTGTTCAACCGGTGCCCCTCAATCCGGACAGCCCCCAGGAGGGCATCGCGATGTCGTGTGTCGGCTCCCCGCGTAGGATGGGCCCAGGCGGAGTTACGTACAGCCCACCTGCTCGGACGGGGATCCTGGTACCCCTGGAGCCGGCGTCGCTCGTGGCCCGGTCGGCCGGTGACGAGGCCGCCTTCATCACCGGTGCGTCGTGGCCACGGGACGAGGTCGGAAAGCCCGCTGAGCGGTCGCATCGTCCCCGACAGTGAACAGGCCATGGAAGATCACGGGCCATGAGGCGCCCAGCCGACGTCGCACCCGGTGCCGAGCAGAGGCCGGGTGCCCCCACGCACGGCATGCGCGGTCTGCCGGCTCCTGCGGTGGCGGTGATCGACGGCGACGGTACGGTCCTGGCGTGGGCCGACGGAGCGCGACAGCTTCTGGGCCACCGAGCAGTGGACGTCGTCGGGCGGCCCGCGGCGCGCCTTCTGGCAAGCCGGCAGGAAGGCGCGGAAGGCGGTTCCTGTCTGCCGCCCCGGGCGCACGACCCGATGTGGACGGAGCGGCCGGGCCCACACGAGCACAGGCCCCGCGCGGTGGTGGACGTCCGGCATCGCGACGGCCGCATCGTACGGGTGCAGCTGGACGTCACCGCACTCTCCGGCCCCGACGGTGAGAGATGCTGGCTCCTGGCGGCGACGGACATGCCGGACGCCGACGCGCGGCAGAAGGCGGGCGAGCCCGCCGTCCACGCGCTGCTCGACCGTTCGCCGTTCTCGGTTGCCGTCTGGGACACACGGCTGCGTTGCGTCTGGCTGAACCAGGAGTCCAGACGGACGGTGGGCCTGCCCCCGGACGGTCCCCCGGGACTCTTGATGCGGGAGGCGCTGCGGGGCTTCGACCTCGCCGCGGTGGAGCCGGTGATGCGGAGGGTCCTGACGTCCGGCGAGCCGGTCACCGGACACGAGGCGCGCTGGGTCTCCTCGGGCGGCGGCCGGGAAGTCGTCTTCTCGTCCACCCTCATCCGTCTCGAGCGCGCGGACGGTACACCCCTCGGGCTGTGCACGATCTCGACGGACATCACCCAGAGATGGACGCGCGAACGCATGGCGCTGATGAGCAGGGCGGCGAAGTGCGTCGGCACCACACTCGATGTGATGACGACCGCCCAGGAACTCACGGACCTGGCCGTCCCGGCGTTCGCCGACTACGCCACGGTCGATCTGGCCGAGTCGGTGCCCCTCGGCGGCGAGCCGCTGGAGCGGATGCGGCCCGGGGACTCCGGCATCCCGGTGTTCCGCCGCGCGGGACTCGCCTCCATCCACGAAGGTGCGCCGGAGTCCGCCTTCGCCCGGGGCGCTCCGGTGTACGTGCCCCCGGGATCTCCCTTCCTGTACGTGCTTCACCACCGCGAGTCGCATGTGGAGCCCGTGATGGACACCGGCCCCGGCAGCTGGCTCGCCGGCGATCCCAGGCGTGCCCGGATCATCCGCGAGACCGGGATGCACTCCGTCATGATGGTTCCCCTCATGGCGCGCGGCACCATCCTCGGCATCGCTGTGTTCGTCCGTACCGAGAACGTCGCTCCGTATTCGAGGGACGACCTGCTGCTGGCCGAGGAACTCGCCGTCCACGCCTCACTGAGTCTGGACAACGCCCGCCGATACACCCGCGAGCGGGCCGCCGCTCTCGCGCTCCAGCGGAGCCTGCTGCCCGGCGCGTTGTCCGGTGGCGACGCCGTGGAACTGGGTTGGCGTTACCTGCCGTCGGACCGGCACGAGGGGGTCGGAGGGGACTGGCTCGATGCCATCCACCTGCCGGGCGGGCGGATCGCTCTGGTCGTCGGAGACGTCATCGGGCACGGCATCAATGCGGCCGCCACCATGGGCCGTCTGAGTACGGCGGTGCTCACGCTGGCCGCCTTGGACCTGCCGCCGGCCGAGGTGCTCGTCCACCTCGACGAAGTGGCCACCCAGCTGACGGGGGATGCCGCCCGGTCCGGCGACCCCGTCCCGCAGATCGTAGGGGCCACCTGCATCTACGCCGTGTACGACCCGGCCACCCGCGTGTGCTCCTTCGCGCGTGCCGGACACCCGCCACCGCTGCTGGTCTCCCCGGACGGCCAGGTCACCGCGCCCGACACCCCGGCAGGCACGCTGATCGGCGTCGGCCTCGGCTCGTTCGAATCGGTGGACGTGGAGCTTCCGGAGGGCAGCCTGATCGTCCTTTTCACGGACGGGCTCATCGAAACGCGGAACACCGACATCGACGCCGGACTCGACCGGCTGGCCACCGCGTTGCGCCGAGTGCCATCGGAGCTGGACGGCCTCTGCGCCCAGGTGATCGCGGAGATGGCGACGACGTCGAAACCGGAGGACGACATCGCGCTACTGGTCGCCCGCACTCGCGTTGCCCGGCCCTCTGTGTACGCCGCTCGACCGGAACGACACCGGTCGCGGTGAGGTTGTCGGCACGGAAGTTGCCGCTGCGGAGGTCTCTTCGGTGGCCTGTGGAGCACGGGCGCAGGAGTGCTGCGGTGCGGCGCGGATCGTGCCCACAGTTCCGGTCCGCGATACAGGCCGACAATCCGCACATGTCTTAGAGTGGTGGCATATCGAGTGGTATGCACTTGAATGGCCCGACCGAGTCCGACCTGTAGCGGCCCCGCACCAGGAATGCCGGGCCGACGGGTGCGCTCCAACGGCGGCACGGCGAACACCCGGTCCCGGTACTGCCACGGGGGCTCCGTTCCGGCCGGCTGTCTTTGGTGGTCGCCTTGGTCGGCACCCGACCACCGCACGATGGCGAAGCGCGGCGGCGCGAGGCCTTTCCGAGCTGAACGCGTACCGATGCTGCCGAGAGTGTCCCTACGGCTGCAGATCTACGAGAGGTGGTGCCATGGAAGGGATCGCCGACATGGGGGGAACCGAGGGGTGGGGCCCCACCCATCCGCCGCGCGCCGACGAGGCTGTCTTCCCGGAACCCTGGCAGGGCCGGGCGTTCGCCCTGACGCGCAGCTCGGTCCAGCTGGCCGGACTGAACCTGGACGCGTTCCGGCACGCTATCGAGCGCCTGGACCCGACTGCCTACCTCGCCGACGGCTACTTCGGCCGCTGGCTCAACGCCGCCGAGCTGATACTTGCCGAGAGCGCCATCCTGGCACCGACCGCGATCCAGGCCCGCGCCCGCAACCTGCGCGGCGAGCAGGTCGAGGAACCGCCGATACCCGAACCCACGAAACCCGGTTACGCGCCGACCGCCAAGGGGTCGTTGCGCACCATCGATGCGGCCCCGGCGTTCGCGGAGGGCGAGCGGGTGCGTGCCAAGAACATGTCGCCGACCGGACACACCAGGCTGCCGGGCTACGTGCGCGGACACACCGGAGTCGTCGCGCTCCTCCAGCCGGCCTCTGTCCTGCCCGACACGAACGCGCACTTCCAGGGCGAGAACCCGGAGTACGTGTACTCGGTGCGATTCGACTCGCACGAGCTGTGGGGTGCCGAGGCCGAACCGTTCACACTCACCATCGAGATGTTCGAGAGCTATCTGGAGAGGACCGCATGACCGCCGGCGAATCCGCTGAACGCATTCCCGCACCGCTGCGCACCGAGGCTCTTGAGCAGCTGCTGACCGAGCGGGGCCTGGTCGACCCGACGACGCTGGACGCGATGATCACCGAATACGAGACCAACGTGGGCCCCCTCAACGGAGCCAAGGTGGTCGCCAAGGCATGGACCGACCCCGAGTACCGGCGGCGGCTGCTCGACGACGGCACCGCCGCCATCAAGGAGTGGGGCTTCATCGGGGCGCAGACCGAGCACGTCGTTGTCGTCGAGAACACCGCGACCAGCCACAACGTGGTGGTCTGCACGCTGTGCTCGTGCTACCCGTGGCGGCTGCTCGGCCTGCCGCCGAGCTGGTACAAGGACCCGGCCTACCGCTCGCGAGTGGTCAAGGAGCCGCGCAAAGTGCTTTCCGAGATGGGGCTCGAACTCGCCGACGACGTGCGGATCACCGTCCACGACTCCAGCAGCGAGGTGCGCTGGCTGGTACTGCCCGAGCGCCCGGCCGGCACCGAGGGCATGTCCGAGGAACAGCTCGTGCCGCTGATCACCCGCGACGCGATGGTCGGCGTCGCCAGGATCGAGGCGCCGTGACCGCCCCGCTGGACATCGAGGGACCGGCCGCGCCGCCGCGTTCCAACGGCGAGCTCGTGTTCGCCGAGCCGTGGGAGAGCCGTGCCTTCGGTATGGCCGTCACCCTGTGCGAGGCAGGTGTGTTCACCTGGCCGCAGTTCCAGGCGGCGCTGATCGCCCGGATCGCACACTGGGAATCGGCACCGACCGAGCACGCGCACTGGAGCTACTACCAGCACTGGCTGGGCGCACTCGAAGACGTGCTCGACGGCGGCGCCGTGTCGGCCGTCGAGGTCACCACCCGCGCCCGGACACTGGCCCAGCGCCCCATCGGTTACGACCACGACCACCAGCACTGACTCGCAACCACCATGACCTGGTCCCGTGGCCGGTCGCCGGCACTCGCGTGCCGTGAGAGGTCGTACCTCACCGGAGTTACGCCGAATCGGTGCCCGCGTCGTCATCGCGGTACTCACCGCGCCCTGTCGACAAGATCCACGGCCTGACGGTGCATTACGCTCTGGCTCTCCTGCGATGGCTGGGCAACCCATTCGGCCGCACCATGAAGCGCCTGCGGAGGACGGCCAGGTCGCATTCCGTCGAAAACATCGGCGCCTGTCGGTTCAAGACCGGCGAACCCGAAGGAAGACTCCGATGAAGGCATTCCAAGCTGTCACCGACGCGATCGCCGCCGAAGGTCTCGACCACATGTTCGCCGTGATGGGCGACGCGAACCAGGACATCATCGTGGACCTGGGCGAACGGCACGGCGCGAGATTCGTCCACGCCCACCATGAATCCAGCGCTGTCGGCATGGCCGACGGCTACGCCCGGTTCAGTGGCAAGCCCGGTCTCGCGTCGGTCACCCAAGGCCCTGGCTACACCAATGCCACGACCTCGCTGGTGGCCGCACGGCTCCACCGCACACCCCTGATGCTGATCGCCGGACACGCCTCCCTCCGCGACCCGTACAACCCGCAGGGAATGGTGGACCAGCAGGCACTCGCCAGACTCACCACCGAGGCCACCGTCCGACTGGAGTCGGTGCACAACGTGGACTACTGCCTCGGGGAGGCATTCCGTCAGATCAAGGTGCGGAGAGGTCCCTTCATTCTGAATCTGCCCCAGGACGTCCAGCAGACGGAGCTTCCGGATCCCGACTGGACGTACCGGCCCATGTACGCGCCCAAGACCCTCCAGCCGCCGCGTACGCAGGACGTCGAGGAAGCGGTCAGGTTGCTCGCGTCAGCCCGGCGGCCGACGATTCTCTGCGGACTCGGGGCGCGTAACTCCGGAGCGGAGGCCGAGGTGCGCAGACTGGCCGAGCATCTTGGCGCACCGGTCGGCGTATCCATTCTGGCCGCCGGATTCTGCGCGAACTATCCGCTGTACATGGGAATCAGCGGCGGACTGGGTTCCCGTCTGACGGTGGAAACACTCGCCGAGAGCGATGTGATGGTGGTTGTCGGCGCCAGCCTCAACGAATGGACGACCGACTTCGGAGCGATTCTGGCGAACGGTAAGAAGATCATCCAGATCGACGACCGGCCGGAGGCATTCGGCTGGTTCGCCCGTGTGGCCGTCGGCATGACGGCCGACGCCGGAACGGCCGTGGCGGCCCTCGCGGAGCGGCTCGCCGGGACGGTGGACGTACGCCGGCCCGACCCCGGGCTCGTGCAGAAGCTCCAGGACGACCGGAAGCCGGAGACCCTTCAGTACGACGACGGCGACGCCACGGATCCACGCAGGGCGGTATGTCACCTGGAGGGCGCACTGCCGAAGGACGACCGCATCCTGGTGCTCGACGGCGGTCACGCGGCCATGGTCTGCGTGAAGATCCTCACTGTCCCGCGCGCGGAGAACTGGGCGGTCGGCTGGGACTTCGGCGCCGTCGGCCAGGGTCTGGCCCTCGCCATCGGTGCCTGCTTCGCACGCCCCGGACAGCGCGTCACGCACACGACCGGGGACGCCTCGTTCATGATGAACGTCGCCGATTTCCATACGGCCGTCCGCCACGAACTGCCGCTCACGGTGATTGTCTTCAACGACAACGCGGTGGGCCAGGAGAAGCACGATCTGGTCCACAAGAATCTGAATGCGTCCTACGCCGACATGCCGGAGCCCGACTTCGCGAAACTCGCGGCAGGCTTCGGTGCGAAGGGCTTCACCGTACGCAAGCCCGACGACCTCGGCGAGATCGACAGAGCACTGGCCGTCGAGAACGGTCCGGTCCTGGTCGACGTACGGATCAACGGCGATGTGGAACTGGCGGCGAGCTGGGAGATCGCCAAGCACCTCGGCTGAGACGCAAGGGCGTAGGGCGCGCGATTGTCCGAGCGCAGCCTGGGCCGGCCGTTCGGCTGCGTCAGGCGAGGTAGGCCGATACCGCCAGCGTCTCGGCGAGGACTCGCCACAGCGCCCAGGCGCCCACACGACTTGCCACATTGCACGCTGTCTTCTCGGTGCAGGCGGTCGGCTTGTTCTGCCAGGCAGTCACGATCAGGTACTGGAAGCCGAGACCACGGGTGAAGGTGAACCGGATGTGCAGGCCATCACCCAGAGAGTGGCCGGGCAGGGTCGCGATCTGAAGGTGGTCGTACCCGATCGCTTCCACCAGGACCGGGTTTCCACCCAGCAGCTCGCACTCGTCCTTCGGGCGGATCCGGGTGGGACACGCGCCGCGCACCGGGAACAGCCAGAAGTTACCGGTGAGCTGCTCGCGCACATCGTGAGGGCTGGTGAAGGGGTGGATCCCGAGGGAGTAGATGTACTGGTACAGCCGGTTCGAGCCGTGGCACGAAGAAGGATCCGCGTCGCACTCCTCGGACTGCCCGGGACCGCCCGAGCTCTCGTCACCCGGCTGAACAAGGGGAGCGGCCGGGCGTGCCCCGGCGTGCGCAGCAGGCGGCAGCGCGGTGAGCATCAGGGCCGTACCGATCAGGGTGGCCGACGCGGCACGACCCGCTGTCCGAGTGAATGCCCGCACGACTCGGGGGGACGGCCTGTCGACTCGGCCGGGCCGTAGGGCGGACGCGGCGGGCGTGTGGTGCCGAGTGCGCCCCGGCTTCCGCCGGCGGGACGGCACAGGCATCAGAAGGGACGGGGCGCGATCGGGACGAGACCCACGAGGTTGACGGGCGCGTGAGGCCGGCCGTCACCTCCGGCGCCGTCGTAACCGATCACGACGAGAGCGGACATCAGCACCTCCCATGGTGCACTACGCACCAAATGGACGGTATGCCCTGGTCGAAGATTCGGCATCTCAGCGCCTGGCCGGCCTCTCCCTCGCGGCCACCCGTCGAGGGCCCGAGGTCGTGTGGCGCTGTCGAGGAGCCGGGCGGCGCAGCGTGAGTCGCGGCAGTACCGCCCGGCTCCCCCTCCCGATGGTTCTCAGGCCATGGGGAGGAGGAGACTCGTCCCTCTACGGGGCGCCGGGTCAGTCCGAACGCTGGGTGCGGGCCAGACGATCCGCGCGGCTGCGCCGGGACGGGGACAGAACGTTCACTTCCACGCCGGCGCCTTCACCGGGTGTCGCGTCCCAACCGCGAAGCTTGTCCGCGACCTTGCGCACCCGCTCGTCGTTCGGGCCTGCGTCGATGTAGAACAGCGATTCGTTCACCGTGCTGTCGTCGCCACCCCAGCGCACGACACCCTCGCAGTCGGCGAGGATGTCGCGGAGCACCAGTTCCTGCAACGGGAACAGCCCGCCCTTCGCGCCGGCGCCCGGTCTGATCTGCACCGCGGTCCCGGAGGCAAGGTTCGATTCCGGTAGGTCCTTGTCGAGCTTGCCGATGGCCCGCCAGCCGGCCAGATCGACCCGCTGGATCTGTTCGACTTCGTAGTGGAAGCGGCGTATCACGTGGACGAGAATCAGCTCCACGTCCCCGATCCGGACGTCGACCTTGAGCCCCGTGCCTGCCACCGGGCGCGTCCACACGGTCGAGACGTGGTTCGCCTCCTTCTCGAGGATCCACCCGTTCGCGGACGTCGGGAGCTTCTGCGACTTGCCTTTCGGCGCAGCCGACGCCGTCCCCGGAACGAAGGAGCCCATCGCGGCCACGGCACCGATCACCGCGGCGCTCTTCACGACGGTGCGCCTCGTCATTTCGTTCTGCACGTCTTCAATTCCTTTCTCAAAGAACGATCATGAGTGTGATCGACGGCACAAGGGTCATCAGGGCACTCACCGGCCAGTACAGGCGAGGGTCCAGCGCTGTCCTGCGTCGTAGAGGGCGGTTGGCAAGCCACCAGAGCAGAGCGAACAGCGCCACCACCGGCCCCCCGAGCAGTAGCCACGGCAGCATGCCGTCGTTCTCCGTCGGTTCCCGCTGCGTCCAGCCGACGGCCGCGAGCGGCCAGTTCACCGCGAAATACGACAGCAGCCACACCGGAACGACGCCGGGAATTCCCAGCACCAGGTTCACGCCCACGGCTGTCGGCAACCACTTCCGCATGCCCCCAGTATTCACGCCCGTGATCGGGGTCATTGGTTGCGCGACAGCTGGTTGTAGTTCTCCAGCACGTTGTACAGGCCGACCAGCTCGCGGCCGTACTGCTCGGCGTCGTCACCGGTCCCGTTGTACCGGGCCAGCAGGGCCTGGGTGTCGGCCAGGCTGGTGGTCAGGCTCGGCCTGGCGATCCCGAGCTGGTGCGAGTTGTAGAGCGTCAGATAGGCCACCGACCGGATGTTGTAGGTCGGGTCCTGGAGGTCGTCCCACACCGCCCGCACATCGGAGTCGGTCAGCGGAGTTCCGTTGATGATGCCCTGCTGCATGCAGTAGTTGCGGGCCTCGATGGTCACCCACGCGAAGATCTGCCCCCAACCGGTGCTGGAGTCGTCCTTCAGACCGTGCTCGACGGCCTCGTCGGCGACGAAGTCCAAGGGGTTCAGCTTGCGCAGCTCCCACAGTACCGGCGCCTGGATCAGGGCCTTACGGAGCTTGAGCTGCCGTGCCAGCGAAGTGAACAGCCAGTCCGCGCTCAGCACGAGTTCGAACGCCTTGGTGGTGGAGATGCCGCCCAGCGTCGCCCAGTCACTGTCGGTCCAGCCGTCGCCACCGGTCTCCGGAACGCCGATCGACGTCAGATAGTTCTGGACGTCCGTCAGCATCATGTCCTGGTAGGTGGCCTTGTCCAGGTCGACGTCCAGGCCATCGGTGTAGGAGCCGGGATCGAAGTCGCCCTGGCCGGTGTCACGGCCCGAGGCGATGTTGTTGTCGATCTCGATCGCGCCGGAACCCGAGCCGACGGTGACTGTGGCGATCTGGTCGAATGCCCAGTTCGTCGGCATCGGATAGCCAAGGTTCCCCGAGAACCCGCTGGACATGTCCGACACGAAACTCGCGGCCGCGTAGCCGGCGTCCGCGACACGCTGGCACACGTTGCGCGGCCCGTAGACGCCCACGCCGTAGCTGGAGTTCTCCCCGACCGTGCGCATGACGCCGCGGAAGTGCGGAATGACGTAGTCCGTGACCTCACCGTCCATCGCGTCGTAGTCGACCGCGAAGTAGATGATCGTGCCGGCCTTGAAGCCGTGGTACTGAGCCCACTCGATCGCCCTGAACGCGTCGTTGGTGCCCTGGTTGTAACTGAAGTAGTCGGCCGAGCGGCTCCACGTCTGGAAGATCGGGAAGCAGCGCAGCCCGTACTCCTTGATCGTGGCGAGCTCGCCGGGCTGGATCTGCTTCTCCGGCAGGCTCGTGCTGGACGGGTTGAAGAGATAGCGGCCGATGTACTTGTAGCCGGCGTCCTTCAGGGCCTGCGCACGCGGCGGCGTGACCATCGTGACGCCGTCGCACGCCGTGCCCTTGCGGGACTGGTCGCCGTAGGAGACCAGCAGCGAGGCCCAGGTCTGGAAGTCGCCCTGGCCGGTGACGGAGAGCTTGATGAACGACTGGAAGCTCTCCACGCCGGACTTCACGTCAGCGGTGAAGTCCCCGAAGGAAACGCTCCGCTTGTTCAGGATCATTGCCGCGGTGAACAGCTGCGCCCAGGTGCCGGTGGTGCCGAGCGAAACCGTGTGGGACTTCAGGCCGGACTGCGTGCCGGGTCCGAACACGCCGTTCGCGGTGCCGTCGGCCATGCCCAGCTCGTACTGGATCGCAAACAGCATCGACTTGGCGACGTCGCGGGAGTGGTGGCCGTCGCAGGGGATGACGTAGAAGTCCTTGCGGAGGATGTACCGGCCGTTGAGCCACTGCTGAATGGAACGGATGGCGTCGGAACCGTTGTTGACGGTGACGTAGGCGTCCATGTTGAACAGGCCCTTGACCACCTTCGGCCACAGGGAACTGCCCGGATACGTGACGCCCAGGCCCATGTTCTGGTTCAGCTTTTCGACGGCGGCCTGGACCCGGGAGTTGTACGTGCCGTCGATCTCGCCGCCGTCGTAACCCTTGCAGTACAGGGCGGACTGGATGATTCGGCAGAAGTTCGCCGAGGGGATGGTTGTTTCATCCAATTTGCCGTACTTCGCGCCGATCGTCGACAGCGTGGTCGGGCCGAAGGAGTCCGACAGGGCGGTGATGCCCATTTCGTACTGGAGCGCCCGGGTCAGGGCATACATGGTGGGCCAGCCGGTGACGCCGTTCTCGTCCAGTTTGGATATGCCGAGCGTCGCGCCGTTGTTGTAAGTGGTGTTCACGAATCTTTGGGCGAGACGAACCATCTCGTCGGCCATGAGCTGTCTCCTGACATCTGGATGTGCATGAAGAGTGGGATAGGTCGAACGGGCTCAGCGGCCGTCCCTTATCGGGTGGTTGACACTCTTGTGCCACTTCCACCGGCGGGATCGTCGCTCGCGCGGACGACGAGCGCGCAGGACGTGCGGCAGCCGTGGTCGTGCGAGTCGACCGGGGACGGGATGAGTCCTGTGGGGACCTGAAGGGACGCGGTGTGGGCGGAGCGCTCCACCTCCATCAATGCCTGTGCGCCTCCACAGCGTTCTGATCTTCGTCCTCTGTTGATCAAACCTTAGTCCGCGCCCACTGCTTCGAGTTGATGGTTTCTGGCCACCTTCTGCACGCTCGCCTGCGTCATCCGAGCGGGGTATTCACGTCGGAAGGATGGCTGCATCCAGGGCGAAATCAGGCGAGTGGGGCCTGGGAGCATGCACCTGTGGCCAGGTGGCTCGGAACGTTATCCTGCTGCCTTGACCGCACTTGTTCTGACGGCAGCAATGGCCCTGAGGCGTCAACCGGTGTCGCCCACGGCGGACGTGCACCGCCGCAGATTTGATTGGCACTCAGATTGTGTGAGCCGCCTGGGATTTGTGTTCCGGTAGCGGGAGACTGCTTCGTATTCGACGGGCCGACGTAGCCGATCTCATGTGCGGTCGGCGATGGTTGAACCATTCGAATCGCGGAGACGACCGGTTCGACCTCGGACAGCTTCCTCAGGGGTCGCTGAGGCTTGATCAGCTCGGTCTTTCATTGTCCGATCGTTTACGCCGGCAGGGCGTTGTCGTAGGGGAGGATGCAACCGGTCGTCGCAACACCTGATTGGTGTGGTGAGGCAACGGGGATGAGTGGGCGTCGAGCGGCTGATCGTGCCGGGGCACGGACCCGGGAACCGGGGGAGGAGATGCCGAGAACGTGTCTCCCGGCCCATATGCAACCGCGTGCCGACACCGGTCTTCTCGATCGAGGGGACTCGTCATTCTGTTGACGTTCCCGCGATGGTCAAGGCGGCCGGACACAGCCACGCCGAGTGCCGCACCGGTGTGATCGGGAAGGAGCACAGCCACCAGAGGGGTCTGCAACGGCGAAGGTGATTCCGGGGGGTGGGGCGGGAGTATTACCTGGCTGATCAGGGCGTGTCCCTGTTCGGCCGGCCCTGTCCGGGAGACGGCGTGCTCCTGGCCGAAGCGGCGAGTTCTTGACGGAGACGGTCAGGGCGGCGTCAAAGGTGCCGCGAGCCGCGTCAGCGGCGCATCAATAACCTGCCGGGGTGCGGGAACCTATTTAGCGTGGGTTGTATGGGACGAAATGTGACTCAATGTGTACCGCGGCACGATGCCGACCGGGGCAACCCTCCAGGAACGACCGCGTCGGACGACGGCTGGTCCGCTGAGGTACGGGCCGCCTGCGGCTGCTCCGCTTTGCTCCTGGGACTGTTGCTACTGATCGACGTGGGCTCCGGCCGAATTACCGGGTTGCGCGCCCTCATGTGGGTTGCGCTCGCTCTCCTGCTGCTAGTGGTGCTGGTGCCGCCGCGGGTGACTGCCGGCGAGGGCTGGCTGGCTTCCCGCGGTCTGCTGCGCAGGCGCCGGGTGCGGACGGACCGCCTGGTGGGGGTGCGCTGGTCCGACGGGGTCTCGCTGCGACTGGTGCTGCGCGACCTGGACGGCGCACGTGTCGAATTGGACCCGCGGGTACTCATTGCCAATCCCCAGCTGTGGCAGCTGCTGGACGCGGGCGCCCGCTCGTCCCTGGGGCGAGGAACGTTGCTGTGCGGGGCGACCGCGCTCAGCCAGCTGTCCGAACGGATCGACAGGGAGGCGGCGCATTCGCGTTCGACCCGGGCGGGTATGCGCCGGCGCCCCGAAGACACTGGTTCAGACCGGAGACCTTGAGGACTGAGCGCGCGGTCTCGCCGTCGATCCGGCGCGACGGTGGGGTCGCCACGCAGCGGCACGCGATCCTGGACGAAACCGCACGACCTGCGGTCGGTCGGGCCGGCTCACCGGTGGTGGGGTCCGGTGGGCCGGACATGCTGGGCCAGGGCTGCCCGGCGGGCGCGGCGGTGGGGAACCGTGCAATGCACGCGAGGAGTCGGTGCGATACACGCTGGAGCATGTGGTGTTCCGCCCGGGCTCGACGCGAGGCGGGCGGCCTGCCCTGTTGACAGGCCGCCCCCAGTCGGGTTCAGCTCGCGCCGGCCTTGCGGCCGTGGTTCGCCTTCCTCTTGCGGCGGGCCTTCTTCTTACGTGCGCGCTTCGACATGAGCGTTCGTGGTCCCTTCAGGTGAGCTGGCCGACGAGGACGTCGGCCAGCTTGTTGAGCCGCTGGACCGTGCGGTCTTCGGTGGCGGCGGGAGCGGGCTCGACGCGCTGGTCGCAGTCGTAGTACGCGCCGTTGACGATTTCCGTGGCCGGGTCGCAGAGGCGTACGACGTGGGCCGCGCCGTCGGACGCGGTGGCTCCGTGGTGGGCGTAGAGCGGGAGCAGGGCGGTGTCGCAGATGCCGGGGTGGATGGAGACGGCAGTCACGCGCGGGTCCGCTGCGAAGACGGTGAGTGCCAGCTGGGACTGGGCGTAGGCGGCGAGGCGGGAGTAGCGGCGAGCGCGATTGGGGTCACTCCACTGGATGGAGCCGGTGCGGTGCAGAGAGGAGGAGACGTTGACGACGCGGCCGCCCGGCTCGCTGGTGAGCGCATCGTCCAGCAGGTTGGTGAGCAGGTAGTGCGCCAGGAAGTTGACCTGGAACGCGATTTCGTTGCCGTCCACGGTGACGGTGTGACGCTCGGGGGCGGCGATGGCCGCGTTGTTGACGAGGACGTCCAGGTGCGGGTGTTCGACGGCGACTCGGTGGGCGAGTCGTTCGACCTCTTCGAGGCTGGAGAAGTCCGCGCCGAAGGGGCACAGATGCTCGGCGGGGATTCCGGCCGTGGCGACGAGCTTGTCGGTCGCAGCCTGCGCCTCTTCGGCCGTGCGGCCGTGTACGAGGACGGTGTCGCCGCGCTCGGCGAGCAGCCGTGCCGTCTCGTAGCCGATACCGGAGGTGGCCCCGGTGACGAGGACGGTGCGGGAGGAAACTTTCGAGTCGGACATGGTCCATCCATGGCTCTGGGCACGCTTTGCCACCCGCCGCGTTTGCGGAGGGGTCGGGCGTGTACGGATACGGCGAAGGGGCGCCGGACCAGGTCACGGCGCCCCGAGGGCTACGGACTACGCGTCAGGGGTCTCCCCGGCGCCCCGAAGGCGTGGGGGAGAAACGGGCGTGTCCGGGCAGCGGGGCACACGACGAGGCGACGCCTGATGAGGCGGCCGGTCGAGAAGGAGCCACTCGCTGTTCACGCTCTCCATCCAAATGGCTCGCGGACAACGGCTCAAGACCTCCCGGCTGTTCCTGACACCCCTCTGATGCAGGTCAGCCGAGCCCAGGACTCGACGGGCATCCGCCCCGCCGGCGGGTCCTGAAGCCGTGCCGACCGGGTGGTCCTGGCGACCACGCGCCGGGGATTGAACACCCACGTGGCGAGGGCGCAGCCGCCTCGGACAGTTCAGCGCGACAGGTGACCGGAAACCGACGGGTTGTTGGACCGTGGACCGCCGTCCGACGTGCGCAGGACCTGCATGTTCCTGGTCCGGGGACGGCTGCGTATGGGGTCCGTCAAGAGAGCACCGATGGTCGTAAGGGACCCGTCAACGGAGCGTGTGCCCGCTCGGAGCGGGGGTTTCCTCTAAGCGTCCGTCCGATCCGAATCTCATCCAGGAGGACACGGTGGCCGACATGGCCTTCGTCGTCACCACGATCGCGGTCTTCGCGCTGGTGGCTCTCGTTGCCAAGGGGGTGGCGAAGCTGTGACTGCCGAGAACGTCGTCGGTCTGATCGTGGCCTTCGCCCTGCTGGGCTATCTCGTCCTCGCCCTTCTCCATCCGGAGAGGTTCTGAGCCCGATATGAGCCCCGTCCTCGCCGGTGTGCTCCAACTGCCTGCCCTGGGGGCCGTCGGCTCCCTCACAAGTCCATGACGTGACGCTCCTCGTGCACAGCAGAAAGGCGGCACAGCCATGACTCGGGTGCTGGTGGTGGAGGACGAGCTACAGCTCGTACGGGCTCTCGAGATCAATCTCAAGGCACGCAAGTACGAGGTGCACGCAGCCTCTGACGGAGAGACGGCGCTGCGGCTGGCCGCCGCGTGTCCTCCGGACGTCGTACTGCTGGATCTCGGCCTGCCCGACATGGACGGTATCGACGTGATCAAGGGACTTCGCGGCTGGAGCCGGGCGCCGATCCTCGTGGTCTCCGCCCGACGGACCTCCGACGAGAAGGTGGTGGCACTCGACGCGGGCGCCGACGATTACATCACCAAGCCCTTCAGCATGGACGAACTTCTGGCCCGGCTTCGTGCCGCATCCCGTCGAGCCGCCGCTGTATCGGCCACCGAAGATTCGGTGATCGTCGCGACCGAGGCATTCACCGTCGACCTGCTGAAGAAGAGGGTCAATCGGGAGGGGCGCGACGTCCGTCTCACCCCGACCGAATGGCACCTGCTGGAAGTGCTGATCCACCATCGCGGGCGACTCGTCGGCCAGAAGCAACTCCTGCAGGAGGTGTGGGGTCCCACCTACGGCACGCAGGCCAACTATCTCCGGGTCTACATGGCCCAACTGCGTCGCAAACTCGAGGCGGATCCCTCGCATCCCCGGCATCTCATCACTGCCCCTGGCATGGGCTACCGATTCGAGATGTGAGGCGCTCCGCGGTCCGGCCGACCGCGTCGGACCTGTAAACAAGCCCCTCAACTGCAAAGATCGGAACCATGGGACGCGGCAAGCTCCGGATCTACCTCGGCGCGGCACCCGGTGTCGGCAAGACATACGCGATGCTCTCCGAGGCGCACCGCCGGATCGAACGCGGCACGGACTGTGTGGTTGCGTTCGTGGAACACCACAACCGGACCCGCACCGAAGTGATGCTCCACGGCCTCGACCAGATTCAGCGCCGCGAGATCGAATACCGCGACACCGTCTTCACCGAGATGGACGTCGACGCGGTGCTGGAGCGCCGCCCGGCCGTCGCCCTCGTCGATGAACTGGCCCACACCAATGTGCCGGGCTCCCGCAACGCCAAGCGCTGGCAGGACGTCGAAGAGCTCCTCCAGGCCGGCATCGACGTCGTCTCCACCGTCAACATCCAGCACCTGGAGTCGCTCGGTGACGTGGTGGAGTCGATCACGGGCGTCCGGCAGCGTGAGACCGTCCCCGACGAGGTTGTCCGCCGGGCGGACCAGATCGAGCTGGTCGACATGTCACCCCAGGCGCTGCGCCGCCGGATGGCCCACGGCAATGTCTACAAGCCGGACAAGGTCGATGCCGCGCTGTCCAATTACTTCCGGCCCGGCAACCTCACCGCGCTGCGAGAGTTGGCGCTGCTGTGGACGGCGGACCGGGTCGACGAATACCTGCAGGAGTACCGCACCGAACACCGGGTCTCCAAGATCTGGGGCTCCCGCGAGCGCATCGTGGTCGGCCTCACCGGTGGCCCCGAGGGACGTACGCTCATCCGCCGCGCCGTCCGGCTTGCCGAGAAGGGCGCCGGCGGCGAGGTGCTCGCGGTCTACGTCGCCCGCAGCGACGGCCTGAGCGCTGCCTCGCCCAAGGAGCTCGCGGCCCAGCGGACCCTGGTCGAGGACCTCGGCGGCACGTTCCACCACGTCATAGGCGACAACGTCCCGTCCGCCCTGCTCGACTTCGCCCGTGGTGTGAACGCAACCCAGATCGTGCTCGGCGTCAGCCGCCGCAGGACGTGGCAGTACGCCTTCGGCCCCGGCGTCAGCGCCACCGTCGCCCGTGAGTCGGGACCCGACCTCGACGTCCACATCGTCACCCATGGAGAAGCAGCCAAGGGCAGAGGCCTGCCCGTGGCCCGTGGTGCCCGCCTGGGCCGAGCCCGGATCATCTGGGGCTGGCTCGTCGGTGTCGTGGGCCCCGTCGTGCTCACTCTCCTGCTCAACGGCGTCGCACCAGAGGTGGGACTCGCCAACGACATGCTGTTGTTTCTCACGTTGACGGTGGCTGCGGCACTGATCGGCGGGCTCCTCCCGGCACTGGGCTCTGTCGCCATCGGCTCATTGCTGCTCAACTACTACTTCACTCCTCCGCTGCACGAGTTCACCATCGCGGACCCCAAGAACATCGTCGCCATCGTGATCTTCGTCGGCGTGGCCGTCTCGGTCGCCTCCGTCGTGGACCTGGCCGCCCGCCGCACCCATCAGGCCGCCCGGCTTCGCGCCGAGTCCGAGATCCTCTCCTTCCTCGCGGGCAACGTGCTGCGCGGCGAGACGAGCCTGGAATCGCTCCTGGAACAGGTGCGCGAGATCTTCAACATGGAGTCCGTGGCGCTGCTGGAGCGCGAAAGCGACGTCGATCCGTGGACCTGCACCGGCAGCGCAGGGACGGCCCGTCCGCTCGCACGCCCCGAGGACGCGGATGTGGACATGCCGGTCGGCGACCACATGGCGCTGGCCCTCTCCGGCCGTGTCCTGCCCGCGGAGGACCGCCGGGTGCTGGCCGCCTTCGCCGCCCAGGCCGCCGTGGTGATCGACCGTCAGCGCCTGGTCGGGGAGGCGGAGCACGCTCGAGAACTGGCCGAGGGCAACCGCATCCGGACCGCCCTGCTCGCCGCGGTCAGCCATGACCTGCGTACGCCACTGGCAGGCATCAAGGCCGCCGTCTCCTCCCTCAGGTCCGACGACGTGGAGTGGTCCGAGGCGGACCACGCCGAGCTCCTCGCAGGCATCGAGGCGGGCGCGGACCGGCTCGACCACCTCGTCGGCAACCTCCTCGACATGTCCCGCCTCCAGACCGGAACCGTCACCCCGATCATCCGGGAGATCTATGTCGACGAGGTCGTCCCGATGGCGCTCGGCGGCGTACCGGAGGACAGCGTCGTCCTCGACATCCCTGAAAACCTTCCGATGGTCGCGGTCGACCCGGGCCTGCTGGAGCGCACCGTCGCCAACATCGTCGAGAACGCGGTCAAGTACGCCCCCGAAGGTGAGCCCGTGGTGGTTTCGGCCAGCGCGATCGCCGAGCGTGTGGAAGTCCGGGTGACGGACCGCGGTCCAGGTGTCCCGGACGAGGCGAAGGGCCGTATCTTCGCGCCGTTCCAGCGCTACGGAGACGCCCCGCGCGGGGCGGGCGTCGGCCTCGGTCTCGCGGTCGCCCGCGGGTTCGCAGAGGCGATCGGCGGCACGCTGACCGCCGAGGACACCCCCGGCGGCGGCATGACCATGGTCCTGACGCTGCCCGCAGCGGTCGGTCATCCCTCGGGCCACCCGGACCTCCCGGCTGCAGCCACATCCTGAAGGGGGTGCTGCGGGCTGCCGGCCGTGCCGCCTGCGGCCCTGCTCGATCGGTGACTCGGCCGGCCGCGACCGAGCACCCGAGTCGGCGCCGTTCGCAGGTTGGCATGCGCAGTATCAAATACTGGCTGAGGGGCCGGCCGGCAGGTGGACGGTCGTGATCAGATGGCAGGTCTCGTCGCCTGCGCCGCGGTAGGTATGGGAGGTGTCGCCGTCGAGGGTGGCGGTCTGTCCGGCCTCGACGGGGTGCTCGGTTCCGTCGACGATCAGAACCATCTTCCCTGAGGTGACGGTTTCGACGACTCCGGCCTGGGGGTGACCGGGGTATTCAGCCGACGTGGACGGCGGGGCGGCGGGCCCGGTCGGGTTCGGCCTCGCGGAGGACCTCGCGGGTGACGGGGGCGACCTCGCCCTGGCCGAAGAGGAAGAAGCGGAGGAAGTTGGTGAAGGGGTTGCCCTCGGTCCACTCGAAGTAGATGTGCGGGGTGCAGCCGGTGGTGTCGCGGACGTGCAGGAGCAGGGCGGCGAGGGCGTTGGGGATGGAGGAGCTCTCCAGGGTCAGGACGCGGTACCGGCCGTGCAGGACTTCGCCACGTACGTTCAGGCCCGCCTCGAACTCCGAGGGGTCGAGGACGGTGACCTCGACGAAGACGAAGTCCTCCGGGGTCGGGACGTCGTTGTCGTGACGGATCTGCTCGATCTTGTTGCGGTACTCGGCTCTGTCGCGGTTGTCGGGCTCATTGGCGATGAACCGGATTCTGCGGCTGGCGACGTCCCGCACGAAACGTTCCGCCATGTCGTCCATGGTCACGCTGGTGACCCGCAGTTCGAAGGCGCGGGCGAGTCGTGAAAGCAGTGAGACGAGGATGATTCCGGCGATGAAGCAGGCACCGATCTTCACGCCGTCGGGGCGCTCGATGACGTTGACCACGGTGGTGTAGAGGAAGATCGCAGAGATGACGGCGAAGGCGATGGTCCAGTTGCGCTGACCGGCCTTGCGCGCGGCGATGGTGACGGCGATGGCGGCGGAGCTGATCAGCACGAGGACGCCGGTGGCGTAGGCACCACCCTGGGCGTCGACGTCGGCGTCGAAGATCCATGTGACCAGAAATGCCACCAGGGTGAAGACGATCACCATCGGGCGTACGGCGCGCGCCCAGTGCGGGGCCATGCCGTACCGGGGCAGGTAGCGAGGCATCAGGTTGAGCAGGCCGGCCATGGCGGAGGCGCCGGCGAACCACAGGATGGCGATGGTGGAGACGTCGTAGACCGTGCCGAAGAGGTTTCCGAGGTACTCGTGCGCCAGGTACGCGAGTGCGCGGCCGTTGGCCTGGCCGCCCGACTGGAACTCCTTCTCCGGGATGAGCACCGTGGTGATGAAGCTGGTGGTGATCAGGAACACGCTCATGATCACCGCGGCGGTGGTCAGCAGCTTCTTCGTGTCCCGGATACGGCCGGCGGGCTTCTCCTCGGTGTCGTCGGGGTCGCCTTCGACGTGCGGCATGACCGCGACGCCGGTCTCGAAGCCGGACAGGCCAAGGGCCAGCTTCGGGAAGACCAGCAGCGCGACGCCGACCATCGCGATGACGTTGCCGTGCTCGGTGGTCAGGGCGGCGGTCCAGTCGGTGACCACGTGCGCGGCGGTGGCGACGTGCCACAGGCCCACGACCACGACCACGACGTTCAGGGTCAGGTAGATCCCGACCAGGACGACGGCGACGCCGATGGCCTCCAGGAAGCCCTTGAGGAACACCGCCCCGAGCAGTGCGACCAGCAGCAGTGTGATCAGCATCTGCTTGTCGTGCAGTACATCGGTCAGGTGCGGGTTCTCCACCAGGTGGGTGGAGGCGTCAGCCGCCGACAGCGTGATGGTGATCAGGAAGTCGGTGGCGGCGAAGCCGAGCAGAGTCAGTACGAACAGCTTGCCCTTCCAGAACGACAACAGTCGTTCCAGCATCGCGATGGAGCCTTCGCCCCGCGGACTCTCCTCGGCCACCCGCCGGTAGACCGGCAGCGCGCCGGCCAGAGTGACGATCACGAGCACGACGGTGGCCACCGGGGACAGGAGTCCGGCGGCAAGGGCGGCGATGCCCGGCTGATAGCCCAGCGTGGAGAAGTAGTCGACGCCTGTCAGGCACATCACCCGCCACCACCGCTGCCCCTTGTGCGCGGGCTCCGGCTCTGCCTGCTGCCCCTGCTGGTGCCTGGCCATGTCGGACAGGCCCTCCAACATCCACGCCCGCAATCGACTCGTACGGGCGTGTTCGGCGGTGACCATCTGCGTGCTCTCCTGACGTGCTGCGCGGCGTGCGGATCCGGCCATCACGCGGACGGCTGGGCCAGCGTATGCAGACAGTGATCCACGGCCTCAGGGGGGCGCGCATGCTGAGAGATACGTCCCTGTTCGTCCCGCTGGTGACTGCCGCCGACAGCAGCGCGCCATCAGGAGCGCATACTCGACGACATGTCGTACGACGTCTCGCGGTCGCCCTGCACGACGGCGAGTGCACGAGGCGATCGCGGGCTTTTGACCGGGGGCACCGGTCGTGCGCCGGGCACGTCGGGCGAACAGTCCCCGGGGACCCCGGCGCCGCTGACAACCCGCTGAACCAGCCGTGCAGGTCACCGGCGCCCCGGGGCCGGGGCGTCATCGCGTCAGGGGTTTCTAGACGTCCGTGAGGCGCGCCTCCTCCAGGTCCAGTGAGCGTTGCAGCCGCCGGCGGGTCGTGTCGCCTATGCGGTGCTCGTCGTACAGGCGCTGGAGCTCGGCCGCCTCCACGGTGATCAGGTCGCGGCGCAACTGGCGGTAGGTGAGGTCGGCGGATTCCGTCGGGGCCCCGTCGCCGTCGGCCTGCGTGAGACGGTCGTGGGCGTGGTCGAGCCGAGCCGTCAGGCCGCGGCGGAGGCGGTCGAGCACGACCTCCGGGACGGCCTCCAGGTCCGAGATCTCCTCCAGGCGGCCCAACCCCGCGGTCGCAAGGCTGTAGCGGGCCTCGGCCTCCTCCCGTTCCGTGTGGTCGGGCTCCAGGGCGATGCCGGATCGGCGGACGACCGGGGCGAGGGTGAAGCCCTGAACGACGAGGGTGGCGACCACGACCGAAGTGGTGAGGACGAGGACGAGGGGGCGTTCGGAGAGCGTGGCCCCCGCCTTCGTGGTCACCGGGATCGACAGGGCAGCGGCCAGCGGTACGACACCCCTGGTACCGGCCCAGGTCAGTACCACCGGCACGCGCCAGTTCATGCGCTGGATACCACCCTTGCGCTGCACGACCGCCGACAGCGGCGCCAGCCACAGCATGCGCATGCCGATCAGCGTGCCGGCAACGGCGAGCGCGTACAGCGGCCACGCCCGGTCACCGTCGGAGAGGGCGCGTACTTGGGCGGGCAGGGCCAGGCCGATGAGGCTGAAGACGACACTCTCCAGCAGGAAGACGACGGTGCCGTAGACGGCGTGCAGCTGGAGCCGTACGCGGGCGTTGGTGAGCCGATCACCCCGGCCGCCCAGGACGACGCCGGCCACCACCACGGAGGTGACACCCGACGCGTGTGCCGTCTCGGCCAGAACGTAGGCCGCGTACGGGGTGACGAGGGAAATCACCGTCTCCAGCACAGGGTCCTCCGTGCGCCTGCGGATCAGAGCCACCACGCCGGCAACAGCAGCCCCGATGACCATGCCGCCGCCCGCCAGCAGCGTGAACTCCCGTGCCGCCGTACCCCAGCCGACCGCCGCCGACGCCACGGCGACGCTCACCGCGACCCGGAACAGGACGAGCGACGTCGCATCGTTGAACAGGCTCTCGGCCTGGACCAGTACCTGCACCTTGGGTGGGAGCGCCAGTCGTCTGCCCAGCGCGGTGACTGCCACCGGGTCCGTACTGGCCAGCACCGCGCCCAGCACCAACGCCATCTGCCACGACAGTGGGGTGACCAGGGAAGCCACCGCGCCGACGGCTGCCGCCGAGGCCAGCACCAGGCCGATAGACAGCACCCCGACCGGCTTCCACACCGCGCGCAGCTCGCGCCAGGACAGCTCCTCGGCGCTCGCGTACAGCAATGGCGGCAGCACGACGAGCCCGATGATCTCGGGGCTGATCAGGATTTCGGGAGTGCCCGGCAGCAGGGCGACGACCAGGCCGGCGACCACAAGGAGAGATGGAGCGGGAATCCGCCGGCGGCGCGCGAAGGTCGCCACCACGGTGGCGAGTACCACGAGAGCCAGGACCGTCCCTACGCTGCGCATGCCGTCCCCTTGGTCGTGAGAAGGAGACCTTGAGGACCCCTGCCGACCAGACTTCCCGGCGCACCACGTTCACTCTATCGGTCCCGTGCTTGTCAAAGTGGTGTCAACGTCCACGTGACCGGCGCCAAGGATGTGTCAAGGGGCCCGCCGAGCGACTCGCACAAGCGCTTCGGTAGGAGGAAGGAACCCTTCCCTCCGGGGACTTGAACGCCAGTGAGCGGAGCACGTTGGTTGCGATGAGTGACGTACGGGCCAACAGGGTTGGCGCACGGACCGACGGGGGTGAGGTACGGACCGGTGGCGGTGATGTACGTCGCGGTCGCCTGAAGGTCTACCTCGGGGCCGCCCCGGGGGTGGGCAAGACCTACCGCATGCTCGACGAGGCGCGACGCAGAGCGGCACGCGGCGCCGATGTCGTCGTGGGGTTCGTCGAGTGCCACGGGCGCCCCGGCACGGAGGCGATGCTCGACGGCCTGGAAGTCGTCGAGCGAGCGCCGTGCTCCTACCACGGCGCCGAGTTCACGGAGATGGACCTCGCCGAGGTCCTCGCGCGCCGACCGCAGGTCGCGATCGTGGACGAGTTCGCCCACAGCAACGTCCCTGGCGGCGACCGCAACCCCAAGCGCTGGCAGGACGTCGAGGAGCTGCTCGCGGCAGGGATCGATGTCATCAGCGCGCTCAACATCCAGCATCTCGAATCCCTCAACGACGTCGTCGAGAAGATCACCAGGGTGCCGCAGCACGAGACCGTGCCCGATGAGGTCGTCCGCAGAGCGAACCAGATCGAGCTGGTGGACATGCCGCCCGAAGGGCTGCGCCGCCGGATGGCGCACGGCAACATCTATGCGCCCGCGAAGGTCGACGCGGCGCTCGCCAACTACTTCCGACCCGGCAATCTGACGGCGCTGCGTCAGCTTGCCCTGCTGTGGGTGGCCGACCGCGTCGACGAGGCGCTTCAGTCGTACCGCTCCGAGCACGGCATCGGTGGGATCTGGGAGATTCGGGAGCGGGTCGTGGTCGCGCTGACCGGCGGCCCCGAGGGCGACACCCTCATCCGGCGGGCTGCCCGCATCGCCGACCGTTCGGCCGGCGGTGACCTGCTCGCCGTCCACGTCACGCGCAGCGACGGGCTCGCCGCGGGCTCCTCGCACGCATCCCTGGTCCGGCAGCGGCGGCTGATCGAGGACCTCGGCGGCAGCTACCACTCCGTGGTCGGTGATGACGTCGCCACCGCCCTGGTGGAGTTCGCGCGTGCGGAGAACGCCACCCAGCTCGTGCTCGGCACCAGCCGCCGGGGCCGCCTCGAACGCTTCGTCACCGGACGCGGCACCGGCGAGACGGTTGTCGAACGCTCCGGCGACATCGACATCCACACCGTCACGCACGAACGCGCCGGGCGCGGCACGCTGCTGCCGTCGCGCAGACGTACCCTGTCCACCGCACGCCGGATCGCGGGCCCGGTCGCCGGCCTGCTGCTGCCGGTGGCGCTCACCCTCCTGTTGGATCTGGGCGCAGCCCGGGACAGACTCAACCTCACCAGCGAGGCCCTGCTCTTCCTGCTCGCCGTGGTGGGGGTGGCCTGCATAGGCGGGGTCGCGTCGGCGGTCATCGCGTCGGTGACGGCGTCCCTGCTGCTCAACTACTGGTTCATCCCTCCCGTCGGGCGATTCACGCTGAACGATCCGAACGCCCTGCTGGCGCTGGCGGTCTTCGCGGTGGTGGCCGCCATAGTGGCTGCTGTCGTCGACCGTTCCCTGCGTCTGTCGCGGCGCTCGGCGCGGGCCACCGCCGAGGCGGAGACCATGTCGTCCCTCGCGGGCACCATCGTGCGCGGCGGCGCGACGATCCCGGCGTTGGTGGAACGCACCCGCGAGACCTTCGGCATGGACTCGGCGGAGCTGGTGGACGACCCGCCCGCAGGGGACGACGTGACGGCTGTACCCGCGGGCCCCGGCTCCTTCCTGGTGCTGCACGGCCGTCCCCTGCCGTCCTCCGAACGGCGCGTCCTGGCCGCCTTCGCCGCGCATGTGGGTGCCGCCGTCGAACGGGCCCGGCTTGCCGAGGCCGCCGCCGAGATCGAACCGGTCAAGGCCGCCGACCGGATGCGTACGGCGCTGCTGCGGGCGGTCGGCCACGACCTGCGCACCCCGCTCGCCGCCGGCTGGGCAGCCGTCTCCTCGCTGCGCAGCCGTGACGTGGAGTTCTCCGACGAGGACCGGGGCGAGCTCCTCGCCACTGCCGACGAGTCGATGGCCAAGCTGAACCGACTGGTGGAGAACCTCCTCGACCTCAGCCGACTGCAGGCCGGGGCGCTCGCCCTGGACCTGCGCGCCACCACGTTCGAGGAGATCCTGCCGGCGGCGCTGGCGGACACGCCTGAGGTGGAGGTGGGGGACCTGGAGGAGGTTCCGGCCGTGCTGGCCGACCCGCCCTTGCTGGAGCGAGTGGTCGCCAACCTCGCGGGTAACGCCGCCCGCCACAGTCCGGCCGGGCACAAGGTGCTGCTGACCGCCAGCACCCACGCAGGCCGCGTCGAACTGCGCGTCGTCGACCGCGGACCGGGCCTCCCGCCCACCGACCGCGACCGCCTCTTCGAACCCTTTCAGCGCCTCGGCGACACCGACAACACCACCGGACTCGGCCTGGGCCTGGCCCTGTCCCGGGGCCTGACCGAGGCCATGGACGGCACCCTCACCCCGGAGGACACCCCCGGCGGGGGCCTGACCATGGTGCTGTCCCTGCCCTTCGCCGAGCGGGCGGAGCACCGCGGTGGTACGCGGAGCGTAGGAGGGCGGCGGGGCCGGTGAAGGACGGCAGAAACCCGGTAGGGCGTGGGCGGCCGGCTCGCGGTACGCCCGACACGCTCCACCGTCGGCGGGCACATACGGAATGTTGACGCCGAACCGCTCGCTCACCCGGAACCGGGCACGTCTGCCTTGTCGTTTCTGACTGATGTGACGTCAACTCTCCATACTCAAACCGCGCTTGGTCCGCGATCCCAGCACATGGTGATTTGCGGCGACGACGGGCTCGCGCGCCGGCTCGCCGTCGAACTGGACGCCGTGTGCGGCGAGGCCGTCACCGTCGTACTGCCGTCACGAAGGGACGAGCACGGCGCCGAGATCGCCGCGCTGCACCGCGACCCGCATTCGCCCATCGAGCTGCTGGTGGCGACACACCTGGACGAACAGACCCTGCGGTCCGCGGGCGTACAGCGTGCCGCGGCCCTCGCGCTGACCTACGCCGACGACCAGGTCAACATGACCGCGGCGCTGCTGGCTCGAGGCCTCAACCCCTCCGTACGCCTGGTCATCCGCATGTTCAACCGCGAGCGCGGACGCCATCTGGAACGCCTCCTGGACCGCGCGGCCGCTGAGGCCAGGGCCGGAAACGACGACGATCCCCGGCCGGACATGTCGACCACGGTGCTGTCCGACGCCGACACCGCCGTGCCGGAGCTGGTGGCCGCAGCCGCGGTCGGCTACGGCCACACACTGCAGGTCGAGGGCAAGGTGTTCCGCGGCGTCGTACGAGCCGCGGGCGCGCCGCCCCGGTCGACCGATCTGGCCACACTCGCCGTGCTCTCCGGCGCGCACCAGGACGACCCGGCGAGCGACGACAGCCCCGAGACACCGGGCGAGGACGGTACCCAGCTGCTGCCGGACACCCGCACCGCCTACCACCGGCAGTTCACACACGGTCGCCTGATGCTCGAAGAGGTCACCCATCACCACGCGCCCGAGCCGGCCGCCCGGGAGCGGCGTGGCCGCGTCGGTGGCTGGCTGAGGGCTCGGCTCGCGCATCTGCCGTGGAGGGTCTTCCTCTCCCGCGAGGTCATCGCCGTCTTCGGCGCGCTGGCCGCGATCGTCGTTGCGCTCGCGGCCGCCACGGCGTTGTTCGCGCACGAGCACCCTTGGTGGAAGAACGTCTACCTGCCCTTGCTGGACATCTTCACCATGGGAGATCCGGCCACCGACGAGACGGTGTCCCGCCGGGTGCTGCAGTTGTTCGCGGGCTTCGTCGGACTCGCCGTGCTCCCGCTCGTCGTGGCCGCGACCATGAACGCCACCGAGGCGTTCCGGACCGCCTCCGTCGGTCTCCCGCCCGCCGACGACCTCACCGACCACATCGTCGTGGTCGGCCTCGGAAAGATCGGCACCCGCGTGCTCGCTCAGCTGTGCACCACCGACCACAAGGTCGTGGCCGTCGAACGGGACCCGCACGCGCGCGGCGTCGCCCTCGCCCGTGAACTCGACGTACCGCTGGTGCTGGAGGACGCCGGAGGGCCAGGTGTCCTCGACCGGGCGCGCATCCGGCACAGCAGGTCACTGCTGGTGCTCACCCGCGACGACAGCGAGAACCTCGACATCGTGATGGCCGCACGCGAGACCACCCCGAGCGTGCGAGTGGTGATGCGGCTGTACGACGACGACTTCGCGGCCACTGTCCAGCGCACACTGCGCGCCTCCTACCCTCAGGCCCCCACTCGCAGCCGCAGTGTCTCGGCGCTCGCCGCACCGTCCTTCGCCGCCGCGATGATGGGCCGTCATGTGCTGGGGGTGATGCCGGTCGAGCGCGGCTCGCTGCTGTTCACCGTGGTGGACGTGGCCGGACACCCCGAGCTCGAAGGACGCTCGATCCACCAGGCGTTCCGGGAGCACGAGTGGCGGGTCCTGGCCGTCGGTTCGGCCGTGGTCCCGCCTACGCCGTCGTCGTCGGATACGCTCACCGGCATCCGGTTGCGGCGACCCGGATTCGACTGGCGCCCGTCGCACGGGCGAGTTCTACGTGCGGGCGACCGCGTCGTGCTGGCGACGACGCGGCGTGGCCTGGACATCCTCATGACTGGGGTACAGCCGCATCCGGCGGACAGGCGGGGATGAGGTCTGCCGCTTTCGCCGCCGTCGGTGCTGCGGCCACCCGACCGGTCCGCGGTTCGGGTGAAGGGCGCGGCGGGCTCGACCGGCAGCAGAAGGACGAACAGCACGGGCGAGCAACGGATCGAGCTGCGCGGATCCCCTGCCCAGCGGCGGTGTCCCGCCGTACGACCGCGTGGCCCTGGCCGCACATGCGGCTTGGAGGATTACCCGCAAGGGAGTGTCAGCCTTGGCGCGTCCTTGATGCCTCGCTGCGAAGTCGTCGCGCTCGCGGTACACGGTGATCCCGCCAAGGTAGGTGCACTGGGGGCGAGTTGGGCCCGCTGGGATCCCGGTGCACGTCTGGATGTCATCGACGGTCCGCAGCGTTCGCTGGTGCGGCCCGTCGTCGACTACGTCCAGCGCGCGGCGGACGGAGGGCGGCAGGTCGCCGTCCTCATCCCCGAGTGGAGCCCCTCCACCATCGATACCAGATCCTGCAGAATCAGCGGGGGTCTGCCGCCGGCAGCTGCGCTGAGGGCCCGTACCGACGTCGTCGTTGTGTCGTGCCGTACCGGCTGAGTCTGTGAGGATCCGCAGGCTCAGCCGGTACCCGGGCCGTTACGACAGTCCGTCGGCGATGGTGCCCAGGGACAGCGCCGGAAGGTAGTTGAGCAACGCCAGGATGACGGCCGCCGCAGTGGCCAGGACGACGAAGTTGACTCCCTGGGCGCGCAGCGTGCCGGCTGTGACGACGCCCGGTTGCTGCTTGGCGAGACGTCCGGCCAGGGCCAGGACGCAGGCCATCGGGAGGTAGCGGCCGGCCAGCATCGCGAACACCATCAGCAGGTTGTGGAAGTCGGTTGCGCCGTTGAAGCCCGCCATCGAGCTGCCGTTGCTGTTGGTGTTGCTGGTGTAGGCGTAGATGAGCTCGGTCAGGCCGTGTGCTCCCGGATTGCCCATCGAGGTCCGGCCGTCGTCGAAGGCGAGTGCGATACCCGTGGACGCGAGGATCACCGTGGGCGGGATCAGCGCGTACACGACCACCCACCGCATCTCCCCGAAACCGATCCGTTTGCGCAGGTATTCGGGCGTGCGGCCGACCATCAGGCCGCCGATGAAGACGGCCACCAGAACCACCACGATCAGGCCGTAGAGCCCGCTGCCGGTGCCGCCGGGCGCGATCTCGCCTAGCATCATCGCGGACAGCAGCACCCCGCCGCCGAGGCTGGAGAAGCTGTCGTACGAGGAGTTGGCCGCGCCGTCCGCCGAAGCCGTGGCCCCTACGCCGAACAGTGTCGAGCCGGGGATGCCGAAGCGGGTCTCGGTGCCTTCGTACTGTCCGGCGACCGCCTGGGTGACGGTGCCGGTGTGGGCACTCTGCGCGAGCGTGCCCGCGGCGAGGAGCAGGCCGAGGAGGATCCCGACGACGGTGAGCAGGGTCCAGCTCTGCTTCAGACTGCCGATCATCCGGCCGAACATGCGGATGCAGGCCGTCGGGATGAGCAGCATCAGCACGATCTCGACGGCGTTGGTCCAGGCGCTCGGGTTCTCGAAGGGGTGGGCGCTGCTGGCGTTGAAGACACCGCCGCCGTCGCCGGAGAACAGCTTCAGCGGCTCCCAGGAGCCGACAGGTCCCTCGAGGATCGTCTGCTTGTCACCCGTGACCGTGGTGAAGGTGTGCCCGGCGCCGAGGCTCTGGACGACACCGCCGGCCATCAGGATCAGGCCGCCGACGACCGCGATCGGCACCAGGACGCGGAAGATCGTGCGCAGCAGGTCGACCCAGAAGTTGCCGAGGTCGTCCGTGGACCGTCGGGTCAGGCCCCGGACCAGGGCGAGGGCCACACAGATGCCGACCGCCGCCGACGCGAACGCCTGGACACCCAGGCCCGCCATGACGGCGAGATGCCCGGTGGTCGACTCGCCCGCGTAGTTCTGCCAACTGGTGTTCGTCGTGAAGGAGACGGCGGTGTGCAGTGCTAGCCGCCACGGCATGCCCTCGTGCCCCGTCGACCAGGGAAGCCTTCCCTGAAGGGTGAAGAGGGCGAAGAGCGCCGCGATGCTCATGACGGAGAAGGCGACCACGGCGGTGAGGTAGTGCCGCCAGGTCTGCTCCTTGTCCGGGTCGATTCCGCAGACGCGGTAGAGGGTTCTCTCCCCCCGCCAGTGCTTCCCGCCGTCGAGGACGCGGGCCATGTGGTCGCCGAGCGGGACGTGCAGCCCCACGACCACGGCGAGGACGAGCGATGCCTGGATCCAGGCCGCCATGATCAGGCTCCCTGCTTCGGATACGTACGGTCGAGGGCGATGTTGAGCTCGACGACATTGACGCCGCGCTCGCCGAGCACGCCGAGCGCGCGGCCGGTGGTGTGTTTTTCGATCAGCTTGCGTACGTCGGACACGCTCGCTCCGCGCTCACGAGCGATTCGCTGTGCCTGGAGCTTCGCGTACGCCGGGCTGATGTGCGGGTCGAGTCCGCTGCCGCTCGCGGTGACCGCGTCGGGGGGGACGACAGGGTCCGCCGGGGCGTTGCCGCGCACGGGGACGATCACGGCGTGGCTGTAGTCCGCGCCGGGTTTCGCGCATGTGACGCGAAGTCCCCTGTAGGAGGCGAGGAACGGCTTCGCCGGACAGGCCTGGTCGAGACTGACGGCCCGGGTGGCACGTCCGCTCGTACCGCCGTCGTAGAAGACGCCGAGGACCGCACCCACGCCGTCGTCCGTGCAGTACGGGCGCGAGCCGTCGACACCTTCGAGATCGCCGACCGCCTTGCTGCGCCCGCACACCAGGGTGAGCAGGCTCGGCCTGTCCTTGGTGTCGACGACGGACTCGGGGCCCTGGTTGCCGGCGCCGGACGCCGTGGCGTCGTATCCCGTACCGGCGTTGGAGGGCCGGGACTGGAAGTACTTCTTGACAGGGTTGCCCTTGGCGTCGGTGAACGTCTGGCCGATCAGCGAGGATCCGGCCGGTCTGCCGTCGGCGCCGATCACCTCCGACGTGCCGCCGAGGCCCGGGACCTGGGCTGCCGCCACCATGGCCAGCGGATAGGCCAGACCGGTCAGAAGAGTCAGCACGAGGACCACCCGCAGCGCTGCGACGTGCTGGGCTAGCCAGTGTGGGATGCGTGTCATGGTCAGATCCCCGGGATGAACTGGACGAGGGCGAAGTCGATGAACTTGATGGCCAGGAACGGGGCGATCACGCCGCCGAGTCCGTAGATCCACAGGTTGCGGGTGAGCAGGGTGGAGGCGGAGGAAGGCCGGTAGCGCACACCGCGCAGGGCGAGCGGGATCAGCGCCACGATGACCACCGCGTTGAAGACGACCGCCGAGAGGATCGCGGACAGTGGCGAGTGCAGATCCATGATGTTGAGCCGGTCGAGCCCCGGGTACACCGCCGCGAACATCGCCGGCAGGATCGCGAAGTACTTGGCGATGTCGTTGGCGATCGAAAACGTCGTCAACGCGCCCCGGGTGATCAGGAGTTGCTTGCCGATCTCGACGATCTCGATGATCTTCGTGGGGTCGGAGTCGAGGTCGACCATGTTGCCGGCCTCCTTGGCGGCCGACGTACCGGTGTTCATCGCCACGCCGACGTCCGCCTGCGCGAGTGCCGGGGCGTCGTTCGTACCGTCCCCCGTCATGGCGACGAGATGACCGCCGGCCTGCTCGCGCTTGATCAGCTCCAGCTTGTCCTCGGGAGTAGCCTCGGCCAGGAAGTCGTCGACACCCGCCTCCTCGGCGATCGCCCGGGCCGTCACCGGGTTGTCTCCGGTGATCATCACCGTACGGATGCCCATGCGGCGCAGCTCGTCGAAGCGTTCGCGCAGGCCCGGTTTGACGACGTCCTTGAGGTGGACGACGCCGAGTACCTCGGCGGTGCCGTCACTCCTCGACTCCGCCACGGCCAGCGGCGTACCGCCGGACGCGGAGACGTGATCCACGGTGGCGTCCAGCGCCAACGGTACCTCGCCGCCCTGCTCGCGCACCCATGCCGCGACCGATGCCGCGGCGCCCTTGCGCAGCCGCAGACCGCCGGGGAGGTCGACCCCGGACATACGTGTCGCGGCGGTGAACGGCACCCACTCGGCGCCGTTCGCGGTACGGGTGTCCTCGACGACCGAGCGGTGCTCGGTGCGGGCGTACTCGACGATCGACCGGCCCTCGGGCGTCTCGTCGGCCAGGCTGGAAAGGAGCGAGGCCTTCGCCAGCCGCTCCGTCGAGGCTGTCCCGACCGGCAGGAACGCGCTCGCCCGCCGGTTGCCGAAGGTGATCGTGCCGGTCTTGTCGAGCAGCAGGGTGTTGACGTCGCCCGCGGCTTCAACTGCCCGCCCGGACATGGCCAGTACGTTTCTCTGCACCAGCCGGTCCATGCCCGCGATGCCGATCGCCGAGAGCAGCGCGCCGATGGTCGTCGGAATCAGACAGACCAGGAGCGACACCAGCACGATGGCGGTCACGCCGTCCGAGGTCAGCGCCGCGGTGTCGTGCGCGGCGGCCATCGCGTCCTTGGAGAAGATCGCCATCGGCTGCAGGGTCACGACGGCGACCAGGAAGACGAAGGTCAGCATGACCAGCAGCAGGTTGAGCGCCAGCTCGTTGGGGGTCTTCTGCCGGTTGGCACCCTCCACCAGGGTGATCATCCGGTCCAGGAAGCTCTCTCCGGGCTCTTGGGTGATCCGTACGACCAGGTGGTCGGAGAGTACCCGGGTGCCTCCGGTGACGGCACTCCGATCGCCGCCGGACTCGCGGATGACCGGCGCGGATTCACCGGTTATGGCGGACTCGTCGACGCTGGCGGCGCCCTCGATGACGTCGCCGTCACCGGGGATCAGGTCCCCGGCCGGTACGGAGACGATGTCGCCGCGCCTGAGCTCGGAGGCGGCGACGGCCTCTTCGAGGCAGGAGTCCTCCGCCGCCCCGGGCTCCCAGCCCGCGAGCCGCCATGCGGTGGTCTGCTGCCGAGTCTTGCGCAGAGCGTCGGCCTGCGCCTTGCCGCGGCTCTCGGCCACGGCCTCGGCGAGATTGGCGAAGACCACCGTCAGCCACAGCCAGCCGGTGATCAGCCAGCCGAAGAGACCGGGGTGGACGACTGCCATGCCGGTGGTGAGCGCGGCACCGACCTCGGTGACGAACATGACCGGATTGCGGAACAGGGTCACCGGATTCAGCTTGCGGAGCGCCTGGGGGAGCGCGAGCCACAGCTGCTTGGGATCGAGCATTCCGGCACCGATCCGACGCGGCCGTTCTTGGCGCGGAGGTGGCACGTCCTGGACGGGGGCGGGTTCGAGCGTGGCGGGGGCGGACATCAGAACTTCTCCGGCTTGATCAGGGCGACGATCAGATAGGCGAGCAGTGCGACGGCCACGACCAGGCCGACGGCGTTCCCGACGGTCATCGAGACCTCGTCCTCACACATCGGGGTATGCGAATTGGGGTACTTGGGGATCTGTCGGGGCCATCAGTGGCGTGTGTCGAGCGGCGTCCGCCGAGAGGGGGTCTTCGGCGGACGCCGGGAGTGCGGGCCGGTGGCACAGGCCGATGTATCTCCTCGCAGAAGCGACTGGCGTCGCCCGGTCGGACCGGCCGGGCGTTCCACCGAAGCTATGCCCGCCCACCGGCGACGGGCCCCCGCACTGACGGATGCTTGACGCCGAGCCGCCACCCCGTAACGCGACGCTGACGGGCCACGGCGGTCCTGGTCGGCGTGGCGCCAGGACCTTCGGACGGAACCCACAGGGTCGGCCTCCACGGCAGGTGTCGCGGACCTGGGCGAGGTCGGCGACAAGGCCGACCGGCCACTCGCCCCGCAACAGGCTCTCGACACCCCTGCGGGGGCGATACAGCTGTGCCGTGGCCTGCCCGAGGGCTCCACGGAGCATCAGCTGCGCGACGCCACACGTTCTGGTGCACCGCACCACACGGTCGATCAGCAATGTGCCGGGCGGATTCGGATCGTCCCCTCGGTGATGCACCCGATTCCGAGTTCTGCGACCGGCGGCGGCGACATCCGGCCGCGCCGGGTGGATTCCGGCACCTCACCGTCATCCCATCGGCCCACAGAGCATCAAGGCATTCTCGAAGTCGACTGATATAGCGTCAGAAACGAATCAAACCTCGCATTCCACATCAACGCCATATCCCAGCCGGGCGGGCCGGACAGGTCTGCCCCCGATGACTCTGCGGGGTGCCTCGCGCATGTCGGACGTCGCGTACATCGGCCTCACGATCGTGGTGTTCGCCCTCGTCGGTCTGGCGGCCAAGGGGGTCGGACGCCTGTGAGTGTGGAGAACATCGTCGGCCTGATCGTTGCCGCGTGCCTCGTGGTCTACCTGGTCGTCTGCTTGATCTTCCCTGAGAAGTTCTAGGAGGCAGCCCGATGAACGACACCCTCGCGGGATGGCTCCAGGTACTCGCCCTGGTGGTCGCGCTGGGTCTCTCGTTCCGCCCGTTGGGCGGCTACATCGCCCGCGTCCTGACCACTGATCACCATTGGGCGGCTGAACGCCTGATCTACCGGGCCGGCGGAGTGAACGCCGACGCCGACCAGAAGTGGTCGGTGTACCTGCGCAGCATCCTTGCCTTCTCCGCGGTGTCGGTCCTGTTCCTGTACGCGTTCCTGCGCCTGCAGAACCATCTCCTGCTGTCCCTGGGAATGAAGCCCGTCAGCACGGACCAGTCGTTCAACACCGCGGCATCCTTCGTCACCAATACCAACTGGCAGTCTTACTCAGGCGAGTCGACGATGGGTCATCTGGTCCAGATGGCCGGGCTCGCGGTGCAGAACTTCGTCTCCGCGGCCGTGGGCATCGCGGTCGTCGCGGCGTTGATCCGGGGCTTCAGCAGGAAGATGACCGATCGCGTCGGGAATTTCTGGGTGGACCTGACACGAGTCGTGCTGCGCGTTCTGCTGCCCCTCGCCTTTGTCTTCGCGATCGTTCTGGTGGCCGCCGGTGCCGTTCAGAATTTCCATGGCGTCCACGACATCACCACCATCGCGGGCGAGCACCAGAGCATGACCGGCGGCCCCGTCGCCTCGCAGGAGTCCATCAAGGAACTGGGCACCAACGGCGGCGGGTTCTACAACGCGAACTCCGCGCACCCCTTCGAGAACCCCAACGCCTTCACCAACCTGATCGAGATCTACCTCATGCTGGTCATCGCGTTCTCGCTCCCGCGGACCTTCGGGGCGATGATGGGTGACAACCGCCAGGGTTACGCGATCGTCGCCGTGATGGCATCGATCTGGGTCGCATCGGTCGCCATCGTGACCGCCAACGAGTTGCACAGTGTAAGCAGCGCGGCCGGTCATGCGGCCGGCGGAATGATGGAGGGCAAGGAGACGCGGTTCGGGATCTGGGCCTCGGCTCTGTTCGCCGTGTCGACGACTCTCACGTCGTGCGGAGCGGTCAACTCCTTCCATGACTCGTACACGCCGGGCGGCGGCGGAATGACCGTCTTCAACATGATGCTGGGGGAGATCGCGCCCGGGGGTGCCGGCTCCGGGCTCTACGGGATCCTGATCCTCGCAATCGTCGCGGTGTTCGTCGCCGGACTGATGGTCGGCCGTACGCCCGAGTACCTGGGCAAGAAGCTTCGGGGCCGGGAGATGAAGTTCGCCTCGCTCTACATCCTGACCACACCGGCCCTCGTGCTGGTCGGTGCGGGGCTGGCGATGGCGTTCCCGGGGGAGAGGGCGGCGATGCTCAATTCCGGGCCGCACGGCTTCTCCGAGGTCCTGTACGCCTTCGCGTCGGCTGCGAACAACAACGGCTCGGCATTCGCAGGACTGAGTGTCAACACCGTCTGGTACAACACCGCACTCGGTGTGGTCATGCTCCTCGGCCGGTTCCTTCCGATGGTGTTCGTCCTGGCACTCGCCGGCTCGCTCGCCGGGCAGCAGCCCGTACCGGTCACCGCGGGCACCCTGCCCACTCACCGGCCGCAGTTCGTCGGGCTGTTGACCGGAGTGATCCTCATCGTTGTCGGTCTGACGTACTTCCCGGCGCTCGCGCTCGGCCCCCTCGCGGAGGGTCTGCACTGATGTCCACGACCGCCACGCCCGCTCCCACCCCGCCCAGCGCCGGGCGTCAGCAGCACCGGGTCTCGGGCGGGCTGCTCGATCCCAAGCAGCTACTGACGTCCTTCCCCGACGCCCTGCACAAGCTGGATCCGCGCTCGATGGTCCACAACCCCGTCATGTTCGTGGTGGAGGTCGGCGCGGTGCTGACCACGCTGTCGGCCATCAGGACGCCCAGCGTCTTCGCCTGGGTGATCACGGCGTGGCTCTGGCTGACGGCGGTCTTCGCCAATCTCGCCGAAGCAGTGGCCGAGGGACGCGGCAAGGCCCAGGCGGAGACCCTGCGCCACGCCAGGACGACGACGATGGCCCGACGTCTCGCCGGCTGGCGGCCGGGCGCGACCGACGCCGCGGAGGAGGAAGTCTCAGGTGTGGATCTGCGACTGGGCGATCACGTCGTCGTCGAGGCCGGGCAGATCATCCCCGGCGACGGCGATGTCGTCGAGGGCATCGCGAGCGTCGACGAATCGGCCATCACGGGTGAGTCGGCGCCGGTGATCCGCGAGTCGGGCGGCGACCGGTCGGCGGTCACGGGCGGCACCAAGGTGCTCTCGGACCGGATCGTCGTGAGGATCACCTCGAAGCCGGGGGAGACCTTCATCGACCGGATGATCGCACTCGTGGAGGGGGCCGCGCGGCAGAAGACGCCGAACGAGATCGCGCTCAACATCCTCCTGGCATCGCTCACCATCGTCTTCCTGATCGCGGTGGCGACGCTGCAGCCCTTCGCCCTCTTCGCAGGGGCCGAGCAGACCATCGTCATCCTCGCCGCCCTCGTAGTCGCCTTGATCCCCACGACCATCGGCGCGCTGCTGTCTGCGATCGGGATCGCGGGCATGGACCGGCTCGTGCAGCGCAATGTGCTGGCGATGTCCGGGCGTGCGGTGGAGGCCGCGGGTGACGTCAACACGCTGCTGCTCGACAAGACCGGCACCATCACCCTCGGCAACCGCCAGGCCGCCGAATTCCTGCCGGTGGACGGGGTGAGCGTCGAGGAACTCGCCGACGCCTCCCAGCTGTCGTCGATCGCCGACGAGACGCCCGAGGGCCGTTCGATCGTCGTCCTCGCCAAGCAGGAGTACGCGCTGCGCGGCCGTGGCGAAGGAGAGCTGGCCCAGGCACAGTTCGTACCCTTCACCGCTCAGAGCCGGATGAGCGGCGTGGACCTCAACGACCCTCAGGAGAACCGGTTCCTGCGCAAGGGAGCGGCGACGGCAGTGATGCGCTGGGTCCGCGAAAACGGCGGCCACCCCACGGCGGAGGTCGGCGGCATCGTCGACGGCATCTCTGCGAGCGGCGGCACCCCCTTGGTCGTCGGCGAGGTGATCCGGCACGGCGATGCGCCCGGCGCCCGCGTTCTCGGTGTCATCCACCTCAAGGACGTCGTCAAGGAAGGGATGCGGGAGCGGTTCGACGAGCTGCGCCGCATGGGCATCAAGACGGTCATGATCACGGGTGACAACCCGCTGACCGCGAAGGCCATCGCCGAGGAGGCAGGGGTGGACGACTTCCTCGCGGAGGCCACGCCCGAGGACAAGATGGCCCTGATCCGGCGTGAGCAGGCGGGCGGCAAGCTCGTCGCGATGACCGGTGACGGTACGAACGACGCGCCCGCGCTCGCTCAGGCGGACGTCGGCGTGGCGATGAACACGGGCACCTCGGCCGCCAAGGAGGCCGGGAACATGGTCGACCTGGACTCCAACCCGACGAAACTCATCGAGATCGTCGAGATCGGCAAGCAGCTCCTGATGACCCGTGGTGCGCTGACCACCTTCTCGATCGCCAACGACGTCGCGAAGTACTTCGCGATCATCCCGGCGATGTTCGCGGTGGTCTACCCGGGCCTGGACAAGCTGAACATCATGCGCCTGCACAGCCCGACCTCGGCGATCACCTCCGCGATCGTCTTCAACGCGCTGATCATCATCGCGCTGATCCCGCTCGCGCTGCGTGGCGTGCGCTACCGGCCGTCCTCCGCCGCGAAGCTGCTCAGCCGCAACATCTGGATGTACGGGCTCGGCGGCCTGGTACTGCCCTTCGTGGGCATCAAGCTGCTCGACCTCGTCATCCAGTTCATCCCCGGCCTGCGCTGACAGTCGGCCCGAAGAGAGAGGAAGGCGATCCCACGGTGCGCACCGATCTTCCCCGCGTACTGCAGCGCTATCTGAGCGCGTTGCGGATGCTGCTGGTTCTCACTGTGATCACCGGCATCGGCTATCCGCTGCTCGTCACGGGCATCGCCCAGGCCGGCCTCCCGCACCAGGCCAACGGTTCCCTGCTGACGACTGACGGTACGCCGGTGGCCTCGAGGCTGATCGGCCAGAACTTCGCCCTGCCGAAGAAGAATCCCGGCGACGCGCTGGAGCCGCTGCGCCCTGACCCCAAGTGGTTCCAGCCGCGGCCGTCCGCGGGCGGCTACGACCCCATGAACTCCGGTGCCTCCAACCTGGGCCCGAACAACACCGACCTGATCAGGACCATCAGGATCCGCCGCGCCGCCGTCGCCGCCTTCGACGGGGTCCCGCCCGCATCGGTCCCCGCGGACGCCGTCACCGCCAGCGGTTCCGGGCTCGACCCGGCGATCTCCCCGGCCTACGCCTACGAACAGGTCGGCCGTGTCGCCAAGGCCCGTCACCTCGCCCCCGCCGAGGTCAAGGCGCTGGTCGCCCACCACGTCCAGGGACGTGTTCTCGGGTTTCTGGGTCAGAGAAGCGTCAACGTCGTGGAACTCAACCACGCGCTGGCCGCCCTGATGTGACCAGAATGTCGGGGTGCCTGTGCGAAGGCGGCCGGGCGAGGACACACATCGGAGTGAGGCGTGACATGGGCGTGGGGGCCGTGGCCGTGCCGGCAGGGATCGCCGCGTTCGGCGGCATGTTCGCCGTCCTTGTGGGGGCCTACGGCTTGCGCCAGGCACGCCGATTGAGCGAGACGGGTGTGCGTGTCCAGGCGCTCGTCAAGCGGCACCCGGCAGCGGTCCGTGAGGAGTCGGCCATGCTGCGCCCGCTGCTCCAGTTCGTGACGGAGGACGACAGGGTGATGGAAGTGGTCTGTCCCGTTCCCTCCACCCGGCGACAGCCGTTGAGCGACGGCGACAACGTACATGTCTCCTACGATCCGGCCGACCCGCGAATCGTCGTGGTCCACGGGCGGGAGCGCTTGGGTGCTGAACGCGCGTTCATGGCCGGGGGTGCCCTCGTCGTGCTGCTCTCGGTGACGCTGTTCGCTGTCGTGATCGCGGGTCGGTGACGGATCCGGAGCGCTTCTCGTCGCGGTTCGTGGACGGCGTCCAGGAGGAGGTGCGCCGAGCCCGTCGATGCGGACCACGTCGACGCCGAGACCGACGAGCATCACATGAGGGAGATTGCACTGGTCCAAATCGGCTTTAACGGAACATTTTTTCCCATGCGGCGACCCATTCCCGTCGCGGTGTGGCCATGGAGCCGATCGCGGGATGCGCTCAGGTGGCACCGTTTGAATGATCAAAAGAGCGGCGGGTTAGCATATGAGCACCGCCTAGCTCGAAAGATAAACCTGTGACTGTCAATGAGGACTCGTTCACCAGCTGGAAGAACCGCGAGAGGATCGCGGAGTCGATGATCCCGATCATCGGGAAGCTGCACCGGGAGCGGGACGTCACGATCCTGCTTCACAGCCGCTCCTTGGTGAACAAGTCAGTGGTCAGCATCCTCAAGACCCACCGATTCGCCCGGCAGATCGCCGGTGAGGAACTCTCGGTCACCGAGACGATGCCGTTCCTGCAGGCTCTCGCCTCGCTCGATCTCGGCCCTTCCCAGATCGACATCGGCATGCTCGCCGCGACGTACAAGACCGACGACCGCGGTCTCTCGGTGGAGGAGTTCACCGCCGGCGCCGTCGCCGGCGCCACCGGTGCCAACAAGATGGAGCGCAGCGAGCCGCGCGACGTCGTCCTCTACGGCTTCGGCCGCATCGGCCGCCTCGTCGCCCGCCTGCTCATCGAGAAGGCCGGCTCCGGCAACGGCCTGCGGCTGCGCGCCATCGTCGTCCGTCAGGGTGGTGACCAGGACATCGTCAAGCGCGCCTCCCTGCTGCGCCGCGACTCCATCCACGGCCAGTTCCAGGGCACGATCACCGTCGACGAGGCGAACAGCACGATCAGCGCCAACGGCAACGAGATCAAGGTGATCTACGCCAACGACCCCTCGGAGGTCGACTACACGGCGTACGGCATCAAGGACGCCATCCTCATCGACAACACCGGCAAGTGGCGCGACCGCGAAGGCCTGTCGAAGCACTTGCGCCCCGGTATCGACAAGGTCGTCCTGACCGCGCCCGGCAAGGGTGACGTCCCCAACATCGTGCACGGCGTCAATCACGACATGATCAAGCCGGACGAGCAGATCCTGTCCTGCGCGTCCTGCACCACCAACGCGATCGTGCCGCCTCTGAAGGCGATGGCGGACGAGTACGGCGTCCTGCGCGGCCACGTGGAGACCGTCCACTCGTTCACCAACGACCAGAACCTGCTGGACAACTACCACAGCGCCGACCGCCGTGGCCGCTCGGCGCCGCTCAACATGGTCATCACCGAGACCGGTGCGGCCTCCGCCGTCGCCAAGGCGCTGCCCGACCTCAAGGCACCGATCACCGGCAGCTCGATCCGTGTCCCGGTGCCTGACGTCTCGATCGCGATCCTCAGCCTGCGGCTCGGGCGTGAGACCACCCGCGAGGAGGTCCTCGACTACCTCCGCAACGTCTCGCTGACCTCGCCGCTCAAGCGCCAGATCGACTTCACCACCGCTCCCGACGCGGTCTCGAGCGACTTCATCGGCTCGCGCCACGCCTCGATCGTCGACGCCGGCGCCACCAAGGTCGACGGCGACAACGCGATCCTCTACCTCTGGTACGACAACGAGTTCGGCTACTCCTGCCAGGTCATCCGCGTCGTCCAGCACGTCTCCGGGGTGGAGTACCCGACCTACCCGGTTCCGGCGGTCTGATCCCGGCAGGTGGGGCGGCACCCGGCCCGATGTGCACCCGGTTGCTCTCCCACCGCCGGCTGAGCCGGTGTCGGTCCTCGCACACCGGCCGTCGTCGGCTTCCGGGGCCGCTACGGCTTCGAGTTCCGCTCCAAAGGGGCGCAGGCGCTGGCCTGCGCCCCTTTGCCGGACCTGGACGCCGCCGGAGAAGAAGTTGGCGAGGCGATGGCCTCGGCTCGGGGCGTCTCAGACTTCAGATGTGTGAGCAGATCCTCGCCCCAGGAATGTCGTAGTGGTCGCCACGAACCGGTCGGCGTCGTCGAGCCAGGGGTAGTGACCCGCCCCCGGCTGCACCACGAGCGTGGCGGCAGGGAACAGACCTGCGAACTCGGCCGCCGACTGAGGGGGGCTGTTCAAGTCGCACTCTCCGGCGAGCAGCAGGACGGGGGCCTCGAAGGAGGCGAGTGCCGCACGAGTGGACTCCGGACCGAAGGCGCCGTCAGCCGCGAAGAGAGCGACAGCTTCCTGGTTGCTCGGCCGGCCGGCTGCATGGTGCCTCTGTGCCGCGGCGTCCCAGCGACCGTAGAAGAAGGGGGCGATGGCCTCCGGGTCACTGCCCTCACCCGTGGTGATCGCCTCCAGGGCGGCGAACGCCGCCGGGAACCACGGCTCGTTTCTACGAAGCTGTGCGAGATCGCGTCGCGTCTCCCCGGTGATCGCTATGCCGACAGCTCTCGTGCTGGGGCCGATCAGGGCGAGCTTGCTGACGTTCTTCGGGTACCGAGCCGCGTATTGCGTCGCGATGTTCGTGCCCGCGGAGTGGCCGAGCAGGTCCATCCAGGGAAGTCCGAGGTGTTCGCGCAACGCCTCGACGTCGTCGACCAGACGATCGCAGCGGTAGGACGAGGTGTCCTCGGGACTCGCGGACCGGCCGGTGCCGCGCAGGTCCAGGACGATCAGCCGGTGGTGGGTGGAGAGGCCGCCGAGGTCGCCGAGGTAGCGGGAGTCCGCGGGGCCTCCCGGGAGGCACACGACCGGGTCGCCCTCCCCGATCATGCGGTAGGCGAGCCGGGTTCCGTCAGGTGCGGAGAAGGTAGGCATGACGGGAACCCTGCCATTCATAACCAGGTTGTACAACCCGGTTATGGCTGCGGGGTCCCCGGGTGTATAACCGAACCATGCCAGGCGAAGAGAGCGCGCGTCAGAACCCCGAGACGCTGACCGAGGAGCAGGCCGAGCGGATGCTCGCCGGCATGAACGAGGTCATCCGTGCGGGCGAGGAGATGCGGAAGCTGCGCACCGAAATGATCAAGCTGTTCGCCGGCTTCGGCTGGACCCAGGACAGGATTGCCCAACTCACCGACATGAGTCAGCCCGCCGTGTCCAAGCAGGTGACGAAGTACAGGACGGGCGACCCACTGCCCCCGACGAACCTCTCCCTCGACCAGCACGACGAGCACTGGCTCGAAGGACGCCTGTGGGGCCTCGCCGAGGAGATCTCCGAGACCTTCTACGAGACCGCCCGCTGTACGCGCTACGTCAACGCCATCACCCGGGGGAAGAAGCGCTTCACGCCCCAGAACGTCGACGAGTTGCGACGCCTCGTCGAAGAGGACCTGAGGCTTCATCAGGCAGAGATACCGGGCAGCTATCGGGACGCCTACGACCAGATCAGCCGCGGTCTCGACATCCCCACGAAGGCAGCCACCACCGCCTCGGCCTCTGTGCGTCGCGCCCTCGCTCATCAGATCCAGCGCGACCGCCTCAGGGGCGATGCCTGAGGCGATCGCGGACGGGTCAGAGGCATCGGCCGGGACGGGTGCCCGAGCTGAGGCTGGTGGAGGTTCAGTGGCCGGCGCACCACGGTGAACGTGTCGGCGAGCGCGATGAGCGCCGCGATGACACGGCCCTGCGGCCGGTGCAGACACGCTTCCGGCGACCACGGTCGTGCGAGGAGTCGGGGCGCTCGACAGCCCGGCGGGCGCGGGCTCGGCCCTGTTCCGGCGCGGCGTACCAAGTAGCCTTGCGACGTGACGATGCACAGGATTGTCGAAGTGAGTGTCGACGCGATGATCGAGGACCTCAGGAAACTCGTCGAAATCGAGTCTCCCTCGCGCGACCGCGACGCCCTGGCGGCATCGGCCAAGGTCGTCGCCGCCCTCATCGAGAGCCGCCTCGGTGGGCAGGCCGTCCTCGTCGAAAGTGAAGCCGGGCCGCACGTCCACTGGTCAGCCGGTGACGATCCCCAGGTGCTGATCCTCGGTCACCATGACACGGTGTTTCCGCTCGGCACCCTCGAACGTCGCCCGTTCACGGTCGAAGACGGACACGCAACCGGCCCCGGGGTCTTCGACATGCTCGGCGGGTTGGTCCAGGCCGTTCACGGTCTGGCGACGCTCGATGACCTGTCGGGCGTCGAGATCCTGGTGACGGCCGACGAAGAGGTCGGCTCCCGCTCCTCCCGAGCTCTCATCGAAGAACGGGCCCTCGCCTGCGGCGCGGTACTCGTGCTCGAGGGGGCCGCCGACGGCGGAGCCCTGAAGACCGCCCGTAAAGGCTGTGGCACCTTCCAGGTCTCCATCGCGGGCCGGGCGTCGCATGCGGGTCTTGAACCCGCAGCCGGGGTCAACGCCCTGATCGAAGCGGCGCACCAGGTGCTGGACATCGCGGCGCTCGGTCGACCCGATATCGGCACGACTGTCACCCCGACCGTCGCGTCGGCAGGAACACTGGACAACGTCGTTCCCGCGGAGGCGGCCGTCATCGTCGACGTCCGGGTCGAGTCGGCCGGCGAGAAGGACAGAATCGAGTCTGCGTTCGCGGCTCTGGCTCCGCATCTCGATGGGGCGGAGATCGTCGTCCAGGGAGCTGTCGGCCGCCCCCCGATGCCCGAGTCGGCGTCGGCCGAGCTCTTCGCGGTGGCCAAGCAGCTGCTTCCTGACCTCGAAGGCAAGGCGGTCGGCGGCGGAAGTGACGGCAACTTCACGGCCGCACTGGGGGTGCCGACTCTCGATGGCCTGGGAGCAGTCGGCGGCGGTGCCCACGCCGACCACGAGTACCTGGTGATCGAAGCCATGACCGAGCGGGCGAACCTTGTTGCCGCACTGGTGAACGCGATTCGGGTCAGGCGGCGGTGAGCACCGCGGCTCCGTTCACCCGGTCCGAGGCCAGGTCGACCAGTGCTTGATCGGCGCGGTCCAGGGGATACCGGCTCACGGTGACCTGGATGCCGATGCGTTCGGCGAGCTCGAGGAACTCGCGGCCGTCCTGGCGGGTGTTGGAGGTGACGCTGCGCAGATTCCGTTCCTGGAAGAGATGTCGCTGGTAGTTGAGCACGGGGATGTCGGAGAGATGGATGCCGGCGATCGCGAGCGTGCCCGACCGGTCCAGCGCCTCCAGAGCCACCGGAACCAGGTCACCTACCGGGGCGAACAGGATCGCCGAGTCCAGCGGCTCAGGTGGGCTCTCGTAGGCACCGCTGACCGATGAGGCGCCCAGGGACATGGCGAGTTCACGCGCCTGCGCGGAACGCGTCATCACATGCACGGTTGCGCCCTCGGACAGAGCCACCTGGGCGGCCAGATGGGCCGACGCGCCGAAGCCGTAGATTCCGAGTCGGCCGCCCGTCGGCAACGCGCTCCGCCGCAAGGACCGGTAGCCGATGATTCCGGCGCACAGGAGAGGAGCGAGCAAGGCCGCGTCCTGTGCCTCCGGGAGACGATAGGCGAAGGCCTCGGGAACGAGTACCAGGTCGGCGAATCCGCCGTCCGCGTCCCATCCCGTGTACGTGGAACCGGGGCAGAGATTCTCCTGTCCCGCTCTGCAGTACCGGCAGGTCCCGCAGGTACCGCGCAACCAGGCGCCGCCCGCCCGGTCGCCCACGCGGAACGTGCTGACCGCTTCGCCGACGGATGCCACACGGCCGACGATCTCGTGGCCGGGAATGGTGGACGGACGGTGAGGGGTGAGATCACCCTCCGCGAGGTGAAGGTCCGTGCGGCAGACACCGCACGCTTCCACCTCCAGCAGAAGTTCGTCCGGGCCGGGCGCGGCCACCGGGCGATGTGTCGGTACGAGGGGGCCGGTACGCATGGGCCCCGGTGTCCCGACGGCCCAGCCGCTGAGCATCTGTCTGGCGTGGTCGGATCGCCCCATGGCTCCAGCCTGCGGCTGTCGGCCGGGTCCGGCAAACCGGCCGTTGTCCCGCTCGAGTACAACACGGCTCGGCACTGGACGTAGGCGGCGACGGATCGGAGGGCAGCCTGTGGGCACCCGTCCGGCCGGTGTCCGGCGCAGCGCGGATGACCACCGCGCCCCGCTCGTCGTCTCTCGGCCCGCCTCGCGACGCTCGGTCCGGGACGGTTCTAGGGTTCGATCGTCAGAACCTGCGCCCAGGGGCGGCGCGGTGTGTGCGGCCCTGCCGGGCCGTAACCCATGCGGATGATCATCTGTGCGTGTCCCGTGCCGAAGACGGGGTCACGCAGGATCCACCGCAGGTCGGGCCCCTCGAGGGGCTGCGTCGCGAACGACGCGGATACCTCTTGGAGTGTGGCGGTGAGCAGGACACGTTCCGGGACCCCGTCGACGGGAGCCTCCGCTTGCGTGTCCCGGGTCCAGTGGTGCTGCTCCGCTTCCCGCGCCGGGTCCCCTCGGTCGTATCCCTCGGCGTCCCGGATCAGTTCCAGCACGGTCTCCAGATGCGTCGGGGTCGGGAACGAGAAGTCCGCTCCTTCGGCGCGGGCCGCGTCGGCGAGGAGCAGGCGGATGTCCTCAGGTATCGCCCGGGCGTCGAACGGGTACCGGCTGGTATGCCGGTCCCGGATCGCGCGGTGGAGCCCGACGAGCACGGCATCCCGGGGCTCTTGGGGGGAGTCGCTCAGCTGGTTGCTCGCCAGGAGCGCCTGGTCCGAAGGGACGGGCAGCAGCGCGGTCACCATGGAGAGGCCGTGGTGGGCTGCGGAGACCCGTAGGTTCAGGAGGGCCGCGCCACATCCCACGTGCAGCGCGCGGGTGGAGGGGTCGGCCTCCGGCATGGCCCGGTCGAAATCCGCCCGAAGAGCGAGAGTGCGGCTGGATCGTTTGTAGTCGAAGTGCCAAGGCTGGGCGTTGTGCATCGACGGCGCTGCGGTGGCATCGGAGACGAGGTCGACCAACATCGTGTCGTCGAGCGTCTGCGCGAGCATCGGGGGCCTCCCGGAGAGCAGGTAGCGGTTGACGCACCTTCAGGATGAAGTGGGCGTCCTCGCCGGAGGTATGGGCCGTTCGTCCCTGGGCCGGTCCGGACAGGACAGGCCTCTTCGGAGGGGCCCGTCCTGTCCGGGCCGGCCGGCACGAAGGTCCTGCGACGTGGACGTGTTTGCCCCCGCAGGATTGTCGCGGACGCGCCTGGGCACATACCCGGTGAGCGCCAGGAGGTGGTGGCAGTGAGCCGCATCAGAATCGTCCGCCGTCCACCGCCTGTCTCGGGGCCGCCGCCCCTCGACCTGCGAACCCCGTCCGGGCGCCCTCTGCCCTACTGAGAACCACGACGCGCCCGCGTCCTGGAACCGTGATGCCATGAATGAAGACCCTGACGAAGGGAAATCCCCATTCATGGCAGCCGTACCGTCCCCGGCACCGTGCCTGCGACCTTTGCGGGCCGTGGCCTTCGACACCGGCGGAGTGATCACCGACTCCGCCCGGAGTCGCGCGGCGGCGTGGGAGCAAGCGTCTGACGCCCGTCCGCCGGAGCGCGAGGCGCAGCGGCCCCGCCGTGCGTCGGCCCCGTCGACCACGGCCCCGAACTGCTCGATGAGTCCGGTCCGCGACGGGCTGGGCCTTCCGGGAAGGCCGGATCCCGCGCTCCTCGGGGAGGTGGCGCGGAGCCTCCATGTCCCGGTTCCGGAAACCGCGGTGGTGGAGGACTCCCTGGCGGGTGTCGAAGCCGGCCGGCACGGCGGATTCGGGCTCGTGGTCGCCGTGACCGGGACAGAGGGTCCCGGCGGCGCCGCGGACCGGGGACGCCGTGGCGCCGACGACGTGGTGTCGGATCCCGGCGAACTGCTGAGCGGCATGGACGACTGATGGCGGGGGCCTGGGAATGGTCGTACGAGGGGTACGAGCCGGATGAGGAGCGGCTGCGCGAGGCGCTGTGCACACTCGGCAACGGCTACTTCGCCACGCGTGGAGCCGCATCCGAGGCATCCACGAGCGGCTCTCACTACCCGGGCACCTACCTGGCGGGGTGCTACGACCGGCTGATCTCATCGGTCCAGGGCCGGACGGTGGAGAACGCCGACCTGGTCAACCTGCCGAACTGGCTGCCGCTGCGCTACCGTATCCGCCCTGCCGGCGCAGACCCCGGACCGTGGCTCTCACCGGACCACGGACAGCTCATGGAACACCGGCAGACTCTCGATCTGCGTCGCGGCACGCTGAACCGTCGGTCCGTCTACGTGGACGAGGCAGGCCGTCGCCTGGACGTCGAGCAGCGCCGTCTGGTGCACATGGGCACCCCGCATCTCGCCGCCCTGCACACGGTTTTCACCGCGGACGGCTGGACCGGCGCGATCGAGGTGGAGGCGGCGATCGACGGCGACATCCGGAACACCGGTGTCCCGCGGTACCGGGACCTCTCCGACCGTCATCTGACCGGCTGGTCGACCGGAACGGAACCGGACGATGTGGTGTGGCTGGGATGCCGCACCGTGGAGTCGGACATCGGCTTCGCGCTGGCCTCCCGCACCGTTGGCACGTCCGGCGGTCGTGGCCGGCACACGGATGAGTCCGGTCGGCATTCGCGTCCCCGGCGGGCGCCACGGCAGGTCTTCCAGACACTGGTGCTGTCGCTGGACCCGGAACGCGATGCCGTCGTGGACAAGACGGTCGCGCTGTACACCTCGCGTGACCCGGCGATCGGCAGCCCCCTGCGGGCTGCTGTGGCCGGCGTCCGGACGGCCCCGGATTTCGCGGAGCTGCTGGCCTCGCACTGTCGGGCGTGGGCCGGCCTGTGGCGGCGGGCCCGTATCGAGGTTCCGGGCGAAGTCGGCAGGATTCTGCGACTGCACCTCTTTCATGTGCTGCAGACGCTGTCTCCGCACACCGCCGAGCTCGACGTCGGTGTACCGGCGAGAGGGCTGCACGGTGAGGCGTACCGCGGCCACGTGTTCTGGGACGAGCTGTTCGTACTGAGGTTCCTGAGTCTGCATTTCCCGGAGGTGTGCCGGGGACTTCTGGACTACCGCCACCGGAGGTTGCCCGCGGCCTGCCGGGCGGCGCAACAGGCGGGGCGGGCAGGGGCCATGTTCCCCTGGCAGAGTGCCGACGACGGCCGGGAGGAGACGCAGGAACTCCATCTCAACCCGGCTTCGGGGCGTTGGCTGCCCGATCGCTCACGACTGCAGCACCACGTGGGTTCGGCCGTTGCCTACAACGTGTGGCAGTACTGTCAGGCCACCGCGGACACCGATTACCTGCATTCCAAGGGCGCGGAGATGCTGCTGCAGATCGCCCGGTTCTGGGCTGCCGGTGCCGAATGGGACGCGTCGCTGGCCCGGTACCGCATCCGTGGTGTGGTCGGCCCCGACGAGTACCACGACGCCTACCCCGGAGCCGGGAGTGCGGGCATCGATGACAACGCGTACACGAATGTGACGGCGGCCTGGGTGCTGGCGCGGGCCACGGAGCTGTACCGCGACCTGCCCGAGCCATGGCGCAGGACCCTGCTGGAGCGCTCGGGGCTCGACCCCGCAGAGCTGGAACGGTGGGAGGACATTTCCCGGCGGCTGTATGTGCCGTATCACCGTGGTGTCATCAGCCAGTTCGCCGGTTACGGCGAGCTCGACGAACTCGACTGGGCCGCATACCGGAAGCGCTATGGCGACATCCGGCGGCTCGACCGCATTCTTGAGGCGGAGGGCGACACGGTCAACCGCTACCAGGCATCCAAGCAGGCCGATGTGCTGATGCTCGGCTACCTCTTCTCACCCGGAGAGCTCGGCGGCCTGTTCCAGCGCCTCGGGCATGTTCTGGACGACGAGACCTGGCGGGCCACCGTCGACTACTACCTCGCGCGTACCAGCCACGGTTCCACCCTCAGCTCTCTGGTCCACGCCTGGGTGCTCGCACGGGTGCACCGCGAGGAGGCGTGGACCTACTGCGAAGAGGCCTTGACCGGTGATGTGGTCGACATCCAGGGCGGCACCACCGCCGAAGGCATCCACCTGGGGGCGATGGCCGGCACCCTCGATCTGGTGCAGCGTGGGATGACCGGGCTGGAGACCCGTGACGACGCACTGTGGCTCTCCCCGGCCCCGCTTCCCCAGCTGTCGAAATTCGGGGTACGCATCCGATTCCGCGGACACGGGGACGTGGACCTGGGGATACGGGCGCAGCGGCTCCGGATCGCGGTACCGCACTCGCACCACCCGGCCGTGCGGCTGGTCCTGGGTGGCCACACCCACCTGATCGCCCCCGGCACCGTGCGATGGCTCGATCTGCCGGCGGGCGGACGTCCCGACCGCCGGCACAGGAACGGCCGTCAGGGCTGAGACCGTCGGCGTCCACTACGTGGTCGACGTGGTTCGGTGGCGATCACGACGGTGTCGCGGACCGGGGGCGGGCCTTGCCGAGGACCGGTTCGTCGCCGTGTCCCGGGGGGGGGGTCAGTAGCGGGCGCTGCCGGCCTGCAGCAGCGGGGACACCGTTGACCGGCGGCCGTCCACGGTGGCTCCGCCGAACTGGATCATCGGCGCCAACGTCCTGTTGTTGTCGGCGGGGAAGTTCAGCGTGGGAGCGGACACGTCATCCAGCACACCGCGCTGGGCCTCGGTGAGGGTCACGTCCAGGGCCTGCAGGTTGGCCTCGAACTGGTCGATGCGGCGCGCGCCGACCAGGGTGGAGGTGATCCCGGGACGACCCTGCACCCAGGCCAGGGCCACTGCGGCGGGGCCGGCGCCCACCTCGCGGGCGACGGCGTCGAGCGCGTCGATCACGACATAGTCGGCCTCGCTCGGCGCACCGACCAGCTGTGTGCGCGTGGTGTCGACCGGGCCGGTGGTGGTGCTGGAGTACTTGCCGGACAGGAACCCGCTCTTCAACGGGCTCCATGGCATCACACCCATGCCCAGGGCCTGGGCCATGGGGATCAACTCCCCCTCCGAGGTGCGTTCGAGCAGGGAGTACTCCAACTGCAGAGCGATGATCGGGGCCCACCCGCGGAAACGCGCGATGGTTGCCGCCTCGGCGGCGGCCCACGCAGGCACGTCGGAGAATCCGACGTAGCGGACCTTGCCGTCGCGGATCAGGTCATCCAGCGCGCGGAGAGTCTCCTCGACCGGTGTGACCGGGTCGAAATTGTGCAACCAGTAGATGTCGACGAAGTCGGTCTGCAGACGCCGCAGCGAGTTCTCCAGCTGTTGCACGATCGCCTTCCGACCGGGTCCGCCGCCGTTGGGGTCGTTCTCGTACAGGTTGCCGAAGAACTTCGTGCCGATCACGACCCGGTCGCGCAGCGCGGACCGGCCCGCGAAGTAGTCGCCGATGATCTTCTCGGAGTGGCCGTTGGTGTAGATGTTGGCAGTGTCGATCGAGTTGCCGCCCCGGTCCAGATAGGCGGCCAGGATGTTCGCGGACTCCTGTGGGCTGCTGCCCCACCCGAGATCCTCACCGAAGGTCATCGTGCCCAGCGTGAAGGGGCTGACGCGCAGACCTGAGCGGCCGAGCGTGACGTAGGAATCGAGCGACATGGTGGAACTCCCAGACGGAACGAGGTTCGGGGACGCCGTGGAGGCCATCCCGGTGCCCCTCCATTCGACCCCGCGGCCTGGCGATCTCCTAGACCGATGCGCGCGGATCGTTGCACAATCCGCTCAACCTTGCCTGGATCATGTTGGCCTTGCGGGCAACCCCATGGTCCACTGGTGTGGTGCATCACCTGGACGAAATCCGAAACCGGATCGCGCGGCTCGCCGCGGGCGGCCCGCGCCCGGTGCGGGTCGAGGGAATGACGGTGTTCTCGACCGAGCACGTGACCGAACCGCTGGGCACGGTCACCGAACCCGTGATCGCTCTGGTGGCTCAGGGGGCGAAGCGCTCGATCCTCAACGACCGCGTCTTCGACTACCACGCGGGCCAGTACCTCGTCGCGACCGTCGACCTCCCCCTGACCTCGCAGATCACCGACGCCACGCCCGCCGAGCCGTTTCTCGCGTTCGGGCTTCCGTTGCAACCCTCGATCGTTGCGCAACTGCTGGTGGAAGCCGGCCCCGCGGCCGTCCCCACTCATGACGGACCGGGCATCGCGACCAGCGACGCCGACGACACGCTGCTCGATGCCGTCGTCCGGCTGCTGCGCCTGCTGGACGAGCCACGCGACATCCCGGTACTGGCGCCCGGCGTGCGACGCGAGATTCATTGGCGACTGCTCAACGGGCCCCAGGCGGCCCTGGTCAGACAGGTCGGCCTGGCCGACAGCCGTATGGCTCTCGTCGCCCGCGCGACCGAGTGGATCCAGGCTCATTACGACCAGGTGATTCGCGTCGACGACCTCGCCCGCGAGGTCGGCATGAGCGTCTCGTCGCTCAATCGGCACTTCCGTGCGGTGACCGCCATGAGTCCGCTGCAGTATCAAAAGCAACTCCGGCTCCAGAAGGCCCGCATTCAACTCATCGCAGCGTCGCACGACGTGGCCGCGATCGGACACGCCGTCGGCTACGACAGCCCGTCGCAGTTCAGTCGCGAGTACCGGCGCATGTTCGGAGCCCCGCCGGGTCAGGACGCGGCACGCCTCCAGAGCGCGGTGATCGTCCAGGAGTAGACACTCGGTCCCGCGGCCTCCCGCCGGCGGACCGCGCCTGTCAGCACACAGAGGACCGGCGGGTGCCACGCCCAGAGATGTGACAAGGCCCTACCGGTTGTCCCCGAAGCCCTTGGCCGGCGGCCGAGGCGGGGTGTGGACCGCGGGCCACACCCATGGCTTCGGACCTCCTGGGGGAGGCGGCGTTTCAGAAGAGTTGGACGAAGCAGCCGAAGGCGATGGTCACCGCACCCACGGCCACCGACACCCTCTTCAGCGGCATTGACATCTTCACGGGAATCCTTTGACGGACGGGCGGGGCGTTCTGCACGTCACAGACACATGCGCACGAGCCACTCGTCGTAGTTGTACGCATCCCTCGCCGGATCCAGGAATGTGGCCGCGTGCCCTTCGGTCGTGTCCTCCAGGCGGATGCGCTCCGGCAGTCTGCCGAACCGGGCATGACGGGCCGCTTCGGCGTCGCTCGGGATCTTCTCTGTTCGCGACATGGGTCGCCTCCTGCGCTGGTTGTGCTGGAGCCTGGGTCGTTACCGGTCGCCGGAGATACGGCACCGGCGAGGGTGGTGGCCCGTGTGATCACGTGCCAGGCACTCTGAGATGCATCACTGGTTAGAGTAGTGACGATATTTACACGCAAGTTCGTCACCCGTCAAGGTGGTGATGTGGGGCACGTCTTTCCTGCATCTACCGTTCACGGGGAGCGCGCTGGGAGTGGTGCGCCATGGATCCGCGCGACTACAAGATCAAGGTGGCGGCGTGCCGTGCCCGCACGCGTGCGGGCACGGCAGGCAACATCAGTCGCCACGCGTCCGTGACCGGGCCGGGTGGCGATCTCGATCCTGTCTCGTCGAGCCGCAGCAGTGGAGGCCGGGCGGTTGCAGGTCCGCCGGGCCGACAGCGGTGAGGCGTTCCGATCACGCCGGAGGTCGGCATCGGAGGTCGGTGACGTCGAGTGGCGCCGACGGCCGTCCACCGGGACATCCACTGGACGGCCGTGAGCAGACAGCGGGTCGGCCGGTCAAAAGCTGTCGACCTCGACCACCGCTTCGGCAAAGGCTTCAGGGGCCTCCTGCGGCAGGTTGTGGCCGATGCCCTTCAGAGTTCGGTGGGCGTACCTGCCCGTGAAGCGGCCGCGATAACTGGCGCCGTCTCCGGGCGGAGTGAACGGATCCAGCTCACCGTCAAGGGTGATCGTCGGGAGCGAGATGGCAGGGCTTCGGGCAAGTTGCTTCTCGAGCTGATCGAATTGTGGGTCGCCCGCGGCCAGGCCAAGTCGCCAGCGGTAGTTGTGAATCACGATGGGCACCCAGTCCGGATTGTCGAAGGCCGTCGCAGTGCGCTCGAACGTTGCGTCATCGAAATGCCATGTCGGGGAGACGTTCTTCCAGATGAGCTTCGCGAAAGCGTGCTTGTACCGCTCGAGGCCGAGCCTGCCCCTTTCCGTGGCGAAGTAGTACTGATACCACCACGCCCACTCGGCCTCCGGCGCCAGTGGCGCCTTGTTGCGTTCACGGTTGGTGATCAGATAGCCGGTCACCGAGACCAGCGCCTTGCATCGTGCCGGCCAGAGGGCCGCGATGATGTCGGCCGTCCGCGCGCCCCAGTCGAAACCGGCGAGGACAGCCTTCTCGATCTTCAGCGCGTCCATCAGCGCGATGATGTCGAGAGCGATCACCGACTGCTGGGCGTTCCGGAACGTCTTGCTCGAAAGGAAGCGCGTCGTGCCATGACCGCGCAGATACGGGACGACCACCCGGTAGCCCTTCGCGGCCAGCAACGGTGTCACGTCGACATAGCTGTGAATGTCGTAGGGCCAGCCGTGCAGAAGGACGACCACAGGGCCGTCGGCGGGGCCGGCCTCGGCGTATCCGATGTTCAGGACCCCGGCATCGACCTGCTTGAGTGTGCCGAAGGACGTGTTACCCCGCCGTCCCGCGGGGGGCATCGTGAGCCCTTCCCGGCCGGGTGCCGAGGCCGATGTCACCGGCAGCGCCGGTAACGATATTCCGACAGCCCCTGCCGTGAGAATTCTGGAAAACGTACGCCTGTCCATCGGGCTCACCTCTCTGCGAAGTCTCCACACGCTCATGCACGCCGGGCGAGCGGCCACATCGGACGTGGCGGATGAATCAGTTGGGAAACCGCGTGACGTCGGTGAGTCGGCGACACAGGGCGTCATCCGGTTCAATCACGGCATCATCTGCGGTTCATCGCCGGTGGCTGCGGCTCCCGGCCTGTGGAGATGGCTGATGGTCCGCCCGTGCCCGTCATTGGCCGCGCCAGATGTTGTCGAAGGCCGCATCTTCGATGGCTCGCCGCTGCCGTACGGCCTCCAGCTCCATCACTGCGTCGTTGACGGCGGCGAGCACCGTCTCGACCGCGTCGTCGGCCCCGCTCGGGGAGTCCTCAGCAGGCATTTCGCGGATCCCGACGGCAGCAGCGAGGACCGCGAGGACGGGCTCACCGGACGTCCAGCGTTCAGAGGCGTGGCGGCGAGCGGGTGAGTCGACCGGTGCCGTCCGGATGGTCCGCGTGGGAATCCAGCGGCCGTGCTGCCGAGTGACCTGCCCTTCCGCCTCCAGGGCGGCCAGATAGGCCGAGGACAGTCCGCGGCCCCGGCGCCACAGCCAGTCCTCGACCGACTCGTAGGGCATCTGCCGAACGAGTGACGAAGCGGCCTCGTCCAACAAGTGATCAGCCAGCGTCCACCGGGCACTCGGCACGATGCGGTCGTCGTCCAGAGTCAGTGCCTCGGCGTCGATGAGATCGATCACCTCGGCTCCCGCGAGTGCCAGCGACAGATCGCCCTGCTCCACGGGACGGCTGGGTTCCACGTCCAAGGCGACGATCAGCAGATCTTGCGGTGTGGTCATGAAGGGCTCCACGTCAGAGGCATCGGTGGCGATACGTCGCTGAGCGGCCGGCCCGGCACCGGGCGCGAGGCCGAACGCGGCGGCCGGCCCGAGGTCCGGCCGGACACCGGGGACGGTGTCCGGGGTCGGGAGCTTGTCGTACGTGGCCGACTGTAGCCCGGTCGAGCCGACGGCGGTCGGTCGAGACCGGTGCGGTTACTCCGATGCGGGCCATCCGGGAAGCGTGCGCCGCAGAGGGCCATGCGATGCCGGAGGCCGATTCGCGGGACGGCGACAGCAACGCGGCGGCGAGTGTCACGAGGGCGGGCGGGATCAGGGACCGGCTCCCGTTCCGGGCGTCCCCACCGGCGAGGCCGTCGCTCTCACCGGCGGCGCCGTGCCCGGTCAGCGTGTGCCGGTGTGCACGCGCTTGATGCCGTGCTCGGCGAGCGGGCCGGCGGTCAGACCGAGTCGGCGACACTCGGCGAGCAGTCCGGGCAGCGCGCCCAGCGCGGCTCGCCAGGCACCCGGCGCGCTCCAGCCGTCCGCGTCGTGCAGCAGTACGGTGCCACCGCCGGTCAGATCCGCGAGGACCGATGCCTGCACGGAGCGAGCATCGGCGCACGCCGTCCAGTCCCGGCCCCAGGCCGACCACAGCACCGGTCGCAGCCCGGCGCGGCGGGCTGCGACCAGGCGGCCGCCGGTGAGGATGCCGTAAGGCGGCCGGTACCACTGCGGAACGGTCCCGCAGATTCGCCGTACCGCGCCGACGGTGCGCGCCACCTCCCGTACGTCGCGCAGCGGCGTGGGGAACCAGGGGCGCCCGTGCTGCCAGCCGTGCACCGCGACCTCGTGACCACCCGCCACAAGCGCCCGGCCGAGGTCAGGATGCCGTTCCAGCGAGCTGCCGACGACGAAGAAGGTGGCCCGCACCCGGTGCTCGTCCAGGACGCGCAGGAAGTGTGGGGTGCTGGCCGGATCCGGCCCGTCGTCGAAGGTCAGCGCCACATGGGCGGGATGACCGCGGCCGTCCAACGCCGGGCTGAGGATCCTCCGTACGGGCGGCAGCCAGGTGGCGGCGGGCCCGATGTGCCACGCGGCGGCCGCGGCCGCACCCACCGCGCCGGCCGCCGCGCCTGACGACACCGCCGTCCGCCCTGCACCGGAGCGTCCTACCATCGCTGTTCTTCCTTTCCGGAGACCACCGGTGAACTGCTCAGATGCACGCTGGCGAGCGCGATGAGCCCCAGCGCCGCAGCCTCCGGCAGCACCCGCCAGCCCAGGTCGATCTGCTCTTCGAAGAGCGCGACACCCAGAATGACGCTCAGCAACGAGTCGCCGAGCGTGAGCGCGGGCTGCGACGCCGCCAGCGAGCCGGCCCGCAACGTGGCCTGCAGCAGCAGGAAGGATCCCAGGCCCACGGCCGCGGCCGTGTAGATCTGCCATGTCGCGAACAGCCCCTCGACCCCGCCGGACACCAGGCCGAGCGTGTCCTTGATCAGCGCCGCGGTGAAGGAGAAGCCGATGGCGGTCGCCGACCCCAGTACCGCCGCGCGGGCGGAGCCCAGCAGTCGCATACCCACCACGATCAGCACGGTCGACACGGCGGCGGCCGGGACGGCGCCGAGCAGCCACCTCTTCGGCGGCACGGTCTCCAGGCCCCCGGTCGGACTGGCCAGCAGCAGGAAGACCGCCAGACCCAGCGCCATCCCGAGGAACGCTCCCCAGGTACGAACCCCGGGCGGCCGCCGGAAGACGATCGCGGCCAGCACCAGTGTGAACAGCAGCTCCGTCGTCATCACCGGCTGCACCACAGCCAGTGGTCCGGTCGCCAGGGCGAGGGCCTGTGCCAGCCCGGAGACGACCAGCAGCGCCGCACCCCAGCGCCAGGCCGGCCGGCGGATGAACCCCAGCTTTCCGAACAGATGGCTGCCCGCGAGCCCGGGCAGGTCGACCGCCGCGGCGCGGCGCTGCAGCACGGAGGCTCCCGCGTTCCCCAGCGCGGCGAGCAGTGCCAGTACGACAGACAGGATGATCATGTGTCACCACCCCTGCGCGCGTGCCCGTCGCCGTGGGCCCGCTCAGCCAAAGCGTGTGGCCAGCCTGCGGAAGAGCCGCGGGGCCATACCCTGCACCCGGCCCGGCACGCCCAGCCAGCGTGGCACGGCGATCTCGTCCCGCCCACCGGCCAGCGCCTCCTCGACCGCTGCCGCGACCCGCCCGGCGGATACCGGCCGTGGCCAGGACCGCGTGTACGGCGTGCCACGGCGGGTGAAGAACGGCGTGTCGACGGGCCCCGGCAGTACCAGGCAGAGCTGGACGCCGGTGCCCCGGAGCTCGTAGCGCAGGCTGTCCGCGAACGCGATCAGGGAGCCCTTCGTCGCCGCGTACGCCGCCTCGCCCCGCACGCCGAACCGGCCGGCGACAGAGCCGATGAGCACCAGCCGGCCCGATCCGCGGGACACCATCTGCGGCAGGACCAGGCGAACGAGATGGAGAACGGCGCAGACGTTGACACTCACCAGGCGGTCCACGGTGGCGGGCGGCATGTCGGTGTAGGCGCCCGCCCAGCCGAGGCCCGCTGCTGCGACGAGGGCGTCGACTCTGCCACTGTGCGCCAGCGCGGCCTCGGCGAGCCTGCGGCAGCCCTCCTCGGAGGCCAGGTCCATCGGCAGCGCGACACCGGAAGTACGCGCGGCGACACTGCCGAGCCGGTCTTCGTCCCGCCCGTTCAGCAGCAGTTCCCATCGGCCGCCGACGGCGAGCCGTGAGGCGACTTCGGCACCGATACCGGAGGAGGCCCCGGTGATCAACACGACCGGACGCGGGGCGCGGGCAGACGGACCGGCCGCAGCCGACAGTGCCGCACCGGCCTCGGCTGCGGGCATTCCGCGGGGTAGGGGGCTCTTGCGCATGGGCCTTCCGTCCTCCGGGGCCGCCGACATCCTGGTGCTCTCGAAGCACCGCCTGTACCGACCCGTACTGAGTAATCCTTCATGCAACCGACGCAACGGCAAACGCGCGCGACGCCACTGGGCTAACGGCCCGCCCGTCCGGGTGTGGCGCACCGGCCGCCATGCGCGGAGGGTCCATGCGGAGGAATATCCAAGAATGGGACGTCGGATTTTGATCGTCAGCGCGAGCATGGGCGCCGGACACGATGCCGTCGCCGCCGAACTGGCCGGGCGTCTGCGGTCCGGCGGCGACCTGACGGTATGCGTGGACCTCCTCGACCTGCTGCCCCCCGGTGCCGGGCGTGGGCTGCGCGCCGTGTACCGCACGACGCTGCGCCGCTGCCCCTGGGCCTACGGAGCGGTCTACTCTGCATTCTTCCGCGACCGCGGAGACCCGGGCGACCGGAACAACTGGGCACCGGGCACCGGGCCGCTGGCCGCGGTCCTGGAGCCACGCCTGCGCAGCGTCGTGGAACGCTGGCGACCGGACGCGCTCGTCTCCACCTTCCACCAGGCCGCTCAGGTCACGGGGCGGCTGCGGTCCCGGGACGGTGTCTGCCCGCCCAGCACGGTCGTGGTCACCGACTTCGCCGTGCACCGACAGTGGCTGCATCCCGGCAACGACCTGCACCTGTGCCTGACCGAGGCCGCCGCGGCACGCGTGCGCGCCACGACCGGACGCCCGGCAGAGGTCTGCGGCCCGATCGTGCCCCCGGCCTTCGCCTCGGTCGGCCACGAGAACCCGCGCGGCCGGTCGTCCCGCTGGGCGCGGGAGTTCGCGCGGCGCGGCCCCGGCCGTCCACCCGTGCTGATTTCGGCCGGGGCCTGGGGCGTGGGACACGGGCTGACGGAAACGGCGCTGCTGCTCGCCGGCGCGGGCCACATACCGGTGCTGCTGTGCGGCAGGGACGAACAGCTGCGGGACCGTGCCGCGATGCTTCCCGGCGTTCTGGCGCTGGGCTGGGTCGAGGACCTGCCCGACCTCATGGCGGCATCGAGCGCCCTGGTTGACAACGCCGCGGGGCAGACGGCACAGCAGGCGCTCGCCGCCGGCGTACCGGTCGTCGGATACCGGCCGATCGCCGGTCACGGCGCCGAGGGCGTCGGCGAGATGGCTGCCGCAGGACTCACCGAGCATGCTGCCGACGAGATGGCGCTGGTCCGCGCGCTGGACCGGCTGGTGCGCCCCGGACCCGACCGGGACCGACAGGTGGCCGCCGGGCGGGCTGTCTTCACCGTGGACGCGGCCGGACTGGTCGCCTGCTCCTGACCTCCACCGACGACCTGCCGCTGATCGGCCTGCCGGTGGGCGCCACTCGCCAGGGCGGGCCGCACGGGCCGACCGGTCACCATGTCGCGTGAGCCGCACGCCGGCTCGTCCGTCCGACCGGTGAACACCTTGAGGGCTCCGTGTACGGGAGTGGCTGCGACCGGCGCGCTGTCGCGGCAGGCCTCAGATGCCGATGTCGCCCTGGACGAGGGCGTGCAGGTGCTGGTCGTGCCAGCCGTCCGCGTGCAGCAGCGCGCTGCGCATGGTGCCTTCGAGGGAGTATCCGGCCTTGACCGCCACCCGGCAGGACGCCGGGTTGGCCACCGAGTGGCACAGCCGGAGCCGGTGCAGGCCGAGGTCGTCCAGGGCCCACCGGCTGACGCGTTTCGTGGCTTCGACCGCCACACCGCCGCCGCGTACCGCGGGCAGGACCCAGTAGACGATCTCGGCACCGCCGCCCTTGAGGTCGATGCCACTCCACCCGATCAGGCCCGTGGCTTCGCCGCCGTCCGTGCGGGCGATGGCCCACATGGCACTCAGCTCGGTCTGCCACCGCTCGTGCATGCGCTCGATCCTCTCGCGTGCGTCCTCCGGCGAGTCCACATGCAGAAGGTTCCATCGCCGAATCGAGGGATCCTGGCCGGCCGCCACGAGGACGCCCGCGTCACTCCGGCGCCACGGACGGAGTTCCAGGCCGCCGGAAAGACCGAGCACCGGCTGTCGCATCCGGGCCATCCGGCCCGCGGGAACGACCGAAGGTATGGGCGAGTTGGAGATCATTTCAGGATCGTGTCACAGGGCCCGGTGGTGCGGAACCCGTCAAGTACCGGGCAGTGTTGGCATGCGGTCGGACGTGCGGCGCCGTGTACGTGGCCGGCGAGGGCGCCGTCCTGCCACGACGTGCCGCGGGGCAGGTCCGCGCCCGTACCGGCGCCCCCGCAACGTGCCGCACGGGTCGGCCAGGGTGCCGTCAGGCGTACACCGAGGTCGGCTGTGTCGTACTCGCCTGCATGCAGTAGCCCGGCGCGCGCGGCGAACCCACTGCCGCAAGGCTGATGGCTGTCGCGCCATCCCTGGCGGGCGCGCGACGACAGCCACGGCGCTTCGCCGTTGTCGGAACGTCCGAGTACATGCAGTATGCGGATGTCCTTCCGCCTTGCGATGCGCCGCATCTGACGCCGTGCGCTGATCCACCAGGGATGACGGGTCAGCCCTCAGCGGGCTCACGTGCTCCCGCCGCCCGCTCGGCGAAATGGAAAGAAGGCCCCCTGTGCGTATGTGGCGAATCGTGCTGCCCCTCACGGCTTCCATAGCGGCAGTTCCACTCGTGGCGGCACCGGCGAGGGTGACGACGGCCGGGATCGTCGGCGGGACGATGCCGGGTAGCCCTGCTTCGGTGCTGCAGGTCGGTACGGGGCCGGCGCCGACCGTCGATTCCACGCCGTCACTCGTCGCGCTGAGTGCGATGACGGTGGCGTTCCCCCATGCGGCACTTCGCCCCACCATCGTGTCCCGTGCGCAGTGGCGGGCCGACGAGAGCAAGCGTGATCCCCGGGCCCACTACGCGAATGGGGTGAGTGCGATCTTCATTCACCATACGGACACTCCGAATGCCTACGACTGCGCCGACGTGCCGCACATCCTGCGCAACCTGTACACGGGCCAGACCCGTGACCAGCACTGGGGAGACTTCGGCTACAACTTCCTCGTCGACCGATGCGGAAACATCTACGAAGGCCGCGCCGGCGGTGTCGACCGCCCCGTCGTCGGGTCCCACACCCAGGGGTTCAACCAGGGCACCGCGGGGATCGCGGCGATCGGCACCTTCGGACGAGGGACGAAGGTGCCGGCACCCATGGAACGTGCGATCGCAGCCCTCGCCGCCTGGAAACTCGGCCTGCGCGACGTCGACCCCCGCGGCAAGGTGCGACTGACGTCCACCAATGACAAGAGCCTCTACCCCAAGGGGACTTCGGCCAGCTTTTATGCCATCTCCGCCCATCGCGACGGCTTTGCCACCGACTGCCCGGGGGATGCGCTGTTCGCCCGTCTCCCAGCGATCCGGGACCTTGCGGCCCGCCTTCAGGGCAGAGTCCTGCGCGAACCCGCTCGTGTCCAGCTTTCCCGGGCCCTGCCGAGCCTCGACGGCAGTCGCTGACCGTCCACCTGTACGCAGTGCGGCTCCGGGGCCCGAGGCCCGCGGAACGGCCCGTCAGCCGCCTCTGGCCCGCTCCAGCACCTCGTGCAGATCCTGGGCGGCTTCGACCGTGCACAGGACGGCAGCCGTGAGGTAGGCGGCGGTGACCATGGCTCGCCACTTCCCGCCCGTCGGTGCGGGGGACAGGAGCGCAGCCACCCGCCGCGGCACGGGGCCCGCCCTGTCCAGCCCCGTCCGATCCGTGTCCGTCCGGCGCTCCGCACCCCGGCGGCCGAGAAGTCCCAGGGCCGCGGAAGGCAGTCGCCGCTGCCCCCCGGAGCGCTGTGTCGCCAGCGCCGCCTTTCCCACGGTGACCGCCACCCGCCGCCGGTCGCCGGTTGTTCCTGCCGCGGCCTCGTCCGCCCACCGCTCGATCGTGTAGGAGACCTGGGCCGCCAAGGGGCGTACCAACGGGTTGGCGGTTGCCGCCAGTTGGGCGGCTGCGGCGAACAGGTAGTGGTGCGCGCGCAGATGGGCCCGCTCGTGCGCGAACAGGATTGCCCGCTCGGTCTCGTCGAGCGTGGCCAGCATGCCCGTCGAGACCACGATGCGGCCGGGCAGTCCGGGCATCGCGAACGCGTCGGCGGCCGACTCCTCCATCACCACGAGCGGATCCTGACCCGGGAAGCACGCGGACTCCAGAACGGCCGCACACACCGCCCGGACCCGGCGTACCAGGAATCGGGAGGCGACCACGGTCACGGCGAGCAGCAGCACCGCGGCCGGCGCGGCCACCGGCAACCACGCCGGATCGTCGCGCCCCAGCACGGCCGGGGACAGATCGGCGAGTCGGGCGATCCTCGGGATACGCACCAGGCCGGCGAGGGCGAGCAGGCCAAGTACCGTCGTACTGCCCGCGGCCAACACCGCGGACGCCGTCGTCAGCACCCAGGTGGCCAGCCGCGGTTCCAGCCGGTCGGCAAGCGGCCGGGCCGCGGGTCCCGCCAGCAGCGGGAAGAGCAGCGGCAGGTAGACCGCGAGATGCATGGCAGCCTCCGTGGCCCTACCGGTCGGAGTCCAGGTCGCCGCCGAGCAGGCGGCGCAGAAGCGCCTCGTCACCGCTCGACAGGTCGTCGACGAAACGGGTGAGAACCGTCTCGCGATCCGGAACCTCCTCCATGGCCTGGCGCATCCGCCGGGCGGCGAAACCCGGCTCGTCGGTCGCGGGCGTGTAGGCGAAGGCCCGGCCTCGTGGGACCCGGGTGAGGACGTCCTTCTCGTACAGCCGGGTCAGGATGGTCACGACGGTGCTGTACGACAAGTCGTCGTCCATGACCTCACGTACGGCTCTCGGGGTGAGCGGCTCCTGCGCCGACCGGAGCACGGCGAGCACCTCGGCCTCCCGCTTCCCGTTGGCCAGGCGGCTGTCCGTCTCGTGCGTCCCGGCACGCTCGACCGCATCCACCGTTGGCTGCCTCCTTGCTCATCCTCTACAGTCACACCCGTCTTCTACGCGCGCGTAGAAGACAATGGCCTTCCCCGAGTGTGCCACGCATGCTCGGGGACCCGTGACGCCCGCCGCCATGACAGGAATCCCATGCTCCGTCACACGCCCGACCCCGGGGCACCGCCCGGTACGGCACCGGTGCGCCCGCCCACCGGCTGTCGGCGGCTGCGCGGGCCTCGCTTCCCGGAACTGCGGCCCTGAGCCGAGAGCGCCACCGAACCGCACCACCACCGTCATCCCATCGAATGCTTCGCAAGGACGGATCACTTGAGCGCCATCACCATCGGACAGGCCATCGTTCTCGGGATCGTGGAGGGGGTGACCGAGTTCCTGCCGATCTCCTCCACCGGGCACCTGAAGATCACCGAGGGGCTGATGGACATCCCGGTGGACGACAAGGGCGTCGTTGCCTTCACCGCCGTCATCCAGGTGGGTGCGATCGCCGCCGTCCTCGTGTACTTCTTCAAGGACATCGTCCGATTCGTCACCGCGTGGGTACGGGGCCTGGCCCATCGCGACCAACGGGACAACCATGACTACAAGTTCACCTGGTGGGTCATCTACGCAACGATCCCGATCGTGATCGTCGGACTCGCGGCGAAACGGCTCATCGAAGGTCCGCTCGCCTCGCTGTGGGTGGTGGCCGGATCGCTGATCGTCGGCAGTGGCGTCATGTGGGCGGCCGATCAGATGGGCCGGCACAGGCGAGGCGAGGAGGACACCACGCTCAAGGACGCGATGCTGGTCGGCTGCTCCCAGATCCTGGCGCTCCTCTTCCCCGGCTTCTCCCGCTCCGGCGCCACCATGTCCACCGGACTCATCCTGGACCTCAACCGGGTTGCCGCGACCCGGCTTTCGTTCTTCCTCGGAATCCCGTCACTGACCGGTGCCGGGCTGTACGAGCTGAAGGACGCGGTCGGCGGCGGGGTGGGCGCGGTCCCGCTCGCCGTGGGCACGGTGGTCTCCTTCGTCGTCGCGTACGCCTCGATCGCCTGGCTGTTGAAGTTCGTCGCCAAGCACTCGTTCAACGCGTTCGTGATCTACCGCATCATCGTGGGCGTGCTGCTCTTCGCCCTGCTGGGCGCGGGTGTCCTCAACGCCTGACGGACGGACATGCACGAAAGACGGCGAGGCCGATCGGCCTCGCCCTCCCGGCGTCGGTGGGCCGTCGACTCCCTCACCCCAGGGGCGGCAGGACTCGAGGCTCGGGGTTTGTCAGGTCGGGCCGGAAGTGGCCACCTCCGCGGCCGACACCGGCCCGGCCGTCGCGGATCTGCCGCGGCCCCCTGTGTGGTTGAAGAGCAGGTTGAGGAGGAACGCGGCGAGGGTGGCACTGGTGATGGCGCTGCCGCCGATGATCTGGAACCAGGTCGGGAAGGCGTGATAGATCGACGGCGCGACGACGGGGAGCATGCCGATCCCGATGGAGACAGCGACGACCATCAGGTTGTTGGTCCCCTCGAACTCCACCGTGCGCAGGGTCTTGATGCCCACGGCGGTCACGGTGGCGAACATGACCAGACCGGCCGCGCCGATCACCGGCTCGGGGAGCGAGGCGACGATCTCGCCGAGCTTGGGGACCAGGCCCAGCAGGAGCAGGATGCCTCCGGCGACGGCGGCGACGTAGCGGCTACGGACCTTGGTCATGCCGACCAGCCCGACGTTCTGGGCGAATACGGTGTCCATGAAGCCGTTCATGATGCCGCCGAGGATGCCGGAGACGCCGTCGGCGGCAAGCCCCCGGGCCACGTCGGCCTTGGAGAGCGGGCGGTCGGTCATCTCACCGACGGCGAGCATGTCGGCGGTGGACTCGGTGAACGTCACCAGCATCACGACACACATCGAGATGACGGCGGCGATCGGGAACTGCGGGGCGCCGAAATGGAACGGCGTGGAGACGCCCAGCCAGTCGGCCGGCCCGACCGAGGAGAAATCGGTCAGTCCCATCGGAACGGCGACCAGGGTGCCGGCGACCAGGCCCAGGAGCACGCCGATCTGCGCGAAGAAGCCACGGGTGAAACGGCTGACGACGATGATGAGCAGGATGATGCCGCCCGCCAGCGCGAGGTGGCTGGGGGCGGCGTAATCCTTGGCTGTGGGGTCGAGACCGGCGATCAGCCCGGCCGCGACTCCGATGAGCGAGAGCCCGATGACGGTGATCACCGAACCGCTGACCAGCGGCGGGAAGAACCGTACGGCGCGGGAGAAGGGCACGGCGACGAGCAGGCCGAAGACACCTGCCGCGATCATGGACCCGTACACGGCCTGCATGCCGTACTTGCCCGCGATGAGGATCATCGGGGTCACCGCCGTGAAGGTGGCTCCGGCGACGACCGGCAGCCGCACGCCGAGGAGTTTGCCGATGCCGAGCGCCTGGATCAGCGTGATCAGGCCGGCCACCAACAGGTCGGCGTTGATCAACAGCCCGATGGTGGAGGTGTCCAGCTTGGCGGCGGAGCCGAAGACAAGGGGGACGGTGACGCAGCCTGTGTACATGACCAGCACGTGCTGCAGACCGAGGATCCCGAGCCGGCCGGGCGGCAGCACCTGATCGACGGGGTGGCGGGCGGGGGCGGGCGAGGACGGTGCCTGTGACACGGATGCCTCCGTAACGGGGCGGGGACGGACGGGTACGCGTGAGAACGGGTGGGTGGGGCGCGAGCGCGGACGGACGGCCCGCTCGAGTGCGGGGGAGCGGTGACGCGGCAGCGGGTCAACTTTCTGTTGAAGGTGTTTCCCGTGGGTTGCCGCATTCCTAAGAAGTCGTCTCATTTGGCGGAGTCGGTAGGCTGTCGTTCATGGTGGGGATTGTTGAGCGGCTGGTGCCGGATGAGTTGTGGGAGTTGTTTCAGCGGGTGGTGCCGGATGCGCCGTCGCGGCCTCAGGGTGGTGGTCGGCGGCGGCATGGTGATCGTGAGGTGCTGGCCGCGATCGTGTTCGTGGCCACGTCAGGGTGCACGTGGCAGCAGCTGCCCACTGCTTCGTTCGGGCCGTCGGGGGCCACGGCTCATCGGCGTTTTTCCGAGTGGACGAAGGCCAGGGTGTGGGCCAAGCTCCACCGCCTGGTCCTCGACGAGCTCGGCTCCCGCGGCGGGTTGGACTGGTCCCGGTGCGCGATCGACTCAGTCAACATGCGAGCCCTGAAAAGGGGGACCTGACAGGTCCGAATCCTGTCGACCGGGGCAAGTACGGGTCAAAGATCCATCTGATCACCGAGCAGGCCGGTCTGCCCCTCTCTGTCAGGATCTCGGGAGCGAACCTGCACGACAGCCAGGCCCTGATCCCCCTCGTGCAAGGGATACCGCCGATCCGCTCCCGCCGCGGACCGCAGCGCCGCAAACCCGCAAAGCTCCACGCCGACAAAAGCTACGACTACCCCCACCTGCGACGATGGTTACGCCAACGCGGCATCCGGCAACGCATGCGAGGAAGGGCGTCGAGTCCTTACAGCGACTGGGCCGCCACCGCTGGACCGTCGAACGCACCATGGCCTGGCTCGCCGGCTGCCGCCGTCTCCACCGGCGCTACGAGCGCAAAGCCGAGCACTTCCTCGCCTTCACGGGCATCGCCTGCACCCACATCTGCCACCGCGGACTAACCAAATGAGATGCAATGGGGCGTCCGACGCTACGCTGACGCGCCAAACGGCAGCAGCGAGAAGCCCCGAGTCCACCTCGTGAGCCGGATCGCTGGCCAGGATCTGGTCCGCTTCTACCGCCCAGGAGATCAGAGCTTTGGGGTCACCTACGGCTGCCGGCCGCCTTCCCGTGGTATTCGAAGTGCCTGGTTCACGAGCCCTTCGACGAGGCCACGAGCCACGGGTTGCGCACCCTGCAGCAGAGGCGAAGAGGCGAAGAGGCGAAGAGGCGAAGAGGCGAAGAGGCGAAGAGGCGACCTGGCCTGGTGGAACCGGAGACGTTCGCTTCTCGTCGCTCCAGTCGGCTCGGGCGCGAGGGTGGGCCGCCGTCGGCACCACTCAGTGGCGATGAGCTGCTTGGAACGACGGCGCCGCCGCTTTCACCGGCGACGGCGTCCACTGCACTTCCCAGCACCGGGCGGGCGGCGCCTCTGCGCGTGGGGGCCCATGGCGATCAGGCTCGCGCGTCTCGTGCGGAACGCCGCCGCGGGGATCGCGCCTGGAGGCGCTCAGCCGCGGCGTGACATAGCGTTTCCCCTGACGGGCCGGAGCCGACAGTGGTATTACGGAACGGCGGATCAGCGGTGGAGCAGCACGAGGGCAAAGCTTCCTGTCAGGCGGATGACGGATGGTGGTCCAGCCGTCTGCATGAGCTCTGGAGTCTCGCCGACAGCGCGCAGGACGTGACCGAGCTGGCCGGTTCCCTCTACGACATGCTGCTCCGTATGCCCGGCGTACTGGCCGTCGTGGGCACCCGCTGGAGCGGTGGGCTGCTGCACTATCTGCGTAGTGTCACCCTGGCGGAGCCCACGCCATCGTTCGTGGAATTCGAACAGGATTTTGGCGAATCTGCCGCCGCCGGGGCTCCGGGCGGCGATCCGACTGTCACGGTTCACGAGGTGTCGGAACTCGACGGTGCTATGCCGCATGCCCAGATTCTGGCAGCAGCGGGCGCGCGGAGTGTGGCCTTGTGTGCTGTGCCGCTGGGGCAGGGCGGCTGGGCGTCGTTCATGGTCGGCACCGCAGAGAGGGACGCAGCCGATGTGACGCTACGGACCCGGTTGAAGCAGGTGGCTGAGGTCACCATGGTCTCCAACAGGCGCATCGTGGCGCGGCGCGAGGATGAGCTGCGTCAGGTGAGTGACGCCTTCCTGGCGGAGGCGTCGTTGCAGATGGATTCGAGCCTTGATGTGAAGAGGACCGTGCGACGGGTGGCTCGGACGGCTGTTCCCGCTGTCGCCGAGGGGTGCGTCCTGCATCTGTGTCTTTCCCGCGGACTGACTCCCGTGGCCTTCTCACATATGGACGCGGGCGAGCAGCAGTGGCTCGGTGTGGTCGCGGCCGAGGACCTCTGGCTCACGGATGTGTTGCAGCAGGTCGTCAACGGCGGGCAGGGGCTGGTGTTGCAAGGTGACGAGCTGGCAGGAGGTCCCTTCGGGACCACCTCGTCCGGGGCGGGGCGTGCTGTGCGTGCGCTCAGTGTGAATCCGCTCAAGGCTCGGGGGCGGGCTCTGGGCACTCTGACGTTCCTGTACCACCGGGTGGACATCGCTGAGGTGGCCTCTCTGTTCCTTGCCGATCTTGCAGACCGGGCCGCGTTGGCCATCGATACGAGCACCCTCCATGAACAGCGGCGCCGGCACGTGGTCTCTCTCCAGCGGCATCTGCTACCGAGAGAGCTACCGCAGATTTCGGGTCTCACTCTGAGTTCGGCATACGAAGTGGGCGATGAATCGCTAGATGTGGGCGGTGACTTCTATGACGCTGTCCCGGGGGCGCAGGGCAGTGTGACGCTCCTTATCGGTGACGTCTGTGGTCGCGGGGCGGAGGCTGCGGCACTCACTGGTCTGGCCCGCCATACCCTGCGCACCCTGCTCGAGGACGGCAGTACGCCCGAGCACGCGCTGGGACGGCTGAACCAGACTCTGGTCAGGGAGGGCACGTTCCGCTTCGTGACAGCGCTCGTAGCGGTACTGGTGTCGGACGGAAGGGGATTTCGCCTGCGTTATTGGAGTGCCGGGCATCCGGCGCCTTTGGTGCGGCGTGAGGATGGCGCTGTGGAGGAGCTCGCGGCCCACGGGGATCTACTGGGCGTACTGGATGAAATCGAGTACGGATCTGGGTCGGCGCATATGGCGCCGGGGGACGCGCTGGTGCTGTTCACCGACGGGGTGACCGAGGCGAGAGCGGCTGACGGAACATTCTTCGAATCCTGCCTGCAGGACGCGGTGGCGCAGCAGGGGGCCGGTGAGGCTCAAGGTTTTGCCGAACGGCTGGCAGCGGCTGTTGTGGAATTCCGCGCGGCGGGTGCGGACGACATTGCCGTGCTCGTCGCACAGGCGGAGATGGTCGCGTGAGCGGGTCAGCCGGGGATCCGAGGATCGATCACGATTTCGTCTGGGTGGTCGAGGATTCGGCGGAGGACGCTGAGGCGATTCAGCGGGCGCTCGGACGTACTCATCCGGGTCTGACGCTGGAATTCACGGACAGGGGGGCCGGAGTGGCCGAGCGGTTGCTGGAAGCCACCCGACGACCGGGGCTAGTCCTCCTGGATCTGCACATGCCCGGTCTCAGTGGAACCGCGGTACTCCGATCGATCCGCTCCATGCCCGAACTGAACAACGTGACCGTGGTTGTCTTCACGTCATTGACCGCGCCGGACGAGGTCGACGCAACCTACGCAGCAGGGGCCGACAGCTACATCTACAAGCCGGTCAACTTCGAGCTCTTCCGCACCGTTCTGAAGGGGGCCGTGGACTACTGGCAGAGAAGAGTGAAGGGCGGGGACGAGGGCCCTGCCGCTCAGTCGCCGCCGTCCTGACCCAGAGTGAAGCAGAAGCTGGTCCCGCAGCCTGGTTCGCTTTCGAGCCACAGCTCGCCACCGTGCCGTTCGACGATCCGTTTGACGATCGCGAGACCCACACCGGTGCCTCCGCCGCGCTCGTCCTGCCCGTGCAGTCTGCGGAACAGCTCGAAAACCTCGCCCTGCTGGTCGGCCGGAATGCCGATGCCGTTGTCGCGGACCACGACGGTCTGCTGGGGGGTCCCGCCTGCCGGCGTGCGGAGTGTGTCGACCAGGACCTCGACCGTGCGGTCTCCTTGGTCGGCGGCGTACTTGGCAGCGTTCACCAAGAGGTTGACCAGGACCTCGTAGAGCCGGTGCTCATCGGCGTACACCTCGGGTAGATCTCTTCTGATGACCCGCACATGGGCCTCGGCCAGACGTTCCCCGGCCACATCGAGTGCGGAGTCCAGTACCCGGTCCAGTGGAACACGGATGCGGTGCAGTCCGCCTCGACCCAGCCGGGCGAAGTGCAGCAGCGAGTCGAGCAGGTCGTCTATCCGACCGGCCAGTCGCCGCATGGTGAGCATCCGTCGGACGGTCGTCGAGTCGAGGTCCGCTGCGGCATCCTCAATGATGAAGGTCGCGGCGTTGAAGATGCCCCGCAGTGGTTCCTTGAGGTCGTGGGCTGCCACATGGGCGAACGAGTCGAGGTCGGAGTTGGCGACACGTAGCTGTTCGTTGAGCGCTGTCAGTTCGGCCTCGTGCCGGAGTACCAGACCGGTCAGCGTGCGCCAGAGCTCCTGCGCGGTGGCGCGGTCGGTCGGCGTCCAGGGCAGGCTCTGTCCACGTACCACCGCGCGGAAGACGGCACCTGATCCGCGAGGAGTGAGCCGCTCGCCTCGCGGGCCGACCTGGATGGGTTTGGAAGGGTCGGTGGCCCATTGGCGGGCGGTGGGACGGTCCCTGCGGAACCAAGCGAGGAAGTCGCCCGCGCGGCTCAGCGTCACCATCAGGACCCCCGCAGGACCGCTTTCCGTCGTGTCGCCGCCGGGTCGGTCCGGTTCCTCGGACAGGCGGTCCGTACTCCAGACCGTGCCCGGTGACAGCCCTGCCGAGCGTGCCTGGAGGGTCTCCAGCAGAGCGGGCGCAACACTCATCCCGCTGGAGGTGCTGCGTCCGCCGCGGCAGAGCGCCGCACCATCGGCGTCCAGCAGTGTTCTGAGGGCGTCGTCCCCGGCCAGAAGCGAGTTCTCCAGATCGGACGTGACCCGGGAGATGATCTGATCAAGCCGCTCACGGGACGCGGCGAGCGCCTCGGCCTGCTCTCGTTCCGCGATGACCGCGAGTTGCAGGGAGAAGGCGACACCGAAGAACTCACATACCGCCCGCAGTTCCGGGGGAACGGTTGCAGGGGCGTCGCCATGACAGGCGATCAGCCCCCAGAGCTCGCCCTCCCGCAGGACACTCACCGACATCGACGACTTCACACCGATGTTCCGCAGGTACTCCAGATGAAAGCCGGACACGGTGCGCAGTACGGAATTCGACAGGTCCAGTGGCAGGCCCGAGCCGGCCCGTCGCGGGGGGTGCAAGCCCACACTGACGTCGTCCACGTCGGCGATCACCCGGATCCAGTTGTCGCGGTAGAGCTGCCTCGCCTGGGGCGGGATGTCACTGGCGGGGAACCAGAGCCCCAGCCAGGGCTCGTGGCCGTCGGTGAGTTCCTCCGCGACCACCTCTCCTGGCCCGTCTTCGCCCTCGAAGCGGTAGGCGACTACACGGTCGAAGCCGGTCAGCGCCCGGATCTCATGGGTGGCCGCCTGGCAGCACTCGGCGGCCGTCGTCGACGACCGAAGCCGTGTCAGGGCTCGCCGAACCCCCTGGTAGTAGCGCGCGAAATGCGGCAACGCGACGGCTCGCGGCTCGCACTCCAGGATCAGAAGGGGCCCCTGCCGGTGTGCGGTCACGTCGAACATCCGGGGGGCGCCTGCCACGTCGATGGAAACAGGGAGAACCAGGCTTGCCGCCTCGTGCTGAGCGCTGACCTCAAGAGCCTCGGCCCAGTCCTCGGGGGACAGCACCCGTGTGATGGATCCCCCGACCAACTCCTGGGCCGCGATCCCCAGCAAACAGCCGGTGTTCAGAGCTGCGGTCTCCACGGTGCCGGTATCGGCCTCCACCGCGAGCAGGGTGCCGTGGGACTGGATCCTGCCCAGCAGATGAATGGGCTCCTCGACGCACTCGCTGAGGTCGAAGCCCAGGGCCGCCGCGGCCTCGGCCTCCCGCCCCGGGTCCGGAAGGGACATCTCTTCTCCCACGTACCGTGTTCTCGATCCGGTCTGGTCGGCCGTCCGGCCCGCCGAGATCCTTCCACGGCACCCTGGGGCTGAGGGGCTGCTGCGGGCGCGTGTCGTCGCTGCTGGCGGCGGCCACCTGCCGCCGGGCTGCCGGTGCGATAGGCCTTTGGGACCACATGTCTCCCCGCAGTCGTACCCCTCCGTGCCGTTCAGAGCGGATGACAGCGGTCAAGTACGGACCGGCTGGACCCTGGACACGGGCCCTGCTCAAAACAAGATCAAGAAGACGGGTTAAAGATCTGCACGCCCTTAATGAGGTGAGGTTGCGCGTCCCGCGCCACCGGGCGGTTCCCCCGCCGGTACGCCGCGAGGCCCGCGAGCCCCGGATCGGCCGGCCGGCTCGGGGTCTTCGGTGGCGGTTGCGCCGGTCGATCCCGACACATCGGCACCCGTCCGGTCCATTCGTGGGGCTGCAAGCGGTCGTGCGAGGGAAGGGGAGTGAGATGCCAGAACTCTCCGCACCTGTGGTCAAGCTCGTCCGGCGAACCACCGAACCTGTCGCGGCGCAGACCCTGCGTTCGACGGCGGCGGCGGTCATCGCCTATGTCGTCGCGGTGTGGACCCTTCCTCAGCCCGCTCCGCTGACGGCTCCGCTCACCGCACTCCTGGTCGTTCAGGTCACCCTGTACGCGACGCTCACCACAGGCATCCGGCGAGTCAACTCCGTCGTCGTCGGGGTGCTCATCGCCATCGGATTCAGCGCGCTGGTGGGCCTGACCTGGTGGAGTCTGGGGCTGACGATCTTCAGTTCGCTGATCATCGGACGCATGGTGCGGGTCGATGAGTTCGTGCCCGAGGTGGCGATCAGCGCGATGCTCGTCCTCGGCGTGTCCCAGATCGCCTACACCGCGTGGGACCGCGTACTCGAGACCCTGATCGGTGCGGGCGTCGGCCTGTTGTTCAACCTGCTGTTCGCACCGCCCGTATGGGTGCAGACCGCCGGGGCGTCCATCGACACGCTGGCACGGGAGATGGGACGGATGTTCCGTGCCATGGGTGAGGAGTCCGGCGGACACCTCACCGTCCCCCAGGCGGCGGCCAGACTGCACGACGCCCGTCGGCTGGACCACGACATCGTGGCCGTCGACGCCTCGCTGCGGCAGGCCGAGGAGAGCCTCATGCTCAACCCCCGGGTCCGCCAGGGACTCCTCTACCGGATCGTCCTGCGTACCGGACTCGACACGCTGGAGATCTGCGCGGTCGTGCTCCGCGTGCTGGCACGCACCATGACGGATCTGGCCAAGGCCCGCACCGAGGAATCGCTGTTCCCCGAGGACGTGGCGCGGTCACTGCGAGAACTCTTCGCCCAGATGGCCGAGGCGATCGAAAGCTTTTCCACGCTGATCACCACCCCGGTGTCCGCCAACGCCGAGGAAGCCGAGTCGCGGCTGGCCGCCGCACTGGTGTCCAGCCGCGCCGCCCGGGACGTGGTGGCCGACCTCCTGTTGGAGGACGTCCAGGAACACCCCAGGGAGTGGCAACTGCACGGTGCCCTGCTCGCCGAGGTCGATCGCATTCTGGATGAGCTGGACATCGACAAGCGCGCCGAACGACTCGGGCATGAACTCGACCGCCACTCGGCCGAAATGCATGAACGACATCCCCGACTCGCCGCACTCCGGCGGCGGCTGGTGAGCAGCCGGGAGACGCAGCCGTCGGCCCGGTGAGGTGAGGGACTACCGACACAGGCGCACCGTCCCACCCGGCCGTACGATGCAGAAGGGGAGACGGAAGGCCTCAGCGCGTCGAGCCAAGACCATTGAGGTCGGTGTGCTCACGCTTGATCACGGAGACACGTCCCATGGCACCTGACCGGATTCCAGGTATCGATCCCACCGCGGCTCCCAGTGGCACAGGGTGTGCGGACTGCATGGCGGGCGACGGACCGGGGTGGTGGTTCCATCTGCGCCGCTGCGCCGCCTGCGGACACATCGGATGCTGCGACTCCTCACCCGGGCAGCACGGAACGAAGCATGCCCGCGACGCGGGACATCCCTTCCTGGCCAGCTTCGAGCCGGGGGAGGACTGGATGTGGAACGTCGAGACCGAGGAGTACTACGAGGGGCCGGAGCTACTCGCGCCCACCTGCCACCCGGCGGCTCAGCCGACCCCGGGTCCGCAGGGGATGGTTCCGGCGGACTGGGAGGCGCAGCTGCGCTGAGCTTGCACGGATCGGCGTCCGTGCTCGTCACCCGCGCTCTCCATCCACGAGCGGGCGGACCTGTCGAGCGGACCCACCGACCCGCCCGCATCCCGCCGCGCAGGGGACCGAACTGCCGCTCTGACACGCGTACTCGCCCAGGTCCCGGGACGGCGCGATGATGGAAGAGTTCGCGGTGCAGCGGGACACATCGGTGTCCGCGCTGCCCGAATGCCGACGATGGGACAGATGCCATGCCTCTCAAAGGTGAGTACGAGCCGAGCCCCGAGCAGTGGGTCCGCGATCAGGTCGAACTGTTCGAAGGTTCGGGAGGGACGGACGGGACCACGATGCGGGGCATGCCGGTCATCATCCTGACCACGCGTGGAGCCAAGAGCGGCAAGATCCGCAAGACACCGCTGATGAGGGTCGAGCACGACGGCGCGTACGCCGTGGTCGCCTCGCTGGGCGGAGCTCCCCGGCATCCCGTCTGGTATCACAACATCACCGCGGACCCCCGGGTGGAGCTGCAGGACGGCCCGGTACGCCAGGACATGAACGCCCGTGAGGTCACCGGCGACGAGAAGCGCATGTGGTGGGAGCGCGCGGTCGAGGCCTTCCCCGACTACGCCGACTACCAGGAGAAGACGGACCGGCAGATTCCTGTCCTCGTCCTGGAACCGGCCGCCGGGAGTCACTGACACGGTCCGGAGGAGGCGTCGGCCTGTGCCCGCCGCGTCTCCTCCGGCGCGCCGCCCGACGGTGCAGCCCGGCGGCCGAGCGGGAGCGTACGAGACGCCGCCGCCTCAGGGGTGTGCCGACGTGGGAAGAACCCCGGTGCGCAGCCCCCGCGTGGCGGGACGGGAGGAGCCGATGGATCCGGTGGATGCCCTGCGCCGGATCGCCTTCCTGCTGGAACGCGACCGGGCAGCCACGTACCGCGTCCAGGCGTTCCGTACAGCGGCTGGTGCGATCGGAGCGATGGGGGGCGACGAGATCACGGAACGCGTGACGGCGGGGACGCTGGAGTCGGTCAGAGGCATCGGGCCGAAGACGGCACAGGTCGTACGGGAAGCGCTGGCCGGTGAAGTCCCGGACTACCTCCGGCGGCTGGAGGAGGACACGGCCGGTCCGCTCACCGAAGGCGGCGGTGGCCTGCGTGCCGAGCTGCGCGGCGACTGCCATCTGCATTCCGACTGGTCGGACGGCGGAAGCCCGATCGAGGAGATGGGCCGTACGGCCATGGAGCTGGGACACGAGTGGGCGGTCCTCACCGACCACTCTCCCCGGCTGACCGTGGCACACGGCCTGTCGCCGGAACGGCTGCGCCGCCAGTTGGCGGCCGTGGCCGAACTCAACGACCGCTGGGCGCCGTTCCGGCTGCTCACCGGAATCGAGTGCGACATCCTCCCGGACGGCTCCCTCGACCAGGAAGCGCAACTGCTGGAACAGCTCGACGTGGTGGTCGTGTCCGCGCACTCCGAACTGCGGATGGACGCGCGGACCATGACCCGCCGGCTGGTCGCCGCCGTCCGTCATCCGCAGGCGAACGTTCTGGGGCACTGCACAGGCCGTCTGATCACCGGCCGAGGGCGCCCGGAGTCGCAGTTCGACGCGGACGAGGTGTTCGCCGCGTGCGCCGAGTCCGGCACCGCCGTGGAGATCAACAGCCGGCCCGAACGGCTCGATCCGCCCCGGCGTCTGCTGCGTCGCGCCGTGGATGCCGGAGTGCTGTTCGCCATCGACACCGACGCCCACGCGCCGGGTCAGCTCGACTGGCAGATCTTCGGCTGTGCCCGGGCCGAGGAGTGCGGTGTGCCGGCGGAACGGGTCGTCACCTCATGGCCGGCGGACACACTGCTGGCCTGGTCAGGACGGTGAGACCGATCCCTCCGCGCGACCTCGCCGTTCGGGTCCGGCGGGCGGGGCGCCGAGGCCGTCGTCAGGAGAGCGCCGTCGGTGACGCCAGGAGGGGCTCCCTCGCCGGCACCGTACTCGGCCTCAGCCCTGGCTGCCCCTCGGACGTCGTGCGAGGAAGACGAGTTCCTGGCCCGGGCGGTCGGGCGCGTCGCGGACGGCGCGGCGTGGTGTTCGAAAAGGTCGACGTACCCGGATCGCGAACGAGGGACGGGATCGCCGAGATCGAGGGAGACCACCCCGGCAAGGCTGCACGGGGTGAACGCGGCGACTGGTTCCGTGACAGCGAGGGGAACATGCTCGGCGTCGGCGAGCCGGTCGTCCGAGGAGAGAACCTGGTCGACGCCTGGCATGAACGGGCCGGGTCCGGTCGTCATCTGAAGCGGTCGAATGCCGTGCGGCCCTGGTGGGCCGTTGCAGCCCAACAAGCACACGACACGCGATGATGGCCCGGTGACACACGCCCCCTCCTCCCCTCAGCCCTTCCAGGAGCAGAGCACACGTGACCCGGAGACCCGGACCCCGCTGCGCGCGTTCCTCGCAACCGAGTCCGGCAGCGCGGCGGTGCTGCTGGCCGCCACGGTGGCGGCGCTGGTGTGGGCGAACGTGGCTCCCGTGGGGTACGCATCCTTCTGGGAGACGCATCTGTCGGTGACCCTGGGATCGGCAGGGGTGTCGCTGGACCTGCGTGAGTGGGTGAACAGCGGCCTGATGACGTTCTTCTTCTTCGTCATCGGGCTGGAGGCGCGCCGGGAGTTCGACACGGGCGAACTACGGGAGCGGCAGCGGGTCATGCTGCCACTGGCCGCCGGGCTCGCCGGCATGATCGTCCCCGTCGGTATCTACTTGGCGTTCAACGCGGGCGATGCCTCGGCCCACGGATGGGGTGCGGCCATGTCCACGGACACCGCGTTCGCCCTGGGCATGCTGGCGATCCTGGGACGACGGTTCCCCGACGCGCTGCGCACGTTCATCCTCACGGTCACCGTGGTCGACGACTTGCTGGCCCTGGTGGTCATCGCGTTCGTCTACAGCGACGACATCGCCGTGCCCGCCCTGCTGGCGGCGGTGGCTCTGTTCGGCTTGATCCTGCTGGTCAGGGCAGCAGGCGTGCGCCGCGGAGTGGCGTACCTGCTGATGGGGGTCGCGACCTGGGTCGCCCTGCTCAAGTCCGGTGTCGATCCGGTGGTCGTCGGTCTGGCCATGGGGCTGCTGACCTATGCCTACCCGGCGGCGCGCAGTGACCTGGAACGGGCAAGTGATCTGTTCATCTCGTTCCGGGAGCAGCCCACACCCGAACTGGAGCGTTCGGCACGTCAGGGACTGGCCTCGGCGGTGTCGCTCAACGAGCGGCTCCAGCAGATGTACCACCCGTGGACGAGTTATGTGATCGTGCCGCTCTTCGCCCTCGCCAACGCCGGCATCACCGTCGACGCAGGTCTGCTGTCGCGGGCGGCAACGTCCCCGATCACTCTGGGCATCCTGCTCGGCTATGTGGTCGGCAAGCCGGTGGGTATCACCGGTGCCTCCTGGCTGCTTGCCCGGCTGAGCCGCGGTCGGTTGAGACCTCCGGTCGGTTGGGGCGCCCTGGCCGGGGGCGGCACGATCGCCGGGGTCGGGTTCACCGTCGCCCTGCTGATCTCCACACTCGCCTTCGAAGGAGACCGGCTCGAGGAGGCGAAGATGGGCATCCTGAGCGCGGTGATCTGTTCCTTCCTCGCAACTTGCGCCGTGGCGACGGCGATCAGGCTCCTGTCGCCGCACAGGCGTGCACGGGTGCTGCTCGGCACCGCGGAGAGGGTGATCGATCTCGCGGTCCCGGTCGACCCCGCTCGCGACCACGTCCGGGGCCCGAAGAACGCCCCGGTGACCCTGGTCGAGTACGCCGATTTCGAATGCCCCTTCTGCGGCCAGGCCGAACCCGTGGTCCGCGACCTTCTCGCCGACTTCGGTGATCTTCGCTACGTGTGGCGGCATCTGCCGCTCACCGACGTCCATCCCAACGCGCAACTCGCCGCCGAGGCGGCCGAGGCAGCGGCGGAGCAGGGGGCCTTCTGGGAGATGCACGACCGCCTCCTGGAGCACCAAGGCGCGCTACAGGTGTCCGACCTGAAGCGCTACGCGGACGAGCTGGGCCTGGACGCCAAGCGCTTCCAGCGCAGTCTGCGTACCCACGCGGGGGCCGGCCGGGTCGCCGAGCACATGGAGTCGGCCGATCTGAGCGGGGTGTCCGGAACGCCCACCTTCTTCATCAACGGCCTGCTGCACCGCGGCGCCTACGACATCGACGCATTGTCCGCCGCGGTGCGGACAGCCCGTGCGCGCGCAGGGCTGAGGCGGTAGATCCGCCGGACGCCACCGATGGCGTCCGGGCACTCCTCCAGCAGCCGGGCTCGGGCAAGGCTTCGCGGCGGTCGGCTCCGCGTTCGCAGCGGGTACGGATGCGTTCGGAGCCCGGAAGCCAGGCGAAGATCCGCTCGACCACCGGTGCGCCGGGACGATCTGTCGCGATCTGCGCGGCGGCCCGGGGCGGTCTACGGTGAGAGGTGATGCCTCTCAATCGGCTGGGTCTGGTTGTCCACCAAGGCCGGCCCGCCGCCGTCGCGGCGGCGCGGACTGCCCGCCTGTGGTGTGCCGCTCGCGGCATCGCCTGCACCGATATCGACGTGTGGCGGGAGGGGGAACCGCGGCACGGAGGCCAGGAGGAGGCCGAGGCGGCGGGTCATCCCGGGGCGATCATCACATTCGGTGGTGACGGTACGTTTCTACGTGGGGCACGGATCGCCGCCAAGGACGGGGCGTCGGTGCTGGGAGTGAACGTGGGCCGGGTCGGCTTCCTGACCGAGATCTCCACCGACCAGGTGGAGGAGGCTCTGGACGTACTCCACCGGGACGCGGCGGTGATCGAGGAGCGGATGGTGCTCACGCTGCGCGCGTCGCGCCCGCTGCAGACGCCCGTCGGCCTGGACACGGTGCTGTGCTACGGGCGCGGCCCCGCGCTGCCGGCGCCGACGCTGCGTCCCGCCGGGCCGCAGCCGGTCGGCTGGGGTGTCGCCCTGGACGTCACCGCCGTGAACGACGTGGTCCTGGAAAAGCTCGCCCGGGACCGGCAGGCGAGCGTGGCCGTGTACCTGGCCGGGCAGCTGCTCGCCTCCTACTCGGCCGACGCGGTCATCATGGCGACGCCCACCGGCTCGACCGCCTACAACTTCGCCGCGGGTGGGCCGGTACTGGACCCTGCCACCGACGCCATCGTCTTCACCCCGGTCGCTCCGCACATGGCCTTCGGCCGTACCGTGATCGCCGCCGCCGACGAGGCGGTCGCGGTACGTGTGCTGCCGCACTCCGGCCGGGTGGCCGTGAGTATCGACGGGGAGACGCGCGGAGTGCTGGACCCCGGCGACTGGGTCGCGGTCTACCGGGCGCCGTATCGGCTGCGCCTGGCCCGTCTGGCGCCGCTGGAGTTCTACCACCGGCTGCGTGAACGCTTCCAGCTGGCCGACGCCCCGGCGGCCGCCATCGACCAGACCCCGCTTTTCCACCGGCCCGACAGCCCACCGCCCGACGATCTGGCCCACCTGCGGCGGCCCACGCCGCCTGCCGCTTGAACGCACGGATGGTGACGAATCGCAGTTGTGGTCGCGGCACGGCACACGGCGGTGGTGCAGCTGAGGAGGAAGATCCAAGTTCAATTGTGTGGCGATTTAGACTCTTATCAGGGTCATTTTCGGTTTCACGGCGATGGTGCCGCGGTGGCAGGGAGGCCTGGCATGGCGTTCGAGAATGCCGGATTCGGTGGATGCGGGCAGGGAGCGGGCTCCGGGCGCTATCTGCCGATCGCCGAACACGGCCTGATTGGCGACCTTCGTACCGTCGCGCTCGTGGGCACCGACGGCACGATCGACTGGTACTGCTGCCCGCAATTCGACGCGCCCAGCGTGTTCGGTTCCATCCTGGACGCGGACCGGGGCGGATCGTTCCAGCTGGCAGCGGACGTACCTGCGCGGACCCGGCAGTTCTATTTTCCCGACACCAATGTGCTGATCACGCGGTTCTTCGCCGCGGACGGAGTGGGCGAGATCCAGGACTTCATGCCCATCGGTGACGAAGGGGGCGAGGTCCACCGGCACCGGCTGATCCGGCGTCTGCTGTGTGTCCGGGGCTCGCTTCCGTTCACCGCGAGGGTGGCTCCCCGCTTCGGTTACGGGACCGAACCACACAGTGCGCGCCTGCAGGGCGACAGCGCGCTCTTCGTGTCCGAGAACCTTTCCTTGGCCCTGACGGCCACGGTCCCGCTCGAATGCGACGGCACGGATGCCTGGTCACACTTCAAATTGCTGGAAGGCGAGTCCGCGGTCTTCGCCCTCGACCGGGTGGGGGCAGAGGTCGCTCCGCGGGCGTGTGCCAGGTGTGAGGCCGAGGACGAGTTCCAGGCCACGGTCCGCTACTGGCGGCGGTGGCTGAGTTCCTCGCGCTACCACGGGCGGTGGCGGGAGATGGTGCACCGCTCCGCGCTGACGCTGAAGCTGCTCGTCTACGCGCCGACCGGCGCGATCGTGGCTGCGCCGACGACGAGCCTGCCCGAGGAGATCGGATGCGAGCGCAACTGGGACTACCGGTACACGTGGGTCAGGGACGCCGCCTTCTGCATCTACGCCATGCTCAGGCTGGGCTTCACGTCGGAGGCCGAAGCGTTCATGGGCTTCCTGTCCTCCTGCATCAAGTGCGAGGACGACGACGACACCGGGCCGCTGCAGGTCATGTACGGCATCGACGGACGCCGTGAGCTGCCCGAATGCGAACTGCAGCATTTCGAGGGGTACATGGGTTCGTCCCCGGTGCGGGTGGGCAATGGTGCCGCGACCCAGCTCCAGCTCGACATCTACGGAGCGCTCATCGACTCCATCTATCTGTACGACAAGTGGGGGCAGCCCATCAGCAGCAACCACTGGGACGAGGTCGGCGCCGTGGTGGACTGGGTCTGCGACCACTGGGACCAGCCGGACGAAGGTGTCTGGGAGACCCGCGGCGGACGACGGGACTTCTTGTACTCGCGCCTGATGTGCTGGGTGGCGATCGAACGGGCCATGCGCATGGCGACCCGGCGTGGCCTGCCTGCCGACCTTGTCCGATGGGGGCGGAGCCGTGACGCCATCTACCGGCAGATCATGAGCCGGGGCTGGTCGTCCGAGGTCGGCGCCTTCGTCCAGCAACTGGACGGCGACGTCCTTGATGCCGCCGTGCTGATGATGCCCTTGGTCAAGTTCGTCTCCCCGGTCGACCCGAAGTGGCTCTCGACGCTGGACGCCCTGGGTGCGAACCTGGTCACCGACTCGCTTGTCCACCGCTACGACGTGGGAGCCAGCCCGGATGGCCTCCTGGGCACGGAGGGCACCTTTTCGATCTGCTCGTTCTGGTACATCGAAGCCCTCACCCGGGCAGGCCGCCTGGAAGACGCCCGCCTGGCCTTCGAAAAAATGCTCACCTACTCCAACCATCTCGGCCTGTACGCGGAGGAGATCGGACCGACGGGGGAACAACTCGGCAACTTCCCGCAGGCGTTCACCCACCTTTCCCTCATCAGCGCCGCATTCAACCTCGATCGCGCCCTCGGCTGAGCACCGATCAGGCGTGCTCGGCGTCAAGCGGTGATTCGGGGGGCGCGCCGGCGTCCGTGTCGGATTCCGGCGGGGGCGGAGCCGCGACGTCGGCTCCGTGCATCGTCTGCGCGGTCCAGATGCACTTGCCGGCAGCGGTGTAGCGAGTACCCCACCGCTGGGAGAGTGCGGCGACCAGCTGCAGTCCCCGGCCGCCCTCGTCCGTCTCGGACGCGTGGCGGACCCTGGGCATGGTCAGACTGCCGTCGGAGACCTCGCAGACCAGGTCGGCGTCGAGCAGCAGCCGCAGCTGCAGCGGGCCCCTCCCATGACGCACGACGTTCCCGACCAGTTCGCTGACGAGCAGTTCCGTGGTCGTCGCCATGTCGTCCAGCCCCCACGTGGACAGCTGCTCCCGGACGTGCCTGCGGGCCAGGCCCGCTGCCTGGGGGTCCTCCGGGAGTGGCCAGGAGGCCATGTGGTCCGGGCTGAGCGCGTGCACACGGGCGACCAGGAGGGCGGCGTCGTCGCTGGTGTGATCTCCGGCTGGGAGCAGGCCGGCGATGAGGTACTCGCACAGCAGGTCCAGGTCTTCGCTCTCCCTGGTGCGCAGGAGCTGCGCCAGATCCGTCATGCCCTGGTCGATCTCGCGCTCGGACGATTCGATGAGGCCGTCGGTGTACAGCACCAGGAGGCTTCCCGGTGGCATCGTCAGCTCCACCGTTTCGAACGGCGGCTCTGCCACCCCCAGGGGCGGATCGGGGACCGGATGCGGGAAGTGCACGGTGCCGTCGGGGTGGACCACTGCCGGTGGTGGGTGCCCGGCGCGGGTGATGGAACACGTCCGGGTGGTGGAGTCGTAGAGCGCGTACAGGCACGTGGCGTACGAGTCCTCCCCGAGGCCGCTGACGATGTCGTTGAGGTGGCTCATGATCTCGTCGGGTGGCAGCTCGAGGTCGGCCAGGGTGTGAACGGCCGTGCGCAGCCGTCCCATCGTGGCAGCCTCGGAGAGGCCGTGGCCCATCACGTCGCCGATGACGAGCGCGACCCGTCCGGCGGAGAGCGGGATGACGTCGTACCAGTCACCGCCGACGTCCATGCCGTGGCCGGCGGGCAGGTACCGGGCCGCGGTGGTGCACGCCGGGAGGTCGGGCAGTGTCCGGGGGAGCAGCGCGCGCTGCAGTTCCCGGGACCGGGTGTGCTCGGCGTCGTAGAGCCGTGCGCGTTCCAGGGCGTGCGCGACCAGGGCGCTGATGGCGGTCAGCAGTGTGCGCTCCTCGTCGGCCAGGTGGCGCGGTCGGTCGAACACGATCACGCAGACGCCGAAGGTGTGCCCGGCGGCCGTCAGCGGCAGGAACGCCCAGGACTGCTTGCCGATGTCCTGCGGGTGGTCGGCCATGGCGGGATAGCGCGCCGCGTATTCCTCGGGCGAGGAGACGAACAGCGGCCCCTGGGTGGAGATCGCGTCCCAGACGGGGTCATGCGGGACTCGCGAACGGCCGTCGACTCGCTCGAGGAATGCGCGGGGGTAGCCGACGGCTCCGACGTTGCGGACCCGGTTGCCCTCGACGGCCTGTACGAGCAGCCCGGTGGCGCGGAACGGCGGCAGTACCCGCTGGGCCACCGCGTCCACCACGTCCCGTGACGTGGTCGCCGTGGCGAGCGCTGCGGTCAGCTCCGTGATGCGCGAGGCGCGCTCGGCGGAGGCGGTCTCGGTGGCGATGCGCTCGGCCTCGTGTCTGCGCATCTCGGTGACGTCGGTGAAGTACAGCGTGACGCCGTCGGGCACCGGGACGAGCCGCAGGTGGTAACAGCGTCCTGTATCCGGCATGTGCACATCGAAGCCCGCGGGCGTGGCCGTGGCGGCGGCCCGGCGACAACGGGCCTCCATGTCGGGGACCTGCTGCACGGCGGGCAGTGTCCACAGCACGCGGCCGAACAGCTCCTCCTCGGAGGAACCCAGCAGGCCTTCCGCCTCCAGGTTGACGAAGGTGACCCGCCAGTCGTCGTCCGCCGAGAGGAACCCATCGCTCATGTGGCGCAAAGCGTGGCTGAGCGCGTCGCGGGCGGACCGGGACTCGTTGCTGTCCCATGCCGTCCCGATCATCCGGTAGGGCTCGCCCGCCTCGTCGAGCACCACCCTTGCGCGCGCCTGGGTCCAGCCGTAACTGCCGTCGGGGCGTCGTACACGGTATTCGGCCTGGAATACACCGTGGGTGCGAATCGCCTTCTCGACGGCGGCGAGAGCCCACGGCACGTCGTCGGGGTGGACCACCTTCATCCAGCTCTCGACCTGGGGCGTGAAGTCGGCGGGCTCGGTGCCGTAGACGGCCATGGCCGCGTCGTCCCAGGACAGTGCGCCGGTACGGATGTTCCAGTCCCAGGTGCCTACCTGGACGGCCTTGAGCGCCTGCCGCAGGAAGTTGCCACTCGGTTCCTCCCGGGCAGGGCGGGCGGGTGGCCGGGCCTGGATCATTCGCTCCTTCGCCCAGGCGGCGACCGCTGCGAGGAAATCCCAATGCTTCCTGGTGGGCTCTCCCGACGCACCCGTCACCACGGTGAGGGCGCCGGCCGGGCGATCCGCGCCGAACATCGGTACGGCTGCCAGGCCCGTGCCGGGCCAGTCGGCGACCGACGTGCCTGAGGTGTCGTGGAGTTCCCACACGCCGGTGCCCTGGCGCACGGCCCGGGCCGGGACCGCGTCGTCCTCCTGGTCGATGATCTCCCACGGCCGGACAAGGGCCGGGGGCAGTCCGGTCACCGACACCAGACGCAGCGCCGACATGGGGCCACGCAGGTGCACCGTCCCGCCCAGGCCGTCCAGCTCGGCGACGGCGTGCTGGAGCGCGAGCCGCAGCACCTCGCCCTCCGCGACGCCCTGTTCCACGCTGTTAAGCAGGGCCAACCGAGCATTCATGGATCAACTGTATATTTCGGGCGCCAAGCCGGTAGGGCGTAGTGCCGCGCTGTGGCTTTCCGCCGGTGAGGCGATCGGCAACTCAAGGGGCGGCCGTCACCGCGCCCGCGCCATCGGCAGCCACGCTCGTCGAGACCGGGCCCCTGGCCCCGGCACGACGCCGCGGCCTTGCGGCTCCATCTCCGGCCTCGGTCGGACGTGAATGCTGTCGCCACCCCCACTTCAGCTTGCGTCATCCTCGGCTCGGCGCTCGCCCTCGGCCTGGGACGGCTGGGTGCGTGTCGTGGCGGGATGCCGTTCCTCGGCCGGATTCAAGTCCTCTTCCAACCTCTCGCCCTCGGCCTGAGACGGGGTCGGGTACTCGTCGGTGGGGCGCATGGCTGCCTCCACAGTCGGATGAAATACATACAAAATGAGCGTAACGCTGTGGGTGATCGGCTGCTGCGCGTACCGCGCCCGGCGGTCGAGTCCTGGTGTCGGGGGCGTGCAGCTGGGTGGTATCGCTCTCGTCTGCAGGGCTGCGGGTGGCCTCGTCTCCGCGGCGGCGCAGATCGCGTTCCCGACACTCCTGTGGCGGGGCGAGGTCGGGGGTGGCGGGAACGCAGGACCCATAGTTGAGACGACGTCCGGCCGTCACGGCCACGAGACGGAACCGGAGAGCATGTGACGACACCACGGATCGACTACCAGGCGCTGTTCGCCGCCACGCCCAGCCCCTACCTGGTGCTCGGTCCCGACCTGGTGATCATCGACGTCAACCGGGCGTATCTGACAGCGACGGGCCGCACTCGGGACGAGCTGGTCGGGCAGTACATCTTCGACGCATTCCCCGACAATCCCGCAGATCCGGGTGCCGACGGGGTCCAGAACCTGGGCGCCTCCCTGCGCCGGGCACTGCGCTCCAAGGAGCCGGACACGATGGCGGTGCAGAAGTACGACATCCCGGTTGCCGACAAGCCCGGCGTGTTCGAGGAGCGATGGTGGTCCCCGATCAACACCCCCGTGCCGGGGCCGGACGGGCAGGTGGCGTGGATCATCCACCGGGTGGAGGACGTGACCGCCTTCGTGCTGTCCCACCCCTCCCGCCCGCGAGGAGGTGGGGACCTCGGCAAATGGGAGGCGATGGAATCCGAACTGTACGCACGGGCGCGTGAGCTTCAGGGGCTGAACGAGGAGCTGCGCCTGGCTCACGCCCGCGAACGCCAGGTCGCCGTCACTCTGCAGGAGGCCATGCTCTACTCGCCCGACCTGGCCCGGCATCGCGACGTCGCGGTGCGCTACCTGCCCGCCGCCGGTTCCCTGAACGTGTGCGGCGACTGGTACGACCTGGTCGACCTGCCCGACGGCGGCTGCGCCCTGGCCGTCGGTGACGTCGTCGGCCACGGCCTGGAGGCCGCCGCCGTCATGGGAATGCTGCGCAGCGCGCTGTCCGCCGCCGTCCGGTCCCGCCACGAGCCCGCCAAGGCGCTGGAGGTCCTGGGGCTGTACGCGCGCTCGGTCGAAGGTGCGCTGGCCACCACCGCGGTCCAAGTCGTCATCGCCCCTCGCAGCCACCGCATCACCTACAGCAGCGCCGGACATCTCCCGCCGGTCCTGGTCCACCACGACGGCACTTTCGACCTGCTCGACCGGGCCACCGACCCGCCGCTGGGAGCCCGCCCCAAACCCGTCCCCCGACCTCAGGCAGAACTGTCCTACACCCCTGGCGACACTCTCGTGCTCTACAGCGACGGTCTCATCGAACGCCGCGGCGAGGACATCGACGCCGGTCTGCACCGCCTCACCGACGCACTTGCCCGTTTCACCGGCCTCAGCCCCCAACGCCTCGCCGATGCCGTGCTCGCCCGCCTCGGCGTCAGCGCCGGCGCCCGCGATGACATCGTCCTCGTCGTTCTGCGCCTGTAGGCGCGGGGCCCGCCTGCCGAGCGGAAGCCCTGCTGCCGACCACCGACGCCGGGTCCCGTGTGCGCACGCTCCGCCGTTGCACGCGGATCGGTTTTCACCGGAAAGCATCACTGCCGGAGCGGCCGGGTCGCGTTCCGACTCGCTCCCTGGGAGCGTGGGAGCGCGATGCGACGCGGCGCGGACGCGATCGTGGATGTTCACCGGCGAAGGCGTTGCCGTGCGGATCCCTGAGTTGACACGGGGCCGGGGCCATCGAGGCCCCCTGCGCGGACGGGACGTTCCAGACCGCGGTCGAGAGCACCGAACGCAGGGAAAGCGGTGATCACCTTCCAGGTGTGCACAGGAGATCGCCCGGAGTTTTCGGCGCTGCGGAAGCGAGGCGGCATGCACGATCCGGATCCACCCTTCCGGCCGGTCCGCAGGCGGGAGGGCTACCTGCCGCTGGAGGACCTCGGCCTTGTCGGGGACGGCGCGACGGCCGCGCTGGTAGGTCTGGACGGCTCCATCCCGTGGATGTGCCTCCCCCGATTCGATGCCGAACCCCTGTTCTGCGGCTTGCTGGATCAAGCGCGAGGCGGGCACTTCACCTTGGCACCGGAGAATCTGGTGGAGGCGCGACAGCGCTATGAACCTGATACCGGTGTACTGACAACGGAATTGCGCAGTCCCACCGGCTTGGTCCGCGTCACCGATGCGCTGGCCCTGCGCTCCGGCGCCGACCTCACCGATGACGCACCGGCTGACCGGGCGGAACTCGTGCGTTCGGCCGTGGTGCTGGCCGGCCACGTCCGCCTACGGGCGGACCTCGAGCCGCGCGGCGGTGGGCAGGCGCGGGCACTCTTCGGCGGACTGGAGGTGCGATCGTCCCGGCGACCGGACCTGCGACTCCACCTGCGGTCCAACCGTCCGCTGGGTGGCCTGCACAGCACACATGACCTGCGGCAAGGTGATCGCCTTGATCTCGTGTTGTCCTGGGGCCGCTTCCATCGCCACCACCGGTTCGACGCCGACGCGATGCTCCAGGAAACCGCCGACGCGTGGCGCCGCTGGATGAAACATATGGACTACGGCGGCCCTGAGGAGTCCTTGGTCAGGCGCGCGGCGATCACGCTGAAGATGTGTGACGACTGGGCCAGTGGCTCGCTGGTCGCGGCACCTACGTCCTCCTTGCCTGCGCCGATCGGCGGAATCCGCAACTGGGACTACCGCTACGCCTGGATCCGCGACGCGGCCTTCGCCGTGTTCGCCCTGCGCCGCATCGGTTTCCGTGGTGAGGCCGATGCCTTCCTCGGCTGGGTTCTCGATGCCTTCGAGTACAGCCGACGGCCCCGGATCATGTACGGCCTCGATGGCAGTCCCGTGCCGGACGAGGTCGAGGACGGCGAGTTGGAGGGCTATCTGCGCTCCGGCCCGGTGCGATGGGGCAACGGCGCGGCCGACCAACGCCAGCACGACGTCTACGGCGAGATCCTCGACTGCGCCGACCAGTGGCTGCTTTCCGGCGGCGAGATCCAGCCCGCGCTGTGGACCAGCCTGGCCGAGCTGGCCGAGGCGGCGGGGCAGGCCTGGCGGCAGCCGGATCAGGGAATCTGGGAGGTGCGCAGCGAGGGCCGGGCGTTCACGTACTCGGCCGGGATGTGCCAGGTGGCCCTGGACCGGGCCGCCTCGATCGGTGAGCGGCTTCACCTGCCCGGGCGGATCGCCGAATGGCGAGCCTCGGCCGACCGGCTGCGCCGGCTCATCCTGGAGCAGTCCTGGGACGACGACGCACAGACCCTGAGCACACACCTGGACGGCGGCGGCGTGGACGCGAGCCTGCTCGCCCTTCCCCTGCGCCAGGTTGTGCCGGTTGATCACCCGCGGATGGTGGCGACCACCACGGCCGTCGCCGAGCGTCTGTCGGCCGGCAACGGGCTGCTCCATCGCTACCTTCAAAGGGAGTCACCCGATGGTCTGGCCGGCGACGAGGGCGCCTTCGTGCTGTGCAGTTTCTGGCTGGTCGACAACCTGATCGGCCAAGGCCGGATCGATGAGGCCGGCGAACTCTATGCCTCGCTGTGTGCCCGGGCGAGCCCGCTGGGGCTGCTCTCGGAGCAGATCGACCCGTCCACCGGAGAGTTCATGGGCAACTTTCCTCAGGCATTCAGCCACATCGGGATCATCGCCAGTGGCGTCAACCTCGCCAGGGCGAAGGCAGGTGCTCAGCCCTGATCCCGGCTCGCCGCCCCACGTGCGAGCAGGGAGACCATAATGAAGCCGTGGACAAGGAAGTGCGCGACTACATCGACGGCATCCCGGCCGAGCACCGTCCGCTGTTCGACCGGCTGCACCGGCTGATCCTCGAGGCGCACCCGGGGGCAGCCGTGGTCATCTCCTACAGGATCCCCACCTACAAGGTCGGCGGCCGCAGGCTCCATGTCGGCGCATGGAACCACGGAGTGTCCCTCTACGGTTGGCAGCAAGGCCGCGACGCCGGTTTCGCCACCCGCCACCCCGCGCTCATCTCAGGCAGGGCGACCATCCGGCTACGGCCCGAGGACGCGGCTTCTCTCCCGGACGACGAACTCCGTGACCTGGCGCGGGCGGCCTTGGACGACTGAGCTGTCGGCGCGACCGGTGACTGCGCCTGCTGGGTGACTTCGCGTGTGTGCAGCCGCGGGAGCTGGGATGATGCGTCGCCGACTGGTACCAGCAAGGGATGCCCAGGCGATCGCATCTGCAGCCCGACGACCCGGACGCCGGCTCCCGGCCTGAGAGACCGAGGCACCGGGCTCGTGCGGCGTCACGCCGGGCGCTGCGCGGCATCAACGGCCGTGCTGCCCGGGATCCGGGCCCGCGGTACGGGCCGGCCGACCCGGTGCAGGGGCCGCATGTGTCCCCTGCGCTGCGGACGGCCGCTGCCTACGCCTGGCGGATCCTCGTCGTGGGAGTTGTCGTCTACGGCGGTTTTTCGGCGCTGGGGCGGTTCCACGAGGTCGCGGCAGCCGTCTTCCTCGGCCTGGTCGTCACCGCGGTGCTGCGCCCGCCGACGGACTACCTGGCTCGTGTGCTGCCGCGGCCGCTCGCGGTGGCAGTGGCGCTCGTCGGCAGTATCGTCCTGGTCCTGGGCGTCCTGTCCCTTGTCGGTGAGGCGGTCGCCGGAGAAAGGGCGGGGCTGGAGCGGCAGTTCAGCGAAGGCCTCACCAGGATCGAGCGCTGGCTGGCTGAGCCGCCGTTCCGTGTGAACCCAGGGGCACTGAAAGACCTGCAGGCCAGGATCGGGCAATATCTGTCCAGCCATCGGTCCACCGTGATCAGCTCGGCGCTCAGTGGTGTGGGCCGGCTGGTGGAGGTGATGACCGTGTTCGTCCTCGCACTGTTCTGCTCGGTCTTCTTCATCTACTCGGGCGACCGGCAATGGGTCTGGTTGTGCGAACAGCTGCCGGCGACGGCGCGGGAGCGGGTGGAGATCGCGGGCCGAGCGGCGTGGCGGACGTTCACGGGGTACACCCACGGCATCATCGTGGTGGCTGCCACCAACGCCGTACTCGTCGGACTGGCCCTGTTCGTACTGGGAGTGCCGCTGGCGCTTCCGCTGGCGCTGCTGGAGTTCCTCGCAGCCTTCGTACCCCTGATCGGCTCGCCCATCGCCCTTGGAATCGCTGCCGTAGTGGCTCTGGCGTCGAAGGGCCCGATCGTGGCGGCCGTCGTCATCGCGCTGATCGTCGTCATCGGCCAGATCGAGGGGCACCTGCTCCACCCGATCGTGATGAGCTGGGCCGTCCGCCTGCATCCGGTCGTGATCGCGCTCTCCGTGATCGCCGGCGCGATCGCGGCGGGGGTGCTGGGAGCGATCGTGACGGTGCCGCTCGTTTCCGTCGTCTGGTCGGTCCATCAGGCTTTGCAGCGGACGCGGAGATCCACACGGGCGAAGGCCCTTCGCGCAGGGTCGGCGACCGGCGTCCGAAGGGGACGCGGGCCGGACCGTCCCAGCTCGTAGCGACCCGGCAGGGATAGGAGCCTTCGCGGCGGTCGGTGGCGCGATCAGCGGAGCGTGACGATCCGGGTGCGTCCCTACGTCTCGCGCTCCGTCATCAGCCGTCCCACCGCCTGTTCCAGTTCGACGACGCGGTCGGCGAGGTCCGCCCCGCCCGGACCGTTGGCATCTCGTAGCAGGAGCTCCGCCTGTGCGAGTTGGCCGACGACTTCGGAGAGCCGCCCGGTGTCGTCCAGGAGGGGAGGGCGTTCCTCGGGGTCCGTGGTGTCCTTGTCGTCCGTACCGTAGGACGGCTCGGTGGGTGTGGTCGTCGGGGGAGGGGCGGACTGTGTAACCGCCGGGCGTCCGCCGTCCGCCGTCAGCAGGCGCTTCAACTGTTCGGATTGGTCCGTGAGTTGACGGTTCTTGCGAAACAGATCGAGGAAGACGTTGACCTTGGTCCGCAGCAGCCAGGGGTCGAAGGGTTTGATCAGGAAATCGGCGGCGCCGACCGTGTAGCCGCGGTAGGCGTAGTTCGGATCGACTGCGGCTCCGGTCAGCAGGATGATCGGGACGTCCTTCGTCTGGTCGAGGCCCTTGATGTTGGCGGCGGTCTCGAAGCCGTTCATACCCGGCATCAGCACGTCGATGAGCACGACCGCGAACTCCTGGCGCAGCATCGCCTTGAGGGCTTCCTCGCCCGAGTGTGCGCGGACCACATGGCCCAGCGAGCCGAGTACGGCTTCCAGGGCGACCAGGTTCTCCTCCATGTCGTCGACGATGAGGATGCTGGCGGTCTCCGATGCTGCTGGCTGTGTCGCCGTCATGATGGCCGCCCTGTTGCTCCGTCGTCATCGCCCGTGTTCCTGGGGGTGTCGTCGTGGTCCGTGGAACGGGCACCGTCGCAGGGATCCGGCCGTGGCTCCGGCAGGGTGCAGTGCGGGTCGAAGAGCCGGCAGATCACCGACAGCAGACGATCGACGTCCACCGGCTTGGGGACGTACTCGTTCGCGCCGCTCTCGATGGCCTTCTCACGGTCACCGGGCATGGCCTTCGCGGTGAGCGCGATGATCGGCAGGTCTGCGAAACGAGGTGTGCGCCGAATCGCTGCGATCATCTCGTATCCATCCATCTCGGGCATCATGATGTCCATCAGCACCAGTGATACGTCAGGTGTCCGATCAAGGACCTCAAGGCCCTCGCGGCCGTTCTCCGCGTACTTGACGCTGATGCCGACGCGGCCCAGCACATGGGTCAGTGCGAAGACGTTCCGGATGTCGTCGTCGACGATGAGGATGCGGCGGTTGGTCAGCACCCCGGCGAGGCGGCCGCTCAGCCAGTCCCTGAGCCGGGTCGTCTCCGGCCAGCTGACGCCGTCGCTGTCGCCGCCGTCGGGCCGGGGTCCGGTGCGGGGCGCGGACTCCTGGGGCCTGAACACGCCGATCTGCGACGCGGGCACGGGCTCCGTCGCGGGTCCGGGCTGGGCCGCGGGCCGCCCGCTGAGGGCGGTGAGTTCGGCAATGGCTCGGGTGGTGCCGCTCGTGGGGCGCGATTCCACCGAAGGGAGGGCACCGGAGGGCGGCCCCGTGTAGTGCACGGGCACGAAGAGGGTGAAGGCGGAGCCGACCCCCGGTTCGCTCTCGGCGAAGATCCGGCCGCCGAGCAGGCCTGCCATGTCCCGGCTGATGGAGAGGCCGAGCCCGGTGCCGCCGTATTTGCGGTTGGTGGTGCCGTCGGACTGCTGGAAGGCCTCGAAGATCCCGTCGAGCTTGTCCGGCGCGATGCCGATTCCGGTGTCCTTGACCGTCAGAGCGATCACGGAGTCGGCGTTGCGCAGCGTCTCCTCCTCGAAGTCCGAGACCGACGCGCGTTCGACGCTCAGTTGCACTCCGCCGGACGAGGTGAACTTCATTGCGTTGGAGAGGAGGTTGCGGAGGATCTGCTGGAGCCGCTGCTCGTCCGAGAAGAGTTCGAGCGGTACGTCCTCGCCGACCTTGATCTCGAACGACAGCCCGCGGTCCAGAGCGAGCGGCTGGAACGTCGCCCGTACGTAGTCGAGCAGTTTGATCAGTGGCAGCTTCTTGGGATGCACATCCATCCGGCCTGCTTCGATCTTCGACAGGTCGAGGATGTCGTTGATCAATTGCAGCAGGTCGGAGCCCGCGCGGTGGATGGTGACGGCGAACTCCACCTCCTGCGAGGAGAGATGTTCGTCGGGGTTGTCGGCGAGGAGACGCGACAGCACGAGGAGCGAGTTGAGCGGCGTGCGCAGTTCGTGCGACATGTTCGCCAGGAATTCCGACTTGTACTGGGAGGAAGTGGCCAGCAGTGCCGCCTTCTCCTCCAGCTCGGCGTTGGTGAGCTGCAACTCGTCGGAGCGCTTGCGCAGCTCGGCGGTGAGGCGCTGCGATTCCGAGAGCAGTGACTCGGTACGGGAGTTGGCGATGATGGTGTTGATGGAGACACCGATCGTGTTCACGAACTGGTCGACAAATGCGAGGTGGACCTCGCTGAAGCTGCTGAACGAGGCCAGTTCGATGACTCCGAGCACCCGGTCCTCGAAGAGGATCGGCAGGATGACGATGCTGGCCGGGGGCGCGGCACCGAGGCCGGAGCTGATGGTGATGTATTCCGTGGGGACCGCCTCGATGATGATCCGGCGCTTCTCCGTGGCGGCCTGGGTGATCAGACCCCAGCCGGGGGCGTCGAGGCTGAGGCGGGTACGCCGGCGGCGGCCTTCGGGCTGGCCGGTGCCGTAACCGGCCAGGAGCTCAAGGTCCTCGCCCGGCTCCGCGCCCGCTTCTGCCAGGAAGAACGCTCCGTACTGGGCGTTCACCAGAGGGGTCAGCTCGCGCAGGATCAGGTCGGCGACCTCGACCAGGTCGCGGTGGCCCTGCATGAGTCCGGCGATACGGGTCAGGTTGGACTCCAGCCAATCCTTGGCCCGGGTGGTCTCACGGAGATTCGCCACCATGAGGTTGATGTTGTTCTTCAGGGCGGCGACCTCGCCCTGCGCCTCCACCGAGATGGAGCCGGACATGTCGCCCTGCGTGACGGCGCTGGCGACCTCGGCGATCGCGCGCACCTGAGTGGTCAGGTTCAGTGCCAGCTCATTGACGCTGGTGGTCAGCCGCTTCCACGTTCCGAAGACGCCCTCCACCCGGGCCTGGCCGCCCAGCTGCCCCTCGCTGCCGACCTCGCGCGCCACTCGTGTCACCTCGGAGGCGAACGAGGAGAGGGTGTCGACCATGGTGTTGATGGTGGACTTGAGTTCCAGGATCTCGCCGCGTGCGTCCACGTCGATCTTCTTCGACAGGTCGCCCTCCGCGACGGCGGTGGCGACCTGGGCGATGTTGCGGACCTGGGAGGTGAGGTTGTCGGCCATGAAGTTGACGTTGTCGGTGAGGTTCTTCCAGACGCCCGAGACACCGTGGACCTGGGCCTGGCCGCCGAGTCGCCCGTCGGTGCCGACCTCGCGGGCCACCCTGGTCACCTCGTCCGCGAAAGCCCTCAGCTGCTGCACCATCGTGTTGACGGTGTCCTTCAGCTCCAGGATCTCGCCGCGCGCGTCGACATCGATCTTCTTCGACAGGTCGCCGTTGGCGACGGCGGTGGTCACCTGGGCGATGTTGCGGACCTGGGAGGTCAGATTGAGCGCCATGCGGTTGACGTTGTCGGTGAGGTCCTTCCAGACCCCGGAAGCGCCCCTGACCTGTGCCTGGCCGCCGAGGTTGCCTTCGGTGCCGACCTCGCGGGCGACGCGGGTGACCTCGTCGGCGAAGGCGGATAGCTGGTCGACCATGGTGTTGATCGTCGACTTCAGCTCCAGGATCTCCCCCTTGGCCTCCACGGTGATCGTCTTGCCGAGGTCGCCCTCCGCGACGGCGGTGGCGACCTGGGCGATGTTGCGGACCTGGGAGGTGAGGTTGTCGGCCATGAAGTTGACGTTGTCGGTGAGGTCCTTCCAGACCCCGGACACGCCCCTGACGTGGGCGCGGCCGCCGAGCTGGCCTTCGGTGCCGACCTCGCGGGCGACGCGGGTGACCTCGTCGGCGAAGGCGGATAGCTGGTCGACCATGGTGTTGATCGTCGACTTCAGCTGCAGGATCTCGCCCCGCGCGTCCACAGTGATCTTCTGACTGAGGTCGCCGTTGGCGACGGCGGTGGTCACCTGGGCGATGTTGCGGACCTGGGACGTCAGGTTCGACGCCATGAAGTTGACGTTGTCGGTGAGGTCCTTCCAGACCCCGGACACGCCCCTGACCTGGGCGCGGCCGCCGAGCTGGCCTTCGGTGCCGACCTCGCGGGCGACGCGGGTGACCTCGTCGGCGAACGCCCGCAGCTGGTCGACCATGGTGTTGACCGTGAGCTTCAGCTCCAGCAGCTCGCCGGTGGCTTCGACCGTCACCTGCTGTGTCAGGTCGCCGCGCGCCACCGCCGTCGTCACGACCGCGATGTCCCGCACCTGCGCCGTCAGCCGGGACGCCATCGTATTGACCGCTTCGGTCACATGGAGCCAGTCGCCCGACAGCCCCTGCGCCTTCGCCCGGCCGCCCAGGCGCCCTTCGGTGCCGACCTCCCGGGCGACCCGGGTCACCTCGCCGGTGAAGAGCGAGAGCTGGTCGACCATGCGGTTCACGCCGATGCCCAGGCGCCGCAGGTCACCGCGGAGCTGTCGGCTTCCGTCGTGCAGATCGACGTGCTGGGTCAGATCGCCGTCCGCGACGGCGTCGAGCACCCGGGTGGCCTTCGCGACGGGGACCACCAGCGCTTCGAGCACCGTGTTGGCGGCCTCGATGTTCGTCGTCCAGGTACCCGTGCCGGGACTGGCCGAGATCCGCTCGTCCAAGCGTCCCTGTCGGATGATCTCGTGGCGCACCCGCTGGAGCTCCGAGGCGAGATGTGCGTTCCGCGCGACGATCTGTTGGAGCACCCCGGCCATTTCGGCCAGCACCCCGTCCGGCATGGAGGTGCCCTGTCTCTCCGGATCCTCCACGCGCGCTGTGAAATCACCGTCGCACAGGGCCCGCATCGCGCCGAGCAAGGGGCGTAGATCGCTCGTACGAACCCACTGCTCGTCCGGCTCCGTGACGGGTCGGGTCGGGTTCAGCGTCATGGAACACCCTCCGCCCAAGATCCATCGATACACACCAGAGGTTCATTGGTCACGCATGTCATAGTATAAAGCGCACGAAAATACTGCTTTCTGGGCGTATTTGACGCACGGGGGAAAGGGGTTTCGTTGTCCGTACACGCGACCGAATCCGTGTCCAGGAAGGGGCTGTCGGCGAACCAGCTGGCGGCCGCCCGGGCGCGGGAATTCGTGTGTGCGGCGCTCCAGGGGTGGACAGTGCCGTCCGTGAACGGGGACGAGGCGTCGACCGTCGATGTGGTCGGAGCCCCTGTTCCGATGGCGATCCCCGAGGAGCTCGTGGACGACGCCGTCCTGCTCGTCAGCGAGCTGGTCACCAACGCCGTCATGTACGCCGGCACCGATATCGACGTGGTCTGCCGGCTGGAGCGCAACCCGGACACCCGGTTGGGTGTCGTCGTGGAGGTCGCGGACCGCCACCCCTCCAGAGGGGTACGCGGCGGAGCGGACACCAGGCGTGGCGAGCCCGGCTACGGCCTCCAGCTGGTGAGCGCACTCTCGGAGTCCTGGGGCGTGACCTACCGGCGGGCGGAGAAGCGGGTCTGGTTCCGGCTGGAGGCCGCGGAGGAAGACACTGCCGCGACAGATGCGGCGGCCTCCGGGCCCGGTGCCACCGGGCGCCACAGCGACGCACAGCCCTATGATGCAGGGCCATCCGTACATCCGGCGCACGCCCAGGGATACGCCGCCGAGTGGACCGACCGTGGGGGCCCGTCGTTCCTCGCCGAGACCAGCGAACTCCTCGCAGGCCAGCTCGACGAGGCTATGGTCACCGCGCTCGCGGCCCAGATGCTCGTACCCCGGCTCGCGGACTGGTGCGGCATCTGGCTGAGCATGCCCGGGATGGGCGTGCAGTTGTCCCGGGTCTGGCATACCGACGAGCAGCGCATCACTCCGCTGCGCGAGGAACTGGAACGGATGCCGCCGCCGTCCGCGATCCGCATCGGGGGTACGCCCTGGCCCTGGCCGGAGAGTGCCGGCATCGCCCATGAGGGCGGGTCGGCGTTCGCCTTCCCACTCATCGCCCGCGACACGGACCAGGGTGTACTGCTGCTCGGCCGGGCCGGGCAGCCACAGATGACCGACACCGTGGTGCGGATGGTCCAGGATGTGGCCCGCAGGGTCGCGCAGGCCGTGTTCACCGCTCGCCAGTACACCCGGCAGCGCAGGATCAGCGCCGCGCTCCAGCGCAGGCAGCTGCCGGCGACCCTGGCCAGGATCGTCGGCGTCGACACGGCCATCGTCTACGAACCGCACGGCGAGGGGCAGACCGTCGGCGGCGACTTCTACGACATCTTCCCGAGGGGCGAGAACCACTGGTGCTTCCTGCTCGGGGACGTACAGGGAAAGGACCCGGAGGCGATGTCCGTCACCGGCCTGGCCCGCCACCTGGTGAGGCTGCTGGCGCGTGAGGGCCACGGCGTCGAGTCGGTGCTGGGCCGGCTGAACGTCGCCATGGCGGAGGAGAGCGCCGAGGCATTCGCGCTCGGTGCCGAGCAGTCCGGTTCCCGCTTCCTCAGCCTGCTGTACGGGGAGCTCACGGTCGACCCGGGCGTGCCCGGAGCCCACTGCACGGTCGCCACCGCGGGCCATCCTCCGCCGTTGCACATGTGCGCCGACGGCAGGGTGGAACCGGCCTCCGTACCCCAGATGTTGCTCGGTATCGATGAGGGCGCCGAATTCCGGGCCGCCACCTTCCACCTCGCGCCCGGTGAGACGCTGTTGTGCGTGACCGACGGCGTCACCGAACGCCGCTGCGGCAACTGGCAGTTGGACGACAACGACGGTCTGGCCGACGTGCTCAGGCAGGGAATGGGCCTGAGCGCGAAGGCGCTTGCGGAGCACGTGCGACGGGCGGCGCACGACTTCGGGACGGGGCCGGTCGAGGACGACCTCTCGGTACTGGTGCTGCAAGCAGTGGCGGGGGAGAAGACCTGTGCGAGGCGGCCCTGAACATCGACGGGCATGCCGCGGCTAGACCGGGCCCGAACTCCGTCGTCGAGAGCTTCGGATGCCGCGCGAATTATGTGCCGGCGCCCGTGCACCTCACGGTCGCGAGCAGCACCGTTCACCCACCTCGGTAGGCTCGACGTCCTTCATGGGTCCACTCGTCGGCAGGGCGGACGAGAGAGTCAGCTGAAGGAGCGCCGGTACGTGTGGGGGCTGACCCCGGTGGTGCGTCGGAAGCGGTCGCGGAAGGCGGTGGGCGACCCGAAGCCGACCTGGGCACCGATGCGTTCGACCGAATGCCGGGTGGTCTCCAGAAGGTGCTGGGCCTGGCGGATGCGGGCCCGGTGGAGCCACTGGAGCGGGGTGACCCCGGTCTGTTCGCGGAAATGCCGGATCAGTGTCCGCGTGCTGAATCCGGCCTGAGCGGCGATGTCGGCGAGGGTCAGATCGCGGCTCAGGTTCTCCTGGAGCCAGGTGAGCAGGGGTTCGAGCGCGGAGCCCCGCGGGGTGGGAATGTGGTCGTGGACGATGAACTGCGCCTGGCCACCCTCGCGTTCGAGAGGGACGACGGACAGGCGTGCGGCGTCGGCGGCGACGGCCGAGCCGTAGTCGCTGCGGATCATGTGCAGGCACAGGTCCAGGCCGGCGGCGGCTCCTGCCGAGGTGAGGATCTGCCCGTTGTCGACGTACAGGACATCCGGGTCGACCTCGATGGCCGGGTAGGCGGCGGCCAGGGGACCGGCCGCGATCCAGTGGGTGGTGGCGCGCAGGCCGTCCAGCAGGCCGGTGGCGGCGAGGGGGAAGGCACCCGAGCAGATGGAGGCGATACGTGTGCCGTCCTTGGCCGCGGCGCGCAGCGCGTCGCGGACAGCGGTGGCGAGCGGGGCGGTGGTGTGGGCGGTGCCGGGCACGATGATCGTGTCGGCGTCCTTGAGGCCGTCGAGCCCCCAGGGGGCGCGCAGACGGAAGGTGCCCGCGTCGATATCCGGCTGCTCAGCACACACGCGGACCTGATAGCCGGGGCGCCCGTCCGGGAGGCGGGTGCGGGCGAAGACCTCGATCGGGGTGGACAGGTCGAAGGGGATCACCTGGTCCAGGGCGAGAACGGCGACGGTGTGCATGGCCAGAACATACCTCCCCGCCGTAGCGAAGACTCGGCTGTGGGGGAATCACTCGCGACCATATGTCCAGCTCAAGGCCCATGGTCTGACGATGGCGATATTCCGTTGATACATGTCACTAACGCCACTGGGCCGTCGAATGAAATGTGCATAGCGTCGAGGTCGACCCGGTACAGATCCGGTTCCTCGCACGTGAAGGAAGTTCCATGCACGCCCAGATCGTCCTGTTCGACGGCTTCGATCCGCTGGATGTCGTCGCCCCCTACGAGGTGCTGTACGCCGGTGGCACCGCCTCCGGCGGGGCGGTGAGTGTGGAACTGGTGTCCGCGGAGGGGCCCCGCGAGGTGGTCAGCGGAACCGGAGGGCTGGCGCTGCGCGCGACCGCCGCTCTTGACCCCGGCCGTGCGGGCCTGGTCCTGGTTCCCGGCGCCTCGGGCCGTGTCGGGGAGCCGGGCGAAACACCTGACCTGGAGGCCGGGACGGGCGAACAGCAGCAGGACGACCTCATCCCCGTCCTGTTGGGCCGCACCTTGAACACCGAACTGCCGGCGCTGCTGAAAGCGGCCATGAACAATCCGCAGGTGACGGTCGGCGCGGTGTGCGGCGGCTCGCTCGTGCCGGCGATGGCCGGCCTGATCGAGGGCCGTCACGCCACCACCCACCACATGGGCCTCGACATGCTCGACGCCACCGGAGTCCATGCGGTTCACGCCCGTGTCGTCGACGACGGCGACCTGGTCACCGGCGCCGGCGTCACCTCCGGGATCGACCTGGGCCTCTACCTGCTGGAGCGCGAAGTGGGCCCTCGGATCGCCCACGCCGTCGAGGAGTTGTTCGCCCACGAGCGTCGCGGCACCGTCTGGCGCGCCCAGGGCCCGGCTCCCACCGGCCTCTGACCCTGCCCCCTCTCGGCCAACCTGTTCACCGCACGCACCGTAAGGAAGTACAGCAGCATGTCCGTCGAAGGCATCTGGGACCTGTCCGTCTCGACCCCCATCGGCACGATCAAGGCAGTGGTGGAACTGCGCAGACAGCACGGTGTCCTGACCGGGGTCGCCCACGGGGCGGGGGAAGAGGTCCCGCTTGCCGAAGTCGCTCTCGACGGCCCCCGGCTCACGTGGAGGCAGGCCGTCACCCGGCCCATGCGCCTGAACCTGGCCTTTGCGGTGACGGTCGACGGCGACACGCTGATCGGCACATCCAGGGCCGGGCGCCTGCCCGCCTCCAAGGTCACCGGCCGACGCCGGGCCACCCGGCCGACGACGGAACACTGACCATGACGAAACTCCTGCTCTCCCTGCACGTCCTGGCCTCCGTCCTGGCCGTCGGCCCGGTGACCGTCGCCGCGAGCAAGTTTCCCGGAGCTCTGCGCCATGCGCATACCGAACCGGGCGACGGCGAGGCGCTCACGAACCTGCGGATGCTGCACCGCATCTGCCGCGTCTACGCGGTCATCGGCATCGCCGTCCCGGTCTTCGGTTTCGCCACGGCCAGCAGCCTCGGCGTCCTCGGCAGCGGATGGCTGATCACATCGATCGTGCTGACCGCGGCGGCCGCGGCCACCCTGGCCCTGCTGATCCTGCCCGCCCAGGACCGAGCGCTCGCCACGGCACAGACCCCGGGCTCCGGTTCCGGGCCCCGTTCAGCCGGCCGCCTCGCCATGCACACCGGTGTCTTCAACCTGCTGTGGGCCACCGTCACGGTCCTGATGATCATCCGCCCCGGCTCCACGACGGGAGCGTGACCCGTGAGCCTCCGTCACCTGCGTATTGCGGCCCGGGGCGAACTCATCTCACTGATCATCCTGCTGACCAACCTCGCCACCGCCCATCTCGAGCCCGTCTCCTCCCTGGCGGGCCCCACCCACGGCTGTGCCTACCTCTTCGTCGTGGTGACCACCTGGCGCCTCGAACAGGCCACGACGGTCACCAAGGCCACGGCCGTCATCCCTGGCATCGGCGGCCTGCTCGCACTGCGCCGGCTCGACCGCCCCCACCTCGCCCGTCAGCCGAGTGAGGACGTCATCCGGCCCTGACCCGCGCCCCACGGTGAGTGGCAGCCCGGTGGGAACGCGGCCGGGTCAGTCGAGACGGTCGTACCTGTCCGGCTCCCAGTCGGCGAACAGCGTCAGCGCCCTCTCCGTCTCGGTGCGTTCCGGTGCGGATGAAGTGGCCGGCCACCAGTTCTCCACCTGATGTGCGTCCACGAGGACGAAGCCGCGGTATCCGTCGAAGTCACCGGGGTCGCTCGCCACGCCGATATGGATGGGCGCGTCATCGGGAAGATCCTTGAGGGCATCGCGCAATTGAGCGGCGTTCCAGATCTGAGGGGTGTGCGCGAAGGTGTCGGTCATGCGCACAGGTTGCCGCAGCGGGGTGTCCAGCCGGCGGAGACACGGCTGCTTCCCGGGCCGAAGCGCTGATCCGGTGTAAGGGCGGGACAAGGACCGGACGAATCGCCGTGGCAGGTGGCAGCGGACGAGCCAAGAGGGCGCTTCGCCTACGGCAGGGCTTGCTCCACCCAAATGATCTTTCCGGTGGGCGTGTAGCGCGTGCCCCACTGCTGCGCCATCTGGGCGACGATGAACAGGCCACGGCCGCTCTCGTCGTCAGCGGCGGCATGGCGCAGATGGGGTGAGGTGTGTCCGGTGTCGGCGACTTCGCAGATCAGCGTTTCGTCGCGGATGAGCCGGACATGGATCGGGCCGGCGGCATAGCGGATGGCGTTGGTGACCAGCTCACTGACGATGAGTTCGGTGGAGAACGACAGCTCGTCCAGCCCCCATGCTCCGAGTTGCCCCGTGGTCACGGCGCGGGCCTTGCCGACCATCGCCGTCTCCGCGGTCAGCTCCCACGCGGCCACCTGGCGTTCGTCGAGCATCCGTGTGCGCACGAGGAGCAGGACCGCGTCGTCGTTCGCCGGCCCCGGCACCAGGGTCGTGACAGCGCGGTCACAGAGTTCTTCCAGGGGACGCCGGTGCTCGGCGAGGGCTCCGGCGAGCAGACCGAGTCCCACGTCGACGTCGTCGGCGGCCGCCTGGATGAGCCCGTCGGTGAAGAGGGCGACGAGGCTGCCCTGAGGCAGCTGGAATCCCGTGGTCTCGTAGGGCAGGCCACCCAGTCCAAGCGGAGGGCCCGGCGGGAGATCCGGGTAGGTGGCGACACCGCTGTCGGACCGGACGACCGCGGCCATCGACTCTCCGGCGCGCGACATGCTGCACTGTCCGGACACCGGGTCGTACACCGCGTACAGGCACGTCACGCCCAGGGCGTCGTCCTCCCGGGGCCCCGTGGCACCCGCAGCATGAACGGCCGCCCGCTCCTTGGCCGTCTGCCCGACCAGGTCGTCCAGGCGCGAGAGAAGCTCGTCCGGGTCGAGGTCCAGGCGGGCGAGGACGCGTACGCCTGTGCGCAGGCGCCCCATGGTGGCGGCGGCGAGCAGTCCGTGGCCGATCACCTCCCCGACGACCAGGCCGACTCGCGTTCCCGACAGCGGGATGACGTCGAACCAGTCGCCGCCCACCCCGGACCGGCTGTCGGCGGGCACATAGCGGCTCGCCATCTCGACAGCGGTCGGCTGCGGCAGCCGGTGGGGAAGCAGACTGCGTTGAAGCCTGAGGGCCGCGGCGTGCTCACGCGTGACGACCAGCATCAGTACGACGCCGAGCAGCAGGGCTCCGAGGCCTACGACGGTGACCCCGCCCGTCAGTCCGATGAACGGCAGGTCGATGACGGTTGCACCGTATTCGGGGTCGGCGTAGACGACGAAGGCGGCGTAACAGAAGAGGAAGAGCATCGTCAGCGCGCCCAGACCCGGCAGCAGGCCCTTGAACAGGAAGTCCCTGCGGCTGCGGGTGAGCACCCTGCGGAAGTACCAGACACAGGCGAAGCCGGTGAGGCCGTAGTAGAACGTGATCGCGAGCCCGACCGACTCGATGGAGTCGGCGAGGACGTTGTCGCTGATCACCGTCAGCAGGACGAGGAAGCCGACGGAGGCCAGGCCCAAGGAGACGGTCGACCAGGTCGGGGTGAGGAATCTGCGGTGCAGGCGGGCGAATCTGGAGGGGACGGCCTTGTGCGCGGCCATGGAGAAGACGGTCCGGGCCATGGGGAGGATGGTCGTCTGGGCGGAAGCCACGGCGGACGTCAGCACCATGAGGATCAGCAGCTTGGAGAAGAGGGGCCCCGCGCCGTGGGCACCGAAGACGGCGTTGCCCAGCCCCGAGAGCACGTCGCCCGCGTTCTCCCTGTTGCCGAGCCCGGTTCCGGCGTCGCCGACTCCGGCGAAGGCCTGCGCCGAGGTGGCGACCAGGGCGTAGATGACCAACAGCAGCACAACTGAGATGATCGCGGCGCGTCCGGGGGTGCGCGTGCTGTCCGCGGTCTCCTCGTTGACCGTGACGGCGGTGTCCCAGCCCCAGTAGATGAAGACGGCGGCGAGGATGCCTGCCGTCAGCGCCTCGGCCGATGGCACGTGGAGGGGGTTGAACCAGGAGGCCGAGACGTGGATCGCCATCTCGGGGTTGCCGGTGTAGACCCTGACCAGGGCGGTGATGGCGAACAGCAACAGCACGGCCACCTCGATGAACAGGAGCCATCGCTGCATGGCAGCCGAGATCTCGATGCCGATGTAGCAGATCGCGGTCATGACGCCGATCCAGATGACACCCGCGACGGTGGTCCACAGCCTGCTTTCCGTGAGGGAGTCGTAGCCCAGGAGCCGGAAACTGTAGATGCCGGCGATCTCGGCGAGGTTCGCCATGACGATGATGTCGGCGACGATGATGCCCCAGCCGCCCATCCAGCCGGTGCGCGGGCCGAATGCACGGGTCGCCCAGGTGAAGGTGGTCCCGCAGTCCGCGTTGCTCGCGTTGAGTTCCTTGTAGGCGTACGCGATCAGCAGCATCGGGACGAAGGCCAGCATCGTGATGATCGGGGCCTGCAGTCCGACCCCCGCCACGATGAGGCCCAGCGTGGCCGCGAGGCTGTACGCCGGGGCGGTGGAAGCCAAGCCGATGGCAACGCAGGAGACCAGTCCCAGGGCACCTGATTTGAGCCCTTTCTTACCCGCGCCTGAATCGATTGCGAGCGGCGCGTCGGACGCGCCGGGGCTACGGGAGAGCTTCACACCGGATGCCAACCTCCTCATTTGCCTTCCGCCCACCATTTTCGTCGCAGGCGAGGCGGCCTGCCACGGGAAACCGGCTGGATGATCCACGCCGCCGAAAAACAGGACCGGTGGCACCGGACTGCCGAACGTCCGGCCCGACGGTGCCGGGGGTGTGCGGGGGGTGTCCGGAGCCGCCGAGCGTCCTCCATCCTGTACCTGCGCCTCACGCTCCCGGGGCAAGGCGAACTGCTCGTGTCGGGGGCGAGCTGTCCGCCCCGTCGGCCGCCGGCTGACTCCGCTGCCGCCGCCTCACCCCGTCGAGCAGTCGGCTTGCCGGAGTCTTCGACGACGTGGCTGCGGCGATGATGGTGCACGCCGCCCCCGACGACAGCGTCGGCGCGCCTCCTCGCTGGCCATCGGGGCCTGGGATCGCCAGACCGGCACCGGTCAGTGCGAGTGCGGTCGCCCCGTCGAGCACCGCCCGGCGGGGGTGCGCTCGCGCGAGCCGGGCCTTCTTCACGCCCCACGGCCGCGTCCGGGGCACGACCGAACAGGTCCGTCACGAATCCGGCCCGAGGCAGCCGGAACCTCCGGACAGGCATACCGTGAGCGGACGCAGGACCACGCGCATCCCATGGGGGGATCACATGTCGTACGGCTATCCGCCTCCGCCTCAGCAACCCGGCCAGGAGCCCGGCCGGCAGCCACAGCAACCGCCCCAGTGGGGGCAGCAACCTCCACCGCCGTATCAGCAATGGCCCCAGCAGGGCCCGGGGTGGGGCGCGCCGCCGCCCCGGAAGTCGAATACCGGGCTGATCGTGACGCTGTCGGTGCTCGGCGGGCTGGTGCTGCTCGGCGGCTGTGGTGCGCTGGTGGCAGTCACGGTGAGCCATGCACCGAAGCCCCGGACGCTGCCGATGACCGAGGCACCGCAGGACAAGGCACCTGGGAAGGACGAGTCCTCCGAGGATCCCGCCGTCGAGGAAGGGGGCCCCGAGGCTGATGTGAAGGTCACCAGGTGCGGGGTGGATTCGCTGACCACGTGGCCGGACGCCGTTGTGGAGATCGTGAACCACGGCGACTCGAAGGCGACCTACGTCGTCAACGTGGACTTCGTGGACGATTCCGGTACTCGTCTCGGCAAGGGCTTGGCCGCCACCGACACCCTGGCCGTGGGGCAGAAGGTCACGGAGAAGGCGCAGGGCCTCGTGAAGGTACCGGGCAAGGTGACGTGCAAGGTGTCGAAGGTGACGCGTTACCCGACGAACTGACGGCATGTCGATGCCCTGTCGCCCGTGGTGGTGGCAGGGCATTCGTGGGATCGGAGGTGACCGCTCCGGCTCGGCTGCAACTCCGGCCACGCCTGTGACGAGGTCAGGTGCGGTTCCCGCGTCCGCTGCGGATCATCGACATGAGCAGCCCGTGGGTGTCGGCGTCGGCGGCCACGACGAGCCCGCGGCCCGCCTGTCCGATCGGGGTGCCGTCGATCCCGGAGACGACGCAGCCGGCGGCCCGGCACAAGGCGATGCCCGCGGCGAAATGCACGCTCCCGGACAGGTCGCCGCCATCGGTGACATACGCGGCGCGCTTGCCGGCGGCGACCCAGGCCAATGCCAGCGTCGTGGACACGACCCGTGGCCGGAACCGCTCGACGAACCCGGGATGGGCCAGCAGGTCCACGGCCCGGAACCCCGGCGCACCCGGGAACGGCGGATCCAGGTTGACGTCCACCAGCTGGGTGGCGGGCGTGGGCGTCAGCCCCGCGTCCGCCCCGTCCCGCCGCACCCGGGCGGTCTCACCGTCGGTGAAGAAGACCTCGCCGCTGAACGGGTCGGCCACCGCCGCCGCCCCGTCGCGCAGCGCCACGTTGACGGCCACCAGCATGTTGCCGACGGCGTAGTTCAGCGTGCCGCACAGGGGATCCACCAACCACTGGCGCACCGCGTCGGAAGCACCCTGCTGCCCGCCCTCCTCGCCGAGCACCGCGTCATCGGGCCGGGCGGCACGGATGACGCCGAGAATCGCCTCCTCGGCCTCCACATCGGCGGCGGTGGCGAAGTCCCCGGCTCCCTTGTCGATGCGGGTGAGCCGCCGGCCGTACATGTGGTGCACCACGTTCGCGCCGGCACGTGCTGCGGCTATCGCAACCCCGGCATCGTCAAGTCCCGCATATGAGTTGATCACGTCCCGAAGACTATGGGCACGAGGCCGTCCCCGTCGGTCGGACCGGCATCGTCGCGAGGAACGGCGACACGGACACGGCACGGCGGGTGCCAGGGCTCACACCCCCTGGCACCCGCCGCGATTCAGCCGGGTAGTTCCGCGCTACCGTTCGTTGCGCCTCATGCGGTGCCGCGCTGCAGGTACGCGCGGTCCACCGTCTGCCGCACGGTGTTGCCGGCCGCGTCCTTCGCGGTCACGCGCAGCGTCACGTAGGCGTCGCCGTGCACCCGGGCCGGCCGCTCCACGACGGCGGTGAAGCCGCTGCCCTTGCGGGCCGTGGTGGCAGTGGTCCAGGTCCGCCCGTCGTCGTAGGACGTCTCGACCTTCAGCGTCACGCCACGCGGCGCCGCCATGCCGTCCTGCATCCGGACGTCCAGGCCGAGAGTGTGCTTGCGCTGCGAGCCCACCGCATTCCGGGCGTCGACCGGCACGGTGTAGTCGACCTGGAGCATCGGCAGCAGGGCCGTGTCGGCCGCGGTGTCGGAACGGAACGTCCACGACGTTCGCGTGCCGGTGCCGAAGCGCCAGTCGTCCGAGGTGCGGGCGGTCGTCAGGTCCATCCGGTATTCGGCGTCGCCCGTGGGCACCTCGAAGTTGCCCCACGCGCCCTGGTCGGACTCGGCGATCCGCTTTCCGTTCCGGTACAGCGCCGCCGTGGCCGTGTCGCTCACCGCGGCCGCCGTGACGCCGGTGCCGACGCCGCCACCGAAGCTGTCGGCCTCCGCGAACGACCAGTGGCCGGCGCCGGAGTCGTTGAACTCCGGCACGTACACCGACAGGGTGTCGCCGTTGCGCACCGATGGCAGGTGCCCACCACGCGGGATCGACGGGCGGACCACCGCTCCGAACCAGCGTTCCGTGGCGCGCTGGCCCGGCCGGTAGGTGCGCGTGTCGTCGTGCATGCCGGCCGCCAGCGGGAAGTCGGGCACGTCGATGACGTTGTGGTGCACGACGTGCTTCCACAGCGTGTCACCGCCGGTCACGTACTCGATGCGTTCCTGTCCTGCCGGAACGTAGCGCGTGTACTGGTTCCACGCGGTGTCCTGGTAGGGCCGCCATCCGAAACGCTGCTCGCTCGCCCAGGACGAGGCACCGGTGCGGGTGTACGTGCTGCGGACCACCGCGCTCTCGCGCTCGGAGACGGTGTACACCAGCCGCTTGGGGACGGAGCCCTTGGACACCTGCATCACGTCGTACAGGTACGGGCTGCGGACCGTGCCGGAGAACTCCACCGTCGTGGTCCGCTGCGTGGCGCGCTTGAGCAGCGCGGTGCCTTCCGCCGTGCCGGCGCGCATGGTGGGCACGGCCATCCGGTCACCGGTCGGGCTCCACCGCGTCCAGGGGTAGAAGCCTTCCTCCACGACCAGCATCAGTGCCTTGGCCCCGGCGTCCGCCGCGGCCTGCGCGAGTGCCCGGTCGTCGGAGAAGTCCCAGCGGACGACGGCCAGCTTGCCGCGTACGTGTGCGGCGCGAAGCTCGGCGCTCGTGCCCTTGCCGGCGTCCACGGCGGTCAGCCGTGCTCCCTTGTCGCTGAAGGCCGGGGAGGTGTTCACGTAGTACGGGCTGAAGTTCAGCGACGTACCGGACACCTTCGCCTGCAGCTGCGGGGCCACCATCTGCCAGCGAGAGGAGAACTCGAAGTCGCCGTCGGTGACCTTGGCGGTGGGGCTGACGTAGATCCGCTTGGCGATGTCGAAGAACATCACGCCCTGGATCAGGCCGTTGCCGTCGATCTTCCGGTACGTCTGGTAGCTGAGCACACCGCGCTGCTCGGCCGGGCGGGGCGTGCGGATCTGCACCGGGGTGGTGTCGGCGGCGTTGAGCGTCACCGACATGTCCTTGGTGACCTTCACCTCCGGGTTGACCACCTCGCGCAACTCCTGGCCGTCGGCCGCCCGGTCCAGCGTGCCGAAGCTGAGCTGGTAGGTGCCCTCCTCCACTTCGGCGACGGCCGGCTCCAGGCTCGTGTAGTTCACGAAGCCGTCCGCCCCCCAGATCACCGGAGCCGCGCCCTCGATGACCTTGCCGTCGCGGTCGCGGGCGACCACGGTGAGCTTGTGCACCGGGGCGTGCACGTTCAGGGCCGCAGTGGTGTGCGCGAGCACGGTGCCGTCGGCAGCTGTGGCGGTGACGTAGCCGTAGTACTTGCCGCGGACGGCGTGCGCCGCGTCGGTGCGCAGCGGCACTTCGGCCGTGGCGCCGGCGGCCAGCCGCACCGTGTCGGAGCCGAGGGTGACCACGCCGCCGGCGAGGGCGCGCCCGGTGTTGGTGGCCAGGCCGGCAGCCAGGGAGAGCGTCACCGGCTTGTCGCCGGTGTTGGTGTAGCGGACGGTGGCCGCCTGCTGCTTCCCGCTGTCGTCCGTGTGGATCGGGGCGAGGGTGACGCTGCCGGTGGCCGTCACGGGGCCCATGGCCGTGGCCAGGTCGATGCGGCCGCCGCCCTGCTCGGTCACCTTGGTGCCGGGCACCGTGTGCGAGGTGCTGATCAACGCGTCCTTGAGCTGCTGGGCGCCCCAGTCGGGGTGCTGCTGGGCCAGGAGCGCCGCGGCGCCGGCGACATGCGGGGTCGCCATCGAAGTGCCGGACGCGGAGGTGTAGTTGGCATCCACCGGGTCGCCCATGGTGGTGCCGGAGGCGCGGGCGGCGACGATACCGACGCCGGGGGCGGTCACGTCGGGCTTGACCGCCGCGTCGCCCAGGCGCGGGCCGCGGCTGGAGAAGGAGGCGAGGGAGTCGTCGCGGTCGACGGCTCCGACGGTCAGGGCGGCGTCGGCCGCGCCCGGCGAGCCGACCGTGGACGGGCCCGGGCCGGCGTTGCCCGCCGCGACGACGAAGAGCGTGTCGGTCGACGCGGTCAGGGTGTTGACGGCCTGGCTCATCGGGTCGGTGCCATCGGTCTCGGCGTCCGAACCGAGGCTCATGTTGACGACCTTGGCGTGCTGGGAGGCAGCCCACTCCATGCCGTCGATGACGGACGACTCCGAGCCGTAGCCGTCGTCGCCCAGTACCTTGCCGATCAGCAGGTCGGCGTGGGGAGCGACACCGCGCCGGGTGCCCGAGGAGGCGGCGCCCGTGCCACCGACGGTCGCGGCGACGTGCGTGCCGTGTCCGAAGTGGTCGTCCGTGCTCGGGCTGCCGGAGAAGTCCTTCGCCTCCGCGACGCGGCCGGCCAGGTCGGGGTGGTTCGCGTCGACGCCGGTGTCCAGCACGGCCACCTTCACGCCCTGGCCCTCGTAGCCGGCCTTCCAGGCGGCGGGCGCGTTGATCTGCGCGGTGCTGCGGTCCAGTACGGCCTTCACCTTGCCGTCCAGCGCGATCCGCGGAGCGACCGCGGCACGGGCGGCGTCCGACTTTCCGCCGGGGTTCAGCGTCTTCCAGAAGCGGCCCAGGTCGTCGTCGGCGACGCGCAGCGACCGGGCGTCGAGGCTCTCCAGCGTACGGGCGGGCGTCGCGGCCGACTTGAACGCCACCAGCCGGTCAGCGGTCGCCGCGGCGGCCTTCGCCGCCTGCGAGCTGACTCTGGCCCCGACCCGTGACGGCGCCGAGGAGACGATCAGCGGAAGCGTGGAGGTGTGGGCCTCGTCGTAGCCGTCGGCGATCAGGGCCGTCACATCGAAGAGGCGGCGGTCCAGGGTGCCGGCGGACACCAACGCCTCTGCGTCGAACGGCAGCACGGTCAGTGCCTTGTCGTCCCCCTCCAGCGTCCGGAAGGGGACACGCTCGCGTCCGGGTCCGGGCTGCACCGACGCGGTGTGCCGTCCGCCGGGCAACGACGTCACGGTCACCCGGTCGCCGGTCACCAGTCGCACGGTCGCGGAGCGAGCCCCCGGCTTGGCGGCGGGACGAGTGGCGGGACCGGTGGCTGCCTCTTCCGTGGACGCGGCAGCCGGCACGCCTCCGGCAACCAGCAACAGCCCTGCCGATATCGCCCCCGTCAGGCGGATCCATTTCATCAGCGAAAACCCTTTCGTACAGCTGGGGGTCACAACCTGTTCGAAAGAATCCACTGATGAAGGTGACGTGTCGCCGGCCTCACGTGTCACAACTGCGACATGTCCCAACGGCGACATCCGCCACCGCGGCTCGAAGGGTCAGCCGGCACGGGCCGTCACGGGGGCTCGGGCCGGGGCGGGCGTCGGCGTGGTGGGCGGGGTAGGAAGCCGCTCGTGCGGGCCTTGTAGGCCGCGTATCCCGGACGCTGCATCATGTGGGCTTCCAGAAGTCGTTTCCCGCTTCCCCAGATGAGCAGGACGCTCATCAACAGGGGCGGGACGAGGGTGAGGGCCGCGGTCTGCCGGCTCGGGCACGCGGTCGGGTACAGCCCCCACCAGACGAGGAAGTCGCCGAAGTAGTTGGGGTGCCGGGTCCAGCTCCACAGGCCCTGGTCCATGATCCGTCCCCGGTTGGCGGGGTCGGACTTGAAGCGGGCGAGCTGGTGGTCGCCCACGGCCTCGAAGGCCAGTCCCGCCGCCCACAGGACGAGGCCGAGGACCAGCAGGGCGTCCACGCCTTGGGGCAGGTACGCCGCTGCCTGGACGGGGCCCGTCCGGATGGGTGCGTGTTCCACGGGCGGAGACCCGCCGCCGAAATCCACCGGGGTCGGCTGTCGGACACACCCGTTCCAGGGCACGGACGGTTGCGTCGGACATCTCGGTCCAACTCATGGACCGGCAGTGCGGCCGCCGGGACCTGGAAGGGACCGACGTGTCGCTTCTATAGGCTGATCGTGTGGCCAGTACTGACGACCAAGAGACCGGGGCCCCGAACGTGGCGCCGGGCGACCTCCAGCATTTCGCTGTCGCGCTGCGCCGTACGCATGGGGAGATCACCAGGCTGGTCCACGGCTTCGCCCTCGCGCAGGGCCTGCATCCGACCGACGTGCAGGCGCTCGGCGTCGTCCTGGACAGCCCGGAACCGCTGACGCCCGGGCGGCTGCGGGAGCACCTGGGACTGACATCGGGGGCGGTCACGGCTTGTCTCGACCGCCTTGAGAAGGCCGGTCATATCCGTAGGTCGCGTGACAGCGTGGACCGCCGGGTGGTCCACGTGCACTACAGGGACGGGGCGCGGGCGGCCGCGCGCCGCTACTTCCGGCCACTGGCGGAGGCGACCGCCCGGGCGACGGACAGCTTCGACGAGCAGGAGCTGGCCACAGCGTTGAGGTTCCTCACCGTGCTGAACGAGGAACTCGGGGCGCTGCGGGTGCCGCGCCGCTGACTTCCCTGCTGCGCGATCACCGGCCATTCCCCACGAGCGCCGAACCGGCGCGCGGAGCAGAGGCGGGGCTCATCGCGAGAGCTATGTGTGACAGGGGCACAGTCCCGGTGCATCCATGGTGCCGTCCTCGGACGAAGGAGTGCCGGAGAAGACGCTGGTGCCCCCGCTCCTCCGTGCGGCGGGACGAGCATGGCACAATTTTCTCTCAATCATTGAGATTATTAATCGTTGTAACAACACACCTCGGAGCCCAGATGCTCAACCGCGCGTCCCGTTGGCGTTTCCTGCTCCCCCTCGCCCTGCTCATCGCCTGGCTCGCCATCGGCGGAGGCCTCGGCCCTTACGCGGGGAAGCTCGGCGAGGTGTCCACCAACGACCAGGCCGCCTTCCTGCCCCGAAGCGCCGAATCCACCCGTGTCATCGACGAACAGAAGGCCTTCCGCCAGTCGGAGACGGTGCCCGCGCTCGTCGTGTGGACCGCCCGCGACGGCGAAACCCTGGACGCCGGCCTCCAGGACCGGGCGACCCGGGCCATGACAGGCCTTGCGGGCGAACCGGGCATCGTGGGCACGCCTTCCCCCGCACTGGCCGCCGAGGACGGCAAGGCCCTCCGGTCCGTGGTCCAACTCCGACCGGACCTCGGAGAGGCGGTTCCCGACACGCTCGACACGATCCGCGACCGTGCTCAGGCGGTCCCGGGCACCACCGTGTGGCTCTCCGGCCCCGCCGCGACGCAGGCCGACCTCTCGGGCGCGTTCGCCGGCATCGACGGGCTCCTGCTCGGCGTCGCCCTGGTGACGGTGCTGCTGATCCTTCTCGTCGTCTACCGCAGCGTGCTCCTGCCCCTGATGATCATCCTGGGAGCCGTCTTCGCCCTGGGGCTGGCCTGCGCCGTCGTCTACATGCTCGCGTATGCCGACGTCGTACGGGTGGACGGACAGGTGCAGGGCATCCTCTCCATCCTGGTCATCGGAGCCGCCACCGACTATGCCCTGCTCCTGGCCGCCCGCTATCGCGAGGAGTTGAGCGCGCCCGGCGCGGAGCGCCACAGCGCCATGCGGGCGGCTCTGCGCCGTTCCTTCGGCCCGATCGTCGCCAGCGCTGCCACCGTGGCCCTCGGCCTGATCGCCCTGCTCGTGAGCGACCTGTCGAACAACCGGGCGCTCGGTCCGGTCGGAGCCATCGGCATCGCCTGCGCCGTGCTCAGCACGCTGACCTTCCTGCCGGCGGCTCTGGTGCTGACGGGCCGCGCCACCTACTGGCCCGCCCGGCCCAAAGCCGACGGGGCAGGGGGCGGCAGCCAGGGGATCTGGCGCCGGGTCGCCGCGCTGGTGGACCGCGCCCCCCGAAGGGTGTGGGCGGCCACGCTTGCAGGTCTCCTCGCCTGTGCCGCGTTCGCCCCCGGCCTGAGCTCCGGGGGCGTGCCGATTGAGGAGATCTTCGTCAACGACGTGCCGTCAGTCGCCGCGCAGGAGACGCTTGGACGCCACTTCCCCGGCGGCGCCGGTAACCCCGCCGTGATCATCGCCGACGCGCGGGCAGCCGACGGGGTGGCCGAGGCCGCCGCACGGGTCGAGGGGGTCGATTCGGCCTTGCCGGTAGACGCCGCAGGCCGCCCCGCGCCCGGATCCGCCCCTGCGGTCGACGGCCGGGTACGGATCGACGCCACGCTGAGCGCCCCCGCCGACAGCGACGCCGCCAAGGCCGCCGTCGTCCGGCTGCGTACCGCCGTACACGCCGTGCCGGGCGCCAACGCGCTCGTCGGCGGCTTCACCGCGCAGCGCTACGACGTCCAGCGCACCGCCGAGCGTGACCGTACGCTCATCGTTCCGGTGGTCCTCGCGATCATCCTGCTCATCCTCGTGGCACTGCTGCGTTCCCTGGTCCTTCCGCTGCTGCTGGTCACAACAGTGGCGCTCAACTTCGCGGCCACCCTAGGCATCGCCTCGCTCGCGTTCGAGCACGTCTTCGGATTCACGGGCACCGACGCGTCGGTGCCCCTCTACGGATTCGTCTTCCTGGTGGCGCTCGGCGTCGACTACAACATCTTTCTGATGTCACGGGTGAGGGAGGAGTCCCTGCGGCACGGCGTGCGCGAGGGTGTCCTGATCGGACTCACCACCACGGGTGGCGTCATCACCTCGGCCGGAGTGGTGCTTGCAGCGACCTTCGCCGCCCTCGGGGTGATCCCCCTGGCATTCCTGGTCCAGATCGCGTTCATCGTCGCTGTCGGGGTGCTCCTGGACACCCTGGTCGTGCGCTCCTTCCTGGTGCCGGCGCTGGTCCGGGACCTGGGTCGGCGGGCTTGGTGGCCAGGGGGTCTGAGCCGTGCCTCCCTGCGGGAGGAGGCAGTTGACGCGGCGCCGTCCAGAGTGTGACGTGACGGGCGCCGACGGGGACCGGCCTGTCGGCGCCGCGCTCCGGACGGTTCGCGTGCCCGCCGATCGCACGAGGGTCAACGATGGAGCATCCGTTCGGTGGCGGTCGTCGCTCCGCCTCCCGTGCGGACCACTGCACGGGCTTCCCGGATCGACCCGATCGGGGTTCCGGCTCCTGATGTCAGCGGTGTTCGGGGTTCTCGAAGTCGAAGCGGCAGCCGGCGTCCCACTCCGAGCGCTGGTTCCCGTGCGCCGGAATGCCACCCGCGTCCTTGAGCAGCCGCGCCAGGTGCAGCAGGTTCCACGTCATGAACGTGGTGTTCCGGTTGGTGAAGTCGTTCTCCGGGCCGCCCGATCCCTTGTCCAGGTACGACGGTCCCGGACCTGCTTCTCCCACCCAGCCGGCGTCCGCCTGCGGCGGCACCGTGTACCCGAGGTGCTGCAGGCTGTAGAGCAGGTTCATGGCGCAGTGCTTCGCACCGTCCTCGTTACCCGTGATCAGACAGCCCCCGACCCGCCCGTAGTACGCGTACTGGCCTGCCTCGTTCAGAATTGACGAGCACGCGTACAACCGCTCGATCACCCGCTTCATGACCGACGAGTTGTCTCCGAGCCAGATCGGCCCGCACAGCACCAGGATGTCGGAGGCCATCACTCTCTCGTACAGCTCGGGCCAGGCGTCGGTCTCCCAGCCGTGCTCCCTCATGTCCGGCCACACGCCGGTGGCGATCTCGTGGTCGATGGCCCGGACCACCTCGGTGGTGACGCCGCGCCCCTCCATCACCGCGCGGCTCCGGTCGATCAGTCCCTCGGTGTTGCTGACTTCGGGCGAGCGCTTGAGCGTGCAGTTGAGGTAGATGGCGCGCAGACCGTCGAAGCGGTATGCGTCATCGGTAGGGCCGGGTGGCACCATGCGGGACTCCTGTGCAGGTACGGAGAACGTGAGACGTGACCCGGTCTACCGTCACCTACGGGCTTCCCCGGCCAAAGGCGCGCGGGCGCCCCCCATACGCAGCAGGCGCACGAGGGTCGGGCACGGACAGGCATTGCGTATGCCCGCCGTGGGTGGGCGCGGCTCATGGGGCCGGTCGGCCCGTCGTCCGGCCCCGGCCGTCCTCGCCCCCGCCATGGTGATCCGTACTTCTACGGTGGTCGTGGGGCTCGTCGGCCGGCCCGTGGTCGCGATACGCCGCAGGAGGTGAACGAGCCCGACGGGGCGGGTCACCGCTGGCTCAGCGGGCGATCGCAGCCTCGGCCGCCGCCTTGATCCGCTGTCCGAACGCGGGGGCGTCCTTGCGCGCGGCACCGGCGGCGAAGCCCACCAGGAGCTTGCCGATGCCGTGGCCCTCCAGGACGTTGAAGATCCGCACCTTGGTCGTCCCGTCGGCTGTGGCCTCGAGGTCGTAGCCGCCTTCCGCGGCGGTGACCAGGTTCTTCGAGAGCTCCTCCCAGCGGATGCGGGTGGGCGTCGCCAGTTCCTTGATCCGGAACTCCCGCCGGGTCTTCATACCGGCGTCCTTGACCGTGCTCCGGAACACCGTTCCCACTGCCGTCGGCCCGGCCGGTGACTTCTCGATCCTCATCACACGTGGACTGAACTCAGGGTCGTGCTCGCCGTCGGCGAGATAAGCGAAGACTTCGGCGATGGGCCGGTCGATCTCGACCGTAGCCTCGAACTGAGTGGCCATGACTTCTCCTCGTCACCCTGATCAGGGGTGCTCGGGCTGCGGGGGCGGTCCGCGAACGCAGGCCCGCGAAAGGCGCGGGACGGCGATCATAAGTCCGCCAGGGGCGGGCGGCATGGCGAACGACATACAGCGCTGCTGCCGGTCACCCCGGGCAGCAGGGGGCAGGCGCCGAAGGCGCCCGGGCACGTCGCTGCCCCGTCGGCCGCGGCGGTACCCGGAACAGCCCGCGGGACGGTCCGATGGCATGCGTCGCAGCGGGCGTCCGCTCCGGCCGGCCGCGCGGCCCCCGAACAGCCGATCAAGGCGCGCGGCACCCGCCTCGCCGCGTTCCAATGAACACGTGACCGCGCCACCCGACGACTGCCTCGCGCGCAACGACTGGCTCTGCGGGTCCTATCTGACGAGCCGTCGCGAGATCCTCCAGGACGCCGTCATCCAGCATCTCCAGCTGACCGCGGTCTCCGTGTCCGTCGGACTGCTCGTCGCCGTCCCGCTCGCTCTCGCCGCCCGGCGCTGGCGGTGGGCGGCCGGACCCGTGCTCGGCGTGACGACCATCCTCTACGCCGTGCCGTCGCTCGCCATGTTCTCGCTGCTGCTCCCGGTCTACGGACTCTCCGCCTCGCTCGTCGTCGCGGGGCTCGTGCTCTACTCGCTCACCCTGCTGGTTCGGAACATCCTCGCCGGACTGCGCGCTGTGCCCGAGGAGACCCGGCAGGCCGCCCGCGGCATGGGTTACGGTCCCATCCGTCTGCTCGTCGCAGTGGAGCTGCCACTCGCCCTCCCCACCGCCATGGCCGGGCTGCGGATCGCGACCGTCTCGGCGGTCTCCCTTGTGACCGTCGGCGCGATCGTCGGGTACGGCGGGCTGGGCAATCTCATCTACTCCGGGATGAACACCCACTTCAAGGCCCAGGTGCTCACCGCATCCGTTCTCTGCGTCGTCATCGCCGTCTGCGCCGACCTGCTGCTGCTCGGCGTCCAGCGGCTGCTGACCTCGTGGACCCGGGGGCAGTTGTGAAGAACCTCTCCGACACCTGGACCTGGCTCAACGGCGCCACCCACTGGTCGGGCGACAACGGCATCTGGCACCGTCTCGAACAGCATCTGTTCCTCACCGTCGGCTGTCTGCTGATCAGTTGTCTGATCGCACTGCCGGTGGCCGTGGCCCTCGGCCATCTCGGCAAGGGCGGCGCCTTCGCCGTCAACATCTCCAACGTCGGGCGGGCCGTCCCCACCTTCGCCGTGCTCGTTCTGCTGCTCCTCACCCCGATCGGCAGGTACGGGGAGGGGCCGACCGTCGTCGCCCTGGTGCTCTTCGCCGTCCCGCCGCTGCTCACCAACGCGTACGTGGGGATGCGGGAGGTCGACCGCGATGTCGTGGAGGCCGCCCGCGGCATGGGCATGACGGGCAGGCAGCTGCTGGTACACGTCGAGGTGCCGCTCGCTCTGCCGCTCATCCTGACCGGCGTACGGATCGCCGCGGTCCAGCTCGTCGCCACGGCCACCCTTGCCGCGCTGGCGGGCGGCGGGGGTCTCGGCCGGATCATCACCGCGGGCTTCGACCTCGCCTCCACGCCACAGGTGGTCGCAGGAGCGATCCTCGTCGCCGTCTTCGCTCTGATCGTCGAAGGAGCTTTCGAGATCGGGCAGCGGTTCGCCCCCGCCTGGGTGCGCGGCGAGGACCCCGGATGAAGGCCTGCCGGACCGTACCCGTAATCCTGACGTTGCTGCTCGCGGGGACCGCGTGCGCCACCGGGCCCGCCCTGGAGAACCAGCGAGACATCACCGGCCCGCCGGGTGACAGCAAACACCTCACCATCGGTTCCGCGGGCTTCACCGAGAGCGATCTGCTCGCCCGGATGTACGCACTGCTGCTCGACCGGGCCGGATACTCCACGGAGGTCATCTCCGTCACCGAACGGGAGATCTACGAACCGGCGCTGGAGACCGGCCGGATCGACGTCGTACCGGAGTACGCCGCAACCTTCGCCGACTGGCTGAACACCGAGAAGAACGGCGCCGACGCCACCCCTGTCGGCTCGCCCGACCGCGACACCACCATAAAGGCCCTGCGCGCACTGGTCGCCCCCCGCGGCCTCACCGTCCTGGACCCGGGACGCGCCGTCGCCCAGCACGCGTTCGCCGTCGCCGCCCCGTACGCGGCGCGGCACCGACTGAAGACGCTCAGCGACCTCGGTAGGTCCGGGCTTCCGGTGCGGCTCGCCGCGGGCGACGAATGCGTACAACGGCCGTACTGCGCAGCCGGGCTGAAGAAGACGTACGGCATCGACATCACCGCCGTCGACCCCAAGGGTGTCGGCACCACCCAGGCCAAACAGGCTGTGCAGAGCGGTCGGGACCAGATGGTTCTTACCACCACCACCGACGCCACCCTCGACAACTTCGGGCTCGTGCTGCTCGCCGACGACAGACACCTTCAGAACGCCGACCACCTCGTCCCCGTCGTCAGTCGGTCGCAGGCCGGCAGCGTCGGGGTACGCGACGCACTGGACGGGCTCAACACTGTGCTGACCACCTCCGACCTGGCCGGCATGAACGAACAGGTGGACAGCTGGCGACGGCTGCCCGAGGACGTCGCACGGAACTACCTCGAGTCCAAAACGCTTCTGCTGGGTGGCTGAAGCTTCGGGGGAGCGGTGGCAGGCCGCCGCGCACGGACCGGGGCGGCTCCTGCCTTCTACGCGCCTGCCACCGCGTCGAACCGCACCTCGACGCGTCCCACTCCTCGCGCGTCCGCGTCCACCGACCGACGCAGCGCCTCGTGGAGCTTCGCCGGAGTCAGTACGCCGAGAAAACGTGCACCGTCCAGCACCGCCACCCACCCGGCGTCCTGCTGGAGCATCTCGCTGAACGCCTGCTTCAGCGAGGCGCCGACCGGTACCCACGCGTCCATCCGACGGGCCAGGCCACCGACCGTGCCGTGTTCCCCGGCGGTCCGCAGCGCGTCCGCGGACACCCAGCCGCGCAGTTCGCCCTCGCCGTTCAGCACGACCGCCCAGCGGGCGTCCGCGCCGTTCAGCCGGGCCGCCGCCGTCCGGGCGGGTTCGTCGAACCGCGCGACCGGCGGTTCCTCCAGGTGGTCCGGCTCGACCGTGGTGACCGACAGCTGCTTCAGCCCCCGGTCCGCACCGACGAACCGGGCCACGTACGGAGTCGCGGGCGCGCCGAGCACGGCCGCCGGGCTGTCGAACTGCTCGATGTGCCCCGCTCCGTACACCGCGATCCGGTCGCCCATCCGGACCGCCTCCTCGATGTCATGGGTCACCATCAGGACCGTCTTCCGGACAGTCGCCTGCAGGCTCAGGAACTCGTCCTGCAGCCGCTCGCGCACCATAGGGTCGACCGCGCCGAACGGTTCGTCCATCAGCAGGACCGGCGGATCGGCGGCCAGCGCCCGTGCGACGCCGACCCGCCGGCGCTGGCCGCCGGAGAGCTGGGCGGGGTATCGGGGCCCGTACGTCTTCGGGTCCAGTCCCACCAGATCCAGCAGTTCGGCCGCCCGCTCCCGCGCCCTCGTCCGCTTCCAGCCGACCAACGACGGGACGGTCGCCGTGTTGTCGAGGACGGTGCGGTGCGGGAAGAGCCCGACCCGCTGGATGACATAGCCGATCCGGCGGCGCAGCTTCACCGGGTCGACCTGTGCGATGTCCTCGCCGGCAACCAGGATTCTGCCCGAGGTCGGCTCGATCAGCCGGTTCACCATCATCATCGTGGTCGTCTTGCCGCAGCCGGACGGTCCGACCAGCGCGACGAGCTCCCCCTCGCCCACCTCGAAGGACAGCTCGTCGACCAACGTCGTACCGTCCGGACAGACCTTGCTGACCTGCTCGAACCGGATCATGACTGCACGCTAGGAGCGCGCCGTGCACGGCGCACACGGGCCGGGACCGTCCGAGTCACTGCCGTGTGCTGAACTGTCCGTGAAACATCTGATACAGGAGCATCTCTTGAGCAGTTACCGGCAGCCCGGCGTCGTTCTCACCGACCGTCATTTCACGGTTCCTCTCGATCACACCGATCCGGGCGGTGAGCAGATCGAGCTCTTCGGCCGGGAAGCCGTCGCCCGAGGCAAGGCCGACGACGATCTGCCGTGGCTGGTCTATCTGGAGGGCGGACCCGGCTTCGGGGCCCGTCGCTTCGTCGGTACGGAGGCCTGGCTGGGGCGGGCCGTGGAGGAGTTCCGCGTGCTGCTCCTCGACCAGCGCGGGACCGGCCTCTCCTCCCCCGCCAACCGGCAGACGCTGCCGCTGCGTGGCGGCCCGCGCGAACAGGCCGACTATCTCGCGCACTTCCGCTCCGACAACATCGTGCGCGACTGCGAGCTGATCCGGCCGCAGCTGACCGGCGGCGCCCCGTGGACCGTGCTCGGCCAGTCGTTCGGCGGCTTCTGCGCGGTCCGTTACCTGTCGGCCTCCCCCGAGGGGCTCAAGGCTGTCCTGATCACCGGCGGGCTGCCGTCGCTCGATGCCCACGCCGACGACGTGTACCGCGCCGCGTACCCACGGATCGAGCGCAAGGTCGCCGCCCACTACGCCCGCTACCCGCAGGACGTCGAACGCGTCCGCGAGATCGCCGCGTACCTTGCGGAGCACCGTCCGGAGAGCGCCGGACACCGGCTCACGCCCGAGGGGTTCCAGTCCCTGGGCATCATGCTCGGCAGCGGCAACGGCAGCCACCAGCTGCACTACCTGCTGGAGAACGCCTTCGTCCGCACGCCGCTGGGCATCGAGCTCTCCGACACGTTCCAGGAAGCCGTGCGCACGGCCAACTCGTTCGCGGGACACCCTCTGTACGCCCTGATGCACGAGGCGATCTACGGCCGGGGCAAGGAGGCCACCGGCTGGGCCGCCGAGCGGGTCCGCGCCGAATTCCCCCAGTTCGACGTCGCCACCGCCCTGGCGGGCGACGGGCCGGTGCTCCTCACCGGCGAGACCATCCACCCCTGGCACTTCGACGTCGACCCGGCGCTGCGCCCACTGCGCGAGACCGCTGAACTGCTCGCCTCCCGCACCGACTGGCCCGAGCTGTACGACGCCGAGCGCCTCGCCGCCAATCAGGTGCCGGTCGCCGCGGCCGTCTACCACGACGACATGTACGTCGACACGGAGCATGCGCTGCGCACCGCCGCGTCGATCCGCGGACTGCGCACCTGGGTGACGAACGAGTTCGAGCACGACGGCCTGCGCGCCGGGGGACCGCGGGTGCTGGACCGGCTGCTGGCTCTCGTCCGGGGCGACGTCTGACCTGCTTGCTCACGCCAGGAGCCGGTCACGCGGGTGGCGTGACCGGCTCCTGCCGTACGGGCACTTCGGTACCGCTTCAGCTCTGCAGCGCGTCCAGCGTGGCGTCGAAGTCCGTCGCCGAGTGCGGGGCCCGGTTGTGCGGCAGCTTCGAGAGAACGGCGGCCATCCCGCAGGTGTTGGTCACCGCGGAGAAGACCAGACCGGAGCCGACGCCCGCCGACAGCCAGCGTGCGGCCGGGAAGCGTCGGCCCGCGAGCAGACCGGCCACCACGAGCGAACCGGCGGCGAACCGGACCTGACGCTCCATGGGCCAGGTGGCCCGGGCGCCGGCGGGACGGTCCAGGCCGTGGCCCTCGCCCTCCCATGCCGACGTGCCGCCGGACAGCGTGACCGCGTCGATGTCCGCCGCGGCGAGTGCGTCACAGGCGCGGGTGGAACGGACACCGGAGGCGCACACCACGAGCAGGGAGCCGCGGGCCGACGCCGCCTTCAGGGCAGGCAGCGCCTCGTCGAGACGGTCCAGCGGGATGTTCAGCGCGCCCGGCACGTGCCCGGAGGCGTACTCGCCCGGGGCACGAACGTCGATGACGGTGAATTCGGCGATCCGGGCTGCGGCCTGGGTGGGGGAGAGGGAGGCGGGGCTGGTCACGAGGGGAGCTTCCTTTCGTCGCCGGGGCGTACCCCGGACAGGCTAGAATACCCCTTGGGGTATTCGAAGGAGGATGTGTGGAATTCGACATGGCGGCCGACGAACTGAAATCGGTCCTCAATCGCCTTCGCCGTGCTCAGGGCCAGCTTGCCGCGATCATCAGGATGATCGAGGAAGGCCGGGACTGCGAGGACGTCATCACCCAGATGGCAGCCGTCTCACGCGCGCTCGACCGAGCGGGTTTCGCGATCATCGCGACGGGCCTTCAGCACTGCATGGCCGACGACACCGCCGAACCGGCCGACCGGAACCAGATGCGCGCCCGGCTGGAGAAGCTGTTCCTCTCGCTCGCCTGAGCCCGGATCCCGGTCCGTCGTCGACGGCGTGGCTCAGACCACGGCATCGACGAGCATGAAGAGCGCAACGGCGAGCAGCGATGCGCCGAAGATCCGCTGGAGTGCGGCGGTGGACACCTTGGCGGCCAGACGCTTGCCGTCCCAGGCCCCGAGGACCGCCGTCGCCGTGAATGGGGCGATCACCGCCCAGTCCAGCGAGGTGGGGGTGGTGAGCCGCGTGGCCAGGGCGGCCGTGGAGTTCACCGTGATGACGAGCAGGCTGGTACCGACCGCTGCCGTCATGGGAAGGGCGAGGACGGTGACCAGCGCGGGCACGGCGAGAAATCCGCCGCCGACCCCGAGGAACCCGGTCACGGTCCCGAGGCCGGCCCCGGCGCGCACGGCCCGCCCGGCGTCCGTACGGTCGGCAGGGTCCGGGGCGTATGCCTCGGCCGTGGTCGCCTCGCACCGCGCAGGCGCCCGTGGTCGGATCATCCGCACCGCGGCCACGATTGCCAGCACGGCGAACGCCGCCGTGAGTACACCCGCCGGAATCCGGACCGACATGGCCCCGGACACCGCCGCCGGCACGATGCCCGCCATCGCGAAGAGTCCGCCGGTTCGCCAACGGACGTGGCCGTCCCGGGCATGCGCCACCAGCCCGGTCAGGGAGGTCGCGATGACGATGAGCAGAGCGGCGGTGGTGGCCGCGCCCGGGGTGAAGCCGAGCAGATAGATCAGTGCGGGAACGGCGAGCACACTGCCGCCGCCACCCAGCCCACCCAGCGCCAGACCGACCACCGCACCGGCGACCAGGGTCAGGATCAGGGTGGTCATGCGACGGTGCCCGCCGCTCCGTGACGGTTCCGCACCGGCAGCCCCTCGGCCGCCCAGGCGGTCATGCCCCCGGTGACGTCGACGGCGTCGGTGCCGCGTCCGGCGAGGATGCGGGCGGCCCGCCGGGAACGGTGGCCGGAACGACAGATGACCACCACCGGGCGGCCCGAGGTCGAAGCGGGCAGTGTCTGCCCGGCGGCGAGCCGGGAGAGCGGCAGATGGACGGCGTCCGGAGCGTGTCCGGCTTTCCATTCGGAGGTTTCGCGTACGTCGAGCAGGACCGCCGCGCCATCGGCGGTCCGCCGACGGGCCTCGGCCGGGGTGACGCGGCCCGGGCCGCGCCGGAAGAAGGGCATCAGGGAAGGCATGGGGAAGTGCTCCAGGAGTGCAGGACGGAGAAGTTCGACGGTCAGGCGGCGGCCGGCGCGGTGCCGGTCTTGCTGGCGGGTGCGCCGGATGCCGGAGCGGCGATCGTCAGACCGGCGGCCTCCGCGGCGGCGAAGCCGTCGTCGACGGCCACGACCTCACGGTCGGCGGCGTCCAGCAGCGACGCCGCGATCGCCGCCCGCATCCCGCCCGCGCAGTGCACCCACACCTTGCCGCCCGGGACGTCGTGCAGCCGCTTGGGCAGCTCGTGAACCGGGATGTGCACCGACCCGACGACAGCTCCGGCCCGGCGTTCGGAGTCCCTGCGGACATCGAGAATCACCGGCTGCTCGCCACGCTCGCGTGCCGCGGCCAGGCCCGCGAAGTCCGACCTGCGGAACGAGCGCAGTTCGTCCGTGGTGCGCACCCAGGTCTGCGGGTCGCCGGTCGCAACGGCCACCGGGCGGCCGATGCCCACCCGGGCCAGCTCGCGCTGGGCGTGCGCGACGTCGTCGGCGGTGTGCGCCAGCAGGGTGACCGGCCTGCCCCAGGGGATCAGCCAGGCCAGATACGTGGCGAGTTGGCCCTCGCCCTCGAAGTTGAACGAACCGGCGACATGCCCCTCGGCGAACGCCACTCTGCTGCGCAGATCCACCACCCATTCACCTGCGGCCAGCCGTCGCGCGATCTGCTCGGCGTCGGCCCGGGCGGGCGGGATCAGATCGATCGGATCGGGACCTGCGGCGTTGGCCGGGCCCATGTGCGCGTAGTAGGCGGGGACGTCGTCCAGGCCGGCGAGCAGCTCGGCGACGAATGTGTCCACATCCTTGACGAGCGCGTCGTTGCGGGCTCGCTCGGCACCGATCGTCGTGGTGTCCCCGTCGGCCTGCGCGGAGGAACAGAAGCTTCCGAAGCCGTGGGTCGGCAGCACGGGCACGGCGTCGTCGAGCTCGTCGGCGAGGCGGTGCGCGGAGGCGTGCTGGGCGCGGGCCAGCACGGCGGTGAGCCGGGGCTCCACCAGGTCGGGCCGGCCCACGCTGCCGATCAGCAGCGAACCGCCGGTGAAGGCAGCCACAGGGCGGCCGTCCTCCTCCAGCACGTACGAGGTGTGGTGCGGGGTGTGCCCGGGAGTGGCCATCGCACGCACTGTCAGCCCCTCGTCGACCGGGGCGGTGTCCCCGTCGGCGACCGGCACCCGGTCGAACGAGACCGGCGCGGCGGCGGGCACCAGGTATGCGGCCCCGGTGACACGCGCCAGCTCAAGGCCGCCGGTCACGTAGTCGTTGTGCAGATGCGTCTCCACGACCAGGGCGATCCGCACGCCGCGCCGTGCCGCTGCGGCGATGACCCGGTCGATGTCGCGGGGCGGGTCCACCACCAGCGCGGAGTGCCGCCCGCCCGCCAGATAGCTGCGGTTGCCGAGGCCGGCGGTCTCCATGGTGTCGACGAAGAACACGGCGTGATTCCTTCCGTACGGGTTACCCCGGGGGGTATCTCTCTCCGAGATTAGCACTTATACCCCGGGGGGTATTTAGAGCTCCGGTGTGACGTGCGGAACGACGGGCGGCCGTCGCGGACCCGGCGCCGCCGGGCGCGAGGTCGTCCCCGCGCCGGCCACCCGCTGCGAGGCGGTTGTCGACGCCGCGGGCCGGGGGTGCGCGTACCGCTGTGCGGGCAGGACCGGCGATCGTGCTCCGCGGTCGTCGGGCACTGCGCATCGCGGACGCGGGGGATTGCGTGCAGCCACGCCGACGCGTCGCGCGTGCGCGTTCGAGCAACACGAGCGCGCAGCGAACCCGCGAGGCGTTCATGCGGTCACCGAGCCGGGGAGGCGGCTCCGCGATGGTTCTCCCGGGTGGTCATGGAAGCGGGAGCGCCGGGGGCGGGTAGTGAACAGATCTGTGCCACCCGTTCCTTCCCGTACTCAATCCTCGACGGAGCCGCCGTGAAATTCGGGGTATCGACGTTCATCACCGACCAGGGAATCAGCCCGACCTCGCTCGGGGCCGCGCTCGAAGAACGATCCTTCGACTCGTTGTTCATCGCCGAGCACAGCCACATCCCGGTCGACCGTCAGACGCCCTACCCGGGCGGCGGTGAACTGCCGGGGATGTACTACCGCACGCTGGACCCCTTCGTGGCCCTGACCGCGATCGGCGTGGTGACCGAGCGGCTGCTGCTGGGCACCGGCATCGCCCTGATCCCACAGCGGGACCCGATCACCACGGCGAAGGAGGTCGCTTCGCTCGATCTGATCTCCGGTGGCCGCATGATCCTGGGTATCGGTGTCGGCTGGAACCGTGAGGAGATGCGGAACCACGGAACAAATCCCTCGACCCGTGGCCGGCTCACCGACGAGCGACTGCGCGCCATGCGAGAACTGTGGACCTCGGAGAGAGCCGAGTTCCACGGTGAGTTCGTGAATTTCGATCCGGTCTTCGCATGGCCCAAACCCGTACAGCGTCCCCATCCGCCGATCTACGTCGGCGGCGGCGAGGGAGCGTTCCCGCGGGTGGCGCAACTCGGAGACGCATGGCTGGCCAACAGTGCGTCGCCGCAGGAGCTCGGTCCAAAGATCGAGCGGCTGCGCGCACTTGCCGAGCGAGAGGTGCCGGTGACGGTGTACGCGGCTTCCGACGACCCCGGTCAGATCGAGGGTTACATCGGTCTGGGCGTCGAACGGCTGCTGCTCTACCTGCCGACGATGCCCGAGCGCGAGACGCTGGAGCACCTCGACCGGCTGGCCGAAGTGGCTGCCCGGTACCGCTGAGGAACCGGAGGCGACTGCATCTCGGGACGTGGGGGCGATCCGGAAATCCCCGACCGTCCGCCGTGATTGCCGCAACTGCCGTAAGGGGAGCGATGCCCGCTCTGACGAGCGCCGAGGCCCGGGAGAGATTCGCCTCGGCGCGCATCGCCCACCTGGGCACGATCGACGAGGCCTCCCGCCCGCACCTGGTACCGGTCGTGTTCGCCCTGGACGGCGACACGGTCGTGCTGGCCGTGGACCACAAACCGAAGCGGACGACGCGGCTGAAACGCCTGGCCAACATCGCCGCCAACCCTTCGGTCTGTCTGCTCGTCGACCGCTACGAGGAGGACTGGGACCGACTGTGGTGGGTGCGGGCCGACGGCGAGGCCCGGGTACTCCCGTCACCCGACCGCTGCTCCGAGGCCGCCCGCTGCGTCGGCCTGCTCAGGGCGAAGTACCGGCAGTACGCCGAGCACCCTCCGGACGGACCGGTGGTCGAAGTCTCGGTTCTGCGGTGGAGCGGCTGGCGCGCGTCGTGAGCGGGCCGCACACGTGGTCCGCCGCCCGCCGGGCGTTCGGAGACAACTTCGCGGGGGAGAGCGGTAGTTGGCCGACGTGTTGTTGCACGGCGCGTGCGGTGGGCCTCGCGACGGATCTGCCGAGTCGAACACCTCCGTGATCTGCTCCGGCTCCTGGATGACGCCGACCGGAGCCGTCGTTGTGCCGCCGCGATCGGGCCGGCGGCTCCCGTGTCCCCGGCGGCCGCTCCGGCCTGCGAACCATGACCCGGCAGAGCGCGTATCGCCACCCTCTTGCGAAGACAAAACACCAGGTCCAGGCGTTGATGTTGTCCAGACCATTGACATGTCGGCGCCACGATGTTGAATTCGGTCTCGTTGTGTTGCGCGACTCTGGTGACTTGAGTGACCCATGGAGGACCTGTGACGCCTCGCCCACCCCGTCTCACCGCGCTCGCCGCGGCCGCGAGTCTGCTCGTCGGTGGCCTGCTGACCGCCGCACCGGCCGCCCAGGCCGCCGACAGCGGCCGGACGGACGCCCTGACGAATGCCGCGACCGGCCGACGCACTCCGGCCATCACCCCGACCCCGCAATCGGTCAGGACCCGGTCCGACCGGATCACGATCAGCCCCACCGTCACCCTCGTGACGGGCGACACCTCCGACGAACCCTCCGTGAAGGTCGTCGAAGCCGCGCTGCGCCGGGCCGGAGCGCAGCGGATCGTACGGAGCGACAGCCCCGGCAGAAGCGGACTCACCGTCCACATCGGTGTCTCCGCCGCCCTCGGCGCCCAGCACATCGAAGGCCCCGACGCGCTGCCCGCCGACGGATACGTCCTCGGCATCGGCGCCGACCGCATCGTCCTCGCGGGCAAGGACACCACCGGCACGTACTACGCCGCCCAGACCCTCCGTCAGATCCTGCCGCGGCAGAACCACCCCGGCACCAAGGTCGACGGGCTTGCCGTGCGCGACTGGCCGGGCACCGCGCTGCGCGGCGTCATCGAGGGCTTCTACGGCACGCCTTGGTCCCACGCAGCCCGCCTCGACCAACTCGACTACTACGGCGAGCACAAGATGAACATCTACGTGTACTCGCCGAAGGACGACGCGTATCTCCGTGCGAAGTGGCGCGACCAGTACCCCGCCGATCAGCTGGCGCAGATCAAGGAACTCGCCGACCGGGCCGTGCAGCGGCACGTCGAGTTCACCTACGCCCTCTCGCCCGGACTCTCCGTCTGCTACAGCTCCGACGCCGACGTCAAGGCGCTCGTCGACAAGTTCCAGACGATCTGGGACATCGGTGTACGCACCTTCGCCGTCCCGCTTGACGACATCAGCTACACCGACTGGAACTGCGCGGCGGACAAGGAGAAGTGGGGGACCGGCGGCGGTGCGGCGGGTGCCGCGCAGGCGTACCTCCTGAACAAGGTGAACAAGGAGTTCATCGCCACGCACCCAGGAGCCCAACCGCTCCAGATGGTGCCCACCGAGTACTACAACGTCACCGCCTCGCCCTACAAGACGGCGCTCGCCGAGCAGCTCGACCCGGATGTCCTCGTCGAGTGGACGGGTGTCGGCGTCATCGCACCGACGATGACCGTCGCCCAGGCCAAGGACGCGCGCACGGTCTTCAACCATCCGATCCTGACCTGGGACAACTACCCGGTCAACGACTACGTCACCAACCGGCTGCTGCTCGGCCCGTTCAACGGCCGCGAGAAGGGGCTGCCGGCGGAGCTGGCCGGGATCACCGCGAACCCGATGATCCAGCCGTACGCCTCCAAGCTCTCGCTCCACACCGTCGCGGACTACTCGTGGAACGACGCCGCGTACGACGAGCGGGCCTCCTGGCTGCAGGGGTTGAAGGAGTACGCGGGCGGCGACGCCCGCACCGAGAAGGCGCTGCGGGCGTTCGCCGACGTCAACTACAGCTCGGCCCTGAACAAGCAGGAAGCACCCGACCTGGCCGCCGAGTTCGCCCGCTATTGGAAGTCCGGCGACGCGGCGCGGCTCGCCTCGGTCCTCCGTGACCTGGGCCAGGCACCGGACCGCCTGCGCAGCAGCCTCCCGGACCGCGGGTTCATCGACGACTCCGGTCCTTGGCTGGACGCCACCGAAGCCTGGGCGACCGCGACCCGCACCGCCCTGCACATGGTCGAGGCGGCGCGTGCCGGAAAGGGCGCGCAGGCCTGGGAGCTCCGTCGGCAACTGCCCGCACTCGTCGCCGAGGCGAAGTCCTTCACCTACACGGGCCTTGACGGCCGCAAGGTGCCGGTCGTCGTCGGCAGCGGAGTGCTGGACGGATTCGTGGACAAGGCGAACGCGGAACACGACCGGATCATCGGTGTGAGCGGCAGGCCGACGGCATCGACCAGCCTCGGTACGTACCAGACCAACACCGTCGCCCGGATGCTCGACGGCGACGACTCGACGTACTTCTGGAGCGACGCGGCCCCCGTCGCCGGTGATCAGCTCACCGTCGACCTGGGCCGGGCACGGGAGGTCGGCGACATCACTCTCGCCATGGCCAAGCCCGGCAGCGTCGGCGACTACCTCCACGACGGCGTGCTGGAGTACTCCGTCGACGGGCAGAGCTGGCAGCAGCTCACCACGTTCTCCGGGAAGCCGGACGTCACCGCGGCGGCCCCCGGAGGTACGAAGGCCCGCTATGTACGGGCGCGGGCGACCGCGGACCAGACGAACTGGCTTGTCGTGCGTGAGTTCGGCATCGAGCTGAAGGACGGTGCGGTGGCCGGCGGACCGCCCGCCGCCACCGGATCCGTCCTGCGCTCGGCGGCCGACGGCGACCTGGACACCGTTTACCGGGCGGCTCGCGCGCCCGAGGCCGGTGAGGCGCTGGAGCTGGGGCTCGGCTCCGCGCGCTCCGTCGGGTCCGTCACCGTCCTGCAGCCCGCCGGTTCGGACGCCCTCGCCGACATCCAGCTACGGGGCGCCGACGGAACCTGGCACACCGTCGGTGACCTCGACGGTCCGTACACCAGGGTGAACACGACCGGTCGCACGGCCGATGCGGTACGTCTGGCCTGGCGCGCCGGGTCCGGAGCACCGCAGATCGCCGAGCTGGTGGTCGGCTGAACCCGTAGGGCCGTCCGAGCGGCCCACGACACCGGCCGGCTCCGCTCCGGCCGGCCGCGCGCCCCGCATCCCCGGACCTCTCGGGGCGTGCCGGGCGCGCGGCCATGTCCTGGCCCGGCCGAATCGGTCCGGGCAGGCTGTTCCCAGGTGGGCAAGCGACCGCTTAGTATGCGCCGGAGCAGTGGTAATGCCGACAGTGTTGTGGAGGCCCCTCATGCAGGCATGGCGAGTGCACCGGAACGGCGAGCCGAGCGAGGTGATGCGGCTCGAGGAGACGGACCGGCCCACGCCCGGCAACGGACAGGTGCTCCTCAAGGTGCTCGCGGCGAACATCAACTTCCCGGACGCGCTGCTGTGCCGCGGCCAGTACCAGGTACGGCCGCCCCTGCCGTTCACCCCGGGAGTCGAGATCTGCGGCGAGACGCAGGACGGGCGCCGGGTCCTCGCCACCCCCGCCCTGCCGAACGGCGGCTTCGCCGAGTACGTCGTCGCGGACGAGGCGGCTCTGCTGCCCGCCCCGGACACCCTGGACGACGCCGAAGCGGCGGCTCTGCACATCGGTTATCAGACGGGCTGGTTCGGACTGCATCGCAGGGCGCACCTCCAAGCGGGCGAGACCCTTCTCGTGCATGCCGCGGCGGGCGGTGTCGGCAGCGCGGCCGTCCAGCTCGGCAAGGCCGCCGGGGCCAAGGTCATCGGTGTCGTCGGAGGCCCCGAGAAGGCCAAGATCGCCCATGAGCTGGGCTGCGACCTGGTCATCGACCGTCGTACCGAGGACATTGTCGCGGCGGTCAAGGAAGCCACCGGTGGCCGCGGCGCCGATGTCGTGTACGACCCGGTCGGCGGCGACGCGTATGCCAAGTCGGTGAAGTGCATCGCCTTCGAGGGCCGGGTGATCGTCGTCGGCTTCGCGAGCGGTGTCATCCCCACCCCGGCGCTCAACCACGCACTGGTCAAGAACTATTCGATCGTCGGGCTCCACTGGGGTCTGTACAACACCAAGGACCCGGCCGCGGTTCTCGCCTGCCACCAGGAGCTCACCGCGTTTGCGGCGCGCGGTGTCATCAAACCGCTGATCAGCGAGCGTGTCGCGATGGACGGCGCGGCGGACGCGGTCCAGCGTGTGGCCGACGGCACGAGCACCGGTCGTATCGTCGTCCTTCCGTCGGGAGTCGCCCGATGACGGCCATCGACGCGCCCGAACTCCGCCGCCGCACCCGGGAGCTGCTCGCCGCACACCCCCCGGCCACCACCGGGCGCACGGACTTCCTGAGGGCCCGTTTCGACGCCGGCCTCGCGTGGGTGCACTATCCGGCCGGGCTCGGCGGACTCGACGCACCCCGCTCCCTGCAGCCGGTCGTCGACGCCGAACTCGCCGCGGCGGGCGCCCCCGACAACGACCCGCGCCGCATCGGCATCGGCCTCGGTATGGCCGCCCCCACCATCCTCGGCTTCGGCACCGACGAGCAGAAGCGGCGCTTCCTGCGACCCCTTTGGGTCGGCGAGGAGGTGTGGTGCCAGCTGTTCAGCGAACCGGGCGCCGGGTCCGACCTGGCCGCGCTGGGCACCCGCGCGGTGCGCGAAGAGGCCGACGGGGACTGGATCGTCGACGGCCAGAAGGTCTGGACGTCCAGCGCCCATGTGGCCCGCTGGGCGATCCTCATCGCCCGCACCGACCCGGACCTGCCCAAGCACCGCGGCATCAGCTACTTCATCTGCGACATGACCGACCCGGGTGTCGAGGTACGGCCGCTGCGTCAGATCACCGGCGAGGCCGAGTTCAACGAGGTCTTCCTCACCGGCGTACGCATCCCCGACAGCCGGCGGCTCGGGCCGGTCGGCGCCGGCTGGAAGGTCGCCCAGACCACCCTGATGAACGAGCGAGTCTCGATCGGCGGATCCCGGATTCCGCGCGAGGGCGGCATGATCGGCCCGGTTGCCAGGACCTGGCGCGAGCGTCCCGAACTGCGCACCCACGATCTCCATCAGCGGCTGCTCACCCTCTGGGTCGAGGCCGAGGTCGCCAGGCTGGCCGGCGAGCGGCTGCGCCAGCAGCTCGTCGCCGGGCAGCCGGGCCCCGAAGGCTCCGGCATGAAACTCGCCTTCGCCCGGCTCAACCAGGAGATCAGCGGACTGGAGGTCGAACTCCTCGGCGAGGAAGGGCTGTTGTACAGCGACTGGACGATGCGCCGGCCGGACCTGGTCGACTTCACCGGACGCGATGCCGGCTACCGCTATCTGCGGTCCAAGGGCAACTCGATCGAGGGCGGCACGAGCGAGGTTCTCCTGAACATCGTCGCCGAACGCGTTCTCGGGCTGCCTGCCGAGCCGCGTAACGACAAGGACGTCGCCTGGAAGGACCTGTCCCGATGACAGCACAGACCGAAGAGACCGTGGCGCCCGATCTGCTGTACTCGGAGGCCGAGGACGATCTGCGGGCCGCCGTGCGGTCGTTGCTCGCCGATCGGTCCGACGCGCCGACGGTGATAGCCCGCATCGAGTCCGACACGCCGTACGACCCGCAGCTGTGGAGGGCTCTCGGCGCCGACATCGGCACCGCCGGGCTGCTCGTGCCGGAGAAACTCGGCGGCCAGGGCGCGGGCCATCGCGAGGCTGCGGTCGTCCTCGAGGAACTCGGCCGCAGCGTGACTCCCGCTCCCTATCTGACCAGCGCGGTCGTCGCGACCGAGACGCTCCTCGCCCTCGGGAGCGAGGACGGTCCGGTCGCCGAACTCCTTGCCGAGCTCGCCGCAGGACGCAAGGTCGCGGTCCTCGCCGTGCCGTTCTCCGCGGCGCCGGAGGGCAGCTCGGCGGCCGAGGCCGTGACCGGCTCGCTGGACGGCACCGTCACCGCGGTCGCCGACGCGGCCGCAGCAGATGTGCTGCTCGTGCCGACCACCGACGGCCTGTACGCGGTCGAGACGGATGCGCCGGGCGTCACCGTCGAGCCGCTCGTCGCGCTCGACCGGACCCGCCCGCTCGCCACCGTCACCCTCGCCGCCGCCACCGGAACATGCCTCGCCGGCACGGAGGCGGCGCGCTCCGCACTACGTCGCGGGCTGCTCGCCGGTGCCGGCTTGCTCGCCTCCGAGCAGCTCGGCCTCGCCGAGTGGTGCCTGACCGAGACGGTCAGGTACACCCGCGAACGGCACCAGTTCAACCGGCCCATCGGGTCGTTCCAGGCGCTCAAGCACCGGATGGCGCAGCTCTGGCTGGAGGTCGTCTCGGCCCGCGCCGCCGCACGGAACGCCGCGGACGCACTTGCGACCGGCAGCCCCGACACGCCGCTCGCGGTGGCCGTGGCACAGGCGTACTGCTCCAAGGTCGCGGTCCACGCAGCCGAGGAGTGCATCCAGCTGCACGGTGGCATCGGTATGACGTGGGAGCACCCCGCGCACCTGTATCTGAAGCGGGCCAAGGCCGACGCGATCGCGTACGGCACGGCCGGAAGCCACCGTGAGGCGATCGCCGAGCTGATGGAACTGCCCGCGCCGTAGCTGAACTGCGCCCAGGGCGGCGGGATGTGGGGCGGGGGCACGTGTCACGTGTCCCCGCCCCTTCGTCGTTCCGAGCGGGGTGGCCGCGCGGTGCAGACACGAGCGCGACCGGACAGGACCAGGGCAGTCCGACCCCGCCCCCGCGCCGCCCACGAGCCCGTCCGCCCGGGGGAACGGCAGACGACCGACGGTCGACGACCGCGTCAACTCTTGGCAGGTACCTGCTCAGTGGTGTGTTCCGGACCCATACTCGGTCGCGTCCGCCCCATCGGTCCGCACCTCGTTCCCGGGAGAATCCATGACGTTCCCGAGCCGCCGTCGCGTCGTCACCACCGCCCTTGCCACCCTGGCCGCAGGCGCAACCGTCCCTCTTCGGTCCGCCGCGGCCGCCGCACCCGTCGCAGCGCGGCACCGTCCGCCCCTGCGCCCGCTGCGACAGGCGCACGCACACAACGACTACCTCCACCCGCACCCACTCCACGACGCCCTCTCGCACGGGTTCACCAGCGTCGAGGCGGACATCTTCCTCGTGGACGGGGAGTTGCTCGTCGCCCACGAAACCACCGACCTCGACCCCACCCGGACCCTTGCGTCGCTCTACCTGGACCCGTTGCTGGCCAGGGTCGGGGCCAACCGCGGCACGGTGTACGCCGGCCACCGCGAACCCGTGCAGCTGCTCATCGACATCAAGACGGACGGCGCCGCCGCCTACCTCGAGCTCGACCGGCAACTGCGGCGGTACCGCCGGATGCTGACCTCGTACCACGACGGCCGGGTACGCGCAGGCGCAGTCACCCCCGTCATCTCCGGCGACCGGGCCGCCCGGGTCCCGATGGAGGCGCAGCGCACGCGCCTCGCCTTCTACGACGGCAGGCTCGACGACCTCGGCACCGCGGCGACGGCCTCGTTCATCCCGCTCATCAGCAGCAACTGGACCGAGAGCTTCGGCTGGCTGGGCACGGGCCCGTTCCCCGCCGTCGAACGGGACAGGCTCCGCGCCCTCGTCGGTGCTGCCCACCGCGCTGGGCAGCGCGTCCGCTTCTGGGCGACGCCCGACGTCGCGGGTCCCGAGCGCGACGCCGTCTGGACCGAACTGCTGGCGGCCGGGGTGGACCATCTCAACACGGACGACCTGGCAGGCCTCGAGCTCTTCCTGCGCGCGAGGAACAGCCCTGTCCGGCAAGGCGCCTGACGAGCCGCACGGCCTGCGGCGGTGACAGTCAGTCAACACCCGGATGGCGGACACGCCAGTCCGCCGGATGGCCCCTTCGTTACGCCACACTGGCGGCCGAATGCCGCATTCCGGCGCGGCGGAGGAGGTTGGCCATGGCCATTTCGATCTCACTGGTGCTGTTACTGCTGGTCCTTGCGGTGATCTTCCTCCGCAACGGGGGACTGAAGCTCTCGCATGCGATCGTCTGCGCGCTGCTCGGATTCTTCCTGGCGGGGACGAGCATGGCGCCGAGCATTCAGGAGGGGCTGACGGCCACAGCCGACGTCGTGAGCAGCCTCAAGCCCTGACCGGACTCGTCGTGGCGCGGTGAAGTCGTCATGAAACACAGGGCACTTCCGTGAACACCTCAAGGGGGTCGCATCCGGCGCCTGGCGGCGGTGCGACCCCGTACGCAGGCCGGCTTCATCGGCGACGGCGGCGTCGGCACCTCGCCGCGGTCGACTTCCGCACCGGCGAAGCCGCCGACGCCGACTGACGGGCACGGGCTGCTCGTACAAGAACAACCGGGCGCCGATCACTGTCGGTCCCGACGGCGTGGCGTGCGTCGGCGTGTTCAACCGCGTCGTGGCGGTACGCGACACGGGGTGACGTGCGGCGTCCGGCGCGTGGCCCGCGCGGATCAGACGCCGACGAGGCGCGACCGGATCAGGAACCGGACCCCCTCCGGTGCTTCCAGCGAGAACCCGCTGCCGCGCCCCGCCACCACGTCGACGATCAGCCGGGTGTGCGCCCACACCTCGAACTGGCTCTTCGACATCCAGAAGGGGACGCGCTCCGCGACCCCGTCGACGGTGAGCGAGGCGAGCAGCACGTCGGAGTTGCCGGTACGGAACTCGCCGTCCTGGTAGCACATGGGCGCACTGCCGTCGCAGCAGCCGCCGGACTGGTGGAACATCAGCGGTCCGTGGGCCTCGCGCAGCCGCCGCACCAGATCGGCGGCTGCGGGGGTGAGCTCCACGAGCGGTGCGTCCGAGGGGGTCACGTGTCGGCCTTTCGCTGTCCGATACCGATGCGATGGCTCCAGGTAACCCCGCACGACGTTGCGTGGAGGTTGCACGGCAACAAGTTTCAGCCCCGAGGGTGACGCTCATATGAGCACCACTTCATTACGGTTATGTCTCGCTGTGTCGGCAGGGTCTTGCTTCTGGGGCATGTAATCGTTTCCAATCGTTCGTGTAATCGTTTCCACGAGCTGCGGCACCGACCGTGCCGTCCGCTGGATCCGATGCTCACGGAAACCACAAGGAGGTGGTCCGGAAGTGGCGAGCATCAAAGATGTCGCAGCCGAGGCGGGCGTGTCCGTCGCCACGGTGTCGCGTGTCCTCAACAGCCATCCGTCCGTCAGCCCCGACGCGAAGGCCCGCGTCCTCGCCGCTGTCGACGCGCTCGGCTACCGTCCCAATGCCGTCGCCCGGTCGCTGCGCACCGACCAGACGCGCACCCTCGGGCTGATCATCAGCGACGTACTGAATCCGTACTTCACCGCGCTGGCCCGCTCCGTCGAGGAAGAGGCGCGCGCCCTCGGGTACAGCGTCATCATCGGAAACGCCGACGAGCGGCCCGAGCTGCAGGACCACCACATCCGTACGCTCCTCGACCGCCGCATCGACGGGCTCCTCGTCTCGCCCACCGACGGCGGCTCCCCGCAGATACTCGATGCCGCACGTGGCGGCACCCCCATGGTGTTCGTGGACCGCTGGATTCCCGGGGTGGACGTTCCCGTGGTGCGCGCCGACGGTTGTCCCGCCGTGCGGGACCTCGTCGCCCATCTGCACCGCCTCGACCACCGCCGGCTGGCGATCATCGCAGGCCCGGCTGCCACCACCACCGGCAGCGAGCGCGTCGAGGCCTTTCGCGACGCCTTGGGTGAGCTCGGGCTTCCGCTGCCCGACGCCTATATCGGCCAGGGCGACTTCCAGGCGGACAGCGGACGCCGTGCCACCGAGCGGTTCCTGGCCCTGCCCGAGCCGCCCGACGTGGTCTTCGCCGCCGACAACCTGATGGCCCTCGGCGCACTGGACGCGATCCGGGCGCGTGGGCTGCGGGTTCCGCAGGACATCGCGCTCGCCGCGTTCGACGACATTCCGTGGTTCGTCCACACCGATCCGCCGGTCACGGCGATCGCCCAGCCGACCGGAGACCTCGGCCGAGCAGCCGTACGGGCGCTGGTCGACGTCATCGAGGGCCGGCCCCCGCAGTCCGTCACCCTTTCCGCCCGTCTCGTCGTACGCAGGTCGTGCGGCGAGCCCGCTTCGAACCCGAGGAGCAACCTGTGAGCAGCCAGGACGAGTTGCTGCGCATCGAGGGAATACGAAAGACCTTCCCCGGCGTGGTCGCGCTGGACTCCGTCGACTTCGACCTGCGCCGCGGCGAGGTGCATGTCCTGCTCGGTGAGAACGGCGCAGGCAAGAGCACGCTGATCAAGATGCTCTCCGGCGCCTACCGCCCGGACAGTGGACGGATCCTGGTCGACGGGAACGAGGTGCGTGTCCACGGCGCCCAGGACGCCGAACGGCTCGGGATCGCCACCATCTACCAGGAATTCAACCTGGTGCCGGAGCTGACCGTCGCCGAGAACATCTTCCTCGGCCGCCAGCCGCGGCGCTACGGCATGATCGACCGCAAGAAGATGGAGGCGGACGCCGAGGAACTCCTGCGCCGGGTCGGCGTGAATGTCTCACCGAGGGCCAAGGTGCGCGAACTGGGCATCGCGCGGCTCCAGATGGTGGAGATCGCCAAGGCTCTCAGTCTCGACGCCCGTGTCCTGATCATGGACGAGCCGACCGCCGTGCTGACCAGCGAAGAGGTGGAAAAGCTCTTCCGGATCGTCCGGCAGCTGCGCGCTGACGGCGTGGGGATCGTCTTCATCACCCACCACCTGGAGGAGATCGCGGCACTCGGCGACCGGGTCACCGTTCTGCGCGACGGCCGCAGCATCGACCAGGTGCCCGCCTCGACACCCGAGAACGAGCTCGTACGGCTGATGGTCGGACGCAGCATCGACCAGCAGTATCCGCGCGAACGCCCGGAGACGGGCGAAGCGTTGCTCTCCGTACGCGGGCTGACCCGGGGCGGCGTCTTCCACGACATCAGCTTCGACGTGCACGCCGGAGAGGTCGTCGGACTCGCCGGACTCGTCGGCGCCGGCCGCACCGAGGTCGTCCGCGCGGTCTTCGGCGCCGACCACTACGACGCGGGGAGCGTCGAGGTGCGCGGCGAGCGGCTGGGCAAGGGCGACGTGAACGCGGCCATGGGCGCCGGGATCGGGCTCGTGCCCGAGGACCGCAAGGGGCAGGGCCTCGTGCTCGACGCCTCGGTGCAGGAGAACCTCGGCCTGGTCACGCTGCGTTCGGCCAGCCGCGGCGGTCTCGTGGACCTCAAGGGGCAGCGCATCGCCGCCGCCCGGATCGCCGCGGAGCTCGGTGTACGGATGGCAGGCCTCGGCCAGCACGTCCGCACTCTGTCCGGCGGCAACCAGCAGAAGGTCGTCATCGGGAAGTGGCTGCTCGCCGATACCAAGGTGCTGATCCTCGACGAGCCGACCCGAGGCATCGACGTCGGCGCGAAGGTCGAGATCTATCAGCTCATCAACCAACTGACGGCCTCCGGCCACGCGGTCCTGATGATCTCCAGCGACCTTCCCGAAGTCCTCGGCATGAGCGACCGGGTTCTCGTCATGGCCCAGGGCCGGATCGCCGGTGAACTGCCCGCGCACGAAGCGACCCAGGACGCGGTGATGGCGCTCGCCGTCAGCGGTCCGTCCGCAACAACCACCCCAGATGTGAACGATGAAGTGGAGGGCTCCCGTGGCCACTGACACGCTCAAGAGCAATACGGGCGCAAGTGGCGCCTCGGCGCTCCGCCGCATCCTGCTCGACAACGGCGCGCTGAGCGCCCTGGTGGTCCTGGTGGTGGCGATGTCGCTGCTCTCCGGCGACTTCCTCACCACGCAGAACCTGCTGAATGTCGGTGTACAGGCCTCCGTGACGGCGATTCTCGCGTTCGGCGTGACCTTCGTCATCGTCTCGGCAGGTATCGACCTGTCCGTCGGCTCGGTGGCGGCGCTCTCGGCGACCGTACTCGCCTGGATGGCGACGTCCGAGGGCGTCCCCGTGTGGATCGCGGTGATCCTGGCCGTGGTCACGGGCATCGCCTGCGGTCTGGTCAACGGCGCACTCGTCTCGTACGGGAAACTCCCGCCGTTCATCGCCACGCTGGCGATGCTCTCGATCGGCCGTGGCCTGTCCCTCGTCATCTCGCAGGGCAGCCCGATCCCCTTCCCCGACTCCGTCTCGGTGCTCGGTGACACGCTCGGTGGATGGCTGCCCGTCCCCGTCCTCGTGATGGTCGGTATGGGGCTGGTGACGGCGGTCGTCCTCGGTCGCACCTACATCGGCCGTTCGATGTACGCCATCGGCGGCAACGAGGAAGCGGCCCGGCTCTCGGGCCTGCGCGTCAAGCGGCAGAAGCTCGTCATCTACGCCCTGTCCGGGTTCTTCGCCGCTGTCGCAGGCATCGTCCTCGCCTCCCGCCTGGTCTCCGCGCAGCCGCAGGCCGCGCAGGGGTACGAGCTGGACGCGATCGCCGCGGTCGTCATCGGCGGCGCCAGCCTCGCGGGCGGCGTCGGCAAGGCCTCCGGAACCCTGATCGGCGCGCTGATACTCGCCGTTCTCCGCAACGGCCTCAACCTGCTGTCCGTCTCAGCTTTCTGGCAGCAGGTCGTCATCGGTGTCGTGATCGCGCTCGCGGTCCTGCTGGACACGGTGCGCCGTCGGGCCGGCGGTGGGTCCGCGACGTCGGCGCCCTCGTCCGGTGCTTCCGGGCCACGGGGCAAGGGAGCCGCGAAGATCGCGATCGCCGCGGTATGCGTGGCGGCCGTCGTCGCAGCCGTGTCCTTCTTCAACTCCGGCAACTCCGGTACGACCACCAAGGTCGGCATGTCGCTCTCCACGCTCAACAACCCCTTCTTCGTCCAGATGAAGGCGGGCGCGCAGGCCGAGGCGAAGGACGCGGGCATCGACCTCACGGTGACGGACGCGCAGAACGACGCGTCGCAGCAGGCCAACCAGCTGCAGAACTTCACCGGTGCAGGAATGCAGTCGATCATCGTCAACCCGGTCGACTCGGACGCGGTGGGACCCGCGGTGCGGGCCGCCAACAAGGCCGACATCCCGGTGGTCGCGGCCGACCGCGGCGTCAACAAGGCGGAGACGGCGACGCTCGTCGCCTCCGACAACGTCGCGGGTGGCAGGCTCGCCGCGAAGGCGCTGGCCGACAAGCTCGGTGGCAAGGGCGACATCGTCGTCCTCCAGGGCACCGCGGGCACCTCCGCCAGCCGCGAGCGTGGCAAGGGATTCACCGAGGGGCTGAAGGCCTACCCGGGGATCAAGGTCGTCGCCTCCCAGCCCGCGGACTTCGACCGCACGAAGGGTCTGGACGTCATGACCAACCTGCTGCAGTCCCACCCCCGCATCACCGGTGTCTTCGCCGAGAACGACGAGATGGCGCTCGGCGCGGTCAAGGCGCTCGGCAGCAAGGCCGGCAAGTCCGTCGACGTCGTCGGGTTCGACGGCACCCCCGACGGTCTGAAGGCGGTCGCCGCGGGCACCCTGTACGCCTCGGTCGCCCAGCAGCCGAAGGAACTCGGGAAGATCGCCGTGCAGAACGCGGTGGAGGCCGCGCGCGGCAAGCAGGTCGACAGCACGGTCAAGGTGCCGGTGAAGGTCGTGACGGAGAAGAACGTCGCCGACTTCTCCTGACCGGACCCTCGCACCTCAGTGAAAGGAGGACAGTGATGCGCGACTACGACCTGCTGGTCGTGGGGTCGGCCAACGCCGACCTGGTGATCGGCGTCGAGCGTCGACCCGCGCCGGGCGAGACCGTGCTCGGTTCCGATCTCGCCGTCCACCCCGGCGGCAAGGGAGCCAACCAGGCCGTCGCCGCCGCCCGCCTCGGCGCCAGGACCGCGCTGCTCGCCAGAGTCGGCGACGACGCCCATGGGCGGCTGCTGCTGGAATCGCAGCGGGCGGCCGGTGTCGATACCGGTGGTGTCCAGGTCGGCGGTGCGCCCACCGGCGTCGCGCTGATCACGGTGGACCCGTCGGGTGACAACAGCATCGTGGTCTCGCCCGGGGCCAACGCCCGGCTGACCCCCGGCGACATCCGGGCCGCCGACGGCCTGCTCGCCGGCGCGCGGGTCGTCTCGGCACAGTTGGAGATCCCCCTGGAGACCGTGGCCGAGGTCGTACGCACCCGGCCGGCCGGTTCCCGGTTCGTACTGAATCCGTCGCCGCCCGCACCGCTTCCCGCGGACGTGCTCGCCGCCTGCGACCCGCTGGTCGTCAACGAGCACGAAGCCCGGTTCACGCTCGGCGACGCCGCGGGGCCGGGACCCGCGGACTGGGCGCGAGGGCTTCTCGCACTCGGCCCGCGGTCGGTGGTGGTCACGTTGGGTGCGCAGGGCGCGCTTGTCGCCGACGGTCGCACGGGCACCGTGGTGCTGGTCCCCAGCCCCCGGGTCGACGCGGTGGACACCACCGGCGCCGGCGACGCCTTCACCGCCGCCCTCGCCTGGCGGCTCAGCCTGGGCGAGGACCTCGCGACGGCTGCTGCCTTCGCCGTGCGCGTGGGCGCCGCCGCGGTCACCAGGGAAGGCGCGCAGGCGTCCTTCCCGACCGCCGAGGAGGTGTCCGCGCTGTGAAGAAGGCAGGAATCCTCAACCGTCATCTGGCCGGGGCACTGGCCGAACTGGGCCACGGCGACGGGGTCCTCGTCTGCGACGCGGGCATGCCCGTCCCGGCCGGGCCGCGCGTCGTCGATCTGGCGTTCCGCGCCGGGATCCCATCCTTCGCCGACGTGCTCGAAGGGCTGCTGGACGAGCTGGTGATCGAGAGCGCCACGGCCGCGCACGAGGTGCGGGAGGCGAATCCTGAGGCCGCCCGGCTGCTGGCGGGGTGCCTCCCGGATCTGGAGCTGGTCGCACACGACGAGCTCAAGGCGCTGTCGGCAGGGGCGCGGCTGGTGGTACGTACCGGAGAGGCGCGGCCCTACGCGAACGTGCTGCTGCGCTGCGGCGTCTTCTTCTGATACGTGTGCGCGCGAGTGGGGCCCGGTACCAGGACAAGGTGCCGGGCCCCACTGCGTGTCCTGGCGGTCCACCGGCTCAAGCGCGGCCGTGCCTCCGGCACCGAGGCCGAGGGCACGGGCCACCCCGAACTGCCGACCTCCGCCTGCTCCGGGCTTCCCGGGTGGGGTCGCCATGCCTTGCGGCCGCCGGGGTGACCGGGGGAACCCTGGTCCGGATCGCCCCGTCGGCCTTCCAGGATGTCGTCGACCACCTCGACTGGCGGCCGCTTCGCGACGAGGCCTCCTGACTCGGCACGGCGAGCACTCCGACGTGTCACCCCGGCCGGGCAGCGGTACCACCGGTCGGCGCAGGCCGCCAGGAGGTCACCCAGCCGCGGCGTGCGCTCCACGTGCCACCGTCGGCGCTCGCGCCGCGCAGACCGTCCAGGACGTCTGCTCCGGCGAGCGCGAGCAGGCGGGTGTCCTGGAGTGAGGCGAAGGCAACCGTACGGTCAGGGGCCCAGTCGGTGTTCCGGCGCAGTCGACGGGCCAGTTGGGCGAAGCCGAGCGGGGCGGCGGCGATCACCCAGGCATCAGGTGTCTGACGGGTCAGCCTCGTTGCGGGGCGTAGCCAGGACGCCGCCGACTCGGGCCAGTCGACCACGGCCAGGACCGTTCCACCGCCGGCCTGCCAGGCGGTGGTGAAGGCCTCGGCCGCCGTTCCGGACGCGTCGTCGCGGCTGTGACCGACGGACACGGTCTCGATGCGGGACCCGGGGTACCTCAACAGGTCGATGAGTGCGGTGAGTTCGGCCTCGGTGTGCGGGGACGGGAACGGCAGGTCGCCGTACTCGGCGAGATCCGAGGCGGGGATCAGAGGTGAGCGGTGCTGCTGCTGCCGCTCCTCGAGGGTGTCCATGATGGATGCGCTCTCCCGGTTCCGTTTCCAGCGGGCGTACCTCGCGGGCAGGCACACCGCGCAAGGCCGGTAGCCGGCCCTGATCGCGGTGGTCTCGTCCGGGAAGAAGACCCGACGCGCGACATAGTGGCCACGGGCGAGGGCCCGCAGGGCGGACGGGCAGTCCAGTCGGCCGTACAGTCGCCCGCGCCGGTGCCCTCCGAGACTGCCGGGTGTGGTACTCCGGTACGGCACTCCGTCCGCGCCGAGCAGGGTGTACGCGCGCTCAGGCGGCATCGTGGAAGACCAGTCCCAGCGCATGGCGGCGGCCGGAGCGGACGGTGCTGACCCCGTGCCGCATCGCACCTGCCGACCACCCGCGTCTGGTGGCCACCGGGCGGTCGCGCGTCGTGAAGATCAGTCCGTGGCCCTGATCGAGGACGTTGGTGGTGCCGCGCGACTGGGCGCGCGGACGCTGCTCGACGAGCAGGAACTCCCCGCCGGTGTAGTCGGTGCCGTACGCGTCGAGACCGATCACGACCTGGAGAGGGAAAAGCATGTCGCCGAACACATCACGGTGCAGGGCGTTCCAGTCGCCCTCCTCGTAGCGCAGCAGGATCTGGGCCGAGCGGTCCTGCCCCGCTTCGTGACACATGGACACCCATTCCTCCAGGGTGTCGGGCCAGGGTGCGGGGCGGCCGAGCCGAGCGGCCCAGTCGCGGGCGACGGTCAGCAGGTGCGGGTAGAGCGCGGCGCGCAGTTCGGCCACCGGCCGGGGCAGGTCATGGGTGAAGTACCGGTACCGGCCGGAACCGAAACGGTGGCGTGCCATGTCGACCGTCGTCCGGAACAGGTCTTCCTGGTCGTAGAGTTCGCTGATCTCGGCGCACTGGGCGAGGGTGAGGAGGCGTGGCGTGAGCGCGCATCCGTGGGCGTCCAGTTCTTCGGCGAGGTGCGCCCAGTCGGCCGTGTCCACCTGTCTGCGGGTGCGGGTGATGTCGGTCTCGCTGCTCATCGGTGTGCTCCGGTAGGGGGTGTGGGCCGCGCCGCCGTCGGCGGTGGCTGCCCGTTGTCAGACGAGCGTCGGCTGCAGGGCGCCCTCGTGCGTGAGGAGCTGTACCTTCCGCTCCACGCCGCCCGCGTAACCCTGCATCGAACCGTCGGCACCGATCACGCGGTGGCAGGGGCGCACCAGCAGCAGGGGGTTGGCACCGACCGCACCGCCTACGGCCTGCACCCGCTCACGCGGCAGGCCGAGCCGTTCGGTCAGCTTGCCGTAGGTGGTGGTGGCGCCGTACGGGATGGCATCCAGGGCGTCCCACACCTGCTGCTGGAATTCGGTCCCGGCGGGTGTGAACTCCAGGCGGAACGTGGTCAGTTCACCTGTGAAGTACGCCCGGATCTGCCGTTCGGCCTCGGCAAAGGCGGCTTCGTCGTGCCGGCCCTCGTGGACGACGGGAGCTTTCTTCATGCCCTGCACGGACAGTGAGGTGATCGCCGTGCCGCCTGGTGCGGTGCCGGACTCCTCGCCCACCAGGAGCAGTTGGCCGAGCGGGCTGTCGATCACGGTGTGGACCCTCATGGTCGTGGTCCCTTCGTCTGGATGTTTCCGTTCTGCTCTCACAGCCTGAGGTCCTCGGGCGCGAGAAGCTGGCGGTAATCGGACGCCGCGCTGTGAGTTGCCGTAGGGGCCGGATCCCACGACATCGAAGGGGCTCGTCGCGGCGCCCCGACGGCCGCTGTGCGAGGCCACGGCGAGCAGATCCACTTGCAAGTGGCTGCGCCGTTTCAGCGAGATGGTGCACGGGGACGAGCTGGGCACGGTACGGGCCGCAGGATTACTTGCCGAAATGGCAAGTCCGCAGACGGTCCAGCGGTGACGCGACGGACTCGGGTGAGTGGATTGCCGTCAGGCGACCCAGTGCGGCCGTCGGCCGGCGGACGAGGGCGGAAGGCCGTCGGCGAGCGCGGTGGCCATGCGGCGCACGGCCTCACGCAGGGTGTCGGGAGGCGTTGTGTACGGGATGCGGAGGCGCTGTTCGAAGATGCCGGGGTCGGTGGCGAAGTAGGCGCCACCCTCGATCCGCACCCCGTAGTCCAGGGCGTGCTCGGCCAGCGGAGAGGCGATGGGCTCACCCAGATCGACCCACAGCGAGAGACCGCCGGGTGGCAGCTGCCAGGTCCATTGCGGAATGTGCTCGGCCAGGGCGGCGGCGAGGGCGGCGCGCTGCTCGCGCAGGTGTTCCAGGCGCGGCGGCAACAGCTCCCCGGCCCGAGCCAGCAGGGCGAGGGCCAGGAGCTGGTCCAGGACCGAGCCGCCCATGTCGGTGGCGATCCGTTGGCCGGCGAGCTCGGTCACCAGCCGCGACGGGGCGCGCAGCCAGCCGATGCGCAGACCGCCCCAGTGGGTCTTGCTCATCGAGCCGATGGTGATGACCTGTCCGGTCCCACCGCGCGTGGCGTGGGCGGCGAAGGGCAGCGGGGCCGGGACGTCGAGTGCGAGGTCGGCGAGGGTTTCGTCGATGACCAGCCAGGTGCCGGAGCGCTCAGCTGCGCGCAGAATGCGGACGCGCTCGTCATCGGGCATGAGGCAGCCGGTCGGATTGTGGAAGTCGGGGATCAGATAGGCGAGTTGAGGAACCGCTTGGCGGAGGGTCGATTCGACGATCTCGATGTCCCAGCCCGTATCGGTCACCGGGACCGACACCGTACGGAGGTGGGCGCGGCGCATGGCCTCCAGGGCGTTCGGGTAGGACGGATTCTCGACCATGATCCGGTCGCCGGACCGGCACAGCAGCCCCATGACCAGTGTGAGTGCGTGCTGGGCGCCGGAGGTCAGCAGGATCTGTTCAGGCACGGTGGCCAGGCCGCGCCGAGTGAAACGCTCGGCGATGGCGGCGCGCAGCTCCGGAAGACCGTAGGGGTGGTAGCCGGGCGTGTGGGCGTGCTCGGCCAGCCGAGGGGCGACCTGGGCGAGGGCATCGACGAGCGTCTGTTCCGGCAGACCGGGGGCGGCCCTGGCCAGGTCGATCGCGGTGTCCTGCGGTCCGAGGAGCCGGGTGATGCCGCTGGGTGTACGGCCTTCCGGCAGGGCCGTCCAGGTACCGGAGCCCTGACGGCTGTGCGCGTAGCCGCTCTCGCGCAGCAGGTCGTACACAGCGGTGACGGTGGCTCTGCTGGTGTTCAGAGCGGTGGCCAGCTCCCGTTCGGCGGGCAGTCTGACGTGCAACGCGATCCGTCCGTCCAGGATCAGCGCGCTGATCGCCTGCGCCAGGTGGCGGTAGGCGGGCCTCATTCCGGTCGGGTCGGGCAGCAGCGCGGCGAGCTGTCGGCTCCCCAGGGTCCGGCCGGTGCGGTTCACCCGGTCCACCGGCTGGATCGCATTCGAGTCGGCCATACCACTCTCCCCGGATTGGCCGTGTTGTCTGGGCCAATCACTGTACAGACTCGCCGCCTGTGGCCTTGGGCCACCCGAACTCGCTGGAGGCGACTGGTATGGAGCAGAAGAACACGGACCGCCGCGAGCGCGAATTCCGGCGCCGTCACGAGGAACGCACTGCCGCTCCGCCGGTGCCCATGACGCGTCCCTCCCCGCCGCCCCTCACGTACGTCCCGTTCGGCGAGCACCTGCGCAGGCGCCTTCCCCAGCTGTTCGTCGGCCTCGCCCTGTACGGGTTCAGCCTCTCGCTCACGGTGCGCGCCTCGCTGGGCGTCAATCCCTGGAGCGTCCTCAACGAGGGTCTGGAGCAGCACACCTCCCTGAGCTTCGGCACGATCACAGGCGCCGTCGGTGTTCTCGTGCTCCTGCTGTGGATCCCGCTCAGGCAGAGGCCGACGTTCGGCACCGTCGCGAACATCGTCGTCCTGGCGGGCTCGTCCGACCTCGGCCTCCTGCTCATCCCCGAGAACCTCGGATTCCCTGCCCGGGTCGGCCTGCTCGTCGGGGGTGTCTTCCTCAATGGGTTGTCAGTCGCCGTCTACGTCGGCGCGCGCTTCGGCCCAGGCCCCCGTGACGGGTTGATGACCGGGGTGTCCGCCGCAACCGGGCACTCCATCCGGCTCGTCCGCACCCTGATCGAGATCACCGTGCTCGGCGTGGGCTGGCTGCTCGGCGGGAGCGTGGGCGTCGGCACGGTGCTGTACGCCCTCGCGGTCGGCCCGACCACGCAGTTCTTCATGTCGTGGTTCGCCTACAGGAGCACTGCCGAACGCACCCCGGCGGAAGCACGATCCGGGAGGGCCACTCCGACTGCACCGGTCAAGCCTGAGAGGGACGCGCGGAAGCGGCTGAATGACGGTGACTCAGTCACCCCTGTTCGGGGCGAGGGCCCATAGCCTGGAGCCCGTTGAGAGAGCGCGTGCCCGAGGTTTCCTGGGCGGCTCATAGACATGATTGCTTCGTGGAGGCTCTGATGGCCGTTCGCCGTGTCGTGCCCAACATCCAGTCGGAAGCCGTACAGGAGAGCCGCGCCTTCTACGGTCTGCTGGGCCTCGAAGAGGTCATGAACCATGGCTGGATCATGACGCTTGCCTCTCCCTCCGCTCCGACGGCACAGGTCAGCTTCATGACGGACGACAGGACCGCACCGGTCGTGCCCGACATGAGCGTCGAGGTGGACGATGTGGACGCGGCATACGCGGTCGTGCGTGACAGCGGTGCGGAGATCCTGCACCCGTTGCAGGACGAGGAATGGGGAGTGCGCCGGTTCTTCGTCCGTGACCCCAACGGTCGGGTCGTCAACGTGCTGGGCCACCGTTAGGGGCCGTCGCGGCTGCCGTTCCGGTAAGGGCGCTTCCCCGATGCGCGGTCTCCCCAGCCGCCGCCCTTCCTGACCCGTCCGTCCGCGGACCCGGATGGACCAGCATCGTTCGCGTCGCCCGCCGGCAGGCATTAGGAAGAGATGACGGGTGGCAGGGAGGAGTGGGCCGGGATGCAGATCGTTGTCGACCTCAATCGCTGCCAGGGGTATGCGCAGTGCGTCTTTCTCGCACCGCAGGTGTTCGAGTTGCATGGCGAGGAGGCCCTGATGTTCACGCCGACCGTGCCCGAAGACCAGCATGCGCGCGTCCGCCGGGCAGCGGCGGCCTGCCCGGTACAGGCCATCCTCGTCGGCGAGCTCGCGGGCGTCGGCGCTCCGTGAGCGGCGTCGGCCGGATCGTCGTCGTCGGTGCGTCGTTGGCCGGTCTCCGCGCCGCCGAGACGTTGCGTGACGAAGGCTTCGCCGGGTCACTGACCCTTGTGGGGGAGGAACCCCACCCTCCTTACGACAGACCACCGCTGTCCAAGCAGGTGCTGCTCGGGCGGGTGCACGCGCACGACGTCGGTCTGCCGAGCCGCCGCGAGGTGGACGCGCGATGGAAGCTCGGTGTACGTGCCGTCGGGGTCGATCCGATCAAGAAGCGGGTGCTGCTCGCCGACGGCGAGGAACTTCCCTTCGACCGGCTGCTGATCGCCACCGGGACCCGGGCCCGCCCCTGGGCGAACTCGGACGAAGCCCGCCTGGACGGCGTACTCACCCTGCGTACGAATGACGACGCGGCCCGCCTGGCCGAACTCCTCGATGCCGGTCCGCGCCGGGTCCTGGTGATCGGCGCCGGATTCATCGGCTCGGAGATCGCGTCAGCCTGCCGGGAACGCGGTCTCGACGTGACGGTCGCCGAGCGCGGACCCTCGCCTCTCGTCGGCGCGCTCGGCGGGACACTCGGCAGCTATGCGGGGCGGCTGCAGCGTGCACACGGGGTCGACCTGCGCTGCGGCGTGACCGTCACCGCTCTGAAGGGCAGCAACGGCCGGCTCACCGGTGCCGAGTTCTCCGACGGCCGCCGGATCGACGCCGATGTCGCCGTGGTCGCGTTGGGAGCCATCCGCAACACCGAATGGCTGGACGGATCAGGTCTGGCCGCGGGCCCTCGAGGCGTCGCCTGCGACGCGGGGTGCCGCGCCTTCGACATGTACGGGATCGTGACCGACGACGTCTTCGTCGCCGGAGACGTGGCCCGCTTCCCGCATCCCCTCTTCGAGTACCAGATGCTCTCCCTCGAACACTGGGGCAACGCGGTCGCACAGGCCGAAGTGGCGGCCCACAACATGATCAGCCCGGGACCGGGCAGGCGCCCGCACCTGTCGGTGCCCGCCTTCTGGTCCAGCCAGTTCGGCCTCAACATCAAGTCCGTGGGCGTACCGACCTTCTCCGATCAAGTGGTCATCGCCCAGGGCTCGTTGCGCGAGGACCGGTTCGTTGCCGTCTACGGCTACCGGGGACGTGTCACCGCGGCGGTCAGTGTGAACCGCGCCAAGTGGCTGGAGCACTACCAGTACCTCATCGAGACGGCGGCACCGTTCCCGCCCGCCCCGGGTGCCGCCGACCGGTCCGGCTCATCCGCGCCCGTCCCCTCCGACGTGCCGTCCCCCCAACTGCTCTCGCACGGTCCGACCGTGGCTCTCACCGGTCATCTGCCGGACCGGCACCTGATTCTGGTGCGGGCCGAATCACCCCCGACCGCCGCCCACGCTCGATGAGGAGCCCCACGCATGCCCCCGGACACGCTCTTTGAACGCATCACCGACTACGCGAACCGCGCCGACCCGTATCCGCTCTACGCAGAACTCCGCGAGAACGGCGTGTCACAACAGGGCGACGGAAGCTTCCTGGTGGGCACCTACCATGAGATCGCCGCCCTGCTCCACGACCCGCGGATCAGTTCGGACCTGCGTAACCGAACGGAACCGGACCCGCTGCTGGCCAGGTCGGACGACATGCCGCCGGCCTTCATCGGCGTCGACGACCCCGAACACGACCGGCTCCGCCGCATCGCCATGCGTCCTTTCGGTCCGCCGCACACCCCGGGACGGATCGACGCCCTGCAGGGCGACATCACCCGGATCGCCGAGGATCTGATCCAGGCGTTCCGGGGCAAGGACCGGATCGACCTCGTCGACGATTTCGCCTACCCGCTGCCCGTCACCGTGATCTGCGGGCTCCTGGGCGTGCCCCGGGACGATGTGCCCCGCATCCGCGCCTGGACGAACACGATCATCGCCGGCTTCGACTTCAGTCACGGTGAGGACCCGGAGCAGCGTCGGCAGTCGGCCATGCAGGCGCGGGACGAAATGGCGCACTACCTGGGGGATCTCGCCGAAGAGCGTCGTGGCCACCCGTCCGGCGACATGCTCTCCGCCCTGGCCAACGACGAAGGGCCCGAAGGCCGTCTCACCCAGCCGGAACTGATGGCCACAGCCGTACTGCTGCTCATCGCCGGACACGAGACGACCGTCAACCTGATCACCAACGGCATGCTCACCCTCCTGCGCCACCCCGACATGCTGGCGAAGTTGCGCGCCGCGCCCGAACTCATGCCGAGGGCCGTGGAGGAACTGCTGCGCTACGAGCCTCCCGTCCAGTTCCTGCCACAGCGCTCACCGCTCACGGATATCGAAGTCGCGGGGGTCACCATCCCCAAGGGTGCCTCTCTGATCCTTGTGCTGGCCTCCGGCAACCGGGACCCACTGAGGTTCGACGACCCGGACCGTTTCGACCCGATGCGTGAGGACAATCAGCACTTCGGCTTCGGCAGTGGCATCCACAACTGCTTCGGCGCCCCGCTCGCCCGTGTCGAAGCACAGATCGCGCTCACTGCGCTCGTGCGCAGCCTCGACGACCCCCGCCTGGTCGAGGACCCACCCCCGTACCGGCGCAGTCCCGTGCTGCGCGGTCCCCGGCATCTCATGATCCAGCACGCCGCAGGAACGTAGGCGGAAGGGGCGTCGCGGCTCCGGCCAGGCAGTGATCTTGAGGGTGGGCACGGGACCGGCGGCGCTCACGCCACCATGGGGCGGTCGCTCGGGGCGACGGGGGCCGGCAGCTCTGTGCAGCCGCTCAGATAGCGGTCCGCCGCGGCCGCGGCGGACCGTCCTTCTGCGATGGCCCACACCACGAGGGACTGGCCACGTCCCGCGTCGCCGGCGATGAAGACCCCTTCCGTCCCGGTGCGGACCGTCGGCTCGGGGCTCCGGGCCCGCTCCGCCGTTTCGGCGGCGAAGCCGGCATCCCGGGCGAAGTTGCCCCGGTCGTCCAGCGTGAGCGCGAGCTGCTTCATCAGACCGGTGCCCCGTTCGGGACCGTAGAAGCCGAGCGCGAGCAGGACCAGATCCGCCGAGATCACGTGCTCGGTCTCCGGCCGCGGCCTTCTGCCCTCGGGTTCCACTTCCGCCAGGCGTAGGCCGCGCACGTGGCCGTGCCGGTCCCCTTCGAGACGGAGGGTGGCGGAGGAGAAGACACGTGGGTCCGCACCGTCCCGTTCCCGGCCCTCCGCATGCGCATGGGAGATCCGGTAGACCTTCGGATACGTGGGCCAGGGCTCGGTGTCCCGCCGGGCCTCGCCCGGCTCCGGATTGATGTCCAGCTGCACCACGGACGACGCGCCCTGACGCAGGGCGGTGCCCAGACAGTCCGAGCCGGTGTCCCCGCCTCCGATGATCACCACGTGCCTGCCCTCGGCCGTGACGGGGGACGAGACGTAGTCGCCCTCCCCGACCCGGTTGGCGAAGGTCAGGTAGTCCATGGCCTGATGGATGCCGTGCAGGTCCCGGCCGGGGACAGGCAGCTCCCGTTGTCCCCTGGCTCCGACGGCCACGACCACCGCGTCATGACGTCTTGTGAGCTCGACGGCGTCGAGATCGCTGCCGACGTCGACACCCGTGCGGAACTTCGTGCCCTCCGACCGCATCTGCTCGATGCGGCGGTTCAAGTGCTGCTTCTCCATCTTGAACGCGGGTATGCCGTAGCGCAGCAGTCCACCGACGCGGTCGGCGCGCTCGTACACGGCGACGGTGTGACCGATACGGGTGAGTTGTTGTGCTGCCGCCAGTCCGGCCGGTCCGGAGCCGATGACGGCGACGGTCTTCCCGCTGAGCCGCTCGGGTGGTCGTGGTGGCGCGTACCCGCGCGCCCAGATCTCGTCCGCGATCGCCTGCTCGACGTTCTTGATCGTCACCGGATCGGCATTGATGGTGAGCACGCAGGCGTCCTCACATGGGGCCGGGCACAGCCGCCCGGTGAACTCCGGGAAATTGTTCGTCGCGTGCAGTCGCTCGGCGGCGGCCCACCAGTCGTTCTTCGCCGCGTACGCGTTCCACTCGGGGATCAGATTCCCCAGCGGACAGCCGCTGTGACAGAAAGGTATGCCGCAGTCCATGCAGCGCCCCGCCTGCTCGGACACGAGCGGAAGCCGTGCCTGCCCCGCATAGACCTCCCTCCAGTCGCCCAGCCGTTCCTCGACGGGGCGCGCCGGAACAGGCCGGCGGGGAACTTTGAGAAAGCCGTGGGGGTCGGTCATGCTCCGCCTCCATCGCCCAATTGCGGTGTACCGGCGTTTTGCTCAGCGTACGCCTGGTTCATCCCGCTTTCATCAGGCTGTGGAACGGCTACTCGAAGCGTGTGGTGTCGCCTGCTCCTCGGCGTACGATCTCCGCTTCGCCGTCGGAGAAGTCGATGACCGTGGTCGGTTCGGTACCGCAGTCTCCCGAGTCGACCACGGCATCCACCACGTGGTCGAGCCGCTCCTTGATCTCCCAGCCCTGCGTCAACGGCTCGTCCTCGTCGGGAAGGAGCAGAGTGCTGGACAGCAGCGGCTCACCGAGCTCGGCGACCAGGGCCTGAGCGACAGCATGGTCGGGAATACGGACTCCGACCGTCTTCTTCTTGGGGTGCAGCAGCTGGCGCGGCACCTCCTTCGTCGCAGGGAGGATGAAGGTGTAGCTGCCGGGCGTGGCCGCCTTGATCGCGCGAAACACGTCGTTGTCGATGTGCACGAACTGGCCCAGCTGCGCGAAGTCCTCGCACACAAGGGTGAAGTGGTGACGATCGTCGAGGTTACGGATCGACCGGATGCGGCTGATGCCGTCACGGTTGCCCAGCTGGCATCCCAGGGCATAACAGGAGTCCGTCGGGTACGCGACGAGCGCACCGGAGCGGATGCTGTCAGCCACGCTGCTGATCGCGCGCCGCTGGGGATTGTCGGGGTGCACGTCAAAGTACTTTGCCATCCGCCGAGCCTATGCGATCCGGGCAGTCGTGGTCAGGGACTGCATCGCAGTGGTGAGCTGGACGGCCCCTCCGGCGCCTGCGCATTCACGCTCCTGATGAGCACCGGCTGCTACCGTTGACGCTCTCCATCATCTTCACTTGCCCGTTCTTGCGGTTTGCCGGCTTCTCCGTCTGCCGGGAATTCCCCGATACGTGCCGCACATCGAGGAAGGCTCCCCATGACGCGCTCAGCCCGCACGAACGCCCCGACGGGTGAATTCGCCCTGCCGGACACGGTCACCCCGGCCCTCCCGGCTGCGGCGGCCTTCGCCGACCTGGACCTGCCGCTCGCCCTGCTGGAGACGCTCACCGGCCTCGGCGTGCACCACCCGTTCCCGATTCAGGCCGCGACGCTGCCGAACTCCCTCGCCGGCCGGGACGTCCTTGGTCGCGGGCGCACCGGATCGGGCAAGACTCTGGCCTTCGGCCTGGCGCTGCTCACGCGGATCGCGAGCCGGCGTGCGGAGCCGAAGCAGCCGCTCGGGCTGATTCTCGTCCCCACCAGGGAGCTGGCCCAGCAGGTCGGCGAGGCGCTGGCACCGTACGCCCAGGCTCTGAAGCTGCGGATGGTCACAGTGGTCGGAGGGATATCGATCGGCAGGCAGGCCGGTGCGCTGCGGGCCGGGGCCGAGGTCGTCGTAGCGACCCCCGGGCGCCTCCACGACCTCATCGAGCGCAAGGACTGCCGTCTGGACCGGGTGCGTATCATCGTGCTGGACGAGGCCGACCAGATGTGCGACATGGGATTTCTGCCCCAGGTCACCGAACTGCTCGATCAGGTGCGCCCCGACGGGCAGCGCATGCTGTTCTCGGCGACCTTGGACCGCGATGTCGACCTGCTGGTCCGCCGCTACCTCCACGACCCGGTGGTCCACTCCGTCGACCCGTCGGCGGGGGCGGTCACGACGATGGAACACCATGTGCTGACCGTCCACGGTGCCGACCGGTACGCGGTCACGACCGAGATCGCGGCCCGCGACGGCCGGGTGCTGCTTTTCCTGGACACCAAGCATGCGGTCGACCAACTGACCAAGCATCTGCGGGCCAGCGGTGTCCGTGCGGCCGCGCTGCACAGCGGAAAGTCCCAGCCCCAGCGCACGCGCACCCTCGCCCAGTTCAAGAACGGTCAGGTCACCGCGCTGGTGGCCACCAATGTCGCCGCCCGGGGCCTGCACGTGGACGACCTCGACCTGGTGGTCAATGTCGACCCGCCGAGCGACCACAAGGACTATCTGCACCGTGCAGGGCGCACCGCCCGTGCCGGTGAGTCCGGCAGCGTCGTCACCCTGGTCCCTTCGAGCGGGCGCCGCGAGATGAGCAGGCTCATGGCTGACGCCGGCATCACGCCGAAGATCACCGCGGTCCGCTCGGGCGAGGCGGGACTGAGCCGGATCACCGGTGCCCGGACGCCCTCCGGCGTTCCTCTCGACGGCGGTCCTGCCGCAGCGCGCCCGAAGAGCGGCAACGCCCCGTTCCGCGGCATCGGCACCCCCCGGGGCGAGTCCGGGCGCACCGGTGGCGGGTCCCGTCGGGGCGGGGACGCCCGCAAGATGGCCGAGGCCCGCAGGGCCGCACGGGTGCGCCGCGGCTCCGAGTAGGCGCCTGGCGGTAGAGACGCAGGTCAGGCGCCTACTTCGGGTCTGCAGGGGGCAGGGAGCCCGGTTTCTTCGGGCAGTGCGACACGAGGAGATTCTTCGTCCGCCGGCGGTACGAGTGGCACAACTCCGCCGAGTGCGGTAGGCGCCCGTCGAACGCGCTACGTCGAGTGACGTGGGCCGACCGTCAGTTCCAGAGCCGGTACGTCACTTCTCTCGGCATCTGTGGCGGCTTGTGGCCGGTGTAGACGAGGTGCAGCTGGGTGTAGTGCTGCTTCCCAGGATGCTTCTGCCATTGCTCCGGGCGATCGAGCCTGACGGCCACCGGGTACGAGTGGAACTTTCCTGCAGCACAGTAGGGCCGGCAGTCGTTCAGTACGTTGAGTCCGCGGCCCGTGGCGACGTTCGGTTTCCAGGACGACCACCGGAGCGCGGTGAGGATGCTGTTGCCGTCCCCGCAGGCGATCAGGAACGTGCGTGGGCGTGCTTGTGGATCCGAGAAGCAGTCGACGACCACGGTGTCGGGTGACTTCGGCTTCGTGGAAGCCGAAGCCGGTACGACTGCTGTTGCGAGGGACATCACGGTACAGATCAGGACGGTTGTCTTCAGTTTGAGTCTCTGCATATCCGCTCCCCGGCAGTCTCTCTCCGCGCCCATGAGGCCTTGTTACGTCCTGCCCGCTCCGCGGTGCGGGCCGCGGAATCCGGAGCAGGCGCCCGACGGCGCCTGCGGCCTCTCCTCAACGCATGTTCCGCTATCGACGCTACGGCCGCGCCCGGTGACGCACCACCCACACAGGTAACAAATTCGCAAAGTAGTAAATATGCACCCATCTGACTCGCCTCCTCCCGGCTCCCGCGCCGAGAGGGATGGCCACTCCTCAGGGACCGGGGACTTGCATGAACGGGCAATGACCGGATCGATGAACAAGTGGTGCGTCGCTGCTGCGTGAGCGGCACCCGGACCAGGCAGGGCGGTCCTTGGTGAGGTGGACGCCGAGTGGGACAGTCAACCGGCGTTTCTCGGAGAGGAGTTGACCGTGACTTTGCCGCGCACGCCATTCGCCGTGGCGGGCGAGGCAATGGTCCGGAGCGCACAAAGGTGGGCAGTGCTGCGCACTGTGTTCCTCAGCCGGATCGGCGAGGCCCAGGAGCGGGTCCGTCCCGGCGGCCGCCTGGGGAGCGCCCTTGAACCTCCCGCGACGGGAGGTTCTAGCGTGGTCGACGTGATCGGGAAGGACACCACCGGACGACGGTGGAGCATCGGAGACCTCGCGCACGCGAGCGGGCTGACCGTGCGCGCGCTGTACCACTACGACGAGATCGGTCTGCTGAGCGCGAGCGAGCGTACCGCCTCAGGGCACCGCCGCTACACCGAAGGTGATCTGCGGCGGCTGTACCGGATCCGGGCGCTGCGTGCCCTCGGGCTGTCGCTGGAGCAGATCGCGGGCGTGCTCGAGGACTCCTCGTCGGACGATCTGCTGTCGTTGCGCGACCTGCTGGCCGATCAGCTTCGCAACTTGCAGGAGCAGGCCGAACACATCGACCGGCTCCGTAACCGGATTCACGGCTTGGTGCGTCAGCTGGACGAATCGTCGATGCCCGATCCGGATCAATTCATGACGACCTTGGAGATGATCTCGGTGTACGAGACCGGTTTCACGCGGGAGCAGCGGGAGCAACTGGCCGAGCGCAGGGCCGAACTCGGCCCTGACGCCGTGGAGGCGGCCAAGAGCCGATGGGCGGAGCTGGTCGAACAGCTTCTCGGCCATGTGCGGGACAACACCCCCGTCGACGATCCGCAGGTGCAGGACCTCGTCCGGCGCTGGGACGAACTGGGTGCCACGTTCCACGCCGTCGGCGAGCAGGGCGAACGTACCAAGGCCGCGGCTCGGCGCATGTGGCAGGACAACAGCGCCGAGCTCGGCCGGAGTCTGCCCTGGCCCGCAGACCGGATGACCGCTCTGGTCGGCTATCTGGAACGGGCGCGGCAGGCCCGCTGACCGGTCGGCCCGGCGACACGTGGCCGACTCCCCATGGCTCGGAGGAGATGTCGTGCCCGCGGCCGACTTGCGCCGATTCTCGGTCCCTGCGTGCAGGACGCGCGGAAAGGACGACGTCAGGATCCACCGCCACCTGCGGGAACCGATGCCGGGATCCCGATGGAAGATCGCATGCATGGCCTGGCACGGAACGGCGGCGACCGGCACGCTGGTCCCATGACGAACAACACCGACCAGGCCACCATGCGCGCGATCAGTCAGGACGCCTACGGAACCCCGGACGTACTCAGGGAAGTCCGGCTCCCGAAACCCGTCCCGGGCCCGAGCCAGGTTCTGGTCGCCGTCCGGGCGGCCGGCGTCAACCCCACCGACTGGAAGCACCGGGCGAACCCCAGGTTCCTCGACCGCCTTCCGCTCGTTCTCGGCTGGGACGTCTCCGGCGTCGTCGAGGCCGTCGGCTACGGAGTCACCCTCTTCAAGCCGGGCGACGAGGTCTTCGGCATGCTGCCGTACCCGTACGGCGTCGGCTCCCACGCCGAATACGTGATCGCCCCCGCCCGTGCCCTCGCCCACAAGCCGGCCGGCATCGATCACGTCCAGGCGGGCGCACTTCCGCTCGCCGCCCTCACCGCCTACCAGGCACTCGTCGACACCGCCGAGGTCCGGGCCGGGCACCGCGTCCTCATCCACGCCGCCGCCGGCGGCGTCGGCCACCTCGCCGTGCAGATCGCCAAGTCCCTCGGCGCGTACGTGATCGGCACCGCGAGCGCGCCCAAGCACGACTTCGTACGCGAGATCGGTGCGGACGAAGTCATCGACTACCGCACCGTCGACTTCGCCGACGCCGTCCGGGACATCGACATGGTCCTCGACCCCCTTTCCGGTGAGACCCGCGCCCGTTCCCTCGACGTACTCCGCCCCGGCGGCATCCTCGTCTCCCTCCTGGACGGCGGCTCGCCGCAGGAGGCGGCGAAGGCAGCCGAGCTGGGCATCCGCGTCGAGACACTCCTCGTCGAGCACGACCACGCGGGCATGGAGGCGATCGCGGATCTCGTCGAGGCCGGCTCTCTCCGCGCCCATGTCGAGGCCACCTTCCCCCTCGGGGATGCGGCCAAGGCCCACGAGCTGGGGGAGACCGGCCGAACGACCGGCAAGATCGTCCTGGTCGTGGAGTAGCCCGGTGCTGCCGGGGTCCACCGTGCTCGGCCTGTCCGTCAGGACGGCGGGTGCCGGTCCTGGTCGGTGTTCAGCCAGAGCCGGACGAGGTCACGGCGGCGCTCCGGCTCCGGGTGGTCCACGTACTCGGTGCGGCTGTGCAGGGTGACGTGGTTGTTCAGGAACTGCATGTCGCCCGCGCGCAGGTCCATGGCGAGCATGAAGCGGCGATCGTCGTTCAGGCGGTCGAGCAGTTCCATCGCCTCCAGTTGTGCAGGGGTGAACGGTGGCACGTGGGCGCCGCGCAGCGCCGAACGCATGTAGTCAGGGCCGTAGGACGTGGACAGCCGCCCTGCACCGTCCACGGTGTAGACGGGGCTCTCATGGAAGCTGTCGGGGCCGTCCCCGGAGCGTCGGTCGCGCCACCAGGGCCGGTACAGCACCTCTGCCAGATCGGGGCGGGTGCGCACGACCTCGTTGTGCACCGCCACCGAGCTGACGATGCAGCTGAGACCCCCGGACTTGGCCGGCCGGACGCACAGCAGAGCGACGACGTCGTTCGGGTCGGCGTGGTAGCCGAGCCGCCCGCTGTGCTGGTAGCTGTGACTCGTCGAGCCCGTCGGGACGACGCCCAGGTCGCGTACATGCTGCACATGCTTTCCAGGACCCTGCGGGACGGTGCTGCCGACGTGTCGGCCCACTCCCAGGGCGAGGATCTCGCATTGCCGCTCGTTCAGATCGGCGACGGGCGTGTCCTGCAGCAGCACGAAGCCGCGGCCGTCCATCAGCTCGTCGACGATCTGGTGGAGCAGGGGACCGAGCGTCGGCAACGGAAAGTCCTCGCGTGAGAACTCGGCGAGCCCGAGGCCGGCCGACTCCACGGCGCCGACCGCGGCGCGCAGTTCTGCCTGATGGACGGGGCTGAGTACGACCCGCCAGTCGTCGTTCTCGGCGACGTCGGCGCCACACCAGCCCGCTCCGCGTACTTCCGCGATCACTGTCATGCCGACCCCGACCCCGATCCCGAACCGGGTACCCCCGCGGGCACGCTCCTCGGTGCAGGCTTCCTTGTCGGCAACGATCGTGGACGGCTCGGAGTGCCCTGACGGATCAGGCCGGCACCGGCGTCCGCCAGGAGGTCGACGGGCGGTCCGGCGCGCGTGGGAGCAGAGGCGGATGCTGTGACCACGGACCGACCAGGTTCCTGCCAGGGGCCGAACCCGGTCTGCGCACGGCGACCCGGCCGGGTGGACCGGGCAGCTCGTGCCGTATTCCACCCGACCGGGGGTTGCGCCGCCGTGCGGCGGTACGGGAAGCGGCGGGCGAGAGACGGAGCGTCCGCGCAACCCGCGTGCCGAGCCGATCCGGCTGAGGGAGCATGCTGCTGGGGCCCGAGGACGAGCGACGATGTGACCGGCCGGCCGATCGCCCGCATCGTCTTCCGGGTGATCCCTCACGCGGACGGGTGTGTCGGAAACCGCGGCCGCCCGGCCGGTGCACAGGCTGTTCGACCAGGATGAGTCGGTTCTCACGGTGGCCGGAGCCGATCCGATCCCCGTCAGAAAGGAAATTTTCCATGGATGACCAAGGTGAGCGTTTCGACGTCGTCGTACTCGGAGCAGGCCCGGGCGGATATGTCGCCGCCATTCGAGCAGCCCAGCTGGGCAAGCGCGTCGCCGTTGTCGAGGCCAAATACTGGGGCGGCGTCTGCCTCAACGTCGGTTGCATCCCCACCAAGGCCTTGCTGCGCAACGCCGAGCTGGCGCACATCGTCACGCGCGAGGCCAAGACCTTCGGCATCAAGGTCGAAGGGCAGGTTTCCTTCGATTACGGTGAGGCGTTCCGGCGCAGCCGCCGTGTCGCGGACGGCCGGGTCAAGGGTGTCCACTACCTGATGAAGAAGAATGGGATCACGGAGATCAGCGGCCGTGGCACCTTCGTGGACGCGCACACGCTCGACGTGGCCCTCTTCGACGGCTCGACCCGGACGATCGGCTTCGACCACTGCATCATCGCCGCCGGAGCGACTCCGAAGCTGCTGCCCGGGACCCGCCGCACCTCACGAGTGGTGACGTACGAGGAGCAGATCCTCGCTGAAGACCTGCCTCAGTCCATCGTGGTCGCCGGCGCCGGGGCCATCGGTGTCGAGTTCGCGTACGTCCTGCACAACTACGGTGTGAAGGTCACCGTCGTCGAATTCCTGGACCGGATCGCACCGCTGGAAGACGCCGACGTGTCTGCCGAACTGGCACGGCAGTACAGGAAGTTGGGCATCGACGTGCTCACCTCCACGCGTGTCGACTCGATCGACGAGTCCGGCCCGCAGGTCCGCGTCACGGTCATCGGCAAGGACGGCGCACCGAAGGTGCTGGAGGCCGACAAGGTCCTGCAGGCGATCGGCTTCGCGCCGAACGTCACCGAGTACGGCCTGGAGAGCACCGGCGTACGCGTCACCGAGCGCGGGGCGATCGACATCGACGGCCGCTGCCGCACATCCGTACCGCACATCTACGCGATCGGCGACGTCACCGCGAAGCTGATGCTCGCGCACGCCGCCGAGGCGATGGGCGTGGTCGCGGCGGAGACCATCGCGGGAGCCGAGACCATGGAGCTCGACTACCCGATGATCCCGCGCGCCACGTACTGCCAGCCGCAGGTTGCCAGCTTCGGCTGGACCGAGGCGCAGGCACGGGAGAAGGGCTTCGACGTCAAGGTGGCAAAGTTCCCCTTCACCGCGAACGGCAAGGCTCACGGACTGGGCGACACGACCGGCTTCGTGAAGCTGATCAGCGACGCCAAGTACGGGGAGATCATCGGCGCGCACCTGATCGGCCCCGACGTCACCGAACTGCTGCCCGAGCTCACCTTGGCCCAGCAGTGGGACCTGACGGTCCACGAGGTGGCACGCAACGTCCACGCGCACCCGACGCTGGGCGAGGCGGTCAAGGAGGCCGTGCACGGCCTCGCCGGGCACATGATCAACATGTGAGGCGGCGGCGCCCCACGCTGCGCCCGGATTCCGTCGGCTCCGCCCCCGGGTCCGGGAAATACCCTGAATCCGTCCCGGGCGGCGCCTCGCCCGGCGGTGGCCGCCGCCTGCCCGCCTCCTGCGACCCTCCCGGTCGGGCGCGGCAACCGCATCGCCGGACGTGGCGCGGCCCACAACGCTTCCGGCGCCGCAGGAGCGGCTCCGGGGTCAGAACCCGAGGTCGCTGAGACCGGGATGGTCGTCGGGGCGGCGACCGAGCGGCCAGTGGTACTCGCGGTCCGTTTCCTTGATCTGCAGGTCATTGATGCAGGCGTGCCGTACGGCCATCAGCCCGTTCTCATCGAACTCCCAGTTCTCGTTGCCGTACGAGCGGAACCAGTTGCCGGAGTCGTCGTGCGACTCGTACGCGAACCGCACCGCGATCCGGTTGCCGTCGAACGCCCACAGTTCCTTGATGAGCCGGTAATCGAGCTCGCGGGCCCACTTGCGCCTCAGGAACTCGACGATCTCGTCACGTCCCGTCACGAACTCCGCCCGGTTGCGCCAACGCGAGTCCTCCGTATAGGCCAGGGCCACCTTCTCGGGGTCACGCGTGTTCCAGCCGTCCTCTGCCTGGCGGACCTTCTCGATGGCGGTCTCCCGTGTGAACGGGGGGACGGGCGGGCGTGCGGTCATGACTGCTCCTTCAGGACTGGTCGCTCGGACTTCGACGCTAGGGCTGCCTGTACCCTCCTGCCAGTCGACTGCACCCGCATCGGACGGCGATTCACGGCACCACTCGGTGCAGGAGTGGGACGGGCGGCGGGGCGCAGCGAAGTGCCCTGCGATGTGCGCCGGCGTGGCGAAATAAGTTGACGGGCCGGGCTCCTGGGGCATTTCTTTGGCGGATGGTCAAGATGCATGCTGATCAGACGGACATCGACACAGACCTCGTCAGGCGGCTGGTCGGTGGCCGGTTTCCGCAGTGGGCGGATCTGCCGGTCGAGCGGCTCACCTCCGGGGGCACCGTCAATGCGGTCTACCGGCTCGGCGACGCACTGACCGTCCGGCTCCCCCTCACGGAGGGCGGCGCCAAGGATCTGGAGCGGGAGCAACGGTGGCTGCCCAGACTCGCCCCCGGTCTGCCCGTCATCATTCCGACCGTGGTCGCAACGGGGGAGGCCGCCGAGGGATATCCGTGGGCCTGGTCGGTGCACCGGTGGATCGAAGGCGAAAGCCCGGTCGAGGGCCACCTCGACGAGCCTGAGCTCCTCGCGTGCGATCTGGCCGGGTTCATCAAGGCCATGCGCAACACCCACGTCGAAGGCGGGCCCCTCGCCTACCGGGGGTCCCCGCTGGCGAAGGTCGATGCGCAGACGCGCGCCGCGATCGAGGGACTGCGCCACGCCGAAGAGGACTTCGACGCCGACGTGGCCATGGCTGCCTGGCAGGACGCGCTCGCCGCGCGGCCGTGGAGCGCAGCACCCCGCTGGGCACATTCCGACCTCATGCCGAGCAACCTGCTCGTGGCCCGAGGCAGGCTCACCGCTGTGCTCGACTTCGCCACCGTCGGCGTCGGTGACCCCGCCTGTGACCTGATCCCTGCGTGGAACCTGCTGCCGTCCTCGGCCAGGGACGTGTTCCGGGACGCCGTGGACGTCGACGACGCGACATGGGCGCGCGGCCGTGGCTGGGCCCTGGCCATGGCCGTCATCCAACTCCCGTACTACCGCGACACGAACGCGATCATCTCCGCCAACGCCCGCCACGTCATCCGTGAGGTACTTGCTTCCCAGGGCGCTGATCGGCACGAGACGCTGCGCGGAGACAGAACCCGCGGGGGACCACGTCGAACATCGACCGCCTGAGCGAGGTCACTCTCACGAGACAGGCGTTGCGGGGACCCTGGCGTCCGTCACCTGTCAGGGGAGGATGGAGTCGACATATCCACCGTCCGCGCGCACGGCCCCTCCGGTCGTGGCGGAGGCGAGGTCCGAGCTGAGATATACGGCCATGTTTGCGATCTCTTCCGGCTCGATCAGTCTCTGCAGGAGTGACTGCGGCCGGTGCTTGAGCATGAACTCCCGCTGCGCTTCGTCCCAGGGAAGACCGGGGTCGACGAGTTGGTACACAAAATCCTCGACGCCCCGGGTGTGAGTCGGCCCGGCGATGATCGAATTGACGGTGACTCCGGTACCGGCGGCGTCCTTGGCGAAACCCCGCGTGACAGCGAGCAGAGCCGTCTTCGACACGCCGTAGTGAATCATCTCCACCGGGGTGACCACGGCCGAATCGCTTGCGACGTTCAGGACACGCCCCCAGGAGCGGTCCTTCATGGCGGGGAGATAGGCGCGGATCATCCGGACTGCGGAAAGAACGTTCACGTCGAAGTACTGACGCCACGCCTCGTCGCTGATCTCCAGGGCAGGGGTCGCCCCGAAGATGCCCAGATTGTTGACCAGGACGGCGACGTCCCGGGCAGCGTCGGTGACCTGCCGGGCGCCGTCCTCGGTGGTGACGTCTCCGGGCGCGGCGACGAAGGAGTCGCTGTCCGTCTCCCGCCGCAGTTTCTCGATGGCATCGTCCACGGACTGCGGGCGGCGTCCGTTGACGGCTACGCGGGCGCCGGCCCGGGCCAGCCCCGCGGCAATGGCAAAACCGATACCTTGCGTGGATCCGGTGACGAGCGCGGTCCTGCCGGTGAGATCGATGAGCACGGTTCCTCCTCGGACACGTGATGGGTGCGACACGACTTGCCGCCGCCGGTCGGTGTGACGGTGTTCGGATGCCGACAGCAGCCGACGAGCGTGCGACGGGCAAACCCGTCCGCCCGTCCTTGGCGAGTGTCGCCCATCGGCCTTCGCGTATCCGCTAATTGAAGCTGTCGGGGTCGGGACCGGTCCGGGTGCCGTTGTCGAGGGCGGCGATGGCCTGGGCGTCGGCGTCGGTGAGTTCGAAGTCGAAGACGTTCAGGTTCTCGCGAATGCGTTCGGGCGTGACGGACTTGGGGATGACGACATTGCCGAGCTGCAGGTGCCAACGGAGGATGACCTGCGCGGGGGTCATGCCGTGGCGCTCGGCGATGGTCGTGATCGCCCGATCCTTGAGCAGGGCTCCCTGAGCGAGCGGGCTCCATGCCTCGGTGACGATGCGGTGCTGGGCGTGGAAGGCGCGCAGCTCGCTCTGCTGGAGCCGAGGGTGCAACTCGATCTGGTTGACCGCGGGGACGCTGTCGCTGTGCTCCATCAGGCGCTGCAGGTGAGCGGGCTGGAAGTTGGACACGCCGATGGCACGTGTCCGCCTCTCGGCGTGGATCTTCTCGAGGGCGTGCCAGGTGTCGAGGTACTTGTCCCGTGCCGGGGCGGGCCAGTGGATGAGGTAGAGATCCACATAGTCCAGGCCGAGCCTGTTCAGTGAGGCGTCGAAGGCCCTCAGGGCATTGTCGTAGCCCTGGTCCTCGTTCCACAGCTTGGTGGTGACGAACAGGTCCTCGCGGGGGATGCCGGACGACGCCAGAGCCCGGCCGACGCCGGTCTCATTGCCGTAGACCGCTGCTGTGTCGATGCTCCGGTAGCCGCAGTCGAGGGCGGTGGTGACGGCGGTGGCGGTTTCGTCGTCCGGAATCTGGAAGACGCCGAAACCGAGCTGCGGCATCACGACACCGTTGTTGAGCGTGACGGCCGGAGTGGGAATGCTCATGGCGCCGATCCTTCCGCGTCGAGGATCGGCGACGACGGCATGGCGCGTGCAGGGGATCGGGAAAGACCCTGAAGGGTGACGGCAGGCCTCCTTCAAGGGGCCACCCGCAGGACCCGTCGACCGGTCCCCGTGGCGGCCCGGCGGACCCGATCGCCTGATGGAGAGCGGTGTGTCGGCCCGTCGGCGGGCCGACACACCCCCAGCGCCCTCAAGGTGGGGTAGGACATCGTCGGATCGCGGGGAGTTGGACCGAGATGAGTGTCGAGCGGGTGGGAGTCGTCGTCCATCAGGGCCGCCCCGAGGCTGTTGTCGCGGCGCGCGTCGTACGCGATTGGTGTGCGGATGAAGGTATTCCGTGCACGGACATCGACGTGTGGCGCGACGACGAACGTCGGCGCGGCGGGCGGCAGGAGGCCGATGTCGCAGGCAACCCTGATCTGATTGTGACGCTCGGTGGCGACGGGACGTTTCTGCGCGGCGCCAGGATCGCTGCCAAGACCGATGGCGCCGTTCTGGGGATCGACCTGGGCCGGGTCGGCTTCCTGACCGAGGTGCCGGCCGAGGATGTCGTCCGGGCGCTCGACGCCGTCCACCGGGGAAGGGCGGCGGTCGAGGAGCGCATGCTGCTGACGATGAGGGCCTCTCGCGTCCTCGAGGTGCCCAAGGACATCGACGCTCTGATGGGCTACGGACGGCGCCCGATGCTGCCGCCACCTCAGGTCGACCAGGAAGCGGAGGCCGGGGCGGAGGGCTGGGGCGTGGCGTTGGATGTCACCGCTCTCAACGACGTCGTCGTGGAGAAGCTGGCGCGTGACCGGCAGGTGAGTCTCGGCGTCTATGTCGGCGGCCGGCTGCTCGCCTCGTACTCGGCCGACGCCGTCATCATCGCCACCCCCACCGGGTCGACCGCCTACAGCTTCGCCGCAGGTGGTCCGGTGGTCTCACCCCGCATGGATGCCGTCATCTTCACCCCTGTCGCACCGCACATGACCTTCGACCGTACGGTGGTCGTGGCGTCGGACGAACCGATCGCGGTCCGGGTGCTGCCCCACTCGGGACAGGGCGCTGTGACGATCGACGGCCACCTGCGCGGCGTGCTGGATGCCGGGGACTGGCTGGGGGTGTACGCGGCACCGCGTCGACTGCGGGCCATCAGACTCGGCCCGCACGACTTCTACGGGCGGCTGCGCACGCGTCTTCGCCTCACGGATGCTCCGGCCACGGCCGCGTACGGAGAGAGCCCACCGCTCTTCCGCCCCGACGGCCCGGTTCCGCGCGACCTGGCCCATCTCCATCTGTCCCTGGCGGACAGGGATGCGGCGGGCGGTGGTTGAGGCGGGCCGGGGGACAGCCGTCGGGTGAACCCTGGGTATCGCCGGTGGTGAGGCGTCCGTGGCGACCGGATGCTTCTCGGCCTCCGCGGGGACCCTGTCCTGTCCTGTACCGCTGCGCAACGCTGCCGCGACAGCCGCTGCGCCAGGGCCGGCTTGTGGCCCGTCGGGATCCCGCACGCTGACACATGCGGTCCCGACGGGCCTCGGATCGGCTCACGGCTGACGGAACTTCACCCGGCGCGCCGAACAGTCGGCATGGGGTCAGGACGCGGGCTCACCTGCTTCCGTGCGGGATCGCCCGCTCGCGCCGTCGCACTCGAGGTCCGCGAGGTCGATCGAGTCCGCCATCGCCTGCATGCCCTTGTCGTTGGGATGCAGATGGTCCCCTCCGTCGAACGTCGGCAGCAGCCGCTGCGGGTTGTACGGGCTGCGCAGGACCTTGTCGAAGTCCGCCACCGCGTCCACCGCGCCGCTGGTGCGGATCCACTCGTTCACCTCCATGCGTACCGCATCTCCCTGCGGATCCCACTCCGACCAGCCCTGGTACGGGAGGACGGTGGCGCCGACGACGCACTTCCCCGCCGCGTGCGCCCGGTCGATGATCCGGCGGTAGCCCGCCGTCAGCGCGGCCGCCGTGACACCGCTGTGGGACTTGATGTCATTGACGCCCTCGAACAGGACCACCGTGCGCACCCCGGGCAGCGACAGCACGTCGCGGTCGAGACGCGAGAGCGCGCTCTGCCCGGCGCCGTCCGCCAGGACCTGGTTCCCGGATATCCCCGCGTTGGCCACACCCCGCACCGTGGCGCCCGGCGCGCCGTGCAGCCGACGGGCCAGGAAGTCGGGCCAGCGCAGGTTCTTGTCGGTGGTGGACTGCCAGCCGTCCGTGATGGAGTCGCCGAGGGTGACCACGGCGCCGGTGCCGGGACCGGTGTCCACGCTGACCGCGTCGAGGTAGAACCACGACCCGACCTGTTCCGCGTACGCACCGTCCCGTTCCTCGGCCGCATGGTCGCCGGCGGTCGCGTACGACGTCTGGAGAGCCATCCCGTGCCCGGTGGCCGGGCCGCCCGCCGCCCGTACGTACAGGCTGATCGCGAGGTCGCTGCCGGCCTCGGTCCTCCCGGGCAGCGGATCGCTGTAGCGGATCTCGCCCGGTGCCAGGGTCACGGACGCCGCCCGGTCGAAACGCAGCTTCCTGTTGGAGCCCGCGACCAGCCCGGCACCACTTCTGCGCAGCCCGGCGTATGCGCTGCCGATGACCAGAGGCCGGTCACCGAACGCGTTGGACACCCGGATGCGCATACCGCTGCCGCCCGCGCTGGTCCGGACGACCAGACGGTAGGTGCGGTCGGACGGGACCTCGCCCAGCCGGTCCGCGCTGGCCGCCCAGGTGACCACCGACCGGTCGGGCACGGGAGCCGCCGCGGCGGTGGCGGAGGCGGCGTGGGCGGGGGTGAGAGTTGCGGCTGCGAGGGCCACGACCGCGACCAGGACGCGGTACGCTGCGCCGCTCATCGGAAGTTCCGCAGCGTGACGGATTCCCCGGAGCGGAGGCCGACGTCGTGCGAGACGCCGCCTGCCGTCACCGTCGTCCTGCGCCCGCCGACACTGCGGATGGTGGCTTCGCGGACCCTGCCGTCGCGCCAGCTCAGGTCGACGACGAAACCACCGCGTGCCCCGACGCCGGTGACCGAGCCGGAGCGCGCCCAGGCGGCGGGCAGCGCGGGGAGCAGTTCGATGTGTCCGGGGCGCGAGTAGAGCAGCATCTCGATCACGGCGGCGGAAGTACCGAAGTTGGACTCGATCTGAAAGATCCCGCGGCCCTTCCCGGTCTCGTAGATGTCGAACAGGTTCATCGCGCTGCCGTTGCTTCCGTCGACGGACGGCCGAAGATTGGTGATCACCAGCTGATACGCGTTCTCCGCGTGCTTCAGTCGTGCCCAGCACAGGGACCGCCAGGCGTTCGCCCAGCCGAAGTTCTCCATGCCCCGCGCGGTGAGGAGTTCGGTCGCGCCCTTCACCAGCGCCGCGGGCGACGCGTCGGGCCGGATACGGTCGCCCGGGAACAGGCCCACCAGCGGGGAGAGATGGCGGTGAGTGGTCTCGCCGAGGTTGTCCGGGGACATCCATTCCTGGAGCCAGCCGGTCTTCGGGCTGACCTCGGGCATGTACAGCCGCTCCTGGAGCCCGGCGACGGTCCTGCTGTACGCGGCGTTCCTGCCGAGCAGCGCGCTGGCCTCGCGGTAGTGCGCGAAGAGATCCCGTACCAGTTCCTGGGCGTAGGTGATGCCCTTCGCGTCCTGGGGGCCGTGCTCCGGCGACCAGTCCTTGTCGGCGACGAGGACCTCACGTTCCTTGCCGGTGTCCGCGTCGGTGACCGTCATGGTCAGCAGCCGGGTCTCCCAGAACTCGCAGGCGCCGTGCAGGAGCGGGTAGATCTTCGCGAGGTGCTGCCGGTCCTGGGTGTATTCGTAGTGTTCCCACAGGGTGTTGCACAGCCAGGCATTGCCCGACGGGTGCCACCACCAGCCCAGGCCGCCGTAGATGTTCGTGGAGAACGCCACGGTCCAGCCGGCGACCTTGCCCGAGGAGTTGCGGAACCTGTTGCGTGGATCGTTGAACAGGCTCTGGGTGAGTTCCGTCCAGACCGGAAGCTGGGAGACGCAGTAGTCGGTGAACGCGTCGAAGTTGCGGGAGAGCGCGGTGCGGTCGGCCATCCAGTAGTTCATCTGGATGTTGATGTCGGTGTGGTAATCACCCATCCAGTCAGGGTCGTTGCCGTCCAGCCATGGGCCCTGGAGGGCTACCGGAAGACCGCCCCGAGAACTGCTGATCATCAGATAGCGGCCGAACTGGAGGTACAGCGCTTCGAACTCGGGGTCGGGCTCGTCCTGCTGGGTACGCGCCTTCAGCCGCTCCCAGGTGTCGAGCGCCCGTTGCTCCGCCGTGGAAGGGCCCAGCGAGATCTGCATCCCGTCGAACTGGTCGCGATGGTCGGCCACATGGGTGTGCAGCAGGGCGGTGGGTGAATGGCCCACGGCGGTCCGGACCTTGGTCCTGGCGAGTGCTGCCGGGTCGAGGTCCGGGTCCCGGTAGCCGGCCTGCGCGTCGGGGGAGTAGTTCGTACCACCGCTGATCACGACCGTCAGATCCGCGCACCGGGTGAAGACGATCTTCGAGCCCTGGGTGGTGATCGATCCGCTCGTGCTGTGCGCGGTGACCGCCGCCCCGTACCGGAGCCCGTTGGTGAAGTCGGCGCCGAAGGAAAGGCTGTCGTGCGCGCCGTCCGCCGATGTCGTTTCGTCGTGCGTGCCGTCGAGCGAGACGGTGCCGGTGTAGTGACCGCCACCGCGTTGGGAGAACTGCACGACGATCACGTCGTCCGGCTGACTCGCGAAGACGCGGCGCTCGAAGGACACACCCGAGCGGATGTAGCTGGATGTGACCAGGCCCTGGGCGAGATCGAGTTCGCGGCGGTAGCCGTTGACCGTGCCGAGATCGTGCTCCGGGATGTCGACCGTCACATGCGCCAGCTGGGTGAGGCTGCCGAAATCGGTCCGCCCGTAGGGGAATTGACCGTCCTGCTCCAGTACGTCATTGATCCCGCCGGTCCACATGGTGGCGTCGGAGACGTAGAGCAGTTCGTGCGAGGGGTCGTTGCCGACGAGAGCGCCGAGCCGGCCGTTGCCGACCGGCAGCGCCCGCTCCAGCATCGTGTTCTCGCCGGCCGGCGCCCGGTACCACATCCGCGTCGTGGAACCTTGGCCGTCGGCCAGCATCGGGGACGTGGTGGGGCGCTGCGGCGGGGCGGTGGCGGCGAAGGCGGGGAGGCCGCCGAGAGCGGTGAGCGATCCGACGGCGGCGGCGAGCGAGAGCACGCGACGGCGGCTGGGGCTGGTGCTGGTGCTGGGCTGCGCAGGGGTGTGCGGATGCTGGTCGTTCACGGGACTTCTCCATTCCTGCGGACATGGTGGCGGGCGCGGTACGGCGTCGGGGGACCGGCGGGAGCGCGGGGAAGGGCAGCACGGGACGGGGGCGCGCCGATCAGGACGCGCCCCCGGATGTGATCGTGCGACGGGGCTACCGGAGCGGGACGTCGATCTTGTCGATGTCGGGTGAGTAGCCGGTACCGCTGTCGAAGGTGACGGTGTTGCTGCCCGCCTTCAGCGTGACCGGCACACTGATCGTGTCGGCGGCTCCCCAGCCGCCGGTGGACGGGAACGCCGTCGCGACGGGCGCCTTGCCGTTCGCGGACACGCCGATCGACCGCGGATCGCCCGACGTGTAGGCGACGTTGATCAGGTAGCGGCCGGCTTGCTTGACGACGACGTGCGTGAACTGGAGCGTGCCGCCCAGATACAGGTTGCCGACCTTCTTCGCGCCCGAGCACTCGGTGCAGTCGGCGACGGACGCGGAACCGGTCAGGACGTTGTCCGGGGACTCCGCCTCGTACGCCGTCGTCTTCAGTGCGGGGCCCTGCGGGGTGACGGTGAACAGGCGCGAGCCGTGGGCCGGCAGGGCCTGGGTGATGCCGTCCTTGTACCGGCCGAGGTTCTCGCTGTTCCACACGTCACGTACGGATGCCTGGCCCGTGAAGCCGAGGGCCGACCAGTCGGCGGTCACCGGGGAGGCGGAGTCACCCTGGTTGAACAGGGCGACGGTGTAGCTGCCGTCGGGGTTCTCGGAAGCCCAGACCTGCTCGTCACCGACCGAGGTGACGGGCTTGGCGGGCTTCCCCGGCTGCTGGTTGATCTTCAGCACGTCGCGGTTGGTCATCAGCGACAGGCCGTAGTCGTCGAGCTGGGTGAGGTCGTCCCCGCTGAAGAGCGGCGACTTGGCGATCGCCCACAGCGTCATGTAGCTCTGCCGCTCGGCCTTGGTCAGGCCGCTCATGGCGGCGTTGCCGACGTTGATCGAGTCGAGGTCGTTCCAGCCGCCGGGGCCGGCGTACCGCGTCCACCCGGGCGTGTCACGCCACCGGTCCTCGACGGAGTTCTCCCACGACACCAGCGTGTTGCAGTAGCACTCGACATCCGTGTCGACGCGCCATCCGTTGGACGTGGCCTTCCAGTCCTTGGCGTAGTTGATGTCGAGCGACCAGGAGATCTCCAGATGGATGGGCCGTCCGGTGCTCTTGATGGCCTTCTGCCAGGCCGCCACGTCCGCGCGGTTGTCGTAGTTGTCGCCGCTCTTGAAGGACCCGGGACCCACACCGTCGAGCTTGAGGAAGTCGTAGCCCCAGTCGGCGATGAGCTGCGCCTGCGAGTCGACGTACTTCTGGGCGCACGGCTTCGAGAAGTCGAGCTTGTACGAGCTGTCCCAGCCGTTGGTCGTCCGCAGATCGCTGTAGACGATGTCACCGGTGGTGCAGTTGTCGGTGTTCCAGATCGGCAGCTTGCCCTCGCCGTAGCCCTCTTTCTCCAGACCGACGGGCAGATAGATGCCGGCCTTGAGACCCTTGCCATGAATGCGGTCGGCGACCGCCTTCATCCCGCTCGGGAAACGTTCCTTGTCGGCCTTCTGGCGACCGTACGCGTCGAACTCCGGCGTCCAGTCCCAGCCGCGCCACCAGCCGGCGTCGATGTTGATGTACTCGTAGCCGTACTTCTTGAGCTTGGAGGCCAGGGCGTCCGTCTGCTTGTTGACGTTGGCTTCGGTGAGATAGCTGTAGTTGCCGTTGGGATTGATTCCCGGGTACGAGGTGGTCTGGAGGCTCCAGCTGCTCCAGCCCATGTACGGCTTCTGGGCTACGCCGTCCTCGCCGGTGCCGGCTGCGTCGGACACCGCGGTGGTGGCGACCGGGGAGGTGGCGGGGGCCTCGGACGGGGCAGCCTGCGCCGTCGGCACGGCGACTGCCAGGCCGGCGGTGACGGCGAGTACCAGCGCGGAGCGCAGGGCTCTGGCGGCGGGGCGGGTGGGTGACCGCATGAGAGGGGACCTCATTGCTTTCTCGGCGAAGGGATTCGGCAGTGGTGCGGTGTTCCGGTTGCGTGCGTGCAGGGCTGCGCAGCGCGGGACAGGGTTCGCTACTTGCCCGAACCGAGGGTGAGCCCGCTGATGAACTGACGCTGGAGCGCGAAGTACACGAGCAGCGTGGGGATCGCGGTCATCAGTGCGCCGGCCGCGATGAGGTTGGGATTGGTGAAGTACTGGCCCTGGAGGTTGGCGAGTGCGGAGGTGATCGGGCGTTTGTCACCGGTCTCGATCAGGGCGAGCGACCAGAAGAAGTCGTTGTAGATCCAGATCGATTCGAGGGTGGCCAGCGCCGCGAACGCGGGACGGCACAGCGGCAGCGCGATCTGGAAGAACTGGCGCCACACCGGGGCGCCGTCCACCAGCGCCGCCTCCGTGATCTCTTTCGGGATCGTCCGCATGTAGTTGCTGAGTACGAAGGTGCAGAAGCCGCACTGGTAGGCGATGTGGATGACGATGATGCCCCACACCGAGTTGTAGAGCAGGAACGAGTCGCTCATCCAGCCGGGCAGCGGGATGAGCAGGTAGAGCCGGTACAGCGGAGTGATCAGCACCTGGGCGGGGAGCAGGTTGCCGGCGGTGAAGAGCATCAGCAGGACGACGTTCCAGCGGAAGTCGAACCGGGAGACGAAGAAGGCCACCGCGGCGGAGAAGAGCAGCGTGCCGAGGACCGCCGGAACGGTGATCAGGACGGAGTTCCAGAAGAAGTGCGGCATCCCCGACTGGCGCCAGGCGTTGCCGAAGTTCTCGAAGCCGAGACTGTGCGGCAGGGAGAGGTAGCCGTGCCTGCTGGTGTCCGAGTAGGGCCGCAGTGAGGTGTACACGGCCCACAGCAGCGGTACGAGCCACAGGAAGGCGATCCCGCCGAGCAGCACATGCCGTCCGGTCTGTCGCGGCGGCCGCGAAGGACCCGCGTCCGGGAGTGGTGCACGGCTGCGTGGGCCGGCGGCCGGCGGTGTGACGGTCGCGGTCACTGGTCCTCCTTGCGGAAGGTCTGGGCAAGGAAGGTCCCGATGGCGAGCAGCGAGACGATGAGCAGGACGACCGCGAGTGCGGAGCCGTAACCGATGTGGCTGGACTCGCCGATGATGTTGTCGGTGATCAGAAGCGAGAGGAGCTCCATGCCGGGCTTGCTGCCGACACCACCGCCGAGCACGTAGACGATGTCGAACGCCCGCAGCGACTCCATGACGGTGACGACGAGAATGATGATGTTGACCGGCTTGAGCGCCGGGAAGACCACCCTCAGGAACGTCTGGCGTCCATTGGCGCCGTCGAGCGATGCCGCTTCCTTCAGCGCGGGGTCGAAGCCCTTCAGACCGGCCAGATAGAGAATCATGATGTAGCCGGTGTGCCGCCAGGCCGAGGCGATGAGTACGGCCCACAGGTTGAGGTCCGGATCGCCCAGCCAGTCGATGTGGTGGCCGGGTGCCACCCCGTTCAGGACGCCGCTCAGAAGTCCGTTGTCGGGGTTGTAGATGATCTCCCAGATGAAGCCGACCACGGCGAGCGAGAGCACCATGGGCAGGAAGATCGCGGTCTGGTAGAAGCGGGTGAACCTGATCTTCCGGTCGAGCTGGTACGCGAGGAAGATGCCGAACGGGGTGGGCAGCAGCGCCGTGAACAGCAGCCAGATGACGTTGTGCTGCACCGCGGGCCAGAACGGCGGGTAATTGGTGAAGATCTCCTGGTAGTTGTCCAGGCCGACCCAGCGGATGTCGCTCGGTTCGATGCCGTCCCAGCTGGTGAAGGAAAGTCCGACGGAGGCCAGCGCCGGCAGCCAGACGAAGACCAGCAGGGCGAGCAGCGGAACGCCGACGATGACCGTGAGGAACAGGCGGTCACCGCGGCCGAGCCGCAGCGGCCTGGGGCGGGCACGCGGCGCGTCGGGGCGCGCCGGGGCGGGCGCCCGGGGAGGGGCGGCGGGAGGCGCCGAGCGTACGGAGGACATGATGAACCTTCCCGGTCCGGATCAGGCCGTGAAGAAGCGCGAGCGCTGGGACTCGATCTTCTTCAGCAGGGCCGAGCCGTCGTCGGGGTGACCCAGCCACTGAGCCAGACCCGGCAGTACGACGGTGGAGACGAAGCCCGGGTCGCTGTCGCGGTCGCCGAACTGCGTGATGTGCTTCGCCGAGGCGATGAGTTCCGCCGACTTCTTCTGCAGGGCGTTGTACGAGCCGGTGTCCGCAGCGGAGTGGACGGCGACATTGCTCGGGTCGGCCCCCATGTACAGGTTCTCCGCCTGGGCGCTGCCGAGGAATTCGAGGAGGCGGGCCGCGCCCTTCTCGTTCTTCGGCTTGCGGCTGAGCATGAACCCGTCGGTGGGTGCCTCGACCGTGTCCTGGCCGTGGGCTGCGTCGATCTCCGGGAAGGCGAAGAAGTCGATGTCCGCGCGCAGCTTCTCGTCGGTGATCTGCTGTCCCAGGAACAGCCCGATGACCGCCATGCCGGACTTCTTGTCCAGCAGTGACTGAGCGGCGTCCTGCCATGAGCGGCCGCCCGCGCCCTGCTGGTAGTAGGGGCTGAGCTCACGCCACAGGTCCAGGGTCCGGCTCGTACGGCGGTCGGTCCAGGAGACCTCACCCCGCATGAGCGACATGTGGAAGTCGTATCCGTTGGCCCGCAGATTCAGATAGTCGAAGGCGCCGAGGATGGACCAGCTGTCACCCCCGCCGTATCCGGCGGCGATCGGCGACAGGCCGTCCTTCTTCATCCGCTTGGCCAGAGCGGTGAATTCGCTCCAGGTGCGGGGCGGTTCGTACCCGCGCTCCTTGAACACACTCTTGCGGTAGAAGACGGCCCACGGGTAGTTGTACAGCGGGACGAAGTAGTACTTGCCGTCCTCGCCCTTGGAGAGCTGCTTCGCGGCGTCGCTGAAGCCGGAACCTATGGTGTCCCAGACGTCGTCCAGCGGTCGGGCGAGCCCCTTCTTGGCGAAGTACTGCATGCGGTAGCCCGCGAACCAGGTGAAGACGTCGTCCGGAGTGCCCTGGAGATAGGTGGAGATGCTCTTCTGGAACGTGTCGTGGTCGACGGTGTTCGTCTTGACCTCGAGACCGCTGTCCTTGGTGAAGGCGCTGGTCAGGGCGGCGTAGGCGGCCTTGGGTGTGGCATCCGCACCGTTGGATCCGAAGGTCACCGTCTTCGGGTCGGCCGAAGGACCGCCGCCGCAGGCCGTCAGCAGCGGCGCGGCCAGTGCGGCGGCGCCGACTCCGAGTGTGCCCCGCACCACCGTGCGGCGGCTGGGATCGGTGACGGGCGACAAGATGCGGCTCTGCATCGTCATTACTGCTCCTCATACGTGTTCTGTACCGATGAAGGACTGGATCGCGGTCGCCGCGGCCCCGCGCGCCCACTCCTCGAAGGGCAGCGGACGTGTCATCACGTCGCACTGGGCGGCGGTACCGAAGGCGGCGGCGGCGAAGGTGTCGCGGATCTGTTCGGCGAAGAGGTCGTACGCCGCCAGGCCCTCGCCCGAGATGATCACCCGCTGGGGTCCGAGGACGTTGACGACGGCCCCGATGGCCCGTCCGATGGCCTCCCCGGCCCGTGCGTAGACCTCCCGGGCCCCGGGATCGCCACGGTGCGCGAGTTCAAGGGCCTGTGCGGAGTCGGTGACCGGCAATCCGGTCACCTCGCCGACCTGACGGATGATGGCGGCGTCACCGGCGATGGCTTCCACGCACCCGGTGTTGCCGCAGTGGCACGGCGGTCCCTGCGGGTCGATGGACAGATGCCCGATCTCGCCGGCCACCCCGTGCGCACCGGAGACCACCTTGCCGTGCACCACAAGACCGCAGCCGATACCCGCACCGACGGTCACCAGCGCGAAGTCCGGCACTCCCACCCCGGCGCCGAACCACTGCTCGGCCACCGTCAGGGCCCGGACGTCGTTGTCGACCGTGACGGGCAGACCCGTCACGGCCTGCGCCAGCTCGGCGAGCGGTACGTCGCGCCAGTCCAGGAACGGTGAGTAGCGGACCACCCCGGCGGTGCGGTCCACATCCCCGGACACCGCGACACCCAAGCCGCTCACCCGCACCCCGAACCCGTCGGCCTCCGTGAGGAGTTCCTGCACGAGCGCGGCGGTCGAGGCGAGCACGGCGCCCGGATCACGGGCGGTGATCCGGACGTGCCGGGCGACCCGGATACGGCAGCACAGGTCGGTCAGGACCGCGATGATCTCGTCCCCGGTGACCTTGACCCCGATGAACAGCGCGCGGCCGCCGTCCACCCGTACGAGGTTGGCGGGCCGCCCGAGGGACGGCCGTGCCTCTTCGTCCACGCCCTCCACGAGATATCCGGCCGCCATCAGGGGCCGTACGGCCTTGGTGACCGCTGCGGGCGAGAGGTCGGTCCGCCGGCCGATCTCGGCCCGGGTGAGTGGGCCGTGGGACAGCGTGGTGGTGAAGACCAGAGAAGCGGCCGGCGTCGGAACCGGGACTGCCTCGGTACGGGGCGACGAGTGCATGGCCGAAACGTAGAGGGTGTTCTTTTCTGCTGTCAATAAAAGAACCAGGCTCTTTAGAAATCTCAACTCAGCGTGGAAGAAGCATGCAAATCCCATACTGGCCCAAGGGGTTGACAGCTGATCAAAGGCACAGTTGGCTGCCGACTGCCTTCGTGGCGCAACCTGAACGTGAGGATCAATGCCTGTGATCGCCTTCGCCTCCGACACCGGGGTCTGGCTGCTCTCCACCCCGCGTACCTCGTACGCGCTACGGATCGATGCGACGGGAGCGCCGTGCCACCTTGCGTGGGGACCCGCGCTGACGCTCGAGGAGGTCCAGGAGTTCGTCACTGAGCCGGCGCCCCCGCCCAGCAGCTTCGAGGGACGGCCGTCCGTCGGTGACGAACTGCCCGTGGACGGCGGACCGCGGTACGGACCGCCTTCGCTGCAGGTGCGCTTCGCCGATGGCACCCGCGCCTTCGAATGGCAGGCCACCGGGCACCGCGTCCACGAGCCGGTACCGGGCTCGGCCGAGCTGGTCCTGGACTTCCGCGACCGCCTCCACCCCCTTCGGGTGGCACTCCACTACAGGGTCCACGACGACAGCGACGTCATCGAACGCTGGACCGTGCTGCGCAACGACGGCGACGCCCCCGTCGCACTCCAGCGCGCGGACTCCGCCGCATGGACCCTGCCGTTCCGGGAGGACTACCGGCTGAGCCATGTCACCGGCCAGTGGTCGTCCGAGACTCAACTGCGGCGGGACACCCTGCCGTTCGGTGAAACGGTCCTCACGAGCAGACGAGGTATCACCAGTCACCACGCGAACCCCTGGGTGATGCTCGACGCGGGCGACGCGACCGAGAACCACGGTCAGGTGTGGAGCGCGGCGCTGGCCTGGAGCGGCAGTTGGCGCATCACCGTGCAGCGCACCCCCGACGGCCGTGCGGGCTTCACCGCCGGCGCGGGCCACGAAGGGCCGTCCCTCCCGCTGGGCCCCGGTCAGGAGTACACCACCCCGGTCCACGCCGGCCTCTACTGCGAGGGCGGCTTCGGTGCGGCGAGCCGAGCCTGGCACGCGTACACCCTCGCCCACGTACTGCCACACCCTCAGGAGATCCGGCCGGTCCTCTACAACTCCTGGGAAGCAACCGGCTTCGACGTCGATGAAGCGGGTCAGAAGGCGCTGGCCGCGCGGGCGGCGGCGCTCGGCGTGGAGCTCTACGTCATGGACGACGGATGGTTCGGGGCGCGCCGCAGCGAAGAGGCCGGACTCGGTGACTGGGCACCGGCCCCGGACCGTTTTCCCGGAGGACTGGCGCCCCTGGCCGAGGAGGTGCACCGGCTCGGCATGCGTTTCGGCCTCTGGGTGGAGCCGGAGATGGTCAGTCCGGACAGCGACCTCTATCGCAAGCACCCGGACTGGGTGCTTCACTTCCCCCACCGCACCCGTACCGAGCTGCGCAACCAGCTGGTCCTCAACTTCGCCCGTCGCGACGTCGCCGAGTGGGCGTACGGATGGCTCACCCGGCTGGTCGGCGACCACGGCATCGACTTCCTGAAGTGGGACATGAACCGCGCGATCAGCGAAGCCGGCTGGCCGGACCGGGCGGAGGGGGCCGACGAGGTGTGGACGACGTACGTCCACCACCTCTACGACGTCGTCGACCGGCTCCGCGCCGATCATCCCCACCTCCGCATCGAGGCGTGCTCCGGCGGCGGAGGGCGGGTGGACCTGGGCATCCTGTCCCGCACCGATCAGGCATGGCCCTCGGACAACACCGACGCCGCGGACCGCGTCGCCATCCAGCACGGATACGGTCAGATCTACCCGGCACGGACCATGGCCGCCTGGGTGACCGATGTGCCCAACCAGCTCACCAGCCGTTCCGTCCCCCTGCGCTTCCGCTTCCATGTGGCGATGGCCGGGGTCCTGGGGATCGGCGGCGACCTCTCCCACTGGTCCGACGCCGAACTGGCCGAGGGCGCGGGCCTGGTCGCCGAGTACAAGCGGGTACGTCACCTCGTGCAGCACGGCACACAGCACCGGTTGCGAGCCCCGGTCGACGGCGGACCGGCCGCGACGCAGTACCTCGCCGCCGACGGCGGCGAGACGCTCCTGCTCGTCTGGCAGCGGACATCACCACATGGCAGGCCGTCACTTCCGCTCCGGCTGGCCGGCCTCGATCCCACCGCCCGCTACCGTGACGCCCGCACCGGTACGGTCCACTCCGCGACGGTGCTCCAGGAGTACGGGATGCAGCCCGAGCTTCCGCCGGGTGACTGGGCGAGCGCGGCGGTGCATCTGATCCGGGTTCCCTGACCGCTCAGCGGCGGGGGAGGAGCGGGCCGGTGACCGCCCACGCGGCTCCGGCAGCGGTCGACCGCACCCGTCGCAGATGTCGCCCGGCGACGAGGCGGGGGGCCGGCCTCATGCCGGGGGCGCCGTCGTCATCAGGATCAGGGGGACGCCGTGACAGGGGCGCAGTTGCAGCCCTCCGTGTTCGGCGCCGTCGGCCGATCCCGCCAGTACCGCCGCGAAGTCCGGGCCCTTGGTGAGCGATCCGACCAGGTGGTGGGGGTCGGTGGAGGCGGCGACCCGGCCGCGCGCGTTGACCAGGCGGGCGGGTCCCGGCAGGCGTTGGAGCAGGGGCATGACGACGGCTTCGAAGCGCCGCAGGTAGACGTCGGCGGCGGCCACTCCCATGAAGCGTCCTCCGATCGTCACCGGTGAGGAGAGGGTGAGGCTGTACTCGTCGGAGCAGAGGTAGTCGACGTACGGTCCCGCGACCGCCCGCTGTCCGGTGTCGCGCGGCAGGGCGAACCAGTCCCAGTGGGTGTAGTCGGAGTACGCCGAGTGCTCCGGGTCCAGGTCGAGCACCAGCGGATGCACGGCACCGTCCACGGTGGTCTGCCACCATTCGAGCCACGCCGGTACGTCGTCGAGCAGTCCTGGCGCCGCCACGAAGCCGATCCCCGAGACCAGGTCGTACTGGGCGAGACAGGCGCGCAGGCCGGGACGGAGCGCGGCCAGATCGGCCGAGACCGGCCGACGGCCGTCCTCGACGGCCGAGGCGAGCACCGCCTCCGTGTCCGTGGCGGTCCTGCCCACAGCGTCGAAGACTCCTTCGAGCGCGTCTTGGACGCGGGCGGCCGCGTCGGCGACCGCCGACTCGTCAAGTACCGCCGGTCCGGCGGTTGCGAGATGGGGAATGCTGCCCATCGGGGCCCTCCTTCGGACGGGGACCGCGCGCACTGTCGGCCGAGCCGAGTCGGAGTTCGATCAGGCGCGCCATGGAGGCCTGCACGCATTGTTCGGCCAGGGCCCTGGCACGGTCGTCCGCCCCATCATGCACGGCTGAGATCACGGCGTGGTGACGATCCGCTGTCTCCTCGAGGTGCCCGTCCTCGCAGAGTACGAGGCGCAGAAGTGCCCCGACTTCGGTCTGGAGAGTGACCTCTTCCCTGGTCAGCCGGGCGGACTGGGCGGCGGCGGCCAGCTCGACATGGAAGCGCCCGAAGATGCGGCTGCGCGCCCCCGAGTCCTTGGCTTCCACCAACTCTCCCAGGGATCTCTGCAGTTGCTGCAGATCCTCAGGTTCGGTGCGCTGGGCCGCGAGTCGCGCGGCGGCTCCCGAGACGGCTGCCCAGTGGTCGGCGAGATCGCGGAGTTCCTCGGTGCTCCAGTCGGAGAGGCGGGCGAGGAGCCGGTCCTCCGCAGGACCGTCGGGCACGGTGACGAAGCTGCCTCCGCCTCGGCCCCTGCGGGTGGTGACCAGGCCTCTTTGCCGCAGCGCCATCAGGGCTTCCCGCAGGGTCACGGTGGAGACGCCGAGCTGCCCGGCGAGATCGGTCTCGCCGGGCAGCTGCTCGCCGTCGGCGAGAAGTCCGAGGTCGATGGCGTCACCGAGCCGCCGCACGACGGCATCCACGCGGGCCAGGGTGTCGACGGGCGTGAAGACGACTCTGCGGGCGCCGGGTCTGTCTCGATTCACGAACACCACCTTGCCAGTTGACCAGGCTTTTACCTTAGCGGGGCCTTGAAATTAGAACTATGACTTCATATGTTTACGGCCAACTCCCGACAGCACCAGAAAGGTTCCCCCCATGGAGGGAATGGCCATCCGGTTGCAGAACCTGCGTAAGTCCTTCGGCCGGACAGAGGCTGTGGCCGGAGTCGACCTGGAGATCGCGGACGGCGAATTCTTCTCCATGCTGGGGCCGTCCGGGTCGGGCAAGACCACGGTGCTCCGGATGATCGCCGGCTTCGAGGCTCCCACCAGCGGAACCATCGAGCTCGCAGGCTCCGACGTCACCCGTCTGGCTCCCTTCGAACGGGACGTGCACACCGTCTTCCAGGACTACGCGCTCTTCCCGCACATGACCGTGGAGCAGAACGTCGCCTACGGCCTCAAGGTCCGCAAGGTGCCCAAGGCCGAGCGTCTGAGGCAGGCCAGGGAGGCTCTGGCGAGCGTCCGTCTCACAGACTTCGGGACGCGTCGCCCGTCCCAGCTCTCCGGAGGCCAGCGCCAGCGCGTTGCGCTGGCCCGCGCTCTGGTCGGCCGCCCGAAGGTGCTGCTGCTCGACGAGCCGCTGGGCGCCCTCGACCTCAAGCTGCGCGAGCAGATGCAGGTCGAACTCAAGGCGATCCAGCGCGAGGTCGGCATCACCTTCGTGTTCGTCACGCACGACCAGGAGGAAGCGCTGACGATGAGCGACCGGATCGCGGTCTTCAACCAGGGCCGCGTCGAACAGATCGGGACCCCGGCCCAGATATACGAACGCCCCGCCACCTCGTTCGTCGCGGGCTTCGTAGGTACGTCGAACCTGCTGACCGACGACGCCGCGGAGCAGGTCGTGGGCGACCGGGGAACGTACAGCATCCGGCCGGAGAAGATCCGCGTGCTCAAGGAGTCCGCCGTCGCCGACGAGCCGCAGCACTCCAGTGCCACCGGCACCGTGGCGGAGGTCGTCTACCTGGGGGACGCCACCCGCTTCCTGGTGGACCTCGACGCAGGCGGCCGGCTCACCGCCCTCCAGCAGAACCTCGAGACCTCCTCCGAGGACGTCGCCGCCTTCCGTGGCTCCCGGGTCACGCTCCAGTGGCACCGACGGCACAACTTCCAGGTCCCCGAGGCCCGGTGAACGCACACACCCGCACGACCCGTCCCCGCCCCTTCCCTCCCGTGGAGAACTCTGTGCGTCTGAACCGAACGTCCCGAGCAGCGGCAGCGCTCGGCGCCCTGCTCCTCGCCACCGCCTGCGGCTCCTCGGACACGGCCGCCACGTCGCCCGGCGGCAGTGACTTCACCCCGCCCAAGCTCTCCGCGCAGAAGACCCTCGGCAAGACCGAGGGCCAGGTGAACCTGATCGCGTGGGCCGGGTACGCCGAGGACGGCTCCAACGACCCGAAGGTCGACTGGGTCACCGACTTCGAGAAGCAGACCGGCTGTCAGGTCAACACCAAGACCGCGGGCACCTCCGACGAGATGGTCAGCCTGATGAAGACCGGCCAGTACGACGCGGTCTCCGCCTCCGGCGACGCGGCGCTGCGACTGATCGCCTCCGGCGACGCCGCGCCCGTCAACACCGATTTGGTGCCCAACTACAAGGACGTCTTCTCCGGGCTGAAGGACCAGCAGTGGAACTCGGTCAAGGGTGTCTCGTACGGTATCCCGCACGGCCGCGGCGCCAACTTGCTGATGTACAACACGAAGAAGGTCTCCCCGGCGCCCGACTCCTGGTCCGCTGTCTTCGACAAGTCCTCGGCGTACAAGGGGAAGGTCACGGCGTACGACTCGCCGATCTACATCGCGGACGCCGCCCTGTACCTGATGAAGACCGAGCCGTCCCTCGGCATCAAGGACCCCTACGCCCTGGACCAGAAGCAGTTCGACGCGGCCGTCGACCTGCTCAAGGAGCAGAACACCAACGTCGGTGAGTACTGGAGCGACTACCTGAAGGAGGTCTCCGCCTTCAAGAGCGGCGACTCGGTGGTCGGCACGAGCTGGCAGGTGATCCTGAACACCGCCCAGGCCGAGAAGGTCCCGGTCAAGGCTGTCCTTCCCAAGGAAGGCGCCACCGGCTGGTCCGACACCTGGATGATCTCCGCCAAGGCCAAGCACCCCAACTGCGCCTACAGCTGGATGAACTGGATCGTCTCGCCGAAGGTGAACGCCCAGGTCGCCGAGTACTTCGGTGAGGCCCCGTCCAACGCGAAGGCCTGCACACTGACCGCGGACAAGAACCACTGCACCACCTACCACGCCGCCGACGAGTCGTACTGGAAGGACGTCCACTTCTGGACCACGCCCATCGCGCAGTGCGTGGACGGACGTACGGACACCAAGTGCGTGCCCTACACCAAGTGGGTCCAGGCCTGGACCGAGATCAAGGGCTGAGGGTCACCCGTCCATGACCACCACCGCGCCTGCCGCCGGACCCGTCCGGCGGCTCGCCGGGACCCTGCACCGCCGTCCCCGGCTGCAGCTGTCCCTGCTGCTCTCCGCACCGCTGGCCTGGCTCGCCCTGGCCTACCTCGGCTCGCTCACCGTGCTGTTCCTCTCCGCGTTCTGGACCACGGACTCCTTCACCTCCAACGTGGTGAAGATCTGGAACGTGGACAACTTCACTGCGCTGTTCACCACCGACGTCTACCGTCAGGTCGCCCTGCGCAGCATCGGCGTGGCCCTTGCGGTCACCGCGCTGTGTGTACTGATCGGCTTCCCGATCGCCTTCTACACAGCCCGGATCGCGAATCCCAAGCGGCGGCCGCTCCTCGTCGTGGCGATCCTCACTCCGCTGTGGGCCAGCTATCTGGTCAAGGCGTACGCCTGGCGGCTCATCCTCGCGCAGGGCGGTCTGCTGGACTGGGTGCTGAAACCACTGGGACTCGAAGGCCCCGGCTACGGGCTGACCGCGACCGTCCTGGTGCTGACCTATCTGTGGCTGCCGTACATGATCCTGCCGATCCACGCCGGACTCGAGCAGCTCCCGGCCAGCCTCCTGGACGCCTCCGCAGACCTCGGCGCCCGCACCGGCCGGACCTTCCGCTCCGTGGTGCTGCCGATGATCCTTCCGTCCATCGCGGCCGGCTCGGTCTTCACCTTCTCGCTCAGTCTCGGTGACTACATCGCCGTACAGATCGTCGGCGGAAAGACGCAGCTCATCGGCAACCTCATCTACTCCAATATCACCCTGGACCTGCCGTTGGCCGCCGCGCTCGGCACCGTGCCCGTCGTGGTCATCGTGCTCTATCTGCTCGCGGTGCGCCGAACCGGAGCCCTCAGCAGTCTCTGACCCCTCTCCTTCACCTCCGTATCACGCACAGCGAAGGCCCCCGATGAATCTCTCCCGCCCCGCGCGCGTCACACTGCGCATCGCCGCCGGGCTCGGCTTCGCGGTGATCTACGTCCCGCTGCTCCTGGTGCTCGTCAACTCCCTGAACCCGGACCGCAGTTCGGGCTGGCCGCCCCCCGGTCTCACCTTCGACTGGTGGGTAGCCGCCTGGCACAGCTCAGGCGCCCGCGACGCACTGTGGACCTCGGTCAGGGCCGGGCTCGGCGCGACCGCGATCGCCCTGGTCCTCGGCACGCTCATCGCCTTCGCCTGCCAGCGCTACAAGTTCTTCGGACGCGAGGCCATCTCCTTCGTGGTCGTCCTGCCGATCGCACTGCCGGGGATCGTCACCGGTGTCGCGCTCAACACCGCCTTCCGCACGGTCCTCGAACCGCTCGGAGTGGGCCTCGGAATGTTCACGGTGGTCGTCGGCCACGCCACCTTCTGCATCGTGGTCGTCTTCAACAACGTGATCGCTCGGCTGCGCCGGATGCCCGGCTCGTACGAAGAGGCAGCCATGGACCTCGGGGCCCACACCTTCCGTACGTTCGTCGACATCACCTTCCCGCTGGTGCGTTCCGCGCTGGTAGCGGGCGGACTTCTCGCCTTCGCCCTGTCCTTCGACGAGATCGTGGTGACGACCTTCACCGCCGGGCCCGGCGTACAGACCCTCCCCGTCTGGATCTTCGCCAACATGGCCCGTCCTCAACAGGCCCCTGTCGTCAACGTCGTCGCCGCCGTACTCGTCCTGTTGTCCGTCATACCGATCTACCTCGCCCAACGGCTGTCCTCGGACACCGCCTCCGGCAGCCGGATCTGAGGACCGACTCCCGTGGTTCAGCTCGGCAGAATGCGCGGGTCCACATCCTGCACTTGGCGGCAGCATGGAAGGCCCTGGCATCCGCGTGGATTTTCACACCACCTCGGCTTGGACGACAGGGCCGCAACCGCAGTGCTCCGGCCGCGCGCCGCTGATCGAGGTCTGGACCGATCTCGCCCTGCGCCCGGCGGTCGACCGATGGCCTATGACGCCGAGCGGTACAAGGAGCGCAACACGGTGGAGCGCCGCATCAAGGTGATCCGGGCATGGCGAGGCCTGGCCACGCCCCACGACAAGACGCCCGCAAAGCAGATGGCGGGGCTCCGACTGCGCGGATCCATCATCTGGATGCGCAGCCTCAACCCGGGCCCGCGGTTGCGGCGCCCGGCCGGCAAGCCGGACGCCGCAACCGCTCAGGTCATGCCGACGCGGTGACTGCTCCGCCGAGGTGCCGGGCGAAGAAGCGGACCGCGCTGTCGACCTCGAACCGCGGCAGCTCCTTGTGCTTGCCCGAGTTCACGTGCAACGACTTCTCCTTCGAGGCGAAGGCGTCAAACAGCGCGAGACCCTCCTCGCGCGAGATGTGCTCGTCATCCCACTGCATGTCGAACTCGATCGGGATGGTGATCCGCTTCGCCTTCTCGGCCAGGACATCGGGCCAGTGCTGACCGAAGACCGCGGCCGTGATCCTGGGTTCGATCGCCACGAACGGTATGCCGATCGCGGTGCCCATGTTGATGCCCCAAAAGCCGACCGGCCCGTCGGTGCCGATCTCCGGGAGTCCCTGGAGGGCATCCAGGGTCGCCTGGTACTCGGGCACGGCGAGCTCTGCCAGGTAGTCGTTGTAGCGCACGACGATCGGCCCTTCCGGCTCGCCCGCCGCCCTCGCCCGGAACAGCTCGGCGATTTCCGCCTCGTCGTGCGTCGTGCGCGGCCGGTCGCCGTGACCGGGCGCGTCGATGACGGCGACATGGAGGCCGCAGGCGGTCACGAGGCGCTGGGCGCGGCCGGACATCGCCGGGTGCTTCTTGTGATTGCCGCCGCCGTGGGCCATCAGGATCAGGGGCGCGCGAACGGCCGCGTCGGAGGCCGGCGACCAGAGGACGCCGGGGACGCCGCCCACAGTGAACGCGCGTTCGAGCATGCCGTTCGATGCCGACTCGGCGGTGAACTGCAGAGAGTGCATAGGTGTTGCCTTTCGGGAGTGCCTTGTTATCGAGGCACTCCCGGCGACACCTGCGTCAATCGCCTGACCGTGACGAGAGGGGGAGCACCCACATGAATACAGCGTTCATGGGTCTCACCTCCTCGGGACGGTGTCTCGGTCGACTGCAAGCTAGCAGCCCGGCCGCGATCCCGCCCACCCCTTTTTCCCGCCACGTGATCACAACTCCAGACAGGCTCTGGACGCCCGTCACCGGACGACGTCGTCGTAGGTGGTACCGACCTTCGGGGCGTCGATGCGGTTGGTCGCGGCATGTCCGGGAGTGTCGCGGTCGTAGACGCCCCACTTGGGGTCGTTGTAGGTGTTCCAGGTCCGGCCCGTGAAGCGGGTGGTGCCGTTGCTGAACGTCCGCCTGCTGCGGTTGCACCAGAGGTCGACCCAGCCGCCCGAGGCTGAGTCCGAGGTGTGGATGCCCAGGACAATCCGGTCCCACCGCCAGGCGGGCACGGGTGTCGACCAGATCAGCTGCCAGCGCTCGGTCGTCGGAGTGCCGGCCGGCTCAGCGCGGAGTTACCGGGCGAGTGCGGGGGAGCGCACCCGCCCGGTTCCCGGGGCCCAGTCGACGGCGGCGCGTGTCGTGCCCATCTTGAGGCCGTTGATCCAGTTGACCGATTCGACGTCGGTGATGGTGGAGCCGTAGGTGCCCCGGCCGATTACCGGTATTTCTTCCTCGGTTGGGGTACTCCTGGTGCTAGCAGTTGGGGCACGGTGACGAAGGTGTAGCCGCGTTTCTTGAGTTCATCAGGCCCTGGAGGACCTGCGCGAGATCATCGGCGTGCTACGCGCCGCGTCGCCAGGTGACGACGAAGCCGGGTCAGGACCGGTCGGACGAGCCGGCCCGTACCCGCCTCGCGCACCTGGGCGACCGGGAACTGGAAGTCGCCCGCGCGATCGGCCAGGGAAAAACCAAGCCGAAATCGCAGCCGCCCTCTACCTGAGCATCCCCACCATCAAGACTCACGTTTCGACCATTCTCACCGAACTCGAGCTCACCAACCGGGTGCAGATCGCACTCCTCATCGACAACGCCAACCAGCAATGATCGAGGACTGACGTAGGTGCGCCCGCAGGGTCACGTTCGTCGAGGGTGACGATCACCATCTGCTCCGCTCCGCGCTTCGTTCCGGACAAGCCGTCAGGACAGTCGTGCCCGGAGCCTGCGCCAGGGCTCGAGGACGAGCCGGTCGGTCGATCATTTTCGTTCGATGCGATCGTCGGGGCATCGGTGCTCCATCCACCGACTGCCTGGATTCAGCCCTCGCCCTGTCCGCGGTAGAGATCGAGTTCGCCGTCGAGTTCGAGGGCGAGGACGGTGGCGTATGGATCGCAGACGGTCGGTGCGTTGATACGGACGACGCCTGGTACGCCGCGGCTGGGGAAACCCCCGACGACCCGGTGGTCGAGCTGCTCCCCGGTGCCGAGTGCGGAGATGCTCCTGACGGTGTTGCGTAGGCCGCGGAGCTCGACGAATACACGGGGCGCGTCGAAGCAGACGAGGAAGAGCGTGCGGCGGTCCTTGGAGAGCATCGACGGACCGTAGTGATGTCCGTAGGGAAGGCCGGCTTCGGTGGGGTACACGGCCTCGCTGTTGCGGCGGATCCAGCGGCCGAGGCCCTCGAGTCGCTGGGCGTGGTCGGGTCGGATTCTGCCGTCCTCCTTCGGGCCGGTGTTGAGCAGCAGATTGCCTCCGTGGCCGATGGTCTCCGTGAAGACACGTACCAGCTCGCGCACCGACTTGTGGTTGACGTCCTGGGGCTGGTACCCCCACATGTCGCCGATGGTGTAGCAGAGTTCCCACGGCCCTACGGGCCGCACGATCGGCACACCGAGCTCGGGGGTGGCGTAGTCACCGTGGCCGAGCATCCGGCCGTTGAGTACGGTCCGGGGGTTCAGCCGAAGGATCTCATCACGGAGTTCCTTCATCCGCCACTGACGCTCGTCGCGCTCCCAGGCGCCGTCGAACCACAGCAGATCGGGCCGGTATCCGTTGATGAGCTCGCGGACCTGCCCGCGGTGCACGGTCTCCAGGTAGCGCTCCCAGCGCTCGGGGTCCTCCTGGCCGGGCGCCGGCATCGCACGGCGGTTGTCGACCCACGGCCTGTGCAGCTGCGCGGGCCGGACGCTGGGGTAGTCGGGATGGCTCCAGTCGTTGTGCGAGAAGTAGAGACCGACGCGCAGGCTCTGGCGGCGTAGTGCTTCGGCGAATGGGCCGACCAGATCGCGGGCGGCCGGACTGCGCCGGACGACCGACAGGTCCGTCTGCCGGGTGTCCCAGAGCGCGACGCCGTCGTGGTGCTTGGTCGTCAGTACGGCGTACTTGGCGCCTGCCCTGACAAAGAGCTTCGCCCAGTCGTCCGGGTGGTAGTGCGATGCGGTGAAACCCCCCAGCTGCTCCATGTACTGCTCGTGAGAGATGTCTCCGCCGAAGAACGACCAGGACTCCGCGACACCCCGGACCGCGTAGATCCCCCAGTGGACGAAGATCCCGAGCTTGGCCTCGGGAAACCAGGGTTGCATCGTCACGCCGTACGCTCCAACTCGTTGCGGAGCACCGGGTGGGCGAACGGCAGGCCGGCCGCGTACCGGGCGATCTCGTCGACCGCCGAGTCGGCCATCCGCTGCACCTCATTGCCGAAGGAGCCGGCGAAGTGCGGGGTGAGCAGCACATTGGGGAGTTCGTACAGAGGGGATCCTGCGGGCAGCACCTCGGGCTCGGTGACATCGAGCACGGCGCTCAGCCGCCCCGATACCAACTCCTCTATGAGCGCGTCCTGTTCGACGAGCGAACCGCGCGCGGTGTTGATGAGTGTCGCGCCGTCCCGCATCAGCCCGAGCCGGTGGCGGTCGATCATGTGGCGGGTCTCCGGTGTCTCGGGGGCGTGCACACTGACCACGTCGGAGGTCTCGCAGAGCTCGTCGATTCCGACGGCGAGGACCCCGAGCGCGGCGGCATCGGTTCTGCTCAGATACGGATCGTGGACGATCACCTCCAGGTCGTACGGGCGCAACAGCTCGACCACCCGTCGGCCGATACGCGAGGCGCCGACGATGCCGACAGTCCTGCGGTAGTTCCCGACGTCGGGGAAGGCTTTGCGCCAGTCATGTTCCCCGCGGATCCGGCGGTAGGCCTCACGCACCTCCAGCAGGCGCTTGTTCGAGAGCAGTACCGCGGCCACGGTGAACTCGGCGACGGGCAGCGCATTGGCTGCCGCCGCCGAGGAGACGAGGATCCCGCGCTCCCAGCACGCCTCGGTGACATACGGCTTGACCGTGCCGGCCGCGTGGACCACGGCCCGCAGTCGGGGCGCTGCGGTCAGCACGTAGTCGTCGACAGGAGGGCAGCCCCAGAACGTCAGCAGCACCTCGGTGTCGCGCAGGGCCGCGAGCGCGTCTGCCTGCGAGAAGTCGTCGACGATGAGTCCCTGGTCCACCTCCGCCGTCTGCGCGAGCCGGCGAAGCGTGCGTGGACTGAGGAGCGTGGGGGTTACGGAGGGGTCCATCGCCAGCAAGGTGCGGGGGCGGCGGTGTGGCTGCGGACCAGGGAAGGGGGACTCGTTGGAGTCCGTGGTCGGGGCGGTCATGCGCCGACCCTAGGGATCGTCGTTTCGATCGTCAAGATCGAATGATCGAAAGAGCGAAAATGGATCAGATCGATCTCCGTGATCGCCGGAGTAGTCTGACCTGTATGAATGACGTCCCTACCAGCGTGGGAGCCCGGTGTGCGGTACACGGTCGACGAACGCCATGAGCGGATCCTTGAGCTGGTCCGTCAGCACGGCAGCCTGCGGGTCACCGACCTTGCGCACCATCTGGGCATGTCCACGGTCACTCTGCGCCGCGATGTGGAAGCTCTGTCCGGCGCGGGGCGGCTGGACCGGACGCGGGGCGCAGTCTCCTGGCCCGGCGCACCGGCTGCCGCGTTCGTGCAGGGGCCGCATCTGATCCCGGAAGCGGGCCCGTCGGACCTGGCCGACGGCGCAGGCGTCACCCTTGGCCTGGTGGTCCCGCAATCCCAGTACTACTTCGGAGAGATCATTCGAGGTGTGCGGGAGGAGGTCCAGTCGGTCGGCGGCCGGCTCGTGCTCGGCTTCTCGGGCTACATCCCCGGTCAGGACGAGGAACAGGCGCGCAGGTTGCTGGACTCGGGCATCGACGGGCTGCTGCTGACCCCGGGCTGGATGCGGGACGGCTCCGAGGAGGACGCCCCTGACCTCGACTTCGGCGTTCCGACCGTCATGCTCGAACGTCGAGCGGCCGCCGGCACGCAGGCCGCCGAGTTCGACTTCGTCTGCTCGGACCACTACGCGGGAGTCGGGCTCGCGGTGCGTCATCTCGTCTCGCTCGGGCACCGCGACATTGCGTTGTTGGCCGGCGGGAGTGCGACGGGAGTGCATGTGCGGGCCGGATACGAGGCAGCACTGCGGTCTGCCGGCGTCGCCCGGCCGCCGATCGACCCCATTGATCTGTACGAGGGCGAGCTCGACACGGGCCGCCTCGAGCGGGCGGCGAAGAGGCTGGTCGAAGCCGTCGACGCAGGGCAGGTGAGCGCGGCAGTCGTGCTGAGCGACACGGATGCCATCCTCCTGCTGCAGATCCTGCGCAGCCTCGAGCCGCAGCTCCGGATACCGCAGGACCTGGCGATCATTGCGTACGACGACGACGTGGCGGCACTCTCCGACCTCCCGCTGACGGCGGTCGCACCGCCGAAGTACGAGGTGGGCCAGGAGGCCGTGCAGTTGCTTCTTCGGCGTGTGCGGGAGCGTCGGCAGGGGCAGGGGGCCTCTTCGAAACGACACCTGGCCCTACTGCCCGAGCTTCGTGTACGGCAGTCCTGTGGCGCCGAGCTGAAGAGCTAGTTAATTCGATCGTAATGATCGAAGGATCGAAACTTCGATCCCGCCCTCTTGACTGCGATCGGAACGCTCGCCAGTATTCGGAACATCGCCGGAACGTCGGCGAAATTCGGAGCGCGCGGCGAGCCGCTCCTCTGCTCCCGCATCCCTCACGCGCCATGCCCCTTGGGCCGACGTGTGCCTCGAATCGGGCGCAGAGCACGCCGGACGCCATGGAGAGGGGAGCCGCATGTCGGTCGCAGTGAAGGAACTGGAGGCGCGCCGGCTACCACCGGTCGTCCCCGGCCGGCCCGGGAAGGAGAGCCGGCACACCGTTGGCCTCTGGTCCCGGATACGCAGGGACCGCACGCTACTGCTGCTGATGGCGCCGGGTGTTCTCTTCTTCCTGGTCTTCCAGTATCTGGCGCTGTTCGGGAACGTGATCGCGTTCAAGGACTACATGCCGTTCCTGGGGGTGAAGGACAGCCCGTGGGTGGGTTTCGCCAACTTCCAGGCGCTGTTCGGTGAGCCGGCGTTCTGGCATGCGGCGTCGAACACGGTGGTCATCTCCTTGGCGCAGCTGGTGTTCTACTTCCCCGTTCCGCTGGCGCTGGCTCTGCTGCTGCACAGTCTGATCCAGGGGCGGGTGCGCAAGTTCGTCCAGAGTGTGGTGTATCTGCCGCACTTCATCTCGTGGGTGATCGTGGTCGCTCTCTTCCAGCAGGTGCTGGGAGCGGACGGCGTCCTGAACGGTGCGCTGGGCGGATCCGACGGTCACTTGGTCGACGTGATCGGCAATCCGGACCTGTTCAAGCCCCTGATGGTGCTGGAGCTGATCTGGAAGGAGTGCGGCTGGGGCACCATCATCTTCCTCGCCGCGCTGGCCCAGGTCGACGGGGGGCTGTACGAGGCTGCGGCTCTGGACGGGGCGGGCCCGTGGCGCCGGTTCTGGCACGTGACGCTCCCGGGGCTGCGTGCGGTGATCTTTCTGCTGTTGATCCTGCGCCTCGGTGACATTCTCTCGGTCGGCTTCGAGCAGATCCTGCTGCAACGCGACGCCTTCGGCCCCGACGTGTCCGAAGTGATCGACACCTATGTCTTCTACCACGGCATCCGCGACCAGAACTGGGGCGTGGCGGCCGCCGCCGCCCTGTTCAAGGGCGTCATCGGCGCCTGTCTCGTCTTCGCCGCGAACAAGATCGCTCACCGTATGGGCGAGCAGGGGGTGTACCGCTGATGAGCGCTGCTGTTTCGGAGCACGCCGAGCGCCCGGCCTGGATGGAGAAGCCGAAGCCGGTCACCCAGGGGGTCAAGGGCCTGGCCCTGGTCGTCACCGTGCTGGTCGTGATCGTCCCGTTCTGGGTCGTGATCGCCACCAGCTTTGCCCCGGACAAGCAGGTGATCGCGAACGGCGGCTATGCGCTCTGGCCGGACCAGTGGACCACGCATGCGTACGACTTGATCTTCTCCGGCGGCCAGATCACCCGGGCGATGCTGGTTTCGGGCGGCATCACCGTGGTGGGTACGGCCTTCAGCTTGACGTGCACAGTCATGCTGGCCTACGCCCTGGCCCGGCCGAATGTCGTCGGCGGCAAGCCGGTGATGTTGATGATCCTGTTCACCTTCCTCTTCCCTGCCGGCATGATCCCCAGCTTCCTCGTGGTCAACGGCATGGGGCTGCGCAACACCTACTGGGCACTGTTCCTGCCGGTACTGATCAGCGCGTTCAACCTGGTCGTGATGCGCGGTTTCTTCCAGGGCATCCCGGCCGAGCTCTTCGAATCGGCCAAGATCGACGGCGCGGGTGAGCTGCGCACCCTGGTCACGATCGTCCTGCCGCTGTCCAAGGCGGTCGTCGCGGTGGTCGGCCTGTTCTACGCGGTCGGTTACTGGAACGACTTCTTCCGCGCGATTCTCTACACCGACCAAGCCACGATGTGGCCCCTGCAGACCTGGATGCGCACCTACGTCGTGCAGAGCCAGAACAGCCTCATCTCGGTCGGCGGTGGCGTCAGCGAGCAGATCCAGTTCGCCCCGCAGACCGTGAACATGGCGGTCGTGGTGCTCGCCACCGTGCCGATCCTGTGCGTCTACCCCTTCATCCAGCGCTACTTCACCAAGGGCGTCCTCACCGGCGCCATCAAGAGCTGACTGACTCTCGCTCCCCCTCACCGCTGACCCACCCCGCCCCTGTTCGGGGCTCCTCATGAAGGATCGGTTCGTCATGTCCTCTATCTCCCGCAGATCTGTCCTGCGCACGATTGGTATCGGCACTGCACTCGCCGCCACCGGCGTCTCGCTGTCCGCCTGTTCCAGCTCCAGCGGCGGCAGTGCTCTTGGTAACGAGGGCAAGAACCTCGCACCGTGGCCGACCTACACGCCTCAGCCCGATGCGCCGAAGCCGGACCTGGCCCCGACCGACAAGGGTGTACAGCCGGGCTTCCTCTCGTATCCGAAGGAGCTGAAGCAGTCGGTCGCCGAGAAGCCGGGCGACGGCTCCAAGGTGACGGTGTGGACGATCACGTGGGGTGCGCCGCCGAAGGCGAAGGAGAAGCACAAGCTGTGGCAGGCGCTGAACAAGGAGCTCGGTGTCGACCTCGACCTGGTCGTTGTGCCCGCCATGGAGAGCAATCAGAAGTTCGCCACGCTCGTCGCCGGTGGTGAGTTGCCGGACATCATCGCGGTGTCGGCCAACCTGCCCAACCCGACCGAGCTGATCGCCGCCAAGTGCCAGGACCTGACCGAGTTCGTCTCCGGGGACGCCATCAAGGAGTACCCGAACCTGGCCGCCATCCCCACCTACGCCTGGAAGGCCGCCGGCCGAATCGGCGGCAGACTCTACAAGCTTCCGATCGAGCGCTCCCGCATCGGCCACTCGCTGTCCGCCAACATGGAACGCCTCAAGGAGGCTGGGATCTGGGTCCCTGAGATCGGCGGAATCGCGGTCGACGACTTCACCAAGGGTATGCAGCAGATCTCCGGCCGCAAGAAGTGGGCCATGGGTGTGGCCGGCCTCGGCGCCTTCGGCTTCAACTCCATCGTGCCCGCCTTCGGTGCGCCGAACCAGTGGGCGGTCAAGAACGGCCAGTTCACCAGCTCCCTCGAGACGGACGAGTTCACGGCGGGCATCGAGCAGCTGGCCAAGTGGCAGAAGGCCGGTGTCTTCCGCGCCGACCCGCTCTCCCACGACGCCGCACTCGGCATCGACTTCCAGACCGGTATCACCGCGACGGTGTCCAGGGCCAACGCCGACTTCTTCGGCAACGCCGTGGCCATCAAGGATGGCTTCACCTTGGAGACCGCCCGCCCGTTCAAGCCGTCCAACGGCGCACAGCCCGGTCACTGGTTCTCGCCCGGCGCCGACTACCAGACCGTCCTGAAGAAGGCTCCCAAGGACCGCATCAAGCTGCTGCTGCGGGTCCTCGACTATCTGGCCGCACCGTTCGGCACCAAGGAGTACGAGCTGATCAACTACGGTGTCGAAGGAACCCATTTCGACAAGCGTGCTGCTGACGGCAGCCCGGTGGCGAACCAGCTCTTCCTCGACGGCGACAACAAGGACACCCTGGGCGTCGGCTTCCTGGCCTGCCCCCAGCAGGTGGTCTTCCTGCCCGCCTCTGTCCCTGACGGGGCCGACCTCGTGAAGCGTCGTCATGCCTTCCAGTCCGAGATCGCCGAGGTCGGCATCGCCGACCCGTCGGTGGGGCTGCTGTCCAAGACCTGGAACGCCAAGCTCAACGAGCTGATGCTGCTCAAGGAAGACACGATCAAGGCGATCGTCATGGGCCGCAAGCCGCTCTCGGCCTGGGACGCCATGGTCAAGGACTGGAAGGCCAAGGGCGGAGACAAGGCCGCCGAGGAGTACGCGAAGGAGCACGCCGCCGCCCAAAAGGCCTGACCCCGCAGACCAGGTGGGGCCCTCCCTCGACCCGCCTCCCCCGATCGGGGAGGGCCTCACCTAACCCGCTCACTCAGGTCCCGCAGAGGGCTGTCCGTGACGTTTTCGAACGGGCACGACCCCCCACCGCCACGCTCATCGTCGTCCTCCGCTGAGCCGCCGAGGGCGAGGTGCCGGCCCACCAGAGTGGTCGGCCGGAATCTGGACGCCGACATATGGCAGGCCCGTTGCCTCTACGGACTCGCTTTCCCGCAACGCAAGGAGGAGACAATGCAACGACGCAAGGTCCGATCCGTCCAGCACGCAGCCCTCAGCACCCTGCGCATACGCACGTTGGCGGCCGCGGCAGGTCTTCTCGCGGCGACGCTCGCCGTCCCGGGCGCCACCCCTGCGCAGGCGGTCGGTTTCGTCGATCCCAACACCCCGGTCGGCGTCCGGCCCAACGGCGGCAGCTCCCACGCAACACTCGTCTTCAGCGATGAGTTCTACGGCACCTCGCTCGACAGCTCCAAGTGGTCTTCGGTGGATTCGAAGCGCAGGGACGGCGAGTACTTCGACAGCTGGTGGAAGCCGTCGAACGTCAAGGTCAACCCCAACCCCAACCCCAATTCCGTCAACGGCGGCAACCTGTGGATCTCGCTGTCGAAGCTCAGCGACACCGAGTACGCCACGGGTGAGATAGAGGGGCGGGGAAAGTTCGAGTTCACCTACGGCACCGTCGAGTGGCGGGCGCAGATGCCGCCCGACAACGATCTCTTCGGCGCCCTGTGGATGATGCCCCCCGGCGGTGTCAACGGCGTGGACGGCACGGCCCGCGACGGCGGCGAGTACGACGTCATCGAAAGCACCTCCGCGTCGGACAGCTACGGCAACACCATCCACTACGACGGCTACGGAGCCGACCACAAGGTCTCATCCGTGTCGGTCAACGCCCCCGGGCTGCACAGCGGTTACCACACCTACACCGTCGAATGGCGCTCGGACCGGATCATCTACCGGTACGACAGCGCCATCGTGCGGGACATCACCGACCCGAAACTCATCAGCCAGGTCCCCATGTTCCCGGTGATCTCGAGCGAATCCGCCGAGTGGGCCGCCGGCTCCATCTACGACGCCCCTCTGGACTACCGATCCAACATGTACGTCGACTACATCCGCGTCTGGCAGTAGCGCCAACTGCTTTGACACAAGTGGCGGTGTACCACGGACCGAAACGCCGTGGCGCACCACCACTGCCCGCCCCCAACCCCTTCGGAGGCCCACATGACAATGACGTCCTGGTCCCGCCGCGGTTTCCTCGGCGCCACAGTAGGTGCTGCCCTGGCGCTCACCCTCGTCCCGGCTTCTCCCGCCTTTGCCGCCGACGAGTACGACACCCTGCGCCTGAGATGGCGGGACCTGCTCCTCGGCACCGGGGTCGACGCCTCGGATCCGCTCTTCGCCTCCCGCCTGGCCACATTGGGCACGCAGGCCACCACGTACCGCTCGTCCATGGCGCCGTCAAGCACCTCACTGTGGCCCGACCAGCCGTACTCCTCGGTGGGCGGGGACCCGGTCACGGGCAGCTTCAACCGGCTCAAGACCATGGCGCTGGCCTGGTCCCTGCCCGGCACCGGGCTGACCGGCGACGCCTCGCTCGCCTCCGACGTCGTCGCCGGCCTGGAGCATGTGCACACCAATGTCTACAACGCCTCCTTCACCCTGCCCTCCAGCAACTGGTGGTGGAACGCGGAGATCGGCTCCCCACAGGCGCTGCTCGACGTCTGCGTGCTGATGTACGACAAACTGTCGGCCGCGCAGATCGCCGACTACTGTGCGGCAATCGACCACTTCCTGCCCGAGTCCGAGCTGACGTCGTACTCGGGGCACAGCACCGGTGCCAACCGGGTCGACTTCTGCCGGGTCTTCGCCCTGCGTGGCGTGGTCGGCAAGACCTCCGCGAAGATCGTCTCGGGCCGGAACGGGCTCTCCCCGGTCTTCCCGTACGTCACCTCCGGCGACGGGTTCTACACCGACGGCTCGTTCATCCAGCACACCAGGATCCCTTACACCGGCTCCTACGGCGCGGTGCTGGTCAGCGGTCTGGCCTGGATATTCGCCCTGCTCAAGAGCTCCACCTGGGACGTCACCGACGGCAACAAGCAGCTGATGCTGGACGCGGTCGAGGATTCCTTTGCTCCGTTCCTGTACAACGGCGTCTTCATGGACAACGTGATGGGCCGGGCGATCAGCCGGGGCCTGTCCGCCTCCAGCACCAACGGCTTCGCAAGCAGCGACCACTCGCGTGGCCAGGGCGCCATGGCCGCGATCCTCATGCTGGGGATGGGCGCGAGCTCCGCCGAGCAGTCCCGCTGGAAGGGCCTGGTCAAGGGCTGGCTGCAGCGCGACTACTTCCTCACCCTGGAGAACAACCTCTCCCTCGACGTAGCCTCGCTCTCCCGGTTGAGGTCGGTGCGCGATGACGCCGCGGTGGCTGCGGTGGCGGAACCGAGCGGGCACCGGCTCTTCGCGGCCATGGACCGCGCCACGCACCGCCGTCCCGCCTGGGCCGCCACACTGTCGATGTGCTCGGCGCGGACCGCGTTCTACGAGTTCGGCAACCAGGAGAACAAGCGCGGCTGGCACACCAGCTCCGGAATGCTCTACTGGTGGAAGGACAGCACGCTGGGGCAGTTCTCCGACGCGTTCTGGCCCACCGCCGACCCGTACCGGATGCCCGGTACCACCGTCTCCAAGAAGGCCCTGGCCGACGGTGCGGGTGGTGACTTCGGCGGGCCGGCGCCGACCTCCAGTTGGGCGGGCGGTGCCACCGACGGCACGTACTCGGCCATCGGCATGGACATTCGCGGACTGCAGTCCACCCTCGCCGGACGCAAGTCCTGGTTCCTGCTCGACGATTCGATCGTCTGCCTGGGCGCCGGGATCGGCTGCGCGGACGGCACCGGGGTCGAGTCCATCGTGGAGAACCGCAACCTCGGTGCATCCGGCACTCACACCTTCACCGTGGACGGCACTGCGCAACCGTCCACGCTGGGCTGGTCCGCAACGCTGACCGGCGCCAAGTGGGCCACCCTCGCCGGCATGGGCAGCTACGTCTTCCCCGGCGGCGCTACGGTCAAGGCGCTGCGTGCCGAGCGCACCGGCGCGTGGAGCGATATCAACAACGGCGGCTCCACCACCCCACTGACCCGCCGCTACCTCACCCTGTGGTTCGACCACGGCACCAACCCCAGCGGCGGAAGTTACTCCTACATCCTCATGCCCGGCGCCGACACCGCCGCCGCCTCCGCGCGGGCCGCCGACACCAACTGGCTCACAATCCTGGCCAACTCGGCCAACCAGCAGGGCATCAGGGTGCCCTCGCTCGGCTATACCGCTGTGAACTTCTACGGCGCCGGCACGATCGACAAGCTGACCTCCAGCGGCGCGGCCAGCGTCATGACTCGGGAATCGGGTACCACCGGCACGCTCTGTGTCTCCAATCCCACCAAGACTGTGACCAGCCTCGACATCACCTGGAACCGGCCGGTCTCCGCCGTGGTGTCCAAGGACCCGTCCGTGACCGTGCTGGCCAGCGGATCCTCGCTGCAACTCCGCATCGACAGCAGTGCCAAGACCGGAGCCACCCACAAGATCGCGGTCACCCTCGCCTGACCCCCACAGACACCAGCCCCGGTGGACGAAGGCGGGTGCTTTGCCGCAGACGGCGGTCCGACTGCCCGCTCCCCGCAAACCGGACCGGAGCAGTAACACCCATGTCACTCATACAAGGAGGTCTGAGTGCGCACCCGTGTGACGTTCACCGCTGCCGTCGCCGCAGGGCTGCCGGCCATCACACTGCTGTCCACGCCGCCCGCGGACGCCGCGCCCGATGCCGGCTTCGTCGACCCCAATACCCCCGCGGGTGTCCGCCCCAGCGGCGGATCTTCGCACGGCACGCTCGTCTTCAGCGACGAGTTCATGGGCACGGCTACGGCGCCGACCACAAGGCATCCTCCGCGAACATCAACGCCCCCGGGCTGCACTGCGGTTGTCACACGTACGCCGTCGAGTGGAAGCCAACGCAGATGATCTTCCGTTACGACGGAGCGGTCGTCCGCACCGTCAACGATGCGAACCTCATCAGCCAGGTGCCGATGTTCCCGGTGATCTCCCACGAGGCCGCCGAGTGGGCGGACGGCAGCATCTACGACGCCCTCCTCGACTATCGCTCCAACATGTACGTCGACTACATCCGCGTCTGGCAGTAGAGAGCATCCCCCCACGTCAGCAGTATTCCCCCCACTCCAGGAGGAGGACTCTTGCAAAGCCGCACGGTCCGATTCATCCCCCGCGCCCTGCGCGCAGTCCTGTCCCCACTCGCCGCAGGCGCCACCGCGATGATGCTCACGGCGACGCCCGCCCATGCATCGGTCATCTGGGACGGTGACGCGTCCAATGGATCCGGTGTCTTCGCCGATGTCCTCTGCGACTCCCCGAACTACCTCTACACCACCGACTGGAATGACGGTCGCGGAGACATCTTCGGCTTCGTCAACAAGGCCGGCCAGGTGCGCTGCGAAGGACACAGCGTACGAGTAGGGGGTTCGGAGTACCAGTTCACCGGCGGCAACACGTACTGGTTCGGCTGGGAGTCCGAGACCCTCACCGGCGACATGGGCACGGTCTTCCAGTGGAAGTCCAACGGCACCGGAGAGCAGCACCAGCAGAACTACCCGCTGATCATGATGGTCCTCGGGAACCAGCTCCGCGTCTGGTACGTCGCGCCGGGCGAGGAGTGGATCGGCGTCGGCAGCGGTGCCTGGACGCCCGGCGCCTGGCACAAGATCAAGCTGGGCATCAACGCGCAGTCGGCCACCACCGGTTCGTTCCAGGTGTATCTGGACGGCAGTCTGATCGTCGATCAGAAGAACGTGCGGACCTGGGACGACCTCGGCAACAAGCCCCGCTGGGGCACGTACGACTCCAATGTCACCGACACCGACCAGGTCAACTGGATCAACGGTCTGAAGATGGGCACGACCAGCAGCGACGTCTAGGGCCTCTCGTTTGGATCACTCTGGGCTCGCGGGGTCTGGCACGCGCATCTGCCGCGTTGTCGTCAGTCGCCGACGCTCCGCGTGGGCTCGTTCCTCCGCCTTGCAGCTGCACGCACCACGGTGACATCAGCCGCTCCGCGGCGGGCCGCTCCCTGATCCGGCCTGATCCGAACGAAAGACCCCAGCCCGAACCCCCAAGACGTGGGCCCGCCGTCGTGGCGGGGCCACTCCACCCTCGGCACGTGTGATCCACCCGTGCCGTGGTTTCGACTTCCCACCGGAGGAAAGCTCGTGTCCAGATCCACCTCGCCGCGCCTGACCCGGATCGCCATAGTGGGCGCGGCCCTGGCGGGCACCCTCGCTGTGGTCGTGCCCGCACCCTCGTACGCCGCCGAACTCATCACCAACGGCGATTTCGAGCAGGTCGCCGCAGACGGCAGTATCGTCGGTTGGCCGCAGAGTGAGAACCGGGCCAGTGGTCACGCCACGATCGTGGACGGGGCGGGCCCCGACGGCAGCCGGGCTCTCGCCCTCGACCTCGGTGACCCGGGCGACAAGGCGGCGGTCGGCCAGGACATCCCCATCGCCGACAACACCACGTTCCAGGCGTACCGGATCACATTCGACGAGCGTGCCGTCGGCCTGTCCGGCTACGGCGGCGACCTGTGGGCCCGTAACTTCGGCCATGACGCCATCGTCGGCCGGATAACCGGAAACACAGGGTGGCGCAAGGCCAACGCCGTCGTCCTCGCCCGGCCCGGCGCCAAGGCTGTCAACCTGCTCCTCGCCCTCGAGCAGACCACCGGCCGCATGCTCATCGACAACGTCAAGGTCGAGCACATCGAGGGCAACGCCGTGGGAGCCAATGTCCAGCCCACCGGCGCCGTCCAGCTCACCTGGCACTTCGCCGCAATCGAGGACACCCCGGCCTCGTACCAGGTGCACCGCTCGACCCGCGCGGACTTCACGCCGGGTGCGAAGACCCTGATCCGGGAGGTCCCCGACGCGTGGACCGCAGAAGACGGTTCGGCCCGCCCCGGCGTGCGCTACACCTACAAGGTCGTCGCCCTTGCTGCGGACGGCACGAAGCTGGCCACCACCGACCCCGAGACCGTCACCACGCCCTCGGCCTACCTGGACGAGCAGCAGACGAATGTGCTGACGGCGACCGAGGACGGCGAGGGCGCCCGCCTCGCTTGGCGGCTCAAGGCCGGCACCAAGGGCCCGGTGACGCTGTACGCAGGCGGCCCCGAGGTCGCCGACGGCAAGCTGCACAAGGCCCGCAGAGTCTGCACGCACGGCGGCCACGACACCACCGGCGGGGTCACGCTGCGGGACGGGGAGCGCCGCGGCGCCACCGGCTTCGCAGTCGTCGGACAGGGTGGCAAGGTCCTCGCCACCGCCAGCCTGGCGAGCCTGCAGCACCCGCGGATGGGCGTCACCGACGACAAACTCGCAGCGATCCGCGCCGCGATCCAGCAGGACGGTACCCCCAAGTCGACGTACGACAGCATCGCCAACCGGGTCGCCAAGGGCCTGCCGGGCTACAACTACGGGCAGGGCGCGTCTCAGGCGTCCTGGGCCATGGACGCCGCACTCCTCTACCAGGTCAGTCAGGACCCGGCCTACGCGCAGACCGCCTATGACGCGCTCATCGAGTCCGGCCGGACCATGCCGTTCATCAACGGCACCGCATACGCCGGGGCCGCGGCCCTGGAGACCGCCAATGCCGCAGGGCCCCTGGCCACCGCCTATGACTGGGCCTATCCGGGCTGGACACCCGAGCAGCGCGCCGAGGCGCAGAAGGTACTGCAGCGCGTCGCCGCCTACCTGGAGGTCTCGTACCACCCGAACTTCGACCTGCCGACCAAGCAGAGCAACTGGACCGCGGTAGTGCGCGGCGCCGAGCTGTCGCTGCGGCTCGCGGTGCGCGGCGACGGCCCGTTCGACCTCCAGGAGTACCGGATCCCGCAGCTGGTCGACGCCCTCGGCCGGCACCTGGACACCGCGTACTCCGACGCCGGCTGGGATCAGGAGGGAACCGACTACTTCAGCTACGGACTCGGCGTCGGAGCACCCGCTGTCGTCGGCTCCGTCGACGCCGGGCTCGGGGCGCTCAAGGCGAAGTGGCAGCGGCCCGCCTTCGCAAACCTGGTGCTGCACAGTGCCTCCGCGCAGCCCGACAACGCTCGGCTGCAGTGGGGCGTCGGCACCGCCAATGGCGGGGTGCCCATTCCTGGCCTGATCTTCACCCAGGTGCCCGCCGACCAGCGGGCGGCATGGCTGTGGCAGTACGAGAGGACCGTCGGCGGCGGTGGTGGTGTCTACGGCCTGCTCAACTACCCGTACGGTGTCACTCCGCAGGACCCTGACGAGGGACCGGCGGCGGTGCGCGCGGCGCTCCTCGACGACCACGGCGGCTCGTACCTCTTCCGCAGCCGCTACCAGGACAAGGACGATGTGCTGGTCGGTGCCCAGAACCGCAACGACAACCACATCGGCTGGGGCGGATTCGACACTTTCGCCCTGTCGCTGGTCGGCCAGGACGTGACCTGGGCCCGGCAGCCCGCCAAGGACTACGCCAAGCGGGAGCTGTTCTCCAAGCCGCTTGTCGACGGCTTCCCCGAGAAGCGCAGCACGGACAGCATCGCGGGCAAGGGCGAGACCTTGGAGTCCCGTGCCTACGCCGGTCAGGGCGGCGGTTACGTCTCCCTCGACGGCCACCTCAACTACGAACTGGCCAAGGCCCACCGCGACCTGGCGGTCGATCTGCGCTCGGTCGGCGGGGCGGATTCCGTCATTGCCGTCCACGACGAGTTCGCGGATTCCGACTCACACCGCTACGACTGGCAGTTGGCTCCCGAGTCCGGCACGACGATCACCTTCGGTGAGACCGAGTCGGGTGCGAAGACCTTCCTCTTCAAGAAGGGGGAGGGGTATCTCAAGGGCTGGGTCCTGGCTCCCGAGGGCGCCGAACTCTCCTTGGACAAGGGTGCGTTCAGGGTCACCCGCAACGGCGTGGACGCCGACTTCAAGATTGTCCTGGCCGTCGGCAAGGGCACCCCGCCCACGGCCACCACATCTGGCGATGCGCTGACACTCGGTGACACCACCTACGACCTCGCCGATCTCAAGGGTCACAGCCCGGCCGGGGGCTGATGGGGACTCCGCGGGAGCCGCTGATACCTGACCATCGGCGGCTCCCGCGGAACTAGGTTTTCCGTAAAGGATGTTGAGTGCGGAATGATCGGATCACTTGGCACAGGAACCACTGTATTTCCATGAATCCAGGGGAGTAGTGTGTCTATTCCTGAATTTCATCCGATCGATCAAGATCTGGTGTGCCTCGTCGGCGTACATTCCTCATCGGCAGCGCGGCCCTCGCGGCCGGGGTTCTGGGTGCGGCGACGACCGCCTCGGCGGCGACCGGGTCCGCCGGACAGTACGGCTCTTCAAAGCCGCGAACATCAATCCGATCCGCACCTCGCACTACCCGCCCACCGAGGCCCTGCTCGACGCAGCCGACCGGTACGGCATGTACATGGAGGAGGAGACCGCGGTCTGCTGGGTCAACCAGCAGGGCCCCGACGACTCCCTCGACGACCCGGCAGCCAAGGCCGACTGGCTCGGTCAGCTCGCCGAGATGGTGGAGCGGGACCGCAACCACCCCAGCGTGCTTCTCGACACCACGGTCGACCAGTACGCCCCCGTGAAGCAGTACCAGCAGATCATCTACCGCAAGACGGGACTCGCGGCCGGGCGCCACACGATCCGTCTGATCATCACCGGCGAGAGAAACCCCTCGTCCTCCAACATCCTCCCACTCGTCGACGCCTTCCACGTGCTCCCCGAACCGGCCGCCTCGCGCTCGGTCTGCATCGACACGCACTGGAACTACCCGGACTACGGCTACGGCGGCGGCGACTACTACCGGCCGGCCGTGCGCGTCGACGACGACGCCACCGGCACGGTCTCGCTGCGCCTCGGACGGTTCGAGGCGCACTGACACACAGGGGCTCGTTTCCCTCCACGTTCCACCGGCCCGCCGTCGGCGGCGGGCCGGTGTTCCCCCCTCGACCAAGGAGGACAGTTGCAGAGTCGCAGAGTCCGATCCCGGCTTCGCGTACCACGCATTGCGAAGCTCATCCGCACAGTCGCGGTCCTTGCCGCAACACTGCTCGTGGGCGCGCTTCCCGCTCTCAGCACCCCCGCGTCGGCCGCCGCGAGCTACACCGTCTTCGTCAACGAACGCGGCACCAACCGCCCGACCCTCGAGCAGTACGGCTCGACCCGCTCCACGGTCGTGTACGACGTATTCGCCTTCACCTGCGACACCAACGGCTGCTATTCCAACGGCGGCGCGCTGCCGACCCAGGCCACGTACGAAGCCAAGGTCAAGGAGTACATGGGCGCGAGCCAGTTCGGCGGCGCGGCCACTGCTCCGGTCGTGCTCGACTTCGAGTCGATCGAGCTGACCCAGGTGGCGACGGGCCAGACGGCCACCAACGCGTACAACCTGTGGCGACAACTGCTGACCTGGACCCACAATGCCGCCCCACAAGCGCCTGTCTGTCACTACGGCTACGACTGGCAGACCCGCAATCAGGACCTGATCAAGCAGCTGCACACGGACAACCTGCTCAACTGCTTCGCACCGCGCGCATACTTCAACGACGGTCAGACACTGGCCAGTTGGGACAGCACGCTCGACAGCGCCATCGCCCGTGACCGGGCCATGGCGCCGAGCCACCCGATCTACCCGTACGTCAGCCCGACGGCGTTCCCCTCCGAGACCTATGTGGCCGGCAATACCTGGGCGCACATGTTCGCGCAGGTGAAGGCCAAGACGGAGGGCGTTGTCATCTGGGAGCCCGGCGCCGACAACGCCAATGCCTGCCCATGGATTTCGCAGCATTCGTACGAGATGGGAGTCATCACCGGCACCAGCAGCAGCGGTCCGCTGAAGGCCACGGCCTCTCTGCCGAGCGGCAACTGCACCGTGACCCGCGGGACCACCACCACCGTCCCGGTCACCATCACCAATACCTCCACGTCCACCACCGCCGCCACCCAGATGCAGAGCTTCGCCGACGCCCCGGGCTTCTCCGGCAGCTGGCAGTACTGGAACGTGCCCTCGCTCGCACCGGGTGCGAGCTGGTCGACGTCACTGCCCATGGCGATCGCGTCGACCCAGACGGCCGGAACGGCGCTGCTGCACATCCGCACCGGCGTCAGCGACACCCGCTGGGCGGTGATCGTCCAGTGACCGTAGCCCGAAGCATCTGGTTCGACGGGTAGATGTACGACCCGGGTGCGATGGGTTCCACCGCCATGGGTTCCGCTCGGACATGCGGAGCCCGTGGCGTGTGGAGCGGTCGGGGACAAGGGAGCCCCGAGTCCCCGGACAGTGAATGGACCGAGCGGCCTGCGCGGCCGGTCCGGTCCACCAGCCAGCGCGGTCAGGCCTGACCGGTGTCGAACCGGCTGACCTTGCCGTCCTCGACCGTGAAGGCCCACGTGGTGCGCATGGTGCCCCAGGTGTCGTTTCGGTACCGGGCGACCAGGGACAGGCCGTCGTCCGCCTGGGACTCGATGTCCATATGGCCGTTGGAGGAGAAGATCTCCCGCTCGGTCCACTCGTCCAGGTCCCGCTCGGACCCGTCGTCGGACATCGTCGCGGCGGGGGCGAGAGCTGCCCGGAAAGCGTCCCGGTCGTGCGCGTTGACCGCCTCCACGAGCGCGCGGACGGCGGGTTCGGCCAGTTGCGAGGTGGGGATCATGAGGTTCCTCATCCCTGTGTTTCCTGTTGTGGATGGGCATCGCGGTCACGCCTGGTCGTCGAGCCCCGCGCGGTAGGCGATCCGCGCGGCCTTCACGCGGCTGTCCGCACCCAGCTTCGCGAGGATGCTGCTGACGTGGCCCTTGACCGTGCCCTCGGTCATGCCGAGCGCGGAGGCGATGTCGGTATTGGTCAGGCCGCGTGCGAGCAGCCGGAGCACCTCGTGCTCACGTGGGCTGAGCGCGGCGATTCTGCTCTCCTCTTCGGGGTCGGTCCGCGAGGCGCGGTCGGCCAGGCCGTCCACCAGGCGACGGGCCACCGGTGGGGCGAGCGCGGCGTGACCGCCGTGCACGTCGCGGATGGCACGCAGCAGTTCGTCGGGTGGTGTGTCCTTGAGCAGGAAGCCGGCCGCTCCGGCCCGGAGTGCGACCCGTACCGACTCGTCCTCGTGGAATGTTGTGAGCATGAGGATCCGCGGTGGGTGCGGGAGGTTCAGAAGGCGTCCGATGGACTCGATTCCGTCGAGCCTCGGCATGCGGACGTCGAGAAGGACCACGTCCGGCTGGAGATCCCCGGCCCGGGCCACCGCCTCCTCGCCGTCGACGGCTTCGCCGCACACTTCGATGTCGGGACTGGAGTCCATGATCCAGGTCAGCCCGCGGCGCGTGATCTCGTTGTCATCGGCGAGCAGGACACGGATGGTCATGACACTCCTTGTCGATGGGGAATGAAGGCTGACACGAGGAATCCGTCGCCGTGCGGTCCCGCTGTGAGTGTCCCGTCAAGGAGCTCGACGCGCTCGGCCAGGCCGACGAGCCCGTGCCCGCCGCTCGGCAGGTCCGCAGACGGGCGACCGGATCCCGCGCCGTTGCCGACGCTGACATGTACCCCGTCGCTCCGGCAGTCCACGTAGATGCGTACTTGAGCTCCCGGAGCGTGCTTTGCGGCATTGGTCAGGGACTCCTGGACGATCCGGTGCACGGCGCGCTGCACCGGCGCCGACAGGGTCTCGGGGTGGCCGTTGACCTGAAGCTGAACCGATTGGCCGCGTTCGGTGGCATGGGCCACGATCCCGGGCAGCTGGGCGACGTCCGGCTGCGGTGTGGTGGGGGCCCAGTGGACCGGACCCACGGACAGCACACCGAGAATCTCGCGCAGCTCCTCCAGTGCCTGGCGGCCGTCGGACCTGATGAGCTCGGCGGTACGGACCACATCCGGATGCCCGGCCGCGGGGCCCACCTGCAGCGCGCCCGCTGCCAGCACCATGTTGCTGACCCGATGGCCCACCACGTCATGCATCTCGCGGGCGATGGCCGCGCGCTCCTCCGCCCTCGCCCGCTCGTCGAGGACGAGATGCTCGCGCTCCAGGTCGGCCACGCGCGCCTGTGTGGCGGCCGTCAGATCACGCCGTACCGCGACCACGTACCCGACAGCCAGCGGGCCCAGGATCAGTGCCAGTGAGTACGCGGCCTCGCGCACCCCGGCGTCCGGCAGCCCGCCGCGCAGTCCGGCGATGCCCGCGATGAAGCCTGCCACGGTGTACGCGGCGAGGATCCGCGGTCGGCGATGCACTGTGCCGATTGTGTACATGGCAACCGCCAGTGCGGCCGGCGTGAACGTCATGACATACGCGACGATCACCACGGCGGCCACCAGGTCGGGGCGGCTCCTGCGCCACCACAGCGTGGCGCCCACGGCGCCCGATGCAGCCGCGATCACGGGCGTCGGCAGCCCTGTGAGCAGCCCACTGGACGGCTTGACCCAGGAATCGACGACGCCCAGGGCAATGACCGCGACGGTGACCAGCGCATCCACGCGACGCGGCGACCAATGGGACCTTTCCTGCGCGCGCATGCCGTCACCGTAGATCGGCGGTGGACCGTCCGGCTCGGCGACGAGCTGGCCCGTTCACCCGTTCGGGCCGTCCACAGGCCCGGGGCGCCGCGTCGGGCGACGATGGATGCGTGAGGCATACGACATGATCACGGTTCTGCTCGCGGACGACGACCCGGCGGCGCGGCAAGGGCTCCGCACAATCATCGACTCGAGCCCGGACGCCAGGGTGGTGGCCGAGGCATGGGACGGCCGGTCGGCGGTCGACCAGGCGCGGCGGCTGCTGCCGGATGTCGTGGTCATGGATGTACGGATGCCGGGGACCGACGGCATCGCCGCCACTCGGCAGCTGCGGGAGCTGCCCACACCGCCCGCCGTGCTGATTCTCACGACGTTCGGCCTCGAGGAGTACGTGGAACAGGCCCTGAAGGCGGGCGCGTCCGGTTTCCTGATCAAGGACACGCCGCCTGCCGAGCTGTTGAGCGCCCTACGCGGCCTCGCCGAGGGACACGCCGTCTTCGCCCCCGAGGTCACCGGTCAGGTCATCGACCTGACCACCGGCGAAGTCCAGGCACCCGCCGACTCCCGGTACACCGAGCTCGTCGCTGCCCTGACCGAACGCCAGGTCGAGGTGCTCCGCCTGCTCGCCCTCGGCCTGTCCAACGCGAACATCGCCACCGAACTCGGCATGACCGAGGGCACGGTGAAGGGGCATGTGACGCAGCTGCTCGCGCGGCTCGGGGTCACGAACCGGGTGGCGGCCGCCCGCATCGCCTACCGGGCAGGATTCTCCGCAGAGGACGTCTGACCCCGACCCACCCCCGTCGAAGGTGAGGGGTGAACCCGACGAAAGGCGGGCCCGGGACCGGCGTGCGCCGGGCGACGATGGATGCGTTGCCCGTACGCGAGGCGTCCGTCGACCCTGCACACGGCTGCCGGACGGCTACGGCTCCGCCCGGACCGGGGGAGATCAACCTCCCCGCGCGGCGTCGCCCCTCTCGCCCGGTGACCCACACTGATGGAGACCTCGATATTGATGCAACACCCTTCTGCCCAGGTGGCGCGCAGGACCTGGTTCCTGGCCGTCGGTGCCCCGCTCGGTCACCTCATGGCCGCGCTCGCGGCTCCCGCACTCGGGCGCACCTTGGTGGTGCAGCGTGACGCCCCTGCCGCGGTGACCGAAGGCCTCGTACTGTCCGGGCTCGACGCAGTATTTCTGCGGCCGACTGTCGACCCGGAGCATGGCGTCGCGCATGTGGTGCGGGCCGTCGACCTGGCGCAGATGCTGGCAGCGCATGACCAGGTGGCCGCCGTGCACGTCGTGTCACCCAGCCGGTGCGGGGCGGTGGCGGACATCCCTGCACTCGCCGAGACGGCGCACTCGGCCGGCGTTCCACTGATGGTCGACGAGACGTGGCGGGAGCCTCTGTGCGGAGTCCACCCCGACCTTCCGCCCGGTGCGCTCGCGCAGGGGGCGGACCTGATCGTCGCCGGTCACGCCCCGCTCGGGGAGGACGCCTCGGGACCGGTCCTGCTGCGCCTGGGGCACGGTCCGCAGGCGGAGCGGCTGGAGTCCTCGGTGGACAAGGCGTTCGACTTCGTGCGGTCCATGGCAGGCAGCGGGGATCCGGAGCGGGTCCGTACCGTGCTGCCGCCGCCGCGCGACCGGGTACAGGCTGCCATAGCTTCGGCGGAACGGATCCGGTACGCGATACGTGGACAGGGGCGGTTCGCGCTCGTCGGCGAGGGTTTCGGACGCTTCCCGGAGATCGCTGCCGCCGATCCGCTCCGTATCGCGGTCGACACCGGGGTCGGCGGCATCTGTGCGTACGACGCCCGCAACAGGCTGGCCGACGGTCACCGCATCCGGGTCGAGGCCGTCACCGGATCGGTGATCGTTGCGTCGGTCGCCGCGGGATCCGTGTCCTGCACGGAGCGGTTCATCGATGCCGTTCACGCACTGCCGTCGCCACGGCCTGCGGCTCATGCGGCGCTCCAGGTGTCCCCGCCCATGCCCGGACCCTCACAACTGACCGTCCGCGAAGCCTACTTCGCAAAGAGCAGGACGGTTACCGCAGCCGAGGCCGTGGGACGGCTGTCGGCCTCCGCAGTGACGGCTTGTCCGCCGGGCGTGCCGATCGTGCTGCCCGGCGAGGTGATCACCGCGCAGACGGTGGCCTTCCTCGCGCTGGTGGTGGCATCGCCGTCGGGCCGGGTGCTGGGGGCGGCAGCCGCCGATGCCACCATGCTGCGCGTGGTGGCCGAGTAGTTTCCGGACGCTCTGCCCGCCGCCCGGTTTCCGGTGGCCTCGCGCGTGGGCCGGACGACCGCGGGGCGGGACGCCGCCCGCTGTTTGCGACGCCTAGCCCGGCACAGTGCCGCTCCCTCGCTGGTAGGTTTTCATCGTGCGCCCCGATGCGATGACCGGCTCCCTCGTACAGGTGTGCCTGGACGAACCGCCCCGTGTGGCGAGCGTTGGCGTCGGCGTGCACGGGACCGGGAGCCTTCGGGACGTATTCAGGCTTCCGGATCTGTGGCAACTGCATCTGTACCGGTACGCGGGTGAGCTCACCGTCGACGGTGTGGTGCACGCGATCCGTCCCGGGCACGTGAGCCTGGCGCCGCCGGGTGCGTTGGTGCAGTACCGCTACCGCGGGCGGTCCGAGCACCTCTATGCGCACCTGGAACTTCCGCAGTCCGGGGAGCAGTTGACCGTCCCCCTCATGCAGAACGCCGGTGCGGAGGCGCCGATGCTGTCCGGTCTGCTGCAACAGGCTGTCGCGGTGGCTCCGCGCAGCCAGGCCCGGGCCTCCGCCGAGGTGTGGGCCGCCCTGTGGCGGGTCGCCGAGCTCGCGGCGCCCCGCGGAGAGGGCGCCGAGCGGGCGCACAGCCCGGTCGCGGCGGCCGTCGCCCATGTCGAGGCCCACCTGGCAGGTCCGTTGTCCGTGCCCGAAGTGGCGGAGGCCGCCGGGGTTTCGCACAACCACCTCATCCGGTTGTTCCGGGCGGAGACCGGTGGCACCGTCGTCGCGTACATCCGGCGGCGCAGGATGGAGCAGGCCCGGCATCTGCTCCGCGAGTCGACGCTGTCCATCCCCGCCGTGGCGGCCTCGGTGGGCATCGGCGATCTGCAGGCCTTCAACAAGGCGTGCCGGCGCGAACTGGGCGCGTCGCCGCGCGCGATCCGCGCCGGCGGCTGACATCAGTCGCGGCCGGTGCCCTGGTACAGGTCGAGCTCGCCGTCGAGCTCCACGGCCAGCACGGTGGCGTACTCGTCCACATCTGCGCCCGTGGGGGCGTCGATCCATTGAACTCCGGGTACCTCGCCCAGGCCGCCGATGACCCGGTGGCCGAGCTCGGCGCCAGAACCGACCACGCTCACGCGCTTGACCGGGGTCCGCAGACCACGGATGGCGATGGTCTCGCGCGGTGCGTCGAAGCAGATCAGGTAGAGGGTGCGGCGGTCCGCGGACAGGGTGCTCGGACCGTAGTGATGCCCTGCTGGGAGCCCGGCCACCGTGCCGTACACGGCGCCGCAGTGCTTGGCGATCCAGCCGCCGAGTCCTTCGAGGCGCTCGACCTGCTCGGCCGGAATCGTGCCGTCCTCCTTCGGGCCGACATCAAGGAGCAGATTGCCGCCCATTCCGATGGTCTCGGCAAAATAGCGGACCAGCTGGCGCACCGACTTGTGGTTGTTGTCCTGGTGCTGGTAACCCCAGGAGTCGTTGACGGTCAGACACAGTTCCCACGGCCCGTCCGGGGTCTGGAGCGGCACGCCCTGCTCGGGCGTGGCATAGTCCCCGTAACTGAGCATCCGCGCATTGAGAACGGTGTCCGGGTTGCCCGCGAGGATCTCCTCGGAGAGCTCCCGCATCTTCCACTGTTCCTCGCTGCGCTCCCACTCGCCGTCGAACCACAGCAGGTCGGGGCGGAAGTGCTCGACGAGCTCGGCGACCTGGGCATTGCGGTAGGCCAGGAAGCGTGCCCAGGCCTCGGGGTCCTCCGTGCCGGGCGCGGCCGAGGCGTAACGGTTGCCGGCCACCTCCTCGTTCGGTGGGTCGGTGTGGACCGTGCTCGCGTAGTCGGGGTGGTTCCAGTCCGAGTGCGAGTAGTACAGGCCGACCTTTAGGCCCTGCTCGCGCAGCGCGTCGGCGTACCCGGCAAGGAGGTCGCGGCCGGCGGGCGTGTGCCGCACGACATTCAGGTCGCCCTGCTCGGTGTCCCAGAGGGCGACGCCGTCGTGGTGGCGTGCGGTCAGCACCGCGTACTTGGCGCCCACGCGCGCGAACAGCTCCGCCCACGCCTTCGGGTCGTACTTCGAGGCGGTGAAGCGGTCGAGCTGCTTCATGTACTGCTCGTGCGGGACCTTGCCGGTGTAGAACGACCAGGACTCGGGGACGCCGTCGACGGCGTAGATCCCGTAGTGGATGAAGATGCCCAACTTGGCATCGGAGAACCAGGGCTGCATTGGCATGCGATCACGCTAGGCAGGGGTGCCCCGTCCGCGCGTGGGGCGCAGTCACCATTACTGGTCTGTTTTCACCCTGTGAGTGGCTTGCAGGAGCACGCCCAGGGCTGCAGACTCCTGCCGGATCGACTGGCTGGCCGGGTTCCGTGCCGAACGGCGTCCAGCCTTCTGCGCGGTAGCGGTGACAACGCTGCCGCCGTGTGGTGATGTCGGCCAGGACCTCTGACTGATTGCATCAGGCGTCGTGTATGGCCGTCACGCCGCCGAAGGGGCGGTGGCGCCGAGCGGTCCGATCGACGACTGAGTGCAGGGTCTCAACCCCAGGGCGTGGACAGAGAATTAATACGACGTCAGCTGCCAAACCGGCCATTGGTCTTGACCATTGACCCTGTTGGTCGAAACGATGACGGCCGATCCCACCCCCCATGTGACACTTCTGCGGGAGAACCCGAACCCATGCGCATATCCACGTCCGCCGCTGTCCTCACGCTCGGCGGATCCCTCGTTCTGGGCCTGGCCATGCCCCCGGTCGCCCAGGCAGCGCCCCGTGACACGGCCGGCACCTGCTCCACCGGTGCCTTCGGAATCGCCGCCCAATACGGCGAGTTCGTCCTGGGAGACGACACCCACACCCCCGACGCCGAAGGCGCTGTCGCGGTCGGCGGCAACGCCGACTTCACCGGCGGCTTCAGCATCGGCCACGAACTGACCGATGCCGAGCTGGCGGCTCTGCCCGGCCGCGCAGCGCTCGTGGTGCGCGGCACCACCGAGACAGGTTCCTCCTTCACCGTGGTGGAGCAGGGGAACGCCGTCGTGGGCGGCGACATCAACGGCGGGCACACCATCGAGTTGAAGAGTGGCTCGCTGAGCAAGAATGCCCATTTCATCGACTTCGAAAGCGAGTTCGCGAAGCTTCGCGCACTGTCCACGGGTCTGGCGGCCGAGCCGATGACCGCGGGCGCGAATGTCACCCCGAAGATCGACGGAGGCAACACTGCCCTGACACTCACCGGCAGCCACAGCGACCGCAACGTCTTCACTGTCCCGGCCGCCGAACTGATGAAGGCCAAGGAGGTGTACATCCGGGTGCCGAGCGGCGCGACCACCGTCGTCAACGTCACCGGAGACACCTACGACATGGCGAAGGCAGGCACCACCGGCTTCTTCCTTGCCGCCGGTGACGGAAAGTTCATCCTGGACGACAAGTCGCAGAGTGCGGGCGACGGCGCCGTGCGCGCCAAGCTGCTGTGGAACTTCCCGGATGCAAAGACGATCACCAAGCACAGCAACGCAGCCTGGCCCGGGACCGTGTTGGCCCCGCAGGCGCACTTCGAGCTCGGTTCCGGTGCACCGATCAACGGCTCGCTGCTCGTCGCGTCGTTGCACGGCACGGGCGGTGCGGAGGCACACCACTACCCGTTCAACGGCTGCCTGCCGCCCGCCACCCCGGCGTCGGCGCCGAGCGGGACACCGTCCGAGCCTTCGCCGGCCCCGGGCACAATGACACCTTCGGACTCCCCGTCGCCGACCGACTCGCAGCCGCCCGGCGCCACCCCGTCCGCGTCCGTCAGCCCGCCCCCGGCCGACGGTGGGCTGGCCGTGACCGGCGCGAACGGCACGATCCCGATGACGATCGGTGCGGGCATCGTGGTACTGGCGGGCGCGGGCATCGTCCTCGTGACCCGGCGTCGCAAGGCCGGCGCACGCACCTGACCGCCGCAGCCGGCCCGGCCGGGTGGGCGCCCGCGCCTGACGCGGCGGTCCACCGCGGGGTAGGGCGCTCGGAGATCCGCTCCGGGCGCCTCACCCACCCTCTCGCTCGATCCAGGCCTGCCCAGTTCGCGGCCTGAGCCTTCACGAACTGGCCCGAATGCCCATCGGCAGGGGCCACCCGCGACGGGTCGGTCAGCGTCTGCGCACATTCGGTGCCGGGACCAGACGGACGACAGTGTTGAGTACATGGTCGATCACGTCGTGCGAAGGCTTGTCGGTGAGGTTGGTGAGCATCCGGGCCAGGGTGTTGAGCAGAAATGGCGATCCCATGACGTACCGGTTGAGGATCGGTTGGAAGCCCGAACGGCTGAAGACGATGTCGGCGGCCGCGTTGCCGAGACGGTAGTAGCGTCCCCAGCGGCGGTTCATCTCGACAGGGTAGCCGTGCAGCACCCGCTCCCGTCCGGGGCCCGGGGGAAGGGCGAGGGCGAGCGCGGCGCTCTCGGCTGCCACTTCGCCGGCTTCCATGGCCTGGCCGATGCCCTCCCCGTTCCAGGGGCTGATCATGCCTCCGGAGTCGCCGACCAGGAGGAGTCCTTGGGTGTAGAGGGGATGACGGTTGAAACCCAGGGGCAGCGCCGCACTCCGGACAGGACCCTCGGCGTTCTCCTCACGCAGTCCCCAGGTGTGAGGGGTGCGGGCCAGCCACTGGTCCAAAGTGTTCCGCAGGTCCGCGGTGCCGTGCCGCCGGTGAGGCAGCGCACCGAGGCCGACGTTGACGCGTCCGTCTCCCATGGGAAAGATCCAGCCGTACCCCGGCAGGTAGTGATTGCTCCCCGGGAAGCGGAGATCGGCCCACAACTCCAGGTACTCCTCATGCGACCGTTCCGGGCTGCGGTAGTAGCGGCGAGCGGCTGTCGCGATCTGCTTGCTCTTGTCCCGCTGGAGTCCCATGGCGAGGGCGAGGCGGGCGGAGGCGCCGTCGGCGGCGATGACGATCGGTGCTCGGAAGACCACCGGCTCCTTCGCTCCGGCCGTGGCGGTGACGCCGGTGATGCGGCCGGCGCGGTCGGTCACGGGCCGGGTCACCTTCACGCCGCTGCGCAACCGTGCTCCGGCTCCCACGGCGTGGCGGGCGAGGATGTCGTCGAAGTCATGCCGACTGCGCGAGAGGCCGAAGTCCGGGTAGCGCCCCAGAGCGGGCCAGTCGATGTGCACCTGATGCTCACCGGCCACCCATCGCATTCCGCGTGAACGCGTCCACCCCGGAGCCTTGATGTCGATGCCCATCCGGATGAGCTGATACACCGCCCGTGGGGTCAGGCCGTCCCCGCACACCTTTTCCCGGGGAAAGTGGGCCTTCTCCAGGAGCAGGACATCGATGCCCGCCTTGGCGAGGTGGAAGGCTGCGGACGAGCCCGCAGGGCCCGCGCCCACCACGATCACATCGGCTTCTTCGACCGGGCCGTGGCCGGAGCGATCGTCCGGCGGGGACTGGTCTGGCGTCGTTTCCCGCATAGGGGACCCCTTTCCTGGGACAGCCGGTGCCGCACCGAGGACGGCGGCCCGGTAGGTCATCATCGATCAGGACGAGCCGGTGCGGAACCTGGCCGGATATCCGGCCGCGCTCCGGTAGCCTCCGGTTCACCTCGGCCGATCTCCTCGGCACACCCGCGGCCCGAACAGCGCGCCCCGGGTGGTTGTGTCGCGCGAACGGTCCACCGGGGTCGCGAACGGCTTGGACCGCGTGCTCCCTGGTAGCGAGCCACGTGCGATGCAGTCGTCCCAGGAGTGGAGCTGTGATGGGGTCCCGATCGAAGTTGCCCGAACTCGCCGCTGCCGTCGTCGCCGCCGTCGCCCTTCTGGTCGGTGGCTGTGCCGGCGAGCGGTCACCGGACCGTGAACCGGCGCGGACCGAGTCAGTGCCCGTCCCCGCGCAGTCGCCGGCGGTTGCGCAGGGCGCCCCGCTGGAGGAGCCGGCGCAGATGGTGAGCCGCAACGGGGTCCTACGGGCGGAACTCGTCGTGGAGAGGCGAAAGGTGGAGGTGGGCGGTCGCAAGCTGTGGGCCCTCACCTACAACGGCAGTTACATGCCTCCCACGCTGCGGATCCGGCCGGGGGATAGGCTGGACCTGGCGATGAAGAACTCGCTGGACGAGTTCACCAATCTGCATGTTCACGGACTTCATGTGTCGCCGAGCGGAAACTCCGACAACGTCTTCATCCACATCCGTCCCGGCAAGACGTTCCACTACGCCTACCGGTTCCCGAAGAGCCTCGCCCCCGGCACCTACTGGTACCACTCACATGCGCACACGATGTCCGCCCCGCAGGTCGCCGGGGGCATGTCGGGCGTCCTCATCGTCGACGGACTGCAGCAGTACCTGCCGACGGGCCTGCGCCACATCACCGAGCACGTGATCGGGCTCAAGGACTTCCAGGTCGCGGGCGATGCGGTCAGGACCAAGGGCCTGCACATCGGCGCACCCACAAACCGCACGGTCAACGGCCAGCTGAACCCGACCATCCGCATCCGGCCGGGCGAGACCCAGCTGTGGCGGCTGGCCAACATCAGCGCCAACATCTACTACAAGCTCCGGCTGCAAGGTCAGCGGTTCCGTGTGATCGCCCACGACGCCAACCCCGTTGACCGGATCTGGACGGTCGACTCGCTGCTCCTCGCGGCGGGCACCCGCTTCGACGTGCTCGTACAAGGCGGTCCGGCCGGCCGCACCCAGCTGCAGACGCTCGCCTACGACACAGGGCCGGCCGGCAACAAGTTCCCGCAGGCCACCTTGGCGACCCTGGTGACCGAAGGGCCTGCCGTGCACTCGGCGGCCCTGCCCACGTCGCCCTTCGCACCGACCGACGACCTGAGCCACGCGGCGATCGCCGCCCGACGCACCCTTGTGTTCTCCGAGAACAAGGAGGGCACCGAGTTCTACATCAACGGCAAGCAGTTCGACCCGAATCGGGTGGACATCCGGTCCAAGCTGAACACGGTCGAGGAGTGGACCGTACGCAACGACAGCGAGGAGGAACACTCGTTCCATGTGCACGTCGACGACTTCCAGTTGATGAGCATCAACGGGCGTCCGCACCATGGTCACGGATTGCAGGACACGGCGAGTGTGCCCGCCAAGGGGCGGCTTGTCATCCGGATCCATTTCACGAACTACACCGGCAGGACCGTCTACCACTGCCACATCCTCAATCACGAGGACGCCGGCATGATGGCGGTGCTCGAGATCGTCAAATAGCGTGTCGGCGCGCTGGGCAGCGCGTACCGACGGCTCGCGTGTCGCGAGGTGGCGGGCAGGGCCAGCTGTCCGGTCCGTTGCGCGGGGTCAGCCCGCAGGGTGCTCCGACTCTTCCTCTCTGCGGACCGTCAGTTCGCCGTCGGCGACGTCGATCCTGAGGCGGCTGTGGGGCTGCAGGCTGCCGTCGAGCAGCATGCGGGAGAGCCGATTGTCGACCTCGCGCTGGATCGTACGGCGCAACGGGCGGGCGCCGTACTCCGGTTGGTAGCCGCGTTGGGCGAGCCATTCGACAGCAGCCAAGGTGACATCGACGGTGACGTCCTGGGCGCGCAGCCGGCGTCTGGAGTCGTCCAGCAGCATGTTGGTGATCTGCCGAAGCTGCTGGTCGGCGAGTTGGCGGAAGATCACGATCTCGTCGATGCGGTTGAGGAACTCCGGCCGGAAGTGCTCGCGCAGCGGGCGCAGCACCCGCTCACGGCGGGCCTGTTCGTCGGCCTCCGTGTCGCCGGCACCGAAGCCCATCGCGCCACCACGACCGGTGATGGCCTGCGAACCGAGGTTGCTGGTCATGACGATGACGGTGTTCTTGAAATCGATCGTGCGGCCCTGGGAGTCGGTGAGACGCCCGTCGTCGAGTACCTGCAGCAGGATGTTGAAGACGTCGGGGTGCGCCTTCTCGATCTCGTCCAGGAGCAGCAGCGAGTAGGGGTTCCTTCGCACCGCTTCGGTGAACTGTCCGGCCTCCTCGAAGCCGACGTAGCCGGGGGGAGCGCCGACCAGTCGGCTGACGGTGTGCCGTTCCTGGTACTCGCTCATGTCGAGACGGATCATCCGGTCCTCGCTCCCGAAGAGTGCCTCCGCGAGCGCGCGGGCGAGTTCGGTCTTGCCGACGCCGGTGGGGCCGAGGAAGAGGAAGCTCCCGATGGGGCGGCTGGGGTCGGCCAGGCCGGCCCGCGAGCGCAGGACGGCGTCGGCGACGGCGGTCACCGCTTCGTCCTGGCCGATGACGCGCTTGTGCAGATGTTCTTCCAGTCCCAGCAGCCGGTCCCGTTCCTCCTGGGTGAGGCTGCTGACGGGAATTCCGGTCTGGCGGGACACGATGTCGGCGATGTCTTCGATGGTGACCTCGGTGACATGACTGCGGGGTTGCTGTTCGTGGTTTCCCTCGGCGATCCGCTGCTCGAGGTCGGAGAGCCGGTCGCGCAACTCGGACGCCCGCTCGTACTGCTCGGCGGCGACGGCCTGGTCCTTGTCCCGCGTCAGTTGCTCCACTTCGCGTTCCAGGGCGCGGATGTTGGTGCCGCGCGTGGAGGAGCGCAGCCGGACCCGTGCGCCGGCCTGGTCCATGAGGTCGATCGCTTTGTCGGGCAGGTAGCGGTCGGTGAGGTAGCGGTCGGACAGCTCGACGGCGGCGAGCAGGGCCTCGTCGGTGTACCGGACCTGGTGATGGGCTTCGTAACGGTCCTGGAGACCCCGCAGGATCTCGACGGCGTCCGCCAGGTTGGGCTCGGGGATCAGAACCGGCTGGAACCGGCGGGCGAGCGCGGCGTCCTTCTCGATGTAGCGGCGGTACTCCTCCAGCGTGCTGGCCCCCACGACATGGAGTTCACCGCGGGCCAGGGCGGGCTTGAGCATGTTGCTCGCGTCCATCGGGCCGCCCTCGGAGCCGCCGCCCGCCCCGACGACGGTATGCAGTTCGTCGATGAAGATGATCAGCTCACCCGAGTGGGCGCGGATCTCGTCGATGAGACCGGTGAGCCGTTCCTCGAAGTCGCCACGGAAACGGGTACCGGCAACGACACCTGAGAGGTCGAGCTGGACGACACGCCGACCCAGCAGGATGTCCGGCACGTCGCCGTCCGCGATGCGCTGGGCCAGTCCCTCGACGATGGCGGTCTTGCCCACTCCGGCCTCGCCGATCATGACGGGATTGTTCTTGCTCCGGCGTGCGAGGACCTCAATGGTCTGCTCGATCTCCTCGTCACGGCCGATGACCGGGTCGATGCGGCCTTCCCTGGCGAGGTCGGTGAGGTCGCGGCCGAACTTGTCCAGGTTCGGGGTGTTCCGCTCGGCCGGGCCGTGTCGTTGGCCGGTGCCGCCGGGTACGGGTGCGAGGCCGTCCCGGGCGCCGGTGGGCGGCGAGAAGTGCGCGGCGTTGAGCATCTGTCCCGCTGCGGAGTCGCGGTTGGCGGCGAGTGCCACCAGTACGTGTTCCGGGCCGATGTAGGAGGCACCGGTGGAGCGCGCGATCTCATGGGCGTCGAGGAGAGCGCGCTTGACCGCCGGCGTGACGGCGATGAAGTTGCGGGGCGGCCCGTCCCCGGCCTGCCGGTCGATCTCTGCGGCGAGCGCGTCGGGATCGGCGCCCGCCCGCGAGACCATGCGGCGCGTCGGCTCGGCTGAGAGCGCGGCCCGCAAGAGGTGCTCGGTGTCGAGGTCGGTGCTTCCGTGCTGGGCGGCATAGGACGCGGCGGTGGTGACGAGTTGCCGTGCGGGGCCGCTCAACAGCCTGCTGAAGTCGATGCGCCGCGAGTCGGGCGGCTCGCCCCCCTGTCCGCTGCCGAGAAAGTGCGAGAGGAATTCTCCGAGGGGGTCCGGACCGTGGTCCTCGGGACCCTTCTGTCCGTCGGTCATGAGTATCCGTCCCCGTGGCCCGGCCCGACCGGGCCACGCTGTCTCAGTGCACGTGTAGCCGTGTTGGACGCGGTCCCGCAGGTCCGGCGTCACCTCAGATCGCCGCAACCCCACTTGCCCCAATTTAGACGATATGAGAGATGTGTGTCAGTCGGTCGGCCCAAGGGGCGGTGGGCCGCAGGGGTGCCCGCCGAGTCTCGATCTGCTGCTCCCGGTGCTTGGGGATGGCCGACCTCCGTGGGAGAGGGTTGCTCGGCCTGCCGAGGCCCGCACCGCAGTGCATCCGTCCGGGGCGCACCGAGCTTCCTAATAGCGCACGTGTTCGAACGCGAGGTATGCTGCAGACATGGCATCGCACCAGCTCCAGGGATCCCTGTTCGATCAGAGCGACGACGTGCGCCTACGCCCACTGGACGGGCTCCGCAGAACCGAACTCGGTGACGGAGCCTGGATCGACCTCCTCCCGAGCTGGCTGAGCGGGGCCGACGCCCTGTTCGAACAGCTGGCCACGGACGTTCCCTGGAAGGCCGAGCGACGGCAGATGTACGAGCGGGTCGTGGACGTCCCGCGTCTGCTCGCCTTCTACCGCGCCGGCGAACCGCTGCCGCACCCCGTCCTCGACGAGGCGCGGCAGACACTCTCCACGCACTACGCCGTCGAACTCGGCGAACCCTTCACGACGGCCGGCCTGTGCCACTACCGCGACGGGCGCGACAGCGTGGCCTGGCACGGCGACCGGATCGGCAGGGGGGCCCGCGAGGACACGATGGTCGCCATCCTCTCCGTGGGAGCGCCCCGTGACCTGCTGCTGCGCCCGTGCCGCGGCGGTGATGTCGTCCGGCGGCCGCTCGGACACGGCGACCTGATCGTGATGGGCGGCTCCTGCCAGCGGACCTGGGAGCATGCCATCCCCAAGACCACGCGGGCCGCGGGCGGGCGTATCAGCATCCAGTTCCGGCCCCACGGGGTGCAGTGATCACTCGTCTCGTCGATGCCGGGATTCCGGCATCAGGGAACTGACGATTCCCCCCTCGTGCCGATGTCATCCAGCCCGACACGCCAGGCGACCTCGGACGTGGGGATCGGGCACGTAGTGCGACGCCGGCACCTCGACCCAGGCCGGGTCACTCGGTGATCGTGCGGACGGGCTGACGGGAGGTCCGGTCCGTTCGGTCGAGGTCCTGGACACCATGTTCCAGCTCGGCCACGGTGTTTCACAGTCTGCTGAAGGGCTCCGGCGATGTCATCGCCGGAGCCCTGTCCGCGCGCCGGCGGCGGACGGCCTGAGAGGCCGCGATTCCGTCAGCAGCCGGGCGAACGTCAGAGGCGGCACCGGCTGCCGGTTTCCATGATCGGTGGGTCAGGCCTCGGACTTGGAGCGGGACCGGGTGGCGGGTCGGCGCAGTTCTTCGTTGATGCGCTGGGCTTCGTCGAGCTGGTCTTCGAGGATGATGATGCGGCAGGCCGCCTCAACCGGGGTGCCCTGGTCGACGAGTTCACGGGCGCGGGCGGCGATCTTCAACTGATAGCGGGAGTAGCGGCGGTGGCCGCCTTCGGAGCGCAGGGGAGTGATGAGGCGAGCTTCGCCGATGGCCCGCAGGAACGCGGGGGTCGTACCGAGTATTTCGGCGGCCCGGCCCATGGTGTAGGCGGGGTAGTCGTCGTCGTCGAGACGGCCGAGCGGATCTTCTGCGGTCATTTGCACCTCTGGTCGGGGAACGCGTCAGGGGGCCCTGGTGCCGTACGGCACCAGGGCCCCGAGGGATTTGAACACCATCTGCCGGCCTAATGCGGTGCCGGCTTGTCGTTTCCGCACCGGCGCCCGGGGAATGGGCGCGAGCGCGGGGATCGCGGATACGTGACCGTGGGACCACCTTCCGTTCCGGGACTGCGGTACCCGGGCTGTCTACGTCCTCGCCCGGGCGATCCTGATGGCGTCTGCCTCCTTCTCGTCCTTCTGATCCTTTTGCTTGCCAATTGCGGTTTGTGTACCGCTGACGGCCCCGCTGGGCCGCCCGGCCCGGTAGTCAGCGAGGGGACCCCTGGTTACTTCCGGCCCCGCCACTCCACTGCCGTGCCCCAGCCTCCTTCTGTCCTGCATGCGCGGCAGTTCGTCTCTGCCGCGCCTTGCCGACTTCTTGGCTACAACAAAGACGCTAACTCCGACAAGCACGCATGTCTACTTCCGCCACGACAGATTTTCTACGCGGGGGAATGGTGGGGTTCTCTCGCTCGCGCCCCTTCGAAACCGCATCGGGAAGCGCGATGGCGGGGTGCCGCGGCTGGGGGGTGGCGCGCCGCCCGACACGGGGGAGGCGGGACGGCGACGCAGTGGTGCGGACGCGACCCGGCCTGATCCGCGGCTGACATGCCGGGCGCATGCGCCGCCTCGGGACAGGGACACAATGAGGTGTATGGGTGTCCAGCGCGCATCGATGGACCGCCTCCTTCAGCAGCCGTCGGGTCGCGGACTGGTGGCGATCCCGCTCGCGTTGATCATTGTGATCACTGTGGTGGACATCCACTCTCCGGTCGATGTCCACCTGGGCCCGCTGCTGGTCATCGCGCCCGCGCTCACCGCCTCTTTCGCCGGACCATGGCTGACTGCGGCAATCGGCGTTCTGGCTGTGGCCGCTCAGGTATTCATCGCTGTTCTCCATGGCGGGCTGGGCACGTCCAACCACATCGCGCAGATCACCGCCCTGATCGTGCTTTCCGCTTTGGTGGTTTTCGTCTGCTACGTGCGGGAGCGGCGTGGTCGTCAGTTGAGCAGGGCACGATCGGTCGCGGAGACAGCACAGCGAGTTCTGCTGCGGCCTCCGCCTCGACGGATCGGGCCGCTTCGTGTGTCCTGGCTGTATCTGGCCGCCGAGGACGAGACCCAGATCGGCGGCGACCTGTTTGCGATCGCCCGCGCGGCCCATCCAGGCACGCGGGTGATCATCGGTGACGTCCGTGGCAAAGGCATGGCCGCCATCGGTGAGGCATCGCTGGTGCTGGGCGCGTTCCGTGAGGGTGCTCACCGCTACGGCACGCTGCCCGAGCTCACGGCGGCACTCGAGGAGAGCTTCTGCCGGAACCTGGAGGATGTGGCGGATACCGAGCACGACCCCGGCGAGCACTTCATCACCTCCCTCGTGCTCGACATTCCCGACCACGGCTCACAGGCCCAGATGATCAACTGCGGCCATCCTCCGCCGCTGCTGGTGCACGATCGCCAGGTGACGGCCCTGCACTCGCGTCGCCCCGCACCCCCGCTGGGCATGTGCGGACTACCCGGCGCGAGCCACCTCGCCGACCCGTTCCCGTTCGAGACCGGCGACATCCTTCTGCTCTACACCGACGGCGTCATCGAAGCGCGGTCACCGACCGGAGCCTTCTACCCGCTCGAAGAACGCGTCGCCTCCTTTTCTGCCACCAGCCCCGATGCCCTGCTGCGTCACATCCACGACGACCTGCTCGCCCACGTCGGCGAGCAGCCGACCGACGACGCCGCCCTCCTCGTCATCGAACGCACCGCCTCCCACCACCTCCACCTGCCGCACGCGGAGTGAGCTGCGCCGGTGGTCATGTAAGTGGTCCGTTCCGGTCGATGAGTGGCTGACAAGGAATTGCGTCCAACAAGCGGGGAGGCCCGGGACCGGACGGCCCCGCAGATGATCCGAATGGCTGCCTACTGTGCGGCGTGCCCGGTACCGAGATCGGTGTGCCGCGGGCTCAGCTCACCGCCACGCCGTAGGGACCGGCGCCGAGGGAGACGGTCGCGACGACCTTGTGGGCATGCGGGTCGATGACCGTGAGAGTGCCCGCTCCCTGGTTCGTGACGTAGATGGCGTCGTTGGTGACCTCCAGGTTGAACGGATCGGTGCCGGGTGGGCCCAGCGAAATGGTTCCCACGACGCTGTGGTTGCCGATGTCGATCACGGATACGTTGCCCGGGCCGAGAACGGCCGAGTAGGCGAAGCGGCCGGCGGGCCCGATGGCCGTGTCGAAAGGGCCCTCCCCGACGGGCACGGCGGTCGCCTTGCCGGAACGGGTTCCGACGACGAGGACGCGCGCCGCCAACTCGTCGGCGACGTACGCCGACTTGCCGTCCGGGGTGATGGCGACGCCCACCGGGGCGTGCCCAGCGGCAAGTTTCCGGGTGACCCGGCGCTTACCGGTGTCGATGACGGACAGGTTGCCGGACCCGGAATTCGCCACGTAGGCCGTACCGCCGTCAGGACTGAACGCCACGCTCACCGGAGACTTGCCGACCGGGATGGTCGCGGTCACCCGGTTGGTCCGGGTGTCGATCACCGAGACGGTGTTCGAACCGCCGTTGGTGACATACAGGGACTTGCCGTCGGGTCTGAGCCCGACACCGGTGGGGCTCTTCCCGACCTTCACGGTTTTGACGATCTTGTTGTTCGCGGTGTCCAGGACCGAGACCCGTGCCGAGCCGCTGTTGGCGATGTACACGCGTCTGCCGTCCTTGGTGACGGCCAGGCCTTCGGGCGCCACGCCGGCCGGCACGGTTGCGACGACCTTGTAGGTAGCGGCGTCGATCACCGAGAGCGTGTTGTCCTGTTGATTCGTGACGTACACGATGCCACTGGCACCGCCGCCGTGAGTGGGCGCTGCCAGCCGAGGGTAGGTCCTGTGCACGGGGGCGGTGGGCGTGCAGGAGATCAACAGGATCCCGAGGCCCGCCGCGAGTACCGGTCGGAGCATCCTGCCGGGTTGCCGGCGGACGCTGCCGACTCGGGTCCGCAGGGCAGAGAACATCTCGCCTCCTGTGCGCGTTGCGATGGTTCGGACCGGGGCCGGACGAGGCGGCTTCTCGCCGACTCCGCCCGGTGACAGGATCAGGCCAGGAGCCCACGGGCGTAGTAGTCCTTCTCGTCCCGGACACCGGGAAGCGCGAAGAAGTAACCCCCGCCCCTTGGGCTGATGAACGGCACCAGTGCTTCGCCTTCCAGCCGGGTCTGCATGGTGGTGTAGGTGTTCAGCTTTCGCTGGAAGCAGACGAATGCATGCCCCATGTCGAGTTCCGGCGGGTTGGGGCTCCGGTCGTAGTCGTAGCTCCGACGCAGAATCGTGCTGGTCGCCGCGGTCTGCGGAGTCTGGGGATTGGCGAGGCGGATGTGAGAGTTCAGCGGAGTGATCAGGCCCTGCGGGTCATTGGTGTAGATGGGGTCGAGGAGATCCGTGGCGTCCTCGTCCGCGGCGTACATGGGAGCGCCGCTCGCCTTTCGGCGGCCGAAGATCCGCTCCTGTTGGGCAACGGGCACCTTCTGCCACGCCTCGATGAAGAAGTGCACGATACGCACCACGTGGTACGTGCCGCCCGCGGCCCAGGCCGGTTCGGCGCTCTTCGGCTGGACCCAGACCACCTGATTCATCTGGGCCTCGTCGGAGAGCGTCGGGTTCGAGATTCCGTCCTTGAAACCGAACCAGTCGCGCCGCACACCGACGGGACGTTCCGGATTACGCTGGCCGTCGATGCGCCAGCGCAGCTTCATCGCTGACTTGGTGTGGGTCAGGATGTCGAGCAATGCGTGCACGGTCGTGTCACGGTGATCGGCGCAGATCTGGATCAGCAGGTCGCCCTGGCTCAGTGCGGGGTCCAGGCTGTCATGGCGGAAGGGCTTCATCGTAGTGAGCTGGACCGGCTTGCGTTTGCTCAATCCGTAGCGGCTGTCGAAGAGGGACGCGCCCACTCCGACCGTGAGGGTGAGACCGTCCGCCACGAACGTGGGTCCCATGATGCCGTTGTCCGAAGGTGCCGCGGTCCGCGCCACCTTCGGTGGCTTGCCGCCCGCCGTGAGGAAGCGGGCTCGCGAGGTCAGCGTGCGGAAAAGGTCGGTGAGCTTCGCACGGCTGGAGGCAGTCACGTCGAACGAGACGAAAATCGCGTCCTGTTGGGGCAGGGTGGCGATGCCTGCCTGGTGATAGCCATGAAAGGGAATCGTGCGGGATTTCGGTTCCGCCTTGATCTCGACCGTCGGGTCGGCGTTCGCCACACTGCTGCCCAGGACGGCCGCGCCCGCCGCTCCGGCCAGGCCCGCGGCGGCGCCGTGAAGAAACGACCGCCGGGCAAGCGCACTTGCCGGGCACCCTTCGCCGCTCCACCCTTCCTCCGGGGTCGCGGATGTCTCGTGAGCCATGGTTCCCCTCAGGCAAGGATCCAGGCGGCAAGTCGTACGGTGCCGCCGCGATCGGATTCCGTGAGCCGGCCCCGGCCCACAAGACGCGCGAGCGCGTGTGGCAGCCCAACCAGCGTCGGGATTACAGCCAGTCACATAAATGTTTCGTAAAAGGTAATTTATTGGACATGCGCGCTCGCGCCACTGGAGAGACGCCGTTCGGTCCACGCCTCCATCGCCGATGCGGAGCCGAGGTCGTGGCTCGTCGAGCGCGCGGCGGCGAGAGCAGTCCTGATGGTGCGTCGAGGGTGTCGGAGAGCAGCGTGGCCGTCCGCGCCGGTGGTGACGACGGTGTGCTCGGCCAGTGCGGTGAAGACTTCCTCGGCCAGGCCCTCGGACGCTGGGCGATCGGTGGGCTCGAGCTGTCGACGATGCCCTGGTGGGCGGGGCGACCGAGCGGGCGGCCGGGCGGTAGTGCGGTTCAGCGGCGTCCGCAGATCGCTCGTCCGCGTTTGGGCGGACCCACGCTGTTCAGCGCAGTACGGCCGCCAGCAGGTCGGCCCCCAGCGCCGTCAGATCGGGCAGGTTGAGGGTGTAACGGACGTAACGACCGTGCCGCCGGGCCGTGAGCAGGCCCGCGCGGCGCAGGACAGCGAGGTGGCGGGAAACCTCCGGGGGTGAAAGTGCCCAGGCGTGGGCCAGCTCACTGGTGGTGTGCGGTCCGCGGGCCAGGGTGCGCAGCAGCCGCAGCCGTACCGGATGGGCGAGTGCCTCCAGCCGCAGTGTGACCGTTTCCAGCGGTACCGGCTCCGAAGGACTCGGCTCGGCCACGGGGTACTGCACCACCGGCTGCCACCCGGGCGCGTGAACCGCCACCAGGTGCGGGCGGCCGAAGACACTGGGGATGAAGGTGACCCCGGTGCCATGGGCGGAGGTCGCCTTGTCCTGCAGCTTGTCCACGACGATGAAGTCGCCGTCCGGCGCCAGGGTGACCGCACCGGAGACCGATGCGAGTGCCGCCCCGATGCCGTCGCGCCTCAGCAAGTCGTTCTTCAGGCGCAGATCGGTGGCGAGCTGCACGGCGGCCCCCCTCCAGGCGGCATCGAAGAAGGCGTCGGCGCACTGTTCGAGCGTGTGGCGTACCTGTGCCCGCACAGCGGCCGGGTTGGCGAGCAGCCGTTCCGCGAAGGCCTCTTGGAGCGCGCCGCGGGCCTGAGCGAGGTCCAGGGCCCGCTCGCGCGCCGTCGCGTCGGCGAGCGGCGACGGCGCGGCGAAGTGGACCCGGTTGCTGCCGCACGTGGTGACGAGCGCGGCGGTCACATACGATTCGTCGTCGATCCGGTCCACATCGTCCAACTCCGCGGCGAGGGTCGGCCGAGGTCGGGCGGGGATCAGGAAGTCGGCTTGTGAGGAACGCCAGAGGAACTCCGCCTCCCTGAGCCGCTCGGCCAGCTCCGGGTGCAGCCCGGCCCAGACATCTTCGGCCCAGCCGGCGAGCTGCGGATGGTGTCCGGGTGCGGCCAGCACATGCAGCATCGCGGTCAGCTCGGCCAGCGGGGAGGCGGCGAACCGTAGTCGCTCGGACGGCAGTCCGCCGATGTCGATCCTCAACGTCACCCCCTCATCATCACTGCCCGGATGGCCGACGACCACGTCGATTGACGGTGTCGGTCAACCGACGTGCCCGGTCCGGCGGCCGAACGCACCGTTGCCGCCATGGCAACCACCACCAGGATTCAGCCGCGCGCCCTCGTCCGCGCATCCGGAGGCCCCCGCTATGCCGTCGCGTTGGCCGTGGACGCGCTCGGCACCGGCCTGCTGCGGCCCTTTCTGCTGCTCTACGGGGTGACGGTGCTGAGGCTGTCCGCGCCGACCACCGGCATCGCCATGACGGTCGGCGTCGTCGTGGGTCTCGTGTGCATGCCTGCGGTGGGCCGATGGCTGGACCGGGGCGCACGCAGCACGGTCGTGGCAGCGTCGATGCTGGTGCGAGTGCTGGGCGTGGTGGTGCTGCTGGCCACCCCGGCGGGGCACGTCTGGCCGTTCGCGACGGCGGCGCTCTTCCTCGGCATCGGCAACCAGGCATGGCCGGCCGCCCACGCAGCTCTCGTGGCCACGGTCGCCCACGGCCGGGAACGCGACGCCGCTCTCGCAGGGGGGCGCGCTCTGCGCAACGCCGGCCTGGGCGCGGGGGCGCTCCTCGCCACCGTATGCCTGGCGGGCGGCGCCACCGCATTACAGGCGCTGGCGGCCGTCACCGGGCTCGCCTACCTCACTGCGGCGGCCTTGGCGTGGTCGGTCCACGTGCACGCGCATCCGGCCGTTGCCGCGGCCAAGGACAGGGCCGACGGGCCCGCACCTCGGATGTACGCGCTGCTGGCGGCCAACGTGGTCTACGTCTTCTGCCTCAACGTCCCCGAAATCGCGCTCCCTCTGATCCTGCAGACGCAGATGCACGCACCCCCGGTATGGGCGGGGGCCATCTTCGTGACCAACACGGTGCTGGTGGTCACCCTGCAGGTGCCAGTCACCGTTCTGATGTCCCGCTTCTCCCGCCGGTCCGTGCTGGCACTCGCCGGCGTGGTACTAGCCGCGTCCTACCTCGGCTTCCTCGCGGCCACCTCACTGGGACACGGCTGGAGCGGCCCGGCCGTCGCCACGGTGTCCGTGGTCTGCACCATCGGCGAGATCATCTATGCCGGCAGCGCCACCGCCCTCGTCACCGCCCTCGCCCCCGCCCATGTCCTGGGACGCGCACTCGCCCGCTTCCAGCTCTCCACGGGCTTCGGCCTCGCCGTCTCCCCGGCGGTCATCACCACTCTCGCACCTCACGGCCCGGCCGCCCTCTGGGGCAGCCTCGCCGCTGCGACGCTCCTGTCCGCCTCCGCCGTTACCACCGAGAAGGATCAAGGAGCGCGGCACAGCGGTTGCCGCCGCCAGGCGCGAGCAGGCGCCTGACCTCGGCCGTCGCTTCCGGCGCCGACCTGAAGCAGGGACGGACGTTCAGCGGCTTCCCCGGATTCACCCGTCCGGACTGCCGTCGCACAGGTGAGGAGCGGAGGGCTCCCACGCGCGGTGGTCGGGGACCGAGCGTCTCGTCGGAGGGTCGCATCTCGCGTTGTCCGCGTGCGGATCGTCGGTGGTCGAAGGCATTGTGAACGGGTGCCGGACCGGCGGGTGCGACCCGGGGCCGGACTTTGCTCCGAGTGGCGCCGGTGCCCGGGCCGGGGCGATTGTGGTGCGGACAACCCCGTGAACGAGGACGCGCACCGTGACGAGGACGATCACCGCAGTCCTCGACCGCGCACGCGAGGTGAAGAAGCCTTCTGCTGCCGTGAGTTCCGGGACAGGCCGCGTAACCCGTATTCGGCATGACCGCCGGATCCCGTGGACGGGAGAAGACCGATGAGCGGAAGGCTGACAGGCAGGAAGGCCCTGGTCACCGGTGGCGCACGCGGGATCGGTGCGGCTGTGGCGCGCAGGCTCGCCGCTGACGGGGCGGACGTGGCGATCAACTACCGCAGCAGCGGCGATGCGGCCGAAGCGCTGGCCGCCGAGATCACCGCCGTCGGCCGTCGTGCGGTCGCGCTCAAGGCGGACGTCAGCGAACCGGACCAGATCCGGCGCCTGGTGGATGAGTCCGCCGAAGCGCTCGGCGGGCTCGACATCCTGGTCAGCAACGCCGGGATCGAGTACTTCGGCAAGCTGGACGACGTCACCCCCGCCGACTTCGACCGTGTTTTCGCCATCAACGCACGAGCCCAGTTCTTCGCCGTACAGAGCGCCGCACGGCATATGGGCGAAGGGGGGAGGATCGTACTGACATCATCGGAGAGCGCCCACAAGGCGGTCTTCTACCACGCCGTTTATGCGTCGAGTAAGGCCGCGGTCGAATGCATCGCGCTCAACCTCAGCCCCGAACTCGGTCGGCGCGGCATCACCATCAACGCCGTCGCGCCCGGGGGTACCGTCACCGACATGTCCGCTCACGCGGCCTCCCACTACGTCCATCCCGACGTCGACACCGATTTCCACACCCTTGTCCGCACCGCCAGCTCACTCGGTCGGATGGCCGACCCCGCCGAAATCGCCGCGGTCGTCTCGTTCCTGGTGTCGGACGATGCCTCGTTCATCACCGGACGGACCATCCAGGCCGACGGTGGCTGGTTCTGACCCAGGAAGGCAGGACCGTGCGATGCAGTGTCAGGCGGTCGGGGACCTCACCATGTCCTGCCGGGGGAGTTCGGGCGTCACAGCGTCAGGCAGGGCGGCGGTGCCCATGCAGCGGATGCCGACTCCCAGGATTGAGGTGGAGGAATGACGTATGTCGCCCAGGAGCGCCCTCGGATCGGCTGGGTCGGTGCCGGCCGCATGGGCTTCCAACTCGCCGCCCGGCTGCTGGACGCGGGGCACGACGTAGCCGTCTACAACAGAACCCGGTCCAAGGCCGAACCTCTTGCGGAGCGGGGAGGGACGCTCGTCGACCGGCCGGCCGACCTGTCCGACCGGGACGTCGTCTTCACCATGGTCTCCGCCTCACCCGACCTGGAGGCGGTCACCACGGGTCCCGGCGGGGTGCTGACCTCGCCGGATGCTGCTCCGGGGGTGCTGATCGACAGCTCGACGGTGTCCACCCGGATGTCCGCGCTGATCCGTAGCGCATGCGCCACACGTGGGACGGACTTCCTGGCCGCCCCGGTGAGTGGGAACCCGAAGGTGATCGCTGGAGGCAAGCTGACGGTCGCGGTCTCCGGCTCGCGCGAGGTGTTCGGCCGGGTCGAGCCGTTGCTGGCTCTGCTCGGGCGCGGGGTTACCTACGTCGGAGAGGGCGAAGCCGCCCGTCTCGTCAAGATTGCGCACAACGTCTTCCTCGGTGTCGTCACCCAGTCGCTCGCCGAGATCACGGTCCTCGCAGAAAAGGGCGGTGTCAGCCGCGCCGCGTTCCTGGAATTCCTCAACGACTCCGTGCTGGGCTCGGACTACACCCGCTACAAGTCGCCCGCACTGGTGAACCTGGACTTCACACCGACGTTCACCATGCCGCTGCTGCGTAAGGACCTCGACCTGGGATTGTCCGTGGCCCGCGAGCTGGAGGTCCCGATGCCACTCGCCGCCGCCACCGCGCAGCTCGTCGCGGGTGCCGTCGGCGCGGGGCACGTCGAGGAGGACTTCGCCACCTTGATCCTCGAACAGGCCCGGAACTCCGGCATCACGCTGACCCCGCAGAACGTGCCCGTGGACGACGGTCTCCCACCGCAGGCATGACCTGCCGACCGGTATCGCCGGTGGGATCCAGGCGCCGGGAATCCGGGGGCGACGCCGGTGAGTTCGGGTGTGCACGGCTGGGAAGGCTTCGCGGTCACCGGAGTCGACGGAAGCCCACGGACGACTTGGTGGGTGAGTTCGGCGGCGATCACGTGCGCGCCCCGATCGATCTCGTCGAGTCCCATCGGTGACGCCAAGGATTTCGGTGATCCGATCGAGGGCTTGCTTCGGCTCGGTCACGACCGCATGCCGTCCAGGGTGAGGTGCAAGGTGTCGCCGTCCGGCGGTGCCGTGGGGCCCGGGGCCCTGGTCAGCGCGTACAGGCGGTGGGGCAGGCCGGTCAGCCGGAACCTGCCGTCGCGGTCGGTGGTGGTGTGTGCCACCACCTCGCCCGTGGCGTCGACGGCGCTTATGTCCGCCCCGGGCAGTGGGCGGTCCGGGCTCGCCGCGCGGACCACGCCCGCGATCTGTCCGTTCGTCCGAGGGGCGGTATCCGCGGTGGCGGGGTGGCCGTTGTCGCCCGCAGTCATCGAGTAGGTGGCCGGGCGGTAGCCATGTGCCGTGACGATCAGCGCGTATGCCTTGAGGGTGGAGTCCCTGGTGGGGTCCTGCCGGTCTTCCCGCAGCCCGGGCGGACCGGCGCGAGCGGCGTCCGGGCCGGCCGACGGCGGTGCGGAGTGCGCAGCGTCCGAGGCGAGTCCGCGGGTTCCGACGCGGACGGTTGCCGGGCCCGGTGTCGTGGAGCCGCGATGTGCCGCCTCCGGGCCCCGGAGTGCCGGGCAGGAGTAGTCCGTGGTGCCGACGGTGGTCGGCTTGTCGGTGTGCACGTATTTGCCACCGCGCAGCCAGGAGGCGACAGCGGCGACGAGGCAGGCCGCGATTGCGAAAATGAACGCGGCGTCCAGACCGTTGGCGAACGGCCCGGAGATCAGGGCGGGGAAGAAGCCACGGCCGGTCAGGTAGGCCGCGTTGCTCGCCGGAAGCTGATCCAGCACATTCGGGCCGAGCAGCGTCTGGACCGGGTTGTAGCCCAGCAACGAGGCGAACACGACCGAGACCGGGGGCAGGGCGGACAGCCGGTCCGCGTCGTCGGCGGGGACTCCCTGGGCGACGAGGCCGCTGGACAGGGCGTGCGGCAGGGTGCCGGCCAGACCGAGGACGATCAGGCTGAAGAACACCCCGATGGACAGCACCAGCGCAGAGTTCTGGAAGGTGGTGCTCATGCCGCCGCCCACCCCACGCTGGTCCGCGGGCAGGCTGTTCATGATCCCGGCCCGGTTCGGGGAAGCGAACAGTCCCATGCCGATTCCGTTGAGCAGGAGGATCGCGGCGAACGTCGCGTAATGGAAGTCGACCGGGAGCAGCGCCAGCAGCACGAAGCTACCCGCCGCGACAAGCATGCCGCCGGTGGCGAACGGCCGCGCCCCGAAGCGGTCGGACAGCCAGCCGGAGATGGGCCCGGCCACCAGGAACCCGACGGTGAGCGGCAGCATGTAGATGCCCGCCCACAGCGGGGTCTCGGTGAAGCTGTAGCCGTGCCGAGGCAGCCAGATCCCCTGCAGCCAGATGATCAGGACGAACATCAGCCCGCCACGGCCCATCCCGGACAGCAGGCTCGCAAGGTTCCCGGCGGTGAACGCGCGAATGCGGAACAAGCTCATCCGGAACATCGGCTCGGTGACCCGGGTCTCCACGATGCCGAAGATCACCAGCATGACCACGCCGCCGATCAGGGCGGACAGCACCCACGGGTTGGTCCAGCCCATGGTGTGCCCGCGGTAGGGCTGGATGCCGTAGGTGATGCCGGCCAGCACCGCGATCAGCCCGACAGCGAAGGTCAGATTGCCCCACCAGTCCAGCCGGGCAGGCCGCCGGATGCCCGTGTCGTGCAGTTTCCGGTACGACCAGAACGTGCCGAACACCCCGATCGGCACCGACAGCAGGAACACCATGCGCCACTCCACCGGGGCGAGGAGCCCTCCGAGCACCAGCCCCATGAACGAGCCGGCGATGCCCGCCACCTGGTTCAGTCCCAACGCCAGGCCGCGTCTGTCGGCAGGGAACGCGTCGGTGATGATCGCATTGGAGTTGGCCATCAGCATGGCGCCCCCGACACCCTGGCCCACGCGCATCAGGATCAGCCACAGTGCGCCCGCCGTGCCATGCATCCAGGTCACCGACAAGAGCACCGAGAACACGGTGAAGACGGCGAATCCCGCGTTGTACATGCGAACCCGGCCGTACATGTCGCCCATCCGGCCGAAGGTGACCACGAGCACCGCTGTGACCACCAAGTACCCCGTGATCAACCACAGCAGCAGACTCGTGTTCCCTGGCTTCAGCGGATCGATCCCGATTCCACGGAAGATGTCCGGGAGCGCGATGAGCATGATCGACGCGTTGATCGTGGCTATCAGAACACCCAGCGTGGTGTTGGACAGCACGATCCACTGATAGTGCGGGCCGGCGGTATCAGCGGCGCCTCCGGCCCGCCCCCGCGCCGCACGTGATCCGGCGGACCTCGCAGTCATGGGCACGTCCTCGGACGAGGAGATATGGATCAGTTCCCTCTTCCCAAACTAACTCTCCTCCGACTTCGCAGATCTTGCTGCAGGCCATGAGCACTCGGGACAGCGGTGTGCAACCGATCGTGTTCAGGCGGCCGCGGTCCACGCTCGCGGTGGCGCGGTGTCTCCTGTGGCCGACGTCGTCGACCTCGACGGGCGGCCCCGGCCCGCCGCAGCCGGAGCGGTCGCCGCGGTGTCAGCACCGGCGGGTGCGATCTGCGCGCGGTCGGGGGCGCTTCCCCCGGCCGCCGACCGCCGCGGCCGCCCGGGTGACCTGCTCAGCTCATCGGTGGGAGGAACACCGGTGTCTCGGGTTCCGCTCCTATCGTGAAAAGTCACACCAGCGAAGGCGTCGAGGCGGGCAGGACGTGACGGAACCAGAGATCGACTACGCCGCGGTGTTCCGGGCCCTTCCAGGGGCGGTGGCCCTGCTGACCCCGCAGATGCTGTACGTGGACGCCAACGAGGGGTTCTTGGGCATGCGGGACCGCACCCGCGAGCAGTTGATCGGCCACTACCTTTCCGACGACGTTCCCGACCCGAACGACCCCGCCGGGCCCTTCGTGACGAACCTCCAGGCGTCTTTGCGCCGGGTGGCGGAATCCGGTGAGCGCGAAACCGGACTGCAGCGCGTCGACATGGAGGACCCCGACAGGTCCGGGGTGAGCGACGAGCGGTACTTCAACCTGACCAACGCGCCCGTCTTCGGTCCGGACGGCCGGGTGGTCCTGCTGTTGCACCGGGTGGAGGAGGTCACCGAACTCATCCGCGCCCGCGAAGTCGCCCTGAGCCTGCAGGAGGCGATGCTGCCGCCTCCGCGGCCGGTCGGGCGCCACGAGGCGGCGGTACGCTACCGACCCGCTGTCGGCGCGCTGAATGTGTGTGGCGACTGGTACGACATGGTCGACCTGTCCGGCGACCGTGTCGCGGTCGCCGTCGGCGACGTGGTCGGCAAAGGCCTGTCCGCGGCCGGTGTCATGGGACAACTGCGCAGCGCGCTCAGCGCCGCCTTTCGCGTCGTCGACGGCCCTGCCCGAGCTTTGGAAGTCCTCGGGCTGTACGCCCGCTCCATCGACGGCGCCGAGAACACCACAGTGGCCAACACGTTCGTCGACTGGGACGCCCGCACCATCACCTACAGCAGCGCCGGCCATCCGCCACCGGCCCTCGTGCACATCGACGGAACCGTCGAGTTCCTCGACCGGGCCACCGACCCCCCACTCGGTGCCCGCCCCGAACACGTCCCTCGGCCCCAGGCGATCGAGCCCTTCACCGAGGGCGCCGTCCTCGTGCTGTACACCGACGGCCTGATCGAACGCCGCCGCGAAGACATCGACAACGGCCTCGCGCGGCTCGCCGACTCCCTGGCCCGCCACCATGGAGCCGACCTCGAAAACCTCGCCGACGCCCTGCTGGCGGACCTTCTCCCGCCCGGCGGCGCCACCGACGACACCGCTCTGGTCATCGTGGGCCTATGACCCGGCCCGCGATGTCCGCGGCAGTGCGCCCGGTCGGCCGACATCGACGCCCGAGCGCGGGAGCGGCGGATCGGAGCACCGACCCCCCGTCGGTCCGACAACCGAACCGACCGACGCGGATGCGCTTCTGCCGGCTGTCCCGCTCTGCCAACTTCGCGCGTCGGCGCGGCGATTCGCCGAGCTCTCGGACCAGGATCGGAGGGAGTGGCAGCCGGCCGAGGCGTTCCGACCTCCGACGCGCATGCTTCAGGACATGCCGCCGAAGTCGACATCCTTGGTCTCGACCGTCCCGGCGGTCCGCCCCGGTGCCGCCTGGTAGGACCAGTACAGGTTCGTGTGCGCGATGACCTGGTCCGGCGGCGGTGCTCCCCATGCCGTCTGGTTCTCCGTCGTGTGGGCGTCGCTGACGAGGGTGACGTCGTAGCCCCTGACGAGTGCGCCGTGGAGCGTCGAGCGAATGCACGCATCGGTCTGCGCGCCGGCGACGACGAGGCGTCCGGCCCCGAGGCCCGACAGGACGGTCTCGAGTGTGGTGTCCTCGAAGGAGTCGCCGTAGTTCTTCTCGACGAGCGGCTCGGCGTCGCCCGGAGTCAGCTCGGGGACGATCCGCCAGTCGTCGCTCTCCCGTACAAGATGCTCGTCGGAGTGCTGGACCCAGACGACGGACGTCCCCGCCCGCCGTGCCTTCTCGATGAGGTGACCGACGTTCGCGACGACCGCGTCGCGCTCGTGAGCCCCCTCGACGACGCCGTTCTGCACGTCGACGACGAGGAGTGCGGTGTTCGGTCGATTCTCGAGTGTGGTCATGATCTCCCCTTACTCACGCTGGGTTCCTCTGTCCTCGCACGGTAGACCCACCCACTGACAGCGGGCCGGAAAGAACCTCGCATCCGGGCCCGGCCGTCCTTCCGCACCATGGGGCGATCGGTGCCCGCACCTGCACCGGCGCCGACTCACGCCGCTCGTTCCGGCAAGCCCGTCCACATCGCGACCGCAACAACGCACAACCACCGGACCCCGCGTGGGCCGGCGCCGTACCGGCCGCAGCGATGGCCGTCCCGGCAGGCACCTGCCGGCCAGGAAGCTCAGGCTTCCCTCCCCGGGGCCAGGGGGCGCGCCACCCGTTACGTCACACTGGTGGTCCCGTCACCGAAAGAACGAGCGAGGCGACCGATGGCTCTGCAGTTCAGTGCCACCAACCCCGAACACCCCGCGTTCCTCCTCGAGCTGCCCTGGCACCAGCCGCTCGAAGAGTGGCCGGAGAAACACCTCGTGACGCTGCCGCGCGGCATCTCCCGCCACGTCGTGCGCTATGCCCGAGCGGGGTCCGACGTGGTGGCCGTCAAGGAGCTCGCGGAACGGCCGGCGGTACGCGAGTACGAGCTGTTGCGCACCCTGGCCCGGCTCGGGATACCTGCGGTGGACCCACTCGCGGTGGTCACGGGGCGCACCGGCACCGACGGGGAGCCGCTGGAGCCGGTGTTGATCACTCGTCATCTCAACGGATCCCTGCCCTACCGCTCGATGTTCGAGACGACGATGCGCCCGACGACGGTGCACCGGCTCATGGACGCACTCGCCGTACTGCTGGTCCGGCTGCACCTGGCGGGGTTCGCCTGGGGCGACTGCTCTCTGTCCAACACGCTCTTCCGCCGGGACGCCGGTGCCTATGCCGCCTACCTCGTGGACGCGGAGACCGGCGAGGTGCACGACCGGCTCAGCACAGGGCAGCGTGAATACGACATCGATCTGGCCCGGGTGAACATCAGCGGGGAGATGCTGGACCTGGAGGCCTCGGGGGCGCTCCATCCCTCGGTGGATCCGATCGCCTTCGGCGCCGAGATCTGCCAGCGGTACGAGGAGCTGTGGAGTGAGCTGACTCGCACTTCGGTCTATCCGGCCGGTAAATATCACTACATCGAACGTCGCATGCGTAGGCTCAACGACCTGGGCTTCGACGTTGCCGAGATGCAGATCGCCAACTCCCCGAACGGCGACACGATCACGTTCGTCCCCAAGGTGGTCGACGCAGGCCATCATCAGCGCCAGCTGCTTCGCCTCACCGGGCTCGACGCCGAGGAGAACCAGGCCCGACGACTCCTCAACGACCTTGAGAGCTGGATGGCCACACAAGAGGACTATGCGCCGGGCGACCCGCTCGGCGCCCGTGCGGAGGTGCTTGCCCACCGCTGGGTCCGCGAGGTGTTCAGGCCCACGGTACGTGCCGTTCCGCAGGAACTCCGGAGCACCATGGACCCGGCCGAGCTCTATCACGAGCTGCTGGAACACCGGTGGTACATGTCCGAGCGCGCACAGCTGGACATCGGTCTGGAAGCGGCCGTGGCGGACTACACCACCAGCGTTCTTCGTCGTCCCGGGACCGAAGTGCCGTCGGCGAGCGACTCCTCGTGATCCGCGCGGCCCCGTCGACCGTGCGGAAGGTACACGTCTGCTCCCTCGCCGCCGACATCGGCCGTATTCCCTCGATGGTGGGAGAAGCTGTCCGGTGTGAAAGGTGAGCGGTTGCGATTCGACGGCTGGATCGCCGGCGTGGGGACCACCTCCGGAACTCGGCTGGTGGTGGGGCACTGGACCCGTTCCCCCTTCGGGCCGTTCAGTGATGTGATGATCCAGCACCCGGACGGCGAGCGGTTGCTGCTGGCGCCGTCCGCTGCCGTCGCTGACTTCGTCGCCGCCACCTACCGCTTCGAGCGCGTCGAGGTCGTTCCCGTCGCGGTCCGGCGGGGCGGATCCGAGTGGAGCATTCAGGCCGGCCCGCTGAGTCTGCACTTGAGCACCGGCTCCCGGTCCCCGCTGGGGTGGCTGCTGCGCACCGTGCCCGCCCCGCTGGTCAGGAGCCGGAGCTGGGCGGCACTGTGCGACATCCCCGCGCGGCTGATGCCTGGCGTGCGCACCCTGGGCAGTGCCGTCGCGGGGCGTCGGGAGTGGTACGGAGCCCATGACCTGTGGCCCATTCTCGCGGCGGACGCCGTGCTCGGCGGAGCCCGACTCGGGGCGCTGGCTCCGCTCGATCCACCCGTGGAATTCGGGTTCGGTTCCGCGCCCCGCCGGCCGGCCCTCGTACGCGTCACGACAACGGTGGAGCTGGCGGCGGCACCGCCGTGACCGGTCGTCGCACGTGGGGCGGCTCACGCGGGTGAGGTTCGGCGACTGCCGGCGCATGCCCCGCCCGCAGTTGCCGTCGTGACGACGCACTCGTCGTCACGACGGAACGGACAGGGACGCTTCCCGGCCGGCAGGGGTCCCGCATCGCTCAACTACGGATGCGCTCGCCCCGATCACGCGTGCCGGTCGGCGCACGTCCGTCGAGACGGGGCATCGGGTGCGATGGCATGCGCCGAGGGTCGATCAGAAGCCGAAGACCGATCCCTCGGTCAGGCTCGCCTGCATCTCGCAGGCGTTGCCGAAGGTGGCCGACCAGGAGACGTTCCGGCCCTGCCACACACCGTTCGCGTTGATGACGACGGGATCCCACTCGCGCGTGCAGCTTCGCTGAGGCGGCGTGGTCAGCTGGGTGAACTCCCCGTCGACGGCGAGCAGATCCGCACACGCCGCAGTGGGCGAGGGGTGAGTGCCGCTCGGGCGCGGGGCGCAGCTGAGGGTGACGGCCCGCTGGACGGTGACGGCGGCGCCGTTGCTCTTGCCGACCGACAGCACGAGGGCTGACGGGGCGTAGAGGCTGGTCGACTGCACGGGCTGGGCCTGCGCGACACCCACGGCGCCCATGCCCGACATGATCAGTGCGGATGTCGTGGCGATTATGCTGAATTTGCCGATGTTGTAGCGCATTTGTGAATCTCCTTCGCTTGGGGGTGCGATTGCGTTCGGGAGTCTCGTGCATGCGGACGGTGAGTGCACATCGATCAGCCCTTTCCGGCCCGGCTCGCCGACGGCGCATCGACCGAATGGTCGTTCGGCCAGCTCGGGGGCGGTGCGCGGGGCCCGTGCGAGGTGTCCAGCATGTGGACGAAATCCGGTGGTACAACCGCGAACTACCGTCTGACCTGCTGCTTTTCTTCGGTGGTTCTTACGCGAAACTTCACGCTTCGGCCGGAAAGCAGCGCATGAGACAGCTCCCCGGCGCTCCGCACGGGGGCGAGAGAGGGGGTGTAGCGGTGAGTCGCCCCCTGGGACGGGTTGTCAGGTCCGTCGCCCGAGCAGGAACAGTTGAGGCTCGGGCACCCCGCCGGGGTACGACGGGGTGAACAGGGTGTTCTCCTCCCACAGGAGTGAGAATCCCGCTTCGATCACCAACTCGGTGAACGCTGCAGCGGCGAAGCTGGTCACCTGTACGTCCTGGCCCATGAACTCGACGTCGACGCCCTCGACGTCCAGCGGTACGGTCGCCATCATCAGCAGGCCGCCGCGGGTCACCACCCGCCCGAGCCGCCGGACGAGATCGGACTGGTCGTTGCGTGACATCTGCAAGAGGGAGAAGTAGGCACACGCGGCGTCGAAACTGCTGTTCGCCAAGGTGACATGACGGATGTCGGCACACTCGAACGAGGCGTCGGGCACCTGTCGTCGCGCGAGCTCCACCATGACGGGCGAAACGTCGACGCCCAGCACCTCGTGGCCGGCCTCGGCCAGGATCTGCGCGGTCGGCCGTCCGGTCCCGCTGCCGACGTCCAATACCCGGCTGTGCGGCGCGAGCAGTTGCAACAGGCGCTGCAGCGAGGCATGGTGGGCTGCCGACTCGGCGAAAGCCCGCTCGTACTCTGCTCCCAGCGCGTCGAAAGCCGCTGCGGCCGGGAGACGCTTACGATCATGCATCGCGACTGAATCCTTCCGTGCCGACCGGCTCTGCGGAATCGTTGCATTGTTCACAGTGGCCTTCAACGCCTTCCCGCGAAAGTCTTCCTGCGCTACGCGTGCCTCGACGGGACCGGCCGTATCCGCGTCGTGGTCAGCGACCTCATGAGCTCACACGGGCCCGGCCGCGGTGATGAAGACGTCCATCGCGGGGCAGCGCCTCCGTCCGGCCCGGTGACACCACCTTTCGGATCATGGCTGACAAAGGGGGGAAGCCATGCCGGGCCCGGAGGCGGGGAGCCCCGTGGCGGAGCCGACGAAGAGGGGTGCGGGTGAAGCCCTGACGTGCTCTGCGAGGCCCGGTCACCCCATCGGACGTGTTTCGCACCCGACCGGACGCGCCCCGGTGACAACCTGCACCGGTGCTCGTTGGAGGGAAAGTTCGAGCCAGTGGCGCAAGCCGAATGCGCGCAGGTGACTGCCGAGGAACGACCGGAGAACGTCATGACCACTGCACATGCCCCCCATCCCGACCACATGCATCAGCACGGTAAGGGCTGCGGCCACGTCGCCATCCCGCACGAGGACCACGTGGACTACGTGCACGACGGTCACCTCCATCGTGTTCACGACGGCCATGTGGACGAGTGCGAACCGGGCGGGCACACCGCTCACGGCGACCACGCGCACCAGCATGGCGACGGGTGCGGGCATGTCGCGGTGCCGCACGGGGACCATGTGGACTACGTGCACGACGGTCACCGGCACGTCGGTCATGACGGGCACTGGGACGACCACTGACACGTTGTTTCAAGACGGGTGTCCCCTGACGTCTCGGGGGACACCCGTCGCTTGCGTGTGTACCGTCCGGTGGCGGCGCCCGGACGTCCGTACGGTGGGGCAGGGTCCGGCTGCGGCGCCGGCCGGTGGAGGCCTGCACCTGCGCACGGCCCGAGCCGCCGTCATCGGTCGTGTCGGTCAGGGTTCCGCGGGGACCAACCTGACCGGGGCGGTGCCCGGGGTGTTGTGTCTGTCCGCCCAGGTGGTCAGGGCGGTGAGGCAGGCGTGGTCCAGATGCCGCAGGCCCGACAGGTCGAGCTCGATCGGGCGGTCCTTCGGCAGCGCCTCCAGGGCGTCGAGTATCACCGGCAGCCGGAGGAACGTCGCATTGCCCGTCAGTCGCGCGCGGATCACGCCGACTCCTCCGTCGGCGACATCGACCTGAAGGTGAGAGGTGTCCCACGCCGACTTCGCCACGGAGAGCGCGACACCGATCAGCACGCCTTCGAACATGTTCGCCACGACGATCATCCCAGCAGTGACGACCACGATCACTGCCTCACCCCTGTGCGCACGCCACAGCACCATCAGCTCCTTGACCGGGACGAGCTTCGCGCCCGAGTAGACGAGGACGCCCGCGAGGCAGGACAGCGGAATCACGCCGAGTGCCGACGGCAGCAGCGCGGCGAACAACAACAGCCATACTCCGTGCAGCACTCTGGACGCCTTGCTCCGTGCGCCCGCCTGGACATTGGCCGCGCTGCGGACGATCACCGCGGTCAGGGGCAGTGAGCCGAGCGCACCGCATACCGCGTTGCCGGCGCCCTGGGCGATGAGTTCCTTGTCGTAGTCCGTGCGTGGTCCCGTATGTAGGCGGTCCACCGCCGCCGCGCTGAACAGGCTTTCGGCCGATGCGATCAGGGCGAACGCGAGCACCGTTCCGAGGACGCCGAGCTGGGTCAACAGCCCGAAAGCGTCCGCGCTCGGTGGCTGGATGGCGTCCAGCAGCCCCTGTACCTCGACCTTCGCGACAGGCGTGTCGCAGATCGCGGCGATACCGGAGGTGACAGCGACAGCGACGAGCGGAGCGGGCACGAGCCGCATCGATGGAGGGAGGTGCTTCCACCCGACCAGGACGGCGATCGTCCCGAGGCCCAGCCCGAGAGCCACCATCGACTGGGCGGAACCGAACACATCGGCCAGCAGACCTGGCATACCGGCGATCTTGGAAGGCCCGGAATCCGGCGCCTCTCGGTCGGCCATGACGTACAACTGGCCGGCGACAAGCAGGAGTCCGATGCCGGCGAGCATGCCCTGGACGACGGCCACGGAGATGGCCCGGAACCAGCGGCCCAGCCGGAGTACGCCCATGAGGAGCTGAAGCAGGCCGGCGGCGAGGACGAGAACGCCGAGGCCGGAGAGGCCGTGAGTCGTCACGGCTTCGTAGACCAGTACCGTCAGGCCGGCCGCCGGGCCGCTGACCTGGAGACTGCTCCCCGGGAGCAGTCCGGTCACCAGCCCTCCGACGATTCCCGTGACCAGGCCCAGCTCAGCGGGAACGCCGGAGGCGACAGCCACCCCCACGCACAGTGGGAGCGCCACCAGGAACACCACCAGAGATGCGGCGAAGTCGTCTCTCCCTCTGGCCCCGAAAGCACCCTCCTTGCCGCGCCATAGGGCCTTCCCCTGCCGTCGGCCACCGCGAGGGCCGTGGACGATGCCCCTCACAGTGCGCGGACGGTGCCAGCGGCCCGCCGGTGGGCGGGCACGGAGCCGACGTGATTCCCCCCGTATCTGTGAGGGAAGGGGCCGGGGTCGGCGACACTACGGTGGTGGATGCGGGCACGACTGATGAATGACTGCATGTCAGCTTGTCTCTCCTGCACGGGCATGCGAGGTATGGATGACGGTCCGGTGTACGGGGTTGCGCTCGGGCTGACCGACCTGGCGTCAGTGGAGCAATGCCAGGAGCCGACGCTGCAGGTCGGACAGCAGACCCGCCCGAGGCGGAGCGGACGCGGGATTCGGCTGCGGCGCGGTCGGGCTCGGGGTGCCGGAACTCTGTTGACGTTCCGAGGCCGTGAGCGAATGTGAACTGTCCGGCGACAACGGCGCCGCGGAGGGCGGGGCGGGCTGGCGAGCCGCTTCGGCACGCACCAGTGCGCTCACGGCCGCGAAGACATCTGCGGGCATGACGGGTTCTCCTGCGGGGTCACGTGACGTAGGTGTTGGCGACGGCAGGCCGCACCTCGCGTGCCGCTCGTGACGGAGCGCGACGTGTACGGGAGATGTGCGGCCGGGGCCGGTCAGCAGCGCAGTACGAGACCTTCGGGAGAAGCAGCCGAGCCGGCTCTGCCTACGGGCGCCGGCGCGCATGGACCGCGCCCGGTCGCTGTGGGCTCTGTGCCGAAGGTGGGATCGGTCGCCACGGCGGTAGCCGCGGACGGAGTGTGGCGCGGCTTACCGATCGAGGTCGTACCGGAACGCCACCTGTGGTCGTCGCTGCGACCGGTGGGAGCCGATGGGCAGGAGAGGTCTGATGACGCCGAGTCGACGACGGCGGCGCCGACCGTCGGACCTGCGAGAAGGGCGTGGCGGCTCTGATCGGGGCCGACCTTGGAGAAGGACACCGGGGCGGGGGTGAACACCGCGTGCACCAACGTCATCAACGCGATCAGCAGGGCCGTACACGCGGCACGGCGTACCGTCCGCTGTCGTGCACCGCCGCCGATGGGCGTCATGTCGAGTCCTCCCGTGATGCCTGGTACCAGGGAACATCGACGAGGAGGCTGTGGCAGTCCGACCCCTCCGCACGAGTGACAGGTTCACCCGCGTCACCCATTCATCGAACTTCAGTTCGGTGTGATTCGGTCGTGGGTGTCAGTCCGGTGCGCACGGCGGGGTTCCCGGTACGGAGCCTGTGCTGACCACGGATACCGGCGACCGCGTCGCTCCGACGGTCTCGCCACGGCCGTCACCTGCAGCCGAGCGAAGGGGCCCCACGCGGGGCCAGGGTGCGCCGAAGATCGCGTCCCGGCGCAGGGGGATCCCTGGTGCGTCACTCAGAGCGCAGGCGGTGGGGGAGTGGGTGAGTGGGACTCGGAGGGGAGCGCTCGCGTTGCCTGGCTCGGGATGGCTGCGGGTGTGTCGCTGTGGAGTGCTTGCCGGGTGAACCGGATGGCGTACGGCAGGGCGGCCCGGGTGAGTGCGTCCGCGCCGGCGGCGTGGGCCGCGGCTTCGATGAGGGGCTCCGCGCAGGCGACGGCCCGCCGGAGGCCGACGGGAGTGCACAGCCGGCTCGTGTACCGCAGGGCTGGGCGCAGCAGGCCGGTGGCGGGAAGAGCGATGGCCAGGGTCCGGTCTTCGGCGCCGGAGCGCGGCCAGGTCAGTTCGATGCGCATGAACGGCCTCCACTGGAGGTAGGGGGCTGACGCCCGCAGCACGCATCGGGGAGCCGCTGCACATGTCGAACGGCCCGGTGGACGGACTGCGATGTGAGGTGGGCCGGCCGACGAACGCGGGGGTGGTGGTCCGGCGGTGACGGCGCCGGTGGGCGAACCCTCGAAAGGTCGGCTCCGGGCCGGGGTGGGTGTTCATGCCCTCAACTGCTCGCGGCCAGGACACCCGTGGGTGTGGGTCGGTGATCCGCGGGTCCCGCCGGCTGGACCCGGCGACCGGTCTTCTCGGACTTGTCGCGGCCGGGAGGGTCCTTGGCGTTGAGTCGCCCCCCTGTTACCTCACTTGGCGGTAAGTGGATATGTCCAGGCTTGCCGGAGTTGTGTGATCTTGTCAAGGTTGCTGAAAGGTGAGAGGCATCACGGCCGCGGGCCGTCCGTCTCACCTGCCCGACGGAGAGAGAGCGACCATGACTGACAGTTCCCATGTGTCTGGCTCACGGGACACGAAGGTGCAGCATCCGGTCCAGGAGGCACTGACGCACCCCGTGCGGAGGGTGATGACGGCAGTGGACAGGGTCCCCGGCGCGGATCGGGTCAAGGGGATCGTCGACGGTGTTCTGGACTCCGTCGGGATCGTTTCGCCTCATGCTCGGCGTGTCGCGGCGTACACCGGTGCCGGGCTGCTCGGTGTGGCCGGTGTGGTCGAGTGGCCGGTGGCTGTGACGGGTGCCGCGGTGGTGTGGCTCACGCAGTCGCGTCCGACGGACGGCGAGGCCCGGGCAGAAGGTCTGCAGGTGAAGCAGGCCGCCCGGTCGGCCAAGGCGCAGACCACCACGAGAGCGGCTAAGACCCGGCCGGCCAAGAAGGCATCGGCCGCTTCGGGAAAGGCCAAGACGCGTCCGGCCAAGGCGTCGACCGCCTCCGGAACGGCGAAGACCCGTCCGGCCAAGGCGTCGACCGCCTCCGGAACGGCGAAGGCCCGCTCGTCCAAGCGCGCCGCCACGAGCGCCTCGGGCACCTCGCGCGCCAAGGCCGGTGCGCGGAAGAAGTCCTGAGGCCGCCACCCGTCCGCTGTTACGACCGTTCCGCGCCCGGCGCCAGTCACGGACCGTTCTGCTCCCGGCCTCGTGCGGCAAGCCCGCGAAGGTGAGACATGCTGCTCCGCTTGCTGACCGGGCCCGCCGTGGCCCTCAAGAGCGCCTTGGCTGTGCCGGTCGAGGCCACACGCCGGATCGCCACGCCGACCGCAGATGCGGCGCGGATGGCCGCTGAGCTCGTGAACGCCGGTGCGCGCGGCGCGGCGGACGGGGCGGCGGCGGTGTCGGCGACCGCGCTACGGGTCGGCAGGGTCGCCCGCAACGCGATCACTCCTCAGGTCGGGTACTGGCGCGCCGGATCACGGATGCACCTGGCGCTGGAGCACCATCCGGACGCGCCCGTTGGGACCGTGGAACGACTCGAGGCCGCCGCCGGAAAAGTGGCCGTGGAGCTGGCCGAGCACCCGGACGTGCTGATCGCCTACTGGGACGGCGGCCTGGGGCGGCTGGTCGTGCAGACCACCGAGGACGCGGTCGGCGAGCAGGTGGCCGACAAGGTGTCCGAACTGGCCGCCGAACACGGGCTCGTGCACGTGGGCGATCAGACGCTGGAACACGTGCACCCGGGCGCCGCCGGCGGCGTGCGCGCCAACGCTGTCGCCCTGGCCTGCGACGCGGCGGGTATCGGCGTAGCACTCGTGGGGCGGGCAGCCTTTCTGAAGCGAGCGCCGGAGGCCATGGTGGCCGCGGTCGTCGTCATGCGTGAGGACTCGCGGGTACGCGCGGTGCTGAGCCGTGCGCTGGGCCCGGACGCATCCGATCTGGTGCTGGCCGTGGCCCATGCGGCCGTCTGCGGGATCGGTCAGTCGCCGAGTCCTCTGCTGCTCGACGCGGCCCTGCGGAGTGCCCAGTTGGTGGAATCCATGGCTCAGCTCGCGACGTTCGACGCCGTGCACGACACGCTGTGCGCCCCGGACAGGCTGACTCCGGCCGACACCGACGTCCTGCGTCCGCCGCTGCGCCCGAGTCCGGGCGAGCAATATGCCGCCGCGGCGGTCAACGGGATGCTGGGCGGTGCCGTCACCAAGCTTCTCTTCACCCGCAGCATGGACGAGGCCGCCGAGACCGTACTGGCCGGTTCGCCCAAGGCCGCACGCTACGGCCCGGCGGCCTTCACCGCGGCTCTCGGCATTGCCCTGGCACGCGAGGACGTACTGGTCCGCGACCCCGAGCGGCTGGGCCAGCTGGAGCTCGTGGACACCGTGGTCCTGCACCCCGCGGCACTGCGCAGCACTCGGCGCACCGTGCTCGAGGTCCACCCCAGCACGTCCGGCTGGGATCACCACCGGTTGTGGCAGGAAGCCACCGCGGCGCTCAGCGCGCCCGAGGACGCGACAACGCCGTCCGAGGAACCGGGCATCGGCCTTCGCCCGGTGCCCGATGGGACGGCACCGGACGCGGGGTTGATGATCGCGTCGGTACGTGGCAAGGACGTCGGAACCGTTCTGGTCGGCTGGGAGGTCGACCCCATGGCCGAAGCCGCGCTGGACGCAGCGCGCCGAGCCGGTCTGCATGTCGTGGTGGTGGAGGACTGCTGGCTCGGCGAGTTCGGTACCCTGGCCGACCAACTCGCCTCCGCCGAGATCCCGTTGGCGGAGGTGGTGGCTGCCCTGCAGAGCGAGGGCCGAACGGTTCTCACGGTGGCGCGCGTCCCGCACGACCGGGCGTCGGCCGAACGGGAGTTGACTGCCGCCGCCCACGACGTACTCGACGGACTGCTCCGCAGTGACATCGCCGTCGCCGTCACCGACGAGCGCAGCGCTGTCGTCTGGGGAGCCGACCTTCTGCCTCTGCGTGGACTGGAGGGCGTATGGCGGTTGCTGTCAGCCGTACCCGCGGCGCGGGCGGTCAGCCGGCGTGCGAAGTTCTGTGCGGAGGCGGGCGCCACGCTCTCCGAGCTCCTGGTACTCACCAAGGGAGCTCGGTCGCAGCGGGTTCCCTTCCCCCTCGAAGTGCGGCTCAGCCCCGTCAATATCGCCACCGGCGCGGCCCTGCTCATGGGCTGGTGTGCCGCGCTCGGTGTAGCCGCCGGTGCGACCCCCCACCCCACTCCGCGGGTGCCCTGGCACGCCCTACGGCCCGAGCAGGTCATGGCCCGGCTGGCGAAGGCGCCGTGCGACGCGCCCACCGCCCTGACGGTGGTACGGACCCGGGTCGGCCACGTCGCGGGCGTTGCTGCCACCCACCCGGCCCTTGCGCCCGCACGGGTGAGCGTACGTCTGGCCGGCGCCGTGTGGGCCGAACTGGACGACCCGTTCACCCCGGTTCTGGTGGTCGGTGCCACCGCGCAGGCACTGCTGGGCTCCGCGGTGGACGCGTTCCTGGTCATCACCGCCGTGGCGGTGAACGCCTTGGTGGGCGGGGTGCAACGACTGCGCGCGGAGCGTGCGCTGTCCGCCCTGGTGACCGGGCAACGGCAGAACGCCCGGCGACTCGCCCACCCGTCGGCAGAAGAGGCATCCGTCGTCGAGGCCGCGCAACTGGCGCCCGGCGAGGTGATCGAGCTGCGCACCAACGATGTGGTGCCGGCCGACGCGCGGCTGCTGGAGGTCAGTGGCTTCGAGGTGGACGAGTCCTCCCTGACGGGCGAGTCACTGCCCACGCGTAAACAAGTGGCCGCCGTACCACAGGCGCCCGTCGCCGACCGCAGATGCATGGTGTTCGAAGGCACCACGGTGGTCGCCGGCCACGCCCGGGCAGTGGTGGTGGCAACGGGCGATCGGACCGAGGCCGGCCGCGCGGCGTCCCTCGCCGCCCGGGTCCCCACCTCGGCGGGGGTCCAGGCCCGACTGCACCGGCTGACCCGCCGGGTACTGCCCCTCACTCTCGCCGGTGGCGCCGCGGTGGCCGGCCTGTCCCTGCTCCGCGGCCGTCCGGTGCGTACAGCTCTCCAGGGCGGACTGGCAGTCGCAGTGGCCGCCGTGCCCGAGGGCATGCCTCTGGTGGCGACCGTCGCGCAGATGGCCGCGGCGCGGCGGCTGAGCAAGCTCGGCGTCCTGGTACGTACACCACGCAGCCTGGAGGCGCTCGGACGCGTGGACACCATGTGCTTCGACAAGACCGGGACCCTCACCGAGAACCGGCTGCGGGTCGTCCGCCTGATCAGTGGCACGGGCGTCGAGCAGCCGGCCGACACCCTCGGGACGAAACATATTCTCCGCATCGCCGCCCGGGCCTGCCCTCGCCTGGCCGAGCAGCCGGGCGCCCACGCCCATGCCACCGACGAGGCGGTCCTGGCAGCAGCCCCGCCCGAGACAGGGTGGACCACCGTACGGGCCCAGCCCTTCGAGGCGAGCCGCGGTTACGCCGCCGCCACGGGCAGAGACGCGGACGGCGCGAACATGCTGGTCGTCAAGGGGGCGCCGGAAGTTGTGCTGCCCTGCTGCCCCGATACGGATCCGGTAGCCGTCGAAGAGGCGCACTCCCTCGCCGGCCAGGGCCTGCGGCTCCTGGCAGTCGCGCAGCGCCGTCTCGCGACGGAGGACGAGGCGAGGGACGCGCTCGACAAGCCTCTCGAACTGCTCGAGCTCATCGGATTCGTGGCACTGGCCGACAGCCCCCGCCCCAGCTCAGCTCCGCTCGTGGCCGGTCTGGGAGAGGTCGGTGTACGCCCCGTCATGCTCACCGGCGACCACCCGCAGACCGCCCGCTCCGTGGCCATCTCCCTGGGCTGGCCCGAGGATGTCACGGTCGTCACCGGTAACGAGCTGGCTTCACTGGACCGGGCGGGACGGGCCCGCCTGCTCCGGGACTGCGGCGTCGTGGCCCGCGTCGCACCCGAGCAGAAGCTCCAGGTCGTGGAGGCACTCCGGGAGGCGGGCTGCGTCGTGGGCATGGTCGGGGACGGCGCCAACGACGCCGCCGCGATCCGCGCCGCCGATGTCGGGGTCGGTATCGCCGCGCGCGGATCGGCTGCCGCACGCAACGCCGCAGACCTCGTGATCACCAACGACGAACTGTCGGTTCTCATCGACGCCATCGGCGAGGGCCGAGCCCTCTGGCGCAGCGTGGCCGACGCGATCAGCATCCTTCTCGGCGGCAACGCCGGCGAGGTCGGCTTCTCCGTACTGGGCACATTGCTGTCCGGCACGTCGCCGCTGTCGACACGTCAGCTGCTGCTGGTCAACCTGCTCACCGACATGTTCCCGGCGATGGCGGTCGCGGTCACCCCTCACGACCCGGAGCCCGCCGGGGAGCCCGCCGCAGCCGACACCGTACCCGTGGGCCTCGCCGTCCTCGGGCAACCGCTGACACGTCAGATCCGCCATCGTGGCGTGATCACCGGTATCGGCGCGGCCACCGCATGGCTCATCGGCACCCTCACCCCCGGCTCGGCACGGCGCACCAGCACCATGGCTCTGTGCGGTGTGGTCGGCGCCCAGCTCACGCAGACCGTCGCCGGACGCCGCCACAGTCCGCTGGTCCTTGCCACGGTCGTCGGCACCGCAGTCGTGCTCGTCGCTCTCGTCCAGACACCCGTCGTCAGCCACTTCTTCGGGTGCACGCCGCTGGGCCCGCTGGCCTGGGCCGGAGTGGGCGTCGCCATCGGCACCGCCTCCCTCGGTCCCCGCGTCCTGCCACAGGCCGAACAGATGCTGGCCGACCTCACCTCACGGCTGCGTCCCGTCGTCCGGCTCGTCCACTGACGCCCTGGGCGCAGCGAAGCTGCTCCGGCAGGCCGCTCCGTGATGTCCGCGTACCGGTGCCGCTCCGTGTGTGTTCGTGAGTTCCCACTGCGCGGCCAGGGAGGCGATGTCGGAGCGCACTGACATGATCTGCGACCATGACGACCACCGTACGGCCGATGCCGCCGCTGAACGCCGACGAGCGTACGAATCTGGAGAGTTGGCTCGACTTCTACCGGACCACCTTGGCCATGAAGTGCGACGGCCTCACCGAGGAGCAGCTTCGGACCGCCTCCGTGCCTCCTTCGCCGCTGACGCTGCTGGGGCTCGTCCAGCACATGGCCGAAGTCGAACGGAACTGGTTCCGCCGTGTGCTGACGGGCGAGGACGTACCGGCCATCCACGATCCGCAGGCCGATCCGGCCGGGCGCGACGGGGGATTCGGTCTCTCCGACAGCATCTCTTTCGAGACGGCCCAGGCCACCTGGCAGGACGAGATCGCCCGCGCCCGCGCCAACTGCGCCACTCGGGGGCTGGAGGACACCAGCCCGTTCATGGGCGGCGAGGTGAGCCTGCGGTGGATCTACACGCACATGACCGCCGAATACGCCCGGCACAACGGGCACGCCGACTTCATCCGCGAGCGAATCGACGGCGCCACCGGTGTCTGATCCCCGGAGCGGGACGATCGTGTGGCCCCTTCCCCGATTGCGGCCTCACAGACAGACCGGGTACCGGAACGGCGAACGGGCCGTCGTGGCAAGGACGGTGTCCTTGCCACGACGGCCCGTCCCGATCAGGTGTGTCAGGCGGTGGCCACCGCGAAGATGTGGATCACGCCGCCGTCCGTGGCGGACGGCAGGGTCACGCTCGCCAGCTGCTTACCCGCCTGGAGCGTGATCGGGGCGGTGGCGAAGATCTCGGTACCCACCGGGTCCTTACCGCCGCCCTGGACATCGCGGTACGTGGTGTGGACCGCGACCGTGTTGCCGAACGACGGCTTCTGCGTGCCGCCGCCCAGCGTCCAGTCGCTGAAGCCGATCTCGGCCTGCTGCGTGGTGCCGTCGGTGTACGTCAGCGTCACCTTGCCGCTGGCCGATCCCTCGGCGGCACTGCCCAGCAGGCTGAGCTTCGTGTCCGCCGCCGCCGACGGCACGTTCAGCACCTGCGGGCGGTCTCCCGCGACCTCGATGTTGTCCGGGTCGCCCGCGCCCACCTCGGGCCAGCCGAAGTCGAAGTCGCCGGACGAGACCGTCACGCCCGGCGTCACGCCCGCCGCAGCGAGTGCCTTCGCCGAGTAACTCCAGCCCTCACCGTCGAAGTTGGCGCGAGGATCGTCGTCGTCGGTGGAGATGCCGGTGCTGTTGCGGTTCCACAGCATGCTGTTCTTCTCGGCGACGGTCACCGCGGCCGACGTCTTCGGGAGCTCATCGCCGGCGGACGACCGTAGCGTCACCGGGACCGTGTAGTGCCCCTCGGCCGTGTCCGCCGCGGCCGATACGGTGAGTTTCGCGCTCGCCGAGCCGCCTGCCGGCACTGTGAAGTCGCCCTCCGTGGGTGTGACGGTGACACCGGCCGGCGGCTTCGCCGTCCAATGGACGTCGGTGGCCTTCGCCTCCAGGGTCTGTACCTTGACGGTCGTCTCCGCGCTGCCCGACCCGGGTTCGACCTTCAGCTGATCCGGCGTGGCGCCGGTGAAGTACTTCACGCCGCCGCCGGGGAAGGACGGCGGGGCGTCTGCCGCCGCGCTTCCCCAGGAGGTGTCCGCGGTCGCCCCGAGGACGTAGTCGAGCGTGCCGCCACGGGTGACGAGCGAGGCGGGAACCCACGGCTTGCCGGACGCCCTGCCATCGACCTTCAGGCCGTGGATGTACATGTTCTTCGCCGACGCGGCAGGCGCGTTGATCGTGATCGTCTTACCGTGCCCGGTGTGCACCACCGCGTGCGGGAACAGCGGAGCGGAGAGGATCAGGTCCGCGCGGCTCGGGTTCTGCGGGTACATGCCCAGCGCCGAGAAGACGTACCAGGACGACATGGTCCCCGCGTCGTCGTTACCGGGGATGCCGCCCGGGGTGTCGGTCCACAGCTGGTCCATCTCGGCGCGGACCGTCTCCTGTGTCTTGTACGGAGCCCCCAAGTAGTTGTACAGATACGGGGCGTTGATGTCCGGCTCGTTGGTCGCGTCGTAACGCGTGGCGTCCTGGGCCGAGAAGTCGAACTTCCCGTCCGGTGTGCGGAAGAAGGCATCCAGTCGCTTCATGGCCTGGTCGTGTCCGCCCATGGCACTGGCGAGGCCCGCCACGTCCGAGTACACCATCCAGGTGTACCGCGCGCTGGACCCCTCGACGAATCCGCTGCCGGTGCCCGGTGTGAAGGTGCCCGCCCAGGTGCCGTCGGCCTTGCGGTCGCGGATGTAACCGCCTTGCGGCGTGGCATTGGCGTCGAAGACATTCGTCCAGTTCCCCGAGCGGTCCAGGAACTTCTTCGCGTCGGCGGTCCTGCCGGTCTGCCGGGACAGCTCGGACAGGCCGTAGTCGGCCGCCGCGTCCTCCAGCGTCTCGGCCGCGCCTCCCCAGCAGTGGCAGTTGTCCGCCGGTACGTACCCGAGCTCCAGGTACTTGTCGAGCGCGGGCCGCTGGCCCACGCACTCGACGTTGCAGCCCGAACTGTCCGAGTCGTTCGCCGTCGGCACGGTCGCTGCTTCGACCAGCGACTTCAGCGCGCCCTTGACGTCGAAGTCATGGCCGCCGAAGGCGTATATGCCGGCGAGGGCCGCGTCGGAGGGGTCCCCCGACATGACGCTCGTCTTGCCGTTCTCCAGCAGCCAGCGGTCCCACTCGCCGCCGCGCTGACTCGCGTAGTTGTAGAGGGACTGCGCGTAGTCGCTGCCCGCCCTCGGGTTGAGCAGCGTCATCAGCTGCACCTGCGCGCGGTACTGGTCCCATCCGGAGAAGGTGCCGTACTGCGCCTTCTGCCCCTTGGCGAGCCGGTGCGGCTTGCGGTCGGCGCCGAGATAGCGGCCGTCCACGTCGCTGGTCAGGGTGGGTTCCAGCATGGAGTGGTAGAGCGCGGTGTAGAAGGTCGAGCGCTGGGCGTCGGTGCCGCCGCCCACCTCGACCGACTTCAGCGTGCTGTTCCAGACCTTGGAGGCCTGGGTTTTGACGGAGTCGAAGCTCTTTCGGGGCCCGTTCTCCGCGCGGAGGTTGGCCTCGGCGTTCTGCGGACTGACATAGGAGACGGCAACCTTGGCCTCGACCTTGGTGGTTCCGTCGGCGAAGGTGATGTACGCGCCGGAGCCCTTGCCCTCCACGGCGTTGCCGGACGAGCTGTACCCCGTACCGCCGGAGGCCGACGTGGAGCCGGGGTCGACCGTGCCGTCGGTCCAGGTGCCGACCTTCGCGAACGCCTTGTCGAAGTGGGCGGTGAAGTACAGCGTGTAGAGGTCCTTGCGGTTGTTCGAGCTCTGCGGACCACAGAAGTTGCCCGCGCTGACGGAGCCTGTCACCGTCCGGTCGGCCGTGTTGATCTTCACGGTGGCGCCCGTGCTGCCACTCTCCGAGTTGGAGGTGCGGAAGAGCATGCTGGCGGGCTTGTCCGCCGGGAAGCCGAACTGCCCCGATCCGGTCCGGGCGGTCGTGGTGAGCGCCGCGGAGGCGCCACTGGCCAGACCGACCTTGTAGTAGCCGGCCGAGGCGGTCTCGTCGGCGTGCGAGAAGGTGCTGGCGTACTTCGCATCGGTGACGTCGGCGCTGGGCGAGGAGTCGACGTCACCCACGTACGGCATGATCGGGATGTCACCGTTCGCACCGGAGCATCCGACGCCGTTGAGATGGGTGAGGCTGAAGCCGCGTACCTTCGTTGCGTCGTACTGGTAGCCACCGGGAGCAGGCGTCGAGACCTGCTTGCCCTTAGAGTTCTGCGGGCTCCAGGCCAGCATGCCGAAGGGCTGCACGGCGCCCGGATATGTGTTGCCCGCATTGGACGTGCCGATCAGCGGGTTGACGTACGACACCGGATCCTTGACGGTGCCGTGCGGGGAAGCCGCCGAGGCGGGGCCGACTGTGGCAGCCATACCCAGCGTGGCCATGGCGGTGACCGCGACGGAGCTGATAGCTCGGAGCCCGGCGTGCGTCCGACGGTTGTGCGTGTCTGACACCGTTCCTGCCCTTCATGTGTGACGGACGGTCAACGCGGTGGGAGCGGGGCGCCGTGACCACTCCGGAACGGCGCCGCTCCGACAACGTTGTCAGCGACGTGAGGATGTTCCTCCTGCCGATCCGGGGTGTCAAGGATTCCCGAACTCCGGCCGTCCGGACGGGGTCGGTCATGAGCCGTGGTCGCCGGAGCGGGTCCGTCCCCGCACGTCATCGAGGAAGGCTGCGGGTGTCGGTGGGGCCGGTCGACCGACGTCATGGGTCAAACGGTGCAGGCCATGCGGTGTTTGACGAGGCGTCCGCGTTCGAGGCGGGCTGTGCCCCGCGGGCGCGGTGGCACTTCGGGGTCCGCTCACCGCTCGTCGGCGAGTCCGAGCGAGCTCGGCCGACTTGAACTCCGTGGTCGGGCCGGCCGTTCTGCCGGCCGCGTCCTCGGCGGTCCGCCCTCCCGGTGTGTCAATCTTCAAGAAACCGCAATGGTCTAGGCCAACTCATTGACGTGCCTGCGTCAACCCTCGATTCTGGCGGCACCTTCTCCCGACAGGAGTCCCCCATGAAGCGTCTTCGCGCTTTGCTCTGTGGTGCCGCCACCGCCGCGCTGGCCACCGCAGGACTCGGTGCCTTCGCAGCGCAGCAGGCTTCGGGTGCGTCCGCCGACGCCAACGCGCTCAGCAACCGGTGGTACGCCGCCGCGCCCTATCTGATGCCGCACGACAACAACCCGCCGAACGCGGGCGCCATCATGGACGCCACCGGCCTCAAGGCGTTCCAGCTCGCGTTCGTCCTGGCTCCGAACGGGGGCGGTTGCAGCCCGACCTGGGACGGTACGTCGCCGGTCTCGTCCGACACCGCCGTGGCATCCGTCATCAGCGCGATCCGCGCCAAGGGCGGTGACGTGTCGGTCTCCATCGGCGGGTACGGGGGTACGAAACTCGGCCAGGCCTGCTCCGACGCGGCGTCCACCGCGGCGGCCTACCAACAGGTCATCACCAAGTACCAGTTGAAGGCCATCGACTTCGACCTGGAGGAGCCGGAGTACGAGAACGCGGCCGCCGTCGCCCACGAGATCGGCGCCGCCAAGATTCTCCAGCAGAACAACCCGGGCCTCTACGTCTCGGTCACCACCGCGGGAACGGCCGACGGCACCGGCTGGTTCGGCAAGCAGATGCTCAACGAGGCCAAGTCGCAGGGCTTCACGCCGAACAACTTCTCCATCATGCCCTTCGACGGCGGGTTCAACGGGTCGGCCGCGCAGACGAGTGCCCTGACCAACTTCAACTCCGTCCTGCAGTCCACCTTCGGCTGGGACGCGGCCACCGCGTACGCGCACGAGGGCTTCTCGGGCATGAACGGTCGCAGTGACACCGGGGAGTACTTCAGGCAGGCCGACTTCCAGACCGTGCTGGACTATGCCACCAGCCATCACATGGACCGCTTCACCTTCTGGTCCCTCAACCGCGACCGCCAGTGCACCCCGCCCGACAACAACGGCCAGACCTCCGGCACGTGCAGCAGCGTGGCCCAGTCGGACTGGGACTTCGCGAAGTATGCGGTGAAGTTCGCCGGAGTCACCCCGCCCACGACCACCCCTCCGACCACACCCCCTCCGGGCGGCAGTTGCACCGCGGCCGCGTGGAGCAGCAGCGCCGTCTACACGGCCGACAACACCGTCTCGTACGGGGGCCACACGTGGAAGGCCAAGTGGTGGACGCAGAACGAGACGCCCGGCACCACGGGTGAATGGGGAGTCTGGCAGGACCTCGGCGCCTGCTGATCCGACGTCCGTCCGGCCCGGACCGGCGCACGCGCGCGGGCCCGGGCCGACTCCTGGGCCGTGAGTACGACGGCGCCGGCCCCGGACCGTCGCCGACGACATGGCGCCCACCGTCCTGCGCTGCAAGGCGCTCGGCGAGTGCGCCGAGTCGATCCGCCCCGACGTGCTCACCCCCACGGAGGGGCGCCGACGAGTGTGGCCACCCGTCCGGACGCTCGCCTCGCGCGGGCGGGAACGTGCCCGCCTATGGTCGTCGCATGAGGCCTCCCGGGTGGCCGTCACGCTGCGCCGCCTTGCCGTGGTCGGCGGCGGGGGTGCGCGATGTCCGATCCTGGAGGCTCCGAGGTGTGCCATTACTGCGGTTGCCGCGAGATTTCCCTCATCGAGGACTTCATCGCCGAGCACGAGAGCGCGACCGATCTGGCGGGTGGCGCCGTACGGGCCCTGAAGCGGGGTGACATCGGCGCCGCCCAGGGGCTGCTGCGAGACCTGACCACGGTGCTGCGGGCGCACTGGCGGGGCGAGGAGAACGGCCTCTTCGCGGTGATGCGCCAGGACGACGAGTACACGGGGTACATCGAGGACCTGGAGCGCGAGCACCGCGACCTGGACCGGTTTCTGGACACGGCGGATCTCGTCGACAGGGACGACCGTCGGAGGTTCCTCGACGCCGTGGACGAACTGCACCGTCACATCGCCAAGGAGGAGGACGGCCTGTTCCCCGCCTCGCTCACCGCGCTGGCCGGTGACGACTGGGATCGCGCGATGGCCGCTTGGCGCGAGGCGCACCCGGACGTCCGGACGCCATGACCGGCCCCGCCGCATCGCGGAGGATGCGGTGGAGGGAGAGGTGCGCCTGCCGGTCACCGGCCCCGACGGAACCGGTAAGACCTCCCTCATGCGGATCCTGAAGGAGAGCTCGACTCCGAACGGGGGACGGCTCACCCCCACGGGTGGATCGGGCACCTGCGCCAGGAGCGGACACCCCGGCCCGCCGGCCCGCCGGGCCGGAAGGAGCCGAGCTCGGCCGCAGTTGGCCGTGGACCCCTTCGCGCAGCCCGGCATCCGACCCGACGCAGGGTCGTCGGCCGTGCACCGCTCGTGATCATGTCCATATCGGTGACCACTATGCGGACAGGCGGACGATCGAATTCCGGCTGGTGCATACGATCCGTCGGTACGTCCCCGCACCACACCGGAAGGCGCTCGTGAGCTCCACCTCCTCCCTGTCCGCCAGCACACCCCCGGTGACGACGTCGGGCACAGTACTGATCCGCTCCGCGGCCGACGTCTCGGATCTGGTCAACTCCGGCACGGCAAGCGGCCGTCACGCCAAGATGATCGTGATCATCGCGCTCGGCGGCATCTTCCTCGACGCCTACGACCTGAGTTCCCTCGCCTACGGGCTGCCCGACATCACGGAACAGTTCGGCCTCAGCTCCACCATGGCGGGCACGGTCACCGCCTCGATCAGCGTCGGTTCGCTCCTCGGCGCGCTCGTCGGCGGCTGGCTGGTGGACCGGATCGGCCGCTACCGGGTCTTCATGGCCAACATGCTCTTCTTCGTCGCCACCGCGCTGGTGTGCGCGGTGGCGCAGGACGTCTGGACGCTGATCGCCGCGCGCTTCGTGATGGGCATCGGCGTCGGCATGGACATCCCGGTCGCGATCGCGTTCCTCGCCGAGTTCTCCCGGCTGCGCGGCAAGGGCAGCAAGGGCTCACGCACGGCTGCCTGGTCACCCGCCTGGTACACCGCGACCAGCGGCTGCTACCTGGTGATCATGCTGCTGTACTTCTTCCTGCCGGACGCCCAGTTGGGCTGGCTGTGGCGGTTCACCGTCGGCTTCGGCGCGATACCCGCGCTGCTGGTGCTGCTGCTGCGTCGGCGCTATATGAACGAGTCCCCGACCTGGGCCGCAGACCAAGGCGACCTGGAAGGCGCGGCGAGGATCCTGCGGCAGTCGTACGGCGTGGACGCGCGCGTCGCCGACGACGCGCCCGCGACGACGCCCCGCCAGGCCCGGCCCGGACTCGCCGCATACGCACGGCTCTTCACCCCTCCGTACCGCACGCGCACGATCCAGTCGGTGTCGGTCGGTCTGGCGGAGACCTTCGGCTACAACGCGGTCGCGTTCGGGCTGCCGATCATCATCGCCACGCTGATGACCCAGGGCCCGCTGACCACGATCGCATCCTCCTTCGCGCTGAACCTCGTCTTCGCGCTGACCGGTGGGCTGCTCGGCATCCGTTGGGCGTCGACCCGCGGCGCCTGGCCGATGATGACCCTGGGCTTCGCGATCCAGTTCGTCGCCATCACGGCGCTCGGTCTCATCGGAGACCCGTCCGGAACGGCTGTCGTCACGGCGGGCATCCTGATGCTCGGCGCGTTCATGTTCGCCCAGGGATTCGGGCCCGGCGCGCACATCATGAGCTACGCCTCGCTGGGTTTCCCGACGTCGATGCGCGGCGTCAGCATCGGCTTCAACCAGGCCGTGCTGCGCCTCGGTTCGACGCTGACGCTGTTCTTCTTCCCCATCCTCAGCAGCGGCCTCGGTACACACGTCTACTGGGTCATCCTCGCCGCCCCCGTCCTCGGCCTGATCGCATTGCTGGCGAAGCGCTGGGAGCCGGTCGGCTTCGACGCGGACGCGGAGGAACGGACGCGGATCGAGACGAAGTCCAGGGGCTGAACATCCGGGCCGTCGGCCCGAAGGCCATTCGTCGCCGACGTAGCCCAGCGGTCGAATGGCCTGTGCAAGTGCCTCCTGCTCACGGGCCCGTCCGGTTCAGGTGCGGGCGAGGCCGGAAAGACGTGTACGAAGTGACCGGCCGCGACGCCGAGGGGATCTGTCGCAGTCCTCAGGATCCCGTGCACTCCCTGTCGGGTCGCGTGACCACGCGTGCTGAACCGGCTCCGGAGCCGCTGCGTGCGGACCGTCTACGACCCCACGTCCGCGGCTCCGCGTGCCGCGAAATCGGCGAACCAGCGAAGCATCTCGAAGTGGGTGACGGCCCCCTCGCTGCTGACGTCGGCGACGCGCGCACCCTGCAGGATGCGCTTGACGGGCACCTCGAGCTTCTAACCGGTCAGCGTACGTGGCACGGCGTGGACCGGAAGGATCACATCGGGCACGTGGCGCGGGGACAGCCGACGCCTGATGGCTGCAGCTATCTGTTCCCGCAGCCCGTCGTCGAGTGCCGTTCCCTCAGCGGTCACGACGAACAGCGGCATGAAGTACCCGCCGTCCGCCTGCTCGACGCCGACGACGAGCCCCAACGGCAACGCGGTCACGCAGACCGTCATCCGCGCATACGACGTTCGATAAACACAGTCCCACCAACCGGTCTCCGGCGACGGACGGCTCCGAAGTGCCCCGGAACTGCTGGTCGGAAGTGGGGGCAGCGGTAGGAGATATCGGGAGCAGGGGAGTGTTTCGACTCTCCGCTTAGGTGCGCGCCGAGAAGGGGCGCCTGACGGACATCTGCCCCGGCCAGGCGCCCTTGTCCCTCGTCCGGAAGAAGCCCAGCTCCTTCGGCGAGTACGACACCAGTAGATTCTTCGTCTGCTGGCGGTACAGGAGAAACGCCCTTCCGACCAGCAAGAATGACGATCCGACGCGTCGATCCTGGGGTGTTGCGCCGCAACTGGTCCGGATCTTGGCGGCCCGTCCACGTGCTCGGCCGCCACGCCCACAACAGCTCGCTCACGAGCCGGAGTCGCAGAGGCGCCGGCGGGGACCGGGAGGGGCGAGGGGGCGTGATGGGGCCCGGCACCGTGAAGCGTTGGTGAAAACCCTGTGGAAGTGGTGTCAGTGGGGCCGCTTATGCTGCACCGGACGATCACGCGGGACCAGGGGAGGGCGCGGCATGTTGGGCAAGCTGTTCAGGAGGAGTGCGGAGGTACCGACGTCGGATCCGCACGCCCTTCCCGTCCCACGCAGGCAGAAGAACGGGATGTACACGCTGCGCGCGCTCGGGGACACGAGGGTGCTCGCACTGATGGAGGCGGCCGACGCGGGTGACTGGACGGCGGTCAAGGAGGCGCTGGCCCCCTTCGATCTCGGCCGCGACCATCAGGTCCTGGGCGAGCTCGCCGACTTGGACGGTGTACAGGACTGGATCGGCCGGGCCGTCGAGGAGGACAAGGAACACCGGGCGACCGCCCTGCTGATATCCGGGACGCGCCACATCAGCTGGGGCTGGGAGGCCCGCACCGCCGAGCGCGCGGTGAACGTCACGCAGGAGCAGTGGCGGGTCTTCCACGATCGGCTCCGCATCGCCGAGGAGCAGCTGCTCGAGGCCGCCGCGTTGCGGCCGGAATGGGTGACGCCGTGGCGCCGCCTCCTCACCTCCGGTCGCGGCATGTCGCTGGGCCCGGTCATCAACGAGACCAGGCGCGACGCCGCCCTGCGCCGCGACCCACTGGACCTGGAGACCCATGTCGAGTGGCTGTCGCAGTTGCAGCCGCGTTGGGGCGGTGAGCCGGGGCAGTCCCTGCAGTTCGCCCAGGACGCGTTGGCCCGCGCCCCGCAGGGGCACCGTCTCGGCTGCGTCATCGCCATGGCGTACATCGAGGAGTGGGTCGAGTCGGAGCGCGGGGACCGCCTCGAAACCCCGGGGATCCAGGCGGAGTTGCGGGAGGCGGCGGACCACAGCATCCTTCATCCCGCCTATCTGCGGCGCCCGGGCTGGCAGCACGACTTCAACATGTTCGCCATGGCCCTGTCGCTGGCCGGTGAGCGCCACACAGTCCGGCGCGTCTTCCACACGCTGGACGGTGCCTACACCAAGTGGCCTTGGACCTACTTCGCGGAGCCCGAGAAGCAGTTCGCCCGCCACCACCGCCGTGCCTGAGCACTCGCCGGCCCCGGCGCCGCCCGTCCGCCACCCGTCGCCTCTCCCACTCCGGACTGCCCGATGACACTGCCCGACACCGCCGTCGACCCGGCCGACGCCGACCGCACCTTCCAGGTGGATCTGCGCGGACTCGTCGACCTCCTCTCCCACCACCTCTACTCCAGCCCTCGTGTCTACCTGCGTGAATTGATGCAGAACGCGGTGGACGCGCTGACCGCCCGGCACGCCCTCGAACCTGCCGCACCCGGCGACGCCTTCGGCATTCGCCTGTACGCCGACGGTTCGGTGGTACGCGTCGAGGACGACGGCGTCGGTCTCACCGAGGCCGACGTGCACACCTTCCTCGCCACGATCGGCCGCAGCAGTAAGCGCGCCGAGCGGATCGCCGAACAACGCGCCGACTTCATCGGCCAGTTCGGCATCGGCCTGCTCTCCTGCTTCCTCGTCGCCGACGAGATCCACGTCCTGAGCCGGTCCGCCCGGACGCCCGACGTCCCCGCCGTGGAGTGGCGGGGACACGGCGACGGCAGCTACACCGTCCGCACCCTGCCCGCCTCCGCCCGCCCCCGGCCCGGCACCACCGTCACGCTGACGCCGCGCGCCGACGTGGGCGAATGGACCCGTCCGGCGCAGGTGCACGCGCTGGCCCGGCACTTCGGCTCCCTGCTGCGCCACCCGGTGACCTTCGACGACGGCACGGGCGGCCCGGGCGCGTCCATCAACCCTGAGCCGGCACCCTGGTCGCGTACGTACCCCACGCCGGGAGCCCGATCCCGTGCGCTGGCCGCCTACGGCGAGGAGGTCCTCGGGTTCACGCCGCTGGACACCATCGAGCTGGACCTGCCGGCCGTGGGTCTGAAGGGCATCGCGTGCGTGCTGCCCGAGACGGTGCCTCCCGGGCGCCGTCATGGCCACCGCGTGCACGTCAAAGGCATGTTGCTGTCCGAGCAGGCCGAGGAGATTCTGCCCGAGTGGGCCTTCTTCGTCCGCTGCGTCGTCGACGCCGAGAGCCTGCGCCCGACGGCGTCGCGTGAGTCGCTGTACGAGGACGACACTCTCGCCGCCGTCCGCGAAGCCCTTGCCGAGCGGTTGCGCGAGTGGATCGCCCGGGCCGCCGCCAGCGACCCGGACCTGCTCGCGCGCTTCCTCCAGGCCCACCACCTGGCCGTGAAGTCGCTCGCGGTGCACGACGACGAGATCCTGCGGATGCTGCTGCCCTGGCTCCCGTTCGAGACCACCGACGGGCACACCACGCTCGACGAGTTCGCGCGCACCCACCGCACCGTGCTCGTGACGTCCAGCGTGGAGGAGTTCCGCCAGGTCGCGGCGATCGCCTCGGCCGCCGGGCTCGGCGTCGTCAACGGCGGCTACACCTACGACCGCGAACTGGTCCACCGGCTGCCCGAGATCAGGCCCGAGGCCAGTGTCGCCGACCTCGACCCGGCGACCCTCACCGCCCACCTCGACCCCGTGGACCGGGAGACGGAACTGGCCGCCGCGGGATACCTCGCCCTGGCCCGTGACGTCCTCGCCGTCTTCGACTGCGACGTCGCGCTGCGCACCTTCCAGCCCGCCTCCGCTCCTGCCCTCCTGGTGGACAGCCGGGAGGCCCGGCACGAGCGCACCCGTTCCCAGCTCGCCCGTGAGCAGGAGGGCGGCCTGTGGGGCGACATCCTCGGCGCCCTGCGCCAGGAGGCACCGCGGGCCCAGCTGATTCTCAACCAGCTCAACCCGTTGGTCCGCACCGCCGTCGCCATCGACGAGCCCGAGCTGGCCCGCACCAGTGCCGAAGCACTCTACGGGCAGGCCGCGATGCTGTCCCGGCGACCGCTCAGGCCCGCCGAGTCGAGCCTCATCAACCGCTCCTTCCTCGACCTTCTCGCCCACGCCCTCCGCAAGGACAGCTGACGATGCCGACCGCACCCCAGACCACCGACGAGCTGTACCAGGCGCTCCAGGAGAACGACCGACGTCCCTACGGCCGGACCCGCACCGTCACCGCCGAGGAACTCGTCGACGCCGCGGAGCAGTTCGAGGAACCCGTCCCGCTCGTCCACGCACTCCTCGAACTCCAGGAGGCGTACACCTACGGCTCCGAACCCCGAAAGTCGCCCGTCGTCTTCGCCCGTCTGCTCACCCTCTTCGACGAGCAGCCCGACGTCTTCGACGAGCGCCTGCGCCACATGCTGTTCTGGCGGTTCAAGTGGGTGGCCAACGCCCTGCGCGCGCTGCCCGAGATGCCGCTGGCCAGCCTGCGCCAGTGGTTGACGGAGATGCGCGACCGGTACGAGAAGGCCGACCTCGGGCTCCAGCCGTACTACGGACAGGCGTACCAGCTCGCCGCCCACGTGGGCGAGGACACCACCCTCGCGTACGAGCTGTGGGCGGGCCGCACCCGTACCAGGTTCAGCGACTGCGAGGCCTGCGAGATCTGCGAGCGCGCCCTGTACCACCTCACGGCGGGCGACGACGAGCGGGCGCTGGGAGCCTGGGAGCCGGTCCTGGCCGGGAAGGAATCCTGCCAGGAGGAGCCGGCCCGCTCCGTCTCGCACGCGCTGATGCCCCTGCTGCGTACCGGCCGACCCGACCGGGCCCGCGAACTGCACCTTGTCGGCTACCGCAGCTGCCGCCGCAACCCCTCGATGTCCCAGGAGGTCGGCCGGCACCTGGAGTTCTGCGCGCTGACCGGCAACGAGGCACGTGGCCTGGAACTGCTCGCCGAGAACCGCAACCTGTTCGACGAGGTCGACTCCCCGCTGGACCTGCTGGGCTTCCTCACCGGCGTGGAGGTCCTCCTCCGACGCGTCGAGCTCCTCGGCCACGGCGAACTGCCCGCCGCGGGGTACGCGGGGCGCACCTGGACGGTGGCCGGCCTGCGCGCCGAGGTGTGCGGCCGCGCCGACGACCTCGCCGCTCGCTTCGACGCCCGCAACGGAACCACGGCCCACGCCGACCGCCGCAGGGCCCGCCTCGACCGTGCCCCGCTCCTGGACACGCTGGAACTGACCCTGCGCCCCCGCCGCCTCGACGACGTGGCCCCGGCCGCCCCGGTCGTCGCGCCCACCGCCCGCACGCTCGCAGCCGTCCCCGACTCGCTGACCGAACTCATCCTCGAGGCCAGAACGTTGGAGGAGCAGGGGCACCCGGACGCACACGCCTGCTGGGCGCGGCTGCGCACTCTCGTGGCCGCCCGCGACTACACCCACCCCGACGATGCGGCCGTGGGCCCGCTCGTACAGCTGCGTGCGGACCTGCTGGCCGACGACGCGAACCGGGCGGGCGAGAAGGACGAGTTCGCCGACGCCGCCAACCTCTACGAGGAGGCCGCGGCCCTGTACGACGATGCCGGACTGCCGGGTCACGCGGCGCTCGTCCGTACCTGCGCCCTGCTCGCCACAGCAGAGATCCCCGAGGAGGGCGCCGACGCTGCCGAGGCGAAGGACGCCGCGCTCACCGCCGCCCATGCGTCCATGGTCCGCCTCCAAGAGGAGACGCCCGGACTCGCTCCGTACCAGGAGGCCCGCATGCTGCGGATGCGGGCGACCGCGCTCGCCCTGCGCCTGCAGACGTCGGGCAGCGAGGAGCATGTCGCACCGGTCTTCGCCGAGCTCGACCAGTTGCACGCGTTCGCCACCCGGCACGACATCGCCGGGCAGATCTCCGGCGCCGTCCTGCTCCGGGCCAGCACCTACGGCATCTCCGGCGACCTGCCCGCCGCGGTCACCGAGATCGACGCACTGCTCGACCGGCTGAGGGCGGACGGCCCCGCCTGGCACCTGCCCCGCACACTCGGACTGCGGGGCCGGCTCCGACTCGGCCTCCGGGACGCCCAGGCCGCGTACGCCGACCTCGCCGAGGCCCTGCGGCTGGCAGCCGACTGGCCGGTCGATGCCGTCGACACCACCCGCCTCCACGGTGATCTGGCTGAGGCCTGCATGCACCTGGGGCGCCCCGAGGAGGCGCTGCGACACCTGACACGCTCCGCGGAGGTGGACTTTCGCCGCGGCCGCCGGACGGACGCGTTCTGCGCCTACAGCAACGCGGCCCGGCTCAGCCTCGACCTGGGCCGGGTGGAGGACTGCATCGCTCTGCTCGACTCCCTGCTGGCCGAATCGGACGTCGCCGCCGGAGAGCTGGACGACCGCATCGTTGCTCAGCTGCGCCTCACCCGCGCCCGCGCGCTGCACGCGGGGGAGGACCTCAAGGCCGCCACGACGGAATTCGTCACCCTGGCGGCCGAGTCGGCCGGCTGGGAAGACGACCCGGGGAGCCACGCCATGATCGCCGCGGAGACCGCCGTACTCCTCGGCGAGTCCGGCGAGTTCGGTCGGGCCCGCGAAGTCGCCGATCAGGCACTCGCCGCCCACGCCCGGGCCCCGCGCTACGAGCAGCTCAGCAACTGTCTGCGCGAACTCGCCCGTCTCCAAGGCCAGCAGCGGGGCCCCGACGGCTTGGCCGACGCGCTCGCCTTCCTGGCCGACGCGGGCCGGATCGCAGACGAGGCGCGCGCCGCCGCGTACGAGGCCGAAGGCCGGTCCCTGGACAGCGCCCTGGCCTACGAACATGGGCGGGTCAACGCCTACGCCGGCGAGTACGAGGACGCCCTGGCCGCCCTGGAGAAGGCCCTCGCCCTGCTCGCCGAGCCAGGACGGGAGGACGAACACGCCGGCGAGTGGGCCGAGTGCGTCCGGCTCGCCGGCGCCGTGGAGGGCATCTACATGGAACGCCCCGCCCCCGCCCTCACCCGCATCGACGCGGCGATCTCCCGGCTGACCGCCCTGGGTCACACCGAGGAGACCAAGCCACTGATCTCCTTGGCGGCCCGGCTGCGCGACGAGGAGTGATGCGCAGGTGCCGGGGCGAGAGCCCGCCCCGGCACCGTCGAGGCGCTCTTACGGCCTGCGCCACGCCGGAATCCGGACCGCCATGAGGTCAATCGGGAGTTCGTCCATCGGATCGAGCCTGCGCAGCGAGGCGGTGGGCACCGGGACATCGTCTGCGCAGCCGACCCAGGTGACGACGATCTCCCTGGCCGCAGGCTGCGGTGCGCGGACGAGACGGTGCTCAACAGATCGCCGGACTGCGGTGCTCAGGTGCTTCGGAAACGGCGAACGGACAGGTACATCTCGCAGCCGAGGCAGTAGCCGAAGGCTGCGTTGAGAAAGGCCGCAGCAAGGGCGAACGCGGTTGCGGCCAGGCCGAGCCAGTCGGCGCCGGCGAGGTAGCCGACGGTGCCTACCAGGCCGAAGCCGAAGCCGACGCTCTGGGCGAAGCGGGGCGGACGGGCGTCCTCCAGCTCGGCGCGGCGGCGCGAGTCTGGGCTGAATTGCGATCCGGTACAGCCAACCGTACGGCGAGTACTGCAGGCTGGTGAACGCGCCGAGCGCGAAGATCGCGGTCTGTACGGCCAGCAGGGCGCTGCTGCCAGTGATCAGTACCGCGCAGAGGATGAGTGTGGTGAGTGCGGCGGCAAAGCGGGTGCCTCGCGGGTCGATCTGCATGAGGGGGACTCCGGGACGAGTGGAGGGCGGCGATCGGGTCGACGCAGGTGTCAGCGACAGCGGCAGGCCGTGACCCGGCAGAGGTCGACCACACGACGAGTGGTCAGCTCGGCAGCGGCTCGACGCCGGAACAGCGTGTGACGGGGCATCCCTCGACCAGCGCCCTGGCGAACGAGCAGCCCGTCCGGCTCGTGCGCGACGCGACGCATGTCGCCGAGCGGGGGGTCACCGCGCGGGCGAGAAAAGGCGTTACGCGCGCATGCAGGCGCTGGCGCGTCAGGCAAGCGCGCTGGTGCGCAGCGGCCAGTTCAGCGAGGTTGGGTGCTCCCGTACATGACCGGCTGCTCCTCGACTGTCACCGCGAGGTAGTCAGCCGGCGGCAGGGGAAGGCATTGGCGCTCGACGTCTCGCTTCGTCAGGTTCACGGTGGTCCGGATGATCGGCGTATGGCAGCAGTGCCAGGTCCAGGAGGTCGGGACATCCAGGTCGACGCGCTCGCTGAGGCTGTAGGGATACACCGACGGCGGGACGTCGACGTCGACGACTCACGATCCGAGTTCCCCTCGCCGAGCCGGAGCGAACGATCGGGCGACGCGTCCCTTGCCGCATCATGAACGGGGCGCAACCCGGACTGGGATCCTTCGGTCTTCCCTCGTCGGGCGGGCTGCTTTTGGTGAGGAAGAAAGCAGGCCTGACCGGAAGGTGGCGAGCGAACCCACCCTGAATTTCAACAAAAACATAGAAAATCGGCTGAAAATTGAGATATATACCATCGCAGGCTTTTTCGCGAATAAACAGCAGAACCGTGTTCTCCGTGTGGCGTCAACCACGGTTGAGACTCTGGGCCGTGGCGGGTGTCGCGGCGCTCGGATTCCTCATCGCGCTGGAGATCGCCGCACGTCGCTACGGCCTGCCGGGGCCGATCACCAACCAGGCGCGAGAGGTGATATTCGCCCCCAAATCAGGCTTCCTGTTGTACGCCGGTATGGCATTGATGATGGTGGTGCTCACCTGGCGGCAACGGATCATCGCGGCTGCTGTCGCGATCGGTATCGACGTCGCCTTCTTGGCGGTCCGGTGGGCGGTCGACGCCAAGACGACCGGCGGCCACCCCTTCGGCAACGGTGCGTTGTGGGTGCTTCTGGGCTATGCGGTCATCGCTGTCACTCGCCGTACCGGCCGGGAACGTGTCCTGCTGCTGAAGGGCGTCGGGCTTGGCCTGCTGCTGGTCGCCGGCCGCAAGACCGGCGACACCTGGCTGCTCATCACCTCAAAGACCCGTCCAGCGGTGCTCGACCAGTACGTGGCAACCGCCGATCACGCGCTGGGCAACCCGTCGTGGCTGGTGGGCCGGATCGTCACGGCCACCGGTCCGATCGGCTTCAATTTTCTCGACATCGTCTACGGTCAGCTCGCGGTGGCCGCGGTCATCGTCGCGCTGTATCAACTGCGTGACGTGGCGGTCGAGCGCCGCTTCCCGGGCCGTCATCTGGTGCGCACCTTTCTGGTGATCGGCCTCCTCGGGCCCACCATCTACATGGTCTTCCCCGTGGTCGGACCGATCTTCGCGTACGGCACCGGCGCCGAGCACTGGGCGACAGTCAGCCTGTGGTCGGAAACGCCGCCCAGCGAGCAATGGGCGGCGGCCAACCTGTGGCCGCAAACGCCGCCGCCGATCAATACCCCGCACCACATGCCATTCGACGAGATCACCCCACGGAACTGCATGCCCAGCCTGCACACAGCGTGGGCTACCGCGATCTTCATTCATTCCCGGACGGGCCCACGGCTTCTGCGATTCGCAGGCACGTTCTGGCTGATAGCTACGCTCTGCGCAACGCTGGGATTTGGCTACCACTACGGCGCGGATCTCATTGCCGGCGTGGTGTTTACGCTCACGATCGAGGCAGCTCTGCGCTCACTCGACCGCGGCTGGGATCGATCAGGGATCCAGCTGGTCGCTTGGAGTGCAACCGTCTTCGGCGCGCTCTTGGTGTCCTATCGCTATCTGCCGTTGGAGATGGCGAAGCATCCGTGGGTGTCCGGACCACTTCTCATGCTGGCGACGGCCTCAGTGGTCTACGGCTACGTAAGGACCGACGCACTGTGGAAACCGAGGACCACACCAACGCGGCAACCGGAACCGCAACCCGGAGTGGTTTGATCCGAGTTGTGTCAGGTTGTGGGCTGAGCGCTACCCGAGCGAGGCCGGGGTGCTGGGGTGTAGCGGAGATGGCGCGTCAGCTCATGACTGACAACCGTCCCCTCGATAGCCGCAGCGGGGTTTCCCTCTTTCGCCAGCCGAGATCAGGGCTACGACCGTGGCGTCGAAGATCTGGTCGTCCGTCACCTCGGCGAGTTCGCCGCTGAGGCGGGTGATGTTCGGGAAGTGCTGGGGGTCGACCAGCCAGTACTCGCAGTTCCACGCGGAGTCGTCGGCTGCGCGGGCGTCCGCGTCGAACATTTCGAACGCGGCCTGCTGACCGACGTACGCGAGGCGGGTGTCCCCGATCATGCGGTAATGGACGGCGGCCTCGGCGCCCCCGAGGCCGGCCTCCCGGACGGCGCCGAGGATGGGTTCGACGACCCGGAACTCGTTGGTCCGGCGCGTGGTCCAGCTTGCATGGGAGGCCCGCGCCGACGACTACGTCTCCCACGGCCATGGCCTTGGATCGGCGAACAGCGGGTCCAGCACCCTGCGCCGGACGTTGGTGCGTACACGATCCGTCACAGGTTCGGGTATGCGGCCCTCCAGCAGGGTGACCACTTCGGCCAGTGTGTGTGCGGTCTCGCAGGCAAAGAGGTCGACACACTGGTCCAGATCCCGGGCTGCGCTCTGCGCCTGGTGGTCGTGTGCGGGCAGGGCCCAGGAGTATTCGTCGCACACCGACCACAGCATGTCGGCGAGCGCATCGACGACAGGCTTCTCGTCGTCGGCCAGTACGGCCAGTGCGAGCGCGGCCAGACGGCCCCGGCGGGCGAAGTACGGCTGTCGTACGCGAGCCGATCGCCGCTCTCCTCGCTAAGGCGGCGCAGAGCCCAGGTGGGCTGCGGCTGCGGGCCCTCGGCTACAAGTCCAGGACCCGCTGGGCCGTAGCCCGGAGTTCGGGGCGCGGATGAAGAACCAGGACCGGTACTGCCAGGGCTTGATCGCGTCGGGCCCGGCTACGACATCTGCCTGCGTCCCCGGAACGTCGCCAGGGCGCCGGTGAATCTGGCCGAGCTGGCGCCACCGACCTGTGGCGTGCCGCCGCTTGAGCCCACTGCTCGGCGGTGACCGGCTCGTCCGCCCGTTCACGTCCCACGTCAAGAATGGGCGAGGCGGGATCGGGTACGTCTACCTGACGATCCGGTTCGGGTCCTTGCTGCACCCTCGTCACGTGTCAGGGGAGTTCTGGGCGGCGACGTCGCGATGAGCCGCATGTTCGCGCGGTCGGCCCGCTTCAGGGAGGTGTTCACCGGCCTGGCCGCCGCCAGCGGCGAGTGTACTGCCTGTTCGCCACCGGCTACGGCGACCCAGCGCGAGCATCAAGTATGTGACGGTCATGGCTCCCTCCACAGCGGTCCGAAGGCAGTGATCTTCTGAGCTGAGCTCAGGACCGTTGCCGGAACGGCGCGAGCGTGGCGCGCACGAGGTCGGCGGCGCCCCAGTCGGGGTCGAACTGGGCGATCACGGCCAGGTGCTGGCGTAGCTGGAGGATCGGCATCCGTTCGCGCCAGTCGCGGTCGAGCCCGGTCAGCTCGGCGTACACCTCGAAGAACACATGCGCCTCGGGAGGCGGCGCCGTCGTCCACAGATGGGCCAGGTCGACCTCGGCCCACGTGTACGACACAGCCGGGTCGATCAGCGCGGGCCGCCCGCCGGGGGTGGCCATGACGTTCAGCGCCCACAGGTCGCCGTGCGTCATGCACGCGGACCTGACCGGCAGCAGCTCGGGCAGCCGGTCGCACAGCCGCTCCAGCGCCGCCCGGTCCGCGGCGTCGAGCGCCTCCTGGACGCGACGCTCGCCGAGCCAGCGCAGCAGGCGGTGCTGGGCGAAGAACTCGAACCCGTCGTCATCCCAGGTGTTGACCTGGCGACGACGGCCCAGCCAGTTGTCCCGGTGCCACCCGAATCGGGGGTACCGCGTGGTGGTGTGCAGGTGGGCGAGCGTATGCGCGAGCTGCTCCCAGAAGGCCTCGGTGCCCGGTCGGGGCTGCAGCACGGACAGCACGAGCAAGTCGCGGTCCGCGAGGATGATCTCGGGTACGGCGACGCCGCCTGCGTCTCGCAGCACGGTGAGCCCTTCGGCCTCCGCGGCGAAGGCGTCGTCCGTCGGCGGCTCGCCGAACGCCTTGGCGAACACCGACGTGCCGTCACCGCGGCGCGCGAGCCCCGCGATCGCGGCGAGGCCTCCAGTGGCTGGTTCGACCGCGACGACGTCGGTCAGCCCGGCCACGTGCAGGCGTTCGAGCAGGAAGGACGTCGCGTCTGTCACCGGTGTACTCCTCTCTGTTGGTCACGCGTCAAGGCAATCAGGGCCGAGCCGAGTTGCCGAGCGAGTCGCGGCCGGGTTGGGGCGTGACTGGTCTCTCCTGCAAGGGAGAAGCAATGGCGGAGCCGGTACGAGTACGCAGACCGATCGATGTTCGGCAGCGGCCTGCCCCTGCCGGAGGCACGGCAGGGGCAGGCGTGAGACGGTCCGGTGCAGATACCGGTGCCGGTTTCAGCCCTTCACGGCGCCGGTGAGACCGCCGACGATCTTCTTCTCGAAGATCGCGAAGAAGATCAGTGCGGGCAGCATGGCGAGTGAGGTGAACGCGAGGACCCTCGCGGTGTCCACGGAGTATTGCGAGGAGAAGGCCTGGACGCCGAGTGGCAGGGTGAAGTTCGCCTGCGAGTTGATGACGTACAGGGGCAGGACGTAGTTGTTCCAGCTGCCGATGAACCCGAGGATGCCGACCGTCACCACACCGGGCAGTGACAGCGGGATCACCATGCGGAAGAAGAATCCGAGTCGGCTTGCACCGTCGATCGCGGCGGCCTCCTCGATCTCGTTCGGAATGGCTCTGAGGAACGGCACCAGGATGATGACGGTCGTCGGCAGGCCGAAGGCGATCTGCGGGATGATCACGCCGAACAGGTTGTCGACGAGGCCGAGGTCCTTGACGACGATGTACAGCGGGGTGATCGCGATGACCAACGGGAACATCAGGCCGGCGGCGAACAGGGAATACATCGCGCCCTTGAGCTTGAAGTCGTAGCGGGCGAGCACGAAGCTCACCATCAGGCCGAGGACGACGGTGCCGACGGTGCTCACGAGCCCGACGATGATGGAGTTCGCGAATTCACCCCAGAACGTCACCGACTTCAGGACGCTGACGTAGTTGCTGGCGACCCAGGGGTGCGGTAGGGCGGCCGGACTCGTGCTGATCTGCGAGTTGGTGCGGAATCCGCCGAGCACGATATAGAGCACCGGTGCGATGCAGACCCCGATGAAGAGCAGCGCGATGAAGTAGGTGAAGGGATTCCCCCACTTCTGAGGCTTGTCACGATTGCCGCGGTCGATGGGGGCATCCGGCTCCACGGCGGAGGAAAGCCGGGAGTTGACGGTCGACGCGCCCATCAGGCGGCTCCTTCGGTGACGGCGCCCCGGAGGTCACGGCGCAGGACGAAGCGCTGGTAGATCAGCGCGACGATGAGCGAGATCAGGAACATCACGACCGCGATGGCGCTGCCGTAGCCGTAGTTGCCCGCGTTGCGGCCCTGGGCGACCATGTAGATCGCCATGGTCGAGGTGCCCGCGGTGCCCGCGACGTATGGGCCCCAGATGATGTAGACGAGATCGAACAGCTGCAGCGAGCCGATGATCGACAGGAACGCCCAGATGCGGATCGTCGGCCCCAGCAGCGGCAGCGTGATGCGGCGCTGGATCTGCCAGTAGGAGGCGCCGTCGATCTGTGCGGCCTCGAAGAGCTCCTCGGGGATCGACTGCAGGCCGGCAAGCATCAGAATCACCGCGAAGCCGATGTACTTCCACGAGATGATGCCCATCAGCGTCCAGATGGCCAGCTTCGGGTTGGATAGCCACTCAGCCTGCAGGAAGCCCAGGCCCATGTGCTGCAGCAGGTCGTTGACGGCGCCGCTGCTCTGGAGCATCAGGCTCCAGCCGGTGCCGACGATGACCTCGGAGATGACGTAGGGCACGAAGATCAGGACGCGGATGATCGAGCGACCGCGGATCTTCTGGTTGAGCAGGAGCGCGAGGGTGATCGCCAGCGGGCCCTGGATGACCAGTGAGAGCACCAGGATCAGGCCGTTGTGCCACAGAACTTGCTGGAACGCGGGGTCGGTGAGGATCAGCTTGTAGTTGTTCAGGCCGACCCAGTCGGTGGGCGCTCCGTAACCGTGCCACCGGTAGAAGCCGTAGAACGCAGCGAGCGCCACCGGGAAGATCACGAAGGCCAGGAACACAATGATCGCCGGTCCGGACAGGAGCACGATCTCGAGTCGCATCTTGGCACGGCCACGTCGGCGCGCAGCCGCTCGCAGCGAAGCCGGGGGCGCGGACTTGGCCGCGCCCCCGACTCCAGGCGTGCCCTGCGACTGGCGGCCGGTGGCCGTGTCAGTACCCAGGGTGTTGCTCATGGTGTGCTTACTCAGCCCTTCGCGGCGGCAGCGTTGGTGTCCTTGACGATGTCGGCGGCGGTGCCCTTGCCGGCCAGCAGGTTCACGACGGCGGTGTTCATGGCGTTGCCGACGTTCTGGCCGTACTCGGTGTCAAGGAACATCATGGAGTAGGCCGCCTTGTTGAAGGCCTGCAGTGCCGAGACGTTGAAAGGGTCGGTGACGACACCCTGGGCGTCCTTGTTCACCGGGATCGTGAAGAAGGCCTTGGAGTAGGCCTCCTGCTGGTCCTTGGTCACAAGCCACTGCAGGAAGGCAAGGGCCTCCTTCGGTGCGTTCTTTGACAGCGAGTATCCGTCGAGGCCGCCCATGATGGCGGTCGGGTCTCCCTGGCCACCTGCGACGGCAGGGAAGGGGAACCAGCCCAGGTCGGGGAGCGGCTTCTGGTCCTTGGTCAAGCCGGCGATCACACCGGGGTTCCAGTTGCCCATGAGCTCCATGGCCGCCTTGTGGTTCGCGAGCATGCCCGCCGACGACCCGGCGCCCTGCTGCGACGAGGTCGTCAGGAAGCCCTTCTGGAAGGGGTCGACCTTCAGGAACGAAGCCAGGTCGTCGCCGGCCTTGGTCCAGCACGGATCGGTGAACTTGAGCGACTTCGCAGTCGCCGCCATGGTTTCCTGGCTGCACGCGCGCAGGGCGAAGTTGTAGTACCAGTGCGCAGCCGGCCAGGCGTCCTTGGCTCCGACCGCGATCGGCGCGACCTTGATCGCCTTCAGCTTCGCGACATCGGCCTCGAGCTCGTCCATCGTCGTCGGCGTCGAGGTGATGCCGGCCCGCTTGAACAGGTCCTTGCTGTAGTAGATGCCCTCGGGCTGGGTGTCGAGCGGCATCGCGTAGACCTTGCCGTCGATCGAATAGCCTGCGACACCTGCCGCGCCTGCATTTGTCTTGTCGGTTTCGGTGAGGTTCAGCGCCTGGAGCTGGCCGGCGTTGACCATGGCCTGCATCTTGCCGCCACCGCGCTGCAGGAAGATGTCCGGGGCGGAGTTCGAGTTGAGCGCGGTCTGCAGCTTGCCGTCGAGGTCCTCGTTCTGGACCGCCTGGATCTTGACCGTGACGTTCGGGTGCAGCGAGTGGTATGCCTTCGCGGCGGTCTTCCAGTACTCCGCACCGGGCCCGGGCTGCGCGTTCTCCCAGACGGTCAACGTGACCTTGCCATCGGACGAACCGCTGCTGCCGTCGCTGCCGTCGCTGCCGCCGGCACAGCCGGTGGCAGCGAGTGCGATGCCCAAGCCGATCGCGACAACCGTCGCACTGCGTGCTTTCCTCGTCATCGTGGAAACTTCCTGATCCGTCGTCATTGTCACCATGGGTGGGGATAGTTCGCGCAAGGTCATGGCCTGTTGGGTGTGCTGAAATTTCGCATATGCGCTGATCCGGAGTTCAAGCCGCAGGCCGACCGTGGCGACAGCGAGGGTCGGGCACAGTGCGCGAAGTCGTGTCGATCACTGCAACCCTGCTTTCCGGCTCCGGGCATGCGCGTGTGGACGTGCCAGGTGGACGGGTGTGACCGTATGGAGTCGCGTCCGTTACGGAGAGGTGTCGATCGCTGGAGTATGCGCTCGGCCCAGAGCGGTAGTCAATGACTCATTTCCGAAAGTTCGCCGAAACCTGCGATGCCGGGCGCAACTGGGGTTGCGGCGTGTGAGCTTGGCGGGTTGGGCCAGTGGGTGATTACTGCTCTGCGGTGCAGCCGGAGACGAGGCCGGCGATGGTCGGATGGGCCTCGGAGTGGTATTCGCGGGGGCCGAGGTGCCGCTGGAGGGGCCTCCACTGCTTGTGCTCGGCGTTGGCGTGCTCGACGCATATCCGCTCCGAGGATTGCTTCTTGTGGGCCCTCTCCCAGACAGTGCCTTCTCGGCCGACGCGTACCTGGTGAGCTTCTTCGGCGGCGCCTGGTCTGGTCGGGAAACCGTTTGGCCCCCTCGGTATCCGGAATCCATCTTGGTCTTGATCTGTGGGTATTGCTCGAAGAGGGCTCGATCCCCTCGGTCTTGACCGCCGTCTGATCATGCATGCGGCCCGGCCGGAGCGCACCGGTCCACAGAGTGCGGCCCTGGCCGTCGGTGATGACGGTGGCCCTCTTGGTGTTCTGCCGCATCTCGCCGGACACGAACGCACGCCAGGTCAGGGGCGGCCCGCCCTCGGATGCCGGACCCGTACCCCGGTGCTGTCCAAGCGCAGCTCAACACCTTTCGCGGGGCGTGGGCGAAGGCATCGGCCAGTGTGTAGATACGCAGTCCTGCCTCGCCGGGGACCGCGAAGCCCCGCGCCGCCAGAAGTGGACGGGTCTCATGGACGGCGCGTGTGACGGTGGAGCGGTCCACGCTGTAGAAGACGGCGAGGGCGGCGTGCGGAAGCTGGAACCGCAGGATCACCAGGATCGCGGTCGCCCGGTCGGTGAAGGCCAGTTGCCGGCCGGGGCCGCCGCCTTCGGCGTTCGCCCGGTCGGGACTCTTCCCGCGCTGTCCACGGCCTGGCCAACTCGGCGATGAGCGCCCCGAGTCGACGCCTCGTCAATGCCGGTACGGATACGACGTGAGCGACCACGACGTACGGGCAGCCGGCGTTCCGCTTGCCCGAGGACACCATCGTGTCGGTGGCCTGGCGCACCTGGACCTCGGTGATCCCGCACCCGAAGCTGTTCCAGCTGTTCCACCCCCGGCGGCGGGATGGGCGCCGGGCTGCCCGGCGCGACCGTGGCGGTGGAGTGGGAGGAGGACAGGGGAGAGGCGACCGTAGGTCGACGCCGTCCGCGAAACCGGCCCACTCCGGCACCGCAGGGTTGTCCATCCGCTCAGCCCGGCCATTCGATGGCTTGACCTGCGGCGCTTCGTCCGTAAAGCCCTGCGAATGTTTCGGCGTTACTCGCGAATCATGCGAGAAGTATTGACACCGTTCACCGGTTCCCTATCATCCAGGTTGCTCGATACTTCGACCCTTGTTCGATATCACGAACAAGCTGGAACCGCTCCACCCGCACAGCAGGGCACCTCCGGGTCACGCCCAACCGCAACGGCCGAGCCGCAAGGAGCACGCCGCACATGCGTATGTCATGGGCTCGTCATCCATTCGTCGTCGCGCGCAGGCGGCCGCCACCGGCCTCGCCGCCGGCGCGGTTCTCCCGCTGAGAGGAACCCTCCGCCCCGCAGCTGCTGAATGCCATGAACAATCCAATCCGCACCGTCCCGCGCGGGCCCCGGTCTCGCTCAGAGCTTGAACGGCTGGCGGACTACGTGGGGTTCATCTCGTGGCGGGCTTGCACCACGACGGCCAACGTCCGACACGGGGCCGGCGCGTTTCGCGGCGGCCCGTAGGCGTCTGGCGCCACCGGTCTTTCAGAAGGTCTCCCAGGCCCGCAAGGTGTCAGCCCGGTGCGCACGAACCGCACCGCATCGACAGTCCGGACAGCCTCTGACGGGCCAACCGGAACCGCTTACGCAAGGATGAGGAAGTCCCCATGCGCAGAGGAAGTTTCAGCCGCAGGTATCTGTCTGTGGTGCTCGCCACCGCGGTTGCGGCCCTGGTTGCGTTGGCGGCAATGCTCGTCGCCAACCCGGCTCAGGCTGCCACCAGCAGCGCCTTGCGCGGTGTTGGTTCCGGCCGGTGTCTCGATTCGCCGAACGCCGGCCAGACCGACGGCACGTATCTGCAGATCTGGGACTGCTCGGGCCGGGCCAACCAGCAGTGGACGTTGACGGACAGCAACCAGCTGACCGTGTACGGCAACAAGTGCCTGGATGTTTCGGGCCACGCCACCGCGGCTGGTACCCGGGTGCAGATCTGGACCTGTTCCGGCGGTGCGAACCAGCAGTGGCGGGTGAACGCCGACGGCACGATTGTCGGCGTGGAGTCCGGGCTGTGCCTGGAGGTTACGGGCGCCGGTACGGCCAACGGCTCGGCGGTGCAGATCTGGACGTGCAACGGCGGAAGCAACCAGAAGTGGACCGGCCTGTCCGGGACGTCGACGCCGCCGGCGGGCGGCACGTGTTCTCTTCCGTCGACGTACCGGTGGACGTCGACGGGCGCCTCGGCGCAGCCGGCGAACGGGTGGGTCTCGCTGAAGGACTTCACCAATGTGGTGTACAACGGCAAGCACCTGGTCTACGCATCGAACGTGTCGGGATCGTCGTACGGCTCGATGATGTTTGGTCCCTTCACGAACTGGTCGGACATGGCGTCGGCCGGCCAGACCGCGATGAGTCAGGCCGCAGTGGCGCCCACGCTGTTCTACTTCGCGCCCAAGAACATCTGGGTGCTGGCGTACCAATGGGGTGCGTCGGCCTTCGTCTACCGCACGTCGAGCGACCCCACCAACGCCAACGGCTGGTCCTCGCCGCAGCCGCTGTTCACCGGTAGCGTCTCCGGCTCCAGCACCGGCCCGATCGACCAGACCTTGATCGCTGACGGCCAGAACATGTACCTGTTCTTCGCCGGTGACAACGGCAAGGTCTACCGGGCGAGCATGCCGATCGGAAACTTCCCGGGCAGCTTCGGCTCGTCGTACACGACGGTCATGAGCGACTCGACGAACAACCTGTTCGAGGCGCCGCAGGTCTACAAGGTTCAGGGCCAGAACCAGTACCTCATGATCGTTGAAGCGATAGGTTCGAATGGGCGCTACTTCCGCTCGTTCACGGCCTCCAGCCTGAGCGGTTCGTGGAGCCCGCAGGCCAGCAGCGAAAGCAACCCCTTCGCGGGCAAGGCCAACAGCGGTGCCACCTGGACAAACGACATCAGCCACGGTGACCTGGTCCGCAACAACCCCGACCAGACCATGACTATCGACCCCTGCAACCTGCAGTTCCTCTACCAGGGCAAGTCCCCCACCGCGGGCGGCAGCTACGACCAACTACCGTGGCGACCGGGCGTCCTTACCCTGCAGCGCTAATCTGCCCTGATCCACGGCGATCGCGATAGGGTGCGGTCTGCCGGCGCGTGGACGAGCGGTTTACGACGGGGGCAACTCCACCTGCTGACCGATACGCACCGTCTCGAGAGGCCCCAGCCGTGCGTCGGCTGGGGTTCCTCTCTTTCGTGGACTTTCATCGTGGGTACGGACCGAAGCACCATGACGCCACCGGGGATACCACCCTCGTCGTGCAGCGGCCACTTGGAGGCGACGTAGCGGTGCGGGATGCGGGTCGGCGCGCAGCGATGGCCCTGCGCATCAATTCCACGTCGGCGGAGGCGAGCGAGCCGAGGCGAAGTAGGTTCGCGCGCTCCGTCCGCACGTCCCACGAGACTGTCCGGCGGGTCGGCCAGTTCGACCGGCAGGGCGAACTTCCCTCGTCGGTCTCCCGGACGGGGAGTCCAGCCGGTGCCAACGCCGGCCAAGTGGGCGGGCCTTGGAGTGGTCGGGCGATCTCTGGACAGAGGTACAGGCCTCGTTGGTCGTGAGCTTCGCGACGGTCACGGGACGCCGGTGGCGGCCTTGAAGCGGGCGGGTAGGTCCTCGGGCACATAGCCGTCCCGGTTCGAGACGGTGAGCCGCTGCCTGCTCACGTCCGCCCTGGCGTCGAGTGAGGCGGGGCTGCCAAGGCGCCTCCTCCCGGCCCGGTGTCGCCGCCGCACGCGGTGAACGTGAGGGCGAGGACGGCCGCTGCCGCGGCCATGGGAACATGACGGTCGGTACGCGTAACACGCCACTCCCTTGTGGTGAAGACCAGCGGCCGGATCGGAGTCTCACACTGTTGGCGTGTACCGAGTAAGACAACAGGACAGGAATAACTCCTGTCCGGCGCACGGGAGTTCCTGCCAACGGCCCACCCGGATACACAGGAGCGGGCAGCGGCGGCCGTGGGACGACCTGACCGGTCAGGTTTTCTTGCGTGCCGTCATCGCGCGTTGGATCAGTATGAACGCGCACAGCAGCACACCGGTGGCGATCTTCGTCCACCATGAGCTGAGCGTGCCCTCGAACTGGATGATGGTCTTGATCAGGCCCAGGACGAGCACACCGAAGACGGTACCCAGCACATAGCCGGAGCCGCCCGTCAGCAGGGTGCCGCCGATCACGACGGCGGCGATCGCGTCGAGTTCCATGCCGGTGGCATGCAACGGGTCACCGGACTGGATGTACAGGGTGAACAGCAGACCGGCCAGCGCCGAGCAGAAGCCACTCGCGGTGTACACGGCGATCTTCGTGCCGCCCTGCGGGAGACCCATCAGCATGGCCGACTGCTCGTTGCCTCCGATGGCGTACACCCGGCGCCCGAAGCGTGTGTAGTGCAGGACGTAGAACGCCACGGCGAGGACGACCAGCGCGACGATCGCGCCGATCGACAGGAAGCCCATCCCCAGCGGCACCTGTGCCTGGGCCATGCTGGTCACCGAGGAGTCGCCGATGGAGATCGACTCCTTGCTGATGACCAGGCACAGGCCGCGGAAGAGGAAGAGGCCGGCGAGGGTCACGATGAAGGGCTGGATCTCGAAGTTGTGGATCACATAGCCCATCAGGAAACCGGCGAGGGCGCCCACGGCCAGCGCCATGGGGATCACGGCCAGGAGCGGCAGCCCCTGGCGCTCCACCAACCACGCCGTGAACATTGTCGTAAACCCGATCATCGAACCAACGGACAGGTCGATGCCGCCGGACAGGATGACGAAGGTGACACCGACGGCGGCGACCAGCAGATAGCCGTTGTCGATGAACAGGTTCATGAAGACTTGCGGTTCGGCGAACCCGTAGTTCTGGTACCGGCTCAGGCTCGCGATGTACATCACGAGGAAGAGCAGGGCCGTCGCCAGTACGGGCATGCGCCTGTCGCCGAGCAGACGCACGGCCTTGGACGTGGTACGGCTGTTCGGGGCTGAGGGGCTTTGGGTGGTCGTGCTCGTCATGACACCTCCATCTTGGGAGCGGCCTCGGCCGCCGCGGCGGTGTCCGCCGGGGCCGCGGCCGGCTTGGCGCTTCCCTTCGCACCTGACCTGGCGCCGAATTTGGCACCGAAGGCCTTGGCGCGGAATTTCGGGGACTGCAACAGACAGACGACGATGACGACGGCGGCCTTGAAGACCAGGTTGGTCTGGGGCGGCACGCCAATGGTGTAGATCGTGGTGGTCAGGGTCTGGATGACGAGGGCGCCGACGACCGTGCCACCGATGGAGAACCGGCCGCCAAGGAGTGACGTGCCGCCGATCACCACGGCGAGGATCGCGTCGAGTTCGATCCATAGGCCGGCGTTGTTGCCGTCCGCGGCCGAGGTGTTGGAGCTGATCATCAGGCCGGCGCTGCCCGCGCACAGCGCGCAGAACGCGTACACCATGATCTTGATGCGCCGGGACCTGATGCCCACCAGGCGGCTGGCCTCGGCGTTGCCGCCGACCGACTCGACCAGCAGCCCGAGCGCCGTGCGGCGGGTCAGCGCCACGGTGACGGCCACTACCACGGCCACCACGAAGATGGAGAAGGGCAGTGCCAGCCAGTAGCCGCCACCGATCAGCTTGTACGGCGCGCTGTTGATGGTGATGATCTGGCCGTTGGTGATCAGCTGGGCCACGCCGCGTCCGGCGACCATGATCATCAGCGTGGCGATGATCGGCTGGATGCCCATCCTGGCGACCAGGAAGCCGTTCCACAGGCCGCAGACGGCCGCGGCCAGCAGGCCCAGGCCCATGGCGAGCAGCACCCCGGAAAGGGCGCTTTGGTCGGCCTGGTCGCTGATGTACGAGCAGGCCAGTGCTCCGGTGATGGCGACCACGGCGCCGACGGAGAGGTCGATGCCGCCGGTGGCGATGACCAGGGTCATGCCGACCGCCACCAGGATGAGGGGTGAGCCGAACAGCACGATCGAGACGAGGCTGCCGTAGAGGTGGCCGTCCGTCATCCGCACGGAGAAGAAGTCGGGGGTGAAGGGAACGTTGACGAGCAGCAGGAAGACCAGGACCGCTACCGGCCAGAGCAGGTGGTGTTGGGTCAGCGCTTGCCATCGGGAAGAGGTGGTCACTGGTTCTCTCCGCTCGCGATGGTCTCCAGGATTTGGCTTGTGGTGATCTCGGGCCCGTTGGCGATCTGCGCCACCAGCCGACGGTCGCGCAGCACTCCGATGGTGTGACTGAGCCGGAGTACTTCCTCCAGCTCGGCCGCGATGTACAGCACCGACATGCCGTCCTCGGAGAGTGAGACGACGAGCTTCTGGATCTCCGCCTTCGCTCCGATGTCGATGCCGCGCGTCGGCTCGTCCAGGATCAGCAGCTTCGGCTGGGTTATCAGCCAGCGGGCCAGCAGCACCTTCTGCTGGTTGCCGCCGCTGAGCTGGCCGACCGTGGCCTCGGGGTTGGCGGGGCGGATGTCCAGCGCCTTGATGTACTTGGAGACGAGTTCGTCGCGCTGGGAGACCGGGATGGGCCGGGTCCACCCACGTGAGGCCTGCAGGGCCAGGATGATGTTCTCCCGCACCGTCAGATCGGGCACCAGGCCCTCGCTCTTGCGGTTCTCGGAGCAGAACGCGACACCGGCGCCGATCGCGTCGTTCGGGGCGCTCATCGAGACATGCTTGCCGCCGATGGACACCTTGCCGCTGTCCGGCTGATCGGCGCCGAAGAGCAGTCGGGCGAGTTCGGTCCGGCCCGATCCGAGCAGGCCTGCGAGCCCGATCACCTCGCCCTTCTTGATCTCCAGGTCGAATGGGGCGATGCCGCCGGTCCTGCCGAGGCCGTCCGCCTGGAGCAGCGTCTCGCCGACGTCGGAGTGCAACTGGTGGTCGTGGAGCTCCTCCAGCTGGTCCAGAGCCTTGCCGAGCATGAGCTGGACGAGCCCGACCTGATCGAGGTCGCGCACCATGTGCTCACCGACGAGGGTGCCGTTGCGCAGTACGGTCATCCGGTCGCAGACCTCGTAGATCTGGTCGAGGAAATGCGAGACGAACAGGATCGCGACGCCCTCGTCCTTCAACCGCCCCATCAGGGCGAACAGTTCGAGGACTTCGTCCCGGTCGAGGCTGGAGGTCGGCTCGTCGAGGATCAGCACCTTGGTTCCCGATCCCTCCCCTTCGCTGTCGCCAGGGCCCACTGACCGTACGATCGCGACCAGTTGCTGCACGGCCAGCGGGTACGAGGACAGGGGGGCGGTGACGTCGATGTCGAGGCCGAGCCGCTCCACCAGCTCTGCCGCCTCCTGACGCAGCCGTTTCCACTGGATGCGGCCCATGCGGGTCGGTTCGCGCCCAATGAAGATGTTTTCCGCGACCGACAGGTTCGGGCAGAGGTTGACCTCCTGGTAGACCGTCCTGATGCCGGCGTGCTGGGCCTGCAGCGGGCTGCCGAACCGCACGGACCTGCCTTCCAGCGTGATCGTGCCGCCGTCCAAGGAGTAGACCCCCGTCAGCACCTTGATGAGGGTGGACTTGCCGGCGCCGTTCTCGCCTATCAGGGCGTGGATCTCCCCTGGGAAGAGCCGGAAGTCGACGTCCGACAGAGCCCGTACCCCCGGAAACTCTTTGACTATGCCCGTCATGTCCAGGACGGGCCGTGGCTCTGCCATGGCAGCGCTCCTTGTGAGATTGGTTCAGGCTCGCAGGGAGCCCCGGGCCGATGGCTCGGTCGGCCGGGGGCTCCCTGCCGGTGGGTTCGGTCGGTCAGTACTTGCGGTTTGGGAGCGCGGCCTTGGCCTGGTCCTGCATGAAGTCGCTCTCCTCGGTCTTGATCCAGCGTTCGACCGTCTCGCCGTCCTTGACCTTCTTCACGATGTCCATCAGCTGGGGACCGAGCAGCGGGTTGCACTCGACAATGGCGTTGATCTTGCCCTCGGACATGGCCACGAAGCCGTCCTTCACGCCGTCGATCGAGACGATCAGGATGTCCTTGCCGGGCTTCTTGCCGGCGGCCTCGATGGACTGGATGGCGCCGATGGCCATGTCGTCGTTGTGCGCGAAGAGCACGTTGATGTCCGGGTTGGACTGCAGGAAGGCCGCCATGACCTGCTTGCCGCCGGCGCGTGTGAAATCACCGGTCTGGCTGACGACGATCGTCCAGTCGTCCTTGTGCTCCGCCTCCATGACCTCCTTGAAGCCCTTGGCGCGCTCGATCGCCGGGGCGGCGCCCGTGGTGCCCTCCAGCTGTGCGATCCTCACGGCGCCCTTGTGGCCGGTCTTCTCGAGGACCTTCTCCAGGATCTTGGCCGCGCGCCTGCCCTCGTCCGTGAAGTCCGAGCCGACCAGCGTGACGTACAGGGAGTCGTCGGAGGTCTCGACAGAGCGGTCGGTGAGGACGACCGGGATGTTCTTCGCCTTGGCCTCCTTCAGCACAGCGTCCCAGCCGGTGACGACCACCGGCGAGAACGCTATGACGTCCACCTTCTGGGCGATGAAGCTACGGATCGCGGAGATCTGGTTCTCCTGCTTCTGCTGGGCGTCGGAGAACTTGAGGGTGTAGCCCGCCTCCTTGGCCGCTTCCTTGACCGAGTCGGTGTTGGCGGTGCGCCAGCCGCTCTCCGAGCCGACCTGGGAGAAGCCCAGGCTGATCGCCTTGCTGCCGCCCCCGGAGGAGGAGCTGTCGGAGCCGCTGTCATCCTTGGCGCAGGCCGCCAGGCCGCCCGCGGCCGCCACACCGACCGCCGCGGTGAGGAAGTTCCGTCTGTTGATCATGTTCTTCTCCTTTGAAGAGTCGGCCCGGGGATGGACCCGCTGGTACTCGACGGACCGTCCGCACTGCGTCCAGCCTGTCGATCATTGTTCGATATATCGAACGCGCTGATGGGCGGACTTCAGCCGGTTGATGCCGAGTTAGGCGGGAGCGCCCTTCGATTGCGGGGTGTACGGGCATGTACTGGCGCGGAGGACGAATTGGGGTTCGATGGAGATCCGGGGTGTCCCGGCGGGTGCCCGGCCCTCAATGAGATCCAGGAGCAGGGCGATGCTGCGCTTGCCGACGGTCGCGAAGTCCTGCCGGACCGTGGTGAGCGGCGGGGCGAAGAACTCCGACTCCGGGATGTCGTCGAAGCCGACCACGGCGACGTCCTGGGGAGTTCGCACGCCCGCCTCCCGTAGGGCGCGCAACACCCCCAGTGCCATCTGATCGTTGGCGACGAAGACCGCCGTCAGTCCCCGGCCCACCAAGCCGGCCAATTCCTGGCCGGCGCGGTAGCCGGAGAGCGGACTCCAGTCACCGTGCAGCACCAACGGCGGCTCGATGCCCGCTGCTTCGAGGGTCGCCCGCCAGCCCGCCGCCCGGTCGGCGGACTCCTGCCAGTCCTCGGGTCCGGCGAGGTGCCAGACGTTGCGGTGGCCGGCCGCCAGCAGATGACCGGTTGCGAGCGTCGCGCCCTTGTGGTGGTCCACGGTGACGCACGGTCTGTCCACTCCGGGTCCGCACCCGACGGTGACCACCGGGAACGGGTGACGCAGTCCGGAGAGGGCGTCCACCGCCGACCGCTGTGGGGCGATGGCGACCACCCCCTCAACACCGCCGTCGCTGAGGTGGTCCAGGGCCTCGAGGAGTGTCTGGACGGTCAGTTCGCGCAGGTTGACCGTGGAGACCAGATATCCCCGGGCGCGGGCCGCCTCCTCGAGCGCGAAGAGGGTACTGGCCGGGCCGTAGAGGGTGGTGTCGGAGGCGACGACGCCCAGGGTGCGGGTGCGCCGGGTGGCCAGGGCCCGTGCGGAGTGGTTGCGACGGTAGCCCATCTCCTCGATCACGCGCATTACTTTGGCTCGGGTCTCGTCCCGCACGTTGGGGTGGTCCCCCAGGACGCGGGACACGGTCTGGTGTGACACGCCCGCCTGGCGGGCGACGTCGGCCATGGTGGGCGGTCGGAGCTGTGCTGATGCCACGGCCGCACCTTCTTGGCGGTCGTCTGCCGATAAGACCTGTGTCGTGGGCGGCTGCCTCCGCGTGTCCGGGTTCACGACCACCCCTGCGGTGGCCGGTTCGCCCGGCGGCTCCGTAATTCGGCCAGGCTTTCGGCCGCACATGGCGCCGGCCGAGGAGACGGGGCGGGGTCCTGCGGACACGACGGTCACACCTCCTTGGATGTCACTGGCGCCGCCGACTAGGGACTAGCTGAATACGGACGTCATTGTGAGCGCTCACAATTCATGGCGGTCAAGAGGGCTGCGGCGGGAAGTTGTCACGTTTGCGTAACGTGGCGCGAGGGTGTGAGTCGAGGGACGGGTGCGCGCGGCGGCGTGCCCTATCGGCGCAAAGACCCCGGGCCAACGGGGTTGACGGCCCCGCAGGACAGCCCTATTTTCAGAACCGAAACTTCGAACTGTGTGCGAAATACCGGTAGTTGACGCCCGCAAGAACCTCAGCTGGAAGACTCATGTCGAGGCGCTCACCGAGCACCTGTGCTCATTGACAAGCAGTGTTGCCACGACCTCTTGAACCTGGGCTCGCTGCCGCGGTCTGAGTGGAAGTCACGCCCTTGGCATCGCCGCCGCGGGTGGCGACGGCCATGTAGAGGGCAGCGACGACCAGGCAGTTTTCGTTCGGATCATCTGATGTGCCGTTGACAGATACGCAGTGAGCAAGGATCGAGCCGTTACTTCCGGACCGGGCGTCGGCGCGGGGTGGCCGGTGGAGGGACCACCGGGAGGTGATCGACGCGATCGCCTTCAAGTTTCAGACCGGAACCCAGGGGGTCCATCTCCCGGAGAGATACGGCAACTGGCGAGGCGTCCACAACCGCCTGCGGATGTGGGCCGTCGACGGCACCTGGGAGCACGTGTTAACCGGGCTCATGGCCGAGGCCGACGCCGAGGGAGACCTCGACTGGACGGTGTCGGTGGACTCGACAATCGTGCGCGCTCACCAGCACGCGGCCGGGGCCCGTAAAAATGGGCTCCGACCGACGAACCTGGTGATCACGCCATCGGCCGGTCCCGCGGCGGACTGGCCACCAACATTCACCTGGCGTCCGACGCCCACTGCCGGCCCCTAGAACATGGCGCTTTGCCGACCGAACACACCGAGATACGGCAGATCCGCGGGCGGACGCGATCGGAACACCAGCCGGGCCGTGTTGGGACGCGTGGCCGAGCGGTCGGTGGCACCGGGGTCCCGGTGGGTGGGCCGAGGGTGGACAACGCGTCGGCACCGCAACGACTGGAGTGGCGCATCGTCTCGGGTTGCTCGGCGACGACTCACACCGGCAGGCCCGCCACGAGGACGCGGAGAGTCCGTCGGTGTGAGGGGCATCAGACAGCGCGTGACGTCGCCGCTTTGCTGCTGCCGCGATGGTGTCCAGGATGACGGAAGTGATGAGTGGCGGGTCGTCGCTCATGGGCATGGGCCCGCAGCCGAGCAGTGTCACGTGATCGGCCTGGGGAATCCGCTCGCGGGCCTGAATGGTGCGGACCTGCGTCTCGTGGTCGACGCGGACCAGGCCGAACCGTTTCCCGTAGCCGTGGGCCCACTCGAAGTACGGCATCAGGGACCAGGCCGACCGGCGGGGCGGGCCGGTTGGCCGGCCCCGCCTCTTTCAGCGCAGCTCCCCCCGGAACGCCAACGGAGTCGTCCCGGTGTGCTGATGGAAGAACTTCGAGAAATTGGCCGCGTCGGGAAAGCCCACGGATGCGCCGATCCGGCCGATCGGCATATCCGTGTGGGCGAGTAGGCGCTTGGCCTCGAGGACGACGCGCTTGTCGATGAAGCCCTTGGGGGTGTTGCCGGTGGCCGCCCCCACCGCGCGGACGAGGGTGCGTCGGGAGTAGCCGAGGGCGTCCGCGTACGCGCTGACGCTGTGGTTGGTGGCGAAGCCCTCCTCGACCGCGTCCCGGAAGCGGCTGAAGGTGGTGTCGGTCTGCTCGAGTGCCGTCTTGGCGGAGATCGCCGTGAGGTGGGCCAGGCGGAGCAGGAACGCGGTCAGGGAGTGCCGGAGCACTGCGGTGTGGAGGCTGAGGGGCAGCGTGGTCGTGTCGACGTACTCGCGCTCCAGGTGGGCGAGGGAGTGCTCGAGGGCGGCCAGCTGGTTCGCGTCCGGGCGCAGGAGCGGGGGCTGGTCATAGCGGTACAGGCCCGTCGCCTCGACAGTCGCCCGGGGCAGGAAGCCCGGCTGCATGGTCAGGACGGTGCCGCGGTACCCGGCCGGGCGGGAGAAGCGGTGCACCTGGCCTGGGCGGATCCAGAGGAGATCGCCGGCGGAGGCCTCGTACTCGGCGAAGTCGATCATGTGTCTGATGGGGCCGCCGCGGAACAGCATCACCACGTGGAAGTCGACGCGGTGCACGCGCTCCAACGGCGCGTCCGCATGCCAGGGCCGACCGGGTTCCATGGATTCGACCTGCATACCTACGCCGCAGACGCTCAGGTTCGTGGGGAAGGGAAAGGTCTTGATCTCTCCACTTCCTTGGGTCGTTCTGTCCGTCATGTCCTTCTCGCGTCGGCTCGGTCCGCACTCGTTGTCCCACTTTCACCAAAGGCTGACACAGGGGCACCTGGCCCGGCAAAAGTCATACTTTTAGGTTTGAACGCGTCAGAGCAGTTGACCTGTTCCTATCGAGGACTTCTTGAAGATGAGCACGCAGACACCCGAGAGCTTCCCTGACGGATTCGAGTGGACCGAACTCGACCGGCGTGCCGTCGACACCGCCCGCCTTCTGGCGGCCGATGCCGTACAGCAGGTCGGAAACGGCCACCCGGGCACCGCGATGAGTCTGGCGCCGGCCGCGTACACCCTCTTTCAGAAGGTGATGCGCCACGACCCGGCCGACCCGGAGTGGACCGGCCGAGACCGCTTCGTCCTCTCCCCGGGTCACACCTCGCTGACCCTGTACACCCAGCTCTTCCTCTCCGGGTACGAGCTGGAACTGGACGATCTGAAGGCGTTCCGGACGCACGGTTCGAAAACGCCCGGTCACCCTGAGTACGGGCACACGGCGGGTGTCGAGACGACCACCGGACCGCTCGGCCAGGGTGTCGCGAACGCCGTGGGCATGGCGATGGCGGCACGCTACGAGCGCGGCCTGTTCGATCCCGAGGCGCCGGAGGGCGAGTCCCCCTTCGACCACACCATCTGGGCGATCGTCTCGGACGGCGACCTGGAGGAGGGCATCTCCGCCGAGGCCTCGTCCCTTGCGGGTCACCAGAAGCTCGGCAACCTCGTCTTCGTCTACGACGACAACCACATCTCCATCGAGGGCGACACGGCCACCGCCTTCTCCGAGGACGTCATGAAGCGGTACGAGGCGTACGGCTGGCACGTCCAGCGGGTCGAGCCCTCGGCCGATGGTGACATCGACGTCCGAGCGTTGTACGGGGCGCTGACCGCCGCCCGCGCCGAGACCGGGCGCCCCTCGATCATCGTGATGCGCACGATCATCGCGTGGCCTGCCCCGAACGCGCAGAACACCGAGGCCTCGCACGGATCGGCGCTCGGCGCCGAGGAGATCGCGGCTACCAAGCGGGTCCTGGGCTTCGACCCGGAGCAGTCCTTCCAGGTGGAGCCCGAGGTACTGGCCCACGCCCGCGAGGCCCTCGACCGAGGAGTCGAGGCGCACGCGGCCTGGGACAAGCAGATCGCCGAGTGGCGCACGGCCGACCCCGAGCACGCCAAGCTGTTCGACCGCGTCGTCACGGGCCAGCTGCCCGACGACTGGGAAGCTGCTCTGCCGCAGTTCGAGGCGGGCACATCCGTCGCGACCCGTGCCGCGTCCGGCAAGGTGCTGCAGGCGCTCGGCAGTGTGATCCCCGAGCTGTGGGGCGGTTCCGCCGACCTCGCCGGCTCGAACAACACCACGATCGACAGCACCAGCTCCTTCCTACCGAAGGGCAACCCGCTTCCGGCGGCTGACCCCTACGGCCGCACGGTCCACTTCGGCATCCGCGAACACTCGATGGCCGCCGAGATGAACGGCATCGCACTGCACGGCAACACCCGCATCTACGGCGGCACCTTCCTGGTGTTCTCCGACTACATGCGCAACGCCGTGCGTCTGTCCGCGCTGATGGAGCTGCCGGTCACGTACGTCTGGACGCACGACTCGATCGGTCTCGGCGAGGACGGCCCGACCCACCAGCCGGTCGAGCACCTGGCCTCGTTGCGGGCCATCCCCGGACTCAACATCGTCCGCCCTGCCGACGCCAACGAGACCTCTATCGCCTGGGCCGAGATCCTCAGGCGGCACGCCACGAACCCTGCGCCGCACGGCCTCGCGCTGACCCGCCAGGGTGTGCCGACATACGAGGCAAACCCAGAGGCGGTGAAGGGGGGTTACATCCTGCGCGACTCCTCCGCCGAGACCCCAGACGTCATCCTCATCGCCACCGGCTCCGAGGTGCAGCTCGCCGTCGCGGCGCGTGAACAGCTCGAGGCCGAGGGGGTTGCCACGCGCGTGGTGTCGATGCCGTCGGTCGAGTGGTTCGAGGAGCAGTCCGCGGAGTACCGCGCGAGTGTGCTCCCGGCGTCCGTGAAGGCCCGTGTGGCGGTCGAGGCAGGAATCGGCCTGACCTGGTACCGGTACGTCGGTGACGCCGGACGCATCGTTTCCCTGGAGCACTTCGGCGCCTCCGCCGACGCCAAGACCCTGTTCGCCGAGTACGGCTTCACCGCCGAGAACGTCGCCTCCGCCGCGCGGGAATCTCTCGCCGCCGCGCGTGGTTGATCAGGCCGCCAGAAAGAGAAGAGTCACTGTGAGCAAGACCGCTGAACCCCTCAAGTCCCTCGCCCGGGAGGGCGTTTCCATCTGGCTGGACGATCTGTCCCGCAAGCGGATCGCATCCGGCAACCTCGCCGAACTCATCGAGCGGAAGCACGTGGTGGGCGTCACCACCAACCCTTCCATATTCCAGGCCGCCATCGGCTCCGGCGAGGGGTACGAGGAGCAGCTGGCCGACCTCGCCCTTCGCGGCGTCACGGTCGACGAGGCCGTCCGCATGATGACCACCGCCGACGTCCGCTCCGCTGCCGACATCCTGCGGCCCGTGTACGAGGCGACCCGCGGCCGTGACGGCCGGGTCTCCATCGAGGTCGACCCGCGCCTCGCGCACGACACCGCGGCGACCGTCGCCGAGGCCAAGCAGCTCGAATGGCTGGTCGACCGTCCGAACGTGATGATCAAGATCCCGGCGACGAAGGCCGGCCTCCCGGCGATCACCGAGGTCATCGGCCTCGGTATCAGCGTCAACGTCACGCTGATCTTCTCGCTGGAGCGCTACCGCGAGGTCATGGACGCGTACCTGGCGGGCCTGGAGAAGGCGCTGGCGGCGGGCATCGACCTGGCCACGGTCCACTCCGTCGCCTCGTTCTTCGTCTCCCGCGTCGACAGCGAGATCGACAAGCGCCTTGCGAAGGTCGGCACCGACGAGGCGCTCGCACTCAAGGGCAGGGCCGCGCTCGCCAACGCCCGTCTCGCATACGAGGCGTACGAGGGCGTCTTCGTCGCCGACCGCTGGACCGCGCTCGCCACCGCGAACGCCAACAAGCAGCGTCCTCTGTGGGCCTCGACGGGGGTCAAGGACGCCGCGTACAAGGACACCCTGTACGTCGACGAACTGGTCGCGCCCGGCACGGTCAACACCATGCCGGAGGCGACCCTCGACGCCACCGCCGAACACGGTGACATCCACGGCGACTCGGTGACCGGCGGCTACGCCCAGGCCCGCTCCGATCTTGCGGCCGTCGAGCGGCTCGGGATCTCGTACGACGAGGTCGTGAAGCAATTGGAGGACGAGGGAGTGTCGAAGTTCGAGGCGGCCTGGGAAGACCTGCTGGGTGTGGTCGCGACGTCGCTGAACGGCAAGGGAGTTGAGGGGGAATGAGTGAGCGCGAGACGCCTCCCGGTGGAGCCGCGCAGGTCGCGCCCGCCGCGGCGGGCGGATCTGGTGACGCGGCCGTGGAACCGGGCGGCGTGACCGCCGGATCGGGTGACGTCGCCCGGGAGTGGGGCGGCGGCGCGGCGGCGGTACTCGGCGACGTGATGGGCGCCGGGAGCACTGCCGCCCCGGCCCTCGACTGGAACAACCCGCTCCGTGACCCACGGGATCGGCGCCTCCCCCGTGTCGCGGGCCCCTCGGGCCTTGTCATCTTCGGCGTCACCGGCGACCTCTCCCGCAAGAAGCTGATGCCTGCCGTCTACGACCTCGCGAATCGGGGTCTGCTCCCGCCGGGCTTCTCGCTCCTCGGGTTCGCCCGGCGCGAGTGGGAGGACCAGGACTTCGCGCAGGTGGTGCACGACTCGGTGCGCGAGCACGCCCGCACGGAGTTCCGCGAGGAGGTCTGGCAGCAGCTGGCCGAGGGCATGCGGTTCATATCGGGCGACTTCGACGACGACCAGGCGTTCAAACAACTCCGCTCTGCCGTTGATGAGTTGGATGCCTCTCGGGGCACCAGTGGCAACTACGCGTTCTACCTCTCGGTACCGCCGAAGTTCTTCCCGAAGGTCGTCCAGCAGCTGAAGAAGCACGGTCTCGCGGACGCGCCGGAAGGTTCCTGGCGACGTGCGGTCATCGAGAAGCCGTTCGGCAGCGACCTGGCCAGTGCGCGCGAACTGAACGCGATCGTGCACGAGGTGTTCGACCCGGACCAGGTGTTCCGTATCGACCACTACCTCGGCAAGGAGACGGTCCAGAACATCCTGGCGCTGCGCTTCACCAACCAGATGTACGAGCCGATCTGGAACCGCAGTTACGTCGACCATGTGCAGATCACGATGGCCGAGGACATCGGGATCGGCGGCCGAGCCGGTTACTACGACGGCATCGGCTCGGCCCGTGACGTCATCCAGAACCACCTCCTCCAGCTGATGGCGTTGACCGCCATGGAGGAGCCGGCCGCCTTCGACGCCGAATCGCTGCTCACCGAGAAGCTGAAGGTCCTCAAGGCGGTGAAGCTGCCGGAGAACCTGGGCGAGCACACCGTGCGCGGGCAGTATGCGGCGAGCTGGCAGGGTGGCGAGATGGTGCGCGGCTATCTGCAGGAGGACGGCATCGACCCCAGGTCGACGACCGACACCTACGCGGCCGTCAAGCTGGAGGTCGACAACCGACGCTGGGCGGGCGTGCCCTTCTACCTGCGCACCGGAAAGCGCCTCGGCCGCCGCGTCACCGAGATCGCGGTGGTCTTCCAGCGCGCGCCCCACTCGCCCTTCGACTCGACCGCCACCGAGGAACTCGGTGCGAACGCGATCGTCATCCGTGTCCAGCCGGACGAGGGCATGACGGTGCGCTTCGGATCGAAGGTACCGGGTACGTCGATGGAGATTCGGGACGTCACGATGGACTTCGCCTACGGCGAGTCCTTCACGGAGTCCAGCCCGGAGGCGTACGAACGCCTCATCCTGGACGTGCTGCTGGGCGACGCCAACCTCTTCCCCCGTCACCAGGAGGTGGAGGAGTCCTGGAAGATTCTCGACCCGATCGAGGGGTACTGGGAAGCGCACGGCAAGCCCGCGCCGTACACGTCGGGCAGTTGGGGTCCCGAAGAAGCCAACGAGATGCTCGCACGAGACGGACGGAGCTGGCGCAGGCCATGAAGATCGATCTGACCGACACCACGGCAAGCAAGATCAACAAGGCGCTCGTGCAGGGGCGCCGAGCCATCGGTACTCCCGCCATGGGCATGGTCCTGACGATGGTCATCGTGACCGACGAGGAAAACGCGTACGACTCGATCAAGGCGGCCGAGGAGGCGTCGCGTGAGCATCCCTCGCGCACCCTGGTGGTCATCAAACGCGTCGCACGCACTCCGCGCGACCGCACTAACTCCCGCCTGGACGCGGAGGTGCGGGTCGGCTCGGACGCGGGCACCGGCGAGACGGTCGTCCTGCGGACGTACGGCGAAGTCTCCGACCACGCCGACTCGGTGGTCCTGCCGCTGCTGCTGCCGGACGCGCCGGTCGTCGTCTGGTGGCCGGTGGACGCACCCGACGTCCCGGCCAAGGATCCGTTGGGTGCTCTGGCGCAGCGGCGGATCACCGACATGTACGCCGTCGAGGCCCCGCTCGTCGCCCTGGAGGCCCGCGTCTCCTCTTACGCGCCCGGCGACACCGACCTGGCGTGGACCCGGCTGACGCCGTGGCGCTCGATGCTGGCCGCGGCGCTGGACCAGGCCCGTAAGAAGGTTGTGTCGGCCGTCGTGGAGAGTGAGGCCGAGAACCCGAGTGCCGAGCTGCTGGCCCGCTGGCTGGAGGCCCGGCTCGAGGTCCCGGTCGAGCGCGTCGTCACCGCCGGGCCGGTCGTGACGGCCGTCCGGCTCGGAACGGACAGCGGCGAGATCGTGATCGACCGCCCCGACGGCCCGCTGGCCACGCTTTCCCTCCCGGGCCAGCCCTCACGCACCCTCGCCCTGAAGGTGCGCAGCACCTCCGAATTGATTGCCGAAGAACTGCGCCGCCTCGACGCGGACGAAATGTATGCCGTCGCCCTGCGCGGGGACGGTTCCGAGGAGAACCAACGCCATGTCTGACAGACCCAAGCTCACGCACCGCCCGGAGTGGACGGCCCTTGAGGACCACCGGGCAGGGGAGCTGCGCCACCTGCAGCTGCGTGACCTGTTCGGCGCCGACCCCGGTCGCGCGGAGCGCTACACCGTGAGCGTCGGCGACCTGCGCATCGATTACTCCAAGCACCTGATCACGGACGAGACCCTCGCGCTGCTCCAGGAACTCGCCACCGCGACCGACGTGTTCGGGCTGCGGGACGCCATGCTCCGTGGCGAAAAGATCAACGTCACCGAGCGGCGTGCCGTCCTGCACACCGCGCTGCGCGCCCCGCGCGACGCGGTGGTCGAGGTCGACGGCGAGGACGTCGTCCCGGCGGTGCACGTCGTGCTCGATAAAATGGCCGACTTCTCCGAGCGCGTCCGCTCAGGTGAGTGGACCGGGCATACCGGAAAGCGGATCCGCAATGTCGTCAACATCGGTATCGGCGGGTCGGACCTCGGACCTGCGATGGCGTACGAGGCACTGCGCGCCTTCACCGACCGCTCGTTGACCGTGCGGTTCGTCTCGAACGTGGACGGCGCCGACCTGCACGAGGCCCTACGGGACCTGGACCCGGCGGAGACGCTGTTCATCGTCGCGTCGAAGACCTTCACGACCATCGAGACGATCACCAACGCGACGTCGGCGCGGTCCTGGCTCCTTTCCGGGCTCGACGACGGCGGTGAGAAGGTGGTCGCGAAGCACTTCGTGGCGCTGTCGACGAACGCCGAGAAGGTCGCGGACTTCGGTATCGACACGGCCAACATGTTCGAGTTCTGGGACTGGGTCGGCGGTCGCTACTCGTACGACTCCGCTATCGGTCTGTCGCTGATGATCGCCATCGGCCCGGACCGGTTCCGCGAGATGCTCGACGGCTTCCACCTCGTCGACGAGCACTTCCGCACCGCGCCCGCGGCGGTCAACGCGCCTTTGCTGCTGGGCCTGTTGGGTGTCTGGTACGGATCGTTCCTCGGCGCCCAGTCGCACGCGGTGCTGCCCTACTCGCACTACCTGTCGAAATTTACTGCGTACTTGCAGCAGCTGGACATGGAGTCCAACGGGAAGTCGGTGGATCGCGACGGCCATCCGGTGGAGTGGCAGACCGGTCCGGTGGTCTGGGGCACGCCCGGCACCAACGGGCAGCACGCGTATTACCAGTTGCTCCACCAGGGCACGAAGATCATCCCGGCCGACCTGATCGGTTTCGTCAACCCGGTCGACGAGCTGAGCCCCGAACTCAAGCACCAGCACGACCTGTTGATGGCCAACCTGTTCGCTCAGGGCCAGGCTCTCGCCTTCGGCAGGACGAGCGACGAGGTGCGCGCCGAGGGCGTGCCCCAGGAGCAGGTGCCGCACCGCACGTTCCGCGGCAACCACCCCACGACGACGATCCTGGCAAGCGAGTTGACCCCCTCGGTCCTCGGCCAGCTGATCGCGCTGTACGAGCACAAGGTGTTCGTGCAAGGCGCGATCTGGAACATCGACTCCTTCGACCAGTGGGGCGTCGAGCTCGGCAAGGTCCTCGCCAAGCGCGTGGAGCCGGCGCTCACCGACGGGTCGGACGCCCCCGGACTCGATCCCTCAACCGCCGCCCTCGTGGCCGAGTACCGCGCTCTCCGGAAGAAGTGAAACAGCATGACAACGATGCAATTGGGCCTCGTCGGACTCGGCAAGATGGGCGGCAACATGCGCGAGCGGATTCGCCGCGCAGGCCACACCGTCATCGGCTACGACCGCAATCCGGACCTCGCCGACGTAAGCAGCCTGGCCGAACTGGTCGAGAAGGTCGAAGCCCCGCGCGTGGTGTGGGTAATGGTGCCCGCCGGCGGCCCGACCCAGCACGTCATCGACGAGCTCGGTGACCTCCTGGAAGCCGGCGACACCGTCGTCGACGGCGGCAACTCCCGCTGGACGGACGACGAGAAGCATGCCGAGGAGCTGGCGGCCAAGGGCATCGGCTTCGTCGACGCAGGTGTCTCGGGTGGTGTCTGGGGGCTCCGGAACGGCTACGCGCTGATGGTGGGCGGCGACGCCGAACACATAGCGAAGGTCCAGCCCGTCTTCGACGCACTCAAGCCCGAGGGCGACGCAGGCTTCGTCCACGCGGGCAAGGTCGGCGCCGGCCACTTCTCCAAGATGGTCCACAACGGCATCGAGTACGCCATGATGCAGGCCTACGCCGAGGGCTGGGAGCTACTGGAGAAGGTCGACTCCGTCACCGATGTGCGCGAGGTCTTCCGCTCCTGGCAGGAGGGCACGGTCATCCGTTCCTGGCTGCTCGACCTGGCGGTCAACGCGCTGGACGACGACGAGCACCTCGACAAGCTGCGCGGCTTCGCCGCCGACTCGGGTGAGGGCCGGTGGACGGTGGAGGCCGCGATCGACAACGCGGTGCCGCTGCCCGCGATCACCGCGTCGCTCTTCGCGCGATTCGCCTCGCGTCAGGACGACTCCCCACAGATGAAGATGATCGCCGCGCTGCGCAACCAGTTCGGCGGCCACGCCGTCGAGTCGGCGAAGTAACCGCCATGGGCGACCTCCTGCTGGTCCGACACGGCGAAACCGAGTGGAGCCTGTCGGGCCGACACACCAGCTGGACCGACCTGCCCCTCACCCGGCGTGGCGAAGAGCAGGCCAAATCCCTCGCCCCGCTGCTGGCCGGGCGGACCTTCGCCCTCGCGCTCACCAGCCCACTGGGCCGTGCCGAACGGACAGCGGAACTCGCGGGCCTGTACGACGCCGTACACGAGCCCGATCTGCACGAGTGGGACTACGGTGCGTATGAAGGCGTGACCACCATCGAGATACATCGCACCCGGCCCGACTGGTACCTGTGGAACGACGGAGTGCCGCCGGGCCCGGCCGGTCATCCGGGTGAGTCACCGATAGAGGTGGGGCAGCGTGCCGACCGCGTGTTGAGCCGTATCGGGACAGCCCTGGACAGCGGTGACGTGGTACTCGTGGCCCACGCCCACTTCCTGCGGGTGCTCACGGCGCGCCGCCTCGGGCTGCCCGCCGCGGACGGGCGGCTGTTCCAGCTCACGACCGGGACGGTCAGTCGGCTCTCCACCGAACACGGACGACCTGTGATCGCTGAGTGGAACGTCATGGGAGCTACTGCGACCGTCCACTGATTTCTACCGTGCTGCACAAGCCGAAGAGGTTCCGGTCCGCCCTCGGGGCGGACCGGAACCTCTTCGGCAACGCAGGGGACGGACCTCGCTCTCGGTCCGGAGCAGCGCGCACGTCGTGGGGCCGGTGTGTCGGGCGCGACTGCGCCCAACACACCGGCGAGGCTCATCACCACCATCACCCACGGCGACGCCGACCGGGTGCGGTCCTACGAACTGCTGGCCGAGGTGTGGCGCGGATGAGCAGGGACCGGGCCGGGAGGGATCAGGCGGCGAAGCCGGCCTTGAGGGCGCCCGCGACCTGGACGACGCGCTCGGCCTGGTGACGGGCGGCGTTGCGGGTCTCGTCGCCGATGGGGTTGTTGCCCTGGGCGTCGACGTGCGAGGTGCCGTAGGGGTTGCCGTCGACGAACTTCACCGGGTCGGTGTAACCGGGGGAGACGACGAGGCCACCGAAGTGGTGGATCGAGTTGTACAGCGCGAGCAGGGTGGACTCCTGGCCGCCGTGGGCGGTGGCGGTCGTGACGAAGCCGCTGTAGACCTTGTTGGCCAGCTTGCCCTGGGCCCACAGGCCACCGAGGGTGTCGATGAACTGCTTGAGCTGCGAGGAAATGTTGCCGAAGCGGGTCGGGGAGCCGAAGATCACGGCGTCGGCCCACTCGACGTCCGCGGGGGTGGCAACCGGGATGCCCGCGCTGGCGGCGGCGTGTGCGGCCCATGCCTCGTTGGAGCTGATGGCGGCCTCGGGGGCGAGTTCGGCGGCCTTCAGGAGACGGACCTCGGCCCCGGCCTTCTCCGCGGCCTGGGATATCTCCTTGGCGATCTCGGCGCTGAAACCGGTGGACGAGTAGTAGATGACGGCAAGCTTGACGGCTGTGGTCATGTCTTTGTTCTCCGTTGAAAAGTGCGTATGGGCAGTGGGCGGACACTGGCCGCCGGCGTCGCCGCGTCGGTGGAGCACGCCCTACATCGTTGAACCATAAACGGATATGGTTTAAGAATCAACTAACTCTTCCTGAATCCGTGGTGTGCGCGACCGTGTCTCGGCGCACGGCAGGGGGTGAAGCCGCAATCACTGCCGCGGGATCGGGCGCACGGGATGCTTGCTCATGATGGAGACGCGGTTGAACGCGTTGATGGTGATCGCCACCCAGATCGCTGCGGAGATCTCGTCGTCGGTGAGGGCCTGGCGGGCTGCTTCGTAGGCGCTCTCCTGGACGGCGGCGTTCGCGGGTTCGGTGGCCGCTTCCGCCAGGGCGAGTGCCGCGCTCTCCCGTGCCGTGAACAGTTCGGTGTCGCGCCAGGCGGCCAGTACACCCAGACGCCGGGTGGTCTCGCCTGCGCGGAGGGCGGCCCGGGTGTGCACGTCGAGGCAGTACGCGCAGCCGTTGACCTGTGACACGCGGAGGTTGATCAGTTCCACGAGCGTGCGGTCCAGCCCGGCTTCGGCGGCGACCGCGCGGACTGCTTCGGCTGTCTCGGTCAGCGCGTGGTACGCCTTCGGGCTCTGCTTGTCGATGAAGACCCGCCTGCTCGCGGGGCCTGCTGCCGTGTCACTCAACCTGGACTCCTCGTGGGCCGCTCCCGGCCCTTGCCGGCCCTGCCGTGCGCACGGCAGGGCATCCTCGTATCATCGGAAACAATTGTTGAACATAAAATCATCCTTGGGTGAGAGGGGCGTGCGATGAGTAATGCCGAGAGGGAACCCGTGGAGCTCCGCTGCGGAGCCTCGGAGCATGGTGTGCATGTGCCGCAGGCCGAGGTCCTCTCCGCGAGGGACGTCCCGTTGGGCGGTCCGAGGTCGATGACCGTACGGCGCACGCTGCCGCAGCGGGCCCGGACGCTGATCGGGGCCTGGTGTTTCATCGACCACTACGGCCCCGACGACGTTGCCGGCACGGGCGGCATGGACGTCGCGCCCCATCCGCACACCGGTCTGCAGACGGTGAGCTGGCTGTTCAGCGGGGAGATCGAGCACCGGGACAGCCTGGGCAGCCACGCCTTCGTACGGCCCGGTGAGTTGAACCTCATGACGGGTGGGCACGGCATCAGCCACTCCGAAGTTTCCACCGCCCGCACCACGATCTTGCACGGTGTCCAGCTGTGGTTGGCGCTACCCGAAGAACACCGGCACACCGGCCGTGACTTCCAGCATTACGTCCCGAGCCCGGTCCGGGTGGACGGAGCCGAAGTCAGAGTGTTCCTCGGGGCATTGGCAGGTGACACCGCTCCGGTGCGGACGTTCACGCCCCTGCTCGGTGCCGAGCTCATCCTTGAGCCGCACTCGACGACCACGCTCGCCATCGACGCCGGATTCGAGCACGGCCTTCTCGTCGACCACGGAGAGGTCCGCATCGCCGGAACACTCCTGCACCCGACGGAGTTGGGATACGTCGGCACGGGAAGCGACACACTGACGCTGGCGAACGAGACGGACGACGTCGCGCGGGCAGTCCTGCTCGGCGGGACGCCGTTCGAGGAACAGATCGTCATGTGGTGGAACTTCATCGGTCGGAGCCACGAAGACATCGTCGAAGCCAGGGAAGCGTGGGAGAGCGCATCAGACCGCTTCGGCAAGGTCGACGGCTACGACGGCGACCGACTTCCCGCGCCGACCCTTCCCCACGCCACCATCGCACCCCGCAAAAACCCAACGCGTCACTGAAAGGCATGCGATGACCCAGCCCGCCGCCGCTCCGACTGTCCAGCGAGTGGACCCGAAGCACCGTTACGAAATCCTGGTCGACGGCAGAACCGCAGGCCACACCGCGTATCGCGACCGCGACGACCAGCGCGTTTTCTACCACACCAAAGTCTACGAAGCCTTCGCGGGACAGGGCCTGGCCGCGATACTCGTACAGCAGGCGTTGAGCGATGTACGCACGTCAGGGAAGCGCATCGTGCCGGTCTGCCCCTATGTCGCGAAGTTCCTCAAGAAGCATGACGAGTTCGCCGACATCACCGACCCGGTGACCCCCGAGATCCTGCAATGGCTGGACACCGTGCTGCCTCACTGACCACCGGTGCCGCGTCTTCTGCGAGGCCATCAGTACGTTCGGACCGCCGGACCCGGATCTGTGACGATGCCCCACCGGCGGCCCCACGGTCTTGGCCGACCGGGTAATCCATGTGGGACAGCGGAGCACCCCGCCGCCGAAACGGTGTGTGAACAACCCGAGGACGGACGGTACGTCGGGAGCCGGGGTTCCCCTCCGGCGGGCGGGGCGTGCCGTCGAGCCGCAGCGTGTGGAGAAGCACAGGACACGCTTCGGCGCCGGAGTATCGGGTGCCGGGCCGGTGGGTGATGCGGTCGCTTCACAAGGCACGGCGGTACGTGCAGCAAGACGCGGGGGTACCCCGGCCTGGGCGCTCGTCACCACCCGGGATGACGCCCCCTCAGCGGCAGACAGTTGGGAGGAGGCTACTCGGCAGCAGCCTGCGGGGCTTCCTCGTTCACCACCCCGAACGGGATGTGGACGCTCGGTGTCGTCTGCGACGTGCCTTGGAGATGGCTTTCCTGATCGTCGAAGAAGATGTGCGGCTTGAGCACTTCCATGATCGCGCTTTTGTCGATTCCGCCGAGGAAGAAGGCGTCGTTGACCGTCACGCCCCATTGGTTCAGGCTCATGATGGCCCGCTCGTGCGTGGGCGCATTCCGGGCCGTGACGATGGACACGTGGACGCGGATCGCGTAGTCCGGGTCTTTCTTGCGCCGTTCCTCCTCTCGGCGCTGCAACGTGTTCACCTTCCGGAGGAACTCCCGGAGCGGACCCGCATCGTGAGGCGTGGCAACGTTCAGGGTCTCATGATTACGGAAGCTTTCCATGCCGTCCTGTTGGAACACGCGCTCCGACTCGTCGCCGGCGAGAACCCCGTCGAAGTCGAAGGCGATCCGCAGATCCTTGTCGTCAGGATCGTCGGCGACGGCAGAGCCAAGGACACGGCCTGCCGGCAGCCCAGCGCTCATGGCCTCGCGGACGTCGCCGTCGTCGGCGGAAAGAAACAGCGACATGCGCAGCGCGCGCATGAACATGTACGGCGAGCGTCCCTGCGTGAAAATGGCGCGAGTTATGGGCAGGCCGTGAGACCTGATGGATCGCATGACCCGAAGCCCGGTGTCGGGGTCGTTGCGGGAGAGAATGATGACTTCGACCAGTGGGTCACCATCAGGGTTCAGATCATTCAGCGACAGGAGCCTGCGGATGAAGGGGAAGGCGACTCCCGGCTGCAACGTCTCGTCCAACTGGGTCCGCTGATAACAGCGGTAGCTTTCCTCGCCCTTCTCCCGGAAAACGGCATCGGATTCCTTCAGGTCGAAGAGGGCGCTGGAGGCGATTCCAATGACCAGCCGGTTTTCGAGGCTGTAGGGCGGCACAGTCTCTCCCTGTCGTGTTCCGGAGGGAATACATGGTCCCTCGGCCGTGGCGACCATTTCATCTTCGCGGGCTGTGACGCCAGCGGGTCAGGGCGAGCACGGCCCGGCTTCTCCAAGGTCCCTGTGCCGGGCCGTTGGCCGGCCCTGACGGCGTGCGTAGTTCCACTACGGCGGCTGAGCGGCTCGCGATCCAGGCCGCCAGCTCGGGCACAGGCAGCAACGAGTACGTCCGACGCTTGGTGGCCGGGCAACCGATGTACGCCACCTGCATAAGGGGGAGCTGCAGAAGGGGCCGCCCGGCGGTTTCGCTACCGAGCCCGGCGACCACGGCCTCGGGTGAATGCAGTTCCTGGCTGCCGTCCGGGGCCCTCGGGCTGCCCCGAGACCGCCGTGGCGCGCAGCATCGCCGGCTTGAGTTCAGCGGACCGATTCTGTCCGGAGGGTGTGGCAGGACAGCACGCTGAACAGCCGCGGCCATGTCACGTACCGACTCCAGCTGCATTCTCCGGTGGTCGGCGTCGCGATTGAGGAAGCCCGCGAAATCGTCCGTTGCGTCAAACGCCACGCGGCCCGAGAGATCTTCCACCTGGTCACGGACAGCTGCGGCCAGGACGCCGCTCATAGGGGCTGTGTGGGAGGCGGCTGCGGGGAGCGGAGTACGAGCAGGGTGATCTCGCTGGGGGCGAAGACGCGGAACGGCGGGCCCCAGAAACCGGTGCCGCGGCTGGTGTACAGGAGGGTGCGGGTGCCGTGGCGGCTGAGGCCGGCGAGGGCGGGCTGGTCGATGCGGACGAGGTGGTGGAAGGGCCAGATCTGGCCGCCGTGGGTATGGCCCGAGAGTTGGAGGTCGATGCCGCCCGCTGCGGCCTGGTCGACGAACTTGGGCTGGTGGGCCAGGAGCAGGACGGGCAGGTCGGGGTCGGCGCCGTCCAGGGCGCCGGCGAGGTGGGCGCGGTGGCCGGCCAGGCCGGAGGACTCGGCGGTGACGTCATCCACGCCGGCGACCACAAGGGTGTCGCCGCCGCGTTCGAGCAGCAGATGACGGTTGCGCAGCGGCTCCCAGCCCAGCTCGTCCATCAGATCGACCCAGCCCTGGGCCTCGCTGTAGTACTCGTGGTTTCCGGTGACGTAGACCCGGGCCCGGGTGGCTCGCACGGTGCCGAGCGGAGCGGCCTGGGCGCGGCGGCGTCGGGCCGTGCCGTCCGCGATGTCGCCGGTGTGGCAGACCAGGTCGGCCTCCAGGGTGTTGACCTTCGCGCAGACCCGCGCCGACCAGCGGGCGCGGTCGAGCGGGCCGTAGTGGGTGTCGGTGATGAGGACGACGCGGGTGCCGTCCAACCCGGCTCCCAGCCGCGGGATTTGTACGTCGAGCTCGCGCACCCGTGGCACCCGGCGCGCCTCGGCGTACCCCCAGGCGAGCAGCCCGGCGGCTACGCCGAGGACCACCCAACTGACGATCCGGGCCCGGTTCTGACCGTTGCCTACCCCGGCCACGGTCAGGGCGAGGCGCAGCAGGACACCGAGCAGGACGGACCAGGTGAACAGTACCCAGCTGGCCCCAAGGAGGGTGTCTCCGACGATCGCCGCCCAGTCCTGCTGTTGCCGGCCGTGGCCGCGCGCCATCGCCAGCGGCATGGCGAGCAGACCGAGGACGAACAAGGCGGTGCCGCCCAGCGCCACGGGGAGCGGCCAGTGCTGGCCGGCGTGCAGCAGCACCCAGCAGGGCACAGTCCACAGCAGGACGGGGGCGATCAAAGGGATGTAGCGCATCAGGCGGCGCAGTCGACCCTGCTGGGTCGCATGAGCTGCACCGTCCGCGGATCGGGCCTCGCTGGTGTCGGTCACGCTTCCCCTCCTCAAGTAACCACACTGCCGGCGCGCACTGTACCCGGTCGTCCTGGTGACCTGAGCCGGGGATTCATCGAATAGGTGGCGCGAACGTGCCGAGGATCCCGTCGGCGGTCCAGGTCCAGGTGGACGGTCGTGGGTGGTCGTTCCAGTCCGCGACCCAGGCCCGGATGTCGCGTTCGAGTGCTGGGACGGAACGGTGGATGCCGCGCTTTCCTCGGCAGGCCGGCAGTACCGTCGCCCCAACCCCACCGGTGACCGGCAGGCACACGCTTCGCTCCGTCATCCAACCCAGTCGACGCCGCCAGAACGCCGCCGCGTCGCCCCGGCACACCGACTTGAGCAGGGTTGTCGATGCTGCTTCTCGGCATTTGCCGGGCCGATGCGGACTTCCACGGAGGCAGGCAGCGCCACCGCCCCAGTTCCGGCAAAGACCCCGTGCAAGAGGCCACTTGGACAGGGAAATCGCAACTTCGACATGGCTCGCAGAGGCAGCTACCTTCATCTGGTCCTCGGCGGTCGCACAGGGTTTCCCTCAGGCTGGGCGGCCGCGACGGGATGAGTTGGTCACGCCCCACGCATCCTCGCCCCCAGGCGTAAGCCACCGAGCCGGGTCCACACCAGGCACCCCCAACCAGGGAGAGACGCATGCCCCATCTTGCGCTGTACACATTCGGCGTCCTGAAGTCACCTCTCGTCGATCCCTCACCTCTCACGCGCGAGTTCTACGCCAGTGGTGAGGCCGTCTACCGGAAGATCAGTCAGCACCCCGGGTACCTCGCGCATGCTGAAGTGGCAGACGGTGACCGGGGCATGCTCTTCGAGGCGGACTGGGGTGCATGGGGAGAGTTCGTCGTACCGACGTGGTACGGCAAGGGCCGAACGGTGGAGACCACCGCCCTGGCCGCGACCCTCTCACTCTGGACCGACCTGCGCCCCGCCTTCGACGCCGTCTACACCGGTCCGCACCGTGAGGCGCTGAACAGGCGTTACGACTGGTTCGAGAGGGCTGGGCACCCAAATCATGTGATCTGGTGGGTCTCCGAGGGCGTGACACCCACCTGGCAGGACGGGGTTTCCAGGCTGGAACACCTCCACGACCACGGCTCCGCGCCGCACGCCTTCACCTTCCACCACTCGTTCACCCCGGAGGGAACTTCGGCCAGGATCAGAGGCTTCGGGCCGAAGAGCGACCAGAAGAACTGAGACGCTGTGACGCCGGAAATCTCAGTGGACCTGTTCCCGGACGCACGGCTGCCCGGTGCCGTCTCAGTTGATCTGGGAGGACACGTTCGCGGCCCCTCAGTCGATACAGAACTCGTTGCCCTCGATGTCCTGCATCGGGATGCACGACTCGTTGTCGTCATCGGCATACAGCGTTTGCACGTGTACCGCGCCGAGCGGGACCAGTCGTGCGCACTCGGCCTCAAGTGCGGCGAGGCGCTCTTCACCCACGAGTCCGGTGCCAACCCGCACGTCAAGATGCAGCCGGTTCTTGGCGGCCTTCCCTTCGGGAACGCGCTGGAAGTACAGTCGCGGGCCCCCGCCTGAGGGATCACTGCAGGCAAACCATGCGTCCTGCTGCTCAGGTGGAAGCGAGCGGTTGCAGTCGTCCCAAGTGGTAAACCCCTCCGGTGGTGGCGGTACGACGTACCCCAACACCTCGCACCAGAAGCGAGCGAGGCGCTCAGGTTCTGCGCAGTCGAAGGTGACTTGGAACTTCTTGATCGACGTCATGGGGCCACCGTATTGGCGCCTGCTGCTCAGCGAAACCCCTCAGGGTGTCACCGCCGCGCAGGTCGAGGGGTTCCAGGTGTTATTGCCGCATCTCGATGAGCGTCAGCGTCGGCTGGCCATAGGGGCAGAAGCGCTGTCGCTGGGGCATGGTGGGATCAGACTCGTCGCCGCCGCAGCCGGGGTTCGGGGTCCGACAGCTGGAAGCCACGACTTGTTTCCCGGCAAGTCCTTAGGCAGTGTCCTGCGGATTACGCATGAGGTATTGCTCCATGAGCTGCTTCATGTACGACGTCGTGGGCAGGACGGTCGACGAGCCCGATCCAGAGATGGTGAGCGAGTCCTCGACGGTCTGGCGCAGGCCGATGACGAGCACCCCGACGTGTCGCTCGCCCATGAGAGCGGGTGGTGCCTCAGCGCCTTCGGCGGCGATCTGGTGGTCTGGGAGAACCCGGTTGACGACTCGATGGCCCCGGGAGAGATGCGCGATGTCTCCCGCGAGGAGATTCTCCAGCTCTTCGGACTGCTGGCGGCAGGTGACATCACATCAGTTGACGACCTTCCCTGGCGGAGGTGACCGGCCATGCCGTCGGGTTCGTACCCCGAGATAGATCGCTGCGACGTGAACTGCCGCGAGATTGGCGGTGGCCCGGCACGGGAAGGTCCATCCGCCGCCCTGAATTCCCGGCCGGGAGCCAGGGCATCCCGGCGTACCGAGGAACGGCGCTGTCAAAAGTGGATCAGCATGACACGGACATCAGGCTGAACGACTGCCTGGCGACGGACGGGCCGGGGTGCCTGCGTGTGCTCGCGCAGCCGAGCGACTTCGGGTTTCTCCTGTCCACCGCTGTGGTGCTCACAGCGGGCGGCATTGCCGATCTCGCTTCCTAATGCCGTATCAGGCAACGTTTGCCTGTTGGCCATGGCGCGTAGGTACTGGTCGTCGGCATGTCGGTCTGGCCTGGTGATCGGGAGTAGTGGCTCCAACAGCCGATCGACGAGCGCTGCCCGATGAGGCACTAGGTGTATTGCCCCGTAGCGTTGTTGACTCGGCTGATCGGTGGTTTGCCGTCGAGTGCGGTGTGGCAGCGGTGGTGGTTGTAGGTGTGGAGGAAGTCTGCCAGGGCCGCGGTGCGCTCGGTGTTTGTGGTGTAGGGCCGCAGGTAGGCCCATTCCTCCAGCAGGAACGGGTCTTGTGCCGTGCAGGTACGCGCGTTGGCAGCGTGCTGCCAGGTGCTGTCGATCAGCAGATTCTGGAAGGTGTTCTCGGCGGTGAGTGTCATGGGAGATTCTCCTTGCTCAGGGGGCGTCGTGCCCCGGTTGGACCTCGCCACCCGAAGGGGGCGCGGGTTGCCTTCGGTCGAAGGGCGTCGACGGTCGAGTCGGCGCGCTGCCTACCGACCTGTTCGGTCACTCACCGGCCGGAGCCTGTCAGTGCTGCAGCAGCTCGGCGGCCCGCTCCGCGATGGCGCAGACGGTCGCGTTGGTGTTGGCCGAGGGGATGGACGGGATGACCGAAGCGTCAGCGACCCGTAGACCCTCGACGCCCCGCACGCGCAGTTTGTCGTCGACGACGGCGTGAGGATCGACACCCATCCGGCAGGTGCCGACCGGATGGTTGTAGGTGGTCAGGGTTTTGAGCACGTACTGCCGTAGCTCGGCGTCGCTTGTCACTTTCGGCCCCGGCTGCGCCTCGCTCTCGCGCCATCCGCCGAGCGCATGCGCCTCGCCGATCTCCCGCGCCAGACGCAGTCCCCGGACGACAGCCTCCAAGTCCCGGTCGTCACTGAAGTAATTGGGGTCGACCAGCGGCCGGACGCCCGGATCCGCGCTCGCCAGACGGACGGTGCCCCGGCTCCGCGGCAGCATCGGGGCAACGGCAATGGTGTAACCCCGTCCCGTCTCGGGCGTGTCGGCATCCGGGATGTGGCCGGGAACATCGAGGAAGAGGATTTGCAGGTCGGGACCGTCGAGCCCGGGCCGGCTGCGCACCAGCCCGAACGCCTCGCCGTGATTGTTCAGCCCCGCCGGGACTCGACGTGTCGCCCGATACACCACGTCGGACATCGGGTGGTCGTGCAGGTTCTCCCCGACACCCGGAAGGTCCACCACAACGTCGACGCCCGTCTGCCGAAGATGCCTTGTCGGGCCGACACCGGAAAGCATCAGCAGCTGTGGCGACCCGATGCTGCCTGCCGCAAGGACCACCTCGCCCGTACAGCCGACCGAGACCGTGCCGTTCCCGGTGCTGTATTCCACTCCCGTGCACCGGCCGCCGCTGATCCTCAGCCGGTGTACCAGTGCCTCGGTCACCACTGTCAGATTGCGCCGCGCCATCGCAGGGGCCAAATAGGCATCAGCCGCACTCTGCCGCTTTCCGTCGACGATGTTCAGATCGGACCAGCCGAACCCCTCCTCCGCTCCACCACTGATGTCGACCGCCAGCGGATATCCGGACTCCGCCGCCGCCTCCAGCATGACCGCCACGACCGGGTGTGGAGAACAAGGGGGACCTACCCTCAAGGGGCCACCAGTGCCGCGTAGGGCCGGATCCCGTCCGACGGTGCTCTCGCTGCGCATGAAATAGGGCAGTAGGCCCTCGAAGCCCCATGCCGTGAGGCCGGTCTTCGCCCACGTGTCATAGCTGGTTCGATGACCACGAACGTAATTCATCGCGTTGATGGCCGACCCACCGCCGAGTGCCCGCCCATTCGCGATGGGGATTCTGGTGCCGGTGGCACGTTGCGGGACGGTCACGTCTCCCCAGTTCGCGGACGTATGCAGCAGCGTCGGCCAAGCCGGAGGCGCGGCCTTGGACGCCGAGGTCCGCGCCATGCCCGCCTCCACCAGAAGGACCCGCGAGCCGTCGTCCTCGGACAACCGGGCGGCGATCACACAGCCGGCCGTCCCGCCGCCGACAACGATGTAATCGAAGCTTTCGGTCATAGATGGCATGGCCTCTCCAAACAAGTCGAAATCGTCCGACAGTGACTGTCGGGGCACTCACGTGCGCTACTACAGGGGTAGCGCGAAAGAGTTCGGAGCAGGTCTTTCGTTCCACTCAGCGAAACGGGACGGCGAGAGTCCGCACGGAGACGCCGATCACGTCCGGAATCGCAGGACGCGGCCGATCGGATCCTGCAGAACGGCTCGTTCCTGGGTTTTCCGGTCAACGGGTTGCGCGATCCATGAATTACTCAGGCGAAATCACGGAACCGTCGCTCCACAAGGGAATGGACGAAAGTACAGTTGGACCGATGAGGCGCGGAACCTGTGCGGCGCGGCGATCGGGCGCCTCTTCTTCGTGCGCGTCGCTAGATGCCGTGCATCGCGAGGCGGAGGACCGTCCTCATGCCGGGCGCATTCGGGTGATCCGACAACGCGGCGAGGTGCCGTAGCTGTCGTCGTGCGCCCGCGGGGGATTACGGGTAGTTCCGGGCTCGGGCGGGACGTGGCGCCGCCAGGCGGACCAGGTGAGGCGGCGGGCCACCTCACGAACGGGCCGGACAACCAAGGTGGTGAATAGCCGCCGGATCTCGTTGCAGTCCCTCATTCGCGCGCGATCATGGCGAGCGCGGCATTTTCGTCAGGGTTCCAGGCGGCGCAGGTCGGAAAGGATCAGAGCGATGGTCCGGTCCAGGGGGCGTTTGAAGGGCTCCAGGTTCACGCCCCTGGGCTCGGCCAGGGTGAGGATCGCGGTGTCACCGGCGGGAACGGTCATGGGCGTGGCGATGCAGTCGACCTCTGGGTGCGCCTCCCCGTACTCGGCCGCCAGTTGCCCGAGTTCCAGAGCGCGCCAGACGGCGGAAGCCGGATTCTCGCCGGCTCGTCGTTGCTCGCCGGCGGTCACGGCGCTGCCTGTTCGTGCCCCGTAGGACCGGGAGAGAGCGTTGAGCGGTTGTCCTGGGGAATGTACGTACAGGAAGAGAGTCGCCCCTGTGGCGCGGGTCAGGGCATGCATGCGCAGTTGCGCCACACCTGCCAGGTCGGCTCGGTAGGGGGCCTGCGACAGGTCGCCCAGCCCTGTTCCCAGTGCCCATTCGTGGTCGCGGCGTTTCACGACACCCTCGCGGGCCAACTGTTCCAGAATCCTGTGTGCGGTCGTCTTGGGCAGGCCCACCGCCGACGCGAGCTTCGTGACGCCCACCGGACGCTGGGCCTGGACGAGGACCCGTATGAGAGCGAAGGCACTGCGCACGACGCCGTCGTTTCGGCCCACGCGTCCCGTTGCCAGGACGGGCTCCGCCGTGAAGTCGTCCATGAGTATGCGCTCTTTCCCATGCCGGGAGGGCATCGGCCACACATTTCGCCCTGCATCAATTGTAGTGTGATACCTCCGTCTTCGCACTACGCGCTAATTTCACGCCACACCTGGGAATTACTTACGGAAATCGTCCTGATGGTGGAGTCGGGTATTGAGGCTGCCTGAATTCCCAGGTTCACGGGTCTGTGATGCCTGATATATCCGGACTGACGGCGTCTGATGAGGCGTAGAGAAACTCCAGGAGTTTGCCGTAGGCATCGCTGCCGGCTCTGCCCTGGTCGGACCTCTGCTGCGGTGTTTCTGTTCCATGGTCGACCGAGTGCAGCCAGTCCAGGACTGCGCGGAAGTACGGAACCAAGGCGCCAGTCGCCGCTTGCGCTGCGCCCCCCATCTGGTGGGGGCCTTCCACGTAAACGACGTGCTGAAGGCGGTCGAGTGAGCGGTTGAGAGCACGTGCTTCGTTCCAGAGGTGGCGGGCTGCTCGGCGCCGCTCTTCGCGCTCCTCGGGAGGGTCGCTTGCTTCGATGCCGCCGAGCTTGATGCCTGCTTCGCTCAGCGTTCCATATACGAGGTGCCAGCTTTCAGCGAAGGCCAAGTAGGCGCTCTTGCGCGATTCGCGAAGAGCACGAGTCCGTTCGGCATCGATCTGAAGGCGGGCTTGCCCCAGCTGAGCCTCAGACTGGATCTGGGCCTGTTGCTCTGCTTTCCTTCCCGTGATCCACGCGGATGCCGTAGCGCCGAGTGCCCCGACTGCCGCGCCGATGATGCCACCGAGGAGTCCTGCGAGTCCTGCGTCCATGGCGTGATTCTGGTGGTCAAGCGTTGCGCGTTGCCAGTGCGGCGCGATCGTTGGCTTGGCCTCTCGACCAGGGCGCTGCAGGTTTCCGTTGCTGACATCGGCGACATAGGCGGGCCAGTCCCCGGAGGCGGCTTGCCACTTGACGGCGACGGTGATGTGGACGCCGAGGGTTCGGGCGAGGACGGCGGCGGGCAGCTCGGTGGCGAGTTGGAACAGGGCGGTCGAGCGGGTCGTTGTCCCCCTCACGTCGAGGGCCATGAGCAGGGCGACCCCGATACCCCAAAGTCGCTTTCGGTGATCCCGTGCTGCACGGCCACTGACGGGCGGCCCGCTCCGCCGTCGGGGTTCTTGTGGGGCGCATGTGTCGCTCTGTAAGGTGAACTGCTTTATGTGGCACGTGAGTTCGAGGTCGTCGACCAGGGGAGAGTCGTGGAGATCAAAAAGGTAGTGATCCGCGAAGAGGAGCGCACGAACCGCAAGCCCGCCGTCATGGAGAAGCGCCCGCCGACCCGCTGACCGGGCGGGAACGTGAGCGGGGATGTCGAGGGGGCGGTGACGGGGGAGAGTGGTGTGCGCGTACAGCTGGTGACCATGCCGTGGCACCCGATCGATCTGCCCTCTCTTCAAGTGGGCTTGCTGCACCGGCTGTTGCGGCAGGTCCGCCCGGACGACGATGTGCGTGAGTTCCACGGCTCGCTGCGCTGGGCGGAGTTCCTCCTCGAGCGGTCCGACGGGCGGCTGCGCCCCGGTGACTACGAGGCGATCGGCAGCGATTCGATCTTCGACGGCCTCGGTGACTGGGTCTTCTCGGGTGTGCTGTACGAGGACGAGAGCTGGGGCGTCGCCCGGCTGAAGGAGTACGCCGCGCGTCGCGGCCTCTGTATCGACACCGCCTCCGACATGCGGGTCCACGCGGCCGAGTTCATCGCCGAGTGCGCGACGGAAGTGCTCGCCCAGGAACCGGACGTCGTCGGGTTCACCAGCACGTTCATGCAGAACGTGCCCTCGCTCGCGCTGGCCAGGGAGCTCAAGCGCCGCCGTCCGGGGCTCACCGTCGTCTTCGGCGGCAGCAACTGCGACGGCCCGATGGGGCACGCCCTGCACCGCAACCATCCCTTCGTCGACCACGTGGTGCGCGGCGAGGGCGAGTACGCCTTCCCGGCGCTCCTGCGTCACCTGGACGCCGCCACGCCACCCGCCGACGTACCGGGCCTGTGCTGGTGGGAAGGGCAGACGGACGGCCGGGTCTCGCGGGCGAACACCGAGTCCCGGCGCACCGTGGCGCCCTCCGACATCCCTGCGCCCGACTACGACCAGTGGCAGGCAGCCCTCGACGCATCCCCCGTCCTCGAATACGTCTACCCGAAGCTGGTGGTCGAGGGGGCACGCGGCTGCTGGTGGGGCGAGAAGCACCACTGCACCTTCTGCGGGCTCAACGGCTCCTCCATGACGTTCCGCGCCAAATCGGGCGAGCAGCTGTGGAGCGAGATCGACCGCCTCGTACGACGGCACCGCATCCTCGACGTCGTCACCGTCGACAACATCATCGACATGGCGTACTTCAAGGACTTCCTGCCCCTCGCCGCCGAGAGCGGCTGGGACCTGCGGATGCACTACGAGGTCAAGTCCAACCTCAACCGTGAACAGATCGCACTCCTCGGGCGGGCCGGAGCCGTGCTCATTCAGCCCGGCATCGAAAGCCTGAGCAACCGGGTCCTCGACCTCATGGACAAGGGCGTCAGCGGCGCCCGCAACGTCCGCACACTCCGTGAGTGCGAGAACCACGCGCTGACCGTCACCTGGAACTACCTGTACGGCTTCCCGGGCGAGACCGTCGAGGACTACGCCCCGGTCATCGACCAGTTGCCCGCGCTCGTCCACCTGCAGCCCCCGGGCGGCGCCCACCGCATCCAACTGGAGCGGTTCAGCCCGAACTTCACGGACCCGGGGTTCGGCTTCGGCAAGCGGCGCCCAGCCGAGATGTACCACCATGTCTACGAGCTGCCCGAGTCCGAACTCACCGACCTTGTCTACCTGTTCGCGACGGACGACGCGGGCATCGGCGGAGAGACCGAGAGCCGACTCAAGCGGGCCGTCGCGGCATGGCGCGACGGACACCACGGATCGAGCCTGGTGATGGAGGAAGCGGAGCCGGAGGACGGCGTGGACGTACTGCTCGTACACGACCGGCGCCACGGCTGGCCCCGCCGCACCCACCGGCTGACCGGCTGGCGGGCGCAGGCGCTGCGCCGCCTCGAGGACGGGCGGACGGAGCCCGCGCTGCACCGGCTGCTGACCGGAGACGGACACGACATCCCGGCCGAGGGGCTTTGCGGGTGGATCCAGCAGGCTCAGGCGACGGGGCTGGTGTTCCGCGACGGGCGGACGTACGTGTCCCTGCCCACGTGGGACGTGCCGGACCGGATCGACCCCGACCCGGCTCCGCTACCCGCGGACCGTCAGGATGTGGCCGAATGAACAGGCTTCCCGTGGCCGTCCCCCACCGCGTGATCGGCCGACAGGTCCACGTGGACGTGCCGCTGTGCCTGGGCGGGGCGGCGCGTGAGACGGCGGTGGCGGTCCAGTTCCTGCGCGAGTGCCAGAGCCAACGGTTCCGTACGCACTGGGAGATCGCCTACGAAGGCCGGGCGCGAGACGACGACCCGCTTGACACGTATGAAGCCTCGTACGTGCGGATGCTGCACCACCTCCCACCACCCGTCCAACGAGCCGACGAACCAGATGAGTTGAGGGACTGGCGCACCTCGTACGCCGCCTTCCCCGCCGGCATGCTCTACCACCGCCGCGGCCCGGACTTCATCACCGTCATGGACCGCAGAGAGCGGCCCGCCTCGGCGAGGTTCACCCTCGACCACCCGGACCTGCTCGCCACCTTCGCCACGGTCCAGGAGCCTACGGCGCTCGGTGAACTCGACGCCGTGCAGCGGGAGGCCGTCGACCTGCTCGCGGCTGAGCGGCTCGCTCTCGTCGCCGACGGTTGGGCGGTGGCCCTGCCGCCGCGGCTGCACCGCTGGCCCGTTCCCTGCACGGGTATCTGAGGGTTGGGCGCGTCACTGGCCGACGGGACCGTCCCCCTGCGTCGCCACCGTCCCTTCGTGCTGCTGTGCGGCGAGCAGGTCGCCAGCTCCGTCGGGCGGCAGATCACCGCTCTCGCACTGCCCCTGCTGGCCGTGACGGACCTCGGCGCGGGGGCGTTCGGGGCGGCCGCGCTGCTGGCGCTGACCTATCTGCCCGGCGCCGTGCTGAGCCCGCTGGCCGGAGCGATCGTCGACCGGATCAGGCTGCGCCGCCTCCTCGTGTGGTTGACCACCCTGCAGACCCTGGTCGTCGGCTCGATACCGTTGGCCGGCGCGGTGGGGCATGTCACCCTGGCGCACCTGTACGTGGTCGCAGGCGTCTCGGGCACCTTGACCTTCACGCTCTCCGTCGCGCTCCAGGCAGCGCTGCCGCGCGTCGTCGGACCGGAGCGGCTCCTCGCCGCCAACTCGGGCCTGACCGCGGCCCGTACGAGCGGACAGGTCGGCGGGCCCGCGCTCGGCGGTGTCGTGGTCGGGCTCCTCGGAGCCGACGCGGCGCTCCTCGCGGGCAGTGCGGCCTACGCGATCGAGGCGTTCATCCTGTTCGCGCTGCCCGCCGCGCTGGATGCGCTGACAGGCTCGCGGGAGCCCGCCCGCGCGAAGTCCCTGGTCGGCTCGCTGCGTACGGGACTCGCGGTGGTGCGCGCCGAGCGCCGGCTGCGCCGCATGGTCCTGGCGGGCGCTGGACTCAACCTCGGCAGCGGTGCGGCGGCCGCCCTCTACGTCTTCTACGCGACCCGTGATCTTGCCCTGCCCGCCTGGCAGTTGGGTACGACGTACGCGGCCTACAGCGCGGCCGCCCTGGCGGGCGCCCTGCTCGCCGGACGCTTCGCCAGGACCTCGGGGTTGTGGCGGGCCACGCAGATCTTCGGACTTGCAGCAGGCGCTGCCGTGTTCCTGATCCCGGCCGCGTCGCTGGGCCTCGCCTTCCCCGTGTTGGTCGCGTACCAGGTCTGCTACGGCCTCTCCGGTACCGTATGGATGATCTCCATGACGACCACGCAGCAACTGGTCACCCCTGACGGCATGCAGGGCCGCGCCGCGGGACTCGTGCAGGCGGTACTGCTCACGACGGTGCCGGTCGGAGCCCTTGCGGGGGGCGCGCTGGCCGCCTGGCTCGGCAACGCACCCATGCTCATGGGCGCGGCGGCCGTGACCCTGCTCTCCGCGGCGACCCTTTGGGCACCCACGAGGGCGGGCGCCACGGTGCCGGACCCGGCCCTGGACGCGGAGAGCCGCCGCTAGTAACTCACGACGACTTCCCGCCAACTGCCAGTTGTGGGCCGGTCAGCCGGCCGCACTTCTTCTACCGGCTGCACGTCCACCGTGGCCTCAAGGGCGAGTCCAAGAGCTTCGCCTGGCATGAGTCCCGGGGGCCCGATGATTGCCGGCGCCGAAGGTCGAGACCTCTTGGCCACCGATCTCGACGCCGTTGAGGGACGCCCGTGATCGACCTGGCGCCGAGCGGCAGGTGCCTGACCGGTGAAAGCCTAGGTCAGGCACCTTTTCTCATGCCCTAGAAGAAGCCCAGCTTCTTCGGCGAGTACGACACCAGCAGATTCTTCGTCTGCTGGTAGTGCTCCAGCATCATCTTGTGGTTCTCCCTGCCGATCCCTGACTGCTTGTAGCCGCCGAAGGCCGCATGCGCGGGGTAGGCGTGGTAGCAGTTCGTCCACACCCGGCCCGCCTGGATCGCGCGGCCCGCCCGGTACGCGGTGTTGACGTCGCGGGTCCAGACGCCCGCACCGAGGCCGTACAGCGTGTCGTTCGCCGTCCTGATCGCGTCGTCGAAGTCCGAGAATGACGTCACCGCGACGACCGGGCCGAAGATCTCCTCCTGGAAGACCCGCATCCGGTTGTCGCCCTCGAAGATGGTCGGCTGGACGTAGTAGCCGCCCGCCAGCTCGCCGTCGTAGTCGATCTTCTGACCACCCGACAGGACCTTTGCGCCCTCCTGCTGGCCGATGTCCAGATAGGAAAGGATCTTCTGCAGCTGGTCGTTGGAGGCCTGCGCGCCGATCATGGTGTCCGTGTCCAGCGGGTGGCCCGGCACGATCTGCTCGGTACGGGCGATCCCCGCTTCAAGGAACTCGCTGTAGTGGCCGCGCTGGATCAGCGCACGTGACGGACAGGTGCACACCTCGCCCTGGTTGAGGGCGAACATCGTGAACCCTTCGAGGGCCTTGTCGCGGAAGTCGTCGTTCGCCGACCAGACGTCGTCGAAGAAGATGTTCGGTGACTTGCCACCCAGCTCCAGCGTCACCGGCTTGATGTTCTCGGAGGCGTACTGCATGATCAGCCGCCCGGTCGTGGTCTCGCCGGTGAAGGCGATCTTCGCGACGCGCGGGCTGGAGGCGAGCGGCTTGCCGGCCTCCGCGCCGAAGCCGTTGACGATGTTGACGACACCCGGCGGCAGCAGATCGGCGACCAGGCTCAGCCACACATGGATGGAGGCCGGGGTCTGCTCGGCCGGCTTCAGGACGACCGCGTTGCCTGCGGCGAGCGCCGGGGCCAGCTTCCAGGTCGCCATCAGGATCGGGAAGTTCCACGGGATGATCTGAGCGACCACGCCGAGCGGTTCGTGGAAGTGGTACGCAACGGTGTCGTCGTCGATCTCGCTGAGCGAACCCTCCTGGGCCCGCAGCGCACCCGCGAAGTACCGGAAGTGGTCGATGGCGAGCGGGATGTCGGCGGCCAGTGTCTCCCGCACAGGCTTGCCGTTGTCCCAGCTCTCGGCGACGGCCAGCTCCTCCAGGTGCGCCTCCATCCGGTCGGCTATCCGGTTGAGGACCGACGCGCGCTCCCCGGCGGCCGTGGCTCCCCAGGCAGGGGCGGCGGCGTGCGCCGCGTCCAGGGCGCGTTCGATGTCCTCGGCGGTGCCGCGGGCGATCTCGGTGAACGGGCGGCCGTTGACGGGGCTCGGGTTCTCGAAGTACTGACCGCGGACCGGCGGGACGTACTCGCCGCCGATCCAGTGGTCGTAGCGGGACTCGTACGAGACGATGGCGCCCTCGGTGCCCGGCGCAGCGTAACGGGTCATCTCTGTGGCCTCCCGGATCCGGTGCCGCCCGCCGTTGGACGGCCCTCGGCGCGAGGCTAGGCAGCGCAACGTTGCAAGCCCGTTGCGCGCGGTCGTGCTGGGCGTCGCGGCCCCGGCTTCGATCGGCCGGACAGCCCCAAGGCTGTCCCGTGATTCCTGATGGATCAGCGCGTGGTGTCGGATGCGGTGCATCGCAAGGCGGAGGGGCGTGATCGTACTCGGCGCATGCGGGCGTCCCGACAACGTGGCGAGGTGCCGTAGCTGTCGCTGTCTGCCCGCCAGGGATGACGGGACAGCCCTCAGCGCTGTTCGGCGTCGAGCTCGCGCGCCCTGGCCAGCGGCGCCGCCCGCTGCCCGGGCGGCGCCGCGGCGGCCAGCGCCTGCCACACCGGGAGGTCTTCCTCGCCCCACGGGCTGTACGCCCAGTCCGCCAGCAGCCCCGGGTCACCGCGCGCGATCAGCGAGGCCCGCAGTTGATCGTCGAGCCGGCGCCTCAGCCGGGCGACGGACGGTGCCTGCGATCCGGGCAGCAGTGGCCCCGCGTACGCGCTGAGCGCCGCCGCCACCGCACCGGACGCGAGCCTGCGCGCCACGGTGTCGAAGTCGGCGTCGACCGGGGCGGCGAACCGGTACGGGCGGGAGAGCAGGAGTTCGGGGCCGAGGAGCCTTCGCAGCCGCGAGAGTTCGGCCCGTAGCGTCACCGGGGTCACCGACTCGTCCTCGTACAGTTCGATGAGAAGTTCGTCGCCGCCCAGGCCTTCCGGATGGCGGGCCAGTGTCACCAGTATCTCGCTGTGCCGTCTGCTGAGCCGGATCTTGCGGCCGCCCGCGACGAGCAGTGCCTCGTCCCGGCCGAGCGCGCTGAGCTGTACGGACTCCTCGGCGGGCGAGGGTGCGAGCAGAGCGAGCTGGGACTCCGCCGCGCGCGCCACCGCCTGGACGAACGCCAGACTGTGCGGGTGCGCGAGCCGGTTCCCGCCGGTGATGTCGACGGCGCCCAGTACCCGCCCTGTGCGCGGATCGTGAAGGGGCGCCGCGGCGCAGGTCCACTGCTGCACCGGACGCAGGAAGTGCTCGGCGGCGAACACCTGCACCGGCCGGTCCACGGCGATCGCGGTCCCCGGCGCGTTCGTCCCCGCCACGGACTCGGACCAGCGGGCACCCTCCACGAAGTTCATCCGTCCCGCGCGCCGCCGTGTCGTCTCGTGTCCTTCGACCCAGAGCAGCCTGCCGTACGCGTCGCACACCGCGAGGAGGTGCTCTCCGTCCGTGGCGTACGCACTCATCAGTTCACGGATCACCGGCATGGCACGGGCCAGCGGATGTCCCTCCCGGTACGGTCCGAGCTCGTCCGCGCCCAGTTCGACCTGGGCCGCGCCGTCCGGACTGACCCGGGCCCGGGCCGAGCGCCGCCACGACTCGCCGACCACGGATCGTACCGGCAGCTCCAGCCGGCCCGCGGTGGTGAACACCTCGTGTGCGTGACGCAGTTCGCCGAGCCGTTCGACGAGGTCCGTATCGGCGGTCAGGGCTACCCAGGGGTCCGTCAACTCGCCCTCCCGTCCAAGGGGTGTCGTGCAACCCCATCGTCGTCGCAGCAGGGCTCTGCGACAACCTCGGTGCGGAGAGCAGTCACACGAGGCTGCGGTTCAGCCGGCGCTGAAGAGGTTGACGAGGCGGATGTAGCGCACCCAGTCCCAGCTGGGTCCGGGATCGGTGTGATCGGTGCCCGGTACCTCGACGTGTCCGAGAATGTGTGCACGGTCCTTGGGGATGCCGTAGCGGTCGCAGACCGAAGCGGTCAGCAGCGCCGACTGCTCGTACAGGGCGTCGGTGAAGTACGCCGGCCGGTCCACCCAGCCCTCGTGCTCGATGCCGACACTGCGCGTGTTGTAGTCCCAATTTCCCGCGTGCCAGGCGATGTCCTGTTCCCGGACGCACTGCGCGATGTACCCGTCGGCCGAACGCACCACATAGTGGGCGGATACCTGCTTCGCCGGATTCTGGAAGATCCCGATCGCGTCCGAGAACAGCTCCTGCGTGACATGGATGATCACGTACTCCACCGGATACGCCGAAGGGCGCGTCGAGGCGGTGTAGTTGGCGGTGGAGGCCGGAATCCAGTGCGCGAGCGGATAGTCGGTGGAGCCCGCCGTGGAAGAGGCCATCGCGCGGGTGGAGGCCGGGAGCAGAGCGGCGGCCGCCGTCGCCGCGGCGCCCTGAAGGATCCTTCTGCGGTGCATGAATGCTCCTGTGCGGGGAGGGAGGTTCCAGGATCAGGGGCTGGGAAGCAGTGCGGCGGTCTCCCGCAGATGACGGTGCAGCCCACCATGAGGATCACCCGCAGGCAGCCAATTCTTGCGGATCTTCGCCACACAGGTGTAGTTGGTGTCGCAGACATTCGCCAACGGAGCTTCACCGGCCTGGCTGATCAGCTGGTACGCATCGAGCTCGGAGAGCCCGTAGTCGCGTGCCAGCCACTGCACCAGGTCCAACTGCGATACGCGGAAGGCGTCTTCGAGAGGGCGGGCAGAACCGGTCGAGATCAGATGGGTGTCCGACTCGATCCGCGGCCACGGCGTCGCGACACCCTTCAGCAGCTCGACCAGCACCACCGTGTTCATCGCGCACTCAACCGCGACCCCACAGGTCTCGCCCTCACCCTGCCGGGCATGGCCATCACCCAGACTCAACAGCGCACCTTCGACATTGACCCCCAGATAGCAGGTGACCCCGGCCCGCATCTCGGGCGTGTCCATGTTTCCGCCGTGCGCGTCCGGCACCAGCGCGGAACGCACCTCCAGATTGGCCGGAGCCACCCCGACCGTCCCGTGCATCGGATCCATCGGCAGCTCCACCTGGATGTCGCTGTCGCGGGCGCTGAAGAGACAGGTGCGGCGGGCCCGGTCGAGCTGCCACATCCACACCACCTCCGGCAGCGGGGCCTGCAACGAAGCCGTCGTATGGGTGGAGGTGAGGGCGCCGAACAGCGGCACGGTCGTGGACGCCGCCCAGTCCCTGGCCGGTTCGATCGACACGAAGTGCACCGCGACGGTATCGCCCGGCTCCGCCCCCACGACATGGAAAGGACCGGTCTGCGGGTTGAGGAACGGGAACTCGCAGACGGCGGAGACCAGGTCCTTCTCGGAGCGCACCCGGCCCGCGAAGCAGTCCTCCGTGTACACGTCGAGGAAGGTGCCGGGCTCGATCCGGGCCACCGGCGCCGCACCGCCGAAGGTCCATGCGTACTCGTCCTCCTTGGGGCGCACCGTCAGGATCCGCGGGTCGCTCATCGCTGTTCTGCTCCTGCCTCGACGTCGACGACGGCCTCCGGGGCCTCGTCCAGATGGATCCGACCAGTCTGTGCCACCCGCTCCGGATGCCTGCGCACCAGCACCACCAGCACACCGATACCGATGAGCATCCAGATGCCGACCACCGGGCCGGCGTACGAGACGGGGGCGCTGAGCTCCGAGACGAAATCGAAGACCGGGATTCCGGCGGCCGTCAGCAGCGCCGGTACGAACGCCGCGATGCCCAGCACCGGGAAGAGAAGATGGAGTACCGGGTTGAACGCGTCGCGACGCCGGCGCAGGAAGTACCCGGCGCAGGCGAGGTTGACGACGATGTACACACCGATGATCACGGTCACGATGATGGTGGCCAGCAGCACGAACGCGGTCACCGGGTCGTAGCCGAAGCCGAGCCCGAGCGTCGCGCCGACCGCGATCACGAACTGCGCGGCCACCCCGGTGACGGGGGAGCGGCGGCGTGGATGGAGCCTGGCGAACGCCTGCGGGAACACTCCGATGCGCCCCAGGGCGAAGGCCGTACGCGTCGACACGTTCGCGCACGCGTTGGCGTTGGCCACGGTCGAGTTGACGACGGCGAGGAAGAGCAGCACCCAGAACAACCCGAACGAGGCACGGGCCACGCCTTCCCACGACGCCGCCCCCGAAGCGCCGAATCCGGAGAATTTGTCCGGCCCGAAGTAGACGGACATCGCGTATGTGGTGAGGACGTACACCAGGCCGATCGACAGCGCGGCGCCGAGCACCGCCCGGCGCATCGTGCGCCGCGGGTTCTTCGTCTCCTCGGCGAGTGGCGCCGCCGCCTCGAAGCCCGCGAACGCCAGCACGGTGTAGACGGAGCCCGCGAAGATCCCGCTGATGCCGTCGAAGCCGTCCGCGGTGTGCGACGTACCGAACACCGACAGGGTGTTGTCCGAGCCGGCCTGTCCGATCAGCAGCACCGCGAAGGCGACGAAGACCAGCACCTCGAAGATGCCGAGCACGGTCCCGAAGCGGGCGGAGGCCCGGACGCCGAAGTAGCCGGCGAGCGCGATGACGACCGCACCCAGAAGCGACCACGGCCACCACAGGTCCGCCGGGTACGACGACCACTCCTGGTGCAGGGTGCCCGCTGTCGTGAACCCGAGCTGGAGCAGCAGCAACGCGGGCACCAGCGCCTCGACGAAGACATAGCCCCAGCCCACCAGGAAGCCGACGGCCGGATGCAGGCCCTGTGCGGAGTACGTGGCTACCGAACCCGCCGCCGGCAGGTGACGGGCCAGCTCCGCGACGCACGACGCGGTGAACAGACAGGCCACCAGCGCCACCAGCACGGAGAGCGGCAGACTGCCGCCGGCGAACGCGGCCCCGGACGGGATGGACGCGGCGATGGCAGCGGCGGGCGCCATCGCCGTGATGCTCTGGAAGAGAACTTCGCGCAGCCCGACGGCATCGCGCAGCAGTGTGGTTTCCGATTCCCCCGACACTCCGTGACTCCCTCTGTCCGTTGACCGGAATGCGTTGTCCGATGTACGGCCGAGCGTCTCGCGCGCCCCACCGTACGGCCGTGGCGCGGATGGCGGAAGATGGCAGGCGGCCGAAAATCGGTAGGGAGCAAGGGAGTTGAGGGAGGGGCGCGGCAGCCCGGTGAGACGAGGTCCACCGGAAGGCGGGTTACCCCACGCCGAGTGCTTCCGACAGCGCCGCCGCCGGGTCGTCGTCCGACGGGCCCGCCGGAATCCAGCGCCCACGCTCCTTGCGGTACGGCCACCAGCGCCCGTCCCGCCCGTAGCGCAGCTGTGCGTCACCGCCTGCCACGGTCCACCGGTTGCGCACCGCCCGCAGCTGCGGACGCTCGCCGTCCTCCCACGCCGCGGCGAGCCGGGTGAGTGCCCGGGCGTGGGACGCCGGATCCGGTGCCCACTCCTCGTCGAACACGGTGAGCGCTGCCGTCCCGCCGTAACCCCAGGCCCGCACAGCGGCGTCGAGCTCGGCCCGCTGCCGCCCCGATCCGGTGGCGAGCCGTGTCATGAGCCAGGGCTCGGGACGGGCGTCGGCGGCCAGCCGTACGGCATCCTGCTCCGGCGTCAACCCGGCCTGCACGGGCTGCTGTCCGTGGTCCGGGGACAGGGCTTCGGCCAGCATCCGGTAGGCCCGGACGGCGCTGTCGGTCGCCAGCACTTCCAGCGCGGCCGGCTCGAGACCGGGCTCCGGTCCGGTCTCCGTGTCCAGCGACGGCGGGGGGCCGGGCTCGGCGGGCAGCGGGGGTGGCGCGGGCAGCGGAGGCAGGATCTCCTGCGCGGCGAATGCCTCGTCCGCGCGTACGCCACGCGCCCGCCGGTCCTCCGCGCGGGAGGACTCCGCCGGTTGCCGCTCCGCGGTCCGGGCCGTGATCCGTGCCTGGAGATCGTCGAGCACCCGCCGCTCGCCGCGCCCCCGCATCAGCAGCAGGACGAAGGGGTCCTGGTCCAGCAGCCGTGCCACTTGGTAGCAGAGGGCGGCGGAGTGCGGACAGTGGTCCCACGCCTCGCAGGTGCACTCCGGATCCAGATCGCCGATCCCCGGCAGCAGATCCACCCCGGCCGCCGCCGCGTCCTCCACCAGATGCGGCGGCATCTCCCGGTCGAGGAGTGCGGCGATGTGCCCGGCCCGGTCGACCGCCATGTCCAGGAAGCGGTCCCACTCCTCCTCGCTCAGCTGCTGGAGCAGGACGTCACTGCGGTACGGGGTCGAGTCCCGGTCCTGGACGACTGCGGTGATCCGACCCGGGCGTACGGAGACCGCGCCGACCCTTCCCTCGCCGGCGAGCCGGCGCCCCTTCTTGACCTGTTGGCCGTCGAGCGCGGTGTCCTCCAGGGCCTTCAGCCAGGCACGGCCCCACCAGGACTCGGCGAAGCCACGGCCTCGTGCGGGCGGCAGAGCAGCAAAGGTACGTTCCTGCCCCGGCGCCGACACCTCGGCTCCGCGGGATGCGGGGTCGCTGTCCTCCGCCTCGTATTCGTCGTCGTACTCCTCGCCCTGGTATCCAGGGTTCGGGTATCCGTCGGTCCCGTACGTGTCGCTCATCGCGCGCCCCCTCGCAGCTGCACCAGATCGGCAAGTTCCGCGTCGGTGAGTTCGGTCAGCGCCGTCTCACCGGAACCCAGCACGGCATCCGCAAGGCCCTGCTTGCGGGCCAGCATGTCGGCGATCCGGTCCTCGATGGTTCCCTCGGTGATCAGCCGGTGCACCTGCACCGGCTGGGTCTGCCCGATGCGGTACGCACGGTCGGTGGCCTGTGCCTCGACCGCGGGGTTCCACCAGCGGTCGAAGTGCACCACGTGGCCCGCCCGGGTGAGGTTGAGGCCCGTACCGGCCGCCTTCAGCGACAGCAGGAAGACCGGGGACTCGCCCGCCTGGAACCGGTCCACCATGGCCTCGCGCTCGGCGATCGGCGTACCGCCGTGCAGAAACTGGGTGCCTACGCCGCGCGCCGCCAGATGCTGTTCGAGCAGCCGTGCCATCTGTACGTACTGGGTGAACACGAGCACGCTCGCGTCCTCCGCGAGAATGGTGTCGAGCAGCTCGTCGAGGAGCTCCAGCTTTCCCGAACGGTCAGCGATCCGCGGCCGCTCCTCCTTGAGGTACTGCGCAGGGTGGTTGCAGATCTGCTTCAACGCCGTCAGCAGCTTCATCACGAGGCCGCGCCGGGCGAATCCGTCGGCGCCGGAGATCTCGGCCAGGGTCTCCCGTACCACCGCCTCGTACAGACCGGTCTGCTCCGCCGTCAGCGAGACCGTGCGGTCGGTCTCCGTCTTCGGCGGCAGCTCCGGGGCGATCCCCGGATCGGACTTGCGCCGCCTCAGCAGGAACGGCCGCACCAGGGCAGCGAGTCGCTCGGCCGCCGCCGGGTCGTTGCCGCCTTCCACGGCCCGCGCGTACCGGGTACGGAACGTGCCGAGACGGCCGAGAAGCCCGGGCGTCGTCCAGTCGAGGATGGCCCACAGCTCGGACAGGTTGTTCTCCACGGGGGTACCGGTGAGCGCCACCCGCGCCCGCGCACCGATCGTCCGCAGCTGCTGCGCGGTCGCCGAGTACGGGTTCTTCACGTGCTGCGCCTCGTCGGCGACCACCATGGACCAACCGGCCCCGGCGAGCTTCGCCGCGTCGAGCCGCATCGTGCCGTACGTGGTGAGGACGAACTCGCCGTCCACCAGGTCCTCCAGGCTCCGGGCCGCGCCGTGGAAGCGCCGTACCGGTGTGCCGGGTGCGAACCTCTCGATCTCCCGCTGCCAGTTGCCCATCAGTGAGGTCGGGCAGACCACCAGGGTCGGTCCGGCGGCCTCCTCGAAGCTCTGACGGTGCAGATGCAGCGCGATGAGGGTGATGGTCTTGCCGAGGCCCATGTCGTCGGCGAGACAGCCGCCGAGGCCGAGCGAGGTCATGGTGTGGAGCCAGTTCAGACCGCGCAGCTGATAGTCGCGGAGCGTCGCGCTGAGCGCGGAGGGCTGACCGACCGTCTGCTGCGCACCGGACTCCGGATCGGCGACCCGCGCCCGCAGTCGCTCCAGCCAGCCGGTCGCCTGCACGTCGACCGGGCGGCCGTCGATCTCGGTGGAACCGGTCAGAGCGGCCCCGAGCGCAGCGATCGGCGTGACCTTGCGGTCCTGCGTCTCGCGGGCTCGGCGTGCCTCCTCCGGGTCGATGAGCACCCACTGGTTGCGCAGCCGGACGATCGGTCTGCCGGCTTCGGCCAACCGGTCCAGTTCGGCGCGGCTGAGCTGCTGGTCGCCGAGTGCGAACCACCAGTTGAACGCCAGCAGTGCGTCGGCCGACAGGAACGACGGGACGTCGGACGCGGACTGTCTGTCCGAGGACTCGCCGCCGTGGTCGCTTCCGCTGTCGCCGGTGTCCCCGGCTTCCCCGTGGTCCGGCGGGCCGATCACCGCGCGTGCGGTGAGGGTGCGGGCGAGCTCCTTGGGCCAGTGCACCTGGACCCCGGTCGCGGCGAGCGACCGTGCGGCCGAGCCGAGCAGTTCGGCGATCTCCTCGTCGGCCGGCTCGACGAAGTCCGGTACGGCGGCCGACAGCAGCGGCGTCAGCGGTGGCCAGGCGCGGGCGGCGCGGCGCAGGGCGAGGAGGGCGTCCATCCGGGCGCGCGGACCGAACCCCGCAGCGGTGGGCGCGGTGCCCGCCCAGACGTCCGCGGCGTCGGCGACCACTGTCGGATCGCTGACGCTGTGGATCTGCAGGACGGCACGGAAGGACGGCCCGGCACCTTGCCCGGCGTCCTCGTGAGCAGGAGTCAGACCGGTGACCTCGACGCGCAGCGAGAGCCGCACACCCGCGTCGTGCCCGGCCGCGACATCGGCGGCCCAGGCCCGGTGCTCGGGCAGGCGCTGCGGCGCGGCGGCGGCGAAGGCCGGGCTTCCGGTGGCGAACACCGCGGCGGGCGTGCGCGGCAGACCGTCGGCCACCGCGTCCAGGAACGCGCGCAGCAGCCGCTCCGGCTCCGGCAGCAGCACGGGCTCCACGGCGTCGTCCAGCGGTACGGCATGGGCGGTGGGCGGCATGGAAGCCGCGAGGTCACGGATCCGGTCGAGGTCGGCGGCGGCCAGCGGACCCGCCCGCCACGCGTCGTGGTCGGAGGCGCTCAGCCCCGGCAGCAGCAGTCCACGGGCGGCGAGTTGCAGGGCGAGGAGGGCGGCCGCGCCCCAGAACGCAGCCGAGGGCGAGGCCTGCGCCGCGGCCCGCGCGCGGGTCAGTACGGGCAGGGCGTCCCGCACCGGCAACAGCAGTGCCGGCACATCGTACGGGCGGATGTCGGCTCCGACGACGGTCAGTTCCCCGACGGTCCCAGGTGCATCGGGCGGGCTGCTGCCGTCCGGATGCCAGAAGGCGACCCGGCCGGTACGGGAGGGATCCGCGGGAAGGAAGACGACGGAGCAGCGGGAGAGTGCGGAGATCTCGGCGAGGGTTGCCGCAGGGAGCCTGTGCACAGCGATGTCGAATTCCTCAAATTTGACTAGTGGGGGCCCAAGGTCGCCGAGGGTACTCCACCGGTGAGGCCGTCCGGGAGCGGAATCGCCGTGATCCGGCTCACTTCACTGGCGACTGCGGGCTGCCCGGTGTAGCCAGCACCCCCCTCCCAGGAGGGGGCTACCCCCCGAGACTCCGGGTGGTGGCGCCATGGTTGCCGCAGGACCCCAGCCCGTACGTTTCAACAGGTCAGAGCAGCTTCCCGTGCCTCCCAGAGACCGGAGTCAACATGCCCCAGGCCGTATCCACCGTCGCGGACCGCCCCCGCGACCGTGCCGGAAGTACGGACAGCGCCGACAGGAGCACGGGCGTCGGGCAACGCGCGGCCGACGTCGGCGGCAGTGACTTCGCGCCGCTCCTGCGGGCCGTGAAGGCGCAAGGGCTCCTGGAGCGGCGCACCGGATGGTACGCGGCCGTGATCGCCTCCAACCTCCTCGCCCTGGGTGGCGTGCTCACCGGCCTGGTACTCATCGGAAACACCTGGTGGACCCTGCTCCTCGCGCTGCCGTTGGCGATCCTCTGGTCCCGTACCGCATTCGTCGGCCACGACGCCGGACACGCCCAGATAACCGGCGACCGCCGGGCGAGCCGGCTCATCGGTCTGGTCCACGCCAACCTGCTCCTCGGCATGAACGAGGCCTGGTGGAACGACAAGCACGTACGCCACCACGCCAACCCCAACCACATCGACAAGGACCCGGACGTCGGCGTCGGCGCCCTCGTCTGGACGCAGAAGCAGGCGGCCCAGCGCGAAGGTTTCGCCCGCTGGCTCACCCGTAACCAGGCCCGGCTGTTCTTCCCGATGCTGCTCCTCGAAGGCATCGCCCTCAAGATCTCCGGCTTCCAGTACCTGCGGCAGCAACCCGCCCGCGAGCGTGTCGTGTCCGCACTGCTCCTCGTCACCCATCTCGGGCTCTACGCGACGCTGCTGCTCACCGTCATGTCCCCCGGCAAGGCCGTCGTCTTCGCGCTCGTGCACCACGCGCTGTTCGGACTCCACCTGGGCATGGCCTTCGCGCCGAACCACAAAGGCATGGAGATGCCCGACCCCGACGGCGACCGCTGGGGGCATCTCCAGCGACAGGTCCTCACCTCGCGCAACGTACGCGGCGCCGTCCTCACCGACTGGTTCCTCGGCGGGCTCAACTACCAGATCGAGCACCATCTGTTCCCGAGCATGCCCCGCCCCCACCTTCGGCGGGCGCAGCACTTGGTACGAGCCCACTGCGAGTCGCTGGGCATGCCGTACGCGGAGACCGGCCTGGTCGAGTCCTACCGGCAGGCGCTGCAGCACATGCATGAGGTCGGTGAACCGTTGAGGCAACCCGCCGAGACGGCTCGCTGAGACAGCTCGGCGAGTAGCCCGCTCGGGGCGGCCGACCCGGGCAACGCACTGGGGCGACCCATGAAGGCGCCCGCTGGTGCAAGCTGGAACCGACAGGCCCGCACAGGCGTTGTCACAGCAGAAGCGGCTCGCGCCGCGAAGGAGGAGTGGACGATGTCGAACAGCGCAAAGATCGCCATCGGGGGAGTGGTCGTGGCAGTCGTCCTGATGCCGTTCATCGGATTCTGGCTGTCGCTGTTGGTGCTCATCGGAGTGCCTGCGGTGGCCTATCTGATGCTGGATCCCTCGCAGCGGCGCAGGCTCCGCAGGATCACTCGCAAGGAAATCGGTCGCTGAGCAGACAGGTGACCGGGATGGGGGGCATTCGTAGATGAGCGGCACAGTCACCGTGGTGAGCAGCAACGGCACCTACAGCTTCACCAAGCCGAACAGGGACAGCGTGACCCTGCTGGCCGGGCTCGGTGTGGAGGGGGACGTGCATGCCGGAGTCACGGTCAAGCACCGTTCCCGTGTTGCGCAGGACCCCACCCAGCCGAATCTGCGCCAGGTCCATCTGATCCACGAGGAGCTGTTCGAGGAGCTGCGGGAGGCGGGCTTCGAGGTAGCTCCCGGGGATCTCGGGGAGAACGTCACCACGCGCGGCATCGATCTCCTCGGCCTCCCCGTCGGCACGCTGTTGCACCTCGGTGACGAAGCCGTCGTCGAGGTCACCGGCCTGCGCAACCCGTGCCTGCAGATCGACAATTTCCAGGGCGGCCTGCTGAAGCAGGTCGTCGGCCGGGACGCGGCGGGCGACATCGTGCGCAAGGCGGGGATCATGGGCGTCGTCGCGTCCGGTGGAAGGGTCCGGCCGGGCGATCCGGTCAAGGTGGAGCTGCCCGCCGAGCCGCACCGGCGGCTGGACCGCGTGTAGCGGGGGAGCCACGCCGGTGGTCCCGTGCGGGCGCCCGTCACCGTCCGGCCGGCGCGAGTTTCTCGCCACCGGCCGGACGCGACAGAGTCTCCCGGCGGCGGCTCAGGCAGGCCGCACCGCGAGCGCGTCGAGTGCCTTCAACAGGCCGGGCAGCGCCGCCCCGCGTCCCACGGGCAGAACTTCGCCGGGTTCCTCGTCCAGCAGGACGAACGCGATGTCGTCGGTCCTCGCGACCAGGGACCATCCGGGTCCGTCGGCGCGCAGGGTCCGGGCATCGCCCGGGGCGAAGGAGGACCGGATGCGTCCGGGCGGCGGCGGGTCGTCCACGTACGCATGAGCCTCCGCGAGAGCGCGTCGCACACCCGGATGGGTTCCGGACAGCGCGGGGGAGCCTGCTGAGCTCTCCTCGGCCGATTCGGCGGCCGAGTCCGCGTCCACTGCGGCGCCGGCATCCGACTCCTTGGCGTCGTCCGGACCGTCGGTGCCACTCAGTTCGTCGGTGCCACCACCTGTGTTTCCGCCATCCGTGCCGTCCGCGACATCCGGGCCGTTCGACCCCGCGAACGTCGTCTCGTCGTCGATCTGGTCGCGCCACGCGGCCCACTGCAACGCGATCTCGTCCGCGCCCAGCCGCCGCTGGGCGGGCCCCCACGTCTCGGTGTCGGGCGGGGTCAGCGGAGGCAGATCGGTGCCCTCGGCCTCGGGGTCCGGCGGCGGGTCGTGGGGGGCGGGCACCCCAGGTGCGGCCACCGCCAGTGCGAGGGGCCAGCCAGGGAGCGCGCAGACCACCGAGCGGTCGTCGGGGGAGAGGTCGTACTCCATGCCGCAGTCCCACGAGGCGATGGCGACGGCGACCAGTGACACGTCGTCGACGACGACGGTCCACCGGGCACCGTCGCCGTCCTGGCCGAGGACGAGTCCATAGCCTTCGGCGTAGGGCTCGAGGCCGAGTGCCCCGCAGGCAGCCGGGTAGTCGTCACCGAGCACGCTCGGGAACTGCGCGGGTGTGAGCAGCACCGCGGTCAGCACATACAGTGCGTCGTCCTCGGCGACCGCGTCGTCCGTCCCGGCCACAGCACTCTCCTCGTCCCTCATGGTTTCCGTCGGCGCACCTTAACCAGTGGGTAACGCGGTCGTCGAGGCCCTGACAAGGGAAGACCCCTCGTGCGTGGTCGAGCGGACGGTGGCGTTCAGTCGGCGGGCAGCCCCAGCAGGTCGCGGGCCACGGACTGCGGCGACCGACCGCGCTCGCGCGCCAGCGCGACGACGGCTCTGCAGGCCAGCTCATTGATCCCGAAGGACAGCGCTCCGGGCGACACCCATCCGCTCACCTCGTCCATCCGGTCCTGGTCGTCCTCCGCGCACGCCGAGACATAGGTGGCGGCCGCCTCGAACAGATTGTGCTGCTTGCGTCGGTGTTCCTCGCGCGGTGGCGCCGACAGCCCGCCCTTGCGGCTGGGAGAGACCACCTTCCGGAGACTGCTGAACATGTCGATCATGGAGACCGCCTTCCCGGGGAGTCGTGCACGGGGAGCCGTGCACGCGAGCTGCCTTCGTACGTATCTACGGTCTTCCCCGTCGACGTAGAGTTGGACCACCGACCGAGGAACGGGGACCGCGCGGTGAAGCGATTCGACCGGCTGAAGGAGATCCAGCGTCTCGATCCGGAACGGGACTTCCTGGAGATCTACCGGCTCACGGCCACCTACGAGTTCCCCTGGGACATCACCCGGGCCCTCGAACTGGCCCTCTATCGTACATATGCCGTCCCCGGCATCGGCCGACTCCTCGCCGAGACGGCAGAGCTGACGGGACGTTCCCAGAAGAGGTACGACGACACGGCGCTCCTTCTCGACGCCGTCGTGGAGCACGGTTTCGACAGCGATCAGGGGCGCACGGCGATCCGTCGGATCAACCAGATGCACCGCAGCTACGACATCAGCAACGACGACATGCGCTACGTGCTCTGTACGTTCGTCGTCGTCCCGAAGCGCTGGATCGACACGTACGGCTGGCGCCGGCTCTCCGACCACGAGCTGCAGGCGTTCGCCGTCTACTACCGCACCCTAGGCGACCACATGGGTATCAAGGGCGTGCCTCGGACGTTCGAGGAGTTCGAACGCACCCTCGACGTGTACGAGGACGAGCACTTCGGCTGGGACGAGGGCGCGCGCAAGGTCTCCGACGCCACACTGGCGCTGATGGCCTCCTGGTATCCGGGCCCGCTGGCACCCGTCCTGCGCAAGGCGAGCCTGGCACTCCTCGACGATGCGCTGCTACGGGCGTTCCGCTACGAACGCCCCGGCCCTGTCGCCCGTGGTCTCACGCGCGGTGCGCTGCGTCTGCGGGCGCGTGCCGTGCGACTCCTGCCGCCCCGCTCCACCGCGCACTACGCGCGCCAGAACCCGGAGATCAAGGGCTACCCGGACGGCTACGAGATCGGCGGGCTCGGTACGTTCCCGACCCCCGGCACCGGCGGCTGCCCGGTCCCGCACAACCGGCGGCCGGGCGCTCCGGTCGAGTAGACCCGGAGGCCCGCGCCTTCTCGGCCCGCCCGCCGGTCAGTCCGCTCGCACGGCGAGTGCGAGGAATCGGGTGTCCTCATCGGTGTACGAGTCCAGCCGCCAGCCCGAACGTGCGAGCATCGGCCGGAGGTTGTGCTCGGCCCGAAGATCGTCGTCCGTGATCCGGCGGCCGTGGCGCGCCGCGAGTGCGGCCCGGCCGATGGGGTGGAACAGGGCCAGCTGCCCGCCGGGCCGGACGACGCGGGCCAGCTCGGCCAGGTCCGGTCCAGGATCTGACAGGTGAGAGATGAGCCCGGCGCCGAACACGGCGTCGAGCGAGGCGTTCCGCAGCGGCAGTCGGGCCACATCGGCGAGCAGCAGCCGACCGCTCCGGTCGCGTCCGGCGCGTACCGCCGCCTGGAGCATTGCCGGGGTGAGATCCGCACCCAGAACCGTGCCCCGTGGTCCGACGGCGCTGCGCAGTGCAGGCAGGGCCCGTCCCGTACCGCATCCCGCGTCGATCACGGCGTCGCCGGGGCGCAACCCGAGTGCAGCGACGGCGGCCGCATAGGCGGGAGCGTCGTCGGGGAAGCGGGTGTCCCAGTCCGCGGCACGGGCGGTGAAGAACTCCTGGACATGTGTGTGGTGATCGGCCATACGGACATGATCCCGCAGCGGCCGTCGGAGCGAAATGGAGCGAAACCACGTGAATCGGCGTGCATGTTCGAGCACTGTGCGATCGTTCGGGGACATCTCTCTGTCATATTCCGGCAGCTTTCGAAATGCGCCCCAGGCGTGCGCCCCCATCGCGACTAGCGTCCCCGATTCATGGGACACCTGGACCACGCCACCTTCGGCTGGCTGACACCTGCGCTGTCGTACGCGATGGCAGTGATTGGCTCGGCACTCGGACTGAGCTGCACCGTGCGCGCACTCGACACGAGCGGCCGCTCGCGCCGCAACTGGCTGATCGCGGCCGCATCCGCCCTCGGCACCGGCATCTGGACGATGCACTTCGTCGCGATGCTCGGCTTCGGCGTGACCGGAACCGATATCCGCTACAACGTGCCGCTGACCCTGCTCAGCCTGCTCGGCGCCATGGTGGTGGTCGGATGCGGGGTTTTCGCTGTCGGCTACAGCCGTGACCGCACCAGGGCACTGCTCGTCGGAGGATTCGGCACCGGACTCGGCGTGGCCAGCATGCATTACCTGGGCATGGCGGCACTGCGGCTGCACGGCACGATCCACTACGACCCGTTGCGGGTCGCACTCTCCGTCGCCATCGCCGTCGTCGCCGCGACAGCGGCCCTGTGGGCGGCGCTGAACATCAAGTCACCGCGTGCCGTCGCCCTCGCCTCGCTCGTCATGGGCGCGGCGGTCAGCAGCATGCACTACACGGGCATGATGGCCGTCGGCGTCCGCGTGACCGCCTCCGACGTGGACCTCCCCGGTGCATCGACCATGCAGTTCATCTTCCCCCTGGCCGTCGGACTCGGCTCGTACCTCTTCCTGACGTCGGCGTTCGTCGCACTCTCGCCGACGGCCCGCGAGCGTGCCGCGTACGTCTCCGCCGGGCGCAGTGCGGAACCCGCCGAAGTGGATGCCATGGCCCCGGCGCGATCCGTGCAGCGCGGACGCGATCCCCACACCCGGCGTGACCCGCGCGGCCAGGACCCGTCGCCCGCCGCCACGCCCTGACGCCGCGGCCGTTCGCGCCCCTTTCACTCCTGCCCAGCTCCACACCCGGAACGAGGAGGCCATGCGCCCACCCCGCACGACCCCGGACCCCGGCGCGACGGCCGCCGCACGGCCCAGCGCCCAGCAATCGCCCGACTCCTCGCCCCCACCCGCGGCGCGCGGACGACGCGCGCACGCGGGACCGCCGGCCGACGAGAGCGCCGAACACGACGTGCGGCTGCTGCTGACGCAGGACACATCCGGGCCACGCGGACGCTGGACACTGCGCCCGAGGACCGTACGCGCGAAGATCATCTCGCTTCTGATGGTGCCCGTCGTCTCCCTTCTCGCCCTGTGGGGCTTCGCCACGGTCAACACCGCCCAGGACGTGGCGCAGCTACGGCAGTCGCAGCAGATCGACAAAGAGGTCCGGGCCCCGATATCGACCGCTGTCGCCGCACTCCAGGCCGAACGCCGCGCGGCCCTGCTCCAGACCGCTGCCCCCAGCAGCGCCCGCGCCGCGGCCCTGGAGCAGCGGGCCGGCCGCACCGACACCGCCCTCGCCGCCCTGCGACTCGACAAACAGCACACCATCGCCGACACGGGCAGCCTTCCGACGGGCGTCGCCGACCGGCTCGACCGGTTCCTCGACCGCACCCACGAACTGCGCACGGCGGGCGACCGGGACCGGGACGGGAAGCAGGAGCGCGACGAGAACGCGGTGTTCGAGCGGTACACCCGGGCCGTCACCGCGGGATTCGCCGTCTCCGGCGCCGTGACCGGAATCCAGGACGACGCGCTCGGATCCGACGCACGGGTCCTGCTCGAACTGGCCCGCGCCGACGAGATGCTGGCCCGCGAGGACGCCCTGCTCGCCACCGCAGGCCTCACCGAGAGCCTCGACGGCCGGCAACTGGTGCAGTTCACCGGAGCGATGGAGACCCGCAGGAACCTCATCGAGACCGCGGGCGCCGATCTGCCGGCCGCCGAACGTCGCACCTGGCAGAAGTTCACGGACCGGCCCGCCTACCGTCTGATCGAGGCGGCCGAGGACCAGGTGGTGGCGGCATCGCCCGGCGAGGAAGCCGCAGGGGCGGTGAACACCGCCGACTGGGAAACGGCCGCCACGAGCGTACGGAGCGAGCTGCACACCATCGACACCCGCGCCACGGAACGGGCCGCGGACCGCACCGACCCACTGACCCGCGGCCTGTTCAGCCCGTCCGGAGCGGCGGTCCTCTTCGGCTGCGTCGCCGTGGCCGCCTCGCTGGTCATCTCCGTACGCATCGGCCGCGCGCTCGTCGTGGAGCTCGTCAGTCTCCGTAACAGCGCACTGGAGATCGCCCGCCGCAAACTGCCCCGCGCCATGCAGCGACTCCGGGCCGGCGAGACCCTCGACATCCAGGCCGAAGCGCCACCCGGCCTGGCCTCCCACGACGAGATCGGACAGGTCGGCGAGGCCCTCGGCACCGTGCACCGGGCCGCCCTCAGCGCCGCCGTCGAACGAGCCGAACTGGCCGACGGCATCTCCGGCGTCTTCGTCAACCTCGCCCGCCGCAGCCAGGTGCTGGTCCACCGCCAGCTCACCCTCCTCGACAGCATGGAGCGCCGCGCCGACGACCCCGACGAACTGAGCAACCTGTTCCGCCTCGACCACCTCACCACCCGGATGCGGCGGCATGCGGAGAGCCTGATCATCCTGTCCGGCGCGGCCCCCGGCCGGGCATGGCGGATGCCCGTACCGCTGACCAACGTCGTACGCGCGGCCGTGTCCGAGATCGAGGACTACGCCCGGGTGGAGGTACGGCAACTGCCCGACGCCGCGGTCAAGGGCACCGCGGTCGCCGACCTCACCCACCTCCTCGCCGAACTCGTGGAGAACGCAGCGCAGTTCTCACCGCCGCACACCAAGGTGCGGATCAGCGGCGAGCCCGTCGGCAACGGCTACGCCCTGGAGATCGAGGACCGTGGACTCGGCATGGGCAACGAGCTCCTCGGCGAGGCCAACCGGCGCATCGAGCAGGCGGAGGCCCTCGACCTCTTCGACAGCGACCGGCTCGGCCTCTTCGTCGTCAGCAGGCTCTCGGTCCGGCACCACATCAAGGTCAAGCTGCGCACCTCCCCGTACGGCGGTACGACCGCGGTGGTCCTGCTGCCGACCGCATTGCTGCAGGGCGCGCTTCCGGCGGGCGAGGCGGCGGCCGCACCGGAGAAGCCGACGGTAGAGCGCCGACACGACGGCGACGGCGACGCTGACGGCGTGCCGTTCGCAACCGGGCCGGGCCCGCGTGCGGTGCGCCCCCAGGCCACGGCGTTCCCAGCCCCGGCCCCGGTGCACGCCCTCGAATCCCGGACGACACACCCGGCCGGAGTCACCTCGCTGCGCCCGCGTGCCCGCAGAACGGACGAGGACGGGGCAGAGGGCAGGAGCCAGGTAAGGCCGACGCCCCGGAGTGAGAGCGGCGGTGCGGACGTTGACGGCACACTGCCCCGTCGAGTCCGGCAGGCCAGCCTCGTGCCGCAACTGCGCGAGGAGCCCCGTCCCGAACCGGTCGGACGCGAGGACGGGAGTGGCGCGGACGCTCCGGTGGAGCGCACCCCGGAGCAGGCGCGGGACCGGATGACCGCCTACCGCAACGGCTGGGTACGCGGCGGCGGCACCGCCCCCGGCACACCAGCACCCCGCCGGAACATCACCGAACCCCGCCCCCGCCCCGGCAACGAAGGAGACCACGCATGATCGCGAACGAGAGGACCGAGGTGCACCGGCGCTCGGGCGAACTCGACTGGCTGCTCGACGATCTGGTGGCCCGGGTCGGCGAAGTCCGGCACGCCGTGGTGCTTTCCAACGACGGTCTGGCGGTGGGCGCCTCCAGCGCGCTCAGCCGCGAGGACGCCGAGCACCTCGCGGCGGTGGCCTCCGGCTTCCACAGCCTTGCGAAGGGCGCCGGGCGGCACTTCCAGGCCGGGGACGTCCGCCAGACGATGGTGGAGATGGATGAGGGCTTCCTGTTCGTCGCGGCCGCGGGCGACGGCTCCTGCCTCGCCGTACTGAGCACGGCCTTCGCCGATATCGGCCTGGTCGCCTATGAGATGGCCCGCCTCGTCAAACGGGTCGGCGAGCACCTGCGTACCCCGCCGCGGCTCACCGCACCCCCGTCCCCGGCCGGCTGAAAGGGCGGAGACAGCAGTGGACATGACCAGCAAGGGTCCGGGAGGCTCCCAGCGCCTCCCGGACCCGCCCGAAATGCCGGGCAGCCAGTGGTACGACGCCGAAGCCGGGCCCCTGGTCCGCCCGTACGCCATGACGGGCGGACGGACCGAACCGGGTCCCAACGGGGCGCACTTCGATCTGATCGCACTCGTCGCCGTCGCCGACAGCGCGCCGGACAGCTCCGAGGAGTGCCTGCTGGGCCCCGAACACCGCGCCCTGCTCGCCCTGTGCCGCTCCGAGACCCAGTCCGTCGCGGAACTCTCGGCCGACGCCGATCTCCCCGTCGGTGTCGTCCGCGTACTCCTCGGGGATCTGCTCGAAGCCGGCTATGTGCGGGTCAGCCGACCCGTACCGCCCGCACAACTGCCCGACGAGCGGATCCTTCGCGAGGTGATCAACGGACTGCGGGCGCTCTGAACCACCGCTCCGGCCGGCGGCCCGAGAGGCCCGACATGGACGCCGGTTCCGGACGGGACACCGGCAGGGCCTTGTGCGCAGCCCTGGCCCACCGCGGGGAACCGCCACTCCGCCCCGCGCCCGCACAGTTCTCCGAAGACTTCGCCCTCACCCGTCGTCCACACGTCCCAGTCCGTCCCGACCGTCACCACGGTCAGCCCGGGCACGGCACTCCGTGCCCGGTTCACTAGGATTCATCATCGTTCAAGGCCTTTGCCTGACCTTTTTGGGATCCGCATGGGCATGCCGCGAATCCTGGCCGAGTCCGGCAGTTTCTCCGATCCGGGCAGCGCGACGAGTGCAACCGCGACAATCAAGAGGTGCCAGGGTTCAAGGCCGTTGCGCAGCTCCTCCGTTCCCCCTTCCGTCCGATGTTCCGGAGTCGGTGGATCCGGACGGCTGTGGGCGGATCCGCTGATCCACTTGCACAGCGACACTTGTCGGATTGCGCAACTGTGCAACGTTGGGGCGGGGGCGTACGTCTTCCTCCGTGGAAGGCGGAACGCCGGACGGACGAGGTGACCGATGACGGGCAGCCACAAGGTGGCGGCAGGCTTACGACAGGGCAGTCGGCTGCGACGCACCGCGACCATGGGGATGTCGATCCTCATCCTGCTCGTCGCCGGCGTCGGCTGGGGCTACCTCAAGCTGACCGGCCAGATCGACACCTTCAGCGCGGACGGGATCTCCGACGACCGGCCACCCTCCTCGGCGAACGGGCAGAACGTCCTCGTCATCGGATCGGATTCACGCTCCGGCGCCAACAGGAAGCTGGGCGGCGGCAAGGGCACCGTGGGCCGCTCCGACACCGCCTTCCTGCTCCATGTGTACGGCGATCGCCGGCACGCGGTCGCCGTGTCCATTCCTCGTGACTCCCTCGTCGACATCCCCGCGTGCAAGACGCCCGACGGCGACTGGACCGCACCGCAGCACCACGTCATGTTCAACGGGGCGTTCTCGGTGGGCGACACCGCTGAGGGCAACCCGGCCTGCACCCAGAACACCGTGGAACAGCTCACAGGCCTGCGCGTCGACCACACCATCGTGGTGGACTTCTCCGGATTCGCCGCCCTGACGTCGGCTGTCGGCGGAGTCCCGGTCTGTCTGCCGCAGGACATCTACGAGCGCGACCTCAGCCCGAACCGGCCCACACGAGGAACCCTGGTCTTCGCCAAGGGCCCGCAGACCGTCTCCGGGCAGCGTGCGCTCGACTACGTCCGGATCCGGCACGGCATCGGCGACGGCTCCGACATCGGACGGATCAAACGCCAGCAGGCCTTCATCGGCTCCCTCATCAAGAAGGTCAAGTCCCGGGGCATGAACCCCACCACCCTGCTGCCGCTCGCCAACGCGGCCACCGACGCGATGACCGTCGACCCCGGCCTCGGATCGGCCGACCGGCTGCTGTCGTTCGCCATGTCGATGAAGAACATCGATCTGCGCAACACCAAGTTCGTCACGGTCCCTTGGCGCTACGAGGGTGCGCGCGTCGCGATCGTCGAGCCGGAGGCCGACGCGCTGTGGGCGGCGCTCAAGGCCGACCGGGCGATCGACGGCCAAGGCGCCGGCGGCAAGGGCAGGAGCGGCCGTGACGGCACGGGGCCGGTTGAGGCGTCACCGACTACCGCCGCCCCGGCCGCGGTCTCCGGCACGGGCATCAGCCTGGCCGTCTACAACGGCACCACCGTCACCGGACTCGCGGCCCGCGCTGCCGAACTCCTGCGCGTCCACGGCTTCACCGTCACCCTTACGGCGACCGCGAGCACCCAGGACCACACGTCGACCGTCGTCGAATACGGGCCGGGCCTCCGGAGTGGGGCGGAGACCACCGCGCGGCTCTTCACCGGAGCGCGGATCACGGCGTCGGACTCCCCGGGCATCCGAGTGATCCTCGGCAGCTCGTACGCACAGAATCCGTCGCCCGCCGCGACCACGACGCCCGGTGCCGCTCCGTCCACCGGCGGCGGAGTCAGGTCAGCCGACGAAGACCTGTGCGCCGACCTCTCCTACGGCTGACCGGCCCGGCTCCCTCGACCCTTGCGGAACTGCGGGCGTCACGCCCTCGTACGGAGCTGCAGCGCAGGGTGTCGCGGCGCCGCGAAGCCGAACGACTCGTACAGACCGGCGCCGTCGCCGGTGGCATTGAGATCGACGACCGTGACCGGGGTCTCCTCACGGAACCAGGTGAGCAACGCGTCGAGGCACGCCCGGGCGTACCCGCGGCGTCGACGGCGTGGATCGGTACTGACATTGGAGATGTGACCGTGCAGTCCGCTGGGATTGGCCGGGCTGGGCGCGTGCGCATCGCACGCACCAACCGCACTCGCGACGACGCCGATCTCGGGATCGACGACCAGGAACGCGGCGAACTCGTCCGGCAGCCGCAGGCGCTCGGAGAACCACAGCGCCGATGCCGCACGCCATGGCGCGTCGGCGTCGCCGGTCTGCATTCCCATGTCCGACAGCATCAGCGCTCGCATCCGCACCAGAGCGGGCACATCGTCGAGGGTCGCGCGACGCACGCACACGTCGATGTGCTGCAGGCTCATGAACATCTCCTGTTCTGCGGCCGGCGGTTACGGGCCGCTCTCTGCTCATACGCGTACAGCTCGAGCACCATGGCAGACAACAGGAATTCGAGCGACGCCAGCAGGACACCGATAGTTGCGCCCACTGGCCCCACGAACGAATCGCCCCTGCGCCGAAGAAGCGGAGTCACCCCGGGCCGGTGCGGCAGGATCCTGCGGTTGCGCTGCTTTCCGGCACCGAGGTCACGGAGCGCACGCGCTGCACGGCTGCGTTTCCGACCCGTGCTGCGAGCTGGCGGACCATGAGGCGTACGACCGTCACCACGTCGGGATCGGCCACCACATACACCGGACGCAGCCCTCGCACCGCGATCGCGCGAGACCGGCGGAATTCGGTTTCGTCAGATGCCGGCTCGCCGACGGCAAGGTGCCACGGGAAGGCCCCGCACCCGACCGCACAACCACGCCGGGTTCAGGTCTGGCTGGAACCCGGCTCCAATTCGGCTCAAACAGTGATCTCATACGAACACCGAGTGGTCTCTGTCCGGCCACTCCGGTCAAAATCCGATCACGTTGCTCGGGGTGGGGCCACCGCTTGCCATGCTGTCACCCGTACCGCAGCCCACAGATACCGAACCGAGCCCGTCAAGATGGCTCTGATCTGCACTTTTCCATATTGAGGCTCACGGGTGAGAGAAGTGATCGATGTCTTCCGAGGACGCTGACAGAACGGGCGGAGAGACGGTCCAGGGATCGGCTGCACAAGCCGCGGAGACCGACGCTCTCGCGCTGAAGATATTGGTCGCCGGAGGCTTCGGGGTCGGCAAGACGACACTCGTCGGCGCGGTCAGTGAGATCCGGCCGCTGCGCACGGAGGAACTCCTCAGCGAGGCCGGACAGTCGGTCGACGACACGGACGGGGTGGATCAGAAGACCACCACGACCGTGGCCATGGATTTCGGGCGCATCACCATCCGGTCCGGCCTCTCGCTGTACCTCTTCGGCACACCGGGGCAGGACCGGTTCTGGTTCCTTTGGGACGAACTCTCCCAAGGGGCCCTCGGCGCGGTCGTGCTCGCCGACACCAGGAGGCTCGAAGACTGTTTCCCGGCCGTCGACTACTTCGAGCATCGCAGGATCCCGTTCGTCGTGGCCGTCAACTGTTTCGCGGGAGCTCGCGCCTACGGCGAGCGCGAAGTGTCCCGCGCCCTCGATCTCGACCTGGGGACACCGGTCGTGCTGTGCGACGCACGCGACCGCGACTCGGGCAAGGAGGTCCTCATCCGCATGGTCGAGTACGCCGGCCGGATGCACACGGCGCGGCTTCTCGACTCGGTGGGCTGAATCTTCCTGTGCGACTCGCGGATGGAGGAGGGCGCTTGCTCGTACGTGAGCTGTACGCAAGGCTTACGCGCAACGTGGGAACGCGGACACGTACGGGGAACGCATGAGCGGGGAGGAGCGGGGAAATGGCGCTGGACAGGGGACTTGACTGGCTCCTTGACGATCTCACCGGCCGCGTCGAGCACATACGGCACGCCCTGGTGCTTTCGAACGACGGCCTGGTGACGGGAGCGAGTACGGGGCTGGCGCGGGAGGACGCCGAGCATCTCGCCGCGGTTTCGTCGGGGCTGCACAGCCTCGCCCGTGGCTCGGGACGGCACTTCCGGGCCGGCAAGGCGAGGCAGACGATGGTGGAGTTCGACGAGGCGCTCCTCTTCGTGACTGCCGCAGGAGACGGTAGCTGTCTGTGCGTGCTGACCGCGGCCGAGGCCGACGTCGGTCAGGTCGCGTACGAGATGACGCTGCTGGTGAACAAGGTCGGAGAACATCTCGGTGTCACCGCACGACAGGGCGGTCACGGAGGAGTCAACCGTATCTGACCTTACGGAGCCCGTCCGACCTGCACTTTTCGCCCGGCCGTGAGGGTTGTCCACAGGCCGGGCGAAAGTCTTCCTTCCGAGATACCGTGATCACAGAGCGTTACGGAACTCGCGGAACCTCACGGGGGAGGACGACCATGGCTGTTACGGAAGCAGCGCGTACAGAGGTGCTGTGCGCCGAGGCGGCCGCTGCCGCCGACACCACTGGCGGGACGGCTGCTGCGGGACGAGCGGCGCAGGAACTGGGTCTGAAGCGGGGTGAATTCGAACTCGCGGTGCACCTGGGCATCGTGCGCACCACGGCGGAGCAGACCGGCGGCAGGCCCAGGGTGAGGCGTGAGGAGATCGACCGGCTCCGGCCGGAGTCAGGCTTCCCGGACGCGGTGCGCGATCGGGTTCGTACGGTGGGCACGGCCGAAGGGGCACGCCTGCTCGGTATCAGTCCCGTCCGGTTCACCAGACTGGCCCGGGCTGGATGCATCACGCCGGTCACGTTCTATCTGAATCGGTATCGAGCGGTTGTCTGGCTCTATCTCGCCCAGGAAGTCCTTGACTTCGCGGCCCGGGCCCCTCAATTGCTGAACGGGAACAGCCCGACCTGGATGAGGGCCCGGCTGGATGCAGGCACCGACTGGCGGGCGCGCAACTGGCGCGCACAACGGATCGAGCGGCTGCTGAGCCGGACGGAGGATCCCTGGCGGCGCGCGGCAGTGCTCGCCGGCGTGCTGGATCCGGTGCAGCTCGCGGAGGTGGTCGACGATCCGTACGAGCGCGCCTACCTCGCCAAGGTCCGGCCCGAGCCGGTCTTCGGGCCGCCCGGCTCCGTCGCCGCTCGTGAGGCCATGGCACAGTTGATGCAGGCCGACGATCCGGACGAGATCCTCTGGCGGAGGATCAATCTGATCATGGAGCTGGACGGCGCACGGGCGTCGCGACAGGCTCCGCGTCCGGGAGACGACCATCGGTCCGTTCCCGTTCCCGTCGCCGATCCCGGTACTGAGTCCCTGCTCGGTCCCGCCCCCGGACTGCTCACCCGACTCGGTCTGCGAAGGCGGGTCACGGGGCGCAGGGCGACGGGGAACGGGGTGCCGACGAAGACCGTTGAATGAACGGGACACGACGGACACGATGGATACGCAAGGAAAGAGGTGAGTCGTGGGGGAGAACAAGAGGCGAATGCTGGCCGGCGACTGGTACATCGCGGACGATCTCGAACTGCGCGCGGACACCGAGCGGCGCATCGAACTCTGCGAGGCCTACAACACCGCGGCGCGGGCAACGCCGGGTGAACGGCGCAAGATCCTGGGGGAGCTGCTCGGCGCGGTAGGGGCGGATGTCAACATTCGCGCGCCGTTCCACTGCGACTACGGCTCTCGTATCACCATCGGCCCCCGTACATTCATCAACTTCGGGGCGGTGTTTCTCGACGCGGGGCCCATCACGATCGGTGCGGACGTACAAATCGGCCCGAACGTGCAGCTTCTCACCCCCAGCCATGAGTTGGACACCGAGCGCCGCCGTGCGGGCTGGGAGAAGGCGGACCCCGTGACGATCGGGGACAACGTATGGCTCGGTGGCGGGGTGATCGTCTGTCCCGGCGTGACCATCGGAGCGAACACCGTCGTCGGCGCGGGATCCGTCGTGACCAAGGACCTGCCGTCGGGAGTGCTGGCGGTCGGCAGCCCCGCCCGAGTCATTCGTACTCTCGACCCGGGAGAGGGGGAGCAAGCGTCCGCCGGGCGTGACGAATAACGGTTCGCGAAGGGCGCTCCGCACCGGCATTGTGTCCTCATGCTGATCAGGGAAGCCACCACCGAGGACTGGCCCGCCATCTGGCCGTTCTTCCACGAAATCGTTGCCGCCGGGGAGACGTTCACGTATCCGCTCGAACTGGGCGAGGACGACGCCCGGGACTGGTGGCTGCTGAAGGAGCCCAACCGTACGGTCGTCGCGGTCGACGACGACGGGACGGTCCTCGGTACGGCGAAGATGAACAACAACCATATGGGCAACGGCGGGCATATCGCCAGCGCCAGCTACATGGTCGACCCCGAGCACTCCGGTCAGGGAGTCGGCCGGGCGCTGTGCGTGTACACAGTGGAGTGGGCGCGCTCGGCAGGGTTCCGGGCGATGCAGTTCAACGCCGTCGTGGAGACCAACCACTATGCGGTGCGGCTCTACCGCTCACTCGGGTTCGAGGTCCTGGGGACCCTGCCCGAAGGGTTCAATCACCCGAAGCACGGGTTCGTCGGTCTGCACATCATGTATCGCGCGCTCTGACTCGGGAGGCTGCTTTTCGGCCTGTCGGCGGGGCTGCTGCTTCCCGGGCTGCTCCGGGACCGGCCCCTACGCTCACTTCGCGCCACCGCTCGACGAGCCGCAGCACCAGCGGAGTGTCCGGCATATACCAACCCGAGGTGATGTGGTGACAGTTGTGACCTCGCGTGGCGCATGGGTCGGTTGCGCGGACAGTTATGAGGGGCAGTACTGTGCGCTCCACCGCCATTCGGGCGATGAAACATGTGGAGGAAGAATCCATGACCATACCCAGGAGATCGTGGCGTGCCGCGGGAACGTACGCGGCCGTTGCGGTTGCCGGCCTGACCGGCGCGGTCCTCTGCGCCGGACCGGCCGCAGCTCACACCCCCACCTGGGCCGTGACCTGTACTGATGTGAGCCTTGACCTGACCGCCTACAACGGTGGCGTCACCAACCAGGTGACCGTCACCGTCGACGGAAAGGACCTCCTGCCCACCGAGACGTTCGGCAAGGAGTTCCACAAGAAGCTCGAGCTGCCTCAGCACGACAAGGAACTGACGGTCCACCTGGTCGTCAAGGCCGGTGACGGCGACCGGTTCTCGAAGGACGAGACCAAGACGGCGCCGGTGTGCGCGGACAACACCCCGAAGCCGACGCCGACGGTGTCCGAGTCGAAGCCGGCCGAGGAGCCGACCACGGCGGCGCCCACCCCGAGCGCCACCCCGAGCGAGAGCTCCCCGGAGACCGCGCCCGCCGCGGCCTCGCCGAGCCCCAGCTCGCCCGACCTGGCCGAGACGGGTTCGTCGTCGGCCACCCCCGTCATCGGTGGTGCGGCTGTCGCCGTGCTGCTGGCCGGTGGCGGCATCATGTGGTCCGTGCGCAAGCGTCGCACCGCACAGCACTGACGTAGCTCAGTGGTCCGCTGGTCCGTAGCGCGGGACCGCGCCACGGACCATGGGGCGAGGGGCGTGCCGCATCACGCCGCGCGTGGCGGCGTGCCCCTCAACTCGGGCCCTCAGAAGGGTCCGCGGACTCCTCGGGGTCGGGCGGCTTCACAGCCGCACCGGGTCCCGCAGGCCGGGTCGGCTTCCGGGCCCTGGCAGTGGAGGCGGATGGTGCCGATGGTCCGATCTCGCACCAGACGGCCTTCCCTTCGCCGCGCGACTCGATTCCCCAGCGGACAGCGATGGCATCGAGGAGCAACAGGCCGCGTCCCGATGTTGCCGTTTCGCCAGGAGTTCGCCGCCTCGGCCAGGCACTGGAACGGTCCTGCACCGACAGCCGCACCCGCCGGACGGATTTCGGAAGAACCTCCAGCGTGAGTACTGCCCCGCCGTCCGTGTGCAGCAGCACATTCACCAGCAGTTCACCGGTGATCAGTTCGGCGTCGTCGGCGAATTCGGCCAGGTTCCAGTCCTCCAGGGCCTGACGCACCATCGCCCGGGCTTCGGAGAGCCCCTCGGGATCCGCCTGGTGGATGTACTGGTGCAATCTCGGCGCTCGAGGCGAGCCCGGGTCCGGACTGCGCCGCAGCACCAGTAGTGCGACATCGTCCCCCGCGCCCCAGCGCTCCCAGAGCCGGTCGGACAGATGGTCGGCCAGGGCCTGCGCGCGAGTGGGACCGGCGCGCACCTCGTGGACCAGCGCTCGGACGCCCGCGTCGATGTCGGCTCCGGGCTCCTCCACGAGGCCGTCGGTGTACAGGACGAGCGTTTCGCCGGGCACCAGGTCGAGACGGGTCTCCGGGTACTCCTCGTCCTCGAAGGCGGTGGAGATCCCCAACGGCAGCCCGCCCCGCACCTGTGGAAGGCCGATCCGTCCGTCCGTGTGACGGATCAGCGGACCGAAGTGTCCTGCGCGGACCATGCGCACGGTCCCCGAGGAGAGATCGACCTGCGCGTACGTACAGGTGGCGAAGCGATCCGTGTCCAGTTCGGCGAGGAACCGCGAGGCCCGAGCCAGCACCGTGGCCGGCGGGTGCCCCTCGGCGGCGTACGCGCGCAGGGCGATCCGTAGCTGGCCCATGATGGCGGCGGCGTGGGTGTCGTGGCCCTCGACGTCGCCCACCACGATGCCGAACCGGTTCTTGGGCAGGGGGATCACGTCATACCAGTCGCCGCCGACCTGCCGCCCGCTCCACGCGGCGTGGTAGCGCACGGCGATCTCGCCGCCCTTGATCTCCTGGATCTCCCGGGGAAGCATCGCCGACTGCAGCCCTGTGGCGAATTCGCGCTCCTCGTCGAAGAGGGTCGCACGTTGCAGCGACTGGGCAACGATGGCCGCGAGCCCCAGACACAGATTGCGCTCGTCGGCGTTGAAGGCCGTGCGCTCCTGGTAGAAGAGCGCAAGCCCGCCCAGCGTACGTGCCTGGGCGACCAGTGGTAGATACGCTGCGGCGCGGAACCTCAACCGGTCCACGTACGGCTCCAGCGCCGGGTAGCGCCGGGTGAGTGCCCCGATCGAGGTCGCGAACCGTGGGCGACCTTTGAGGATGGTGTCGGCCAGCGGGAATCGAGGGTCGAGATCTCTGGCGGCGACCTCGGTTATCGCCTCAGGAGCGTCGCCGCTCAGTGCGATGACGTTGAGCGCGTTGCCCTCCACCAGCGCGAGTGCGAGCCCGTCGGCGCCGAGCCTGGCGAGTCCGCCCGGGCCGGTGAGCGCGGCGGTGACATCGTCCACGGTCACCGCGCGCGACATAGCACTTGTTGTGCGTTCAACGATGCTGGTCTGGCGCTGGCGGCGTTTCTCCAGGTCCAGCACGAACGCCGAATGGGTGATCTCCGCGGTCGCATCCCGTACGACTCCGATGATCCGGTGCGCCTGTCCGTCGTCGCTGCGCAGGACCCGGGCCTGGATATGGGTCCACTGGTGCGTGCCGTCGTCGAGCGGGACCTGAAAGTGGATGCTGTACGAGTTGCGGCTGCCGTGGATGGCCTCGTCGGCCGCGAGTTCCAGCCGTGTCCGCTCCACCGGTTCGAGACGCTCCAGCAGGGCCCCCGGGCGAGGGGTGAAGGTGTCCGGGTCCACTCCGAAGACCAGCAGGCCGGCGACGTCGATGTCCAGCGTCCGCGAGTCCAGATCCCACTCGAAGCTGCCCGTGCGGTTCAGCGCGAGCCGCTCCGCCGTCCCGCTCTCGCTGTCGTGGCGCCGGTCGAGCTGCACGCGGGGGGAGTCGTCGGATTCTGGCTTCCGGTCATTGTCGGTCATTCCTGCTCCGGAGATCGTCCGGCGGGACTGGCGGGCAGTGCGGCCTGTGTGCGGTGCTCGTATACGCCTCAATTGTCGAACCGGTTCCAGATGACTGCCACAGCGGACGACAGCCCCGGCGCCTCGGACGCTCCTTACCGCCCCCTGCCCCCGGCACCCCCTGCTGCCCCGCCCCACCGCCCACCACGCACAATGAACAGCGGAAGATCGTCCGTGACCGGCGGGCGGTACGGCACAGGGGCTGACCGGAGCGCGCTCATGAACAACGAAGACCCCGTCCTGGTGCACACCGAGGGCCACATCCGGCACATCACGCTCAACCGGCCCCGGGCGATCAACGCGCTGACCCACACCATGGTGCTCCGCATCGACGAAGCCCTCGCCGCGGCGGAACGCGACGACTCGGTCACCGCAGTGCTGCTGAGTGGGGCAGGGGAGCGCGGTCTGTGCGCCGGGGGTGATATTCGCGCCATCTACGAGGACGCCCGAGCGGGCGGCAGCACATCGGTGGGCTTCTGGCGCGACGAGTACCGGCTCAACGCCCGTATCGCCCGCTTCCCCAAGCCGTACGTCGCACTCATGGACGGCATCGTGATGGGCGGCGGCGTCGGGGTATCCGCCCACGGCAGCATCCGTATCGTCACGGAACGCTCACGCGTCGCCATGCCGGAGACCGGCATCGGCTTTGTGCCCGACGTCGGTGGAACCCACCTCCTCGCCTCCGCACCCGGCGAGCTGGGCACCCACCTGGCGCTCACCGGGGACGCGGTCGGCGCGGGCGATGCGCTGCTGTGCGGCCTTGCCGACCACTTCGTCCCGTCCGAGCACCTGGTGGACCTCACCCGGGATCTCGCCGGGTGCACGACGTCTGCCGAGATCGTGGCGACGGTGCGGCGATATGCCACGGCGCCGCCCGTCGGTGCACTGGCCGCGCACCGCGACTGGATCGACGCCTGCTACGCGGCGGACTCGGTCGAGGAGATCGTCGACCGTCTCCAGACCTGCGGCGTACCCGCTGCGAAGGAGACCGCCGAAACGATTCTCAGCAAGTCGCCCACAGCACTCAAGGTGACCCTCGCCTCGGTACGCGGTGCACGGCGTCTGGGGAGTCTGGAGGCGGTGCTCGACCAGGAGTTCCGCGTCTCCTGCGCCGCCTTCACCCGGCCCGATCTGGTGGAGGGCGTGCGCGCCCAGATCATCGACAAGGACCGCAACCCGCAGTGGAGCCCGGCCCGGCTCGCCCAAGTCTCCTCGGCGGACGTGGCGGGCTTCTTCGAGCCGCTGGGAGACCGTGAACTCGGCCTCGCCCGCGACGCGTCGCCCACGGGCTGAAGCACGAGGCGGGCGGCGAGGGCACGGGCTCACGTCGTGAGGGCATCGGCTCGTGCCGTGAAGCCGCGGCCATGGTCGGCGCACGAAGACCGCAGCCACACCGGCGTCGCAGAATGTGCAGACCGGTGTGCGTGGCTTCCTGGTCCCGCGGACCTTCGTCAGGCATCCGTCTGTCGACGTCGGCGGGCGAACCGTTCGCCGCGGCACCGCCTCCGTCGGCCTGCCTGCCCCTCGTGGCGGTCAGTGACCGCTGCCGGACATGCTCGGCTGAAGGGACCGTACGAGATCGAAGAGTCTGGCCTCGTTCCCGCAGAGCCCCGCACGCCGCAACGCGCCGTCGGCCTCGGCCATCGGGGAGGCGAGCAGCGACAGGTACAGCGGCGCCTGGTCCTGGTCCGCGAGAGCTGCCCGAGTCGCTTCCAGTAACCGGACGTACGCCTGGGCCGCAGCGAGCTCGTCATCGTGCATTTCAGCATCTCCTGGTCAGAGGTGTCGGACCATCAAGCATCTCTCATGGGTCTGACAACGCGGTTCAGGAGTGCGCTGCGGGGACGTCCAGGGCCGTTCCGTAGAGACGGGAGACCCGAATGCGGATCACCACGCGGCGGTCAGTCACGACCTGTTCCAGGAACGCGGATTCTTCCCCCGTGTCATCGAACCCCGGTGTCATGGCGAGCAGTTCACGACCGGTCGCGTCACCGGGAACGGCTGTCGCCGCCGAGACCTCCGCATCGCCTTCGGCGACGGCGAACGAGAAGGCATCCGGCCCCTGTACATGCAGGGCGGCCCGCGGTGCGGTTCGCAGCCGGCGCACCTTCAGGCGGTCGGCCGTGGCGGAGATGCGTATCACGCGCTCCTCGGGATCCCAGTCGTACAGCACCGTGGACAGATGTGGGTGGCCGCTGCGCCTGACGAAGGAGAGCACTCCGAACCGCTGATCGCGCAGAATTCGTGACAGCTCGTCATCGGTGAGCGCGCGCGGTGCCGGCCCGGCGCCCGGCTGCTGCTCGTCCTTCGCTGTTTCGTCGGTGTTCGCGTTCATGAGGCGACCTTTCGTCGGTGGCGGTCGGGAGGAAGGGGAGGGGGAGGGGGAGGGGGAGGGGGAGGGGGAGGGGTGGGTCAGACAGTCGCCGCGTCTCTCTCCGGGGTGGTGAGGGGCTTCGGACGCTGCGGGCGCAGTACCGCGAGGGCGACGAGGAAGGCGGCGACGAGGAAGCCGGCGCCGACCATGAACGCCAGGTGGTAGCCGCCCGTCAGTGCTGCGGCCCCGCTCTGTCCTTCCGCGAGCAGCTCGTCGGTCCGGGAGGCCGCCAGCGTGGACAGCAGTGCGATGCCCACGGCCATCCCGATCTGCTGGGTGGTGTTGAACAGCCCGGACGCGAGCCCGGCGTCATCGGCCTTCGCGTCGGACATGCCGAGCGAGGTCAACGCCGGGAGCGCGAGACCGAAGCCGGCCGCGAGCAGCATCACCGGAAGCAGATCGGTGAGGTAGTGGGCATGGACGGGTACGCGCGCCAGCAGCCCCAGCACCCCGACCAGCAGCACGAGTCCCGCCAGCAGTACGCGTCGCTCGCCGAATCGCGCATTGAGGCGGGCCGAGATGCCCAGGGACACCATGCCGATGACGGCGGCTGCGGGAAGCATGGCGAGTCCGGTCCGCGCCGAGCCGTAACCGAGGACCTTCTGCAGATAGAGGGCGACCAGAATCTGGAACGAGAACAGTGCGGCGACCATGAGGAGTTGGACCAGGTTGGCACCGGCGACTGTGCGCGACCGCAGGATCCGCAGAGGGAGGAGCGGGGTTCCGGCGCCGGCCTGGCGGGCGATGAACGCGCCGAGCAGGACGGCGGCCGCCGCGCCCAGACCGAGCGTATGAGCCGATGCCCAGCCGTGGTCCTCGACCTTGACGACGGTGTAGATCGCCAGCATCAACCCCGCGGTGACGAGGACCGCCCCGATGACGTCGGCTCCGGCGCGGAGGCCGAGACCGCGGTCGGTGGGCAGCACGGCCACGGCGACGGCGAGAGCCGCGAGCCCGATCGGCAGGTTGATGAAGAAGATCCAGTGCCAGCTGAGGGCGTCGGTGAGGACCCCGCCGAGTACTTGACCGATCGACGCACCGGCCGCACCGGTGAAGCTGAACACGGCTATTGCGCGGGCGCGTTCCCGGGGCTCGGTGAAGAGTGTCACGAGGATGCCCAGGCCGACGGCGGACGCCATCGCGCCGCCGATGCCCTGCAGGAACCGGGCGGCGATGAGCAGCGCGGGCGTGGTGGCGAGGCCCGCCAGCAGTGATGCGACGGTGAACGCCGCGGTGCCGGCCAGGAACATGCGCTTGCGGCCGAGCAGGTCGCCGAGCCGTCCTGCGAGCAGCAGCAGGCTGCCGAACGCGATCAGGTAGGCGTTGACGACCCAGCTCAGTCCGGCCGGGGTGAACCCCAGATCGTTCTGGATGGCCGGCATGGCCACGGTGACGATGGAGCCGTCGAGGATGATCATGAGCATCCCCGTAGCGATCACCCCGAGGGCCAACCGGCGGGAGCGGGTCGTGAGGGCGGGTCTCGTGGACGAAGGGGTCGGTGCGGGGCGAGCAGAAGGAGCGTGCATGCGATCTCTCCTGTCGGGTGAGGTGACAGGAGAGAAGTTAGCAGATGGTTTTGTTGCAGACTATTTGTTTCGGGTCGATCTGCTGGCCGCTACCCGCGCTGACGAGCCCGGCGAACCGTCTGCGGGCTCTCGGAGGGAGTGGCCAGATGCCCGTCCACCAGGCGCTTCATCGCTTGCAGCAGCACCTCACGCTCGTCCTGGGGGAGAGAGCCGAGTGCCCGCTCGTGCACCCCGTCGACAAGCCTCTGGCTGGCCTCGGCGACCTGTGCCCCCTTCTCGGTCACCGCGATGATCCGTGCGCGGCGGTCCCTGCTGGACGGGCGGCGCTCGGCGAGGCCGGCCTTCTCCAGAGCGTCGACCGTCACGACCATCGTGGTCTTGTCCATGTCGCCGATCTCGGCGAGCTGGATCTGGGTCCGCTCCTCCTCCAAGGCGTGGACAAGGACGCAGTGCATGCGCGCCGTGAGCCCGATCTCGGCGAGCGCCGCGGCCATCTGGGTCCGCAGAACATGGCTGGTGTGATCCAGCAGGAAGGAGAGGTCCGGTTCGGTCCGGGCGGGTGCCATGGCAGTCATGCCGCCCAGGGTAATCGCGATTCGGTCCGTGGTGGATTATCCGGCAGCAGGCCTATCCGGTGGCCGGCCCCGCCGACGGCACGGGCAGGCTATGGAAGGCTGCGACGCACCAGTGCTCGGGCGAACGATTCCCCGGTGGTGCGGGCGTACGCCATCCGTTCGCGCACCTCGCTCATGGTGCGCGGACGGTAGCCGGGACCGCCGCAGCAGCTCTTGTGGAAGCGGATGCCCGCATGCAACAGGACCGAGAGAGTGCGCCAGGCGTCCGTGTCCCGACGCCGGGGTGCGGCGAAGGCCGAGCCGACATGGATCAACGGCTGTGTGCAACGCGGGCAGATCCGGTCGTGGTCTCCCGTGCGGCGCTGCTTGTACGAGGCTCGGCAGGGCAGACAGACGTACGAGGTCTTCGCGTGGGACATGCGGGGAGCGTAGGCCCTGACCGGCCCGGCGGCGACGGATATTCGTCAGGGCGGGCGGGGCGCACCCCAGCCTGTTGCGGGGAGTCACGGAACCGCCCGCCCGGCCCGGTGGTTCGCACCGGCGTCGAGCGGACGGTCCACGTCGCCTCCGAAGCGCAGGGGGCGACCGGCCGGCAGCCCCCTGCGCTCCGCGTCACGTCATCCCGTGTACTGGGCGAACACCCGCGTGTAGTCCCACGCCTGCTGGCTCACGCCGGAACAGGTGTCGGCTCCGCCGCCCGTGCAGGGCCGGTCACGGTTCACCGACCAGAAGGTGAGCCGCGCCAGGTGGTGCTGCTGGGCGTAGGTGAGGATGGTGCGGAAGTCGTCGACCGTCACCGTCTCGTTGTCGTCGGTGATGCCGTTCATCGACGAGATGCCGATCGACCGGTACGTCTGGTCGTCGCTGTATCCGTACGCGCTCTTGACCGCGTTCTTCAGCCCCTCGGCGGCACGTGTGGTGAGCGTGCCCATGTTCTGTCCGGCGCCGCCGAAGTCGAAGGGCATTATCGTCCAGCTGTCGACGGTCAGCCCCGCGGAGGCGGCCCTGTTGATCAGGCTGGTGTCGGGGCCGCTCTGGCCGGTACCGAAGGTGACGTACACCTTGATGCCCGGGTTGTTGGCCTTGATGGTCTTCAGCGCGTCGACCGTGCGTTGCTGGACCGTGGCGTTGCTGTAGGCGTCCGCCTCGATGTCGATGTCGATCGCCTTGAGACCGTACGCGTTGATGACCTTCTGATACGCGGCGGCGAGCTCACCCGCGCTGGAGCAGGAGCTCTCCAGCTTGTTGCCGCTCCAGCCGCCGAAGGACGGGATGACGTCCCCGCCGGCGCCGCGCACGGTGTTGATGGTCTGCTGGTCGACGCCACCCGTCAGGGGCCGTCCGCCGTCCCACTGCGGGTTGCAGTAGCCGTTGCTGAGCACGAACGCCAGGGTGAACCACTTCACGCCGGTGGCGTTCATGACGGTCGTCGGGCTGGGCGGGCTGCCCCAGCCGTTGTACAGGTACGGTGCCACGGCCATCGTTCCACCGGGCGTGGGGGTGCCGCCGTCCGAAGGCGCGGTCCACTTCTGGTTGGCGGTTCCGGAGCAGGTCCAGATCTGGAGCCGGGTGCCGTTGGCGGAGGAGTTGCCGGTGGCGTCCATGCACTTGTCGGCCTGGGCGTTCACGATGTCGTGGGCCGCGGAGACGGACCACTTCTGGTTGGCTCCTCCGCCGCAGTCCCACAGTTGGAGCTGCGTGCCGTTGGCGGTGCCGTTGTCCTTGGCGTCGAGGCACTTGCCGAGTGCGCGGATCGTACCGTCGGTGCCGACGGTCCACTGCTGGGCGGCGGTTCCGTTGCAGTCGTAGAGCTGGACCGCTGTTCCGTTGGCGGCGGAGGCACCTGCCACGTCGACGCACTTGCCGCCCAGCCCGGTGATAGCGCCGGTGGCGGTGGCCGCGGCACTGGCCGTGGCGGGCAGGGTGACGAGCGAGGCTCCGGCGGCCAGGAGGAGAGCTGCCGGGAGGGCGAGCGGGCCGAGGCGGCGGCGCGAGCCGGGGGTGGGGCTCATGCGGCGTTCACCGTCCACTTCTGGTTGGCGGTTCCGGCGCAGGTCCAGATCTGGAGCCGGGTACCGTTGGCGGAGGAGTTGCCGGTGGCGTCCATGCACTTGTCGGCCTGGACATTCACGATGTCCCGGGCGCCGGACACCCCCCATCGCTGATTGGCTCCGCCGTTGCAGTCCCAGAGCTGAAGCTGGGCGCCGTCGGCCGTGCTGTTGTCCTTGACGTCGAGGCACTTGCCGAGCGCGCGGATCGTACCGTCGGTGCCGACGGTCCACTTCTGGGCGGCGGTTCCGTTGCAGTCGTAGAGCTGGACCGCTGTTCCGTTGGCGGCGGAGGCACCTGCCACGTCGACGCACTTGCCGCCCAGCCCCGTGATGGTGCCGCCCGTACCGCCGGATCCGCTGTCACTGGTGGTGACGTGCACGTAGTCGACGACGAGCTGTTGCGGGAAGGCGGTGCTGCCGTCGGGGTCGCCGGGCCAGTAGCCGCCGACCGCGAGGTTCATGATGATGAAGAACGGCTTGTTGAACACCCAGCTCTTGCCACCGAGGTCGGCCGGCGTACGCCGCTGGTAGACATTGCCGTCCACGGACCAGGTGATGGAGTCGGGGGCCCAGTCCACCGCGAAGGTGTGGAACGCGTCGGCGAACGCCTGGCCGCCGGGGAGGGAGTAGCCGGCCCCGATGCCGCCGGAGCCGGAGTACCCGGGGCCGTGGATGGTGCCGTGCACAGTGCCCGGCTCGAAGCCGACGTTCTCCATGATGTCGATCTCGCCGCTGTTGGGCCAGCCGACGCTGCCGAGGTCGTCGCCGAGCATCCAGAACGCGGGCCACATGCCCTGACCGCGCGGGATCTTCATCCTCGTCTCGACGTGCCCATACGTCGAGGTGAACTTGCCGGCCGTGTTCAGCCGGGCGGAGGTGTACTCGCACCGGCCGTACCAGCACTGGTAGTTGCCGGGGTTGTCCTTGCGGGCGGTGATGACGAGATTGCCCTGGCCGTCGAGGGCGGCGTTGCTGTTGCCCGCCGTGTAGTACTGCCGCTCGTGGTTGTTGACGTTGTCGCCGGTCTCCGTCTGCCACTTGCTGCCGTCGACCGCCGATCCGGCCGGACCGTTGAAGTCGTCGGAGAACGTTGTCGCGGCGGCCGCGGCGGCGACGCGCGGTTCGGGTAGAGGGGCGGCGCCCGCGGGGGCGGCGGCGGTCACCGCGCCGGAACAGCACAGCAGGGCAACGAGGTACAGCGCCGTCCGACGCCGTCTGGGGGTTCGCACAGTCATCACATCACTTCACGGTGGGGGCATGCTCATGACAGATTGCACGGTGAACCGGCGCCCGGGTGACGTTCGGTCCCGACGCTTAATTCATTTCTTGATTTAAGTGTTGGCACGAGAGGGCGTCAAGGAGCTGGTACGGACCTTCTGTTGACGGACCGCACCACCGACGTGTTCAGGACTTGAACGCCGCTGTCATGACTCGACCTCCAGGAACCTGCGGCGCCGCGGCCCCCGGTACAGCAGCGCCGTCCACCCCAGCCGTTCCAGCGCGGCCGCACACCGGGTCAGCTCGGCCTCTTCCTCGTGCGCGGCCCCGCTGCCCGGCGGGCCGAGCCACTCCACCCGTACGATGCCGGGCGTCTCGCCCGCCTGCACGCGATACCCGGACGCGACCCGCTGCCCGGACGCGTCGACGGCCGAGGGAGAGCGGCCGTCCGCCTCCAGCGCCAGGGCCACCGCCCGTACCGCCCGACGGAGCTCCCACTCGGCCGGCACGCCCTCCGGGTCCTGCCGGCCGGTATTGGTGAGCCGCCGGATCTGCAGCAGCCCCTCGAACGCCGCCCGTACCGACGCGGCACGCCGCTCCGCAGGGCCCGAGGGCAACGGGCCGTCCCCTGTGGCCGGTTCGAATCCGGCGTCGTGGTCGTTCCCGCTGCTCATCCGCGTCCCCTTCACCGAACCCGCCCTCCTGCCAGTGTGCGTCGCCCCACTGACAGCGGGCCGCGCCCGACCGGCCGACCGGCACCGCTACACCGCTGCGGCGGGCCCCGAGCCGAGCACCTTCCCGGGATTCAGGATGCCGTGCGGGTCCAGAGCCGCTTTCACCGCGTGATGCATCCCCAGCACCGCAGGCCCCAGCTCCTTGGCCATGCCGCGCATCTTCAGCAGCCCCACCCCGTGCTCGCCCGTGACCGTCCCACCGAGGGCGATCGCGTCGTCGAGGATGTCCTCGAAGGCCAACTGGGCGCGCGCACGCGCAGCTTCGTCACCGGGCGGCGTGATGATCAACGGGTGCAGATTGCCGTCACCGGCATGCGCGATGTTGGCCACCAGAATGTCGTGCCGGGCCGCGGTCCTCTCGATCCGGGCCAACATTTCCGGTACCGCGGTCCGTGGCACGCAGACATCCTCGGTGAGCACCGGACCGAGCCGCTCCAGCGCCGGATAGGCCAGCCGTCGCGCCTGGAACAGCGCGTCCGCCTCCTGCTGGTCCGTGGAGACCACGGCCCATGTGGCGCCCGCCCGCTCGAAGCAGTCCCGGACGGCCTCGGCCTCGGCGTCACCCTCGGCACCCGGGGTGTCGACCCGGCCGAGCAGCACCACATCCGCGTCGGCGGACAGCCCCATCTTCTTCCAGGCGTCGACGGCGGCGAGGCAGTGCCGGTCGACCAGTTCGAGCGCCGACGGGATCACGCCAGAAGCGGTCACAGCGGTCACCGCCTCACCTGCGGCGACCACCGAGGCGAAGTATCCGGCCACGGTCCGCTCCTGCGGCCGCGCCGGCCGCAGCCGCACCGTGATCTCCGTGATCACGCCGAGCGTGCCCTCGGAGCCGACCATCAGCCCGGCCAGGTCGTACCCGGTGACGCCCTTCGCGGTACGGCGGCCGAGCGACACCACCTCGCCGAGTCCGTTGACCACTTCGAGGCCGAGCACATAATCACGCGTCACGCCGTACTTGACGCAGCACATCCCCCCGGCGTTCGTCGCGACGTTCCCGCCGATCGTCGACCAGGGTGAGCTCGCGGGATCCGGCGGATACCAGAGCCCGTGCTCCGCGCAGGCCGCCCGCAGGTCGTCATTGACCACCCCGGGCTGGACGACGGCCAGCCGCTCCGCGGCGTCGATGTGCACGATCCGGTTCATGTCCTCGAAGGACAGCACGATCGCCCCGTCGACAGCGTTCGCGCCTCCGGACAGACCGGTTCCCGCACCGCGCGGCACCACCGGGATGCGGTGCGTAAGACAGTGCCGCACCACATCCCGCACCTCCTCGGTGCTCTGCGGGCGCACGACCGCGACGGGTGTTCCGTACGGGGCCCACTCGGCCTCGTCGTGCTGATACCGGGCGAGTCCGACCGGATCGGTGAGCACCCGCCGGGCCGGGATGCTGTCGACTGGTGTGTTCGCCACGTCGGTGGCCACCTCCTCCAACGATGCAAGCCTCCATCTTGGCGCGCACCGTTTGCTACCTGGGCCGGGAGGGGGCCAGGGCACCCGGGAAGCGAGGATGCCCGTCCGCGTGCGCTCGGTCCGCGGCGCCTCGGTAGGCTCGACCGCCCAGGCACTTCGTACACCAGAGGATCCACCGCACCGTGTCCGACAACACCCCAGGCTCCGGCACCGACCGCACCGAGCTGCGCGGCGACGGCGCCGAACGTGCCGCCCTGCGCGCCGACTGCGCGAACTGCTTCGGGCTGTGCTGCGTCGCGCTGACCCTGACCCGGTCGGCGGACTTCGCGGTCGACAAGGACGCCGGGGAGCCCTGCCACAATCTGCAGGACGACTTCCGCTGCGGTATTCACACCGAGCTGCGGACCCAGGGCTTCCCGGGCTGCACGGTGTACGACTGCTTCGGCGCGGGCCAGAAGGTCTCCCAGGAGACGTTCGACGGAAAGGACTGGCGGCAGGCCCCGCAGACCGCTCAGCAGATGTTCCAGGTGTTCCCGGTCATGCGGCAACTCCACGAATTGCTCTGGTACCTCACCGAGGCCCTGACGCTGCCGGCGGCCCGCCCCCTCCACGGCGAGATACGACGCGTCCTCGACACGACCGAACGCCTCACACACGTCGCCCCCGACGCGTTCGCCGACCTCGATGTTGCAGGACACCGGGACGACGTCGCCGCGCTGCTGCTGCGGACCAGCGAACTCGTACGGGCCACCGTCCCCCGCAAGAAGAAGCGCAACCACCGGGGCGCCGACCTCATAGGCGCCCGGCTCAAGGGCGCCGACCTGCAAGGGGCCGACCTGCGTGGCGCCTATCTCATCGCAGCCGACCTCACCGGCGCCGACCTGCGTCTGGCCGACCTCATCGGCGCGGATTTCCGGGACGCCGAGCTGTCCGGAGCCGACCTGACCGGCAGTCTGTTCCTCACGCAGGCGCAGCTCAACGCGGCGCGGGGCGACGCTGCCACGAAACTCCCGCCGTCGCTCAGTGCCCCCACGCACTGGGACAGATGACCGACGTCACCCGCCCTTCGGTCGGCGTCGCGAACGGTTGACGTCCGTGGTTCGTTGCACAGTGTGGCGTACCGGAAGAACCTTCGAAGCCCGGACCGAGGAGCCCCGCACATGCCCAGCCGAACCGACACCGGCCGCAGAGACCCCGGCGACCCCAGCCGTACCGACGCGAGCCGTACCCGCCTGATCGAGCAGCTCATGGAACGGTTCCCGCACGTGCCGCGGGAAGCCGTCGTCAAGGAGGACCTGCTGCGCGGCGGCGTGGCGTTCGACGAGTCCGCGCTCAGCGACAACGAGGACGGCGACGTCAAGCCGAAGTCGTACTTCATCTTCTCCTTCGACCACGGCACCCTGCCGGAGCTGGGCGCGGCCGCCCTGCGCCGCCCGCCCGAGGAGATCGTGCTCACCGGAGGCCCGTACGAGCTGCGCCGCACGGTCGTGTCGGTGCGGGTGAACCCCGCGTCGCCGTACCGTGTCGCGGCCGACGCGGACGGCGTCCTGGGGCTGTACCTGGACGGCAGGCGGATCTCGGACGTGGGGCTGCCGCCGATGCCGGACTACTACCGGCACACGCTCGCCAACGGCAAGTCGGTGATGGAGGTCGCGCCCACCATCCAATGGGGCTACCTCGTCTATCTGACGGTCTTCCGCGTATGCCAGTACTTCGGCGCGAAGGAGGAGTGCCAGTACTGCGACATCAACCACAACTGGCGCCAGCACAAGGCCGCGGGACGCCCGTACACCGGTGTGAAGCCTGTCGAGGAGGTGCTGGAAGCGCTCGCCATCATCGACCGGTACGACACCGCGAAGACCTCCACCGCCTACACCCTCACCGGTGGTGCCATCACCTCCCACATCGGCGGCCGCGACGAAGCGGACTTCTACGGGCAGTACGCCAAGGCCATCGAGGAGGCCTTCCCCGGCCGCTGGATCGGCAAGGTCGTCGCGCAGGCGCTGCCGAAGGCCGACGTCCAGCGCTTCCACGACTACGGCGTCCAGATCTACCACCCCAACTACGAGGTGTGGGACCGCCGGCTGTTCGAGCTGTACTGCCCCGGCAAGGAGCGCTACGTCGGCCGCGACGAATGGCACCGCCGCATCCTCGACTCCGCCGAGGTCTTCGGTGCCCGGAACGTCATTCCCAACTTCGTGGCGGGCGTGGAGATGGCCGAACCGTTCGGCTTCACGACGGTCGACGAGGCAATCGACTCGACCACCGAGGGGCTGCGGTTCTTCATGTCGCACGGCATCACCCCGCGGTTCACCACCTGGTGCCCGGAACCCACCACGCCACTCGGGAAGACCAACCCGGACGGGGCACCGCTGGAGTACCACATCAGATTGCTGGACGCCTATCGCTCGACGATGGAGGAGTACGGGCTCAGCTCGCCGCCCGGCTACGGTCCGCCCGGACCCGGGCGCGCCGTGTTCTCCGTCAGTTCGTTCATGGACAGCCTGCCGGCCGCCCCGGACGACGCCCGGTAGACGCGAGAGGGCCCCGAGGCCGGGCAATGCCCGGAGGACGGGCGCCGGTCGGTCGGCCGTCGGACAACGCCCGTGCGCAGGAGGAGCGTTCGCGTACGACTTCGGCGAACCCCCGCACCAGGGCGTTGTCCGTGCCGTCGGCTCACGCGCGATTCGGCCCCACCAGCGGAATCGGAGGTGGAAGCGGGAGCACCGGCGAACACGCCGCCGGTCCCCGCCCCCGCCCTGCCGAACGCAAGCATGAGTGCGGACCGGGCCGGTGCGGTCAGGCGCGCCACTCCGCCGTGCGTTCGGGCGAGGCGGCGGCGAGCGCCTTCGCGATGGCCTCGGCGTCGCCCTGGTTGCCGTAGACGGGAGTGCCCGGCTGCTGGCGCCAGGACTCGTCCAGACCTCCCGCATCCACTGTGTCGAAGCCCAGCTCGTCGATGAGATCGCGCACGATCTGCTTGGCGGCTGCATCGTCACCGGCGACCGGCAGGGCCTGGCGGCCGGGGCTGCCCTTCGGAAGGGCCTTGGAGAGGAGATCATCCGCGTAGGTCCCGTTGAACGCCTTGATCACCGGGTGCCCGATCTGCTCCTCGGTCCACCTGCTCTCCGCCAGCCCGTCCTCGATGGCGGCGACACGGCCGTCACGCTGCTGCGGGTAGTAGTTGCCGGTGTCGATGACCGCGACGTCCTCCGCGGCACCGTTCAGGAACCCGGCGGGCAGGTTCGGGACTGCCTTCACCGGGATGGTGACGACCACGACACGGGCGCCCTCGGCCGCCTCCGCCGCGGTGACCGGGGTCGCTCCGGTCTCCTCGGCGAGCGCGGTGAGAGTGTGCGGGCCGCGGGAGTTGGCGATCGACACCTCGTGGCCCAGCGCGGTGAGACGCCTGGTGAGGTTGCCGCCGATGTTGCCCGCTCCGATGATTCCGATCTTCGTGACTCCTCCCCCTCGTGAACGAGGGGGCTTCTCGCTATGCCGGTCGGGCTTCGCGACGGACCAGCCCGGCCCGTAGAACGTTGACAGCTCCGACTGTGTCGGCGTGCGCGCTGTGGCCGCAGGCTACGCAGTGGAACGTGTCCTGTGTGGGCCGGTTCTCCTTGGCGGTGTGCCCGCACTCGGGGCACCGACGGGAGGTGTTGCGGGGGTCCACGGCGATCACTTCCCGTCCGGCGCTTTCAGCCTTGGCGTGCAGGATCGTCAGGAACACCCCCCATCCGGCATCAGAGATCGAGCGGTTGAGCCCGGTCTTCGCGGCGGCCCCGTTGGGCAGGAAGACGCCCGGATGGTCGGGGTTGTGCTTCGGCGTGGGGGCCTTGGTCATGTTGCGGATCTTGAGGTCTTCATGCGCGATGAAGCCGTGCTCACGCACCAGAGCGAGAGCGGTCTTATGTGCGTGATCAACGCGCTGTCGGCGGACCTTCCCGTGCAGCTTGGCGACCTTCTCGACAGCCCGTCGGTGGTTGGCCGACCGCTTGTCCCGGCGCACACGCGGGAACTTCGACAGAGTTTGTTGTGCGGCTTCGAGCTTCGCCGCGTTGGTGCGGCCGTGGCGCGGGTTGGGCACGAACCCGCCGTTGGAATCGGCGAGGAAGTTCGCTATGCCCAGGTCGATGCCGACCGAGCTGCTCGTCGCGGGCAGCGGCTCGGGCCGCTCCTGCTCGGCGGTCAGCACAACGAACCATTTGCGGCCCTCGCGCTTGACGCTGACTGTCTTGACCCTACCGATCACGGCCCGGTGCTGATGCACCTTGACGTGCCCGACACCTTGGAAACGGACGCGGGTGACCAGGTCGTGCGGCGTGGAGTCCCACCGGCAGCCGTCGCCGTCCTTCGGGAACTCCACCGTGTCGAACCAGTTGACGCCCCGGAATCGGGGGTAGTCGGGCGTCTCGCCGGACTTGACCCGGCGGAAGAACGCGGCGAACGCCTTGTCCAGGCGGCGGAGCGTGACCTGCTGCGAGGAGAACGACCGCCGCCCCTGCCGCTCCGGGTCGAACGCCCTGATTTCCTTGAGCTGAGCCGACTGCGTCCCGTACTTGACACTCGTCTTCGACACATGCCGGTAGGCGTCGCGGCGTTCCTGCAACGCCCCGTTGTAGAGGGAGCAGTGATCGGCAAGCATCGCGGTCAGTGCGACGGTCTGGCCCACGGTGGGCCGCATGAGGAACTTGTACGCGCGGATCACCGGCCCACCCCCCTTCGGTCTGGTTCCGCTGAACATTCTACGCTTGGTGTATGTCACCGCGGTGGGAACCAAATCCCGATATCCGAACCGGGCGTCACGTCGCCTACAACCTGCACGCACACTTGGTGTTCGTAACGAAGTACCGGCGCGGGGTGTTCGATGACGCGATGCTCAGCCGCTGCGAAGAGGTGATGCGTGAGGTCTGCGTCAGCTTTGAGACGGAGCTGCGAGAGTTCAACGGCGAGGCCGATCACGTCCACCTGTTGGTGCACTACCCGCCGAAGGTCGCCCTGTCCAAGCTGATCAACTCTCTCAAGGGAGTCAGCTCCCGCTACCTGCGCGCCGAGTACACGGGCCGCATCAACCGGATCGGCATGGGGTCCGTCTTCTGGTCCCGCTCCTACTTCGCCGGGTCCTGCGGCGGCGCACCGCTGACCGTCATCCGTCAGTACATCGAAGGCCAGAAGCGCCCTACCTGACCGTCACTCCTGCAAGCGCAGAGAGCTCCGGCGCTTCGCGCCTTCGGACCATGGATGCGCTTCCCTCCCCGGCTGAAGCCGGGGATACCACGCAAGATCAGGGATGGATCCGACCTTCCGATGGTGCGTGCGGTGTGCAATGCGGTCTCGCCGCTTCACCAACCTCTGGGCGTCGGTGCCTATTCCGGGTGGCCGGAAGTCAGTGCGCGCGGTGGGCGGGACGGGTGAGTACCGGTGGCTGCGGGCACGTACAGAACGAGAAACGGAACCAAAGAGCCCACTTGAAGGCGGAACCCATGCTGCACGGCGTCGATGTCAGCTCGTACCAGTCGTCCTTCGACACGGATGGACTGGACTTCGTTTTCATCAAGGCCACCGAGGGCCGTTCGTACGTCAATCCACATCTGGCCTCGCAGGTGAAGCGGGCGAGGGACGCCTCATGCGTGGTCGGCTTCTACCACTTCCTGTGGCCGGGCAATCTCACGGCGCAGGCGGAGTACTTCGTGAGCAAGGCCCCGGAGAAGGCCGGTGACCTGCTGGCCGTCGACTGGGAGACCACCGGCGACGGAACGCGCGCGACCAACGCCGAGAAGGATCGCTTCATTCGCGAGGTCAAGCGCCTCCGGCCGGACCACCGGGTTCTGCTGTACTGCAACCGGCACTTCTGGCTGAATTACGACACCACGTCGTACGCCGGTGACGGCCTCTGGATCGCCGACTATGTGACCGCGGGCAAACCACGTATCAAGGCGACCTGGCGCATCCACCAGTACACGGACGATCCGCTCGACAAGGACGTGGCCGCCTTCGCCTCGCGCACCGCGATGCGCAACTGGGCCCGGCCCTGACGGTGTCCGGTCGATCGGACCGACGATCGCGAGTCGCACCGCCGCAGGCGCGTCCGCGTCCTCCGGACCAGTGAGTACTGGGCGTCGTGGCTTTCGGATCACGCCCCCGGGCGGCGGGGAGCGCCGGCTCCCGGCCCGGTCGCACGCACCCGCGACCGGTGAGGCGCCAAGTCGTTGACCCGATCCGCAGGTCCGGTGCGGCAGACTTCTTCGGTGACCACAAATGCGGCTCAACCACCACGAGACCGCGCGCTCGGGCGCGGCATCACGACCCTCATTCCGCAGGCCGCGACCGCCACCCCGGCGGAGCAGGCGGCCGCCGTGCTGGCAGGGATGCAGAGCGTTCCGGTACGGATCGGTGTGCTCCAGGCAGCTGTGGTGCTCCTGGAGGAACGGGTGCGTACGACGGAGGACGATGCGGAGCGCAGGGCGGCAGCGACGACCGTGGCCATGCTCCGTGGCGCGATCGGCCAGGCCGGCTGAGCCGTCGGCATGTCGACCCCCGGTACGGATCGCCGTCCGAGCGCTCAGTACAGGGTGCCTGGATGCTGAGCATGGCGGCTGGGCCGGTGGCCCGCTGCAGGCGGTGGCGCTGGGCCAGGTCGGATAGCGGGCGACTGTCCAGATGCTGCAGGTGGATATCGGGGCTGCCTGCCTCGCCCGTGGCATTTGATCAGCACCGGATAGCCTTTGTTCGCCGGTGTTTCCCAAGATCAGAGCGCGAGTACGATTCCCGTCACCGCGCCACGCAAAGGCCCCAGTCCGCGCCGGGCACCTCGTCGTCCGTTGTTTCGCGCCGAGCCCACCAAGCTGCCCCAAGCGTTCCCGCCGCATGCCCGAACCAGGGGAACGCAGCGGGAAACCAAGGGAATCCATGGGGACCCGACAGCGTGCTGTGACCAGGAACGTTCGCGCGGCCAGGCCCGCCCGGGTCTCGATGTGCGTTATGCGCTGAGCGACACCGGGGAGGGCACACGGCTGCGCACCCTCCCCGCCTCGCTCATGCGTGCCGACGCCGCTGCACGACCCCGGCCAGGCCGTCCACAATCAGGAAGCCGAGCAGGGTGACCCCCAGAACCGGCAGGGCCCAGCCCAGGGCGGCTGCAGCCGGGATTCCCAAGAAAAGGAGAGGCAACGGGAGTTCGCGCCATGTCCCGCGCGTCGGGGCCCTGCCGACCGTGGTGCGGCGATTGTCGCGGGTCGGGCGGCGTTGCCACCACATGCGGTAGCCCCACGTGATGGCGAAGAGAAGGCCGATGGCGATGGCAGCCAGCGCGATCTGGTTGGCGACGCCGAACAGGATCCCCATGTGCGCTGCGACGCCGAGCTTGGAGAGCTTGGCCGGCAACGGATGGTCCAACCACCTGTTGCGCGCGGTGACTTCGCCTGTCCGCGCATCCACGGCCACCTGGTCGAGGTGGACCGGCCACACCCGGTCGTCCTGCACGACCGACCACGCGTGGCCCTCATCGGTAGGTGGCGTGAGGATCACCACTCCGCCGAGGCCTGCGTCCCGAGCCGCGGCCAGGGCCACGTCGTAGCCGGCCACGTCGCTGTGCGCGGCTTCGTGCCGCGCGCCGTGCCCGGCGTGTTCTCCGCCGGCCTTCGCCGAGCCCTCGCCGGACGACGGCAGAGAGGTGTCCAGTGCGGGAGCGTGCGCGTGGACGGCGTCAAGCAGCGAGCCGAAGCGGTCTCCGGCGTAGTGGGACCAGGTCAGCCCGGTGGCGCTCAGGCCGAGCAGACCGATGGACAGCCACACCCCGGTCACGGCATGACGGCTGCGCGTGCGCCGAACGCCACTTGCGGAGCGGTCCGCAACGAGCACCCCGCGCACCGACTTTGCACGCTGCCCACGAGCCCGGCCCAGCCACAGCACCAGCCCACCGAGGACGAGCATCCAAAGCCAGCTGGCCGCCACCTCCGAATACAGACGACCGACCTCGCCCATGTGCAGGTTGCGGTGCAGGTCGTCGAACCAGGTCATCAAGGGGGTCTCGTCGAACCAGGTGATCAGCTCACCCTTGACCTCATTCGTGTACGGGTCGACAAAGACCGTTCGCTGTCTGTCGTCTTCCAGTCCCGGGACGTCAAGCACCACCCGGGTGGTGTCCTCGGCCGTGGGAGGAGTGACGACGTAGGCGAGCGAGCCCTCCGGGTGCGCGGTACGGGCCGCCTCGATCTGGTCCGTCAGCGAGTGCGGTTGCCCGGCTGTACGTTCCACCCGCAACTCGTCGCCGTAGACGAGCTGATCGAGTTGCGGGGTGACCGTGTAGGCGAGCCCGGTCAGCGCGGCCAGTAGCAGGAACGGGGCGACGAATACGCCCGCGTAGAAGTGCAGACGCCGAAGCAGCGCCCACACACCGTGCCGAGACCGGGAGGGTCCGGCGTCGCCGGAGGGTAGCGGTACCGGTGCTTCTGCGGTCACGGTCGCCGTGGACCGACGTGGATCGTCTGGCAATGCGGGCATGCGAAAGCTCCCTGGATGCGCCCGTCAGCGGAAGCTGGGGGGCGCGTAGGCGAAAGTCGTCCGGTGAACGCCGCCGGATGGCGGAGTGGCGTGAACATCGGCCCGACCTCGCTCCGTACGAGCGCACACCGCATCACCGCACGACAGGTTTCGGTGCCGTGCGCACGATGCGAGGGATCAGGTCAGGCCGGGACCGGCCAGGGTGGACCACGCCGCGGACGGCCACGCGCGAGCAGGAGACCGTGGGGAATCAGCACGGTGAGCGGGCCGCGCAGGCGGGGGTGCGACACACGCACAGGCACAGGGGCGACCCGGAACAGCAGAGTCGGCATGATCAGGGCGGCCAGCCGCCCGAGCAGCCGTTCCCCGTGGACGAGGCAGGCAGAGACACCCAGAGCGGCCACACCGTGCGTCACGGTCATGCTCGCGTGCATCGCGTGCCCGCCGTCGTGGCTCATGCTCATGTGCGCCGACATCGAGCCCTGCGGCATGGATGGCTTCATGGCCGGCATCGACGCGTAGTGAAAGACGAGGTGCAGGACGAACTGGGCGAAGCCCACGGTGAGGACAGTGGTATCGAAGCGACGCCGTGGACCGGACAGCGCCGCCCCGATCGCGGCCAGCACGACGAACGCGCCGGTGAGCCAGTCCGTCCCGGGAAGACGCCCGCCCGCCAGGAAGTGGCTGAGGCCACCGAGCAGCAGGGACGACACAGCGCACAGCAGGCCGCCGGACGCCCGCCTCACGATCCTCCCTGGTCCTTGCACCGGGACAACCTACCCACGCGACGTGCAAGCCCAACCCGAGCGGCCACGGATCCCAGGTGCACCACCAGGGCGGGCCCAGGACGCGGCGCGCCCACTGCGTGTCGGTCGACGGCACGACCGATGATCCGATGATGGAAACAACTCAGATGCCGGTACCGCCGTCGATACTCTCTCGAATGATGTCTGCGTGACCGGCGTGCCGAGCGGTCTCCTCGATCATGTGGAGCAGGACCCACCGCAGATTCCGGTCCACGAGGTCGGAGCGGCTGCATGGAGCCTCCAGCGCCAGGCCTGCGACGATTTCCCGCGAGATGGCCACCTGCTCCTCGAAGAAGGCCGTCCAACGCTTCACCGTGTCCTGCTCGTCGACACGGAAGTCCTCGTCCTGCCAGTCCTGGACCTCCGCTTCGGGCCACTCACCGGGGAGTGTCCGCCCGGCGACGATGACCTGGAACCACCGCCGCTCCCAGAGCGCGGAGTGTTTGAGCAGGCCCATCAGGGACAGCGAACTCACCGTCGGCGTCATGCGGGCATCCTTGTCGGAGACACCCTCGACCTTCCGAAGCAGATCGGCGCGCTGCTTGTCGAGAAAGCCACAGAGAGCTTCCCGCTCGGTAGATGTCGAGAACTGATTGGCTGTCATGGCGCGGACGCTACCGGATCACGAGGCAGCCCCGACCGGCGGTTCCCAGGAGGCCTTGGTGCGTGGCCATGGACAGTCGAAGTACCCCGAAGGCTCATCGGTCGAGAAGGCCCTGCCGACGTGAGGCATCGGTGAACGCATGGAGCAAGCAGTGTCTTCCATAGAGCAACAGGGATGTCGCGGTGTTTTCGGATATGCCGAGGACGTCCGCGATCTCCGTGGGGGAGAAGTCTTCGGCGTCCGCGAGATGGACAATGATCGCCAATTCCTGAGGGAGTCGTCGAAGGGCGGCCTTCACCTCCTGGTCGGGCAGCCACTCCAAGGCCTGCGCGTCCGGCATCCCGGGCTCACGGAACCTAGGGTGGTGCTTCTCCGTGGGGCGGCGGCAGGGACACGCTGTCGAGGAGTTTGAGCGTGGCGGACGGTGCCACTCGCCTGTTGTGTGGAAGGCACTGTCGGCCAGGAGTTGGAACAGCCAGACCTTCCGGTCCGTTCCGGCGGTCAACGCCCCGAACACGCGGAAAGCTTGGAGATACGTCTTCTGAACCAGGTCCTCGGCATGCGCGCCAGCGTGCGTCATGTGCGTCGCGGCCATGTACAACCGGTCCAGGAACGGCATGACCTCGCATTCGAATCGTACGAGGAGTCCGGCTGGATCCGTTGCTGCTGAGTCAGGGCCGTTCGGGGTGGCGGGGCTTCGCGGGATGGGGATGTGGGTGCCGGTGTCGTCGCCGGTGGGGGTATGTCGCTTCATAAGGGTTTGAGGGCTGTTCGTCGTTGCGATCCCGCGGACCGGCAGAGAACCCGCCAATGGAGCCGGCAAAGACCGTCTGGGCAGAGCCAGAGCCAGAGCCAGAGGAAGGGGCAGGGCCAGGGGGCGGGGGTGGCCGAGCGGACCTGAAGTCCGGTCGCTCGACCACCCCGCCGGGCCGGCGCCTGCAGGGGTTCAGGCGCCGCTGGCTACCGCAGGGAGCGGAAGCCCGTGCGGACCTCGTTCACGAAGAGTTCCGGCTGCTCCCAGGCCGCGAAGTGGCCGCCCTTGGGGAGCTTGTTGTAGTGGATGAGGTTGGGGTAGGCCTGCTCCGCCCAGCTCTTGGGAGCCTGGTAGAGCTCGTCGGGGAAGACACTGACGGCGACCGGGAGCTTGACTCCCTTCGAACCGAAGAACGGCGTCTTGTTCTCGGCGTAGAGACGGGCCGCGGAGACCGCCGTGTTCGTCAGCCAGAACAGCGTGATGTTGTCCAGGACGTCATCCCGGGACAGCCCCTCACTCACTCCGTTGAAGGACCGGGTGATCAGGGCCAGACTCGCCTTGTCGTGGTCGAGCATGAAGGCCGCCAGGCCGACCGGGGAGTCCGCGAGCCCGGTCAGCGACTGCGGGCGCGAGCCCATCATGTAGGCGTAGTAGACGTGCCGGTAGACGAAGTCCAGCTGTTCGACGGCCGCCTTCTCCTCGTCATTGGCGAGAACGATGTCGGACGGCAGCGGGTCGCCGGTGATGATGGCCTGCTCGATGGCGGGCGGAATCACCTTGGGCATGTTGGTGTGGATCCCCACCAGGCCTTCGGGCTCCTGTACGCCCATGAGGTCGGTGACGACCGCGCCCCAGTCGCCGCCCTGCGCGACGTACTTGGTGTAGCCGAGGCGCTTCATCAGCTCACCCCAGGCGCCGGCTATGTGCTCGGGGTCCCAGCCCTTCGCGGACGGCTTGCCGGAGAAGCCGTAGCCGGGCATCGACGGGATCACCACGTGGAACGCGTCCGAGGCGTCGCCACCGTGGGCCGTCGGGTTCGTGAGCGGCTCGATGATCTTCAGCTGTTCGATGATCGAACCCGGCCAGCCGTGCGTGACGATCACCGGCAGAGCGTTCTCGTGCTTCGAGCGGACGTGGATGAAGTGGATGTCCAGCCCGTCGATTTCGGTGATGAACTGCGGGTAGGAGTTCAGCCTCGCCTCGACCTTGCGCCAGTCGTACTCCTTGGCCCAGTACCGCGCCAGTTCCTGAATGGTGGCGAGCTGGGTTCCCTGGGACTGGTCCTCGACGGTCTCCTTCTCGGGGAAACGCGTCGCCTCGATGCGCGCCCGCAGATCCTCAAGCTCCGCCTCGGGGAACTCGAACGTGAACGGCCGGATCGCCGTCGATGCGGAAGTGTCAGACATGTGGAAAGTGCTCCTTGCTGTGGTCAGCGGCTCCGTGCCGCAGGCGATCCACAGTGGACGGGGTCGGCACGCGTCGCCCCGGGGGAAATCCCGGGGATATCCCCCGGGGCCGGACCCCGGGGGCGGGCCCGGACCCGCAGAACTCCAAAAAACACCCCAAGGGGAATAAAGTCACATAACGGGACAAATTGCTTGATTAGGGAGACCGGTCCATGGGTGTGCACGCCGTCGATTCGCAGGTGGTACTACGCGGCCGGGGCCAGGAGATGGCTGCATTGGATCGGGTCCTGGCTACAGCGCAGGGCGACAGCAGTGCGGTGCTGGTGCTTCGCGGCGCGCCGGGTATCGGTAAGACCGCGTTGCTGGACTACGCGGCCGGCCGTGCCGACGGGTTCCGCACCGTCGCCGTCGCGGGCATCGAGTCGGAGATGGAGCTCCCGTATGCGGGCCTCCACCAGCTGTGCGCGCCCTTGCTGGGCCGGCTCGGCGAGCTGCCGGCACCCCAGCGCAATGCGCTGTCCGTCGCCTTCGGACTCCGGGAGGGCGGGCCGCCGCAGCGCTTCCTGGTGGGCTTGGCGGTGCTGAGCCTGCTGGCCGGCGCTGCCGTGGACCAGCCCGTGGCCTGCCTCGTCGATGATGCGCAGTGGCTTGATGACGGGTCGCTGCAGGCGCTGGCGTTCGTCGCCAGGCGTTTGGTGGCCGAACCAGTGGCTTTGATCTTCGCCCGGCGGGATTCCGCCGGTGATCGTGAGCTGGCAGGCCTGCCGGAACTGATCGTCAAGGGGCTGAGGGCGCCCGAGGCGCGTGCCCTGCTGGCATCGGCTGTCCGCGTGCCGTTCGATCCGCTGGTGCGGGAGCGGATCGTGGCCGAGGCGCACGGCAACCCGATGGCTCTGCTGCAGCTGCCGCGCGCGCTCACGCCTGCCGAGCTGGCGGGCGGCTTCGGGCTGCCCAGAGGAGGCCCCGTGGCCGACTGCATCGAGATCGTCCTCCACCAGCGGTTCCAGACGCTGCCGGAGGAGAGCCGGCGGCTTCTGATGACCGGCGCGGCCGAGCCGACCGGAGACGTGGCCCTGTTGTGGCGCGCGGCCGGCCTGCAAGGGATTTCCGGGGACGCCGCCACGGCGGCCGAGGCCGCGGGCCTGATCGAGTTCGGCTCACGCGCAAGGTTCCACCATCCCTTGGTGCGCTCGGCCGTGTACCAGGGGATGTCCGCACCGCAGCGCCGGGCGGCGCACCAGGCGCTGGCGGAGGCCACCGACCCTCACCTCGACCCCGACCGCAAGGCCTGGCACCGCGCTCATGCGGCCGCCCGGCCCGAGGAGAGCGTCGCCTTCGACTTGGAGCGCTCGGCCTGCCGCGCCCAGAGCAGGGGAGGTGTTGTCGCGGCGGCGGCATTCCTACGGCGGGCTGCCGAGCTGACGCCCGATCCCGCGCGCCGCATCACCCGGGCGCTGGCCGCCGCCCAGGCCACGATCGATGCCGGCGGGGTCGATCAGGCCCACTGCATCCTGGCTGCGGCGGAGGCCGGTCCCCTCGATGACCTGCAGCGCGCCCGTCTGGAGCGGCTGCGAGCCCGGCTGGTGTTCTCCGAGGTGCGCAGTGGTGACGCACCTCGTCGCCTGCTCGACGCCGCGCACCGGCTGGCGCCGCTGGACGCGGCCCTCGCCCGTGACACCCTGCTGGAGGCGACAGGCGCGGCGATCTCCGCGGGCCGTCTCAGTGAGGGGCCCGGGCTGCGGGAGGTGGCGGAGGCCGTCCGCGCCGGACCGCCGCCGTCGGCGCCGCCGCGGATGGTCGACGTCCTCCTGGACAGCTTGGCCGACTTGATCATCGACGGGAACGCGGCCGGCGTCGACGCCCTGAAGCATGCACTGCATGTCGTTCAGCAGGAGCAGAGATCCGGCGCGTCGGACGCGGACAAGCGTTGGTTGTGGTTGGCGTTCCGGGTCACACCCGAGCCCCTCGCGCCGGAGCTGTGGGACGACGAGGCGTGGTACGAGCTGGCAGCGGGTGCCGTCGCCGTCTCCCGCGAGGCGGGGGCGCTCGCGATCCTCCCGATGGCGCTGACCTACCAGGCGTGCTCCCACGTGCACGCCGGCGAATTCGACACTGCGGCGGCTCTGATCGACGAGGCCACGGCGATCTCGGATGCGGCAGGCGGCGTACCCATGATGTACACGTCACTCGTACTCGGCGCCTGGCGAGGACAGGAGTCCCAGGCACTGGGCCTCATCGAGGCCACCATCAAAGAAGTGCGCGCCCGGGGTGAGGGACGCGCTCTCGCCCTCGCCGAGTACGCGACCGCACTCCTGCACAACGGCCTCGGTCACTACGATGTCGCGCTGGCGGCCGCGACGCGTGCATGCCAGTACGAAGATCTAGGTATCTTCGGATGGGCACTGATCGAATTGATCGAGGCGGCTGTCCGCAGCGGGCAGCCAGAGGTCGCCGCGGCGGCGCTGGGCAAGCTCACCGAGCGCACCGGTGCGAGCGGCACCGACTGGGCCCTGGGCGCCGAGGCCTGCTCGCGCGCACTGCTGAGCGACGACCAGGCCGCCGACGCTCTCTACCAGGAGGCGATCGAGCGTCTCGGACGCGGCCGGATCACCGTTTCTCTGGCCCGCGCCCACCTGCTGTACGGCGAGTGGCTGCGCCGCCGGAACCGTCGCCAGGACAGTCGAACGCAACTGCGCACCGCCTACGAGACGTTCAGTCGGATCGGTGCCGAAGGGTTCGCCGAACGCGCTCGCAGAGAGCTTCTGGCGACCGGTGAAACCGTACGCAAGCGGACGGTTGACACGCTCGCCCAACTCACCAGCCAGGAAGCCCAGATCGCCGGGCTGGCCAGAGAGGGGAAAACCAACGGCGAGATCGCCGCCCAGCTCTTCATCAGCTCACGCACTGTGGAATGGCACCTCGGCAACGTGTTCACCAAGCTCGGAGTCAGCTCCCGCAGGCAACTGCGCTCGGTGTTGTCCCCACCGAACCGGCGACACTGAGCCGCTTCGAGGCACTGATGCAGGCGCGGTAGGCGTCGCGCCGGGCCTCGTCTCGCCGACGCGCGCAGCGGTTCAGGGCGCAGTCGCGGGGTGGGCGCGAGTGCGCCGCCTTCGTCAAACTGCGAGTTCCCGTCACCCCCGGTGTCGGAGGAGTCCCCATCATGACCGTGATACTAATACCGGTATAAGTATTGGGTCGACGCGCTGCGGGGAGACGAACACATGGTGGAGATCAAGACCGATGCCGCATTGGACGCGATGCGGGAAGCCGGGCGTGTGGTGGCCCGCGCCTTGGCCGCCGTCCGAGAAGCAGCCGGCGTGGGGGTGTCCCTGCAAGAACTGGACGAAGCGGCCCGGTCAGTTCTGGCCGAGGCCGGAGCCGGCTCCCCGTTCCTCGGATACCGGCCGTCCTTCGCCCCGGTCGCATTCCCGGCCGTGATCTGCACGTCCGTCAACGACGCCGTGTCGCACGGCATCCCCAGCGGCTACCGGCTGCGCGACGGCGACCTGGTGAGTATCGACTGCGGCGCTCAACTCGACGGCTGGACGGGCGACGCGGCCATCACCTTCACCGTCGGAACGCCCCGCCCCGGCGACCTCGATCTGATCGACGCCACCCAGCAAGCCCTCGACGCCGGCATTGCCGCCGCCCAGGCGGGAAGTCGCATCGGCGACATCTCCCACGCCGTCGACACCGTCGCGCGCAAGGCCGGTTGCGGCATGCCCGCCGACTTCGGCGGCCACGGCATCGGCCGCCGCATGCACGAAGACCCTCATCTCCCCAACCGCGGCCGCCCCGGCCGTGGCTTCCCCCTCCGCCATGGCCTGGTCCTCGCCATCGAACCCATGCTCATGGCCGGTGGGCAGAACACGTACCGCACCGACATCGATGGCTGGACCCTGCGCACCACCGACGGCAGCAGGGCCGCCCACATCGAGCACACCGTCGCCATCACCGACCAGGGCCCCCGCATCCTGACTCTGCCCTGACGTTCTCCGGACGCCGCCGTATCCGGGACCGGACTGTTCGATGCCCGGCACGCCCCAACCGTTGCGCTCATGTCGCGCCGAGGTCGCATCCCGCCGGGCAGGCGGGGGCGGCGAAACCGGTCCAGCACGATGACGCAGCCGCAGTCGGTGACCCACGCCGCTCAAACTCCGATGGCGTCAATCGAAACTCACCGCACAGGACAGTCACACCAGGAGGACTCGTTCACCGAGGAGTTGGAAACCGCCCCCTCCCCGGTCGGCAGACCAGCCGTCCGGGGCGCGCGGGCAGCGCGAAGAGGCGGGCGCCGACGCGGAGAAGCCGCCGACGAAGTAGCAGGCCTCGCCCCCGCCGAGGCCGGTTCGGGAGACCGGTGTCGGCGAGCGCGGTGCCGATCCGTACGGACAGCAAGGGCCGATGCGGGCTGACAGCCGTGGCTCGCTCTCCGTCGGCGTGTGATGTGGCCGCGAACAGCGAGGGTGCTCTGCGGGCTGCGGCGGTACGTGGTCAGTCGGCGAACGGATTGAGCCCGCGTACGTCTTCGGCCTGCACCACGTCGGAAGTGTCGGGTCGTTGTACCTTGACCGGTACGTCGTAGTCGTCGATGTCGACCAGTACGGGCACGTCCCGGACCTCGAACTCGATGCGGCGAGGTTTCGGTGTTCCTGCCTTCGGCACCTCGACGACCACCTCGCCGTCCTCATGCGTGTGCGTGAGCGACACGCGCCGCTCCCCTTTCTCCGTGCGGGGTCTGCTGTGTTCGGCGCTGGTCACCGAGGCAGGCACGTCCGCGTACGCCCGGTCCATCCGGCACAGGGACAGGGCGATGTTTGCCTCGGTCAGCTCGGCGGCCGATGACTCCACGTACTTCCCGCGCGCCGTCGCGGCCGCATCCTTGGCCGCGTCCACCGCGTCGGGCCCCATGTACCGCGCGGTCTCGATGGAGCTGCTCAGCCCTTTCTCGTCGAACGCCGACCAGGCACGGTCACCGATGACGACGAACTCGGTGGTGGCACCAAGGTTCCGGTAGCTGCCGACGCAATTGCCCTGCCGGTCGACGTGCAGGTCGACAAGGGTGTTCACCTCGTCCCTGACCTCCCCCTCGAGGCCAAAGGACCGGTATCCCTTGAACAGCGTCAGCGCTTCGGTCATTCGTTGCGCATCGCTCACAGACCGCGCCGGTGACGGCTTGCCCTCCGCGTTCCCTCCGCCGGAGCCCCCGCACCCAGCCAGTCCGCCCGCCGCGACCACGGTGCACACCATCACCGCCCACGTTCTCCGCGTCACCGATTTCAATGCCCTCACCACATGTCCCTGATCGCCGACGCCCGGCGAGCGGCTCAGCATCCCACCACACCGGCCGGCGGCCGTCCCCGGGTACGGACCACGCGTGACACCTATCCACATGCGTGCGATCACGCTGTTCGCTGACACGGCAGGGGGATCTGGATTGGTCGGCGTAGGTGGTCGTGCTGCGGGGTGCTTCGGTCCTGTGCGGGAGCGTCGGCGGCCCGGTCCGGGCGGAACGTCTTGGCGTGCGGCCGGGATCACCGTCCGGATTCGTACCTGCGCGTGAGGCATCCGCCGCAGACGCCAACTCGCTTGCTGCCCGCGGCGGACGTCGTCGCGGAACGGGTACGACGTGCTGCCCGCCGGACAGCAGGAGAGTGACCGGCACCGTGGCTCAGCCGACGGGAGCGAGAACGATCAGGCCAGCAGACCGCCGGTGTGTCGGTCCTCGGCGAGCATCCGCCAGGAATGCCCGGCCGTTGCGAACGCCTCCGGGTCGACCGCCTCCACCAGCTCGTCGACCACGCTGATCAGCAGCACGTGCGGATCGAACACCTCCCAGGCGTCGGCCCTGCGCGCGTCGTCCACGTCGTGCCACGCGGCGCGCAGCCGCTCGTACGTCCAGAGCGCGTACAGCAGTGCCGACAGGTCCTGGTGGAGATAGGCGGCGGGCCCGCCTTCGTCGTACCAGTCGGGCAGCTCCAGCCGGCCGGTGGCGCCGTCGAGGGCGACCGGGAGGTCGTGCGGCCACCAGCCGATCGCGACGTAGTCGCGCTGGTACCCCCGCCCCTCCTCCGCCTCGGCGCCGTTTCCGAAGGAGTCCGGGTGCGCCTGCGCCATGGTGACCAGCGGGTCATCCTCTTTGACCCCGAACATCTCACTGCCGAGCGGCAGGCCCACCTCCGTGAGGAGCCGCCTGGTCGGCCCGTGGGAGAGCACGGCCGGCAGCTCCTCCGGCCGGTAGCGCCGCACTCGCCCCTCGCCGGTCAGCGCGGCGATCTCCTCGACCAGGTCGGCGCCGAACTCGTAGGAGAGACCGCCTGCCTCCGTGCCGGGCAGCGCGCCCCAGGCCAGCGAGGCGACCAGCAGCGCGGTACCCCAGTGCGCCGGCGGGTTCTGGGCCGTCCGACCGAACAGACCCGGGTCGATCTCCCGCATCCGGCGCTCGACGCTCCCCGCCATGGCGGCGGCCGCTGCCGCACCCCGATGCCCGTCACCCGCCCCCCGCTGTCCGGCGTCCCGGGTCACAGCCTCGGTCTCGCGGATCAGCCCGGAGAGCGCAGGAAGGTCCGAGGCCAGCAGGTCGCGCCGCACCTTCCCGTCCGCCCGTGCGGCGAGATGGACCTCCCCCGTGACGCCGTCCAGCAGCACCCGGCTGCCGCAGTATTGCGTCTCGCCGAGGACGAACAGCGGCCCCGTATCGCCCTGCTGACGGCTGTCGGGCCAGGCCGGCGCCTCCAGCAGGCCCGCTCCCGGCCTCGCGAAGTCCAAGAACGCCGCCGCCTCCGGCAGCCCCTCCGAGACCAGGAACTCCCGGCTCACTCCATGCGTCAACCCCGCCGGCAGGTCCGTCTCCCGCACCCGCCCGCGCGCCGCCGTCCCGCCGCTCTCCATCGCCGTCCCGTCTCCCCGCACCGACGCCCCCACATTCCGAGCGCCCCGACCCTACCGTTGCCGCACCGGCGGAATCCGGGGACGGCAGGCATTCGGGTCGGAAGCAGTCACGCTCGGGCGCTCATGGACTGGTCCTGTCTCGCCAACGGACGGAAGCGGAAAGCGACGCCCTGCCAGGGTTGTTCACTGTGGGGACGATGGCTGTCCTCTCCGATGCCGCACGTGGATACGTCTACATCCGCGACCTGCGGAAGGTCCGACTCCGGTCGCAACGCCGGGTCACTGCCACAGGACCGCAGGGCAGAGGTCTTGGAGCGTGTCGTGGATGACGTGCTGGAGAGCGGAAAGGAAATGCACCGCAGCACCACGAGCACATCGAAACCGGACCGGGCCAACCCTTCAAAGCGTGCGCGACGCCGACGTGCGGCGACGAACGAGGCGACTGTCCCCGACCGGCAGACCCAGAAGCCCACGGCCGGCACCGGCATCAGGGCCGGTGGCTGCGGCCAGGGCTACCGGACCGGCGGCGCGGGGGACGCTGCTGCTGGAGAACGGCACAGCGATGGCCCGCCCGCTGCACGACCCGCACACCCCCTCGGTCACCGACGCAAGAGCCCCCGAGCCGTCGCAACCCGCCTCCGACGGTCCTCCCGAGCCAGGCGGAGCGGCCGTGGGCTGTTCCTGGTTCGCGCGGCCGCCTCCGACTTCGGGGCCCGGCGCCGGGAGGGTCGGCAAGACCGTGTGGACGGCGGCTCCCCGGGCCCCTGACCGCCGGCTCCTCGACGGCCGGTGCTTCAGCCGTCGGCTCCACGGTCGGGTGACTCGAAACGGGGTCGCGGGCGCGCAGTGCATGGGACCGCCGTCATCGCAACTCGTCCAGGGCGCGGCGGCAGGCGTCCGGGTTCTCCCGCCAGTAGCGCCAGCTGCTCCCGTCCGTCAGGACAGCGGCGAGTGCGTCCTCCGGGCGCAGCCGCTCACGTCCCACGACCTCGCGGACGATCACGGTTGCAGCCGTCAGACCGTCCCTGCCGCCCTCGCAGAGATGCCCGAGGGCGGCCTCAGGGCGGTCGGGGGCCGTTGCACGGGTGGACTCCACCAGCGGCTGCAACCACCTGGCCCACCGGGTGTAGCCTCCCTCTCCCGGTCGCTCCGCCGACTCCAGCAGAGGCCCGAGCGCGCGGGCTAGACGCCCGCGAAAGCTTGCCGCATCCTCCGTGACCCAGGGGTGTTCGGCGGTGAAGTGAGGCCAACCGGTCTCCACGTCCAGCTCGTCGAGCCACCAGGTACCGGCCGGCCTCACCCCCTCCGCACCGCTGAGCACGAAGGCGTCCCGTACCAGTTCGTAGGAGGGCGGGGTGTGTTCCGCCAGCAGGACCGCGTCGTACAGGTCCTTGCCCTGCGGATACGCGTCGGTGACCAGCCACAGCAGCTTCCAGGCCAGCGACAGAGCGGGGGAGACGGCCGGTATCCGGCAGCCGGGACCGTCACCCAGCGGCCGGAGCCCGGTCAGTTCGGCCGGGGCCGGCAGGGGCTCGTGGAACACCACGTCCAGCTGTACCGTGCCACCGGGAACGCCCGACGCGGTCCACGGCAGCAGCATGCGGCGGCCCGGAACCCGGTCGTACGTCCAGATGTTCTCGGTCACCATGGCGGCCGCGTCGATGCGGACGGCGCCGCGCGCGGCTGTCTCGGCGTCCCGGGCGATCGTGTCGAACAGGCCCACGGTGCGGCGGCCGTCCATGGCCCAGTCCTGAGGTACGACGAGGAAGTCCAGGTCGCCCGGATCACGGGCCGCATCCCCGAACCAGGTGGCCATCAACACGCTGCCGCGCAGCACCAGATGACGGGCCCAGGGACCCTCCGCGACGGCCGCGAGCACCGTGTCGAGTACGGTCCGCCGCGCCCGGTGCCAGGCCTGGCTCGTCGCGGCATCCTCGAAGTGCGGCTCCCCGGCCCGGTAGGCGTTGGCGAACTGTTTCAACGCAGGTTCGAAGACCGCGGGGTGATGCATACCGGCGGGGGCCGGCAGCAGCGTTGCGGGGAGATCCGCGTGCCGCCGTGTCGCGTCGTCGAGGGGCGCGTGCGGGATGTGTGGGGAGCCGGCCCACAGCCTCGTCCAGGAGGAGGCATCGCCGGCGGAGGGCGTCATGATGAAGGCTCCCGAGCAGAGGTGCGGCTTGGTCCGCCCTGTCCGAGGCGGCAGTTGGAGTTCAGGCGGCTGTGAGCGCCTGACGACAGCATAGGTTCCCAGGCCGTACGGGAAGTTCCCGGACCCGGGTCCGGCATTCGTGCCGGAGCGATGCGCGACGGCCTCGGAACGGCCGAAACCCACTCCGGCTACCTGCTTGTCCCAGTTGCGTGTGCGCGAACCATTGACACTCTCCCCGACCCCTCACTACGGTCACGCCAGAATTTCGAACGGGTGACGAAATATCGAACGCCCTAGGAGCTAGAGGAGTTACGCGAGCCCCAGGAGCAACAACCTTGCCGCTCAAGGGAATCGGCTGATCGTCCGGCAGTGACGAATGGGCGCGCTCAGTGATTCGAACCTTGTCCGATATACCGAACGCTCGATGGGATCCACCCCCTGTCGGGCCAACTCCCGCCGCTTCCCTCGTACTCCGGAGGATCGATCATGCGCACGACCCGTACACGTACTGCAGCAGCCGCCCTGACAGCCGTTGCGCTGTCCCTCTCACTTGCTGCCTGCGGGCAGAGCAGCGCCGGCGGCAGCAAGGAGGAGAAGGCGGGTGGCAAGGGCTCCACCATCGGTATCGCCATGCCGACGAAGTCGTCGGAGCGCTGGATTGCCGACGGCCGCAACATGGTCGCCGAGTTCAAGAAGCTCGGCTACAAGACCGATCTGCAGTACGGCGAGGACGACGTCGACCAGCAGGTCTCCCAGATCGAGAACATGATCACCAAGGGTGTGGACGTCCTGGTCATTGCGGCGATCGACGGCCGCGCGCTGAGCGACGTCCTGCGGCAGGCGGGGGAGCAGAACATCAAGGTCATCTCCTACGACCGCCTCATCCTCGGCAGCCCGGACGTCGACTACTACGCCTCGTTCGACAACGAGAAGGTCGGCGAACTCCAGGCCGGTTACATCGTCGACAAGCTCGGTCTGGAGTCCGGCTCCGGGAAGGGGCCGTTCAACATCGAGCTCTTCGCGGGATCGCCGGACGACAACAACACGCGCTACTTCTTCCAGGGCGCCTGGAAGACCCTCAAGCCGTACATCGACAAGAAGCAGCTCGTCATCCGCAGCAAGCAGACGAAGCTGGACCAGATCACCACCCTGCGCTGGGACGGTGGCACCGCACAGAAGCGCATGGACGACCTGCTGACCAGCGCCTACTCGTCGGCCGAAGTGGACGCCGTGCTCTCCCCGTACGACGGCATCTCCATCGGTATCATCTCGGCGCTCAAATCGGACGGCTACGGCACGAAGTCGAAGCCCTACCCGGTCGTCACCGGCCAGGACGCCGAGGTCGCCTCCGTGAAGTCGATCATCGCGGGACAGCAGACCCAGACCGTGTACAAGGACACCCGGGCCCTCGCCAAGCAGGCGGTCCAGATGGCCGATGCCGTGCTCCACGACAAGAAGCCCGAGGTCAACGACACCACGACGTACAACAACGAGAAGCTCGTCGTGCCGTCCTTCCTCCTGGACCCGGTCAGCGTCGACAAGACCAACTACCAGGCGGAGCTGGTCGATTCGGGCTACATCAAGGAGAGCGACCTCCGATGACCGCTCCGGTCCTCGAAATGCGGTCCATCGTCAAGACCTTCCCGGGTGTCAAGGCGCTCTCGGATGTCTCCCTGACCGTCGCGGAGGGCGAGGTACACGCCCTCTGCGGGGAGAACGGCGCCGGTAAGTCGACCCTGATGAAGGTCCTCAGCGGAGTGCACCCGCACGGAAGCTACGAGGGCGAGATCCGATTCCGTGGCGAGCGCTGTGCGTTCAAGGACATCCGCGCCAGCGAGGCACGCGGCATCGTGATCATCCACCAGGAACTCGCCCTGGTGCCGTACCTCTCCATCGCGGAGAACATCTTCCTCGGCAACGAACACGCCAGCCGCGGCTTCATCAGCTGGAACGAGACGCTGCGGCACGCCGCCGCCCTCCTGGAACGGGTCGGGCTGCGTGAACACCCGCAGACCAGGGTCGCGGACATCGGAGTCGGCAAGCAACAGCTCGTCGAGATCGCCAAGGCCCTCGCCAAGAAGGTCGAACTGCTGATCCTCGACGAACCGACCGCTGCACTCAACGACGAGGACAGCGCCCAGCTCATCAGCCTCATCAAGGAGCTGAAGGGTCAGGGAATCTCCTCGATCATCATCTCGCACAAGCTGGGCGAGATCGCGGCGGTCGCCGACTCGGTCACCGTCATCCGCGACGGCCGTACCGTCGAGACTCTCGACGTGCACGCCGAGGCGACCACCGAGGACCGCATCATCCGCGGCATGGTCGGACGCGACCTCGACCACCGCTTCCCCGAACGGACCAGGTACGAGGGTGATCCGGGCGCCCACCCCGCCCTGGAGATCCGCGACTGGACCGTGCACCACCCCATCGACCAGCACCGCAAGGTCGTCGACCACGCCCGGGTCGAGGCCCGGCGGGGCGAGATCGTGGGCATTGCCGGCCTGATGGGCGCGGGACGCACCGAACTGGCGATGAGCGTCTTCGGGCGCACCTACGGCCACAACATCAGCGGCAAGGTCTTCAAGGACGGCAAGGAGATCCGTACCCGCACCGTCCCGGAGGCCGTCCGGCACGGCATCGCCTACGTCACCGAGGACCGCAAGCAGTACGGCCTCAACATCATCGACACCATCGGCCGCAACATCACCCTCAGTGCCCTCGGCAAGGTGGCGCGGCGGGGCGTCGTCGACGAGCACGAGGAGACCCGGGTCGCGGAGTCGTACCGGAAGTCCATGAACATCAAGGCTCCGACCGTCTTCGAGCAGGTGGGCAGGCTTTCCGGCGGCAACCAGCAGAAGGTCGTCCTCAGCAAGTGGATCTTCGCCGGACCCGACGTGCTGATCCTCGACGAACCGACCCGCGGCATCGATGTAGGCGCCAAGTACGAGATCTACACCGTCATCGACCGGCTCGCCGCGGAAGGCAGAGCAGTCGTGCTGATCTCCTCCGAACTGCCCGAACTCCTCGGCATGTGCGACCGCATCTACACCATGTCGGCCGGCCGGATCACCGGCGAACTCCCGCGCGCGGAGGCCACCCAGGAGGTCCTGATGCGCCATATGACCAGCGACAAGAGGTAGCAGGAAATGGCCCAGGCCCCCACCGAGACACCGCAGCGCCCGACGCCGGCCACAGCGGCAGTGCCCGCGACCACCGGCACCCTCCTGCTGGACGCGGCCCGCCGCAACATGCGCCAGTACGGGATGCTCATCGCCCTCGGACTGATCGTCGTGCTCTTCGAGATCTGGACCGACGGCGTCCTTCTCAAGCCCAACAACGTCACCAATCTGGTGCTCCAGAACAGCTACATCCTCGTCCTGGCCATCGGCATGATGATCGTCATCATCGCAGGCCACATCGATCTGTCGGTCGGCTCGCTGGCCGCCTTCGTCTCGGCCGCCTGCGCCGTGATGATGGTCGAACAGGATGTGCCATGGGTCCTCGCCCTGGTCCTGGCCCTCGTCGTCGGAGCGGTCGCCGGAGCGTGGCAGGGCTTCTGGATCGCGTACGTCGGAATCCCGTCGTTCATCGTCACGCTGGCCGGGATGCTGCTCTTCCGCGGCGGTACCCAGATCCTCCTCGGCAGCCGTTCGCTCGGCCCGTTCCCCGAAGGCTTCCAGAAGATATCCACCGGCTACCTCCCGGAGGTCGGTCCGCACACCAACTATCACAATCTCACCCTCCTCATGGGGCTCGCGCTCCTGGCCTTCGCCCTGATCCAGGAGGTCCGCGACCGGCGACGGCAACAGCGGTACGGACTCGACGTCCTGCCCAGGAACCTCTTCCTCGCCAAGTGCGTGGCCATGGGCGCGGCGGTCCTCGCCTTCACGATGACCCTGGCCAGCTACCGAGGCGTCCCGGTCGTCCTGCTCCTCCTCGCCGTACTGCTCATTGGCTTCGGCTACGTCATGCGCAACGCGATCGTCGGACGCCACGTGTACGCGCTCGGTGGCAACCGGGCAGCAGCGAAGCTGTCCGGGGTGAAGGACCAGCGCGTCACCTTCCTGGTCTTCGTGAACATGGGGGTGCTCGCCGCCCTCGCCGGTGTCGTCTACGCGGCCCGCCTCAATGCAGGCGTCCCTCAGGCCGGAACCAACTTCGAACTGGAGGCCATCGCCGCCGCGTTCATCGGCGGCGCCTCGATGAGCGGCGGCGTCGGCACGGTCTTCGGCGCCATCATCGGCGGGCTGGTGCTCGGTGTACTCAACAACGGGATGTCGCTGGTAGGCGTCGGCACCGACTACCAGCAGGTCATCAAGGGTTTCGTCCTCCTTGCCGCGGTCGGGTTCGACGTCTACAACAAGCGCAAGGCCGGCTCCTGACCTGACCGGGCCTGTCGCTCGAAAGGTCCACCTCCACGCACGACCAGCAACCCGCAGGCCCTCGTCGCCACGCAACAGCCCGGCGACGAGGGCCTGAACAGTTGGGCGCACACCTTCACCGTCATTGGCATGGACCTGACGATGGTGCTGCATTACAGTCTGTCGCGGCACACTCTGAGAGCGCTCTCAGGTGAGAGGTCTCGGACGTCTGCTGTTCCTCCCCCACCAATGTCGGAACAACAGAAGGGTCCATTCCCTTGAGACGTACGACAGTGTTACGCACCGGTCTGTCCGCCATACTTCTGCTCGGAGCCTGGGCGACGGCCGGCATCGCCCCCGCCTCCGCTGCGGATGCCCCTTCCGCGGCATCCGCGACCGCCTCCGGCTTCACCCCCGCTTCCACCGCCAAGGCGCCGGCCTCGGCCGGCCTGCTGTCCGCGATGCAGAAGGACCTCGGCCTGACGGCGAGTCAGGCAAAGGCGCGCCTGGCCGCCGAGAGGACGGCAACGGCCGTACAGGGAAAGGCCCGACGGGCGGCAGGACCGGCGTACGGCGGTTCCTGGTTCGATCCGGCAACGGGCAGGCTCACGGTCGCAGTCACCAGTGACCAGAAGGCCGGTGCCGTACGCGCGACGGGTGCGGCAGTCAAGCTGGTGGCCCACAGCGCTCGTCAGCTCGATGCCGCCAAGGCGCAGCTCGACGCGCTTTCCGCGCCCGACGGTGTCGCCGGCTGGCACGTCGACCCGAAGGCCAGCCGGGTCGTGGTGAACGTCGTTGCTTCGTCGGAGGATGACAACGATGTCCGCGCGTTCGTCGAGCAGGCCCGCAAGGCCGGACCGGTGCTCGTGCGGCGGACCTCCGAAGCACCGAAGACCTTCTCCGCCGGGACGGTCGGCGGCGACCCGTACTACACGGGCAACGTGCGGTGTTCCATCGGCTTCTCGGTGTACGGCGGTTTCGTCACGGCCGGCCACTGCGGCCAGGCGGGCGCCGGCGTCAGCGGATGGGACGGCTCGTACATCGGCAACTTCCAAGGGTCCTCCTTCCCGGGCGACGACTATGCCTGGGTCAGCGTGGGCAACGGCTGGTGGACCGTGCCGGTGGTCCTCGGCTGGGGCACCGTCTCCGACCAGTTGGTCCGCGGTTCCGCGGAGGCTCCCATCGGTGCCTCCATCTGCCGCTCCGGCTCCACGTCCCACTGGCACTGCGGGAATGTGCTGGCGACGAACGAGACCGTCAACTACAGCCAGGGCGCCGTGTATCAGATGACCAAGACGAGCGTGTGCGCCGAGCCGGGCGACTCGGGCGGCTCGTTCATCAGCGGCGACCAGGCGCAAGGCGTCACTTCGGGCGGCTGGGGTAACTGCAGCAGCGGCGGTGAGACCTGGCACCAGCCGATCAACGAGATCCTCAACCGGTACGGGCTGACGCTGCACACGGCCTGACACCTGCGGCGGTACGACGTCGACACGTCGGCGGAGTCGTACGCCATGTTCCCCGCCGGCTCCGTGCCCCGTCTCCGAGGCCTGCCGCGACGGACTCACCACCGGGTCCTGTCGCGGCAGGCCTTCGGTGCGAGTAGCCGGTCGACCCGGCGCGGACCTCACGAAGGCCTCCTGCACAGCCTTGGGTCGAACGGACCTGCCCGACCCGCCTGACCGGTCGGATCCGATGTCGCCGCCGTGTCGACGGCAGGGATCACTTTTATGAGGCTATAAAGAGTGTTGATCTGTACTAGGGTTGGGTTCATCTGCTGATCGACCGACTGAGTCGGCAGATGCGCAGGTGTGTGGGGAGGGACTTGATGCTGGCTGTGGATGTGAGGGCCTCGCTCCGTGCCGGCCGGACCGTCGAGGACGGTGCCGCCCGTTGGTGGCGTTTCTCGGCCCAGACCGTGGCCCGGCACGGCGACTTCCTGCTGGCCTTCGTGGACGGCGGTGTCTGCGTCGGTGCGTACCGGATCGTCGATTCCGCGCCCGATGCCGGCGAGGGCGGCAAGTACGCCTTCGACCTGACTCCGGCCGCCCGCTTCCAGTGGGCTCTGGGGCAGCGGCTCCCGTTGCCCCCGGGGCGCAATCCCGCCCGTATCCTCACAGGCCAGCACCTGCGCGAGTTCCTGGACGCGGCCCCCTACCGCCCTTCCGGCAGCGACCGGGACTGACACCGAAGGAGCAAGCGCCGTATGGCCAGCAAGCCCGACCCCGTCGACGCCCTGCTCAAGTCCGGGCCACGCCGCACCCAACTGCCCGAGCCCGCCGAGCGGGCGCGCCTTCGCACCGGCTACGGGCTCACTCAGGCGGAGATCGCCGAAGCGCTAGACGTCACCCGGACGACGGTGGCCGGGTGGGAAGCCGGCCGCAGTGAGCCTCAGGGCGCAACCCGGGCCGCGTACGCGAAGCTGCTGGACGGCATCGCGGCCCAACTGGCCGCCTTGGCCGAAGCACCGGCCGCTCCTCACGTGCCGACCGGCGCGCCGGAGGCAGCGGAGGTCGGTGCCGTGCCGGGCATGCCGGCTGGGGAGCGGGCTCCCGGAAGCAGGAGCACCACGGACAGGGCCATGGGGGACGGGGCGGACGCGTCCGCGCCGTATCGGCCCGCGGCCGAAAGGGCCACCGGCCCCAGCAGGCCCGCTGCTCCCAGGCAGCCCATGTCCCCCGGAAGGCAACCTGCCTCCGCCTCATCCGCCTCGGGGACCTCCCCCGATGCCCGGTTCGTGAACGGACCGCTGGCCGTGCTGGACGGTGACGGATCCGCCTACGCTTTTGGCGGCCTCGTCCTGGACTGCCCGGCCAGGGACATCCCCTCCCTCGTCGACTGGACGCTCGCCGAGGCGAACCTCGGCGCTGCTCGTCTGCATCGCAACGGCAGGGACGCCGACTCCTTGGTCGTGCTCACCGAGTCCGCGGCCGCCCGTTTCGGCCTGCCTGCCGAGCTGACTGACCGCCGCACGCTGCGTCTGCCCGAGGACCACAAGGTGGTCAAGCAGATCTTGAAGGCGGGGTGGCGGTTGACGCGGCGTGGGTTCGGACCATGGGTGCGGATCTACCGTCCGGTTCAGGGTGGCCGACGTCAGTGTGTGCAGCTGGCGATCCTGCCGTGGGGCGCGCTGGATTCCAGAGCCTGGGGCAGTGCCGATCAGCTCCAGCCGGCCGCGCTGGCCCAGGTGCTGGGCACGTACGCGGCCCGCGTGATCACTCCGTGCGGTTCGGCGGCGGTGGCGGGGCTTGAGCTGATGACCGCGCTGCGCCCACCGACTCGTGCGGTGCCGGACGAGGCGTCCGGCGGGTGGACGTCGGGGCCGGTGCCCGGTTCGCTCACCCACCCGGTCGATCCAGCGCCGCCCGAGGCACCTGATGAGCATCCCGTGGTTGCCGCGTTGTACCCCCGTGGCCATGTGCGTACGCACGACGAGGTCCTGGACGAGGAGGCGTTCGACTGGTTCCGGGATCCGCAACTGCTCACGGACGGGGAGTGCGTCAAGAGTTTCGCGGTCGGCATCGATGTGAACACCGCCTTCCTTGCCGCCGCGAACCGCCTGATCGTCGGTCTCGGGGAACCGGTCCACGTCACCACACCGGTCTTCGACAAGAAGGTGCCGGGCTGCTGGCTGGTCGATCTCTCCGGGATCGCCCTGGATCCGCGCCTGCCGTCCCCGTTCACCCCGCACGGTTCCCCACCCACGGGCCCCGCCTGGTACGCGACACCCACTGTCGCGTACGCCGCCGAACTCATCGGTACACAGGGCCTCGACGCGCGGATCCAGCCGACCGAGGCCTACATCCGCCCCGAGGCCGGTCCGTATCTGGATCCCTGGTACAAGGTCCTGGCCGAGGCGTACAAGGAGACCATGGCCGACCTCGGTGTCGGTTCCGGGATGGCGGAGGACGACTTCCTGACCGCGATGGAGGGCCACAAGCAGTCCGCGCCGGGACCGGTGGCGGTGCTGTCGGCGATCAAGGCGACGGTCAAGGGAGGGATCGGGAAGCTGAGGGAGCGGCCGCAGGGGGCGAAGTACCGCTCGGGCGAGCCGTGGTCCGCCCTGGCACGCCCGACCTGGCGGCCCGACATCCGCGCCGCGGTCATCTCGACGGCCCGCGTGAACATGCACCGCAAGATGGTCAAGCTGGCCACGGCGGCCGACCTGTTCCCGATCGCGGTCCTGTCGGACTGCGCGGTCTATCTGTCCGACGGCCCCTCGCCGTTGGACTTCCTGCCGCACACCCCCGACGGCAGGCCGCTGCCCGGTGGATTCCGCCTCGGGGTGAGCCCCGGCATGGTCAAACACGAAGGCACCCAGGACCTGATGTGGGCTGTCAAGATGCTCGACCAGGGCCACAATCCTGCCCGCCACATCAAGGGCACCGACGCCGCGGCAGACGGAGAGTAGGAAACCCGGATGGGGAAGATCGGCGACAGTCTGGAGAGGGCCGAGTCGGCCTTGTTCACCCGCCCGCTCCCGAAGACGGCCCCGGCCCAGATGCGCTTCCTGGTCAAGAGTGAGAGAGGCTCGACCCGGGCGGCAGCCGACCGCCTGGGCGTCTCCCAGCGCACGGTCGAGCGTTATCTGACAGGTCAGTTCAAGCACCCGCGCAGAGACCTCGCCGCCCGGCTCACCGCCGAAGTCCGTCGAGCCTGGCAGCCCCGTGTGCGTGAACGGGCCCAGAAGCAGGCGGCCGCCACGGGCGGCATCGTCGTCGAGACCCGCGCCCGGTTCGGCTTCACTGCTGCCCCGGGCAGCACGGACGACGGCCGTATCCGCCGCATCACCCAGCATCTCCCCGCTGCGTACGCGGCACGGCTGTTCGACGCCCGGCAGACCGGAGCATCCGAACAGCAGCTGCGCACCATCGTTGCCGAGGGTCTCCAGGAGATCTACTTCAAGGACGGGGGACGCCGGGCCGGCGAGCTGCTCGTCGAGTTCACCGACATCGACTACGTCGAGCTCGACTACTGACGCCGCGCCCGCATCCCTCATCGATCTCATGGCTGTGACTGAGCGGCTCACTCGGCCACCGAGTGTCTCAGTCGGTCGCTCCGGTGCTCAGCGTCGATGTGAAGGAGCACTTCGGTCGACGAGTTGAGCGTTGTGGTCGGAGTGCGAGCTGAACTCGCCCCCCACGCGCGCGCTCTCGCCGCCCGGTGTTCACCTGAACAGGTCGCAGTGCCATGCCGGCGATCCTATGCACGGGGCAACGACATCCACAGGCACTGTCGTCGGACAGAGATCAACTCGAGGTGTCGTCGTGGGCACCGGGTCATGCGGAGGTGCGAGGGGCGGGCCCCGACGTGGCCGACGGTCGCCCATGAGCCGGTCAGGGGCGGTCCACGCAGAAGTGGTAGCAGCCGTATTCGACGGCTCGCACGTGGACCTGGGCGGCATCCGGGTCCGCGAAGGCTTCGGTGAAGGCGCGGTCGAACGATGCGTCGGCATGCTCGGACAGCTCCACCATGCGACCGCCGATGATGTGCCCTCGGTTGTCGTATCGGCGGAACGCACGGAGAGCGCCAGGGCGGGCCCAGGGGTAGCCGGTGCCGTCCGCGGCCGGCCCGCCGCAGTCCTGGGCGTGTATGAAGACCGGACCCTGCTCGTCGTACGCCCCGGGTTCGGCACCCGTCCGGGCCGCCCAGCGCCGCAGCGGGGCGTACGAGACGAGGGCGATCCGGTCACCTACGACGCTGAGCCGCAGGCAGCAACGGAGCGGAGCGCCGCCTTCCTCGTCCACGTACGGGTACATCGGACGCCCGGCGTCGTCGCGGTCGCGGAGCTTCTTGAGGGCGATGGGGGTGATGGGCCGCGGTTGATAGGTGCTGGTCATGCCGTTCATCGTGGCGTGGTCGGGCATGGGGTGCTGGCGGAAATCCGACGGAGAGTTCTGGGCCGGCCGGCGTGCCGGGCAGTGGCCTGGTAGGAGTCGGTGGTGCCGCTGAATGTCTGCCGGCCGGGGTCGCCGGGGCTTCGACACATCGGCTGTCGCCGACACCAGGTGGAACAACGTGTCCAGCACCGACGACTCCAGCGTTCACGGGTGCGGCCGGCCGGACGCCCGGTTTTGAGCGAGGCAGGCACGGGTCTTTCTGGTCCAGGGCTGGATGACGGCAGGTGGGGGCATCGGCGTTCAGTTGCGCGTGTGCTGATGCAGCCGGGCGGCCTTCGCGGTCAGGAAACGCTGTTCAGGAGTGCTGGTGGTACGGGCCGCCGCGGCACGGTAGTGGACGATTGCGGACGGGATGTCGCCTGCCATCTCGAGCAGGTGTGCCCGCACGGCGTGCACACGGTGGTGGCCGTGGAGAGGTCCGTTGTCGGTGTCGAGTTCGTCGAGAAGTGTGAGTGCGGCACCCGGGCCGTCGACCATCGCGACCGCGACTGCCCTGTTGAGGGTGACCACCGGGCTGCCCGCCACGTGTTCGAGCAGTCCGTACAGGCCGAGGATCTGTGGCCAGTCGGTGTCCTTGGCGTGTGCCGCGTCGTCGTGGACGGCTGCGATGGCGGCCTGCAGCCTGTATTCGCCGGGTGGTCCGCCGCCGATCGTGGTGGCGAGCAGTGCGGCGCCTTCGCCGATGAGGCGGCGGTCCCAGCGGGTGCGGTCCTGCTCGGTCAGAGGGACCAGGTCGCCGTCCGTGCCGGTACGGGCAGGGCGGCGGGCCTCGGTCAGCAGCATCAGGGCCAACAGCCCGGTTGCCTCGGCCTCGCCCGGAAGGATCCGGTGCACCTGTCTGGCCAACCTGATGGCCTCGCCGGACAGGTCGGCGCGATGCAGTGCGGGGCCACATGTGGTGGCGTAACCCTCGTTGAACATCAGGTACAGCACGTGCAGGACGGAACGCAGCCGGGCCGCCCAGCCTTTCGCCCCCGGCTCGGGCACCTCGAACCCATGGCCCGATGCCTTGACACGCTGCTTGGCCCGGCTGATGCGCTGCGCCATGGTCGCCTCCGGCACCAGGTAGGCACCCGCGATCTCGGAGGTGGCCAGGCCACCGACCGCCCGCAGCGTCAGTGCGATCGCCGAGGCGGGTGTGAGTGCGGGATGACAGCACATGAACAAGAGCATGAGCGTGTCGTCGCCGGCGGGGACGCTGCCTGCGGCAGGTTCCTGGGCCATGCGCTCCTCACGCCGTTGCCGTGCCTGCTCGCTGCGTAGTTGGTCGACGTATCGCCGCGTCGCGGTCTGCAGCAGCCAGCCGCGCGGATTGCCGGGTACGCCGTCCTCCGGCCAGTGCCGGGCTGCGGCGATGAGGGCTTCCTGCACGGCGTCCTCGCATGCGTCGAAGTCGCCCATCCGCCGCACGAGCACACCGAGGACCTGCGGCGTCAGCGAGCGCAACAGGTCCTCGACGGAGTGAGGATCGTTCACAGCTCGCCCTGGCTGTCGCTCATCACCTGCCGCACCTCGACCGGCTGTTGTGTCGGCACCCCGCCCGGGCCCGGTACGGCGGAGATTCGCGCCGCGATCTCAAGGACACGGGCCTCGGACTCCACGTCGAAGACGTTGAAGCCGGCCAGCACTTCCTTCGACTCCGGGAACGGCCCGTCGGTCACCACCGCAGCCGCACTGCCGTCCGACCGCACGATCTTGGTCAGCCGGGGGTCCGCGAGCGCCATGAACTGGACCATTTCCCCACTCTCGGTCAGCTCCTTGGTCAGCACCTCGTAGTAGTTGAAGTGCGCCGCGATGTCGCCGGGCTCCCACTGGTCCATGGGCTCCTCGAAGACGCCCCCGTCGTGGTTGACCATGAGTATGAACTTCGGCATGTCGACTCCCGTCTTCGCTGCGCCCAGTCTGGCGCACTCACCCCATGGACGGAGTGGCAAAGCAGATCTCTACATCGACGGCGGAAGTCTTTTTGCGGGAGAGGTTCGGCCCTTCCGAGGGCGGTGTGCCGATCAGCTGGTGCGGCGTATCCGTACCGGTGGGGGAGTTGCCTCCCGCGTGCGCGGGCGGGCGCGATCACGCCGCGCCCCGAACCGCCGTCACCGTATCGAAGCCCCGAGTTCTGACAGGAGCCCCTGTCATCTCGGCCGGTCCGGAAGGGAACGTCGGACCGTGACCGCGGTTGCCCGTCAACCGCCGGTAGATTGCTCCCGTGGCGGAGAACTGGAGCTCGACAGACAGCGGGACCATTCGGTTTCCCTCCGGCACACTGGTGCGCGGTCGGGGCCTACGTCATCCACTGCCACCGGGGCCGACTCCGTCATTCGCCGTGTATCTGCTCGGCAAGCAGCCACCGGCCACCGCCTGGGACGCCCGGTGGTTGCGCTGGCCCGACTTCTGGCTCCCGGACCGTCAGGAGGCGCGGAGCCTCCTCGAGGAGGCTCTGACGCGCGCGGCGAACGAGCGCGTCGAGATTGCCTGTGGCGGTGGATACGGGCGGACGGGGACAGCACTGGCATGTATGGCTGTCCTCGACGGAGTCCCGGCCGACGAGGCGGTGGCGTTCGTCCGCCGGCACTACCGTCGCCGCGCGGTGGAAACTCCCTGGCAGCGACGATTCGTACGGCGCTTCCGGGATGCACAGGCGACGTAGGGGCACGGATGCGGACCGCCGCCCTCGCTGCCGGACCTGTGCTGTGACGAGTGATCAGCCCGGGATCTCTGTGCGTTCCCACCACTCGTAGACAGGCAGTTCGCCCTCGGTGGTCTCCTGGTGGCGTGCTGTGGCCTTGAAGTGTTCGTATCCGCCGCGGAACGGAATCTTGACGTCGGTCCCGGGTGCGCTGAGGGAGACGATCCGCTCGGGGAGATCGTCGGGTCCGCCCTCGAGGACTGCCTTGGCTGCGTTGGTCATGACGAGAGTTTCCCCGGAGGGTGGCTCGGCTTCTTCGTGACGCGCCGGGGAGGGGCGCTGTGGGATTCTCTCCCACGGCCGTTCACCACCAGGCATGCTGTGACGGCCGGCTGGTGGTGTGTCGACCGCATGTCTGTCGAGCCCGCCCGGGTTCGGCCACGTCAGAGCCGTGGGCCGGCAGAAGGTGTCCGGGCACCGCACCGTACCGGGCCTGTCGTACGGGGCGGGAGGGCGTGTCACTTCGATCGGGCAACGTCGGAGCACCTGGCTCGACAGGCGAGCAGGCACTTGCCTGTCAGCGGTTCCGGCGCCACCGAGGTCGACCTGGCGATCGAAGAAGGTGCGTCGTGAACGATCGGACGCACGGACCTCCTTCGACGTCAGCCGGCAGTGCTGGTCGCCTGTCCTGCGGACCGAACCGCGGGCCCGGCGCTTGGCAGGGCTCGACCCGGGCCGGCGTGCGGACCTCGGTGCCGGAGGAGCAGGACCACGGCACTGACCAGAGTGATCAGCTGCGTGACCACCAGGAGGGACAGGCCTGCGGCGAAGCCGTGTCCGCTGTCCGTGGCGATTGCCGTTCCCATGAGCGTCGGCATGAATGCCGACACCAGGTTGCCGACGCCGTTGACCACACCGTAGGCACTGCCGACGCTGCCCGCCGGGGCGTGGCGCTGCACGAGGGTCGGGATGGCGGGACCCTGCAGTCCCCAGAATCCACCGGCCAGGATCAGCGCCGTCGCCGAGACGGTGGGCGAGGCTGCGGCCACGGCGAGCGTCGCGCACGCACCCGCCCCGACGCTCCCGACCACCAGCACCAGCGGAAGGCGCCGCTGCGGGACCCGGTCGATGAACAGGCCACCGAGCAGCCCCGAGCCGAGGCTGACGGTGAACGGCAACGCGGCGAGCCAGCCGGTCTGCGTCGCGGAGAAATGGCGTTCCTGCAGCAGATACGAGGGGAGCCAGGAAGCGGTGCCCCACAGGAAGGCCAGAGTGGCGATCTCGATCAGCAGGATCCAACCGAGTCGCGGCGTTCGGAGGGCACGGACCAGGGTGGACAGCATGATGCCCGAACCACGCGGGCGGCGATCGGAGGGAACCGGTCCGTCTTCCGGCTGCCGGTCCGTGTCCCGGTCCTGCGCACGCTCGCGACCCGATCCGCGATCGTCTGCGGTCGTGGGGCGGATGAACAACAGCACCAGGGGGATACCGAGGAGCGCGTTGAGCGCACCGAGGGCATGGAAGGACGTGGTCCAGTCGGAGTGCACGATCAGCAGGGTGATCAGCGGCATCCCCACGGCGGTGCCGAGGGAGACGCCCATCGAGCTGACCGCGTTCGGGCGGCCCAATTCGCCGTCGGCGAACCGGTCCTTGACGTACATCGTCTTGAGGGAGAAGAGCGGGCCTTCCGCGGCCCCGAGCAGGCACCGCACAGTCAGCAGCAGAAACAGGCTGCCGATCCATGGCGAGACGAACGTGAGCACCGCCCAGGTGGCCACGCTCACCACGAGCCCCCGCCGCACCCCGAGCAGCGTCTCGTACACCGGCGTGAGCACGAAGGCGGCAAGGCCGTAGCCGAGCAGGAAGATCGTCATCAGAGCCCCCTGCGCCACCCGGTCGCCCGCCAGTCCGAACCTGTCCAGGAAGGCGTTGTCGGTGATGAGCACCGAGATGTTGACCCGGTCGACATAGGAGATGGCCACGACGATGGTGAAGGTGAGGACCCCATACCAGCGCCCCGCCTTGGATCTCAGGACCGAAGGCCCTTCGTCAAGACGTCCCAGCCGCCCGAATGCCGCGCGTCGCATCGGCACCGTCCCTTCACCTCGGCGCGCATGACGCCACTCATTTACCTTAGGGCTTAAATAAATATGTCGCGGCTTTTTTAGCAGTGCGAGCTCGGTGTGGCAAGCGGCGGCTGATGGCCTGTGACGTCGGTCGAGTCACCCTCGTTGCGGTGCGCCATTACTGATGGTGCGTCAACTCTTTTTGATATCAGGAAAGTTGAGAAGATCCGAAAGTGATCTTCAGCTGCGCTCGGCGCGCATGGAAGGCGGGATCGCCGCGTCGGGTGATGGCCGGTGCGGCCGACATCGCTCTTCGGCCCAACCAGGGCGTCACCCCCGCTGAGCCCCGTCGGTGACGGCGAACGGCTCGGCGGTTCTCCGGCCCTACCGCTGCGCCTCGGTGGGCACACCGGACGGGGCGGGCGGGCCGGTGCCGCTGTCGGAGCGGGTGCCGGACACGCCCTTTACCGGCTCCGCCGACGGGGCTGCGGCAAAGGGGGTGCGGGCTCGATGGCCGGGCGGCGAGGCGGCTGCCGCTCGTAGGACACGGGCGAGCAGGTGCGCGCGCCCGGCGACGACGGGGCCGAGGACGGCAAGGACGAGGACATAGCCGGCGATGAATGGCGCGAGGCGGCCGTCGAGGCCGGCACTGGTGGCCATGGCGGCCAGGATCAGCGCGAACTCGCCGCGTGCCAGGAGGGTGGTGGCGATTCGCGCGGCGGGCTGAGGGCCGTGGTGGTAGAGGCGCGCGACGAGCAGTCCCGCGGCCACGTTGACGACGATGGTCAGGGCTGCTGCGGCGGCGACCGGCGTGGCGACGGAAGCGATGTCTCCTGGGTCGATGGCCAGTCCGAAGGCGAAGAAGAAGATGGCTGCGAAGGCGTCGCGCAGCGGGTGCACCAGTTCGCGGATCCGTGGTCCGGAGGGGGTTCCCGCGAGAATCAGGCCGACCATGAAGGCGCCGATGGCGTCGGCCACCCCGACGACTTCGGAGACGCCTGCGATGAGGACTGCGGCTCCGAGGAAGCTGATGACCAGCAGTTCGTTGTCGCGGACGGTGATCAGGCGCCCGATCAGACGGGTACCGTAGCGGGCTGCGGCGGCCAGCACGAGGAGGAAGCCGAAGGCCTTCGCCGCCTGCAGAACCGCTTCCGTGATGCCCTCGGCCCCGCTGATGATGGGCTGGAGAGCGGCGAGATACAGGGCCAGAAAGATGTCCTCCACGACGATGACGCCCAGGATCAGACGGGTTTCCGGGCGTGTGATACGACCGAGGTCGATGAGGATCTTGGTGACGATCGCGGAGGACGAGATTCCCAGGACGCCGGCGAGTACGAGGGCCTCCCGCGCCCCCCAGCCCAGTGCGAACCCGAAGCCCAGACCGGCGCCGACGTTCAGCAGCAGATAGATTCCTCCGGCGGTCAGCAGGCGTCTGCCGCCGCTTCTGATCTCGTCGAGGTGGAATTCCAGGCCCAGGTAGAACAGCAGCAGTACCAGGCCGAGCGCGGAGAGCATGTCGAAGTCGCGTGCGTCCTCGACCAGGACCAGGCCCGGGGTGTGGGGGCCGAGGAGAATGCCGGCGAGCATGAACAGCGGGATGGTCGGCAGGCCGATCCGGCTGCCGAGCCGGGCCAGGACGGCGGCGGCCAGGAAGGCGCCGCCCATGGCGAGCAGGGTGTCAGCATGTCCCACGGGTCACCACCTTCGGGAGCACGGAGGGGCTGGCGTGTCGAGGGTGACAGGACCGGATACCTCCTCCCTTGCTCACGGTTCTTGAGGACCGGTGATCGTCTGGCGGTCGCCTGTCACCGACGGGTGTGGCGGTGGGCGTCAGGGCAGGCGGAGGCGGGGCTCGGTGCGATCTCGCGCAGGCGTGAACAGATTCGCCGCCATTCCCGCCGTGACCAGGCCGGCCGCAAGGAGCAGGCCGTGCGGCAGCACCATGCCGGTGATCAACATCGCCAGAGACAGGGCCAGCAACGCCCAGGCCGGTCTGCGCCGGACTGTCCGCGCCCGCCGCGCGCGCCCCGTATCCGTACCGCGCACGACATGCAGGTCCCCACCGTCCATCTGCTTCTCAGGACGGCGCTGCAGATTGTCGCCAGGACGTGCCATGGCTCCTCCTCCTGGATCCGGCAGGTCAGGGGGTCTCTGCCACGGTCACACGTATCCCTCCGCCGTCACCATCGGGGCCGGCACCCATTTCTCCAGGTGGCCGACCCCCACTGCGCCGGCCGGCACATGGGTGTTGCCACCGATGGACATAGGCGCAGATCGCACCCAGGCTGACCATGATGGGCGTAGATCCCCGGCCGGGGCACTGCGCCGGTGGGGAGGTCGGACCGGTATCGGTGGTGCGGAAGGCGACTGGACGGAGGCGGTCTCGGTGCCCTTGTTCTGGCGGATCTTCCTGCTCAATGCCGTGGTACTGATCGGTGCCACCGCTCTGCTGCTGGGGCCGGTCACCGTCTCGACCCCCGTCCTGCTCACCGAAGCCGCCGTCCTCACCGGGGGACTGGCCGCGATGCTCCTCGCCAATGGTCTGCTGCTGCGCATCGGCCTCGCCCCGCTGCAACGCCTCACCCGCGCCATGACCACCACCGATCTGCTTCGACCGGGAACGCGTCCGGCCGTCGGAGGTCACGGCGAGGTCGCAGAACTGATCACGACGTTCAACACCATGCTCGACCGCCTGGAGACCGAGCGTGCCGCCAGCGCGGGCCGTGCCCTGTCCGCACAGGAAGCCGAACGTCACCGCATCGCCCAGGAACTTCACGACGAGATCGGTCAGACGCTCACCGCTGTTCTGCTCGAGCTCAAACGCGTCGCCGATCACGTCCCACCCGCGGTACGGGAAGAACTCCATCAGGTACAAGAGACCACCCGCGCCAGCCTCGACGAAATCCGCCGTATCGCCCGCCGCCTGCGCCCCGGCGTCCTGGAAGAGCTCGGTCTGACCAGCGCCCTGAAAGCCCTGGCCAACGAGTTCACCGGATCCGTTCTGACCGTACGCCACCAGATCGACGCCGACCTGCCACCGCTGAGCCGGGACACCGAGCTCGTGCTCTACCGAGTCGCCCAGGAGAGCCTGACCAACGCCGCCCGCCATGCCGGCGCCCGCCGTGTCGAGCTCACCGTCAGGCGCACCCCCGCGGGTGTGGAGCTGCGCGTCCGCGACGACGGCCGTGGCATCAACGGCGCCCCCGAAGGGGCCGGCATCAGCGGCATGCGCGAACGCGCCCTGCTCATCGGCGCCGACCTCTCCCTCGATGCCGCCCGCGACGGGGGCACCGAAGTACGCCTGACCGTGCCCACCTCCCGACGGAGCCACTGACCATGCCCGAGGCGACCGAAACCCGCATCCTTCTCGCCGACGATCACGCGCTGGTCCGCCGTGGAGTCCGCCTCATCCTCGACAATGAACCCGACCTCACCGTCGTGGCCGAAGCCGGCGACGGCGCCGAAGCCGTCGAAGCGGCCCGCATCCACCAGCCCGACCTGGCCATCCTCGATATCGCCATGCCCCGCCTGACGGGCCTGCAAGCCGCACGCGAACTCGCCCGCACCCAGCCCGGCCTGCGCCTCCTCATACTGACCATGTACGACAACGAGCAGTACTTCTTCGAAGCCCTGGCCGCCGGTGCCTCCGGCTACGTCCTGAAATCCGTGGCCGACCGCGACCTCGTCGAAGCCTGCCGCGCCACCATGCGCGGCGAACCGTTCCTCTACCCCGGCGCCGTCAACGCCCTCATCCGCAACTACCTCGACCGTGCCCGTGAAGGCGGTGCCATCCCCGCCAAGGCCATCACCGACCGGGAAGAAGAAATCCTCAAGCTCGTCGCCGAGGGTCACACCTCCCAGGAGATCGCCGACATCCTCGTCATCAGCGTCAAGACCGTCGAACGTCACCGCGCCAACCTGCTGGAGAAACTAGGTATGAAGGACCGGCTGGAGCTCACCCGGTACGCAATCCGAGTTGGACTGATCGAACCGTGACCCGGGGGCCTTCCCTACCGTAGGCCGCCGACCAGCTGCTGGGCGCGCACCGGTCGCTAGCGTGTGCCCATGACTCCCACTGCTGATCGACAGTTTCCTGCCGCGCTCGCCCTGGCGATGGCGGTTCCGTTCGACTACGCGGGCGGCGACGGAGTCGACTTCGAGCCCTTCGCGGCTTTCCTGCCGACCGAGGAGACAACGGACTGGTTCCGGGCCTGGACCGGTGATGGAGAGCTGAACGGGGACGACTTCCGGGTGTTCGGGCGGGACGGCTCCGGCGGGTTCGCGGCGTTCTGGCTCGTCCGCCCGAACCGGGCCCTGGTCGACCAGCCCGTCGTCTTCCTCGGATCCGAGGGGGAGACCGGCGTCGTCGCGCGCGACCTTGGCGACTTCCTCTGGTTGCTGGCCGACGGCCTCGGCCCTTGGGAAGCAGCCACCCCGTACGCGCGCGACCGGGTGCCACGCCCCAGCCAGGAGCTGGCGGCCATCGCGGAGCGGTTCGCGCCTGGTCGGTGCCGGTCAGCGGCCGCAGTGATCGAGCTGGCGGCCGAGGAGTTCCCCGACTTCGACGACATCATCATGGAGCTCTGCCGCTGAGCCGGCAGTCCCTCCCTGGACGGTCACGATTGCCGTGCGGCGAACTGCACGGTGGACACCTGCTCTGCACCGACGGCAGAGTCGATCGGGACGTCGGCCGGTGTCGATCAGCAGCTCGACGGCCGCTGGATTTCGGCGGCGCTCCTCCCGATACGCGGGCCGAGGCCGGCGACAGAAGCGGGATGACCTCCGGGGCCCGCCGGGCCGGGGCAGGCCCACAGCCTGCATCCGGGCCGAGGCCGCCTCGTTGCGAACGTGTGGTGTGAACAGTCGGAGGCGCAGAGGTGAGCTCGGCAGCCGCTCCATCCGAGGTGAGCGAGCGGTCGTCGATGACGGTCATTCAGGGGAGCGGGTGCGTTCGCGCCCTTCGGGGGTCCAACCACATGCTGCCGACAGGGTGAGCGGGCGGCATGAGTCGCCCGGAGAGCCTAACGATGCGCTAGAGATACTTACTATGACATTTTTTGAGGCTATGTCAGGTATGGGCTCCACGGGCGATGAGTGCCGCCTGTACACCCGGTCGGCCCTCTGATGTCACACCATAGGTATGCCCGATATGACAGTTATAGGAGCCGTCAGTACGTTCGTCGCAGGTCGGCTGTCCGGTCGGCATCTCTGAGACAGGGAGAAGTGACATGACCACGCGTACCGTCGCCGTGACCGCCGCTGCAGTGGGCGCCGCGGTGCTTGCCATCACCGGCATCACCTACGCCTCGAACGACGAATCCCCCCACACCGCCTCGTCCGCCCATGAGGCCAGTCCGCCTGCGCAGAAGGCGGCGCCACCCGCGAAGAAAGCTGCGCCCTCCGTCAAGCCGGCGCCCCCGGCTGCGGCTCCCCCGGGTGAAAACAGCAGCAAGAGCAACGGGGGTGAGGGTCGTGGCGGTGACGGCGGTGGTTATGGCGGTGGCGGTGGTTATGGCGGTGGCGGTGACGGTGACGGTTACGGGGGTGGCGGTGATGGCGGCTACGGGGGTGGCGGTGACGGCGGTTACGGGGGTGGCGGTGACGGTGGTGGTTATGGCGGTGGCGGTGACGGCGGCTACGGCGGAAGGGATGAGGGAAGGATCCAGTTCAACGACCGGACGTACTCCGCAGCTGCGGAAGGGTGCATCACCGCGGCCAGCGGACTGGGCTCCTCGAGCTTCAGCATCAGCAACGACAGTCGGAAGGTCGTCGAGGTCTATCGTGGGTCCACCTGCGACAACGGTTCTCCTGTCGCAACCGTCGGCCCCTACGGCAGCACTCATGGCGTCGTGACGCCCACTGTTCAGGGGGGTCTGTTCCTCAACGACGGCGTCGTGGGCAGCTTCCGGGTGATCGGCGACCACGGCGGTTGGTGACCGCGCCACCGCTTCACATGAAACCCCGGCCCGTCGGAATCGGGCCGGGGTTTCCGGCGTGCGGACGCCCTCCGTTGGAATCGGAGAAAATAGTAGCCATGGACATAGTAGCCATGTACTTTATTTGACATGAGCAAGGGTTCACCGGGCCCCACGCCCGGCTTCTTGGTGTGGCGGCTCGCCAACAAATGGCGCGTCGCGGTCGATCGCGCGGTGGCTCCGCTGGGCCTCACCCACGCGCAGTACTCACTGGTCGCGTCGCTGTACGGCATGCAGCGCGCGGGCGAGCGCCCCAGTCAGCGCCGACTCGCCGACCACACCGGCCTGGAGGCGCTGTACGTCTCGAAGCTGGCGCGCGCCCTGGAGTCGGCCGGCCTGATCGAGCGCACCCGCGATCCCCGCGACCCGCGCGCCGTACAGCTCGCCCTCACCGAGCAGGGCCAGGCGGTCACACGGCAGGCCATCGCGGTGGTCCAGGAACTGCTTCAGCAGTTGTTGGAGCCGCTCGGCGGCCTCGACGCCCCGCGGACGCGCGCGTTCACCGACGAGTTGACAACCCTGCTCGGCGCACCTCTCGCTCCATCCGTACCGAACGACGAGAGCACTCAGGGGACAACACCATGACCACTACCGCATCCACCACCGCACCCATAGCCGACGCCCGCGCCCTCGGCCTGGCCCACTACGCCGCCCGCGGCGTCCTGGAGCACGTCCTTGCCCGGCACGGCGCCACGTTCCAGCAGCAGATCGCCCTGCGCGCCGCCGTCACCGCCGATGCGCCGCGGACGCCGAACGATCTCGTCACCGAGGTCCGGGGCTCCCTCAAGGCTGATCCGAGCGACATCCGCGCCACTCTCGACGAGCTACTGGCCAAGCAGCTGCTCGTCGCGGACGGTGCGCACCTTCGCCCAACGGATGCGGGGCGCGAGCTGATCGCAGCCGTCGGCGCGGAGGCCGCACCCATCACCGCCCGCATCTGGGGCGGGATACCCGACGAGGACCTGACCGCCGCGGGCCGGGTCCTCGCCCTGGTCGCCGCGCGTGCCAACGCGGAGCTTGCGGCACTGGCCGCCTGACCGTCCGACCACGCGACCGAGCCGATCGGTGAAGTAGCCGGCCGTCGGTCGCGGCAGGCGGCGCCCTGTCCGCGGCCGCGCCGGCCGGTCGGCGAGGGCGAACTGCTCGCACGGAGGGCGACGTGCCGAAGCGTGATGGACGAGGTCACGCGAGGGTCTTCTCCACTGTGAGGTACGAGCGCATCTCCGGTGCTGACTACGGCTTCTCCGGCAGATGCCGGACGTGCTGCGCGGGATCTGACCCCTGCAGCCCGGATGTGGCGGCCCGTCCGGTCGACGTGCGAAGCGCTCCCGGACGGGCTCCATCTCCACGCTGCCCTGGCGGCCCGTAGGAGCGGCGCTGACAGGGCCGGTACTTGAGCTGAACGGGTAAGCCGCGGACGGCTGACGGGCGCTCGACCCTGCGCATCGATGCCCGCCCGATCGGTTCGCTCCAGCAGCGGCGTCATGAGACGTTCATGCGCCCTCGTCGCAGTCCTCTGAACTTGCGCCGGTTCCACGTGCTGAGGTCGAGCCCGGCCGCCGCGGCGTCGCAGGCACTGGACTTGGGCTGAGCAGTCCGAAGTCCCTCTCGGTATCGATCACGGATTTCCCCGCCTCGCTCCGGACGCCCGAGCCATCGACAGCTCGACGGGCCGGCTCCCGGCAGGAGACCCGTGATCGCGGCACACGACTACGTACACGCCACCGCAACTGGGACAGCGTTCAAGCCCACCCGTGCTGGGTGTACCCGTCCCGCAGCGGACCGCCGAGCAGGTTGAGCACCTGCGCGGCCGCCGCTGCCAACGGCGCTGGGTTGCTGTGTTCGGCCACGGTCCGATGGCCATCCAGCAGAGCTCTGCCCAGGGCCGGATCTGCGCCGAGCAGTCTGCGGGGCAGCCACTTGCCGATGCCGGTCCAGGCATGGTGGTACGCGGTGAGAAGGTGCGCCGCCTCACGGAGAGTGAAATCGGCAAGGGACAGCTGCTCGTACCGGTCGGCCGGCCGGATGTCGATCAGATCGTCCATGAAGCAGGTGAGGACATAGCGGCCTCGCTCCCACTCGGTGGGGGTGAGCGCCGGAGGGCCGGCCGCGAGAACCGCTCGGGCCTGTCCCTGTGTACGGGACACATGGCCGTGAGGATCCATCAGGGACACGCCCTGGTCATAGATGAAGAAGACTGTCCCCCGGCGGTTGGTCCTGTCCCGCTCGAAGGCCGCAGGCACGTCCGCGAGGGTGTGCAGGAACAGCTCGGCCAAGCGGCCGTCGTGGCGTATCACTTCACGGCGGCTGATGTCCGAGTCCGGAAGGAGGACCGCCACATCCAGATCGCTGGTCGGAGTTGCGCGGCCTCGGGCGGCTGAGCCGCCGAGTACGGCCCCCAGCGCGTGCGGGTATCGGTTCGTGATCAGGCGGAGAGCTCGGGCGACCGGGGTGGCTTGATCATTCATGGGTCGTCATCGTGCCAGCCGGAGGGGCCCTTCCACCATGGCGATGGCGTGTCCCGATCGGCTCGACGTCTCCTCGATCACATGCGCCAAGTCCTGGCAGCCGCCCGTGCCTGCCGACTGCGCATCATGTTTGTTCCGCACCGGCGGACTTCCCCGGGTGACTACGACACGTGGGCGCATCTGTCCCCTCGCAGGAGACGACGAGTAAGGGTCAGGTCTCCGCCGCGGATACGTGGGGCGGAGAGTTCCACCCTGACTTCCAGCCGAGTGAGACCCCCTGCGGCCACCGGCTCCTGAGAGCGAAACCGGGCTTCACCGCCACCACGGATGCCTGGCGGCCAAAAGGACCTGAGCGCATGGCGTTGCCTCACGTGTCCTGACTCACCATCGAAAGTCCGCGTATTAGCGTGGGCTCGGTGGGGATGGTCCGCTCGACCAGGGAGATGCACCGATGGCCACGCTCATCGCCGTGAATGTCGGGATGCCCCGGGATGTTCCGTGGAAGGGCCGAGTGACGCATACGGGTGTGTGGAAGCAGCCGGTCACGGGGCCGCGGATGGTCAGGAAACTGAACATCGACGGAGACGGCCAGGGTGACCTCGCCGGTCACGGCGGTCCGAACCGGGCAGTGCTGGTGTACCAGGTGGACTCCTATCGGCACTGGCGGAAGCACCTGCACCGCGACGATTTCACTCATGGCCAGTTCGGTGAGAACTTCACCGTGGACGGCCTGCCTGACGACGAAGTCTGCATCGGCGACCGGTACCGCATCGGCGATGCGCTGTTCGAAGTGACGCAGCCCCGGGTGACGTGCTACCGCGTGGGCCTTCGCATGGACGAACCGCAGATGCCCGCCCTGCTGGTCGCCCATGGACGCCCAGGTTTCTACTTCAAGGTGCTGGCCGAGGGAACCGTCCAGGCCGGAGACGAGATCGTCAAAGTCTCCACGGGGCCGGAAGCCATGACCGTCGCGGAGATCGACGCCGTCCTCTACAAACCTGGGCGCTCGCGTTCCCAGGTGGAACGGGCGCTCCGCATTCCCGCGCTCAGCCCCGGCTGGAAGACGTCCATGCAGTCGCTTCTGGACGACTACGACTCGAAAGGCTGGTCGACAGGCGGTACGGGAGGCAATACGGGCCTGACGTCCGCCGCGACCAGCCCGCCGCCGGCCTGGCCGGGCTTCCGTCCCCTGGTGGTCACGGACATCGCTCGGGAGAGCACGAGCATCTTCTCGCTCTCCCTCGCGGCGACCGACGGCAGTCCGCTTCCCGTGCCGCTGCCCGGCCAGTTCGTCACAGTCCGGATGCGCCCCGATCCGCAGAGCGGGCCGGTCATTCGCAGCTATTCCCTGTCCGGTCGCCCCGGAGACGCGCAGTACCGGATCAGCGTCAAACAGGAACCCCATGGCCTGGCCAGCAGTTACTTGCATCGACACGTGGCGGTCGACGACGTCCTGGATGTGGCTGCCCCACGAGGCACATTCACCCTCGCCGAGGACGAGGCACCCATTGTGCTGGTCTCCGCCGGCGTCGGGGCCACGCCGGTGCTCGCCATGCTCCATGCACTGGCCGACAGCCTCGATCCCCGCCCGGTGTGGTGGGTCCACGGAGCACGGGACGGCACGGAGCATCCTTTCGCCCACGAAGCACGCACCCTGCTGTCCAGCCTTCCGTCCGGTCGACGGCATGTCTCGTACAGCCGCCCGCGCGACGACGACCGTCCCGGCGACGACTACACCTCCACCGGCCGGCTCACCGCTCAGCTGCTCGAGGACCTTGCGTTCCCCCCGGACGCGAACGCCTACGTCTGTGGTCCGGTGGCGTTCATGGACGACATGACGAAAGCACTCGTCGACTGCGGCCTGGACCCTGCACGGATCCACACGGAGACCTTCGGATCGGTCACCGCGATTACGCCCGGAGTGGTTCCGACCGATGCGCCGGCCCCGCATCTGCCCGCACATCCACCCGGGCCGAGCACCGGCCCCTCCGTCTCATTCGCCCGCAGCGGTCTGACCGTTTCATGGGACGCCGGCTACGGCACACTTCTGGAACTCGCCGAGGCATGCGACGTCCCCGTGCAGTGGTCGTGCCGCACCGGTGTCTGTCACACCTGTGAGACCGCAGTCGTCTCCGGCCGTGTCGACTACTCTCCCGACCCCATCGACCTTCCGGCCGAGGGCAACGCGCTCATCTGCTGTTCACAGCCACCCACGGATCTCATCCTCGATCTCTGACTCTCGCTGCTGCCACCGCGGATGCGTCGCCTCGCGGGCGATCTGCGTCCCGTGACGCCGATGCCTGCAAGGCGGCGTGCGCGAGCCGGCCAGGCACGCGATACCGGGCACTTCTGCTTGCAGGGCATCCAGCACCCGCGCCGGACGTCCTGAGGCACCGTGGCCCCTGGGAGATCGCCTCCGTGACTTCGGGCCGCCGTAAGCCGCCCGTCAGGTGGTGCACGGACACGGCCCGCCGTCAGGGGAGACGGCGTCGCAGCCGGCGGCCGAGGAGGACGGCTCCTGTGCCGACGACCAGGGACGCCCCGGCGATGCCGGCCTCGACGCGGGCGTCGTGCACGGACCCGGTGGTCGCCAAGGACGGTTGGGCGGAGGAGGAACCCGCAGCCGCCTTCAGGATCAGGTTGGTGACCGCCTCGGGGTGGGCGATCAAGGACACATGCGAGGAGTTGATCTCCACCGTGTGCGCACCGGCGCGTTTCGCCTGGAAGCGTTCCTGATCCGGGTTGATGGTCTTGTCCTGCCGGCCGACGAGTGCCCAGGACGGGATGGCCTTCCACGCCGCGACCTTGGCCTTCTCGGAGAAGGCAGTCGTGGCGACAGGTCGCTGGGTGACCCCCAGCAGATTGACCTCGCTCCCCGGCAGGTCGGCTGCGAAGACCTGGTGGATCTTGTCGTGCTTGAGGTACAGGTCGGTCCCGCTCCGGCCGTTCTCCCGGTACGGGACGGACCTGGTGGCGGTGCCCAGTCCGCTGGGGAACCGCGCGGCCAGGGACATGCCGCTCTCGCCCACATCGGGCATCAGGGCCGACACATACACCAACGACGTCACCTGGGGTTTGTCGGCCGCGGCGGAGCTGATCACGGCGCCCCCGTAGGAATGACCCACCAGCACGACCGGGCCCTTGATGCTGTCCAGTACCGAGGCGATATGGGTGGAGTCGTGGTACAGGCCGCGCAGTGGGTTGGCGGGCGCGATGACGGTGTATCCGCTGCGCTCGAGCCGCGCGATGACCCCGTCCCAGCTGGAGCCGTCCACGAACGCCCCGTGCACCAGGACCACGGTGGGTTTCGCACCCGAAGTGTCGCCATCCGCGGGGGCCGCCGAGGCCATGCACAGGGCAAGGGCACATCCGGCCACGGTGACGTGTGCACGCAGTATTCGATGCCGTGGGCCGAAGATCGCCAATGGGGTCATGCCGTTCTCGCTTCCCTTGAGGTGCCTGGAGCACCTCAGCGTTCACGTATCCGTGCTGTTGAGCCCGGCCGCGCCGTCCAACCGGGTGAGGAGGGCGGGGCAGCGGAGTGAAGAGGGTGAGTCGCAGTCAGCTCCCTTGACCACACGTGGAGGTGGGAGTCGGCCGGAACCGGGCGTAAGCCCGGGCTTCGGAGCGTCGGCAGCGAGCAGCGGCACGGATCGGGCGCGCCGGGCTACTGGTTGTCGAGCAGCGGTCGCCGTCGCGACCGGCCGCGAAAATCTGTGGATCAGGGTTCGCCGCGCGTGGCAAGCTGCATGTGTCGAAGGGGTGTAGCTCAGATGGCCAGAGCGCCGGTCTCCAAAACCGGATGCCGCAGGTTCGATTCCTGCCACCCCTGCCACTGATCAGGGATTCCACCTCGTACGGTCCTTAGCCGGAGCCAGGGGTCACCGCCGCGGTGACTCCCTGACCGAAGTGACGTTGCGGATCACGAACGGGTCCGTGTCCGGGACGGCGGCCTCGATTTCAGGCTCCTCCATGGGCTGATCCGCCAACAGGTGATGCGTACGCAGCTCCCCTTCCGCGTTCCGGACCGCTGGGGTACGTGCAGCCTTTCGCCAGGCCGGTCGACGGAGGTCGGCGTTTCGCCGTTCTGCTGGAGCATGCCGCCATGCCGCGATGCCGCCATGTCAGTGGCCGTCGCCGGACGGTGACGGTCCCGACGACATCGGTGTGGTGTCACCCCCCCCATGCGCTACGGATCTGCCGGGCGCCTGCCGGCGGCCGTGCCGGGGCCGCATTGTCAGGTCGGGCTGGTGAGTGATTCGTCGGCGGGGTGGGCCGTGGTGGTGCCGACGGTTCCGTATCGGTTTGCGAGCAGGGTGCGGTCCGGCCTCCGCGGCGGCCAGGACGGCAGGAGTGAATCTCGGTGACGCTCGTTCAAGGAGGTGACGCGTGGCTTTGGCCGCTGGGATCCGGCGGCATGCTGCCGAGAGGGTGAGTGGGTGTCATGAAGTCACCCAGAAGGCCTAGTCGCACGTCATATAGGCCTATTTTCATATGTTTTGACGAGGTGTCAGGTCTGCCCAAATGTGCGAGTCGGGCCGCGCGTTCGCTCGGTTGGCCCTCTGGCGTCACATCCGACATGACAGGTAAAGACCCCATAAGTACGTTCATTACAGGCCGGTTGCCCGGCCGACCCTCAGAGACAAGGGAGAATGACATGACGACGCGTACCGTCGCCGTGACCGCCGCCGCTGTGGGCGCCGCGGTCCTCGCCACTACTGGTATCACCTATGCCTCGGCTGCCGGTTCCCCCCAGGCTGCCCCGTCCGTCCAGCAGGCCGCGCCTGCCGTCCAGCAGGGTGCTCCTGCGGCGGCTCCGCTCGGTGGCGAGGGCGGGAACGAAGGCGGGAACGTGGGCGGGAAGGGCAATGAAGGAGGCGGCTACGGGGGTGGCGGTGGCTACGGTGGTGGCCACGGCTACAAGTACGAAGGCCGGATCTTCATCAACGAGCGCTCTTACTCCGCCCGTTCGGAGGAGGGCTGCATCACTGTGGTCAGCGGGCTGGGCTCGCGGAGCTTCAACGTCCGTAACGACAGCCACCGGACTCTGGAGCTCTTCCGTGGGGCGACCTGCGACAACGGTTCCCCGGTCGCGACTGTCGGCCCCTGGAGCACGAGCAACGGTGTCTTCACCCGCCAGGTCCGCGGTGGCGTGAAGGTCCGCAACGGCGTCGTGGGCAGCTTCCGCGTGGTCAGGGACCACTACGGCTACGGCAACAAGTGGTAACAGCTCCACCCGCTCATCACATGGAAACCCCGGCCCGTCGGAATCGGGCCGGGGTTTCCGGCGCGGGGGGTACCACCCCACGGTGGATGCACGTTTGCACGGATGTCGGGGAAGCCATTCGGTCGCACACGTGCATGACGCATGCCCGGAGCTCCCATACACCCTCCACGTCATCGTAAGCGTTCATCGAGTTCCCCGCGTGTCGCGGCAAGGCGGACCCGGTCGGCCGCAGCCCTGCGACCTCGATTCCCGGGGACCGTTCCTGTGGGCTGCCCGATCGGCCGGCATCGCTCGTTCGGACGCGTTGTCCGACGGGCCGGGCTGCGGCGGGCACTGGCCGGGGCGCCACCTCGGAGTCGGGGAGTTTCCGTCTCATGGCCGCAGGAGTGGGAAGTCGGCTCGTTGCCACAGCTCGCGGATCGCAGCGGCCCGCGACTGGGAGGGGCCGTCCGGCGTGCCCCAGGTCTGGACGCTGCTGGTCAAGTCGTTGATCGGCTGCCAGCCAGGGGTGCCGGTAGTGGCGAAGCTGACCCATGCGTTCAGCATGCGGCGGGACAGTCGGTGGTCCTCGGCGCTCGGCGGTCCGCTGATGAGGAACTCGACGCTCTTGGCAGTGAGGTTGCCGAACGCGAAGGGGACGTCCGCGCAGTGCCAGGCGTACACCGCTCCTGCTGGACCGTTGCGCTGACGGGCGAAGCGGGACAGGAAGGTCCGTCCGCCGGATTGAGCGTGCCGCTCGGCGAGCCGAGTGCTGTACTCGCTGAATTGCAAGTCACCAAAGATCGCGAGGTAGATGTCGAGGACGGGGGCAAGGGGCATCAGTGCACGGTAGCCCGGCACCAGGGTGTCGGGGAGGTCGAAGTCCTTTGCGAAAAGTGCCAGTTGGTCGTCGGTGGTGACCTTCGCGCTGCTGCCGACGGCATCGAGCAGCTGGTACTCCTGCGTCGTGTGGCAGACCAGCAGATCCACCTCGCGGGCGCATCCGGCGGCCGTCGCGGACAACGGGTCGCTGGTCAGGAAGCCATCTCCGACGACGGGACCGTATATCACGGGGTCGTAGTGGCGGTGCCCGGAGAAAGGGTCCTGCCGGTAGTCGTCGACGACCCGGTCGGAGGCGGCGACCAGCGTGTGCGGAGCGGCGGACACCAAGGCATCGGCCGTGCAGGGGATGCCGGCTGCCTCGGTGACCTTCCGAGTGGTCTCGGCAGCGAGTTCGATCGAATGGCAAGGGCTCGCGACGCTGTGGGCTATCACGCGCCGGAACAGACCGCGGGCCTGCTCCGTCACCATCAGACAGGCGGCTGAGGCTGCCCCGGAAGACTGCCCGGCCAGCGTGACGTTTGCCGGATCGCCGCCGAAAGCGGTGATGTTGTCACGCACCCACCGCAGCGCGGCGATCTGGTCGAGCAGGCCACGATTCTCCGGATACGGCGACCCGGTGCCGGGCGGAAGGTGACCGAAGCCTTCGAAGCCGAGTCGGTAGTTGAAGGTCACCACGATCACACCGGCTCGGGCCAGTGCGGTGCCGTCGAAATCAGGCTGCGCGGAGGACCCGAAGGTGTATGCGCCACCGTGGATCCACACGAGGACCGGCATGGGGCCACCGTCGGATGACGGAGCCCAGATGTTGACCGTGAGAATGTCCTCGTCGCCGGGCGACCAGGCGGGTGCTCCGGGCAGCCTTGCCGACTGCGGGGCGATGGGGCCGAAATCCTTGCACTTCCGAACACCCTCCCATGCCTGGACCGGACGCGGTTCCCTGAACCGATTGCCCCCGAACGGCGCAGCAGCGTAAGGAATACCGAGAAAGGAGATGACATCAGGAACAGGCCGATGGCCTTGTACCCAACCGCCGTTCGTCTTGCGCTTATCCACAGGGCTCCTTCAACGGCATGATGCCGACCGATCCAGTGACGGCCGCTCGGGTGGGAGATCGGCCACAGCGCTCAGCTTGGCAGCGGGGTCGGTCTCACCACCAACGCCTGGATCGGTTCGATTGACGCACCTGCGATGTCAATCATCGGCTTGATCGGTAGCCTCCCGGGCTGGGCATCTGCCCTGTGTCCGGCTTGTCTGGCATCTCGCCGGGTCACCACGTCAACGACCGGCGCTGTTCGAGGAGCCCCTTCCCCTCTGGTCGCGAGTCCGGCCGAGGGTCGGCATCGAACCGCGAACGATCAGGGTCACGGACTCGACGGCAGATATGCACGCGGTTCGTACTCCTGACGTTCGGCTGGGCACGGTCTGGCCTGACGCCCCCGGGCGCCCTGCCGGCCGCACCACCACGGACTCGGAGTGGAGCGCAATCGGTGGGTGGTGCCGTCCCGGCCCGCTGGTGCGCTCGACGTGTGCGCGTCGCGTCCCTGCCACAGGCTGTAAGCATGACCAACGATGCTCAAGAGGAGTTCCATCCCACCCCCGTCGTCGTCCTCGGCGTAGTGCCGGATGATCCGCCGTACCGCATGGTGGAGATCAACGGGGAAGTGGTCGGGGCTGCCCACGACATGGTGGATGTGATCAGGCTGGCGCACCAGGCAGGGGTGACCGATGTCGACCTCGACGATCCCTCGGTCGTGAGATGGGTCGGCGGAGCCAAGTACAAGTGGGTCCCCTGAGCGGGCGAATTTCTGACGCATCCGGCACACCGCTACTTCGCTTCCGGCGGCCCGCGGTCCAGGGCGTGCCACCGGGCTCGAGCGCGACGACGAAGGGAGGGGGCCGGTCCGGGACGAACGGTGATGCGCTCCTCGTGTGGCCGTAGAGATGGTGAGGGCTCCACGGCCCCACCGGCGCGCCGCCCGATGCGGGCGCGTCCGGCCGAACCTAGAATGACGAGCGCCCGAAAAGTCCTGAATGTGGAAGGTGTGGACCATGGCCAAGCGAGGGAACAAGCGACGCGCCCGCAAGAAGAAGAAGGCCAATCACGGCAAGCGTCCCAACGCCTGACAGTGCCCAACATGGGCTTGTGAACCGCCTTCAGGACCCATTGGATGCTCTCGGCGCCGGGGTGGTCGCGCCGCCGAGCGGCACAGAACGCCGACGTGTGGCCCTGGCAGGGCGTCAACTTCCTGGCCGGCTTCACAATCGACGAAGAGGGTTCTGCGGGTACGGCCCCGCGGGAGGCGAGTTCGTAAGCGCCGAGCGCCCGCGGGGTCCGCTGCTGCAGCGGCGGATATCTCACCGATTGCAGCAGTCGGCACCATTTACGGCGCATACGCATCGCTGTGCGCGTCGCCCTGTGAGGATGTGTGGCCTGCCTCGACGACGCGCAGGCCAACCAGGGGCTTCCTTGCCGTTCGCATGGAGGACGAGCTTGCCGCGCGGGTGCTCGGTCACGAGTGCCTCATAGGTCGCGCGGTCACTCCCGTGATCGGACCGACCTCGGTCGGTCACGCCGGCCCGGTCACTCCTCGGGCGGCCGATCGCTTCTCATCGGGCCGTGCCGAGGCGCCGGCGTCTTGAGGTCTGGCTGAGCGACGAGTCCTGGGGGCGGTGTCGGTCTAGGCGCCGTCGGGAGTCCAGCCGGATTCAAGGCGGTCGAGCAGGGTGTCGAAGGCAACCGCCGCCCGGTCCCAGTCGCCGTCGGCGAGCGACCCGTAGAGCAGTCCGAGGATGGCATCGAACACCAGGGTGGCCTCGTTCCGGGCGCGTTCGTCGGACATGCCGAGGCGGACGAAGAACGGGGCGAACACGTCCGTCCACTCGGCGATCAGATCGCGCATGAGGGGCCCGTACCGGTCCGGGTGGAGCACGCTGGCCGTCATCAATTCGAACTGGAGTGGCATCAAGGCGCGGCGGTCCGGACTGTGGAACTCCTCCCACAGCTCTTCCAGGAGGCGCCGCAGGCCCGCCGCATCCTCGGGGGCGTCGGAGGAGTCGCGTACACCGCGAATGCGCAGGAGCGGGCGCCGGTCATCCATGGACAGCGCTTCCGCGACCATGTGCTCCTTGGTGCCGAAGTAATAGAGGAGCATGCGGTCGCTGGTGCCCAGCTCCAGGGCCAGTGGGCGCAGGGACAGGCCCGCGAGTCCGTTGCGGAGCAGGTACGAGCGGACGCGGCTCAACAGGTCCGCTCGCTTGGCTGGGTCGGCCGGCCGTGGCATGGAGCCTCCTCGCCCCTGTCCGATTCCTCCCGGGCTTTACCGTAACACCCGCTACGTGTATATTTAAATGTAACGGCCGCTACATGAACCGGCGGACTTGCAGGGAAGGGACTGATCGGCATGGCTGCCCAGGACGTCGCGCTCGACACGGTGAGTGTCCCCGAGGGCGCCCGGCCTTCGTGGTTCGCCCGACAGCTGGCCCTGTGGTCGCAGGCCACGGAGCCCCTGCGGCCGCTGAGCGCTCCCCGCGCCCGGGCCACCGCCCAGGACGCCTCCTGGCCTCTGACGCCGGAGCTGACCTCGGTCGGCCGAGCCCGCCGACTGGCGATCGAGCAAGTCGGAGAGTGGAGACTGGACGAGCTTGCCGACACCGTTGAGCTGCTGGTCAGCGAGCTGGTCACCAACGCCCTGTGCCACACACGAGGCCCCGTGCGGATGAATCTGCAGGTTCGCGGCGCACGACTGCGGTGCGAGGTCGAGGACACCAACTCCGACGGCCCGGTGCGCCGGTCCGTCTGCGCCGACGCGGAGGGCGGGCGTGGCATGGAAATACTCGACCTGCTCGCGGAAGCCTGGGGCAGTTCCCGCACCGCCACCGGCAAGACCCTGTGGTTCGAACTGTCGGTCCCCGTAACCGCGCAGACCTGCCCGCCCGGCGACCTCTGAGGCGCCGGTGGCGTCCTTGGCGGCCCAGGAGGACGGCGATGGCGATCAGACTGCCGACAAGAGGACGGTGGCTTGCCGGCCGAGCGAGACGCCCTTCCAGGGGCAGCCTCTGATAGAGGGCGCGCTGTTCGCCCTGGGGTAGAGGTCCCGCTGCAGGGTGTGGTGCCTGAGCAGCGGCGGACGGTGGTGCTGGTCAGAGGGTGCGGTCCAGGAGCGCCAACAGTGCGGTCCAGTGGCGCTTGTCCGCTGTGCTGTCGTAGGCAGCGGTGTCGGCCTGGGTGAAGCCGTGATGGGCCCCGGTGTAGACCTCGCAACGGTGGCGTACGCCCCCTGCGGTGAGGGCCTCGTCGAGACGGTTGATCTGCTCGGGAGGTAGCGAGGGGTCCTGGTCGGCGTGGCCGAAGTACACCTCCGCGGTGATCCGGTCGGCGAGCAGGTGCGGGCTGTCGGGTGAGTCGGTGGCCAGGCGGCCGCCATGGAATCCGGCCACGGCCGCGACTCGCTCCGGGTAGGTGCCGGCGGTGCGCAGGGCGAGGCCGGCGCCCATGCAGTAGCCCGCGATGCCGACAGGCCCGTCGGTGGTCAGGGGGCAGGCGGTCAGCCGGCGCAGGTAGGCGTCCGCGTCGCGCATCGCCAGATCGGGTGTCAGTGACGTAATGATGGGGCCGAGACGCTCGAAGATCTCCGGGCGGCGGGCCGAGTCGATGACGTCGGGCAGTTCGACCACCGGAGCTCGCCCATGGCGGTAGAAGACGTTGGGAACCAGGACGGTGTATCCGGCTCGGGCGACGCGGTCGGCCATCTTCTTCAGGTGAGGGCGGATTCCGTAGGCGTCCATGTAGAGCAGGACCGCGGGATGGGGCGCGCCGTCGTCGGGGTGGGTCAGGTAGGCGTCGGCGGTGCCGTCCTGGGTCGGGATGTCCACTGATGTTCCGCGCACGGCGGTCATGGGCGGTCTTCTCTCTCGTCTGGTTCCCGCCGTGCTCAGTGCAAGGAGGGGTTTCGCGTGGTGGGTCAGTGGGGCGGGTGTGGGGACGAAGGGGTATCGGCGATGCGCCGGAAGGCGCCGGCGAGCGCTGTTCGTTCGTCGACCGGCAGACCCCGTTCGTCCCTCCGCGTGCCAACCGGTCCCTCCGCCGGACCGATCCCGCGGTGTACTCAGACGCTCAATACTTCTTGCCCGTTGAGGTACGCGCCCTGTTCTGCACGGTCCGGCGTACGGCTCGTCCGCGGCGCGCTGTTTCCCGACACACTGTGCCGGAGAGTGTGTCACGACAACGGATGCTAGGTCGCCGAGGCAGGTTGTTCCGTTGAGCCGTTCCATGGATGACGCGAATGCTGCGGTGCGTGTACGCCAGTGGAGCTCCCGGCCCCGGGGCCCCGGAATCACGTCGCGTCCCGGGCAGGGACACGATTCTTCGGCGACAGCAGCGGAGATGTGGCGGCCGGACCACTGGTCATCTCGTCCCCACTGGCCGGAGAACCTGTACGACGCGGGGTGGGGAACTGAAGCCATTTGCCACCCTCTCCGGGCGGCGCGCCCTCACGTCCGCGGCCGACGCGGGCGTGAGGGTATCCACCGCACCGGGTCGGGGAACTCCGGGCGAGGGACCGAGCCGGTGGGCTTCAGGTAGCCGGGTCAGCGCTGTAGCGGCATCGACCAGCAGTTGGAGGTGGCCGCCTTGCCCGAGAGGCGGTCGGTCAGCCAGGACACCGCATCGCCCTGGTCGGTGATGAGGGGCACGAGGTGGTTGGTGAGGAGCTTGTCGCCGAGGTCAGGCAGGGCGATGGCTTCGTAGGTGACGTTACCGCCCTTGAGGCACCAGTCCACGGCCAGTTGACGTGCTTGCTTGTGGGGAACGATGTCGTCCTGAATGCCGGTTGCCAGGCGCACCGGGCCGGCGGGCTTGAGTGTGCCGATGCGCTGCTTGTCGAGAGCGGCCTGCGCTCGGGTGTCGGCCGCGATGATGTCTCCGATGGACTTGCCACTGGTGGTCCATTTGGTGCTCTTGGTGAATCCGTAGCCGAAGATCGCATCGCCCACACACATGGTCGACGCGTCTTTCAGCGCGGCCCTGCCCGTGGTGTTGATGTTGGCCTCGACGATGTTCCGCAGGTCGGGGTCGGCCTGGGCGAAGCCGTTGATCGACCAGGCCAGCGCACCGGCCAGGGCACTCCCGTCGATGCCCTTCATGACCGAGGTCAGGTCGGCGGGTGGTGCGCCGGCATAGGTACCGGCCAGATCGACCTCGGGCGCGTAGGAGGGCTGCAGCTCGGCGGCCGCGGCGCTGGCCCCTCCGCCCTGGCTGTATCCGTACAGACCGACGCGTGAATAAGGGGTGATCGACGCTCCTGGCACGGCGCGTGCCGCGCGGGCCGCGTCCAGCAGGGCGTGCCCCTGGTCGAGGCGGTTGACGTAGGTGTGGAGCCGATCGGTGACGCCGAGGCCGACGTAGTCGGTGACGACCACCGCGGCACCGGTGGAGAGGAGGCGGTAGATCGCCAGGTCCTCGTAGCCGACCGATACCGTCGCGCCGTTCAGGGTGAGCGGGTACTGCAGCGCCAGAGAGGGTGCGCACTGGTCACCCTGGCCCATGGTGCCCGAAGCCACCGCCACCAACGGCCTTGGCCCGCCCCCCTTCCACGCCGCCGAGGGTTCGATGTACGAGCCGGTCACCGCGACGGGTCGCCCGTCGGAGTCGGTGGACTTGTACATGAGGCGGGTCGCCGTGCCCGGCATCGGGCGGCCGTCCAGGCCCGGAAGGCTCAGACCGAGGGGCAGGGGTTCGGTACGGATCAGCCCGCCGTCTGCGGACGGCAGTTCGGCGGGCGGGTTGTAGAAGGCGGGAATGGTCACTCCCCGGGACACCACGGGCGTCGACGCCTGGGTGGCGGAGGCGGGTACGGCGTAGGTGACCGTACAAGCGGCCGCGGCCACCATGACGGCCGGCACTCGCATGTTGCCTCGCCTTCGCCGGGGGCTGGGGGAGTCCACCGAGTGCGTGGTGCTGAAAGTGGAACGCGAACGGGTGCTCTTGCGGCTCACAGCTCACTCCTCGCTCTGCTCCGATGCAGATGAGCGCAAGCTAGCAGCGCGCACTTACCGCAAGTAACTCGTGAGTAAGTTACGCTATGGTAACTATTGCTTCAGGCAACCATGTACGCCCGTCCGCCTTGCGCCGACCCGGCCTGACCAGCAGTGTCGAGCTCCGACCGGCGCAAGGCGATCCAGGCTTGGAAACTGGCCTCACCGCACCGTGCCTAATGGGCCTGCTGCGACACCTCTACCGCTCGGCTGCGCAGCGCGAAGTCCGCGCGGACGATCGCACCGGATTGCAACAGCTTCTGATGGACCAGGGGGTTCCGGCCGACGGACGAGACCACGATGCGGAGGTACCCCTCGGGGAGCCCGGCCGCTGCGTACTCCCCGTGTTCATTGGTCGTGGTACGCACCAGTTGCCGACCTTTGGTGTCCATGACGGTCACTGCGGCGCCGCGGACAGGCTGGTGCTCGGAGTCGTGGACGGTGCCGACCAGCGTCGGTATCGGCTCACCGAAGTGGTGACGGTGGACGGGGAGTGCGGTGGGTGTCGGCATCTCCGACGCCGGGTCGTCCACCGGGGGTTCCTCCACCTCGTCCTCGTCGTCGGCATATCGTCCCGTGGTCCTGCGGCTCCGCAGCCAGGCGTCGAGACCCAGGAGGGCGGCGCCCCCGGCGATCCACGCGCACAGCACCAGCACCGGCTTGAGCGCGCCGGCCCCGTCGAAGTACAGGACTCCACGCAGGGCGTCGACCGCGTTGGCCAGGGGCATCACCGCGTGCACGTGCTGGAAGAACGTCGGCAGCATCGGAGCGGGCGCCACGCCGCCGCTGGTGGGGATGCTCAGCACGATGAACAGACCCATGCCCACCGCGGGGAAGAACTGCCTGGCGAAGGGGGCCAGGCCTGAGGAGGAGGTGGCCACGGCCATGGTGAGAAGGAAGGAGATCGCCATGGCGGAGGGGGCGGCGGGTATGTAGCCCAGCCCCGCGCCGAGCAGGTTGCCGACGACGCTGAACAGGGCGGCGACACCCGCGATCGTCAGCAGTTTCCTGCGCCGGCTGAAGGTCACCGCACGCAGCAGGGTGGTCGCAAGCATGTAGCCGGGGACGCTCCAGGCAATACCGAAGTAGACCAGGGTCGAGCCCGTAAGGTCCTTGCTCGCGGTGGGTGCCACGTCAACGACCTTGAGCTGCTTGTGGCTCCGGGTGGCGACTTCGGTGAACACATCGCGCAGCGCCAGCTCGAGCGACATCCCGTTGGCCTTGGCCACGTAAAGCACCGGATGTCGTCTGTCGGCGACGAAGCCCGCCACCGCATCCCGGTTCAGCACGGCCTGCCGGGCTGCCCGGCCGTCTGTCACCGCCGTGACGTCGAAACCGCCGGGGTGGTGCCGCCGCAGTTGGCTGTCGATCCTCCGCTCGACGGCGGGATGCGCGACGACCACCTTCGCATGGTGCGGCTGCGGTGCGTGCAGGGCGGGGGCGAAGGCGAACAGGAAGCAGAGGAAGAGAGCCACCGGAAACCACAGGGCCTCGGCCAGGGTTCTCGCCGAGGACGGACTCGGGGGGTGCTCGGTCTGTTCTGCCATGGGGGCACTCCTTGGGCTGCGCGAATTGGGGCTGCCGGTCGGGGCGATCCGGCGCGGTGGGCAGCGCGAAGGCCCATCCTAGTTAAAAATTACAGTGCTGCATTTTTGCAGTACTGTAACCAATGGCAGTCGGCAGCCGACTTCGGGAGTGTGACGGCACCGTGACGAGCAGTCCCTCGGACGGGTTGCGTGAGCGCAAGAAGCGGGCGACCAGGAGTGCTCTGCAGAGTTCGGCGGTGGCCCTCTTCCGCCGGCACGGCCCGGATGCCGTGACCGTGGAGGACATCTGCGCGGACGCCGGCGTGTCTCCCCGTACCTTCTTCAACTACTTCTCGACCAAGGAAGAAGCGGTCTTCCTGATGGAGGAGGGCGTTCCCTCCCTGATCCAGCAGCGGATCATCGACCGTCCCGGGCACGAGGCCCCGCTTGAAGCGGTCCGCGCGGTGCTTGCCGAGCGCCTGGGCGAGCTCACCACCGGCGGAATACTTGTGGGGCGTGCAGCTCTGCTGCGCGAGCGCCCTGAACTGCTTCCGCGTATCGCCCAGACGCATCGCGCCGTCCAGGACGCGGTCATCGCGGCAGTGGCGGCTCGCACCGGCCTGCCGGAGAGCGACCTGTACGTCTGCACCACCGCGGCGGTGGCCTTCGCCGCCCAGCAGGCAGCCGTCGCCTGCTGGCAGCCCGACTCCGGCGACGACGCCGTCACCGTGCTCAACCGGGCGGTCGCCTTGGTCCGCAACGGACTGTCCTGGGAGCCGCCGACCCACTGAGGGCGGCCCGACGGCATGGCGACGCGCTGCGCCAACAGCAGCTCATGAGAGACGCTGTTCTGCATCTGGTGCCGCGGCGCTTCGGCGCCGTGACCGCCTCGATGACCTGTCCGGCGGCCCGGCGGCCGCGTACTGCTCCATCGGGTCTTCCACGAGATCGCTGACCATGACCCGGGCCTGCTCGAGGGCATCGGCCCGCCGCCGCAGCTGAGAAGTGGAGCGACATCCGGGGGATTGCCGCCGAGACGGCGTGATGGCGCTGGTGGTGACCGCGGAGTGGTCGAAGCGGCCCTCGTATGTCCGTCCCGCCCAGGCCGGCGGGCAGGCCACGTACACGGCGTCCATGACGGCCGGTGCGGTGACCGGCCCGCATCGATCATGCGCTGCAGATCGCCCGCCGGATGGCCTCGCACCCCGAATTCATTGCCGGGAAGCAGGAGTTGGCGAGGTGGCGGGGCGGTGGAGCAGTCCCGTGACCAGTAGGTCGAGGTGTCGGCTCAGCATGGTGGCGAAGTCGATGCGGGATCCGGCCAGGCGCGGGTCCTCGGTCGCCGCCAGGACCGTGGGGGAGGGGTTGGCGAAGGGCCACAGACCCGCCACGGCGACGGTGCACAGGGCCGCCAGTTCCCGGGCGGCGTCATCTCCCAGCCCGGGAACGCGGTCGCTGACCAGGCCGGCGAAGCGCACCTGAGCTTCCAGATTGGACAGCTTGAAGGCGCGGACGGATTCGAGGGAGACGTTGCGTTCCAGGACTGTGGCCAGTGCGCTCCACAACTCGCACAGCAGCGGCCGCTGCGCCAGGGAAGCCGCGATTGCGCCGCAGACGACGTGGTGCGGTGCCGACCGGGCGGGCGGCAGGTCGCGTTCAAGGGTGTCCAGCCATGCCTGCTGGGAGCGGCGCAGGAGTTCGAGGAAGACCGCCTCGCGGGTCTCGAAGTAGCGGACGACGTTCGTCTTCGACAGCCCGACCCGGCGACTGAGCTCGCGCAGGCTGATCTCCGCGATCGGCATCTCACCGAGCAGGGCTTCGGCCGCGTCGAGAATCGTCTGCTTGCGAATCTCGACCTGTTCCGGTCGCCGCGCCCGCTGGAAGGCGGTGCTCTCGGTCTGGCTCACGGCCCTCCTCCTAGGTATGGCTCGCCTTCAAAGTAGCAGACCCGCTGGCCTCTTGTTAAAGGTCCAGTGGGTTGTTACCTTGGACGAAGTAGAGGGCCACTGGACTCTTATTCACCGGCCCTGTCGTCTCACGAAAGCGGCACACCCCCATGACCTCTTACGACAAGCTCTTCATCGGCGGCGTCTGGACCGAACCTGCGGGCTCCGAGACGATCGAGGTGCGCTCTCCGCACGATCAGTCGCTGGTGGGCCGGGTCCCCGGCGCTTCCGAGGCGGACGTCGACCGTGCGGTCGAGGCCGCACGGCAGGCTTTCGACCACGGGCCCTGGCCACGAACAAGGCCGAGCGAGCGGCAGGCTGTCCTCGCTCGGTTCAACGAGCTGCACACGGCCCGCGGCCGGGAACTCGCGGCCCTGGTCACCTCCGAGAACGGCACCCCGCTGTGGTTCACCGGTCTGCTGCACAACGGTGGGATCGCCGAGCAGACCGCCTCCTACCTGCGGGCATCGGAATCCTTCGGCTGGGAGGAGCGCCTGGAATCCGGCACGACGGTCCGCCGTGAACCGATCGGGGTGATCGCCGCGGTCATCCCGTGGAACGCGCCCCATCAGTCGGCTCTGGCGAAGATCGTCCCCGCCCTGCTCGCGGGCTGCACCGTCATCCTCAAGGCAGCGCCGGAGACCGCGCTCGACGCCCTGGTGCTCGGCGAGATCTTTGCGGAAGCAGGCCTGCCGGAGGGCGTCCTCAGCATCCTGCCGGCCGGCCGGGAGGTCAGCGAGTACCTGGTCTCGCACCCGAGCGTGGACAAGATCGCGTTCACCGGTTCAACGGCGGCAGGCCGGCGCATCGCGGCCATAGCGGGCGCGCAGCTCAAGCGGGTGAGCTTGGAGCTGGGCGGCAAGTCCGCCGCGATCATTCTCGAGGACGCCGACCTGGCTGCGGTGACCGAGGGGCTGAAGACGGCGTCTCTGGCGAACAACGGCGAGAGCTGTGTCGCCCACACCCGCATCCTCGCGCCCCGTGCCCGCTACGAGGAGATCGTCGCCGCGCTGGCAACGATGATCGCGGGTCTCACCGTGGGGGACCCCTCCGACCCCGCCACCTTCATAGGCCCCCTGGTCCGCGCCGACCAGCAGCAGCGCGTGCGGAACTACATCGACCTCGGGATCAAGGAGGGTGCGCGTCTCGTCGTAGGCGGATCCGACGTTCCGCAGGGGCTGGAGAACGGCTTCTATGTGCGTCCCACGCTGTTCGCCGATGTCGACAACGGCATGCGCATCGCCCAGGAGGAGATCTTCGGCCCCGTTCTCGTCGTCATCCCGTTCGAGGACGAGGAGGACGCCGTGCGGATCGCCAACGACTCCCCCTACGGCCTCGGGGGCGGCGTGTGGAGCGCCGATACCGAGCACGGCATGGAGATAGCCCGCCGTGTCCGTACCGGAACGTTCTCCGTCAACGGCGCCCACGCCGCGTTCGACGGGCCGTTCGGCGGCTACAAGGCCAGCGGGATCGGCCGTGAATTCGGGCTCGTCGGACTGGGCCAGTACGTCGAGTTCAAGACGATCAGCAGCTGACGCACCCGAGCGGAACAGCCGGGCAACCGGCCGGACGTGACCCGCTCACCGGAACGTGCCGAAAAGGAGCCCGCCCCTGCCATTTCGCCGCACGGGCCGGCCCGAACCACCTCCACCGGGCAAGGCCCGCAGTTTCGAGTCCACCGACTCCACCTCAACAACACCGCTTGCTAGGCGCCGTCCCACTGTGCGACGCCTTGCGAATCGGGAAGAAGAAAGCGAACCAAGATGATCGTGTACGACAAGCTCTTCATCGGCGGTGCCTGGACCGCTCCCAGCTCCCCCGACCTGCTGGAGATCCGTTCTCCGCACGACCAGTCCGTTCTGGGCCGTGTCGCACAGGCTGCTCCGCAGGACATCGACAGGGCCGTGGCCGCGGCACGGGCGGCGTTCGACGACGGGCCGTGGCCACGGACGGATCCCAAGGAGCGGCAGGAGATCATCCGTCGTCTCAACGAGCTGCGTGAGGCGCGAGCTGACGAGATCGCCGCGATGATCTCCGCGGAGAACGGCTCGGCCGGCTGGTTCACCAAGATGGGCCAGCCGTTCCTGACCCGGCAGATCAACTCCTATCTCAAGGCCGCGGAGGAGTTCGGCTGGGAGGAGATCGTCGATCCCTCCGACCCCGAGGCTCCGTACGACACCATCGTGCGCCGGGAGGCGATCGGGGTGGTCGCCGCGGTGATCCCGTGGAACTCGCCCTTCTCGGCGGCGATGGCGAAGCTGACCCCGGCACTCCTGGCCGGCAACGCCGTCGTGCTGAAGACCTCGCCGGAGAACTCGCTGAGCATGATGATGCTTGCCGAGCTGTTCGCCGAGGTCGGCCTTCCCGAAGGTGTGCTCAGCATCCTGCCCGCCGACCGGGAGACCAGTGAGTACCTGGTGTCGCACCGCGATGTGGACAAGATCGCGTTCACCGGCTCCACCCGGGCCGGCCGTCGCATCGCCTCGATCGCCGGCGAGCAGCTGAAGCGGGTCAGTCTCGAACTCGGCGGCAAGTCCGCCGCGATCATCCTGGAGGACGCCGACCTCGGCAAGGTCACCCAGGGGCTGAAGTTCGGCTCGCTGGCCAACAACGGCGAGGCGTGCATTCTCCAGACGCGCATCCTCGCACCGCGCAGCCGCTACGAGCAGGTCGTCGCCGCGCTCAAGGACCTGGTGGAGTCGCTGAAGGTCGGCGACCCGGCCGACCCCGACACCTTTGTCGGACCCATGATCCGCCCGGATCAGCAGGAGCGGGTGATCTCCTACATCAAGGTGGGCATCGAGGAGGGCGCCCGCCTGGTCACCGGCGGCACGCAGATCCCCGCCGGGCTGGAGAGCGGCAACTACGTCACCCCCACACTGTTCGCCGACGTGGACAACAGGATGCGCATCGCCCAGGAGGAGATCTTCGGCCCGGTACTGGCCGTCATCGCCTACGACGACGAGGACGACGCGGTCCGGATCGCCAACGACTCCGAGTACGGCCTGTCCGGCGGCGTGTGGTCCGCCGACCCCGACCGAGCACTTGAGATCGCTCGGCGAGTGCGTACCGGCACGCTCACCATCAATGGTTCCCCGATGAGTTTCGACGGACCGTTCGGCGGCTACAAGGCCAGCGGCATCGGTCGCGAGTACGGCAAGGTCGGCCTGACCGGATACGTCGAGCACAAGACCATCACTCGCGTCCGCCGAGTGCACGGCAGTGCCGACTAAGGGCTGCCCAGCAATGCCTGGCGGATCGGCGCGCGGCGTCGGAGGCGACGCATCGCAAGGCGGCGGGGCGCCACCGTACCGGTCGTATGCGGGCGTTCCGACAACGCGGCGAGGTGCCGTAGCTGTCGTCGTGCGCCCGCCACGGATGACGGCACAGCCCTCAGCGGGCGGCCTGGTCCGCCGGCACCGCCTGCTTCACGCCGGCAGCATCCAGCAAGGCCGTTGCCGTGACCACGCCGATGCCGGCGAGCGCCTGGGACTGTACGACCACCCGGGCGCTCGCGCCGTCGAAGACGATCGTCAGCTGGACGGCAAGGCTCTCCGGATCCTCGGCCCCGGCGGCGACGAGCTCGCCCCGGAAGAAGTCGGTCAGGTGCTGCTTGAAACGGCGTGCGACCACACTGCCCGGATGCCCGGGGTCCTTCAGCTCCACCGCTGCACTCACGAACGGGCAGCCAAGGAAGTCACCCTCGGCGGTCATCCGGTCCTGGCGCTCGAACACGGTCAGAATGCGCTCGCGCGGTGACCGCTCGTCGTCCGGGCCCGGGAGCAGGGCGTCCTGATACGTCGGCCCACGACTGGCGAGGCTCTCGGCGATCACCTCGTCCTTGGACCGGAACAACTGGTACATCGACTTCTTCGAGACCCCGGCGGCCTTGCACAGCGCATCCACGCCGATGCTCATGCCGTCGCGGTAGAAGAGTTCGCCCGCCGCTTGCAGCAGTCGCTCGCGGGGGGTCGCCGAGTTCGTCATGTCATGAGGGTACCGGCTGGGCTTGCAGTAGGAAACAGATCGGTTTACCGTAGGGGAAACAGATCGGTTTCCATCTTTTGTCTGGAGTAGAAGTGACCACTCTCGAAGGCGCCGTCGTACTCGTCACCGGCGGCAACCGCGGCATCGGCAAGGCGATCGTGGAGGAGCTGCTCACCCGCGGCGTGAAGAAGGTCTACGCCACCGCGCGGAACCCGCAGCCGAGCACCGACGCCCGCGTCGTACCGCTGGCTCTGGAGGTCACCGACCCGGCCTCGATCGAGGCGCTGGTGGCGGCCGCGCCCGATGTCACCGTGCTGATCAACAACGCCGGCAGCAACGCGCCGGACACCTACCTGGACGTACCGATCGAGGGCGTCAGGGACGTCTTCGAGACCAACTTCTTCGGCCCGCTGAATGTGACCCGGGCCTTCGTCCCGGTGATCGAGCGCAACGGCGGCGGCCACATCCTGAACGCGCACTCGGCGCTTTCCTGGGTCGCTCGGCATGGCGCGTACTCCGCCACCAAAGCCGCATTCTGGCTGCAGACCAACGCCATCCGGCTTGAGCTGCTGGACCGCGGCATCGGTGTGACGGGCCTGCACATGGGATACGTCGACACCGACATGACCGTGGGCGTGACCGAGCCCAAGTCGAAGCCGGCCGACATCGCCAAGGAGGCACTGGACGGGATCGAGAAGGGTGCGTACGAGGTTCTCGCCGACGAGACCTCCCGTCAGGTGAAGGCTGCCCTGTCCGGCGACATCACCAACATCTACCCGCAGCTCAGGGACTGACCGGTCTCTTTGCCCTCGCCCTCTTGGCTTCAGTGGCCGTCCGGTGCGCCGTCGCGGTGCGTGGGCGGCCACTGGAAGGCACGACACCAGGTGCCGCGTTCCCGCAGCACGGCGAGCGGGTCGCGAGAGGTACTCAAGATGTCGTAGGTTCCACCTCCATTCCATCCGGTGAAACTGGTGTGGCGCGGCGGCTGCGGGCCGCCGCGCCACAGGTGCTTTCGGGTGTGGGTGGCTCAGCCTGCGTTGCAGGTGACGGTTGGCCAGGTCCAGGTGCCGTTGGTCTGGATGGTTGCGCCCCAGTTGTTGCCGTTGCCGTTGGGCTTGGCGACGAGCGTTTGGCTGTCGGGGTAGTTGGTGCTGATGTTCCAGGTCGAGAGGACCTTTTCGGGGGAGGGGACCTTCATGGTCACGGTCCAGTTGTTGGAGCCGGTGACTGCGACGTTCAGGTTGTAGCGGTCGCCGAATTTGTCGCCTGCGGAGAGTGTCGCGGTGCAGCCCCCGCCGGACCCGCCGCCGGAACCTCCGCCGGAGGAACCGCCGTCACCCACCGTGATGTTGGAGTTGCCACTGCTCTGGTAGCCCTCCGTGGCCAGGATCATGTAGTTGAAGCTGCCCAGGCTCATTCCCTTGCCGGCCCACGCGTCGAAGTGGTTGCCGGTCGTGATGGTTCCACCGGTCCTCTTGGACTGCCGCACACTCCAGTACTGCTTGAATGTCTTGGTGCCCTCGATCGAGGGGGCGTTGGTGCGCGTCGTCTCGTAGATGTCGTACGTGCCGCCGTCGCTGGAGACAGTGCCCTTGTACGTGCCCTCGGGTCTGTAGGTGCCCCAGTTGTCGACGACGTAGTACTCCACCAGCGGGTTGGTCGTCCACCCGTAGAGGGCCAGGTAGGCGTTGCCGGACGGGTTGAAGCTGCCGGAGTAGTTCACCGCCTTGCGTCCGCCGGTGCTCCAACCCTTGCCGGCGACGAAGTTCCCGCTGTTGCTCCACGAGGTGCTGTAGTTGCCGCCGGAGCCCAGGTTCATGTTGACCGACCCGCCGCCGTCGGTCCAGAACGAGTAGTAGTACCCGTTGTTGGTGCCGGTTTCGCTCGAGGAGATGGCGCTGGCGGAACTGGGCATGGCCAGCGCGGCCACGAACAGCAGGAAGGTGCTGAGGCTGCCGACGAGCAGTCTGATGCGGCCGCGCGTGCGGCTCTTCGGATGGGCGAGAGCGTTCATGTGCGTTTCCTCCTGGTGAGACGGGCGGGTAGGCCGGGCAGGGTGATGCGACCCGGCGCGGTGAACGTGGGAGAGAGCGGGCCACAGCGGGGGAGTCGACGTGGCAGCGACGCATGTTCGTCGTCGTGTCACACGGCAGCGGGCAGGTCGGCGACTTGGATCGGAGCTGCTTCAGGCCTGTCGATGCGCCAGCACGCCGGCCCCTCCGACGGCGCGGGAGGTGCGGCTGTGCGCGGTTTTCACCATCACTGCAACCTCGGCTTTCCGGTCCTCGGGCATGCCCGGCGGGATCGTACGGACGTTGTCTGCGTTACGGGAAAGTTTCCGATCGCTGGAGAGTATGGGCGGCTGTCGGTGGACAGTCAATGACTCTTGTTTCCGAAAGTTCACCGAAACATACGAACCATGAGCTGGACTGCAGGGCGAAACATTTCGAATCTCGCTCATGGTGGTTCTACAAGTCCCGAGAGGCGTCGAGAGGCGCATTGAGGTGACCGAAAAGGGCTCTACGGTTCCGCAAGCTTGCTCGGGCAATTGTCGAAACTTTCGAACCCTGCAGTCAGGAAGCCTTTCCCACCTCGCCAACGCCGGTCTCCGACGGCCTGAAAGGCGCGGGGTCGCCGCGACGACGGGTGTGGTGCAGACGGGTAGCAGCCCTGCTCGGCCACGGTCAGGGTGACCGCGTGGAAAAGGACGAACGGCTACTTCACAGTTCGTCGTTCGGCGCAGCGGCTGCCGCCTACGCCGAACACCGCCCCGACTACGCGCAGGCCACGGTGTGCTGGGCGCTTGAGCCCGCGCCGGGCCGTCGGGTACCCGACCTCGGCGCACGAACCGACACGCTCACCGCCACGCCGGTCGCGCTGGGCGCCGACGTCATCGCGGTCGAGCCCGACCCGGCGATGCTGACCGAGCTGCGCCGCTCACTGCCGGATGTCCGCGCCCTGCCGGGTAGAGCCGAGGTGATACCGCGATCGGACGCGTCCGTCGATGCGGTGCTGGCCGGCAACACCATGCATTGGTACCGGCACAGGAACGTGAGCCCACGCTCGGCCGTATCCGCGCATATCTTGCGAGCAGGCCCGAGACCGCCGAGGGCGAGTTCGCGCTCCGGATGTTGACCGCCGCGCTGCGTGTGCGGCGGCTGTGAGGGCCGTCGACCGCCTGATATTCGTGTAGGCGAGTTGCGGTTGGCACGGGCCTCAAATCACCTTTCGCGCCAGGCCGTCGAGGGCTAGTGTTCGGGCGGCGAGTGATCCCCACGAGGAGCTGAGACATGCCCGGTCGTTCGAGCGCGCGTTGACGTCGTAGGCCGTGATCGGCCCGTCATCGCGTGCTGCCCTGGATGCGCGGCACGGCGAGCCATTCCCCGTCCGAACCGTAGGCGCACCTGTGGTGCGCCACGTGGCGGGGCCCCGTTTTCGGCAACCCAAGGGGTCTCTGTGCCGTCCGTTTCCTCCGCTGTATCCGATTCCGTACGAACCGATCCCCCGAGCCTGTGGCGGGACGGCGACTTCCGCAGGCTCTGGGTGGGCCAGACGGTCTCCCAGCTCGGCGAGCACGGAAGCCTGGTGGTCCTGCCGCTGATCGCCGTGCTGACGCTCGACGCCGAAGCCGACCAGCTGGGCGTCCTCCGCGCGACGGGGCAGGTGCCGATCCTGCTGCTCTCGCTCTTCGTCGGCGCGTGGGTGGACAGGTGGCGGACCCGGACGGTCATGGTGCTGGCAGACCTCGGTCGGGCCCTGGCGCTCGGCGCGGCAGCGGTGGCCGGCCTCCTCGGCGGGCTCGGTCTGCCGGCACTGCTCCTGGCAGCCTTCGCCGTCGGGGCCCTGTCCGTGTTCTTCGACGTGGCTTACCAGGCGTCTCTCGTACGGCTGGTGAAACGCGATCAGCTGGTGCAGGGCAACAGCGCGCTCGAGGGCGGCCGGTCAGCGGCCCAGATCGGCGGACCCGCCCTCGGCGGCGCGTTGGTGTCCCTGCTGTCGGCGCCGGTTGCCGCCGCCTCCAGCGCACTGTTCTTCGCGCTGTCCTTCCTTTCGATCCGGCGGATCCGTCGCCGCGAATCGATCCCGGAGCGCTCGGAGCGGCCCCCTCGGATCTGGCGGCGGATCCGGGAGGGCCTCCGATTCGTCGTCGGCCATGCCTTGCTGCGGACCGTGGGCCTCGCCTCGGCCGCCTTCCAGTTCTCCTTCGCGGCCATGATGACCGTCTATCTGCTCTTCCTGCCGCGGGACCTGCATCTGTCGGGCGCCGCCGTGGGGCTGGCGCTCGCGGCGACGGGGCCGGGTGCGCTCCTGGGCTCGGTGCTCGCTGCCCGACTCCCCAACCGGTTCGGGTACGGTGTGGTGCTCGTGTCCGCGGCGGCACTCGGCGACGGCGTACTGCTCTGCGTACCCCTGCTTCACAGCCCTTCCGTGGTGACGATCCCCGCGCTCGTGGCCGTCAACTTCGTGTTCGGGGCCTTCGGTCAGTTGGTGAACGTCACGGTCATGGCCGTCCGGCAGGCCGTCACCCCGGACGGGATGCAAGGCCGTGTGGCCGCGACGATCACGTTTGCCGGCATGGGCCTGACCCCGTTCGGCTCTCTGCTCGGAGGCTTTCTCGCGGGGGAGTGGGGCTCGCGTACCAGCCTCGTGGTGACGGCCGGTGGCATGATGCTGTCCCCGGTGCTGATGGCTCTTTCCCCTCTCGCACGCCTGGGGCGGGCGCTTCCGGAAATCGGCCACGCACGGCCTGCTGTTCTCAACTGCCCCATCAGCGACGGCTGATCACTTCAGAGGTCCAGCGTCGCCGCCAGCCGCCGCCACTCCTCCCGGGGCAGAGCGGCGTCGCGGCCCTCGACCGTGGACAGCACTTGTAGGGCGACGTGGTCGGCGCCTGCGTCGAGGAAGGCGTCGATACGCTCGCGTACCCGCTGCTCGTCGCCCCAGCCGAACAGCGCGTCGACCAGCCGGTCGCTGCCACCGTCGGCCAGGTCGTCCTCGGCGAAGCCGAGCCGGAGCCAGCTGTTGGTGTAGTTGGGGAGCTCCAGGTAGAAGGCCAGCAACCCGCGGGCGGCAGCCCGTGCGCGGTCCGGGTCGGCCTCGAGGATCACGGTGAACTCGGGGGCCAGCAAGGGACCCTCACCGAGCGTCTCTCGTGCCTGCGCCGTGTGCTCGGGGGTGACCAGGTAGGGGTGGGCGCCCGCGGCACGGTCGCGGGAGAGCTCCAGCATTCTCGGGCCGAGCGCGGCCAGCACCCGGCGGTCGGCCGGGACCCCTGCGGTGTCCAGCGCGTCGAGGTAGCCGGTCATGGCCGCGTACGGGCGCTTGTACTGGTCGGCGAGCTTCGCGTGGCTCACGCCCAGTCCCAACAGGAAGCGGCCGGGGTGGGCGGCCTCGAGGGCGGACCACTCTTCCGCGGTGTGCTGCGGTTCGTGCTGCCAGATGCTGAGGATCCCGGTTGCAACGGTGATCGACCGGGTTGCTGCGATCAGCGGGACCGCGTGCTCCACACCGCTGCTGCCGCCGAGCCAGAGGGCACCGTAGCCGAGCTCCTCCAATTCCACGGCAGTTTCGGCACGTTCGGCTGCGCCGGAAGGTTCCGGATCGCGCAGCCCGGTGTTCCACAGGCCGTACCGGCCGATTGCCTGCGCCTGCTTGCTGTTGCCGCTGAACCCCATGAGCCCATCTCCCGCCATAAGGTCGACCGATGCGTACGCCCGGCGACGGAACTGAAGTTTGACGTCCGTCGTACCAAACCACACGGAGTGATCTCAGTATTCCGCCGGGCGGCGGCGTGTCCCTGCCCGCGGGGCCATGGATGAGGTCTGTCATCGACCAGGCCCCCAACACGTTTGTACTGAAGGGCTTTCCCACGGTGAATCTCGCGGGGCAGGGCTCGCCGGACAGGAACAAAACCCTCAATGTCACGCCACAGGGCAAGGAGGGGCGGTGCAGCCGGCAGTCGGGCGGTGGTGTCCGTCGACGACGCCCAGGCCGCCGCTCAACACCGTGGGGCGGCGGGCGGACCGTAACGGGGCACGGCTCATCGCCTGTTACGCCTTTGACGCTGCGGTCTCGGCGAACTCATAGGTGATCCGTGGCAATGGGGGTATGCACCCTGCACTCCTACCGGTCGGCGTGGGAAGGCTGGTAGGCCAGCCGGACCTGCAGCGGCTTGATACGTCGGCCGGTGAGCATCGCGCGGCCGGGTGGCTGGCGGGACGGAGTCGCCGAACCGATCAGTGCCCCCTCGGACTTGTCGCCCGAGAGCGTGAGCCCGTGCGCACCCTGCTCCCGCAGGTCGTGCGTCGTACGTACTCCGGGTCGAGTCGCGAGCTCACAACTCCCACATGCGGAAGGTTGTGGAGCTGCTGCATGCTCCCGCCACCGAAGTCCAGGCAGTAGCACTGGACTTCGGACGGCGTGCGGGTGAGGGCGACTGCGCGGACGACGGTACGGAGCAAGCGTCGACTTACCCGTCCGGGGTACGCCGACGACCAGCCCGTGCCCAGCGGCACCCGAGAAGTCGAGGTACATCAGATCGCGGCGCTGCTGGTCAGGACGGTCTACGAGGCCGGTCGGCACGCGGAGCCCACCGAGCCCGTCGTCGGGGTCGCGCACCCGGCATCGTCCGGCGGTCCCCAGCTCGGCCCGATCCGCAGTGGAGGGGCAGGCCGCGATGGGGGAGCGACCGTCAGGCGGGTCGCAACTCGAACCAGTCGAAGGCCGCACTGCCGTGTGTGGAGTACATGCCGATGACACGGCCGGTGAAGCCCCCGGCGACCTCGGTGGTGAGGTAGCGGCCGTCGAGTTCCGCGAGGATCTCGAAGTCGCCGCCGGGCGACTCGTACCCCAGACGGAGAGTGTCGGGGCCACCGACACGGAGACCCGGCGGGACGGCGTCCTCCGGGTCCGTGCCGCGGAAAGTGACGGTGGGTGGCAGGACATCCGTGGTGGTGACGTCGATCCGCAAGGTCACGGGACCGGACGGCACGGCCTGTTCGGCGATGGTGTGGCGCAGGGGGCCGATTCTGGCGACCGCGCGGACCGTGCCGTTGCCCGTCTCCACCTGGTAGTGGTGTGCCTCGTCCAGCCGCACCGCGATCCCGCCCGTGCCGCCTTCGGCGACCTCGACCAGGGAGCGTGCGCTGCAGTCGGGGTCGCGCTGGCGCCGTCCCACGAAGAGCGCGCCGGGCTTGTCGAGGCTGTCCGCGCGGGCGTGCAGCACCAGGTGGCCCGGCCGCTCGTCGAGGCGGACGGCGGTCGGGTCGTGCCGTCTGAGCGACACCCAGCAGGGTGCGAGCGTGGTGGAGTCGAAGTGGTCCCGGTGTGGTTCGCGTGGCCAGGGATGTGGCGGCAGTGCCGGAGCCGGCGCGCGCAGCTCCAGTGGTCCGGGCAGCGGCCACTCGTCCTCCCACCGCACCGGTACCAGGAACGTCTCCCTGCCCAGACCGTGATACTTGGGTGTGTCACCGCGGGGCCTGGTGCCCAGCAGCACCATCCACCATGTGCCGTCGTGCGATTGCACCAGATCTCCGTGGCCGGTGTTCTGCACCGGGTGACCGGTACTGCGGTGGGACAGCACGGGATTGGACGGGTGCGGTTCGAACGGTCCCGGCAGTGTGCGGGCCCGAGCGACCGACAGGGCGTGCCCGCGTTCCGTTCCGCCTTCCGACAGCAGCAGGTACCACCAGTCGCCGACGCGGTACAGGTGCGGGCCCTCGGGATACTGCAGCCCGCTTCCCGACCACATCGCCACCGGCTCGCCCAGCAGTTCGCCTGTCTTCGGCTCGATCCGCACCCCGCGGATGCCGTCCGACGAGAACACGCACCAGCAGTTTCCCTCGTCGTCCCAGGCGAGATCGGGATCGATGCCCGGTACGTCGACGGACACCGGGTCCGACCACGGACCCGCGGGGTCCTCCGCGGTCACCAGGACGTTGCCCGCCCCGGCGACCACGGTCGTGATCAGCCAGAACAGGCCGTCGTGGTATCGCAGCGTGGGCGCGTACACCCCCGTCGAGGACGGAGCCGTGTCGGGCAGCTCCAGCTGCGAGGGCCGGTCCAGGGCGTGCCCGATCAACCGCCAGTGCACCAGGTCACGGCTGTGCCACAGCGGTACGCCGGGTACGTACTCGAAGCTGGACGTCGCCACGTAGTAGTCGTCACCGGCGCGGCAGACGCTCGGGTCCGGACTGAAGCCGGGTATCACGGGATTGTCGAAGAACGCCATGTCCGTCCCTGAGGGGTGTGGTCTGGCCGCGGGGGACTTCCCGCGCGGGGTGATGAAGTCCGGTGGACAGCTGTCAGACCGTGAAGGTGCGGGCTGCGAGCCGGAGTTCGCCGGTGAGCGCCGGGTGCAGATGGTGGGGTGGGTGGGTAGCCGGTGCGGCGGTGGCCGTGGTGCAGGTGCGTAGGTGGCCGGTGCGCGGGGCGGTCGGCGAGGTCCAGCTGGGGCACCGAGGTCCTGCACGCCCGGCCGGGCCGGACGACACGACCGGTGCACCTCTCCGGACGGCAACATCACGATCTCGGTCACCACGGCAAACACCGACAGCCGCCCCGGCACGGAGCCCGTCCCGGGTCGCGGAACGGGATCAGGTCCGCGGGCGGCCCGGCGGGTGCCTCGGAGGTCAGGTCGGCAGGCACGGACGTACGACTCACAGCGGGAACCCCTTACGCGTGCGATGGTCGGCGACGGCTGATGGCGACCGGGCGCGGCAGAGCCGAGGTGGACCGCACGTCCAGGATCGTTGAAGCGCTTCGAAACTGGCATACGGGCCAGTGAGATGTCAACGGCCCGGCATGGCCGCATGAATGAGGCCTCCTCAGGATCTGGACGTCGTGCCCGATCCCTTGCAGGTGCGGTAATCCATCACTAACCTTCGCCGCCAAATCGAAGCGCTTCGATCAGGGCGCCCACCAGCCGACGCGGACGCCTGCTTCGGCAAGGTGGTGCGGGGCCGGCGCGGCGAAGAATGGGCGTCGGGCAGTGGAGGCCCCGGTCGGCGCCAAGGGTGGGTCCGCCCTGAGCCGCCACCTCGAGGTGCTGCGTGAGCCGGGTGTCACGCGGACCCGCCAGGAAGGCCCCCTGCGCCCATCCGGTTAGCTCTCGATCCTGGTGGGCTTCACGGTGCCGCCCGTGAATCCGCCGAGCGCCATGTGGGGCGAGCTCGGAATGTTCCGTAGGCGGAGCGGTTTCGTCATGTCTTCGCAATCCCCCGCTCGACGTGACCCACCTCATTACGCCCGCTATCGTATTACTCGCGACGGTTTCATTCAATACCATCTTGTGCTTGACTGGCACTGGGTACGGAGATGCCCACCGGCTGAGGCCCGGCGCCCGGCCGGCGGTACCGCAGATCGGGTGACTGCTCGGTCCACTTGCGACCGATCCGATCCGGTGCCGTGGTGAGAAAGGTGGATCATGAGGATTACTTGTCGTCTGAGATCAGCCTCATCGGCGCGCCTCGGCTTCAGCGTGGGCAACTCGGCGCGTGGCCGTGGCCATGAGAGGCGTCGAGCCATGACGGGCGACAAGGCTGCGCGTCCGCTGTCATCGAGCCACCCGTCCGAGGGCCTGGTGTCAGCGGGCTTGCGCGCCCTTCCTCGTCCCGTGGCCGCTGTGGTGGGTGCCGGTGGCGTGCTCGGAGCGGCGCATGTCGGTGTCGGGTACGCGCTGGAGCAGCGCGGGTTCGTCCCCGACCTGATCATCGGAACCTCGGTGGGTGCCCTCAACGGGGCGATCGCGGCCGCCCACCCCGACAGTGCGGCGCCTTGGCTGGACCACGAGTGGACACAGTTGCGTCGCCGTGAGGTGTATCCGCTCGGCTCCCTGTCCTCACGGGCCAGCGTGTTCACCGATCGCGGCCTGCGCCGATTGATTGCGCGTGCTGGGCTGCCGTCGAGGATCGAGCAGCTGGCGATCCCGTTCACTGCGGTGGCCATGGACCTGGTCACGGGCGCTCCCGTGCTGCTCGATCACGGAGACCTCGAGTCCGCGCTGCTGGCCAGCACAGCCATTCCCGGGATGCTGCCCCCGGTGGATCGTGGGGGCCGGACGCTCGTCGACGGCGGGGTGATCGCCTATGTGCCGGTACTGGCGGCGCTGCAGGCCGGAGCGGCCAGCGTGGTCGTGCTGTCGACCGGGCCGGAGGGCTCGCCGTTGAGCTCAACCCTCCCGAGCCGACACGCGAGTGCGATCGCCGCCAGGGCCGGGCTGCTGCTGATGCGCCATCAGATCGAGCGCGACCTGCACGAGGTGTCCGAGCACATCCCGACCGTCGTGCTGCCGACCGGCGTCGAGGCCTGGCCCGCCCCGTGGGACTTCGGCCATTCCCAGCGGCTGATCAGCACCGCGTCCCTCACGGCGGGGCGTTTTCTCGACGGGCTGCACATCAGTGGGCCGGGCCTGTATCGGGCCGACGATCGTCCGGCGCCATCAGCCGGTCCGGGCGAGGCATCCACTTCTTCCGTGATGGAGGTCGGCTTGTGAGTACCTTCGCGTTCCTCAACATCGCCATGCACGGGCGCGTCAACCCGACGCTGCCGGTCGTGACCGAGCTCGTTCGGCGCGGCCACACCGTCACGTACCACACCTCGCCCGCGTTCCGTGAGGAGATCGAGGCCACCGGCGCGACCGTGTGCCTCTACCCCGGGGGCGACCAACCGCTTCCCGATCCGCCGACGCCGGTCACGCTGATGGAAGGGCTTGCGGGCACCACCGTCCGTTTGCTGCCCACGGTGCTCACCGACCTGCGCCGTGTCCGGCCCGACGTGATCGTCCACGACAACGCCTGCTTGTGGGGGGCAGTCGCCGCCCGCGAACTCGGCGTGCCGGCGGCTTCGTCGTTCACCACGTTTGCGTTCAACCGGCATGTGCCCAGCCCCACCCGCGGCTCGTGGGACCTGCTGGCCGCGGCGACGGCGCGGTCCAGCAGCCTCCGGGGCTACCTGCGGTCGCGCTGGGCGCTGCGGCGCCGCTTCGACACGCGTGGGCTGCCACTGTTCGACCTGGGGAACATCCGCCAGCCCCTCAATCTGGTCTACACCTCGCGCGCGTTCCAGCCTGCCGTCGATGACTTCGACCGGTCCTACCGATTCGTCGGCCCGAGCATCGGCGCCCGTCCGGCCGACCTGTCGTTCCCGACCGATCGGCTGAAGGCCCCGGTGCTGTATGCCTCGCTGGGCACCGTGTTCAACGCCCGTCCACAGCTGCTGCGCAGTTTCGCCACCGCGCTCGCCCCACTGGGCGGCACCGTGATCGTCTCCACCGGGCAGACCGATCCCGCCGCGTTGGGTGCGTTGCCGGCCAACGTGATCGCCCGCCGCTTCGTGCCGCAACCCGAGGTGCTGGCCCGCGCGGCGCTGTTCGTCACCCATGGCGGGATGAACAGCGTCAACGAGGCCATGTACGCCGGGGTTCCGATGCTGGTGGTCCCCCAGGGCGCCGACCAGCCGATGGTGGCCCGTCGTGTCGTCGAGCTCGGCGCCGGACTGTCGATCCGTACCCAGGATGTCTCCAGGGGCTCCGTGCGGGTACTCGCCCGGCGTCTGCTCGACGACCAAAGGTTCCGGGCAGCCGCGACCACCCTGCAGGTCGCCCAGCATGAGGCGGGTGGATTCCGGCGTGCCGCCGATGAACTCGAGCAGTACCTGCGTACGGCGGCTCGGTCAGTGAGCTTGCTCCGGTCCGTCCGTCACGGCGGGGCTGAGTGATGTCACCTGTCGTCGTCGCCCTGCTGCTGTTCGCCGGGCTGTCGGAGGCCGCCGGGCGCATCCTGCCCCTGGTGGCGCGCCGGCCCGGCATGTCGCGGACCTTCGTCGCCGGGTTGCTGCTACCCGGTGGCCTCGTCGAAGGCGCTGTCTTCGCGCTGTGGCCGCTGACCGCCTGGACCCTGGCGGAGCTGATGCTGTCCTCGCCTCCGTCGGACGTGGGTTTGGCGTGGACACCGAGCCTGGTCGCCCCGCTGGTGCTTTCTGCCGTCCTTGCATTCCCCTTGATCGGGCCGCTGCTCCATCTGCTGCTCTTTGTGGGGGTCGGGGCCGGTCTGGCCGGCCCGCTCGCCACGGAGACCGGGCTGGGCTGGTGGGGCGCCGCCGGGTGCGTGGCCGTCGCCGGGGCCGGACTCGGCGCCGCCGTAGAGGCGGTACGGCGTCTGGTCGTGAGGATCAGCGCGCAGCCCGGGGCACCGGAGGTGATCGCATGAACTACTTCCTCTGGGTCTGCGCACTCGGGCCCGCTCTGCTCGCCGAAGCTCTGCTGGCCCGCTACGAGGTGCTGGCCTACAGCGCCGGCTGGCGGGCCCCTGCCACCGAGCTCCCGGACGGAGTGCCCTATGCCCGGGGCGCGGCCCCTGACAGCCCCCCGGATGCCTACCTGGTCTACCTGGACGGGATCGGGAAACGCCGCCTCCGCGACACCCGGGACGGCGGCCAGCTGGTCAAGGCGCTGATCGCCGGAGCGCCGGAGCTGCGGGTGCTGGGCCAGGTGCAGCCCTACTCGCCGCTGGCCGAACCGCTCGCCGACAGGCCTGTGTGGGCGTGGCTGCGCCGCCGCATCGGCCTGCTGCTCTTCCTCCACAATGTCATGCAGATCTTCGTAGCCGCCGACCACCGGTACCGCCCGCTGTACAACCAGGCCGTCGGCTGTCAGATCGCCACTCAGCTCCGGCTCGCCGGCTACCAGGCCGACAGCGGCATCCCTGTGGTGCTGCTCAGCTACAGCGGCGGCGCACAGGTCGCCACCGGCGCGGTCGACGAACTGCACACGCAGCTACGCACCCCGCTCCTGCTGATCACCCTCGGTGGCTTCCACAACGGCGCCAATGACCTGACCTGTGCCGAGCACGTGCATCAGCTCGCCAGTGCGAGCGACTGGATCGAGAGGGTGGGCACCTGGATCTTCCCTCAGCGTTGGCGGCTGTTCCGCCGCAGCGGATGGAACCGCGCCCGCCGCGCCGGGAAGATCACCGTGCACCGGCTGGACCCGGCCACCCACCTCGGGCCGCGTAGCTACATCAGCCCGCAGGTCCAACTGGCCGACGGCCGCAGCCACCTGGACCGAACCACCGACACAGTGATCGCGCTCATCCGTGCCCACCACAGCGCGACCGTGCCGACCAGGAACCTGTTGCCATGAGGGCCTCGACCGGAGCGTGTAGCGCAGGGTCCGGCACGCATGGTGCGAAGTCGACGTCGTAGGGTGCCTCCGCCGCGACCCTTCGGCGGACAGCGGCGTTCGCGTCCCTGGTTCCGCTCAACTGGCCGGCCTCGTCATGCTGCGCTACGTCCTCGCGGTGGAGCCGTCGGCCTCACTCGACCTCGGTGATCTGGTGGAGTGGCTCGTCCCCGCCATCGAGGTCCACTTCGACCGGCTGCCCCAGGAGGAGAAGGCGAGGGTGTCGTTGGGAGGGGCCGCCGCCGCGGCCCAGGTTCGGGTCGGCTACCCCCGCGTGCCGAGCCGTGGGCTACTCATGTCCCGTCGTGCTGACTCCCGTTGCCCGGTCCGAGCGCCGGGGCGTTGAGGGCGCCGAGCATGCGGCGGAGGTGGGCGCGCACCAGTTCCTGTTCGTGAGGCAGGAACGGTTCCAGGGTCTCCTGCTCGCATGGTTCGAGCGCGGTCTCACCCTGTTGCGCCAGAGCCTCGCCCGCCGCCGTGACGCACATTTCGATGATCTTTCCGTGCGTGGGATGGGGATGCCGCTCGACCAGTCCACGCTCGACCAGGCTTCGCAGCGCTGTGCCCATGGACTGCGCGGTGACACCGCAGCGGCGGGCGAGTTCGGCGCTGGACAGAGGCCCGTCCAGGCTCAATCGGACGAGTGTGCTGAATTGCGCCTGGGTCAGTCCGAGTGGGCGCAAGGCCCGTTCGAAGCGCTGCGTGTATGCCTGCGAGATCTGCCAAATCAGGTAGCCGATGCGCTCGCTGGGATCCTTCAACGCCTCCGATGCCCTTCTGTGTGTAAGGTAGCTTATATAAGCCACCTTATATGATGAAGACCGAGGAACCATGCTCAGCACTGCGTCCACAGATCAGAGCCCTTCCCCTGGTATCGACCCGGGGCCGGGGCGGCACCGCCATCATCCAGGTCCGCAGAGTGATGCTCCACCCGAGCGGCCGGGGCTGACCGGTCCGCAGGCGGTGCTCAAGCCCGTGATCTCTGTGCTGACCATCGGCCTGGTCTTCGTCAGCGTGTTCCTCGCCGCTTTCCACACGCCCCAGGCGCACCGGCTGCCGGTCGCCGTCGCCGCGTCCGACAAGGCCGCGGCACAATTCGACGTTCGGCTGCAGCGTGTCTCGCCGGACGGCTTCCAGGTCGACCGGTATCCGGACAACGCCTCGGCCCGTTGGGCGGTTGAGCATCGGCAGGCGTACGCCGCGTTGTTGGCCGACAGCGGCAAGCCCAAGATCGTGTATGCGGGTGCCAACGGCCCTGCCGTGTCCGCGCTGGTGGCGCCGCTCGCCAGTCTGTGCACCCCGGACTGTCGGCCGGCGGAGGAGAAGTTGCCCGTGATGGACATCCTGCCGCTGTCGAGTGGAGACAGCCGGGGTCTGTCGGTCTTCTACGCGTCATTCGGGCTGGTGCTGGCAGGGTTTCTCTTCGGTCAGATGACCTACCAAGTGGCACCGCGCCTCTCTTTCGGGCAGCGCGTGAGCAGTCTGGCACTGTTCGCGGTTGTCGGCGGGCTGGCGACAGCACTCATCGCGAGTACGGCCTTCGGAGCCATACCCGGTCCCTTCCTGGGCATCGCGGGGCTTGTGGCGCTGATGGCGGGGGCCGTGGCGGCAGCCACCATACTTTTGATCCGGATCTTCGGCCCGATCGGAGTTCTGCTGTCGTCGATCTTCATGATCGTGATGGGCAACGCCAGCAGCGGTGGGGTGCTGCCGCCCGAATTTCTTCCTGGTTGGCTGAAACCACTCGCCTCGGTGATGCCTCCGGGCGTCGGCGTCCGGGCACTGGACGGGATCGCCTACTTCCACCACGACGGGCTGGTCAGCGGTGTTGCGGTGTTGTCGGCCTGGATCGCTCTGTGTATCGCGGCGCTGTTCTTCCTCGACCGGATCGCCGCATCTGCCGCGATCCTGCACGCCGCGAGTCCCTGAGGACACCGGTGGATGCCGTAGCCGGCCCGGCGCCCCGCAACCCGGCCAGGTGCGGCGCACCGTGCGGCCGCCGCTGCCACCAAGTTCTCGACCTCGGTGGTCGTGGTCAGTGCGCCGCCCACGAAAATGGTGCCGTCGAAGACGAGGGGCTCGGGCGGTGCAGGGGGAGGCGGTGTATCCGGCGGGCGCGGCCACTGATCCTTCAGCTCGTCGAAGTGCCCTGGTGGAAGTACAGGCGCCAGCCCGCATCGGTCAGACGCCATACGGAGCTCCTCCACGCTCGGCGCCCGCTGTGGTCGGTGAAGTACGTCAGATGAACGATGCCGGGAGCGAGTACGGCCCCCGACATCTCAGTGACCTCGACGGGCGCTTCGGGGGCAACCGAACCGTCGCTCGTCACCGTGAGGATCGACGTCGCGTCCCAGCGCCGCCCCGACGCACCGATCTCGAGGAACTCCGGGTCCAGGAGCTCGGAGACCAGGGACGGCGAAGCACGCACGTCAGGGTCGAGAAGCCGCCTCTCCGACTCAACGGCTGCTTGAACGGCACGGTCACGGTCACTTTCGTCTGCCATGTACGGACCCTACGTACGTTCCTCATCACGTCACAGCGAATTGGTTCACACGACGCAAGCAGCGACGTTGCCGGAACTCCGGTCCGGTGGAAGGCCGGGGCAACCACATCAAGATGATCAAGCACCAGATGTTCGGGCGGGCTGAACCCCCCTCCTTCGCAGGCGAGTCCCGCTCACTGCAGCCCAGGGCAGCCCCCGCCACGACCCAGCGCTGATAGAACGGCCTCATGAGCTCGAACAACGATGAGATCACGCAGGCCGAGCGTCACTTCGGAGTTCGCTTTCCGCAGGACTACCGGCATTTCCTGGCCACGCGGGGAAGCATGAGCCGGTTCGTTCACCCTGCAGACGACTTCCTGATGATCAACGACGTCGCCGAGCTCATCGATGTCAATGAGGCCGGAGAATTCCAGCAACGCTTCCCCGGGAGCCTTGTCATCGGCGGGGACGGAAGCCGCGAAATGCTCACCTACGACTTCCGGCAGGAACCTCCGCCTCTGGTCCTGATCGACGTATCGGCTCAGGAGTGGTCATCCGCCATCCACCAGGCGGCTTCGCTCTCCGCCCTGCTTGATCAGTTCCCCGAAAGTGGATGGAAGTGGGACGACTCCGAACCCCTGTCCCCCTGATCGGCGCCCTCACGGAGTGTCTGTCTGATCGCATTCTTGGTGTGGGACTGGGCGTTGTCGTTCAGGGCACGTTCGACGGTGATGCTTCGGGCGGCGAACCATGTTGTGGCGTGGGTCGGGAAGCCGGCACAGGTCGGGGCGGTCTCGCGTGGTCGGCGGGAGACGGGGAAGTACCTGACCGGCGGAAGCAGGCTGTGGAAGAGCGGCTCGTGAGCTGGGTGTCCGCCACGCAGCCGGAGTGGGCTCCATCAGGTCCCACCTGACGAGGCTTCACCCGCGTGGGCCGCCGGGTCTGATGCCATGTCAGGCGGGCTGTGGGTTGATCCGCCTGGCGGCAGATGTGTTTACCGGCTAATCGACCTGGTTAAGTCTCGCACCCGGCAGGCACGCCCTCTCTCCCGCCCCGGTTGTGGCTGTCGTCAATCTTCCCTGCTCCCGGGTGCCGTTGGGGTATCCGGGGATCGGCCCTCGGGCCTCACTCATGTCTGGAGCGTTCATGAGACTCGTCGCGAGAACGGGCGGTGCCGTCGCGGCACTGTCCCTCGGCCTGGCTGTGGTGCCGGCCGCCCCCGCCAACGCAGCCGTCGTCCACATCGGCTGCAACGTCGAGGAACTCAGGGATGCGATCGACACCGCCAACGGCGCGGGCGGCGGCACCATCGATCTGGCTCCCAAGTGCACCTACACCCTCACCGACGCCAACACCGTCGGCAGCCAAAACGGCTTTCCTGCTATCACGACGGACATCACCCTCAAGGGTGGCAAGCGCACGGTCATCGAGCGTTCCAGCGCACCCGGTACCCCGGAATTCCGCTTGTTCCAGGTCAACGCCCCCGACGGCGAACTCACACTCAACCGCCTCACCCTCCGCAACGGCAGCACCCCCTTCGGCGGCGTGGCCCTCGTCTTTGGTTCCATCTCCGTCATCAGCTCCCAGCTGACTGGCCACCACGCCACCATCGACGGGGGCGCCATCAACGGACAGCCCGGGAGCACCATCACGGTGACTTCGAGCGAGTTGGTGAAGAACACCGCCGGTAGCGCCGGCGGTGGAATCTCGTCGTTGGGCGCTGTCACCCTCACGCACACCGAGGTGAGCAGGAACACGGCCGGCTTCGGGGGAGCAGTCGCCGTCTCGGGCCCCGTCACCTTCAACCACAGCAAGGTGAACGGAAACACTGCCACTGGCGCCGGCGGCGGAGGCGGCGTGTCCCTCCTCGGCACAACCGGCACCTTTGACTCCACGGATGTGAGCCGGAACAAGGCGACCGGCGCGGGAGCCGACGGCGGCGGCATCCTTGGTTCCGGGAACTCGATCATCAATCTTCGTTCCAGCTGGGTCAGCGGAAACAGCGCGACCGACGTGGGCGGCGGCATCCTCAGCCAGCAGGAGCTGAACGCCCGGAGAAGCACGGTGCAGGACAACACCGCAGGAATCCAGGGCGGCGGCATCTGGAGCGGCGGTACCACGCGCCTCGATGGGACCAAGCTCAAGGGCAACCGGACGACCGCTGCGGGATCTCAGGGCGGCGGCCTGTTCGCCGGCTCGGGAACCGCGACTCTGATCCGTTCCGAGGTCAGCAGGAACCGTGCCGATGGCACAGGCAGTGATGGCGGAGGGATCTACGAGCAGCCCGGCAGCACTGTCACGATCGACCGGACGAAGGTCGCGAACAACCATCCCAACCACTGCGCGCCCACCGGCTCCGTCACCGGCTGCGTGAACTGACACCAGACCCGAACGGGGACTTCTGCCCCAACCACACATTCGGGTCGGGGCTCCCGTCTGCCTCGCGGACCCCGCTCCACTCCCGATTCCGCCCACCCCGGGGCACTGCACCAGGCACTTCACAACGCCACCTGGCCCGCGAGGCACCCGCGGTGGGTGCAGAACCCGTACTCGATCCCGAGGTGTGTCCTGAGGGCCCGCAGGCGGAGCACCGTCTGCGGGCGCTCGGCGCCCCGTCTCCCTGGGCGTTGTTTCCGCGGCAAGCTCAGTTGAACCGGCGTATGCGATCGCGAGGACGGTCAAGGTGCCCGTGCCGTGGCCGGGCAGGATGGCTGCGGTGAACAGCCCCTAGGCGCCTTCCGTGAGCAACTCCGCCAGCCGGTCCACGAATTCGGTGAGCCAATCCAGTCGTGATCCGCTGCGGGCTGTACGGAATCCGTGTCGGCGGCCCCAGAACGCAGCCTGGACGGCATGGAGCTGCGCCCAATGTCGGACGCGTTCGCGATCGAGTTCCGCGGTCTCGGCGAAGACGTACAGCGTGCGGTGGACAGCCTTGCGCAGGTCGTCGGCCTTGAGGAGTGTCAGCGCACGCGACTTGAGCAGCGTGCCGCTGTCGTAAGCAGGGTCTCCGGCGTACCCCTTGGGGTCGACGGCCAGCCACGGCTCACGGTCGGCGCGAAGGATGTTTCGGGCGTGCAGGTCGCCGTGGATGAGGGTGTCCGGCTGCACGCGGCCCAGCTCGCGGACGGTCGCTACGGCGGCGCCCACCACGTGACGCGACAGTGTGTGCGTCAGTTCCCCGGCGTCCTTGCGCAGCTGCGCCTCCCAGGCGTCAGCCTGATCCCGCAGCCGGGGCAGGGCGGGTGGCGCGGGGATGGCCAGCCGGCGACTGATCCGCCCTGCGACCGCCACCACCTCATCGCCGTCCTGAACCTCTGCAAGGGTCGACGTCCGGATCCGCTCCAGCAGCATCGCGAACCGCTCGTCGTCACGCTCGTACAGCAGGACGGCTCCGCGCCCGCCCCATGCCGAAAACGCGTCCGGTTCATGCACGTTGCCGGGGTGCGGAAACGACACCTTCAGCACAGCGGTCCCCTCGGCCCGCCGTCGCACCGGGACGATGACCCCGACACCTCCATGCATCACCTCGCCGTCCGGCACGCACCGCCAGCGGCCCAGCAACTCCTCCACGATCCCGGGCAGTTCGGCGAGCCATGCCGCTCCGCGCTCTCCTTGACGTTCGACGGTGCTCCGCATGAACGCCTCTGGAATCCCGATCATCCCGGCACCCTACGCGCCGGCCCGAACACCCGGCGCTGTCGAGACCCGGGAGCCGACACAACTTCTGTAGCGGTGGCGCTCGAGGTGAGGCGGCCCGGCCGTGTGCGCTCTCAGCGAGGCCTGACCGATGTCACCGAACCTGGTGATCGGTAGGTTGGTCCGCCGAACACCGAGTTGACTGTTGGCAGGGGGAGGCCGGGACGGAAGACATTTGATCATCAGCCGCGGGGGTTGCTGATCCGTTCGGGTTGGATCACATAGATCACCCGGACCTGGTCGCGGCCGCCGAACCAGGGGTAGGGCCCGCCGAGATACTTCTGCGCGAGCGCCTCGATGTGGTCGACCGCCCCCTCGGTGGTCACGCGCACCACGCGGCCGCGGATCTGGATGTAGGAGGCCGGTTCCGAGGGGTCGGCGATTGCGACGGCAACCCGTGGGTCGCGTGTGATGTTTCGGGTCTTCTGATGCGACTCGACGCTGTTGATCAGGACGTGCTCGCCGTCGGTGTCGACCCATGTCTGGGTGAGCTGGGGAGAGCCGTCGGGCATCGTCGTAGCGATGTAGCAGGTGCTGGGGCGGCGCAGCAACGCCACCACTTCCTCGCCGAGAGGTACGGGCACGGGGGTTCTCCAGGGGTCGGTTCGGTGCGGTGCTGGGGTAACGGTAGCTGCGGCAGGGAACCCGGCCCCTGCCGCCCTGAACTTTCGATCACCGGCTGTACGGATCCATGGCGGTCGCCCCGAGCCGTCAGCTTCTTGCCTGGTTCCGGCCAGGCCGAATCCGGGGCCTTACGTACCGTCAGCCACATCGCATTGCGTTTGCGCTCGAGCTCCCGCATCGACGTGCCGCCGCGATCGTCACACCGGATCGCCTGTACAGCTCTACCTGTTGGGGACGGACCGTGGACGGCAGTTGGCCACCCCCGGACAGTGGGAAGAGCTGCTCCCCCCGCACATGGCCCGCCGCCTGCATGCCTGCTCGCGAGCCATGGCCCAGGGCATCGCCCTCTACCTGCAGTACGGATTCGACCCCATCGGCCACCAGACCTGACGCCCCACCACCTTCCGGCCGACGTAACCAGCACCGACCGGAGGGAACACCACCTTGAACACCCATGGACCGTTCTGGCGATCGCACATGCCGGTTCCGGCCCGACCCTGCGGGAATGCTGTGCCGTCGTACGCCTCGTGTGGCGCCGCACGGCGCTCCGGCCAGGTTCTTCCCCGCCCGACACGGCCGGTTCGCGTCCTACCGCAGCACACAGTACGTCCGGACCCTGAAGGGCATGGGGGACACCGAGAACACCGCGGAACGCCCGGACCGACCCGACTACGCGCTGCAGGCCGCCCTCGAGGGCGCGACCGCCCCGCCACCCCCCGCACCGCCGGACTGCCCGCACTGCGCACTGCCCCAAGACCGCTACCCCACCCTGCATGAGGGGCATTGGGTCCTCCTCGAACCCCGAATCGTCGTCCCCGCCCACACCGCGCCCCCGCGCCGACGCTGGATCATCACCCCGGACGGGAACGCGATGAACCTGTGGGACGCCGAGCCCGCTCCCGGCACCCGATGCCGCATCGCGCACCGCATGGCCTGCCCCTACGTCGAACCGGAGGACCCCTGGCCCTGGACCACCATGCTGCGGCGGGAGAACGAACGGCGGGCGCAGCGCCTGTTCAACCTGCCCGACGACCGGTACCTCTCCGGCACGGGCTGACGTCCGCGTGATCAACCGATGTCGCGCCCGGCGGCGGGCTCTGCCATTCGGTGGCTGGTCCCGCGTCGGTCCGGACTGCGGCAGGCCCGCCGGACAGCCCTTGGGGGCGGCGTGCGGTTCCCCGTTGCCACGTCTGCTTCGACGTCCTGGGCCGACTCCGTGCGCCGGGGCCGAACGTCCCTGGACTGCTACGCGAGCGTGAGGGCGATCACGGCCCGGTCGTCGTCCGCTCCGGCCGACCACTTCTCCGTGTCGGCCTTGATGAAGGACACGAGAGCCTCGGGATCCGGAGCCCTGTGACCGTCGCCGAAGTGGTCTGCCAGCCGGTCGATCACCGGATAGAACTCGCCTCCCGCGTTCCGGGCCTCGCTCACGCCGTCCGTGTACAGCAGGAGCACTTCCCCGGTCCGCAGCGGATGGGTGGTGACCTCGGCACTCACGGGCCCCAGTTCGCCCAGGCCCAGAGGCAGGCCGGGGGCGGTACGAAGCCGTTGCGTGCCGTGCGTCGTGAGCACGAGCGGTGACGGATGCCCGCGGTCGACGATCCTCACCGAGCGTCCATCAGGTGGGAACTCCAGAAGGAGGGCCGTGACGAACAGCTCCTCGTCGCCGGCCGGGCAGCCGGAATTGCGGGCGATGCTGAGCTCCAGGCGCTCCGCGAGACGGTTCAGGTCCGTCCACTCGTACGCGGATACCCGGAAGCTCCCCAGGACGGTGGCGACCGTCTGAACCGCATCGAGCCCCTTCCCTCGTACGTCCCCGAGGATGACGCGGACGCCGAACGGGGTCTCGCACAGTTCGTAGAAGTCACCACCGACCAGGGTGCCGCCCTCGCCCGCCTGGTAGAAGCCCGCTGACCGCACCGGACCGAGCTGTTCCGGGAACGGGCGCAGCAGCGTCATCTGCATCGCCTCGGCAACAGAGCGTGCGTGGACCAGATTGGCGTCGGTGCGGATCCGCTGCCGGGACAGTGCGACGCTGGCGATACCGATCAGCACTGTGGCGACGTAGAGGGCCAGGTGGTGTTGTTCATCGAAGTGCCCCGGGCGCCGGGACGCCAGCCACATCTCCATCCCCAGGCATGCGACGGCAATCGCGGCGGTGTGCCGCGGGGTTCGGGTGGCTGCCGCCAGCGGTGGGGCTCCGACCAGCAGAAAGCTCAGCGGTTCGCGGTTCTGGACCAGTGCCAGGTCCACCACCAGGTCCACGGCGATCAGCCACAGGGGAAGCCACCAGACCCACGTCCTGTCGCTGCCAGGCCGACGACGCCATCGCGGCAGCACTTTGTTCCTTCCCGCACCCCCTCCGTCCGCATGTGACATAGAGGAACCTTATGCACATCTGATCTTTTTCCTCGCATTGCGGGTGGCGAGGTGTCAGAGCGTACGAGCAGATCTGCCCTGGTCCTGCGCCGAAACCGGACCGATGTGCAGGATCCGTCGGTGCAGCCGGCAGGTCTCACGGCGTACTTGGGCGGACCGCCACTCCTGCCTGCCGCCACACAGCCAAGTCATAGGCGGACGGGCAGGTGGCGCGGGCCGCGAAGCATGGCGTTCTGCCGGTACGGGGGTGGGTCCTGGGCCAGGCTTGCCGTGGCCAGGTGGGGGAGCAGCGCGCCGAGCGCGGCCTCGGCCTCGAGGCGGGCGAGGGGTGCGCCGTAGCACAGGTGGATGCCGCTGCCGAAGCCGAAGTGCTGGTTGTCCGGCCGGGTGGGATCGAACCGATCGGGGTTGTGGAACCTCCTCGGGTCGCGGTTGCCTGAGGCCAGCGCCAGCACGACGGACGTTCCTCGGGGGATCGTCGTGCCGGCGATGTCGATGTCGGCGTGGGGGACCCTCTCGCGCATGTGGACCGGGGGTTCGTAGCGCAGTAGTTCCTCGACGGCCCGCGGCAGCAGGTCGGGCTCGCGACGAAGGTGGTCCAGTTGCGCGGGCTGGCGCAGCAGCGTGAGGACTCCGTTGGCGATCAGATTGACGGTGGTCTCGTGCCCCGCGATGAACAACAGCACAGTGGTCTCCGCGAGTTCCTCCCGGCTGAGCCGCAGGGCCGGATCCGGCTCGTTGACGAAGGCGGAGAGCATGTCGTCGGTGGGCCGGTCGCGGCGCTGTTCAGCGAGATCGACCAGGTACAGGCCCATCTCCTGCCGGGCCTGGCGGCCCGTCCGGTCCCGCTCCGTGGTGTCTTCCTCGGGCCCGATGTCGGCGGTCGCGACGATCGCGTCGGTCCAGGCCTGGAACAGTGACTCGTCCTCGCGCGGGACGCCGAGCAGCCGGCAGATGACTGTGATGGGCAGGGGGTAGGCGAAGTCGTCGACGATGTCGATCTGCTTGCGGTCCCGGAGCTCCTCGATCAGTTCCCCGGTGATGCGGGTGATCTCGCCGCGCATGGCGTCGATCCGGCCGGGGCTGTGGGGTGGGCCGAACGGGCGCATCGCCAGGGTGCGCAGCCTGTGGTGCTCGGGGTCGTCGAGCCGCAGGAACGGCGGCTTCGCCGTCTCATCGGAGGGGTACGGGGACGGAGCCGTGCGGATGCGTGGATCGGCGCTGATCCGAGGGTCGTGGAGCAGAGCGGCGATCTCGTGGTAGGTGCCGATCAGATAGCTGCCGTCCGCCTGCCGCACCACGGGACCGGCCTCGCGGAGTTCCGCGTACAGCGGGTAGGGGTCGGGGCGGCTCTCGTAGTCGGTGATCCGTGCCAGCAAGGTCTCGGAGTCCATGGTGGCTCCTCGTGGTTGGGCGGGACGTGGGTCAGCGGGTGGGCTGTACCACCGTCAGTCGGCGATCGGGCAGGTGACCGGTGAGCGCCACGGTGGGGCCGTGGGACAGCCCGCTCGGGTCCGGAACGTCGGACGGAATCGTGATGTCGGCCGCGATCGCACGGTCCGCCGAGCCGGGCGGGGGCGGGAACGGAGCAGCCGTCTCGATCAGGTGCTTGTAGTAGTCGAGCGACTTGGCCATGTCGACGGTGACGGCGGCGGTGACCCGTCCCTGGAAGCCGTAGACCACGGCCAGGCGGCGCGCCTCCAGAGAGCCTTGGGCGATGACGATGTGATCGGAGTAGGTGGGCACGCCCACCGACTTGATGTTGAGCCCGAACTGGGTCGACCAGAACGTGGGGACGGCGAGGTGCGGGCGCCGCAGGGGCCCTGGACTGACCATGTTGTGGGCCGCCACCTCGGCCTGTGCGACCGCGTTGCCCCAGTGTTCCAGGGAGAGCATCTGGTACCCGAACAGAGGGTGCGGGAACCGGGAGACGTCGCCGGCCACGAAGACGTCGTCGGTGACGATCCCGTACATGTTGAAGGCCCGGCACCCGGCGTCGCAGGCGACTCCGCGCGGACCCGCTGCCAGTCCGGACTCCGCCAGCCACTCGACGTTGCGGACCGCACCCAACGCCACGACGCACACGTCCGCGTCGACACGGCTGCCGTCGGAGAGGTCCGCACCGGTGAACCGGCCGTTACCGTCCCCGTGGAGGGTGGTGACCGTCACCCCGCAGCGCAGGTCCACGCCGTGGTTGCGATGCATGACGGCCGCAAGTTTCGACAGGGTGCCACCGAGCGCGCCCACCAAGGGTGCGGGGCCGCGTTCAGCGACCGTGACCTCGATACCCCGCTCCCGGCAGGCCGAGGCGATCTCCGAACCGGTGAATCCGGCGCCGATCACCAGCACCCGACGCGGCCCGGCGGCCAACCTCTCGGCCAGGCCTCCGGCCTCCTCACTGGTGCGCAGGGTGAACACCCCGTCCAGGGCGCCCTCCTCCGGATCGGGCCAGGGGCGCGCCCGGGTCCCGGTGGCGATGAGCAGCCGGTCGAACGGCAGCGACTCGCCGTCGGCCAGCATCACCCGTTTGTCCAAAGGGTCCAGGCCGGTGGCAGCTACTCCCAGCCGCCAGTCCGCGTCCGGGTCCCGGCGTATCGGCAGCGTGGTGGTGTCGGCCGACGCCTTGCCGAGCAGTACCTGCTTCGACAGTGGCGGGCGGTCGTACGGCGGATGGGGTTCATCCCCCACCACGGTGAGTGAGCCGGTGAAGCCCTGCTCGCGCAGTGTCTCAGCCGCCCTCAACCCGGCCAGCGACGCGCCGACGATGACGATACGGCCGTCCCGCAGATCACCGGGCACGGGCGCTCACCCCCTCGCCGGCGAGGATGGCCTGGACAGGGCACGCCGCCGCAGCTTGGCGCACGCGCTCGACCTGGTCGTCCGGGGCGGCCGTGGCGTACAGCAACCCCTCTTCCCCGTGCAGCTCGAACACCTCCGGCGCGAGGAACACGCACTGCGCGTAGCCCTGGCAGCGCGTGAGGTCCACAACGATCTGCATGGCTGGTCACTCCCTGAGTCGTCCCGGCGTCTCTTCCCTTTCTACGCCGGTACCGCACTGGGCGCCCTTCACGCCCGTGTCGCACCGGGGGCCCACCTCGCTACTTGTTGCGCGGTTCCCGCAAGGGGTGGCCGAGGCGGTCCGCAGGACGTGGGCTCAACACCGAGGGAAACCCGCCGACGCCCAGCAGGTCCGGAAATTGCTTGACCTGTTGGGCCAGTGGCGTGGCATGTGTGGTGTGGGCATGGCTGGGGTGTGGTCCCCGGATCGGTGTGCGGGCGAGGAGGGCGGCGGTCAGGCGTCCAGGGGTTCGGCGAACGTGCGGTAGGGGCCGCGACCGGTGTGCAGCTGCCACAGGGTGTCGGCGAGCACGTCGGGGTCCTTGCGCGGGTCCCCGGGCGTGATGGCGCCGGGGATGATCAGCTGGGCGACGTGGATGTTCTCCGCTTGCAGCGCGTCGTGCAGCAGTTGGCCGTAGGCGCTCTCGGCGGCGAACGCGACGGAGGTGCCGGCGCGGTCGGGGTGCGGGCGTACCGCGGTGCCGCCGTTGACGAACACGACGGTGCCGCGGCCCAGTTGACGCATTCCGGGCAGGACCTGCTGTACGGCCGTTGCGGGGCCGTGCACCGAGAACGCGAGCGGGGCGGCCAGGTCCCCGGAGCTGGTGTCCAGCACGGGTTTCATGAAGTCGGGGTGCGGGACCGGGCTGTACTGCAAGACCTCGATCGGGCCGAGCAGGGTGGCGGCAGCGTCCAGAGCGGCCTGCAGGGAGTCCGGGTCGCCGACGTCGGCTGCGAAGCCCTGGGCGTGGACGCCTTCCTTGGTCAGGACCGCGGTGAGGTCGTCGAGGTGCTGGGGGGTGCGGGCGATCAGGGCGATGTCGTGGCCCTCGCGCCCGAAGCGGCGAGCGGTGGCCAGGCCCAGGCCTGGACCTGCGCCGATGATGGCGACTGTGGTCATGGTGGCTTCCTCACGAAGGGGTCGCTGGTGCGATGAGCGGGCGACGGCGCGGGTGTCAGGCGGGGGTCAGACGCAAGGTCGCGGCGCGGGCGGTGTCCGCGACGATGGGCGGGACGTAGGCGCTGTAGCGGGCGTACTTGGTGCGGTAGGCACCGTCCAGGCGTTCCGCCAGGGCCGGGTCGTCGGCTTCCGTGAAGATGACGTCCCGGTCGACGCCGCCGGCCGTGATGTGGCCGGTGTGGGTGGCCCGGGCGGTACGGAACCAGGCCCCGCTGCGGCCGCGGTACGCGCGCACGTACAGGTTGTCGCCGTCGCGCACGACCCAGATCGGCGTCGGTGGACGCAAGCTGCCGTCCGTGTGACGGGGTTGGATGCTCAGTTCGTCGGCGTTCGCGATGCGGGACAGTTCGTCCGGTGTCCAGGTGGTCATCCGTGTGTCTCCTTCTGGGTTGCACGGCGGTCGTGGTCGTAACGGGTCGGGCGGGGCGGGGCACGGTGATGTCGCCGTACGGGCCCGGCCGGCATCATCGCCCCCGTTGCACCGGTCCCTGCACCGGACGGGCCGCGTCAGCAGCCTGTTGCAAGCCGGCGACACCCCCGGCCGTCGTGCCTGGCGTTCAGCCTGATCTTGTGGACAGCACCAAGGACAACACAAAGGGCGAAATCAAGAACACCCGCCACGGCCTCGGCCGGACCCTCTACATCGTCGAGGGCATCGCCCCGGTCTGGGGGAGAGGCCCGCCCCGGCAGTACCAAGGGCCTGACTCGAGGCGTCCACCGAGGGCCGCCACAGCGACATGATGGATGAAACCGCAGGTCACACGTGCGCGGAAGGTACCGCCATTACAGGTACTGACAGACCCCCTCAGCCTTGCGCCGGGCGTCCTGGCCTGGCTGGGTGGACACCAAGAGCGGAATTCCTCGCCTCGCGTCCCGCGAAGATCACCCCGCCGCAGGCCGGACCACCCGCCTGCGGCAGCAACCGGCGTGTGCCCGGGCTCCACCGTGAGGAGGTCTCCCTGCTCGCAGGCGTCAGCATCGACCACCACGCCCGCCTCGCACGTGGCCCACCTCGCCGGAGCCTCCGCCGAAGTCCTCGGCGCCTTCGCGGGCGCCCTCCAGCTCGACGAAGCCGGACGTGCCCAGCTGCACGACCTGGCCCGCGCCGCCGGCACACGAGCCGCGCGGCGCACCAGACGAACCCGCGGCCCCATCCCCGCCGGCGTCCATGGAACTACCCGCGCAGCCCGGCCTCACCCTGACCGCCTACAGCGCCGAGCCTCAGACCCCGGCCCACGATGCGCGCCGGCTGCCGGCCACCTGGGCCGCGACCGAGGACACTCTCGCGGCCACCACGACGCGGACCGAAGAGCAGCAGTCCTGACCGTATCCAGCCGATTGCGAATGGCAGCGGATCCAATTCGGCACGGCTCAGCGGCTACCGATGAGGCCGAGTGGTGGAGCGGAACCTGCCCATCGCCGTCGTCCTCGGAAACTACGGAACCGGCCCGATGCGGCAGCGGCGTTCATGCGGCGAGCAGACCGATGCGGAGCTTGGTGAGGGTGCGGGTGAGGAGGCGGGAGATGTGCATCTGGGACAGGCCCAATGCACGGCCGATCTCGGCCTGGGTCATCTCCTGACCGAAGCGCAGTTCGATGAGGGTTCGTTCCCGGTCGTCGAGCTCCTGCAGCAGGGGGCCGAGCGTGTGCAGGTCTTCGAACAGGTCCAACGCCGGGTCGACATCGCCCATGGTGTCCGCGTACTTCGGTCCGCCGTCGCTGGATTCGTTGGTGCCGCCAGGTGTGTCGATGGAGCGGGCGGCGTAGCCGTTGGCGGCCACGAGGCCCTCGACGACCTCTTCCTCGGTCAGGTCCAGATGGGTTGCGAGTTCCCGCACCGTGGGCGTGCGCCCCAGCGTGGTGCTGAGTGCTTCCTTGCTCTTGGCGAGGGCGACGCGCAGTTCCTGCAGGCGTCGCGGGACGTGGACGGCCCAGGTGGTGTCGCGGAAGAAGCGCTTGATCTCCCCGATGATGTAGGGGATCGCGAACGAGGTGAACTCGACCTCGCGTGACAGGTCGAACCGGTCGATGGCCTTGATCAGGCCGATGCTGCCGACCTGAATGACGTCTTCCATCTCGCTGCTGGTGCGGTTGCGGAACCGGCGGGCCGCGAAGGCCACCAGCGACAGATTCATCTCGATCAGCGTGTTGCGGACGTACTGGTACTCGTGGGTGCCCTCCTCCAGTACCTGTAGCCGGTCAAGGAACAGCCTGGTCAGGACCCGAGCGTCCATGGGAGCGACCTTGCCCCCGTCCTCGATCCATGGCAGGTCATCCGTGCCCTCCGAGGCTCCCGTGGTGCAGGCAATTGCTTCGCGGGCGCTCACGGATGAAGTCACGATGCCGCCTTAGCTGGAAAGCAGGGTGACCGTCTCCTGCCCGCCCTGGCACCATCCATGTCGGCGCGCAGCCGCCTACGCCATCGGAACGCGAACATGGCTGGTAAGTGTTCTGCGCCGGTCAGATGCAAGGGATTGTTGAAACGGCTCCGAAAGCCGGCTGCTCCTGAAAGCACGCAGGCAGGCGGTTGGGGACGCTGTCGCCCCGAGCGGCGACGTCTCCACCGCCAGTGGAAACACGGTGCAGATGTCGCTGCCTCACCAGCTCATTCTCCAGCTCAGTGGGTGGTCGGCGACGAGTGCAGAGGCTTCCCGCCTCTCACGCCCGCTGTGCGCTCGCCCCCGAGGCGCCGGACATGCACTCTGACGAAGGGGGCGTGTCCCTCCCTGAGTCGCATGGCGCTCGGCCCGGCGTTGCGCCGGTTCCGTCAGGTCCCGCCGGCAGGGTCGCATTGCTGAAGCGCGGGGGATGCCATGACGGCACGTGGCTCCCGGCGGACCGTTCCTGGCCCGAGAGGATCTGGAAATGTCTGACAACGACGTGAGCATGCGGAAGGTGCTGGCAATCGTCACGAACTACGGTGTCGAGCAGGACGAACTCCTGGTGCCTCTCGAACACCTGCGGGGCTGGGGCGCCGATGTGGATGTTGCTGCCGTGTCGGCGGGCGACGTTCATACCCTCGTCGGCGACAAGGACCCCGGAGAGACAGTTCGGCCCGAACTCACTCTGAGCGAAGTCGACCCGGCCGATTACGACCTACTGCTCGTGCCGGGTGGCACGTTGAATGCCGACAGGCTGCGTCGCGAGGAGTCGGCGACGGAGATCGTCCGCTCCTTCACGTCGACCGGTCGCCCGGTGGCAGCCATCTGCCACGGCCCCTGGGCCCTCGTCGAAGCGGGTGTGGTCGAAGGCAAAAAACTTACGTCGTACCCGTCACTGAGGACCGACATCCGCAATGCCGGCGGTGACTGGGCCGACGAGCCGGTCGTCAAGGACGACTCCCGCGGCTGGCCCCTCATCACCTCGCGCAATCCAGGTGACCTGGGGCCATTCCTCCACGAGATCGACGAAGCGCTCGCCGTGAACGCTCACTGACCATTACTGGTCCTGCCGCTGCGCGGCTTCTACCAATAGTGCCTGCGACCGGCGACCGCGTGTCCCATCGATCCGAGGATCCAAAAGACAACCCCGATCACGGCGAGAATGATGCCGATTGTCCACAGGATGGAGATTCCGGTCAGGAACCCGATGACAAGCAGGATGACTCCGAGAACGATCACAGCGTGCTCCGATCTCGCATATGTGTTCATTTCCCACTGTGATCCCCGTACGCCGCATGAGCAACTGCTCGGGGGAGTTTCCTGCTTCGGCTCTGCCTGGGAGGAGCGACCTCGCGCGGTGTCCTGCGCGCAACGCAGCACAGCGGGACCACCGGTCGTCGCGTGCAGTGATGGTGTCCCCAGGCCGTGCGGGACAGCCCGAGATACGGTTAACCGAGGCTGTATATCATGAAATGGCGCCTCATGAAGGTGGCGCGATAGCGAGTCGAGTCGTCGTCTCCGATTCCGGAGAGGGAACATGACCGCAGGCGAAGAGGACGGGACCGAGCGCGTCCGGCGCTCGTCCAGCAAGACGCCCGCCAAGAAGATCGCCCGGAAAGCCGGCACCGAACGGGCGAGCAGCCGAACGAGCGAAGACGAAACGAAGCGCACGTCCCGGCGGCTCTCGGCACCGCGGGCCATGCGGTACGCAGCTGAGCAGCTCCAGGAGCTTCTCGGCCGCGCACCCGAGTCCGTATCCGCCTTGAAGCCGACGGAAGAAGGCTGGCAGGCGAACGTGGAAGTCCTGGAGCTGGAACGTGTTCCCGGGACCACCAGCGTGATGGCGAGCTACCAGGTGACGCTGGACAAGGAGGGCGAACTGGTCGCATACGAGCGCACCCGCCGCTACACCCGGGGGCAGATCGACCCACGTGGCTGAGGCCGGGGATGCAAGGCAACACCGCATGAACGGAAACGGCCGCGCCAGGAGCGAGCCGTGAAAGGAGGCACCATGACTGTGGTGCCGCAAGGCGGAGGAACCATTTCCAGGGGTGGCGGCGGAGGCTCCGGGAACCTCTACGACATCCTCGAACTGATTCTGGACCGCGGACTGGTCATCGACGTCTTCGTGCGTGTCTCGCTGGTGGGCATCGAGATCCTCAAGATCGACGCCCGCATCGTGGTGGCGAGCGTCGACACCTACCTGCGCTTCGCGGAGGCCTGTAACCGCCTCGACCTGGAGTCGGGCCGCAAGGCACCGTCCCAGCTGACCGACCTGGTGGGTGAAGTGACCGAAGGCGGGGCACACGGCAAGGCCAAGGGAGCCCTGAGCGGGGCCGCAGAAGTGGTGACCGACGCGCTAAAGGGAGGACATGACGACGAGGAGTCCGAAGAGAGGCGCAAGGAGCCTGAGGAGAGGCGAGAGCGGCCGAGGCGTCGGCCTGCCGCCCGACGCCGTGAGGAGTGAGCCATGGCCGTATACGTCTACTCCATCGTCGCCGCCACCCATCCGCAGCGCCTGGACGACCTCGACGGGGTAGGGAACCCGCCCACGAGCCTTCGCAGTGTGAAGACCGACAAGCTGGTGGCGGTCGTCAGCGACGCCCCCGAGGACCTGCGGCCCAAACGCAGGGACCTCGGCGCACATCAGGCCGTGCAGGAGCGGCTGATGGCCGACGGCACGGTTCTACCGTTGCAGTTCGGGTTCACCACTCTGGACGACGACGCCGTACGAGCGGTGCTGAAGGACCGCAAGGACGAGTTCACCGAGCGGTTGCGGGCGCTGGAGGGCTGCGCGGAGTACCACCTGAAGGCCGCCCAGGACGAGGATGCCCTGCTGCGAGAGGTCCTCTTGGAGTCCGACGAGGCGCGCGGGCTCAACGAGGAGATCAGAGGCGGCAACAGCAGCCCGGACCTGGCGTTCGCCCTCGGGGAGCTGGTCTCCCGGGAAGTGCAGGCGCGGCAGGACCGGCTCGCCGCTGGCGTCCTTGATGCCCTGCGGGGGTTCGCACGGGAGGAACGCTCGTCGCAGCCGACGGGAAACGACTTCCTGAACGTGTCGTTTCTGGTGGAGCGGGACAAGGAGCAGAGTTTCCTCAGCGAGGAGCAGGGTCTCGCCAAGGAGCTGGGGGAGGACTTCGGCCTCAGGCTCGTCGGCCCGTTGCCCGCATACAGTTTCGTCTAGGGGGTCCTCATGGGACTGTTCACTCAACTCGCCACCCTCCCGCTCGCGCCGGTGCGCGGCGTGGCCTGGGTCATGGAGCGCGTCGTCGAGACCGCGGAGAACGAGTACTACGACCCGGCCCCCGTCGAGCGGGAGCTCGCCGAGCTCGAGCAGGCGCTGCTGGCGGGAGAAATCGACGATGAGACCTTCGACCGGCGCGAGGACGAGCTGCTGGACCGGCTGGACGAGATCAGAGCCCATGTCCAGGGCACCGATACCTGATCGCGGCAGCTGCCGCGGAGCCGGAGCGCTGCCACGCGCTACCGGCGCAATGCCGGGACACCCGGGATAGAGGTGCAGCGCCGTGAACGAACCCGTCGCCAGGAGGATGGGCGACTTCCCGTCCAGGGCCACCCCCTACGGCGGTCAGGGGTCCTCGGCCAATCTCGCGGACATCCTGGAGCGGGTCCTGGACAAGGGCATCGTCATCGCGGGCGATATCCAGATCAACCTGCTGGACATCGAACTGCTCACCATCAAGCTGCGCCTGCTGATCGCATCGGTGGACAAGGCGAAGGAGATGGGCATCGACTGGTGGGAGCACGACCCATCGCTGTCCTCACGCGCCAACGACGGCTACCGCTCACTCGCCGACGAGAACAAGAGGCTGCGTGCCGAGATAGAGGCGATGCGCCAGGGCGATGAGTTGCCGTCGGCCGAGGGTGAGGAGGGCAGCTCTGCTGCCCCGCGCCGCGCTTCACGCACCAAACGCGCAGCGCCCAGAGCCCGCAGCGAGAGGCGGGACGCGCCATGACCGAAGCCATCACCTATGCGTACGCCGTCGCGCGGGATGCTGACGGGGCATTGGAGGAGGTTCTGCCAGGGCTTCCCGGGGTGGGGGATGCTCCGGTGCACCTGGTGCGCGTAGAACCAGGTGACGATGTGGTGGTTGCCGTGAGCGCGGTGCCCGAGCAGGACTTTCAGGAGGCCGCGCTGCGCGCGCACCTCGAGGACCTGGACTGGCTGGAGTCCGTCGCCCGCGCCCACAACCATGTGATCGACGCGCTGGCTGCCCGCACCACCGTCCTGCCACTGCGTCTGGCGACGGTGTACCTCGACGACGAACGAGTGCGCCACATGCTCCAGACCCGCCGCGAGGCATTTGCCGGACGACTGACCGCCCTGGCCGCACAGGTGGAGTGGGGCGTCAAGATCTATGTAGCGGCGCCCGAGAGAGCGGCGAGTCCGGCAGACCCACCCACGGAAGCGGGTCTGAGCCCGGGACGGGCTTACCTCAGCCACCGCAGAGCACAGCGACATGCCCGCGAAGACGTCTATCGGGGCGCCTCACAGGCAGCCGAACGGATCGAATCCGCAGCCCGTGTCCATGCGGTCGACCGGGTCCAGCACCGGCCGCAGCAGGGCGAACTCGCACACGGGCCCGGAGAGAACGTCATCAACGACGCATACCTTGTGCCGCTTCAGCATGCTGAATCCTTCCGCGCCGATGTCCTGCAGGCCGGGGAAGGATTTCCAGGGGTGCGCGTCGAAGTCACCGGGCCCTGGGCCCCCTACTCCTTCGCTACGCCGGCCGATGTCGAGCCGATGAAGAGGGTCGTCCCGTGAAAGCGCCGGGCAGGCTGCAGGCCGTAGCGGAAGAACCGCTGGCGGAGCGGCAGATCGCGCTGATCGACCTGCTGGACCGACTGCTCAGCGGAGGCGTGGTCCTCACCGGTGACATCGTGCTCTCCATCGCCGATATCGACCTCGTACGCATATCGCTGCGCGCGCTGATCGTCTCCATCAGCGAACAGAATCCATCCCCGTGGCATGCCGTCTCAGCACCCGCAGGAGACAACGATGACCGATGAGGACCACCCGCCCGGCAACCGCTTCGACGAAGTCGCGGACGCGGCCACCCGCGCCTTCCGCCTGCTGCCCGCGCCGCCGCAAGATGTCATGACCTGTGGTCGTGCGGATCGCAGGCCGGCCCAGCGGATCACCACCGACCCCGACACGGTGGAACGAGACCTGATGAAGCTCGTCCTCACGATCGTCGAGCTGCTGCGCCAGCTCATGGAACGCCAGGCCCTGCAGCGGGTGGACGCCGGAGGCCTCACCGAGGAGCAGGAGGAGCGCCTGGGAGAAACGTTGATGATTCTGCACGATCGTATGATTGAACTCTGCGCTCGATACGACCTTTCCATGCAAGACCTCAATCTGGATCTCGGGCCTCTCGGAACCCTGCTGCCACCCACAGAATGACTGTCTAGGAGCACGACATGGGCATCGGAAAGAAGACCAGGAGCATCGGAAAAATCATCGAGGGGAAGACCAAGGAGATGGCCGGAAAGGCCGTGGGCAACAAGAGCATGGAGAAAAAGGGGAAGGCCGAAATGGTCAAGGGGAAAGTGAGGCACGCAATGGAGAAGGGCAAGGACACCTTCAGGCACTGAAGGAGACCTTCGAGTTCTGACCTCCGTGGTCCCGCCGCGCTCAGAGCAACGGCGGGACGATCGGTGACCAGATGCTCAGCTGACCGGGGATGGTTGACGGTGCGCGTCCACCAAGCGGTCCGATGCTGCGCTCCCAGTGGCGCAGCATCGGGCCGAAGGGGTACGTGCTGTGTGCGGCAGGACGATGCGGGGTCCCCTGGCTCAGCTCATTCCTCTTCTTCTTCGTCCACTTGCTCTTCGCCGTCTTCTTCCCAATCGCCCTCGTCCTCGTCCTCGTCCCCGTTCTCGCCTTCGTCTTGGTCCTCGTCCTCGTCCCCGTTCTCGCCTTCGTCTTGGTCCTCGTCCTCCTCGTCCCCGTTCTCGCCTTCGCCTTGGTCCTCGTACTCGTCCTCGTACTCGTCCTCGTTCTCGCCCTCCTCGTCCTCGCCCCCGTCTTCGTCCTCTTCGCTGTCGTAGTCTTCGGCTTCTTCGGCTTCTTCGTCCTCAAGGGCGTCTTCGTGACTCCGTACGACCTCGCCGTCGCGGATTTCACCGCGCCAGCCATCCGGTTCTTCATCGGTGAGGGTGACGTGGCGCTGGAAGTGCTTGAGGTCCAGCCGCAGTCGCCGCCCCTGCGCGCGCCACAGATTTCCGGTCTTTTCGAAAAGCCCGGACGCGTAGTATTCGACGACCAGAACAATGCGGGTCAGTCCGGGCGCCAGTTCATGGAAAGTGACCGCGCCACGGGTCGATCCCTTGGCGCCGTCGGACGTCCAGACGATGCGCTCGTCGGGCACCTGCTCCTGGACGGTTGCTTTCCAACCCCGAGTCGACGGACCGACTTTGACCTTCCAGTCGCTGGTCGTCTCGTCGGTCGGCGAGACACTTCGAACGCCCTTGGTGAAGCTGCTGAACTTCTCGTACTGCGTCCAGTGGTCGTAGGCCGTACGCAATGGCACACCGACATCGATGACCTCGATGATGTTGGTGACCTTCTTGTCGCCTGATTTGCGTCCATGCCCGCCGCCGAGGGCTTCTTTGGCCTTTCCCAGGACACTGTCCTTGACGTGCTTCGCCGTTCCGGAGAACACCGCCTTGAGGGGGGAGTCACCTCCCAGGAGGGCGGATCCGACCTTGGAGAGCGATCCCCCGTTCTCCGTGACGTCGGTGAGCTGGTCCGTCACATCGATCAGCTTGTCGCCGGCCCGTTCGGCCAGATCCCCCACCCACGCAGTGAGATAGTCCCCGAGTTCCTCACGCAGCCGGTCGAGTCCCGATTCCGCGTTGTCCTGTTCCGTTTTTGCCATGACCGGTTACCTCCGGCGCTCGACGCGCGACGATGTCTTCTTGGCGCTCTTCCTGGCGGTCTTCTTCGCTGCGGGAGCGGTCTTCTTCCGTGCGGCAGCCTTCTTCGCAGGCGCCTTCTTGGCGGCAGTCTTCTTCCCAGGTTCGGCAGCGGTCTTTTTCCCTGGCCTCTTGGAGGCGGACTTCTTCGCGGAGCTCTTCTTGGCGGGAGCTGACTTCTTCGCGGCGGTCTTCTTGGCAGCGGTCTTCTTGGCGGGCGCTGCCTTCTTCGTAGCTCCCTTACTCGGGGTGGCCTTCTTCGCGGGGGTCTTCTTGGCGGGAGCTGACTTCTTCGTGGCAGTCTTCTTGGCAGCGGTCTTCTTGGCGGGCGCTGCCTTCTTCGTAGCTCCCTTACTCGGGGTGGCCTTCTTCGCGGTGGACTTCTTGGCGGCCCGCTTCTCCGCACCCTTCTTCGCGGGGGCTCCCCGCTTCGTCGCGTCACGCCGGCCGGCGGCGGACTTGCTGGGCGTACGCTTCCTCGGCGCCGGCTTCGTAGCAGCTCGCGGGCCGCGACGGCGTGGCCGCTCTTCGGGCTCTTCCTCCGGTTCCTCTTCTTCTTCCGGTTCCTCTTCTTCGAGCTCCTCTTCCTGCCCCTCTTCCTCTGGTTCCTCCTCCTCCTCTTCTACTTCTTCCTCCGGCTCTTCCTCCTCGCCTTCTTCCTCTTCGGGCTCTTCCTCCTCGTATTCGCCCTCCTCGTACTCCTCTTCCGGTTCCTCTTCTTCCTCGTATTCTTCTTCCGGCTCCTCGCCCTCGTCGTGGGCGTACTCCTCCTCCTCCTCCTCTTCCTCTTCCTCCTCCTCTTCCGGTTCTTCCCTGCCGCTCTCGAGCTGGAGGGTGCGGTCCCGGAGTGAATCGGCGAGCGTCGTCAGACGACGGTTGGCAGCGGCGGTGACCGCCTCCCGGCCGGCGTTCATGACCTCCCCACGCAGCTGCTCACCCAGATCCGCAACCTGTGGGATCTCTCCGAGCTTGCGGATTCCTTGAGTCACGAGCTGTCGCGGTTCAAGCCCGAATTGACGCCCGGCAATATAGGACGCCGCCGTAAGAGCGAACCGGCCCTTCTTCGTACGGCCCAGCACATAGCCGCCGGCCAGGGCTGCGGCAAGCAGGATCTTGTTTGCGTCATTCATGGGTGCGTCACCTTTTCATGGGCAGGCAGCCGATCGGCGTCTGCGCAGGGGGCCGCTACTCAGCGGCATTGCTCCGCCGTATCCAGAGTTGATGGGTGTCCTGGCCCGCGCATCCCGAGCGCCCCATGAGACCCCTTTGGCAGCGCCGCAGAACTGGCTGATCCCGCTGTGTGACGGGACGTCTCGGCGGGCCGCGGGCCGTGCCGAAGCCCGTGGGCGGCGGAACCAGGGACTCGTGTCCCTGCAGCCCGCCATATGGGTCACGGCCGCCGAGCCTCCGGCGCGATGCGGTGCCGGCAGGAGTCCGCGTTCTCGACCGCATGGAGCCCGAAGCCCTTGCGGAGTTACGCCTCATTTCTCGATGCGGAAATCCAAGTGATGAGCGATCCTGACTTTGTGGAAGTCGTCTGCCGCAACGGCGTACGCCTGGCGCTTCGCCGGGTTCGCTTACGCACTTCCGGCCGGAGGCCGGCCAGCAGACGCGTCTTCGGGTACTCGCTGCGCACGGTGATGTGGATGAGGCGGAACGCGAGGCGGTGAGCCTCGGCTCGATGCCGACCCGACACCGAGGACAACAGTGGGTCACGCGGCGTGCGCTGCTGCGTCGACCTCGCCGGGCACTCCTTCTCCCCGCGGTGTCCCCATGGAGCGAGGCGGCGGGTCGAGGAAGGGAAGCACCATGAAGCTGCCGGAAGCCCGAGGAGAGGTGTCTGCCGCATTGATCGAGGCGCTCCGCCGGGAACCGGGTAGGCACGTGCTGCCCGATGCGTCCCTGGTGCGGAGCGCCGATCCGTACGGCGACGATCTGCAGCTGTCCCTGTATCTCTGTTACGAGTTGCACTACCGCGGCTTCGACACGGTGGACGGCGCGTGGGAGTGGGATCCCGAACTGCTCGGGGTGCGTGCCGCGCTGGAGCGGGGCTTCCTGGCGGCGCTACGCGCCGACGTGCCGGTTGCAGAGGATGTGGGCAGCGCGCTGGACGAAGCCGTTCTGGAGCCGGTGGACGCCGATGGCGTGTCGTACTTCCTGCGGGACGAGGGCGAACTGTGGCATCTGCGCGAGTATGCCGCCCAGCGCTCGCTGTACCACCTGAAGGAGGCTGATCCGCACGTGTGGGTGATTCCACGCCTGACGGGTCGGGCCAAGGCGGGAATGGTAGCTGTGGAGTACGACGAATTCGGAGCGGGACGGGCGGAACGGATCCACTCGAAGCTCTTCGCCGATCTGATGGTGGACCTCCACCTGGACACCTCGTACGGGCGCTACCTCGACGCCGGATCGAGACAGATGCTCGCGACCGTCAACCTCATGTCGCTCTTCGGGCTCCACCGCTCACACCGTGGTGCGCTGGTCGGTCATTTCGCGTCCGTGGAGATCACCTCCTCCCCGGGGTCGAGGCGCCTCGCGGAGGCGTTGAAGCGAGTCGGCGCCGGGCCTGCGGCCGTCCACTTCTATACGGAGCATGTCGAGGCCGACGCCGTGCATGAGCAACTCATGCGGCATCAGGTCGTCGCCGGCCTGCTCCAGGTGGAGCCGGATCTGGCACCGGATGTCACGTTCGGCATCGCGGCCACCGGATGGTTGGAAGACCGGTTCGGGGAGCAGCTGCTCGGCGCCTGGCGGGGCGGCGGCTCCTCACTCCGCGTGCCACTGCTCGACGTCGGCGGAGAGTGGAACGCCGGGGTCACAGGCTCCCAAGACCGGGGGGTGGTGGGGGCAGAGAGTTCACGACGATCGCGGGTGGGGGATTCGAAGGAGTGGGCACCTGAATGAGGAAGGGGAAGAATTCAATCTGGCCCCCCCTGTTCACGACCCGCTTCGAAACCCGGTAGCACACGATCGCATTCGGATCACTCATGGTCGTGTAGCACTGAAGCACCGACGGCGCGACCTGGGAATTCTGCGGTGAGGCAACGGAGGCACTCGCTGATGTGCCCGATACGCCGGCTTCCAAGCATAGGGAGACTGCCGCTGCGACAGTGATGGTCCGCAAAGCTGTCTTCTTCATGTTCATCAGCCCAAAGGCTAGGATCGAACTGGACTGTCCCATCAGCGCACTGGGGCCTTCGCCTGTATTTTCTCATGCTTCGGTTGGGCCATCACTTCACGTCGCGCACTCTCCTTAGAGCTCGTAACAGGATCTTGCTGAAGTGGCCTGGTCGGCCGTGACCGGTGTGACGATTCGACCGTTCGGGAGTATGTGAGTACTCGCCGGTGGATCGTGGACGACGACTTGTGGTTGCTGAGGCTGGGTAGTGCTCCTCAACATGGGTCAGGGGACGTGGAGTTGGATTGTTCCGGACGGGCTGTGGGAGATCGCCAGGCCGTTGATTCCGGCGGATCGGGTGCGACCGCGGGGCGGCGGAAAGCAGAACACGCCTGATGAGAGCTGTTCGCCGCGATCATCTACGTACTGGTCAGCGGTTGCGCCTGGCGGGCGTTGCCGCCCTGTTCTGGGGTGTCGAAGTCGACGGTGCACCGGCGGTTCATGATCTGGTCGAGAGCCGGTGTCTGGGGTCGGCTGCACGAGGCGGTTGTGCACCGGCTGGACGATGCCGACCTCGTCGATGTCTCCCGTGTCGTGCTGAACTCCGCGCACGTGCGGGCAGAGAAGGGGGCGAACACACAAGTCCGAGCCCCGTGGACCGGGGCAAGCCGGGTTCCAAGATGCACGTCCTGTCGGACGCGAACGGACTGCCCCTCATCCTCGGTCTCTCCACCGCCAACGTCCACGACAGCCGCGAGCTGAAACCCATGGTCGAGGGTCACCGAACGAGACATGACCCCTACCGCGGACGCTACTTCAAGCCACAACGCCTTCACGCCGACAAGGCCTACGACATCCCTCAGCTGCGGCGATGGCTGTGGGGCAAGCGCATCGGGGTCCATCGCCCGTAAGGGTGTCGAGTCCAGCGAACGGTTAGGGCGCCGCAGATGGGTGATCGAACGGACGATGTCGTGGCTGACGGGCTACCGCAGAATCAGCCCCCGTTACGAGCGCCAAACCGCCAACTACCTGGCCTTTCTCGGCCTCGCCGCAGCCCTCTGCTGCTACAAACGGCTCCTCGAACTCACCATGTAGGACACCATCTCAGTGGCGTACGTATCTCGGTGTAAACGTGATGGTGCAGCATGCTCGCGCGGGAGCGCCCCGCGGCGCGTGGCTGCGGGGCGCCCAGTGGGCGTTAGTCGACCATCTGCCCGTCGCCCGTACCGCCGACGCACTTCATCCCGACCACCTTTCCGCCGCCGTCCACGCACTCACCCGGGGTGAGGCTTTCGGTGTGGGCGGTGGCGGTGGTGTTGTGGGTGGCGGCCGTGGCGGTGGCGGCACCTGTGAGGCCGAGTCCGGCGAGGGCTGCCGTGGCGATGACGGCGGCTAGAGTTCGTCGAATGCGCATGTGGTTTCCCTTTCACGGATTGCCTCGGTTGGGGCACTACTCAGCTTGATCTTCGCCCATGTGGGTGGCGCGTTTGGTTACTCCATTCGAGTGACACCTGCCGGGAGTGGGTCACCGGCGACGCAGGGACGGATGGCCGGTGCCGCAACCCGCCGGAGAGGCCTTGAGGGCCGTGCTCGCATTTACGTACGCAGGTATCAGCAGTACGACAATCCTTAGAGCCGGCGCCGGCAGATGAGGCTGCAGACGAGGGAGACGAAGGCGTCGTGGAGTTCGGTGCGGCGTTCCCAGCGGACGGCGAGTCGTTTGAACTGGTGGAGCAGGGCGAAGGTCTGCTCGACGACGTAGCGGAGCTTGCCCATGTCTTTGATGTTCGGGCAGCCCTTGCGGGAGATGACGGGCAGGATCCGGCGTTTGCGCAGCTCATCGCGGTTCGGGTTGGAGTCGTAGCCCTTGTCGCCGAGCAGGGCTACTGAGCGTCGGCGGGGCCTGCTCGCGACGGGCGGGATGCCGACGACGAGGGCGAGGGTCTGGGTGACGTCGTTGACGTTCGCTGCAGTGGTGATGACCCTGAGTGGAGTGCCGCGTCCGTCGCAGATCAGATGGTGTTTGCTGCCCGTCTTCCGCCGGTCGACCGGCGACGGACCGGTGTCGGCGCCCCTTTTTTCGCGCGGATGTGGGAGCCATCCACGCAGGCCCGGGACCGGTCGAGCTGGCCGGCTGCATTGAGCTCGGCGACCAGGATGCGGTGGAGCTGGTCGAAGACGCCGGCCTTCTGCCACCGCTCCAGTCGCCCCCAGCACGTCTGTCCGGAGCCGAACCCCAGCTTCAGCGGGAGCAGTTGCCAGGCGAGGTCGTTGCAGAGCACGTACAGGAGCCCCTGCAGGCACAGCCGGTCCGGCACCGGCCGCGGCCCCGGTGACCGCTCCGGCCAAGGCCAAGTCCGAGCGCGACCCGTCAGCGACACCCACGCGCATTGATCCGGGCGGCCTGGCGCGTCAGGTGGTCGCGCTCGGCGAGGTTGGGTGCCTTTTGGGCCGCCTCGGCGTACAGCCGTGCCGCCGTCGCCAGGTCGCCGTCGCGCTCGTGGAGGTACGCAGCCACCGCGGCGTGGCGGGGCAGTGAGGCGTCCAGCGCCGCGAGCGCCGCCAGGCCGGCGCGCGGTCCGTCGGCCTCCCCGACGGCCACCGCGCGATTGAGCCGGACGACCGGACTGTCGGTCAGGCGCGTGAGCTCGTCGTACCACTCGACGATCTGTACCCAGTCGGTCTCGTCGGCGGTGGGTGCGTCGGCGTGGAGTGCTGCGATCGCTGCCTGGGCCTGGAACTCGCCCAGCCGGTCGCGGGCGAGGGCGGTCTGGAGGATCCCGACGCCCTCGGCGATCAACTTCGTGTCCCACCGGCCGCGGTCCTGCTCGGCGAGCGGCACGAGGCTGCCGTCGGGCGCGGTCCGCGCGGCGCGCCGGGCGTGGTGGAGCAGCATGAGGGCGAGCAGCCCCGCGACCTCGGGGTGGTCGATGGCGGCGGCGAGCTGCCGGGTGAGGCGGATGGCCTCGGCGGCGAGGTCGACGTCGCCGGAGTAGCCCTCGTTGAAGACGAGGTAGAGGACGCGCAGCACGGTGGCGACATCACCGGGCTGGTCGAGGCGCACGTCGGAGACGGTGCGTTTGGCCCGGCTGATGCGTTGCGCCATGGTCGCCTCGGGCACCAGATAGGCCTGGGCGATCTGGCGGGTGGTGAGCCCGCCCACCGCGCGCAGCGTGAGCGCGACAGCGGACGACGGCGTCAGCGAGGGGTGGGCGCAAAGGAAGTACAGCTGGAGGGTGTCGTCCGCCGCGGGCGCGGGCCCGGGTGCCGGCTCCTCGCCGACGAGGTCCTCACGCCGGCGACGGGCGGCATCCGAGCGGGTGGCGTCAAGGAACTTGCGCCAGGCCACGGTGACCAGCCAGCCCTTCGCATCCCGCGGTGGGTCGGCCGGCCAGACGCGGACTGCCTCGACCAGCGCGTCCTGTACGGCGTCCTCGGCCGCCGCGAAGTCGGCTCCGCGGCGGACGAGGAGGGCGAGCACGCCCGGCGTGAGGCTCCGGATCAGGGCCTCGTGCATCGGCGAGGTCACTCCGAGATGGTGCAGTGCGAGCCCAGGAACGGGCGCAGCTCGAGCCACTCGTGGATCGGTTTGCCGCCCGCCCCTGGGGCGGCCGACAGCTCCCCGGCCAGTTCGACGGCGCGCTCGTAGCTGTCGACGTCGATCACCATCCAACCGGCGATGAGGTCCTTGGTCTCGGCGAACGGACCGTCGGTGACCGGCGGGCGTCCCTCACCGTCGTACCGGACGAACGTGCCGCCGGGGGCGAGCGCCTGGCTGTCGACGAACTCGCCGGTCTGCTCCAGCCGGGCCGCGAAGTCGTTCATGTACTGCACGTGGGCCGAGATCTCCTCCGGCTTCCACTGGTCCATCGGCGCGTCGTTGACCGACGCCGGGGCGCCGCGGTAGTGCTTGAGCAGCAGGTACTTGGCCATCGTGTTTCTCCTCGGTGCTGGTGCGACCCATTGTGGTCGCGTTCACTGCGGGGACGGAGCCGGTCACGGGTTCTCGACATCGCCGTCCGATTTTTTTTGGGCTCTCGTACATGAGCCTGGTGAGCCGCCTTGCGTCGTCCGGGTCCACGTCGTGACGCGAGGGCGAGACGGAGCGAGGCCTTACAGGATCGGCGGTGAACGAGCCACCGAACCGAGGGCGCGGCTCGCGCGCGTCACTGAGCACGACTTTGCGCCACCACGCCCACCAGCAGGTGGTGGAGCGGGCGGTCAGCATGTTGCGGCTCGGCGCCGGCACGGTATCGGCCATCGCACGGTGGCTCGGGATGCACGGGCACACCTGCTGGGTCGCGGTACAGGTAGCACGCCGGGACCTCGATCGACATCAAGCTGTGCGCATTCGGGGGAAGGCCATGAGGATCGGCGGTTCCTGTCGGTTGCCGCCGCCGAACCGGCGTGTACGACAGGAGGCAGACGTCCGTCGTAGGCTGCATCGCGCACATGACGGACAGGAGGCTGAGGTGGCCGAGACGACGGTGGCCGAGGTGATGGCCGAGCTGGCCGAGCTCGAGGACCCGAGGACACGCGAGGTGAACGAGAAACACGGTGACGATCACGGTGTGAACCTCAGCAAACTGCGCGCGCTCGCGAAGCGGCTCAAGACGCAGCAGGAACTCGCGAGCCGGCTCTGGGAGACGGATGACACCGCGGCGAGACTGCTGGCGATCCTGATCTGCCGCCCGAAGGCCTTCGAGCGTGACGAGTTGGATGTCATGTTGCGCGAAGCGCGCACACCCAAGGTGCACGACTGGCTCGTGAACTACGTGGTGAAGAAGAACCCGCACTCCGAGGATCTGCGCCGGGCCTGGTCCGCCGATCCGGATCCAGTGGTCGCGAGTGCCGGCTGGGCGCTGACCACCGAACGCGTGGCGAAGAAGCCGGAGGGCCTCGACCTCGCAGGACTGCTCGATGTCATCGAGGCGGAGATGAAGGACGCCCCGGGTCGCCTGCAGTGGGCGTTGAACCACTGCCTGGCTCAGATCGGGATCGAGCACGCCGAGTACCGCACCCGCGCAATCGACATCGGTGAGCGCCTGGAGGTGCTCAAGGACTACCCGACGTCACCGGGCTGTACGTCTCCGTTCGCGCCCGTCTGGATCACGGAGATGGTGCGCCGACAGCACGACAAGTAGGAAACTTCGCGCTCACGGTGGCGCCCACTGTCCGGCCCGTGGCTCGAACGGAGCTGCAAGGCGGGCAGGGGTTCCGTTCCCCGGGATGACTCACCTTGTCTCCCCCTCCGCAGGCCGGTGGCATGAGGACGGTGGCCGCGAGGCAGTAGTGGTTGCGGCAGAGCGGCTATCCGACGAGCGTCTGGGTGCCGAGGACGGCGAGGAGCTCCAGGCGTTCGGCGTCCTGGGTGCCGGGCTCAGCCGTGTAGATCATGATGCGCAGGTCGCTGCCCGCCACGCTGAGCACATCGCAGTCCAGCGTCAGGGAGCCCACCTGCGGGTGATCGATGGTCTTGCTCGCGGCCTCGTGCCGACCCAGGGCGCCCGCATCCCACAGTTCGGCGAACCGTTCACTGTTCGTGCGCAACTCCGCGACCAGACGCCGCAGTTGCTGGTCATCCGGGTAACGGCCGGCAGTCGTGCGCAGGTCTGCGACGACCGCGGTCTCCATCGCGCCCCGGGACTGCGCTGTGTAGCGGACGCGATCACCCGACCCGAGGAAGGCGCGCCATGCGCCGTTGCGCTCCCGGCCGTGCCGTTCGCCCATCAGCGCCGTGTACAGGGGGTTGGCCAACAGCTGCGTCCACGCCGCGTCGAAGACCGCGACGGGCGTCCCGGTCAGCCGGTCCAGCATCCGGTGCACGCTCGGGGTGATGTAGGCGGGCACCGTGCCCTGCCCCGGGGGTACGAGCCCGGCGACGTGGAACAGGTGCTCGCGCTCGGTCGCCGAGAGGCGAAGGGCGCGCCCCAGGGCCTCGACCACCTGCTCCGAGGGGTTGGTCGCCCGGCCCTGTTCCAGGCGGGTCACATAGTCGACGGAGATTCCGGCCAGCAGGGCCAGCTCCTCCCGGCGCAGTCCCGCCGCGCGCCGATGGCCACCTGCAGTCAGCCCGGCCGCCTCCGGGGAGACCCGGTCGCGCCAGCGCCGTACCGTGCGCCCGAAATCCGTGCTCGCCATGTCACCACTGTGCACCGCCGCACACGGAACTTCCTGGTACCGGCAGTCCCAGGAAGGCGGGACGCCTGGCTGCCTCCGGCACTCAGCCGCAGCCTGGAGGCATGACAACGACACTGATCACCGGAGCGAACAAGGGTCTCGGCTTCGAGACCGCCCGCCGCCTCACCGCCGCAGGCCACAACGTCTACATCGGAAGCCGGGACGCCGAACGCGGACGCCGTGCCGCCGAGCAGCTGGGCGTACGGCTGGTCCAGCTCGACTCCACCAGCGACGCATCCGTGGAAGCGGCGGCGAGGACCATCGAGGCCGACGGAGGGCTGGACGTACTGATCAACAATGCCGGCATCGAGGAAAGGGGTGCCGGCAACGTCGTGATCGGTGCCGCGGACGTGACCGCCGACATCATGCGGAACACGTTCGAGACGAACGTCTTCGGCACTGTGCGGGTCCTGCACGCGTTTCTGCCGCTGCTCGAGCGTTCAAAGGCCCCGATCGTGGTCAACGTCAGCAGCGGCCTGGCCTCGCTGACTCGGCTCACCGCGGCGGGTACCCCGTCGTACGCATACCCGGGCGTGGCCTACCCGGCGTCGAAGACAGCGGTCAACGCGATCACGGTGCAGTACGCGAAGGCGTTCCCGAACATGCGGATCAACGCAGTGGAGCCCGGCTTCACCAAGACCGACCTGAACGGGAACACCGGAGTCCAGAGCGTCGAGCAGGGCGCCGAGATCATTGTGCGTATGGCTCAGGTCGGTCCCGACGGCCCCACAGGAGGGTTCTTCGACGCGGAGGGCACCTTCCCCTGGTAAGGCCGTACCAGCGCCATCACTCGTCCCGCCGCGCCCGTCTCGACATGCCCGGCGGGGTGGGTGTGGCCGTCCGGGGCCCGGGCACCCCGTGAAGATGTCGTCGAGGCCCCCTCGCTCATCGCATCGTCGTACGTCCGGGACGAAGGGGTGGCGCCGACGTCCCTCTACCTTCGCCGACTGACCTACCTCGGCCTCACTCACACCGGCCGCACCTTGGCCCTCGCCACCACCCCCGCACAACCGCGAAGGGGCATCCCCGACCGGGACACCCCTCCAGCGACAAGATCTTCAGGACGCGATGTTCCTAGACGGTGCCGTTCTCCCACCACCAGGCCCGGCCGAGGTCCGCCCGGCTGTCGACGTGCTGGTGGTCCGCGGTGTAGGTCTCCAGGCCGGAGAAGCCCGAGGTCTCCGCCTTCTGGTACACGGTCTTGTTGGGCACTCCGGAGACGGCAAGGTCGGCCGCCGTGCCGTACAGGTGCATGCTGTCGCTGGCGCCGCCGACGTCGGCGTTGTGCGCGATGCTGCGGAAGCCGGAATTGACCGTGATGGGGACGTTGCCGAGCTTCTTGCGCAGCGCCTCCAGCTTGTACATCGCGCGGCGGACGTTCTCCTTGACGTCGGCCGCGCCCAGCTTGCCGCCGGAGAAGGTGCCGCTGATCCGGTCGGTGAACTCGCTGAAGTCGAAGTGCACGGTCGAACCGTCCGACTGCTCGAGAGCGTTGAGCTGCGACTGGGTTGCGGGCCCGGCGCTGCCGTCGGCGGTGAGTCCGTAGGCCGCCTGGAACCGGCGGACCGCCGCCGCGGTGCCGGCACCGAAGTTGCCGTCGATGGCCACCCGGGTCTGGCTTGCGCTGTCCGCGGCCCACCCGGCGACTCTGATCTGCAGTTCGGTCACGTCCGCGCCGGTGGCCCCCTGGTTCAGGGTGCGTGACCAGGAGTACGCCTGCGCGGCCCCCGACAGCAGGACGGGCCCGATCACGACACCGATACCGGCGGCCAGCGTCCCGCGCAGCGCCGTACGGCGGTCGAACGAGTGCGGAAAGCGGGAAAAGGAGCGGGAAGGAGCCATTTTCGTCCTTTCACGGACCTGTCGCAGTGCAGTGGATGACGCGAACTGCGCCAGTGTCACGGACATGCGGGTGCGGCGGAAGAGCGCCGTTGTCGGCATCGCTCCCGCCGGCGTCCATTGGTACTGGTTCCTCCGGAGCCGCTACGAAAAGCCGTCAGGAAAGGAGATCCTCGGGGCGGTATTCCGGATAGGGGACGGGGCTGCGGTGGATCGCGATGATGGCGGCGTCGTCGCCCAGACGTCCGCCGACATAGGCGAGGAGGTCGCGTCGCAACTGGTGCAGGAGTGTCTCCGGCGGGCTCTCCGTCCACTGGGCGGCGCGTTCCGCGAGCGGGTAGAAGTCGCCGCGTCGGTCGCGCGCTTCGATGACGCCGTCGGTGAAAAGGAGGAGGGTGTCTCCCGCCTCGAAGTCGAACATGTCGACGGTGTAGCCCGCCGGCCCCATGTCGCCGATCCCCAGCGGGGGCGCCGGGTGCCGACTCGGTACGGATTCCGCGTGTCCTGGGCTGAGCAGCAGAGGCGCGGGATGGCCGCAGCTGGTCATTCGGCTGACAGGGCCATCCTCGGGGATCTCCAGCAGCAGTGCTGTGACGAAGCGTTCCCCGGTGTCGTCCCCATCCTCCGGCTCGAAGTCGGCATGGTAGCGGGTGACGCTCCGATCGAGGGCTGCGGCGAGTGCGGGCAGGCCGGTGTACTGGTGGGCGGCCTCGCGGAAGGCGCCGAGCAGGAGCGCGGCTTCTTCGATGGCGGCCAGGCCCTTGCCTCTCACGTCGCCGATCATCATGCGGGTTCCGCCCTCGACGCGGGTGGCCGCGTACAGGTCGCCTCCGATCTGGGCCTCGTCCTCGGCGGCCAGGTACAAGGAGGCGATCCGCAGGGGGCCGATACGGTCCGGGAGCGGCCGCAGCAGTACCTTCTGTGTGGTTTCGGCCACCGAGCGCACCCGGGCCAGCTGTCGGATGTGCCGCTCGCGTATCAGGCAGAAGAACACGGTCAGGGCGGAGAGGATCGCCAGGGCGGCGATCTGGACCAAAGCGTTCCGGGAGGTCAGTACGCCGGAGTGCAGGGCGATGAATGCCTGGGCCCCCACGGTCAGGAGCCCGACGACTCCGGTCAGTACGGGGCCCTCGAACGAGGAAGTGATCGCGGGAGCGATGACCAGCAGCGGTCCCAGATAGATGTCATTCGGGAGCAGGATGTCCACGGTCGCGATCACGACGATGAGCGCGACGGGAACCGCCAGGAGCGCACGGCCCGGCCGCCATGACTCCCGCAGACCCGTGACACCTCCCTTTAGGCCCACATCTTCCACACTGCACCGCCGCGGGCCCGCTGACGAGTCGGCCAGGTGTGGTCGATCAAGGGTGAGGCCGGACGTTGCGCGTCGCGCACCGCACCCGATACCGGCTCGCCCGCAGGAGGAACCTGCGGGATCGGTGGTGCAAGGCCTCGGTCAGGGCGTGACCACCGCGCCATGGCCGAGGTCATCGGCGACCACCGGCACGTGCTGTGTCCGCGGCGCGTCACAGTCGTCGTGACCGTAGCCGTGCCGGGTGAGCTCGCCGCCACCGGTGTCGGAGAGCCCCCTTCGGGTTGCCGAAGGGGGCGGATGAATTCCTTTCAGCTACTCCGCGTACCGCACGGATGCACCGCCCGCCGGTCAGACCTTGCGCCAGCGGGCATTGGCCCAGGAGAAGGCCCCGAAAGCCCCGAGACCGACTGCGATCAGCGCCAGCAGCCAGGGCCCGGCAGGGGTCTCCGTGAAGGAGCGCAGGGTGTCGTCCATGCCCTTGGCCTTGCCGGGCTCGTGCTGGACAGCTGCCGCGACAGCGAAGGCGCCCGCGACAGCGAAGACGATGCCGCGGGAAGCCCCGCCGAACACCCCGAGGAAGTTGATCGCCTTGCGGGCCTTCTTGGACATCTCGAACATCTTCAGGTGCTCATGGAACTTGTGCATGATCGCCCTCACCGCGATCCAACCACCGGCTGCGACCACCGCGATACCGGCGACGGCGACGATCCACTCCCCGCCGGGCCAGTCCAGTGCTTTCGCCGTGACGTCCTGGGAGTTCTTGTCGGAGCTGCCGCTGCCGCTGCCCTTGTCCCCGGCAGCGTAGGACAGCACGGAGTACGAGACGAATCCGTAGAAGACGAAACGGCCGGCGGCCATCGCCCTCTTACTCGCCTTCTTGCCGTCCGGGCCCGCCTGCCCGAAGGCGGCTTCGGACAGCCGCCACAGGGCCATGCCCGCGAGGGCTGTGCCGAGCAGCCAGAGCAGAACGGTACCGAAGGGCTTCTCGGCGATCTCGGCGATCGCGCCGCCGCGGTCCGCCTGTTCTCCACCGCCGTCGGAGAACGCGATCCGAAGCGAGAGGACACCTATCAGTACGTAGATGACCCCGCGGGCGACGAAACCCGCACGGGCCGCGGCCGAGACCGCTGTGCTGTTCGCCGCGCGTCGGGCGTGGCCCCATCCGCGTGCCTTTCCCGGTCGAGTTGCCATGCCCACCGTGTGCCCCCGCAGGGGCATACGATTCCTGGAGCCGGTTCGCCGCCTCGACCCACCTCAGTTCTTTGGAACGGCGGCGAAGTAGTGCCCCTTGTCGAGGTCGTCGATGAGCCCGGGCCGGGCCGGCTGCCACCCCAGGAGTTCGCGGGTGTGTGCGCTGGACGCGGGGCTGTCCATGCCGAGGAAGCCGGCCAGCCAGCTGAAGTGCCCGGGCGCGTCGGCCGCGGAGACCGAGGCCGCAGGCAGGCCGAGGTGCCGCCCGATCACTTCGGCGACGGCACGGATCGGTACGCCCTCGTCCGAGACCGCGTGCAGCGTGGAGCCGGCCGGAGCGCTCTCCAGCGCCAGGCGGAAGAGGTGCGCGGCGTCGGACCGGTGCACGGCGGACCAGCGGTTGGTGCCGTCGCCGATGTAGCCGGAGAGGCCCTTCTCCCGGGCGATGGCGACCACGGCGGCGAGGAAGCCGTGGTCCCCGTCGCCGTGCACGGTCGGAGGGAGCCGGACGACCGACGAGCGGATGCCGCGGTCCGCGAGGGCGATCGTCGCCTGCGCGTTGGCCATCCGCTTGGCCGGGCCGCCGGCCAGGTGTGCGCCGACCGGGCCGGACTCCTGGCCGTCCCGCTCGGTCGCGACCCGTCCCGGTGCCAGCCCGAGCGTGCCGGATGCGATGAGGAACGGGCGGTCGGAGCCGGCGAGTACTTCGCCGAACGTGTCGATGGCACGCCGGTCCGCATCGGCGGCGTCCTCGAAGCCGCCGCTGAACGCGATGTCGTGCTTGAAGGCGAGGTGGATCACGCCGTCGGCGTCGGCAGCCGCGCGGCGCAGGGTATCGAGATCGTCGAGCGTGCCGCGGCGCACCTCGGCACCGGCTTCGGCGAGGGCGGCGGCCGAGGTGTCCGAGCGGGCGAGCCCGACAACTTGGTGGCCGGCGCCGATGAGCTCGGGAACGACGGCTGAACCGATCCAGCCGGACGCGCCGGTGATGAACACACGCATGAGGAGAACCTCCGGGTAGGGCGACCGTCCTCGCCGCGCGATACCGGAGGTGCCGGGACCGGGCGGCGCGGCGCACGCCTATGTCAGTGACTGTCATCAACCGTAACACCCGATGTCAGTCACTGCCATCACGTAGGATCGGGACATGGGTCGATGGGAGCCGAACGCGCGCGGGCGGCTGGAGCAGGCAGCGCTGGACCTCTACAGCGAGCGCGGGTTCGAGCAGACCACCGCCGCGCAGATCGCCAAACGCGCCGGGCTCACCGAGCGGACGTTCTTCCGGCACTACGCCGACAAGCGCGAGGTGCTGTTCGGGGGTTCGCACGCGCTGGAGGAGATCTTCGTGGACACCCTCGCCGGCACCCCGGACTCGATCGCACCGATCGACGCGATGGCCTCGACGCTGGAGACCGTCGCCGCCTTCTTCCTGGAGCGCCACGAGTTCGCCCGGCAGCGCCAGGCCGTCATCATGGCGAACGCGGAGCTGCGCGAGCGCGAGCTGATCAAGCTAGCGACGCTGTCCGCGGCGCTCGCCGCCACGCTGCGCCGACGCGGCGTCAAGGACCCCGCCGCGAGCCTCACCGCGGAGGCAGGTATCGCCGTCTTCAAGGTCGGGTTCGAGCGCTGGGTCGGCGACAGCGGGGAACGTACCCTGGCGGACTTCCTTCGGGAGTCGCTCGACGAACTCAAAGTGGTGGCCGCGGGCGAGTGAGCACAGGTCCGGTCCGGTCCGGAGGGCAGGCCACTGCCGGTCCGTCGGCGAGCGGTCGGCCGAACCCCGCTCACCCGGGCGCGGTTGACTGCGCCCTCTCGCCCACCCGTACAGCGGTCGCCGCGGGCCGGCGCTCAGGCGGTTCGGTTTGCGGTCGGATGCACCGGCGGTGTGATGCACGCATCTGCCGAGCCGGCGCTACAGGACGTTCCAGGCGGAGACGACCGGCCGCCCGTGCTCGACGCCCAGGGCGCTGAGCGTGCCCGGACCCGGGTGACGGAACAACCGGCCGGCGGTCGCGTCGAGGCCGAGCCAGCGGGCAGTGAGTACGCGCTGGAGGTGACCGTGTGCGACAAGGGCGACGTCGCCGTCGTGCAGCAGCGGCCGGATCCGGTCGAGCACCGCGTCCGTGCGCGCAGCCACCTGCTGAAGCTGCTCGCCAGGAGAGCCGCCGTCGCCGGGGACGACTCCGTCCCGCCACAGTTCCCAGCCCGGCCTCGTCTCCTGGATCTGCGCCGCGGTCATGCCCTCGTAGCCGCCGTAGTCCCACTCCATCAGGTCAGGATCGGGCGTGACGCCGGTCAGGCCCACCAGCTCCGCTGTGTGCATGGCGCGGCTCAGCGGGCTGCTGAACGCGGCGACCAGATGGCGGCGGGCCAGCACGGGAGTGAGCGTCCTGGCCGCGGCCACACCTGCGTCGGTCAGCGGGATGTCGGTGCGGCCGGCGTGCTGCCCCGACCGGCTCCATTCGGTCTCGCCGTGTCTGATCAAAATCAGCTCGCCCATGGTCCCGCACGGTACCTCATGATGTGACTGGTGATCAGGCGACGACAGCTTCGGGACGCTCGACCTTCTTGGCCGTCCGGCCCCCTGGAGTACGCCACGGGTACACCAGCCGTACGGACGACTTCGGCAGCGTGCGGGCATGAACGGAGAGCGACTGTCTTCGGTGGACGAACTCATGGCACTGCTGGCCGACTGTGAGGATGCCTGGGACACCCCGGACCGCTCAGGCGACCCGGTGGACATCCTCGACCATGGCCTGCAGGTTGCGGCGGTCCTTGCCGAGCGCCATCCCGATGACGAGGAGCTGCAGGTCGCCGGGCTCGTTCACGACATCGGTCACCACCTGCTGCCCGGCGACGAGGCCGGACACGGCGAGCACGCCGCGGCGGCCGTCGTCGGACTCCTCGGCGCCCGGGTCGGGCACCTGGTAGCCCTCCACATCCCCGCCAAGCGCTACTTGGCCGCCACCGACGTGCACCTGGTGCTGTCCCCGGAGAGTGCCCGCACCCTCGGCTGCCAGGGCGGCGTCATGACTTCGGAGGAAGCCGCCGCCTTCGAGGCGGACCCGGACTCCACGGCGGCCGTCGCGCTTCGCCGCGCCGACGACGCGGGCAAAGTCGTGGGCCTGCGCGTGCCGGGTCTGGACTGCTGGCGTCCCGTGGTGGAGCGCGTGGCGGCGGCAACGGCGCGAGACGGGGCTGCGTAGGGCAGCGGCGTATCGGCCCGCAGCGCAGACAGTTGTCGGGCCTGGGGGAGGGCTGGGGGCTCGATCCGCGAGGCGTTCGCTGAGGCCCGCGCGGACTCGTTCCGGCTCTGCTCCCTCAGCTCCTCGCTGAGGCCCTTGGCTCCGGATTTGCTTCCTCGACTCCGAGGCAGGGACAGCCCGGTGAGTCCCCGCTCCGCCCTGGTCCTGATGTGGCACGCGAGCGGATCGCCGCCAGGGGTCAGATGAGGGGCATCGACTCGACCCATCTCGCGCGCCAGGCGGGCGGGGCGAAGGGATCGGCGAAGTACTGGGTCTCGTGGGCGACCTTGCCGTCGCGGAATTCCATGATGCTGATGGTGGATGCGGGTTTTCCATCGTAGTCGATCACATATTCGGTGATCCAGAGATCCCCACTGCCGAGAATTCGACGGATCGTGAAGGTGAGCTCGGCCGGGTGGTTCGAGCGCAGCGCCTGTAGATTGTCGCGGCCGTGGATGCGCTCACCCGACTGGGGATAGTCGGTGATGACGTCGTCGTGATAGATCTCGTGCTCGGCGTCCTGGTCCCCGGCAGCAGACGCTGCCCAGTGCCGATCCAGCGCCGCTCGGGTCTCCTGGTCTCCCATTTCGTTCCCTCCGGTCGCGGAAGTATCGGACGAGATCCATTCCGGTCCCGCAGCCTTCCGGTAATCAGCGAACCCCGGCAGCGGTGACCCACCCGTACTCGCCCGAGACGATGAATTGCCCGACCTTTCTTGTGGGCACGTTTCATGACGGTGAAGTCCCGCGTGGCAGTGACGACAAGGCGGGCTGATCGTCTCACCGGCCCGAGGTGCTCGTCAGTTGCTGGTACAGCTCCCAGGTGGCACGTTCCACCCAGTTGTGCTGCAGCTTGCCGTCCTCGCGCACCGCCCAGACGGCCGTACCGCTGAAGGAGATCGGCCGCCCGTCGGGCTCGGTACCCAGAAGCCCGTTGTTCCTCCCGCGCACGATCCACCGCGACGCGACCCGGCTCCCGTCCTCGTTCTGAAAGGACTCGAGGACTTCCAGTCTCAGGTCGTGGACCTGGTCCAGGAAGTCGGCGACCCACGCCTTGAAATTCTCCCGGCCTTCGATGGATCCGTCGGGGTTGGTGATGACGAAGTCCTCGATGACGAAGTCGTCGATCTTGTCGGGGTTGTGGTCGTTCCAGACCTCCGCCCAGAACGCTTCGACGATCTCCACGGAATTCCTGCGTGCCACGGGACCCACTTTCCAGACCTGTGAACATCACGTGCTGCTTCGAAAACGCGCCCCGGTCCCGTCCGAGGGCTGTCCCGTAATCCCTGCTGGACCGGCGCGCGGCGTCGGATGTGGTGCATCGCAAGGCGGAGGGACTCGTAGCGGGCGTATCAGGACGTTCCGACGACGTGGCCAGGTGCCGTAGCTGTCGTCGCGCGCCCGCCAGGGATTACGGGACAGCCTTTGGCGCGGGCGGGACAGCCATGGCACCTTCCCGATGTGCAGGCTTCAACTCACGCCGCTTCGTACCGGTGGGCCGGGCTGCCGTGCCATTCGATCCAGTGCGGGTCGTCGAGGCAATGCTCGGCGTCGTAGACGCCGGCACGCCGAAGGAGTTCGATCAGGCCGTGGTCGTCGTGGACGAGGCCGACCATCTCTCCGTTTATGGTGACCACCCGACCACCGGTCGGTGCGGAGTGGTGCACGACTATCGGGGCGCTCATCCGTCCAGAGTGCACCAGGCTCCGGATCGCAGCATCCTGAGCTCAGGGTTGCCGTCGCCCTTCTTGCCGACGGGCATTCTGTTCCGACTTGCGAAGACGATTCAGGTACTCCTGCCGCCGGGTCTGCGCCACTGCAAGCGGCTGACCGTACCGGGCGGCGATCCCGCCCCCTTCGGGGAAGGGGGCGGTCCGGCCTGTCGGTCCGGCCGGTGTTTCGTCACGCTGTGGGACGGCCGACGGCAGGTGCCGTATCTCGGGAGCATCCGAGATGCGGAACAACTCCTGTCGGTAACCGAGTTCAGGCATCGGCGGACGGAACGATCCGCGAGAACGTGGATCATCTTGACCGGCTGCGAGCCTGGTTGGGCCGACCGCTGTGGGATGTTGAGCGTGGAGCCTGCCCAGCAGCGGGCGCGCCGAGCAGTGATCGCAGTGAAACCCGCTCGACCCGGTCACCTCATTGAAGAGACCCTGTGGGCATGGAGTTCTTCTGTTACCACCGCGACCGGCCCGGCTCCGTAGAGCTGCGCGCCGAGCTGCTGGAAGATCATTGGTCGTATATGGACCGGTACGCGAAGGAGATGATCGCCCGGGGCCCGACCCTCGCCGGCGACACACCCACCGGCAGCGTGCACATCGTCGACCTGCCCGACCCGGCCGCCGCCCGCGCGTTCGCCTTCGATGAGCCCGGTTACCAGGCCGGCGTGTACCGGGACGTGCTGGTGCGGCGGTGGCGCAACTTGCTGAGCCGCACCATGTGGGACTTCCCCGGCGGCCGGACCGGTGGCAACCGATACCTGGTGCTCGGCCTCGGCGCGGGGCCCGCCGCCGACCTCACGGTGCCGCCCGACACGGACGAGCTGATCGGCTACGGACCCCTGCTCTCCGACAACGGCGCCACCTGGCTGGGTACCGCTGCATTGGTCCGGGCGCCGAACCCCGACACGGCGCGCGCCGTCCTGACCGCGGACCGATACGCCGACATCGAGGTGCACAACTGGCAGTTCGGCGGACGGCCGTCGTGACCCGAGGGCAGTAGCCCGATGTCACGTCGGAGCCCTTCGGATCGCTCAGCATCCGCGTGTCTCACCCGGACCCGCGGATGCTGCGGCCTGACACACCGGTGGGCGCCGTAGGTTCGCGCCGAAGGACCTTCGGCTTTCCTGAACCCACGGGATCACGGCGCTGGAGTCCCGGTGCGGACACCAGCCGCACAGGAGCGGCCAGGTCTTTGTGACCGCGGACCGGTCTGCCCGTTTCCGAGCCTTCGTCGTGCACCACGTTCCTGGTCGGCGCGGCGAGCGCCGGTCGGGCGGGGCCGCCTCGGTGGTGGCCATCGGGTGCGTCCGGTACACCCGAGCGGACGCACCGGATGGCACCACGGCCGAGAGCGCAGGTCGGAGATTGGGTGGATGTGGGACCGCCAAGCGTTTCGGGCCTGCACAATTCGGCTTGTGATGGATGACGACCCGTACCTGTGGCTGGAAGACGTTGAGGGCGAGGCCGCGCTCGAGTGGGTGGCCGAGCGGAACGCCGAGACGGAGGCCGCGCTGGCTGTCGGCTCCGGGTTCGCTTCCTTGAAGGAGCGTCTGCGGGAGGTGCTGGACGCTTCGGACCGCATCCCGTACACCGTTCGTCGCGGAGAGTTCCTGTACAACTTCTGGCGGGACGCCGAGCACGTGCGTGGTGTGTGGCGGCGTACGACGATGGAGCGGTACCGCAAGGATGAACCGGAGTGGGAGGTCCTTCTCGACGTCGACGCGCTTGCTGCCGCGGAGGGCGAGAAGTGGGTGTGGGCCGGTGCGCGGGTACGACATCCCGCTTACGACCGGGCGCTTGTGTGTATGTCGCGCGACGGTGGTGATGCCGTGGTGGTCCGCGAATTCGACCTGGCCACTCGGGCTTTCGTCGAGGGTGGGTTCCAGGTGGGGGAGGCGAAGACGCGGATCGGGTGGGTCGACGCCGACACCGTCTTCATCGGCACTGACTTCGGACCGGGCTCGCTGACCGACGCCGGCTATCCGCGTACGGTTCGCAGGTGGCGACGCGGCACGCCGCTGGAGGAAGCGGCCCTGGTCTTCGAGGGCGAAACGGGAGATGTGGCGACCTGGGGCTGGCGCGACACCACACCCGGGTTCGAGCGGGACTTCGTCGGCCGGTTGCTGGACTTCTTCCACAGCGAGGTGTACGTCCTGGCCCCCGACGCCACGCTCGTCAGGATCGATGTTCCCGATGACGCCAGTACCCATGTCCATCGGCAGCACCTGCTGGTCACCTTGAAGTCCGACTGGCTCGGGCAGAGGGCGGGCTCTCTGCTGGCGTTCGACTTCGACGCCTTCCTGGCGGGCGATCGCACCGCGGAGGTGCTGTTCACCCCGGATGAGCGAACGGCTCTGACCGGGCACTCATGGACCCGCCACCATCTGATCCTGGAGACGATGCGCGACGTCAGCACGCGCATCGAAGTCATCACCCCGACCCCCGTCGGTGGGTGGACGCGCAAGCCGCTCGCGGACGTCCCGGCTCTGTCCACCGTCACCGTCACGGACACTGACCCGGACATCTCCGACGAGTACTTCCTGGACGTGTCGGGGTTCTTGCAGCCCTCCACCCTCTACCACGGGCGGATCGGGGCAGACACAGAGATCCTCAAGCAGGCTCCGGCCCGTTTCGACACGGCCGGTCTGGCGGCGGAGCAGTTCTTCGCGACCTCCAAGGACGGCACGCGGGTGCCGTACTTCGTGATCGGCCCCGACCGTTCCCTCGCCGGCCCGGGGCCCGCCCTGCTCCACGGATACGGCGGCTTCGAGGTCTCCCTCACCCCCTTCTACGACGCGGTGGCGGGACGGGCGTGGCTGGAGCGCGGTGGCACCCACGTGATCGCGAACATCCGAGGGGGCGGAGAGTACGGACCGGACTGGCACCAGGCCGCGCTCGGCGCGGACCGGCCGCGCGCCTTCGAGGACTTCGCGGCCGTCGCCGAAGACCTCATGGCGCGGGGCATCACCACCCCGGGCATGCTGGGCGCCGCGGGGGGCAGCAACGGCGGCCTGCTCATGGGTGCGATGGTCACCCGCTACCCGCACCTGTTCGGCGCGATCGTCGCTCGGGTACCTCTGCTGGACATGCTCCGCTTCCATAAGCTCCTCGCCGGCGCATCCTGGATCGCCGAGTACGGCAACCCGGACAACGAAGCCGATCATCCTCACCTGAGTGAGCTCTCCCCCTACCACCAGCTCACCGCGGACCAGATCTACCCGCCGGTTCTTCTGACGACCTCCACCCGTGACGACCGCGTCCACCCCGGCCATGCCCGCAAGGCGGCCGCGCGGCTGCGCGAACTCGGCCATCCGGTCCTGTTCCACGAGAACACCGGCGGTGGCCACGCGGGCGCCAGCGACAACGAACAGTCCGCTCACAACAACGCTCTGATGCATACGTTCTTGTGGCGGCATCTCACCCGACCGGTTCTGCCGGCCTCCGGCTGAACGCGCGGGACGCACCGGGTCCCGACAGGCGTCCGGTCTCAACTGCCGTGACCGGCACGGCTCCCCGGGCTCGAAGCCGGACCGGTGGCGGCGAGCCGTCGGTCGATCGACGCGGCGGACATGGAACTCCGGATCACTCGGGGGCCTTGCCCTCGTGTGCGCTCCAACTCGTAGCGTGCGTAGGCATGGAGAACAGAACGCTGGGGGACAGCGAGATCGAGGTCAGTGCGCTGGGATTCGGGTGCTGGGCCATCGGCGGTGAGTGGCAGGACACCGACGGGAACCCCCTCGGATGGGGAACCGTCGACGACCAGGAATCCATCGCGGCGATCCGACGGGCGATGGAGCTCGGGGTCACCTTTTTCGATACCGCGGACGTGTACGGCACCGGCCGCAGCGAGCGGGTACTGGGGCGGGCACTCGCGGGTCGGCGGGACGAGGTGGTCATCGCCACCAAGTGGGGCAACGTCTTCGACGAGGAGACCCGCACACTGATCGGTGAGGACGCGACCGTCGCGTACGCGCGCCGCGCACTGACCGCATCGCTGCGGCGGCTGGGCACCGATCGGATCGACGTCTACCAGCTGCATCTGGGCGACGTACCGCTGGGCCAGGCAACCGAACTGCGCGAAGCCTGCGAGGATTTCGTACGAGAAGGTCTTATTCGCGCGTACGCCTGGAGCACCGACGATCCCGGGCGAGCGGCGCTCTTCGCACACGGGGAGCACTGCGTAGGCGTCCAGCATGCGTGCAATGTGCTGGTGGACGCGCCTGAAATGCTGGCGTTGTGCGAGCAGCACGGACTCGCCTCCATCGTGCGCAGTCCACTCGCCATGGGGCTGCTCACCGGCAAGCAGGGCCCTTCGGGCCGCGGCGGGGCGGGGGACATCCGTTCCGTGCCGCCTGCGTGGCTGCGCTGGTTCGACGAGGGCGGCGTGCCGGCAGCGCAATGGAGGGCGCGCATCGACGCCGTACGGGACGTGCTCACCGCGGACGACCGCACGCTCGCACAGGGCGCACTCGCGTGGCTGTGGGCACGCAGCCCGCGGACGGTGCCGATCCCCGGCTTTCGCAGCGTCGCCCAGGCCGAGGAGAACGCCAGGGCGCTCCAGCGCGGCCCCCTGTCCGAGGCCCAGCTGTCCGAGGTGGCTGAACTGCTGCAGTAGGAGGTCCGGGGTTCGGCAGCTGACAGGAGCTACGGCGATACGTTCTTCGTGCGTCGTGGCGTGCGCGGGGTGTTCCCGTCCCGCGCACGCCATCTCTCCCTTGCACGGGACAGGAATCGGGCGCAGTCACAACATGCGACCGAAGCGGCCGGCATCAGAGCTTGCGGGTGTCGCGGGGCTCGGCATAAGGCTCGTCACCCGGAGGGTGGCCGCTGTCGATGGCACGCCCACGTTCGAGTTCGGCGTTGAACTCCAGCCCCAGCAGGATCGCGATGTTGGTGAGCCACAGCCAGATCAGCGCGACGATGGGGGTGGCGAAGGCACCGTAGGTCTTGTTGTAGCTGCTGAAGTTGGCGACGTAGAGGCCGAACAGCGCGGAGGCGATGAGCCAGATGACCACGGCCAGGACACCGCCGGGCACCACTCGCCGGATCTGCCGCTTGACGTTGGGGGCGGCCCAGTACAGCAGCATGATGATCAGAACGACCAGGACGAACATGACGGGCCACTTGGCGATGTTCCAAGCGGTCACCACGGTGTCGCCCAGCCCCAGGAACGACCCCATCTTCTTGGCCAGCGGGCCGGTGAAGACGACGCCGACCGCGGTGAGGGCCAGGAGGATCACCACGGCCACGGTGATGCCGAAGCGGACAGGCAACGTCTTCCAGACCGGCCGGCCCTCACCGATGTCGTAGACGATGTTGGATGCCCGCATGAAGGCAGCGACGTAGCCGGAGGCCGACCACAGCGCCAGGACGACACCGATGATCAACGCGAGCAGGGCTTTCCCCCGACCGCCTTTGAGCTGCTCCAGCACCGTGGTGAGGATCTCGCGCATGGACCCGGGCGCGCTGCTGGAGAGGTTCTTGATCAGTGAGTCGATGGTGGCAGGGCCCAGCAGACCCAGAATGGACACCAGAGCCAGCAGGGCCGGGAAGATCGCCAGGACTCCGTAGTAGGTCAGGGCGGCCGCCCAGTCCGTGAGGTTGTCCTCCTTGAACTCCCGCAATGTGCGCCTCACAGCGCCCTTGAACGAACCTCCTTCCGCGGCGTCTCCCCGGGATCGACCGCCGGCATCGTCGCCGTCGTGGGGCGGCCGGCCCGCGCCGCCGACGTGGTCTGCGCTGTTGACGTCATGGCGTGCGTGGTCCGGCCCGTCAGAGGATGGCGTTGCCATGACGACTCCTTCGTCCAGCGCCGGTGCTTGCGATGGCCGACGCGCTCAGTTGCACTCTGCTTCGCGTGCGTGCAACCCCGCTGCCTCCAGCAGGTGCGCAGAATGCAGCCCGCTGAGGCGGCCGAGAGGCCGCATCTCCATCACACTCACCGAGCCAGGTGCCGGCGACCGGATGGCGCCCATCCGGCCCAGCCGGCCCCACCTACGTGGAATGGATCACCGACGAGAAGCCAGGAAGGTGCGCGCGTCCGACGAACGCACCCTTGAGGGGCAGGGCCACAGGGGCCCTGCTGCCGATGAGCCGCCCGGTGTGTGACAACAGCGGCGGACGAAGACGGATCGCAGGCTGCCACGCCGATCAGGTTGCAGGTCGGCCCAGTAGCGAGCGGGGGCGCGAGTCCAGTACCGCTTCGGCCTCTTCGCTGATCGCGCGGACCACGTCAGCGGCCGGGCGCACACCATCGACGAAGGACGCCGACTGGCCGTAGATGATCTCGCTGGTGTCGGGGTCGGGAGCGACCCCGAAGGGGTCGGCGCCTTCCGCCGGCATGAATTCGTCCGCGTGGTCCCGCAACGTTGCTTCGCGCTCCGACCACTCGTCGGTGAACCGGTTGCGGCGGACGCGTTCGCCGATACCCATCGGCCACGGCAGTTCTGACACGATGTCGTAGGCCCGTGTCCACACGGTGTCGTCACCGTCGCTCTCGACGATCAGGCGCTTGTGGATGTCGTGTACTTCGACCGCCTCGGGCGTGGCGAGGAATGCCGTGCCCAGCCAGGCGCCGTCCGCACCGGCGGTGAGGACGGCCGCGAGCGTCCGTCCGTCGCCGATGCCGCCTGCGGCCAGCACCGGGACTTCGGGGTACCTCCGCACGATCCCGGTCAGGAACGGCAGCAGGCCCATCGTCCCGGTGTGACCGCCTGCCTCGTTGCCCTGTGCCACGAGGAGATCGGTTCCCGCGGCAACCGCGGCCTCGGCGTCTTTGTAGTTCTGGACCTGGCACATCACCCGGGCCCCCGCGGCCTTGGCCCGGCCAAGCCAGGGCTGGGGATCGGCGAACGACAATGCGACGACGTCCGGCCGCTCCTCCAGCGTGGCGTCGAACAGTGGCTCGGTGAAAGGGAGGAACGGCGTGATGAACCCGACTGCGAACGGGCGGTCCGTCGTGGCCCGGACGGTCGCGATCTCCGCGCGGATCCAGTCGGGCCCCTTCCAGGGATGCGTACCCCCGAAACAGCCGAGTCCACCGGCGGCGGAGACGGCGGCAGCGAGTGTCCCGCCGCTGTGCAAGGCCATGGGCGCCGACATCACCGGATGGGCAAGCCCGAACATATCGGTGAATCTCGTCTGCAACATGGCCGAACACTAGTGGATCGACGAATCGCTGATGGGCGGCATGTCACGAGGGCCGTTGGATGGCTGGTCGAGACGACTTCGCCACCCGGCATCGGCAGGCGCTCTGCCGCGGCGTGGCAGGGCAGGTTCCTGAGGGTGGCTCAGGCGATGACGGCACCGGGCGTCATCTGAGGACAGCGCTCTCTCGGAGGGCGGTAAACGCCTGCTCCGCCCAGATGACCTTGCCCTCGCGGCTGTGCCGGGTGCCCCAGCGCTCGGCGAGCTGAGCCACGAGCAGCAGGCCGCGGCCGCCTTCGTCGTAGGTCCGGGCGCGGCGCAGGTGCGGTGCGGTGCTGCTGGCGTCGAAGACCTCGCACGTCAGCGTGGACTCGAGGATGAGCCGCAGCTGGATGGGTTCCTTGCCGTAGCGGATCGCGTTGGTCACCAGTTCGCTGACCATGAGCTCCGTGGTGAAGGACAGCTCCTCAAGGCCCCACGCGGTCAGCGTGTCGGACGTGAAGCGGCGGGCTCCGGAGACGGCCGCGGGGTCGGAAGGGAGGTCCAACGCGGCGACATGGCCGGGGTCGAGGGCCCGGGTTCGCGCCACGAGGAGTGCGACGTCGTCGGCGGGACGGCCGGGCAGCAGGGCGGCAAGGAGCCGGTCGCAGATCTCGTCAGGTGGCCCCGGTGTTTCCGGCGCGCCGGCGAGGACGTCGCTCAACAGCGTGCGGGCGGTGTCCACGTCGCGCGTACGGCTCTGAATGAGGCCGTCGGTGAACAGGGCCAGCAGGCTGCCCTCGGGCAGTTCGAGCTGCGTGGTCTCGAAGGGCAGTCCGCCCAGACCCAGCGGGGGACCGATCGGCATCTCCGGGAACTCGACCGACCGGACGGCGAGGGCGTCGGCCTTGCTCTCCCGGGGAGTGACCACAGCCGGCAGTACGTGTCCTGCACTGGCCAGTGAGCACACACGGGAGACGGGGTCGTAGATAGCGTAGAGGCAGGTGGCGCTGGTCTCGTCCCCGTCCTGACCTGCCTCGTGTTCCTCGTGCTGGAGGCGGATGACCACGTCGTCCAGATGCGTGAGCAGTTCGTCCGGCATCAGGTCGATGTCGGCGAAGGCGCGGACCGCCGTCCGGAGGCGGCCCATGGTGGCGGCGGCGCGCAGACCGCGTCCGACGACATCGCCCACGACGAGGGCGACCCGGGCTCCGGACAGCGGAATGACGTCGTACCAGTCACCGCCCACCCCCGCGCGGGATCCACTGGGCAGGTAGCGGGTGGCCGCGACGACGGCGGACTGCTCCACCGCGTGCTGCGGCAGCAGGCTGCGCTGGAGGGTGAGCGCGGTGGACCGCTCGTGGGTGTACCGGCGGGCGTTGTCGATGGACACCGCCGCCCTGGCCGCGATCTCCTGGGCGAGGAGGAGATCGTCCTCGTCGAAGGGTGTCGCGCCTCCCGCACGGAAGAACTGGACGAGGCCCAAGGTCTCTCCGCGGGCCAGCAGGGGCAGCAGCAGGATCGCATGGAAGCCTCCTGGCGTTTCCGCCCCGCCGTGGTCGTCCGAATCCGCCGCCCACCATGCCGGAGGGCCGGAGCTCGCGACACGGTGCAGTGCGGGCCGGCCCGTGGCCAGGACGCGGGCCGGCTCCGATTCCGCCGGATAGGCGTGCGTCCGGCCGGAGGTGGCGGGGGACTCCGCGTCATCGCCCGATGCGGACCGCTGGGCGACGCGGCGGAGCAGTGACGGTTCCGACGGCTGGTAGGTGTCCTCGTCGTCGAGGACGGAGACGAGGAGGTCGACGGTGACGAGACCGGCGAAGTCGTCGGTGCCGACATCGGCCAGTTCCTGGGCGGTGCGGCCGATGTCCAGGGTGGTCCCGATCCGTCGGCTCGCCTCGTTGGTCAGGCGGAGCCGCCGCTGCAGCCGGCCGTCTCGTTCCTCTTGGTACGCCGCGACGACGTCCGCGGAACTGCGGTCCACGTACGCGAAACCCGCCGCTGTGAGCCGCATCGCAGCGGCGTTGATCAGCTCCGGGTCGCCGGTGAGCCGGGGAACCTCTGCCTGGATCAGCTCGAGCAGGCCGACGTGGCCGAGCCGGTAGGCGTACAGGAGCGTGCTGATCGGCACTCCGTTCCGGGCGAAACTGCGCGCGATCTCAAGAGACTGGGGTGGTGCCGCGACCTCGGACGCGTCGAGGCCGTGTTCCAGTACGTCCAGAAAGGCGGCGACGTGCCCGGCCAGCTCCTCCGGTGCGAGGGCGCCGATGTCCTCGTACTGAGACAGTTCGGGAAGCTCGCTGCGCATGCGCTGCAGCAGGGCCTCGCCCGACTCGTTCGTCCGCGGTCTGAGCTCTTGAGCCAGACGGCAGAGGAACGCGTCGACATCGGTCCTCATAAGGGCATTGTGCGGAAGCAGGTGAACCCCTGCCACCGGGTGAGGCGGCGCCTCCCTCCAAGGGGTGATCGATGGCGGACGCCGAGCGCAGTTCTCGACGGGCCGCCTACGACCGTGTGAGGGGGCGAGCGCGCGGGGCCGTCCGCTGGATCTTCACGGCTGCGCTGGGATGCTCGCGGGTCCGGGAGCATGCAGGCTGGTTCCCCGGACCGGGCTCGCGGTCGAACAGGGCTGTGGGGAGGACGCCATGGGCAGGACGCGCACGACGGGCCCCGAGGGGAGTGGGGCCGCGGGGCTGCCGGCTCGTCTGGCCGTGCTCGCGGCGGCGGGTTCCGTGGTAGTGCTCGTGCTTCAGCTGGGGGAGGGTGGGCTGGTCGTAGTCGGCGCCGGGCTCCTCGGGCTGGTCGTCTGCGCCGTCGGCGTGTGGTGGTTCGTGGCGCACCGCGGAGTGGTGCGGCTGATCGGTGCGCTCCTTGCGGTCGCGGCCCCCGTCGGCGTCCTGATGCTCTTGGCGCACGACGGCCTGTGGCTGACCGCTCTGGTCCTCTTTCTGTGCTGGAGTGCTGCCCTGGCCTGCGCCAGGGCAGCACTGCGCAGGTCGCGTCCGGAGCGATCGCGGCCGGCGATCGTCGTGCCCCCACCCAACCAGCCGGTCCTGATCATGAATCCGAGGTCCGGGGGCGGGAAGGTCGGCCGCTTCGGGCTGGTCGAACGGGCGGAGGAGCTCGGTGCGCGGGTGATCCTGCTCGACCCCTCCGCCCCGGCCGACGTCGCCGCGCTGGCCCGGCAGGCCGTAGCCGACGGTGCGGACCTGCTCGGAGTCGCGGGCGGCGACGGCACCCAGGCCCTGGTCGCGGCAGTCGCCGCCGAGCACGACCTGCCGTTCCTCGTGGTTTGCGCCGGCACCCGCAACCACTTCGCCATGGACCTGGGCCTGGACCGCTCCGACCCTTCCCGCTGCCTCGACGCGCTGACCGACGGCGAGGAACTCCGGGTCGACCTCGGCGACGTCGCGGGCCGGGCCTTCGTCAACACCGTGTCCTTCGGGGTCTACGCCGACGTCGTTCAACGGCCCGAGTACCGCGACGACAAGGCGGGCACGGCGCTGACCCTGATGCCGGACCTGCTGCTCGGCGAAGGGGTCCGACGGCTCGACGCACAGGTCGACGGCACCGTTCTCGCCTCCCAGCAGGCACTGCTGGTCAGCAACAACCCGTACGCCTCACCCGACGATCTCAGGCGTGGCGGCTGCCGGCCCCGGCTGGACGACGGCGAACTGGGTGTGCTCGGGATCCGGGTGGAGGACGCGACGCAGGCCGCCGACCTGGCCCTGCGGGGCTCCCAGTCCACGGGGCTGACCGTCATGACCGCACAGCGGGTCGAGGTCACCACCGGCAGGGACGAGATCCCCGTCGCGGTCGACGGCGAGGCGCTGCGGATGCCCACCCCGGTGGTGTGCACGCTGCGCCCAGGTGCGCTGCGGGTCCTGGTGCCGCGCGACCGGCCGGGCGTCGTCGTACCGCCGCCGTCCGTGAACTGGCGACGGATCATCGACCTCGCCATCGGCCGTACCGGGCGGGCCGCCGATGGGCGGGCCGGCGCCTGACGGATGACGAACGCGGTCGTCAACGGGGTGCAGCCGGCACCGTTCCGGCAGCCACCACTGATCTGTCGTTCACCACCGATGTTGAGACGATCGCCGTCGACAAGGGGTTCGAAGGGCGCCATCTGAAGCCAGCCCTTCTCCTGGAAGAGCTTGCCGTGCTAGCCGCCACCATCGAGAACGTCGCCCGCAGGCTTAGCGACCTCACCAGCCAGCCGGTCCCTGAACGCACCACGTCTGCTCGCGAACTCGGTGAGGAGGCCGTCACTCTCCGGGACCGGCGCGATCACCTCCTCCAGCAGCGCACTGAGCCCTACACCCAGGCCCAGCGCATGCTCACGGGCGAACTGATCCTGCGTCAGGACCTCACACCCGCCGACGCACGCGACGCCGTCGAGGCGCTGCTCGGCAGAGAAGGAGTGGGACGCGACCTGATGAGGCTGCTGAGTCTGCAAGGCGAATGGCTGCAGCGCATCGGTACGGACCAGAACCTGATCATCACATTCCATCGCACCCAGCAGGTCGTCGATGCCGCCCGCCGCATCGGCGTACAACTCGGGGGTCCGATGTGCGTCGGTGTGGGCGTGATGGAACGCGACACGTGCTGTCCGATGAAGTCCGGCGCGACCTGCGCAGTCCAACCCCGAGGCCGCCTCGCGGGTTTGAGCCCGGTGCCGCGACTGACGAACCTGGCGAAGAGTCGTCTCCTACCGGCTCGAGGCGCGGCCGACCGCCCCCGCTACGTCCTACTCCTCCGGCTCCCAGGCGCGGAGCAGGTCGAGCAGCCCTGGGTCTCCGTCAACGTGCAAGGAGTCGGCCTGGATACGGTCGTACAAGTAGAGGACCAACTCACTGGCTGTGCCATGGATGGAGGCGCCGGCTGCGGCAGTGGGCGCGGGGATGCGGGTGGAGCGTGCGCCGTCACCGTCGACCGTGAGGCGCCAGGAGCGGCCCTCGGCGGTGTGGAAGTCGAAGGCCGTGGGCTTGTGCGGCCAGGCGCTGGGCGTCGCGACGCAGGTGAACAGGAACTCCTCGACACCGTCGAATGCGACCTCGGCAGGCAGCGGCTGCGGGGCGCCCGCGGCGAGCTGGGCGTCGTAGGTGTGCACCGCGCTCTCCTGGACCCGGTGCCGGGCGACTCCGCCAGAGGTCCGCGGCGTCTGCAGGGCACTCCACCACGCCCAGCAGCCGACGTCCGGTCCTGCCTCGCGCAGGGCGCTCAGCAGAAGCTGCGTCGACGCGGCCAGCCAGGTCAGCAGGGCCTCACGCTCCCGCGGCACTTCCAGAGCGGCGCGCGCAGCGGCGGCCTCGGCCGGGGGAGCTTCGGCAGGCCCCGCGCCGACGATGGCGGCCCAGAAACGGTCTCCCCCACCCAGGTGCTTCACCAGATCGAACAGCGTCCACCCGGGGCAGGTCGGCACCTGTGCATCGAGACTGGGCGCGGCGGCGACCGCGGTGCGGAAGGCGGTCGACCGTTCATCGATCAGTCGCAGGAGGTCAGGGAACTCAAGACTCTTTTCCACGCCGGTTATCTATCACCGTGCTCCGGCGATCGGACAGCGATTTTTCACATCACGGTCGCCGCCGGTCGGCCACTGCCGACTTCGTCCTCGCCTCCCACCGCTCGGGTGACATGCTGCGCACTGCTGCGAGGACGTGCCGTTCCTGTGGGTGCTCTGGGCCTTGCCGTGCGGCCGGTCACCCCGGCGACGTGTCCACCCGGTGCGCGCGGTCGTGCTGTGTTCGCCGGCACTCTCGGTGACGGTCAACGGGGGCTGTCCGACTCAAGCTGAAGCACGCGGAACGAGGGGAGCAGCAGGTGGGAGAGGCACGGCTCGCTCCCTGGCACGCGCATTCTCCCCAGAGCCGCGGATTGACCCCTCGGTGACGTTTGCTGTAGCGAATGTGACCAGTGGCGCTCGCCCGCCGTCTACAGCCAGTCCCGCTTCTTGAAGATCACGTACAAGCTCGTGCACACCACCGCCATCAGCACGAGCGCGAACGGGTACCCGGTCGCCCAGTGCAACTCCGGCATGTTGTCGAAGTTCATCCCGTAGATGGTCCCCACCAACGTGGGTGCGAACAGGATCGCCGCCCACGACGAGATCTTCTTGATCTCGTCGTTCTGTGCGTGGCCGGCCTCGGCCAGTTGCTTCATCTCCTCGTTCTGGGCCTGAGTGACCAGAGTGGCGTTGACGGTGAGGATGTCGCCGAGCATCTCGCGGAAGCCGTCCACGCGCTCGACCACGGTGGTGTCGTGGTCGGCGACGTCACGCAGGTAACGCTGAAGCTCCTCGTCCGTGCCGTACTTCTCGAAACCGGCCTCGAGCCCGCGCATGATGGTCAGGAGCGGCCGGGTGGCCCGCTGGAACTCGACGACTTCGCGCGAGAGTTCGTAGATGCGGCGGGAGACCTTCGGGTCGCCGCCGAACACCTCGGTCTCGATCTCGTCGATGTCGTGCTGGAGGCCCGCCACCACGGGGGCGTAACCGTCGACCACCGCGTCCAGGATCGCGTACAGAACGGCCTCGGGGCCCAGCGCCAGCAGCTCGGGGTCGCCCTCCAGTCGCTTGCGGACGATGGCCAGGTCGGGTGCCTGGCTGTGCCGTACGGTCAGCACGAATCCGGGACCGACGAACAGATGGAGTTCCCCGAAGTCCACCTCCTCGGCCTCGTCCATGTATCGGGCCGAGCGCAGCACGACGAAAAGGGTGTCCCCGTAGCGCTCCAGTTTCGGCCGCTGGTGGGCCACGATGGCGTCCTCGACGGCCAGCTCGTGCAGCCCGAACTGCCCGGCCGCCTCCCACAGCTGCGCTGGAGAGGGCCGGTACAGCCCGATCCACGCCATGGTGCCCGGCTCCCCCGGAAGCCGCTCGTAGATCTCCTCCAGCGTCGAGGGCGTCGCGATCCGCCGCCCGTCACGGTAGATGGCCGCGTCCACCACGCTGCGGGCCAGAGACGCTGGGGGCTCTTCCTGCTCGGCCCGAGGATCCATCGAATGCTCGGGGGCCGGGTCCGGCCCGTGTCCGCCCGGGCTCAGCGGCCACTTACCTGCTCGGGCGGCACGCGATCGCCAATCGGACATGACAGAAACCTCCAGAAGGAAACCCACCCGAGTTCGGTCCGTGGCGGCTCCGAATCAGGTGGTACCTGGCCGGGCGAGGTCTCCTGCAAACCGGCTCTCGGCACAGAACAGCCTATTTGCTCTCGTGCTGCCGCGCGATGGATTCACCCGCGCACGGCATGGCACGGCACCCACCTTCGCGGGGACGGGTGGGGCATGCCGGCCGCGATCAGAACCGGTTCGTCACGGTCTGTTGAGGGTGTTCAGCTCTTGCCGCGTCCGGTCAGTAGGTCGCGTGCCCGGTCCACCAGGCCGACGCCGGGGCCCACCAGCCTGTTGCCGGGCGGGGTGTCCGGGGCGGCGGGATGCGGGCGGGTGGGGGCCGTCCTCTTCGCTGTGCGGACCTTGTCGCCCAGTTCGTTCAGAGCTTCGGGGGTGCAGGCCGCGACGAGGAGAGGGAACAGCCGCTCCTCTTCGTCGCGGATGTGCTCGCTCACCTCGAGCCTCAGCTTCGCCACCAAGTGGTCGAACTGCGGGTCGTCCGCAGCAAGGCCCTCCAGGTCCTTCAGATGCTGTTCCGCCTCTGCGTGATCCGCGATCTCCTTGTCCGCGATCCAGTCCCCGCCGTCAACGTGCTTGCGCACCGCCGGGTACAGGTGCATCTCCTCGGCGACGGAATGACGTACCAGTTCAATGGTCAGTTCATCGGCCAGCTTCCGGCGCCGCTTGTCGCCGACCGGCTGTGCCTCGATCTTCTCGAACAATTCGTCGACCTCGCGGTGGTCGGTGGTGAGTTCCGCGATCACATTTCCGCCGTGACCCATAAGAGCGATCCCTTCGCTTGTATGGCGTGAGCTGAAGGCAGCTCACCGTTCCACACGCGTACCCCCGGAGCTCTTCAACACGCACACCGGCGCGGCACGCCGGGGGACTGACGGTAGGGCCAAGCCCTCGTGTCCCGGCCGGTACGGCGCCGAGCGCCAGTGGCTCGACCTCCCCGGCGTTACTGTGGGACATGCCGGTGGTACGTCACGGCGGAGGAGATGGCAGGCATGTCAACTTCAAGCCACGCGATGTTCGGCGCTCCGTGCTGGGTCAGCCTCATGACCCGTGATCTCGAAGCGGCCCAGCAGTTCTACGGTTCTGTCCTCGACTGGACGTTCCGCCCCGCTCGGCTCGGGGACGCCTTCTCCGTCGGTCTTCACGAGGGGATTCCGGTCGCCGGCATTGGCGCACTCGCACGGGATCTTGCTGTGGCCGTGGCGTGGACACCTTATTTCGCCGTCGACGACGCCGACGTGACCACAGCACGGATCCGCGAACGCTGCGCCACTCTGGCCGTCGGCCCCCTGTCGTTCGGCACCGGCCGGGCGGCACTGGCCGCGGACCGCGATGGCGCAGTCTTCGGGATCTGGGAGGGAGAGGTCATCCCGGACTGGGGGGTGGGTCGCAAAGGGGCCCCCGCTTGGCTCGAACTGCGTACCAGAGATGCCTTCGATGCCGCCATCTTCTACGGCGAGGTCCTCGACTGGGGCTGCGAGCGGCCGGGCTGCTGCCAAGTCGCCTACGAAGACGATCACGTCGTACTCCGTCACGGCGAGGACACGGTGGCACGGCTCAGCGGCGGGGCCATGGAGGCCGCTCCCGACCCGCAGGTGCGACCGCGCTGGCACGTCCATTTCCGGGTGTCCGACATCGAGGCCGCGAGTCGGACGGCCACCGTCCTCGGAGGAAGCAGCGTCTCTCCCGTGGAGCAATCCGAGACCGACCGCTGGGTCACGCTGCGTGATCCGGACGGTGGACTGTTCACCGTCACGTCACCCCGGTTCGACGGCTGAACCCTCAAGATGCGGGTTCACCGGGCATCCGCCGACACGCGGCCGAGGCCCCGAACGGCCCGAAGAGCGGACGACACGCGGGCTCTTCGACCGGTTCGGAGCCGTCCCGGACGGACAGTTGTTCCGTACCGTCCTGCGGTCGGTCGGCTGTCCGTCACGGGTGGTCGGCGTCGGGCGGCATGTCCTCGACGACCCGGGCGAGCCGCCCGAGCATGGTGCGGTGCCGGATCTGCAGGACGGCGTCGAGCGCGGCGTTGTGGAACATCCCTCCCGGCCCGCGCAACGGGTGTTCGTCGACAATCACGAGCGTGTTGTCGCCCCAGGACCGGATGTCGAACGCGATTCGTGCGGTGCCGAGCGGACCGTTGTCCGCCTCGAGTTCGAGCACACCCGGCCGATCGATGCGACGGACGGTGGTGTGGCCCTCGAACTCCTTGGGGCCGAGACGCACCGTGTAGTGGATCGAAGATCCGAGCTCGGGCCATCGGCCTTCCCCCGGGCCGGTTTTGTGCGTGCCGACGACCCAGTCGCCGTAGCGCGTTTCGTCCTCGAGGAGGGACCACACCACACCTGGCTTACGGAGGATGAGCTGGTGCCGTACGGCCATGATTCCTCCCACGCATGGGCATCGACGTCGAGTTCCTTCGGCTGCCCGGCCGTCGGCGGCAGGCTCACAGCACCGATTCCGACCGCGAGCCCGGCATGATCCGACCGAGTGCGCTCAGCCCTGCCTGGACTTCTTGTCCGGAGGATCCTGAGGATCCACCCCGGTGGTTGCCGAGGCGTCCTTGCTGCCGCTGGGGCGCTGTGAACGGCCTCTGCGACCCGTGTCGTGCATGCCCTCTTCGGAGCCCTTGGCGCGCTCTTCGCCTCTGCGGCCGGTGCTTTTCGCGGTGTCCCCGGCGACGTCCTGGCTTTCCTCTTTGGAGATCTTCCTGCCGGGTCCCGGGCCGGGTGCGTGCTCCTCGAGGTGGAAGGAGCGATGCGCGCTCGGGTTGTCCTGCTGGCGGGTCTCGTCCACGTCCGACGCCCAGCCGTGCTGCTGGGTTCCTTTGTGCCGGCTCGGACCTTCGCCGTGTGGCGGCGGGGATGGCTTCGGATGGTTGGCCATGAGTGGGCCTGCCTGCCTGTGGGGGTGGGATTCGGTCTGCGTACGCGAAACGCTCCGCAGCTCCCTTGCAGAAAATTCTCCCATTCATTACGAAAGTGGGCATACCGGGTCGATATCGCATAGCTCCGAGTGGGCGCACGAGAGGCGACTCAATTTTCGAACAATTGTTCGGCCGCGTGAGAGGGCTTTGTCAGGCAGCTCCGCCCGTCGGAAGTGCGCACATCCGAGGGAGCGGGGGAGGTCGGCGCCGGAGAGGGCTCACTGATCGTGGCCGACGCCTCGTATGCATAGACCGGAGATGCGGCCGGCGGGCCGAGCGAGCCGGCCGCCGGCGTCTCCTGGGGCGGCCGGCCATGCTCGGGCACCGCCCCACCACTGCGGATTCCGCCCCCACCACTGCGGGTCGGGGAGCACCTGAAGTGCGGGGGAGGGCAGTGTCGTCGCCCGCACGGCGAATGCGGCGAGAGGGGAAGAGGCCAAGGGCACAACCCGTGAGCACAGGTGACGCATGTGAGCCGTCGTCACTTCGCGGTCCGACATGGCCCGTCCTCCTCCGTACCGTCGCCGCGGTCGCACAGTCGGAAGTGTGGCCGCCGCAGCCGGGGGTACTCGGCCGGTCAGGCCTAGGGGCCCGTCCGGAGTTGTCGAGCGTAAGGACCGTTCATGTTGATGGCGCACCCGGCCGTACTGCGGAACCTGATCGAGCAGTACGAGACCCTGATGGTGCTGGAGGCCGAGAGCGGAGCTCGTGATGCCCGGCGGCGGATGGGTGATGTGGCATACACGCTGTGTGTCGCCACGGGCACGGGCGACATCGACAGTGCGCTGGTGGCCGCCCGTCATCAGTTGCCGGGGGCCCGACCTCAGGATGACTCCCTGCTCGTGGCCCGGCCCGTGAACCTGCCGTCAGGCGCAATCGCAGGCATCCTGAGATGACTGGAGCTGTCCGACAGGACGGCGTGACCGGGGTGGGTGTCTCCACACGGTTCACGGCCGTCCGTGCCGCGCCCCCCAGACGTGCTCGGTCGAGCGGGCGCGATGACCAACTCCGCGTGCGGGGGATCGGTCAGCCAGCCGAGGAGAGGGGGCACGGCTGTGCGGAGTGTGGGTGTCGAGGAGGAACTCCTCCTGGTCGACGCGGAGAGCGGTGAACCACAGGCACTGTCGACAGCGGTTCTGGCCATGGCGCACCGACATGCCGAAGGAGAGTGTGCTTTCGAGTCCGAACTGCACCGCCAGCAAGTCGAGTTCGCCACCCGGCCTCGGACCGACATGGACGAGCTGGCGGACGAGATCATCCGCCGGCGGGTGGAGGCCGCCGGTCATGCGGCCAATGCGGGGGCCGCCGTGGTTGCGCTGGCCACGTCCCCGCTCCCCGTCAGCCCGACGGTCGGAACCGGTGAGCGATACCAGTGGTTGGAGCAGCAGTTCGGACTGACCGCGCAGGAACAGCTGACATGCGGATGCCATGTCCACGTGTCGGTGGAGTCGGACGAAGAGGGCGTCGCCGTGCTGGACCGCGTGCGGCCCTGGTTGTCGGTGCTGTTGGCCCTGAGCGCGAACTCGCCCTTCTGGCAGGGCCAGGACAGCGGCTACAGCAGCTATCGGAGCAGGGTGTGGGGCCGCTGGCCGTCGGCAGGCCCGGTAGACGTGTTCGGCACCGCGGAGCGCTATCACGAGCAGATTCAGGCGCTGCTCGACACCGAAGTGCTGCGCGACAGCGGAATGATCTACTTCGATGCGCGCCTCTCCCACCACTTCCCCACCATCGAAGTCAGAGTCGCGGACGTGTGTCTCGATCCGCTGGTCACGGTGCTGCTGGCCACCCTGATTCGTGGTCTGGTCGAGACAGCGGCGTGTGAATGGCGAGCGGGTGAGCCGCCTGCCGAATTCCCTACGACTCTCCTGCGCATGGCTGCCTGGCGGGCAAGCCGTTCCGGGTTGGACGACCGACTACTCCACCCTCTCACCATGCATCCCGAACCCGCTGAAACCGTGGCTCGCGCACTGCTGGCACATGTGCGCGGGGCCCTGGAGGAGAGCGGCGACCTGAAGGCGGCAGAGGACGGGCTGGGCGCCTTGCTCAGTGCGGGAAACGGCGCGTGCGTCCAGAGAGACCTGATGCAGCGGACCGGTAGCCTCCACGCCATCGTCGCGGAGTGCGTCCGGCGCACCCGAGGATGAGACGAAGCCCCGCACTCATCACGGCGTGGGATGGACGACGAACCGCGCCCCCTCTCCGACCAAGGCCCCTATAAGGCCGTCGTGGCAGGCCGCGTCCACGCAACCGCATTGCGAGGTGAATGGCGTTCACCTACAGTGGTGAACGCCATTCACCTTCAAGGGGGTTTCGCGGTGCCCACTGATTCGCCATCCCCATCCCCATCCCCATCCCCGTCCGCCGATCGCCGCGTCATGGCGGTTCTGGCGGCAGGGGGCATCGTCACGACGCTGGTGCAGACCGCCGTCGTGCCGCTGCTGCCGCAGTTGCCTCGGCTGACCGGCGCGGCGCCGGTCGATGTCGGGTGGGTGGTCACGCTCACGTTGCTGACCGGGGCGGTCGCGACGCCGTTGCTGGGGCGGGCCGGGGACATGTACGGCAAGCGGCGGATGTTGTTGGTCGCGCTCGGTGCGCTCGCCGTCGGGTCGCTGGTGTGCTCGTTCGCCTCCACTCTCCCTTGGCTTTTGGTGGGGCGTGGGCTGCAGGGGGTGGGGGCCGCGGTGGTGCCGCTGTCGATCAGTTTCCTGCGGGGCGTGCTGCCGCCGCATCGGACGGGTTCGTCGGTTGCGCTGATGAGTTCGACGGTGGGGGTCGGTGCTGCTCTCGGTCTGCCACTGGCCGCGCTGCTGGTGCAGTTCGCGGACTGGCATGCGATGTTCTGGGCGATGACGGTGCTCTCGACGGCGGTGCTCGCGCTGGCGTGGTGGGTGCTGCGGGAGAAGCCGGTTCGGTCGCCGGGGCGGTTCGACCTGGTCGGGGCGTGCGGGCTGAGTGCGGGGCTGGTGCTTCTGCTGCTGGCGTTGTCCAAGGCGGGTGAGTGGGGGTGGGGCAGTCGGCGGGTTCTGGGTCTGTCGGGGGCGGCGCTGCTGATCCTGGCGGGCTGGACCGTCCAGCAGCGCCGGGTGTCGCGGCCGCTGGTGGACGTGCGGCTCGCGATGCGTCCGACGGTTCTGCTGCCGCACGTGGCCGCATTGTTGGCCGGGTTCGCCTTCTACGCCAACTCCCTCGTCACCGCGCAGCTGATCCAGACGCCCCGCGTCACCGGGTACGGTCTGGGTCTCTCGGTGGTGGCGGCGGGTGCGTGCCTGCTGCCCAGTGGTGTGATCATGGTGCTGTCCGCTTCCTTGTCCGCCCGACTGTCCGCCGCCCGTGGGGCCAAGGCCACGCTGACCCTGGGCACGGTGGTCATCGCGGCCGGGTATGGGCTGCGCTTCGCCGACAGTCGGCAGTTGTGGGCGGTCATCGCCGGAGCGGCCGTGGTGTCGGTCGGCACGGCGCTCGCCTACTCCGCGCTGCCCATGCTGATCATGCGGGCGGTGCCGCTGGAGCAGACCGCCGCGGCGAACGGCCTCAACGTCCTCATGCGCACCATCGGGCAGGCCCTGTGCAGCGCGGTGGTCGCCACCGTGCTGGCGCAGCACACCCGCGTGTTCGCCGGCGTGTCGGGCGTGGCCGTGGCGGCGCCTACCCTGGACGGGTACCGCGTGGCCTTCGCCGCGGCGGGGGCGGTCGCGTTGCTGGCCTGTGCGGCCGCCCGCCTCATCCCGCGCCGGCCGCGACCCGCGCCGTCCCCCCTTCAGGAGGCTGAACACGATGCCCGGCCCGAGCTCCGCCTCCGCCCGCAGCGGCCGCCCGCGAACGACGTCCAGGAACCCGCCGGCACCGGCACCGGTGTCGCCGAGGCCCGGTCCGGCACCGGACCAGGCGGCACGACCGCGTGACGCCGACGCGCGGCGCGCGGAGATCCTCGCCGCCGCCCGGCGTGCGTTCGCGCGCCATGCCTACGCCGACACGACCATCGCCGCCATCGCCGAAGACGCGGGCGTCAGCCCGGCGCTCGTGATGAAGTACTACGGATCCAAGGAGCACCTGTTCGACCAGGTGTTCACCTTCGACGCCGACGCCACCGCCCTGTTCGACGCCCCTTTGGACGGCCTCGCCCGGCACATGGTCCTGCACCTGCTCGCCACCCAGCGCGGCCAGACCCGCGACCCGATCCTGCGCATCGCCTTCTCCCGTCACCACCTGGAACTCGGCGGACAGGCCCGGGCCAACTTCCGCACGCAGGTCATCGACGCCCTCGCCGCCCGACTCCATGGGCCGGACGCCGCGCTGCGTGCGGAGCTGGCCATCGGCGTGCTGCTCGGCCTCGGGGCGATGTACGCAACCGTCCAAGCCGACCAGCTCACCCGGCTCGCCCCCGACGAAGTCGCCGACCTGTACATCCCGCTTCTGCAACCCCTGCTCAGCGGCGAGGCTCCGACGGGTCGCTGAGCGGTACGTTCCCTGAATCACCCCGGTGATCTTCCGCCGGGTGCGCTCGCTTGCCGCAGTGAACGTCAGACGTGCACCTTCCCGAACACTGGAGTTTCTCATGGCCAAGGGCTACTGGGTCAGCGCCTATCGCACCATTTCCGACCCCGAGAAGCTGGCTGCCTACAACAAGCTGGCCGGTCCGGCCGTCGCGGCCGGAGGCGGGCGGCTGCTCGCCCGCAGCGGGCGGGTCGTCGCCCATGACGACGGCGTCGCCGAGCGCGTCGTCCTGATCGAGTTCGACAGCTTCGAACAGGCCGTCGCAGCTCACGCGAGTGAGGCCTACCAGCAGGCGCTGCTCGCCCTGTCCGACGGCGTCGAGCGCGACTTCCGCATCATCGAAGGCGTTTAAGAGCTGTCCCGTAGTCCCTGGTGGATCGGCGCGCGGCGTCGGATGCGGTGCATCGCAAGGCGGAGGGGCCTGATGTTACTGGGCGTATTCGGGCGTCCCGACAACGTGGCGAGGTGCCGTAGCTGTCGCCGTGTGCCCGCCAGGGACGACGGGAGAGCCCTCAGCGTGCGCGGACGCCGGTGTGGGTGGTGAGGCGGTACTCGACGGTGAAGGGGAGGGTGTCGAGGTCGAGCGCTTGACGGAGCCGGGGAAGCCCGTGCGCGTCGAGGTGATGGTTGATGGTGGTGAGATCAGCGCCTCGCTCGGTGCTGATCACCATGGCGAGGATGGGGTCTTGGCGGGTTCCGGCGAGCGTGGCGTGGGCGTGGTGCACGCCGGGGTAAGCCGTGACCTCCCCGAGGAAGGGGGCGGTGGCAGTGTTCGCGGCCAGTTCGGTGCTGCCTTGTTCGGGGTTCTGCTCGATGCGCCAGGTGTGAGTCCTGGGGCGCCGGGTGAACTGTGCGGCCATCCAGCGCAGGATGAGCAGCCCCAGAACGATGGCCGTGGCGGCGGCAATCCAGAGTGCCCAGGTGGGCGGCTCGGCGGTGGTGGCAGCGAGTGTGGCGTCCGAGTCCAGGAAGGTGAGGTGGCCGAAGTGAGCCGCCACGGCGAAGGAGCTCGAGGCGAGCAGGAGGACGCCGAGCGCGGCCAGCAGTGTGCGGTTGAGACGGGCTGGGCGGTTGAGGCTGGTCATGGTGCGTTCCTGGTGGCACGGAGCCGGATCTTCACGGCCGGCCGGACGAGCGGGGTGAGTTGGTCGAGGCGCCGATCCAGGGCGGCGCTCACGGCATCGGCGAGCCCCGCGGTGTTGGTCCGGTCGGTGCGGATGCGGGCGACGATCCTTCGGCGGCCCAGTTTCAGCCTCGCTCTGCTGACACCGTCGACGCTCGAGGCCGTGTTCTGCAAGGCGTGGAGCAGGCTACGCCTGGTGATGCCGGCGTCCAGGTCACCGGTCAGCGGCAGGACGGTCGGTTTCCCCGGCAGGAGGGCCGCGAGCAGGAGGAGTAGCCCGAGCAGGGCGAATGCGCCGCCCGCAATGAGGGTGGTGGTGTCGCTCCAGCGGGTGCTGTGCAGGGCGTCAGCGACGGAGTGGTAGCTGACGAGCGCGCCCTGACCGGTGATCAGCTGAATGGCGACGACGGCGGTCAGCACGCAGGCTGCCAGCAGTACCAGCGCGGTGAGCGTGGCCGGGATGGTGCGGCGGGGCCGGCATTTCATCGGACTCTCCTGGTCGGTGAGTCGGGAGCGCGCAGTGCAGTGACGGTGATGTCGACGCGGGTCACGGTCAGACCGGTGAGGTCCGCGACGCGGCGTACCAAGCGTGCGCGGGCGTCTTCGGTGGTGTGAGCGACGGATTGTGGATAGGCGACGGACAGGCGGACATCGAGCGCCGCGGCCGAGTCGCCACTGACCTTCGCGGCAACGTGGGCCGAGCCTTCGGAGTGTTCTCCTGGGACCGCGATGCCCAGCAGCCGGCCGGCCGCTCCGCCGATGTTCTCGACTTCGGTCAACACCCGGGTGGCGATACGTTCCACGGTGCGGTCGGAGATCGTCGTGGTGCCTCGCTGCGCCGCGCCGGAGTCCCGTTCAGCTGACGTGGTGATCGCGGTGTCCATGGAAGTCGTCCCTGTCACGTCCGGTGAGCTGGGCGAGGTCGAGCTTGCCGTCGAGGTATCGCCCTACCAGCAGCCCGACCGTCCCGAGAACGAGGACGATGAGGAAGGCTTCGAAACCGCCGAACGCAGCGGCGAGGCCGAGGACGAGTCCTGTCAGGAGGCCTATCTGAGTGGACGTCATGTCAATTCTCCTTGGGTGCCGTAGGTTGCCCCCACAGTGGCCATGTGACATCGAGTCGCGGTGTGCGAGGCCGCACAGATGGACCCTGACGTGGACAGACCCGTGGCCGGGCCCCAGCCGTCTGTAGGCGACGTACGGTGTGTGCGGTGCCGGGGGATGGGAGCGGCTACTGGACGCGGCTGCCGGTGTCCTGGTCGTCACCGTCACTGTCGTCAGCCGGGATGTGGACGTCACTGACATTGATGTTGACCTCGACGACCTCCAGGCCCGTCATGTGCTCGACGGAGTCGATGACGTTGTTGCGGACGTCCTTGGCCAACTCGGGTATGGACACTCCGTACTCGACCAGCATCTGAAGGTCCACGGCCGTCTGCTTCTGACCGACCTCGACGGAGACGCCCTGTCCGGCGCTGGCGGAGGCTCCGGGGATACGCCCCTTGACTGCGCCGAACGCCCGTGCCGCTCCGCCACCCAGCTCGTGTACGCCGGGCACCTCGCGGGCAGCGATACCGGCGATCTTTTGGACGACGACATCGGCGATGGTGGTGGAGCCCTGCCCGGAGGCTTGTGCAGAGGAAGCTTCAGGTGCGCTGGTGGCACTCTTCTCCGTGTCGCCTGCGGCAAAGGTGGAGGGCACGGCGGTATTCGTGGTGGCTGGGTTCGTCATGGTGCTCTCCTCGATTATCTGGCTCCGGACGAGGCGGCTTCGCGCTCGTCACACCTGAACGACCCGTGCCGGGGGAGAACGTCATGGCCCTTCAGGCACCCGCGCCACTCGCGTGAACGACGGAGGTCAGGGCGGCGGCATCGATGTCGCAGACGACAAGGCGCAGCCGGGCGTCCTTCCACCCGGTCTCCTTCAGCGCTGCGCGCAGGGCGGCCTCGGCCTCGCGCAGGATCGGAGGAAGGGGGAGGGCGAGGGCGACGACGCGGATCTCGATGAGTTCTTCGTCGATGCCGACAGCCATGGTGTCAAGGTTCCAGGGCACGCGTGAGCCCACGTGGGTGGTGGCGGGGGTCGCCGGGCGCAGACCCGGGATCCTGCCCAGGACAGCCAGAAGGGAGTGTGCCAGCTCTGATCTCGGAGTCACCACGCACCGGTCCGATCCAAGTCGATATCCATGATCGACACCACGACGGACTGCGGAACGAGGCCCGTGGCATCGGCGACGGCACGCATGACCTCACGCTGGACAGCCCGCCCCACGGCCCAGGCCTGTTCACGCCCGGAGGCGACCATGTCGATGGAGGCGTGCAGGCTCGACGGCACGACTGTGTGGTCGACCGTGATGCTCACACCCTCGGTCGGGGCCGGGGCGAGGCCGTTGATCCTCTGGCGCACCGAACGCGCCACCTGGGAGGCGAGTCCGGTCAGGCCGGGCTCGAGCCGTACGACACCAGGGACGGCGACTGCGGCTCGGGCGGCGATTGCGGCGATCACGGGCTCGGCGATCACCCACTGGGCACGGGAGACCCGTGTCTCGTCGTCCGGCACGGTCGTTGCCGTCACGAACACCTTGTCCATGTGCTTCAGCCTCTCTCGACAGTCTGCTGCCGGATCCCGGGGATTCATGCGTCGTACAGGTCTTCCACGGTCAGGTCCAGACGCACCAGGACTATCCCGACCCGTGCTGCGGCTGCTGCCCGGACCCGCTCGCGCACCTCGTCGACTGCGTCGGCGGAAAACCTGCGGTAGGCCACCGCGAGGCTCATTTCCACGTCCACCGCGCCCTTCCTGTCCGTGACGGAAATCCGGCAGTGCCGTGCGCGTACACCGTCGACGGAATCGGCGGCACATCGGAGGACGGCAGCGACCGCTTGTTCGCTGATCTGCACTGCGCCCGGCTCCGCGCCGGGCAACGCGAGCATGTGGTGACGGCGGACCTCTGCGCGCACCGCAGACATGATCCGTCCGGTCAAGGTCAGCGGAGGTCCGATCTCCTCCGAGGCGAGCTCGCCGGTCACCTCCTGCAGGATCACCAGGTTCTGCCGAGCCTCAGAGCAGTGCTCGCAGGTGAGATCATGGGTGTCAGTCAGGTCGGTGCCGTCCGGATCGAGCCGTTCCCACACCGTCTCCATCTTGCGGCCGCAAGACAGCACATAGCCCTGAGCGTCGCTCATTTCCATGGAGCCATCGCCTCCGCCAATTGCACTCGAGCGCGCGCTATACGTCCACGCACCGCCGTACGGGTCGTGCCCATGACCCCGGCGATCTCCTCGTAGGAGCGACCGTGCACCTCCCGCAACAGCCAGCACGCCCGCTGCTCTGGAGTCAGCCGCTTCAAAGCGGCAGCGAGCGCGATCAGCTGCTCGCTGACCTGTGCCGCCCGCTCCGGTGATCCAGTCACCTCGGCGGATTCGCGACGGTCCAGGTCAGCCTGTGCGACGGGTCTACGTGCCCGGATGATGTTCAGGCACCGGTTGCTCGTCGTCCGGTAGAGCCAGCCCACGAAGGCTGCATCGTCCCGTAGCTGCCCCAGCCGCCGCCAAGCGGTCAGGAACACCTCTTGCACCACGTCCTCGGCGTCGCCGCGGCTCGCGAGCATATGTAGTGCCAAGCGGTACATCGGCCCCTGATAGCGGCGCACCAGTACCTCGAAGGCGCGCATGTCGCCGTCACGGGCACGGACCACCAACGTGGCATCGTCCAGTCCCACCTCCGGGGCGAGGGAGGCGGGCTGTGAACCGAGACCGGCAGACGACGTCACCTGCACAACCTTCCTGCGCCGGGCAGGCTGTCGGTCGCCTTCTCACGGACCTGCTGGCATACCGGCAGAACCCGCCCCGCAGTAGAAGGACACGACAACCGTGCCCGCGTCACGGCACATCAAGTATCCGTCAGACATCGGGGCCACCGCAGGGGTCGGCGCCGACGCCGAGGACCGGCAACCACAGCTGGCAACCGCAGATGCCACGCGGCGCGCCCCCGCATCAGGAGGCGGAGCTTTCCAAGGTGCGACTGCCACGATACGGGCGAGACTGGTGAGTACAGGACCGGCATCAAGTGATGGCTCTCGTGCCGAGGCGACCTTCCGTCGTGGCCGCAACCGCCGGGCTGTGGAGGGTCGGCCTCGCCCGGAGTGAACAGGATCAGGCGCCCCCTTCGTCGCGCTCCCGAAATCGGCAGTGGCTGTCAGGGCAGAGACCCCTGACAGCCACAGAGCCGCAGTTCGCACGGCAAGGGTGGGTCCCGCGGGAACGTTGAAGGTGACGTGCGCATGGACGATCAGACCAAGCTGACTCTCGCCGCGGCCCTTCTCGGCGGATACGTACTGGGCCGCACGAAGAAGGGCAAGCTCGCGCTGAGTGTGGGGACTTATCTGGCGGGCAAACGGTTGGGCCTTGACCCGCGCCAGCTCGCTACCGAGGGAATGCGCATGCTGGGGGAGATCCCGCAGGTGGCCGAAGTGCAGGACCAGCTGAAAGGTGAGTTCATCGAGGCCGGCCGCAAGGCAGTGACAGCGGCTGCGACTCGCGGCATGGAGGCGCTCGCGGACACGCTCCGTGACCGCACTGCCAACCTCGGCGAGAAGGATGAGGCTGAGCCGGAGGAGGAGTACGAAGAGGAGGAACCGGAGGAGGAAGAGGAAGCGGCACCGGAGGAGGAAGAGAAGGAGCCTGAACGCGGACGCCCGCAGCGCCGGAGAAGCTCCCGGAAGCCGGCTCGGCCCGGGAGGGGCACCGCGGCAAGGCGAGAGAGGGCCCCCTCTACCCGGAGCTCGTCCGGGGCGGCGGCGAAGGAGCCATCCCGGAAGAAGTCCTCCGCGACGAAGCCGGCCGCGAAGAAGTCAGCCCCGGCGAAGAAGTCTGCTGCCAGGAAGCGTGCTCCCGCGAAGAGGGCGGCGTCCTCGGGGCAGGTGGCGAAGAGGACATCCAAGCACGCTGATCGCCGGAGGTGACCCGTCATGGCTGCGAAGGAGACGAAGGATCGCGAGACGCAGGGGTCGGGGGCGGGCGGACTGGGTGAGGCGCTGTCGGGTTTTGTCGAATCGCAGGTGGGACGGCTCGCGGAGAAGGCAAGCGACAAGCTCACGGACGTCACGGGGCAGCTGACGGATGTGGCGGAAAACGGCGGGTCACTGCTCAAAGTCGGCTCGCGCGTCCTCGGGGGCGAATCCCCCGTGAAGGCGTTCTTGTCCGAGAAGGCCAAAGGCGTCAAGGACAGTGTCGTGGGCAAGGTCAAGGAGGCGTTCGGCGGCGGCAAGGGCAAGTCCGGCAGTAGCAAGAGCATGAACATCATTGAGGTCCTCGATGTCGGAGTGCCGCTTCGCACGGCCTACGACTACTGGACCCAGTACGAGGAGTTCAGCAGCTTTACCAAGGGCGTTCGCAGCGTGTCGATGGGCGACGAGATGGGCAGCGACTGGAAGGTCAAGGTCGGCCCCTCTTCCCGCAGCTTCAAAGCGACTGTTCAGGAGCAGATTCCGGACGACCGGATCGTCTGGAGCTCCGAAGGGGCCAAGGGGACGACCAAGGGTGCCGTGAGTTTCCATGAACTGGCGCCGACGCTGACGCGGATCGTCCTGGTCATGGAGTACTACCCTTCCGGGTTCTTCGAAAAGACCGGAAATATTTGGCGGGCCCAGGGCCGCCGGGTTCGGCTGGACTTCAAGCACTTCCAGCGGTACGTCACTCTCGCCGACGAGGAGCCGGAAGGCTGGCGGGGCGAGATCCGAGACGGTGAAGTCGTCATGTCGCACGAAGACGCCGTGGAAGAGGAAGAAGCGGCACAGGCCGAGGACTCGGAGAATGACGGCGAGTACGAGACCGCGGAAGACGGCGATGCCGAGGACGAAGGGGAGGACGTGGAGGAAGACGAAGGGGAGGACGAGGCCGCGGATGAGGACCGGGAGAAATGATCTCGGCATGCGGCATCGGACCGGGTGGCTCACACCGTGACGATCCGCCTCCTGCCTTGTCTCGTCGGCGGGAGGCGATGCGGCGGTAATGAGCTGCAAGTCTCGAATGACGGCTCGGCATCCAGCGTCTGCCGCGTGCGGCGCATAGTTGGGGGGCAGGCCGGGGGCAGATGGTGCTCGATCCGGTAGTGAGACCACCGAGGGCCTTGTCGTCGACCCGGCCGCCGCGAACGTGCAGCGCGGCACCGCCCGGCAGACGGAGCGCCGCTGGGGCACGTACGGAGTCGTGACAACCTGCTGACTCGCCCTTGTGACGGGGTCTGATCCTGTAGGTCGTCTTGCGTGACGCGAAGGCAACTGTTTTATACGGAGTGGGAGTTCACCTACACCGCCCTGCGATCGGCGAGTGCGGCCCGTACCCCGATCGGCTGCAGCAGCAGTTCGAGTGCGTGGTCCGGCGCTTCAAGACGGGCGGGCAGTGGGGGGATGTGCCACAGGAGTTGGACGCTTGGTCGACCTCGCTACCGACCGGAAGGCCCGTCCTCCGCAAGCCATCCCGACCGCGGGGCGGGCCGCCCGTTGGTCACAGCACTGTTCGAGCTTCAGGAGTAGCGCGCGAGGTCGGTTGGCCGCCCGGGGTCGTGCCTGGGCAACCCGGGACGATCATCAGGGAGCAGAAGACACCCCAGTCCCCCGACAGCGCCTTCGCGCGATGCTCAACGGTCAAGGGGAGTTCGAGACCATGGGCACGCCCGGCTGCCGAGCGATGTCACAAATCGAGTCGCCGGTTCGTCGTCCAGGAGAACGGCATCCCACGACGGAGTGCCCGGCAAGGCTATTGGCCACAGAAACGGAGAAAACGTGTTCGCTGCCTACGTCACGGTCACCATCCTCGGTGCGGTCTTCAACGGTGCCGCCGCCGTCACCTACCTGATAGGCCACGAATACCCCAAGACCCAGGCGGACATGAAGGGCGTGCCCCGGAAGTGGGTACCGGTGCTGGGCATGCTGCTGGCAGCGGGCACCGTGGGGTTGCTGGCCGGGCTCGCCGTGCCGCTCCTTGGGACCCTCGCCGCCTCCGGTCTCGTGCTGTACTTCATCGGCGCGATCATCGCCCACCTGCGGGTGGGCTCCCGCAACATCGTCGGCGGGATCGTGTTCCTCGCTACCGCGGCCGCCGGCCTCGCTCTGGGCCTGGCCGACCACGGACCCTGGTAACCCGCCGGCCAAGAGCTCGATGGGTGTGACCTGTCCCGCAGCGAGCCTGGTGACCGCGTAGACGCTCTTGATCCTGACCTTGCCGGTCTCGCGGTCCACTCGGCGGTCGGCTCCGGCTGCCCTCCCGACGACGAACCCCCGCCCTTCCGCGATGGGAGAGCAGGGGTATGCGGTGGGGGCGTTCGCAGGTCGTGATCGTCGACCAGGACGGTGCGGTACAGGTCAACCGGTATCTGCCCAACGAGGCCGGGACGGTGCTGCGGGTGATCGGCGATCCACGTCGATGGGGTCCACGTGCCGTGTCACGGATCTTTTCGCGCCCGCCCTGGCGTACGTCATGCGCCCACGGCGTCTTCGGCCTCCCAGCGCAGCAGGTCGCCCGGCTGGCACTTGAGCACCTCGCAGAGCGCGGCGAGCGTCGCGAAGCGCACCGCCTTGGCGCGGCCGTTCTTGAGTACCGCCAGGTTGGCGGGGGTGATCCCTACGCGGTCCGCGAGCTCGCCCACGGACATCTTCCGCCTGGCCAGCATCACGTCGATGTCGACGAAGATCGGCATCAGATCACCTCGTCCAACTCGGCCTGCATCTCTGCCGCTTCGACGTCGCGCGCGACGGCCTGGGCGAGCAGCATCCGCAGCACGAGGACGATGAGCGCGACCCCCAGGATGGCCAGGCCGATCCCGCCCATGATGACGGTGACACCCGGGTCCTCCCGCTGGCCCGGCGCATTGACGGCCGTGACCGCGAACCACAGCAGGGCAGCCGCCACGATCGCGCCGATCACGGCGTCCACGTACCGGAAGGCGGCGTGGGAGAACACGGTGCCGCGTCGCACCATCGTCACCAGCCGCCAGACGCAGACCAGGGCGACCTGGGCCGACAACATGCCCAGGATCGTGATCACGCGCAGCGCGGTCAGTGGGAGCGATCCGTCCTCCGGGTCGCTCCCACTGATCAACACCCACATCATCCCCGCCTGTACGCACACGGTGCCGGCGAGCACCACCACGAGTACGGCGCGCAGCGCACGCACTGTCAGCTTTCCCACGGTCCATCCTTCCATCGAGTTACGATGGGAATCTATCGAATGTCGATAGGTTAGGCAAGGGCTGGGGCGGCGAGTGGGTGGCGGACTCGCATCGCGGCGGGACGTCGCCGCCCCTCTCGGGCACGGCGGCTGGGTAAATCGTCATGATCTTGTCGAAGTCGGCCTTCTTGAGCAGAGATCGGACGCCACGCGACTCCGCCGAAGCCCTGCCTGTACAGGTGGAACGGGACGGTCGTGTGGGCGGCGCAGCCATGCGGGCTCGACGGGGCGTGGCGCAGTGCTGGGCGCTGCGAGCCGAAGGCCGGGAACCCGCCGGTAAGTCCGCGTGGGAATCCCTCTGCAAAGGCCTTGTGGGTCACGCCTGAGGGCGTTCGATCTCATCCGGACTTCACATAATCCCGTTTCGGCCCGACCGGTCGGTAGCTTGCGTGTACGGAGCCATTTACGGTTGATGTTGAAGTTGTCCATCAAGATTGAGAAGCGGGATGTGAGTGTCGTGGCCAAGGACGAGAAGGCCAAGGCCAAGGTGGAACAGGCCAAGGGCAAGGTGGAGGAAACCGCGGGCCGCGCGGTAGGCAACGAGGGTTTGACGGCCAAGGGCCGCGCCGAGAAGGCCAAGGGTGACGTTCGTCAGGCGAAGGAGAAGGCGAAGGACGCCTTCAAGCGCTGAAAAATGAACCCGGCGGGTCCGGTGCGGAAGGACAGTTGCGGGGGGTCGGCGTCATGGTCGGGCGGGGAATGCGTTGCCGTTCGGATATGGCAGATGCTCCTTCCCGAGCGGACGGCAAGGTGCCGACGTCGAGGACCCATCTCGCGTCTTCGTCTCTCTGGGCCGCGCATGATGGCAATTCCACCGATATTCGGCCGACGCCGCCCCGCCGTCGCTGTTGGCCCAGTGGAGTCGGCTTCGGGTGTGGCCCGGCTCCACTCGGCGTCGTTCTGGAGGCGCCCGGCACCGGAAGAGAGATGGACCGGTTCCGGTGTGCTCGAAGTGTTCGGCGTCCGGACCGCAAGGCGGACTGTCCGGACCGAATCCGACGACTGCGGCACGTCGGAGCCTGTGCCTGCCCATGCTCTCGGCCCGTCACGACCCGCGAACCCAGAGAATCCTGTGCCCGTATCGATCCTGCCGGACCTCGGCACGTGACTGGCGCCGACGCGTTCGGCGTCAACGAGGCCGCCGGGCTTCTGTCACATACGGCTTTGTCGGTCCGTACGAATGCCTGACAGCCCTCATCGCCGACGCCGGAGAGGTCGGCAACCTTGACCACAAGATCGTCCGGGCGACGCTGTCCGCCCACCGTGAGCGGGGCGGGGGAGCACCGTCAAGTCATGGACGAAGCTAGGCGCGATCGACACGAACATCATCGTGCTCGGCGCACGCCGAGCCCGGAGCGCTGTTCATCTCAAGTCGCTGAATCCTGCCCCCGGCGCCCGCTGGTCCGCGAACGCGTGGTCGCCCACGACCCCGAGTGGCCGACGCGAGAACGGGTGTGGCTCGGTGGGTACCCGGATCCTTGGCATCGGGGCGGGTGTTGCCGTGGTCCCTTCAGCGGCCGTCGGGCCGGGGAATGAGTCCGTCGGCGACCAGGCCGGCGAGTACCGCCTCGCCCAGGGCATGGACCGCGGACTGCGGGCGGACCATCACGGTGAACTCCTTGATCCGGCCCGTCTCGTCGAACTGGAGCAGGTCGATGCCGTGGATCTCCTTGCCGTGCACGGTGGCCCGGAAGAGGAGGATCGCCGACGGAGTCTCCTCGCCATCGGTGCTGGTCTCGGCCACGCCCTCGAAGTGTCCGATGTAGCGGAAGTCCTCGAAGGTGCGCAGCAGGACACCGAAGAGTCCCAGCACCATGGGCCTGCCCTCGAAGGGGGTGAACTTCACCGGGCTGTAGAGGCGGATGTCCTCGGTGAACAGGTCTTCCAGCGCCGCGAGATCGCCCTTCTCCACGCCGGTCCGGAAGCGTTCAGCAGTCTCCATGACTCCTCCTGATACTCAACGATGTGACTAGTCACTTTCTTGAGTATGATGCAGTGGCGGACAACGAAAGGGAAGGGGCGCCTTCGGTGGCCTTGCGACATGCCGTGCTGGCGGCGCTGCTGGACGGCGAATACAGCGGATACCAACTGGCCAAGGCGTTCGACGTCGGTGTCGCGAACTTCTGGTACGCCCTGCCCCAGCAGCTGTACGCCGAGCTGGCCAAGCTGGAGAAGGAAGGGCTGGTCGCCGGTCGGCAGGTGGTCCAGGAGGCGCGGCCCAACAAACGTCTGTTCCGGGTCACCGACGCCGGTCTCGCCGAGCTGGAAGAGTTTGCCGCATCCGTATCGAAGCCCTCGTTCATCCGCGACGACCTGCTCGTCAAGGTCCAGGCTGCCGACCACATCGGAACCGCACCGGTGATCGAGCAGCTCGAAGAGCGAGCGTCCGCAGCCGACGCCAGGATCGAGCTCTTCGGCAAGCTGCTGCGGCAGATGCGGGGCGACGTGGACGAGGAAGAGTTCCTGCGCCGAGGCGAGCGGATCGGGCCGTACCTGACCTGCCTGCGCGGCCTGGCCTTTGAACAGGGCAACCGGGACTGGTGCCTGCGGATCTCAGCCGTTCTGCGGGAAAGGCGGACGAGCCGTGAACAGCGGTGAATATCTGCGCTACGTGGCCCTGGGCGACAGCCAGACCGAAGGACTCGGGGACGGCGACGACATCACCGGTCTGCGGGGCTGGGCCGACCGGCTCGCCGAGCGCCTCGCGGCCGTCAACCCCTCTCTCGAGTACGCCAACCTGGCCGTACGCGGACGTGTCGCCGGCCAGGTCCGCACCGAACAGCTGGGGCCCGCCCTGGCCCTGCGCCCCGACCTGGCGACCGTCGTCGCCGGGGTCAACGACCTGCTCCGGCCCCGCTTCGACGCCACGGAGGTGGCCGGGCATCTGGAAGAAGTGTTCATGGCGCTCACAGCCACCGGAGCCCACGTGGTGACCCTCACCTTCCCCGACGTCGGGAAGATCGCGCCACTTGCCCGGCCGGTCAGGTCCCGTGTGTTCGACCTCAACGCCGGCATCCGTGCTGCGGCCGCCCGACATGGGGTCACGGTCGCCGAAACCGCCGTTCACGCCGTCACCACGGACCCACGGCTGTGGAGCGCTGACCGACTCCATGCGAGCCCGCTGGGCCACGAACGGATCGCCGCAGCCGTGGCGCACGCCATTCACCTGCCCGGAAGCGACGACGCCTGGACGCTCCCGCTGCCTCCGCAGGCGGTCCCTGCCGGTCGGCAAGCCGCAGCAGCCGAACTGCGCTGGGCGGCCGCATTTCTCGGACCCTGGCTCGTACGCCGTCTGCGGGGCCGGTCCTCCGGCGACGGCCGCACCGCGAAACGCCCCCAGCTCCTGCCTCTGAGCACCACGCCCGACGCCCCGGCAGACGCCGGTCCACGGGAATCGCCGTAGCGAGTGCATCCGCCCCGGGCGGGCTTCCCTCGAAGGATTCGGCGCTGTGCGCATCGCCGGGCCGGGCAGTGGGCGACCTCGCAGTCCGCGTCTTGGGCGTCGGTCGGCGGGCGCTTGACGGGGATCTCGCCGTCAGCCCCAGCGAGCCTGAGGTGTGCGGCATGTGCGCTTCACAGCTCGGTGGCTCGCTCGTGCCGGGGCTCGTACATGCCCACCTCGCCGCCGCCCGGCAGACGGAACCTGGTCAGTCGCCCCCAGCGCGCATCGGTGACTGCCTGTGTGAACTCCACGCCCTTCGTGGACAGGTTCTTCACCGTTGCGTTGATGTCGTCGCACATCAGGTAGAGCTCCTGCGCCTCCGGGCCGTCCGTGGGATGCACGGCGATCTCGGTCGGCGGAAGCTTGAAGATCAGCCAGCCACCTCCTGCATCGACGTGCGGATACTCCAGCACATCCCGGAAGAAGGCCCGGTCCGCTTCCGCGTCACGGCTGTAAATGATGACGTGTCCACCGGTGATCATGCGGCCAGGGTAAGCCCCGCCGCCGCGCTGCTGCGCCTGTTCCGCCGCCGGTGGTGCGACGGTACCTGCGGGAAGGCGTTCGCGCGCGCCGGGCCGTGGATCGGCACCGCCAGGGGCCTCCTCCGAAAGGCGTCCGCCTCCCGCGTCTCCAGCACCAACCATAAAAGAACACTCGTTCTTGACTGGACGTTCTTTAACCGCATACGGTCTTGCCATGGGACGACCACGCACCTTCGACACCGATCAGGCCGTCGGTACCGCGGCCACCCTCTTCGCCACGTACGGCTACGAGGGCACCTCGGTGGACGACCTGGTCACAGCCACCGGCATCCACCGAGGCAGTCTCTACAAAGTGTTCGGTTCCAAACGGAGCCTGCATCTGACCGCCCTCCGCAACCACCTCGACCACGAGATCCATCCCGCGATCGCCGTCATCGCCACTCTCACCGATCCCGCGCAGGCACTGACAACAGCCATCGCCTCGTACGACAACGGCCCGGCGGCCGGACTTCTCCTCCTCGCCGCCGCCGAACGCGCCCCCCACGATCCCGAGGTGGCCGCCATGGTCGCGGAAGGCATCACCGCACTGGAGGACGCCCTGCGCCCTTCCCACGGTGACGCCGCCCCTCAACTCGCCTCCACCGTCCTCGGTGCCCGCCTGCGCCTGCGAGCCCAACTCACCTCCGCTGAGGAGCATTGACATGGCCCTGATCTCCATCGACCGCGAACGCGGCCTACTGACCGCCGAAATCCAGGGTCTCGACAAGCTCTGGAGTCTCAAGAGCCGCCTGGAAATCCCCCTCGCCCACGTGCGTGGCGCCACCCACGACCCCGGCATCGCCCGCGAACGGAAAGGCATCCGCGTCGGTGGCACCAATCTCCCCGGTGTGATCACCGCCGGCCGCTTCCTCAGCAATGGTGAACGCCTCTTCTGGGACGTGAAGAACCCGGACAAGGCAGTCGTCATCGAACTCGCCGACGCCGAAACCTACGACCGCCTAGTCATCGAGGTCGATCATCCCCGTGCCACCGTGGCCCTCATCGAACAGTCCATCGCCCGGGGCTGAAGCATGGCTTGCGGCCTACTGCTCGGTTTCCCCGCTCGGCCGCCCGATTCGCGAAGTCGCACTGGCAACAAGGGTGGGGTCGGCCGAGCCTGCCGGCTGTGACCAGCACTTTCGCAGCAAGCCCCAGTGCGTCCTTGCCGGCTTCACGGGGAACGCGATTCTTCCGCCGTTCGCGTCCGCGTATCCCTGGGCGCGTCGGGAGACCTGGGGCGGCGTCGCGGTACCGACGGACAAGTTGAAGGGTCCGCGACCGTCATGGCGAGGGTGGTCCAAGCCGGTATGTCTCACGTACCGACTGCGTGATCCGCTGTATCGGCCTACCGTCGGGACATGAGCGAGATCTTCGTGATGTACGAGCTCGATCAGCCAGGTGCAGCGCGATCCATGACCGGTGCCTCACTGGTTGAGGGGCGGCCCGTCCGCTGCGTGCATGCAGCGCCGGCCGCCCCTGGGTCCACCACGACTCCAGGGCCGCGCACGCTGTGCGGTAAGGACACCTTCGCCATGATGCCTTCTCCCGGCCGGCCCACGGATCCTGATTCCTCGTGGTATGCGGCGGAGTACGCCCAGCTGGTCTGCGCGCAATGCGATGCCGTGATGGAGGGGTGATCGGTCCTCCGATCAGCGGTGCTCCCGCCGGCTCCAGCCCTGGAGGGCGTCCACCACCCAAGCGGCCTGATCGCCCCTATGGGGCGAGTGGCGACTTGTTGCTTGCGGCTCGACGGCGGATCAACACGCGGGTGGTGCTGCCGTCATCCTCATTCATGTCCCGGACATGCTCGAACCCGATTCCGTCCAGCAGGGTCAGTGAGGCCTTGTTCGCCGGGTCCACAGTGGCGTACACCTCGGTCAGTCGGAGGGTCGCGAAACCATGGGCGACGATCGCCTCGGCCAACTCGGTCCCCAGGCCGGCCCCCCATGCCGTCGGCGCCAGAGCGTAAATGATCTCGTGCCCCCCGACGACCTGGTTGGGCTTGATCTCGGCATGCCCGACGAGGAGTCCATGGCGACGAACGGCCCAGACATCGAACAGGCCCTGGGCATACACCTTCGTGAAGATGCGCCCGAACAGGGCACGGTCCGATGCTTCGGAAGCAGTGCCGTCACCCATCCACTGCGACACCCTGGTGTCCTGGAACAGAGCGACGAAGCCCTCTTCGTCCTCGAAGTGGTACGGCTCGAGGAGTAGCCGCTCAGTGCGCAGAGTCGGGGGCATGAACGGCGACGCTACTCACGCGACATCCACGTCGGCAAACCACTTTCGCCCGCGCGGACATCGCTCTTCTCGCCTCCAGGCCGGACACCGCTCGGCGGCGCAGGCCGTGTGTCAGGCGAGGCCGGAGGTCCAGGCGTCGATGGTGGTGACGTCGGCCTGGCGGGGGAAGACCTTCTCGGTCAGCACCCGGTGGACCTCGGGGTCGGCGTCGCCGCAGCCGTCGGCCAGGACGGTGAGACGGTAGTCGAGGTCGGCGGCCTGACGGAGGGTGGACAGGACGACGCCGCTGGTGGCGAGGCCGGTCAGGACGAGGTGGTCGATGGCGCCGCCGCGCAGGACGAGATCGAGATCGCTGCCGACGAAGGCGCTGACGCGCTTCTTCGTGACGACGCTCTCGCCGGGGCGAGGTGCGACGTCGGGGTGGATGGCGGCTCCGGGGTCACCTTCGACGAAGGTGCCGTCGGGCAGGGCGCCGAAGGAGGGACTGGACTTGGCCTCGGGATGGCCGGGGCGGAAGCCCAGGGCGACGTACACCACGGGGAGGCCCACGGTCCGTGCGGCGGCGACGGCTCGTGCGAGGCGCGGTGTGAAGCCGGGGTCGGGAACGCGTTCGGTGATGGCCTGCTGGACGTCCATCACGAGCAGGGCGGGGTTGGTCACGGTCGGTCCTCACGTGTCGCGGGGTGGGTCGGGTCGCCCTGTGCTGCGGGGCGCTGCGGGGCGGGTCCCGTCGGGCGGGGCTCGGAGACTTCGGCCACCGGTGGCTGTCCCGGGGGTTCGGTGTCGGTGGTGGTGTCGTCGTCGGTCGGGGCCCCGATGCGGCGCAAGGAGCCGTCGATGACGGTCAGCGCGAGGAACAGGCCGCTGACGGTGAGCATGAAGACGGCGAGGTGGTGCAGGCCGCTGGTGTCGGCGCGCTGGCCGAAAAAGGCGCCGTCGGCGGCGGACGCGATGATGGCGCCGAGGTAGCCGAAAGTGCGCAGCAGTCCGGCCGAGGAGCCCATGCGTTCGGCGTCGGCCTGATGGAACACGGCGTTCTGCAGGGCGAGGTTGTTCAGGCCCTGCGGGACTCCGAGAACGAGCACGACGGCCGGCAGCATCCATAGGGGGCTATGGGCGTGGAGGAGGAGCAGCAGGGCGCAGGCGGTGATCTGGCCGACGGCGCCGACGAGGAGCTTCCCGCGGATGGCCTGATGGCGTCCGGTGAGGGTGGAGACGACGATCGCGGTGGCGAAGAGCGGGAGTTGCACCAGGCCGGCCTGGGAGGCGGACAGTCCGCGGCCCTCCTGCGTCCACTGCGTGTATCCGTAGAGGAAGGCGTAGCTGACGACGTACGACAGCAGGGTCCGGGCATAGGTGGCGAGGATCGGCAGGTTGCCGCCGAGTACGCGCACGTCGATGAAGGGCTGCCGGGCGCGTAGTTCACGCCAGGTGAAGCCGGCTCCTGCGGCGCCGGTCAGGACCGGGAGGTACCAGGTGCCGCCGCCGGGGTTCATGAGGAACAGCAGGAGACAGACGAGGGCCGCCGCGAACAGGCCCATGCCCGGCAGGTCCAGCTCGCCCACCGGGCGGCGGCCGTCGTCGCGGCGGGGGGCGGGGGTTGCGGGGAGGCGACGGGCGCCGAGATACAGGCCGGCGAGAGCGAGGGGGACGTTGACGGCCAGGGTGGCGCGCCAGCCGCCGACACCGATCAGCAGACCGCCGAGGCTGGGGCCGATGACGGCAATGGTCTGGGTGGTGACGGCCAGGGCGGTGAGGACGCCGGCGGGACTCTTCCGGCCGGTGCGTCGGGTCTCGCTGCGGATGAGGTACATGGCGGCCGGATAGCCGGCGCAGGTGCCGAAGCCGAGGAGTACGCGTGCCGCGATGAGCGCGCCGAGGCCGGGGGCGAGCATGCCGACGATGCCGGCGACGCCGGTCAGTGCCGTCCCGGCCAGGAAGAGGCGGCGGGGCCCGAAGAGGTCGATCAGTCGTCCTACGACGGGTTGGCCGATGGAGGTGGCCAGGTAGAGGGCGGAGATGAGCCAGGCCGTCCGGGAGGGCGGTGCGCCGAAGGCGGCGCCGATCGGTACCAAGGAGACGGAGAGGATGGAGGAGTTGACCGGGTTGAGTACCGATCCCAGCATCATCGGGGCCAGCAGGCGTCGGTCGAAGCTGTCCGCCGACCGCTTGGCTCCGCCGGGGCGCAGCCGGCATAGCACGCGGGGCAGGTTTCCGGTCACGACCGGACGATCCGCTCCAGCAGGGCCGTCGCCTGGAGGAGGGTGCGCCGTTCCTCCTCCGTGCACTGGTCCTCCAGGGCGCGGGTGAGCCAGCCCTCGCCGGCTCGGCGACGGTCCTCGAGGAAGGCGTGTCCGCTGTCGGTGACGAAAACCAGCTGACGTCGGCCGTCCTGGGGGTCCGGGCGGCGGGCGACGAGGCCGCGTTCGACCAGGACGCCCACGGTGGCGGCTACCGACTGGTGTCGGACCCGCTCGGCTGCCGCCAGGTCGCTGACCGATGCTTCGCCGTCCTTGTCGAGGCGGCTGAGGACGGACGTCTGGGAGGGCGTGAGGTCACCGGGATCGTAGGTCTCGCGCATGCGGCGCCGGAGTCGGCTGTAGACGACGCGGACCTCGCGGGCCGCACGTGCGGCCGATTCGGACACGCCGTCGGTGGTGCCGCTGATCTCGCTCATATGTTCAGATTAACTTGCGCAGTCTGGACTGCGCAAATAAAACTGCGTATATGCCGATGAGCCGCGGACGGCGTATGCGGGTCGTCATGCCGCCCGTCCGCGACAGGCACGTCCCTGACGCCTTCGACAGTTGGCCGGTTGCCCAGGTGGACCTGGCTGAGGTCGGCAATCCGGTGACGGTCAACCTCCTTGTCGGCTTGATGATCACGGGCTATGGTCCCGGGGCACCTATGGGGGGATCACGGCAGGCGGGGGACATGGCCGACGATATTGACGCGCCCGCGAAGGGCTCAGGCGCGTGGGGGCAGGCCGTCGCGGCCGTGGCGCTGGTGGCGGCGCTCGGTGTCGGTCTGTGGACGCTCGGGGAGGCGTCGTCCTCGAACGGTGACTTGCCGCCCGCCAAGTGTTCGGGCGGGGAGCCCGAGAAGACGCCGGGGAAGGCCGGGAAGGTGTCTCGGCGCGTCTCCGGGGCGCAACTGTGCGAGGCGCTGAACCGTCCCGACCTCGCTGAACTCCTGGGCACGCCGGGGGAGACGGCGAAGACCGCCGGTGGCAGCGGGGGCTCCGTCAAGTTCGCGGGCGGCAAGGAGGTCTTCGCACCCTCGGCCCGGGTCGAGTTCGGGACCTACACCGTGACGCTGTCGGTCACGTACGACCGTTTTCCGGTGGCCGGGTCCGCCGCCCTTCTGGGGGGCACCGCGCGGCAGCGCACGATTCTGGGCCGGCCGGCGGTCGTCTACTCGGACCGCACCATCAGCATCAGCTTCCGTCTCGACGGGAGTGACACCGACAGCGGGCCCGGCGTCCCGACCCGCGCCCTCACCGTGGCCCTGGACGCAAAGGACAGCGGCGGCTCCTTCGAGGTGGTCCTGTGGCGCGATGACGGCGTGGTGCCGGACGACGCGGCGCTGCTCCGAGTCGCCGAGACGGTGCTGCCGACGGTCCCGGGGTGGACTGCCGACCGGTGACGGCCTCTGCCGGGCCCGGCACGGACAGTGGTCGGACAGGTCAGGGTCACCCTGCCGGGACGGTGGAGCCTCATCCGGCAGTGGTCCAGAGCCGTATTCGTCCGTGGTGACATCGGGGCACGCTTTCGCGGCCTACGGTCTTGGCCAGGTTCTTCCGGCGCGAGCCGTAGCGGACGGGGTGCATTTAGTTTCAAAGGAGACTGTATCGAACGAATCGATGACTGTAATGTGGCCTCATGACCTCCGACGTTCCTCGCGGAACCACTGCCTCGCGTGTGACCGACCGCCCAGGGGATGCCTCGCCGTTCGCTCTCGGCCTGCTTCTGCGCCGGGCGCACTGGCACGCTGCCGCGGTGATGGAGGAGGCGCTCCGACCGCTCGGCATCGAGTTGCGGCATTTCGCTGTGCTGATCGTGCTCGTCGACCGCGGACCCACGGTGCAGCGGGACCTGGTGGCAGCGACGGGCTCGGACAAGGCGGGAATCATGCGGGTCGTGGACGACCTGGAGCGTAAGGGCCTGGCGGTACGCAAGACCGTTCCGGGGGACAGGCGGGTGCGGGCGGTGGAGGTCACGCCGCAGGGTCTCGAGCTTTTCGATGCAGCTCATGTGGCGGCGGTGCCGCGGGCTGAGCGTCTGGTTGCCGAACTACGGCCCGGCGAGGTCGAGCAGCTGACGGATCTGCTGACCCGGTTCGCCCACCCCGCAGGCGGAGAGGCGTAAGCGCGTCCGCGGACCGGCTCCCTGCCGCGTGGGCGCGCCTCGTCCTGCGCTATTCGCAGCGAACCCGGCCCTGAGCTGCGGCCATCGCCTCTGCGGGCCGGCCCTCTCCGGGGGCGGGGTCCCGGCCCCGTGCCGGTGGGGACCGAGCCGGCGGCGCGACCGTCGTGCGGCACGTCTGGGCGACCGGGTGCTCTTCCCCCCTTGCACGTACCGCCGTCGATTTGATGTGCGGCCTTGTCGGCAGGCCGAAAGCCCCGGCCGTCCTGCGCGTCGGGCCACCGGCCTCCAGGACGGAGCGCCGATGTCACCGACGAAGGGGGCGCAAGGGGCAGGGACGCCGCGTGACGTCCTGGGGGGAGGCGTCACACGGCGTCCATGGTTCGTCGGTCACGCCGCGAGGCGCTCCGCGAGTGCCTTGGCCTTGGCGGTCGCGTCCTCGAAGGCGCGTTCACGCGAGGCCTCGTAGAGGGGTATCAGTTCGGACATCGCCGGGTTGCGGGGGGCCATGGTGAGTTCGGGGACGATGAAGTCGAGGTCCAGGCCGAGGGAGCCCTCGAGGACGGCCGTCAGGTAGTTCTGTACGAACTCACAGCCCTCGCGCGGGGTGCCCGGCGCGTAGGAGCCGCCGCGGCTGGCGACGACGGTGACCGGCGTGCCTTGTGCGGAGGGGGTCTCACCCGTGGTGCGGCCGAGCAGGATCACGTTGTCCAGCCATGCCTTGAGAGTCGACGGGATCGAGTAGTTGTACATGGGGGCGCCGATCAGGACGGCGTCCGCCTGCTCCAGCTCTTCGATGAGCTTCACGCGCGCGGCGAACGCGGCGGACTGCTCCGGGGTGTGCTCGGAAGGGGCGGTGAAACCGGCGGTGTGGGCGGCGGCGGTGATGTGGGGGACAGGGTCGGCGGCGACGTCGCGGTAGATCACCGTGCCGTCCGGATGCTGCTCCTCCCAGGCCTTGCGGAAGGCGTTCGCGACCGAACGGGACGAGGATGCCTCGCCGGGGAACACGGACGAGTCGATGTGCAGCAGCGTGGCCATGGACTTGCTCCAAAGGGCGGTGCCCGAGGCGGGAGCCAGGGGCTGAGGATTCGTACTCGGCGACAGTCAAACACAAGATGGTATTGAATGATACCGTCTTGAGTAATACGATAGTGAGCGTAACGAGGATGGCCACGTCGAGCAGGGAGATGCGCGCTCATGGACGTCTATGAGGCGGTCGTAAGTCGACGGGCGGTGCGCGGGTTCACCGACCGGCCTGTCCCGAGGGAGGTGCTGGAGCGCGTGCTTTCCGCCGCGGCTTGGGCGCCGTCCGCATCGAACCTCCAGCCGTGGCATGCCTACGTGCTGACCGGCGCGCCGCTGGCCGAACTCAAGAAACGCGCCGGCGAGCGCATAGCCGCAGGCGACCCCTGGGACGAGCCGGAGTACGAGCAGTACCCGCCCGCACTGAAGTCCCCGTACCGTGAACGCCGATCCGCCTTCGGCGAGCAGCGCTACGGCGCACTCGGGATCCCGCACGAGGACGTGGAGGCGCGCCAGAGGGCCGCTTCCGCGAACTGGGACTGTTTCGGCGCGCCCGTCGCCCTGTTCTGCTACATCGACCGCGATCTGGGCCCGGCCCAATGGTCCGACGTCGGCATGTATCTGCAGACCGTCATGCTGCTGCTCCGCGCCGAAGGACTGCACAGCTGCGCGCAGATGGCCTGGGCGAAGTATCGCAAGACCGTCGCGGAGGTCCTGTCACCCCCGGACGAGCTCGTCCTCTTCTGCGGCATGTCGATCGGGTTCGAGGATGTCACGGTGGGACACGGCCGTACGGGGAGGGCGTCGATCGACGAGACGGTCACGTTCGTCGATGGTTGTTGACCCGCCGGGGCCTCAGCCGATCGAGTTCCGGTGGGGATGCGCTTTCCCCGGCGGGCAGACTGCGTACATGCAGCTCCCCGCCGAAGCCGTTGCCGCCACCGTGTTGATAGAGGTCGTACGGATCTCCGCCCTCCCGATCGAGCGGGGCGTCCCCTACCCCGGCAGGGTGGTCGCGCACTGGACCGGGAGTGAGGCCACCGAAGCCCTGACCTTGATCGAGATGCTGCCCGGCAGCGAACAGCACCGCTGCGGCTTCTCGCCGGGCTGGGGCATCCGGGCGTACGAGGACTCTCTTGACCTGGCGCTGTTCGAGGCGGCGTTCTGTTTCAGGTGCCACGAGGTCCGCATGCACGGACAGGCCGTGCCACCCGCGTCGGCCACGCAGTTCTTCGACGCGGACACCCCGTCGGCCCACGCGCTCCTGGCTCTCTTCCGCACGGCGGCCCTGTAGTCGGTGGTACCCGACACCAGGGCTGCCCGGCGGCTGCACCGGACGCCGACGTCGAGATCGGTGAGCCACCGGGGCCGCATCTTGCTGAAGGCCTGCGCAGGCCGTCAGTCTTCGACGGTGTGGCAGGACCTCGGTGCGTCGACGGGGTTGCACCTGGCGGGTCCACCGCCGGGGAGCCGTGCGACGTAGTCGCTGCCGTAGCGGGCGGCGAGCCCGGGCACCGGGAAGTCGGTGCTGACGATCTGCGCGCCGCTGGCCAGCGCGGCTTCGAGCTGCTCGTTGTCACCAGCCCTGGCCGCGCCGAACGGAACGTCGCTGCGTGTCCGGACGAAGTAGCCCTTGCGCACCCAGTCCTGGATCTTCGCGGTGTTCGCGCCGGTCGGGTCGTTCTCCTCGAGGAATGCGGCGTCAGCGCGGCCCGGGGCGGAGTCGGTGAACAGCACACGGCCTTCGAGATTCGGTCGGCCGCTGAGGTACGGCTCCTGCAGCTTGGTGTCCTTGTTGTCCATCAGGAACATGAACTTGCCGCGCGCCTGTGCCAGGCTCGGCCAGCCGTGGCGCAGTACGGACTCCTCGAGCGTCAGGCCCCGGTGGCGAATCGTGTCCGGTGTGATGAGCTCGTCGGCGTCGAACACCGATCGGATCTCGGTGTCGAGCCGGTCGAACTGCTTCGCATCCCAAGGCGGGCTTTTCGGGCCGCCGAGCTGCTCCAGCTTCGGGTCCGTCGCCTTGAGCTCGAGCAGGATCGGGATCGGTACATGGTTCGGATTCGCGTCCGACCAGGTTTTCACCTGTCGCAGGCACTTCACCAGCGTCGAGCACGTCGTGTTGTAGTCGTGATCGGCCCAGTGCATGACCTTGAGACCGGGTCCCGCGAGGCCGGGGTCGTCGAGCGGAGGGAGACCGGCCTGCTGACGGATCAGCGGGTTGGTGTAGAGCCCACCCCGGTCGCTGTCGGGCATCACGTCGAGTTCGAGCTGGCGCACCGGCTGCTGGTCGAGCTGCACGGGCAGCGACGCGTGCGAGTACCACAGATTGTCGGGGTCGGATTCGCCCTGAATCTTCTTCTCCGCGAAGGACAGTTCGCGGTGGTAGCTGTTGTGCGTGCCCAGCAGTTGGATCTGGTTCATCCGGACCGGGGCGTGGTCGCTGGCGTCCGCGGCCGAAGTGAGCGTGCCGAGACCGAGGACAACTGCCGTTCCGATGAGTGCAAGTTGACGTATACGCATGACCCACACCCTGGCCGGTGCTCGTGGTCATCAAACGAAGACCGACCAACCTGACAGGGAATGCCTCCCCAACAACGCCCTGGCTCCGAAGACATGTTGTGCGGCGGTCGCCGTGCACGTACGGGCGCCGTCAGCGGAGACGACGTCCTTCTCGGGGTCAGCCCGCGCAACCGGGTCCGCTCCGTACGGACTTGCCCGCACCGGCGACGTTCCCGGCACTGCAGAGGCGGGAATGTGGCGCGGAGGTAGCCCGCAGTCATCGTCCGGTGCCGAACCCGGTGGCACTACGGCCGGGGGACGCGACCAAACGGACGGCGCCGGTGATCCGTCAGGCCCCGGCTGCGCCCCGGCGCGCGTCCGATGCCCGACATCGGGAAGGGAGCGGGTCTTCACCCTCCGGCCACGAATCCGCCAAGGGGCCGGTTAATGATCGTGATCGTCATTGATACCTGTCGCAGGAGGAACACACCATGTTGCGCCGTACGTTGTCCGCGCTCGCCGTCGTCTCCGTGCTCGCCACCACGGGGATCGCCCAGGCCTCGGCCGCCGAAGGCCACGGTGCCCGTGTGCTGGATGTGATGACGTTCAACATCCACCACGCACAGGGCACCGATGATGTACTCGACCTCCAGCGGATCGCTGACGTCGTCAAGGAGAGCGGCGCCGACGTGGTCGGGCTGCAGGAGGTCGACAACCACTACTCCGGGCGCAGCGACTGGGCCGACCAGCCCGCCGAGCTGGCCGCCATGCTGGGATACCACGTGGTGTTCGGCGCCAACATCGACAACAACCCGCCGACCGCCGGTGGACACCGGATCCAGTACGGCACCGCGATCCTCTCCCGGTACCCCATCACCGAGTGGGACAACACCTGGCTGTTCAAGTCGCCCGGTCAGGAGCAGCGCGGGCTGCTGCACGCCACGCTCGACGTCCGAGGGAAGGCCGTGCACTTCTTCTGCACCCATCTTGCCGCCGGCTCGCAGACCGACCGTCTCCACCAGGCCCCGCAACTCGTCGACCTGATAGGTGACACCGATCCGTCGATCCTCGTGGGCGACTTCAACGCGGTCCCGTCCGCACCCGAGTCCCAGCCGTTGCAGACCAGCTACACCGACGCGTGGACGAAGGCCGGTCACGGGGACGGGATGACCTTTCCTGCCGAGGGCCCGACCGAGCGGATCGACGACATCTACACCACCGACCAGGTCAAGCCGGTGGTCACCCGCGTCCTGCACACGGACCCCACGGCTTCGGACCACCTCCCGGTGATCAGCCGGGTGGTCGTCGCGCCCTGACAAGGCTTCCGGTCGGGTTCGAGGCGACCCCGGGCTTCACGGGAGCGCGGGGCGCTTCGAGCACGCATGGCACCTCGGCCGGGATGAGGCAGGTCGTGGAGCGCAGGTACCGAGGCATCGCGCCACCTGTAGCCGACTGGCTCGGAGCTGACTGCGCGAGGTGGGCCACCGTAGGGAAGCAGATGCCGCGGTGGTGATGCCGGGCCGGGGTCTCCGTTCTGCGTCGTCAGGGCAGTTCGGGGTGAGCTGTGCGACAGGGCTTCCTTGCTGCTGCCCGCAGAGTGCCGGAGGAGCGATGATGCGAGACATGGCTCTGTCGACGGCGTTCACAAAGTTGTTCGGTGTGCAGCATCCGATTGCGTTGGCGCCCATGGGTGGGTCGGCCGGCGGCGCGCTGGCCACGGCGGTCTCCCGCGGCGGTGGCCTGGGGTTGCTGGGCGGCGGGTACGGGGATCGGGAGTGGCTGGCCCGCGAACTGCCGATCGTTGCTGGAGGCGGGAGACCGTGGGGAGTTGGGTTCCTGACCTGGGCGGCCGGTGTCAGCGCGATCGAGCAGGCGCTGGAGTACGGCCCAGGGGCTGTGATGCTCTCCTTCGGAGACCCGAGCCCGTTCGTCGAGCGAATCCGCGCCGCCGGTGCGGCGGTGATCGTTCAGGTCACCGACCTGGAGGAGGCCAGGCGGGCGGTGGATCTGGGGGCCGATGTCATCGTGGCGCAGGGCGGCGAGGGCGGTGGGCACGGGGCTCGGCGCGGGAGGGCCACGCTGCCGTTCGTACCGGTCGTGGTGGACCTGGCGGCACCGGTGCCGGTGCTGGCGGCGGGTGGGATCGCCGACGGTCGCGGCGTGGCCGCCGCCTTGGTGCTGGGGGCCGCCGGGGCACTCATCGGCACCCGCTTCCAGGCCACGGCCGAGGCGCTGGTCGATCCCTCGATCGCCGAGGCGATCGTCCGCGGGCGCGGAGAGGATACGGAACGAAGCGGCGTCCTTGACATCGCCCGGGGGGCACGATGGCAGACGACGAAGTACACGGCTCGCACTCTCGGTCATCCCTACCTCGACCGCTGGCGGGGCCGGGAGGCGGAACTTGCCGCGGACTCCCGGGCTCGCCGTGCCTACCAGGACGATGTGGCGCGAGGTGATGTGCCACCACTGCCGGTGTGGGCCGGCGAGGGTGTCGACCTCATCGACGACCTGCCACCCGCGGCCGATCTCGTCGCCGCACTGGCAGCCCAGGCCGACGAAGCCCTGGCTCGGGCAGGAAGGTACTGAGAGGAGCACACTGAGGACCCTCTCCGGGGTACTTCCGTAATCGGCCGCTCGTGCGGCGCCTTGGTGGCCGCTCGACGGCCAGGCGGGCTCAACGACGAGCGAGGGGATCCCGATCGCTGCGCGGACCTCCGTAACGCCCCGGACGGGGAGTGCGACGGCTCCGGCCCGGTTCGGTGCCTCTCCGGGGCGCCGCCGTCGCCGTCCCTGAAGCTCTGTTCCGAGTCGCTTGACTCGATATGACGGCCTCGGGGGGCGCCGGCCCGGGGCGAGGTCAGCGCCAGTGCGGGGCGCCCGCTCCGCCTGGCGTCGTCGCCTCGATCTTTGTGCGGATTTCGCGCATGACGCTGATGATCTGGGACTCATGGGCGGGGGTGAGGCGGGGCACGGGGACCGAGCAGCTGATGGCGTCCTGGGCGGGGGTGTCGTAACGGAGGGCGAAGCCGAAGCCGATGATGCCGAGGACGCCCTCCTCGCGATCGATGGAGTAGCCGCGTGTGCGGGTTTCCTCGAGGTCGGCCGCCAGTGCGTCGCGATCCGTGTGGGTGTTGGCGGTGGCCGGGGTGTACGGGCCCTCGGGGAGCGTCGAGTCCGGGCGTTCGGCCAGGAGTGCCTTGCCCAGCGCGCCCGCGTGGGCCGGGAGGCGGCGGCCGACCCGGCTGATCGTGCGCAGGTACTCGTGTGACTCGCGTGTTGCCAGGTACGCCACGTCTCCGCCGTCCAGGCGGCCCATGTGGATCGTCTCGCCGAGGGCTTCCGACGCCTCGTCGAGGTACGGGCGTACGGCCCGGACGCGTGGGTCGGAGTCCAGGTAGCTCGTGCCTGTGAGCAGGGCGTGGATGCCGATGCCGTAGAGGGAGCCTGTCATGTCCGTGCGGACCCAGCCCCGGCTTATCAGGGTCTGGAGCAGGGCGTACATCGAGCTGCGGGGGACCTGGAGTTCGGCCGCGAGTTCCTGGAGCCGGGCGGGGCGATCGCCGCGCTCCGCCAGTACTTCCAGCAGCTCGACCGTGCGCGCGGCGGACTTCACCTCGCGCACTCCACGCTCCTCGTCCGTGTTCATGGGGTCCGGCATGTGCTGATCGTAAGCGAGGGCCACCGAACCATTGACGGCCCCTGTTTGCGTATCTAACCTTCATCTTCATACGTAGATGATGTCTACATACGGAGATGGGAAATGAGCACGGAAACGGAAACGAAGGCCGTCGTCGGGCGACTGCGGAGCGGGATGGCGAACGGCGTGCTGTCGTTCCCGCTCACCAGCTTCCACGACGACGGCTCCCTCGACCTCGATGGATTCCGTGCGTACCTGGCCGCGCAGGTCGACGCCGGTCCCGGCGCCGTCTTTCCCGCCTGCGGCACGGGGGAGTTCTTCTCCCTGGACGAGGACGAGTACCGGGACGTCGTCACCGCCGCGGTGGAAGTGGTGGCGGGGAGGGTGCCCGTCGTGGCCGGCGTCGGGTACGGATGGGCCCAGGCCGCCCGGTTCGCGCAGATCGCCGAGGAGGCCGGCGCCGATGCTCTGCTCGTGCTACCGCACTATCTCGTTGCCGCGCCGCAGGACGGGCTCGTTGCGCAGCTGGAGCACCTGGCGGCGCGGACCCGGCTGCCGCTGATCGCGTACCAGCGCGACCAAGTCACTTTCAGCGCCGAGTCGTTGAGGAGGATTGCTCGGATCCCCGGGGTCGTCGGACTCAAGGACGGGCACAGTGACCTCGACCGACTGCAGCGCCTCACGCTCGCCGCGCCCGAGGGCTTCCTGTTCTTCAACGGGGCTGCCACCGCGGAGATCCAGGCCCGCGCGTACACCACGGTCGGAGTCCCCGCGTATTCGTCGGCCGTCCACGCCTTCGCACCCGAGATCGCCGATGTCTTCTTCGAGGCTCGTAGGCGGGGCGACGACGGTGTCATGGATCGGCTGCTGCGGGAGTTCTACGTCCCGCTCGTCGAAATCCGGGACCGGCAGCCCGGATACGCAGTCTCGCTCGTGAAGGCCGCCGCCCGGTTGCGGGGCCGTCCCGTCGGGCCCGTACGCGCCCCGCTGACCGAACCCTCACCCGCCGACCTCGCCGACCTGGAGCGCCTGCTCGCCGCCGGCCTCGACCTCGCATCCGCACTCACTCCCGTAGGAGCCGCCCTGTGACTCGCGATCTGACCATCACCGAGGTTCGGCTGACCCCGATCCTGGTCGCCGACCCGCCGCTGCTCAACACCCAGGGCGTGCACCAGCCGTACACTCCGCGACTGATCGTGGAGGTCGTCACGGCGGGTGGCGTGACAGGGGTGGGGGAGACATACGGCGACAGCAAGTATCTGGAGCTCGCCAGGCCCTTCGCCGACAAGCTCGTCGGGCGTCAAGTATCCGATCTCAATGCACTGTTCGTCGTGGCGGACGAAGTCGCCGTCGACCGGGGGCGGGTCGAGAACCAGGTCGACGTGGGTGGGCTGCGGGGGGTGCAGACCGCCGACAAGTTGCGCTTGTCGGTGGTGTCCGGCTTCGAGGTCGCCTGTCTTGACGCGCTCGGCAAGACGCTCGGGCTGCCCGTGCACGCGCTGCTCGGTGGCAAGCTGCGGGACACGGTGGAGTACAGCGCCTATCTCTTCTACAAGTGGGCCGACCACCCGGCGGGTGTCGCCTGCGAGAAGGATGACTGGGGGGCCGCCGTCGATCCGGCCGGCGTCGTCGAGCAGGCACGGAAGTTCACCGAGCGGTACGGGTTCACCTCGTTCAAGCTCAAGGGCGGTGTCTTCGCGCCGGAGGAGGAGATCGCCGCCGTACGGGCACTCGCCGAGGCCTTTCCCGGACATCCGCTGCGGCTCGACCCCAACGGGGCCTGGTCCGTGGAAACTTCGCTGAAGGTCGCTCAGGAACTGGGCGACGTACTCGAATACCTGGAGGACCCGGCGCTCGGTACGCCCGCCATGGCCGAGGTCGCCGCGAAGACGGACGTGCCGCTCGCCACCAACATGTGCGTGACCACCTTCGCCGAGATCCAGGAGGCCTTCACCCAGGGGGCCGTGCAGGTGGTGCTGTCCGACCACCACTATTGGGGCGGGCTGCGCAACACGCGTGAACTGGCGGCCGTGTGCCGCACGTTCGGGGTCGGGGTGTCGATGCACTCCAACACCCACCTGGGGATCAGCCTTGCCGCGATGACCCATGTCGCGTCCACCGTGCCGAATCTGCACCACGCCTGCGACTCCCATTACCCCTGGCAGTCCGAGGACGTGCTCACCGAACGCCTCACCTTCGAAGACGGCGCGGTCAAGGTGTCCGACGCGCCCGGGCTCGGCGTCGAACTCGACCGCGACAAGCTGGCGTTCCTGCATCAGCGTTGGCTCGACGACGACGGCTGCCTGCGGGACCGCGACGACGCGGCCGCGATGCGGATCGCCGACCCTGACTGGGTCACGCCGACCGTTCCTCGCTGGTAACCGCACGTGCGGGACCGGAAGTTCGTGCGACCCGGTCCCGCTCACCCATCTCCCCCCGCCCTGCCCACGATCGGAGCCGCTCGTGTCCGCAGTACCACCAGCACAAGTCCCCGCTGCTGAGCACTCACCCGCAGTCCAGTCAGCCATCCGTAAGATCTTCAGGCGCGTCGTCCCTCTCTTCTTCGTGATGTTCGTCGCGAACTACATGGACCGCGTGAACCTCGGCTTCGCCCAGGATCAACTCCGCGCGGACGTCGGGCTGTCCGCCGCAGCGTTCGGGCTCGGCGCCGGGATCTTCTTCATCGCGTACGCCATATTCGAAGTGCCCTCCAACATGATGATGGAGCGCTTCGGGGCGAAAATCTGGCTCACCCGGATCATGATCACCTGGGGCCTCGTGGCCACCGCAATGGCCTTCGTGTCGAGCGCGGAGATGTTCTACGCGCTACGGTTCCTGCTCGGCGTCGCGGAGGCCGGGTTCTTCCCGGCTGTCATCTACTACTTCTCGCGCTGGCTGCCGGACACCCATCGAGGGCGAGCCACATCCATCTTCCTGATGGGCTCGGGCACGGCGACCGTCATCGTCGGGCCCATCGCGGGCGCGCTGCTCGAGATGCACGGCTTGTGGGGGCACTCCGGCTGGCAGTGGATGTTCTTCATCGAGGGAGTCTTCTCGGTGGTGCTGGGATTTGTCGTCTACCGGTTCCTCGATTCCGGTATCGAGCAGGCCACTTGGCTCACGGACGACGAGAAGCGCGGGCTCGTCGCCGTCATCGACACCGAGCAGGAGGAGCGCGCGGGGGAGCGCGCGACCGCGCAGGTGTCCCGGTGGAAGCTGCTCGCCGACCCGCAGATGCTGCTGTTCCTGTGGATCTACTTCGCGATCAACGTCGCTCTGTACGCGGTGACGTTCTGGCTGCCGTCGATCGTGGACGACATCGGCGGGCTGAGCGAGTTCCAGGTCGGGTTGCTGACGGCGGTGCCCTGGCTGTGCGCGATCGCCGCCGTGTACGTGAGCGGGCGGATCTCGGACCGCATCGGCAAGCGGCGTCCGATCCTGGTGACGTTGCTGGTCATCGGCGGCTGCGGCACCCTGCTCGCGGTGTTCGTGTCGCCGTGGGTCGGGCTCGGCGCCCTGTGCATCGCGGCCATCGGCTTCAAGCCGGCTTCGCCGATCTTCTGGACGATCCCCCAGAGCTACCTCGACGCACGGGCAGCGGCGCCCGGCATCGCGCTCATCAACTCCATCGGCAACCTCGGTGGCTTCGTCGCGCCGACGGCCTTCGGACTGATCGAGGACGCGACGGGTTCGACCAAGGGAGGACTGGCCGGCCTGACGGTCGTCGGTTTCCTGGCCGCGTTGAGCGTTCTGCTGGTGCGAGGTGGCGGGCGCAACGACCGGATCCGTACGAAGCCCGTGACGGCCCCTGTGGTCACAGCGCCGAAGGCCACCCGGGGCACGGCACTGACCGTGGACTCCGGAACAGCGGGAACGGCTCCGGCAGGGGCCTGACTTGACGGGCGGCGGGTGCGGAAACGCCGGCCGCCCGTCACGGGTCGCGGTGCCCACGGGCTTGAATGCGCACAGGTCAGGGAGCGAACGGTGATCGAGACCACCGGAGAGGGCCTTCCCGCCCGCACCGGATCGATCCACCCGAAGCACCGTGCACTGCACAGGACCCGCTCCGGGACGCCTGTGCCTCGGGCGCCGTCCACATCGACATCACCTTCACCGGGCTCGGCTCCGCCCCGGTGCGCGGGACCGAGTCCTGGGCACGCGGGGGTGGGGTCGAGCCCGGCGGTGTGGCGAACGTGACGACGGCGTCACCCGCCCTGAGCTCAGGACCCGCGCTGCTGCGGTCCGCCCGGTACGTCTGCCTGGGTGATCCCTGCCGGGGTGGGGGAGACGCAGGTCACATGCGTCCATGTCACAACTCGCTGGGGCTGTTCCGTCCAAGAGGTGTAGCCGGCAACAACGACACAGGAGTGCATCATGGAAGCTCGGTTGAACCTTTTCGCCAGCCCGGTCGCAGCCAAGTTCGGGAAGCACATCGTCGCTGCGGGCAAGGCGCTGGCGGACTCGACGCTGCCGGCCGCGACACAGGAACTGGTGAAGCTCCGCGCGAGCCAGATCAATGGCTGCGGCTTCTGCACCGACATGCACACCAAGGACGCCGCGCACGCAGGGGAGACCTCGACACGCCTCAACCTGGTCGCGGCCTGGCGCGAGGCCACGGTGTTCACCGACGCCGAGCGCGCCGCCCTGGAACTCACGGAGCAGGGCACCCGCATCGCCGACGCGGCGGGCGGCGTCACGGACGAGGCCTGGGCGAATGCCGCCAAGTACTACGACGAGGAACAGCTCGCCGCCCTGGTGTGCACCATCGCCCTCATCAACGCCTTCAACCGCGGCAACGTCATCGTTCAGCAGCCCGCCGGGGGCTACCAGCCGGGCCAGTTCGCATAACCAGGAAGGCCTGGCCGGGACCGCCGGTGCCCCGCACCTGCATCAGCACACGCCCCCGGGCGCCCCTCACCGGGGCCCCGGGGCGTTGCACCGTCATCGCCTGCCTCACCGGCTCGTCGAAGTGTCCGTACCGGCAACAGCCAACCGATCCGAGCCCATCGGGCGTCAGTCGACGACACACCCGGACCGAGGATCGGATGATCTGAAGGAAGCGGCCGAGGTCAACCGGACGGTGTGACCGGGGAACGCACGCCGAACCACTGCTCGGCGCCGTACTCCTCGAACCGCTCCACCTCGGTGAACCCCAGTTTCGCCGCCAAGCGCATCGAGCAGGTGTTGGCGGTCTGGGTGCAGAGCACCACCGGTTCGTCGGGGCGTACGTCGGCGAACCAGTCGAGTGCCGCTGCGCACGCCTCGGTGGCGTACCCGCGTCCCCACGCCTTTGGCAGGAGCATGTAGCCGAGCTCGGCCTCCCTGGCATCCGGTCGAACGTGACCCGGACGCTCCGCATCACGTCTGTCGAGCGAGACCGTGCCGATCAGCGCTCCGTCGAGATCGATCACGAAAACGCCAGGGCGGCGCCCAGGTACTTCAGGCACCGCACGTTCGAGCTCATCGCGCGGTCGAGGGCCACCGAGGTAGGTGCCCACCTCTGGCGATGCGAACAGCTCGATGAACGCCGCACGATCCCGGGCCTCGGACTGGCGGAGCACGAGCCGTTCGGTCCTTATCGGGGCAGGTGGCCAGGTGACAGGTCCGAGTTCAGTCATGGCGGGCAACTTATCGCACGCCCGTGAGAGTGATCGGAAAGAGAAGGCCCGGGCCACAGGTTCCAATCCTGCGGCCGGCCACGTGCCCTCAGCCCGGCGGAACAGGGCCTCCGGCCCGACCTTGCCTTGAGACTCCACCGCCTGTGCCGACACACTCCCGCTGCCGTCCGTGGCCGCCGCGACGTTGTCGGCCCACGGTCACGGCACCGGCGACCGACGATGCGGGCACTCCGCACACTTGTCGGCCGGGGCACGCTCGGCTACCACCGGTCGCCATCACCCGCGAGGGAGCGGTGCAGTGCGCGTCTTGGCGCCCTTGGGCAGCGCGAACCTTTCGTCCGGCAATGAGCTTGACCTGTCGGCCGACGTGAATCACGCCCGCGACAGACGGGCCTGGTGCAAGGCCGTACGGACTTCCGCGAATGCCCGCGCCCGGGGCTGTTCGCACGCTGGGTGCGAGGAGCTCGCGATCGAGGTCGCGCCGGGCCGTCCCGTTACTGTCCTGCCGCAGGGGCCAGGCTGGTAGAAAGCCATGGCCGGCCCGGCACCGAGTTGGGGATGCTGGGAGAGTCAGGCACTCTTCGGCTTCCGGCCCTCGGCCTCGCTGCCCTCTGCTACGACTCTTTCCACCTGACACCCCCGTAGGTGCACCCGCTGCTGCGGCGCGTCCTGTACGGGTGGGCGTACCACCGGAACCGGGGGACGACCAGGTCGCGGGCTTGCAGGATCGCTTCACGGAACGGTCTTGAAAGCCGTCACTGTGCGAGCGCGGTAGCACTTTCCCTACCCTTTCCCTACCTCGTCAAGACGTGCTCAGCCCAGCGGGCGTGCTTTCTCCGGGGCCCCTACCGTGGAAGAGTGGGTCGGTGATGCGTCGGGGCTGCCGTGTGCAGCGGGGGCGTGTATCGGCTCCGCACAGCACCGGAAGGTGGTTCGGAGATGACCAAGACCACAGACGCCCCCGTTCTCGAGACGCTCGCCGCCATGACAGTGGACTCGATCGAGCGTTGTGGGCTGGACGACAAGGCACTCATTCTCACGCGCTTGGCAGCGCTCGCGGCCATGGACGCGCCTGCTATCTCCTACGTCGCGCATGTCGACCCGGCCGTGAAGGCGGACTTGACGGTCAAGCAAGTTCAGGACGTTCTCGTTGCCATCGCCCCGGTTGTGGGTACGGCACGCGTCATGTCGGCCGCAACTCGCATCACCGAGGCACTCGGCATTGCCATCGCGGTAGCCGAGTCCGAAGCCGAAGCGATGGCCGAGGCCGGAGCTCATAACCGGATCCGGTCCTGAGTGAATCCTCGCTGGCCAGGGCGAACGAGCTGAACTGATTGTCGAGCGTGGCAATGCGTCTGCGTGGCGATCGCCACTGACGTGGATCAGCGATGGCGCTGAAGGGAGAACGCACATGAACGGCAAGATGAATTTGGCCTACGACTATCCGCTCCTGGGCGCATTCTGGACCATGCTGTGGATTTTCCTGTGGGTGATTTGGATTTTCCTGCTCTTCCGGATCTTCTCGGACATTTTCCGTGACGACTCCCTCAACGGGTGGGCCAAGGCAGGGTGGTCCATCTTCGTGGTCGTCCTCCCCTTCCTCGGTGTGTTCGTGTACTTGATGGCGCGCGGCAAAGGCATGGGGGAGCGCGAAGCGCATCAGGCCCGAGCCCGGCGGCACGCGTTCGACAGCTACGTCCGCGAGACCGCCGGCACCCCCAAGCCGAGTGCGGTCGAGGAACTTGCGAAGCTCTCGGAAATCAAGGCCAGAGGAGACCTCACGGACGAGGAGTTCCAGCGCGCCAAGGAGAAGATCCTGCACTGAAGCGCCGTTCGCGTGCGAGTCGACATGTGGACCGGCCTGGTACGAGGGCCTCTGGTCGCCGTTGGTTCTCCGCACTTCACCGAAGAGCGAGCGGAGAGGCGTGCGGCGGTCGGAGGCCCTGCCGACCACTTGCGGTCGTAGGAGCAGGGCGGGGCGTGGGGGCGTCACCCCGGATAGGAACCGCCGCGCATCGTTCCAGCTGAACGCGGGGTAGGTCGGGCGCCTCGGTGAGCTTCCCCACCGGCTTCAGGAGGCGATCTTGTCCGCCGGAGCCGAGAATGAGTGTGGTGATTTCACGGGCGACGGCGCGAGGAGAGGTTGCGCGGTCTGGAGGTCGTCGGGCATGGATTCACTGGGTTCCGGGTATGGCTTGGGCACAGCGACATCATTCTCACCCGCCCCACAGGGCAAGCCAGTTCAGATTTCACCCGATCGTGCGCCAAACCCACTTGCCAGCCGAGGGCCTGGCTGGCTCGACAAGGCCTGTGCGCAGGTTCTCGGTTCCGTCGGCTGCTGTACCCACGACTGCCAGCACGCCGCGACTGCCTGCGCTCACCCGTTCCACCGCCCCGCATCGGTCCGTCCCCAGGGCCAGCAGTACTGCAGAGAAGTACAGCAACCACACCGACTGCCAAGAGGCGTGGCCGATCCCTGCAGCCCGTGTCGCCAGGCCGACAGACCTAACCGTCCTGCGGAATAGTTCGCCCGGGGGGCCTCCGTCCCGGACGCTCCCCGGGACGGAACCCGACTGTGCAAGCTCAGCGCAGCCACACCGACGTGTCAGGCGGGAGCATGTCCCCGTCCAGGGGCCCGGAGACCAGCAGGACCTCCGTGTGCACCGGCAGCGGGACGTCGGAGTCCGAGAGATTGACCAACACGCGCACGCCCCCGCGGTCGAAGGCCAGGACGCCTGGCCCCGAGTCCAGCCATGCGAACTCCGCCGAGTGCAGGGCGGGTTCGGAGCGACGCCGGCGCAGGGCGCGGCGGTAGAACTCCAGCATCGAGTCCGGATCCCCTGCCTGTGCGGCCACGCTGTACGCGGCGAAGGCGGCGGGCTGCGGCAGCCAGGGCGCGGCCAGGCTGTCCGCCGCGTCGCCCCACGGGAGCGGGACGCGGCAGCCGTCGCGGCCCAGGTCCGTGCCGCCGGATTGCGCGAAGGCGGGGTCCTGACGCAGGTGATCCGGGATGCCCTCGACCTCCCACAGGCCCAGTTCGTCGCCCTGGTAGACGTACACGCAGCCGGGCAGCGCCATCGTCAGCAGCGCCGCAGCCCGGGCCCGCCGGGTGCCGAGTGCGAGGTCGACAGGGACGCCGTGGACCCGTCGACCGTCCAGGGCGTACGAGGTGTCGGTGCGTCCGTAGCGGGTGACATGGCGAGTGGTGTCGTGGTTGGACAGGACCCAGGTCGCAGTGGCGCCGACCGGTGCGTGCGCGGCGAGCGTGGCGTCGACGACCCTGCGCAGGGCTCCTTCCTCCCAGGGGCTCTGCAGCAGCGGGAAGTTGAAGGCGGTGTGCAGTTCGTCGGGGCGCAGATAGCGAGCAAACCGCTCGGGGTCGGCGGTCCACACCTCTCCGACGAAGACGGCGTCGCGTCCGTAGGAGTCGAGGATCTTGCGCCATTCCCGGTAGATCTCATGGACCCCGTCCTGGTCGTCCCAGGGCCTGGGACCGTCGGCGGGGAGAGTGGCGACGTCAGGCAGGGCCGGGTCCTTGGCCAGGTTGTCGGCCACGTCTATGCGGAAGCCGTCCACCCCCCGGTCGAGCCAGAACCGCAGCACGGACTCGAACTCGGCGCGGACCTCGGTGTTGTCCCAGTTGAAGTCGGGCTGCTCGGGGGCAAAGCGGTGCAGGTACCACTCGCCGGGGGTGCCGTCCGGCTCGGTGATCCGGCGCCAACCGGCGCCGCCGAAATTGGACTGCCAGTCGTTGGGTGGGAGATTGCCGCTCTCGCCGCGGCCCGGACGGAACCAGAAGCGGTCACGCTCGGGCGAGCCAGGACCGGCGGCCAGCGCCTGCTGGAACCAGGGGTGCCGGTCCGAGCAGTGGTTGGGCACGATGTCAACGATGACCCGGATGCCGGCGGCGTGGGCCTCCTCGATCAGCGCCTCGGCCTCGGCCAGCGTGCCGAAGACCGGGTCGATGTTGCGGTAGTCGGCGACGTCGTACCCGCCGTCGGCCATGGGGGAGGGATACCAGGGACTGATCCATATCGCGTCCACGCGCAGCCCGCGCAGATGGTCCAGCCGCGCTCTGATCCCGGCAATGTCGCCGGTACCGTCTCCGTTTCCGTCGGCGAAGCTGCGCGGATAGATCTGGTAAATGGCCGCGGAGCGCCACCAGGCGCCGCTCTCAGTGACAGGCATGCCTCTGAACCTAGGGAGTGGTCCGCACTGCGTCAATGACCTGATCGATCGAATAGATCGAAAAGTGATCGATACGCTTCGGGAGCTGCGCCACGGTGAGTAAACGATCGGAACGTTGGGGTCAGGACGTGACCGCACGTCGACAACCGTCCGGAGCGGGTACTCGAACTCGCCCGAGAGTGGGGGAGCCTGTGGGGTTCGGATCATCGAGGGGGCTCACAGTGCTCTACGTGTACTCGGCGAGGAGCTGTGGCTGGGACTGCTGTTGATGCTGGTCCAGCGCCTGTCGGAGCATGGTGGCCCCGCGTGGGACACGGTCGTTCAGGTGGTTCCAGCGGGTGCACGGCCCCCGACCCCCGCACCGTCACCACCGCCAGCGGCCTCCTCGGCAGCCCGCAGCCGGATGCGGCGGAAGGTGTTCCGGCGAAGCCGGCCGCCGCGTGCTCTGGTGAACACCAGACCCGTACGGCTCGACTCGGCATGCTTGTCGAAATGCGCGGCAGCTCGGCCCTCGGTGACGCCGGGAACGCGACCGTACGGACGCCATCAGCGCTCTTGGGGGCTTTGGATCAGCAGCCCGTCTGCCCGCGTCTCCGCGAGTGCACGGCGTTCACCGTCTACCCGGCATAGATGCGGCCGAGCGGGACTCTTTGCCCACAGACCATGATCGTGACCTGGCTGCTGATCCGCCGCTGCAGCCGCACGCAACTGCGCGCCCGTGCTGAGCGGGTTGGGCCGCACCCGCAGCAATTCGCATTGCGTCCAGGCATGCGGCGAAATTCAGTCGCTGACTGCTGGTCTGGCCCACTACCGTCGCGCGTATGAGGGGCGAGCGTTTGCGCGTGCTGTGGCTCCGTGGGCCGTCGGGTGTCGGGAAGTCCTCGGTCGGCTGGGAGATGTTCACACAACTGAGTCGGATGGGTGTCAAGACAGGGTTTGTCGACAGCGACCAGATCAGCCTGTTCCTCCCGGAACCGGAGGGTGGCACCCATCGACTCAGGGCTCGGAATCTCGCTGCGATGTGGCCCAATTTCCGTGCGGCCGGTATGCAGTGCCTGATCCTGTCCGGCTATGTCGACACCCTCGCGGAGGTACGCGAATACACGGAACTGCTCCCGGACGCCGCGTTCACGCTGTGCCGGCTGCGCGCCGAGCCCGCCGAGCTCAAGCGACGGTTCATCGACCGGGGATGGCGTCCCGACCTGGTGGATGAAGCCGTCGCCGAGGCCGAGGCGCTGGACCGTGGCGACATCGCAGACATGTACGTGGAAACCGACGGGACTACCGTTTCCGAGGTGGCGCGGATAATCCGCGAGCAGGTCAGCGGATGGCCACGCGCCACCCCGGCAGTCCAGCCGAGCAGTTTTGTCGCGGGCCCGTTGGCAGCGCCCGTCGGTGCCTCCCCCACCTCCGCCCCGGTCCCTGTGCTCTGGCTCTGCGGCGCCACCGCAGTCGGGAAGTCGACAGTGGGGTATGAGGTCTACAGCCAGGTCGTACGCGCTGGCGTCCCGGCCGCGTATGTCGATCTGAAGCAGATCGGTGCCCTACGTCCCGCCGCGGACGACGACCCGGGCCGTCACCACCTCAAGGCACATAACCTCGCGGCCATCTGGGCCGGGCATCGCGAGGCCGGGGCCCGGTTCCTGGTCGTTTCCGGGGACGCAGACCGAGATGAGACCGTCCGCAGCTATGCCAACCTGCTTCCTGGAACGGCACTGACCGTCTGCCGACTTCATGCAGGGCCCGCCGCCCTGGCGGAGCGGGTCGGGCAGCGCGGCGGGGGACACGGCCCAGCGATTCCCGGTGACGGGATCAAGGGCCTCGACGCCGACGGACTGCACCGCATCGCCGAACAGGCAGCGCGCGAAGCCGCGGCACTTGACCGTGCCGGGGCCGGCGACCTGCGTGTGGACACCGACGGCCGGTCGGTGCATGACGTGGTCGGACAGATAGGGGCCCTCATCGGTGGTCGGCTGGCGCCGTCCTCGTCACCATTTGCGTGATTCCCCGCTGAGGACTGCCCGATAGAGCAGCGCTTCGTTCACGGTCGCACCGGCCTGCACCGCCGGAGCGGCCCGATGCCTCTGCTCGACGACTGATCTCCACCAGCGCCAATCCCGGCCTCCTGCCATGCGCCGCAACGACGCGCACAGCAAAGCCGATCACGGCCACTGTCAACCATCAGCTGGGATCGAAGTGTCAAGCATCTCCCGGGACCGGACATTCCCATAGGGATGGAGTGAGTGGAAACTTTCTCTACGGGTTCAAAGCCCGTGCACGGCGCGGGCGCGCGCCGCCTCGACGGCGCGGCCTGCCTCTGTCTTCGCCCCGGCTGGCCGCGCCCGGCTGCACGCTGCGGGCAGAAGCGAGGAAGTCGCCCGCAGGTCAAGGACAAGCCTCCTGCGGGGGCGCTCAGGCTCCAGGATGGCGGGGGCGCCGTTCGCGAGTGCCGGCCGTGAATGGCTGATGGGTGCGGGGAGCGTGGTGGGTAATGAAGTCGTGCTCCGCGGCCTGCCCCGCTTTGCTGACCAGGGCAACCAATGGTGGGAGGGGCAGAGAGTGAGCAAGCGGCGATACGTCGCGCGGGGTGCCGGGCGGATACTGGATCTGCGACAACAAGGGGCGGCGCTGGTGGGGGGACCTCTACGAACTCTGCCCCGACGAACTTCTGACGGAGCTGAACAACCGGGCCGACCCTGACAAGATCACTGCTCTCATGAAGCGCTACCGAGCGCTGAAGCGGTAACCGTGTCCGGCCGTGCCCCACGCGTGCCCGAGCGGTCAGGGAACCACGGTGACTCGCGCCACGACGGTTTTCAAGCCCGCCGCTTACAGCGATAGCCACTGGCTCTACGATCCCGCGATGAGCTACGACATCTACTTTCTGAGCCGAGACGAGGAGCAGTCCTGGGACGACGTCCTGGAAGCCGCCGAGGGCGCGGCCGAAGACAGCGAACCAATCCCCGCCGAGCTCCTCGAAGCGTGGCAGCGAATAGTGCCGCAGGCCCGCGCGCTGCTCGGCGATGTGGACATCACGGAGCACGACCAGGGGTCACGCGACCTCAGCCACTCCGATACCGGCCGTGGACGTCAGCGGACCATCAGCACAGGTGACAGGTGACAGGTGACAGGTGACAGGTGACAGGTGACAGGTGACAGGTGCGGCAGGCCAGGGCAGTGAGCATCCCGAGTTGCTTCGGGACGAAGAGGTCCGGGACTCAAGGCTCGCAAGCCGGCAGGCGTAATGCTGGCTGCGCTGCTCCGGCACTGCTGAGGTCAAGCCAGCGCAGGCATAAAGCCGCCGCGGACCGTGCCCGAGGACAACAGGGCAGACCAGTCAAGTACGTCGGGCAGTTGGTCCAAAGACAGGACGACTGCTCCGCCGGCCTGCTCGGCGTCCACGCACCAGTCGGCCATGCCGCTGGACGCCCCACCGTCGTTGGCCTCGCCGCCCACCGGTGCAGCGAGAGAGGGGACGACGAGCCCCTGGTCCCCAGGTCCGTCTACGACACACAGAGTGAGTCGGGGGACGATGCTTCAACCCTCACATCGGGGCACCGCCCCATCGGGCGCCGCCAAGAGCGGCAGGGCATCGTGTACAGGCGCGTCGGCCAGCAGGAGCACGGGCGTGGCGCCACGGACGAACAGAGTGTTCTCAGGATCCAGCAGCATGGGAACACTCTCGCAGGCAGGGGAGTAGGAGCGGCAGACAAGTACCTGGAGTGGCAGCGAGCGCCCATGAGGCATGGCCATCGAACGTCTGACATCCATCGCTGACATCAACGACCTCGGACAGTGGCGTACCTCCTGGAATACGGGCACACAACGCGCGGCCCCAAGACGCTGATTGCGCAGGTGCCTGATCGAACTCCTAAAGCGGTGGCTTCCTGGCAACCAGGGGCAGCGGCCAGCTAGCGCAGGCCACTAGTGCGCTGCCGTCCTCGGTGAGGAAGAGCAGGGTGAACCGTCTCCGGTTATCAGGATCGATCAGCGCTGTGCGCACGGGCCGGCCGTATTCGCTGATGAGCTGCACTGCTCGTGCCAGCCCCGGAGGTTCGAATCCGCGCATCCGCATGCGCTGGAGTCGGCGACTGAAGACTCCCGCATGCACACCAGTGGGTTGTACCCGCTCTTCCACCGAGTAGGGGGCGCCGCTGCGGAGGGCGGCCAGAGTTAACACGGACGCCTCGTCATCACCGATCAACAGCGATTCCAGCACATGCCGTTCCATGGTCACCCCGTTTGGATCGTGCGGTACAGCAGCCAGGTACCGCAACCCTGGTAACCGCCCCCCACACGGTAGCGTCCCTCCGGGCCCGCCCAGCGGCCGGTATGAACCCCGCTGAGCGATCGCGCTAGGGCTACGGATCAGAAGGTGCGGCGCGGCGGAGGGCCGGTCTCCCTGGCCGTCCCTGGCCTGTGCGAGGTTACTCAACAGTGCCCAACGACGACCAGTGACACCCACTCAGGCGCACCGAAGCACTGCGCCGATCAGCGAAAACGCTGGTCACCGACTTCTCGGGCATGATCCAGGGCACGAAGTAGCCCTAGGTTGGATCCTGGGACTCAGCCGACAAGTTGTGCCACTCGTGACCACATCCGCCGACGCAGTGTAGCGCCCGCCTGCGGGTGTCGGCGGTGCTGAAGAGGGCGATGAGCAGGCGAAATGACTTCGTGAGTTCATGGGCCGGGAGGTGTTCCATCCCGAAGCGCCAATTCATGAGCGTCACCGAAGGCGTGTGGGTGGGCCGAATGCCAGAGCGCGCGATGCTCTCGGGCACATCCGCTGTATTCCAAACTCCACCGGCCTACGCATCCGTCCAGCCGCGTGTCAGGCTTCCGTTCTCTCGTCAAGAGGGTCCAGGTTGCTGACATCAGGGACTGGCACCAACAAGCGCGAATGACACTGGCCAACGGCGAACCTCAGCGGCCGGCCATCCGGGGGACAGCGAGGGTTCATCGACGTCGCGTGCCCCCAATGACCGACCTGATAAGGGTAGGGCCAGACCGCAAAATCTCGGCGCCGCAGGCCGCCTCCCCAGGCCAGAGCCCGTGGGGCCCATTACCGGCGGCGAGACTGCCATGCAAAGATCACGCTTGGTGGCCGTCGAGCTGCACACTTGATGCATGGGGGACTTGCTGTGGATGTCATCGGTTGGACCCTGTTGGCCCTGTTCTGGCTCTTGACGTTCGTTCCTGGCATTGCAGCAATCTGCGTCGGGTGGGTCCCGCCGTGGTTCAGGAAGACGGTTTCGTCGCCGCGACTCGGAGGCTGGGCGGACGTCTGCGCGGGCGTCGGGGGCACGATCATCGTGGGCCCTGTGCACCGCCACTTGGAACCGACGCCGATGGCGACTTTCGCCACAGTCGTGGGCTTCTGCTTCCTCTTCAGTGCCTTCGGCCTCTACCGACGGTCCCACCGGCCGGAGCCATCGGGAGCAACGGCATGCCGGTACACAGCAGCGCCGGCCTTCCAGACCGGGGCTGTCCAGCCGCGGGATGCAGCAACCACCGAGCCGACAACCGAGCTCCACCAGCCGCAGGCGCCCAACTGACGTGAGTGGCGGACCTCAGCGACCGCCGTGTCCACGACTCCCAGCACTCCGCGACTGTCTGCACCCACGGTTCCACCATCCCGCATCGTCCCCACGGCCAGCAGTGCTGCAGAGATGTACCGCAACCGTAGCGACCAGCAGCAACCGTTGATGGTCCCACCGCCTTCGAAGACAGGCCGAGAGCCCTCACTGGCGTGCCGGATGTCTCACCGGCTTGCCATTCCGCCACTGGCGAAGCCCGTCCCCGGGTCGGTGCCGGTGCAGACAGGCGTCGAGGACGGAGCTGAGGGCAACGCGGAAGAGGTTGGCGGCGGTTACCCGGTGCAGCCCGGAATGTTGTTGAGCGGGGTGCAGTGGTTCGGGCGATTCTGGCGGAATGTGGAGTGGAGCAACGTCACCGTACCGCCGGGTGCGTTGTCGATGCCGCCGCCCGTACCGTGAATTGCCCAGTTTCCGAGGACTGTGGAATGGTCCAGCGTCACACCGCCGACACTGTTGTTGAAGATGCCGCCGCCGGCCTGGACCGCGTAGTTGTCCTTCACCGTGGAGCGAAACAGTTTCGCCGTACCGACGTTGTTGATGCCGCCGGCTCTGTGCGGGGAGCCAGACGCGGTCGCGGGTCAGGGGGAGCTCGGTGAAGTGGATGCCGGTCGCGTCCCGTAGGGCGTTGGTGAAGCCGGGGGCGACCGGGTTGAAGGGGCTCTCACTCATCGGCTTCGCGCCCAGGGGGCCGATCGCGTCCGCCGTTTCCATGAAGTGGACCTCGGTGCGCAGGTCGGTCAGGGTGCGGGAGGCGCGCAGGGTGGCTTTCCCCGCGACCTGTACGCTCGTCGACTTCACGCGCGCGGTGACCGTGACGCCGACCGCGAGGTCCAGTTCCTCGACCGACTCGGGCGTCACGAGCGAGACCACCTGGTGGGGCCGGCCTGGACCTCGACCCGGGCCACGACGTCGTCCACCGTCAGGGCGGTGACGATGCCCGTGAGCGCGTGGTGGACGGAGGTGGGCGGCGCGTGGCCGGGGACACCGTGCACACCGGCGAGAGCACGCTCCTTCGCGAACCGGGCCAGCCCCATCCCGTCGATCACCCGGTTCCCCGAGCCGTCACGCCCCATCCTCAGCCGACCACCATCCGCCCATCGGGGAGCGGTCTCCGGACTCAACCCCGGCAGGTGCGCGGCCTGCCCAATGCTGTACGTCGGCACACCGAAACCCTAGGCCCTGCTCCGCACTCTCCCCCGGAGGTCGTGCATGCTGCTGCGTCAGCTGGAATACCTGGTCGCCCTCGCCCGCGAACGCCACTTCGTCCGCGCGGCGGCCGCCTGCTACGTCTCCCAGCCGTCGCTGTCCGCCGCGATCCGCCGTCTTGAACACGAACTCGGCGTGCCGATCGTGCGCCGCGGGCGACGGTACGAGGGGCTGACACCGGAGGGCGAGGTGGTGCTGGCGTGGGCGCACCGTCTCCTCGCCGAACGCGACGGGCTGCGGCAGGAGTTGTCGGCGTTACGGCACGGCCTGACCGGTACCCTCCGCCTGGGCGTGGTCCCGACCGCCCTGCCCACCGCCTCCCTCCTCACGAACCCGTTCTGCGAGCGTCACCCGCGGGCCAGGGTGAGCATCGAGTCGCTCTCCTCGGCCGAGATCACGCGCGGGCTGGCCGAGTTCGAGCTGGACGCGGCGATGACGTACCTCGACGACGACACTCCGGGCGGTGGTCTGCGCCGGCTGCCCCTGTACGAGGAGCGGTACGTCCTGCTCACTCCGGTCGACGGTCCGCTCGCCATCGCGGCCACGGCCCGTTGGGCGCAGGCCGCCGCGCTCCCGCTGTGCCTGCTCGGCCCGCGTATGCGCAACCGTCGCATCATCGACGAGTGCTTCGCCGCCGACGGCGCCACCGCCGCGCCGGCGATCGAGTCGGACAGCGTCGCCGGGCTGTACGCGCACCTGCCCGGTGGCCGCTGGTCGAGCGTGATCTCGCACGCGTGGCTGCACATGTTCGGTGTACCGGACGGCATGCGGGTGGTTCCGCTGGAGGGGCCCGCACACGGGCCACGGGTCGGGCTGGTCACGGGCCCCGACGACCCGCCCTCGGTTCTCGCCGCGGCCCTGCTGGCGGTGGCCCGGGCGGCTGACGTACGACAGGCGCTGGATGAGCTCCTGCGGACCTATCTCGCAGGACACGGATGACGACGGTCCGGTGACCGGTGGCCGGAGACCGGCGGCCGACGGTGATAGCCGTCGGCTATACGGGCATAGCGAGGTTCGCTTTGACCAGGGCGTTCGACCCCGAGGATCGTTAACTCCACCTACCGGAAACGTAGTTGAGGAGCCGTGACCATGGCCAAGGTGCTCTGCGTCCTGTATGACGACCCCACCGACGGATATCCGACCTCGTACGCCCGTGACGATCTTCCCCCCATCGACCGATACCCCAGCGGCCAGACCACTCCGAGCCCGGAGGCGATCGACTTCACGCCGGGGCGTCTGCTCGGCAGCGTGTCCGGCGAACTCGGTCTGCGTGACTTTCTGGAGAAGGCCGGGCACACCCTCGTCGTCACCTCCGACAAGGACGGCGACGGTTCGGTCTTCGACCGGGAGCTGCCTGACGCCGATGTCGTGATCTCGCAGCCGTTCTGGCCCGCGTACCTGACCCCGGAGCGCATCGCCGCCGCCAAGAACCTCAAGCTCGCGATCACCGCGGGCATCGGCTCCGACCACGTCGACCTCGACGCGGCGATCGCGCACGGTGTGACGGTCGCCGAGGTGACGTACAGCAACAGCATCAGCGTCGCCGAGCACGTGGTGATGATGACGCTGTCGCTCGTGCGGAACTACTTGCCCTCTCACCAGGTGGTCCTGGACGGCGGGTGGAACATCGCGGACTGCGTGGCCCGGTCGTACGACCTGGAGGGCATGCACGTCGGCACGGTGGCCGCCGGGCGCATCGGGCTGGCCGTACTGCGCCGCCTCGCTCCCTTCGACGTCAACCTGCACTACACCGACCGGTACCGGCTGCCCGAGGACGTCGAGCGGGAGTTGGGGCTTGTCTTCCACGAGAGCGCGGCGGACATGGTGCCGCACTGCGACGTCGTCACGGTCAACGCGCCGTTGCACCCCGAGACCGAGGGGTTGTTCGGCGACGACCTGTTGGCCACGATGAAGCGTGGCGCGTATCTGATCAACACGGCCCGGGCGCGCATCGTCGACCGGGACGCCGTCGAACGTGCTCTGCGCAGCGGACAGTTGGCGGGTTACGCGGGAGACGTCTGGTACCCGCAGCCGGCCCCCGCCGACCACCCCTGGCGCACGATGCCGCACCACGGCATGACCCCGCACATCTCCGGGTCCTCGCTCTCCGCGCAGGCCCGGTACGCGGCCGGTACCCGAGAGATCCTGGAGTCCTGGTTCGCGGGCCGTCCGATCCGTGACGAGTACCAGATCGTCGATGGAGGAGCCCTGGCCGGAACTGGCGCCCACTCCTACTCGGTGACCCGGTGACCCGGTGACCCGGTGACCCGGTGACCCGGTGAAGTGGTCGGAGACTGCCGCCCGGCCCGCTCGGGCAAAGCCGATGCGCACGTTCGTCGGCTACACCCGGGCGGTGGCCTCCGTACCGACCTCCGGAGCGGCCGGCTGAGCGGGCGTGCCCCTCAGCCGGCCGCTGCGGTGACGTCGGTCTTGAGCGAGGCTCGCATCCACTCGTGGGCGGCCCCGAGGGTCGGCTCCGGCGAGCCGGTCAGCTCGCCGGTCAGCTCCCAGTACCGGTCGACCATCGGATCGGCGGCCCGCGACAGCAGCCCGTTGAGCCTGCGGCGGAACTCCGTACTGTCCTGCAGGCCCCGCGATTCGGCGTGGGCCGCGACGAAACAGTCGAGTGCCTGCCCCCGCTCCGGTGCCCGGTTCGTCTTCAGCCCGGCTGCGGCCAGCGTGTACGCATCGAAGAGGCCGTCGTACAGCACGTCGGGGCGGCGGACGTGGTCGATCCGGTTGCCCGCCGACCGACGGGGATCGGTGGCCGGACAGGGCGCGGTGGCGATGGCATACAGCCGGGCGAAGGTCAGTACCTGGGCCGGCGTCGGATCCGCAGGCGGTTGGGGTACCGCGTACTCGAGGATCGAGGAGACGAGCCGGGACGACAGCCGGACAGGCAGCGCTCCCCGCCAGAAGCGCGCCATCGGCGCCGTACTGGGCGGGGTGGACACCCTGCCGACCAGCCGCAGGCGGTCGGCGCGCTCCTCGGCCGGGCAGTCCCGGATCAGCTGCAGGGCCGCCTCCCGCCAGCGCAGCGCGGTCAGTTGGGAGCCGAGTTCGCGCAGCTGTACGTCGATGGCGTCCTGCAGAGCGTCCGCCAGACCGTCGCCGTGGTCGAGCACCCGGCCCACTTCCGGCACCGGCAGATCGAGGGTGCGCAGCGAGCGGATCAGCCGCAGCCTTTCCAACGCGTCGGGCCCGTACCGCCGGTGCCCGCCGGAACTGCGGGAGGTCTCGGGCAGCAGACCGCGGTCGGAGTAGAAGCGGACGGTCTTCACGGTGACGCCCGCCTGCTCGGCGAGCTCGCCGATGCTCCACATTCCGTCAGGGGACAAGGCTTGAACCTCCCTCAGGGGGAGTTCCTACCGTACCTGCGAGCGCGGACGACCGGTAAGGGCGGCCGCGCGGACCGTGGCACGCAAGGAGGCGATCATGACGGCGTTCGTATTGGTTTCCGGACCTTTCACCGGTGGCTGGATCTGGCGGGAGACCGCCGAACGGCTGCGCGGTTCCGGGGCGGAGGTACACCCGCTGACTCTCACCGGCCTCGGGGAGCGCCGCCACCTGGCCGGGCCGGACACCGATCTGGAGACGCACATCGAGGACGTGGTGCAGCTGATCGACCACCTGGACGCGCCGGAACTGATGCTGGTCGGCCACGACTACGCCATCCATCCGGTGCTGGGTGCCGCCGACCGCCGCCCGGAGCGGATCAGCCGGGTCGTCCACCTGGACGCCGGCCTGCCGCAGGACGGCGACGCCGCCCTCGCCCTCGTTCCGGACCAGGAGGTCCGCGAGCGGCTGCTGCGCCCGGACGGGCCGGCCGAGCACAACTGGCGGATCCCCGTGCCGCAGCCCGACGAGTGGCAGCGCTGGGGCAGCACCGCCGGCCTCCCGGCGGAGGCGCTGGCCCAGCTGGACCGCTACGCCGCGCCGCAGCCGTCCGGCACCCTCGTCCAGCCGCTGCGGCTCACCGGGGCGCTCGCCGGACTGCCCACCACCGGCGTCTTCTGCACCGCCGGCGGGGTGACCATCGCCACGGTCGAGACGCTGGTTCGGAGTGGGCCGCCGCAGTTCCGGGCGCTCGCCCACCCCCGGGTCAGCTTCTTCGAACTCGCCACCGGGCATTGGCCGATGCTCTCGGACCCCGACGAGCTGGCCACTGTCCTGCTCCGGGCGGCCGCCGGCGAGGGGCACCGGATCACCGCGAGCGGCGACGAAGAGCCCTTCCAACTCAAGCCTTTCGTGCTGGACGTCCCTGAGCGGCCGCGCGAGCGGATCGGTTCGGTCGACCTCCATCTGCCGGACGCGGACCGGCCCCGGCCCGCCGTCGTGTTCGTTCACGGCGGCCCCGTAGCTGCCGAGCTGAGGCCCACGCCGCGGGACTGGCCGGTCTACACCGGCCACGCCCGGTACGCGGCGAGCCGGGGCGTCGTCGGCGTGACCGTCGACCACGGGCTGCACGACCTCACCGACTACGCGCAGGCCGCCGAGGACATTGCCGCGGCCGTCGAACTCGTCCGGGCCGACCCGCGGGTGGACGCCGACCGCATCGCCCTGTGGTTCTTCTCCGCCGGTGGGCTGCTCGCCGCCGACTGGCTCGCCGCGCCGCCCTCGTGGCTGCGCTGCGTCGCCGCGAACTACCCGGTCCTCGCACCGCCCCCCGGCTGGAGCGCGGTGGACGCGCGGTTCCGTCCCGTGGCCGCGGTGCGGACGGCCGGGGAACTGCCGATCGTCCTCACCCGGCCCGGTCTGGAACATGCCGAGTTCGCGGGCACCGTCGAGGAGTTCCTGGCCGCCGCCAAGGCCGTCGACGCCCGGATCGAGACCATCGACGTCCCGGCCGGCCACCACGGCTTCGACGCGGCCGACCACATCGACGACTCCCGCCACGCCGTGGCAGCGGCCCACGACGCGGTCCTGGCCCACCTCCAGGCCTGAGACCTCCGCGGGGACGCCGGGCGGGAGGACGAAGTGACGGGCTGCGGCCCGCCTGGCCGGACGGCTGCCGTTGCCGCAGCCGGTCGCCCTGGGCCTGGCCCGGCCCCTCGCGCGGCCCGCCCGCGCGCTGGCCATGGGCACCGCGATCCTGTTCGGCGCTGCCGCCGTCACGTTCACCGTAGGGATGGCCGCCTCGCTCGGCCAGGTGATGTAAGCCAAGGCCCACGACGTCGCCGATGTCGTCGTGCCCGCGCCCTTGCCGGACTTCGGACCCCAAGACCCTGGCCATGAGAAGCAGCCCGACGTCGACCCCGCTGCAGTCGCCACGGCCGTCGAAGCCGCCGCCGGGACCGGGAAGTACTACGGCGCCGCTACGGTACGGGCGACCGTGTCCGGCCTGACCGGCACCGTCGACGTGATCGTCTTCACCGGCGACGCGTCCTGGGGCGGCTACAAGACGGTCTCGGGCCGCTGGATCGACAAGCCCGGCGAAGCTGTGGTCCCGACCCCCTTCCTGGCCGCCACCGGCACCCGCATCGGCGACACCGTCACCCTGAACGGCCTGGCCGAGCCGGTCACGGTCCGGATCGTCGGCGAGGCCCTCGACCCCCGCAACGACGGCATGCAGGTCTTCACCGACGTCTCGACCCTCACGTCCGCACATCCCGACCTGACGGAGACGAGCCATCACATCGCCGTCACGCCAGGCACGGACCTGACCGGCTACGTCGACGCGCTGAACAGGGACCTGGCACCGCTGGGGGCCACCGCTCGGGCCGGCGGGCTGGACGCCGGCGGCGACATGGTCGTCACGCTGAACGCGCTGTCGCTGATCCTCACGCTGATGCTCGTCGCCGTCGCCGCGCTCGGCGTGCTCAACGGCGTACTGCTCGAAATCCGCGAGCGCGTCCGGGAGCTCGGTGTCCACAAGGCGCTCGGCATGACCCCCGGCAGACCATCGCGATGGTCATCACCTCGGTCGTCGTGACCGGACTGGTCGCGGGCACTCTGGGCGTGCCGCTCGGCGTAGCCCTTCACGGCTGGGTCATCCCCGCGATGGGCGACAGCGTGGGGCTCCGCCTCCCCGGTTCCGTCGTCGCCGTCTACCACGCGGCCGAGCTGCTCCCGCTCGCACTCGGCGGAGTGCTCATCGCCACCCTGGGGGCGCTGCTGCCCGCCGGCTGGGCCGCCAGGGCCCGGACCGCCACGGCCCTGCGCACCGAATAGGAGGTCAGGTTCAGCGCTCGTGCCTCCGCCCCCCACCGCAAGCAGCGGTGGGGGGCGGTTGGAGGGTTCCCTCCAACTGGCGCGGGACACGGGAGTTCCGGCGTGCCGAGGCTCCCGGACAGGGAAACCCCCTTCGTACTTCTCTCCCATTTCGATCCCACCCGTACCCGGACACGAGCCCGCCCAGGGACGTGGTTCCCTCCGGCGCAGGCTGGCACCGGATGCGATGCTGGAGAGGGCGGGTCATCGCCATTGGAGATGATCGCCTGGGTCGGATGACGGGAAAGGGTCGGTGGCGGTTCGCATGGATCTGCGGCAGATGGAGGTGGTTGTTGCGGTCGCCGAGGAGGGCGGGTTCACGGCGGCGGCGCAGCGGCTGCACGTGGTGCAGTCCGCGGTGTCCGGCACGGTGCGGGCGCTGGAGAGGGAACTGGACAGTGCCTTGTTCGAGCGGACCACGCACCGCGTGTCGCTGACTCCGGCGGGGGAGGCGTTCGTGCCCGCCGCTCGTGCGGCGCTCCGCGCGGCCGAGGAGGCGCGAGCGGTGGTCGACGCTGTACGAGGTGAGGTGCGGGGACGCGTGACGGTAGCCATCATGCAGGGTGTCTGGGCCGGCCTGCACCGTGCCCTGGCGGGACTGCGCGCGGAGCACCCCGGGGTGAGCGTGCGTCTGCAGCAGGCACCGGTGGCCAACGTCCGGCAGGCGCTGAGCGAGGGCACGGTGGATCTCGCCGTGGTGGCGCTCGACCGGCAACAGCAACGGGGACTGGTGACCCGCCTGCTGTCACGCGAGGAGATGCTGCTGGTGTCGTCGCCCGCGCGCGCCTTCGCCGAAGACGACATGGTGACCTTCGACGAGATCTCCCGCATGCCCTTCGTGGACTTCTTGCCCGGTTGGGCCGTTCGCTATTCGGTGGACCGGGCCTTCAGGGCCGCCGCCGTGGAGCGGTCCACGGTGTTCGAGGTCAACGACATCGTGGCGGCGTCCGAGTTGGTCCGGCACGACCTCGGGGTGTGCATCATGCCGGCGTCTGTCGCGGCCCGTTTTCCGGATCTCGTCGTCCGCCGGTTCGTGCAGTATGCCCCCGCCTGGAAGGTCATGGTGGTCCGCCGCCGCGGAACCATGTCCCCCGCGGTCGAGGCGTTGCTACGGCACATCACCCCCCTCACGGCGGCGGGGTGAGCGAGGCGCGGAGCGGGCCCGCGCACGTGCCTCGACCCTGCGAGCGGCCGCCGCCGTGCCCGGTCCGACGGTCCGGGGCGTGGCGGGCGGGCTGGTGAGGGGCGTTACCGGATCAAGGCCGCCGCGGTCGTGGCCTCGGCAGCCTTTCGGCCGGAGCGGCGCTCGCTCATCCAGTAGGCCAGGGCGATCAGCGGCAGAGCGGATCCGAGGACGCTCACCCCTGTCCAGCCGGCGGCGTGGTAGGCCAGCGACCCGAGTTGGGAACCGAGTGCGCCGCCCGCGAAGAAGACGGCCATGAAGGCGCTGTTGAGCCGCGAACGGGCGCCGGCGTCGAGCCGGTAGATGGTGTGCTGGCCGAGGATGAGGGTGGTCTGCACGGCCACGTCGATCAGAATCCCTGCGAGGGCGATCAAGATGACCTGGCGCTGCCCGAATCCCGCCACGGCGAAGGCCAGCGCCGCCACGACGAAGGCGATGCCCGTCACGGGACGTGCGAGCTCGCGGTCCGCCCAGCGGCCGGCCAGCGGTGCCACCGCGGCACCGGCGGCGCCGACGAGCGCGAACACTCCGACGCCGATCGGCGAGTAGTGGAACCGCGGCCCGGTGAGCACGAAGGAGACGGTGGTCCAGAAAGCGCTGAACGCGGCGTACATCGCTGCCTGGTACAGCCCCCGGCGCAGCAGCGCGGGGTGGGTGCGCACCAGCCGGAACATGGAGCGCAGCACCTGGCCGTAGGCGAGCGACGTGGTGGGGGCTTGCTGTGGCAGTGCCACGCGCAGTGCCAGGGCGAGGAGCGCCATCAGGACCGCGGAACCGAAGTACACGTAGCGCCAGCCCGCGACGTCGGAGACCAGACTGCTGACTGTGCGGGAGAGCAGGATGCCGGCGAGCAGGCCGCTCATGACGCGGCCGACGATGCGGCCGCGGGTATGGTCGGGCGCGAGGCTTGCGGCGTACGGGACGAGGATCTGGGCGACCACCGATGTGGCGCCGCTGACCAGCGACGCCGCGAACAGCATCGGGAAGCTGGTCGCGAAACCGGCCACCGCGAGCGCGACGGTGGCGACGGCGAGCAGTAGGGAGATCAGTCGGCGCTTCTCCAGCCGGTCGCCGAGCGGCACGAGGAAGAGCATGCCGACCACGTAGCCGATCTGGGTCACGGTGATCAGCACGCCGGCCGTGGCCGTGTCGAGGTGGAAGACCTGGCTGAGCGAGGACAGCAGCGGCTGGGCGTAGTACAGGTTGGCCACGGTCATGCCCGAGCCCACGGCGAGCAGCCCCACCAGCCATCCCGGCACGCTGTGGGCGGACTCGGCGGAGGCGGGTCGCTGCGGGGACTGAGGAGCGGGAAAAGCGGACACAGGACCCTCTCGTGACGGGAACCGACGGGGCAGTCCCGGTGGGCTGGACGGCGACCGTGCGGCTCTCGGCTGCTCGGCTGTCTGGTCCAGCGTCGCCACGGGCCGGATGCTTCCTCGATGGGGGAGATGAATCATGATGTCTGTCATCTCGAACAGAGATGACACCCGCTGCCGCGGAGGCCCGGCAGACCGTTGCCCCCCTGGGGCCGTTCCACTGCGGGGCGCAGAACGCCCCGCAATCACTGGGATGCTCGGGAAGCAGCGGCCGGCCGTCGCGGGATTCGTAGTGCCGGAACCGGGCGGCGATCACCCCGGGTTTGGCGCGCTCGGGGGTGCTGTCCCTTCCGGGGCACACGATCAGCAGGCCCGACGCTGTAGGCGGCCCCTTGACCTCTGGTTATCGCAGGCGATCGATGAAGACCGGGGCCAGTGGGCTCAAGAATCGAGCACGGCGGCGACGGCCTCGATCTCGACGAGTTGGTCCTTGTAGCCGAGCACGGTGACGCCCATCAAGGTGCTGGGGACGTCGTGGTCAGCGAACGAGTCCCGGACTACCTTCCAGGCAGCCACCAGGTCCTCTCGTCGGGCCGATGCGACGAGGACCCTTGTGCTGATGACGTCCTGGAGCGATGCACCTGCGGCAGCGAGGGCCGCCTGCATGTTCTCGATGGCCTTCGTCGCCTGACCCGCGTAGTCCCCGATCGCTGCCGTGGAGCCGTCATCGTTCAGCGGACACGCCCCGGCGAGGAAGATCAGGCGTGACTCGGCGGGCGCCGTGGCCGCGTAGGCGTATTCGGCCACGTCGGACAGGGAGGCAGAGCGGATCAACGTGATGGCACGAGCCATAGTCGGTGGGTCCTTTCCCATCGGGTGCTGAGCTCGGACATCCTGCCAACACCCCGTTGGTTCCCGCCTTCCCTTTTTCTTCGCCGCCCGCCCAGCGCAGTCACTTCTGCCCGGCTCACATCATGAGGTGGATCAGCCTTGTGTGATCTGTTGTCTGTGGGCCGTGTCGGGGTGGGGCCTTGCAGCCCCGCACCGGAGGGTTATAGGTAGGTGATGCAGAGGACGACGGCGGGCGACTTGACGTTCAACTTGCCCCCGTCGTCGGTGATTTCTTCCTCATAGGCGAGGAGGTTCCCGTTTCTCGGGTCGAACAGCAGGGTCTGTTCCTTGGGGAGTCCTCCGTATCGTGATCCAACGGTGAAGGCGGCACCGACCCGGCCCGCGCGATCCTCGGCGTTGCCCCGATATCGGATGCCCCGTGTGTCCTTGAGCGCCCGCAGGAGGGCTGCCTTCTGGGAGGGCGAGAGGTGCCGGTCGAGGAAGCGCTCGGAGACGGAGTCGAACGTCCCGCCGGGACTGGATGTTTCGTAGCCCTCGGCGAGCCAGCGCTTCATGGCGCTCGGATTGGTGGAGGCTTCGTGGTTTAGGTGGCCCGGCCAAAGATTGCCAGGCCCCACATTGGCCGAACCGATTTGCTGTTACCCGCTCTGCCGGCGGGCCAACTCATCACCCTTGGCGGTATTGGAGAGCCAAACTGAGCTACCGAGCTGCGGTGCCCAGTCGAGTCGGTCCAGGTCCGCAGTTACTCGGCGAACCTGCTCATCTGCATCTCCAGTCCATGCTACAAAGCCCGTTTCCATCAATTCGCCGACCTCGATGAGACCGCTCGACAGCGCGTACCGCAGCAGCTCCACGAGGCGCTCCTGCCGTGTGCGACCTGCCGGATATTCGCCCGCGGCCCATAGCAGCTGATCGATTGGGACCCAATCGTCGAGACCTTCGATAAGAACGTCTTTGAGGGCTGTCATCTCATGCATGGGGAAGGTGCACCTTCAATACCTTGCCGCCGGATCCAGGCGCGATGTCGATTGTCCCGCCGCCCGACTTGGACGCGTTCCGTCACTGCATGACGGTGCCGTCCTCGAGCTTGTACACATCCGGAACCTTAGGTCCGCGTGCCGGCAATCTCTGTGCTCCCTGGGGCCAGGCGTCGAACAACCCCCGCAGACGCGGGGACGACCTCGGTGTGGCAGGTGACGAGGAACTTGGTCGGGAGCAACCCCCGCAGGCGCGGGGGTAGATCCTGGAACATGATGGAGTGCTGGTTCAGCACGTCGTCGTTCCCGCGCCCGCGGGGGTAGCTCCCTGCTGCGCAAGGCAGGCGACCAGTTCTCTGTGGTCGTCCCCGCGCCCGTGGGGCGGAAGTTGTGCCAGAGCCCCTTCAGTGACAGCGTTTGTCGACCATTTTGAGCAGCGGTCAACTGTTCCATCTCATGACACTGGTTCTTCGCTGTCAGGCTTGACGGGCGTAGGACGTGAGGCGATCGGCGAGCGCGGTGACGAGGTCGCGCAGTTCATCGGGGCGCTCGATGACGAACGGGCGGTCGAGCGAGGCGAGTACCGGAGGCAACCAGTCGAGCCGCTCCACCCGCAGCTGGACGCGCAGCCAGCGCTCGGTTGCCCGGTCCTCGCCTGCCACGGGCTCGTGCTCCTCCAGGCTCGCGACGCTGGCGGGAAGGTGGGCGCGGATCTGCCCGACGGTCCCGTGGATCCGCAAGATCACCTCATGCCGGTACTCGGCCGTGGCGAACCCCGACAGCACGCGCTGTGCTGGAGCGGGGCCCACGGGCGCTTCGAATGAGCCAGGTAGGGCCCGCGCGTCTGCGATGCGATCGAGCCGGAAGGTTCGGTCCTCGCCGATCTGGGCGTCCTTGCCCGTGACGTACCACCGGCCCGCATGGGCGACGATCCCGTACGCGTGCAGCGTGCGTTCGCTGCGCCGTCCGTCGCCGTCGGTGTAGCGGATCGAGACCGGTCGGCGGTGGCGCACCGCATCGGCGATGGTGAGCAGGACCTCGGCGTCCGCGGCGTCGAACTCGCCAGGCTGGTCCGTGAAGGCGAGAGCTTCCAGGAGTGTGTCGAGCCGATGGGCGATGTGCTTGGGCAGCACCCGCCGGATCTTGGCCGATGCCGTCTCGCTTGCCGTGTGCTCCGTCGTCGTCAACCCCGCTCGGCGGCCGGCGACCAGGCCGAGCAGCACGGCCAGCGCCTCGTCGTCGCTGAGCATGAGGGGAGGCAAGCGGTACCCGGGGGCGAGCCGGTACCCGCCGTAGCGGCCGCGCACCGATTCCACGGGCACGTCCAGGTCGATCAGCTGGTTCACGTACCGCCGCACGGTGCGACCTTCGACGCCGAGCCGGTCGGCGAGTTCGGCCACAGTCCGGGTGCCGCCCGACTGCAGCAGCTCCAGGAGGGTCAGCACGCGGGCGGTTGGACGAGGCATGTTCGCAGCCTAACGCGAATACAGGACCGATTCTGTCCACTATTTCTCCTAGCCTGCGACGTGCACGCCTCCAGCACAGCCAAGGAGATTCCCATGGACTTCGTCTCGATCCGCATCATCACCAGCGACGTAGCGCGCCTCGTCGAGTTCTACGAGCGAGCCACAGGGGCGGCGGTGACATGGGCCACCGAGGACTTCGCCGAACTCAAGACCGCGGGCGCCACCCTCGCGATCGCCGGCACCCGCACCGTCCCGCTGTTCGCCCCGGGCTCTGCCCGCCCGGCGGACAACCACAGCGTGATCACCGAGTTCCTCGTCGACGACGTGGACCGCGTGCACCTGAACCTGACCGGCTTCGTCACCGACTTCGTCACCGAGCCCACCACGATGCCCTGGGGCAACCGGTCGCTGCTGTTCCGCGACCCCGACGGCAACCTCGTCAACTTCTTCACCCCCGTCACCCCAGCGGCCATCGAAAAGTTCGCACGATGACGCCACACACAGCTCACGCGGGAGCCCTGAGATCCCAGGGCTCCCGGTGAACGCGGCTGCCGAGTCCAGGAGCGCCACCGGCAGGGGACATCGGAACGCACCGCTGACCCCCGAAGGACGTCTGCGCTCGTGTCTGCGGATCGACGCCGGACGTCCGATCGCGCACGTCGCTGCGGAAGCCGGGATCTCCCGCCGCTGCCTGGCCAACTGGGACGCCCGCCGGCCCGCGCACGGCGAGAACGGACTGCTCGACCACTCCTCTTGCCTCGCCATCAGCCCCGCCCGCACCCCCGAGGACACCGCTGACCTGGTGGAGGCATTGCGGCGGCAGACCAAGCACGGCCCCGCGCGACTCGCCGCCGACCTACAGCGGCTGCACGGCATCACCGTCGCGCCGGCGACCGCCCACCGCATCCTGGTGAGGCGAGGACTCAAACGGCTCCGGGACCTCGATCCACCGACCGGCGAGCAGCTGCGCGAGGTCAACCGCTACGAGCCACGACCGGGTGGTGGTCATGATTTTCCTTCGCTGTGTGGTGCGCGTGACTGGTCGCGATGTCGTTGATGCGGACAGGGGTCATCGATGCGACGGCCTGGGCCTGGGCTGGGGATGAGTCGGCCGAGTTGCTCGCGCTGCCGTGAGGCAACTCGGCCGGAATCTTGTCGAGGTGCCGTCGTCAGCGGGTGCCCGCCTCGGCGCGCGCGTAGAACGCGGCGAGCTCGTGGGGGTTCTTGGTGTAGACGTCGATCTTGCGCACCGTGCCGTCCTCGACCTGGTGGATCTCGACCATGGTCAGCGGGAACTCCTCACCGGTGGTGTGGGCCGTGAGCGTTCCGGTGAGCCTTCCGATGACGCCGGCCGGGCCTTCAACCACCTCGGCATCGGTGAGGGCGACGTTGGCGTAGCCCATCATCGCGCCCAGGATCGACTGCACGAACACCTCGCGGCCTTGGTGCACGCCGCCGTAGGGGAGCTGGGTCGGCTCGTCGACGATCACCTCGGGGGCGAGCTTGGCCAGGACACCCGGCACGTCGCCCTTGCTCAGCGCGTCATACAGCCCTCGCACGACCTGCGCGGGGCTCTCCGCCAGCGTCTTCATCTGGTTGCTCATCTTGCGTGCCCTTCAGCTTTGTTCCGGTACTGGAAAGGTCGGCCGGCCCGGGGAGCACATGCGTCCTCGCACCGGTCGGGCCCCAGAGGATTGGGGCACGCACCATGCAACGGCAGAAGGTCGTGACGGGGGAGTTTCTGCTGTGAGGGGTACTGGCAGGGTCCCCCACCGCTCGCGTGGCCTGCCTACCCTGTCGTCATGGACAACCGGGACGCAGTCAGCGCTTTCCTCCGCTCCCGACGCGACAAGATCACCCCCGAGCAGGCGGGCCTGCCGACCTACGGTCAGCGGCGGGTGCCCGGACTGCGCAGGGGAGAGGTCGCCACGCTCGCCGGGGTGAGCGTCGAGTACTACACGCGCCTGGAGCGCGGCAACCTCCAAGGTGTCTCCGACAGCGTGCTGGACGCCTTGGCCCGCGCCCTGCGGCTGGATGCCACCGAGCGCATGTACCTGTACGACCTCGCCCGCGCTGCCGGGCCGGCGCCGGTGGCGCGGGCACGGCAGCGGGAGGTCCGGCCGACGGTGAGGCCGAGCGTGGCGCGGATCGTCGAAGGCATGCCGGGGATGCCGGCATACGTGATGAACAACCGCCTCGACACGCTGGCCGCCAACCCACTGGGCCGGGCCCTGTACTCGGAGATGTACGCCGACCCGACCTGCGGGGCGAACGTCGCCCGGTTCGCGTTCTTCAATCCAGCAGCCAGGCGGTTCTACACCGACTGGGAGCGCATGACCCGCTTCGCCGTGGGCGCGCTGCGCGTCGAGGCGGGGAAGAGTCCCTACGACCGGGAACTGTCGAACCTGATCGGTGAACTGTCCACCCGCAGCGACACCTTCCGCGTGATGTGGGGATCCCACGACGTGCATGTCTTCCGCGAGAGCACCAAGCGCCTCAACCATCCGCTCGTCGGCGACCTCGAACTCGATCAGGAGACCGTGAGCCTTCCGGACGAAAGCGGCCTGAGCGTGGTCGTCTACAGCGCGCCCCCCGAAACCGCCGCTGAGGACGGCCTGAAGCTGCTCGCCAGCTGGTCCGCCACAACCGGACCAGAGCAGAACGCGCAATGCACGAGCAAACCATCGACCCGGCAGCCCTGACGGGCTACATCTGCCCGAAGAACCGCTCCACCCCGCTTGCGGCCACCTGCGGAGCACATGTCGCCCAGCTCTGGTAACCGGGGCTGGGGAATTCCAGGCTCTGCCGGAGATCTCGTTATGCGCACCGCCGGACGTACCTCCTGGCCATAGCTCCAGGATCCTCCCATTCGGCGGCGCGGGACCGGGTTATTCCTCGTCGGTGGCGTCCGGATCGCGCAGCGGACGTAGGCCGCCGGGTAGGTCGGGAAGCTGGAAGGAGTACCGGCCGAGCATGTTGACGTGATGCCGCACGAAGGGCGGGAGGCGGGCCACGCCCTCGTCACGGACGTCGAAGCCGTCCGCACGCAGCTGGCTCACCGCAGCGTCCATGTACCGCGTGTTGAACAGCACCAACGCGTTTAGGACCAGGCCCAAGGCCCCGATTCGGTCTTCCATGCCGTCCTGGTAGCGCTGAGCTGCCGGGACCGGCCATGGAAAATCTTCCGGGCGAGGGGGAAGCGGCGGCCCTCCTGGAGGTTCGCTTGGCTCTTGATCTGTCGCCGGTAGCCGGGCTCGTCGGCCAGGCGCAGGATGTGCAGGGTCTTGGAGATCCGCCCTCGCGCGGATCGCGTGCCACTCGCTGGCTACGTCTGAAGAGCGCGGGTCTCCCGTGGCGGCGACTGCGACAATGCCGCGACGGCGACGGTAGCCGTTTGGGACAGGGGAAAGGGAACGGCGTTGATCTTTCGCGGGGTGCTTGAACTACTCGTTGGAAGTGCATTGATAGTGGTGGCCTGCGATTACCGCAACGTAGCCCTGTGGGTGTGGGATTGGGCGGACGTGGTGGTTACGCGGAGGACCCGATGGGGGACACCCTGGAAGAGTCCTGACCGTATGAGGATCTGGTTCGGGATCGTGGGAGTTGTGTTCGTGGCGCTGGGGTTGGTGACCGTGGTGGGCTGACCGCGCAGACTTCCCCCGTCATGCCGGCAACTCACCAGACGCCCCTGACGTTTCGGCGATTACCGATTGACGGCGCGGTCCAGGGCAGGCAACGAGCTGCGGAAGGAGCCGCCGATGGCGTCACCGTAGAGCCAGACGACCACTTGGCCGTGTACATCCCGCCGCTACCCCCGGCCCTTTCCGGCCGCCGGCCCATCGGACCACCCCGCCTGGGGATCAGCGGGATCAGCCGTCCATCCTGTCACGGCGTGGAAAACAGACCGGGCACCGGAGGCTAGGAGCCGTCGGCGCGGGCGCCGTTCGTGACCCGCAGGAACTCCAGCTTCTCCGCATCGACGGAACCCGCTGCCACCGTGTACACGACGAGGCGGACGTCGCAGCCAGGGACGGTGAGCACATCGCAGTCGCACGTCACCTCGCCGACCTGAGGGTGCACGATGGTCTTACGAGCCGAGACGTGGGGACCGACCGCACCCTCGTCCCACAGCCGGGTGAACTCCGCACTGGTGGACCGCAGTTCCTCGACAAGGTCGCTCAGGCCACGGTCACGGGGGTAGTCGATGAGAGCCGTGCGCAGATCGGCGACGAGGGCGGGGCCCAGGGCGTCGCCGTCCTGGAGCACGGGCCAGGCCGCGAGCCCTCTGGGCCCTGCGGCGAAGACCGCCCGCGCCAGGTTCCGCTCGACGTGTGTCCGTGCGCTGGGGTCGCCCAGCAGCACTGCCCATGCGGGAGTCCAGGACAGCAAGGTCCAGTCGGCACTGAACACGCCCACGGGGAACTCCCCGAGGCGAGCCAGCATCCGTTGAACCCCCGCTGGAACGTGCGTAGAGATCGTCCCCTCCTGGGGAGGAAGGAGGCCGGCCAGCCGGTAGGCGTAATCGCGCTCCATGGGCTGCAGCTGCAGCGCCCTGGCCAGGCTCGCGACGACCTGCGCCGAAGGACTCGTGGCGCGCCCCTGCTCCAGCCGCACCACATAGTCGACCGACAGCCCTGCGAGCTCGGCCAGCTCCTCGCGTCGCAAACCCACCGCACGTCGTCCGGGCCGCGCAGGCCGCCCGACGTCGAGGGGGGAAAGCCGGTCGCGCCAGCGGCGCAATGCCGTGCCAAGGGTCTCGTCCACTCGACCATTGTGTCCGGCGGACAGCCGATGTGCCTGGTACTGGCCGTCCTACCGTCGCCGAGGGTACTGGTTGTCCTCTCGTCACGGTTTGAGAGTGAACGCATGACAACAACATTCATCACAGGAGCCAACAAGTCCCTCGGGTATGAGACCGCCCGCCGCTTGATCGAGGCCGGTCACACCGTCCTCATCGGCGCTCGTGATCCAGAGCGCGGCCAGGCGGCCGCGGAAACACTCGGTGCGCGTTTTATCCAGATCGATGTGACGGATGACGCGTCGGTGGCTGCGGCCGCCGCCGACGTCGGGGCGCGCGAGGGCGGCATCGACGTCCTGATCAATAACGCCGGCGTCCTCGGGACACACAACCCCGCCAACCAGATCACAGCCGCTGACGCCAGCGAGGTGTTCGACGTCAACGTTGTGGGGATCGTCCGGGTGACGCACGCATTCCTGCCCCTGCTGCGCAAGTCCGCGAACCCGGTCATCGTCAATGTTTCCAGCGGCATGGGGTCGTTCGCGGCGACCCACGACCCCGGGCGCGTCGAGGGCCGGGCCATCGCGCCGCTCTACACCGCGTCGAAGGCTGCCGTGACCATGCTGACCACGCAATACGCGAAGTCCTGGCCGGACGTGAAAGTGAACGCGGCCGACCCGGGCTACACCGCCACCGACTTCAACGGGCACAGCGGCCCGCAGACAGTGACCGAGGGGACCGACGCGATCGTCGAACTCGCCACCATCGGGGCGGACGGACCGACCGGAACCTTCCGTGACCGTCACGGTGAGATGCCCTGGTGATCCATCTGCCCGGTACGAACGAAGGTTCCGGAGTGGCGAACTCGTGCTAGGTGTATCGAAAGCGCTGACTGCGAGTACAAGAGCGGCTGCTAGCGTGCGGCCACGTGAATGACAGCGTGTACGTGGGCAACGCGGGCAAGGATGCGGCACTGGACCGAGGATGGCTTCTCGGGCACTTCAAGGACGTTGGCGACCCGCGCCACAGCGAGGCCCTGGAGATCAAATGGGGCGTTCACCCCCGTGCCGATGAGCGATCGCAGTGGGTGAGGGGCGAGGAACGCACGGCTCTCCTGGTTCTCATCAGCGGCCGGTTCCGCGTCGAACTGCCCGGCCGCAGCGTCCTTCTGGAGGAGCAGGGTGATTACGTCGTGTGGGGGCGCGGAGTCGATCACTCATGGTTCGCGGAGGAAGAGTCGGTGGTACTGACTGTTCGGTGGCCATCCGTGCCCGGCTACGCAGCGATAGAGAAGGACCAGGCGCAACTGCGGACCTGACACGAATGGGCGATGCTGTCCCTCACAATGGCGCGCCCCCGCCTGGCCGAGTCGGGGCGTGCGGCTCGCCTAAGCGTCAACCCCCTTGCCGTCTGATAGAGAATGTCCCACTTGGTGCGGTCTTGCGCCCGGGAACAGTGACCGGGTGTATCTCTGTGTTCCAACCCCGCGCCACGACGGCGACTGACGCGACAGTAAAGGGAGACCATGGGCTGGACACTCACACGTCGGGCGGCAACGTCGGCGGCTCTTGCCGGAATGATCGCTCTTGTCACGGCGATGCTGCCGCCGACCCGTACCGGAACGCAGACCGGGGTCGCGCAGTCGTTCGCGCCCGTGGCGGAGCAACGGCCCAGCTCGCCCACGCCGCGTCCGCCTCACCTTCCTCGAGACTTTCGCGGGAAGGGCAAGTGGATCGTCCGGGACCTGGGCGTCACGGTCCCGTTCACCTGGGAGGGGAGAAACGGCGACAGCCAGATGATCGCGGGCGGCCCGCAGTACCCGATCTGGTTCACCAACCTGATCTACCACGGCAGCCTATACACGCTGACCTACAAGTGGCCCGGCCTGACCGAACATCCGTGCTCGCGGATCCCGGGCTTCGACCTCGACCAGCTGAACCAGGTACTCCGAGGCGCACGGTTCGTCGGGCCGGAGATCCTCCAGCAGCACCCGGACCGGCACGTGAACCACTGGAGGGTCGGTGTCGTGCTGCCTAAGCGGCCTCCGGGGAATTTCCTGCGGTTCCCCCTTGCGCTGGGCGACATCTACGTCGATCAGAAGGATCGGGGTACGTTCTGGCAGGTGCTGCAATTCGGAGTCCAGAATCTCTACGACCCTGAGTTGGACGAGTGGCTCGTGATGGACAAGTTCGAGCACAAGCCCGGTACGGTCACGCTTCCCCCGCGCTGCTCAGCACCGCGGCCAGCCTAGGTTTGCACGACAACCAGCCTCAGGGATGGACCTCATCAAACGGGCGAAGCAGGGTTCCGCCGCGAGCGCCCACGCGGGCCGTGGTTCCTCGTTTCACCAGCTCAGCGGGCGAATCAGCCCTGGATCACCTCAGCTTCCCAAGCTGGCGGCGCCCACCAGCTCAGTACGGCCGCGGAATCTCGCGCTTATCCAACGCTGCCTCGTCCCGCGCCAGCAGAGCATCCCGGTTCGCCAGAAGAAGGCCGTCGGACTCCCGAGCTTCACCCAGGTCGCCTCGCTCGCACGCCTCCGCGGTCCAGAGCGCGGGTTCGGATATTGCAGTACGCATGCGGTGGCGCTCCACGGTCGGACGGGTCACAGGGGACGAGGGGCGAGGGCGCGGGCCGGGTGCCGCGGGCCGAGGAAGGCCGCGTGTTCGGCTCCGGAGGGGGTGGGGTGGGTGGCCGCGGTCCAGCCGGCCCGTTCGTAGAAGAGGACGGCGGACCGGGCGCGGGCCGGTGTCAGCAGCCAGCAGCGGCCGTCGGACCGATCCTCGGTGATCGTGTCAAGGAGCCGGGCATTGAGGCCGGTGCCGCGCACTGCGGTGCCCACGGCCAGTTCGTCGTGCCGGACTGGCGGCCGTGGTGAGACAGGCGCCCGCGACCAGGCCCGAAGCCTGACCGCGCGCCTGCAGCATTGGTCACGCCGTGGCCACACCGTCCAGCTTGCCTGCCCTCGCCTCTTCGATGAGCGACGCAAACTGATCGGCACTCATCTGCACGCGCTGGCCGAAATCATCGGTCAGTACAATCCGCCGGTCGACAGGCGCAGCAGGATCCACGAACAACTGCGGGCAGCCGCAGTTGCAATTCCCGCAGAACGTCGCCACCGACTGCAGCGCACTGACATTAGTGGTCGTCATGGCACGCTCCCTCTCCTTGGGTTCGCGCAGCCGAAGCCAGAAACCCGGCTGCCCTGGTGCCAGTGAGGTAGCCGGGCGGGACCATAGGGAACCCGGTACTCATGCAACAGCGCTGGCTCAGCCAGGCACACGTGCGCACCGTGAGCCCCGTTTCCTGTTCGCCGCCAACCGGGAGAGATGCCCCGACAGCATGGGCACCGCCCCCGGCAAGCAGGCAACCTCCGGTTACTCACATTTCGTCTTCCGCTGCACCGTCAGGCCCTCGGGGGCCGCAGGTAGAGGCCGATCACTATGTCGTAGAAGAGAAATGCGAGCAGGCTGATGCCCAGCAGGGGCAGGGCCCAGCCGAGTGCGGCGACGGCCGGGATGCCGATGATCAGCACCGGCAGGGGCAGCTGCCGCCACGTACCTCGTGCAGGGGCCTTGCCGAGTGCCGCAGTGCGGTCGTCACGCATGGGTCGGCGCTGCCACCACATCCGGTAGCCCCACACGATGACGCAAATCAGGCCGATCGCGATCAGCGCCAGCAGGATCTGGTTGACGATGCCGAACAGCAGGCCCATGTGGGCCTGGACGCCGAGCTTGCTGAGCTTGGCCAGGGCCGGATAGTCGGCCCACCTGCTCTCCGAGGTGACCTCGCCCTTGGTGGCGTCGACGGCGACTTGGTCGTAGTGGACCGGCCACAGGTCGTCGTCCTGGGCCACGGTCCAGGCGCTCGCGTCGTCCGTGGGCGGCGTCAGCTCGACCCGGCCGCCCAGTCCGGCGTCGCGGGCCACCTCCAGGACCGCATCAAAGTCGGCGGGGTCCGTCGACACCGCGCCCTGGCCCGTGCCGTGTCCCGCATGCCCTGCGTGCTCGCCCTCGGTCGCTTCGGCTCCGCCGGGCAGTGAGGTGACCAGCTCGGGGGCGTGCCCCTTGGCCGCATCCAGCAGTTGCCCGAACCGGTCGCCGGCGTAGTGGGACCAGGTCAGGCCGGTGGCGCTGAGGGCGAGTAGGCCGACGGCGATCCACACGCCGGTGGCTGCGTGCCAGCTGCGGGTACGCCGTACACCCCGGGCGGAGGGGTCTGGCAGCAGCACACCGCGCGCCGACTTGGTTCGTTGCCCGCGGGCGCGTCCCAGCCACAGGACGAGGCCCCCTGCCACGATCACCCACAGCCAGCTGGCGGCGAGCTCCGAGTACAGGCGGCCGGTCTCGCCGAGGTGCAGATTGCGGTGCAGGTCGTCCAGCCAAGTGGTCAGCGGCGTCGAGCCGAACCACGTGGTCAGGTCACCCTTGACCTCTGTCGTATAAGGGTCGACGAACACCGTGCGCTGCTTTTCGCCCAGCTCCGGCAGGGAGAGCACCACTCGCGTGGTGTCCTCCGGGTCAGGTGGGGTTATCACCGAGGAGAGCGTGCCCTCTGGGTGTGCCTCGCGGGCTGCGGCGATCTGCTCCGCGAGCGGGCGCGGTTCGTCACCGACCTTGGCCACGCTGAGCTGGTCGCCGTACACGAGTTGGTCGAGCTGGGGCGTGAAGGTGTAGGCCAGCCCCGTCAGGGCGGCCACGAGCAGAAAGGGCGCGATGAATACCCCGGCGTAAAAGTGCAGCCGCACGAGCAACGCCCTTACGCCCTTCCATGAACGGCCAGGCTGTACGGGGCCGCTCTCCGAGGTGGTTTGCGGCGCTGCAGGGGCGTCAGCCTCCGCGACCGCCACCGCGGCCTCGTCGCGGTCGTCTCTTGGTGCTTGTTCCTGTGTTGAAGACATGCGTGCATCCCCAATCGGCACCCGGCACGTTGGGCGCGGGCGCTCGTGAAGTCGACGATTCAGTCCGCCTCAAGGGCGGTACGGCGTTGCACGCCTGCAGCCCGAGCGTGGGAAGGCGCCGGGTGAGCGGTGCGTGCGGGCACGCCGGACTGCGCCCGTCATCGCAAATGAGCGAGACGGACGGTCAGAAGCAGATCGCCGGCTGCGGCGGGCCGCGCCGTGTGACGGCGTGACACAGGGCCGCCTGTTGGTCCAGGCGTGGGGGGACGTGGGAGGACGCGGGTGTCGCAGGGGCGGGCAGGGTGACGACGGCTTGAACGCGTGAGGCCCGGCGCAGTGGAGCCAGGAGGCACATGGCCAGGGATCGGCCGAGCTGGAAGGCCGCGGCCTCCCCGCGCCACAGCCACAGCCCGCACAGGACTGCGGCCAGGACGTGAGCGGTGAACATGCCGGTGGACCAACCACCCATAGCGGCGGTGCTCATGGGCATCGCGCTCGCGGCGGCCGAAGACTGATGGCCGGCAGCCATCTCGCCGACACCCGACGGTGCGGCGACGAAGGCCTGGGCGAGGTGGAACCAGCCATGCAGGGCGATCTGGGTCACCACGGTCGCGCCCGTCACCGCCAGCACACCACGCTCACGACGACCGGCCAGCCACCACGCTCCCGCAGTCGTTGCGGCGAACGCATAGCCCACCGCCCAACCCGGAACCGCCTGCGACATCAAGGCGTGTCCGAGAGCCGTCACTGCCACGCACACGGCGGCGAACACCGCGGCGCGCACGAGGCGGAAGCCAGGCCCGGAGGTCATGGGCAGCAATGATGCCATTCGCCACCCGCATGAGGGATAGGGCGTGCAGAAGCACGTACGGCGCACCTACAGCTGGGCCAACACCCCGCCCATCCGGATGCGCCCGACGTTTCGCCTGTGCTCCGCTTCCTCCGACCTGTCCGTGAAAGCAGGTGCGTCACCCTCCTGGCCCGCGGTAGCTGTGAGACCGAGAGGCCAGGCCCAATGACCCGCGTTGACCGATCCAGGTAGCGCTACAGCTCAGAAAGTCTCTGACATCCATTGCTGAATTCAACGTCGTCGGACGGTGGCGGCTCCAATGGACCTCCAGCGGATCTGAGAGCCGCCGCCACTCATTGAGCCCTTTCCACTCTGCCGCCAGAGACTCTCGCCTGCGGGACCACTCCTGCTGTGGGATGTCCTCAAGGTGAGCCCGTGAGCTTCCGCTCGTCATGCTTCGCGGCTGCGGCACTTTGCTGCGGCTGCGCTGTGGCGTTGATACTGCTCCCGCCCAAGCCCTCTCATCCCGAGGCCACGGAACAGACCCTCTACTAGGTCGTGGACCAGCAGGTCCGGGTAGGCCCGCGTCACCTCGTCCAAGGCGGTCTGGGCAAACCTGAGGATCGCAGCCAGGAGGTCGACGAACAGGCAGGACGCTGATCGCTGGTCGTAGGGAGACGACAGCACCACAGTGGAGGCATCACAAATCAGACTGACTCGCTCCCCGTTGTCCGCCAGCTCAACATGCCCCTGGCTCCTCAGGGCCAGCTGCTCCAAGCCGAAGCGCCAGGACATGATGAAGTCGACGATGGCGACACGCGGAAACCGGAACTCGGTGTCACTGACCCTCAGGGTGACGTCACCGAAGAAGCTCCGTTCTCGGATTCGCCACTCCGACACGTCACGCAGCGCCTGCCAACCGCCGCTGGACAGAACCTCGCCGGCGACACCCACGTCGCCCGACTGCCAGGTCACCATGACTTGGGCATCCACGGGTGTGCACTCGCCTCCTGGTTCTCTTCCGGCTGCCGAGGTCGGCCAAGCTCTTGATGACGAGAACCGCAGTACCCGACACCGACTTCCAGGAGCTTCGTGTGCTTGTGTATCCATCGGCGATCGATCTGTCCAGCTCCGGGTTACGCCTGCTGTCGCGTGAACTGGCTGCCCGGCGGCGCCGCATCGGCACCCGGTGGCGGCGGTTGACCTGTCGCCGCCAGGCTCTGCTCGCCCTGGCCCATCTACGGTGCGGTGACACCTACGCCCAGCTCGCCGCCGGCTTCAATATCGGAATCGCCACCGTCTACCGGTACATCACCGAGGCCGTGGAGGTCCTGGCCAAACGCGCACCCACCCTCGAGGAGGCGGTGACTGTCGCGACCACCAAGGCGTTCGTCATACTGGACGGAACCCTGGTGCCCATCGATCGCAGTCCCGACCCGGCTCACGATGCCCTCGTCGGACGGCCGGAGATCACACATCGACCACCGAGACTCAGTGTTCACCTGTCGGGGGACCGTTCTTGGGTTGCGTCTGCTCCCCAACTGGCCAGCAGGCGCAATGCCTGCTCGGACGGCGACCCGGGTTCGGCATGGTAGGTGCTCAGGGACTGTTCCTGGTCGCCGGGGAGTGCGAGCGTCTCGTAGCGCAGGGTCAGGTCGCCCACGAGCGGGTGCGTCAGGCGCATGGTGCCGTGGGTCTTCCTCTTGACGTCGTGCGCGGCCCACAGCTTGCCGAAGTCCTCGCTTTTCATGGACAGTTCACCGATCAGTGACGCGAGCAGTGTGTCGTCGGGATGCAGACCCGCCCCCAGCCGCAGTTGTCCCACCACGTCGTGGGCTTTGGTGTCCCAGTCCGTGAAGAGCTTGCGGGACGCGGGGTCGAGGAAGGTGATTCTGGCCCAGTTCCGGTCCTGGGGAGCTCTGGCTGCCCAGTCACCGAAGACGGCGGAGGCGGTCTGGTTCCATGCCAGCACGTCGGATCGGCGGCCCCATACGTAGGCCGGCACGCCCTCCATGGCCGTCAGGAGTTCTCGTACCTCGGGCCTGACCTGCTGGCGTGGGGGTTCGACGCCTTTCGCGAAGTGTCGTTTGAGCTGAGCCAGTTGCAGAAGGTGGGCATGCTCGGCGTCGGAGAGCCTGAGGACGCGGGAGATGGCATCCACCACTTCGCGGGAAGCGTTGCGCGCGTTGCCCTGTTCGAATCGCGTGTAGTACGCCGCGCTCACACCGGCGAGCTGTGCCAGTTCCTCGCGTCGCAGACCCGGGACACGGCGCCGTCGGCTGTAGTCGGTGAGCCCGACGTCGGCCGGCTTGAGGCGATCCCGTCGGGTACGCAGGAACTCGCTCAGTTCCGCGCGTGGGTCGAGATCCTCGTGCGGCTGCTGCTGAGGTTCTGCTTCCGGGGCCGGCTTCGCAGCCCGGGAAGCGCCGGTATGGGCGGCGTGGTGGGTTGCCATGTTTCGAGTATTGCTTGATTTGTGCAGCTCAGCCTGTCCCTGTCAGTGATAGCTCCGCGTGACGTAGACGAAGTGAGTGTCTGGCTAACCCCGCGCGCTCGATGGACTCTCGAATCGTCCTGATCGACGGCTTCGTCTCTTGTCAGGCATCACTCGCCCGGAAGGGCTCCCCGACCGCCCCTGGAACAGCACCATGACCGAGACTGTCACCACAATCCCAGCACCGATTCCGACGACTGCGCGGCAGAATCGCCTGCCGACAAGGGCCCTGCTGGGCCTCTTTCTGGCCGGGTTCATCAGCATCCTCACCGAATGTCTGCCGGCCGGTCTGCTGCCGGAGATGACCCGCACGCTGGGCACGAGCGTCTCGCTGACCGGCCAGACGGTCACGCTGTACGCGCTGGCCACCGCCCTGGGCGCCATCCCGCTGGCTCGGGCCACCGCCACCTGGCGGCGGAAGCACGTTCTACAACTCGCCCTCGCCGTCGTCGCCGTCTCGAACGCGCTCACCGCGTTGTCCAGCGACTACACGCTGACGATGGCGCTGCGCTTCGTCGCGGGTCTGGGCACCGGACTCATCTGGCCGTTGCTCGGCGGCTACGCCGCCCGCCTCGCCCCGCAGGGACGGCAGGGCCGCGCCATTGCTGTCGCCCTGGCCGGAACCCCGATCGGACTGGCTCTCGGAATCCCGCTGGGGACGCTGCTGAGCAGCATCGGCGGCTGGCAGCTCGCCTTCTACGCCTCGGCCGCCGTTACAGCTCTGACCATGGCCTGGGTACTGGCGGCCGTCCCGAACCTGCCCGGACAGCCGGTCGAGACCCGTATCCGGCTCTCGGAGGTGCTGGTCATCCCCGGGCTGCGGCCCATCCTGTTCGCACTGGCCACCTACATGATCGCGCACAACCTTCTCTACACCTACGTCACCGACCTGCTCTCTCACGTCGGGATGTCGGGCCAGACCGGCTGGGTGCTTTTCACCTTCGGTGTCACCTCCGTACTCAGCGTGGTCGTCGTCGGCGCAAACATCGACCGTCACCTGCGCACGCTGGTGGTGGTCAGCACCGTGGTTTTCGGGGTCAGCGTGCTCGTTCTGGGCGTGGTGTCGGGGGTGCCGATCCTGGTCTATGTCGCGGTCGCGGCGTGGGGCTTCGCGTTCGGCAGTTCCCCGAGCCTGTTCGTGGGCGCGGTGATCAACGCGACCCGGGATGCCGCTGACATTGCCCAGTCGATCACCATCACGGTGTTCTCCGCCTCCATCGCCGTCGGCAGCTTCCTGGGCGGTCTGCTGATCGCCGGGCTGGGCACCGCCTCGATCACCTGGGCGGCACTGATCCTCCTCATCGCCGCGGCCGCCACCGTCATAGCCGGCAAGAAGCGGGCCTTCCCCACAAGCGTCTGATACCGCGCACGCACCCTCTGTTCTGCCCACTCAAAGATCCACCAGCCGGTCAGAAGCCCGCGACCCGAATGAAAGCGACCCAGAGAATGAGCGACACCGATCTGACCCCCAGCCGCCACACGCGCACCGGACGTTGCCTGTGCGGCTCGATCAGCTACCGATTGGATGCAGAACCCGAGGCCGTCATCGTGTGCCATTGCGGCCACTGCCAGCGTCACACCGGCTCCGCATTCTCGGTGAACGTCCTTGTGGCACGCGATGCCCTGGACATCAAGGGGACGCCCAAGTCGTACCGGACCACCGGCGTCGAGAACGGCAACCTGCGCGACCGGCTCTTCTGCGGCGACTGCGGCACTCCCATCCTCACCGTCCTGCACGAACGGCCCGATCTCATCATCGTCAAGGCCGGCACCCTCGACGATCCCACGGGCCTGGAGCCGACCGCTGAGGTGTGGCTGCGCCGCGCTCAGGACTGGATCGCCCCGGCCGAGCACCGAGCGCAGTTCGACGGCGACGCGAAGTAGCGGCACACAATCAGAACATCACAAGGAGCACAGCATGAGCTTTCGGACGATCAACCCGGCCACCGGAGAATTCGTGAAGGAATTCCCGCTCCAGTCGGACGACGAGGTATTCGCGGCGCTGGACACCGCGGCCAGGCTCTACCGCGAGGACTGGAAGTTCAGGCCGGTCGCGGAGCGAGCCCGCATCGTCGCCCGGGCTGCTGAGATCCTGCGCGAGAAGCGGGACGAGTACGTGGAATACCTGACTCTCGAGATGGGCAAGGTCACCCGCTTCGGCTACTTCGAGGTCGATCTCGTCGCCGACATCCTCGACTACTACGCCGGGCACGGGGAGAAGTTCCTCGCCGAGAAGGAGCTGCCCGGCGAGCCCGACGCGAAGCTGATCACCGAACCCATCGGCGTCATCCTCGCGATCGAGCCGTGGAGCTTCCCCTACTACCAGCTGGCCCGCGTCGCCGCGTCCCAGCTGGTCGCGGGCAACGTGGTCCTGATGAAGCACGCGGAAAGTGTCCCGCAGTCCGCCCTGGCCTTTGCCCGGCTCTTCCAGGAGGCGGGCGCACCGCAAGGGGCCTACACGAACCTGTTCTGCAGCATCGAGCAGATCGGCAAGCTGGTCGACGACTTCCGGGTGCGCGGCGTCACCCTCACCGGCAGCGAGCGAGCAGGAACTGCCGTCGGTGAACGCGCCGGTCGCAACCTCAAGAAGGCGGTTCTGGAGCTGGGCGGCAGCGACCCGGCCCTGATCCTGGACGGTGCGCCCCTGGACCATGCGGTCGAGCAGGTCGTCATGGGCCGCACCTACAACTCGGGCCAGGGCTGCGTCAACATCAAGCGTGTGATCGTGGTCGGCAGGGAACGCGGTGCGCAGATGCTGGCCGCCCTCAAGGAACGCTTCTCCGAGATCAAGGTGGGTGACCCCAAGGACGAGGACACCCAGGTCGGGCCTCTGTCCAGCGAACGGGCCCTGGAAGGACTGCTCCGGCAGATCCAGGAAGCCAAGGATGCCGGAGGCCGTATCGTCCACGGGGGCAACCGTGTCGATCGCCCCGGCTTCTACGTCGAGCCGACGATCATCACGGACATCACCGAGGACAATCCGCTCTACCACGAGGAGGCTTTCGGTCCGGTGCTGTCCTTCTACGTGGTGGACAACGAGGACGAGGCGATCCGGCTGGCCAACGCCACCAGGTTCGGCCTGGGCAGTTACGTCTTCGACGCCGACATCGACCACGCCCAGCAAGTGGCCACCCGCATCGAGGCCGGCATGGTGTACATCAATTCCTGCTTCGCCGACTCGCCGAGCCTGCCCTTCGGGGGTGTCAAGAACTCCGGGTTCGGTCGCGAGCTGGCCGAATTCGGGATCGGAGAGTTCCTCAACCGCAAGATGGTGAAGATCGCACGATAGTCCTGTGCGCAACCGGCCGGTCGCGGGAGCGGCCCCCTCCCCCTGCTCCCGGTCGACCGGCCCGGTCGCGTACGAGAACAAGGCGACTTCAGGGTGTCCCGTTCGACCAGCAAGCCGTCGGGCCCCATCGTGTGGAACCGGGGCGGCTCCATCGCTTCCAAGGCCCTCCGCAATTCCCCGTTCGGGTCCCTCACGCAAAAACCGGGTGAGTCTGCGGCAGCAGATGAGGGTGCAGGCGATGCGCGTGAAGGCGAGGAAGTGCTCGGCTTTGCGCTCGTAGCGCCGGTGGAGGCAGCGGGAACCGGCGAGCCAGGCCATGGTGCGTTCGACGGTCCAGCGGTGGCGACCCGGTCGCTGTGAGGACTCGACTCCTTTCCTCGCGATGCGGTGCTGGATGCCGCGCTCCGGTCGTCGCCGATCTCGGCCAGAACTCGGGCTTTGGATAGGGAACCCAGGCCCGGGAAGCTTGGATGACCGACGCGCCGGGATGGTCGTCGAACGCTTCGGCGCAGGCGGCTTAGAGGTGGTCAGGCCCCATCGCCTGGCCGGGCTCAGCCGCTCATCTCGGTTCGGTGACCCGCGTCAGCCCCGGCTCCTGTCAGCAATTGGGGATCCACCGGGGCAGGGGCAGGCGCGTGCTGGGCGGCCAGCCTGGCCGGGGCGTTGGCCATGCCGAAACCCCGGTAGCCGTCGACGCGTTGCACCAGTTCGAAGAAGACCCGGCCGACCGTGACGGTGTACAGGTGCAGGAACTCGCCCTTCTCATCCCGGTCGTACAACAGCCCCAGCTCGCGCAGTTCCCGGTGGCGCTCTTCTCCGAGGTCGAAGCGGGCCCGCAGATCGTGGTAGTAGTTGTCGGAGATCGGCAGCGTCACCTTGTCCGGCAGGCCCCGGAGACGGCGGGCGGTCGCGCGAATGTCGTCGTCGGCGAGGGCTATGTGCTGGCCCGGCAGGCCGCGCGGGCCGACCTTCGCCATGTTGAGCACCAGCCTGAGCGTGCCGGCCGCATTCGTCATGGCCCGGCTGCGCAGCAGCCCGTATGGGTCGGCGACTTCGACACTTTCGTGCGGCCGCAGGCCGAGTACTGACCGGTAGAAGAGCGCGGCCTCGTCGAACTGGTCCCACGGATGTGCGAGCACGACGTGGTCGATCGAGCGTACGGAGCCCGTCCCGTCCTTGGGCGGGACGACTGGGGAGAAGTCCTCGCGCCACAGCGGCTTCGCGGAGTCGCAGAAGAACAGCTCGGTGCCGTCCGGCGCCGCCACGGCGTCGAGCGGCGCCTCGTCGGGCGCGCGGTGCCGGGGAAGTACCGGCGACAGCAGTGCCTTGGCGCGCGCGGCGGAGATCGCCGGATCCGGCGAGTCCAGTCCGAGCGCCACCAAAGAGGTGGCGCCGTCGTCGGCGGCCTCCGGGACCGTCCGGTTGAGGAGGATCCTGGCACCGGACTGCTCCCACAGCTCGACCGGCTTGGTGGCGTGCTGACCGGCACGGGCGAAGCCCAGAGCGCCGAGCAGCCCGCCGAGGCGCCCGGGGTCCGGGGTGGCGATCTCGGCGAAGGCGAAGCCGCCGGGTTGCCCTGGCCGGGGCAGAGAGGAACCGGTGGTGAGGATATCGGCGACGGACTCCTCCAGCGCTATCAGCGACCGCATTGCATCGACGGCGGTCCGTCCGGTGTCGGCCTGCCGGAAGTTGTCGTTGAAGATCTCCAGGGAGAGCGGCCCCGCGTAGCCGGTGCGCAGGACGTGCGCGAGCAGCCCCGTCAGGTCGAAGCCGCCCTGGCCGGGAAAGCAGCGGTAGTGACGGCTCCACTGGAGCACGTCCATGGCGAGGAGCGGCGCGTCGGCCAGTTGGAGGAAGAAGATCTTCTCGCCCGGAATCGCCTCGATGCCGCCGGGGTCTGTGCCGCGCGACAGGATGTGGAAACTGTCCAGGCAGATTCCGAGGTTCGGGTGGTCGGCCGCCCGGACGATCCGCCACGCGTGCAGATACGTGCCCACGTGCCGGCCCCAGGCCAGTGCCTCGTACGCGATGCTGATGCCGTGGTCCGCCGCCCGCTCGGCGAGCAGGCGCAGCTGCTCCGCGGCGAGGTCGTCGTCATTGACGGCGTCGGTGGACACATTTGAGCAGACGAGCAGAGTGTCGGCGCCGAGGCGTTCCATCAGCCGGAACTTGTGCTCGGCGCGGCGCAGGTTGGCCCGCAGGCGGTCGGGCGAGGTCGAGTCGAAGTCTCGGAACGGCTGGTAGAGGTCGATGGAGAGCCCGAGCTGCCCCGCTCGCGCTCGGACCTGATCGGGGGAGAGCGGGCACCCCAGCAGATCGTTCTCGAAGATCTCCACACCGTCGAACCCGGCACGGGCGACAGCCTCCAGCTTCTCGGTCAGGGATCCGCTGACGGAGACAGTGGCGATAGACGTGCGCATGAGAGGCTCCAGTCTAGGCGGCGACGAGGGTGGCCATGTGGGCGAGCATCCGGTCGGGGTCGGGCTCGCATCCGGTGAACAGCCGGAACGCGTGCGCCGCTTGGTGGACGGCCATGCCGCCGCCGTCCAGCGTGCGGCAGCCGACGGCCCGCCCCTGGTGTAGTAGTTCCGTGTCGAGCGGCCGGTAGACCACATCGGCGATCCAGAGCCCTGGATGCAGCAGTTCTGCGGAGAACGGCAGCCCCGGGTGGTGGGCCATGCCCATCGGGGTGGCGTGCACCAGACCGTCTGCCCTTGCGAGGAGTGGGGCGAGTTCCTCACGGGGCGCGGCGCACGCCCGGTCCGCGCCGAACCGGGCGGTGAGGTCGGCGGCGAGCGCCGAAGCTCGGCCGGGGTCCGAGTCGACCAGGGTGAGCCGGTCTGCTCCGAGAGCGAGCATGGCGTGCGCCACCGCCGCTCCCGCGCCGCCCGCCCCGAGCTGCACGACCCTCCGGGTGGACGCGCCCTCCAGCCCCTGGGTGAACGAACGAGTGAAGCCGCTCCAGTCCGTGTTGTGGCCGCACGACCTGCCGTCTGCGCCGAACACCACAGTGTTCACCGCGCCCAGCGCCCGGGCGTCCTCGGACAGGCCGTCGAGGTGGGGGATCACAGTCTGCTTGCCCGGATGTGTGATGTTGAGCCCGTTGTAGCCAAGGCGACGGGCTGTGCGCACGAGTTCGCCCACGTCGCCCGCGCCCAGGCCCAGTCGGTCGAGATCGAGGGTGCGGTAGACGAGCCGCAGGCCGTGGTGGTCGGCCTCCCGCTCGTGGAGGGCGGGGCTGAGGGAGGGGCCGATGCCGGACCCGATGAGTCCAATGAGATACGAGGTCATGCGGCGCTCTTCTCCAGAAGGTGGGCGAGGTGGGTCAGCGCGAGTGCGTATCCATGGATCCCGGCGCCCGCGATCATGGCGTCCGCGACCTCGGCGACGTACGACCGGTGCCGGTACTCCTCGCGCTGGTGGATGTGGGTCAGGTGCACCTCGACGACGGGGCCGTCCACGGTTGCGAGGGCGTCGCGCAGCGCCAACGAAGTGTGCGTGTACGCACCGGCGTTGACCACGATTCCGGCCGCTCCTGCACGTGCGGCGTGCACCGCGTCGATGAGCGCGCCCTCGTGGTTGCTCTGCAGGAAGTCCACCTCCAGGCCGTGGCGCGCGGCGCTCTCCCGGCAGAGGGCTTCGACGTCGGCGAGGGTGTCCGAGCCGTACAGCGGGGGCTCGCGCAGGCCGAGAAGGTTGAGGTTCGGTCCGTTGAGGACCAGCACGCGGGGCGGAAGCGGCATGGACTTTCCCTAACGCAAAGGGGTGGTTCACATGGTCAAATTGAGGCGTGGTGCGCGGGCCGCGTGGAGGGCGGCCAGGTAGCCGAAAGTAAGGGCGGCGCCGATCTGGCACCCCGCTCCCGGGTACTCCGAGGCCATCGGGGAGTTCGCATCATTGCCGCAGGCATACAGGCCCAGGATCGGCTTGCCGTGTTCATCGAGCACCTGGGCCTCGGGGCTGGTTCTGAGTCCGAGTGAGGTTGCCAGTGGGGTCGGAACCACGGCGATGGCGTAGTAGGGTGCTCGCTCGATCGGACCGAGGTTCACATTCGGTGTGTGGGACGGATCGCCGTACTGATGCCCGTATGGGTGCCGGCCTTTTCCGAACTCCTCGTCGACGCCGGAACGGGCATAACGGTTACTGTCGGCGACGGTGCGTGCGAGAGCGTCGGGATCGACCTCAATAGCAGCTGCGAGCTCACGGATTGACCGACCGGTGCGCATGTAGCCGGAGCGGATGTGCCGCTTGAGAAAGGGGCGCGGAGTATGCGGGTGGATCATGCCAAGTCCGTACGCGGCAAGCGCTCGCGAATCGGTCACGAGCCACGCCGGAATCGTCGGTACAGATGCGTGCGCTTCATACATGGCACGAACAAAGCGATGGTAGGACACCGACTCGTCCACGAACCGGCGTCCTGCGGCGTTGACCGCGATGATCCCTGGCTTGGCGCGGTCCCAGATGTGGGGGAAGACCGCGGTAGAACCGTCCCGGCGACGGCCGATGGAACTCGGGAACCACAGGGCCTTGTCGCCGCTGGACTCTCCAAGCGCACCGCCCACCATATGAGCGAGAGTGATCGAGTCGCCGGTGGCCCCTTCTGCCGCGCGGGTGAACTGGGGTGTGGGCGCGGGCAGGTGGCGTGCACGCAGTTCAGGGCTGGCGGAGAACCCGCCGGCGGCAAGGACGACACCGGCCCGGGCGACGATCCGAACGGAACGGCCCCGCTTCGAGACCACCGCGCCCGCCACACGTCCGTTGGCGTCAGCGATCAGTTCGGTGGCTTGCGCGGTGAACCATACGTCGCCACCGCGCCGTAGAAGTTGGTGATAGAGGTTCGCAGTGAGAGCGTTACCCATGGCGAGCCGGGTTCCACGCGGGTACCGGAGCATATCGGCTGCCCAACGCCCGCCGAGGCGCAGCGCTGCGGCTATGCCGCGCGCCGATCCGCGGAAGACGGTAAGCAGGTCGCTCACCTCGGAGCGGCGGACCATGAGGGTGCCGCCGAAGAGGGCGAATTCCGGTACAGGACGACGGACCCGGCAAAAGCGGTTTCTGCCGAGCCGGCGCCCGTCGAAAGTGTGCGGTTCGAGAGCTCGCCCGGTGCCGTATCCCGGTATCTCAGGGTGGTAGTCGACAGCCGTTGCGGAGTGCCAGAACCCGACCCCTGTCCGTTCCAGGTAGTCGATCATTTCGGGTCCGTGTACGAGGTAGGCCTCTCGTAGTTTCTTCGGAGCGCGGTCACCGACAAGGGCGTCCAGATAGTCCTGCGCCGCAGCGGTATCCGCCGCAGCATCCTCCTGGTGGCGGTGGCCGGGAATCCAGGCTGTGCCGGCCGAGTACGCGGTGGTGCCGCCGAGCCATTCGGTCTTTTCCAGCACGAGGACATCGAGGCCCTCCTGGGCGCCGACAACAGCGGCACCGAGGCCACCCGCCCCGGAGCCCAGGACAAGGAGGTCGACCTGATGGTCCCAGTGGTCGGTCATGGTGTAGTTCCTATCGAGGCGCCGGGGGAACGACATACCTGCGTGGTGGCACGGTGCGATGGAGGGGGAGTCCGTCCACACGGCAGTGAACTCGCAACCTGGTTTCCTCGACCAGCCGCTCGCCTAGCGGCTGGTCGAGGTACAGGCGGGACGTGAATGTGTAAACAGCCGCGGCGGCTCGGCCTCAACCCGCTCATAGCCCGAGGTAGATCTGCCGTACCCGCTCGTCGTGCGCGAGCTCCTCTGATGTGCCGGACATCGCCACCGAGCCGTTCTCCATCACGAGGCAGTGACTGGTGACCCCGAAGGTCAGCTTGGCGTTCTGTTCGACCAGCAGGAGACCGAGCCCTTCGCCCCGCAGGCGGACCAGGATGTCCAGGACGTTCTCGATCAGCTTCGGTGAGAGCCCCATCGAGGGTTCGTCCAGCAGCAGCAGCCTTGGCCTGGACATGAGCGCCCGGCCGATGGCCAGCATCTGTTGCTGGCCGCCCGACAGATCACCGGCCGCCCGGCTGCGGAAGTCCCGCAGAATAGGGAACAGGTCATACACGTGCGCGAGGGTGTCGCGCGTTTCTCCCTTCCATGACCGGTGGTAGGCGCCGAGCATCAGGTTCTTTTCGACGGAAAGTCCGGGAAATACGTGCCGGCCCTCCGGGACGTAGCCCACACCGTGCCGGACCATGTCCCGAGCTCGCACCTTGCTGAGGTCGGTGTCACCGAGGGTGATCCGGCCGCTGCTGCGCGGGATGAGCCCCATGAGCGCCTTGAGCGTGGAGGTTTTGCCGGCACCGTTTGAGCCGATGATTCCCATGGACTCACCAGGGGCGACGCTCAGCGCCACCGATCTGACCGCGCAGACGCCCCCGTAGTGGACGGTCAGGTCGGTTACGGCGAGGCTGTCAGTGCCGGTGTCGGCTGCGGAGGGCCCGGCGGCGGTGTTGGTCATCGCGAAACCTCCGGTGCAACATGAACAGGTATGTCGTCCGGCGTCGAGTCGCCGAGGTACGCCTCTATGACCTCGGGTGTAGCCGCCACTTCGGCGGGTGTGCCCTCGGCGATGACGGTGCCGGCCGCAAGGACGGTGATCCGCTGACACAGGGACATGACCAGTCCCATGTTGTGCTCGATGAGGACAACGGTGACGCCCTGGTCGCGGATGGAGCGAACGATTGCCGAGAGCTGACCGACCTCCTCACCATTCAGACCCGCCGCCGGCTCGTCCAGGAGAAGCAGACTGGGCCCTCCCGCCATGGCCCGCGCGATCTCGATGCGGCGCTGGATTCCGTACGGGAGCGACTGCGGATGTGCGTCCGCGAAAGCGGTCAGTCCGTACTCATTCAGGATGCGGTCCGCCTTGGCCTGCAACCGGTGTTCGTTGGCGAGGACGCCGACGGGCCACACCGCGTACTGCCAAACCGTTGTGGTGCGGGACCGGTCGAGGACGACGAGGATGTTCTCGCGGACCGTCATCTGGGAGAAGAGGCGCAGGTTTTGGAAGGTGCGTGCCATTCCGGCCAGGGACAGCTGATACGGGCGTGCCCGGCCGATATCGCGGCCGACGCCGGCGACTTGGCCTTCGGAGGGCCGGTACAACCCGCTGATCACGTTGAACAGGGTCGTCTTGCCGGACCCGTTGGGGCCGACGATGCCGCGGATCTCTCCCTGTTCCACTGTGAGGGTGACGTCGTTGAGCGCGGTCAGCGCACCGAACCGCTTGGTGACGTGGCTGATCTCCAATGCCGGCCCGCTGTCGGCTCCCCTGCGCGAAGCCTGGTCCGCAGGGATGGCCTCGGGCAGGTAGGGCCCAAGCTCGGCGGCGCGCACGTCTTCGCTCTTCCTGCGGCGGCTGATCGCTTCCCGGATGCGTTCGGGGATCCCGGCGATGCCGGTAGGAGCGAATACCACCATCAGGACGACGACGATGCCGTATCCGAGCTGGGCGTAGACGGCGAAGTCGACGAGGGCCTCGCGGATGAGCACGAGGCCGACCGCGCCGACGACGCATCCGACGAGGCTGCGCCGGCCGCCGATGATGACCATGGCCAGCAGCAGGAACATGTTGCTGAGGCTGAAGGTCTCGGGTGCCACGTATCGGATGAGTCCGGCGTAGAGGATGCCTGCCACTCCGCCGTAGGTACTGGCAAGGAGGAACGCGGTCATCCGCAGCAGGGGGATCTCTGCGCCCATGGCACCGGCTGCCAGAGCGTCGTCCCGCATCGCGCGCAGCCGGCGACCGAGCCGGGTCCGCACGACGAAGGCACCGAAAGCGAGGGCGATCGCGAAGACCACGATCTCCAGGTAGTAGTACATGTACTCGTCGGCGAGATCGATCCCGAAGAGCGGCGGTACCGGGATGCCCGATATGCCGTCCGCTCCTCCGGTGATCTTTGCGTTGGTGATCCAGTTGACGAATCCCAGCGCGAGGCCGAGCGTCACGATGCCGAGGTAGTGGGACTGCATGCGCAGGGCCGGCAGGCCCACCAGCAGGCCCACCAGCATCGTCGTCACGATACCGAGGATCGCGGCGGTCCAGAAGCCGTATCCGGAGTGGGTGGTGAGGATGGCGGTGGTATAAGCCCCGACGCCGAAGAAGGCTACTTGGGCGAGGTTGATCTGACCCGCGACGCCCATGACGAGCCCCATGCCGACGGCGAGCAGCGCAAAGATGATTGCGATGTCCACCACGTGAATGGAATAGCTGTTCAGGCCGTACGGCAGCGCATAGGCCACTACGCACGCCAGCAGGATGAGCGCCGGCTTTGACTTGAGCATGCTCATGCCCGGCTCACCGTCCTCTCGCCGAAGATGCCGGTCGGGCGGATCATGATGGCCGCGGTGAAGACCAGAAAGGTGACCAGGACGCTGTAGCCCTGGAAGTGGTCGCCTGCATAGGAGTCCAGGACCCCGATGGCCAGGCCTCCCACCACCGCTCCAGGAATGCTCCCGAATCCGCCGAGCATGGCTGCGGCGAAACCTTTGACTCCCAGGGCGCCCCCCAGGGTGGCGTCGACGTAGAGCATGGGTCCTGCGAGGCTGCCGGCGAGAGCCGCGATGCCGGCGCCGATCGCGAAGGCGAGGGCGTTGCTGCGGCCCACGTGGATGCCAACAGCGGTTGCGGCCTCGTGGTCCATGGCCACCGCCTGCATGGCGGCCCCCGGCTTGGTGCGCTGGAGGAACAGCGTGAGCAGGACCACGGATACAGCGGTGATGGCGATGACCATCAGGTCGTACGTGCGAATCCGGATCCCCATGATCTCCAGGGGACCGGAGGTGATCGGCGAGGGCATGGCTCGACCGGTGGTGCCCCAGATCAGCGTAGCGGCGGCCTGGAGGACGGTGCCGAAGCCGATGGTGCCGATCAGCATCAGGTCGAAGTCCTTGTTCTCCAGCGGGCGCAGGACCCGCTCGATGATCAGACCGATGATGCCCGTGACGACGATGGAGATGACGATGGCCGCGGCAAATGGTACGTGTGAGGTGAGGTAGAACGTGGAACAGGCGTAGGCGCCGATCATCGCGACATCGGCATGGGCGAAGTTGACGAGGCCCATGGTGCGGTAGACGACGGAGAAGCCGACAGCGATCAGGGCGTAGATCGCGCCCAGGCTGAGACCTCCGACGAGGGTTTGCAGAGTGACTTGCATGGTGGCTCCCTGAAGCCGGTGCGGAGGCTGGCTTTCGGCTCGACGGGCTGACTGAGCGGGGCGGCCCTTACTGAGCGGCGGAGAGCTTTCCGTCCTTGATGATGCCGATAGTGGTCTTGAAGATGCCGACCCCGGTCTCGTCGTAGGCGAAGTCTCCGAGCAGACCCTGGTACTTGGTGGCCCGGATCTCGTCGGCGAGCTTCTTGCCGGTGGCCATGCCACTGTTCTTCAGCGCGGTGAGCATGATGTTGGTGCCGTCGTACGCCTTGGCTCCGTGCAGTTCGGCGTCCTTGCCGTACTCGGCCTTGTACGCGGTGGCGAAGGCGCGGCTGGCGTCACTGATCTCATTACTGAGGTAGGGCGAACTGACGATGGTGTTCTCGGCGTTCTTTGCGCCCGCCGTCTCGATGAAGACCGGTGTGCCCTGCGGGGCGGCGCCGGCGAACGGTGCGGTGATGCCGAGGTCGCGGGCCTGCTTCACGATCAGGCCGGCTTCGACTTCCTCGGAACCGAGGAAGATCGCGTCGGGCTTGGACTGCCGTATGCGCGAGAGGGAGGCGCTGAAGTCCTTCTGGTCCGTGGTGACGACCTGGTCGGTGACGGGTGTGATGCCCGCCTTCTTGAGCGCGGCGGTGAAGGCGTCGTGCTCGCCCTTGCCGTAGGAGCCGTTGTTGGAGATCATCGCGATCTTCTTGAACTTCTTGGTGGCGACCAGGTAATCGGCCAGCGTGGAGTCGTAGGTGGTGCTGGTAGGCCCGTTGAGGAAGAGGAAGGGGCTCTTGACGTCGACGAGGGCGGTGGCCTGGCCGGAGGTGATGTTGGGGATTTCTGCCTGCTTGAGGATGGGGGCCATGGCCACGGTGACTGCGCTCTCCGCGGTACCGATCATCGCCACGTAGTTCCCGCTGTCCAGCTTGCGCGCGATGTTGGTGCCGGTGGTCGGGTCGCCCTGGTCGTCGAAGACTGTCAGCTTGATCTTGCGGCCGTTGATACCGCCCTTCTTGTTCCACTCCTTGACCGCGAGCTTGGCACCCTTGGCCTCCCAGTCACCCAGGGAGGCGAGCTGACCGCTCTGTGCGTCCACCACAGCGATCTTGATTGGTCCGCTGCTGCCGGCGTCGTCCGAGGAGGAGTCACCGGGGGCGCTGCACGCGGAGGCCGCGAGGAGGACGCCGAGGGCGGCGGCCGGAACGGAGAGGGTGCCGCGGGTTCTTGCGCGCATGGGAATCATCCTTCGTCGGGGAAGTTGCCGTTGTAGATGTCGTTGATGTTCCAGTGGCCGGGCGTGGGAACCGGCTCGTTGACCATGGGGATGTCGATGACGGCGGGCCGACGTCGCTCCACCGCGGTGGCGAGCACCTTCGCCAGGTCCTCCGCAGAGGTCACCTCGTAGCCGTCGGCCCCGCAGGATCTTCCGTACGCGGCGAAATCGGGGCTGTAGGGCTTGCCGTCCGGGCCGGTGAAGTCACATCCGTACCCCCGGCCGTAGTTCGAGCGCTGGAGGTCGGAGATGGTGCCATGGGCCCGGTTGTTCATGACGGCGAAGATGACCGGCAGGCCCTGTTCCACCGCCATCGGCACGGCCGGGAGCTGTGCGCTCATCCCGCCGTCGCCGATGAGAGCGACAACCGTGCGTTGCGGCTGAGCCATCTGGACGCCCACTGCGGCGGCGGGGCCGAATCCCATGGTGGACGCGCCGCCGGGGGTGATGAACTTGCCCTCGGGCGGCAGGTCGTAGGACTGCGCAACGCCGTTCTTGTTCCAGCCGACGTCGGTGACCAGGATCGCGTCGGCGGGGAGGCTGGCACGCAGATCGGCGAGTATGCGCTGGGGGTGCAGCGGGAAGTTGTCGCTCGCTCCGTTCTCGGTCGCCAGATCGAAGAGTTCGGCCCTGCTGACCGCGATGGTCTCGCGCAGTCCCGGACGGGTCAGGGGCTCAGGTCGGAGCGCCCGGACGGCTGCCTCGATGGCGCGCACGGAGTGACCGACGTCGGCGACCGCCCCGATCTCCACCGGGTAGTTGCGGCCGATTTCGGCCGGGTCGATGTCGATCTGGATGAGCTTGCTCGGCGGGAAGTTCCACGTGTAGGCAGGGTCCCAGGAGCTGGCGTCGGTCTCCGCGAAGCGGGTGGCGAGGGCCAGCACCACGTCGGCGTCCTTGGTGTGGGCGTGGGTGGAGTCCAGGCCCCAGAAGCCGGGCATGCCGAGAAGTAGCGGGTGGCGGTCGGGGATGGCTCCCTTGCCCATCAGGGAGTGGGCGAGCGGGATGTCGAGGTGCTCGGCCAGGGCGAGGAGCGCCTGCTTGGCCGCGGGGGCGCGCAGGCCACCGCCGAAGTAGATGAGGGGGCGCTCGGCGTCCAAGAGCGCCTGGGCTATGCGCCCGGCGGTTTCCTCGGCGAGGCCGGGGAGGGCACTGTCGGGTATTGCGTGCGATCCGGGGGTGTACGGCTCGACCTGCCGTGAGAAGAGGTCCATGGGGACGTTGACGAGTACGGCGCCGGGCCGGCCCGAGGTCGCGGTCCAGAAGGCGCGTTCCACGGTGCGATGGAGGTCGAAGGTGCGCTGGACGGGCCAGGCGCGCTTGCAGAAGGGCCGGTAGATCGCGGTCTGGTCGGCGTCCGCGTGGAGGTTGACCTCCTGGTGCGGATGACGGCCGTAGTAATAGGAGGGGATGTCGCCGGAGATGACCACGAGCGGGACGGAGTCCATGGCGGCCGTGGCGACACCGGTGACCGCGTTCATCATGCCGGGGCCGACGTGGGTGAGCAGGACGCCGGGCTTGCCCGAGGCGCGGGCGTAGCCGTCGGCGGCGTGGGCCGCGGCCTGCTCGTGCCGGGCGATGACGAAGTGGATGGAGCTGGGCCCAAGCGCGTCGAGGAGCGCGATGTTGGTGTGCCCGCAGGTGCCGAAGACGTACTCGACGCCGTACGACTCCAGTTGCGTGACGAGGGCTTCAGCGGCGGTAACGGTGGTCACTGGTTCTCTTTCGTGAGGTCATGGCGTTCGCCCCAGATGGACAGGCCTCGGAGCATGAGGGTCTTGACGACCGTGTAGTCGTCGATGAGCCAGCGCGGCGATTCGCGTCCGAATCCGGAGTCCTTCACGCCGCCGAACGGAATGTGGTCGAGGCGGAAGTTCGACGTTCCGTTGACGATGAGTCCGCCCACTTCGAGGCGGCGCCAGGCGGTGAAGATGCGGTTGATGTCGTGGGTGAAGAGACCGGCCTGCAGCCCGTAGCGGCTGGCGTTGCACTCGCCGAGGACCGTGTCGAAGTCGTCGTACGGCATCACGGCGACGAGTGCGCCGAAGACTTCATGAGCGACTACCGAGGCGTGGGCGGGTGGGCCGGCGATGATGGTCGGGGCCGCCGTGGCCCCCTTGCGGGTGCCGCCCCGGAGTACGGTGGCTCCCAGCTCGGCGGCCTCGGCCGACCAGCGGACCACACGCTCCGCCGCGTCGTCATCGACCATGGAGCCGATGTCGGTGGCCAGGTCCATGGGGTCACCGATGACCAGCTTGTCGACCGCCGCGGCGAAGGCGTCCAGGAAGTCCGTGTAACGGCTGCGGTGCACATAGACGCGCTGGACGGAGATGCAGCTCTGCCCGGAGTTGCTGTATCCGGTGCGAGCCGCCGCCTTGGCCGCGGCTTCGATGTCGGCGTCCTCGCAGATGATGGTGGCCGCGTTGCCGCCGAGTTCGAGGGCGAGCCGCTTGGCGCCGGCGGCGCGGGCGACGGCAGCCCCGGTGGAGGCGCTGCCGGTAAAGCTGATGACGTCGATCTCGGTGGCTGCGCACAGTGCGGCACCGACTTCCCCCCCTCCGTGCAGCAACTGGACTGCCTGATAGGGCATTCCGCTGTCCAGCAGTAGGGCCACCACGGCCGCCGAAATGGCTGGGGCCTGCGGGGGCGCCTTCACCAGGGTGGTGTTGCCCGCGGCGAAGGAGGCGCCGAGCTTGTGCGCCAGGAGATTGGCCGGTGCGTTGAACGGGGTGATGGCGAGGGCGACCCCGGCGGGAGCGCGGTAGGTGAAGGCGCTGTTGCCGACACCGGTGTTCCAGCCCGCGATCGGCAGGGTCTCCCCGTCGATGCGGCGAGCCTCGGCCGCACAGACCTCGAAGGTGGAGGCGACCCGTTCGATTTCTATGCGGCTGTCCTTGAGGGGCTTTCCCAGCTCCAGGGCGAGCAGCCTGGCCAGTTGATCGCGGTGGGCCAGTGCGGCGGCGGAGGCACGCTGCAGGATCGCGGCCCGCGCCGCCGGAGCGAGCGAGGCGACCTGGGGCGCGTAGCGGCGGGCATCGGCCACGGCCTGGTCGATCTCGGCCGGCAGTGCGGTGGGGGCCCGGCTGACGGCCCGTCGCAAGTAGGGGCCGCGCCGCTCGGCCCAAGGGCCTTCGCCCGACCACGCTCCGGCAAGGAAGGGAAGTGCGTCGACGACTTCTGCGTCGCCAACAGACTTGAGGAGGACTTCCAGCATCACGTCTCCATGTAAGCCATCTAGCGGTTTTCGTAGACCGCCTTGTGGACTGGCGTGTAACGTACGGGCGCTGGTTGGGCTTGGCAATAGCCCGGGCGAAAGAAGTTGAATCCTCAGGTTTCCCGCCGATTCGGCGCGAGTGCCCCCACGAGCACCCCGGCCCGCCCTGCTCCTAGCCACACTGTCGGCACAGACCACACGAAGGAGAAAACATGGATTCCGAGCAAGGACAGAGCGGCGTACGCAGCGTGCGCCGGGCCTTGGACATCCTGTCGCTGCTGACCGAGGACCAGCCCGTCGTCTCCCTCAGAACGATCGTGGAGGCAACCGGGCTAGCGAAGACCACCGTGGTCCGGCTGGTGCAGACACTGGAGAGCTACGGGCTGCTGTGGTCCACCGACGCGGGCTACACCGCGGGCCCGGGACTGTGGCGCTGGGCTCATCTCGCCCAGGGCAGCTGGGAGTTGCCGCCGGAGACGACAAAGGCACTGAGAGCGCTGGCAGACCGGCGCGGCGAGACGGCGAACGTGATGATCCGGCGCGACATCCACCGCGTCTGCGTCGCACAGCAGGAGAGCCCCCAGCCGCTGCGCCATGTGGTGCGGGTGGGTGACGAGCTCCCGCTGTGGGCGGGCGCCTCGTCCAAGGTGCTGCTGGCCGGTGCGAGCGACGCCCTGCTGCAGCGGATCGCGGCGGCCTCGCCGCACGGCACACCTCACGTCGAACAGCTTCGGGAGTGGATCGACCAGGCTGCACAGCAGGGATACGCACTCAGCCAAGGCGAGCGCGACGTCGGCCTCACTGCCGTGGCCGTGCCGCTCACCACCTCGTCGGGTGTGGTGGTCGCCGCACTCTCGCTGAGCGGGCCCACCGCACGCATCACCCAGAACTCGGTCGAGGATTTCGTCCAGGATCTCCAACAGGTGGCTGGACAGATCATGTCCCAGGGATTCGATCATCCTCTGGGGCCTCGGAGCTGACGACCGTGCCGGACAGCGGCGCCGGCCACCGGCGCCGCGTGAGGAGACACCACCCATGGATGCGCGACCGCTCGACGACATAAAAGTGCTGGACCTGACGAACGTCCTGGCCGGTCCCTACTGCAGTTACCACCTCATGCTCCTCGGGGCGGAGGTCATCAAGATCGAGCGCCCGGGACAGGGCGACCTGGCCCGCAACCTCGGCCCCGACGCCGATCTCAACCGCGCCGGTATCGGCGCTTCGTTCCTCGCGCAGAACGCGGGCAAGAAGTCCGTGGAGCTCGATCTCAAGGACCCGGCCGACCGCGCGGTCTTCGAGGAGATGCTGAGCGGCGCCGACGTTCTCCTGGAGAACTTCCGCGCCGGCGTCCTATCCCGGATGGGATACGACCAGGAGCGGCTCGATCAGATCAATCCGCGCCTGGTCTGCTGTTCCATCTCGGGCTTCGGTCAGACCGGGCCGATGAGCGACGCGCCGGCCTATGACCAGATCATCCAGGGGCTCTCCGGGATGATGAGCGTCACCGGCACCGTCGACACCGCCCCGCTACGGGTCGGCTTCCCCGTGTGCGACACGACCGGCGGACTGTCCGCCGCCCTCGCGGTCAGCGCCGCCCTGCTGCGCCGGGAACGTACCGGACAGGGCAGCAGACTGGACGTCTCCATGCTGGAGACGTCCTTGTCGGCCATGGGTTGGGCCGTCTCGAACTATCTGGTCAGCGGTGTCCCGCCGGAGCCGATGGGGGACCAGAACGCCACCGCCGCACCTTCGGGGACGTTCCGTACCAAGGACGGGCCGCTCAACATCGCAGCCAACCAGCAGCGCCAGTTCGAGACACTGTGCCGTCTGGTCGGCGCCCCGGAGCTCGTCACGGATCCCCGGTTCGCGGAACGTGAGGGACGCAAGACCCATCGCGACGCGCTCAACTCCGCTCTGAACGAGGCGCTTTCACTGCGCTCCGCAGCTGAGTGGGAGGAGGTACTGACACCTGCCGGGGTACCTGCGGCGCGGGTGCTCACCGTCCCGCAGGCCTTGTCCCAGCCGCAGTTGCGGCACCGGGGCTTCGTCACCGAACTGCGAAGGCCTGATGGGTCGGGCACGGCCTTGCCCGTGCTCGGCAGCGGGGTGCTCTTCGACGGGGAACCGTTCCTACCCCGTACACCGCCGCCGCTGCTGGGCGAGCACAACTACGAGCGCGAGCAACTGGCCTCGCGCTGGTCCTCTACCGCCGCGAAGGAGGCGACAGGCTCATGAGTACATCCGCATCCACTCACGACGAGGCCGCACAGTGGTGGGCCACCGCCGTCAGCCACATCGAACCCGGATCCATCGAGCTGCGGGACCGGCCGGTACAGGACCTGATCGGCTCGGTCGGCCTGGTGGACATGATCTGGCTACTGCTGCGCGGCGACCTTCCCTCTCCCAGACAGTCCGCTCTGCTCGAAGCGGCGCTCGTGGCAGGAGTGGATCACGGGCCGCAGGCACCCTCGATAGCCGCCGCCCGTATGGCCGCGACCTGCGGCGTGGGCCTCAACAACGCGGTCGCCACCGGCGTCAACATGCTCGGCGACGTCCACGGCGGCGCGGGCCAGCAGTGTGTGCAGATGCTGGAGGAGATCCGCGCGCTCCACCTGACCGGCGCGGACTGGGACGCTTCCGCCCGTGAGGTCATGGCGCTATGGCAGGCCCGCTCCCGCTACCTCCCCGGGTTCGGCCACCGCTTTCATCCGCTCGACCCGCGCCGCGATCCTCTCCTGCGGCTGACCGAGGAGGCCGTCGCCTCCGGGGTCGTTGCGGGCGACCATCTCCAGGCGGCTCTCGCGGTCGAACGGGCTCTCAGGCGGCGCCGCGCCGGCGCCCGCCCCGTCCCGATGAACATCGACGGCGCCACCGCCGTCATCTACGCCGAACTGGGCTTCCCCGCACCGCTGGCCAGAGGACTGTTCGTGCTGAGCCGGTCGGTGGGCATCCTGGCCCATGCGTGGGAGGAGACCGGACAGGGCCGCAGGAACAAAGGCCCCATCCCCCGCTCCGTCCTCCCGGCCCGTCTCAAGCCTGTGGATCCGGCCTCCGCCGAGGAATCCGCGTCATAACCCTTGTCACGCAACTGCAGTGTCCTTAACGTATGGAACCACTTCCCGGGGACCATCATGCGGGTTAAGCAAACCGCACAGCGGACCATGATCCGCTTCCCCGCTCTCTCTCCCCCTCACCTCCAACCGGACCACCAGGTGGACCCGGACTCGGCAAGGGCACGTCATGAAAGAGGGTTCATGGACAGACGCAGTTTTCTCGCCAGTGCGGCGGCCGGCACCACAACGGCTGTCGCCCTCCTCAACTCGCCTGCCCAGGCGGCCGAACCGGGCGGCGGAACGCTGGCCCTGCCCGTACCGAAGCAGGCGTTCAAGCCGACGGACAGCAACTTCCCCAAGGCGGGCGGCAACCTGGCCAACCAGAACTACTCGGCCCTCAAGAAGATCACCCCGCGCAATGTGAAGCAGCTCGGTGGTGCCTGGCACATCAACCTGGAGGGCGGTGACACCGGCCGCGCCCAGCAATGCGCTGTCGTCGCCCAGGACGGCGTTCTCTACATCGCCACCACCCAGCAGAACATCTTCGCCGTCAACGGGCGTACCGGGGCCGTCAAATGGAAGACGAACGTCGGCAGCGAGACGACCAACATGCGCGGGGTGGCCCTTGGTCAGGGGCTCGCCTTCACCATCTCCGGTGCAAACATCATCTACGCCCTGGACCAGCGCACCGGCGCGGTCGTGTGGACCAGGGAAATGCTCATCGAGGACCAGGGCGACCCAGGATGCGACCCCGCCAGCGGCCAGTGCGGCGGCAGCAAGGGCAGCCTGGCCGGCGCTGTCGTCTACTGGGACGGCCTGATCTACGTGGGCACCCAGGGAAGCACCGCGGGTGCCCGCGGCCGCGGCTACGCCCTGAACGCTGCGACCGGTGAGGTCGTCTGGACGTTCTGGGGTACACCCGGCCCCGGCGAGTTCGGCCACGACACCTGGGAGGGCGACACGTGGAAGACCGGTGGCGCAGTGTGCTGGATCCACCCGGCGGTCGATCCCGAACTGGGCCTGGTCTATTGGACGTTCGGCAACCCTTACCCCCGCACCGATGGCTCCACCCGGGGTGGTGACAACCTCTTCGCCAACTGCCTGGTGGCCATCGACGCCAAGACAGGGGAGCGGCGCTGGCACTTCCAGTCCGTGCACCACGACATCTGGGACTACGACGGTGTGATGTCGCCCGTGCTCGCGGACATCCAGATCGAGGGGCGCAAGCGCAAGGTCGTCGTGTACGGAAGCAAGACCGGGATGTACTACATACTGGACCGCGCCACCGGCGATCCGGTGCACGGCATGGAGGAGCGCCCTGTACCGCAGCACGCGGCGCAGAAGACCTCACCCACCCAGCCGTTCCCGGGCGGTGAGCCTTTCGTCGAGACCGAGCCGCGGATCGACAAGGCAACTCGCCCGGTGCCGTTCTACGCCACTGGCGGGCTCTTCGAGGTGCACTGGGACCGGCCGACCATCCTGTATCCGGGCGCGGGCGGAGGCGCGGACTGGTCCTCCCCGTCCTTCAGCCACCGCACCGGGCTGGTTTACGTGGGATACGGGCTGATCAACTCCGCCTACTCCAACACCCACGACGGCCGCGTCAACACCGCACGCCCCCTCGGCGAGTACTTCGCTGGCGGAGTTGCCGCAGTGGACCCTCGCACCAACACGGTCTCCTGGCGGCAGGAGGGCGACTGGTCGCTCGCCCACGGAAACGGCGTACTCAGCACCGCGGGCGGCGTGCTCTTCCAAGGGCGTCCCGACGGCGTCCTGACCGCCCTCGACGACGCGAACGGCAAGGAGCTGTGGACCTGGCAGTGCGGCGCGGGCGTCAACACGAGCCCGATGACGTACGAGATCGACGGCGAGCAGTACGTGGCCGTGCTGGCCGGCGGTAACGGACTGCCCTACCCGGACATCCCGCGCGGCGACCACCTGTGGGCCTTCAAGGTCGGCGGCAAGGTCGGCCCGGCCCCCGCGCCCGTGCCCCCCTCCAAGCGCAACCAGATCCGGGCAGCGGCGGTCAGCGGCAGCGCAGCGGGCAACACCATCACGTTGGGCCGCGTCTGGGACAACGCCAAGGGCGCCCCAGGCACCGCCGAGAACCTGGTCTCGCAGAACGCCATGTCACCGCAGCATCTCACCGTCCCCCGCGGCACCACGGTCACGTTCACCAACCCCGCGACCAACAAGACCGCCCACGGCGCGGCCGCCTTCTTCGAGGCCGAGTTCGACACGGGCCTGCTGATGCCGGGCGAGTCGTACACGCACACCTTCGACACTGCGGGCGAATTCTTCTACAACGACCCGGTCTCCCCGCAGAGCACGGGCAAGATCGTCGTCTCCTGACCTCTCACTTCCCGGGCCGCGCACCACCCGCCGGGCGAGTCCGTTACACCCGCACAACATAACCGGCCGCGTCCGCCACCACACCGGATGCCGCCCCGCTTCCCACGCCTGCCGGCCGCTGACGCAGTGCGCGGATGATCGGCACATCCAGCCCTTCCGGCCGGGCCCGTCCGGCATGCCCCGCACACCCCGCGCGGCGGCCTAAATCGCACGCGGGCGTCTCACCACCGGCCCGCAGGCTCTCTCATTTCGCCAGGTGCCACTTTGGCGCGCCACCGACAACAGAAGGAAGCACACCCATGCCAGGAAGAACGCTCCGAGCGAGAGCGCTGAGCACCCGCTCGGCCGTGCTCGCCACACTGGGAGCGACGATCGCCATGGTCGTGGCGCTCATCGCCACCGGCACCCTCAGCTTCGCCCACGGACGGGTCGGCACCGGGGCCACGGAGCTGGGCGACCCGGATTACGGGGTCTGCCGTGGCTTGGATCCCGACTGCTACCACGACTGGGGCAACTTCGACCCGGCCAAGGGCTACCGGATCCTGCTCTACACCCACACGGCGGGACCCCGGCACGCCAACCTCGGCCCCGCGCTGGCGACCGGGCTGAACCCTCCGATCACCGACGCGAACGTGGTCCAGAAGGCCATGCTCAAGCTGGGCGAGCAGGGCGGCTTCCAGGTCGACTACACAGAGGACGTCACCCAACTCGCCTCCCCGAACACGCTGTTCAAGTACAACGCGGTGGTGTTCTTCTCCACCAGCAGGGACGCACTGGACGACGCCGCCCAGACCTCCCTGCGGCAGTACGTCCGCGGCGGCGGCGGATTCGTCGGCATCCACAACGCCTTCGGAACCGAGTACAACTGGCCCTGGTACGAAGGCCTGCTGGGCAACGCCAACTTCTACGACCACGGCGCCGCACAACCGGGCACCGTACAGACGATGGACCGCAAGGACGTCTCCACCAAGGAGCTGCCGGCACGGTGGAACTTCACCGACGAGTGGTACAACCTGGTCCCCGCTCCCACCAAGGTCCGGGTCCTGGCCAAGGTGGACGAGAGCACCCTGGCCAAGGGAGTCGCCGGCAACTACAACCACCCCGGCCACGGTGACAACCACCCAGTGGCGTGGTGCCAGTACTACGACGGCGGCCGCTCCTGGGTCACCACGCTGGGCCACGACGCGAAGGAGTTCACCACCGACGGATCCTTCGCCGGTGCGGCCGAGTTCCAGAAGCTGATCACGGGCGGCATCCAGTCCGCCGCAGGCATGAAGCCCTTCTGCAAGTAGCACCGGGCACAGTCCGGGCATGCCGGCGGCACGGCTGTGCCATGCCGCCGGCATGCCCGCAAGCACGCAGCAGCAGGCGAAATCAGGGCCTTCCCCCCTCTTGCTCCCGGCCATGAACCCTGCCTAACGTATGAGTCGATCCACCTGACGGACCACCAAGACCGCCCAGTGGTTGGTTGATAGTTCGCCGCAGCATGGTCCGAGATCCTCCCCATCTGTGTCGCAGCCGGCGATACGCCCCTCCAGAGCCTCCTCGACCGATTCCGCGCGCATCCATTTCCGCTCCGCCGAAAGGACACCCGTCATGCTCGACTCGAACGTCACCCCCGACCAGCAGGCCCTCACCGCGCCCACCGCCGACGCCTGGGCCACGCCGGACTTCACCGTCATCGAAACCGGCATGGAGGTCACCGCCTACTACCTCAACGACCTCTAGAAGAAGCCCGATGCTGCTGCTCACCCTGGGCACGGCAGCGGGTGGAGGGGTTCCCCAGTGGAACTGTGCGTGCCCCGGATGCACCGGGGCACGCACCCACCCCGACCGTCGCCGCAGCCATGATTCGCTTGCCGTCCTCGGCCCCGAACCGTCGTCCTGGTTCCTCGTCAACGCAGGCCCGGACGTCACCGAGCACCTGGAGACTCACCCCCGGCTGCGACCCGGAGCGGGCACGGAACGCACCCCCGTGGTCCGGGTCCTGCTCACAGACGCAGAGCTCGACCACACCCTGGGCCTGCTGCGACTGCGCGAGGCGCGGCACGTAGAGATCTACGCCACCGCACCGGTGCGCCAGGCTCTGCGTGAACGCCTCGCATTGGACACCGTCCTGACGCCGTACACCACCCTCACCTGGCGGGATCTGCCACCGGCGGGTCACAGCCCGGCGGTGATCGCGGGGATCGAAGTCTGCGCGGTCCCCCTGTCCACCAAGCGACCCCGCTACGCCGCCGAAGCCCAGCAGGACGACTCCTGGGTAATTGCCGCCCGTCTCCACGACCCTGCCAGCGGCCGGACGGCGCTGTACGCGCCCGCGCTCGCCGGCTGGACAGAGGAGTTCGGCAAGGAGGCCGCCGCCGCAGACTGCGTCTTCATCGACGGAACCTTCTGGGACGACGAGGAACCGCAACGACTGGGCATCTCTGCCGGAACGTCCACCGCGATGGGCCACCTGCCCATCGACGGCCCCACCGGCACCGCCCAGCACCTGGCGTCCCTGCCGGCCCGCTGCCTCTACACCCACCTCAACAATACGAACCCCCTGGTCGATCCCTTGGCCCCGCAGCACGGCGTCCTGGCCGGACGGGGGCTCGAAGTGGCCCAGGACGGGATGGTGATCGAGCTATGACGACAGCACCCGCACGGCCCGGATCCGGGCGCGCACACCCCGCATGGGTGGGCGACGGACCTCTGCCACCCGCCGCGTTTGAATCCGAACTGCGGGAACTGGCACAAAGCCGGTACCACGACAGCCATTCGTTCAACATTCGGATGCACCGCGGTGAACTAAGCCCGGCCGAGCTGCGCACCTGGGTCGCCAACCGCTTCCACTACCAGCGCAGCATCCCGGTGAAGGACGCCCTGATCCTCGCCAAGCTGCCCGACCCGGCCATGCGGCGCTCGTGGCTGCGCAGGATCCAGGACCACGACGGTATCGCCGACGGCGAGGGCGGCATCGAGCGGTGGCTGCGCCTCGGCGAGGCGGTGGGCCTGGACCGCGCCGACCTGGAATCGGGCAGGAACGTCCTGCCCGGAGTGCGGTTCGCCGTCGACGGCTATGTGAACTTCTGCCGGCTCAGCCCCGCTCTGGAGGCCGTGGCCTCCTCACTCACGGAGCTGTGCGCACCGAACATCATGCTGACCCGCCTGGAGACCTTCCCCCGCTACTACCCGTGGATCGAGGAATCGGGCCTCGCCTACTTCCGCAGCAGGGTCCCGCAGGGCCGACGCGATGGGACGGAAGCGCTGTCCTGGGTGGTCGACTGGGCGCGGACTCGCGCCGACCAGCTCGCTTCCCTGTCCGCCCTCGCCTTCAAATGTGATGTGCTGTGGTCGCTGCTCGACAGCGTCGAGCATGGCAGCCGGCCGGGAGGCGCGGGATGAACGCCCGCCACAGCGACCTCTGGTGCCCGCGACGGGCCCCCGCCGTCGTCCTGAGGCACGACCGGACGCGGGGCAAGGACGTCCTGCTCATGCCGGAACGCGTCGTTGTACTCGAAGGCAGTGCCCGATCGGTCATCGAACTATGCGACGGCACGCGCACGGTGGCCCGCATCACCGACGAGCTGCGGGAACGCTTTCCCGCAGCCCCCGTTGACACCGAGGTGAGCGCCTTCATCGAACGGCTACACAAGGAAGGCTGGATCCGATGACTGCGACGATCGCACCGCCGTGGGGGCTGCTGGCGGAACTGACACACGCCTGCCCGCTGCACTGCGGCTACTGCTCCAACCCTCTGGAGCTGACCCGCCGCTCCCGCGAGCTGACCGCCGCCCACTGGGTGGACATCTTTCGCCAGGCCGCCGACCTCGGAGTCCTGCAGACCCACCTCTCCGGCGGTGAGCCGCTGCTCCGCAAGGACCTGGAGGTCATCGTCACCGGTGCGGAGGAGGCCGGCATCTACACCCAGCTGGTCACCAGCGGCTCGGGACTCACCGAAGACCGTCTGCGCTCCCTGACCGCAGCGGGGCTGCGCAGCGTTCAGCTGTCCGTGCAGCACGCCGACCCCGCGGCCTCGGACGCGATCGCAGGCAGCCAGGCGTTCGCCGCCAAGGAGGCTGCTGCGGCACTTGTCCGGAAGGCCGGGCTGCCACTTGGCGTCAATGTCGTACTGCACCGGCACAACCTGGACGCCGTCGACGCGCTCGTAGAACTCGCGCTGAAGTGGGGCGCGGACCGGATCGAGCTGGCCAACACGCAGTTCTACGGCTGGGGACTGCTCAACCGGGAGGCACTCATGCCCGGTCGCGACCAGCTCGCCCGCGCGGTGGAGTCCGTCGACCGGTGGCGCGAGCAGCTGGAGGGACGTCTGGAAATCGTCTGGGTCACGCCGGACTACTTCGACGGGGTGGCCAAACCCTGCATGGGCGGCTGGGGAGCCGTCTCACTCACCGTCGCCCCTGACGGCACCGTCCTACCGTGTCCGGCGGCCGCCACCCTGCCGGGCCTGGACCCGGTCAACGCCAAGGACCACTCCCTGCGTTGGATCTGGGAGGAATCGAAAGCCTTCAACCTTTACCGGGGTACGGACTGGATGCCCTCTCCGTGCCGCAGCTGCGACCGACGAGACCAGGACTTCGGCGGCTGCCGGTGCCAGGCCTTCGCTCTGACCGGCGACGCCACCCGCACCGATCCGGCCTGTTCCCTCTCCCCGGACCACACAGCGCTGACGGCTCTGGCCCGTCCGGCTGCCGGCGGCATCCGCGACATGATCCCGCGCCGCCCGACCGTGGGCGCGGGGCTGGCCCCGCGCCCCTGACGCCGCGCCCCTCCCTGCCGGGGGGCTGCGCGTTCCGCAGACCGGTGTGATTGCCGCCCACGGCATCGTCACACCGGCTTCTGCGCGTGCTGGGCAGCCAGACGCATGGGCGCGACCCCCGCCTACTGCCTGGACCTGGCCCTGGCAGCCGGCTTGCCCCTCGACTGGCCCCGCGTCACTCCTGCCGACGAAGTGGCCGATCAGGTGGTCAGTCACGTCACCGAGGTTGTCCGCGGGACGGGCGAGGGCGGGAATCCCGCTCGTCCCGGGCCGACCGAAATCGACCTGCAGCACGGAGCGAACGATGGCCATGATCAGCACGTACGTCAGTGGCGACCGGGACGTCGCCATCATCCGGGACTGCAGTACATGGTCAGCACCGCCCGAATACTCGCGAGTGCCGCCGTGGCCCAGTCGCCTCCGAGTCCGCTCTGCTGCCTGCCGGTCCCCGCGTCAGGTCTGCAACGTCAGCCGTCCTCATTCCACTCGGCGCGGCGGCTTTCGCAGGTGGTGACTCCACCGGCGGTCAGCGCTCTGAGGCAGAAGAGGGTGGTGAGGTAGGGGAGCCGAAGACGATGGGGAGGCGGCCCATACTGTGGTACGGACAGGCGGCCCAGCATCCGTCCGGCCGCTGCGTCTGGGCGAGTAGCCGTCGCCCCTGGTCCTGTCCGGTGGTGAGGGCGACGTTGTCGGCAGTCAGCGTCCCCAACGCCGGCCGGTGGATCGATGCCGCCGCCGATCACTCCCGCTACTCTTCGTACGATGGAAAGTCGATCCGAGCCCGACGTGCTGCAGCCCCGCGAACGGCACATCGTTGCCGCGGTGCGCGACCTCGACGGCGCAAACCGCCGCGAGCTGGCCGAACTCACCGGCCTGCCGCGTACCACCGTCACCGCTGCGGTCGCCTCCCTCATCGCTCGCGGGTTGCTCACCGAAACGGATGGTCCGGCCGTCACCCGCCGTGCCGGCCGGCCCTCACCGACCGTGCGTATCGACCTGAGCAGGAAGACCGTCGCTGCTGTCGAACTCGGCCGCCGAAGTCAGTCGGTGAGCCTCATGGGCTTCGACGGCCGCGTGCTGAACCGTGCCGACATCGAATTCGACCAGACCCAGCCCCTCGAGGCCGTAGCCGCTGGCCTCGCGGCAGCCGCGGACACGGTGGCCTGCGACGCGACCGAGGTCAGCGCGATGGTCGTCTCCGTCGCCATGCCGTTCCGTAGAGGCGCTGGAGCCCCACAGGTCCCCATGTACTCGGCGGGCGAAATGCACTTTGCGCCGGCGAAGGCCCGACGGCCGAAATGGTTGCTCACCGACCCGTCGGCCGCCCTGACCGAAGCGCTGGGCATACCCGTTGTGATCGAGAACGACATCAATCTCGCCGCGCTCGGCGAATCGGGCCACGGTGCCGCCCGAGGTGCTCATACCGCGGTCTACCTCAGCGTGGTTCCCGGATTCGGCGCCGGCATCGTCATCGACGGACGGCTGTATCGGGGAGCGGGGGGCGTTGCCGGGGAACTGGCTCACGTCAGCGTCCGTGAGGACGGCGATTTGTGTGTGTGCGGCAACCGCGGCTGCTATACAACGGCGCGCCGAAACGGGCCGAGCCTCGCCGACGACATCGCTTCGGCCCTCGGCCGCAATATGTCTCTCGATGAGGTCATCGAGCTGGCGGCTGAAGGGGATGTCGCGGTGCGTCGTTGGCTGGCCGATGTCGGCCGCAGCATGGCCGAACCACTCGCGGGTTTCGTCACCATGCTCAACCCCGACCTCCTGGTAGTGGACAGCGCCCTGGGGTCGGCCGCTGCGCCTGTCGTCGAGGGGCTCCGTGACACCATCGAACGGCGGACGTCGCCCATGACCTTTCAAGGGCTCGAAATCCGCCCGGGCCAGCTCACGGCGTCGGCCATTCCTGCCGGTGCGGCGGTGCTCGCAGCCCAACGCTACGTGGATTGCCTCGTTGGCCTGACCCCATCGCGCCGTCTCGGCGGCCTGGGCGCCATGGGGTGAGCCCCGCCGGACGATCGGCGTCGGGCTGCCCGCAGGGGGTGCCGGCAGAGTTCCGCACGCGGTTCGTCCGGTCGTCTGCGACGACATCATGTGCGGCAACGCGTTCATCCCGTTCCTTAGGTCGACCGGCATCAGGTGGTGCGCCCCCCCCACGGCCGTCCGGGTATTCGATCTCGCCCCGCAGATCGACGCGGCGGCGACGGACGGCTACGCCTTGGTCCGTCAAGACAACCGGCCGGGCCGGAAAACCGTCCGGTACTACCTCGCGCGGTGCGCGCGTCGGCATCGGCGGCCACTGCTGCCGAACGGCTGCAGGATCAAGGCCCGAGCCGCCTCAACCCCCGCCAATTGCAAGTCGGATGACCGGTGTCAACCTGTGAACGAGGTCAGGGTGAGGGAGCGCCTGCGAGGTATCGGCAGACTCGGCAGGTTGAGGGATCCCCGGAAGCGGTTCCGGCCGCGAACTACCTCAGCAACCCCTGGTGACCAGTACTTATAGCAGATTCACAGCCGTCATAGCGGCGACGGAGTGCGTGGAGGGGTGATCAATAAATCCATCAATGATTGGCTTAAATCATCGCAGTTCCCGTGATGTTTTAACCATTGACCAAAGAAAAGCCCGACTCGTAGGGTCGGCCTCGTTCGCACCGAGCGAGCGCCCCTCCGGTGGATCTCCGGGCGGGACGTTGCCCGTTCGGCATGAACTTCCAATCTGGACAATGCGGTTGCGAGAGGATCTACTGACATGTACACCACAGGATCGCCCAGAGGTGCACGCCGCGGCCGGGCCATCGCGATCGCCGCCGCCACCGCAGTCGTCGCGACGGTCGTCTTCACCGGGGTGCCGGCGGCGACCGCGGCGACCTCCGACCCCAACCCGGCCGCACTGGAGCTGAAGAACGCGGCGCTGTCACGTGAAGCCGCCACCCAGGGCATGGTCCTTCTCGAGAACCACGATCACGCGCTTCCGATTTCTCGCAAGGGGAACGTGGCACTGTTCGGTGTCGGTGCGTACAAGACCGTCAAGGGGGGCACGGGCTCCGGCAACGTCAACAACCGGTACACGATCTCCGCCCGTCAGGGACTCACGGACGCGGGCTACAAGGTCACGACGAGCGATGCCTACTGGTCCGCGATGACGCAGGCGTACGACACCAAGTACCCGAGCACCACCGGCAGTACGTTCGGCTCGAGCGTCGACTACGCCTCCGTCGAGCAGCCGCTGACCGCCGCCAGCGTCGCGCCCGCAGCCCCCACCGACACCGCGGTCTTCGTCGTGGCGAGGAACTCGGGCGAAGGCGCGGACCGCTCGTCCGGCCCGGGCGACTACGAGCTCACCTCGACCGAGCGCGCCAACCTGAAGCTGCTCGGCCAGACGTACAAGCGCGTCGTCGTGGTCCTGAACACGGGCGGCGTCGTAGACACGTCGTTCTTCCCGCAGATCAACGACGAGGTCAAGGACGCCCCCGGCGGCCAGGCGCTCGACGCGCTGCTGCTGATGAGCCAGGCCGGCCAGGAGAGCGGCAGCGCACTCGTCGAGGTGCTGAACGGCACCGTCACCCCGTCGGGCAAGCTCACCGACACCTGGGCCTCCGCCTACTCGCATTACCCGGCCTCCTCGACGTTCGGGAAGAACGACGGCGACCCCCTGCTGGAGCAGTACACCGAGGGCATCTACGTCGGGTACCGCTACTTCGACTCGCTTTACAAGAAGATCGACCCCACCGACCCGGCGGGCGTGGTCAACTACCCCTTCGGCTACGGCCAGTCGTACACCTCATTCGACATCAAGGCGCAGCAGGTCAAGGCCGACGCCCGCACCGTGAGGGTCACGGCGAAGGTGACCAACACCGGCCGCAGCTACAGCGGCAAGGAAGTCGTCCAGGTCTACGTGTCGGCCCCGCAGAACGGGCTCGACAAGGCGTACCAGCAACTCACCGGCTACGCGAAGACCGACAACCTCGCGCCGGGCCAGTCCCAGACGGTGACGATCAGCTTCGACACCGCCTCGCTCGCCGCCTACGACGAGTCCCGCGCGGCCAACGTGCTGGACGCCGGCGACTACGTCGTGCGCGTCGGCAACTCTTCAAGGAACACGCACGTCGCGGCGCGCCTGAACCTGTCGAAGACCGTGGTCACCGAGCAGCTCCACAACGAGCTGACCGACCAGAAGCCGGACAAGGAACTCACCAGCTCCCCTGCGAACTTCTACAGCTACCCCGGCGAGCAGGCCGAGATCGCGCGGGCTGGCCGGATCAGCCTCGACCCCCGCTCGTTCCGTACCGACATGAACGCCTCGCCGTACCAGCAGGACACCGCGGTCGACTCGTCCTCCCCGTACTACGCGCTCGACGGCGACAAGATCTCGTCGACCACGGTGTACCTCGACCCGAAGCAGAAGGACTGGGAAGGCACCGGCGCGGCGTACCGCCCGAAGACCGGTGAGAACGTCAAGCATGTGTCGACGAACACGTCGACCACCCTGTACGACGTCGCCAAGGGCAAGGCGTCCATCGAGCAGTTCGTCGCTGGCTTGAACGTCTCCCAACTCGCCGACATCGTCGAGGGTTCCAGCGCCGCGGGCACCACGCTCACTGCCAAGGGTGCCGCCGGCTACACCACACCGAACTACGAGAAGCTCGGCGTCCCCGGCATGGCGTTGTCGGACGGCCCCGCCGGACTGCGCCTCACGCAGAAGATCGGCACGACCGATCCCACATACCAGTGGGGCACCGCCTGGCCCATCGGTACCCTGCTCGCCCAGAGCTGGGACCGCGGCCTGGTCTCGCAGGTCGGTGAGGCCGTCGGGGAAGAAATGCAGGAGTACGGTGTCCAGCTCTGGCTCGCGCCGGGCATGAACGTCCACCGTGACCCGCTCAACGGCCGCAACTTCGAGTACTACTCCGAGGACCCGCTGATCGCGGGCCTGACCGCCGCGGCCACCACCGAGGGCGTACAGAGCCTCCCCGGTGTCGGCGTGACGATCAAGCACTTCGCCGAGAACTCACAGGAGACCAACCGGACCACCAGTATCTCGGTGGTCGGCGAGCGCGCGCTGCGTGAGATCGAGCTCAAGGGCTTTGAGATCGCGGTCAAGGCCGCGCAGCCGATGTCCGTGATGAGCTCGTACAACAAGCTCAACGGCACCTGGACCGCCAGCAGTTACGACCTGCTCACCGACGTGCTGCGCGGGGAGTGGGGCTACAAGGGCACGGTCATGTCGGACTGGGGCGGCAGCCACGGCGCACTGACGTCGATGTATGCCGGCAACGACCTCATCGAGCCCGGCGGCAACCCGGCCGAGATCATCAACGCCATCAAGCAGGTGGCGCCGGCCATCGATGTCTCGGGCCTGCCCGCCTACAACAAGAAGACCCGCTCCGACGGGCGGGTCAGCTACACCTGGCAGTTCGGCGGCCTCACCCCCTCGGCCGACGGCGGCACGGCCGTGACCACGACCGTCGACCAGAACACGGACCTGTCCAAGGTGCCGCAGTCCGGTGAGACCGTCACGGACGCAATAAACAACCAGGTGTTCACGCCGAACGCCAAGTTCACCTCCGTCGACGACGCGTACCGCGCGGTAACCGCTCTGCTGGACCCGAGCAACACGGCGCTGAGTGCAGCCCAGAAGGCCGGCATCAGCATCACCGGTATCCAGCACGCCACTGCCGGCGACGACAGCAGCCCGGTGGTTGCCTACACCGTCGCGCTGAAGGGCGACTATCCCGCGCAGGGTTACCCGCTCCGACTGGGTGACCTCCAGCGCAGCGCGATCCGTGTCCTGACCACCGCGTCGCAGAGTTCGTCGTTCCAGGAGCTCGCAAGCCTGAACGGGGTGAAGGGCATCAAGGTCGGCCCGTACACCTCCCAGTTCAAGAACCTGGAGCCCGCGGTCACCGCAACCCTGGGCAAGGTGTCGAAGGCGCCGGGTGGCCACGACGACTCCGGTCACAACGACGGCCACGACAAGCACCACTCGGGTCACTGACCCCGCCGGGTGACGGCGTCTCCGACGCCGTCACCCGCCCCGACCGTCCCTGGCCTGCTCGCTTCAGGCCAGGGACACTCAGGTATCCAGCGGGTGACGACGGACGGGCATCGCCGCGCACCGGCCGCGAACAGTCGTGAAGCCCTTAGGATCTTTCCATGTCCCAGAAGTCAGCAGGCTCTTCGCCCCGGGATCGGACACGCGAGGACGTCTTCCGGCACATTCAGTCCGCCGACCGCGCGACTCGTGCTCGGATCGTCGAACTCAGCGGACTGTCCCGGAGCACCGTCAATCACGCTGTCTCCCGTCTGCTCGCCGATGAGCGCGTCACCGAGACTCAGGCCGAGGGCGGCGGGCCCGGCTCCGGAAGAGGCCGACCCGCGGCGATTCTCCGTGTCGTACCCCGCGATTCTCCCGTGGCGGCGATCGACTTCGGCCACAACCACGTGAACGTCGCGCTCGGCGACTCCCTCGGCAGCGCGATCGCCGAGGAGAGGGTGGACCTCGATGTCGATCTGCGCGCCACCGAGGCGATGGACCATGCCGCGAGGCTGCTCGACGGACTACGGGCGTCAGCCGGGATCGACAATCTTGCTGCGGTCGTTGCGGGTGTCCCAGGTCCGCTCGACACGGACTCGGAGCTCGTGCGCTCCCCGACGATCCTGTCGAGCTGGGTGGGACTCGACCCACGGAAGGAGCTCGAACAGCGCCTCGGCGTTCCCGTGCACGCCGAGAACGACGCCCTTCTGGGCGCGTACGGCGAACTGCACCTCGGCGCCGGCCGCCCCTACGCGGACTTCCTCTACGTCAAGGTGTCGCACGGCATCGGGGCAGGGCTGGTCGTCGGCGGGCAGCCGTACCGGGGATCACAGGGTTTCGCAGGCGAGATCGGGCACACCCCATTGCAGGGGCACACCGAGTTGTGCCGTTGTGGCAACCGTGGCTGTCTGGAGACCGTGGTGTCCGTGTCCGCCCTCGCGGCGCAGATCGCTCACACCCACCCTGGTGTGGAGACCGGTCTGCGCTTCCCGCTCCAGGTGAACGACCCCGTCACCGACCGCATCCTGGACGACGCCGGCCGGACGCTCGGCGGTGTCCTTGCCGCCTTCTGCAACCTTCTCAACCCCGAAGCGCTCATCGTGGGCGGCGAACTGGGTGCCTCGACCGGTGCGCTCGTTCAAGGCATCACCACGTCGGTCAGCCGGTACGCACAGCCCGCCATCGCCGCCGGCCTCCAGATCCTTCCTGCCGGCCTCGGCACCCGGGCCGAACTCCTGGGGGCACTCCGGCTCGCGACGACGCTAGCGATGCACTGACGGTTCTACGCCGACCTGGGGCACGGACACCTACGGCGTGTTTTAGAACTTGCTGGTGTGCTGGGTGAGCCGTCTGGGAAAGTCGCGGGTGGCGCCATCCAGGCCGTGAGGTCGCGGGTGATTCGATCAATGCTGGTCTCTCCGTGACGACGTCGTGTTCGCAGCGGGTGGTGTCGCGGCGGACGACCTCGTAGCCGCCTTCGTCCAGGGGCGAGGTGAACCTGCGCCCGCTGTCGGCGGCGCCGGGTGCCCGCTTCTTCCGGCCTCCGGCGGGTCCTCACCAAGTGCTCCGGCACGACCTGGTCGACGGTGCCTGCTCCCTCCCATCCCGCGCACCCCAAGGATGACCGCCATGAAGTTCTCCAATACCGCAGCTTCGGCACCGCGCTCGAGGTGGTCGACGTTCCCGGCGCCGGCCAGATCCTGCTCAAGGTCACCCGAGCCGGGGCCACACGCCAGCCCCGGCCCACTCGGCCAGGCGGCGCCAGCACAGTGTGCGGTGGCGGTGTGTCATGTCTTAGGCAGCTTGGGTGAGTTCGGCGCGGCCGAACAGCAGAGCGTAGCCGGTGGGGAGCTGGTCGAGGATGCGGGTGAGGAGGTCGGGGCCGGCGAGGGTGGTGACGGCGGCCAGGACGGCGCCGGTGTCCCAGCGGGTGGTGGCCTGGGTGGCGCCGGTGCGGGAGGCGAGGTCTTTGACGAAGGCCCGACCGGTGAGGGGCTCGATTGCGGGGATCTGTTCGGTGAGGGTGGAGGCGGCCTCGAAGGGCAGGCGGGCTGCCAGTTCGACGCGTTCGTCGCCGGTCAGCTGGCGTCCGAGTCCTGAAAGGACCAGGTGGACGGCTTCCGCGGCCCGTTCTCGGGTGGGGTAGGCCCCTTCGTAGCGGACTTTCTCCAGCATCTCCTCGAACGTCATCGCCGGGAGGTGCAGGACCGGTTCACGCTGGTCGGACATCACTGCGGTAGTCGCCTTTCTCGTCGTCGAGGTCGTGGTGTGGGTGGCCGGCGGGCCCGGGCACCCAGGTCGGTGGGGGTCAGGTGGGCTGGGGGCGGCCGAAGAGGAGGTCGTAGCCTGCGGGGAGTTGGAGCAGGATCTGCTTGAGCAGGTCGTCGTCGACCGCGTCGGCGACCGTGCTGAGGACGGCGCTGACGTCCCAGGCCGCGGTCTGTTCGGTGGCCCCGTCGATCCAGGCCGCCGTCGCCCGGAGGAACCGTTCGGGTGGGAGGGGTTCGGCGCTCTGCAGCGGGTTGAGCAGGATCAGGGCGAAGCCTTCGGGCAGGTGTGCCGCCAGTTGGGCACGCACCTCGCCGAGCAGGTGTGCGCCGAGCAGGGCGAGCACCACGCGGGCCGCGCGTTCTGCTTCGTGCCTGCTCCCGTACTCGCCGCGTTCCTTCACGTGGTCGAGGAAGGCTTCCCATCGCAGGGTCATGTCAGCCACCGCCTCTCTTGGCCTGATGGGGGGCGCAGGACGGGGGGGGGAGATCAGGCGCCCGTCCTGCGCCGCGGCACGGGTCGCCGGGTTCAGCCGGAGATCTCCTTGCGGGAGGACTTCCCGCCGACGGAGATCTTGCGGGGCTTGGCGCGCTCGGCGATCGGGATGCGCAGGGTGAGGACCCCGGCGTCGTAGTCGGCCTTGATGCGCTCGGTGTCCAGGGTGTCGGCCAGCACGATCTGGCGGGAGAACACGCCCAGCGGCCGCTCCGACAGTTCCATCTGCACGTCGTCGGACTTCGCCACGGGCCGTCGCTCGGCCTTGACGGTCAGCATGTTCCGTTCGACGTCGATGTCGATCGCCTCCGCGTTGACGCCGGGAAGGTCGAAGGCCACCACGTACTCGTCACCCTCGCGGTAGGCGTCCATCGCCATCGTGGACGGCCGCGACCAGGTGCCGGGGCCCATCAGTTGCTGGGTCAGCCGGTCGAGTTCGCGGAAGGGGTCGGTGCGCATCAACATCGCGAAACACCTCCTGAAGGTTCGGGCAGTACCTGCCAATGCGCTTCACTGAAACCGTTGTAGCATGTCATCCAATGGATGACAAACAACCTGTCGTCGAAAGGATGACAGCTGGAAGGAGTTCCCGTGACAGCAGCCGGTCAGCCGCCCCCCTCCCGCACGGATGCCCAGAGCCCTGCCTCGTTCCTGGCCGCGGCGGCGGCCCTGGAAGCCATCGACCACGCTGTGCATGAAGCCCATGAGCGGGCCACCGACCCCGCCGGGGCGGGTGACGGCCCGCAGCAGGCCCTGGCGTCCCTTCTGTTGCTGCGGCAGGTGCGCGAGCAGCTCGCCGGATGGGAAACCGGTCTGATCGAAACCGCCCGCCACGCGGGCGCCAGCTGGGCCGATCTTGCGGTCCCTCTCGGCGTCGCCAGCCGCCAGGCCGCTGAACGCCGCTACCTGCGCAACCGCCCCGGCCCCGCAGGAACCACCGGAGAACAGCGCGTCCAGGCCACCCGTGAAAGTCGCGCCGCCGACCGCACTCACACCGCCTGGGCCCGCGACAACGCCGCCGGCCTGCGTCGCATCGCCGGACAGATCGCCGCCCTCACCGATCTCCCCGCGGCCGCCCGCACCCCCCTCGGCGAGCTCGACGCGGCCCTCGCCCAGGACGACCCTGCAGCCCTCGTCCGCCCACTGACCGCGACCCGCCCCTACCTGACCGGCTCCCATCCCCGCCTCGCCGCCCAGCTCGACACACTCATCGGGCAAGGCACCCAGCACCCTGACCCCCGGTGACCGTGATGCCTTCGTGGCCCTTGACCGGGTCGGTTGGGTGCCGGTTGGTATGGCGTGTCCGGCTTCGCCGCTCTGCAGCGATCGTCACTGTGCCCATTCCAGTCCGAGTGCAGTGAGCTGGGCGCGTTGCTGGTCGGTGAGGCGGTCGCGCCGACTTTTTCTGGTTACTCAGAACGACGCTTAGGCGCACGGAGGTGCTGTCGGGGGCTGCGAGGAGGGCGGTGAGTTCGCCCCAGCGGCGTTGCCAGTCGACGGTCCACCCCAACTGTCCAGGGATTCCAGTCCGGGGCGATCGCGGCCAGCTGCTCGGTCCGCTGCTGCGCCCGTTCGGGACCTTTGCCGAGTCCGCCGGGCCTGCGGAGGTTGCTGAGCCATTCGCCGACGGGCTTGTCGAGGGCGACCACGTGGCGCGGTGCGGCCAGTGAGTCGACCTGTGTAGTAGGCGCGGGCTGCGGCAAGGTTCTCGGTGTCGGCGGTGTGTTCCCTGCCGTCGTGGACGGCCTCGTACCGGGCCCGACCGGATCAGCTGCGAACCACGCGGCGTGCGCAATGCTCACGTGGTGGTCTCAGCCATACAGGCCGGTTGGTACGGGTCCGGTCTTCTTGGCTCCGCTGAGGGCGTGGTCGATCGTGTCGATGGCTGCGCGAGCGGCGAGGCGGCGGCCTCGTGAGGGCGTCACTTGGCACCCCTTACGTGCGGTGCTCCATGTTCCTTTTGGCGGCGCGCTTTTCGCCACCGGTTCAGGAATCAGTTGGGGGTCACCGGGCGCGTGCTGCCGAATGCCCTGTCACCCGTGCACCGGTGACTTGTTTGCGATCGGGATCTCCTTGCCAGGCAAAGGAACGCGTCAACACGAGTGGCTACCGTCGGTTACACCGCGATTCCACTGAAGGCCGATTGCGTTTCGCCGATCATGGGGCGTCGGCGGATTCTGGGTGGGCGCTAAGTGTCGTTCAGCAAATCCAGACCGGAGTACGGATGGACGAGCCCATGAATGTGCCGCCGACCGAGCCTGATGGCGCCCCGAGGCCGTGATCATATATGGGCCCTGGGTCGCCGCCGTTCGCCAAATGAGTCCAAGTGGATACCACTGGTTGAAGTCGGTACGGGGTTGACGCGGCCATGGCATGAGCGACACAATCCTCCCCGGTGGACGCGGGTAGCGATGCCCCACCGTTGAGAGGCGTACGATCCTGCGAAGGGACGATATGCAAACGATCAACCGTGCACCTCTGATGGAGATAAGACCCCGGTTGCGTAATGACGTGGTATTCCTTCGCGTCGATACCGGAATCTATCTGAGAAGTTCAGAGACTTCCTGTGTCCTCAAAGGCTCCGGCGCATATGAGTGGATGTCCGCCCTCGGCCCACGAATGACTGGCGAATTCAGCATCGCGGAATTATGTGAAGGGCTGGACGACACCCGACGCAAAACCGCGGTCGGACTGATGCGCACCCTGCTCGACCGGGGATTCGCCCGCGCCATGTCGCGCCCTGACGTGCAGCTGCTGCCGGCCGCCGTTTCGGATCTGTTCGCACCACAGATCAATTTCGTGGAACATTTCATGCACGCGGACCAGCAGACGCCGCAGGAACTCTTTGCACGGTTCCGCTCCTCCCGGGTCCTGGTCAGCGGCCCGCCCGGGGGCGTAGCGGCGGCAGCGGTGCGCGGCCTGCTGCGCAATGGACTGGCCGAAGTCGCGCTGGACGACGCCGCGTGGGGATCGGAATTCGACACCGAGACGGCCCGGCTTGTCGACGCGGGTGCACCGGCACACGTCATCGTGATGCCATCGCCCCCGGAGGATCTGACGCCGTTCGACGTCGTGGTGGCAGTTGCGGACGAATCGCGCAGCGGCGCGCTGCTCGAACTGACCGAACGGCTGCACGGCGTTCCGCACGGCCCGCACTTGGTCCCGGTGGTGGCCGACCCGGACCGCATGGTGGTGGGGCCGATCTCCGGGCCCGCAGAGCAGCCGTGCTGGGTGTGCGCGCAACTTCGACTGTCCGCCAACTCCGATCCTCGGTTGGTGGCCGACTTCTGGCGCTCACTGGCGGTCGGCCCGGCCGGCGGCGGTGCCTCGGCCGGCAGCCTGGTGGCGCAGTCCATGACGGGCAACGCCGTCGCGTTCGAGGTCTTCAGGCTGCGCACCGGCCAATTGCAGCCGGACGACCAGCGGCATGCCGTGATCCAGGATCTGACCACGCTGGAGGCCGGTCGCGAACGGGTGCTGCCGCACCCCGGATGCCCGATGCGGCACCAGCGGGTGGAGCCCGACAACGCCGTACGCCCGCCAGCGGACGACAGTGACGCCTACGGGCGCGCGGCTGTTCTGGTCTCCCCGCGATTCGGCGTGATGTCCGGCTGGACGGACGACTCGATCCGACAGATACCACTCAAGACCGGCCGGGTGCGGCTCGGGCCGGCCGGCTTGCTGACCGACGGGGCGCGTGAAATCGCCGCGTTCGACACCGACACGGTCCTGGTCGCCCGCACACGCTCGGTGCAGATGGCGGTCGTCTGCTACGTGGGCCGGCTCGGGCCCGTCGGGCTGCGGGACGAGGCGGCTTCCCTGGGCGGGGAACTGGTTCCCGCCGAGCGGCTCGCCCTGTTCAGCGGCCTGCTCGCACCCGAGGAGGAGCCAGCGACGCGGGCACGGCTGTCCGCGGTGTCACTGCACGACTCAAGCCGCTGGCAGGTGCCGGCCGCGGCCGTCCACCCACTCTCCCCGGCCAACTCCCGGCTGCTGTTCGAGCCGAGCCCCGCGGGCGCGGCGGCCGGCTGGACCACGGCGGACGTACAGGAACGCGGGCTGTGCTCGGCGCTGGCACAGCGTGGACTCGTCCGCGCGATCCGCGGCGAGGACCCGGCCCTGCCACTCACCGAGGAGTGGCTGGCCGACGATGAAGAGACGGCGTTCGCGCTCGGAGCCCTGCGGCACATAGGCCACACCGCCCGGGTCTACGCACTGCCCGGCGCCGCGCCCGCCTTCGCGGTGCTCGCGGTGGTCGAGGGCGCCGACGGCGGGGCGGTCGACTGGGCGACGGGCTCGGCGCTTTCGGTGTGCGCCGCGGTACGCGAGGCGGTGCGGGACGCCGTCGGACTGGCCGTCGGCCGGCACTACGAGGGTGCGCCCATGGACCCCGGCGACCCGCTGGTGGCCGACTTCGACCCCAGGACCCTCACCGAGGGCGACGCAAAGGCCGAGTGGTCCTTCGCCCAGCCCGGGGTCCCGATCTCCGTAGCGCTCGGCCGGCTGGACGCCGACGGCACGCGCGCCCTCTTCGTCGACACGACGCCGATCGACCTGAGCGCGATCCGCGCGATGGTCACTGGAACGATCCTGCTCGCCGCGAAGTAGCGCGACAGCGAGCCGGTCCGCGCCCTCGAGGCGCGCCATGGTTCTCGGAACACCGGTTCCGGGTGCACGTCCGACCATCACGAATGGAGGACCGCCATGTCCGTTGAGCTCAGGGAGGAACTGAGCGCTCTGGAGAGCGCGACGTTCGAGATCGAAGAGATGACCGACGAGTCCGTCGAGCTGGCGTGGTCAAGCTCGTCCTGCTCGTGCTCCAGCTGTTGCTCGTGTTCCACCAGCAGCTGCTGCTCCTGCAGCAGCAGCACCAGCTGACACAGGCAGCTGACCGGGCCGGTGAGCACCTGCCGCCGGCCCGGTCGTTCGGCTGATACGTGCAGCTGCCCTACGCGACGGTCCCTTCGCCGAGGCAGGCAGCTGCACCCCCATCTTCGGAGTGACTGGGTGGACGGATGAATGTGGTGTCGAACGCGGTGACCACCGCGACGGTCCTGGACGACCCCCGGGTGACCGACGTCGTCCGCGACTATCTGGCCGGGTGCGCCGGCGCAGGTGTCACGATCGACGTCGGGGTGCTCGGCCTGCCGGAGCGGTCGGCGCCCAGCAGGGGGCGGCCGGCAGACGGACTCGTCTACCCGGTGCGTCTGTACGGTGGCACGGTGCTGATGGGGCCGCTGCACCGGGCCGACGGCATGAGCCGGCCGTGCGGCCGTTGCCTGGACCGCCGTTGGCTGGCGCTGCGCCCGGTCGAGGAGCGCGGGCCGATCGAGGACGACGCGGACGCCTGGGTGGCGGGTGACGAATCGCTCACCGCCTTCGCCCTGGAGCAGATCGCGCAGATCGTGCACGCGGAGACGACCGACGGCGAAGTCGCCCCCGGCGACCGGCGGATCGGACGGATCGTGGAGCTGCGGACCGGTGATCTGACCGTCGACCGTCACGACCTGATCCCTGACTCCGAGTGCGAGAGCTGCGCCACCCCGGTGCACGACACCGCCGAGAGCGCGACATTGCCGCTCGGCCCGCAACCGAAGCCGGGGCCCACCACCTACCGGGGTGCGTCGGCGGCGGACCTGACCCTGCCGACCACCGGCCTGGTCAACGAAGTGTGCGGAGCGCTGGCGAGCGCGGCCCGCCGCGTCTACCAGTGCAGCGCCACCCTGCCCGTCAGCGGGTACTTCCGCGTGCGCAGCAAGTACGACTACCACGAGATGTGGTGGAGCGGGCAGTCGCAGAGCTCGGCGAGCAGCGAGCGGTACGGCATCCTGGAAGGCCTGGAGCGGTACGCGGGCCAGTTCCCACGAGCCAAGCAGCCGGAGACATACGGCAGTTACCGCGAACTGGCGCCGCAGGCCCTCGACCCCGCGACGATGGGTTCGTACCGCCCCGAGTTCTACGTCGGACACAACGACTACTACCAGCCCTACCATCCGGACACCCCGACCCACTGGGTCTGGGGCTACTCGTTCGGTGAGCAGCGGCCGCTGCTGGTGCCCGAACAGTTCGTGTTCTACCTGGACCGCCGCCCGGACCGGAAGTTCGTCCAGGAGTGCTCCAACGGCTGCGCCAGCGGCAGCAGCGTCGAGGAGGCGCTGTTGCACGGCATGCTCGAACTCATCGAGCGCGACGCGTTCCTGCTGTGCTGGTACGGCGCGGCGAAGCTGCCAGAGATCGACCAGGCAACCGTCGTCGACGAGGAGGTCCAGTTCGTACTGGACCGGGTTGCGAGGCTCGGCTACCGGATGCGCCTGTTCGACATGCGCGTGGACGTCCCGGTGCCCGCGGTGATGGCGGTAGCCGAGCGGCTGGATGGAGGGATGGGCCGGCTGTGCTTCGCCGCCGGCGCGAGCCTCGACCCGGTGGAGGCGGTGCGCGCGGCGATCGCGGAGACCGCCTCCTACATCCCGGGCATGGACGAGCGGGTTGAGGCGAAACTACCCGACCTGCGCGCGATGGTCACCGACTACAACCGGGTGCACGAACTCACCCACCACGCGTTGCTGTACGGCCTGCCGGAGATGGCATCGGCGGTCGACTTCCTGCTGGACGCGGCGCCGCCCCGGTCGGTTGATGAGCTGTACGGCCCGTGGCTAGCGCAGCGGCCCGAGAGCCTGGACCTGGCCGAGGACGCACGGTTCGTGATGGAACGGCTGCGAGAGGTGGGCAGCGACGTCGTCGCGGTGGATCAGACCTGCCCGGAACAGGACGGCACCGGTATCCGCACACTGAGCGTGCTGGCGCCTGGACTGGTGCCGATCGACTTCGGCTGGGAGCGGCAGCGCGTACTGCAGCACCCGCGGCTGAAGGCCTACCTCGACGGCGAGCTGGCGGAGGTCCACGCCCGCGACGAGGAGTTCGGTCCCACCGGGCTGAACCGCAGGCCGCACCCATTCCCGTGAGCTGAACCCGCTGCCTTCCATGAGCCGTCCCCGCAGGCGCCAGCCCCGGCCGAAGAAGGAGATCTCTTGTCCGAGAACCGCACGCAGGTCGTGAGCGACTATGTGGAGTCGGTGTTCCGGCGCGGCCGGGAGCCCATGGAGCCGGTCGGATTCACCCCCGACTGGGAGGACCAGCCCTCCCGACACAAGACCTACCTGGGAGTGCGGCGTTTTCCCCTGCCGGCGGGCACCGGCCTGCCGCTGGCCGGCGCCGCTGACGTACTCCTTGGTGAACCGCCCGCCGGCCAGGGCCCGCCCTGGACGCTCGACACGCTCGCCGCCCTACTGCGGCTGTCCTACGGCGTCCTCGACCGCAGGCTGCGGGTGAGCTGGAACCAGGACAGCCATGTGCGGGTGCTGTACCCGGAGGCTCTGTGGGGGAGAGGTACCGCATCCGGGGGCGGGATGTACCCGCTGGAGGTGTACTGGGTCGCCGGGCCGGGTGGTCCACTGACCCCCGGCGTCTACCACTACTCGACGGCGCACCACGACTTCGAGCGCCTGCTGGCCGGTGATCTCACCGATGAGGTGCGCGCGGCGTGCGAGTCCAAAGGCGGGACCGGGGCCGGTCCCGGGGAGTCCGACGGCTTCCTCGTGGTGACCGTGAGGTTCTGGAAGAACTCCTTCAAGTACAACAGCTTCTGCTACCACGTGGTGACCCAGGACGCCGGTGCGTTGCTGGGCAGTTGGGAGCTGATCGCGCGGGGTACGGGCCGACGCCTCACCCACGTGCTGTGGTTCGACGACGAACGGCTGAACCGGCTGCTAGGACTTGAAACCGACCAGGAGTGCGCACTGGCCGTGGTCCCGCTGCCGTTCGGTGAACCCGCCGGCCCTGCGACCGGTCCGGCGGACCGCGACGGCCCAGCCGGTCTGATCGACCGGCCGAGCTTTGAGAGGTCGGCGCGGACCATCACCTTCGAGCAGATCGAGCAGGTGCACCATGCGGTCCTGGAGGACCGCCGCGAACGCCCGGAGGCCGAGGCGGCGCGCGGACTCGAACCGGTCTCGCCCGCTGGAGGCGAGGACGTCATACTTCCCCAGCCGCTGACCGACCGACTGGACTTGGACATCGGCGAGACGTTGCGCTCCCGCCGGACCAGCTTCGGATCGTTCACCCGCTCCCGCCCACTCGGCCTCGACGAACTGGGGACCGTGCTCGCCGGCGCGGGGTCGGCGCAGCGGTACGTCTCGGACGTGGTGCCCGACGACGTGGGGCTGACGGGACTGTACGTACTGGCGAACCGGGTCGCCGGGCTGCCCAGCGGCACCTACCGCTACGACGGCAGCGGCCACCGGCTGCGCGTGGTGCGCGAAATGCCGCTTGCCGAAAAGCTGCAACACAGTTACTACCTGAGCAACTACAACCTGGAGCAAGTCGGCGCCGTGCTGGCCATCTCGGGACGGTGGCGCAGCACGCTCGACGCCTACGGCAGCCGCGGCTACCGGGTCCTCAACTCCGAGGTGGGCGCGGTGGCGCAGACGGCCTACACCGCCGCTGCCGCGCTGGGCGTCGGCTGCGGGGCGGTGCTCGGCTTCGACAACATCGCCATCGACGAGTGGGCCGGCCTCGACGACGGGGACGAGCGAACCTTTCTCTTCGTGCTGCTCGGCCACGAACGCGCGGACAGCGCGGACTTCGACTACCGGCTGGTCTGAGAGGGCTGATTCGTGAAATCCAGCGCGCTGCCGGCACCGACGTCACGTGTGGCGTCGGCCGCCACCCTGCCCGACCACGAGAGCGCGGAACGCGTGCGGTGGCACCTGGTGCCGAGGTTCATGCTGCGCGTCGGCGGTCTCCCCTTCGAAACCGCCGCCGCGCTGGCCACTCCCGCGAGCGCGGCCTGGGCGGACGGCGTGCTCGACGCACGACGACGGCTGCGCGAGCGCGGGGCCCGGCTCGCCGATTTCCTGCAGGAGCGGGTGGCACAGAGTCTTGACGACCCAGCGGCCCGCCGGACGCTGATCAACCTGCGCCGCGACGTCTTCAACGCCCGTGCACCACGCGGCCTGGCGGCAGCCGAGCCGCTGCTGGCGGCCACCGAACTCGCCGAGCTGGGCGAGTGGTCCGCCGACCGGCAGCGGCACGAGGCGCTGCTGCGGACCGGCTCCGGCATCCTGGCCGAGGAGAGTGCCGAGGCCCGGCGGGAGCTGTGTCGCGCGGCGACGGAGACGGACCTGCGGCACGGCATCCAGCTGTCGTCCCCGTCGCTCGACGAGTACCTCGACGCCTACCTGCACCGCGACGGCGGACCGCTCAGCAAGCGGGAAAGGCGCATCGAACGGTCACTGCTGGAGTACCTCCTGCGCACCGCGTGCAAGACCAGCCCGTTCAGCACCCTGACGGCGGTCTCCGCGGGCCACTTCACCGAGGCCGGCGGCCGGCCGCTCGTCGCATCCGTCGACGGGTGGGAGAAGCGGGGCAGCACCCGGCTGAACATCGCGATACTCGCCAGACTCTCCGAACTGCTGACCACGAACCCCCGGATCCGCCCTGACCTACCGGTACGGGCCACCACCGGAACGCAGGTGCACCAAGACCGGGTCCGCTACCTGCGCAAGCTGCGCGGCGCCGACGGCAACGCGGACGCGGCGGTCACCCTGGACGCGGTCCACGAAAGCCTGTTTTTCCTGCCCGGCGGAGAAGCGCTCGCCGACGTGCTCAAGCTGTTCAGCGACGGCACGACGCTACGGTTCGAGGACGCCGTACGGCAGTTGTGCGCGATGGACGCCAAGCGACCCGAGCCAGAAGCGGAGCGGTATCTCGCACAGTTGCTCAGGCTCGGCCTGCTCGTCGTGCCGGACCTGCACATCGACATCCACGACCCGGACCCGGTCTCCAGCTACCGAAGCGGGCTACGGGGACTGGGGACGAGCTGGGCCGACGACATCGCGACGCTCGTCGAGCGGATGGGCACGGACGTCGAACGGTTCGCCGGGGCCGGCCTGGCCCACAGGCGTGAACTGCTCGCCCACGTCAAGACGTCGGTGGCCGAGACGTACCACCTGCTGGGCCACGACGACACACCGGTCCTGCGCACCCTGGTCTATGAGGACACCACACTGTCCGGGCTGGCGGTGACCGGTGACGCCTCAACCTGGACCCGGCAGCTCACCCCCGGCCTACGCCAACTGGCCCGGATCCTGCCAGCCTTCGACGGGAACGCGGTACGCAGGCTCGTCACCAAGGGGTTCTTCCGGGCGCGCTACGGCGAAGGCGGCTGCTGCGAGGACTTCCTGTCCTTCGCCCACCAGTTCAACCAGGACTTCTACGACAACTACAACCAGCGCTTGATGCGTCATCAGCGTTTCGACGGCACCACCCTGCGTCCGTACGACAACTGGTTCCGGCAGGAGGAGATAGCCGGCATCGACCGCGCCCGCGCCGCCGTGGCCGAGGAGATGAGAGTCCGGTACGGCGGAGCCCGCGCGCCAGAAGCCGACATCGAGCTCGACGAGGACTTCCTGGCCACCGTGGAGGAGCTGCTGCCTCGTCCGGAAAACCTGCGGTCGCTGTCGTTCTTCCTTCAGCTCGCCGAGAACGGCACCGAGGACCCGGTCGTGGTCGTCAACCGGGTCTACTCCGGACTCACGCTGCTCTTCTCCCGGTTCGCGCACTGCTTCGACGACGCCCTCACCACGTCACTACGCCGCTCGCTGGACGACGCCGTACCGCAGGGAGCCGTGTTCGCCGAGCTCAAAGGCGGCTACGACGCGACCAATCTGAACCTCCACCCGGTCGTCACCCCCTACGAGATCGTCTGCCCCGGAGAGACCAGCTTCCGCCCGCCGCACGAGCGGATCCCGGTGGAGGACCTGGTCGTCGAGCACGACACGGCCACCGACCGGCTACGGCTGCGCTCCCGCCGTCTGGGCGTCGAGGTGATCCCCGTCTACCTCGGCTTCCTGCTGCCGATGGCGCTGCCCGAGGTGCAGCAGGTGCTGCTGAACTTCTCCTGCACTACCATGGTCCAGCTCGACCTCTGGGAGGGCACCGGCGTCCAGGAGGGCGCGAGCGGTGTCCTCCCCCGTGTGCGGCTCGGCAATGTGGTGCTGCAGCGCAAGACCTGGCGGTTCGCCGCCGACCAGCTACCGCCGGCGGTAGCCGGACAGCCGGACGAGGAGTGGTTCCTGGCGTGGCGGGAATGGCAGCGCGACGCGGGGCTCCCACGTCATGTGTTCGCCTCGCTGGGCGGTGAACACAAGCCGCAGTACGTGGACTTCGACTCCTACGCGTGCGTCCGCCTGCTGGAGACCGCGGTCCGCAAGAGCGCCTCGGTGGTGGTACTCACGGAGATGCTGCCCGGCCCCGACCAGATGTGGCTGCGCGACGGCCGGCACCGGTACGTCACCGAACTCACGGTCCAGCTCGACGGCGTCAACGGAACGGATGCGCAACGGTGATGGACAACAGGCGAGGATCGAACGACGGCGGCACCGTCGACACGGAGCAGGACGGCGACGGCTGGATCAGCCTGCACGTCTTCTACGCCGCGAACGCCAACCCGGTACTGGTGCACTGCGTACGGCCGCTGATGTCACGCCTGCGTGAACGCGGCCTGCTGCGCTCGTGGTTCTTCATCCGCTACTGGCTGGAGGGCCCGCACATCCGGCTGCGTCTGCTGCCGGCCGACGCTTCGGCGGCCGACGAAGTCGCCCGCGCGGCGCGGGAGCGGCTGGAGGCGTACCTGCGCGAACGCCCCGCCCTCTACGAGGAGGACCGAAACTCCAGCGGCGACCTCTACAAGAACATGTTCCTCGCCGAGTACACCGAGGAACGCTGGAACGAACGCTACGGCGCCGACGGCGAGATGCCGTTCCGTGACAACAACAGTGTCGCGTCCATCCCCTATGAACGCGAGCTGGACCGCTATGGCGGCCCTGCCGGCATGGAGCTGGCCGAGTGGCACTTCCAGGAGTCCAGCGAGACGGTGATGGCGCTCCTTCAGACCACCAACGTGCATGTACGGACCGTACTGCTCGGCCAGGCGGTGCAGTTGACGGCAGGACTGTGCTTCGCCCTGCTGCGGGACGAGGACGCGGTGGCCCGGTTCCTCGTCCGCTACCGCACCATGTGGGAGACCTCGTACCAGGAACCGAGCGACAGCCAGCACGAGCGCTTCGACCGCTCCTACGAACGGATGAAGGACCGGCTGGTGCCCCGGCTGCGGCACGTGCGCGACAGTGCCTGGCGCGACGGGACGGCGTCGCCCACCCCGCTGGAGCGGTCCTGGCTGGCCCACTGCACCGAACTCCGCGACCGTGTACTGAAACTGGGCGACGCCGGACACCTGACGTTCCGTGACGGATCCGTACCGGACCCGCAGGACGCATTGGCCATCGTGCTCAGCTCCTACGTCCACATGACCAACAACCGGCTCGGGGTGAGCATCCTGGACGAGATCTATCTCTCCTACGTCATCTGCAGAGCGCTGTCCGACATGGCACCCAAGGAGGCGCTGCGGTGACCGGAACGGCCTACGACCGGCCCCGGCTCCGGCCCGAGGTGGTCTTCGGCCCCGCCCTGCGCTCCGGCCCGAAGACCGTGCACCACGTCAAGGACGCACGCACCGGCTGCTACTACCGGGTCGGCCCCCGCGAACACTTCATCATGGGGCTGATGGACGGCGGTCACACCCTCGAGGACATCGGACGCAGCTACACCGACACCTACGGCCGCCAGCTCGGGCCCGCACACTGGCAACAGATGTTCACCATGCTCGGCCGCTACCAACTGCTCGACGGACACGCCGACGATGAGGCCCTCGACAAGCTCAGACGGGCCCACGCAGCCAAGGAATCGGCGCGGCAGAGCCGGCTGCGCCGGCGCTGGGTGATGCTGCGCCCCGACCGGTTGTGCGCCGCTCTGGCCACCAGGCTGGCATTCGCCTTCCGTGCGGCGTTCCTGATCCCCGCGTTCGTCCTGGTGGCCGGTCTACAGGTGTTCGTCTGGACGCACCTGTCCACCCTGACCCACGAGGCGACGCACCAGAGATCCTGGGTGATCACCGTGCCGCTGTCGATGCTGCTGTTCTGGGGCATCACCGTGCTGCACGAGTTCGCCCACGGCGTGACCTGCCGCCATTTCGGCGGCACGGTCACCGAGATCGGGCTCAGCTGGCGGTTTCCGATGCTGACCCCGTACTGCCGCACGGACGACATCGTGCTCTTCCACCGACGCAGGGCCCGGGTGGGCACGGCGTTCGCGGGCGTCTTCGTCAGCCTGCTGGCGCTCGTACCGGTGCTGGCCTGGTGGCTGCTGGCCCATGACGGGGTCCCCGGGCGCTCGCTCGCCGCCGGGCTGCTGCTGTTCGGCAGCGGAGGCGCCGTGATGAGTCTGCTGCCGGTACTGCGATCGGACGGATACGTCATGCTCACCCACTCGCTGAACATCGTCGACCTACGCCGCGAGTCCTACCGGTTCTGGCGGCTGCGACTACGCCGGCGCGACCCCGCTGCCCGGGAACAGCTCAGCGCTTACCCGCCCCGCGACGCACGCGCCTACGCGATCTACGGCATCACCTCGCTCCTGCTCCTCCTGGGGGCCTACTGCGCGCTGATGTGGGTGTGGTTCGGCACCCTTCAGCGCTGGACGGGCCCGGTGTGGGCGGTGGTGATCCTCGCCGTGGAGTCCGTGGTGGCGGCCGGCATCCTCGGGCTGGCCGCGCGAGGCCGCTCCGGCGAAAGGCAGGCCGCCGATGCCTGACAGCGGCGAAGACATCGCGATCCGTACCAGCGGGCTGACCAAGCGGTACGGCCCCGAAACCGGTGTGTTCGACCTCGACATGACGGTCCGGCGCGGCGAGGTCTATGGATTCCTCGGACCGAACGGGGCCGGGAAGAGCACCACCATGCGGATGCTGGTGGGACTGATCCGGCCCACCTCGGGGACCGCCACGGTGCTGGGACACCGCGCCGGGGCCCGGAGCAGCCTGCGCGCGGTGGGAGCCCTGATCGAGGCACCGGCCCTGTATCCGCATCTGTCCGGCCGGGACAATCTGCGCGTCCTCGTCGGGTACGCGTCCGTCCCCACGGCCCGCATCGAGCAGGTTCTCGAAGAAGTCGGGATGACGGCCAAGGCGGATGTCGCCTTCCGCGCGTACTCGCTCGGTATGAAACAGCGCATCGCAGTGGCCGCCGCTCTGCTGAAGGACCCCGCTCTGCTCATCCTCGACGAGCCGACCAACGGCCTCGATCCGGAGGGCATGGCGAGCATGCGCGACCTGATCACCGGACTACGCCGGGAAAACCGCACCGTGCTGCTGTCCAGCCATCAGCTGGCCGAAGTCGAGCATCTGTGCGACCGGGTGGGCGTGATCCGGCACGGCCGACTGATCGCCGAGGGAACGGTGGCCGAGCTGCGCCGAGGGGGCAGCGAGGGCGGTCTGACAGTGACCGTGGACTCGCCCGAGCGTGCCGCAGAGCTCGTACGGCAGTTGCCGGCGGTCCGCTCGGCGACCGCCGGCGACGGGAAGCTGCGCGTGGTCGTCGCCCCGCGTGAGGCGGCTGCCGTCAACAGGCTGCTGGTGGTGAACGGGCTGGAGGTCAGCGAACTGCACCAGCAGGTCCTGTCCTTGGAGGACGTCTTCCTCGACCTGGTGGAGGACCACCGGCCCACCGGACCGGAATCCATGGAGGTGGTGGGCCGTTGAACGGCGTCATTCGGGCCGAACTGCTGGCGACACGCAAGCGTCCCGGTGTCTGGGTCGTCGGCGGGGCATGGGCCGGCCTGTCGGTGGCCTTCGGCATGGTGGTGCCGTACATCGTCTGGCTTGCCATCAGGAACCGGCCGACCGGCTCGGCGGGTGATCCGGAGCAGCTGATCGGCGGCATACTGCCGGACAAGTTCCTGTCCGGCACAGTCGACCTGTACCCGATGTTCGGCAGCGCGCTGATGCTTATCCTCGGCGCTGTCCTCGTCGGCGGGGAATACCGGTGGGGCACCTGGGGCACCCTTCTGGTCCAAGGACCCGGCCGGAGCTCGGCGGTACTCGGGAAGGCCATGGCGGCAGCGGTGGCAGTCCTGTGCGTCACGGTGCTGGTGCTGGCGGCGAGCGCGGGGGCGAGCGGGCTCGCCTCGGCACTCACCGGCCGCCCCGCCCACTGGCCGGACGCGGCCACGCTGCTGGGCGGAATCGGCGCCGTCTGGCTCATCAGCATGGCCGCGGCGAGCCTGGGCATCTTCCTGTCGATCCTGCTGCGCGGCACCGGGGCAGCCATCGGAGTGGGCCTGCTCTGGCTGCTGGCGCTGGAGAACCTCGTTTCCGGATTGGCCGGCACCCTTCCCGCCCTCAAGTGGGTGCAACGGCTGCTCATCGGACCGAGCGCCGGGTCGCTCGCCACCGCCCTCGATCCGTCCGGCAAGCCGAACACCTCGATACCCGGGGTCGTCTCGGTTTCGGGCCCCCTGTCCGCGAGCCTGATACTGGCGGCGTACGCGGTGGTGTGCCTCGGCCTCTCCTGCCTTTTCGTCAACCGGCGGGACGTGACCTGAGCGCCTATGATCCCAGTCGGCGAAATGGAAGCTGCGGAGAGTCACTGCAACTTAGAGCGCCTGCCAGTAGGGGAAGGTTGTTGCCGCGACGGTGGGTGGGACGATCATGACTAAGATGTCGGATCTGCTTGAGCGCGTGACCACCTTCCGCGCCTCTTTCGCCCGCCGCCAGGCCGCTGAGACCATCGAGCTGCCCGGGGCCTTCACCGTCCACGACCCAGACTTCTCCCACTCCCAGGAACACAACCAACTGATCGTCGATGCCTCAGACGCCGACCCGGCGGCACTGCCCGAACTGGCTACACAGGGCTTCGGACCGCGCCAGCAGTACCGGATCACGGTGATGGACGAGGCGCTCGGGGAGCGGGCTACCCCGGTACTGGCAGCGGCCGGCTACGACCGGGACACCCAGCTGATACTGGCCCGGGAGACGGCTGGCTGCGCGCTTCCCGAACCGGCCGCGCACCCGGTCGAGCTGGCCGAGTTGCGAGCGGCGGTGTTCCGCCAGCAGCTGGACTGGGGCTTGGATGAGGATCTCGCTCGACAGCTCACCGAGCGCCGCACCGCCCGACTGCGCGGCGCCGAGAAGGTGTTCTTCCTGGCTGCCCGGACACCGGATGGGGAGATCGCGGCCTGGGCGGACCTCTATCTTGACCGAACTGCCGGGCTGGCTCAATTGGAGGACCTCGTCACCGCCGGGCCGCACCGTAAGCAGGGCCACGGAGACACCCTGCTCGCTACAGGTCTGGCGTTGGCCGCTGCTGCCGGGATCCCGCAGCTCTTCCTCATCGCGGACGTGACTGACTGGCCGCGCGAGTGGTATTCCTGCCGCGGCTTCACCGAGCTTGGCCGCAGCTACTCATTCCTCAACCGCTGACGGCGGGGACGAACGGGGGCCAGTCCGGGTCCGACCTGCCCATGTCCTGGGCGACAAGGGCTACAGCTCGAAGGCTGTCCGCAGCTGGCTCCGCCGCTGGTGCATCCCGCTTCCGCGGCTGGGATGTGGGATGTGCGGGGGATGTCGGTGTTCTTTGGGGGTTCTCGGGGTTCGTTGCGAGGGTGTCGGCTGCTTGTGGAGCAGCGTGTAGGCAAGGTCGCCGACAACAGCCTGCGCCACCTCGGCGTCGACCACCTCGACGTCCTCTACCAGCACCGCGTCGACCCTGATGTGCCCATCGAGGATGTAGCCGGCACGGTCAAGGAGTTGATCGATACGGGCAAGGTGAAGTACTTCGGGCTCAGTGAGGCCGGCCCGCAGACCATCCGTCGCGCGCACGCCGTCCAGCCCGTCTCCGTCCTGCAGACCGAGTACTCGCTCTTCGAGCGGGACGTCGAACAGCTCTTCCCCCTCCTTGAGGAACTCGGCATCGGCTTCGTCGCCTACTCGCCGCTGGGCCGCGGCTTCATCACCGGCACCGCCAAGCCCGCCGGCTCCTACGACGCCACCGACATGCGCAACGTCGACCCCCGCTGGCAGCCTGGCAACTTCGAGAAGAACGTCGAGGCCGTTGCCCGGCTGGGCGAGCTCGCATCCGGCAAGGGCATAACCGTCTCCCAGCTGGCCCTGGCCTGGCTGCTCGCCCAGGGCGAGCACATCGTTCCCATCCCCGGCACCCGCAGTGCCGCCCGGGTCGAGGAGAACTCCCGCGCTGCCGACGCCGGGCTCACCGAGGCCGACCTCGCGGCCATCCGGGACATCCTCCCCACCGGCGGCTTCGGCGCCCGCTACTCCGAAATCCCCACCTGGATCTGAGCCCCATGACGGGCAGTACCGCTGCCCCTGGGGGCGCCGCCGGGGCCGCACATTACGCGGCCCCGGCGGAACGCGGGCGCCTCTCAGGTCCACCGCGAGGCCGCCACTACACGACGAACGAAAAGGACGCTGACCATGCCGCAGGCCATCATCATCACCGGCGCCAGCGACGGCATCGGAGCCGCCGCGGCCCGGGCCCTGGCAGCCAAGGGCGAGCGGATCGTCCTCGTGGGCCGCTCGCCGGCCAAGACCGCCGCCGTCGGGCAGGCTGGGCCAGTTCGGGGTCGCGGGCCTGGTCGGTGAAGGGGGCCGACTTGCGCTTCTCGTAGTACTCGCCTGGGCTCTCAGTGACGGGCCGCTCGCCCGACGGCGCGCGCGCCGGGTCGACGCGTGAACGCGGCCATGGTGCGCGAGCGGGCGCCCTGCCAGGGCCAGTGGTCGTGCCGCTTGAGCTTCCGGCCTCGGGTAAACACCCCTGGTGCGGTGGCTGGTTGATGAGCCGGTGCCAGGTGGGCCGGTCCCGGGCGGCACGGTGAAGGAGTAAGAGGTAGAGCCCGAACGATTGCAGTGGGAGAGCTCGATTGCTCACGCAGTTGCTGGTTTTCCAAGATGAGTTGGTTGACCATCCGGTCCAGCCCTCGACGTCGGCACGGAGTTGTTCGAGTTCGGCCTGGTCCATCTGACGCAGCTCTTTGAGTTTCACGACCTGTCTCCGTAGCCGGGCACTCACCGGCTGTCCTCGCCTGCGGGGCGAGGGAGCGAGTGTCGGACGGCGCCCCCGGCATCGTCCGCGACGCTCCGGGACGGGGAACGGCAAGGGCCGCGGCCTGGTGATCACCTGGTGGTGATCCATCCGCGGTGCAATCCTGAACATACGGCCCACAGAGCAGGGTAAGTACGAAGATCGGCGGGTGCCGGCATGCCCGAACTGCCCGATGTCGAGGGGTTCCGGGAGATCCTGGCTTCCTGTGCGCAGGGCAAGCGGATCAATCGGGTCGACGTGCATGACACGGGCGTCCTGCACGGGGTGAGCGCGGGGCAGCTGAGCCGCGATCTGGAAGGCCACCGGTTCACCGCACCGGAGCGGCACGGCAAGTGGCTGCTCGCCCGCACCGACGGGCCCACGGTGTTGCTGCACTTCGGTATGACCGGAGAACTGGTCTTCTGCCCAGAGGCTGACCCGCCCGATCCGCACGACCGCGTGGCGTTCACCCTGGGCCGGAACCAACTGCGCTACCGCGACCAGCGCAAGCTGCAGGGTCTCTGGTTCGCCGAGGACGCCGACACTGACGTCGCGCGCATCCTGGACGGCCAGGGTATCGACGCGATGACGGTGAAATGGGCCGAGTTCGACGAGCTGTTGTCCCGGCGGCGCAGCCGCATCAAGTCGGCCCTCACTAATCAGTCCGTGCTCGCCGGACTCGGCAATCTGCTCGCCGACGAGATCCTGTGGCGGGCCCGTCTTCATCCGGAATGCCGGGCCGACCGGCTGACAGACCACGAGCGGCACCGGCTGTACACCGAGATGCGCCGCGTCCTGCGTTCATCGGTGCGTGCCGGGCGCGTACCCACCCGGAAATCCTGGCTCACCGGCTGCCGCGACGACGCCGACCCGACCTGCCCGCGTTGCGAAGGGCCACTGAGTCGCACTCGGGTCGGCGGGCGCGGCACGGTGTGGTGCGTACGGTGCCAGCCTGGCAGCCGGTCACCCTCGTAGGCCCGTGACCGAGCGTCGATGCGATCGCCCCATCTGCCGCGATGGCCTCCACCATAGGGGTGCGGTGAGCATTCGTGGAGTCGGGCATTCCAAGTGGCCGGGAAATGGGCCGAGTCGGAATCCCTTTGCTTCGGCGTCCTCAATCGAGGACGCCGACTCCTCTTACTCGTGCGGCCGACGCGCCTGCATTACTCTGCGGTGGCCGCGTGCACGGCGCGCAAACTGTCAGAGTTCGATCGTGTCGCCTGGCCTGATGGCAGCATTCATATTCCGCTGCATCATGCGCAATGCGGCGTCCGCGAGGTCGGAGTGAATATGGGCGACCGCATCATTGGGAATTGTTACCCCCAAATGCCGGATGTGAGCATCAAGTGCCGAGTACAGGATGCACTGCTCCGTCACCTGACCACAGAGAACGATGTGATCGACGTCCAACTGGCTGAGCAGATAAGCTAGGGGAGTCTCGTAGAAGATCGAGTGCCTGGCCTTGACGACAAAAAGCGATGTCTCATCCGGGCGCAAGGGCTCGACAAGATCACCGCGCGCACCAGCGAGGGCTGTTTCCACAATCTCGCCGTGATGCGAGCGCCATTCACCGAAATTGTCGTTGGCGTAGATAACGGGTACCTCCCGTTGCTGGGCCGCTTCTATGAGTCGAACAATCCGGGGAACCGCGTACTCCGCCGACGCAATAAGCAGCTCTGCATCCGGATGCTCATAGTTGTTGATCATATCGATCACGATGAGCGCCGTTTTTCCCATGGGTACATGGTGACACTCATCAGGACATTCGGGCGTCCTGAGAGGCTCTCGCCGAACTGAGTGTGGTTCCCCGCATACTCGACCGAGGAGCGCCGTCGGCTGATCGACGTCGCGCACCTGCAGGGGGATAGAGGCCTGGCTTTGGTGGCGGGTCGGCGCTTGCCGCTACCCGGTTCGGTAGGTGCTTGCGTCGCCCGTGACGACGGGGCCCATCACGGGCGTGTCCGAGGACGCTTCGAGGTCGCGGGCCCTGGTCGTCGCGGTGGTCGAGAGCGAGTCCCTGGAGGCACGCCAGGATTCTCCCGCTGTTCCTCGAGGGGTGGTGCGCCGGTCGGGACGCGGGGCCGCTCGATCCCGGGCGGCAGTTCCTTGGTGTCGCCAGACTTCAGTCCGACCCGCTGGGCTCGGTCGGCACGCACAGAGTGGCCCTAAAGTGGTTTACATACGGGTTTGATCCCTGGGATTGCGTCAAGGGGCTCTGTATGGTCTATTCAACGCGAGAGACAGAACGCAAGTACGCGGCACCCACGGCCGACGACATCTCATGGCTTGATGAGCTGAGCAGTGTGGACCCCATCGCCTCGGTCGCGGAACGCGGGATACAGGAGCTGGACGCCGTTTACTACGACAGCGACGACCTCCGCCTGACCCGCACCAGCGCCTCCCTGCGCCGCCGGACGGGTGGCACGGACTCCGGCTGGCACCTGAAGCTGCCTCTGCCCGGAAACAGCCGGGAAGAGATCCGCGCCCCTCTGTCGTCAGAGAACGTCCCCGAGGAGCTGCGGGATCTGGCTCTCTCCCGCACCCGCGGCGCAGAGCTGCGGCCGGTCATGCGGATCCGCTCCACCCGCTCCCTGCGCCATCTCCTCGATGCCAAGGGCGACGTTTTGGCCGAGCTGAGCATGGACGTCGTGGATGCGGACGGTCTGCTCGACGGCGGACACGCGACATGGACGGAGATGGAGGTCGAACTCGCCGGCGCCGGTGACCCCGCGCTCCTGAACGGGATCGAGAAGGTGCTGCGCAAGAACGGCGTCGATCGCGCCCAGAGCACACCCAAGTTGGTTCGCGCCCTGGCGGAGACCGCGCCCTTGCTGGAACGCACGCCGGATGCGCGCACCGAGGGCACTCCGGGATCGGCAGGCGCGTACGTGCTCGCTTACGTGGACGGGCTGGTCGACGCCCTCACGGACATCGACCCCGCAGTCCGTCGCGACGCGCCCGACGCTGTCCACCGGATGCGCACCACGTCCCGCCGCCTGCGCGGTTGCCTGCGTTCCTACCGTTCCGTCCTCGACCGTGAGGTCACCGATTCCATTCGGCGAGACCTGAAGTGGCTCGCCGGTGAGCTCGGCGTGGAACGTGACCATGAGGTGCTCCGGGAGCGTCTGACTTCCGGCGTGGGGGAACTGCCCGGCGAGCTGGTCCTCGGCCCCGTCAACGCACGGCTGCAGGCCTGGGACGCGGCCCGGCGGGCTGAGGGCCGTCGACGCACCCTCGATGCGCTCGCCTCGCCCCGGTACCTGAACCTGCTGGAGAAGCTGAAGCTGCTGGCCGAAGGCCCGCCGCTGCGTACAAAGGCAGCCGGCAAGCCCGAGAAGGTTCTGGTCAAGGCCCTCTTGAAGGAGTACGACCGGCTCGCCCAGCGGATGGATCGTGCACTCGACATGCCTTCCGGGCCGGAGCGTGACGCAGCGATCCACAACGCCCGAAAGGTCGCCAAGAGGCTCCGCTACGCTGCGGAGGCGGCCCGCCCGGCCCTCGGGAAGCCTGTGCGACGTCTCGGCAAGCGCGTCAAGGACGTACAGAAGGTGAGCGGTTCCCAGCACGACAGCGTCGTGACCGGTGACGCGTTGCGCCGGCTCGCGGTCTCTGCGCACGCGGCGGGTGAATCCGGGTTCACCTGGGGCCTGCTGCACGGTCAGGAGAGGGCCGCAGCCGGCGCCCGGGAGCGGCAGCTTCCCGAGGTGTGGGCTCGGGCCCGCGGGGTGGCGCGGCGCAAGGCGCTCCGTCGCTGACGTATCCGGGAGCCCTGCAAGGCGACACGTCGAGGCGACTTCCGGCGGCCCGGCGGCGTCGACAAGTCGGCTGCAAGGACGACTATTGGCGGTGTCTCCGCCTGGCGGGCCGCTGGGCTCCCGCTCTGCGGCCCGGGTGAGAGGCGGGCCCGGCCGGACGATCAGATGTCGTGGCCGGTGGCTGCCGCCCGTCCGCCCGCGCCCAGTAGGCCGGTCGCGGAAAAGTCCGAGCGCATCAGTTCCTGCCGGGAGAGTCGAGTGACCAGTCCCGGGAGGAGCGCGCGCATCAGCTGCACGCTCCGCAGCCACCCGGGGACGTACACCGTCGGCGCGCGCCGCTCGACAGCGCTCACCAACACCTCGGCCACCTGCCTGACCGGGTAGACCTTCCGGGCCGGAGGGGGCATGTGGGCCCGTAGTTCCCGCAACACCGCATGCTGGTCGGCGTCGCGGATCATGTCCGTGTCGGTCCATCCCAGGTAGGCCGTTCCCACGCCTACCCCACGGGGAGCCAACTCGGCGCGGAGAGAGTGGGCGAAGAACTCCACCCCGGCTTTCGAGGCGCAGTACGCGCTCATCATCGGTGCCGCGCCGATCGAGGCCAAGGAGGCGATCTGAAGGTAGTAGCCGCGGGTAACAAGCAGGTCGGGCAGGAACGCCCGGGCGGTGATGGAGCTACCCACGAGATTGACTTCGATGACGCGGCGCCAGGTTTCCGAATCGGAATCGATGAAGGGCCCACCCTCGGCGACCCCCGCGTTGGCCACCACTACGGACGCGCGGCCCATCCGGCTACGGACCGCCCTGGCAGCCTCCGCCATCGCCGCGTCATCCGTCACATCCACGTGCCAGTGGTGCGATGCGGTGGGCAGGCCCGCGGCTACTTCCGCGAGCGCGTCCTCCTCCAGCCCGAGCAGGGCAACACGGGCACCGCGTTCGGCCAGCCGTCTGGCCACAGCTTCCCCCACTCCTCGGGCAGCGCCGGTCACCACAGCGGTGCGGCCTCGCAGAACGTGCTTGTCAGCGGCCACCGGAACTCCTCGAGGTAGGTCTTCCAGAACCAGGCTCCTCGGCCTCGCCTTCGTCTGCACATGCTTCCGGCCCGTTGGGCCTTCCGCGACCGGACCGATGTGAGTACAAGCTCGGCCTCGCAGGGTCCTGCCGCTGTGCAAATTCGCTACGGAATTCCCGCTGGAGCGGGCCGGCCGAGGGACCGGGTGCAGGAGCATGGTTTCGCGGCAGGGCTGGCCGTGCCCGCCCGTCGACAGTCGGCAGGTAAGGTCCGCCCGTCTCACCTAAAGTGCATATATGACTACAAAGAGGAATGGTGTCTTGGCGGTGGGTGAGCCGTCGATGGGGCTGCGTGCGATTGGTCTGATGTGCGCTGCAGCGACTGCGGGCGCGATGCTGACGGGCTGCGGAAACGACAACGGCGACGGAGGGGGTACAGGGAACCTCGTACCCCCGTCCCAGGCGGCGCCGGCAGCGGCGACATCCGCCTCCCCGACCGGTGCGCTCACTCAGGACCAGGCCGATCGAAAGGCGCTCGTTCCGAGGGCCAAGGTGAGCTACGACAAGGCCCTGCGTGCCGCGGTAGCGGCCGTTCCTGACTCGAAGCCGGTCGCCGCCGAGCTCGAGGGCTCCGACGTGGTCGGCCCTCGATGGGACACGCAGGTGGCGACGTCGGACGGGACCGTCCGTTCCGTTCGCGTCGACGCAGTCACTGGCAAGGCGGACCAGCCACACACCGAGTCCGATGAGGAGGGGGACGACAGGCGCGAGCTCGCCGGCTGGCTGAAGAGGGCCACTGTCACGGCGGAGCAGGCCGCCCGGACGGCCACCGACAAGAAGAAGGGCACCGTCACCTCCATCGAGCTCGACGACTCCGACGACGGCAAGCTGATGTGGTTTGTCGATGTCGTGACTACGACCGACTGGAACAAGACGACATTCGACATCGATGCGACCAACCGCAAGATCTTGCGGGAGCACGTCGACACCGACTGAGGCCCGCCACAAACGCCCCGCTATGCGCGTCCACCTCGTCACCCGGTACAGCGCCGTCCCCGCCTCCACCGCCGCGATCAACCAGTTCAAGGGCCTGATCGTTTCTTCCCCCGACGATCCGCGAAAGTCAAGCGACCTCCCCAAATCTCCCGCTGCGCGCAGCTCAGGGACCGCCCGACGCTCCGGACATCGAGCACCGCATGACCGTCGGGCCCTGAGTGCGCAAGCGCGGTCTCCCGGCAGTGATCCCCGTGTCGGCGGACCGACAGGGCCGCCGGCAACGCCGAGGTAGCCGTCCTGACAGGCCACCCGCCTTCGACCGCGGGCCCTACAAGCGGCGCAACACCGTGGAGCGGTTCACACCTCTCCGCCGTCGACCAGATCCACCTCTTCCAAGGGTCGGACCGCCGGGCCTTGGAGAACCGCGCCGTCGACGCCGAAGCGGGAGCCGTGGCAAGGACACTGCCACGAGGTCTCCGCCTCGTTGAAAGCCACCAGGCAGCCGAGATGGGTGCAACGGGCGGATACGGCTCGCACCGTGCCGTCCTGGTCCCGATAGACGGCGCAGCGGCGCCCCTTCACACGCACTACCGCACCGGTGCCCGGGGGAACCTGGCTGACCGAGTCCAGATGGGTCACTCGCAGCCGGTCGCCGACGAAGTGCTTCGCCACCTCGGCCTGTTGGCCCAGGAGGGTGGACACCTCACGCAGGGTGCTTCCCAGGCGTCGCGGGTCGTACAGGTCGGCCCATGGCAGTCGGTCCCCGGAGCCGGTGATGAGGGAGGTCAGGAGGCGGCCGGCCAGGACGCCGCCGGTCATTCCCCAGCCGCCGAAGCCGGTGGCCACGTACGTATGGCGGGCACCGATGTGGAACAAACCGACGAGGGGAACCGCGTCACTGGGATCGTTGTCCTGCGCCGCCCACCTGTATGCGGTGGGGCCCACCGCAAACCGTTCGTGCATCCAGGCGTCCAGCCGACGGAACGCCTCGTGCGGGTCGCCGGTGCCGGGCGTGAAGCTCTCACCGGTGACGATCAGGAGGCGTCGGCCGTCGTCGAGCGGTGTGGAACGTACCGAACGCTTTCCCTCGTCCTCGGTGATGTACATGCCTTTCGGTGCGAGTTCCGCCGCAATAGGGGCGGCGACCACCAACTCCCGCCGCGGCGAGAGCCGGGCGAAGAGCATGGCCCGGTCGAAGACGGCGTAGTGCGTGGCGACGACCACGTCGCGAGCTGTCACCGACCGTCCCGACTCGGTAGTCACCCGGCACGGTGTTCCTTCAGAGAGGCCGGTGACCCGGCTGCGTTCGAAGATGTGGCCGCCTCGCGCCAGTAGGTCCCCGGCCAGCGCCAAGAGGTACTTGCGCGGGTGGAACTGAGCCTGGCCGTCCAGGCGGACCGCACCGGCGATGGTGAAGGGCAGCTCGGTCTCGGTGACGTATGCCGCAGCCAGGCCTGCCTCGGCCGCGGCGCGGGCCTCCGCCTCGATCATTTCGCGGGACGAGGGGCCGGCCGCGTAGGAGTAGGCGCTCACTCGCTCGAGATCGCACGCGATCCGCACCTCGTCGATGATCGCGGCCACCCGCTCCACCGCATCCTGCTGCGACATCGCGTACAGCCGGGCGGCCTCGGCCCCCCGGGCCCGCCGCAGCGGGTCGTACACCAGGGAGTGCAGCGCGGACACCTTGGCGGTGGTGTAACCGGTGACCCCGGAGGCGATACGGTCGGCCTCCAGCACCGCGACGCTCCGGCCCGCCCGGGCGAGTTCCCACGCCGTGCTCAGTCCGGCGATGCCACCGCCCACCACCGCGACGTCCACCTCGAAGTCCTCGGTCAGCGGTGCGTGCTCCGGCATGTCGGTGCTGTCCATCCAGAAGGACTCGTCCAGTCCCGGAAGTGAGCGCGGATTTGGCATGGACTGCTCTCCCAGATCGGTCTCGGACCGACGGGCCGGTAAGCTCCCTGTGCGGCCTTCGGTACACCTCATGTTTCATCGGCGGCGGTATCGCCGCTCGGGCCGCGACAGGTCGACGTCGCTGGGCGGCAAGCAGTACTGCGGCGAGTGCCCTGGCCGGAACGGGTGGCGGCCCGGGCGGCCCTGCTGGTGAAGCGAGGCCATGCTGCCGTTGATCGCCCGTTGTGAAGCCGGGGCCGAACGCCGATGCAGGACTGAGCTGGTCGGGTGGGAACGGTCCGGAGCGTAGACCACCTGGCGCGACTGAGGCGGACTCGCAGGAGCAGTGCGCAGGCGGGGAAGAATGCGCCATGGCGTTCAGCGGCCCGTTGGCCCCTCGGTGGTGTTTCTGCGCCGGGCCGGGATGGATGACGTCAGCTCCGGAACGGGAACAGCCGACGGCGAAGGGAGCGGGTCAAGAGGTCCGGGATACGAGTTCGTCGTACTCCACGTCGGTCAGGTCCGTAGCCTGTACGTAGACTTGGACACCGTCGAGCAGATTGTGGACCTTGCTGCAGGTGGTGGAGTGCGCGATCTTTTGCTCGACCTTCACGCTCTCCGGACACCAGGAGATCAGCACGATTTTTTCTTTCCGGGTCCCATCCGCCGTCGCGAAGACTAGGTCGTAGACGACGAACCGAGTCTCGGCGGCCGGTAGGGCCTTCAGCAGTTCGTCGTGTGTCAGATTCCCCTTGAAGTCGGGGACGACGGTCTCCAGGTTGTCGCTGAGGCGGTAGATGACTGTGTTGACGTTCCGCTTGCTCTTCAGCTCGTGAAATGCCTTGATACAGCTGTCTTCCACTGGGATACCACCGCTCACGACGAGTCCTTCTGATCATTGGGAGCCGGTCGAGCAGCTCAATGAACTGTCCTCCGGCGAGTTCTGGGCCGCTGGCCTGAGTGCCTGTTCCGCCCCCGGTGCCTGTGGCGGTCTGGGGACGTGCGCGGCTCCCGGTGAAAGTGGGGCCGTGAGTATCAGTAGCACAGCCGGAAGGTGCAGATGGCATTTATGCACACTGATCGCCCTATGGCTGAGCAGGTGCTTGATTCGGAGTTCCGGCCGGAGGACCAGCAGGACTACGGCCGTCTGCGGCTGCTCATCGCTCTGTCGGGTAAGACAGAACTGGAGATCACCGCCGCGCGACGGCTGATGACGAACAGCTCAGCGCTTGCCGCGTTCGGTCAACAGGTCCCGGGATCGCTTGACTAGTCGGGTGCCGGGGCACTCAGCAGCGCATTGCCTAGCGGGGTGACCGGAGCGGAGGGGTGCGGCCGGGGGAGTAGCCAGCTTTTTGGCACGGCTCCGAGGAGGGCCCGGCCGTGTGTCCCGGTGCCGGGAGCAGCGCATAAGGGCATACTCGGAGATGCCCTTGAAAGATTGGAGGCTGCGATGATCGCCCTCGGTGTCATCCTGCTCGTGCTCGGATTCCTGTTCGGCATTTCCATCTTGTGGACCATCGGGATCGTCCTCCTCGTGATTGGTGCGATCCTCTGGATCCTCGGTGCTGTCGGCCACTCGGTCGGCGGGCGGCGCCACTACTGGTGAAATGCCGGACGCACAGCGCCGAGCTGCAGGCCGGGCCCGATACGCGGGCCGGCGCCATGTGGCCCCGAGGCTGGTGACCGGTTCCAGCGGCACGCTGACTAATGCGGAGTGGGAATCGACCGGCGTCATTTCTGCCGCATGGTGGTGGGCGTGGGGGCCGGTGCAGTGAGCACCGCTGCGGGACGTTTGCCGTGGAGGGTAATCAACCGCCTCCGAGGGGTCATGCCGGCCCCTCCGAGCCTACATATGCGGCCCGGGTTGACTCCGACGCGACGAGTGGTCAGAGCGTCCCGGACCGACGGCAATCTGCTCGCAGCTCGCATACAGCCAGTAGAGGATGACATCCTCGCGGAACCATCAGGTCACGATGTCGCCCAGCCAGGAGATTCGCATGGGCAGCCTGGGTTCCTTCGCGGAATCCCACATCGATGCCGAGGAGATGCCTAATTCAGGGGGTGAAGAGGACCTTGACCGCGCCGTCCTGCTTGTTCTGGAACATGTGGTAGGCCTCTGGTGCTTGGCTCAGTGGCATGCGGTGAGTGGCGAAGTCGTCGACGCCCAGAGGATCTTCGTCGGTCAGTAGGGGCAGGAGGTCGTCGACCCAGCGCCATACGTTCGCTTGACCCATGCGTAGTTGGACCTGCTTGTCGAACATGGTCAGCAGGGGCATGGGGTCGGTCATGCCTCCGTATACACCGGACAGCGAGATGGTGCCACCCCGGCGGACGAGGTCGATGGCCAGATGCAGGGCGGAAAGGCGGTCGACGCCGGCACGTTGCATGATCGTGGCGGCCAGCGCATCCGGCAGATGAGTTGTCAGGTTCTGCATACCTTTGGCCACGGGTGCACCGTGCGCTTCCATGCCGACAGCATCGATGACGGAGTCGGGGCCGCGACCGTCGGTGAGGTCGCGAACGGCCGCGCCGATGTTCTTGCCGTGTTTGTTGAGGTCGAGGGTGTGAACCCCGTGGGCGTGGGCCCGCTGCAGCCTCTCCGGCACGAGGTCGATCCCGATGACCCTTCCGGCGCCCCGGTGGGCGGCGATACGGGTACACATGTCCCCGATGGGTCCGAGGCCGAGCACTGCCACAGTGCCGCCGGGAGGCACAGCCGCGTACTCGACTGCTTGCCACGCCGTGGGCAACACGTCGGAGAGGTACACGAACCGCTCGTCGGCCGGGCCGGGGGGTACGGCGATGGGGAGGGTGTTCCCGAAAGGCACGCGCAAGAATTCTGCTTGGCCTCCAGGAACTTGCCCGTAGAGTTTGGTGTAGCCGAAGAGGGCTGCACCGTTCCCGTGTTCCCGGACCTGGGTGGTCTCGCACTGGGAGTGCAAACCACGGTTGCACATGAAGCACGTTCCGCACGAAACGTTGAAGGGGACAACAACCCGGTCTCCGGGGCGTACCCCGGTAACCTCCGCCCCGACTTCCTCGACGATACCCATCGGTTCGTGGCCCAGAATGTCACCGACACCGAGGAAGGGGCCGAGCACCTCGTACAGGTGCAGGTCGGAACCGCACAGCCCAGTGGTCGTCACTTTGATGATCACGTCAGTGGGGTCCTGGATGGCGGGGTCCGGTACGGTGTCGATCCGCACGTCGCGCTTGCCGTGCCAGGTCAACGCCCTCATGGATATACCTCCTTCAGCCGGTCTTCACCCGATCCGGACTCGGCCAACTTGCGGTGCTGCCCGGCCTTGGCGCAGCCTTTGACGTTGTTCTTGCTGCGGCCCTGCAGCCAAAAGCGTTCCGTTTTCCTGTAACAGTGCAGGTCTGCGAGGCCTGCGGCGCGTCGATGCCGAGATCGGTGCCGCGCTCGGCGAGTCCCCGCGTTGATCGACTCCAGCTGACAGTGCCTACGACATCGCTACCTGCGTAAATGGTTGCGGTACAAGCGCATAGGCGCCCGGATGGTCCCGCATGAACATTGAGTCCAGCGAGCGGCTAGGAGGCCGAGACACCATTGCCTGGTTGGCCTGCTACCGGCGGCTCAACCAGCTACGGGACGGTACCCTCCGCAACTTCGAGGCGGATGGGCGCCGTCAGCCTCCATCAGAAAGAACGATCGTGGCCTTGCGCGTCCGGCCGTAGTGGATGATGTCAGCGAGCGCGCTTGGCGGCTGTGGTCTTCTTCCCTGTCCGCTGCGAGCCGTCCGCCCGACTGCCTGTCGTCTTCTTGGCTGCACCCTTGCGTGCGGGTGCCAACGCGGCGGCTTTCCTTTCGGTGGTGGCGGCAGCGGTCGTCAAGGTTCCGGAATTGCTCTCGAGGTGGGCGCGGACGAACCACTGGAACTTTTCCAGGGAGCGTAGTTGCTCGATGACAAGGTCCTCGGTCACGGGGTCGGCGGAGCCGGCTTCAGAAGCGACGCGTCGGTGGTCCTCGATAATGCCGGTGTAGACGAGGTCGAGTGCACCGAGATGGGCGATGGCGTCGGCGCGGCCGATGCTGTAGTCGGTCCATGTGCGTTCAGCGACGAGAGCTCCGGGGGTGCCCTGTGGCTCGCCACCAAGCGTGGAGATGCGCTCCGCGGTAGCGTCAGCCATTTCGCGTACCGCGGTGGCTTGAGGGTCGAGCATCTCGTGGACGGCGATGAAGTGAGGTCCGACCACGTTCCAGTGGATGTGCTTGAGGGTGAGAGCGAGGTCGTTAAGTGCGTGAAGACGCAGCATCAACAGACCGATCACCCGTCCGCCGTCCTTAGGAGTCAGGCCGGGAACGGTGTAACGAGGGGTGGAATCAACGGGCGACATGCTGCTCCTGCTTGTCGGGCGGTCTCTGTGCTTCGATGCCGCGGCGGCGCAAGCTTGCTCGGGTACTCGCTGCCCCTCCCGCCGCAACGAGCCTAGGCTTGCCGGAGGCCTCGTTTGCGGACCGACGCGCACGGCTGGCACCTCACCGTCCATCTGCCGTTTTGCAGACGCCTGAAAGCGGTCGGAGGGCGGCTGGCGGGTCGGCGCCGACAGCGGCGGAGACGCCCCCCGTACGCTGCGGATGCCCATGGGACGCGGCGCCCCAGGAACGGGCGGCAGGCGCCCCGCATCCCTCGGCGCTGGACGCCACCCAGGAGAACGAGCCGCTTCTCGGACCCGAGGAGGCCGAGGCCTACCAAGAACTCAGGGCTCCTCAGGAGGCGTCTTCCCGGACGAGGACCTCGAGTCGGCGCCGGGCAGGACCCAGGGAGCGTCTGCAGCGGCTCAATCCCTTCCAGGGGTCGCCGTGGTCGGACAGCCGGTCCGGGAGGTTGCGCAGGGTCCAGTGCTGCGGTCCGATCCCTTGGTTGTCAAGTTCGCCCCATTCGAGTGGGGTGGCCACGGGGGCGTGGGGGCGGGCTCGCACGGCGTAGGGGGCTACCGAGGTCTGAGCGTAGGCGTTGCGCAGGGTGTCCAGGTACAGCCGACCGCGGCGCTTGTTCTTGCGTGCCTCGGTCGTCAACTTGTCGGGGTGTCGGTCGGCCAGAAGGTCGGCCACCTGGCGGGCGAAGGCGCGTGTGGTGTCGAAGTCGGTGTGCCGGTCGAGGAGGAGGACGAGGTGCAGGCCACGCGAGCCGGTCGTCATCACCGCAGGTTGCAGTCCCAGCTCTTCGGTGAGGAGGTGGCCGAGTTTCTTGGCGGTCCAGCGCACGATCTCGAAGTCGTCACCTGGCGGGTCCAGGTCGAAGACCAGCCGGTCCGGGCAGTCGAGGCTGTCGATGCGGCTGAGCCATGGATGCGGGGTGATGCAGGCCTGGTTGGCGAGGTAGGTGAGGGTGGCGGCGTCGTCGCACACGACCATGGTGAGGGTCCCGTCTTCCTTGGGGACCTCCTGGCGGTGGATCCAGTCCGGGAAGTAGCCGGGGACGTCCTTGTGGAAGAACGACCTCCCGCCGTACCCGTCGGGGTGGCGTTCCATGGCCAGCGGCCGTCCGCGTAGATGCGTCAGCAAGGGGCGGGAGACAGTGCGGTAGAAGTCGATTAGTTCGGCCTTGGTGATGCCGTCGTCGGGGAAGAGCTCCTTGTCCGCGTTCGATATCGCGACGGTTCGGTCCCCGACCCGAATCCTGTTCCTTGTACTCACGGTTCTCCCCTTCCTCACTGATTCCCCTTCGGCCGCTCGCGTACCACCTGCCCGGCCGGCTTGTAGGTACGCAGGCCGACGAACGGGAGGCGCAGCTTGCCGTCATCGGCCCAAAACGGCGTCACTCCCTTAACCTAGCCGCGGTGGCAGGCTGCTGTCCGACCGGCAAGAGGGGGTCGATATAGGCTCCACGGACCGCTGGCGCAATGAATACCTCGGCGGTCACCTGCCCCCCGCCTGCCCGACTGCACCCACACAGCCCCGCGAGAACGCCCAGTTCACCGCGGTCCCCGACAGGCGCAGCCGGATGCCACGTCGCCCGGTCGCCGATCACGTGACGGCGAGATCCCATGCTCCCGTACGCGTGCTTCACCGGCATTGTCTGCGGCCGTGCCTCGGAAGATCGGAGCCGGCGGTTAATTGCCGGGCCGATGAGGCGGGCGACCGCATCGTCAGCAGTGAGCAGGCTGGTTTGCACGCTGTACGCCCCGGAGCGAAGCTGGAACTGTCGGGTAGAGCAGCGGGAGCGTCAAGAACGGGCCGGACGCGCGATCCGTGGCCCCCATCCGGTGGCCGGCGGCTCAATGCGGGCTGTGCCGACTTTGGGCCGCAGCCGAGCAGTTTCGGCTCAACTCGCCTTCAACAGCCTGGCGTCGGAGGCGCGCTCCGCGTGATGCTGCTCGTCCTGATTTTGGCTGGGCCGTCGACGGCCGATGCACGCCGGCGGTCTGTCCACCTCAGCAGCGGGACGTCCAGAAGCAGTCTGTCATCGGTCGCTCGCAACGGCTTGGAAGGTTCGCCGGAAGAAGAACGAGGCCGTGGTTCGGGCACTGCTGGATCTGCACGGCCAGACCTACGCCGCACAGGCAGGCATCAAGCTGCGGAACACCCCTGCGCCGCTGTACCAGCTACTCGTCCTCTCGTTGCTGCTGTCCGCCCGTATCCGGGCGGACACCGCGGTGGCCGCGGGCCGCGCGTTGTTCGGCGCCGGTATGCGCGATGCCCGACGGATGGCGGAGGCCACCTGGCAGCAGCGAGTCGATGCGCTCGGCGAGGGCGGCTACCGCCGCTATGACGAGCGGACCTCCAACCAACTCGGCGACGGAGCAGAGCAGTTGCTGGAGCGATACAAGGGCGATCTGCGCCGCTTGCGCGAGGGTACGGACCCCAGGAAGCTGCTGCGGGAGATCCCCGGCATCGGCCCCACTGGTGTGAACATTTTCCTGCGGGAGGCACAGGCACTGTGGCCGGAGTTCTCGCCCTACCTGGACCGCAAGACGCTGGATGGGGCAGAGCGGCTCGGGCTGTCCACATCTCCCAAGACGCTGGCATCCCTCGTGGAGGACGCTGATCTGCCGCGACTGGCCGCAGGGCTGGTCCGAACGGCCCTCGACAAACGGATCGCCGAGGAGGTGCGCGCCGCGGTTTCGGCCTGAAGTCCGCCGAAGCCCGTTCCGCGCTGATTGCCGCAGTCTCTTACCACCGGCTGCTCACCGGACGCCACCCAGACCGTCGTCGCGGCGCCAGATCTGGGGCGCCGACCAATCCTGCCGGCTTCTGGGGACAGATGCCGGCCCGCCGCTCAGGTTCCTCCACAGTCGCCGCCCCTGGCCTGTTTCGGCCGGCAGCCGGTCACCTTCGTGAGGCGGCCACCGTCGCCCCAGAAGCGTCCGCACCCCTGATCATCGCCGCCGATACCTGACTGACCGGCCGTACAGGCTCCCATGACCCGTGAATCACTCCAACGGTGCAAACGGGATCGGACTGGCCCTGAGTTTGTCAGCGAGGATTGCCGCACCCACACCCTCTTCGCCCATCGATGGCCACCCCGGAAGTGGCCGGTGCCGCTGCGTTGGGCGGGATGTCGACGACAGGGACATCGAGACCGCGTCGGGTTAGCGTCTTGGCGTGAGCACAGAGAGCACCGCGGTGCTGGTCGACATCCGGAAGTACGACGGCAGCCTGAGCGCCCAGTGGACTGCTACCCGGCTCGGTGAGGACGAGCACGGGGTGTGGTTGGGCACGGCGCAGGGTGTCCACGTCAGTTCGGAGACGGGCGGCTGGACGAGCCGGTTCGCGTACGTGATGTTGGTCCCGCGCGGTGAGTGGTGGACGGCCACATTCTGCGTGGATCCAGGCCCCGAGATGTACTGCGACGTGTGCACGGTGCCCGAGTGGAACGCGGACGGAACGGTCCTGCACACAGTGGACCTCGATCTTGATGTCGTGCGGCCTCGTGGTGGCGAGGTCCATATCGAGGACGAGGACGAGTTCGCCGAACACCAAGTGCGCTATGGCTACCCCGACAGCGTCACCGACAAAGCCCGGCGCACTTGCGAATGGTTGATGGAGGCGGGCCGTCGCGATGGTGATGGCGTCGAACCCATCGCCTCGGCGTACCGCCACTGGCTCGGCCTCATCGGGTAACCAACGGACGAGCGGCCGACGCCTGCTCCGCAGGCGTGACACCCTCCTCCCGGGGCCTTCCGAGAGGCCCCAGAGCTGCTTCGAGCACGCCGGACCAGCATCTCGGCAACGTGTAGTCCTCCCTGGGCCGCAGTGGGACGAAGCTGAGGAGATTAGGCCGGTGGCCCCAGATTCCTCGAATGGCGTAGTTCTCGATCTAGGGTGAGGCTGGGTTAACTCGTCCACTTCGAGGAGCCAGGTGGATCACGCGATTCACTCGTTAGGCGGGTAGTGGGTAGCCGATCTGGGCGAATGGGCCGTCTCATGGCTGGTGACCGCGACCGCATTCGTGTGCGAGGTGGCTGATGTACAACATGGGCGCCGAACAAATGTCAACGGGCAACGGCCCAGGACTGCTCTGGCACGCTCTCGATCGCGACGGCAGCGCTCTGTGCGGCCGACTCCTGAACGGGAAGGCAACCGCCACACCGGATGGTGCCCAGGGGCGTGAGGACTACTGCCCCGCCTGCATGAGAGACGTGGCCGCCGCGGTCGGCGCACAGCGTGGGGATCGACGGGCATGAGCGGGCCGGCGACCGGGGTGCGTCCGGTGGGCGTAGCAGCCGAAGGCGGACCCCCATCCGCCCGGCCGTGGCTGGTCGAGCGATGGCGCGAGGCCGCTGACCGGAATCTCACCCCCACCAAACGGTCACTGATCGTCATGTGGGGCATCCTTCGGAACGACCTGGGGCGCCGTGCGGTTCATGACCCACGGTATCCGCGGCGGCTGGTTGCCCTTGGGCAACCTCTCCGCCGGCGGGCGGCACCTGCACCACTACAACATCGGCATCGCCACCCTCGCCGGCATCGGCCTGATCGCCGTACGCGGTGACGAACGGGCCGTGGGCCACCCCGCGGTCGCCGCTGCCTACGGCGTCGGAACCGCCCTGATCACAGACGAGTTTGCCCTGCTGGTGGACCTTCAGGACGTCTACTGGGCCAAACAAGGACGCCTCAGCGTCGACGTTTCCATAGGCGTCCTTGCTGCCCTGGGCACCTACCTCACCGCCAGGCCCTTCTGGGACGAGATCGCCAAGGTAACCCGCCGCCACATCACCGCCGTCGCGAAGCGCAACCTGCCATCAACCGGCTAAAAGCCATACGGCCGCGCATCGCACCGCCGTATGGCTACAGGATTCGCGCTGTGGACGTCCGGTGCACCTGAACCCTCTTGATCATTCGTCAGGTCACGTGCGGATCCGCGCACTGTTGCCCCGGCGCCCTACGCGGCCTCGCCTCGGCTACCGCAGCCCCGCCGACTACGAGCCGCACTGGCGGCCTGATCACCACATCAAGAGCGTCCGTAAAAGCGGAACAAGCTCAACTCCGTGGAGGATCGCGAGGCTCCGCCTAGGCTGGCCGGCGCTGTGGATCACATGGCGAGAGAGCGATACGGCTCGCTGATTTTCCCGGCATTGTGTGTCGATGGGCATGGTGCGCTCGTCCAGATGAGGCGGGAGGACGGCCGGTCAGCGGGTGCGTTCCAGGTGTCGCCTGAGGATGACGGGCAAGGTCAGCCAACAGCAGGCGAACCAGATCAGCACGACGGCCGCGATGATCCACGCGACGAAGCCTGTTCCCAACGCGACCCGGAGTAGAAGAAGCACGGCGCAGACGGTACTAGTTGCAAGCAGGGCAAGGCCCGTGGTGATCAAGCGGGCTGTCACTCGGACCAGTTGGGGTTTACGCCGGTGGCCGGCGAGTGTGCGGTGGAAGGAGACCGGTGCGACCAGGGCCCCGGTCGCCAGAGCGCCTAGGACGACCGTTACCACGTAGAGATTCCTGTCGAACGAGCTCAGCTGCTCGAAACGGGGCATGAAGACGACACTGAGCAGGAAGCCGAACAAGATCTGCGCGCCGGTCTGCGCTACGCGTACCTCCTGCAGCATCTCAGACCACTGACGGTCGGCTCGCTTCTCGACAGTCTCGTGCCGCCCGAAGCCGTGATCCCGGTCTCCTTCAGGAAAAGCGTTGTCACGCGAGCGATCGGCATCTGTCATCGTCACTCCTCCGAAATTGCCTCAGCCAAGTTACGCAGCAGCCGAGAGCCTGGTACCCGCCCTGCGTTGGCTACCACCCTCGCGATGCTCCGGATCACCCAGAACCGGACCGGTGTGTCGGCATACGCATCCCCTGGACGCATTCGAAGGCAGCGGTCTCGGACGGGAAGTGATCGCGAGCGCCCCAGGCTCAAGGCGGGCTCAGGGGCACCGAGCACCGGGCGCCGGTGCCAGTGGGAGCGTCACGGTCTGACTGGGCAGGCGCCTATCCGACGTCTGTCAGACGAAGCTGTACGGGGGTAGGGGGCCGTGAAGCCGGAACTGGAACTCGTCCCCCATCTGGTTGGCGAGGCTCAACTCCGTGGTGAGGAAGAGTTCGTCCTGGTCCTCGGACACCAGGAACGAGGCGCTGAGGAAATCACCGCCGGTCGGCTGCGAGATCTCCTGCTCCCGGGCAAAGGCACTGAGTGCTTCGACCACCCCTGTGGCCAGCGCGTTCTGGCGCGCCTGTGCCTCCTTCGCGACCAGCTCGCCCAGCACAAGCGGGGCGTCGGGGACGGCGGCGCCGTTGCGGATGTCGTCGTTGAGTTCCCGGGCCTTGCTCGAGTCCTCAAGGATCTGGCGTAGGAGCGCTTCCTCGTCCTCTGACACCTTCAGATGGTATTCGGCGCAACCCTCCAGCGCCTGAAGCTTGTCCACGTACTCGGTGGCGTGCGCCTCCAGTGCGGCCCGCACAGCTTCGTCGTCCTCTGCTGCGAGGCCGAATCTCAGGGGCAGAATGGTTCCGTCCGCCATGAGGCGGTTCTGGACCTCCTGATGCGCGGTGAGGTCGCGGCGTTTGGGGCGCAGATCGTCCGGCGCATCGCTCACCACAGCGCGCAGCGGCCCCTCGGTGATCACGCGCAGCTCCGAGGGCGATTCGCCGATCCCGGTAACTCCGTCGAGGTGGAGTGGATGCCTGTCGCCGACGATGGAGTAGACGTATACGGCCATGGCTCACTCCTCCTCGCGTTCTTTGGCGCGCCGCGTGGGCCGTCGTCGCCTCTCCACGGGTTCCTTGCGCTTCTCAGACTCTTCGGTCTCGTCGCCCTCGTCACCGCCTCCCCGTCCGCCCTTGAGCGCGTCGGTGACGGGTTCCACAGCGCCGGTGAGCGCTCCCTCGGGCTTGCCACGAGCGCCGCTCTCGAGTGTGTCCCCGACGATGTCCGTCATCTGCGCAGGCTGCTTGCTGCCCGACTCGAGGTCGAGGCGGTTGCAGGCTTCGGCGAAGCGCAAGTATGTGTCGACGCTGGCCACGACGATGCGGGCATCGATCTTCAGAATCTCGATGCCGATGAGTGACACACGGACGAACACGTCGATGACGAGCCCGCGGTCAAGAATGAGCTCCAGGATGTCGTAGAGGTTGCCGCTGCCACCACCTCTCGACATGCTGCCTCCGCCTTGCGGCACCACAGTCATGGTGCCTCCCTTCACGCCGGCTGGCTGCTTCTCAGTCGCGCCCGTCGATTTGTCCACGGGGGCAACGATGTTCTCGTTCTCAGGCCACCAGATCGCCTTTCGTGTCGAGCGGTACTCGGTGGGTGGCCGGCCGCTGGGGGCCTCCGGGAGGTAATCCAGTGCCGACGCCTAACCTGGGTCGGCCCAGAAGCTGACTGAAGAAGTGGATGAGAGGCCGATGTGAGCCGCGGCCATGATCGGTCTCCGTGGTGAAGGGGCGCCACCTCACGCGCACACCTACAATTTCATTATATGTGGGGAATGTTTGATATTGGTGCGACCAGCGGCGCCGCGACTCGCGGGGGTCCTTCCTCCTCAACCGCCGTGCCCGAAAAAAACAGTTCACGTACGAGACAACCAGGATTGCACTCGCGGATGGATATTTGCGTCCTCGGCCGCGCGAACAAGGGGCCGCTCGCCTGCGCCAAGGGGACTTCCATTACCGGCGGCGCTCCGGGCTCGAGCTGCAGCAACTGGCCGTAGAAGGCGTGCGCAGGCTCAAAGACGACCGGTACCTCACGGCCCAACAGCGATCCCCTGGGCCGCGACTTCAAGGCCTTTCGCGTGCATGAGCCACCTGCCCCGATGATTGATAGGGAAGCGACGCGACGGCCCAGCCAATTCCGCGAGGGGAAGGGGCCCGCAACCCCATGAAGAATCGGGCTTGCGGCTGAATGTTCGTTTGCGGCGCCGACTCTCACAGTGGGAGCGTCCTTCATGGCCTTCGACTCTGAAGAAAGTGCGGAATCTGCAGGCATTTTCCTGGTCGTACTGCCCGGTGTCTACGCACCGCAGCACGATACGCAACTGCTGTTGGCCGCTCTGGGCCGGGAACACATCGCAGCCGGCGCGGATATCCTGGACCTCGGGACAGGTAGCGGCGTCTTGGCCGTACGAGCCGCTCAGCTGGGTGGACGGGTGACAGCCGTGGACATCGCGCGCTGTGCCGTGGCGACCACGAAGCTCAACGCGCTCTTGCACCATCAGCGCATCGCCGTTCGCCGCGCCGATCTGGCGTCCGCATTGAAGGTCCGCACCTACGACCTCATTCTTTGCAACCCGCCGTACGTACCGGCCCCGCATGCCAGGGTGCCCACGCGTGGTTCGGCGCGTGCCTGGGACGCGGGATTCCGACGGCCGGGCGCACGCGCGCGCGTCCCGCTCGGGCCCGTTCTCCTGTCCAGACTGAGGTGGCTCCGAGAGCAGGATCTGATGAAGGCGAACGATTCATACGAGGAACTGGTGGTCATCCGTGCGGAATGCCCCTGAATTCAGGCGACGTATCTCCCGGGAAGCCAACCGGCCCTCGCTGGTCGAAGGGCCGGGCGAGGACGGCAGCACCGTGGCTTCGGACACCAGCACCATGAGTACATCCCGCCGCAGCCATATCTGTTCGCGGTGCCACACCAGCCCGCGGCGACGGAAAGACCGAGGCACCGTAGATCCGCCTTCTCGTGACGACGGACCGCGATGAGCTTCAGGAGGCTGGCCGGCAAGGCGCATCGCTTGGCGTTCTATGAGGGCGGTGAGGTTGACGACAACATGTCCAGGACGGATTGAGCGGGAATGGAGAATGTCATGAATGCCGAGTCGGGACTGCGCGTTGTCGTCACCGGGGCCACCGGGAACGTCGGCATCAGCGTGATGAAGGCCCTTGCGGCGGACGAGTCGATTGCGTCGATACTCGGTCTCGCGCGTAGACTCCCCGCGCTCTCGCTGTCCAAGGCCGCCTGGGGAGCCGTGGACGTGTCGCACCCTGACAGCGCGGGCGTGCTTCGCTCCCACTTCACGGGTGCTGACGTTGTGGTCCACCTTGCGTGGCGCTTTCAGCCGACTCACGACCCGGTCGTGACCTGGCAGAACAACGTCGCGGGATCGCTACGCGTGTTCCAGGCCGTCCGAGAGGCGGGCGTGCCTGCCCTGGTCTATGCGTCGTCGGTCGGCGCCTACTCGCCGGGTCCGAAGAGCGAACCGGGGGTCCGCGAGGAGTGGCCCACACACGGGTGGCCCGACGCTGCGTACTGCCGCGAAAAGGCCTATGTGGAACGCGTGCTTGACACCTACGAACTGGAGCATCCATACATCCGCGTCGTGCGGATGCGCCCGGGGTTCCTGTTCCAGGAGGCGGCGGCGAGCGAGCAGCGCCGCATCTTCGTCGGGCGATTCGTCCCGGGGCCGCTACTCCGCCCGGACCTGTTGCCCTGGGTGCCGGACCTCCAGGGGCTGCGCTTCCAGGTGCTCCATACCAACGACGCCGCTCAAGCCTACCTTTTGGCAGTTCGAGGTGATGTGCGAGGTGCGTTCAATCTTGCCGCGCAACCGGTGATCGACGCCAACTCTCTTGCGGCGCAACTCGGTGCACGGGTGGTGAAAGTGCCGGGGAATCTGGTGCGCACCGCGCTCTCCGCAGCGTGGCGATCCCATGCGGTCCCCGCTTCGCCGCACCTGTTCGACGCTGTGCTGCGGCTGCCGATCATGGACTGCGGACGCGCCCGCGATCTCCTCGGCTGGCACCCGGCGAGGACAGCGGAGGAAGCACTCGACGCGTTCCTGACCGGCGTGCGGCGCGGTACGGGTGCGGAGACTCGTCCACTGGCTGGGCATCGGATGGGGTGAGAGGCGCTGGGTGTACCAGACACCTCAGGCCGACCTGTCGGCCGCCGTTCGTGAGCGTTGCCAGGGCGCGCCCTGCCTCCTGAGCGTACCGACTGGAGGACCGATCGCGCCGGTCTCGGTTCCATCGATGCGGCAGTTCGACCCGAAGAAGCTCAGGCAATCGCAGAAAACAGAAGCAACGTGGAGCGTGGCCCTTATCGGCCGGAATTCTTCACCCCGCAATCTGGTAGGGGATCCAGGGCACCACACACCTACCGCTGCCTTTGCTCCCGTCCCGTGGGACCCAGACTGTGTATGTCTCTATAGTGCTTCGGCCCTTCAGCTTGCGCGGCGTGGGCGCTTCCGGTCCGCGCTGAAAGACGGCTACCGGGGACCGGTCGCAAGGCTGCTCGCGCCCTGCCTATGGCCGCTCTTGCCCTGCCCAGGCAGAGATCCTGAGGGGGTGGGCCTTCAGGACTAGGCTGGTTTCGATCGCGGAATTCGAAGTAGGGCCATGGAGCGACACCGATCGGAAGGCGAGCCGCAATGAAGGACGCAGCCGTAGGGGAGGAAGCCGGGGCCGCCCGCTACGTGCCGCGACGGGGCGGTATTCCGAGTCTGCGACGGGCCGCAGCGGACTGTCAGGGCTGCCCTCTGGATCAGGACGCCACAGCGACCGTCTTCGGCGAAGGGCCCAGCTCAGCTCGGATCGTACTGGTCGGGGCAGCCAGGGGACCAGGAGGACCGCCTTGGTGAGCCCTTCGTCGGTCCGGCCGGGCATCTCCTTCGCAAGGCGCTGGCAGAGGCCGGGATCGACGAGAAGAGTACGTACTTGACGAACGCCGTGAAGCACTTCAAATTCAGCACGGCAAGTGGCGGCAAACGTCGTATCCACAAAGCGCCGAACCTGCGCGAGATGACTGCCTGCCGGCCCTGGCTCGTGGCAGAACTGAAGGTGATTGATCCCGACGTAGTCGTGGCGCTTGGGGCCACCGCGGGCAAGGCACTGCTGGGCACAGCCTTCAGGGTCAGTGCTCAGCGGGGCATGCCTCTGCCCGCACCGGCATGGGACGAATTGGGGGTCCAGCCGGTGCAGAACGACAACGGCCATCGCCTGGTCGCCACCCTGCACCCCTCCGCGGTGCTCCGTGCCGATGACCGTGAAGCGGCTTACGCGGGCCTGGTCTCAGATCTGCGGGTCGCCGCCTCAGCACTTCGGCGCCCCGCGCGCTAGGTGTATTGATCACGAGCGTTGTTGACGCGAGGGTCTTGATCAAAAGGGAAGACCTCCGGTGTGGTGGAGCTGTCTAGGACTGCACCACACGGAGGTCTTCGTGTCCCACCGTAATGCCCGGCTGACTGTTCATGGCAGGCGGCTGTTGATCCAGCGTGTCCGTTCCGGCCGCCCGGTCGCTCATGTGGCCAAGGAGATGGGGATCTCACGGGCAACCGCCCACAAGTGGGGGCGACGGTGGCGCACGGAAGGCGATCCGGGGTTGTTCGACCGCTCGAGCCGGCCGCACACGACCCCGCATCGCACGGTCCCCGAGACGGAAGCCGCTGTCTGCGATCTGCGGCAGGCCCGCAAGCTCGGCCCGGCCCGGATCGGCCCGATCCTCGGGCTGCCCGCCTCCACGGTGCACCGGATCCTGACCCGTCACGGACTGAATCGTCTGGCCTGGCTGGACCGGCCGACCGGCGAGCCGATACGCCGCTACGAACGCAGCCGCCCCGGCGAGCTGGTGCACGTCGACATCAAGAAACTCGGCAACATCCCTGACGGCGGGGGCTGGCGCACGGTCGGCAGAACAGCCGGCAACCAGAACCGGCAGGCCACCACCGACCTGCGCAAGAGCTGCAAGCCGGTGATCGGCTACAGCTATATCCACTCCGCCGTCGACGACCACTCCCGGCTCGCCTACAGCGAGGTGCTGCCCGACGAACGCCAGCACACCGCGATCGCCTTCTGGCAACGCGCCCAGGCATTCTTCACCGGCCACGGCGTCACGGTCGAACGGGTGCTGACCGACAACGGCTCCTGCTACAAGTCCAAGCTGTTCACCCAGACCCTCACCTCAGCCGGCATCGCCCACAAACGCATCCGCCCCTACCGGCCACAGACAAACGGCAAGGTCGAACGCTTCAACCGCACCCTGCTGGAGGAATGGGCCTACCTGCGGCCCTACACCACCAACACCGAACGCACCGCGGCCCTGGCAGACTTCCTCCACACCTACAACCACCACCGCTGCCACACCGCACTCGGCGGCAAGCCACCGATCAGCCGAGTCAACAACGCTACGAGTCAATACAGCTAGGGATGGAAGCAGCGGCACGGTATGGGCCCGCTGCGTGCTCCATCCGGAGTCAGCCAGCAGGTTGGCTGCAACCAGGCCGGTGGTCGACTTCCGGTCACCACCGCGTCGATTACGTGAGTTGTCCTTCTCCCGGCGGCCAGGGGTGGCCGTTCATTCAGGGGGCTGCGCCGTGAAGGGAGGGCCGCCGGTGTCCCGCTTGGCCGACACGTCGTCGACGACCTTGGCGAGCCGCGCCAGCATCGTGCGGTGCCGCACCTGGAGTACGGCGTCCAAGACCGTGTTGTGAAGCGTGCCGCCGAATCCTTGTAGCGGGTGCTCGTCGAGTATTACGAGGGTCCTGTCGTCCCCCCACGGCCGGATATCGAAGGCGATACGGGCCGTGCCCAGTGGTCCGCCATCTGCCTCGAGCTCCAGTGCGTGCGGCCGATCGATGCGCCGGACCGTCGTCCGTCCCTGGAACTCCTTGGGCCCTACTCGCACCATGTACGTGATGGACGAGCCGATCTGCGGCCAACGGCCACGTTCACTCTGGGTGCTGGACGTTCCCGCCACCCATTCTCCGTACAGGGTCTCCTCTTCCAGCGCTTCCCACACGGCGGGTGGGGGATGGTCGATGAGGTGATGCCGGACGGCCATGAGATCCTCCGGGGCAACTGTTTGGTTCGACGCACTTCGGCTGAGTCGGTCGGCCTTCAGTTTGCCGGGACAGACACTCGGCCAGCCGGAAAGGTTCATGTGCTCTCATCCGGAGCCTCACGCTACTGGCCGGCCAGGGCGTCCCATCGCGAACCTGTCAGCCACGAGGGCGATGACGACCGATACCACCAGTCCCCTTTTCCGCCACCCGATGGAGGCCTCGAGCGACGCACCCTTCCGGCGATCCAGCAGACCACGGTGAGAGCGGAGAAAGCCGGTCGGTTGTCACCCGGAACTCAGCGCCCACGGGCGCGACCCTCGTGCGAAGCGTAAAACCAAGATACCAGCTGAAACTGCTCTGAATCGGTCAGGAGGGGCAGGGGCGACGCGTTGCCGGTGACCCCCACCGCAGCCCGTATACAGTTCCCCCTGTATTCAGTTTCCCCAGTCGCGGATCTCCTCAATAAGCGTCGCGCGGACGACATGTAGGTGTGCCTGCCTCTTTGCTCTCGTTCAGGCTGAACCTTCGCAACATGCTCCGGCCGTCGGTGAGAGGCCGCCCCCGGCACTCGGGGCGCTGAGCTGGCTGACGGACGAATGGACGGACGACGCCGCCATGATCGCGGTAGAACCCTTCCGGCTCACGCTGGGCCGGCCATGGCCACAGCGGTGCTCCTGATTCGCAGCACAGCGTGGTCGGTCCCGTGCGCCTTGCGCCGCTGCAGCATTCAGGCTTGCCTGGGCTGCAGAGCGGATCCAGCCTCGACGACAATCGGTTCAATCGGGCGTACGGTGCGTTATCCCTTTTGTCTGTGAGGGAACGCGTTACCCGCGCGGTCGGCCTGGCAGCGCGCCTGGAGCAGAAGGGCTGTATGAGTCATGGGACATGGCGGCGATGCCATCGAGGAGCTGACGGCGGACCATCGCGAGGTGCATGAACTCTTCGATCGGATCGAAGCGGTTCCACCGGGCGACTCGGAACGCAGGCGCCTGCTCGATGAGCTGACCATCGAGCTGGTCCGGCACGCGGTCGCGGAGGAGCAACATCTGTATCCGGCGGTGCGTAAGCATGTCCCGCATGGGGATGGGCTTGCCAATAAGGAGATCGACGACCACATCCGTGTCGAGCAGCTCCTGAAAGATCTTGAAGGGATGGAAGCGGACGACCCTGATTTCATCCATCTGTTCGTCAAGCTCCGCACCGAGGTCCGCGCCCACGTCCAGGTTGAGGAGGGCGATCTGTTCGTTCAACTCCGTGCGGCTTGTGGGCCAGAGCTTCTCGATCTCCTGGGTCAGGAGATCAGGCTTGCGAAGGAGACTGCTCGCACGCGCCCGCATCCTGGTGCGGCGAGGTCGCCAACGGCGAGCAAGGTTCTGTCTCCTGGGCTAGGTCTGGTCGATCGTGTCCGCGACTTCATCACCGGCCGCGGCAAATGACCTTGCTGGACGCTGCCCGACTCTTGAAAGGAAGGGATTCTGATGACCAAGGGCGCGGCGAAGTCGAAACAGATCACTCGCAGATGAGGGAGACCCTCGGCACGGCCATCGGCGACAAATCCATGCAGAGACATGGTCTGGGGCGGTGCCTCTACGTCTTTCGTCAAGCGAGGCGTGGGGTTCGGGGTTCATGAAGGTGTCATCGCGGAGCATCGCCAACAGCACGCTGATGCGATGGCGGGCGGGTTTTGACCCCCGGCCACACCTCCTTCTTCCACAGCTCAACGGCATGCTCGTCGCGTTCGAGTGCTCTGCGGGCAGGTGCCTGCCAGGACCAGCCATGCCGTTTCAGCAGCCGCCACACCGTCGCACCGACAGACTCACTTGCAGCCGACGGCGGATCACCGTCCGGACCCGGGCAAGCGTCCACCGTTCATCGTCGAAGCCATGCGCCGACGGGCCCTTGCCGAGTTCTTCCTCCAGCACGGCGAACTGGGCACCGGTGACGGTCGGGCAGTTCGCCGGGCCCGTCGAGCACAGGGCCTCCGCGCCGCCCTCGCGCCACGCACGACGCCAGCGTTCCACCGACCGCACACTCACCCGCAGATCCTTCGCGATCACCGCGGTCTTCTCACCCGCCGCGAACTGCACGCTGGCCCGAAGCCGGATCCCCTCCCGAAACGCCCGACGCTCAGCACCCTCCGGATAACGCATACCACCGGCATACCGCAGGGATCATGAACCGCCACTCCCCGACGACAACCCGCAAAGCTCAGTAACCGTGCTCCTCAAGCGCCAGTAGGTGTTCGGCGAGACCCTCCAGCCTGGTCGCCGCGGCGTGGACTTGGGTGACGATCGCCATGGCCATCACCGCTGCCTGGTCGGCGGTGTAGAGGCCTGATCCTGTGCCCTGTCCATCGAATGGCTGGGTTCTGTGGTCTTCCACTCGTCGCCCCATCTCGTGTCCTCATGGCATCGGTGTGAGAATCAACGATGGGGCGGTCGCGCCCGTTATCGGCCATCCGGGGGTTGCGTGCGTCCTTGCGCAGACGCGCGGCCTCAGCGTCTGTTGTGTGCTGGAGAACTGTGCCTCTGCGCCCGCCAGAAACGTGCGGCGTATCAGGAGCAACCTGGCCGTAGCTACTCGTCGCATCTCGGGGTTCTGCGCGTGTTCGTGCTCTGTCGAGTGGCGGGCGGGCAGTTGTAGGCGTATGCCTGGAATGCGTGCGGCTGCCCGCTGAGGGTGATGCGCGGGGCGCGGGAATCGTCTCTCGGGCTGCCGCGCGCAGGGCCGGGTGATAGGGACCGTGCAGCGACATCAAGGGAGGCACCCGATGTCGTCAGGCATCATCATTGCGAGCATTGTTGCGGCGGTCGTTGTCATCGTCCTGGTGATCGGCGTGTGGATGGCAGTCCGTCGCCGTCATCTGCGGGAGCGCTTCGGGCCGGAATACGAGCGCGCTGTCGAATCCGGTGACAGCCGCACGGCGGCCGAGCGTGATCTGCGCGAACGCGAGCAGCGGCACGACGACCTCGACCTGAAGCCGCTGCCCACGACTGCCCGTCAGCAGTACGCGCAGGAGTGGAACAGCGTGCAGGAGCACTTCGTGGACCGTCCGCAGGAGGCGGTCGGTGAGGCGGACCAGCTGGTGACCCGGCTCATGAAGGAACGTGGCTACCCGACCGAGGGCCATGAGCAGCAGGTGAAGGACCTGTCGGTCGAACACGGGCGCACGCTGGAGCATTACCGCGCCGCCCACGAAGTCAATGCGCGAGCCGGGGGCCGGCAGACGACCACCGAGGAACTGCGGGGAGCGATGGTGCACTACCGCGCACTCTTCGACGACCTGCTCACCGACGGCGACAGGCCGGGGCAGCAACACGCTTGACCCGGCGCCCGCGCAAACCTGCGGGCGACCGAACGAGATCCCGTCGAAACCTATTCGGACGAGGTGAACAAGCATGCAGCGCGAACGCGGTGGAGCAGGCGACCGGGGCGGCGCGACTGACGAGGGCCTGGGCATCGAGGATCTCGCCCGGCCTGGGGACGACCGGGACGCAGATCGTGTCACACCGGCGGCATCAGATGAAGCGCCCCCGTACGCCGGAGATGTTGCTGAGAACGCCGTGTCTGCAGAGCGGGCGGCTGGCACACCGGGCTCCTCGGCGCCGGAGCAGGGCCAAGAGAACGAGCCGCTTCTCGGTCCCGAGGAAGCCGAGGCGTTCCAGTCCAAATGGCAGGCCGTCCAGACCGCCTTCGTCGACGATCCGCAGGACGCCGTCCGTACGGCCGACGCCTTGGTCGCCGAGGTCATGCAGACACTGGCCCGGTCGTTCGCAGCCCGCAAGGAAGGGCTCGAAAGCCAGTGGGGACGGGGCGAGGAGGTCCTCACCGAGGATCTGCGCATAGCGTTTCAGCGCTACCGCTCGTTCTTCAACCGGCTGCTCAGCACGTGAGAGTGTCCATGTCGCGACCTACGGGTGGCGGGGATCGTGCTGAAGCCGGAACCGAATCCGATCGGGAAGGAAGCGTGTGTGATGACTACCGCGCGAGAGATCATGACGCCAGACGCCGAGTGCATCGGCGCGAACGAATCCGCTCTCCTCGCCGCCCACAAGATGGCCGAGCTGGGTGTGGGTGCTCTGCCTATCTGCGGAGCTGACGAGCGCCTCAAGGGCGTACTCACCGACCGCGACATCGTGGTCAAGGTGCTTGCGGCGGACAAGGATCCAGCCGAGATCAAGGCGGGCGAGCTGGCGCAGGGTGAAGCCGTCACGATCGGCGCGGACGACGACGCGTCGGAGATTCTCCGCACGATGAGGTGCGTCGACTGCCGGTCATCGACGGTCACACGCTGGTCGGATGGTCGCCCAGGCCGATGTCGCCCGGGCACTGCCCGACCCGGCCGTGGGTGACCTGGTCGAAGCCCTGTCCGTCGGCTGACCGCCCAGGCGCCGTCAGCACACGGCGGAGCAGGATGCCGGCGAGGTGGGCTCCTGAGCGCAGGCAGTCTTCTCGGCCAGTGCCGTAGTTCTGTGTGCTCTCCCGGGGGGGTGTACGGGGTGTTCTGGGCACATGGGTGAAGTGCATGCGGCGGCCCGGTACGGAATTCCGTGCGAGGCGCGGAATCGATACCGCGGGGCTGCCGCGCGAAGTGTCGAATGCGAGAAGGAGCGGTGTGATGCCGGCGGGATCGAGTCGTAAGCGGGAGCGCCAGTACGAACACATCAAGGAGAGCGCCGAGAAGCGTGGTGCCTCCGAGGGACGAGCGAAGGAAATTGCCTCGCGCACTGTCAACAAGGAGCGTGCCCGGTCCGGGGAGGCGAAGTCAGCCAGCAAGACCTCAACCCGCGATCCGAAGTCCGCCTCACAGCGGGGCGGCGAGCGGTCCCACAGCGGAGCGCAGGGACCCACCAAGGACCAGCTTTACGAAGAAGCCAAGAAGAAGAATGTCGAGGGCCGCTCGACGATGAACAAGCAGGAGCTGCGCGAGGCGCTCGGCCGCTGACAGCCCACACCCTGGGCGCCGTACGGAACCTCCATTCGACTCGTTCTGGGCTGGAAATTTCGTCCAGGCGGCCTGGGAACAGGACGGAATGTCGCCGTCGGCCCAGTCCGGGCCGACGCGCCGTGGGGGCCGGCTGCGATGGGAATGACGGGAGACCCGGTCCTTCTGTGTCCAGCACGGCCTCCTGCCGGGCTCGAGTGTCGCGCACCCACGCAGTTCCTCCGCTCACTACGGGGCAGAGCCTCGCACAGAGCCCACAGGTTCTTCCTGCACAGAAATGTCTGCAGAGGCGATGTGGCCGCACTGCTGTTCGCCCGACGCAACATGTCACGGGTGGTGAAGCATGGAGTCCGCAGCGTCGCACCGGAGCGTCCGTCCCTGCGACGAAGAAGCCACGCGACGAGGAGGACTGAGACTGAGCAGCCATGAGCGAAGCGCATCAGCCGCAGGACCCGACCGACAGGTTCCCGCAGCCGGAGTTTCCCCAGCAGGATCAGGAGCATCCCGGCCGGACCGCACCGATGGATCCACCGCCTGACCACGGCGAGGACTCGTACAACGGCAGCGGCCTCCTGTCGGATCGCAGGACTGTCGTCACCGGGGGCGACTCCGGCATCTGCCGCGCGGTTGCTCTGGCGTATGCCAGGGAGGGCGCCGATGTGCTGTTCACCCATCTGTCCTCGGAGGAAGACGAGGCCGGCGATACCTGCCGTCTGGTCGAGGACGCGGGGCGACGAGCCGTCGCCGTGCCCTGCGCTATTCGGGATGAGGAGCAGTGCCGCGCATTCGTCGAAAGGGCGGTTTCGGAGTTCGGGCAGATCGACATCCTGGTCGACAATGCCGCGTATCAGATGTCGCAGCCGGACGGGATCACGGCCATCTCGACCGAACAGTTCGATCGCGTCGTGCGTACCAACCTTTACGGGATGTTTTGGCTGTGCAAGATGGTGCTGCCCCATATCCCGGCGGGCGGTTCGATCACCAACACGACCTCGGTCCAGGCGTACAAACCCAGCCCGCACCTGCTCGATTACGCCATGACGAAGGGGGCCATCGTCACCTTCACCCACGGCCTCGCCCAGATGCTGGCGCCCGGGGGCATCCGGGTCAACGCTGTGGCACCAGGACCGGTTTGGACCCCCCTCATTCCGGCGACCCTGCCCAACACCAAGGAGTTCGGGAAGCAGAGCCCTCTTGGTCGGGCCGCGCAGCTGGCGGAGATGGCGCCGTGTTGCGTCTTCCTGGCCTCTCCGAGCGCAAGCTACATCACCGGGGAAGTGATGAATGCCACCGGCGGTATCCCGTTGCCCTGAAGCCGTCGTGGGCTGAGTCTCGGCACAGGAAGGCTGCGCCGCCGGGAGGGGAGTGGGGACAGCATTGAGTCTGCGGAGAAGCCCTCACCTGGGGACGGGGCGGTTCGGGTACTTCTTGCTGTCACGGAGGATTCTCCACTGCTGCCGCGCGCTGCGCATCGCCGGAGCTGGGTGGACGTGAAGATGAATGGCTGCTCTAGCTCAGCTTCCGCGCCCAGACCGCACACTCACTGCCGGGCTAGGAGATCCACATGAGGAGCACAGTGACAAGGCATAGGATTTCATCGACCGAGCGGAACGCGGGAGACGTTCGTGGCGATTCGTCACCGCGTACGTCTCACACGCTGCCCAGTTGGTCACGCGGGCATCGGGAAGAGCGCTTGAGCTGTGTCGATGGGGCGATTTGCGACCCCGCTGACGCTGGTGAAGCTTTCAAGTGATGTCCCGCCTGCGGCCGGGCCGCGTCGACGAGAGGCGTGCCGATGCCCGACGCAGTCGTAATCGGAAGCGGACCGAATGGATTGGTAGCAGCCAATCTCCTCGCTGATGCGGGGTGGGCCGTGGAGGTGTTCGAGGCTCAGTCTGAACCGGGCGGAGCCGTGCGTAGTGATCGCGCGGTCCATCCGGACTATGTCACGGACATATTCAGTGCCTTCTATCCGCTCGCAGCCGCGTCGCCGGTACTGTCTCGGCTTGACCTGGGCCGGGACGGCCTTCGGTGGGTCCATGCTCCACATGTACTCGCGCATCCCTTGTTGGACGGGAGGTGCGCTGTACTCGACCGCGACCGCGACGTGACGGCCGGGAGTCTCGATGAGTTCGCTCCTGGTGACGGGGAAGCCTGGATGGGCCTATGTCACATGTGGGACCGGATCGGCAACGATCTCCTGAGCTCGCTGTTCTCACCGTTTCCGCCCTTGCGCGCCGCAGGAGTTCTGGCATGGCGCCTACGAGCGGCAGGGGGGCTCAGGCTGGCACGCAGCATGCTCCTGCCGGTCCGCCGATTCGGCGAGGAGGAATTTGCCGGTCAGGGGGGCCGGCTTCTGTTGGCAGGGAACGCGTTGCACGCGGATTTCGCTCCCGAGGCAGCGGGAAGCGGTGGCTTCGGCTGGCTCATGTCCATGCTCGGGCAGTCGTACGGCTTTCCTGTGCCGGCAGGAGGATCCAGCGCACTGACCTCTGCTCTGGTACGGCGTCTGAGTGCGCGCGGCGCGGCGGTGCACTGCGGACAACGCGTCACCGAAGTCGTCGTACGCCGGGGCCGGGCCGTCGGGGTGCGGACAGCCCAGGGAGGGGCAATCACGGCGCGTAAGGCCGTCCTTGCCGACGTGTCGGCACCTGCCTTGTATCAGGAGTTGGTGGGCGCGGAACATTTGCCGCCCCGCATCTTCGACGATCTACGACGGTTCCAGTGGGACTTTGCCACCTTCAAGGTCGACTGGGCACTTGATGGTCCGGTGCCCTGGAGCGCCCAGGGGCCTGGTTCGGCCGGCACCGTCCATCTGGCCGAGGGTGTGGACGAACTCACCAGGTTTGCTGCACAGATTGCGATGGGTCGTATTCCTGACCGCCCATTTACCTTGGTGGGCCAGATGACGACGTCCGACGCCACCCGCTCGCCCCTCGGTACCGAATCCGCCTGGGCCTACACCCACGTGCCCCACTCGGTGAAGGGAGACGCCGGCGCGGACGACCTGACCGGGCGATGGGACAGCCGGGAGCAGGAAGCGATGGCTGACAGGATCGAGGGGCATATCGAGCGCTACGCTCCGGGGTTCCGCAATAAAATCATCAGCAGGCGCATTCTCGCACCACCCGCCCTACACCAAGCGGACAGTAACCTCTATGACGGCGCGATCAACGGGGGCACCGCCAACCTGCACCAACAACTGGTTTTCCGGCCGGTTCCCGGTATGGGCCGGCCGGAGACACCGGTCCCCGGCCTCTATCTGGCCTCTGCCTCGGCCCACCCGGGCGGCGGAGTGCATGGCGCCCCTGGCGCCAACGCAGCGCACGCGGCTCTTCATGCCACTCGAGGCAGCGCTGCCATCCTGGCGGCTCTACAGCGCTCCCTTGCACGTCACGGCAGAAGCGGCGGCCACGTTCTATAGGACCGGGAAAGCGCGATCGAGGGGACCCGTGATCAATTCCGTTGGTCGGTCAGCGCACGGTTGGCTCTCTGACCGAGTTCGGCCACCTTCACGGTGTGGCGATCCGTGGCGGTGATGAAAACAGCGACTGGCTGGACTCCATCCGGCCGGCCAGGACATGGATTTCGATGACACATCGGCGCCGCCCTGACCGTTCGTTGGACTGGATGCTTTTGCGGGCGATCTCGGCTCCACCGCGGGCACGCCCCGCCGCGCACGTCGCCGATCATGCGCCTGACTCCGTATGGGGTGCGCCGGGTCTCGTAGAATCCCGCGATGCCGGGCTCGGCGGGGGCGGCTAGGTACATGGTCGCAACCCGGGAGGATCCCATGCGGGACGGCAGTGCTTCTACCTGGACCACCATTGCGTAATCATCCACGGCGGCGCTGCATAGCCAAATGCTTTCGCCGGGACAAAACGCTTTTTAGCTTAGTATCGGTGGAATGGCACACACCCTGGAAGAACTGGTCGAGTTGCAGCGCGCCGTCATTGCTGCCCATAACCGGGTCACGGAACTGCGGGCTGCCTTTGGGCCGCCGACGGGCGAGCCGTGGACCGAAGCGCAGACGGCGGCGCATGAGACGGCATGGCGGGCATTTCGCGATCTTGAACGCGATGTCCAAGACGCCGTTACCCGTTTCGCCAAGGATGGCGATCTCGACCGCGCCGATGTCAAGCGAACTGTCCAGTTCCGGGCGAGCACCCCGCTTGAGGGGAACAAATAACCTTGTCGGAGTTTGGTGCGGTCATGAGCTGGGCCCCCGAGCGTTAATATTCGGGGGCCCAGTAAGTGCTGTCGCCCGTCGGGGGCGGACCGGGGACAGCTGTGACGGTCACCCATCCGTGTGGGCTACCGGGAAGCGACGCGATGGCCAGCGTACGGTATCGCTGTCCTACCTGGTTGCCCTGGCGTATTTTCCCCCGCATTACCCGATCCGGCCATGATGGCCGCCTTCGAGGCTGTGGGTTATGCCAAGTTCTCCGGCAAGGTCGGCGTATGCGCCGCCACCTCGGGGCCCGGCGCGATTCACCTGCTCAACGGCCTTTACGACGCCAAGCTGGACCACGTCCCGGTGGTGGCGATCGGCGGGCAGACCAACCGCAGCGCCATGGGTGGCTCCTACCAGCAGGAAGCCGACCTCCTCAGCCTCTACAAGGACGTCGCCTCCGAGTTCTGCGAGATGGTGGCGGTCCCCGAGCAGCTCCCCAACGTCATCGACCGGGCCATGCGGACCGCCTACGCCAAACGCACCGTCACCGCCGTCGTGATCCCTGCGGACGTGCAGGAACTGGACTATTCCCCGCCGACCCACTCGTTCAAGATGGTCCCCTCCAGCCTGGGTCTGGCCGACTACGCCCCGATCCCTGCGGCTCACGAGATCACGCGGGCAGCCGAAGTGCTTAACGCCGTTGAGAAGGTGGCCGTTCTGATCGGGCAGGAGGCCCGGGCAGAGGTCGAGCAGCTTGCCGAGCTGCTGGGTGCAGGTGTGGCCAAGGCCTTGCTCGAGAAGGACGCGCTGCCCGACGTTCTGCCGTACGTCACCGGTTCCATCGGCTTGCTCGGCACCCGGCCCTCCTACGAGCTGATGAGGGGCTGCGACACACTCCTGGTTGTGGGGTCGAGTTTCCCGTACACCCAGTTCATGCCCGAACTGGACCAGGCCCGCGCGGTGCAGATCGATATCGAGCCCTTCATGGTCGGTCTGCGCTACCCCTTCGAGGTAAACCTCACTCTCGCTGGTGGGAAGTCATGCAGCGCCGGGTCGCCGTCGACGCCGATCCCATCAACCCGGAATACGTCGTCCACCCCCTGGACGCTCTGCTCCCGGACAACGTCATTCTCGCCGCCGACTCCGGCTCCGCAGCGAACTGGTACGCACGCCACCTGCGGATGCGCGGATCGATGCGCGGGCCCCTGTCGGGCACCCTGGCCACCATGGGGCCGGGGGTGCCCTACCTCATCGGAGCCAAGTTCGCTCATCCCGACCGGCCGGCCATCGCCCTCGTGGGGGACGGCGCGATGCAGATGAACGGAATGTCCGAGCTGATCACCGCGGCGAAGTACTGGCCGGAGTGGGGCGACCCGCGGCTGATTGTGGCGGTGCTGAACAACCAGGACCTCAACCAGGTCACTTGGGAGATGCGCGCCATGTCGGGCGCCCCGCAGTTCCTGCCTTCCCAGTCCCTCCCGGACGTGCCCTACGCGGACTTTGCCCGCTCGATCGGCCTTGACGGCGTGAGGGTGGAGAAGCCTGGCGAGGTGGAAGCGGCCTGGCACCGGGCGCCGGGCGCTGACCGGCCGTTCGTCATCGATTTCCGTACCGACCCGGCCGTGCCCCCGATTCCGCCCCCCCGCGAGTCTCGAACAGATCGAAGCCGCGGCGACGGCGATCCTCAAGGGGGACAGCGACAAGGCCGGAATGGTCCGGCAGGGCTTCAAGGCCAAGGTGCAGGAGATGCTGCCCGGTCACCGCCTGACCGCGCGTACTGCCGACGACGGCAGCCCGGTGGTGGAGGACGTGGAGGCGGCCGCCTACACCGTCCCCACCGACGCACCAGAAGGGGACGGGACACTGTCGTGGGACTCGACGACGCTCGTAGCGGTGCGGGCACGCTGCGGCGCCACCACGGGCCTCGGCTACACCTACGGTTCCCCGACCCCCGCTCAAGTGGTCGCGAAGCAGCTGGCCGACGTCCCTGTGACTGAGTGGTTGACGCGGGACGGCGTCCAGGCCGCGAATTGCGTGCGCCGGGACACGATGGTCCGGCTTTCGTAGATATGGCGCGTGGGTTCGGCTGCGGTGGTCAGGGATTGCCGTTCGGGTGCAGGACGACCTTCGTCCAGCCGTCGTCGCGGGCGTCGAAGTGTTCGTAGGCGCTGGGAGCCTCGTCGAGGCTGAGTTCGTGGGAGACGATGAAGCTGGGCTCCGCCTTACCGCCGGCGATCAGGTCGCGCAGGGCGCGGTTGTACCTTTTGACCGGAGCCTGGCCCGTACCGATCTTCTGACCCTTGAGCCACATCAGGCCGAAGTCGATCGGCACTTTGCCGTGAGCTTCCAGGTCTCCCTGGGCCTCCGCTCCTCCAGGGTCCTCGGGCAGAAACACGCCCACGACCCCGATATCGCCGGTGAAACGGACGGAGTCGATGAGGCCGTTGAGGGCCAGGCTGGCGTCCTCGTGCCCCTGCGGGTCGTGAGCCTGGTATCCGACGCATTCGCAGCCGTTGTCGGCGCCGAGGCCAAGGGTTGCCTCTTTGACAACCTCGACCGGGTTCTCCTTGGTGGTATCGATCGGGATGACACCGATCCCTTCCGCGACGCGCAACCGGTCGGCGTGGTGGTCGGCGATCCAAACCCGGCCGGCACCCCTGAGCACCGCAGAGTAAGCGGCCATCAGGCCCACCGGACCGGCTCCATAAACGATGGTCTGGTCACCGGGCTTGACATCCGCCATCTCGGTGGCGTGGTAGCCGGTGGGGAGGATGTCGGCCAGCATCACGTAGTCCACCTGGCGCTCTGCTGCGTCCTCACCCAGCCGCAGGGCGTTGAAGTCCCCGTACGGCACCCGCAGCATCTCCGCCTGGCCCCCCGGGTACGGGCCCATGTCGGCGAACCCGTAGGCGGCTCCGGCGAGGGTCGGCTCAGGCTGCATGGTCAGACAGTAGTTGGTCAGCCCTTGTTCGCACTGCTTGCAGAAACCACAAGCGATATTGAACGGCAGGACGACGTACTCGCCGACCTTCACCTTGCTGACGGCCGGGCCGACCTCGACGACCTGTCCGAGGTTTTCATGCCCCAGAGTGCGGCCCGTCTCGAAGTCGGTGCGGCCCTCGTACATGTGCAGGTCGGAGCCGCAGATGTTCGTGCTGGTGATCTTCACGATGATGTCGCACGGATGCTCGATCTTTGCGTCCGGCACATCCTTTACGGTAACTGTCCGCGGTCCCTCGTACACCGCTGCCTTCATGATCACTCCCTGGCGGCCGCCGCGAAGGGGGGTAGATCTCAAGGCGGCCGGTAGCAGGTGGCGCCTCCGCAACGAAGGTGCCCTCGGTCTGTGGCTCAGGCGGCCTGCAGTGACCTGGCGAATCCCTTGACGATCGCACCGCAGAGCTCGCCGCTCTCTGGGCCGTGAGCTGGAGGGCCAGTGCCGATCGATGACGCGGACGCTTTATTGCCCGGGAGAGATCCCCCGTAGCGCTCACGCCCACCCGGACCAGCCTCGGCCCGACGGGAAGCGGTCTGGGAATGCCCGTCCAATCCCGAAGCCTGCACGCTTGGACAGGACCACTGGCGACTCGCTGGGGGAAGCCACTATTGATGGCTGCCACGAGACCTAACAGAGCCCTGTGACGGCGGCCTTGGCCCGCTGCTTGCTGGCAGGGCCGCCATCGATCACCCGGAACCACTGGTGCGGGTCAACCAATGCCGTGATCGATCGTTGATCCCATATGAGCGACGACGCCGGGAACCCGCATCGATTCCAGGATAGGTCGCATCAGACTGCCCGGCTCCCTGGACCGGCGGGCCAGGGGGTGTAGTTCTCATGGGCGGTGCGTTACCCGTGTTCCTCGCGCGGGACCATCGACATCAGCGACTTCGTCGACCTGGGCGACGTCGAGCCGGTCTACTTCGACCGCACGTACTGCATCGCCCCCCGCGGCAAGGAGTACACGAAGGTCTATGAGCTGCTGCGGGCGGCGCTGGCGGAGGCGGGCAAAGTCGGCATTGCCACGTTCGTGATGCGCGGCAAGGAGTACCTGACCGCGCTGCGTGCCGAGGACAAGCTCCTGGTGCTTCAGACGCTCCACTGGGCGGACGAGGTCCGCGATCCCGACAAGGAGCTGCCCGAACTGCCTTCTGGCCGTGCCGGCCAGGGCAAGGAGCGGGACATGGCGATCCAGCTGGTCGACGCTCTGGACGCGCAGGGGGATCCGGCCCGGTATCACGACGCCTACCAGGAGAAGGTGCAGGAGCTGGTGCGGGCGAAGGCCGACGGCGAGCAGATCGCCGTGGCGGACGAGGCGCCCAGGCCACGAACGTCGTCGACCTGATGGAACTCCTGCAGGGCCGCCTCGACCAGGCCCAGGGGTCTCGTGAAAAGGAGCCGACTGCCCGGCAGAAGAAGGCTGCTGCCCGCAACATGGGCCAGCCGCGAGCGAATAGGAAGCCCGCCGCCAAGAAGGCCCCGCCGAAGTCAGCCCGTGCGGCGGCGACAACCCGCGGTCAGGGCCGGGGGCAGGAGCGAGCGTCGGCAGTGGACCAAGACGGAGCTGTACCAACGAGCCACCGAGCAGGACATCGCCGGGCGCTCCAAGATGAGCCGGGACGAGCTCATCGACGCGCTCGCCCCGGCCCCCACCTGGTCGACCTCCTCGACGCCGCGATCGGCCCCATCACCGCGATACGCGCCACCGGCGACCCCCGCCGTTGGATCGAGCTCACCTGCGAACACAACAACGGCGCCCTGTCAGGCAGTGTGCGGGTTCCCCGGCCACGCGCGCGGATCGAACTGCTCGGCCAGGCCGAAGAACTCATCTTCGACACCGCCGGCATCGACCACGAGGAGTGTTGGCCCGTCCTGCGCGCCGAGTTCGCAGCGGCCGTCCGCTCCGGCCGCCCCGGTGAGCTGGACGCGCGGCAAGGCCTGCGCTTGCAGGAACTGATCGAGGTCGCCCGGCGCTGATTTCGATGGCACCGTCGGTGTCGTCTGCTACCGCCGTGCCGGGTCAGTTGGCTCATCCGGCCCCGGGCTTGTTATAGGCCGTACGGGAGGGGAACAGGTGACTGGGATGGGCGCAGGCGCACGAGGCAGGCCCCCGTCTCGGCGAAGCCAGGGGGCCCGACTCCTGGCTGAGGGCCTCGTACGAGCGTGCAACGAGGCCTCTTGGAAAGCGGTCCAGTTTGCTATCGGGCAGATGAGCGAACAAGCGGGGCGTCAGGGTGATGTACGGCATGGCCGACGAAGGTGGGGTCGTGGCGGGAAGGATCGTGGGTGTGAGGCTGATCAGCGAATGCAGCGGGCGACGACAGGGCGGCGTTGGCCGACGGTGGCGGAACCCTTCCGGGACTCGGGTGCGGTGGCAGCCCTACGCCGGTGCCGCAATGGCGGTAGCCGCTGCGGCAGCAGTGGGCGCTGCCGCGGTCGACGCGAACAGTGCCTGGTACCGCGGGCTGGCCACACCGCGTTGGCAGCCGCCACGCTGGGCCTTCGGTGCGTTCTGGCCATTCCTCCACGCGACTACCGCGTGGTCCGCGGGCCGCGCCTGGAGCCAGGCCGGCGAGCGAGAACGTACCGAGCTGGTGGTCGCGCTGACGGTGAACCTGTCGCTGCGCACGGCCTGGAGTTGGGCTTTCTTCGCAGCTCGTAGCCCCCGCGCTGGCTTGGTCAGCACTCTGCTCTTGGACGCCAGCAACCTTCATCTCATTCGCACCACAGCCCGCAGCGACCGACGTGCGGCTGCCGCGCTCCTGCCGTACGCGGCATGGTGCTTGTTCGCCACCGCCCTCAACGCCAGGATCGCCCGGCGTAACCCTCGCCCCTGATATCCGTCACGGCGGTCGCGCATGGCTGCCACCCGCACTGCCAGCATCGTCGTGAGCGATCACCGGTACTCCTCTTCGTCTTCCTCTTCTTCCTCTCTTTCCTCTCCGTCTTCTTCTTCGTCTTCGGGGTATTCGTCCTCTGTGTCTTCCTCGTCGGTGTTTTCCTCGAGGTCCTGGTCTTCGTCGGCGGCCTGTTGCTCTTCCTCGATGGCCTCTTCGTGGGTGCGGACGACTTCGCCGTCGCGGATTTCGCCGCGCCAGCCGTCCGGTTCCTCGTCGGTCAGGGTGACGTATCGCTGGAAGTGCTTGAAGTCGAGCCGCAGGCGGCGCCCCTGGGCGCGCCAGAGGTTGCCGGTCTTCTCGAAGAAGCCGGAAGGGTAGTACTCGACGAGCAGGACGATGCGCGTCAGGGTGGGAGTCAGTTCGTGGAAGCTGACACAGCCGCGCGTGGTTCCCTTGGCTCCTTCCGAGGTCCACGCGATGCGTTCGTCCGGGATCTGTTCCTGGACCGTGGCCTTCCATCCGCGGGTCGAAGGCCCGACCTTGACCTTCCAGTCGCTATCGGCGTCTTCCTTGCCTTTCGAGGCGCTGCGCACGCCCTTGGTGAAGCTGCTGAACTTCTCGTACTGGGTCCAGTGGTCGTAGACGTCGCGTATCGGTACACCTACGTCCAGGACTTCGATGATGTTCATGACCTTGGGGGTGCCGGACCCACGGCCCTTGCCACCTCCCCCGCCGCCGAACGCCTCCTTGGCCTTGCCGACCACGCTGTCCTTGACGCTCTTCGCCTTCTCGCCGATCAGAGCCTTGACCGGCGAATCGCCTTGCAGCATCCGCAGACCTGCCTTGGGCAGCACGCCGCCGTTCTCCGCCACATCCGTGAGTCCGCTGGTGATGTCCCCAAGTTTGTCGCCGGCCTTGTCCGCCAAATTCTCCACCTGGGCGCCCAGGAAGCTCGTGAAGGCGCCGCGCAATTGGTCCAGTCCCGAGCCCTGCTGCCTTCCGGTGTCACGTGCCGTGCCGGCCATGGGTCTACCTCCGCCGCCGTGAGGGTGCCTTCTTCGCCGTCGTTTTCTTGGCTGCGGTCCTCTTCGGCGGAGAAGCGGACTTCGTCGCCGCCGTCTTTTTCGCGGGAGCCGACTTCCTCGCAGGTGCGTTGCGGGTAGCGGCCTTCTTGGGACGACGCTCACGACCGTGACCGTGCCGGGCACCCCCGTCGCGTTCTTCGTCCGACTTCCGGGCTGCGCGGTGACGTCGGGGTTCCGGCTCCTCTTCTTCTTCCGGCTCCTGCTCGTCCTCCGGCTCTTCCTCTTCCTCTTCCTCCTCCGGCTCCTCCTCAGGTTCCTCTTCCTCGTCCCCGGCTTCCTCCCCTTCTTCGGGCTCTTCGTCCTCCGGCTCCTCCTCTTCGTACTCGACTGCCGCTTCTTCGTCTTCGTCCTGCGGTTCTTCCTTGCTCTTGCTGCCTATGAGCTCAGTGCGTTGCTGCAGGGAGTCGGCCAGATCGGCGAGTTTGCGGTCGGCCACCGCGCTCATCGCCTTGCGCCCTGCATCGAGGACCTCACCGCGAAGCTGCTCGTTGAGGTCGGCGAACTGGGGAAGCTCGCGCAACCGCTTGATACTTTCCGTCACCAGCTGTTGTGGTTCCAGCCCGAACCGGCGGCCGGCCAGATAGGTCGCCATCGCGAACGCGACCCGTCCCTTCTTCGACCGGCCCAGGACATACCCGCCGAGAATCGCGGCGGCAAGAGGGACCTTGGGTACATCAGCCATCAGATTTCCCTTCGAGGGACTGCCGAGCAGACGTTCCGGGCTGGCGAGTGAGGCCCGCGCAGGCGTCCCAAATTTCGCAGGCGGGAGATCCGAATGGAGCAGCAGCCGTTGGCCGCGCTGATCACTCCGCCTCTTTCCAGTTTGGGCGGGGATTCCAGCAGCCGCATGCGGAGAGCAGGACCCCCTGGCGTAGCCGTTGGGGCCCCTCACTTCGCCGGTGATGGCTACATATGATCCGTTGGGAGATTTACTCATGTGCGAGGTGCAGGTGTGATGCGGCACTGCTCGCTCATCACAACGGATTCTTTTGTGCAGCAGGACGGTCCAGGCGCTGTGGCGCCTGGACCGTCCTGGAGCTTTCCCGGGGGTCAGCGGGTCGTGAGCATGCCGTCGCGCAGACGCTTCAGGGTGCGTGAGAGTAGACGGGAGACATGCATCTGGGAGCAGCCCAGGTGTTCACCGATCTGGCACTGGGTGAGCTCTTCAACGAACCGCATGTGGATGATCTGCCGGTCGCGCTCGTCGAGATCGGCGATGAGCGGGGCCAGGGCCTGGAAGTCCTCCACGAGTTCCATGGCAGGGTCCTCGCTGCCGACGAAGTCGGCTAGGGCCGCCTCACCGTCCTCATCGTTGCCCAGAGCGGCGTCCAAAGAGGAGGAGTTGTAGCCGTTGGAGGCCAGCCGTGCTTCGGTGACCTCTGCCTCGGTGAGGCTCATCAGCTCGGCCAGTTCCCTGACAGTGGGCGTACGCCCTAGGCGGGTGCGCAGTTCCTCAGTTGCCTTGGCGAGTTCCAGGCGTGCCTCCTGCAGGCGACGCGGTACGTGGACCGCCCACGAGGTATCCCGGAAGAACCGCTTGATCTCACCGACGATGTAGGGGACGGCGAACGAGGTGAACTCGACCTCACGGGACAGCTCGAAACGGTCGATCGCCTTGATCAAGCCGATCATCCCGACCTGGACGATGTCCTCCATGTCGTCGCCGCGGCTGCGGAAACGCCCTGCCGCGTAGCGGACCAGGGACATGTTCATCTCGATGAGGGTGTTACGCGCGTACTGGTACTCGTGCGTGCCTTCCTCCAACACCGCCAGCTGCTCGAAGAACAGCTTGGACAGCGTCCGCGCGTCCTTCGGCGCGACCTTCAGCGGGTCGGTCACCACCGGCAGTTCAGCGATACGCGCGTCGGCACCCGTCCGTGTAATCGCCACTACCTTCATGCCTCTCCCCTTCCTCACCGCCTGCTGGCCTGCCCCTCACGGGCTGTGGACAGGGCGCTTACCCCCATCCTCGGAAAGCATGCGGACGCGGGGGTCTCTCAAGCCTCGAAGAAGTACGTGGGGCCTCGCCCAGTGCTCCAGTTCGCCGGCACTGTGCGCTGTGCATCCGTTCAACGCCAGCATCACCACAGAAGAGAGCGGAGGGGAGCCTAGGCGTGAGGCGGGTATGGCGGGGTAACCGGCGGGCGGGAGGTTGACAACAATGGTTCCCTTGCTGCTCGTTCTGCTGCTCGCTCTGATCCTTTTCGGGGCCGGCTTCGCTCTCAAGGTGCTGTGGTGGGTGGCTATCGCTGTCCTAGTCCTGTGGCTGCTCGGATTCGTTTTGCGCTCCAGCCACAGTGGCGGCAGGCGCCGCTGGTACCGGTGGTGACCACCTGACGCACCGCCAACATGGTGCCTGCCGCACGTACGTGCGGCAGGCACCATGCATGAGCACTGTGCAAGACCAAACTGTCCGGGAACGTGGCTTGATGAGGGGCCGAGGCAGTCCGGTCTGTCGCGTGGGAACCAGCGCGAAGACCTCTCAAGCGGGCCGCCCGGCCCTCGCCCCCTACCCGATACGGTCCGGTCCGGGCGAAACCCTCCCTCGGTAAAGCAACTTGCACAAAACAGAGGGCCGCAGCGCTCGAAGAGGCTGCGGCCCTCTGTTGGGCAACCATGTCAGTGTTCGAAGGCGTTCTTCAGCTTCAAGGGCCTGCTTCACGTCGCCCGCCTTGTCCTGCGTTCTCATCGAACCTGTCCTCCTTCGAAAGCGAAGCCACAGAACGCCGCCTGCCCGGAACAGTGCCATGTAGCCGATCAAGCGTTCAGGCAGCGTCCACTGAGACGTGTCGGGTTCACCCCCTCCTCGCTTCCAGAAGCGGAGGCGCCGCAGGGCATGGGCCACACCCGTCAGGGAGCGGGAGGCCTTAGCTGTCTGGGGTCTGCCAAATGAACGGCCTTGTCTCACTTCCGGTGTTGGCGGTGCGTGCTGCCTTGTCGTTGACATTTCGTGAGGGATGTCAACGACCTTGTAAATGCGGTGATTTCAGGGATTTCGCCGTTGGTCATCGAGAACTTCGTCGGCGACGGGCCGAGGATCCGGGTGAGGGTTGGACGCCGCAAGGGGCGGCTGCCTGCACGGTCTGCGAGGGCACCGTCCGTGCGTGTGGATGTCTATCGCTTACGGACCGTGGCCGATACGCCGGTGGACCGGGTGGTGGACCGAGTGAAGGTGCGGCGGCTGATCTGTCCCACGCGCGGCTGCTGTCAGACCCTTCGGGAGGAGGTGCCTGGCGTGATTGAGCAGTACCCAGCGGCGCCCTGCTCGCCTGACCAGCCAGGGTCAGGCCCCCTGGTGGCTCGCAGCTGTCTGTACGGCGTCGCAGACCGGTCCTCCAGCGCTTGCGCGGCAGGCGCATCCACCCTCTTGCTGCCTCTCACACAAAGCGACCCGGCCTGAGGTTTCCTGGTTCGGGAGGGCAAGAATTCGTCCACGCGAGGAGCCGTTATGACGCGGCGGAGCGGCAAGGACAAACTCACAGGTCAGGCGAAGGAAGCCACAGGCAAGATGGCTGGTGGCCGACGCGAGGAAGCCGAGGGGACGGCCAAGCGCGCCGGAGATGAGATCAAGGAGCGGAGGCGTGGGACCCAAGATCGACCCCTGCCGCAAGAGCCGCCGGATTAGCGCAAACGAGCGCATTATGCCCCGACCCCCTGGCTGAGCGGCGGGAGCTCGACCACAGTCATCAAAATCGAACAGATGTCCGATTTATACTGTTCCTGCACTCTAGAAGTTGCGTGGAGTCGGCCGGGCTTTGCGCGCCGGGCCGAGGGTCGGGCCTCTGGTCAGCGTCTCCGACGGGCATCCCGGGGGCCCGGTGATGCCACCCGCAGCCGAGCGAGCGCACCCCGGACGCATCGTGGGTGCCCCGATAGTCGCGTACTGCTCTGTAGAATCCGGCTATCGCGTGTCACGACCTGATCGAGCGTCTCCGGCGGGCCGGAATCTGTGACACCGAGCCTTGTCTCGACGATCCGCGCTGGATGGAATGCCGCGACGCCAAGCGCACCGGTACGAAGCGGCATAGAACCGGGCTTCACTTCCTACTACGGAGCTCGAGAGAGGCAGCGAGCCGCGATGGCGCGCCATGGATGTTGAATCCGCCCCCTCCCCAAGGGGGCGGATTGCCGCCAGGCCGCAGCCCCACTGGTCGGGGAGGCTGCGCCCGGGTGGCATGCGGAAGCTAACCAGCTCGCACACTCCCGCCCAAAACCCCTATCGGCCAGATGGATGTCCAAGGCCCTGACATACGAAGGTGCCCCTGCCCTGTCCGTAGCCGGAACGGGGCAGCGGGTTTCGTGGAGGGTTTCGTGACCGCCGACAAAACCGGCGGGAGCGCATCACGTCTGGAAGGCCTCGACGCCCCCGCTGGATCGAATGGCGCGGTAGGCCGAGCCCACCGCTACGAAGCAGCGTAAGACCGGGGCGGACTCCCGGCGGGACCTGCCGATTGTCCGTGCCTGCGCCGTGGGGTGCCGCCAGGCGGGTGGCCTGCCCAGGACGTCACGTCAGCGGACAGCCAAAAGGGAACCCATCAGGCGTGGCCGGGCAGCTTCGGCCATTGCACTGGACGATGCGAGAGGAATGTGGGCATGGGGCATGGCGGAAATGTAATCGAGGAGCTTATGGCCGATCACCGGGAGGTGGAGCAGCTCTTCTCCCGGATCGAGGCGCTGCCTACCGGGGACAGTGACCTGCGTGGGCTGGTGGACGAGGTCACCATCGAGCTCGTGCGCCACTCGGTCGCGGAGGAGCAGTACCTATATCCGGCCGTCCGTGAGCACGTCGAGGGCGGTGCGGAACTCGCAGACAAGGAGATCGAGGAGCACGCTGAGGCCGAGAAACTCATGAAGGAGCTGGAGCGGATGCGGGTCGACGACGCACAGTTCCACCCCACGCTGGCGAAGCTGATGGAGGACGTCAGCGCACACATCCGGGACGAGGAAGGGCAGCTGTTCCCGCGGTTGCGCCAGGCGTGTACGAGTGAAGCGCTGGACGACCTGGGTGACAAGGTCCGCCGGGCCAAGGCCATGGCCCCCACGCGGCCGCATCCTTCCGCACCGGACACGCCGCCTGCCAACAAGGTGCTCGCGCCAGGGGTGGGGATGGTGGATCGCGTGCGCGACTTCGTAAGCGGCCGCGGCAAGTCCTGATCCGGGAATCCCGGCCGGCCCGCTCTGCCCCGGGCTGTGACGCAGCTCCTTGTCACAGCCCGGGGAGGGCGGCTTAAGCTGACGAGCTACGTGCGACAGCGCGGCCGGAGCTCATGCACGCCAGATGGTCACCGGGCGCGCGTGAAAGACGGTTCACATGCCCAGTGATCTCTCGCCAGTCATAGCCGCCGCCACACGCTGGCTGCTGACCGCCTACCCGGCAGCCGTTGGCGCCATGAACTACGCGCTGGCCGAAGCCCAGGCGCGGCAGGCGGCCACCCTCGCCGCCTCGTTGCGCTACCCCACGACGTTCGATGTCGAATTGCTGAACCTCCTCGGCCCCGGAGGCTCTGGCCAGCTGGACACACTCACCGGAGCCGACCAGCACCATCTGGGAGAGCCAGAACACGCTTGGCGTACCTGGGTCGACGAAACCGTCGTCAGCTGGGCGGCAAATCTGCTCGCCGATCCCGCCCTCGCCACCGCCGCGGAAACCGCCCTCTCGGCCACAGAACACGGTGCCGGCACCGCGGGGGATATGCGTCGACTGACCCTCCCCAGCCCGCGCGACCACAACGCCGCGCCGTTGCTGCGCCACCCTGACCTGCTTGCATCGGTCGGCAGCGTGCACCGCACCTCTCTCCTCGAACTCCTTCAACCGGAGACGTCCGGAGCGTGATCGGTAAGACCGGCGCCCTACTGGTGCCGCATCAAGCGACGATCGCAGGGCTCACCACCTCGCGTAGACGCTCGTCACTGGCGTGCTCGTTTCGCCAGGTGATGTAGCGGCGAATCCTGCTGCCCTGCGCCTTGTGGCTGGGCTGGTCGGCGTTCTCCAGGGCGAGGTGGCGCAGGGCCGTGAAGTGGGCTTCGACCCGGTTGAGCCAGGAGTGGTCGGTCGGGGTGTAGGCGATCTCGACGCTGTTGGCCTCGGCCCGGTCCGCGACCCGGCGGCATCGCTTGGTGGTCAGGTGCGGGGAGTAGTTGTCGCACACGATCGCGATGCGTTTCTGGGCCGGGCGGAGGGAGCGTCGGAGGCGACAGAACTCCAGGAACTTGGAGCAGGGCTTTGCTTCCTTCAGGGGCCGTCGTCGTCAGCGGGCTGTTGGGCCCACGCGGAGGAAATGGTCTCCGGGGCGGTGGACGGGGGCAGGCCCGCGAGTGCCTGCAGCTGGCCGGGTCGGTAGGGGGTTGGGCCGTGCCATTCCACGAGCATCACGGTGGCGTCGTCGTTGAGGCGGCCGTGGTGGTAGGCCAGGTGGTGCCCGATCAGCCGGCGCAGGGTTTCTGGGACGGGGAGGTCGTCGGCGTGGTGACGAATGAGGAAGTCGGTCAGGCCGTGCAGGCCGAATTCCTGTCCCTCTCGGTTGCGCGCTTCGGTGATGCCGTCGGTGTAGAGCAGCAGGCGGTCCCGGGGTTCGAGCTGGTCGCGGCGTAGGGTGCCGGGCTGGCCCAGCCCGGTTCCCATGGGAGGAGCGGGCGAGCAGGACAGGTGCACGACCGTACGGTTGCCGCGGATGATGACCGGGGGGTGGTGGCCGTAGTTCGTCCAGGTCAGCATGCCGGTGGCCAGGTGAAGGTCGGCCAAGATGCCCGTGGCGTAGCGGTTGCCCGCAAATTGCTCGGTCAGGATCTCACCGACGCCTTCCGCTGTCTGCAGAAGGTCAGCGCCCTGACGGCGGTGATTGCGAGCGGCTGCCAACGCGAGGTTTGCGGTCACTCCGGCGGCGGTGTCGTGTCCCATGGCGTCGAAGACAGACAGATGAACGGTCTCCCCGGTCAGGGCGTAGTCGAAAACATCTCCGCTGACTTGGTAGGCCGGTTCCATAATTGCGCTGATCAAAACACGGTCTGTGGCGAAAGTCCGCGGCGGCATCAGCTGCCATTCCATCTCGGCGGATACATCCATCCTCCGGCGGCGGACCAACTGGGAGTACGAGTCGCTCGTGTCACGCTTGCTCACCAGAAGGAGGGCGACCAATCCGGCGAGCTTGTTCAGATCCTCGTCCGCCTCGACCTGTGCGCCTGGAACGCCGACCCGGAGCACACCAAGACGCTCGGTGCCGTCCAGCAGCGGGACCCACCACTGGCCCTTCGCAGAGGCGGAGGCCGGAAAGGCCTTCCCCAGTTGGAAGGCCCGCCCTGCCACGGTCCCTTCAACGGACAACTCAGTCGGCACGTCGGCGCCACCGGGGCTGACGTCGATGCTGCCGTGCAGCAGGTACAGCCGAACCTGTTGCAGATCGGCCAGATAGATCAGCACCTGAGGCCAGCCCACCCCGGCAGCGTGCGACGCCACCGTGCCAGGCAGCTGCTCCAAAGTCATCAGATGACTCGCAGCGATCAGCTCCGCCAGCACCCGTGCACGCGCAGCTTCCACGCTGTCCATCGACGAACACCCTTCTCAACGTCCGAGCGAGCCGCGCCACTGACGGAACCACACTGACTGGGGAGATTGCTGGTGGAGAACCTGAGGTCCGGCTGATAGGGCCACCAGTCCCGGCTCGCTGCTGCCGGACACTTCTGTCCTTCTCCCTGTCTCGGTTTTCCTTCTGCTGTCTTGCCTGCTCTTGATGTTGCTTGCCTTTGCTGGTGTCGACCACTGCGACCGCGTTCTAGCTGTTGTGCGCATGGAGCCGGTCGGCCGGAACTGCGACGCCGACGATCGTGCCGGATGTCGGCGTCCGTATGTTTGCGCACCACGGACCGCATCGCTACGAGAACACGCTGAGCAACAACCGCGCGTAACAAGCACTCAAGTTCAAAGCGGGCGCGTAATGGAGCTGTGAGCCTTGACCACGGGCGGGCGTGCGCCGCCCTACCCAGCCCCACCGCTTGTGCAGGGGACAGAGTCCGAGTCCCGATTCGCTTTCGCTCAGAAACGGGCGTCATCGCTAAACTCCAGATATCCACCGAGTGAACAGGTGAACCGATATGAGTGACCTGTTGAAACGACTGCGAAGACGTGGCTGGCGGATGACGTCCCAGCGGCGCGTCGTTGCGGAGGTCCTCGACGGCGACCACGTGCACCTCACGGCCGACGAGGTGCACGCCCGGGCGGCGCAGCGGCTGCCCGAGATCTCCCGCGCGACGGTCTACAACGCTCTGGGCGAGCTGGTCTCCCTGGGCGAGGTCATCGAGGTCTCCACCGACGGCCGCGCCAAGCGGTACGACCCCAACGCGCACCGCCCGCACCAGCACCTGGTGTGCACCGGCTGCGGCACCATCCGCGACGTCCACCCGACAGGCAGTCCGCTCGACGACCTCCCCACGGAGGAAAGGTTCGGCTTCGCGGTGTCCGAGGCCGAGATCACCTACCGCGGACTGTGCCCATCCTGCGCCCGCGGTCCCTTGGCAGGGTGATCTTGGTCCCGGGTCCACCCCGGGCGCGCTGCTCGACGCCGTCGCGGGGCAAGTCCGCCCTTGTCCTGGCTGCTTTGCAGCTGGGTACGCATGCTAGCGCTCTCGTCTCCTCGGGCGCCGGCATGAGTCACCGCCTTCTCCATGATTCAGATGCCGGTCTGTCCGCGGGCTTCGTCGGCCACCTGCTGGCCCGATTCGCGGGCCTGTTCCCCGACCTGTCCGGCCCGGTCGCGGGCCTGGTCGCCGGTGGTCCGGGCGGCGTCCGTGGCACTGCTCTTGACCTGCTCGGCGGACTGCGTGGCGTCCTCCTTCAGATGCTGGGCCGACTCCAGGGCCGCCTGCTTCACCGGCTCGACAGCCTCACTTTCGGAAATCTGGGTGGCTGCCTGCTCCTCGGCCTGCGAGGTGGGCAGCAGGGACGCGGCCAGCAGTCCGGCACCGAAAGCAACCAAGCCAGCCCCCAGCGGATTGCCCTGTGTCTGCCGCACGGCCTGCTCCGGCGCTCTACCGACTGCCTCACTGACCCAGCCGGCCGCATCGCCGACCTGTCCGGCCGCCTGGCGCACGGTGTCCGCGGCCTCGCCCGTGCTCTCCTTCGCCGACTCGGCGGCCTGCTGTGTACGGTCCCGGTGGAGTCGGCCACGGTCCCCATGACGCGGTCACGAAGGCCCGACAGCGCACCGCGCACCCGCTGCCTACGGCGGCGCACCATCTGTCCGGGGCTGGCGCGGTCTGCCAGCTGGTCGATGCTTTCCGACAAGACCGTGGAGAGCTTGAAGGAGGATGCGCAATGGGCACGTCACCCGACCAAATGAGGGCCCAGATCGACACCACTCGGGAGCGGCGAGGGCGATCTCCGAGAGGGCTTCCAAAAAGGCCGCGTACGGGTCCAGGAAGGGCCCGTAGCGGTAGTCGTTCTCCTCGGCCCGCCACTGGTCGAGACTCCGCGTCAGGGAGGCCAGTTGGTACAGGGTCCGCTCTAGGGCATCGAGTACCGACTGGTGCCCCCGGCAGCCGAGGTGGTCACGGTAGCGTTTCAGCAGCCGGCGGGGGTTGTAGTGGACGCTTTCCTCGGCGGTGTTGAGGTCGGCCCTGGCCTGGGCGATGAGGCTGCCGGTCCGGGCGGCGCGCTCGCGCCAGCGCGCGGTGGTGTCGACGTCCAGCGTTCCCTCGCGCAGGGCGGGGTGTATGTCGGACGTCAAGTCGTAGAGGGTGCGGGCGAGGACGCGGACGCTGTGTTCCGCGGTGCGGTAACGCATCGGGGGGCGATGGTGACGTTGACCGCGGTGCCGATGGCGCAGCCTATGAGGACCAGCAGCACGATCTGTCCCAGTTGCGGGATCCGTGTCGTGTCGTCGGTGGCGCTGCTGTACGTGGAGAACGCGAAGAACGCCGCGGTGGCCACCTGCGGACCCTGTGCCACCAGCACCCGCGACCGGCCGAGCGACAGCGCGATCACCGTGACCAGCCCGAACGTCAGCAGATCCGGACCAGTGAGAAAGCCGAGCGCGGCCTGAACGGCCACCCCAGCCGCGACCGCGCCGACGTAACGCAGGGACTGCACGATGGACAGGTGACGTGCATGATCATGACTGCGGAGAAAGGCGCAAATGCCGGCGACTGCGCATTGAGGCCATAGAAGGAGACCACCCAGGCGAGCATGGCAGCCAGCGTGCTCTTGCCGATCAGCAGCAGGGTGAGCCGTTCGGAGCCCGCGTAGCGGAAGGCCCGGCCACACCTCTCTCGAACTCGCGCGAACCGCCCCGGCGGCAACCCTTTTGCGGCCGCCTCACCACCCGCCATGCCGAACTCACTCTCCTACGGTTTCCTGCGCCGACTCCATGAGGAGGCCCGCGGGCTCAGTACCAACAGACAGCCGGCGCGCCCGGCGGCCGGTGAGTAACCAGAAACGTGTGTAACCCATGCCCCTGCCCGTAAACACACTGACGCTGCGCGGACCGGCGTGCAGACACAGAGCTACTCGGACATCAGAGAACAACCGCCGGAGAACCCGAATGGATCAATCGATCGGGGGCACTTCGCCCTACGCGGACAGAATGCTCTTCACGGAGCAGAGCGACCGGGACGGGCTTGCGTGAGGACGCTCCGGAGAGGCCCAGTCCGCATGAGGACAGCCGTTCAGCAGAGGAAGGACGATCCGTTGCCCGACACACCCCGTTCTCAGCCCCGGCAACCCGAGCCGGACTTCCCGCAGCAGGACCAGGAGCATCCCGGATGGACCGGCCCCATGGACCCGCCCCCGGATCATGGTGAGGACTCCTACCGGGGGACTGGACGGCTCCAGGACCGCAAGGCGGTGCTGACAGGTGGCGACTCGGGCATCGGGCGCGCTGTCGCGCTGGCCTTCGCCCGGGAGGGCGCCGACGTGCTGTTCACCTACTTGCCCGAGGAGGACGAGGAGGCGGCGGAGACCACCCGCCTCGTCCAGGACGCGGGCCGCACGGCTGTGGCCGTCCCCTGTGACATCCGGGAGGAGGAGCAGTGCCGACGGCTGGTCGAACGGGCGGTGGAGGAGTGGGGCCGCATCGACATTCTCGTCAACAACGCTGCCTATCAGATGTCACAGCCGGACGGAATCGCCGCGATCACCACCGAGCAGTTCGATCGCGTAGTGCACACCAACCTGTACGGCATGTTCTGGCTGTCGAAGATGGCACTACCGCACATTCCGCGGGGCGGTTCCATCATCAACACCACCTCGGTCCAGGCGTACCAGCCCAGCCCGCACCTGCTGGACTACGCCATGACCAAGGGAGCCATCGCCAACTTCACCCAAGGGCTGGCCCAGATGCTCGCCGCCGACGGCATCCGCGTCAACGCCGTGGCCCCAGGGCCGGTCTGGACACCCCTGATCCCCGCGACCCTCCCGGACACCAAGGAATTCGGCAAGCAGTCGCCACTGGGCCGCCCGGCCCAGCCCGCAGAAATGGCTCCTGCCTACGTCTTCCTCGCCTCCGCCGAAGCGGGCTACATCACCGCGGAGATCGTCAACGCCACCGGTGGCTCACCCCTCCCGTAACGGACCAATACACCTAGGCGCCTCGAGTGAACTGCAGAAAGGCTCAGTCCTGGGAGGAGGAACCACCCCAACCCGCGCGCCCTCGTCCCTCAACAGGTCGATCTGCGCGCGGGTTTTCCTGTGTCGCCGCCCGCGACTAACCCGCGCTCCCATACTTCGTCACCCACCGCCGCCCTGGCCCAGGGAAGGTCGTCAGCCCGCGCGACGTGTGCCCGGACACCGGCCTGGCCCGCCTCTCCCACGGCCAGGCCCGCGCCCTGCTCGACGAGCACACCACCGTGCGGGGGCCGGGCACCGGCTGGGACCTGCACGAGTACCGCCACTCCGCCCTGACCCACCTCGGCGAGCAGGGCGCCTCTCTGCTGATGCTGATGGCGAAGTCCCGGCACAAGAAGCCGGAAAACGTCCGCCGCTACTTCAAGCCCTCCCACGAGGCGATCTCCGAAGTGACCAGCCCGCTCGCGCCCGGCGACGCGTGCCGCTGACACCCGGCTGTCACTGCGCTGCCGTGGAACCACACCACGGCCAGACGAGTATCGCTGCCCGCCACCGCTCCGGGCACCCACGCCGCCCGGCGGCACAGTCGGTCCGCTATGGTCAAGGCATGTGCTGCTGTGCTCCCATGACGACAACCGCCGCTTAGCGGCGGTACCGCGGTCCTGTAACCGCGGCCATTGCCTGCCCTGCATGGGGCAGTGCCATGACGTACCGCCGGATCAGTGTCCTGCCGGCAGTCACTCATGTTCCTGTGACGCCGGGCCGTCCTGCCTGATCAGGGAAGTCATGTCTCAGTCACAGCGTTTCGATTCGCAGCATCCGCATGCAGCCGGCCTCAGCGCTACGCAGCACTCACGTGCTGTCATCCTGCTCCTGATGGTCGGGCTCCCTGGGGCTGGGAAAACCACCCGTGCCAAAGAACTCGCCGCAATCCACCGGGCGCTCCGGCTGACCCCCGATCACTGGATGATCCCGCTGTTCGGCGATTCGATGGCCGACGGCAAGCGCTGGGTGCTCGAGGGGCGGCTCATCTCGGTCGCCCTACAGGCGCTGAGGCTGGGGACCAGCGTCGTGCTCGACTTCGGACTCTGGAGCCGCGATGAACGGTCGGCGCTGCGCTGGCTGGCCCGGTCGGTCGGGGCATCATGCCAAGTGGTCTACCTGCCCGTGGACAAGGACGTCCAGCTCGCCCGCGTCGCGCACCGCCAGGAAACAACACCGCATCACACGTTCCCGATGAGCGAGGCCGACCTGGATGTCTGGCGGGAGCAGTTCCAGGTGCCTGACGCCGCCGAACTCGACGGCGGCGAGGTCCCCACGCCACCGGCGGGCTGGCCGAGCTGGCGAGACTGGGCGGCAGAGATCTGGCCCTCGTGCACCGACAGCTAACCTGGCCGGCCGCCCGGCAACACCGGCGCGACCGCCTGCTCCCCTTTGGCAACTTCATGCCGCACTGGCCGCACCGCCGGACGTTCCTACCGGCCATAACGCCAGGGACCTCCCGTCTCTTTGTGGCAAGCGAATTGGGCCCCACACCGGCACGGAAGTTGGCCCCACCAGACGTTCGAATGCCGGGCACGGCCGGCGAGCGCCTCACAGGCAAGGACGCAGCTAGAAGCAGCCGTCTCGTTCCTCGGTCCGCTGCTGGCTCTCCGCCGGGGTGGAGCCATAACGAATGTCGATCACGGCCAAAGTGGGGCCAACTGAACCTGTCACAAACGCCCGCGGGTCGCTCCACTTGGAGGAGTTGCGGGCGAAGACCTGCTTGCTGCGCAGCATCCGGTGCAGCTGCTCCAGCACGCAGAACGTGTACGCCTTCCAGTCCACCGTGCCCGGCTCCAGATGCGGCGCCGAGAGCACCAGGCGCCGCCACGACCCGGTGAGCAGGCCGGTGTCGATCTCGGCCGGGCCGACCTTCTTGCGGCCCATCAGCTCCAGTAGCGACCGCAGCGCGCTCAGGTCCCGAACCGGTTCACCAGCATCGCCCGCCATGCCTCGTCGGCGTCGGAGTCCAGCGGCGGGGTCAGCTCGAACAGCGCGGCGATCGCCGCGGCCAGCTCGTGCCGGGGCACCACCTGCTCGATCTCGGCCCACATCGCCTCCAGGCTCGCCACCTTCGGCGGGGCGATCTCCCCGGTGTCGGTGTCGACCTGCCTGGAGGTGGTGTCGAACACGACCTGGAACGCGGTCGCCAGCTTCGCCGACGCCCGCTCGACTCGCGGCAGGGTCTTGAGCTTCTCCTTCGCGCTCTCGCGCTCCGCGTGGGCCAGCAGCTTCGTCGCGATCAGCACCTCCAGCAGGTCCAGTGCGTCGTCCACAGCCCGCGAGGTGAGGTACACCGTGGTGGCCAGCAGCGTCGCCAGCCGCCGCGCGTCCGAGTGCCGGCGCAGTAGCGACGCCTTACTGTCCACCCCGTACCGCGACAGTTCCGCCAGCCGCCGCGGCGGTATCCCCCACGTCCGAGACGCCCATCCCGAGCGCGGCGAGCTCATCGGCCCGCTCCAGTGCCCGCTTCATCTGCGGGCCCGAGACCCGCACCGGCCCGCGCCGCAGCCGGTCCAGCCCCGAGACCCGCTCGCCGGGCGGCACCGTCAGCAGGGAGTCCAGCACCGCCCGCTGCCCGACGCTCAGCATCCCGTACAGGGGGTCCCACAGTCGCTGGTTCGCCGCCTCCCGCGCCGAGCCCACCAGCCGCGCCAGACGGCTCGCCCCCGGCAACAGCACCCGCCCCTCGCGCAGCCACCCCGCCGCCGCGTCGACCAACGCCTTCGGCCCGCCCCCCGTCGTCCACGTCCTCGCGTCCAGCCAGGCCACCAGCTCCTCGCGGACCTCGGCGAAGTCCCGCCGGCCTCCCGCCTCCTGGATCTCCCCGGCGTGCGTACGGGCCGTGCCGTCCCGCTCCCCATACAGCTTGAGGCACGAGACGTCCGCAATCTCCGACTGCCCGGCCAGGTACTCGGCCCACCTCCGCCGGCACTTGCCGCGGATCCGGCATGAACCGGGACAGGAACCGCACGCTCGTGAGCTGGACCGCGAACCCGAGCCGGTTGTGCGACCTGCGCTTGGCCTGCACCGCCTCCCGGTTCGCGTCGTCCAGGAAAAGTACCGCTCCAGCTCCGCTTGCGAGGGCACCTCGTGGAAGGACCCGTACCGGGCCGCCTTTATCTGTACGCGTTCCGGAAGCGTCAGCGACGTACGGGACGTGGCGTCCGGCAGGGTGCTTGCGCCTGTGGCTGACACCGTGCCGTGACCGTTGTCCGTGACGCTCGTTGCTCCATTCGTGGTGCCCGTGGATGGGGAGGGGCCGGGATGTACGTGCGACGGGTCGTGGGGTCCGGGATGCGCCGCGAGACGTACACCGTCGTGGACGGCGAGGGACGGGTGGTCGAGACGGTGGACGACTACCTCGCACTGTGCACCGACCGGGAGCACTCGCCGAACACGCTCCGGGCCCGTGCCTTCGACCTGAAGGCGTGGCTGGTCTTCCTCCGGCTTCTGGACATCGATCCGCTGGCCGCGACCTCGGAGCACGTGGACCAGTTCGCCGGGTGGCTGCGGCGCCCGGTCCAGCCGGGACGGCTGCGACCGGCGGACGCCGACAGCCCGGCCCGGGAGCCGTCAACGGTCAATCGCGCGCTGAACAGTGTCTATATGTTCTACGAGTTCCTCGCGCGCCGTGGCATCGGCATGGGAGCGCAGCTAACGCATCGTCGGGCGACGTCGATCGGCGACCACGGTGGGTTCCTCGCCGGTATTGCGGAGCGGCAGGTCACCGGTCGGCCGACACGGCTGAAGCAGGTCAAGCGGCGGCCGGCCACGCTGACGGACACCGACGTCCAGAGCATCCTCGACGCGTGCGAGCGGCTGAGGGACCGGCTGCTGATGGCGTTGATGTTCGAAACGGGCTGCCGGATCGGGCAGGCGCTGGGCCTGCGGCACGAGGACATCAACACGGACCGGCGGACGCTGACGCTGCGGCCTCGGGAGGACAACGCCAACCGGGCCCGCGGCAAGAGCCACGACCCGAAGGAGATCCCCATCCGGCAGACGCTGCTCGACCTCTACACGGACTACCTGTTCGCCGAGTACGGCGAGCTGGACTGCGACTACGTGTTCGTGAACCTATGGAACGGCGCCGTGGGAACGCCGATGGGGTACTGGGCGGCGATGAGCCTGGTCAAGCGGCTGCGGCGGCGCACCGGTGTCGACTTTCACCCCCATCTGTTCCGGCATACTCACGCGACCGCGCTTCTGCGGGCGGGCGTGCGGCTGGAGGTGACCAGTGAGTTGCTCACGCACCGCTCGGTCCACACCACGGCGGACACCTACGGGCACCTGGACGCGGATGACCTGGCCGACGAGCTGGACCGGGTGGGCTTCAGGGGCGCGTGGTGAGCGCCGACGGCCGCCTGGCCGCCGTCGTCCCGTTCCCCGGGGATCCTCGGGTCACGGCCCTGCTTTGCGTGGTGCGGCCGGAGTTCCGGGTCGAGCGCTTCATGCCGCCCGCCGGGCACTTCCTGGCCCCGACCCCGTGCGTGATCACCACCTGCTTGCGGAAGAACGCCTCGCGCGGGTTGTGCGCCGCGCACGACTCGACCTGGCGGAAGGCCGGGCGTCCCGAGCGGAAGGCGTGGATCGCGGAGCCGGCGAACTGGCCAGCCGGGCTGAGCCTGGACGTGGCCTCGTGCCAGGTCAGCGGATGCCGGTACTCCGGCGGCCTGTCGGGCCTGTGTGACCTGCACCTGGCCGACTTGAACGGCCTGCATTCGCGGGGCCGGCGGATCAGCGTCCGCGAGTACGCCGCCGCGGCGCTGGTGCTCTCTCGTCCAGCGGCTGGCAGGTGCGGCTTCCCGGACTGCGGTTACGAGATCAGCCGCAACGGCTTGTGCGACGGGCACCACTACCGCTGGACGAAGGTCGGGCGGCCTCCGCTGGCCGCGCTGCCCGCCGAGCTGATGCTCCGCAACACCCCCAACTTCTCCGTCGCGGGCCTGCCGCCGTTAGCGGCGCTGGAGTTCCAGTACCTGCTCCAGCTCCGCACCGACCAGCGACGCTCCAAGGTGGTCCCCAGCTCCTGGGTCCGCGCGGTCAACACCGTCATCGCCGAGGGCGTCTCCTCGGTGCGGGACCGTCCGGCCCACCACTGGCGTTGCCTGTCGCTGAACCACACCACCGTCCCGCAGCTCTTCACCGACCTGCTGGAGGCCCTCGGCGACCTCGATGGACCCGCCGAAGAGTGGGACAGGGACGTGTGGCGCCCGGACCGGCTCGGCTACAGCATCGAGGAGCGGCAGCGCGTCGCCCCGCTGGACTTCACCGGCATCACGCAGCCTTGGCTGAGGCCGACGGTCAAGCGTTACTTGCGGCTGCGGCTCGCGCGCACGGAACTGCGGTCGGCCGCGCGCAACCTCCACGACTTCGTCCTCTTCTCCCGGTTCATCGCGGAGACCCGCCCCGACCGGCAGAACGACCCTGCGGTGCTGGACCGGCCGCTGCTGGAGTCCTATATCGGCTGGGTTGGCCGCAGGACGGTGGAACAGAAGGGGCCGTACTTCGGCCAGCCCGTGTCCCCGGGCAGCCGCAGCCGCCTGCTGTCGGCGGTCTCCACGATGCTGGAAACGTGGCGCCGCTACGACTGGCAGCCCGCACTGCCAGCCGACGCCCGGATCCACCGGGACGAATACCCGCGGCCGCGCGGGCTGAAGGCCAACTTCATCGACGAGCACCTGATGGAGCAGATCGAGTCCGAGGAGAATCTGGCCCTGCTCGACCCCGAGACACGCGCGCTGGTGATGATCTGCCGTGACGAGGGTCTGCGCATCAGCGAAGCACTCACGTTGAAGACCGACTGTCTGAAGAAGACCCCGTCCGGCCGCTGGGCCCTGGTCCACTACAAGAGCAAGGACAAGAGCTTCCGGGCCATCCCCGCCTCCCGCGTGGTGGTGGATGCCATCCGGGAACAGCACGGCCGGGTCCGGGAACGGTTCGGGGGTGCCTGCCAGTGGCTGTTCCCCAAGGTCAGCGGGAACCCGGACGGAAAGTACCCGATGCCCTACGGCACCGTCGATACCCGCTTCGACGCCTGGCTGCAACGGATTCGCCTCATCGACTCCAACGGCGACGCCGCCGCCGTCAGCTGGCATCAGTTCCGGCACACGCTGGGCACCAGAATGGCGAACGCGGGGGTGTCCGGACGCACCATCCGCGAGGTCCTGGGCCACACCTCCTGGCAGATGCAGGAGCACTACTCGCGCATCGCGGACGACACGCTTCGCCGCGAGTACGAGGAGAAGTACGAGGTCCGTTTCAACCTCAAGGGCGAGGCCGTCAAGATCCGCCGCGACAGCGACCTGTCCGGCGTCGAGTGGCTGGCAGAGAAGATCGGCCGCCGTCTCCACGCGGTCGCCGGCGGCTGGTGTGGACGGCACATCTCGCGTCCCTGCCCCAAGACCGCCGCCGACGGCTGCTACTTCTGTGACGACTTCCAAAGCGACCGGCAGTTCCTGCCCATCCACCGCGACACCCTCGCCCGCACCCACGAGCTGCAAGCCGACGCCGCAGCCGCTGGCCGTTCCCGCGCGGCCTGCGTCAACGCACGGCTGGCCACCGCAGTCGAGCATCTCATCACGCGCATTGCCCACCAGGAGAACGACGGAGTAGCCCCGGCGCCAGACGACCTTCCTGGCAGCCCAGTCGAGACGAAGGGGGAAGCAGATGCGGGCTGACAACTCGTCCCACCTGGCCGAGGCCGCACAGCAGCGCCGCCTGGACTGCATCGAGCGCGTCCAAGCCGTCCTGGGGGCCCTGGAACGCGACGGCGGAGCGGTGACTGTCGCCAGCGTCGCCGCACGGGCCGGGGTCTCCCGAACCTTTCTCTATGACGACGCCCAGGCCCCGCTCCTGGCCAAGCTACGGGAACTCGCGGACAAGCAGCCCGCCACGGGACGACCGGCCCTGCCCGACCACCAGCGCATCACCACCAAGTCACACGAGACGGTGGTGCGAGCACTGCGGGAGGCCAACCGGAAACTGAACGAGGAGAACGAGCGGCTCCGCAACGAACTCGCCGTGGCCCTCGGACAGCTCCGCGACCTTCGCCGAGGCATCACCGTTCCACGCGGTTAATGTCCGGTCTCGGGGTACACCCGACATCGGCGAACCGGCGGATCCGGTCCTGTTCGGCGGTCTCGTCGGAGGCGTCGAAGTGCCGTACCTGGTTAAACCAGCGGTCATGGTCGTAGCCCTCGCAGTGGTTGAAATCATGGGCCGTACTGCGTAGCCGCTGCCACTCCCGCACGATCTCGGCCCGCTGCCACGTCTCTGGCCGCTCCACCGCGAGGAGCGTGTACAGGAGCCCGGCCGAGTCGCAGACCAGGATGAGCAGAGACCGCATCGCGAAGGACGTCTCACCGGTCTGCCCGACCTTGTCGTACACCCGCCCCAACTGGACGTTGAGGAACGCCTCCAAAGCGCGGACATCCTCGGGCCTGAGGTCTTCGGCGTAGGTGAGGGTGCGCTCGGACGGCGGGGTGGTCATGTAGGTGGGTCCTCACTTTCCTGCGGTGCCAGCTGGATCAGCTCCGGTGGCGCTGAGCAACTCTACGGAGAGGGGACTGACACTGTCAGCCACATAAAAGACCAGCTCATACCGCCTACCGAGCGCAAGACATCCAGATAACAGCCTGCTCATCCGTCAGGAACTCGACCGCCACAACAGCTCTCCGAAGATCGACAACAACGACCCACGAAGGCTCCGACGCTCAATCACCCCAGGTCAAAGTACCAACCAGCCCTGAGAACGCTCAGCGCACGATCTGACACGGATGTTCCTCAGGCCCCAGGAGCCCCGTGAGTTCAGGGAAACTGAAGCCTGTTCAGCAGGAGCTCGCGGGTCGGTCCGTGTGCATCAGCTGGGTGTGTCCGTGGGTTCGGCGGGAACGTGAGGGTGGGCTGCGAGACGGCGGGCTTCGGCCGTGACCTCAGCGTCGACCTGCGTCGCTGTTGTGTCGCCGTATTCGAGGGTGTCGTACTCGTCGTCGAGTTCGGCAATTCGTTCAGCCAAGGGCAGCTCGTGTCCATAGCGCTGGTGAATCCGGAAGGTGAACTCCCGAGGTGTCAGCTCGCCAGCGAGCATGCGGCGTGCGAGCGCTCGGGCGGCGGCTTCTTGGCCGGCATCGCTGGCGACCGGATAGAAGGTGAGGCCGAGTTCGTTGAGTGCCTCGGGGAGCAACTCGTGCACGTCGTAGTCCGCCTCGGCGCGTGTGCAGGCGGCCAGCGTCCGGAGCCCAGGGCTGTCGAGTCCAGCGACGAGCGCATCACAGGCGGCACTGACGACATCCCTGGCACGGATTTCTCCCATGCTCCAGAGGGCGGCATGGTCCTGTAGCGCGCTTGCCGCTGCTTCGGTTGACGTCACCCGCCCATGATTCCCTTCACGGTGCGTCCCGGTCGAGCAGGTTTTGTCGAAGTTGCTGTTCAGGGGCCTGTTCCAGTAGTGCTCGTGCGGCTCATCCCAGACCGTGATCAGCTTCCGATTGGGGTGCTGATCGAGAAAGACTGGGGCCATGACCCACCACTGCTGCGAAGAGATGACGCGCCAGGCGAGCTGGCGCTGTGACCAGCACGATGACCCCTCCAGCTGCCCGGACGCCCTGGTTGGGTTCACCACCAAGTTCCAGGAGTACGGGCTGTTCATCCACGACGGGGGCACTTCAAGGATCAGGATCGTCTTTTGCCCGTGGTGCGGGCAGCGTCTCCCCGAGTCGCAACGGGACCGGTGGTTCGAAGAACTGGAAAGTCGCGGGATCGATCCATGGGAAGACGAGATTCCGGCCGAGTTTCAGGACGATCGCTGGCTCACCTCACCACATGAGAAGCGATGAGCCAGACAGCACCTTGATCGACTTTCGATACACGGCCTAGCCGGGATCGGTTGCGTCCAGGGAAGTGGTGTACGGGTTTCCACCTAAATCGGGGGTTTGATCCCGTAGTTGGGTGAGAAGCCTGAACGTAAGACGGCCACCGGCTGATCCTTCGAGAACGACCAAGCTCTTGAAGGAGAACAGCACGATGACCGCACCGGACAGTGTGCCGTTTGCCGCCCTGTTGGAGGAGAACCTCGCCTCGGCGAGTCCCGATCTGCTGCGGCAGATGGTGAAGACCTTCGCCGACGCCATGATGTCCGCCGACGTCGACGCCGCTTGCGGCGCGTCCTACGGCATGCCGAGTGAGGAACGGGTGAACTCCCGCAACGGTTACCGGCACCGCCAGTGGGACACCCGGGCCGGCAGCATCGACCTGGCCATCCCCAAGATCCGCTCCGGTTCCTACTTCCCCGACTGGCTGCTCGAGCGCCGCCGCCGCTCCGAACAAGCCCTGATCTCCGTGGTCGCCACCTGCTACCTGCTCGGCGTCAGCACCCGCCGAGTCGAGAAACTCGCCGCCACCCTCGGCGTCACCCAACTGTCCAAGTCCCAGGTCAGCGAGATGGCCAAGGTCCTCGACGCCCGGGTCGCCGAGTTCCGCAACCGGACACTGGACGCCGGCCCCTACACCTTCGTATGGGTCGACGCCCTGACCCAAAAAGTCCGCGAAGGAGGCCGCGTCGTCAACGTCCACTGCCTGGTCGCCGTCGGCGTCAACAACGAGGGCAAACGCGAGGTCCTCGGCATCGACGTCGCCTCCAGCGAGGACGGCGCCGGCTGGCTGGCGTTCCTGCGCTCCCTGACCACCCGCGGCCTGACCGGCGCGGAGCTGGTCGTCTCCGACGCCCATGTCGGCCTGGTGGGCGCGATCGGAGCCGCCCTGCCCGGCGCCGCCTGGCAGCGCTGCCGCACTCACTACGCCCGCAACCTGCTCTCGCAGGTCCCCAAATCCGCTCAACCATGGGTGGCGACCCTGCTGCGGACCGTCTTCGAACAGCCCGACGCAGCCGCCGTCCGCAAACAGATGGCCGCCGCCATCGCCGGCCTGGACGAGAAGTACCCCAAGGCCGCCGAGCATCTCGAAACCGCCCGCGAAGACCTCCTGGCCTTCGCCGCTTTCCCCCGCGACGTGTGGAAACAGATCTGGTCCAACAACCCCCAGGAACGCTTGAACAAGGAGATCAGGCGCCGGACCGACGTCGTCGGCATCTTCCCCGACCGAGGCGCCATCATCCGCCTGATCGGCGCCGTCCTGGCCGAGCAGAGCGACGAATGGGCCGAACAACGCCGCTACATGGGACCCGAAATCCTCGGCCGCTGCCGCCTTCACCTGATCGAAGGAAACACCGCCGAGACAACCGACCCAGCAGCCCTTACCGCCTAGCTTTCACAAAGGATCACCGAGTGGCCGTCGATACACCACGCCACCGGACGTGACCCCGGGATCCGCGCAGTCGCCGTCGGCCCGCCGTCATCGCCCCCAGCCTCACCCGCCGCCTACTGGCCCCCTACGCCCACCAACTGGCCGGGCGCCCGGACGACTGGACAGCCGACGGGGATTCCCGGCTGGGCTCCGTCACCGACCGCGAACGAGAAACCCTGGTCGCCATCGGCAAAGGCCCTACCAAAAGCGAGATCGCCGAACGCCTCGTGTTGTCCGAGTCCACGGTGAAGAAACACGTCCGACCAGTCCTGGCAAAAGTCGGCGCCAGGGACCGGAGCCAGGCCGTGATCCTCGCCTACGACCTCGGACTGGCCCGCCCCCACAGCCTGAGCTGATAACCCGCCAGCCCCGTCGGTCCAGGCCCAGCCCGGCAGATCCGCCTCCAGACTGATGGTGACGCGTCGTCACCGGGGTCCACTCGGGGGGCACGGTGACATCGAGGCCGAAGGCAGCGAGTTGGGCGATCAGGCGCCGGGAAAAACTCTAGGCTGGCTCGATGGCGAAGCTGATTCTCACAACTCTGCGGTACGTCACTGTCGATCACAGCCAGTTCGTGCTGTCTGACTTCGACTGGGACGACCGGGAACAGCCTCCGATGGGCGACGACGACGCCCCCGGCGTGGGCGAGCACAGCGTGCGCATTATGAGCCTGATCCACGACCACGACGTAGATGTGAAAGTCGAGGTCTGGGACGCGGAACCGCCAGCGTCGAAAATCCCGCTCCTCGCGGACACTGTCTTTACCTCCCGTTCCGGGATCGTCGTCCTCGATCAGCTCATGGGCGGTCCGGCCGGGCTGCCGATCCCTCTGGGGGCACCCGGGCGGTACAGCTTGCGTATCTGCCGCTTACTCGGCTTCCCCTTGGAAGACCGGGGACAGGTCGAGCTGAGCGGCAGACACGATGAATTGGAGACCTACCTACTCCAGCTCTGGCCTCAGCTGTAGATCTGGACGAAGAACGCTTCTCGACCCAGAATTCGCTGGTTCTGATACCACGCGCCCAGTTCGTTACCGGCGTTGTTGTTCTGAGCGCTGTCGACGTAGCGCACGGAGAAATTATTGTCTCCTACGCCCGCGCCTTCCCAGACCGAGGCGAAGGGGTACTCATCACACTGCTTTCCGGCTGGCGTACCGCTGGGGGAAAGGGCTGCGCAGGCGGCGGTGCGGTTGGTGCGGTTGTCCGGCACGCGCTGAGATGATTCGAGATCCCAGACGACGTCGACCGCCGGGTGGAGGGGCTTTCGAGAGCTGATCGCACGGCCTCGTGCCGGAACCGCTTCGATCCGGTCGAAGAGTCCGTTCACTTCACGGTGGTCGGCCGTCAGCTCCTCTGTGACATCGCCGCCATGTCCCATGATGCATACCGCCTTCCGGTCCAGATGCGCGTCCGGATCCGGACGCGCGGGGAAATGCAGTCCCCAGCTGGTCCTTCGTGGGTCCCTGCGCTCCACGATGGGACCGTTCACCCCCACGCTGCGAGGCAGACTTCGGATCACCTGTGGACGTTTTGCTCGCCGACTTCGCCTCGCCTGAGCGCGCCCGCTCCTTGTTCACCGTGCGTGCTGCGATCTCCTTCGCACGCCCCTCGGAAGCACCACGCTTTTCTGTGCTCTCCTTGATGTGTTCGTACTGCCGTTCCCGCTTACGACTCGATCCCGCTGGCATCACACACTCCATTCCAAGCGAGCGGCCCCCAGTCCAGCCGTGATCTCAGTCGGTGTCGACGTGTTCCCGCAGGACCCGGCGCAGGCTGCCCAGAGCCCCGCCGTGAACGATTCCTCAGCGTCCCGCGTCTTCATTCGATCGTTTGCTGGGGAGGCAGAAGCTGCGTCATCAGGCCCGGTCGTCCGGCGCCGGTGCCATGGGGGGAGGCCGACGGGTTTGCGAGCAATCGATCTCGGAGCCCGCATCCAACGGCAGCCTCACCGCGGTGGCCCTTTCCCACCGGTCGCTGGTTCAGCCTCGCTTTCCGGTCTCCGGGGTGGTGATGTCCTGGCTGGCGCGGCGCATGGCCTCGTACAGCGCGGTGTCCTCGGGCGGGTCCGGCAGCGGGCCACGGGCCGGTGCCTGGAAGGACTGGATCATCCATGCCACCAGGCGGCGCCAGGCGTCCGGGGCGGCGTCGCCGGTGGCGCTGAGGACTCCGGCGTTGGCCATCAGCAGCAGTACGAGATCGCGGCTGGTGAAGTCCTCGCGCAGGTGCCCGCTGTTCTTGGCGCGGCCGATGAGTTCGAGGAAGCCCTCGTACGCCCGGGTGTGGTGCTGTTCCAGTTCCGGGACACCGGGGAAGCTCATGGTCAGGACGTCGGCGAAGCCGCGGTCGTCTGCCTGCATCGCGCAGACGTCCTGGATGTACCCGGTGAAGCCGTGCCACGGGTCCGGGTCGGCCAGGGCCTCGGTGGTGGCCTGTGCGTACGCCTTCATACGGTCGGTGAAGACCGCGGCGACGAGATCTTCCTTGCGGGGGAAGTGACGGAAGAGGGTGGCGATCCCCACCCCGGCCTCCCGCGCGACCGAGGCCATCGACGCGTTGAGCCCGTCGCGCCCGAAGACCGTGCGCGCGGCGGCGATGATCCGCCCCCGGTTGCGCTCTGCGTCGCTGCGCTTGGACTGGCCTGCGGAATCGGCCGTGCCGACGTCGGCGTCGGTGTGGGGATCTCGGGGGCTCATACCGATCAGACTAGCAAACCGGAATGCCTTATCCGTTTACCGTGTTACGGTGAACAGCGAAACGGATAGGGCTATCCGGAAGGGAAACGGATAGCCCTATCCGGCTCTACTTCCGTGAAAGGCTCTCTCATGCCCACCATCGCCATCGTCGGCGCCGGCCCCCAGCTCGGCCTCGCCATTGCCCGCACCTACGGCACTCACGGCTACGACGTCGCACTGGTCGCCCGCACCCAGGCCACGCTCGAAGATCTGGCCGGTGAGCTGGCCGCCGAGGGCATCAGCGCCGCCGCGTTCCCCGCGGACGTCCTCGACCGCGCCGCGCTCGCCCAGGCACTCAAGGACGCGGCCGCACACTTCGGCGGCATCGACGTCCTGGAGTACTCCCCGGTCGGCGGCTTTAAGACCGTCATGACCACCCCGGCCGCGACCGAACCGGCCGACGTGCAGCACGAGATGGACTTCCAGCTCTATGGAGCCATCGCCGCCACCCGCGCGGTGCTGCCCGCCATGCGGGAGGCCGGTGCGGGGTCCCTGCTGTTCACCACCGGTGCCGGCTCCGTGGACCCCGTGCCGCAGATCGCCAACGTCAACGCAGCCGCCGCGGCGCTGCGCAACTGGGTGATCAACCTGCACAAGGAGCTGGACGGCACCGGCGTCCAGGCCGCGCACGTCGCCATCAACGTGTCGATCGGCACGCCGGCGGTCCCCGGATTCCCGACCGCTCAGCCCGGGGAGATCTCCCCCGTCTACTGGGACCTGCACACCACGAAGCGCGACCAGGCCGAACTTGTCTTCAGTCTCTGACGCCCATAAAGCGCCCCGTACTCCGCGTCCACAGCGGCGTACCCGTACGACAGGAAAGTATTCGAGATGTCTCTTGCAGTGCAGTTTTCCGAGTACGGCACCAGCGACGTGCTGAACCTCGTGGATGTCGAGGTTCCGGCGCCGGGGCCGGGGCAGGTGCGCCTGGCCGTCCGCGCGGCCGGGGTCAACCCCTTCGACTGGAAGGTCCTCCAGGGCTGGGTGCAGGAGATGTACCCGCTCGAACTTCCCGCCGGTCTCGGCTCCGACGTGGCCGGTGTGGTGGACGCCGTCGGTGCGGGGGTGACCGGCTTCGCCGTCGGCGACAAGGTGCTCGGCGCCTCGCTCACCCCGTCCTACGCCCAGTTCGCACTGGCCGACCCCGCGGCGCTGGTCGCCAAGCCCGCCTCGGTCTCCTGGGAGGCGGCAGGCAGTCTTGCCGGGGCGGGCGGCACTGCTCTGACCGCCCTCGATCGGCTCAAGGTCACCGAAGGCGAGACGATACTGATCCACGCGGCCTCCGGTGGCGTGGGTACCTTCGCCGTGCAGCTGGCCGTGGCCCGGGGCGCTAGGGTGATCGGCACCGCGAGCGAGCGCAACCACGACCTGCTGCGCCAGCTCGGCGCCGTCCCGGTCACCTACGGCGAGGGGCTCCTTGGCCGCGTGTGGGCCGTCGCCCCGGACGGTGTCGACGCGGTCTTCGACGCCTCCGGCCACGGGGAGATCCCGGACTCGATCGAACTCGCGGGCGGCCCTGACCGCGTCCTGACCATCGTCGCGTTCGACGCCGCCGACACCGGAATCCAGCTCCACGAGGGCCGGGCGGGAGCCGAGGTCTACCGCGAGGTCGTCCGCCACATCGAGGAGGGTCACGTGCGCGTTCCGATCGCCCGCACCTACCCCCTCACCCAGGCCGCCGCCGCCCTCGACGAGAGCCGCACTGGCCATGTGCACGGCAAGCTCGTCATTTTGCCGTAGTAAGCAGCGTGCCCGGCCCGCGTATGTGCGGGCCGGGCGGCCTGAGCGGGCAGGACGGTCGATGACAGGCGACCCTATGCATCTCCTCTCGCGAACGGTCCTTTGCCCGAGCAAGATCAAAGACGGCGCCTTGTTGATCGCGAACCGGCGGTTCGGTTCGCAGAACTCGTTCTCACCCAAAGGTGGGTTCGGGGCACTTACTGTCTGTGACAGCATCCGGTGCCATGGCGGTCGCTCCAGAAGCTTCCCCGAGCGACGCGGATGACGTCGAGCGCCACCTCTGCCCGCGCTGCCGGGCCGAGCCCGGCTCGCCGTGCCGCTCGGTCCGCTCGGGAGAGACATGACAGCTACGAGCACCTTTCGGACACGAAGCACCCAAGAGACCCCCACGGAGCGCTATGAGATCGTCCTGGGTGTCGACACTCACAAGGACGTGCGCGTTGCTGCGGTCGTGACCAAGCTGGGCGCCCGGTTGGGGGCATGCCCGTTCCAGGCCACCGCAGCAGGCTATCGGGAGATGCTGGAGTGGGCCCGCTCCTTCGGCGATCTACGTCACGCGGGCGTGGAAGGCACGGGCTCCTACGGTGCGGCCCTGTGTCGGTACCTGCTCGCCCAGAACGTTCAAGTGATCGAGGTGAACCGGCCGGACCGTGCCGCCCGCCGCCGGTCGGGCAAGAGCGACGAGGTTGACGCAAAGGCCGCTGCCCGTGCTGTGCTTGGAGGGCGAGCCACCGCCAGGCCGAAGCACACCGGCGGGACGGTGGAGGACCTTCGGGTGTCCAAGACCGTCAAGGACTCCGCTGTCAGGGCCCGCACCCAGGCGATCAACCAGCTCAAGGCGATCCTGGTGAGCGCCGACCCGGAACTGCGTGAATCCCTGGCGCGGTTAGGCAACGTCGCGTTCTTCAGCGCGTGTGCTCGACTCGATCCGGAGACCAGTGCCGTCCACCAGGCACTCCACCTACTTGCGGTCCGCATCAAGCAGCTGTCTGACGAAGTCGGTGTCCTCACCAAGCGCATCACCACCGCGGTCAAGGACCACAACCCCGCGCTCCTAGACATCCAGGGCGTGGGACCCGACAGCGCCGCGGCCCTCCTGGTCGCCGCCGGCGAGAACCACGATCGCCTCGACAGCGACGCCTCCTTCGCCGCTCTGTGCGGCGTCAGTCCCGTCGAGCACTCTTCCGGGAAGAGCAAGCACCGGCGTCTGAACCGTGGCGGCAACCGGCAGGCCAACGCTGCCCTTTACCGCATCGTGCTCACACGCCTGCGCTGGGACGAACGCACGCAGGCCTACCTGGAGCGGCGCACAGCCGAAGGCAAAACCAAACGCGAAGTCATCCGTTGCCTCAAACGCTACGTGGCCCGTGAACTCTTCCGATGCATCAGCGCCTCACCACTGCCCGGAACAGCGACGCACCGAGGTTGGCAGACCACAGGGGCATCAATCTGGACACGCACGTCAGCCGCACGATGCCGCAGATCGACACCCGCTTTTGGCTGACCGCCTACCAGCTGCCGCCGCACGCACGGGAGTTCGACCCGGTCGAGGGCGTCTGGTCGCGCCTGAAACGGTCCCTGGCCAACCTCACCAAGCACGGCCTCGACCAGCTCACGGCGCTGGTGAAGAGACCGGCTCAAACGCATGCAGTATCGACCCGGCGTCATCGACGGTCTCCTCGCCAAGACCGGCCTCGACTTCCAACCGCCGTAACCTCAGCCAGTGGATCTCCTAGAAGGTGAAGTCCTCGGGCGCACCTTCGCCAACGCGGCCATCCACTGTCTCGCGAAGGAGGTCCGCGTGGCCCGTGTGCCGCGCGTACTCCTCAATCATGTCCAAGAGCATGTCCCGGACGCTGGGCGTGCGACCGTCCGGCCAGGTGAAGGACGCCGGTCCGTCGAGCCCGCGCTCTTTGATGATGTCAGCGACGAGCTGGCGCGATCGCTCGACAGCATCTCGCCACACTGTGTAGACATCATCCGGGGAGTCCAGGGCCCCGGTGCGCCATTCCCAGTCGGGGTCGGCGTCGAAGTCCACGGCGTCCCAAGGGGCGCCGTACTCGTGACCGGCCAGCTTCACGGCCAGCCAGTCCGCCTCGACCAGGGCCACATGTTTGACGAGGCCACCGAGCGTCATCGAACTGGCGGCCGTGGTCGCGCGCAAAGCCTCCTCATCGAGCCCTGACGTTTTCCAGGCGAAGGTCCGCCGGTTGCGCTCGAGAACTGAGCGCAGGGACTCCGCCTCAGCGAGGGCCGCAGACGGGTCAGGAAGGGGAGTTGACTCGCTCATGACCAGGAGCATAGTCGGACACGGCCCGCGGCTACCGCTCCATCCAGCGACGATACGCAAGTGACATCGCGGACTTCATCGAGCGTCCGGTATGTCCACTCGGAGCTGGATCTCAAATCTCAGTAACGCCCACGATTAAAGATCTCTAGCGGTCAACCCCCGGAAGTTGGCGGCTGGCACCACACCGGACATGTGTGGTGCAACGACGTCTGGGGCCGAATTCCTCTACTGGGAGGAGTGGGGCCTCCGGCAGGACTTGTTGGATAGGACGGGGACGGGCGAGTCTGCCCGCGCGGGCATCTTCGCGGTGGGCGGCGACGCAGGTCTCCACGGCCGGCCGAGGCCCTGCCACAGGTGGAACCGATCGGCGACCTGCAGAGCGTCGGGGGCGCCCGCGCGTGCCGGGCGTGGACGACTTCGCGAACGCGGCCAGACCTACTCCACCGTCTTGACCAGCATCGAAGACCATAGGCCTACGTCGCCGGCCCGAGCCGCGCTACTCGTTGCCAAGGCAAACAAGCTGAACGAACGGATCATCGACGCCAAAAACGGGAAACCCCACCGGCTGTCCGCCAAAGACGCCGGAGACGTCTACCGGATCATGGCCACGGTCCGGGCCAGCCAGGTAGCAGCATCCTTCGACACTCTCTGCAAGGACTCGCGGGTAGGCGCCGTCGCTGCCGAAGGACTGCATCTACTCCGTCAACTCTTCGGCGCAGCTGCCACACCCGGCACCGAACTCGCTGTCCAGGCCCTGGCAGGCGACATCCCCGAAGCCCGTATCCGCGCGCTGGTTCCGAGCTTCGTTTCCAGCTTGGCGAAGATCGACGCCGGTCCACCAGCGGAAGCTGACTCCCCTCGCATCGGCCGCCAGCACTCGCCCGGGTAACAGCAACCGCACCGTCACACTTGCTCCCCTCCCGCCCAACGCATCACCAGCGCCAGGAATCAGTGCGCAGGTTGGGACGGGTCACCGCATCCGCACCACCGTGAGCGTTCCGTGCCGGGCCCGATCCCGGCTGGAAGGGGCCCACCGCTGGCACCCGCGTCGGAGCAGTCTGAAGCCCATGTTGGAATTTCCCGGTAGCGGCATGGCCAGGACACTTCCGGGCCAGCGGTTCTGGGTGCCGCGGATGAAGCGACGGCCCGGCACGGGGTGAGCCCTTCCCTTGGGCGTGGCCCGGCTCGATGGAGTCTGAAGATCATGCAGCGTAAGAACGCGCGGGGAAGCGGAGAGCACGACGTAGAGGGACTTCTGGACAAGGTCTACGCCACGGCGCCGTCCGATTTCGTCTCCCGTCGTGAGGAGCTTGCCGCCGAGGCCAAGGCGAACGGGCTCGTGGAGGATGCCCGTCTGATCCATGCCGCCCGCCGCCCCGCGCTCGCGGCATGGGCAGCGAACTTGCTGCTGCGCTCGCAACCGGCAGAGAGCCGACGGTTCCTGGAACTCGGGCGGGCGCTGCGCGAGGCATACCGAATCCTGGATGCCGACGGGATCAAAGAGCTGTCCGAGCAGCGCAGCAGTATCGTCTCGGCCCTGTCCCGGCAGGCTGCCGCACCTGCTCGTGAAGCCGGGCACCGGCTGTCGGATGCAGCGCAGCAGGACGTCGCATCCACCCTGCGCGCCGTGCTCGCCGATCAGGACGCGGCGGACCGGTGGGCCGCCGGCCGACTGGAGCGCGCCCTCACTCCGCCGGCAGACTTTGCGGCCGGCACCGCCGCGCCAGCCGACGCACCGCAGAAGCCGGCACGAGCGCCGACTGCGCAGCGGCTTTCGCGGACGCCAGCGAAGGACGAACTCGCCGAGCGGCGCCGCCAGAGGCAAAAACAGCTCGCCCAGGCCCGCAAAGGTGCCACGACGGCCGATCAGCAGCTTCGCAGGCAGCGCGCCGAACAGGCAGACGCTGACGCATCGCTGCAACAGGCACGCGACCTGCGCGACCAGGCCCGCGAGGAGTACCAGCGGGCCGAGCACGATCAGCAGGAAGCCGAAGAACGGTGCCAGGCAGCTGCTGACTTTGTGACCCGGGCTGAACGAGCGGCGCAGGAGGCTCGGCAGGAGGTGCAATGTCTGACAAACCCTGCCAGATAGGTGTCGGCACCCGGATCCGTAACTCCACTGCTAGCCCCCTACCCGGCTAATGCTCCTACTTCGCCCGCATGTCCCCAGCGCGCGCTGTTCATGCAGGAGTGCCAGCGTGTTCAGAGGAGCATCTACGCCCTGCGCCTGGTGCGGCGACGGTGACGGGAAGGATGGGAGTGGGCGGTCATGGCTCGTGCGATCTGGACGGGTGTCATCACCTTCGGGCTGGTCAGCGTGCCGGTCGGCCTGTACACCGCGGTCGGGGACCACACGGTCCACTTCCACCAGCTTCAGCGCGGAAGTGCCGACCGAGTCCGCAACCGGCGGGTCAACGAACGCACCGGCAAGGAAGTACCCGCCGAAGATATCGTCAAGGGCTTCGAGGTGACCGAAGGCGAGTACGTCGTCGTCGAGCCCGACGAACTGGACGAGATCGCGCCTGGGCGCTCCCAGACCATCGACATCAGCGACTTCGTCGACCTGGGCGACGTCGAGCCGGTCTACTTCGACCGCACGTACTACATCGCCCCCCGCGGCAAGGAGTACACCAAGGTCTATGAGCTGCTGCGGGCGGCACTGGCCGAGTCGGACAAGGCCGGCATCGCCACGTTCGTGATGCGCGGCAAGCAGTACCTGACCGCGCTACGTGCGGAGGACAAGCTCCTGGTGCTGCAGACGCTGCACTGGGCGGACGAGGTGCGAGACCCCGGCCAGGAGCTGCCCGACCTGCCCTCCGGCAGCGCCGGCAAAGGCAAGGAGCGGGACATGGCGATCCAGCTGATCGACGCCCTGGACGCGCCGTGGGATCCGGCCCGGTATCGCGACACCTACCAGGAGAAGGTGCGGGAGCTGGTGCGGGCGAAAGCCGAGGGCCAGGAGATCGCGGCAGCGGAGGAGGCGCCACAGGCCACCAACGTCGTCGACCTGATGGAGCTCCTGCAAGGCAGCCTTGACCAGGCCCGGGGCTCCAGGGAGAAGGATTCGGCCGAGCCGCGGAAGAAGGCCGCTGCCCGCACGGTGCGCAAGCCCGAGGCGAAGAGGAAGACCACAGACAAGAAGGCTCCGCCGAAGGCAGCCCGCGCGTCGGCGACAACCCGCGACCAGGGCCGAGGCAGGGGCGAGCTTCGACAGTTGAGCAAGACGGAGCTGTACCAACGGGCCACCGAGCAGGCCATCGCCGGCCGCTCCAAGATGAACCGGGAAGAGCTCATCGACGCACTCGCCCCGGCTGGACACCGCCGCAAAAAGAGCGCCGCTTGACCACCGCCACCACCTCCGCACATCCAGGCCCGCGCAGGCGCGCCCGGTTGTGGCGTTCTAGGGTTCGGGCGTGGCAGACACCCTGGAAGAGCTGGTCGGCATGCGACGCGCGACGGACGAGGCGCACGCCCGCGTCATGGAACTGCGCGAGCGCTTTGGGCCGCCGGCAACTGAGCCGTGGAGCGAGGCGCAAACGGCGACCTACGAGACGGCATGGCGCGCTTGGCGTGACCTCGAGCGCGACCTGCAGGAAGCGATCACGCAGTACGCGAAAAGTGAGGGCCTCGACCGCAACGACATTGAGCACAAACTCCGTGAGTCCTGAGCACACTTGGTTCTGTGGCATCCGGGGTCCCCTTACGCACGCCGTGATCCACGGACAGCTGCCTCCGCGGAAAAGCATTGATGGTCTCGCACAGCTTTGCCTTCCAGCACGCTAAGCCGGATCGTGCGATGGGTCGGCTGTGCCTGCCGCTTCCGTGCCGAGCAGCCGAGCCTCGACATGGCCATCGGTGATCCGGGTGTCGAAGGCGGGCTGAGGGGCGGTCGCGGGTCCGCGTACATTCCAGCCGTCCTGGAGGCGGAAGACGCTGCCGTGCCAGGGGCAGCGGACGCAGCCGTCGTCGATCGCGCCCTGGGACAGGGGGCCACCCATGTGACTGCACGAGTCGGCCAAAATGCGGACACGGTTGCCGCTCTCGCGCACGACTAGGACGGCCACATCGTCGACGTGCCGCCGGACCGCTCTGCCGACGGGGAAGTCGGCGACGTCCCCGATGTCGTGCCACCCCGGCGTCACCAACTCCGGCACCACTTCGGCGTGATTGGCGCCAGAAGCCTGCCGGTAGGCCAGGTGACCGCCGATCGCCCCGCCGAGACCGACAACCGCCAAGCCGGCGAACCCGAGCGCCTTGCCCAGCGCGGTGCGCCCCCGTACTCGAGCAGTGATAGATCCCGCGTAGAGCCCCACTCCCGTGGCGTTCGCGGCCGCGTGCACCAGCCCTACCCGCATCTGCCGGTGCTGCAGCTCCGCCCAGTCGGCCCAGCCCGCCGCGGCCGCCGGAACGGCAGCAGCAAGCCCGACGCCGATCAAAGTGCTCGCTGCCCTGCGCTGTCCCGGGAGCAGGTCGAGCACGGCCGCCGAGAACCAGGTGCCGATCGGCACCTGCACCATCAGCGGGTGAACGGGATGGCCCAGCCAGCGGCCGTGCAGCACGTCCCTCGCACGGCCGAGGGGAACCGCTCGAACCGTATTGCGGACGTGCTCGACGATGCCGTCCAAGGCGGCAGCGTGCTCCAGCCGGTCCATACCCTGGATGATCCTGCCCGGGCCCGAAGCGGACGGCAGTACGCGCTTCAACGCCTGCCGCATAGCTCCAGCAGCAGGGACACGGTCGTCGAGCTCCGGCGATTCAGTCATGGACAACAGATAACCGTGCGGCGCACCAAGAAACGACCTGACAGCCGCCATCTGCTCGAAAGGTGGTCCGGGCGCGGCAGGCCCAGCCCGGCCGCCAGTACTCGGCTCACCGCCGTGGAGGCGTGCGCCACAGGGCGACCCCGGCAAGCTGCAGTTCCTGCCCGTCTCCGAGCGGGCCCGCACCAAGCTGAACCGGATCGCCGCCCGCAAGACCCCGCCTGGCACATTCCCACGAGCTGCCCGCGCCCTCCACCAGTCTCCCCGCTGGGGGCCGACTCACGTCCCGGCCCAGGATGCTGCCGGAGCCTCAACCGCCGCCTGGCCTTCGACTCCGTCTGCCCTGACGTCAGTGCGGTATGCGCGGCGGCCGCAGTGCTCACCCAGGGGCGAGGCTGGGCCGGCCAGCCCATAGCCGGGCTGCCGCGTCCGTCGGGGCTGCGGGAGGCGGTCGCCGTCCTGGCGGGGGTCGTTGCGAGTGATGAACGTCCGCCACGCGGGCGGAATCGGTGGCGGTTATGTCCCATTCGGCGCGGCGTCGTCGGACTAGGGAGTCAGCGGGGGAGGTCCGGCCGCCGCACGGGTGACCCTCCCGTTCACATCGCAGCCCGGTGCGGCGCGCCGCTGTACGGGTACCGGCCTGCGGGGAGAATGCCGAAGAGTAGACGATCCGGTGCACTCAGTGACGAGACGAAATAAGAGGAGCATGACAGTCTGTCATCCCCAAGTACCGGCAACTCTGCGGCCTGCGGCCCGGCTCAAACGACGCGGCGACCGCCCGACCTCTGCGGCGCTGGACGATGCGGAACTGACGGACGAGGTGGCCGGCCGCGTCCTGCGACCCTTCCTGTCCGGGGTCTTCCTGGACGATCGGTCGGAGACCTCCGCCCGCCTCTTCCACCTCGTGTGGCGCAGCATGATCCAAGGGACTATCTGCTCGCCGACCGAAGATATCGGCGCCGCGCCTGCCCACCTGGCCGCAGCACTGCCTGAAGGGCTGGAGTCGGACACCGAGCTGCTGCGCACCGCCCCCGACGCGGCTCCCCGCGTCGAACGGCGCGCCCGGTGACCCCGCACTGCTACCCGGAAAGCATGTCAGATGTGGTCATCGTCGGTGGTGGAGCAGCAGGCCTCAGCCTGGCGTACCGGCTGGCGGAGAGTGCCGCCGCCACCTTCACGGTCGTGGAACCGCCGGAGGGGGCGCAGCGTCCGCCTGAGCGGACGTGGTGCTACTGGGAGCTGGGCAAGGGCGACTTCGACGATGCGGTCCACGCCTCGTGGTCGATGCTGCGAATCCATGGGAAAGACGACAGCGAGGTCACCGTGGACCCCGCCCCGCTGCGCTACCGCATGCTCCGCTCCGCGGCATTCGAACGACTGGTACACGCCCGCGTGTCCCGCTCGCCCAACGGGAGGATCGTGCGCGCCACGGCGGACATTGTCCGCAACACGGGCGACGGGGCGGAGGTCCGATGTACGGCCTCCGACGGCCGGACGCTCACACTTCGTGCCCGCCACGTCTTCGACTCGCGCCCCCGACCCACCCTGCCACCGGCACGCACACAACTGATGCAGCACTTCTGCGGCTGGTTCGTACGCACGGGCACAGACCGGTTCGATCCCGTGGTCGCCGACCTCATGGACTTCCGCGTGCCGCAACCGCGAGGCGGGCTCGCCTTCGGCTACGTCCTGCCGCTGGCGCCAGACCGGGCGCTTGTCGAGTACACGGAGTTCTCCCGAACCCCGCTACACGCAACAGCGTACGACGCGGCGTTGACCGACTACACCCGTAACGTTCTGGAACTCGGCCCGTTCGTCGTGGAGTCGACGGAGAGCGGCGTCATTCCCATGACAGACGCGCGCTTCGCCCGCCGGATTGCGCCCGCCGTCTTCCGAATCGGAACCGCGGGCGGTGCCACCCGCCCGGCGACCGGCTACACCTTCGCCGCGATCCAGCGGCAGAGCCGGGCAGTGGCCGCCAGCCTGCGCGACGGCCGCGTCGTCGTGCCCCCTCCGCACGGGGCGCGGGCACTCGCCATGGATGCGGTACTGCTGCGAGCCTTGGACACCGGGCGTATCGACGGCCCCGACTTCTTCACCGGCCTGTTCCGCCGTGTCCCACCTCAGCGCCTGCTGCGGTTCCTCGACGGCGACACCTCGCCGTGGGAGGAATGGTGCATCGGCCTGCGCACCCCGATCGGCCCCATGATGCGGACCGCCATCGAACTCCCCTTCCTGGCCCGCCGCTTCCACCCAGACCCACGCATGGGAGACAACCACCGATGACACTGCTGCGCGACCACGATCTGGCACGCGCCTTCGACCACGCGTCCGGCACCTACGACAGCCTCACCGCTCTCAACCCCGGCTACCGCACCGACCTCCTCCGCTCGGCGCGCCGCCTCAAGCTTCCCGATGACGGAGCCGGACTGAACGTACTCGACCTCGGCTGCGGCACTGGTGCCTCCACACGGGCCCTGCTACGGGCCGCACCCCGCGCCCGGATCACCGCGGTCGACGCCTCATCGGGGATGCTGAAGCGAGCGCTTACCAAACCGTGGCCAGCCCGCGTGCGCTTCCTGCACCTGAGAGTCGAGGACATGGCGACGGCGGGTGAGGGCCCCTGCGACGCGGTCTTCGCCGCCTACCTCTTCCGTAACGTCACCGATCCCGACACAGTCCTCGAAACCCTCCGGACCATCCTGTTGCGGCCGGGTGGACGCCTAGCCGTCCACGAGTACAGCCTCAGCGGCTCGTCGGCGCACCGCGCCCTATGGACGGCGGTATGCCGCGGCGTAATCATCCCGGCGGGCACGCTCAGCGGCGACCGCGCCCTCTACCGTCACCTGTGGCGCAGCGTTCTGGACTTCGACACCGCGCACGCTTTCACCGCCCGCCTTAACCGTGTGGGATTCACCGAGGTGCGCGCGACCCCCGTCGCTGGATGGCAGACCGGCATCGTGCACACTTTCCTCGCACGAACCCACCACGTCATCCCTTCGACGGTCGGAGGCGGCCGGTGAGCGCGCGCGCCCGTGCCGTTCGGCGAGGCCGCGACCGGAAGGCCGAGCGGTGGACGCCCTTTCCCGGCCGTGAGCGTTTCGCACGCGATGACGCTCCTAACGTCGCCGTGGTCGGTGGCGGCATCGCCGGCCTCGCCGCGGCCACCCTGCTCGCCGAACGAGGTGCCCGCGTCACCCTCTACGAACGCGATGATGCGCTCGGCGGCCGGCTCGCGGGCGGGCTCACCCGTCTGGCCGATGGTTCCGAGGCCACCATGAGCCGCGGCTTCCACGCCTTCTTCCGGCAGTACTACAACCTACGCGGCCTGCTGCGGAGAACCGACCCCGGACTCGACCGTCTGCGACCGCTGCCCGATTACCCCCTGCAGCACAGCGGGGGACTGACCGACGGATTCGCCCGCGTTCCTCGGACACCGCCCCTGAGCGCGCTCGGATTCGTCGCTCTGAGCCCAACGTTCAGTTGGCGCGATCTCGCCGCCATGGACGCCAGGGCGGCACTGCCCCTCCTCGATGTCCGGGTGCCCGCTGTCTACGAACGGTTCGACATGATCAGCGCGACCGACTTCCTGGCAAGCGTCCGCTTCCCGGAGGCCGCGCACCATCTTGCGTTCGAGGTGTTCTCACGCAGCTTCTTCGCCGACCCACATGAACTGTCCGCCGCGGAACTCCTGCTGATGTTCCACATCTACTTCCTCGGCTCCGCGGAGGGCCTGCTCTTCGACGTGCCGACCGAACCCTTCCCGCAAGCCCTGTGGGAACCGCTCGGCGACTACCTCCAGCGCCTCGGGGTGAACGTGCGCACCGGCACGCCCGTGCATGGCGTACATCCGCACGACGAGCGGGGAGTGCGGGTACTGACCGACACCGATGAACACCTCTGCGACGCGGCGGTCCTGGCCCTCGACTCTGGAGCTCTGCGCGGCCTTGTCGCCTCGTCGCCCGGTCTGGGCAGCCCTGTGTGGCGGGACGACATCGCCGCGCTGCGCACCGCCCCGCCCTTCCTCGTCTCCCGGCTCTGGCTGAACCGCCCCGTCCACGCCGACCGCCCTGGATTCCTCGGCACCAGCGGCTACGACGGGCTCGACAACATCAGTGTCCTGAATCACTACGAGGGTGAGGCCGCCCGTTGGGCTGCCCGGACCGGCGGCTCGGTGGTGGAACTACACGCCTACGCCGTCGCCGCCCACACCACACCGCAGGCGGTGCAAGACCACCTCGTCAAAAGTCTGCGCCGGATCTACCCCGAAACACGAGGCGCACGGATCGTGGACGTCCGGCACGAGTGGCGCTCCGACTGCCCGCATTTCCCGGTCGGCTCATACCAACGCCGGCCCCCGGTGCTGACCCCCCACCCTCGAGTAACCCTCGCAGGCGACGCGATCCGCTGTGACCTGCCCGTTGCGCTCATGGAACGCGCGGCCACCACCGGGTTCCTGGCAGCCGGCGCCCTCCTCGCCAGGTGGGGAGTCCGGGGGCAGATACTGTGGACGGTGCCCAGGGCCGGCCGCTCACCTGTGCTGCGGGCTCTCGGGGCATGGGCACGACGCTGATCACCCGGTGTAGGCGATGCTCCCACCCGGCCGATGCCGGGCCAGCGCACAGCCCCGCTCCCCGACGGTGAGCGGCCCAACCGACTGCCTCGGGGCGCTACGAGAGCCCCGTACGCGTCCGTCCCCTGCTGAGGCAGATTATCCGGGGAAGCGGCCCGAGCGCCGCAAAGCCCAGCGCCGCTCGGCGTAGGCGAGGTCGTCTCGCCAGAGCCGCCCGGCTGCTCTGCGCATCAGCGGGCGCAGCGCGGGTGCGGCTGCCCGTGCCAGAGCGAATCCCCTGCGGTCCGAGGCCGCGATGATCGCTTCGATCACCGCTGTACTCTGCACGGCTTCACTTTCACCGGTCAGTGGCGTCGCGTGCGTTTCCACCACGGACGTAGAGCCCTCTCCCTCCGTGATGCGCATGACCACCGTGCGCGGTTCGGGCGCGGTGAACTCCGCCCGGACCGGCACCACCAGACGGCCAGTCACCCGGAAGGAGACATGGACGACAAAGACGTCGTGCTGGGCGTGCTGGTCACCGAGCAGGGGCCGAGTCACCGTCAGATCGACGAACGAGTAGGGGTGGAACCACGAACCGTGCCACGGGTCCAGGCGGTTGGCGACCACGTCCTCCGGTTCGCACCGCCCCACCGACGTGAACACTGCGTCCACCCCGCTGCCCGCCGCCGGCCGTACCGGCACCACGGGACGCTCCGAAGGCTCTTCACCACCGACCGTGTCCAGCCGCACCCACACCAGGACGCCGTCGTCGTACACCGGGTACGGGTCCCAGCCGCCGAACGATCCGCCGTCCAGGGACAGCCCGTGCCAGTGACACACCAGCGCGCCGCACACCACCCGGCTGTCAGCCAGCGGCGCACCGAGATGCGGGCAGACACCCGGCCCCGCGTGCAGCTCACCACCGTCCGACCGCCAAAGGACGACCTCGACGCCGCTTACCGTCCTGGCGTAAGGACCGCCGCCTTCACGCACATCCCGGGAGGCGCCAACGACGAACCAATTGCCAGACGGGCGAGCCAACGCCCGCTTGAGGGCCCCGTCGATCAGCGCCGGACGGGCCTGCCGCCAGGTCGGCGTCTGCGTGGCCCAGCCCGACCGGCGGCGACGCCGCAGGGGCGTTGTCCAGTCGGGCCGGATCGCTCGTCTGCTCACTTCGCAGGTCCTTCCGTCGGGACTCCGGCGCCGTTCGTTCGGGGTGCCTGAGGAGTCGTGCGTGCACGCCACCGCGCACCCGCGACGCGTACGACTCCCGCGGTGGCCGTGGCCGCACGCCGTCCCAGTGACACCACAGCGCGGTGGTGGAGCACCGCATAGTCCTGGTGAGCGATCGCGTCAAGGATGCCGCCGTAGAGCGTGAACGCGGTGCGGATACAGGGGCGGGCCCGCGGATCGAGCATGGCGATGCCCGGTTCCGCTGCTTGGTAGACCCTTCTCGTCATGGCCTCGGCAGCGATGAGCGCCGCCCGGATGCGTGGGTCACGGCGCCCCGTGCGGCGGCTCCACTCCAGCAGTGTCCTGTCCACGCCGTGTGCGGTGAGCAAGTCAGCCGGTAGGTACACGCGGCCTCGGTCCAGGTCCTCGCCCATGTCCCGCAGGAAGTTGGTGAGCTGGAAGGCTACCCCGAGGGCCGCCGCATGCGGCGCTGCCTCCTCACGAGGAACGACGGTGCCGAGGACGGGCAGCATCTGCAGTCCGATGACGGCCGCCGAGCCGTGCATGTAGGCCCGCAGATCGTTGTAGGTCGGATAGTCGGTGACGTGCAGGTCGCTGTACATCGAGATCAGGAAGTCGGCGAAGAGCGAGTGGTCGATGCCGTAGCGCTCGGCGGTGTCGGCGACGGCCCGGACGACGGGGCCGTCTCCCAGGCCTGTCCGTAGTGCTCGCGCCAGGTCCCTCTCCAGAGACCGCAACCGCCGGCCACGCTCCGTCGAATTCCGTGGCTGGTCGAGTCCGTCCACGATGTCGTCCGCCCAGCGGGCGAAACCGTACAGAGCGTGTACCGCGGACCGGCGTTCCACGGGAAGGAGACGGGTGGCCAGGAAGTACGACTTGCCGTGGCGAGCGTTGAGCCGTCGGCACTGGGAGTAGTCGGCGCGCAGGTCCGGCTCGGTGATCCCGGCGGCGTCCAGTTCACGACGGGTCATGGATGCCTTTCATGTTTACGGCGGCACCTGAACGGTGCGATGCCGGGCGGCGGGGAAATGCCCGTGTTCTGCGGGCGCCGCCAGTGACGCGTGCGGCGGCGAGCTTGCCGCTGATGAGTACTGTCGGCACCCCCACCCCGGGAGTCGTGCCGCAGCCGGCCAGTACGACGTTCTCCAAATGCCGCACCAGGTTGCGCGGCCGGAAGGGGCCGGTCTGGGCGAACGTGTGGGAGACCGAGAAGGGGCTGCCGGCTGCATGCCCCTGCGCCGCCCAGTCAAGCGGCGTCACCAGGAGCTCCTCCTGGATGCTGTCCGCGAAACCGTCCAGACCACGTCGCTGCAGCTCGGCGACCAGGCTGTCACGGTAGCGGGGTCCCAGGTCTCGCCAGTCGGTGGCGGCGGGGCCAACATCCGTGTTTGGGCAGGGCGCCAGCACGTAATGGAGATGCCTTCCGGGTGGGGCTAGGTCGGGATCGTGTGTCGTCGGCCGGGTGATCAGCAGCGACGGGTCGCTCATTAGTCTTCCCGAGCGAGTTAGTTCGTCGAAAGTGCGTTCCCAGGCTGCACCGAACGAAAGGGTGTGGTGCGCGAGGCCGGGCCACGTGCGGTCGGTTCCGGCGTGCAGGATGACAGCGGACGGTGAGCGACGCAGACGTACCGGGCGCCGGGGAGCGCGTCCCAGCAGCTGGTGCGCGGCTGGCAGCTCGCAGGACAGCACCACCACATCACACGGAATCCGCTCGCCCGAGGCCAGCCGTACGGCACGTACTCGGCCCGCCGAGCGTTCCAGCGCCGTGACCTCGGCCGACCAGCGGAACTCGACACCCGCCTCTGCCGCCGCGCTTGCCATCCCGCGAGGCAGGGCGTGCATCCCCCCCTTGGGGAACCAGACGCCGGCGACAGTGTCCATGTAGGCGATGACCGCGTAGGCCGCGAGCGCCCTGGCCGGGGCGACTCCCGCGTACAGGGCTTGGAAGGAGAAGACACGGCGTAGGCGAGGGTCGGCGAGGAAGTGGCCGATGCGCCGGTCCAGACGCCCAAAGCCGCCCAAGGCCGCGAGGTGAGCCAAGTCTGGGTGCAGGAGCTGGAATGGGGAGTCGAAGTTCGTGTCGATGAAGCGCCGCATCTGCGCCTGGTACAGCCGCCCCAGCCAATCCCGCAGTTCGCGGTATCCGGCTGCCTCGCCGGGTCCGGCGAACCGCCTGACCTCGGCCTCCATCGCCTCGCAGTCAGTGTGTACGTCTAGTGAGGACCCGTCCGCGAAATCTGCCCGGTAGGCGGGGTGCAAGGCTGTCAGCTCTACGTGGCGCTCCAGGCTGTCGTCCACGGCCGCGAAGGCTTCGTCCGCCAGGTGCGGCATGGTCAGCACGGTGGGCCCCGTGTCCACCTCGTAGCCTCCGAGACGAACGCGGCCGGCCCGGCCGCCGGGGCCGGCGTCACGTTCGATGACCGTCACCCTGCGTCGGGCGCCCAGCAGATGTAGGGCGCAGGCGAGGCCGGACAGCCCGGCGCCCACCACGACGACGTGGTCCGTTGGCCCCGATACTGTCCTCACACGCCCTCCCCGGTGCGCTTCGGCGGCAGACCCGAAGCTCGCTCCACCAGTGAGGCGAACTCCTGCCGCACGAAAGGCTCCGCACCGGTCCGATCGAAGTGCCGTAGGCTCGCCGCGGCCAGCTCCGAGATCTTCGCCTCCACGACGGCTCGCGCACCGGTCTGCTCCAGTACTGTCCGCATCCGGCATACGGCGTCGTCCGGAACAGGAGCCTTGCCCGGCGCAAGCGCGTCGGCCGCCTCCTCGTTGCCGGAGGTATCGGCGATGCTATGGCCGACGGCCAGTAGATAGGTGAGCTTGCGCGTTCGCAGGTCGTCGTCGGCGGGCTTGCCCGTCAAGGCCGGGTCGCCGAAAGCGCCGAGCAGGTCATCGCTGAACTGGAAGGCCAGCCCGGCACAGCGTCCAGCGGAGCGCAGCGCCTCCAGAATGGAGGCGTCGGCACCGTTCAGGGACGCGCCAAGAGCCAGCGGGCGCTCGACCGTGTACAGGGCGCTCTTGAGCGTGGCGATTCTCACCGCCTCGTCGAGTCCGGACGATCCGGTGGCTTGCGCCCGAATGTCCCGGTACTGCCCGGCGACCATTTCGGTGCGCATAGCCTGCCACTCCCGGTGGATCCGGACACCGAAAGGCGAGGCAAGTGCCGTTTCGGTCAGCAGGTCGTCCGCCCAGGCCAGGGCAAGGTCGCCAGCGAGTACCGCGACCGAAGACGCGAACGTCTCGGGCGCGCCTGCCATCCGTTCGTCAAGGTGCATACGCGCGAGGTCCACGTGCATCGCCGGTGCACCCCGGCGCATCGGCGATCCGTCCATCACGTCGTCGTGTATGAGAGCGCATGCCTGAACCAGTTCCAGAGCCGCACCCGTGTTTACTACCGCCGCGGCATCACCCCTTCCGCCGGCCGCCCGCCAGCCGCACCACGCGAACGCCGAACGCAGCCGCTTCCCACCGCGTCGGACGAATGCCGATACGCGATCGGCAACCTCCCGCGCGAAGACTGGATCCGCCTCGCGAGCTCGGCACAGCCCTTCGTCGAGGATCTGCCCGAGCGCCACCTCGACGGCATGGACGGCATCGCGGGTCGTGAGAGCTCCGTCGACCGACCCGACAGGTTCGGCCACAGCTGGCCGCAGTCCCAGCATGGACAACCCCTTCTCGTCGCCTGCAAACCAGTCGAGAGCGCTGGTCCGGATGCGCTGATGTCTGCCCCGTGCGAGCGTCAGATTGGAGGCGGTCACCCCACCGGCCCAATGGCAGCGCTGTCATGGCGGTTACCTCGCGCGCGTTCCTGCCGGTGTACCTCGTCCAGGTCACCGAGCCTCTCGAGCTGACCCACGGGCCGGGCGGCGCGATGGTTGTGGCGGAGCTGTCGCGGAATCGGTCGAGAATCGTCCAGTAGCCACCGGTGAGGGGCAGGAACCTTCCCTCGCCCCGCCCGGTCCCGGTTCTGGGGGGCGAGCCAGCGTCGCGGACTGCGTACCGCCGGATGGCCTACATGGGGTTTGAGTCAGGGGGGTGTGGGCTGGTTGAGTGGATGAGTCGTCCGGTCCACGGGACCCTCACCCACCTGCGGCCGGACGACGAATCCGCCCCCACACTCGGGAGGGGGCGGACTCAAGCTGGGTTAGAACTCGCCCCCGAGCACCCCGCCCCCTGTCTCTGGCCACGGCTACGGCCGGGGCAGGGGGCGGCGTTGTGCGTCCAGGTCATCAAAGCGTGGTGCCGATGTGCCGCTCTCGGTCGGACTCGGCCCGTGATCTCGTCCCTATCACGGGTCCAATCGGGCAGCCCTGCGAGGCGCTCCTCGACCTCCGTTGACTCATGCACATTCATGGCTGGCCTCCGATGGTCCGGGTGTCGACTTTCGACGTCCCTTGGGTTCAGCCGACGAGGCGGGGGTGCGCGGCTGTGGTGAGGGCACGCCGAGGCATTCGATCAGCAGTCCTTCTCGGGTGGACCAGGGGCAGATCTCAACGTTCTTGGCCCCGCAGGCTTCCATGAGGGCTTGTGCGATTAGGGCTCCGGCCAGGGACTGTTCGGCGCGGTGGGGGGAGATGCCCGGCAGTTTGGAACGGCGGGGCGGTCCGGCGGCGGCCAGCAGGGAGACTGACGTGCGCAGTTGGGGTAGTGCGAGCTGCTGTCCGGCTCGCGGTGTCTTGCCCTGAGCGGCGGCGAGCCGGGCGAGCTGTTCGAAGGTTTTGGAGCAGGCCAGCACCCGCCCGCCCAGCTCGGCCTGCGGCAGGCCGGGGACGGCTTCCAAGAATTGGCTGAGGTGTTGCCGCACCTCAGCCAGTCGGGGTGGGGATGGTGCGGTGCCGCCGGGAAGCCAGTCCCGGGTGATCCTGCGGGCGCCCAGCGGCAGCGAGTAGACAACGCGGGGCCGGTTTCCGGTGCCGGCAGCGATCTCTACCGTACCGCCGCCGATATCCAGTACCAGCAGCTGCCCGGCCATCGAGCCTGCCCACTGGCGGGCGGCCACGTAGGCCAACCGCGCCTCCTCCTCGCCGGTCAGCACGTGAAGGCGGGTGCCGGTGGTGCGCGCCACACTCGCGATGATCTCATCGCGATTGGGTGCGTCCCGGATCACGGAGGTCGCGAACGCGAACACTTCCGGCTCCCGCAGACGCGGGTCAGCGGCGACGGCCGCGGCCACTGCCCGTTCGACGCTCTTCACGCCAGCCTTGTCCAGCCGCCCCTTGCGATCGAGGGCCTCGTGCAGTCTCAGTCGCACCTTGCGGGAGAACACCGGCTCCAGCACCGTACCCGGACGCCGTCGCACTACCGTCAGTAACGCACTGTGGCACCCAACATCGAGCACACCTGCCTGCCGCATCCCATTGCCTCCCCTGGCCCCGCCTCGACCGGGGCTCCTACCTTGATCCTCCGACGGCCCCGACGGCGGCGCGACGGGGCTTCCAGCCCACCGCGTGAGCCAATCGTCACCATCTGTGCAGTCACCATCTGTACGCCCTCCGCCGCGGCCCACGGGTAGAACTGCGGACGATTTCCCACCGAACGATGGACTGAAGAGGGCTCGGGTACAGGGCAGTTGCGGCAGCCTTGTCGGCTCTCCGTCACCTGTCAGTCGCCGTCCCGGCACTCAGCGTCTGCAGAGGTTCGACGAAAGAGTCTGCGCTTACTCGCCCGCTGCCGCGCCGACGCCCGCGTTCCCGAGGCTGGCTACTTCCGGCTGATGGCCCGCAGCACTGTACCCGCGCGAGATCGAGGACCAGGCCGTGGTGCGCCCGCTGAACCGCGCCCGCTCGAAGTCTCGCTTTGAGTGGGCCAGCTTTGCCGCAGGCGCCCTGATGGTCCCGCGACCGGCAGGCCCATCGGCAGAACCGCGGCGGCAAGGGTTGGCGGCCCGCCGGCTTCGACCGGGCCCGGTATGCCAGCAGGAACGAGGTCGAGCGGACGATCAACACTCTCAAGGGCTTCCGCGCCGTTGTCACGCGATTCGACAAACGGGGCTTACGTCTTCCACGGCACCGTCACCTTCACCGCGATCCGTCTCTGGCTTCGCTCCTGAGCCCTTCTCGCCTACGTCCGATCCGCCCTGGCCTGCCGCAGGACGGGGCGGTTGGCGGATGTGTACTCGTCCGCGATGTTGAACACGCTGGCACAGTGTGGCATTGAGCCATGCCGAAGAGGTGGGCGATGCCGTCGGCGAGTGCCTCCCGCCCGTCACGGCAGTCTCATGCATCCACCGGCCGGTGCCGGAAAGTTTCTCGGAAGACGCCGGCCGTAGGCCACGACGGTCCACGTCGCCCAGGTTCCAGTCCCGGATCGCTGAATAGCGCCCGTGGTCCCCGATGGCGATCGTCACTTCCACGGCACAGCTGGGGCAGGCCAGGCGGTAGAAGTCGTCCGTGAAGTCCCCCAGGACGGCACTCCAGTGGTACTCCTCCATGGCCGCGAGCCATTCGAGGAAGGCCGCGAGGCAGTCGACCGGCCGCGATTGCAGGTGCCGGTCCAGCAGCTTGCGGAACTCCGCGATCGCGTCGACGCAGTTTGCCAGCAGATCATCGCAGCCGTGGTGTCCTGCCGCGCGTCGCAGGATCGTTCCCGCCAGTCGACGCGCCGGTGCGCTCCTGAAGGCAAGACACATCAGGCGCGGCAGGGCGGCAAAGCTGGCGGGGATGACGAGGTCGTTCTCGAGGACCAGCCGGTATCCCAGCTCCTTCCATGCTGCCGCGTTGTCCTCGAGCTCTACCTGTTCCAGAAGGGCGGGGACGCGATCGACATCCCGGTAGCAGTCGTGCATCTGCGTCCAGTTCACCACCTGGGCATTAAAGCGCCTCATGGCAGCCAGGGCGGGCGCCCCCGTTCCTGACTCACCGGACAGGCCCTAATGCTGCAACGGTTCTTGTCGTGACTGTTGGCCAGGTTCTTCGTTGGTCTGGTTATGGGTGGGGACCTTGCTGATGTCAGGTTGTGGGCCGGGGAATTGAGTGCGGTGCACGAGCGGTTCGTGCACCGGTTCAGTCGGCAGGAGCCGCGGGATTCGGCGCTCGCGTATATGCGGGGGCTGATCGCTCCGCTGGAGCGGAAGAATGGCTGGACGCTCGCGGAGGAAGCCGGGCACACAGGACCTGACCGCATCCACCGGTTGCTGAACCGGATCGAGTGGGACGCCGACGAGGTCCTGGACGACGTGCGCGAGTACGTCGTGGAACATCTCGGGGATCCGGACGCTGTCCTGATCGTGGATGACACCGGCTTGCTCAAGAAGGGGATCCGCTCGGCAGGGGTGCAACGGCAGTACTCCGGCACCGCCGGACGTACCGAGAACAGCCAGATCGGTGTGTTCCTCGCCTATGCGACGGGCCGGGGCCGCACGCTGATCGACCGCCGCTTGTATCTGCCCACGTCGTGGACGGACGACCGTGAACGATGCAGGCGTGCTGGTGTCGACGACAGTGTCGCCTTCGAGACGAAGGTGGCTATGGCCAAGGCGATGGTCCGCCGGGCGATCAGAGACAGGATCCCGTTCCGGTGGGTGACCGCGGATGCCGCCTATGGATATAGCAAGGGCTGGCGGTCCGAGCTGGAACAGGCGGACGTCTTTCACGTGATGGCCACCACCCGGCACGACACCGTCGTCACCCGCTGGGCGATGGATCACCCCGTCCACGACCTGTTCACCGGACTGCCACGGCAGAAGTGGAAGCGTCGTTCCTGCGGCGCCGGGGCCCACGGCCCGCGGATCTACGACTGGGCACGAGTGGAGGTGAGGCCCTGGCATCGCGAGGACCGCCGGCATTGGGTTGTCGCCCGCCGCAGCGTCAGCCGGCCTCACGAGATCTCGTACTACATCGCCTACTGTCCCGCCGACACCACCCTGGACGAGCTGATCTCAATAGCAGGCAGCCGGTGGGCTGTTGAGGAGTGCTTCCAGACCGCGAAGCAGGAGTGCGGCCTGGACGACTACCAGGTCCGACGCTATCCCGGCTGGCACCGCCACATGACTTTGGCCATGGCCGCCCATGCCTGCCTGACCGTCCTGCGGGCCAGGGAGCTAGACCTGGACGGGGAAAGCGCAGAAACGGATGGCGTTGGCCGCTGCTGCCGGGATCCCGCAGCTCTTCCTCATCGCGGACGTGACTGACTGGCCGCGCGAGTGGTATTCCTGCCGCGGCTTCACCGAGATTGGCCGCAGCTACTCATTCCTCAACCGCTGACGGCAGGGACGAACCGGGGCCAGTCCGGGACCGATGATTCGGGGGTCCGGGGTGGCTCGGCCAAAACCGTCCGAGGTCGATGACGAGTTGTGGGCGGTGATCGAGCCGCTGTTGCCCAAAGTCGAGCTCGGAGCACCTGTCGACATCGACCAGCTCCAACGACGGATCGCCCTGCTCGAACAGGACCTCTCCGAGAAGCGGGGCGAGCTCGAAGAACGGACCGAGGAGCTTGAGGCGGCTCGAGCTGCAAACCGTGAGCTGACCCGGTCCCTCAACCACCGGTCCTGACCTGCTGAGGTCACAACGTATTTTTCCCGGGGGCCTGTCAGCCCCCGGGAAAACCCCGGCCTCAGAGTTAGACCTCGCCGCCGCCGATGACGTCCATGCAATGACCCAGCACGTCAGTACCAGAGCGCCAGCGGATGGGTGGCGGTCACCAGTCGCGGCCGTAGTCCGCGCCTTCGATCAGCGCCGCGCGAGCGGCGGTCAGGTCGCAGCCGGTAGCTGTCTGTGCCTCGTCCACCAAGAAGTCCAGAGCTTCGAAGAGTTCCTCGCGTTCCACGGTCTCGATGAAGGACGTGCGGCTGTCCAGCGCGTTGAAGGCAGCGCTGAAGGCGCGCCCGATCTCGGCGATGTTGCCGTGGTCCTCGCCACCGGTGACCTCGGTGAGAAAGGCGTCCCGGGTGGCCTTGTACTGGGCAACGGCCTTGCGGTACCCGGTGCGGGGTATGTGCTCGCGGCCGTCCCAGTCGCGGAGCGGGTTGGTGGCGTTGGCGGCGACCCATTCGGGTTTGCGGGCGCCGCTGACGTCGAGCTGCACTCCGTGTCGCACGTGGGGACGCCAGGTCTTGCGCATCGCGGTCGCGTAGTCCGCCGGAATGCCGTACAGCGACACCTCCTCCACCTCTGGGACGTGGCGCGGCAGCAGACAGTCGGATGCATCCATCCCAAACAGCTCGCTGATTGTGAGCGCCTGCAGCCGCGGCAACTTGTTCAGGGCCGCCGCCGAAGTGAGCGAACCCAGTTTCCCCGACAGGGACAAGCGGGTCAGATCTGGGAAGGCGGCGACGATGCGGGCGCAATCGAGCTGGGTGATCCCGCGGACGGTGAGGTGTATGACGCCCGCCCGCACAACGCCAGGGGTGTGTTCGTCGGCAAGTTCGTCGGCTGTGCACGTCAGCGCGTACGGGGCATTCCAGTCCTTGCGATTGCCGCTATCCCAGTGCCGCTGCCGGGCCAGTTGTTCGCCCCGCCCCCACACCGAGGCATAAGAGCACGAGGGTCCGACCACCAGCGACGGCAGGGAGCCGATCACTGTGAAGCTTCTCGGAAGGACCCACGGTTGGTTGCAGTGGGAGAGTTTTCCGCCCCAGCTATGGTGCGTGAGCCGGAGCGGCTGCACGTCGCCCAGGTCGGCCACGGCGACAGGCTCGGGCCCGGACCAGTCCAGTTCGAGAACCGCGGCGCACTTTGCCGCAGGGTCGATGCCGGTGATCTGCGAGGCGGTCCAGCCACCGAGCGCATCGGAGTACACCGTGACGACGTCGCCCACGGCGACCGGCCTCGGTGGTTGGTCTCGTCTCATCCCCGGATGCTAGCGGGCTGCGTCCGACCCGGTGCATCCGATACCCCAGCACCCATACTCGGGTAGCTGTGGGAACAGCCTCGGCACTGTAGACCTCGATCTCCGTCACAGCCCGTGGCACCGCCTGATCGTCAAACCGACGGCTCACCCGAATCGGCGATAGCACCACAGCTGTTGCTGTGGCTACCGTTGGCACTCCGCACACTGAGCTGCACAACCTCTGCTTCTGCTACCGCGCGACACAGCGCCTCCCCCAGAGAAGGAAGAAGGACGCCGCCGGACTGGTCGGCGTCATCAGGCTCAGGGCTCGCCCTCCGACCGCGGCGTCTGCCGCTGGAGGGACGGGTACAGCTGATGGCCACCTACCCGCGGACCAGCCTCAGACTGCGGCAGTCGGCCTCGCTGTTCGGAGTGTTCACGTTGATCGCCGGGACTGTTGGAGCAGTCGACACGTGTCCACCAGGTACGTCCTGGCCGAGGGCGCCGGTTTCACACTTGCGCAACTGCACCTATTCCCCTCGGACTTCTCCTTGTCATGGTGCGCGTGTGGCAGCGAAGGTGCAGGGCGAGCCACGGGCGCGATGGTGCGCCCTCAACTGACGCCCGACTACCGGGCCCGGGCTGCGCCGGGCCGTCGGAGGCACTTGTCCATGCCATCACACATACGGCAACGAGTTGTCCGTAGACCGGGCCACGCCGGTCCCGTCGCCCTGCTCGCTGCGACGCTCCTCCTGGCCGTCGGCGTGACCTCTCCCGCGCATGCGGCCGCGTCACCGGTCGTGGGCAGTGATGCCGCGGGACCGGCGACGGACACTCCCGCTCTGGTGGACGGGTTGGCCGACGCGGTGGACGCGTCCGTGCCGGCCGCGACCGCGGCCCGTACGCATCTGGCGGGCCACAAGTACCGCTACCACATTCCCTCCCCCCACCGCGACCTCGTCGCGGACGCCGTGACGGCGGACGCCGACGGCACCGAGACGGTGCGTCTGGACCAGAAGTACCGGGGAGTGCCGGTTCTGGGCGCCCAGTACGTGGTGCGCATGACCCACAAGAACGGCAAGCGGACTGTCACCGGTACATCCGGCTCCTACTTCACCGACCTCGATGTCGACACCGCCCGGCAGACCCTCGCCGCCAAGACCGCCGTGGACGACGCGGTGCGACACGTGCGGAACGAGCTGGCCAGGGGCGGCTATCTTCCCAGCCACGCCAAGAACGGCACGGACGCCCTGTCGGGCGCCGACCGCGGACTGACCATCCTGCCCACGGGCAGGGGAGTCCTGGCCCGCCATGTCACCGTGCGCGGCTCCGACCCGGCCACCGGCGCGCCGGTCGTGCAGGAGGTGTACGTCGACGCCGGCACCGGCATGGCGTTGTTCGAGTCCGGCGGGTTGCCCACCTTCGCCGCGCCCGGACAGACCGCCGGCGCCCGCCCGAGCGGCACTCCGGTCAAGCGGAGCAAGGCCGGCCGGTCCGCATCCACATCCGAGGACGGGTCGGCGAGCGTCACCGGAAGCGGCACCCTGCTCAACGGCTCCACCGTGCCGCTGCACCTCACGAAGGACGACGCCACCGGCACGTACCTGCTGCGCGACACCGCGCACATGGCCGATACCGCGCAGCACAACGTCATCCAGACCTGGGACGCCTCCAGCGTCTGGTACCAGGACGTCTCCGGCCAGTGGCCCGACACCGTCGTACCCTTCACCTCGCCCACCCCGCAGGTCAATTCCGACCTGACCGACTCCGGCGCCGTCGACGCGCACTGGGCGGCCGGAGAGGTGTACGAGTTCTACCGCGACACCTTCCGGCGCAACAGCCTCGACGGCCAGGGCATGGCCATCAACTCCCTGGTCGGTGTGACGGATTACGGCAGCCCGTTCGTCAACGCCTTCTGGGACCACACCAAGATGGTGTACGGCACCGGGGACGACGAGTACCGCTCGCTCGCCTCCGACCTGGACGTGGTGGGCCATGAGATGACCCACGGCGTGGTCGAGCACACGGCGAACCTCGTGTACTCGGGCCAGTCCGGCGCGATGAACGAGGCGCTGGCCGACTACTTCGGCAACGTCATCGACGTCACCGTCAACCACACGCCGATGAGCGACCCCGACGCGGGCCTGATCGGTGGCGACCTGTGCCGGACCCGTACGCCCCGGGAATGCGCTTTCCGCGACCTCAACGGCGGTGCCACAACTGCCCACTTCCTCGGCGTGCCCCTCGGCGCGTCCGGTGACAACGGCGGCGTGCACCTCAACTCCACCATCTTCAGCGGCGCCCTGTGGGACATGCGCGAGAGCCTCGGAGGCGCGCTGGCCGACAAGATCGTCTACCGGGCGCTGACCTCCTACATCACCCCGCTCGACGGCTTCGACGAGGGCCGGGACGCGGTCGTCGCCGCGGCCAGGTCGCTCGGCGTCAAGGACGGCCGGTTGGACGTCGTGAAGGGGGCCTTCGGCGCCCACGGCATCGTCCCGGGCTGGGAGAAGAGCCTCGGCCTGGACAGCAATGTGCTGCTCGGCAGACTCGGCACACTCCCGCAGTACGTCGGCACCGGCAACGCGCCCAGCGCCGGAGGCGGTTGGTGGGCGGTGCCGAAGTCCAGCCCCGACGGCGTCGACCCGTACTCGGTGTGGGTGGGCCGCATCGACGGCAAGGGGCGGCCGCACCAGGTCTCGCCGGACGACGGCCGGAGTCACATGAGCGCGGTCACCGACGGCAAGCGCGTCGTGTGGGTGGCGGTCGGCAACGTCCCGGACGACCCGTGGTCCCACACGTACGACATCATGTCGGCACCGGTGCAGGGCGGTAAGCCGAAGACCCTGTTCAGCGCACCCTCCGAGGTCACGGGTGTGAGCGTCGACGGCGGCACAGCGGCGTGGTCCTACCGGGACCCGGCGAGCGGGCTCCTGCGGGTCTACTACCTCAAGGGCGGTTCCACCGTCCCGCAGCAGGTGCCGATGGCCCGTGACCACAACCAGGCCTCGCGGCCGGTCGTGAAGAACGGGCGGATCGCGTACATCCAGGATGGCTTGTTCGACGGGGCGTACGGGGTCCGGTTCGAGATGTACGACATCGCGAGCGGCAAGACCACGGCCCTGGGCACGCCCTCGCAGCCGGAGTGGATCAGTAACCCGGTCATGACCTCGTCGGATGTGTACTGGCTCATCGACACCGACTACACCGACCAGGATCAGACCACCCTGCGTCGGGCGCAACTCGACGGCTCTGACGGTGCGGTGGTCACCGACGTCATCCCGGAGAAGAGCGACCGCGCCACACCGGCCTACGGTCTCACCGCCACCGACTCCGCGGTCACCCTGACCGTCTACCCGGCGTGGGGTCAGGTCTTCGACGATCCCAACGACTCCCTGGCCAAGCTCTACCAGTTCACCCCGGACGGTGCCCCACTTGGTCGTGTCTCCTGCAGCGTCGGCCAGCAGTCCAATGCGGCGGCCGACACCGGCAGGCGTGTGCTGTGGATGGACACCACGACGACCGACACCGACCTGGTGACCCGGAACCGCCCGGCGGGCACCTGCGCCTGAGTTCTCCGTCCAACCACAGGCCCTGCCTTGTGTGCGACTACCCAGCAGCACGCAAGGCGGGGCCGCCCTCTTCCAGAGATCTTCCTGCGTGAAACGCGCTTGGTGCGGCAAGTGGATCGCGGTAACAGCAGGCCGGCCACCTTGGACCACATGCGATGCCTGAAGAGGTTCGTTGCCCGTGAGCGCGGTGGCGGGCCGTGAACGCACCGCACCTCGCCGCGTGAAGCCGTCCGCTACGCGCCCACCTGGGGTCCCGCCGCCGGCCCCGCGCTGCACGGCGGGGCCGGACCCGAAGACGGAGAGGCGGCGTCCCCCGCGCAGGCGGCCGAGGGGCGAGAATCATCCCGGCCGCCGCACAGGCTCGTCAGGTTCTGAGCGGCCTTCGCAGGCGGTGGTCGGTGACTTGGAGGGTTCTGATGGAGGATGCTGTGCCGCTGGATCTGGTCGGGGTGGACTCCGAGGCGGAGAAGGTCTATCGCCACCTGCTGGCGCACGGCGGCGGGACCGTCGAGGACGTGGTGACGGCGCTCGGGGTGACGTACCCGGAAGGGCTGGCGCTGCTCGAACGACTGCACCGTTTCGGGCTGGTCAGCCGTCGTACCTCGGGGGAGTTCCTCACTGTGGATCCCCGGCACGCGCTGCGTGCGCTGGTGGAGTCGCGCGAACGGCAACTGGCCTCCGTGCGCGACGCAGCGGGCTCCCTCGGTGCGATCTTCGACACAGTGAGGCGGGCCAGGAACGGCGGCCACGGGACACTCGTGATCAGCGGGCCGGAGGCGGTCGGCGACCGCTACTACCGGCTGAAGCAGGCCGCGCGCGCCGAGTTCTGTTCCCTGGACCGCCCTCCGTTCCTGCTGGCGCCGAACGGGCCGCTCGACGAGGCGGCGGTGGGCCGTGGCGTTCGGGTGCGCGCCGTCTACGCGGCCGCCAGCTTCGTCGCGGACGGCAGTTGGCAGGAATTGGGCAGCCTGGTGTCGCGGGGAGAGGAGGCCAGGATCATGTCGACGCTGCCGATCAAGCTCGCCATGGCCGACAGGTCGGGTGCCATGGTGTCGTTGAGTCTGTCCGCCGGGAACACCGAGTGCCTCTACACGGAGGCGCCCCCGCTGCTGGAGGCACTCGCGGAACTCTTCGAGCGCTACTGGGCGGCCGCGTCCCCGCTCGCAGGCACCCCCGGTCCAGGTGAGCCGTTGACACCACCGGCCGGTCCCCTGGAGGAGGACCGCAAGCCCACGGACGAAGAACGGAACCTCCTCGCGCTGTTCGCGGCCGGCGTCAAGGACGACGCGATCGCCCGGCAGTTCGGGATCTCGTCACGGACGCTGCGGAGGCGTATCCAGGACCTCTACGCGGAATTGGGGACGACCAACCGATTCGGAGCCGGCGTCGCGGCGGCGCGCCGCAACTGGGTCTGAGCGCGGCGGCGACACCTTCGGGTCGCACCACGGGCCTTAACTGTTGATTGATGCAACAAGCCTGCATTCAAACATAATTGACGGAGCGTCAATTCACCTCAATGCCCTGGTGGAGCAGAGTCACGTTCTCGCGGCCGTCAACGAAAGTCTGAGCCTGTCCAATTGGGAATTTCCCTGAGAAGAACTGCCGCCTGTCCACTTGAGGACAATGGCACCCAAGGGACATGACTTCTTCTTTACAGCGAGGCAAAAGAATGGCTGACTACGCACATCTTTCGCACGCCTAGATCTTGAGGTCCCCTTGCGTATACCACCGTCCCCCAGAGGCGGGCTGACACTCGCGGTCGCCGTCCTCGTGGCGCTGACGACCACCGGGCCGGCCGCGTCAGCCGAGACCCCCACCTCTCCCACCGCAGCCACCGCCGGACGCCCCGAGGCCACGGGTACCGTCACGCTGATCACCGGTGACAGGGTCGCGGTGACCATCAGCAACGGTCGTACCACCGCGACCGTTTCCGATCCGCAGGGCAGGCCCAGCGGCGCCCATGTCATGTCGGTGGGTCCCGACACCTACGTGTACCCCGACACGGCACTGCCCTACATCGCGTCAGGCGCACTCGACGAGCAGTTGTTCAACGTCAACGAACTACTCAAGGATGGTTACGACGACAGCCACAGCGACCGGCTGCCGCTGATCGTCACCTACACCGATGCCGCCGCCCGCGCCCGCAGCGCGAAGACCCCGGACGGCGCGCGGAAGACCCTGACGCTCAGCAGCATTCAGGGGGCCGCGATATCCGCCGAGCACGCGCGGGTGACGGACTTCTGGTCCTCCCTCACCGGCACCGCGCAGGCCCCGGCGGGGGCGCGCCCGGCCGCGACCGCGCAACCGTCCGGGCACCTGACGGGCGGTATCGCCAAGGTGTGGCTGGACGGGAAGGCCAAGGCGACGCTGTCCGACACCACCGCGCAGATTGGTGCGCCCGAGGTCTGGGAGAGCGGGGACACCGGCCAGGGCGTGGACGTCGCCGTACTGGACACCGGGATCGACGCCGCACACCCGGACTTCGCGGGGCGGATCGCCGCGTCGGAGAGCTTTGTACCGGGCCAGGAGGTCACCGACCGGCACGGTCACGGTACCCACGTCGCCTCGACGGTCGCTGGAACGGGCGCAGCGTCCGGTGGCAAGGAGAAGGGTGCCGCTCCGGGTGCCTCGCTGCACATCGGCAAGGTCCTGGACAACGACGGCAGCGGTCAGGACTCCTGGATCCTGGCCGGCATGGAGTGGGCGGCGCGCGACCAGCACGCGAAGATCGTCAGCATGAGCCTGGGCGGCGGGCCCACCGACGGCACCGACCCGCTGAGCCAGGCCGTGAACCGGCTCAGCGCGGAGACCGGGGCACTGTTCGTCATTGCCGCGGGCAACACCGGCCCGGAGGCCTACAGCGTGAGCGCACCGGGCGCGGCGGACGCTGCGCTGACGGTCGGCGCGGTGAACGGTCCGGGCAAGGGCGTGGACCAGCTGGCGGCGTTCTCCAGCCGCGGCCCGCGCGTCGGTGACAACGCCGTCAAACCCGACCTGACCGCCCCGGGTGTCGACATCCTCGCCGCCCGCTCGCAATACTCGGGCGAGGGCGAGGGTGCGTACACGACGATGAGCGGCACATCCATGGCGACTCCCCATGTTGCCGGCGCCGCCGCCCTGCTGGCGGCGAAGCACCCGGACTGGAACGGGCAGCAGCTCAAGGACGCGCTGGTCAGCACCACGGCGAGCACCCGGCGGTACAGCCCCTACCAGGGCGGCAGCGGCCGGCTCGACATCGCCGCGGCCGTGAAGGCCACCCTGGTCGCCTCCGGGTCCGCGTTCGCCCAGGCCCACTACCCGTACCCGCCGGGCCAGACGGTCCGCAAGGACGTCACCTACACCAACATCGCGGCCGAGCCGCTCACCTTGGACCTCGGCCTCGTCGCGGACAACATCCCCGACGGGCTGTTCACACTCACCGACACCCGCCTGACCGTGCCCGCGCACGGCACCGCCACCGTCGGCGTGATCACCCACCTCGACCAGGCCGCTGACAACGGCGCCTACACCAGTCAGCTCACCGCCACCGGTTCCGACGGCACGGTGCGCGCCCGCACGCCGGTCGGCGTCAACAAGGAGGGCCGGCGCGTCAAGCTGTCGGTCTCCGCGAAGGACCGCAAGGGCGGAGCCCTACCCGGCACCCTTGTGCTGAAGGACGTCGACCGGGACACGATTCCCAAGGTGTACACCGTCGACTCCTCCGGCACTCTGGACCTCAGCCTGGTCCCGAGCAACTACGCGGCCTGGATGTACGCCGACGTCCCTGGTATCGACGGCACGCACGCGCTGGGCCTGGGCCTGTTCTCCGCGCCGCAGGTCGACCTCGGCAACGACCAGTCGCTCCGCTTCGACGCCGCGGACCTCCACAAGGCCGCCGCGTTCACGCCGCAGCCGACCGCCAACAGCTTCATGCGGGTGGACCAGTACCGGTCGAATCGCGATCTGTTCCCGTTCCTGGACAGCTACATGCCGGAGTACTGGCGGTACGACAGTCTCTGGGTGGCCCCGACGCCCAAGGTGACGCACGGCTCGTACACCTTCGCCACGCGCTGGCGGCAGATCCAGCCACCGCTGACGTTCTCCCTGGGCTCCCGGACGTACGACAGCGCCGTCGTGCAGAGCCTGTCCCCGGTGCTGCCCGAGGGCAGCACCGCGTACCGGGCCGTCTGGGCCGGGAACGGTTCGGCCGCGGAGTTCGGCAAGGTCAAGGTCCGCGGCCAGGTGGCGGTCGTCCGCCGCAGCGACTCCGTGTCCGCCCCGGACCAGGCCGCGGCCGCGGCGACGGCTGGTGCCAAGTTGCTGCTGATCCTCAACGACGGCTACGGAAAGCTGGATCCCTGGGCCGACCTGCCCGATGCCGCCCCGCTGCCGGTGGCCTCGCTCGGCACCGATGACAGCATCAGCCTGCGGAGCCGTCTCAGCGGGTCCGGAGCAGGACCGCTGAAGGTCGTCTCGCACCCCCACCCGCGCTATCTGTACGACCTGGTCCGGCACTACGACGGCGCGATTCCCCGGACTCTGACGTACCGGCCCGGTCCGGGCGATCTGGCCCGGGTCGAGGAGTCGTTCCGCGACACCAAGCAGGGCAAGGCTCTCCAGCTGCGTGACGACCTGTCCGTCGGCTCTCAGTCGCCCATGGGCAGCCAGGCGACCCCGGTCGCGGCCCAGGGCACCCTCACGTCGTGGGTCACGGCGGGTCCCGGCGTCACCTGGGTCGCCCAGACGGGCCTCAACGACCTCGCCCAGCAGGGCACGCCGCACTCCTACAAGGCGCGCGGCACTTATCGGGAGACCTGGCTCGCTCCCATCCAGCACCCGCGGCTCCTCAACGATGCCGTCCACCGCGCCCCCTTCAGGGTCGGCGACGTCATGAGCCCGTCGTCGCTGACCGCCTGGGGAGACTCCGGCGGCCACGCGGGCGTCGTCTGGGCCGACGGAGACACCTCGAAGGTCTCGCTCTACCAGGGCGACCAACTGCTCGGTGAAACGGCCAACGAAGGGATCTTCAGCATCGAGGGCCTGCCCACGGATCCGCGGCCCTACCGCCTCGTGGTGGAGGGGAAGCGGGATCTGCCGGGCCGGCCGTACTCGACCCGCACCCGCACCGATTGGAGATTCTCCTCCAGCACCACGGACTACACCGTTCTCACGCCCCTGCCGCTCATCCAGCTGGACTACGCGGTGGCCACCGACCTGTCCGGCCGGGCAGGACGGCGGACCGCGCTCTCCGTCACGCCCTCGCAGTTCAAGGGCGCGGCAGGTGCCGGCACGATCCGGACCGTGACTGTGGAGGTCTCCTACGACGACGGTGCCACCTGGCACCGGACCACGCTGCGCCACAAGGGCGGGGTCTGGAAAGCGTCGCTCGACGCGCCGGCCAAGGCCCGGTTCGCCGGCCTGCGCACAACCGCGCGGGACGACAAGGGCAACACCGTGAGCCAGACCGTGATTCGCGCCTTCGGTCTCAAGTAGGCCCGTCGGCCTGACCTGTGGGCCCCTGTTCGATCCGGCGTGAACAGGGGCCCCTCGTGTCCGGCACTCCCTCACACCGACAGCCTCGGGCTATGAGCCGCCGGACGTGCGCCGTACGCGGCCTGCGCGGCGGAGCCCCGGCTCGCGAACTGCTGCGCGAGGTCCTGGTCGGGACAGTGGCCGCGATCGTGCGCGACGGCAGCAGGCAGGCCTGCCTGATCGTAGGCGCCACGACGGAGCGCATCGCCCACGACCCCAAGGCTGCCGCGCACGTGCGCTCGACAACCGCGTCACTGGAGGACGCGCTCTGCGAGGTCATCGCGGAAGCGCAGGCCAGTGGCGAGCTGCCTGCCGCCCGCGACGCCCGCGACCTGGCTCGATTCCTCCTGGTGACCATGCAGGGGCTGAAGGTGATGGGTGCCATAGATCCGGACCGGCCCTGCTGATGGGGGCCGTCGAAGTGGCACTGGGCGCCCTTGACTGAACGGGCGCCGCTTGATCCACGACGCATTCCGTCAAGGCGTCTCCATGGAGCACCTGCGGGTCGCGGGCCGGTCACGCACCGGAGCACCGAAGGTGAGCACGGGCGCCCACCGGCAGCCCTCTGGGGCGGGCCGATTCGACGCCCTGGGCTGTTCCGCGCGTGCCGAATCGAGTGGAAGCCCCTGTTCATGATCATCGCACCGTCCTGATCATCACACCGTCCCGCTTGATCGGACAGACCTGTCTGTTAGTCTTCAGGTGACGAGTCCCAGGGGTCCCGGAGAGGGTCGGGTAACTGCCATGCCTGCCACGGCCAAGCGCCTCCCGGCGCGCGAGCGCATTCTTACGACGGCGGAAGAGCTGTTCTCCGCCCATGGGCTGCGCGGAGTGGGCGTCGACCGCATCATCGCCGATTCAGGCGTCGCCAAGTCCACCCTGTATGTGCACTTCCCGTCCAAGGACGAACTGGCCGCCGCCTATCTGCGGCGGACCGACGACTCCTGGCGCGGCAAACTGCGGGCCGCTGCGCTGGCGGCCGGTGACAGTCCCCGCGATCAACTGGTGGGTCTGTTCGACGCGGTCACCGCCTCCTACGAACGGCACGGATTTCACGGCTGCCCGTTCATCAACGCCGCCGCCGAGAGCGAGCCGGGGAGCCTCCCGCACACCGTGACCGTCGAACACAAGCGAGCGGTGCGGGCATGGGTGCGCGACCTGGCCGAGGCGGCCGGAGCTGCCGACCCCGCCCAGCTGGCCCTGCAGCTCACCCTGCTGGTCGACGGTGCGCTGGCGGCGGGCAAGCTCGAGCAGGACCCGGCCATGCCTGCCGCCGCCAAGGAGGCGGCACGGTTCGCGGTCGAATACTCCTGCCCGTCTCCTACCACCTGACCCCTCCAGGCCCTCATGCACCCTCTCGGGGCATCTGGGAGATTTTCGGATCGAAAGAAAACAGACCTGTCTGTTCGAAAGGAATACTATGACCACGTCCCGCCCTGCGGCGGCCGCGTCCATGCGCGCGGTTGTGCTGGAGCAGTTCGGCGGCCCGCTGACCCAGAGCGAACTCACGACGCCTGCCGCAGGGGCGGGCCAGGTGCTGGTGCGAGTAGCGGCCAGCGGCGTGAACCCGCTGGACACCAAGATCCGGGCCGGTAAGGCGGCCCACGCTCGCAGCAGGCTGACCGCCATCCTCGGAGTGGACCTGGCCGGCGTGGTCGAGGCCGTCGGCCCCGAGGTCACCGGCTTCGCCCCGGGCGACGAGGTGTACGGGCTCACCGGCGGCGTCGGCGACCTGCAAGGCTCGCTGGCCGAGTACGCGGCCGTCGACGCCCGGCTGCTTGCGCACAAGCCCGTCTCCTTGAGCCCGCGGGAGGCGGCGGCACTCCCGCTGATCGTCATCACGGCGTGGGAGGGTCTGGTGGACCGGGCGCAGGTGAAGACCGGTCAGCGGGTCCTCGTCCACGGCGGAGCCGGCGGCATCGGGCATGTGGCCATTCAGATCGCCCGGGCGAGGGGAGCCGAGGTCTTTGCGACCGGATCGGCCCGCAGCCTGGAGACCATCGCCCGCCTTGGAGCGACGCCGATCGACTACACCACCACCCCGGTCGAGGACTACGTCGCCCGGCACACCGGCGGTGAGGGCTTCGACATCGTCTTCGACACCGTCGGCGGCGAAACGCTCGACGCCTCCTTCACCGCGGTGCGCACGTACACCGGTCATGTGGTCAGTGCCCTGGGTTGGGGCACCCACAGCATCGCGCCCCTGTCGTTCCGCGGGGCCACGTACTCGGGCGTCTTCACGCTGCTGCCGATGCTGACCGGACGGGGCCGGGAACACCACGGGGAAATTCTGCGGGAAGTGGCCGCCCTTGTTGACGCCGGGGCGCTCACGCCCATGGTCGATCCCCGGCATTTCACCCTCCAGACGGCCGCCGAGGCCCACAGTGCAGTGGAGAGCGGATCCGCCGCAGGCAAGGTCATCATCGACGTCGCGGAATGACCCTTCGGCTCCCCGGCCCCGGCGCGGCGGCGCTGGTCCGGGGAGCACACACGGGTTCCGGGGGCAGCGGGCGACTGCGGCGACGTCGGCGCGCTTGTCACCGCCGGCGGGGGTCCGCCCCATCAGCCAGGGGGAATCGCCCCCAGGGCGCGAAATGCCCGCGTGCTCCCACGGCGACGAACCGGGCGCACGACGTGCTCTCGCCGGACGCTTCGACGTCGGCACCCACAGTCTTCCTCGCGCTCGGATGCGCCCTCATCGGCTGGCGGCGACTGCGCGCCCTGGCGAGCGATGTCGTGGGCTGGTCAGTCGCCGCCAGCCGGTTGAGAACTTCCACTGAGGTGAAGCTCCAGCCGACCAGGCGCGGCCCGCTCCAGTTGATGCCGATCACGAGTCCGTCCCGGGCGGCACCGGGCAGTACGCGTCCGCACCAGGTGTCCAAGGCATGGATCCGAGGCGTAGCCCATGCCCCCAGATCCTTGCTGCCTGCTCATTCCGCGTTCAGCACTGCGGGGATGTTGACCTGGAAGTGGATGTGTTCGTACATGCTGTAGTCGCTGTATTCCTTCATCGCGAGCGCTTCGCGGACCTGAGCGGCTGACAGTCCCTTGTCCCGGGCGTCCCGTGCCAGGCTGGTCAGCTTCGTGAGGTAGTTGATCGAGTGCAGGATGTCTGCACGGCGCATAGGTCGGCCGTGGCCCGGAACGATCAGGGTGTCATCGTCGAGGATGTCGTGCAGGCGCCGGTAGGTGACGAGCGCCTCGTCGGCGCGCCCCTCCAGCAGCCAGGGGAATGCCGGGGGCGGCGCCTGCAGCATGTTCCCGACGAAGACGATGTCGTCTTCGCGCATGCGGACGATGAGGTCGCCGTCAGTCTGGGCATAGCCGATGTGCTCAATGTCCACATGCTTGCCCCCCAGATCCACGGAGCACGACCCGGAGACCGTGACGTCCGCTGAGCGTGCTACCGCCTCCTCGATGCCGACGTCCGCGCCGAGCAAGTCAATCATGAACGCGCGGTCCTGCTCGAAGCGCTCGTCGATCACATGCTTGGTCTTCTCATGGTGAATGATCACCGTCTGTGACGGAAAGGCGAAATTTCCGAAGCAATGATCGCCGTGGAAACTGGTGTTGACCAGGAATCGAATGGGCAGCGCGGTCACTTTACGCACCTCGCCGATGACCTGGGACGCCAAACGGCCGTTGCTGAGCGATTCGACCACCAGCACTCCGGAATCACCCACGATGAAGCCGGCGTTGGTCGCGGTGTGGTCGGTGTCGTCGACGTCTGTTGCCATGACTGCGTATACGCCATAGGCGAGTTCGCGCGCGCGCATCTGGACATCGGCAGGTTCGAAAGGTCTGTTCTTCTGCTGCATGGTTCTTTTCTCTTCTGGAAGGCAGGAGGGCGGGTCGACCACGTTGTTACGTAGGCGCCCGAGTCTTGAGGCATGTCTTCGTTCGCGCAGAGGACTGAGCCGGACAACGACCAGGAGCGCCCAGGTGCCTGGTGCGCGAGTAGGTGGGTGATCGGGGTGGTGAGCGCTGCGTTTGGGAATCGGCTTTGCGCGTATGTCGTAGATGGCGAACGTCGACTGGCCCCGGGCCGGCAGGGTGAGGGCGATGGCTTTCCCCTCCTCCTGCACCTTCGCTCGTCGGCTTGGGCCTTTCCTCGACGTATGCAGGGGGGTCTCGTCGCTCTTTGGGCCCGTACTGTCCAATTTGTCTCACGGTTGGACGGCAGTTGCATCCCGCTCCGACGCGGGCTTCCGTCGATGCCACGTGAAGGGCATTCAGGCATGCGACCTGGGCCCAATTGCGCGCCGCGCCTGGGTGGATGCCGACCGTGTGCCCTGCTGGGCAGGTTCACGGGAGGACCTTGTCGAAGACCTCGTTGAGGGCTTCGGTCGAGCTCGGGTGGGTGTAGATCGAGTCGCGGAGCTGCGTGGCCGTGATGTTGTGCCGCATGGCCAGTGCGACGGTGTTGATGATCTCCTGCGCGTCGATGCCGAGCAGAGCGGCCCCGAGGATCAGGTCGGTGTCCGAGTCCACGATGAACTTCATGACGCCGCGGGTTTCCTCGACGGTGTAGGCGCGAGGCATGGCCACGATGTCCGCGACCTTCTCTCGCGAGACCTTGATGCTGAATCCTTGCGCACGCGCCTGGCTCTCGGTCAGTCCCACTGTGGCGAGCGGGGGAGTGATGAACAGGGTGTGAGGCACTGCCTTGCGGTCGCCCGTGGTGCGCTTGCCTTCGCCCAGGAGCTGGTCCAGGACGATGCGCGCGTCGTCCAGGGAGATGTATGTGAACTGCTCGCCGCCGTTGACGTCGCCGAGTGCGTAGATGTGCGGTTGGCTGCTGCGAAGGTACTCATCCACCACGATCGCGCCGTTCGGCGCGGTCCGGACGCTGGCGGCGTCGAGCCGGAGGCGGTCCGTGACGGGTCGGCGCCCGGTGGCGGGCAGCAGTGCGGAGGCCTCGACGGTGTGTGTCCGCCCGTCCTTCTCGTATACGACCGTCGAGACGGCGCCGCTGTCGCGCACCTCGGTGACCTTCGCGCCGGTGATGACGCGGATGCCATCGCCGGTGAGGATCTCTTCGACGGACTGGGCGATGTCCTCGTCCTCCCGCGGCAGGAGCCGGCCGGCGGCTTCGAGGACCGTGACCTCGGTGCCGAAGTGCCGGTAGATGCCCGCGAACTCCAGGCCGAGGTATCCGCCTCCGATGACGACGAGCCGCTCGGGCAGGTTCTGTGTGCGGGTGAGCTCCGTGCTGGAGACAAGGTGGGAGCTGCTCGCGAGGCCGGGAATCGGGGGGATCACCGCCTCGGACCCGGTGTTGACCAGGATCGTGGGGGCGGTGACGGTGATGAGGTCCGGTCCCTCTCCGACGGAGACCGTGTACGGATCGACGAACCGGGCCGTGCCGGTGATGATCGTCGCCGTGGCCTTGCCGTTCAGCGCCTCGAAGTTGCCGGCGCGGAAGGCACTGGTCAGCGCGCGGACGCCGGCGATTGAGTGGGCGAAGAACTCCTGCGCGTCGTCCTTGAGGCGCTTGGTGTTCGCGTAGTGGACGAGCATTTTGGTCGGCACACATCCGACGTTCGGGCAGGTCCCGCCGTACATGTTCTCGGACTGCTCGATCAGGACCACGCGGCGGCCGGCGTCGGCGAGAACGCGAGCGGCGGTCTTGCCGCCCTTGCCGAAGCCGACGACCAGAATGTCCGCGGTGAGCACTGTGGTGATCTCCATGTCTCGAGTCTGCGGCGCGGCCACTGGTACGACTAGACTCGATCGTCTCGCTTTCCTGCCCGAAAGTCTCATCATGGACTCAGTCAGCCGACTGCTGCGCATGGCCCGCCTCGAAGCCGCCCTCGACAAGCGCTGCCTGCTCGGAGCCGGTACCAGGATGGACGTGCCGGCATACGGGCAGCTGGAGGCACCCTTCCACGTGCTGCTGGAAGGCGCATGCCGACTGCAGGTGGGCACGGTCCTCCTCGACCTGCACCCCGGAGACGTGGTGATGATCCCGAGGGGCACCCCGCACCGGGTGATCACTGACGGCGAAGCCGGCCCGACAGGGACGACGGAGACCGCCGGCGACGTGTTCGTGACCACGCGCAGTGAGCACGGCGGCAAGCCCGTCATCGACCTGTTCTGCGGGCACTACACCTTCGGCGCCGGTGCGGGATCGCTACTGTTCGCAAGCCTGCCCGACCCGGTACATGTCTCCTTCGGGCAGTCGGCCGAGAGCGACGAGGTGCTGCGCATGCTGAGCGCCCTGATGCGCGGTGAGGCGCGACGCGAGGGCGAGGGCACTGCGGCGATCCTCTCTGCTCTGTGCACCGTGCTGCTGGCGATGGTGCTGCGCACCTCCCGGGGCGACACCACGCGGACGACGCTGTGGACCGCGGCGGCCGACGGCCGCATCGCGTCGGCTGTCGAGGGCATGCTGAACGAGCCAGGTGCCGACTGGACGATCGAACGGCTCAGCCGCACGGCCGCCATGTCCCGTGCCACCTTCCTGCGCCAGTTCACCCGGGACACGGGGACGACCGTGGGCGCCTTCCTTACCCGGGCGCGGCTAATGGCCGCAGGGGAACTGCTCACCACCACCGACGCAACCGTCGCGACCGTCGCCGGCCAGGTCGGCTACTCCTCCGAGTCTGCGTTCTCACGGGCCTTCCGGGCGCACATCGGCACGACACCCGCCCGCTTCCGGCGCGAGAGAACGCGGGTACCCGGAGCAACGAAGACTGGATGACTGCGGGTGAGGGTGGAGCCACCTGCTCCCGAGCTGTCGCTCAGACGGTCGCGGTGCGGTTGCGCGGAGCAATGCTCAAGACCTCATAGCAGTGCTCGGCGGCGGGTGACCCCTACTCAAGACTCGGAGCACTGACTCCTGTCCACAGGCAGAGGGCTCTGTCGCCTTGTACTCGTGCGAGTGAGTGTCGATCACTTGCACCGGGGCATTCATGATCGTGACCTGAGCCGTCCGTACGACCACCCCGCTCCTCAACATGCGAGCCAGGGAGCTCTCTTTGAAGACCGGGGCCGTGCGGCCAGCTGGGGCCATGAACAGCCAATCGGATGTCGGGCCACTGAGCCCTCCTGTTAGGGCGCGTATTGAGTCGTGATCAATGGGTGGTTGGGGTGAGGTCTTTGATCCAGATCATTGAGGCGCGTAGGTGGAGGCCGGCGCGGTAGCTTTCCGGGGTCTTGTCGTACCGCGTGGCGCTGCTGCGCCAGGCCTTGAGCTTGTTGATCAGGCGTTCGACGGTGTTGCGTTCCTTGTAGAGGTCGGTGTCGTGGCTGACGGGCCGGCCACCCTTGCGGCCTTTGTTCTTCCGGTTGGCCGCCTGGTCCTTCTTCTCCGGGATGACTGCCTTGGTGTGCCGTTCCCGCAGGTAGGCGCGGTTGGCGCGGGATGAATAGGCCTTGTCCCCGGCGACCGCGTCGGGCCGGGTTCTGGGATGGCCGACGGGCCTACGGACCCGTAATTTCTGGAGCACGGGGACGAACTGCGGGCTGTCCGCGGCCTGCCCAGCGGCCGGCACGAACGCAAGCGGGCGGCACCTGCGGTCGGCGGCCAGGTGGACCTTGCTGGTCAGGCCGCCCGCGAGCGACCGAGTAGGGCGGCCTTCAGTCTCCTGGCGGTGGGCAGTAGCCCGAGGGGCCTGCGCGGATGTGGTTTTCGCCGGGCGCAGGGTCAGGCTCCGGAGCGTTCTCATTGAGAGGTCGAGGCCAGGCGTGGGCCCGGGGACCTACGTGCTGTCCTCGGCATCCGCCGTCGGCAGCAGGCTGTGCATCAGCGCGCAGTCGTGCGGACCCCCCAGGCCCTTGATGGCTCGGGTGACGGCTTCGGCCAGCGTGCCGGAGGCTTCTCGAAGGAGCTGCTGTGCCTTGTCGGTGAGCGTCACCTGGATGCCCCGTCGGTCGCCGCAGGCGGTGCTGCGGGTGATCAGTCCGGCGTGCTGGAGGCAGGCGACCTGGTAGGTGAGCCGAGTCTTGGGGCGGCCGAGGCGTTCGGCGATCTGCGTCATGCGCAGGCCGGTGGCGGGCCCGTCCGCCAGGAGGCACAGCACGAGGAACTCGTCGTGGGAGATCCCGAGCGTCTCCTTCACGCGGGAACGCAGTTGCTGCTCGATCGCGCCGGCTGCGGCCAGCAGTCCCATCCAGGCCCGCAGTTCGGGCGGCAGCAAGGCGGACTCGCCGGTCGCGTCACGTCCGGGCAGGTCGGCGGGGAGGGTGGCCATAGTTCCCCAGTGTACCTGTTGTTCAAATTTGGAGTATCGGCTAGCCTCCAGTCATCCAAATTTGGACGACTGGAGGGAAGGCGTCGCGCCTCCGGTCCACCCACCTTCAGGCATCTCATCAGGAGGACCGCATGTCCATGGCAGTCGAAACCGGCACCTGGCAGCTCGACCCCGCCCGTTCCACCGTCGGCGTCCGGCACAAGACGATGTGGGGCATGGTCACGGTGAAGGGCACCTTCACCGGTCTCACAGGCGGGGGCGAGGTGGGCCCCGACGGTTCCGCCAACGGTTCGATCACCCTGGACGCCACCTCCCTGGACACCAAGAACGCCAAGCGCGACACGCACCTGCGGTCCGCCGACTTCTTCGACGCAGAACGGCACCCCGAGCTCACCTTCGCCGTGCACAGCGCGACTCCCGCGGACGACAGGACGGTCCAGGTCGCCGGTCAGCTGACCGCGCGGGGCATCAGCCGCCCACAGTCCTTGACCGCGCACCTCACCGAGGCGAGCACCGAAGCAGTCACGCTCACGGCGGAGTTCACCGTGGACCGGGAACAGTTCAGCATGGGCTGGAACCAGCTGGGCATGATACGCGGCGCGACCACCGTCACCGCATCCCTCCGCTTCGTCCGCGCGACGTCCTGAGAGGGTCCCGCCCGGCCGAGACCGCTGTCGGCGAACAGGGTCCGGCGGGGCTGGGACGGCGTAGCCGGGCGGGGGACCGTCCCCGCGGGTGCGCGGAGGAGGGAGAGCGCGGAGACAAGCGGATCACCGGGACGGCGCCGTCCCCACGGGTGCGCGGAGCAGAACGTTCTCCCCGGCCCCATCACGTACGGCCGAGGGCCATCCTTGCGGGTGCGCGGAAAGCCCAAGCGTGAAGCACACGACGCTCGGGACGCTCTACCCGGCGGACGCGGTCGGCGCCGACAGGGAAAAGGGGACCTGGTATCGGTGAGCCTGCAACACCGCTCCGCGTCCGGACTGAAGTCCGGTACCGCGGGCCGGGTCACGAAGACCGGCCTCGAGCCGCAGGTGGGTATGCAGTCGGACTGACCGAAGCGATCGGCAAGGTGAGCAGCCGGCCGCGGGCGAGTGGAAGCGGTCGCCCACCCGCACTGCCGTGTCCGGCTGCTCTCGGGGTGGGCGGAAACAGCGGTGCGCGGCGCGGTCAGCCGACCCGCGGTCCGGCGTCCGCAGCGCGCACCGGGTGCACTTGTGGACGTAGGCAGCCACGAGGATGCCGATGAACGAGATCGCTGCCATCGCCGGAGCAATGTGCACCGTCCTGCTGGGGCCCTTCGGCTCAGGGACGTCGTCACCCTCTGACCGGCCGGGGAGGTGCTGCGCGCTGGTCGCCGGTTGCCCTCGGCCTTCCTTCCAGGCTCCCTGTGCCGGGGAGCCGTTCGGAGCGGACCGCGCCGGAACTCACGGGCGAAGAGCACCTGCGGAAACCGTAGAACGATCCTCGCCGCTCCTTGCACGGTCCTCCGCCGCGATCAAGCCGGTTCAGGGAAGGACACCTGCCGGATTGCGCACGCTGTGACGCAGACGGGCAGCGTCCCGGCTGGGAGGCGCACCGAACTGACGGCGGTACTCCCGGCTGAACTGCGACGGGTTGTCATAGCCGACGCGGTGGCCGACTCCGGTGACGTCGCCCGGGTGGGTGGCGAGCAGCAGCCGGGCCTCCTGCAGCCGGATCTGCTTCTGGAACTGGATGGGACTCATCGCGGTCACTGCCTGGAAGTTGCGGTAGAAGGCGGAGACGCTCATGCCGGAGAGACGCGCCACGTCCTCGACCTGGAAGGCCTCCGCGTAGTGTTCGCGGATCCAGCGCACGGCCCGGGAGATGTGGCTGAGGCTGCTGTCGGCGAGGCCGAGCTGGCGGACCGTCGCGCCCTGCTCGCCGGTGATCAGGCGCCAAAGGATCTCGCGTGTGACCAACGGGGCCAGTACGGCCCGGTCGCGGGGTTCGTCGAGCAGGCGCAGCAGCCGGGCGACCGCGTCGAGGAGGGCGGGCGGGGCGTCGCTGACGGTGATCCCGGACGGTGCGGCTCCGCCGGTGCGGGGAGTGTCTCCGGGACCGGCCTGCAGCAGCAGTTCGGCGACGGTGGACGGTTCCAGTACGAGTCCGAACCCCAGCGCCGGCTGCTCGGGGTCGGCCTGGGTGAACTGCCCGGTGACGGGCAGGTCGACGGAAGCGACCAGGTACTGCCCGGCGCCGTACTCGTACACCCGGTCGCCCAGGGCGAGTCTTTTGGAGCCCTGAGCGATGACCGCCAGCACCGTGCCGGACATCGAGGGAGCCGGTGGATCCGACCGGTCGACCTTCGAGATCAAGACGCCGTCGATGGCAGTGGTCCAGTCGGGCCGGGCGTGCCGGGCCAGCAGGCTGCGGAGCTCTTCGAGGTGCATGCGTCCATTGCAGCACCCATTGCGGACCTTAGCTCCCGTGACTGCGAGGATCGTGCAAGTACGAGCGAGCATCGTTCTAATGTTTTCGCAGGTCACGCGGGTTGAATGGAATCACCTCATTCCATCACCGAGAAGAAGGCACCCCGTGATCGTCAAATACGGCTTCAACGCCACGCTGAGCGCCAAGTCCGGACTGGGCGACCGACTGGTCGACCTGTTGCTGACCGGACTCGACGAAGGCAGCCCCGGCGCGAGCGAACACTGCGTGGTCTACCTCGTCTCCCGTTCCGCGTCCGACCCCGACGTAGTACACGTCACCGAGGGCTGGACCAGCGAGGAGGACCACCACCGGATCTTCGCCGGCGAGGCCGCCCAAGCCATCGTGGCGCAGATCGACGGACTGCTGGCCAAGGAGTCCGAGTACACCGACTACGTGCCGGTTCGCGGCAAGGCCGCTTTCTGACCCGCCGATCGCCCCGCGCCCCTGCCGCCTTTGGCGCCCATCATGGCGGTCCTCGCCTCACCCGGCTGTCCGGCACCGCCCCACGAAAGGCAACGACCATGACCACGGCACGACCCGACCTGGACCCCGAACTGCGTGAACTGCTCGCCGACCTGCCCCTCATGTCCCAGCTCAGTCCAGAGGTGCTCACGCAGCTGCGCCGGCTCCCGTCGACGCCCCTGGAGCCCCTCCTCGCACACCGGCATGTCGACCGGCGCGAAGTCACCGTGCCCGCCAAGGACGGTGCCCCCATCCGGCTGTCGGTCCTCAGCCCCACGAACACCGATCGCACCACCGCCGCACCCTGCGTCTACTGGATGCACGGCGGCGGGATGGTCATGGGCGACCGCTTCTCGCAGATAGACATCCCGCTGGAGTGGCTCGACGAGTTCGGCGCGGTCGTGGTCTCCGTGGACTACCGGCTCGCACCCGAGGCCACCGGCACCACCTTGGTCGACGACTGCTACCAGGGACTGCTCTGGGTCGCCGAACACGCCGCGGAACTGGGCATAGATCCCGCCCGGATCGTCGTCGCGGGCGCCAGCGCGGGCGGCGGCCTCGCCGCCGGCGTCACCCTCCTGGCCCGCGACCTCGGCACCCCGGCCATCGCCGCGCAGATGCTGATCTGCCCCATGCTCGACCACCGCAACACCAGCACCTCCAGCCGCCAGTACTCGGACGGGCCCGGCGTCTGGACCCGTGAGATGAACGAGTTCGGGTGGCGCTGCGTCCTCGGAGGCCTCACCGACGACCAGGTACCCGCCTACGTGTCACCCGCGCTGGCCGACGACCTCTCGGGCCTTCCGACTACCTACATCGACACCGGCTCCGCCGAAGTCTTCCGCGACGAGGACACGGACTACGCCACCCGTATCTGGTCGGCCGGCGGCCAGGCCGAACTCCACGTCTGGGCAGGCGGCTTCCACGGGTTCGACGCCCTCTACCCGCAGGCCCACATCTCGGCCACGGCCCGCCGGACCCGCACCGACTGGCTCACCCGAGCCCTGCCCCCGAACCCCGCCGCATAACGCCGACGGCTCACACACAACACACACCACCGCACCCCAGGAGGAAAACACCATGAACGTCGCCATCGTCACGGGCGCCAGCTCCGGCATCGGACGAAGCGCCGCCATCGAGATCGCCAAGCGCGGAACCGGCGTCATCCTGACCTACGCCAACAACCCACAAGGAGGGCTGGAAACGGCAGCCGCCATCGAGAGAGAGGGCGGTACGGCCGTCGCACTGCCGCTCGACGTCGGCGAGAGCGGTACCTTCGCGGCCTTCCGTGACACGGTGGCCGACGTGCTGCGCGACACCTGGCGGCGCGACACCTTCGATTATCTGGTCAACAACGCCGGTTTCGCGCAGACGTCGTTGATCGAGGACACGACCGAGGAGACGTTCGACGGCCTCATGCGGGTCCTGCTCAAGGGACCGTACTTCCTGACGCAGAAACTGCTGCCCCTGATGGCGGATGGCGGGGCCGTCGTCAACACGAGCAGCAACTCGGCGGCGACGGCCGGCCTGGAGCCCGGTTACGCGGCCTACGCGTCGATGAAGGGCGGCCTGGTCGTGCTGACGCGGTACATGGCCAAGGAGTTCAGCACGCGGGGCATCCGCGTCAACGCGGTCTCGCCGGGATCCACCCGCACCCGGATCGCCGACGATGCCTTCACCCGGTTCCCGGAGGTCGTCCCCGCCCTCGCCGCGAAGACCGCGCTCGGCCGGGTCGGCGAACCCGACGACATCGGCGCGATGATCGCCACACTGGTCTCCGACGAGAGCCGCTGGGTCACTGCCCAGAACCTCGAGGTATCGGGCGGCTACAACCTCTAGACGATCGACCCCAAGGGGCCGGCGCAGGAGTTCCTGGCAGTCAGGGGGCCGACGGTGGATGAGACCGCAGGTGCGTACGCGACCGGCGATCCGGCGCAGCCCCAGGCACGCGAGGGTGCCACCACGAGTCGGCAACAGTACCGCCGTCTCGTGGGACCTCGGCGTGAAGCCACTGATCGCCCGCCGCGGCACCTGCACGGCTCCGGCCTGGGCGAACAACGCGGCGTCGTGGAGCATGCGTTTGCACCTTCTCGTTCGGGACGAAAAGTCACTGGCTTCCCGTTCCATCCGGAGGGGAGACTTCCGACGTGACGCTTCACGAGAATGAGATCCCAGTCGACGAGCCGCTGGTCCGAGCACTACTGAAGGCGCAGCGCCCAGAGTGGGCCGGCCTACCGTTGTCGCCCGCAGGTGCGGGCACGGACAACACCATGTATCGGCTGGGCCATGACCTGCTCGTGCGACTTCCACGAACCGCCGACAACGGACAGTCCGTGCGGAAGGAACAGGAATGGCTTCCTCGCCTGGCGCCCCACCTTGCCTGTCCGATTCCCGAGCCCGTTCATGCCGGGACGCCCACCGATGCCTTCCCAATGGTCTGGTCGGTCTACCGCTGGATTGACGGTGACGAAGCCGGCCCGGACGCCGTCCGGGACTGGGCCGCCTTCGGAGCGGACCTGGCGGCGATCGTGAGGGAACTCCACCGCATCGACCTCATGGGAGCGACCTGCACGGACGGCCTCAGCTGGTACCGCGGTGGCAGCCTGGAGCCGTGCGACCAGTGGATCACTAAGTGTCTCAACGACTGCCGCGCCACGGTGGGTTCTGAGCTCGACGTTGACACTCTGGAACAGTTGTGGCGAGCCGCGCTCGTACTGCCCGAGCCCTCCGGGCCTCACGTGTGGCTCCACGGCGACCTCAAGCCGACCAATCTCTTGGTCCGGGAAGGCAAGCTCCACGCAGTCATCGACTTCGGAGGACTCTCGGTCGGCTTTCCCGACGCCGAGCACTCCACAGTCTGGGACTTGCCGCCACAAGCCCGACAGGCCTACTGGGATACCTTGAACCTCGATGATTTGACCTGGACCCGGGCCCGCGCCTGGGCGGTCGCGGTGGGCGTCAGTGGGATCTCCTACTACTGGGACACTTTCCCCGCCTTCGTCGCCGAATGCCGAGCACGTCTTCAGGCAATCCTCGCCGACGCCGCTACGCGTTGAATGGTCTCTCCGGCCCAGGAGGAAGGGCAATACAGGGGCACCCTCTACAACCACATCCCAGACCTACGCGAGCTACCTGCCGGCGCCATCCCTCGTCAGCTCGAAGCGCCCACGCGGTAGGCGGACTCGAGCAAGATCGATCTCAGCGGCACATTCTGTACCTCAACTACAAGCGCCGCCAAGTTCCGTTCAAGCGAGTCGAGATGTGGCGTGTGCGGCAGGACGATTGCCGTTGTCGGCGATTCGGTCGTGCTGTTACGCTGCGTTCGCGTCCTCGATCGTAAAGGGAGGTGGGAACCGTGAGCCAGCTGACTCTCATGTGCTCCCACCCCGTTCCGAGGGCGCCGAGGATCTGAACGGGAGCGCGTCGCTACCCGAAAGGACCTCTCACGTGACCGACCTGGTCATCCGCCCTCTCGCCGCAGGCGAGGAATCACTTTTCGAATCTCTGCCCGATCCCGGTCTGGTCGGCTTTGCCGCCTTCGGCGACACCTACAGTGGGATGGCCGCCGCCGGTGAGTACCGCCCCGAGTGGACCTGGGTGGCCCTTCGCGACGGCGTCGTGGTCGCGCGCGCCGCTTGGTGGGCCGGCCCGAATGACGACAACCCGCTCGCCCTGGACTGGTTCGACTTCACGGACGCCGTTGCCGCCGTACAACTGCTCCGCGCCTCGCCACTGCATGCCCAGTACTCCCTCAAACTGCAACCCGGCTGGCGTGACATCCCCGCAGTCCGAGAGCAGGCCCAGGCCCGGATCGACGCGGCCGTCGCCGCGGGTCTTTCACCTCTGGTCGAGCGCTTCCGCTACCGCTGGACGCCGGACTGCGGCGTGCCCGCGCGCCCGGGCCGTCTCGAATTCCGTCCCGAGCCCGACGACGCGGCGGTCCTCGATGTCTTCCGCCGTATCCACCAGGGCAGTCTCGACGCCCATGTGCGCCGCACCATCGCCACATCCGGGCTGGAGGCGGCCGCCCAGGAAGAACTGGACTATTTGCGCTGGTTGCCGAGCCCGCGCGAGTGGTGGCGTCTGGCCTACGACTCCGCCGGGGAACTCGTCGGCCTAAGCGTCCCAGGCCGCCACTACGGAGACCCTCTCATCGGCTATATCGGCGTGGTGCCCGAGCACCGCGGCCACGGATACGCCTATGACCTGCTCGTCGAGGCCACACATAAGCTCGTCGACGAGGGCGTGGACCGTATCGTGGCCGGGACGGACCAGATCAACGTCCCGATGGCCGCTCACTTCGCGAGGGCCGGTTACCCGATCGCACAGGAACGCATCGACCTGATATAGCCCCGAGCCCGCTCGACACGAAGCAGATGCGGGACTCGGTTTGTGACAACCGAGTCCCGCGCCCTCGCTCCTGCGGCTCCTGCCGGGATCACACACCGGTGAGCTCGCACGCTCGACCATCGTCCTTGCATTCGCCGACCAAGAACGAACGTCACTCTCTGCAGCCAATGCATGCCGCAACCCGGGGAACTCGCGACAGTTGAATACGCGATCCCACCAGTAGCACACCGAACCACAGCACCCCGCCCGTCACGGGACCAGGATCCGCAAAGCAACTGTCTCGTCCGCGAACCAATGTGACCGAGCACGATAGATGGTCCGGATGGACAACTCCGATACACAGCACCGCCCCGGCCGGTCAGGTAGCCCATGGAAGCCGTACGGCTTCGAGGTCCCCGTCGTTGAGGAGGGCTTCGATCAGCGCGGTGGGGCCGGACACGTTGGTGGCCCAGAGGTCGTCGTCCGTGCACAGGACCCAGGACTGGTCTCGCGGCCAGAGGTTGGACGGGCTCCAGCCTTCCTCCTCAGGGTGGTCGTACAGCACGTGGGCGTCCGCGAGCGTGCCGGTTCGGATGTGCAGGTTGTCGAAGTCCTCGGCTCCGTGCAGCAGCGGGCTGTAGTAGGCCAGGCAGGGGGTGTCGGGGCCCTGTGGGCTGTGCTCGGTGAGGATCGTGATCAGGCGGTCCAGGCGGCCCGGTCCATGGTGCCTTCGGATGGGACCTGGATCCCGACCGGCCAGGGACGCGGCGCGATCGAGGGGAAGGAGTTATGGCACGGCAGGCGTCCCTCAGGCACGGTCGGGTCACCGATCCGGCGCGCTAGCTCCGTCCATCGCAGTCGGCGCCAATGCGGTCCGGGGTGCTCACCGGGGACCGTGTGCATCACGTCCGCCGGGTCCAGACCTGGGACGATCTCGGGCCCACCGCCCAGTAGCACGCGCCGCTCGTACTCGACATAGGACATGCCCGTCGGTCCGAGCTCGTGCTCGTACATGGAGTGAAGCACCCACACCGCGTCGGGCAGCGCCGGCGGCATGAACCCCGCAATTCCGTCATCGGAGGTCAGGTCCCGCAACCAGTCGGCTTCCCGGCCCGCGGTGAGGGGCCACCGAGCGGTCGCCAGAGCAGCGGCTGTCTCGTGCATCCGCCCAGAGAATCGCACCCGGCGTGAACGGCCTCCCCCGGGGGGGGGGGGGGGGGGGCAGACGGCCCGGCACACCCCGCTCAGGGACGTGTGCTCCCGCGGCCAGCCATCGCGCTCAGAGGCCAACAAGGGCGCTCAGTCACAGCACCCCTGTGACTGATTTCCAATGGTTTTTGTCAAGGTCACGGAGGCCTGCGTGGACGTTGGGAGGGTCTGACCGGCTGAGTGAAGCTGGCCGCCTCGAACGCCGTTGTCAGAGGCCTGTTGGACAATCAGTTCCGTGAGCCTGCACCACCGCAGGGAAACCCGCGGGGGCAGGCTCGGTGCGGTCTGAAGGATCACGAGGAGGACGGTTTGGAAGGCCAACGGGCAGCAGGTGATCTCACACTGCGCCTTGATGAGCTGGCGGCCGGACTCGCGGATCCGGACTGCGACCTCGACGACCTTGCCGAAATCGAAGAAGAGCTCGTAGCCGCTCGGCGGCGGGAGCTGATTCCGTACGTGGAACGGCATCTCGCGGCAGCCGTGAAGGCGGGAAACTGGTACGCCCGTCATGCGCTCGCCCGGATTCTCGCCGAGACTGCCGGCCACACGGCCCTTGCCGCCCTTTTGCGGGCCTACTCCCGCGATCTGGGTGACGACCAGGACTCTCTCTCGACGACGCTCCATGTACTCGCGCAGGAGAACCCGGCTGCCGCGCGCGAAATCATCCTGCCGTGCGCCGTGGGCAACGACGAGGACCTTCGCAGGGCGGCAATCTGGCTGCTCGGCTTCGTCCCCGAACCCGCTGATCTCAACCTGCTGGCCCATGCTGCGCAGGCCTCGGACGAAGCAATCCGCAGCGCGGTCGTGGGCACCCTCGGCAGTCACGGGACAGAGCCGGCGGCCATCGACCTGTTGTTGCAGCTGCTGGCCGATCCCTCCCCGCAGGTGCGAATCTCCGCCCTCAGCTCCCTCGGCTTCCTTCAGCAACCAAGAACCCTTCAGAAGATCCGCTCGCTGGCGAACGACGACAGCCCCCGCGTCCGTGCCTGGGTCGCGATCGCCTTGAGCAACTTTTCCGCCCTGGAGCCCGCAGACCTGGCGACCTCAGCCGTGCTCGACCAGCTGGCAGCAGACGCCGACCCATACGTTCGTGACCAGGCAGCCGCGGCCCGTCAGCGCAAGCCCCCGCGCAGGTAACGACCACAGCAACCGGCTGGGGCACGACGAGTCGCCCGGGGAAGATCCGGGATCCGTATCGCCGTGAGTAAGGCGTGCGCTTCATGCGGCGTCGGTCAGGCCCGGTTGCGGTGGCCGGGCTGTCCACTGGCGTTGGTCGCGGATGAGGGCCCACAGAACGTCGAGGCGGGGGCGGGCGAGGGCGAGAATCGCCTGCTATCAGGTCTTGCTCCGCGCCCGCCGGCGCCGGCCGCGCGGCCGTCCGGACCGGTGGACGGGGCGACGTCACGCAGGGACGCCGAGCGGCGGGTGCTCGAGCACGCGGGGCTTGTACTCGACCAGTTGGATGCGGCCGTCGAAGGTGCGGTGCTCGATCATCTCGAGGGCAACGTCCGGATAGCCGTCGTAGATGCGTTCTTCGCCCGTGGCCCCGGTGATCACCGGAAACATCACGACCCGGAAGCGGTCGACGAGTCCGGCACGTAGCAGGGACCGGCACAGGCTGACGCTGCCGATCGTGCTGAGGAGCCCCGAGCCACTCGACTTCATGGCGCGGACCGCCTCGACGGCGTCGTCGCGGACGAGCGTGGAGTTGGCCCACGTCAGTGGCTTCTCGAGTGAGGAGGAGAACACCACCTTGGACGCTTGCGTGAGCTCGTCGACGGACGCCTCTTCTTCGGGCCTGAACTCGTCTTGGCCATTCGGGACCTCGCCTGCGGCGAAGCCCGACATGAGGCGGTAGGTGTTCGCTCCCATGAGGTAGGTGGCCTCGGGCTGCTCGCCGAGCCATGCGAGGTACTCCGGGCCCTCGAGGCCCCAGAAGCCGGGCCATCCTTCTCCCGATGCGTGGCCGTCGAGGGAGGTGATGAAGTCGACGAGAAGCTCCGACATGGCGTTGTCCTTTCCTGGGGTGTCACGAGTCTGGACCGGCCGGGAGCCACAAACTCATCGGCCGCGCTGTGGAGTAACGAGAAAACCCATGACGCTGCAGCCGCTCGGGTCGGCGGAGCGCCACCCGCGAACGGCCCGGGCCAACCGTCACTCTCAGCCGGGCCAAGTACAACGCTCAGGGGCCAACTGAAACGCTCATTCACAACTGTGACTGAGTGGCGTAGTTGGCCCGCCTCGCCAACTACATGCACACTCGATACGCGAAAAACAGCGTCATGGTGTTTCGGTCTGCGTATCGGTCAGAACTCCCAGTCCGCCGAGGCGAAGCTGGCCTCGCTGACTGCGGCGTCTCCGGCTCTGGTAGCGCTTACGTCTATGTTGAGCCCGGCGGGGACGGGGCTTCCGCCAGGGGTGAAGAGCAGCCCTGCGTCGTCGTCTTCGATGTGCTGAAGCAGGGCCGCATCAAGGGCAGAGGGCGTCATGCCGATCAGCCGAATACCGGCGTACATGACCTGAGGTCCGGTCCGGCCGTGCACGGTCACGGCCCCCAGCCGCGGGAGGCCCTCCTGATACGAGTAGTGCGCGCTCACCCCGGTCTTTTCGAACCGGTCGTCGACCAGGTTCCACTGCCCGGCGCTGCGCCACCACCAATGGGGATAGTGTCCCTGCCTCCCCGCTGGCACTTCGCCGCCCACCGCGGCCGCTACCTGCTGCGGGCTCATCCCGAACCGGAGCGGGCCGATCCCTTCCAGCGGGGACCAGTCCCAGCGAGGACGGTCGCGGTCGGCCTTCACCGGCCAAGTCCCAGCGTTCTTCTCCCGTTCACGGACATCGCGCCAGTGCATGACCGGCCCGGCCTCATAGGGGGCTTCGGCCAGCTCAGCACCGACGAACAGAGCAGAGGTGATCATCCTGTCCTTCCGCTCCGGATGCCCCTCGGGTGACAGCCCGTACTCCAGCGCGGTGCCCATGGACACCCCCCACGCCGCGATCTCCGGATCACCCTTGCTGCGATGATGGGGGCATGTCTGATGGCAAAGCGTCTGGGAATCGCGGCGGGTATGCGAAGGGACGCGCGCGTCGTGAACAGATCGTATCGGCTGCCGCCGAGGTGTATGCGGATGTCGGCTACCACGGCGCTTCGGTGCGAGAGATCGCCAAGCGTGCCGGGATCAGCCATGTAGGCCTGCTCTACTACTTCCCCGACCGTGAGGCGCTGCTGACAGCTGTGTTGGAGCGCCGGGACGAGGAAGACCGCGAGAACGTCGCGCCGAAGGACTCGTCGCCACTGGCAGCGGTGCAGCATCTGGTCGATCTGGCCGATCACAATGCCCGGCGTCACGGAATGGTCGACCTGTACGTGCGGCTGGCTGCCGAGGCCATCGCCGAGGGCCATCCGGCGCACGGGTACTTCCAGGCGCACTACACGATGACGCGCGCGTATGTGCACCGTGCGCTCGGGGAGCTGGCCGAGCAGGGGGCGTTGCGCGACGGTGTGGAGGCCGAGTCCGCCGCAGCGGCCTTTGTGGCGTTGATGGACGGATTGCAGGTGCAGTGGCTGACCAGCCCGCAGGAGGTGGACATGGCCCAGGTCCTGCGGGCGTTCGTGCTGCAGCTCCTCAAGGAGCCTTCGGCGTAGCATCGCGCAGCCGCCACAGCAGGAACGCCGCCGCAGCTGCCGAGGCCAGTTCACCGGCCGCCAGGCCCGCCCACACCCCGCTGGTCCCCAGTTGTCCCAGGGTCGCGATGAGCGGCACTTTGATCACGAGAAGCGTGCCGATGGATATCAGGTAGGCGGGGGTGGGCCGGCCCAGGGCCTGAGCGTAGGCGGCCACCAGAGGGCCGATTCCGGCGGCGGGCAGGCCAATGGCGATGACCTGCAGTGCGTGTGCGGCGGTGGTGATGGTGTCGGGGTCGTTGAGGAACAGTGCGGCCAGAGGCTTGGCGAGCAGGGCGAGGACTGTGGCGATGAGCAGTCCGTACAGCAGGGATGCGCGCAGGGCGAGGTTGCGGGCGCGCCGGGCGCGGTCGGGCAGGCCGCGGCCGCTGTTATAGCCGACGATGGGCTGCAGTCCCTGGCTGATGCCGGTGTGCGGCATCATCACGAAGGTCTGCAGGCGGGCGCAGACGGCATAGGCGGCCAGCGCGGTGGCCGATCCGCTGTTCGCGAGAGTGGCGTTGACGAGAACGGCCAGGGACGTGACGCCGGTGCCGGCCAGGAACGAGGGCAGGCCCATGCCGAGCAGGGCTCGTAGTGTCGGGCCGTGGGGGCGCAAGTCTTCCAGGGTGATGCGGTAGGGGCGGCGGCGCTGCGCGAAGAAGAACCACAGGCTCATCGCTGCGGAGACGGCCTGTCCGCCGACGGTGCCGAGAGCGGCGCCGCGTACCCCCATGTCGAGGGCGAAGATCAGCAGCGGGTCGAGCGTGATCTGCACGGCGACGGGCACCAGCCACAGCAGCGTCGAGTAGCCCATCCTGCCCTCGGCGCGTACGAGGCTGGAGAAACCGGTGGACACCAGTGCTCCGCACAGCAGGACCACGGCGTAGGGGCGTGCGCTCTCCCGCAATTCGCCCTGCGCGCCGAGCAGGGTGAGCAGGGGGTTGAGGAAGATCAGGCCGAGCACGGTGGTGGCGGTGGCGCAGGCCCAGAACAAGGTGAAGGAGTTTCCTGCGGCGCGGGCGGCGGCCTGCCGGTCACCCGCACCCAGGGCACGGGAGATCAGGGAGGCGCCGCCCGCGCCGACGGTGGTGGACACCGCGCCGAGCAGCAGCAGGAGCGGGGCGACGAGGTTGACCGCGGCCATCGCTGTGTCGCCCACGCCGTGGCCGACGAACCAGGCGTTGGTCAGGGCGTAGATGCCGTAGACGCCAACGGCGGCCGTGGTCTGGGTGCAGGCCCGCCACAGCAGCCGGCCCACGTGCTCGGTGCCGAGCCGCGTGGTGTGGTCGTCCGCTGTAGCGGAGACGGTGTGTTGGCGTATCACTGGCGAGTTCGGCCGAGCAGTGCCATCGCCTCGTCGAGGACGGGGCGGGCGAAGTCGTACTGCTTGGTGTCGGTGTGGCCGCGGTACACGGTCTCGATGACCATGATCAGCATCAGGTGGAGGCAGTACAGGCGGCGGCGCACCTGCTCGGTCTCGGTCAGCTGGGGGTGGCCGTAGCCGCGCAAGAAGGCGGTCGGGTCGCCGAAGGCGGACAGCTGCGTACCGGTGAAGTTGGCCTCCATCAACGGGTCGCCCCAGAAGGCGCGTTCGTGGTCGATGATGCAGGCGATCTTGCCGTCGCGGACCATGACGTTGCTGTCCCACAGGTCCCACTCGACCAGGCGCGGTTCGCTCACCTCGTCGAGGCTGTCGGCGTGTTCGGCCACCACCGCGCGCACCGTGTCGTACTCCCAGCCGATGTCGACCCCGCGGCGTTCACCGTTGACCAGGACGTCCTCGACGATGTCGGTGAACACGCGCCGCCAGCTCGGGTCGTGGGGCCCGGCCAGCGGTCCGAAGCCGGGGCCGCGAATGGAGTTGATCTCGCGGTTGGCCGCGCCGAGCTGCTCCATGTAGGCGTCCCGCTCGGCGGCGCGGAGCTCGGAGGAGATGATGCCGAGGTTGTCGGCGTCGATGTACGGCATGAAGAAGTAGTCGGCGTCGCACAGCTCGTGGCTCTGGTCGGCGTAGTGGACGTCAGGGACCGCCACCGAGGTCTGGGTGCGGATCAGTTCCAGCGTTTTCAGTTCGATCGACATGGCGCCGCGCTCGTAGGTCATGACCTCTACCTGCGGGGGCGGGGCGATCTTCAGGACGACGTCGGCGCCGTTCCGTAGCCGGATGCGGTAGGCGACGTTGAACCAGCCGTGGCCCAGCTCGCTGGCCCATCCCTCCCCGGTGGGCACCTGTTCGGCTCCGTAAGCGCGCTCGACCATGGCGCGCAGCACCTCGGGGGACTGCCGGTTCTTGGTGATGCTCTCCACACCCTGTCCTTTCGAAGATGGCGGTTGTTCGCGGCCCGGCGGCGGGTGTGGGGTCCCCGTGCTGAGTCGGCGTCCGGCCCGGGCCGGGCCGATCGACAGAAATACTTACCACGTGGTCTACATTTCTGCCATGGCTCACAACAACAGTGAGCGCCTCACTGGCGGCGGCGTGTCGTAGCTCGCGTGTTCGATTTATGTTCGAGTACCGCGGGGGTCCTGCCAGGGTGTCTGGGTAGTTTTTGGGATGTGACCGGAGGTCGTGATGGGTGGTGGTGTACATCTGCATGTCGCCAGCGGCTATTCCGGCCGTTATGGCGCCTCTCATCCGCATGACTCGGTCGCCCGGGCTGTCGAGCGGAGTATGGGACGCTCGCGCTGACCGACCGGGACACCGTCACCGGCGTTGTCCACTTCGCGAAGGCCGCGACAGCGGCGGGTGTGCGGCCGGTTTTCGGTGTCGACGTCGCGGTTGCCCTGTACTTGCCGGCGGGCCCGGCGCGGCGCGGGCGGACTCCGGTGCGTGGGGGAGTGCACGTGGTTGAGGTACCGCTGCGGGTGACGCTGCTTGCGCAGGATGCTGCGGGGTGGGGGCGACTGTGTCGTCTGGTGTCGGCAGCGCATGCCACGTCCGCGGGTGGGCCGCTGGTCGTTGTGTGGCCGGTGCTGCAGCGGTACGCCGACGAGGCCTGACGATTGTGCTCGGCCCGGCCTCGCAGCAAGGGCTGACTGAGTGTGATGTCAGTGGTGTGTGGTGGGACCGGACTCTGCTGCCGTGACCTATGTCGATGATGAGGACCACAAGGCGTCGAGCAACACTCAAGCTTTGATGGCTGACACCTGGGACACGATCGCCGACTGATACGCGGAGCGACTGAGTGACCGCCGGCCTGTCCCCGAACAATGTGCCCGACCGCGCCGCGCTTACAGACGTGCGGAGGGTCCTTACCTCGGACGGCTCTCTGGGCTTCACCATTCCGTACCCCTGCTTCGAGGTACCGCGGGCCACCTGCACGGAGACTGAGGACGGAGCCGTGCACCGGGTTGTCGGTGACTACCTCACCGAAGGGTTCTGGCGTTCGGTCAACCCCGAGGGCGCCCGGCGGGCAGGCAACCAGCACCGGACGCTCTCCACCTATCTCACCGCGCTGGTGGGGCACGGCTTCAGGATCGAAGCCGTCCACGAGCCAGCACCGGACGTGAGCTCGCCACCATGCAGCTTCGGCGTGCCGGACTACCGTCCTTCATGGTCCTTCACGCCCGCCAGGCGTGACCACCGCCCTCGGATGCTGCCCTGGCAAGAACCCCCATGCTGTCAAAAATTCGTGAACATCACTGAACCGTCGAAGAAGATGCCTCCCAACCCCGTGAACAACCGCTGCCACGACTCGTGAATCGAGCCAGACGCCTCGAGCGGCAAGAACGTTCGCCACCGTCTCAACACCGGCGGTAACCGGGCCTTGAACTCCGTCCTGCATATCATCGCCGTCTCCCAGATCCGCGATGGCGGCCGCGGCCAGGAGTACTACCTCCGCAAAATCAGCGAAGGAACGACACCGGCAGAGGCACGCAGGGCCCTCAAACTACGGCTCTCGCACGTCGTCTACCGGACCATGGAACGAGACCAGCGGAGCCAACTTGCATCAGCGGCTTGACACACAGAGGCGCTAATCAGCGGTCGGTCGATGCCTCCGGAGTCGGTGACACCACCCCCCAGGCCATGCGTTCCAATGCCGTTGCTTTTGCGGGGTCCGGGCGGTTGAAGCGGTGTGTTGATATCGCGACTGGAGCGGCTGGGGTTAGGGGTCTTGACCCGGTCGTGTCCGCCTGAGTTGGTGGACCGGGTGGTGGGTGAGGCGGGGCGCTCGGAGAAGCGCCGGCGTCTGTTGTCCGCCCGGTTCACGGTGTATTTCGTGCTGGCGATGTGCTTGTTCCCGCAGGCCGACTACTTGGAGGTCCTCCGGCTGGTGAAGACCGGCGACAAGGGACTGCGGTCCTGGCCCGGGGTGAACAAGTCGTCGCTGACCAGGGCCCGGCAGCGGCTCGGCTGGCCGGTGATGCGGGAACTGTTCCAGTCCGTGGCCCGGCCGCTCGGCGCGGACTGCGAGCTGTTTCGAGGGCTGCGGGTGCTGGCCCTGGACGGGATGCTGCTGGCTGTACCTGACTCTGCGGGCAACAACGATGCATTCGGCAAGTCCGGATCCCAGCGCAGTCCCATGGGCTATCCGCAGGCGAGAGTGGTCGCGGTGGCCGAGTGTTCCTCTCACGCCGTCCTGGACGCCGCGATCGGCGGGTTCAAGGATTCCGAGCGCATCGTCTCCGACGCCCTGGACGCCCATGTCGGAACCGGCACGCTGCTTCTAGCTGACCGAGGACTGTGGGGTCTGGCCCGCTGGCACCGGCTCCGGGACCAGGGCGTGCACCTGCTGTGGCGAATCGAGCGACGCAAGGCCCGCCGGGTCCAGGACGTCCTGCCAGACGGCAGCTACCTCGCCCGAATCGAGGCGAACAAGCACAGCAAGGCGGCCGGAACCGTCAAGGCGCCGCCGGCACTGGTCCGGGTGATCGAGTACCGCGTCGACGGGCAGGCCGACATCGTCCGGCTCATCACCAGCCTGACCGACCATGAGAAGTACCCCGCCGAAGAACTCGCCGTCCTCTACGCCCGGCGCTGGGAGATTGAACTCGTCTTCGACGAGATCAAGACCCACCAGCGCGGCCGGCCGGTCCTCAGGTCGCAGACACCGGACGGCGTGCGGCAGGAAATCTACGCGCACTTGATCGTGCACCACGCCACCCGGGACCTGCTGGACGAGGCCGCCCGCCTGCACCACAGCGTCGCCGAGCGGACCTCGTTCACCCGGGCCCTGCACGTCGTCCGCCGCTCGGTGACCTCACCCAGCGGCTTTTCCCCCCTCAGCTCGCAAGCAGGACCGACGCCTCGGACTCTCTGAAATCGGCCGCAGTCTGCTGCCCCGCCGAAGATCCCGTGACTGCCCTCGCAAGATCCGTTCCTGCATCACCGGCTACGCGAGCAAAGCCCCTGGCGAACCCTCCAGCAGCCGTCGTCCACCGGTCGCCGTGGCCTTGAACAACCGGTGGCACGACCACTAAAAGCAACGGCATTGCCATGCGTTCGACAGGGGGAGAAAGTCATGCCAACTCCGGAGGCCGGGCACCCCGTTGCGGGGCGACCAAAACGGTAATGGGGCGACCCGTTGCCAGGGCCGACCGGTGGGTCGGACGTCAGGCCAGCTTCGCCAGATAGACCTGCTGGGTGCGGTCTCGCTGGGTGCGGGTCGCCGCGCGGTCGCTGGTGAAGACCACGACACCCTGGTCCAGAGCGGGCCAGGTGTTGTTGCCGCGGGTGGTCACCTGCTGGGCCTCGGACCAGCCGTTCTTGCTGTCGAGCGTTGCGGTGAAGACCTTCCAACGCCAGTCGGTCGAGCGGGAGTCGTACCAGACCGCCCGCACTGTGCCGTTGGGGTCTCGGTTGAGGGCGGCCCGCTGGCTCATTGCCTCGGGGGCCAGGGCGACCTGCTCGAGGGAAGTCCAGGTATTCCCGCCGTCGGCCGAACGGCTCGACCGCAGCTCGAGGTTGGCGCCCGAGCTCTGCAGCGCGCCGCTCTCCCAGATCGCGACGAAGGTGCCGTCGGCGGCGACGGTCAGGCCCGGGTGCCGGTCGGACCGGTCGGAGACCCGGCTGACCTGGACCGGGGTGTCCCAGCTGCGGCCCGGTGCTTTGCGGACCGCGGCCAGGATCTGCCAGTTGTCGGGGTCCGTGCCGCCGCTGGCGGGCTCGCCGGCGGGCGGGGTGTGCCCGGTCCACAGCGAGTCCGGGTCGAATCGGTCGTCCTGCCAGCTGATCACCGCGTGCCGGTCGTCGTTGACGGCGACGACCGGGAACAGCGAGGCCGGGTAGCGCGGCGACCGTGCGTCGGTGGGTACTCCGGCGCTGACTGTCTTGCCGGCCGCGGAGATGTTCACCGCGGCCTTGTCGATGCCGACGATCTGGGCGAAGACGTCGAAGGCGCCGCCGCTGTTGTCCGACCAGGCGATCAACGGGTGCCGGTCGTCGAGCAGCGCGATCGCCGGGTTGATCGCGCGGCCCTTGCCCTTGCTGAGCTTGACCGGGGACTTGAAGGAGTGGCCGCCGTCGGTGCTCTGCGCCAGCAGGATCACGGGCTGGTGCGGCTGCTCCTTGCCCAGCTCGTCCTGCCACACGACCCAGACGTTGTCGCCGGTGGCGACCACGCGCGGGAAGCGTGCGGTCGCCGAACGCTGCGACAGCGTCAAGGCCCTGGTGAGGCGGCCCTTGCTGTCGAGGCGGCGGTAGATGACCTTGGTGGCCTGCTCCTCGTGCAGCTCGGCGACCAGGTGAGTGTTCTTGCCGGACACCGCCACATCGGAGAATCCGGTGAACTTGCCTTGCTCGCCCGCCACCAGTGTGGCCTTGTCGGCACGGGTATCCTCGACCGGGAGCGCGATCTCGGGCTTGGGGACCGCCGGCGCGCCGACGGACAGGAAGATCGGCGAGGTCGCGCCGCGCAGTTGGTCCGGCAGGTTGGGGTCGGCCTCGGAGCCGGAGGCGCTGCCAGGGGAGCGTGCCTCGACCCTGTACCAGGAGTGGTCCGTGCCCTTCATTACCAGCGGCAGCTCGTAGGTCTCGTTCGTCTTCTGCGGTCTGAACGTCGCGACGGGGCCCGCGGTGCGGCCGGGTGCCGCGTAGACGTAGAGAGTGGTGCCCTTGCCGCCCTTGACCTTCACCCGCAGGCGGGCCTTTTTGGACAGCTTGCGGTCGGCCACGACAACCTCGTCGCCGCCCATCGCCTCGAACACGCCGTCCCCGTCGACGTCCGCCTCGATGGTGAGGAAGGGACCCGCGATGTTCTGTGAGACCGTGGTCCGGCCGTCGCGGAAGCCGTCGAGGATGCCTCGCACCGACCGCTTCGCGACGAAGACGTGCGTCGTCGGCTCACCGGGGCTGTCGACGTCCCACAGCTCGCGGAAGTGGCAATCGCTGGCCGCGACGACGCCGAAGCGGAAGCCGGCGTTCCAGCGGTTCTCCGCGTACTCCACCTCCACGTCCGGGTCGCTCGCCACATTGAGTACCTCGACGATGTCCGCGCCCTGGACGCTGGCGTTGTCGTTGACGCCGTCGGCCCGGGTGTACTCGCCGTCGTCGGGGTGGGCCTGCGACCACACGGCATCCTGTGCGTGGACGTCCCATATCGACTGCTGCACATGCCGGTAGCTCGCGGAACCGGCCGGGTTGGCTCCGTCCACGACGACGTCCACGTTGCCGAGCACGATGGCGTGTGGGGAGCCGTTCGCCTCCTCGCCGGGAAGCAGCAGCAGCTTCGACGACTTCCACTGCGGGTCCCAGACTTGGTCGTACGTCCGGTGGTCGGTCAGCGGCATGAAGTCCAGACCGGTCTTCTCGCCCTGACCGATCTGGTCGCCGACCGGCAGGTTGCCCGGCAGGGTCTGGTGCGACGTCTGCCGGGGGCCGCTGCCGTCCGACGAGTGGTCGTCGTGAACGTGGGTGTCACCGGCCAGCCACTGGCCCTTGGGCGCCTTGGGCGACCTGCCGGAACCGGCCGAGCCGGGCTTGGTCTGGTCGGCTGCCTTGAGGTCGGCTCCAGTGGCCGAACCCGCGCCGATACCGGCAGCCGCGACCGCGGCACCGGCCACGACCACGAACCGCCGGCGGGTCAGCTCAGCTGCCCTGGCTGCCTGCTCCGAGCCGAAGGAGTTCTCCGGTGTATCCATCTGCTTGCGCCTTTCGTCCACCGTCCCCAGCGGAGCGGTGCGAATCCTTGGCGAAGCTAAAAAACTACTGATTCCGTGAAATGAACCCAATCCGAACCATTCATGCTGATCACCGGAACATCGTGGGCCTGATGACCCGCAAGTTCTTGTCGGTGGCCGTTCGGCACTGTGATGTCAGTGCTGTAGGTATCGGGTCTCCGCGTCTCTACTGTTCGGTCTGTTGCGGTCGGGGTTTCGAGTGGCTGCGGGTGACGGACCGGGCTGAGGTACGAAGTCCGATGACGGTCACGGCCGGTGCTCTGAGGCCGGCCCCGGCCTCAGAGCACCGCGGTGGTACCGGGTGCGGAGGGGTCAGGCGCGAAGCTGCATGTACTCGAAGACGGAGCCGTCCGGGTGGCGGGCGACGATCCTGGTGCCGTTGGGAACTTCGTTGGGCGCTTCGAGGATCTCGGCGCCCGCCTTGCCGAGGGCTTCGAGAACGGGGGTCAGGGAGCCGACGATGACGGTCCCGTTCTGTGAGACGTATTTCTCGAGCGGCCCGGAGTAGAGCAGGAAGGGCCCTACGAGCGCCAGCTCCAGATCACGGTACGGAAATCGGCGGACTTCCGTCTCTCCGGTCAATTCCTGGTACAGAGGGATCGCGTCCTCAAGGTTATCCACCTCGATGTTCGCGACCATTGCGTGGATGTTGCTCATAGTGGTACTCCCTTTCTTGGTTACGGTTCTGGATGGCGTTACCGCCGGTGCACTTTTGGCGTGCAGCGGCATATCTGATCACCTGACGGTGAAAACCTTGAGTCCCTGAGTGACGCTCACGTGGTCGCTGTCGGGGTCTGGGGAAGCCCGCCTCGCAGGCATCGTGGGTAGCAGGAGGAACTGGGCGGGGAGGTCCGACACCGGGCATTTCTCATCGCGGTTGCATTTCCTACTCCCAGGCCGCACCGGTAGGCGTTCGAAATGTGAGGGGCGGAACCTCTGCCCTCGCTCGATGCTGAGCACATCCGGTGCGATTTCGCGCGCCGGGAAATAGGGCCGGCTGCAAGCAATCAGGGAGATGGAGATGAGGTCACCGGAAACTGAGAGTGGTGTCCATTTCCCACATCAGCAGCTCCGCGCCGTCGGCGCCCGCACTGATCCGCTGCCCTTCGGACCCGGTGATGCGCGCCGCGTCACCTTGGGCGAGGGCGCCGGAGCCTTCGAGGGAGATGCTGCCGCGAGCCACGAAGAGGTGTACGAACGGTGCTGCGGCTGCCTGCACCGTCTCGGCCGGGCGGAGCCGGGCGACGTACAGAGCCGCGTGTTTCTGCCGGATGGAGATGGCGCGGGCTCCGGAGTGCTTCGACATGCCCGAGGCCAGGGTGACCCATCCGCCTTGATCAAGCGGCGCGTTGATGTCCAGTTGCTCGTAGCCCGGAGTCACGCCGGCCGTGTCCGGGAGGACCCACATCTGGATGAAGTGCACTGGATCGGCGTGCTCCTGGTCACCGGTCAGGGTCCACGAGTCGTTCTTCTCGCTGTGCAGAATGCCGGAGCCGGCCGTCATCCGTTGGGCCAGCCCGGGATAGATGATCCCGTTGTGGCCGGTCGAGTCCTGGTGGACAAGGCCTCCCTCCAGGACCCAGGTGACGATCTCCATGTCCCGGTGAGGGTGGGTGTCGAAACCGGTGCCTGGCTTGACGGTGTCCTCGTTCGACACGAGCAGCAGCCCGAAGTGGGAGTTGTCGGTCTCGGAGCGAGCGCCGAAGGAGAAGGAGTTGAGCGATCGCAGCCAGTTGGTGCGCGTGAGATGGCGGGAGCGGGAGCGTCGGATGTCGGTGGCGGCGCGCAAGGTGGCTTCCTTGGAGGGTGGGGGCAGGGGCTGCTCGTGGGTGCGGTGCGGTGCGGAGGCGCCAGGCGGCAACTGCGCGATTTCCGTGGGCTGTGAGCCGGTCCTGGTAGGGCTCTGGCGCGTCGGCGACGACCGCACGTGTGGTCATGAACGCGAGGTCATTCGCGTGGGACTGCCTACAGCCGGCGCCGGCGCTTGCCGGATCCAGCGACGCGGGGATCACATACCGGGGCATATGTGCTTCGGTCTCACGATCAGGAAAACACATATGGACGATCGGGTCAAGAATGGGCCGGTGCTGTTGCACAGGTCACCTCCAGGGCCACCCCCGGCACAGCGCACGCGATGATGCCCGGCACAGGAGGCGTGAGACTCTGCCTGACTCGGCTCCTTCAGGGGCGGCGCCCGGGGGGCTACGAGGTGCGCCGTCGCCCCGCGAGGGGCGGACCTGCCTTCTGTGCCGGTCGCCGGGCAGGCCGTACCTACGCCGAGGCAGGAGGTGGCGTCGCCGGGGGGAGGAACTGGTGATGTGCCATGGCCACCAGCGTCCGTACCGCGATGGCTCCCACGAGTGCGGTCGCGGCGGCCAGGAGGAGGTAGGAGAGAACAAGTTCGCCGGGAGGGTGGCCGGTGCTGGTCCAGTGCAGTCCGGTGGTCGCCACCGTCGTCCAGGAGAAGGTGAAAGCCCAGAAGCCAGGTGTGAACCGCAGGCGGAGAAACAAGGGGAGCAGCCGTACCTGGGCGAGGATCATCAGCAGGCAGTAGCCGGCGAGCACAGCCGAGAGCCGGTCGATACGGTCGTGGTTGAGGGCGAAGCAGGCGACGCTTGCCATGGAGGCGGGTACTACCTCGATGGCGAGCGTCGGCGTGAGGCCCGGCGGCACCGGAGGCCGGAAGTAGAGCCGGGCCAGAATCATGGAGCCCACGATGACCCACGAGATGATGCCCAGACCGAACATGACCTCGGCCACGCGCTCCTGCCCGACCTGCACGGCGCTGAAGGCGGCTACGAGACCACCGCCGGTAGCGGGCAGAAAGTAGCCCGGGTGAAGCTGATCCAGCTCGAGCGGGCCGTATATCCATTGCCCGGTGTACCAGCCGCCCACGAGCAGGGTCAGGACGATGAAGACGTCCACCACGATGCGGCCGGCGTGGGGGGCGTACGGTGCTATGCCCTGCGCTGCGAGGAGCATCGGCGTAATGACCGCCAATGATCCGAACGGGCTCCCGACGCTGTCCAGCATGTCGGCCACGAAGGCTCCCCGGACAGACACTGCGTACCGCACATACAACAGAAGCGTCACGCACCAGACGACCGCAGCGAGCGCGACCAGAGCGAGGCCCACGTCGATCGGCACGTGGCCTTCATGGGCTGCCGTGAGCCAGGTGCCGGCCAGGCCCGCGAGGCCCAGAGATATTCCGAAGAAGGCGAGAGGTATGCGCGGCACGGCCATTTCCAAAACCCCTCTGGTTCCCGGGATCATGTCGGTCTTCGCACGCGTCCCGCCCTGCGGGACCCGGCCAGAGGAGGACGGCCCCCACGACGCATGCGCCGCCGCGGAATCTCGTCCCCGAAACCGTCCCTTCTGTCGAGTCTGCATCGATACGAGCCGCACCGCCCGCGCACCGCCCGCGCACCGCCCGCGCACCGCCCGCGCGGTGCCGTGCGGCTCGCGCCATGTGCAAGACCAACAAGAGTCAGAGACCAACGCTCTGCGGGATGCAGGTGGGAGGCTGGTCAGACACACTTGACTCTGAGAGGCGTCCAGCCCGGGTCGGGAGAGCGGGTGACACCGAACGGCACGTCGAGGACACGCCGAAGCGTGCGCGAGGCCGTGCCGCCGGTGAACGAGCGTGGCCGCAGGGCGTTCGGCGAAGACCGGTCGGTGGCGTTCCTGGCGCCTGCACCCTGCTCCCCTCCCGTCACGCGACGACTCGTCAGAGTTCGAGGTCGGTCAGAACCAGGACTCGCTCGTAGGTGTAGTCCTCCATCGCGAACTTCACGCCTTCGCGGCCTACGCCCGACTGCTTGGCGCCGCCGTACGGCATCTGGTCGGCCCGGTAGGACGGAACATCACCGATGATCACGCCGCCGACCTCGAGCGCGCGGTGCGCACGGAAAGCGACCTGCACGTCGTGGGTGAACACGCCCGCGTGGAGGCCGTATTTGGAGTCGTTGACCGCGGCGAACGCCTCTGCGTCGCCGTTCACCTTCGTCACGGTCAGGACCGGGCCGAACACTTCCTCGCAGGCGAGGGTGGTCTCCGCCGGGACACTGGTGAGCACGGTGGGTGCGTAGGAGGCGCCGTCGCGCGTGCCACCGGTGTGGAGTTCGGCGCCTGACGTCACCGCCTCGTCGACCCAGGTCTCGACGCGCTTGGCCGCGTCCTCGCTGACCAGCGGCCCGACGTCGGTCTTGTCGTCCGACGGGTCGCCGGTCACCTGGGCCACGACGGCGGCGACGATGCGCGGCAGCAGCCGGTCGTACACGGAGGCGTCCGCGATCACCCGCTGCACGGAGATGCAGGACTGGCCGCCCTGGTAGTTCGAGAACGTGGCGATGCGGGTGGCGGCCCGGTCCAGGTCCTCGTCGCTCGCCCAGTCGGCGAGCACGACCGCCGCGCCGTTGCCGCCCAGTTCCAGGGTGCAGTGCTTGCGGGGCACCGAGTCCATGATCGCGTAGCCGACCTTCTCGGAACCGGTGAAGGAGATCACGGGCAGGCGCTCGTCCTGGACGAGGGCGGGCATACGGTCGTTGGAGACCGGCAGGATCGACCATGAGCCGGCCGGCAGGTCCGTCTCGGCCAGCACCTCGCCGAGGAGCAGCCCGGAAAGAGGAGTGTTCGGAGCGGGCTTGAGGATGATCGGCACACCGGCGGCGATGGCGGGAGCCATTTTGTGCGCGCCCTGGTTCAGCGGGAAGTTGAACGGGGTGATGCCGAGGACGACGCCCTTGGGAAAGCGGCGGATCAGGGCGAGGCGCCCCTGGCCGCCTGCGTCGGTGTCCAGGCGCTGGGCCTCGCCGCTGTTGAAGCGGCGGGCCTCTTCAGAGGCGAAGCGGAAGACGGAGACGGCGCGGCCGACCTCGCCGCGCGCCCACTTGATGGGCTTGCCGTTCTCGGCGGAGATCAGCTGTGCTATCTCCTCGGTCCGCTCGGCAAGGCGTTTGGCGACCTGCTCCAGGGCGGCGGCCCGCAGGTGGGCCGGAGTGGCGGCGAACTCCTCCCGCACCGCGTAGGCGGCGGCGACAGCCTCTTCAATCTGTGCGTCGGTCGGCACAGAAACTGTTCCGACGAGCCTGCTGTCCCACGGGGAAGTCACGTCGAGGGTGCTGTCGCCTTCGGCCGGGCGTCCTGCGACCCAGAAGGAATGGACAGAAGTCATGGGTGGGCTCCGGCTCTATCGTGAAAGGGGATTTCGGAAGGTGTGTCGTTCACGGTAGGGGTGTGCCCAGGTGCAATGGCTTGTTCGACTTGTCTGAGTGGGCGGACGGCGCACTCCTGTTTGGCATGAAGAAATTCCCGGTTGAGTCTGCTGGCCCGACCTGTTGATCGGGCACCGTGGACGTGCCATTCGTGGCTGTGCGGTCGGGCACTGGTGCTGCCGTCGTCGGAGCGCACGAGCACGTCCGCGAGGTAGGCCCCCTCGGCGGGCACTGCATCAGATGCCTCGGCCGTAGCCGGCACGAGATGTCGTCCAGCCGGTGTGCGCAGGTGTCCACACCAGCTCACACCTGGGAACACGCTTGGGCCCGTTGGGGCGTGGCGTGGCGGCGAGAGGTTGTTCCGTCGCAGCTGCGGGCACCGGACGGCGGCCGCGTCGCGCAGCAACGGTGTCAGGGGCCGGCTTATCCGGAGGCAGGGGTGCCTTGACGGGCGGTAGCGCCTGCACCACACCAGTCCGTGAGGGCCTGTCGGGCGGCCTCGGCCCGGCGTTGCGGATGTTCCTCCGAGGTGGTCCACGCGATGTACGCGTCCGGCCTGACCAGCAGGGCCCTTCTTGTCAGACCTGGCACGGACACGAACTCGACCTCGTCGGCCCAGCCTTCCGTCACCGCGGTGGGGAGCGGCGCATCCGCCGCGGTGACGAGCACGAAGCGCCGGGTGCGCAGAACCTCGTACAGCCGCTTTCCGTCGGTCAGTGGCAGGTCGGGAACGCGCTTGCCCACAAGCGGGGGTGCGCCACTCGGAGCGGCGTAGGCGATGTCGAGTCCGGAAATCGCCCGGGCGGCCCGCTGGGCTACAGGCCGGATGCGCAGCACCGTGCGGGCGAAGAGGTCGCGGAATCCGCACATCGCCTTTGGCGTCGTCAGTACCCCACGCAGAAGTGCGCCGCTCATCCGAAGTACCCGACGGCCCACCGGATGCCGCTCGGCCTCGTACGTGTCGAGCAGAGCGTCCGGAGCCCGGCCGTGCAGGACAGCCGCCAGTTTCCAGCTGAGGTTGACCGAATCCTGGATGCTGGTGTTGAGGCCCATCCCGCCGGCGGGTGAGTGCACGTGCGCGGCGTCGCCGACGAGGAAGACCCTGCCGACGCGGTAACGGGGGCACTGGCGTTCATCGCTGTGGAACCGGGAGAGCCAGCGTGCGTCCCGCATGCCGAAGTCGTTCCCGAGCGCCCGCTGGGCGACTGCGCGGATCTCGTCGAGATCGACGGCCGTGGTGTCAGGCATGTCGTGGCGACGGTTCCAGGCCATGACGCGGAACCAGCCGTCGCCGAAGGGCACGACGATGGCGAAGGCGTCCCCCACCGCCCCGACGGTGGGAGGTTTTCTCGGCGGCTCGGCCAGGCTCACGTCGGCAAGCATCATCGAACGAACCGCGGACCGGCCGGGAAAGGGGAGGCCGAGGGACTCACGCACCTTGCTGTTGCGGCCGTCAGCGCCCACGACGTAGGCGGCACGCAGGGTCTGCACCGTACCGTCCGGGGCGCGTACTTCGACGTCGACGCCCGTGGAGTCCTGCCGCAGACCGGTCGCCTCGTAGCCGCTCTTGATGTCCGCTCCGTGGGTGAGAGCGCGGGAGCGGAGCAGCCGCTCGGTGTTGTACTGCGGTGTCACCAGGACGTGCGGGTAGCGGGTCGGCAGCCGTGAGAGGTCGATCTGCAAGAACTGCAGGACCGGATTGCGGAGTCCGGTCTTGAGCAAGTCGTCGGCGAGCCCGCGGGCGTCGAGTTGCTCCATCGTCCGGGCGTGCACGGCGAACGCCCGGGTGAGCTGGGACTCCCCTTCGCGGCGCTCCACCATGATGCAGGCGATCCCTGCCTCGGCCAGATCGCCCGCGAGCATCAGTCCCGCGGGGCCGGCCCCCACGATCAGCACGCCTTCCTCGGGGCCCATGTGCGTCCTCCGCATCGATCGACATGGAATTCAGGTGTAGGTCCGCCTCGGCGGCCTTGACGGATGAGGCGAGGTCGGTCCGGTCGAGCGCGCGATTCGACGCTCGTCACCGCGTGCTACCGGTAAGGGCCCTTGTCGATGAGGAGCAGGCCTACCGCCCCGGCTCGTAGCGGTGAGCAGACATTCACCCTCCTCGGGATTTTCGGGTCCTGCGCGAGCGTGTGTCGGTCTCCGTGGTCCTGCGTGGCACTGGGCGGTTCCGCTTGGATCGGCCGACTGCTGGTCCGGTTGTTGCGTCTCCGGTCCGCCGGCTGACGAGAACCCCGGCGATACGCAGGGCCACAGATTCCCGCTCGGGCCGTTGCGCGATTCCCTTCCTGGCCGGACGGCACTGCGGAACGGCACACACAATCGTGTCGTTCACCCGCGGGCGAATTCCAGCAGGTCGGTGTTGAAACGGTCGGCGAAGACGGGAACCATCGCCAGACCGTGCGGGGCGCCCCGGTACACCTTGAACGTGGCGTCCTTGACCAGCTTCGAGGACTTCTCGCCCGCGGCCACGATGGGCACGATCTGGTCGTCGTCGCCGTGCACGATCAGCGTCGGGACGTCGAACCGCTTGAGGTCCTCGGTCAGGTCCGTCTCCGAGAACGCCCTGACGCAGTCGTACGCGCTCTTGATACCCACCTGCATCGACCACAGCCAGAACGCGTCACGCGTGCCCTGCGAGACTGTCGAACCCTCCCGGTTTGCACCGTAGAACGTCTCACTGAGGTCCCGGTAGAACTGGGAGCGGTCCGTCGCGACGCCCGCCCGGATCTCGTCGAACACCTCGACGGGCAGTCCCTCCGGGTTCGCCTCCGTCTTGAGCATCAGCGGCGGGATCGCGCTCAGCAGGACGGCCTTCGCGACCCGACCGGTCCCGTGGCGCCCGATGTACCGCGCCACCTCACCACCACCGGTCGAATGCCCGACCAGGATGACGTCACGCAGGTCCAGCGCCTCGATCAGCGACGCCAGGTCGTCCGCGTACGTGTCGAGGTCGTTGCCCGCCCACGGCTGCCCCGAACGTCCGCCCCCACGCCGGTCATGGGCAACGGCACGGAACCCGTTGTCCGCCACGAAATTCAACTGAGGGTCCCACGCATCGGCGGTCAGCGGCCATCCGTGACTGAACACGATCGGCTGCCCCGACCCCCAGTCCTTGTAGAAGATCTCGGTTCCGTCTGCGGTCGTGATGAAAGCCACGGCGCGGATCCTTCCCTCGGCCACCGGGAAATCCGTCGTCACCGGGAAATCCGGCTGAACCCGCGGCGGACAGTTTCCTCGGCGGCTGATTCCCTCGGGGAATACGACCGGATGGTGCAGGTCGACTCATTCACGCTACCCAAGAAGCACCGAATCGGCTCGCCGTGCCCCCTGGTGACGGCCCCGGCTGCGCCACGGACACGGCTGGACACCTCCGCGACTCCACCGAGCACCGCTCCAGAGGGGAGAACCACTCAGACCAGGGAGAACCACTCAGACCTGATTCAGTCCACCGTCGACGTAGAGCTCGGACCCTGTGACAAAACTGCTCTGGTCGGACGCGAGGAAGAGCGCTGCCGCAGCCGCCTCGGCGGGCTCGCCCATCCGGCCGAGGGGAACCTGCTGCGCGAAGAACGCGCGGAGCGACTTGGCCTCTTCCTCGTTGGGGGAGAGGCCGGTGATTCCCGGGGTCTTGATCGGTCCGGGCACCAGGGTGTTGACACGGATGCCACGGCCGCGGAGCTCGTTGGCCCAGGTACGCGAGAAGGAGCGGACGGCGGCCTTCGACGCGGCATAGACGCCGAACGCCTCTCCACCGGAGTTCGCGGCGGTGGAACCGGTCAGGATCACCGAGGCGCCGTCATTGAGGAGCGGCAACGCCTTCTGGACGGTGAAGAGCGTCCCCCGGACGTTGATGTTGAACGTGTCGTCGAAGTGCTGCTCCGTCACCTCCTCCAGAGTCGCGAATTCCCCGCCGCCCGCATTCGCGAAGAGCACGTCAATGCGCAGGCCTCGCTCGGCCACGACCGCGAAGAGTCGGTCGAGGTCGGCCGGATCGGCTATGTCTCCGCGGACAGCGGTGACGCTGTGGCCGATCTCGGCGGCGGCCGCGTCCAGCGCGTCCTGACGCCGACCGGTGATGATCACGTGGGCGCCCTCGGCAGCGAAACGCCGCGCTGCGGCCAGTCCGATGCCGCTGTTCGCCCCGGTGACCACTGCCACTTTGCCTGCGAGTACTTCCGTCATGATGTGCCACTCCTCGATAGTTATTGACTGGGTCGTCCATAACGTTAACCGTTGTGGACGAACGAGTCAAGAAAGCGTTATGCTGACCCCCATGGCGCGACCTCGGAAATTCGACGAGCAGCAGGTACTGGACACCGCCCGGGAGCAGTTCTGGGCGGGCGGGTACGCCGCCACTCGCATGGAAGACATCGCCGCGGCCACAGGCCTCGGCAAAGGCAGCCTGTACGGCGCGTTCGGCGGAAAGCAGGACCTCTTCCACCGCGTGTTCGACGACTACTGCAACGCAATCGTCGACGCCACCGCCCAGCAGCTGCGCGGCGACGACGAGAACGCATACGCGCGGCTGTCGGCCCACATCCACGCGGTGGCCGCAGCCACCGCCGCAGACACCGCCCAGCGCGGATGCCTGCTGGCCAAGGGCACCGCCGAGCTGGCCGAACACGACAAGACCGTGGCCGAGCGAGCGCACACGGCCGTCGAAGCACTGCGCACCCTGCTGGAGCACGACATCACTGCCTGCCAGCGCAACGGCGACCTCGACGCGGACGCGGATCCCGGACAGCTGGCCGCGCTGGTCCTGGCCGTACTGCGCGGCATCGAAGCACTGGGCAAGGCCGGAGCCGACGAAGAGACGCTGACCGACATCGCCCGCACCGCCCTCGCCGCACTGCCCCGCCCCGCGAACTGACGGCCTCCGGCGACCGCCCGGCCAGGTCACGGTGACGCGGTCGCAGCGGAAGAACCACGCGCCGCCCGTCGCCCCCCTTGCGGCCAGCCGCGCCCCTCGCCGGAATCCGCGACACGGCGATGAGGACCTCGGCGCGGGAGCCGGACCGGTCGGGGCGGACGACATCGAACCGTGGCGGCCCGCAGAGCCCGTGAGCGCGATCCACCGGCTCTGGGTGGGCAACTCGCCCGACGAGGTACTGCGCGACGTCGTCGACACCGACGAGACGTACCGCGACCTTCCCGACGCCCCACGCGCCCTCGTCCGCACGGTGCTGGACACCATCGACAACGAAGAGGTGATGCGCGACGGAGCCCGGCGGGCGAGCCACGGTTCGCCTTGTGCCCCTCCCTCCCGCTGGACGCGCGTCCAGCCGGGCCAGCAGATCACCATGCACTTGTTGTCACCAGATCCTCGGCGTCCGGTGCTTGTACCCGCCTCACCCATTCGTCATCTGCGTCAGACGGTGGGCTATGACCCGGCTGCTTCGGCGTGGTGATCAGCGAGGGCGGCGGCGTTCTGTGAGTGCCTTACGGGCCGTCTTCGTGCGGATTGCCCGGTAGTAGAGCGATTTAGTGGATGAATACCTCCAAGGGAGTGCCTCCGTGAAGCCGTCTACCTGGCGGAACTGCTCTCGGGCTGCTCTGTACCGGCCCTGCCGGTACAGGAAGTACGCCAGCAGGTGCCGTACTTCCGGGAGCCTCGGGTGGGCCGGGTCGGCGAGTGCTGCGTCGGTGAGTGCTGCGTCAACCAGTGCGTGTACCTGTGCGCTGCGAAATCCGAGATCTCCCAGTTCATCTGCGTGGTTCTCGTACCAGGCGATCACCGGCAGCACGGCCAGCAGGCTCCCCGGCGGTGCCCCGGCGGCCGACTTCTCGGCGAATTCCCGCGCGTGCCGCTTCGAGCCGTGCCATTTCGCGGTCCAGTACTGGAGGGCGCTGCTGTGCGCTTCGAAGTGATGCGGCGCCCGGACCGCGATCTCGGACCATAGTGCGCGCATCTCCTGGTTGGGGTAGCCCAGTCCCAGTGCCCTCCAGATTTCCGCGATGAGCGGGGTGGGATCGTCAGGACGGAGCGCCAAGGCCCGCCCGATATCGTCCTGCGACGCCAGCAACTCCCGGTGGAATCCATCGAACCGGCGCCGCGACGTGTCCTGCGCACGCGCGTGGCCCCGCAGCTTCCACGCGTACAGGATCCTGGCGCGTGCCACCACAAGCGCGGCGTCCGGGTTCCCGGGGAGGGCCTCCACCCATGCCTTCAGCCAACGGTCACTTCTTCTGGCGGCGAGGTATCCCAACCGCTGGGCGTACAGGGAGCGGCGCTCCCAGTCCTGGCCGGCGTCCTCAAAGAGCCGGGCGGCGGGCTTCCAGCGCCCCCAGGTGGCAGCCCTGCACGCGCGCCGCAACGCGGCATCGGGGCCGGCGAGGTAGGAGTTCTGCCACCGCAGCGGCAGTAGGCCGTACCCGAGCCAGTACCAGAACAACAGAAGGCAGGACAGGACAAGAAGTCCCATAGTCGGGTGAATCCCTCCAGAAGGAGCGTCGCAACGCACAAAGTGGGGGGTGAAGTCAGTATTCCCGTCGCAGGGGGAGGGGCGGCATGCGGGGTGCCGTTCAGACGGCAGACGGCGACAACAAGCCTGACATTTCAGGGGTGATGACAACAGGACCGCCTCGCTGGTGACCACTTTCCTGCGTTGCGTCGCGGGTAGCTCCAGGTCAGCTGGTCGCACGGGCCACACCTACCATGTTTCGGCACATTGAGACTGGGCGCTTCACTTGGCGCGTGCGCACTCGAGCTGGCGGGACTGAGTGTCAGACCTGGCGGGCGAGGCATTGAACAGGGCCGACGGGTGACCCCGTTACCGTGGCCGGTGGGCGGCGATCAAGAACTCGAAGCCGAAGTCGCCGGGCCAGCCCAACAAGGGGAAGTCCTGGTTGGAGCCTTCGGGCGGGCAGCCGTATAGCCCTGCTCCAAATGGACCGGGCAGCGGCGGGATCATCATTACCCCCGCACCCTCGATCGACCCGAACCCCAACAACGGCCCACACCCGGTACCGGCACCCACCCGCCCCATCCCCAAGCCCGACTGGGACCCCCAGGCCACGGCTTGGGCGAAGGGCAAGCCCGTGGGCTTGGTCGTCGACGCGGCCCAGATGCTCGGACTGGTCGGCAGTGATGACTACACACCAGAAGATCGGTCGAGTCTCGACCTGCTCAAGGGCATGTTCCCGCAAGACAATGTCGACCCCAACCTCGGCTATGGAGTGTCCGGTGCGGATCCGAACGCAACCCGCACTCGCGACAGGTGCTCCCGAGACTTCCCGTCCACTGGCCCCGCGTTCTACTACGCGCCCATGACCCATTTCGGTGCCAAAGCCGATTACTGCCGCACCACCGGGGTCGTGGCTCACATCAACGCGTACGATCTCCGGCCCTGGCGCCTGGACCCCAAGTGGAAGCCGGCCGCATCGGCAATCAGATGGGAGGTGCGGATACCCTGCGCAACTTTGTTGCGGGATATCAGACACTTGCGAACTCGCCGCACATCTGGTTGCTTGAAGACGATGTAACCAACGCGGTCAAGTCTGGGCAGAATGTGGCGCTCGGTGTGCTACTCGCGTACAACGGGCCGGATCACCCGCCGCCGGCACTCCGCCAACGGCCACCTCAGCCCCAACGAATACGAGCACCGACACCACACCGCTAAACTCACGCTCGCCGCATGATCAATAACCGCGGGCCCACCTTTATGGGGGAAGGCCCGGTTTCCCGACCAGGTCCAGGCGCCGCCGAAGAAGCCCGCCAAGGACGCGTCGGCCCAGGAGGTCACCGCCTGGGACGAGGCCCGCAAGAAGGAATCCTCACAGCGGATATGCGTCGAGCACGCCAACGCCGAGCACAAAGCAGTGGAGGCCCCTCCAGCGGTGTCTCGGCCGCCGCGAGCACTACACCGAGACCCATCTGGCCATCGCCGGCCTCGTCTCCGACCGCACCACAGAGCGGTAATTACCCACCAGCGAACCCGCCAGGCCAACACGCCCCAACCTCAGTCGCGCACGGCACCGTTACATCAACCTCGCTCTCTGCGCTCGTGGCGCACTTAAAGGTCAAGCTGAGGGGCTCGGCTTCCTGAAGGGTTGTTGAGGAGGGCCAGGCCGAGGGGGGTGAGGCTGTGAAGCACTGAATTTCGTTGGCGGAGTGAGCGGATAAGTCCGGCTTCGCGAAGAATGGTTGCGTGTTCGCTTGCGCTAGCGGGTGCGATACCTGCGCGAGCGGCCAATTCCTTGGTGGAACAACCTTGGTGCTTGGCGATGGTGGTGAGCACCAGAGTGCGCGTGCGGCCCAGAAGCGTCGACACGCTGGGGGAAGTTACGTGGCCAAGCATGAAAGCCAGGGAGGTATGTCCACGGAGGGACTGGTCCGCGCAGGCGGGGTAACTCACGGAAACGGGCCTGCCGTGGGTAACGATGGCGCGCGCACAGAACATCGATGGGATGAGCAAGAAGCCTTCCCCGTCCAGGTGAAGGTCATGGTCGGCTCCGTCCACCATCCGGATTTCCAGAACTGGCGGGTTCCAGCGCATCCATTGGGGGTTGGCCTTGGTCAGCAGTTGCTCGACACCGCCAGTGAGTAGTTGCTGCAGGCGCAGAGTTCGGTCGGCCGCCAGGTGTTCCGTGAACTGGGCCCAGTGCGGAGCGAGCAGGCATGCGTGGAGATGGCTGAGCCCTGTGCAGATGTCTGTAAACAGGGATGCGTCGTCTGCTAGGCGGCGGGACCATTCGGGCAGGGAAGGACGATGATGCGCTACTTCGAGCAGATCCGTCCTGACGCGTTCGCGAGGTGTGCTGCGCACCTGTTCCAAAAGTTCTTCGATGGCGCCCACTTTGGTAGGGCTGAGGAAGCCTGGCGAACATCCCACGGCAGGCATGAGGGCGAGGGTCATGCGTGCTTGGGCCGAGAGCTGTGCGCGAGCGCGGTGCCGCCAGGCGCCGAGATGGGCGGGCCGGCTGCGGCTCTGCAGGGATCGCGCTGCAAGTTCCAGCTCATGCAGTGGCATCGGCGCCTCGGACACACGTGTCCTGGCAAGATCCTGAACGGTGAAGTGTATGCGATAGACCATGGCGGCCTGAGGCGATCCTTCCAGAAATGTTCTTCTTCGAGCCAGGCCGAATCAGATCGAGGTCGTATTGATCAAAGCCGCGCGCGGTCCCTCCATGGAACGCCAGGGTCCGATTTCGATGGAGATGGCCCCCATAGGAACCAGGGCTGACCGGCCGTGTTCGGGACCGGAGCGTACACCCGACGCCCCTGCCGGATGTCTTCGCCAGGGGCGTCGCGTGCGCGTCGGCGTATTGGAATGATTGGGGACCGGCTCGAGGTGTCAGACGAGGCGCTTGCGGCCCCACATGAAGCTGAACACCACGACGGTGGCAGTCAGGGCGAAGAGGATCGAGGAGCCGATCCACTGCATGCCGTTCATCTGCGAGATACCGGTTCCCACCACCAGCCATATTGGGCGGAGAGCGCCACCGTGCACACGGCGATCACCAGGGCGCTGACCCCCAGCTTGGCGGCCAGCCAGCGGGCGGGGCTGACGGACTGGGAGGTGACAAGTTTGGCGGTGCCGTTTCCAGGTCGCCGGAAAGCAGCGGGGCACCGAGGAAGACACCGAGGAGGACGGGGATGAAACCGAGGCCGAAGCCGGCTTGCAGGAACTTGGCGGCGTGCGGGCCCATGCCCGGGAGCCATTTGTCGGGTGCCGAGCGGGGCCAGCCGTGGGCGGTGAGGTGGTCCATCAGGCCGGCACGCTGGTAGATGATCCACGCCATGGCAACAGCCGTGGCGGCGAGGACGGTCCAGTAGGCGGCCCGGTGCTGGCGCCAGACGAGCCAGGTCACGCCGCTGAGCCGGGACCGTGGGTGCGGCGGGTGGCTATGGGAGACGCGGGGGCCAAGGGAGATAAAGCGGACCCGTCGACTGTGGATGACTGGGCTCGCGTCGAGGTTCGGCCCTGGCATCGCGAAGACCGCCGGCGCCGGGTCGTCGCCCGCCGCAGTGTCGGCCGGCCCGAGGAGATCTCCTACTACATCGCCTATGTCCCGCCGGGACCGCGCTGGACCAACTGACCTCAGTAGCAGTCAGCCGGTGGGCTGTTGAGGAATGCTTCCAGACCGCGAAGCAGGAGCGCGGCCTCGACGACCACCAAGTACGCCGCTATCCCGGCTGGCATCGTCACTGCACGGGTCGACATGGCGACGCAGACGACAACACCAAGCCCGCATCAGCCAATCAGAACGTTCACGGGCCTGTCCGGAATACGCGAGGTCCCACAGCAGACCATGACAGCCTGGGTGATCCCTCCGGAATGTCGTTCTTCGGGCTACGCCGAATCAGGTCGAGATCGTAGCGCTCGCAGGTGATGCTGATCGCACAGTCAGCAGGAGTCGACGGCGCACGGGCGCCTGAGCAGCCAGGAGTTGGTCATGCAGCCAAATGACCGACGCAACCCTGGGCCCGGGTACATGGTCGACACATGACCCCCCGGGCGGTGACGGAAGACGCCCGACAACGTACGTGCGGCGCACCCCAAGTCCACCGTGAAACCCACGCGTCGGCGCGGGGTGAATGAGCGAGAGGAAACCGTGAAATTCACGTCCAAGAGACCTGCCATCGGCACGGTCTTGGGAATCAGCATGCTGCTGGTCGCCGCTACCCCGTCGGTGTCCTTGGCACTCGCGACCCCCGCCGGCTCGGCGTCGTCCGCCAGGCCGTCCTCGGCTTCGGCCTCGACCTTCGGGTCGGGCCCCGCGATCGAGACGGCTTCGGCCGGTGCGGGTGTGCACCGGTGGATCCCACTGATCACCGGCGACCGGATCGCGGTGAACGCGAAGGGTGAGATCGTCGCCGCTCGTCCCGCCAAGGGGCGGGAGGACATACCCATCCGGGTGGAGACCCGCGACGGGCGCACCTACGCCCTGCCTGATGACGCCCTGGGCCTGGTCCGGAGCGGCCGGGTGGACCGGCGCCTGTTCGACATCACCACACTGAGCACGCCGGCCTACGCGCAGCGCCATGACCTGCGGCTCATCGTGATGTACGACGCGGCCCGTACGGCGGCCAGGACGGCGCTGCGCTCCACCGCCGGTGCCAAAATCCGGCGCACCCTGCCGAGTATCAACGCCGACGCCATCGCCGCGCCCGCGAACGACACCGCGGAGCTGTGGTCGGCGGTCACCGACGGGGCGGCCGACGCCACGAAGCGCAGCGTCGCTCCGGGTATCGCCTCGGTGTGGCTGGACAGCGTCGTCCAGGCGAGCCTGGACAAGAGTGTTCCCCAGATCGGTGGCCCCGAGGCTTGGGCGGCCGGTTTCGACGGCACCGGTTCGCGCATCGCCGTGCTCGACACAGGCGTCGACACCACCCACCCCGATCTGGCCGGACAGGTCGTCGCCGAGCAGAACTTCTCCGACTCGCCGGACGCCGAGGACCGGTTCGGTCACGGCACGCATGTCGCGTCCATCACGGCCGGCACCGGCGCCAAGTCCGGTGGTAAGTACAAGGGTGTGGCGCCGGGGGCCCGCATCCTCAACGGCAAGGTCCTCGGCGACAGCGGCAGCGGCAGCATGTCCCAGATCATCGCGGGCATGGAGTGGGCCGTCGCCGAGAAGGCGGACGTCGTCAATCTCAGCCTCGGCACCTATGACTCCCCGGAGATCGATCCGGGGGAGGAGGCCGTCAACAGGCTGTCGGCCGAGAGCGGAGCACTCTTCGTCATCGCGGCGGGCAACAACGGCGAGCAGGGATCCGGAACGGTCGGCTCGCCTGGCAGCGCCGACGCCGCCCTCACCGTCGGCGCGGTGGACAAGCAGGACAAGCTGGCCGCGTTCTCCAGCACCGGCCCGCGCGTCGGTGACGGCGGCATCAAGCCGGACCTGACGGCGCCCGGTGTGGCCATCGGGGCCGCGGCCGCGCACGACAGCTACTTGGCCGGTGTCGCCGCCCCTGTCGCGGACGGCTACATCGCCCTCAACGGCACCTCCATGGCCACCCCGCACGTCGCCGGGGCCGCCGCCATCCTGGCCCAGCAGCACCCCGACTGGACCGGCGACGACATCAAGGACGCGCTGGTCTCCTCGACGACGCCCGGCGGGTACACGGCCTTCGAGCAGGGTTCGGGCCGCGTCGACCTGCGGAACGCGATCAAGCAGACCGTCGTCGCCCGCGAGGCGTCGCTCTCGTTCGGTGTCGCGCAGTGGCCGCACACCGACGACCAGCCGCTCACCAAGGACCTCACGTACCGCAACTCGGGCGACTCCCCGGTCACCCTGAAGCTGACCGTGGACGCCACCGGGCCGGACGGAAGCGCCGCGCCCAGTGGGATGTTCACCACGGACGACCGCGTCACCGTCCCGGCGCACGGCGAGGCGACCGTGAAGGTCACCGCCGACACCCGCCTCGGCGGTGACACGACCGGTGCCTTCACAGGACGGATCACGGCCGCCGGCGACGGGCAGACCGTCGGCACTGCGCTGGCCGTGGACCGCGAGTCCGAGATGTACACCGTCACGGTGAAGAGCCTGGACCGCAAGGGCAAGCCCGCGCCCGCCTGGGACGCCCAGCTGCAAGGCCTGTCGGGACTCGCCAAGGGTGCCAACACCGTGCTGAACGGCGACACGCACTCGGTACGTGTCCCCAAGGGCCGGTACTTCCTCAACAGCATGGTCCGGGTCGACCCGGAGGGTTCGTACGACCAGGGCGGTGACTGGTTCAACCAGCCCAGCCTCGACGTCGCCAAGGACACCACGGTGACGGTGGACGCACGCACCGCCAAGGCGCTCGACATCACCGTCCCCGACCGTTCCGCCCAGCAGGTCTTCGGCTTCTTCAGCGCGGGCATCGAGCTGCCCGGCGGATCCGGCACCCGCTACGGGGTCTTCACCAACTCCCTCGCGAAGTACCGCACCGGCCACCTCGGCCCCAAGGCGGCCGCGGGCGACCGGCTGACCCAGCAGCTCTCGGCTACCTTCTCCAGCGGCGTCAACGGGCACGACGAGTACCACCTGGTGTACCAGCCGACCGGTGACAGGTACCTCACCGGCTTCACCCACCACGCCAAGTCCCGGGAGTTCGCCAAGGTCCAGGCGAAGATCGGAGCACCGGCGAAGGGCAAGTTCGGATTCATCACGCCAGCCACCGAGGGCGGGGGCGGCCTCGGCACCGTGCACGCCCTGCCCTACACCGGCACCCTGCACCTGCTCTCGGGGAACAACTCGTGGGCGCTGGGCTTCGTGCAGGTCGACGCGAACGACTCCTACGAGACCAGCTATGACGCACCCGAGAGGACGTTCAAGCCCGGGCGCTCCTACCAGGACGTGTTCAACGTCGGTGTCTTCGGGCCGGATCTCCCGGAGGGCGCCGGCCTGCTCCGGGCCGACGAGGCGATCGACGGGCGGCTTCCGCTCTTCTCGGACGGCGAAGGGAACATCAGCAACAACAACGCACCGATCGAGAGCGCGCGGACGTCCCTCTACCGCAACGGTGAGCTTGTCAACACCAGCATCTACCCGATGGACGTCTTCTACATCGCGGAGAACGAGCGGGCCGACTACCGGCTGACTGTCTCGGTCAAGCGCGGCACGGTCGCCGACGTCTCCACGAGCATGACCGCGAGCTGGACGTTCTCCTCCGAGTACGCCCCCGGGATCACAAAGCTCCCCACCTCCGTCGTGCGATTCACCCCTGCCCTGTCCCTCGACAACACGGGCAAGGCACGGGCGAAGACGTGGGTGCCGGTGACCGTCAAGGGAACCGCCGCGGGCCGCAACCTCAAGTCCCTGAGCGTGTGGGCCTCCTACGACAAGGGAGCCCACTGGCAGAAGCTGAGCGTGTGCGACGGCCGGGTCCAGGTCACCAACCCGAAGGCCGGCGGCAGCGTTTCGTTCAAGGCCCAAGCCGTGGACAAGCAGGGCAACACCGTCGACGAGACCATCGTCGACGCCTACCTGACGAAGTAGCCCGCGCCAGGCCGGAACCGCGGTCCAGGGCTCGCGCCCTCCGCGGTTCCGGTCCGCGGACCTCTCCGGGTTCCGCGGACGCTGGCACACCGACGGGAAGGCCCTCGCCCCCGGCGGGGGCCTTCCTCGTACTCCCCGTACTCGGGCGCGAGACTGGTAGGAGCCGTTGTTCAGCCTGGATCCACCGGCTTGATGTCCGAGTGATCGTTTAGTGTTCTTCGGCTGGCGGTGGGCGTGGGATAGTCGCTGGTCTGCCCAGCTTTTCCACATGTCCACAGGTCTCGGGCCCTTTCGGGCGGGTCGGATGGGGCGGCAGCTGTGGGGTGGGGCATGCAGGGCGGCGAAGAGTGGCTGCCAGGCGTCAGCCCCAACGAATACGAGCACCGACACCACACCGCTAAACTCACGTCCTGCCAGGGCCAGTTGGTGGGTAGGTGGAGCATCAGTCGGCGGGCTCCGCGGGCGATCTGGGCCGGGACGGCGATGGGCTGAGCCCGGATCGTGGCGGTGGTGGCCTTGGCGTGGAAGGCGGAGGCCAGGGTGCCCATGGCGCGCATCAGGTTTTGGGTGAGTGCGGCCAGGGCGAGCCAGGCGGCATTCGCCTGGAAATTTCCGGAGGGCAGGTGGGCCAGCGGCCCGTTCTTCGCGTCCGCGATCACCTGTTCTCGACCTCGGCGGTCTCTGGGGGCCTTCCCCCGGTGAACCCACCACCCGCGCATGACGGCCCGGGCTCCGATCGACAGCGTCAGGTGATAGCGGTCCACGACGGCAGACTACGACTTCCTCCATTCGGCCCGTAAGGGTTGCTGCGGTGTGGAGGCGGGGGTGAGCTGTCAGTGCGTCCAGCGATAGTCCCTGGCGCAAGGAGGGGCGCCTCCCCCGAACGAGTGGGGCCATCCTCCCACCGACTCACAGCGACTTGGAGAGCTCATGCCGTACAAGCAGGGACAGCGCGTGGAGTACCGGAACCAAGAAGGCCAGCAGGCGCAGGGCACGATCCAGGCGGCCGAGGGTAGCGGGCAACAGACTCGCTACACCGTCAAGAACGAGAAGAACATGCAACAAGAGCAGGTTCCGGAATCCAAGATCGAGCGGCAGTTGTAGTAGCGCCCCTGCCGAGGCGGCCGCCGTTGCACCGAACGAAGGTGCACCGGCGGCCGCTCGTGTTTCACGCAGCTGGATCAGGGCCGCTACGGCTCGTCGGTCCTGATGGTCACGGCGGCGCCTGCTTTTCGGGCTGCCTTTTGCAGAACGGCCAGCGTGTCCGTGAGCGGTGCGCGGGGACCACCGCGTGGGGTGGTGGCGATGAGGCAGGGCATGCACCGGTCCAACCAGCGACGGCCGGATCCGGGCACGGTGACGACCCCGGTTGCTCTCGCGGGCTGGCCGCAGCCCACGCACGGATGGTTGCCGTCGAGCCGCTCGGCTCCGGCGCTCTGGCGTGGGGCCCCTGGTGGGGCGGGGTCCAGCTGGAACGGGTCGACGCCGAGGGATTGCAGCAGGGCAGCGTCGGACATGCGGGTCCCTTCTATCGGCGTCTGCGAGATGGTGGGTGGCGGACATGGCAGGCGCATCCGCCCTCTCGCTGTCTCTCACGCAACGCGACATGCCCTGAGGTGTCCTAGCTTGAGAACGCAAGGATTCGCACACGCGAGGAGCCGTTATGACGCGGCGGAGCGGCAAGGGCAAACTCCCAGGCAAGGCGGGGGAAGCGACAGGAAGGGTGAGAGGCGACCGGCAGAAGGAAGCCGAGGGGACGGCCAAGCGGCTCGAGGATGAGATCAAGAAGCGGCGCAGCACCGAAGATCGACCCCTGCCGGATGAGCCGCCCGACTAGCCAGAATGAGCGCATTACGTCCCGGAGCCCCTGCCCGAGCGGCGGGGGCTTGACCATGCCGACAACACTGCAATCGAACGCATGTCCGACCTCCCACCCGATCTGCCTCGGCTCTGTACCCTGCGGACCTGGTACGCGATGTGGGTGGACTGCATCGACGTGGCGATCGCGGCGGCCGAGCAGCGGAGAGGGAGAGGCGGCAGGGCGAACAGCGGCGGCCGCCGACGCCGGACTGGGTTGTCGAGCTCAGCATCGGTGCAGGCGCACGGCCGATCGAAGTCCACTTGGCGGGTGCCGCGCGGCGGGGAAGCGCCAGCGGGCCATCGCCCGGGAGCAAGCTCTCGCCGCGCTCGCCGACGGGATGCGTGCCTGCATCCACTGCCGACCGGACACTGAGCTTGGGGTGCTCGGGTAGGTCCGGCGGCGGTCCAGTCGAAGGGACATCTGAGCCACCACCGGTAGAACAATCCTCACGTCGGGCCGAGACCTGCGCACCTGGGTCGGCCCCATGGGTCCGCTCTTTCGTCGGGCCGGGGGAGCTGTCCGCGCACCCCCCCTGCGTTCGAACATATGAGCACTCCTCCGCCTCTGAGGGGCTTTCGCTTGCCGCCGTCGCCCCCATCGTCGAGACGCGCATCCTCCTGGACACTGTCGAGATCTTCCGCCCCAGAGAGCCGGTCCTTGACCCGGACTCCGGCGAGTACCACCCCGGCCCCCGACCAGATCCTCTCCACCGGGGCCGGTGCGATCTTCGCGTCCGGCGGGCCTGGTCCTATCCCTGACCCGGACTCCGGCGAGTACCACCCCGGCCCCGACCAGATCCTCTCCACCGGGGCCGGTGCGATCTTCGCGTCCGGCGGGCCTGGTCCTATCCCTGGAAGGACAGGCGTACGCCGACGACACCCGTAACCGCTACCGGCTCCTGACCCGCTGGATGCCACGCTCGCGTCGCGTGACGACCCCGGGCGCGTCACCGAGGCCGCGCAGGACCCGGGCCTGATCAACCGCGTGTGGCGGGTCCTGGACATCTCCGATGCCGACTCGCTCGCCGTCGTCCGCACCACGTGGCTCGACGAGTCCACGCAGACGACCGGGGCGTGACCCGGTGCCGGTGGATCTTTCGCAGGCAAAGGCCGACCTGGAGGCGCAGCTGACCGACACGATGCGGATCTTCCGCACAGCCGGCCAGCCTGTCCTGGACCCGGTGACCGGGGAGCCCGGCCCGGCCCCGACCACCGTGGTGTATGAGGGTCCCGGTGCGGTGCTGTCCACGCATGGGCAGATCGTCCTCGGTCAGGTCCTCGGCCAGGACTGGCTGTCCGAGGGCTCGGCCTGGTACCGGCTGGTGACGCCTGTCTCGGGTCGGCGCCGGTGGCGCTGATCGGGGACCTGGTGGAGGTCGTCACCGAGGCCTAGCCGGCCGCATCTGACTGGCCGACGATGTCACCGAGGCCTCCACGGTGGAGATCTGCCACTCCACGAGGCTGATGGAACGCATCACCACGGCGTCCAGCGCCATCTGACCCCTTGGCCCCTTGGCGGCCTCGCGCACCGTGGGCGGGGCCGCAGTGCTGTCCGCGCCGAGAGGGCTGGGCCGGGGCGGTTCAGCCGAGGGTGAAGTCCTTTCGGGCGGTTACGAACGCCTTGATGGACTGGGAGCGGTCAGTGTCGCCGACCTGATGAAGGCCGCCGGGCTTACCCGTGGCGGGTTCCACAAGCAGTTCGTCTCGAAGGTGGACCTGGTCGACGAGGCCATCGATTACGCCTTCGGCGAGGAGGCGGCGCACTCGCCAGTGGCGCTCGAGGAACCCACCAGGGACCACGAAGCCGCCCGCCGCACGCTGATCGAGCGCTACCTCTCCGTCTGGCACCGCGACCACGCCGGGGAGGGCTGCCCCGTCTCCGGATTCGCCGCCGACCTGGGGCGCGAACCGGACCAGGCCGCCCGCTCCCAGCACGTCTACATCAACGGGGTAAGGAACCGAGCCGCCCGGCTGGCCACCGGCGACGACGACGGTATGGCCCAGCTCTGCACCATGGTCGGTGCCCTCGCCCTCGCCCGCGCCACCCGGGGCAACCCGATCTCCGAAGAACTGCTGGAGGCCGCGCGCACAGCTCTCACCGAGAGCGACCCCGGGCAGTGCGAACCGCAGCACCGCACGGACTGACCGAGCCCGACTGACGGCGCAGGCCGCCTCCCGGCTCGGCGTTCGCCCAGCCGGGATCACCGGCAGCGCGTCCGAGACCGGAACGCTCAGAGTCACTCTCACAACCGCCGAGTTCACGAATGCACAACGGGTATTGGACTGGTCCACGCGGAAGGGTTGGACCCCGCACGCGTGGCCGAATCCATGATCGACAAACCCGCCCGCACCCCAACCACCGCCGGCCTCGGGTACGGACGGGAGATCAGCTACGCCACGTGGTACCGGGGTGGTCCCACGATGGGCGGGTGTGGGGGTCGTAGTGGTCCCCCTTGTGGTGGGGGGTCCCGTCGGCAGAGCGCCTTGGTCTTCGGGTCCATGTTCAGCACGGTCTGGGCGAGCAGACGTGGTGATGGCGTCGGTGGATTCGGTCTTCATGCCCGCCCTCTGTGCAACGGGTCAGCGGACCGCTGTTCGGTCCGCTCCAGGCACGCCTCGGTGTTGGCGCAGGCGCGAGGGAACCATGAGTACGCGGCCCCGTCCGTCGGCCGGGCGCGCTGCTCCCCTAGGTCGATGTCGTCGCCTACCGTGAGGGGGTGCCGACACCAGACGCAACGCCACCCGCGGCGCTGCTGCTCGGTGAGCTCGTTGACTGGCGGTAAATCTCTCACGGTCATGGCGCGTCCCCGGCTCGTCGTTGATCAGGTACGAGACCAGCGTGACGGGCGGGGAAGGGCTCAACGCTCACAGATTCGTGAGCGTTGGCAGGTCGGGGCGCGAGCGCGACTACAGACCGATCCAGGCAGCCATGTGCCCAAGGCTGTCCGGGGTGCGACGCGAGATATGGACCAGGCCCTTGATGGTCTCGCGTGCGCCCGGGTGGTAGCGGGTCTGTTCCGGGGCGGCATGTCGGGCGGCGATGATGCTGGTCAGCGCCGCTTCGGTGCGGCCAGTCTCCATCTCGGAGCGCGCCTTGTCGATGAGGAAGTGGGCGCGTCGCGACGTGGCCAGGGCTGGCGGGATGCTGATTTGTCGAGCCTGGGTCAGGGCTTCGTCATACTGGCGCATCTCGACAGCCGCGGACATGCGGTGCAGCGCCACGTTCGTTGGGCCGAAGCTGAGCCAGTGGATTTCGGAGGCGTCCCCGGTCTGCTCTGCGCACCGCTTCGCTTCGGCGATGTGAGTGTCGACGGCGGTCTGCTGGTCCGCGCGGGCCGCGATGACCGAGGCTCCGAGGTGCAGTTGCCCGGTGACTGCGACGGCCTCCCTCGTCTGCTGTGCTCCACCGACGATGCCGTGGCCGGCGGTGACGAGGCGCTGTCCGATCGTGTACTCGCCCTCCCGGAAGTACACCAGAGCCCGCATGTACTGGCGGATCGCGGCGAGACAGGGATCGGAGGCGCGGTGTGCAGCCCAGTCCATGCGGTCGAGGGCGACCGAGCTGAGGTCGTAGTAGCCGAGCTTCACCGCGACGTCGTGTGCGGTCCGGTACGTCGAGGCGAGAGCCTGCCACAGCTGCGTCGACTGGGCGCGCCACGCCGCGGTCGTGAGCTCAGCGATTGTCGAGGGCAGCCGTCGGGCGGCGTTCCGTAGATGTGTGGCCCGCACTTGGGCACAGAGTTCTTCGGCGCTGGCGATCAGCTGCTCGGCCGGCCTGTCGGGGATGGTGTCGTCTGCTCCCAGGTCGTACAGGTCGAGTGCTTCCCGGATGGGGCGCACGAGTTCGGCGAGTCGGTCCTGCTGCAGTTCGGTCACGTAGGGCTGTCCCGTCAGCGCGGTGACGTCGATCTGCAGGGCCTGGGCGACAGCCGCAACGAGGTCGAGGTTGGCGGGCTTGGCGCCGCATTCGACCTGGTTGAGGAGGCTGTACGAGTACGGGAGACGGTCAGCCAGCTGGCGTTGAGTCAGCCTGGCGAATTTCCGCTGCTCCTTGATCCGGGCGCCTATGTGGTCGTGGTCCAGTCTGGGCATAATGGGCTCCGTTCCTGACTCGCCATCTGGAACGGTACCCGCGCTTCTGCGCGGGGGACCCAGCATCGCCCTCGATTCCATCCGGTTCGTGGGCGGTTGCGCGTGTGTGGTCGGATGGCGGCATGACGACTCTGTACCTGTTCGGCTCGGCCGCACCGCCCGTCCTTGAGATTGCCGGGGTCATCGAGAACGCGCAGGCTTACGGGTGGGATGTGTGCCTCGGGCTGACCCCGACGGCTTCCCGCTGGCTGGACGACAGGCTGCCGGAGCTGGAGCGGCTGACCGGACATCCCGTACGCTCTGAGTACAAGCTGCCCACGGAGCCGGACGTGTGGCCGAAGGCGGACGTCATCCTGCTCGCGCCGGCCACGTTCAACACGATTAACGAGTGGTCCCTTGGCCTGACGAGCAAGTTCGTCGTCGGGGTGGTCGCGGAGGCGATTGGCAAGGAGATCCCAACGGTGGCCATGCCATGCGTCAACAGCGCCTACGCGCGGCATCCACGGTTCCACGGGTCGGTGGACGCCCTGCGGTCGATGGGGGTGACGGTGCTGTATGGCGAGGGCGGTTTCGTGCCGAACCAGCCGGGCGAGCGGCGACCGGAGGGGTACCCGTGGCACCTTGCTTTGGACGCAGTCGAGACGATTGTCAGACCCTCCGCCCACCATCCGGCCCGTGGCAATCGAAGTGTCTGATGCACGATCGGGTGACATCTGAACTGGCTTGCTCTGTAGGGCGGGTGGGAAGGGCGTCGCTGTGCCCAATCCCCGATCCACTCTGAGTTACGGATCAGAAGGCTTCTGACAGCCACGGCTGCCATCGACGACGCCGGACGGGGGCGTACGCCAGCATCCCTGTCCGGCCGTGGCGTCGACAACAGCAGCCGGAGCAGGCTCAAATCGAACTTACAAAGCACATGTCGGCGGTGGCCCGGTGCCTGGGAGAGAGGGCTATGAGGGGCGCTCAAGCCGACCAGCATCACTGCGGTGCGGAACCTCTCCATGCCCGCCCAGGAACCGGCCATATTTACGTTTTCCTCGGATGTCAGCACCCCAGCGCACCTTCCCCGGAACGCACTAACCCCTCCCGAGTGGGGGGCGGAGGTGTCGCCCGGCCGTGGCCAGCCGGGGGCGTAAATCCCTGGACCGGGCGACGCCACAACCCAAGCAGTCCACATGCCCCTTCCCTAAACTCGGTAGGCCATACGGGCGCACGAGAGGGTGAAGGTTTCAACAGGGAGAAATGTCTGGGCCACTACCCAGGTAGGTCCGGCGGCGCCAGTCGAAGGGACATCTGAGCCACCCCAGCTATCGACTTCGGAGGACTTTCGGTCGGCTTTCCCGACGCCGAGCACGACCTGCCGGACTCAAGACCCGGCAGGCGGCCGAGGGGCCGCAGCTACCGGAGTGCTGGCCGGTGGCTGCGCCGGTGCGGGGAACGCCTCGGCTAGCAGTCTTGATCCTCCGTGCAGCGGCATGGCGGAAGTGGACCGACCGGGAGCGGTCATCGCGCCATCTTGAACGTCCCGATGCAAGAAGTGTTGCTGTCCACTACGTGGTGGCTCTGAACGTACAGTCGATGGGTTCCGGTGGGTGATCAAAGTGAAGGAATCAAAGGGAAGGAATATAGACAAAGGGAGTTCTTGTTGGGGAGCTCCGGAAAGCCGGAACGCACAAGTGCACAAGCCCGACTGGCGGGGTGACAGAGAATGGGGGCGGCCGGTGGCGTGGCTGACGAGGATCACGGCGGACGAGCAGGTCGAGTACCGGCTGCGGGAGCAGGCCGGGTGCTCGGTGGCGGAGGCGCCAGCCGCTGAGACCGTCGTGATGGAAGGGGCCGGGGTCGAGGCGGTCGACCATCGGCTGCGGGCCGAGGGCGACGCCGTGCTCGTGTGGATTGGCACGGGCCTGTCGACGGTCGGTCTGGTCGATGGGGCGGTGCTGGACGAGGAGGGCAAGGACGCCGCCCGCCGGTTGATGAACGGGTGCCACCCGGCGACTGGGGCCCGGCTGTTCCGCTCGCGCACGTCAGCCCGCGCGCACGAGAAGGCGAAGCTGACCACCGCCCGGTTGACCGAGGCGATCGAGGCAGCGGCCGCGAAGCGGGATGTGGAGCCCGCCGACCTGCTGGAGGGCAAGCCCAAGCAGCAGAAGGTACTCGCCACCCAGCAGCGGATGGTGCACCGGCTCGGTGAGATGCACCGGATGCAGGTCGTCACCCTACACAAGCTGGCACGGGCCGCCGGCATCGACCTGGCCGACGTCTACGGCGAGACCGAACTGGCAGAGGCGTGGGCGCACAAGGATGTCCGGGTCGATGACCGGGTCCGCGGCTGGGACCTGGTCCTGGATCTCCCCAAGTCCGACAGCGTGCTGCAGGGCTTAATGGGCAGCCTGGACGAGCGGGAGCTGCGCGGTCTGGTCCACCAGGCCGAGCGGGACATGTTTGCCCAGCTCGAATCGTGGGTCGGGTATGCGGTCGGCAGCGAGGACGGGCAGCCGGTAAGGACCGCGACCGGCGGGTTGATGGCCTGGTCGGTCGAGCACCAGGCGGCCCGGCCGATGGGCGACGGACAGCCTGGTGACCCGCACCTGCACCTACACGTCACGATCCCCAATATGGCGTTGTGCCAGGACGGGCAGTGGCGGTCGATCGCGAACTCGGGGCAGGACCTGCACCGGCACGCCTCCGCCCTCGATGCGTTCTTCAAGGCACGGGTGCGTGCGCTGACATATGAGCGGTTCGGGGTACGGCGTGAGCAGAATGAGCGGACCGCCGCCTGGGAGATCGTCGGGATCCCCGAGCACGTGCGCGATGAGTTCTCGCGCCGGGCCGCCCTGGTCGACGCGACGGCCGGCGCCGACGCCAGCCGGGAGGAGAAGGCCACGGTCTCGCTGCAGACCAGGCGAGCCAAGCACACGGCCGACGCCACGACGATACGGGACAGCTGGCGTCAGCGGGCCGAGGACCTCGGTATCGACGTCGACGCGATGGTCTTGGCTGCGGCCCCTGGACCACCCGGACCGGACGGAGGCCCGGGCATCGGCGGTCCCGGCAACGGCCCGCGAACCCCGCCGCCCGCCGACCTCGCCGCGATCGTGTTCGACACCCATACCGGCCTCACACGGTCGGAGAAGTCGTTCAGCCGCGCACAGCTGCTTGCCGCGTTGGCGAATGCGTTGGAGTACGGCATCGACGACGGGCCGGGACGGCTGGACGAGCTTGCCGACCAGGTCCTGGCCGTGGAGGGCTACGCGGTGCCGGTGCCGGCCTTCGGCTCCACCGTGATGTCGTCCACCGCCCGCTACACCACCCAGGACATCCTCGATGCAGAGGACGTCGTCACCCGCCAGGTCCTGGCTCGGGTCGACGAGGGCACCGCAGTCCTGAGCCCGGACGAGGTCGAGCGGGCGATCACCACCTACCAGCGCGCCGTTGGATACGAGCTGTCCGGTCAGCAGTGCGAGGCGGTCGTCCGGCTGCTGACCGCCGGGCACGGCATCGACACGGTGGTCGGCATCGCCGGGGCGGGTAAGTCGACGTTGATGGAGGCGTGCCGAATCGGCTGGGACGCTGCCGGCACCACGTATGAGGGTGCATGCCTGAGCGCCGTCGCCGCCCAGAACTTGGCCAGTGCCTCCGCGATCCCGTCGCGCACGGTCGCGGCCTGGCTGGAGCGGATCAGCAGAGGCAAGGGCCTCGCCGGCATCGACGTCCTGGTTCTCGATGAGGCGACGATGGTCGACGACCGGTCCGCGGCCCTGCTGATGAGCGAGGCCGCCCGCACCGGTACCAAAATCGTCGGGATCGGCGACCACCTACAGCTCCAGGCGATCGGGGTGGGCGGCTGGTTCCGTGAGGCGCATCGTCTGGTCCACGGGCTCACCCTCACCGAGAACTACCGTCAGGAGGACGCTGCCGAGCGCCAGGCGCTGGAGGTGTGGCGGACTGGCGATCACGAGCAGGCCCTGAACCTGCTCGCCGCCGGCGGTCGGGTCCACGCCGCCGGCAGCGCGGACGAGGCCCGCTCGCAGATCCTCACCGCGTGGGACGAGCTGCGCGGCCGCTGGCCCGACATGCACGACCTCATCGCGGGCATGGTCGTCCTCGCCGCCCGCAACACGGACGTCGACGTTCTCAACGCCGGGGCCCAGCAGATCCGTCGCGCCGCCGGTGAGCTCGGTGCCGAGCGCACCTTCGCGCTGCCCGGCGGTCATCAACTCACCCTCGCGGTCGGCGACGCTGTACGGGTCCGCGCCAACGACTACCGTGCCCGTCGCGGGCAGGGCCCGGACCTTCTCAATGGCTACCGCGCCGTAGTCACCGCGATCGATGACGAGCGCCGGGTCCAGATCAGCTGGCGGCTCAAGGGCCGCGGCGGGAAACCGCGAGAGGAGTCGGCCTGGCTGAGCCCCGATCAGATTGCCTCCGGGGCCTTGTCGCTTGGCTACGCGATGACGATCGCCGCGAGCCAGGGCATGACTGTGGACACCGCCCTGATGTACGGGCACGGAGCGAACGCTTTCGCGACTTACCCGGGCATCACCCGGGCCCGGTCCGAGAACCATCTGTGGTTGCCGCTGGCGGTGCTGGAGGACGAGACGACGCAGGCACGCCTGGGTGCTGCCCGCAGCGAGAAGGAGCTCCTGCAGCGCGCCGTCCGGGCCTTCGCCCAGTACTTGGGGCAGTCGCGGCCGGACGGCATGATCTCCGACCTGCTGCGCGAGCCGCCCACCCCGGCCGTGCTGCCCGTGCAGGCCACCCAGGAACGGCCCGTCGTCCACGGGCCGCCTGCCGAACGGGCGGAACGGGAACAGGCCCACCGGGCGCCGGTACGCCGCGAGCAGCCGGTGCCCGAGCGCGCCCTGGATGACGAGACAGTGCTGGAGCTGAGCGAGGATCAGCAGCAGCTGGCCGAGTTTCAGCGCCAGCGCGCGATGCGGGCAATCCCTTCCTGGACGGACCGCCCCTACGGCAGGATGTCTGACGCCGACCTGTGCTGGAAGCCTGGCGACGCTTTGCAGCGCGCCAAGATGTGCGACCAGGGCGCCCTGCAGGACGGAGAGGAGGCCCGGGTCCTGGCCGAGCGGCTGGCCCAGGAAAAGGCCCACGGACAGACCAAGGGCCAGCGCCGCGGTGCGGAGGCCATCGTGCTGCTGGACCATGCGAACGGCCATCTCCGTACCGCCCGCGAGGAGCTCGGCCAGGCGGTGCTCGCCCAGGCTGCGGTCAGGGAAGCGAACGCCGCGCTGGAACAGCTGGAGGCTAACAACAGCAAGGGTCGCGTCGCGCTCCGGCTGGCCAGCACCTCGAAGAAGGAACACCGGGAACTGACCGAGCGCTACCGCGCCCAGCGCGCCGAAGGATGGAGCGAGGAGAGCCGGGCCATGTCCGCGGCGAACACCGCCCGGACCGAGGCGTGGGAGACCATCCGCGGCAGCGAGTTCGCTGACGTTTTCCGCGAGATGGGCGCCACCCAGCCCGCACCCCGCGACATCGACGACGTCGCCCGAAAGCTCGCTGCCATGCGGGCCCACGTGCCCGCGTTCACGCAGCGCGTTGACACGAACGACCTCAAGCAGCTTGCGCGCCTGCACGGCCAGGTCACCAAGTACCGGAATTCAGCAGCGATCTACCGGGAAAATGCCGCGCTCATGGTCGAGGAGCAGGCGCTGCGCCGGACCGTCGCAGAGAAGTACGGTGAGCTGCACACCGCGGAGACCAGGGGCAGGGACTTGCACGAGCAGCAGCAGGCCGCTGCATCCGTACGGCACGAGCCCGGCTACCAGCCGCCGGCACCGAGCCGCTCTGGACCGTCCCGAGGGCTATGACACTTCCAGCTCCGTGGGAAGGCACCTCATGCTGAGTGCGGAGAAGGCGACATAGGCGAACGCTGGGAATACTCCGCCACCGACGGCATCGGTCTCTGACAGCAGCAACCGGCCCCGGGAGAGCACTCGTCCCCCGGGGCTACCGCGTGCCCGGCTGCTGTCCTGGGCCGAGCACTTCCCTGTAGCGGCGAATGGGTGATGGGTTAGTCGAGGGACTGCAACCTCTTGAGGGTCCGCTGGGCGACGGCCGCCTCTGGGCCGTGGATGTCGGTGACGGCGGCGAGGAGTTCGTTGCCGAGCCTGCGCGCGTCATGGGCGGGGACCGTGCGCCAGAGGCTGTAGACGCGTCGGGTGGCTTCTTCGGTGTCGGGGTGAGCAGGGCCTTGGATCGTGGCCCGCAGGCGCGCGGTGTGCAGGTACCACCCCACCGCGGTGGCGTGATCAGCCATCAGGTGGGCGATGTGTCCCCGGACTTCCCGGATGTGGACGGTGTTCAGGTGCTCGACGCCGCACTCGGCGGCGATCTCTGTGTCGAGCTGGTAGGCCATCCTCGCGGCGTCCTGCAACTGGCCGCCGGTGGCTGCAGCGGCGACGGCGACCAGGCGCTCGCGCAGCACTTCCGGGATCCGGGCCTGTGGGCCGGTTTGCGCGGCGGGGGCGAGCGCCGGGGCGCCCCAGAATGCCGGAGTCACGGTGCCCCAGGGGTGGAACAGCTCTTCGTGCTCGTGCATGGCGGGACGCCCTTCGGTTGTGCCGGTCACCACTTCACCACCCGGCGGACTTCGGTGATTCGAGTCATGGCGCTCGTGGAGTTGCGCCAGCTGCTGTACGAGACGATCCGGGTCCGCACGCCGGTGCGGGGCGCTTCGATGATCTTGCCGTCGCCGATGTACATGCCGACGTGCCCCGGGCGCGCGTCCGATCCGTCGCTGCCCGGATTGAACACCAGGTCCCCGGGCTTGGGGTCGTCGATACTGACCCGGTCGCCGATTTTGACCTGGTCGTAGGTGACCCGGGGGATGGCGACCCCGGCGGCCCCGTAAGCCTGCTGCATCAGGGACGAACAGTCGCACCAGTGGGCGGACCTCTGGCCGTGGGCGTTAGTGCAGTCGCCGCCGAGGCGGTACCAGCCGCCCCTTTGCTGCATTGCCCAGGCCACCGCGGTGCGGACCTTGCGGGGCGTTCCGGCGGACAGAGAGTGTTCGGCAGGCAGATCCACCTCCTCGCTGGATGTGGGAGCGGTGAACTGCCGGGCGGAAGCCATGATGATCTGGACGTAATTGTATGTTTGGCCTTTGGCGAACTGCTCGTCCGGGACGCCCTGGTACTGGTCGACGCGGCCCCAGCCGGCGTTGTAACCAGCGAGCGCGAGTTCGATGGGTGAGCCGTTGTACTGAGGGTGTGCCTTGCCCTTCTTCAGCAGGCTGCACATGAACTTCCCCTGCCCAGCGATGGCGTCCGCGGGCTCCCAGACGCTTCTGGTCCCGTTGCCGTTTCCGTCCACGGCCCAGGTCGGCCAGGTGTCCGGCATGAACTGGGCGATGCCCTGCGCGCCAGCGCCGGGAGATTCAGCCCGAGGATTGAAGTTCGATTCCTGTTTCAGCTGGGCGGCCAGGATCGATGGCGGCAGCCCCTGGTCACAGTCTGCCGAGACTTTGAGGATCATGGGCGCGTACTCGGCGGGGACACCACCCCTGCCGATTCTGAGGCTGCCTGCCGTCGGCTCCACACTGCCTCCGCCTCTATCGTCGTCGAACGTCGCAATGAGCAGCACGATTCCCATGCCGAACGCGACCGGTGTCATGACGGCCCCGCCCACGGCAACGGCCAGCCAGCGCTTTACGCGCACAGTCCCCCCAAGCCTGTATTCCTGGATTTGCGTAAAAGAATCCTGATGGGTGGTCTGTTCTGGCGAGAGTCAACGCCGCTCAGGTTGCGTGATGATGCGTGACAGTATGCCATCATGGCCTTACAGGGGGCAGGTTGACAATAATTTTTATTGTCACCCGCATCGGGGCGATATGGTTCTGGGGCGCTTGTGGACGACACGCAGGTACAGTGAGTTAGCTGCCGCAAATAGCTTGCGTGCCGCATGGGAGGTAAGGGTGGGCAAAAAGAAAGCCGCGCTGATGGCGCTGCCTGCCGGATCCCGTCTGGTGCTGCCGGTGATGGCAGCGACCGGGGGGAGCGGGCGCTCCACCGTGGCCGATCTGCTCGCCGGAGCGATGGCGGCGGCCGGGACCCGCACGGTTGTGCTCGATACCGGACCGCGCCTCTCCTCACCCTGGCCCTCATGGACGACCGGGCAGGAAGCCGGAGGCCTGGCTGCACTGCCGCCCGACCGGCCACTGACCCGATCCCAGGTCCAGAATGCGGCCGCTCGGCGACCGTCCGGACGGGACGCGGGCTGGCAGGTGCTCACAGACGGACGGGACTGGCATAGCCCGCCGCTCGCACTTCCGCCGGACCCTGCCGCCTGGCTCCAGCTGGCCGCCCTCGGCGGCTGGCAGACCGTCATCGCCGACACCACGCACCCCGTCGCCCACGACATCCTTGACGCTCGTTGCACCGGGCGGATCGGACAGACCCGGGCCTGGTGCGAACTCCCCTACGCAGTACCGGTGCTGTGCGCGGCCGCTACCGCTAGCGGTGTCCAGGCGCTGCAGCAGGCAGTGATGGCGCTGGATGCCGACGGCATGCCGTTGCAACGCACGGTCGCCGTATTCGTCGCACAGACCGACGGACGGCTGCCCGCCATCGTTCGGGCAGGCGCAACGATGCTGACCTCTCGAGCCGCCGCAGTGGTGCACCTCCCGCACGACCCGCACATCCGCATCCACGGGCTGCGGATAGCAACCCGGCTGCGCTCACGCACTCAGCAAGCCGCCCGCTCGCTCGCACAGGCAGTTCTAGCAGCGGCCGGCCTTACCTGGGGCATGCCGCTTCCCGACGCTCCGCGCCCCGCGCCGCTCGCCGTTGTTTCCCCCACTTCCAAATGAGTTTGACGAGGTGTCGGCTATGACTTGGATGACCACCCTGCACACCCTGGCCACCGACCCTGGCCTGCACGTATTAGTCGATGGAGAGCCGATCGTTCCGAAATACAGCCCGAAATTGCCCAACGAGGTGAGCACCCAGGTCAAAACAATCCTGTCCTGGACGGCCGGGTTCGGTCTCTCAGCAGCGGTGATCGGCGGACTGACCGGCTGGCTTCTGGTGGCCGTGGGCCACAACAGTGAGCGTGCCCAGCTGGCCGCCCGCGGCAAGCAGTCCGTGCTGTGGAGCCTGGGCGGTGCCGGAGGCATCGGCGTGACCAGCAGCCTCGTCCTTGCGGTCTACAACATGGCGAGCTGAGGCGGCGGATGAACACTCACGATCGCAGCGCCCGCATCGCCAAACTCGCCATTGCCGGGCTCGCTGTACTAGCCGCCTCAGTACTGCTCGTCGGCGGCGTCGCGGCCTACTCGCTTCTCGGAAAGGACGATTCAGAGAAGGGAACGGCACCCCCCACAGTCATCGCGAAACCAGGCCCGACCGACTCTGGATCAGATTCGGGTGGGCGGGCAATGACGCCGGAGAGAGCGAAAACGGTACCGCTGAGCGTACCCACTGGGCAGAAGGACGGCGTCTCCACAGGCTTTCCGCACACAGTGGGCGGGTCAATCTCCGCGGTCGTCTACTTCTGGGAGGAGTACGCCTGGCTCGACGACCAGAAGGCCCGTCAGCAACTGGAGGCCGTCACCTCACCAGACGCCGCGGGGTACATCGACCAGCAGATCTCCGAGATCCGCAAAGGCCGTGAATCGATCAACCTTCCGCCTTCGGGCGGCACGCCTGCCGGGCTCACCGTCACCGCCACGGTTGAAGCGGTCCGGGTACGCACGCTCAAGAGCAACGCGCTCCCGCGAGGGGATGTTGTCCATGTATGGCTGAGCTTCGACCGCTACGCGACCACGCCTAAGAAGTCCACGGATGACAACCCGCTCAAGGGTGAAGAGACCGACTTCATCGTCAAGTGGCAAGACGGCGGGTGGAAGCTCACTAACGAGCCGGAGTACTGGAAGCAGCGGACCTTCCCCGCCGCCTACTTCCCCGACTCGTCGTATGCATGGCGTGACATGTGGGTGCAGGTGAGGCATGAGGACTGACTGGCCCGGTGTGCTGGTCCGAGCGGGAGGCGTCCTACTGGCTGTGTTGTGCTGCCTGGCCGGCGGAGTGATCGCGGCGCCCGCCGCTGTCGCCGACCACGGTGGTAAGCACGCGAACTACGGTCCGCCCAAGCCCCCTCCGAAGGAATGGGCCGAGAAGGGCGGGGATGTTGCGGGCGTCGACGATCAGAACCACTGGTGTGTCATTGATTACACAGATACGGAAGGCTCCTGCAGATTTCCGGACCCTGAAACGTCTGGCTCAGGCATCCACGACACCTGTGATTCCGGCAACTGGGGCTGCAGAAATGAGGATCGGCACGCGAACGAAGAGCGCCAGCTGGAGAGATGGCGCAAGAACTACCCGAACAGGGCAGACGACCCGAACTACGAGAAGCTGAACAAGTTTATCGCCGACTGTGTCGACAACGGCGGCATCTTCAAGGAGTGCCAACTTCAGGCTGGCTTCAAGTACCCAGCCAAGGCGAAGACCCCGTTCACTTGGGTTGCCGGGCAGATCTCGGAGATGGCCTCGAACGCGCTCAAAGAGGCCGCACACTACATCGGCAAGTCCGTGGTGTGGCTGCTGGAGGAGTTCGCGAAGGTCTTCAACGAATCGTCAACCATCGACCTGTCCAAGACCGGCATCGGCAAGCCGAAGGGGATCATGACGGTCCTCTCCCTGCTGATCGCGACGTTCCTGTTGCTGTTGCAGTTCGGGAAGGTGGCGATCAGCCAGCGAGGCGAGCCCGCGGCGACTGCCGTGACGGGTCTGGCAAAGTGGGGCATCATCTCGTCGGTCTACGTGATCGCCACGCAGACGGCTCTGACCTGGTCGGATGCCGTGTCCACCTGGATCATCAACTACAGCTTCCACGGTGGCGGCTCAAGTGCGGGCGATGCAACCAAGGCGATGCAGCAGCAGTTGGGCACCCTGTTCGGCGGGCTGATTACTGGTGGCGGCGGCGTGGCGACCGTGGGCACGGCACTCATCACCGGTGAAGGTGTGACGGCCGCAGCGGTCGGCGTGATCATCGTGGTCGGCATCGTGTGCATCCTGGCGATCGCCGCACTGTGGATCGAGGTGCTGCTGCGGCAGGCCGGAATCATGATCCTGGTGGCGACCATGCCAGTGGTGCTGGCCGGGCAGATGTCCGACTCGACGCAGGAGTGGTGGCCAAAGGCCAGGAACGCGCTGATTGCGCTGGTGTTGATGAAGCCGATGATCGTGCTGTGTTTCGCGATCGGGTTTGGTGCCATGTCCGAGGGCGACGGCGTGCAGAACATGTTCGTCGGCCTTGTCATCTTCGTCCTCGCCTGCTTCGCGTGGCCCGTCCTGGCGAAGTTCATGACGTTTTCCACCGTCGGTGGGGGGAGCGCGATCGCGTCCGGACTCATGAGCTCGATCGGCTCGTCCGCCGCATCGATGAGCGGCGGCTACCGGCCGGAGATGGGCGGGGCCGGGGCGGTCGGCGGCGGCAGCGCCTATACCCGCGCCCTGGAGCAAGACAACGCCCAGATCTCCGCCGGCGGCTCCAACGCCGTGCAGAGCGCGGGCAGCGGCACTGGGGGCGGGAGCGGACGGACCTTCGGATCCCGGGTCATGGGCACGATCGGCCTGCCCCTGCAGGTCCTCGCCGCGGGCAAGGACACCCTCGAGTCCGGCATGACGAGCACCGCCGGCCACGCCGGTCTCGACCACGGGGCGGCCGGCGGCCGTCACGTCGTCATCGCACAGCGGCGCCATTCCGCCTCCGCCGGACAGCCGCAGGAAGCGGACGACGGTGTGCAGAGAACGCTGCAGCCGGTGCAGCCGCCCAGCCCTCCGACTCAGGGATAGCCGATGACACACCCCATCACCTACAGCGGATGGCAGTCGGAGAAGTCCGGCTTCATGGGGCGGCTATCCGGGCCCGGTTTCGCCCTGGTCGCCGTGGCCTGCGCGCTGCTGCTCACCCCCGTTAACCTGTCCAGCTGGGCCGCAGCCGCCGCGTGCGTGCCGCTGGCTCTGCTGTTGCTTCTGCTTGCCTTCGGGCGGGTGAGCGGGCTGAGCGCCGATGAATGGATCCTTCTGGTAGTGAGGCATCAGATCGCCGTGGCAAGAAAACAGAACATCTTCTTCAGCGGGCCTTTCGCCCCCCGATCCGCCCGCACCGGCCACCAGCCGATGGATCTGCCAGGCACTCTTGCCCGGCTCCGCATCCTGGAGGCACCGGACGGTCTGGGAGGGCTCCTCGGTGTCGCACACGACCCGGTGTCCGGTACGTACACCGCGGTTGCCCGCGTCTCGTTCCCCGGCCTTGCGCTGGTGGACAGTGACAAGCAAGCGGCCCGGGTTTCCTCCTGGGCTGCGCTGATGCGCACGTTCTGCACCGAGGACTCGCCCATCACCCGCCTGTCCGTACACCAGCGATGTCTGCCCGACGACGGGGCTGCTCTGCGGTCATGGACCGCGCAGCACATCACCGCTGACGCCCCGGCAGCAGCGGTGAGCGCCCTGGCCGATGTCATGGAAGGCGCGGGCCCTGCGGCTACCTCCCGGGAGACGTACTTGTCCGTCACCCTGTCGGCGTCCCGGGCCCGTCTCGCCATCAAGGGCGCCGGCGGCGGCCAGGTCGGCGCGGCCGCTGTCCTGGTGCGCGAGCTGCATGCGCTGGGCGGGGCGCTGAGCACCGCGAGCCTGCAGGTCGTCGAATGGCTCTCCCCGCGGGGTCTGGCCCAGACCGTGCGCACCGCGTACGACCCCGACGCCCAGGTCGCACTCGCCAACGCTAACTCCGCTGCCCAGATCCTGGGATGGGAAGGCACCGAAGAAGGCGTCGACCCCGCCCTCGCCGGGCCCGCGGCCGCCGAGACCGGATGGGGCACCTACTGCCACGATGGGGCCTGGACGGTCACCTATCAGGTGCGTATCTGGCCGCAGGCCCAGGTGTACGCGACGTTCCTGCAGCCGCTGCTGCGCCCCCGGCGCAACGCTCGGCGCTCGATGAGCCTGGTCTACGAACCACTCGGCCCGCGCCGGGCCCGCCAAGAGCTCGCGAAGGAGAAGAGCAAGCGGTCCTCGGCCCGGCACCTGCGGGCCAAGACCGGCCGGGACGAGAGCGAGGACGAGCGCCGCGAGGTCAACCTCGCCCGCACCCAGGATATGGCCCGCGCGTCGGGCCAGGGCGTGGTGCGGATGACCGCGGTGCTGTCGGTGACCGTCACCGACCTGGAGGAGCTGGAGACGGCCTGCGCGGAGATGCAGGCCGATGCCGCGGCGGCCGGCCTGGAACTGCGGCGCATGTGGGGCGCCCAGGACGTCGGGTTCGCCGCGGGCGCACTTCCGCTTGGTCAGGGGCTGCCGGACCGACGGACGGGATTCTGATGGGCCGTCTCACCCGTCGCCGCACCGGCGACGACACCCTGCTGGAAGCCGCCGGGATCGGCGAAGCCACCGGCATCAACACGACGCTCGCCCCCGCTCCGGCCGGGCCGACGGCCGCCGAGCAGCGCGCTGCCCGTCGTCTCGAAGACGCCGACACGGTGATGCGGATCGCCCCGCGCAAGGGATGGGCGCACCCGTACGCGGGACGGTCCGCGTCCCTTCCCCGGACCGAAGTGGTGCGTGCCGATACCGGCAACGCGGCCGGTGCCTACCCCTTCCTGCACGCCGGGGCGCTGCCGCCGATCGGGGCATACATCGGTCACAACACCCTGACCACGCAGGCGTTCTCCGCGCATCCGGCGGTCTGGGTCCGTGAAGGGCTGTGCACCAACCCCAACGTCATGATCACCGGCATTCCGGGGTCGGGGAAGTCCGCGCACATCAAGGCCCTGTGCTTCAGGCTGATGGCGTTCGGCCACCGCACCCTGATCGCGGGCGACGTGAAGGGCGAGTACGCGGGACTGTGTCATCACCTAGGAGTCGAGCCGGTCCGGCTCGGCCCCGGCCTGCCCGGCCGCCTCAACCCGCTGGACGCCGGACCGCTCGGCGCGGGCCTCGACCGGATCACTGACTCGGCCGAACTCTGCAGCCGTCTGCAGGAAATCCACCGCCGCCGCCTGACGCTCCTCAAGGCCCTGCTGGAGCTCCAGCTCAAGCGGACGTTGGAGTCGCAGGAGGAAGAGGCCCTGGACGTCGCGGTGCGAGAGGTAACGGGCGAGCTGTACGGGCAGACCCGCCTCGCTGTGCCCACCCTGCCGCTGGTCTACGACAAGCTGCGCGACCCCACCGACGCGATGGCCAAGGAACTTCGCGTCCGCGACGGCGAAGTGCAACGGACCCGCGAGCAGATGGCCACCATTCGCTCGGCGCTCGGCTCCATGGTCAACGGCCATCTGGGAGGGCTCTTCGACCAGGAGACATCCATCGGCCTGGACTGGGAGGCCCCCATCCAGTCCGTCGACATCTCCGCCCTGGAACAGTACGGCGACGAGACGGTCGCCATGGTGCTGTCCTGCGTCTCTTCCTGGGCACAGGCGGCGATCGACCGGCCCGGCCAGCGCCCGTGGGTCGTCGTACGCGACGAGTTGTGGCGCCAGATGCGCAGTGGCGGCGCTGCCATGGTTCGCAAGATCGATGCCGACCTGCGCCTGAGCCGGGCGACCGGCACCATCCAGCTCCTGGCTACCCACCGCTTGTCCGACTTCGAGAGCGTGGGGGCGGCCGGCTCGGAGGCCGTGGCGATTGCCAAGGACCTCATCTCCTCCTGCGAGACCCGGATCCAGCTCGCCCAGGACACCCGCCCGCTGCAGATCACCCGAGAGGCGATCGGACTCACCGACGCCGAATGCGACCTGATCGGCTCCTGGGGTGCCGCCCAGCGCGGCCGCGCCCTGTGGAAGGTCGGCCGCGGCGGCGGTTCGCATGCCGTCCAGCTGGTGCTCTCCCACATCGAGCAGAAGTTGTTCGAGACCGATGAGCGGATGGTCGTGTGATGGCGACGGGGAAGAGCGGCCCGTCCGCCGCCATGGACGACAACACCCTGCTCGCCGCCTACGGCGCGGGCGCACTGGTCTCGGTCAGCGGCGCGGTGCTGCTGGCCGCACCGCTCGCATCCCTGCTGTCCGGACGCGGATGGGCGACGCGCACCAGCAGCGTCCCCGCGACCGTCCTCACCGCCCTCGTACGCGGACCTGGCGCAGCTTACGACCCGGCCCCGCCCACCTGGCTGTTCTACGTACTCACTGTTCTTCTGGTCGTCGCTGTCCTCGTCCTGGTCGTCAAAGCCGTCAGCCTCCTCGACCGCAGCGGCCGCACCGGCGGAGCACAGTGGGGCGGCGCGAAGGTGGAACGCAAGCTCTCCGCACCCCAGGACCCGGTCAGGCGCGCCAACCGGATCACCGCCGGACGCGGGATGCGGACCAAGAAGATCGTCGCCGCCCAGCCCAACATCTCCGCCACGGTATTCGGGGTACCCGGGTCATCGAAGACGACCGGGCTGGTGCTGCCGAACGCAGCCGAGTGGCAGGGACCCTTGATCGTGACGAGCACCAAGGCCGCCGACCTGGACATCATCTACGCCCGGCGCCGGCATTTCGGCCCGGTGTGGGTGATCGCCCCCGCCGGGATCCCCGGCCGCACCACCCACAAATGGTCCCCGGTGGACTACTGCGCCGACGCCAAAGCAGCCGACAGGATGGCCGCATGGATGGCAGAGGCCTCCGCCTCCGGCGACGACAAGCGCGCCGCCCCCTGGATCGACCAGGCCAAGAGCGTCCTCAAGGGCGTCCTGCTCGCCGCGAGCCTCTCGGGCGGCGGCGTGAGCGTGATGCGCCGCTGGCTGGGCCTGGGCAAGGACGCCGTCGACCATGTCCGCGCCGTCCTGCTGCAGCACGGCTACACCGAAGTTGCCGACGACTACGCATCCCCCTGGCTGCGCCTCCACGAAGACGGCATCGGCAGCATTCAGTTCAGCCTTAACGTGCTGGCCCGGGTCTACGCCGACGAAGAAGTCCACGAAACATGCTCGGGCACCGACTTCACCGTCGAGGAGCTCCTGGACCAGAACGGCACCGTCTGCCTCATCGCGTCCGAAGCCGACGCCGAACGCTTCGCCCCGCTACTGACCTCGATCATCGCGTCGATCATCCACGGCGCCGAAGTCCGCTACAACACCACCGGAAATCCCCTGAACCCGTCCCTTGGGGTCATGGTCGACGAGGCCGGCAACATGCTGCGCTACCCGAGACTGCCGAACATCTTGACCACCGGCCGCGGGATGGGAATCGACGTCCTGACGGTGTGGCACGACCTGTCCCAGCTCCGCGACCGGCTTGGCACCCAGAAGGCCAACACCGTGCTCTCCGCGAGCGGTCTGCGGATGCTGCTGCCCGGCTGTGGCGATCTGGAGACCCTGCGCTACTTCTCCGGCCTGTACGGACGCACCGAGGTGATGCGGACCTCCCACGGCCGCTCCCGCGGGGAGTACTCCACCAACACCTCCGCCACCGAGACCGACCTCGCCCCGGTCCACTCCCTGCAGCAGCTGCCGGACTTCACCGCGATCGCCCAGTACTCCAACCAGCCCCCGATCAAGGTCAAGATGCGGCTCACCTTCCGCGACAAGGACCTCAAGAAGCTGCTGGCCGCCCCCGTTCCTCCGGCAGGGACGGTCAGCTTCACCACGCCCGCCGCACCCGGGAAGGCCGGCACCCGTGTCTGACGCGCTCGACAACCCCGCCTCTCTGTGGCCGGCACCGGCCGCCGCCAAGCCCGAGCCTCAGCGGTGGGTGTGGGCTGCCATGGACCCGCCCGAGCGGCGTGCCCGGATGCGAGAACTTGCGATCTGGGTCGACTGGCTGCGCCGCACCTTCGAACTCCACAACAACATCCCACCCTGCTGGTACCGCCACCCACCCGTCGTCGAGCACCTGACCGCCCTGTACGTGGGCTGGCTGCGTACCCATGCCGGCGAACAGCCAGCTGGCCGGGAGCTCGCCGAGGCCGACTGGATCAACACGCTGCACAACCTCACGCCCCGACTGCAGCTGGCCGCCTGCGCCAGCGGCCGCCACCAGGACCCGCCACCGCTGGTGGCGCCACCGCCCGGCGCCGACGAGGCCTTCGAGCTGTACCTGCTCACCGCCGACACGACTACGGCCGCGGCCGCACATCCGGCCGCGGCGGAACTCGCACGACGTACCGCTGGACTGCAGGCACCGCTGTAGCGGCGCTGCAGGCCTATACACACGCGAGGGGGCCTGCGTACGCATCCCGCTACATACCGAAGAAGCCACTCAGGAGCGCGACGACGTCCCGGAGCGCGCCGAACTGCCCTCGCGGGCTCCTGCCCGTGACATCCGACCGTACGGAGGAAGCCTCCATGGCCACACCCACAGAACCGGCCTCGGCGACCGCCGAATCCATCCGAGCGGCCGTCGAGACATACCGGGTCAGCCAGCCGCCCGTCCCTGTTCTGCAAGTGGCGCAGCCAGCCCCGTTGGAGGCGCGGGCGCGGGCGAATGCCGAGGCGGCGATGCCTGAAGCGCAGCGCGAGCTTCCGCTGTGGACCGGCAACGACCTCCCGGACGGAGCGGGATGGACTGCACGCGACGGGGTCCTGTACGACGGCTACGGTGCCCCGACATGGAAGCTGAAGGCCCCCACGGGCGCTCAGGGCACGGCGCGAGCGCTGGTGTCTCAGGCTGCACCGGCCGCTGCTTTCCCGGAAGCGGGCCGCACCGGGGACGCCTGCGATCCCGGGGACCTGTGGGCCGCCGACCTCATCGAGCCAGTGGACCTGCCTGAGGCGCTCGAGCGGGTGGAGGAGGCATGGGCCGACATTGTCCCGCCCGACCTGGGTAGCGCCCAGGACCTGCGCGCCGCCGTCGACAACGACCTGCGCATCCTGGAGCAGCAGTGGAGGCGAACCGTGCCCGGCCCACAGGACGCTACGGACAGTGTGGGTCCGCAGTCCGCGCCTGCCGCGTCTGCCCCTGTCAGTACGGCCGATGCCCGGCAGGCGGCCGCCGCAGTCAACACCGCCCTGCAGGAGGCCGACCGCCATGCTCCGTCGCTCAAGGACTCGCCGGAGTGGCAGCAGCTGCAGACCGTCCGCGGCGCTGCCGCCCATCTGTGGGACGTCATCAAGGAGAAGGCCGGCCCCTACTTTGAGCGGCTGGCCGACGACATTCGTGTCCAGGGGTTTTGGCGCACGGTCTCCGCCCGTTCCTGCGAGACCATCGCCCGCTGGGCGCAGGCCGGGGCCGACTGGCTGCGCAGCGGCGCCAAGCGCCTGGACCTGCCGACCGCCGAGGTGCTGCTCAAGGTCTCCGATGCTGCCCTGGCCTACAGCAGTCCGCTCAGCGAGCGGCCCGACGCTGACACCGTGGACGCCGCCCAGAACCAGAATCTTGCCGAGATCCGCCAGTTGCGCAGCACACTGCGGTCCAACGCCCCGCTGCCGTACGCCACCCGGGACGAGGCTGTGAAGGCCTCGCGAGAGATTGCCCGGGCTTTCCAGGCATGGGTGGACACCGACATGGGCAAGGAGCTCAGCGCTTCCCCGCACCGGCGGGTAGCGCAGTTCCGCGAGGTTTGGCAACAGCTGCCGCCCTCGGAGCTGCCTGCCGGTCCCGGGTTGGCGGCCGGGCCCTACAGTGCGGTGGCCGAACACGCGCAGGGGATCGTGGAGCGGGCCCGGGTTCAGCCGGGCCGGTTCAGCCCGGCCGTCCTCACCGCCCTGGAGACGCTGGCTGGTCTTGCCGCGCACCACGGCGGACGGCTTGCGGTAACCCTGCCGCCGGGTCTCACCGGCCCCGCCGCCCCGGCCGAGGCCGGCCAGAAGAGTGCGCCGCGCCCCGCCGTGGCGACCCCGGGGTCGGCCGCCCGGACGGGTGCGCCCCGTCTCTCGACCTGAGCCCGTTGCCCCCACTGAGCACCGAAGGAGAATGCGTTGAGCACGACGGACGAGCCCGCAGGCACGGTGGTGGAGGCGGTGAAGCTCGAAGCGCCGCTGCTACCGCTAACTACGGACCCCGGCATTCTGGAGCGTGAGGCTCGGCTCCTGCAGGCGGAGGGCGCTGCCCGACGCCTGGCGCAGCCGCTGCAGGAGGCACCTCAACATGAGAGCTCACCAGTTTCAGACCGAGTACCACGGACGGTGAGATCCGGGTGTCCTTTCAACCGGATACGGCGTTGTCCACAGAGACCTCTCTGTCCACAGGGGCTAGGAGCTTCGCCGGAGACGGTGTCACGATTGCCATATACACACATTTCACGGAGGGGATCGGGGCCATGACCGCACAGCTGAACAGAGTGAGCGAAGCGCTGTCGGAGTCGGACGCATACACGGTTCTGTCCGGCGCATGGGATGCGCTGGATCTCGTGGGCCGTCTCGCGGACGCCATCGCTTGGGACGAGGCGAGCGACGAACTGCAGGCGCTCGTCGTTGCGCAGGAATGCTTCACCGCCCGGGATCTGCTGCCCGTGCCGGAGACGGGCGGTCCCCTCAACCTGGCAGAGATCGAGCCCGGAACGGCCGGCCTTGCTCCCTACATCGGCCTGCTCGATCGGACCCATGGGGCGCTTGTTCGCCTCGCCTCGGCGGGGGACAGCAGCACAGGCGCGCAGAGCAGCCTGAGCGAGGCGGCCCGACACGCGTCCGCCGCGCGGGAGGCTCTCACGACGGTTAGGGAGCAGTAGTGGCCACTCTGGAAGAGCTCTTCGATACGGCCAGCGCGCATCTTCGAGCCGCGACCGAGCAGCCCGTCGCGGCTGACCGGGCAGCCGTAAGCCGCCTCTTAGACCAGTTCCTGGCGGATCTGGCTGCGGGGCTCAGCATCATCGACGACGCCTCGCCGGCGAGCGACCTCCGGTTCCACCTCGACCAGGCCCGTGATGCATTGCAGACAGCCCAGCGACTGCTGCCGCCCCCGGCGCTGAACTCGTCCGGCTCGGCGGGGGACGGCATCGCGGGCGCGACCGCAGCCGTCAACGCGGTGCGTGACGTCATCGAGAGCCATCACGGGCCCAACCGCGTCCCGTTGACCGCTTACGCCTATGCGTTCAGCACCCATCCCGCTCGCGACTACCTCGCCCGACGGTCCGCCGAACTCGCGTGGGAGGCAAACCGGATCGCTCTCACCTTGGGGCGGGACATCGAGGACCCCGGTGTTGAAGCAGCCTTCGCCGATGTCCGGTCATCGCTGGCCAAGGCCGCGGTATTCGGCCAGGAGGGGACCCGTAACGCCGACTGGGGGATCGCGGCTTTCTCGCTCGCACTGCCCGTCGAGCCGGTCCAGGCGCACGGCAGCGACGACACCCGGGATGTCCCTGAGCGCCTGGCTGAGGACTGCGACCGGCTGTCCCGGGCCGCGTTCGACACCCTGCACGACCGATCCGGACACCGGCTGAGCGGATCCGACCTGCAACAGCTCTCCCGCTGGACAGCTATGGGACGCCTGCTGTCGGGCCGATTGCTGTTGCGCGTCGCCGAGCAGCTCCCGGACCCGGCGATCGCTGCAGTTCAGCGGGAGGCAGCCGGAGCCCTGCGGAGTTCCGCGCAGGCGTGGCAGCAGTCTGCGGCCGCGTGGCATCGGATTGTGGACCTGGCCGACCCCCGGGCCCATCCCAAACTGCCGCCGCCCAGCTATGACATCGTCCGCCGCGGCCAGGTGGTCCGCCTGCCGCAGGTCGTCCCCCACCCGGCCACAGTGATCGCCTATACGTCGGCTGTGCGGGTGGGGCAGCTGCTGTTCGGTGCGCAGTGGCGACCGGACGGAGCAGGACGCCCCGAAGCGCGGCCGGTTCGCGACATTCTGGACGACGTGCGGGGCGCGGGCGGTCTGGCGGCAGTGCTGTACCGACTGCCTGCCACCGGGTGGCAACTGGCCGCAGCCGCGCCGCTGGCGGTGGAACGGGCACAGAGCGGACTGGTCACCGATTCCGTCGAGCATCGACCAGGCCCGGACCATCCAGGACAGCGGCGCTTCTACCCCGTTCACCACCGGCAATTAGAATCGCTGACCGGCGCGTACCGGACTGTGCTGCAGGCCGAGCAGACTGCTGCGGCAGCACTGCTGGAGACGGCACGCCAGGTCGGAGCAACTGTCCCGCGAGCTCTCCTCGATGCCACCGCGCACCGCAACATCGCGGCACAGCAGCAATGGGGTGAGGCACAAGCGCCGCCTCCCGCCGTACGAGCGGGGAGCCCAGTGCTGCGCACGCAGCCATCTGCACAGCGGGGAGGATTCCGTCTGTAGCTCGTGCCTGGCTGATTCGCCCCCTGCAGATCGGCGGGATTGCTCGTCGCAGCGCGGCGTTCTGCCGGTCAGAGCAGGCATGCTGGGCACGGATGCACAGGCGTTGCGAAATCAGCTAGTGCCGTCCTTCACATTCAGCAGCCCAATGAGATGCGGCCCCACAACCGCCTCGTGTGGGTGATGTCCCATGTGCCGTCCGCACTTCTGCGACGGAGAGCCGTTGACCCGGGCATGCGAAGAATCATGTGTATGACAGTTGGTGTCGTACTACTCGTGTCGGCCCCGACGTTCGCGGAGGCCGACAGCAAGGCCAGTTCCGTTGAGACTCACCGATGTACGCGGAGCAAGGACTACTGCATCGTCATCAGATACACCAAGGCGTCGCCCCACCGGGTACCGCTGATCATCGCCCACAAGGTGTCGGGCAAGAAGGGGCACGCCTACTGGGCCCGGTGGACGTACAGGAAGTCCGGCGGGGGCTCGAAGGTCAGCGGTTGGAAGAAGTCCAGCTGGACCGGCGACAACGGCGGGGCGCCCGGCGTTGCAGTGGAGACTCTGTGGGGTCATAGCGGACGGGCGGGCCGAAGCTGACCAAGGGGACGGTCTGTACCCAGTTCAAGGGCTCGAAGCAGAAGGCATGCTTCTGGCTCGACTGACGCGGCGACTTACCAGTCGTTCGCCCTCCATGGACCGCCCGCACTAGCGGTGCAGTGGTGCGGGCGGTCCAGCGATACGTGGATCTCCTCGCCCGGCGTATATTCAGCGGCTCGGACGCACAGTCACTTCCGCCGCGAAACGGAAGGAGATCGACCACGGGGTCGAGATCGACTTGGCGTTGCTCGGTCCCAGGGACGGCGTGAACCGCGTCGAGCGTAAGGTGTACCGGGTGTACGCCGCCACCACGGTCGACGACATCGCGACTGCGGCGGGCACCACGCGAGGGACCGTCTACGCATACTTCCTCTCCCGCAGTGAACTGATGAGGGCACTCATCGACGAGCAGCTCAACGAGGCACTGCAGCGGGTCGGCTCCCCCGAGCACGGCTCGACGGCGCAGGAGCTCGTCGCCACGGTCGTCGACGGGACGCCGGAGGCGATCACAGCGTGGCTTCGGCGAACCGCCGACAGCTGGCCGGCCATCCGACCCATCATCCTAGCCGGCCGCGACGCCGCGGTGGTCGATCCAGAACTCACCGACCTGGTCGAGCGATGGATGGGGGAGGCCATCAGCGACATCGAGGACGGACTGAAGACGGCTGGGCGCCTCGAGCCCCATCAACGCCACTTTCGGGGCGTTCTTGCGATGGCCCAGCTCGACTTCGTCGCCCAGAACGGGGATCGTGATGACCGGAAGTTGACGCGTAATCAGATGCTCGATGAGCTCAGCGCCAGCTGGGTACAGCTACTGACCTGACCTGACCTGACCTGACCTGCCCTGACCTGACCACGCCCGCGGGGGACCGCTTGAACAGCGCGGCCCTGCCCTCCGTCGAATGCCGACGAGGGCGGTCACTTTGCCACAAAGCTGACCTTGAACATGCGGGGCCAGAGCTTGCCTGTGATCAAAAACAGCTTGGTTCCTGGCAAGGCGGCGATGCCGTTGAGTGCTTGGGCTCCGCTGCGTTCGGATGGGGTCAGGAGTCCGGTGGCGTCGATGTGTGCGGTGACGGTGCCGGTGCTGGGGTCGATGCGCACGATCGTGTCCGTCGGGTACACGTTCGAGTAGACGAAGCCGTCGGGCGCGCATTCCAGTTCGTTGAGCCCTGTCACGGGTTGGCCGTCCTGGCGCACGTCGATGCTGCCTGTTGCCTTGAAGGTGCTGGGGTCGCGGAAGGTGAGCCGGTCGGTGCCATTGCTCATTACGAGCTGGTGCCGCCCGGAGAAGCGATGGTGGCACAGGCCCCAGCCTTCGCCCTGGTAGGTGAAACGGCGACGTTCTGCGAGTGTGGTGGGGTCGCGCTCGATGGCGATGCCGTTTCGCCAGGTCAGTTGCCAGAGTTTGTCGCCGGACAGGGTGATGCCCTCGCCGAACAAGGGTGCCTTCAACTCGGCGTACACGGCGGGCGGCTTGCCTGGCCGTCCGGCTCGCAGCGAGGAGCGGCCGACCAGGCCCGTGCTCTCGTAGAGGCTGTCGCCGCGGAACTCCAGGCCCTGAGTGAAGGCTTGCGGGTCGTGGGGGAGGGTGTCTCGCACTTCCGCTCGCAGCAACGGCACCCCGTGCGAGTCGGCCCCGAGGTGTACCTGGCGGCTGGTTGCGGTCACGTCCTTGCCGCCGGGGCCGCACGCTGTGACAGTGCCGGGGAGCAGCGCCCCGACCAGCATCGCCCACACGACCGCCCGCGGGAGGTGAGGATGCCGTTGAGGTTGGCCGACAGGATCGATCCCCCATCGCCGTTTCCCCCGTTGCAGGTGCCGCCGGTGACGGTCGTCGGATTGGTCGCGGTGGCCGACTCGCTGCCGCCGCCGGAGACGGTGACCGTGTTGATGAACGTGCAGGGCAATGCCCACAAGCACGCACAGCGTCCAGAGCGCCGTCCACTGGGCCAACCGGTGAATATTCATGAGCCCCTTTCTTGTTCTGCGGAGTGCCCAGTGGTTCGGATACCGCACCCGTCAGGGGCGAGCGGGATCAGGCATGATGCCTGGTCAGGCAACGGGACTCGGCTACGTCGATGACGGGGCAGAGAACGTTTTCACCCGATCGCCCGGGCGAACACCGGCTGAACGGGCGCATGGGATGCCACAGGGTGCCTCGTGGCCACCGTCAGCGCGCCACGGCTGGACTCGATCGAGGATCGGTGGACAAGCATGCGAAACTCCTGGCGGATACGGATGATCTCGGTCGAGAACTCGTCCACCCGGAGCTTGCCGTTGCGCAGAAGCGTCCAACTTGCGGCCGCCATAGCGGTGTCGGAATGCATTCACTGATGCCCGGCCCCACCTGCACCAAAGCCGCACATGACGATTGAACCTGGATCATCCTTGACGACGGTCCCCCTCGAACTCGGCGGCCCGCGCCGAACACAGCCCGTTCCCCAGGGCCTTTGCATGATCGCGACTTGGCCTCCTGAACGTGCGCGTCATCCCGATCGGAGCGCGGCCACCGCAACCTCACGGTGCCCGACCCAAGCATCTGATGGCTCGCATCGGACCGTGATCGCTACGCTGGGGCAGGTCAATGCCTGGGAGGGAGCTGGCAATGTCGTTCAGCTACTACGTTTACGTCAGCGACAGCAAGATCGACATGCTGTTGCCGCAGATCGACCCCAGGTTCGGGGCGAAGCGCCAGACCGAGTTGGGCGTGAATCTCACGGTGCTGTCGGCGAAGCGAACGACCGAGGGCCCGTCCGACGACCGGATCCGTCGGCTGGAGACCGTCGTCGGGTACCTGCGCGATCACGGTGATCTCGGCTCGGTGGACGAGCCGGGTCAGTTCTTCTGGGGGCTGCTCCCGATGCGCTGGGGGGCGTTCCCCGGCGATCCCACGTCCTCACTGGTGTTCTTCGGCGGGCGGAGCGAGAACACGGTCGTCGGGCTGGGTGGCTCGTACAAGCACGTGTGGGACTCCGTGCCGGACGCCGATGCGCGCGGGGTGGGGCGCTCGATGATGTCATCGATGCTCGACGGGCTGGGAGTCACTTCGGAACTCGAGGACGAGTACGTCGCCGACGCGGTGGACGGCGACCTCGACCGCGCCGACCGCGCCGCGCTCGCCCGGGTGCAGGGCGCCGTGGCGAGCCTGCGGTGGCCGGCGCAGAACGTCGAGTTCGTGGCCAAGCGCCTGCTGCACGGCGACAGCCCGGACGGCACGGCCAGGTCGGTACTGCTCGGGACACCGGTGTACGTCGCCACCGTCGACTGACGACGATGGCGACATGGCGCCGCGGGGACCTGATCCTCGACCTCTACGAGGTCCTGGACGTGGTGCGCACCGGCGGCATGGGACTGGTGCACCGGGTCCGGCACCACGGCTGGGACATCGACCTGGCGGTGAAGACCCCTCGCCGGGCACTGATCCGCTCGCCGGACGCGATCCGGGACTTCGAACGGGAAGCCGAGGTGTGGGTCGGGCTGGGCCTGCACCCGCACATCGCGAACTGCGTCTACGTCCGCACCCTGGACGGAGTGCCCCGGGTCTTCGCGGAGTGGGCGGACGGCGGCAGCCTGGCCGAAGCCGTCCGGAGCCGGAGCCTGTACGGGACCGACCCCCTGGGATCGGTGCTGGACGTCGCCATCCAGTCCGCGTGGGGACTCGACCACGCGCACGAGAACGGGGTCGTGCACCAGGACGTCAAGCCCGCCAACGTGATGCTCACCCGGGACGGCACGGTCAAGGTCACCGACTTCGGCATGGCCCGGGCCCGCATGGCCACCGGGCAGGTCGCAGGGGACGCGGATCCGTTCGTCAGCCGCGGCGGTCTGACTCCCGCGTACTGCTCGCCCGAACAGGCGCGGTCACCGGGCGGGCTCACAACGGCCACGGACACCTGGTCCTGGGCGGTCACCGTCCTCGAAATGTTCCTCGGCCGACCACCGGACCCGGACGGGACCGCGGCGGGCGGCGTCTTCGACGGCTTCGCCCGCTCCGGGGCCCCGGACGCGGTCCTGCCGGTGCCGGCCGAGGTGGCGGACGTGCTGCGCGAGTGCCTCACCGAGGACCCGGCCGCGCGGCCCGCCCGGCTCGGGCCGCTCGCGGAGCGCCTGATCCGGGTGCACGAGCGGCAAGTCGGCCCGTACCCCCGGCGCGCTCCGGCGGCGGCCACTCTGCTCGCCGACGGCTTGTCCAACCACGCGCTGTCCATGCTGGACCTCGGCCTCCGCGACAGCGCGGAGGAGCTGTGGACCCGGGCGCTTCGGGCGGATCCGCACCACCCGCACGCCCGCTACAACCGCGGGCTGCACCGATGGCGGACCGGGGTGATCACCGACGCCGAACTGGTCGACGAACTGGAGTCCGTGCGGTTCGGGGATCCGGGCGACGGTGTCGGGGAGTACCTGCTCGCGCTCGTGCACCGAGAACGCGGCGATCCGGTCGCGGCGGCCGCGCTGCTGCGGGACACGGACGCGCGGACGCCCGGCGATCCGCAGATCGCCGACGCGCTCGCGTCGGTCGAACACGCACCCGCCCCCGCGCAGTCGGTCCTGCCGGGGGAACACGAAGACCGGATCGTCGCCCTCGCGTTGACCCCGGACGGCCAGGTCGCGGTCTCGGCCGACAGCTCCGGCGGGCTGCGGATCTGGGACGTCCCGACGAAGGAGTGCCGGCAACAGTTCCAGCTCGAGAAGTATCGTGCCTCGGCCGTGGCGGTGCGCGACGACGGACAGCTCGTGGTCGTCGGCGGGGGCGTCGGACGGGCACTCGTGCTCGACCTCGAAGCCGCGGCCGGGTTCGAACTGCCCGGCCACCCCAGCTGGGTGGGCCTGGTCGCGCTGACGGCGGACCAGCGGCACGCGGTCACCAGCGGCTTCGAAGGGGAAACCGTCACCTGGGACCTCGAGACGCGCGAACCCCTGGACGTCCGGCAGTTCGAGAGCAAGGCGGACGTCCTCGGGGCCCAGGGCACCCTGTGCTCCGTCATCGACTACCAGCGCCACACGAACTCCGTGTACGACGTCCGCACGGGCGAGCTGGTGCACCGGTTCGACCGCACCGTGATGTCGGCGCGGTTCAGCGGCGACGGCCGCCTCGCCGTGGTCGACCTCGGCAGCACGGACGTCCGCCTGGTCGATCTCGAGTCCGGCGAACCCCGGCGGGAGCTGAAGACCGGCTTCGGCCGGGTCGCCGTCAATTTGGACGGGACGGTCGGCTTCTCCAGCGGTGGCCGGGACGAGCCGTCGAGAGTGTGGGACCTGGGCAGTGGCCGGTGCCGCCTGTCCCTGGACCCGACGCCCGCCACCAAGGAGGTCGTGCTCAGCGCGGCCGGGCGGGTTGCGGTCACCGCCGAGGGGAAGTCCGTGCGGGTGTGGCACCTGCCGCCCGCGGGCCCGCCGGCCCCGTGGAGCTACGTCCGCCCGCACGAAGCCCCGGACGTCGCCGCCACCGCCGCCCGGGCGGCCGCGCTGCTGGCGGAGGCCGCCACGCTGGCCGGCACCGGACGGCTCGACGACGCGGCAGGTCTGATCCGCGCAGCCCGCGCGCTGCCCGGGCACCGGCGCCATACCGAGCCGGTGCGTCTCTGGCGTCGCCTCGGTGCCCTCGGCCGCCGTACCGAGCTCGTCGACGCCTGGGCCGCGGGCCGAATCGTCCCGGAGGACGGCCGGTCGTGGGCCCTGGAGTTCAGCGGCCGCAGCCCCACCGTGCTCGCCCGTGCCGGGAACAGCGCCGAAGCGTGGGTCTTCGACGTCGAGACCGGGCAGCTGCTGCACACGCTCAGCCTGCACACCGGCCACATCAGTGCCGTGGCGATGACCGTCGACGGCCGGCTCGCGGTGTCCGGGGGCGAGGACGGCCGGGTCGTCGCCTGGCACCCGCGCGACAGGCGGATCGTGCAGCTGTTCACCAGCCCCCGCGACCATGTGTACTACGTCGCGGTCAGCGAGGACGGCCAAGTGGCCCTCTCGGGAACCGCCGACGGCCTTGTCACGGCCTGGGACATCGGTAGCGGCCGGACCATCGGGCGCTGGGAGGCGCACCCGGGGGCGGTGCTGGGCGTGGCCGTCAGCGCTGATCACCGCTACGGGCTCTCGCGCGGCCAGGACGTCAGCGTGAAGATCTGGGATCTACGCGAAGGCGAGCGCCGGTGGGTGCTGCGCGGGCACCACGAGTGGATCGGCGCCGCGCGGCTGAGCGACGACAGCCGGTTCGTGGTCACCGGTGGCGCCGACGCAGCGGTGCGGGTCTGGCGGACCGCCGACGGACAGTGCGAGGTGGTACTCACCGGGCACACGGACGCCGTGGTCGACGTCCTGCCCAGCCCGGACGCCCGACGGCTGCTGTCCTGCTCGGTGGACGGCACCGTCCGGCTGTGGGACGTCGTGGCTGCGCGCTGCGTCCACGTCCTGGCCGGGCACGTAGGCATCGTGCGGAGTCTGGCTGTCACACCGGACTTCCGGCTCGCGGCGTCGGGTGGGGAGGACCGGAAGGCTCGGTTGTGGGACCTCACGACCGGGCGGCAACTGCGCGCCTTCACCGGCTTTTCGGACGCGGTCACGCACGTCGCGCTGGCCCCCGACGGCACCCTGCTCCTGGCCGGCGACGAGCACGGGCGCCTGCTGACCTGGGCCCTGGACTGGGAATACGACTTCGGCTCGGCGACCGGCTCCCTGCGGCCGGAGGCCGAGCCCGCGCTCGACGAGCTGCGGGCCGAGGTCGCCGTTCCGCTGCCTTCCCGCGACGACAGCCGCCCGGCGCTCGTCGAGGCGTTCGCCCGCCTCGGCGACCGGCAGCGGCACGCCGTCACCCGCACCCTGGAGCTCGCCGGCGAACTGGACAAGATCGTTTCGCGCACCGATACCGGCTATCGGCTGTACGTGCGGTTCGTGGCCGAGGACGCGGCGAGCCGGGAGCCCACACAGATACCGAGCACGGCCGAAGGGCTCGCGCTGCTGCTGCGACCGGAGGCAGAGCTGAACCGGTCAGAGGAGTTCTGGGCCGGCTACTTCGCCGAGCAGCTCCAGGACGACCTCGTCACGCTCGCCGAGGCCGCCCCGGTCCTGCACCGGGAGGGGGACCTGGCCGCGGCCGAGCACGCATGGCAACTCGTCGTCGATGTCCGCTCCCACCTCTGGGACGCCGGGCACGTCGACACCCAGGGCGCGATGCTCGGCTGGGCCGCGGTCCTCACCGACCTGCACCGGGAGCCGGAGGCCCTGGCGCTGGTCCGGGCGGTGACCGGAGAGCGCGCACAGGACCTGGGGCCGGACCACCCGGCCACCCTGGAGGCGACCGCGGCGCTCGCGTCCCTGCTCTCGGCGAGCGGCGAACAGGCGGAAGCGGAACGGATGTACGCCGACCTGCTGCCCCGGCTCGTGAGACGCTTCGGCCGCGACGACGGCCGGACGCTCGACGCTCGGGTGGGCCTGGCGCGGGTGCACCACCGGCTCGGGCGACCGGGCGACGCCGAGCCGGTCCTGCGCGAGGTGCTGGCGAAACGGCGGCTGCGGCTGGGCGACGACCACCCGAAGACGCTCGCCGTCCAGACCGAACTGGACGACGTGCGGGGGCAGGCACCGACGCCGGAGAAGCCGGCGCGGCGGCGATGGAGGAGGCAGCGATGATCCCGGGTCGGTCCAGTATCGAAGCCCTGATCACCGGCAAGGTGTTCATGGGCGAGATCGGGGCGTTCTTCCCCGTGAGCATGACGTTGCGAGGCGACGAATTCGCGGCCGTGTTCATGATGCGCGCCAGTCAGCTCGGGCATCGGACCACCGGGCCGTACACGCCCGACCGGCCACCGGCCGACGCGATGAACTGGGCTCAGCTGCGGACGGGGATAGGCATGGCGGGGCGCTTTCCCTCCTTCCGGATCGACGCGAGCGGCCTGTGGCCGCGCATCCACGTCGAGCTGCTCGGCACCGCCGTTCGCGGGCTGATCGTGATGCCGGAGGAAGTGACCGCGGAGTCGGTGAACGCGCCTTACCTCGGCGAGTGGCAGGAGCAGATCTCTTCCACGGTGCGGATCGCGCTCGACTGGATCACCGGCTGGCTCACGGCCTGTCACCACCAGGCCGGCGGCACCGAGCCGTCGGTCGACCTCGATCTGGTCTATCGACCGGACGACGATTACGAGACCGGCCTCGCCCAGGTCGACGAGCGGCTGCGGGAGCTCATTCCGCCAGTGCGCCCGGTCCTCGAGCTGCGCTGGCGTTCTGTCAGCCCGGCCCAGCGCAAGGCCTTCGCGAAGAACCTGAAAGGCGCCCGAAGGATCGGGACCCGGTCCGACCGGCGACTGAGCTGCCGGATCGGCGGTATCGAGCTGGAAGTGCCGGGCTGAGGAGACCCGTGAACGCTTTCCAACATCACGCTGCCGAGCAGAAGTTGAAAGCGCCGACGCAACGACGAGCTCCTGGTGGACAGGTTCTCGACCAAGGTCACCCGTGTCGGTTCGCGGCGCCCACGGGGTGGGTGTGCAGGGTGTCTGGTGCTTGGGGCGGACTGTGCTGTGCTCGAGTTCCGGGGGAGGGGCGAAGACGTCATCGCCACCCTGTCCCGTGCATCTGCCGTCGACCGTAAGCATTTCGTTTCGGGGTTGGTGAGGCCGACTGGTGATGTCACGCAACACCGCCACATGGCGACGCCCGACAACTGCACGCCCTCGACTTCGCCTACGACTGCGGCGGGCTCGACAAGCGCGCCACCGACATCCTTTCCGTCAACGGGGCCACGGTGGGCGAAGGCTGCATCGACAAGACGATGGGCCGACTCGCTCGCCGGCGAGATGGCGGACGTGGCATGGACGCGTGGTCACCGGTCACCGTCGCCTATGGCCCGTGGCACAACGACTTCACCGGCAAGATCACGGTCAGGCACTACGGAACGTTCGGCGCAACTTGCACGGGACCGCGCCTCACGTCCGGCGGCGCGGCCTCGCCGCATGTTCCTCGGAGATGTGCGCCGTAAGGGCGATCGACGCAGTGGCCCGGTCGTAGGAGAGCTGGGCCACCCGCGCGTAGAGACAGTCGATGATCAGCAGTACGGAGTGGCGCGAACCGAAGCCGCCGTGCCGGAAGCTCGTTTCCGCCGAGGTCGACGCGAGGTGAATTCCTGCGGCCTGGGCGGCCGGTGAACGCGGGTCCGAAGTGATGGCGATGGTCGTGGCCCCGCGCTCGGCAGCCAGCTGAAGAGGGCTCAGCACCTCACGCGTACTGCCGGAGTGCGAGAGCGCGACCGCGACGTCGGCGGGCGTCAGCAGGGACGCCGAGGTCTCCGCGGCGTGCACCTCGGTCCAGCCCCTGGCCTGGCAGCCGATACCGAACAGACGGGCTTCTGCCTCACGGGCCAGGACCCCGGACGTGCCCACTCCGTAGACGTCGATGCGGCGGGCCCTGACCAGGACCCGAGCCGCACTCTCGAGTGCGTTGCGGTCCAGCCGTTCCACGGTGCCGCGCAAGGCTTGGAGATCGGCGTGTGCGATGACGTCGACAACCTGGTCCAGGCTGTCGTCGGGACCGATGTCCGGTCCCAGCGGGCGTTCCTGCGGGAGCTGCCCCTGCTCCTTGGCGAGTTCGAGCAGCAGCGCCTGGTACGAGTCGAGTCCGAGGGCTTGGCAGAAGCGAGTGACGGTCGCCTGCGAGGTCCCGGTGCGCCGGCCGAGGTCGGCCGCCGACGTGTGGGCCAGAGCCGCCGGATCGGCCAGGACCTGCTCGCCGACCTTGCGCAGCGAGACGGTCAGCCTGGGCAGCTCGGAGTGGATCAGGTCTGTGATCACGGCGGACTCAGCTCGATTCGACGCGGTGGCGCGCAAGTGAATTCGGGTTCGGAAGATCTCTTGTCCGGACGTGACTCTACCAACCACTATGCAGCGTGATTTCTGAATCCTTCGAACAACCTCTGGTGATCGGAATCGACGCGGGCGGCACCCGGGTGCGGGCGTATTGCGCCGATGCGAGAGGCCGCGTGGTCGGTATGGGCGACAGCGGCCCCGGCAATGCACTCAGTGTGCCGCCTGCCGATCTCGTACGGCACTTGGCCCAGGCTATGCGCACCGCCGCACCGGAGGGAGTGCGTAGCGGGGTGACGGCGGTGGCGGCCGGGTTCGCGGGCGCAGGGCTTGGGCGCGGACGAAACACCGCGGCCTCGTGTCTGGCCGAGGCCCTTGAAGCACTGGACATCGGCGCCGCGGCGGCCGAGGTGTACGGGGACGCGGACGTCGCCTTCGCCGCGGGGCCGGGGGCCCCCGTCGACGGACTCGTCCTCATCGCCGGGACCGGCGCGATCGCCGGCCGGGTGGTGGGGCGGCGCTGCGCGCAGACCGTGGACGGGCACGGCTGGCTGCTCGGTGACAAGGGCAGCGGGTTCTGGCTCGGCCGGGAGGCGGTACGGGCCGCCGTGCTTGCGCTCGACGGGCGGGGGCCGTGGGGACCACTGGTCGGATCGGTGCTGGAACAGGTCACTCCCGACAGTCCGGATGCCGGCCTGCCGCCGGCTGTGCGCACTCGCCTGAGAGACGCCATCGCGGACTGGGCCTACTCCCGGCCTCCGGTGGCGCTGGCGCGGCTGAGTCCCCTGGTGGTCGCGGCCGGGGCCGATGGCGATCCGACGGCGCGGTCCCTGCTCGACCGGGCCGCCGATGAACTGGCCGACAAAGTCGGCGCGCTGGCCCCGCGCAGCGGCGAACTCCTCGTGACCACCGGGGGACTGATAGGACCCGAGGGGCCCCTGGCGGAGCGCCTGGTGGAACGCGTGAGGCCGATGGGGCTGCGCGTCGCCGCTGTGCGCGACGGCGCTGCAGGGGCCGTGGCGCTGGCCCGGCTCTTGACGCGATGAGATAGCTGGTTCATTGTTTCATTCGAATCGACGGCTATTGAATCCATCAATCACACGAGAGTGGTGATCCCCATGGCCGAACCACAGATCAGCGCGACGCTCTTCGCCGACCGGGCGCGCGCGTCGCTGGACGGAGCGATCGACACCAACGCGGCCGCGGTGGCCGCCGCCGCCCGGCTGTTCGCGGACTGTGTCGCCGCGGACGGAGTGATCCACGCGTTCGGCACGGGGCACTCGCAAGCCACCGCACTGGAGATTGCCGGGCGTGCGGGCGGTCTCATCCCCACCAACCGGATGAGCCTCGCCGACCTCGTGCTGCGGGGCGGCGAGGACCGTGCAGTGCTCGACGATCCCCTGCTCGAACGCCGACCAGGACTCGCCGCCCGGCTCTACGAACTGAGTACCCCGCGCCCGCAGGACCTCTTTGTGATCATCTCGAATTCGGGGGTCAACAACTCGATCGTCGATCTCGCCCAGTTGGTGAGGGGCGAGGGGCATCTGCTGGTGGCGCTCACTTCGCTGGAGCACACCCGTTCGGTCCCCGCCCTGCATCCCAGCGGGCAACGGCTCGCCGACCTCGCCGACGTGGTGCTCGACAACTGCGCGCCCGCCGGTGACGCGCTGCTGCCGCTGCCCGGCGGCGGCACTTTGTGCGGGGTGTCCACCATCGTCTCGGCCACGCTGGTGCAGATGGTATTGGCCGAGAGTGTCGCCCTGCTGATGGCCGGGGGGCACGAGGTGCCCGTCTACATCTCTGCCAATCTGCCGGGCGGCTTCGAGCGCAACGCGAAGCTGGAAGCCCACTACGATGGGCGGCTGCACCGCAACGGGTATTGACCTCCCCGCCACCTACAACGGTCTCCCGTCAGGCAAGGACGGGAACCGATGTAGGTGGGGCCGGTCAGTGAATGTCGACAGACAGCCCGGTGGATCTTCTGCTCGACGCTGAGGCCACCCGCGGGTGGGTGGCCGGGTTCGGGTCGTGCATCAGTCGGCGTGCCAGCCGCTCCTGCACATATGCATGCAGCCGTTTGTTGACCATCGGCTTCGGCGTCTTCGGATACCGTGCCATCAGCTCCGGCTTCCAGTGCGCGGGGCCACGAGTGCCGGTCGATTCGACCTCGAACGTGTTGCGCCGCAACTCCCGGGAGACGGAACATGCGTCGAGGTATCGATGCCAGATGTTGCCTGACGAGATGAATAGTTGGCCCTCGTGGATCTGTCATTCAGCTGTGCCGTCGACTTCGCGGCCGGCGAGTATCAGACCTCCGGTGCGGTCTGCGTCGTCGGAAGCCGGGATCCGGGCGATTTGAGACCTATCCGCGCCGCTCCGAAAGCCGTGATTTCTTTCAGTGCATGGTGCCTGCGCACGGTGAACGGACGCTTAACGCGAGGCTCTGCCGGAGGTGGAGTTACGACGTCTGCAGCACGCGCGGTCTTCCCTGGCAGGATGGCGTCATCATCTCAACTCCTGTGAGCTCCAGATGAGTTCACTCGGTCTATCGCCGCATGATCCTCGGGGGCCTTACCGCCATGGCTGCCCCTCGCCCTGCCCTCCTCCGCCCGGGCCGCGATGGGCACGGGTGACGGGCTTTTCCGCTGCGACCTGGTCGTGCCTACCGGGCCGCACGCGGTAAGCGCCGTGGACCTACACCTCGTCGACTCCGGGCGAAGGGGCCTGTGGGCTCAGGAGGGGGCCCGGTCAAGAGAATTGATGATCACCATCTGGTATCCCGCATGCCGGAGGTCGAAGCACAGGTCGCGCCGTACACCCCGCCCAGCCTCAGCCCGGCGCTCGACACCTTCGCCGCCTCCCTCGGCATCCCCGCGCACTCCGTCGACTGGTCCGACATCGGCACCCATGCGACCGTGGGTGCCCCAGTGTCGCACCGGGCCGGGCCGTCGACCATACCTACGGGGCGCTCGCTGTCGCGTTCCCTGACGGCCGTGTCATCACCCCCGCCCCCGCGCTGGCCGGCAGCGTGCTCCCACCGGAGGTCATGAAGGCCGCCGTGGACTGCCGAGTGGCCGACCTGTGCTCCGTACTGGACCAGTTGCACCCGCTTGCGCGTGGCGGTAACCCCGACTCCGGTGGCCGCGCCCTTCCGGCCGGACTCGGCGCCGCGCTCGACCTGTCGTCGGTCGGCTTGTTCGGGCACTCCCTGGGAGGCACGGCCGCCGCCGAGGCCATGCGGCTGGACCGGCGTATCAGAGCAGGTGTGGTCCTGGAGCGCTCGGCTACGGCCCCGACGACCTGGAACTGTTCGCACCTGTCACGCGCACGGGACTGCGGCATCCCTTCCTGCTGGCGGGTAGCTGGTACACAAGCGAAGTCCCCTTCACCCACATCCACGTACCGGCCTGGCGGCCTGGGGCCCTACGGGCGACCAGGTCGCGGCTGTACTCCGGGTGGGGCGGCGAGTAGAACGCGCGGAAGACGAAGGTTGCGACCTCCACCGTGATCTTCATTGCCGGGCCCTCATCGAGATATCGGCTGGTCATCGCGCCGGGCGGAACCGGTAGACAGCGAAACAACGAAGTGCCCCGCGGAGCCGCCCATCCGGTTCGCCGCACGGTTCGTCACCGCGTCGGCCAGCCGGGACCAGGACGCCGCATTCGCGTTGTTCCGGGCGGTCGCCGAGTCCGCCGACACCAACGGCACCGACGACTGAGGCGCCCCGAAGTTCTCGGACCGCGGCCCCCCATGGGACCCGTGTCGGGGCTGCCGCATGCAGTCCACCCATACGCCCACAACCCCCCGTACACCACCCGGGATGGCACGGGGTCGCGTGCAGGACACTCGTGGGGAAGTGGTGGATGGTGCGGCTGGGGCGCTGCTGACCGTCAAACGTGGCTGGCCCAACCTTTGTGTTGCACTGCTATCGGTCCTCAGCCCGCCTCGTGAGGGTGTCGCGCGTTTCCGCTGCCACCTGCTGGATTTCGCCTGTCGGGATCACCAGGACAGGCACGGCCGCGCCACACGGACTGACGACGGCGTCATCCGGCGGGTTTCCCTCCGTCAGCCCGCCGGTGATGCCCAGGACACCCAAGCCCGAACAGACCGCTTCGCGTACCTCCGGCTGGTCTTCGCCGATCTCGCCTGTGAACACGAGCGCGTCGATCCGGTCGAGGGAAGCGGCGACACTCGCGATGCCGCGCCGCACGCCAACAGCGAACACGTCCAGTGCGAAGGCCGCCCTACTGTCCCCCCGGGCGCCTGCGCGGACGAGGTCCCGGGTGTCCCCGGACATGCTGGACAGGCCGAGGAGGCCAGACTCGTGGTTGAGGGCGTCCTCGATCCGCTCGGCCGTCAAGCCTGCCGATGTCTGGAGCCAGAGCAGCAGACCAGGGTCGACGCTCCCGCTGCGCTTGCTCATCACCAGGCCCTCCAACGGGGTGAAGCCCATGGTGGTGTCGACGCTGCGCCCGTCGCGCACCGCGCAGACCGAGCAGCCGCCTCCCAGGTGCGCCAGGACGAGGTGCAGGGAGCTGGCCGGACGGCCGATCCGTCGGGCTGCCCGCTGCAGGGCCCACGCGTAGGACAGGCCGTGAAACCCGTACCGGCGCAGTCCGTACCGCTCGGTCCACTCGCGAGGCACCGCGTAGGTGCGGGCGGCGGGTGGCAGGTCGGCGTGGAAGGCGGTGTCCAGACACACGACGTGCGGCACGTCGGGCAGGAAAGCGCGGGTCGCGTCCAGGGCCGTGAGTGCCGGGGGCATGTGCAGCGGGGCGAGCCGCGCCGTACGGTCGAGCTCGGCTCGTACGTCGTCGTCGACGATGGTAGGGCGCAGTAGGTGCGGTCCGCCGTGAACGAGGCGGTGCCCGGTCGCCCCGACAGGGGGCGCGTCGCGCAGGAAGTCCTCGATCGTGTCGGCGGTCTCCGGGCCGGGTGCCTCGGTGAGGTGCCTCGCGGCTCGTTCGCGGCCGTCGGCGCCCAGAACCGTCAGGTGCAGGCTGGAAGAGCCAGCGTCGACGACGAGGATGTCAGGGCCGTTCACAGCTGCCACTTTCATTTCGTGGTCTCGGCAGGATCGGTGCGGCGGATCGCCTCGCGCAGCCGATCACGATGGTGTGGTAGACGACGGCCAGGTCGCCGGTGACGGTGGAGGGGCCGCGCACACGGCCCAGCCCGGTAACGGCCAGGTCGTGCCGAGATACGCCGTTGCTCGCGAGGAGGTCGCAATTCACCATTGGCCGGGCGTTCGCCGCCGTCCTGATCCGTTGCATGGGTCCATCCCTTACCGGGGTCCAGGGGGCGGGTGACTCCGAGGTCATCGTGCACTCGTTTGGCCTGGCAGCGCTGAACCGGTATCGCGCTCGATGGACAAGTCGCTCCCGGTCGGCGACGAGACCACGTAACCGATCGTCAGCGACCACGAGGACGGCGCCCATGTCCTTGCGTCGCATTAGCTGGGCAACGTTCCCCACGAACGTCAGCGACGACACGACGACAGGATCTTCCGTCATGACCTCGCGAACCTGCTGGACCATGATCCCTCCTTCAAGCTGCACACCGGCAGGTCTGTTGGACTTTCCCAGCTCGTGTACCCGTGACCAGGGACCGCGTGGCCTGACCTCGAGGGAGTTCCATCCATTGGCTCTCGCGACTGTCTTCACCAGCAGATTGGCCGTACATGGTCACCGACCGTCTGGCGGCCCTGCTCGCAGTGCTGCGCCGGCCGCCGGCGGGACGCGACGCCCATGCTGCGCGACGCGGCAGTGACAGGTAGGGACTGGCCGGCCGTTTTTATGACCTCCGGGCGGACAGCGGTGTTTGCTATCCGGTGACCGCGGTGTCTGATGTTCGCTCGCGTTCCTACTTCCTGGGCCTGCTACCTCTGCCTGAGCGTCAGGCCCCTCGCGCGTGCACTGCGCACCGAGATCGTCGGTGGCCTGGTACTCCTTGCCGCCGCGGTAGTGGCGCTAGGACGTGTTTGAGATGTGGTCACAGCGCCTGCCGTATGAGGGTGAGCTGGACGGTCGACTCGTAGCGGACGGCGAGCTTGTCGTACCTGGTCGCAACGCCTCTCGCCTGCTTCAGAAGGCCGATCCGGCACTCGACTTTGTGCCTGCGCTTGTACATTTCGCGGTCGAAGCCGGGCGGACGGCCTCCGGCGGAACCGCGGCGGAGTCGGTGTCCGGCCTGGTCTCGCTTCTCCGGGATGGTGTGCGCGATCCCGCGTTTGCGCAGGTAGGAGCGAATCTGACGGGAGGAGTACGCCCGGTCGGCAAGCACATGTCCGGGCCGGGTGCGGGGGCGTCCACCGCTGATCTGGGGGACACGAATTCGGTCCATCACCTGCTCGAAGGCGGGCGCGTCGCCTCGTTGGCCGGCGGTGATGACGGCAGCGAGGACGTGGAAGGAGGCGTCGACGGCGAGGTGAATCTTGGTGGTCAGTCCGCCGCGCGAGCGTCCCAGACCGTGGTCGTCCGGCTCGGCCGCGAGGCCGTCCGGACGCGTCCGGCCCGGATCGTCAGCCCCCTTTTGCAGGCCCCGGCGGTGTGCTGGTGAGCCCGGCAGACGGTGGAGTCAGCCGAGACCTCCCACTCGATGATCCCATCCGCATCTGCCTTGACCTGCAACTTCTTCAGGACGCGGGCCCATGTTTCGTCGATCTGCCATCGCCGGAACACCGCATACGCGGTCTCCCAGGGGCCGTATCGCTCGGGCAGATCTCTCCAAGGCGAGCCGGTCCGGGCCCGCCACCAGATCCCGTCGAACACCTGCCGCCGATCCCTCGGAGGTCGGCCCATCTTCGGTATCGGCGGCAACACCGCTTCCAGCCGCTCCCACTGTGCATCCGTCAGATCGCCACGAGACATCTGAAGATCGTTTCACGACCTTGATCAACATCTCAAACACGTCCTAGTGTGGGCGAACAGCCCGTGGAGCGGGGCGTACGAGGAGATACGGGATTTCCACTTCGGGATACCGGCACTCGGCCTTGCCCTGTCGGCGGGGCACCGGACGGCGGAGGGTCTGCTCGCGGTGTTCTTCCTGGTCGCCGGGATCGAGCTCAAGCGTGAACTGGTCGTGGGCAGGCGTGCGCTCTTCCTGAGCCGGTCGAGGTAGCCCGCAACGTTGGCCAACTGTCGGCGCAGCAACCACAACGCGTCGCTACCGAATCCCTAACTGCCCGGGCCGAACGCAAGTCAGGCTGGTCAGCGTGACGTTGGTGTGGGTCGCGCAGATGCCGCCCGTGGCGGCAGCGGCCGCGTGAGTGGGCGTGGTGAGCTCATTCGGAGAGGCAGGCCACGGCTGCCTACCACTGCCAAACCGAGAGATCGCAATCAGCAACACCAAGACCGACGCCACAACGGCACACCCGAGAACTCGGCGTCAAATGGGCAGCAGCATGACGACCTGCGTCGGCTGCAATGGGTCAGGCCTCGGCTCAGGGACGCTCTACGTCTCGCTCTCCAGCTCTTCCCGCACCTTCTTCTCCTCTCGCAGCTTCTGCCATCGCTGGCGCTGCCGCTCGCCGTACGCCGCGTTGCGGACGGTGCCGTCGTCCTCGAGTCCGGATCCGAACGCACCCCCGACCATGCCCATCGAGCTGACGAACCAGGCGAGCACGGCGTAGTCGTGGACCGTTGCGCCTTGCCCGATAACCGTGCCGAAGGCCGGCGGGGTCAGGATGAGCTTGGAGACGCCGAAGAGGGTGAAGAACAGGATCACGTACAGGGAGAGCACACCGAAGGTGATCGTCACGCACGTAACTGTGTTGTAGAGGCGGGAGAAGGAGCGGGAGAGCGAACCGTGAGGGCGTTCCCAGAGCTCGTGATCAATGATGATCCATGCCGTGAGGGCGAGAAGGGACAGTACAGAGGCCCCGATCAGGCGCCCCACGTCCATCCCCGAAGAGATTTTCCAGGTCGAGTTGTTGATCAGGCCGAAGGCGGCGGTTGCGAAGACACCGGCCAGTGCGCGGGAGAGGGTGGCGAAGAGCCGCCAGGGCCGGTTGGCCCGCACCATACCGATGACGAGACTCAGATGTCCGCGCAGGCCGGGCAGGATAAAGCGTTCCAAACCATCCTCGCCGACCCCCGAACCTTCGAGCCGGCCGGCTTCCTCCAGGGGAGCGAGATCAGCACGTTCCCGGGTGAGCATGCCGACGACATCCGCGACGACGCGCCGGGCGCGTCGTCGCATCCGCCAGGAGCCGAGCGCGGGCAGGGACACCAGCGCGATGCGGTCCGCCGGGCTCACCTCGACGCTGACCGGGCGCAGGCCGGCTCGTCGAGGCAGATCGGTGAGGAGGACTCCGGCGTCCCAGTCGCCCTCGGGGAGCAAGGGGCGTACGACGTCGGCCGCGGAAGAGACGTCCAGTTGCTCGTCTGCGACCAGGGGTACCGTGCGCGCTGTCACCCGCCAGTCGACGTCCGCGCGGACCCGCCGCCTCAGCTGCTGCGGCAGCTTGTCGGCCAATTCCTGGGCGATCTCCGACGCCACTCCGGGGTCGGCGACCAGCACGATCCGCACGACGTGCGCCGCAGCGGCAGGCAGGAAATCTGTCACGGTCTCAATCCGGTCGAGGGCGGGCACGCGCGACGGTTTTTCGCCCGAGGTCCCGTTGTAACGCCCCTCTATGTGGCAGTCGAGCGCGACAGGCGCCTTGGTGCCCGGCGTCCCCCGATCAGGCCGGGACGGGGAGAGCGGCCGACGGACGGACGAGTGGCGCGGAGGAAGACGAGGAGACGCACTCAGTCACCTACAGAGAACCGATACTGACGGACCAAAAGGACAACCCTCCCGCAGGCGACGCGAGGTACGACCCTCCGACGAGACGCTCAGTCCCGCCAACCACGCGTGCGAACCCTTGCGCACGGGGGGTGTGGGCCGTTTCGGTCAGTTCGAGCCGTTGGGGTGGAGTACGACCTTGGTCCAGCCGTCGTCACGGGCGTCGAAGTGCTGGTAGCCGGCGGGGGCCTGGTCCAGCGGCAGCTCGTGGGAGACGATCCATGAGGGCTTGGCCTTGCCCTGCTCTATCAGGGCGCACAGCTGTCGGTTGTATGCCTTGACGTTGGCCTGGCCGGTTCCCATCGACTGGCCCTTGAACCAGTACAGGCCGTAGTCGAAGGCAACCTCGCCGTCCTCCTTGTACAGCTTGTCGGGGCTCCCCGGATCGTGCGGCACGAAGACACCCACGACCCCGATCGTCCCGGTGAACTTCACCGAGTGCACCAAGTTGTTGAGCGTCAGGTTCGGGTGCTCGACACCCTGTGGGTCTTGCGCCTGGTAGCCCACGCACTCACACCCACGGTCGGCCCCCAGACCGTTGGTGAGCTCGTTTATCTGGTCGATCGGCGAGGCCTTGGAGTCATCGATGGGAATCGCACCGATCTGCTCTGCGAGCGCGAGCCGGTCCGGGTGACGGTCGACGACCATCACCTGCGCCGCGCTCTTGAGATTTGCTGACAGCGCCGCCATCAGACCGACCGGTCCCGCGCCATAGATGACGACGGTCTCACCCGGCTGCACGCCGGCCAGCTCCGTGCAGTGCCAGCCGGTCGGGAAGATGTCGGACAGCATCACGTAGTCGGTCTGCTTCTCCCGCGCATCCTCCGGCAGCACCAGGCAGTTGGAGTCGCCGTACGGAACCCGCAGGAACTCCGCCTGACCGCCGTTGTAGGGGCCCATTCCCGCGAAGCCGTATGCGGCATCGGCCATCGTCGGATCCACCGGCGTGGTCAGGCAGAAGGCCGTCAGCCCGTTGTCGCAGTTGCGGCAGAACCCGCAGCTGATGTTGAACGGCAAACAGACCAGGTCCCCCACCCGCACGCGGTCCACGCCGTCGCCGACCTCAATGACCTCCCCCATGTTCTCGTGGCCGAGGACACGCCCCGTCTTTATGTCCGTGCGCCCCTCATACATATGCAGGTCCGACCCGCAAATGTTGGTGGAAGTGATCTTCGCAAGCACATCCGTCGGCCGCTCGATCCTCGCGTCCGGCACGTCCTGCACGTTCACCGAGCGCGGCCCGTCATACACCAGAGCCTTCATGGTGATTCCCTCCTCCTGTCCGACATGGATTCACGAATGAATCAACCGCGATTGCTATGCATGCGCCGCGGGAAACGCGCACGAGGACGCGCATGGCTACCAGTGCCGGTACACAACTGACAACACGTCGAGAAGAGATTTCGCAAAATGCTCACTCATTTACCGGGGAGCCTCACGGCACCAAAGGCCGGGCCACTGCTTCCCGGTGGCTCTGCGGCCGCAGCAGCAAACGCAACCAATGCGCCGTCCGGAGTGCTCCTTTAAAGCCTCCCACCGGGACACTGCATGTCAACCGGAGATCGGCGAAGAATATTTGATCGTCCCTACTGCAGGGCCAACCAACCGTGACGGAACTACGAGAATTCACAGCACTGCGGGTGACGGTCGCGGAAGCCGGCAACGAAGAAGGACTGGACGACTCCAGCGCGCAGTGGTCCACGCCTGCCGTCACCGAGTTCGCTGTGGCCGCCGTGCCTTCTTCGCCCGGAGGCGTGTACACCTTCCTGCCGCTCGGCGATTGCCGCCGGCACCGCTCGCACGACAGTTCTAGCGGGGCATCAGCCGGGTCCGCCCAGCACGATCGTCCACACTCGGGTCGCCACCTGGAGGTTGAGGCGGTCCTCGACGTTCGCGAGGTCGTTGCCGCTGATGTCGCGGATACGCTGGAGCCGATAGCGCAGCGTGCTGCGGTGGATCGCGAGGGATTCGGCGGTCTCGTCGTAGTTGCCGCCGCAGTCGAAGTACCGGGACAGAGTTTCCACCATGGCCGCGTGGTGCCGGGAGTCGTAGTCGATGAGCTGCCCTAGCCACTCGTGGACGAACGTCTCTAGTTCCCGGTAATCGTTGCCAGGTCCCAGGATGCGGTAGAGGCCGAGCTCGTCGAAGAACGTCGTGCCGTAGCGCTCACGGGAGTGGCGGCGCACTTCCAGGGCGCGCTGCGCCTCCTGGTAGCGGTGGGGGATGTCGTCCAGGGAGTTGCAAGGGGCGCTCACTCCGATCGTCCCGGACCGTGTCCCGGTCTCCCGGGCGAGCGCCTCGTACAGTGCGCGGGCGTGCGGCCTGCCGTCAGCGACCAGGACCACGTGGTCGGAACGCGGGGTCAGCAGCGAGCGCATGCCCACGGCAGAGGCCGCCCGGCCCACGGTATGCGCGAAGGAATCGTCCGCAGTCCGGTTCGACCACTGCACCACGACGATGTAGTGGCTGCGGTGCAGGTCGTGTCCGACTGCCTCGGACCGGGCGTAGGCGCTCGCCTTGTCCGTCCCTGCCAGGAGGTCGTCGACCAGCTCGCGGTGCAGCCTCAGCTCCACCTCGGCCAGGTTACGCAGGTGCGCCAGCTCCAGGGCGAGCGACGCGGCAGCGTGTTCCAGCGCGAGCACGGTGTGCTCGTCGGCCTCGCCCTGGGCATCGACCAAAGCCAGCACGCCCAGCATCTCGCCGTGCGGGCGGACCAGGGTGATCAGCCGGTCCCTTATCCGCACCGGCCCGACCTCCCGGGCAGCGGCGTGCAGCATTTCGTCCTGGCGCACGGGGTCCGGTTCCGGATAGGGGTCGGGGCGGCTGGGGCCGGTCCAGGACCTCAGCCGACCGAAGCGGTCCTCGACCAGTGCGGGGAGTCCAGTGAGCTCGTGCAGTGCGCGGGTGATGGCTTCCTCGCCGCCGCCCGAGGCAGCGACCTCGGCCATGAGCGCGTGAACAGCCCGCTGGTACCCCAGCTCAGCCACGACGGAGATCAGCTGCCGCTGGTGGGCTGTCCGTTCCTCCCTCAGCCGGTGCAGCTCCCGCGCGTCCTCGCGTTGGCGGCGGTCTGTGAAGGCGACTGACAGAGCAGCAGCGGTGTGCCGGACGAGCGTGGCGAGCAGGTATCGCTCGGCCTCGGTGGGCCGGGAGCGGGACGTCACCACCAGGTAGCCGTGGAGTCCCTCAAGTCCGCGCAGCCCCAGAGCTTGGCCCCAGGGCCAGCCGGGTACGGTCACAGGGCCGTCGTGCCCGGCCAGCTCCCGCACCCTCCGGTCCACGGCGGCATGGATCTGCCCGCCCCTCGGGCCGGGGACCAGGTCGCCGTCCACCCTGAGGTATCCGGCCTCGGCGCTGAATGGCCCCACGGCGGCTATGTGGTCCATGGCCAGGCGCAGGATCTCGCCTTCGTCCTGGGAGTCGAACAGGGCGTTGGAGAGCACCATCAGTTCGTGGAGGGCATAGTCGGCCGGGGTCGGAACGGGGGGGCTGGGCTCTCTCCGCGCGGCCGTGGACTGCCGCCCGGCGCTGCCCCGGGGAAGGCTGCCCTCCCGGTCGGAGCGGTGGCGGTACACGTTGTGCGCCCGGCTGCTGGTCATGGGATTGCTCCCTTCCCCCAACAAGCCCTCAGAAAGGTGAATGCGACCGTTCCTGTACGCCCCTCCGCCCAACATACCCGAGATGTTCGGAGTCTTCGTCTCGTGCTCGCGGGGCGATGGGCTCCGTTGCTTTTTGACCTGCTGGGCGCAGGCGTAGAGCCGCTTGGTTAAGCGAGTCTGGGGCATGCGGGTGGCGCATGCGCACCGGCAGGGAGGACTGGGCGATGCTCGAGAGGCCTCGCAGGCCCGTTGACACGTACGAGACGTTCGGTCTGCTGCTGTGCACCCTGCGGGGCAGCCGCCGGGATGACGGGGAGGTGCGGCGGCCGGACCGGGCGGGTCCTGGTGCTTCGGGGCGGGGTTTCGCCCCCTTCCGCTCGACGCAGCCCAGCCGGTACTCGTCGTCGGCGCTGGTGGTCCGCAGCCCGTAGAGCAGCTGTACGGCCTCGTCGGCGACCGCTTCGTCCGGACGTCCCGCCCATACTCAACGATCGGATCCGCAGCGTCGGCGCAGGCCGCCGCATCGGGAGGAGTTCCTCATGGCCAAGGCAGTGGGCATAGACCTGGGCACCACCAACTCGGTGATCGCCGTTTGGGAGGGCGGCGAACCTTCCGTCGTGCCCAACAGCGAGGGTAACCGTACGACACCGTCCGTGGTGGCCTTCACCGACACCGGGGAACGTCTGGTGGGCCAGCTGGCCCGGCGCCAGGCGATCCTCAACCCCAAGGGCACCATCTACTCGGCCAAGCGGTTCATCGGCCGGCACTTCGACGAGATCTCCGACGAGGCCAGAGCCGTGGCGTACGACGTGGTCGAGGGCGACGGCGGGGCGGCACGCTTCAAGGTGCGCGACAAGCTGTACGCGCCTGAGGAGATCAGCGCACAGGTGCTGCGCAAACTCGCCGACGACGCCTCCAAGCAGCTGGGGGAGCGGGTCACGGAGGCGGTCATCACGGTGCCCGCCTACTTCAATGACGCTCAGCGCACCGCCACCAAGGATGCCGGACGGATCGCGGGTCTGGAGGTGCTGCGGATCATCAATGAGCCGACCGCGGCGGCGCTCGCGTACGGCATGGACAACAAGCAGCACGAGACCGTCCTCGTCTTTGACCTGGGCGGCGGCACCTTCGATGTGAGCATCCTCGACGTCGGCGACGGCGTGGTGGAGGTGCGTTCCACCGCGGGCGACAGTCACCTGGGCGGTGACGACTTCGACCGGCGTCTGGTGGATTACCTCGCAGACGACTTCCAGAAGGAGAACGGCATCGATCTGCGCAAGGATCCGCAGGCGCTACAACGCCTGTTCGAGGCTTCGGAAAAGGCCAAGACCGAGCTCAGTTCGGTGACACAGACCCAGGTCAGCCTGCCGTTCATCACCGCCGACGCCTCGGGACCCAAGCACCTCACCGACTCGATCATGCGGTCCACGTTCGAGCAGATCACCGGCGACCTGGTGGAGCGGTGCCTTGGACCGGTCCAGCAGGCAATGGCCGACGCCAAGGTCGGCGAGAGCGACATCGACGAGGTCATCCTCGTAGGCGGCTCCACACGTATCCCGGCGGTCCAGGCCCTTGTGCGCCGGCTGACCGGCGGCAAGGAACCCAACATGAGCGTCAACCCCGACGAGGTCGTGGCCCTGGGCGCCGCGATCCAGGCCGGGGTACTCAAGGGCGAGGTCAAGGACGTCCTGCTGCTCGATGTCACGCCCCTTTCGCTGGGTGTCGAGACACGCGGCGGCGTGATGACGAAGATCATCGAGCGGAACACCACCATCCCCGTGCGCCGCGCCGAGACCTTCTCCACCGCCGAGGACAACCAGCCCGCCGTCGACATCGTCGTCCTCCAGGGCGAGCGCGAACTGGCCGCCGACAACCGGGTGCTCGGCCGCTTCCAGCTCACCGACATCCGCCCGGCACCGCGAGGTGAACCACAGATCGAGGTCACCTTCGACATCGACGCCAACGGCATCCTCAACGTCAAGGCCCGCGACCGGGACACCGGCAAGGAACAGGGCATCACCATTAGCGAGAGCTCCAATCTGGACCGCAGTGAGGTCGAACGCATGGTCCAAGAGGCCGAAAGTAACCGGGGCCAGGACCAGGCACTCCGCGAGGCCGTCGACGCCCGCAACGAACTCGACGCCGTCGCGTACCAGGTCGAGAAGCGCCTCGCTGAACTGGGCGACGCAGCCCCCGCGCACGAGAAGGCACGCGCCGAGATGCTCGTGTCCGACGCCCGGGAAGCGGTCAAGGAAGAGGCGGGCGTGGAGCGCGCACGACCCCTGACCTCGGAACTCCAGCAGGTGCTCGCCGGGCTGGCGGCCCATCAGGGCGCCGGCGCAACGGGTCCCGGCCAGGACGCCGCTACCGGTGGTCCCACCAGCGGTGGTGGCGGTGACGACGATGTCATCGACGCCGAGTTCGACAAGGACTGAGGCGCGCCATGCACAGCCACCCTCAGGAACCCGACAGGGCGGCGTCGGATCCGGTCGAACCGGTCCCGGAAGGCGCCGCACGCTCTCCTCGCGGGGATTTGCCCCAACCGGGCCCGCCTCGGCCGGAAGCGGCGAACGACGAACCGGGACCCGACGCCGCCGGCCCCGCGTGTGCCGAGGACGAGTACACGACCGCGGTCCAGGAACTGGAGGACCGCTGGCGGCGTGCACTCGCCGACCTCGACAACCTTCGCAAGCGTCACGCCAGGGAACTGGAGCGGGAGCGGACGATGGAGCGCTCCCGTACGGCAGCCGCCTTCCTGCCCGTCCTCGACAACCTCGAACTCGCCCTGACCCATGCCGGCGCCGATCCGGGCGCGATCGTGGAGGGCATCCGGACCGTACGCGACCAGGCGGTGAACGTCCTCGAACTGCTCGGCTACCCGCGGCACGCGGAGACCGGCGTCGCCTTCGACCCGGCCCGGCACGAGGTGGTCGGCGTCGTCCAGGACCCCGACGCCCCACCGGGCACGGTCGTCGAGGTACTGCGCCCGGGCTACGGGGACGGCGAACGGCAGCTCAGGCCCGTCGCCGTGACTGTCGCGAAGCGGGAGTGACCGGTCATGGCGCGGGACTTCTACGAGGTGCTCGGCGTGTCGCGGACCGCGAGCCAGGACGAAATCCAGCAGGCATATCGCAAGCTCGCCCGCAAGTACCACCCCGACGTCAACAAGGACCCAGGGGCGGAGGAACGCTTCAAGGACCTCAACGAGGCATACAGCGTCCTGTCGGACCCGAAGACCCGGGCCCGTTACGACCGCTTCGGCGACGACTTCCGCAAGATCCCCGAGGACTTCGACGAACGGGTCGCGGCCGGAGCGGGCGGCGGCTTCCGCGCTCGGACGACCGCGGGTGCGGGCGGCCCCCGTGTCCGATACGCCACCGGCTTCGGCGACGACTTCGGCGCGGAGGGCATCGACATCGAGGACCTGCTCGGCTCCATGTTCGGAGCCGGCGCCGCCCGAGGTGGCGTCCCCGGAGCGGACCAGGAGGCCGAACTGCCCCTCACCGTCGAGGAGGCGTACCGAGGCGGCCGTCGCACCGTCACGCTCGCCGGTCCCACCGGGCAGCCGCGGCGGTATGAGGTCGACGTGCCGCCAGGCGTCACCGACGGGCAGCGCATCCGGCTGGCGGGTGAGGGTGGCCAGGGCAGTGGTGACGCCGCTGCGGGCGACCTGTACCTGCGGGTGCGTATCCAGCCCCACCCCCAGTTCCGGGTGGACGGCCGCGACGTGCACATCCAGGTCCCGGTCGCCCCCTGGGAGGCGGCCCTGGGTGCGACCGTGCCGGTTCCCACGCCCGGCGGTGGCACAGCCAAGGTCACGGTGCCCGCGGGCTCGTCCAGCGGCCGACGGCTGCGACTGCGCGGCGAGGGCATGCCGAACCCGCGCGGCGCGAACGGCGACCTGTACGCCGAACTCCGCATCGTGGTGCCGCCCACCGTCGGCGACCGGGAGCGCGAACTATTCGAGGAGCTCGCCGCCACTTCCTCGTTCGACCCCAGGAGGACGCGATGAACGACCGACCCGCGGAAACGGCAGGCATCAGCCGAGCCGGCGTGGGCGACCGCCCGGTACGGACGGGCACCGACATCACCGCCTCGACGGCTGTCCGGTACGCGCTCGTGCCCGCCCCCAGGCTCTCCCTGGACGCCGTGGCCCGTCGCTCGGGCCTCCACCCCGATCTGATCCGCCGGTTCATCGCCCTCGGCCTGGTCGACGCCGAACGCGACAGCGCGGGGCGCCTGGTGTTCGACCCCACGGCCCCGGCGGTCCTCGCTCGCATCCAGCGGCTGCGCTCCGGACTCTGCCTCAACTACGCATCCATCGGTCTGGTGCTCGACCTGCTCGATCGCATCAGCCTGCTCGAAGCCGCCCTGCGCGGCCGCGGCCCGAGGAGTGAAACACCCCCATGGACATGAACCGTCTCACCCAGAAGTCCCAGGAAGCCCTCCAGGAGGCCCAGACCGCGGCCATCAGCATGGGGCACACAGAGGTCGACGGTGAACACCTGCTGCTCGCACTTCTCGATCAGGAGGACGGTCTGATCCCACGGTTGCTGCAACAGGCCGGCACCGAGCCGAAGGAACTGCGCGCGGCCGTGCACGAGGAACTCTCCCGCCGTCCGAAGGTCACCGGTCCCGGCGCGGCACCTGGCCAGGTCTTCGTCACCCAGCGCCTCGCCCGCCTGCTCGACGCCGCCGAACGGGAGGCCAAACGTCTCAAGGACGAGTACGTGTCCGTGGAGCACCTCCTGCTGGCCCTGGCTGAGGAGAGCTCTTCAACCGCCGCCGGGCGACTGCTCAAACAGGCCGGCATCACTAGGGACTCGTTCCTGGGCGCGCTCACCCAGGTCCGCGGAAACCAGCGCGTCACCTCCGCCAACCCCGAAGTGGCCTACGAGGCTCTGGAGAAGTACGGCCGCGATCTCGTCACCGAGGCCAGGGCCGGCAGGCTCGACCCGGTCATCGGCCGGGACGCCGAGATCCGCCGCGTCACTCAGATCCTCAGCCGCAAGTCGAAGAACAACCCCGTCCTCATCGGCGACCCCGGCGTCGGCAAGACCGCAATCGTCGAGGGCCTCGCCCAGCGCATTGTCCGCGGCGACGTGCCCGAAGGACTCCGCGACAAGATCGTGTTCGCCCTCGACATGGGCTCCCTGGTCGCCGGCGCCAAGTACCGCGGCGAGTTCGAGGAACGCCTCAAGGCCGTGCTCAGCGAGGTCAAGGCCGCCGAGGGGCGGATCCTGCTCTTCGTCGACGAGTTGCACACGGTCGTCGGCGCGGGCGCCGCCGAAGGGGCCATGGACGCTGGCAACATGCTCAAGCCGATGCTCGCCCGCGGCGAACTCCACATGATCGGCGCGACCACCCTCGACGAGTACCGCAAGCACATCGAGAAGGACGCCGCCCTCGAACGCCGCTTCCAGCAGGTCCTGGTCGACGAGCCGAGCGTGGAGGACACCATCTCCATCCTGCGCGGACTGCGCGAACGCCTGGAGGTCTTCCACGGAGTGAAGATCCAGGACACCGCGCTGGTCTCCGCGGCCACCCTCAGCCATCGCTACATCACCGACCGGTTCCTGCCCGACAAGGCCATCGACCTCGTCGACGAGGCGTGTGCTCGGCTGCGTACCGAGATCGACTCGATGCCCGCCGAACTCGACGAGATCACCCGCCGCGTCACCCGCCTGGAGATAGAGGACGCGGCCCTGTCCAAGGAGACCGACCCCGCCAGCAAGACTCGCCTGGAGGAGCTGCGCAGGGAACTGGCCGACTTGCGCGGCGAGGCCGATGCCAAACGCGCCCAGTGGGAGGCCGAACGGCAGGCGATCCGCCGCGTGCAGGAACTGCGCCAGGAACTGGAGCAGGTGCGCCACGAGGCGGAGGAGGCCGAACGCGCCTACGACCTCAACCGCGCCGCCGAACTCCGCTACGGCCGACTCCAGGAGCTGGAGCGCCGACTTGCCGCGGAGGAGGAGCAACTGGCCGCCAAACAAGGGCAGAACCGGCTGCTGCGCGAGGTTGTCACCGAGGAGGAGATCGCCGAGATCGTCGCCGCCTGGACCGGCATCCCCGTCGCCCGCCTCCAGGAGGGCGAACGCGAGAAACTGCTGCGCCTCGACGAGATCCTGCGCGAGCGCGTCATCGGCCAGGATGAGGCCGTCAAGCTCGTCGCCGACGCCATCATCCGCGCCCGCTCCGGCATCCGCGACCCTCGCCGTCCCATCGGCTCGTTCATCTTCCTCGGTCCCACCGGCGTCGGGAAGACCGAGCTGGCCAAGACCCTTGCCCGGACCCTGTTCGACTCCGAGGAGAACATGGTCCGCCTCGACATGAGCGAGTACCAGGAGCGGCACACCGTCAGCCGGCTCATGGGTGCACCGCCCGGATACGTCGGCTACGAGGAAGGCGGCCAGCTCACCGAGGCCGTACGCCGCAAGCCGTACTCGGTCGTGCTGTTCGACGAGATCGAGAAGGCGCACACCGATGTCTTCAACACCCTGCTGCAGATCCTCGATGACGGCCGCATCACCGATGCTCAGGGCCGCACCGTCGATTTCCGCAACACCGTGATCATCATGACGTCCAACATCGGCTCCGAGCACCTCCTCGACGGCGCCACCGCCGAGGGTGAGATCAAGCCGGACGCCCGCGCCCTGGTGATGGGCGAGCTGCGCGGGCACTTCCGCCCGGAGTTCCTCAACCGCGTCGACGACATCGTGCTGTTCAAGCCGCTCGGTGAGCGGCAGATCGAGCGGATCGTGGAGCTGCAGTTCGACGAGCTGCGGCAGCGGGTCGCCGAACGCCGCATCACCGTCGAACTTACCGACGCGGCCCGCGAGGTGATCGCCCACCAGGGCTACGACCCGGTGTACGGTGCCCGGCCGCTGCGGCGCTACATCTCCCACGAGGTCGAGACGCTGGTCGGGCGCGCTCTGCTGCGCGGCGACGTCCAGGACGGCGCGAAGGTCCTCGTCGATGCCGAGCACGGAGAGCTGGTGGTCACCTACGACCAGCCCGAGGACGTGAAGGGAACGAGGGCGGCATGAGCACCATGCAGACCACCAACGTCACCTGCCCGCACTGCGGGCGCACCAACCGGGTACCGGTGGCCGCCGAGGGCCGCCCCAGGTGCGGCAAATGCAAGCAGCCTCTGCCATGGATGACCGACGCGGGCGACGACGACTTCACCGAGGTCGTCGAGCAGGCGACCGTGCCCGTCGTCGTCGACCTGTGGGCCACCTGGTGCGGCCCCTGCCGCATGGTCAGCCCCGAGCTGGAGAAGGTCGCCGCCGATCTCGCGGGAAAGATCAAACTGGTCAAGGTCGACATCGACAAGAACCCGGGCCTGGCGCGGCGCTTCGAAGTCCAGGCCGTACCAACGTTGCTGGTCCTCGACAAAGGACAGACCATCGCACGGCAGTCGGGTGCCGCACCTGCCCCTGCCCTGCGGCGGTGGTTGGAGCAGTCGATCGCGGGTCGCGAACCGGCCGGGAAAGGATGATCGGCCATGACCTTGGCAACGGTCGCGGTGATCTCTTCGTAGTCCAGCCTCCGCGGGACCGGCCCAGGCCGTGGTCGTTGGGTTCGACTCGAGTGCCGCCCGGCGGTTCCTTCTGGTCCTGCCCGTCCGGCGGGCACCGGCCGCGTGCTGATGGGCCTGGCAGATCGTCGAGTCGACGTTGACCTCCCAGGTGATCAGCCCGGCCGCGTCCGCCCGGGCCTGCAGCCCGGTCAGCACCGCTGCGCAGACACCATCGCGCTGCCAGCGGCGAAAGAGTCCGTAGACCGTCTGCCACGGACCATATTCCGCCGGCAGATCCCGCCACGGGGCACCCGTCCGTACCCGCCAGCGAATCCCGTCGATCAACCGCCGCCGGCACGCCGACGGCCTGCCCAACACCGCGACCGGCAACAACGGACAGTTCTAAAAACGACCTGGGGCCCCTACGTGCGCGGGTATGGCGCTGGAGCTGTGCGGCGCCGCACCCGCGCAGGCAGGGGCCTGAGCTGCGCTCGGCATCCACCGAAGTCAGGGTCTGCATCCTCGGAGTACCGCCGCCACGCCCGCGCCCTCCGGCTCTTGCGGTCACGGATCAGGGGGCTGCCACTCGAACATCAAAATTGTGGCGTCGTCGCTGAGTTCGTTGTGCTGATGCTCGAGGACGGAATGGATGAGCAGGCGCAGTACTTCCGGGGCGTTCTGCCCTGCTGCGGTCGACCGGATGATGTAGTCGGTGAAGCGCTCCAGTCCGAACTCTTCGCCTTCCTCATTGCGTGACTCGACGACGCCGTCCGAGTAGAGCAGTATCCGGTCACCGGGTTCGAGGCTGACGTCGTGCACCTGACGGGTGGTCCCGGCGAGACTGGCGGGCAGACCCAGAGGAGGCTCAGGTTGCCGCTCCAAAGCCTTATGGAGCAGGCGGTGCCGGCGGATGAGCAGCGGAGGCGGGTGGCCGCAGTTGCACCATCGCAGCACACCGGTGCGCATGTGCAACTGGGTGAAGATACCCGTGCAGAACTGCTCCGGAAGCCACTTCGCCAGCGCCTCGTCCACGGTGCCCGCGAGTGGGCCCAGGTCTGCCCCGCTGCGCCGGGCGTTACGGCAGCCAGCCATGGCGACAGAGGTGGCAAGCCCGGACGCCAGGTCATGCCCCATGCCGTCAAGGATCGTGGCGTGCAGAACGTCCTCGGTGAACGAGTGGTCGAACGCATCGCCGCCCAGTTCGTACGCAGGCTCCAGGACCGCCGTCGAAACGACCCGCCCGGTGCCGATCGACCGGGGAGGAAGGAAGGCCCTCACCATCTCCGTAGGCAGTTCCATCGGCCTGGTCCGCATGCGCTGTGCGATGGTGTCGCTGTAGGAGCGCTTGGATGTGATGATCAGTGCCAGGATCAACGCCATCGTCCGGCAGCGCCGTAGCTTGAGCCCGTCTAGGGTGTCCATGTTCAGTTCGAGGACGCCCAGCCGTTCCGCCCCGTCGGCCAGGGGCATCCACACGTTCAGCCCGTCGGCGTGGTCTTCTTCCGCTCGGAGAGAGCCGGTGCGGTAGGCCCACCCGGCAAGGGAAGCGTCGAGCTCGAATTCCGGCTCGCCTTCGACGAGCGGCAACAGCAGTCTTTGCTGGATGTCGACCAGATAGACAACCGCCCGGCTCACACCCATGGCCTCGGCAAACCGGTTCACGACCACAGGCAGTTCTGCAGGTGATGCCAGCTGGCCTGCTCCGACCAGTTGCTCCAGCAGCCGCTCCCCGCCCTCGACGGACATGTTCCTGTCCATGCCTTCGATGATCCCTGCGAGGGCGAGCCGCCACAATCTGAGCTCTCCGACACCCGAGACGTGGGCCGATCAGCCTGGGGTGCTGGGGCTTGCCCATGCGGATCGGTCGGGCATCGGGATCGGCTGAAGACACCCGCCGGTTGGGGATCGCCGGGCCGGCCTGGATCGACGGATCGCGCGCCGTCCGACTACCCAGGTAATCGGACACCTGGGCCTGGCAGGCCAATACAGGAGAGGCCAATTGGCCCCGACATGCGCATGCGTTCCCGCGCCCCGTCGGCCAGGCTGAGTGCGAAGCACAGGGGGCCGGGAGCCGCCCCAGCGTCCGCAGCCGGAGGTTGCCGTTATGACCGTGATGTCCATCGTCAGGTTCGAAAGGTTCTTCCGCGCGGCCGCGGGGCTGAACGTCGACAAGAACGATCTCAAGCGCTACAGCGACTTCGTCGACGCCAAGCTCTACGATCTGCTGACCGTCGCCCAGGCCACTGCCAAGGCCAACGGGCGCGACATCATCCGGACCTGTGACCTACCGATCACGAAAGGCCTGCAGGAGAGTATTCACCACTTCCAGAAGATCGACCAGGAAGTGGAACTCACGCCGATCCTTGAACAGCTCGCCACCCACCCCGCTCTGGACCGCACGCCCGACGAGGAGACCGAGGCGGCCTATCCGGACATCATCGGCGGACTCAGCGTGGCTCTTGCCCAAAGCTTCAAGATCCTCTATCCCGACCTGAAGAACCCCCAGACCCAGCACTGGGACGAGGCCCGAGCCGTCTTCGACCTCCTGCTGTGAGTGGCGACCGGACCAGGCGGTGCAGGCCACGGCCAAACAGCGTCAGCGCGCTCTGCATCCTCGCCTGCCGGAAGAATCCTGCGCGCTGGTGCTGCGAAAGCTCGCCGACGACGATGGCAACGCGTGATGGAGGCGATCATCACCGTGACCACCCACTTGAACGACGCCCAGCGCGCGGCGCCCCAAGGACGCCGGACTGCATGGCGGGCCTCGACGTGCTGCGCATGTCAACGAGCCGACCGTGCCCGCACTCGCCTTCGGTCCGGACAAGCAGCAGCACGGGACCGGGTTCGTCTTCGGCCTGGACGGCGGTACCTTCGACGTCGGCGATGGCGTGCTCGGTCTGCGGTCAATGGCGGGTAACAGTCGTTCGTGCGGCGGCGGCTTCGACCGGCGCCTGGTGGGCCACCCCGCCGACAAGTTTCAGCAGGAGAACGGCATCAACTTGCGCAAGGACCCGCACGCGCTGCAGTGGCTGAGGCTGCGGAAAAGGCCAAGACCGAGCTGAACTCGGTGACCGTGACCCAAACACCAACTCGCCGGCGAGCTCAAGCACGTCGAGGTCGACATCTCCGACGCTCGCGCAGCGGTTCCAGGTCGTGGCCATGCCGCCACCGGTCCTGCTCGACAGGGGAGCGGAGATGTCCCGCCGGACCGGTGCCGCCCCGTCCCGGAGCTGCGCCGCTGTGGAGGAGACCATCGCGGGCCGCGGCTGAGCAGTCCCGCCCACGGAAGGAGAACTCTGATGGCCACGATTCCTGACCCGCACATGGCGATGGTGCGCCCAGTGACGCCGCGTACTCCGGAAGGCTGCGAGGAGTGCCTCATCGAGCGTTCCCCGTGGGTGCACCTGCGGCTCTGCCTCACCTGCGGGCACGTCGGCTGCTGTGACTCCTCGCCCCTCAAGCACGCCAGGCGGCATGCGGGCAGCGCCGGTCACCCCATCGTGCAGTCCTTCCAGCCGGGAGAGGACTGGCGCTGGTGCTACGTTCACGAGGCCATGGTCTGATGAGCGCGGCCGAGCACAAGCAGAGTGCGGTCCGCGAGACACCGGACCAATACGGGGCGTTCCCGCGCCTGACACCGGAGCAGTTCGAGGACCTGACCACGCACGGTGAGCGCCGAAGGACCGCCGAGGGCGAGGTGCTGTACCGCGAGGGCGAGCCGTTCCGGGAGTTCCTCGCGATCCTCAGCGGGGCCGTCGAGATACTCCACGACCTCGGCGGGCCCGACGAGCGCACGGTGGCGGTGCACGGACCCGGCAGATTCCTGGGTGAACTCGGGTTGCTGGAGGGCCAGGCGGCGTTCGACACCGCCGTGGTGCGCGAGGCGGGCGAGGTCCTGGCCGTGCCGGTGGAGCGGCAACGCGCCCTGGTTGGCCGCGACCCCGTCCTCGGCGACCTGATCCTCCGCGCTTACCTGGGCCGCCGGTATCTGCTCATCGGCCTCGGCGCAGGCTTCCGGATCCTGGGGTCGTGTTATTCACCGGACACGCTGCGGCTGCGTGAGTTCGCCGCCCGCAACCGACTGCCCCACCGCTGGGTGGATCTGGAGAAGGACAAGGAGGCGGACGCGCTGCTGCGCCGGTTCTCCATCCGCCCCGACGAGACTCCGGTGGTCATCTGGAAGGGCGAGCGGGTGCTGCGAAATCCGAGCAACGCCGAACTCGCCCGGCTCATCGGGCTGCCCGCCCCCTCGCCGGAGGCCGGGCGGTGCGACGTGATGGTGATCGGTGCGGGTCCCGCGGGACTCGCCGCCGCCGTGTACGGTGCCTCCGACGGCCTCACCACGGTCACCGTCGACGCCGTGGCCACCGGGGGCCAGGCCGGTACCTCGTCTCGCATCGAGAACTACCTTGGCTTCCCGTCCGGCATCTCCGGGGGCGAGCTCATCGAACGCGCGGTGCTCCAGGCCCACAAGTTCGGTGCCCGCCTCATGGTGCCGGCCCAGGTCGGCGGGCTCACCCCGCAGGACGACGAGTACGTTGTCACCTTCACAGACGGGTCCCAGGCCCGGGCGGGCGCCGTGGTGCTCGCCTCGGGCGTGTGGTACCGCAGGCTCGAGGTGCCCGGTCTCGAGCGCCTTGAGGGCGTCAGCGTCTACTACGCGGCGACGGTCCACGAGGCCAGTCTCTGCCAGGCGGATCCGGTCGCCGTGGTCGGCGGCGGGAACTCTGCCGGGCAGGCGGCGCTGTTCCTCGCGAACCACGCGTCCAGGGTCCACCTCCTCGTCCGGGGCAGTGACCTCAACGCGGACATGTCGCGCTACCTGGTTGACCAGGTGGAACGGCACCCGAAAATCGAGGTGCTGCTCCACACCGAAGTCCAGGGCGTCTCCGGGGAGGAAAAGCTGGAGTCGCTGACGGTGGAGGACAACGCAAGTAGTGAGCGCCGGGAACTGCGGGCCGCGGCGCTGTTCGTGTTCATCGGGGCCCGGCCCCGCACGGAATGGCTCAGGGGCGTCCTGGCCTTGGACGAGAAGGGCTTCATCCTCACCGGCGCCGACGCCCAGGCGGCGGCCGACGCGACCCGGTGGGCCTCGCTCGGCCGTGGTCCGTTGCTGCTGGAGACCACCCTTCCCGGGGTCTTCGCCGCCGGCGACGTCAGGAGCGGCTCGGTCAAACGGGTGGCCTCGGCCACCGGTGAGGGCGCCATGGCGATCCGCCTCGTGCACGAGCACCGGGGAAAGACGGGAAATCTGGTCCGCTCCGCTGGCCCGTAGGGCGTCGGCCGGTGGCGGACCGGTCCGTGTCCTGGACCGTTCGGCCGGGCGGCAATGTTCATGGAGAGCCACGTCCGGCGGGCCGACAGCCGTTATCGGCTCCAGCGCATCCGCGACATCAGCGGCAACGACCTCGCGAACGTCGAGGACCGCCTCAACCTCCAGGTGGTGACCCGAGTGTGGACGGATCGTGCTGGGCGGACCCGGCTGATGCCCCGCTAGCACCGATGCCGCCTGTGGACGACGGCAGCCTGAGCGTAAGCGGATGCTGCGGCAGATGTCCCGGCCGGAGCGAGGCGAGCGCAGGGGGCCGGACACGACCGACGGGAGACGGCCGGGCCGCGGCCCGCGCGTCACAGGGCGATGACGTGGAGCTCGACCAGGTCGAGCAGCGCCCGCAGGGCCGAGCTGGGCCGCCGGGTCGACGACGTGCCGAGATGCATGCTCCAGCGGAGCATGGTGCCGTGGACGTCCAGGACTTGCAGGCCGGGGGTGCGGGCAACGGCGAACGCGGGCAGGAAAGCGATGCCCAGACCGTGCCGGACCAGTGCCGCCCCCATGTCGATGTCGGGCACTTCCAGTGCCACCCGGCGTACGACGCCCGCCACCGCGAACGCCCGGTCGACCACCTCGCGGTTGCCGTAGCCCGGCGGGAAGCCCACGAAGGGCTCCCCCGCGAGGTCCGCAAGTGCCACCTCCCCCCGCTGCGCGAGCGGATGGGCGGCGCTCACCACCAGGACGAGCGGCACGGTGGCCAGATCCCGTGCGTCGATCCCGGCGGGTTTGTGCTCGGGCAGCGACAGGAAAGCCACGTCCAGGTCGCCGCTGAGCAGTGCGTGCGCCAGTCCCGCCGATCCGGTCGTCGCCAGCCGCAGCCGGACGTCGATCGCCGGATGCCGCGCGTGCAGCTGCCCGAGGAGCGCAGGCAGGTCCACCACCTCGACCGAGGCCATGGCGCCCACATTCACCGTGCCGCGCAGCGTGTCCTGTGCGGCGCGCACGGCGTCCTGGGCCGCCTGGGCGGCGTGCAGGGTCGCCCGAGCCTCCGGCAGCAGCGCCGCGCCCGCCCCGGTGAGCCGGACCTGCTGCGACGTGCGCTCGAACAACACGCAACCGAGCTCGCGCTCCAGGGAGCGGATCGCGGCGGACACCCCGGACTGCACCACGTGCAGCCGTCGGGCGGCACGCGTGAAACTCAGCTCCTCGGCGACCGCGATGAAGTGCTCCAGCTGACGTAGCTCCACACGAGAAGTATCACTCACATTGCTCGAGCCCAGCAAAAACATTCGTTGGCACTGATCCCGGCTGGTGAGGAGTATGGAAAGCGCCATCCACTTCCGCCCGAGGAGGGGTACCCCTGCCTGCCGTTCCGACGCCGCTGAGCCGTCCCACAGCCGACGCTCCCGACGATCCGACCCATCCGATCCCAGCACCCGCTCCCGCCGATCTGCCGCCCCGCGCCCCCGCCCGGCGTCGTGCCTCGCACACGACCGGCTTTTGGTTCGTGGCGGTGGCCTTCACCGTGCTTATGGCCTTCGGTACCGCGCCGACCCCGCTGTGGCCGCTGTACGAGGCCCGGGACCACTTCGGCGCGACCACGGTCACGGTGGCGTACGCCTCGATGGTCGTGGGCGCAGCGGCCGCCTTCCTCGGACTGGGACACCTGTCGGACCGGCTCGGCCGACGGCGCGTCATCGTCCCGGCGCTGCTGGTTGGCATCGTCGCGTCGGTCGTACTGATCGCGTGGCGGGACCTGCCGGGGCTGATCGCGGGCAGGATCCTGAACGGTGTCGGACTGGGGTTGATGGCCTCGACCGCGACGACGTACCTGCACGACCTCCACCACGAGGCCCGTCCGGAACGGACGGGTTCGGTGCTGCCCGGCATCGTGGCCGCCGCCGCCAACCTCGGCGGCCTGGCCTCAGGGCCCCTGGTCGCCGGAGCCGCCGCCGAGTGGCTTCCCACGCCCCTGATCACCGTCCAGGCGATCTTCACGCTCGCCATGGCAGTGTGCCTGGCGCTGGTGCTGTCCACCCCGGAGACCGTGGACCTGGAGCTGCCCGCGGCGGAACCGCCCAGCAGTTTCGTCCTGCGCCCCGGCGGCGGGCGGACGTTCGGCGCGGCCGGCGCGCTGGGCGCCTTCGCCTTCGCGATCCTCGGCCTGATCTCCTCCCTCGGGGCGAGCGTGCTCCATGGCACCCTGCACACCGACTCGCACCTCGTGGTCGGCTTGTCGGCCTTCCTCATGTTCGGTTCCGCGGCGGCCGCCCAGCTGGTGCTGGGCCGCCTCCCAATGCCCCGGGTCCTGACCGTGGGGGCAGTGGTATTCCCGGTCGGCCTGGTCCTGTGCGCCGTCGCCCTCTACCACCCGGCGCTCTGGCTCTACCTGGTCGCCGTGTCCCTGTCGGGAGCCGGTTCCGGGCTGCTGTTCAAGGGGGGCGTCGAACGTGCCGTTTCAGTGGCCGAGCCCGCCTCACGCGCGGGGGTCCTCGCCGTGTTCTTCGTCGTCGCATACCTGGGAATGGGCCTGCCCTCCGTCCTGTTCAGCATCGCCCTGCGGCATTTCGCCGTGCAGACCGCGATGATCGGCTTCGCGGCGGTCCTCTCCTGCGGCGCCGTTGTGTCGGTCGCCGTCGCGTTGCGCGACCGCGCTCCCGGTCCCGGCGCGCTCTCGGCGCAGTCCGCTCGCCCCTCCTGACCTCACTGCGGCGCATGCGACACCGGTTGTCTGGGAGGGGCTGACCTGGGCACTCGGTGCGGGCGCGCGTGACACGGATCCACGGCAGACGGGAGGCCCGAGATGTCTGCGGAATCGGCCAGAACGATCGCGCTCGCACCGTTCGGGAAGGTGCCGTCGGAAAAGGACCCGGGCCACGGGCACCTCGTCGGCGGCCTACTTCACTCCGCCGATGGCAGCGGAACGGCACCTGGCAGCAGATCCACCCGGCTCCAGTCCCTGGCCGACGCGAAGGGTGCGGTCACGTGGGACCTGAGCGTCGACTCCACGGTCTGCCGCGCACACCAGCATGCGGCCGGGGCCCGCAATCAGGGCGATCTGCCGGGCGATCGGCATCGTCGTCACGCTGGCCGGCCTGCGCGCGGAGGACTGCCGGGACGTCCTACGGGAGATCTCCCAGCACACCGACATCAAGATGCGCCACGTTGCCGAACTCATCGTGTAGTGGGCCCAGGCGGGACACCTCGCGAGCGATATCCGCCACAAGGTGGAACGCAGCATGGCGACGCGCGCGACCGTGCGCCCCGAACCCGGCTGACCGGTGCTCAGCCCCTCGCGCCGTAGTCAGGAGCGCGCTAGCCGGGCCGCGAGATACGGCGCGGTGGCGCTGCGGCGGGCCCTCGCCACCTTGGCCGGCGGGCCCGCCGCGACCACTCGCCCGCCCGCGTTGCCGCCGCCCGGCCCGAGGTCGATGACCCAGTCGGCGGTGGCGACCGTGTTCAGGTCGTGCTCGACGAGGACGACCGTGTTGCCGGCGTCGACGAGCCGGTGCAGCTGTCGCAGCAGCAGCGCGATGTCGGAGGGGTGCAGCCCCGCCGTCGGCTCGTCGAGCAGGTAGAGCGCGTGCCCGCGGCGGGCTCGCTGCAGTTCGGTGGCCAATTTGATGCGTTGCGCCTCACCGCCGCTGAGTTCCGTCGCGGGCTGGCCCAGCCGCAGGTACCCCAGTCCCACCTCGCGCAACGTCTCCAGACTGCGGGAGGCGGCCGGGACGGCGGACAGGAACTTGGCGGCGGCGTCGACGGACAGCGCCAGTACTTCCGCGATGTTCTTGCCGCGGTAGGTGACTTCCAGCGTTTCGGCGTTGTACCGGGCGCCCTGGCAGGTCGGGCACGGCGCGTAGGTGCCGGGCAGGAACAGCAGTTCCACCGCGACGAATCCTTCGCCCTGGCAGGTCTCGCACCGCCCTTCGGGCACGTTGAAGGAGAACCGCCCGGCCGAGTAGCCGCGCGCCCTGGCCTCGTCCGTCGCCGCGTACAGCTTGCGCACCGCGTCGAACATCCCCGTGTACGTGGCCAGGTTGGACCGGGGAGTTCGGCCGATGGGCCGTTGGTCGACCCGGACCAGCCGGTCGAACGACTCGACCCCCGACGCGTCCTGGACGTCGACCTCCAGCTGCGCCTCGTCGGGTTCCTCGGGTACGAGTCCGAGGTGGCCGCGGACGACCTCGGCGAGCACCTGCGTCACCAGCGTCGACTTTCCGGAACCGGACACGCCCGTCACCGCCGTCAGTACACAGAGCGGTACGTCGACGGACACGTCGTGCAGATTGTGGCGGGAGACGCCGCTCAGGTGCAGCCAGCCATGCGGTGTGCGCGGGCGGTGATCGAGCCGCTGGGCACGCCCGAACAGGTACTGGCTCGTGGCCGACTCCCCGACCCGCTCAAGACCGGCGACCGGTCCGCTGTACAGCACGCGTCCGCCGCCCTCACCCGCGCCGGGGCCGATGTCGACCACCCAGTCTGCCCGCCGTACGACGTCCATGTCGTGCTCCACGACGAACAGCGAGTTGCCCGCCGCCTTGAGGCGGTCCAGCACGTCCAGCAGCGGTTCCGCGTCAGCCGGGTGCAGGCCCGCGGAGGGTTCGTCGAGAACGTAGACGACGCCGAACAGCCCCGAGCGCAGCTGGGTGGCGATCCGCAGGCGCTGCGCCTCGCCGGGCGACAGGGTCGTCGAGCGGCGCCCGAGGCTGAGATATCCGAGGCCCAGGTCGAGCAGTACGTCGACCCGCGCGACCAGATCGCCGCAGATCCGGACCGCGACCTCGGTCGTCTCCCCGGATCGGGCGGTCGACGTGGTGGCGTCGGCCTCGGACCGCCCCGCGACGGGCCGCAGCAGCGCCACGACCTCGGTGAGCGGCATCGCGTTGATCTCGGCGATGGAACGTCCGGCGAAGGTCACGGCGAGCGCCTCGGGCCGCAGTCCGCTGCCGTGACACTCGGGGCAGGGCACACTCCTGACGAACCGGAGCGCCCGTTCGCGCATCTTCTCGCTCTTGGAGTCGGCGAGGACGTGCATGACGTGCTTTCGGGCGCTCCAGAACTTGCCCTGGTAGCCGTAGTCGACGCGGTCCTCCTCCGGCTCGATGTACACGGAGGGCTGCTCGTCCGTGTACAGCAGCCAGTCCCGGTCCTTCTTCCTGAGCCTGCGCCACGGTCGGTCGATGTCGATCCCCAGGCCGCTCACGACACTGCGCAGGTTGGCGCCCTGCCAGGCGCCCGGCCAGGCGGCGATCGCCCCCTCGCGGATGCTCAGCGAGGGGTCCGGGACGAGCAGGTCCTCGGCGACGTCGTGCACGACGCCCAGTCCGTGGCACTCCGGGCAGGCGCCGGCCGCGGTGTTGGGTGAGAACGACTCGGCCTCCAGCCGCGCGGCCCGGGGCGGATAGGTGCCGGCGCGGGAGTACAACATGCGCAGCAGATTGGACAGCGTGGTGATGGTGCCGACCGTCGATCGCGAGCTGGGCGACCCGCGTCGCTGCTGCAGGGCCACGGCGGGTGGCAGCCCGGTGATTTCCTGCACGTGCGGTGCGCCGACCTGTTGCAACAGCCTTCGGGCGTACGGTGCTACGGACTCGAAGTAGCGCCGTTGGGCCTCCGCGTAGAGCGTGCCGAACGCGAGCGAGGACTTGCCCGAACCGGAGACGCCGGTGAAGGCGACCATCGCGTCCCGCGGAACGTCGACATCGATGTTCCGCAGATTGTTCTCACTGGCGCCCCGGACATGCACGAAGGGGTCGGTCGCGTCCTTGTTCACCGTTCCTGATTACCCGTTCGCACCGGGAACCGCGCGACGGGCGCCGTCACCGGGCCCCGCTCACACGAGCGTCCGGAGTATCTCGGATCCATTTGCGGTCACGGCCTAGCCTAGGCGGCGCAGACTCCGCTGTTGGCGGACGCCGACAAGGTGGCGTTGCTGCTGGAGACCACCCTTCCCGGGGTCTTCGCGGCGGGCGGCGTCAGGAGCGGCTCGGTCAAACGGGTGGCGTCGGCGGCCAGTGAGGGTGCCATGGCTATCCGCCTCGTGCACGAGCACCGGGAGAAGACGGGCAACCTGGTCCGCACCGCGGGCCCCGAGGGCCCCGGCCGGTGGCGGGCCATAGAGAGGCACTCGGCATCGTGCTGGTGTCGGACGAGGGGGCGTAACGACTGCGGTGTGAGCAGGAACGCCGCAGTGACATGGACGAGCAGGAACAGCGCGGCGTAGAGGCAGTGATGCCCATGAACAAGGTGATCACGGTGACTAGGTTGAACAGGAGGCGGGCCTGCTGCCGATCGATCTCGTCGCGGTGCCCGGGGTGGCGCGGAGCGGGTGTTCGTGGTGGCGCACGCAACCGTGGCTCGGTGGTGGAGCAGGCCCTGCACGGGGAGGACGAGGAGATCTGACCGTACCGCCTGCACCTGCTGGCAGGGGCCAGCGTGTCACGCGGCGTCGGCGATACCTCGGGGGCATCCTGTGGGCACGGGCGATCGGGGGGGCAGCCGACGAGAAGGAGTCATGCGGGTGTCGTCTCAGGGCGTTACGGTCGTAGCTCTCCTGGCGGATCCGTATGCGCCGACGGAGATCGCGCAGCGCATGGCCCAGATACTTTCCACTCGGCTCGCCGACAAGTCGGGCCAGGACCGACGTTTCGACGTCGAGGTGGTCAGTGAGCCTTTCACCGCAGGGACCGAGGACCCGCCCACCTTGATGCGCCGGATCATGGACCGCGGAAGAGCTGAGAATTGGGACATTGTCGTGGCCCTCACCGACCTTCCGCTGCACTCACACGGGCGCAAGCTCGTTATGGATGTGAGTCACGAACACGGCTTGGCGCTGCTGTCTCTTCCTCCGCTGGGGGGCTTGCGTCTGCAGACGAGAGCCCGGCGGGCCGTGGAAGAAGCCGTGCTTGGTGGCGGGTCCGCGGGCCACCGGGGCCGAGGGACCTCCGCAGAGTGAGCCGCTTCTAGGGCCCTTCGTCAGTCGTCTCGCGCCTGTTCACCCGGGCCCGGTCGGTGAGGAGGAGACCGCTGATCTTCGGTACGTCGTAAGCGGGCCGCGCGGTTACGTGAGGGTGCTCGTTGGTATGGTCCGCGCCAACCGGCCGTGGCGGTTGGTGCCGGGCTTGTCGAAAGCCCTGGCGGCCGCACTCGCCACGGGAGCAGTCGCCACCGTGAACTCCACCATCTGGGGCCTGGCCGAGTACCTGAGCGCGCCACGCCTCGTGATCGCGATGGTCGGGTCTGTTGGGCTCATGGTCGGCTGGCTGATCATCGACGCGCAGCTGTGGCATCGATCAACAGAGGTCTCGCCGGAGGCGAGGCAGAGGGCGAGGCTCTACAACGCCTCGACGGTCATGACCGTGGGTATCGGGGTGCTCGTCTGCTACGGCGGTTTGATCGTCATCAACTTGGTGTGGGCTCTGTTCATCATCAACGGCGAAGTGTTCGCTTCCGTGACACGGACGCCGCTGCACGCCGCGGAATACTTGACGTTGTCATGGTTCGTCGCTTCGGTCGCCACCGTGGGCGGCGCGCTGGGATCAGGCTTGGAGAGCGACGAGGCGATCCGGGCGGCCGCCTACTCCAAGCGCGAACAGGAACGGCGCCACATGCTCCAGGACGACCACGGCGACTAGCTGGCTCCGGCCCGGTAGGACGGTGGACGCCCAACAGTGTCTGCAGTGGTAGCACCCCGTCCCAGCGGCTGCGACCGCCCGCCTGTTCCTGGGCCCGTGCCGGAGGCTTCCTTGCCCGACGGCTCGCGCACCTCAACCAGGCCTACACGACCCGGCAGGGCATTCCGGCTAGGCTCGCACCCGTGACGTGGCTGCGGGCCTTCGGGGAGGTCGTGCGATCCGGGCTCACGCTCGAGGAGACGCGGCTGGAGCCCCTGCTCGCGCTGCGCACGGCTGCTGGGGTGGCGATCGTCATCGGGCTGGCACTGTGGCTGGTTTCCCCTGCGTACGCAGCGTCCGCCGCCCTCGGTGCCTACTCCGCGGGTGGGGCCACCTTCCAGCGCACCTGGCGTCCACGCAAGGTGATCGCGCTCGGCGCGGGCGCGGGTCTGGCGCTCAGCACCTTCGTTGGCTACCTGGCGGCGGGGCGACTGGTGACGTTCCTCCCTCTGCTGGCCGTATGGGCCTTTGCCGCGGGGATGGCGTGGGCCGTCGGATCGACCGCTGGGATCGTCGCAGCGACGACCGTCGGCAGCATGCTGGTGACCATCACCCTGCCCACGAGCGTCGGGCGAGCCCTGGAGCACGCCGGGGTCATCGCACTTGGAAGCGTGGCGCAGGCCGTGCTGATCTTGCTGTTCCCGATCCGCCGTTGGGGGGCGCATCGTGACGCACTCGCCGACGCCCTGGCCGCCGTGGCGGACTACGCTCGCCGGCTGCGGCACGACCCGACCGCCCCGTTCGACCCGGAGCCGTTGATGACTGCCCGGGACGCGGCCGCCGTGACGCCATCACAGGCCCGCACCCGGCCCCCCGTCCTCCACGGCCCCCGAGGACTCGCCGAGCGCATTCGGCCGGTCGTCGCCGCGCTCGCCGACCCGGACGTCGGCGCCCCGGCGGAGGGACCCGGGCGGGACCGCGCGCGGGAGTTGCTCGACGCGGCCGCCGACGTCCTGGATGCGGTCGCCCGTTCGATCCGCCGCGGCACTCCCGCTGAGGTGCCGCCCGGGAGCCCGGACGTCCTGCGGGTCGACGAGAAGCACGAGGTGCTGGAGGGCCCCGCGCGGCAGACTGCCGCGCGGCTTGTGGAACTGCTTGGCGAGGCGGTGGAGATCGCCGGGAGCGGCGGCGCGCGCGGGAAGACGCGCACGCTGCACGGCCCCGCGGGCGCCCAGTTCCTGGTGCGCCCGACAATGTTCCGGCTGGTACCGGTCGTCGTCCGCGCGGTCCGCTGTGAGCTCCGCCGGGACTCGCCCGTGTTCAGGCACGCCGTCCGCCTGGCGGCGGTGGCCACGCTCGGCTATCTGATCGCCGCCCGGCTACCCCTGGGCCACGGTTACTGGGCGCCCATCGCCTCGGTGATGGTGATGCGGCCGGACTTCCACCGGACGTACGCGCGGGCGGTGGCCCGTCTCGCCGGGACCCTGGCGGGGGTCGCGTTCGCCACCGGGATGGTGCGGGCCCTAGGCCCGGACGCCCATGTGTTCGGCGCGCTGACGGTGGTCTCGGCGGGCCTGTCGTACACGCTGATCCGTACCGGCTACGCCTACTCCCAGTGCTTCACTGCCGCGTACGTCGTCTTCCTGCTCGGCATGGGCGGCCAGGCATGGGAGCAGACGGTCCCGGAGCGCGTGGTGCTCACCCTGCTCGGCGGGGCCCTGGCAATGCTGGCGTACGTGGTGTTCCCCGCATGGGAGACACCCCGACTGCCGGGCCGGCTTGCGGACTGGCTCGCCGCCAACGGCCGCTATGCGGCCGCGGTGCTCCGCAGCTACGCCGAACCGACCCGGGAGCATCACGCCGACATGCGCAGGGCACTGCTGGCGAGCAGGGAGGCACGTGCCGCCTGGCAGGAGGCCTACGACCGGGCGAGGCAGGAACCGGTCCGCCCCAGGGGCCTGACGTCGCGCGAGGCGGAGGAGGCGCAGGAGGCGCTCAAGGGGTTCGGTCGGGCGGCGATGCTCATGGAGAGCCACGTCCCGCGGGACGACAGCCGTCTTGTCCCCGAGGCGGAGCGGCTCGCCGAGGCCCTGGAGGCGGACACCGCGCAGGCGGCAGTCGACGTGCGCGAGCACAGGAATCCGGACTGGGGGCGCGTGGAGGAGGCGCTCCACGCGTGGGCGGGCGCCGCCGCCGGGGACCGGAGCCCGGTAGTGCGGCGCGGGGCGGAACTACAGAAGCGGGCCTTGGAGGACCTCGCGACGGCCGTGAGCCGCACATCCCTGGAACGGGACGTCGGCTCCGCTCGCGAAGAGCAGCGGGTGCGGGCGGCCGTGGAGGCGGAAGGTGACGATCAGGACCCACGCACCGGGGTGGGTGACGGCGCCGGCGACGGGGAGCGCCCCGCCTCCTGGAGCGGGAAGTAATCTCCTGGCCGCGTCGAGCGCCGCCATACGTACGCCGCTGTCGCCATCACGAGGATCAGCCCCGCCAGGATGAGCAGTTCGATCCCCTCGACGTTCCACCGGAAGGACTTCTCCGCCTCTGCAGTCACGATGAGCACCTTGCGGATACCGGCAATCAGGCCAACGACGAGGAACGGCTCCGCGTCGAGGGTCTGGTTCCTGATGGTGAGGCGGACGGTGTGGAGCAACTCGGCCACGATAAACAGCACAAGGCCGTTGTCCAAGGCGGAGAGAACGACCGTCTCCTCGCGGTACGGCCCCTGGATCGACCTGATGACGTCGTGGACGACCCCGACGGTAAGGAGCCCCGCGAGCAGTACGAGGAGCGCCGCGACGACGAGATGGATGCCGTCCTCGATGAGTTGCAGGAGGCCCTGTACCCGGCCGCCCTCGATCTTCGGGAGAGTGGGTCGCACAGTCAGCATGCTAGAGCCTGTTGCGAAAATGCTGGTCACAGACATGCGGGGTCAGTCGTGTTGTGCTTTCATGCTCCGGTGAATCGACAGGGTGCTCCTACGGCAGGCGAAACTCCGACCTGCCGTATCCGGCGGCCCGACGCGTCTGATCTCGATGAGTGCGTCAACGTGCACGCCGAGGTCCATGACGGTGACGGCTATCCGGCGAACTGGTCCGGATGCCGCAGAACATCGACGATCAACGACCGCACTTCAGTCCGAGCCTGAGTCGTAGGAAGTTCGGCGATGACCTCGGTGGCCAACCACTCCAACTCGACACGCACGGGCGCCTCCGCATCCTCGAAGATCAACACCGTACGGGCAACACCAAGGACCTCGCTCGACCTGTGGATAACCCGCCGATCAAGCAGTCGTGTGGGCCGCGCAGGGCAAGTCAGCGACCAGCCTGCGTCGGCGCGTTAGGAGTTAGGAGTGTCGGCGGGCGGCTGCGAAGGCCCACTCACCATCGCCTGCACGAGAGCCGACAACACCTCACCGCGCTGCTCCTGAGTGAGGTTGCCGTCAGCGATCAACCGCTCCGCAGCCAGGTAGCGCGAGACCCCCAACTCGAGCGCGTGCCGGCGCAGGTCTCCCAAGATGCCGCCTACGGACGGATCGAAGTCGGCAAAGAGCAACCGCGACTCGTGGTCTATCGCCTAGTGGCATGACCAGATCGAACTCGCCAGGATGCACTTCCCGCCACGGACACCACCGGTTACGCCCCCACTCACACCCGCCGACGGCGTCCCCTGGGTTGTCGCGCGGCAGTCTGCCTTAGGCAGCTTGGGTGAGTTCGGCGCGGCCGAACAGGAGAGCGTAGCCGGTGGGGAGCTGGTCGAGGATGCGGGTGAGGAGGTCGGGGCCGGCGAGGGTGGTGACGGCGGCGAGGACGGCGCCGGTGTCCCAGCGGGTGGTGGCCGGGGTGGCGCCGGTGCGGGAGGCGAGGTCTTTGACGAAGGCCCGGCCGGTGAGGGGCTCGATTGCGGGGATCTGTTCGGTGAGGGTGGAGGCGGCCTCGAGGGGCAGGCGGGCTGCCAGTTCGACGCGTTCGTCGCCGGTCAGCTGGCGTCCGAGTCCTGAAAGGACCAGGTGGACGGCTTCCGCGGCCCGTTCTCGGGTGGGGTAGGCCCCTTCGTAGCGGACTTTCTCCAGCATCTCCTCGAACGTCATCGCCGGGAGGTGCAGGACCGGTTCACGCTGGTCGGACATCACTGCGGTAGTCGCCTTTCTCGTCGTCGAGGTCGTGGTGTGGGTGGCCGGCGGGCCCGGGCACCCAGGTCGGTGGGGGTCAGGTGGGCTGGGGGCGGCCGAAGAGGAGGTCGTAGCCTGCGGGGAGTTGGAGCAGGATCTGCTTGAGCAGGTCGTCGTCGACCGCGTCGGCGACCGTGCTGAGGACGGCGCTGACGTCCCAGGCCGCGGTCTGTTCGGTGGCCCCGTCGATCCAGGCCGCCGTCGCCCGGAGGAACCGTTCGGGTGGGAGGGGTTCGGCGCTCTGCAGCGGGTTGAGCAGGATCAGGGCGAAGCCTTCGGGCAGGTGTGCCGCCAGTTGGGCACGCACCTCGCCGAGTAGGTGTGCGCCGAGCAGGGCGAGCACCACGCGGGCCGCGCGTTCTGCTTCGTGCCTGCTCCCGTACTCGCCGCGTTCCTTCACGTGGTCGAGGAAGGCTTCCCATCGCAGGGTCATGTCAGCCACCGCCTCTCTTGGCCTGATGGGGCGCAGGACGGGGGAGCGGGAGATCAGGCGCCCGTCCTGCGCCGCGGCACGGGTCGCCGGGTTCAGCCGGAGATCTCCTTGCGGGAGGACTCCCCGCCGACGGAGATCTTGCGGGGCTTGGCGCGCTCGGCGATCGGGATGCGCAGGGTGAGGACCCCGGCGTCGTAGTCGGCCTGGATGCGCTCGGTGTCCAGGGTGTCGGCCAGCACGATCTGGCGGGAGAACACGCCCAGCGGCCGCTCCGACAGTTCCATCTGCACGTCGTCGGACTTCGCCACGGGCCGTCGCTCGGCCTTGACGGTCAGCATGTTCCGTTCGACGTCGATGTCGATCGCCTCCGCGCTGACGCCGGGAAGGTCGAAGGCCACCACGTACTCGTCACCCTCGCGGTAGGCGTCCATCGCCATCGTGGACGGCCGCGACCAGGTGCCGGGGCCCATCAGTTGCTGGGTCAGCCGGTCGAGTTCGCGGAAGGGGTCGGTGCGCATCAACATCGCGAAACACCTCCTGAAGGTTCGGGCAGTACCTGCCAATGCGCTTCACAGAAACCGTTGTAGCATGTCATCCAATGGATGACAAACAACCTGTCGTCGAAAGGATGACAGTCGGAAGGAGTTCCCGTGACAGCAGCCGGTCAGCCGCCCCCCTCCCGCACCGACGCCCAGAGCCCTGCCTCGTTCCTGGCCGCGGCGGCGGCCCTGGAAGCCATCGACCACGCTGTGCACGAAGCCCATGAGCGGGCCACCGACCCCGCTGGCGCAGATACCGGCCCGCAGCAGGCCCTGGCGTCCCTTCTGCTGCTGCGGCAGGTGCGCGAGCAGCTCGCCGGATGGGAAACCGGTCTGATCGAAACCGCCCGCCACGCGGGCGCCAGCTGGGCCGATCTCGCGGCCCCTCTCGGCGTCGCCAGCCGCCAGGCCGCTGAACGCCGCTACCTGCGCAACCGCCCCGGCCCCGCCGGAACCACCGGAGAACAGCGCGTCCAGGCCACCCGTGAAAGTCGCGCCGCCGACCGCACTCACACCGCCTGGGCCCGCGACAACGCCGCCCGCCTGCGTCGCATCGCCGGACAGATCGCCGCCCTCACCGATCTCCCCGCGACCGCCCGCACCCCCCTCGGCCAGCTTGACGCGGCCCTCGCCCACGACGACCCTGCAGCCCTCGTCCGCCCACTGACCGCGACCCGCCCCTACCTGACCGGCTCCCATCCCCGCCTCGCCGCCCAGCTCGACACACTCATCGGGCAAGGCACCCAGCACCCTGACCGGGCCGGCCCCGTGTAACGACGGTCGGTCTGCCGCCGCGCACAGCGCAGGCGGTCGCGCTACGACGGATGGTCCGACCTGCGCATGGTCGTGGCCGTGCTCAACAACGAGGATCTCAACCAGGTCACGTGGGAGATGCGCGCCATGTCCGGCGCACCGCAGTTCCTGCCCTCGCAGTCCCTGCCGGACGTGAAGTACGCGGACTTCGCCCGCTCCATCGGCCTGGACGGACTGCGGGTGGAGAAGCCCGGCGAGGTCGAGGACGCCTGGCAGCGGGCCCTGGCCGCGGCCTGCCCCTTCATCCGGGACTTCCGCACCGACCCGGCCGTGCCTCCGATCCTGCCGCGCGCCACGCTGGACCAGATCGAGGCCGCGGCCGCGTCCGTCCTGAAGGGGGACTCCGATCGGGCCGCCGTGGTCCGACAGGGCTTCAGGCAAAGGTGCAGGAAATGCTGCCTGGGCGGAAGCAGCACGCCGTGTGCCGCGCCCCTTTTTGTGCCTATCTGCGTCGATTCGAACTGATGCCGCTTGTGCCGTGTGGCCGCTCGCGCACCGAGCTTTCCGAGCCGTCGCTACTCCTCGTTGTGTCGGCCCCAGTCCCGGTTCTGCGGGGCGAGTCAGCGTTGCGGACTGCGTACCGCCGGATGGCCTACATGGAATTTGAGTCAGGGGGATGTGGGCTGGGTGAGTGGATGAGTCGTCCGGTCCACGGAACCCTCACCCACCCGCGACCGGACGACGAATCCGCCCCCAAACTCGGGAGGGGGCGGACTCAAGCTGGGTTAGAACTCGCCCCCGAGCACTCCGCCCCCTGTCTCTGGCCACGGCCGGGGCAGGGGGGGCGTCGTGCGTCCAGGTCATCCAAGCGTGGTGACCGATGTGCCGCTCTCGGTCGGTCTCGGCACGTGATGTCGTACCTCTCACGGGTCCAATCGGGCAGCCCTGCGAGACGTTCCTTGATCTCGTTGACTCATGCCGATTCATGGCTGGCCTCCGATGGCCCGGGTGCCGACTTTCGGCGTCCCTTGGGTTCAGCCGACGAGGCGGGGGTGCGCGGCCGTGGTGTGGAGCACGCCGAGGCGTTCGATCAGGCAGTTTGGAACGGCGGGGCGGTCCTGCGGCGGCCAGCAGGGAGACTGACGTGCGCAGTTGGGGTAGCGCGAGCTGCCCGTCCGGCTCGCGGTGTCTTGCCCTGAGCGGCGGCGAGCTGTTCGAAGGTCTTGGAGAAGGCCAGCACCCGCCCGCCCGGCTCGGCCTGCGGCAGGCCGGGGACGGCTTCCAAGAATTGGCTGAGGTGTTGCCGCACCTCAGCCAGTCGGCGTGGGGATGGTGCGGTGCCGCCGGGACGCCAGTCCCGGGTGATCCTGCGGGCGCCCAGCGGCAGCGAGTAGACGACGCGGGCCGGTTTCCGGTGTCGGCAGCGATCTCTACCGTACCGCCGCCGATATCCAGTACTAGAAGGCGTTGCTGAAGCCGCTGCCCAGCGCGTCGAGAGCGAGGTCGTGCGCTGCCGATCCCGGAGCGCCGGGCGGAAGGCTGTTCACGGCAATCGGTCCTCCCTCCGCGGCGATCCCGCGCGCGGCCCCCAGATGGTCCGGCGGCAGGCCCGCGCCGTCCAGGTTCGACGAGAACGCCGTTCCCGCCTTGCTCAGGGCGACCGCGCCGACGACGGCCGGTCCGAGCGCGAAGCTGAGATCGCGAAGCATGTTGGTCGTGGCGCTCGCCATGCCCGCCAGCTGCGGCGGCACGCTGTCCAGTGCGACGGCCGTCACCGAGCTCACGCACAGCGCGAAGCCGACGCCGATCAGCAGGTCGGGCACGACGAAGGCGCTCAAGCCGGCGTCGGTGACATCGAGCCGGGTGCACAGGAGACAGCCGACGCTCATCAGGACGAAGCCCGAGGTCAGCAGCCAGGTCGGGGCGACCCGGTGCAACAGCCGGGAGACGACCGGGATGAGGCGGAACGCGGGCCCCTGCAGCAGCAGGAATGGGACGGCGACACGAAGCGGGCCCTGGTGCTGCACCGGACCGAGCCACATGCTCGTCGCGAAGCATGCGCCGAGAAAGGCGAGGATGCCGATGACCGCGACCACGGACCCCACGGTGAAGGCCCGGTTCCTGAACAGGGTCAGGTCGAAGATGGGGGACTTGGCGCCCAGTTCGACCACCGCGAAACCGACGAGGAAGCACAGACCGATGCCGGACGACAGGATGACGGGAAGGGTTGTCCAGCCCGACTCGGGCCCCTCGACGGCCGCGTAGAGCACCAGGACGAGGCCGATGGCGAAAGTGATCTGGCCCGGTATGTCGAGCTCCCGGCCTGGGCGTGCTCGCAGGGCCGGGAACATTCGGGTCACCCGGTAAGGATGCCGGGCAGTGCGAGCGCGCCGATGAGGGTTGTGCCTGCCAGGAGCCAGACCACGTAGTCGCCGATGTGCCCCGAGTGCATGCGCCGCAGCGGCGTCGTCCAGCGGTTGCCTTCCTGACGGGTGGGGCCATGTACGGCCGCCGCGGCCAAGCCCACGGCGAGTGCGGCGGAGACGAACCCGAGCATCGTCCCGGCCGGAGTCCAGTGAGGTGCACGGTGGGCGCCGAACGCGTCGCCCACGGACGTGGCAAGCCATGGCGCCAGACCGGCCGCGACAGCTCCGACGAGCAGCGCGGTGGGAACCGCGGTCATCGTCATGGGCACCCGGCCGATACGGCCCTTGGTCTCCGGTTCCTCGTCCTCACCCTTCGTCTCGTGTGCCGGTTCGGCCTCGGGTCGCTTCCCGGCGCCGAGGAACACCCGTGCGGCGACTCGGAGCACGGCTCCCGCGGTGACTGCGGATACGGCCACGAACACCACGGCGAGGAGTCCGCCCGCAGCTTCTTCCGTGACCGCTTTGCCGAGGCCCGTGCCGAATGGGGGCAGCCCGGACAGAGCCAGCGCACCGGTCGCGAACAGGACACCGACCCATCGCAACTCCTTGGCGCGTCCGAAGAGTTCGTGTTCGTCGACACTCCCGTACCGGTCGAGGAGGATGCCCACGCAGGCGAACAGGGCGGCCTTGGCCCCCGCGTGGCCCAGGAGGTAGACCGCGATCCCGCCGGTCGCCTCGGGGCGCAGGAGGCCGATTCCGATGAGGAAGAGCCCGGTGTGGGCGACCGTCGAATAGGCGAGGAGCCGCTTCACGTGCCGTTGCTGCCAGCACATCATCGCGCCGATCAGCGCGGTCAGCACGCCGAGCGTCACCAGGGCGCGTTCAGCGTCCGGTGCGGGGATGCCGCCGGGCCCGGCGAAGATCGTGTGGTACACCCGCCACACACCGTACGCGCCGAGTTCGACCATGACTCCGGACAGCAGCATGCACACCGGGGTCGGTGCGACGGCGTGTGCGTCGGGCAGCCAGAAGTGAAACGGGACGGCGGCCGCTTTGGTGAGGAGACCCGTCAGTACCAGGACGAAGGCGCACAGGGTCAGGGCGTCGGGCCCGCCGTGCGCGTCGAGCCGCTGTCCGATCTGCCGCATACCGAGCTCACCGGTGCGGGCGTACAGCAGGACGATCCCGGTCAACGTGGTGTATGCGCCGAGGGAGTTGATCACCCCGAACGTGAGTGCCCCCTGCACGGCCTTCGCCTCCTCCACGCGGTAGCCGGTCAGGGCGTACGCCACGACGCTCATGAGCTCGAAGAAGACGAAGGCGTTGAAGAGGTCACCCGTGAGCGCGAAGCCGCACATGCCCGCCTGGAAGAGCAGGACAAGAGCCGGAAAGGAGCCCGCGTGCCGGTGCGGTGGCTCGTCGAAATAGCGCCAGGAGTAGACGAGTACCGCGACGACCAGGACGGAGACGAGTGCCGCCAAGCCCACCCCGGGAACGTCGCCGACCAGGACGATGCCCACACTTTCGCCGCCGCTCGGGTGCCAGCCGCCGACCCATTCGACAGCATTCGGCGAGGCGTCGATGAGGAGCGCCATGGCCAGCCCGGCGGTGGCCACGGCCACGGTGCAGCCGATCGAATCGGCGGCGATGCGCGGCAGACGCCGTCCGGCGGCCACCAGCACGGCGGCTCCCATCAGCGGCAGTGCGACGATCAGCGGCAGCAGATGGCTCATCCGCGCAGCTCGGTCAATTCGTCGGGGTTCACCGTGCCGTGTCGTTTGGCGACCTGTATCACCAGGGCCAGCAGCAGCGCGGTCACAGTGGCGCCGACGACCACGTCGGTCAGGGCCAGTGCCTGCACGACCGGGTCGACGAGCGGTCTCGATCCGGGCTTCAGGTCGGAGAAGACGGGTGCGGTGCCGCCGTCGCGATAGCCCACGGCGAGCAGCAGCACATAGGTGGAGGACTGGCAGACCGCCAGGCAGCCCACCGCATGAACGAGGTGGCGGCTGGTGGCGAGGCCGTAACACCCGGCCAGGAAGATCCAGCCGGCGACCAGATACGGCAATACCGACATCATGACGTGCTCATCCCCCAACTCATTTCGTGCCTTCCTCTTCGATCTCCACGGCCTGGTCGAGGAAGCGGGCGAGCAGCACCACCACGGCGCACGCTACTTCCATGCCGACGGCCATGTTCAACAAGGGCACGGATCCGCCCGAAGCGAGCGTGTTGAACGTGCCGTACGGGATCAGAGCGTTGGCCAGGAACGAAGAACCCGCGATGAGACCCGCCAGGCCCAGAACGAGATATGTCGCTTCGCCCACCGCGTCGCCGACCTCGTACACGCCGATCGGGCGGATCCGTTCCAGCGCGCGGTAGTCGGCGCCGATGTAGAGCAGGTGGAGCGCGGTCGCCACGACGACCCCGCCCTGGAACCCGCCGCCCGGGCTGAGCTGGCCGTGCGCGACGACATAGAGGCCGACGACGAGCGCGATGGGCAGCAGGGTCAGTGCGTACAGCCTCACGGGGAGCGCGACATGGACCGGCGTGGGAGGCACCTGACGTTCCTCGCGGGTCTGCCGCAGCAGCACAACGGTTCCGAGTACTGCGGCGAAGAGGATGGTCTGCTCGCCCAGGGTGTCGAAGGCCCGCTGGTCGAAATTGACGGCCGAGATCACGTTGGCGGTGCGGTGCGCGAGCGCGGCCCGGACAGCACGGTCGCCGTAGGGGTGGCTGTCACCGCCGAAGCCCGGCAGCCGCAGGCAGGCCGCCCCGAACATGGCGGCGAAGCCGAGGCAGCCCACGGCCAGGATCCACATCCGTAGTCTGCGGCTCATCGGCCGCCTTCGTCACGCTGCCCGCGGCGACGCACCTTCCGGACGGACAGAAGGATCAGCAGCGGGGTCAACGCCGAGCCCACCGCCAGCTGCGACAGGGCGACGTCCGGCGCCTGGAGGACGGTGAACAGCACCGCGAGTGCCAGACCGAGCACCGAGAGGACCAGAGCCTGACGGGCCGGGTCACGGACCGCCACGGCGGCGGTCGCGGTGGTCGCGACCAGGAACAGAGAGATCACGATGAGGCCGTCAGTCACGTCGGGCCTCGCTCGGCTCCAGGTAGGCGCCGGACAGGGTCCGTGAGGAGATCACGTTTCCGGCGACGAGCAGAACTCCCACGACCACAAGCTTCACCGCCGCCCGCCCCGGGCCGGCGGCCACGCACGACGCGATCACGACCGGCACGGTGGCGGCGGCCGCCAGTACGGTCGGCAGCTGTGCCTTCGGCGGGGCCTCGCCCAGTTCGTCGGCGAGCAGCCGTGCGTACACGAGCGTGCCGACGGGGCCCAGCACGGCGAGGACCAGAGCGAGATCTGTGTAAGCGGGGCGGTCGTATCCCTGGGCGAGCAGCAGCATGACCAGACAGACCACCGAGGTGCCGAAGTTCTGGGCGACGACCCTGCGGCCGAGCGGTCCGGTCGCCACACCCCACACGACGGGGGAGAGACCTGCCACCAGGAGTACGGATGCGGACGCGAGCCATGCGTTCACCAGCCGCTCACAGCCCGGCGTGCCGCGACGGCGGCGACTGCTCCCAGCAGTGCGCAACCCAGACCGGCGAACACCTCCAGCGGTTCGACCCTGCTGATCAACACCAACCAGAGTGCCGACAGCAACACTTGCCACCCGAGGATTTCGCCGACCAGGCTACCCAGCCGTCTTCCCGTCATGCGAGGGCCGGAGGGCGGGCCGCCGCAGGGAACTCTGTGATGCGCAAGGTGCCTCCTCATGCTCGTCGTGCATGGCTCGTGCTCATCCGGTGCCCGGCGAGCCCACGGACATTCCCCGGCCGCAGGGGAAATCACCTGGAAGCAAAGCAGCTCCGGGCGGCGGGAAGCGGAGGAACGCCCGTGCCCACGCCTCGGATCGGGGACGAAAAGACCTGTCTGGCCCTGTGCCGCGAGGAGAAGGCAGTCAGGATCCGCCGACAGCGCGGCGGCTTCCTGACCGGCACGGTCGCCGCCGGACCGGCCAATCGGTCGCGCAGGCGGAGCGCACCGAGGACGACCTCGGGCGGCGGTGTGGAGAGCCGGGATCGAGGACGGTCGCGCACGACCCAGGGGGTGCCCCTCAAGCCGCTGCACAGCTGACCGGCCTCGGCGCAGGAGCCTCGATCGCCGGCATACTCGCCGCCCGCCCGGGTACTCGCGCCACACGCCACCCCCCAGCGTGAGGAAGCGAGAACGCCGTGAGTGAGCACCGCCGGGAAGCCCCTGGGAACAGCGAGGGGCCGACACCTGAGCCGATACCGAGGGACCTGCCCGATCAGCAGGTCACCGCCGACGAGGACCCCTGGGACCTCCCAGGCGCCTCGATTCACTCCACTGCCGACGAGCAGCCCGACCCGGAGATTCCCGATACGGACGAGGTGGGCACCGGCCGGAGGGGCGCCCCGCACTCCGGCAACCGACGTCCGGAGCACCCCGTACCCGACGAACCGTCCGCCTGACGCTCCGCGCGCCGTGGGAGCGCCGGCAGGTGAGGCTGGGAGGAACGCCCGCGACTGCCGACAGGAGTCCGGCCGCCCGAGAGGACACGTAATGGGTGTGCGCACCTGGGTCAGCGACTGGCCCGTCTACCGACAGCTGACCGGATCCGACCCGCTGGCGCGTGGCCGGGCCGCCGTTTCGGCACACACGCAGCAGCTCCGGCCGCGCACCGACACGGCCGAACGGGTGGTTCCTTCCATCTGTCCTTACTGCGCGGTCGGCTGTGGCCAGCAGATCTACGTCAAGGACGAGAAGGTCGTCCAGATCGAGGGCGATCCCGCCTCGCCCATCAGCCGAGGCCGCCTCTGCCCGAAGGGATCTGCCACCCTTCAGCTCACCACAGGCTCCGCGCGTCGCCACGAGGTCCTCCACCGGCGCCCCTATGCCACCGAGTGGGAGCCCCTCGACCTGGAGACGGCCATGGACATGGTCGCCGACCGGGTGGTCGAGACGCGGCGCCGCACCTGGGAATGGGAGAAGGACGGGCTGCGCACCGCACGCACGCTCGGCATCGCCAGCCTCGGCGGCGCGACCCTGGACAACGAAGAGAACTACCTGATCAAGAAGCTGTTCACCGGACTCGGCGTCGTACAGGTGGAGAACCAGGCGCGGGTCTGCCACAGCTCCACCGTCGCGGGCCTGGGCACCTCCTTCGGCCGCGGCGGCGCCACCACCTTCATGCAGGACCTTCAGCACGCCGACTGCATCGTCATCCAGGGCTCCAACTTCGCAGAGGCACACCCGGTCGGGTTCCAGTGGGTCATGGAGGCCAAGGAGCGTGGCGCCCGGATCATTCACGTCGACCCACGCTTCACGCGCACCAGCGCCCTCGCCGACCTGCACGTTCCGATCCGGGCCGGCAGTGACATCGCGTTCCTCGGCGCGGTGATCAACCATGTGCTCACCGAGGAGAAGGACTTCCGGGAGTACGTCCTCAACTACACCAACGCCGCCTCGATCATCAGCGAGGACTTCCAGGACACCGAGGACCTGGACGGTGTCTTCTCCGGACTCGATCCGGACAAGTACCACTACGACCCGAGCAGTTGGCAGTACGAGGGTGCAGAGGTCCAGGCGCCCGCCGGCGACGTCGACGAACAGTACGAGCAGAAGACACAGGGCTCCGGCCGCGCCGAGACCCACGGGTCGGGAGGAGCCCGGACCGGCGCCCGCCCACCACGCGACGAGACGCTCGGGCACCCACGCTGCGTCTACCAGATCCTCAAACGCCACTACGCCCGCTACACCCCCGAACTTGTCGAGGAGACCTGCGGAATCCCGCGAGCGACCTTTCTGCGCGTGTGCGACGCCCTGACCGCCAACTCCGGTCGCGACCGCACCAGCGCATTCGTGTACGCCGTCGGGTGGACCCAGCACTCCACCGGTTCGCAGTACATCCGCGCCGCCAGCGTCCTCCAGCTCCTCCTCGGCAACATCGGCCGGCCCGGTGGCGGCATCCAGGCCCTGCGCGGCCATGCCTCCATCCAGGGCTCCAGCGACATCCCGACGCTCTACAACCTCCTCCCCGGCTACCTGCCGATGCCGCACGCCCACGCTCACGAGAACCTGGACGCGTTCGTCGAGGCCAGCCGCACCGAGAAGGGTTTCTGGGGCAACATGCGGGCCTACTTCGTGAGCCTGCTCAAGGCGTACTACGGCTACGCCGCCACCGCGGACAACGACTTCTGTTTCGATCACCTGCCGCGTCTCACCGGCTCCCACTCCACCTACGACACGGTCATGGCGCAGCTCGACGGCGCCTGCAAGGGCTACTTCCTGATGGGGGAGAATCCGGCCGTCGGCTCCGCCAACACCCGCCTCCAACGGCTGGGCATGGCCAACCTGGAATGGCTGGTCGTCCGTGACTTCTCCCTCATCGAGTCCGCGACCTGGTGGCAGGACGGACCGGAGATCGAAACGGGTGAATTGAGCACCGAGTCGATCGGAACCGAGGTCTTCTTCTTCCCGGCCGCCGCACACACCGAGAAGTCCGGCTCGTTCACCAACACCAACCGGTGGGTGCAGTGGCACTACGCGGCCGTGGAACCGGAAGGGGACGCCCGTAGCGACCTGTGGTTCATGTACCACCTGGGCCGCCGGATCAAGGAGAAGCTGGCCGGCTCGTCCGAGCCCATGGACCAGCCGGTCCGGGACCTCACCTGGGACTACCCCGTCGACGGGCCGCTGCGTGAGCCGGTCGCCGACGCCGTCCTGGCCGAGATCAACGGACATGGACCGGACGACGGTCCGCTCTCCGCCTACACGGAGCTGAAGGACGACGGCTCCACCCGTTGCGGCTGCTGGATCTACTGCGGGGTGTACGCCGATGGCGCCAACCGAGCGGCTCGCCGCACACCCCACACGGAGCAGGACTACGTGGCAGCCGACTGGGCGTGGGCCTGGCCCGCCAACCGCCGCATCCTCTACAACCGGGCCTCCGCGGCCCCCGACGGGACCCCGTGGAGCGACCGCAAGGCGTACGTGTGGTGGGACGACGTGGAAGGGAAGTGGACCGGCCGCGACGTCCCCGACTTCGTACCCGACCGCGCGCCCGACTACGTGCCACCGGAAGGCGCGACCGGGCCCGACGCCCTGCGCGGGGACGACCCGTTCATCATGCAGGCCGACGGCAAAGGCTGGCTCTACGCGCCCGCCGGGCTGGAGGACGGGCCGCTTCCCACCCACTACGAGCCGCAGGACTCGCCCTTCCCCAACGCCCTTTACCCGTCGACCGCGCGCTCACCTGTACGGCAGCTGCTGCCGCACGAGGGCAATCGCTATCACCCCAGTGGCAACGAGCCGGGCGCGGAGGTCTATCCGTACATCGTCACCACCCACCGTCTCACCGAGCACTTCACCGCCGGTGGCATGAGCCGCTGGTCGCCCTATCTGTCGGAACTCCAGCCCGAGTTCTTCTGCGAGCTCTCCCCGCAGCTGGCTGCCGAGCGCGGCCTGGAGCACGGCGGTTGGGCCACGATCATCACGGCTCGCAATGCTGTCGAGGCGCGCGTCATGGTCACCGAACGGCTCAAGCCCCTGACTGTCCACGGGCGGACCGTCCACCAGATCGGGCTGCCGTTCCACTGGGGGCCCAACGGGATTTCCACCGGGGACGCGGCCAACGAGCTCGTGGCCATCGCGCTCGATCCGAACGCCCACATCCAGGAGGACAAGGCACTCACCGCCGACATCCGCCCCGGCCGACGCCCCCGCGGGCCCGACCTGCCGAAGCTGGTCGCGGAGTACCGACGGCGCGCAGGAATCACCGAGACGACAGGGATGGAGAATCGGACATGAAGGACCGGCACCTGCTGAGCGGTCCCGAGCCGGACCCGGCTCGCGACGCCGGCCACCCGGAACCCCCGGAACGGGTCGGATTCTTCACCGACACGTCGGTCTGCATCGGCTGCAAGGCCTGCGAAGTGGCCTGCAAGGAGTGGAACGCGATCCCGGAGGACGGGATGCCGTTGAGCGGCATGAGCTACGACAACACCCAGGGGCTGGGCGCCTCCACGTGGCGCCACGTCGCCTTCATCGAGCAGAAGCTGCCTGCGCCGGAGGGACGCACCGAGCTTTCGCTCATCGAGGGGACCCCGACGGCTCCCGAACCCCCGCAGGCGCCGGGCGACATGCGCTGGCTGATGTCGTCGGACGTCTGCAAGCACTGCACACACGCGGCCTGTCTGGACGTCTGCCCCACCGGCTCACTGTTCCGCACGGAGTTCGGCACAGTCGTCGTCCAGGAGGACATCTGCAACGGCTGCGGCTACTGCGTGCCCGCCTGCCCGTACGGGGTGATCGAGCAACGTCAGCACGACGGAAGGGCGTTCAAGTGCACGATGTGCTACGACCGCCTCGGCGCGGGCCAGGAACCGGCCTGTGCGAAGGCCTGCCCCACCGAATCCATCCAGTTCGGCCCACTGGACGAGCTGCGCGAACGCGCCGCGCTGCGCGTGGAGCAACTGCATGAACAGGGCGTGGAACAGGCGCACCTGTACGGACACGATCCGAACGACGGAGTCGGTGGTGACGGAGCGTTCTTCCTACTCCTGGACAAGCCGGAGGTGTACGGACTGCCACCAGACCCTGTGGTGGCCACCCGCGATCTGGCGGCCATGTGGAAGCACGCGGGCACCGCCGCACTGTCCCTGGCCGGCAGCATCGCGCTCGCGTTCGTACTGGCCGGTCGAACCAAGGAGGGACGATGACCAGGACCCGGCAGCGACGCGGTGAACAGGTCATGGTTCCGCGCGCGGAATTCGAGTCCTACTACGGGCGTCCGATCATCCACGCCCCGTCCTGGGCAGCCCGCGACATCGCCGGATACTTCTTCCTCGGCGGTCTCGCCGGAGCAGGCTCGGTGCTCGCCGCCGGGGCCCACATGACCGGACGCCCCCGTACCGCCACCGCGATGAAGGTCTCGTCCCTCGCCGCCGTTTCGCTGTCCGCCGCAGCCCTGATCAACGACCTGGGCAAACCCGGCCGGTTCGCCAACATGCTGCGTGTGTTCAAACCCACGTCCCCTATGAGCATGGGTTCCTGGCTGCTCAGCGCGTACGGCCCCGCCGCCGGGGCAGCCGCTCTCAGCGCCGTCTCGGGACGGCTGCCACGGGCGGGCGCCGCAGCGACCGCGGGGGCCGCGCTGCTCGGTCCGCTGCTGGCGTCGTACACCGCTGTCCTTGCCGCCGACACCGCCGTTCCCGCCTGGCACGGCGCGCACCGAGAACTCCCTTATCTGTTCACGGCGTCCGCGACGGCCGCAGCCTCGGGCATGGCACTGATCGTCGCGCCACCGCGCGAAAGCGGCCCCGCTCGTTGTGCGGCGGTGCTCGCGGCAACGGCCGAGAGCCTGGCGACCGAGGCTGCCGAACGACGCCTCGGCATGGTGGCGGAGACCTGGCGCGAAGGCCGCGCGGGCGCGCTCATGCGTACCGCCCGCGCCCTGACCATGGCGGGAGCCGCGACCGCGGCGCTGGCCGGCGGCCGCAGCCGGCCAGCCGCCGTGGCCGGTGGGCTCGCACTGCTCGCGGGTTCCGTCTGCACCCGCTTCGGGGTGTTCGCGGCGGGAATCGCCTCCGCGGAGGACCCGAAGTACACCGTCGTACCCCAGCAGAAGGGAGAGTGACCCCGATGGTCACTGTGTCTCTCACCGGAGCGTCCAAGGAGGACGCCGCCACCGTCTTCGGCGTCCTGCGGACGGCGGTCCCCACCGATCGTCCCTCCGACCCAGTACCCCAGGAGCAGCCCGGGGACCACCCTGCCGTCTGGACCGCGCAGTTCGAGCCGGCACAACACCGCATGCCGACCGGGCCGCCCCCACCACTCGACGGTTCGCCCACCGCCACGCTGCAGGGCGACCATGTCGCCGTGGACCAGCTCTGCGAAGTCCTGAGCGCCGCGTTCGCCGTACACAAGCGGGGCACGGCGTCGGGGGACCAGGAACAGGAGGTCGATCTACAGCTTCGGACGAAACGGCAGTGACACAGTGACCGCGTCTCGCGTCCCCCATGCCCGTTCGAGCGGCGCCCGACCATGAGGAGAAGAGCGACATGGTGCAGATCGGATACACGATGATGACCGAGCAAGCAGGCCCGCGGGAGCTTGTCGGTCACGTGGTCGGCGCCGAGCGCGCCGGCTTCGATTTCTCCGTCACATCCGACCACTACTTCCCTTGGCTGGACTCCCAGGGACACGCCCCATACGCATGGAGCGTGCTCGGTGCCGCCGCGCAGGCCACCGACCGCATTCCCCTGATGACGTACGTGACGTGCCCGACGACCCGCTACCACCCTGCGGTCGTTGCCCAGAAGGCCGCCACCGTGCAACTCCTCTCCCAGGGGCGCTTCCGCCTGGGACTCGGCTCCGGGGAGAACCTCAACGAGCATGTGGTGGGGGGTGGATGGCCCGCCGCACACGTCCGGCTCGCGAAGCTGGAGGAAGCTGTGGAGATCATCCGCTCGCTCTTCGCGGGGGAGAACGTCAACCACCACGGCGCCCACTTCGATGTCGAGAACGCCAGACTGTGGGATCTGCCCGACACTCCGCCGCCGATCGGTGTCGCCGTCTCAGGTGACCGCTCGTGCGAACTGGCCGGTCGTCTCGCCGACCTTGCCATCGGCACTGAACCCGAGCCGTCACTGATCTCCGCGTTCGATCGGCACGGCGGTGCCGGAAAGCCCAAGATCGGCCAACTGCCGATCTGTTACGACACCGACCGCGATGCGGCGATCGCCCGTGCCCACGACCAGTTCCGCTGGTTCGGCGGCGGCTGGCCGGTCAACTCCGAACTCCCCGGGCCTGACGGATTCGAGGGCGCCACCCAGTTCGTACGACCCGAGGACGTGGCCCGGACCATTCCCTGCGGCGACGACGTGGACGCCGTCGTCGAAGCCGTGCGCCCCTACGTCGATGCGGGATTCACCGAGGTCGCCCTCGTTCAGATCGGCGGCGACCACCAGGAACCGTTCCTGGAGTGGTCCCGGCAGAAGCTCCTTCCCGCCCTGCGCGAACTGTGAGAGGCCGAGGAACCTGAGATGACCACGAAACGTGCGGCAATCTTCGATGTCGACGGAACGCTCGTCGACACCAATCACCTGCATGTCGTCACCTGGTGGGAGGCCTTCCGGCAGGCCGGCCACCGCGTCCCCATGGGTGAGATCCACCAGGCCGTCGGCCTCAGCAGCGGCGACCTGATCGTCCACCTGCTCGGCGAGGACCGAGACCCTGACGACGACGAGCAGCTCACTGCGGCCCACCACGCCCTCTACGCCACGTACTTCGACCGGCTGCCGGCCTTGGACTCGGCGGGCGACCTGCTGCGTACTCTGGCCGCGCGAGGCTGGGAGATCGTACTGGCCACCTCGGCGAGCGGCGCGGAACTCTCCGCGCTGCGCAGTGCGATCGATGCGGACGACGTCATCCTCGGGTCGGCCAGCGCGGACGACGTCGCCGAAGGCAAACCCGCCCCCGACCCGGTCGAACAGGCCAGGGAAATCGCCGACGTCCCGGGCGAGCATGCTGTATTCGTCGGCGACACCGTCTGGGACATGAAGGCCGCCGTGCGGGACGGGGTAGCCCCCGTAGCGGTACTGTCCGGCGGGATCCCGCGTGCGGACCTGGAAGCAGCCGGCGCCCGCGCGGTGTACCGAGACGTCGACGACCTCCTCGCCCACTTGGACACCAGCGTCTTCGCCGACCAGGAATGACCGGATCCCCGCCCGGTCGGACGCCGAGTCCCGCGACGTTCACGTCGGCCGACACGAGATCGCATGCGCCCGGGCGCAGCGACGGCACGGCGGACATGGCTGTCCGCCACAGGTTTCGGGAGCTTGTGGTCCACGTCGGCCGGGTCCTGCAGCGACACGCGCTCGTGGCGGGCCAGGGCGTGGCCGGCCGGGACCTGAAGCACCCGGCGCTCGCGGACAGCGCCGGTCCGGCCGCGGTGCCGGCTCCATGCACGGGGAGGTCCCGTTCCGGCACCGCACTGCTGGTCGCCCTCCCCGCTTCAGCCAGGTTCTCCATTCGTGACGGGATCACAACCGGTGGCGATGCACTCTCGTGCCTGGATGGAGCGGGTCACTTCCCGCTGTCCTCGGCAAGGGTGTGCGCGACAAGGGCGTTTGCGTGACCGTGCCCGAGTCCGTGTGCGGTCTTGAGCCAGGAGACGAGTTCCATATGCCTGGTCAAGGACGAGGAGCGGATGATGGCCTTCCACTCTGCCACCGGGCGGCCGTACTTCTTCTCGATCGAAGGGAAGTAGCTGGCAGGGCCCTTCACGGCTTCAGTCATGTCGCAGTGTCCCATCCTTCAGCGTAAAATGATCTTGAGATGTCGATGTGCTTCGCCTGTATGACCTGAGGCGACAGGCGAAGTAATCGGTCGGACGAAAGTTGCTTACGTCTTTTTCGATCTTGCATGACTTTCCCACCGCGCACCGGCCGAAGCCGTGTACCGGCCGGAGCGATCCGAACGTTCTGCCGTCACGCGCCCCGCCACACACCTGCGGTTCGTCGTGACAGCAGGGCGGAGCAGCCGGTCCAGGCCCGCCCCCTGGTGCGCGGCTGTGAGCGGCACGCCAGGTGCGCCGAGGTGATGGTCCACCGGCGGATGACGCTGGGCCGAATTCGTCCCGGAGGCGCTCGCGTTCCGCGGCGGAACAGGGCATGACGTACGACGGCACCGCGCAGTCGGGCAGGGGCGGCGAACGCCCGAGGGCAACCCCGGCCGTGCCTGCGGGTCGACCCGGTTTCCGGCCAGCGGAATCACGGCTGGTCTCGGCGATGCGTATGCGGCAGGATCCCGAGCCCATGACCCCACGGCAGTCCCGTCCCACACACCTCGCCAACCTCGACCTCAACCTCCTGGTCACGCTCCGCGCACTGCTGCGCGAGCGGAACGTCACCCGTGCCGCGCGCAATCTCGGCGTCACCCAGCCGGCCGTCAGTGCCTCGCTGTCCCGGCTGCGTCGGCACTTCGCGGACGAGCTGCTCGTCAGGGTCCAGGGCGCCTACGTCCTGACGCCGCTCGCCGCGCAGCTGGCCGGACAGGTCGAGACGGTGTGCGCTGCCACGGAACGGCTCTTCGCGACGGGCAGGGCCTTCGACCCGGCCACCACACAGCGGGAGTTCACACTGCTGATGGCCGACTACCCGGCGACCGTTCTGGGCCCCGCGCTCTCGCGGCTGTTCGACCGTGACGCACCGCACGCGGTGCTTCATCTCCAGCTCGTCCGGGAGACTCTGGGCAGTGGAGCGGGCGACACCATCCGGCTCGTCGACGGTCTGGTGTCCCCGTCTCTCGGCCACTTTCGCACCCCGGGGGTCGGCTCGGTTCCGCTCTTCCGCGACCGGTGGGTCTGCCTGGTGTCCGCCGGCCATCCGCTGTGTGAGGCCGCGGCATTCGGCATCGAGGACCTGGCACGGTTGCCGTGGGTGGTGCCCTACCACCGGGACGACGGGTATCCCTCGGCCGCTCCGGCGACCCGGCAGCTGACCGCACTGGGGATCAGGCCGAGGATCGCCGTACGCGTGGAGAGCTATCGGGCCGTACCCGACTTCATCGCCGGCACGCGGAGGGTGGCGCTCATCCCGGAGCGGCTCACCGCGCGGCTGCCGTCGGCTCACGGGCTGCGCACGCTCGACTGCCCGGTACCGCTCGACTCGCTCGAGGAGCACCTGTGGTGGGACGCGAGCCATGACGAGGACCCGGCACACAGTTGGTTGCGTGAACTGGTGGCCCGGGCAGCGGCCAGCTTCGAACCATAAACGCCATTGATGCCACCCAGCCGAACGCTCTATCGACCTGGGCATTCCCTCCGCGGAACAGGGCTTCCTAGTGTGCCGGGCAAGCAGTGAGCCGACTGCGGCACAGCCCCCTCGCACAGGAGATCTCCATGCCCCATGCCCTGACCGAGCTGAAAGTCCGTACCGTCACCAAGCCGGCCGGCACAGCGAGCCATCGACTCGACACCGATGTCTGCGTGGTGGGGGCGGGCGTCTCCGGAATCTCCGCCGCGATCGAGAGCGCGCAGCTCGGGCGGGAGGTCGTCCTCGTCGACAGTCTGCCCGTGCTCGGCGGACAGATGGTGAACTCGCTGATCGGGCTGTTCTGCGGGGTGTACGGCAACGGCCCCGACTATCGGCAGCTCACGCACGGCATCTTCGACGGGATCTTTGCCGACCTGGAGGCTTCCGGCGATCTGCACGTCAACCGCGGCCACACCATCACCGTCACCTATGACGAGGTGGCGCTGGGCCGGTGGGTGGAGCGCCGGATCCGGGAACTGGGCATCCGCGTCGTCCTCGGGGCCTCGATCACCGGTGTGGAGCGGGACGGCCGGCGCATCGCGGCGGTGTCCTTCGCCACCCGGCACGGAACCGTGCGGGTCACCGCGCCCGGCTTCGTCGACGCCACCGGCGACGCGGCGCTTGCCTGGGAGGCGGGGCTGGCCTGCCGTGTACCGGAACGAACCATCTACGGGTCGCAGCAGATCGTCCTGGAGCACCTGCACGAGGAGCACCAGCCGGGGCGTGAGGAGCTTGCCGAGCACGTCCACGCCAAGGCGCCCGAGTGGGGACTGGTCCGCCGCGACGGGCTGGCCTTCTTCTTCCCTGGCCGGAGCACCGCCGTCCTCAACATGACCCACATACCGGCCCCGCTCGACCCGGTCGAGGCCTCGGCCGCCCAGCTCGACGGCCGCGAACAGGCGGACCGGGTGGTCGAGTTCCTGCGTGCGGAGTTCCCGAAGGCCTTCGGAGAGGCGAAAGTCCGCTCGTACGGCCTCCCGGGCCGGCGGCAGACCCGATGGATCAAGGGCAGCCACCAGTTGTCGCTCGACGAGGTGAGGGCCGGAACCCGTTTCGAGGACGCGGTCGCCCGCACCGCCTGGCCCATCGAGCTGCACGACCGTGCAGACGGATACGTCTGGGAGACCTTCGAGGCCGACCACGTCCACTACGTACCGCTGCGCTCCCTGCTCTCCCCGGACTGCGACAACCTCGTAGCCGCCGGACGCTGCGCCGACGGCGATGCCGCGGCCCTCTCCAGCGTCCGCGTCATGGGTCCCTGCGCGGCCATGGGGGCGGGCGCCGCCCACACCCTGGACCTCGCCGGACGCGACGGCAGCGTGCACGGGATCGATTTCGCAGCACTCCGCGCCCGCCTTGCCGCGAATGTCGACGACTGAGGAGCCGATTCATGACCGCACTCCGCAGCAACTACACCCCCGGAACGTCCCCGTGGGCCGTCCGGCGCGCCCAGTGGCGAGCCCTCGGTCTCACCGACGAGGACATGGACAAGCCGAAGATCGCCATCGTCAACTCCTCGTCCCAGCTGGCCACCTGCTTCAGCCATCTCGATGAGATCGCGCGGGCCGCCAAGGAGGCGATTGCCGAGGCCGGCGGCATCGGTTTCGAAATCCGCACGGTGGCCCCGAGCGACTTCATCCACAGCGCGGGCGGCCGCGGCGGCTACATCCTCTCCGCCCGCGACCTGATCACCCATGACATCGAGGCCGCCGTCGAAGGCGCCCAGCTCGACGGCATGCTCACTCTCGCCTCCTGCGACAAGACCGCCCCAGGGCAGCTGATGGCGGCGGCGCGGCTCGATCTGCCGACCGTCGTCGTCGGCTGCGGATATCAGGCCTGCGGGACGTTCGCCGGTCGGCACTGCGACATCGAGGACGTCTTCCTCGCCGCGGGTCACCACGCGCAGGGCCGCATCGGCCTGGACGAACTGACCGGTATGAGCGAGAACGCCGTTGCGGGACCGGGCGTCTGCGCCGGCATGGGCACGGCCAACTCCATGCACATCGCCTGTGAGGCGCTCGGCATGGCGCTGCCCGGCTCCACACCCGTGCTCGCCAACAGCCCCAGGATGTGGGCCGATGTACGGGCGGCGGGGCGCCGGATCGTCGACCTCGTGCGCGAGGACCTGCGGCCCCGCACCCTGCTCACCCGCCAAGCCTTCGAGAATGCGGTGACGGTCATGCTTGCCGTCAGTGCGTCCATCAATTCCGTCAAGCACCTGCAGGCGATCGCCGAGGAGGCGCACACCGGAATCGACGTGTACGAGATTTACGAGCGGCTCGCCGACAAGGTGCCGCTGCTGGCCGCCGTGCGACCGAACGGACCGTACTCCATCGACGAGTTCGAGGCGGCCGGCGGAGCTTCGGGGGTGCTGTGGCAGCTGCGCGAGCTGCTGCACACCGGGGCCCTGACCATCACCGGCCGCACTCTCGGTGAGGAGCTCACAGAACGGCAGCCCACGGACCCCGAGGTGATCCGCCCGCCGGAGCGGGCGCTCGGCCGCGGACCCACGATCGTCCTGGTCCGCGGCTCGCTCGCGCCGGCCACCGGAATCGTCAAACTGGCGGTCGACGAGGAGCGCCCGCCGTCGTTCACCGGACCGGCCAAGGTGTACGACAGCCCGCAGGACGCGCTTGACGGGTTGCGTGCCGGAGATGTGCTGCCGGGGCAGGTACTGGTGCTGCGCGGTCTCGGGCCCAAGGGAACTCCCGGCATGGGCATGGCCTCGCGGCCCGTCTTCGCGCTCGACGGGGCCGGGCTGACCGGCAAGGTCGCCGTCGTCACCGACGGACAACTCTCCGGACTGGTCAACAAGGGCATCGTCGTCGGCGAGGTCTCCCCGGAGGCCGCCGACGCCGGACCGCTGGCCCTGGTCCGGGACGGCGACACGATCTCCATCGACCTCACCACCCGTTGCGTCGACCTCCTCGTACCGGACGAGGAACTGGCCACCCGCACCCCCTGGACGCCGTGCGCGCAGGCCGAGCGCGGATGGCTGTCCGTCTACCTGCGGACGGTCCGCCCGCTCCAGGAAGGCGCGGTACTCACCCCGCGCACGCCCAGGGAAGGAATCACGAGCGCATGAAGCTCAACGACGCCGACAAGGCAATGCTCGACGGAGCCGAAGGACCCGCGGTCGCCGCAGCCATGGACCTTCTCGTCCGCTACGGACAGGCGCTGGACGCCGAGGTGCTGTGCGACGTGCGGAACGTCGCGGGGACGATGACCCAGCCGTCGCCCGCCAAAGCACAGCTTGTACAGGAAGGCGGCTGGCACAAGGCCTACGCCGTGCTCAACCTCGACAGCGACGGCGACTTCACCATCCCCGACATGAAGGTGCCCACCTGCCAGCTGCAGCAGAGCTTCGGCCCCGATGCCGAGGGCGTCGCCCCCTACCCGAAGGAGCTCGTCGCGCTGCAGTCCGACGCCGAGGCGTTCTACAGCCGTAAGGGCGTCAACATCCTCGCCACCTGCACGCCGTACCAAGTGGGCAACATCCCCGTGCGCGGCGAACATCTGGCCTGGATGGAGTCCTCGGCGGTCGTCTACGCCAACTCGGTGGTGGGCGCCCGCACCAACTGCGAGGGCACCGCCTCCACCGGGGCGGCTTCGCTCACCGGCCGAATCCCCTGCTGGGGCAACCACCGCACCGAGAACCGGATCGGCACCCACCACGTCGACGTCCGCACACCGGTGGCGGGGCCACTCGACTGGGGCATGCTCGGCTACTTCGCCGGCGGCCTCGTCCAGGAGGAACGCCCGGTCGTCACCGGAGCGCTGGCCCAGCCCGACCTGCTCGACCTCAAGCACTTCGGGGCGGCCGCCGCATCCTCCGGCGGGGTCGAGATCTACCACCTTCCCGGCATCACCCCCGAAGCCCCGAGTCTCGAGGCGGCCTTCGGCGGCCGGCGGATACCCGAGGCCGTCCCGTACGGGGAACGCGAACGCCGTGCCGTCTACGAGGACCTCAACTCCCAGGGCACGAGCCCGGACGTGGACTTCGTCCTTCTCGGCTGCCCGCACGCCTCGCTCGATCAAGTCCGTGACACCGCCCGGCTGCTGGAGGGGCGCCGGCTCAACTCCGGCACCCAGTTGTGGCTGATGGTGCCGCGAGCGCTGCGCACGACCGCAGACCGCAACGGCTGGACGCAGACCATCGAGCGAGCGGGCGGCCGCGTGCTCACCGACTCCTGCCCCGCCATGTCCCGTTCCGCACCACCCGGCACGAAGGTCTTCGCCACCGACTCGGCGAAGCAGGCCCACTACCTGCCCGCGATCCTCGGCATCGAGGCCTGGTTCGGCACGCTCGCCGACTGCATCGACGCCGCTGTCACCGGCATCTGGAAGGGAGACCTGCGATGAGCGACACCGTGGTACTGCGGGGGCGGACCGTCGTCCCCGGCCTCGCGGAGGGCGAGGCGCTCGTATCGTCCGAGACCGTCTCCGGATGGGGCGGCATCGACCCGGCCCGCGGCGTCGTCATCGAACGCCGCCACCCGCTCTACGGCCAGTCGTTCGCCGGGAAGATCCTGGTGTTCCCGGGCGCCAAGGGCTCCTCCGGCTGGGCGGGCTTCTTCCAGGCGACCCGGCTCGCCGGCACCGCCCCCCTCGGCATGATCTTCGTGACGACGACCACGAAGGCCGCCCTCGGCGCTGTCGTCACCCGCGTACCCACCGTGACCGGCCTGGACCTTGACCCGCTGACCGTCATCCGGACAGGCGACCGGGTCCGCATCGACTCCGACCACGGCACCGTCACGGTGCACCCCGCACCGATCCCGCACACCTCAGCGACGAGGAGCTGTCCATGAGCGCCGCACCACCCGTTGTGGAACTGGCCCCGATCGTCGAGCGGCAGCGCGCGAGCCGCTCATGGCTGCTGATGTACGCCGTCTGCTGTCTGATCACCTTCCTCGACGGCTTCGACTTCCAGATCCTGTCGTTCGCCGCCACCTACATCCGGAAGGATTTCGCGCTCACCGAGACCCAGCTCGGGACCCTCGGTACGGTCGGCCTCTTCGGCACCATGATCGGTGCCTTGATCATGGGTTATCTGGCCGACCGGATCGGCCGCCGTCCCATCATCGCCCTGTCGGTCGTCGGCTTCGGCCTCTTCATGCTCGGGTTCGCCTACGCGGACACCTACGGACACCTGGTCGCCCTGCGGTTCGTCTCCGGACTCTTCCTCGGCGGGGTTCTCCCACTGACCTGGGCCCTGGCGGCCGAGTACGCGCCGAAGCGGTTCCGGGTGACCGCAGTGTCGATCATCATGGCCGGCTACACCCTCGGCGGCGCCGCGGGCGGCCCCGTCTCCAACTGGCTGGTTCCCGAATACGGCTGGCGCTCGGTGTTCGTCGTCGGCGGTGTCTGCTCCCTGCTCACCGTCTTCGCGATGCTGGCGCTGTTGCCCGAGTCGGTGAAGTTCCTGGCGCTGAAGGCCCGCCCCCGCGGCGACGAGCGCATCGCCCGCATCCTGGCCCGCCTCCAGCCGGACCTGGCCATCGAGCCCGGGAGCCACTTCATCACCGGCGACCCGCAACTGGCCGACCACGGCAAGAGGTTCACCCCCGCCCAGCTCTTCCGTGGCCACCTGATGGGCATCACGCCACTGCTGTGGCTGGTCTATCTGCTCTCCTCGGCGCTGATCTACTTCATGGTCTTCTGGACCCCGATGATCAACGAGCGGATGGGCTTCAGTGTGAGCGCCGCCGCCACCATCGCCGCGTGCGCGAGCGTCGCGGGCGCCGTGGGGCAGCTGTTCATCAGCAGGTTCGTCGACCGCAAGGGCGCAGGCACCATCCTGTGGATGCCCCTCGCAGCCGTCGTCTGCATGCTCGTTCTGGGCACCGGCGTGCTCGGCCCGGCCGTCTACGTCGCGTTCGTCATCGGCGCCAAGATGTTCATCAACAGCGGCCATGGCGGCATCACCAGCATCGCCGGCACCTTCTACCCCACGGAGATCCGAGCCAACGGCGCCGCCTGGGCGTCCTCCGTCGCCAAGGTCGGTGCCATGGCCGGACCCTGGCTCGGCGGCGTCATCCTCGACGCCGGTCTCGGAGCACGCGGGGCGTTCACCCTGTTCTCGGTCTGCCCGGCCGTGATGGTGCTCGTGCTGTTCGCGCTCGGCCGGGTCCAGCGCAGGCTGCCGGCCGAGGCCGAGGGCGCGCTGACCGCGGAGTTGCCCGAGGCCGGTCTGGCAGCCGCAAGGCCGGCGATCCAGACCTGACCGTAATTCCGTTCTCCCTGGCCCAAGGGCTGTCCCGTGATCCCTGGTGGATCGGAGCGCGGCGTCGGAAACGGTGGATCGCAAGGCGAAAGGGCGTCATCGTACCGGTCGAATTCGGGCGTTCCGAGAGCGCGGCGAGCCGCAGCTGTCGTCGTGCGCCCGCCAGGGACTACGGGACAGCCCTTGGGTCGGGCGCCGGAAGCACCACGGGCTGCGCCCCCGGCCCCGCCTGGGCGGGGTTCGGTCCCCGCCGATCGGCGGTCTGCGCACAGCGGGGCAGGCGGATGCAACGCGGTCGTGGAGGCACCTGAACCACCCGGCACCGGACTTCCGTTCAACGGAAGGCGCCCTGTTGCCGGTCCCGTGCCTGCAGCACTCTGGGAGGCGTTCCGCCCCGGCCCGCAGTAGCAGAGCACGGTATCCAAAGCCCGTAATCCGTCTACGTGTTCGGGCCCACCCGAATGCAAGGGAGATGACGATGACGACGACGTCATTCGCGCGCAACCAGTGGTACGTGGCCGCATACGGCAGTGAGATCGGGCGGGAGCTGTTCACCCGTACCGTCTGTGGCGAGTCGATCCTCTTCTGGCGCACCGAGGCGGGCGAGGTCACCGCCATGGCGGACCGCTGCGTGCACCGCCGTTTCCCGCTCTCCGAGAAGCCGAGCCGGCTGGACGGCGACACGGTCGTCTGCGGCTACCACGGTTTCACCTACGGTGCGGACGGCGTGTGCGTGAGCGTGCCCGGACAGAAGCGCGTGCCGCGCACCGCCCGGCTCACCTCGTACCCCGTCGCGGAGCAGGACTCCTTCGTGTGGGTGTGGATCGGCGACCACGACCAGGCCGACAAGTCCTCGATCCCGCGCGCCCCCTGGCTGGACTCGCCCGCCTACACCACCGTCTGCGGCATGGAGCCGCTGGCGGCCCGCTACGGTCTTCTCGTCGACAACCTGCTCGACCTGTCGCACGAGACGTATCTGCACGGCGGCTACATCGGCACACCCGAGGTCGCCGAAACCCCGATCACCACCGAGGTCGACGAGAAGGCGGGCGTCGTCCACGTCGGTCGGCACATGGACGACGCGGCCTGCCCGCCGTTCTACTCCGAGTCCACCGGCATCACCGGCCGCATCACGCGATGGCAGGACATCGAGTACCACGCTCCCTGCCTCTACCTTCTGCACTCCCGCATCGCCCCGGTCGGAACGCCGGGGCCGCACACCGACGGCAGCGATCCGGACGCCTTCCACGTCGAGGTCGTCTACGCCATCACCCCCGAGACCGAGCACAGCACCCACGACTTCTGGGCCGTGGCACGCGACTTCGCCCTTGAGGACCAGAAGGTCTCCGACTTCCTGCGGGAGAACAACCGCACCGTCGTCCTTCAGGATGTCGTCGCACTCGACAGACTGGAGAGGGTCATCGCCTCCGAGCCGGCCGGGACGCAGGAGCTCAGCATCAACATCGACACCGGTGGCCTGGCCGCCCGGCGCATCCTCAAGCGGATGGTCGAGGCCGGTACCGCCGACTCCACGGCGGGTGTCCGATGAGCACGCCACCCACGACGACGCTCGACGGGGAGACGGTCTACCGGATCGTGTGGGTCCCCGGCACGGACCGGCTGCGCGGCTGGTGCTGGTGCGGTGAGGACCGGGAGTCCGAGGACCCGGTGGAGTTGTGGGAGTGGCTGCTCGCCCACCCCGACAGGCACCCGGGACAGGGGGCCGCCCCCGCCCCGGACACAACTCCCCACCCCCGCCGACTCGTCGGCGCCTGACCTCGCGTACTCAAGGATCCTCTGATGACCAGAAGCACCACCGCGCCCGAGGCCGAACTCGAACTCGTCGTGGCCGGCCGTACCGACGAGGCGGACGGCGTCATCTCCCTCGACCTGCGGCGGGCCGACGGCGCCTCCTTGCCCGGCTGGGCGCCCGGCGCGCACATCGACCTCCTGCTGGCACCGGACCTTGTACGGCAGTACTCGCTGTGCTCCCCGCCGGAGGAAGCCGAGGTGTGGCGCGTCGCCGTCCTCCTGGAGAAGGACGGCCGCGGCGGTTCGCTCCACGTGCACGACACACTGGTCGAAGGTGACGTGGTCCGGGTGCGCGGTCCGCGCAACCACTTCCGCCTGGAGCGCGCCGAACGGTACCTCTTCATCGCGGGCGGCATCGGCGTCACACCGATCATCCCCATGGTGGCTGAGGCCGAACGGCTCGGAGCCGCATGGGAGATGGCGTACGGAGGGCGGACCCTTGCGTCGATGGCCTTCCGCGACGAACTCCTCACGCGGCACGACGAGCGGGTGCGGATCCGTCCCGAGGACGAATACGGCCGCCTCGACCTGGACGCGCTCCTGGGTACCCCGCAGCCGGGCACACTCGTCTACTGCTGCGGTCCTGAGCCGCTGCTCAAGGCCGTCGAGGAGCGGTGCGCCGACTGGCCCGACGGCGCCCTGCACCTCGAACGGTTCACGTCCAAGGAGTTGCAGGCGCCCCTGCGGGACGCTGCGTTCGATGTCGAACTGGCGCAGTCCGGCATCACGGTGACCGTTCCGCCGGACAAGTCCGTGCTCCAGGCGGTCGAGGAGGCCGGTGTGCAGGTCCTCTCCTCCTGCCAGGAGGGCACCTGCGGTACCTGCGAGACCGCCGTGCTGGACGGCACGGTCGACCACCGCGACTCGCTCCTCACCCCGGCCGAGCAGAGCAGTCATGACACGATGATGATCTGCATTTCCCGGGCATCGTGTCCGAGGCTCGTCCTGGACCTGTGACGGCCGCGGGGATCGGCGACCGCAGCGCATGCCGGCGTCCGGACGCCGGTGAGACGGTCCGAACCGCCCGAAGCCTCCGGTCCCACCGGGCACACCACCCTGAATCGTTGACAGAGTGTTGACGGCCGGGAGATGTCCTGCCTAGCTTCTCGGTGAAGTGCCCGGGTCCACGGTGGAGCGCCGGGCGTACAGCGAGGAGGCCGGCATGCAGCGCAAAGCTTCGACCGGCAGCTGTTCGGTGACGGCCAGGGCTCTGCAGGTGCTGGAAGCCTTCGCTCCGGATCGGCCCGTGCTGCGCCTCGCGGAGATCTCCCGCCACGCCGGCCTGCCCCTCACCACCGCCCACCGCTTGGTGAAGGAACTGGCCGACTGGGGCGCGCTCGAACGCGAGCCGGGCGGCGGGTATCGCATCGGGCTGCGGCTGTGGGAGATTGCCTCCCTCGCCCCGCGCGGCCTCGGCCTTCGCGAGGCGGCCCTGCCGCATCTCTCCGACCTCGGCCACATCACCCGCGAGAACGTGCAGCTCGCCGTCCGCGAGGAGCTGTCCGTCGTGTATGTGGAGCGTCTTGCGGGCCGCGACGCGGTCCGGGTCCTCACTCGCGTCGGCGGGCGATTCGACCTCGCGTCCACCGGTGTCGGCCTCGTCCTTCTCGCCCACGCCGGTCAGGATGTCCAGGAACAGGTGCTCTCCCGACCGCTTGTCCGCCACACGGAGAAGACCCTCTGCGCCCCTGCCGAGGTCCGCCGCGCCCTCGCCGAGGTGCGCCGTACCGGAGTCGCCGTCAGCGACCGGCAGGTGACGATGGACGCCGTGTCGGTCGCCGCCCCCGTGTACGGGCCGGAGAACACCGTCGTCGCCGCGGTGTCGGTGGTCGCCCACGCGGACGCCGTGAACCCGCACGCCCTCGCCCCGCTGGTGCAGGTCGCGGCGCGCGGCATCTCCCGCGCCCTCGGCGCACGGCTCAGATCCTCGGTCGCCTGACGGAGCCGGCCGATCCGGCGGTCGCCGTGCGCCTTGATCCTCGCCTGCCGGTGGGGTGTTTCCGCCGACGGTGGTGGAGGGGTGAAGGTCCGGTTCTGGAAATGACAGCCCTCAGTCGCGCGGAGCGTCGGGAATGGCACTGAACATCGCCCTCGTGCCATGCGATGCGGATCCCCGCCCCGCCCGCCATCCATACATCGGCGTCGAGCTGTTCCGCCGTCGCCTCGCCCGCCAGGCGGGAAGGCAAACGAAGAGTACGTCGGTCTCGCCGGCGTCGACCGTGCCCGTGACGACGGGGCATCCGGCACCGTCCGGTGTACGCGGTGCTGCCCGCGGCGCCCGACGCCATTCCCTGTCGAAGCCGCGCAGGGGGACGGAGTTCGGAGACCATGGGCGAGTTCGTGGCCCAGCCGGACTGCCGTACGGGGCGCTTGCACGGAATCGCCCCCGGCGGGCTGGGAGGGGGAGGGGTGACCGCCGCCGTACCGATCGGTGCAGCGGCGGTGCACGGGCACACGTCAGACCACGGTCAGCGGGGAGCAGTCCCGCGTCGTCGAACTCGTGCCCGTGTAGACGTCGATGCGGCCGCGTTCGACGATGAACGTCCCCGCCGGGTCGTTGGTCCAGAAGCCGAGGTCCTGCACACCGAGACGGAAGGACACGGTGGTGCTCCGGCCCGGCTCGAGGGTGACCCGCTCGAAGCCACGCAGTCGGCGCACCGGCTGGGCGATGCCGGCCGCCACGTCGTGGACGTAGAGCTGGACGACCTCGTCGCCCGCTCGCTCGCCGGTGTTGGTGACCGTCAGCGACACCTCGACCGTCTCGCCTCGCTCCAGGGCGTCCCTCGCAATGCTCTCCCGGCTCAACTGCGGCCGTGAGACGGCGAAGGTCGTGTAGCTGAGGCCGTACCCGAAGGGGAAGCGCGGTCCGTCGGCCAGGTCCAGGTACTTCGAGACGAACTTCACCTCCGGCTGTGCCGGGTTGTACGGGCGGCCCGTGCTCTCGTGGTTGTAGTAGAGGGGAATCTGACCCACGGCCCGCGGGAAGGTGACGGGCAGCTTGCCCCCCGGGGCGACCGCGCCGAAGAGCACATCCGCCACCGCGTGGCCGGCCTCGATGCCGGGGTGCCAGGCCTCCAGTACCGCGGGCGCGGAGTCCACCCAGTCGCCCAGCACCAGCGGCCTGCCGTTGACCAGCACCACCACGAAGGGCTTACCGGTCGCGGCGACGGCCGCGATGAGTTCCTCCTGGCCCGCGGGCAGACCGATGTCGCTGCGCACGGCCGCCTCACCGCTGAGCCCGGGGTCTTCGCCCACCACCACGACGGTGACCTCGGCGGCCGCGGCGGCGGCGACCACCTGGGTCAGGTCCTGACCGGCCTGTGTGACCTTCGCGCCGGGCGCCGCCTCGCGCACGGCGTCCAGGATGCCGACGGAGGGGAACCTGGACGCACCGGGCCCTGCCCAAGTGCCGTGCAGGGCGGTGGAGTCGGCGAAGGGACCCACGACCGCGATCGAGCCGGCGGCCGGGCTCAGCGGGAGGACCGAACCCTCGTTCCTCAGCAGGACCATCGACCGGGCGGCGCTCGCACGGGACGCGGCCCGCGCGGCGGCGGTGGGTTCGCCGACAGCCGCCGACTCGTCCGAGTACGGGTTGTCGAACAGTCCCAGATCGAATTTCAGCTGCAGGATGCGCGTCACCGCATCGTCGAGGCGTTCCATCGTGATCTGCCCGTCGGACAGAAGCGCCTCGCCGTGGTCGGCGACGTTCGTGGAGACCATCTCCATGTCGAGACCGGAGTTCAGCGCGAGCCTGCCCGCGTCGGCGCCGTCCTCGGCGAAGCCGTGCGCGATCAGCTCCTCGACGCCCGTGTAGTCACTGACCACGAAGCCCTTGAAGCCCCATTCCTCCTTGAGGACGGAGTTCATCGTGTGCGCGTTGCCGTGCGCGGGTACTCCGCCGATCGTGTTGAACGCGGCCATGACGGTGGCCACCCCGGCGTCGACCGCCGCCTTGAAGGGCGGCAGGTAGAGGTTGCGCAGCCGCTGCTCGGAGACGTCGACCGTGTTGTAGTCGCGGCCGCCCTCGGCACCGCCGTAGGCGACGAAGTGCTTGGCGCAGGCCGCGATCCGGTCCGTGCGCGACAGCTCGCTGCCATCTGCCGGGCCCTGGTAACCCTGCACCTTGGCCACAGCGAAGGCGGCACTGAGATAGGGGTCTTCGCCGCAGCTCTCCGCGATCCGGCCCCACCTCGGCTCGTGGGTGACGTCCATCATGGGGGAGAAGGTCCAGCGCACACCCTCGGACCGGGCCTCCTTCGCCGACACCTCGGCGTCCCGCCGCGCCACCTCCGGGTCGAAGCTGGACGCCTGGGCCAGCGGGATCGGGAACGCGGTCCAGAAGCCGTGGATGACGTCCAGGCCGAACAGCAGCGGGATGCCGAGCCGGGACTCCTCGACAGCGATGCGCTGAAGGGAGTTGCTGCTCCGGGCGCCATGGATGTTGAGCACCGAGCCGAGCAGTCCCGCACGGGCCGCGGCCTCCGTCCGCTCGGTCTGACCGCCGCCCGGCCCGGTGTCGCCGGTCCAGGTCAACTGCTGGATCTGCCCCAGCTTCTCCTGGACCGTCATCCGGCCGAGCAGGTCCTTCACCTTGTCCTCGTACGCTCGAAGCACGTCGTGACCTCTTTACCTGTTGCCGTATCGCTACCCGTGAAGTTAACGTTTTGCGCGGCATGAATGAAAGCGCATTCATCAACTGCGGACAAGCCCCCGGGCAGCCCCTGCTTGACGGACCGAAGGAATTGCCGACTCCACCCCGAAGTCGCTTTCGGAGGCGAACGCATGACGGACAACGATCCGCCCTGGCTGCGGGTCATGAGTTTCAATCTGCATGTCGACTGGCCCGCATCGCCCCGCCCCTGGCGCGAGAGGCGGGACGTGGTGGCGCACCTGCTGCGCATGGAGCGGCCTCATCTGATCGGTACGCAAGAGGGGCTCCACGGACCCCTGCGGGATCTCGAGGCCGACCTGGGGCCGGAGCACTACGGCTGGATAGGCCAGGGGAGGGAGGGCGGCAGCCGCGGAGAGTTCATGGCCATCGGCTACGACCGCACACGGCTCCGGCCTCTGGAGTACGACCACTTCTGGCTCTCCGGCACCCCGCAGGAGCCCGGCTCCAACACCTGGGGAGGCAGTTGGCCCCGGATGGTCACATGGGTGCGCTTCCATGACCTGTCGGGCGGCGGCGAGTTCTTCGCCGCCAACACCCACTTCGACGACGCGAGCGCATACGCCCGGGAGCGCTCCGCCGAGCTCCTCACCGAGCGGCTCGACACGCTCGCACCCGACGTTCCGATCGTCGTCACCGGTGACTTCAACACCCCTGCGGGCGACAGCACCGTCCACGCGGCGCTCCTGACCCGGGCGGATCTCGTGGACACCTGGGAGGCCGCCGAGGAACGCGGCCCGGCCCACGGCACCTTCCACGACTACCGGCCGCCGGTACCCGGCGGCGACCGCATCGACTGGATCCTCGCGTCCCGGGGCACCCGCGTGCGACGGGCGATGCTCAACGACTTCGCACCGAATGGCCGTTACCCCAGCGACCATCTGCCCGTACAGGCAATCCTGCGCACCGCACGCCGACCCCACCCCGCCCGTCATCCCGACCCGCGAAGGACCCCACCGTCATGATGTCCCCCCGCCCCGCCACCGAATGGCTCGCCGACGCCGTCCTGTACCAGATCTATCCGCAGAGCTTCGCCGACTCCAACGGCGACGGCATCGGAGACTTCGGCGGAATCGAGGCCAGGCTGGACCATCTCGCCTGGCTGGGCGTGAACACCGTCTGGTTCAACCCGTGCTTCGCCTCGCCGTTCCTCGACGCGGGCTACGACGTCAGCGACTACCTCACCGTCGCGCCGCGCTACGGAACCAACGACGACCTCGCCCGGCTCACCGATGCCGCGGCGCGCCGCGGCATCCGCGTACTGCTCGACCTGGTCGCTGGCCACACCTCGGACCAGCACCCCTGGTTCACCGCTTCGGCCGACGACCCGTCCGACGACCGCTACATCTGGGCCGACCCGGCGGACCCTGCGGCACTGCCGGACGGATTCGTGGCCTCGCCGGGCACCCGGCCCGGCTACTACCTGCCGAACTTCTTCGACTCCCAGCCCGCCCTCAACTTCGGCTACGCCCGCATGAACGAGGCGGAACCCTGGCGCCTGCCCGTCGACGCCGAGGGACCGCGCGCCAACCGCCAGGCCCTGCGCGAGATCATGGACCACTGGCTGACCCTCGGCCTGTCAGGGTTCCGCGTCGACATGGCGGCCTCCCTCGTCAAGGACGATCCCGGCCAGGCGCAGTCCGCCGCGGTCTGGCGGGAACTTCGCAGCTGGCTGGATGGCAAGCACCCGCAGGCGGCGCTGCTCTCCGAATGGGGCGACCCCGCAACGTCCGTCCCGGCCGGTTTCCACGCCGACTTCTTCCTGCAGTTCGGCCCCAAGGACGACGGGCTCGCGCTGCGCTCCCTGTGGAACAACTTCGAGGGCACCGTCAGCGAGCAATGGGAGCCGCAGGCGCCCTACTTCGACGCCGAGGGCAAGGGCTCCCCGCGCACCTTCCTCACCGACTGGCGCGACGCGACGGACGCCGTCGGTGACGCCGGCTTCATCTCCCTGCCCACGGCCAACCACGACTTCTCGCGCCTGGCCTGCGGTCCGCGCACCGCCGAACAGCTGCCCGCCGCCTTCGTCTTCCAGCTCACCTGGCCCACGCTGCCGGCGATCTACTACGGCGACGAGATCGGCATGCGCTACGTGCCCGACCTGCCCGGACACGAAGGCAGCCGGCTGGGCCCCCGCTACAACCGCGCCGGCTCCCGCACCCCCATGCAGTGGGACGACTCACCGAACGCGGGCTTCTCCACCGCCCCGGCCGACCGTCTCTACCTGCCCGTCGACCCGGACCCGGGCCGTCCGACGGTCGCCGCCCAGCGCGCCGACGACGGCTCCCTCCTGCACCTGGTGCGCCGCCTCATCGCACTGCGCAAGGACGTCCGAGAGCTGGGCGCAGCGGGCAGCACGGAGGTCCTGCACGCCGACTATCCACTGGTGTACGTCCGCGGCGGCCGCTACCTCGTGGTGGTCAACCCACGCCGCGACGCCGCCGGGACTGCCGCTCCCGTGGGCAGGGCCGCCCCCCTGGAGGCACGCGGCGTCACTGTGACCGGCGACGGGATCCGGGCCGAAGGCTTCGGATACGGCATTTTCGAGCTCTGAAGGCGGCTCCTCACACAGGGCGTCCTCGAACCTCTGACCGAGGCTCCTCGCACGGCGACGGGCCCCTTCGCACCCGGCGGTGGGGCCCGTCGCCGTGGGGGCAGGCCTCGGCCCAGCGGACGGTGAACTCCGTGCGCCGCACGCACAGCACCAGGCGCCCGCCCTCGTACGAGGGCGCGGCGGACAGATCATTGCGACGCCTGCCGGGGTTCGTGATCACAGCCCGGAGCACTCCTTGAGGTTCAGCGGACTGCGGGGGAGGCAGGCGCGGGGCCTGCGGCAGGCGCGAGTGCGAGGCATGAGCCGCGGCCCGTGCGGGGCCAACACCTGGAGCGAAAGGCGTGGATACGACCGCGGGTGCCGTGCGGGACCGGCCGTCGTCAGGAACGGCCGGTCCCGCACGGGCTCAGGGGAGGCGGAGCGTCGTGGCCGGAGGGCTACTTGAGACCCACCGTGGCGATGCCCTGCGTGAAGAAACGTTGAAGGAGGACGAAGACGAGCAGCACCGGGAGCACCACCAGGAAGGCCCCCGCCATCAGGACGCCGTTGGAGCCGTCCGCCTTGGTCGGATCGGTGGCGAAGGTGGCCAGGGCCACCGGCAGCGTGTACTTGTCCGGGTCGTTGGTGGCGATCAGCGGCCACAGGAAATTGTTCCAGGAACCGAGGAACACGAAGATCGTCAGCGTCGCCAGGGCGGGCTTGACCAGGGGCAGCACGATCCGCCAGAAGATGAACCACTCGCGGGCTCCGTCGATGCGGGCAGCCTCGAGAAGCTCGTCCGGAATGGCCGTCATGAATTGCCGCATCAGGAAGACCCCGAAGGCACCCGCCGCGAACGGCAGGATCAGCGCCGTGTAGCTGTCGATCAGCCCCATCTGGCTCATCATCACGAACTGGGGGAGCAGCATGAGGTTGCCCGGCACCATCAGCGCGCCGAGGACGATGCCGAACACCGGCTTCCTGCCCACGAAGTTCAGCTTGGCCAGGGCATATCCCAGCATCGAGCAGAACAGCAGATTGCAGACCGTGACGACTACCGCCACCAGCACCGAGCTGAAGAAGGCCTGGCCGACGTCCATCTTCGCCAGCAGATCCCTGAAGTTCTGCAGCGTCCACTCGGTCGGAATCCACACCGGCGGGCCGGCCCCCAGCTCCTGGGGAGTCTTGAAGGCCGACAGTGCCATCCACAGGAACGGCGCGGCCATGGCCAGCAGACCGGCACTGAGCAGGATGTAGACCAGCGTCTTGCGACTGCGGGCGCGCGAGGACCGCGGCACGGTGCGGACCATGGGTGCGGTCTGGGCTCGGGTCTCGGTGGCGCTCATACTGTCTTGTCCTTCAGCAGACGGAGCTGGAGCAGCGTGACCGCCAGGACGATCACGAACAGGACGTACGCCATGGCGCTGGCGTAACCCATGTGGAAGAAGTTGAAGCCTTCTCGGTACATGTGCAGCGAGATCGTCAGCGTGCTGTCCGACGGACCGCCGTCGGTCATCACGAACGGCTCCTCGAAGACGTTGAGGAAGCCGATGGAGGTCATCACCGCGACGTAGAGCATGGTCGGCCGCAGAAGGGGGACCGTGATCCTTCGGAACTCCTGGAAGACCCCCGCACCGTCGATCCTCGCAGCCTCCCGGACGTCGGTCGGGATGGCTTGGAGCCCGGCGAGGAAGAGGACCATCGCGGTGCCCATGTTGCGCCAGACCGCCATCACGATCAGGGAGGGCATGGCGAGCGCCTCGGAGCCGAGGAAGTCCGGTGTGTCCAGGCCGATCTGGTGTCCGAGTCCTGCGACCAGCCCTTCACCGGGGTCCAGGACGAAGCGCCAGATGACGGCGACCGCCACGATGGCGGTGACCACGGGTGCGTAGAAGCCGACACGGAAGAAGGTGCGCATCCGGTCGATTCCGGAGTTGAGCAGCACCGCCGCCAGCAGTCCGCTGCCGATGGTCAACGGCACGCCGAGCACCACGAAGTAGCCGGTGTTGAACAGTGCCCGGACGAACTTCTCGTCCTCGAAGAGCTTCGTGTAGTTGTCGAAGCCGACGAAATTCACCGAGAGCGGGTCCGTGACATTGCGGAGGCCGAAGTCCGTGAAGCTCATCACCAGCGTGGCGACGATGGGAAACGCCATGAAGGTGAGGAAGAGCGACAGGAAAGGCGTGGAGAAGAGCCAGCCGGCCAGATTCTGCCGGGACAGCCGGTCCCGGCCGGGCCGGGACGCCCCTGGCGTGGCCCGCGCGCCCGTGACGGCCGGGTGCTGTGCGGTGCCCGGTGCCCGTTCCGGCGCTCCTGCCTCGGCGGCGGTGCTGTTCATGCGGTCAGCCCACCAGGCCCTCGGTGGACTTCTGGAGCTGCTTCGCCGTTGCGGCCGGGTCGGCACCACGCGCGATCTTCTCGAGGGCGCTCTCGATCTGGGCGGCGAACTCGTTCCACTTGGCCATCGGCGGGACCGCTTCCGCCGTGTCGAGTGACTGCTTGAAGGTGCTGAGGGACTCTCCGCCGCTCTTGAGAGCGGGCTCGTTCCATGCGGCCTTGTTGGCGGGGAGCGACTTGGCTATCTCGTACCAGTGCGCCTGCATCTTCGGCGTGCTGAGGAACTTGGTGAACTCCTCCGCGGCGGCCTTGTGGTCGCTGTCCTTGAAGGTGACCAGGGAGGCGCCCCCGACCCAGGACGTGGAGGTCTTGTCGGCCGGCACCGGCACCACCTTCCACTTCCCCTTCAGCTGGGGTGCCTGGTCCGTGATGTTCTGCACCATCCAGGGGCCGGACTGGAACATCGGTGTCTTGCCCGAGGCGAACCCCTTGAGGACGTCCTCACCCGGCACGAAGTTCTTCTTGGCGAGCCCGGCGTCGAAGTAGTGGCCGAACTCCGTGAACGCCTTGACGGCCTCGGGGGAGTCGAGGGCGGGCTTGCCGTCCTTGCCGAGCAGTTCGCCGCCCGCCGAGTACAGGTACTGCAGCCAGCCCTGCCAGGCGCCGGTACTACCGGGCTGGAGGGCCGTGCCCCAGTCGGCCCCGGCCTTGCGCTGGTACGCGGAGGCGAGGTCGCTCTGTTCCTTCCAGGTGGTCGGGGCCTTGGTGACACCGGCCTTGTCGGCGAGGTCGGTGCGGTAGTAGAGCGCCCGGGTGTCGGCGTACCACGGCACTCCGTAGACCTTGCCGTCCTGGACGTTGCCGTTCCAGGCGGCGGGGAAGAAGTCGTCCTTCTTGAAGGTGTTGGTGTCCACCGGCTCGAGGGCGTCCAGGGAGATGAACTCGCCCATCATCGTGGAGCCCATCTGCGCCATGTCGGGCAGCTTGCCGGCAGCCGCGGCCGCCACCAGCTTCTGGTGGACGACATCCCAACCGACGGGGGTCACCTTGACGGTGATGTTGGGATGTTCCTTGGTGAACTCCTCGGTGACGGACTGGAGTCGCGCACCTTCCTCGCCCATGGCCCAAACGGTGACGGTCTGTTCGGCGTCGGCCGCGACCCCGTTGCCGCCGCTGCTGCCGCAGGCGGTCAGACCGACGGCCGAGACCACTGTCATGGCCAGGCCGACGGACTTGGCGATGCGAGACATGTGACTCCTCCTCGAGTGCATGTGTGCGTTTCATGTAAGCGCATCATGTATGCGCTTACACATTGGCGCACGGATGACCCTGCAGCATGCCTCGGGTGGCCTCAAGGGGCGCGTCGGTAACACTTTCGTAAACGTGCGGAATTCCGTGTGCCGCAGAGGTGTTTTGCCCCGCTCGCGGTGCGGTCGGCTGCGACGTTCACGGCGTCGCGCAGCCGCAACTGGCCCGCCGCATCAGCGACACCGGCAACACCCGTGCCACGCCTGCCCGTTGGTGGTCCGCGATCCTGGCGACGAGAAGCTCGACCGCTTCCTGGCCGAGCCGGCCCATCGGCTGTCGTACGGTCGTCAGCGCGGGCCGTACCACGCGGCTCAGCGGGATCCCGTCGAAGCCGGTCACCGCCATGTCGCCCGGCACACCGATGCCGTGGGACACCAGCGCATGCAACGCGCCCACGGCCATCTGGTCATTGGCGAGGACCAGCCCCTGTGGGCGCTGCCCCGGCCGGTCGAGGAGCGCCTCGACGGCACGGCGGCCGGCGTCCTGGGTCAGATCGCCCCGCGCATCGGGCCGCTGCGGAATCGGTAGCCCCGCCTCGAGATGGGCCGCCTGGAATCCGCGGAAGCGCGCCTCGCCGTCGGGGGAGTCCGACGGGCCGCCGACGAATGCCAGTCTGCGCAGGCGATGGTCGGCGATCAGATGCCGGGTGAGCTCCAACTGGCCGTCGAAATTGGCCACTTCGATGTGGTCGTGGTCGGCGTCCCGGTCCCCGGCGAGCATGACCACGCGTAGCCGTCTCGCAATGACCTCCAGGTCCTCGCTCGCTATTCCGGTCTGGGCCAGCAGAGCGAGCCCGTCCACCCGCCCGGCGAGCTCGGCGAGTTGCTCACTCGTGCGTCCCTCGTGCGCCGCGGCGATCAGGAGTGCGTAGCCGCGCTGCCGGGCGGCGCGTTCCATGCCACGGATCACCTGGTCGGAGTAGAGCATCAGCTCGGTGTCGTCATCCGTCGGTACGTTCTCGGCGACGACGTCGTGGATGTCCGGGAAGTAGACGCCGAGGACTCCCGTCGTACGGCTGGCCAGTCCCCGAGCGCTGCCGCTGGGCACGTATCCCAGCTTGCGACCGGCGGCCAGCACCCGTTCCCGGGTGGCGGCGCGTACGGAGTCGGGATTGCGGTACACACGCGACACCGTCGCGATCGAGACGCCGGACTGCTCGGCGACGTCGTACACCGTCGGACTGCTCATGGTGCTGCCTTGCCTCTCCTGTATCCCGGGACCTGCGCATCCGGCAAGCCGTGTGACCTGCCCGAAAGCGCGTTCAGCCTATGGTCGGGCGCCGTTGCGGGGAAGAGATGGAGAGGGGGGCGAAGGGGCGGCACACGCCCGAAGCTCCCAACGGCTTCGGAGCGATGGACCGACGACCGGGGATCGCCGGCGGGACGGACCCTCAGCGGCCGTGGATTGACGGCCGGAGGCACCTCGTCGAGTGGGTGGAGAAGGTAATCCGGACCGTCACTTGGCCCGAACACGCCTTCCACGCACTCGAAGTGATGCCGGCGGTCAAGCGGTCGTCGGAGGAAGGCCGGGTCGTGGAGGTGGACAACACGTTCCCCGACTTCGAGTACGGCGCCCCGGCCGCGGCGGTCGGCGACGGCCGCGCGGAGTACGAACGAGCTCGTCATGAGAGCCGCAGAGTGCGGTCGATCTTCACACGCGCGGCTTCGCTGACCGGGCACTCCTGCCCGGATCCCGAGGATGTCCCGGCCGGCCATGCGTGGCCGGCCGGGACCTCAGGTTCAACGCAGGTCGAACCGATCGAGGTTCATCACCTTGTCCCACGCTGACACGAAGTCACGGACGAACTTCTCTCCCGCGTCCCGGGATCCGTAGACCTCCGAGATGGCCCGGAGTTGGGAGTGTGAACCGAAGATGAGATCGACGGTGGTGGCCGTCCACTTGACCTCGCCCGTGCCGTGATCCCGACCCTCGAACACGTTCGCGTCCGAAGCCGACGCCTTCCACTCCGTGCCCATGTCGAGCAGGTTGACGAAGAAGTCGTTGGTCAACGCCTCCGGCCGGTTCGTGAAGACGCCATGTGGCGAACGCCCGAATCCGGTGTTCAAGGCCCGCATGCCGCCGATCAGAACCGTCATCTCGGGAGCGGTCAGTGTCAACAGGCTGGCGCGGTCCAGGAGGAGAGTCTCCGGCGACAGCTTCTCTCCCGCCGGGAGGTAGTTGCGGAACCCATCCGCCCTGGGTTCGAGCACGGCGAACGTCTCTGCGTCCGTCTGCTCCTGCGAGGCGTCCGTGCGCCCCGGTGCGAACGGGACCGAGATGTCGTACCCGGCATTCTTCGCGGCTTGCTCCACGGCCGCGCACCCGCCCAGGACGATCAGGTCGGCGAGTGAAACCTTCGTTCCGCCGGTCTGCGAGCGGTTGAAGTCCTCCTGGATCCGCTCAAGGGTCTGCAGTACCTCAGCCACCTCGGGCAGGTCGTTGACCTCCCAGTCCCTCTGCGGCGCGAGCCGAATCCGTGCCCCGTTCGCCCCGCCACGCTTGTCGGTGCCGCGGAAGCTCGCCGCCGATGCCCAAGCGGTGGAGGCCAGCTGGGAGACGGACAGTCCCGAGGCGAGGATCCTGTCCTTGAGGGTGGCGCTGTCCTCTTCCCCGACGAGGTCGTGATCCACCTCGGGTACGGGGTCCTGCCACAGCTGCGGCTCGGGAATCCACGGGCCGAGGTAGCGCGAGCGGGGTCCCATGTCGCGGTGGAGCAGCTTGTACCACGCCTTGGCGAACGCTACTGCGAGCTTTTCCGGGTTCTCGTGGAAGCTCTTCGCGATCGGCCCGTAGATCGGGTCCAACTTCAGCGACAGGTCCGTCGTCAGCATCATGGGAGCGTGCCTCTTCGACGGATCGTGGGCATCAGGCACACTGTCCTTGGCCGAGGGATCGGTGGGAGTCCACTGCTTCGCACCGGCCGGGCTCGTCGTCAGTTCCCATTCGTACCTGAACAAGTTGTCCAGGTACCCGTTGTCCCACTTCGTCGGCTCGGAGGTCCATGCGCCTTCGAGCCCACTGGTGAGCGCGTCTGCGCCTTTGCCGCTGCCGTAGGTGTTCCGCCAGCCGAGGCCCTGCTGCTCGATGGGGCCGGCCTCGGGTTCCGGGCCGATGTATTCGGGATCGACCGCACCGTGACACTTGCCGAACGTGTGGCCCCCGATGATGAGCGCCGCCGTCTCCTCGTCGTTCATCGCCATGCGCCCGAACGTCTCGCGAATGTCCCTGGCGGCAGCGATCGGATCCGGGTTGCCGTTGGGCCCCTCCGGATTGACGTAGATCAGTCCCATCTGCACGGCACCGAAAGGACCGGTGAGTTCCCGGTCGCCGGTGTAGCGCTCATCTCCGAGCCATGTGTCCTCGGGGCCCCAGAAGATTTCCTCGGGTTCCCAGATGTCCTCTCGTCCGAAGCCGAACCCGAACGTCTTGAAACCCATCGATTCCATGGCGCAGTTGCCGGCGAAGACCAGAAGATCGGCCCAAGAGATTTTCCGGCCGTACTTCTGCTTGACGGGCCAGAGCAAACGGCGCGCCTTGTCGAGGCTCGCATTGTCGGGCCAGCTGTTGAGGGGGGCGAAGCGCTGAGCGCCGGAGCCGCCACCGCCCCGGCCGTCGGCGATTCGGTACGTGCCCGCGGCATGCCAACTCATTCGGATGAAAAGCGGGCCGTAGTGGCCGTAGTCGGCGGGCCACCAGTCCTGCGACGTCGTCATCACCTCGAAGACGTCCTGCTTGAGCGCGTCGGGGTCGAGGGTCGCGAACTCTTCTGCGTAGTCGAAATCCTCATCCAATGGATTGGACTGAGGCGAGTGCTGGTGGAGCACCTGAAGATCCAGCTGATTCGGCCACCAGTCCCGGTTCGCCTTGGGGCCGGTCTGCGTGGGGGCCGGGGAGGAGATCGCCGGGTTCTCGCTTTCGCTGCCGGACACGTCCGTCCTTCTTTCTGTCTCGGTGTTCCTTCTGCAGGTTCTTGCTTTTGACGTTGTTCGCCTGTCTGGCGTCGAGCGCAGTGACCCGCGCTCGTGGCACGTCATGACACCCGCCCATCGGGCGCCTGCCGGCCCACGGCCCGCCACGTGGGCATTCGTCCGACAAGAACCCTTCCTCGCGTATGACGCCGATGATTGTGCGGATTCGGCGTCCGTATGGTCGCGCACCGCGGACCGCACTGCTACGAGAACACGCAGAGCATCCCTGGCAACAAGAAATCGAAAGCCCCATTCGTTCGGGTCCGGTCTCCGGCTCAACGGCTGACGGCTGTTCCGCCTCCAGGAGTGTGAGCCGAGCGGCCATTTCTTGTCATCCTGCTCACTCCGCCGACGTGGTGAGGGAAATGGGAGGCTCATATGACGGCCTGACAAGTGATGGACAGGCGCCCTCGCCACGACGTGTGTGAAGCTGGCTCTGCCGGCACCACCGCCATTAAGGTCGGAGGCCAGGTCCAGAAGGTCACCAAAACCGCTTCCCGACGAGAGCCGGACATCGGCGGGTGAACTTCCGTTGTCCCATCGAACCTGAACAGGTGAACCGATATGAGTGGCCTGCTGGAGCGACTGCGAGGGCGTGGTTGGCGGATGACGTCCCAGCGACGTGTCGTTGCGGAGGTCCTCGATGGCGATCATGTGCATCTCACGGCCGACGAGGTGCTCGTCCGCGCGGCGGAGCGGCTGCCCGAGATCTCCCGGGCCACCGTCTACAACACCCTGGGGGAACTGGTCGCTCTCGGCGAGGTCATGGAGCTCTCCACCGACGGTCGCGCCAAGCGCTACGACCCCAACGCCCACCGCCCCCACCAGCACTTGGTGTGCTCCAACTGCGGCACCATCCGCGATGTCCACCCGGCTGGCGACCCGTTGGCCGACTTCCCGGCGGAGGAGCGGTTCGGCTTCACGGTGTCCGAGGTCCAGATCACCTACCGTGGGCTGTGCCCCTCCTGCCTTGCCGGTCCGCCACACGTGTGATCGCGGTCGATGGGTCATGGCCGGGCATCGACGTGCGGCTCGGACGATGCCGGTGAGGTGGTGCGCGGCCGGTTCCGAGCTGCGGGCGCCCGGCCGGAGCAGGTCCGGTACAGCGCCCCTCTGCCGGACTCAGAGCCCGGTGACTTTGGCGCTCGCCGACAGTTCGTAGACCAGGGTGACCGTGCGGCGGCTGCCGGGCGGGAGGGTGACGTCCCAGCGGGCGATGCCCTCGGGGTCGACCACGTCGGGCGCCGGGGAGCACGAATCCTTGTGCAGGCGTATCTCCACCGCCGAGACCTCGGAGACCGGGATCCGCTCCCGAAGGACGACCATCCGCTCGCCGTGCTCCCCGGGCCCGGAGAACCGGGACAGGTGCAGCCGGACCGTGCGTGTGACCACGGTCCGCTGGGTGATACCGGCGGAGTCGCGGGACTCCTCGGCATGCCGGATCACCCTGTAGTCGTCGCAGCTGCCGAAGGCCAGCTCGACGGGGGCGCCGGAGGCAGTGAAGTCCAGCGTGCCACGGCCGCTGAATCCGCTGCCGCGGACCAGGTCCACCGGCCCGGCGAGCAGCACGTGGCCGGACAGGTTGTCGAACCGCACCACCTGGGTGACCAGGGGGGACAACTCCGGTGAGCAGGCGTACTCGCTGCGCGCGTCCGTGGTGAATGCGGAGAGCGGCACTCGGTGGGCGCGGCCGTCACCGGGTACCGAGACCGGCGCAGGGGACCTGAGGACCCGCGCCTCACCACCGTCGTCCACACCCGGCAGCCCGAGCACCGGGGCCGGGCCGAGGGCCCCGATCTCCTCCTCGCGCAGCTCGACGTCGACCGTGCGGCGCTCCGCCGCGGAGCGGTCCTTGAGCGTCAGCCGGTCCTCGCCCAGCCGTGGCGGATCGGTGGCCTGCGCCGAGCGGGCCGTCGACAGCGTCAGCCGTACGTCCGACCAGTCCTCACCGGTGCGCTGCCAGACCATCGCGTCGGTCTCCAGTGTCAGGGAGTCCCCGTCGAGCACGGCCCGGTAGGCGGGCCGCCACAGTGCACACGGGGTGAGGTGACTCAGGCGCAGCCCGACCGGCCCGGCGGCCGCGGTCTGCACGGTCAACTCGACATGGCCGACCAGCTCGGCGGGCTCCTCCTCGGAGAGATGCATGGCCCGCTGTGCTTCACCGAGTTCGACAGCGAGTGCAGCGAGCCGGCTCTCCACCGTCCGGAGTTGCTCACCGTGGGCGTCCCGCTCGTCGTCCACCCGGTCCAGTTCGATGGTCCAGCGGGACCGTTCGGTCTCCCCTGAGCCGGCGCCTTCGCCGATCTCCCGCAGCAGATCGGTGGCGAGCCGGCCGAGCAGGTCAAGGCGAGCCTGCAGCCGGTCACGTCGCTGGCCCAGGGCCAGCTGCTCCTGTTCGAGGGTGTGTACGCGGTGGCGCAGGGCGGAGTCCTCGTCGGTGGACGACTGAGGCCCACGCGGTGTCCAGCTGCGGACGATCCGCGCGTCGAGCACGGTCGCGGGGTGATCGGCGGTCAGCTCGGCATGGAGCGTCCGGTCGACGACCAGCGCACTGACCGGCCCGAGACGCAGCCGCTGGACCCCGGCCTCGAGGTCGAGCACGACATCGCGCTCGATGTGGGCGCGATCCTCGAGGCACGTGACGGCGGTGACGGGGAGGGCGATCGGCTTCGGGGCCGTGGACATGTGTCAGCTCCTGCGGTTGCCGCCGACCAGGGCCTTGCCGGTCGGGATGCGGATCTCGTAGCCGCCGTCGAGGGCGGCGGTGGCGCCTGCGGGCAGTTCCAGTCGCCAGACGCGGGTTCCAGGCGCATGGCGATCGGGCTCCGTGCCGTCGTCGGGCGCCGTCCAGTCGGCGCGTTCCTCGATTCGGACGTCCGGTTCGGAGGTGACCGGCACCCGCTCGCGGACTTCCACGACGACGGGCCTTGCGAGCCCGTTGGCCAGCTCCACATGGACGCGGTGGTCGAGCACGGTGGTGTTGTTGCGCAGGCCCGCGGTCGATTCGTGCAGGTTCGTACGGCGGGTGACCCGGATGCCCTCGGCGGGCCCGAGCCCCACCCGGCGGACACCGCCGGGGGCAAGCGTGGGCAGTGCGGTGGTCAGCAGGAAGTCGTCGTCGACGGTGACCTCCACCGGGCCGGCCAGCAGTGCCTGGTCGGTGGCGTTGGAGAGCACCAACGTCGCGTACACGGTCTGCTCCACGGACGGCACGCAGAGGTATTCGGTACGCAGCCCGACCGGGATCTCGCCGACGGTGACGGTGTGCCAGGTGCCGTCCGACGGAATGTCGGCGCGGGCAGTGGCATCGAAGCGGTGGTCGAAGGAACCCGCAGACTCGCGGGGCCGCACGGCCTGTCCGGGCAACGGGAGCGCGGCCACCGCTTCGGCGCGGCGGCGGTACTCGGCCGCCACCGGGTCGAAGGGGGAGCCGGGAAACAGCCGGCCCCTGCGACCACCCTGTTCGTCGGGGCCGCACAGGACAAGGGCGGCGTAGTCGAGCTCGGCGCCGCTCGGCTGCGGCGGACCGGCCACCGGTGCCGGAGCGGGTGGCGGCGCGGCCCTGCCAGGAGCCGCGGGCGCCATGGGCTCACCCGCGAAGGACCTGCCGCCGGAACGCGGCCTGTTGCCCGGTTGCGAGCCGGCCGGCTGTGCGAGGGCCGGCATTCCGCCGCCGAAGACTTCCGGGGGAGCGCCGCCCGCGCTGCCGGGCGCCGGGACCGCACCCGGCGGACCGCCGTAGCTCTGCGGTGCCGACGGCGGGGGAGGCGGCGGTGGCGGAACGGGACCGGACGCGGAGCCGGCCGCGACACCCGTCCACACGGCGGTCGTGGCCGGGCCGGGGCCTGCCGCGTCGTAACCGGAGAACAGGTCGACGAGCCCGGCCGGGGGCTCGCGCCAGCCGGAAGGCGCCGGGGCGGGCTGACTCCGCCCGATCCGGATCGAGCGGAGCCTCGGCAGGTCGGTGCGACGCCGAAGATCGGCGGTGGCGAGGGCGATGCGCACGCCGGTCCAGTCCTCGCCGGTCCGCTGAGCGACGGAGGCACGCAGCACCAGACGGCCGCTGCCGTCGCCCTGACGGTGAGTGAGGCGGTAGGCCGGTACCCAGACGGCGCCCGGCACCCCGTATTCCAGCTCCAGCTCCACCTCCGCATCACCGGTGCCGTCGAGGGTCAGGACTGCGCAGACCGTGGTCTCCACGTGAGCTGACGGCGCGTCGGTGGAGGCGCGGGCCAGCCTGTCGGCGGCGACGGTGAGCTCGTGCTCGACATTGCGCAGTGCCTCATCCAGCTCGACGAGGCGGTTGTGCAGTTCCACCAGCCGCTCATCGACGAAGTCTGCGAGGTCCAGCCACGCATCGACCGGGGTGCGGCGGTGCGGGTCCTCGCGTTTACGGGCAGGTGGGACCGGGTGGAGAGCCCCGACCTCCTGGATCAGGCTCATCTGACGGTCCCGGCGTCCCTGCGCCGCCGCGTACTCGTCGCTCAGCCGCTCCACCTCGCGGCGCAACTCGTCGGGCGTGCCCGTGCCGAGCGGCTCGGCCTCGACCTCCACCCGGGCCTCGGTGACGCGTACCCCGGGAGCGCCCAGGGCACGGGCCCGCAGCGAGCCGGGGTCCAGCGAGCGGGGCAGTCCCGTCACCCGCACCCGGCCGTCAGGCGACACGCCGCCCCGGGCCAGGCGTCGGCAGACCGCGCCCTGCGCATACACCACGACCGAATCGAGGGTCGACCCCCACCTCGGTGTTGAATCAGCCGTCATGTGCTCCGCCCCCCGCCGTGTCCATGCTGAGCGAAGCGTACGCCCGGGCGGTCTGCGCGCGCGATCACCGATCGTTGCGGGACTCTCGGCTGTCCACCAGAATGCGGGCATGACGGGTGAACTCAGGCCGGCTGATGACTCTTCCGGGCATGGTCCAAGGCCCGAGTTCCGGGCATCCGACCGGGAACGGGACCAGGTCGTGGAGATTCTGCAGGTTGCCGCAGGCGACGGTCGGCTCACGGCGGCTGAACTGGACGAGCGCCTGGACGCCGCGTTGTCCGCGCGGACCACAGGAGACCTGGCTCGACTCACCGCCGACCTGCCGTCGGACGGAATGCCCCCACAAGCCAGAGACGTGGTCCGGATCGACCACCGTTTCGGCGACATCACACGCACCGACCGCTGGCTGGTTCCACGTCGTATGGAGATCCGCCTGATGTTCGGCGAGGCGAAGCTGGACTTCACCCACGCGGTGATCACCCACCACACCCTTCACATCGATGTGGACCTGCGCATCGGAGGAAACCTGACCCTGGTGACCAGACCGGGGATCGTCGTGGACACGGACGACCTGGAGCGCGGCAGCGGCGACATCAAGATCCGGCCCGCATCCGGCCCGGACACCGCCACTCTCCTCCGTGTGCGACTGACCGGACGGTCCCGCGGAGGCGACATCATCGCTCGACCCCCGCGACGGAAGCTCTCGGAGTGGCTGCTCCGCACGACAAGCAGCAGCGGCCGCTGAGCGGGCCGCCTCGCCGCCCGGCTCTGTGCCGGCCGTGCCTGCACTACGAGTTGGACCAGTCCCTGGTGGAGAGGACCAGCAGGTACCCGTCCGGGTCCTGGAGCGTCACGCCCCACGTATCCCAATACGGGTTGTGCGCCGGCACTCGCTTGCCGCCGTGCCGTTCGAGGCGTTCGACCAGGGAGGCAGGCACTGGTTCGCCGAGGTAGACGACCAAGAGGTCCTCGGGCGTCGGCTGTGGATCCACGGTGGCGGCGGGATCGTGCACGAGTTCCAGATGCCACCCGGCACCCGACCAGCCGACCATCAGGAGCGAGTGGTCACCCGGCGTGCCATCCGCCGCGTGCTGGTACAGAACATCGAGACCCAGACCCGAGATCCAGAACTGTTCCGCCGCGCCCAGATCACGTGACGGACGAGCGATGCGTACATGGGCTGTGGCGTCGGCCGGCATGTGCTACCCCTGGTCGGAACGGAGCTGTCGTGCGGCGACCGCTCATCATGAGGAGCCTAACGAGCAGTCGAGCACGCGCCCATCGGGCGCTGGTCCTAGGTCTGCCTCGGAAGCTGTGGTGACAGCGACCAGAGCGGCTGTGACCAGCACTTCCGAGACAGGCCAGGGATTCGACGTACGCGGCCGGCGGTTCTCAACCCCTCTTCGATGCCGTGCGCGGGGCTGCCCGCGAGGGGCGCTACGGAGCGACTCTCGGCGGGTTGCGCGGCCGTTCAAGGGGTGCCGGAGGGGCAGTGCTGTATGTGTGACGAACCCCGTCGTCAGGTCGCCGGCTGCCGCAGCACGGCGACGCCCCTCGGGGAGAGAACGAGGGCGTCGTCATCGCCTGCCCGACCGATCAGGAGGTCTCCGGCGAGTCCCGTCACCGGCACCGTCGCGTCGGTCCGGTTGACCAGGAAGAGGTAGCGGCTGTGGTCGTCGCGACGCACGATCAACTCCACATGTCCCCTTACGTCGTCGGGCAGTTCACTGCCGACACCGGCAGAGGCGAGCAGCTTCGGCAGCAAGGCGGTGAGGCCCTCCGCACCCAACCGGGTGGAGACGTAGGCGGCCGATCCCTGGCCCACGGCGCGGCGGGTTACGGCGGGGCGGCCGGCGTACGCACCACTGCGGTACTCGGCCAGTACCTCCACCGCGGGGTCGGTGACGGTGATCCGGTCGGTCCACAGGGTGCCCGACGTGGCGTCGTCCAGCGCGACTTCGACAGTGTCGCCGTCGAGCATGGGGCCGAACTCCTCGATGCGGATACCGAGCAGATCGCGCAGGGCTCCCGGGTAGCCGCCGAGCCAGATGTGGTCGTTCTCGTCGACGACGCCGGAGAAGTACGTGGTGACCAGATGGCCACCGTTCTCGGTGTACCTGGTGAGTTCCTTGGCCAGCGCGGCGGGGACGACGTGCAGCACCGGCGCGATCAGGAGCTGGTATCGATCGAGATCGGCCTGTGCGGTGACGACGTCCGCCCGTACGCCGAGGGTGAGGAGGGCGGAGTACCAGTCGAGCGCCTCCTTGCGGTAGTCGAGGAGGGAAGTGGGATGGGAGTCCTGTTCACTCGCCCACCACGACTCCCAGTCGAAGATGATCCCGACGCGTGCTGCTTCGCGTTCGGATCCCGCGACCGGCGCCAGCGTCCTGAGGGTCCGGCCGAGGTCGGTCACCGCGCGAAAGGCGTCACTGTCGGGCCCGGCGTGCGGCAGCATCGCCGAGTGGTATTTCTCGGCGCCGGCCGCCGACTGTCGCCACTGGAAGAAGCACACGGCATCGGCGCCGTGCGCGACGTGCAGCAGTGAGTCGCGGGCGAGGTCGCCGGGGAGTTTGGCCAGGTTGACGGCTTGCCAGTTGACGGCGCTGGTGGAGTGCTCCATGAGGAACCACGGCCGTCCCCCCGAGATTCCGCTGACGAGGTTGGCGGAGAAGGACAGTTCGTCGCGGGCCTGGGGGCCGGGCGTGACGTAGTGGTCGTTGGAGACGAAGTCGATCTCGTCAGCCCAGTCGGCGTAGTTCATCCCCTTGGTGCCGCCCATGACCATGAAGTTCGTGGTGACGGGAACATCGGGCGTGATCGCGCGCAGCACGTCCCGCTCCGCGCGCAGATACTCCTTCAGCGCGTCGGAGGAGAAGCGCTTGAAGTCCAGCTGCTGCGTCGGGTTCGGGTGGGATGCGGCCAGCCGGGGCGGCAGGATCTGCTCCCAGCCGCTGTACCTCTGGGACCAGAACGCGGTGCCCCAGGCGTGGTTGAGTCCGTCGAGCGTGGTGTACCGGGCGCGCAGCCAGTCGCGGAAGGCGTGCGCGGCGTCGTCGGAGTAGTCGTAGATGTTGTGGCAGCCCAGCTCGTTGGAGACGTGCCAGGCCACCAGCGCGGGATGGTTCGCGTACCGCTCGGCCATCGTCCGCACCAGGCGCAGCGCGTGCTCGCGGAAGACGGGCGAGGTGGGACGCCAGTGCTGCCGCGCCCCCGGCCACACCGTCTCACCGGAGGCCGTCACCGGGAGGATCTCCGGGTGCGCCGTGGTGAGCCAGGGCGGTGGGGACGCGGTGGCGGTGGCCAGGTCGACTCCGATGCCTCCCGCGTGCAGCAGGTCCATGACCTCGTCGAGCCAGGAGAAGTCCCACTCGTGCTCGGCCGGCTGGATGCGGGCCCAGGAGAAGATTCCCACGGAGACGATGTTGACGCCGGCCTCGCGCATCAGCCGTACGTCCTCCTCCCACACCTCGCGTGGCCACTGCTCCGGGTTGTAGTCGGCTCCGTAGGCGAGGCGCGGAGTGGGATCACCGTCCGGCCCGTGGTGCAACTGGGACAGGAGGGTGGAGATCATGGTGGTCCTTCCGGTGTACCGCACGGGGAGGTGCGAGGTGATGCGTGGTTGCTTCCGGGAGGCTGTCGCCGCGAGCTCACTCCGCAGCGGCAGCCTCCGGGCGGCTGCTTCCGAGCGGCTACTTCTGAACGGTGAAGCCCTGCTCGTTTCCGTACTTGACGGAGGCGTCCTGCCAGCTCTTCAGACCGTCGGTCAGCTTGGTGCCGGATATGTAGGCCTTGCCGACGGTGTCGTTGAAGATCGAGTTGGCGTAGACCTGATAGGGCAGGTACGACCAGTCGGAGGCGACGTTCGCGGCCGACTCGGCGAAGATCTTGTTGGCCTGCTGTCCGCCGAAGTACGGGAACTCGGTGTTCTGGAACGAGCTGGACCGGAGATCGGCCGTGGTCGCCGGGAACGCTCCCGCCTTGAGCCGGGTCTGAACACCCTTGCCGGCGTTCGCGTACTCGGTGAAGGCGTAAGCGAGTTCCTTGTTCTTGCCCAGTGTGGGCAGGGCCAGGGAACTGCCACCGTTCTCCGCGCTGGCCTTGTCACCCGCGGTCCACGCGGGCAGCGGTGCGGCGCGCCAGTCGCCGGAGGCACCCTGTACGCCCGTGGCGAAGTTGGCGGGCATCCAGGCTCCGGTGGCAAGGGTCGCGATGGTGCCGTCGCCCAGCCCCTTGTACCAGTCGTCGCTCCAGCCGGTGATGGGCGCGAGCAGCTTCTCGTCGAGGAGCTTCTGCCAGACGGCGTTGTACTTCTGGGCGCCGGCGTCGGAGAAGTCGATCTTCACGTTCGTGCCGTCGACCTTGTAGGGGCGCGAACCAGCCTGCCACAGCAGGCTGGTGGTCTCACCGGCGTCGCCGGTGTCATTGGCGATGTACGTCTTGGGGTCGGCCTTGTGCAGGGCGCGGGCAGCCGTGAGGTACTCGTCCCACGTCGTCGGCACCTTGATCTTGTACTTGTCGAAGACCTTCTTGTTGTAGAAGAGGGCCATGGGCCCGGAGTCCATCGGCAGCGCGTAGACGTTCTTGCTGCCGGACTTCACGGCGTTCCACGGGCCGGGGGAGTACTTGTTCGCGAGCTTGTCGGCGCCGTACGGGGTCAGGTCGTCCAGACCCTTCGTCAGCGCGTACTGCCCCAGTGCGTAGTACTCGATCTGCGCGACGTCGGGGACGCCCTTCTTCGCGGAGATCGCATTCTGCAGGGCCTTGTACTGGTCGTTGCCGGTGCCCGAGTTGACGAGCTTGACGTGGACGGCCGGGTGTTCCTTCTGGAAGTCGGCGGCGACCTGCTTCAGCGTGGGCTCCCATGCCCACACCGTGAGGGTGCCGCCCTTCTTCAGGGCCGCGTCGATGTCCTTGGAGGAGACCGGCTTCGTGCTGGAGCTGTTGTCGTCCGAGCCGCCGCAGGCGGTCGCCCCCAAAGCGAGGGCCGAGACCAGGGCGAGGCCGCGCAGCAGGCGGCGGGGGTTCATGTGCATGGGAGTGCTTCCACTTCGTCGTGGCCGAAACCGTGCCTGATGAGGGTTGAGAATCTGTGGGGGAGACCGGGGGAGGTGCTGCCGTCCGGGGCTCCGGAGTTACTCCTTGACGCTTCCGGCGGCGAGCCCGGACTGCCAGTACTTCTGCAGCAGGAGGAACGCCGCGATCAGCGGAAGGATGGTGATCAGCGAGCCGGTGATCACCAGGTTGAAGACGGGTGTGCCGCCGGCGGTGGCGGCCTGGGCGTTCCAGCTGTTCAGGCCCAGGGTCAGCGGATACCAGTCCGGGTCCTTGAGCATGATCAGCGGTAGGAAGTAGTTGTTCCAGGTTGCGACCATCGTGAACAGCGAGACGGTCACGATGCCGGGTGCGAGCAGCGGCAGGACGACCTGGAAGAAGGTGCGCAGTTCGCCCGCGCCGTCGATACGGGCGGCCTCCAGCAGTTCGTCGGGGACGGCCTCGGAGGCGAAGACCCACATCAGATAGAGGCCGAACGGCGAGATGAGGGACGGGATGATCACCGACCACGGGGTGTCGGTCAGCCCCAACTTGCTGAACATCAGGAAGGTGGGGACGGCCAGGGCGGTGCCCGGCACCGCGACGGCACCGATGACGACGGCGAAGACGGCGCGTTTGCCGGGAAACCGGAACTTCGCCAGGGCGTAGCCGCCCAGGACCGCCAGCAAGGTGGCGCCACCGGCCCCGACCACGACGTACAGCACGGTGTTCAGCAGCCAGCGGGTGAAAACACCGTCGCTGTAGGTGAACGTCTCACGGATGTTGTCCCACAGGGCGAAGTCGCCGTTGAACCACAGCCCGAAGGAATGGGCCAGCCCCTCCTGGGTCTTGGTGGCGCTGATGATCAGCCATACCAGCGGCACCAAGGAGTAGAGGAGGACCAGACCGGTGAGCACGGTCAGCACCACGCTGCGTCGTGGGCGCCCGGGGCTGTGCCGGCGCGGTGTGCGCAGGCGGGGCACGGAGCCGGCCGAAGGAACTGGTGGCCGGGCGACGGTGGTGACGGGGCTGCTCATCGCTTCACGCTCCCTTGCGCATGCCGCGCAGCTGGACGACGTAGGCGATGACCATGGTGATCAGGCCCATGACGATGGCGACCGTCGCGGAGTAGTTGTGCTGCTGCCCCGAGAAGGACAGCGAGTACGTGTAGTAGTTCGGGGTGTAGTCGGTGGTGATGGAGTTCGGCGCCAGTTTCTGCAGGATGCTCGGCTCGTTGAACAACTGGAAGGTGCCGATGATCGAGAAGATCGTCGCGATGACAAGGGCACCGCGGATGGCGGGGAGCTTGATGGCGGTGATCACGCGGATCTGCCCGGCGCCGTCGATCTGTGCGGCCTCGTACAGCGATGCCGGGATGACGCGGAGCGCGGAGTAGAAGATCAGCATGTTGTAGCCGACGAACTCCCAGGTCACGATGTTGCCGATCGACGCCAGGATCAGATCGGGACCGAGCGGGTTGGGCAGCGATACGCCGAGGGCGTCGTTGATGTCGCTCACCAGACCGAAGCGGGTGCCGTACATGAAGCCCCACATGAGTGTGGCGACCACGGCGGGTACCGCGTACGGCAGGAAGATGGAGATCCGGAAGAAGTCCCTGCCGTACAGCCGCCCGCTGTCCAGGGCGAGTGCCACGAGCAGGGCGATGCCCAGCATGATCGGCACCTGAATCAGCAGGAACAGCGACACCCGCCCCAGGGAGTCCCAGAACTGGCTGTCGTGCAGGGCCTGTTGGTAGTTGTCCAGGCCCACGAAGGACGTGCCGCCGATGAGCTTGTCCCGGAAGAGGCTGAGGTAGACCGAATAGGCGATCGGCGCCAGGAAGACGAAGGCGAAGACCACCGCGAAGGGCCCGATGAACCCCCATCCTGTCCAGGAACGGCGGTCCCGTTCCACCGCCGGCCGCGCCGGACGACCGGGTATGGCCGCAGGGGGTTGTAGCGTCGTCATGTCGTTCCTCGCTCGTCCTTTTCGGAACCGGCGTCGCCCGCCGCCGCGATGTTTACGTAAACATGCCGTGCCGGAGAGGACCCCGGGCTGTTATGTTTACGTAAACATCCGATGGCGGCATGTCTACACTGCGCCATTGTTGGTGGTCAAGGGTCGCCTACCGAAACTGCGACTCAGGTGGAGAAGGAGACGGGTGGACACCGCGGACAGCGCCTCGACGGGCAAGGACCGGGCAGGCACGCGCACGGGCAGGCGGACCGCGCCTCGCACGCAGCGCGCGTCCATGGCGGATGTCGCCCGCCTGGCCGGTGTCTCCTCGCAGACCGTCTCCCGGGTGTCCAACGGATACGAGGGCGTCACCGAAGAGACCAGGCAGCAGGTGCTGGCCGCCATGAACGAACTGGGCTACCGGCCCAACAGCGCCGCCCGGGCCCTCAAGCGCGGTGAATTCCGCACCATCGGAGTCATCACCTTCAACCTCTCCACCACAGGCAATATGCGCACCCTGGAGGCGATCGCCACGTCCGCGGCGCAGGAGGGCTACGCCGTCACGCTCCTGCCCGTCGCCGTTCCCACCCAGGACGAAGTGCGTGGCGCCTTCTCCCGGCTGGGCGAGCTCGCCGTCGACGCTGTCATCGTCATCATGGAAGTGCACCTGCTCGATGCGGCGACCATCTCCCTGCCCCCTCATGTCCAGGTCGTCGTCGCCGACTCGGACGCGGGCGACCGGTACACCGTGGTCGACACCGACCAGGCCGGTGGAGCCCGTGCTGCGGTGCGGCACCTGCTGGACCTCGGCCATCGCACGGTCTGGCATCTGGCCGGTCCCGAGGAGTCCTTTGCGGCGCAACGCCGTGCCGATGCCTGGCGCGCCGAACTCGCCGGGGCGGGCCGCGTCCTGCCGCGCGTCGTGCGAGGCGACTGGTCGGCGGAGTCCGGCTATCGGGCAGGTGTGCAACTCGCCGACGAGAAGGACTGTACGGCGGTGTTCGCCGCCAACGACCAGATGGCGCTGGGGCTTTTGCGGGCCTTGCACGAGCGAGGCCGGAAGATTCCCGATGACGTCAGCGTCATCGGCTTCGACGACATCCCCGAGGCGGGCTCCTTCCTGCCTCCGCTGACCACGGTTCACCAGGACTTCGCCGAAGTGGGACGCCTGTGCGTCGAGGGTGTCATGCGGCGGATGCGTCATGGCGGGGCGGAACACGGTACGACGCTCGTACCCACAAAGCTTGTGGTCCGCGACAGTACAGCCCCGCCGCCCGTTGCTGCGGACGAGTAGTTCGGTCGAAGCCGTGACCGCCACAGGCGTGACCGAACCGGATCGTGGGTCCGAGTAGTTCCTTAGGTCGCCGCGATCGAGCGAGAAGCGGTTCGTCACCGGCTGGAGCCGTCAGCCTCTACGACACCACGAGTTCAACCTCAGTGGCAGCGGCGGGCCCAGAACAGAGTGTGCCCGCCATCGTCTTCGGGTACGAACTCCTCCTGCTCGACGACCAGGCCGGCTCGAGTGATCCAGGCTCGGTTGGTGGCGGCGTCGGCGTGACTCCACCACATGGCCGTCCCGGCCCCCAGCCAGTCCTCGTCGATGCCGGTCCAGGCCCGGTTGCCGGTGGTGCCCAGGAACCAACCGCCGGGACGCAACCATCCGGCGATCTTCTCCAGCAGCGGAAGCTGTTCATCAAGGGGGATGTGGATCAGTGCGTAGAACGAGACGATCGCGTCGAACGAGGACGGTTCGAAGTCCATGGCCGTGGCATCGGCGCGGATGAACTCGGCCTGTGGCACGAGCGCCCGGGCCCGGCGGATCTGCACCTCGCTGATGTCGACGCCCGTGACGCGGTGCCCTGCGGTCGTCAGGGTCCGGGCGACGGGTACCCCGCTACCGCACCCCAGATCCAGCACCGTGCCTCCAGCTGGGATCCGACCGATCAGTTCGCTGATCCACGGCTGGTATTTCGTCTCGGAGCCGTACGCCTGGTCATAGCGGAGGGAGAGCGCGTCGTACCCGCGCCGGACCAGGTCTTTGGGATCTTCGATGTCCACGTCGGGACACGCTAGCCACCCGCGCTGCCCGTCCGCGAACGATTTTCCCGCCCTCGACCAGGACGTCGGCCGGCTGCTGGGCGGCCTCGGGGAATTCCTGCAGCAGTGAGTGCAGACGAGTTCCCCGTGATCGGGTCAGGGGTGTGAAGCGGGCGATGGTGTGGTGCCGGCTCGCGCGGTCGCCATCCTGGCAAGATGGCGGCATGGAGCGTGTACTTGGAATCGGTGGGTACTTCATGCGGGCAGCCGACCCGGTGTCCCTGGGCGCGTGGTATCGCGACTGCCTCGGCCTGGACGCCGATGAGCACGGCCTGTGGCCTCAGGGAGCTGGGCCGACGGTGTTCGCGACGTTCGAGGCCGAGACCGACTACTTCGGGTCCCGCACCCAGCAGACCATGCTCAACTTCCGGGTCCGCGATCTGGATGCGATGCTCGTGCAATTGCGTACCAAGGGAGCGGACGTGGCCGAAGAGACGCAGGACATGGAGGGGATCGGTCGATTCGGCTGGGTCACCGATCCTGAGGGCAATCGGGTCGAGCTGTGGCAGCCCGCCTGACCGCGACGTCACACAGGCGCAGATGTGCCGGCGACCCGTGAGGGTGCCGGGCCGGCGCCGGGCCAGGACACGCTTCGGTGCTCACCGACCGACTGCTCGTCATCCGGGTCCACCTGCGCACCGGTTCGACCCGGAGGCCCTCGGTGTGATCTTCCGGGCCGGGTCCTCCACGGCCGGCCGGGCAATCGGCGAGATCGCGGCGCCGCCGGCCGAACGCGGGATCGACGTCCCGCAGCGACCAGGCCTACGCCTGCGCACCCGACCACGATCGTGGGGAGGTCGTATCCGGACCGCGCCGGCCATCCGGGTAGCGATTCCAGCGGCTCACCACCGGTCGCCGACACGCACCTTGTCCCACCGGTCCTTGGCGATGCACAGCTCGTGTGCGTCGTCGTCCAGTTCGATCTGCCAGCACGCGCGATGGCGGTGCGGGACACGACGGGTACCGGTCTGCACCGAGTGGCACGACCTCTTGGTCTTGCCCCCGCTACGAGACGTGCTGCACTGCTTCTTCGTGCCCGACTCGGTGGTCCACGTGGTGCGGGCCGGCTTGTACTCCTTCTCGGTTATGGTGCCGTGCACCGCGCTGCTCCCACATGAGACCAGGAGCAGCAGGGTCGCGGGCACCGTGGTCAGAGCGGCGATCCGGCGGATGGGCATGGGCAGATCCTCTGCATGGATGAATGCGGCGATGCCGGGCCAGATCGGGTATGCGGCGACGGCGTTGGTCAGCCCACCATCATAGGGACGGCTGCGCCCCGTTGAGCCTCACGTGCGGGTCCCACCCGCGGAACACGGTGAAGTCGGTCCGGTGCGGCGGGAAGGCGGCCGGCAAGGGTCGCCAGGCGATCCGCTCACGACCAGGTAGAAGATCACGTCCAGGACCGGACAGCGGCCCCCCTTCTCGGGCTTGCCTCCGTGCCGGCGCCGTGGGGAGCACCGGCGCCAACTGTCCGTCGGCCATCGTCGAACCGGGGGCGAAGCGCCACCTCGTGGGACGATCATCACTCCGACCATCAACGGCCCATGCGAGTACGCGGACGTTACGTGCACCAGGTCTCCTGGTAGGACTCACAAGCCTGGACCGCGCCTCTCCTGCCGAGACACCTTCCGGGCGAAACGCCCGCCGATCGAGCGCGGGGGACCGTTCGCATCCTCCGGAGTTGCCGCGCGGCACCCAGCGCCTACGGGACGGCCTTCGGTGCCGACGCGGTCGACGAAGGTGCGTCAGTGGTGGTGGCCCTGGCGGCCGAGGGTCTCCACGGGGGTCGCGCCGGGGCGGGTCCACTGCGGCACGGGGCGGCTGGTCGGGCCCCAGGTGGCGACGCCGTCGGCGTCCGATCGCCAGTACCAGCAGGCCTGGCGGCCCTCGGACGGGTACCCCTCGCGAACATCGCCGATCACGCGCCGGCCCTCGGGGTTGTCCTCCCACGCCTCGCCGCGGCCGTAGGGCGTCATGTCGAGGAGGCTGAGGGACCCGTTGACCGGCTCGTTGCCACGGCCCGTCGTGGAGTAGGTGAGGAACACGCGGTCGCCGTCACGCAGGAAACAGGTGATGTGCCCCATCTCCCCGCCTACCGGCGCCTCCACGCCCCGCACCGAGTACCAGGGTTGGGTGTAACCCATGAACTCGACGTAGGGAGCCACCTCGTCCCACGGGCCCGAGGTCAGGACGGCGAACGAGACGCCCCGGGCGTTGAGGTAGACGGCGTCCTTGACGTGCCAGGCCGTGGTGGTGCAGCCCTCGCACTGCCCCTGGTGCGGCGCACCGTCGTGCCACATGTGCTTGTAGACCACGAGCTCGTCGCGGCCCTGGAACAGGTCGAGGAACGGGACCGGCCCGTCAACGCCGGTGACCTCGACCGCGCCGTCGAACTCGACCATCGGCAGCCGCCGCCGGGCCGCGGCGATCGCGTCGCCCTCACGTGTGTGCGCCTTCTCGCGGACCAGCAGCTTCTCGCGCGCCGCCTGCCAGCTGGCCAGGTCGACGACGGGCGGCTTCCCGGGGAGGTGGCTGCTCGTGTTGCCGGGCGTGGTCGTCATGGTGTCCTCCGTGGTGTCCAGTGCCGGGCGGCGTCGTACGACGTGCTCCGACGCTCACCGGAACAGACTCGCGGCCCGGCCGGAACTCATCGCTGTAGCGGCGCCCACCGGGGGACCACCGTTCGGGACGCCCGCATGCACACGCCGATGAGCTTCCGAAGATGCCGGGACCGCCACACCAAACGTATCCCGCGCCACGGCGATCTCCACCGCCGCCGACCCGGGCCGCAGCACGGCGACCGAGGCGGGAGCGGGCCTGCTTCCGGGGCACCCGCTACTGAACTTGAACTCGTGATGTCGGCCTAGGGTTTCGCCGTGCTGACAGGACGGCTGCTCTACGATCCGGTGCTTGCGAGGCGTGAGGCGACGAGCGCCACGAAGTGCTGGAGGACGGCGAACGGCAGCGTTTGCGTTGCGTCGAAGTAGACCTCTGCCGGCTTCTCCTCCTCGGGCGCGTAGGCAAGCACCGTCACGGCTGTCGGCCCTGGAGCCGGTGAAGCAGGCATAGAAGAGGCTCCACCCGGAACCATGCGGGCCTCGCTGAGCTCGAAATGTGTCATCCGGCCCTCGCCCGCACCCGTCTCGGTGGTGAGGGCGCAGAACAGATCACCGTCGTAGTCCCAGGTCAGCAAAGACATGGCGATGATGCTGCCATACCTGGCGCCGTCAGCGGTCTGGCATTTACATCACCGCGTCCGTCAGGAGCCGGATCCATGCTCAGGCCGGTGCCGGCGAGACAGCCATCGACCCCATCAGGGCGGTACTGGATCTGTTTGAGTCGGCGTTTCACTGCCTGGGTGATCTGACCGAGGTCGGCCGCCGCGAGGTTGCCGATATCGCGCTTGACCAGGGACCAGATGCCCTCCTGCGGGTTGAGGTCCGGGGCGTAGGTCGGTAACTGGAACACGGTGAGCCAAGCGGTGTTGGCCTCGAAGAACTCCCGTAGTGGCGCGACCAGGTGCATGCGCAGGTTGTCCCACACCAGGACGATCGGGCCGCCGAGCTGGGTGTGGGCGCGGATGACCAGGTCACGGTAGTCCTTCCAGCCGAAGCCCCTCGGTTCGTCCTTGCGGCCTCGGTACTCGCGGACCGCGTAGATCAGACGGGACCGCTCGCCGGGCTCGTAGCAGGTCATCCCCGCCATGGAAACCCGGCCCGAGCCACGTCCGCGCACGCGGACGACCGGGGTGCAGCCCTGGCGGCCCCAGGTCCTGGCGCGCGGCGGTGTCATCGCCTGGCCGGCCTCGTCCTCGAAGACCACCCAGGCGTTGTTCACCGCCGCGGTGCTCTTACCCGCGGCCAGACTTCCCTTTTCCACAGCTCCACCGCGTCGTCGTCGCGTTCGATCGCGCGCCGGGCGGGCTGCTGCCAGGACCAGCCGTGCCGCCTTACTGATCGTTTCAGAATGAAGTTTGGTGTGGGGCTTGGCAGTTGGGTGTTGTTTCGGCAGGATCTGGTGAGTGCCTGTTGATCTTGTGCCTGATGACTTGTGGGAACGTGTGGCGCCGCTGTTGCCGGCCCGTGCGCCTCGGCGGTATCGGTATCCCGGGCGGTTGCCGGCGGATGACCGTGCTGCTCTGCGGGGCATCGTCTATGTGCTGTGCAAGAGCGTGAGCTGGCGGGATGTCCCTGCGGAACAGGTCGGCTGCAGCGGGGTGACGGCCTGGCGGCGTCTGCGGGACTGGACCGAGGCCGGTGTCTGGCCCCGGCTGCACGAGGTGCTGCTGGCCGAACTGCGGGCTACCGGCTTGCTGGACATGGACGACGCCGCAATCGACGGCTCGCACGTCAGAGCCCTCAAAGGGGGGCTCACACCGGACCTTCGCCGGTCGACCGGGCCCGGCCCGGAAGCAAACACCACCTGATCGTCGACCGACACGGCACCCCGCTCGCCGTCTCTTTGACCAGCGGAAACCGCCACGACGTCACCCAGCTCATGCCACTGCTGGACGCCATACCCCACATCCGTGGCCTGCGCGGCCGGCCCCGCCACCGGCCTCGGCGGCTCTTCGCCGACCGCGGCTACGACTACGACAAGTACAGGCGTCTCGTCCGCGCTCGGGGGATCACACCCAAGATCGCCCGCCGCGGTGTCCCGCACGGCTCCGGCCTGGGCAAGACCCGATGGGTCGTCGAGCGCACCTTCGCCTGGCTCCACCAGTTCAAACGCCTCCGCACCCGCTACGAGATACGCGCCGACCTCCACCTCGGACTGCTCCAACTCGCCTGCAGCATCATCTGCTTGAGACGACTCCGAACCTCATTCTGAAACGATCAGTTAGCAGCCGCCACGTCCCCTCGACCGTGTAGGAGACGTGGAACAGGCGGCCGATCATCGTCTTCACCCGGGCCAGCGTCCACCGCTGGTCGGCCCACCCGTGGGCCAGCGGGCCGCGCTCCAACTCCCATTCCAGCTTGGCTATCTGCACGTCTGACAGTCGAGGCCTGCCAGGCGATCCCTTCGACGCCAACCCGACCAGGCCCTCCTCGCGCCACTGGCGTCGCCAGCGTTCCACCGACCGCTCCGAAACTCGGAGCGAGGCAGCGATCTCCCGGTTCTTCTCGCCGACCTCGAAACCAGTCACGGCCCGGAGCCGGATCCGCTCTCGCGCAGCTCTCTCGGCGTCGGTCAAGCCGCCGCCCTGCGGATATCTCACCTCACCAGGGCTACCGAAGCCACTTACCTGCTGTCCGGCGAACAGCCCGACATCACCCGATCAAGCTCAGTAGTGGGTCAGTTCGCCGTCCTTGGCGATGATCCGCCCGGCGCGCACCACCATGTCTCGCGCGGGCAGGTCCACCACGACCTGGGGCAGACACTCGCCGCGTACGAGGAAGAAGTCGGCCGGGGAGCCGGGCTCCAGGTCGACCCGGGGCAGGCCGAGGAGCTGGGCGCCGCCGTCGGCGCCCGCCCGGAAGGCGGCTTCCAGCTCTTCGTCCAGGCGCACGTCCTGGACCCAGGCCAGCAGGTGGGAACGGTGCAGCATGTCCGCGTCGCCGAAGGGGCTCCACGCGTCGCGTACGCCGTCGGTACCGAGGCCGACGTGGACTCCGTGGTCCCGCAGCAGGTCGAGGGGAAGGACCAGCTTCGAGTCGGGTGCCACTGTCGTCAGGGAGATGCCGGCGCCGGCCAAGTCGTCCGCGATCCGGCCGAGTTCGAGGGCTGTCAGCTCCGGCAGACAGAAGACATGGCTGACGGTGACCTTGCCCTGGAGCGACAGCGCTCGGGTGCGCGCGATGATCTCGCGGAGCGACTTCAGACCATTTCCGCCCCGCTCGTGAAGATGGATGTCGAGGCCGACGCCGTGCCGGTCGGCGATGCCGAAGAGCACGTCGAGCTGCTCGTCGAGCGCCTCGTCGAATTCGATCGGGTCGATGCCGCCGACCCGGTCGATGGCACCGGTGCGCGCTGCTTCCTCAAGGAGCTCCTTGGTGCCAGGGGTGCGAATGACGCCGTGCTGCGGGAACGCCACGATCTCCACGTCGAGGGCGTGCCGCAGTGCCTTGCGGGCGGCCGCGACACCTTCGACTCCCGCCAGGTCGTACGCGGGCGCCACGTCGGCATGTGCGCGCATGGCCCGGGTTCCCTGGGCTGCCGCGTGCGCCATCAGGCGCCGGGCGCGATCCTTCAGCGGTGTGCGCAGCGCGTGGTACAGCTTCACGTCCTCGGCGGTGTACTCGGCGATGGAGTGTGCGGGGTTGCGCGTCACCCACGGCTCGCCCCACGACGTCTTGTCAGGGTGGACGTGCGCGTTGACCAGGGTGGGCAGGGCTATCCGGCCCTTGCAGTCGACGACCGTCGCGCCCTTCGGTGCCGGACCGCTCACGACGAGGCCGTCCACCACAGTGAGGTCGACGGGTGTCTTCGCGCCGTACGGCCTCACGTTCTTGAAGACCGTGGCGTTCGCACGGTGCCCCGCGTGCTCGGAGATCCGGTCGCCGGCTCGGGGCACGGCTCCCGAGTGCGGCACTGCGGCGGCGGGCTCAGGAGCGCTCACGGACAGCGCTGCGACGCTGCCGCCGAGGGCGGCGGCACCGGCAAGCACGCCCCGCCGGGAGAGGCTGCCGGAAGTGGAGGGTGAGGGCTCGGCATGCATCGAATGCTCCTTTTCAGAGCTGTGGTCGGAGGAGGGAGGAGCTGCGCGCAGGGCACGCACGCCCTGAGTAGAGGCAGCGCGGACCATGAGTGGCATTCACTGCAGCGCAAAGCCCGCCCGCACCACGCGCGCCGGCTTCTTGAGAACGGTGACGTCGGCGAGCGGATCGCCGTCCAGTACCAGCATGTCTCCGGTGAAGCCGGGCCGCAGTCGGCCGACGGTCCCTGCAAGGCCGAGCAGCTCGGCCGCGCCGGTCGTCGCCGTGCGGATCGCGTCCAGGGCGGGCAGCCCCGCAGCACGCATCAACTCCACTTCACGGCCGATGGGCTGCACCTTGCCGCCCGAGGAGTCCGTACCGGCCGCAAGCTGAACACCCAGCTCGTGCGCGGCCAGCACCGCTCGCTTGAGCACAGGCAGATACGTGCGGCCACGCTCCGCCAGAATCGGGTCCGGGGAGTCGACGAGTCCGGCGATCGCGGTGAGCGTCGGGGTGAAGTATGTTCCCCGGCTCCGCATTTCGTGCAGCGTGTGCTCGCCGACGAATACTCCGTGTTCCAGCGAGCGGACTCCTGCCGTCACCGCGTCGTGGCAGCCCTTCTCGCTGTAGCTGTGACACAGCACGCTCTTGCCGCCGCGGCGGGCGGCCGCGACGATCGTGGACAGCTGCGCGTGGGTGTACACCTGGACCAGCGGGTCCTGCTCGGGCAGCCCGGCGCGCTCGTTCACCCGGGTCTTTACGGTGTCGGCACCGCGCGTCAGATTCACCTCGACCACGCGGCGCAGGGCCTCCGTCGAGCGCACACCATCCCGCAGCCGGGCAAGGGGAGCCAGGTCCGGGTCGGCGAGAATGGTGTCGCCCAGGTCCGGCGTCACGAAGATGCCCGCCGCCCGGAGTCGGGGCGCCTGCTGTGGCATCTGGCGGGCCAACTCCCGTACCGCGATGTCCTGGTAGAAGTTCGTCGACCCGCTGCGCGCGGTGGTCGCGCCTCTGAGTACCGCGTCACGGGCTTCGGCCGCCGTGTTGAGGTGGATGTGCGCGTCGACCAGGCCGGGCAGGATCCATCGGCCGTGCGCCTGCAGGACGGGCGCGCCGGCGGGGACGTGTGCGGCGACGTGCTCCCGGGACCCGGCCGCGCGGACGATGCCTCCCTTGACGACGACGACCGCATCCTCGATGACGTCGCCGTTGGCCGGGTCCAGCAGCGTGCCGCCGTCCACGACCAGGTCGCCGCCCGACGACATGCCCCGGCGGGCAGCTGCCGCGTCAGGCGTTGCCGTGGCAAGGAGAGCTGAGGTCCCCGCCAGCGCTGCGGCACCCGCGATGACGCCACGCCGGGTCAGCCGGGTCGATGGGGGAGGGGCGGGCTCTACGCACATCGGGGCTCCTTGGATCAAGTTCGGCGATCGTTGGCCTTTTGTATACCAGAGTGCGAGGGTGGCAGGGAAGGAGCGATCCCCTTCTCGCAGAAGGCCCATATTTCAGGCAATCTGCGCGAAGAATTTTCGACACCCTTGTTCAAGGGCTGACTTTGTATACCAATCTCACGTGTCCTGGAACAGCGCCCTGATGGCCACTGCCCGGCTGTCGCGCACGTGCAGCAGCGTGCTCGCCGCCGCCGCTTCCTCGTCGCCCTGCGCGATGTGCCGGAACATCACCCCGTGCTGTGCCCGCATGTGCGCGGGCTCCTTGCGCATCCCGAACAACAGCTGAAGCTGCCAGCTCAGTTGCTCCATGGTGCGGGCGAGTAGAGGGTTGCCGGTCAGTGCCACGATGTCCTCGTGGAACGCGGTGTGAGCCGCCACCTCGCGCGCTCCGTCGCCATCGCCGGCAGCTCGCTCGGCCCGGTCGAGGGAAGCCTGCAGCGAGGCCAGGGGCGACAGGTCCCCCGGCACTGCCCCGGCAACACGGCGGGCCGCGAGACGCGATGCCTGGACAGCGAGCGGCTCCCACACCTCGTACAGGTGCTCCACGTCGACTCGCTCCAACCGACGTACCCGGACGCCGCTGTGCGGCAGCAGTTCGAGCAGGCCCTCGGTGACGAGCGCGCGCAAGGCCTCCCGCACGGGGACCCGGGACATGCGCAGCTCCTCGGCGACTTCACGCTCCACCAGGCGCGCCCCCTGCGGGTAGCGACCGTCGACGATCCGCTGGCGGACGGCATCCCGCGCCCGGACGCCGAGTGAGATGCGCTCCGGCGCCTCCACACCCGAACCGTCCGGAGACGTGCGGCCGTGATCCTTGCTGCTGTCCACCACGTGCGCCGTCCTTCGCTCGATATGTTCCGGGCGAGAATACGTGGCAGGCCGCGGGCGCTGCGGAAGATCGCATGTGGCCTGCAGTACTAATGTGGAGCGGCGACCTGGGCAGAGGCCGTGGCGGCGGTGGTCTCCGTGCGGCCCACGGCCACTCGGAGCGTGACGGCCGCGGCGACTCCTGCCACCAGGCCGCAGGTCAGGGCGGCCGGGACGCCGTCGCCGACGCCGGCGAACAGGGACAGCAGTCCCCAGCGCAGGTCCGCCCCGTCCAGTGTCACCCGCAGCAGCTGGCTCGCCAGCAGACCGAGGACGGTCGCGCAGACCGTGCCGATCGCCATCGCCGGGACAGTGGCCCGCGTGAGGAGTCCGGGCAACCTCCGCAGTGCCCACCACACGATGGCGAGCAGCAGCACGTCGCCGACGCGATGCAGGAGCCAGCCGCCCAGCGGCGCACCCGCCGGGCCCGCCCAGGAGCCGAGCAACAGCCACTGGCGCAGGAGTTCGCCAGGTTCGGCGAACAGCCCGCCGTCCGGGGAGACCGTCTGAAAGGCGGCGGCGACCGGCTGGTACGAGAGGACCACCAGGGACAGCGCGATCGTCGCGGTCCCGACGGTGGCTGCCAGTCGGGCGGCGCGAGCCGGGACGACGGCCTGGGGAAGCGGACCGGCGCCCTTGGCGGTGACCCGCGCCGCCAGCACCGTCCCCGCCGCCGCGACCAGTGCGGTCGCCACCAGAACCTGTCGCCCGGCGGAGACCGTGCTCGCCACCTGCGGCAGGAAGCGGTAACTGCCGTGCCCCTGCGAGGCGATCAGCCACGGCGCGGAGACCGTCACCGCCAGGGTCCCGGCCACCAGGCCCCAGGCCCACACCGCGAGCAGCGCGGCCATCGTCCGGCCGTGCACCGGCGGCAGCCTGCGGACCAGGAGCAGCGCCACGGGTACGAAGAAGGCGAAGACAGCGAAGTACCGGATCTGCAACGCGGTGGCGTACAGCGCGAGATAGCGGGTGCTGTCGGTCTCGGCCGCGTCCCCGATCCCACCGGACACCTCGGTGCCGACCTGAACCGAGGACGGAGGGTCGTACGACCAGGGGGCGAGCCAGCGTTCGAGGTCGGCGGCGGTCCGGCTGCCGATCACGCCGGTGGTGCCCGGCAGGTGAAGTGCCTGCGCACTCGCCCCTGCCCACCACAGAAGCGCTGTGAGCAGCAGCCCTCCGATCAGTGCCGGTATCGCCGCGCGCCGGTGTGTCATCACTGCCCCCGCCTCGACCGCTCATCCCGTGAATCCCCTGGCCATGCAGAGTACGAGGCACTGATCACATACGGATCACGGTCGCACGGTGCCTTGCCCGGACGACCCGCCCGCCCGACACGACCGGATGGGCGGCGCCCGTGCGGGAACGGGTGCCGCCCTGGCCACATGCGCTCCGTGGAGGGGCCGGTCGTTCGGATACGGGGGCGTCAGCGGGTGATCGTGATGATCTGCGCCGTGCCGGGTGCCACCGTGATGGCCAGGTGATGGTGCGTGATCCGCGAGGCGGCGGCACCGACGGCACGGGGCTGCAGAGCTGGTGCTTCATCCCGCGCGGCTGCCTGCCGACGTCGCTGCCCTGAGGCGCCGGACCGCCCCGGCCCAGTCGCGCGGAGGGCGCCTTTGTCGCATCCGCGTCAGCACAGGCTCCTGTGGCGGCCCGCCTGCCTCACGGTCGGCGGGCCGCCCTCGCGCTGTGTCCCCCGCCCTCCCGCGACCCTCAACTCCCTCGGACCGCGCTGTTGCGCAGTTCTGCCAGGGTGTCCATGGTCAGGTGCCGCGGCGTGTGGTCGGGCCCGATGAGGGCGACCGTGCAGGTGGCGGCATGGGTGAGGGCGCTGGTGAAGCTTCCGTCGGCGAACTGGGTGAGCGGGCCGCGCGGTGAGTGTCCGACCGCGACGGCCCGGGCGTGCACGTCTGCGGCGTGCTGGGCGAGGGCGCGGCCGGCGGCGGCATGGTTGCCGATGCTGGTGAGGATCTGGCCGCTGGCGGCGATGCCGTGGGCGGCGAGCCGGTCGAGGTGGGCGGTGACGGCGGCGCGTGCCTGGTCGGTGGTCTCGGTGTCGACGGCCAGTTCCTCGACCACGACGGTCTGTTGGACGTGGACGACCTCGAGAGGGCTGCCCGTGTCGCGAGCGAGCCGGGCCGCGGCGTCGACGATGGCAGCGGCCTTGTCGTGGGAGCTTACGGCGACGATGACGGGAGGCGCTTCACTTGCGGGGGCCGGGATGCCCACAGGGGTGAGTGACGGCGTCGCGGGCTCGGAGTCGCCGGTGTGCGTCTCGGCCTGGCGCAGCAGGCTGTGGCCACTGGCCAGGACCGGGATGGCGAGGAGGAAGGTGGCAGCGCCGAGCCAGAACGGGACGCTCAGATCGGTGGCGTCGGCGAGCTTGCCGGCGGCGAAGGGGGCCAGGCCGCCGCCGATGAAGCGCAGGAAGCCGTAGGCGGAGGAGGCGACGGGACGCTCGACGGGGGAGACGAGCATGACGGCCTGGGTGGTCAGGGTGTTGTTGATGCCGATGAAGGCGCCGCTGACGATGACGGCCACGATCACCACGGTGGGTGTGCTGACTCCGGCGGCAATGATGGCCATCACGATGCCGAGGCCCAGCAGGTTCGCGTACAGGACCGGAGCGGTGCCGAACCGCGCCTGCAGGCGCGGGGCGAAGAACACGCTGAAGGCGGCCACGAGCAGGCCCCAGCCTGTGAACACCAGGCCGAGCTCATGGGCGTCGAGTTCCATGGGGTAGGGGGCGTAGCCCAGCATGGTGAAGAAGCCCCAGTTGTACAGCAGGGCCATGATGCCCATGGTCAGCAGCCCGCGGTGACGGAGCGCCTTGAGCGGAGCGATGGGTGAGACGGGGCGCTTCGGCTTGGGGAGCGAAGGCACGAAGGCGAGCGTGGCCACCAGCGCGACGGCCATGAGTGCGGCGACGCCGAAGAACGGACCGCGCCAGCTGATACCGCCCAACTCGCCGCCCAGCAGCGGGCCGACGGCGATGCCGAGGCCGAGAGCGGTCTCGTACAGGATGATCGCGCCACCGAAGCCGCCGCTGGCGGAGGCGACGATGACGGCCAGCGAGGTCGCGATGAACAGCGCATTGCCCAGACCCCAGCCGGCGCGGAAGCCGACGATGCCGTTGATGGAGCCGCTCGTGCCCGCCAGGGCGGCGAAGACGACGATGATGGCAAGACCTATGACCAAAGTGCGCTTGGCGCCGAGATGGCTGGAGACCCAGCCGACGAACAGCATGGCGACCGCGGTCACGATCAGGTAGCTGCTGAACAGCAGGGAGACCTGGCTCGGTGAGGCGTGCAGGCTGTCGGCCAGGGCGGGCAGGATCGGGTCGACCAGCCCGATGCCCATGAACGAGATCACGCAGGCGAACGCCACGGCCCAGACGGCCTTGGGCTGCTTGAAGGGACTGGCGGCCTTTCCATGCGATGCATCCATGTGCGTTTCTCTCCAAGGGGTTGAGGAAGAGGCGACGGGGGAGAGCGGACAGGTTTGCGGGGCGGGTCAGGAGCGGTGCCGGCGGTCCTGGCGGTCCTGGATGGCGCGTGCCAGGGCAGGCAGCGCGATCTTCACGGCCCGCTGCTCCGGCTCCGTGAGCTCCTCGACGAGCAGGTCGAGGGCTTGCGCGCGTTCGGCGCGTCGCTGCCGGAAGACTTCCAGACCGGTGTCGGTGGCCTCCACCAGAACGACCCGGCCGTCGTGGCGGTCGGCGACGCGGCGTACGAGGCCCGCGCGCTCCATACGGGCGACCAGCTGAGTCATGTTCGGCTGGGAGACGCCCTCGGCCCGCGCCAGTTCGGTCAGACGGTGCGCCCCCTCGCGGCCCAGCCGGGCCAGCGCGGAGGATGCCGCCGTGCTCAGGCCGCCGGTGATGGCGTTCTGACGCACGTAGCGAACCACCTGCTCCACGGCGATCATCAGGCTCTCGGCCGGGGCGTCGGTGTCCATGACGCGTTTATGCATAACCCCATTATGCATAAACGTGTATCATGCAGCAAGATTTGGAGACCCGGCGAGGCCGGAGACGCGCTATCGGCGGATACCGGGCGGCACGCTGCGCGCCGGGTCCGGTCCGGCAACCCGCTCCGAGCTGCACGGAAGGGTCTGCCTGGGCGGCGTGGTGGCCGGTGCGGTGCACGTCTGTAAGGGGCCGCGGGAGCGGGAGCGGTGCCCAGCACACGGTCGGCCCGCTTCGCGGCGTGGCCGTATCGGTTGCACATCGAGGTCGCACCGGACGGCGACCCCACCGCGCGCGAACTGCGGCGGATGGCCGCCCGGACGGCCCGCTGCCAGGTCCGGCCGCCGTCACCGGCCCTCTCCAACGAACCCTGCCTCTGGTCGGCTTCGTCGATGTCGGTGCGAGGTCGTTGTCGAAATCCGTCGAAAATCTCAGGCATGTATGGACGGCCCGACTTTCCGTACCTAATCTCGCCGTTGTCGTCGCGCAGGAAAGCGCGTATGACCGCACGCATCGAAATCCTTCGACGGCGGTTCGGTCGCGGAAGCAGCAGGACAGGAAGACGGGCAGCACGGCATGGTGGGCATAACCGATGTGGCACGGCACGCAGGCGTCGCGGTCAGCACCGTCTCGTACGTGCTCAGCGGGAAGCGCCCCATATCGCCGTCGACCCGTTCCCGCGTCCTCGAATCCATCGCCGCCGTGGGCTACCAACGGCCGGTCTTCGTCCGTTCGCACACCATCGGGCTGGCCGTGCGGGTCGATGACGGCGCTCACCGGCCGCTCCTCGCCGAGTTCATGCTGTCCGCGAGCGTCGCCGCGCGCCGCCACCACTGCAACGTGCTTCTTCTCACCGATGACGCCGAGCACGGTGTGTGGGACGGTGCGCTGCTGGACGGGCTGATCCTGATGGACATCGGTATCCGTGATCCGCGGCTGGACACCGTGCGCGGGCTGCCGGTCCCGACGGTGCTCATCGGACTGCCCCACGATCCCGCCGGCCTGGCCTGCGTCGACCTGGACTTCCGCGCGGCGGGCGGACTCTGCGTGGACCATCTCGCCGATCTCGGCCACCGCGAGGTGATCCTGCTCGGCGCACCGGAGGCCGCGTACCGGCGCCGCACGGGATTCGCCGTGCGGACCGTCGCCGGCGCGCTCGAGCGGGCCTCGGCCCGAGGTGTCCGGCTCACCCACCGGTCGGTCGAGGGGGACTGGGACACCACGGCGGGCACCCTGACACGGGTGCTCCAGGAGCGCCCGGACGCCACGGCGCTGATCGTGCAGAACGAAGCCGCAACCCCACACCTCGCGCCCCTCCTGCGCGGGTTCGGCCGGGCCCTGCCCGAGGACATGTCCCTCGTCGTCGTGGGCTCGGACGCGGTCGCGACCGCAGGCACCCCTCAGCTGACCTCGGTCGCTGTACCAGCAGCCGCACTGGCCGAGCGAGCTGTCGAGTTGCTCAGACAGCGGCTCGACCGAAGGGGTGCGGACCCCGGCGGGGCCCCCGTCCTGCTGGAGCCGCAGCTGACCGTACGGGCCAGCACCGCGTCGCCCCCGCTCTCCTGACCTCCCCTTCCTCCCGCCACCTGCCCGTGGCCGACGGCACCTGCGCCGTGCGGCCGTACCTCGCCATGCCCCGCGCAGTCGTCCGCGTGGCCATCCCTACGCCCCCGAAGGACACAGATTTGTCCCCCCGTACCCGCGCAGCCACTGCCGCCTGCGCCGCATTCGCCCTGACGGCGCTGAGCGGCTGCAGCCTCATCACGGCCGATACGCCCCCGAACACCCTGACCGTCACGGACTACTACACCGCGGAGCCGGGCAACACAGCGCTGACCGAGATCCTCCACTCCTGCGGGCGCCAGACCGGCGTGACCGTCGTACGTGAGGTCATGCCCCGCTCCCAGCTGGTGCCGAAGCTGCTGCGTGACGGAGCCGCGAAGAGCCTCCCGGATCTGGTGCTGAGCGACAATCCGGACCTGCCCAAGCTCGCCTCGACCGGAGCCCTGCTGCCGCTCGAAGGCCGGGTGAGGACAGACGGTTTCTACGAGAGCGTCCTCGAGGCAGGCACGTACAAGAACAAGTTGTACGGCGTCGCGCCCGGCGTGAACGGGCTCGCGCTCTTCTACGACAAGGCGGTCTTCGAGAAGGCCGGTCTCGAGCCGCCCTCCACCTGGAAGGAGCTCCGGGCAAGCGCAGCCGAGCTCACCGAGGGCCACCGCTACGGCCTCGCCCTGTCGGCCGTCGCCACCGAGGAAGGCTCGTGGCAGTACGAACCCTTCTTCTGGGGCGCGGGCGCAGACCTCGGAAAACTGGACTCGGCCCCGTCCGTGTCCGCACTGACGTACTGGACCTCGCTCTTCCGGGACGGCTCGATATCGAAATCGGCGCTGAACTGGCAACAGTCGGATGTGGCGGAGCAGTTCATCGGCCACCACGCCGCGATGATGATCAACGGCTCGTGGCAGCTGGCCGCGCTCTCCGCCGAGAAGGACCTCGACTACGGCGTCGTCCCGCTCCCCACGCAGAAGAGCGGTGGCTCCTCGGTGACCCCGCTCGGAGGCGAGACCTGGGCGGTGCCCAAGGGGGACAAGCAGGACAAGGCCGTCAAGGTCCTCAACTGCGTGCTCAGCCAGAACCACATGATCCAGTGGGCCCGGCTGCGAGCCGACGTACCCGCCGACCCGGCAGTCGCCGGACAACTGGTGAAGGAGCAGCCGGACCTCGCCCCCTTCGTGGCCAGCGCACCCACCGCCCGATCCCGCACCGCCGAACTCGGCACCGCCTACCCCGTCGTCTCCAAGGCGCTGTACACCGCACTCCAACAGGCCGCGATCGGACAGCTGAGTCCAGGGAAGGCCCTCGCGGCCGCTCAGCGCCAGGCCCAGTCGGCAGACCACTGATCAGGCGAGGTGCTCTCATCATGACGATCCTTCTCGACAAGCCCGTCCACACCGCGGCACACCCGGACAGCCGTACCGCCACCGCCGCCCGCCGTGCGCGGCTGGCACGCATGAGCTTCCACGTCCCCGCCGTGCTCTACCTGGTGATCTTCTTCGGCTACCCCATCGTCGCCAACCTGGTCATGTCGTTCCAGGACTACACGGTGACGTCCTTCTACGACGGCGGTGCTCCCTTCACCGGGCTCGCCAACTACGCGGCGATCCTCGGCGACGAGTTGTTCTCCACGACCCTGTGGAACACGGCCGTGTTCACCGTCGCCTCGCTGGTCCTGCAGTTCGCCATCGGCCTCGGACTCGCACTGTTCTTCCGCCGTCGCTTTCCGCTCGGCGGCACCCTGCGCGCCCTGCTCCTGCTGCCCTGGCTGCTGCCGTTGCTGGTCTCCGGCACCGTCTTCCGCTGGCTGCTCGACCAGGACTACGGCGTCGTCAACCAGGTGCTGCTCAACCTGCACCTGATCAACGACCCCGTCCCCTGGCTGGTCAGCCCCGACCACGCCATGACCGCCATCGTCGTCGCCAACGTCTGGATCGGCATTCCCTTCAACATGGTGATCCTTTACGGCGGACTGCAGTCCATCCCGCCGCAGCTGTACGAAGCCGCCTCGCTCGACGGCGCGGGCGCCTGGCAGAAGTTCCGCCACGTCACTTGGCCGCTGCTGCGCCCGACCACCTCGGTCGTGGTGATGCTCGGACTGATCTACACGATCAAGGCGTTCGACGTCGTCATGGTGCTCACGCAGGGCGGCCCGGCGAACTCCACGCAACTGCTGTCCACCTGGTCGTACGCGCTCTCCTTCACGAACCTGCAGTTCGGCCAGGGCGCCGCCGTCAGCAACGTCCTCATCGTCATCGCCATGCTCTTCGCGCTCGTGTACCTGCGGGCCGTGCGCGCCGAACAGTCCGAGAGGTAGTCCCGATGTCGTCTCCCGCCGCCCTGCGTGCTGCTCGCCGCTGGAGCAGCACGTTGATCGCCCTCGTGATCGTCGGAGCCCTGCTCTTCCCGCTGTACTGGATGGTCAACGCCTCGCTCCAGCCCGGTCAAGCACTGCTGAGCATCCCGCCCAAGTGGTTTCCCACCGACCCGACCCTCGACGGTTACCGTGCCGCCTTCGACACCCAGGGGCGCCACCTGGTCATCAGCCTCTTCGTGGCCTGCGGCAACGTGCTGATCACCCTCGCCCTGGCGGCTCCTCTCGCATGGTCGCTGGCGAAGTTCCGGCTGCGCCGGGCCGCGCTGCTGCTGTTCGTCCTGCTGATCGTGCAGATGGTGCCGGGCATCGTGAAGGCCAACTCGCTCTTCGCCCTCTACAGCGAGATCGGACTGCTCAACAACACCATCGGGCTGATGCTGGCCCAGTCCACGCTGTCCGTCCCGTTCGCCGCGGTGCTGCTCCGTGCCCAGTTGCGCGAGATCCCCACCGAGGTCGTCGAGGCAGCGGCGCTGGACGGTGCCGGGTCCTGGCGTACGTTCCTGCGCATCGTCGTCCCGATGAGTCGCAACGGTCTGATCACCGCGGGCCTGTTCGCGTTCCTGTTCTCCTGGGCGGACTTCCTCTTCGCCATCACTCTCACCTCGCGCGACGCGGTGACCCCGGTCACCGTCGGGATCTACCGCTTCATCGGCGCCAACGCCACCGACTGGAACGCCCTTATGGCCTCCGCCGTCCTTGCCTCCATCCCCGCGGCGGTACTGCTGGTCATCGCCCAGCGGTACATCGCGGTCGGCATCACCGGCGGTTCGGTCAAGGACTGACCGAACCCCGGTACAGGACTGAGCCCCCCTTCTTACGCACTGGAGCAGTACGTTGAACACCTTCCGGGAACACGACGGCGGCCTGGAGTGGCACAGCCGGCACGAGTCGCTGCGCATCGAGCCCTGGGGGCCCGACTCCGTCCGCGTACGGGCCGCACTCGGCCCCCTCCGCGACGACATCCCCGGCGCCCTCCTGGAGCTGCCCGACACCGGGGCCGAGGTCATCGTCCCGGATCTGACCGGCCTGACCGTCTTCAAGAACGGCCTCGGCTCACCCACCGACCCGGTGCCCCCCGCCCGCCTGGTCAACGGCCGCATCACCGCCGAGCTGACCGTCGACGGACTACTGCGTTTCGTCCGTACACAGGACGGCACGGAACTGCTTGCTGAACGCCCGGCCCACTTCTGGTGGCCCGGCAGCCGCGTCCACACTCCCGTCGGGCACGGCTACCACCGTTTGGAGCAGAACTTCCAGGCGTACGAGGCGGAACGGCTGTACGGCCTCGGGCAACGCCAGCACGGGCTGCTCGACCAGAAGGGCACCGTCATCGACCTGGTGCAGCGCAACACGGAGATCACCATCCCGTTCGTGCTGTCCAACCGAGGCTACGGCCTGCTGTGGAACAGCCCCGCCGTAGGCCGTGTCGAAATGGTGCGGACCGGCACCCGCTGGGTCGCAGACAGCGCCCGCCAGATCGACTACTGGATCACCGCGGGCGATCAGCCCGCCGACATCCTCCGCTCCTACGCGGACGCCACCGGCCACGCCCCCGCATTCCCCGACTGGGCCACCGGTTTCTGGCAGTGCAAACTGCGCTACCGGACTCAGGAGGAACTCCTCGAGGTCGTCCGCGAGTACAAGCGCCGAGGCCTGCCGATCTCGGTGATCGTCGCCGACTTCTTCCACTGGACCCGGCTGGGGGACTGGAGGTTCGACCCCGCCGAGTGGCCCGACCCGGCCGCCATGGTCCGGGAACTCGACGAGCTCGGCGTCAAGCTCATGGTCTCCATCTGGCCGTCGGTCAACCGCTCCAGCGAGAACTACGACGAGCTGGAGCACCGCGGCCTGTTCGCCGCCAACGAGTACGGCACCCCCGCCCACGCCACGTGGATCGACAAGGGAGCCGACCACCGTGTCATGGTCTCCTTCTACGACCCCACCAACCCCGAGACCCGCGCCTACGTGTGGTCCAAGGTCCAGGAGAACTACCAGCGACTGGGCATCAACCTGTGGTGGCTGGACGCCTGCGAGCCGGAGATGAAGCCCGGCCACCCGGCCAACCTCCGCTACCACGCAGGGCACGGCCAGGAGGTCGCCAACCTCTATCCGCGCGAGAACGCCCGCCTGTTCCACGAGGGCATGGCCGCCTCCGGCAACACCGACGGCATGTCCTTCTCCCGCTCCGCATGGGCGGGGAGCCAGCGCTACGGCACCGCCGTATGGTCCGGTGACATCGGAACCGACTTCGCGTCCCTGCGTGCTCAGATCGCAGCCGGTCTCAACATCGGCCTGTCCGGAATCCCTTGGTGGACCACGGACATCGGCGGCTTCCACGGCGGCGACCCCGACGACCCTGCGTACCGCGAAGTCCTGGTCCGCTGGTTCCAGTTCGGCGCGCTCTGCCCGATCTTCCGGCTGCATGGCTTCCGGCTGCCGTGGCTACCGCTGGGAGGCGAGATGACCGGCGGCCCCAACGAGGTCTGGTCGTACGGAGAAGAGGCGTACGAGATCATGTGCAGCTACCTGGAGCTGCGCGAACGCCTGCGCCCGTACATCGCCGAGCAGATGGCCACCGCCGCCCGTGACGGCCTGCCCCCGATGCGCCCGCTCTTCCTCGAGTTCCCCGACGACGAGACGGCCTGGACGGTCGCCGACCAGTTCCTGCTCGGCCCCGATCTCCTGGTCGCTCCCGTCACGGCGGCCGGCGCGGTGAGCCGTGAGGTCTATCTGCCTGCCCGAGCACGCTGGCGGTGCGCCTGGACGGACACGACGTACGAGGGCGGCGCTTGGCACACACTCGATGCCCCCCTCGACCGCATGCCGCTCCTGTTGCGTGACGACGCGCAGCTGCCGGCGGCCGGCTGAGGTAGCGGGCGGGACGGACGGACGAAGGGCTTGCGACATTCCGGAAGGGCCATATCGGACCGGTAATAGTCGAGATTCGTTCCCGCCCACAACGCCGGTTGCTGACCGGCAGAAATGGCCGGGGCCGTTCCCACACGGCACCACGCGGAGCAACCTGCCCACGCCCGCATCAACGGCCCGTATGCGAAGCAGTCACATGATCGGCCGGAGACGCCCTGACGTTCTCAGCGGCCGGTCGCGCCGAGGAACACCACCGCGCCGGCGATGACGAGCACGGCGGAGAGGAAGGTGTGCCGCCGCGCCTTGCGCAGCTTCTCCCGCACGATCCAGGCGTGGGCGGTCGCCAGCAGCCATCGCAGATACGGGTCGGTCCGTGCGATGTTGCGGTAGGCCGTGGCCAGTCCGCGTTCCAACGCCGCCCGTTCCGCCGTTCCGGCGGTCGGTATCCGTCGGGAGATCTCCGTGGCGACCCGCCGGTGCCGCAGCAGGCCCTCGACGTCGGTGGCCGCGGAGCCGAAGTAGTAGCCGGGCGCGGCGTCGAGCTGCTCGCGCAGCCCGCGCAGAGCCGGTGAGGTGAGGACCTCGGGTGTGGTCAGCGGTGGCACGAGCACCTCGCTGGTCTGCCACATTGCCCAGGCGATGCCGAGCAGCGCCACGAACAGTCCGCCGCCGGCCCAGGCCGCGTGGGCCCAGTCGCCGATCCGCCCCACGGCGAGCAACGGGCCGCCGCCGAGCAGCAGCGCGCCCACGGCGCCGGTGGATGCGAGGGTCCACCGTGCGGCCTCCCTGCTGTCGGCGACGGAGTCCAGCGGCGAGGGCAGGGCGTCGAGCACGGCGGCGCCGGGGCCCCCGGCCGCGCACGGGGCGCTCACGGTGATTCCCTGCGGAGTACGACGCCGAGCGGCCCGGGATCGTCGTCCGGCAGGTCCACGTACGCCGCCCACACCTCCCCGTCGAAGTATTCGACCAGACCGGCCTCGTTCACCCGCACCGCGTTCGGATGCGGGGGCTCTTCAGAGATGTCCGACATGAACTCAGTATGCCTGGTGGTGCAGTTGGCGCCATTGTCCCGTGGTCGTCCGCCCCGTCATCCTGACAGCGCAGCAACGGGGTACGGGTGATCAGGACGGGGGCACAAGTGACAGCGGGACGGGGGGCTCACGTGATCGAGCTGGCGATCGGGACCACGAACGTGATGTGCGACATCGGGGGCGTCAGAACCTCACAGACACCGAAGGCGGCGAGTCAGCGCACGGCCGATCTGGTGTGGCGGCTGCGCAGGGAGCCGTCGGACGAGCTGCTGCGGGAGGTGGGCTTCGCGCTCGCGGACCGCTTCCTGGACGGCCCCGTCGGCCGGGCTGTGTCGGAGGAGTTGCGCCGGCCGGGCCGGCACCGGGTCGGCGTCGAGGTGACCGATCCGGCGGTGGCGGACCTGCCGTGGGAGACGCTCGTACCGCCCGGTCGCGGCGTCCCGCTGGCGCTGGACCCCGTCGTCGACCTCTGCCGGACGACACAGCGCACCGGCAGGCCGGCCCCCGCTGCGGCCCCTGGCCCCCTGCGGATTGTCGCCGCGATCGCCGCCCCCGACGACAGCTCGGGTCAACTCCTCGACTACGAACGGGAATGGGCGAGGATCCTGGACGCCGTCGAGCCCGGTCGCCGCACGGGCCACCGGGTACGCGTCCTGGAGTGGGGCAGCGCGGCGGCGATCCGGTCCGCGCTCGACGCGGAGGCCTGCGACGTCCTGCACATCTCGTGCCATGCCCGCCCCGGCGCGCTGCTCCTGGAGACTCCCACGGGCGAGGAGGACGCGGTGGACGCGGCCCGCTTCGTACAGGACGTCATGCCGTCCTACGGAGGGGTGCCGCTCATCGCGCTGGCGGGCTGTTCCACCGCTCTGGAAGGGCAGGCCGAGCTTCCCGGTCTGGCCAGGAGCCTGCTGGACAACGGGGCTCAGGCCGTACTGGCGATGAACAGCGTCGTCAGCGACGACTACGCCATCGAACTGTGCGCGCGACTGTACGAGGGGCTGGCGAGCCGACCGGAAGCGGACCTGCTCACCGTCTTCTCAGAGGTGCGCCGGGAGCTTGCGCGCGAACCGCGCCCGCTTCCCGAGTGGGCGACGCCGGTGTTGTTTCTCGCCGATCCGACGGTACGTCCGGGTGGCGGCCCCGCCGCCGCGCGTCGCGTCGTCGACCCCCTCGAAGCGCCCGGCGTCTCCGTGGGCGAACCCGGCACGCAGGCAGTCGTGATCGATGGCACGGTCCGCGGACGACACGACTTCGTCGGCCGCAGAAGGATCCTGCGGCAGCTGGCCGGCACACAACCGCGGGTCCTGCTGCACGGCATCGGCGGCATCGGCAAGACGAGCCTGGCCGCCGAACTCGTCGGTCGATTCACGGCTGCCGCTGCGGATGGCATCGTTGTGGCAGTCGCCGGTGAGACGGCCGTGGACACGATCATGGAGCAGCTACGCCGCCGGCTGGGCGCCCACTGCGCCCGGAAGGGACTCACGGAGACCGATCCGCTGCACCAGTGGGTGATTGCTCTGAACGAGCCGGGGCGCGACTGGCGGGAGCTGCTCGGGGCGTCCGCAGGGACCGCCATACCTCTCCTGCTCGTTCTCGACAACGCCGAGGACAACCTGGACGCGGAGCACCACCTCGTCGACGAGGAACTCGCGGAGTTCCTCCAGGTCTGGGTGGAGCGCCACAGCACGCTCGTGACCAGCAGGTATCCCTTCCCGGTCGCGGGTGTCGAAATCCTTCATCTCGGGCCGCTGACCTGGCAGGAGACCCGGAAGCTGATCTGGCGCCTGCCCGGGATCGACGCCTTGTCGCCACCTGAGCAGGCTCAGGTGTGGGCGCGTCTCGGTGGCCATCCGCGTTCCCTGGAGTACCTCGACGCGCTGCTGCGGGACGGCGCCGCCCGATTCGACGAGGTGAGCGCCCGGCTGGGCGCTGCACTGGCCGACCGCGAGACCGGCCCGGGCGGCGGGCTGGGGCGGAAGCTGCACGAGACCGGTGCGCTGATCGCGCAGGACGTGCTCCTGCCGCAGTTGCTTGCCCGGCTCGACGAGGCCCCTGCGGCGCGGCGATTGCTGCTGGGCGCGGCGGTGTACCGGCTGCCGGTGGACAGGACAGGTCTTACGTGGCAGGTGGCGGCCGCGTCGGCCGACCCGTCCGGCCTGGCTGACCCGTCCGACGCGGCGGAGCCGCCGCCGGAGCCGGACGGCCTGGACGAGGCCGTGACACAACTCCTGCACCTCGGGCTCCTCGCGCCTGCCGGTGGCGGTTACCTGGTGCACCGCTGGACCGCCACGGCCCTGGCGCGCATCGCCGGACCGGAACTGCTGACCCATGCCCATCGCAGGGCGGGCGCGTACTGGGCGTGGCGGTGCGGCACGACGACGGTGCAGGACACCTACATCGGCTACGTACTCGAGGCGAGGTTCCACGAACTGGCCGGTGGCCGAGTGCCGAAAGCCCTCGACCACACCCATCAGGCCTGTCACGAACTCGAGCGGAGCGGTCAGTGGGCCCGGGAGGAGCGACTGCGTCAGGAGGCGCTGTCGATGGCCGCACCAGGGTCACTGGTCGCCGCCGAGTGCCTGGCGGAACTCGGCGGACTGGACGCGCGCAGGGGACGGTACGCGCGGGCCGAGAGCCGCTACCGGCAGGCGCTGGCACGCTTCGAGGAGCTGGGGGCCGAAGCCCTGGTCGGGGGCATGCTGCACAACCTGGGCCTGCTCGCCGAGCACCGGGGCGACCACGACGAGTCCGAGCGCCTGTACCGGCAGTCGATGGCGATCACGGAGCGCATCGGAGAGCGCCAGCGGGTGGCCATCACCCTGCATCAACTCGCCGACCACACCAGCCGACGGGGCGACGATCGTCTGGCCGAGGAGCAGTACCTCGATGCGCTGGCGATCTGCGAGGAACTGGGCGATCTCGCGGGAATCGCGGCCGCCCAGCACCAGATCGGCATCCTGGCCTTCCGTGCGAAGGACTACGCGAAGTCGGAACGGTGCACGCGCGTCGCTCTCTCCCACCACGTCACGCTGGGCGACCGGGTGAACGAGGGAAACGGCTGGAGCGCGCTGTCGAAGATCGCCCTCGCCCGTTTCGACCACGCGGCGGCGCAGGCGGACGCGAGGGCGGCCCTGGAGATCTTCGAAGCGATCGGGAGCAGCAGGAACATCGCCGAGAGCTGCGTACTGCTCGGTGAGATAGCCCGCGACCTCGGGGACATGCCCTGGGCGGAGACGTGCTTCGCCCGCGCGAGCGCGGTGTTCGCGGCGCTCGGGGAGAGGGGGTATCTCGCCGCGTGCAACCGTCAACTCGGCGCCGTACGAACGGTCCTGGGGTGTGCGGAGGACGCGGTGCCGTGCATGCTCGAGGCCTGGCTCGAAGGGCAGCGGGAGCCGGGCGGACACCAGGACCTCGATTGGCTCGCCGTCCAGAGCCTGGAGCTCGGCCCCGACACTTTCGACCGGATCGTACGGCGGCATGTCGATGGCCCGACCGCGGACGACGTCACGGACCTCACCTCGCAGTGCCGCCGGTTGCTCAGCTCCTCCACGAGTCCATCGCCGCTGGGTAGCGCCTACGTGCAGTTGGCGATCTCCGCGAGCGCGCGGGGTGCGTACGGCACGGCTCGGATGCTCCTGCTGCGTGCGCTGCCGGTGTGCGAGGCGGCCGGCTACACCGAGGCCGTCGCCAAGTGCCACGAAGACCTTGGGCTCGTGAACCTGGAGACCCGCCACCTGGAGGCTGCCGAGCGGAGTTATCGGGCCGCACTCGCCCTCTTCGAGCAGCTGGGTAACCACACCAACCGGGCCATCGTGCTCCACCAGCTCGGCCGGGTCTGCCAGGATCGGCGCGCCTACGGGGAGGCGGAGGAGTACTTCCGTGCCTCGGTGGAAGTGAAACGAGGGCTGGGCAACCAGGTGGGGGTGTCCAACAGTACGTTCCACCTGGGCCGGGTGGCGCAGTTGCGGGGCGATCTGGAGCTGGCCGAGCAGTGCTATCGCAAGTGCCTCGCCATCGACGAGGCGGAGGGTGCGTGGACGGAGGTGGCACTCGACTACGGCGAGTTGGGCAACCTGCGCGCGGAACAGGGGCTTCCCGAGGAGGCGGTGCCGCTGATGGTGCGGGCGCTCTCCCTCAACCAGCAGGTCAAGTCGCACAACACGGTCCTCAACATCACGGCCCTGCGCCGACAGCGCACCGCGCTCGGCGACGAGGAGTTCACCCGCCTGCTCGGCCGCCACTTCGACGAGGCGTCGGTCTCGGCCGTCCTCTCCCTCACCGCGATGCTGCCGACGACGGGGGGTCGCACAGGCTAGCCCCGCCCCGTGCTCCTGGGGGACGGAGCGAGTGCTCGACGAGCTCCTTCACTTGGCCGCGCGGCGCCTGCAAGACGTGCACGTCTCCCCGAGAGCGCCTCGACCACCCCGGCGTGCCGCGCCCAGCTCGGAGTCCCAGGCGTGAGGTTGGGAGGTGTGGATCCCCTTCCTGCATTCCGGAGGTTCCGCTGCGATACGTCCGCGCTGTGCTCGCCGACGCGGTGCCCCGGAAGAGGGTGCCCGGCGCACACGCACCGAGCGGCCGGGGTGCGTCCGGCTGCCGTGTTCGCCCTGTTGGCCAAGGACCGCGGATGCAGCGTCGTGGCGCACCAGGAAGCCCAGGCCGCGCCGGCCAGAACACTCGTCAAGGTGCGGACTCGCGGCGTCCACCGCTCGGTCCAAGCCGTCGAGCGTGACCTCCGGGCCCCGGCTTGCCGACTGGAACGACCATCCCCGGTCTCTCATCTGGACGAACACCGCCGACGAGAGTCTCGACAAGGTCGTCGCCTACTGCCAGAGAATCTCCGACTCAGCTTCGTAGGGCGTTTCGGTTTCTCTTACCGGCATGAGCATCAGGACCGCCAGGCGACCCGGGCCTCGCGACGAAGCGGGTGAGTTTCTCGGCGCCGCCGCGCGGCAGGTCGGCGACCGCCGCCTCCGGAAGAGTCGTGATCACAGCCCGCAGCCGGGCAGCGAGATCCGGCAGCACGGCCCACGCCGAGGTCGGGGCTTTGACGGCCGCGAGCAGTAGATCCCCCTCGTAGAAGGTCGCGTCCAGCAGCGGCTCCTCAAGCAGCAAGTGCACCGCGAGTGGAAGGACGTGCGGCAAGGCCACCTGCTGGACGACCAGCATGCGCAGATCGGTCGGCCTGAGTTCGCTCAGCGGTGTGCACCGCAGCTCGTGCACCCTGCGGATCAGGGGAGTCGCGTCGGCGTCCGGAGCCGACCAGCGTGGCGGGTCCAGCTCGTCGAGTGTGCGGTCGAGGTGTAGCAAGTGCTCCAAGGATTCGTTCTCCGCTCTGGATCGTCGTCATCCGCTGCTGCCGGCTGCCACCCAGGGCGGCAGGTGATCACAGTGGGCAGGTGAAGGCGGGGCTAGCCACGGCGGTGGCCCATGCCGTGAGCGCGGCGAAGTCGTCGCTGGCAAGTCCGCATCGGGGATCGACCCGGTGCAGTAGGGCGGGACCGTCGTGGTGCTCCTTCACCCAGGTGCGATCCGCCTCTGTGATCTCATCGTCGATCCATGCGAAGGCCCGGCCACTGGCCCACGCGACGATCTCCGGCGTCTTCCAGAACACACCGCCCTCGGGCTCAGACCGCGGCGAGGACCAGGGGATGAAGGGCAGCTCGGGCAATCCCAGGACCGGTGCGACGAAAGTGTTGGCCTCTTCCTCCCACGTCGTAGCCCACACCAGGTCGAAGGGAAGCGCGTCCAATGCCGGGCCGTGATCCGGGTTGAGCCATACCCGCAGCGGCTTCACCGCCTTGTTCGGCAGCCCCCACTCAGTCAGCCGACGCCGCTCGGCAGCCTCCCAGCGAGGTGTCAGCAGCCGGTGCGTCGCATAGCCCCCAGGCCGTCGGTGCGGCTGCGCGGCATACGGATTCAGCGGCCCGTCGACATCCACCAACAGCGCTGGGCGCACCAGCTCACCCCCCTGATCCTGTCGTGCACGGTACCGGCCGACGACAAGACCGCCCAGCGAAATTCCGGCAGGCGGCGATCTCCGTAAGCCTGGACTCAGCTGTGGTGGGAGGGTCCTGATGTGACAGTAGTGATCACGGCGTCGGAGCGAGCCCTCCTGGACGGCCACGCCCACTCGGCTGAGTCTGCGTCACCTCAGCGGCTGATCGTCGCACTGCGGCGCGAGGGTGCGGATCCGGTGCGCAAGGGCCGGCCGTGGAGCCTGTCGTTGGAGGACCGCGTGCTTCTGGTCACCGCCTACTGGCGGACGAACCTGCCCGTGCGACAACTGGCGGCGCTGTTCGGGTCTCCAAGTCGGCCGCCGACCGCATCATCAGTCACCTCGGACCGTCGCTCGCCCTCCAGCAGCGCAAGCGGCTCCGAAAGGACACCGTGCTGATCGTGGACGTCACCCTGGCCCCCACCCGTGCTCACGCTGTGGCCGAGCAGTGGAAGAACTACCGATACTCCACCGACCCACCAGGAGGCCATCGACGCCGACTCCCGGCGCGTCGTCGCGGTCGGCCGGCAGCTTCCCGGTAGTCGCAACGACTGCAAGGCATCAGTTCCCCGTGCGAAGGACAGCGTCGGCAAGACCACGGTGATTGCGGACGGCGGTTACCGGGGCACCGGCCTCGTCATCCCCCATGCCGAGAGAAGGGCCAGACGGAACTCACCGCCTGGGACGCTGAGTACAACGTCTCCCACCGCAAGGACCGCGCCTGCGTCGAGCACGCCTGAGCCTGCATAGAGATCTGGAAGATCCTCCGTGACTGGCTCTCAAGTGCGACGGCGTGCACCACGGCATGCTCAGCATCGCCCGCCAGTACAAGTCCGATCTTGATCTGGAGAGTCCTGCCCGTTGCGGCGCCAGCCGCTCTCCGCGAGGGAGCGGGCGTGGGTGGAGCCACAGTGGACCGGGCGCGAGGACAGCCGGTGCAGCCCCGTTGTCTCTCTTTCGTTCGAGGTGAGTGAGGCGCAGGGACGATACCGCATGCCCATACCGAGGAATAAGAAGTACATAAAGATTGGATGCATGGCTGCGTCGTGTCAGGGCACACGTTGTTCTGGAGGTTGATAACTATGGTTCCCCTGCTTCTCGTTCTCCTGCTCGCCCTGCTTCTCTTCGGTGCCGGATTCGCACTGAAGGCCCTGTGGATCGTCGCCGTGATCGTGCTGGCTGTCTGGCTGCTCGGATTTGCCATGCGTTCCGTCGGAGCCGGTGGTCGTCGTGGCCGCTGGTACCGCTGGTAGAGGGATGCAGTCCTGTCCCGGTAATGCGGGGCGGCTCCAGGCATTGGTCTGGAGCCGCCCCGCATTTATCTGCTCTTTCATCCGATCGCCGATCGGCCTTGTGTGCGGTTCTGGTTCGACAACCGTGAGTGGGGCCGGCAGTCCGCGCAGGCCGGGCTTCTGACTGGAATGACACGTGGCTGGAGGCCACTGTCCGGCCTCATGCGGCCGGACAGAACGTCGTCGCTGCCCAGTTGAACGTGTACGGAGAGCTTTTCCATGTCATCGTCCGGCGTCTTGACCAGGCACGGGAATCCCAATCGCTGTCCATGCGGCTCCGCCCTTGGCAGATGTCGACCGTATGGGCTCATGGAGCAGCGGATCGCGCAGGAACCCGGCAGCACAGGGTGTCCGTGCATCTTGCGGGCCGTACCGTGCGGCTGCCAAACATCCTGAAACGGGCACAGGTCGAGCGTGTCATACGTGAACAGTGGTCGAGGCAGTGTGTTCTGAGCGTCAGCGGGTACCGGAAATCACATGACTGTTGCAAAGACAAGTTTTCTTGTTCTTGACTGCGCGGAGCCCGAAGCCCTTGCGGAGTTCTACTCCTCACTGCTCGACGCAGAAATCCAGGTGATGAGCGATCCTGATTTTGTGGAACTCGTCGGTCACGACGGCGTACACCTGGCGCTCCGCCGGGATCACGGCTACGCCCCTCCCAGCTGGCCCCGGCCCGAGGACGCCCAGCAGGCGCATCTTCGGATACTCGTTGCGCACGGTGATTTGGATGAGGCGGAACGCGAGGCGGTGAGCCTCGGCGCAATGCCGATAGAGACCAGGGACAGCAGTGGGTCACGTGGCGTACGTTTCTACGCCGATCCCGCCGGGCATTCCTTCTCCCTCGCGGTGTCCCCACTGGACGAGTCGGTGGACCGAGGAATGCGGGCAACGGACTGAGGGCTGTCCCGTCACTACCGGGAGAGGCGAGAATCGGGTTCAGACTCCCTCGTGGTCTGCTGCTGCGGCCCAGCGGCGGATGTGTAGGTCGGGATGGACCCGGGCGGATGCGAGTGTGCTTTCCAGCAGTTTGTGCAGGGATGGCGGGTACGCCGCGCGGGAGGTAGGCAGGTCCAACAGGACACGGTGGCGCATCTGCAGGTCGGTGGTTTCGGCGAACACCCGCATCGATGCCTCCAGCCACGCGGCCACGATGTCCTGTGACTCGTCCAACGCGGGATCACGTACCCCGCCGGGTCCGTACGCTGGGGACCCATCTGCACACAACGGCACATGGGCGCAGTACCAGGCCCGCACGGCACCAGCTCGCTCAGCCTCCGTGCCGCCCCGCAGATAGTCGACCAATGCCGCCATCACACGGCGGCGTCCGAATGCGTTGACCGCCGGCTCGACGAACCAGCGGCAGAAGCTGGGATCGGGGTCGTATACGGCTGCAGCCATCAACGGGGCGAACAACTCCTCCGGCAGAGTTGCGCGCTCGAGCAAGGGCTTACGCACCGCATGGGCGAGGCGCCGGGCCCGGTCGGTCGGCTTCATGGCGATGTCTCCGACGCCCAGCAGCCGAGCCACCTCTGTCGCGCATGTCAGGAATGAACGCGGTTCCATACCGCTCTGCTCGTCTTCGGCCACGGCAGCATTCTGGACCGGCCATGTCGGCAGGCGCAGCACCGGTGGCCGCTGGCTTTGCGCGGAAGGACACTTGCTCGGCCTCCTCCCCGGGGTGGAACGACCACGGTGTGGCTGGTGTGATCACGGCGTCGGAGCTGTCCTGATCCGGTACTGACGGCTCTGAGGACCGATGTGAGTTCTGAGTGCCGTTCGAGCAGCGAGGGGTGCTCGCGTGGGTGCCGGGGTGACGCCTTGTGCCGTCCGGGCACTTGCCGGAAACCGCAACGACTGCAAGGCATGGGAGGAGTCCGGAGCCAAGGCCGCCGTCGGCAAGACCCTCACGATCGCCGACGGCGGCTGCCCGGGCACCGGACTCGTCATCCCGCACCGTCGCGAGCGCGGCCGGACCGAGCTTCCGGCCTGGAAAGCGGACCACAACAAGTCCCATAAAAGGCCGGCGGACTGTACCGCGGCCTGACCCGCCCGGGGACGACCCAAAGACCATTTACGGGACAGCCCTGAGGCCTCCGGGGGAATCGGCGGGTACAGGACCCATTGAGCTCCCAGCGCCTTTGCCCTGTCACCCGGACTCGATCCCCTGCTCCCTGGACCGACGTGGGGAATGGGCGACTCGACCTTACGGTCCGAGTGATTCAGGCGTGATCCACGAGCTGGGACCGGGACAAACCTTTCTCACGCGCGCAGTGTGCGCAGCAGAAGAACTGTCCGTCAGCCTGCATGCCGTGGCCGAGGATGCGGCACTGGCAGTTGACACACGTCGGTGCCATCTTCTGGGCAGCGCACTCGATGCTGTCGAAGATGTGGACCGCACCTCCGGCGGCACGCACCTCGAACGCCAGCTCGTAGTCGTTTTGGCATACCTCGCACACAGCCATGGACGGTCCTTCCTTGCTGTTGAATCGATGAGCTGGGGCGCCTGCACGTTTGTCTGTGAAGGCGCGGCGCCCTGGACACTAGCGACGATGCGCACAGGTCCTCGGGCGGCGCGTGGACTGCGCCCCGTCCACCCCGCCGGAATCACTCCCATAGCGTCGGCCCCGCTCGAAGCGCGATGGGGCTGTTCGGCCCGGCTTGAAGGAGGTTGTGCATGAGGGCGATGCCGATCGCCGCATGCGGGGAGGATCCGGTGGTCCCGGTGGTGCCGCGGACGCCGACCGTGCCGGGTCGGCGTCCGCGGTGACGACGTTCGCCCGGCGCCTCAGCGGGTACGTCGTCCTGCAATGAGCCGGTAGATGGCCAGAACGATGATGGATCCGACTACGGCGGCGATCCAGGTGGAGAGATGGAAGAAGCCCTTGATCGAGTGGACGCCGAAGATGACCTTTCCCAGCCAGCCGCCCAGAAGACCGCCGACGATGCCGATCAGCATCGTGATCAGGCAGCCTCCCGGGTCCCTGCCCGGCATCAACGCCTTGGCGATCGCACCGGCCAGCAGGCCGATCAAGATCCACGCAATGATGCTCATACACACGCACCTTTCACCCAAACGCCATTGCTCATCGACCCTTGTGCCCCACTTCGGCCGCGGCGAACGGTTGGCAACCGCCAGCCGGACAACTTCCAGCATCCGTCAGCGACTGCCTCGCATCACTTCAACGCGCGGGGCGACGTTGATCTAGCCGAGTGCGGCTGTTCCCGCGGCTCACCGCTGCGTCGGCTGCGGTCGAGGAACGGTCCGGATCCGCGGGCCGTGGGGCACGCCGGGCCTGCACCCGGAGCACTCGGCTTCGCCCGCGGACGTGGTGCACCGCCGTCGGCTTGAGACCCGGTCCCGACGGATCGAGGGCTTCGCCGAGCCGACGTGGGAGGTGGTTGAAGCTCTGCGGGAGGAGCACCTCGTGGACCGGCCACCGGTTGGTGCTGGATACGACGACCGACCTGTCGGCGAACGTTGCGACGACCCTGGGGTTCCTCTCCGCGTCGGCCTGATCCTCGAGCGATGCAAGATCAGTCGTCAAGTTCTATGGAATATGGCCTAGTTCAGGCCGCGAGGGTTGCGAGGCGTTCGACGAGGTGGCCGTGTTCGAAGCGGACTCCGGCGCGGACGACGGCGACGAGGTGGGGTGCGTTCACTGCCCTTCAGCGAGACCGGGGGACTCGACGGGCTTGAGGACCATGCCCAGGGCGGACTGTTGACGTACCGGGCCGCGGTCTCCTGGACCGACGCGACGATCTCGATCTCGTGGTCGCGCCGGGCGGAGTCCATCGAGCCGATGGATGCGGAGTGTGGATCGCGGGAGGCCGTCCTGTCCCGTCGACCGTCACAGCTGTTCGTCACGCGGAGTAGCCCATTGGCGAGAGGCTGCGGCCCTGGCCATTGTCAGGGCACCATTTCACCCGAAGGGGGGAGCGGGCCGGCTGGAAGCTGGTGAGAGCAAGTGTCCGGGGTGGACAGTGCAGAGCTCGTCGAGCTGCTGCGGCATGGGGCGGGCGGTCAATCCCAGTGCCACGGATAGTACTTACAGCTATTCGTACGAGCGCCGGTAACGCTCCGTATATCACCTCTGAGCGCTCGCCTGAATGGCTGGCATCTCGTCGGAGACCTTGTCTCCATGCCACCCGAATGGGTTACTCGAAGTGTCCGTTTCGACGGATGTATGACTCTTCGAGCGGGTGCGAGCAGGTCGTTGATCCGGCGTCGGATCAACGGTGTTCGTCGATGGCCCCGCGCATCAGGCAGGCGGCCGATACCGCCAACCACGCAGTTGTGCAGGGCCATCGAACTACGACCTGGCCAGTCGACACGAGAGCCGAGTCGCAACCACTCGAGACGTACGCGAACCCGAACGCCCCATCACTGCTCGCAATGTACCGCATTGCGCGCGAGGAGGAACCTCTCATGCCAATCAGCCCGAATCAAGGATCAGGCGGCGGCGGCACACTCGTCACCATCACCGGCACCGGCCTCAGTGGCACCACCGCGGTGCACTTCGGCACCCGGTCAGCCACCGCCGTCACCAACGTCTCGCCCACCCAGGTCACCGCTGTCTCCCCGTCCGGCAACGGGTCGGTCGGCGTCACTGTGACCACTCCGGGAGGGACGAGCAACCCCATCCCCTTCTTCTACGTCGGAGCGCCGTTCAAGCAGTCCCTCAGTCCGGCCTCCGGGGCGACGACAGGCGGCGGGACCGTGACCATCAACGGCACCGGCCTGTCCACCGCCAGCAGCGTCGCCTTCGGCGCCAACACGGCCGTGCCGACGATCGTGTCCGACGGACAGATCACGGTTGCCGCACCGGCCGGCGCCGCAGGCTCCGTGGGAGTCAGCGTCACCACGGCGGGCGGCACCAACAACGGGCTCACGTACACCTATGTCGCCGCCCCGACGGTGACGACGGTCACCCCCGCGTCGGGGCCGGCGACGGGCGGCACGACCGTGACCGTGGCCGGTACCGGTCTCACCAGCACGAGCGAGGTCACCTTCGACGGGAACCCGGCTCCCTTCACGGTGCTCTCCGACACCGCGGTGTCGGCCGTCACGCCCCCTGGGACGGCCGGTGCCGTCGACGTCGTCGTGACCAACGATGCGGGCAGCGCAACTGAAGTGGGCGGGTTCACCTACATCGCAGCACCCGGTATCTGACCGCCCCTCAGGGGTCGGCCACAACCGGCGACCGTCGTCCCACCCCGGAGCGGACGCGCTGACCATACCGGCGCCGTGCCCGTCTCCCAAGCCCCCGGTCCGGAAGTCATCCCGGGCCGGGGGCTCGACCGCGCGTTCTCCCGGCCCGGTCGGAGCCTGCGTGAAGGGCGGCCGGACGCACCGTCATCGTCTCCCTGCGAAGACGGCACCACCGCTGGGTCGCCTGAAGATGTCGCTCGCAGGCGGCGGTCCCGGACGATCAGCGCACCATTGAATTTCGCTGTCCGTACCGTGTTTACCGGCGTTCCCGGCGGGTCCTGGCAGGCGTATAGGCTCCCGGCATGGACGTCCGTGTAGAGATCATCCAGGAAGCGAGTGAGGAACTTGTCGAGGCCTTCAGCCGACTGCTGCCGCAGCTGTCTGCGACGGCCAACCCTCTCGACCATGAAGCGCTCGACCGGATGGTGACGTGTGATGCCAACACGCTGCTCGTCGCCCGGACATCCGACGCGATCGTCGGCACCCTGACTCTGGTGCTGCTGCCTTTGCCCTCCGGACTGCGAGCCCGGGTCGAAGACGTGGTGGTCGACAGCGCGGCGCGAGGCCAAGGTGTCGCGGGCCTTCTTACCCAGAAGGCCCTGCAGATCGCCAGGGAAGCGGGCGCCCGGACCGTCGACCTCACCTCCCGTCCGGATCGTGTGGCAGCGAACCGGCTTTACGAACGTCTCGGCTTCCAGGTCCGGCCGTCGACGGTCTATCGCTTGGCGATCGACCGGTAGGAGGCGTCATCTCATTCCAGTCGCAATTCGGGTGCCAGGGGGCGGCCTCGACGCCCATGCGTCGGTGGTAGAAGGCTTGCAGACCCATGGGCGAGCAAGCAGTGGGCATCTCGACGCCCATCGATCCCAGTTGTCCATGTGACGCGCAGTGCCGGACCCTCCGCCTGTCGCGTGCGGGAGATCGGTCTTCCCCGGAACGAGCGGCGCCTGCCCAGCGTCCATCGGGCGCTCTCCGCTCATGGTCTGCGAGCCTGCTGAGCTCTCGTCCGGCTGTTGACGGCCATGGCCGCCACGGCGCCGACGCTGATTCCGTGCGGGTCTGCCGCAGGCGACCCGAAGCCGACCAGTACCGCCGAACTGGCGCTCCTGCCTCAATCGGTCGATTCCGATTCGCTGACGGGCCGCCGCCCGCGAAATCCGTCGAACACAGTCGTGGGCGGCTGAACAGGTCCCTCCCGGTCAGGGTTGGACGAAGGCCGCCTGGAGGAGGTCGGCGAGGAGAGCCGCGCAGGAGCCGTCGGGGTCGAGATCGGGGTCGTAGATGGTGAGATTGAAGCCTACGCAGCGCTCGGACCGCACCAAGGTCCGCAGCAGTGAGCCGAGTTCGTCGGGCATGAGCCCTCCGGGGTCGGGGCTGTCGACGGCCGGCATGACGGAGGGGTCCAGTACGTCCGCGTCCAGATGCACCCAGAACCCCTCGGTCACAGGCACTTCAAGTGCCTGCAGCACCGCGCCCGCCAGCTCCTCGGCACCCCACTCCCGGATCTCCCCGGCCGTAGCGTTCGTGATCTTCAACTCGGCGAGTTCGGCCCGCTCTTCGTCGTAGTCCCGAATGCCGAGGACTCGTACGTCCTCGTCCCTGACATAGGGCTGCAGCCCTTCGAGGTTCGTCAGGTCTGCCTGGCCGCGGCCGGTCGCGATGGCGAGCTCTTCGCCGCCCGCGGCACCGATACGGTCGGAGTTCCCGGGGTGCCGGAAGTCCGCGGATCCGTCGATGACGGCGAGTCCGTACCGCCCGATGCGGCGGAGGGCGAGCGAGGCGCCGAGCTGGATGGAACAGTCCCCGCCGAGCACGACCGGGAAGTCTCCTGCCCGGACGTGGTGCTCGATGCGGTCGGCGAGCTTGCAGGTGTACGTGGAGATGGACTCAGCGTTGAACACACCGTCACCCTCCCGCCAGTCGCCGCGGTCGTAGCGGGGTGGTACGACGACGCCGCCCTCGTACGCCCCGAGCCGCTGCACCAAGCGCTGCTCGCGCAGCGCGCCGGCGAGCTTGTAGCAGCCGGGCACGGTGCCTTCGGTGGGCGGCCGGAGGCCGAGATTGGACGGGGCGTCAATGACGACGATGCGGCGCATCCGGCCATTCTGACCGCGCGGGGCGGCACGGGTCACCGTGATTCGCCGTCCGCGGAAGCGAAGCGGTCCTCAGCGGGCCCCGGGCCCGCCTGGGTGCTCAGCACCGGCTGATGCCACGTGCACCGGCGCGCTCGCCGTCGTGCGCGAGGCCCGGAAGTCGGCGTGCAGCATGTCGAACGGAGCGTCGAGCCGTCCGGCGAGCTCAGGGACGTGTGGAAGCGCATCTGTGGATACCGTCGTGGCGAAGTGAAATGGCTCCTCCGTCGTACGAAGTCGATCCAGCACTTCTCGGGAGCGCCTTCCTGATAGGGGACCGCAGCGGGAGGCTCCCCGACCTGTTCGACGCCGTCCTCAGCGATGCAGGCGTCGGGGTCGTCGGCGGCGGCATCGAGATGCCGGGAACGAACTGCGCCTTGGCAGGGTGGGTACACATCCGACGGCCTGGATGTCTGGACCGCGCCCTGATCTGGGACCGATACCAACTCCGCCATGCTGTGCGGAGTTCGAACAGCTCGACCACTTCCGCCAGCCGCATCGGGGCGTCGGCAGAAGTTGTCGGGCTGCACCCGTTGTCCGCGCCGATCACCGTCCCGGGCAGATCGCCTGCCCCGTGGTGCGGCGCGGGAGCGGTTCGACGGCCCCCTCCATCCCTGATCTTGCGTGGTATCCCCGGCTTCAGCCGGGGAGGTAAGCGCATCCTTGGTCCGAAGGCGCGAAGCGCCGGAGCTTTCTGCGCTTGCAGGAGTGACGGTCAGGTAGGGCGCTTCTGGCCTTCGATGTACTGACGGATGACGGTCAGCGGTGCGCCGCCGCAGGACCCGGCGAAGTAGGAGCGGGACCAGAAGACGGACCCCATGCCGATCCGGTTGATGCGGCCCGTGTACTCGGCGCGCAGGTAGCGGGAGCTGACTCCCTTGAGAGAGTTGATCAGCTTGGACAGGGCGACCTTCGGCGGGTAGTGCACCAACAGGTGGACGTGATCGGCCTCGCCGTTGAACTCTCGCAGCTCCGTCTCAAAGCTGACGCAGACCTCACGCATCACCTCTTCGCAGCGGCTGAGCATCGCGTCATCGAACACCCCGCGCCGGTACTTCGTTACGAACACCAAGTGTGCGTCCAGGTTGTAGGCGACGTGACGCCCGGTTCGGATATCGGGATTTGGTTCCCACCGCGGTGACATACACCAAGCGTAGAATGTTCAGCGGAACCAGACCGAAGGGGGGTGGGCCGGTGATCCGCGCGTACAAGTTCCTCATGCGGCCCACCGTGGGCCAGACCGTCGCACTGACCGCGATGCTTGCCGATCACTGCTCCCTCTACAACGGGGCGTTGCAGGAACGCCGCGACGCCTACCGGCATGTGTCGAAGACGAGTGTCAAGTACGGGACGCAGTCGGCTCAGCTCAAGGAAATCAGGGCGTTCGACCCGGAGCGGCAGGGGCGGTGGTCGTTCTCCTCGCAGCAGGTCACGCTCCGCCGCCTGGACAAGGCGTTCGCCGCGTTCTTCCGCCGGGTCAAGTCCGGCGAGACGCCCGGCTACCCCCGATTCCGGGGCGTCAACTGGTTCGACACGGTGGAGTTCCCGAAGGACGGCGACGGCTGCCGGTGGGACTCCACGCCGCACGACCTGGTCACCCGCGTCCGTTTCCAAGGCGTCGGGCACGTCAAGGTGCATCAGCACCGGGCCGTGATCGGTAGGGTCAAGACAGTCAGCGTCAAGCGCGAGGGCCGCAAATGGTTCGTTGTGCTGACCGCCGAGCAGGAGCGGCCCGAGCCGCTGCCCGCGACGAGCAGCTCGGTCGGCATCGACCTGGGCATAGCGAACTTCCTCGCCGATTCCAACGGCGGGTTCGTGCCCAACCCGCGCCACGGCCGCACCAACGCGGCGAAGCTCGAAGCCGCACAACAAACTCTGTCGAAGTTCCCGCGTGTGCGCCGGGACAAGCGGTCGGCCAACCACCGACGGGCTGTCGAGAAGGTCGCCAAGCTACACGGGAAGGTCCGCCGACAGCGCCTTGATCACGCACATAAGACCGCTCTCGCTCTGGTGCGTGAGCACGGCTTCATCGCGCATGAAGACCTCAAGATCCGCAACATGACCAAGGCCCCCACGCCGAAGCACAACCCCGACCATCCGGGCGTCTTCCTGCCCAACGGGGCCGCCGCGAAGACCGGGCTCAACCGCTCGATCTCTGATGCCGGATGGGGGGTGTTCCTGACGATCCTGCACGCCAAGGCTGAAAGCGCCGGACGGGAAGTGATCGCCGTGGACCCCCGCAACACCTCCCGTCGGTGCCCCGAGTGCGGGCACACCGCCAAGGAGAACCGGCCCACACAGGACACGTTCCACTGCGTAGCCTGCGGCCACAGCGCGCACGCCGACACAGTCGGAGCTGTCAACGTTCTACGGGCCGGGCTGGTCCGTCGCGAAGCCCGACCGGCATAGCGAGAAGCCCCCTCGTTCACGAGGGGGAGGAGTCACGAGTGCAGCCATTTCACCTGAGCTGTCCGGACGGCGCTTTCGGCTCGAGCACTCCGGTCGGACCGGCCGCGACATGTGGCATGGATCACTCTGCGCCATAAGGTGTGTCTGTACTCAATCTCCGCGAATCAGATCAAACCTGGATGAGGAGTCGATCGTCCGATGGCGAAGCTACTGTTCGTGATGACTGGCGCGGCGTACTGGACGCTCAAGGATGGCACCAGGCACGCGACGGGTTACTGGGCCGAAGAGTTCGCGGCCCCGTACAAGGCGCTCACCGAGGCCGGCCACCAAGTCGTGGTCGCCACCCCCAACGGGGTGGTCCCGACCGTGGACATGATGAGTCTGCGCCCCGAGATGGCCGGCAGCGCTCAGATCGCCCTCGATCTGGAGGCGATCATCCGTTCTGCGGAGGTGATGCGGCGGCCGATCCACTTGGCTGACGCCCGGCTGGAAGACTACGACGCCGTCTACTTCCCGGGCGGTCACGGCCCCATGGAGGACCTGTGCGTCGACGCGGACGCCGGAAGGTTGCTGACCGAGGCGCTCGCCGGCGGCAAGCCCCTCGCCATCGTCTGCCACGCCCCGGCCGCGATGCTGGCGACCAGGATCCAGGGCGTATCGCCGTTCGCCGGCTACCGGGTCACGGCGTTCACCAACGAGGAGGAGAACGCGGTCGGGCTCGGCCCGAAGGCCCGCTGGTTGTTGGAGGACGAGCTCGTCGACCTGGGAGTCGAGTTCACCAAGGGCGAGATGTGGAAGCCCTATACGGTGGTTGACCGCAACCTGTTCACCGGGCAGAACCCTGCCTCGGCAGCCGTCCTGGCCGAACGGCTGCTCAAGGTCCTTTGAGTGACGTCGCCGCATTCCTCGTGCGGCAGGGGTTCTGCCCGCGATGTGGCGTGCGCCGTCAGGTGGTGGCTGTTGCTGCCCGGCAGGGCACAGCGGTCGCCGTTGAGGGGACTCCTGGAGGTTTCAGCGGCCCTGGTGAGCCGTGTCGCGGAGCAGGGCTGCCGCGTCGGCTGCCTGGGTTGCGACCTGGGCGGCGGCGCGAGCGGCTCGGCCGGTCATCCGCCACGCGAGCATGCGCAGGGCGGTGGCCGGGGCCGGCGGAAAGACGCCGAGTTGGCCGAGCATGGTGATGTCGTCGCGTACTGCTTCGTGCTTGATCACTTTGCCGTCACGGAGGTCGAGCACGTGTATCTGCTCGAAATCGATTGTGCGTCCGGTGGGAGGGATGGCCTGGTCGAGGGCTTCGTCCTTGAAGCGTACGAACGGGCCGGTGTGCCGTCCTTGCATGCGCAGCCTCACCCAGATCTGGTGGTTGCTCTGGGCGACGCCGAGGATGGGAAACCGTAGGTCGCTGAAGGCCGACCGCATCCACGTGCCCGAGGCCAGAACGCCTGCGGGGCCGGGGATCGCGCAGGCCGGGGGCGATACGGCCGCTTCGCGGTTGTGGAAGTCCTCGCCCACCACGTCGGCGGCCAGAACCGGGTCCCCCGTCTCGAGTATTCGGAAGAGCCCGTGGGCCAGTTCCGTGGTGTCCATTCCCATGACGTCCGTCGCCTTCGCTCGCTGTGTGATCCGTCGGGACACATATTAGGGTTACAAGACACCTAATGAATAGTGCGGCCATGTGACCATGTTGATTACGATGGCGCCATGTCGTCCAAGCGTGTCTACGTCTCCCCCTTGCGTGAGCAGGCCGCCGCGCAGACCCGCGCACTGATCCTCCGGCGGGCGGCCGAACTGTTCGCCGACCGCGGCTACGGCCGGGTGACCGTTGCGGACATCGCGGCGGCGGCCGGCGTCGCGTCGAAGACCGTCTTCGCGAGTGTCGGAAGCAAGGGCGACATCCTGGACCGGATCGTCGGTCAGGGAGTGGCCGCGTCCGGTTATGAGCAGGCCATGCGACACGTGCTCGCCCTGCGAACACCGGAGGCGGTCCTGGAAGCGCTGGCGCGCGGGACACGGCTGGGCAACGAGGGGCAGTTCACAGTGCACGAGGCGATCCGCAAGGCGCTGCCCGTCCATGAGGAGGGTGAGGTGCTGTGGGAGCGCGCCACCGCGGCCTACCGGGACGCGCTCAGCACCGCAGCCCGTCATCTGCACACCCTGGCGCCGCCGCCCTCCTGCCCGGTGGAGGAGACGGCCGATCTCCTGTGGTTCTGGTTCGGCCCGACGGGCTGGCGCACGCTGGTGGTGGAGAACGGCTGGTCGTGGGACCGGGCCGAGGACTTCCTTCGCCGTACCGCAGCCGCCACTCTTTGCTGAGCTCGTACCGCGCTGTCCGGTGCGGTGAGCGGAGCTTCATTCTCGGCGGCGCCGGTCGGAGCTGCGTACCGCGCGGGCGCCGGTGCGACCGGCCGGTTGTTCGGCGAAGGCGGTGCTCGACACCCTGCCGCGCTCATGGATGACGCTCACCGTCACCACTCGCGAGTCCCAACTCGCGAGTCCCATCCCAGTGACAGGGCCGGCTGCCTCGAGTGGCTTGTCCCATCCCTGGCCGGAGGGCCGGGGCGAGCGATTCCCGTGCCCGGGCCGGACGAGCCGGTGGACCGGACGTTGCGTCAGAAGTGGTCCACGTCGATGACAGCCTGGGCGAAAGCTGTGGGCGCCTCCTGCGGCACGTTGTGGCCGATGTCCTTCAGGGTGCGATGGGCGTACTCGCCCGTGAACCTGTCCCGGTACGAAGAGCCGTCTCCCGGTGCGGTGAAGGGGTCGTGCTCGGCATCGAGGGTTATGGCGGGCACCGCGATGGTCGGCCGTGCGGCGAGTTGCTTCTCGAGACGGTCGTAGCGGCGCTCGCCGTCAGCGAGGCTCAACCGCCAGCGGTAGTTGTGGATCACGATGTCGGCATAGTCGGGGTTCTCGAAGGCCGCAGTCGTGCGCTCGAACGTGGCGTCATCGAAACCCCAGGTCGGGGAGACGGTGTCCCAGACAAGCCTCGTCAGGTCGTGCCGCTTCGTCTTGTCCTCCATGGCGAGGCGGCCGCGCTCCGTGGCGAAGTAGTACTGGTACCACCAGGCGTATTCGGCCTTGGGCGGCAGGGGTTGCTTGTTGGCTTCGAGGTTCGTGACGAGGTATCCGCTGACGGACACCAGAGCCTTTGTCCGCTCGGGCCAGAGCGCGGCGATGATGTCGGCGGTGCGCGATCCCCAGTCGAAGCCGGCGAGAACGGCCTTCTCGATCTTGAGGACGTCCATCAAGGCGATGATGTCGAGGGCGATCGCGGACTGCTGGGCGTTGCGGAACGTCCGGGAGGAAAGGAAGCGCGTCGTGCCGTGGCCGCGGAGGTAGGGGACGATGACCCGGTAGCCCTCAGCCGCCAGCAGGGGAGCGACGTCGACGAAGCTGTGGATGTCGTAGGGCCAGCCGTGCAGGCAGATGACCACAGGGCCATGGGCGGGGCCGAGTTCGGCGTAGCCGATGTCCAGCAGACCGGCTTTGATCTGCTTCAGCGCGGCGAAAGAGGTGTGCGTGCCGGGGGTGACCGTGAGCGCGGTCGGTGCCGTGGTTCCGTTCTGTGTGGTGGCAGAGGCGGTCGGCAGACCCTGCAGGCCGGCCAGCGAAGCGGCGGCCACGCCCGTGCTCAGCCCGAGAGCCTTGCTGAAAGTGCGCCTGTTGATCACGTGACGATCCTCCGTGTGTCTCGATGCGCCGACCTGCGCGTCGCATGTCTGAGCCGATCAACCATGTGTCATGGCCTTGATTTGGCTGCGCGTTGACTGTTGCATGCGAGGGCGTCACCGGTCAAACGGGTGACGAAATTTTTTGCCGCGGCAGCGCTGCGCTGGAGCCGGTGTCCTCCATACCGAGACCACTGGACCTCGGCGTGGCTTTCGGGCCGGACCCTCATGGGCTCAGGCGGTCGAGCGGGTGGTTGCAGAAGTTCGGCGAGGCGGTCGAAGCGGACTGCAGCCCGCCGTGCTGACGCCGGAACAGGGCGGCCGCCGTCGGTGATCAAGAGCGTGGTGCCGCTGAAATCCTGCTCCGTATTCCTGCGTGCCCTTCGCGGCTGGCGCCGCCTTGCTCGGGGCGGCGGTGTCCCGGGCGGTTCGGGGAGGTGTGTGTGGCGCCGTCAGGCGGTCGTTGCGGCGGTCGCGAGCATCTCGACGGAGATCTGCCACAGGCGGGCGGCGTGCTGCGGGTCCAGGGCGTGGGCGGCGACCCCGCGGCGTACGCCGGCCCGGTGAAGGCCGGCCTCATTGCAGTCTTCGAAGTACCGGCCGGTCGCGCCCTCGGTCAGTGGGGAGGCGGCGAGCAGCACCGAGGTCGCGGCACCCTGCTCGATGTTCTTCCAGGACACATCGGTGCTGGTGGCGTCGAACGAGGTCGGGCTGTTGGTGATGTCCCCGATATGGCGGCCGAGACGGGTGCTGGTGATGCGGCCCGGGTTGAGGGCGTTGACGACGATCAGGTCGGATGCCCAACGGCGGCCCGCCTCGGTGGCGAACAGGACATTGGCGGTCTTGGACTGGCTGTAGGCCGCCCATGGGTCGTAGGCGTGCTGCTCGAAGTTGATGTCGTCGAAGAGCACGTCACCGTTGACGTGGCCGACCGAGCTGACGGCGACCACGCGTGCACCGTGGGCCGCTGCCAGGTTGCTGTGCAGGCCGGTGGCGAGGGCGAAGTGGCCGAGGTGGTTGGTGGCGAATTGCATCTCCCAGCCCTCCTTCGTCCGCTGCAGCGGCGGAGCCATCACGCCGGCGTTGAGCACCAGCATGTGCAGCGGCCCCTGCCAGGCCTCTACGAAGGCGCGCACCGAGGCCTGGTCGGCGAGGTCGAGCATCGCGGCGCGCACCGTTCCCGGGCCGCCGGCCGGGGTGATCTCCTCGGCAATCGTTGCGCCCGCGGTCAGGTCACGGACGCCGATGGTGACGTCGGCGCCGGCGGCGGCCAGCACGCGGGCGGTTTCGCGTCCGATGCCGGAGGCTCCGCCGGTGACGATGGCATGCCGGCCGTCGAGGTCGACGTCGGCCAGCACCTCGGCGGCGGTCGTCCGGGCTCCGAAGGGGGTGGTGATGAGGTTGTCGGTCATGACGCTCTCCATGGAGACGGTGGAATGGACGGCCGGGCGCGGTCGGTGGCGCCGAGGCGTGAGCCGTCGTACTCTCATATCCGGAACGGGTTCCGGTTCACGCTTTCGACAGTAAGCGGAACTGGTTCCGCTTGCAAGCGATGGCAGGAAAGGAGTCGGGATTGCCCGGCAACGAGGTGGACGCGGCGCGGGACCGCAGGCCCCTGCGCGCCGACGCGCAACGCAACGAGGATCGGCTGCTGCAGGCAGCAGCAGCCGCCTTCGCCCGCGAAGGTGCGGGCGCATCGGTCAAGGACATCGCCCGCGAGGCCGGCGTCGGCGTCGGCACGCTCTACCGCCGCTTCCCTTCCAAGGAACTGCTGATCGAGGCGACCTACCGGCACGAAGTGCAGCGCCTGTGCGAGGTGGCGCCACACCTCGCGTCCACTCGGCCGCCGGTGGACGCACTGCGGACATGGATGGAGAGCTTCATCGACTTCATGGCCGCCAAGCACGGCATGGCTGACGCGCTGCGCGTGATACTGACCGACGACAGAGAGAAGCTGCACACCCGGGCCCTGCTGGCCGACGCCATCGACCTCCTGCTCGCCCCCGCGAAGGGTCGGTCAGTGACACGACCGGATGTCAGCGCCCAGGACGTCCTCATGGCCCTCGGCGGGATCAGCCTCATGGCTTCGAACGAGGAACAGGGTGACCTGGCCACCAGACTCATCGACCTGCTCCTGCACGGCATCGTGACGAGCTGACCCGATCGGACGGGCCCCGGGTCCGTCAGTCGGCAACGCCGGCCGCACCCGCCTGCGGACGCCGCTCGAGGGGCTGGGACTCAGCAGGTTCAGGATGCGGGACGTCGTGGTGGACCGCACCGAACCTGATCGCTGAGCGTCCGATGCGCGATGGTTCGCCGGATCGGTGCACGCAACCAGGATCTTGAGCGGATGCGCTCACCGCTTCGAGCTCTCGGTAGTGCTACCAGGCGGTCGATCCGCCGTCGACGGGGTAGTTGGTGCCTGTGATGTATGCCGCCCGGTCGGAGGCGAGGAAGGCCGCCAGTTCGACGATCTCCTCGGGTCGAGCGAAGCGCTTGAGGAGCGTCTTGCTCGCTATCGCGTCCCGGGCCGCCTGGTTGTCGCCGAGGTCGCGGTCACTGGCTGGGGTCAGCACGGGGCCGGGACTGATCGCCACTGCGCGGATTCCATGGGGCGCGCCTTCCATCGCGAGTTGTCGCGTCATGCCGATGACGCCGGCGTTCGCTGCCGTGTGCGCGACCATCGGGGGGACCGCGCCGGCGATCATGCCGGCTTCGGACGCGATGTTGATGATGACGCCGCCACCGCGCCGGACAAGGTGCGGCCATGCGAACTTCGTCACGTAGAAGGGTATGTCGAGTTCGCCGGCAATGGTCGCCCGCCAGTCCGCGACAGAGAAGTCGGGCATCGGGCCGAAGCGTTGCATGGCCGCGTTGTTGTAGACCACGTCCAGCCCGCCGTGGACGGCCACGGCATCCTCGACGAGTTGTCGCGCCTGTTCCGGGTCGGTGAGATCGATCGGCGCGATGCCCGTCATCTCACCGCCGCTGCCACGTACGAGCTCGACCGTCTCGTTGTTGGCATCGGCCCGGATGTCGCACCCGATGATCTTTGCCCCTTCTCGCGCAAAGATCATCGATGCGACGCGACCCTGGCCTCCTCCGGTCCCGGTGATGAGCACGACCTTCTCGTCGAGCGTTGCCATGGCATTCCTCCTGGTCCGTGATGTGATCGGGGCGACCTGACTCCGTTCTGCGCCGTCGACGACGGGACAGGGGGACGTTGCCGGCACCGTCCGTCAGTAGTGGCAGGTCGCCGATCCCGACGGGCCGACCGCTCCGCGGGCGAGCGCACCGTGGCCCCGTTGCGCGTTCCGGTGGGATCATTCGCTCCGGCGCCCTGTCGCGTTTCCATGACTCGAGGGTGCGTTGCCACCAGGGGCGACGCTACGACCGGCTTCCTTTCTGTTGGTAGGCGCTGCCTCCCGTCGGATATGGCCGAGCGAATGGGGTGCTGTGCAGATCTCGCGGTTGCCGAGGGACTGAATTTCGGCCCGGCCACCGAGCGACTGCCGACTGCCGGATTTTCCCTCTCGCGGCAGATCAAGGTGCTCGAGCGTGGCTCCCGGACGGTCCAAGCAGTCCGCACTGTCCCTTTTCGGTGGTGTGCCGTTGATGATCGCCCACGACCGCACGAGGACTGCCGGCCGCCGCCACGTCGTTCCCGAAGGGGCGGTCCCGCTGCACCCGGAAGCGGTCGTCCTCGCCGGCAACGTCGATCACTTGGCGGTGAACGCGCCATCCCCCGCCCCGCTTTGGCGTCCCGTCAGGCAACAACCGCTCCATCAGCACCCGCTACGCGTCGGTCAACGGCACACCGGGCCGGCGATCCGGTGATCGGAAAGCATCGCCCCAGCGGATGCCTGATCGCGGCCGACTGGGTCGGTTCTCCTGAATTGCCACATTATGAAGGTCGCTCGATATGTGCTCTGAGTCCCTCACATCTGGACATGATCGATAATGCCGGTTCAACCCGCCCATAGGGTTCGGGTCATGAATTCCTCCACGTCCGCCGGTCCTTCGTCGCCTACGGCAAACAGAACGACGCGTCCGGTACTCGGCCCCAGTTGGTTCGCGGCCGTCATGGGCACCGGGATCGTCGCCAACGCGGCGGTCACCCTGCCACGGAGCTTCCACGGACTGCGGACTGCGGCCACGGTGGTCTGGCTGGGTGCCGTGCTCCTGCTGATCCTGCTGGTGGTTCGTTATCTCAGGCAGCGGGTACTGCGGTTGCACGCGGCTGATCCGACGGTGGCCCAGTTCTTCGGTGCGCCGCCGATGGCGCTGCTCACGGTGGGCGCAGGGGCGCTGCTGCTCGGCCGCAGGCTGATCGGGCTCGAGGCGGCGCTGGCTGTGGACGGCGTTCTCTGGTCGCTCGGTACCGTGCTCGGCCTTGTCACCGCCTGCACAGTGCCTTATCTGATGGTCACCCGCCACCGCTTCGCGCCGGACGCGGCGTTCGGAGGCTGGCTGATGCCGGTGGTGCCGCCGATGGTCTCCGCCGCGACGGGTGCGCTGCTCGTCCCTTACATGCCGGCCGGGCAGTTGCGGCTCGCCCTGCTGCTGGGTTGCTACGCGATGCTCGGGCTCGGCCTCGTCGCGGCGCTGCTGGTGCTGGCCATGATCTACAGCCGCCTGGTGCACCACGACGCACCCACCGGAACGGTGGTGCCCACGGTGTGGATCGGCCTGGGGGCGTTGGGCCAGGCGGTGACGGCACTCGGCGCGCTGGCCGTGGTGGCGCCGAGTGCGCTGCCCGCGCCCTACGCGCGGGGCACGGCGGTCTTCGCGCTGCTGGGCGGAATCGTGGTGTGGGGCTTCGCCATGCTGTGGCTGGCGCTCGCCGTAGGGCTGACTGCGCGGACGATCCGTGCCGGGCTGCCGTTCGCGCCGACTTGGTGGTCCTTCATCTTCCCGGTCGGCGCCTGCGTGACTGCCACCGGCACCCTCGCTGCGCGGACCGGCTCGGAGCCGTTCGTCTGGACGGCCGTCGTGCTCTATGCGCTGCTCGTCGTTGCCTGGGTGGTGGTGGCCGGCCACTCCCTGCGGCATGCCGGCAAGCATGTGCGCCGCCGGCCTGTCGCCGGGCACGCGCGGCGGCGGCCCGTCGAGCCGGACTTGCCGCTCGACGTGGCGCCCGTGCTCAGTGGCACCGTCCGCACCGCCACCGACGGCCGACCGATCCCCGAGGCCCAGGTCACCCTCCTCGACCCGGAGGGCGACGTCGTCGGCATCACGCTCACGGCCGACGACGGTTCCTACACCTTCACCGATCTCGAAGCCGACCGCTACACCGTCGTAGCTGCGGGGTACCCGGCTCGAGCGACCCTCCTCACTCTCGATGTCACCGACCGGGGCGCCTTCGATCTGGCCCTGGCACACGGCGAGGGATGAAGAACTCCTGTCACTGATGGGGCCTGGTCCACGCGTCGGGAGCGGGCCCCGTCGTGGCATTCGTGTGATCACCTGTGCAGTGGCTCCGGCCGAGGGCTGTCCCCTGAAATCGCTGGTGGATCAGCGCGTGGAGTCGGATGCGGTGCATCGCAGGGCGGAGGGCCGTGATCGTACCGGCCGTATTCGGGCGTTCCGGCAACGCGGCGAGGTGGGCCGCCTGTCGTCGTGCGCCCGTCAGGGATTACGGGACAGCACTGAGGTCATCCGACCCGGCATCTGCCGTTCGGGACAGGGCGGGCGATGTTCGGCGACGAGGTCGTCGCCCTGTCGAGCGCGCCGCGGCCTGTTCGCCGACGCGAGGTTCCGCAACCAGCAATACTCCGCTATGGACGCGCTCATGTGACCACTCAGCCACCGCGTGGTGGTCGAGTCATGTGCCGGCAGCCGTATGTGGCGTCACATCGGCTGCTGATCGCGCCCCTTGCGCAACATTGCGAGCCGGGCCATCTGCTCACCCATGCCGCGTGTCCCGGCCAGCGGTGTGCGGGCGTGCGGCCAGACGGTGCGGACGAGGCTGACATGTCGTGCGCCACCGAGAGCAACAACGGGGTCGAGGCGCACGATGTGGCGCAGAGCCGCCTGCTCCAGCAGGTCTTGGTCCGTTATGGCGCCGGCAGCGCCATGGGGTGTGTCGTACGGATCGATGACGTCGTCGAGGTCGAGCAGGCCGTAGCGTGCGGAGAGGATGAGCAGCCGGTCCGGCCGCAGTGCGTCAGCCGCCCTACGGCACGCACGGTGATAGGAGCCGACATACATGTCTGCCGCTCGTGCGCGCCGGCCCATTTTGCGGCTACCGCACGGGATGACGACGAGTTCTGGTTCGAAGCAGTCGAGATGGTCGTTCGCTGTCATGCCTGCCGTCCTGCCTGTTCGCGTGTGACGTGAGCGGTACTGGCGCTGTACTCACCTGGTACGAGTCTCATCCCGGGCCGGGCGTCGCCGGTTCACCGGCCGGGGGACCGGCGATATCGGACCGGGGGCGACCCGGCGTGCCGTGAGATGGCGACTGCTGATTTACAACCGGGCTCTGGACCGCAGCGATGTCGGGTCGTGTGGACTACAAGCCCTCCGATCAGGACGCGCCGCATTCGGTAATCAGCCCTTGGCCCAGCGGTGGCAGCATTCCACGCGGGGGCCACCTTGCTGCAGCAATGTCCTGATGTGACGCCGTTATGGCATTCCTGAGCCTCTCTCTCGGCTCCCGTGATGCCATAGCGTCGATGGTCCGACAGGGTCGGATGGCTTCGCCTCCACGACGGATTATCGGTGGAAGTGAAGTCCGCGGGCACGATGAGTGATGACCGGGAAGTCCGGGCGTGTCCACCATCGGTAGTCTGAATAGGAAAGAAGGCGATCCACACAGTGGCGTCGCAATCACGCTTCGGCATCAACGAATGGCTCGTGGACGAACAGTACGAGCGATACCTGAACGACCCCGGTTCGGTCGACCCGACATGGAGGGAGTTCTTCGCTTCCTCGGTCCCCGTGATCGGTCGACAGGCGCGCAACGGCTCGACGACCGTGCACGACAGTACGGACGAGTCGGCGGTCAAGGCGGTCCGCGTGGCCGCGCTCATCGAGGCATATCGAGTCCGCGGCCACTTGGTGGCCGATACCGACCCGCTCACGAGTGGGCAGGTGGTCGCACACCCGGAGCTCGACATCACGGCATTCGGGCTCCGAGACGATGACCTGCAAAGGGAGTTCGTCGTCGACGGATTTGCCGGGCAGGCCACCATGACACTTCGCGACGTGCTGCATTCCCTGCAGGAATTCTACTGTCGTAGCGTCGGCACCGAGTACATGCACATCCAAAGCTCCCAGGAACGTCGCTGGGTCCAGCAGCGGATCGAGTCGCCTCAGCCCCGGCCGGACGTCGCCGAACAATTGCAGATTCTCTACCGGTTGGGCGCGGCGGAGGCCTTCGAGACGTTCCTGCAGACCAAGTATGTGGGCCACAAACGTTATTCGCTCGAAGGTGGCGAGTCGGCGATCGTGCTGCTCGACGCCCTGCTGCTCCGTTCCATAAGGAAAGGGGTGAAGGAAGCTGTCATCGGTATGGCTCACCGAGGCCGGCTCAATGTTCTGGCCAACACCATCGGCAAGTCCTACGCAGAGATCTTCCATGAGTTCGAGGATGCAGTAGACATTCGGTCGGTCCAGGGATCCGGCGACGTGAAGTACCACCTCGGCGCGGAAGGGACCTACCGTGCCCTGGACGGCGGCACCATCGCCGTCTCCGTCGTGGCGAACCCCTCGCATCTGGAGGTCGTAGGGCCGGTGGCCCAGGGGGTGGTGCGCGCCAAGCAGGAGTCGGCCGCAGACGGTGGCGAAGCCTTCCCCGTACTGCCGATCGTCGTCCATGGCGATGCCGCATTCGCCGGTCAGGGCGTGGTCTCAGAGACGCTGAACATGTCACAGCTGCCCGGCTACCGCACCGGCGGGACGGTCCACATCGTCATCAACAACCAGGTCGGCTTTACGACTTCACCCGCCAGCGGCCGTTCGAGCACATACGCCACCGACGTGGCAAGGTCGGTCGAGGCCCCGATCTTCCACGTCAACGGAGACGACCCCGAGGCCGTTGTCCGGGTCGCACGCCTGGCCTTCGACTATCGCCAGACGTTCCATAAGGACGTCGTCATCGATCTGATCTGCTACCGGCGCCGCGGGCACAGCGAGGTCGATGATCCATCCATCACTCAGCCGGCGATGTACGACCGCATCGACGTCAGGGCCTCGGTCCGCAAGCTCTACGCCGAGACGCTGGTCCGCCGAGGGGACATCGGTGAGCGCCAGGTGGAAGGCGCATTGCGGGACTATCAGGGACACCTTGAGCGCGCCTTCGTCGAGACCCGGGCGCTGTCGGTGCCCCACTCCCCGAAGCCGGTGAACGCCCTGGACGCTCGGAATGCAGCCGCCCTCCAGGTGGCGACCGCGATCACGGAGGCGACCGCCCGGCACGTCATTGCTTCCCAGACCGGTATGCCGGAGGGGTTCACCGTGCACGCGCGCGTCCTTCCGCAGCTCCAGAGGCGTACCACGATGCTGGATGCGGGAACGATCGACTGGGCCACCGCAGAAGCACTGTCCATCGGGTCCCTGCTCCTGGACGGAGTTCCGGTGCGGCTGGCCGGGCAGGATTCCCGCCGAGGTACGTTCGGCCAACGGCACGCTGTGCTCATCGACCGGCGCACCGGTGTGGAGCACACGCCGCTGAGCTCCCTCGGCTCGCAGGCCGCGAGCTTCGCACCCTACGACTCGATGTTGTCCGAACTGGGAGCGCTGGCCTTCGAGTACGGCTACTCACTGGCGCGGCCCGAGGCTCTGGTGCTGTGGGAGGCCCAGTTCGGCGACTTCGTCAACGGGGCCCAGACAGTCATCGACGAGTACATCTCGTCGTCCGAACAGAAATGGGGTCAGCGCTCCGGTGTGACGTTGCTGCTGCCGCACGGCTTGGAAGGGCAGGGGCCCGACCACTCCTCCGCACGGATCGAGCGATTCCTCCAACTCTGCGCGCAAGGGAACATGACCGTCGCCATGCCGTCCCTGCCGGGCAACTACTTCCATCTGCTCAGGCAGCAAGCGCTCGGCGAGCAGAGAAGGCCACTGGTCGTCTTCACTCCGAAGTCGATGCTGCGGTCGAAGGCAGCCACCTCCAAGCTGACGGAGCTCACCACGGGCGCGTTCCGTCCGGTCATACCGGACGAGACGGTGGACACCGCTCGGATCAGGCGAGTGCTGGTGTGCTCGGGCAAGGTCTTCTACGACCTGGACGCCTATCGGCGAAACGCTGATCTGTCGGACACGGCGATCGTCCGCCTGGAGCGTCTCTACCCGTTCCCGGAGGAGGAGCTCGGCGCGGAACTCGCCCGTTTCCCCGCCGAGGCCGAGGTGCGATGGGTGCAGGAGGAGCCGGAGAACCAAGGGGCATGGTCCTTCGTGGGGCCCTATGTGCACCGGCTGGTGAGTCGTCCCGTCGAATGCATCAGCCGACCGCAGGCGCCGGCCCCCGCCGTGGGGTCTGCCCGGCGGCATGCCGGAGAACAGAAGGACCTCGTGATGTCAGCCTTCCGCTGACGCTGACGCTGACGCGTACAGCGTCGCCGAAGACGGAGCCCACGCACAGCCCGCGGCCCATATGTTCCCGACACCCCTCGGACCGGATCCGAGGGGTGTCCGGCTGAATCGGGCCAGTACGTCAACGCCGTGCCGGCACAGCCCTCCGGCATCCGACGGCCGCCTGGACATCCCACTGCGGCCACCATGACGGCCCGCCGAAAGAACCGGCGGGCCGTCACGCAAGATCGAGGCTGGACACTCCCGTCGAGCGCGACCTCCGCGAGATGAATCGGGTGGTGTCAGCTCTCGTTGCTCGGGATGTAGCGGGTACGCGGCGGGCGGCTTCCGGGCGGCGCTTCCTGCGCTGCTCAGCAAGGGCCGCCTCCGTGAGGTGGCGGGTGGCGATGCGGGCCAATGCCTCCAGGGCCGCTTGCGCCTCCCGATGGTCGAGGCTGTCGGCGTCCCCGACGATCAAGGGGCTGTCGCTCGTCAGGCTGGTCCAGCCGGTCTCGTCGCGTCCCACCTGGAGGGTGATGGTGCCGCCCGTCGGCAGAGCAAGAGTGAAGCTCGCTCCGTCGGCCACCGCGTGCCGGCCGGTGTGGAGGAGGGCTTGTCGGCGGCTGTCGGAGTGTGCCGCGAGTTCGGCTGGTTCGGCGAGGGCGGCCAAGGCCTGACGGCTGTGGTACGCCAACTCTTCCCCGCCGCCCGCCAGGCTGGGCAGCGTCTCTCGGGGGGGTCCAGCCCGGCCCCTGGTCCGAGGGTGGTTCCAGCATGTCGGCCATGGTCCTCAGGGCCTGTGACGCGGCGAGTGTCGCACGCACAAGCGGATCGCCGGGGTCATGGGCGAAGGCGGGCCGGGCGACAGAGTCGGCGATCCTGGCGACGATGCGCACCGAGTCGCCTCGCAGGGGCACGCCGCCGACCTTTTGGGGGCCTTGGATGTCTTGCTCGCGAGAGCTGAGGTCAATGGCTCGGGCGGCCAGATCGGCGTAGACGGTGTCGCGGGAGACACGGGAGACACGGGAGACACGGGAGACACGTGCGAGACGGGCGAGCTCGGCAACGTTGCGGGTGCCGGTGCGCCAAGCGTCGGCCACGGCGTCGGCGCGGTCCTCGCTGAGCCGTTCCCGGCGCTCGGCCCAGGCGATGAGCTCGGACAGGGCGGCGATGCGTGCCGCTTCGTTCGGTTCGGTCGCAGCGACGACACCATGTCGACTGACTCGGCATGTCGAGTCGGTCGACATGCCGGTCGGGTATCACATCCGAGGGGGTCTGCACGGTCGACGCCGGGCGCTTATTGAGCAATGTGCGGAAGGGCCCTCGTGGCAGGCTCCGATCCGGTGAGTCGTCGTGTGTGACGCGAATGCAACTGGCGGATGTGAGTGCGAGTTCATCGGGCCCTACCGGCAGGTCGGCGGGTACGTCCTGTAGCCGCCGCCCCGCTGCAGGAGCAGCTCACGTGCCTGACCTGGCAGTTTCGGACGGAGGGGCAGCGGCGGGAGACGCCGCGGTGGGCCGCCGCTGAGGAGGGACAGGCCGGACGGGCCCCCGCCGATCCTCGACATGCGCCGGCCGCAGGTTCAGGCTTTCGCCGGTGGCGGCGGGTCAGGCCGCGCGCTGCGCGGTGTTCTCCCGTACTTCCCGGACCTCGGCTGCCTTACGGTGCATCCCGAGGAAGCCGACCAACGCGCCGAAGGCCGTCACACCAGCGGCGATGGCGAAACTGAAGGCGTAGCCGCGCGCGGTCGCGGTCGCCGGGTCGACGTTTGCGTGCTGCAGGACGGTGGCGTGGCTGGTGCCCAGGGAGACCAGGGCGGCCAGCCCGATGGCGCTGCCGATCTGCATGGACGCATTGTTCATGCTGCTGGCGATGCCCGCGTCCTCACCCGTGGCGCCGTCCACTCCGGCAACGGTGGATCCGACGAGGACCAGGCCGCCTCCCAACGGCACGAGGATCAGCCCGGGCAGTACATCGGCCAGGTACGTGCCGTGTGCGCTCAGTCCGGCAAGGAGAACGTGGCCGACCGTGGTGATCGCAAGTCCTCCTCCGTTCAGTGTCCGCAGCCCGAACCGGGGGAGGAGCCGCGGCGCTATCACCGTGGCGCTGAACAGAATGACCAACCCGAAAGGTACGAAGGCGAATCCGGTCGCCAGCGCGGAGAAATGCAGTGTGTGCTGCACATACAGGCTCAGTGAGAAGAAGAAGGTGGCGAATCCGACGTAGTAGCAGACGCGGACCAGGTTGGCGATGCTCCGGTTGCGCGAACGCAGGAACGCGAGGGGCATCAAGGGTTGTGCCACCCGGGCCTCTACCAGTACGAAGCCGATCAGGAGGAGAACACCGATCCCCACGCAGCCGAGGACGGGGAACGAGAGCCACGCGCGATCGCTCTTCTCCAGCAGTCCGAATACGACCAGCAGCAGACCGAGGGTGACCAGGACGGCTCCGAGGACGTCGGGCCGGCCGCGCTTGACGGCCCGGCTCTCGGAGACCAGTCGTGGGGTGGCGAGAAACGCGAAGGCGGCGACAGGCAGGTTGATGAAGAATATCCAGCGCCAGGTGGCGAGGTCGGTGAGGATGCCTGAGAGCACGACACCCAGGGCCACGCCGACTCCGGCCAGGCCGCTCCAGATGGCCATCGCCCGCGCCCTTTCCTGCGGCCGGGTGAACAGCAGCGTCACCAGGGACAGCGCCGCGGGGCTGACGAGTGCCGCGCCGATGCCCTGCACGAAGCGACTGGCGACGAGCACACCGGCCTGTTGGGCCATTCCGGCGCTCGCCGACGAAAGCGCGAAGATCGCCAGACCGATCAGGAACAGGCGTCTGCGGCCCACCAGATCGCCCAGGCGCCCACCAAGCATCAGCAACCCGCCGTAGGTGACGGTGTAACCGTTGACGACCCACGCCAGGCCGGTGCTCGTGAAACCGAGATCCTTTTGGATGGGGGGAAGCGCGACATTGACCACGGTCACGTCGAGCAGCAGCATCACCTGCACCAGGCAGATGATGCCGAGCGCGCGCCACCTGCGCGGATCGGGTTCGAGAGTGGAACCGATCGAAGCCATTGCTGATCGCCTTCTGTTCGGTGGGGCCGCCACCGTTCGCGTCGAACACCTGGGTACGAGGCGAGGGCTCAGGTCGGCGCCCGGTCGTCGGACATTCCTGACCCGTTCAACCCGCACGGGCCGCCCAGGCATGGCCGCAACTATGGACAGCAAAGGCGCAGATTCAGCCCTCCGACGGTGGCCTCGTCCGAGGACGGCTCGCAGTCAGGTACTCGCAAGCCCCCTGCAGCGCACCTGGGCCCAGCGCCCAAGAGGAGGGCCACACCATGCGATCCGGCGCCTCGATGTCCCTCCCTGCGGGAATCGACTGCGCATGAGGACGTGGCAGAACCTGTGCAGCGCGCTTCCGTTGCGGGAGGCTCAATGATTGGGGCCGTCGGACATGACCGCAGGCTCGCGAAGCCTGCCAATTACGCTGGACGGCCGAGGAACACCCCGGTTCAGTGGTGAGCGATGTGATCCGCGCGATCCGGCAGGACATGGAATCTGTCCGGCTGCACCTGATCCGGGGCCACGAACCGGTCCACGAGACGTTCGCCGGGAGTGCCACCCGCCCCATCTCCGCCGTGCTTGGACCACACCTCAGGGCGGTCGCGGCCTGTCTGCGGGGTTCCGGTCCGGTCGGGGGTAGAGACACGGGATGGCGCCGAGGACAGAGCGCGCGGATACAGCGGTGTCTGAATTCCGTGTACCGGACCTCGCCGCTCAGCGAGCCTCAGGCAGCGGACAGCTCCTCGTCATCGACCCGTGCCTCGACGACGACGGCACCGCCGCGAACACCAGATCCTTCGCGTCCACGCCCGGCCGTCCGGAAAGTGGCTCTGAATGCACCAGGTGTCACACCCAGGTGTCGCACGAACGCTCTGCGCAGCGACTCGGGTGAGCCGAACCCCGTGCGCCGCGCTACGACCGGCATGGGGTCATCACCCGTCTCCAGCAGCCCCTGGGCGGCTTCCAGCCTGACCTGCTCGACATACCGGGCCGGCGTGGTTCCCACCTCGTCGTAGAAGAGCCGGGTCACGTGACGGACGCTGATGCCTGCCCTGCGGGCCATGGCCGTCAGCGTGTGGTTGGCCCCGGGGTTCTCGGCGACGGAATCCAGGACCCGGCGGAGCATCTGCTGGTGGGTGTGCGGCGCCCGGGAACGGACGCTGAACTGGGACTGGCCACCCGGTCGCTGCATGAAGACGACCATGTCCTTGGCGACCGATCGAGCGACCTCCGCACCGTAGTGATCTTCGACCAGCGCCAAGGACAGGTCGATACCGGCACTGACACCCGCCGACGTCATCATCTGCCCGTCCTGCACGAAGATGGCGTCCGGTGCGACCCGCACGGACGGGAAACGAGAGGCCAGTTCCTGTGCATGCCGCCAGTGCGTCGTGGCGCGACGACCATTCAGAAGTCCGGCCGCGGCCAGCAGAAACGCGCCCGTGCACACTGATGCGGTGCAGCGGCTGTTCTCGTCCAGTTGCCGGACGACATCCAGGAGCGCGTCGTCCTTGATCAGCGTTTCCCATTCCGGGCCGCCCGGGATCACCAGAACGTCGCACGGCTCCTGCACCTCGTCGACGGAGACGTCAGCGCCGAGTCGGGTCCCGGCGGAGGTGATCACCTCCCTGCCGTCCTGGGACGCAATCTGTACCCGATAGCGCCCGCCGAACTCGTTCGCCGTCGTGAACACCTCGATGGGACCGGTGACATCGAGCAGCCGCACCCCCGGAAACACGAACACTGTCACAGTGTGCGAACCCGTTCCAGGGTGCTTGCTCATCATCGGATACCTCCGGGCCGTGCAGGGTGTGGACACCAAATCGATGGAATGCCGGCGACATCATGCCGCCGCCACTTCGCCGCAGGACCGTGGTGAACGAACGGCCCGAGCGCCGAAGTGCTTGACCCCGTCGGCATGCACCGTCGAACGCGCCCTGCGGAACGCGGCACCGAGTGTCCTGATCGGTGCCGCGTGCCCCAGGATCCTGGCCCATGGGCTGCAACCGACCCTCGAGGCACTGGTCGGCGCGTACGCCCCGGAAGGTCGGAGCCCCGGCGTCGGACCTCCGTGTGCTCATGATGCGCCCGCGATCCGTACCGAAGCCAGGATCGGCTTACTACCTGCTGGAAGGCACAGCCTCCTAATCCACTCTTCGGGAGTCGCGCGAAGCTGCTGCTGCGACATCTCCTCGCACCGGGCGCGGTGCCGTGGGACCACAGGACGGCCTTGAGCCGCAGACATCAAGGAGTGACAGCGCCGACCGCGGCGTCGACGGCGCCTTTCCCGTTCGACCAGGGACTGACACACGGCGACATCTCCGCGCACCTGTCCGAGGTCGACGACGCGAGCGTGTCCACGCGGACGAACCGGGATGGCCGAATGGCAGACCGAGCTTGCGGATCGGTCACCCGGCCGTTCGTTCGGCGGGAGCCGCCACCACGCCCGGGGCGTCCTCGAGCCAGCCTCGATCGCGCGCCATCAGGGCGATCTGGAAGCGGGTCCGCGCGCCGAGGAGTTCCGCGGTCTCGCTGATGTGTTTCTGGATCGTCCGTCGGCTCAGCCCCAGGACCCGGGCGATCGCGTCGTCCGTCAGACCCGCGCGCAACAGAGTGAGGATGTCGCGCATCCGCCCCGGAGGCCGGCCGTCGGGTTCCGCGGCGGTGATCGGCGGTCGGCCGCGGCCGCTGTCCAGTGACACCGGGGTCGCGCGTTCCCAGACGCTTTCGAAGAGCGCGGTGAGCACTCCGAGAAGTGTGGTCGAGTGCACGATGAGCGAACCCGCGGACGGGTCCTCCTGTCGTAGCGGCATGATGCCGGCCGTCGCATCGAACACCACCAGTTTCATCGGGAGCCCGGCCAACAGCCGCAGCTCCCCGCCCCGGGCCGTGCCGCTCAGGGCGGTGCGCAGCGAAACGGTGTCGGTCAACCCGTCCGTGTCGTACACCGACCGGAGCCGCACTCCGTCAGGTACGGGCACCTCCGGATCCGGTGCGTCCGCAACGGCTGCGGAGTCAGTCGGCACCGAGGTGCTCTCGAGCCGCGTGGACCGGGTGACGTACGGAGGTTTGGCGAGGTGGAGCACCTCGTGCCGACTGGACGCGAGCAGTTGCGCGTAACGCACCCCGACCTGCTCGGCGCTCTCCACCACCTCGAACAGGTCGGAGGTGACCCGACGGTGCGAAGCCGAGCGGTACGCCTCGTGCAACTGCTCCATGTACAGCTCCGCCCGCGCCAGTTCCTGCCGCCTCTGGGCCAGCAGGGAACCGAGTGTGGAACGGGGCGGGCCCGCGCTCCAGCGCGTGGGCCGGTCACCTACGCGGACGACCAGGCGTTCGTTCTCCAGGGCCTGTAGGGCGCGTTCGGCGGCTGCCGAGGTGACCCCGAGTGCTTCGGCGACCGCCTCGCTGCTCAGCTCAGGCTGTGTGACCAGGCATTCGAGTACCCGGCCGACCAAGGGGCCCAGCCCGGTCCCGGCCCACGGCAAATCCGACGGCACCGCCACAACTGTCCCCCTTTCGGCGCGCTGGCGAGGCCGATCGTACGCGGTGGAGTCGATCGGAGCGATCACGTGCTCGTTACATCCCCGTACGGCCGAGGCGGACCCGTTCCGTTCCTTTCTGTTCCTGTTCACATCTGCGCAGTTGCGCGGACCCGCACTCCGGTCCTCCTTGCCCGGCGGATCGCGCCCCGGACAGGGTGATCACGAGCCGCCGACGCAAAGGCGTCGAAGCCCGTTCGGTCACTCAGGATCCAGCCGAGACACGTCGGCACGTTGGAGACATTCATGCCACTGCTCAACCCCGCACCGCTGCGCTGGAGACGGACGTCCGGGGTCGTCGCAACGGTCGGGTGACAGTGCGCCGTCCGTACGGACCGTGGAGACGGCTCACCGTCGGAACAAGCGGGTCGGTGCCACGGCGCCACAGGAGTCCATGTCTTCCGCCGCATCGCCGAGCGATCGCACACGGCCTCGTACTGACAGCAAGAAGGCCGGAAGGCCGACAGCGTCGGCGATGTCCTGGGGAAGTCCGAGCCGCTTCAACCGACAGCCGGCGCGGCTCTGCCTCCGGTGGCCCTCGCCGAGGGCGGTGAGAAGCGTCCGTCCCGCACCACCGCAGGCGCGACCACGTCAACCCACGACTCGCGCCGCATCGCACCCCTTCTCGCCGGGGGCACACCCAGCCTCCGGTTCCCCACCCACCGGTCGTCACCGTACTTCCGGACAGAAGGAGTTACAGCAGTGCCGAACAACATCCATAGCAACAAGCCCACTTCGCCTCACAGATCCCATCGATCCGATCGCGGCATCTCCGGTTACGGGCGCGTCGCGGCAATTGCCGCCGTCGCCATGGCCTCGCTCTTCGTCTCGGTCCTCCCTGCCTCGGGCACTGTCTCTGCCGGCACAGATCAAGCACCACAGCAGATGGTGGCGGAACCCAGACCCGGTGCCAGGGCCGTCGCGCTCTCCACCGGGCAGCGCAAGGAGCTGCTCGAGGCCGCGACCGAAACACGCGCCACCACCGCCCGTTCGCTGAAGTTGAGCGATCAGGAAAAGCTGATACCCAAGGATGTCGTCAAGGACGCAGACGGCACCGTGCACACCCGCTACGAGCGCACCTACGCCGGCCTGCCCGTCATCGGCGGTGACCTGGTGGTCCACGAGCAGGGCGCGTCCCGTACCGTCACCAAGGCCTCGGACGCCAAGGTGTCGCTGCCGACCACCAAGGCCGCGGTCACGGCGGCGACGGCGAAGAAGTCCGCCCTGGCCGCCGCGAAGACCGAGAAGACCGACGACGCGGCCACGGACGGATCGCCGAAGCTCGTCGTCTGGCTCGGAGGCGGGAAGCCCACGCTCGCCTGGCAGACCGTCGTCAGCGGTGTGCAGGAGGACGGAACCCCGAGCAGCCTGAGCGTGGTGACCGACGCGACGACCGGCAAGCAGCTTCAGAGCGTCGAACAGGTCCACTCGGGCACCGGCCACAGCCAGTACAGCGGTCAGGTGCCGATCGGCACCATGCGTAACGGCAGCCTCTACGAGCTCACCGACCCCGAGCGTGGCGGCCACAAGACGTACGATCTGACCGGCGTCGGCGGCAACGGCGTCCTGGTCACCGACGACGACGACGTCTGGGGCGACGGAACGGCGGCCGACCGCCAGACCGCGGCGGTGGACGCCGCCTACGGCCAGCGGCAGACATGGGACTTCTATCACGATCGGTTCGGCCGCAACGGCATCGCCGACGACGGCGTCGGCGCCTACTCCCGGGTCCACTACGGGGACGGATATGCCAACGCCTTCTGGGACAACGGCTGCTTCTGCATGACCTACGGCGACGGCCTGAACAACGCCAGGCCACTCACCGAACTCGACATCGCCGCACACGAGATGACCCACGGCGTCACCTACGCCACCGCGAACCTGACCTACACCGGTGAGTCCGGCGGCCTGAACGAGGCCACCAGCGACATCATGGGCACGTCCGTGGAGTTCTCCGCGAACAACCCCGCGGATGTCCCCGACTACATGATGGGCGAGCTCGCCGACGTCCGCGGCACCGGCAAGCCGCTGCGCTACATGGACCAGCCCTCCAAGGACGCGTCCGCCAAGGGCACCTCTCAGGACTACTGGACCTCCGAGACCAGGAAGCTCGACCCGCATTTCAGCTCGGGCGTGGCCAACCACTTCTTCTACCTGCTCTCCGAAGGCAGCGGGAAGAAGACCATCAACGGCGTCGCCTACGACAGCCCCACGTACGACGGCCTCCCGGTCGTCGGTCTCGGCCGGGGTGACGCGACCGCCGTCTGGTACCGGGCGCTGACCGTCTACATGACCACCAGCACCGACTACGCGGGCGCCCGCGCCGCCACTCTCCGGGCCGCGGCCGACCTGTTCGGTCCGACCAGCGACGCCTACGAGGCCGTCGGCAACGCCTGGGCGGCCGTCAACGTCGGCGCCCGCTATGTGAACCACATCGCCGTGATCGCCCCCTCCACGCGGAAGTCGGCAGTCGGCCAGCCGACCAGCCGGCAGATCGAGGCGACGAGTTCCCGGCCCGGCCCCCTGTCGTATTCCGCCCACGGACTGCCCAAGGGCCTGTCCATCAACGCGCAAACGGGGCTGATCAGCGGCACTCCGAAGAAGGCAGGCGACTTCAAGGCCGCCATCACCATCAAGAACTCCCCGAAGGTCAAGCGCACAGTGCGCTTCGTGTGGACCGTCCTGGCCTCCGGCGGTGACTTCTTCGTCAACCCGGCCCGGTTCGACATCCCCAACTGGAAGACCATCGAATCCCCGCTCATCGTCAGCGGCCGCAAGGGCAACGCCTCCGGTGACCTCAAGGTCACGGTCGACCTGTACCACCCGTGGATCGGCGGTCAGGTGGTCACCCTGGTCAGCGAGAACGGCACGGAGATCCCGGTCAAGAACTGGTACTGGGACACCGGCGAGGGCGAGCTGCACACCACCTACACCGTCGACGCGTCGGCGGTCCCCGCGAACGGCACCTGGAAGCTCCGGGTCCAGGACAACACCCCCGGCATCTTCACCGTCGACCCCGGCTACCTGGACAGTTGGAGCCTCACCTTCTGACCCTTCTTCTTCTCCACCGCACCACGCACACCCCGCCGCGCCCGGTCGAACGGGCGCGGCGGGGTGTGCGTGGTGCTCCCTGCCGGCGGCCGGTCCGCGAGGCCGGGGTGATGGTGATCAGTATCGGGACCGGCCGTCTGCCGGGCCACTCGCAGCGGTCATCGGATTCGCCGAACAGCTGTCGTGTCCGCCGGACCTGAAACGTACGAGAGCGTGCGCCAGGACCCGGCACGCTTCGTTCCGTACGCCACCGTCCCAGCCGGGCGGAGAGTCCGCCGTACGTGCCTGACGGGGCTTGCGAGCAACTCACCGGTGAGGAATGGGATCGTCGCACTCGCCACTGCTACGCGTCTGCTCGAACGCTGTGGGACGGGTCGGTGCGTTGTCACTCCGGACCAAGTCGTGCCAAGAGAAGGGCCATTGATCCCGGTGCCTTCCCATGCCGGGCGGGTCGGCCTTGCGGCCATCTTCCGCATCAACTTCCGCGGCATGCCTGCCCGGTGCACCGCCGCTGCCACCCGCCCCGGTCGGGCCGTGCACGGTGAGAAGGGTGGGCCCCGGGCAGGTCCGACTCCCGCGACCGGGTGGCGACCGCCCGCCCTCGACCTGACGTGCGGTTTCCGGGCGACCCGTCCCCTTGGCGGCATGTCATAACTGCGCCATGGCCAAACGGCGCCAGCCTGAGTCTATTGCTCAGGGCAGAAGGCCAACCCCATGCTCCGGATGGTCTCCCAGTCTCCGCAGCCCTGAAGGGGTCTCCTTGTCCATCGTTCCCACCCCCAGGCTTGGGCCGATCGCGCTCGGCGCGGTCGCCGCCCTGGTCATCGGGGTCATACCAGCCATCGCCGCGGCACCCGCGGATCCGCCCGACCTGGTACCGCCGGTCGGTGCCGCGTCGCAGCCACCCGCAAGCGGCGGCACCCACACCGTCACCCTGATCACCGGTGACAAGGTCACGATGGGCACCGCCGCCGACGGCACCGTCGTCCGGTCCGTCGAAAGCCCGAACGGAACCACCGCCGGCTTCCACCGCGCCGTCATCGACGGTTCGACGTACGTCTACCCCGATGCGGCCCTGCCCTATGTCGGCGCGGGGCTGCTGGACAAGCAGTTGTTCAACGTGACCCGGCTGATTGCCGACGGGTACGACGACGCGCACGCCGAACGGTTGCCGCTCATCGTCCGTTACACCGACGCCGCCGCCAAGTTGCGGACCGCGCGGAACGTGGCCGGCTCGACCGTCGTCCGCCGACTGGAGAGCATGCAGGGCGCGGCGGTCGCGCAGAAGCGCGACAAGGCCCCGGCGTTCTGGTCCGCGCTCACCGGCGCCTCCGCGGCGGCAAAGGCACGCCACGGATCGGCACGCCCCACCCTGGCGGGTGGCATCGCCAAAGTCTGGCTCGACGGCAAGGTGAAGGCCGACCTGGCCGAGTCCACCGCACAGATCGGCGCGCAGCAGGTCTGGGCGGACGGCAACACCGCCAAGGGCGTGAAGGTCGCTGTCCTCGACACCGGGGTGGACACCGAACACCCTGACCTCGTCGGACAGATCGACGCCAGTACCAGCTTCGTTCCGTACGAGGAGGACATCGCCGACTTCAACGGCCACGGCACCCACGTCGCCTCGACGATCGCCGGCACCGGCAGCGCCTCCGACGGGAAGGAGCGGGGCGTCGCGCCCGGGGCCCGGCTGGAGATCGGCAAGGTACTCGACAGCGAGGGCGGGGGACAGGAGTCCTGGATCATCGCGGGCATGGAGTGGGCCGCCCGGGACGCACAGGCCAAGGTCATCAGCATGAGCCTGGGCGGCGGCGGGAACAGCACCGACCCGATGAGCGCGGCGGTCGACCGACTCAGTGCCGAGACCGGTGCGTTGTTCGTGGTGGCGGCCGGTAACGGCGGGCCGCGCAGCATCAGCAGTCCCGGTGCCGCGGACTCCGCGCTGACCGTCGGTGCCGTCGACGCCGCGGACAAGCTCGCCGAATTCTCCAGCCAGGGCCCACGGGACGGCGACGCCGGGCTGAAGCCGGAACTCACCGCACCCGGTGTCGACATCCTCGCGGCCCGCTCCCACTACCGGCGGGGCGGCTCGGGCTACTACACCACGATGAGTGGCACGTCGATGGCGACACCGCACGTCGCCGGCGCCGCCGCGCTGCTCGCCGCCACCCACCCCGACTGGAGCGGTCCACAGCTGAAGGAAGCACTGGTCAGCAGCACCAAGGCCACCGATTCGTACACCCCGTACGAGGCGGGCAGTGGGCGGCTCGACGCCTCGGCGGCCGTACACGCGTCGGTCTTCGCGACCGCCAGCGCCTTCTCCGGTCTCCACACGTGGCCCGCGAAGCCGGGAGAGACCGACGTCCGGAAGGTGACATACACCAACGTCGGCGACGCCCCGGTCAGCCTGGACCTTGCGATCGATGCCGACGCCCCGGCGGGCTTGTTCACCCTCTCCGACGACCGGATCACCATTCCCGCGCACGACACCACCTCGGTCACCCTGACCGCGGCACTGGACCTGCTCCCCGGCGACCGGCAGATCAGCGGCATGGTCACCGGCTCGGACAGCGCCAAAGTGGTGCGGGCCCGGACTCTGATCGGCGTTGCCAAGGAAGGGCGCAGGCAGAATCTCACCGTCGTCGCGAAGGACCGGTCGGGCAAGCCGCTTTCCGGCCGGGTCGTCCTCACCGCGGAGAACCTTTTCACGACGATCGAGCTCGACGAGTCCGGCACCGGCACCGGGCGTCTTCCCGTCGGTAGCTACAGCGGATGGCTCACGGCCGATGTGCGGGGGGCCAACGGGCCGCACTCGCTCGGCATGGCGCTGCTGAGCTTCAACGACGTTCAGTTGGACCAGGACCGCACCGTGACCCTGGACGGCCGCAAGACCCGCCAGATCCTGGCGCACGTGCCGCAGCAGACCACGGCGGTCGCGCCGCGGCTGGACGTCCACCGATCGTTCACGGACAGTCTTGTCGAGAGCTCGATGCTGCCCAACGAGACGTACGACAGCATCTGGGCGCTCCCGACCGGCAAGAAGGTCACCGACGGCGAGTTCGAGTTCGGTGCCCGCTTCCGTCTCGAGGAGCCGGCGCTGACCGCGGGTACGAAGTCGGGAACCTACGACCTGTTGGTCAAGCGCGCGGCCAAGCCGCTGGCGGCCGGCACCCGGAAGCTGACGGCGGTCTTCGTCGGCGAGGGTACGGCCACGGACCTGGCCGCGAAGAATGTCCGCGGCAAGGCCGTGGTGGTACGGCGTAGCGACACCGTGGCGGTCGAGGAGCAGGCGAAGGCCGCCGCGGCGGCGGGCGCGCAGATGCTCCTTGTCGTCAACGACGGCATCGGCCGACTGCGGGCGTGGGACGAGACTCCCTGGGGCCCGGAAAGTCCGGCCCCGCTGACGGTGGCCACACTCAACACCGACCAGGGTGGGGACCTGATCGAGTCGCTCCAGCGGGGCGGCGTCGAGCTGAAGGTCACCTCGCACCCCACGACCGACTACCTCTACGACGTGGTGCGTCACTGGTCCGGCGCCGTCCCGGCGGACCCGACGTGGCGGGTGAAGCCGAGCGACCTGGCCCGGGTGGACGTCTCGTTCCGCAACTATCGGCCGGGCAAGGCGCTGGAGTACCGATCCGACGTCTGGCGGGGCTGGGCCGTCGGAAACCAGCTCACCGCTCCCGCACAGGGCGAGCGGACCGACTGGGTCACCTCCGACGCAGACTGGCTGGACGACGCCTTCATCGTCGGCGAGACCGGGCAGCACTCGATCGACGTCCTTCGCTACCGGGCCGGGAAGACCGCCAAGTCCAGCTGGTTCGGGCCGATCCAGCGGCCCCGGATGGGTCCGATCGGCTACCAGCCGGTGCGCTATCTCGACACCGTCTACATTCCCGCGCCCGGCTGGGGTGACTCCGGCTCCGGCCATGTCGGAGAAGCCCACGGCAACTTCGACGTCAAGGACTGGATGGCGCTCTACCAGGGTGACCGGCAGCTCAACTGGGGCAATGCAGAATTTCTGCCGGTTCCCGGGCTCGCGGCGGAGCGGCTGCCCTACCGGCTGGTGGTCGACAACGACCGGGCAGCCTGGACCAACCCGTACTCGACACACACCCTCACCGAGTGGAACTTCACCTCCGCGGCCACCGGCGCCGACTCGGCGGAGTCCCTTCCGCTGATCCAGCTCGACTACGGGGTGGACACCGACAAGGCGGGCCGGGCGGACCGGCGTGCCGAGCTGACGGTGGCGGCCTCCCACCTGCCCGGCACGACGGCGAGCATCCGGAAGCCCTCTCTCGAAGTGTCGTACGACGACGGGGCGACCTGGCAGCGGTCCGAGCTGAACCGGGACGGCGGCGCATGGCGGGCCGCCCTGAAGGCGCCGAAGTCCGCGCACTTCGTCACGCTTCGGGTCACCGCCCGGGACAGCGCCGACAACAGTGTCTCCCAGACGATCACCCGGGCCTTCGGCCTGCGCTGACGTCATCGACGAAGCACGTACCGGGTGGGGCCGCAGCCGGCGGTCCCACCCGGCGGCGTTCCGCCCGTTCCGCGCTACGGGCCGGAAGCCGAGTCCAGCACTCGACGCGGTGGGACGACGACCGCCGGGCCCAGGCGGCCGTCAGCCCCCTGCAACGGCAGGCCGGCCAGGGCACGGCGCCGCTTCGGCCTCCGACGGAACGTCAAAGACCGCCCTGGGCGAAACAACGGGGTGCCATAAAAACCATCCTAAAGAGCAAATGATCTGATCCGGTGGAAAAGGCCAAGAAAGCGATCATGAATGCGGTCTTCTGCCGATAGCAGGAAGGAGGTGACTTACACCTGCACCTGTGACCCCCAATTCGAGGATCAAGATGCGCAGAAGTATCGCGGCCGCTTCACTCGTAGTCGGCCTGGTGGCGGCTCTGTCCGTCCCCCTACCGGCTTCGGCCGATCAGAGCGGGACCACGCCGGTGACGCTCTCGATCACCACCGGCACCATCGACATCACTGTGCCGACGGGGCCGGTGAGCCTGGGCACCGTCGCCGCCAGCAGTAGCCCCCAGACGGTCAGCGCGCAGCTGGGCAATGTCACTGTGACGGACAGCCGGGGTGGTACGACCGGCTGGGTCGTCACCGCGAACGGCGTCGACTTCACGGGACCGCAGAGCATTTCGGTCTCCGCCCCCGGCTCCAGCAGCTACAACACGCCGTCCGCCACGGTCACCGGCAACGCCATCGTCACCGCCAGCAACCTTGAGCCCCTGTACCCGCCAGGTCCCGTCCAGACGGCCACCAGCGTGTCCGGGATCAACACCGCCGTGTGGAACCCGACCATCTCCGTCACCATCCCGGCGGACGCCCTGGCCGGCACCTACAGCTCGACGATCACCCATTCCGTGGCCTGACCCACACACCGAAATCACTAGGGGGGGTTCTCCACCTTGCGCAGTCTCGTTCCCGTCCTGGCTCTGGTGACCGCGGCACTCATCGCGGCCACCGGTGCTGCCTCACCTGCGACCAATGCGGCGGCGCCGCCACATTCGTCGGACTCCGGCCCAGGCAGCGTCGGCGTACGCCTCGTCGACGTACCGGTCGACCTGGCCGACGATCCACGAGCACGGCACTACATCGTCGACAACCTGAGGCCGGGCACGACCGTGCACCGCCGCATCGAAGTACTGAACACCACTGATTCCACCTTGCACGTCGAGGTGTATCCGGCCGCCGCCAGGATCACCCACGGCTCGTTCGTCGGGGCGGCCGGCAGGAAGCGAAACGAGCTCTCGACCTGGACGAGGCTGAAACACAGAACGCTCGATGTTCCTGCTCACGACACCGTCCGCGACACCGTGACAATCAGGGTGCCCAGAAACGCGGCGCCCGGCGAGCGCTATGCCGTCATCTGGGCGCAGGTCAGGGGCGGTCGCGGTGGTGGTATCGCCCTGGTGAGCCGCACCGGGATCCGGATGTATCTCTCGGTCGGCGGCCACAACCCCCCGGCCCCGAACTTCACCGCACGCACGATGACGGCTCAACGCGGCCCGGGCGGGCGCGCGATCGTGCGTGCCCAGATCATCAACACGGGGGGCCGCGCTCTGGACTTGTCCGGCACCCTGAAGCTCGCGTCGGTGTCGGGAAGCCTGAGCGCGGGCCCGTACCAGGTACAGCTGGGTACGAGCCTCGCACCGCACCAGTCCGAACCGGTGCTGATTCCCGTAACCGACGAAGTGGCCGACGGCCCTTGGCGCGCCACCCTTGAACTGAGAAGCGGACTGCTCGTCAAGAAGTTCCACGCGAAGATCAGATTCCCGCACACCCACGGCATGGCGCCGGCCGCTGCGGTGGACGCCGAAGCGTCCGGCGGTGGCGCACTCACGGGGCTGATCGCGGGGATCCTCCTGCTGGGTACGGCCCTGCTGATCGTCACCAACCGTGTCCGTCGTCGGCACGACGTGTCGAGTGGCGCCGGTTCGGCGCCGTGCGCGCGGACACCAGCCTCTGAGACGTATAGGTCGTAGGCGAGCAGCTCCATCCCGAGGGCGCGGGAGTAACCGGCCATCAGCCGGCCGATGCGGCCGAAGCCGACGATGCCCGGCGTTTTGCCGTCCGCCGGCACCGGCGACGCACGTTCAGCTGCTCAGGTGCTCCCGTCCGCGTGCAGGAGGGCTGTGAGGATCGCCAGAGGGGTTGCCGCTGCCCAGGCCTGCGGTGTGCAGGAGTGCGGATAGGGCAGCGGCTTCGGGTGTTCCGCGCGCCCGTACCCCGCCATTACCTCTGGCAGGCGGTTGTCGTGGTGCGCGGCCGCCTCCAGGAGGCTCAGGGCCAGCGTGCGTGCCTCGGGTGCCAGACCGCAGCGGGCTAGTCCGAGCAGAATGATGGCGTTGTCGTGCGGCCAGCATGTGCCGCGATGGTAGGAGAGCGGGTGGTAGCCGGGCTGCCCGGCGGCCAGCGTGCGGATGGCCCATCCGGAGAAGAAGTCGGGCTGCAGCAGTCGCCGTCCGACACGTTGTGCGTGGGACCGGTCGAGAATGCCTGACCACAACAGGTGCCCGGCGTCGGACGCGAGCGAGTCGACCTGCCGCCCCTGTCCGTCCAGCGCGAGGGCGGGAAAGTCGGGTTCCGGCATCCAGAAGTCCCGGAGGAAGCGCGTGCGCAGAGCGGCGGCCGCCGCGTCCAGTTCGTTGGCCCAGCCAGGGTCGTTCCAGACCTCGCGGGACAGCCTGGCGGTACGGACCAGCGCGTCGTATGCGTATCCCTGAGCCTCGGCGACCGCGATCGGCCCCTCGGCCTGGGTGCCGTTGCGGAAGCAGATTGCCCCGGCGGAATCTTTCCAGTTCTGGTTGACCAGTCCGTTGGGGTCGGGGGTGTAGCGGAGGTAGCCGTCATGCTCCAGGCCGCCGTCCCGGAACATCCATGCAATGGCCGCACGTGCGTGTGGTTCGAGACGGGCGGCGAGTGCGCTTTCGCCGGTGGCCTGCGTGTAGCTGTCGAGGAGCACGAGGAAGAGTGGGGTTGCGTCCACGGATCCGTAGTAGCGGCCGTACGGCACTTGGCGGAAGTGGGCCAATTCGCCGTGGCGGATTTCGTGGACCATACGGCCTGGCTGTTCACCTCGGTCTGCGTCGTACCGTGAGCCCTGCGTTGCCGCGAGCGCTGCGAGTGTGTCTGCGGCGAGTTCCGGCCGGTAGGGCAGTGCGAAGTGGGAGGTGAGGAGGGAGTCGCGGCCGAAAAGGGTGAGGAACCAAGGAACTCCGGCGCCGGGAACGCGCAGCTCCTCGCCGTCAGGACCGATGGTGGGCACCCGCAGCGTTGCCAGGTCGGCCAGACCGCGGGCGCATGCTGCGGCCAGTCCGGCGGGCGAGTCGTCAGGCATCGGGAGCTGCACTTCGCCGACGAAGGCCGCGGTGTCGGCCGCACCCACCGACGCGGCTTCGGACGGCGTGACGAGCGGCTTCGGGGCGGGTGAGCCGTGCGGGTGTGCTGCAACGGTCAGCAGCAGTTCCGCCGTTCCGTGCCCGGCGAGGGACAGCTGCCACTCCAGCCGGTGGGCCGTGCCCTCTGCGCCGAGGGGCTCGATGGCGTCCGGTGCGGGGGCGGTGGTGACGGTCGTACGGGAGAGCCAGTCACCGCGTGCGTACCCGAAGGTCACTCCGTCGCTCTCGACACGGACAGTGCGACGGGCGCCGTCCTTGTTGTAATGCCGTCCGTCGGACCGGAGTTCGAACTGATCGGCGAAGTCGGAGTCGACACACAGGTTCACGATCGCGGTGGTGTTGTCCGCTCGGTTGCTGACCAATCGGAGCCGCTCCGTCAGGAGTCCGTCACCGAGTGCCTGCTCACGGAAGACCGTGTAGGCAGGCGGCTCGTCACGAGTACCCGGTGGGGTCAGTACGCAGACGGAGGGCTCGTCACCGTCGGGGGGTACGAGCACGGTGGGTGCCGCGCCGTCGACCGACAGGGACCAGAGACTCAGATGCCGTGCATCGCGTCGGAAAAGGCCGTCGGGAGACGTACCGCGGCGGCCTGTGATACCTCCCTCGGCGCCGAGGACGGCGAAGGTGCCCGCGCGGACGAGGGTGATGTCCGCTGTACCGTTCACGTTCGCTCTCCGTTCGAGGGGTCGGTGGTGCGGCTGGTGTTTCCCGCGGACGGGGCAGCTGCCAGCAGATCGAGGGTGAGGGCGGCCGTCCACCCGAAGTCGCTGGTGCCGCGGGCCTGCGCGGTGAAGGGATCCACGTACTCAGCGAAATCGCAGGCCCCCGCAGCTGCGAGTATTGAGGTGCGCAGTCGGTCCGCCGCACGAACCTGTCCGTATTGGCGTAGGCCCCGTTCCAGCAGCCAGTTGGTGTTGAACCAGGCCGGTCCGCGCCAGTAGCGGGACGGGTCGAAGGCAGGCCGGGTGATGTCGTACGACGGGACCATCGGGATCGCGCCGAGCCGGAAACCTGGGCCCGTGGCAGTGCGGAGCAGTGAGTCCACGACGTCCTGCGGGAGCCCGGGCACGATGAGAGGGACGAGCCCGGCGACGCTGCGTTCGGCGAGGAGTCCGCCGCCCACCAGGTCGCGGCAGAGAAACATTCCGTCTTCGGGTGACCAGAGCCGCTCCACCAGTGCCTCGGTCAGACGGGCGGCCCGGTGTTCGTGGGGCGCGGGATCGGCACCGGTCTCGGCGGCGATGCGCGCGAGTGCGTGTTCCGAGACGATCAGCAGCGCGTTGACACAGGGGTCCTCGACCGCGAAGGCGTGCCGGCCGCCTTGGTCCGCGTATCCGCTGTCGCGGTAGTCGGTGGCGAGGCGCACGTATCGGCCGTAGTCCAGATCGGTGGGGCGCTCCGCAGGCTGTCCGTGGTCGAGGTCGGCGCGCCGGTAGGAGCCCGCCGCGGCCGGTTCGACACGTTGCAGGGGACCGTCCCAGCACGGACTGTTGTCCATGCCGGGCTCCCACGGATGCACCATGGCGGCGAGACCCCCACCGCCCAGGTTGCGGGCGCCCGTGAGGTAGTCGTGCCAGGCCGCCAGATGTCCGTACATGCGAGGCAGGAATCCGCGGCGGCGCGACGCCTCGGGGTCGGACCGGTGGACGAGCCAGGCGGCGAGTGCGTGTGCGGGGGGTTGCACGATGCCGGAGGTCTCGACACCTGCTGGAGCTCCCGCTGCCGCGCCGTCGCGAGAGGAGCGCCAGAAATCGGGGCTCGGGAAATAGGCGTCGAGGGGGACCGCGGGATTGAAGACGATGTGCGGAATCCGTCCGTCGGCCCACTGGGCCCCGACCAGCGTCTCCAGCTCGCGCTGAGCACGCCGTACGGACAGATGGCGCAGGCCGATGGCGATGAAGGCCGAGTCCCAGCTCCACTGGTGGGGATACAGGCCGCGGGACGGGACGGTGGAACCGCCCGTCCAGTTGGTGAACAGGACCCGTGCCGCGCCGCGTCGAAGAGTCAGGTTGTCGACGGCGGCGGGCACGGGAGTCTGGAGCAGCAGCGTCACGCGCCGGACCTCCGAAGGAACGCGGGGATCGAACGGACGGCCTCAACGGGGTCGCCGGTCAGCCGGCACTCGGCCGCGAGGTAGCCCTCGAAGCCGATGGTGTGCAGGGCGCCGAGCCAGGCCGGCCAGTCCAGGTGCCCGGCCCCCGGCTGGAACCGGTTGGAGTCGCTGACCTGGGCATGGCCGATGTACGGGGCGGCAGCGAGGATGGCAGCCGACGGATCGGCTTCCTCGATGTTCATGTGGTAGCTGTCGATACCGATACGGACCGAGTCCAGCCCGACCGTACGGATCAGGTTCGCGGCCTGCTCCAAGCGATTGACCATGTGGTCCTCGTACCGGTTCAGCGGCTCCAGGTAGAGGGTGACGCCCTCCTTGCGCGCGTGTTCGCCCAGCTCCGTCAGGCCGGCGAGCAGCACGTCGCGGTCCTGCTCCTCCGTGCGCGGCGGTTCGAAGGGGGGCAGGCGACGCGAGAACATTCCGTACGAGGCCGGGGTCTGCACGCCAAGAGCACCTATCTCTGCCGCGACGCTCAGCTGCGACTTCATCTGCTCCAGCGCGTCCCGGCGCTGGGTGTCGTCGAACGCTGCGAAGAAGTGCAGCATGTCGACACAGACGGTGGGCATGACGACACCGTCGGTGAGGGCTTGCTTCAGCTCGGGCAGGCGGTCACGGAAGTGGAAGTCGCCCTTGGAGCGCAGTTCGATGGCGTCGTAGCCGGCGTCCTGGGCGAACGACCATTTCTCATGGAGCGAGTTGCCGGGGAGCAGTTGTTCCTGGCAGGCGGTCTTGATCATGGGGGGTGCCTTTCGGCGCTGATGGGCAGCGCGCTGCAGTCGTGTGGTTCGTGGCGCGGGAGGGGGCCGGGCAGGCTCAGAACTCCAGTACGACCTGGAGCGCATCCGCGGGCCGCTCGTCCAGCAGGACGTAGGCACCGGCGGCGTCCTCCACCGGGACGGTGTGGCTGACCAGGGATTCCACGTCGACCTGGCCTTCCGCCACCAGGGACAGGAACGTCTGCTGGAGCCGCTCCACGGTCCAGCGTCCCGCGAGCTGCGGCGGGACACCGCCGATCTGGGAGCAGATCAGCTGTACGCGGTTGTGGTGGAACTCGTCGCCGAGTCGCAGCCCTGTCCCGTCGCCCTGGTAGAAGCCGGACGCGACGACCCGGCCACCGACGGTGACCGAGCGCAGAGCCTCGTGGAGCGCCGGATACACGCCGCTTATCTCGATGGCGACATCGGCGCCCATGCCACCGGTGGCTTCACGGATGCGTTCGGCGACGCTGTCGGTGCGGGCGTTCAAGGTGTGCCGCGCTCCGTAGGCTCGGGCCGTCTCGAGCCGGTCGTCGAGGGCGTCGACTGCGGTGACCCGGGCGCCGTTGAGCTGAGCAAGGCGCGTGGTGAGGAGGCCGATCACACCCTGGCCGAATACGGCGATGTCCTCGCCGAGGTGGATGTCGGCAGCCAGTACGGCGTTGTACGCGATGGCGCCGACCCGGGCGAAGGCCCCTGCCAGGGGTTCGAGCCCGGCGGGCAGTGTGTGTCCCACCATGCGCTCGGCCGGCACGATGCCCTCGCTGCGGTGACCCCAGATACCCCAGACCACATCGCCGGTCACCGGCATGCCCGGCGTACCGACGAGCTCGGGGGAGACCTCCGTGACCTCGCCGACCTCGGAGTAACCCCAGCCCGCCACCGGGTACTCGATGCCTGCTGCACCGTCGCGGAAGAGCCGGGCCCCGGCGTCCCAGGTGCGGGTGAGATACGGGTTCGTGCCCCGGTAGGCGGTGAGCTCGGTTCCGGCGGAAATGCCGGAGTACCTGGTGCGTACTCGCAGGTGCCCGGGAGGAAGGGGCGAGCTCTCGTGCTCGGCGACTTCGACCTGACGAGGGCCGGTGAACTGGACGACGCGTTCCACGGAGGGCTCCGATGGTGCTGAGAGGGGTGTTGCTCGCTGACTTACGTCGAAGATATCTCAGAGTTATGTCTTGTCAACAAGCAAAAGTGATGCTGAGATGCACCTTGAAAGTGCATAAGTGGCGTGAGGAAACAGCATGGTGATGAAGACCCGACGGTCGAGGGCGACCGTGTTCGGGCTCGCCGCGACCCTTGCCGCAGGCCTGCTAGCAGGCTGCTCAGGCGTCTCAGGTGCCGATCAGGAAGCCGACAACCGGATCACGGTGTGGTCGCAGGAGAACCTGCCGCCGCGGATGGCCGCGACGCAGAAGGTGGTCAGCCGGTTCGAGAAGGAGACGGGCGTAAAGGTCGATCTCGTCGGCGTGGACGAGGCCCAGCTGCCGCAGCTGATCATGTCCGCAGCCGCCGCCGGAAAGCTTCCGGATGTGATCGGCGCCGTGCCGATGGGCCAGGTCTGGCAGATGTACGGCAACGGACTGCTCAACACCGAAGTTGCGGACAAGATCGTCAAGGACCTGCACCCGGATACGTTCAACAGCAACGCGCTGTCGCTCACCGAGGACCACGGCACCCGCCTCGGCGTCCCCTCCGACGCCTGGCTCCAGCTCGTCGTCTACCGCAAGGACCTGTTCGCCAAGGCCGGACTCAAGGCGCCCGACAGCTACGCAAGCGCGCTGAAAGCAGCAGCCGCCCTCGACCGCAACGGCCGGTACGGCGTCTCCCTCGCCACCGATCCGTCGGACGTCTTCACCCAGCAGAGCTTCGAGGACCTGGCGCTGGCGAACGACTGCCAGCTCGTGGACGGACAGGGCGAACCGGCCCTCGACTCACCGGCGTGCCGAGCGGCCTTCACCGCCTACGACGACCTGGCACGCAAACATGGAGCGCCAGGAACCCAGAGCGTCGACACCACCCGCGCCACCTATTTCTCCGGCCAGTCCACCATGATGGTCTGGTCCTCCTTCCTCCTGGACGAGCTGGCAGGCCTGCGCTCCGACGCACTCCCGAGCTGCCCGGAATGCAAGAAGGACCCGAAGTTCCTCGCCCGCAACACCGGCGTCGTCACATCCCTGCAGGGCCCCGACGGTGAGGCACCCGCCCAGTTCGGTGAGATCACCTCATGGGCCGTCACCAAGACCGCCGAGACCGGACCCTCCGAGAAGTTCATCGAATACATGATGGGCAAGGGGTACACGGACTGGTTCGGCATGGCCCCCGAAGGCAAGATCCCGGTTCGCACCGGCACCCCCGACGCACCCGGCTCCTTCCAGCGCGCGTGGCGCTCCAGTGTCATGGGCGTCGACCGCCACGAATCCATGCAGAAGGCCTACCCGTCGGCGCTCCTCGACCAGCTCGTCACCGGTGTGAGCGACATGAAGCGATGGGGCCTCACCCAGGGGCAGGGCACCCTTGTCGGCGCCACCAACGGCGAACTGCCCGTTGCCAAAGCCATCGGTGCGATGACCGGCGGACAGCTCTCGCCCGCCGAGGCCGCCAAGGAGGCCAACGACGAAGTGGCCGCCCTCCAGAAATCCCTCCAGTAGCCGCAAGGCCGCTCCGTCATCGAGGTAGTCGACCCATGAGCACAATCCAGAGCGCCGCGAAGAAGCGCCGCTACCGGCCACAGACCTCCAGCAGGCGGGAGAACCGCGCGGGCCTCGCCTTCGTCACCCCCACCTTCCTGGTCGTCCTGGTCGTCGTGATCCTGCCGATCCTGTGGACCGTCCTGCTCGCCTTCCAGAACTCCAAGCTCGTCAACATTCAGGAGAACGGTCTCTTCGGCCGCTGGACCCTGGACAACTTCGAGCAGGTCTTCGGCTCGCCCGGCTTCTGGAGCAGCCTCGGCACCACACTGCTCTACACGATCGGAGCCACCGCAGGCTCCGTGATCCTCGGCCTCGTCGCGGCCCTCGCACTGCGGCGGCCGTTCCGCGGCCGCGGCGCCCTGCGAGCCGCGATGCTCCTCCCGTACGTCGCGCCGGTCGTCGCCGTCTCCTTCGTCTGGGAGGTCGCGCTCAGCCCGCAGTACGGAATCGTCAACGAATGGGGCCGTCGGCTCTTCGGCTGGGACGACCCGATCGCCTTCCTCTCCACCCGGTCGTACGAAGTCGGCCTGCTCGGCGTCCACTTCGACATCCCGCTGGCGCTGCTCACCGTCATCGCCTTCGAGACCTGGCGGTACTTCCCCTTCGCCTTCCTCTTCATGCTCGCCCGCCTCCAAGCGGTCCCCAGCAGTCTGGAGGAGGCCGCCGAGGTCGACGGAGCCACCATCTCGCAGCGTTTCCGGCACATTCTGCTGCCGCAGCTGATGCCCGTCATCGCCCTGCTGTCCGTCCTGCGCTTCATCATGACGTTCAACAAGTTCGATGACATCTATCTCCTCACCGGTGGCGGTTCTGGTACAGATGTCGTCGCTGTCCGCGTCTACGACTTCCTCACCTCCCGCTACGACGTCGGAGCCGCGTCGGCCCAGGCCCTCGTCCTCGCCGTCGTGCTCATGGCCCTGCTCGGCATCTACTTCAAGTTCTTCGGCAAGAAGGTTCAGGAGGAGTCGGCATGAGCAGCGCCCCGCCCACGACCCCCGTGGCACCCACCCGGCCCACCCTGGCCGCCCGCCCCACCGCGCCGCCGCAGCGCCGCCGGACCCTGAGTCGCGCCCAGTTCGAGGAGCGGTTCTTCGGGATACTGCGCTGGGTCGTGATCGCGTTCCTGGCTGCGATCACGATCGTGCCCTTCTACTACATGCTGATGCTGTCGGTGAAGCCCATCGACGCACTGCTGCTGAATCCCGGCAACCTCTGGGTCACGGCCAAGGACTTCACCCTCGCCACATACGAGAGTGTTCTCAAACCCACCTCCGAGGGTGGTCAGGGCTTCCTCGACATGCTGCTCAACTCGGCACTCGTCGCCATTGCCACGGTGCTGCTCACCCTGGCAGCCGCGGTGCCCGGCGCCTACGCCGTCAGCCGCCTGAAATTCTTCGGCAGCCGGCATGTCAGCGCGCTCTTCCTGGCCGTCTACCTCTTCCCGGCCACTCTGCTCGCCGTCCCGCTCTTCGTGATGTTCGCGAAGATGGGTCTCTCGGGCAGCCTCGTCGGCCTGGCCATCGTCTACATCGCGCAGACCGTGCCGGTGTCGATCTACATGCTGAAAAACTACTTCGCGACCATCCCCTTCACCATCGAGGAGGCCGCCGCGATCGACGGCGCCTCCCGGCTGCAGACCGTGCGCAGGATCATCCTGCCCCTCGCGCTGCCGACGCTGATGGCCACCGGACTTTACGTCTTCATGATCGCCTGGAACGAATTCCTCTTCGCCCTCCTCTTCCTGGCAGCCGACCCGGGCAAGTGGACGGTCTCGCTCGGACTTCAGCAGCTGGCCAACGGCATCGAGGTGTCGAAGACCGTTCTGATGGCCGGGTCCGTGATCCTCACCATCCCCGTGGTACTGCTGTTCTTCGCAGCTGAACGCCTTCTCACCGAGGGGCTGACCAGCGGCGCGGACAAGGGCTGACACCCGATCAGGAGCGACGAGGTCGCCGGCGCGGCTGCACAAGCGGCTTCCCGGCACGGACGAACAGGACGAGGACAGCAGGAATGGCAGGAAACCAGGCGAGTGCGGGACACCTGCTGCAGCTCATCCGCAGCGGCGAGGCCACCACACGCGGGGAGTTGCAGCAAGCGACGGGACTGTCCCGGTCGACCGTCGGGCACCGCCTCGATCAGCTCTTCGGAGCCGGCTGGCTGCGCGGTGCCGCCGGCGCCTCCACCGGTGGACGCCCCTCCGCACGGCTGGAGTTCGACCCGACCCATGCCGTGGTGCTCGTAGCCGACCTGGAGACCCGGCACGGTCGCGCCGCCGTGCTCGACCTCGCCGGGACGATCCTTGCCGAACGCACCGGTGACCTGGTGATCGCAGACGGCCCCGATGTGGTCCTGGACCGGCTCGCGCGCTGGTTCGGCCCGCTCCTCGACGAGGCGTGCGTCGGGCCTGACCGGGTCTGCGGGGTCGGCCTCTCCGTACCGGGGCCGGTCGACTGGGAGTCGGCGCAGATCGTTCAGCCGCCGATAATGCCCGGCTGGGACCGGTTCCCGGTACGGGAACGGGTGCGCGACGCCTTCGCGGAACACGTCGGCCGACCGTCCACCCCAGGACCCCTGCCAGTCTTCGTCGACAACGACGCCAACCTGATGGCACTGGCCGAGCAGCGCGAGAACCACCCCGACTGCGGAGCTTTCCTCCTGGTCAAGGCATCGACCGGAATCGGCGCCGGAGTCGTTGTCGGCGGTGAGGTCTACCGCGGAATCGACGGGGGAGCGGGCGACATCGGCCACATCCGGCTCCACGACCGTCCCGACGCACTCTGCATGTGCGGCTCCTACGGCTGCCTGGCAGCTGTCGCCAGCGGCCGTTCCATCGCCGAACAACTGACAGCGGCCGGGTTTCCCACCACCTCGGGTTCCGATGTGCGCGACCATCTCGCCGCTGGACAGCCCGATGCCGTGCGGCTCGCCCGGGAGGCCGGGCAGCGCATCGGCGAGGTCCTTGTCACGGTGGTGACACTGCTCAACCCCGGCGTCCTGATGCTCGGCGGAGACCTCGCGGGCACCCCCTTTCTCACCGGCGTACGGGAACTCCTCTACCAGCGGGCGCTGCCTCGAACCACCGCCCATCTCTCCGTGACCATCTCCACCCTCGGCGACCGCGCGGCTCTGGTCGGGGCTGCGGCCATGGTCATCGACCACCTCTACGCCCCCGACAGGGCAGACGCCCGGCTCGCTGCACTCGCCCGCGGCGACAGTGTCCGCTGACCCCTGTCCGCACACCTATGGAGAGTCCATGTCCCGAATAACGGGCCTGCCCCAAGGCCCCTGGACCTACCCTCCGGTCCGCGTCGGCCTCGTCGGCGCAGGACCGTGGGCGCGCGCGATGCACGCCCGGATGCTGGCCGCCGGCCCGGAAACCACTTTGACCGCCGTATGGGCACGGCGCCCGGAAGCGGCAGCCGAGGTGGCGAATGCCTACGGGGCCCACGCCGCCGGTTCCTTCGAGGAGCTGCTCGATCAATGCGAGGCGATCGCCTTCGCCGTGCCGCCCACCGTTCAGGCCGGCCTCGCCGTTCAGGCGGCAGCCGCCGGACGGGCACTACTCCTGGAAAAACCACTGGGAGCGGACCTCGCCGCCGCACGCGCCGTTGCCGACGCGGTGGCCGAGCACGGCGTCATTTCGCAACTCGTCCTCACCAAGCGGTACCACCCGACCACCCGGGAGTTCCTTGCCGAGGCTGCAACCCGTGAGGTCATCGGCGCTCGGTCCTGCTATCTGCACGGCGCCTTCCTCGGCGGGGAGTTCGCGACATCCTGGCGGCTGGAGCACGGCGCGCTGCTCGACCTCGGCCCGCACCTGCTTGACCTGCTGGACAGCGCTGTCGCGCCGATCGTCTCCGTACGCGGCACGGGCGACCCGCGCCGTTGGATCGAGCTGACCTGCGAACACAGCAACGGCGCTGTCAGCCAGGCCTCACTGTCCGGTAGCGTCAACCTGCCCCGTGCCAGGACGCGCGTCGAGCTCTTCGGCCCGTCCGATGAACTCGTCTACGACACGGCAGGCATCGACCACGAGGAATGTTGGCCCGTTCTCAGAAGCGAGTTCGCCACTGCCGTACGCACCGGTATCGGCACCGGGATCGACGCGGCCCGCGGCCTTCAACTGCAGGAGCTGATGCAGCAGGTCATCGTCGATCGTTGAGCCTGTCTTCGGAAGTGCGGGTATCAGCAGCGGGACGGCAACCTCCGCCCGGCCCCGAAGCGGGTTCGGACCTACCACCTGCGTGAGATGAAGGAGCGCGGGGTAGGCGGGCGATGCCGGCGGCGTACGGTCCGGGCGGAACGTAGGCAGGCGAGCGGCGGGAAGACGTTCGCCCACACACGTTCCGCCGCGAGTCAGCGCGGCTCCGAAACAGGCCATGCGCGCGGGTACGGCACGCGCAACGACTCGGCCGCCACAGGGGTGTGGTCGGCGGCGGCGTGGAGGCGTCCGTCGCGGAGGACGACGGCGCGGCTGGCGAGCATGGTGGTGACCAGGTCGGTGGCGAGCGCCTCGGGCGTCAGGTCCAGGAGCCGGGCGGCGTCGATCAGCCAGGCTCGAGCGTGGAGGTAGGGCTCGACCTCGTCGGCCGGGAGGCCCCCGCGGATCATCAGGGCGAATGCGAAGATCCGCCGAGCGCCGTACCAGACCGTCCCGTCCGGGTCGTCCACGAGCCGTTGCGCACGGCGCAGGGCTGCGGCGAATGCGGCACCCGGGTCGGCGGGGATCGGGCCGTGGGAGGGGAGGATCACGCGTGGGGCGAGGTCGGCCATCCGTTTGAGGGAGGTGAGCGCGGCGGTGGCCGCGTCGAGTCCGTCGAGGGCGAGGTTCACCCAGCCGACGTCGTAGTCCGACAGCGCGTCCCCGACCACGAGCAGCCGCTTCTCCGGCTCCCACAGCGCCAGATGCCCAGGCGTGTGCCCGGGGGTCCGGACGACCTCCCACTCGGCGTCACCGAGCCGGAGGACCTGTCCGTCGTCGAGCGATACGTCGACCGTGTACGGGGCGACCGGCTGATCCAGGTACTCGGCCGCGCAGCAGCCCGGGTCCCGGCGCTCGATGGCCTCGGCCTCCGGTGCCCCGGCCGCGACGGCGGCGCCATGCGCCTGGAGGAGGGCGTTGCCGCCGACGTGGTCGGAGTGCCAGTGCGTGTTCACCACCAGGCCGACCTCCCCGGCGCGTGCGCGGGCCCAGGCGGCCGTCTCCTCGGCATGACCCACGAACCCGGTGTCGACCAGGGCCGGTTGCCGCCCCTGGAGCAACAGTGTGTTGGCGTCCGGGAACGGCCGTTGCCACCACGTCGCCCAGGACGGCAACGACGGATGCGGGCTCACCGCTCGGGCCGCTTCACGCGGATCAGCGTCTGCTGCCCGTTCGCGACCAGCTTCCGCTCGCCGCAGTCCGGGACGCCGAACACCTCCAACTGGCAGACGGTCAGCGTGCGTCCGGCCTTCAGGACCGTCCCGACGGCCTCGATGTGGTCACCGACCGCGGGCGCCAGGAGATTGATCTTGTACTCGACGGTGAGTACCTCGGTGTCCTCGGGGAACAGTGTGTAGGCCGCATAGCCGCCGGCGGTGTCCGCGATGGCGCTGGTGGCACCGGCATGGAAATAGCCGTGCTGCTGGGTCACTTCGGGCCGACTTGGTAGCACGATGTGCACGCGTCCCGGTCCGATGTGGGTTATCCGTGCACCGAGGTGAGCCATCAGCCCCTGGCGGTCGAAGCTGTCCTGGATACGCTTCTGCACCTCGGGGCTCGCCTGTTCCTGCTGTGTCCGGTCTTCCACGTGCTCTCCTTCGACGGATGTCGCGGTCTGTGAACGGGTCGGTGCGGGTTCCTCAACCGGCCAGGCGTTCCACCAGCAGGAAACCACCGATGGCGATCATCATGGCACCGGAGACACGGGTGACCGCCCGGGCCGCCGACGGCCGGGTCTTCAGGACACTCCGGGCGAGCATGCCGACGGCGAGGTACACGAGGGCACAAGCGGTCATGTGGAGCGCGCCGAGCAGGCCCGTCTGCGCGGCGACGGGCCAGTCGACCGCGGGGTCGATGAACTGGGGGAACAGCGAGAAGTACAGCAACAGAGCCTTGGGGTTCAGGCCGCTGATCCCGGCGCCCTTGAGGATGATCTGCCCGCGCGACGAGGCCATGGCCTCCGTGGACGTCCCCACGATCGGCGGCCGGCGCAGGACACCCCGGCCCAGCCACATCAGGTACGCGGCCCCAGCGATGGTCAGCGTGGTGAGGACGGTCGCCGAGCTCGCCACGATCACCACCAGGCCGGCGAGGGCGAGCAGCGTGTATCCCGCATATCCGGCTATCAGCCCGGCGACCGCCGGGACGAGCGACCGGTCGCTCAGCCCTGCCGAGATCGCGTAGGCCCAGTCCGCGCCCGGGGTGAACACCAGTAGCAGATCCACGGCCAGGAATGCCGCCACCGTCGTCGTGTCCATCGCTTGCTCCCTCTCACATTCCTTGCCCTGAGAGGGAAGATTAGGTGTGATGTTGCCGAAAGTGTTTCTGCTTCTACTCCATGATCGCATCAAATGAGGGAGAATCTTGCTCATGGATGCCCTGGACCGGAAGATTCTTACCGAGCTGCAGCTGGACGGTCGTCTGACAGTGACCGAGCTGGCCGCCCGCGTGCGATTGAGCGTCTCGCCCTGCCACCGCCGCGTGCGTGACCTCGAACGCGAGGGCGCCATCCGTGGCTACCGTGCCGTAGTCGACCCCGCCGCCGTCGGCCTGAACTTCGAGGCCCTTGTCTTCGCCACGCTGCGCTGGGAGGACCGCGACACCGTCACCGCCTTCGAGGAAGCGGTGACCGCGATCCCGAACGTCATCCAGGCCCAGCGCCTCTTCGGCGAACCCGACTACCTCGTGCGCGTCGCCACCACCGACCTGGCCGCGTACCAGCAGCTCTACGACCAGCAGTTGGCCAGGCTGCCGGGCGTCCAGCGTCTTACCTCCACCCTCGTCATGAAGCACGTCATCGACGACCGACCGCTGCCCGAATAACCATGGGAGACACTCCAGGCACCTGGTACGCGCAGAGCGGCGCTCCGGACCACTCGGGTGGCTTGCCCGTCGCCCTGATCGCGAAGGACCTCGCGGGCGCCGCGCTCCGGTCCTCGGCACCCTTCAACGGCCGCGGCTGCCGATCGTTCAGGTGTGGGAACAACCCAGCACAGTTGACAGCGAGTTGGTCGCGAATCTCGTACGGGTGAGCACACCACGCCAGTGGAGTTCGGGATCGGAGGGAATGCGTTGATTGGCCGCAAGCCCGTCAGGTATGCCCTCAACGCCCTGTCGACATGACATCGCCTGAGAGGGGGCGCAGGCTGGAAGAGGCGGTCGGGAGGGCGCCGTGGCGGCCGATCAGATGCAGAGTTCCGGGCATATGGCTGCCTTTGCCGGAGGTTGTGCCGCTCCGCAGCAGTGTCGATTCGAGGAGTGACCTATGACTGCCAGACGCTTGCTTGCGTGGCTCGGTCCAGCGCTCGTCGTCGTCGCTCTGGCCTTCTCGCCCGCTGTCGTCGCAGCCGAAGCCTCAGCCGCACCGGCATCTGCGGCGGTGAAGACAGTCCATGTTCCCGACCAGGGTGGCTACCAGGACGGCTACCGAACTGGTTACCGAGCCGGCTTCAGGGACGGGTACAGAGATGCCAGGGACGACTGCCGGGCCGGCCTGGGCCAACAAGGCTACGGACAGTACCTGAGGACCACTCCCAGTCTCTACAACCAGGGCTACGCGGTTGGTTATGGCAGCGGTTACAGCAGTGGCTTCGGTCGGGCCGAGATCCGGTACTGCTGAGGGCCGTCCGGTAAGCCCCGGTGGGCGCGACCGTTTTCTGCGCGAGGGAGCCGCGGCCCCTGCCTTGCCCGCACTTGCACTGTGCCGGTGTCCGTTCGAAGACGGTGGGGCCGGATACTCCGATCTGTCCGTGGTGGTTCGGGGTGACGAGGAGGGCGATCCCGGTGACGGTGAGGACCGCTGCGGCCTGCGGGGCGGTGCCGTCGGCGGTGAGCCGCTGCGCCACAGGGGGTCCGGACGAGCTCTATGCAACCCTCAGGCCCTCTTCCGGATGGCAGATCCGGCATGCCTCGATGTCGGGTTCGTTCAACGCGATGATCGCCTCTTCGCGGCTGATGAACCCGAGCTGGGGTGACAGGGTGCAGCCCCCGCGATGCAGTGTCGCCGTGCCCCCGGAGTGCTTCGGCTGGATCTTCCACGACTGCTCCGCCTGTGCCCGCTCGTAGCCACGCCGCTCCTGCCGTTCCTTGATCTCCAGCTCACGGATCCGGTTCCGGGTCCGGCGCAGCTGCCACTCCAGCCAGTCGGCCAGAGCCCGGTTCTTGTCCAGGTCGGATATCCCGCCTGATTCGGACACCGCTAGGCCTCGGCCGGCTGTTCGTGGACGTGCTTCAGTGCCATACGGGCATCGACAACGCCACTCTCCACGCTGCTCCAGAACGGGTGGGTGGACACGATGACGCCGAGTTCGAGGACGCGGGCCTCGAGACGGGCGATCTCCGCGGCCTGCTCGTCGGTGTAGCCCGGGCTGTCTGTCTTTCCGGATCGGAAGCTGGTGTAGGGCTGCTTCTCGCTCTCCCAGCCGGGCATCGGCTCAGCCGACCACGGCAGGGTCCGGGCGTACTGCTCGTACCGAGCACGGGTTTCGTGCAGCGCAAGCTGGGCGTCGCGCAGGTCCTGGGGGAAGTCGTACGTGGGCACAAGCGAATGGTACGCGTGTTCGATTTTTGGATGCGAGCGGCACGACGAACTGCTCCGGCGAAGCCCTCGGACGGAGCAGCGAGCACCCTGGCGTCGAACCCCAGTCCCTTGGAGCGCTGGAGTGCGGCGCCGTGGGCGACCGGGCTCTCGCCGGGCTCGACGTCGCAGAAGCTCTGGGCTCCTCGCGTACGGGAGCTACGGGGCGGCGGAGGGGAGGCGAAGACGCCCGTCGTGAACTTCGACGACGTCGTCGACCGCGGTCAGGTGGGTGCGGTCGTGAGTGACCAGGACGGTCGCGGTGGCCTGCTGGTGAGTGAGGCGGGTGATCAGGCCGATGACGACGGCGCCACGTTCGTGATCGAGGGAACTGGTGGGTTCGTCGACCAGGAGAACGGTGGGGTCGTTCATCAGGGCACGGGCGATGTTGATGCGCTGGCGCTGGCCGCCGGAGAGCTGGTGGGGGCGCCGGCCGGCCTGGTCGGCCAGGCCGACGGCGTCGAGCAGTTCCATGGCCCGGTCGTGGGCGCTTCGTGGGTTGCGGCCGTCGACGTGTGCCATGACCTGGAGCTGTTCGGCGGCGGTGAGGGAGGACAGCAGGTTGGGCTGCTGAAAGACGATGCCGATCTTGTGGCGGCGCAGGTCGGCGAGGTCACCGCGGTTCAGGCCGGTGGTGGGCGTGCCGTCGATGGTGACGGTACCGGTATCGGGGGTGATGAGGGTGGCGGCGACGGCGAGAAGGCTGGACTTGCCGGAGCCGGAGGGGCCGACGACGGCGGTCAGGCTGCCCTTGGGCACCTGAAGGGTGACCTGGTCCAATGCGGTCAGACGGGAGGCGCCGTCGGGGTAGGTGAGGGTGATGTCGGTCAGGCTGAGGCTCATCGGGCGCCCCCCAGGGCGGTCAGCGGGTCGACGGAGGTGATGCGGCGGATGGACAGGCCGGCCCCGAGTGCGCCGAGCGCGATGGTCACGGCGGCGGGGACGAGGACGGTCGTGGGCGTGAGGAGGAACGGCACCGCACTGCCGGCGACGAGGGCGCCGAGGCCGGCGGCGATGCCGGTGCCGATCAGGGTGCCGCCGGCCAGCAGGACGAGGGCCTGGCCGAGCGCGTCCTTGAGCAGGTTGGCGGTGGAAGCTCCCAGAGCCTTGAGGATGGCGACGTCGCCGCTGCGCTGGATGGTCCACACGGTGAAGAAGGCGCCGATGACCAGGGCGGAGATCGCGAACAGGAAGCCGCGCATCAGTTGCAGGGAGCCGTTTTCGGAGGTGTAGGAGCCGATCGCGGACAACGAGTCTTCCTTGGAGACCGTCTTGGTGCCCGCCGCCCGGTCGACGGACTTGAAGTCGGTTTCGGAGGTGGCGTCCAGAGCGATGACGGTGGCGGTGGGCCCGCCCGCGTCGCCCATGGGAGGTGCGGTCTTCCGCCAGGTGTCGAGGCTGGTCCAGATGACGGGGGTGTGGCTGAAGGAGGCGTCACCGCTCACCGCGGCGACGGTCAGTTTCTGCCCGGCCAGGGTGATGGTGCCGCCCGCCGCGACGCCCAGGTCGTCAGCTGCGGCGGTCGACAGGACCACCGCGTGACCGTCGATCTTGCTGCCGTCGGGGGCGAGCGTGGAGCCGGGTTTCACGCCGAAGGCGGAGACGCCTGTGCTCTTCTTCCCGGCGGTTGCCTTGGTGGCGGTGATGCCCAGCGGTTCGGCGCTGCTCACGCCGGGCGTCTTGGACCACTGTTGCCACTGCTTCTCCGTGACGGCGGAGCTCGAGTACGACGGTTCCTCGCCCTCGCCCGGCGCGCCGAAGGCGATCTTGTCAGCGGGCAGGGAGGTGATCGCGGAGATGTTCTGCCTGCCCAGTCCGGCGGTCAGTCCGGACAGCAGCCCGACCAGCAGGGTGATCAGCACGATGACGGTACCCATCAGGGCGAAGCGCCCTTTGGCGAATCTCAGGTCTCTCCAGGCGACGAACACGGCTTGGACCTGCTCTTTCATGGGCGGAATCGGTATGTCCCCACCGTCGCTGCCAACCCTCCCCTGACGCGTCTGGCCAAGGACAGCACTTGGCGCATCGAAAGGCGGCAGACCGGTTGTAACTTTCGATGGAAGCCGTGCAGAGGGTTTCTCCTTAGGGTGGAAGGACTGTGAACACCACCGCCCCCGCCTCGATCCCCACCACCAGAGCCCTGGCCTGGTGCCTGCATCTGCTGGTCATCGGCTTGCTCGCCCTGGCCGCCGGCCGAGCCGTGACCGATGACGATCCGCACGCCGGATGGGTCGTCGCCGCAGCCGCGGCATGCGGCCTCGTCTACGCCGCCGGCCCACTCCTGCCACGCGTCAGCCGCTCGCGGCCGGCCGCCGCACTGTGGCTGGCCGCTGTGGGTACCGTCTGGCTGGTGCTGCTGGCCCTGTCCGCCGACGGGGTGTGGGTGGCATTCCCCCTGTACTTTCTCCAGCTCCACCTGCTGGCCCGCCGCGCCGCACTGGCCGCCGTGGCGGCCACCGGACTGGCCGCCGTCGCCGGCTTCGCCGCGCATCAGGGCACCTTCAGTGCTGCGATGGCGATCGGCCCGGCCCTCGGCGCCGCCGTGGCAGTGGCGGTGGTGTGGGGGTATCAGGCCCTGTACCTGGAGAGCGAACAACGGCGGCACCTGATCGAGGAGCTCACCGCCACCCGCGCCGATCTGGCTGCCGCCCAGCACACCGCCGGCGTGCTGTCCGAGCGCGAACGTCTGGCCCGCGAGATCCACGACACCCTGGCCCAGGGCCTCTCCAGCATCCAGCTGCTGCTGCGCGCCGCCGAGCGCGCCCTGCCCGGCACTCCCGAAAGCGCCGCCCGCTACGTCGAGCAGGCCCGCCAGGCCGCCGTCGACAACCTCGCCGAGGCCCGCCGCTTCGTCGCCGCCCTCGCCCCGCCCGCCCTGGAAGGCACCACCTTGGCCGGCGCTCTGGAACGCCTGTGCGCCATCACCAGCGCCCGCCACCGGATCACCGCCCGCTTCCACCTCACCGGCGACCCGCTACCGCTGCCGACCGCGCACGAGGTCGCACTGCTGCGCATCACGCAGTCGGCCCTCGGGAACACCGTCCGGCACGCGAAGGCCACCGCAGCAGAGGTCACCCTCAGCTACCTCGGCGACCACGTCGCCGTGGACATCGTCGACGACGGGTGCGGCTTCGATCCCTGCCACCTGCCCGTCCCCGACCCGGAGGCCGGCGGGTTCGGGCTGGCCGCCATGCGAGCCCGTGTCCACGCCGTGGGGGGCACTCTCATCATCGAGTCGACTCCAGGCCACGGCACCGCCCTGGCCGCCCAGCTCCCCTTGACTCCCTCCGCCGAGAACGATCCTGAGGCCCGCCCGTGACCGACACCCCCATCCGCCTGCTCCTGGCCGACGACCACCCCGTCGTGCGGGCGGGGCTGCGCGCCGTGCTGGAGACCGAAGCCGGCATCGAAGTGGTGGCCGAAGCCGCGACCGCCGAGGACGCCGTCGCCCGTGTCGCCGAGGGCGACATCGATGTCGTCCTCATGGACCTTCAGTTCGGCAAGGGAATGAACGGCGCAGAGGCCACCGCCGCCATCACCGCACGCCCTCGAGCCCCCCGCGTGTTGATCGTCACCACCTACGACACCGACGCCGACACTCTCCGCGCCATCGAAGCCGGCGCCACCGGCTACCTCCTCAAGGACGCCCCACCCGAGGATCTGGCCGCCGCCGTACGCACCGCTGCGGCAGGCCGCACCACACTCGCACCCACCGTCGCGGACCGGTTGATGAACCGGCTGCGTACTCCCGGCACCACGCTGACCCGGCGCGAGACCGAAGTTCTCGCACTGGTCGCCGAGGGCCTGTCCAACCAGGCCATCGGTAACCGGCTCCACCTCACCGAAGGAACGGTCAAGTCCCACCTGGCCCGCATCTACGTCAAACTCGGCGTCGACTCCCGAACCGCTGCCGTCGCCACGGCCACCGAACTCGGCCTCATCCGGCGATAACGACCCAAGGCAGTTCGCCCGGCGCACGGGTGCGCCCATCCGGCCCCACCTCCCTGAGCGCCGACTCATTCGGTTGTGTGCTCAGCGCCCTTCACGTCGTTCGTAGGGTTTCCGAGCTGTTGCGGGTGGTTCGGCATCGCCGAACCACCGCTGCGTGGCGGTCCGCAGGGCGTCCAGGTCGGCCGCGTCAGGACGGGGTGAGTCCGACGCCCATGCCACATAGCAGTCCGGGCGAAGCAGCAGGGCAGTGGCCGCAGGGGCGGGGGACCGGTCTTCCGCGATGACGACGTCCACCTGGTCGTGCCACTGTGCGAGCTCCCCGGCAACCGATGCGTCCTCGGTCATGTCGAGCAGCAGTGGCCGTGCGGTTCCGGTGAGGCCTGCCAGCCGGACCGTCCCGGCCGGGGTGTGCAGCTCCATGTCCGGCGCGAACGCCGGGGCCGCCACCCAGGCACCGGCAGCGGGTCACCGGCCCACGAGGTTTCCGTCCGAGACCACGCTGTCCCGTGCCGCCCCGTGGGTGGTCGCGACCGCAGATGTGGCTCGCGACAACTCGTTGCCCACCAGGGCAATATCCGCGGAGCGGAACCCACTGACCGTGAGGTAGACATCGGTGCCTTGCGGGGCCCGCGAGCGACTGAGGAAGGCGTCCCGGGTGTTCCGCAGTTCCAACAGGGAGGTACCGGTACCGGGCCCGGTACCGTCCAGCGTGTCGACCGAAAGACCCACCACGTCGTCCGCGACCAGCAGCGGGCGCGGATCGGGCACCGTGGAGCGGATCTCGGTGCCGGAGATCCGTATCCCGCGGGCGTGACGGACGTAGAGGCCGTAGGCGGGCAGACGGCCGAACATCCGGGCTTCCGGATACTCGGCGATCTCCTCGGGGATGTTCCGCTCCACCCACTCGCGCCGGCCGCCCTCGTCCGTGTCGATGCGGATCCCCGAGAGGACGACGTCCTCGACGGGCTGCTCGGCGAGTCCGGTGATCGAGGAGGTGAGGATCGCTCCCGTGGCATCGATCCCCGAGATACGGACCCTGCGCAGCCGGCCCGGGACCGGGTCCGGCTGTCCCCATCCCCGGTTGCCCAGCCGAATGAAGACGGGGGTGCGGGTGTTGCGCATCCGAATGCCGGAGACACTGACACCGTCGACCCAGCCTCCGTCGACCATCTCGATGGCGATGCCCGAGATGACGCGCTCGTTGAGCGGCACATCTCGGTTGTAGATCACCGAGTTGGTGAATGTGATGTCCTCGAAACCGCCCCGGGTCGCGGTGCCTAGCTTGAATGCGTTGCAACAGCAGGACAGTACGCAGTTGGTGACGACGACGTTCCGGGTGACCCGGAGGTCACCGTAGGGGTTCTCGCTCTTCAGACAGATCGCGTCGTCACCGGTCTCGATGTCGCAGTCGGCGATGAACACGTTCTGGCAGGCGGTCGGGTCGATGCCGTCGGTGTTGATGCCGTCGATCGGATTGCGGATGACGATGCCGCGGATCATCACGGTGTCACAGGCGATCGGACGCAGCGTCCAGCCCGGGGAGTTGCGCAGGGTGACGCCCTCGATGCGCACGTTCCGGCATTCGGCGAGCTCGACCATGGGCGAGGGGCGGTCGTTGTTGCCGACCGGCTTCCAGTTGTGGGTGACGACATCGGCCCAGAACCGATCCGGTGGAGTGGGCGGCCGTCCGGACGGTTCCCAGAAGGCGGGGCCCTGGCCGTCGATGGTGCCGGCACCGGTGATGGCGATGTCGGTGGCGCCCCGGGCGAATACCAGGTGCCGCTGACCCGCGTCGCAGTCTGCGGGCGGTCCTTCGTGCGGCGGGTAGTCCGCCAGGTCCGTGCTGCCGAGGAGGACCGCCCCGGCCTCCAGGTGAAGGGTGACCCGGCTCCTGAGTTCGATGCCGCCGGACAGATACGTGCCGGGCGGCAGATGGGCGACGCCGCCGCCCGCGGCGTGCGCCGCGTCGATCGCAGCCTGGATCGCCGCGGTGTCCTTGGTACGGCCGTCGGCCACCGCCCCGAAGCGGTCCACGGAGAACACCCGTGGTCCCCCCGCCCGCCGGCGTTCCCGGACGGGTGTGTGCGCCGTGGCGGCGGCTCGCTGTGACACGGTCACGCTGCCACCACCCGTGCCACCACGGCCCCGAACGGCTCCAGCACGACCTGCTCCGTGAGGTCCCGGCCGTCGAGCACGTCCTCCAGGCGCCGGCCGGCGCCACCGGGCTCCGGGTGTGCGGTGACCGGGTCGCCGGACACGTTGACCAACCATGCGTACCGCTGTCCCGAGGCGTGCACCAGGCCGTCGACATGCACCCGGGGATCGTCCACGGTGAGGAAGGGGCGCACCCCTGCCTGCGCCGCCAGGGCGCGATAGAGACGGTGCACCTCGTCGTCGCGGTGTGCGTCCGGCGTCGCGGACCCGAAGAACTCCACGGGGTACGTGGCGAGATACACCACGCCCCTTCCGTGGTCGCGCCGCACCAGCGCAGGGCGGCCCCGGCCGTCGCGGGCGACCACCACGCAGTCGGCCGGATCCTCGTCCAGGGGCAGCATGGCCCGGGCATCAGCCGGCCCGGAGACCGGGAACCGCAGGGTGTCACCGGCCTTGAGGTCGCCCAGCGGCTCGGCGAACTCCCAGGTGACGACGGGGTCGACCGGTTCGTTCAGACCGTACCGGAGTGTGTGCGAAGCGCCGATCAGCCGCTCGAGGGGAGGCCACCAGGCGCCGCGGTGGGAGCCGCCCGCGCCGGCGAACCAGGACAGGTAGACGTGGCTGCCCTCGCGTGCCCAGTCCAGCAGCAGATCGAAAGTCGGTGCGGTCAGTAGCTTGTTGGAGGGGATGAGCACCAGCCCGGTGCGACGCGGCGCGTCCAGTTCGCGGCTCAGGGCCGGGGTGAGTCCGGCGGCCTTCGCCGCGAGGTAGGCGTGGTGGCTCACCGTCGCGATGGCGGTCCGTTCCGCGACCGGCACCCGGGGGTGCTCCTCCAGGTGCGACGGGATCATGATCGAGGTCTCGGTGTCCGGCCGGGCGCAGTTGTCGAAGTCGACCGCGTCGAGGAGGCGCCGGAAGGTGCCGATCTCGGCCAGGGCGGGCTTCGGCGTGCCGTCGGAGCGGGTGATGCCGAAGCCCAGCTCGAAGGGGCGGTGCCGGTAGGGATCGACCGACTCCAGGGCGAAGTCGGTGTTGTTCCAGGCGAGCCAGCCGGTGGCCCCGGCGAGCAGGGTGTGGTGCAGCACCTGCCGGTAGTAGTGGGCGGCGTTCCGCTCCGAGGACAGCGCCGCGGAGACACCGAACTCCTCCATCACCACCGGCTTGCCGAAGTGGCTCAACTCGCAGGCCCAGGCCGCCGCGGTGTGCACCCGCACCTGGTCGTCGCCCATCGGATAGGTGTGCGGGCCGACGAAGTCGACCAGGTCGTCCTGGCGCCGGATCCGGAAGCCGTTGTCCTTGCCGGTGGTCTCCATGGTCCAGGCACCGTCGCCCAGCGACACGGGCAACTGGGAGCCGCCCGCCCGTACGGCCTGGGTGCATATCAGGCCCCAGGCCCGCACCTCGTCGGGAGTGGCCGGTCCCGCGAAGATCGGGAACTCGTTGCTGATCAGCCAGCCGGCGACCGCGGGGTCCGTGCCGATCCGCCGGACGATCTCCCGGATGAAGAACGCCTGCTGGCCCAGCATGAAGCCGTTCGTGTAGAGGTTGCGGCCCTCCCGCCACGGCACGTCCCAGTCCTCTCCGGACATGTGCCCGACCAGAAAGGTGGGAATGGTGGGCAGACCCACCTCCGCGCTGGTCCGCAGGAATTGCCGGTACCGCTCGACGAAGTCCTCGTCGATCCGGTCGGGTGCCGGGTGGAAGTCCGGCCAGAACAGGAACGAGCGGGTGACGTTGGTCCCGTGCTCGCGCAGGGTGCGCAGTTCCTCGCGGACGACCTCGTCGTCATAGTCCCGCCACATGAAGAGACTGCCGTGCCGTGACCAGTAGTTCGCTCCGAGCCAGAGTCCGGAGTCGAGCCTGGGAGCCGGCCGTGGCACAGCGGTGCTGCCGGTCTCGGGGGTGGGGCGGGAACTGGGGTCGGTCATCTGCTCTCCGTTTCGTTCACTGGGTGACCGGCCCGGGCCGTGGCGGAGGCGGCCGCTACGGCCCGGGCCGGGTGGACGGGGCCGGGGGTCAGGCGGGCGGCGCCTGGAGGTGGACCGCCTCGATGCCGCGGTTCACCTCCCGCATGATGTCGAGCATGTCGTAGTACGGCTGGTCCTGTTGGTTGGTCAGACCGACGTTGAACGCCTCGGTGGCCCCTGGCTTGCGGGTCACCGCCTGGTCGTAGGCGGAGAACCAGGCGAAGCCGACGAAGGCATGGCTCCCGGCCTGCGCCTCGACGAAGGCCCGGTACTTCTCCCCCCGATCCTGCTGGCTGGTCGCCGTGGTCGCCGCGTTGGCGGCGGTCATCCCCCTCTCGGGGAACATGAAGGAGAACTCCAGGGTCAGGATCGGCTTGCCGTATCCCTCGTACTGCCGCAGGTAGTCGACGCTGGTCGAGTACCAGTCGAAGGAGATGGCATCGAGGTAGTCGCGCCCGCCGACGTTCCACTCCGGACTGGTGCGCCAGGTGGGGACCAGGGAGCCGCCGAGGAACAGATGGTGCGGGTCCTGCTTGTGGATCGCCTTGCGTACCTTCCTGAAGTACGTCTTCGAGGCCAGCGTGATGAACGCCGTGACGTCCGCGGCGGGTACCCGGGCGATGTTGATCGGTGTGTCCCGCAGGGCGTGGAAGGACTTCGCGTCGGTACCGAGAACGACGTTGACCCGGTCCACGTCGTCGCCGTAGGCGTCGGCCAGGTAGCGGACGAAGGCGGTCTTCGCCGCGAGAGTGGAGTCGCGCTTGACCACCTCGGCGACCACGTCACGGCTCCAGCCGCGCTCGTTCTCGAAGAAGTACCCGATGAGCCACGGGTCCTTGCGGTTCCGGTGCAGTTCGAAGGTGCGGTCCAGCTTGGCCGAGAAGTCGGGGTCGAACGGGTCGATTCCCCACAGCACCCGGATCACGTCGGGGGGTGTCGGTGCCTGGGCGAGGTACGGCATGACGACTTCCGTGTCGAGCGTCCACTTGCCCTGGGCGTTGAACCCCCAGTCGATCATGCGCTTGGCAACCGTCTCGCGCCACTTCGGCCGGTAGTCGTCGCCGTACTTCCGCGCGAGGTTGGCCCTGAGGAAGCTCACGACGTGTCCCTTGTCGTCCTCGGTGTAGCAGGACGCGAACCGCACCGGGTCCGGCAGTTCCTCGAAGAGGTCGATGAGCGTGCCGTCCGGATTCTTCCACCAGGTGCCGTAGCCCCATTCCTGGGGGGAGAAGGCGTCGACGGCCTTGAGGACGAACAGGTGGCCGTCCGGGGTGACGAACCACCAGCGGCCGTCGATCTGCTCCAACCGGAAGTAGCCGGTGGCCTTGTGCCGTCCGAGCTCTCTCAGGCCGCCGTACCGGTCGTACCGGATCCGGTCCGGAGCGACATGGGCCAGCCGGGCGGCCTCCTCCGCGTACTCACTGCGCAACTGCTCGTCGGAGACGACCTTCCCGGGCCAGTCCTGGTGGAGGTATTGCCCGTAGCGGTCGACCAGCCAGGTGTCGACCGCGGGTTGAGCCGACGCCTCCGCATACGCGGGCGAGGCGAACGGGGACAGGGCGAGCGCAGCGGGAACGCCGCGTATCAGGGTGCGTCGCGAGATCATCGATCGGGCTCCTTTGCTCAGTCCGGGCACACGGACTGGGTGCCGGTGATGGGGAGGGGCGCGTCATCGTGTCGCTGTTCCAGCTGCTGGTGGGTCTGCGCCATGACGTCGGTCATGGCGGTGTAGGGCTGGTCCTGCTGGTTGACCAGGCCGAAGTCGAAGTTCTCGCCGTCGGACGCGCGACCGGTGATGGCCTGGTCGTAGTAGCTGAACCAGCCGGACCCCACGAAGACCGGGCTCTCGGCCTGCCCCCAGCTGAACTGCTGGTGCATGGTTCCGCGGTCGGCGATGTCGTCGGCGCGGACGGAGCCGTTGATGCTGCGCAGGCCCCGGCCGTGGACGTTGAACGAGTGCTCCAGGTTCAGCACCGGCGTGTCGTACGGTTCGTACGTGTCCAGGTAGCCCGCGTTGTTGCTGTAGACGTCGAGCGAGATCGCGTCCACGTACGCGCGCCCGCAGACCTCCCATGCCAGGCTGGAACGCCAGCCCGGCACCAGGGCGGAGCCGAGGAACAGGTGGTGGTCGTCGTACTTGCCGATGGCCGCCTGGACGGTCGAATAGTAGGCCTTCGAAGCCTCGCCGATGAACTCGGTGCGCAGGGCGCTGCCACTGGGCACATTGTCGGAGAGTTTCCGGGTCTCCAGGTCCTGCTGTGTGGCGCCCGGGGTCCCCAGCTTGTTGTTGGTCTCCGTCAGGCCGTAGGTGTCGATCATGTAGGCGACGAAGGCTGCCTTGGCCGGATACTGGGTGGGAGTGCCGTTCAGCATCGTGGTCATGACGTTGTCGTCCCATCCCCGTTCGTTGTCGAAGAAGTAGCCGATCAGCCAGGGACTGTTGACGTTCGCTCGGACGATGCTGCTTGTCGGGCTCAGCTGCTTGTCGAGCTCCGTGGCGAAAGCCGGGTCGAACGGGTCGATGGCGTACGAGGCGATGCGCTTCACATTGGCCGGCGCCGTGATCTGGCCGATCCACGGCATCTGCAGCCCCCCGTCCCGGGACCACTTGGACTGCGCGTTGAAGCCCCACTTGATCAGGCGCTTCTTGGTGATGTCCCGCCATGGCGTCTCCCAGCCCGTGATGCCGTACTTGCGCATCAGGTTCGCCTTGACGAAGCTCATCTCCGTGCGGTCACTGCTGTAGGCAGCGGCGTAGGTTGCCTCGTCGGGCAGGGCCGAGAACTTCCCGAGCGGGTCGCCGTCGGTATCCTTCACGACCGTGGCGTAGCCCCAGTCGGTGGCAGAGGTGGAGTCGACTCCCTTGAGGATGAACTTGTAGTCGTCGGGCGTGACGAACCACCACTTGCCCTGCGCGTCCTTCTCCAGGCGGAAGAAGCCGGTGTGGGTGGTACTTCTGCCCAGCGCCTTCACGCCGCCGTACTGGTCGTACGTGGTCGTGTCCAGCGTGACGCCGGCCAGCGCAGCGGCCTCGTCCGTGGCGTCCTGCTGCAGCTGCTGATCGGAGGTCAGCTTGCCCGGCCAGCTCCCGTAGAGATACTGGCCGTAGACGTCGACCAGCCGGGTGGGGACGGACACCTCCGCATCCATCTCCTCCTGGGTGTACGGGTCCGGAGTCGGGTCGACGGTGCCGCTACCGAGCGTGAAGGTGACCTCGGAGAGGGGGAAGTGCAGGAACTGGTTGACGCGCGTCAGCTTGATGCGCACGAACCGGGCCTGTGTGTTGTTCATCGCGACGGTGCGCTGGTAGTCCAGCCGGCTGCGGTTCCAGGCCTCGCTGTGCGCGACGCGGTAGGCGGTGCCCGCCTCGGGTCGATAGGTGACCTCGATCTCGTCGAAGCCCCAGAAGGTGTTCGTCGCCGTACTCGTGATCGAGATGCTGCTGAGCGGGCGGTCGTACAGCAGGTCGAAGACGAGGGTCACGCTCTTGGGCGCACTCGAGGAACCCTGCCATCCGACGCAGTCGGCGGTGTTGCCGTTGAAGAGCTTGCTGTCCTGGAAGGCGACCAGACGGTTGCCGACCGCGTCCGGGCACCCCGACGTGGGCGCGCTGCTGGCGTAGTAGTTCCCATCGGTGACTGTTTCGGCCCGGGCGCGCTCAGCGCCGAGCAGTTGCACGGACAGGAGTGTCAGCAGCACCGCCAGCACCATGCGCAGCAGCCGGTGCCGCCGTAAGGTCATGTGTACGGTCATGGGGTCATCCCTTCAGACCGGTGAAACCGATTCCGCGGACGATGTGGCGCTGGAACACCAGGTAGAGCAGCAGCGGAGGGATGATCGTGATGAGCATCCCCGCGATGACCTGGTTCTGTTGAGTCGTCTCGGCCAGTCGCGGCAGTGCGACCGACAACGGCTGTGCGTCGGGGGCGGAGATGACGATCATGGGCCAGAGGAATTCCTTCCAGGCGCTCATGACCGCCAGCAGGGACACCACCGCGACGATCGGGCCGGACATCGGCATGACGATCTGCCAGAACAGTCGCCACGGTCCGGCTCCGTCGACCTGCGCCGCCTCGTGGAGTTCACGGGGCAGACTGTCGAAGAACTGCTTCATGATCAGTACGTTGAAGGCGTGCGCTCCGGCCGGCAGCCACACCGCCCAGGGCGTGTTGGCGATCGACACACCCGTGAGCGGCAGGTGGAGCACCACCAGGTAGAGCGCGACCAGCGACGTGGTGCCGGGTATGAAGAGCGTGGCGAGCACGGCGTAGTAGACGACACGGCCGTACCGGGGGCGCAGCACCGACAGGGCGTATGCGCCGCAGGTCGCCACGAGCAGCTGGAAGAACCAGGAACCGCCCACCAGGACCGCCGTGTTGAGCAGATAACGGCCGAGCCTCAGATTCTCCCAGGCGGTGGGGAGGTTGCCCCACTGCAGAACGGAGGGCCAGAGCCGTAGTGGGTCCTTGAGGATCTCCTGGGTGGGGGACAGGGCGCCCTTGACCGTCCACAGGATCGGTCCGAGGCCGGCGATCGCGACCGCCACCAGAATGACGGGCTGGGAGATCCTCAGGGTCCAGCGTACGGAGGGGCGCCGCCGGTCGGCCGGTGAGATCACGCCGCGGGATCCGTCGTCGTCGCTCATGATGTGCTCCACTTGCGGGTCAGGCGCAGGTAGACGGCGGACAGCACGGCCAGCGCCAGCGCGAGCAGCACGCTGAGCGCGGCGGCGGTCCCGTAGTCACCGTTGAGGAACGCGTACCGGTAGATCAGCAGCAGGATGCTCACGGTCGAGTCCTCCGGTCCGCCGTCGGTGAGGATGAAGGGCTCGGTGAAGACCTGGAACGTGCCGATGATCTGGAGCAGCAGCATGATCAGGATGACGCCGCGCAGCTGCGGCAGCGTCACGTGCCAGATGCGCCGCCGGATCGATGCGCCGTCCAGCTCGGCGGCCTCGTACAGATCGGCCGGCACGCTGGACAGCGCAGCCATGTAGATCAGAGTGGTGCTGCCCGCGTGCGCCCACGTGGCTGACAGCACCAGGCTCGGCATCGCGGAGGCCGTCGACTGCAGCCAGGGGTACGGGCCGAGGCCGATGGAGCCGAGGACCTGGTTGAAGAGCCCGAAATCCGGGTCGTAGAACCAGCGCCAGAGCATCAACGCGACCACCGGCGGGACGACCACGGGCAGATAGACCAGCACCCGGAAGATCCCGCCCAGCCGTCTCAGCTCCGTGACCAGCATCGCCAGCATGATGGGTACCGGAAACCCGATGACCAGGGACAGGAGGACGAACCAGGCGGTGTTGCGGAGCGTGGTCCACAACAGGGGGTCGGAGAACAGGAAGTGAAAGTTGTCCAGCCCGACCCAGGTGGGCTCGTTGACCAGATCGGTCTCCTGGAAGCCGAGGATGACGCTCTGGCCGATCGGCCACCATGCGAAGCAGCCGAAGAGCAACAGCAGCGGCAGCAGGAAGAGCAGCGAGGCGAGGCCGAAGCCCCGGCGGCCCGGCCTGCGCAACGAGGCAAGGCCTAAATGGCGGCGGCCCGGCCGGGTGGTGCCCGGCTGTTTCGCCTCCGGGGGCGCAGGGGCGCCACGGGCCGGCTGGACGATGGTCATCGCTGGGCTCGCTCCAGTGCGGGGACGGCCTTCTTCTCCGCCTTGTCCAACTCGGCCTGGGGGTCTGCGCTCTTGCGGGTGAGTACGGCCGCAACTGCGGTGTCCAGCGCGGCGTACACGTCCTGGGCGGCCACCGCGGGCTCGACGACGAACTCCTGCTGCTTCACCCCGTTGATGAAGGGCTCGAAGTTCTCGAGCGGGACGGTGGCGTGCTCGTTTCTGGCCTCGTCGACGGGTCCGCTGACGGCGGGCTGGTAGAGGGGAACGGTCGGCGTGCCCACCGGGATCCCGTCGGCGGCCTCCGCCTTCGCCCGCGTGCCCGCCTCCGCCGGGTCGTGCTTCGCCCTGAGGTAGTAGTAGTCGATCCACTTCACCGCTGCTTCGCGCTGGGCGGGACTGGCCTTGGGATTGATCACGGCCATCTTGCCGCCCAGCATGGTGGCCGACCGGCTCGCCGAAGGCAGCGCGGCGACACCGTAGATCTTCGGGTCGCCGTTGTACTTGGTGATGTGGTCGACATAGGTGCTCGGTGTGGCCATCATCATGCCGATACGGCCCGCCGAGAACGACTTCTGGATCTCGCCCGCGTCCCGAAGCTGCTGGGTGCCCATGGAATTGTCCTGCCAGCGGAGCGCCTTGAGCCAGTCCAGCGCCTGTTGCACCGGTGTGTCGTTGAAGGCCGCGACCTGCTTTCCGCCCTCTTCCTTCTCGATCCGGCCACCGTACGTGTACGCCATGGCGGTCAGCGTCCAGCCGCCCGTGTTGTTCGTCGTCGGCTGCGCGTAACCGGGCAGGCCGGTCTTCTCCGAGATCGCCTTCGCGTCCTGCCGGACCTCGTCCCAGGTCTTCGGCGGGTCGTCCGGGTCGAGTCCGGCCTTTTTGAACAGTTCCCGGTTGTAGACCAGGGAGAGGGCGAACTCGCTGGTGGGCAGGCCGTAGTTGTGACCCTTGGCGTCCGTGCCCGGTGCCAGCGCGCGCTTGTCGAACTGGTCGGAGCTCGGCAACGATTTCACCTGGTCGGTGATGTCCGCGATCTGATGGCGGTTGATCAGTCCCTGGGGTTCGGTGAGCGGCACGATGAACGCCGTCTCGAGCTGGCCGCCGGCCAGCCGGGCGGCGAAGGTCTTCGCATCCCACACCGCTTCACTCGGCTTGACAACGATGTCCGGGTTCGCACGCTCGAAGGCAGCCACCTGGTCGGTGAACTGCTTGCGCAATGTCCCCTGGGTGGTCGGGGGCATGTCCGTCACCGTGATGGTCACTTTGCCGTCGGCGGCATCACTGCTGGAGTCCGAGGACGAGCAGGCCCCCGCGGTGATCGCGAGCATCCCCGCGGTACAGCAGGCGGCAAGTCTGGACCATGGTGTTCTCATCTTGTTGACTCCTTGTCCTCGGCGCGCGGAATTTCGGCAAAGGGATGCCCGCGGCGCGGATGCGTAGCGGGTGTGGTGAAGGAGTAATGAGGCGGTCGCGACCGCGAGTACGTCGGGCACGACTCCTTGCCCGTCTGCCTGACGACCGACCGGGCGTTACCAGTGGTGCGGCTCCAACTCACACCGAAGTAAATCGGTTGAGCTGGGACAGTAGTAAGCGGGTTGCTGAGGGTCAAGACCTCCATCACCAGGAGTTCGCAGCGCCGTTGATGGGGTGTTATGACCAGTGATGGGCGCAATTAGGTTATGAGGCAACCAACTTGACTGGACATCAATTCTCGTCATGTTCGGAAACCGGTATACCTGCTGGGGTCACTTGCGTCCGTCGGGCGTTAGCCTGAGATGCGTGACCGAAGAGCAGCAGGAGCTACGCCGGCGGCCGACGATCTCCGATGTCGCCACCCTTGCCGGGGTGTCCAAGGGCGCCGTGTCCCGGACTTTCAACGGGGGCAAGGGCATCAGCACCGCCACCATGGCAAGAATCCGGGCGGCCGCCGCCGAGCTCAACTGGACGCCGAGCACTGCGGCCCGCGCCGTCGGTGGTGGCCCCGCGCACGCCGTGGGGATGGTGTTGCGGCGGCCCACGGAACTCCTCGAACTCGACCCGTTCTTCCCCGCATTCCTGGCCGGTGCGGAGAACGCACTCACGTCGGTGGGGTACGCGGCGGTGCTGCGGTTCGTCGACGACTCCCACACCGAGCGCGAGTGCTACGAACAGATGGTCGGGGAGCGTCGGGTCGACGGATTCCTGCTGACCGACCTGCGCCACCGCGACCCCCGCTTCGAGTGGCTCAGCCGGCTGGGCACCCGCGCCGTGGTCGCCGGATCGCCGGGCCGTACCTGCCCGTTCCCCTGGGTCAGCACCGGCGGCGCCGAACAGGTCCGCGAGCTGACCCGCCACCTGATAGCCCAGGGCCACCGCAACATCGCCCATGTCTCGGGACTCCCGAGCCTGCGCCACGCCCGCAGCCGTCGTCAGCTGTGGGAGGACACCCTGGTCGAAGCGGGTCTCCAGCCCGGCCCCGTGGTCACGGGCGACTTCACCACCGAAGGTGGCGCGCAGGCCACCCGCGAACTGCTCGACCGGTCACCGCGTCCCACAGCGATCTTCTACGCCAACGACCTCATGGCGATCGCCGGGCTGTCCGTACTCGCGGAAAACGGAGTGAAGGTCCCCGACGAGGTGGCCGTGGCCGGGTTCGACGACATCAGCCTGGCGAGCTACGTCACCCCGGCTCTGACCACGGTCCGGTGCGACTACCGCCGGATGGGGCAGATCGCCGCCCACACGCTGCTGGCGCAACTGCGGAACGAGGACGTGGCACCCCAGATCACCATCGGCGGCGAACTGCGGCTGCGGCGCTCCACCGGCGCGTGACCGCTCCGGTTCGAGGTCCGTGCCAATCCGCCCGCCCATCCGGCTCGGCAGAGGAGCAACACCTCATGCACACAGGAACCACGGGCTCGGACCGATCCGTCGAGGAGGGACCACGATGACCAGTGACGGCCACTCCGTTCCAGCGTGGCCGGCCCGGCCTCCCACCGCCGACGTGCCCTTGGCCCTAGCCGCCACGGGCCGAGTCACCGGTACTCCGGACAGCACGTACGACGCCGGGGACGCCGTAGGACCTCTGCCGTCCCCCGACGAGGAGATCGGCCGGCTCTCACGCCCGAAGAACACTCCGCCGGCGGGCGGGACGAACCAGGGCGACACCGCCGATGAGCCCGCAGCCCCGGCCGCTCCCGCATTGTGTGCTCCTGCTCCCGATCGTGCCGGGCCCGGGCACCAGATCCCTGCCGGGCGGCACACCACCGACCTTGGGGGAATCTGGGAATTCACGACCGACCCCGAGGCGGCCGCGTGGGACAGGCTGCCCGTACCAGGCAGTTGGGACGTGCACGACAGGTACGCCGACCACCAGGGCGACGCCTGGTACCGAAGGACCTTCGACACACCCCGACTCGGCGCCGCGCAGGTCGCACGGCTCCACTTCGAAGCCGTCTGCTACACCGCGACGGTCTGGCTGGGCGACATCCGGCTCGGTACCCACATCGGCGGATACACGCCCTTCGAGTACGACGTCACCGAGCTGTTGACGACCGACGGCAGCGCCAACATCCTCACCGTCAGGGCCAACAACGACGAGGCTGTCGGCGCCGGCTGGCTGTGGGGAGGAATCTCCCGCCCTGTCACCCTCACCGTCGACCCAGCAGTGCGCATCGAACGGCAGCAGGTCACCGCCAACCCCCGGTCGGCGGACGGCACCGCCGAGGTGACCACGGAGGTCACCGTGTCCAATGCCCTCGATCACGACCGGCCCGTACGCCTCGACGGAACGCTCACCTGTACGGAGGGGCGGGCCCTGCACTGCGGAGCGCTGCGCGCCGAGCCACCCGCCGGCCGGGACGTCACCGTGCCAGCTCGCTCCACGAAGACCGTACGCCTGACAACCGTCCTGCCCGCGGGTTCGTACGAACTGTGGTCACTGGACCACCCGACGCTCTACCGTTCCACCGTCACCCTCAGCGAGGGCGACGAGCTTTCCTATGCCCTCTCCGACCGCTTCGGCATCCGCAGGATCGACATATTGCCGGACGGCCTGATGCTCAATGGCGAACGCGTCCGCACCGTGGGCTTCAACCGCGTCCCCGGCGACCGCGTGCACGGCGGCACCGAGCCGCTGTCGGTCATCCGCGCCGAGATCGGCCACATGAAGCGGGCCGGGGCGGACATGACCCGCATCCACCACGTTCCCCAGTCGCCCGATCTCCTCGACCACCTCGACGAGGTCGGGATGCTCAACATCGCCGAGATCTCCGTCTGGGGGCAGGAAGTCTGCCTCGACCCCGAGCGCTGGATACCCGAACTGAGGGAGATGGTGCACCGGGACGCCAACCACCCCTCCATATGCGCATGGTCCGTGGCGAACGAGATCAAGGGCACCGAGGAAGTGGGCCGGAACTTCGTCAGGGCGTTGATCGACCACACCCGCGCCGAGCTCGACGACTCGCGCCCCCTGACGTATGTCAGCAACACTTTCAGCGAGATCGAGGGCCCGCAGGACGAGGCCCTCCAGTACACCGACTTCATCGCGATCAACATGTACCGGGACTACGCGGAGCGGCTGCGGCAGCTGCGCATTCATTACCCGGACAAGCCGGTCTTCGTCAGCGAGTTCAGCAGCGACGGTTACACCTTCACCCCCGCCCGGGAGAGCCTCGAGTACGCCTCACGCCACGACGACGGAATCCCGGCGGAGCTGTCCCTCCTGCCGTGGGTGATCGGTGCCTCCCGATGGACCTTCGACGACTACCGCAGCCGCTTCCAGGGGACCTCCGTCAACCAGCTGCGCGGGTGGGGCGTGCAGACCGAATGGGGTGGGCTCAAGCGCAGCTACGACCAGATGCGCGTCGCCTTCGCCCCGGTCGGAGGACTGTTGCTGACGTCAACGGACAGCGGCACCCGGATCACGGTCGTCCCGCGGAGCGCGGGCGAGCTGCCCAGCCGCGTTCTGCGCGACCACCGGCTGCACTGGCGTGCGGTGGCCGCCTGCGGCGCCACCGTCGCCGAACGTCGTGTCCCACTGCCGGACATTGCCCCGGACGGCGTGGCCTTCAGCCGGGACGTCGCATGGCGGACGGAGGGAGGACTGGGCAAGGAGGCCATCACCGAGCGCGTGGGGCTGGTCGATCCGCAGGGGTACGAAGTCGCCGTCGCCGAACACTTTCTGGCCGCGCCGGCCACCCCCTGCGTCGCTCAGACCGTTGCGGCTGACCGTGCCCTGCGGGTGGTTTTCGACCATGTGGCGGGAGCCGACTCCTACCGTGCCGAGGCGGCTGAGGAAGCCACCGGCACGGTGACTCGCTCCCGCACCGTCCACAAGGACGGCCACGCCGACATCACGGGTCTGCTGGACGGAACCTCGTACCGGGTGCGCGTCGTCGCCGTTTGCGCGGCGGGCGAGACCGCCTCCGCATGGAGGACCGGGATCACCCTCCGGGCGGACGCCGGACCGCTGCCGCCCGATGCGCAGGCACTGAAGCCGGTGCCGGGGGGTGCCGTTCTCCACTGGCGCGGCGCGGGCGCGGACCGAGCCTGCGTCATCGAGGCAGCCGATGCCCGCGGCGGTGAACGGATCCGCTCCTGGACCACCCCGCTGCGCGGCTTCAGCCGAATCGAGGGTCTGGGCTCCGGGCGCCAGGTGCGGGTCCGTATCCGTGCCCTGCGCGCCGACGGTGTGGCCAGCGCCTGGTCGGAGTGGATGGAGACAAGGACCCTGTAGGAACAGGCTCGCTGTGGCCGTACCGGAGAGCCATCCCGGCCGGCACGCGTGTGCCCGACCTGCCTGCGCCCGCGGCCGGCGGCAGACAACGGATCATGCATAGGCGCGCAGCGCCACAATGCGCGCCTCTGATGCGCCGTTCGTCGCCTCCACCACCACCCGCAGCGCGGTCGTCCGGAACGGGGCGAACCGGTGTATCCGGTGCCGGCGGCGGTTGCCGGTCTCCCGGGCGACCGGCGTCCACCCGCCGCCGTCCGCCAGTACCTCGATGCGGTAGTCACGGACCAGCTCCGGCATGATCTCGAACTCCGTTCGATGCCTGTGGAGATTGTTGAGGTACTCGTCCACGTCGTCGTCGAGCACGAGGTGCACCGCGCCGATCTCCACCGGGGCGTCCCAGTCGAGCCGCAGCCACGCCTCGCCCCGCTCGCCCGCGTGCCACATCTGCGGTCCACCGAAGGGCCGCTGGTAGCCGCCGACGGTCTTGTCCGGGTCATACGCCCGGGTCGGTCCGGCGCGGAAGCAGAAGCTGCGCCGGCGCAGGCCCCGGGCGACCCACTCGGCGACTGCCTGGCCGTTCTCCTCCGGGATGTCGTGGTCGACTCCCGACTCACCGGCGAGCTTACGGGCCAGGCAGAGCACCCCCGTACGCCGCTGGTCGACGAGGTGCAGATAGGCGTGCGGATCGGCCCGTACGATCACGACGGCGTTGCGCGGCTCGTCCGGTTGCCAGGGCAGATGGGCGGACACCCACTGCTCCTTGCCTTCAGGGGCGGGCACCGTGCTGGAGATCAGACGGCGGGCGGGTACGGCGTTCTCGCCGCGCAGCGTGTCCCAGAGCTCGATGGTCAGCTCGGTGGCGTTGTGTACGTCGACCAGCAGTGCCACGTCGTCCAGGCGCGGATCGACGGGAAGCACGAAGGCGAGATCACGGTCCAGCGGCAACGGCGTGGTGGTGGCATCGGGCACCGGCTCCACGGCGAGCCGGGTGAGCGTGCTGGAGGCGCAGGCGCGTGCCGCGCGGGCAAGGTCGTCCGGGTCGGTGTTGGGCACGCCCATCAATGAGGCGTCCTGTCGGAGCAGGGTCTGCTGAAGAAGCGTCAACTGTCCGTCGTGCAGCTCGCGGGGTGTCACGCCGAGTGCCGCACAGAGAGCCGCGCCCGTTCCTGCGGCCTCGCCGAGGGTGGCGCAGGTGGCCATGACCCGGGTGGATCCGAACGCGATGTGGGTGGCGGAGATGTTGCGCCCGGCGAAGAGCAGGTTGTCGACGTTCCGTGAATAGATGCTGCGGAAGGGGATGTGGTACACGCCGTCGGAGTAGCGCTGACGGGCACCTGGTTCCTGGGCATACATGCCCTCGACCGGATGCAGGTCCACCGACCAGCCGCCGAACGCGATCCTGTCGTCGAAAGGACTCTGGGCCATCACCTCGGTCTGGGTCAGCACGTGGTCGCCGAGGAAGCGCCGGTACTCACGCTTGCCGGGGATGGCTCCGACCCACTCCAGAGTGAGATTGCCGGCGTCGAATCTGCCGCTGTTCTTGATGTGGTCCCAGATCCCGTGGATGACGGACCACAGCTCGTCGCGGATGCGCTCGTTGTCGTCCACCGTGTCGAGTCGGCCGCCCCATTCCACCCACCAGTAGTCGCAGCCGTTGTCACCGGTACGGATCAACCGGTGCTCGGGAATGGGCGTGTCCAGGATGTTCTTCGCGAAGGACGGAGGCACATACTTCACCGGGCGTCCGGCGTCCTTCGTATAGAACAGGATGGTGCTGCCGAGCAGTTGTCGGTCGGGCTCCGGCGGCGCCCACTCCTCGCCGTGCTCCGCGCGGGACTCGCGTCCGATGCGATGGTCCGCTCCCGCGAGATAGCCGATCAGGCCGTCGCCGGTACAGTCGACGAAGACCGGTGAAGTGAACGTGGTCAGCCTCTCGGCGCCCATGGTCCAACCGGTGACCGACTCGATCCGGCTTCCGTGTTCCGCGGTGATGTCACGGACATCAGTGTTGAGGAAGAGTCGTAGATTCGACTCGGCGAGCACGGCATCCAGGACGACCTGGTCCCAGTAATAGGGATTGCCCTCCGGGTTCCGGTATTGATTCTCCAGGTACAGCTCGCCCATGATGCCGGTCTCGCGGGCCCAGCGGTGTACCCCGTGGGCAGTCGCCCCGCACACCCACACCCGTACCTCGCTACTCGAATTGCCCCCCAGCACCGGTCGGTTGTGTATCAGCGCCACGGTACGGCCCAGCCGGGCGGCAGCGATCGCGGCGCACACTCCGGCCAGGCCGCCGCCGACGACGGTGACGTCGCTGTGAACGCTTTCCTTACGCATCAGGCGCTGGTTCCCTTCTGTCCGGAAAACTCGCATGCTTGTGCAGCCGGGCCAGTGCGTCACGGCCGAGTTCGACGCCCAGCCTCGGCCCTTTTGGGGACCTGCACGGATCAGTCCGCGAACGAGTGGGCCCCGGGCCGGACGAGGGCCTTGGACCTCCATGGCCAGTGCGTGTCGATGGTGGGTGCCGCCGCATCCACCTGGGCGGGGACGGGTACGCGTGTGAGAAGTGGTTCACGTTCATGAATCGAGAACACACTTAAGAACATCTCAAAAATGTAGGACCCATTGCGACTTGAGGTCAAGAGAGCCGCGATGGTCGAGCGGCGAGCTGTCCGACTCCTGCAGGCGGACGGTGTCGTAGGGGTAGGAATTCCCTGCGGTCCAGGATGAGTTGCTCGAGCCATGCAGTCGTGTCGGCGACGAGATCGATCGCCGGTGCGGTCCTCGGCGGTTTCGTCGTCGACCGCCACGTCGGGGCACGGTGCAGCCTGATGACGGGGTGCGGCCTTGGTTCCCCGGCCGTCCTGGTGGCGACCTTGAGGTCTGAAGCTCAGAGCGCGTTGATCGCAGATGGGGCTCGCTCCGCGCGGGCCAGGGCGCGCAGCAGCGCCACTTGACCGTGTCGGCGCGCGGCGAGTGTGACCAGCAACGTGAGCACGGGATCAAATGCGGTGGTCGAGAGTTCCGGCGTAGCGATTCCCACGCTGACGGCCAGGTCGTCCATGTGTACGGCGAGTTCCATCGTGCGCGTCACGAGGAAGTCGTCGAGACTCAGAGCCCACCCCGTCTGGGGCATGAACACGACCGAGCCACCCCGAACCATCGGAAGGGCAGCCTGCTGTTCGGCCAGTGCCGCGCGGGCGCGCTTCAGCAGCAGTCGGGCGCCCTCGGACGCGATGTCCTCACCCTTCGCCCGAATGCCGGTGTTCACCTCGCCGTCAAGTGGCGCATCGATCCACTCGGCACGGGCGTAGTGCTCGAGAAGCGGGATCGGCGTCACCTCCTGTGACGTGGGTTCCTGCAGGGCTGGAGTCACGCTGAAGACCTGGTAGGCGAGATGGCCGGCCAGAGCGCTGACCGTCATTCCTTCCAGCGCGCTGGTCTTCTCCCAGCAAGCTGCGACTTCCGGCGCACCGAGCAACGTCACCGCCTGGGCCGCAGCGTCAAGATACGCGTCTGTGGAACTCATCAGACCCCCCTGATCGACTGGCCCCAGTATGCAGGCCGGGCAACTGGTCGATACGGCCCACGAGAAGACTCCTTGACCGGACCCGCAACCCGGTTCGCCGAGAACTCCACCGCCCCAGCAGATGCGCGGGAGGACGACCCTCAGGGCCCTGGAACCCGCTGGTTTCGGAGTACGACCGCAGTGCCTGATTTTCGGAGTGGTAGCAGACGTTCGTCGACCCCCGGACTTTTCACGGCGAACCGATCTTGCCGGCCGAAGATCCATGGCAAGGGAAAGTCGTTGCACGTCACTGCGACCGACAGCCCCGGCGGGAGGTGCCGGTCACAGCCTTGCCCCTCGCCGGTTCCCCGAACGTCTCGCCCTTCTGCTACCACCCTGCTACCTTGTCCTTATGAGCAGCTCGAAGAAGCAGACACAGCTGCGGCTGGAGCCGGACGTGCTCGCCGCCGGCAAGGATGCCGCGGCCGCGCGTGGACTGGATTTCAATCGCTACGTGGAGCGCCTCATCGCCGAGGACACCAGTGGTGCCCGCGCGGCGGGCATGGCTGCGGCCCAGCGCCTCATCGACCGTCACGGCGACTTCCTCGCCGATCTGGAAGCCGACCTCGACGCGCAGTACGCCTCCGCCCCGAACGCCCGGGGCGCCGCTGCGTGAGCTTGTCGCTGCATGTTGACCTGTCCTGGATCCTGGAGGTCACCGAACGAGCCGGCCATCGCGATCCCGCGCCCGATGATCTCGGTGTCCCGATTGCGGCCGTCTCTCGCCACCGTGCCGAACTGCTCGAACAGCCGGTGTACGGAGGGCCCTACGCCCGAGCTGCCGCCCTGGTTCACACCCTTGGCTGTTGCCGCTGGCTGGAGCGCTCCAACCTCACCGTCGCGTGCACCGTGGCCGCGATGTACCTGAACGCCAGCGGCATACCTGTCGACCCCACGCGCGAGCAGCTAGTCGGCCTGGCCCGCGAGCTGTACGACCCCCGCTGTACCGCCGGCCGCATCGCCGAACTGCTGCGCACCTGGCGCCCGTAGCTCCGCCGCCAGCTGGTGACGCGGCGTCATGGCCCCACGTCGAAGAGCGGGATCGTGGGTGGCGGCGGGGCGAGCACGGAGCGAAGGCGGCTCAGCGCTGCACGCCATTGCCTTCCGTCACCTGGGTCGACCCAGCTCGAGACCAGCCCGGACTCGTCGCTGACGATACGGGCGAGGGCCTCGTCGGCGAGTGTCCGAAGATCGCTGGGGAAGGCCGGCATCGATGTTTCAGGGCCGTAGGGCGTATCGACGGGGTCGCCGTTCGGGCATTGCGCCGCGATCAGCGCGGCGGCCGCCACCGCCTCTTCCGCTTCCGTGAGGTAGCCAGTGGCGTCCACGGTGCGGGTGAGGACACCGCGGATCAGGGCCTCGCGTCCCTCGGGTCCGGCGTCGTCGAGAGCGTTGGCGAAGTCTGCGGCTGTGTCGTTGTCGAAGGGGCCGGTGTGCCAGGTACCCATGATGATCTCCTCGCGTTCGCCGGGATTCTCGCATCAGCCACCGACACCGGTGGGCTGCTCCTCGCCACGACAAGGGCCTCCCGTAACTGGAGATCTCTGTGGGCCTCCGCCCGGTGTGAGGGCCTCGGTGGGGCGGTGGTCCGGCTAACTTGCTGCTGATCGCGGCCTCGTTTCCAACGACGTGGCCGTCGGCGAGGGTGGCCGCACGGAGATGCGAGGACAGATGGCGCTCGGCGGTGGCCGGCCGGTGAAGCGGGTCGCGGCGGCTGCGAGGTGGGACGCGACCCTCGGAGTGGGGCAGCCGACGGACCGTTGACGTCGCCCGGCGCACCCTGATCTGCTGCCTGAACGACGTAGAGATCAACGCAGCGAACGCAGATGCCGAGCAGGGGAGCTGAGGCGATGACGCCCTCGCACGCACCGGGCGCACAGACCGCCGTGGTCGTACAGAACACCAGGAGCGGCGGTCCCGGCCGGGTCGGCGCCTGGATGCGCGAGGCGGGAATCGGCCTCGAAGTGCTGCGTCCCTACGAGGGTGAGGTCCTGCCCCAGGTGCTCGACGGCAGGCCGCTCCTCGTGCTCGGCGGCGGCTTCCTGCCGGACGACGACGAGCGCGCGCCCTGGCTCCCCGCCACCCGCCGCCTCGTCGCGCAGGCGCTGGACGACGGCACGCCCGTCCTCGGCATCTGCCTCGGTGGCCAGTTGCTCGCACAGGTCGCGGGCGGCAGCGTACGGGCGCGTCACGGGCAGCCCGAGTTCGGCAGCACAGAGATCCGGCTGCGCCCCGAGGCTGCCGACGATCCGCTGCTGTACGGGCTCGGCGCGACGGTTCCCGCAATCGAGAGGCACGTCGACGCGATCACCGAACTCCCGCCGGGTGCTTCCTGGTTGGCGTCCAGCGCGGCCTGCCCCCATCAGGCCTTCCGGGTCGGGGCGCGGGCCTGGGGTGTGCAGTTTCACCCGGAGGCGGATGCCGAGCGGATCGCCGGTTGGGATCGGGAGCGGCTGGCCAGGCAGGGCTTCGACAGGGACCGCCTGCACACCGAGGCCGTGGCCGAGGAGGGCGCGGCCGTCTCGGCGTGGTCGGTGTTCACGCGGAGGTTCGCTCAGGTCTGCGCGCGGCTGCCGTGACCGGTTGCGGGGCGGGCGCGGGTGGAGATGTGGCGGCTCGCCGCCGCCGTCCAACCGCCGCAATGACGCTGGTGAGCACGCCCGCTAGCAGCCCCCAGAACGCGGACCCGATGCCGAGCAGCGTCACACCGGAAGCCGTGGCGAGGAAGGTGACGACGGCCGCCTCCCTGGACACGGGGTCCGACAGGGCACTGGCCAGCGACGCCTCGATCGTGGCGAGCAGGCCGACCCCGGCGACGGCCAGGACGAGGGCGTGAGGCATCGCGGTGAGCAGCGAGGCGACGGTCGCGCCGAGCAGGCCGACACACAGGTAGAAGACGCCGGCCCACACGGCCGCGAGGTAGCGCCGCTGCCGGTCGGGGTGGGCCCCGTCGCCGGTGCAGATCGCCGCGGTCATCGCCGCCAGGTTGATGCCGAACGCCCCGAACGGCGCGAGCACCGCCTGTACGGCGCCCGTCCACGTCAGGACGGGCGAGACGGGCACCTCGTAGCCGGACCCGCGGAGCACGGCGACCCCCGGCAGGTTCTGTGAGGCCATGGTGACGACGAAGAGCGGCACGCCGACGCTGATCAGTACCTTCCAGTCGAACTCGGGAGTCGTGAACACCGGCTGCGCGAGCGACAGTCGGACCCGTTCCAGATGCCAGCCCCCGGTGAGGACGGAGGCGATGACTCCGCCGCCCAGCGCGATGAGGACCGCGTAGCGGGGCAACAGCCGACGCGCGAGGAGATACAGCACGAACACCGGAAACGCGACCGCGAAACTGCCGTCCATCTGGGAAAAGAGACCCGTCCCGAACTCGAGCAGCACGCCACCGAGCAGCGCCGACGCCAGCGGCACCGGGATCCGGCCCATGATCCGCGCGAACCATCCCGTCAGACCGCTCACCACGATCAGTGCCGCGCTGAACACGAACGCGCCCACGGCCTTCTCCATGGACACCCCGCTCAGGCTCGTGGCAAGGAGCGCGGCTCCCGGCGTCGACCAGGAGGTGACGACCGGGGCCTTGTACCGCAGCGACAGCCCCGCACAGGTCACGGCGATCCCGACGCCGAGTGCCAGCATCCATGACGAGACCTCCCGCGCGTCCGCCCCCGCGGCCCGCGCCGCCGTGAACACGAGGGCAGCGGCACTCGTCACGCCGACGGTGACCGCGATGAGCCCCGCCGCCACGGCCGAGGGTGGTGCGATGGCGCGTATGCGGGCGAGCGGGGACATGCGGGCATCACTTCCGGAGGGGGCGGGGGAGTAGGTTCGAAGCGTTCCGCGAGGGGAGCGTTCTGTTTGTGGAACACTAAGGACGCAGGCGGCGGCGCGTCAAAGTGCCGGTGGGCGCAGAAACGGACGGAACCGGGCGGATGGGTCTGAACGACGAGGTGGGGCGCAGGGTGAAACGGCTGCGGCAGGACGGCGGCCTCTCCCTGTCGGAGCTCTCACGCCGCTCGGGCGTAGGCAAGGGCACGCTCTCGGAACTCGAGACGGGCCGGCGCAACCCCACGCTGGAAACGCTCTACGCCCTGACCACAGCGCTCGGCCGCCCGCTCAGCGCCGTCCTCGACGACCCGGCGCCCGGCGTCGCGGCCGGCGCGGGTGGAGTCTCCGGCAGGGCCGTCACCGCGGTCCTCCTGGAGCGGTACGAGGACGAGGACGCGGCCACCGACGTCTTCCGCGTCACCATTGACGAGGGCGTGACCCAGGAGTCGGCCGCGCATGTCCCGCACACCACGGAGAGCCTGATGGTGCTTTCCGGGACGGCGGTCGTCGGCCTGCCGGACGCGCCGCAGACGGCCGGGCCCGGCGGCCACGCCCACTGGCCGGCCGACGCCCCGCACTTCTACAGCGCACCGGACGGCGAGGTTCAGGGTGTCCTCTTCGTCCGGTACCCGAAGGGGGCGTCTTCGAAGGATGCATCCCTGGACGGGGCTTGAGGTCCTGACAAGGCGTTGGACTTGGCGGTGCGTGATCAGGCGGACGGCCGGGCCGAGGACGACTGCGTGGATGTCGTCGCGTCGTTCTCCGCGGATGCGCAGGGGACGGAAGCCGTGCAGCCACGAGATCGAGCGCTCGACGACTCGGCGGAAGATGCCCAGGCCGGTGCCGTGAGGCTGGCCGCGCTCGGCGATCACGGGGCGGATGTCGCGTGCTGTCGCCGGCGACGGCACTCGTCTTGGTCGTAACCGCGGGTGGCGAACAGCGAGTTGGGCTTCCTGAGGGGACGACCGACCACGCCGCTGTCGAGCAGGAGCAGGAGGGTGACGTTGTTGCGGGTGCCGCCGGGCAGCGGCACTGCGAGCGCGCTGCCCTGGGCGTCGGTGAGGATGTGGCGCTTGCTGCGGCCGCACCCCCGCCGCGCCCCTGAACGGGTGTCAGCGTCGATGTCCGGCACCCCTGATGCGGCGATTGCGCTGCGGCCCGGGTGCGCGTGGTCTTTCGCGGACCGTGCACACCGACACGACCTGCGGGGCCCGGGGTGCTGGTGAGAGTCTGGCCCCCAGCGCGACAAGATCAGTCTGCTCACACGAGGGGTTGCCCTCCGTCGATCGCCAGGCTGACGCCTGTCATGAAGGTGTTGGTCATCGCGAAGACCACCGCCTGGGCGATGTCCTCGGCCGTGCCGATACGTCGCACGGGGTTGGTCGCGGACTTGTTCTCGAAGAACGCATCCTTCTCCTTGCCCAGTCCTTCCCACGCTCCGGTGTCGATGGTTCCTGGTGAGATCGCATTCACCCGCAGCGGGGCGAGTTCCACGGCCAGTGAACGGATCACCACGTTCACCGAGGCGTTGGTCGCCGCCACCGCGAGAAACCCGGGATCCGGCTCGAGAGCCGCGACCCCGGAGAACAGCACGAACGACCCCGTCCTCGGCATCTTCGGTGCGAAGTGCTTGGCCAGCATGATCGGGCCCACGACCTTCGTGTGGAAGGACAACAGGATCGCCTCCGGGCTCAGCTCCCCGACGGTGCCGCGGGCCCTGGCCGATACGGTGGACACCACGTGATCGACGCTGCTCACCTGGTCGGCCAGAGCCGCGATCGAGGTCTCGTCCGTGACGTCGACACTCTTCACGGAGACGGTTGTGTTCTTGTAGGCGGCCTCGAGAGCCTCCCGGTTACGACCCGCGGCGACCACATGTGCGCCTTCGGCCATGGCCGCGTCGACAATCGCTCGTGCGATGCCGCTTCCACGCCCGACAACGACGACCGTCTCGCCTTGCAAGGAACCTGCCACTCTGTGCTCCTTCGATTGCTCCGCACGACATTAGAACCCTTATATGTCATATCTGAATATTCAGGACATAGAAGTCTCGAGGGCTCAAGCGTCGATGTGCGAGTGGCCGCCAACGGGTAGGCCTGTCCGTCGGTCGGGTGGTCGTCCCACGGTGTTCGGCGGCCATCGGCATGTCCGGGCGTCGTATCTCGGGCCGCCTGGAGGTCGTTCCGGGCTTCATCGCCGATCGAGGAGTGGCAGTCCTGGATCGGTGCCGACGGCGTGATCTCCTTCGGGCCGGCCCGGGTGCTCGTACCGCATCCGGGGCTACCCCTTGTCTGTTCGTGCCCACACATGCCCGAGTCTGTTTACATCGTCGAACTATCGGCGTAACGTGACCGCGAATCCACACACTCGGGCATGGAACGGATCCAAAACAACATGTATGCACCGGAGCGGCAGCAAGCAATCCTCCGCCTCGCCCGCGAGAGCGGCCGGGTCGATGTGCTGTCCCTGGCCGAGGAGTTCCAGGTGACTGCCGAGACCGTGCGGCGTGATCTGAAGGCGCTGGATCGGGCCGGACTGCTGCGGCGCGTCCATGGCGGCGCGATCCCGGCCGGGCGGCTCGACTTCGAGCCCGATCTCGCCGAGCGCGATGCGGTGGCCATCGAGGAGAAGGAGCGCATCGCGGCCGCCGCGCTCGGTGAGCTCCCCACCGACGGCAGCGTGATCATCGACGCGGGCAGCACGGCCGTTCGTCTGGCCGCAGTCATCCCGCTCGAAGCCCACCTCACCGTGGTGACCCATGCGCTACCGGTCGCCGCCCGGCTCGCCGACCACCCCGGAATCGCGCTGCATCTCGTCGGTGGCCGTGTGCGGCACCGTACCCGCGCCGCCGTCGACGCCTGGGCGTTGAACGCCTACAGCGAGATCAACGCCGATGTCGTCTTCCTCGCCACGAACGGCTTCTCACCGAAGGGAGGACTGACCACGCCGGACCTCGCCGAGGCCGCCGTCAAGCGCGCCATGATCTCATCCGCCCGGCGGGTCGTGCTCCTGGCGGACTCCGCCAAGTTCGGTCAGGAACACTTCGCGCGCTTCGGTGATCTCGCGCAGGTCGATCTACTCATCACCGATACCGGACTCGGCTCGGACGACACCCTCGCCGTCGAGGGCCAGGGCCCGGAAGTAGTACGCGCATGATCCTCACCGTCACCCCCAATCCCAGCCTGGACCGTACGTACGAGCTGCCCGGGCTGACCCGCGGCGCCGTGCTCCGGGCCACCTACGACCGAGTCGACCCCGGCGGCAAGGGCATCAACGTCTCGCGCGCGGTTGCGGCAGCGGGCCACCGTACGATCGCTGTCGCACCGCTCGGCGGGCCCGAGGGCGCACTGCTGGCCCGGCTGCTCGGCGAGCACGGCATCGAGGCGGCCGGAGTGCCGATCGTCGGCAGCACGCGTATCAACGTCACCCTCGTCGAACCCGATGGAACGCTGACCAAGGTCAACGCGGTGGGCCCGGAGATCACTGTGGCCGAGGCAGAGGCCCTGCTGGATGCCGTACGAACCCGGTCGGCGACCACGGACTGGATCGCCTGCTGCGGCAGTCTGCCGCGCGGGCTGTCCCCGCAGTGGTACGCGGAGTTGGTGGCGCGGAGCCACCGTGCCGGGGCCCGGATCGCCCTTGACACCTCCGGCGCGGCGCTGATCGCGGCGCTGCCGGAGCACCCCGATGTGGTCAAGCCGAACGCGGAGGAGCTCGCCGAGGCGGTCGGTCGCCCACTGGAGACGCTGGGCGACGCCGTGAAGGCGGCGGAGGAGCTCCGCGAGCGCGGTGCCCGGTCCGTTCTGGCCAGCCTCGGGGCCGACGGGCAACTGCTGGTCGACGGTACGGGCACGTACTTCGGCAGCGCCCGAGTGGACGCGGTCCGCAGCAACGTCGGGGCCGGCGACGCCTCCCTCGCGGGCTTTCTCACCGCGGGTGGACGAGGCCCGGCCGCGCTCGCCGCGGCGGTCGCCCACGGCGCCGCGGCCGTGCAACTGCCCGGCAGCGTCATGCCGACCCCCGCGGAACTCGACCTGTCAGCGGTCACCACGACCACCGACATCGCCCTGGACCGCCCGCTCACGGACCCGGCCTCATGACTGCCGTGGATCCGCTTCCCAGCCCACACCGCCCCGAGTCCCCCGAGCCGCCCGCAGGACGGTCCACGAGCAAGGAGCCCCGCGTTGAGTGAACTGATCACCGCGGCACTGGTCGATCTCGATCTGTCCGCCGAGACGAAGTACGACGCCACCCGGTCGCTCGCCGAGCGGATGGTCGCCGAAGGCCGCGTCAGCGACCTCGACGGCTTCCTCGCCGACGTCGCCGCCCGTGAGGCGCAGATGCCGACCGGTCTGGACGGCGGTATCGGCATCCCGCACTGCCGCAGCGAGCACGTCACCGCGCCCACGCTCGCCTTCGGCCGCAGCGACCGGGGCATCGACTTCGGCGCGGCGGACGGTCCCGCGGATCTGATCTTCCTGATAGCGGCGCCGGCCGGGGCAGACGACGACCACCTCACCATCCTTTCTGCCCTGGCACGACGGCTGATGGACCCCGACTTCACGAGCGCACTGCGCGCCGAGCGCGCTCCGGTCGCGGCCGCGGCCCTCATCCGCGGCGAGGAGGCCACGCCGGCCGGCTCGACTTCGGACACCTCGCCTTCGGAAGGTGCGGCAGCGGACGGCCCTGCCACGGACGGCGCCGCACCGGCGGACGAACCCTTCCGGATCGTCGCCGTCACGTCATGTCCGACCGGCATCGCACACACCTACATGGCCGCCGAATCGCTGGCAGCCGCGGCCCGCGCCGAAGGCGTGGTGCTCGACGTCGAGACGCAGGGCTCGGCCGGGTTCGAAAGGCTCGACCCAGAGCTCATCGCCGCTGCCGACGCGGTCATCTGGGCGCATGACGTCGAGGTGCGCGAGAAGGCACGGTTCGACGGCAAGCCCATCGTCGACACCGGGGTCAAGGCAGGGATCAACCGACCCGCCGCCCTGATCGCCGAAGCCAAGCGGCAGGCGGCGCGCGGTGCGACCAGCACCGTCACCGGTGGCGCCGCTCAGCAGGACGACGGAGTCACGACCGGCGGTGACCACGCACACTTCGGGATCCGGTTGCGGACCTACCTGATGTCCGGCGTCAGCTACATGGTGCCGTTCGTCGCCGCGGGTGGCCTCCTCATCGCGCTGTCGTTCGCCATCGGCGGCTACGAAATCGCCAGTGCCAAGTCCGTCGCCGACCACTTCGTCTGGGGGGAAGCCGACAGCTGGGCCGCTCTGCTCAACCAGATCGGCACCGCCGCATTCGCCTTCCTGGTGCCGGTACTGGCCGGGTACATCGCGTACGGCATGGCGGACCGGCCCGCGCTCGTCCCCGGGTTCGTCGGCGGTGCCATCGCCCTCACCATCAATGCGGGCTTCCTCGGCGGCCTCGCGGCGGGTCTGCTGGCCGGTGCGGTGGTGATGGCGATCCAACGGGTGAAGGTCCATCCCACGCTGCGCGGCATCATGCCGGTGCTGGTGATTCCCCTGATCGCCTCGGTGGTCGTCGGTTTCCTGATGTTCATCGTTGTCGGCAAGCCGATCGCCTCGCTCCAACAGGCCCTGACCGACGCACTCAACGGTCTCTCCGGCTCGAACGCGATCATTCTCGGCATCGTTCTCGGCCTGATGATGTGTTTCGACATGGGCGGGCCGCTCAACAAGGTGGCCTATGCCTTCGCGGTCGGCGGGCTGGCCGACCCGACGCCCGGCAGCCTCAAGGTGATGGCCGCAGTGATGGCAGCCGGAATGGTGCCGCCGCTGGCCATGGCACTCGCAACCACCGTGCGCGGCCGGCTGTTCACCAAGACGGAGCGGGAGAACGGCAGGGCGGCCTGGGTCCTGGGCGCATCCTTCATCAGCGAGGGCGCCATCCCGTTCGCGGCGGCCGACCCCCTCCGGGTGATCCCGTCGGTGATGGCCGGCGGCGCGGTGACCGGTGCGTTGTCGATGGCCTTCGGCTGCACTCTGCGCGCCCCGCACGGTGGCATCTTCGTCGTACCACTCATCGGTGATCCGTTCCTCTACCTGCTGGCCATCGCCGCCGGTACGGCCGTCGCGACCGCGCTGGTTGTCCTCCTCAAGGGGATGCGCAGGACCGCGGAGGCGCCGACGCCGGCGATCGAAGAGCGCAAGATTCCCGTCGCCGCCTGACAGTTGGTCCCATAACTCCGTAACGCCCACCACCGAACAGGAGAGTTCACCATGCATCAGCGCACTGTCGCCGTGGGTTCCCGCAGCGGTCTGCACGCCCGCCCGGCCTCGTTGCTCGTCCAGGCGGCGACTCGGCAGCCGGTCAAGGTGACCATCAGCAGGGACGGTCAGAGCGCCGTCGACGCCCGGAGTCTGCTCTCCGTGCTCGCCCTCGCGGCCCAGTACGGCGACTCGGTGGTGCTGGCCGCGGAGGGCGACGGCGCGGAAGCCGCGGTCGAGGAGCTGGCCACACTCCTCGCCAGGGACCTTGACGCCACTCCGTGACGTCAGCGGCCACCGCCGCCCCCGCGCGCGGCAACGTCCTCGGGGGCGGCGGGCGTTGTGCCGCGCCGCCCGAGGCGGTCGTCAAGGTGATGTTTGACGGGGTCAGGAGGAAGTGACGCGAGCCGTCATCGGCCGATGGCTCCTTCCTCGCCACTCGGATCGACGGCACCTCAGCGGGCTGACCACGCATCAAGGGAAATTCAGAGGGGCCAAGGATCTCGCTGAGCCACCGGCGTGCTCTGTCAGGCGGGAGTGAGCGCTTCAGTCGGCAGTTGAGCACATCAGTTGGCACCCTGCGCCCGGGGTGGTCGCAGGCTGCTGTTTCGGTGGTCTTCTCGTTACTGAACTCTGCGGGGTGCCCCCGGGGAACCAGAGGTCAGCCACCGCGCTTCAGGCGTACGACGACGGGGGCGTCGAAGGGGTCGCCTGACTGGTTGACCTGGACGTTTCCGGCGCCCAGCCACTCGTCGGTGCCGGGTACCCGATGGATCTCAGTCAGCCACAGCGACTGGTTCGACCCCTTGCGAGCACCGGTCGACGCGGGCAGGCGGTGGCGCTTGATCTTCACGCATCGGCCGTCGTCGGTGAGGTACCAGTTGCCGTCGAGGAACAGGCCCTCGTCGTCCTGGCCCACCGGGATCCGCAGCGCGCACCCGCCGGGCGCGGGCTCCTGCTCGACCCACTTGGAGCCGTCCCAGCGCAGCCGGATGAACTCGTCCGCGGGTTCGTTCTCGACCTCGCCGTGGTTGAAGCTGTTGCTGCCGTACGCGCGCACCTCACCGCTGTCGAGCGCGAAGACCTGGCTGAGACCGGCGCTGGGCTCCGGTGGGATCGGCTCCTCGAAGCGTGCCTGTGGAGTCTCCACCGACTTCCAGGACGTGCCGTCCCAGTGCATCGAGACAGGCTGGCTGTACCGCTCGCCGTAGCCCAGCTCGGTGCCCGGCCCGGTCGAGCGGCTGCCGACCGCCCAGACGTCGTCCGGTCCCACCACCGCCAGGTCGGAGGCGCCGTACGGCAGCCGGGTCGTGGTCCAGCGGGTACCGTCCCAGTGCTCGGCTCTCTGCTCGCCGCTGAGGGCCCAGATGTCGTCCTGGCCCGCAGCCTCGAAGTCTCCGACAGGGCCCGGCGGGGGTTTCGGCACCGCGGACCAGCGGGTGCCGTCCCACCTCGCCCAGGGGGTTACGCGGGCGCCCTCTTGATAGGTATGCGGCCGCAGCCACAGGGCGTCTTCGCCGGCCTCTTCCAGCACGGGCGGGTAGTCGGTGGTGCCGAGAGCTTCTGGAAGGGGCTCGCGCTTCCACTGCGCACCGTCGTAGTGCAGCAGGTGGGCGTTGGGCTTGCCGTTGTTCTCGGTCCCGACCGCCCAGATGTCGTCCTCGGCCAGGACGGCGACATCGGTGAGGTCTCCGCTGAAGTCCGCGATGTGCTCGAACTCCCAAGTGAGGGTGCTCGCAGAAGCGTTCGGCGGGGCGTCCTTGCCGCCGGCGTCCGCCGCGTCGGCGGAGCCGGTGGTCCGGGAGTCGGCCGGCTCGGAGTCCGTACCGCACGCCGCAGCCGTGAGCACAGTGGCCAGCACGGCGACGGCCACCATGCCCCTTTGCCTGATTCCCGCAGCTCTGAGCATGAATGCACCCCCCTGTTGCTCCTCCGCGGAGCGGTTGTCAGCGAGCGGGCAGCGTACCGGGTCCGGCGGTGCGGCGCGCTGGGGCGGGGGACCGAGGAGTCACCACCATGGCCGTGGACGGAGTACCTGTTGCTCCCGCTGTCCGACAGCCTGGCCGACGACACTCACTGACCTGCTCGGGCTTGACGAATCTTCTTCCACAGAAGGATCAACATGCTCAAGCGCCAGATCTTCGGTCGCGCGGGCTTTCAACTCCTCCGCAGGCGGATTCTCCTCACCGTGCAATCGAGGCCGGTCGGTAACGGACTGCGTGCGGGGATTACGATCCGGGGCGTGGCGATCAAGTATGAGTGGCGAGGTGACTTCGACAATGCGTCTCTCGACGCGCTGCACGCCGACGGCTTCGGCACCATCCCGGTAGCTCGGACCGACTGGCGAGCGCGAGTTGAGTACCACAGCCTCGGCTGGGTCTGCGCGTGGGAGGAAGGCGTTCTGAGCGGCTTCGTCAACGTTGGCTGGGACGGCGGTGCTCACGCCTTCATCCTGGACACGGTGGTCGCCCGGGATCGCCGGTCGAGAGGGGTCGGCGCCGCGCTTGTCGCGGTCGCGGTCGAGGAAGCGCGTGCCGCGAAGTGCGAGTGGCTTCACGTCGACTTCGAGGAGCATCTGAGGTCGTTCTATTTCGATGCCTGTGGCTTCACGGAGACGTCGGCCGGGCTGATCGCCCTCTGACGCCAACGCCCAAGCCATCGGCCCGGTACGCGCGGCCCCACTCGATCTCGGTTGCCACGAGGAGTGGGTCCGTGCCATCTGCGGCATGCGATGAGGGAGGGAAGGGGGCTCCGGGAGCATTACGTGCCGGCACCCGGCGCCCCGGCCCCGGCCAGATCCCGTGAACGGGTCCGGGCACAGGGACGGACGCTGAGCGTGGAGTCACATGCCACTCACTCAGGCCAGGCAGTTGCGGGGGAAGAACGCCCAGGCGATGCCGCCCGCCAGGCGTTGGCCGTTCCATTTCGCCATCACCCACTGGCGGCTCTTGGCGACATAGCGCACGTCGACCTGCTGGCCGGGCGGCACGGTGCCGAGCGGGTGCGCGGGCACCGCCGCGCCGGAGCCGTAGGCCGCGGCGGCTCCGATGTTGCCGTAGACGGTGCAGGAGGTGATGGAGGAAGTGACCTTCAGACCGCCGCCCTTGTTCTCGCTCCACACGCCCCACGGGCTACACAGCGCATCGGTGGCCGTGTCCGTGCAGAACACGTTCTCGGAATGCCACCAGTTCAGCTGGTCAGGGCTGCCGTCGGCCTTGCTGGAACCGACGACGTTCGGCCCGCCGGCGCAGCTGCCGGACGTGAAGCCGCCGTGCTCGAAGGCGAATTTGCTGGTGCCGTACGCGTAGGCGCAGCCATCGAAGCTGCCGCCCGCATAGCCCCAGGGCCAGCGGTCGATGCCCTCGGTGTTGCCTGCGGTGGCGTCGCCGGTGTCGCGGATGTCCATATGGTCGGGGCCGGGCTTGACGCTGCCGTCGGCGAAGGCGAAATCCTGGCCGAACAGGTAGCCGACCATCGGGCCGTTGGCCTTGTAGCTCAGCAGCACCCACCCGGGGCCCATCCCGGTCTGGGCATGGCTGTCCTCGGCGGCACTCTGGATCCGGTCGACGCCGTAGCCCCAGGCCTCGGCGGGATGGGGAGTCAGTGCCAAAAGCAGCCCGGCCAGGGCGGCGGCGATCGCGGCGATGAGCGCCGGGCGATGGGCGGAGTGGGGGTGCATGCGCACTCCTCGTGTCGAAGGGGCCCACTCGGGCGGCAGGCCGACGCGAAGAGAGGTTCCCAGGGCATGGGCACGCCAACAAGACCGCGTACGGTGCCCGCGGCCTGGACCCACGCTCTGCGGAACGTACATGTAGGACGATCCATGATTGCCGGTCGAGGTACGGGAGTTCGACCGGCGATCATTTCGGACGGTGCCGATCCGGCACCGGTGGCCTACGCGTCGGCCCCGTAGGTCCCGTACTGCGGAAGCCCCGTCGCTTCGAAGGTGTGCACCGAGAGGCCGCCCGGTGTCGTCCGATGACTGACGAGCCGCAGGCCGGCCGGTGCTCCGCCGTCCGGGAACAGACGTCGGCCCTGGCCCACCACGACCGGGGCGATCACGAGCCGCAATGTGTCGATCAGCCCGGCGGCCAGCAGTGACTGGGCCAACCGGGCGCTGCCGTGGATCTGCAGTTCCCGGCCGGGCTGCCGCTTCAGCTCGGCGACCTGGGCGGGGACGTCGTCGGACAGGATCGTGGTCGGGGTCCACTCCGCCTTGGTCATGCTGTGGGAGGCCACGTACTTCGGCAAGCCGTTCAAGATGCCGGCGAAGGGATGGTCGGTCATCTTCGGCCAGTCCCGCGCGAAGTTCTGATAGGTACGGCGGCCGAAGAGAAATGCGTCCGCCTCGCCGAGCCAGCTGCCGACGAGCCGGTCGAACTCCTCGTCCAGGTGCGGCACGAACCAGCCACCCCGCGTGAACCCGTCGCTGGTGTCCTCGTCCGGGGAACCCGGCCCCTGGGAGACACCGTCGAGCGTCAGGAACTCCTGCACAACCAGCTTCATCGCGCACCACTCTCTCTTCGACTCGAGGCCGATTCAGCCGCTTCGGCGGGGAGACGCGACCGCCTCCACTCCTTGGACGCCGTGGCGCGCAGAGACTCATCGGTCCGAACGCTCATGACCGTGGCGGCCTGCGCGAGCCCGCGTGGATCCGTCAACAGACTTGCAGGTCGGATGACAGGCGAGGAGCGCACAGGGCCTGCCGTTCAGTCGGACGGGGGACTCGGGCCGGTAACCGTGTGCGTAGGAGCACCACGATCGTTGCCGCGTCCCGAGGGCTGGAGAAGTGCAGCAGCGCGGATTTCATCCGCGCCCTGCGTCTGGTCCTCTTGGCGCTGCCCTCGGCGCGGGTTCAGATGATCCGCCCGTCTGTGTCCCGTACGAGGCGGTGGAACCCGCCCTTCGGACCGGCACGCCCGCCTGCGGCGTCGGCACGCTCACGAGTTGAGGCGGAAGGAGATCTCGACTGCGAGCACCACGGCGAGGGAACGGCCGGCACGCTGCCATGTGCGTGGCCCCAGCCGAAGCCGGAGCGCCTCGGCCCGAACCAGCTCTGCCTTTTCTCGTCCCCACCACGGCCACGGCCACGGCTTCGGGGGACACCTCCGCCCGCTCGGTGCCGGTAACTGATCAAGGCGGCCGCGCCGAGCCCGACCACGCCCCGTCGGACCACGCGGGACGTCACCAGGAATGCGCCCGTCGTCAACGAGAACGCGAGCGCGGTGGCGCCGCCCGCCTCCGCGAGGCAGACGACCCCGACGATCGACGTCAACCGGAGAGGCGTCCGGTACTCCAGCCACAGATCGTCATGTGCCCTGGTGCTGGGGCTGTCCGTCGGCGGCGGAAAATCGGGTGACCTGGGCGCACCAGCTGCGTAAAGTCGGGCAATGCCCGAGCTGAAGCGACTGCATGTCGACCACACCTCGGCGGTCCTGGCCTTCGAGCTGGCGAACCGCGCCTACTTCGCCGCCTCGATCTCCGACCGCGGCGACGCCTTCTTCGACCAGTTCACCGACCGGTTCAATGCCTTGCTGGCCGAGCAGGGGGCTGGCATCTGCGCCTTCTACGTGCTCGTCGCCGAGGACGGCTCGGTACTCGGCAGGTTCAACCTGATCGATATCGAGGACCACACTGCGGAACTCGGCTACCGGGTCGCGCAGCGTGTCGCCGGCCGCGGCGTGGCGACCGCGACCGTCCGAGAGCTGTGCCGACTTGCGGCGGACCGGCACGGGCTGCGCACACTGCGGGCGGCCGCGGCCCGTCAGAACACCGCGTCCCAGAAGGTGCTGACCAAAGCCGAGTTCGTCCCCGTCGGCCCGGCCGATCCCGCCCACCTCGGTGGTAAGCCGGGCACCTGGTATCAGCGCGAGCTGGTGCTCCCGCCGTACAGCACGTTGTAGCCGGGAGGCCCACTGCAGGAGTACGGCGGCCACCATTGATCACCGGTGTGTGGAGACCGGCGATCTGGCGGCGGCCGCTGCTGGTGACGGTGTGGACCCGGCCTGCTGGCAGGAGGCGTTCGAAGCCCTGATGGGCCGGACGGCGGGCCGGTTCTCACGGGTGGAGCTCCGGCACCGGTTGGTTGGCTGACCTGGCGCTGGGGCTGCTGTCGGACCTGCCGGCCAGAACTGCCGGAGGATCGACAAGTGCGCCGGCGAGGCAACCCCGGAGGGCATGCAGCACCTGCTCGGCCGTGCCGGAAGGGATGCCGCACCGGCGCACGACGACGTGGGTGAGTACGCCCTGGGGCATCGGCGTGACCCTGCGGACCACGCTGGACGAGCGCCAGGTCGGCTACGTGCTCGCCGTCGTCCGCTCCGCGGAAGTCGCCACCGATGCGGGGAAGTTCCGTCCGATGCCCTGGCAGCGAAGATGCCCAGGAGGGCCTGGCGGAAGCCGTCGGCCGGAGCCGGAGCCAAGGGCCACCGTCTCTACGACCGGGCCGTCATCGATCTGGCCGGGCCTCGCCCCCGACCACCAGCCCTGATCCGTCGCAAGTGCGCCACCGGCGAACTCGCCTACCGTCGTCGGCAAGACGCTCCAGGGCGGCCTAGGGTTGGCCCATGAGCACGGCAGACGACGACCGCATCGCCCTCGATCTCCTCGATGCCCACCTGGAAGACCTGTGGCGGGCAGCCGGCGAACTCCAGCGGGGAAACCGGGCCGTCGTCCTCGAGTCGCCGCGCGAGCTGGACGGGGCTGCTGCGGACGGTGCGGCCACGGAACTCCTGCGGTGGGGGTACGGCGAGCTGGCCGGCATCCCGCGCTCGCCGGCCGACGTGTTCGCCCGCAGCGTCGGCAGCACCATCACGGAGCTGCGGCGGCGCCGCAGCCCCTGGAACGCGGCGGCCCTGCGCCTGCTGGAGGACCCGTACGTCTTCCTCGCCACCGGTCCGCGCCGGCACGAGGACTGGGCCGAGGACGTTCTCGCCCTGATGCACCGCGAGGTCCCGGACCCGCGCGGCTGGCTTCGGATCGACGCCGACCGCACCAACGATGCCCGCTACGTCGTGCCGACGTACCCCTTCGAGCCGCCGTCCGCCGCCGGGTTCCGGGACCGCCTGCACGAGCTGGAGCCCGCGGGCGCCGTCACCGCGCTCGCCGTCATGGCGGAGGAGTGGGGCGACGACCGGCCCGTCCGGAACCGGCCGGAGCGCGACGCCCTGCTGGCCGACGCACGGTTCCTGCTGGACCGCTACGGCCCGGACGCCCAATTCTGGACGAACGCCCGAAACGCGGCCTCGGACCCAGCCCGGGACTTCGTCCAGGCCGGCCTCAAGGGGACGAAGGTCCACGGGTTCATCACAGGCGAGTACATCAACGGCCTCGACCTGCTCGAAGAGCTGGGCCTCATCGCCGTGTCCGGCGACGAGGTCGGGGTCTTCTGGTCCTTCGGCGCGTACTGACACCGGCTCCCCGGGCACGCAGACCTGTCCATCGCCCTCGCACGTCACTCCTAGGCCGTTCTCTGCGGATCACCCGCGACGCCGGCAACCCGGCCATCGAAGACCGTGTCCGAACCCTGCGCACCGAACTCGACGTCGCTGGCCTTACCTCCATGACGCCCACCCTCGAATTCGCCGTCGCCTTCCACCGGACCGTCCTGCCGGCGGCGGCTTTCTCTCTTCTGCGTCTCTGCGAGGATGTGTCGCATGGACGTGCGAAGCAGGAACCACGTGAAGGTGTCCGGCCAGATGGACGGGCCGGTGGTGATGCTGGCGCACGGGTTCGGGTGCGACCAGAACATGTGGCGTCTGGTGGTACCCACGCTGGAGCGTGACTTCACGGTAGTGCTCTTCGATCACGTGGGCGCAGGCCGCTCGGATCTGTCGGCGTGGAGCAAGGACCGGTACTCCAGCCTGGACGGGTACGTGGAGGACATGCTGGAGATCTGCCGTGAGCTGGATCTGGGGCCGGTGACGTTCGTGGGGCATTCGGTGAGTGCGATGATGGGCGTACTGGCCGCTGCCCGGCATCCCGAGTACTTCGCGGGTCTGGTGCTGCTGGCCCCCTCGCCCTGCTTCATCGACGACCCCACGGCCGGCTACCGGGGCGGCTTCAGCGCCGAGGACATCGAGGAGCTGCTCCAGTCCCTGGACGCGAACTATCTCGGCTGGTCGGGCGCCATGGCCCCGGTCATTATGGGCAACCCCGAACGTCCCGAGCTGGGCGAGGAGCTGACCAGTAGCTTCTGCGCCACCGACCCGGACATTCAGCGGGTCTTCGCCCGTGTGACGTTCCTGTCCGACAACCGCGCCGACCTGGCCCGGGTGACGGTGCCCACCCTGGTCGCCCAGTGTTCCAGCGACGCCATCGCCCCGCCCGAGGTCGGCGCCTTCGTGCAGGAGCAGATCAAGGACAGCCGGCTCGTCACCCTGAATGCCACCGGCCACTGCCCTCAGCTCAGCGCTCCCGAGGAGACCACCGAGACGATCACCGCGTTCGTGGGAACACTGCGGTGATGTGCCAGTCCGACGGCGACCAGGACCGCGACCCGGAAGAACGCACGGACGACGACCAGACGTTCTCGGTGCTGCTGGAGGACAGCGTCGAAGACCTGTACGAGAACGCCCCGTGCGGGTACCTGTCCACGTTGCTGGACGGGCAGATCGTCAAGGTCAACGCCACTCTCCTGGACTGGCTTGGCTACGAGCGCGGCGACCTGGTGGGCCACAGGACGTTCTCCGACCTGCTCACCGTCGGCGGACGCCTCTACCACGAGACGCACTTTGCGCCGCTGCTGCGCATGCAGGGCGAGATCAGAGGCATCGCACTGGAGATGAAGGCGGCCGACGGCAGCCGCCTGCCGGTCCTGGTGACCTCCACGGTCAAGACTGGCGGCGACGGGCAGCCGCTGCTGATCCGCACCACCGTCTTCGACGCCCGCGACCGCCGCGCCTACGAACAAGAACTCCTGCGCGCCCGCCAGGAGGCCGAGCGCGAACGTGAACGCCTGCAGCAACTCACCGCCACGCTCCAGCAGACGCTGCTGCCCCCGGCCCTGGCAAACGTGCCGGGACTGGACGTCGCCGCGCACTACCACATCGCCTCGATCGACGAGGTCGGCGGCGATTTCTACGACCTGTTCCCTCTGGCGAACGGCACGTGGGGGCTGTTCCTTGGCGACGTGTGCGGCAAGGGCGCCGCCGCTGCCGCCGTCACCTCGCTGGCCCGATACACCCTGCGCGCCGCCGCGGTCTACGACCCTGCCCCGGCCGCGGTCCTGGGCAACCTCAACACCGTCCTCAACCACGAGTACAACGGGAGCGACCCCAGGTTCTGCACCGTCCTGTTCGGCCTGCTCATCCCGGATGACGACCAGGGCGGCTTCCGCATCATCCTGGCCAGCGGCGGCCACCCGCCCGCGCTGTTGCTACGCGCCGACGGCACCGCCGACTACCTGCCCACCCCCGGCGGCCAGCTCATCGGCGTCCTGCCCGACGCCCACATCACCACCACCACCTTCCGCCTCGACCCGGGCGACACCCTGCTCCTCCACACCGACGGCCTCACCGAAGCCCACACCTCCATCTGCGGCGACCGCTACGGCGACGACGCCCTCCTCGACTTCGCCCACTCCCTCGCCCCCACCACCGCGCAGGACGCCATCAGCGCCATCCGTGAACTTCTCGACACCCTCGGCACCGGGGTGGACGACGACACGGCACTCCTGGCCGTCAGCGTGCCCCACTCCGAACGTGAAGAGCGGCAGTGAGCCAGCTGGAAGTCCGTACGCGAACCACTGCCTCCGGCCCCGTCATCGAACTGGCCGGGAACTCGACCACGACAGCGCGCCCGGGATCCTCGGCCTCCTCCCCGGGCCGGCCATCGAGCCGGGCCAGCAGCTCGTCGTCGACCTCGGCGGGCTCACCTTCTGTGACTCCACCGGCATCCCTGTCCTGATCGCCGCTCGCAACGTCGCCCTTGCCGCCCACTCACCATCGCCCTGGCCGCGGTCCCCGACAGGGTCAGCAGGATTTTCAGCATCGTGGGCCTCGATCAGGTCTTCCCCGCCCACGCCACCATCCAGGCAGCCGAAGTCGGCTGGACGCCCCCAGCCGACTGACTCGCATCCCGGCAGCAGTCGAGCGGCAGACCCGCGCGATGCGCGAGCTGAGTCGGCGCGCGTTCCCAGAGCCGGAGGCGGTCCCGGACGACCAGCCGGCCCCGATCGAGGCCGCCGTCGTTCAGCGCCGTCGCAATGCCGAGGACACCCGCACCTTTGCGCTGCGGGGTGCTCGCGCCGAGCGCGCACCAAGAGATGACCAGTGCTCTGACGGCATAGGTTCACCGGATCGAGGCGGGCCAGTCGGCGGACAGCGTGTAGTGCCAGCCCGGGCGCCAGGTGGGCGGTGCTTGGAGCAGGTCTTCCAGCGGTGTTCCGGTGAGCAGATGGTCCAGTGCCCATCGGTTGGCCGAGTGGGCGATCACCAGGATTCTGCTGCCGTTCCATCCGGTGGCGAGGTCGTGGAGGAAGGCGCGGGTGGCCGTGGCGACCTGGCGGTAGCTCTGGCCTCCGGGAAACGGTTCGTCGATGTGCTGGGCTCGTTGGGCGGCGATGAGGGAGAGCGGGTGTCCGTTGAGGTCTCCGTAGTTGCACTCACGCAGTCGGATGTCTTGGTGGATCGGGGGCCGGCCGTCGGGGAACGCGGTCCGGGCTGTCTGGACAGCGCGGTGCAGGTCGGAGGTGAACACGGCCGCGAAGCCGTCGCCGGGTCGACGTTCGCCCAATTCCCGGGCCTGGCGGCAGCCCAGGTCCGAGAGTTGGCCCGGGAGCCAGCCGGTGGCGATGCCGGCTTCGTTGTCGGTGGTGGTGGAGTGTGTCTCGTAGACGATCTCGACTGACATCAGGGCTCCTGGATCTCCTCGACAAGTAAGGCTGCATGGGCGAGCGGGCGGCCACTCGACGACGCGCGTCATCGATTTGGATGCGAGTGGAACCTGACACCGTGCAGCCGGTTCGCCCGGCTACACCTCAGCGTCACGGTTGCTCGGGTGCGGCGTAGCGGTTCCTGGAGGCGCCGAGCCCGGCGGCGGTCTGCGGGACGAGCAGCACGAGCAGCAGGACGAGCGGGAGGGTCCAACTGCCGGTGGCCTGGTGCGCCGCGCCCAATGCGAGCGGTCCGACCGCCGCAAGTAGGTAGCCGTAGCACTGCGCCATGCCGGAGAGCTGCGCCGCATGCCTGCCGTCTGGTGCGCGCAGCACAATGAACAGCAACGCCAGTGAGAATGCTCCGCTTTGACCGAACCCCAGCAGCAAGACGCATAAATGCGCCGCAGAGGCGTGCGCGACCAGGAGGCCCGTGAGGACCGCCGCGAGGATGGCGAGCAGTCCTGGCCTTCCGGCCCGAACTGCAAGCGTCGGCGTGGTGAAGGCAGCCGCGATGCCGATCAGGTTGGCGAGGGACAGCAGGAGGCCTGCCTCAGCTGCAGACAGGCCCGCGTCGCCCAGGAGGGAGGGCAGGTACGCGGTTGTCGCGTAGAACCCCAGAGACTGCACGCCCATCCCTGATCTTGCGTGGGTATCCCCGGCTTCAGCCGGGGAGGGAGGCGCATCCTTGGTCCGAAGGCGTGAAGCGCCGGAGCTTTCTGCGCTTGCAGGAGTGACGGTCAGGTAGGCCGCTTCTGGCCTTCGATGTACTGACGGATGACGGTCAGCGGTGCGCCGCCGCAGGACCCGGCGAAGTAGGAGCGGGACCAGAAGACGGACCCCATCCCTGATCTTCGCAGGGAATCCCGGCCTTCAGGCCGGGCGGGAATGCGATCCTTGGCACGGAGGCGCGGAGTGCCGGAGTTCTTTGCGCCTCGGGGTGACGGTCAGGCTGGACGCTTCTGGTTCTCGATGTAGTCCTTGACGATGCTCAGCGGTGCGCCGCCACAGGACCCTACGAAGTAGGACGGTGCCCAGAACACCGAGCCCATGCCGATCCGGTTGATCCGGCCGGTGTACTCCGCCCGCAGATACCGGGAGCTGACGCCCTTCAAGCTGTTGACCAGCTTGGACAGGGCGAGCTTCGGCGGGTAGTGCACGAGCAGGTGGACGTGGTCGCCCTCGCCGTTGAACTCGCGCAGCTCTGCGCCGAAGCTCTCGCACACGTCCCGCATGATCGCCTCGCACCTGGTCAGCATCTCGCCGTTGAAGATCTCACGTCGGTACTTGGTGACAAACACCAAGTGTGCATGCAGATGGTAGACGACGTGATTCCCTCGCCGAATATCGGGGTTCGGTTCCCAACGTGGTGACATACACCAAGGGTAGTATGCTCAAGTGAACTCGACCGAAGGGGGTGGGCTGGATGATCCGTGCGTACAGGTTCCTCATGCGGCCCACTGTGGGCCAGTCGATCGCGTTGGAGGAGATGCTCCGCGATCACTGCTCGCTCTACAACGGGGCCTTACAGGAACGCCGTGACGCCTACCGGCACGTCTCGAAGACGTCGGTGAAGTACGGCATGCAGTCCGCCCAGCTCAAGGACATCCGGGCGTTCGACCCGGAGCGGCACGGCCGTTGGTCGTTCTCGTCGCAGCAGGCCACGCTACGCCGCCTGGACAAGGCGATGCAGGCGTTCTTCCGCCGGGTTCAGGCCGGCGAGACGCCCGGTTACCCGCGTTTTCGCGGGGTGAGCTGGTTCGACACGGTGGACTTCCCGAAGGACGGGGACGGCTGCCGCTGGGACAGCACCCCGCACGAGCCGACCACCCGCGTCCGCCTCCAGGGTGTCGGGCACGTCAAGGTCAACCAGCACCGTGCCGTGGTCGGCAGGGTCAAGACCGTCTCGGTTAAGCGCGAGGGCCGTAAGTGGTTCGTCGTGCTCACTGCCGAGCAGGAACAGCCCGAGCCGCTGCCCAAGGCCGGCAGCGTTGTAGGTATCGATCTGGGCATCAGCAACTTCCTCGCCGATTCAAACGGCGAGTTCGTGCCCAACCCGCGCCACGGTCGGCGCAACGCCGATGCCCTCGCCGACGCCCAGCAAGCCCTGGCCCGGTTCCCCCGAGTCCGCCGGGACAAGCGGACGAAGAAGCACCGCCTGGCGGTCGAGAAGGTCGCCGCCCTGCACGGCAAGGCGCGCCGTCAGCGCCTCGACCAAGCGCACAAGACCGCACTCGGCCTGGTCCGTCAGCACGATCTGATCGCGCACGAGAAGCTGACGATCCGCAACATGGTGCGCGCCCCTAAGCCCAAGCCCGACCCCGAGACTCCGGGCAACTTCCTGCCCAACGGGGCCGCTGCGAAGGCCGGGCTGAACAAATCGATCCACGACGCGGGTTGGGGGGTGTTCCTCGCGATCCTGACCAGCAAGGCTGAAAGCGCCGGCCGGACAATAATCGCCGTAGACCCCCGCAACACCTCCCGGACCTGCCCCGCCTGTGGGCACGTCTCAGCGGAGAACCGCACCACTCAGGAGAAGTTCCACTGCGTCGCCTGCGGCCACCTGGCGCACGCTGACACGGTGGGCGCGATCAACGTTTTGAACCGGGCCGGGCTGGTCCGCTGTGACGCCAACCCGGCGTAACAGGAAGCCCCGTCATTTATGGCGGGGAGGAGTCACGACGGCATTCTCCTCCAGCGCGATCGCGACCCACCGGCCCCTGACGATCCTCGTTCGACGACAGCGCCTGGCGGCCGACTGCGCTTCAGTCGGTGGGGGCCGGCGACACCGAGCGGTTCGCGGCGTGCTCGCGGAGTCACCAGGTCAGTTTCCGGCACGTTGTATGCCGGGAAGCTCACCTGGAGCAGCTGCAGGCGAAACCGCGAGTAGCGTTTCCTGGAACATCGCCACGTCCATCGGATTGACCGTCACGTCCCATGATCAGTCTGTGACCGTGCCCTCCGGTCGGCACCCGAGCGCTTCGTCCGTCCAGCGTCTCTGATGCCTCGCAGACGTGGTGAGAGGCCCCCACCACCTTGTCTCGCGGGACAGTCGCGTAGGAATCCTGGCAGCAAATTCGGATGCCGCGGTGGGCAGGAACGCGTTATGGTCATCCACATGAACGTCACCGGCCCAAGCACCATCGCGACCGCGCGAGCGACCAGCTCGCCGGTTGCCGCCGCCTGACCTTCCCCTCCTCCCGGCGACCGGAAACGGTCCGTCGGTAGTGCTGTGGCGCCCTTGGCCCCCGGCCGGGCGACTGAACGGTCCCGTTCTCCGGTGCCTCCCCCGCTACGACGCGAAGGAGTCATCCCATGAAGACAGAACAGCTGGTCAGTACGTTCATCGAGTACTTCGAAGAGCGCGCCCATCGCCGGATCGTCGGCTCGACGCTGCTGCCACCGTCAGGCGACCCCGTGCTCTTCACGACCTCCGGTATGCACCCGCTCACTCCATACCTTGAGGGGCGTCCCCATCCGCTGGGCAGGCGGCTGGTCAACGTGCAGCGCTGTCTGCGCACCACGGACCTGGAGGAGGTCGGCGACGCCACTCACCTGACCGTCTTCGAGATGCTCGGCACATGGTCGCTCGGTGACTACGAAGGGCCGCTCAGTCTCGACTGGGGATACGGGCTGCTGACCGAGGGATTGGGTATCGATCCCGGCCTGCTGCATGCCACGGTCCATGCCGGTGACAGTCAGACCGGGCCGGACACCGCTTCCCATCGGCTGTGGCAGGACCGCGGAGTCCCGGTCGAACTCACCGTGGAGGACAACTGGTGGTCCAACGGACCTGTCGGACCGTGCGGTCCTGACTCCGAGATCTTCCTGTGGAGCGGTGACTGCCCACCCGAGGCCACACCCACCCGCGACGACCGCTGGGTGGAGGTGTGGAATCACGTGATGATGACCCACCGCCGGCTCGACGACGGTTCCCTCGTGCCTCTTCCTCAGCGCAACGTCGACACCGGACTCGGCCTGGAGCGGCTGGCCTCACTGCTCCAGGGCAAGTCGTCCGTGTTCGAATGCGACGTCTTCGAGCCGTGGCACCGCCTCGTGCCGACCCTGTGGCCCATGGACGAGCCCTCGCTGCGGCTGGTGTGCGACCACCTGCGCTCCGCCGTCGTGGTGCTCGGCGACGGCGTGCGCCCGGCCAACACCGGACGGGGCTACGTGCTGCGCCGCCTGGTACGACGGATGCTCACCGTTCTCTGGCGGGACGATCCTTCGCGTGGTGTCGACGACCTGCCGGTACAACTGGTCGAGCACACCCTGGACCACTTCCGGCAGGACATGCGCCCAGGCGACGTGCTCCGGCTGTTGCTCGAAGAGGAGCGCCGGTTCCGTCGGCTCCTGGAGCGCGGTCGTCAGGTGCTCGCCCGACCCCGGTTCCAAGGCCGGCTGACCGAGGAGGACTTCCACTACCTCCACGACACCCATGGTCTGCCACGTGAGATGGTCACGAGCCTGCGGCAGGAGTGAGGCCCGCGGGGGTGACGCGCTCTTGCCGCGTGGCGCATGCGCATGGCTGACCGTGTCGTACCAGAGGCGGCCGACAGCCACCGAAGGCAGCTCGGGCGTCTCGGGGGATTCGAACGCCAGATGATTGTCGAGTCGGCGCGGCAACAATGGCAGCGCCCCGCCCAGATGAGAGGCCAGGATACGCATCCGCGGATAACGCACGGGGATACCCGCCAGGATCAGATGCATGACCGCCACCGTGTCCTCGACCGGAGCTCCGACCATCCACGTCATGTCGTGCCCGATGATGAGCGGGCTGGCGGCCCCTTCGCCGGCCGGGTGGATGTACAGGACGGCACCGCGCCGGTCGAGCTCCTCGTAGAGGGGTTCGAAGAGCGGGTCGGCGAGTGTGCGGCCGAGTACGGTCGTGGTCACGCCGACACCGACCGCGCCGAGGTCGTCCAGGGCATGGACGGCTTCACGCAGGGCCGCGTCGACATGGGGGAGGGGCAGCGCGGCGAAGGCGCGGAAGCGCCCGGGGAAACGGCCCACCAGCTCTGCGTACGACTCGTTCGCCGAAGCCGCCAGCGCCACGGCGTCGGATTCGCCCGTCAGGTGCGGGGACTGCGGTGCCACGGAGAGCACCTGAAGGTCGATGCCGGCCTGATCCATCAGTGCGAAACGGCGGTCCAGATCGGCCTCGGTGGCGTCGGCGCCGATTCCGCGCTGGGTGTCGGTATCGGTCTTCCCCAGTCGTTCGAGGCGGTCCAGGTACGCCGGGGTCCACAGATGGGCGTGCACATCGATACGCAGATGGGTCACCCTTCGATGAAACGCCCACCGCGCGGTGCGGGCCAGTCGGCGGTCCGAGCGTCACGCGTTAGGCGGCGCAGTCCGCGACCCGGCGTCGCAAGTCCGTCTTGGCCGAGCCTGCCATGGGTGGCACGGGGCCCAGGCCTTGGGCAATCAGACATGGGGCATGGCTGAGCACGCTCCTCGATCAGCCTGGCAGGCGAAGAGCCAGGTCCGCTCCGCGATCGCGGGGGCGGTTCGCCGAGGGAGTCGCGACCCTGGCCGGAGCCGCACGGTCCTTGCCCGCCGGTGTTCCCGTTCCCCCGGCCCCGGTCCGCCGCGGACATGCCGGAGTGGTCCAGGAATCCCTGGCCCACCCCGGCCTCGCGCTTCATGGCCTCGTGTCAGAGGCGGGGGGCGTCGTAATATTCACCGACCGCGTCGTGATAGCCCGGGTCGCCGAGGTGCTTGTCCTTGTCGAACTCGGGTGAATCCTTGATCTCGGCCTTCGTGCGCGAGACGTGGATCTTCTTCTCCGAGGCGTCGATGAGGGTGATGGTTCCGGCAGGCAGCAGTACGTGCTTGCCGAAGATCCAGACGCCGATGTCGACCACTATGCAGGAGGAGCCGACCTCATCGGAGTGCTTGTCGACCTTGCCGATGCTTCCGTCGGTCGCCTCGACCTTGTAACCGGTCAGGTTCGTCCCGGCGGTGTAGCCCGTGGTCGGCTGGTATCCCCAGATGTCGCTCATGCCTAGCTCCTTCATTTGGTGCGGGTCGAGAGATCTGTAGTCCGCCGTCGATCAGAGTCGGCGTCTCCCTCTCGATCATTCGCGTGCCCAACCTCGGAGCTCTCACACGGTCGGATCCACCCGCCCACAGGCATGTACCTCCGGGGCCCGGTGACGGTGCTGCGTACTGGCGGCCGTCAGCGCAGGGGACGGCTCCGCGCTCTCATGGCGCAGTACTGAGAAAGGCGCCAGCGGACCTCGTCAGCACCTCGTCGGTGTTCGAACCTCACGCATCGCATCCGGTCGGTGTCCTTTGAACTCGGCGCAGAGCTTGATTGCGTGGGGGCAGTCCTGGCCGACCTGTCAGCCTGTCCGCCGTACCAGCTGGACGCGAGTGGCCACCGAGGCGGTCCGGCGGGTCACCACCCGCTCATCCGTCGTTTCACTGGTTGCCTGGCCTCGGCAGATCCGGTGGGCCGTGTACTGCCGGCGGTGGGCATGAACGCTCATCGGCCGGCGTGCTCAAATATGTGTGCGGGGGACACGTGGGAAGAGTGAGGGGCGCGGTGGGGTCGGCGGGGAACAAGGCGATACGGACGGTGTCATGGCTGCTGATCGCTGTCGTGGCTCTCGTCTTGGGGGTGGCGACGGCCTTCGAGATCCGCGGAGCGCTGGAGCGGGAGCGGGAGTTCCGTGCCGCGCCGACGTGTGCCTCCGTCCCGGTGAAGGCGTCGAGGTGCCTGTGGAAGCAGGAATTCACCGTTCGGAAGGCCGACGCGCACCGCGGAGAGAGGAACGCGTCACCGGAGGCCGAGTTGTTGCTGCCATCCGGTATGCCGTGGAAAGTGACGTTCCCGCAAACTGACCCGGTGGTGTCGGAGATGGAGCCGGACGACAAGGTCGTCGGCCTGATCTGGCACGGGCAGGTCGTCGAGGTCCGGGACGCCGACGGACAGCGGCAGCAGACGTCCTCCGGGCCCGTGGGGCAGCCCGAGGACCGCCTCGGCGGCGCCCTCGCTTGTATCTCGATCGGCTTGACCGCCCTCGTCGGAGGGCTGTGGCCACTCTTCGCGCCGGGCAAGCGGCGTCACGCGAAAGCAGCGGCTGTGGTGCGGTGGCACGGCGTCGGCATGGGCGGCGCGGCCATCCTGACGCTGTGGGCGCAGGCTGCCAACGACTGGCCGCTATGGGCGATCCCGGCGATCTGGGGGCCGCTCGCGCTGCTCACCCTGGCATCCATGGTGGCCTTCGCCATCGCTGCCCTCCGCGGCGACTTCGATGACGACGGTCCGTCCGTCCCGCCGGTACCCCCGCCACTGCCGCCGCCGTCCGTGGGCCGACCGGACGGGGCAGCAAAGGGGCCAAGGAACGCTCACCCCTGATCCGGGATGACGTCGGCCTGTGAGGCGCGGAGGTGGCGGCGGAGGACCGGCCACGCGTTGAGGCGGACCCCTGCCGTACAGCAGTAAACGCAGCAGCTGCCATGACCGGAACCGAACTGAACAGTGGCGGAGGACCTGGAGCCTGTCCGGCGGTTCATGCCGGACAGGCCCCCCTGGACCCGCGGGCTCAGCGCTTGAGCATGAAGGTGAAGTCGTCGGAGAGCTTGCCGCTCAGCGGAACTGCCGAAACAAGCTTCCCCTCCGAGATCAGTCTCTCGACCTCCGCCCGCGAAAGACCGCAACCTTCAGCGATCAGTCGCACCGACCGGACAGGGATCCGCGCCGCAAAGCGGACCGAGACGTCGATCACCTCGTGGTCGAGTTGATCCGATCCGCCGGTGTCGAGGCGCCATGCATTGTCCCAGTCGAGGGCGATGCGATTACGGTGCCGCACGACCGGATCCTGGAGCAGCTCAGCCGTCAGGCCAGGGTCGTTGCCGTGCAGCCGGTCCAGCAGCTCAGGTCGTACGGAGCGCACATTCATCCGCTCCAGGACCGTGAACTTTGCAGTTTCCCCGCAAGTGGTACAGAGCGCGAGGAACCAGGCGTCGATGAGCTTGTGGTGCGCGTTGACGCGGAATTTGCCGTTTGCCCGGAAGCGCTCGGACGCGCACGCGTGGCAGCGCCGGAGAACGAGCGGCAGGCAGGTGGGCACGACCACCCAGTTTTTGAGCACAGAAGTACACCGGTTTCAGTGAGAAGTCCGCAGCAAAAAGGAGCGCGTCGCACATGCGCGACGCGCGACTGATCAGCGCTCGGGAGGACTCACAGGGTGTACAACGGAACGTCCTTGACTAGACGACGACTAGACGACGTGGATCGGCAGCACGGTAACGGCGCACAGTGGCGCCGTTCCACCGGTTTTCGAGCGCCTCACCGCCAGGTTCCGTCCGGCGGGCCATGGACGAAGCCAGAGCCAGATCGCGGCAACGGGACGTTGTCGTGGAAGACGTGGGCCCGTCTGCCGTACCTCGTGGCCACGGTCCGGGAAGTTCTTGAACCTGTTGGTCGTCCGCTCGCCCTCGCTCCCGCGCTCGTAGATCGTCTTGTCGAAGCAGGCAGGCCGACCACCTTTGCTGCCCCGGCGCTTGAGGTTGGCCCGCTGGTCCTTCGGCTCGGGGACGGTGTGCTCCATGTGGCGTCCGCGGAAGCAACGGCGGTTGCGGAGGGAGCTGTACGCCTGGTCGCCGCCGAGGTGATCGGGGCGGGTGCGAGGACACCCACTGCCCAGGCACCCGCCTTCTGACTTCCGGACGGCACGGACGTGACCCGATGACCATGTAGATCACGGGGAGGCTTGCCGCTCGGGCGCCGTCCATCGCTCGGCGCAGACGCGGGAGATATCCGGAGCGGCCGTCCGAGACGTCGACGACGTCCCGTCGGACGTCCATCACGAGGAGGGCGCGGTTTGCCATGCCTGCCGTCCCCTTTTCACCGGGGAACACCAGCAAGTACCGGGACTCAGTCGAGCTGTTGCGGGGGATCGCGGGGATCGTCATGAGCGCGAGTCCGCGGCGTCGAGGGTTGGCGCTCCCCTTCCTGTCGCCGCCCCGGCGGCCTGTGGGGTCCCTCATGAGACGGCAGAGGAAGCCCGGCGCGTATGGAGGGAAGCGTAAGGACTGCCGTGACGGCCGTGACCTGCCACACGGCGCCGAAGCCCAGGACCCCCGGGGCACCCAGGAGTGTGGAGATCGGCCCGGCGGCGGCCGGCCCGATGGGGCCGAGAGCGAATGCCCCGAAGGAGGCATAGGCGTTGGCGCGAGCGAGCATGCCCGGCGGAACCTGACGCTGCGTCGCGGTCGCGTAGAGAGTGCCGCACACCGCCGATCCGGCGCCGGCGACCAGCGTGGTACCGCAGACCCACGGCAGCGACCGACCGGTGGCGAGGGCGGCAGACGGCAAAGACCGGCCCGCCGTCGCCACCGTGGCCACGAGCAGTGGCCGGCGCGGTGGGCGGCCGAGCATCACCAGGCCGCCGGCCACCGCACCGACCCCGTAGAGGGCCATGAACAGATCCCACGAAGCGGCCCCACCGAGCCGCCGCTCCGCGATGACGGGGCCGAGAACAAGAAGCGGTACCCCGCTTCGCCCGAGCCCGCATCAGGTGGTCTTGATCTGGCCTCCATCAATGACGAATTCGGCACCGGTGATATTGCCGGCACGCGGGGAGGCAAGGAAGACAGCGAGGTCGGCCACCTCCTGGGGTTCGGTGATCCGTCCGGTGGAGATGCCCATCTGCTGGGGCACGACCTCGTCCAAGGCCTCCTCCGCTGTACGGTCCGTGCCGGCCGTCACCGTTTCGGCGAAGCCGCCGGGGGCGGTCCAGAACGGAGTGCGTACGGGGCCGGGAGCGATGGCGTTGACGCGGACACCGCGGGGGGCGAACTCCTCGGACAAGGCCTTGGTGAGATTGCTCAGGGCGGCTTTGGCTGCTGAGTAGTCCACCACCGTGGGAAAGGGCAGCCGGGCGTTGATGGAACTGATGTTGACGATCGCCCCTTCGCCGTGGGCCAGCAAGTGCGGCAACGACGCGCGGCTGGCACGCACCGCACTCAAGAGCGTCACATCGAGGGCACGTACCCATGCTGCGTCATCGACATCGAGGAAGCTGGAGCGTGGGCTGGTGGCGCCAACGTTGTTGACCAGCACGTCGATCCTGCCGTGCCGGTCCGCCGCCTCCTGGATCAGAGCGTCCCCGCCGTCGGCATCGGCCAGATCGACCGGATGAAAGGCCACGTCGAACCGTTCGCACAAGGCAGCCAGCTCAGGTGTTTCCGTGCGGCTGCCGACAACGACGCGCGCGCCCTCACGGCCGAATGCCTCGGCTACGGCCAGGCCGATGCCCTTGCTTCCTCCAGTGATGACGGCGACCTTGTCCGTGAGATTCAGATCCATCGGATTCTCCTCCGCGGCATACATCGCCACGATAAAGCAACGCGAACCAGGTGTTTTGAGTGAGTATCGGGCCTGGGTTCGGTACAGATGCCCATCGCCACGCGGCGACCGCTGAGGACTGCCGCCTCCGCCTACACCTGCCAGGTGGGCAACCGTCTCGCGCGCCAGGACCACGTCATCGGCTCCTGCATCTCACGACAGGTAAGGGCACCTCTCACAAGGTGAGTTCAGAGCTAAGGGAGGCAGAGCGTCGACTGGCGGATCGAGCACGAGCAGTCAGCGTTTGACCAGGCAGAAGGGATGTCCAGCCGGGTCGGTGAGGACCCGCGCCCTGTCCTCGTCATGAGGCTGGTGACCGGGCTTGCTCGCACCCAACTCCAGCAGCCGGGCCTCGGCGTCGTCCAGGTCGTCCCCGACGTCGAAGCAGATGTGAAGCTGCTGGGGGACGGTTTGGTACGGCCAGCTCGGAGCTCGGTAGGCGTCGACTCTCTGAAAGCCGATGAGGAGTCCGTCCTCACTGATGAGACCGGCGAAGTCGGCGTCCGACTTCGGATGAGGTTCGAGGCCGGTGGCCTGTTGATAGAACGCCGCCAGAGCCGGCGGATCGGGGCAATCGAGTGTTATCGCACCCAACTTCATCTGCAGAGGCATGGCATCTCCGGGCCGATCGGTGGACCGTTCGATGCACACCCTAAAGGCTGACCCGTATGTCCAACTCGCGCGTCGGGAACCCGGTGAGGCCACGTCGGTGAGGGATGAGCAGGCCGGTTCCCTGGTAGCCACCGGCGATGACCGAGGCGCCGCCCGCGTCGTAGGCCAGCGGCCGCCAGGGGCGACGCAGCGTCCACCACAACGGCCGGTTGCGGTCGCGTGGCGCCCCCTTCCGCCGGCCTCCTCCTGGTGAGAGCCCGCCGAACGACGCGACGATCCCACCTCGTCCAGGCCTTTGTGCTGTGACCACGGGCGCCGGCCTTCTCCCAGCACCCTGCTGTCAGCTTCGGTGGGCGCCTTTCGTCGGTGAGGCGGGTGGTGGAACACGGCCAGGGCGCGATCGCAGCCGGTCGTCATGACCAGGATGTCTTCTTCGAACTATGTCTCTGAGACGATGAGTTGGGCACCTCGACGAGGCGTGAGGCAGGCTGCTGGGGTGCTTCCTGCCCTGCTTGACTTGGCCGCGGAGCCCTTCAACCGTCCACCTCGGGTGGACGGGCGGGACGGGGCGCCCGAAGCGGCTTTGACGGCGCTTCCGTGCCTCGGTCACAGGCTCGTGACGAGGTTGTCCAGCGGGGCCGGTACTTGGCGGAGGTCGAGGGTCTCCACCAGGAGACGGCCGTAGCGGATCTTGCGGCCCTTCTTCGTGCCGAGGAAGCGCCGCAACTGTTGCTGCCGGGGTCGACCGTGTTGTGCAGGCTGGCGCAGGAAGGTCTGCCAGGCCCGCAGGTCGCCCTCGGTCCCGATGATCTCCTCCACCCGAGACGTGCCCAGCGCGCGGATGAGTTCGTCCTCCAGGTCCGCCACGCACACGAAGAAGCCCTGGTGCGGTGCCCGGGCCCGCTCCAGGCCACGGGCGTAGAAGCGCTGCTCGCGCTCGTCGCACAGTCCCGTCAGACGCAGGCCGAGACCGGGTGGCCCGAGAAGACCGGCGTAGCGGCCGACACTCATCGCCCCGCCCATCGGCACGACGCACACGCCTTCGGAGGCCAGGTCCCTGCCACGCCGTGCGGCCAGCGTCTCGACGGCTTCGAGGTCACTCGGTCCTTCCAGCAGCACCGCCGTCCGCAGCCCCAGTTGCACAGCCAGATCATTCGCTGCTTCGCCGGCACCGCCGGCCGCCCAGCGGCTGACCGCGTCCCGAAATGCCTGCATGTCCGCCATGGAGGGAGTCTGCACTCCGCCGACCGGCACTGCACGGAATATTCGACGACCTCGCTCGACATGTCCGGCCCCTCGTCACGTGGGACCAGTCGACCGACCCCGTCACTTGTGGCATCGAGTCGGCAGAGGCTCGGGATGCCGATGGCGGGTGGTCGGCCATCGGCTCACAACGCGGCCTGCGCCGCCGCAAAATTGCTCTGACCTGCATGAATGGCAGGACAGACCGGCCAGCGCCCAGTGCTATGACCAACAGGGCACGCCGTGGGCCTGCCGTCGGTCACCAATCGGTGGTGTTGTCGTCGCGGCGGGTGATGCCCGGCCGCGTGTTCACTGACCACATGTGTGTGCACTGCGGACACTGAAGGTGGACGACCGGTCCGTTGCTGGATATCAGGTAACGCCAGTGTTCACCGCAGTTACGGCGGTCGGCGCAGGGCCCGCAGTGGCGGGCGTCGTCGCAGACGGGGCAGGCGAGCCAGGCGCGGCGGGCGATGTCGGCCTGCGGATCAATGGGCAGCCGCACGGCCCGGCTCCCCTCCTGGCAGGACTCCGGCTGCCACGAGCAGGTCGTAGGTGCGCTGCTGCTCGGCGTCAAGGTTCGAGTAAAGGAGTGTGTAGGCCTCGTCCTCGCTCTGGAGAGCGGCGACCGGGTCCCAGTCTTGCCCGAGTGCGGTCACGACCTCTGCCCGTCGTCGAGCTTCCTCGAAGGTCAGATCGATGGTGAAGGGTATGTGACCGGTGAGATTTTCCTCGTTCATTGTGCGGCTTTCGATGAGCTGTCGGAATTACACATGTATCAGGCGACTGCGGCTACGGGGAAGGGTGGCCTAAGTCGACCCGGCGCGACGCAGGGCCCGGCGCGTCGACGGGGAACCCTCAGATCGGCCGACAGCGGCGGGCCGTTGTCGGCACGGGGTGCCCACGGCGATCACGGTCCCGCGCACGGCGATGTGACGTACTTCACGGGGCTGGCGCATGGATCCGGGTGCGGTGACACGCAAGCGGGCGGTGCAGGACCGGTGCGCTCCGCCAGGGACCCGGCACCGTTCGGCAGGGCAGGTGGCCGTGGTGGACTCCGCCCAGTTCGCCGAGGCCCGGGCTATCGCACCCGTCATGGCGGTACAGGACGGGCATGCCGGTGACTGGGGGCTGCACGTGGAATGCGAGGAAGCGGGCTTCGCGCACGTGCGGTGCTTCCCGCTCGGCGGTGGTGGCAGCCCACTCGGCACCGTACGGCCCGGCAAGGTCGGAGCACGCCTGGGCGCGCCCATCGCGCGGGCGCGATCGCCTCGCTGATCGCGACTCGCCGTCGGTGCCGGCGATTCCGGGCACCGGTATCTCTCGACCACCTGGAGGAGAACCTCGCGGTGAACGATCTCGGCCGCGGTGACGAGGCCCTCTCCGATCTGCGGGGCTGATGCGTCGGCGTCGGAGGCCGACTTGCCTGCCATACCCGCTTCGACCTGGACGACCTGCCGGCCGGGTTCGACCGGCACACCACCGGTCACCAGGAGGACAAGTCCGTACGCCACCGGTCGACCGGGACCCGGTCGGGCGTGGGGCGGGCCGCCCTTATGCGGGAGGGCGGCGCCCGAGTTGTCCGCGGCCGTGGGCGGAGAGCGAGCGCAGCGCCAGCAGCAGGAACCCGATGTCGTCGAGATAGACGGGGTCAGGGATGAGGTCGACGGGACACACGGTGTAGATCGCCGCCGCCCACACCAACGCCTTGTTCCGCAGCGGAATCCCTGCGTCGATCAGCAGCCTTCTTGCCCGGACCAGCCGGATCAGAAGGACGCCGGCGACCCCCATGGTGAGCAGTGCGGCGACCGCGCCGACGAGAAGCCAGGCCGTTGAGTCCATGGATGCATCATCCGTCCTTATCCGGATTCCTGAGCACGCCTGCGGGTGCGGCGCTTCAGCGCACGCCGTTCGGCCTCACCCAGGCCACCCCATACGCCGGAGTCCTGACCGTGTTCCATGGCCCACTCCAGACACAGCTCCCGAACCGGGCATCCGCGGCACACCGCCTTCGCCTCCTCCGTCTGCACGAGTGCAGGGCCGGTGCTTCCGATGGGGAAGAACAGATCGGGGTCCTCACCACGGCAGGCCGCCTGCGTACGCCAGTTCTCCATGTGCCTCACTCCCGATGGTCGTCCTCGTTCGGTTGATACGTTTCGGGTGACCTGCAACAGGCCCCTGAAACCCCATCGGCTTCTGTCGGCCGCAATGCAGACCCTCGTACAGGCGCACGCGCCTCCTGCGTCCATGGCAATCGTCACAAGAGGGCGCACGAGATCGGCGGGATCGGGTACGGCAGGGCGAACCCGCACAACTGACGTACCGGAGAAGCCGACACGACCGCGGAGTGCGCCGCGGCCTTCACGGACCTCGGCGAACGATGAACTCGCCGAGCGGCGCCGGGCATATGCAGTGACAGCTCGCCAGGTCCGCACGGCTGTTCGTAAAAACCGGCCCTACCTGCGCCGATTCGGGATACCATCCCGATCTGGAACGAATCCCGGGGGGGACGATGACCACCAAAGTACTACCACCGTCTGTTGAAATGCCCGCCGTGCCCGCTATGCCACCCGCGCCCGCACGGCCGTCCGCCGAACGACTGGTGACCCCGCGGTCAAAGGTCTCGTAGACCTGGTCCCAGGCGCAGGAATCGTCGAGGCTGCCTGAGCCGTCATGGCCGGCAGTGGCTTCGACGAACCGGCCACGTTCTCATTCACCGGCGCATCCGCCCTCACTGACGGAGTCGTTCGCACCACCGACACCGGAAGTTGGGGAACCGGAGGCTTCGACGACTTCGTCGACGGAACCTCCGTCTACGACGCCGCCGGGACGTAGCGGTCAACGGCAACTTCGGCCCCTCCGAGTACGCATAGGGGCACTGCATCGTCAAAGTCGCCGTCGATGACGTCCCGAAAGGCGAGAAGTTCCGTCAGGTCGAGGTGCCACACCGGAGGAAGGTCCGGCTCGGCGGCATGGAAGCCGAGGACGGCAAGCTCGCCATCACGCTAGGCCAGACATCACCGCACGACCGGGTTCCGGACCTCATGGCCCGGTGCCCGACTGCGGCCGCCGCCATTTGACGCGCTGCCGCAAACGAGAGGATGACCCTATGACCAGGCACACCGAGCCCTGCGGCGACCGCAGTTGCGTCTGCTACTGCTTCAGCGCCGCCCACTTGTGCGGCTGCGACTGCGGCCACGCCCGCGAGTGCGACTGCCTCGACTGCCTCGAAGAGGACGAGTAGTTCTTCATCGCAGGGACGGCCCCGGACCTCGTGGTCCGGGGCCTTCGCCGTTTCGGCGTGACGTGTGTCCGCCGGCTCGCCGGGGTCGGGCTCCGGCTGCCCCGCCTTCTTCGAACAGTCCGCGAAGTGCCTGACGGACCTGTGCTACCTGCCTGACTGCACATCTCCGACAGTGGACGAGGAGATGGGGTCGCGGTGTGCGAAATCCCCTGGAGGGATGCCGGGATGGTGCTCGCTGCGCGCCTCGGGGTCGGCGGGCGCCGGACCAAGGGTGATCCGGGAGACGATGCGGTAGCGGTCGCCGCGGTAGAGCGAATGGACGTATTCGACGGGGTGCCCTCCGGTGTCGGTGGTGAGCCGCTCGAAGAGCAGGGCGGGGGAGAGTTCGGGCACACCGAGCAGAGCGGCCTCCGCCTGTGTGACGACCGTGGGCTCGATGGCTTGGACCGCCTCATGGACCTGTACCTGGTGATGGTCCCTCAGGTGCTCGTAGAGGTCGCCGGCCTCCAGTTCCTGCTCCGACAGATCGGGTACGAGCTCTGCCGGGATGTGCAGATGCTCGATGGCGATGGGGGCGCCGTCGACCAGTCGAAGCCGTGCGATGTAGACGATCGAGGCCGCGGGGGACAGCTGCAGTTTGCGGCCCACGCGGGCCCCGGCCTGCACGGTCGCGAACTCGAGGAGCCGACTTGACCAGCTGCCGCCGGCCAGAGGCGCGCTCAGCGAATGCTGCCCGGAGACCAGCTCCTGGGTGATCTTCTGCGGAGCGACGAACATGCCGCGGCCGTGCTCGCGCACGAGAAGGCCGGTGGCCACCAGTTCGTCGGCTGCCGCCCGCAGGGTGGGCCGGGAGACGCCGAGCTCGGCGCTGAGTGCGCGCTCCGAAGGGATGGCATCGCCGGGCCTGCGGGCCTCGATCAGCTCCAGGATGTGGTCGCGCACCCGCTCCCGCTTGAGCAGAGTCTCTGGCGCCTTGTTGTCCATGTGTCGCCCTTTCTGGTCTGCCTCAAAGTTAACCAGTTGGTTGCGACGAGCTGCAATCGGCCTGCTGGTCAAACTGCTTCGGAGTCAAAGATCGGGGATGGCTGGTCCCATATTCCCGTCATGGGACGCCAACGGTGGCTTCTGCACGGGTACTTGACGACGTCAGTGGTCTATGCCAACTTCATCCACCACCGATAGGTAAGTTGTCCAGTTGACCACTGGTGGTCAACTGGTTGGAGCCCCGTCCCTCAGAGGTGAACAGTGAAGTTCCGATTGCTTGCCGGCCTTTCCGTGCTCGTGTTGACAGCCGGGCTCAGCGCGTGCAGCTCCTCCGACTCCTCCGATTCCACGGACGGTCCTCAGAAGCTCACCGTGTGGATCATGAAGGACAGTGTCACGGACGACTACCTCAAGCGGTTCAAGGCGGACTTCGAGAAGACCCACAAAGACACCACCCTGGACATCCAGATCCAGGAGTGGGACGGCATCGGGCAGAAGGTCACCGCTGCGCTGGCCAGCAACGACGCCCCGGATGTCATCGAGGTGGGCAACACCCAGGTTGCGCAATACGCCGCCAGCGGCGGCGTCAAGGACTTCACGGACAAGACCTCCGACCTCAAGGGTGAGGACTGGCTGCCGGGTCTCGCCGAACCTGGCCGGATCGACGACAAGCAGTACGGCATCCCCTGGTACGCGGCCAACCGCGTCGTGGTCTACAACAAGGACCTGTTCGAGAAGGCCGGCGTGGACGCGGGCGGCATCAAGACCCGGGAGCAGTGGATCACGGCGACCGAGAAACTCAACAAGGGGGGCAACCAGGGGATTTACCTGCCGGGCCAGAACTGGTACCTGCTGTCGGGGTTCATCTGGGACGAGGGCGGCGACCTCGCCACCGAGTCCGGCGGCACGTGGAAGGGTGCGCTCGACACCCCTGAAGCGGTCAAGGCGATGGAGTACTACAAGCAGCTCCAGGCACTCGGAAAGGGTCCCAAGGACTCTGACGAGGCCAAGCCGCTGCAGCACGACGTCTTTGCCAAGGGCATGGTCGCCCAGGAGATCTCCGTACCCGGCGGCGCCAAGATCATTGAGCAGGCCAACCCCGAGCTGAAGGGGAAGATCGGGTTCTTCCCGATCCCCGGCAAGACGGCCGACAAGCCGGGCTCGGTCGTCCTCGGCGGTTCCGACCTGATCGTCCCCGTGGCCTCCTCCCACCAGGATGCCGCGTACGAGGTGATCAAGGCGCTGGCGGGCGACAAGTGGCAGACCGAGATGGCCAAGATCATGAGCTATGTGCCCAACAGGACCGCGCTCGCCGAAGTCCTCAGCAGTGACGAGGGTGCTTCCGTGATGGCAGCAGCCGCCCCACAGGGTCATGCAACCCCCAACTCGCCCAACTGGGCCGCAGTCGAGGCCAACAACCCGATCAAGGCCTACCAGACGGCCGTACTGACCGGGAGCGACCTGGCGACCGCCGCGAAGAAGGCATCGGACTCCATCACCAAGACCCTGAACACCAAGTCCTGAACCCGTCTCCGAGGAAGGAGTAGGCCGTGACCGCAGCCACGCGGACCGGAACAGCGCCCGACACCCCGCTACCGGAGAAGGCACGGCCTCCCGGTAGGACGCGCACCGCGAGACGACGCACCCCGGCTCGGACGACAAGCGCCGGCCTCTGGCCCTATCTGCTCGTCGCACCCACCGTCGTCGGCGCCGCCTATCTGCTCGTATATCCACTGATCCGCAATGTGGTCATCTCCTTCCAGCACTTCGGCATGGGCGAACTCATCCGCGGCGGCCCCGGCTTCGCAGGATGGGACAACTACCGGGAGATCCTCGGCGGGGACGAGTTCTGGTCGGTGGTGCGCCGCACATTCCTGTGGACGGCTGTCAACGTCGTACTGATCATGGTGCTGTCCACCCTCGTCGCGTTGATGCTCCAGCGCCTGGGCGCGCGCATGCGGACCGTCGTGATGAGCGGTCTGGTGCTGGCCTGGGCCACCCCGCAGATCGCCGCGACCACTGTCTTTCAGTGGCTCTTCCAGTCCCAGTTGGGTGTCGTCAACTGGCTGCTCGTACGGATCGGGTTCGACTCCTTCGAGGGCTACACCTGGTTCGCCCACGGCCCGGCCACTTTCACCATCCTGGTGATCCTCGTCGTCTGGCAGTCGGTGCCGTTCGCCGCGATCACCCTGCACTCGGCCTTGACGACCGTTCCCGTCGAGGTCTTCGAGTCGGCCCGGATCGACGGCGCCGGCGCCGCCCGCATCTTCCGATCCATCACCCTGCCGATGCTCCGCCCGATCTTCGGGCTCGTCCTGTGTCTCGAAATCATCTGGGTCTTCCGATGCTTCGCCCAGATCTGGGCCATCAGCCAGGGTGGCCCGGACACCGCCACCACGACCCTGCCCATCTACGCCTTCCAGGTCGCCCAGTCCTTGCACCGCTACGACCTGGCCGGCGCCGCCTCCACCATCACCGTGCTTCTGCTCGTCGCCGTACTCATCGCCTACTTCCGCCAGATGTTCAAGCAGGAGGCTGAACTGTGAGCCTCACAGCGATACGTGCAAGCAGCGTCCGGAGCCGCTTTCTCCGCAGGCTCCCGCTCAACGCCACGGCCCTCGTCGTGTTCGCGCTCTCCATCTTCCCCGTGTACTGGATGGCGCTCACCGCCTTCAAGCCCACGGAGGACATCACCGCCGACACACCGGTCTTCCTGCCCACCCACCTCACCTTCGACCACTTCACCGAGGCCGTGCAGGCGGACGGCTTCTGGACGTTCTGGCGCAACAGTCTCACCGTCACGCTCGGCGGAGTGCTGCTCGCCCTCGTCGTGGCCCTCGGTGCGGCCTTCGCCGTGGCACGGATGAAGTGGCGGGGGCGGCGCAGCTTCATCCTCATGGTGTTCATCGCCCAAGTGGCTCCCTGGGAAGCCATGCTGATCCCGATGTACCTCATCGCCCGCGACACCGGCATGCTCGACAAGCTGTCGATGCTCACCCTGATCTACTTCATGATCACGCTGCCCTTCACCGTCGTGACACTACGCAGCTTCCTCACCGCGATCCCCGTCGAACTGGAGGAGGCGGCACAGGTCGATGGCTGCACCCGCACCCAGGCCTTCCGCCGCGTCACCCTCCCGCTCCTCGCTCCCGGCCTGCTCGCCACCTCGCTCTTCGGATTCATCACCGCCTGGAACGAGTTCGCCTTCGCCAACATGCTGATCATCAAGAACCAGGACGACCGCACCCTGCCCGTCTGGCTGTCCTCGTTCTCGAATGTCTTCGGCACCGACTGGGGCGCCACCATGGCGGCCTCCACACTCTTCGCGCTCCCCGTCCTCATCCTCTTCCTGGCCCTCCAGCGACGCGTTTCGACCGGGATGACCGGCGGCGCAGTCAAGGGCTGACCTCGGCCATACCCCTGCCCGCGAGGACCGCACCCTGCCAGCACCGGAGGCCGACCCATGCCCGCGCACACCGACTTCCCGCTCATTCCCCGACCCAGCAAGCTCTCCGCCAGGGCAGGCAGCTTCACCCTCGACGCGGACACGTCCATACGGGCTGCCCCGGGCACCGAGGGCGCCGCAGACCTCCTGCGCTCCTTCCTCGCCCCGGCCACCGGGCTGCCACTGCTTCCCTCCCCGAACGGGCAGTTAGGCCTCCTCCTCGACCCGCAGATGGGCAGGCTCGGAGACGAGGCCTACGGGCTCACCATCGCACCGCACGCCCTGCTCCTGCGCGCCGCACACGAAACCGGACTCCTGCACGGCATCCAGACCATCCGCCAACTGCTGCCGTCCGAAGCCCTGCTGGACACCCCGCAGCGCCGTAGCTCCTGGCAGCTGCCCTGCGTCGAGATCACCGATGCTCCGCGGCATCTCTGGCGCGGAGCGATGCTCGATGTGGCCCGCCACTTCCAGCCGGTCTCCTTCGTACGCCGCTACGTGGACCTGCTGGCCTTCCACAAACTCAACGTCCTGCAGCTGCACCTCACCGACGACCAGGGCTGGCGCATGCCGGTCTCGGCCTACCCCGGACTCACCGACATCGGTGGCCACCGGGCCCAGTCGATGATCGGCCCCTCGGGGAGCGGGGTGTACGACGGGACGCCGCACGGCGGCAGCTACACCCGGCGGGAGCTCAGCGAACTTGTCGCGTACGCCGCCTCGCGGGGCGTCACCATCGTGCCCGAGATCGGGATGCCCGGACATGCCCGGGCGGCTGTCGCCGCCTACCCCGAGCTGGGCAACCGCCCCGAGCGGCACCTGGGTGTATGGACCGAGTGGGGCGTGTGCGACACCACTCTCGGCGTCCACGACCTGGTCCTGGACTTCTGCCGCACCGTCCTCGAAGAGGTCATGGACGTCTTCCCGGCTACACATGTCCACGTCGGCGGCGACGAGTGCCCCACCGTCGAATGGGCGGCCTCCGCGGACGCACTGCGCAGGGTTGAGGACGAGGGACTGGAGGGCCCCGAAGCACTGCACGGCTGGTTCATGGGCCGCATCGGGAAATTCCTGACCAGCCACGGCCGGCGCCCCATGGGCTGGGCCGAGACCGGCACCGTACTGCCGCCCGAGTTCACCGTGTCGACCTGGCGCGACCCGTCGCACGGCCTCGCCGCGGCGAGGCGCGGCCAGCAGGTCGTGATGGCCCACTACCGCTCCACCTACCTCGACTACGCCCAGTCCGACGACCTCACCGAACCACCCGGCCAGCCCGGCGCCGTCGTCGACCTGAAGTCCGTGCACACCTACCGCCCCGTGCCGGCCGACTGGGAGGACGAAGCCGCAGCACAGGTGATCGGTACCCAGGCCCAGCTGTGGACCGAGTTCGCCGCCACCCCCGCACACCTGGAATACCTCAGCTTCCCCCGGCTGTGCGCGCTGGCCGACCGCGCCTGGTCGGACGAGCCCGGCTGGGCGGACTTCCTCGCCCGGTTGCGGCTGCACGAAGGCCGCCTGGACGCGCTCGACGTCCGGTACCGCCCCCTGTAGGTGCCGCGCGAGAATCCCCCGCAACCCCCCATAAAGGAGAGCACCGTAGTGACAACACGAGCGAAGAACCGTCTGCGCACCGTCGCGGCAGCCGCCGCCGCGGTGAGCCTCGGCTGCGCAGGACTGATTGCGCTGCCGTCCACCGCCAGCGCGGCCGGAGGACTCACGGTCCAGTACAAGACCGGCGCATCGGGTGCCACGGCCGACCAGAGCGAGCCCTGGCTGAAGGTCATCAACTCCGGCAACAGTTCCCTGCAGCTCAGCCAGGTCAAGGTCCGCTACTACTTCAAGGCGGACTCGGCGGACGCCACGTACAGGTTCGCCTGTTCCTGGGCGGTCAAGGGGTGCGCCAACGTCACGGGAACCTTCGGAACCCTGGCCCATCCGACCGCCACCGCCGATCGCTACCTCGAGGTCGGCTTCACCTCGGGGGCAGGATCCCTCGCGGCGGGCGCCGACAGCGGAGATCTGCAGCTGCGCTTCTATCAGTCCAACTGGCAGAGCGTGAAGCAGAGCGACGACTACTCCTTCGGAGCCGCACAGAACTCGTACGGGGACTGGAACAAGGTCACCGCCCAGGTCGGCTCCAGCCTCGAGTGGGGCACCGCCCCCGAAGGCAACGACCCCGGCGGCCCCACCGACCCGCCCACCGACCCGCCCACCGATCCGCCGGGCGACGGCGCCACGCTCTTCGACGACTTCAACTACACCAGCCACAGCGACGCAAAGCTGTCGGAGCACGGCTGGAACGTACGCTCCAACGCAGGCGGCCCCGGAGTCCCCGGCGCGACCTGGTCGCCGCAGAACGTCACCTTCTCCGCCGTGTGCGGCAACTCCCTGATGAACCTGGAGACCTCGTCGTCCGGGACCGGCGAGTCCACCCAACAGACCGAAGTCCTCACCAAGTCGATGAAGTTCAGGAACGGCACCTATGCGGCCCGGGTGAAGTTCAGCGACGCGCCGAAGTCGGGGCCCGACGGCGACCACCTCGTCCAGACCTTCTTCACCATCAACGACCTCAAGGCGCCGATGGCCGACGACTACTCGGAGTACGACTTCGAGTACCTGCCCAACGGCGGCTGGGGGGAGTCGGGCAACATCCTCTACACGACATCCTGGGAGACGTACAACCCGGACCCCTGGCAGGCCGTCAACCAGCACACAGAATCACGTCAGAGTTTCACCGGCTGGCACGACCTGGTGCTGACCATCGACAACAGCACCATCAAGTACTACATCGACGGACAGCTGTTCGGCACGCATGACGCCGCGTATCTCCCCGAGCGTGGCATGTCGATCAACTTCAACCAGTGGCTGATCGACCTCAACGGCCAGACCAGCACCACCGCGCGCGCGTACGACGAGGGTGTCGACTACGTCCTGCACGTCAAGGACCAGGTACTCACCCCCGCCCAGGTGGCCGCCAAGATCAACGCCTACCGGCAGGCAGGCACCACCTTCGAGGACACCGTTCCGGCGAGCTGACCGTGCGGGAGCGGGCGTCCGCAACGGGCGCCCGCTCCTGTGGCGCCGCATGCCTGGCAGGGCGGTTCCTCGGATCCGGAGGCCTGCCGGAGCGCGTCGTGGGCGGTGGCGTGGCCGCCGCGTCGGGTGTGGAGGTCTTCTCGGAGGCGCTGCTGCCGGCGGACCAGGGTGTCGTCGGACGGCGCGTGCACGGCGTTCCTCCTGGGTGTCAGGAGGTGGGCTGGGGCCAAGGGACATCGGTCTCGACGGGCGCGGCGTAGTCGATGCCTGGCACGGCGAAGCCGTAGAGCTGCCGTACCTGGACGGTGAACCAGTCGAGGTCGGCGAGGGCCGGGATGTTCTCGGTGGTGGCGGTCTGCCAGCGTTCGGCGACGGCCTCCTGGACGGCGGGGGTCAGTTCCCACGTGTCGAGGCGGACGCGCCCCTCGCCATCGACGTCGAGGGGAGTGACGCCGGTGAGTTGGTCCCAGAGCTGGGTGAGCTGGTCGATCGGCGGAACCATGGCGTCGTCGAGAACGCCGCGCAGCAGCCCGACGTAGAGCGCGATACCGGGGATGGCCGTGCTGGACTGCGTGACAGCGGCCCCGTTCACGGAGGTGAGGGCGCGGCCGTCGACTTCCTCGGCGAGCCAGTCGTTCAGGTCGCGGGCGGTCTGCTCCAGGTGGGCCTTGGCCGCACCGATGGTGCCCTGCCGGTAGATCGCGGCCGTCAGCGGCGATCCGATGTAGGACAGGGCCACGGTCTTGAAGCCCTGCGCCAACAGGTCGCGCCCGGCGAGGTGACCGATCCAGCGGGCCCAGTCCCTGCCACCCATGACGGCAACGGTCTGTTGGATGTCGTCGCCCTCGGCCGGCCCGGTCTCCACGGTCGTGATCTCGGGTACCCCTTCGCCGTCGAAGACGAGGGTCTTGGTGCGGTACGCCTCACCGATCGGCTTGAGTACGGACGCGTACGTGACACCGGTTTCCGGATCGGTGCGGCGCGGGGCTGCGACGGAGTAGACGAGGTAGTCGAGCTTTCCGCCGAACCGCTTGTCGAGCAGATCGGCGACCTCGTCCTTCAGGGCGTCGGAGAACGCGTCGCCGTTGAGGAACACGAAGTCTCTCCCGGCCTTCGCGGCCAGCTCGGCCGTCGCAGCAGTCCGGTACCAGCCGGCCGTACCGGTCCGGCGGGCGGGCGCCTTCTCGAAGGACACCCCGATCCCACGGACACCGGCCCTGGCAAGTCCCGCGACCGTGGCGGCCAACCCGTATCCGGCGGACGAGCCGATCACGAGCGCGACGGGCGCCTCGTCCGCACTGTCCCGCACCGGTTCGGGCACAGCCTGCCACATGTCGTCGACGAGTCGCCTGCAGCCGGCAGGGTGGGAGTCGAGGAAGAGGAATCCGCGCGAGCGGGAACTGACGATGCGTTCAGTCATGAGCTGTCCTTGCCGGTCGACGTGTCCACGGTCGCGGCGACCACCAGAACGCCCACCGCGTCCTGCAAGTCTCGGACCGTGCGCATCCACGCAGTCACCTCATCGGGGACAGTAATGACGACGCGATCTTGGAGGGTCTCCACCACTTCGACCTGAGCGAGACCGTTCACGCCCGGTCCCGCCTCCAGCACCCGATGCCGCCGAACACTCGGTCACCGACCTGCCCGTGACCGCGGCAAGGACCTCAGCGATCGTCCGGGCGATCACGTGCCCGCCCCGGTGCCGATCCGGGACAGCAGCGCACCGGGATCACCGGGATTCCGCGGTGCCCATCGAGGCGGACGGCCGGTGGGAGCCCTGGGCCTGTCCGCACGCTCACGCCCGCCGTTCGGGCGAACGAAGCGGGTGACGGGACAGCGCCCGGCCCGCCGGACGGCCCGGCAAGGGGAGCATCCGCGGGCCTTTCGGGTACGACTCGTTCCGGCACCGGACTCGGCCACCACGGGTCGACGGCACACGAGCGGGAGGAACGGAATCACCATGCACGGCACCCAGGGGACCAGGAATGCCCGCACTGCGGGCCGGGACGGATCCGCGGCGCACGCCGGCGTGGCGCTGGTGACCGGGGCGTCCAGTGGGATCGGTGCCGCCATCGCCCGGGCGCTGGCCAGGGAAGGCTTCGCGCTCGCGCTGGTCGCCCGCCGCGCCGACCGGCTGGCGGAGATTGCCACGGCCCTCGGGGAGCGGGGGAGCGGTGCGGCCATCGAGCTGACCGCCGACCTCTGTGACGCAGCACAGGCGGCCGTGGCCGTCGAGCAGACCGTGGACCGCTTCGGCCGGCTCGACGTCCTCGTCAACAACGCCGGCTTCAGCATGCGCAGCCCGGTACTGGACAGCGATCCCGAGGACTGGGACCGGATGGTCGACCTCAACCTCAGGGCGGTGCTGCGGATGTCCCACGCCGCGCTCCCGCACCTGCTGCGCGCGGCGGACGCGGGGCCCCGGGGCGTCGCGGACCTGGTGAACGTCAGCTCGGTCGCCGGCCGGGTACCCCGCAAGGACAACAGCGTGTACTCGGCGACCAAGCACGCGGTGTGCGTGTTCAGCGAGGTGCTCCGCCAGGAGGTGACCGGGCGAGGCGTCCGGGTCGGTCTCGTCGAACCGGGCATGACCAGGACGGAGATGACCATCGGCGGTGGCCGGACGTCGGTCCCCCAGAGTCCGCCGCAGGACAGCTGGCTCCGGGCCGAGGACGTCGCCCGGACCGTCGTCTTCATGGTCACCCAGCCGGCGCACGTCGCGATCAACGAGATCATGGTCCGGCCGACCGCCCAGGAGCGCTGACCGGCGCAGTGTTCGTGGAGTCCCCGGCCGGACGGCGGCCGCCATTCCGTGCGATTCCTGCTCCTCGCCGACACCCGCCTGTCCCCGCGAGACATGGCCCTCCCGCACCGGCCGCTCGATGAGGCCGCGCAGACGTGGTCGTCCACGCCGGCGACCGGGTCGGCACCTCGACCCTGGACTGCCGGGCCTGGACCGAGGGACTGATCGGCGCGTACGGCAACAACGCGGACAGGGTGGCGGCCGGGTGGGCGAGACGTCCTCCATTCGGCCCGCAGTGGTTGCTGCAGCGCGTAGTTGGGGGTGGGCTGTCAGTGCGCCTGGCGATAGTCGCGGGCGCCAAGAGGGCGGGGACGGCTCCTGCCGAACGAGCGGGGCACCCCAACCGACCTACACGAGACTTGGAGATTCCCATGCCCTATCGCAAGGGACAGTACGTGGAGTACCGGGACCAGCAGGACGAGCTTCAGCGGGGCGAGATCCGCAGTGCCGAGGGCAGCGGGGCGCAGGCTCGCTATGCCGTCCAGAACGAGGCGACCATGCGCGAGGACAAGGTCAGCGAGAACCAGATCGAGCGGGAGCTGTAACCAGCTGCCCTGCTGACCCGGCCGCCGTTGCACCGAGCCAAGTGCAACGGCGGCTGTCTTCTTCGTCTTTGAGCCCGGTCTCGTCGCGCCACCGGACCCGCACGCTTGAAAGTTTGCGGGTCGCGCGACCGGAATCACCGTCCCGGACGTCCCCGCCTCCGACGGCTGTCGGCGGATGTCACCGAGCGGTCGCCTGCGGCTTCTCGGCGGGCGTGTTCGGTCCCGGGACCGCCGACCACTGCCAGTCGCGGACCTCGGGGAGGTCCTCGCCATGGGTGCGGACGTAGTGGCGGTGCTCGATCAGCTTGTTGCGCAATTCCTCCCGCCGGTGTGCGGAGATCCCCTGCAGCCGGGGCACCCGGTCGATGACGTCGATGGCCAGGTCGAACCGGTCGATCCGGTTGAGTACGCACATGTCGAAGGGGGTGGTGGTGGTGCCCTCCTCGAGGTAGCCACGGACGTGCAGCTGGTCGTGGTTGGTACGCCGGTAGGTCAGGCGATGGATCAGCCACGGGTACCCGTGGTAGGCGAAGATGACCGGCCGGTCGGTGGTGAACAACGCGTCGAACTCCTGGTCCGACAGCCCGTGCGGGTGTTCCCGTTCACTCTGCAGCCGCATCAGGTCCACCACGTTCACCACCCGCACCCGCAGGTCCGGGAACCAGCCGCGCAGGATCTCGGCCGCGGCCAGGGTCTCCATCGTGGGTATGTCCCCGGCGCAACCCAGTACCACGTCGGGCTCGACGCCGGCGTCCGTGCTGGCCCAGTCCCAGATCCCGATGCCCTTGGTGCAGTGCACGATGGCGTCGTCCATGTCCAGGTACTGCAGTTGGGGCTGCTTGCCGGCGACGATCACGTTGACGTACTGCTTGCTCCGCAGGCAGTGGTCGACCGTGGACAGCAGAGTGTTGGCGTCCGGCGGCAGGTAGACCCGGATCACGTCGGCCTTCTTGTTCACCACATGGTCGATGAAGCCCGGATCCTGGTGGGAGAACCCGTTGTGGTCCTGCCGCCACACATGGCTGCTCAGCAGGTAGTTGAGAGAGGCGATGGGGCGCCGCCATTCGATGCCCTCGGTGGTCTTGAGCCACTTGGCGTGCTGGTTGAACATCGAGTCGACGATGTGGATGAAGGCCTCGTAGCAGGAGAAGAACCCGTGCCGGCCGGTCAGCAGATAGCCCTCCAGCCAGCCCTGACAGGTGTGCTCGGAAAGGATCTCCATCAGCCGTCCGTCGACGCCGAGGCCCACGTCGTCCGGCTGCATCCGGGCCACCCAGGTCCGTTGCGTGGCCTCGAGGACGGCGCCCAGCCGATTGGAGTTGTTCTCGTCGGGCGCCAGGACCCGGAAGTTGGTCATGTTGCGGCGCATCACGTCCCGCAGGAAGGTGCCCAGGACCCGGGTCGACTCCACCGCTCCCGTGCCGGGTGACTCGACCGGCACCGCGTAGTCGCGGAAGTCCGGCATCCGTAGGTCGCGCAGCAGCACGCCGCCGTTGGCGTGCGGGTTGGCGCTCATCCGCCGGTCACCCATCGGGTGCAGGTCGCGGATCTCGGGTACCGGGGCGCCGGATTCGTCGAACAGTTCCTCGGGGTGGTAGCTGCGCATCCACTGCTCCAGGACCGCCCGGTGTGCGGCGTCGCCGCGGGCGTTGCTGAACGGCACCTGGTGCGAGCGCCAGGAGCCCTCCACCTTCAGCCCGTCGACCTCCTTGGGGCCGGTCCAGCCCTTCGGCGTGCGCAGGACGATCATCGGCCAGCGGGGGCGCTCGGTGACTCCGTCGTGGCGGGCGCGCCGCTGGATCCGTGCGATCTCGTCGAGGCACCGGTCGACGGTGGCCGCGAAGTCCTGGTGCATCCGTTCCGGGTCGGAACCCTCTACGAGATGGGGGACGTAGCCGTAGCCGCGCAGCAGTTGGTCCAGTTCCTCGGGTTCGATGCGGGCGAGCACGGTCGGGCTGGCGATCTTGTAACCGTTGAGGTGCAGGATCGGCAGCACCGCGCCGTCGCGCTGCGGGTCGAGGAACTTGTTGGAGTGCCAGCTGGTCGCCAGCGGTCCCGTCTCCGCCTCTCCGTCGCCGACGACCGCGGCGACGATGAGCCGGGGGTTGTCGAACGCGGCGCCGTAGGCGTGCGACAGGGCGTATCCGAGCTCGCCGCCCTCGTGGATCGATCCCGGAGTCTCCGGGGCCACATGGCTGGGGATGCCGCCGGGGAAGGAGAACTGGGTGAACAGCTTCTTCAGCCCGGCCGTGTCCTGGGACACGTCGGCGTAGACCTCGCTGTAGGTGCCTTCCAGCCATGCCGCCGCCACCGGTCCCGGCCCGCCGTGACCGGGACCCATCACGTAGATCATGTCCAGGTCGCGCTGGGTGATGCAGCGGTTGAGGTGCGCGTAGATGAAGTTGAGCCCCGGGGTGGTGCCCCAGTGCCCGAGCAGTCGGGGCTTCACATGTTCGGGGCGCAGCGGTTCATGCAGCAGCGGGTTGTCCATCAGGTAGATCTCGCCGACGGACAGATAGTTCGCCGCCCGCCACCACGCGTGGATCCGGTGCAGTTGCTCCGGATCGAGCGGGCCCGCGACGACCGGGGCCGCCATCGTCCGCGTTCCGTCCATGTCCATCCCAACCTTCCCTTCGGTACAGCTCGGCTGTCACGACCGGGGAGTGCAGCGCCCTGACGGCGGACCGTCGGCCCACGGCAGGATCAGCGGTGAACAACGGCAGGCGAGCTGTCCACGAGGGTCGCGCCTCGCCCCTCGTGGTGACGACGAGGCCGACGGCTTCGCAGGCTCGTCCCGCGGCCGTCGGGAAGCTTGGGCAGACGGTGTCTGCGCCTGAGCGGTGACCTGCCGGTGTCCCCGCAGACGTCGAATCGGTGGCGCCCACGGCGGCGGACGCGTTCTCGGCGCCACGGGCAGACAGCGGACAGGTCCAGCGCCTCCGCTCGGAGCCGCCCGACCCTTGCCAGGAGGTTCTCGCAGCCGGTTGTCGCACCGTGGGCAACGGTGCCCGGGGCCGGATCGGGCGGTAACGACGACCCCCAGCTCGTCGAGCACACCGGCCCATTCCTTCCCAGCGTGAATCCTCGCCCGACCGGGCGCAACCGTGCCCCGCATCGTCCTGCCCGGCACGGGATCCCGACCGTCACGGGTGACCATGACCGTTGTGGCGGGCGCTCCCACGGTCCGCGCCGCTGCCGACGTCGCTCCTTCCGGCGTCCGCGACGGAGCGACCGTGAGCAGCAGGTCCGTGCCAGGGTCGGCGGGGACGCGGCGTGGTCGCGTCGGGTGGGCGCCGGTTTCGCTGGTGGGGCGGGGCCGGCCAGGGGTCGGCGGGCGGTGCGCGGGGTCGTACGGACCGCCGGGCACCCCGGCACACCGTGGACCCGAGGCGATGCCCTGGGGTGCGGGCCCGGTGGTGGGCCCGCACCCGGGTTCAGCGGGTCTGGTCGGTCGGGCGGATGAGGATCTCGTTGACGGCCACGTGTGCGGGCTGGGTGAGTGCGTACACGACGGCGGCGGCGATGTCCTCGGGTTGGAGGGTCCGCATGGACTCGGCCATGTCCTTGGCTGCGGCCTGGATGTTCGGGTCGGTGATGTGGCTGGTCAGTTCGGTCGAGACGAATCCGGGCTCGACGACGACGACGCGCACGCCGTGCGTGGTGACCTCCTGGCGCAGCGCCTCCGCGAAGGCGGTGATGCCGAACTTGGTGGCCGCGTACACACCGCTCGCGGCGGAGGAGATGCGTCCCGAAGTCGAGGAGATCTGCACCACGGCGCCCTTGGATTCCAGCAGGTGCGGCAGCGCGGCGTGGACGGTGTACATCGAGCCGAGCAGGTTCGTCTCGATCATGCGCGTCCACTCCGTGGTGTCCGCGCCGAGGATCGCCCCACTGAGCATGATGCCGGCGTTGTTCACCACGGCGTCGAGTGCGCCGAAGCGCTCGACGGTCGCCGCGACCGCCTCCTGCACCGACTGCTCGTCGGTGACGTCCAGCTCAACGACCAGGATCTCGCCGGGGGCGTCCTGGGCCAAATCCTTCAGGCGGTCGGCCCGGCGGGCGCCGACGGCCACCCGCGCGCCCGCCTCGGACAGGGCGAGCGCCGTGGCCCGGCCGATGCCCGAGGACGCGCCGGTGACCAGGACGACCTTTCCTTCAAGGGTGTCGCTCACGTTTTCCTCCCAGGAATGCGTGGTGAGAAGGGGTGATACGCCGGGCTGTCCTCTCGGCGGATCACCCGGTGACCGACAGGCATAAAGTGACCGTCGAGTCATGTTGAGCGTAACACTTAACCTGACCGCTTGGTCATGTTGTGGGTGGGCTCCGTGTCGGACGGTGGCGCGTATGGCCGGGAGAGCAGCCGCTTCGGGCGCCGGGTCAGAAGTACTGGTCGCGGCCGGCCTCCCGAGCGCGGAGCGATCCAGGCCCGCGCATGCCTCCGGCGTCCTTCGGTGGGGCGCGCCGTGCGACCTGGGTGACGGGGTCGAGCCGTCGGTGTGGGTCTCACACGGGTCTCATGCCGACGGGAGTGGGTCGGCGGCTCGCGGCCGAGCCTCCGGGGGCGGTGTGGCTTCGCGGACCCCTCTGACGACCTGCTGCGGGGCTGCAGATCTCGACTGTGTCGCGCGTCACATCGTTCTCGTGTCACGGACGGGGCGGCAGCTTGCATCTGGTGGTCGTCAACAGGCAGCGGAGGAAGGCGAAGCGATGACCACACAGCATGAAGCCGGCAGGGTTCCCACCTACCGCGTTCTGATCCTGGGAGCGGGTTACGCGGGCGTGTCCGCGGCCATCCAGCTCGCGGCTCGGGTCAAGCGGCGCGAGGGCGTGCAGGTGACTCTGGTGAACGCGCAGGAGCGATTCACCGAGAGGCTGCGGCTGCACATGACGGCGACGGGTCAGCAGCTCGCCGAGTTGAGTGTTCCGGAGCTGCTCGAGGACACGGGCGCGCAGTTCGTGCGCGGCTGGGTGACAGCGGTGGACGTGGACGCGAAGACGGTGCGGATCGACGACGACCGGGTCCTGCGCTACGACACGCTCGTGTACGGGTTGGGCGGCGTGACCGACACGGCGGCGGTGCCGGGTGTCGAGGACCACGCGTACAACCTGAACAGCGTTCAGGACGCCGAGGTGCTGGCCGACCGGCTGGCGCGGCTCGGAAGCGGAACGGTGGTGGTCGGCGGCAGTGGGTTGACCGGTATCGAGGCGGCCGCGGAGATCGCCGAGCGGTACCCGGAACTGAACGTGCTGTTGCTGGGCCGACAGGAACCCGGTGCGGCCATGAATGTGAAGGCCAAGGCCTATCTGCAGGGCGCGCTCGAACGGTTGGGGGTGGCGGTGCGCAGCGGAGTCGAGGTGGTGAAGGTGCTGTCCGATTCGGTGGAGCTGGCCGGCGGGGAGAGCGTCGCCGCCGATGTGGTCCTCTGGACCAGCGGTACGCGGGTGTCACCGATGGTGGCCGCCGCCGGGCTGACCGTCGATGAGCGCGGACGCATCGTCACCGACACCACGCTGCGGTCGGTGTCGCACCCAGAGGTGTACGCCGTCGGCGACGCGGCCGCGATCCGCCAGGGCTACGGCGTCATGCACGGCACCTGCCAGAGCGGCATGCCGACCGGTGTGCACGTCGCGGTCTCGATCGTCCGTGAGCTGAAAGGGCGGCGGCCCAAGCCGTTCCGCTTCGGCTACTACCACACGCCGGTGAGCCTGGGGCGGCACGACGCGGTGGTGCAGTTCACTCGCCCCGACGACAGTCCGCGATCAATTCATCTGACTGGTGGTACGGCGGCCCGGTATAAGGAGACGGTGACTGCCTCGCCCTGGCCGACCTACGGCCGCATGAAGAAGATGCCCTCATCGGGCGCGTTCTGGCCCCGCGGCGGCCGCTTCACCAAGGTTCGGGGGACGCAGTGACCCACCTGTCCGGGGACCGCGACCAGCAGGTGTTCCACAAGCATCGAAACCTGCTGTTCTCGGTGGCCTACCGGCTCCTCGGCATCGCGGCTGATGCCGAGGACGCGGTCCAGGACGCCTGGATCAAGTGGTCGTCCGCCGACCGCTCGCAGGTGGCGGACCCCAAGGCGTACCTGACGCGGATCGTGTCGAATCTGTCGCTGGAACGGCTGCGCTCCACCCGGTACAAGCGTGAGACCTATGTGGGGCCATGGCTTCCCGAGCCCATCCTCACCAGCGGGGACACCGCCGAGGCCGTCACGGACGCCGAGTCGGTGTCGATGGCGATGCTGGTGGTGTTGGAGACGCTGAGCCCGCTCGAGCGCGCGGTGTTCGTGCTGAAGGAGGTCTTCGACTTCAGCCATGCCGAGATCGCGGAGGCGGTGGAGCGTTCCGAAGCCGCGGTGCGGCAGGCCGCACACCGTGCTCGTGAGCATGTGCGGGCCCGGCGGCCGCGCTTCACCACCGACCGGCCGCGGCAGCGCGAGATCACCGAGCGGTTCTTCGCCGCTGCGACCGGTGGTGACGTCAACGCCCTGATGGAGCTGCTGTCCCCGGACGTCACCCTGTGGACCGACGGCGGCGGCAAGGTCCGCCAGGCCCTGCGTCCGGTCGTGGGCGCACAGACGGTGGCCGCTTGGTTCGCAGCCATCGGCACGGTGACCTACCAGGGCGTCGAGCCCGCCGACATGAATGCCGAACTCGTCGAGATCAACGGCGGGCCGGGCATGCTGTTCAGCGGATCGGGCCGCGTGATCGCCACTGTCACCTTCGACTTCGACGCGGACGGCCGGATCACCTCCATCCACAACGTGGCCAACCCGGACAAGCTTCAGGCCGTCGCCGACGGTACCGCTCACGACGTCGGGACGCGGTGACCCCTGGGTGAGCCCGGACCGCGGCCGGCGTCAGAAGGACTGGGCGTTCCTGTCGGCGGGCCGGGAGGGCCCGGGCTCACACGTGGCCGACCGGTGGGACGGTAGGTGCGGTGCGGTACTCAGGCTCGGAGCTCGGGACGCGGAGCGGCGGCAGGCGTGCCACCAGTCGCCGATTGGCTGTGGACCCGGAGTGGCGTGTTGGAGAGACTGGCGGCTTGACGCCGTACGTGAAGGGGTTGTGATGCAGGTCGCCGTGGTCACCTTTGACGGGTTCAACGAGCTCGACAGCTTCATCGCTTCCGCGCTGATCAACCGGTGCCGCAAGGACGGCTTGGAGGCCTTCATCACGACGCCGACGCCGGTGGTCACGTCGATGAACGGCGTCGAGGTGACCGGGCAGCGCCCGATGGAGTTCGTGACCGAAGCCGACGTCGTGCTGATCGGTAGTGGGGTGAAGGCGCGAGACGTGGTCGCCGACGACCGGCTGATCTCCAGGTTGTCGCTCGACCCTTCACGACAGCTGATCGGTGCGCAGTGCTCCGGTGCACTGGTGCTCGCCCGGCTCGGGTTGCTGGATGGCATGCCGGTTTGCACGGACATGAAGAGCCGGCCCTTTGTCGAAGCGTGCGACGTCACCGTGCTGGACGCGCCGTTCCACGCCGAGGGGAACATCGCAACGGCGGGCGGTTGCCTGGCGTCCCAGTATCTCGCCGCGTGGGTGATGACCAGGATGCTCGGCGAGGAAGCGGCGCGCGACGTCATCGACTACGTGGCTCCGGTCGGCGAGAATCGGGAGACTGTCGAGCGCGCCATGCACGCCGTCCACGCGGGCGAGGTTGCACTGCGCTGACGCCACCCGATCAGCCTTCGGGTGGCCGCCTGCAGTCATGGCGACGGCTCCCGAGCGCGTCGAGCGCATGGCATCGTCCGAGGTACGCGTGACCATGGCGCGACGCTCTCGCCCGTTCGGGCCGAGCGGCTCTCCCGCAACTGTCGACCGGAACCGGGCTTGTGGCACTCGGGCGAGCCTGCCGCCAGGTTGCTAGGACCTCAGGGCCCCGGGGTAACGATGCCTGTGCCGGGAGCAGACGGCTCACGGTGTCGTGGCCACCACACAGGGAGCAAGCGATGCACGCACGGCGAAGGACGGTCCTCACGGCTGGCGCGGCGGGGGCCGCCGGGCTGGTGACCGCTTGCGGCTCGTCCGGGGACGGAGACACGGGCACGGCATCCGCACCGAAGACCTCCCGCGGCGCGACGCCGAGCACCGGGACAGGCAAGGCGAGCGCCGCCGGTTCCGCGCCGCGAGGCGAGGCGCTCGCCAAGACCTCGGACATTCCGGTCGGAGGCGGCAAGGTCTTCGAGGAGCAGGAGGTCGTGGTGACCCAGCCCGAGCAGGGCGAGTTCAAGGGCTTCTCCGCCATCTGCACCCATAAGGGGTGCACCGTCGTCTCGGTCAGCGACGGCACCATCAACTGCCCCTGCCACGGCAGTCGGTACCGCATCACGGACGCAGCGGTCGTGGCCGGCCCCGCGCCGCGGCCGCTGGCCGCCGAACCGATCACCGTCACGGGTGACACCATCCGGCTCGGATGACGGCCTTGCCCGGTGAGCTCGCAGGTCTTCGATTCGCGTACAGGCATCGTTGATGCTGCCCGGTACCGGTACGAGTGATGGACCCGGACGTCGGTGTCAGTGGTCCGTCTCGGTGGAGCCATCGGTCGATCGTTCCGCACGGTTCCGTGAGAGCCGAGCGGTGAGCCCCTCGGCTGATCGGGGGTCGTTCAGGCGATCAGGCGGTTGGGGTGGGAAGCGCGTCGGGCCGCGGTCAGGAGGGAGTGGATCTGCGGGCCGGCCTGGTCGATGTCGGTTACGGGCCTCGCGAACGACAGCCGCATATCGCGATGGCTGCTGGGGTACTCCAGGCGCAAGGTCACGCCGTAGCGGTCCATCGCCACCGGGACGGCGCGGAGAATGCCTCTGTCCGGCTGCGGTCGCACCAGGCGCAGAAGAAGGGGAACGAGTTCGCTGTGGCTGTCCATGAGATGAGTCAGCATGCCCGCCTCGCTCGTGGCGATCGGATCGAGCTCGGTGGCCTCCATCTCGGCCAGCGTGACGAAAGAACGTCCTTCTGAGTCTTCGAGAACTGCCTGGCCGAACTCCATGCAGGTGCTCTCCGTGGCCTCCGGTCTGTAAGGGGCTGCCAGCAGTCCGGTCACCGTGACGCGGGCGCGCAGTCGGTCACGTACCGGTGTGGGCGCGATGTCGGTGAACTCCAGCCGGACCGGGATGCGCGTGACCGACTGGGAAGTGCTGTCCTCGGATTGCTCGTGCAGGTGAATGTGGCCCATCGCGCCCGTGCCGTCGAGACGGTGCACCTCGGTGTGATGGAGCCCGTCGCTCGTCACTGTCATCGAATGGGCTGCTGTCAGGATCGACCGCACACGTTCGGCGGGGGTCGGCTGAGTGGCGCGGGTACTGAAGGGGCGCATCCAAGTTCTCCAGAGGAGCGGTCAGAGAGATCTAGGGTTACTTAGGTATGCCTAACCTAACTCGTTGGATCAGGTTTGGGTAGTCCACCTATGGGACGTCACCTGGTCAGGGGCGCGCGTCCGCGGCCCGGATCGCCTACGTGCTCGCCGCGGACGGAGCCGTGCTCCCGGGCGGCGGACGACTGCCGCAGCCCGTCGATGGCAGAATCCGCCTGCGCGGCGTCTCGTACGGCACCCTCGAGGATCTCGACCTCGACATCGCACCAGGCGACATCGTAGGCGTGGCCACCCCCGACCCAGCCGACGCGACCGCCCTGCTGCGCTGCCTGCCTGCCGGCCGCGCCGATCCCGACCGCGGCACGGTCGACCTGTACGGAATTCCGCTCACCACGCTCGATCCCGCGGAGATCCGCACCGCGATCCTGGTCCGCCGAACACGACGCCGACGTCTTCGAGGGCACCCTCGTCGGCAACGTCTCCGCCGCAGCGCCCCTCGGGGCCGACATCGGACCGGCGCTCACCGCGTCGGGCGCGGACGAGGTCGCCCGCACACTGCCCCAGGGCGGCTCGCGGCGAGCCCCGACGGCGCGTACTTGTACGTCGGCACCATCAGCGGGGGAGTACACCGGCTGAAGCTGCGGCGCTGACAGCCAGCAGCTGCGTGGGGGCGACTCGGTTCGAGTCGCCCCCGTGCCCGCCGGGGCGGCACGAGGGCGACAGGGGCGCTGCGCCGCCCCCGCCCCGACGCCTCGTGCGGAGTCACAGCACGGTACGGGCGGGGCCGCAGCCGGCGACCCCGCCCGTGTGTCGTCCATGGGAAGTTCCCGGGGCGTCGGAGAGTCGGCCCGAGCGACCATGACACCGACGCCGACCACGCGGTCCGACCGATCGGCGGCCGACGACCGACCGTTTCGCCGCATCGGTGGAACTGCGACTCAGCGCTCCGGTCCGGCCGCACCGGAATCCGTGCCGTTCGGGGGCGACCGGTCTTCCTCCAGCCAGTGGGGATGCCATGTCCTCGCCCACTCCCGTTCCACGAATCCCGTGCGCATCCCGCGCCTTGCCTGCGGGTCGCGGTACGCCATTCGTATGTGCCCGATCAGGACGAGGACGACGGCCCAGGCCACTACGTCGTGTACGAAGATCGCGCTGGTGCGGGAGATCGGCTGCAGCACCCCTGTGAACCACATCAGCAGACCGGTGCACATCATCACCAGGACCGCCCCGGCGATCCAGCCCGCGTACAGCTTCTGGCCCGCGTTGAACTTGCCGGCAGGACGCGCGGCGGGTGAGGTCACGCGCCGGAGGACCGCACGCAGCCACTGTCTGTCGTACATCGCGAAGCGGTTCAGCCTGCGCAGGCCGGCCCGGAAGGAGGGCGAGGCGAGGCCGAGGAGGAAGGGCACCGGCAGCAGGATTCCTGACCACTCGTGGACGGTGGCGACCAGGTGGCGGCGGCCGACGAGCTGGGCGAGCGGCGCCACGTACAGACAGGCCGCGGTCGCAAGACACAGCAGCATCAGCCACCCGGTGGTGCGGTGGACCAGGCGCTCGGCCCGGCTGAACCGGAGGATGCGCCCGGACCGCTCAGGCGGCGGAGGTGCCACCGCGCCTGTCCGCCCCTTCGAGCCAACCGTCGATGTCATAGCCCCGCTCCTCCCAGTAGCCGGGTACGACCTCGTCGGTGACGGAGATCCCGGACAGCCACTTGGCCGATTTGTAGAAATACATGGGGGCCACATAGAGCCGGACCGGTCCACCGTGCTCGTGGGTGACCGGTTTGTCCTGCATCTTCAGGGCCACGAGCACGTCCGAGCGGCGGGCCTGGGACAGCGTGAGACTTTCGGTGTAGGCCCCGTCGAAGCAGGTGAAGCGGATCGCTCTGCCGTCGGGTCGCACCCCGGCGGCGTCGAGCAGGTCCGAGAGCTTCACGCCCTCGAAGGGGGTGTCCTTCACCCGCCAGCCGTCGGTGCATTGCACGTCGTGGACGACGCGGGTCTGCGGTAGCGCGCCGAGCTCGTCGAGCGTGTACGTCTTCGGGCGGTCGACGAGGCCATCGATGCGCAGTCGGTAGTTCGTCGCGTCCTTGCGCGGCACCGAGCCCACGATGCTGTAGTAGCGAAAGCCCCCCGGGTTGGGCAGCAGTCCGGTGAGGCCGGTGGAGTCGATCTGCGATGCGGCGCCCAGGGTCTTCTCCCAGCCGCGCTGCAGGTAGGGCGCGGTGGCGACCCCCGTGATGCCCGCACCGAGCATCATCAGCATCGCTCGCCGCGCCACCGGAGCCCCGTCGGCGGGCCGCTTCCTTCGGTCGGTCATGGTCACCACCGCCCGGGGTGGGTGATGATCTCTGCGACCCGCTGCGCGATGCCACGGATGGTCGCGTTCGTGTCGCCGGACACGATGGACGGCATGGCGGATGCGGCGGCGATCCGCACGACGTAGTCGTAGCCCACAGCCTCGCTCATGAAGCCTCTTCTCGGTTTCTTGCGGAGTCGACAGGTGTCGGCGCGGTATCCGAAGAGCCGGGGGCAGCAGGCAAGTGCCGCATCAACCCCGTCCGCGCACGGTGATCATCTTCGTCACCTGTCAAGGGGGTGATGACGATGGCATGTGTCAAAGTCACCTGTCAAGATGGTGATGAATTCAGGGTGTCGATGGTCCGGCGCCTGCTGTCGCTGTGGCGTTGCGCCGAGCCGGACGTCGGGCAATGCACGGGTCGCCACCCGGTCGCGGAGAGGGCCGCGGTCGTCGCCGTCACGAACCTCTCGTCGTCCGTGGTCCGCGCGATGTGCCGTCCGGGTGCGACGAGCGCGACCCGCAGGGCGTTCCGGTCAAGAAACAACTGGCTGGGGTGGTCTGCCCGGTCGAGGGCGACGGCTGCCCTTCGCGGATCGCGCCTGCCGGTGCGGCGTTTCTCCGTCCCACGGGTGCGCCGTACCGCGGGTCATGTCCCGAGTCGAACTGCCGCGTAGGGAGTGGTGCCCCGTGCTCTCATGGCGCGTAGTACCCACCCGTGGGTACTACGGCTGGGCCTGTTCCGGATGCGGCGCGAGAAGTGCTCCGAAGGCGGTGTCGAAGAAGTCGTCGAAGGCGTCGCCCGACCGACTGGAACGCGCGGCGATGAGCGTGCCCTCCCATGCGTTGAGGAGGAACCGTGCCGTCTTCTCCGGATCGAGATCCGCTCGTACCGTGCCCGCCTGCTGCGCCTCGACGAGCGCACCGGAGATCATCGAGGCCCAGTGGCCGAGCGACTCGCGGACGCCGGTACGGATCGTCTCGCTGTGGTCGGCGACCTCGGCCCCGAAGTTCCCGATCAGGCAACCTCGGGCGAATCCCGCATCCACGGTCTCGTCACGCAGGAACTCGAAGTGCTTGCGCAGACGCACCAGTGGCGCGATGTCGGACGCCGCCAGATCCTGCAGCCGTCGGCTCGCGCCGTAGCGCTCCAGAGCGACGACGGCCAGCGATTCCTTGCTCTCGAAGTGGTTGTAGAACGACCCCTTGGGAGTGCCCGCGGCATCGGTGATGTCCTTGACCCCTGCGGCGTTGTACCCCTTCGAGTGGAACTGCGCGACTGCCGCGTCGACGATCTCTTCGCGCATGCTCTGTCGGGCCATGATGCCACCTCCCCCTCGCAATATGGTCGGTCGCCTCGGCGGAGTCAAATGACGCCGGGCCGGGCGCCGGGCACGCCCGGCCCAGGCCGTCCTCACGTGTAGCAGGGCGGCCCCGCCTGGGGTGTCGTCGGCTCGCACGCACCCCAGGCCGGAGTCAGCCGGTCATGTCCAGTACGACCCGGAAGCGGGCCTGGCCGGACATCATCCGTTCGTACGCCTCGGGCGCCTGAGCCAGGGGCATCGTCTCCACCATCGGACGGATACCGAAGCGGTTGCTGAAATCGAGGTTGTCCTCGTTCTCGATGGAAGAGCCCGTGAGGCTCCCGCTGACGGTGCGGGTGCCCAGGACGAGGTCCGGCGTGGAGATCGAGAGGGGGTCCGGTGCCACGCCGACCACGACCATGTGCCCGCGCGGGGCGAGGCCCGGGACCAGCGGCGTCATCGAGGTGCCACTTGCCGCGGTGGCGATGACGGCGTCGGCCCCACCCAGCTTCTGCAGTGCGGAGCCGGGGTCCTCCGCCGAGCTGTCGATGTAGTGGCTCGCACCCAGCTCCACGCTGAGCTGCTCCTTCTCCCGGCCCCGTGCGATGGCTGCGACGCGGAAGCCCAGCCGTGCCGCGTACTGGATGCCGAGGTGCCCGAGACCGCCGATGCCCTGGATCGCCACCAGTGCGCCGGGGCGGGCGTCGAGTCGGCGCAGTGCGCTGAACGTCGTCAGGCCCGCGCAGAGCAGCGGGGCCGCGTCTACGGAGGACAGGCCGTCCGGTATCCGGACCAGGCCGCTGCTGCGGGCCACCAGCACCTCGGCATATCCGCCGTCCGTGGTCGTCCCGGTCTGGGGCTGGCTCGCGCAGTTGACGAAGTCTCCGCGGCGGCAGGGCGGGCACTCACCACAGTGGCCGTTCAGGAAGCCAACGCCCACCCGGTCCCCGACGTGCCAGGTGCTCACCCCCTCTCCGACGGCATCGATGACGCCGACGACCTCGTGTCCGGGAACGATCGGCTGCGCCGGATCGGCCCGAAGGCCCTCCACGGCGAGCACGTCGGAGTGGCAGACCCCGCAGCTCTCCACCCTCAGCCTCACGTGCCCGGCGGGCGGTGTGGGGACTTCTCGGGTGACGAGCTCGAAGTTCCGCGCCCCTGTGACCTCGAATGCACGGTAGGTGGACATGGCTCTCCTGGATGAGTGACGTGTGTGGGTGGGCCGGATCCCCGAACCACGGGAACGGGCGGCGCTGAACGCCTACGACGTGCGCCGGAACTGCTTCGGAACGGCAGACGGACCCGTGTGCCGCGTTCCAATATGGTCGGTCGTCTTAAATGCGTCAAGTGAGTCTCGCTACTGCTCGCGGCGGGTGGTCGGCCATGAGGCGTCGATATGCGTCCGGCCCGCTCCGGAGCGCAGGACGGGCCGGGGTGGTTCCGGAAGTCCGGCCCGGCGTGCCGGTCGAGCGGCGGTTGCGCTCAGGAGGGCCGGGCGCAGTAGTCAAGGGCTGCGGCCCCGAGAGCGCTGCCGGCGACGCTGCCGTCAGGGGGTTCGGTTGTGCGCGGGCCGGAAATTTCCATCAGGTGGTCCACGGGGCTCACAAGCAGTAGCGGACCAGCCACTCGTGGACGTTGTAGGTGTCTCTTGCGGGGTCCGAAGCCGTGGCCTTCCTCTCCTCGACCGTCTCCTCCGGTCGGATTCGCCTGGGCAGTTCGCCGAACCGTGCGCGGCGGACGGTTTCGGCGGCGTCCGGACTGACGGGTGGGTTCTGCATCTTGTCTCCTTGCCGTGTCCGGCGGCCGATCGGTCGCGGGACCCATGCGGTCGTACCGCCTCGACCATGCGCACGCGCCTGTCACTGGTCAAGAGGGTGACATGAATCTCCGTCACCTGTTTGACAGGTGACGGCATGCATGTCAAGGTCATCACCACTTAGGCAGGTGACGCCCTGGACGGTTCCGCCGGGGCGAGCGAGAAAGGCATGAGCATGGCTGAAACGAAGTACACCGCCGTAGTCGCCGCGACCGGCGAGGGCCGCAACGGAGGCCGCGCCGCGTCCAACGACGGACTCCTCGACCTCACCCTGGCCATCCCGAAGGAGCTGGGCGGCGCCGGCGGCGCCACCAATCCCGAGCAGCTCCTCGCCGCGGGATGGGGGTCCTGCTTCCTGGGTGCCGTCAAGATCACAGCCGCGAAGAAGAAGGTGACACTGAAGGACCTGGCGGTTGTCGCAGAAGTCACCCTGCATCACACGCACGAGACAGGTGACTACAGCCTCAGTGCCGTTCTGCACCTGGAGCTCAGCGGAGTGGACCAGCAGACGGCCGAGGAGCTCGGTGCCGGCGCTCACCAGATATGCCCGTACTCCAAGGCGCTCAACATTCCGGTCACCATCGACGCGACCGTCGCCTGAGGCCGCGGCGGCCGTCCCGCCCGGTGACGTATTCCCGTGCTTCGCTCCCGAGGCGGGTCCTGGTGCGACGGGAGTCGTGGACGGGCTTCCTCCGTCGGACCCGACGGTGCTGTGGACCGTGACTGTCCGGTGTGGTTCCGTGCGGAGGTGGCAGTATCCGGCCGCGGTGCTCGGACCCGGCGGTCGGGGCCGGCCAGTTCGCCCCGGACCACCACGTGGGGCGTCGGCCAGGAAGCGGTGACTTCATCCTCGGTGGAGACCGGGGCCGCGCTCGCAGCGCATCGGCCTGCGCCGGTCCTGCGGTGCCCTGCTGCCCATGGGCGGCGGGGCGCCGCGAGACACACACTTCCCGGAACGGGAACCAGAGCCGCCGGGAGCGTGGCCGGGCATGGGGAACGGAGCGCCGGTCAGAGTCCGGACGCCAGCCGCTGCAGGATCTGCGCGGTCGGCTCGGCGGTGGCATGGCGGTATCCGGTGCCGGCCCACAGGTTGATCCGCTCAGGGTCTTCCGCGGCAGCGGCAGCCTTGCGCATCGGGCTGGTCAGGTGGTGCAGTGCGGGATAACCGGCCGGGGCGAGGGCGCTGTACCGGTCGGTGAAGTCGTTGCGCAGCGCCCTTGCGGGACGGCCTGTGAACGCCCGGGTCACCACGGTCCGGGTCCGCGCCGGGTCGGCCAATGCGGTCCGGTGAGGTTTTGATGTGCCGGCCTCGTCCGCGCGCAGCAAGACGGTGCCGACCATGACCGCCGTGGCTCCGGCACGCAGCGCCCCGGTCACGTCCGCCGGGGTGGCCACTCCACCAGCGGCGACGAGTGGCAGGGGCACCGCTCGGCGCACCTGTCCCAACAGGTCGGCCAGGGACACGGGTTCCGGAATGCGCTGCGGGGTCAGTGTGCCGGAGTGCCCTCCTGCCGCCGAGGCCTGTACGGCCAGCAGGTCCGCTCCGGTTTCCTGGGCCTGTCGGGCCTCGGCGGGCGAGGTGACCGTCTGGACGACCAGTGTCCCGGCGGCGTGGAGCGCGGCGATCACGGCTGCCTCAGGTATGCCGAAGGTGAAGCTGACGACCGGCACCGGGTCGGACAGCAACAGGTCGATCTTGTCCGACCAGTGGTCGTCGTCCTCGACGATTCCAGCTGCCCGGACGTCGACGCCGTGCGCCTGGGCGTCAGGTGCGATCGTGCCGGCGTACCGGTGGAACGCCTCACGGTCGACCGGCGCAGGGTTGGGCGCGAACAGGTTGACGCCGAAGGCCACGCCGTCGGAGCGCACTTGCGCGATCTGCTCGGCCAGCGCGTCGGCGGTCCGGTAGCCGCCGGCGAGGAACCCGAGTCCGGCAGCCCGAGCCGCCGCGGTGACCAACGCGGGCGTGGTGGGGCCGCCGGCCATCGGCGCGGCGAGGACCGGGGCGCTCACCCCGAGGTCGAGCAGTGGCGAGAGCGTCCTGGGCGAGACTGTCATGGGTGTGTTCCTCCTGTGCGGTGGCACCACGAGCCTTGTGGAGTCCTGTGGTGAGACGAACCCGGTCCGCGCGGAGCCGGTCGGCCCCTGCCGGTGGGCGGCGCGGACCGAGTGCTGCAGCTGTCGTGTCAGGCGGCGGTCGGCACGTGCGGGCTGTCGGCGCCCAGCAGCGCAAGACAGTTCGTCCAGAGCGCGCCGAGTTGCGAGGCATTGTTGTAGAGCTTGGCGAAAAGGACCTGGCCCTCAAGCTGTGCGACCACGGATCGCGCGGCGGCGCGGGTGTCGCTCACCGCGACCTCGCCACGTTCGAGCGCCTCGGTGATGACCGCGTCGACCATGTCGACCTGGGCGTCGAAGATCTCCTGCAGGCGCGTGCGGACGGCTTCGGTCTGGTTGCTCATCTCCAGGGTGAGATTGCCGAACAGGCAGCCCGAAACGGTCCCGCAGGTCTGCTGCCCGGCCAGCTGTTCGGCCTCGGTCTCCTCGAAGAGCTGCCGCAGCCGCTGCAGTGGCTGCGCGTCGCTCTTGAGGACGCGGGTCCAGTCGCTCCGCTGCGTGGCCCACTGATCGTCGATCACGGCGAGGGCGAGAGCCTCCTTGGACTCGAAGAAGTAGTAGAAGCTGCCCTTGGGTACCCCTGCCGTCCGGCAGATCTCGGCCACGCCCAGAGCCGAATAGCCGCGCAGCTCGATGAGCGAGTGCGCAGCCCCGAGAATCTTCTCTCTGGCATCACTTGTCCGTCCCATGTTGCCACTATACGACCGCTCGTCTATGTTTTATTAGACCGGTCGACTAGCGATCGCTGCTGTACCTCTGCCCGGATGCGCCGCCGGTCATCGGCATCGGCCATGACGGTCCGGCTCGAGCGTCGTCGGCCACTGGGCTCGGTGCCGCTCCACGCCCACCGGCCCGGCCGTCCGCCCGATCTTGACCGCATGCGGCGGGCGTGGGCGGCCGGGGGTGTACCCCTGTTTCTTCCATGCCTGCCCGGCGCCGCCGGAGGCCGCAATCGAATGCAAGGAGAGGAAGGCCATGAAGGAGTTTTTGGTCGAGCTCACCACTACCGTCCCCGAGGGCACCGAGCAGGCGGAGGTCGACCGTCGCCGCGCAGCCGAAGCCGTACGAGCGGGGGAGCTGGCTGCTACGGGACATCTGGTCAGGCTGTGGCGCCCGGTGGGTGAACTGCGCAGCATCGGATTGTGGCGCGCCGCCGACGAAGTCGAGCTGCATGAGAAGGTGCTCGGTACCCTGCCCCTCTGGTCGTGGATGACCCCGGTGGTCACCTCCCTCCAGTCACACCCCAACGATCCGGGTCGGGCCGGCGGCGCCGACTGACCCCGCCCGCTCCGTCCCGTATGTGGCTACCCATGTCGCACTGTCGTCATCGTGCTACGGGGTCGCGATCAGCTCTTATAGGCGACCGGTCGGTTACTCCTCTTCCCTCAATTGACCTCTGAACCATCCCCGTCACGCTTCGTCACCACGTTTGGATCACCTTGTGAACGACTTCCGCCCCCGCACACCCGTCGACTTCTGGTTCGACCCCGTCTGCCCGTGGACGTGGCTGACCTCCCGCTGGATGCTGGAGGTCGGCAAGGCCCGGCCGGTCGACATCGCCTGGCACGTGATGAGCCTTGCTGTCCTCAACGAGGGCCGCCTCGACGAACTGCCCGAGCGCATCCGTCTTCTGATGGGGCAGGCATGGGCACCGGTCCGTGTTCTGACCGCGGCGTCGCAGGTCCACGGCTCCGAGATGCTGGAGCCCCTGTACACCGCGATGGGAACCCGGTTCCACCTGCAGAACCAGCCCAGGACCCGCCCCACCGTCGAAGCGGCGCTTCGCGACGTCGGCTTGCCCGTGGACCTTGCCGACGCCGGCGACGCGGACACGTACGACGAACTGGTGCGAGCATCGCATCTCGAAGGCATCGCGCTGGTCGGCCAGGATGTCGGCAGTCCGATCATCGCCGTACCGGGCCCGGGCGCAGGCGCCGACAAGGTGGCATTCTTCGGCCCGGTCGTCACGCCCGCCCCCAAGGGTGAACAGGCCGCGCAGCTGTGGGACGGCACCCTCGCCGTCGTTTCCACCCCGGGCTTTTACGAGATCAAGCGCACCCGAACGGTCGGTCCGCTCTTCGACTGACAGGGGCGCGCCATGCCGGCCGTCGCTGTCGTCACCGGTGAGAGGTGTGCCCGGGAGGATCCGGAATCCAGTGCCGAAGGCGGCCTCGACGTCCAGGAGTGCAGCGGTACCCGACGCAGGGCTGCCGTGCACCGCCAGAAAATCGATGCCGGTGCCGACCGTGACGTGCCCCTCGAGGTCGGCGACCCGGTGTGGCCCGGCCCGCCCATGGCTGTCCCGGACGCTGGGCAACAGCCGCTTCCTGCCGGCCGAGATCGAACATCTTCCTGCGTACTCGAGGAGGTGTCCCATCTGCGGCCCGGGCGGCCCGTCTCGGCGGAAGCAGGCTGCTCCGAGGGCCCGAGGTGCGGTCGTGGTGTTCGAGCAAATAAGAGCATATGCTCATAATTGGAGGGTTCGCCGGACGGCCGGTGTGCCGCTTCTGCTGCCGGAGCACGTCAGCCGGTCATTTTTCCGACGACACATCCCACAGATCAAGGAGAGATACGGCATGAGCGATCTCCTCGCCACTGTCATCGAGGCGCATGGCGGCCTGGACCGCTACAACCGGTTCAGCTCTGCGACCGTGCATCACCGGGTCGGGGGCTCGCTGTGGAAGCTGAAGGGGCGGGAGGGGATACTCCGCCATCTCGCTGTACGGCTCGACCTGCACCAGCAGCACGCCAGCCACTATCCCTTCACCGCGTCCCACCTGCGGACGTCCTTCACTGCGCAGCGGGTGGCAGTGGAGACCGTCACCGGAGAGGTGACGGCCGAGCGGGCCGACCCTCGTGCGTCGTTCCCGAGCGACGTGCGGGCTCCCTGGGACGATCTGCAGGTCGCCTACTTCGCTGGGGAGGCCATGTGGACGTACTTGACGTCCCCGTTCACCTTCGCCTCTCCCGGATTCGAGGCCGTGGAACTGTCCCCCGTCACGGAGGAGGGGGAGACCTGGAGGCGGCTCAAGGTCACGTTCCCTGATCGCATCGCGACGCATTGCCCTGAGCAGATCTTCTACTTCGACTCGAACGGACTGCTGCGGCGGCATGACTACACGCCCGAGGTCATCAACGCCGGGCCTGCTGCGCACTACCCCTCCGAGTACAAGGAGTTCGACGGGATGATGATCCCTACCCGGCGGCGCGTCTACCGGCGAGGGGAGGGCGGAACGGTGAGCAGGGACGTGGAACTCGTGACCATCGATGTCGAGAGTGTTCTGTTCGTCTGACGGCACAGGGGAGTTCTTGCTCCCGCCACCTGAGGGGTGCGCGGGCGCGCTCGGAGGACTGCAGTGTGCTCGGGCACCTCGACTACGAACAGTCGCGCTCCGGACAAGGTCACTGTTTCCAGGCGCGCGTTCGGGTCATCCGGCGGCCGGTGCAGGCGCTGGGTTTGACGAGCGTGGAGTGGTAAAGCTCCCTGATCCACCTGGGACCTTGTGCCTGCCCTGCCCTCAGGTCTGATCGATCCGGTGCTGAGAGCCTGAATGCGCTTCCTTGGTGGGCCGGCCCGATCTCAGCGCCAGTGGAAGACCCGCAGGGGGGAGCGGCCGCCGCTGCGGCCGATCACGGCGAACCGGGCGCCGGCCACGCGGAGCAGCGCGGAACCTCCGTAGCCGCGCAACCGGCGACGGGCGACTACACGGCCGTCGCGGGCATCGAGCGCAGTGATCTTGCTGCCGAATGAGTGAAGTACCAGAAGTAGTCCGCGATGTGGCAGCAAGCTCTGAACGCTGATCCCGCCGGGGCGTCGCTCCCAGCGGAGCTTGCCCGTGGACAGATCGAAGCCGCCGATCCGCGCATGCTCGTCGGACGAGGCGTCCGGGTGGACCAGTCCGGTCACGAGCACCCCGTTCACGACAGCCGCAGGGAGGGCCACGTTTCTGTATGCAGGGGGAAGCGAGAGCGACGCCGTCACGTTCCCGCTGTCGTCGAAGACGGAGATCCGTCGTTCACCACGTCTGCCATGCCCTGTACTCGCGACGACCAGTGGGTCGGCACACATGATCCACGCATCGCGGTTCCCGGCCTCGCCCGGCAGCGGGCTGCGCCAGAGCGCGGCACCGTCCTCGGGGTCGACCGACTCGACGTGCTCTTCGCTGATCGAGGCGATGCGCCGACCACTCAAAGTGGTGTGTGGAGTGTGTGAGTGGAAGTAGCTGAATTCCATGTCGTGATGGTCCCTGGACCACGCTTGCTTGCCTGCGGCGAGGTCGATGGCCGCAACTGTCGGCAGGTCGCCGCTGGATGACGCCTCGTCGTGATGAAGCACCAGGGCGATGCCGTCATCGGCGTTCGGGGAGACAGCCATGAGCACGTCGCGGCCCGGCACGGGCCAGGTCCAACGGACGGTGCCTGTACCGATGTCGTACGCCCGCAGCCGGTCGAAGTCGGCACGTACGACGAGTTCACCGATCAGCCAGCCGCCCAGCGGTTCATCCTCGTAGGTATCGCCGCGGCTGCTGTCCTTGTCGGATTTCCATACGGGGCGCAAGGCCCTCAACCGCCGATTGCGCCCCCAGGCGGTTTCCGGCGCACTGTCCTCGTACATCCCTGCCCCCCCGCGGTTCCGATGAGATCAGACGCGGATTGTAAAGATACCCAAGTTGTCCCGCCAAGGGCTGTCCCGTAATCCCTGGTGGATCGGTGCGCGGCGTCGGATGCGGTGCATCGCGAGGCGGAGGGCGTCATCGCGCCGGTCGTATTCGGGCGTTCCGGCGACGCGGCGAGGTGCCGTGGCTGTCGTTGTGCGCCCGCCGGGGATTGCGGGACAGCCCATAGCCACCGCTGGGACGAATGCCCGAACCGCCGGACATGACCGCACCCCAATCGGTGCGGCCACTTGCTTCATGCAAGCCGGATGGTTGGGCAGGCGGTCGTCTCCTTCGGTCTGCGGGTGTCAGTGCCGCGGCGCCGGACGGTTCTGCCATGCCTGCTCCAGTGCCTGGCTGAACAGCTCGATGGACTGCAGTCCGCTTACGCCGTACTGCCGGTCCAGCACGAAGAACGGCACGCCGCCTGCGCCCAGTTCGGCGGCCTGTCGCTCGTCGGCCCGTACCTCCTCGGCGTACGCCTCGGCATCGGCGAGCACCTGGCGCACCTCTGCGTCGTCGAGGCCCACTTCGACGGCCAGGCTCACCAGCGTTGCCCTGTCGTAGATAGAGCGCTCGTCAGCGAAGTTCACCCGGAAGGCGAGATCCATCAGCTCGACCTGGAGGCCGCGGGCCTTCGCGAAGTGCAGCAGGCGGTGGACGTCGAAGGTGTTGCCGTGGACGCGCGCACCGACCTTGAAACCGAGTCCCTCGGCGTGCGCTTCGGACGCGGCGTACTCCTCTCTTGCGACCTGCTGCCCGCGGGTGCGGCCGTACTGGGCCGCGACGGCGTCGATGATCGGTGTCGTACCGTTCTCGGCCTTCGGGTTGAGTTCGAATGACCGGTGGACCACCTCGACGTCGTCGCGATGATCGAAGGCTGCGAGGGCTCGCTCGAATCGTGCTTTGCCGATGTAGCACCAGGGGCAGGCGATATCGGTCCAGATCTCCACGCGCATGTGTCGTGTCTCCATGGTGCAGTGGGTCCGCCGGATGCGGAGGCCGCGCCGAGCCGACGGCGGCGCCCGGTCCGTCCGGACTCAGGTAAGTGGTGTTCCGACCGCGGTGGGACAGTTCGCGATACGCGTGTCGAACGGTCGGTCGACTCAAAGTAGACGACCGACCGTCTAGGTGCAAGCGAGGTCGGCGGCAGCGAATGCGGCGTCGGAGGTCGCGGCCGGCCTGACGGGCGGGTCGAGCTGTGCGGCACGCCGCCCGCCACTTGTGGGCCACGGCAGGCTCGGGGGGTATCGGCCTCGCGACCCTTCGCTTGCCCGGTCATGCGCGGTTCTGCCCTTCCTCCAGCCGTGGCGGCGCCCCCAAGCGTTCGTCACCTTCTTGACTGGTGACGAATTTCGTGTGAGTGTCGGTAGCGAACGCAGTAGAGGGAGCGTGTGAGCCGGTCACGGGTGGGGGAGTCGGCTCTCGCGTCTGGAGCGTTACCGCTCTCCGGAACGGAATCACGCCGCTCAGTGTTGAGTCCCATGTTCATGCAGCGCCCGCGACGCTGCGGGCAGAATGTGTTCCGCCTATCCCACCAAAGGATTCCCGTGAAAATACCCACAGCGTTGAAAACGGTCACGGTAGCAGTGGCAGTGATCGCCATCTCATGCGGATGTTTCCTCCAGGTCTTCTGAGGATGGTGGTGGGCCGCCGACGCTGGGGTCCACGCCTTTTCGTCATCACCGAATTTCCGGCGCAGAAATAGAAGGACGCGGAAAAATGGCGCACACGCAGAAGCTCAATATGGTCAGGGATGTCGATGCACTGGCTCGCCAGGCCCGGTTCGGGGCTCTGCCCGAGCGTATCCGGCCGGAGGACACGACAGAAGTGGTCCCCATCATTGCGCGGTATCCGTCGCAGGATCTCTATGACCATGAAAAATCGCTCACCTGCAAGTTCATATAGCCGCTGCTGGCGGATCGCCCTCCTGCTGGAGCGCGGCAAGGGCGGCCCGCAGGCCGCGCCCGCCCTCGGGAACTCTCCGTGGAGTTCCCGAAGGTGCAGCCGTCCTGTGCCAAGGCGTGCCGGGCGTGGTTCTTGCTCTCTTGTCCGTCACCTGTCAAGCTGGTGACATGATGCATGTCTTTAAGTGCGGCACCCCGGCGCTGGACTTCGTAGGGACGCTGCGGGCGCGGCACAACCCTGAACCTCTGGAGATGCTCTCGTCGCCGGAGAGTCTCGACGCCTGGTACAGCGAATCCGGCGTCGTCGACGGCGACTCGAACTGCGGTCCGTCCGACGTCGCGGAGGCGGTGGCTCTTCGCGAGGCGATCTACGCGCTCGTCGTTGCCAAGCTGGCGGGGGAGAGTTACCAGGCCGACGCGCTCTCGCTGGTCAACCGCACGGCGCGTACGCCCTCGGCGGTCCCGCAGCTCACCCGGTCGGGCCGCCGGATCGAGGCGACTGCGCAACAGGCGCTGTCCTCGGTGGCGCGAGAGGCAATCCGCATTCTCAGCGGACCGGAAGGGTCGCTGCTCAAGGAGTGCAGCAGGCCTGAGTGCACGCAGATCTACATCGACCGGTCGCATGGAGCTCGCCGGGAGTGGTGCGCCATGGATCCGTGCGGGAACAGGGTGAAGGCGGCCGCTTATCGTGCCCGCAAGAGGGTGAACAAGCCGAGGACTTCCGCCACGGCATCCGTGAGGCCGTAGGCCTTCGCCCTGATAGGGCTTCGAGTGCAGACCCTCAACGGGTCGATGTCCTATGTCTGGAGTTGTGGACGGACTCCGACGACGACACGGAATCGTTTGCCGATGCGGAACAGGCCCGCGTTACGTTCTTTCCGATCCGCCCCACCTCCCAGGACGCGGTCCTGGTACGCCAGCCGTAGTTCGTTGTCGGTGCGAGTGGGGTGGCCGGAGAGACGAAGCTCGGTTGGGCCGCACCAGGAGCTACCTGTGAGCCGCTTAATGGGTTGCAGACCGCCGGGACGGGGTGTCGGATCCCGGCTATGACGATTGTGCTGGGAACGCCGACTGCAGGCGGGGTGCGCGAGGCCATGGGCGCGCTGCGGGAGTGGCAGTACGACGGAGCGCCGATGCAGCTGCATTCGGGGGACATCGGCTGGAACTATCGGTTCGGAACGGCTGAGACGGCCGCGGTGGTTCGGACCTGGAGCCGGCGCGGACGGATTCTCGCCGTCGGGATGCTGGACTCGCCGACGGTGTTGCGGATGACGGTCGCTCCCGAGGCTTTCCAGGACGAGGACTTGGCACGGCGGCTTGTCGAGGACCTTTCGCTGCCTGAGCGCGGCGTGCTGCCGGAAGGAGCGGTGTCCATCGAGGCACCGCTGGGCCTGCTGCTTCACGACCTGCTGACCAAGGAGGGCTGGGGCGTCGACGAGCCGTGGACGCCGCTCTTCCGCGACCTCGCGGAAGCGGTGGAGGACCCCGGCGTGCGGATCAAGGCGATCGGTCCGGAGCAGGCGCAGGACTTCGCCGACGTTCTGCGGTCGGCGTTCAACACCTCGCGGCCTACGCGTGAGTACTGGCATGCGATGTCGGCGGGGCCGTTCCATTCCGACGCCCGCTGCCTGGGCGTCTACGACGCCCAGGGCAACCCAGCGGCGATGGTGACGGTCTGGTCGGCCGGCCCGGGGAAGCCCGGACTGGTCGAGCCGATGGGCGTCCACGAGGACCACCGCGGTCGCGGATACGGCCGGGCGATCACCGTCGCCGGGGCGGCCGCGCTGCGGGAGATGGGCTCGTCGAGCGTTCGTGTGTGCACACCGAGCTCCAACGTCGGTGGCGTCGCCACGTACAAGGCGGCCGGGTTCGAGGCGAGGCCGGAGATCGGCGACCGGATCCGCAAGGTCTGACGCTGACACAGCCCGGGCCCTTCGATGTGGGGGGAGAACTCACGGACGAGCACTGGGCAGTGCGGGAATCGTTGTTGCCGAAGCGCGCGAAGGCGGTGCGATCGCCGGACTGGCGTCGGGCGGGGGCTGATCGACGGCATGCGATTTCGGGTTCGGACCGGTGTTCCGTGGTGAGACGTGCCCATCGAGTACGGACCGTGGGGCCGGATCTACGGCCTGTTTCGCCGATGGCAGCGGGACGGTATCCGGTATGGAGTCTCACCCGACTTCAGACCCTGGCCGACGCGAAGAACGGAGAGTCAGGCGGGACCTGACCGAGAGGGCCACGCGGTCGAGTGTGGGATCCACAGCCTCAGGCGACACCGCGCCGTGGGGCCATCAATGAATGGCTGTGACCGTTATGCAGCACGCTGCATGCAGACCAGCTGATCCCGTTTGTCCCACGACTCGGTGACGGTGAAGCCGAACCGTTCGTATAGTGCAATGGCCCCGGTCCGCCATTCCCACACGGAAAGCCGCACCGTGTCCACGCCGTTCTCCACGGCATGGGCGAGTGCGGCTTCGAGCAAACTGGACGCGATGCCCTGGCCACGGAAGACAGGGGCCGTCCAGAGCCTCTCGCACGATCTTCAGGAGTCCACACAGCCCCCGATGATCACGCGGTGGCAACTCTCGCTCCAGGCCGGGTACTGGGCGGTGCCGAACTCTTTGCAACGGTCCGACGGCTCCTGATCGACAGAATGAGCACATGGACAGCGAACCTCTGCAGATCCCGCTTGATCGGCTGCGGAATGCCTTCGAGCTGGCACTGCAACACATCGAAGCGTCAGCCGGCAGCGCAGTGGCGCTCGAGCACGACTACTTCTGGTCTGTTCCGGGCGACGAACTCTATGACGTCGCCAACGAACCGAGAACGATCACCATCGGGCAGCTCTCCGAGTCGTGGCAGCACCTTGAGGACCTCCTTTCCGACCCGAACCGGGCTGTGGACCACCACCTGGTCTGGCTCGCCGATGTCCTCCGTGCGATCGGGCAGCCCGCCGTCCAGTAGCCACCACACGCGCGACGTGACGTGGAACTACGAAGTCACACTGGAGTACTAGGGTCTGTTGCGAAAGTGGATCTTGATCATCCATGATCACACGCTGTGGGGCGTAGTGATCTGACGAACGAGCAGTGGGCCCGGCTGGAGCCTCTGCTGCCGCAAGGCGTGAAGCCGGGCCGTCCGCGGGTCTGGACACGGCGGCAGCTGATAGACGGCGTACGGCGGCGGACCCGTACGGGTGCACCTTGGCGGGACGTCCCCGACCGGTACGGTCCTGGGACCGGGTCTACGACCTGTTCCGGCGCTGGCAGCGCGATGGCACCTGGAAGCCGGATCTTCGAGCAGTTGCAGGCCGAGGCTGAGGCCAAAGGCCTGATCACGTGGACTGTCAGCGTGGATTCCACCGTTGCCCGAGCCCATCAGCACGCTGCTGGTGCGCGTAAAAAGGGGACCTTCAGCGCCAGCCGCCGGGCGGGGCCGACACCGAGCCCGACGACCACGGCCTTGGACGCTCACGTGGCGGGCTGACCACCAAGCTGCACCTGGCGGTCGAGCAGGAGCAAAAGCCGCTCGCACTCATCGTCACTGCTGGCCACTGGCACGACAGTCCGCAGTTCCAAGCGGTCCTGGAGGCGATACGGGTACCGCGGCTCGGCAGAGGTCGGCCGCGCACCAAACCCGACAAGGTCAGAGCGGACAAGGCGTATGGCTCCCGAGCCAACCGCGCCTACCTGCGCAGACGCGGTATCGGCTGCACAATCCCGGAAAAGGCCGACCAGGTCCGCAACCGCAAGAAGTTCGGTTCGCGCGGAGGACGGCCGCCGAAATTCGACAAGGACGACTACAAGGACCGTCACGCCGTGGCGTGCGGATCAACCGCCTCAAACGCCACAGGTCCGTGGCCACCAGATATGACAAACTCGCAGTCCGCTACGAGGCAACCGTGCTCATCGCTGCCATAAACGAGTGGCTGTGAAGCGCGGTCCGCTGCAATCATGCGGCAGTGAATGAAGGCCTTCCCGATGGGTGGACGATCGAGCGGGTGCGCTCCGCTTCGCAGGACCCTCAAGCCGCCCTGCTCTCGCTTGAACGACTTGTTGTCGTTGAAGAGCACGATCTAGCTGACTACACACTTCTTCACCCTGACGTCATCCTCTCCTTCACAGGTATATGCCTCGCGAGAGCAGGCGGCGACTGGTTCATGGGGGAGGTCGACACCGACGGATCGGTCATCTGCTGGGCCTCTTACGGCCCCGACCTCGGCGAAGCCATCCGCGGGTTGTGAGCTGCCGATCAGCAGCGGTCTACAGCACTTTCACAACAGGCCCTAGGGGCACTACAAAGCCAGCAGAGCCTGTTCGACCACTTCGGTCAGGGCCGGGTGGATGTACAGCACGTCCCGGGCGACCTGGTCCACCGTCAGGCCCAGCGTCATCGCCTGGATCAATGGCTGGATGAGTGTCGCTGCCTGCGGGCCGATGATGTGCGCGCCAAGGATCGTGCGATCGAGGGGATCGGCCAGAACCTTCACGAAGCTGGTGGTGTCCTCCAGCGCCCATCCGTATGCGGTCTCCGCGTAGTCACGCGTACTGACCAGGTACTCGATCCCGCGGCGGTGCGCCTCTTGCTCGGTCAGTCCGACACTCGCGATCTGCGGGTTTGTGAAGACCGCATGCGGCGCAACGTTGTTGGCCAGTGTGCGCACGTCCTTTGGATGGAGCACGTTGTGCCGCACCAGCCGCGCTTCGGCATTCGCCATGTGTTTGAGCTGGAAGTGGTTCGCAACGTCGCCGAGCGCCCAGACGTCCGGTACTGACGTGCGGTAGGCGCTGTCGGTCACGATGTGGCCGTGTCCGTCGAGTTCCAGCCCGCCTGCGGCCGCGTCCAGCCGGTCGGTGTTGGGGCGGCGGCCGACGGACACCAGCAGCGTCGCCGCCCGCACGACATGGCCGCCACCCGGGCAGGTCACGGTGACCGCGACGCCGTCGGCATCCCGTTCGACGGAGGTGACGGCGGCCTCGACCAGTACCCGATGTCGCTGCGACGCGAGTTCGGTGAACCGGGCCGACACCTGCTCGTCCTCCGCCATCAGCAGGCGCGGCCCCCGCTGCACGATCGTGATATCCGTACCGAACGCACCGAACACATGACTGAACTCGGCCGCGATGAAACCTCCACCGATGACGGCCATGGATGCGGGCACCTCGTCGACCCGCATGATGGTGTCCGAGGTGTGGAAGGGCACGGTGTCGAGTCCGGGGATGTCCGGCACCACAGGCCGTGACCCGACGGCGACGATGAACGTGTCAGCGGTGATCTGCTCGGTTCCGACCTGCAGCACCTTCGGCGCGACGAAGCGTCCCTCTTCGGTGTACACGTGGACGCCGTTTTCCCTGCGGTAGTTCAGCGCGCTGTCATGCAGGGGATCGATGCGGTGGAACACCCGGTCACGGATGGCCTGCCAGTCGGCGTGCTCAACGGTGGCGTTGACGCCGAGCCGCGCCGCCGCCCGCGCGCCCTCGACCGCGTCGGCGGTGACGACGAACATCTTGCTCGGGATGCAGCCCCGGTTGAGACAGGTACCACCGAAGCGGGCCGGTTCCACGACAGCGACGCGCAGATGAGCAAACCCGTCGAGCAGCATGTTGCCGCTGCCCGTCCCCAGAACCACAAGATCGTAATGCCGCACGCCCGTGCACCTTCCGCCGGCGAAATGTTCGGCCCTGCAGCGCATGGCCGTCCCGTGACGCCGCGAGTTCGATTCACCCCGGCTTCAGCCTCACGGCCCCTCTTCCACACCCACTCCCTTCACGTATGTATCACGGCAAATGGGGCCTCGGTGGGCAATGCCGATGCGGGAGCGTGGCGTCCACGCGGACAGGGGGGCATCCGAGCAGCACCCCGACGGGCGTCGGCGGCCGCCGTGGTTCCCCCGGCTGCACGACGGCCCAGGCGTCACTGCCGCACGCGCCCGCGGTCGGTGGCCAGGCGCCCGGCCTTGCGGTGCCTCGGCCTCACTCCGCGTACGCGACCTGTCGCGGCTGACGTTTGCAACCGGGGGCACCCTCGTTCGCTCGCCCCCGCCGGGGAGGCCCCTCTCATCCGCCGATGTCTCTCGCGGGCTGCGAACGGAGACGTGTTCATGTCGGCCGACGAGGGTTCACGGCAGCTCGTGCGTCTGTTGCGCCACGTGTGTCTCGTGCCGCTCCCTGCGACGGCTCTCCGACCACGTTGCTGGTACATGCCCTCTACCGCGAGGCCCGTGGACGGAACTACCAGGCAACCCGGTAGTGCCGCGTGACCTTAGTCATGAACCCTTCCGTTGACCGAATCAGACAGACCGGTCTAGTCTACTTCCTTGAAGTAGACAGATCTGTCTAACCCTGAGGGTGACCCATGAGCCACACATCCCCTGCGCGCTACACGGCCCGTACGGACAACGCCGTACGACGGTCTCGTGCGCACCCCGCGCACCGACGAAGGGGCCTGGGGGCCACCGCCTCACTCGCCCTGCTCGCCTCGATCATCGTGTCGCTGCTGGCGGCATCCAGCGCCCCGACGCCGCTCTACGCGATCTACCAGCAGCACTGGGGCTTCTCGCCGATCACCATCACCGTCGTCTTCGGTGTCTACGCGCTCGCCGTGCTGATCTCGCTCCTGGTGGTCGGCAAGATCTCCGACCACGTCGGGCGCCGGCCGGTCCTCCTGGCGGCGCTGGGCGCACAGGCCGTGGCGATGGTCGTCTTCGCGACCGCCGGTGGGGAGGGCGCACTGTTGGCCGCCCGTGTCATCCAGGGCGTGGGCACCGGCGCCGCGCTCGGCGCGATCGGCGCCGGCATGCTGGACATCGACCCGCGCAGGGGCGGCTTCCTGAACTCCTTCGCGCCGGCCTTGGGCACCGCCGGCGGCGCCCTGGTCTCCGGGCTGATCGTCCAGTACCTGCCCGTACCCACCCGGCTCGTCTACGTCGTACTGCTCGGTGTGTTCGTCCTGCAGGCGCTCGGCGTGCTCGCTCTGCGCGAGACGGTGAGCCGCAAGCCGGGTGCGCTGGCCAGCATGGCTCCCGAGATCAAGCTGCCCAAGGCCGCCCGCACCCCGGTTGCGATCGCCGCCCCCGTGCTGTTCGCGGTGTGGGCGCTGGCCGGCTTCTACGGCGCTCTGGGCCCGGCCATCATCCGGACCCTCGTGGACTCGACCTCCGTCGTGTGGGGCGGGCTGCCGCTGTTCGTGCTCGCCGGTTCCGCGGGCCTGGCCGTCCTGGTGCTGCGCGGGACCTCGACGCGCACGGTGATGCTGCTCGGCGCCGGCGCACTCGTTACCGGTGTGACGATCACCCTGGTGTCCATCGGTTCGGGCACCGGCGGCGCAGCCGCCACGACCGGGTTCTTCGTGGGCAGCGCGATCGCCGGCTTCGGCTTCGGCAGCGGCTTCCAGGGCGGTATCCGGATGGTGATGCCGCAGACGCAGCCGCACGAGCGGGCAGGTGTGCTGTCCCTGCTCTACGTGGTGTCCTACCTGGGCCTGGGCGTACCTGCGGTGATCGGCGGAGTGCTGGTCGTGCACGGAGGCGGGTTGCTGCAAACCGCCCGGGAGTACGGCATCGCCGTCATCGTGTTGACGGCCGCCGCGCTGGTCGGGCTGCTGCTCAGCGGCCGCCGCGCGGAGCCGGCGGCAGCGGCTTGGACGGTGGTCGGCCCCACGCCCGAGGCCGTACCCGCTCCCCAGAACGCACGGGTTCCGCAGACCATCGGTGGGATAGAGTAGACTGACCTGTCTGAAAGGGTGAATGTCATGGTGACCAGGACCGCAACGAAGCTGTCCGCGCGAGAGCGTCTGCTCGAGGCCGCCAACGAGCTGTTCTACAGCGAGGGCGTGCAGACCGTCGGCATCGACCGCATCATCGAACACGCCGGCGTCGCCAAGGCATCCCTCTACAACACCTACGGGAACAAGGAAAGCCTGGTCTGCGCCTACCTGGAGTCCCGCAAGGCGCGCATCCAGGACCGGATCCTGCGGACGCTGACCCGCTTCAGGACTCCCCGGGAACGCCTGCTCGGTGTCTTCGACGCGCAGGGCGAGTTTTTCACCGCTTCCGAGTACAACGGCTGCGCGTTCGCGCGGGCCACAGCCGAGGCGCCGGACGACAGCTCGGTCAGCCGCGCCGCCGGCGACTACCGGACCTGGGTGCGCGGCCTGTTCACCGAACTTGCCACCGAGGCCGGGTACGCCGACCCCGAAGGGCTGGCCCGCCAGTTGCACCTGCTTTACGACGGTGCCGGACTGTCCGCGCGGATGGACCGCGATCCCTCGGCCGCTACCACCGCGCGTACCGCAGCAGCCGTCCTGCTCGACGCGGCGCCGCTCGTGGAGCCGGCGAGCAGCGGCCCGGAAAGCTGAAGGCCCGCGGCTTCGAGGTCTGCATGACGAAGTGCTCCGCACCGGGCGGCTCATGGGGCAGGCCGTCGGCTGCCCAGCCAGGCCGAACGCGCAAAGCGGCCATCCGGTTCGCACGCGAACTCGGCATCCCGCTCGAAGTACCGCGCCAGGCTGAGCGCGACGACTGACGCCATCAGCCCGGTTCACGCGGCAGGCGGCAGAGATCTGGGGGCGCGTGGCAAGCCGTCGAACCAACGTCGGCCCGACTTCCATGTGCGAGCACATGCTCCTATCCTGGGAGGGGACCTTGGAGGAGACGATGACCCCTGCGCCGACGAACCTCGACGACGCGTGCAACAACCTGGCCCTGCGCAAGGCGGCCCGGTACCTCGGCGCGACGTACGACAAGGCTCTGGCCCCGGTCGGTCTTCGTGCGACGCAGTTCAGCATTCTGCAGAAGCTGAGTGCTCACGGGGAAACGACGATCACCAGCCTCGCCGACATGATCGCCATGGACCGCACGACGCTGGCCTCGAACCTCAAGCCGCTCGCGCGGGAGGGCCTGGTGACCGTCGAGACGTCGGCAGCCGACCGCCGGGCACGCATCGTCACGCTCACGGCGGACGGCCTCTCCCGGATGAAGGCGGCGCTTCCCCTGTGGAAAGCCGTGCAAGCCCGTTTCGAGGAGAGTTTCGGAGCAGACGACGCAGCCCGGCTGCGCGCATCGCTGGGGGCCGTCCTCGACACCGGCTTCGATCCCTGGGCTGAATAAGGCGGCACGATTCCCGCGCGGACCCCTCTCACCCGCACGTCGCTCCCGGTACCGTGCACCCGCCGGCCGCGGCGGATTTCGGCCCCCCGTGACGCGGCCGGCGTTCCTGCCGGGCGTGAGTGGGGGAGTCTCCGAGGGTGTCGGTGAGATCGATGCGGACCGAGCGGGGTTCGGGGGAGTGCGGACGGCGGCGGCATGGGCTGAGCCGTACGGAACAGCTGAACCGTCCACTGCGGTCAAATGTGGCTCGTAGGCGTGCGTGCGCGCCTACCGGTGGAGGGGGAAGGGCCTGGCTGCCGCAACGCCGATCTGACAGTGCTGCCGGGGGAGAGTTTGCTGCCTCAAGGATGCGGTGGCCGCCCGTACCGACTTCGTGGTCTGCCCCCGCGCGCAGAGCGGGGACCGCGCCGTCCCGACCGCCTTCAGGCCGGGCTGAGGAAGCCCGGACCAGGCCTGCCGGCTGCGCCGTCCGCCAGGTGCGTCGGCCGGCAGGACCCCGGCCGCATCCGGCTGTACGCCCGCGTCGGCACGCGCAGGACTGCCTGTAGTCGAACAACACCACCGCGCACATCCCCCGAGCCCGCGAAACTGCCACGGCACCTCGCCTGCTGCGGCCTCCCGGTCTGCCTGTCGGCGCCGGCTTACCGTGTCGGTCTGCACGGAGTACGCGGAGTCGCCTCCCTGCTCAAGCAGGTGCCGTGCGTACGTTTTCACTGCGCGTCTCAGCCTTCCTGCGGTGGACCGGGCGGCCTCGTCCGGTGGTCCACCCTTGCCCTCACACAGTTAGGAGCATATGCTCGTATCTGTGGAGCTTCTCCTCGCCGGCGTTTGCCACTGCCGCCAACCGCCCTCGGCGCATCGCTCCCGCATCCTGCCGGGTTCCGCCTCCCTCCGGACGGCCCCGGCTCTTCCATCCGCTCTGTGCCTGCCTCCGGACAGGCGCGGCACCACAGGCTCGATCAACCAGACACTTCTTGAAGGAGACTCACCATGACCACCGTAAAAGCCGCTGCAGTCCAGATCAGTCCCGTGCTCTACAGCCGCGCGGGCACCGTCGAGAAAGTCGTGAAGAAGATCCGCGAACTGGGAAAGAAGGGCGTCCAGTTCGCGGTCTTCCCCGAGACCGTCGTTCCCTACTACCCCTACTTCTCCTTCGTGCAGCCGCCCTACACCATGGCCAAGGAGCACCTGCGCCTGCTCGAGCAGGCGGTGACCGTGCCGTCCGCCGAGACCGACGCGATCGCCGAAGCGGCCCGGGAGGCTCACATGGTCGTCTCGATCGGCGTCAACGAGCGTGACGGCGGCACCATTTACAACACACAGCTGCTGTTCGACGCGGACGGCACCCTGATTCAGCGCCGCCGCAAGATCACGCCGACCTATCACGAGCGGATGGTCTGGGGCCAGGGCGACGGTTCGGGCCTGCATGCGGTGGACAGTGCCGTCGGCCGCATCGGTCAGCTCGCATGCTGGGAGCACTACCTGCCGCTGGCGCGCTATGCCCTCATCGCCGACGGCGAGCAGATCCATGCGGCGATGTATCCCGGCGCCTTCGGCGGCCCCCTGTTCGCCGAACAGATGGAGGTCAGCATCCGCCAGCACGCGCTGGAGTCGGCCTGCTTCGTGGTCAACGCCACCGCCTGGCTCGATGCCGACCAGCAGGCGCAGATCGCCAAGGACACCGGCGGCCCCGTTGGCGCGATTTCCGGCGGCTTCTTCACCGCCATCGTCGATCCCGAGGGCCGCATCATCGGTGAGCCGCTCACGTCCGGCGAAGGCGAAGTGATCGCCGACCTGGACTTCGCACAGATCGACCTGCGCAAGCGCCTGATGGATGCGCGCGGCCACTACAGCCGCCCGGAACTGCTCAGCCTGCAGATCGAACGCACACCGACGGCGAACCTCCACGAGCGCGGCACCTGTGCAACGGTCCGGACCGCCCGGGCGGCTGAAGAGGGCGGCTCCGTCGAGGGGCAGTGATCTGTCTCCAACCTGCGCCGCTCGAAAGGCGATCGAGGTGACGAAGTGATGGAGCTCGTGGTGGATGGGGTGTCGGCCGAGGCCAACCTTCTCCACCAGGAGCAACACCGTTGCCTGCGGCCGGTCGGTGATTCATCGAGCTGCCGATGACGGAGAACGGGGCTCTTGGCAGATCAATAGCGTCGAACATGATGACCGGGAACCAGGGCTGTTGTGAGGGGCCATACCCCTTTCGAGGTCGTCGTTCAGCAACCCGAGTGCTGCGGTGTCACTGTCACTCTTCCAGGGCAGGGGCCCCGATGCGTGATGACCGGCTGCGGAGGCTGCACCTTGCAAATCGGAAGCTCCGGTGGCCGCGAGGTTGCCGGCCCAGCCTTTCTGGGCCAAGTCCGCCCGCTGATTCGCGGGCTGTAGCGGTAGGCGGCCCGCGCTTCCTGAGTTGCATGAACGTGACCGGACGGTGCGCCGGCGTCGAGGTCGCCGTACCGACAGGACCGGCTTCATAGGTGAGCTGCGAGAGTGCTGTGGCTGGGAGGATCGACTCCACGGCTTCGGTCGCCGCCCCGATTCGGGACCCTCGTCGAGCAAAACCAGGGGGCCACGCGTTCACCCTGGATGAGTCGGCAGTCGAGACGGGACGAGCCACGCACCCAGGAGACGAACCAGCATGTAGCAGCGGCTGGTTGGACCGTGCTGCGCTTCTGGGAGCACAAACAGCCCGAGAACGCCATGGGAGTCGTTGCCGAGGCGCGCACCCAGGGCGGTCCGCGCCTGCCGCCTTGGCAGTGCTTCGGGGCTGTGAAACGCTGAATTCATGGCATTACTGTCCGGCGTCTGAACATCGATCTCGAACGGCTGAGCCCGGCTGCCTGTCGGGGGTCCCGGGGATCCGGCTCCCGTTCGGGAGAACGGAAAAGCCATGACGACGATCGACCGCGCTCACGACCGCGACGACGACAGGGACCCGACCTTGTACCGCACCCCGGCGGACGCGGTCGCCGCACCCCCGGAGAAGCTCGCCCATGTCGTCGGATTCGACCCGACCGCACAGCGCGCGGACGCGTTGTTCACGGTCGGTACCGACCCCGAATCGTCCGAGTACGGACGCGTGACCTCCCACGTCGAGCTGCCCGGCCTGGGCGACGAACTGCACCACTTCGGCTGGAACGCCTGCTCGAGCGCGCTGGCGCATGCCGGTCATCATCACGCTGCGCGGCGCTACCTGATCGTCCCGGGACTGCGCTCCTCCCGGCTGCACGTCTTCGACACCAGCCCCGATCCCGCTCGCCCGCGCCTGGTCAAGACGGTCGAGGCCGAGGAGTTGGCGGCCAAGGCCGGATACTCCCGTCCCCACACACTCCACTGTGGCCCCGACGGCATGTTCCTGTCCTGTCTGGGTGGCGCGGACGGTGCGGACGGGCCTGGCGGCGTCGCTCTGCTGGACCACGAAAGCTTCGAAGTGCTGCGCGCCTGGGAGAGCGATCGCGGACCTCAGCGGTTCGCTTACGACATCTGGTGGCATCTGCGTCAGAACATTGCCGTGACCAGCGAGTGGGGGAGCCCCTCGATGATCGAGGACGGCCTTGTCCCCGAACTGCTACTGGGTCGCCGGTACGGCCACTCACTGCACTTCTGGGAGCTTGACTCCGGCCGGCACCTTCAGCGCGTCGATCTGGGGGATGAGAACCAGATGGTGCTGGAGCTGCGCCCAGCGCACGACCCCGAGGCAACGTGGGGATTCACGAACACCGTGATCGACGTGGAGGACATGTCGGCGTCTGTGTGGCTGTGGAATCGCGAGGGCGAGCACTTCGTGGTCCGGAAGGTGATCACCATCCCTGCCGAGTCCGCGCGAACGGAGGACCTGCCTCCGGCGCTGCAGCCGTTCGGCGCCGTACCCCCACTCATCACCGACATCGACCTGTCGGTGGACGACCGGTGGCTGTACGTATCCGCATGGGGAACCGGCGAGCTGTTCCAGTACGACGTGAGCGACCCGTTCCATCCGAGGCAGACCTCGTCCGTGCGTCTTGGCGGCGTCGTCGGCCGACAGCCGTTTCCCGCCGAGCCGGATGTTCCGCTGACCGGCGGCGCGCAGATGGTCGAGCTCAGCCGCGACGGGCGGCGCGTGTACCTGACGAACTCCTTGTACTCCGCCTGGGACGCGCAGCTCTATCCCGCGGGTATCGACCCGTGGATGATCAAGCTCGACGCCGACCCGTTGCACGGCGGGTTCTCCGTCGACAGCCGCTTCTTCCCGCACGGCGCGGACTTCCTCGGCTTGCGCGTGCACCAGACGCGTTTGCAAGGCGGCGACGCCTCCTCGGATTCGTACTGCTACCGCCGCTGACCGCCATGCTCCGCCGGCGCCCCAGGCGGTTGCCGCCCCGGTTTCGAAGAGCGTCGCCAAGAATTGGCCGCCCGATGGCGGAGCACCGCGCACCCGGGAGGTCCACCGCATCGAACGACCGCAGCTGCTCCTCGGACAGCTGGGCTCGCGGAGCGGTGCCGTGCGCGCCCTTGACGAGTCGTCACTGGGTGTGAGCAGGTGAGGTGCGGGAAATCCCGATGATGTTGATCATGGGCGGCTGACGACCTCGGGAGCAATTGAGGTCGGGGCTCAGAGGGGCCCGCCGCACTACATCGGTTCGACGAGGGCGGCCCGCCATTCAGGCTGCGGGTCCGCTCCCAGGCTCGTCCAGTACTCCGTCCCACGGACGACCTGCCCGTCACGGACAGTCCAGAATGATGCCGCGCGAAAGACGCCAAGACTGTCGTGTGGCACTTCGACCTCGGAGACGACTTCGTCGCCCTCGGCCACCACCTTGAGTACCCGAATCGACCAGCCCTCCGGATATTCACGGTTCACCGCGACGAAGTTTTCCCGGCCGATGATGCGTTCGAGGCTGATCGGCCACTCGACAACGACATCCTCCGCGATCAACTCGGCGACGCCCGCCCAGTCCCGATCCTGGATCCGGTCCCACAGTGTCTCGATCACCTTTGAAGATTCCATCGACGGAGCTTCCCACAGCGGTCTGACAGAAGCCGCACCAACGGCGAGCCGATCGTGCCCGCGCCTACACATTCGGGGAGCTTCGCAGTGGTCCATGGGCCGTACCGGTCCGGCCAGGCGGCAAGACGTGGCTGGTAACTTGACCCCATGACGGTGGCATTGATCGACTCAGGACTTGGCCTTCTTTCCACCACAGCGTGGCTTCGGCACCTCGCCCCGGAACTCGATCTGCTTCTGTTTCTGGACCCCGACGGCGCCCCCTGGGGATCGAGAACCGCCTCCTTCGTCACGGACCGTCTGTTCGCCGCCGCTCAATTGGCCGTCCAGCGGGGCGCGGTGGCCATCGTGGTCCCCTGCAACACCGCCACCGTCACCGCGATCGACGCTCTGCGCGAGAGGTTCGAACCGCGCGTACCCGTGATCGGAACCGTGCCCGCCGTGAAATCGGCCGCAGCAACCGGCCAAGGCATCGCCGTGTGGGCAACCGTCCGGACCACGTCCAGTGACTACCAGGACCGCCTGATCGCGGACTACGCGAACGGCCGGCCTGTCGCGCGTGTCGCGTGCCCCGGTCTGGCCGAGGCGATCGACCACGGCGACATGGCCGCAGCAACGGAAGCGATCGCCGACGCAGCCGAGCGAACCCCAGAAAATTGCGACTCCGTGGTGCTGGGATGCACGCACTACCCCCTGGTGGCGCCAGAGATTCTGCAGAGCCTGCCCGCCGGAACCACCCTGTACGACAGCGCGGAGGCGGTCGCTCGCCAAACACTGCGCCGATTGAACCGAACCAGGGAATCGCACAGCACCATCGGCTCCATCGATGTGGTACTCAGCGGTCGCCGCGGAAACCTCCCGGCAGGCGCCCACGCCCACCCAGTGGGCCGCGCCCTTGCCGCAGGAGGGCGGGTGCCCCGCGAAATTCTCATCTCCGCCGCAACTCGCTCCCCGATGGCTGCACCGGCGATCTGAGCAAGCCCCAGATCCTCTGCACCTTCTCGGCCAGGCCTACAGCCACTCCGAGGCAGACCCCGGGTGATCACAGGGCGTGGCAACTACGTGATCGCCCAGGTCCTGTGCCTATCTCGCCACAGGGCTCCCCACCGCACCTGTCTGCGTGACCTCCTAGTCGTCGAGCATGTCGGTGTTGTACTGGTCGTGCCTGATCCGGAAGGTCTCAGCTCTTCGCGGCTGCGCTGTGAGTACTCCGCCACCTTCTCGAAGTACTCCTCCCTGGGAGCTCCCGGCGTGAAGAGCAGTAGCAGCGACACCGGGGCGTCGCTGTCGTTCTGGACGGCGTGGAGCCCGCCGGCCGGTACGTAGAGGAAGTCTCCCTCACCTCCTGTGACCCAGCGTTCGCCGTTGTAGAGCCGGACCTTGCCGGACAGGACGTAGAAGGACTCGGAGATCGTGCGGTGGAAGTGTTCCGTGGCACCCATGGCCTTCGGCCCCATGTCGATCTTGTACAGACCGAACTCGCCGTTGGTGTTCTCCCGCTTGGCCACGTAGCTGATGAAGCCGGTGTCGGGCTCCGGGGATGCAGGTCGGAACAGTGCGCTGACCTGGCCCCTTTCGCCGAGATAGCGGGGCTCTGGATAGGTCATCGCGACTTCCTTTCGGGTCGGCCTCAGGTGCCGCACAAGGGGGGGCCTGGGCAGGCGTCATGCGGCACCCCACTGAGCCGACTCCGACCGAAATCGACCATGCACCGACCGCGGTGCCAGTCCGACGGAGACTGCGCGCTTCTTCAGCAAACCTTCTTTTCTTTAAGATCGCTCTGTGGAGCCGCTCGGACCCCGCAGGGTCTTCAAAAACCCCTTGGAGTGCGCGCCGGCGCTGTTGCCGCCGGTCGAAGGCCCGCGAAGTAGGCGGACCCCAACAAGATCGATCTCACCGGGATCTCCTGCCCCCCACTACTCACAGTCAGCCGCCGATCGGCTGCGACGGCTTGTTCTCTTCGGCCCATCGCCGCTCGTCGGGTGAGCCTGTGGGTGGCGGGAAGAACCCGTCGATCGTCCAGAAGTCCCGCGGCGTCTCGTCGATGTGGATCTCCCAGTGAAGCCCGCGCTGCCGCAGGAACGGCGCCAGCCGCTCGTTGATGGTGTCCATCCACTTCTTGCGTCGCTCCGGGTCGGAGGTCAGGCGGGCGATATGGTCGATCGAGATTCGCACGAACTTGGTCGCGGGCTCGGCACCGACGAAGAAGTCCTGCGGGCTGAATGCGTGGAATGCCACGGAGACGTAGAACTTGGGCAGCTTGGCCAGTTCGGCGTACAACACGGTGACCTGCGCGGCGAACTGCTGCTTGTCCTTGGCGCTATAGAGGTTCTCCGGGTGATAAACGTGCCAGATCGGCATGACAGCTCATCTCTTGGGTGGATTGACGTCCTTCTGTGACGGTTGCCCGTCTTGGCAGCATCGCACCTGCTGACGAGGCCCACTACACAGCGGTTCTCGCAGCCTCCCGCCCATTCACGGACGGCCTGTGACTCGCTGGCGAGGCCGCCCATCCCGGAGGCCTTGTTTCGTCTGTCGTCGGTGTCGTCGGTTCAGCCTGGTCTTCGCACCCTTGCGAGGTGCGGACGGCGGCCGGTGTCGTCGCGCTGTGCGCAGCACTTGTCACCTCGACCACTGCCTCCGGTCACCGGGCGGCCGGTTCAGTGCGACCGCGGCGAGTGACCGGAACCCGTGGAGAAAGTCGAACCCACTGCTCGTTACTGGTGTGTCCGAGAGTCGCGGCGCGTCACAGCCACAGAGGCCCGGCTTCCCTGTGGGGTAGGCGTCCGGCGAAGTAGCGGCTGTACCGCCGGCCGTATCCCCGCCCGGGTGGAAGGCGACAACCGGTGATCGTCAGCCCGTCCCGTTCCTGGTGGGACGGGGTGTCCGTATCTGTGGGTTACCCGGCTGTATCGCCATGGCGCACGCGTGCGATGGGCCAGAGACTGGAGATGTCGCCGGAAGGGCCGGCAGACAGAGGGATCAGGTGATGGCGATGGCGAGCGACTTCTCCGCAGCCGGGGTGCGGGTGCCGGACTCGGAACTGGCGCGGGACACCACCGAACTCGTACGGGACGCTGCAAGCGACCTGATCTACGACCACTCGCGGCGGGTGTACTTCTTCGGCGCTCTCCAGGCGCGCAACCGCGATCTGAGCTTCGACCCCGAGCTGCTCTACATCGCGGCCATGTTCCACGACCTGGGCCTGGGCGAATCCTTTCACGACAGCGGCCGACGTTTCGAGGTGGACAGCGCCGATGAGGCCCGCCGCTTCCTGCGGGCGCGCCAGGTACCGGAGGACAGTATCCGCCGGGTATGGACCGCGATCGCCCTGCACACCACCCCGGGCATCCCCGAGTTCATGGAACCGGAGGTGGCGCTGGTGACCGCGGGTGTGGAGTACGACGTGCTGGGCATCGGCTACCACGACCTCACCGAGGCCGACAGAGCCGCCGTCGTCGCCCTGCACCCGCGTCCCGACTTCAAGCAGCGCATCCTTGAGGCTTTCACCGAGGGGATACGGTCCAAGCCGGAGACCACGTTCGGCAACGTCAAGGCCGATGTGCTCGCCCACTACGTCCCCGGCTTCGAGCGTGGGGACTTCGTGCGCACCATCTTGGACTCTCCATGGGCCGAGTAGCTTCCCGGGGGGCTGCGGATCATGTGGTGGCGGTGGTGGGCTTCGACAGCGTGCAGTTGCTGGATGTCACCGGCCCCATCGAGGTCTTCACGACGGCCAACGTTTTCGGCGCCCGCTACGACGTCCGGACGGTTTCCCCGACCGGAGCGGAGGTGCGCACCTCTTCGGGGGTGCGGGTCGGCGTGGACGGTGCGGTGCAGAGCCTGCCCGCGCGGCTGGGCACCGTTGTCGTGCCCGGCCGACGGGACTGGCGGCGGGCTGTCGGCGACCCCGATCTGACCGCCCTGGTGACCGAACTCGTCCGCCGCTCGCGCCGCATCACCTCCGTGTGTGCAGGCGCTTTCGTCCTGGCCCAGGTCGGAGTGCTCGACGGGCGGCGAGCCACCACACACTGGCGGCTCGCCGGTCAGCTCGCGGCCGCCTACCCCCGGGTGAGGGTGGAGACGGACCCGGTGTTCGTCAAGGACGGCCATGTCATCACCTCCGCCGGCATCACGGCGGGCATCGATCTGGCGCTGAGCCTGGTCGAGGAGGACCACGGTGCCGACCTGGCGCGCGAGGTTGCCCGGGAACTGGTCGTCTTCATGGCCCGCCCCGGTGGACAGTCCCAGTTCAGTGCCCGCCTGACCCCCCGCGAAGCCAAGCACCCGGTACTGCGGCAGGTGATGGACGCGGTAGTGGCCGACCCGGCCGCCCCGCACAGCCTGGAGTCCTTGGCCCGCGATGCGGGGGTCAGCACCCGTCACCTGGGCCGACTCTTCCGCAGCGATACGGGAATGACGCCCGGTCAGTACCTCGAATCCGTCCGGTTGGAGAGCGCCCAGCTGCTCCTTGAAGCGGGCAACGAACCCGTCGAGACGGTGGCCGGGCACAGCGGCTTCGGCTCAGCGGAAACCATGCGCCGCGTCTTCCAACACACCCTGGGTATCAGCCCCACCACGTACCGGGCACGCTTTCGTACAACCGCGGGCTCCTGATGACGCGAAGCCCCGACCTCACGCAGTGATCGTGGGCGGGATCGCGGACTTGCCGATGCTCCGGACGGCGGTTCGGGCTCGCAGAACCACTTCACGCCATGCGCCATCGACTCCTCGTTCACCAGTTGCCTCGTCCCCGACCAGGCACCGGGATCGGTCGGATCGCCAGGTCGTCCGTCGAGGGTGATCGCGAAAGGGAGGTCTTCGCACCGTGGCCGGACGCCTCCCGCCGGACATACCGCGGACGCCCGGCCGCGCGCGATCAGCCGGTCCTTCCCACCCGGAACGTCGTCGTGTACAGGCGCTCCTCCCCGGGTTCCAGGAACGTCATCGACCCGTCCTCCCGGGCGGCGGTCTCGCCCTGCACATGGTGGGTGGAGGGCTCGAAGCCCACCGCGTAAGCGCCCTCGCGCAGGTGCATCCACTGGAAGAAGGACGGGAACTGGGCCCCGTCGTACTCCAGCTCGAAGTACATGCCCAGACGGTCGTTCACCAGCCGCGGCCGTACCAGACCGTCTGCGTCCGGCTGCAGTTCGTGCTCATAGACCTGTTCGACGAACCCGGACAGCGGGCCCGGCATGTCGGTGTTCGAGACACCCTGGTCGGTGACGCTGTCGCTCTGCCACAGTGTGCGGCGCAGTGGCATCTCGTAGCGCGCGCCCTCGTCCAGGAAGGGCCAGCCGATGTTGATGTGATACAGGTACATGTGCGGTGTGGGATCGAAGCCCGCGTTGCGCACCCGGTCGGTGAGCCGGATCTCCGTACCGCCGAGGTCGGCCTCGATGCGGCGGGTGAGCCGCAGATGCTCGCCGAAGATCGCCGCCTGACGCACCTCGCCCTCCGCCCACAGGACGCAGCGACCGTCGTCCTGCCACTGCTCGCCGTAACCGGTGAGCCGGGCCGGTAGGTTGGCGACCCGGCCGTGCAGTCCGTTGGAGACGGTGCGGCGCGGTGGATAGCGGTACTGCGAGGCGTCCACCTCGACGCCGAACAGTGTGTGGTCGAGTCCGGCGGTGAGCAGTAGTCCCGAGAAGCTGCGCATCATCGACAGACCGTCGTCGTCACGGTATTCGTGCAGACCGGGATGGCGGAATCCTGTCGCGGAGCGCCAGCCGAAGCCGCGTCCCTCGAACTCCGCCCCGCCGAGGTCCATGGCCCGGTCCACGAGCACGTCGAAGGAGAGCCCCGCACCGGTACGGAACTCCAGTGTGCGGATGCCACGTTCGGAGCCGTCGTCCAGGACGACGGACCGCACCCCGCCGGCGGCGCTGAGGTCGCCGGCGAGCCGCGCGAGGGCATGCCGGTCGTAGTCGCGTCCGTTCAGCTTCACGACATCACCCACCCTCCGTTGACCTCGACGCACTGGCCGGTGACGAAGGAGGCGTCCGGTCCGGCGAGGAACGACACCACCGAGGCCAGTTCGTCGGGGCGGCCGCGCCGCTTCAGTGCCTGATGATCGAGCACGTGCCGCGTGTAGACCGCGGGGTCGTCGTGGATCTCCTCGGCCGCGGTGGGGAAGGCGCCGGGGGAGACGCAGTTGACGCGGATCTCCTCCGGTCCCAGTTCGCGGGCGAGCGCGCGGGTGAACGCGACGGCCGCACCCTTCGTGGAGACGTATGCAGCGAGTGAGTCCCAGCCTCCGTGCATGGTGATCGAGGCGATGTTCACGATCGCTCCGCCGCCCGTGCGGGCCATACGGCGGGCGGCGGCCTGCGCGGCGACCCAGTAGGCACGCTGGTTGACCGCGACCACGTCCTCGTACTCCGCGAGCGGTACGTCGAGGAACCGCCGGCTCGGGTACACGGCGGCGTTGTTGACCAGGACGCGCAGCGTTCCCAGCTCGGTCGCGGTCCGTTCGACGGCCGCCTCGATCGCCTGCGGGTCGCGCAGGTCGGTGGTGAGTGCCAGTGCGCGGGCGCCGGCCTTCTGCACCTTCTCGACCGTCCCTTCCAACGATGCGGCGTCGCGGTCGAGCAGGGCGACATCGTGTCCGTCGGCGGCCAGGCGGGAGGCTATGGCCCGGCCCAGGGCGCCGCCGGCGCCGGTCACGAGTGCGGCTTGCGGTTGTTTCATCGGTGGTTCCCATCTTCCCGGTGCCGGCCGGGCGCCGAGGGGGCGGATCGTGGCGTTGACACTGCGAGCGGTGCCCGCATAGCGTGGATGTTAGCGCTGCCGATAGCGCTAACAAAAGGGTCTGGAACGACAATTGCGGTGCTGACGCGGCGAGTTCCGCCCTCTCCTTCCTCTCCACCCCTTCGCTCCAAGGAGCCCCATGACGACACGCGACAAGCCCGGGATACTCGCCGGGTACCGGGTCCTCGACTGCTCCATCGCCATGGCCGGCCCTTTCGCGGCGCAGCGGCTCGGCGACCTGGGGGCCGACGTGGTCAAGGTCGAGCCGGTCACCGGTGAGTGGCAGCGTCACGCCGCGGCGGGCGGTGCGGGCGGCAACCGGATCAACGTCTCCTTCCTCTCGCTGAACCGCAACAAGCGCTCCCTCGCCGTCGACCTCAAGGACCCGGCGGGCAAAGAGGTGCTCCGACGGCTCGTGGCCGGTGCCGACGTCTTCCTGCAGAACTACCGGCCCGGCGTCGCCGACCGCCTCGGCGTCGACTACGCCTCGCTGGCCGAGATAAACCCGTCCCTCGTGTACGTCTCGATCTCCGGCTACGGGGAGGACGGGCCCTATGCCCAGCGCCCCGGCCAGGACCTGCTGCTCCAGGCGATGTCCGGCGCCATGCTCTCCACCGGCCGCGCCGGCGAGGCGCCCCGCGCCGCGGGTCAGTACCTCGTGGACGCCGTCACCGCGTCCACCGCGTTCGAGGGTGTGCTCGCCGCGCTGTTGCACCGCGAACGCACCGGCGAGGGCCAGCTCGTGACGGTGAACATGCTCGACGCCGTCACCACCCTCCAGATGCAGGAGCTGTCGGTGCACACCGTCGGTGGACTGGCGCAGTCCCGCTCCGAGGAGCCGCACGCACACGTCTACATCCGCGCGCCCTACGGCGCGTTCCAGACCGCCGACGGCTACATCGTCCTCGCTTTCCCATCCCTCAAAACGCTCGGCGAGATCCTCGGCGAGGACAGTTTCCTGTCCATGGAGGACGAGGAACACAGCTGGACCCACCGCGACGAGATCTTCTCCCGTACCGCGTCCCGGCTGCTCGCACGGACATCGCGCCACTGGCTCGACGCCTTCGCAGCCGCCGGCATCTGGGCCGGCCCGGTCTACGGCTACGCGGACCTGGTCGACGACCCGCAGATCCGGCACAACGGCACCTTCGTCACCTACGACCACCCCACCGAGGGCCGCGTGAAGGTGCCCGGATTCCCCTACAAGTTCTCCGCCACCCCGCCCCGCATAGACCGCGGTGCCCCGCTCACCGGCGAACACACCCGCGAGATCCTGTGCGAAGCAGGCCTCGACAACGGGGCGATCGAGGAACTGTTCGCTTCCGGCACCGTGGCGGAGACATTGTGACCTACGCCGGACTGACATGGGACCACCCACGCGGCTACGACGCCCTCGCCGCCGCGGCGGGTGACCTCGTGCACTGGTCGGTCCAGCCGCTGGAGGGCTTCGAATCCCACCCCGTCGATGAGCTCTGCGCCCGCTACGACCTCGTCGTGCTCGACCATCCCCACCTCGGCGAAGCCATCGCGGCGGGTTGTCTTCACCCGCTGGACGACCTGTTCGGCCGGGAGGAACTGGACCGCTGGCGCACCGGCTCGATCGGCCCCACCATGAGCTCGTACGCCATGGACGACAGGCAGTGGGCGCTACCGCTGGACGCGGCGACGCAGGTCGCCGCCACCCGGACCGATCTCGTGGGAGAGCCCCCCGCCGGCTGGGACGAGGTGCAGCTTCTCGCGCGCCGCGCGCCGGTGGCCCTCTCGCTCGGCGGACCGCACGCCTTCCTCACCTTCGCCTCCGTCGCGGTCGCCCTCGGCGAGGAGCCGGCCGCCGGCCCGGACGAACTGATCAGCGACGGGACGGGACGCGCCGTCCTCGACCTCATGGCGACCGTCGACGCACTCGCACCGGCCGAGACGCGCACCCTCAACCCGATCGGGCTGCTGGAGCTGATGTCGCGCAGCGACCGCCTCGCGCACTGCCCGCTGGTGTACGGCTACGTCACCTACGCCGACCGACTGGCGTTCACCGACGCCCCGGTCGCACGTCCGGGGGGACGGCCGGGCTCCACCCTCGGCGGCACCGGACTCGCCGTCAGCGCCCGCTGCACACCAACCCCCGAACTGCTGGACCACGTCCGCTGGCTGATGTCCCCCGCCGCCCAGCGGGAATTCCTGCCCCGGCACAGCGGACAGCCCAGCGCGCGTGCCGCGTGGACCGACCCCGCGATCGTCTCCGCCGACTTCTACCGCCGTACCGCCGCCACCTGCGAGCAGGCGTGGGTCCGCCCCCGGCACGCCGGCTACATCGGTTTCCAGTCCGCGGCATCGGCCGTCATCCGGGACGTCCTCGCGAAGGGGACCGGCCACCGGGCGGCACTCGACCGGATGCGCACCCTCTACCGCACGACCCGGACCACGAAGGAGAGACGCGCGTGAGCGACACCACCAGCATCCCGCCCGACCTCGGCACCGAACACGTACTGCTCGAGGTCGCCGACCGCGTGGCCACCCTCGTCCTGAACCGACCGGAGAAGCTGAACGCCGTCACCCCCGAGATGTCCCGCGCCCTGGTCCGGGCCGTCGAATGGTGCGACACCACGGACGACGTCCGTGCCGTGATCCTGACCGGTGCCGGCGGGCGCGCCTTCAGCGCCGGATCGGACATCCGAGAACTCGACGGCTACCGCACGCCGTGGGAGTTCCGCAACCGCGTGGACTACTGCGACGCCATTCGTGAGGCGCGAACCCCCACCATCGCGGCCGTCGACGGCTTTGCCCTCGGCGGCGGCCTGGAGACCGCCCTGTCCTGCGATATCCGTCTTGCCTCACGGACGGCGTCCTTCGGGGCTCCGGAGATCACGCTCGGCTGGATCGGCGGCGGCGGAATGGCCGCCTTCCTCAGCCGCGCAGCGGGCCCGAGCAACGCCGCACTCATGCTGCTCACCGGCGAACGCATAGACGCTGCAAGGGCATTGGAGTGGCACCTGGTCAGTGAGGTGGTCCCTCCCGACAAGCTGCTCGACCGTGCCCGCGCCCTCGCCGCCGTGATCGCCTCCCGGGCCCCCGTGGCAGCGGAGACCGCCAAGATCAACCTGAGGGCCGCCGGTAATCTGCCCGAGGACCAGGCCCTCGCCTACGAGCGGGACCTGCAGACCATCTGCTTCGCTACCGAGGACGCCGCCGAAGGCCGCCGCGCGTTCGCGGAGAAGCGCCTGCCCGTCTTCCACAAGCGCTGAGAGGAACGCCATGAACCAGTGGCCGGACGCCGCGACCACCCTGCCGGACGACGGTACCGAGGGGGCGCTCGTCGGTCGGGTCTGGCGACCCGGCATCGGACCCTCCGTCGTCGCCGTACGCGAGACCGGCGTACACGACGTGACGGCGTCCTTCCCGACCGTACGCGATCTGTGCGAAACACCGGACCCGGCCGCGCAGTTGTGTACGGCCGACGGCGAGCGCATCGCCGGACTCGACGAATTGCTGGCCAACACGCCACCCGACACGCGCGACCCCGCACTTCCCTGGCTGCTCGCGCCGGTGGACCTGCAGGCGGTCAAGGCCGCCGGTGTGACCTTCGTGGTGTCGTTGCTGGAGCGGGTGATCGAGGAACGCGTACGGGGCGAAGCCTCCGGGGCCGCCGAGGTGCGGGAGCGAATCCGCGGCCTCGTCGGGGACGACCTCGCGTCCCTGCGGCCCGGCTCCGAGGAGGCCGTCGCGCTGAAGGAACTCCTGGTCGCCCAGGGGATGTGGAGCCAGTACCTGGAGGTCGGCATCGGGCCGGACGCAGAGATCTTCACCAAGGCCCCCGTGCTGGCCGCGGTCGGCAGCGCGACGCACGCCGGGGTCCTCGCCTCGTCGCGGTGGAACAATCCTGAGCCGGAGATGGTGATCGTGGTCTCCTCCGCCGGGAATGTCGTGGGTGCGACCCTCGGGAACGACGTCAACCTCCGTGACGTGGAAGGCCGGTCCGCCCTCCTGCTGTCCAAGGCGAAGGACAACAACGCCTCGGCGACCCTCGGGCCGTTCGTGCGGCTCTTCGACCGGAACTTTGGCATCGACGACGTGCGGAAGGCGGCGGTGACCCTGACCGTCGAGGGCGACGACGGGTACCGGCTCGACGCGGTGTCCTCGATGTCCGCCATCAGCCGCGATCCTCTGGACCTCGTCGGCCAGTTGATCGGTCCGCACCATCAGTACCCCGACGGCGCGGTGCTCTACCTCGGCACGATGTTCGCCCCCGTGGGGGACCGTGACGCACCGGGCCAGGGCTTCACCCATCACGACGGCGACCTGGTCACCATCGCCACGCCCCGGCTCGGCGCACTCGTCAACCGGATCAGGCCGAGCGACGCGTGCGAACCCTGGAACTTCGGACTCGCCGATCTGATGCGGTCGCTGTCCGCGCGGGGAGCACTGTGACGCCAGGCGCGTCGGCAGGCCGGCAGAACCGGGAGAACGGGGCGGCGGACGGAGCGATGGATATCGTTTCCGGTGTGACTCAGCTGCCCCGCCGCCCCCGTAAGCGTTCCGCGACCCGTTCCGTCACCCTGTCGGACGTGGCGGCGGCGGCCGGGGTGTCGGCCCAGACGGTCTCCCGTGTCGTGCGTGACCCGCGGTCGGTGTCGGACGCGACCCGGGCCAAGGTCGAGGCGGCCATCGTGGCGACCGGTTATGTGCCCAACCTCGCCGCCAGCAACCTGGCGTCGAACCGGAGTCGAACGGTCGCCGTCCTCGTCCCGCAGATCAACGCGTCGGTCTTCGCGGACACCGTCCACGCCTTCTCGACCGCTCTGGCGGTCCATGGCTACCAGATCTTCGTCGGAACGACCGACTACCGGCCGGAGCGCGAGGAGGACGTGCTGCGCAGTTTCCTCGGCCGGCGGCCGGACGGGCTGCTCATGGTGGGGACCGACCACACCCCGGGCACACTCGCCCTGCTGGGGGCGGCCGGGGTGCCCGTTGTGGAGACCTGGGGCTGGTCGGACGAGCCGGTGGACCTGCTGGTCGGCTTCTCCAACACGGCGGCGGCGTCCGCGATGGTCGCGCACCTGGCCGGGCGCGGCCGGCGCAGGATCACATTCGCGGGCCGGCACACCTGCGGCGATCCCCGGGCCGCGGAGCGCCTCGATGGCTATGTGACCGCCGTCCGCGAGCTGCTGGGGGCCGCCCCGCGCACGGTGGACGCGGGACCGGAGCCGGTCACCATGGACACCGGCGTCGCCTTGCTGGACCTGGCGCTGGAGCGGTATCCGGACTCCGACGCCGTGATGTTCTCCAGTGACGTCTTCGCCGCCGGCGCCCTGCAGGCGTGTGTGCGTCGGGGGATCGACGTGCCCGGCACGCTCGCGCTGGCCGGTTTCGGTGACTTCGAGTTCGCCCGGCATCTCGTCCCCTCGCTGACCACGGTGGCGGTACCCGGCACCCTGATCGGCGAGCTGGGGGCCGAGCTGCTGCTGACGCGGATGCGCGGCGCCCCGGTCGGCACGCCGCACCGCGACGTGGGTTACCGGGTCGTCGTCCGCGAAAGCTCCTGACGGGTGAGCGGTGTCCGGGCCGGGGCCGGGCGTGCCTGTCCTGGGGCCGGAGCACTCAGCGGGCCGCCCACTCCAGGCCCCGTTCCACGATCCTCGCGGTCTGCGGTACTTCCAGGTCCGCGACGCGGTGGCCCAGGGTGCACACGAAGACCCGCCCGGCCCCCCAGCGGCGCGTCCACACCACGGGGAACTCGACCGGTTCGCCCCACTGGTCTCCGGTGGGGGAGAGGACCGAGGTGGCCAGCACCGTGTTCAGGCCGTCCGTCAGTACCCAGTAGTGCTCGGTGACGACGTCGAAGTCTTCGACGCCCTCGGTGATCGCGCCGTCCCGGTCCGGTGAGGTGGCGATGCGGACGGTGAAGTCCTGGAATCCGTCCGGGTGCCAGAGAAACCGCCCCCCGACCATGCGCAGATAGCGCGCGTTGGTGACATTCGTTCCGATGACGCCGCCGTGCCAGCCGGCGAATCCCGTGCCGGCCTCCACGGCCGAGACGAGCGCGCTCTCCTGAAGGGTGGTCAGTTCACCCCCGGACCACGAGTGGACGACGAGGTCGGTGGCGGCGAGCAGAGCCGCGTCCTCGTAGACCGCCAGGCTCTCGGCGACGGTGACCCCGAAACCCGCACGTTCGAGCCGGGGGATGAACGCCTCGGTGCAGCCGACCGGATCGTGGCCCTCCCAACCACCGCGTACCACCAGGGCTTTGCGCTGACCCACTTCGAATTCCTTCCAGCCGAGCCGGTCGTTCATGAACCTGGGTGTGCTGTGTCACCGGCCCCGGGGCGTGAGGCGCAGGCCGGCATCGACGGGGCGCACGTGCGGGCCGGTTACAGCAGACCACTGCCCCGATGCGGTGTGAGCGGCGATCTTCTCCTCGTCGACCTCGATGCCCAGGCCCGGGGTGTCGCCGAGGACGATCCCCCCGTCGGCGATCTCCTGGTCCACCCGCAGCCCGACCGGGGCGGACAGATCCTGCACCTCGGTCACCAGATGGTTCGGTACGGCGGCTGCCGCGTGTGCCACCGGGTTGGCGTTGTACCCCACGGGGCTGACCGGCAGGCTGTGGGCGAGCGCCAGCGTCGACACCCGCAGGAAGTGCGTGATGCCCCACACGCTGCCGGTCTGGACGACTCCGACCGCATCGGCGTCGAGCAGCGGCCGGTAGTGTTCCAGGCCTGTCAGGTTCTCGCCCGTGGCGACCGCGCCGCGGATGCCGGTCGCGACGGCTCGGTGACCGGCCACGTCCCATCGCCGCACGGGTTCCTCGATCCATGTGAGGTCGACCTGATCCTCCACCAGTTGGGCGAGACGCACCGCTTGATGGGCTCCCCAGGACTCGTTGACGTCGTACATCAGCGCGGGGCGCGCGCTGTTGACCCGCAGGACGTCGCGGACGGCGGTGAGACGGCTCACGTCCCGGTCGATGTCGAGCCCGCCCTTGACCTTCGCGCCCGTGAAACCGCGTGCGGCCCATCGTTCGTAGAACGCCACCAACTCGTCGTCGGTGAGTGCGTACTCCAGGCCCGAGGCGTAGCCTGGTACGAAGCGTTCGGCAGCTCCCAGCGTGCGCCACAGCGGCTCTTGCGCGATCTTCGCCTTGAGGTCCCAGAGCGCCATGTCGAGTGCGCCGATGGTCCCGAACGTGTGGCCGCTGTGCCCGGACTTGAAGACGTAGGAGAGCATCCTGTCGTACAGCGAGGTGACTGCCCGCGGGTCCTGTCCCTCGAGCGCGGGGAAGACCCGGTGCACGTCCGGGTGACTTCCGAGTCCGACGCCGGTGAGGCCCTCGTCGGTCTCCAGGAGCACGATCGGGACCTCGGTGATTCCGCTCGGTATGACGCCGTTCACGTCGCCCACCGGTCGTCCCCACTCGTGGACCGTGGCAATGGACCGGTATCCGGTGATTCGCATCGCGCTTCTCCTTGGTCTGCGCGCGTCGCACGGCCGCAACGTGCGACACCTGCCCTGAATGCTCCGGCCGGACGTGCGCGAAGCGCCCGTCGTGAGCGGCCGGGCGCCGAGCGTCTCCGGGAGCCCCCGCCACCGAGGCGGCGCCTGTGCGGCCTCGCCTCCAGCGGCTATCGGTCATAACTTATGATACGAGTGATGACCTTAGCATGTTCCGCTAGCCTTGAGTCCTCGGGCAACACCCGCACACACATTGGGAGTCTCTGACCAGATGAGTAAGCCATCCGCGGACACCGTTGCCGTGTCGCGCCATCAACGGCGCCGGCCGCCCCTCGCCGCCGCCGTCGTGCAGAGCCTGGCGACGGCCATCGTGCTCGGCGAGTACCCGCCCGGAACAGCGCTCCCGCCGGCGGGCGTCCTGTGCGAGCAGTACGAGGTGAGCCGCACCGTCATCCGTGAGGCGACCACGACCCTCTCCGAGAAGGGCCTCGTCGCGACTCGCCAGGGGTGGGGGACGGTTGTGCTCGATCAGGAGCAGTGGAGCCTGCTCGACCCCCTGATCCTCGACGCGCTCTTCCAGCGGAAGGACCGCCTGATCTTCCTCGACAACCTGATCGAGATCAGGACGACTCTGGAATGCGCCATGTCAGCCCGCGCCGCCCGGTTCATCGACGAAGCGCAGGTGGCGGCGCTCTCGGCCAAACTCGACGAACTCGCGTCCCTCAGGGACGATCCGGTGGCCTACTCGCGTGCCGACATCGAGTTCCACGAGATCATTCACCGCGCGTCGCAGGACGCGTTCGGGCGCGCCATAGTGTCGAGCATCCAAGGAAAAGCCGTGCGCTCGCCCCAGTACAGCGGCGACCCGACGCGCGAGGACATCGAGTTCACGCACCAGGCGCACGCGCGGATCGCGACGGCGCTGCTCGCCCGGGACGCCGACGAAGCGGCCGAGGCGATGCGGGACCACATCACGTCCGCCTGGGCCCGCCGGCGCCCGCTCGACGAGTCCGGGACGTGACGGACGCCGGGGCATCCGCGTGCGACGGATGCCCCGGCTCGGAGAAGGGGACAACTACCCGGCGGAGCAGGCGCCCTTGTCGTCCCAGGGGCCGGACCGGTCACCAGGGGCCTGGTTGCGTGTCCACCACTTCGCCGTCCACAGCCGCCCGGCGTGCACGACCCTCGCGCCGGACGTGTAGACCGCGGATTCCGTCCATGCTCGCACCGGGCCGTCCGCACACGTCACCGGAGCGCCGATCTCGGCCCAGGCTCCGGTGGCGGAGGCGCCCGGCTGCTCGCCGCGTGCGAACCACAGGGCCCGATAGGTACGGCCGTCGTGGAAGACGACGTCACCCTCGCCGTAAGTCTTCGTGGCGGACCAGGCGTTCACCGTGAGGGTGGCCGAGCCGCTCGCCGTCTTCTCGTGGGCCGAGGTGGCGGTGATCACGACGCGTCCGGCGCCGACCGCCTTCACCGAGCCGCCGGCCGACACGGTGGCGACCGCCGGGTCCGACGAGGACCAGGACACGGACTGATCCGCCCCGGACGGAGTCACATCGACTCCCAGGGACAGTGATTGACCCACCGTCATGTCATGAGCGCCGGTGACCGTGACCCCGGACGGACGGGTGTCCCGGTACGCCTCGATGGCGTCCTTCAGCGCTGTCACCGCACCGTCGATCCGCTCCTGGGAGGAGTCGGTCGCCTCAGCCGCGACGGTTGCTTCGGCCGCTGACTTCGTGAGTGGGCCGACGTCACCGCCCGGCTCGTCGGCGAGCACCCGCGCGGCCTCGTCGACCGTGCTCCACAGTGCGCCCGTGTCGCCGCGGGACGGGCGACCGATACCCTCCGCCGTTACGCTGCGGTTCCACTCCGCGACCCACCCGGTCCCGTACGACTGCGCCACCGAGCCGGAGCCCGAGAACTTGAGCGTGGCGAGGTCGAGTCCGGTGTCCGCCACCGACGTCGCCAGGACGCTGTTGGTGTTGATCCTGTCGCTCCACCGCGACAGGTTGTACACGGAGGTCGGCTCGCCGAAGGTCGCGTTCGTCTCGACGAAACCGCAGCAGCCGACGATCACCGCGTGGTCGATCTCGACCCGCGACGGCACCCAGACCGAGTCGGGGTCCTCCCACACCGTCTGCCGACTGCACCCATTGGTGCCGGACGTCGTGTAGACCGAGGCGGTGCACTCCTCGCCCGTCTCGGTCACCCGCGGTACGTACCACTCGGTGATCTCCGGATACGAGATCGGCGTCCCGTCGGAGTACTTCTGCTTCCCGTTCGTGTAGTGCTCGTGCCAAGCGGCGACGGTCTGCGGGGTCGCGCTGTACTTCTCGCCCTCGCGGACGTCGAGGAAGGCGTTGTAACGGCTCTCCAGCACCCAGCTGTTGGCCAGCGGGAGGCGAGTCTCCCCGTTCTTGTGGTAGATCCCGCCGTGGCCTGAGTGGTCCACACCGATGAAGACGTTGTCGTTCGCGGTATTGCTGTGGCCGGAGTTGAAGTTGACGCCGGACTTCGAGTCGTTCACGACGTTGTGGTGGAACCGGACGCCGGTCGCTCCGTCGTCCATGTACAGCGCGTCGTTGGAACCGCCGATCTTCTCGAAGTGGTTGTAGGCGATCTCGTTGCCGAGGTACGTGAAGTCACGGCCGGCGTAGATGACGCCCATGTCACCCGCGTTCTTCACCACGTCGTAGAAGTGGTTGTGGTTGACGCGCATGTCATTGCCCATGATCTGCACGGCCATGTGCGGCGCGTCGTGGACGTAGTTGTACTCGAAGGTGTTCCCCACGCCGTACATGTAGCCGGCCGGGGTATAGGTGGCGAGTCTGGAGAAGCGCGTTATCTCGTTGTGGCGAGCGACGTTGTCCCCGCGTTCCAGCGTGGTGCGGTCGCCGCCGCCGAGCAGCACACCTCCGCCGCCGAGGTCATGGAGGTAGGAGTTCTGCACGACGTTGTCGTGCCCGCCCTGCACGGTCTCGTAGTCCGGCATGCTGGTGATCGTGTCGGTCGTGCGCCCGATCCGGATCGCGTCCATGCTCACGTTGGATATGTCCACCCCGTCGATGAGAGTCCCGACGGCGTCCAGCAACTGCACGCCGCTGATGAGCGACCCCGTCATGGCCAGGCCCCGGACCGTCACGCCCCGGGTGCCCTCGAGCAGCATGAAGTTCTTGTCGAACGTCTGCAGTGTGGTGTTCCTGCCCTCGATCGTGCCGCCCTGGGGCCGGTAGTAGAGGACGTCGTTGTCGCTGTAGCGGTCGATGTAGTACTCACCGGCCGTGTCCATCTCCGACAGGACGTTGAGTACCTTGACCTTGGTCCAGGAGTCCTGCGGGATGTACATGGAGGGGTACTTCGTGTAGAGCTTGTCGCCGCTCCACGACAGGATGCGCAGCATGTCGTTGGCGTAGTTGTTGCCGAGGTAGCCCGAGAGCCAGCCCTCGGTCTCGGACTTCGTGTTGTCGATGTTCTCGATCCAGCGCGGGTCCAACTGGACGGGCACGTCGCGGTATTCGCCGAATCCGCGGGTGCCCGGATCGTCCACGGTGGGCACCGCTTCCGGCGCCCACCGCCGGTAGCGGTCGTCGGTGGCCGCGCGGCCACCGACGGCGAAGACCGACGGCGTCATCCGCCGCATCTCCTCCGGGGTCCAGGTGCCCCGTTGCTCGGGGTCGGGAACGAGCTGCTTCTTGTCCTCGAACTGTGCGCGGGGAGTCGTGCCGGAGTTGTTCCAGGCGCTCTCCGGTCCGAAGCGGGCGTCCAGGTCCACGTTCATGAGGTCCTGGGGGCCGTCGGCCTTCCATTTGGCACCCGTACCCCAGAGGTGGCACCCGGTGGCCGTGGTGGAGCAGGTGTTGCCGTTGGGGTACTCGGCCAGGGTCTGGGTGCCGCCGTCGACGACGAGTTCCGGAGCGAACGGCTGCTGGACCCAGTTGAACCCGTTCTTGTAGAGCGTTCCTGGGTCGATGCCGTGCGCCCCGAGGTCGTAGACCCATACGCCATCACGCAACTCGGGTGTGTTCAGGCGGGTGTTGGAGGAGTACTGAGGCTCGGCGAGTGTGTCGTCCGACAGCTCGGTGAGCTTCTTCCACCCGTCCGCCGGGAGTTCGTGCGATCCGGTGAGGGTCACCTTCTCGTTCCGGTACGCGGCGTACGTCACCCACGAGTTCTCCGCCCCCTTGAGCCGGATGGTGTCGTCGAGGACGTATGTGCCGCCCCGGATGTACACCGTGCCTCGGGCCTCGGACGACGTGCGGCCGGCCAGCGCGTCCCGCGCGGCGGCGATCGTCTTCAGGGGAGCGCTCCTGCCCCCGCTGTTGTCGTCGTCGCCGTCGGTCGCCGACACGTAGACCGTGAGGGCCTCGGAGGATGCAGCCGGACCAGGGGCTGCTGCCGCCGCCGTGCCGGCTGCGGGACCGCCGACGCCCGTCACCAGCGCCAGGACGGTGGCCAGCACGGTCCGTGCTGATCGTCTCCCGGTTCTCACCATGGAAGAGCCTTTCGTTGGATGCCATGTTCCGGAGGCGGCCGCGATACGCGGATCCGCTTGCAGCCCGGGTCAGCGCCACCGGGCAGACAAAACATGTATGACATGTGCACAGTAGGGCCCTCATGGACCGCGCACAAGCATCACGACGGAAGGGAGCGGAAGATGACCGGGCGGCGACGGAGGGGTGCGCATCAGTCCAGGTGGAAGACCTCTTCGGCGTCCACCCAGCGCTCCCCGGGTTCCGCCGAGTCGAGGGGCTGCTGGCAGGGGTCGGTGAGGGTCCACCACCGCTGGGTGTCCGGGTCGGCGGCGATGGCGGCCATGTCGGCCTCGTAGTCGTCGCCGGTGTACTCGTAGTAGCCGAACAGCGTGTGGTCGCGCAGAAAGATGGAGTACGAGGTGATGTGGGCGCGGGAGAGGGCGTCCAGCACCGGCTGAGGGACCGTGCGGTGCAACTCCCGGTATCTCGCCTCCTGTTCGGGGCGCAGGTGGATCACCGACGCGACACGGCGCGGGGCGCTGGATGCGGGCATGGCAGGGGACTCCTTCGGTCAGGCGGGGCCGTTTCGGCCGGGAAGGACCTCCGCCGGCCGGGCACGATGGCCGGGCCGGTCGGGTCGAAGGGGAGGAGAGGGGAGGGGCGAGGCCGCCGGTCACGTCGGTGAAGACCGGCCGGCCCCGTCGGACGGGATCATCCCTTCACGGCTCCCGCCGCGAGGCCGCTCATGACGTGACGTTGCATCACGATGAAGATCACCAGGATGGGGACCACGGCGAGCAGCAGGGTCGGGAACACCTTGGTGTAGTCCGTGGAGTACTGGCCGACGGCCGCGTACACACCGGTGGTGACGGTGTACACGCCGCTGCCGGGACCGAGGATCATCTGCGGGCTGGCGAAGTCGTTCCACACGCTCAGCGAGTTGAGAATGAACACGGTGGCGATGATCGGTCGCATCAGAGGCACGATGATCCGCGACAGCGTGTAGTACTTGCCGGCCCCGTCGATCGCCGCAGCCTCGTCCAGCGACCTGGGCAGCATCCGGATGTAGCCGAAGAAGACGAACAGTGTGAACGGGATGGTGGTGGCCGTCATGAACAGGATGAGACCAGGCATCGTGCCCATCAGCCCGACGGCGCGGAGCACGAAGATGACCGGCACCAGGATCACCTGGGTCGGGATGAACATCCCTGCGATGAAGAAGAACAGCAGCAGCCGGGAGATCGGCTTCGACGTGCGGGCCAGTACGTACGCCGCGGGGGCGCACACCCCCATGGCCAGCACGTTCACGCCGAGCACCAGCGCGATGGTCGTGCCGTAGCCCTTGTGAATACTGAAGTCCGGGTTGTTCCAGGCGTCCGCGAGGTGCTGGAAGGTCGCCGTGCCGAGGTCCAGCGTGAACGGGTTGCCGAGGATCTCCTGCTGGCTCTTGAAGGCGTTGACCACCAGGATGTACATCGGCACGAGCATGCCGAGGGACACGAGGGTGATGAACGCGACCCGCACGGTGGCGGCCGAGGTGAGTGTTTTCTTCATCCGATGGACTCCGCGTCGTCCTCGGCGCGCCTGCGCAGGAAGAGGACCGTGAGGGACAGGACCGCAGCCGCGAGGATCAGCAGCACGGCCTGGGCCGATGCCAGGCCGATGTCCCGCTGGGGGAACGAGACCGCGAGGATCGAGTAGGCGAGGGTCTTGGTCGACCCCGCGGGACCGCCCCCGGTCAGCGACACGACGACGTCGTACGTCTTCAGCAGCGAGATGCCCGAGGTGATGACGGCAACCGTCACCGTGGACGCCAGCGAAGGCCATGTGACGGCACGGAAGGTCTGCCACCGGCCGGCGCCGTCGAGCTTCGCCGCCTCCAGCAGATCCGCCGAAACGGCCTGGAGTCCCGCCAGATAGAGGATCAGCTGGACGCCGAACAGGGACCAGACGATGACGAGGATCATCGACCACAGCGCCCAGTCGGGATCGCTGAGGAAGGGCAGGCTGTCCGTGCCGACCTTCTGCAGCATGGTGTTGACCACGCCCTGGGGACCGAGGACGGCCTGCCACAGGAAGCCGACGACCAGTGCGCTGAGCACGTGCGGGTAGAACATGACCACGCGGCCGAAGGTGTTGAACCGATTGGTGCGCTGCAGCAGCAGCGCGAGCCCCAGTGCCGCGAGATTGACGGCGACCGCTCCCACCACCGACACCACGGCGGTGATCACCATGGTGCCGGTCATGTCGTCGGAGCCGAAGATGGTGCGGTAGTTGTCCAGCCCGATGAACTCGGGTACACGGGTGGGGAATCCGTTGTACTCGGTGAAGCTGTAGTAGAACGCGTAGATCACCGGTACGACCAGCAGAGCGCCGTAGATCAGCACCGCGGGGACGACCATGCTGACGGCGGCGCCGGCGCTGCGCCATCCCCGCGGCTTCGAAGAGAGTTTGAGTGCCATGGTCAGCGGTTCTCGTCGACCCACTGGTCGATGGCCTTGGCGGCGTCGGCCGGGCTCGCTCCCGTGTAGAGGCTCTGCGCGACCTCGGTGAACTTGGGGTTGAAGCCCGTCACGGGCAGCCGGACGTTGCCCTGGCCCTCACCGACGGCGACCAGCGCGGGCGCGTTGTCCAGAATGGACTGGATCTGGGAGCCGACACCGGTCTGCTCCACATCGGCGTCCTTGCGGAACACCCCGTCGGAACCGAGCTGCTTCTCGACCGCCGCGGGGTCGCTGACGAGGAACTCCACCAGCTGCTTGGCGCCGTCCTCGTCCGCCGCACCCTTGTGCACCATGTACGGGTTGGCCATGGTGGCGCCCTGCGGGCCCGGGTAGCTCTTGCCGTCGGCGGCCGGAGGGGAGAACACACCGACCTCGAAGGGGAGTTTCCCGGCCTTGGCCAGCGTGGCGGCGAACCAGCTGCCGTTGGTGTAGAGACCCACCTTCCCCGCGACGAAGTTGCCGTCCGCCTGCGAGGGGCTGAGGCCGACATCGCTCTTGGCTATGTAACCGGCGTCGATCCAGTCCGAGTACAGCTGGAACGCAGGCTTGTACGTCTCGCCGACGGTGAGCTTCTTGTCCTTGACGTCGCTCTGCCATTTCGGGTGGATCTGGTTGAGCGCCGGGTGGTAGATCTGCTGCAGCTGGAGGCCGGTCTGGTAGTCGCCGGCGGTCTGCATCGGCGTGTAGCCCGCCTTCTTCAGCTTGCCCAGGTCGTCGGCCAGTTCCGCCCAGGTGGTGGGGGCCGCGGTGATGCCGGCCTTCTCGAACGCCGACTTGTTGTAGTAGACGAGCGACTGGGTCTGGGTGCCCACGCCGACCGCGTAGTGCGCGTCGCCGATGGCGTACTCGTCGAACATCGGAGTGCCCTTGGCCCAGTCCTGACCGCTGAGGTCGAGCAGCTCCGGCGCCGTGTCGTCGTCCGGGAAGATGGACTGGATGACGTCGGGAGCGGTACCCGCGGCCAGTTGTTGGGGGAAGGACTCGGCGACGGACTTGCCGGTCGGGCCCTCGATCTTCACCTTCAGACCGGTCTTGTCCTCGAACGGCTTGACCAGCTTCTCCCAGTAGGCCTGATCCAGGTTGTCGGTCAGATTGACCATCATCCGGATCTGGCCGTCCTCGCCCCCGGACGCGCCGGTGCCCGACGAGCAGGCTGCGAGGAACATCAGCGGAACCACGGCGGCAAGGGCGGTTGCGCGCGCCTTGCTCCCTCTGTTGGCAGACATCATTGTCGTCTCTCTTTTCCTCGGTAGGGAAAGCTGGGGATCAACATCCACTGGACAGTGAGGCGTGGGGAATACGGTCCGGCGTCACAGCTGCCCCCGGTAAGGCAGGGGGCCGACGGCCATGATGTCGGTAGGTGTCTCGTCGCCGTCGACGCGGTAGATGCCGTCGTTGGCGACGAAGAATTCGGGTACGCCCGGGTAGCGCAGGTCCTCGGGCAGCGGCTCGCGGTCCGTCCAGGCGAAGAACTCCCGGGTGAAGGTGTCCTTGTCCTTGCGGCCGTAGATGTGCAGGTCCCCCGCGGTCAGTGGGGAACGGATGCACCAATGGGCACCGGACTCGGCCCAGAAGGCGCGGTCGCTGACCAGTACCGACTGCCGGTCCCTGGGGGCGAGCAGCTTGTCCCAGAAGCCGTCGCCGGGACCGAGCCTGGCCATCAGGAACATCAGGTCGTGGGCGTGCCAGGCCGTGCTGGGCGCGATGTCGGCCTCGTTGTGCCAGCCGCTCGCGGAGGCGAAGTAGCCTGCGGGGGTCTGGTAACCGGCGTAGGTCGCCAGGCACGCTTCGGTGAAGGCCTCCAGCTCGGGATCCGGGCTTTCGGCCAAGACCTCGTGGATGCCGTACAGAGTCAGCCCCATGCCCGCGATCAGCATGGGCGTGTCGGTCTTCAGGACATGGTCACCCTGGACGTACCAGTAGCGGTGGTAGCGGGTGGCGCCGGTGGTGTCGGTCCATGCCGAGCGTGCCACGTGCCGGGACAGGCGTTTCGCCTCGGCCAGCAGCTCCGGGTCGCCCTGAGAGCGGTAGCCGAGCACCAGGGGGACGATCATGAGGCCGTAGTACTCGGCCGGTTCCAGGATGCCGCCCCCGGTGCGGTCCCGCACGGTGCGGAACGTGCCGGCGCTGTCCGCGTCGGGCACTCCGCGGCGGTGGAACAGGCGGACCAGGGTGGAGAGGTCCTCGGCTATCTGGTCCGTGTAGGTCTTGTCGTCGGCCAGCTCCGTGTAGAGCTGCTTCACCCAGACCCGGGCGTACTCCTGGTTGCAGGTGCCGTCTTCGCCGGGCCGCCCGCCCCCGTACATCTCGCACGCGTCGAGATTGCGACGGACGGCCGCCAGGGCGGCGCTCACCTCGTCGGCGGGCAGCAGATGGCGGGCGTGCTTCAGGGCAAGCAGCATGCCGAGGCTGCCGACGGCGTTGTGGATGAGGCCGGTGGTCGCCGACTCGCCCACCTGGAAGCCGATGTGCCGGTACTGGCCGTCGGCCTGCAGTTCGGTGGACTGGTAGCGCAACAGCCGCCGCAGCAGTTCCACGCCCCGTTCATCGGGCTGCTCGGCCAGCGCCTGGCCGAAGGCGGCGACTGCCGGGCCCGCGAAGGTGGTGTGTCCGCTGGTGAAGTCGAGGAAGCTGAAGGGGTTCGTGCCCCACACGCTGTGGTTGTGGAAGCCGTTGACCGCACCGTCGTCCGTCACCCAGCTGTGCAGCCAGCCGGCCAGTGCGGCCGTGTCCGGCCTGGTCGTGCGGTGTTCCATGGCGTTCCTTCCGGGGGTGGTTTACACGGCTGAGTCGCTCGCGGCGTCCAGCCCCGCCGTCTGCGCCGCGGAGTCCTCGGGCAGCAGGCCGAGGTGGGTCAGTTCCTCCCAGAGCGCGTCGGGGACGGGGGCCGCCAGCCGGTCGGCGTTGGTACGGGACTGAACGGCGTCGCGAGCGCCGAGCACCACCGAAGTGACTGCGGGGTGGAGCAGGGGGTAGGCGATGGCGGCCACCGGCAGGCTGCTGTCGTGGCGTTCGCAGACGTCGGCGATCGCGGCCGCACGGCCGAGCAGCTCACGGGAGGCAGGTTGATAGTCGTAGGTCGCGCTGGCCGGCGGTCGGGGGGCCGAGAGCAGTCCGGAGTTGTAGACCGCGGCCGCGACGACGCCCACGCCGCGCTCCTGGGCGAGTGGCAGCAGCTCGTCCTGGGCGGAGTGGTCGAGCAGGGTGTGACGACCGGCCACCATGACGACGTCCACGTCGCAGCGGCGGACGAACTCGGTGAGCATCCCGGCCTGGTTCATGCCGGCGCCCAACGCCTTCACCACGCCCTGGTCACGCAGTTCGACGAGGGTGTCGACGCCGGTCGTGGACGCCTCCTGCCAGTGGTGGTCGGGGTCGTGGAGATAGACGATGTCGATGCGGTCGAGGCCGAGACGCTCCATGCTGCCTTCCAGGGACCGCAGAATTCCGTCCCGGCTGAAGTCCCAGCTGCGGCGGAACGCCGCAGGCACCGCGAATCCGCCGTCGTCCTGGAGGTGTTTGGTCTCCGGGCTGGGCACCAGCAGCCGGCCCACCTTGGTGGAGACGGTGTACTCGGCGCGGGGGCGCTGTGCCAGGGCTGCGCCGAGGCGTCGTTCGGACAGTCCGAGCCCGTAGTGCGGGGCCGTGTCGAAGTAGCGGACGCCGCTCTCCCATGCCGCGTCGACGGCGCCCCGGGCGTCCTCGTCGCTGGTAGTCCGGGCGAGGTTGCCCAACTGGGCCGCACCGAGACCGAGTTCTGTGAGTCGGGGGGTGCGGGCACAGGTGCGGGTGCGCATCCGTCTCACCGGACCCTCGCGCGCGCGGAGGCCGAGAGGTCCTCCGGATGGGCGAACGGGAGGCCCGCCGCGAACCGTTCCACCTCGTCGGCGACGGCATCGCCGATGCGGTGCAGCTCTCCGCCCATCGAGCCGGCCATGTGTGGGGTCAGGACGACGTTGTCCAGCGTCCACAGCTCGCTGTCGGCGGTCGGCGGCTCCGGGTCGGTGACGTCGAGCACGGCGTCTATCCGGCCGGTGCGCAGTTCCGCCGTCAGGGCGTCCTGGTCGACGACGGCTCCTCGCGCGGTGTTCACGAGCGTCGCTCCGTCGCGCATCAGGGCCAGCCGCTCCGCGTCTATCTGCCCCCGGGTGTCGGGGGTCAGCGGCTGGTGCAGGGAGATCACCTGACTACTCCTCATGAGTTCGTCGAGCGGCACCGGTCGCGCACCGAGGCCGATGGCCTCTTCCGTCGTGAGTGTGGGGTCGTACAGGAGTACGTCCAGGTCGAAGGGGCGCAGGAGGGCGAGGACCGCGCGGCCCACGGTGGAGGCGCCGACGATGCCCACGGTCTGCCGGTAGTTGCCGCGCCCCGAGGGGACGGCAAAGGGGTCCGGGTGGCTCCTGGCCCGCCGGTACTCCCGTCCGGCGGGGAGAACCCGCTTGTTGGCGAGGAGGATCATGGCGAGCGTGTACTCGGCCACGGGACCGGAGTTGGCGACGCGGGCGTTGGCCGCGACCACGCCGCGGGCGGCGAACGATCCGGGGTCTTCCAGACAGGTCGCGGCGACCCCGCCCGCGTAGACGATGGCCCGCATCCGGGAGGCGTACGGCAGGTGGGCGGCCCGGACCACGGGTGCGTCCCAGCCCGCGACGAGGATGTCCGCTCCGGCCAGCGCGTCCCGTGACTCCGCGGATTCCAGCTCGGTCAGGACGAGGTCGGTGTCGATGTCGGCGGCACGGCGCAGGCGGGAGAGGGCGTCCTCGTCGAAGAGGGCACGGGTGAGGTCCGGCGGGTTCATGGCGAAGACAGCGCGTGGTCGCGTCACGGGGTGCTCTCCGTCTCGGTGCGCCCGTCGCGGGGAAGGCGTTCGACGGTGTCGGGGGTACGGTCGCCTCCGGTCCGGCCGGCGGGACCGGACTCGGCCACCAGACGCAGCCCGGCGGCGGACGGTCGCACATGTGGTCCGGCGGGTTGGGCCCACCCGGCGGTCTCGTCCAGTCGCGCGAGCGCCGCCTCGTCCACCGTGATGCCGAGGCCCACGGCGTCGCCGAGCACGATGCCGCCGTCGGCGATCACTTGGTCCACGGTGATTCCCACCGGGGCGGAGGTGTCCTGTACTTCGGTGACGAGATGGTTGGGAGCCGCCGCGGCGGCGTGCGCGAGGGGATTGGTCTCGTAGCCCACCGGACTGACCGGCAGGTCGTGGCCGTGCGCGAGGGTGGCGACCCGCAGGAAGTGAGTGATGCCCCAGACACTTCCGGTCTGCACCACCTGCACGGCGTCTCCGGCCAGCAGGGGACTGAACTGTTCCAGCCCGGTCAGGTTCTCGCCGGTGGCGACGGCGGTGCGTGCGGCGCGGCCCACGGCCCGGTTGCCCGCCACGTCCCACCGGCGCACCGGCTCCTCGATCCAGGAGAGTTCGACACGGCTCTCGACGCGGGCCAGCAGCCGCACCGCCTGGTGCCTGCCCCAGGTCTCGTTGACGTCGAGCATCAGGGCGGGGGAGCGGGTGTTGGTGCGCAGCACCTCCGCCACCGCGCCGAGCCGCAGGATGTCGCGTTCCGTGTCGAGACCGCCCTTGATCTTGGCGCCGGTGAAGCCGCGTTCGGCCCAGCCGGTGTACAGCGCCACCAGCTCCTCGTCGCCGAGGGCGATGTCCAGGCCGGACGCGTAACCGGGGACGAAACGGTCCGCGGCGCCGAGTGTGCGCCAGAGCGGTTCGCCGGCCATCTTCGCCTTGAGGTCCCACAGCGCCATGTCGAAGGCGCCGATGGTGCCGAAGACGGCGCCGCCGTGGCCGCTCTTGAACGTGTGGGCCAGCATCCGGTCGTAGAGCGCGGTGACGGCACGCGGGTCCTGGCCCTCGACTGCGGGGAAGATCCGGTCCGCCTCGGCGTGGGCGCCGAGGCCTACTCCGGTGAGGCCGCCGTCGGTCTCCACCAGCAGGACCGGGACTTCGGTGACCCCGCCGGCGACGAAGCCGTTCGCATCGCCGACGGGGCGGCCCCAGTCGTGCACGGTCCGGAGGGTCCGGTATCCGGTGATCTTCATCTGCTCCCCCCTCTGCGTGCTCGTTGTCCGTCCCCTGGACGGAGGCACTTTCGCCTCCGGGGCGCCACCGCGGTGGCTGGTGCACTCCCTGACCGGTGGCCTGTTGTCCGGGGAGGCCGAGCGCGGGCCGTGGGGGAGCGTGCCGGGGCACGCGGCTCGCGGTCGAGGACCGCACCTTGCTGATGTTTCGGGGTGTGTGTTTCGTCGGGCAGGGCAATGGTGCTGCCCGGTCGGGGGGAGGCCCCGCATCACCCCCTCAACAGTCGTAACGTATCATACAAGTGACGACTTGAAAGCCCCGCCGTAACAGCTGGATTCGGCTGCGCAAGCCGGCTCGCAGGCGAGAAATGCCATGTCAGGGGCCCCTGGGGCGGGTGGCGGATCTTGGGTAGGCCCCGGCGCGAAAGGGGTCGTCGAGAGCGGCAAGGCGAGCGCGGGCCGGTCGTACACGATCCACGCGAACCGCCCGTCCGCCTGCCCGTTCGGCCGTGCGGGGAGTCCGACAGCCCTTGCGGTGCGCCGTTGTGCCGACAGCGAGAAGGAGTTGGGCTCACGCCCGCTCCCCGGTGCCGCACACCGAACGGCCGCCGCGTCGAGGGCGGTGGCCCGGAGCTCGGCTGGCTAAGGGCGGTCCCGTAATCCCTGGCGGGCGCACTTCGACAGGTTCGGCACCTCGCCGCGTTGCCGGAACGCCCGAATACGACCGGCACGATGACGTCCTCCGCCTTGCGATGCACCGCATCTGACGCCGCGCGCCGATCCACCAGGGATTACGGGACAGCCCTCAGGCGCGAAACCTGAGCGGCCCACGTCCCCGAACTGGCCGGGGAAGTGGGCCGCTTGGTGTTTCCGTCACGGGGAGGTTCGCCTCCGCCGCCGAGTCCGGGCTATGCCACCCGGTTCGCCCAGTGGGCCGGACCAGCCGGTGTCACGCGAAACCTTGCTGGAGAAAGCCGTTGACCATCACGCGGTGGATGGACAGGTCCGTGACCGACTGGAGCAGCATGTCCTGCGCGGTGTCGTCGAAGGTCAGTCGGTCGAGCCTGACATCGTTGACCGGCGCTTCGGGACGGGCGCGGACGCGCACCGGATACTCGCAGTGGCCGCCGACCGACCAGCGTGCCGCCGACAGGCGCGACACCTCCGCAGGCTGCACCCCACCGGTGTCCCCGGCGTACTGGAACGTGACCTCGAAGGGCACGTAGGTCCAGGCCGGCGCGTGAACGTCGGTGACGCGGACGTCCCGCACGTACCCGCCCCTGGTGGGCGTGGACTTGACCACCAGGACCGAAGCGACGGACGCCTCGCCCAGATCCGGGTCGAACGGCAGGCTCAGCCGACGCGCGACCACGTCGGACACCCCGCCGCTCATCTCGCTGCCGATCGCCACTGCGGCTCCGCCGCTGAGGTACACGCAGTCCTGGATGCGGATGTGCCGCGAGGGCACCCCGACCCGCCTGCCGTCCTGGTCGCGGCCGGACTTGATGGCGATGCAGTCGTCGTGTGTGGCGAAAGTGACCCGCTCGATCGTGACGTTCTCGCACGAGTCGGGGTCGCAGCCGTCGCTGTTGGGGCCCTCGCACTCGATCCGGACGTCGCGCACGGCGATGTTCCGGCTCAGCACCGGATGAATGTTCCAGAACGGGGAGTTGCGCAGTGTGACGCCCTCGATCAGGACATCGCTGCACGCATAGGGCTGGATGAAGCTGGGTCGCAGATAATGCCCCTCGCCCAGAACACGCTCGGTCACCGGAACGCCCTGCGCCCCCCACTGCTCCAAAGTCGCCCAGTCCGCACGCTCGTTGGGCATGCCCGACTGCCATCCGTACTGGCCCGAGCCCTTCCAGGGCCACCAGTGGGCGTTGTCGCTCTGCCCGTCGAGGACTCCTCGGCCGGTGACCGCGATGTCGTGCTGGCCGTAGGCGTAGACCAGGGGCGAGTAGTTGTATACCTCGATGCCCTGCCAGCGCGTCCGGACCACCGGCAGGTAGGCGGCCGGATCGGTGCTGAAGAGCACCGTCGCCCCTTCGGCGACGTGCAGGTCGACACCGCTGAGCAGCTGGATAGCGCCGGTTGCCCAACGGCCCGCCGGTATCAGCACGTGTCCGCCACCGGCCTCGTGGCAGTCCCGCACGGTGGCGTTGATCGCCGCCGTGCAGTCGGTGACGCCGTCGCCCGCGGCGCCGTGGGCGGTGACGGGGAACCAGGCGTCGGGGAAGCGGGGGCCAGGCCGACCGGCGGCTGCCGCGCCCGTGGCGTGGGCCAGCGGGACCGCGGCGGCGGCCAGGGCTCCGAAGCGGAGGAGTTGTCTGCGTACCGGATCACTCACGGATGTGTCCCTCGGTGAGATGGGCTGGTGGTCCGCGGTCGCTCTACTGCCCGGAAGGGGCGCCGGGTTCGGCCTGATCGGGGAGGTAGCGGTCCACCTCGCCCGCGGCGTGGGCGGCGAACATCGGCCCGGCGACGTCGGGGTCGCCGGAGCGCAGGACGTCCAGGAGCTCCGCGTGGTGCTCGGCCAACGCGCCCCAGCCGCCGACGTAGCGGGGGTCGCCCAGCACATGGAGATCCCACAAGCTGGACTCGATCATGCGCCAGAGGCGGATCAGCGCGTCGTTGCGGGCAGCCTCGCACACATGGCGGTGAAAGGACATGTCGGCGCTGCGGAAGGCCGCGATGTCGCCCTTGTTCACTGCTCGGCGTAATTGCGCCACGTCGTCGGCCAGCAGCCGCGTGTGTTCGGCGTCCAGACGGCCGGCGATACGGCGGGCCACGTACTCCTCGAACATGACCCGGATGTCGCGTACGTCCTGAGCCTGCCGCTCGGAGATCCGTGCGACGCGCGTGCCGCGGTGCGGCTGGGAGACCACCAGACCCTCGTACGCCAGCCGCTTGATCGCCTCTCGGGGCGGGGTCTGGCTGGTGCCGACCCGACGGGCGATCTCCGACTCCACCAGGCGCTGCCCCGGCACGAGCTCACCGCTGACGATCCAGTCCCGCAGCAGCGTGTACACCTGGTCGGAGAGCAACTGGCGCGGTATGCGCGCCGGGACCGGCGCCGGCCCGTCCCCGTCCTGCTCGGCCCCCGGGCCGCGCTTGCCGTTCCGCGGCCGGGGCGGCTCGGACAGTCCGGCGGCCTGCTCGCGCCAGATGCGGGCCACCGTGGACTGCGACAGGCCCAAGGTGTCCGAGAGGGCGCGGGTGGACGGCACCGGTGAGCCGTTCTCGGCCTGCGCGAGCACGGCGGCGATGTGCGCCTCCGCCCCCTGCCTGGTGACGCTGCGCGGTCGGCCCGAGCGTGGGGCGTCGCTCAGACCGGCCATGCCCCGGCGCAGGTAGCGGTCCCGCCACTTGGCCACCGTGGCGGGACTTACCTGGAGCCGCTGGGCCACCTCCGTGTTGGTCAGCCCCTCGGCACAGGCCAGGACGATGCTGCTGCGCAGCCGCAGTGCCCCGGGCGGCTGACGGGAGTAGTCGGACAGGGCCGCCCGGTCCTCCTCGCTGAGCTGGGGAAACGCCTGCGGATCGGGAACTGTCATGGCGTCGCCACTCCATGGATGCGTGGATTTATGACTCGGGAGGCCGCAGCGATGCCGTCCCGTGCACATCAACTTATTGCTCGTGCCGGCGTATTGACGGCGCCGGGGCGCGAACATCTTACTTATCGTGCTCGATCAGTGACCCACTAGATCGTGTTCCGCGAGGCGCGCCGAGGAGGAAACGTTGCGTGAACGACGGACCGTAGAGGTGGGGCGTGGCAGGGCCGGCGCCACACCGTCCGTCCGCTCCTGAACCACACCCCCAGCCCGGCCCAGTACACCTGGAACCCCCCGAAGGGGCAGCGGTCCCCGGTAATCACGGCCCGCGCGACGGCATCACCGTGCCCGCGCGTACCCGGCCGAATCCGCTTCTGCACGCATGACGTACCCATGGCCCGGGAGGAGCGTTCCTGCTCCCCGGCGACCGCGAGCGACGACAGGCCGAACGTGAAGCCGCAGTGACGTGTTCAGACCTCGTCACCGCGTATACGGGCACGCCCTGGTGCAGCACGAACTGTGCCTGACCGGCCGTCCACCCGTCCATGGCCGAACGACAAGACAACGCCACACAACGCACGTGGCAAGGAGGCTTCATGCCAATCACCACCCTCGTACGACGAAGGTCAAGACTTCCGCTGCTGCTGGCGGCCGGCGCACTGCTGGTCAGCGGGGCGACACTGAACGTCCCGGACGCGAGCGCGAACGCGAAGTCGACCGGCTGCAAGGCCACCGATCTCTTCGTCGCTCCCGACGGGAACGACAAGGCCACGGGCACCAAGAGCCGTCCCTTCAAGACCATCGAAGGGGCCCGCGACCACATCCGCGACAAGGGCCTCAACCGCTCCGGCCGGATGCGCTGCGACATCAACGTCAACCTGCGCGCGGGCGACTACCCGGTCTCCAGCGCCATCGACTTCGACGACCGCGACTCGGGCGCCGACGGCCACCGGGTCGTCTACCGCTCCTACGACGGTGCCGGCAAGGCCCGAGTGATGGGCGCAACCCCGGTCACCGGCTGGGAGGAGTACAAGGACGGCATCTACCGTGCCGACGTCGGCACGGACAACCCCTTCTACACCCTCTTCGAGGACGGCAAGCGCGCCACCACGGCCCGCTATCCCAACCGCAAGTCCGACGACGAATGGGCGCCCTACCTGACGTCCGTGCTCAAGGAGCCGGAGAAGGAAGCCGTCCATCAGTGGCTGTACTCCAACCCCGGTGAGTGGGACCCGAGCTGGGACCTCAGCAACGCCCAGGCGGTCGTCTGGTCGGGCGGCAGCTGGAGCTGGTTCACCGACACCGTCCCGATCCGGGACTGGAACGTGGCGAAGAACCAGATGACGCTGAAGTACTGGACCCGCTACGCCCTCATGAACTCCCGCGGCGGCTCCCGCTACTTCCTGCAGAACTCCCTGAACTTCCTTGACCAGGCCGGCGAGTACTACATGGACTTCAAGAAGGGACAGGTCTACTACAAGCCACGCGGCGACATCAACGACGTCACCGTGCTGCGGCCCACCGTGAAGACCCTGTTCAACCTGGCCGGGCCCGACCCGGACCGGCGCGTGCAGAACATCTCTCTCGACGGCCTCTCCCTCCAGTACACCGACTTCGTCGACTGGTACCGCTACGGCTGGATCAGCGACGGCGACTCCGGTGAGCCGCACAAGTACCCGGAGTACGACCGGCAGATCGAGATGCCTCGCGACCGCTTCGGCGCCGTCACCGTGACCAACAGCAAGGACATCACCCTGTCCCGGCTGCACATCTCCGACACCGGCTACCACGCGGTCTACGCCCTCTTCGCCAACGACGGGCTGACCGTCCGCGACAGCCTGCTCGAGAACATCGGTGCCGACGGAATCAAGGTCGAGGGGCCCTACCCGGGCGAGGGAAACACCTCCAACGGCCACCTGCTGACCAACAACTACATCACTCACTACGGTGAGCTGGTGCCCGGCGACGCCTCGGGAATCGAGCTCATGAACACCGGTCACAACACGATCAGTCACAGCCACATCAAGCACAGCGCGCGCTACGGCGTGAGCCTCGAAGCGCGGCCCGAGGTCGCGCCCGAGGACGACTACGCCCGTGACAACACCTTTGAGTACCTGCGAATCGACGAAGCCGGCCTGGACAGCGGCGACATGGGCGCCTTCTACACCTACGGCGTCAGCAACGTGGAGCCGCACACGATCGACAACCACGTGCGCCAGGTCGTCATCGGCGACGTGATCCCGGACAGCTCGATGCCGGACAGCGGGACCCGCGGCGTGCACATGGACGCAGGCGGCTGCGGCTTCAGTTTCGAGAACATCGAAGTCGGCCAGGTCACCGACCAGAAGTACCAGAGCTACCAGTGCAACGACGTCAAGAACGCCAACTGGGAAGACGGTTACGACGCCTCGAAGATGGAGTACGACAAGATCGGCGTCACCGCCTCCTTCCCGTACCCGCTGCCCGAGGGCGACACCCAGTGAACGGTCGCTGACCGGACACCCCAGCAGTACGGGCCCGGCCGCCGGGATCGGTGATGTCCCGGCCGGACGGGTCCGTACCCGCCGCGGTCCGTGCCGGCCGCCGGGCCCGCGCGCACGGGCCGGACTTCAGCCGCATCACCCCGATGACCGTCGAGTGCGCCTGGCCGCGCTCGCGCCGGGCCGCCGCCCTGCCTCCCAGGAACGCTCCTCGCTGTCCCTGCGCGAGGGAGTGGAAGCGGCAACAGCGCACGGGAGGCCGCTTGGCGGGCTCGACACCCGGTAGCGCGAAGGGAGCCGGCGGTGAGCACCGTGGCCGGCGCCCCTCGCGCGCCGGGGCTCGCCGGCACCGCGCCCGGCCGCACCGCACGCCAAGGAACGGGAACGGACGGCGTCCGCCGCCGCGCGCCCCGGCCCACCGAGAGCACAGCCGGCGCCACCTGGGCACCCGCACTCCCTTGCGGGTGCCCGGCGGGACCGGCGTGCCCACTGCCCGTACGACGCACCTGGAGGCACCCATGTCCGAGTTGTCCCGACGACACGTCCTCGCCGTTGCCGGAGCATCTGCGGCGGCGACCGCCCTGAGCACCGGAGCCGCGCAGGCCGCATCCGGCGCGGCCGACACCGCCGCGCCCCCGGCCGTCGGCTCCGCCGACGGCCCCAACCCCATGCGCCTGTGGTACCGGGCCCCGGCGGCGGAGTGGCTGGAAGCACTGCCGATCGGTAACGGCCGGATCGGTGCCATGGTCTTCGGCGGTACGGACACCGAACGGCTCCAGCTCAACGAGGACAGCGTGTGGGCCGGCGGTCCGCACGACTACATCCGTCCCGGCGCCGGGGAGCACCTGGACGAGATCCGCCGCCTGGTGGTGGAGGAGAAGTGGAACCAGGCGCAGCGGCTGATCGACACCGACTTCATCGGCAGTCCCTCCGAACAGGTCGCCTACCAGGTGCTCGGCGATCTCGAACTCGCCTTCACCGGGACCGGTGAGGTGACCGACTACGAACGCGAGCTCGACCTGGAGACCGCGGTCGTCCGCACCAGCTACACGCGCGGCGGCGTACGGCATGTGCGCGAGGTCTTCGCCAGCACCCCCGACCAGGTCATCGTCGTGCGGATGACCGCCGACACCGCGGGCGCGATCGGCTTCACCGCCCGCTTCACCACCCCCCAGCGGGCGGCCGATTCCGCCGTGGACGCGCACACCGTCGCGCTCGACGGCGTCAGCGGCGACTGGTACGGCCTTCCCGGTTCCGTGCACTTCCGCGCACTGGCCCGGGCGCGAGCGGAGGGCGGCCGGATCTCCACCGACCAAGGGGCGCTGACCGTCGCGGACGCCGACAGCGTGACCCTGCTGATCTCCATGGCGACCAGCTACCGGAACTACCTCGACGCCGGCGCCGACCCGAAGGCCAGAGCCCGCCGCCACCTCGACCCGGCCACCGGGCGGCGTTACGAACAGCTGCGCAGCCGGCACGTGGCCGACTACCGGAACCTGTTCTCCCGGGTCGGCATCGAGCTGGGCCCGTCGGAGCGGATCGACCTCCCCACCGACCAGCGCATCCCGCTCTTCGCCGACGGGAAGGACCCGCAGCTCGCAGCGCTCTACTTCCAGTACGGCCGCTACCTGCTGACTTCCTGCTCCCGATCGCCGGGCCAGCCCGCCAACCTCCAGGGTCTGTGGAACGACAGCCTCAACCCGGCCTGGGAGTCCAAGTACACCGTCAACATCAACTTCGAGATGAACTACTGGCCGACGGGCCCCGCCAACCTGGCGGAGTGCTGGGACCCCGCCGTACAGATGGTCCACGAGCTGGCCGAGTCCGGAACCCGAACCGCCAAGGCGATGTACGACGCGCCGGGTTGGGTGCTGCACCACAACACGGACGGCTGGCGGGGAACCGCGCCTGTGGACGCCGCACAGTACGGCATGTGGCCGACCGGCGGCGCCTGGCTCTGCGTGATGCTCTGGGACCACTACCGCTTCACCGGCGAGAAGGGCGCTCTGAGCCGCAACTACCCGGTGATCAAGGGGGCGGTGGAGTTCTTCCTCAACACACTCGTCGTGGACTCGAAGACCGGCTGGCTCGTCACCAACCCCTCGCAGTCCCCCGAGGTCACCCACCACCAGGACGAGGGCGAGAGCGTCAGCATCTGCGCCGGCCCCACCATGGACATGCAGCTTCTGAGGGACCTGTTCGACGCCTACCGGCACGCTGCGAAGGTACTGGACCGGGATGCCGGACTCGTCGAGCGGGTCACCGAGATCCGCGAACGCCTCGCGCCGACGCAGATCGGATACCTCGGCCAGATCCAGGAGTGGCTGGAGGACTGGGAGGAGGCCGCGCTGGTGCGCAGCCGTCACGTCTCCCACCTGTACGGCGTCTTCCCGAGCGCGCAGATCAACCCCCGCACGACCCCGGAACTTGCCGCGGCCGCGGTGAAGAGCCTCGAACTGCGCGGAACGGCGGGTCAGGGCTGGTCCCTCGCCTGGAAGATCAACATGTGGGCGAGGCTCCTGGATCCGGCGCGCGCCTACAAGCACCTGTCGGACCTGCTCACCCCCGCGCGTACCGCCCCCAACCTCTTCGACCTGCACCCGCCGTTCCAGATCGACGGCAACTTCGGTGGGGTCTCCGGCATCACCGAGATGCTGCTGCAGAGCCATGCCGACGAGATCGACCTGCTGCCGTCGCTCCCCGACGCCTGGCCCGCCGGGTCGTTCCGCGGACTGCGGGCCCGCGGCGGATTCGAGGTCGACCTCGCGTGGACAGCGGAAGGGATCACGCACGCCGAGGTGCGCTCCCTGCTCGGCAACCCGGTCCGCATCCGGACCCCGCACCCGGTGGACGTCGTCGGCGCCCACGCCGGCCGCCCCGAGGAGTGCGTGGTGTCCTTCGACACTCACCGGGGTGCCCGGTACCGTCTCACCGCCGCGCGCACGGGTCGCTGACCCGGGGGAGCGGCTCGCCGGCTCCGCCACGCGGAGTCGGCCGGCGCCCCTTCGTCGCGCAGCGGCATCCACACCCACCCGACGGATCATCGGCCCCCGGTCGGTCCGCGACCGGACGGCTGCGCGGCCGTTGCCAGTCACCACCTGCGTGGTTGCGCAGTGGCACCTCCGCTACGTGGGCAAGGACTGTCTGCCTGGTCGCCGTGAGGACCTGGAAGACCTCTAATCGACCCGGACCACCGGTGAAGAAGGCCTGCGTCGAGCACCTCTACGCTCGTTCAGGGACCGGGGCGTTTTCCGCTGTGCAGACCTCCGGTTCCTATCAGTGGCTGACAAGCTCGCCACTCAGCTTGCCGTGGATGTCCGCGCTGGGGTCGTTGAGTCCGGTGATCTCGACGGTCTTGCCGCGCTGGGCGTACTTGGTCTCGATCGCGTCGAGGGCGGCGACGGAGGATGCGTCCCAGATGTGCGCGGCGGACAGGTCGATGACGACCTTGTCCGGGTCGGTGGCGTAGTTGAACCGGCCGACAAGGTCGTTGGAGGAGGCGAAGAACAGCTCGCCGGTCACGGCGTAGACGACGCTGCCTCCGCCGGGGTCGGTCACCGAGGTGACGTGGGCGTGGCGGGCGACGCGCTTGGCGAAGATGACCATGGCAGTGATCGAGCCGACCACGACACCGATGGCGAGGTTGTGGGTGGTGACCACACACGCGACGGTGACGAGCATGACGACGATCTCGCCGGCCGGCATCCGCTTCAGTGACTTGGGGGCGAGGGAGCGCCAGTCGAAGGTGGCGAACGACACCATGACCATGACGGCGACCAGGGCGGCCATCGGAATGTCGGAGACGATCGGACCGAAGACGATGCACAGCACCATGAGGAACGTGCCGGCGAGGAACGTGGACAGGCGGGTGCGGGCGCCGGAGACCTTTACGTTGATCATCGTCTGGCCGATCATTGCGCAGCCGCCCATGCCGCCGAAGAAGCCCGTGACGATGTTGGCGATGCCCTGGCCGACGGATTCGCGTGTCTTGTTGGAGTGGGTGTCGGTGATTTCGTCGACGAGCCTGGCGGTCATCAACGACTCCATCAGGCCGACGAGGGCCATGGCGAAGGCGTACGGGGCGATGGTGGTCAGGGTGTCCAGCGTGAACGGCACGTCGGGCAGGCCCGGCACCGGCAGGGAGGAGGGCAGGGCGCCCTTGTCGCCGACGGTGGGCACCGCGATACCGGCCGCGAGTGTGGTCGCGGTGAGGACGACGATGGAGACCAGCGGCGCCGGAATCACGGTCGTGATCTTCGGGAAGAACACCATCAACGCCAGCCCCGCCGCGATCAGCGGGTAGACGGCCCAGGGGACGTTCCGCATCTCGGGGACCTGGGCCATGAAGATCAGAATGGCGAGGGAGTTGACGAAACCGACCATCACCGAGCGCGGGATGAACCGCATCATCCGCGCCACGCCCAGCGCGCCGAGCGCGACCTGGAAGACACCGGCCAGGATGACGGCGGCGATCAGGTATCCGAGGCCGTGCTCACGGTTCAGCGGTGCGATCACCAGGGCGACGGCCCCGGTCGCGGCGGAGATCATCGCCCGCCGGCCGCCGACGACGGACATGACGACGGCCATGGTGAACGAGGCGAACAGACCGAGCGCCGGATCCACCCCGGCGATGATCGAGAACGAGATCGCCTCGGGAATCAGCGCCAGCGCGACCACCAGGCCGCCCAGCACCTCCGTCCGCCACACCTTCGGATCGGACAGCCAGGTCGGACGCAGGCCGCGCAGCCGCGCGACGGGAGACGGAGCGGAGGAAGACAAGACAAGGACCTGTCGTGCTCGGGCACACCCTGTCTCCAGGCAAGTCAGGGCGTACAGGAGGGCGCGGGCGGGCCGGGCCGACTCGCCGCGAACGGCCCGCGCGAGCAGGCCGGAAGTCGAAAAGGGACGAGGGAGCCAGGGGCCGCACCAAAGGCCCGGCAGCACTTTCGTCAGGGGAGAAGCGTCACGGCGGGCAGGCGGCGCCAGGCACCATGAACACGCGCACGCTCTCTCCTGCAGCAATCGGATCTCTTCGCCGGGGGCATCGTCGGCCCCGACACGGCATCGAAGGGCGGCAACACGCAACCCTCGCCGCCAGGAACTCTACCGTGAGGTCGCCGCACGGACCGAGTGTCGCCGTGCGCGATCCGCAGCTACCGGGGAACCGACTCGCTCATCGGGCACCTCAAGGACGCCCTCGAGCCGGTTGATCCGCTCAAGACCAAGTTCATCGCTGTTCCCGTGTTGCGGCTTCGACGAGATGGAGCAGGTCTTCCAAGTCGGCCTCGAACTCGGCGTCGAGGTCGGGGGGAAGGTCCAGCCATGGTGTGAGCCTGCTGTGGCCAGGGAGTTCGCCGTCGGGAAGTTGACCGCGGCGGCTGCGCGGGTCGAGGGCGCCGGGAGCGAAACGGCCCGAGGCTTCCGAGATGGCGAAGCCGATCACGAAGGTGCTGATCATTCGTTCCAGTCGGGGTACTTCGCGATCGGGGACTCCGGCTTCGATCAGCGCGCAATAGATGACATCTACTGCACGTACGGCGTCCGGGGTGACGGCAGGTCGTGAGAACAGCAGTTGTGCTGCCCAAGGGTGGATCTGGATGGTTTTCCTGCAGGCGTGCGCGAGGTCGGCAAGCCGGGCGTTCCAGTTCTGGGGCTTGCCGGTGTCCGGGGGAAGGAAGGCGGCGAGCAGTCGGCCGACGAGGCCGTCCAGAAGGGCGGCCTTGCTGTCGACATGCCGATAGAGCGCCATGGGCGTGACTCCCAGACGATCGGCCAGCGCCCGCATGGAGACCGCTTCGAGCCCGCGCTCGTCTGCGAGAGCCAGTGCCGTGTCCAGGATCTCTTCTCGTCGTCCGCCCATAGTCTACAGTGTATACGTATACGGTGTAGACATCGCATGGTCGCATGGAGGTGACATGCTCATCGCAGAGGGTCTGGTGAAGTCATACGGGGAGCGCCGAGCGCTCGACGGCTTCGACCTCACGGTCCACCCTGGTGAGATCGCAGGCCTGATCGGCCACAACGGTGCCGGCAAGACCACCTTCATCGAAGTGGTCACCGGTCTCGTGCGCCCCGACTCCGGCCACTTGCACATCGGCGGACTTGACGCACTGCGCGCCGGTCACGTCGTTCGCCAACTCCTGGGAGTCGCCCCACAGGAACTCGCCCTGTACAGCGCCATCACAGTGCAGGAGAACCTGCGATTGTTCGCCGAACTACGCGGACTGCGCCGCCGGCGCCGCGACGCGGAGATCACGCGAATTCTGGAGGAACTCCACCTGAGCGCACTCGCGCGCAAACCCGTCGGCATCCTGTCAGGCGGCCAGCGACGCCGGGTGCAGGCGGCCACCGCCATGGTCGGTTCGCCGCCACTCCTGCTGCTGGACGAACCCACGGCCGGCGCCGACCCGGATACCCGCTCAGCGCTCCTGTCCGCTGTAAAGGAGCGCGCCGAACGCGGCGCCGCGGTCCTCTACACCACGCACTACCTGCCCGAACTGGTCGACCTCGACGCCACGTTGGCGCTCGCCCACGCCGGCCGCATCATCGCCCGGGGCACTCAGCATGACCTCACCCGCAACCTGCCCGGAGAACTCAAGGTCAGCTTCGCCGACCCCACCGAACCTGACCTGTGCCTGGCAACAACCGACCCCGGCGCGGACCTCGCCGCCCTCCTTGCGTCCGGACGGACTCCTGTCTCCGTCGATGTGCTCCGCCCCGGCCTGGACGACCTCTACCGCTCCCTGGAACACACGGTGACTGGGACGGAGGGGCACGATGCTGCCGCGTGAGTCACTCGCCCGTACCGGCGCCCTCGTGCGCCACAACGTCCTGCTGATGCTGCGCGAACCCGGCCCCCTGCTGAGCCGGTTGATCATGCCGCTCGCGTTCCTCACCCTGCTGCGCCCGCTCTACGTGTCTGCGCAGGGCCGGACAGCCGGCACGCAACAAGCAGTCATCGGCACCCTGGTCACCTTCTCGCTGCTCGCGCTGAGCATCTCCGGCAACGCAATTCTCACGGAACGCCTCGGCCGGACCTGGGACCGCCTGCGCGGTACGCCGCTACGCCCGGCCGAGATGCTCGTCGGCAAGGCCATCCCCGTCTTCGCGATCCTGTTCGCCCAGCAGATCCTCATTGTCACCTTCGGCGTGTGCGCATTCGGCCTGCGCGTCACGCATCCGCTCCTGCTGCTGTCCGTGCTGTTGACCTGGACCTGCACCCTGCTCGGTTTTGGTGCGCTCCTGGGCGTTCTGGCCCGCAGTGTGGGTGAGCTCTCGGCGTCGTACGACATCGGGGGCATGCTGCTGAGCAGCCTCGGTGGCGCCCTGGTCCCGCTCAGCGTCCTGCCGCACTGGGTCGCCGAAGTGGCCCCCCTCACGCCCGGGTACTGGAGCGTCCGCGGCCTGCGCACCGCACTGGCCGGCGACATGCCGACCGTACTGACCGTATGCGGCACGCTCCTCGGCGTAGCACTCGCTTGCGGTGCTCTGGCCTCCATCCGTCTGCAGGGCCGCAGCGGGCGCATGGTGGCGCTCTAAGCGCTGTCCAGTAACCCCTGGCGGGCGCACGACGACAGCTACGGCACCTCGCCGCGTTGTCGGAACACGTCCAGTAGGATGACGCCCCTCCACCTTGCGATGCACCGCATCCGACGCCGCGCGCTGAGCCACCGGGGATTACAGGACAGCCCTCAGGCACTCATTGCCCACTGGTAGTTCGATTCGGGGCCACCCGTCCCAGCGACTGCACGCCGGCTGTTGCATTCGCCGGCGTCGGCAGAACTACCGCTCAGCTGCTATCCGTCCAAGACTTCCTGCACCTGACGGTGACCGGCTTCATCGCGAGACCAGACGAGCGTCCGGCGACGCGGGTTCTTGGGGTCCCACGAGTCGCGATCCATGACGGCAACGGTGTCGGACAGTCGCCACCGCGAGCGACCCCATGAGGCTTCAGGCACGTCCACCAAGCCGTCGATGAGCGCGATTGCCGTGGCGGCCGGACCGCCCACGGGCCAGGGTCTCCACGTGGCGACGCTGTCGGTGAGGGCATGCGATTCGATCAGGTGCAGGATGGAAGGGGCGATGGGGAGGTAGCGGCTGCCGCCGTCAACGTCGGTGCCCACACTGCCATCGGTGTGGATCAGGTCCCGGCACGGTTTCGACACGCGCTCACCGGTCCATTCGAAGTACCAGCCACCCCTCCGGGGGTCCTGCCATGCCGCCGTCTTCACGCCGAGGTGGTCGTACTCCCACCCGCGGGCAGTCTCGTGCCGGTCTCCGTTCACGACCCAGCTGTGTCGCACCTCGTACCGCAGGCCTCCGAACCTCTGCTCGAATCCCTCGAGCCGGATGATGAGTTCCATGGGGGCAGGGACGAACGTCCCCGCGTGGTCCCGTACTTGCCAGAGCTCTATCGGCAACCCGAACCGAACGGGGCACTCCCGCCGGCCCGTGCGACGCAATAGGTCCTGCGCCCGCTCCGAGAGCTGGGACGGGTCTTCCAGGATGTGCATCCTGAACTTCATTTCCGAAGTAAGGACGGATGTCAGGCAGTCACGGTACCCGACCCCGCCGCAGGCCTCGTCTCGACTTCGCGGGAAGCCATTCTGTGCGCTGCACCGCCGCAGGTGGTGCGACATTCCGCGAGTTCCGATGCGTACCGCTGAGTGACCGAAGCTGTGGCCGAGGGCTTCCCCTTCGAGTGCTCGGTCGGGCCGTGACGCTACTTCGGGGTTCCTGAAGCGTGGCCGGACTGCACGACGGATCCGAGGTCCGGCCGGAGGCGAGAAGGCGTTCTCGGCGTCGACGATCGTGTGCGACCTGCGGGACCTGCGCGAGTACCGGGATCGGATCTCGGCGAAGGAACCGGAACGGTTGGTGATCAAGCCGGAGCTCTCGCCCCTCCATGGTCACTGTCCGACTCCAACCCGTTATCGCGGGTCGCCGACCGGCCGAGTCGCGGCGCATCCCGCTTTCTCCAGGTGCGGCCAGGTGACCTTGGCGCCGGAGTCATCCCGCGCGCAGGCTGGAGGCATGGACACCATCGCGCTCGGAGACGTCGAGATCACTCGCGTGATTGAGCTCCCCGCGAGAGGCGGCGCCCGCCAATACATCTTCCCCGACGTGCCGGTGGAGCACTGGGAGGCGCATGAGAACTGGCTCGCCCCCACCTTCCTGGACCCGGCCGCCGACGAGGTCCGCACCACGATGCAGACCTGGCTGATCCGTAGCCAGGAGGGCCGGACGATCCTGATCGACACCGGAATCGGCAACGACCGGGAGCGCCCGGCCATGCCGTCCTTCCACCATCTGCACACCCACTACCTCGATGAGCTGGACGCGGCAGGGGTCCGCCCGCAGGACGTGGACACGGTGATCTGTACCCATGTGCACGGTGACCACGTCGGTTGGAACACCTGCCGGACGGACGACGGAGAGTGGCGGCCGACGTTCCCCAACGCCCAATACGTCATCTCGCGCGCCGACTTCGACTACTGGAACCCGGCCAACGGGCACCGGACCCGCTCCGGCCCCCGGATGGCCAACGTCTTCGAGGACAGTGTCGCTCCTGTGCACCGGTCCGGGCAGACCGTGCTGTGGGAGGGCGACCACTACGACATCGACGCCCAGCTCCGTATCGAGCCCGCCCCCGGCCATACGCCCGGATCCTCCGTCGTGTGGCTGCGGTCGGGCTCGGACAGGGCGTTGTTCGCCGGGGATCTGCTGCACAGTCCCCTGCAGATCGTGGAGCCGGACGACTGCCCCACCTTCGATGAGGACGAGCCGCGCGCACGGGACAGCCGGCGCCGGGTGCTGGGGGAGGCCGTGGACCGAGGCGCCCTGCTGTTCCCCGCGCACTTCCCCGGGCCGGGCGCCGTCGAGGTGCGGCGCGTCGGCGACCGGTTCGCGGTGAAGAAGTGGGCGGCATGGCGGTGAGGGTCGCGACCGCGACGGAACCGTCGTGCTCCGGCCGAGGGCTGCGCAGATTCGGAACAACCTCAATCCACCTGGAGGACCGCCCACAGGTGTGACCGCGCATCCCGTTGCCGCCGTTCACCAGCTGGGGAGCTGGAACGTTCCATGTGTAGAGGTTCTCGGGGCGGTCGTTCGGGAACGCCGAGGCCGCATCGTTCAGCGACTGTTCGAGGGCGACCGCCGGTCGGCGGCGCCACGGAGCTCCAGGTCCCGCGGATCCGCCATGGACCGTACACGCCCGCAGCGGAACTCCAACCCGATGACCTGCGGGCACCACCGGAACACGAGCGCGGTGCGCCGCCCGCTCTGGAGCGGGCGGCGCGCCGCCGGTCGCCGGTGAGACGGTCGGCCGGCGCCTGACCCCCTGCGCCGTCCGGGGGTCAGGCCGGGCGGGTGGCGGAGATTCCGCCGTCCACGTAGAGCGTGATGCCGTGGACCATGGCCGCGTCGTCGCCGGCGAGGTACAGGACACCCTTGGCGATGTCGTCCGGCCGGACGACGACGCCTGCCGGGGTGGTGGCGGTCATCGCGTCGAGCTCCGCGCGGGCCGCTTCGTTGCCCGGCGTGAGGGTCGCCCCGGGCGCGACGGCGTTCACCCGCACGCCGCGCGGCCCGTACTCCGCGGCCCAACTGCGGGTGAGCTGCTCGTCAGCCGCCTTGGTCGCGGTGTACATCGCCGCGTAGGGGCTGCCGACCCGGGCCATCCAGGAGCCGATGTTGACGATGACGCCGCTGCCCCGCTCGGCCATGGCCGGCGCCATCGCGGCGACCAGGACGTGAGGGGCACGGATGTTCACCGCGAGCATGGCGTCGAGGTCCGAGTCCGGCAGGTCCTCGGTCAGCGTCGCAGGGTAGACGCCCGCGTTGTTGACCAGGATGTCGACGCGTCCGCCGAGCGCATCGGTGGCCTCTACCGCGAAGGCGCGCAGCTGCTCGTAGCTGCCTGCCAGGTCCGCGGTGACGAAGTCGGCGCGGCCGCCGGCCTGCCTGATCTCCTCGACGACCCGCTGCCCGCGGGTCGGCTGCCGGCCGCTGAGGACGACGTGTGCGCCCTCGCCGGCCAGAGTACGGGCTATTGCCGCGCCGATACCGCTGGTCGAGCCGGTGATCACGGCGGTGCGGCCGGCCAGCCGGAAGCCGGGGGCGGTGGTTGCACTGTCATTCGTGCGAAGGGAAGTAGTCATGGGTCCCTTTCTAGGGCGACCCACAGGTACCGGACCAGGTCAGGACGAACCTGGGCACAGCAGGACCACCCAGGACTCGGGCAGCCCGCCTACCCTTGAGCCATGCCGCGCGACCGCGCCGCGCTCGGGGCGTTCCTCCGCTCCCGCCGGGACCGGCTCACCCCCTCCCAGGCGGGCATCGAACCCTTCCCCGGGGCCCGACGGGTGCCGGGGCTGCGGCGGGAGGAGCTCGCTGTGCTGGCCGGCCTGAGCCCGGACTACTACAGCCGGCTCGAACAGGGACGCCAGGCCAACATCTCCGCCGAGGTGCTCGACGCGTTGGCCCGGGCGCTGCGCCTGGATGAGGTCGAGCACGCGCATCTGCGCGACCTCGCCGCACCCACCGCCCGACATCGCGCCGCGACCCCGCACGCGGTCCAGCGCCCCGATCCCGGGCTGCTGCGGCTGATGCGCACGCTCGACCACGTCCCGGTGCTGCTGCTCGGCCATCGCGGCGAGGTCCTCGCCCGCAACGCCCTGCTGACGGAGGTGCTGGGCCGTCCGCTGGAGCCGGGGACATCGTTCGTCCGCTTCATGTTCCAGGACCCGGTCGCCCGCGAGCGGATCGTGAACTGGGCGGACTTCGCCTCGGCCACCGTCGCCACCATGCGTCGGGAGATCGCCCGCCGCCCGCACGACAACCGCCTCGCTGCGCTCGTGGACGAGTTGCGCAGCACTGACGGCGACGTCGCCCGGTGGTGGGACGACCACGCCGTCCGCGACTACGCGTCGGTGACCAAGCGCGTTCAGCACCCCGCCGCCGGCCCGATGTCTTTCGACATCGAGATCGTCTGCGCGCCGCACGAGCCGGACCAGCGGCTCGTCGTCTACACGACCGAGCCCGACTCCCCGACCGCCCGCGTCCTTCCGATGCTGGCCAGTTGGAACGTCGCACCTCATCCCTGACCAGGCCGGCACTCGCCGCTGCGGCGAGCGCTGTTGGCCTGCTCCTCGTGATCGACGTATCGGTCGTCCGGACGGTCCCGCATCATCACCCGCCAGGGGATCGGTCTACGACGTGGCTCGAACCCCTGGGCCTCGAGGGACCCAGGGGGCGATGTCAGCCGAGTGCCTTGTGGAGGGCGTCGAGGCCGTCTCGGTAGATCCCGGTGAACAGGGCGACCGCCTCGTCCTCGCTCGCCCCATGGGGGGTGAACCGTCCGGACCACTGCACCTCGGCTACGTCTTTCCGGCCGGCCACCTCATGCACGCGCAAGGTGGAGATGTAGCCGACGACCGGGAAGGGCGCTTCGAGGATGGCGTAGCTGTAGTGACGTTCTGTGTCGTCGAAATCCACGAGGCGCTCGACGATGGCCTCTCCGTCCGGATTGGCGAGCCGGCGGACGCGGCCGCCCTCCAGTGCCGCGCTCTCGGCGATGTACGGGAGCCAGTCGGGGAGGGAATCGAAGCCGCCGATCAGCTGCCACACGCGCTCGGGGGAGGCCGGTACAACTCGGCTCACTGATGTCGATGCCATGATTTTTCTCCAGAACTCGTTTCGTCTTCGGGAACGGTGGTTGGGCAAGCACTCAGGCGTTGCCGGGGAGCGGCGCCTGGGGGCTGACCAGGCCGGCCTTGCGGAGTTCGGCCCAGAAGTCGGCCGGGACGTTCTCGTTCAGGGCGGAGAGGTCTTCGGCGATGCGGCTGGGCTTGGTGGCGCCGGGAATGGCGGCGGCGGCGACCGGGTGAGCAAGGGCGAACTGCAGGGCTGCGGCCTTGATGCTCACGCCGTGCCGGTCGGCGATGTCCTTGATGCGTCGGACCTTCTCGATGATCTCCGGGGGTGCGTCCTGGTACTCGAAGTGGGTGCCGCCGGCCAGGATGCCGGAGCTGTAGGGGCCGCCGACCACCATGTCGACGCCCTGCTCGGCTGCCATGGGCAGCAGTCGCTGGAGGGCGTGGTCGTGGTCCAGCAGTGAGTAGCGGCCGGCGAGGAGGAACCCGTCGGGCTGCGGCTCGTCCAGGGCAAGGGTCAGTTCGACGGGCTCGGTGCGGTTGACGCCCAGCCCCCACGCCTTGATGACGCCCTCATCCCGCAGCCGGGACAGCACACGGAAGGCGCCGGTGCGGGCCTCCTCGAACTTCTGCAGCCACAGGTCGCCGTGGAAATCCTGGGCGATGTCGTGCACCCAGACGATGTCGAGGCGGTCCACGCCGAGCCGCTTCAGACTGCCCTCGATCGAACGCTTGGTGGCATCGGCTGTCCACTCGTGCACCATCTTGTTGGGGTTCCCGTGCTCGAACAGGCCGCCCTTCTCCCCAAGGTCACGCGAACCCGTCTCGAGCTCGTCCAGGATCACGCGGCCCACCTTCGTGGACAGGACGTACTGGTCCCGGTCCTTTCCGGTGAGAGCAGCGCCGAGACGCTCCTCGGACAGACCCGCGCCGTAGAACGGGGCCGTGTCGAAGTAGCGGATGCCCTGGTCCCACGCGGCCTGGACGGTCGCGGCGGCCTCCTCATCCGGGATGGCGCGGAACATGTTGCCCAAGGGAGCAGTCCCGAAGCCGATACGGTCGGAAAGGAGAGATGTGATGGTCATGGCAGGTCCTTGTACAGAGGGGAAACCGGATTTCCGGCCCTTCAGCCGGTCCGTCGTTCTTTCCTCTTCGACATTAGGATGGGCATATCAGACTGTCCAAGACTTCCTTGGGCACACTTGAGTCCCTTGAGGTCTTACATGCTTGACCTGCGGCAACTTCGCTATTTCATCGCCGTGGCCGAGACCGAACACGTCGGCCGCGCCGCCGAACAGCTCCATATCTCACAGTCCCCGCTCAGCCGACAGATCGCCCAGCTCGAGCAGAAGCTCGGCCTCGCCCTGTTCGAGCGCACCCAGCAGCGCATCCGCCTGACCCGTGACGGCGCGGTGTTCCTGAGCGAGGCCAGAGCGCTGCTGCGCCACGCCGACCGTCTGGAGAACCTCGGCCGCCGACTGGGCCGCGGGGAAGAGGGAGGCCTGTGCATCGGCTACGCGCCCGACGCCATGCACACGGGCGTGCTTCCCGGTGCGCTGCGCCGACTGCAGGAGGAGCGTCCCGGTATTCACGTCGCTCTGTACAACATGTCCGCCTCGGAGCAGTTCGAAGGGCTGCGCCAGCGCAGCCTTGACATCGCCCTGGTACGGGAACCACCGGACCGCGACGATCCTGTGCTGCGAGCGGCGCCCCTGCTGGAGGACCCCTTGCTGCTCGTCCTGCCGGCCGGTCACCCGCTGGCCGCACGGGACACGGTCACGGCTCAGGACCTGGACCGCCAGCCATGGATCGCCATCGAGGAGGAGGGCGACCCAGGATGGCGGGACGCGTTCGTCGCTTCATGTGTTGCCTCAGGCTTCACCCCCGACATCCGGCTCGACGCTCCGGAGCCCCTGACGGCGCTGGGCCTTGTGGCCTCCGGCCTCGGCCTGGCTCTGGTGCAGAAGAGCATGGTGCGAGGTGTGACGGATGCCGTGGTGGTACGTGAACTACCCTGGCGCGAGGCGTGCGTTCACCTGTGGGCCGTCTGGCACCACATCGACCTGCGCCCGGTTGTCTCCTCGTTCCGCGAGACGGTGCTGTCGCACGGGACGAGGAGCGAGGCACCGGCGGCCGCCTCAACGACGTGAGGACGGCGCCCTGAGCACGGCGGGTGTCTGCGCTGGCGGGAGCTGTCCGGTCGACCGTATGACCGCGACCTGAACAGAGGTCAGCAGGTCCCGGACCTCGACCGGACGACTCGTCGTAGGCCTCGCCCCACGAGCCTGTGGGAGACGTCTTGCCGGACAGCGAACAAGTGCCACATGCCGCAGGCTCGTCGATCACGCCGGGAGATCGCCCGGTACGGGAGTACTAGGGAGTGGTGGTCGCGGTGCGGTAGAACTCGCCTGCCGTGACAGTGACGGGGACGCCGAGTTCGGCGGCGACCGCGCTGATCGCGGTGGCGCCGACGACGAGGTCGGCTTGGCCGTCGGTGGTGAAATACGGTGCGATGAACCTCTCGTAGTGGGCTCGGGCTTCGTCTGCGGTGTGCCGGCCGAGGTACGTCTGGATGTGCCGCACCGTGATGTCGGGGTCGTTGTGGATCACCCGCAGAGCGCGTCGGTGGGCGCGTACGACGGCCTGGACCGCGGGGTCGTCCGGGTGGATGTAGGTGGGGTCGACGGCCACGCCCACGGTGGGGATCCGGAAGTGGTCGCCGACCCAGCCCAGCACCTGCCAGCCATGCTCGGCGGCGATCGCCTCCGGTGCCATGGTGCTGCCGACGAGGGCGGCGTCGATCGTGCCGTCGCGCAGCCGGCGCAGGTCCATGCCGTAGTCACCGGGCGGGCGGACAACGGTGTGGATGTCGCGGTCCGGGTCGAGGCCGGCCTGACGCAGCATGATCCGGGCGAAGCACCCGGGTGCGGTGTGGGGCGCGTGTACCGCCAGTCGTCGGCCGGCCAGGTCGGTCAGGGTGGTCAGGCCGGGGCGGGCTAGGAACCAGAACAGCGGGTGGTGGGTGTTGACATCGAGTGCGACCCAGGGGGTGCCATCGGTCAGCCGGGACAACAGTGCCCGGCCGAGCCCGATGGTGGCGCAGCGGCGGAGCCGCTCCTCGCCCCAGGTGCAGCCGTCGCGCAGCGCGACGTGGACGTCCTCCTCCGCGTAGTAGTCCTGCTGGTCGGCGATGTAGGCGGTCAGTTCCTCGTGCAAGCCCCGCCCGACATAGGCGAGATCGATCGTGTGCATGGATGCTTTTCCTTGATCGTGTCACCGTCGTGCGCCGCACGTGTCCGGGGCGCTGCGGTCCATGGTGCTGAGCGCTCGGTGGGCCGGTGCCGGCTGGACCGGGACGGAACGGCCCCGTGCGCGGGGGGACAGCGGCACGTCAGTCCATGGACATGCCGCCGTTGACCGCGGCCGTGGTGCCGGTCATGAAGGCGTTGTCCTCGCCTGCGTAGAAGGCGACCGCTTGGGCGACGTCGGCCGGGTACGCCAGACGGCCCAGGGGGGTGGCGGCCACCTGCCGCTGCTTTTGCGCATCGTCGAACACGTCATCCGCCATGCGTGACTCCACCGGGCCGGGGGCTACGACGTTGACCGTGATGCCCTGCGGGCCAAGTTCCTGAGCGAGGTACCGGGCGAACTGTTCCAGTGCGGCCTTGGCCGTGCCCAGTGCGATCATGCCCTCCCGAGGCCGGCGGCTGAGGCCGGTACCCAGATAGATGATGCGTCCCCAGCCCTGTTCGGTCATGGCGGGCAGGACAGCTTTCGTGACCGCGAACGCCGCATGCATCTCGGCGTCGAGCTTGCCGCCGAGTTCTTCCCACGTCATGTCCTGAAACGACTTGACCGCATACGGGATCAGCGCGTTGTGCACGAGCACGTCAACGCCGCCCCATGCCGATCGGACCTGCTCGACCATGCTCTCGACCGCCGCTGCCTCGCGCACGTCGGCCCGCACGGCCATGGCCTCGCCGCCTGCAGTCTCGATGCCGGCCACGACCTCTTCGGCTGACCTGCTGCTGCGGAGGTAGTTGACCACCACGCGCATCCCACGCGCGGCCAGCAGGCGCGCGATGGCCGCACCGATTCCACTGCTGGCTCCTGTCACCAATGCCACCCTGCCGGTTGCCCCGGTCACGGGCCACCTCCTGCTCATCATCGCGGGTCGTCGGAATGACCGCCCTGAGTCGTTCGTCGTCGGTGCCGGGGTGTGCTGAGCAGATCGCCCCTTACAGCACGGTGTCGCCGGTCGCCCACAACAGACCGGTCGCGCTCCCGTCGCACTTACGCGGCACCCAGGAGGTGAGCAGCCGTTCCGATGCGCAGCGGGTGACCTCACTCAGCAGCTCAGGCGGCGCCTCCGCCGGCAGTCCCCGCCGGTGCCCGTCCCGGAACAGCTCGTCGACCCGCTGGCAGACCACCGCGTCCACGCACTGCCCCACGTACTGGCGCAGCATCGCATCCCCCCGCCCGTTGCGAGCCGAGCCGCGCCGATCTGCCCGAGGTCACTGCTTGCCGCGGTCAGCCCCGCACACCGAACGGCTGCCCCTCCACGTCCTGGGCCACCACCGGCGTGCGCTCCACGATCCCGCTCGTGAGCCCGTGAGCCCGTGAGCTCGGGACGAGTAGGAAGATGTTCCACCGTCATCTCCCGGACAGGCGCAGCCTGCTTCCCGCCGTGTTGGATCATCACCGGAGACCGGAGCTCAACGGTCGGCGCCCCGCAGACGTCGAAGCAGCAACCGACTCAACATCGACAGGGGCAGCCGTCGCTCGCTCAGCAGCGATGCGATCGGAAGAACACTCGTGTCCGCACCAATCGGAGCAACAGGAGGTACGGGTCAGCCCGACGGGCGGCGCACCGTCACACCGTGATCACCCCGCCCGATCCGACCACCCCGCGCCCCGGTCTCGAGCCCTTCCGTGCACGGTGACGGCCGAACGTGCCAACTTGTTGGCGTGCCTCTCACCGGTCCACCCAGGTGCCACCGTCCGTCCTGAGCGAAGTGCTGGGTGTCTCGATCACGAGCGCAGCGTCCCCTGCCTGGATGGGGCTCCGGCGCGAGCTCGCCGAAGTCATTCACCAACTGCGCCAGGAGTGCCTGGGTGTCATCGATGACGAGGACTTTCCTCATGTCCTGGCGGAGGTGCGCGCCGCGGTCCCGGGTCTGGCCTCCCTGCCGTTCCTGCAGCCGCCGTCGGGCGGAAGCCCGACGGCATCACCACAGCCGCTGCGCAGATGCGCCGTCCCGCAGATGACCAAGGAGAGAGAATCTAGGCGACGTCGTCCTCATTGTCGTCGAGCTCGCGCATGACCTTCCGTTCGATCGCCTCGACGTCGTAGCGGGCGTCGGGGTTCCCGCCGGCCGCACGCACCGCGCCGCGGACCAGAGCGAGGTAGAACAGCGCCGGCGCGCACGGCGTCCACTTCTCCTCGGGCTCCTCGCGCATGAACCGCAGGACGGACTCCGGGTTCGCGGAGACGAAGGCGTGGCGGTCGTGCTCCCACTTGTCCTCCACGCCCCGGCTCCAGCGCTCGCGCAGGTCGTCCTCGGACAGGTCGGTGACCACGGCCCGGAAGAACGCGGCCCACTGGTTGTTGCGCAGATCGAACCCGAACCCGAGCAGTTCGAGGTCGACGTCGTCGGAATCCAGGACAGCCAGTTCCTCGCGCAGCGCCCGGCGGGCAACAGCGTGCAGGCTGACGCGCCCATCGGGGGAGAGATCGTGGTTACGGGCGAGGCCCTCGTTCGCGGACGAGTTCCACTTCGACGTGTTCGGCCCCACGACCCGGGCGCTGCGGTGGGAGAACAGCATCTTGCCGTCCTTGCCCGTCTCCAGGGCGACGTTGATGCCGAAGCTGCAGAACATGAACTCGGGAGCGTCGAAGAGATCCCGCCCGTCCATGTACTGCTGACGCAAAGTCAGGCCGTTCGGCTGCTTGCGATCCAGGTTGATGGACGTGGTGAGGAAGTCGAAGTAGTCGGCGTCGCAGAGCGTCAGGGTGGTGACCGGGTCCTCGGCCGTGTGGGTCCGGGTGACGACCAGACGCCGCACCGCGAACCGCGGGTTGTTCCAGCGGTGTGGCTCGCCGGCCGCTTCCTTGACGGCCTCCTCGGCCTCGATCTCGCGACGCCACTCGGCGATCTCCTCGGGGAGCTTGACCGACTCGGGCACGTACCTCACCCGCATGTTCTCCTCGGCGATCGGGCGCGTCCCGTCGCCTTCGAAGACGTGGCAGTCGGTCCGGCGTCCCACCACGGTGAAGCGGTCCCTTGAGGTCATCAACGTGCCCTTCTCGAGGCTTTGTTGGCGATCACGCGACACACGTCACGGAGATCCACCAGTATAGGTGCGGGAGGGGCTACGGGATGTCGCTCGAGTTCGAGATCAGACGCGAAGAGCTACGGACGTCCGGCCTGGTCGGAACGGTGGCCATCGCCGAGTACGGCGAGCAGGGTGGGCTGCGGGACCGCAAGCATGTGCTGCACGCCCGTGAGCGGTTCATTCGGCTGTGCGACCAGCTCGGCTTCGGCAGGGCGGAGAAGCTGGAAGGAGACGGCACGCGGGCGGCGGTGGAGGTAGGCCTCCACCGATTCGTCGCCGCCGAGGCCGACCGGAAGATCCTCTACTGGACCGGGCACGGCCACGCCACCGACGACAGCTACGTCCTTGCGTGCCGGGACAGCTACAGGCTGGGCACTCCGCATCCCGACCCCCGTCTCGCGATGCCGTTCGACATGCTGATGGTCGAACTCTCCCGAGTGCAGGGCTCCGAACTCCTGGTGGTCATCGACGCCTGCGAATCGCAGCGCACCCTGCACGGCAGCCGATCACTCCACGACGCTCTGCGCGGCGCCCGCAGGACCGGTCTGTCAGCGGACGGTTTCGTGGTGCTGGCCACCGCGGGCGCCGACCGCCCTGTGGAGGAGAGCCTCTGGGTGGACTGGCTGCATCAGGCCCTGGACGACCCTCAGCTCGAACTCGACGGAACCGTAAGGCCATTCGAGCGGACGGCGCCCTTCCTTCTGATGCCGGACCTGCTGGAGGCGATCGACCGACGTGCCCAGGCCGCGGGTTTCGAGGATGCCGCGATGCGACCGGCGTTCAGCGAAATCCACTCCTTGAGCCGCCGGTTTTTACACAACCCGCACTTCGATGCGATCGGCCCTGTCTACCGCCCCGCCGTGCTGCCCCCGGACCGCGAGCCCTGGCTCACCTCCCACCGACTCGGCCCGATCACCGGCGGCATACAGCCGCATCAGTTCTCCGGCCGCGTGCGCCCGCTGAGCCGGCTCGCCACCTGGATGGCCTCCCAGAGCCGCGGCATGCTCGTGGTCACCGGCCCTGCCGGCACCGGAAAGACCGCGCTCCTCGCCCGCCTGGCCCTGCTCTCCGTACGCCGCCTGCGGCAGGCCCTGGACTCCGTGCCACCGCCGCAGACCGTGCCGCCGCCCGGCTCCGTCCACGGCGCGGTGTCCTGCCACGGCGCTTCGTTGCACTCCCTGGCCGCGTCCCTGCTGAACGCGCTGGCCCCGCTCGGCGTCGAGGTGCCGGAGGAGGCGGCCATCACCGCGCAGGCTGCCGTGGACCGGATCGGCACGGCGGTGCCACGGATCGGCGGCATCACGCTGCTCGTGGACGGGCTGGACGAGGCCATGCCCGGGCAGGCCCACGAGATCGCGCGCCGCCTGCTGAACCCGCTCTCCCGGTGCCCCGGTGTGAAGGTGATCGTCGGCACGCGTGCCCACCCGCGTCGACCGATGGACGGCGAGGCGCGCGAGTCGTTACTGGACGCGCTGGACCGCTCCTCACCCGACCTTGTGCTCGACCGTGACCGGGAGACGGAACGCGACATCGCGGCGTTGGTGGCATCCCTGCTCGACGACGTCCCCGGATCGCCGTACGCCGGTCCGGACGCCGAGGCACTGCGGCGGGAGGCTGCGGCACAGGTGGCGCGGCAGTGCGGCCGCAGATTCCTCGTCGCCCGTCTGGTGGCCCAGGCCCTGGCCCGGCGGCCGGAACCACTGTCCGCGGAGCAGTTGGACTCCTTCGTCCGGCACGGGGGCGACGAACTCCGTGAGCGCATGACGGACGAGCTGAACGTCCTCGACCCCGGCGACCGCGGTCGCTACGCCGAGCTGTTACTGCCGCTGGCCGTGGTCCAGGGCCCTGGCCTGGCCGACCGCGAGCTGTGGCTGCACCTGGCCAACAAGCTGCGCCGGAGGGGCACTTCCGAGATCATGCGCGTGATGCTCGACGGCATGCTCCAGCGGCTCAAAGGCGTGCTGATCACGACGGAACGCCGGCCGGGGCAGGAGCCGCTGCACCGGCTCGATCACGCCAGTTACGGCACCGCACTCCTGGAGCGCGCCCGGCTGAGCGAGGCGGCGGCGCACCGCCGCGTCTTCGACGCCCTGTACCGGCGGGCAGGCGACTGGGACCAGGCAGACGAGTACACCCTGACCTACCTGGGCGCGCACGCGGCCCAGATCCCGGCGAGCCTCGACGACCCACCGGACGAGCAGCACCCGCTCGAGCAGCTTTTCTGCGACCCGGGGTTCCTGGTGCGCACGGAGCCCGACGTGATGATGCCGCTCACCGGGCGGCTGATCGGCACCTGTGACGGTGCCGCGCTGTACCGGCGGGTCGCTGCCAGGTTTAAGAGCCACACCTCGCAGGACCAGCGCCGGGCAATGCTCGGCGCCGAGGCGTTCGTGGGCCACCCAGACACCCACGAGACGCTCGGTCGGCTGCCGGGCTTCGCCGAGCAGGTCTGGCGGGAGGTGTGGACCGACGCGGTCCCGCAACCGCCGGAACTGGCACTGCCTGCGCCGCTCGGCGGCGCCCTCGCCCTGAGCTGGAGCCGGGCCGCGGGTGGCACGATCTCCGTCGCCGGGCGCGGCGAGATCGTCACCCGCCGCGCCGACACGGGCGCCTATCTGCACACCAGGCGCCCTGACGACGGGCGGACGGCGGGGTCGGTGTTCGCCGAGGTCCGCGAGGTGACCGCACGGGGTGGGCGGATCACCGTGTCCCACGACGGACGGTGGCTGCACCTGTGGTGGGGCGACGAGCGCCGGCCCCGCAGAAGTTACACCTGGGACGGCCGGATCGGCGCTCTCGACGCCGCCCGCTGCGACGACGGGGTGCAGATCGTCGCGGCGGACGGAAAGTGCGTGTGGGCCTGGCGCTGTGCCGTGGCGCCCCGGAGTGCCGAGCCGGAGCAGGACATACGCTACGACGTCCTGCCGGTCGCGGCCGAGCGGGTGGCGCTGTTGAGCCTGCGGGACCGCTGCTTTCTGCTCACCGCGGGCGACACTCTGACCTTGCACGAGCTGAACGGCAAGCTGTACGGCGATCAGGACCTGGTGCGGGCGCGATGGAAGGTGCCCGCGGCCTCCGGCCGGTGCCTTGCGGTCTCCGCACTGCCCGAGGATGCCGAACGCGGGCTCGTCGCGGTCTCCGAGGCCACCTCGGACGGTGAACGGGTCACTGTGTGGCGCGTCACCGCGCAGGGACACACGCCGCCGGTGGTCACCCGGCTGCGCCAGTACGACTCCGTGGCACGGGAGCTCACCCTCGGGCGGCGCGGCGACTTACCGCTGCTCGCCCTGCACGAGGGTCACCGCGTGAGGGTGCACAGCCCCACCGACGACACGATCGAGGCCGTGCTGGAACTTTCCAACGAGCGCAGCGGCCTGGCGTTCGACCCCGCTGGCACCGGATGGCTGGCCGTCGGTGACGGCGACGACGTAAGGGTGATCGACACCGCGGTGCCGGCGGCGGCCGGCGCACTGCCCCTGCCTCGGCGCAGTGAGCCCTGGCCGAGGCCTGCCGTCACGACGGACGGGTCCGGGAACGTCATGCTGCTGGGGCGAGCAGCCGGCCGGCAGGTGATGGTGGGCCTGCATCACCCGGTGCGCGGGCGGGCCGGAGAAGGCCTGGTCCTCCCGTGCGAGTCGCGCGTGACCGCCGTCGCCGCCCTGGGGCACGACGATGGATGGACCGTGGCCGCCGCGGCGGGTCGCCGGGTCCGTGTGTGGCGCCTCGACTCGTCGTTGACGGTGCAGGCCGAGGACACGGTCGTTGACCTCAGCGGCGACGCCGGGGACACCATCCCGGGGCTGGCTCTGGTGTCTGGTCCGTCCGGCGGCCTCTGGCTGTTCGTGCCCGAGGGCAGGCGGGTGGTGCCCTTCCTGCGCAAGGGCGCCGGCTGGGCACCCCAGGGGGCCATCGAGGCCGCCCAGATCCGGGTGTGTGACGTGGCCGCGTACACGGCCTCAGGGCGGACCTGGGTCGCGGCGCACTGCGGCGACGCGCTGAGCTTGTGGGAAAGTACCGAGCAGGGCGGCTTCACCCGCCTCGGAACGCGTCGCGCCGAACCCGATTCCCGCGCGGGCATCGCTCTGACCTGCCAGTACGAAGACGGTGAGTTGTTGCCCATCGTTGCTTGGAGCGAGGCGGGCTCCGGGCGCCTGGCGGAGTACGACGGGGACTCGCCCGCGCGCCACTTCTCCAGCCCCCACGGCACCCCCACCGCCCTGGCCTTCGCCGGCACCTTGAGGCGCCCCCTGCTGCTGGCATTCGGCGGCGAAGGGACAGTCGCCGTCCGGGACGTCGTGGACAGGAGGTGGGTGACGGGACTGACCGTCCCGTACCGCGGTGCCGCCGTACACACGGCGAACGCCTTGCACATCACGCGGCACGGCCTGTCGCTGTTCTTGCAGGGCCGTGATCGGTGTGACCAGGTGAGGATTCCCCCGGATCGCCTCGGGACCGCCGTCGGCCGCGCGTGACCGGGGCGACGGAATGACTGCCGGGCCGGTGGTCGGCCCCAGGAGAGAAACGAAGACGGAGAACCCACCATATGAACCACGACCTGGTTGTCTTCGTGCCGGGCATCCTCGGCACGCGTCTGACCCGCGACGGCAAGGACCTGTGGAACCAGTCGAAACAGGCGCTGCTGAGTCTGCGCAGCCCGCGCAAAGTCGTGGACGGTCTGTTGCTGCCACCCGGCATCCGCGACCAGGCGCCCGACGGACCGTACGCGTTGGAGGCCAACCGGCTGCTGAAGGGTCCCGAAGCGCTGCCCGGGTTCCTGTCCTGCATCGGCTATCCCGACGTGCGGGCGGCGCTGGGCTGGAACGACGGACAAGCCGACCAACAGCTCCACCCGAAACAGTACTTGGTATTCCCCTATGACTGGCGGCTGTCGAACCGGCTCACCGCCCAGCGGCTGAAGGAGCAGCTCGACAGCTCTCTGGACGAGTGGCGGTCGATCGCTCCGGGCGTGTATCCGGAGGCCCACGACGATCCGCCCAAAGTCGTTCTGATGTGCCACTCCATGGGCGGGCTCGTCGCCCGCTACTACCTCGAGTGCCTCGGCGGCCGTGAGGACGCCCGCGCGCTGGTCACCTTGGGTACGCCCTTCCAGGGAGCGGCGAAGGCGGTCCGTGTCCTCACCGGTCATGCGTTGGAGCCCCGGAACCTGGCCACCCGAGCCGCTCAGCGGGTGCTGTCGGTCAACGAGAGACTCGCCGCACTTGCCAGGTCGTTTCCATCCGTCGCCCAATTGCTGCCGTTCTACGAGTGCGTGGTGAAGGAGGACGGACGCAGGAAGCGGCTGAACCGCGTGGCCGTACCCGATCTGCCGTCCGAACTGGTGCGGGAGGCGTTCGCCTTCCACGACGAGATCAACGACGCGTGGGACCGAAACCAGGTCGGACTTGCCGCACCGCCGTACCGAGTGCACTGCTTCGCCGGCCGGGCACACCCCACCGTGGCCGGCGTCGTCGTGGGTGTCGACGGCGGCCTCACGTTCCCGACGCGCCTCGACAACGACCGGGACTGGGGCGGGGACGGCACGGTGCCTGGCGGGTCGGCCTTTGCCTCGTGGGTGCTGGAGCGCGAAGACGACGCGCTGTGGAACGGGGAGCGTCATGCCGGGATGGCCGGCGCGGAGGCTCTGCGGAACCAGCTGATGGCGATCCGCCGCAGCAGGCTGGCCCGGCAGATGCTCGCGGGCGAAGCCGACTTCGGTCTCGAGGCGCCCGAAATGGCGGTGGCGGGTGAGCCGTTCACCGTCCGGGCGAGCGGCCCGACCGTCACCGGCCGGACGCTCTGGGCGCGGCTGACCGCTCCGGGGCTGCCGACGAACGACGCCAGGCCCGTGACGCTGCTGCCGGACGGGACGGGTGAGCTGGTTGCCGAGCTCACGGCGGCCGAGGGGACGTGGGTGCTGGAGGTTGAGGCGGATCGCCCGTACGGGGTGTGCCACGAGGTCGTCACCGTCGCTGGGGTGTGAGGCTGCCCGGTCCTGTGTCGGGGCTGGTCACCGTCGGCGTGCGGCGACCAGCCGACTCGTAGGCGAACGAACACCACCAGCTGTGCCCGGTCCCGGGCGCCCGGCTGGGGCATGGCGCGACCGATGTGGGTCTTGACGGCCAGCGCGCGGGGCGGTTCGACGGCTGGCTGCGGCCGGTGTCGATCTCCTACGGACGGAGACGCTGATCGTAGGGCCACAATTGATCACTCGTCCCATCCGGCAACGGCGCCGTGGCACGGCGCCAGGGCGAGCGCCGACGGACGGACGAGCGGTGTCGGTGGTCGCCGGTAGCCTTCTTCGGGTGATGGTGGGCACCGAGTACACGAGGTTGGTGGTCCTACGCGGCAACAGCGCCTCGGGCAAGTCGTCCGTCGCGGCCGGCATCCGCGACCGCTTCGGCCGCGGCCTGGCGCTCGTCGGCCAGGACAACCTGCGCCGGATCGTGTTGCGCGAGCGGGACCGGCCCGGCGCGGCGAACATCGGTCTGATCGACCTGACGGCCCGCTACGCCCTCGACGCGGGTTACCACGTGGTGCTCGAAGGCATTCTCTACGCCGACCACTATGGGGGCATGCTCGACCGGCTGCGCGCCGACCACCGCGGCCCGACCCACGGCTACTACCTGCACGTGCCGTTCACGGAGACCCTCGCCCGGCACGCCACCAAGCCGATCGCGAACGACGTCGGGGAGGAGGCGCTGCGCGACTGGTACCGGGAACGTGATCTCCTGCCCGGCGGCGTCGAGACCGTCATCGGCGCGGACAGTTCCCTGGCCGAGACTGTCGACCGCATCATGGTCGAAACCGGCTTGCTGGGCCTCCCCGCCCTCGAATAGGGGCGCGGCGAGCTGCTCCCGGCGGCCTGTGACGCTGATAGTCGGCTGGCCGCCTCCGCGCAGGCGATGGTTTCCGCGATCAGGGCCGGCAGATGCTCCAGGGCCCGGCTGCGGGACCTTCGCGATCTACACCGTGTGCCGCCAGCTGCCGGCTTCCTGCGTACCGGGGGTTTCTACGGCTAACCTCCGCAGCATGCTGCGTATCGTCGACGTCCGCACCGGCCGCCTGGTGGAGATTCCCTCCGCGCACCGCCACCTCCTGCGCATCTGCGTCCATCTGCCGGTCGTCGGCGACGGGATCGGCGCGCTGCACCTGCGTGTGCTGCTGCTCGGCGACGTACTGGCGCGCACCGCTGAGCTGCACGGCCTGCAGGCCCTCACGGTACTCACGGCGGGGGACCTGCCGAAGGAGCAACTTCAGGCGCTCGACCGGGTCATGGCCGTACTCGGCATCCATCCGCCCGCCACCGTCCGTGCTCACGAACCGTGTGAGACACCGAGCGCCGCTGCCGACGTGCACGTGCTCGCGCACGGTGCCGACCAGCAGGACAGCGTCGGCGGGGTACGGATCGACGTGGGCCAGGTCCGCACAGCACCCCCGGAGGAGGGCGGCCCGGGCTCCCTGGACGCAGCCGTCCCGGAGGCCGATCCGCTGGCTCTCAGGATGCTGCTGCTCGGCCATGCCCACCGTACGCCCGTCATGGTCACGGGTACCGCGCTCGCCGAGGCCCGGCGGACACTGCGGCACTGGCGGCAGCTGGTGGCCGACTGGGCGCAGGAGCCATCCAGGCCGATCCCTGCCGACCTGGTGCAACGGGCTCATGCCGCGCTCGCCGACAACCTTGGCTCCCCAGCCGTCCTGGACATGCTGCGCAATATGGAGAGCGACGCGGACGTGCCGGCCGGTGCCAAGTTCGAGACGTTCGCCCATCTCGACCGGGTCCTCGGGCTGGACCTCGCACGCGAGGTCGGCCACCAACACCCGGCGACACCATGACCTCGGGCGACGCTTGACACCACCGCGCGTATCAGCGCATGGACGGCAACGGTTCTGGACGACATGCTCAGGCCGTGGTGGCGGGTTGGTCGGGTGTGGGTGTGTGCTCGGCCCAGATGGTCTTGCCGTGGTGGTTGTGGCGGGTTCCCCAGCGTTCGGCGAGTTGAGCGATGATGAACAGTCCGCGCCCGCTCTCGTCGAAGGTGCAGGCCCGGCGCAGGTGCGGGGAGGTGCTGCTGCCGTCGGCCACCTCGCAGACCAGGCTCCCGGCGTGGTGGATCAGGCGCAGCTGGATGGGGGGTTCGGCGTGGCGGATGGCGTTGGTGACCAGTTCGCTGACGATGAGTTCGGTGGTGGGGGCGGCGTCCGTCAGGCCCCAGGCGGCCAATTTCTCCGTGATGTGGGTGCGGGCGTGGGAGACGGAAGCCGGGTCGGCCGGCAGGTCCCAGGCGGCGACGGTGTGGGTGTCCAGGGCATGGGTGCGGACGGCGAGGACGGCGGCCTCTGGTGCGGGGAGCAGGGCGTCGAGGGCGGATCGGCAGGTGGCGTCCAGGCTGGGCTCGGGCCGGGCCAGTGCGCTGGTCAGCTTCTGGCTGTCGAGTTCATCAGCGGTGGCGCTGTGTGTGTACAGCAGGAGCCGGCTGCCTTCGGGGAGGTCCACACCGGTGGCTTCGAAGGGCAGGTCCGTCTGCCCGAGGGGTGGGCTCTCGGGCAGGTCCACGGTCGTGACCGTGCCGTCGGGTGTGACGACGGCGGGTGGCGGGCCTCCGGTGCCGGCGAGCGTGCAGTGGCAGGTGATCGGATCGTAGACCGCGTACAGGCATTCGGCGCTGACCGTGGTCTGGGTGTCGTTGCCCTGTATGCGGGTGCGGATGTCGGGTCGGAGCCGGGCGAGGACATCGTTGAGATGGGTGAGCAGTTCCTCGGGCTGCAGGTCGATGTCGGCCAGGGTGCGTACCGCGGCGCGGAGTTCGGCGGCGGTGGCGTCGGCGCCCGGTCCGGTCACGGTGCCGATGACGAGCCCGACCCGGGCGCCGGACAGCGGGATGGCGTCGAGCCAGTGGGCGCGCATGCCCAGGTGGTCGCATCCGGTCCGGTAGTGACCGGCCAGTTCTACGACTGCGGGTTGCGGCAGCGCTGCGGGCACGATGCCGGGGGGTGGGGCAGGCACGGCACGCGGTGTGTCGGGGGCGTTGTCGGCCTGCCTGTTGGCCGGGCGGGGCAGGGTGGGCTGGTTCGGGGCGGCCGTGGCGGGCACGTACGGCAGATACGGCCGCGCCCGGTAGATGACGAGGCTGAAGACGAAGGACAGCGCCACTGCGGCGATGACGGCGGTCCGGCCACCGGCGGATACGCCGCGGATGGCGAAGCCGTAGGTGGCGATGCTGGCAGCCAACGTGACGATGCCGATGATCAAGGAGCGCCGTAGGGGCAGGAGGGCGGCGGCCGTGACGGGGACGAGCACGGAGAGTCCCGACCAGCGGACGAGGCCGCCCGCGGATTCCTCGAGTTGCACAGTGCACGATGCGCCGATGTAGACGATGAGCAGCGCGCACAGCCGCCCGTTCAGTCGCGTGACGGTCATTGTCGTCATCGCCTTTCACTAGGTGGTGCGTCGTGCCGGGAGCTCCCGGGGGGTGCCGGTGCGCCCGGCTCCGCGTGGCCGCGGGGTGGCGGCCTTCGAGGGGGATCCCGGGTTCGGCTGGATCGCCGGTGAAGGGGCAGGTACGTACGGTGGGTGCCGGATGGCCCGCCAGGCGGTCCGGGGCTACCCGGGGCGAAGCGGTGGTCGCGCCTCACGGGTCGGCCTCTGCGGGGTGGGGTGGCTCGGGGGAGTGCGGACCGTGGCCGGTGTCCGGCGCTGAGGTGCGTTGGATGGCCACCAGGGCGAGGTCGTCCTCCAGACGTCCGCCGGTGTGGATGTCCACGTCGTGGTTGATGTGCCGCAGCAGGTCGTGCGGGCATGCCCAGGGCCAGGTGGAGGCTCGCTCGAGAACGGGATAGAAGTCGCCGGTGGCGTTCCGGGCTTCGATGACGCCGTCGGTGTAGAGCAGCAGGGCATCTGCGGTGCCGAACTCGAACGTGTCGACGTGGTAGGCGTCGGGGGCGGTGCCGGCCAGCCCGAGGGGTGGTGCGGGACGCGGTATGCGTAGCGTGGTCACCTGGCCGCGGTGGCCCCGCAGGGGTGGTGGGTGCCCGCAACTGATGGCCTGGGCGAGAGGCGCCTCGTCGGGTATCTCCACCAGCAGCGCGGTGATGAAGCGCTCGCTGCTGTCGGGCTCGCTGTCGCTGAGCTGCGCCAGGTGTCTGCGGACGCTGCGCTCCAGCGCGGCAGCCAGCGCGGGAAGGGTGGCGTGTTCGTAAGCGGCCTCGCGAAAGGCGCCGAGAAGAGCGGAGGCGTCCTCGACAGCAGGCAGGCCTTTGCCACGGACGTCGCCGATGAGGAACCGTGTCGCGTGGTCGGTCCGGGCGGCGGCGTACAGGTCGCCGCCGACCAGGGCGTGCGCAGCGGCCGCCCGGTACGTACAGGCGACGCGCAGGGGACCCAGCCGACGGGGCAGGGGATGCAGCACGACCCGCTGGGCCACCTCGGCCACCGCGCGTACCTGGCTCAGTTCCCTCAGGTCGCGGTCGTGCAGAGCCCGGGCGGCTACGACGAAACCCGATACCACCAGCAGGGCGGCGATGTGGATCGGCAGGAGTGACGAGTGCAGCAGGCCGTCATGGCGATCGATGACGAACATCGCCGCGCTGGAAACCACTGCGGTGCCTGCGGTGAAGCGGGAAGAGCCGAACGCCGCCGTGGAGGTGGGAGCGGCGACCAGAAGAGGGGACAGGTGGACGGCCACAGGGGCGAAGGTGGCGGCCAGAGTGATCGCGGTGATCAGCGTCACCGGGACCGCCGCCTGGGCCAGGATCACTCCCGGCCACGGACGGCCCCACGCCAGGGGGATGCGCCACAGACGCCACTCACGCCCGCCGGTACCTCCGTCGACGGCCGGGCGCTTAGGCCTGCCGGAGCCGGCCGGGGAGACCGGGAGAGCGGAGTGGATCATGATGGCTTCCTCAGGAGGAGAAGGGGATGCACGTTGTGCTCCTTTGAGCATCCGTCCGCAGGACGGTGAGCACATCGGTGCAGACCCGCAGTGCACGTCCGCTTCTGCGCCATCCCCGCACACCTCCCTGCGGGTTTCCCGCACGCGCCCGACAGCGGCTGCCTGACGGCCATCGCGGATCTACCGTTGCACCTATGGACGCCCCCAGCTCCACCCCGTCCCGACAAGGCTCCCCGGAGGTCACCGTCGTACTGGCCGACGACCATCTGGTGGTCCGGGCCGGAATGCGACTTCTGCTGGCCCAGGACCAGGCATTCCGGATCGTCGCCGAGAGCGCCACAGTCCCCGACACTCTCGATGCCGTGCGTGAACACCGTCCGCGCGTGCTGGTACTGGACCTGACCATGGCCGGACAGTCGAGTCTGCCGATGATCCCCGCGCTGCTCACCGCTTCACCCGGCACTCGGATCCTGGTCCTCACGATGCAGGAGGATCCGGCGTTCACCCGAGAGGCACTGCGCACCGGTGCGGCCGGTTACCTGCTCAAGGAGGCAGCCGCCGAGGAGCTGCTGGCCGCCGCACACCAGGTCGCCGACGGTGCGACATACGTGCAGCCGGTTCTGGGAGCCAGGCTTGCCGTGGAGACGCCGGGCCCGGCGCACCAGGAGCCGTTGCCGGAGCTGGGAGCCAGGTCTGCCGCCGCGACGCCGGGTCCTGCGGACCAGGAGCCGCTCACCGTACGTGAGGCAGAGGTTCTTTCGCTGATGGCGTTGGGCCACACCAACCAGGAGATCGCGCAGCGTCTCTACGTCTCGGTCCGGACGGTGGAGACCCATCGCTCCCGGATTCGGGACAAGCTCGGCAAGGACACCCGGGCGGAGCTCATCGCCGCGGCCCGTGAGCGCGGCCTGGTGGCATGAGCGGATCACGCCGGAACCCATGGGCCCTTGCGCTGCAGGCGGCGGGGACCGGTCTGCTCGCGGCTGCGGTGGTTCTGGAGATCACCGACGAGCCGCTGCCCACCGAACTGGCCCTTTCTCTTGCCGCGGCCACCCCGTATCTCGCCGCAGCGCCGCTGTACACCGCGGGACGCCGGACCTGGATGGTGGTGGCCGCCGCCATCGCGCTCATGCTCGCCGTGGCCAGCCTGGTCCGCATCACCGAGCAACCGCTGGTGAACGCCCTGCACGTGCTGCCGCTGCTCCTGGTCGCGTACACGGCGTCCACCGTGCGCAGTGCGACCCACCGCGACCGGGGCCTGCAGCGCGCACGTGTACGGGCCCGCCACGACGGCGCTGAGCGCGAGCGCCGCCGCTGGGCCCGTGAACTGCACGACGACACCCTCCAGGAACTCGGCGCCGTCCAGGTGGTGCTCTCGTCCGCCGCCGCCGACGGCCGCCCCGAGGCCATGCGCGGCGCCATCGACCAGGCACGCTCCCTGGTGGGCAACCAGATCACCTCGCTGCGCCACCTGATCACGGATCTGCGTCCCCTGGTCCTGGACGAACTGGGACTGCGCGCGGCCCTGGATGCGCTGTGCAGGCGCACCTCGGAAACCTTCGGTATCCGCGTCGATCTCCGGACCGATCCGCAGGACGCCGACATCGGCGACAGGCTGACCTCGGAAGCACAGGCCCATGTGTACCGCATCGTGCAGGAGGCACTGACCAACGCGGTGAAACACGCCCAGCCCACCAGGATCACGGTCACGATGGAGGCCGATCACCACGCGGTGACGCTGACCGTTGCCGACGACGGGCACGGAATGCCCCAGCCCCCGGACTCCAGGCGCTGGCCGGCCCTGCGCGCGGCCACACCCCCGGCCCCCGTCGTGCGAGGCGTGGGACTCTCCGCCATGCACGAGCGCGCAGACCTGATCGACGCCCAGCTCACGCTCCGCAGCGTTCCCGGGAAGGGCACCACGATCACCCTGAGAGTGCCCCATGCGCAGACTTGAGCCGGCTCTCCCGCGCAGACAACCGGCGGATCCCGTCGGCGCGACTCCCAACTGCTGAGCCGGCATACCGATCTCGACCCACGCGAAGCGACCCGAGATCCGCCCCGACAGCCGTCGAACACCTCCAGCCGGCGGGTGGGAGCTACGCTGTGCCACCGTCCCGTCATCGTTCGTGGACACACCTGTCGCAGGTCAACGGCGGGCGTATCCCGCTCTGTACCCCCTGACCCGCCCGATCGCTATCGACGGCCGGAGTACCTACGCTTGTTCTGGGGGCTCAGGGCGCCCGGCTCAGGGCGCGCATCCAGACGCTGGAGTTATCCATGTCTCAGAGCACGCACCAACAGCACGGCCGCAGTCTCAGTGTTCTCGACGACCCGGCGCAGAACAGAGGCGTCGCCTACACCCAGGAGCAGCGCAGGACGCTGGGTATCACCGGCAGGCTCCCCACGGCCGTACTGAGCCTGGACGAGCAGGCCGCGCGGGCTCATCGGCAGTTGCAGGCCCAGCCGGACGACCTGGCGAAGAATGTGTTCCTGGAGGAACTGCACGACAGCGACGAGACGCTGTACTTCAAGGTGCTGATGGATCACCTCACGGAACTGCTTCCGGTGGTCTACGACCCCACGGTCGGGATGGCGATCGAGCAGTACAGCCACGAGTACCGCCGGCCGCGGGGACTGTTCCTGTCCATCGACCAACCGCAGGAGGTCGAGGAGGCGTTCGCAGGGCTCGGACTGGGCCCTGACGACGTCGACCTGATCGTGGTCACCGACGCCGAGGAGATCCTCGGGATAGGCGACTGGGGCGTGGGCGGCATACAGATCTCGGTCGGGAAGCTGGCGGTCTACACAGCTGCCGCAGGGGTGGATCCGACCCGGGTGATCCCGGTCACGCTCGACGTGGGAACGGACAACGAGACCCTGCTCAACGACCCGCTGTACCTGGGCAATCGGCACTCCCGGCGGCGCGGCGCCGAGTACGACAACTTCATCCGCACCTATTTGGAGACCGCCTCCCGGCACTTCCCGCACGCGTTGCTGCACTTCGAGGACTTCGGGCCCGGTAACGCCCGCCGCATCCTGGAAACGTACAAGGACCGCTTGCGGATCTTCAACGACGATCTGCAGGGCACCGGAGCGATCACGATCGCCGCTGTCCTGTCGGCACTGCGCATCACGGGCGTCCCGATGCGGGAGCAGCGGGTGGTGGTGTTCGGCGCCGGCACCGCGGGCGTCGGGATCGCCGACCAACTGCGTGATGCGATGGTGCGCGACGGCGCGCCCCACGACGAGGCCGTCGGCGGGATCTGGCTCGTCGACAAACAGGGCCTGCTCACCGACGACATGGACGGACTGCGCGACTACCAGCAGCCTTACGCGCGGCGCGCCCCGGAAGTGTCCGACTGGGCCTCCGACCCGCACGGCGCCCCTTCCCTGCTGGATACCGTACGCAAGGCACGCCCATCCATCCTCATCGGCACCTCGACCGCGCACGGCGCGTTCACCCGTGAGGTCGTCGAGGCGATGACCGAGGCGGCCGAGCGGCCGGTCATCTTCCCGCTCTCCAACCCGACCGAACGCATCGAGGCCATGCCCGCCGACATCATCGCCTGGTCCCAGGGGAAGGCGCTGGTATCGACCGGCATCCCGGTGGAGCCGGTGGAGTACAAGGGCGTCACCCACACCATCGGCCAGGCCAACAACGCGCTCCTCTACCCCGGGCTGGGACTGGGCACCATCGTGTCCGGTGCCGAGCGTGTCACCGACGGCATGCTGCTCGCCGCCGCCGAGGCCGTCGCCCGCCAGGTCGACGTCAGCGAGCCCGGGGCGTCACTCCTGCCCCCGGTGGCCGACCTGCGCGCCTCCTCGGCCGGCGTGGCCGTCGCCGTGATCGAGGCGGCCCAGGACGGTGGGATCGCCACCGCCGCCATCGACGACCCTGTGCAGGCCGTACAGGACGCGATGTGGCAGCCGGTCTACCACGACGGCGGCGGCGCGTCATGACCGCGCGCCACCAGGAAACCTCCGGCGCGCACACGCAGACTCCGCCTCGTGTCCTGGACCTGCCGGTGGGGCTGACCGCGACGGGCTTCCGCCGTGAGACGGATTCCATGGGCGAGATCGAGGTGCCGGCGGACCGCTACTGGGGCGCCCAGACCCAGCGGTCGCTGCTGCACTTCTCGATCGGGGACGACCGGATGCCGAAGGCCGTCTATCACGCGTACGGCTACGTCAAGAAGGCCGCGGCGCTGGTCAACGGCCGGGCAGGCAGGCTGACCGGGTGGAAGGCCGACCTCATCGCCAGGGTCGCCGACGAGGTGACCGGCGGGCAACTGGATGAGCACTTCCCGCTCTTCGTATGGCAGACCGGCTCCGGCACCCAGTCCAACATGAACACCAACGAAGTGATCAGTAACAGGGCCATCCAGCTCGTCGGCGGGGAGCTCGGTACCAAGAGCCCGATCCACCCCAACGACGACGTCAACATGGGGCAGTCCTCCAACGACACCTTCCCCACGGCCATGCACATCGCCGCCGTTCTCGAGATCGAAGACCATCTGATCCCGCAGGTACGGCGACTGCGGGACGCCGTTGATGCGAAGGCCCGCGCCTGGCAGGACGTCGTCAAGATCGGTCGGACCCACCTCGAGGACGCGGTCCCGCTGACGGTAGGCCAGGAATGGTCGGGATACACACGCCAGTTGGACGACGCGCTGGAGCGGGTCCGAGCCACCCTGCCAGGGCTGTTCGAGCTTGCCGCGGGCGGCACCGCCGTCGGCACCGGGCTCAACGCCCCCGACGGCTTCGGCACGGACATCGCGGCGCAGATCGCCGAACTGACCGGCCGGCCGTTCGGGACCGCGCCGAACAAGTTCGCCGCGCAGGGTGGACTCGACGCCATGGTGGCGGCCTCGGCGGGCCTGCGTGCGCTGGCCGTACCGCTGATGAAGATCGCCAACGACATCCGGTGGCTGGCTTCCGGGCCGCGCTGCGGCTTCGGTGAACTCGTTCTCCCGGCGAACGAGCCGGGCAGCTCGATCATGCCCGGTAAGGTGAATCCGACACAGTGCGAGGCCATGGTGATGGTCTGCATCCAGGTCCTGGGAGACGACGTGGCCGTCGCCTTCGCGGGCACGCAGGGCAACTTCGAGCTGAACGCGATGCGCCCCGTCATCATCAACAATTTCCTGCATTCGGCGAGGACTCTCGGTGACGCCTGCGGCAAGCTCCGCGAGTTCTGCATCGAGGGGATCGACCTCGACCGGCACCGGATCGGCGAGTTCGTGGACCGCTCCCTCATGCTGGTCACCGCGCTCTCCCCGGTACTCGGCTACGACCGGGCCTCGGCCATCGCACACAAGGCCGACCGCGAGGGCACCACACTGCGCGAAGCCGCCCTCGCCAGCGGCTACATCACCGCGGACCAGTTCGACCGCATCGTGAATCCGGAGCAGATGGTCTGACCGGTGCCGCGCGCACGTTCCTGCGCGCGCCCGTTGCGAGGTCGAGAACATGAAACTCGGAGGGAGATCCCGATCTCTCAGTCCGCGCGGTGAGGGTGCATCGCAAGCAAAGGGCCGATGGCAGAGATGCCCTTGGGTCAGCCGATTGCGAGGTGGCCGCCGCCGGCTTCAAGAACCGAGCCGGTGATGTAGCTGGCGCGGGATGAAGCGAGGAACAGGACTGCTTCGGCGATCTCTTCAGGCTCTGCGGGCCGCCCCAGTACGGTGGTTCGCGCAATCGTCTGGAGGGCTTCGTCTCCCATCTCCTTCGTCCCGGGGGTATGGACGGGGCCGGGGGACACGGCGTTCACCCGGACGCCCTGGGCGCCGAACTCGTCGGCCCACACACGGGTGAGGAGTTCGAGCGCGGCTTTGGAGGCTCCGTAGGCTGCCGCGCCTCGGGCGGGCGTGGTGGCTGCCACGGTGCTCAGACTCACGATGGCGCCGCGTCCTCGCGCGGCCATCCCTGGTGCGAGCGCGCCGACCAGGAGCAGCGGCGCGCGCGTGTTGATGGCCATATGGGTGTCGAACAACTCGGCTGTGGTCTCCGGCGTGCTACTGAACCGGTAGATGCCGGCATTGTTGATCAGAACATCCACCTCGCCCGCGGCGGCGGCAAGGCGCAGCACGTCCTCGGCGTCGCTCAGGTCCGCGGCGACGAACCGGGCGCTTCCGCCTGCGACGGCGACTTCGTCGACGATCTCGGCACCTCGCTGCTGGTCCCGCCCATGAACCACGACCGAGGCGCCCAGAGCGGCCAGGCGAAGGGCGATGACCCGTCCGATGCCGGCGGTGGCACCGGTGACAAGAGCGGTGGATCCGGTCAGTTCCGCAGTCACGGGGCTCCTCGGAGACGAGACGTGCCACATGCGTGCCAGTGGCCGTCCTGCGTGTAGTTGGTACCGTCCGTGCTCGATGTCTATCTCATGACCCCGGCCCCTCGGCGCCGGGCTCGCCGCGAAGGGGCCAAAAGGGCTCCGTCGCCCCGGGGTGACACGACAGGGACGCTCAGCCCTCTGGTCGTCACCCATCTGCTGACACGCCGGCTCAAGGAGTCTCAGTTGCGAGCTCCGCTTCCGGCGATCCAGCGGGCCGGCGGTCCTTCACGGCGTCGTCACCGGGAAGTGACCCGGCCGCGCGAGCCGGACGCACCACCGCTCCTGGGCGACGTCCTGCGACGACGGACCCTGGTTCCGTTGTCCGGTGGCCTGACGGAAGATGCTGTCATGGCTCCCGAGGAGAGGGCGCCGTGGGCGCTCCGCCGCAGTCGTCCTCGGTGAAGTGGAACGGCGACCGGTCACGACTGGAGGACACCGCGCGCTGCGTCGAGGGCCGCGCCCGCCACGCGGGCATTCTGAAAGGCTGCCCAGCGGCCGGGCTGTGGACAGGACTGCCGCGGCTGTCCGGGGGAGGCCGGACGGGACAGTCTGTGTGCGGTACGGAGGGTGGTCGCCTCTCGGCGGAGGGCGCTCCATGGGACTTGAGCCGAAGGATCTTCCCCATGGGCTATAGGTGAGGCCCGGGGACGTCGTCCCCTCCGTGTCCATCCGAGAGGCCTTTCCTTCATGTCTGCGACCAGCCCCGCCGGCGAGCAGTTTCCCGTCCGAGTCTTCGGCGGCCCGACCGCCCAGTTCGAGTACGGCGGCCTGTGGTTCCTGACTGATCCGACCTTCGATGCCCCCGGCGACTACCGGAGGCCCGGCCACCCGCTCCTGGTGAAGACCGCGCCCGCCTCCGGCAGCCCTGCGGACCTCGGCCGCGTCGACGTGGTCCTGCTCTCCCACGACGAGCACGCCGACAACCTCGACAACTCCGGGCGGGCCCTGCTCGCCGACATCCCGCTCACCCTCACCACCCCCGCCGGCGGACGGCGCCTGGGAGACCGTGCCAAGGGACTGGCCGACTGGGAGTCCATCGAGCTGGACCGTCCCGGCGGCGGCACCATCACTGTGACGGGCGTGCCCGCCCTCCACGGGCCCGGGACGCGGGAGGAGGTGGAGGCGATCGTCGGCCAGGTCGTCGGCTTCGTCCTGACCGGCGAGGGTCTGCCGACCGTCTACGTCAGCGGCGACAACGCCTCCCTCGACCTGGTCAAGGAGATCGCCGAGCGTTTCGCCCCCGTGGACACTGCCATCCTCTTCGCCGGGGCTCCGCGCTTCTCCGCAGTCTTCGACGGAGAACTGATCGTCCTGGACAGCGCACAGGCTGCCGAAGCCGCCAAGAGCCTCGGCGCCCGCCGGGTGGTCCCCGTCCACTACGACAGCTGGGCCCACTTCACCGAGGGCCGTGACGAGCTGGTGGCCGCCTTCACCACCGCCGGTCTTGCCGACCGCCTCCAGATGGGCTGAGCAGACCCGACCGGTTATCTGGGCCGCGTGCGGGCCCGGCCGCGTCGGCGACTGGGCCCTCGCCCTGGAGGCCCACGGACGGGAGTGCCGATGCTTGCACTCCCGTCCGTGGGCCTCCGGCCCCCGTCCGGTGGTTCAGCCGATCCTGTCGACCGGGCCGACTTCCAGGTAGGTGGCGCGAGAGTCCGGCATGCCCTTGGCCGTGTCGTACGACTCCAGGAGCTTGCCCGATTCCGGGTCGATCACGAGTCGGGTGGTCCGGGACGGAAGGATGGTCCTCTTGCCTTTGGCCGGGTCCTCCATCCATCCCGGCCGACCGGTGAACTCCACAGCTGTCCCCTTGCGGCCCTTGGTGTCCTCGACCTGTCCGATGAGCTTCACGCCCTCGGTCCTTGCCATGATCCTGAAGAGTGCCGCGCGCACCTCCGGGGCGAGCGGGGCGTCCTGGAGCAGGGCCGACGCCTTGCCGAAGACATCGTCACCGAGCCGCCTCTCCAGCGCGTCCGGGGCCGTCGGCAGGCTCTCCAGCTGCTTCCAGGTGAGGAACCGGTCGCCCACCGGCCACGCCTTCAACTTGCTGCCGGGGGACGGCTTCTCGATGCTCCCGTCGGGGTTCCGAGACCACAGGTGACCCTCGCGGTCGAACCACGAAGTCGACCGACGCTGCCTGTCGTCCTCGTTGTCGACCTCGACGTACACCTTCCAGTACGGCGCGTCCGTCTCCGACGCGCCCGCCGCCGTCGCCGCCATTCTGTTCAGGAACTCCGCCGCGGCCGCGGATGCGGGCGGCCTGCTCTCGCCAACCCCGATCACCGGATACGCCACCGCGCCCGCGGCGATCGCCGCGACCGCTGCGGCCGCGACGAGCAGACGCCGGCTGCGGGACGGCTTCCGCCGAGGAGCTTCCAGGGGTACGACGACGAGGCCCGCCGAAACCTGGCTGCGGGCCGCATCCACCACCCGGGACGAGGGCGGCTCGACGCGGCCGGCCGCGATCAAGGCGTCCGCGCCCGGGAAGTCGAGCACGTCGATGGAACCGTGACGCTGTGTGTTGTCGGTCATGCCGGGTCTCCAGTCAGCTGGATGCGGGTCTTGGCCGGGGCGAGCGCCGCGTGCGCCCGCAGTCGACCGCGGGCACGGTGCAGCCGCGAACGCGCGGTGCCCGCGGGGATGCCCACCACTGCGGCCGCCTCCGTCGGGGTGAGCTGCTCCCAGGCGATCAGCAGCAGCAACTCCTTTTCTTCGTGCGGGAGTTCGCTGATGACGCGCCGGAGCTCGGGCGCGAGCGCGGATGCGTCGAGCCGGTCGTCGACGGCCGCCCAGTCCATGACGTCCGCGTCGCCGGACGCCAGCAGCCCCGGACGGTCCTGAGCGAGACTGCGCCAGTGCGCGGAGAGCACGTTCCTGGCCACGCCGAACAGCCAGGCGCGGGCCGAGCCGCGCGCCGGATCGAAGTTCTGTCTGGCGGCGTACGCCTGGAGCCACAGCTCGGCGAGCAGGTCGTCGGCGGCGACGGGCGCTCGGCGGGCGAAGTAGCCGTGCAGCGCGGTGGAGTGCCGCGTCACCAGCGGCTCGAAGGCGGCCGGGTCGCGCGCGGAACGCGCCAGTGAGTCGTCGTCCCCCGCCCCGGTCAAGTTCCGGGTACCCCTGGTGTCCCCGTTCCTGTTCACGGGCCCTCCCTCTCGACCACCGGTCGGCGGTCTCACCCGGTACTTGTCACCTGCGCGCCGGAGCGTTCGGACTTCTCCCTCCGCCCCGCCCGGGCGGAGCCCGGAATCCCTGCTGAGCCAAGAGTGGCCGATTCTCCGGACAGGCGTCGGGCGAACGGACGCGCCATCACGCAGGTCCTGGTTGTGGGCTCGATGTCAGGTCGTCGCCATGTGGTTCCGGACCCCAGCCGCGATCATCCGACAATTTCTCCTGCCTTGACAAAATATTTTGTCGGTTGGATCCTGGGATGGTGCTTGACGTTGCTGTGATCGAAGAACCCGCCGCGGCCGAGGCGTCCCTGGACCCGATACGGTCCCGGATCCTCGCGGCCCTGGCCGAGCCCGGCTCGGCCGCCATGCTGGCCGTCCGCTTGGGGCTGCCCCGGCAGAAGGTCAACTACCACCTGAAGGAGCTGGAGCGGCACGGGCTGGTGGAGCTTGCCGAGGAGAGGCGCAAGGGCAACGTCACCGAGCGGATCTACGGTGCCACCGCCGCTTCCTACGTGATCTCTCCCAGCGCCCTGGCCGCTGTCAGCCCGGACCCCTCCCGGTCTCCCGACCAGCTCTCGGCCCGCTGGTTGCTGGCGCTGGGGGCTCGGCTGGTACAGGAGGTCGGGACGCTGCTGACCGGAGCCGCCCGGGCCAAGCGGAGGGTCGCGAGTTTCGGCATCGACGCCGAGGTGCGGTTCGCCTCCGCGGCCGACCGGATGGCCTTCGCCGACGAGCTGGCCCAGGTGGTGGGGGCCCTTGTCGGCCGCTACCACGACGAGTCCGCCCCAGGAGGCCGAACCCACCGGGTGATCGTCGGGCTCCACCAGGTCCCCGCGCCGCAGTCCGGCGCCCCGGGGAGCACGGCCGGCCCGCGGCAGGAGGCCGCCGGAACACACGAGACCGAATCCGAAGCAGGACAGGAAGACCGACCATGACGCACCCGTTCGAAATCGGGCAGGAGACGACCCTGCCCGCGAGCCCCGAAGAGGTCTGGGAGGCGATCGCCACCGGACCGGGAATCGACTCCTGGTTCATGGGGCGCAACGAGGTCGAGCCGCGCGAGGGCGGCTCCGCCGCCATGGATATCGGCGGCAACCGGCAGGAGGCACAGGTCACCGCCTACGAGCCCGGCAAGCGCTTCGCCACCCGCACCGGCACCGACGACGACGGCCGCTTCATGGCCTTCGAGTACCTGATCGAGGGGCGCGACGGCGGCAGCACCGTGCTCCGCGTCGTCCACAGCGGCATGCTCGGCGACAACTGGCAGGACGAGTACGACGCACTGCGCCGCGGCTGGCCCTTCCACCTCCACACGCTCCGCGAGTACCTGGCCCACTTCCCCGGACGCACCGGCTTCCCGGTCTTCGCGATGGCGCCTTCGGGCGAGCAGCCCACGCAGCAGCTGCGAGCGGCCTTCACCCGCGCGCTGTCCCTGCCGAGCGACGCCGCCGTCGGTGCGCGGGCGCACGCCGAACCCATTGGACTGCCGCCACTCGACGGCGAAGTGACCTGGGCGGACGACGAACGCATCGAGGTCCGCACCGCCGACGGGCTCTACACCTTCCACCACGCCCCCGGCGTCGTGCTGATGTTCCACCACCTTTTCGGCCCGGACACCGACAGCGCCCAGGCCGCCTGGCAGCGGTGGCTGACCGGCCTGATCGCCTGACCCTGACCCTGACCCTGACCCTGACGCGCCCGGGCACGCGGCCGCACCGTTGCGCACCCTGGACGCGCGTCCTCGCAGCAGCTGGACATGCCGCTCCTCGCAGTGGTCACCGGCACCTCAGCTTTCGTGCGTCCGCGCCGCAATACGCGGTCCGGGCGCGCACTGAGCAGTCACACATCGCACATCCACGACACCGAGGAAGAATTCTCATGCGCACTGTGATCAGCACCGCCTTCATCTCGCTCGACGGCGTCGTCGAGGGCCCCGGCGGCGAACCCGGCTACCGCAACTCCGGATGGACCTTCAAGGACATCGACTTCGTCCCTGAGGCGTTCGAGATCAAGGGGCGCGAACAGCAGGAGTCCACCGCGATCCTGATGGGCCGGAACAGCTATGAGGCCTTCAGCCCCGTGTGGCCGGACATGGCGGAGTTCGCGCACTACAAGACCATGCCGAAGTACGTCGTCTCCACCTCCCTCCCCGAGGACGAGCTCGTTGCGAACTGGGGCGAGACCACCATCCTGCGCTCCCTCGACGAGGTCGCCGCCCTCAAGGAGACCGATGGCGGCCCGATCATCGTCCACGGCAGCGCCCAGCTCAACCGCAGCCTCTCGGACGCCGGCCTGATCGACCGCTACCACCTGCTGGTCTTCCCGCTGCTGCTCGGCGCCGGCAAGCGGCTGTTCTCCACCACGGACAAGGACACGCAGAAGCTGAAGCTCGTCGAGCACGAGGCCTACTCGAACGGCCTGCAGAAGAACGTCTTCGACGTCGTCCGCTGACCAGACTTCGGTAGCTCGCGATCCAGCGACCTCTTCGCAGGGGGCGAGATGCCGGTCCCGGCGAGCGAGGCGTCGTAGGCTTCGGGTGCGATACCGACACCAGGCAACCTGACTTCTGAACCGTCACGGACTCAGCGATGAGTTCGTCCGGTCCCGGGAGTCTCACCACCGTTGTCGCGATCACAGGAGGAACACGTGGCTCAGCTACTGCGAGTCCAGAACTTCAACGTCTCGAGTGACGGAATCGGTGCTGGTGAGGACCAGACCCTCGACAGGCCGTTCGGTCATGTCGAGCCCGAGAAGCTGTTCGCCTGGGCCGGCGCCACGGCGAGCTGGCCCATGCGCACAGACCCCGGGGGCAGCCGGGGACTTGACGACTACCTCACGCGGGACTACGCCCGCAACATCGGCGCTGAGATCATGGGCCGTAACAAGTTCGGGCCTCAGCGCGGGCCCTGGCACGACCACGAGTGGAAGGGCTGGTGGGGTGACGAGCCCCCGTTCCGTACACCGGTGTTCGTCATGACCCACCACAAGCGTCCTTCGTTCACACTCTCCGACACCACGTTCCACTTCGTCGACGGCGACCCGGCCACCGTCCTCGATCAGGCGCGGGAAGCGGCGCAGGGCAAGGACATCAGGCTCGGCGGGGGAGCCACCACCATCCGGCAGTTCCTCGAAGCCGACCTCGTCGACACCATGCATGTGGCGGTCTCGCCTGTGAAGCTCGGTTCCGGAGTACGACTCTGGGAGTCCCCCGAAGAGCTGCTCGACCGGTTCCACCTGGACGTCGTGCCCAGCCCGAGCGGCGTGACGCACCACCTGTTCTGGCGAAAGTGACCGATCCTCAGGCCGGCCCCGGATGGTTGTCCTTCCTTCCGGGGTCGCCCTGAGGCGGGCCGGCTTTCGAAGGCCTGGGTCTCAGGCAGTGGTCTGCGGCCTTGAGGGGACCAGGTGACGACGACGCCGGAGTGCCGCATGGCACCCCCGGCGTGACGACGAGCGCGCGGAGAGCGAAGGGACTGATTTCAGAGAGGAACGAGAAGGAATTCCGTTCATGGCCTCGCCGGCGTCGACGCCGGCAGTCGACGGGGGATCAGGGCGCGCCAATTTTCCGGGGTGGTGATCACGGAATCAGGGTGCAGTCTCTCCGGACGTTCCTGGCTGCCCACAGCAAGTGCCCCGGGGCACCCTCCACGCGCTCGCTCGCCACTCACCTGTCTCGTGCTCCGAACGGCCCATGGCCGGCGGCTCGTTGTAGGTGATCACGACCGGCGGGTTTGCCTCCGCCCGTGCGCGGTCCGACGCCGCCGCGATCTCCTCGTAGGTCCATTCCCTGTACAGGCGCTCCCCGTGGGCATCGGTGATGTCGATGACCACGCCGGTCCACTCCTCGGCGGGCTGTTCGGGGACGAGTCCCAGCTCGTACGTAGCGTCCTGGAGGAGGGATTCGGTGACGCGTATGCCGGTGAGTCTCTCGGCCAGAGCGAGGACCGCCGCCTTCCGGTCGACGTCCGGGGCACGCTCGTCGTGCTCTCCCTCGGGGGTGAGGGGGAAGCCGACTTCCCGCAGCAGCGGGACCAGTTCATCGGGGGTGTTGCCGTCGCGCGACGAGGGGCCCTCGAACGTCGTACGGAGCTCACCGTCCTCGAACCAGTGGAAGAGGTCGATGGGATTGCCGCCGTTGGTCGAGTGCGCCACGGCCCGGCCGCCCTTCGACAGCGTCTCCACGCACGGGCCCGCGATCCCCAGGCCACCGTCGAAGCCGAGGACGAGTGTCCAGTCGCCGTTCTCGCCCGGAGTGCTGAAGGCGCCCGCGACGTAGGACTCGTCCCAGTAGTCGTAGTCCACCTCGGCGCGGTGGGCGTCCTCCGCCTCGATCAGCCCAGCCGTTCCCTCCCCGGTGCCGCGCGGTTCCGCCTCCATCGCGCGCAGCACCTCGCGCGGGGTCCGCCCCCGTACAAGTGTCAGGGTGTATCCGCTCTCCATCGCGTGGCGGAAGAGCGGCGAGGTGCGGATCCAGGCGTAGTCGTGCGCGGTCACCGAGTTCATACGGCGCAGTGTGCCTGATGCCCCTGACAACGCCCGGTGCAAACCGGTTCCTACAGCTGGAGCTGGTCCGCGGGTCGCGCCGAGTCCGTGTCAGCAACATGATCTTGTACGAGCTCATAGGGGCAACCGGAAGTACATGCTCCTATGTGGTTTGGGACGGTCGCTGTCGCCGCACCGCAGAAGTCCATGACGTCCACAGCCGTTCGAAGATCCTCCGGCAGGTCGTCCGACCGTCCGCCCTCGAGGATCAATGCGACATCTTCCTGAAGCATGACCGTGGCCCCGAGCCGGCGCATCAACCGGGCGACCGCGTCGAGCATCCGTCCCGGCCGAAGTGGGTGACCATGAACGCTCACCAGCCTCTGGTCGACGGACGGTCAGCCTTCGTACAGGCCGACGCCCTCGTCGGCCGCGGCGCGCACCAGGATGTCGGCCAGCTCCACCGGGGTGGAGAGCATCGGGTAGTGGCCGGTGGCCAGTTCGAAGAAGGTGACTCCGGGCTCGGCGAGCTTGGCGAACCGCGGCAGGCCGGTGCCGTGCAGTGCGCGGGCGAACTCCAGGCTGAGGCCGTTCGCGAGGCAGAACACCCCGGTGGTCGGGAGCTTGAGCCAGGCACCGGTCAGCTCGATCGGTTCGGTGACGGTCCGGACCGGGTGCGGGGTGGCCAGGCGGTGGTAGCGCTCCCGCTCCGTCGACGGGACGGCGTGCACCGCCGGGATCTCCTCAGGCACCGGGATGACACCGCCGATGGCGCGGTCCAGCAGAGCGAGCTGCGGCATCTGAGTCACCACCGACTCACCCGGCTCCGGGAAGCCGGTGTCCACGCACACCACCCGGGCGACCTGCCCGGGACGCCGGTCGGCCGCCGCGAGGGCGGGGAAGATGCCGTAGCTGTGCGCCACCAGCACAATTCCCGGGCCCTCCGCGTCGAGCAGCGCCGCCACGGCGTCGGTGTGCTCGCCCAGCCCGACGCCGGAGAGGTCCTCCGCCGCTCGCTCGGCCATGCCGGGCAAAGTGACCGGAAACGCCCGGTGCCCTTGCGCGGTCAGCTCGGCGGCCACCGCCTCCCAGGCCCAGCCACCCATGAAAAGCCCCGGGACCAGCAGAAACGTCGTCATGACAGACCTCTTTCGAAGCATCGCCTGTGCGGTCGGTCTGGACGGTAGGACCTCCTCCTGGGGGAGATTCCAGCCGCTTCTGGCGCGCGGGCCCGGCAAGACCCGCCGAACAGAGCCAAGGCCGCGGCTCCCGCCGATTCTGGCCACGAGGCGTCCTGGCGACGGGGCCTCAGGTGCCGCCCGGACGCGACAGCGCCGCCCGCCGACCGAGTTCGCCCCTCGCCACGTCGGCCTACCGGCCTCCGGCGACTGTGTGGCCGGCTGTGCACACAGCGTGCCCGGCGGCCATCGATCCCGATCGGCTCGTGGCGAGGCGCCCCCCGTCGTACGGTGGTAGCAGCAGGTGGCGCGCCTCCGCAGCACACTGCGGTGGTATCCGTCTCACTACAGGTCACGCACCGGCCTGCGGTCGATCCCACGCGGCCACTCCGGGGCCGGATGCCGTGGGCGGCTCCCCAACACCCCTCCCAGGGGCGGGACTCCCATGGGCACCAGCTAGAACTGCAAGTTCAAGGAATCCGGGATCGGTGCGAACGGCCAGTACACCGTCGAGCTCCCGTCACGTCGTGGTAGCCGCACGGCTGCTCCAACACCGAAGGAGACGTCAAGTCGTCGCCGAGCGACGCTCGGCGCCGTTCCCACACGGTTCGGGCACTGCTGAGGCCGGGCCGCGTGCAATCCCGGAAAGCAGGTACGTCACATGCGCACGTCGACCCGCGTCGCCGGTCTCATCACCGGCATTGCCCTCACGCTCGGCGCCACCGCTCTCACCGCCCCCGCCGCCCATGCGGACATCCCCGCCTGCACAAACATGGCCGCCCAGGCGGGTGTCGGCGCAACCGACGCCGTCACGACGGCGTGCCACCGTGGTGTGAGCGGCGACCTGCAGGGTTGTGTGAACGGGCTGACCGACGCCGGAGTGCCGGGGGGCGCTGCCAACGGCGCCTGCCGGTTGGCAGCCCATGAACCCCGATAGACCTGCCCGTCACGGTCGGCCCAGCGCACGAATGTCGGGGCTTCGCCGGGCGGATCACCGCCGGCTCCGGACCCGACCACATGTCCGTTCCGACTCAAGCAGATCCCGACGACGGGCCGGCAAGACCATCTGGTCAGGGTGGACCTCGGGGAACACGACATGTGGGTGCCGGGGCGTCCGACCGCGGACGCCCGCCCGGCATGGCGGCGGTGCCTGCCCCTGCACGGGTCGCTGCCCTTAGCGATGGGCTTGTCTGCGGCGCAGTTCGTCCGTCTCACCGGCTCTGCCCACCAGAACGGGTTTCTGGCTCAGCCCCGATGGCGTGGTCATGCCGAGCGACCCGCCGTCGCCTTCGATAATTCGAAAGCGGCGAAGCGCAGGTGGCTTGTACGATCCCGAGCGGGATGTGGCCCGTAGCGCAGTGGTTGTCGCGCCTTCACCGCATGTGGGAGGACACCGGTTCGAATCCGGTCGGCCGCATCCCGTCTGCCCTTGGCTGCGGTCTGAGTGGCCATGGCCTTCAACTCATCGGGTCGGCCGGGACCCGCCGATGTGCGGTCCGCGCAGGGGTACCTGGTCGAACATGAGGAGCTGGCAGGCTGATGGACGCACCCGAACCACTGACCGACGAGGAACTCGCCGAGATCGAGGAACTCACCGAGGCTACGACCCCAGGTCCGTGGTACGTCCGGATACTCGACGACGACTGGGCCATGAATTTCGTCGCCGTCAGTACCCTTCCCGACACCGGGCGCGCCGAACGCTGGCCGGACTTCGATCACCAACAGATCGTGGCCGCGACCCTCGTCCAGCAGCCGCGTTATGTCGACGTCGCAGACGCACGCTGGGACGAGAACGCCCAGTTCATCGCCAACGCCCGCCAGGACGTACCGCGCCTGATCGCCGAGATCCGCTTCCTCCGCCAACTGCTCGAAGCCAAGACAGCACCGGGCGCCGAAACGAGTTGATCACGCAGGGAGGAGTCCGGCGAGAAGGTCGCCTTCGGCAAGATCTTGACGATCGCCCAGGGTGGCTGTCCGGACGCCGGGAGCCTGACGCCCCACCGCCGTCACAAAGGCGAAGACCTGCCCAACCGGGGTTGAGTTGTGCGGAAATCTGTCGAGCTGGCTGGAGTCCTGATGGCGGATGCTGATGCTATGCAGTTTCCACGCGGGTTGCTCCGGCTGCGGTGAGGAGAGCGATTGTTTCGGGGTGGGGGCCGTCGATCGCCCATGCGAGGGGGGAGCGGCCCGTGCCGTGATCTTCATGCATGTTCGGATCCGCGCCGCGCGTCAGCAGGGCGTGCACCGCTTCGGTGTGCCCCCAGCATGCGGCTGCACACAGCGGCGTACCTTCCGAGCCGAGTCCGTTGCTCTCGGTGTCCGGCGAGGCCCCGGCCGCCAGGAGCAGGCGGACGACCTCGGCTTCTCCATTCACGGATGCCACATACAGAGGGGTGGTGCCCTCGCTGTCCACCAGCTCCGGATCGGCTCCAGCCTGCAACAACGTCTTCACGCGCGCGGTCTCGCCCATCAGGACCGCTACGAAGAGGTGCCTGGACAACTTCTTCCGCTGACGCCTGTTCATGGAGGGTGAGGTTAACGACTGAGTACACCGCAATTCCAGTTGTTTCCACCCGTTGACGGTGGTGACCGGCACGGTCCCTGGATCGCCCGGACATGTCCTGGCGGCCCGTCAGGTGGGGCTCGGTGTCGGCTCCGGCTCGGAGAGAGGCGCCTCCGCCGCGCGGCGGGGGAGCAGCAGCGGAGTCGCCAGAAGGAGGACGCCGGCCAGGCCGATGGCTGTGCGTGGGCCGAGCAGCACGCCCAGCACGCCCCAGACGGCTGTCAGGAGTGCGGTCATGGCCTTGGTCGTCACCGCCCAGGCGGACAGCGTGCGGGCGACCCGGTCGGTCGCGGTGCGTTCGAGGCGGCACGTGGTGTAGACGGGGTTGAAGACCCCGCAGCAGAAGATGAGCCCGAACTCGACGCCCATCACCAGCAACAGCCCGCCGGTGCCCGGCCCCAGGAAGGCCAGGCCGACGGGCCAGATCGCGCGCAGAGCCCCGGCCGTGACCAGGACCTGGTGCTGCCCGAACCGGCTGGCGAGCGGCCGGGCCAGCCGTGAACCGAGCAGCCCGCCGATCGAGGGCGCGGCGAAGGCGAGGCCGTACTGCCACGGTGCGAACCCGAGTCGGCCGAGCATCAGGACCGCCAGCAGCGGCTCGGCTGCCATCACCAGGCCGTTGAACAAGGCGGTGTTGAAGAACAGGGGCCGCAGCGTCGTGTCGGCGAGGATGTACCGCCACCCGTCGAGCAGGTCCCCGGCCCGCATGCGCGCGGCCTTCCGGCGCCCGGGTCGCGGTTCGTGCCCGCCCGTCGCGCGGATACCCAGGGCCGAGAGCAGGTAGCTGACCGCGTCGACCACCACCGTCGCCACCGGACCGAGGAGCCCGATCGCCGCGCCTCCCAGCGGCGGTCCGATGATCGTGGTCGTCCAGGCCGTGGACTCGAACCGGGCGTTGGCGACGAGCAGGTCCTCGGCCGGCAGCAGCGTCTTCAGGTACGCGCCGGAGGCGGCGCGGAAGGTGATGTCGGCCGCCGCGACGACGACCGAGACCAGCAGAAGCTGTAGGAATGTGAGGACGCCGAGTGCGAACGCGGCGGGGATCGTCAGCAGCGCCGCGAACCGCACAAGGTCCATCGCGATCAGCGCCGGCCGCTTGCGGCGGAACTCCACCCACGGGCCGAGCGGCACCGCCGCGGCCGCGCCCACCGCAGCCCCCACCGAGGAGAGCGCGGCGACCTCTGCCGGTCCGGCGTGCAGCACCCGGATGGCGATCAGCGGGAACGCGCCGAACGCGAGCCACGTGCCGAGCGCGCTGGTCCCGTACGCTCCCCAGAGCCACCCGAACCGCGGCCCCAGCCGATGTCCGAGCAGATCTCCCAGTCGGCGCCCGCTCCTCATGTCCGATGCCCCTCGCCACTCACCCTGCACAACCGATCCGTGATCGGAAGCATCAAAGCGAGTGCCACAACCAGGAATCAAACAACCACGGAGCCGTCAGCCACAACCAATGGTTGTGCCCCTAGGGTATCTGCATGGATCTCGACACCGTCCGGACCTTCGTCGCCGCAGCCGACGCTGGGCAGTTCCAGGAGGCCGCCGCCGAGCTGGCGGTCACCCAGCAGGCCGTCTCCAAGCGCATCGCCGCGCTGGAGCGCACCCTCGGCGTGCGGCTGTTCACCCGCACCGCGCGCGGCGCCGAGCTGACGATCGACGGGCAGGCGTTCCTGCCCCATGCGCGCGAGCTGCTGCGCGTCGCCGAGCGCGCGGTCGCGTCCGTGCGCACCGGCCGCCGTCCGCTGCGCGTCGACGTGATCGCCTCGCGCGGCGCGGCGGCGGGCCTGCTGCGCGGTTTCCACCGCGCACACCCCGAGATCGACCTCGACGTGGTGATGCTGTTCGACATCGAGACGGCCGTCGCCGCCATCCGGTCCGGTGCGATCGACGCGTCCTTCCGCGCCGTCGCCGTGCCCGGCCGGCCCCTTCCCGAGGACATCGAATCCGTACGGGTGCTCGATGAGCCGCTCCAGCTCCTCACCGGCCCCGCCCACGCGCTGGCGGGCGCCCGGTCAGTGCCCCTCGCTCAGCTCGCCGGGCACCGGATCTGGATGCCCGGCATCGTCCCAGGTACGGAGTGGGCCGCCTACTACGACGACCTCGTCGCCGAGTTCGGCCTCACCATCGAGGCGACCGGACCCAACTTCGGCTCCGACGCTCTCCTCGACACCATCGCCGACACCCCGGCCCTGGCCACCTTCATGGGCGAGCACACCCGCCTCGTCTGGCCGGCCGGCCACGGCCTCCGCCGCATCCCGGTGACCGACCCGACGCCCGTCTACCCGCACTCGCTCCTCTGGCACCGCGACAACCCTCACCCAGCGCTGACCACCCTCCGCGCCCACCTCGCCACCACAACGGCCGGCCACGACGCCGCCGGGACCTGGGCGCCGAGTTGGGTGATTCCGCGCTGAACGCCGCCGGGCCTCCGAGCGGCATGGCCGGAACGACGGACGGTGACTCGGGGGCAGGCGTCGCCGTGGGTACACTCCGGCTCTCCGCCTGCGTACGCCCCACCCGGATACGGTCGCGTAGTGCCCGACCGTCCTGGACCGTGACGGGGAGTCGAGGGCCTCGTGGCTGAGGATGTCGACACCGGTGGTCAGTCCCGGGACGAGCGTCGGCACGCATCGGTTCGTGTGTTCGTGGGCGAACCGCTACGCGCTGGAGCAGACGTGTACGTGGTTCCCGAGGCCTGCGAAGCCCGACCGGACAGGATCTGGTCAGGGAGTATCCCTCTCCACGTTGACCGGCGCGCCTCCCCAGCAAGGCATTGCTTCATGGTGCTGTTTATCCGTTTGGACCCGGGGTACCCGGCCTCGGCGCCAAGGGCGGCGACGCAGGCCGCCCTGTGAGGAGGCAGAGTTCCATGAGCCGAGTCGGAGGAGCAGTCACCGGAACGGTCACGACGAAGGTTCCCGCGAGACTGGACCGCCTGCCGTGGTCGCGATGGCACTGGATGATCGTGATCGGCCTGGGCACCGTCTGGATCCTCGACGGCCTGGAAGTCACGGTTGTCGGGAACATTGCCGGCCGACTCTCCGAAGCCGGCAGCGGCCTGCCGATCAGCAGCGCCCAGGTCACGGGTGTCGCGGCAGCGCTCTACGTGGCGGGCGCCTGCTCGGGCGCTCTCTTCTTCGGCTGGCTCACGGACCGTTACGGCCGCAAGAAGCTCTTCCTGATCACCTTGGCCGTCTATCTCGCGGCGACCGCGCTCACGGCCATCTCCTTCTCCGTCTGGTGGTTCTTCCTCTTCCGCTTCCTGACCGGGTTCGGTATCGGCGGCGAGTACGCGGCCATCAACTCCGCCATCGACGAGTTGATCCCCAGCCGGTTCCGGGGCCGCGTCGACCTGATCATCAATGGCAGTTACTGGCTGGGTGCGATGGGTGGTGCGCTCCTGTCGGTGCTCGCACTCGATACCGACATCTTCCCCAAGGACGTCGGCTGGCGGCTGACGTTCGCCCTCGGCGTCGTTCTGGGACTGGTCATCCTTCTGGTACGCCGTCATGTGCCGGAAAGCCCGCGATGGATGTTCATCCACGGACAGTCCGAGGGAGCGGAGAAGCTCGTCGACGAGGTGGAAAGGGGGATCGAGGAGGAGACAGGCCGCCCGCTCCCCGAGGCGGAGAGCGAGATCACCGTCGAACAGCGACGCAGCGTCGGTTTCATCGAGATCGGGAAGACCGTCTTCCGTGACTATCCCAAGCGTGCGACGCTCGGTTTCGCGCTCTTCGTCGGGCAGGCGTTCCTCTACAACGCGATCACTTTCGGCTTCGGTTCGATTCTGGTGACGTTCTTCGACGTCTCCACCGGAACAACCGGCTACTTCTTCGCCGCCATCGCGTTCTGCAACTTCCTGGGCCCTCTGTTCCTGGGCCGTCTCTTCGACACCTGGGGCCGCCGGCCGATGATCGCGGGGACCTACATCCTCTCCGGAGTGCTCCTGTTCCTCACCGCCTGGCTGTTCGATGCCGGACGGCTCGACGCCGTCACGATGACGTTGTGCTGGTGCGTGGTCCTCTTCTTCGCATCGGCGGGTGCGAGTTCGGCATACCTCACGGTCAGTGAGATCTTCCCGATGGAGACGCGGGCCATGGCGATCGCCTTCTTCTACGCCATCGGGACAGCGGCCGGCGGTATCTCGGGCCCCCTGCTCTTCGCGGGCCTGACGCAGAGCGGGGTCGTCGCGGACGCCGCTCTCGCGTTCTGCGTGGGCGCGGCCCTGATGGTGATCGCGGGCCTGGTGGCCGTCTTCTTCGCGGTGGCCGCAGAACAGAAGTCGCTGGAACAGATCGCAGCGCCGCTTTCGGCGGTCACGCCACAGGACAGCGCTCTGCGGCTCGGGGCCGACGAGAAGAAGCCGGGCTCCTCGCCAGGCCCATGAGGGTCCGTCGGATTCCCGGCGGTCCTTTTCGGCCGTCCGATCTGCCTGCCGACGAGACCGAAAATCGTTTGCCGCAGTCCCTGGAGCCAGAGGCCACAGATTGCCGGCGGGGTGCCCGAGACTGCTCGGGCACCCCGTCATGGGTCAGGTCACTGGACGACGACCTGGGCGCTGCCGTGATGCCACCGGAGGTCGCCGAGATGATGACGGGGCCGGGGCGGTGGGTGGGCAGGGCTCAGGCGGAGGGTTCCACCGAGGCGACCTTGGGGTTGCCGGACGGGCAAAACGGTCTGCCCCGCGCGCTACCGTCCACGCCTGCCAGGCAGGGTGAACCGATGAACAGAATTCCGAGCTCGGGGTGACGAAGTGCCCGAGCGGGGCCATCGGACAAGGGATGCAACAGGGTTGATGCCAATGAGGTCGGTACTGCGCGCCGGTCGCACGGTGACACGGCCTTGTGCGAGTTGACCCAGGCTGTCACCGTCGAATTGCAGATCACGAGGTCTGCATCGGCGGCGCCGGACCGGGCGCGCATACTCAACGGGGGAACACATGAACGTTCTGAGGGTGGTGGGGAGGGCCTGTGCGGTCCTGATCCTGGCCGCGGGCGCGATCGTCTGCGGCGGCGGCCCATCCCCTGCAGCGACCACCACGGCCGCAGGTGCGCCGACCCTGGCTGCGCCCGCCGCAAGTGCCGCAGTGCACAGCACGTACTTCTCCTGGAACGGAGAAATGTGGGGGCATATCAGCTTCGCCGAGTCGCTCCGGTTCGCCAATGCCAACGGCTATGCCGTGGCGGTGTTCTACGACGGGCTGGGCTACAACAACACCACCGGAAGCACGCTGGTGATCGTCACGCCGGAGGACTGCACCCTCTCGTCGAGCAACAAGGACTGGCGCTTTTCCCATATGCCCAATGGGTGGAACGACAGGGTCAGTTCGGTGACCACGCAGATGGGGAACGGTACGCACTGCGACGTTTGGTTCTCCTCCGACATCAACTTCGAGGGCGAGTGCGGCAACCGGTGGATCCACATGCAGGCGGACCTCCGCAAGGACGGCTGCCAGAACCGAGCCAGTTCCTTCGAACTCACCTGAACACCTGGTCTGCGGCCCGACTCCGCGGGCTTCGTCACCACGCGTGGATTCTTGTCAGCCCAAAGACCCGCATCGGCCGCCGGGACGGATGCGCCGCGTCACCGAAGTTCCTGGGTGAGCCGAAGGAGACCTTGGGCAAGCCGCCCTCCGCGACGGCTTGCCCACCTTCAGTACCTGAGTGGCGCTGTCCATCGCCCCGATGCCCGATACATCTTGAGAGGCGGCGGAGCTGCGGCTCATGACCTCCGCGTGGTGCACGGTCCGGGCCTTCGTTCAATCCGAACTCTCCTCGAGGCCGCGGACTCCGAGGCCAGAGTCCACGCTCGCCCTGCACGCCGGTGAGCGGTCCTCAGCTTGACGGGTGGGGCCAGTGCGCCAGGCTGCCGAGCGAGGGGGCATGTCGGGTTGCCTCCTCCGGCGAGGGGTGGATCTCGTAAGCCTCACGCAGGCCGCTGATGTCGAAGACCCTCACTATCCGGCCAGAGGCGGACGCGATCCGCAGTGAGCCGTCGTGTTCACGGATGCGCTTCGTGACCGCCACGAGCACGCCCAGCCCCATCGAGTCCAGGAAGGATACGAAGCTCAGATCAAGGACGAAGTGGCGGTGTCCCTCGTCGACGAGCTTGATCACTGCTTCACGGACCAGTGGGGAGGTATGGGCGTCCACATCGCCGTCGATCTCGACAACCGTCCAGCCGTTCACCGTGTCGTAGCTGATGGCCATGCGCTCGTTGCGGATAATATTCGTTCGCATCATCATCCTCCTCACGTCTCCAGGCGGTGCAGGATCCGCCGGCATGGCGTCACATGTGGGAATGGATTCGTCCGCGCGGCCGACGTACCGGCACCGCGAGGCCCGGGCGTGAGTCGGCATGGTCGACGAGTGACTGCGACGGTGCAGTCCGCGCCGACTGCGCAACGCCGCACGACGTGCGCTCCGCCGCTCCCACCGTCGACGATCAGATTCCGCAGCTCGCCGTCCTTATGCACACTCGTGTTCGTCACCGCTTCTTGGCCAGCCACTCGGCCAGAACAGCGGCCTGGCTGTGGTCGACGTCCTTGGTGGCGGTCAACAGCATGAGCTTGTCGTGCGCCGCCAGGTCACGCAAATGCTCGACGGCCTCGCGGTGCCCGGCATCGCGTAGTTCTGCCAGGTAGCGGCGACGGAACTCGGTGAAGCGGCTGGGGTCATGGCTGTACCACTTGCGCAGTTCGGTCGACGGGGCGACGGCACCCAGCCACTGGTCCAGGTGCGCGTCCTCCTTGCGCATGCCGCGCGGCCAGACCCGATCGACGAGGACCCGTTTGCCCTCCTTGGGCGCGGTCTCCTCGTAGACTCGGCGATAGGTGATCTGTTCGGCCATGACGGCACCCTTCAGATCGATCGGCCGCCCCGGCCCGGGACCGGCGGACAGCGGGTACGGCTCCCCGCGGGAGCGGATGTTCTCGGCTCACCCAATTTTATCGCCCGACGGGTGGGTCGGCCGGATCCCGCGCGGCCCGCACCGGCGCCTTCAGCCCGCAGAAGAGGAGAACGGCGTTGCGCGACACCGGCCCTGCCACCCCGGAGGCAGAGCACTTCCCGGCCGCGACCGCACCGCGGATGCATGACGTGAGCAGGTTGGACACCGCCGTGGCCTCCTGCCGCGCCTGCCCGCGCCTGGTCGCCTGGCGGGAGGAGGTCGCCCGGGTCAAGCGCCGGGCATACAGGGAGTGGGAGTACTGGGCGAGGCCCGTGCCCGGCTTCGGACCGCCGGACGCGGCGCTGGCCATCGTCGGTCTGGCACCGGCCGCACACGGCGGCAACCGCACCGGGCGGGTCTTCACCGGCGATCCGTCCGGCGATGCGCTGTACGCCGCCCTGTATGACCTCGGCCTGGCCTCCCAGCCGACCGCCACCCAGCGTGGTGACGGCATGGAACTGTACGGCGTGCGGATCACCATGCCGGTTCACTGCGCGCCGCCCGGAAATCAGCCGACCACCACCGAGCGTGACACCTGCCGCCCGTGGCTCGTTCGCGAACTTGAACTTTTGCAACCGTCGTTGCGGGCTGTCGTGGTACTCGGCGGCTTTGCCTGGCAGGCACTGCTGCCCGTGCTGACGGGTTCAGGCTGGCAGCTGCCTCGCCCCCGCCCGGCCTTCGGTCACGGCGCCGAAGTCCTCCTCACCGACATCGGCGGTGAACGGCGGGTGCACTTGGTCGGCGGATTCCACCCAAGTCAGCGCAACATGTCGACCCGGACCCTGACCCCGGCCATGCTTCGCGACGTGCTGCAACGGGGCGCTACGCTCGCAGGGCTACCGCAGGAGCCGCATCGCCCGCAGGCTCCCTCGTCGTCCTGAGAAGCGGCCGACGGATTTCACCTGTCCCGGTCCGTTCTCGATGACTTCTGCCAAGCCCTGACCTACCTGGGGGAGACCGGCCAAAGCGAGACAGCCGACGTGCGGATCAGGACTCGTGCGCACGAGGAGCTCACGCCAGGCTCCTAGCACGTCCGCGCATCCGGGTGGCCAAGCACGATCGGCCGGCAGCCCCCGATGCCGGGATGACTCACTGGGACATCCGCGGGTGGAATACCCGCGACTGGCGCCGACCGCAACCTGGGGGGCTGCCGGCCTTCCGCCAGGCAGCCCCCCAAGCATTCTTGCTCGACCTCGGTGCCGTGAGGATCCCGGTGCGTCGGACCGGGGGAGAGGCCTGCGCTGCACTGTCACCGCTCCAGCACACGACTCCCGAGGCCGCTCGTAACGACGGAGCGCATGGGAATGCCGCGGAAGGTCTGGATGAGGACGATCGCGGCACCGGCGGTCACACACTGGTCGGCGAGGTTGAAGATCCCTGACTCGCCGAACTGGATGAAGTCCAGCACAGCTCCACGACCGAATCCAGGGGTACGGAATATGCGGTCGGCGAGGTTGCCGCCGGCGCCCGCGAAGATCAGTCCGAGACCGACCGCCCAGCCGGTGGACCGGATGGAGGGGGCGACCCTCGCGATGAGGATAAGGACGACGACAGCCAGGAGTGTGAAGACAAGGGTTGCGCGGGGCGCGAAGGAGCCGGCCGCTCCGGAATTCCGGAAAGCGGTGAAGGTCACCGCACCGCCCAGCGAATGCTTTGGCTCATGGCCCTCAACGACAACCGCGGCGATCGCCTTCGTGATCTGGTCCACGGCGAATCCTGCCGCCGCAATCTTCCACAGCAGATACATCCGCTGCATCGCCCACCTCCTGATCGCTGGCCGTCCTTCACCGAGCCTACGCGCCAGGGCAGCATGATCCGCCCGCGCCATCTGGCGAAATCGACAGGCTGATGATCAGCGGCTATGAGCCGTGATCGACAGGGCGAACGTTGCGCAATGCGGGACCGTTTTACCAGTACTGCTTCAGCCGTCAGAGCCAGGTCCTCTCGCCTTCAACCACACATCCTCGAGCGTGGCCGTTCCCGCCACTGAGGAAGTTGATCCAGGAGGCGACAGTGCCGACCCGGAGCAATCGGTGCGGTACACGCCGTCGAGTGAGCGCTGGAGCACATCAGGAGCAGTCCCCGGCGGGTCGACGTTCGCAGTGGGTCAGGGCTGTGGTCTGGGTCGGGCGATGAGTACGGACACGTCGTCGTGGTCGTTCGGATCACGCAGTGTTTCCAGGAGTTGGTCGCAGGTTTCTTCGGGGGCCTCATCCGCAATCGGACACCAACTTGTGCACCGCTCACTCACGCGCAGAGCTCAGCCAGATGCTGGACCAACATGTCCCGCGCCTGCTGCGGGCTCAGCCGCGCTGGTCGGGCCAGCAGTTGCACCACCATTCCGTCCAGCAGGGCGTGCAGCCGCGCCGCTTCCACCGCTCGCGTGCGCCCCGCACCGAGCGTCCCCAGCTCCTCCAGCGCGGCCACAGCACTCTCCACCGCGCCGCGGATCAACTCGTCGACCTCATTGCGGCGCTGCGCCGCCGAGACGTCGCCGCGCGCGAGCACCACCAACGCGAACCAGGCCTCGGATTCCAGCCGGCGCTCGTCGTCCAGCGGCAACAACTGCTCCAGGTGGGCCTGTATCAACTCTGGCGAGAGTGAGCCCGCGGCGGCATTGGCCTCGCTGATCCGCTGTCGCACCGACTCCACCACGAAGTCGATGGCGAACAGGACCATCTCCGTCTTGTCCGGGAAGTAGTGTCGCAGCGCTCCCGCCGACCAAGCGGACTCCTCGGCCACCGAGCGGACGGACACCGCGTCGAAGCCGTCGCGCAGTGCGACCCGCCACAGGGCGCCGGCCAGCTCGGCGCGGCGGCCCTCGTGATCTACAACCTTCGGCACTCGGCCATTATCACACAGGCGTGTTACATTGTTTTCAATACGGACGTGTCAAAAAGGGGGCGGCCATGACCCGCATTCGCCGGGCTCCTTGGTGGATCTACGTCGTCGCCATCGGGGGGCTCAACATCGTTCGCCAAGTCCTCTTCCCGCCCGCTCAGGTGGGCACCGCGGTCACCGTCGGTCTGTTCTTCGCGGTGCTGGCGATCGGCTTCGCTGTCGTCACGGTCCTGCACGCGTTCATCGCGCCGCGAGTCCGCGAATAGCGGCCGCCACAGCCGGCATCACGCGGAGGCGGGCCGGAGCGCGTGGACAGTCACAGAATTCGCGGGGTCGATGCCGGGGCGCACCTCGCTGGCGCGTCTCGGTGTGGCTCAACAGGCCGAGCCGCAATGCGTGGATCCGGCCAGTTGCGAGGTTCACGCGGTGGGCGGGGGAGGAGCAACGAGGCGGTCGAGGGCGCTGCGGACGGTGTTGACGTTGCCGGTGCCGTCGTTCGCGGCCGAGTCGGCCATGACGGCGCGGCGAATGCCGGAGTCCCCGAGCGGAGGCCATGTCAGTGCTCCGTGAGACAGTCGTTCCCCTGATCGTGGTCCGGGGAGGAGCACATGCGCGTGTTGCCTGAGATTGTCGGACGTGATGAATTTGCTGCCCTGATCATCAGGACCGACTACAACGACGAATCCGCATGGCAGGCGGTGGCGACGGATCTGACCCAGCCATGGGGTGAGAACGGCGAGATCGAGGCCCACGTCCACCTTGTCGAAGATCCCGCCTGGGCCGATGCCACGCCCGATGACGTGCTCACCGCCGTGAGACGGGACGAGAACCTGAGCGTGGTGTTCATCGCCGACCGTGTGACCATGCACTCCGCCGACGGTCCGCTTCTGGCCTGCGATGTCTGGTCCGAGAGCGAGGATCTCGACCCGATGTACTACCAGGAACTCATCGACTCCCCGCCGCCCCGTGAGTTCCGTACGGCTCCGGCCGCCGTCCACGGCGTCCACGCGAATCTGTCGATTGCGAACATGGATTTCGAGGAGTTCGCTGAAGAGGCGTCCGCCGATCCCGAGGGTGTGCTCCGACCCCTGTAAGGCGACCTCCCTTCCGCTTCGATCGTTGGTCCTGGCGTGTCTGGCTTCGTTCACTTCCAGGAACAATGTTCGTCGATGGGTTCCGTCAGCGGTGTGGATCAAAAGCGCAGCGGAAGTTCACGAGTTTTGGTTCCGGCTCACCTTTTCTGGTGCTGTGCAAAGCACCGGTCTGCACACACAGAGGATCAACCCAGGTCGGCGGCACGGCGGTTGTGCCCGTCTCGGGCAGATCAACTACCACGCGATGGTGGTCGATCTCTGCTGGAGGCCGCCCCCGAGCGCATCCGCTGGATTCGCGCTGGGCATCAGGCGGAGGGTTGGGGCACAGGCGACGCGACGGAGTCGTGCACCCGTACAGCGAGCTGCATGAGGAAGCCCTACGTCGACGGGAGCCCTCGGAGGCGACGGAATTCGGACCGGTCGGAGCACTGAAGATTTCTCGACGACGGCGTACCTTCCAGAGCCTGTGCACGTAAGAATTCACCGCCTGCAGGAGGGCCGCCGCTTTGCCTTCCGGGCTGCCCTCGAATTTCGCACGGAGATCTCGCCGGTAGAGTCCCCTCATGGCCGGTGCCACCTGGGGGAATTGATGACAGCAGCGGAAGCGGTGCCCATAGTCTTCGTGCACGGGACGCGCTTGAGCGCGGGACAGTGGAGCATGCAGCTTGCTGCGCTCCAGGATGAATTCCCGGTAGTCGCCGTCGACCTGCCCGGCCACGGGGAGCGCTCGGCTCAACCCTGGAGCCTGAGCACCTCGACAGAGATCATCGCGTCCGCGGTGGACTCGCTCGATCGCGGACCGGCTCTGGTCGTCGGGCACTCGCTCGGCGGTTATGCCTCGCTGGAGTTCGCGCGGCGCCGTCCGGAACGCCTGCGCGGGCTGATCCTCGCAGGAGCCAGCGCCGCCACTTGCGGCCCCTGGGCAGCTCCGTATCGGTGGGTCGCCAGGCTGGTTCCTCGCCTACCGGCGGACCGACTGGCCCGGTGGAACGACCGGTTGTTCCGACGGCTCTATCCGCCGGAAGTGGTGGAGGCAACCATCCGTTCCGGCTATGCCTTCCATACCCTGCCGGCAGCCTGGGAAGAGATACTGGGGCGGTTCGACGCGGATGCGATGCGTTACGTGGAGGCTCCGGCGCTGATCCTGAACGGGGAGAAGGACACCCTCTTCCGCACCGGCGAGGCGGACTTCGCCCGCGCCCATCCGCATGCCCGCGTCGAATTGATCCCGCGGGCAGGACATCTCGCGAACTTCGACGCCCCGGACGCCTTCACCGATGCCGTCCGCCGCTTCGCCCGCCAGCTCACTGCCGTCGGCTGAGCTCGCTGCAGCCGGGATCGCCCGGCGGCCTTGAATATCTCGACGGAGACCGCGCATCACGGCCGCGGCCGTGATGCGGGGACGGTCAGCGGGAGGTGAGGGGGGTTTCCGATTCGACGCGGGTGAGCTTTTCGGGGTTGCGGACGTAGTAGAGGCCGCTGACGCGGGCGTTCTCCACGCGGAACGCCAGCACGCCGTCGATCACGCCGTCCAGGCGCAGGATGAGTCCGGGGTTGCCGTTGACCGTGGTGGGCTCACTGGTGAAGGCGCCCCCGGCCTTGGCGACACTGCCCGCCATGTAGCGGAGCACCTTGTCCGCGCCGACGACCGGCCGCAGGGCCGCAAGCTTGAAGCCGCCGCCGTCGCTGACGAAAACAACGTCCGGGGCGAGTACGGACAGCAGCCCCTGCAGGTCTCCGGTCACGAGCGCGCGCTGGAACGAATCCAACGCTGCCCGGGCTTCTTCCGGGGAAACCTGTGTGCGCGGACGACGGGCGTCGACGTGCCGGCGGGCGCGGTAGGCGATCTGGCGTGCCGCGGCGGGGCTCTTGCCGATCGCGGCCGCGACGTCGTCGTAGTCGATGTCGAACACCTCGCGCAGCACGAAGACGGCGCGTTCGGTCGGTGAGAGAGTCTCGAGGATGAACATGAGTGCCAGCGACAGGTTCTCGGACAGTTCGACGTCCTCGGCCACGTCCGGCGCGGTGAGCAGGGGCTCGGGGAGCCAAGGGCCCACATAGGCCTCCCTACGCCGCTTGAGAGTGCGTAGCCGGTTGAGCGCCTGCCGGGTCGTGATCCGCACCAGGTAGGCGCGCTGGTCCCGCACCTGCGCCTGGTCGACCTTGACCCACCGCAGCCAGGCCTCCTGGAGGACGTCTTCGGTATCCGCCGCCGAACCGAGCATCTCGTAGGCGACGGTGAACAGCAGGTCGCGGTGGGCGACGAAAGCCTCGGTCGCCGGGTCGGTCACGTGGTCGTTCATGTCGTGCGGTTCACTCTCTCGCGGTCGGCCCATGGGCCGGAAGCAGTCCGTGGACATGTACCCGGTCATAAGACGGGATATCGGCAGCAGCCACCCCGCTGATCAGGACACGTGGGGTGGGCGGGCTGATGGGAATGGCGCCCCGGCGCCTGGCCATGACACATGAGGCCGCGGCGTTGCGCGCTCGTCAGTCCGGGCTTGGTCCTTCTTCGGCCGGACCGGTCGGTCCGGCCGAAGAAGGGGAGACCTGGCTTCGCGTCCAGGGCCGCTAGACCGAGCGTCGGGTGCTGGATGCCGTCGTGCGGTTTTCCGGCCGAGGCGTTTCCAGGCGGTCGGGACCGTCGCCGTGGGATGCGCGGGAACTGGCCTTGCCCGCTCCGGAGACCAACTTGTTGAGGGTGAACCGGCAGGCCATCTCCTTGACGCCGGCACCGGGCCGACCGCCGATGTGGAGCGCGTTCACCCTGTCGTTCGGGTAGGAGAACTGGGTGACGCCCTCGTCTCTGCCGAGACTGAGGCACTGCCCCGCGAAGAACATCCGGACAGGAGCGGGTGTTTTCCCCGCGATCCGGCGCAGGATCGTAGCGGCGGCTGCCGGGCCCAGCTGCACGGCGGCCTGGCAGCTCATCCGGAACGGCCGGTCCGTCATCGCCGCCCCGTCCCCGGCGGCGACGATACGTACGTCGTCCACGCTGGTCAGCGTCGCGTCGGTGAGCAGACGGCCTTCGGTATCGGTACGCAACCCGCTGCGGGCGGCCAGATCCGGGACACGGAATCCTGCAGTCCAGATCGTCACCGCGCTGGGCAGCTCGCGGCCGTCGTCGAGCTGTACGCCGTCGCGGGTCACTCCCGTCACCCGCGCACGGGGACCTTCGAGGACGGTCACACCCAGCTTGACGAGCCGGCGGGTCACCGGGCGGCGGACCCGGGCATGCAGGGAGGGGCCAAGCACGTCACCGCAGACCAGGGTGACCTTGCGGCCCACTTCCGCCAGCTCGGCCGCGGTCTCCAGGCCGGTCGGACCGGCCCCGACCACGGTCACCGGAGCCGACGCGGGCGTCGCGGCGAGCGCCGACCGCAGTCGTTCCGCCCCCTCCAGGTCCGACACCCGATGAGCGAACTCCGCTGCTCCGGGCACGCCGGGGTCGGAGGTGCCGCTGCCCACCGCGTAGACGAGGTAGTCGTATGAGACCGTGCCACCGCCCGCCAGCGACACCTTGCGCTCGGCAGCGTCGATCCGGGTCGCAGTGTCGACCACCACATGGACGTTCCCGCCCAGAACCTCACTGAAGCCCACGACTGCGTCATCGGAGCCGGTCACGAGCTGGTGCAGGCGGATCCGCTCGACGAATTCGGGACGCGGATTGACCAGCGTCACCGACACGCCATCGCGCCGAGCCAGGCTGTTGGCCGCCGTCACGCCCCCGTACCCGCCGCCGACCACGACCACCTCGACGTTCCCGTTCATCATGTCTCCCTCGCGTTATGGACTCGGCATTGAGACACCAGCCGCGTCTCCGGTGTAACAACCCGCGGATGAGACGTGGCGCACATCGGACGCGGCGGAAACGCCGCACCTCCCGCCCCGTGTGCCGTGACGCGGCCCTGACCAGGTCGGGCAGGGGCCAGGCAATCGCGCGGCAACGGGCGAGTGGGGTCCGGCCCGCAGCATTCGGCCTGACACGGCTCGGTGGTGACCGCGGGGGCGACATGCATGGTCGGACACGACGTGGTGCCGGCGACAGCCCGCCATGGCCAGGCGGGTGACCCAGCTGTGGCCGAATCCCGTCGGCTGCGGTCCCGAGAGGTCTGCTTCTCGTATGTGGGGGCACACGTGTTCCAACTACGGAAAAGGAGTTCCGTCATGTTGGGTATAGCTGCGGCCGTGCTGTTCTTCATCGCTTTCCTGATCAACGCTGCCGATGTCGCGACCAACGAGGTCTTCGCCTCGGTGAACGTCATGCTGCTGGGCCTGGGTCTGTTGGCCTTGCATGTTGCAGGTATCGGAACCGGCTGGTCCCGTCGGCGCTGACCGCACCTCCCTCTCGGACGGAGGCCTCTCCGCCCACATGCGCGCCCGAACCACCTCACCTGGCGTCCGTGGCTGTTGATCTTCGCCGGATGGCGGTTTCAGTGGTCGTGTGAGGTCAGTGCGCACATGACTGGCCGGCCGCGCATGAACCTGGCTCCCCTCGTCAGGCCCCTGGAATCGTTCATCTAGGCTGGCGCGGTGACTGATGAGCAGGAGCGGGTGCAACCATCGGGAGTGTGGGCCACGGCGGTGGGGGTGGCCAGGGTGCGGGCACTGGAGACCGAGCGGGAGAACGCGCTGTTCCGCGACCCACTGGCACAGGCTTTCGCCACCGCCGGCGGGCTGTGGCCCTCCTCGGCGCCGCTGCCCGATGACGAGGCCGCGCGACGTCGTCGGCTGGCCGTGTCGTACTCCATCGTCATCAGGACGAAGTTCCTCGACGACCTGTTGCAGCAGGCCTCCGCGTCCGGGGTCCGGCAGGTCGTGCTGCTCGGCGCCGGCATGGACAGCCGGGCCTTCCGGATCGACTGGCCCGAGGGCACCCGGCTGTTCGAGGTCGACACCGCCGCGCCACTGGACTTCAAGGCTTCGGTGCTGCGCCAGGAGCGGGCCGTCGCACGCTGCGAGCGGATCACCGTCCCGGTGGATCTGCGTGAGGACTGGCCAGGCGCGCTGGCCGCCGCAGGGCACAACCCGGCCCTGCCGACCGCGTGGATCGCCGAAGGACTACTGATCTATCTGCCCGAGGACGCGGTGGAGCTACTGCTGGCCCGGATCAGCACGCAGTCGGCGGCAGGCAGTCGGATGGGGCTGACATTGGGCTCGCGCGGCGTGATCGAGCGCTTCGGCGCGGACGCCGCGCCGGGATCGGCGGCGTCCATGTGGGTCTCGGAGATGCCCGACGACCCGGTGGGCTGGCTGGCCGGGCACGGCTGGGAGGCCGACAGCCACACCCTGCACGAGCGCGCTGCCGCCTACGGCCGTCCGATCAGCACTCCACCGCAGCGCGAGGAGCGGCCCGGCGGACTGATCTCGGCGGTCCGCCGGTAGAGCGCCTCCCGGTTCCCGATCGGGAGGTGGACACGTTCGCAGCCCGGCTCGCCGAGCGGCTCGGCATCGAGATCGTCTGAGGTGACCGGGCGACCTTCTTCGCCGCCGGTCGGCCTCCGCCCGCCGTCAGCCCGGGCCGTTACGCGCTGGATCGTCACCCACCCCGACGCCGTACCCGAAGGCGATCGGCTCCAGCTCAAAGCCGTCCTGGCCAACTGCCCGAGCTGACGGCATGTGCCTCACCTGTCGGTGATCTCGGAGAGCCAGGCAGTGTCCTCCGGGCCCGGCGCTTCGGGGCCGGTTGCGGGCAGCGGGCGGACCTCGCCCGTGCGCAGGGCGACCGTGGCCCGTGGCCGCATCGGCCCGTCGCCCCTGCGCGAGAGCAGGACGATCTCCCAGACCGTCGCCGTCATGGCGTCGAGCCGGGTGGCACAGTCGGCCGTGACACGCCGCGGATCCCGGGTTCGGCCCAGTGACAGATGTGGGGTGAAGTTCTTGGCGGGCCTACAACAGCGCGGGAACCTCTGCTGCAGTGCGCGGTACAGGTCTGCCCACGGCGCTGGGCCGGCCGCAGTCGGGTCGAGCCACACGGTGAAGTACGCCCTGTGCCGGAAGGTGCGCACCCCGTCCAGCAGGGCGGTGAAGACCGGTGTCTCGGCCGTCGCCGCGGCGAGCAGCGGGGCCGCCCGCTCGAAGTCGGACTCCGGCACGAAGCCGAAGAGCACATTCACGTGCGGCGGCCAGCGGTGGATCTGCGGGTCGTAATCCCGGCGGATGTCCTGGATCGGGGGCCACAGTTCCGCGGGCGGGATCCAGGCGACCGCCGTGCGGGCCGTCGGGGACACGTCGAGGAAGTCGGCGGGCTCGCCCCTGCCGGAGCCCGTGTCGGAGCTCAGCTCCGCTTGCCGGTCCTGCACCCGGCCGACGCGCGACGCGTCGATGCGGTCCACACCCGTGGACCGGTCCCAGACCACCTCGCCGTCCGCCTCGATGAACACCACCCGGTGCCACGGGATGTCGCCCCCGGGCACGAAGGCAGGCAGTGGGACGCGTTTGAGGGCATCCCCACGCTGGCTGATCCCCAGCACGAACCGGGCCGGGTCGAACCGCGGGTCCCAGCGGACCCGGTGATAGATCTCGTCGCTGGTCCGCATCATGCCTCCTCTCCCGCCTTCACACCTTCTCTTTCTCCAGGGTGCCGCCCACCCTGTCGTCGACGGTTGTACCGCTCGCACCGCGACGCATGGATATGGCCAACCCGCCGCAAAGGCCAGAAGAGCGGCCTGGGCGCTGATTCAGTCGCACACTGATCTGCCGGACTCGCAACGCCGAAGTTCTCCTCGCCGGCAACAGCGTTGAGAAGGACGCCGAGCGACCGAGGACCTCTTCGCTCCCGCTTCGCGACGGCGGGTTGTTTCCGCAGGTCAGCGGACCAGGAGGACACCTTGGCAGCCGATCGGGATGTGCGCATCGGTACGCGCTACAGTGCTTCTTCTTGGAGGGGGCGGTGATGACCGAGAAGCGCGGTGGAGGCCGGATATACGGCCTGTGGATCACGATGATGATCTTCATTTCTGGCAGGGCTACCGTCTGGCCGTACCTCGAAGGGCACCGATTCGCTCAGGACGTGGCGATCTTCGCGTTGATGTTGCTCGTCTACCTGTTCGGGTTCGCCGGCGGAAGTCGGTCTACCTCTGCGAGTGACCAGAACTCCCCTGAGTGCCCGGCTGACGCGACCGAAACCCCGCTTGCATGAGCGGGGATTTCGTCAAGACCGCACGCGGCGGCTGGCATCGACGACTGACACCAACAAGCGTGAACCTGCTGTCAGGCCATTGCCGCGTCCATGGCGAACTCACCCGGTCGGGTATCACCGCCGCCACCACCGTCCAGGCAGAACTGCGGCAGGGCAACGTTCCGCGCGCGGGACGTGTGGGGCTCCTTCCCGCGGGCCCAGGCTTCCTCCACCGGCACCGCTCCACCTATCGCTCCGCCGAGGACCACGCCGGACCGTGGAGACCGGCCGGACAGCCCCCGTAATCCCGCTCCGACCGTATCCGCCGTTCCCTTCTACTCGGCGGCCCCCTCAAATGAGTACCGTGCGGCCTGACCGCGCCGAGCGAGCACGCTGGTCGGCCCGTCGAACCGAGGTCTCCACACGGCACGCCCTCAAGCACAGCCCGCTGGGCATCAGTTGCCGATTCCGGCGGGATGCTCGGACGAGGACGACTCGTGCCGGACTAGCGACGAATCTCCGACTCAGGTCGCTAGTGAGACTTGTTGCGATGTGCCGGAAATTAGGGAACTGGCCGTCAGATGGCCGCTACACGCCGTGTGATGTGAGTAAAGGATGTACCTCGCGTGACGAGATTCTTCCTGTGAGGATTGAATCGGTCACAAGATGGTCACTAGGGTCGTACTTCGAACCTTCGCGCGATTGATCACCCATCCGGGGTGGCAGCGGAGGAACCGCCGAGTCCGTGATGTGCACGGAGCCGGGGATTCACCTCCCCCATAGCCCGGTAGGCGGGTCGAGGAAGAAGGAGCTCGCCTTCGTGGCGTCCCACCGTCGTCCCAAGCAGCCGAGCCGCACCCGCGTGACCGTGCTCACCGCGACCGCCGCCGCGGCCGTTGCCCTGACCTCCCAGGCCGCCCACGCCGACCCCAAGCCGACCAAGAGTGAGGTCAAGGCGAAGGTCGACAAGCTCTACCATGAGGCGGAGCAGTCCACCGAGAAGTACAACGGGGCCAAGGAGCAGCAGGAGAAGCTCGAGAAGCAGATCGGCGCGCTGCAGGACAAGGTGGCCCGCGGTCAGCAGGAGCTCAACACGCTCCGCAGCGGCCTCGGTTCGCTCGCGGCCGCGCAGTACCGCTCCGGTGGCATCGACCCGTCCGTGCAGCTCTTCCTCGCCTCGGACCCGGACAGCTTCCTCGACGAGGCCTCGGCCCTCGACCAGTTGACTGCCAAGCAGACCGAGTCTCTGGAGAAGATCCAGGAGAAGCAGCGCTTCCTCGCGCAGCAGCGCAAGGAGGCCCAGGACAAGCTGGCCGACCTCGCGGACGTCCGCAAGACGCTCGGTGAGAACAAGAAGAAGTTCCAGGGCAAGCTCGCCGAGGCGCAGCGCCTGCTCAACACCCTGACTGCCGCCGAGCGCGAGAAGATACGCCAGGACGACCAGCGGGCCAGCCGCGCCGCCGGTGACCGGGTCGATCTCGGCAACGAGGTCCCCGCCTCCGCCCTCGGCGCCGCCGCCCTCCAAGCCGCCAACACGCGGGTGGGCAAGCCGTATGTCCGCTCCGCCACCGGCCCCAACTCCTTCGACTGCTCGGGCCTGACCCAGTGGGCCTACGGCCAGGCCGGTGCCCAGATCACCCGCACCACGTACACGCAGATCAACCAGGGCACCCGCATCGCGCGCAGCCAGCTGAAGCCGGGCGACCTGGTCTTCTTCAACAACACCTCGCACGTGGGGCTCTACGCGGGCGGCAACACCGTGCTCCACGCTCCGTACCCGGGCGCCTACGTCCGCTACGAGTCGATGAACACCATCGGCAGCTTCCAGGCCGCAGTGCGCATCTGATCGGGCCCGAACGGGCGAATCTCCACGCCCAGGAGTTGTTCGGCCTCCTCGCTCCGGGCACACGAGCAGAGACGCCCCAGCCCTGACAGGGACTCGGCCAGGAGCCCGGCCCTGTGACGATCCGGTGGCCCGGGCGATCGGTCCGTCCGCCGACAGGGTCGCCAGGCCGGACTCCATGACGCCGCAGTCGGGTGGCCAGGTCGGTGATGGTCCCGGTCAGGGTGTCCTTGCTTCCCTGGGTGTGGGCCAGGTGTCGGCGTGCAATCGAACGCGCCCAGGCGGGCACACGGACACGTATCAGGCCTTTGCGGTCAACGCGCGGACTGCGCGGACGTGTTGACGTTCCCCGCGCTCCGTCCAGGAGCAGGACGGCGGCGTCGCGGCCGATCCGGGCTCTTGACCTGATTCAGCAGGGGGGGCGATCGCACGCGACTGTTCAGGTCGAGGCGTGTGGCGTGGCTGTCATGCCGGAATGAGTGGCCATTGGTCAAATCGCAGATGGTTGCCGGGGAGCCAGCGGAGGAAACAACCGTCGGATTGGCGATCCCCCTGGCTGCTCCGGCGTTGCTGACCGCGTGCGGAGGGGTCGCGCGAGACACCCATCCCTGCACCCTGATGGGCACGCCGGCCGGATCCGGGTCGAGGTCCACCCTGAACTGGCGCACAGGGTAGCCGAAGCGACACTTGTTGCCTGCTGGGACGCCGCATACCAGGAGCGCATGCTGCTGCTGCGGAAGACCTGGTCGGAGGTACCGGCGACCCCGAATGTGGTGCACGATGGGGTCGACCGCGTACCGATCGGAAGAAGCCTCGTGATTGACCCAGTGGTCAAGCGCGCCCTGCGCCATCTCCGCACTGTGAAGTCGCGGCTGCCGTCCGATGCGGACCCCGTCGAGTTCGCCGACTGGCGGGAGAGGATCGCTGAAGCCTTGGACGGACTGGGCTGTGTGCTGGTCTTCGAGAAGGACCGGGTCAGGGCCGAAGCGGAGGCTGCAGCGGCACGGGAGCAGGCTGCAGAGGTTCGTCGCCGGGTCGAGACCGAGGCTAACAAGCACCGCTTGTGCGGCTGGCCATCCAGATGGTGAGGTCGCGGGCGATGTCGTAGATCCTGGTCGAGGAGGTGACTTCGTGTTCGTTTCGGGCGGCGTCGCGCCGGACAACCTCGTAGCCCCCATGACGTGGGACGCGTGCTCGCCACTGGTGAGCCCTACAGCCGCCCAGCACACCATCAAAGGGGAACGAAGCCCAGACGCGTCAGGACTGACGCGATAATGCAGCAGGCGGATCTCGCCCGTCCACTACATCAACCCACGTGACTTCAGACCGAGACCGATCAACACCCAGCAGGAACAGCGTGTCTTCTTCACGCTCCAGCGCGATGACCCACGGCGAGGGCGTCCCCTCTGGAGCCGTCAACACGTAGTTGCGGCAGATCCCGTGAAAGGGAAGGCTCGAGATCGAGTCCGCGATCGGGTCTCCCGGATGTGAGTCCCGCAGCAGGGCAACTATCTCGCCAACGAGATCAGGGCAGACATCCGCCAGGCACAACGGACTTTTCTCGGGACTCTTCCCGGACTCCATGCCGTGAAGCATGTCAGGTCCCCCAGCCCACCTGCTCGACGAAGTGGCAGCGCGCACGTTCAATGACAAGCTTAGGCGGCCTGTGTCCCCGACACACCGTCAGCGAAGTGCATTGAGTCGTCGCCAGCAGATGAGTGCGCATCCGAGGGTGAGGATGGCTTCGTGGATGCCGTCGCGGATCTCCCAGCGGATCCGCAGGCGGTGGAACCAATGCAGGTGGGCGAAGGCGCGCTCGACGAAGCAGCGTTGGCGGGCGCGCGACGACAGCTACGGCACTTCGCCGCGTTGTCGGAACGCCCGAATACGCCCAGTCTGAGGACCCCCCTCCACCTCGCGATCCACCGCATCTGACGCCGCGCGCTGATCCACCGGGGATTGCGGTACAGCCGTTGGCCGCGATTTTTCGTGACGGTCCATCGGTGGAACCGGGAGTCCGCTCACCGGGGGCACGAGCGGCCTGCACGGATCCGGTAGGCGTCAGGGCGATTCTGTCCCGGCTCCTGCCCCGAGGCCGAGTGCCCGTCCGCGCGTCGACCTCGTTGTTGTGAATGCATTGTCTGTCGGGCGCTCAACTTCGTTGTACGGCACACTGTTTGAGCCAACGAAAGATCATTAACCTGCACTGTGACGATGCGCATCTACCTCAAGGAGTCCCGTGTCCACTGCCCCCCAGGTGTCCGACATCCTCTCGCCCGAGTTCGCGACGGATCCCTATGCCGCATACGCGGCGATGCGCGAGAAGGAACCGCTGATCTGGCACGAGGCCACGCAGAGTTACATCATCTCCCGCTACGACGACGTCGAACGAGTCTTCAAGGACAAACAGTCCGAGTTCACCACCGACAACTACAACTGGCAGCTGGAGCCCGTCCACGGCAAGACGATCCTTCAGCTCAGCGGCCGGGAACACGCGGTGCGCCGCGCGCTCGTCGCGCCCGCGTTCCGCGGCAGCGACCTCCAGGAGAAGTTCCTGCCCGTCATCGAGCGCAACTCGCGTGAACTCATCGATGCCTTCCGGCACTCCGGCGCGGCCGACATCGTCAGCGACTACGCGACCCGGTTTCCGGTCAACGTCATCGCGGACATGCTGGGTCTGGACAAGGCCGACCACGCGCGGTTCCACCGCTGGTACACCACGGTGATCGCGTTCCTCGGCAACCTCTCCGGAGATGCCGAGGTGACCGATGCCGGCGAGCGCACGCGTGTGGAGTTCGCCGAGTACATGATCCCGATCATCCGCGAGCGGCGTGACAACCTCGGTGACGACCTGCTGTCGAGCCTGTGTGCCGCCGAGGTCGACGGCGTCCGAATGAGCGACGAGGACATCAAGGCGTTCTGCAGCCTTCTGCTGGCCGCCGGGGGTGAGACCACCGACAAGGCGATCGCCAGCATCCTGGCCAACCTGCTGCAGCACCCTGAGCAACTTGCCGCGGTCCGTGAGGACCGGAGCCTGATAGCCGCTGCCTTCGCGGAGACCCTTCGCTACACCCCGCCGGTCCACATGATCATGAGGCAGTCGGCCACCGACGTCGAGGTCAGCGGCGGCACCATCCCGCAGGGCGCCACGGTGACCTGCCTCATCGGAGCCGCCAACCGGGACGAGCGCCGCTACCGTGAGCCCGACCGGTTCGACATCTTCCGGGACGACCTCACCACCACCTCGGCGTTCTCGGCCGCGGCCGACCATCTGGCCTTCGCGCTCGGCCGGCACTTCTGCGTCGGCGCGCTGCTGGCCAAGGCAGAGGTCGAAATCGGTGTGAACCAGCTGCTCGACGCCATGCCCGACCTCCGTCTCGCCGACGGCTTCGACCCGCGTGAACACGGCGTCTTCACCCGCGGCCCGCAGTCGCTGCCGGTGCGTTTCACCCCGGTCACCGGCTGAACGCATACCGGTCGTCGCGCCCACCCCCTTCGCGTGCCGGGCAATCCCGCGCCCGGCACGCGAAGAGCGTGATCAGTGCATCGACGGGGTGAATCGCACCGGCAGGGACGTCAGCCCCCGCATCCAGATCGACGGACGCCAGGTCAGCTCCGACGGTTCGACGGCGAGCACCAGATCGGGGAGGCGGCTCCAGTAGCGTCTCCACCGCTGTACACGCCATCACACCGGCCAGGTGCGGGACCGGATAGCGGCAGCGGTGCTCGCCGTTGCTGAAGTACAGGTGTGCGGAGTTCTCGGCACCGACATGCGCCTCGGGCCGGGCCTGGAGGCCTGTGTTGGCCGCCGCGCGTGGAGATGCCGAGCGGCAAGGCCGTATCCTGCAGTAGGCGAAGGAAGGCGCTGCTGATGCGTCGCACCCGTCCGTTGCAGCCGGGCGACGCCCTACTCCGGGTACCAGGTACCCGACGAACGACCAGGAGGTCGACCGGTGATCACTCTGGCGGCAATCGGAGGAGTGGCCCTGGTCGAACTGGGCATGGCCCTGACTCCGGGACCGAACATGATCCACCTCGCCTCCCGCGCGATCACCCAAGGCCGCAGGGCGGGCCTGGTCAGCCTCAGTGGGACCGCTATGGGATTCGTGTGCTATCTGCTGGCCGCGGCTGCTGGACTGTCCGCGTTGTTCGCCGCCGTGCCGGTGGCGTTCACGGTGGTCAAGCTTGCTGGGGCCGCCTACCTGGGCTACCTCGCGTGGGGCATGCTCAAGCCCGGGGGCCGCTCGCCCTTCGCTCCGGCCCAGGACCTGCCTCCGGTCTCCGACGCCCGCCTGTTCTCGATGGGGCTGCTGACCAACCTACTCAACCCCAAGATCGCGCTTATGTATGCCGCCCTACTGCCCCAGTTCTTGGACCCGCAGGCAGGTCCGGCCTGGGGACAACTGCTCCAACTCGGTGGTGTGCAGATCATCGTGGGGATCTCCGTGAACGCTCTGATCATGCTGAGCGCAGCACGGGTGTCGGGGTTTCTGGCCGCCCGGCCCCGCGCCATGACCGCACAGCGGTTCACGGCAGGTGGTTTGCTCGGAGCCTTCGCGCTGCGCACCGCCCTGTCCCGCACTCCTGTCTCCAGCTGAGCCAACCCTGTGCGCCCGTGAACCGGTCCTGCTGTGAGCCCGATTCGGGGACGTTGTTGGCATCCATGGATGCCGGAATTCATCCCTGCCCAGGGCAGACCGCCCCAGCTCCCATCCCTTAAGCCGTCGACCCACATACTGTGGTCGGTCGCGATGTTCACGGCGCGGAACGTCACCGAGACGGCGGGTCTGGACTGTCGTGTCCCGGGGGTAGTGAACGGCCACGTCATCGCTCTGGCAAGGGGCGGCGGCCGCTGCTGTGCTGCAGGCCTGCCGCAGCGGCGATCAGCCATCGAGTGCAGAGTGAGTACATTTCTGGCCGGTGATTTGCAGCATTACTTGCCTTGCCGGCAGGTTGATTCCGCCGGCGGAGGGCGGGAGAGGACGTACTGAGTAGGAGAACTCATGTGCGTCAGGAGCCGGGCTGACAGGCTCTCAGGAATGACAAGTGGCAGAGGGGTGCTGACGGCCCTGCATCTTTTCCTGGTCTGGGCGGCGATGGCGGCAGCGATGCCTGTGCTCGGCTTCGAGTTGGTGGTGACGGCCTGGGGTGGGGGTGCCGGGGCGGCGGTGCCGGTCCTTGCCTTGAGTGTGCCGCTGATGGTGGGCCTGCTGGCCATGGCGGGCATACCGGCACGGACCGTGGTGCCGCTGTGTGGCTCAGTGGGCCGGCGGCTGGGTTGGGCGGCGGTGGTCTTCGTCCTCGGCACGCTCGGCGTCCTGGCGGGCCTGTCCGCCTACGGCGGGGACGTAGATTTGGGGAGTGTCGGCACTCGGGTCGCGTTGACAGGGGTGCCGTACGCCGTTGCCGCGGCGTTCTTCGTGCCGAGCCGGTGGGTACGGCTCGGGGCGGTGGCTGCGCTGGCGGCCGGCGTGGTCTACGGGGGATCCATCGGGCCGGTGCAGGCACAGCAGCGCCGGCACGCGGCGGAAATCGCGCGCTACCGGGAGCATCCGGAACTGCTGTATCTAGGCGATCCGCCGCCTGGAATGCGGTTGTCCCGTGCCGTGGTCGGGCCTGCCTACTTCAGCGTCGAATACCACCCTGTCCGGGAGGGGTACGAGTTGGGGTACGTGGGACTCGTGATGCGTCCACCGCTCACGCAGACACCACGATGCCCCAAGCTCGTCGAGAAGAGTGTGACCTGCACGGTGGACGTGCACGGCGAGATGCGTATGATCCGCCGTCTGCCCGGGGGCATCCGCGACATCACATTCACCCGCCGCCATCACGACGCGGAGGTCGAGGTCACCAGCCAGTCCCTCGACGAACCCGGCCTGCGCCGCCTCCTGAACACGCTGCACCCGGTGTCGAACGCGGAGCTGGAAAGGCTGATGCGGGAAAAGGCGATCACTCAGGGCCACTGAGTCATGCCTGCCCCGGGCCTCAAGCTAGTGTCCTGCGCCAGTAATTCGTCGGTAGATCCGTCCAACCCCCTGGCGGCCAGGGGGCTGGATGCCGACCGCGCGTGTTGGCCCTTCGAGCCCCAGCCGGAACTACCTAGGAACTTCCGGCGCGGGACACTAGCGTCCGTCGGCGCGCTTCCGGGTGGCGATCACGGTGGCGGCCTCGCCCGCCGTTCCGTACAGCGTGTACAGCAGGCCCTGGCCCAGGAGGTCGCCGCGCTTCACCTCCTGGGCGTACTTGAGCTGGTCGAACGTGGCTGTGCCGGTCGAATCGCCGCCGCGGACGCTGTAGTCGAGCGCGCAGGTATGGCCCTGCCGCATGGGGCCGGGGTGGTCCTCGCCGTCCTCGCCCAGCTGGAGCCCCGGGCAGTCCGGGACGCCGTGGGCCGCCCCAGCCCTCAGCAGGGTGATCACCCCCCACGCCAGCGGGACCAGGAAAAATGCGATGAACACTCCGCGCAACCTCATTGCGGCACCCTAGTGTCCTGCGCCAGTAATTCGTCGGTAGATCCGTCCAGCCCCCTGGCGGCCAGGGGCTGGACGCCGACCGCGCGTGTTGGCCCTTCGAGCCCCAGCCGGAACTACCTAGGAACTTCCGGCGCGGGACACTAGCCAGCGCTTGCCAGGCTCTCGCTCCCGGCGGTATCCGGACGTAGCGGGCTGTCCGACTGCGGTGCACATCTTCGCCAACTGTCGTGCTCAGTCATATACGTTCGGTGGCCGCGTAAGCGCACTGCGGCGGTCTGCCCTCGCGGAGTCCGCACCACGTATGCGAGGCCGAAGGGGTCCAGGATCTGGCCGCCCGACGGCGGTACCCACCGCCCACTCGCCCCTCAGGTTGCCGCGCCGTGCGAGCCGGTCGAACCCGCCCGCGTCGGCCGGTGCGTGGTGCGCCGTCGCGCCAAGGGCATGACCGCCGACGCCATCGCGGCGGCCCTCGAGGCGGCCCGGTGCGACGCGCGCCAGGACTCGCGGACGGCGGACGTGGGGCCTGCGAACGATGGCGGCCAGGACGGTGGGCGGATCGCACCGCAGGACCGGAGGGTGTTCGTCGTCGGGGGGTGGTTTTGGCCGTGCTGGTGGGCGCTGTCCCTGCGCCACGGGGCGCGGAGAGGCTGACGCCTTGGGTCCGCCAGTGTGGTGCTCACCGCCGAGCCGGCCGGTGAGCACCACACTGCGCTACGTCATTTCACCGACGCGATCGCCGACTCGATGACCTTGGTCACGGCAGCCGGATCGGACACCAGGGTCAGATGAGAACCGCCGGGGAAGATCGTCACCTTCGACCCCGCGCGACGTGCCATCTTCTTCTCCGACTCCGGCGTGATGATCTGGTCCCCGCTGCTGATGAAATACCAGGAGGGGATCGTCTTCCATGCCGCAGCCTTGGAGGGCGTGCTGAAGGCCGCTGTGGTTGCGGCCCGCTGCGAGGCCCACAGATTGATCGCCTGCTCGCGTGGCACACTGCTGGCGAACTTCGTGACGAATACGTCCTTCTTGAGGTAGAGGTTGGACGCCTTGGCAGGGGCGTTCGCGTACGACACAGCGTCGAACAGCTGGGAAGCCGGACGCTGCAGCGCGGACTTCGCACCGCTGAGCTGCGCCGTGGTCTCCCCGACAGCCGGAGCGGCAGCATCTACGTACACGAGTGCCTTGACGTTGCTCACTCCTGCCGCAGCGTTCGTGATCACCGACCCGCCGTAGGAGTGTCCCACCAGCACGATCGGCCCTGGGATGCTCTTGAGGAAGTCCTTGACCGTGAGTGCGTCGGTCGTCAGGTTCTGCAACGGGTTCCCGATGGCACGGACCGTATAGCCCGCGCGGCGCAGGATCTGTACCTCGCCGTTCCAGCTCGAGGTGTCCGCCCAGGCCCCGTGCACCAGCACCACCGTGGGCTTCGTGTTCTGACTGGCCACCGTCTGGGCAGCCGGATGCCCGACTGTCGTAGCGCCGTTCGCGGGGAACGCTGTAGCCATGGTCGCAGTGGTGGCAGTGGCCACCATCAGCGCCATCGGGATGAACCGCCGTCGCGTAGGGGATGCCTTCATCAGAAGTCTCCTTGCTCCAGCTCCGCTGGGGGACGCATCCTGAGAAGAGTGAGGGGCAGCGCACCGAATTGAGGGGGTACCGCGCTTCCACCAACGACACGTCCCGGCTCTGCCCTGAAGCTAGCGGCTGGCCGCTCCATCGGCCTCACAAACGGGCCGAACGGGTGAATGAGGCGCTGCCGCGGCACTCATGTCGTGGAAAGGACCCGTTTGCGGAGCAGGCCGAGGTTGGCTCGGCCATGGCCCTTTCGCTTGAGGATCTTGATTCGCGTGACGTGGCCTTCGACCTGGCCTGAGCTCCGGGAGCTTGATAATCCCGCGACGACGGCGTCCTGGTCCCGGCGCAAGCCGGTGACCAGGGAGTGCAGAGCTGGTAGGCCATCGGCGAGGACACCCGTCATCCAGTCGGGCAGCAGAGCGCCCCGTCGGTCGTGAAGCATGGCGGCGAAGTCCCGGACGTGCCCGGCCGCGGCGCCGAGGTGCGGGCAGACGGCCCGGACCTCCTTGAGTTCTCGGGCGTCGCCGGCAGAAAGGCGTCCCGGGTTGGTCGCGATCCATCGGACCGCACGGCGGGGCGGTGGGGCAGGCCGTGATACCGCGGGAAATCCGCCTTCCTTCGCCTGCCGAAGGTAGCGGCGGACGGTCTGGACATCCCCGGGGAAGCTGGAGCTGGGGGATGTCATGACAGCCCTCGTTCCAGCATTGGTGCAGGTGGGACTTGTCCCCGTCAAGGATCGACTGCCGGTCGGCAGCCTTGAACAGTAGCTCGTCGGTACTGGTGGCGCTGGCGAAGCGGCGCACAGTGGAGTGGTCCAGCCGCAATTCCCGGCTGATCGCCGTCAGAGACTTGCCCTCGGCGATCCGTTCCTGCACCGCCGCGTAGCGTTGATGAGGATCTGTGAATTTCCCCGGAGGTGCTCTCCCCTCCACTTGTTGGATTTTGAAGGGTGAGGGGAAGGCGGGGAGCGAAGAGCGTGTTCCGGGAGGTTTCTGGTGCTGTCGGCGGTGTCGCCTAGGATCACCGGCGATCGGGGGCGGGCTCCGGTGGGCAGGGGCATGATGAGTTTTGATCTTGCAGTGTGGTTCGAACAGACGCGTCCGTCGCGCGCGGAGGCTGTGCAGAAGCATCGGCGGATGTGCGAGGGCGGGTCCGGAGTGGCTGTCGGGCGCCTGGCCGTGGCGATGTTCCATGGGGCCCTGGTTGCCGAATTTCCCGAGGTGCCGCATCCGGTTTCGCCGTGGTCGGCCGGCTTGGACGTCTCCGAGGAAAGCGTGCTGATGCCGATGGCGTGGGGCCGGGTGGCAGAGGTGGCTCCGCGTGTGGTCGAACTGGCGGGTGAACACGGGTTGGTCTGTTTCGATCCCCAGGCCGGGGTGGTCCATGTCCCGCCTGGCCTGCGGGGGCCGGACGCGTTGCAGCTGCAGTCGTGTGTCGGACTGCAGGTGGAGGATCCGGATCCTGAGACCGTTGAGCGGGCGGTGCGGCGCTTGTCGGCGGAGAACTGGTTCGTGATCCTGGAAGGGAGCCCGGACCGGTATGTCCAGGTCGGGACCGGGTCGCGGGCTGGTGTCGCCTCGGGAGGTTTCGGAGTCGAGCACCGTGACGGTTCGCCCGATCGTCACTACCGCTGTGTGCTGCGCGACCTGGACCAGGTCGTCGCTGTGTTCGCGGACTTCGCGCGCGGCACTTCGGCCTGGAGCGTGGAGGCGAAGTGGGAGAAGCTGTCGATGTGACCGGCGGGCCCTTGCCGTCCGGTGAGTTCAGGGGCGACGCATCGGGACCACGTCAGGGATGCGGCCGGTGATGACGGGGCGGGCGGCCTCGGGGGTGGCCAGGAGCGCGACGATGGTGATCGGCTGGTCGCAGTGCCGGCAGTTGCGGGTCGCGGCGGGCTCCAACGGGTCGCGTTGCTGGGGCGGCTGACGTTGCGTCGGCCTGGGTGCGGGCAGGTCGGTGCGCGCGGCGGGTTCCGGGCGGGGCCGGGGACTCTCGCCCAGGCGTGCGGCGCGTTGCTGGTCGCGGTCCAGTTCTCGTCGAAGGTGTACGTCTTCCCGAAAGCCATGTCTTCGGCGGGGTCGATCGTATCGATCCGGCTCTTATCGGCTGCCGCTCTGTCCCCGTCGTCGTAGCTGGTGCGGTGAGTGATGGGGCGGCGGCGAGCAGGATGGCCGCGATGATGTGTGTACGCATGTTCCCCCGTATGCCGTGTACCTCACGGCCAACCTGCAATCGTGCACGAGCTCGACGACCGAAGCCCGCTTTGCTCCGCGGCCCTCGGCGGTCTCATCAACGAGCATCGATATGCCGTGTGACGTGCAACGACGACTTTTCGAGGCCCACAGGTCGTGGGGGTCAGCCCAGAGCCAGCCGGGGTATCTCTCGTCCGGGGGAGCGGTCCATCACCATCAGCAGGCCGGCTTCGCGAGTCCTGTCGTAGGCGGCCTCGTCGATGACGCCGAGTTGGAACCAGATTGCTTTGGCGCCGATCGTCACAGCTTGGTCCGCGATGCCGCCGGCGAGGGCGGAGTTGACGAACACGTCCACCACATCCACCGGGAAAGGGATCTCCGCAAGAGATGCGTAGCCCTGCTCGCCGTGCACCGTCTCTGCCTTCGGGTGCACGGGCACCACTCTCTTGCCTATGCGCTGCAGCTTCTCGGCCACGCGGTAAGCGGCCCGTTCGGGGTTGTCGGACAGGCCTACCACGGCCCAGGTGTCTCCGGCAGCGGTGAGAATCTGCCTGATTGTCGCGTCATCGCCGTAAAGCGTCATGCCAGGCACCTCCGTGCGGTGGTGAGTTTCGCGCCAGTTGCCACCAACCGCAGGCTGATGGGGCGCTCCGGGTCTGTGGGCTTTGCCAGTCGCATGAGTGGACGCTAACCGGTTTGCATACTGTATGCAATAGGGCTGCAGGTGTCCGCTGCTCGACACGAACGGCAGGGGAAGATCCTCATCTGCAGGAGCATCGCGCGTACCAACGCCGGCCGCACCGCTCCGCGGTGCGGCCGCGCAACGGGCTCGTAGCGCGCATCCGGACGTCGGGTCGCTTCGAGCGTGGTTGGCCGCTGTGCGCCCGATCGCCCCTCCGGATCGGGCGCATCCGGGCGAAGTTGAGCATGGAATGGTGGACGCCGTCGAACGTAGCTCCAACTCGCCATCAGACGCCCGCATTACTGCGGTTGCTTGTGCCAGCACGACCCGATGGTCAGTGGGGACTCCACTGCAGCGGCGATCAACGCCATCAGGTTGTCGGTCCAGTTGCACCCCTCGTTCGTTCGTTGCGACTTCGACACCACAGCCAGAACAGGCTGGGCCAGCCTGTCCGCTCGGTGGTTCGTCGGCATCGACCGGCGGGGGCGCGTCACTGGCGGCCTGGTCCCCGATAGGTTCCACGCTCGGGCAAGCGCTCTCGAAGTGGGCCGGCGTGCCGTTCCCTGGACCGGGCACTGTCTGCGCATCGGGCTGGCCTCTATCGGCCGCAAGAGGGGCAGGAACCCCATCGCTGTTGTCAGGCAGGGGGGCTGGGCCGCCGCTCCCGCTCTGAGGCGCCAGGCCCATGGCACCTTGCTCCCGTCTCACCTGGCCTTGTTCGTTCGCGTACCGGAGACGACGTCACGTGAGACGGACTCAGGGATTGGCCTGGCGTGCGGCCGCCCTGGCTGCGATAGCACCCTGCTAGATTCGTCCGCCATGCGATCACGTGAGTACGACCTCGACTTCCGCGACAGAGCCGGGCGGATACGAGCCTGGGGCATCGGTCTGTTGACTGTGGCGGTGCTGCAGTGGGCATGGTGTGCTCTGTTGCTGCTCACGCCGTACGAGGTCGATGAGGAGCCCGGCGACCGTTACCCCGCGGAGTGCGAGTCACGGTTGTTGACCGAACGTGGCACGGCCAACGACGGTCTGCGAAACGGTGATTGGTGTCAGAACGAACGTGACTGGCCTGAAGCCCTGGCCGTGCTCGGGCTGTCCGTGCCGATGTCGGTCGCTGGTGTGGCGCTCTTCATGAGCGGCAGTATGAGTATCCGGATGAGCGCCCACGCCGAGGCGATGCGTGAACTTGACAAGATCGCCGACGCGCCGGACGCGTAGCCCGCACGGTCAGTCAGCCATCCGGCCGCAGCCTGCAGAGGCCAGTCGGTACGGCTGGTGCCGTCCTGGGGCGCCCGAACTAGGTGTATTGACCCGTAGCGTTGTTGACTCGGCTGATCGGTGGCTTGCCGCCGAGTGCGGTGTGGCAGCGGTGGTGTTGTAGATGTGGAGGAAGTCTGCCAGGGCCGCGGTGCGTTCGGTGTTGGTGGTGTAGGGCCGTAGGTAGGCCCATTCCTCCAGCAGGGTGCGGTTGAAGCGTTCGACCTTGCCGTTTGTCTGTGGCCGGTAGGGGCGGATGCGTTTATGGGCGATGCCGGCTGCGGTGAGAGTCTGGGTGAACAGCTTGGACTTGTAGCAGGAGCCGTTGTCGGTCAGCACCCGTTCGACGGTGATGCCGTGGCCGGTGAAGAATGCCTGGGCGCGTTGCCAGAAGCCGATCGCGGTGTGCTGGCGTTCGTCGGGCAGCACCTCGCTGTAGGCGAGGCGGGAGTGGTCGTCGACGGCGGAGTGGATGTAGCTGTAGCCGATCACCGGCTTGCAGCTCTTGCGCAGGTCGGTGGTGGCCTGCCGGTTCTGGTTGCCGGCTGTTCTGCCGACCGAGCGCCAGCCGCCGCCGTCACGGATATTGCCGAGTTTCTTGATGTCGACATGCACCAGCTCGCCAGGGCGGCTGCGTTCGTAGCGGCGTATCGGCTCGCCGGTCGGCCGGTCCAGCCAGGCCAGACGGTTCAGTCCGTGACGGGTCAGGATCCGGTGCACCGTGGAGGCGGGCAGCCCGAGGATCGGGCCGATCCGGGCCGGGCCGAGCTTGCGGGCCTGCCGCAGATCGCAGACAGCGGCTTCCGTCTCGGGGACCGTGCGATGCGGGGTCGTGTGCGGCCGGCTCGAGCGGTCGAACAACCCCGGATCGCCTTCCGCGCGCCAGCGTCGCACCCACTTGTGGGCGGTTGCCCGTGAGATCCCCATCTCCTTGGCCACATGGCGACCGGGCGGCCGGAACGGACACGCTGGATCAACAGCCGCCTGCCATGAACAGTCAGCCGGGCATTACGGTGGGACACGAAGACCTCCGTGTGGTGCAGTCCTAGACAGCTCCACCACACCGGAGGTCTTCGCCTTTGATCAAGACCCTCGTGTCAACAACGCTCGTGATCAATACAACTAGGCCGTGTGTCGAAAGTGGATCTTGAGCGATGAATGATCACGGTTCATGGGGCGGGGAGATCTCACGGACGAGCAGTGGGCGGCGCTGGAGCCGTTGTTGCCGAAGGGGACAAAGTCGGGACGGCCGCCCGTCTGGCCTCGGCGGCAGCTGATCGACGGCATACGGTTCCGGGTCCGGACCGGTGTGCCGTGGCGGGACGTACCCGTCGAGTACGGACCGTGGGGACGGATCTACGACCTGTTTCGCCGATGGCAGCGGAACGGCACCTGGCACCGGATCCTCACCCGGCTCCAGTCTCTGGCCGACGCGAAGGGTTCGATCACGTGGGACCTGAGCGTCGACTCCACGGTCTGCCGCGCCCACCAGCATGCTGCCGGGGCTCGCAGGCAGGGCGAGCTACAGAAGGAACCGCCGGGTGGCGTGTTCACCGAGCCCGGTGATCACGGGCTGGGACGCTCGCGCGGCGGGTTCACCACCAAGCTGCACCTTGCCGTCGAGCAGGGCCAAAAGCCCATGTCGATCGTGGTCACGGCAGGACAACGCGGGGACTCGCCGCAGTTCGAACCCGTGCTGGCAAAGGTCCGTGTGCCCCGGATCGGGCCGGGCCGGCCGCGCGTCCGTCCCGATCGAGTGCGGGCTGACAAGGCGTACGCCTCCCGCAGGAACCGCGCCTACCTGCGCCGCCGCGGGATCCGCTGCACCATCCCTGACAAGGCCGACCAGGCGCGCAACCGCCAGAAGCTTGGATCCCGTGGCGGTCGACCGCCGCACTTCGACCCGGTCGACTACCGGGAGCGTCACGCGGTCGAGTGCGGGATCAACCGCCTCAAGAGATACCGCGCCGTTGCCACGCGATATGACAAGCTCGCGGTCCGCTACGAGGCGACCGTCCTTGTCGCTGCCATCAACGAGTGGCTGTGACCCTCGGCCGTCACGCGGTGGGATCCACGTTCCACGCCGTAGGCAGATCGCTGCCGCAGAAGACGCAGACGAAGTCGTCCTCGCGCACGATGTTGTGTTCCTGGCAGTCGGGGCACCGCCGGAACACCACCTCGTGGGTGAAGCCGGAGGGCCGCACGAGCTCCACGTCGTCCAGAGCACGGGCGACTTCCGACCAGGAGGCGATGTCCGGGCAGTATCCGGTGGACTGGTTGGTGACCTCACTCACGACCCACTGATCTGCCTCACGGGTGAAGCTGATCTCGCCGGCACTCAGAACCATGTCTCCGCCGGCACAGGCCACGTGCTCGCTTCGTCGCGGCGCCAGTCGAAGTACACCGTCCATACCGACCACGAAGGTGAACGGTTCGGCCAGCTCCGCCGCCGATCGCTCAGCGATCCAGCTGTCGAAGTCAGCCGCCGAGCTGATCCTGCACCCGCCGCCACCAGGACGGACCGCAGTCTTCAGCTCGACCGGTCCGACATATCTGTAACTCCGCCCCCGCGCACTCACGTCAGCCAACCTAGAGCACTTCCGACACAGGCCCTAGCACTGGGCCATGTACCAGGCTGCGCCCTATGTTCGGCCGCCCACCCGCGTGCTTCGCTCCGCACGGCGAATCGGTAACTATGGTGGCCTGCTCCTGCACACTGCTTGCAGCCTCGTCGCCCCTGCCGGCGAGGCTGTTCTCTTAATTGCCCCCGCCGAGCGACTGCGTCGGGCCCCGGGCGAGCGAAATGGCTTCGCCGATACGCGAGGCCGTTTCGCTGCCCCGGTTCCAGACGTTTTTCAGCTGGCCAGTGGCGCCCGCGGGCATCGGATGTGTATACGGCCAAGGCAGAAGTGATGGGTTCCGCCTCACAGTCTCCAGACATCTGGGCGCAGCGACGCTCAATCCGCGGCGCAACGGTGCTGCTCGACGAGATGATCTATTCCAAGGGGCCAGTGATCGTAAGCGATCAGTGAGCGTAGGACGGTTTTTCCGGTGGCGGCGTTGTGCCAGATCGCGGCGGTCAGCGCGAGGATGCGTTGCACGACGCGGGCTATGACACCTCCGTGTGCGCCCTCGGTGCCGTTCGAGGTCAAGCTGTCTCTTGAAGGTCTCGTTGGTCGATTCGATGACCTGTCGCATCGGCCTGAACAGGGCTGCGCCAGGCCGTTCCCGTTCACTTTTACGGGCAGGCCGCAGCAACTCGACTCCATGCTCGCACAGTTCGCGTTCGAAACCACGGCCGAAGTAGTTCTTGTCGCCGATGAGAGTCTGTCGGGGGCTCTCTCGCAAAGGCCCGCATTCGGCTGCCAGGAGGTCAAGGAGGGTCTCCCGTTCGTCGGCCTCGGCCCCCCGGTCAGGGCGAAGGCGATGGACAGGCCCTGAAGGGTGCAGACCAGGTGCAGGCGCCGGCCCCAGACGAAGCGGCTGTGGCTGGCGCAGTAGCCGTATTCGGCCCAACCTGCCAGGTCGGAGCGTTTGACGGTCTCGCGGGAGCGGCCGCATTCCGCCGGGGTGGAGTCCATGACCCCTACTTCGTCGCTCCACACCGAGGTGGTGGTGGCCAGGGTCCGGTTGACGCTTCGCATCAGACCGGCGGCCTTGCGCAGTCGCTTGTTGTAGCCGGGTTGCTGGGGCAGGTAGGGGAAGAGGTGGCGCAGGTGGGCACGGGTATGGCGGAGCCATTTGGCCTCGGAGGTGTAGTCGAGTACGGCCTGCATCGTGGCGAGGGTGACCAGTTCGGCATCGCTCAGGAGGGGCGTAATGCCGACCGGCGGGCGCCACGGCGCAAGGTCGGGATGCTCCCTCAGCATGTCGTCGGTCGTCGCATAGAGTGCTGTCGCGAGGGTATCCACGTCGTTCGTCACAAAACGATCTTGGACGCCCTCGTTCTCGTCTCCGCAGGCACCCCTTGGACCACGCCACCAGGAGGAACCAGTGTCATACCCGCAACTGCTCACCCCTGAGGAGAAGCTCGCCGACGCGAAGAAGCTGTTGGGCCTCCCGCGTATCGTCGTGGTCTGCGGCTCCACCCGCTTCATGACCGAGATGAACGAGGCCGATCTGCGGGAGACCAAAGCTGGAAAGATTGTCGTCAAACCGGGCTGTGACTTGAAGTCGCCGCACGAACTTTGGTCCGATCCTGTCGAGGCCGAGGCGCTGAAGGTTCGACTCGACGATCTGCACCGGGCGAAGATCCGGCTCGCTGATGAGGTGCTCGTAGTCGGCGACTACATCGGAGACAGCACCCGAGCCGAAATCGCCTACGCCCGGTCGCTGGGCAAGCCCGTGCGGTTCACGTATCCCGAAGTCGACCCTGACGCCTGACCGCCCGCTGCCACTTCGACAACCAGGACCGGCAGGCCGCCGCCTGTCCGTCTCGCGGTGGCTTCGGCCGCCGCCCACCCCACACCCTCCGCAGGCATCCCTTGGAATTGATCACCTAGGGGTGCCGGCCTGCTGGGTCAAGGCGGGTCCATCCGCCTCGGACGTCGGCCGGTTACCCGATGATGGGCCAGCCGATGACCTGGTCAAGCTGCAGGTCGCGGAGGATGGCATTGTCCAACTTGATGCCAGTGGCATTGGTCAGCCCATAGGGCGGGGTGCCGGTGAGGACCTGGCCCAACTGCGCGCCGCTCAGGTCCGCCCCCCGGAGGTCAGCTCCGGTCAGATCGCAGCCCGCCAGGGAGACCCCTCGCAGGGAGGCGCCGCTCAGGTTGCTCCCGCGTAGGTCGCACAGCTTGAAGCGGCAGCCGTCCAGGGTTGCTTGACGCAGATCAGCTCCGCGAAATGAGCACCGCGTGAACCACAACTGTTGCAGGCGCACTGATGGGAGATCGCCACCGTCGAAGGATTCCCGTTGGAGCGCCGCATATCGACGGCGGGACGTGAGGTTTTCCCTGGCCGTCACCACCTTGTCCATGGCGGACATCCTGTCAGCCCTGACAGACGGCTGTCGTCAGGAATTGTCGGCGCCGGCGCCGGCCGGCCCGGATGAGGATGTGCAGAAGCGGCACATGGGCCTGATGAGGGAGTTCAACGTCGGTGCGTGAAAACTGAGTTGGATTCCCTAGCGGCGCACTCTCTGTGCAGACGGGCTGCTGAAGAGATCGCCGTGGCTGGCCCCGGGCTGATGGTGGGGATCGAGCCGCAGTTGAGCGACGCGGAGCTGGTGACCTTGGCGATGGTGCAGGCTGTACTGGGCTTCACCTGCGAGGCCCGTTGGTTGGGGCACGACTGGCGCCTGCCTGCGGCACTAGTTTCCCCGTCTGCCCCGGCAGCCAGGCTGCGACACGTGCCTGCGTAAGGCCGCGGGGCTCGCCCCGACGTATCACCCGCGTACTGGCGAGCGGTAGCACGCTGTGGAGCGACCGTGCGTGGGTCGTGGGCTCCGTGCCGGTCGAGTGCGGCGGCCAACGGAGACCGTCAATCGCTCCGGCCTGGCGGGATAGGTCCAGTTCGGCTGACGCGTCAGCCGCAGGCGGTATTTCTGGGGCCTGCGACTGCGGTTGCACCCGGCCGGCCGATGATGGGGGAGGCCAGCTGGGCAACGGTGCGGTGCTGCCATGGGCGAGTTGCGGAGGCGTGGACGCGCTGCGGGCCAGTCAGTGTTGGGGGCCACCGTTTGGCGGGCTGGGGCCAGCGCCGTGGGTCGCGGGATGCGGGTGCCGGAGGGCGCCGTGGCGGCGCGTGGCCGACGTGAACGGCCGAGGGAGTCTCTCCGGGTGCGTGAAGCAAAGGGAACTGCAGGGATGGAGGGGGCTCGGCGGTGTGAACGCCCCTTGTGCTCGTCTCGGACCCGGTGGTGAGGTTCATCGTGGTCCCGGATTGACTCGGTCTGGTCAGTGCCCCGGTGTCAACGGTCGTTGCCGTCGTTCGTCTGCTGGGTGGCGGGGCTGTGGTGCAGGGTCCATTCGATCTGGTCGTTGACCCAGCGCCGGCGGGCGTCGTCGTCGTTCGTCTGCTGGGTGGCGGGGTCGTGGTGCAGGGTCCATTCGATCTGGTCGTTGACCCAGCGCCGGCGGGCGTCTTCGTCGTTGTAGGCCCGTCCTGCGTCCCGGCTGCCGCTGTCGTCATGGGAGTCGAGGAGTTGCACGTGGTGGGCAACGATGGCCGTTCGGCCGTCGGTGGGGTGGGTCGCTGCAGAGACGGGGCCACCCGTAGTGAGGAGTCCGGTTGCCGCGATGGTCACAGAGGCGGCCGCGAGAGCGGCGCGCCGCGCGATCCTGAAAGCCATGATCTTTCTCCTTGCTTACCGCGTGACCTGCGTAACAGGCCACGAGGGCTTGCCTTTGACGAGGCACTGACGACAGTACTCCGGAATGGTTGAACGATGAACTACTTGGGGGGTGATGTGTGCCATGTCCCGGAGAGTGGTTGCGTGAGGTTCTCTCCGGCGGCTCCATCGGTCGCCTGCCGCTCGGGGCCTCGCAGTTGGCAAGGCGGCTCTTTCTTCTGTACGTCGGTGCTGACGGCCGACTCGCGGTCGGCTCGGCGTGTGTGACCTGCTCGTCGATGGAGCGGAGCCAGGTGTTGCGGTCCGGGTACTGCTGACCTTCCAGGGTCCTGGCCGGCCTGAGGCTGACGCCTTGACCCCTTCGGCGAGTGACCGCCGGGACGCGCGGCTCCGGCGGATCGGTTCCTCGGCGGGCTCGTCCCCGCCCGGCTGCCGTACTCGCTCACCGCGGCGACATGAGCAGTGGTTTGTGCGTCGCCGTGCCTCAGCAGCCCCGCTCCGGTGGCCGGCACCGGCACCGGCACCGGCCGAAGCTGCCGCTCGTTGCGAGGGCGGCACCACAACGCCGTCAAGCGCACAGCCGGTTGGCCGCACATTCCTCCGGGTCGCCACGCTGGATCGACGACGGCCGCGACCGGAGGTGATGCCTTGTCTCCCTGCGGCTGCGGCTGCGGCGGGGGTGGTGCAGGTCTGCATGACGGGCTGCGGCCGGGTGTCGTTCACGGCCCCTTCCGCCTGGCTGAGCGCGTCATGGTGCGGCCGGGGAGCCCTTTGGTTGTCAGGGCATGCCAAAAGCCCCCGGTCCATGACTCCTGGGCCCTGCGCGGGTCAAGGGGTCGGCGTGAGGGCCCGGTGGGGCGGTATACGGGGTGGCTGATCTGATCCGTGCCGACGTCAGGTGCTTCGGCGGCCCTGATCTGGAAGTCCGGCGTGGCCGAAAGCCGCGCGAACCGGTGAAACCTCAGTCGGTGCGTGTCGGTGCGTGTCGGTGCGTGTCAGTGCGGTCGAGGTCGGCCAGCAGTCTTTCCGCGTCGGTCATGAGTGAGCCGTAGACGTGCCAGGCGCCTGGTTTGGTGAGGGTGCCCCGGGCGATCATGTCGGTCATGGTGTCGTGCCAGGCCAGTGTGCCGTCGATCGCTCCGCGCAGGCGTTCGCGAGGGGATGCGTCCGGTGAGCTGGTTGCCGGGGTGGGTTCGGCGAATGTCCGGACGGCTGCTCCTGCCAGCTGGAGGGTTTCGGCGTACTGGTCGAGGAACTGGTGTCCCAAGTGGTGGTCGGCGTGGTTGTCGTGCGCGTTGTCGGCGAGGGTCCGTGCTATTCCGCGTACCTGGAGCGACACGCCGCGCAGGGCCCTGAACGTGTCGTCGTCCTTGAAGGCCGACTCCTTGCGCCGCGTGTGCGCGACACAGCGTGTGTTCCACCGCAGGCTCTCGTTGGCCTGCCGAACCTGTTCCTCTGCACGGGTGAGACGCTCGTCCAGGCTGCGTGCCTGGTGCAGCCACGTGTGGGACTTCGAGGTGAGCTGTCGCCGGGAGAGGCCGGTACCCATGTCGTGCAGCAGTGTTCCCATGGAGCGGGCGAGGTCGCGTACGGCGGAATCGGACTCGCTCAGGTAGAGCGGTGGCAGGACGAGGGCGTTCACCGCGATGCCCACGGCCGCGCCGGTGAATGTCTGGAGCACGGGGGATATGAGACTGCCCATGGGATCGGCTGTGGTGGCGGCCAGTGCGATGACTGCGGTGGAGGCGATCTGGAGTCGGTCCTCAGCGGTGCGGCGGGGGCCTGCCAGGACCGCGATGATCGCGATGACGGCGACGGCGCCCGCGGTCGGTCCCAACAGTTGGGCTGCCGCGAGGGCGAGGATCAGTCCGGCGACCCTGGCCACTACGTTTTGTGCGGCTTTCGTCACGGACCGGTAGACCGTGGACGCGTTGACCATGAGCAGAGCCGTGGCTACTGCCATGTAGGGCCGGCCCCCGGTGGACCACGGGGCCACGATGACCCAGGTGAGCAGCGCCGCGATGAGGGTCTTGGTGCCGTGCACCACGTGGTCCGCACGCTTGGTGCGGAGTCGGCCGGCGAGGCGAGGTATCGGCCCTGGGGTCGTCACGGGCGTGCGCTCAAGGTGAATGGTTGAATCTTGCACGATATCGATGATGGCATCGTATGTCCGTTTTGACCTGGTGACGTCGGCCACGGTCACCCGAGGTGCCCGGTGCACCGTCTTCGCTGCTGTTGCGTCGGCCCGTCACCGTCGGTGTCGGGCGGGCAAGGGGGCTCGCGTGTGTGCCGATAAGCGAGGCTCCAGGGATCCCGGAACGGTTTCAGGCCGCTCCGTCCAGGAACTGGGTGAGGTGGGTTTCGAGGTCCAGTGCCTGGGTTTCCCTGGCGGCGGGCACGAGCTGGTACGTGCGGTGCAGCCACCGCTCGATCGCCGGGAGCGAGGCCGTGAGGTGGGCGGACCCGTGCGGGGAGGACGGCAGGAGGTGCAGCAGCGCCTCGCGGCCGGACCCGTCGGGCCAGACCTGTACGTCCCCGTCCCCGCTGAGGGTCTGAGTCCCTGCGGCGAGAAGGTCGCGCGCGAAGACCCACGGGACCAGGCCATGGAGGCCGTCCTGGAAGAGGAGCTGAACGGCGAGCGGGTCCTGTGACCTGTAGAGCAGGTGGGTCGGCACGAGGATCCGCTCACCCAGAGGGGAAGCGAGCTCCATGTCGAGCATGTGATCTACGCAGCTGGTCATGGTTCGGAGTGTGTTGGGGCCGGGGGCGCCGGGCCCGGACGGTAGAGCGGGTGCCCGGGCTCGGCGCGCGCCATGGTCCGTGCGTTCAGCGGAAGATGCCGTAGTCGAAGTCGTGCCCGTTGCTGATCACGACGACCCATATGCCGCGCTCCCACTGGTAGAAGCGGTGGTTGTCGAAGCGGTAACGGTGGCCGTGGTCGTTGCTGTACCAGTACCGGCCCTGCCGCTCCCAGCGGCGGTGACCATCCCAGCGCCAGTCGCCGCGGCGGTCGTCCCGGTCGCCCCAGCGGTGGCCGTCTCCGTCCCGGTCGCCCCAGCTGCCGCGGTGGTCGTTCCGGTCGCCACGGTGGTCGCCGTTCGTCGACGCGCCCGAGGTGTGGGAGGCGACCGCGGCATGGCCGGCCGCAGGATTCGGAGCTGCCGAGGCGGCGCCGCCCGCTGCCAGCAGGGTGCCGGCTATGGCTGCGAAAGCGACGGCCGCGGTGGCGGCGCGACGCCCGAAGGTGCGATTCATGATCTTTCTCCTTGTTCGGTGCCGGAGCCCTGTGGGTGGGGCCCTGGCGGCGCCCCGGGGCGGTGGGGCAAGAGCGACGCTACTCCCAAGCAAGTTGAACGTTAAACGTTGCGTCTGTGACATATTTCATCACCTTCAGGATCTGGTTTTCCCGCTCCGGGGATGTCGTGGCGAAGCCGGCCGCCGTCGCCTGCGCCCCTCTCGCCTACGCAGCCCGCGCTCACAAGCGTTCTGCGGAACAGGCAGTAGCCAGGCGTTGTTCCTCCCCGTCTTCTGGTTCGGCCATCCCGAGCGCGGCGCTGCCGCGCACCACACCCCTGCCGTGCTTCTGCGGGCATGCCGCAGGCTGTCCGAAACAGACTTCGATGCTCAATGAAGCGAACTCGAACCACAGCTGACCACCACTCACCCCGACGGCACGAACAACGGTCTGCACATCAGGCCCAGCTCCGGACCGCTTCACGCTCGAAGGCTTCCACCCCCCATGAGCGGCAGCCGCAGGCGGTTCCCGCTGCGGGCGCGGGCGGCGCCGCGAGACGGCCCGGCCAGATGGCTTGGCGAGGTGCCGTCAGGCAATCCCCGTCGTCGTGGCAGAGGCCGTATGCGTCCGGCCCCGTGTGCGATGCCATGCCAGGTGTGCGGAGAAGTGCGCGGAACGCCTGCTACCGGGATCGGGTCTGCCCGAGGTGCCGCAGGCCAGGGCGGCGTCGGGGGATCAGCGACGGTGGGCTCCGGCCACCGTCCTCGATGCCGGTTGTCCGCCCCTGGTGATGAGGGTGACGGACGAGGCCTTTCGTCCGAAGACTTCGACGTCGCCCGCGCTGCCGACGGACGCGTGCCTCTTGCCGTCGGCGACGCCCGCGGTGAGCTGGAAGGTCGCGGCCCGCCGCTCGAACGAGGAGGCCTTGGACGGTGCTGTCCGTTGCACGGTGGGCACGGTGCCGCGGGTCGGGCCCACGCTGGCCGCGAGCACCGACGCCCCGACGACGGCAAAGGCGGTCACTGTCAGACGGGGGAGGGGCGGAATACTTGCTCCTGTGGACCGCGAACTGTCATCGGACGAGAGAGGCCGCGTCGCCCATGACCACGACGGGGTGGTCAGCGGGGTCGAGGGCCTGTAGCAACTGCTTCATGTGCGTCTTGGAGAGGCTGACGCAGCCGCGCGTGGGGCCGCCGTGGTCGACGTGGATCCATATACCCCCGCCGCGGTTCGCGCCCATCGGCTGGGCGCCGTTCATCGGTGATGTGCCGGGCTGCCGGTTGTAGTTGATGGCGATGACGTAGTCGAAGGAACCAGTGAGCGGTTCGCCCTCGAAACCGGTGCCGCTGACGTAAAACGCGCCGGAATGGTGGTAGGGCAGCTTGGTGCCGGGGTCGGCCAGTCGTCCGCCGGCGTCGGTGAGAGCGAACACTCCTACGGGGCTGTGGAGGTCGCCCTCGTAGTGTTCGTCGGTCCAGCCTTTGTAGGCGTTGTGTGCGTCCCACACCGACCCGGGACGCCAGCCGTCGTCGACGCGCTCGTAGAGCACGACCTTCGAGGACGCCGAGTTCCTCGCAGCTCCCCTGACCAGGACGACCTGCCGGGTCTCAGCCGGGATGCGCGACAAGGTCTTGGGGCCGAGCCCCGGTAGCTGTGCGGGGAATTCCGTCCGCGGCGAAACCGTCGTCCGTGGTTTGACGGGCGCGGCCGCCGGCTGCCCGGCCGCCGGGCCGACGGCCTGGACGACCGACGCCGTCCCAGGCGCCGGGGTGGGGTTCCTCTCGGGTACGTGGTGGTACGCGGCGATTCCCAGCGAGGAGACGATGACCGCTGCAGTTGCGGATATGTAGGGCCTGTGGAGGCGCATTGGTGCAATCTTTCTCAAGAGGACGGGGAATTGAGGGGCAGCCCCATGGCGGGGCTCGCAGATCCGGCAGACCGGATGATGTCCGTGGGCAATGCGGCACGTCTGACATCGGTGGCCACGTCAGGGGCGCGAGCCTGGACCGGAGGTGGTTTCAGGCACGTTCAACCAGGCGGACTCCAGCTCGGGTTGCCCGGATGTCGAGGACCCGGCCGGGACCTGACGCCGAGGCTCCATTCGCCGTCAGACCGCGGCCGGGGACGCTGACCGTCGCTCGTGGATCTGCGGCGTCGAATCAGCGGCAGATCTCCGAGTCCGTCAGTCGGTGCGCACCGGGGGCGAGTTGTCCTTGCCTATGCTCCTTCTGGGTCGCGAAGCTCGACTCTCGGCTCAGCTACGAGCGTTCTTCGGCACGGTGATCTGGCGCTCGCCCCAGCTCATCCGGGTGGTCGCCGCGTAGTTCACCGTCGTGCCCGCGTCGAGCCCCGCCTCCTTTGCCCTGGCCGACGGATGGACCAGCAGGACGTCCTCGCTGAGCATCGCGCCGGTGGACGGGTCCACGACCAGCCGCTGCCGCGTGCTCCCCAGCGGGGTCCGGTAGGTGTCGGGGAACTCGACGCCGACGCCCTTACGCCCCAGGGGATCGGTGACCCGCCCGACCACCCGGACTCCGGGCAGATCCGCCATCACCCGGTACGCGGCCGCCCGGACGCCGGGCTTCACGGGCATCGTGATCAGGTCGGCTGCCTGGCGTAGCATCCAGGCGCTGTGGCCGGAGGTGCTGGTCTCGGCACCGCTGTCCTGCGCGTACAGTCGCTCCAGATATCGGCGCAACTCACCGCTGGTGGAGGGCAGCGCACGCAGATCCTTGTAGGAGACGTTGCGCGGGCCGACGGCGTAAATCTTGTCGTCGATGCTCGTCCGCATGACCATCGGCCGCCCGGTTCCCATTCTGTAGCCGATCCTGCCGGTCCCGGATCTTTTCGCGACCTCGGCTCGCACCGTCCCGGGCGAGCCCGCAGCGCGCCAGCGTGCCTCGTCCGCTGCCGTCCGCGGCTCGGTCACGGAATCCAGGCCGGAGACCATCAGGCTCCGGGTTCCGGGGCGCACGCCCACCGACCAGTCGACGGTCGACGTGGTGTGCACGGCGAAGAGCTGCCCCTTCTCACCGACGACGTCCACGTTCTCCGAGCGCGTGATGGTCTGCCAGTACGTTCCTTCGACGACCGAGCCTTCCGCCTTCGTGGCCGCGCTGAGCAGTTCGAAGTGGGCGTCGGCGCGGACGTCCTCGTCGGCGACCGTCCCCTCCGTGCCGGCGGAGGACCGCGGCTGTGCGGTCGGCCGCTCACCCGGCTCCTGCCAGCCGAGTGTGCTTACGACCACCACGGACGCCGCCACGGCTGCGAGGGCTGCTGCTCCCAGCGGCCGGAACCCACTTCTCCGGCGCACCGGTGTGAGGAAGCGTGCCGCGCGGCCGTCCGTCGCTCCGGCGACGATGCGTGCGAGGTCCTCCAACTGCCGCGCGGGGTCAACAAGCCGGGACGGATCCAGTTCGTCGGGCCGTGCGTCCGCGAGTACCTTCATGACGTCGGGCCGCCCGGACCGCTTGTGGCTGTTCTTCACGCAGGTGCTCCTTCGTGACGGGTGGGGTACGAGGCCTCTACGGGAGGTGTGGACGCCGCCTCTGACAGGGGTGCCGCCTCCAGGGCTCTCTCCAGACGGCGGCGGGCCCGGTACAGCCGGACGGTCAGCGTCGCGGTGGTGCAGTCCAGGACCTGCGCGGCCTCCTTGGCGCTCAGGCCGTGCCAGGCGATGAGTGCCAGCAGTTCCCGGTCGGCCTCCGGCAGGCTCGCGAGGGCCTGCAACGCGTTGTGCCGATCGGTGACCTCCGCCGCGATGTCACCGACGTCGGTCTGGGCTCCGCTGCTGATGCGCTGTGCTTCCTCGGCGGCGAGGACGTACTGGTGGGCGTCCCGCCGATGTAGTTCGCGCACCAGGTTGCGGGCCACGCCCAGGAGCCACGGCAGTGCCGGGTGAGGAATGTCCCGCACCCGCCGCCAGGCGACGGTGAACGTCTCGCTGGTGATGTCCTCCCCGATCTGCCGTCCGACGAGGCTGGTGGCGTACGCAAGGACACGTGGATAGCACTCCTCGTAGACGTCCCGGAAGCGTTGGGCATGTGTCACGCGCCGTCCCCTCATCTCGGCTCTCTCACCAAGGAATGAGCGAAGCAGCCCGTTTCTTACATTCCGAAACGAAATTCCTGCAGATGTGGTCCACATCACGTCCCCCTCGGCGTCACCCCACCCTCTGCGGGCCGGAGCTGGTCGAACGCGAACGTGCCACCTGTGCCAGTACGCCGACGAAGGCGAGCTCGTACGGCTCCTGTGGTGCCGGGCATACGGGTCCAGGAGCTACCGGACATCGGTCTCGTTCCGGATCAGACGCCCACTTAGCCGAGAAGGGCCGGGGGCTCGCCGTCCAGCAGGGCCCGGCCGAGTGGAGTGAGGCTGTGCAGGACCGCGATGCCGATCCGGGTCGTGCGCAGCAGCCCCGCGTTGCGTAGCACAGTCGCGTGCTGGCTGGCCGTGGCCAGGGAGACACCGACGCGTTGGGCGAGCGCGGTGGTCGTCGCCGGATCGCGCACACCGGCGAGGACCGCGGCGCGGGTCCTTCCGAGCAGCGGGCCGAGCACCTCGGGCGGGCCGGCCGGCGCGTCGGGGAGATGCATCGGGTAGGCGAGCACGGTCGCCTCCTCGGGCCGGTACATGATCACGGGACCCGTCGCGAACCAGGACGGCATGAGCAGCAGTCCCCGGCCGCACAGCGGGATGTCGTAAGAGGAGCGCGACGGCAGGTGCAGGGTCGGCGGGTCCCAGAGCCAGGTGGGGTTGAGAGTGGTCAGGAGGGCGTCGACGCCGCCACGCAGCAGCATCTCGGCCCGTAGGACGCGATCGGCCGTGGTGTCGGTGCGGACCTGCGGCCACAACGGAGCTATGGACGAGGTGAAGTACCGCCGCAGATCGTCCATCAGGGTGTGCCGGGCGGCGGCCGACCCGGCGGCGAGTTCCCGCGACCACCGGCTGGACGCCACCGGGCCTCCGTCGCGCCCGGGCAGGTCCGCGATCCGCAGGTCCTTGACGAGCAGCTCGGACGGCGTCCGTCCGGCCAGGTCGACAGCGGTGGCGAAGTCCCCGGCGGACGGCTGCAGCAGGAAGTCCGGCAGGTAGCCGTCGCGTGGCACCAGGTCGAGGAGCACCCCGGCGCGTTCGGTCAGGCTGCCGTTCACCCGGCGTCGCCACTGGTCGACGGCGGGCCGCGCGCGACCCTGCGCGGTCGTTCCGGTGCGCAGGCCGCGGACGCTGAGGGCCGCCTCGAAGAGGGCGTTGGGTGCCGGGGCGAGGGTGATCCGGCGGAGGTCGGCGGCGTCGAGGTGTAAGCGAATCACGTCGACCGATTATCGTCTGGGCGAAGCCTTTCGCCCAGACGTGAAAGGCCATGCGATCGCGAGGCACCCTGGGCAGGCTCTCGAGCGTCCCCGCGCGGCGGGGCCCACCCATGTACCCGGAGGTCGCAATGATGCCCGGCACCAACCGTCTTCTGTGTCTCGGCGCCTCGGTCCTGCTGGTCGGCCTGGCAGCCCAGCCCGCCTCGGCCGTTGCGCACGATCTGCCCCGCACCTATGTGGTCTCGCGGTCCCCGGGGGTCCTGCCCGAGGGGATCGCGATCGACCGCGACGGCACGATGTACGTGTCCTCCGACGGCACCGGCGCGCTGTACCGGGGGACCGTCCGCGACCCGCGCCTGCGTCCCTTCCGCGCGGACGGCGTCGAGGACCGTACGAGCACCCTGGGGGTGCACACCGACGCCCGGGGGCGGGTCTTCTCGGTGGGAGGCGCCGAGCTGACCGTCCACGACCGCCGCGGGCGCCTGCTGGCCACGCGTACCGCGCAGAGCGGACCGCTCGGCGCGTCCGACCTCAACGACCTTGTGATCACCGAGGACGCCGTCTACGTCACGGACTGGGCCAATCCCGTCGTGCACCGCGCCGAGATCCACGGCGGCGAACTCGGGCCCTTGGAGCCCTGGCTGGACGTCCGCTCCGCCTTCCCGCAGTTCCCGGCGCAGTTCTGGCTGCTCAACGGCATCGTGGCGGACCGGTCGGGCCGAACTCTGCTGGTGGCCTCCAACGGGACGGAGGCCGTGTGGCGGGTCGACGTCGCAACCCGGCAGGTCGGTCAACTGGATCTGGACGGGGCGTCCTTCGGTGCCGATGGCATGCTGCTGCGCGGGCGGACGCTGTACGCGGTGCTCAACTACGGCGCCCCGAGCGGGGTCTACGTAGCCACGCTCGACGAGGAGCTGCGCACCGGAGTGGTGACTCACCGGATCACGGGCGCGCCGTTCGACCTGCCCACCACGCTGGCCCGCCATAACTGCCGGCTCTACGTGGTGAACAGCCAGAACGACGCCCCGCCGGGGGAGCCCCCGTACACCGTGAGCGCGATCGACGACCCGACCTGCGACCGTCCCTGAGGGCTGTCCCGTAATCCCTGGCGGGCGCACGACGACAGGTACGGCACCTCACTGCGTTGTCGTAACGTCCTGATGCGACCGGTATGAGGACGCCCGTCCGCCTTGCGATGCACCGCATCCGACGCCGTGCGCCGATCCACCACGGATCACGGGACAACCCTTGGCTTGCTCGTCAGCTTCAGACCATACGTGCTGTGTTCGGCTCATGCCTTCGACGAACTCGATGGGGGAGTGCCGGACCATGGCCGTCCCTTACCCGCCGACCGAACCGTACGACCCCGGCATGTTCGATACGGGCGACGGCAACCTCGTCTACCGGAAGGCGTGCGGCAACCCGGACGGTAAGCCCGCTCTCGTGGTGCAGGGCGGCCACGGTCCGGGGTGCTCGGCAGGCCCCGCAAGACCTTCGATCCGGAGCGATAGCGGATCATCCTCTTCGATCAGCCCGGATGCTGCCGAAGCACGCCTCACGCGAGCGACCCGGCCACCGACATGAAGCTCAACCGGCCCATGGGCGCCCCTCCCGGACGAGTGTCGCTTCTACTTCTGCGGTGGCAGGGAGGGGAACACGTGCGGGTCTTTGACCGGTCGCGTGTCGACGAGGTGCGGCCCTGGCAAAGGGAGGACCCTCGCCACCGGGTGATCGCCCGCCGCAGCGTCAGCCGCTCCGACGAGATCTCCTGCTGCATCGGCTCCTGCCCCGCGGACACCACGCCCCATCAGCTGATCCACATCGTCGGCAGCCGCTCGGCCGTCGAGGAGTTTCTACTGGGTATTGCTCGTCCTGATCGATCAGTTCAGGTGGCGGAGGGGGCCGCGCTGTGGCCACGGCGCCACCCCGGAGGACTCCGTCGCCTACGCGTGAGGGAGGACCCCGGTGGCGGAGGGGACCGCACCGCAGACAGCGCCCTTTTTCCCTACGCCATGGTCATGGGCAGGTCATGGTATGGGCTGACAGGGCGAACTGTGGGAGATCCCGGTCAGGCCTCCGTCGGGAAGCCGAAGCCGTGGCTATCGTCGGACTATTCCCTACCTCCACCTATCGGGATGGACATGAACAAGGCTCAGCTCGTCGAAGCGATTGCCGACAAGCTCGGTGGGCAACAGCAGGCCGCCCACGCGGTCGATGCGGTCCTCGACGCCATGGTCCGCGCAGTCGTCGCGGGCGAACGCGTGTCGGTCGCCGGAATCGGCAGCTTCGAAAGGCTTGACCGGACCGCTCGTTACGCAGGCAAGCCGCAGACAAGTGAGCGCGCTCCCGCCAAGCAGGAAGAGCGCCGATTGAAATCCGGCGACGCCTAGATGCCGGCCTACAGCGAGTTGCTGGCAGACGGCACGATTTCCATGTCGAGGCCGAGGCGTGCCACGGAGAATGCCTCAGACGAACAAGTTCACCTCGGATCCGACGACAGCCCAACCGCGGATTCCCTTCGGCGGGCCGCAGCACCAGCGCCTTCACCGGGTCCGCGGTCGGCGGCCTGCCCGCCCGGCTCCGGCGCTTGCCGTAGTCCCACTTGCGGGTGATGAGTCTGGCGGTGCCACGGGGAAGGGGAACGGGCGTCACCGGGAACATGCGCACTCAGCGGCGTCGCGTGACCAGCGAGGACAGCGCAGCGAACCGCAGCGAACCACAGCCGGTCCGTCGGTTCGTACCGCCCTGCTGGCGAGAGCTGCCCGCGCAGCACCGCGTTCTCATGGTGCAGCACCAGCAATTAGGCATCCTTTGCCGCGCATCGGCGTAGCAGCACCGTGGGGACCGACAGCAGTTTCCGTGCCACCCGACACACGGGCGAGACGAACATCCGGACAGGGTTCCAGACGTGCGTCACCGTGCACCAGACCCACTCTGAGCAGCGGCGATGAGTTTCCGAACGCCACAGGGTGACAGGCAGTTCCTACACCGAAGACCGACCGTACACACCCAGCCCGGAGCCGGCCTGTGGCTCGGTCCGTCGGTCGGTCCAGGTCTGCCGGCGCGATGCACCTGCGGCTTCTGGCGGTCTTGTCGGCCGGTGACTGCGTTCGAGGGCATAAGCCCAGGTCGGAGAGGTACGGGCTGGATGCCGCAGGTAGATTGGGAACATGGTGTTGCCGGGGCGTGCTGCGGTCTTCCTGGGTCGGCGTGCCGAATGTGCGTTGTTCGACCGCTGGCAGGATGCCGTCAAGGCCGGTCGAGGTGGCGCTCTTGTGATCGTCGGTGAACCTGGTATCGGCAAGTCCGCGCTCCTCGACCACATGGCTTCGACTGCGGTCGGCTTCCGCGTGGTGCGGGCCGCCGGTGTGGAAGCGGAGGCGGAGCTGCCCTTCGGTGGGTTGCACCAGGTCTGCGCGCCGTTCCTACCCGCACTGGAGCACCTGCCCGGACCGCAGCAGGACACCCTGGCTGCGGCATTCGGGCTGCGGACAGGAGCTGCGCCCGACCGCTTCGTGCTGGGCCTGGCCGTACTGGGCTTGTTGTCCGAAGCGGCGGCCCGCCAACCGCTGATCTGTGTGATCGACGACGCCCAGTGGCTCGATCCGGGTTCGGCCCAGGCGTTGACGTTCGTGGCGCACCGCGTCGGTGCGGAGCCCCTCGGCCTCGTGTTCGCCACCCGCCATGCCGATGGTGGTCTGGGCGGGTTGCAGGAGGTGGTGCTGACCGGGCTCGGCCCTGGCGACGCCCGTGCCTTGCTGCACTCCGCTCTGCACGTGCCGTTGGACGAGGAAGTCGTGGACCGGATCGCGGCGGAGGCCCGGGGCAATCCGCTGGCCCTGCTCGAACTGCCCCGGGCGATGACGGCTGCCGAGTTCGTGGGCTGTTTCGGTCCGACGGGCACCGCAGCCGTGCCGGGGCGCATCGAGGACAGTTTCCGTAGCCGGGTCCTCAGACTTCCGCCGGCCACCCGGATGCTGCTCCTGGTGGCCGCGGCAGAGCCGACCGGCGACTCCGCGCTGTTGTGGCGCGCGGCCGCCCGTCTGGGAATCGGAGTCTCGGCCGCGACAGCGGCCGAGACCGACGGGCTGCTGTCCATCGGCACGCAGGTGGTCTTCCGCCATCCCCTGGTGCGGTCGGCTGTCTATCAGGCGATGCCGCCGTCGCAGCGGCGGGCCGCGCACCGGGCTCTGGCCGATGTCACCGGTCCTTCGGAACCGGACCGGCGTGCGTGGCACCGCGCGCAGGCCGCCGTCGGCTTCGACGAGGAAGCCGCATCGGAGCTCGAGGGGTCGGCTCACCGGGCCCTGGCACGCGGCGGTATCGCTGCCGCTGCGGCATTCCTGGAGCGGTCGGTCGCGCTCACTGCCGACCCCGCCGCCAGGGCGGAGCGGGCGCTGGGTGCGGCACGCGCCAAACAGCAAGCCGGCGCGTACGACAGCGCTCTGGACCTCCTTGCCCTGGTCGACCGGGGACCCGAGAACGAGCTGCGGGCCGCCAACAGCGAGCTGCTGCGAGGGCAGATCGCGCTTGCTCACAGTTTCGGCGGCGGCGCCGCCCCCGTGCTGCTGAGCGCGGCCCGCCGCTTCGAGTCCATCGACGTCTCCCGTGCCAGGGATGTCTACCTGCAGGCCCTGACCTCAGCAATGCTCGCCGGCCGGCTGGGCGACGAGTGCCGGATCGCGGAGGTTGCCCACAGCGCTCGCCGGCTGCCTGCGGCGTCCGTTCCACGCGCCTCCGACCTCCTGCTGGACGGGCTGACGCTCCTGATCGTCGAAGGCCGAGACGCCGCAGTTCCGGTGTTGCGCAAGGCGGTGTCGGCGTTCACCACAGCGGAACTGGCCCCCGAGGAGGAGTTGTACTGGCTGTGGCTGGCCGGCCACGGCGCCGGGCTGTTGTGGGACGACGAGGCATGGCGACTGCTGGCCACGAGGCTGCTGCGATCCTGCGAGGAACGAGGAGCACTCAGCATTCTCCCGATGGCCGCAGCCACACGTGCGGGACTGCACCTGCTGAGCGGGGAGCTCATGCAGGCCGCCTCGTTGGCCGAGACGGCCGCCGACGTCACTTTGATGACCGGAGCCGGCCCGGTTGCCTACGCGGAGGTGGGGCTCGCCGTCTTCCGCGGCCGGGATGATGAGGCCGCTGCCGCGATCCGCACCGCGACCCGGGACTCGCTGGCGCGGGGCGAAGGCATGGCGCTGACCTACCTGCAATGGGCCACCGCCGTGCTCCACAACGGTGCATGCCGGTACGATCAGGCGCTGGAATCCGCCCGCCAGGCCGTCGCCGACTCCAGCGTCCAGCGGATCCGCAACTGGGCGCTGCCTGAGCTCATCGAGGCGGCCGTACGTACCGGACACCAGGACCTGGCCGACGAGGCGCTGAGGGAGTTGTGCCGGACGACCGAGCCCTGCTCCAGCCACTGGGCCGCAGGCCTTGAAGCACACTGCCGGGCTCTGCTTGCCGTTGGCACGGACGTCGAAGACCTGTACCGCACGGCCTTGGGACAGCTTGAGTGCACCGGCTTGCGCGCCGCGGTGGCTCGTGTCCATCTTCTGTACGGGGAGTGGCTGCGGCGCGAGCGCCGCCTCCTCGAGGCACGAGACCAACTACGGCAGGCACACGACATGTTCGTGCGGTTCGGCATGGACGGTTTCGCCGAACGGGCTCGCAGCGAACTGTCAGCGGCCGGCGAACCCACCCGCAAGCGTCGGTCCGGTTTCGATGAGCAGCTCACTCCCCAGGAAAGACGGGTTGCGATGCTGGCGGCCGAGGGAGCCACCAACCCCGAGATCGCGTCGCGATTGTTCATCAGCGCCAGCACGGTCGACTACCACCTGCGCAAAGTCTTCCGTAAGTTCAAGGTCACCACGCGTACTCAGCTCGCCCGGCTGCTGCAAGACGGCCAGCCGATTCCCGGAGACACGGACCGGTCCTGACGCCGCGACCCGAGCACGACTACGCATTCACGTGGTGCCCTCGGGCGGGGGCGTGTGCCTACCGTTACAAGTGATGCGGCACCGGCGCGTGCCGGCGGCAGAACGTCGGCCGTGCTTGCCGCGACACACCGCGGAAAGCGAGCGGACCGCCATGATCACGCCCACGACCACACCTGATTCCTCCGTGTCCTGCCACGAGGTATTCCACCGGTGGGCATGCCTCCTGCTTCCCCTCGACCCGCCCAGGCAGCGCCATCGTCCTGAAGCGGCTCCAGGGGAGGACTCGGCCTCCACGATCGCCACCCAGTTCGACGGTATGTGGCGGCGAGGTGACGATCCGCGAACTCCCGTCGCAAGGCGGCGACTTCGGCTCGGACGCCTTCAACCCCCACGACAGCGCGTACTCGTCCTCGACGACCTGCCGCCATCTGCGCGTGCAGGGGCGCCCCGGCCGACCGGTCCCTGCCCGGCCGAACCTTCCCTGCGCGATCCGGGCGACCGGGGGCTCGATCGGCATCACCACCCGCCGGCATGGCGCAACATCCTGCCTGCTCGCTGCCGGCCCAGGCCCGCGGCGGACAGGAGGAAACCACCGGTGTCCGCTTCGACGGCGCTCCGGCCGGCTTCCACGTGCCCGGATTCGAGCACGCAGACCCGCCCGGCGGAGGGCGGGTGACGGCCCGACCTGGGCCGAGAACCGACCGGATCCGCACAGGTCGGCCCGGCAACGGTCACCACACCCCGCGCGGCAACTGCCACCACCGTTGCGCAAACCCAACGTTCAAGAAAGGCGGCGGGCACATGCCCACCCCACCCGTCGGTGCGGCCCATCGCATGGTCGAGACCCTCTCGCAGTACGGCGTGCCGTACGTCTTCGGTGTTCCCGGAGCCACGATCGACGCCGTTCACGGTGCCCTGGCCGTCGGAGGGCCCGAACTTGTGATGTGCCGCCACGAACAGAACGCTGCCGTGATGGCCGCCGCTGTCGGGCTGCTGACCGGTACGCCCGGAGCGGTCCTGGCCACCTCAGGAGCCGGCACCACCAATCTGATGACCGCTCTGCTCACGGCGACGACTGAGCAGTACCCCATGATCGCTGTGTGCGGGGCTATGACCCGCCGGGGCCGGTTCGAGCGAACCCAGCGGTCGATGGACGCCATCGCCGCACTGAGGCTGGTCACCACTTATACCTGCGAAGTCCACGACCCCGACAACGTCCCCGAAGCCATCGCCAGCGCCGTGCGTGCGGCGGTCACCCCACCCCGCGGTGCGGCCGCGGTGGTGATACCTGACGACGTCGCAGGCGCGCTCACCGCCGCCACCGTCGTCCAGCCGCACAGGCACCCTTCACCCGGCCCCGCTCCCGCTGAATGCATCCACCGTGCCGCACAGATCATCCGCGCCGCACAGCAGCCCGTCCTGCTGGTCGGGCTGCGTGGTGCGGATCCCGAGGCCTGCGCCGCGGTGCGCGAACTGATCCGCGTCACAGGCCTGCCCGTGGTGGAGACATCCCAGGCGGCGGGCATCGTCCCGCGCACACTGGAGGAGCAGTACGCCGGTCGGATCGGCCTTTTCCGCAACCAGCCCGGGGACGTCGTGGTGACACATGCCGACGTCCTGATCACCGTCGGCTACGACCCCGTGGAGTACGACCCGGGCCTGTGGAACACCGACCCGGCCCGTGCGATCGTCCACATCGATGCACTGCCCGCCGAGATCGGCAGCCACTACCAGCCCGCTCTGGAACTGCGGGGCGATGTGGCCGCGACGGTCGGTGAGCTGTCAGGGGAGCTGTCCGGGCTGGCGATCAGTAACCGGACCCGAGCTGCCCTGGCCGAACAGCGCGCCGCCCTGGCCTGTATCGAAGAGGAGGCAAGGGCGGTCCCGGCCACCGCTGTCGGCCTCAATCCCGCCGCGGTGATCCTCAAGATCGCTGAGAACGTGGAGGACGACGCCACCGTGGTGTCCGACACGGGCTCGCACATCTACATGGCCCGTCACCTCCGCGGACACGAGCCGCGGCGCATCCTGCTCTCCAACGGCATGCAGGCACAGGGAGTTGCCCTGCCACGGGCGATGACCGCCGCACTGCTGCGGCCGGGGACACAGGTGGTGTCGGTCTCCGGGGACGGGGGGTTTCTGTCCAGCGCACCGGAAATAGAGACCGCCACCCGTCTGGGCCTCCATGCCACGCATGTGATCATGCGGGACAACGCTTACGACATGGTGGCCTTCCAGGAGCATCGCAAATTCGGCAGGGCGTCCGGTGTCCGGTCGGGCGACTACAACATCGCCCTGTACGCCGGCGCGTTCGGCGCCAGAGGAATCCGGACCGAGACCATGGATGCCTTCGAGTCCGAACTGCGCTGGTCTCTCGACCCGGGCAGACTCTGCGACCCCGGCATCACGATCATCGACGTCCCGGTCGACTACGCACAGAGCACCGAACTCTTCGCGCAGCTCCATGACAGCAATCTGAGATGACGGGACGACGACCGCGGCTCGGGCGCAGCCCCCTCCAGCTGGTCCGGTCGGTCGGCCCAGCCCACGGTGGCGATCAGCCGCGGTGAGGCAGGCACACATCGCGACAAGCAGGAGGTTCTCATGACGACGCAGACACACATGATGACAAGCACGGGCCGCGCCGCGACATCCGCGGGACTCGCCTTCAGCCTCTCGGCGGTACGGCTACGACCGCTCATCGCGGTCGTGGTCGCCTCGGCCGTCCTGCTCGGCGTCACCCTGGGGGGTGTGATCGTCCCCGCGGACGTCCACCTGGTAGTGCTGCTGGTGGCGGTGCCGGCTCTCACCGCTGCGGCAGACAACACGTGTACCACCGTCAGCATGACAGCCCTGGCCTGTCTCGGCGTGGTCGCGGTCGACGTCGACGACGGTCTGCCCAGCTCACCGATCCTCCCGATCGACGTCCTGGGCCTGTTGGTCGTCTGCGTCCTGGTCCTCGTGTTCCGGCGAATGCGGGACGTGGACCATCGAACGCTTCGTGCGGTGCGCTCCGTTGCGGAGACGGCGCAAAGGGCGCTGCTGCCCCCCTTGCCCTGTCGTGTGGCAGGCCTGGAAATCGCCACCGCCTATCGCTCGGCCGCCGCCCACGCACACATCGGCGGAGACGTGTACGCCGCCGAACGTGTCGACCGCACGGTCCGGATGTTGATCGGTGACGTGCGGGGCAACGGCTTGGCGGCGGTCGACGACGCCGCAGCCGTCATCGGTGCGTTCCGCGAAGCCGCGCACCGTGACGTGCGACTGGAGCATGTCGCCCTGGCCCTGGACGCCGGCGTGCGCCGCCGTGTCGACCAGGCCGGACAGACGGACAGCAACGCCGCGGAGCGGTTCATCACCGCTCTCGTCCTGGAGATACCCGACGACTCGCACGTCGTCCACGTGATCAGCTGCGGCCACCCCGACCTGATGCGCTCTCACGGCACAGACGTGGACCTCCTCGAAGTGCCGCAGCCGGCACCACCGCTCGGCCTGGGCGGTGACCAAGCGGCCTATCAGGTCAACACGTTCGGATTCGAGCCGGAGGACACGCTGCTCCTGCACACCGACGGCCTCCTTGAGACCCGCGACGCAGCGGGCGTCTTCTACCCGGCGCTGGACCGTTTCGCGCTCCTTGCCGAGGACGAGCCGCAGTACCTGATCGAGCGCCTCATGAGCGACCTGACGGTCCATGCGGGCGGGGAGGTGCAGGACGACGTCGCCATGGTCGCGGTGCGCCGCCGGGCCGCACCGCCCACGGAGGGTGCCGACGAGGACGGCCACCATCCGAGTCCGTTCACTACCGAGTTCGGCTCGTGGCCCGCATAGACACCGGTGGGGCTCGTAAAGCCATCGCCACTGGTCAGCACCGGCTTCCAGGCTCGTCGACGATGAACCGGGGGCCGGGCCCTCCTCAGGGGAAGGCCCGGCCCTCTCGTCGTACGACAGCCGCTACTCGGTCTTGATCGCGTTCAGCATGTTCAGCTTCGCGGCGCTGCGGGCCGGCCACAGCGAGGCCAGCACGCCGACGAGTCCCGCGAGCACCAGGAAGATCCCGATCCGGTCCCAGGGCAGGACGAGCTCGTAGCCGGGGATCGACGCCCTGATGGTCTCGCCGATCGCCCAGCCGAGGAACACGCCGAGGCCGATGCCGATCAGTGCGCCGAAGAGGGAGATGACCACGGCCTCCAGCCGGACCATCCGCTTCACCCGGCGTCGGTCGAGACCGATCGCGCGGAGCATGCCGATCTCCTGCTGGCGCTCGAAGACCGACATCGCGAGGGTGTTGACCACGCCGAGGACGGCGATGAGGAGGGCCATCGCGAGAAGGCCGTACAGGATGTTCAGTATCAGGTTGATCATGCCGCCGAACTGGTCGCGGATGTCCTGGTGGTCCATCACCGTGATGGCCGGGTTCTCACCGAGGGCGCTGATCAGGGCCTTCTCGTTCGCCGTGGTCCGGCCGCCGTCCATCTTCACGAAGATCTGCGGGATGAACGGCTTGGCCTCGTGCGGGTTGACGACCTCGGTGCTGACGATGACGGGGGACACGAACTCGCTGTCCTTGTAGACCGCGCCGACCGTCAGGGTGCCCTGCTTCTTGTCGCCGAAGGTGACGGGAATGTCCGTGCCGACCTTCCAGCCCCTCTTCTCGGCCGTCTTCTCGGCGACCGCGATCCGTCCGTCGGCGAGCGATCCGAGGCCGCCCTGCACGACGTCGATGTTCAGGACCTTCTCGATGGCGCCAGGGGTAACCGCCGACACCGACACGAAGCCGTCCCTCTCGCCCTTCCTGTCCTTCCTGAGTTCGAAGTACACGGACTGCTGCGGCGAGACCGCGGAGACGCCGTCCGCCTTCTCCAGGGCGGTCAGCGCGGACTGGTCGAGGTCACCGCCGTTCGCCATCACGACCATGTAGTCGGCCTTGATGTTGTCCGTGGTCATCTTGTCGAGGGCCTGGCCGACCGTGACACCGAGCACCGACAGACCGGTCACGAGCGTCAGACCGATGGCGAGCGCGGATGCCGTGGCGCCGGTGCGGCGCGGGTTGCGGACCGCGTTCCGCCCGGCCAGCTTGCCGGAGACCCCGAACGGGCCGGTGAGCAGCGGGCGGATGAGCGCGATGACGGGCCGCGACAGCAGCGGGATCAGGATGATGATACCGATCAGCGCGAAGAACGCGCCTGCCGCGATACGGATCCGGCCGTCATCGCCGCCCATTCCGGCGCCCCACACGATGGCGGCGGCGCCGAGCGTGCTGATGAACGCGCCGATGGAGTTGCGTACCACCAGGGACTTGGTGGTGGCGACCGCGTGGACGCTGATCATCGCCGCCACGGGCGGGATCTTCGCGGCTCTGCGGCCCGGCAGCCAGGCGGCGAGCATCGTGATCAGCACGCCGACGGCGAGTGCGGCGATCACCGGGGTGGCGGTCACGACCAACGGTCCGGGCGGAACGTTCATGCCGAACGTGGCCATGCCCGAGCGCAGCCCGAGCGCCAGACCGACGCCGATGACGAAGCCGATCGCCGAGGCGATCGCGCCGACAACCGCGGCCTCGATGAGCACCGAGCGGGTGATCTGCTTGCGCGAGGCGCCGACGGCGCGCATCAGGGCGAGCTCCTTGGCGCGCTGGGCGACCAGCATCGAGAAGGTGTTGGAGATCAGGAAGACGCCGACGAAGAGCGCGATGCCGGCGAAGCCCAGCAGCACCTGCTTGAGGGCGCCCAGGCCCGACTCGATCTCCTTCGCCTGCACTTCGGCGGTCGCCTGGCCGGTCTTGGCCTCGGCGGACTTCGGCAGCAGCGGTTCGATCGCGTCGAGGAGCTTCGCGTCGTCGGCGCCGGGGTCGGCGGTGACGGTGACGTCCTGGTACCAGCCCGCCTCGAGGTACTGCTTCTGGGCGACGGCCGTGTCGAAGAGCACGAGGCTGCCGCCGGCTTTCACCTCGCCGTCGTCGGTGGTGAAGACACCGCTGAGGGTGAACACCTTCACCGGCCCGTTGATCGCGACCCGGACACGGTCGCCGACCTCGTAGCGGCCCTTGGCGGCAGTGCCCTCGTCCAGCGCGATCTGACCGGCCTTCAGCGGGCCCGAGCCGTCGGTGAAGGCGTAGGCGGGGTCCTTGCCGTCGTTGCCGGGGGCGAAGTTGGAGCCCTTGGGGCTGCCGAACGTGCCATCGATGAGCTTCCCGTCGGGGTCGGCGACCCCGGCGAAGCCCTCGACGCGGCCGTACGCGGCGGCCACGCCGTCCAGTGCCCGGATCTTGTCGACGGTCTTCTGGGAGATGCCGGGGTCGGACTCGGGGTCGTTCGGGTCGCCGAACGAGGTGACGGCCACCGCCACGTTGTCGTAGCTCTTGGCGGACTGGTTGCGGAAGGCGTTGCCGAGGGTGTCGGTGAAGACCAGGGTGCCGGAGACGAAGGCCACGCCGAGCATCACGGCGAGCACGGTCATCAGCAGCCTGGCCTTGTGCGCGAGCACGGTGCGCACGGCGGTACGGAACATGTGGGCGTCCAGGTGGTGGGGCGTCCGGACCCACCGGGACCGGACGAAGCGACGGGAGCGGGGGCTGGGCCCCGGAGAGGGGGCCTGAGGGCTCAGCTCGTGCGGCCCTTGGCGTCGAACGCCTTCATACGGTCCAGCACACCGTCCGCGGTCGGGGCGAGCATCTCGTCCACGATCCGCCCGTCCGCGAGGAAGACCACGCGGTCCGCGTACGAGGCCGCCACCGGGTCGTGCGTCACCATCACGACGGTCTGGCCGAGCGCCTGTACGGAGTTGCGCAGGAAGCCCAGCACCTCGGCGCCGGAACGGGAGTCGAGGTTTCCGGTCGGCTCGTCGCCGAAGATGATCTCGGGCTGGGAGGCGAGCGCGCGGGCGACGGCGACGCGCTGCTGCTGGCCGCCGGAGAGCTGGGCGGGACGATGGTGGAGCCGCCCGGAGAGCCCAACCATGTCGATGACCTGCTCCACCCACTGCTTGTCGGGCTTACGGCCGGCGATGTCCATCGGCAGCGTGATGTTCTCCAGCCCCGTCAGAGTCGGCAGCAGGTTGAACGCCTGGAAGATGAAGCCGATCTTGTCCCGGCGCAGCTGGGTCAGTTGCTTGTCCTTGAGGGAACCGAGCTCCGTCTCCCCGATCCGCACGGAGCCGCTGCTGAAGCTGTCGAGACCGGCCACGCAGTGCATCAGCGTGGACTTGCCGGAGCCCGACGGGCCCATGATCGCGGTGAACTCGCCCTGCGGGAAGTCCACGGTGACCCGGTCCAGCGCGACCACCTGGGTCTCACCGTGTCCATAGACCTTGGACAACTCCATGGCGCGCGCGGCCACTGCGGTGGCACGGTGGGTGATGGCGGTGGTCACGTGACGGCTCTCCTGGTGGCTGATCCTGAGGGACCTCACCATCCTGCTGTCCGTCAGGCCTCCGGATCGTCCGTCCTGGTGCCCGTTCCCGGGGCCCTCTTGGGTCTGACGGCGGTGCCAGCCCGTCCTCCTCTGGTATGACGGCGCCCCGGGTCGGCGGGCGCCCGAGCCTCGCCACCGAGGAAGTCATCCGCGCCGCCCGCGATCTGCTGCCCGATCCCGGCCGCTCGATCGGTGCGCTCGTCGCCTGGGCCGGCCGACAGGGCGTCAAGGTCCGGGTGTTGTTCTCTCCCGCCGACTTGGCGGTCATACGGGGGCTGCGGCGCGTCCTGCCGTTTCGGGCCGGGCAGGCCACCCCGGGGGCGCTGCTCGACAAGATTCGGGTCCACGACCGACAACTCGCCTTTCTGGGGCAGGTGCACCAGATCGTGCCCGACGCCTGAGGCCGGTCCCTGCGGGCGGGGCCGACTGGGGGAAATCCCCCAGGGAAGACGGAGGAAAGCCGCGTTCCACCGCCCCATGCCCACCCCTGGCGTGAAGACCATGAATGCACGCACCAGGAAGTCGCGATGATCGAGGCCAGGGGTCTCACCAAGCGCTACGGATCGACTGCCGCCGTCCCCGCCGTCACCGGTCTGAGCTTCGACGTCCGGCCGGGAGCCGTGACCGGCTTTCTCGGCCCCAACGGGTCCGGCAAGTCGACCACCATGCGCATGATCATGGGGCTCGATACCCCCGACGCCGGACAGGCCAAGATCAACGGTCGTCCCTACAACGAACTGCACTGGCCGCTGCGCGGGGTCGGCGCACTGCTCGAGGCCCGCACGCAGCACCTGGGCCGCAACGCCCACCACCATCTCTCCGCGCTCGCCGCCGGCGGCGGAATCCCGCGCTCCAGGGTCGATGAAGTCCTGGGCACAGTGGGTCTGTCCGAGGTTGCGGGCAAGCGAGCCGGCACCTTCTCGCTCGGCATGTCCCAGCGCCTCGGCATCGCGGGCGCCCTGCTCGGCGACCCCGGAGTACTGCTCTTCGACGAGCCGGTCAACGGGCTCGACCCCGAGGGCGTGCGCTGGATCCGCAATCTGATGAAGGGCCTGGCCGCAGAGGGCCGAGCGGTCCTCGTCTCCAGCCATCTGATCAGCGAAATGGCGCTCACCGCCGACCACTTGGTGGTCATCGGCCAGGGCCGACTGCTCGCCGACACCTCGGTGACCGAACTGACCGCGGGCGGCTCCAGTCTCGAAGAGGCGTTCTTCCGGCTGACCAGTGAAAGTGCCACCTACCGTGGCGTCGAATCGCAGCTGCCCTCGGCGGCGCAGAGGAGGCAGCGGTGAGCACCGCGAACCCCACCTGGACCGGTGAGCGGCGCATCCCCGCCGGGAGCTATGGCTTCGGCAACGCCGCACGAATGGAGTGGATCAAGCTCCTCTCACTGCGCTCGACCTTCTGGACGCTTGCAGCCGTGGTCATCGGAATGACCGGCATCGGCGTGGTCACCATGGCCAACACCAAAGCCCCGTCCGCCGACAAGCTGGCCACCTTCGACCCGACCAACAATGTGCTCGCCGGGATCGCCCTGGGTCAGCTCCTGATCGGGGTGCTCGGCGTCCTCGTCGTCACCGGCGAGTACTCCTCCGGTTCGATCAGGTCGACCCTGGCGGCCGTGCCCAGGCGTCCGACGATGCTCGCCGCCAAGGCCACCGTCGTCGGAGTCCTCGCGCTCGTCCTCGGCGAGCTGGTCACCTTCGTCACCTTCTTCGCCGGGTGCGCCACGCTGGAAAGCTCGGTGCCGAGCCCCTCGCTCGGGGATCCCGGAGTGCTGCGAGCCCTGCTGATGTCCGGCTCGTACCTCGGCATGATCGCGGTCATGGGCATCGCGATCGGGGCCATCACCCGGCACACCGCGAGCGCCATCGGCACACTGGTCGGTGTGACCTTCGTACTTCCCGCACTCCTCGCGGGAGTGACCGGGACGGCCGTCGCGAAGTTCTTCCCGACATGATTCTCGCGAACTCGCTTGCCGTCGCCAAGCCGGTGGACGGGCTGCTTGCCCCCTGGCCCGGATTCTTTCTGCTCTGCCTCTACACCGCGGCCGTATACGTCGTGGGCAGCCGGCTTCTGGTACGCAGCGATGCCTGAGCAGACGCGCCCGCCGGGACGGGGAGTCGAGGTGCGCGCCCTGGTCCGTACGGTGCTGCGCGACCCGCTGACCGGACGGGCCTGGGCCGAGGCGGCGTACTGCCTGCTCACCGCGCCCGTCGGCATTGCGGGTGCGCTGGTCCTGCTCGTGCTGCTCGCCCTGGGTGCCGGGTTCCTGGTCTCGCTCCTGGGTGCGGTTCTCGGGCTGCTCCTCATGGTGACCGGGATGGGTCTGGGCCGTGGACTCGGCTCGGTGCACCGGATACTCGCGGGGCGGCTCCTCGGCGAGCGATTTCCCGGGCCGGTCCCGTTCCGGTCTCCCGAGGGTCTGGGCCTGGTCGGGCGGCTCGATGCCCGGCTGCGGGACCGGACCGGCTGGCGGCATGTGGGCTACACACTGGTGAAACTGCCCGTGTCGCTGGTCTGTCTGTACGCCGCGCTCTGGTGGGCGTCCGGCCTTGCCAATCTCACCGCGCCCCTGCGCTGGGCTCTGTTCGGCGCCTTTCCGCCGGCCGACGGCGGGCGTGGGATGGTGGCGCTCACCCCGCTGCCGTTCGGTGGCTCCCCCACCGTCACCACCTTTCCCGGCACCCTCCTCGCCGCGGCCATCGGCTTGGCCACGGTCCTGACCGCTCCCTGGCTCGCCCGGGCGGTGGTCGGCGCCGACCGGCGGCTGATCCGTGCCCTGCTCGGACCGGTGTCGCTGAGCGAGCGGGTCCGCGACCTGGAGGAGACCCGGGCGCTCGCGGTCGACGACTCGGTGGCGCTGCTCCGCCGAGTGGAGCGCGATCTGCACGACGGCCCCCAGGTCCGCCTTGTCGCTCTCGCCCTCAGCCTCGACATGATCAAGAACAAGCTGAGCGACGACAAGCAGCCGATCGACATCGCGACCGTACGACGCCTGGTGGAGAGCGCGCACACCAACGCCACCGAGGCCCTCACCGAGCTGCGCGACCTGTCCCGCGGGATACATCCGCCGGTCCTGGACGACGGACTGCCCGACGCCCTGGCCACCCTCACCGCACGCAGCACCGTGCCCGTTCAGCTGCACATCGAGGTGGACGAGCGACCGTCGCCCGCCATCGAGACCATCGCCTACTTCTGCGCCGCCGAACTGCTCACCAACCTCATCAAGCACAGCGGCGCTCGACAGGCCGAGATCTCGGTGCTGCGCCGGGACGACGGCACGCTGGGGCTGCGGGTCTCCGACGACGGCTGCGGCGGAGCGCGGGCGGGGGCGGGCAGCGGCCTGACCGGGCTGCAGCAGCGGGTCCGTACGGTCGACGGGACCCTGGACATCCACAGCCCCGAGGGCGGGCCGACGGTGATCACCGTCGAGCTGCCGCCCCGCGCATGAGCCCGCCAGGAGGGCCTCGTGAGAGCATTTCCGCCATGCGGGTAGTGATCGCCGAAGACGCCGCCATCCTGCGGGAACTGCTCGTGCAAATGCTCACCGACCGCGGTTACGAGGTCTGCGCCGCGGTCCCGGACGCGGAAACGCTGCGATCGGCGGTCGCCGAACACCGCCCGGACGTCACGATCGTCGACATCCGGATGCCCCCTTCCCACACCGACGAAGGACTGCGCGCCGCCATCGGGATCCGCCGGGAGCACCCCGGCACCGGTGTGCTGCTCTTCTCCCAGTACGTCGAGACCAAGTACGCCACAGAACTGCTCGCCGCCGGTTCCGCGGGCGTCGGCTATCTGCTCAAGGAACGGGTGGCGAACATCGCGGAGTTCACCGACGCCCTGGACCGGGTCGCCACCGGCGGCACCGCGCTCGACCCCGAGGTGGTCACCCAGCTCGCCGGCGCGGGCCGGCGCGCCGCCGACCTCAGGACACTCACCGACCGCGAACGCGACGTCCTCTCACTCATGGCCGAGGGCCGCTCCAACACGGCAATCGCCCAGGCGCTGCACATTTCGCCGGGCACGGTCGAGAAACATGTGGCAAGCCTCTTCGGCAAGTTGGGCCTGCCGGCCTCGGAGGACCTCAACCGCCGGGTGCTCGCGGTGCTGCGGTTTCTGCGGGACTGACCGACGGCTTCAAGCAGGTCGTGGGCGAGGGCGGCTGTCGTCCACTCGGGGTGGTCGTGTCTGTCGTTGACGACGGTGACCGGGGGCCGGCCGCCGATCCGCCCTCCTTCGTCCCCCTGCACTCGAAGGACGCCCCGGTCGCTGTCGCGGCCGCCGTGGTCATCAGCCATGCACGACCGACTGTCGTTCCCGACGACTTTCGCTGAGCAACTCTCTCGGTGCAGCCGGCCGCTGGGGGCCGTCCGCCGCCGGAGAGGTTGGTGAGCTGATGGATCACCACTTTCGGGGCGACCCGTACAACCAATCCCGTGACCGGCATGTCGTACATGGCAGGAAACCAAGAGCCGCAAACACAAGGGGGAACGATGCGCACGAGACGATACGGGGCGATGCTGGCCGCCCTGACGATGGCCGGTGTCGGCGTGGTAGTGGCCGCGCCCGCGACGGCGGGCGCGACCACGACGGCTGTCGCGTGCCCGACCGGCTGGGGCAGCCTTCCGAAAACTGCGGCGGACACCAGCGTCGGCTCGCTGACCGACATCAGGACCGGTGAGCACGACTGCTACGACCGCATGGTCTTCGACGTACCCACGGCGGGCATCGAGCCGATCGGGTACACCGTGCGCTACGTCGGCGCCTTCTATCAGGACCCTTCCGGCATGCGCATTCCGATCTCCGGCGGGGCGATCATCGAGATCAGGGTGTCCGCCCCCGCCTACGACCCGGAGACGCACATGGCGACCTACCCAGGCCGGGGCGGCCGAGTGCTTCCGGGCGTCGACCTGACCGGCTACCGCACCTTCCGGGAGGCGAAGTTCGGGGCCAGCTTCGAAGGGGTCACGCAAGTGGGCCTTGGTGTGCGGGCCCGGCTGCCGTTCCGGGTGTCCCAGCTCTCCAACCGCTTGGTGGTCGATGTCGCTCACACCTGGTGAGGCAGTCACCTCAGCCGCATCCGGCCGGTGGCGCGGTGCGGTGACGCCGGCGCCCCCGCACGCGGTCGGCGGCGGGACGCTGTCGCGAGAGGGCCGCGGGGCATCCAGGGATCGCCTGCGCCGGCCTTGGCAGCCCACCAATCGGTCCGACAGCCGAACAGGGGAATGGGCGTTGTCCCGTTGGCTGAAAGGGGGGAGGGTCGTCGGGCTGATCGCGGGGGAGGGGGTCGTCCGTGGAGGGCGTGTCGCCGTCACACAAGTGGCACCGGTATCGGGTTCGAGGTGATCTCGCACTGCGTGTGGCTGTACTTCCGGTCCCCGCTCAGTTTCCGTGAGGCCGAGGAGCTGGAGCGCGGCGTGTTCGTTTCCTACGAGACGGTCCGCCGCCGGTGCCTGAAGTTCGGTCAGCAGTACGCCAACGGACTGTGCCGTCGGCGGTCCCAGCCCGACGACAAGTTGCATCTGGACGAGGTCTTCATCAGGATCAATGGTGAGCGGGAGTACCTGTGGCGGGCTGTCGACCGGGACGGCAGCGTGCTGGATGTCCTGGTGTAGAGCCGCCGGGACACAACTGCGGCCAGTCGTTTCTTCGGCGCGCCGCTGACGGTTGGCACTACGGCACGAGAACGCGATGCTGCGGCGTCAGATCGCCCGAGGCCGCTACGAGCCGGCCGACCGGATCCGGCTCGCGACACTCTCCCGGCGTCGGTCGCGGACGAGTGGCTTTGGGTAAAGATGCAAAACTTCTCCCACAGATGGCGGATTTCAATCGCTGACACACACGTCACAACGGTCGACGGCAAGGCTGCAAGGGGGTGCAACACCCGGGAGTTCCGTGCCACCCGCAACGACGCGGGGACCGCCATCCCGGAGAAGGCCGGCCAAAGGCACGAGTCCACTCAGTGGTTGGCCTCGGCTTGGCTGAGGGCTACCAGGATCTCCTGGGCGTGGGGTGTTTCGCAGATGTCTCCCAGGGAGAGCAGACCGACGAGCTGCCCCTGTTCCACGACGGGCAGCCGGTGAAAGTTGTGCATGCACATCAGTGCCGCCGCGTCGCAGAGAGTGGCGCCCGGAACCACGGTGACCAAACTCTTGGATGCCGCCTGCTGCGCTGTGGTGGTGCCGGCGATCAGCCCCTCGGCGGTGATCCGGACGGTGATGTCACGGTCGGTGATGATGCCTTGGAGGGCACCGTCATGGGTGACCATGACGCACCCGACGTTGTCATCTCGCATGCAGGCGGCGACGGCGGTAAGGGACGTGTACGGAGGCACTGTGACGCATCGCGTGGTCATCGCGTCGCGAACGAGTTCCATGAGCTTCTCCGGTTCCGGTGTGCGGAAGAGTCTGTACACCGCGCCCCATGCATGTCGCCACTCCGAGAGCAGTGAGCGTGATGTCTGGGTCCAGAATGCGGCACTTTGGTTACACCGTTCGTTTGACAGACCGTCGCAGGGGGGTGCCGTCGGCGTGGGTGCCGCACAGCCGATGGGTGAGCACGGTGCGGTGCCTGCACACCCGGCCCAGGAGGGCGGCCGTGAGCGCAGCCCCCACCGTGGTGGCGAGCAGGTAGACCCACAGGAGGCGGAGTTGCCCAGAGACCATCGTCGACCGAACTGGCGTGCCGGGTTGACCGAGCCTCCCGTGGCGGTGCCTAGCAGTGCGATCACCGCTGCGATCAGGAGTCCGGCGAGCCAGGGGACCAGGGGCGCCAGTTTGGGGGTCTGCAGGAAGAACCCGATGGCGTAGACGATGAGGCCCATGGTGGCGGTCTCGGCCGCGAACAGCTCACCGGCCGACCAGCCGAGGCCGGAGTGCAGCGTGGCGTTGGCCACCGGCGGGTTCTCGACTGCGACGCCCCGTACGGCGCGGGCTGCGAGGACTCCGAGCACGGAGCCGATGAGCTGCGCCACGATGTAGGGGAGGACCGACACGCCGGGGAAGACCCCGAAGCGCTACATGGCGAGGGAGCTCGCGGGGTTGATGTGCCCTCCTGACGTCCTCCCCGGTCGACTGAGGATCAGCCCGACCAGGAGCAGCCCCACGCAGCCGCCGATGATCAGCAATTGCAGGCGGATCTGCGGGACCGCGTCGGAAATGGGTGAGGGCCCTGCGACCCAGCGAACGATCGTGGTCACACCGAAGAGCAGCACGAACGTCAGGAGGCACTCCAGGGCGCTGTGTCCTGCAATCAGCGCCGGTGTGGGCCTGGTGCCGGTCCGGTCGGGGAGTTCTGGTCGGCGGGGTGGTGCGGGAACTGCTGTCATGGTCGCGGACACCTAGTGGGAGCGGATGGGGAACGGGAGCGAGTGGCTGCCATCCGATGCCAGGTGCTTCCCGGATCGCCGCGGCGACCGGTCAGTGCCATGCGGAGGAGGCGTCGGCGTTGATCATTGCGATGGTCGTCGGAGGGCGGACCAGCTCGTGCCGCAGGAGGAGCCGACGGCCGAGCACGGCTTTGCCGAGCAGGGCGAGAACCGAAATGATGCGTGGCCCAGCAAGCCTGCCGTCGACCGACCTCTGACCGACACCCCCGGCAGCCTCGAACCCGGCGGACGGAGTCGGTGCGGATCTGACCGCATGACCAGATGAGGCCCCGCCGATGCTGCGGAGAGGCCTCACCGCTATCCAGAACCACCGGTACACGCCCCGGTCGCGGCCTCAAACCCCTGAAGCCGAGAACTCGGGCGGCGGTCACGACCGATCTTCGCCTGCGACTATCTCCCTGATGAGCATCTCCGGCGCCAGATCAACGGCGGACTACAGGTCGTCGAGAGCTGGAACTCCACCAACGACAAGATCTTCTACGGCCGCGAGAGCGTCCTCGCCGGCGCCGACCGCGAGCACGCCGAGGTCTCCATGCTCGCACTCCATCTCCTGCAATCCAGCCTGCTCCTGATCAGCACTCAGCTTCTCCAGGCGGTCCTCCGCGACCCGCAGTGGGCCGGGAAGCTCACCGCCACAGACCGGCGCGGGCTGTCCCCGCTGTTCTGGTCCCACGCCAACCCGTACGGGAGTTTCACCTCGATATGGACAGCAGGCTCGACATCATCAGGAGGTGGGCCTACCTCGGATGGTCTGGGTGCCGCTTACTGCCCGTCGCCGCGATGCGGCGGCGGCCACTTCCGCGGCGGGCGCTCTCCTTTCGGTAATCCGTCAACCGTTTGCTCAGACGGCGAGTTCGGTGATGCTGAGGGCGAAGTCCAGGTTCCCCACCCCATGGTTGGCGAGGCCCACGGTGACCACGCCTGCTCCTTCCAGCCAGTGCGCCATTCTCAGGCCGCCGACGTCCAGCGGGCGCAGCCCGAGGGTCTCGATGAACGCCTCCACACTTGCCTTGGCCTGCGCATTATCGCCAGCGATGAAGACGTCGGGCCGGCCCTTCTCCAGGACATGGCGGAAGATGGTGTTGAACGCCTTCACCACGCTGGCGCTGGCCGGGGCCGCCTTGGCGACTTCCTGCGCGATCGAGGTCTCCTCGCGGTGGGCCAGCCCGTCGAACGTGGAATTGAAGGGGTTGCTGATGTCGACGATGACCTTGCCCGCGAGAGCGTCTCCGTACTGGGCGACGGCCGGCACGACACCGTTGTGCAACAGGGCCACGATGACGATGTCCCCGGCCGGGGCGGTGCCCCATTCTCCCGTCGTGGTGCCGTCGCCGAGTGCCTTGGCCAGGTCAGCGGCCTTGGACTGATCGCGGCCCATGACCTCGACGGTGTTGCCGCCCGCTATTGCCCGCGCGCCGATGGTGCGGGCCATGTTTCCGGTGCCGATGATGCTGATGTTGCTCATGAGATGTCCTGCCCTGGTTGTGTGTTGTTCGGTTCAGATGGCGGTGGTGCCGCCGTCGGCGACGAGTTCCGTGCCGTTGACGTAGCTGGAGTCGTCGGAGGCGAGGAAGAGGGCGGCGGTGGCGATCTCGTCGGGGCGGCCCATCTGGCCGCGGGGGATGAGGGACTCGAACTGGCGCTTGGTGGCCTCGTCGAAGAGTTCTTCCTGCTTGGCGGTGGCGACCTGGCCGGGGGTCAGGACGTTGACGCGGATGCGGCGGTCCTTGAGCTCGTTGAGCCAGATGCGGGCCCAGGCCTGCTGGACGGCCTTGCTGCCGGCGTAGACGCTCCAGCCGGGGAAGGCGCCGAGGGAGGCGTTGGAGCCGGTCATGAGGATGGAGCCGCCGTCGTTGAAGAGCGGAAGGGCCTTCTGGACGGTGAACAGGGTGCCGCGGGCGTTGAGCCCGAACCAGGTGTCGAACTGGGCCTCGGTGATCTCGCCGAGCGGGGCGGCCTCGCCCCCGCCTGCGCTGGCCCACAGCACGTCGATGCTGCCCTTCTCACGCTTGACGGTGTCGTACAGGCGGTCCAGGTCGTCCAGGTCGGCGGCGTCGCCCTGGACGCCGGTGACGTTGCGGCCGATCTGCTTCACGGCCTCGTCCAGGGCGTCCTGGCGGCGGCCGGTGATGAAGACGTGCGCTCCCTCGTCGACGAACAGCTTCGCGCCTGCCAGTGCCATGCCGGTGGTGCCGCCGGTGATGACCGCGACCTTGCCGTCGAGCTTTCCCATAGTCGTTCCCTTGGGTCGGTGGTGCCGTGTGCACCTGGGACGACGGTGTTATGTACACCGCTCTGTGTACGTACCGTACGGGGCGGGCGGCCGGGACGCAAACTATGTACACCGGCCGTTACCCGGCTGCGGTACGATGGGCTCATGACGGAGTTGGAGAAGGGCCCCACGGGCCGCCGCCGCGGCCGGGGAGCCCGCGAGCGCATCCTCAGCGCATCCCAGCAACTGTTCCGCGAGCAGGGCATCAACCGCACCGGCATGGACCAGCTCTGCGCAGCGGCTCAGGTGTCCAAGCGCACGGCCTACCAGCACTTCACCGGCAAGGACGAACTCGTCGCCGAGTACCTGCGCCGGTTCGACCCCTCCGTTCTGTCCGGCGTGTTCGACCGCACCGACCTCACGCCCCGCGAACGGCTCCTCGCCGCCTTCGACATCCCCCCCACCACCCCCCTGTGCCCCTACATCGGTGCCGCTGTCGAACTCCACGACCCCCAGCACCCCGCGTCCCAGTACGCGCGTGACTACAAGAAGGCCGTCGCCGCGCGGCTTGCCGACACCGCGCGCGAAGCCGGTGCCGCCGACCCTGAACAGCTCGGCGAGCAGCTCGCGCTGCTCATCGACGGCGCCGCAGCCCGCACCCGGGTCCTCAACGCCGACGCCTTCCCCACCGCCGCCGCCATCGCCGCCGTCCTCATCGACAACGCCATCCCCGCCACAGCCGGTGATGACCGGCGGCGGGAGGAAGTGTCGAGTTGACTTGGCACTCCGCGGCCGGGCTGGACGCGCTGCCGATCGGGCGGCTGCACCCGCTGGTTCGCGACACCAGCCGCCCGGCACCTCGCCCAGATCTGCCGGCTTTTACGCTGCCCGCCCGCCTGCTGCAGGCCGCGGAGAAGCTTCGCCGGCCTGGACATTAGTTCGTGAACCGGATAGACCGGCCCTGCGTTCACCGAGCGCTGCGCGAAGAAGCCAACCGCCCGGGGGACGAGACCACCACCGACACGTAGCCATACCTGGCGCCAGACCAAGGTTGTTGGCGGGGCCCCCAGGCGGTCAGCCTGCACTCAAGTCAGGGGCCCCTCAATTCGTCAGGCGGCGGAGCGAGTACACAGATGCCCGGTGGGGCAGGCCTCGCAGCCCTTCTAGTCGACGTACCCGGACGCCAGTTCCGGCTCGCGTGCGAGGCGTGCGCGACGGGCCGGTGGGCGGTCAGTGGAACCAGACCAGGACAGGCACCCGGATTTCCTTCGCGTCCCTCATGATCATGTACTCGATGATGACCGGCTCGCCGGGCACTTCCAAGGAGTACCGGACTGCGATGTCGTCCATCGGATCACCCGGGGGACGCCGCCCGAGATCGAGCGCACCTGCGACTTCGATCGCCAGTGCCCTCAAGAAGTTCGCGGTCCTCCTCCGCAGATCCGCAGGCATGTCCAGGACAGTCTGTGCGGGAATCTCTTCGGTCCAGACGCTCCAGCTCATGCGACGTCGATGCGGGCGATGAGCTCGTCCACCGACAGCAGGGCACGTCCACTCTCCACGTTCGCACGGCTACGGGCAGCCTCGGGAACGCGGGCGATCATGGCTGCTTTCCACCAGCGGCGCATCACCCCAGGCACGGCCGACTCTTCCGCCGCGAGAACCTCGGTCTTGAAGCGCGCACTGTCGGCGCCGCCAAGGGCGTCAGCAATGGCGTTGATGGTGTGCGGAATGGCAGGGACCCGGCGGTCCCGCGGGCTCTCGGGCTGGGCGCTCACACTCGTCCTCCAGGTCGGTACTCCGAGTGTCCTACATCATCGCGCGCGAGGCAGGCCACATAGCGGGCTTCGTACGGAAAGGGGTAAGGGAATCGAAGTTCCCTGCGAATATCTGTCCGGGTGCAGCCGGACAGCGCCGCTTCACGGAAGGACGTGCCGACCTGCTCGGCGTGATCCTGGGCGATCCGCCCGGAGACCTCTCGTTCGGACACCGCCTCAAGGTACACGGCGACCTACGCCCCGTCCGGGCTGGGTTGTACCGCAAGGCGGGCATCGTCGGCGTCGATCCGGGCCCGGTTGAACCAGCCGATGCCACCGTTGCTGCGACGTGGGGAGTGTCGGCCGGCCGAAAGAGGTCTGGCTGGGGTAGACGTCGGAGAATGTGCGCTTCCGGCAGTGATGAGGGTCCGTCGTTCGCTGTGGACTATGCGGCGGTCTTCCGCGCGTTCGCGGGCCCAGCGCTGCTCCTGACGCCGGATCTGCTCGTGGTGGACGCCAACCAGGCTTTCCTGGATTCGTGCGGCCACGTTCGCGAGGATCTGGTGGGCTCTTCGGTGTTCGACGTGCCTGTGCAGGACCCTATGGTTCCGGGCGACCGGCTACGCGCGTCCGTGGAACGAGTGCTCGCGACACGGGAGCCGGACACCATGGAGCTGTACCGGTACGACCTTCCGGTGCCCGGCCGCCGGCCAGGGCGTTCCGAGGAGCGTTATTGGAGCTCCTTCACCGCGCCGGTTCTGGGCCCAGACGGGGAGGTCCTTCTGATCATTTCGCAGGTGAAGGATGTCACCGCGCAGGTCCGTGCCCGTGTTGCTCTGCACAACGGCGAGACGCTGAGCGGTGAAGAGGCCACGACCGCCGCGCTGCTGGCCTGGTCCCGGGAACTTCAAAAACGCAACGAAAACCTGCGGCGCGCTCATGAGCAGGAGAGCGAGATCGCGGTGAGTTTGCAGCGGGCCATGCTGCCCGACACCGCACGCGAACGCACCAATGTTGCGGTGCGCTACCGGCCCGCCACCAGCGCGCTGCACGTCTGCGGGGACTGGTACGACTTCCTCGAGCTCGGCCCCGGCTGGCTCGCGGTCGCCGTCGGGGACGTAGTCGGCCACGGCCTGACCGCCGCCGGCATCATGGGCCAGCTCCGCAGCGCGCTGAGCACCGCCATGCACGCCACAGGCCAGCCCGCCCGCGCCCTGAAAGCACTCGCCCACTACGCCGTCACCATCGAAGGCGCCTTGGCGACCACCGCCGTCCAGACCGTCATCGACGAAACCACCCACACCATCACCTACAGCCGCGCCGGCCACCCTCCACCCCTCCTGCTCGACGCCGACATGCAGGCCGTCCAAGTCCTTGACCAGGCAGCCGATCCACCCTTGGGAGCATTGGAGCCGGAAGTGGCCAGGACCCAGAGCACACTGTCCTACCGGCCCGGCTCCACCCTCGTTCTCTACACCGACGGACTCATCGAACGCCGCGACCAGGACATCGACACCGGACTGGCCCGCCTCATCCAGAACCTCACCCGCCACGGCCATCTCGGCCCCGAACCCCTGGCCGACGCCCTCCTCACCGACATCCCACGCCACAAGGACGGCCCGGACGACGACATCGCCCTCGTCGTCGTTCAACTCTGAACGCGTGCGTGCCGCTTCAGAGGCTGAGTTCTACGTAGTCGATGTCGGTGAATTCGACCAGAAGCCCGTCGGCACGGCGGCCGCGGTCCTTGAAGTACTCCTGCTGGAGTCCTTCGGCGAGGACGGCCTGGAGCTGCTGCTCCGGGGCACCGGCAGCCTCTGCTTCGAAGAGGCTGGCCGCGTAGGTGGCGGGAAGGTGCTGGGTGATGCGCCGGATGCGTCCGTCGTCCGTGCTGCCCGGCGCGGCCGTGAACCCGAACCGCGCTAACCTCCTGGCCGGCAACGCCTGGGTCGGGACGACGTCCCGGCCCAGGCGTTGACGACTACTGCTGCTGGTCGCGGTGGGTCAGTGGTGGCCGTTGCCGCCGTCACTACGACGGCGTTGGAGCGTGAACTTCTCGAAGACCGACAGCTCACCTGTGGGCGTGATGATGTTGTAGTAGGTGACGTGGATGCGGGTCATGTCACCGGGGTGACGCCCCGGGTCGACGGCGAACTCGGCGAAGCCGTACGGATGCTCCGCGTCACGGACGCCGATCCAGACCGCCGTCTCCTTCTCCTTGACCGAGTTGTACTTGCCGACGTGCTCCATCTGGACGTATGCCGAGTGATGCCCGTGACCGTCGGCGTCGTCGGTGGTGAAGCTGTTGTTGGTGATGCCGGACACGCCGCCCCCGCCGAGGACCATGTGCGTCGTGCCGTGCGCGCTCTCGATCACATCGAGTGCGGTCTGACTCGGGTTGGGTGTGAGGGTGACGCTGCCGGGGACGACGCCACGCACCGCCAACGAGCGCTCGTAGTCGTGCTCGTGGCCACAGACGACCAGGTCGACGCCGTACTTGTCGAACAGCGGGCCGTACGCCGCGCGCAGCGCGACATCAGGGCCGTTCGCGGCGGTCGCCGAGCTGATCATCACCTGGTGCATACAGACGACGATCCAGTCGATGTCCTTCGAAGCCCGTGCCGACTTGAGCTCCTTCTCCAGCCAGGCGAGCTGCCGGCCGCCGGAGTAGCCCTTGATGTAGATGTCGCCGCCCTCCTGCAGGGCGATGTCGTCGTTCTGCAGGGAGATCACCTTCACCGAGCCGACCGTGAAGGAGTACCAGAGGTTGTCGAGCTCGGGCTGCGTCTCGGTCGAGGGCAGCTCGAAGTAGGTCTGGTACGCGTCGAGACCGAGCTTGCCGTTGCCCAGCTCGATCTCATGGTTGCCCGCGCACGGCATCCACGGACGGAATCGCGCCGAGCGGCTGTTGTTGGTGAGGAAGTCGTGCCAGACGCGAATGCGGTCGGGCCCGGTGTTGGCGTAGCAGAGGTCACCGTTGAGGAGGTGGAACAGCGGGCCGACCTTCTCGACGCCGGTGACGATGTCGGCAGCGGCGGGCGTGGCGTTGGGCTCGAAGTCCCGGCCCGAGGCGTCGGCCGGGTTCGCTCCGGTCTTCCACGTCACACTGGGCGCGCCCTGGTCGCCGAAGCTGGTGAAGGTGAACGGAGCTCTGCCGGACGGCGCCGTGTGGAAGGTGCCGGCGTCGGGGGTGGCGCCGTCGTGCTGGGCAGCGTACAGGTAGTCGGTGTCGGCCTTGAGCTTGCTGATCAGCGCGTGATGGACCCAGACGGCCCGCCCGGAGGCGCCGTCCACGTAGGTCTTCGTCGTCGCGTGCGCTGTGGAGCCGAAGCCGCCACTCAGCGTGCCGTAGACGACCCGCGGGTTCTTGACGGCCGCGTCGGTGACCCACGAGACGACCATCTGGCTGCGTGGGTCGGCGCCGAAGGTCAGGTGCAGGCCCTGGACGGGGGTGGTGGCCGAGCCGGTGGTGAGACCGGTGACCTCCGACTTCGCCGGAACCGCCTCGGCGGTTCCGGCGCCGAGGACCAGTGGCCCGGCGGCGGCGCCGGACACTGTCGCGCCGAACAGGCCGATCGCGTTGCGACGAGAGATTCGAGTTTGCTTGGATTCTTCGGACATTCCGAGGGCCTTTCGCGTCTTCGGGTGCAGTCGAACACCAACCGGACAGCAGCGGTTCGAACCTGACAGCGGACTGCGGCAGGCCAGTGGTGCGCACACTCACGGACGCTAGGAAGAACAGACGACCGGCGCGGCGGGACGGGCATGAACGCCAGATGGCAGTCACCGCAACGGACAGGAACTCCCGGCCTGGCCCTGCAGGCCTCCGGCAGCGCGGCCGGCACCCCCATCACGTTCACCGGACGATCCAGGTCGCCATCGGCGAGGCAGCGCGGCGCGGGCATGTGCCGACGAACGCCGCGTTGACATCAAAGACTATGGGCAGCCGCGGCGTTCAGCCGTCGCGAACGGCCCGAGTACGCGCCGGCGGAGCCCGACAGACAGCGGGTGGATCGACCTCCTAAAGCGGATGTCGAGCACGGGCCAGGGCCCGCCGATGATCAGTTGTTGCTGTGCAGCGGCATAGCGTGCGCATCATGAAGCATGGGGATTGATCTGGAGCTGTACTCAGCACGGCCGACCCGCAACAACTGGCGCAAGTCCCGGGCAACACTCCTGCGGAGCTCCTGCGGGCACGGCGACGCTCTGGCCGATGCACTCGGCCCGCCCCAGCTGCCGAAGCGGCCCGACGTCCACCCCGGCGCGCACCAGATCCTTCTCCCGCAGTACCGGAAGTCCTCGGTCACGTGGCACGCTTGCCTCCTCCAACGCTTGGGCGTACAGACAGGTGGCGCCCTCGCACTCGGGGTCCTCCTCGGTGAGGCAGAGCGGCAGACTTGGCGGCCTGGGCCCTGTGCAGCGGGCGCGAGGCCGAAGAAGTTCACGGAGTGCGTCGGTGGATCTCAGCTCAGTGATCATCGCGGTGGCAGGCGTCGCAGGAACTCTGGGAGGATCGCTGCTTACCCAGCGCGGCTCCGAACGAGCGAAGCTCCGGGAGATAGAGCTCGTTCGTGAGCATGAAGAGGTCCGCGAGAGCCGTTCACTGCGACGTACCTGCTATGCGGAACTCAACCGAGATGCCCGGCAGTTCAATACTGCACTCAACCGCCATCTGCACGTCATGAGGGAGCGTGGCGCGGAGGACGCCGACAGCGTCGCGCTCGATGAAGCAAAGAACGCGCATCGTGATCGATACTCCGAAGCACAGATGGTTGCCCCCGGAGAAGTACTTGTGCGAGCGAGTGCCGTCAACCAAGCCCTGAACAAGGTCTACGGCCAGGTCAAGCGCCTCGAACGCGGTGCCCCCGGACCGGGCGAAACGACGGAGACCGCGGCTCAGGCCCAGTACGAGGTCTGGGACATGCTCCGCACTATGAGAACCGCTATGCGTCACGATCTCGGTGTGGCGCATGAAGATTGAGAGCTGGCACTCAGCTCCGTGCGGTGTCTCTTCTCTGCCTAGACCAGCCAAAGGCTGACCGTGCGCGCTGTTACGTCCGACCTGCTCCGGTCCGCCCGGGTTGTCCGCGAATCGCGAACAGACTACTGGGGTGCGCGCGCTTTCGCTGTCGTATCCGTTGACACCGGTCAGCCGGAGACCTATGTTGCGCCATACCGACCGGTTGGTACCTCGGGTGTCCCGCCCATGTCTCTAGTATCCGTGGAAGGACTGGCACATGAAGGCAGCACGATTCGCGTGGCGGCGACTTGAGCCTCTCCACGGCATGGTCTACTTCGTTCCCGAGGCCAGGAACCGGTACAGCGAGCTGGGACTCCAGGGCAGGGCAGGATATTTCGCCTCCCGTGGTGCGGCTCTCGGCCGCGCCTCGGCGGAGCTGGTCATCGCGACCTTCTACAACTTCTGCCCGGATGTTGTACGGGGGGCGCTACCGGCCGCCTGGGACGCGGCCACCCCCGAGCAGATGTTGGCCGCCCGGCTCGCCGGCGCGGGCGAGGCCTTGCGCCGGGCCAAGATCCATGAGCTTCCGGGACTGGACGAGATCATCGGCCTTGCGCGGCGGGCAGCCGAGGCGGCGTGCGAACACCCGCAGGGGCGCCCGCTGTTCGCCGCTCATGCCGCCCTGCCCTGGCCGGACGAGCCGATCCTGCAGTTGTGGCACGCCCAGACGCTGTTGCGGGAGTTCCGTGGCGACGGCCATATAGCCGCGCTGCTCACTGAGGGTGTCGGGCCCCTGGAGGCCCTGGTGCTGCACGGTGCCAGCGGCCTGGTTCCCGCCGCCGCGCTCAAGCTCAGCCGCGCCTGGCCGGAGGAGCAGTGGGCCGCCACCAGGGAACACCTACACGAGCGTGGTCTCCTCGACGGGGATGTCCTCAGCATCGAAGGCAGTGCCCTGCGTCAGCACATCGAGGACCGCACCGATGCCCTGGCCCTGCCCGCCTACGGCGTCCTGGGCGAAGAGGGTTGTGAGCGTCTGGCCGAACTTGCCGACACTTTCGGCCGTGCCGTCACCGACGCCGGCCTTCTCGACCGCTCCGGCTTCCTGGCTGCGCTGCGCGCTTCCGCCTGAGCGGCCTTTACATGGCAGTTCCCGTCGACGGCCAGGCCGCGCGGCCGACCTTCGACAGGGTTGCAGGGGTCGGCAAGCCAGAGGCCGACGGCAAGGTCCAGTGCGTCGTCGTCGATCCGGCCCAGCAGTCGCGAACCGTCGTTTCCGCGGGCAGGGACCGCTTGGGGGGCAGCGGGTCGAGCCGCGCGCCGACATGGGCCAGCACGTGGGGCGGAGCATCGGCGATCCACTCGCCGACCGCCAGGAGCGACGTCGCCCCGGCCAGCACCGCGCAGGCCGCCAGGGTCAGCACCACGAGTGCGCCGAAGATCGCCCTTCTTCCTTGGTGTTCCCTCGCTCTTCCAAGAACGTGCTGGGGAATGCGTACCGGGAGCGCAGCCGACTTCGCGCACCTCCGAGGAAACTCGTCTCGACGCCATCGACCTGGAGGCATGAGTCCCGGTTCTGACCCACGAGTTCCGCCATGGGCACCGCACGGCGGCTGACCGCGGGAAGGTCGCGGCAAGACCCCTGGGAGGGAGCAGGCCCGTGCGCCCGCGCGACGTGTCAGGCACAATCGAGCGTCGTGCCTATACCTCCCGATCCCGCAGACCTGTATCCCGACGTTGCGTCTCATGCCAGCCTCCGCGCGGCGCTGCACGCCGTGTCAGAAGGCTGTCTGGCAACCGCCTCGATGCGGAGCTCGGAGTCCGAGCCGCTGACGCGCGTCTCGGTCGATTGCCCCCTGCCGCATCGCAACCCGCTGTTGATCAGTGCCTGGGTGCATGAGCGGAGGTGGTCGATCCGAGGGACCGACTCGTTCCAGGGCTTGGAGCTCGTCGGCGGCCGGGCGGAGCAATTAAAGGTGGTCGCCGCGGCCGCCCTGGCATGGCACAACGGGGAACCGCTCGACGCCCTGCAACAAGTCGCTCCGTTTGTGCACCTCAGCGGCCGCTTCGAAGTGCCCAACCTCGACCCAGCTCGCCTGACGGCAAGCGAATGGCAACACCTGCGGACTGAGGCAAGCGAGCTGGACTACCCGTGGGGACCCGCCTATCAAGCCTTGATCGAAGCGGCCCACGCCGAGCCGACGCTGCGTCGGCTCTATCCCTTCACCAGCCATTGGGCCTTGCGCTTCTCCACCACCACCCGCCCGGACCTGACTGTCGTGGGACCGATGTTGTCTGCCCGCAGCATCGACCACTACACAGTCTCCAAGAGCATGATGGGCAACGACGGGGCGCAGTTCAGCACACCAGAAGATGCGGTGGCAGCGGCCGTGAGCGAACTGCCGTTCGGCCTCGCGTCGGTCACTCTCGGCAACACCTAAATGCGTGCCGCTAGTGTCCTGCGCCAGAGATCCGTCGGCAGAAGCGGGCGAGGGAGTCCAGGATCTCTTCGGCGGTCTTGGTCCAGATGAACGGCTTGGGGTCTTCGTTCCAGTCCTTGACCCATGCTCGGATATCGGCTTCCAGGGCCTGGATGTTCTTGTGTGCGCCACGACGGATCATCTGGTGGGCCAGGTAGCCGAACCACCGCTCGACCTGGTTGATCCACGAGGAGCCGGTCGGGGTGAAGTGCAGCTCGAACCGCGGGTGTTTGGCCAGCCAGGCTCTGATCGCGGGAGTCTTGTGGGTGCCGTAATTGTCCACGATCAGGTGGACCTGCAGGTGAGCGGGCACATCCTTGTCGATCCGGATCAGGAACTTCTTGAACTCCACGGCCCGGTGCCGGCGGTGCAGGGCCGTGATGACTTCCCCCGTGGCGACATCGAACGCGGCAAACAGTGTGGTCAGGCCGTTGCGCACATAGTCGTGGGTACGCCGCTCAGGCATACCCGGCATCATCGGCAGCACCGGCTGAGACCGGTCCAGAGCCTGGATCTGCGACTTCTCATCCACCGACAGCACCACCGCACCCTCGGGCGGGTTGAAGTACAGGCCCACGACGTCGTAGACCTTCTCCACGAACAACGGGTCCGTCGACAGCTTGAAGGTGTCCGCCAGATGCGGCTTGAGCTGGAACTGCCGCCAGATCCTGCCCACCGTCGACTTCGACAGACCACTGTGCTCAGCCATCGACGTCCGCGACCAGTGGGTGGCGTTCTTCGGCAGCTGTTCCAGCGTGGTGACCACCACCGCTTCCACCTGATCGACGCTGATGGTGGGCGGCCGGCCCGGCCGGGGCTCGTCCACCAGCCCCTCCAGCCGCTCGGCGAGGAACCGCCGTTGCCACTTGCGGACCGTGTCCGCGGCCACCCGCAGATCCCGGGCGACCGCGACAATCGGCGGCACCTCCGGTCCCGCACACGCCAGCACAATCCGCGCCCGCAAGGCCAGTGCTTGGGCCGACGTCGCCCGACGCGTCAACCGCTCCAACTCCGCGCGCTCCTCCACGGACAGCAGCAACGGTTCCAGCTTCGGGCCCCGACGAGGAACTGACGCACCAGCAGTAGAAGTCACATACCAACTAACGATCAACTACTGGCGCAGGACACTAGTTCGGAGAAGGGTTCTGCCGCGCGCACGCCGTCGCGTTCGCCGTTCCGGCCCTGCAGTCGGCCTGGCTCAAGGCGCACCACCCTGCCGCGCTGTATGCGGGGCTGCTCGAGCACGACCCCGGCATGTGGCCGCTGCGCGTGATCGTGGCCGACGCCCGCCGCCATAACGTCCCCGTGCTGCCCGTCGACATCAACCGCTCCCGGCCCGCGTACACCGTGGAGGAGACCGATGCGGGCTGGGGCGTTCGCCTTTCGCTCTCCTCGGTGAAGGGCATATCGGAGGAGCAGGTCGAGCGGATCGCGACCGGCCAGCCCTACAACTCCCTGCAGGATTTCTGGCAGCGGGCCCGGCCCGCCCTGCCGATCGCCGAGCGGCTCATCCAGATCGGCGCCCTCGACCAGCTCAAGGACGAGCTCACCCGACGCGACCTTCTCCTGCAGGCGGCCGAGCTTCACCGGCACACTCGCGCCCGCCCTACTGGGCAGCTACCGCTCGACGACACCCTCGTCACGGCCGGGCCGTCCGGGCTGCGGGAAATGTCCAGCCGCGAAGTTCTCGACGCCGAACTCGGCGTGCTCAAGATCGACGTGTCCCAGCACCTCATGGAGCACCATCACCGTCTGCTGCGGGAGATAGGCGCCACCGACGCCAAGCACCTCAAGTTGATGCATCCCGGACAGCAAATCCTGGTGGCGGGTGTCCGGGCCTCCACCCAGACACCACCCATCCCGTCCGGAAAGCGGGTCATCTTCGTCACCCTCGAAGACGGCTTCGGGCTGGTGGACATCGCGTTCTTCGAGGACAGCCACGACGACTGCGCCCACACGATCTTCCACAACGGGCTCCTCCTCGTCCGCGGAACCGTGGAGGCCCGGGGCCCGCGCAGGACGGTGGTCGGAAAGATGGTCTGGGACCTCGAAGAGCTCGCTGCCGCACGCCGGGACTTCGGTCCGCAGCGTGTCCTCGACCTCCTCGGCCATACCACCCCCGCACCCACACCCGCCCAACCCGCCCCGTCCCGGACCCTTGCGAACGGCACCGCTGGCGCCAAGCTGCACCCGTACGCAGACCTCCAGCCCGCCGGCACCCGTTCCGCCGACCTCACCCGACTCGGCCACACCAGCCCCGGGAGTGCCGGATGACTCCCCGCCAGCGCACGATCATGCGGATCCACTTCCATGCCGCCGAGCCGACCGACGAGCTTTACGAGTAGCTCCTGGCTGTCCTTGAAGGCATCACGCCGCGGGTAGAACCTCACCCGGCCGACTGGTCCGCCGACGTCGACCTCACCGGTGCTCTGCGCTACTGGGCGCAGGATGCCGCCGGGCTGGTCGGTGTCATCAGGCTCAGGGCGATCGCCTGCCACGGCGTCCAGAGTTCAGCGGGCGCCGGTCCGAACCGGATGATCGCGGCGATGGCCGCAGCCGTCACCGCGCCCGGCGCCGCCACGATCGTCGGCCACGGCCCGTACGAGATCGCCGCGTTCCTCCGTCCCCAGCCGGCCGTAGCGCTTCCCGGTGTTGGCCCCGCCAGCGCACGGTCCTTGGCCCGGTACGGGATCACCACCGCCGGCGACATCGCTGATACACCGCTTGCCACCCTCCAGCGGATCCTCGGCACCGCCGCCCGCCAGACCCACGACCGAGCCCACGGCCAGGACGACCGTTCCGTCGTCCCTGCTCTCGCGCCGAAAACGATCAGTGCTTCTCGCCGGTTCGACCGCGACGAGCTCGACCCTGACCAGCACCACCGCACCGTCCTCGGTCTCATCGAGCAGCTCGGCGCCCGACTCCGCGACGAGCGGAGCGTCGCCCAGGCGATCACTTTGACCGTCCCCTACGCCGACCGGACTAGCACCACCCGCACCCGGACTCTCACCGAATCAACGGCTCACACCCCCGACCTCGGCGCCACCGCGCGCGAACTCCTGGCCCTCCTCGGCCTCCAACGCGCCCGCGTCCGCGCCATCTCGCTCCGCGCCGAACGGTTGATCCCGGCCGAGCAGGCCGTCCACCAGCTCACCCTCGACACCCGAGACGACAAAGCCCGCGACCTCGAAGCTGCCCTCGACCGCGCCCGAGCCCGCTACGGGCCCGGCATCGCCGGAGCCGCAGCCGCGTCTGGATGAGCCGCTGGGTTTCTTCCGACGCCCAACGTCTACGCGCTTACGGTGGGGCGTTTGCCCATCTGTGCGACATCCCGTGAGTTCCCCTGAGCCCCGCAGAGTCCCTGTGTCCGTGGCCAGGGGGTTCTTCCTCCCTCGGGTGTTCTGCAGCTTTGTGACCCACCTTCGGAATTCTCGAAGCGTTCTCACTCCGTCCGACCGATCAGCGGTCAGACTGAAGGTGAGGAGGCTCGGGTTGGCGCTGGCGGTCGTACGCGACCTGCGCGAAGCCGAGCAGGCATCTCAGTGAAACCCACTCGCCCTGCTCAACCCACTGACGAGATCATGGGCAGATGCCGTCGACCGAACCATCAGCCCGCGAGCTTCAAGACCGCGCCGTTCTCTCGAGCATGGGCGAGATCTGCGCAACCGACGTCGTCACTGCTGCCTGTGCTGCACTCGTTGCCGGCCTCGACAGTCCTGCCCTGCGGACCCTGGCCGCGTGCACACGCGCGGAGGCGGATTACGAGGTCCCCGACCTCCTTCCACCGGCACTCGACGAACTGGGCCTCACCTTCCACCCACCGGGCAGCGTTGCCGGACAGGAAGCCGCTGCCAGAGCAATTGCCACCCGGATGCTGGCCGGCGAGCTGACACCACGCGAGCTGGCCTTCCGGATCCACCAGCGCTTCGGGCACGAGCTGCCTCTGGCCGAGCGACTCGCGAATCTGGACGACGAGTACGACCTCCTCGAATACGACGGCGACGGAACACCAGCCCAGATCGACGCCGATGTCACGGCCGAAGCTCTTCGGCTTGCACAGCATCCTCGTGTTCAAACCGAACCCGCGGGTCCACCGCCTGAAGCAGACCGGTGGAGCCGTGAGTTCAAGCTGAAGGACCTTCGGCTTCCTTGAACCCATGGGGATCTTGGGGTGCCGGTAAGAACCCTGCCACCAGCCGTAAACGGCGGTGATCTTGTCCAGTCCGGTTGCCCGCGCGGTGTCGGTGACACGGACTACCAGCCAACTTGCCAAAAGAAGTTCTGCAAAAATACTTTTGGAAATTCCCTGGTTCGCCCTACCCTCCTGTCATGGTCAGCGAAGAGCAGAAACGCGTACTCGATCCCGAACAGGACGCAGCAGCCCTGAAGGCACTCACGCACCCGCTTCGTATCCGGCTGCTCGGGATGCTGCGGCAGGACGGCCCGGCCACCGCAAGTGAACTCGGGGTCAAGACCGGGGAGTCATCCGCTTCCACCAGCTATCACCTGCGGGTGCTGGCGAAGTACGCGTTCGTCTCCGAGGCCGAGCACCGTGACGGGCGGGAGCGCCGCTGGCAGGCGGTGCATTCCCTGACCTCCTGGAGCAACAAGGCAATGCAAGCCACGCCGGGCAGCCGAGCCCATGTCAGCTTGTCCCGCAGGGCTCAGATCGAGCACCTGGAGGCTTCTCTTGCCCGGCACGAGGCCGACATCGCCGACGGGCGGCTGGGCCAGGAGTGGGTGGAGCCGTCCGGGATCGGCGACCTGATGCCCCGCCTGACCCCCGAGTCGCTCACCGAGCTCTGCGAGGTGCTCGACCGGAAGCTGGAGGAACTGACCACCCGCGATGCGGGGGATCCGCGCGCAGTGCAGGTCATGTTCCTCACCGCCGGGCTGCCCCTGGCTCCGCGCGACGCCAACGCTGAGGCGGACACCTCTGCCCCGGCGGGGACAGATGCCGAGGACGCGTCATGACCGGGTCGCTGGACATACGTACCGCATGCCGCCGCTACGTCACGGTCTGCGTTCTGTTCTGGCTGCCGCTGGGGCTGACTATCGCTCCGCTGATCCTGCTGTTCACCGAGCGCGGCATGGCCATGGTGGCCATCGCGGGCTTCTTCGCCGCGCACTCCCTCACCGCTGCCGCGCTGGAACTGCCCACCGGAGGGCTGTCAGACGTCTTGGGACGCCGTGTTGTGCTGGCTGCAGCCGGCCTTCTGAACCTGGCCGCCTTAACCCTCCAAGGCCTGGGCACTGCTCCCTGGCTGCTCGGACTCGGCATGGCCCTGATGGGCGCGGGCCGTGCCCTGTCCAGCGGACCGGCCGAAGCCTGGTATGTCGACACCGTCCACGCGCACTCCGGACCCGACGCAGACCTGCGCACCGGACTGGCCCGCGGCGGCTCCGCGACATCCGCCGCGCTCGCCACGGGCACCCTGTTCGGCGGTGCCCTTCCCTGGCTGCTCGGACTCGGCCCCGACCTCGGCGCCCGAATGAGCAAGGCAACTTCCGAACTGGTGCTGCCCCTTTCCGTCCCGCTGCTACTGGGCGCGGCGGTTGAGATCGCCTTCGTCCTGTACGTCTTGACTGCTCTGCCCGAGCCGCCCCGGCCAAGGACCAGCCTGCGCGAGGTACTCCGAGGAATCCCGGCCACCGTCATGGGCGGACTGCGGTTTGGGGGCCGCGACGCGCTGGTCCGCCGGGTACTCCTCACCGCAGCGGCCGCCGGCAGCGCCCTGGCCGCGATCGAACTGCTCACGCCAGGCCGTGCCGCGACCCTCACCGGCGCATCGGAGTCGGGGGCGGTGCTCTTCGCCGCACTGGCCTGCGCTGGATTCGTCTGCTCCGGGATCGGTAGCCACCTCGCACCGCTGGCCGCCCGGCTTGCGGGCAGTGGCGAGCGAGCAGTCATGGTGAGCCTCGGCACCAGCGCGAGCGGCCTGCTTCTGCTCGGGGCCACAGCAGCCTTCACGGCATTGGGCTCCATAGTCCTCGCGGCCATCGGCTACGGCCTGGTCTACCTCGGGCTCGGCATAGCCGGACCGAGCGAGAACGACCTCCTGCACCGCCACGTCGCCAGTTCGGGTCGCGCCACCGCGCTGTCCGTCCAGTCTCTCGCCCAGCAACTGATGGGAGCTCTCACCGGCTTGATCATTGGGGCCCTTCCCCCAGGCCCGCTGCCCTGGCTGCTGGGCGGCGCAGTGCTGCTGGCAGGAGCCCTCCTGTGGATTCACCGCAGCGGGCCCACATCCCCGACCCCGGCGCTAACATCTCAGCCGCATACCGTGTCGTCTTTCCCGAGCACGGCCGAACTACCCTGACCCTCCAGGTCAGAGGACTGAGCACTGCCGTTTGCGGCTGGCGACACGGTTCTGACCAGTACCCCATCTTCAGCTCCGGCGGCCCCCGAGAAGGATTGCTGTCGGGACCGGCCATGCGGTGAGTGGCTTTGTCCATAAGAACCGGCTCTGGCTCGACTTCTGCGATCGGTGACGTTCGGCCGCGAAGTCGTCTCTCGAAGCGGATGCTGGACCTGGATGGCAAGGAGCAGCCTGATGTACGTGCGGGGAGTTCGCCCTCGTACCCTGTGCCGGATGGGAACCGTGCGGCAGTCGTTGTGGGAAAAGTACCTGGCGGTTGAGCGGGTAGTGGGGGCCGGTCTGCCTCGGACCCGTCTCCAGAAGTGGGCCGCAAGTCATCCCATTCGATTCGGCGTCTACGTAGCTGTTCCCATCAGCCTCGTCGGACTGTTGTGGACCGAAGGACCCGGCTCGGGCTCGGCGCTAGTCGCGCTGATTTTCGGCCCGGTGATGGGGAGCATCTACTCCATGATCATCGTCATGGACCGGGCACTTCGAAGCCGCCTCAGACGGCGTATGGGGCTTCGCAATGAAGACTGACCGGCCGGGTCAGGCCCAGCCATCACTCAACGTTGCCCGCTCCACAAAAATTGAGCCAGAACCCGAGCTTTGACGGCGCTTCACGTTGCAGTCGCGGCCTCGGGGAACAATGGAACCGTGGGTGGCGGTAGCGATGGTTCCGCTTATGTGTCGAGAGAGCTACCGCACGAGGCGCCTTGGATTCGCAGGTGGAGCACCGGTGTTGCCTGTGCCGGTTGCTCAGAAAGGCAAGGGTCGGTCTTGGGGCACTTCGGGGACCTGACCCCGGCCCGCGCCGTCTCGCGGGCCGGGGCCTGCTGAGGCAGAGCCAGCTTCCTTCGTGCAACATCGACGTCGCTCAGCTCATAGAGTGATCACTTCATCACGCCACCGATCAGAGAAGGCTCATGTCTCACTTCACCACACTCTCCACCGTCGCCAAGCGCGCCCGTCTCGGCCGCCGCACCGCCGCCGCCCTGACCGGGCTGACCACGGTCACCGCGCCGTCCGCCGGCGCCGTCGAAGCGCCCAGCAGCGGCTGGGACCACACGTACTCCGGCAGGGGTGTCAGGGTCTACGTGGAGGAACACGGGGACATCATCTCGGTGTGCGACACGTCCACGAACGGCCACTCGGCCTGGGTGACCGTCGACGACCTCACCCAAAACCGCTCGGGCTACAAGGTCACGGCCAGCGGCGGTAAGGGCAGTTGCGCCACCCGCCGGGCCAGTGACGGCATCAAGTACAACCCGGACGAGGGAATGCGTATCGGCCTCAACTACGAGGGCGAGGGCGGTAACGGCTCGTACGCCGTCAGCTTCGTCAACGACCACTGACGGCCGCGGCAGGCCTGCGCGCCGCGCACGGGTCCGCCGGCAGGGGGCTGATCTCTCCTCTGGGCTGGCCCATGATCCGGCCCGAGGATCCCCGGGCCGTGCCAGAGTGAAGAACGCGCGTGCGCCCGCCCCCATATCGTGGGGGGGGCGGGCGCACGCGCTTTGAAGCGGGAGTACGGCCTTGGGGCACTTCGGAACCGGTTCCGAAGTGCCCCAAGGCCGAGTCGTGTCCGTCGCCAGGCACGCCCATAACGTTCAACACGGGTTCCTCACCCTCGGGGATCTCGAAGGTGAAGTTCGTCCCCGTAGGGGTAGCGGTAAGACCTCCGTCACCAGCCGCAAACCGGGGTCTTCACTGCGCCCAGTCCCAGGAGATGGCGCGAGGCTGAGCGCCGATCTCGGACATGAACGAGTCGGTGCCGTCGGCCGGAACTGGGTTCTGCTTGGAGGCCAGGTCCGGCGCGCACACCTGCCTGTACAGGGTTCGGGTCCCGTATGGGGCGATGCCCGCGTCCTGCGTGAGCGTCTTGACCGGGCCGTCCACATCGTCGGGGTACTCGCCGTCGGCGTGCTTGGGCGTGTACGAGGTCTGGAACTTCTGGGTGATGGAGATGACCGCGGTGTCAGAGCGGTTCTCGTAGACGGTCATGACGTTCACGCACTTGTTCGTCGCGTCGCCGTCGTGCCATTCGGTCAGAGTGACCGATCCCAGCGGGGCGCGGGGTGGGGCTGGCGCGGGTGCCGAGGAGGCGGTCGGTGTGGGGATGGCCGAAGCGTGGCTGGCTGCAGGCGTGGATGTCGGTGTCGGCATGGGCGTGGGTGTGACGGTCTGAGTGACCGTGACCGTGGGGGCTGCTGCAGCCGGCTGCGGGCGTGGCTGCTACAGCCAGCGCCGAGGAGTGCGGCCGCGCAGGCGGCTATGACAGGAAGGAACCGGCGGGCCATGTCTGCCTTTCACGTTCAGCGAGAAGACTGCGGCAGGCGCTGCTCGGCCGGTTTCTGTGGGGGACGAAAGCGGAGAGTTGCTACCTGACATTCGGTACGACGCGGATCATAGCGGCGGGTACGGCTACTCCAGCGACCGCACCTCACTGAGTACCGCCGCCGTTGGCGGCAGGTGACACGGTTCTTACCGACACCCCCCGTAGGGGTCGCCACGAGCGAGCACTGGTCACCGAAGGTCAGCGGCGGATAAGGCTCCCAGGAACAGCCGATCCTGTCCAAGGCGGAAACGACGTCCACCTGCCTGAGGTGAGGCACTACACCATCGACGCGCATATATGACTATTTGAGCTGAATGAGAAATTGATCTGTGTTTCCTGAGATGAAGTGTTCTGCGGCGATTTGGCGGTGTCGGAAGGTGAGGATCAGTCCGTGCCCGGCCGAACGATCCGGGCAGTGCCGGGACGTCAGCCCCGGTTCGTACGGAAAGGTCTGAACATGATCAACGGGTTGAAGAGGGCCGCGGCCCTGGGGGCGGCGACGGTGGCCCTGACAGCGGGTGCGGTCGTCGGCACGGTCGGCACCGCGTCGGCTGCTCCGCACGACCACCGGCGGCCGACGGCGTCGCACCACTGCGTGAAGGTGGCGGGCCACTGGGCACGGCAGTGGCACCCGGCGTTCCGGGACCGGCACCACCGCTGGCACCCCGGCCAGTGGACCCGCGTCTGGCGCCCCGCCCACCAGGAGTGCCACCGCTCACCCCGTAGCTGACGCCAGCACCCGCCCGTAGGGGCGGCGGCGATCCGGCCTGGCTCCGGCACCCCCTTCGAGGGGGTGCCACCGCTCACCCCGGATCGCCGCCGCCCCTACGGGTCTGCGTACCAAGCCCTGTTGGACGGCACGGACTGGGCGTCGATCGCCACCGCGTCCGGGACTGGCGAAGCCTTGCTGGCGGCGCTGGCGCGCCTCCTCGATCCCGACCCGGCCGTCAGAGCGACTGCCGCCGATCACGCCTTCAGGGCAGCGACTGACCAGTAGCTCGTCGGGCTTGGGATTCTTGGTCCCCCTGGGGCTGTTGGTCACAGGCGGAGGCTATAGCTCGCGAGTTGGTGGCGTGCACGACTGGAGAACGCCTTCCGTCACTGAACGTGACAGCATCACAGAAGTTGCGCCAGAGCCGCTGAAAGTGAACGAAGCCACTGTCCGGCCGGGCCCGGACCGATCAGCTGCGGCGCATGCGGTTCGCCGCCGAACACGGCTATTCGGCCTATGACGTCGAGTCGCTGGGCCTGACCGGTATGCGGGTTCCGTGAGCGCCGCGGGGGAAATTAATGCGGCGCTGGCCGTGTCGGGGCCTGAGCCCCGCTTCTCGGTGGAGACGGCAGAGTCCTGGCTTCCGGAGCTGTCGGCCGCGGCCAAGCGCCTCGAGCCGTGGATCGAGTCCGACTGACGCCGCCGGGCCCGCCCGCGGCGCGCCGTTCCCCGCACGGTTGCCCGTTCGGGGGACCCGGCTGCCGTTCCGGGCCGGCTAAGCGGCTCGCGTCGAACTCAAGGGAGTCCTCGATGCCTAGCGTGCGCATCATGTAGGAGACCGGTGCGGGCAGGTCGGCCCGGGCTTCGGAGCCGCGCCTGTGGTGTTGGGAGATGGTGTAGCGGCGCCCGGCTCGGCTGATCTCGATCAACGGGCCGAGCTACCAGTTGAAGATTCGGCTCGCCGCCATCGAACGCGACACCATCGTCGCTTGATCAATCGCCCAGCCCGGGCGCTCAAGCCGCTGCCCACGGCTCAGCACGCCAGCCCGGCAGTTCCTTGTCCAGCCATTCCTCGGTTGCGTCCAGGGAAGTGGTGTACGGGTTTCCACCTAAATCGGGGGTTTGATCCCGTAGTTGGGTGAGAAGCCTGAACGTAAGACGGCCACCGGCTGATCCTTCGAGAACGACCAAGCTCTTGAAGGAGAACAGCACGATGACCGCACCGGACAGTGTGCCGTTTGCCGCCCTGTTGGAGGAGAACCTCGCCTCGGCGAGTCCCGATCTGCTGCGGCAGATGGTGAAGACCTTCGCCGACGCCATGATGTCCGCCGACGTCGACGCCGCTTGCGGCGCGTCCTACGGCATGCCGAGTGAGGAACGGGTGAACTCCCGCAACGGTTACCGGCACCGCCAGTGGGACACCCGGGCCGGCAGCATCGACCTGGCCATCCCCAAGATCCGCTCCGGTTCCTACTTCCCCGACTGGCTGCTCGAGCGCCGCCGCCGCTCCGAACAAGCCCTGATCTCCGTGGTCGCCACCTGCTACCTGCTCGGCGTCAGCACCCGCCGAGTCGAGAAACTCGCCGCCACCCTCGGCGTCACCCAACTGTCCAAGTCCCAGGTCAGCGAGATGGCCAAGGTCCTCGACGCCCGGGTCGCCGAGTTCCGCAACCGGACACTGGACGCCGGCCCCTACACCTTCGTATGGGTCGACGCCCTGACCCAAAAAGTCCGCGAAGGAGGCCGCGTCGTCAACGTCCACTGCCTGGTCGCCGTCGGCGTCAACAACGAGGGCAAACGCGAGGTCCTCGGCATCGACGTCGCCTCCAGCGAGGACGGCGCCGGCTGGCTGGCGTTCCTGCGCTCCCTGACCACCCGCGGCCTGACCGGCGCGGAGCTGGTCGTCTCCGACGCCCATGTCGGCCTGGTGGGCGCGATCGGAGCCGCCCTGCCCGGCGCCGCCTGGCAGCGCTGCCGCACTCACTACGCCCGCAACCTGCTCTCGCAGGTCCCCAAATCCGCTCAACCATGGGTGGCGACCCTGCTGCGGACCGTCTTCGAACAGCCCGACGCAGCCGCCGTCCGCAAACAGATGGCCGCCGCCATCGCCGGCCTGGACGAGAAGTACCCCAAGGCCGCCGAGCATCTCGAAACCGCCCGCGAAGACCTCCTGGCCTTCGCCGCTTTCCCCCGCGACGTGTGGAAACAGATCTGGTCCAACAACCCCCAGGAACGCTTGAACAAGGAGATCAGGCGCCGGACCGACGTCGTCGGCATCTTCCCCGACCGAGGCGCCATCATCCGCCTGATCGGCGCCGTCCTGGCCGAGCAGAGCGACGAATGGGCCGAACAACGCCGCTACATGGGACCCGAAATCCTCGGCCGCTGCCGCCTTCACCTGATCGAAGGAAACACCGCCGAGACAACCGACCCAGCAGCCCTTACCGCCTAGCTTTCACAAAGGATCACCGAGTGGCCGTCGATACACCACGCCACCGGACGTGACCCATTCCTCGACGGTCCGCCGCCAAGGGTCGGTGGAATCACTGTCGACGACATCGGCCCAGGTGTCTTCCGCGACGTCCCGATCGACGACGAGGCTGTCGAGGTAGGCGTCGAAGTCGTGAGCGACTTTGGTGAAGACCCCCTTCGACAGGTATCCCGGGTGAGGGATGCCATGCACGAAGGCATGGAGCTGGCCATGAGTGGCCGGGTTCAGGTCCAGGAACAGGGTGTCGCTCCCGCCGTTGCGGGCGATCGGGAGAAGGCCCGCCAGTGAGACCTCATGGGCGAGCCACCCCTCACGGCTGCGGCGGTACTCGCCCAGCAGGGTGCCCCAGCCGTATTCGCCATCGTCGTCACGGCCGAGCTGATAGAGGTCGTCGAAACTCTGGAGCGGCTCCGGGTCGCAAGCTGGCAATCGGACCGAGTACGTGAGGCTCTCGCCGCCCGCCGCCTCCAGGAACGAGCGATAGGAAGGCGGCAGTGGCAGCCCGATCTCCCGTTCGAGACCTTCGACTTCACCGACCTCGAACGGCCTGAACGGCCCCACGACCAGGCGGCCTCGATACCAGCGCGACAGCTCCTCAGACACGGCAAGATTGTCCCACTCCGTGGGATCCCGAAATCCTCCAAGCTCCCGCGCTACTGAACGTCGAACTGAGCACGTTCATCCGTACCTGCTTGAGCACTCCGACGAGTACGCGGACATGCGGCGAGGTGTGAAGGCCGGGAGGTCGTCTCGTCGGACGGCTTCGAGCCACTGCGGCAGGCGTTCGCCCTGGCGCTCGGTGAGCATCTGACCGAAGGAGCGGACGTGGCCTGTGAGGGCGTCAAGTTCAGGGCAATGGACCAGAACGGCCTTGAGCCGAAGGTGCTCCGTCTCGGTGAGGGTCTCCGGCCGACGGAGGATCCATCCAGCGACGAGCCGGGGTGACGGTGGCCGAGCTGCGACGGGGCCCGGCGAGAGCCGCTTCTCCCGGAAATGGGCGCGAACCCGCTGGTAGCTGCCCTGATAGCCAAGCGGAACAATCTCCTCCCACACCGTCCAGGCGTTCGTGCAGCCGTGGTTCCAACGGTCGTCCAGGTAGGGCTTGAAGGCGTCGAGTTTGGATGGTGGGCCTTGCCACTGCCTGTGGAACAGGTCCTCCGGGGTGGCTGCGTCGGCGAAGAGCTTGACGGTGCGGGAGGTCATTCGGAGTTGGCGGCCAATCGCCCTTCGGCTGAGCCCGGCGGCCAGTAATTCGTGGACGGTGGCGTGCGTGACACGGGTGTGGTCAGCGAAGCGGTGTCCCCTCGGCCAGGGCGAGCCTGACGGGTCTTCGAACTTCTCCGGCTCGGGGGCGGGCTGGGCTGGATGTGGCGCCAGGACCTGCAGACATCCGCGGTGGTTTGCGACGCACCGCTCTGCAGCCTTGGTCAGGTTGTGCCAAAGATGCCATCTGTCCGCTACCCGCACCGCCTGTGGTGCCCCGGCCGTGGCACCTTCGGCGAAGAACGGCGCACGATCGCGGCATACAACCTCCACTCCGGGCCGTTTCGCGAGCCGTGCGGCCAGGCTGGACGCCTCCCGGTCGGGCAGCAGGTCCACTGGACGCCGACTCTCGACGCCGACCAGGACAGTCCCGTAGTGACTCCTGGCACGCGTCCCATTCGATGAAGCAATTGCCTTCCCCTCAGAGTCCCAGGCAGCAGCGACAGCTACGGCGTGACTAGGACGGCCCTGTCTCTCCGCTCCAGCCCGCCGGGCGGCAGGATGTGCGGATGGCGATGAGCGATATGGAAGTGCTGGCGCTCCTGCGCGAACTCGATGACCCCGAACGGCTGGAACGGCCTCTGCACTACGACCGCGCGGCGACCAGCCTCAAGTTGGGCGGGCTGGTGCGCCGGCTCGAAGCGGACTTCGGGGTCCTGTGCGAGTCTGAGCGGGACACCCAGGACTCCAGCGAGTACGGGCGCGTCCGCGTGCCCGGGGACGCGACGGTCTGCGGGACGCGGATCGTGGTCTGCGTGAGCAAGTTCGGCTCCCTCGCCGAGGTCTGCGCTGACAATCCGGGGGCCTTCCTCGGCACGGACGAGGCCCATGAGGAGGGGGCACTGGACCTCGGGGACCTCGCCACCGTGGAGCGGGCGCTGGCCGACCTGGGCTACGTGAGCGTCCCCGAAGAACTGCTGGAGAGCGACTACGAGGGCCTCAGCGCGCTGGAGCACTTCGCCGCACGGCCCACCTGGTGGACACGATTCTTCGGCCTCTGGTGATCCACCCGCCCGGCGGGCATCCTCAGCCGACGGGCCCAGGGCCGGGCCATCGGCAAGATCCGAAAGAGCGGCTCAACACCTCACGGCTTGACGGCTTAACTGCATGAGTGTCTTTCTCCACGTTAGTCGGAGGAAGATGCTTTATTGTCTGACGGCCCAGCGCGGCCTGCTCGCGCTGCCGTCCCCTCCTCGCTGCTCGGTCCGCTCCCTCGAGCCCTGACCCCGGCGTGGTGTTGGCCGGCCACTGCCTCCGCCAGCCGCGCTGCCTGGCGTGTCCCTGGCGAGGTCCGGCCGCCGACTGGCGCGCTTCGCCGCCCCTCGGCTCTGCGCGGCGAATCGGGCGCAACGGTGGCCTGGTCCTGCCAAACTGGCTGCAGCCTCGCCGCCCCCGTCGGCGAGGCGGCTTTCTTGTCCGCCTCTGCCGAGCGACTGCACCGGGGGGAAGAACGAAACAGCCCTGCCACTAGCTAGGTCGATTGCGACTTGAATGGGGCGTGCTGCGTGGAGGTGCCACCGGAATTCCTGGGTCTTGGGTCGTCTGCGCCTATGCCGCCGATGGCGAGCGGCAGTCGGACGTATGCGGAAGCCGACGCAGGTCCGGGGAGACGAGCGGTAGCAGCACAACCCCCGCGTAGCACAGCGCCGCAGCGGTGGCGACGTGGAAGCCGCCGAAGCGCTGCGCGAGCGGTCCGATCAACAGCTGGCCGATCGGGATGGCGATGTAGGAGAGCAGGTCGTCGTAGGCAGCGACGCGGGACAGGACCCCGTCGGGGATGTGCTCCTGCAGCGAGGTATCCCAGGCGGTCGCCGCCGCCGCGCTGCCGAGTCCCGCCGTGAAGGCCGCAACGACCAGCAGCGGTGCCCCCAGCCGCATGCCGAGCGCGAGCAGCGGCAGCGCGCCGAGCACGCTGACGAGCTGGCCGAATCGGGCCAGGTACCGGACCGTCAGCCGGTACATCAACGTGCTCATCAGCAGCATGCCGACGCCCCGGGCGCTGAGCACGAAACCCCACATGGCCTCCCCGCTGAGCTGCTCGGTGAGCTGCGGGCCGAGGATCTGCCAGGTGCCGGTCTGCACCAGGTTGACCACACAGAATGCAAGCGTCACCGGCCAGACCCACGCGGTTCCTCGGAACACGGCCCAGCCCACCCGCAGGTCCCGGAAGAGCTGGTGCCGGCCGGCGCCCGCGGTGGCGGTCGCGCCGACGGTTGCGGGCAGACGTGCCAGGCAGGCGGCTGCGAGCAGGTAGCTCAGCGCGTCGCAGGCGATGGCCGGTCCGCTGCCGGCCGCCCCGACCAGCACGCCGCAGATGCTCGGCCCGAACACCTTGGTGCCGTTGGCCATCGTGGCCAGCAGCGCGTTCGCCCGCTGCAGGTCGTTCCTTTCGACCAGCTCCGGCACCAGGCCGCGCAACGCCGGCGTGGTGAACGCGGCGAGGAGCCCGTTGAGGAATGCGAGCACGCTGACCGCGAGCAGCGAGTAGTGGCCGGACAAGAACAGCGCCGCGACCATTGCCTGCGTGAGGCCGGAACCGAGATTGGCGGCGATCAGCACGGTCCGCCGGGAGACCCGGTCGGCGGTGGCGCCGCCGACGAGGAGGAACCCGAGCAGCGGGACCATGTGCGCGGCCAGCACGATGCCGAGGTCCCCGGCGCGGCCAGACGCGTTGAGCACGGCGAAGGCCAGAGCGACGGGTGCCATCGAGCTGCCGAGCAGCGAGACGAGCCGCCCGACGAAGAACCAGCGGAAGTCTGATTGGTGGAGGAGTAGCGGAAGCACCGCGCGAGTCTGGGTGATCGACGTGGCTGAGCACTATCGTTTCGGCGGGAGGCGAAAGGTCGCCCCGGCACGGGGGGCACGAGGGTCCGGCGCGAGACGACTGAGGGGGACGATCCTGCATGGTGCTGTTGCGTGTGGATCCGCTCGGGCTCTCCCGGTCACGCTTCGCGCTCTCGCCGTTCGCGGAGACGCTGAGCGCGATGATCGTGCTCAGTCGTCCCTGCACCGACTTCTGGCTTGCCGCGTGGCACGCACGTCACCACGCCGCGTTCCGCGCCCGATTGGACGCGGACCCGTTCACCCGTGGGCTGGTGATGCTGTGTGGCTCGACCAAGTACCTGCCGGACCACCTCGTCCTCCCCCCGTCGGGCGGGATGGGCACCACCCTGGAGTCCGAGCTCGTCGAGGTGGCCCGGGTCCCGGATACGGCTGTGCGCAGCAGCCTTGTGCAATCGGTGGCGCAGAGCTGGGAGGCCCACGACCTCGACTGGCTCACCGGCCATGCCCACGGGGCGCGCACCGCGGAGCTCTTTCGCGAGGTCTGGCAGGAGCACGTGGCCGCGGACTGGGCCGGCCGCAGGGCGCTGCTGGAGCGCGATGTCACCTACCGCGCCGGACTGCTCGCCGCCCACGGCTGGCCGCGAGCGCTGCACCAGATGAGCCGGCGCAGCGCCTGGGTGGGCGCGGATGCGATCCGTTTCAACGACCGACCCGGTCCTGACCGAGTGGTCGGACCGGACGGCATGCTCTTCGTCCCGGTCAGCGGGCCCCGCGGGGTCTGGCTGTGCGAGGCGCCGGGCCGCCCCTATGCCCTGGTCTATCCGGCACGCGGCGCCGGTGGACAGTGCGAGGGCGAGCGCCTCGACCCGGCCCGGTCGGAACGCGCTGTGGCGCGCCTGATCGGGGCGGGACGCGCGGCGATTCTGCGCGAGCTGGCACGCCCCGCCACGACCAGCGAACTGGCCGCGCTGCTGGGCCAGTCCCTCGGCACGGTCGGCGGTCACCTGGCCGTGCTGCGGGAGGCGGATCTGTTGGTGGGCACCCGAGTCGGCCGCCGTGTGGTCTACCAACGCACCGAGCTCGGCGACCTGCTCGCCGACGCCGGGCCCGGATCCGCGAGCTCGGCAGCCGAGCCGACCTGATCACGAGCTCGACTACTCATCGACGGCGTCCGGGTCACGCAGCGACCGCATTTCCGCCCGGCAGCTCCGTCAACTGGAAGGAGAAGAGATAGCAGGTCACCAGTTCACCGGCCAGGCTCACGGTCACATCACCGAAGTCGACTTCCGCCTTATGGCCAGGCGGTTGCGTCGGCGGGACGACGGTGGCCTCGGACACTGTGGCGCCAAACGCAGCACCTAGTGTCCCGCGCCGGAAGTTCCTAGGTAGTTCCGGCTGTGGCTCGAAGGGCCAACATGCGCGGTCGGCGTCCAGCCCCCTGGCCGCCAGGGGGCTGGACGGATCTACCGACGAATTACTGGCGCAGGACACTAGGGTGCCGCAATGAGGTTGCGCGGAGTGTTCATCGCATTTTTCCTGGTCCCGCTGGCATGGGGGGTGATCACCCTGCTGAGGGCTGGGGCGGCCCACGGCGTCCCGGACTGCCCGGGGCTCCAGCTGGGCGAGGACGGCGAGGACCACCCCGGCCCCATGCGGCAGGGCCATACCTGCGCGCTCGACTACAGCGTCCGCGGCGGCGATTCGACCGGCACAGCCACGTTCGACCAGCTCAAGTACGCCCAGGAGGTGAAGCGCGGCGACCTCCTGGGCCAGGGCCTGCTGTACACGCTGTACGGAACGGCGGGCGCGGCCGCCACCGTGATCGCCACCCGGAAGCGCGCCGACGGACGCTAGTGTCCCGCGCCGGAAGTTCCTAGGTAGTCCCGGCTGGGGCTCGAAGGGCCAACACGCGCGGTCGGCATACAGCCCCCTGGCCACCAGGGGGCTGGACGGATCTACCGACGAATTACTGGCGCAGGACACTAGGACTTATCCGAGCGATCACGGTTGTGGGCTATCGGGCAAGACCGGGATCATCGCATCGGCCCGGCGTGCCGCCCCAGCATCCCTCCCGCCTCAGCGGAACTCGTGGACCAACTGGATATCGCCGACGATGTGGGCGTTGAAGTCGTCCAGTTCCTCGGCCGGAACCCAGAGCTCGAGGATCGTCTGTCATCTGCATCGCTCTCGGAACGTAGGCCGCTGGTATGGCGGGTCGAGAGCGGGACGATACCGGCGCCGCGAACGCAGTAGCTACGCAGTTTCCGCAGCCTGGGCAGCTCGTGACCAGCAGTTACGGGACAGTTAGCCGTCGCTGCAACGAAAGGAGTTGTGACTGTGGGCCCGGAAACCTGCTGGTCAGACCTGGATCCATAGTGGATGCTGCACGCGTGATCGAGCGAGAGACCGCGGTTCGTATCGTCGAGGAAGAGCTGGACCGCGAGAACCAGAAGTGGGCGGCTCTGGGCGTTGAGCCGGTGCGCACAACAGTGCTGCATGTAGAGAAACACGAGCTGGTCTGGAAGGTCTACTGGCAGTCCGAGGAATACGCGCGCACCCGGAACCCCGCGGCCATGTTGGTCGGCCACGGCCCCTACCTGGTCGACCGCATCGACGGCGGGCTGCACCAAATTGGAGCCGTCTCCGAGATAGAGGGAGCCTGGGAGGCTGACTACCGCGTTCGTATCCGTGGGCTGACCATTCGCACCTCTGTGGACGATCTACACGAAGAGATACGCGAAGCTGCCGCCGTGCGTGGCCGCATGCCAGCGGTACGCATCCTGCGCCAGAGACTGCCGACGCTGTCTCCATCGCAGGCCCTCGAGTACGTGAGTGCGTTGCTGCAGGCCGATGCCCCAGCCCACCTTGTGGCTGTCGCCGTTGAACATCTCATCGAACCCATGAACCCAGTGCTCGCCGTGCAGACCATCCGCCAGGGAAAACTCGATTAGGCCAGAACCCAGAAGTGACGACGCTGTGTGCGGGGGCAGCGCAGAAAAGGGAAGGCGGGAGCCGACGGGGCGTTAGCAGGATGCCGGCCGACTGGCTCTTCCCGGGTTGCCGGGAAGCACTGCGTCCCCGGCGACCACACTCGATCGTCACCGACGCTGTCACCGGCCTCAGCACGTCAGCGCCGGGAGGCAGTAGCCACCGATTCGATGACACCGCGCCAGGTTCTGCGGTAGCCCTCGCGAAGAGGCCCGCCGACCAGGTTGAGGATCCCTGATGCCGTGTTGATCATGGGCTCCGGGTCGCCCGACTTACTGATTGTTTCAGAATGAGGTTCGGAGTCGTCTCAAACAGATGATGCTACAGGCGAGTTGGAGCAGTCCGAGGTGGAGGTCGGCGCGTATCTCGTAGCGGATGCGCAGTCGCTTGAACTGGTGGAGCCAGGCGAAGGTGCGCTCGACGACCCATCGGGTCTTGCCCAGGCCGGAGCCGTGCGGAGTGCCGCGGCGGGCGATCTTGGGTGCGATCCCGCGAGCCCGGATGAGGCGCCGGTACTTGTCGAAGTCGTAGCCGCGGTCGGCGAACAGCCGCCGGGGCCGGTGCCGTGGCCGGCCGCGCAGGCCACGGATGCGGGGTATCGCGTCCAGCAGCGGCACGAGCTGAGTGACGTCGTGACGGTTTCCGCTGGTCAGCGAGACGGCCAAGGGGGTTCCGTGCCGGTCGACGATCAGGTGATGCTTGCTGCCTGGCCGTGCCCGGTCGACCGGCGAAGGTCCGGTGTGAGCCCCCCTTTGAGCGCCCGGACATGTGAGCCGTCGATCGCGGCGTCGTCCATCTCCAGCAGGCCTTCTTTGCGTAGTTCGGCCAGAAGTACCTCGTGCAGGCGGGGCCACACTCCGGCCTCGGTCCAGTCCCGCAGACGCCGCCAGGCCGTCACCCCGCTGCAGCCGACCCGCTCCGCGGGGACGTCCCGCCAGCTCACGCTCTTGCACAGCACGTAAACAATGCCTCGCAGAGCAGCACGGTCATCCACCGGCAACCGCCCGGGATGCCGATGCCGCCGCGGCGGACGAGGTGGCAGCAGCGGGGCTATACGTTCCCACAGGTCATCAGGCACAAGATCAGCAGACACCCAACAGATCCTGCCGAGGCGGACACACCATCGGACCGGGTGATGATCAGAGGGAGCGCGCCTGTGTGGGCGTCGTCGTAGTCCTGGGCCACCAACTGTGTGACGTTGAAGAGTTGCTTGTCGAGTCGGCCGGAGGCGATGTAGGGCATGGCCTCATCGGGGTACACAAAGGTGTCACCGCCCTCGGTGGCGACGCGAACCGACCCCTTGGCTCCCGGTGCGCGCTCCACGTCCACCAGAGGGCTACGACCATTGCCCTGAGTCACCGTCACCTTGTCACCCGTGATCAGCGTCACCGTGAGCGGCGCACTCTGAGGGCCGCCGTGTCCCTCATAAGCCACATGGGCACCGGGGGCATGGGCGGCACCGTAAGCGGCCGCGGCGGGTGTCTCCGTACCCGGCACGGTGTCCCCGCTCGGTGCGGCCGCCCCGGTCGCCTGCGCGGGAGAGGTCAGGCCGGTGACGCTCAGGGCCGCTGTGACAGCAAGCAGCGCCGACAGACCGGCGCGTCCGGGTCTGCGAGCAGGCCGACGCCGTATGTGTGATGACATGTACAAGTGCCTCCGACGGCCCGGTACAGCCCGGGTCCGGTAGTGGGACATCAGATAATCGGCGCACCATCGCGCCCGCGGCTCGGACTGCACCTTTGTCGCCCCGCAGATGAACCACAAGGGGATCTCCGGGGCCAGTAAGCGCAGTTGCACAGGTGCGAAGCAGCAGGTACCCGAACCGCTTCCAGAGGAGGTGCGTGGATACTGACGTCGTGGAGCCGTCATTCAGGCAGCCCCGCAAGGTCGCGGCTGGCCCGGAACGTCTACAGGCACGGTGAAACTTGAGTGGCACCTCGCGTGCGAAGCCGAGCCCAAAGGAGTGGTCAACAGACCGGTGTGGCTGCTGGTGCTCCAAGTGCGCGCTGGCCCGGCGTGGTCGGCCAGGGGCCTTCGCGTTCGTAGCCCGGCCTCGACGGTGACGTGCCCCACAGGCAGTGAAGGCGCCTGTTCTGCGGAGTGCCGACACGCCTACCTCGACAGCCTGTTCATCGACCCCGGCATGGCGGAGGACGCCTGGGCCGACGTCGCCGACAGTGATCCCTCGGATCCTTGGCGAAGGACCGTCGAGGAGTGGCTGGACAAGGAACTGCCAGCCTGGACGATGAGGAAGCCGTCGGACTGGGCGGGGTGGAGCTGATCCGGGCCGCGATGCGCAAAACGGCCCGGCAACTCGGCTGGAAGGCCACCTGCCACCAGCAGCACGTGAAGCAGAGGCGATGTCATCACCCCTACCCCCCGCGGACGGATGCCGGCTGGGCGGATCACCAGGGCTGACCTGGCGCGGTGACCGTCACAGGGCTCCGGCGTCCCGGGCCGTCCAGACGCTCGGGTAGATCGGCCGGAAGCCGAGTTCCCGGCGGATCCGCCGGTTGGACGTGATCCCGAACCACGGGTCGGGGTCCGTGAGCTCGTGGATCCCGGCGGGCACTTCGACGCCGTTGAGCTGGTACAGCTCGACCGTCGTGACGGGAGCGTCATCGGCGATGTTGTAGATCCGGCTGGCGATACCTGGCGCGTACAGCAGACGCATCAGGCCCTGGGCGACGTCCGTATGGTGGGCCATCTGCAGGAGCTGGTGCGGCGCCCAACGGGCGGCCCAATGCAAGGAGTTGGCGAGGTGCGGATCGCCCTCGCCGTAGACGAAGGGGAGCCGCCCGATGCGTACGTCCAGGCTCTTGAGCCCGAGCAGTTCGCGCTCTGCCATCTTCTTCACGGAAGGCCGAACTAGACCACGGCCTCCAGCGACAGGGGGAACCAAGGTGTCATCTAGCAATCCTCGAAGACGGTCCAGGCTGATTATGATCGGAGCGTTCGTAGCCGCCTTGACTGTGGGATCCATTGCAGTTCCGGAGTTCACGGGCGGAGCCAGCGCTTCCGCTGCCGAAGCGTGCCATACAGAGGTGGCGACATACCTCATAGACCCCGATGGAAACAAGGTGCAAAAGTATCTTGACTGGAACCCGTCGGACGCCACCGATTCAGCATTGTTCGATACGGGGGTATCAGCGACGCTGAACAGTGACAGCGTCTACCTCTCCGGCGGACACGGCGTGATCTACGAGGTCACGTCGGACGGAATACTCAAGTCCTACAAGGACCGCAGTGCCAGTGGGGGCGCCTTGCTGGCTCCCGTAAAGACTTACACATCCAACTGGACGGCTCGCCGAAATCGGCTTTGGTCGAATGGGGATCTGATCTTCTCCATTCACGGCGGCGGCAAGTTGGAAATCTGGCATCAGAGCTCGCCGCTCACTGGGGACGGTGAAGTTACCCTAGATCCCACTGTCCATGCCTACAACAATCCGGCAGTGGTCGCCTTCACCGAGGCAGATGACGTGTGGGCAGTCGGATCAACCGCGTACACCCTCACCGACGGCGTGATCCGCGCTTGGACGTACACTCCCAGCACCTACCCCAGATTCCCGTCTCAGGGCACTGTCGTTGGTACCACCGATTCCGAGCAGAGACAGGGGTGGGGAGTCGGCCCGGGAACTGTACGGACTGCCACGAGTGACGGCACCGTGCAGGCGTACGCGGGAGCGTCGAAACTAGCTGTCACCAACAGCGAATACGGCGTGGGGCTTTTCGGCTATTTCCTCGCGGATACAGCTACATGCCTTGCAGACGCAGGCGAAGCAAAGCCCACAATGGGTGCCGCAGCGGATGACCCTGACGCCCCCGCCGCTGTGGCCGAGGAACCCGGCGAGCCCCCCGCCCCTGGTGCTCCCGAAGTACTCAAGGGCAAATTCACCCTCGGAAGCGGCGCGCCGGCCGCCGGGCTGACCGTCAGGGTCGAAGCTATAGATGCCGTCCCCGAGGATGGTACCGAGGTGGACCTCCCGTCGCTGGGGTCTACCGTCACCGCTGCCGACGGCACTTGGTCACTTACCCTGCCCAGTACGCTGCCCACCGACGTGCGGCAAGCCGCGGCTGAAAACGGCGGAATCGTCAACGCGATGGCGACCGCCACGGGCAAGACGTCGACTGGTGTCCCCATGGGGGGAATTACCCACCTCGCGGCGGCGCCGGCCACCGCCGCCGCCTCGGCGCGGAGTCTGGCAGTTGCTGACGACGAGAACGCCGAGCCTGCGCAACTGCTGCCGCTGTCCACGTCCACGGACAGCAACGAAGTATCAAGCTTGAGCGAGGCGCAAAACCCAGCGACGGACTCCAAGCTAACTGCGGCCTTTTCCCAGAGTTGGGCTAAGACGGTGTCCTATGTGGTGAGTTTGAGGAAGCGTTTGTAGCAGCAGAGGGCGGCAGCGAGGCCGAGAAAGCCCAGGTAGTTGCGGGGATAGCGTTCGTAGCGGTGGTTGAGTCTGTGGTAGCCGGTCAGCCAGGACATGGTCCGCTCGATCACCCATCGTCGGCGTCCTAATCGTTCGCTGGACTCGGTGCCTTTGCGGGCGATGCGCACGCCGATGCGTTTGCCGCGTAACCATTCTCGCAGGTGGGGGATGTCGTAGGCCTTGTCGGCGTGCAGGCGTTGGGGCTTGAAGTACCTGCCTCGGTGGGGGTCGTGTCTCGTTTGGTGACCGGCCACCATGGGCTTCAGCCCTTCGCTGTCGTGGGTGTTGGCGGCGGAGAGGCCGACGACCAGGGGCAGTCCGTTCGCGTCCGACAGGATGTGCATCTTGGAACCCGGCTTGCCTCGGTCCACGGGGCTCGGACCTGTAAGTTCGCCCCTTTTTTTGCGCGCACGTGGGCGGAGTCGAGGACGACGCGGGAGACGTCGATCAGACCGGCGTCGTCGAGCTGGTGCAGGACCGCCTCGTGCAGCCGGCCCCACACCCCGGCCCGCGACCAGATCATGAACCTGCGGTGGGCCGTCGACTTCGATATCCCGAAGCACGGCGGCAGAGCCCGCCAGGAACATCCGCTCACCAGCACGTAGATGATCGCCGCGAACAGCGTCTCATCAGGCGTGTTCTGGGTGCCGCCGCCCTGCGGTCGCACCCGGTCCTCCGGGATCAACGGCCTGGCGATCTCCCACAGCCCGTCCGGAACAATCCAACTCCACGTACCCCGCCCCATGACCAGCACAACGAGCGAAGCCCACATAGGACACCGTCTAATACTCCAGTCAGATTTGGTGTCCTGAGCTGGCTCTTTTCCGGTAGTGGCATCGTTGGGCGATGGCTTGGTGGTGTCTGCGCCAGTGGGACCATCTCAGGGCTTGCTGACGCTGGTTGAGTTCGGGTCTGGGGTGGGGCAGGAGAGTGTCCAGGAGCCGTCGGATTTCTGCCACGGTGAGGGGGACGATGCTGGTCGGTTCGTTTCTGCGGTTTCCCGGTGGGCGGCTTGGGCGGCCAGGGAGGTGAGGAAGGCATGGGCGAGCATGGCCAGGGTGATGTGCCGGTACCAGCCCGGATAGCGGCGGACCTCGTACTCGTCCAGGCCGCACTCGTTCTTCGCGGCCTGGAAGCATTCCTCGACCGCCCACCGGCTGCCGGCGATGCGGGCGAGTTCGTCGATCTCGATGCCGACGGGTGCGTGGGCGAGGTAGTAGGCGATCTCGGTGGGGTCGGACAGACTGCGGCGGGCCAGCACCCAGCGATGATGACTCGGCGGATCCGGGTCGAAAATGATGTTGGCGGGCAGTTTCGCCGCTGCCCAGTCATAGACGCGTGGGCCCTTCGCCCCGTCGCCGCAGGACAGCCGCTGCCAGGCATCGGCGGGGGCTTCGTCGATGAGCTGGTCGATGCGCCAGATCCCCGCCAGGGACTTGATCTGCTGGGACTTGGGCACCGCAACCACGTAGCCGAGGCCGAGCTGCTCGAGCAGGCGGCGGAAGTTCCAGTCCTGCCCATAGGCCTCGTCCGCGGTCACCCAGGCGGCCGGGAGGCCCGCGGCCAGGCAGCGGCGCACGATCTCCCGGGCCAGCTCCCCTTTGGTGGCAAAGCCGCGTTCATCAGGGATTTTCGCTGCCTGGCACCGCTCACGGTCGGAGGTCCAGACTTTCGGCAGGTTGAGCTCCCGGTCCACCAGGGCCCGGCCCGAGCTGGTGGCATAGGCGGCGAACACGCCGATCTGGCAGTTGTCGATCTTCCCCGAGGTGCCGGTGTACTGCCGGCTCACCCCGGCCGAGGTAGTGCCCTTCTTGACGAACCCGGTGTCATCGATGATCAGTACCCCGCCCGGACCGAGCTGATCGGCGACGTAGTCCCGCACGTCGTCGCGGACGGCATCGGCGTCCCAGCGGGCACCGTTCAGCAGGTGCTGCAGGCCCGCCGGATCACGGTGGCCGGCCCATTCGGCCAGCTGCCAGCCATTCTTCCGCCCGACCGGCGCCAGCAATCCCCGCACATAGTCACGCATCCGCCACCGCAGATCCGCCCGCCCGAACCGGCCCGCCACCCGAGCGAAGACCGACTCCAACTCGGCCTTCCAGCAATCGACTTCAGGTAACACGTCCATACCCGAACAACGACAACCAGCAGCTCAGGACACGAATTCTGACTGGAGTACTAAGAAGCAGGAAGCGAGCCCCACCGATACGCTTGAGGACGGTCCACTTCCCAAGTGGCAGAACGCGACAGGGGGCTTGCCGACCGGCTACAACCCCTACGTAGTCAACGGGCAGGACACCAAGGGCCTGATCGTGCGGCCGATGGACGGAGGATGCGACCGCACAAAGTCCAAGGTCATCGACAAGAAGATCTACTACACCACGGTGGGCGAAGGTCACGCCTACTGGGACGCCAAGGCATCGGTGGACTACGACAGCAAGCTGTCTTCGACTGTAGATATCGCAGCAAAGACCGGCAGCAACTGGACGATCTCCGGCAGCGCGAGCCTTGGATCCTCCATGAGCGTCACCACAGGCTACACAGCCAAGGGTCCTTACTACGCAAAGCAGTGGAAGGTGCCGATCAAGTACTACAAGTACCAAGAGACATGGAAATGTGGTGGCGGTAACACGTTCACCCGCTACGTCATCAAGCCCGGAAAATATACGATCCCTGCAGGCGGCGCCACAGGGAAGTACGGCAAGGACGTCCGCAACAAGGACGGAGCTGCATACCTGTCCTCTCCTAAGAGTCATCGCGCCTACGTTGCGCGAGGCTCGTACTTCCAACTGAGCAAGAACCGCAGCGTCAAGTGGTCCGGCGCCGTCAGCGCTTTCGGAGTCTCCCTGGGCGGGTCGACAGGCTACGACCGCGACCACAAGCAGCGCATCACCGCACTTGACCGGACGAACTCCAAGCACTACATCTGGGGGAAGAATGACGGTCCTTCGGGGAAGCCGGGCGTTTTCTACTCCTACTAGGCTGGCAACAGTGCTGGCGTGCGCTCTCCTCGTCGGCTGCTCTGTGTCCCGGTCTGATGGCCACGCACTGGATGCAGAAGGAACACAGTCGAGTGGGACAGTCGGCAACACGCACGCACAGGTGGGTCAAACGTGGTATTTCGCGCTTCCCGTGCCCCACAACGTAAGCGACCAGAGCATCGAGATCACGGGAGCGAGTGTCGTTGACCCGCCCAAAGGCCTCAGGATAATCAGCTACGCGGCCTACGACCTCAACGACACTGAGGGGCTACCTCTACTAGTCTTGGGCGGCGAGTCGGACACACCAAATTTCAGCCGCCTCAAGAACTACGCAGAGTCCCTGGTCAAGGTCCCACCGAAGAAGGAAAGCGACATATTCTTTCAAGCTAAGATTCGAATCGAGTCACCGCCCAGGAAGAATATCGAGCGTTGCCGATTCCAGTATCGTCAAGGAGATCATGAGTTCACCCAGACCCTTGACTGCAGAATGGAATTGAAGGTGGGCTAGTCCCATTCCCGGATAGACGACACGTGTCCCCCTCAGCCGAACAAGCTTTAGGGGGACACGTGCATAGCGACAGCAAAAAGAGACATGCTCGACCGGGTCGCATCCGTCGTGGTGGTGCGGTGCGGCTACTGCACGTAGGTCGCTGCGGCCATGCGAGCCTGATTGCCCGCCATGCCCTCTGGGTTGACGGTCGGGGCGAGTACTCTTCACCCCGCTCGGCGGATCCCTGCGGTTCGGCCGGTTGTACGACTGGACGGTCAATAGTGCTGACGAGATCCGGGCCGCGCAACTGCTTCGGGTGGAAAGACTGCCGGAGGGTGCGTACCTGCTCCGATTGGAAGCGGACAACGGCCACCAGCGCTATGTGCCGTTGATCGTCCGTTCGGCATCCGGCGAGGGCAGGACAGTGCTGATGCACGCAGCATCGACCTGGCAGGCGTACAACGCGTGGGGCGGGTACAGCCTCCATCACAGCGAGGACGGTGCGTACGGGACACGGTCGCTCGCTGTCAGCTTCGAGCCCAGGCACCCGACTGATCAACCCTGGGACTCATGGCGAGCCCGGTGCCATGCTTCCTCGAAGTTGTCACAGCTGATCTTCAGGGACGCATACTGCGGGTCATACAGGTCACAGGCCACGCTCGTCTTGACGGCACCGCCGTCCGAGTCGATTTCAACTTGCCGCAACCGCCGTCCGTCCGGACCGAGTTCCATCAGGAAGATCTCTTCGTCGCCGCCTTCCTGCCAGCGCAAGTACACACGGTCCTGTCCTGCCAAGATGCCGAAACCAGGCTGGCCGCGCTGGGCATCCCGCTGGGTGCGGAAACTGGACAGCGGGTTCGGATCCGGTGCGTCGAGGTGGACCTCCTCCAACGTCCAAGCCTGCGCGCGTTCGATGGCATCCGGGTCGGTGACTACCTCGACCTCGGCGCAGACACGCACGATCTCCTCCGCGGACTCAGCCCACACCCACCACCACAGGCCCCCCATCCCATAGTCGTGAAGGACCAGATAGCGCGTCTTTCGAACCTCACCCAGTTGATTCACAACCCGTGAGCCTACGTCGGCCTCGGGACGGCTCCGCCTTCCTCCCCCTGGGCAGTCCCTCACAACCGATTCGCAGGCCACCCGCGATTCCGCAGAAGCCAGTTGCACTGAGAACCGCGAGCAGAGCGTTCTCACAACACCTGGCAATCCAGCAGCTCAACCCAAGATCCGCAGACATGCTCAGTGCGACAGGACACAGATGCCCGGCGTGGCCGTCGGGCAGGGGCTTGGGTACGCGGTAGTAGGGGTGGTCGTCTGCCTTCCTGTGCCGGTGGGAGACGTTGTGCCGCCGTCGGCCCCACATGGCGCGGAGTTCGGGATCGGGGGCGACGTGCGGCGGGCCTGGAGCGAACTCGGAAGGCGCGCACGCGGTCAGAGGCTCGTCGGCGTCAGGTCCTGCAAGCCCACCACCCGCAGCAGCTGCAAGCGCTCGTACGACTCTGTGCCCGGGCGGGCCGTGTGGATAACGAGCTGCTGGTTGTGGTCGGCGTTGACGAGGATCTCGCAGTGGAGTTCGAGGATGCCGATCGCAGGGTGCCGGAAGCGTTTCGTGGCGGCGCGGCGTACGGCGACCTCGTGTTCGTCCCAGAGGTAGGCGAACTCCTTGCTTGCGGCGCATAGTTCGGCGACGAGGGAGGTCGGTTCGGGGTCCGTGGGGCGCGCCGAGGCCACCGCTCGCAGGCCGGCGACCTGCTCACGGGCGCGCTCCGGGCGGTCCTCGGGCGGGAACAGCTCCTGGGCCGCCGGGTCCAGGAAGAAGCGGCGGATCATGTTGCGTTCTCGGGGCGGGCGGGCGAGAGCGTCTCCGCTCAGCGCCCGCGACAGCGCGTTCTGGGCCAGGACCTCGCCGCAGTCGGTCACCACCATCGCCGGGGTGTCGTACAGCCGGTCCAGTACCAGGAGCAGACCCGGGCGCACGTAGGTGCTAGTTGCCTCCCGGCGCGGCGGCTCTTCACCGGTGAGGTGGAAAAGGTGGTCGCGTTCGTCCTCCGTCAGGCGCAGGGCCCGGGCCAGCGCGGTGAGCATCTGGCGGGACGGACGCGGGCCCCGGGACTGTTCCAGCCGCGTGTAGTAGTCCACGGACATGCCGGCCAGCTGGGCCACCTCCTCGCGGCGCAGCCCCGGCGTACGGCGGCGGGCGCCGGCCGTCAGACCCACGTCGGAGGGGTCCAGGCGGGCACGAGCGCGGCGCAGGAAGTCGGCGAGTTCGGCTCGGTTCACCTCGCCAGGGTGCGGGATGCGGGCCGGCTTATCCAGGGACTCCCGATCCCATGATGAAGAGGTCTCTCCCGGTCGTCCCCGCATACGCCGAGGCTGGTCATCAACGACAGGCGACACAGTGCGTTAAGGAGCACATCATGCTGATCTTGGTGACCGGTACGACGGGACAGGTTGGACGGCGCTTCGTGCCGAGGCTGCTGGTCCAGCGACAGCCGGGCGAGCAGGTGCGAGTCCTGCTGCGGGACGCGGCCCGTGGCGAGCGCTTCGCGGAGCTGGGCGCCCAGGTCGCCGTGGGAGATATGCGCGACGAGGAGGCACTCGGCAAGGCGCTCGCCGGTGTGGACGCCGTCGTGAACGTCGCCGCAGCCTTCCGCGGAGTGCCGGATGAGGAGGCGTGGGCCGTCAACCGGGACGCCGCGGTGGCCCTGGGCCGCGCCGCGCAGGTCTCCGGCGTGGAGCGGTTCGTGCAGGTCAGCACGAACAATGTGTACGGCGTCGGACGGGGCCGCCCGCTGACCGAGGAGGACGAGAGTCGGCCTGGCGGCGCGATGTGGGGCGCCTACCCCGAGTCCAAGGCCGAGGCCGAGCGCGAACTGCTCGCGCTCAAGAGCCTGGACGTACGCATCGGGCGGCTCCCCTTCGTCTACGGCGAGGGCGATCCGCACCTAGCCAACTCCTTGCATTGGGCCGCCCGCTGGGCGCCGCACCAGCGCCTGCAGATGGCACACCACGCTGACGTCGCCCAGGGCCTGATGCGTCTGCTGTACGCGCCAGGTATCGCCGGCCGGATCTACAACATCGCCGATGACGCTCCCGTCACGACGGTCGAGCTGTACCAGCTCAACGGCGTCGAAGTGCCCGCCGGGATCCACGAGCTCACGGACCCCGACCCGTGGTTCGGGATCACGTCCAACCAGCGGATCCGCCGGGAACTCGGCTTCCGGCCGATCTACCCGAGCGTCTGGACGGCCCGGGACGCCGGAGCCCTGTGACGGTCACCGCGCCAGGTCAGTCCACCCCTGTGATCCGCCCAACCAACGTCCGGCTGCGGGACGCAGAGGCGGTGACATCGGCTCTGCTTCGCGTGCCGCTGGTGACAGGTCGCGCGCCGTGTCGGTGACATCCACTGTGCTTCGCCCGACTGAAGCCGCAGTTCAGCGGATGCCGGTGGTGACACCTGATGGATGGGGCCAGTGCGCCAGGCTGCCGTATCCGGCTAGAGGCGGACGCGATCCGCAGTGAGCCATCGTGTTCACGGCTGCGCTCGTTGCGGATCATGTTCGTTCGCATCATTACCCTCCTCACGTCTACGGGCGGTGCAGGATCCGCCAGCATGGCGTCACACGGGGGATTCGTCCCGGCGGCCGACGTACCAGCGCCACGAGGCCCGGGTGTGAGTCGGTGGAGGTCGCGCCGACGGTACAGCGTCGCACGGACGTGCGCTGCGCCGCTGCCACCGTCGACGATCAATTCCGCAGCTCGCCGTCCCTGTGGACACTCGTGTTCGTCACCGCTTCTTGGTCGGCCACTCGGCCAGGACAGCGGCCTGGCTGTGGTCGACGTCCTTGGTGGCGGTCAACAGCATGAGCTTGTCGTGCGCTGCGAGGTCACGTAGCTGTTCGGCCGCCTCGCGGTGTCCGGCGTCGCGTAGTTCTCACAGGTAGCGGCGACGGAACTCGGTGAAGCGGCTGGGGTCACGGCTGTACCACTTGCGCAGTTCGGTCGACGGGGCGACGGCACCCAGCCACTGGTCCAGGTGCGCGTCTTCCTTGCGCATGCCGCGCGGCCAGACCCGGTCGACGAGGACCCGTTTGCCGTCCTTGGGCGCGGTCCGGCGTCGACGGCGGTCCTGCCGAGCGCGACGGACAGCATGGTTTTGCTGACCCCCGGCGGTCCGACGAACAGAACGTTGGAGGCGTCGCAGAAGAAGCAGGAGCTGCGCAAGCAACGACGGCGGCTCCAGGACGCTTGCGCGGAAGGCACCGCACCACCATCCCAGTCCACGGCGGCCGCTTCCACCACGGCCACCTGCTTGCCGAAGCCCTGCAATACCACTCACACCGCTCCACGGACACCCGCCCGTGGAGCGGTGTGAGTGATGAGGTGGAAGACTGAAGGAGCTGCAACAGGAGCGGATGGTCATGGGTACTTCGGCGTGGCGGAAGTCCGGCGGCGCAGTCGTGGAACCGGCCTCGGATGGTGTGGCATGGCTTGCGGTCGGCGCGGATGGCACCGTGTCCGAATGGGGCCCGGTCGCGGAGCGTCTTTTGGGGTACCCGGCTCGTGACGTCCTTGGTCGACCGGTAGCCGATCTGCTCGCGACGCGGAGTGGTGTCGATTCCGGGTATGGCGAGATTATGTTCCGGCACCGCGACGGCCATATCGTGCGCTGCCGGTTGCTGGTCGAAGGCACGGGCCCCAGCCTGGCCGTGGAGCTGTCGCCAGCCGGGCCCATTCCGCCTTCGGACATCGAACAGGCTCTCGTGGAGGCTCTGTTCACCCGATCTCCCATTGGCTTGATCCTCTTGGACCCTCAGCTGCGACTGATGCGCATTAACGCCGCGGCGGAGGGAATGCATGGCACCCGGATAGGGGAGGTCCTGGGGCTGCGGCCCACCCAGGCGTGGCCCGAGTTCAGCGGCGAGATGGTGGAGCGGGTGCTGGGCGAGGTCCTCAGGACCGGGGAGCCCGCGATCGAGTTCGAAAAGCGCGGACGGCCGCCCGGCGATCCGGGGCGGGAGCATGTCTATTCGACGTCGGCGTTCCGCCTTCAGGCCCAAGACGGCCGGATCCTCGGGGTCGCCGATCTCGTGGTCGATATCACCGAACGCCACAGGGCCGAGCGACGTCTTGCGCTGATGGCCGAGGCCGGCGCGCGGATCGGCACCACCTTGGATCTGCTGCGCACAGCCCAGGAACTGGCAGAAGTAGTGGTGCCCACGCTGACGGACAGCGTCTCCGTGGACGTCCTGGAACCCGTACTCGGTGGGGAGGAGATTCCCCCCGGTCCCATCAAAGGAACCGCCGTCCTGCGGCGGGCCGCTTCCTGCTCCCGCCGTACCGACGCCCCGCCCGGAGCCTACGCTCCCGGGGAGATCAGCAGCTATCCGGGAGATACGCCCGCCTGCCAGGTGCTGGTTGACCACGTGCCGCGGCTGGTGCGTACCCTCACCGAGGACAGTCCGTGGGTAGCTGGTGATCCGGCGCGGGGGCGCAAGATGCTGGAGGACCGCGTCCACTCGCTGATGCTGGTACCTCTTGTCGTCCGCGGTTGCGCGCTGGGACTGGTCTGTTTCTACCGGTGGGGTTCGGCGAGGGGCCCGTTCGAGGACGATGATCTCGAGCTCGCAGTGGACCTGGTCGGCCGGGCAGCGGTCGCCTTGGACAACGGCCGCCGTTACATTCGCGAGCGTAACACCGTACTGGCTCTGCAGCAGGGCATGCTGCCCCAGCGGTTCGCCGCCCCCCGCGCCGTGGACTGGGCCCACCACATGGTCTATTCCGGAGCCGGCGGCGACTGGACCGACGTCATTCCCCTTCCCGGAGCCCGCGTGGCACTCGTGACCGGCAGCACTCCCGGCCGCGGTGTGCGCACGGCCGCCACCATGGGGCGGCTGCGTGCCGCAGTGCATACTTTGGCCAACCTCGACCTGGCCCCGGACGAACTCCTCGCCCGCCTCGACGACCTGGTGCGTGCCTTGGGCAGGGAAAGCGGCGAAACCAGCGCCGGCACCCCCATCGGCGCGTCCTGCCTCTACCTGGTCTACGACCCCGTGACCGGCCACGGCAGCATGGCCTCGGCAGGCCACCCCGCACCGGTCCTCGCCCACCCCGACGGAACCGTCACAGCCCCGCCCCCTCCCGCAGGCGAACCCCTTGGCCACCCGGGCCCACCGTTCGAGAAGGTTGTGTTGGACCTGCCCGAAGACACCCTGATCGTGCTCCACACCCGCGGACTTCTTCAGAAGTTCCCAGCTCAGACTGGGGCGGCCGAACTCGAGCGCCTCGTGGCCTCACCGACCGGATCCCTGCAGAACCTCAGCCTCACCCTCACCGAAGCGCTGGTGCCCTCGGACCCCCAAGAAGACGCGGCCGTCCTCGTGGCTCGCACCCGTCCCCTGGATCCGGGCAGTGTCCTCCTCTGGGACCTGCCGCCCGACCCCGCCGCCGTCGCCACCGCTCGCACACTGGCCACCCGTCAACTGGCTACCTGGGGACTGGCAGAGGAAGAAGTGTTCGCCACAGAACTGATCGTCAGCGAACTCGTCACCAACGCCATCCGCTACGCCGCACCCCCCATCCGGCTCCGCCTCATCCGCGACCGGGCCCTCACGTGCGAAGTGTCTGACTCCAACAGCGCCGCCCCCTTCCTGCGGCACGCCCGCACCACCGACGAGGGCGGCCGCGGACTGCTGCTCGTCGCTCAGCTCGCCGAACGGTGGGGAACGCGGTACCAGGAACGGGGAAAAATCGTATGGGCCGAGCTGCCGATCACCGGACCGGTCCGTCAGATGGAAAGTGCGTAACCAATCACTGCGCTCGGTGTGCTGCGCCGAGCTCAAAAGTGCGTTGATGCTGAAGGGCGTGAAGCGTGCCATTGGCAGCTGGTGGGCTACCTGCTGATCGACACGCTTGACCGGTACCGGATCGACGCCCTCGGGCTGTACCCAACGTGCCCCGGAGTCGTATCTGCCCAGCCGGTGGAGGAGTACATGGACCTGCTCGGCATCTGTTGGCTGACCGGAGAGTGCACGGCCCGAGCCCCTCGCGGCAGCGGCTTGAACAGGAGACCCGGGGAACTTCGTGGCACAGCGCCAGCATCTGTCTGCCGAGCCCGCCGTGCTATCGGACGTGGCCCGACGGCTGGTTCGCATGACGTTTGTGGGCGCCTCCAAGCCGCAGCCGTTGGCGGCCGGTGCCTGGTCTCAGAGGTACTCCTAACGCGGTCGACGGCCTTGTCGGCCTTCGCAAGACATCGTCGGTGGCGATGATCATGACGCGCTCCCGGAATGAATAGAGACCCGTCCGGTGCACCGCAGTCCTGAGGTGGGAAGGAGGTCTGCTTCGAGTCCCGGGGCCGAGGGGTGCGACGGCCTGTGGTGGCCCGTTGATCGGGATGGCAGGCTCTGCCTCCACTCGAAGGGAGCTCCGCGATGACGGGCGAGGTCGGCCCCGCTGGCGCCTTGGTGGCGTGCGGATTCGATCAGGCCGGTCTCCCGTCCGGCGAGCTGCTCGCGCACCTGTCGCAGCAGGAGAAGGGACGCGTCGGCGTCGGCGCACGCGGGAACGGTCGGCTGCGGCGTGGACGCTCATCGTGTTCATCAGGTCGTGGTTCCCTGATCGTCAATGCCCGGTCCGTCTACGCGGCACCAGCGCCCGGCCCGGGGTCCGTTGACCCTGCCCTGCTCCGTTCGAGGGCGATTACCTCACTGTCGAACACTCAAAAATCTATGTTGGCTGGAGTAGACATTGGGTGGTGGCGTGGTCATGGCTTCTCTCGTAGCCGAGATCAACAGGGCCCGGCAGGGACGAACTGGCGGGCAGCAGTACACGCAGTTGCAGTGCGCAGGACGGTGCGGTGGTGGGGTTCCGTCCCGGTGCGCGCGTCCGCAGCCGACGCCTTCACCGAGGTGCTGCTCACTGACTTCACTGCTGGGTACTGCGCACTGCACTTACCGCCGAGGTGCTCGGCACCACCCAGGGCTTCCTCCGCGCCATCGGCGAAGCCCGCCTGATCACCCCGCTGCGCTCCGAGGGCGGACACCGCCGCTACTCCCGTTACCAACTGCGCATCGCCGCCCGCGCCCGGGAGCTCGTCGACCAGGGCACTCCCATCGAGGCCGCGTGCCGGATCGTCATCCTCGAAGACCAGCTCGAAGAAGCCCAGCGCATCAACGCCGAACACCGCCGTGCCGCAGAAGCGTCCGGTCCGCCCGCGGCCTGAGGGAGTGTGCCCGCCGGGTACCGGCGGGCCCCTGGGCACGCCCCAGCCGGGTGTGACGCGTGGTCATTTCCCTCTGGTGACAGGGTGTGTGGGCGTGTAGCGTCTGCGTCAGCTGTCATGGTTCGGAAGTTCCCCTTCGCCCACGTCTTCGGCGTGGGCGTTCTGCTGTGCTGTGCCGCAGGAACCAGGGCGATCACCTCTGCCGTCCGCACGTTGTGGGGGGCGTTCATCGACTGGAAGGCAAGACATGGCTACCGGAACTGTGAAGTGGTTCAACGCGGAGAAGGGGTTCGGATTCATCGCCCAGGACGGCGGCGGCCCGGACGTGTTCGCTCATTACTCCGCGATCAACTCCTCGGGCTTCCGTGAGCTCCAGGAAGGCCAGGCCGTGACGTTCGACGTCACCCAGGGCCAGAAGGGCCCCCAGGCCGAGAACATCAACCCCGCCTGACCTTCCCGCCCGCGCTCGGAGCGTATGGCTACCCCCGGGCAGGCCTGCTGTCCGACTGGTTCACCCTCCGCGGGCGCCGGCCTTCAGGCGGCGGTGGTCGGGATCTGGGCGCACGTGATCAGGGCCGCGCAAGCTGCGCGGCCCTGATCTGTGTCGAGACCGGCTACGGACCGATGGTCGACGTCGGGCGTGGTGACGGTGCCACCGGAGTAGTTGTGCCCTCCGAGCCGTGAACAGCGACAGCTCTTCCTGAAATGCTGCGCTACGGGTGGATCAATATCTATGGCCGCCAGGTGAGGGTTTAACACGCCATGCGGGGAGTGTTTTTACCGCAACGAACAGAGCGGAATTATTTAACGTACACAGGCCGCTACCGTATGCTACTGTCGGTCTAGTTGCAGTCTTGGTTCCCAAAACTTCAAGCGCCTTCGCCGGTATTTTCAGCCGTGGGAAGCGTTTTTATATTTCCGGTCATTTTCCGGGCGGGGCATCATCGCGGCGACCCGGTATCCGTGTATTGCGGGTCCCGGCGTACTGCCCCAAGGGAGATATGACATGGCGTCTGGCACCGTGAAGTGGTTCAACGCAGCCAAGGGTTTCGGCTTCATCGAGCAGGACGGTGGCGGCGCTGACGTGTTCGCCCACTTCTCGAACATTGCCGCCCAGGGCTTCCGTGAACTGCTCGAAGGCCAGAAGGTCACCTTCGACATCGTGCCGAGCCAAAAGGGCCCGACGGCAGAGAACGTCGTTCCTGCCTGACGCTGACGCGTATTTCTTAGCTGGGGCCGGTATCCCTCGGGGTGCGGGCCCAGCTACGGGTATTTCCCGCAGCGGTTTCCTGTGGGACAACCATCGCCCGCAGACATTTCTCCAGGGATGCGGGCCTCTTCAAAGCTGCTTCACGTCCGCGTGACGTCACCTATTTCGTTGCCTGCACCCGCATCGGATTCACTGCAGGCCAGATTCTTTTTCGCATTCCATTCGGCCCGTTCTTGTGATTCCCTGCGCTGTTCTTCCGCTGCGGGAATTCCTTGATACGTGCCGTATCAAGGAAGGTTCTGAATGAACCCCACACGCACGAACGACCGCTCCTCCCGCACCCGCAGCCGTACCGGCGGCTCCGGTGCCGGCTTGGGCCGCGGCCGCCGCTTCGGCTCGTCCGCCCCGAGCCGTTCTGGGGGGCCGAGCCGCTCGGGCGGCCACAGCCGACGGCCCGCAGCGCTCCAGGGAGAGTTCGCCCTGCCGAAGACGATCACTCCCGCACTGCCCGCCGTCGAGGCGTTCGCCGACCTCGACCTGCCCAAGCAGCTGCTTGCCGCGCTGACCGCGCAAGGCGTGAGCGTCCCGTTCCCGATCCAGGGCGCGACCCTGCCCAACACCCTCGCGGGCCGCGACGTCCTCGGCCGCGGGCGCACCGGCTCCGGCAAGACCCTCGCCTTCGGCCTGGCCCTGCTGGCCCGCACCGCCGCACAGCGCGCCGAGCCCCGCCAGCCGCTGGCCCTGATCCTCGTGCCGACGCGTGAGCTGGCGCAACAGGTGACCGACGCGCTCACCCCCTACGCCCGCTCGGTGAAGCTACGCCTGGCCACGGTCGTCGGCGGGATGCCGATCGGCAGGCAGGCCAATATGCTGCGGGGCGGTGCCGATGTCGTCGTCGCGACGCCGGGCCGCCTCAAGGACCTCATCGACCGCGGTGACTGCCGGCTGAACCAGGTCGCGATCACTGTCCTGGACGAGGCGGACCAGATGGCCGACATGGGCTTCATGCCCCAGGTCACCGCTCTCCTGGACCAGGTCCGCCCCGAGGGCCAGCGGATGCTGTTCTCCGCCACCCTCGACCGCAACGTCGACCGTCTGGTCCGTCGCTACCTCACCGACCCGGTCGTCCACTCCGTCGACCCGTCCGCAGGCGCGGTCACCACGATGGAGCACCACGTGCTGCACGTCCACGGCACCGACAAGCACCGCACGACCACGGAGATCGCCGCACGCGAAGGCCGGGTGATCATGTTCTTGGACACCAAGCGGGCTGTGGACAAGCTCACCGATCACCTGCTGGCCAGCGGGGTACGGGCCGCCGCCCTGCACGGCGGGAAGGCGCAGTCGCAGCGCACCCGGACCCTGACCCAGTTCAAGACCGGGCATGTCACCGTCCTCGTGGCCACGAACGTCGCGGCGCGCGGCATCCACGTCGACAACCTCGACCTCGTTGTCAACGTCGATCCGCCGACCGACCACAAGGACTACCTCCACCGTGGCGGCCGTACCGCGCGGGCAGGGGAGTCCGGCAGCGTCGTCACCCTGGTCACCCCCAACCAGCGCCGCGACATGACCCGCCTCATGACCGCCGCCGGCATCGTCCCTCAGACCACCCAGGTCCGCTCCGGCGAGGAGGCACTCAGCCGGATCACCGGCGCCCAGACCCCCTCCGGCATCCCCGTGACAATCACCGCACCGGTCGCCGAGCGCCGTAAGCGCAGCGCGTCCTCACGCGGCCGACGCAGCCCCGCTTCGGCCGCCCGTCGCGTGACCGCGCATCAGTCCTCCTTCGACGCGGCGGCCTAGAACCTACGTGATCCGGAAGCTGACCCATCTCATCTCTGCAGGAGGCACGTTTTGACGCTCGTTCAGATGCAGCCCCGCCCGGCGAACGCCACCCCCGTGCACAGGACGGCGGCCGACGCCATGGACACAGGCGGACCGCAGGTCTGTGACGACATGACCGTCGAGGTCGCCCTGGCCGTCATGGCAAGCGCCCGCACCGTGCACCTCCTCGTCTGCGACAACGACGGCCTGTGCACCGGGCTGGTCACCCAGGCCCAGCTCGCCGCCGTCAGTGACAGCTCCGCGTACACGGACCGGGTCCAGCTGCGCGACATCCTCGGCAGCCGCGGGCCGTTCACCTTTCCCGTGACCACCATGACCGAAGCCGAGCACGCGATGCGCTACCACCAGGTCGATGCCCAGCCTGCGGCCGACGAACAAGGCAGCGTCCTGGGCATCCTCGCCCTTGCCGGCTGAACCGCCTCACCGCGGCAGAACCATCCCCCTTCGTTCTTTCTCCTTGTGAGGCATCATGCGCTGTGTCATCGCCCGCTTCCCGTTCGACCTCACCAAGAGCGGCGTCCTGGAATCGATGAAGGGCATCAAGCCCGAGCAGGTCTTCGGCGAGTCCGTGATCATCGGCCGACGCACCTACCCGGTCAAACAGGTCGGCCAGGTCGTCACACGCCAGGACCGCCGCGATTTCAGCGCCGGTGAAGTCCTGCGGGCCATGACCCAGCTCGGCTTCACCTGCCGCGGCCTTCCCCAGGCCGCTACCATCCGCGTTCCCAACCCGTTCCAACAGGCTTCCGCGATGCTCGGCGCCCCTGCAGCAGCCTGACCGACGGGCAGGCGCGAGCCGCCATAAAAGCGGTGGTGAGGGTCCGACCGGGCTACGCCGGTCGGACCCTCACCGCATACCTAAGGTTTCTTAGCGCGTGGAGATGGGGTCAGGGCCCCGCCTTCACGCGCGACGTACTGAGGGGCCGCAACGCCCCGCGTGAACGCCGCCGACACCTTGCCCGGACGGGGCAGCCGTGCTCTTCTTAGCTGGGGCTGCAGTGGGCCGGTCTAGGGTTGGATGCCGAGTGCGGCGAGTCGTTCCTGTTGCTCGGTGGTGAGCTGCGCGAGGTGCCCGGCTGCTTCTGCTGCTGAAGCCACTTGCCGAGGTCGTCGCCTTTGTAGAGGACGCCGGGCTGGATGTCGGGCAACACCCCGTTGGCGTCGACCAGGCCGGCAAGGACGCGGTGATGCCCGATGGAGAGACTTCGCTCACTGTCTCGCACAGAGCCGTGGACGGCTGGTAGCCGCACCGAACCGGCGTTGCGCTGATCAGGGGTCACCTGCCGACGGGCTCAACGGCCCACGGGAGGCGTGGGCCGTTCGGCGGGTCCCGGGGGGATCGCGGAATGCTTCGCCATGGCGGGCCGCATTCCGCACGCACAGTGCAGGGTCATCGCTGTCCTCGTGTGCCGGTCGCTCCGTGATCCGCCGGTGGAATGTGAGTGGTGGCCGGGCCCGTTGACTGCCTGACTGCTTGACCGCACGTCATATTGTCGGTGGCGGCCCGCTCCTGCCGCACGGACGGACCGGACCGGGACCGACCACTTCGGTCCCGGTCCGGTCCGAGGGGGATCAGGACGGGTTCCGGCGGATCCACCACACGGAGAGGGCGACGAGCGCCACACCGAGCGCCAGGCACACCCCTGTCGCTGCCCACTGCAGGGGCCAGAGGTCCGCGGCGGGATGGTAATCGGCCCATCGGCCGGTGATACCGCGCTCGGTGAGGCACCGGTGGAAGTCGCTCTGCGCGTAGCAGCCCGTGACCTCGGACACATGCCGGCCGTCCGACGACACCGGGCCGTCCGCCAGCAGCCAGGCGTCACCGGGGACCGGCGGCTCGATGGTGTGCTGCGCGGACGCGGTACGGATCGGCCAGAGGTACGGCCGAACCTGTTCGAGCAGGACGAACAGACCCGCGCCGGCGGCGAGGGCCGCGCCCATCGCCAGGACGGTACGGCGCAGTACGAGTCCCAGGGTCGCCCCCAGGAGGTAGAACAGGACGCTCATGCCGACGATGACGGGGCCCACCCCGTAGAAGGGGTACCACCCCTGCCACGGGAACAGGGGTCCGAGGACCGCGGCGACCGGGTGCCACCACCAGGTCATCGCGGCGGCGAATACACCGCTGATGAACACGGTCATGGCGAGCGGCACACCCAGCTTCGCCGCGAACCAGCGCGTACGCGTCACCGACTGGGTGGCCACGGTGCGGTACGTCCCCGACTCCAGTTCCTGGGCGAGCTGGGGGCCGCCGAGGAACAGGCCGAACAGGAACGGCAGCAGCAGCATGGCCTGCAGCGGGCGCCGCAGCGGGAACTGGTGCTGCCGCTCGAAGCTGAGGAGGTCCCTCAGACACGTCGTCGAGGTCTCATGGCCGCGGCAGGCGTCGAGATGCTGTGCGGCGACGGCCGCGGTGACGTGCTGGTGCTGTACGGCTGCGTAGACGGCGACGGCCGCCGCGGCGGCCAGGCCGATCCAGAAGGCGGTGCGGTTCTGCCGCCAGATCAACCAGGTCAGCCCGTGCAGCCGCGGACCGCGGCGGACGCCGGCCTGGGCCGGTGCGGTATGGGTGTTCATACGGCCACCTCGATGTCGACGACGCGCGCGCTCGCGGTGAGCAGCGAGGGCGCGTCGGGTGCCCTGAGGTAGCCGAGGACGAGGTCCTCCAGGGTGGGTGGCCGGTGCTCGGCGTGTTCCGGGAGTGCGTGGCGGGTTCGGACCAGCGAGGTGATCCGGTCGATGCCGCCGGAGGTCGCGATGACGTCGTGCCCGTCCAGGGTCCGCAGATGGTGCTCGTGGTCCGACGTCATGGTGGTGACCCGTCGGTGCTCGGCGAGCAGGAGGTCCACCTCGCCGGCCAGCCGGACCGTGCCGTGGTTGACGAGGACGAGGTAGTCGCAGGCGCTCTCCAGTTCGGAGACCAGATGCGAGGACATGACGACCGTCGCGTGGTTCTGTCGTGCCTGGGCCTGGAGCAGATCGGTCATCTGGTGCCGCACCAGCGGGTCCAGATCGGCCATCGGCTCGTCCAGGAGCATCAGCTGTGGGCGCTTGCCCAGGGCGAGGGCGAAGGCTACCCGGGTGGACTGTCCGCCGGAGAGCGTGCCGATCCGGGCGTTCATCGGGATGCCGCCGGCCTCGACGACGGACTCGGCGGTTTCCTGGTGCCAACCGGGGTTCAGCTCCTCTCCCATGCGAAGGATCTCGTGGACGCGGAAGCGCGGGTACAGAGCCTTGTGCTGGCTGAGGAACGCCGTGCTCCGGCGGGCCCAGGCGCTGCCAGGTCGGTGGCCGGACAGCGTGATCGTCCCGGTGGTGGGCGTGATCAGGTCGGCGGCGAGGGACAGCAGGGTCGTCTTGCCGGCGCCATTGGGACCGACGAGGGCGCAGACGCGGCCCGCAGGCAAACGGAAGGAGGTGTCCCGCAGGGCCCACCCGCGGCGATAGCGCCGACCCAGCCCGATGGTCTCGATCGCGGGAACAGGGGAGGCTTGGTGATTCGTGGCGGAGTCGGTCATGACGTACTGGCCTGTTCGGTCTTCCTGCGTGGGGTCAGGACGGCGGTCGCCGCCCGCTGTGAGAGCCGTGCGGCGCCGCGTCCGAGGCTGCGGATCAACGGTCCTGCGGGCACGTAGTGTTCCTGCGGCGCAGCACGAGGGCCAGGGTCGCCGCTCCCGCTGCGAACAGCGCCAGGTGGAACAGGCCCGGGACGGGCACGGAGAGGCTCCACAACGCCAGGTGGGCGAGGAGGCGCTCGGCCAGGTGCACACCTCCCAGGAGGAGGAGCGCCGCGCCGAGCAGGCCGGAGGCGAGCCGCCTCGGGTGCTGGAGGAGGGGGACGATGTTCGTGCTCAGGGATCGGTTCATGGCTGCGACGCTATGGCGCGGGACAGGGAGCCGGCTTCGGCAGAAAGTAGGCACTTCGCGGGTGACTAAAGTCGCGGCCGGACGGGACGCTCATACCTTGGTAGGCAAGTTGCGCGCCGAGGCCTGAGAGGTTGGCCGTCGTGAGCCGGGGCGACGTAGGTTGCGGAGGCGTGAGCCAGAAAATTACGGTCGACGGCAGACGGGCTGTGTGGCGCGACCTGGCGGTCGTAGCAGCGGGTGCGGTACTGACGGCCAGCACGGTCGTCGCGAGCAACAGGGGCTTGTGGCTGTACCCCCGGATCTTCACCAGCGCGGTCCTGCCCGGGCTGCCGTTCGGAGTGCACGACATCCTTGTACCGCTGGCGGGCTGTGTGCTGCTGTGGTGGCGGCGCAGATGGCCGGTGGCCGTTGCCCTGATCCTCGTGGTGATGTGTGCCTTCGTGCCTGTCATTCCCGCCGCGGCCATCGCCTTGTTCACCGTGGCGGCACGGTGCGCGGTCGCCACCACTCGCTGGGTGACGGCGGTCGCGCTGCTTCCCGTCACGCTCTATCTGGCCACGCGCTGGTCGTTCCAGTCCGCCGAGGTGGCCTCGGCCGTGACCGGGGCCCTGCTCGTGGTGGGGGCCGTGGGCTGGGGTCTGTTCGTACGCACACTTCAGGAGCGTGCCGAACGCGCCGAGAGCGAATCCGCGCTCCGTGCCGAGCGGGCACGCCAACGGGAGCGCGAGGCGATCGCCCGGGAGATGCACGATGTTCTGGCCCACCGCCTGTCCCTGCTGAGCGTGCACGCCGGCGCCCTGGAGTTCCATCCGCATGCACCGGCTGAGCAGGTCCGGCAGGCCGCAGGCGTGATCCGTGACAGTGCAGGTCGGGCTCTGGAGGATCTGCAGCACGTCCTCGGCATCCTGCGCTCGCCTCTCGATCCGGGTGCCGTCGCCAGAACCGAACCGCCGCAGCCCACTCTCCGGGACCTGACACATCTGGTCGAGGAGAACCGCGGGGCGGGTATGCACATCGAGGTGGAACTGGATCTCGCCGACGCGGACTCGGTGAGCGACTTCACCAGCCGTACCCTCTACCGGATCGTGCAGGAAGCACTCACGAATGCTCGCAAGCATGCCCCGGGCGAGGCCGTACACCTCACTCTGGCAGGTGCGCCGCGAGACGGCCTCACACTGGAGGTGACCAACACCCTCCCTGCCGCCTGGCCTTCCACTGCGCCGCCGGGGGCGCGGCAGGGACTTATCGGAATGTCCGAACGTGCTGCGTTGGCCGGCGGCACGTTCGCGCACAGTCGCACGGCCGACCGGTACCAGGTGATGGCCTGGCTGCCGTGGGCCGCGTGATCACCGTACGGTGGGCGACATGATCCGCGTACTGCTGGCCGATGACGATCCGTTGGTCCGTGCCGGGCTGCGCATGATGCTGGGGGCCGCCGAGGGAATCACGGTGATCGCGGAGGCGTCCGACGGCACAGAGGTACCGGCCCTCGTCGATCTCCACCGTCCGGACCTGATTCTGATGGATATCCGCATGCCGATCATGGACGGCATCGAGGCCACCCGGATTCTGCGTGCTCGCGCAGATGCTCCTGAGATCATCATGCTCACCACGCTCGCCACCGACGGTTATGTTCTGCGCGCCCTGCAAGCGGGCGCCAGTGGCTTTCTCCTCAAGCACACCCTGCCGCAGGACCTCGTGGCCGCGCTGAGAAGAGCCGCCGTGGGGGAGCCGGTGTTCTCCCCGGGCGCTCTGCGCCAACTCGTCGACAGCGTCGCCGTGCGGCCTTCCGGCGACCAGGCGGCGCGGCACTCTTCCGAGGGACTGGAACAGCCGGCTGGAGGCGGGAGGGATGCGCGCGGCGCGCAGGAGCTGCTGGACCGGCTGGGTGCCCGCGAACGCGAGGTCTCTTTGGCTGTCGCGGAGGGGAAGACCAATGCGCAGATCGCCGGTGAGCTGTACCTGAGCATCCCGACGGTCAAGGCGCACGTCTCCCACATCCTGACCAAGCTCGGACTGAACAATCGCGTCCAGATCGCCCTTCTGGTCTACCGGGCCGGCTTGATTTGATCGTTGTGCCGGTGTGCGCCGGGACGCCGGTCCCGTGGAGGGCTGACCACCAAGGTGCACGAGCCGGCGCGGTCGGCGTAGCAGGGCCGTGAGCATGCAGGGGGCGATGATGTTGACCGGCATGACCGCGGACCCGCTCCAAATGCCGGCGTTGTGGATCACGACGTCGAGCGGTGCAGCGTCGTTGAGTGCGGCGGCGATGTGCCGCACCGCGTCGCGATCTGTGAAGTCGCCCATGACCAGGCCCGCACCGCGGCCGATCAGGTCCTGAACGGCGGCCGCGCGCTGCTCATTGCGGGCATGCACGACCACGTCGTGGCCGGCCGACAGCAGCGCGCTCGCAACTCCGCCCCAGACCTTCCGCGGAGCCCTGTCACCAGGACAGGGAAGTGCAGGGGTGGAGGGGGCTCGGCGGTGTGAACGTTCCTTGTGCTGGTCCTGGATCTGGTGGTGAGGTTCGTCGTGGTCCGGGATTGACTGGGTCTGGTCGGTGCCCCGGTGTCAACGGGCGTTGTCGTCGTTCGTGTGCTGGGTGGTGGGGTTGTGGTGGAGGGTCCATTCGATCTGGTCGTTGATCCAGCGTCGGCGGGCGTCTTCGTCGTTGTGGGCCTGTCCTGTGTCCCGGTTGTGGCTGTCGTCATGGGTGTGGAGGAGTTGCAGGTGGTGGGAGGCGATGGTTGTTCGGCCGTCGGTGGGGTGGGCTGCTGCTGAGGCGGGGCTGCCTGTTGTGAGGAGTCCGGTTGCTGCGATGGTCACGGAGGCGGCTGTGAGAGCGGCGCGTCGCGCGATCCTGGGGGCCATGGTCTTTGTCCTTGCTTACCGTGTGGCCTGGATAGCAGGCCGCGAGGGGTTGTCTTTGAGGAGGTACTGACGAGGTAGGTGTGGTTGAACGGCGAATTGTTTGGGGGTTTGGTGCGCCATGTCCCGGAGAGCCGTTGCGTGGGAGTGTTTCTGGTAGCTCTGTCAGTCGCCTGCTGTTCGGGGCTGGGTAGTTGGCGGAGCGGGTCTTTCTTCTGTGCGTCGGTGCTGACGGCCGGCTTGCGGTCGGTTCGGTGCTGTGTGACCTGCTCGTCGATGCTGTGGGGCCGGGTGTTGCGGTGGCGGTGGGTGTCCTGTTGGCGTCGCCGTGGGGAGGGGGGCGGACAAGGGGGGTGCTGCTTCACCGCGTGTCGTCATGAAGGGGGATCGTGCAACAGGGGGGTCTGGGACTGTTAGGCGGTCCTGCCCTTGTGCGCGGGTGTCGTGGGTCTGGCAACTGTTTTGTGATCTTCGACCGTGATCGAGTGGTTCTTTACCCGGGCCGGTTGTGGCGCATCGACGCTCGAGCGCAGAGGGGCGGTATCTGACGGAGGGCTTTCCGGCTGGGCTCGCCGGTGTTGGGGGAAGCAACGCCGTGCGGTGAACCGTCGGAAAGCTTCCTCACCGGTCGGTTGCGGGTGACGCGCAGTGGCTGTCTTCAGCCTCGGTGGGTTTCCAGCAGTCGCAGCCAGATTTCGCCGAGGGTGGGGAAGGCGGGGACGGCGTGCCAGAGGCGGTCGAGGGGTATTTCGCCGGCGACGGCGATGGTGGCCGAGTGGACGAGTTCTCCGACGCCGGGGCCGGCGAAGGTGACGCCCACCACGGTGTCGCGGTCGGTGTCGATGAGCATGCGGGCGTGGCCGCGGTAGTCCTCGCTGTACTGGTGGGCGCCGGCGACGCGGGCGAGGTCGTAGTCGACGACCTTGATTCGGCGTCCGCTCTGCTCGGCCTCGCGGGTGGTCAGGCCGACGGAGGCGACTTCGGGGGTGGTGAAGACGACTTGGGGGACGGCCGCGTGGTCGGCGGTGGCGGCGTGTGTGCCCCAGGGGGCGTCGTCGACCGGTTCGCCCTTGGCGCGGGCGCCGATGACGGTGCCGGCGATCCGGGCCTGGTATTTGCCCTGGTGGGTCATCAGGGCGCGGTGGTTGACGTCGCCGACGGCGTAGAACCAGCCGTCGGCGACGTCGGTCACTCGGAAGGTGTCGTCCACCTTCAGCCAGTTGCCGGGGGTGAGGCCTATCGTCTCCAGCCCCAGGTCCCGGGTGTTCGGGGCGCGGCCGGTGGCCAGCAGGATCTCGTCCGCCGTCAGTTGTCCGCCGTCGGCCAGGGTGATGTGGACTTCGCCGTCCTCGCGGGCCAGGGAGGTTACGGAGGTTTCGAACCGGATGTCGACGCCGGCTTCCCGCAGGCCGTCGGTGACCAGTTCGCCGGCGAACGGCTCCATCCGCTGCAGCAGCGCGTCCTCGAGGACGAGCATGGTGACCTGGGAGCCGAGGGCCTGCCAGGCGGTGGCCATCTCGACGGCGACCACGCCGCCGCCGACCACGGCCAGACGTTCGGGGACCTTGTCGGCGCTGGTCGCCTCACGGCTGGTCCAGGGGTGGACGGTGTCGATTCCGGGGATGGGGGGCAGGGCGGCGCGGGTGCCGGTGGAGACGGCCACGGCGTGCCGGGCCGTGAGAGCGATCGTCTCGCCGTCGGGGGTCTGCACGGCCACCTGCTTGGGGCCGGTGAGGCGGCCGTGGCCGCGTATGAGGTCGACGGAGACCGAGTTCAGCCAGTCGACCTGGTCCTCGTCCTTCCAGTACGAGGACATCTTGTCGCGGTGCGCGAGGACCGCTTCGACGTCCAGCGGCCCGGCGACCGCCTGACCCAGCCCGGGTACGCGGCGCGCGTCGGCGCGCGCCACCACCGGGCGCAGCAGCGCCTTGCTCGGGTCGCAGGCCCAGAACGAGCACTCCCCGCCGATCAGTTCGCGCTCCACGATCACGGTGCTGAGCCCTGCGGCGCGGGCGCGTTCGGCCACGTTCTCGCCGACCGGCCCTGCGCCGATGACGACCACGTCGTAGGTGCGGGTTGTCTCGTTCATTGCTGCTCCGTTCATCATTGCTTCTGCGACTCGGCCGGATATTTCGGCGGCCCGGCAACCGGCCGCGCGCTGTTCCGCGCTTTCACCGGGGAGATCCGCAGAGCGGTGCCCGGTTGATGCGGTTGCCTGGTAGCCGGACCACTGGTGGTGGGGCGCGCCATTGCGCCTGGTGGGTCGGTTCCAGGGGTGCGGGTGTTCGGCTTCACGGGTGCTGCGGCCAGGGGTCGAAGGGGCGTGGCCGCGGTCCTGGTCGGTCATGGCCGATGTGACTGTGGCCAGGGGTCGAAGGGGCGTGGCCGCGGTCCTGGTCGGTCATGGCCGTTGTGACTGTGGCCAGGGGTCGAAGGGGCGTGGCCGCGGTCCTGGTCGGTCATGGCCGTTGTGACTGTGGCCAGGGGTCGAAGGGGCGTGGCCGCGGTCCTGGTCGGTCATGGCCGTTGTGGTGTCAGCGGCCGGGGGCGCGCTGTGTCACTTCCTGGAGCACCCAGCCGTTGCCGTCCGGGTCGCTGAAGGTGAGGTAGGAGCCGTAGGAGGCGCGCTCGGGGTGAGGACCTGTCAGCCGCTCCTGGCCTGTGCCGTGGTGGACGGCGTTTCCGACGTCGTGGCCGTGGTGGAGGAGTCCTCCGGCGTCGTGGAACACCTCGCTCACGTCGATGCCGCGGCGGGTGAGCTCGGCGTGGGCCTCTTCGATGTCGGTGACGATGAGGTACAGGCTCTGGGTCGTGCCGGGGGCGGTGGAGGTCATTCCCTCGCCGAAGATGATCGAGCACTCGGAGCCGGGCGGTGTGAAGTGGACCGCCCGGAAGTCGTCACTGGCTGTGTAGTCGACGTCCAGGCGGAATCCCACTGCCTCGTAGAAGGCCTTGGTCCGGTCGATGTCGGAGACGGGCAGCACGATCATTTCGAGTTTCAGATCCATGGGGGGTGTCCTTGCTTCTTGGCACGAGCGCATTTCACGCATCTGTGCGTCACCGGTTCAACAGGTGGCGGGATGGATGGCGGGGTGGCTCATCCAGCGGTTCGACCTGCCAAGAAACCTATCCGGCACTTAACTCGTGCGCAAGTAAAACTGAGGCACTGAAAGTGTGGCAAAGGAAACAGTCGGCGGGTCGGGCCCCGGTCTCCGGGGCCCGGTGGCGTCCCTTCGGGTGCGGCCGACCCCGGCGCTCGGGTGGAGCCCTTGCTGTGCGGGCCGGTGCGCCACGGGCAGCCGCCGCACGGGCGCCGGTGCGTGCGGGCCCTTCGGGGGGGGGCTTCTGCGAGGCGGTCATCCTTGTGGGCCCGGCGACGGTGACGAGGCGTCCAGGGCTTCAAGGGCGGCCGGAATGTGCCGCGGTGCGGCACACGCGTGACGCTGCGGACGGCCCGGGTCCGGCTCGCGGTAGCGCTCCGGAGAGCCGCTTCTTGCGCGGCCCACGGTTTCGACGGAGGTGCGGCGTCTCGCCCGCGTTGCTGATCGGCATGTCGAGTCCGCCCCTGTGGCGACGGTGTCTTCGGCCGAGCCGGTCCGATACGGCGGGCGCCAAGGACTGCGCACTGCTGTCACTCTCGGTGATCGCGGGCCGCTTCTTGGCACCGGCCGACCGCAGGGGTGACGGGGTGCTGAGGCCCCGAGAGGTGATGGGCGCCCTGAAGGTCGCCGCGGAACGTGGGATGGGACGGCTTTCCCCTGCGCGTAAATCCCCGGTTGGACCGCTCCGGTGATCGGGTGTGGGTGCGGACGTGAGGTGCCGACGGCGCCGTGGCGCGGATGGCGGTCGGGTGTGTGATGACGCTGCGGTGTGTCCAGGGTGCCGCCGCCGGGCGGTCCGTCTATTAAGTGTGCACAATATAATGTTGAGCATGTAAGTTTTGGAGTAGGCTAACTATGCGTGAAAAATTTGCACAGAGAAGGAGTCGTGATGAGCAAGATCGAGACGGATGCCGGACAGGGCGACGCCGCCGAGGTCAGCCTGCTCCTCGGGGACCAGATGTGCTTCGCCCTCTACGCGGCGCAGCGCGCGGTGACCAGTCGCTACCGCCCGCTGCTGGACGAGCTCAATCTGACCTATCCCCAGTACCTGGTGATGCTGGTGCTGTGGGAGCACGGCGCCCTTCCCATCAAGGCTCTGGGCACGCTTTTGCAGCTCGACTACGGCACCTTGACCCCGCTGCTCAAGCGCCTGCAGGCTCACGGGTTCATCCGGCGCGAGCGCCAGGCGAGTGACGAGCGCTCGGTGCAGATCACCCTCACCGAGCAGGGGACCGAGCTTCGCGAGCGCGCTCGCGCCGTCCCCGCCGCCATGGGCGAGGCTGTCGGCATGAGCCCTCGGGAGATCGAGGATGCCAAGTCCTTCCTTGAGCGTCTGGCGGCCAACCTCTCCGCAACCTGACCCGGGTGCCGCCCCGTCGCTGATCCGCCGGGAACGATTCCCCGGACGGATCACCGCCCCGAGCATGCTCGATCGGGCATCCGCCGCCGGCCGCCACCTGCGCTTCGCACCCCGGCATCAGCCGGGATCATGAGGTTCGGCGTGGCTGCCACTGGAGTGGCCGGGCTACGTGTCTCACCGGACGCCGGGCACGTTTGCCCAGCTCAAGGGCTGTTTCAAGGTGACCATGGTGACGCTGCCCCGAACCCTGCCGTGAGAGCGAGCCTCATCGTTCGGTCCCGGCTTTCGCGCGCCTGCTGAGTCCCGCCCGGCCTGCGCTCTGGTGCGGTGGGGTAGTGCGGTGGATGTTCTGAGGTTCGGCCACGTACATCCCGCTCTCGGGTTCGGCGTCGAAGAAGAGGACGACGTCGCGGCGTCTGCCGTGCGTCCGCACGCTGCGCTCTGCGGCATCGGCCATCAGTACATGCGCGAGTGGATTATCACGCGAACCGTCCCGGTTTCTCCCACCCCCGTCCACTGTGCCCGCTCCCGGATGGCGCCGGGCGCAGCCCCCCTTTGCCGGACCTGCGCGACGACATTGCGCACGCGCTCGCAGGCGGCCACCGGACCGACGGGGCACTCATGCCGCTCGCCCCCATGAAGGCGCTGCCTCCAGGCCGTTACCGACCCTCTCGCCGCCTGCGGGCCCGCCCGCGTTCACGCCTCGCGGCGCCCTTCTCGGGAAAGCGGCTCGACAACCTGCTCGTCGTCGGCCGACGCCGGCAGGCGATGAGGCCATCGGCCTCCGGGCGGCGGCGTGAGGCCGTCGGATCGGCCGCCTCGAGCGGTGGCCGGTACATGCCGGTCGCTGCGCGGTGGGCGGCGTAGAAGGCGAAGCGCAACTGGTCGTCCATGAGCGAGGACAGCTTCGATATCCCTTTTCTGTCGATTTAGTGGGGCAGGTAACAGGAAGTGCTCCCTTTCTCGCCGCGGTACTGGTCAGGCGCGTCGCACCCGTGATCCATCACCCATTTCACGAGCAAATCACCCACGTGTAACTTGTGGGCGAGGTAATTTCGCTCTAGGGTTTTTGGTGTGGCGCCGGACAGTCCGCAATCCCGGAGCCGCCCATGAGGATCCGACAGGGAGATCACCGATGAACCACAAGCCCAAGAGCCACTCTTTCCGGACGTACGCCGCCCTCGGGACCGCCGCCGGTGCGGCAGCGCTGGCCCTGATGATCACCACACCCGCCGGCGCCACCGAGGCGACCGGGATCGAGTCCCACCGCCCGGGCGCCAAGCCGCCGGTGGTGCTGGTGCACGGCTCCTTCGCGGACTCCTCCAGCTGGAACGGCGTCGTCAAGGATCTGAAGCGCTCCGGCATCGCGGTCATCGCGCCCGCCGACCCGCTGCGGGGCTGCACACCGACGTCGGCCCTGAACGCGTACATACCGCACGACCGGACCGAAGCCCGTGAGCAGGCGGCCGGCCGTCGAGCGGAGGCCGCATCCCGCCCGTGCGTGGACGGATCCGGCAGGCCGATGCCGATGCGGGCGAGCGCGATGACCGGCTGACCACCGACGAACTTGAAGAACCGGCCCAGCTGCGCCGGATGAGCGAGGTCCAGCGCGCGCCATGGCTTTTTCGCCACGCGGCTCGACCCGACCCAGGTGACCGCGCCCTTTCGGGCCCGGACCGGCGGCCCCCCGGCGGGCCTGGAGTACTTCACGAGCAATCCGCGCCCCGGGCTGCGCCGTTGGGTGCTGAGCACGCTCACCTTGGGCGGCGGCCGGGAGATCTACGCAGAACTGCACCACGACGGCAGTGTCGTGCCGGCGGCCGACCTGTCCTGGAAGGCCATGCGTGAGGCAGTCCCGGGAGAGGTGCCTGAAGAATGCCTGGTCCTGCGCCAGGACGTGGTGGGGGGCATGCTGCCAGGATCTTGCTGCCATCGCCGTCGAGCCGGCGCGCCGGCTCCGCGTGGACAGCGTTCTGCATCTGACCGCTGCCATCGCTGCCGCCCCACCGGCAGCTTCGCCGGCACCGGTCATCTGCGAGTACGGGAGTTTCTTGACCATTCCCGATGACGCGCGCCGCCCGCACCGTATCCAGCCGGTGGCCGCCGCGCTGGCCCGCGTCGGTACGGACCGGGCACTGGGGGAGACCGCACGGGAGCTCTCCCACCGACCTGATGACTCGGTTCGGCCTCGACCCCCAGCTGTTGACCGCCTTCGATCACCGTCCATCGGGCCGGACGGCGCTCCAGCAGGCAGGCCAGGCGCAGGACCGGCCTGCTGAACCGCTCCTGGGTGTGTCAGCGGTCTCGCGTAGCGTGCGTACGGATTGCGCGGGCTGTGACCTGCGCGGATGGGTGGGCAGTGACGTGAGTGACCGTATGGGGTGGCCGGCGGGGCGCGACCGGGACGCGGCGCTGATCATCAGGACCGATTACCGCGACGAGCAGGCATGGACTGCGGTGAAAGAGGAGCTGATGAGGTCCTGGGGTGATGGGGACTTCGAGCCGTACGTCCATATCGCCGATGATCCGAAGTGGGCGGGATGCACCTCGGCTCAGATCCTCTCCGCGGCGGTTGCCGATGAGGAACTGGGCGTGGTCTTCCTCGCCGACCGCGACTCGATGCGCGACGGTCCCCTCACGTTGCTGGCGGTGGCCGTGCTGGCCAGGGAAGAGTGCGACAGCGACGAGGAGTTCGAAGCGGACGGCGGCGAGTTCCGCACCGTCCCCGCAGGCGTCCACGAGATACACGCGAACCTGATGATCGCCAACCTGTCCTTCGGCGATTTCAAAGAAGCCGCCGAGCAGGGCCCTCAGGGCACCTTCCAGGGGTTCGCCATCTGAAGGACTCGGCTCGCCGACCGGAGCGCTCATCCGCCAACTGTGGTGCTCAGTCACAGATGCAGCAGTGCGGCCTGCCGTGCGCGGGCGCGTCAGTAGCCGAGATCGAGGCGGTCGATGTCGGTGAAATCGACGCGGAGGCCTCGAGCGCGGCGGCCGTCCGCGCGACGCCCGCCGCACCTGGCGCACCGAACAGGCCCGCACACACCGACCTGCCCGGCCTCGACCCGACCGCGACGCAACCACGGCCTCCCCGCCCACCCCGGCGACACCACCGTCGCCCAGTACCTCACGTACGGGCTCAACACCGTTGCCGTCCACCGTCTCCGAGCCACCACCTGGACCCGCGACGAGACCACCATCCGCCCCTGCTTCACCGGACGCGGATGATCGTCTTCCCGTTGACCTTCCGGGTCGGGTCGAGGACAGCGACAGCATCGTCGAGGCTTGCGACCTGGCCGATGTGCGTCCGCAGACGTCCGTCCTGCACCCGCCGGGCGATCTCGCTCAGTTGGGTCCGGTCGGAGACGACGACGAAGTCGATCGCCAGGCCGTTGGCCGGCCGCGCCTGCGGCGGGCCGGTGACGGTCACGAATGTTCCTCCGGCTCGCACCAGCCGCGCGGATCGTGTCCCGATGTCACCGCCGAACACGTCGAATACGAGGTCGACCGCGCCGACGTCTTCCAGTGTGTCGTTGTCGAGGTCGATGAACTCGTGCGCGCCGAAGCCGAGCGCCGTCTGGCGGTGGGCTGCGCGTCCGGTGCCGATGACGTACGCACCGGCCTCGCGGGCGAGCTGCGCCGCCATCGAACCGACCGCGCCGGCGGCACCGTGCACGAGCACGCTCTGCCCCGCCGAGAGGTGACCGTGCTCGAACAGCCCCTGCCACGCGGTCAGGCCCGTCATCGCGACGCTCGCGCCGACCGTGAAGTCGACGTCGCCGGGCAGGGGAGCGAGGTTGCGTGCCTCGACGACGACGTACTGGGCCAGGGTGCCGTCGCGGGTCCAGTCGGTGAGGCCGAACACGCGCTGTCCGACCGACAGGCCCGCCGTTCCGAAGCTGAGAGAGGTGACCACGCCGGCCACCTCGTGACCGGGGATCGACGGCGTCCGGTCCCGCCCGAGGCGATCGATCCAGGTCGAGGGCCACTCCAGCTCGTTTCCGGTGAAACCTGACGCATGGACTTCCACGACGACGTCGCCGTAGTTCGCGCCGTCAAGACTGGCGAGGCGCGCCGCGTCCGGGTCGGGCCGTTCCGTCAGCGTCATCCCAGCGGTTCCGGCGGCCGGGTCCGTGACCACGATCGCTTTCATCTGTGTGCCTCTCTCCACGCTGGTCCTCGCTCGCCCGTCACGACGTGACGGGCAGTGGGTGGTCTTTGCCCCGCTACGGACGGATCTGGATGACCGTCTTTCCCTTGGCTCGCTCGGTCGGACCGAACGGCGCATCCGCATCATCGAGGGTTTGCCAGTTGTCGATGACTGTCCGCAGGCGTCCGTCCCGCACGCGCTGGACGATATCGCCCAGTTGGGCGCGGTCGGAGACGACAGGCCGGCCCGAGGCTGCGCCGGGAGGTCCACGGCGGGCTCGGCCCGCTGCGCGCTCAGTCGGTGATGTGGCCGACGACTTGGGGGATTTCGAACAGGTTGCCGGTGTCTCCGGTGTGCAGGAACGCGACGTTGCTGTCGGCGGGGATCCGTCCACTGCGGGCGTGGTCGAGCAATCCGGCGAGTCCCTTGCCGGTGTAGACGGGGCCGACGAAGACGCCCTCTGCCCGGGCCAGCTCGCGGATGGCTGCTGTGCTTTCGGGGGACGCGACGGCGTATTCCTCGCCGATGAAGCGCTGGTCGATGTCGATCTCGGCGCGGATCGTCGTGTCGTCGGGTACGGGCGCGCCCAAGGTGGCCAGCACCGCCTTGGTGCGTTCGACAATGACGCCGGGGTTCATCCGGTCTTCGTCATTGAGCCTCTGGACGGAGACCGACCGGAGCTTCACCGGGTGTCCCAGGCTCAGCTTGGCTGCCAGCAGCCCCGGCAGCGCGGTCCCGGTGCCGATCGTGTGGTAGACGTGGTCGAGCTCGACCCCTGCGGCATCGCACTGTTCGAGCATCTCCCGGAACGTCAGGGCGTGCGCGATGAAGCCGTCGGGGTGCGCACCACCGGCCCCGACGACGAGGACCTTGTGCCCCGACGCCTCAAGTTCGGCCTTGCGCGTGGCAATGGTGTCGGTGACCCGCGCGGCCTCGTCCGGAGCATGCCATTCGTTGCCGCTGACGTTGATGACGTGGGTTTCGACCCCCATCGTCTTGTTGAGCAGATAGTTGCCGCGGAACTCGCCGAGCTCGCCATGCCGGGGCACGTTGCGCGTCAGAACCAGGATCGGCGTGATTCCCGCGCTCAGGCAGGCGGCGGCGAACTGCAGGCCCGAGTTCGTCAGGTATGCGCCCTGGGTGATGACGTGTGTCACCCCGTTCTCGAGGGCCCGCCCCAGGATGAACTCGGCCAGGCGCATCTTGCTCCCGCTGATCGCGCTGGGTCCTGCCAGGTCCTCGCGCTTCATGAAGAGGTTGATTCCGTACGCCGCCGACAGGTTGGGCAAGGCGTGGAACGGGGTGGGGTAGAACCCGACCCGGCGTCGGGGGAGTTTGTCGATCGCGGCGTCGAATTGCGTGATGCATGCGTCCAGCGTCGGCCACGTCTCCGAATTAAATCAAACAATGATCTCTTCTTGGTCGATAAGATATCCTTAACTTCATGTCTTGGTTGTTCGATCCGCGGCATCTGGTGACCCTTGAGGCTGTCGTGCGTATCGGCTCGTTCGCCGCTGCCGCGGAGGAGCTCGGTTACACCCAGTCCGCGGTCTCGCAGCAGATTGCGGAACTGGAACGGCGGGTCGGTGCGCGCGTCGTGGTCCGACGGCCCGTCCGCGCGACCGAGGCCGGGCAGGTCCTTCTCGACACCGAGGCCGCGATCAGCGTGTCGATGACTCGCGCTGCCACCGAGCTCGCGGCGATCGCGGACGGAACCGGCGGCGAGGTGCGGCTCGGTGCGTTCATCTCGGCGGCGGCCTCCATCGTCCCTCCCGCGTTCGCACGCCTGCGGGCGAGCCATCCGGCAGTTCAGATCACACTCCGTGAGCTTGAGCAGCGTGAGACGCATGCGCTGCTGTTCCGGGGAGAGATCGACCTGGCCATCACCTTCGACTACGAACACGCTCCGGGGCCGGCGCCCGCCGGGCTCATGCAAGAGCACCTCATGGACGATCCGATCATGGTCGCCCTTCCCGTCGGTCATCCCCTGGCCGGAGCCGACAGCGTCACCCCGGCCGACCTGCCGTCGGACGCATGGATCAACACCGCGGTCGACTTCCGTGACCTGGCAGCGTCTGCCCTCGACGGCGATCGGGGAAGCGGACATCGTCTGGACTTCGACGGCATGGACTTCCGCACCGCGCTCAATCTCGTCGCGGCGGGTCTCGGCGTCGCGCTGCTGCCGCGGTTGTTGTTGTTGGACGCTCCGCCGAGCGTCGTGGTCGTGCCCATGCGGCAGCCCACACTCGTCCGTCGCCTCTACACCTGCCGGCTCGACACGAAAGGCGTGACCGCATCGGTCAGGCGGCTGGAGACGTACCTGCGGGAAGCAGTGGCTGAACTGTGAAACACCAGCGTTTCGGGTTCACACGCAACCGCGGACAACGCAGGCACGCATGCTCATGCGGACAGTCAGTCCCAGTGGGCGCCCGCGCAGGAGCGCGTTTAACGAGCTCGTAAGGGCTGTCCCGTAATCCCTGGTGGATCAGTACGCGGCGTCAGATGCGGTGCATCGCAAGGCGGAGGGGCGTCCTCATACTGGACGTATCCGGGCGTTCCGGCAACGCGGCGAGGTGCGGTAGCTGTCGTCGTGCGCCCGCCAGGGATTACGGGACAGCCCTTTAGCGCGTCGTCGAGGACCCCTCCGGACCAGGCCGCCGGAGACGGCGTGGTGTCGAGGCTGCTGCCGCCGTCCTCGTGGCGCAGAACCCGGTCGTCGAGATCGAGGGCCACTTCCAACGGTTCCCTGGCCATCCCTGATCTTGCGTGGGAATCCCGGCCTTCAGTTCAGGCCGGGCGGGAAACGCATCATGAGAATCGGAGCCGCGAAGCGGCGTAGTACGCTGCGATCCTGTCTCGGCAGCGGTCAGGGCTTGGCCGTCATGAGACCCCGTGGGGTCAAGTGAGAAGCCGCCTCGTTTACGAGGGGGAGGAGTCACGTAGGCGCGCAACCGACCCGCCTCACCCGCGGCTGGACCCCTTTCGGGGAAGAGCAGTTCCCGGAAGGCGGTCTCGGCCATCGCGAAGCGCGCCTGCGCGGTACGCGCAGACACCTCCAGGACATCACCGATGACCTGCCAGTCGGCACCGCCCATCCGCTCGAACACGGCCGCGGCCTCGAAGAACCGCTGCGCGGCCCCGACCGCTCGGGCGGCGTCGGCCAGCACGGTGCCCGGCGAACGGTTGGTGCCGTCGGGGTTCAGCTGGTGCTCGCCGATCGGGACAAATGCACGGGCAAGGTCGGCCAGTTCGCATGCCTCGTAGGCCATCACCAGCCTCGCCCGCGCCGCATCCGTGTACGGGGCGGTGGCTCCCGAGCCGCCTTCGATCATGTCAGTCAGCCTCAGCTCGACGATGGGGATGATCAAGCGTGGTTTCCCCGCATGGTCAGCCGCGCAGGAAGTACAGGACGGTCGTCACCGTGGCTGTCGCCAGAAGGACGCCACGCAGCAGCCGGGCGGGAAGACGGCGAGCCAGGTGGGCGCCCGCGAAGCCACCAGCGGTCGCGCCGACCAGCAGGGCGGCCAGGAGCATGGGGGCGCGCAGTGCGTCCGAGGTGAACAGGAACAGTACGCCCGAGGTGAGGAAGACGGCCGCGAGTTGAGTGATCCGCATCGGGTTGCCGGCCGCGGGATCGAGGCCGAGGCCGATGCTCCACAGGGCCACCATCAGAATGCCTACGGCTCCGCCGAAGTATCCGCCGTACACGGCGATGAGGAACTGGCCGATCAGTACGGCCCGCGTACTCATGCCGGGAGAGCGGTCCAGCACCCGGCCCAGCACGCGGGACAGGTGGCGGCCGAGGGCGAGGACCACGGTGGCGAAGGCGAGCAGCCACGGCGACGCGGACTCGAACGACGAGGCGGGCAGGACGAGCAGCAGGAAGGCACCGACCCCGCTGCCGGCCACACTGGTCGCGGTCAACGCAGTGGTGGACGCGCCTCCCACCGGGGCGAGTTCGCGCCGGTACACCCAGGCGCCGGTCACGGCGCCGGGTACGAGGGCTATCCGGGCGACCGCGCTCGCCGTCACCGGCGGCAGGCCGACGGCGACGAGTGCGGGCAGCGCCACGAAGGTTCCGCCGCCTCCGACGGAGTTCAGGACTCCGGCGGCGACGCCGGTCAGCAGGACAAGGGCCAGCTCGGTCATCCGCCGAGCGTCACCCGTGGGAACGTGCTTTCACAATGCGGAATCACCACACCCTGCCTCAGGCTGGGCCTTAGCCTGACCCGATGCGCTACGACCTGGACGATCTGCGACTGTTCCTCCACATCGTCACGGAGGGATCGATCACCGCGGGCGCCCGCCGCATGCACTTGAGCCTGCCCTCGGCCAGCGCCCGAGTGCGCTCGCTGGAACACCACGCCGGAGTGGCCCTGCTGATCCGCGGACGCCGAGGCGTACGGCCCACCCCGGCGGGCACGACCCTGGCCCGCCACGCGCGCGACGTCCTCGACCGGACCGCTCGACTCGAAAGCGCCGTCGCGAGCTACACCCGGCCCCCGGCCGCGCCGCTGATCCTGCTCGGCGGTGGCTCCGCGATGCACCGGCTCGTACCGCAGGCCCTGATCTCATTCCTCCGCGCCCACCCGGACACCGACGTCACCGCGTCCGAGAGCCGCACCCCGCAGACCGAGCGGAAACTCGCCGACGGCGAGGCGGACCTGGGCATCGTCCTGGACGACGAGGCCGGCGGCTGCGGACTGCGCACGGAGCCGCTCGGCGACGACTCCCTCGTCGTCATCGGGCAGGCCGGAGGAATCCTCGCCGGGCGCACCGCGCTCACCTACCGCGAGGCCGCCGAACACCCACTCGTCGGCCTCGACGCCGACTCCTCGCTGCGCCGCTGGATCGAAAAGCACCTGGGACCCCATGCTCCCGTGGTGCGCCACCGCACCACCGTCACCGACCTCGGCGTCCTCATCTCCCTGGCCGCCGCCGGCGCCGGGCTCGCCGTCGTCCCGCGCCGGGCCATCGACCCCCGCCAGAGCCTGGAGGTGTGCGAACTCCAGGAGCGCTGGGCCCGCCGCCACCACCTGCTGGCCTGGGGCGTCACGGACCGCGCCACCTCGACAGCAACCGCGACGCTCGCCGAGCACCTCCGCCAGGCGGCGCGGTCCGAGCCCCCCGACCGCAGCGCCCACGGGGACAACCTCGGTCGACCGCCCTTCCACGACTGCTGACCGACCGCCTTCGGCTGCCCTAAGGGCATGCCGATCGACTGGCCATACCCCTGCGGCCAGCGCCCCGCGCCGACCGATCCCCGCTGTGCTCGCCTCGCCGCGGAGCGCCGTATTCACCGCGCTGGCAGCGATGTCCGGTACGTGGCGCGAGTACCACCGAACCCGCACCCTCGAAGGCCACGAATCCGCTCGCAAGCACGGCCATGCCATCGGCTTCACCGCGGGTGGCCGGCGAGAGCTCCCCCTTCATGACGGTATGTCAGGTCAACGATGCTCCAGCGCGGCCACCAGGCCGTCCGCCTCGGCCGGCAGGCCCTGAGCCCGGAGCAGGGCGAGCTGTGGCCTGTCTGCCGGCACGGTTTGAGTCGCAGCCCCACGCTCGGTGCCCGCCGACAGCGCCCGGCACTACCGGGCCCGCCGGGAGGTTTCGACGACTCGCGGAGTGTCACGCAGCGTCATACCAGGGTTTGTTCGCGGCCCAGTGCCGGACCCAGCCGGCAAAGCCGGGTTCAGCGGTGGTGTACCCGAACTGCTCGCCGAAGGGGGCAGCGCCCACGTCAGTGATCAGCCAGATGTGTCCTCGGTGAGGTCCGGCCACGATGAGATGCCAGTTCATCGCGCATCCGTCGGTGCCGAGCACGATCGAGCCGTGGTTGTAGACCTGCTCAAGGATCTCGTCGGCATCCTCGAACCGGTCCGAGTCTTCCTCCCACATCCATGGCGCCACCAGCGGGAACGGCTTGCTCAGGTCGCGTTCCTGCTCGTCATCGCCCCAGTCGTTGGGCAAATCGGCCACCGGCAACAGCCCGTACTCTGGCGGCCCGGAGTACGAACCGTCCGTCATCTCGGCGACGAAGGTCCGATACGGCTCGGGCAGCACGACTTTGTGTTCGGCCTCGAAGGCATGGACTGCCTCCCAGCCAAGAGCCGACTCCTCACCGTCATCGACGTCGAAGGCCGCACGGAGCGCCACCAGTTCGGCAGGGTCAGCTTGATCGATGTTCATGCCGGATGGATACCACCTCGCAGTGACAACCCCCCGACGCGTTGTGGTCGGTGACGAACCTCCTCGCGGCCGGTCCTGATGACAAGGTCGTGTATCCGTGCCACCCGGTCCGCAGCACACGTACAGCGGGCGTCGGCCGGCGGCGGCAGCCAGGTGCTCGGGTCCTGATCGGCCTTGCTGCGGTTCGTCTTCGCCGTCACGGCAACGAGCGAGCGCTCGGCGTCGAGGTCGTTCGCATACGCCTCGCGTCGAGCCGCCGTCCACTGCGAGGCACCGGTCGGCAGGGAGCGTCATTCGATGTGAGCGGTATTCCTCGCTCGTCAGCGCCCAGTGGGTCGGCTGTATCTGCGGTGGGCGGGTATGTCAGTGCTGCCCGGCATAGTGCCGGGCATGATCAACGACTTGAACAGCATCGATTGGGCAGCTCTGGAGCACGCCTACGGGCCGGGTGACGACGTGCCGGGGTGGTTGTGCGGCATGGTCTCTCCCGACCCCGACACGCGGAAGGAGGCGTTCAGCGACTTCTACAGCAAGGCCCTTCACCAGGGAAGCGTGTATTCGAGCACGGTGGCCAGTCTGCCGTTCCTGTTCGCTATGGCGGACGATCCGGCGACGCCTGACCGCGGGGCTGTCGTCGCGCTGCTGCTCAACATAGGGCGGGAGGTGATCGACGCCGAGGAGATCTACGCTGTCGTCTGCGGCCCCGACGGGGAAGATTCCACGATCTACCCGGACACCGCGAACCTGATGCGCGAGCACGCCGACGCCTTCGTCGCCTACGCCTGTGACCCCGACCCGCGGGTGCGCGGGGCGGCGATCGAGGGCCTGGGGCTCTTCCTGGACGACGCCGAACGCGCGGTGGCACTGCTGCGGGACCACCTTGAGACGGAGAGCGGCGCGGCCGAGCGAGGGCTGGTGGTGCGGACGATGGCAGACCTCGTACTCCGTCTGCCTGCGGCCGCCGGACCGGCACGGCCATGGTTCGACGCGCTGGCCGACAACGGCTCCACAGCCCCGGACACCCGCCTGGCCGCGCTCGTCCACCGGGCCCGCTGCGCCCCCGAGTCCGTCGACGACCGGACGGTACCGACCGCGATCCTGCTGCTTCGCGAGATCACGCCGTCGCCCCGGCTTGAAGAGGACCGGGCTTCCACAGGTCCGTGTACGTGCGAGGCTGAGCCCGAACCCGACCCGGATGTCCCCGGGCACATCGCCGCCGCCTTCGACGACCTCGAACGCCACGGACGCGTCCACGCCGCCACCACGCCGCTGCTCACGGCCTTCCACGAGGCCCTCGGCGCGCGTTTCGACGACCGGGAAGCCCTGCTCACCGAGCAGCTGCGCAGCGCGGACCCTGGCACCCGGTACGACGCCATCGACATGGCGCGCCGTCTGATCACCTCCTGGCGGGGCGATCACACCCGCCTCGTCCGGCTCATCGGTGACCGCCTGCAGCCGCACGACTCCTACACCGCCGCGGCCGCGGCCGAGGCCCTCGGGCAGCTGGCCGGCCTCGCCGAGCCGGCACGGGAAGCTCTCGCTGCCTACGTCACCGAGCACCGGCCCGATGCGTGGGCGAGCCCTCATCGTGTTCTGCGCCGCGCCCATCAACAGGCCGTCGTGGCGCTGGCCGGTCTCGGCGACGAACGGGCCCTGCCCAGCCTGCTCGTCGCGCTGGACACCGGCACCGACGCCTGGCGCGCGGTGCCCGCGGCCTGTCACCTGCCTCATGCCGCCGCGCAACTCACGCCCCGACTCGTTCGCCGGCTTGCCGAAGTCGACCACTCCCGGGAGCAGTTCGGTTTCGGCCTCACGGCTCTCACCAGAACCCTCTCCAGGCTCGGCGACCCGGCGGCCGTGCCGGCACTCGCCTGCACCGTCCACACCGCCGTCCGACACAAGCAGTGGCGTACCGCGGAGCCTGTTTTGAAGGCGCTCGCGTCGTTTGGTCCCCGTGCGGCGTCCGCTCTGAATGTTGTCCGTCCCCTCACCGACGCGGACAACGTCGGTGTCCGTACAGCCGCGGCGAGCTGCGTCTGGGAACTTGAACGCCGCCCCGAGACCGTGGTGCCGCTGCTGGAACGCCTCCTGGAGTACCACCGGAACTTCGACGCGATCGACCTCGCCGGCCGCATCGGCCCTCCCGCCGCTCCCGTACTGCCGCGCCTGCGACAGATACTGAGCGATCAGGCCGAGGAGAACGCACGGAACGAATCGAACGACGCGGCCGTACTGAACACGGGAAACGCATGGACTCTCGTCCGTACCGCATCAGCTCTGTGGGACATAGCCGGAGATTGCGAGGCCGACACCGTTGTGTCGGCGCTGCTGAACGCCTGGAAGGACAACGACTCCACTGCGCGCGATGTCCTCGCCTGCCTCAACCGCATGGGCCAGGCAGCACGTCCCGCCCTTCCCCGGATCAAGACGACACTTGAACAGCCCCACCGCGGCAATGACCGTTGGAGTGATGCCGTCGCCTCCGACCTTGAGATCGAGCGCATCTGCCGGTCCCTCGTGACGCGCCTGCGAAATCTCCCGGAACCTACACCGGCCGGGGAGCAGTAGCCGTCGACGGGTCGGTGTGCGGAGCCGCCCGAGATCGGCCCCGCACACCGGCCGGGGGCACGCGGCGGGGTATGTCGACGACCGGGGTCTTTCCGGAAGCAAGGCCTCCTGCTGCACCCTGGTGGTCGCCTCTCGAAGTCCTTCGGAGGCTGACGTGGAGCTGACGTGGAGCCTGCCTGACCGGTGCCTGGAAGTCATCCAGCGACCGGTCCAGTGCGTAGGCTGCCGGTGGCCGGTTGGCTTTCCCCCGCGGAGGGCCACGGGGGAGTTCATCGCCATCACCGAGGACGGCCCCGCATCCTTACCCTGCCCTGGGCCCGGATCCGCTCGTACGCGGTAGCCAGCCCACGTCGGCGTGGGCCCCGACCGGGCGGAGTGCGGCTGTCGTTCCGGCATCCGGGCCTGGCGTCGTGTTCGGCGTAAGTCGCAGTGGCGTCGTGTCGATCCGCGGTCGTGCCGTTCGACCTAGGGGTGAGAGGGTCGAGGGACGACCCCGTACACAGGAGGCCGAAGATGGCGAAGTACATGCTGATCATGCGCGGCACGGACGAGTCGATGGCGAAGATGATGGAGACGCCCTTCGAGGAGATGCTCGAGACGGTGGGCCGCTTCAACGAGGAGCTGATCCGGGCCGGTGTGCTGGTCGCCGCCGAAGGGCTGGATGACCCGGGGCAGGGCGTGGTGGTCGACTTCAGCGGCGAGACGCCGGTGGTCACCGACGGTCCCTACGGCGAGACGAAGGAACTGTTCGGCGGCTTCTACGTGATCGACGTGGCCTCGAAGGAGGAGGCGGTCGAGTGGGCCAAGCGCCTCCCGGCGGTCGCCGGCTCGAAGTGCGAGATCCGCCGGGTACCGGGCATCGACGAGTTCCCGCAGGACAACGAGTGGATCGCCAGGGAGCGGGTGTGGCGCGAGCGGACCGGCCAGCTCTGATGGCCGCGGACGCGGAAGGCCCGGCGAGCCCGCAGGCGGCTCGGCGGGCCGTGGAGGCCGTATGGCGGATCGAGTCCGCCCGGATCGTCGCCGCGCTGTCCCGCTACACCGGGGACTTCGGGCTCGCCGAGGACGTCGCCCAGGAGGCGCTGGCCGAGGCGCTCGTCAGCTGGTCGCGCGAGGGCGCGCCGGCGAACGCGGTGGGCTGGCTGCTGGCCACCGGGCGGCGGCGAGCGATCGACAACTACCGCCGCCGCGCGGCCCTCGACGAGCGGTACGCCCTGCTCTGCGGCCAACTCGCCGAGGGAGAGACGAGTTCGGGCGCGCAGGCCCCGCCGGAGCGGGCCGACGACCTGTTGTGGGACCCCGACCAGGTGGACGACGACGTCCTCGCGCTGATGTTCATCGCCTGCCACCCTGTGCTGGCGCCCGAGGCACGAGTGGCATTGACGCTACGCACGGTCGCCGGACTGGCGAGCGAGGAGATCGCCCGCGCGTTCCTGGTGCCCGTGCCGACCGTCCAGGCACGAATCACCCGGGCGAAGAAGACGATCGCCGCGGCGGGAGTGCCGTTCGAGCTGCCGCCGTCCCAGGAGCGCCGCGCACGCATCGGCGGGGTGCTGAGCGTGCTGTACGTGATCTTCACCGAGGGCTCGACAGCGACCGCCGGCGACGACCTGCTGCGCCCCGACCTCGCGTACGAGGCGATCCGGCTGACCCGGATGCTGGCCGCCCTGCTGCCCGACGAACCGGAGGTGTCCGGGTTGCTGGCGCTGTGCGAGTTGACGACCGCGCGTTTTCCCGCCCGCACCGGCCCCGACGGGGATCCGGTGCTGCTCGAGGATCAGGACCGGCGCCTGTGGGACCGCTCCGCGATCCGCCGCGGCCTGGCCGCGATCGGCCGGGCCGCCGCCGTCGGACGCGGCCTGGGGCCCTACGGGCTGCAGGCCGCGATCGCCGCCTGCCACGCGACGGCCCCCTCGGTGGCGCAGACCGACTGGGAGCGCATCGTGCTGCTCTACGAGGCGCTGGGCCAGGTGGCCCCCTCCGCCGTCGTCGAGCTCAACCGGGCGGTCGCCGTCGCGATGGCGACCGGGCCGCAGCAAGCGCTCGCCATCGTCGACGACCTGGTCGCCACCGACCGCCTGTCCGGATCGCACCTGCTCCCGAGCGTGCGTGGCGAACTGCTGCGCCGGCTCGGCCGGACCGGCGAGGCCCGGGCCGAACTCGAACTCGCCGCCCGCCTGTGCCGCAACACCCGCGAACGATCGGTGCTGCTGCGCAAGGCGGCCACGCTGTCGTGAGCGGGGGAAGGGCATCCCCACGCGCCGATCCGACAAAGTCCCGCGCCTTGACTGTCGGCTCCGGCACCGGTGGTGGACATGGCGGACATCCTTCCCGACCGGACGAGAAGCGGATGCGGCAGGCTGCTGCCCGCCGTGATCCACTTCTGCTGATCGGTTTGCCTGCCCATGCCCGTCGCCGCCGCGCGCCCCATCTTCCTGACCGCCGCCGAGCGGCACCGGCACACCCGACCGAGGGAAGAATCCTTCGTCACGCTGGGAGCTTGATCAACCCCCGAAGGACTTCGGCCGCAGACCACTTGGCGCCCCGTAACGGCCACCGTCCCCAGCACACGGACCCTCGCCCGGAACGGTCTGCAATGCGAAATCACCACGAGGCCCGGTAGGCCGCCGACTGCCCTTGACAGCAGGCGCATTGGTTCGGACTCAGGCGGCGTGCCGCGTAGCCGCCGCAGGAATGACACCAGCGGTCGGCGGTCAGGGATGCCACACCGTGCTGCGCCGCGAACCGATGACGTAGCACGCCCGGTCACGCCGAGCATCGTGCTCCGTCGGGCTTGATGCACTCCAGGAGATCAGCGTTCACGGCAGCATGATGATCTACTGCATGGGGTGACCATGCGCCTGGCCGGTCTGTACGAGGGCTTCCGGCGGCGAGCGAATGAGGCTGTGATGAGTGAACTGACGAAGCCCGAGATCGACCTTCCGGGGGGTGACGCTCCCACCGAGCTGACAATCCGTGACCTTGTCGTCGGGGACGGGCTCGAGGCGAAGCCGGGCAGGGTTGTCCAGGTCCACTACGTCGGGGTCACCTTCGAGTCCGGAAAGGAATTCGACACCTCCTGGGACCGGGGCCGGACGTTCAAGTTCGCCGTGGGCGGTGGCAAGGTCATCAAGGGCTGGGACCGCGGGGTCAGAGGGATGAAGGTCGGCGGCCGGCGCGAGATCATCGTTCCCCCGCGCCTCGGCTACGGCAACCAGTCACCCTCGCCGTTGATCCCGGCGGGCTCGACACTCGTCTTCGTGGTGGACCTGCTCTCCGTCGCGGTCTGAGGCCTTCTGCTACCCGGCCTCTCCGCCCGGGCAGGAAGCAGCGGCCTGGGGACTCCCGTGCCACTCCCATGATCGTCTCGCAGGCGATGGCGTGCGCCCATGACTCGGCGGGGACCGACATATCGGATGGTGGACGGGGAGAGAATCGATGGGGCCTGGTGCCACATCTGGCGGCGTTATCGACCAGGCGGTGAGTACTACCTCGACGACTTGATCGTCTTCGCGGATGGAGCGATCACCTGCGGAGAACGTACGGACCTGGCCGGCCTCGAGGAGATGCTGGCAACGGGCCGATTGGCGGTGACCGACCCTGGGACCCCACCCCTTTCCGACGAACCATCGAAGTGGGCGTCCCGTCACGGCGAACCGCTGACACCAGAGGGCTTTCTTCTGGAAGTCGCTGATCGCATCGAAGCACTCAATGAGCGACCAACTGCCGGGCAGCGTTGCTGGGCTGCGATCCGACACTTTCAGCAGGAGCCGGCCGAGTCCAACCGAGCACTGCTCCGGGCGGCATATCTGGCGGTTCCGCCGCATCTTCGGATCTACGTCCTCGGAGATATGGACCGCCAGGACCGTCCCTTGCGGATCCTGCTCACGAACATTGGTGAGGTCGTCGACGGCGATGGCCCGGTGGTGACAGCGGAGATGCATCAGGACGTCCTGGATTACTTCAGCCGCGGAGATCAGGGAGTTCGGAGCGAGCGGGAGCGGCGAGCCGTCCAGCACGCCGACGATCCTTCAGAACCGGGCCGACCTGCTCTCATATCGCGCGAAACCGTCTACCCGCAGGGGTGGCCTGAGCAGCCGGGTCTGTTCATGCTCCGCAACGACTTCCCTGCACAGATCGTGTTCGCCGGCGAGTCCTATGCGTCCGTACTGCATGGGTACTGGGCGCTGTCGACGGCCGACGCTTTCGACAGAAGCAGAATCCGGGATGCGGCCTCCGGCAGAGAGGCGCATGACCTGGGTGGCCGGGCCACGCACCGGAGTGACTGGCCCGACGTTCGGCTCGCGGTCATGGCAGAACTCCTTCGCGCGAAGTTCACTCAGCACCCTGAACTCGCCCAGGTCCTCGTTTCCACCGGGGACGCCAGGATCAGCTACACCGGCCTCTCGGACTCACCGTTCTGGAGAGATGTCCCCGACGGTCGGGGACGAAACTGGATGGGGCGGTTGCGCGAGCTGACCCGCTCCGAGCTCGCCGCCCAGCAGTTGCTCCGCCCCGAGGACCCCAGCGTGCTGAAGTAGGAAGAGTTGATGAGCGGTGGGAGCGCTCGACTACGCGCACATCGTGGGTAGACGTGCCGGACCGCATCCGCTCCCCGCAACCGTCCTGTGGGATCTCACCGCCCGCTTCATATCGACTGCGCTCTCCGTGTTCCTCGACGAACTCGCCCCTCCGCGCACGGCACACCTAGCCGGCCGGCGAGCCCTGCCGCGACATCTCCCACCGTGTCCGGGGCTATGCCTGCCTGCCTGACTCACTCTCCGCGCGCGGATCATGGGTGAGCTATCCTGCGCGCATGCGCGGACAGTTCACCGGCTGGCCGGAGCAGGCCATGGACGTGTTGTGGCAGCTCCAGGGCGAACCGACCCACGCGACCCGCGAGCGCTACCGCGCGGACCGCGAACGCCTGGTCCGGCAGCCGATGATCGCCCTGCTCAACGAGGTCGCGGACACCGACCCCCGGTACGAGGACTTCTCCGTCTGGCACTACCGCACCGACTCCTGGTGGTGGCAGCACCAGGCCGCGGTGATCCGGCTCGGCCGCAAGATCGAGTTGGGTCTCCGGTTCTCCCTGGACGGCCTGCGGATCCAGGGCGCCTGGTGGTACCCCGATCCCGGCCAGGTGGACATGTTCCGCAAAGCCGTGGCCTCCGAGGGGAGCGGCCGCGAACTGTCCGCCATCGTCGAGGACGTGCGGAAGAAGGGCTACGACATCTCCGGGGACGTGATGAAACGCCCCCCGCGCGGCTATCCGGCAGACCACTCCCGTACGAACCTGCTGCGCCACCGTTCTCTGATCGCCGCCCGCCCCCTCGGCTACGAGGAGTGGCTGCACACCCCCGAGGCGGTCGACCGAGTCCTCTCGGCCGCCGCTGACCTGGACGCCCTGCTGATGTGGCTGGTCCGCCACGTGAAGCGCGCCGCCTGAGCCGGTAAACGATCACCGCAGTGTGATCAGCGGGATCTTGTTCCGGGTCCGAAGGCCGGTACGTGAGTCGGCCCCACCGGCGGGGGGTGCGGGTGGGGCCGCGGGGCTCGGGCAGGTCGGGGATGCGCCTGCTGGAGCTCGGGTCGTAGGGTCTGGTGCCCCGCTTCCGGGGGGTTATGCGTGGCACGGCCTGGCCGGGGTGGGCGGCTCGGTCAGAGCATTGCCTTCAGGTGCCGCATGAACCGGGCCCTGCGGAAGACATTGCCCAGGATGCTCCAGGTGAAGGAGGTCCGCTCCCAGCAGCGGTCCGCCGGGTCACCCTTCGCCCGGTACGTGCCCGGTCCGATCGCATTGTCGGCCGTCCCCGGCTTCGCCTTCACCTTGTACGTGCCATCCGAGTACGACCGGGACGTCTTGCCTGAAAGGTCTCTCGGTACCGGCGTCGACATAGGCGGGCGGCAACTGGGACAGGCCCGTCTGCGTATTCAATCCCCCGAACGGCACCAGCGTTGCGGAGTGGATACGAGGTCGGGCTGGGTTCCCGCGTGGCCTGAAAAGCCGCCGGCGGTCCAGCCACCGGTAGTAGGGCTGGCGGGCCGGCCCGAGCACCCAGCACGTCACCGCCACCGCCACCCGGCAAGGGGCATCGGCGGCGGCCGGCTCGCGGACGAGCGGTTACATCATTCCGGACAAGGAGCCCGTCTCCGGCACGTTCCGCGCCATCAACGCCCGTGCGACGGGATCCAGGCTTCCCACCTGCATGGCCGCCGTATGGCGAATTACCGGTGCGGTGAGGAGGCGTCCCTCGCTGACCGGGGCGTCCTCCGCCGCCACAAGCAGCCGCAGGAGTAACGAGGCGACGCCGTTCGTCCCACCAGGGCGCGCCCGGTCCTGGCCGGCACCGCGACCCTGCAGCGCTGCCGCCCGTCCTACCGCGAGAGGAGCTGCCCCTGCCCACCGCTGACGCCCTCACGATCGAGACGTTCTCGGGCCTCGTGCACGCCACCGTCGGTCCCCGGTGCGATGACGCCGGCGTCGGGAGACGTCGCGAAGGTCTGCACATGGTCGATGGCTGTCTGCAGCGCATCTTTCAGTGGAGCGATGTCCCGTGCGACCTGGGCGAGGAGCATGCCGCCCTGGAAGGCCGCAAGGAGCAGCGTGGCCAGCCGTGGGGGATCTGCCTCAGGGCTGATGCGGCCGACGTGCTGCATGCGCTCGATTCCATCGCGGAAGATGTCCCTCCACTGATCGAACGCGCTCGCGAGCTCGTCGTGGACGTCAAGGTCCGTCTTGATGATCTCGCTCGCCAGGGAGCCGAGGCTGCAGCCTTCCTGGTAGGCGCGCTCGTAGCCGACGTAGTAATCCGCCCACGCCCGCAACGCGTCGAGGTTGTCGAAGTGGGTGAATCGCTCACCGCGGTGGAACGTGAGGACGCGCTCGGCCTGCCAGGCGATCACGGCCAGGACGAGACTCTCCTTGGTCGGGAAGTAATGGTTGAGCTGGGATCCGCTGACGCCTGCGGCGCGGCGGAGCTGTTCGTTGTTCGTCGCGTGGACCCCATTGGTGTAGATGAGCTCCGCGGCGTGCTCCAGGATGCGGGCCCGCGTCGCCTGCCCCTTGCTGGTGAGCTTGCACGGCTCCCGGGAGCCGTTGGTTGAGGTCATGCACCACACGATACTCCAGATTGGGCTTGACAGCCCAGTGGTGCGTGGTGTTGCCTCAAGGGAGTGGGCTGCTGAGCCCAAAAAAAGATGCTCGCCTGGCGACGACCACTCACTGGAGACTGATTCCACATGCCGCGACTGAACGCTCCCGCTCCGGACGCCGCCCCTGGTGGGGCGAAGGGCGTCCTCGATCAGGTCGGCGCGCAGTTCGGGTTCGTCCCGAACATGTTCGCGACTCTCGCGTCGAATCCCACCGTCCTCGACGTCGTCATGACACTGCAGGCCACCTTGAGCCGGGTTCTGGACGCGAAGACGCGGCACACCATCGCGCTTGCCGTCTCAGAAGCCAGCGGTTGCGATTACTGCCTGGCGTTGCACAGCTACGTATCGTCCGAACTCGGTGGGATGTCGAGCGAGGACATCGACCTGGCCCGGGCCGGCAGGTCGACCGATCCCAAGCGCGCCGCGGTCGCGCGTTTCGCTCAGCAGGTAGTGGACTTCCACGGCCAGGTCAGCGACGCCGACCTGGCGGAGGTGCGAAGTGCGGGATACACCGACCCGCAGATCCTGTCGATCGTCACCGTGGCGGTGCAGGTCCTGCTGACCAACTTCATCAACAACGTCAACCAGACCGGCATCGACTTCCCCGACGTCCCCCCGATCGGCGCGACGCGATGAGCGTCGGCGCCCCTGCCGAGGCGGTGCACCGAGCCGCTCGATCCACCGATCTCTTTAACGATCATCCAGGAAAGGTTCGTTATGCCGGGCTCTGAGGTCTATGAGAAATTCATGGCGCTGCACACCCGCGACGGCGGCCTCGTCATGCCGAACGCATGGGACGGCCTCTCGGCGCTGATGCTGGCCGATGCCGGTTTCGAGGCGATCGCAACATCGTCAGCGGCGCTCGCCGCCACGCTCGGCCGTCCCGACGGGCGTCACGAAGTCACCCGTGGCGAACACCTCGAACATGCACGGCTGCTCGGCCGGCTCACCGGACTGCCCGTCAACGGAGACTTCGAGGACGGCTACGGCGACACGCCGCAAGACGTCGCTGCGACCGTGGAAGCCGCCGTCGAGTCCGGACTGGCCGGTATCGGGGTCGAAGACACCTCGGGCAACCCCGATCAACCGATCCGCGACTTCGACGAGGCAGTCAACCGCATACGCAGCGCCGTCGAGGCGGCCAAGGGGCGCATCGTCATCACCGGCCGCACCGACAACTTCATCCAGGGGCGGCCCGATCTCGACGACACCATCCGGCGTCTGACGGCCTTCGCCGAGGCCGGCGCGGATGTGCTCTACGCCCCTTACCCACCCGACCTCGACGCACTCGTCGCGATCGTCACCGCCGTCGCGCCGACACCGGTCAACGTACTCATCTCGCCGGCGGACAAGGTGCTGACCGTCGCTGAACTGCAGAAGGCCGGCGTCAAGCGCATCAGCGTGGGTCCAGCGCTCTACACCCACGCGATGCAGGCACTCGAACAGGCCACCAAGGCGCTGGTCGCGGGTGACCTTGCCCCGGCGACGACAGGAATCAGCTTCGAGCGCATCAGCGACCTGCTTGCCCGCGGCACGAACTAGCCCAAACCCTGCGAACCACCGCTTCTCACTTACTCATCGCACGAAGAAGGCAGATCGACATGAATCTCGACAAGCTCATGAGCAAGCACCTCACCAGGTATTTCGACCCCAGCAAGACCATTCCGGAGGAAACCCTTCAGCAGCTGCTGAGGTTCCTGCGCTCCACGCCGTCATCGGTGAACGTACAGCCCAACCACTTCTACGTCCTCGCCACGCCCGAAGGCAAGGAGCGGCTCGCCGACAACCTGGGCGAACGATTCCAGGACAACGCCGAGAAGATCCTGAACGCGTCGCACACCATCATCCTCACCACCCGGGCAGATGTGCCTGACAGCCACCTCGAGGCGGTGTTCACGAAGGAGAGGGCCGACGGCCGGTTCCCTGACCCGTCGAAGCAGGAGCTGTGGGAATCAATGACCCGAGACTTCCTCAACCTGCGCAACTACGGCTACAAGGACCTGAACCACTGGATGGAGAAGCAGACCTACATGGCGGTAGGCCTGACCATGATGGCGGCCGCCGAGCTCGGCGTCGAGGCCACGCCGCTGGAGGGGTTCGACCCGACCAGTGTCGACAAGGCCTTCAAGATCCGCGAGAGCGGACACACCACGACGGTGCTGCTGGCCCTCGGCTACCCCGACCCGGAGAGGGTGTACACCACCCCGATCTCGCGCTTCGACGCCGACCAGCTGTTCACCTTCATCTGAAAACCCACCCGGAAACCAAAACCCACCACACATACGAGGAAGAGCCATTTCGATGAAAGCCATTGTGGTCACCGACCAGGCCGCGGGAACGGCCCAAATGACGCTGACGGAGCGGCCTGAGCCGCTCGCAGCGATCAACGACGTCATCGTTCAGATCCATGCATCGGGCTTCGTCCCCACAGAGATGGAGTGGCCGTCGACCTGGGCCGATCGCGCCGGCCGTGACAGGACACCGTCGATCCCCGGCCACGAGCTGGCCGGAGTGGTCACCGCCCTCGGCTACGGCACGACGGGGCTCTCGGTCGGGCAGCGGGTGTTCGGCCTCGCCGACTGGCACCGCGACGGCACCCTCGCGCAGTACGTGGCGATCGAAGCACGCAATCTCGCACCGCTGCCGGGCGACGTCGACTTCACGGTGGGCGCGTCCCTGCCGATCTCAGGTCTGACCGCGTGGCAGGGGCTGTTCCAGCACGGCCGCCTCCAGGCCGGCCAGACCGTCCTCGCCCATGGCGCAGCCGGGGCGGTCGGGACGATGGTGACCCAGCTCGCACGTGAAGCCGGTGCTTACGTCATCGGCACCGGACGCGCCGCCGACCGCGAGAAGGCGCTCGACTTCGGCGCGCACGAGTTCGTCGACCTCGAGACGGACACGCTGAAAGACGTCGGCGGCGTCGACCTGGTCTTCGATGTCATCGGTGGCGACGTTCAAAATCAGTCCGCCGCCCTGATCAAGGCCGGAGGAACATTGGTGTCCATCGTCGGGCCGGTCGAAGCCCGGCCCACTGACGGCCTGGCCATCGACTTCGTCGTCGAAGCCGATCGCGCCGAACTCGGTGAGATCGTCCAGCGGGTCCGGGACGGACGGCTGCGGACCAACATCGGTGACGTCGCGAGCCTCGACGATGCCATCGGCGCCCTCAACCCGACCACGCGACGCCGCGGGAAGACAGTCATCCGCGTCCTCCCGTAGGCAGCGGACGGCCACAGCCCGACCGGAAGGAAGGTCATGGGCCTGATCTACGCCATGGTCATCGGCCACCGGCCGGCACACATGCCCGCACCGCCACACGCCAGGCACTCGAATCGATGGAGGAGCTGATCACCTTGGACGGACACGAGCTGCAGAAGATCGCGCGCGACTGCACTGTGGAACTGCCCGGCACCGACGTGGAGCATCGTTTCGGCCCCGACTGGGAGCTCCACAAGGTGCGCGGCAAGGTCTTCATGCTCATGACCGACATGCCGGGGCGCCCCGTCGTGATCCTGAAAGCTGATCCGGACGACGCCGCAGTCCTGCGTGAGCAGTACGCAGACATCACCCCCGGATATCACATGAACAAGAAGCACTGGATCACAGCGGAAGGCGGCGACACCATCGACGAGAAGCTGCTGAAGGACCTCGTGACCGACTCCTACCGTCTCGTGGTCGGCGGGCTTCCCAAGTCCAAGCAGCCCGTGGATCCACACACCTACGACCGCCGTACCTGATCTTCGCCATGCCCATCAGCGGCAAGAAGCTCCCAGTGGTCTTGGCCGTACTGTCAGGGTCCGGGCGCAGGGACCGGTGCGACTTCGCACTTCGATGTCACCATGAGTTCTCATTCAACTGTCTTCAGTTTTAACTGGTTAGAAGGCAGATCGGATGGCATCGCGTGAGAAGGACTCGTGACATTGAATGAGAATGTCCAGTGCATTGAGGTGAGAAGTCCATAGGGATAGTGCGCCTGAACTGCGGATTCGCTGGTTTCTGCCCACGCACGTGCACACAGGAGCAGGAGGCCAGGACCGATTCCCCGGAGCGCAGGGACAGGCGCGGTCGGTGGCTATCTGGTTCGCAAGGTCGAGTCGCCTCGTAGCCTTGTGCAGGGAAGACGCTGATCTGAGGAACGTGGTCGGGAAACAGCCCCCACCTACGCGGGGCCTGCTAGCGTCCTCGATCTTCACCTCAATGTTGACGGGGTCCCCCCGCGCACGCGGGACCTACATGGCGGATGGCGGCGATGTGGGACGCGATCTTCGGGGCGGATCCACCCCGCTTATGCGGGGCCCACACGTCGTTGTTGGAGTACAACTCCCTTACGGGGCCCAACCGACAGCGTAAAGTACCGGCGCCGATCGCCAGGATCCACCCCCGCGTACGCGGGGCCCACCAGTTCTTGACCGGCCACTCCAGCGGGTCCGCGGATTCACCCCCGCGTACGCGGGGACCACGTTCGCGCGCAAAGCGTCCTCGGCAGGGTGCGGGATCCACCCCCGCGTACGCGGGGCCTACCTCCAGGCACTCGAAGAAGGCTGGGACCTCCGGGATCCACCCCCGCGTACGCGGGGCCCACATTGCGCCTCCGTCCGGGTGCTCGGCGAAGGCGGATCCACCCCCGCGTACGCGGGGCCTACCCGACGAGCTGACCGAGGCTGAACCCGCTGAGGGATCCACCCCCGCGTACGCGGGGTCTACCCTCCCTGACCTGCGTGGTTTGCGGAAGCTGGGCAGGTTTGGGCCTGGTTTCAACTGCAAGGAGATGCCAGTGGGTTGATTTTGACCAGCAGCGAGAGACCCTCGCTGTGGTCGCCGCCTGAGCGATTGTGCGGGGAGGCGCATCGTGGGGTGGACTGTAGCAGTCGGCGACCGAGTCCCCCGAAAGGCGGGGGCAGTTGAGCGTGTGGGGAGTGCTGTGGGGGTGCTGGAGGATGCACGGTTCGGCGGAATTGACGTATCGCCGTGGGGGAAGTTCGACCGGGGATTGTTGGCGGTGTATCCACTGCTATTCCATCTGTTGGATGCTGCGGCGGTCGCGGGGGAGGTGTGGGACCGGGTTCTTACGGCTGGGCAGCGCCGGCTGATTGCCGAGGGGGTGGGTGTGCGGGAGGGGGAAGCCCGTTGCCTGGTGATGTTCGTCGCCGGGCTGCATGACTTGGGGAAGCTGGCGCAGTTTCAGCAGCGGGAGTCGCATCCGTGGGCGCGGGTGAGCCTTGCTTTGCGGGCGGATACGGCTGGCTGGCAGCGGATGCCGCACGAACGGGCGTCGATGCACAGTGCGCTGCAGCTGTTGGAGGAGGCCGGTTACAACACCGACACTTCGGACAGTCCGGGGGTACGGGTGGCGCAGATTTTGGGCGGGCATCATGGCCGCTTCCTGCAGCTCGACCTCGACGGCGCGGCCAAAGCTTCCCGGGTGAATCTGGCTCTGGGTGGCCCGAAGTGGCAGAACCTGCGCCGTCGTTACTTTGCCTTGTTGCGTCATCTGACCGGCGCTCAGGTGGTGCCCTCGCGGTTGTCGGTGCCGGCCTCGGTCTTGATCACGGGGGTGGGGGTGATCGCTGACCGCTTGGCGAGCCAGCGCCATTACTGGCTGCCGAAGGCTCAAGCCCCGGCATTTGGTGCAGCGGAGCACTGGGCCCAGGTGGTCAAGGATGCCCCGCAGTTGGTGGACGAGTCCGGTCTGGCCCGCGTGGAATTGCCGCAGATGCCCTTCGCTCGTGTTCACCGCGGTGTTGATGCCCCCAACGCCCTTCAATCCTCACTGATCAGACAGCTCACGCCAGTAGCGGAGGTGAAAGGGCCAGGCATTGTGGTGGTCACCGACACTACGGGCGCGGGGAAGACAGTCACGGCCTTGGAAGCAGCAAGGATCCTCAACGCGGCCTCCGGGACGGCCGGGGTGGCCTGGCTGCTGCCGACCACCGCCACTGCGGACGCCGCTTACGAGGTCCTCGAGGCATATGTGGCCGCGCACCGCCCCGAGCGGGCGCCGGTCTCGCTCGTATATAGCCACAGCTGGCTCAACACGGCCTACAGCGATCGCCAGGTCGCCGTTCACGAGCCGTCGACGACGGACGAATTCTGGGACGAGGCGACAGGTGCTGAGGGGGCGGAGCGTCCGCAGGAACGGGTGACGGTCCCGGACGGCTGGCTGCGCGGCTGGGACCGGGCCCTACTTGCTCAGTTCACCGTCGCCACCCACGATCAGGCTCTGATGGCGGCTCTACCGGTCCGGTTCAGTGCGCTGCGGCTGCTGGCCCTGTCCGGGCGGACCGTCATTGTTGACGAGGCCCACTCCATGTCTCCGTTCATGCAGCAGCTGCTCAAGCGGCTGCTGCGCTGGCTGGGCGCCCTGGACTGTCCGGTCGTCATCCTCTCCGCCACCATGCCGGCCCGCCTCAGCAACGAGCTGGTGCACAACTATCTTGCCGGTTCAGGCCGCCCCAGCAGCAGTCTGGCCGGCCTGGACGCCGCGCCCTCCTATCCGGGTTGGCTGTTTGCCGCGGCCGCTGACGCCTCCCTCGCCCGGATGGATCCGGACGCGTGTGCCGCCCACGCCACGAGGCACCGCCGCCGAGCAGAGATCCGCCTTTACCCGGTGCGTCATCCCTCCCACACCGACCCCGACGGCACGCCTGCACGGGAGAGCCGCCTGGACCACATCGCCGCGGAGATCTCCCCCGTCGCCACGGGTGGCGGATGCGCCGCAGTGGTCTGCGCCACCGTCGCTGACGCCCAAGCGACCTACCAACACCTGCGTGACGCCCTGGCCTGGAACGCCGGGCCGGACGGTGACTTGGCGCTGCTTCACGCCCGGTTGCCCGGTCACGAGCGCGAATCTCTCACCCGGCTCGTTCGCGAGAGGCTGGGCCCCACAGGCGAACGCCCCGAACGCCTCGTTGTCGTCACCACCAGTCTGCTGGACATGAGCCTCAACATCGACGTCGACATCATGGTCAGCGACCTGGCAAGCCTCGAACGGCTCCTGCAGCGCCTGGGACGGCTGTGGCGGTTCGAGAACCTGTGGGGGCCCGACTCAGGCCGCAGACCCGCCTGGGTACGCCGGCTCAAGCGGCCCCGCCTGAGCGTCCTGCAGCCCACCGACCACGGCGGCCGCGTCGTGATGCCTGCTGCCTGGCGCACACTCGAGGCAGCCTTCCTCACACACGCCACCGCCACCTACCTGGAGCAGCAGCCGGAACACACTCTGTCCCTCACCTTGCCTGATGATATCCAGCAGATCGTTGAAACCGTCCACGGCGACGCCACGGAACTCGCCCGCACCGCCCCCGCTCTCGAAAAGCGCCACACCGCTTACATCAGCAGACGCCATGCCGAAGAACACCTGTCCGCCCTGCATCTCGTCCCCACGCCCCGGCACACCGCTTCCCTCGCCGACCTGCATCACCAGCGTCTGCATGCCCGCGAAGCCGCGACCCGCCTGGGCGCTCTGCCTCGCCGGTTGTTGCCCGTCTACCGCATGTCGGACGGCACCCTCACCCTGGACCGCGCCGGCATCCAGCAGCTGCACCTCGACCGTGCACCCACGACCCGACAGGCCAGGCGCATCCTCGAACACACCTTGCCCGTCCCCGCCGCCTGGGTCGCCGAACGCCGTCGCGAGCACCACGCGCCCGCAGCCTGGAGTACCCACGCACTGTTGGCGGACCTCGTGTTGCTTCCGCAGGACTCCGACACGAGTGCGGCAGCGCGCTTCGGCCGCCACACTCTGTACGTCGATCCGGAGCTCGGGCTGGTGGCCCACCACGACCAGTGACGGCCTCTGCTCCTGTTACTGATGCCTCCTGGCTGCCCGCTGAGGGCCAGTTTTCTGCTTCGCCGAAGAACCAACGGACGGTGGGGGAGGGGAGCAGCAGCCCGATCACAGCAGACGGAGGGAAGCCCACCGCGGATCAGGAGCCGGCGGCGACACGTCACCCGTGCGGGGCGCTGCAAGACAAGCGTCCCGCACGTGCCAACCTGACCACCCGCAGGCTGTGGGGAGGCCCGCGGCGCGGCCCGCTGGTGCTGCCACAGGGAAGAAGCTCCGGCCCTACCGCCCTGCTGCTGCCTGTCCCACTAACAGGCCGCTCATCGAATCCCGCAGAGGACCAGCCGGTAATTGAGGGCTGTACTACGTGGTCGGGAAAGCTGCTTGTCTATGGATACTATGAACACGCGGGGAGGCGCCCCATCTTGCTGGCTGCATCGTGTCTTTCCGTGCCGCTTCGCCGCTGGGCGCCGTACCCCTGGCGCTTTCAGTGCAGCACCGCGGGCAACGCCACATCTGGCCCGGTTGTATCCCTGCCCCAGGGGAAAACCCCCTTGCTTGCCTAACGGCCTGGGCGGCCTGCTGTGGACACCTTCAATGCGCCCCCACGGTTGAACATTTCTCCGCTATTTTGTGTCCGGCATCTGGAGATTGCCTGTGCCTGTCCAGCCCACGTACGCAATAGACAAAGAACCCTGCGTACCTGTTCGATTAGTCGGCGGCCGCCAAGAATCCCTCGGATTACGGGACGTCCTGATCCGCGCCCACGAGATCGAAGACCTGGCGCTGCCCGTGCCGCCAGCCGTCTCCGCGCTGCTACGCCACCTAGAGCCTGTCTCTCAGATCCGGCCGTGAGATCGTCGTGCTCATGATCGAGTCCTGGGTGATCGATGGCGGCATCACCGTGCCCGTGTTGTCCGAGATGGCGCTGCAGACCCTCCGAGCGAGGATCGCCGACGGGCTGCTTGAAACGTGGCTGACCAGCTCTTCTGGTCGGTCGTTGGCGTTCATGACCAATACCGAGCGCGCGATGGTGGTGTTGCTCGAAGGGGAGGGCGATCCCGGCGAGCACGCCGTGGACCCGGGAGCAGACGGGTCCAGCGAGGGATTCGTCCTCTCTAACGGGCAGCATGACGCTATCCGGACGAGGACACCGTGCCGCTTGAGGAAGCGTTCAGGATCGTCGACCACATCGTCAGCAAGGGGTCCTGGCCGCCGAACGCGCGCTGGGTGGTTGATCGGTGACCGAGCAGGCTAGCGCCGGATCCAGATGAGGATGGCGGCAAGGTGAAGTGCGGCCTGGTAGGCGATGGCGAGCTTGTCCGTTCGCATGGCCAGGCCGCGCCACTGCTTGAGACGGTTGATGCATCGTTCGACAGTGTTGCGTTGCTTGTATGCCTCGGCATCGAAGTGGGGCGGGCGACCTCCTTCACGGCCTCTCCGGAGACGGTGGCGGATCTGATCAGCGGGCTGCGGAATGACGGCCCGGATCCCTCGCCGGCGGAGATACCGGCGGATCGCGCGGGAAGAGTACGCACGGTCCGCAAGGATGACTGCCGGTCGGGTTCTCGGCCTCCCAAGTCCACTTCGCGGAACCCGGATCCTGGCCATGACCGCCTCGAATGCCGGCGCGTCACCAGCCTGGCCCGCAGTGACGTGGATGGCCAGAGGCCGCGCCTGGCTGTCACTGACCAAGTGCACCTTCGTGCTCAGACCACCACGGGAGCGTCCGAGCGCGTGATCTTCAGGTTCGGTCCGGTCAGGCGCCCCTTTTTTCTGGCTCCGGCCGCGTGCTGGTGAGCCCGGCAGACGGTGGAGTCCACCGATGCGGTCCAGCCCACCTCGTCACCAGCGTCTGCGACGGCAAGCACGGCAGCGAGGATCCGTTCCCAGGTGCCGTCCACCGCCCACCTGATCAGGCGTTTGTGGGCGGTCTTGAAAGAGCCGAGCTTCTCGGGGAGGTCCCGCCAGGGCGAGCAAGTGCGGTACTTCCATGCGATGGCCTCAAGAGTCCGGCGATGGTCGGCCCACCGTCGTCCACGAACCGGATCGGCCGGCATCAACGGCTCGATCCGGTCCCACATCGCATCACTGATCACCAACCGGACAGACACATCCGATCAACCGACCAACCCATCAAAGAGACACGCTCTAGTCGCCATCACCGCCAGGATCACCACCCTGGACGACCCGGACATGACTACCGGCGAATGGACAACTCACCGCCGCACCCTGCTCCAACAACCCAGCGGGTTTGACCCCTCAGCCGTCCACCGATATTTCGACCGCTACGTATGGGACCTGTTCGATACGACCCGGCCCTTCCTGCAAGACCCCCGCCTTTCCGGCCAATGCCAGGAACGCGCCGGAGTCAACAAGCTCATCTTCGGACGCCCAGCGGGCAACAATCTCGCCTGGCTCAGCCCCCACCACGACACACACCCCGAGCCAGTGCCCTGCGACCAGGCACTGTGGCACCTGCTCGTTCACCACTCCTACGGCGCGTCCGGCACCTGCTCCATGCGCACAGCGGGCGACGTCTCCAGCGGCAACGCTACAGCCGGCCCACTGCGCTCCACCATTTCGTTCCACCCCCTGGGCCGCACCCTGTACGAAACCCTGCTGGCAGGCCTGCCGCAGCCAGCCGACGACTGGCCCGAGACAGCCGACCGGTGCCCGTGGGAAGAACCGGAACTGCCCGACCCCACCGCACCGTTGCCACCAGTGACGTGGCCGGGACGACTCCTGACCGGCCGCTCACGCCACGCGATCCTCCTCGTGCCCGACCACGACGGTCGCCACGTCACCGACGCCTATCTGACCTGGGCCACCCAGCACCCCAAACTCCAAGCCCGCGACCCGTACCTCATCCATCACTTCGACCCCGACAAGCCCGTCTCACAACGCCTTACCCCACGCAAGGCGGACACCGACCGAGCCTTGTGGCGCGATCTGGACGCACTGCTCCTGGCCGGAGACGAGACCTCAGCCGTGCAGCGGCCCGCAGTCTTCTCCACTGTCAACGATCTGCCGGGCGATCTGCGTGCCCGTCTGAGGGTCCGTGTCTGCGGCTTCGACCAGGACGGTAAGACCAACAACCGCATCTGGTTCACCGCTTTGACCCCGCCGATCTGGCCCTGGGTACAGGAGAACGACCCGTCCGTGGCCAAGCGGATCGCTGAATGCCGCATTGCCGCCGACGACACCGGCAGCCGGCTGCTCAAGGTTTCCAAGGAAGCGTGGCACGAGACCGCTTTCCCACCCCGAGACACCGCCGGCGGCAAGAAGATGCCCAGACGTGTGCCCGCGTGGACGCTGCGCACGAGTGTCCAGTACTGGCCCCGTGCCGAAGCCACATTCTGGCGGCTCATCGACCAGCCCAGCCAGCCGGCGCCACCCGCATTCGCTGCGGACGCCGTCACCGCCCTGCGAGAGGTGACCCGCCCGGCGATCGCCCAGCACTTCCGAGCTGCCCACGCCGTAGCCCGGGCCGTCGCGACCCTGCACCGGGCCTCCAAACGCCGCACCACGTCCTGACCCACCCCCGGCAAAGATTCCTGCTGCCTCCTCCCGCCCAGCAGTTGCCCACGCACACTCAGCCCGAGGAAACACACCTGCTCATGCCCGCTCTCACCACCGTGCAACGCCGCGCCCACTACGACGACTTCGTGGCCCAAGTCATCGACCAGTGCACAGAAAACTCCATCCGTGCCGACCTCGCCTCAGGCCGAGGGCGCCCCTGGGCCGAGTGCGACCGGATGCAGCCCCACCTCATCCGCCTCATCGCCGGATACGGAGCCCGCCGCGCCCACTCCACCATTGCCTGCCTCATCGCAATGCAGCGCCGTCTTACCGACGACAGCCCCTACCCGCCGGAGTCTGCCTCCGACGACCCTTCTGCGGACGCGGACGGCACAGCACGGCCCTCGTCAACCGCTGTCGACACCGCAACCGCCGCCCCGACGCACGAGGGTGCACCACCAGGCAACCCAGCAGCGAAAGAGGCGACCCCAGGGCTGCTCTGGCGCAAGCGGCCCAACCTCGGCGCCAGTCTGGCGATCGCCGTTGTCCGGCACGGCTTCGACGAAGAACGGATGACCGAACGCCTCAAAGCCCTCACCAAACTGCCCAGCGAGCTGCTGCACCCACGGCTGTGGTCCCTCGCGAGCTACCTGCGCAACCAGGGTGCCGCACGTCTCGACTTCGCTGTCCTCCTGGAAGACCTGGCCTGGTGGGACAACGACCAGCCAGAGATCGCCACCCGCTGGCGCGAGTCCTACTTCCCCACAATCGACCACCTCCGCCTTTCCGAGGAGCACTGACATGACTACCTACTCTCCCGCCCGCTATATCGACCTGCACGCCCTGCACCCGATGCCCGCCTCCGTGCTCAACCGAGGAGAGGACAACGAACCCAAGACACTGCTGCTGGGAGGAGCAGTTCGCGCCATGGTCTCCTCCCACGCCCTCAAACGCCCCATCCGCCTGGCCCTGGAACAAGAGCTCGACGAGCACGCCGCCCGCACCCGCATGCTGCCCCTGCGCGTCGCCGACGCCCTGCGCGCGACCGGGTGGCCCGAGGACCTGGCCGCCTTCGCCGGCGCCCAGGTCGTACGCTCCGCCAACCGGGAAGGACTCAAGACCGAGGACACCCAAAACGGCATCACCTCGGCCATGCTCTACCTGCCGCGCGACGTCCTCGACGACCTGACCGCACTGTGCCTCAAGTACCGCGCTGACCTCGAGGAAGCGCACGCAGAGGCCGTAGCCGACGCCGCACGCCCCAAAACCAAAGGCGCCCGCAAGAGCAAACCCGCAGCCGTCCTGCCCACCGGCGACGTTGCCGCACTGATCAAGAGGCGTACTGCCACCATCAACCTCTTCGGCCGGATGCTCGCAGAAATCCCCGGCGCGCAGGTCGACGGCGCCGCACAGATCGCACCGGCCTTCTCCGTGCACCAAAGTGGCCTGCAGCCAGACTTCTTCACAGCGGTCGAGGACTGGGGCGGCGAAGGCGACTCCAGCGGAGCCCACCTGCAGACCGCGTTCTTCACCACCGGCACCCTCTACCGGTACGCGACCGTCAACCTCACCGAACTCATCCGCAACCTCGACGGAGACCAGGCCCAGGCCCACAACCTGCTGGCCCTGTTCACCGAGGCGTTCATGATGACCCTGCCGCCGGCGAAGAAGACCTCCACCGCCCCCCACACCGTGCCGCACCTGGTGCACTACGCCGTACGCGACCGGCGACCCGTCTCCTACGCAGCCGCCTTCGAACAACCCGTCAAAGCAGCCCCCACAGGCGGCTACACCGCCCCCGCCGTACAGACGCTGTCCGAACACGCAGGTGCCCTCAACCGGCTGCTCGGCACCCGCCGCCGCGTCGCCCACGGCTACGCCACCGCCCAGAACACCCCCATCGACCACCTCGGCACCCGGCACGACTCCTTCGACGAACTGATCGACGCCCTCACCACGGCCGCCGCCCCCTCCACCTCGGCGATGAGCGCATGAATGGGCTCCTGCTACGCCTGTCCGCCCCACTCATGTCATTCGGCGAACACGCAGCCTTCCGCTACCGCGACACCGCACCCTTTCCCACCCGCTCCGCCCTGATCGGCATGTTCGCCGCCGCCGACGGACGCTCCCGCGAAGACGCCCTGACACCGAACCCCAAGACCGGGGCAACACCGTACGCCGACCTCGTCCTCACCATCCGCGCCGACCGCCCGGGCACCCGCCACACCGACTTCCACACCGCAGGCGGCGGACGCCCCAGCAGACAAGGGCTGCGAACCAGCAGCGGCAGCTACCGCCCCCAGAAGGCATCCACTCACATCAGCCACCGCGTCTACCTCGCCGACGCCGTCTTCACCGCCGCCGTCCAAGGCCCCGACGCACTGATCCAACAGATCGCCGACCGTCTCGAACACCCCGCCTTCGCCCCCTACCTCGGCCGCCGCTCCTGCATCCCCAACGAACCCCTGATCCTGAGCCCCTTCACCGCCGACCCCATCCAAGAACTACTGCGCAACGTGCCTCTCAGCCTGCCCGCCCCACCCCCCACCGGCCAGGACACCGTGCCCGTCGACTTCCTGTGGGAAGCCCCACCCCCGCACGTACCCGCAGCCGAATCCCACCACGAACTCGCCGACGACCCAGTCGACTTCACCGCAACCAGCCGAAGACACCGCACCCGACAGGTATGGCGCACCACCGAACAACTCCCAGCCGCCCTCTACGCCACCAAGCAACCGCTCCATGCCCTTACCGCCTACATCCTGCAGGACACCACATGACCCCCACCGCCACGGCGACGCTGACACGCATCCGCCTCAACCGCCGCAGCACAACCGTCCGCCGCGACCTCGCCGACGCCACCCAGCTCCACAAGACCGTCATGCGCCTGGCCCCCGACCACCTCGGCGACAGCCCCCGCCAGAAAGCCGGCCTCCTCTTCCGCCTGGAGCCCGCCACCGACCACACCCCGCCCACCCTGCTGATCCAGTCCCACCACATGCCCGACCTCACCCGCCTGCCCGACACCTACGGCACCGCCGAAACCCGCAACCTCGCACCCATGTTCCACGCCCTGACACCAGGACAACGCGTCCGCTATCGCATCACCGCGAACGCCAGCGCCAGCCGCCTCGCCCCCGAAGACCGCCACCCCGGATCAAAGAAACGCGGCACCGTCACCCCCCTACACGGAGAACAAGCCCTCACCTGGTGGCACCGCCGCGCCACAGCCGCAGGCCTCACCGTCATCACCGCCGACGCCACCCCCATCCGCTTCCCCCGCCGCAGCAAAGAACCAGGCCCCCTCCATGCCCTGACCCGCTTCGACGGCACCGCCGTCGTCAGCGACCCCGAAGAGCTCAGCCACGCGGTCCTGCACGGCATCGGCCGCGGCAAGCCCTACGGCGCCGGACTCCTCTCCCTCGCCCCCGCCTGACCCCACCCCTGCCAGCCCAACCCAGCAGAAAGGCACCCGCGTGCCCGCCACGCCCCCACCCAACGGCCCCTACGACCTGACCACCCTGCGCAACGCATCCATCCAGCGACTCCTACGCCTACGCCACGACAACCGACTCACCACCGCCGCCCTGCGCGGCGTCAGCGAGGTCTTCCAGGTCAGCCCGCGCACCGTGCGGCGCTGGATGGACAACGCCGATGCCCACGACGGCACCTACACCCCCCAGGGCCGACGCCACTTCACCCTCACCCCAGCCATGCACGACGCACTGACCCGCTGGTGCGGCAACGTTACCGCGGCCTACCGCGAACTGATCAAAGACGGACTGCTGAACCACCCGCCGCGCGTCACACTGGCAACGTTCCACCGCGCCGTGCACCGCGAACTCAGCCCAGGACAACGCGCTGCCCTGCGCGGCGGAGAAAAAGCCCGACGCCGCCACGATGTCCACGGCCAGCGCCGGCCCGGCTTCCGCAACGACGCCTGGGAGACCGACCACGTCGAAGCCAGCGTCTGGGTCAACTTCGAAGGACAGCCACATAAGCCCTGGATCACCTGGTTCATCGACCACGCCACCGCCGTGATCTGCGGCATCGCCATCACCCCCCACACACCCAGCCGGGAAGCGATCCTCGCCGCCTTCCGCGACGCAGTGCTGTGCGGAGAACACCACCGGCCCTTCGGCGGCATCCCTGCCCTCGTACGCGTCGACAACGGCCGCGACTTCCTCAGCCCCACTGTCGAGCACGCGCTCAAAGCCTTCGGCACCGAACTGATCGTGCTGCCCCCCAACAGCCCCTATCTCAAAGGCACTGTCGAATCCCTCAACGCGGCCGTCAAACACACGCTCTTCATGGGCCTACCCGGCTACACCCACGCACCGGTCAGCCGCCGCGACAAACGCCCCACCGTCACCTGGGACATGGACGAACTCCTCCACTACGAAGCCTTCGTCACCCTCGTCCTGCAATGGGTCGACTGGTGGAACCACGAACACACCATCGCCCGCCTCCACCGCCGCACCCCCGCACAGGCCTGGCAAGCAGACCCGACCCCCATCGACACCATCGACCCGCTCGTCCTGCACACCTACACCCTCGAACGCCACGGCCCGCCACTGACCATCACCAGCAAAGGCGTCCACTGGAAGGGCGCCTACTACGTCGGCGACTGGATGCACGGCCACGGCAACGCCGGCGAACAAGTACACCTACGCCACGAACCCCACCACTACCACCAGGTCGAGCTCTACGACGCGGACACAGGCCGCTACCGCGGCCCCGCCACACGCGCCGACGAAATGACCCCCCAGCAGGCCCGCTCCTTAAGACGTGCCTGGCAGCGCGAAGCCGACCACTTCGCCACCAAGCGAAACAAGGCCCGCAAGAACGCCCGCGCCCGCTACGCCGCCACCTCAGCCCCCGTCCCGCCGACACTCCTCAACCGCCTCACCGCGCAGGAAGCAGCCGCCCAGCTCCGCGACCTCCAAGCCGGCGACCTGGCAGCCGAGGCACGCCCCGATCTCCTGCCCCGCCCCAAGCCGACCTCCGAACGCTGGACTGCCCCCAAGGCCGACTCCCCGAAGCCGCCCACTCAGGAGAAGCCATGACCACCCCGCCCGAAACCAACCCCAACTACCACTACCTCGGCCTTGCTGGCGCTCGCCCCATCCTCACCAACGCCAGCGAAGAGACCTACGCCAACCTCGTCACCACCCTGGGCGCCGACAACGGCAACGGCGCCATCATGTGCATCCACGGAGGCGTGGGCCTGGGCAAGACCTTCGCCGTCAACCTCCACCTCGACGAACTCGCACCCCACACCACCCTGCGCATCAAAGTCAGCTCCGCGAAGATCCAAGCCCTGCGCGCCTCGCTCTACAACAAGCTGGGCCTGCCCGGCGAAGCACCCGCCAACAGCACCCGATGCGAAACCATGATCAAAAGCGCACTCTCCGAAGGGCCTCGCGTGCTCGTCGTCGACGAAGCGCAATGGCTGGACACCAGGACCTTCGAGTTCATCCGCGAACTGTGGGACGACGAAGAGACCCGACTGTCCGTCGTCCTCGTCGGCGCCGAAACCACCTACCAAAAGATCAAGAACCGGCCTGCGCTCGACTCCCGCATCCTCATCTGGCAGCGCTACAAGCCCCTCACCCCGACCGAGGTCCTCACCACCATCCCGCAATACCACCCCGTCTGGACACACACGCCCCCCGACGACCTCCTGTGGATCGACGACCTCGCCTGCCACGGCAACTTCCGGCAATGGGCCAAGATCACATACCTCCTGCAGGAAGCGATGAACACCCCGCCCCACCCGGAGTACAGCCGCGACCTGGTCGCCGCCGTGTTCAGCAGGCTCGACCCCACCACCCGCCGGTAGCCACAGACTTCGCAACACGGCACGTTGTACGGCATCGGCCAAGGCGTACCTGTAGTCCCCGCAAGGGTTCGTCCACACGTCAGTCTGAGGAACTGCGAACCTGCACACTTCCGCGTTCGACGTCCTCCAGGCCAACGACACCGAACTCCTGGGCCGAACCCGGTGTAGGCCGCTTAAGTCCGGCCTACACGGGGCCCGGTTCCCAGAGACTCTGGACGGATCAGCGGCAATATGCGCCGTCCACGGCGCTACTGCCGGCGCCTGCTGCGGGTCTTCTACATGTCCGCGCAAGTCGCTGCCCGCTGCTGCCCCACCCCGAGGCGTTCTACGACCGCAAGAGAGCTGAAGGCAAGAACCACAGGCAAGCAGTCATTGCCCTCGCGCGGCGTCGATTGAACAATTTCTGGGCTCTCATACGCGACGGCCGAGTCTTCGAGATCGCCGCCCTGCAGACGGAAAGTCAGTAGTCACTCACCCTGCCCGGTCCCGGAGGCATCCCGTGGACTTCAGCCCAGGGCGGGATAGTCGCCGGCAGTGAGGTCGTCGATCAGGCTCGGGTGGGTGGGCTGCCAGCCGAACCGTTCCCGGGTCAGTGCACTCGACGACGGCATGTCAAGGGCGAACACGCGACCGATGACGCCGAAGCGCTCAGGCGGCGCCGACTCGACCGGCACGTCGAGCACGCCGCCGATGGCCTCGGCCAGCGACCGCATGGTGTCGCCCCCGTCGGCTACCGCGTGCAGGACCGTGCCCGGCGCGGCGTCCTCGAGTGCGATGCGGAACAGCGCTGCGGCGTCGAGCCGGTTGACCGCCGGCCAGCGCTGCGTGCCGTCACCGACGTACGCTGACACGCCCGTTTTCTGCGCGGCGGCGATGAGCACCGAGCAGAAGCCGTACTGCGACCCGCGCTGATGCACGGAACGCGGCAGCCGCACGACAGAGGACCGGACGCCCTGGGCGGCCAGAGCCAGTACCGTGCCGGAATTGCGGCCGCGGCCACCGACCGGACCGTCGGTGGTGTCGGGGTCCTCCTCGGTGGAGACGTGGCCTGGCATCATCGGCGTGAGGCCGGCATGCACGAACGGCTTGCCACTGCCCGCGAGTGCGGCCCCGAGGGTCTGCAGGGCGCGCGCTTCCTCGTCGATGCCCTGCTCCAAGTTGTTCCAGTCGTTGCTGAAGGCCAGGTTGATGACACCATCGGCCTGCGCGGCGCCGGCGCGGAGGCTGTCAAGGTCGGTGAGGTCTCCGCGGAGCGGCGTCCCGCCGGCAGCGGCGACGGCCGCAGCCGCCGCATCGGAACGCACCAGGCCGAGGACCTCGTGACCAGCGGCGATGAGTTCGGGAACGACAACTGAGCCAATGCTGCCGCTGGCTCCGGTGACGAACACGCGCATGGAAGGCTCCAAACGATTGCTGCGACGCTACGTCGCAGAATAAGCACTGACGGTCCAGGCCGCTCGCGCAACACCCGCCGCTGGAACATCCCCGACGAGGCGAGCGCATCTCCCCACCTCTACAGCAGGCGGAGTCGCAGCACAGCCGGCAAGGAGGCCCTCGACCACACAGACGCCAACGGGCGCCATTACGCCCGCCGGTTCCGCACCGAAGCACTCGCGGCCGTCGCCGACACATTCCAACACGTCGTCCCACGACGACGTAGCGTCCACGGCGTTGCGAACGCGAGTCGGAGCTCACGCCACCTGGTCGACACCCAGCTCGGCGAGCTGCGCGAGTTGTTGCCCGGTGAGCGTGTCGCGTCGGGTTTTCCGATTGCTGACTTCGCCCTGCCGAGCAGGCGAGCGAGCCTGCGACTTCCGGGGGTGCCGGGGGCATTTCAGTGCTGGTCGGCGGCCCGCCGCCCTGCCGGAGCCGGCTCATCCGCGTGACCATCGCCCCGAGCCACCGAGAGACCCTGCCTTCAGGCGCGTACAGCTAGAGGATCACCCGACCAGAACCCTCGTTGCCCAGCTGCGTCGGGAGATGAGCCAGCTGCGCCGGGTGAATGAGAGAGACACCAGCCGACTTGGCTTTTCGCCACGCGGCTCGGACACGCCCCAGGCGGCCGCGCTCCTGCGAGCGTTGATCGGCAGCCAACGCTGCCTGCTGGATGACGTAGATGCCTCGGAGCAGTTCGTGCGCGGCGATGGTGGCTATGTCCCGGCCGTTCAGCAGGAACCGGCAACCGCCTTGGCGGACTCGGCGTCGATCCGCACTTGTTGGGTGCACGGCCGAGTTCGCCGGTCCCGCGCGCGACGACTTCGGTTACGGGCGCGAGGGGTGGCGTTCTCCCTGGGTGTCGCTGTTCGCTGCGCTGGTCAGGATCGCGCTTGCGACAACGTCGAAGAGGTGACCGGCGCGTGGCGCGAGCGAGCGTTGATCGCCGAGCCAGGCGAGCGCCGTTACCAGCGCGAACAAGTCGGCGCCATCGATGTCGGTGCGCGCCGTGCCGGCGGCCTGGGCGCGGGCGAGGAGCCGCGCACCGGCCGCGCGCAGAGTGACGCACGAAGTGTGAAGTGCGGACTCGGTGTCCTCGATGGCGGCTGCCATCAGCGCGATCGCGCCCCGGTACTCGGTCGTCCACGCGACGCAGTCGCGCAGCCATGAGACGAGCGCATCGTCGGGGGAGTCGGACGTATCGAGGGCGTCTGCCTCGGCGGTCAGCTCGTCGAAGCTCGTGCGGAGCAGGGCGTCGAGCAGCGCCTCGCGCGTCGGGAAGTGGCGCAGCAGGGTCGCGAGTCCGACATCGGCCCTGCGCGCGATGTCGCGCAGTGACACGTCGACGCCTTGCTCGGTGATGGCGGTGCCCGCTACTGCGAGCAGGTGGTCGCGGTTCTTCCTGGCGTCGGCACGCATCTGTCCCTCTTGACTATCCGGATCAGTGGTCCATATATTCGGATCAGTGGTCCACTTATGTGGATCGCTGATCCGAATAAGACTATCCCGCAACGCGGGCAGGAGAAAACGATGCCGACACACACGATGAGGGCGGTCCGGCTCCATGAGCACGGCGGCCCTGAAGTTCTGCGTCACGACGAGGTGCCGATACCCGAGCCGGGACCGGGCGAGGTGCTCGTTCGCGTGCACGCGGTCGGCGTCAACCCTCCCGACTGGTACCTGCGCGACGGGATGTCCAACCTCCCGCCGGAAGTGAGGCCGAAGTTCAGCCTGCCGGTGATTCCGGGGACGGACCTGTCGGGCGTCGTCGAGGCCGTCGCCGCGGATGTGGACGGCTTCTGCGTCGGTGATGAAGTCTTCGGTCTCCTTCGCTTCCCCAGCTTCGACGGCAGCACATATGCCGAGTACGTGGCCGCGCCTGCGTCGGACCTCGCACTCAAACCGGCCGGCATCGATCACGTGCACGCCGCCGGGGCGCCCATGGCCGGGCTCACCGCGTGGCAGTTCCTGATCGACCTCGGACACGATCACCCATCGCCCTTCCAGGCGGCGCAGCATCGTCCGGTGCCACTCGACACCAACGTGACGGTACTCATCAACGGCGCCGCGGGCGGCGTGGGGCACTTCGCGCTGCAGCTGGCGAAATGGAAGGGGGCACGTGTCATCGCGGTGGCGTCGGGCGCGCATGAATCGTTCCTGAGCGAGCTCGGCGCCGACGAGTTCATCGACTACACCAAGAGCCGTCCCGAGGAACTCGTGCACGACGTCGACCTCGTTCTCGACGCCGTCGGCGGCCCCCACAGCAAGCGCCTCCTGCGCACGCTCAAGCGGGGCGGCTCCCAGTTCCCCGTGTTCTTCGGCGAATTCGACGAAGAAGAAAACGCGAAGCTGGGCGTCACCGTCACGGGCACCCAGGTCCGCTCGAACGGCGCACAGCTCGCCGAACTGGGACGCCTGCTCGACGCGGGCACGGTCCGCGTCGCGATCGACAGCACGTTTGCGCTCGCGGATGCCCGAGCCGCGCACGAACGCGCCGCCCGAGGGCACATCCAGGGCAAGATCGTGCTCACGGTCGCTTAGGAACGAGCCGTTCCACCGGCACGTCCGGCGCTCGTCCGCGGGGTGAGGCCGTATCTCCGCGAGGGCCGTGCACGGTCTGCCGCACAATCACGACAGTCAGCAGCCGCAGACGGCAGAACGGGGCGGTCACGGCTGCGGGGACCGCCGAGGCCAACGGGTTCCTGTTCCGTCTGCGCCGTAGGTAGCTGCTCGCGAAGCCGGACTGTTCACTCGTCGCTGGACTGCGGGGGCGGGGGATTGCGGGTGCGGGTGCGTGAGGTTTCCGCTTCCTCTGTGGCACCGGCCTGGGTGTACACGGTGGCTGAACGTCTCCCACGCAACCATCAACGACGCGGCACCCGCAACGCCACGGAGTGTCGTTGCAGTTACTACGCCCACGAAAGGGCGGACCGGTACGGTGCGGTCCGCCCCCGGGGCACTCTATTCCTCTGGAGCCCTACGGGACGCCGCCGGCGACGCTGTCCTCTCCGGTCGGCAAGTACCCCTGGGCGGAGACCGAGCGCGCCTTCGCTGCCATTGCCGGCCATGCCACCGGCAGCGAGGTGGACGGCATCTCTCTGAAGTACACCAACCCGTGGACCGGCGGGCCGGTCCTCCCGACGACTTCTTGCCGCGTGCAGCGGCTGGTCCCCGGCTTCCGCGGCGCCGCACGCCGACACACCGCCGCGACGACCCTGCACGTCGTGCGCGGCGAGGGCCGCACGGTCATCAACGGCGAGGAGTTCGCCTGGACGGACAAGGACATTTTCGTGGTGCCGTCCTGGACTTCCTACCACCACATCGTCGATTCATCCTCCGACGCGGTGCTGTTCGCCTACTCCAACGAACCTGTGGTCAAGGCACTCGGCCTGTACCGCGAGGAACTCCTCTGACCGGACCGGGCGGGCGGCGCGTGATCCTCCCCCGTCCGCGCCGCCCGCCGACCGATGCTCTCTCACCCAGCAGCCGTGGCAGGTCTCCTTCCTCGGCTGCTTCCACTGCGGAAACTGCCTGATCAGCCGCGATCAGCCGCCCACCTGCTCGCCCTGCTCGAGGCCCTGGCACAGCGCCGCCGCGAACTGCCGCACGAGCTGTGGTGGCAGCGCAGCGGGCCGCCCGGGTCGCAGGCCGGTAGCGTCCGCACGCCCCGGGGCGCTGATTCAGGACTCGTCCTCGGCGAGGAAGTGGTCGGCGACGGGGGTGCCGGCGAACTTCTCGTGCATGAGGCGGGAGAAGAGCAGCATCGCGTTGCGCGGGCGGTGCAGTACCGCGAGGTCCTGGGCCTGCCCGGCGGCGTTGCGGGTGACCGTGACGACGACCTTCAGGGGCTCGCCGTGAATCGAGGAGTCGTAGATCTCGAGGAAGCCGTCGTCGCCGAAGTCGCCGGCGTAGCTGAAGTCCTGGTGCCCGTACAGTTCGCGGGCCTTGACCACGATGGAGCGGACCGTCTCGGCGCCGCGCGCAGTGCCGTTCATCGCCGCGCCTTCCAGGGTGGCGTCGTCGGCCAGGTTGTCCAGCCACCACGGGTAGTAGCTGAGGCCCTGACGGTCGACATCGCCGTTGCCTGCGTTCTGCATGTCGTGTCTCCTTCGAAGATCCCGGCCAAAGGCCGGCTGGTGGGGGGTGGGCCGCCGGGGAGGGCAGCCCCGGCCAGCATATAGGAGCATATGCTCTTATTTTGCTTCCGCGCGATCAGGCCGGGCAGCCCGCCGTGGTCGTAGGCGAGGGCGCTCAGCATGTTGCGGATCTGGCTCATCAGGGGGCCGACGTGCGCGATCTTGCCCTCGTCACTGAGCTCCTTCATCGTGCCGATCTGGTCGGTGAAGGGCACGTCCGGGTCCACGCGGTGCAGGTGGAGGAGGTTGATCCGGTCCACGCCCAGCCGGCGCTGGCTCATCTCGCACCGGTGGCGCAGATAGGCGGGACGGTCGACCGGCACCCATGCGCCGGGCCGCGGTTGCATCTGGCCCACCTTCGTGGCGATGAGCGGGCGGTCGGGGTATGGGTGCAGAGCCTCGCGCAGGACGTCCTCGAGATGCCGAAGCCGTAGGCGTCGGCCGTGTCGATGTGATCGACGCCGAGCTCCACCGCCCGCCGGGCCGGTCGGATCGAGTGGTCCCGGGCCGCCCGCGGCCCTCAGATCCCCGGCCCGGCCGGCCTCGTGGCGCCGAACGCCGTCCGCCGCACCGTACTGTCGCCGAGCCGGGCCCTGTGGGGCGCGTCCGGACTCGCGCGGGGCATCCGCTCGCCGCGATCCCCGGTCGACACCGGTCAGCTCCTGGGGGTCGAGCGGGACAGGCGGAACGCCGAGACGAGGAAGAAGATTCCTCCGAGCGTGGCGTAGCCGGCGAGGGTGGTCAGCGAGGGGGCATCCTGTGAGGCGCCTCGGAAAAAGGACGCGCCGGCCAGCACCGAGATTCCGCCGCTGACGATCATGGCCCACTGGCCGCCCATCGGCCGGCGCGCGACGCCCACGAGGAGCTGGACCAGGCCGGAGACGACCGCCCACGCGCCCCAGACGCGCAGCACATCGGCGACGCCCGAGGCGCTGGCGACCGCGACGCCGACGGCGGCGAGCGAACTGATGGCCATGTTGGCGTACAGGCCCTTGACCGGCCCGGCTGCGCGCGCCGACCTGGCGTCGACGACGGCCGCGGCGACGTCGAAGGCGGGATAGAGGAACAGCAGCAGCTTGGCCCCGGTGGTGAGGTCGGAGCCGGAGACCAGCAGGAGCACCGCCCACGCGGCGGCGAAGACGAAGCGGATGACGTACAGCCGGCGCAGGGCGGGCGCGGTGTCGACGTGCTCGGCGGAGGCGACGGATGCCATGGGGTTCTCCAGTGAGTGCGGGGAGAGGTACGGGGATGGTTACGGGCGGCGGGAACGCCTCGAAGTAGAGAGAACGATCTCTCTTGTTAGCAGCCTGGCACACCCTGTCCGTTTAAACAAGAGAGATCGTTCTACATTGGATGTAGAGAGATCGTTCTATCCGCTATGATGAGCGACATGACACAGACGGAAGCCGGCACCGGCAAGAGAGTCTCAGAGGCCCGAGGGCGGCTCCTGAGGACCGCCGGGCAGCTCTTCTACGCCGAGGGCATTCACACGGTGGGCGTCGACCGCCTGGTCGCCGAGGCGAAGGTCACCAACGCCACCTTCTACCGCCACTTCCGCAGCAAAGAAGACCTGGCCGTGGCCTACATCGGAAGTGTCGACCAGGCGATCCGCACCCAGATCGGCGCCCTGATGGCCGCGGACGCGCCGACCGACGGCATCCTGCGAGGCATCGGTGCGTCCCTGGTCGAGCAGATCCGCCTGCCCGGCTACCGCGGATGCGCCTTTCTCAACGCGGCAGCGGAATTCCCGGCCCCCGACCATCCGGTCCACCGGGCCGTCGTGCAGCACCGCGAGTGGTTCCTGCAGACGATTACCGGCCTGTTCGCCGAGATCACGGACGCGTCCGCCGAGTACGCCGGGCGGCACTTCGTCATGCTCCGCGACGGCGCGATGAGCGCCGGCTACCTCGGCGACCCGGTCCTGGCCGGCGAGACCTTGCTGCGCGGCATCGAAGGACTGCTGCGGGTCCATGCCGCCCGTGGGCTCGAGGAAGGCGCCGCACCCGCCCCCGACCAGGCGCCTTCGGGGGCCACGACGGTCCCCGACATCGAGTGCTCGCCGCCCAGCGCGTAGCGGTCGGGGTGCGACCGGCCGCGTTCAGCGCCGAGTGAGCCGAGGCGCGGTCAGCTGCCGGACTGGAAGGCGCGCGAGAGTCGTAGGGCAAGCCGGCGCTCAAAGGCCGAGCACGGGGACGGCGAACCGCGCCGGCCCCGCCCGAACCGAAACCGGGGGAGCGTCCTCGCCTTGGCGTAGGCCGTGCATCGAAAGTAGGTCTTGGGCTGTGAATGATCACCGTTCATGGGTCGGGGAGATCTCACGGACGAGCAATGGGCGGTGCTGGAGCCGGTGTTGCCGAAGGGTGCCAGGACGGGGCGGCCACCCGTCTGGCCTCGGCGGCAGCTGATCGACGGCATACGGTTTCGTGTCCGGACGGGAGTTCCATGGCGGGACGTGCCCGTCGAGTACGGACCATGGAACAGGGTCTACGACCTGTTCCGCGGAACGGCACCTGGCACCGGATACTCACCCAGCCCCAGTCCCTGGCCGACGCGAAAGGCGCGATCACGTGGGACCTGAGCGTCGACTCCACGGTATGCCGTGCCCATCAGCACGGGGCCGGGGCCCGCAAGCGGGGTGACTCACGGAAAGAACCACCAGGCGGCATCTTCACCGAGCCTGGTGATCACGGGCTGGGACGCTCACGCGGCGGGTTCACCACCAAACTGCACCTGGCCGTCGAGCAGGGCCAAAAGCCCATGTCGATCGTGGTGACCGCTGGGCAGCGCGGGGACTCGCCGCAGTTCGAACCCGTCCTGGAGAAGATCCGCGTGCCCCGCATTGGGCCGGGGCGGTCACGTGTCCGTCCCCATCGAGTCCGCGCTGACAAGGCATACGCCTCCCGCAGAAACCGCGCTTACCTGCGCCGCCGCGGAATCCGCTGCACTATCCCCGACAAAGCCGACCAGGCGCGCAACCGTCTCAAGCGTGGATCGCGTGGCGGCCGGCCGCCGAAGTTCGACAAGGACGACTACAAACAGCGGCACGCGGTCGAGTGTGGGATCAACCGTCTCAAGAGGCACCGCACCGTCGCCACGCGATACGACAAGCTGGCGGTCCGCTACGAGGCGACCGTCCTCATCGCTGCCATCAACGAGTGGCTGTGATCAGCACCTCCACAGCCGTCCTACGCGACCCTGACCACGTACTTGCCCTGGACGCCGCCCGCTTCCAGCGCCTGGTGTGCCGCTGCTGTCTCCTCCAGGGGGAAGACCGTGTCCACCGCAGGGCTTAGGTTGCCCTCGACCACATGGCGGGCGAGGTCGTCGAAGTCCGCCCGCGTGGGGTTGCCGCTGAAGAAACGCACCCGGCCGTGTCCGTGGACCGTGCTGGCCGCGAGGTAGCCGAGCGACGCCGCGGGCCGTTTCAGGTCGAAGGCGATGGTGACCATGCGCCCGCCCGGATTCAGTAGGCGCCGGAAGGCCCGCAGGTCGGTCCCCGCGGTGTCCAGGACCACGTCGAAGCGGCCCAGTTCCGCCGGCCGCACGGTCCTGTGGTCGACGGCTTTGTGCGCGCCGAGCCCGCGGACGAAGTCGAGGTTGGCTGCACGGGCCAGGGCCGTGACCTCGGCGCCGTACGCCCGTCCGAGCTGGACGGCGGCGTTGCCGACACCGCCCGAAGCACCCCGGACGAGGAGTCGTTCGCCGGGGCGCAGCCCGGCTTTGTCCCGCAGCGCGGTGATGGCCGTGGTGGCTACCGGCAGCGCGGCGGCGTCCACCAGGTCAAGGCCGTCGGGGAGCCGGCCGACCCGCTCAGCGGGTACGGTCACGTACTCGGCGGCGCTGCCGAACCCGGAGGTGCGGCCCAAGACCCCCCATACGCGGTCGCCTGCCGCGAACCGGGTGACTCCGGCGCCCAGTGCGGCGACCTCGCCGGTGAAGTCCAAGCCGACGCGCTTGGGGAATTTCCGGCCGCTCAGGAGGCGGAGACGGCCGGCACGTGCTGCCAGTTCGCCGCCGTTGACGCTGAACGCGCGCACCTTCACAAGGACCTCGCCGGTGGCCGGCTCAGGGCGTGGCACGCAGCCCGTGTAGAGCACATCGGGGCCGCCATAGCGGTCGTAGAGGACTGCCTTCATCATGCGGTCGTTCATCGTTCTGCCTTTGCCGCCGGGGGCCGTACAGGGATCTGGCATCGACCGTAAGCTCTTAAGTGGACGCAATCGTCCGCTTGGACCGGAAGCGAGAGACAGTGATGGCGGAATCCTCTCGGATCACAGCCCGGGACGGGGTGCGGGCGGATGCCCGGCGCAACCGAGAGCGCGTCCTCGTCGCCGCCCGTGCGGTCTTTGCGGAGCACGGGATCGACGCCCCGATGGCGACCGTGGCCCGACGGGCCGGGGTCGGCGTGGCAACGCTGTACCGGCATTTCCCGACCCGGGACGCCCTGGTGAGAGGCGCGTTCGCGCAGCAGATGGAGACCTGCGCGCGGGCGCTCACCGAGGCTCTGGCCGCCCCTGACCCGTGGCAGGGTTTCCAGCAGCTGGTCGAGACGGTCTGCGCTCTGCAACGGGAGGAACGCGGGTTCCCGGCCGCGTTCGTCGCGGCCTTCCCGGAAACCGCGTCGGAACACGCGCAGTCCCGGCAACGAGCCGAGCGGGACTTCACGACTCTGGTACGCAGGGCCCAGGCGTCGGGCGCGCTACGGTCCGATTTTCACCCTTCCGACCTCGCCGTGGTCCTATTGGCACACTGCGGTCTGGCGACCGCCCTACCGGATGACGGTGCAGCGTCCCGGCGCCTGGTGGCCTATCTGCTCCAGTCGTTCCGCACCGACCCGGCCAACAAACCGCTGCCCCCACCGGCTGCACTGACACTGCGCAGCCTCCCGATTGCAACAGACAGTCCCCAGGGGCAACGACCCTCCCGAGCCTGACAAGAAACGGTACTTGCCGCCGAGCACATCCAGCCCGACAACTCCACTTTCGCAACAGGCCCTAGCTTGATCTTTAACATCCGGCGTCGAATCGTGCGTCGAACTTGATCGCTCGGTTCGGTAATCGGCGTACGCCAGAGCGGCCTTCGTTTGAACATGTGTTCCGACCAAGGAACACACACGTCCAGCACGAAGGCCGCGAGGCTGAGTTTGCTGCATCGTGATGCCCAGCAAGAGCCGTTGGCGCAACTGTCATGCTTCCGGGGTGAGTTCTACTCCTGTCTCACCGCTCGTTCGGACGCCTTGTTCGAGCTGGCTGATGCCGTCTTGTGCGGTGACGGGCCGGTGAGCTCTCTGGTCGAACTGTCGTTGGTGGGCGAACACCGCCGTGGTCATGGCGGCCTCTACGCCGCGGTGGCCCGTGGACGGGTCGATGCCGGGCCGGCTCCGGTGGGCACTGGCCAAGGTGCCGCTTCCGCGGGCCGTCGACGGCCGGCTGGTCCTGGCCGTCGACGTCACCTGCTGGCTGCGTCCCGACGCCCACACCTCACCCCAGCGGATCCTGTGCCACACCTACGGGCGGGGCAAGGACCAGCACATCCCTGTCCCCGGCTGGCCGTACTCGATCGTCTGCGCGCTCGAGCCCGGCCGCAGTTCGTGGACCGCACCGCTGGACGCACTTCGTCTGGCACCGGGGATGACACCGCCACCGTCACCGCCCAGCAGCTGCGTGACCTGGTCGAACGGCTCATCACGGCCGGACAGTGGTCCACCGGCGACCCGGACATCCTCATCGTCGCGGACGCCGGATACGACGCACCCCGCCTCGCCTTCCTCCTGGAGGACCTGCCGGTGCAGGTCCTGGCCCGGATGCGTTCGGACCGGGTCCTGCGTCGAGCCGTCCCGTCCCGGCAGCCGCACACCCGGGGCCGGCCGCCCCGACACGGTGGCGAGTTCGTCTTCGGGCGGCCTGACACCTGGGGCAGCCCGGACACCGAGACCGTCACCGACACACGTCTCTACGGCACCGCCAGGGCCCGTTCCTGGGACCGCCTGCACCCCAAGCTGACCCACCGCTCGTCCTGGGCCGCAGCGGACGGCACCCTCCCGATCGTGGAGGGAACCGTGATCCGTCTGGACATCGACCACCTGCCCAGCGGAGCCACCCCGAAGCCGGTCTGGCTGTGGTGGTCCGGCACCGACGCCACCCCCGCCGACGCCGACCGCCTCTGGCAGGCATACCTGCGGCGCTTCGACATCGAGCACACCTTCCGCCTGTTCAAACAGACCCTCGGCTGGACCTGCCCGAAGATCCGCACCCCCGAAGCAGCCGACCGCTGGACCTGGCTCATCCTCGCCGTCTACACCCAACTCCGTCTCGCCCGCCCGCTGGCAGCCGATCTCCGACGGCCGTGGGAGAAACCGAGCCCGCCGGACAGGCTCACGCCTGCCCGCGTCCGACGCGCTTTTCGGCACATCCGCCCGAAGGCCGCCTGCCCGGCCCAAGCACCGAAAACCGTCCGCGCCGGCCCCGGACGACCCCCAGGCCGCAAGAGCACCCGGCCCACCCCACGCCACGACGTGCACACAGTCCGCAAAACAGACACCACGAAACCGAGAACCAAGAAGTCCGCGACACCACGACCCCGCCGCACAGGTTAAAGATCAAGCTAGGTCGAGCGGCTTCCAGCCCGGTGCCGCGTTGAGGCTCCTGAGGTCGTCGAGAGCCGGGTCGATGCGGGGCGGCCGGGGCTCGCCGCCGAACCTGACCATGCGAGTGTCTTCCAAGGCCATCGATTCGACGTTGACCACGCGTGAAGGCGTGTCGGCCCGCAGCGGGCAGAGCGGCAGCTTGGTCGGCGTGAACGCGGCGAGATAGTCGATGACGATGTGCATCTCGATGCCGTCGGCGTTGAGCTTCCGCTTGCGGAAGTGTGAGCCGGCATTGTTCACGCGCAGGTGCAGGGCTGAGTGCCGGGCGGTGAACCGTCCGGCGAGCCGGTGCAGGTCGCCCTGTGAGGTGAGGGAGGACGGAAGGACGGTCACGCGGCGACCGTCGGGGGCTGGTGCACGAAGGTGGACTCTATGGCCGCGCGTAGTCGAGCAGGTTGCTCGGGAGAGCACAGTTTCATCGATCAACTGAGGTTGTCCCGTATGGGATCTGAGTTATCCGCTGAGAGCCATGTCGTGTAGGCCAATGAGGTGCCAACCGTGTTCAGGCACTTCCATCGAGCGGTGCGCTCAGGCGGAGCGCTGCAGCTCCTGTGTCGGCAACGACCGCCTGCGCATCCGTTGGGGGATCCGCGACGACATCCACGAAGCATTCCTCGTCCTCGGATGCACACTGATCTGCTGGCGTCGGCTGTCACAACTGGCCTAACTGATCGTTTCAGAATGAAGTTTGGTGTGGGGCTTGGCAGTTGGGTGTTGTTTCGGCAGGATCTGGTGAGTGCCTGTTGATCTTGTGCCTGATGACTTGTGGGAACGTGTGGCGCCGCTGTTGCCGGCCCGTGCGCCTCGGCGGTATCGGTATCCCGGGCGGTTGCCGGCGGATGACCGTGCTGCTCTGCGGGGCATCGTCTATGTGCTGTGCAAGAGCGTGAGCTGGCGGGATGTCCCTGCGGAACAGGTCGGCTGCAGCGGGGTGACGGCCTGGCGGCGTCTGCGGGACTGGACCGAGGCCGGTGTCTGGCCCCGGCTGCACGAGGTGCTGCTGGCCGAACTGCGGGCTACCGGCTTGCTGGACATGGACGACGCCGCAATCGACGGCTCGCACGTCAGAGCCCTCAAAGGGGGGCTCACACCGGACCTTCGCCGGTCGACCGGGCCCGGCCCGGAAGCAAACACCACCTGATCGTCGACCGACACGGCACCCCGCTCGCCGTCTCTTTGACCAGCGGAAACCGCCACGACGTCACCCAGCTCATGCCACTGCTGGACGCCATACCCCACATCCGTGGCCTGCGCGGCCGGCCCCGCCACCGGCCTCGGCGGCTCTTCGCCGACCGCGGCTACGACTACGACAAGTACAGGCGTCTCGTCCGCGCTCGGGGGATCACACCCAAGATCGCCCGCCGCGGTGTCCCGCACGGCTCCGGCCTGGGCAAGACCCGATGGGTCGTCGAGCGCACCTTCGCCTGGCTCCACCAGTTCAAACGCCTCCGCACCCGCTACGAGATACGCGCCGACCTCCACCTCGGACTGCTCCAACTCGCCTGCAGCATCATCTGCTTGAGACGACTCCGAACCTCATTCTGAAACGATCAGTAAGAATCCTCCGACTTCACGCAGACTGGCGGTTCCGTCAGCCAGATCCGTAACCCGAACGCTCCCGACGTCGGCGGGGAGACGCTGCTGGCCATGCACCCGCGGGCAGTTGACCGAGGGGTGCGGGTCGTGGAGGAGAAGCACTGGGACGGCCTGCCCACCGGCAAGGGACGCCGGGTCACCACCGGTGTCGTCCCGCCGCAGCCACGTCATGACCTCGGCGGCCGACGGCCTGGACCTGGACGGCGAGGACGTGCTGAGCATTGCCTGGAACGCACACATCACGGCGACCGGCGAGCAGCTCCCTGCCGAGGCGTTCACCATCCGACACCCCGAGCTCGACTCGTCCTGGAACTTCGACTTCGATGACCGAGACGAGATGGCTTGCCGACTGCCGCGTTTGGCCGCTCTCTACCTGGAGTGAGTTGGTTCTGGTTCGCTCATCGAGACCGCGTCATCACAGGCTCCGCAGCCAAGCGGTGTTCGAAGGTATCGGTCGCCGACTTGACGAGTTAGCACCGTGAGGTGTCTTCCTCAAAATCGCTTGTTGCCTGATCTCCCCGCGACAGACCACCTCATGCGTCAGCCATGTAGGTCATTTATCGATTACGTTAATTCCCTCTGATGGTCGGGGCCCGTCGGCTCATCGGTATTGCACATTTCAAGGTGGCATCCTCTGATGTGCTGGCCCATCAGAGTATGCTGGGACGTCAGTTTCGTGAGTATGTAAAGCGGGTGAAGTTTTGAAAGGCTACGGAGATCCTACTTCGGCGGGGGAGGCTGCCAAGCATCTCGACGCATTGCTGGAGGAAATTCGCCAGGCTGTCGGCGCCCACATCGGGGTCATGTACCTCCCGATTCCTGAGCGGCAGGTACTGAAGATGACCACGGTGATCGGAGCCCCAGGGAGGTTGGCTCTTCCTTGGGCCCGGCTGGCTCTGGCGGAGCCGGCCCCCGTGCCCGTGGCCGTGCGGTCGCGGCGCCACGTGTGGCTCCGCAGCCAACAGGAGTTCGCCCGCCGTTTTCCCCGTGCTGCTCTCGCCTTTCCTTACTCCGTCGCCCACTACGTCGGCCCGCTGGTGGCTGACGGAGTGTGCTGGGGCGCCATCAATCTGTTCTGGCCGGGCAGCCACGCAGAGGACCTACCGGAAGCCGATCAAGCCCAGATCATTGCGATGGTGGACCGAATGGCCAAGGTGTTGCGGGATGCCGCCGCTCGAGGACGGCCGGTGTCTCCGCGGAAGGAGCCTCTTGCCATGATGCCCCCGCCAGCACCGCATACTGAGCCGGCGAACGCTCTGGTGGAGCGTTTTCCCTATGGTTTCTTCGCGCTCGACCTGCACGGTCGAATGACCTTTCTCACCGCCCGGGCCATCCAACTGCTGGGCCGCGACCGCGCCGAGCTGCTGGACTCGGAGCCCTGGGACGTGCTGCCGTGGCTGAACGACCCGGCCTACGAGAACGCATTCGTCGGCTCGCTCATCGGCCGACAGCCCACCAGTTTCTCTGCCCGGCGGCCGGATGGGACAGCGCTCTCCTTTGTTCTCTACCCGGACGCGACGGGCGTCAGTGTGCGCGTCAGGCGCGAAGCTGCCACCCCCAGCGAGCAGGAACCGAATGAGGACACGCCTCACGGACCCGCCCGCGTCGGTGCCCTCTTCCACCTCCTTCACCTGGCCTCAGCGCTCACCGAGACAGCGGGCGTCAGCGAGGTGACCGAATCAATTGTCGAGCAGATGCGGCCAGTCCTTGGCGCGAAAGGACTGGCCCTGGTCGTCGCCGACGAGGGAAGATTGCGAGTATTGGCCTCATCCGGTTTCCCCCTTGGGATGCTGGAGGGCTTCAACGGGCTTTCGACGGCAACCCCGAGCACGGGCACACGAACCATGGAGACCGGCCTCCCATCATTCCACTCGACCAACGCCGAGTTGGTGAAAAATTATCCTGATTTCCCGCACTACCAGGAGATGGGTGCCTTCGCCTTCCTGCCACTCACAGTCTCGAATGACGCATTCGGCTTCCTGATGTTCGGGTACTCCAGCGCACGGACCTTCAGCTCCGACGAACGAGCTGAACTGACTTCGCTGGCCGGGATGATCGCCCAGGCGCTGGATCGGGCACGGCTTTACGACACTAATGCGAGTACAGCGCGAGGTCTCCAGGAGGGGCTCCTGCCGCGCCACTTGCCCCGGGTGCCAGGTCTTGAGGTCGTCACGCGGCACCTCCCGGCGACACACGCGTTGGAGGTGGGCGGCGATTTCTACGACCTGATTCGCCTCGGGAACGGCACTGCGGCCGCCGTGATCGGCGACGTCCAGGGGCACAGTGTCCAGGCTGCGTCCCTTATGGGACAGATTCGCACCGCCGTGCACATCTACGCGGGGACGGGTGCGACGCCCGAAGAGGTCCTCGCCCGCACCAACGCATTCCTTACGGAGCAGGGAAGCGACTTGTTCTGTAGTTGCATCTACGCACAGATCGACGAACGGGGGCATCGCGTTCAGCTGGTTTCCGCCGGCCACCCACCGGCGATGGTCCGCCGCGGTGCTGGCGATGTAGAGGTTCTCGACCTGCCTCCTGGATTGCTTCTCGGCGTAGAGGAGGAGATCCGCCTGCAGAGCGTCGAGGTGTCCCTGCCGCCCGGCGCGGTCCTCGCCCTGTACACCGACGGCCTCGTGGAGAGGCGGGGCTCCGACATTGGGAGGTCTATCGACCGCCTCGCCCAGCAGCTGGGTCAGGCAGAGGACCAACCGCTGGACGTGCTCGCGGACATGATCATCAAACGCGCCCGGGAGACGGCCGATCCACACAGCAGTGACGACATGGCGCTGCTACTTGTGCGGTGCGGCACCACGGACGGGGGGCCAGTCACCGGTGGGCAGCACGGTCAAGAGAAACGACGACCGTCGGGATGACTCGCCCTGACGCTGGGAGGGGGGCTTGTTGGTGTGTTGGGTGGTGGCTGGGCTGGGGTGTTGTCGGTTCGCTGAGAGACGGAATTGGCGGGTCGGTCGGGCTGGTCAGGGTGTGTGAGCTGGGGCTGTGCGGTGTGTGCTGAGCGTGGCTGGGTGTGTTGTAGGTAGTTCTAGCGTGTAAGGGCCCGGACGGTGTTTGTGCTGGTCAGCGCTGTTTTGCCAGCTTGGCTGGTGGGGTTAGCGGGTGCGGGTGCGGGTGCGGGGGCGGTGGTGGGTTTTGGCGAGGTGGTCGAGGCGGATGGTGTCGAGGGCGGTTTTGGTGATTCTTTTCGGTGCCGTCGTGGATGGCGGCTTGGTAGATGAGCCTTGTGAGGGATCCGATGCGGCCGGAGGTGCCGTCCGGGAGCTCTTCCACGTGCTGTCGTCCGACTACAGTCATCTCCCCCCGCTGGATGTACTGCTGGAAGGCCGCTACGCCCCGCTGGAACGCGTCGGAGCCGTTCGTTACCCAGCAGTCTTCGCCGTTGGTTCGCGCTGCGGCCTTTTGGGGCCACACAGCCGGTTTCACGCGCACCTCGTCCAGGCGGTGTTACTGCTCCGCGATCAGCCGCACCCAGTCCCGTACCTGCCGCGTGGGCCAGGGGTCGATGTCGTCGCCGCGGTGGGGAGAGCCGGTGCTGCTCTGCGGGCGCCGGGCGGGGCGAGGCCGTGGGAACACCGACCGCCTGTGGTCCGCGGTGGTGCTGGGGGCTGTTCGGGTTCCCGATGCGGCGTGGCGGTCTATCGGCACCCCGCGTCGGGCCAGTCTGGGTGGCGGAGGTGATCTTTGTGGCGGACAAGGAACCGATGCGCCGGACGCCGGGGGGGCGGGGAGACGGGGGACGGGGTGGAAGGGGCGCTCTTGGACGCCTTGTTCACCCAGTCACCGGTAGGGCTCCACGTTCTGGATACGCAGCTGCGGGTCGTGCGGGTCAACACCGCCGCGTCGGGTATGCGTGGTGTGGCGGTCGACGACGTGCTCGGGCTGCATTTCGCCGAGGCATACACCGACCTGTCCGCGCCCGACGAGGTGGAAGCGATGCTTCGTGGCGTGCTGGAGAGCGGTGTGCCCGTGCGCGAGTATCTGCTCCGCAGGCGGATGGCAGCCGACCAAGGACTGGAACGAATCTGGTCGTTGTCGGTGTTCCGTCTGCAGGACCCGCAAGGCAAGGTCCTGGGACTGGCTGGCACGGTGGTCGACGTCACGGATCAGGAGCAGGCGCGTGCCCGGAAGCGTGTCCTGAACACTGTGCGCGAGCGTGTGGGACGGACCCTGGATGTGATCGCGACCTGCCAGGAGCTGGTGGACACCTTGGTGCCCGGCTTTGCCGACATCGCCATGGTGGACATCGTGGATGCCGTGGTACACGGCGAGGAGTCCCCGACAGGGCCACTGGCTCAGGATGTTGCTCTGCGCCGTGCCGCCTACCGCGCCCGCGACGACCTGCAGGCACAGGACCATCCGGTGAGTGACGTGCGGAGTCTCAACTTGCTGACCCCCTACGCGCAGGCCATGAGCGACTTTCGTCCCCGCCTCGTGCCCGTGAGTCCCGGCATCCCGTGGCTCGACGCCGCCAGGGCCGGGGGGGGTCCGCGCAGTCGGAGCGCACACGCTCATCGTGGCGCCGCTGGTTCTGCGCGGAACGGCCCTGGGAGTGCTGAGCCTCATCCGCGCTGGCGGGTCCGATCCCTACAACGAGGACGATGCCGGCCTTGCTGCCGATGTGGCCTCCCACACCGCCCTGTGCATCGACAACGCCCGCCGGTTCACCCGCGAGTACACCATCGCCGCGACGGTCCAGCACCAGCTCCCGCGCTATCCCGCCTCACACAGCACTGTCGAAACCGCCTCCCTGTACATGCCCGGAGCCAGTGGCGGGGGAGGCTGGTTCGACACGATTCCCTTGTCCGGCGCCCGCACTGCTCTGGTGGCCGGAGAGGTCACCGGTCGCGGCATCCAAGCCGCCATCACCATGGGGCAGCTGCGCATCGTCATCCGCTCTCTGGCCGCGCTGGATCTGCAACCCGACGAGCTCCTCGCGCGCCTCAACGACACCGCGGTCTTCTTGGCAGCAGAGCGCGCGGCTCTGCACCCCAGCGACCCCCTGCACCCGCAACCGTTCTCGGCGAGCTGCGTCTACGCGGTCTACGACCCCATCACCCGCACGTGCACCTTCGCACGTGCCGGGCACACCGCCCCCGTGATCATCCGCCCCGACAACAGCACCGAGGTCCCGGACGACTGCACCCCAGGGCCTCTCCTGGGCAGCGCGGAAGGACCGCCCTTCGCCGCCACCACCACCGACCTCCCTCACGGCAGCATCCTCGCCCTCTACACCCCCGCGACCCTGCCCACACCCCCCGCCGAATCCGAGATTGCCCCCGCACCCCTGCGTGATGTCCTTGCTCAACCCGGCCGGCCCCTTAAGGACCTGCGTGACGACATCCGCTGCACCCTCCGCGGCAAGGACCGTCCCGGCGACGCCGTTCTCCTCCTCGCCCGCACCCGGCCCTTCCCCGCCCACTGTCTGGCCACCTGGCTCCTCGACCACGACCCCACAGCAGCCGCCACCGCCCGCCAACACACCCGCCGCACACTCGCAGACTGGAACGTGGACGAAGACACCGCCTACGCAGCCGAACTGATCGTCAGCGAACTCATCACCAACGCGATCCGCTACGGCGCCCCACCCCTGCAGCTACGCCTCATCAAGAACCGCACCCTCACCTGCGAAGTACACGACGACGCCGCTACTTCCCCCCCGCCTACGCCACGCCCGCACAGTCGACGAAGAGGGACGCGGCCTGTTCATCGTCGCTCAACTCGCCCAACGATGGGGCACCCGCTACACCACCGAAGGCAAGACAGTCTGGAGCGAACAGACCCTCCCCCACTCAGGCACGTGACCCGCGCGGATCGCACGTCACCGGACCCCGGTGCGCGTCCTGGCCGCCAACAGCGAGACCAACTCGTCCACCGCAGCCGACGACACCGCCGTCCCGGCCAGCACCCGCAGAGCGCACGGTCACCGCCGACTGATGCAGGACAGCCCTTCCCCCGTACGCATCGTGCTGCTCGGTGCTCATGCGCTCCTCCCTTGTCGTCTGGGAGTCGACAGGTACCCCAGTTCGGACCGTGCCCGGTGGGACGTGCTGGGCTTTTCGCAGCGATCGCCTACAACACGGTCCACTCCACTCCCAACTGGGCGAGGGCCGCGAGCTGCTGGCCGTGGAGTTTGTCGCGGCGGTTTTTCTGGTTGCCGATCCAGATACCGGTGCGGTGCTCTGTGCCGTCGGCCAGGATCTCGACGTGGCCTCGGCCGGGCATCGCGCCCTCCCTCTCGACGTACTGCGCCAGGGCATCCAAGCCCTTCTGGAAGGCCGCACCGCTCTTGTCCGACCCGGAACGCCGTGCTGGCCTTCGCGGGCTCCTTGCGGGGCTGTACGGCCGCTTCCACGCCCAGCTCGACCAGCTGCTGCTCCTCGTTGCGCTGGCCCCAGGCCCGCCGCTGGGTGGCGAGCCAGCGTCCGATGTCGTCGCCGTGGTGGGTGACGCCGGGCTGGATGTCGGCGAGGCGGGTGTGTCAATTTAACGGCTGATCTTGGTTGTTAAGGTTCAGTTGTTGGCCGGGGTGAGGCGGCCTTCGAAGGCGATCTGGAAGGCGTTCAGGGGGGTCTTCCAGCGCATGGTCCAGCGCTTGCGGCCCTTGCCGGTCGGGTCGAGGGACATGATCGCCATGTAGTCGTATTTCAGCGCGGCCTGCTCACTGGGGAAGTGGCCCCGGGCCTTGACCGCCCGGCGGATCCGCGCGTTGTTCAGTCGCCGTGGCCGTCTTGCTCAACAGGTGGGCGGCCATCTCCACCGCGAAGCATGACGCTTCAGGGTCCGGTACCTGTTCCTTCCGGGGTATCCAGAGTTATGCGGCTTATCGTGGCGGTATGCAGCTGTTGCTGACCTCCGACACGCACCTGCCGACTCGTGCTAAGCGGCTGCCCGAGGCCCTTCTCGCGGGTGTCGACGAGGCCGATGTCGTCATCCATGCCGGCGACTGGACCGACGAGGCCACCTTGGACCTGCTGGAGTCCAGAGCCCAGCGGCTCATCGGGGTGTACGGCAACAACGACGGCCCGGGCCTGCGCCGGAGACTTCCCGAGGTCGCCCGGGCCGAGCTGGGCCGGCTCCGCTTCGGTGTCGTGCACGAGACAGGAGCTGCCGTCGGGCGGGAGCGGCGCTGCGCCCGGTGCTTCCCCGACCTGGACGTCCTCGTCTTCGGGCACAGTCACATCCCGTGGGACTCCACGGCCCCCGGCGGGATGCGCCTGCTGAACCCCGGTTCGCCCACCGACCGCAGACGCCAGCCCTTTTGTACATACATGACCGCGAGCATCACAGGCGGCGTTCTGCAAGACCTCGCCCTGCACCGGCTTCGACCGAAGTCCTGAAGCGCGTTCACGGGTGATGCGGCGAGACCCCGCCGATGGACGACTTCCTTGTCTTCGTCGGCGCTCCTCAGCTCGGGACTCACGCAGCGACTGAGGGGGCGACCGCGGTGGGCTGAGCCCCGGTCGGAGAGCCAGCTCGTCGGACCCGTCGAAGAACCGCCCTTACTGATCGTTTCAGAATGAAGTTTGGTGTGGGGCTTGGCAGTTGGGTGTTGTTTCGGCAGGATCTGGTGAGTGCCTGTTGATCTTGTGCCTGATGACTTGTGGGAACGTGTGGCGCCGCTGTTGCCGGCCCGTGCGCCTCGGCGGTATCGGTATCCCGGGCGGTTGCCGGCGGATGACCGTGCTGCTCTGCGGGGCATCGTCTATGTGCTGTGCAAGAGCGTGAGCTGGCGGGATGTCCCTGCGGAACAGGTCGGCTGCAGCGGGGTGACGGCCTGGCGGCGTCTGCGGGACTGGACCGAGGCCGGTGTCTGGCCCCGGCTGCACGAGGTGCTGCTGGCCGAACTGCGGGCTACCGGCTTGCTGGACATGGACGACGCCGCAATCGACGGCTCGCACGTCAGAGCCCTCAAAGGGGGGCTCACACCGGACCTTCGCCGGTCGACCGGGCCCGGCCCGGAAGCAAACACCACCTGATCGTCGACCGACACGGCACCCCGCTCGCCGTCTCTTTGACCAGCGGAAACCGCCACGACGTCACCCAGCTCATGCCACTGCTGGACGCCATACCCCACATCCGTGGCCTGCGCGGCCGGCCCCGCCACCGGCCTCGGCGGCTCTTCGCCGACCGCGGCTACGACTACGACAAGTACAGGCGTCTCGTCCGCGCTCGGGGGATCACACCCAAGATCGCCCGCCGCGGTGTCCCGCACGGCTCCGGCCTGGGCAAGACCCGATGGGTCGTCGAGCGCACCTTCGCCTGGCTCCACCAGTTCAAACGCCTCCGCACCCGCTACGAGATACGCGCCGACCTCCACCTCGGACTGCTCCAACTCGCCTGCAGCATCATCTGCTTGAGACGACTCCGAACCTCATTCTGAAACGATCAGTTAGAACGGTCCGCGGTCTCGACGCCAGCGCTGGGCAGTCGAAGACGATACGGGCACCCTCCCGTGCCACATCCTCGGCGGTCGCGGCCACCTCCAGCAGGTCCCGCAGTTCCGGCATCCGCAGGCCTCCCCTTGTCGTGGGGCAGCACACCTTCCGCTCTCGGGATGGGAACGTGGCCGCCGTCGGCTCGAAGCACTGGCGGGTTTCACCGGCACCGTGATCGAGTTCTACGATCTGACGTTGTACGCGGTGGCCGCGTCCCTGGTGTTCGCTGACCTGTTCTTCCCGGCCCTCGGCCCGGCAGCCGGCACGATCGCATCGTTCGGCACGCTCGGGGTGGCGTTTGTAGCCCGCCCCATCGGCGCGCTGATCTTCGGCCACTTCGGTGACCGGCTCGGGCGTAAGCGCATGCTGATCACGACATTGCTCCTGATGGGCGGCGCGACGGTCGTCGTGGGCGCGATGCCGACGGCGGACGAGATAGGCGTTACCGCTCCCATCCTCATCGTCCTCATGCGCATCGTTCAAGGCGTCGCGGCCGGAGGCGAGTTGGCGGGGGCCGCGCTCTTCAGTACGGAGAGCGCGCCCACCGCGCGACGTGGCTTCTGGACGATGTTCACCTCGCTCGGCGGAGGGTTCTCGATCGTTCTCGCCAACGCGACGCTTCTCGCGGTGGGCACAGGTCTGTCCGACGAGCAGTTCGCCTCGTTCGGGTGGAGGATCCCGTTTCTGGCAAGCGCCCTGCTCGTTGTAGTGGGCTTGTACATCCGTCTCAAGATCGACGAGAGTCCGGTGTTCGAAGCCGAGGCCGAAGCCGAAGCCGAGGCCGAATTGGATAGTCGGGGCGGCCGTTCGAAGATTCCCTTCGTCGAGGCGTGGCGGCACCAGCCGCGACAGATGCTCCTCGTCGCGGGAATCTCGATCATGCAGGCCGCGTTCACGTACCTCGGTGCGACGTATTTCGCGAACGTCGGCACCGGGCAACTCGGCCTGACCCGGAACACGGTGCTCGGCGCCGGGATCGCGGGAGGACTGTGCTGGGCACTCGGCGTCCTGGTCGGCGCAACAGCGTCCGACCGGTTCGGAAGACGCCCGGTCCTCCTGACGGCGACCGCCGGCGCGGTCGTCTGGGCGCTCCTGGTCTTCACTCTCCTGGAGTCGGCCTCGGCGGGCGCGTACCTCCTGCTCCTGTGCGTGACGATGTTCCTCGCAGGCCTTGAGATCGGCCCGATCAACGTCATGCTGTCCGAACTCTTCGACACCCGGTACCGATACACGGCTTCCGCGTTCGCCTACAACATCGGACTGGTCATCGGAGGGGCCGTGCCGCCGCTGATCGGTGCCACGATGACCGCTGCGTACGGCGCCTTTGCATTCGGTCTTTTCCTGGCCTTCCTGTGCCTGGTCAGCCTGCTCAGCGCGATCGGCCTGCCGGAGACACGCGGCCGGGACCTCTCCGACGTCCGTGCGTCCCCACGCTGACCTGCTTGCCGCTTCTTCGACTTCGCTCTCGCCGATGACGAGATGGCGTCCGTCGCAACCCTGGACACCGGTGCCACGCTCTTCTTCGACCACCACGACACGGAGATCGTCAAGTGGCTCAGCGCCCGGCGGCTGGAGGACTGAGCCGGAGCGTCCTGACCACGAACGTGTTCCCCCTCCCGGCAGGCCTCGCCGACGGACTCACGGGGGCGCGACGAAGAGGTCCGGGAAACACCAACGGGCCGAGGTGCCACCCCCAGGCGATCGGAAGCAGAGCGGGCCCGGCCTTGGTTTGCGGGATCAGAAGTAGGTGGGCAGGCGCGGGGTGTAGGGGGCTTCCAGTGCGGCGATCTCGTCCGCGGTGAGCGTGAGGTCGAGCGCGGCGACGGCGTCGGTGAGGTGGTGGGTCTTGGTGGCGCCGACGATGGGCGCGGACACGACGGGGTTCTTCAGTACCCAGGCCAGCGCGACCTGGGCCATCGGGACACCGTGCGCGTCGGCGATCTTCTGGACGGCGTCGACGATGGCTTCGTCGGTGTCGACGAACAGGGGGCGGCCGGCGTAGTCGGTGTCGGGGGTGGCCTTGGCCCGTACGGTGCTGTCCTGGCCCCAGGGGCGGGCGACGCGGCCGCCGGCCAGGGGGCTCCAGGGGATGGAGCCGACGCCGGAGTGGGCGAGCAGGCCGAACATCTCCCGCTCCTCCTCCCGTGCCAGCAGGCTGTACTGGTCCTGCATGGACACGAAGGGCGTCCAGCCGTGGCTGTGGGCCGCGTGCTGCATGGTGGCGAACTGCCAGGCCCACATCGAGGAGGCGCCGAGGTAGCGGACCTTGCCGGCCTTGACGAGGTCGTGCAGGGCTTCCATGGTCTCCTCGACCGGGGTCTCCGGGTCGAAGCGGTGGATCTGGTAGAGGTCGATGTAGTCGGTGCCCAGCCGGGTCAGGGAGGCGTCGATCTGCTCCATCACGGCCTTGCGCGACAGGCCCGACCCACCGGGTCCGTCGTGCATAGGGTTCGACAGCTTGGTGGCCAGGACGACGTCGTCGCGCTTCGTGTACTTCTTGATCGCGCGGCCCACGATCTCCTCGGAGGTGCCGTAGCCGTAGATGTTGGCGGTGTCCCAGAAGGTGATCCCGGACTCGACGGCCTGGCGGAAGATCGGTTCGGCGCCGTCGTCGTCCAGAGCCCACGGCATCTGCGAGGTGTCGCCGAAGGCCATGCATCCCAGTGCGATGCGGCTGATTTTCAAGCCCGAGGTACCCAGGCGGGTGTACTGCATGACGCGCTCCTCAGTGTCGGTACAGCCGGCCGACGCTGGCTGCCTCGTCATCGAGGCTAGGTAGCCGACGGTGGCGGTGGGAGATGCTGCCAGCACCCCCCAACCGGGCAGGCGACGCGCCTGCTGCCGAGGTATGAGCCGCCTGGGGTGCGGTGCTTCCTGGCCCCGTCCAACAGGCACAGATCCCCCCGGCCCGCGGGCAGGTGCGCGCGACGACTCGCGGCCCGGCATGATCGTGCGGTGGTGCATCGGACGGACGCCGCCGTGCGGGATGATGCTGAGGGGGGTGCTGGCAGCATCTCCCACGTCCGAAGCAGAGCTCGTAGCGTGAAGAACATGAACAACCGCAGCGAGGTACGGGACTTTCTGATCTCACGCCGCGGCAAGGTCACCCCCGAGCAGGTAGGCCTCGTCGACCACGGCGGCACCCGCCGTGTGCCCGGTCTGCGACGCAGCGAGGTGGCCGACCTGGCAGGGGTGTCGGTGGAGTACTACACCCAGCTCGAACGCGGCAACGTGCGCGGCGCCTCCGAGAGCGTCCTGGACGCCGTGGCCCGGGCGCTACGGCTGGACGAGGCCGAGCGGGGGCACCTGTTCGATTTGGCGCGTGCGGCCAACAGCGGCACGGCGGTACGCCGACGCCCGGCGGCACAGCGGGTACGTCCGGCCATCCAGGCGATCTTGGACAGCCAGCTGTCCCCGGCGTACGTCTCCAACGGCCTCGGGGACGTCCTGGCCACCAACACGCTGGGCAGAGCTCTCCTGTCACCGCTGTACGAGGACCCCGCCCGCCCGGTCAACGCCGCACGGTTCCGCTTCCTGAACCCCCGCGCGGCCGATTACTACCTCGACTGGGAGGCCATCGGCCGCGACGGCGTCGCCGGGCTGCGTCTCATGGCCGGCAAGAACCCCTACGACAAGGCACTGACCGACCTGATTGGCGAGCTGTGCACCCGCAGCGAGGAGTTCCGCACCCGGTGGGCCGCACAGGACGTCCGGCTGCACCGTACGGGAGTCAAGCGGCTGCACCACCCGGTCGTCGGCGACCTCGAACTCGCCTACGAAGCCCTGGACCTGCCCGCCGACGCCGGTCTCGTACTGATCGTCTGCACCGCGGAACCCGGCTCGCCCAGCCGCCAGGCCCTCGACCTGCTCGCCAGCTGGGCTGCCGCGCCGGACCCCGCTCGGCCCGCTCAGGAAGAACCGAGCGACCGCAGCCGGTAGCACCCGGCCCGCATTTCCCCCGACCGTCCCGCCCGCCGTCGGCCAGCGGCCGGGCACGGGCGGCGGACCGCCGTTCCCACACGTGCCGGTGCGCATCCTCGCGCCCTTCAGCACCACCCCGAAAGGTTCATCATGTCCAAGATCCCCGACGTCACGCTCAACAACGGCGTCCAGATGCCGATCCTTGGCTTCGGCGTCTTCCAGGTCCCCGCCGAGGAGACCGAGCGGGTCGTCACCGACGCGCTTGCCGCCGGCTACCGCCACCTCGGCACCGCTGCCGCATACGGCAACGAAGAGGCCGTCGGCAGGGCCGTCAAGGCCAGCGGCATCGCCCGCGAGGAACTGTTCATCACCACCAAGATGTGGGCGCTCTGCGATGGCCCGGTGGCATGGCGACGGACGCGTTGAACTGCTGGTTCTTGAGCCGGATCGCGATGGGTTCTACCTCCCGGAGTATCGGATGTACCCGGGGCGATGACGTTGTCCGTCGAGGCCAGCGTGGACGACTACTGGGCGGGGGTCGGTCACGAGCCAGGCGATCATGGGGTCGATCGCGATCTCGGCAAACGTCATCGCTGTGACCGGACCTTCCGGGAGATGGGGGTGCTGGGGTGAAAGGGATCCCGAAGTCGCAGTCTTCCGGGGTTTCCCGAACGCAGCCACACGGAATGAATGGCGCGCACAGTTCGGGCCCTTCCTGGAGGTGTCAGGCGTGTTGGAGTCGTATCTTCCGCTGACCTTCGCGGGTCGGACCGTCCCGGAGAGTATGCCGCAACCCTGACCGCCAACTACGCTTCGCCGGGCGGCAAACGACCGTAACGCCACGAAGCGCCCCGCCGGAACTCCGGCGGTCTTACGCAGGGAGCGGGTCCCAGGACACGTCTTCCGTGACCGGTTCGAACATCCATGCTCCGACGGCGTTCACGGACATGAGGCGGTCGAGTGTCGCGGTGAGTGTGTTCCGGTTGAGTCCGCAGGTGCGGGTCAGGTGATCTACGTCCATGCTGGTCCGCCCGGGGTTGGGGGAGTGGTGCGCGGTGAGTACCAGTGCGGTCAGACGGTCTGCGGCCGGCAACGCGCGCAGCTGTGGCCGGGAGACCGCACGCAGGGCCCAGTCGGCGGCCTGGTGACGGTCGTGTCGGGAGGGTTCCTGGGTGAGGACGGTGGCATCGAGCAGTTGTGCGGCGGCAGTTCTGTGCCCTGTCTGTTCTGTGGGGTGCGGCAGACGGTGCAGCCAGCGGGCGTCCTTCAGTTCGTCCCAGGGTGCGAGGTCTCGGGCTAGGCGCATGCCGCGGAGTAGTCCGGCCGGGAGATGCACCTGTCCGGATGTGTTGCTGCGCAGTGCGCACTGCAGGGCGAGGAGTCGGCCTTCGGCGCTCGCATCCGGGGGAAGGGCGGCCGCGAGATAGCTGAGCATGTCGCGGACACGATGCGCCGGAGGAGCACCATCGGGCAGCCTGACGTGCTTTGCCCCGTCGGAACCGGGCCCGGCATCGGGTCTCGCTGAGGTCGATGTGATGGCGGTGTCGGGGACGATGGCGCTGCCCGGGGTGGCGCCTGCGCAGGCGGCGCAGGCGTCGGCCAGGCGCCAGAGACGGCCCCCGCGTTCACGTGTGAGGACGAGCAGGACGGGGCCGGAGCAGCCACGGTGGCGCGGATGCCACCGGCATCCGCGTTCGTGGCACTGGCAGGTGCGCAGGTGCGGGGGCAGTACATCGCGCCGCGCGTGGTGGGCCAGGTGCGCCAGGACCGCGGGCCGTGCCGCAGAGGCTGCCAGGGCGTGACCGCCCGGTGCGCACAGGGCGCAATAGAGCACGGTTTTGCCCTGCTGTGGGCGTAGTTCCACGGTCCAGGTGCGCCGTACCTGGGGGCGCAGGGTGCACAGCCTCATGGGGCGCCCGTTCCTCCTGTCTTCAGCTGGGAGCCGACCCGCCCCTGGGGGTTGTGGTGAGGGGAGGGGTGTCGGCGGCACACCGTAGTGCAGACCTCTGCCCTTCCGTGGGGCGGTCACCTGCAAAAATAGGGCAGAGGTCTGCACTGACAGGGCAGGGGTCTGCACCTTCGGATGGGGGAGTGACGACCTTCCCGCCCGACCCGAACCTCACCGCCCTCCGCCTGGAGCTCGCGCGGCTGAGGAGCGAACGCGGCTGGACCTACGACGAACTCGCCCGCCGCACCGGCCTGGCCAGACGCACCCTCATCGAAATCGAGCAGGGCCGCACCATCGGATCCCTCAAGACCTGGCACGCCCTCGCCCACGCCCTCGACGTGTCCGTCGACCACCTCTTCGCCACCCTCTGCGAAGGCCACGAGCCGCCCGCCGAGCCCGCCGAATAGCATCATCGGCCCCGCCGTTGAGGATCACCCGATCCAGTCACCGACGGGAACTCCCGTACGGGAAACCGCACATCAGTCCCGCTCGGTTGAGCCATCCGCAGGACAATCCGGCACGCTCACCGTGGCGGCGGCGCGGCGCCTGTCACCTTCGCCGTCATGTCCTCCACTGCCTCATCCGGCCGCCGATGGGACGGAACCCCCGCCCGCCCCCACCGACAACGTGCCCTGCGCGTCGCCCACGACAGCCCCACCCGCCTCGTACGCAGCGCCCAGCTGAGCCGCTGCCGGGACTGCGGCAACCGCATCGACTGGTACAGCCGCCCCGACAACCGCCCCGTCAGCCTCCACCCGCACGAACTCGACGCCACCACCGTTCCGGCCGCCAGCCGCTGGCACGTCAGCTCCGGCATCGCCCACCCCGCCGACGACGGCACCTCCTGGTGCCGCATCCCGCACCTCGCCCTGTGCCCCGCACGCACCGCCCCCACCCCGCTCACCCCGCAGATCGCCGCACTGCGCAGCCACCTTGCCCTCCACACCCGCCGGCTCCTCGACACCGGCACCCTCACCCCACCCACACCGGACACAAACCCACCGGCCACCGCCCCGGAGCCCTGCCGCCCGGCCCGGCCCATCGTCCTGCTCCTCCACACCCGCTACCTCGCCGCCCAGCCCATCGACACCATCCAATGCGTAGCCCAGACCCGCCGACGCCACCGCTGCACCCACCCCATCCTCAGCCCCAGCGCACCGCCCGGCACGTGGACCCTCGTTCCCGCTACCACCGGACGCAGACAACTGGCCCTTCCCGACGGCCTGATGGCCGTCTACGACCTGACCCACCTCACCTACGCGGAACAACTGCGCTGGCGCCACCAACGCTGCCCCGCCCACGCCGCCGCCCCGGGCGCAGCCGACCTCGCCCTCTGGGACTGGGAACCCTTCGACCCGCTGCTCCACCACCAGCACATCCACACCCGCCTGCCCACCACCATCCGCAACCACAGACGCTGACAAGCGCGACCGCCCTGATCGCAGCAGCACTCAGCAATGAACACCCCTTCGGGATTTGACCGACCGCATCCCCAGCCCCGACCCAAGCCGCCCCGGTCCCTGGCTGCCGACCAGCCCAACATCGCACCGGCGCGCCCCGCTGCCCCGGATACAGCCGTAAGCCGCAACCCGTACATGGAGTCCCACAGGTGCTGAGTCCCACCGACGAACAAGCCGCAGCCGCCGAACGCTTCCACGCAGGCGATCACCTAGCCCTCCAGGCCGGAGCAGGCACCGGCAAGACCACCACCTTGGCCTACTTCGCGCACAGCACCCGCCGCCGCGGCCGCTACCTCGCCTACAACAAGGCCATCGCCCAGGACGCGGCCGCCCGCTTCCCCGCAACCGTCACGTGCAAAACCGCGCACGCCATGGCCTACGCCGCCCTCGGCCACCGCTACCGCAGCCGCCTGAACGGCCCCCGCCAGCCGGGCTGGAAAACCGGAAAGGACCTCGGCATCACCAAACCCATCCGCATCGGCGACCGAGACCTTTCACCCCGACTCCTCTCCTACGCCACCCTGCGCACCGTCACCCGCTTCTGCCACTCCTCCGACCCAGCCCTCACTCACCGCCACGTCCCACCTCTGCGCAGCCTCGAAGCGCCCATCCTTCACATCCAACTCGCAGCAGCAGTACTGCCTTTCGCCCGCAGAGCATGGGCCGACCTACAGAATCCCGATGCCGGCGCTGTCCGCTTCGACCACGACCACTACCTCAAAATGTGGTCACTGACCGAACCGAAGATCAACACCGACTTCCTGCTCCTCGACGAAGCCCAGGACACCAACCCCGTCGTCGAGCAGATCTTCAACGCCCAACGCGACCATGCCCAGCTCGTCATGGTCGGCGACTCCGCCCAGGCCATCTACCAATGGCGCGGAGCCTGCGACGTCATGACCACGTTCCCCGGCACACGCCTCGCCCTGTCAAAATCCTTCCGCTTCGGCCCTCATCTCGCAGCAGAAGCGAACCGCTGGCTCACCATCGCCAATGCCCCCCTGCGCCTCAAAGGCACCGAGACGATTGCCACCGAGCTCGGCCCGGTCCAGACCCCCGACGCCGTCCTGTGCCGCACCAACGTCGGCGCCATGCGCGAAGTCATGCAGCTACTGGAAACAGGTCACCGCGTCGCGCTGGTCGGGGGAGGAGAAGCTCTGCGGGCCTTGGCCCGAGCAGCCAACGACCTCAAAGAAGGCCGCCGCACCTTTCACCCCGAACTCATCCTCTTCCCGACCTGGGGCGAGCTGCAGGACTACGCCGATCACGATCCCGCCGGAGGCGACCTGCAACCACTCGTCGACCTCGTCGAAACCCACGGCACCGACGCCATCCTCAGCGCCGTCGATCAACTCGACGACGAACAAACGGCTGACATCACTGTTTCCACCGCGCACAAAGCCAAAGGGCGCGAATGGCTCCGCGTGCGAATCGCCGACGACTTCACCCCACCACCGGACACTGACGAGCGCGATGACATGGGCCGCCCCCTTCCCGGCCCCATCGACGACGGGGAAGCCCGGCTCGCCTATGTTGCCGTCACACGAGCCTGCCACCGCCTCGACATCGGCGGCCTGTCATGGATTAACCACCACCCCGACGGACTCCCCGCATGAACGAGACAGAGCCACCGACGATCACGCGGGCGGCGCCGCACAGCGGCTGTGAAGACGGGTTGCGCGATGATGGCAGGGTCTGGTCTGCTGCTCGAGCAGGCCGTCCCTGAGAGGGTGCCGGATGCAGTTCACCCCTGCTGAGCAAGCCGCGATCATGGCCCATTCTGCCAGCCTGGGCATCAGCCACGACGAGTACGTCCGGCAGGCGGCGGCCGAGCGCGCACTGCTCTGGCAACGCGAACAGAACGCCTACGTCAGGCTCGCTGCGCAGCGGGGCGTCAGTGTGCAAGACCTCCTACGCCGCTGCTGACCGCTCCGAGGCGAACGGTCAGCTCCACGGTCACATCGTCACCCGTCGAGAGGCCCTGTGGCTTGCGCACGGCGTTCTTGAGTGGCAGCAGGTAGCCGCCGTCCTTGGGGAAGAGTGACGTCGTGAAGGCGGTCTCACCGATCCGGGCCTCGACAGGAATCACGCCCCAGCCGTACGTGGCCATCGCGGCCACCTCGCGGATCTCGGCGGACTCCTCGTCCGGCACGGCGACGAAGTAATACGGTGAGGGCCCGCGCCATTCGGTCACGCGGCCGGCGAAGACGAGTTCCATGAGGGCAGTCTCGTTCCTCGAGGAGGGCCAGGTCGGGCTCAGCGTACATGCGGTGCCACCACTCGTCGTTGAGGGCGTCCGGCAGTCATTCGCCGACAAGGAAGGACTCGCCTCGTCTGTTCTGACCCCCGGATCGACTTGCGCCGCCCCTTGTCCCGGACCGAGCCGATCGGCACCCCTGACTTTGCCCGCGCCATCGGCGTGACCTTCGACGTGAAGTCGGTCTACCGCCACCCGACGCGAGCGGACCTCGTCATCGCCGTCTACCGGCATCAGGTCGACGCCTGCGCCGAGGCCGGGCCGGCCCTCCTGGCGACCAGCCCAACTCCTCACGCCCTTCGCGTCCGCGTCGGCCTTCAGCTGTGTGCTGCTGTCCGTCACCCAGGACCTCGAAGGACGTATCACACAGGCATCGATGCAGTCGATGAACTATCCGAACGTTTCCTCGAGGTCGGACTCCGAGGACAGAGTCCACGCTCGCCCTGCACGCCAGTGAGCGTTCGTCAGCTTGACGGGTGGGGCCAGTGCGCCAGGTTGCCGTATCCGGCTAGGCCGTGTGTCGAAAGTGGATCTTGAGCGATGAATGATCACGGTTCATGGGGCGGGGAGATCTCACGGACGAGCAGTGGGCGGCGCTGGAGCCGTTGTTGCCGAAGGGGACAAAGTCGGGACGGCCGCCCGTCTGGCCTCGGCGGCAGCTGATCGACGGCATACGGTTCCGGGTCCGGACCGGTGTGCCGTGGCGGGACGTACCCGTCGAGTACGGACCGTGGGGACGGATCTACGACCTGTTTCGCCGATGGCAGCGGAACGGCACCTGGCACCGGATCCTCACCCGGCTCCAGTCTCTGGCCGACGCGAAGGGTTCGATCACGTGGGACCTGAGCGTCGACTCCACGGTCTGCCGCGCCCACCAGCATGCTGCCGGGGCTCGCAGGCAGGGCGAGCTACAGAAGGAACCGCCGGGTGGCGTGTTCACCGAGCCCGGTGATCACGGGCTGGGACGCTCGCGCGGCGGGTTCACCACCAAGCTGCACCTTGCCGTCGAGCAGGGCCAAAAGCCCATGTCGATCGTGGTCACGGCAGGACAACGCGGGGACTCGCCGCAGTTCGAACCCGTGCTGGCAAAGGTCCGTGTGCCCCGGATCGGGCCGGGCCGGCCGCGCGTCCGTCCCGATCGAGTGCGGGCTGACAAGGCGTACGCCTCCCGCAGGAACCGCGCCTACCTGCGCCGCCGCGGGATCCGCTGCACCATCCCTGACAAGGCCGACCAGGCGCGCAACCGCCAGAAGCTTGGATCCCGTGGCGGTCGACCGCCGCACTTCGACCCGGTCGACTACCGGGAGCGTCACGCGGTCGAGTGCGGGATCAACCGCCTCAAGAGATACCGCGCCGTTGCCACGCGATATGACAAGCTCGCGGTCCGCTACGAGGCGACCGTCCTTGTCGCTGCCATCAACGAGTGGCTGTGACCCTCGGCCGTCACGCGGTGGGATCCACGTTCCACGCCGTAGGCAGATCGCTGCCGCAGAAGACGCAGACGAAGTCGTCCTCGCGCACGATGTTGTGTTCCTGGCAGTCGGGGCACCGCCGGAACACCACCTCGTGGGTGAAGCCGGAGGGCCGCACGAGCTCCACGTCGTCCAGAGCACGGGCGACTTCCGACCAGGAGGCGATGTCCGGGCAGTATCCGGTGGACTGGTTGGTGACCTCACTCACGACCCACTGATCTGCCTCACGGGTGAAGCTGATCTCGCCGGCACTCAGAACCATGTCTCCGCCGGCACAGGCCACGTGCTCGCTTCGTCGCGGCGCCAGTCGAAGTACACCGTCCATACCGACCACGAAGGTGAACGGTTCGGCCAGCTCCGCCGCCGATCGCTCAGCGATCCAGCTGTCGAAGTCAGCCGCCGAGCTGATCCTGCACCCGCCGCCACCAGGACGGACCGCAGTCTTCAGCTCGACCGGTCCGACATATCTGTAACTCCGCCCCCGCGCACTCACGTCAGCCAACCTAGAGCACTTCCGACACAGGCCCTAGAGGCGGACGCGATCCGCAGTGAGCCATCGTGTTCACGGATGCGCTACCTCCTCACGTCTACGGGCGGTGCAGGATCCGCCAGCATGGCGTCACACGGGGGAAGGGATTCGTCCCGGCGGCCGACGTACCAGCGCCACGAGGTCCGGGTGTGAGTCGGTGGAGGTCGCGCCGACGGTACAGCGCCGCACGGACGTGCGCTGCGCCGCTGCCACCGTCGACGATCAATTCCGCAGCTCGCCGTCCCTGTGCACGCTCGTGTTCGTCACCGCTTCTTGGTCAGCCACTCGGCCAGAACAGCGGCCTGGCTGTGGTCGACGTCCTTGGTGGCGGTCAACAGCATGAGCTTGTCGTGCGCCGCGAGGTCACGTAGCTGTTCGGCCGCCTCGCGGTGTCCGGCGTCGCGTAGTTCGGCACGGTAGCGGCGACGGAACTCGGTGAAGCGGCTGGGCTCATGGCCGTACCACTTGCGCAGTTCGGTCGACGGGGCGACGTCACGCAGCCACTGGTCCAGGTGCGCGTCCTCCTTGCGCATGCCGCGCGGCCAGACCCGGTCGACGAGCACCCGCTTGCCCTCCTTGGGCGCGGTCTCCTCGTAGACTCGGCGATAGGTGATCTGTTCGGCCATGACGGCACCCTTCGGATCGATCGGCCGCCCCGCCCCGGGACCGGCGGATAGCCCCCTGGGGGAGCGGATGTGCTCGGCTCAGCCGATTTTACCGCCGGACGGGTGGGCCGACCGGAGACCCGCGGCCGGCGCCGGCGCCCTCAGCCCGCAGGAGAGGAGAACGCCATTGCGCGACACCGGCCCTGCCACCCCGGAGGCAGAGCACTTCCCGGCCGCGACCGCACCCTGGATGCGTGACGTGAGCGGACTGGACACCGCCGTGGCCACCTGCCGCGCCTGCCCGCGCCTGGTCGCCTGGCGGGAAGAGGTCGCCCGGGTCAAGCGCCGGGCGTTCCGAGACTGGGAGTACTGGGCTCGTCCCGTGCCCGGATTCGGCCCGGCGAACGCGCCGCTGGCCATCGTCGGTCTGGCACCGGCCGCGCACGGCGGCAACCGCACCGGGCGGATCTTCACCGGCGACCCGTCCGGCGATGCGCTGTACGCCGCCCTGTACGACCTCGGCCTGGCCTCCCAGCCGACCGCCACCCACCGTGGTGACGGCATGGAACTGTACGGCGTGCGGATCACCATGCCGGTCCACTGCGCGCCGCCCGGAAATCAGCCCACCACCACCGAGCGCGACACCTGCCGCCCGTGGCTCATTCGCGAACTTGAACTTTTGCAACCGACGCTGCGGGCTGTCGTGGTACTCGGCGGCTTTGCCTGGCAGGCACTGCTGCCCGTGCTGACGGGTTCAGGCTGGCAGCTGCCTCGCCCCCGCCCGGCCTTCGGTCACGGCGCCGAAGTCCTCCTCACCGACATCGGCGGTGAACGGCGGGTGCACTTGATCGGCGGATTCCACCCCAGCCAGCGCAACATGTCCACCCGGACCCTGACCCCGGCCATGCTCCGCGACGTGCTGCAACGGGGCGCTACGCTCGCAGGGCTGCCACAGGAGCCGCATCGCCCGCAGGCTCCCACGTCGTCCTGAGAAGCGGCCGACGGACTTCACCTGTCCCGGTCCGCCCTGTACGTGCTGCACGAACGGGACCGGCTGACTTCCTCCGCCTGATCTTCATACGTACCGCGCCAGGACACTCCAGCAGCCCAACCCGGCTGGTCGGTGCCCCAGGGCGCCAACAGGCTGACCCAGGGGACCTACGATCACGTTGGGAATCCGCAGACATGACATCCTCGCAACGACGTCCGATAGCCCGCAACACCCGCTACGGCACCATGGCCGCGCTCCTGGTGGCCACCAGCGCAACGCTCAGTGCCTGCGCCGGCCACGGCGACCGCGCCGCCGACAGCAGCCGGGCCGTGGCCGCTGGGGCCAAACAGGTCCAGGCCGGGTACGTGCCCTGCGGTGATCCGCCGGTGAAGCTGGAAAAGGTCGATCAGGACTTCCTCGACACGCTCGCGGCGGCCGGCGGCACCCCGCTGTACGAGCAGTCGTACAAGGATGCCCGGGAAGTGCTGAACAAGCTGCAGGCAGGTCCCGTGGACATGCTGCCCGCGCAGATCAGTGAGCGGACCGTGCCCGGTGGTCCGACCGGTCCGGTGTCCATTCACGTCGTCCGCCCCGAGGGTGTCCAGGGCGATCTGCCCGCCGTCGTGTACATCCACGGCGGCGGCTGGGTACTGGGCAACTTCATGACCCACGAGCGCCTCGTCCGCCAGATCGCCGACGGCGCTCGTGCCGCTGTCGTCTTCGTCGACTACACCCCCTCCCCCGAGGCCCAGTTCCCCGTCCCGGTCGAGCAGGCGTACACCGTGGCCAAGTGGGTGGCCGATCACGGCGGTGAGATCGGCGTCGACCCCAGCCGGCTGGCAGTCGCCGGCGACTCGGTGGGTGGAGACATGACCGCGGCCGTCACCATGATGGCCAAGCAGCGCGGTGGCCCCCACTTCAAGCAGCAGGTCATGCTGTACCCCGTCACAGACGCCGACTTCGACACCGCCTCCTACAACCGCTTCGCCGAGAACTGCTGGCTCACGCGGCCCGCCATGAAGTGGTTCTGGGACGCCTATGCGCCCCGCGAGGCCGACCGCAGCAATCCGCTGGCCTCCCCGCTGCACGCCACCGTCGACCAACTGCGCGGCCTGCCGCCCGCCCTGATGATCACCGACTCCGATGTTCTCGTGGACGCGGCCAACGCCTATGCCGCCAAGCTCCGCGCAGCCGGCGTCCCGGTCACCTCGTCCCACCACAGCGGGGTCACCCACGACTTCATGATGCTCAACGCACTGGCCGGCACCCAGGCCGCCAAGGAGGCCGTCACCCAGACGACTGCGACTCTGCGCGAGGCGCTGCACGCACCGACCGACCCCGGCCCCGGCAAGTAAGCCAACCTCCAAGACAGTCCTGGACCGCTGCACGATGCGGCGGTCCGGGACAGTCGCGCTGACGACCTCGCACGTGGTGGCGTGAGGCTGTGTTGAGTCGGGGTCGGTGTTGTGATCAGGCATGTGCAGGCAGTGCGAGTGTCTTGTTTTTGTGTTTGGGGGCCTGCTCCTGCACGGATGGTCTCGGGGAGGCTGTCTCGCAAGGACTGTTGTCCGAGGTGTGATCGAACACGAGAGGGTCGCTCTTACCTGCAACCCTCTCGAACAGACCGGCGGACCGGTGGCGGGGGCAGGACCGCCCTCGCCACCGGCCCCCTACGGCACTCGCAGGTTCCCGTGGTGCCGTAGCTCGGTCATAGCCTGGCCTCCGCTATGTCACCTCATGAGTGCGGCACTACACCTCCGGCTGGTGGCGGTCGTCGCCGCCATCCCATGAGGTGTAGGTGTAGGGGTTGGAGATTCGCTCGCTGTGGGGGAGTTCAGGCTCGCGGGCCGCCTGCCACTCCTTCTCACCCATGGTGGTGCGGAAGTGCTCGACGGTCTCCGCTGTGGCCGTGCGGGCGGTGGTGAGGGTGTCGTGGAGCAACGCATGGTCGTACTTGACGATCTTTCCGTTGACCATGACGGTGTGGACGTCCCCGCGGCCGGCTTGGAAGACGACGTGCCCATAGGGGTGGATGATCGGGTGCATGGCGGGTGACCGGTCGTTCTTGATCAGGACGAGGTCAGCCTTCTTTCCTGGTGTGATGCTGCCGATCACCGAATCGAGGCCGAGGGCCTGCGCACCGCCCATGTGGCCCAACGTACGACGTCCTCGGCGCGCAGGTGGTTGTGCACGATGGTCTCGTCGCGGCTGTGGGCTGCCAAGTGCTCCCGTGCCCGGTCGGAGCTCAGAGTGGAGCGCATTGCGGAGAACAGGTCGGCGCTCCACCACATGCTGGAATCCATGGACAGGGACACCGGTATGTCGTGCTTGCGTAGCTGCCAGGTGGGCGGGTAGCCCTGGCCCGCGTTGAGCTCGCTCTCGGAGGAGACGGAGACACTCCCGCCGGTCGCCGCGATCCGGTGGTAGGAATCCGGGGAGAGCGATGTGGCGTGGACGTAGGTGACGTCGGGGGTCATGAAGCCGTTTTCCCACATCAGGCGAATGCTGTCGTCAGTGGTGGCGCCCCACACACCGGCATGCGTGGTCACGCGCAGACCCAGGTCGCGTGCCACTTCGAATGCCTTCCGCTCGGGGAAGGATGGGTCGGCCGTGACATCGAAGGCCAGTTGCAGGCCGAGCATGTCGTTGCCCGGAGTGAATCGGCGATTTGCGAATGCTTTGAAGTCGGCGCTGGTGGCCCATTCCCAAGGCGCTCCGAGCAGGTTCCCATAGGCCAACACGAAGCGGCCGGGCGTCGCTTGGAGGGCGTCCACTGCTGCGTCGGCATGGTCCAGCGTCTGCAACCCATGTGACCAGTCCAGCGTGGTCGTCACACCGGCGTCGAGTGCCTCGACGGCGGCGAGGAGGTTGCCTGCGTAGACGTCCTGAGGCCGGAAGAGCCGACCCCAGTTGAGGTAGCAGAAGACGAAGTACTGGCTGAGAGTCCAGTCGGCGCCGATGCCGCGCAGTGCTGTCTGGTACATGTGACGGTGGGAGTCGATCATGCCGGGCATCAGGATGCCGCCGGTGGCGTCAACCTCGACCGTCCCCTCGGGAACGGTCAGGTCGCGGCCGATCGCCTCGATGCGGTCTCCTATGACCAGTACGTCCCCGTTCTCGATGACGCCATGGGAATCCACGGTCAGCACCGTAGCGTGACGGAAGACGACGGGGCGGCCGGGCCTGAGGTCCTGTGGGTGCGCGGCGTCTCGGTGCGTGGAGTCGGTGGCGGGCGAGGTGTCTGTGGTCATGATCAGTGGTTCTTCCTTATGGCGGAGATGATGTGTGAGTGGAATGCGCGGCCGGTCGGTGCGGGGACGCGGGTTACGCCGTCGTAGCCCGGTGTCTTCCGCCCGCAGGCGCCTCGAGCCGGCGCGAGGCGATGACCGAGGTCAGAGCACCCAAGGAGAGGGCAGCGGCAAAGCCGATCATCGACGGGCGCAGCCCTAGCTGGTGGGAGACGAGGCTGAAACCGATCGAGGGCAGCCCCATGCCGGCGTAGGCGATGGCGAAAAACACTGCGAGCACGCCTGCCCGGGACGAGGGGAGGGCTGCTGCCACGCTCTGGCCCACGGATGCCTTGAACAGCAGTCCTGCTCCGGCGCCGGTGATCGCCGCGGCGGTGAGGAAGAGTGCCAGTGCCGGGTGGAAGAGTGCGAGAGCGGTCAGGGCGAGGCCGACCGGGAAGAGCACTGTGCCGGTCATCAACATCCGGGGAGCGGACAGTCGGGCCAGCGCCAGTTGGGCCCCTGCAGAGGCCGCGAACACTGCGAAGGGGGCGAGGCCCGCGATGAACGGTGAGGAGATCCCCAGCACGCCGCGGACCATCACCGCGCCCAGCGAGGAGAAGAAGCCCATCACAGCGAACGAGAAGAAGCCGATACCGGCTGCGGCGGCGAAGGCCGTGCCGCCTCCCGGACGCAGCCCGAAGCGGGCGGGCACCGCCCCCGCCGCTTGCCGGTCCACGGTCTCTGGGCCGGTCAGCACCAGAACCGACAGTACGACCAGCACGACGCCGAACAGTACGAATGGGGTCGTCAGTGGTGCGGGCGCCCACTGTGCCAGTGCCCCGGCGGCCAGCGGACCCAGGGCCAGTCCGCCAAGGTTGGCGACGGCGGCCACCAGCCCGGGCACAGGCGAGCCCGCCCGCTCCGGGTGGGACCGGACGTAGAGGTCGCTCAGGTAGGCCGTGGCAGTCGAGGCCATCAGCCCCGTCCCGAGCCCTGTCACCACGCGGGCGATCAGCAGGCCAGCCGTGCCGTGCCACACCACCAGCAGCAGAGCGGCGGTGGCCGAGGTGAGCAGCGCCGGGACGATGATGCGCCGGCGCCCGAGACGGTCAGAGAGGTGTCCCAGCAGCAGGAAGCTTGCGGCGGCGCCGACAACCATCGCTGCAAAGGCCACAGTGACCATCGTGGAGCCGAAATCATCGCGGGCGGCGAACAACGGCCACAGAGGCGTCGGCAGCGTGCCGAAGGCCATAAGTGCGGCGAAGGCGAAGGCCACGATCCAGAAGCTGCGCGTCGGCGCGGCTGGACCTGGTGCCGTGGTCTCCAGACCAGGACCGCGGACCGAAAGGAAGGGCATCGGAAACTACTTTCCGCTGGTACGGGAAACAACAGAAACACGAGCTGTGCCGACCGAGACTGGTCGGTACACCTGCTCTCAACCTCTTCTGGCGCCAATGCCATTTCCGCTCTGAGGCAGCAGGTAGAGATACAGTTCATCTCTCTGGGAGATGATGTCTCCATGGAACTCCGTCATCTGCGGCACTTCGTGGCTCTCGCCGAGGAGGGCAGCTTCACGCACGCGGCTGCCCGGGAGCTGATCGTCCAGTCAGGCCTCTCCTCATCCGTGCGCGCTCTGGAAAAGGAAGTGGGAGCCGAGCTGTTTGTACGCGGCAGCCGCCCCGTGCGGCTGACCGCCGAGGGCCAAGCCCTGCTGCCTGTCGCCCGCCACACCCTGGAGTCCGCCGCCGCAGCCCGCCAAGCCGTTCAGGACGTACGGGGCCTGCTGTCCGGTCACCTGCGCATCGGAACCTACCCAGTCAACCCCAACTTCCTGCCACTCCCGACATGGTTGGCCGGGTTCGCCCGTGCCCATCCAGCGCTGGAGATCACGGTGCGGCAGACCGGCGGACCGGCCATGACACAGATGGTGGCCGACGGCCGCCTCGACTGCGCTCTGCTCGACCCGCTGGACAGCTCCCCGTCCGGGTTGCAGGTCCTGCCCATGGTTTCCGAGCGTCTCATGGCGGCAGTCCCGGCCGGGCACCCCCTGGCTGGGACGCAGTCAGTCACCCTGCGCCGACTGGCACGTGAGCCCTTCGTCGAGACCGACCCCACCTGGACAACCCGCCACCGCACCGACAGAGCCTTCGCCGCAGCCGGCTTGACCAGGCGCATCGCCTGCGAAGTCGCCGATTGGCGGCTTCTGCTCGACCTGGTCCGTGCCGGACTCGGCATCGCTCTAGCCCCCCCGAGCCAGGTCGGCACCACCGACGAGGAATCGGGGCAGACCCTCCGTCTCATTCCACTGGCGGGCGCGGAGATCGAACGCGAACTGGCCCTGGTACTGCCTGCCGGTCTGGCGGCCTCACCTGCAGCCCGCCGCATTGCCTCGTACCTGTGCGCAAGAACGCACGAGAGTGTTGCGGAAGTGTGAGAGAGCGTTAGACGTCTTTGGTGGCGAACTCCGGGAATGAGAGTTCGTTGCCACGCTGCGCGAGGGCCGCGCCAATGCGAGCATCGTCGACGTCGTGCTCCGCTACGTGAAGGCAGAGCCCTGCCGCCACCTAAGGTTCGTGCACCAGCATGTGGCCACGGGCAGTACCCGGTCCGCCAGCCGCAAGCCCCACGGCCGGCCCCGCTGCAATCACAACCACGACGGCGAACCAGCGCCACCAGTAACTCGCTGCGACACACTCACCTCGGAGAACGGCTCGATCCACTTCGTATCAGCCGCTGAAATCACCCACATCGACAGCTGGCCGACGCCTCAGCAGCTGCACCAGTCACCGACATGCCCTTCCAGGTAGTGAGCGGGTCGCTACGGTGGCTCACCGCCGCTGCCAGGGCAACCCACCCCCGCCGCCGGCCGACTCAAGCCCTTGCGCGATGATCCGGCACAACTCGCCGAACTGCGCGGCCTGCTCAGGCGTGAGGCGATCGAAGATTCCGTACTGCAGGGCTGCAACATGCCCAGGAGTGGCTCGCTGCAATACCTCGCATCCCTTGTCGGTCAGGACCGCGATCCGGCCGCGCTTGTCGGTGCGGCACACGTCGCGGCGCACCCAGCCGAGCTTCTCCAGCCGCTCGACGGCATGTGTGAGCCGAGGCCGGGTGATTTTGGTGTTGACTGCCAGGTCCAGCATGCGCAGCTGGCGAACAGGGGCCTGCGACAGTCGCACGAGTATCTGGTAGTACAGGTGCGGCACCCCCGCCGAGCGCTGCATCTGGTGGTCCAGGATGTCCTCAATCAGCGCCGTGGCATCGCGGTACGCATGCCAGGTCTCCTGCTCCAGCACATCGAGGCCACTGGGCTCAACGTGCAGGAAGTCATTCGTATCCCAAGTGCTCGGCAGCGCAGGGGTGGTCATGGTCGATCCTCTCGTGCGTCAACGGCAACTTTCCCGTACATCCCCGTGGTTCGCCCTCGTCCGCCGGGAGCATGCCATCGGCGCGGATGCCGAACATGGTGCCAACGCGGTCGTTGGGCATCCTGACCGTCATGGTCCGGTCCCCGATGAAGAGACCCCGCGCTTGGAGTTGCCACATCTAGCGGGAGTGGGCCCCGCCAGTGCGGAGAACGGTCTGCGGTCTGTGCCGTGCGTACCGGCCTCGGTGTCCGATGCTGTGGGACGGCATCGGCGCCTTAGCTGGCGAGACGCGTCTGCTGTATCCAACGCGGGAGCCTTCCGCCTCTGAGGCCGACGCTGAGCCCCCGACAACGGCAGCATCCGGCCACGGCACCGCCGGACGGCGAAATGGCGAGTGAGCGCCAACTGTCGCAAGCTTCCCAGCACTGACCGCCTGCGGCCTCGGGCGGACCACCGCCCTTGCTTAGGCGAGCGATGGTCCAAAGACCTGTTCGTGCGCACGGATCCGGGCGGCACCTGCATCGGCACCCTCCACACCGGCCAGACCTGCACGGTGGGCGCAAACAGAGCGGTCGGGCGTATGGTCAACCGCCCCGGCTGGGACCCGACGGCTGGTTCTGCTGACCACGGTCCGACTGCAGGAAATAGAGGGCAGCGACCACCCCCGGACGATCGCCTGCGGGCCACAGTCGCGGGGGAGAACGGTGGGCCGGGCCCCTAGCGGCCGGCGTCGGTGGTGATCAACCCGGCCAGTTCGGCAGGCATAGACAGGAAGGGGGAGTGGCCGCAGGACAGCCGGTACGAGCGGCCGGAACGGGCCGACATCGCTTCCTGGAACGCAGGCGGGAGAATCTCGTCCTGCTCACAGATGATGTAGCTGGAGGACACTGTTTTCCACGCCGTTGATGTGAGCGGCTCGCTGAATGACTTCATGGTCTGAGGCACCAGCCGCTTTGCGGCGCGATCGGCGTCCTCCGCAGCGGCACCGCTGTAGAGGTGTTTCGACGGTTCCGCGGGGACAGGGAGTGTACCGGTGTCACTGCTCGGAATCTGTCCTCCGCTCAGGCCAGCGAGGGACTCACCCTCGTCCAACTGAAACGCGGAGAGATACACAATGCGGTCCACATTGGTGGCATCGGCGACGGCCTGCGTAGCGGGCACGCCTCCGTAGGAATGGGCGACAATGGTCACCGGCCCGTCGATGCTGTCCAGGCACGCGCGAACGACGCGGGCGTCGTCGTACATTCCGGCGGTGTTGTCGGGCTCGGCTGAAGCGCTCGGCAGATCTACGGCGATGACGTGCCATCCCTTGGCGGTGAGCTCAGGGACTAGCTTCTCCCAGCACCAGGCGCCGTGCCAGGCACCGTGGACGAGCAGGATCGCTGGCTTGCCTTGTGCTGCGGTGGTCATGGTTCAGCCTTTGATGAAGAGATGTACAACGGGTGCGCTGCGCCCCGTACGTAAACGGGAACCCACGTCCGGCCTGCGATACCTGCACGTGCGGGTGTGAGGGACCACGGAGGACCGGATGACGCCGCTACTCCTTGCCGAGGTTATGAGAGCGCCGTGCGGCGAGCCATGCTTCGTCGTCCACGTGTCTTGCGTGAGCGTCCGGCACGTGCGGCAACCGAGCAGCAGACCCGGTGGCCAGTGGGTCTTCGCCCCGGCAGCCAGCCGCCCGGGGAGTCAGCAGCTCTTGCAGTGGCCGCGGCCCGTCTGGAGGCAGGACCAGGCATGGACACCAAGGTCGGTATCGGCCGTGGGCAGCCGTAGGTGTGGCCCTTCGGTCCTGCCCGTCCGAAGTCCTACGCCGAAGGTCCAGTGGCGCCGGGACGACGACGCAAGAAAGATCGGCGGCGCCGCTCCGGACCGGTGACGCCCCGGCCGGACGGACTCACTCGCATGCCTGTGCAGCTCACCATGCAATCACTTCTGGAGTGCCCATGAACGACCACACAACGGCCGGCAGCGTAACCACACGGCGCCGCCTTCTGCGCGCCGGAGCCCTTGGCGGGAGTGCGGGGCTTGCAGCGAGCCTGCTCCTGACGGGGGCCGCCTCCGCCGCGACGGGGAGAGACCGAGACGCTGGGCAGGTTCGCGGCGTGCAGACTGCCGTCGATGCCTCCCGCGCCACCCCTGCCGTCGCCGAGCGGCTCGTACGGTTCTTCCAGCACAAGAGCGCCCAGGATCTCGAGGGCACCATGGCCTTCTTTGCGCGCCGGCCCTGCACGTACATCGACGCGACCCTTGGCTGGAACCTGGGCTCATGGACGGAACTCCAGGATTTCTTCGCGCAGTACATGCCCGGTTGGCCGGGGGACAGCGCGTCCTACCCGGTCCGGATACTCGGCGACCTGCACAGTGCGGTGGTGTTCTTCACCGACACGGCCGGACTCTTCGGTCCCTCCGAACTCCGGCTGGCCGGAGCCGTCGACTTCGAGAGGGGCTTGATCACACGCCAGGTCGACTACTGGGACGGACGTCACTTCGGGGTGGACAACCTGGCCGGCTTGCAGGTGCCGGCGGACCGGTTCCCCTCGGACTTCGGCGAGTCCACCGTCGCTGGTTCGTCCTCAGCCGTCATGCGACGCGTGGTCCGTGATCTGGCTGGTGCCCTACACAAGGGCGACGGTGCGGCGGCGGCGCAGCTCTTCTCACCGGACGCCGTCGTCGAGGACGCCCCGGCCCACGTGCGGATCGTGGGCCCCCGGAGTATCGGCAGCTACCTGACGAGCACCATGGGACTGCTTCCCTACGTCGGCCCAGGCACTGGAGTGCGGCATGTCCTCGGCAACGCGCTTGGCGGCGGGTACGAGTTCACGGCCTCGGACGGACCCGTTCCGCGGGGTATCGTCGGGCTGGAACTGGACCGGTGGCAGAAGATCAACCGATTCACGGCCATGTGGGATGGGTCTCTCGTCGATGACGCCACCCTGCTTTCCTTGGCAAGAAATGCCATCGAGCGTTGAACGTGCGCCCGCACAACGACGGCCGCCAGTCTGCCCGCATCACCCGATCCCAGGGGTCGGACGAATTCGTGCGGACGCGGGCGGCTGCGCTTGACGGTCCTCCGTTCGTTGCCCCACCGACGGAGACCGTGGCAGGGAACATCGATGGACTGTCGTAGTATCTCGTTGCTCTGTGAGCCCGAACCTGAGGCGCACGGCTGCGGCTCATCACGTCTGCGGGGACGCTCGATGGAGACCGTAAGCCCCGAAGCACCTGCATCGTTGGTGAACCCCCTCAGGTCGTGCGCCTGCAGAGCGAGCGTCCCCTGATCGCCGCGTCGTGCCGTCGACCCCCACGCCATGAGCCCTGACCAGCGTCGACCGTACGAGGCGTAGGTCCGTTCTGCTGTACCGCGGGGGCATTCGGGAACAGTCACACATGGTGCAGTTGTCGGCACGGGAGTCTTTGTGCATACGCGTTTCGCTGTTCTGGGCCCTCTTCGGGCCTGGCGCCGCGGCATGGAACTGGAACTCGGGACACCGAAGCAGCGCGGCCTGTTGGCACTGCTCCTGATGCAGGCAGGGCATCCGGTGGCGGTACAGGACACCGTGGATGTCCTGTGGGGTCAGGATCCGCCCGACAGCGGTCAACGTCGTCCAGCGCCACATCGGGTCGCTGCGCCGCCTGCTCGAACCAGATCTGCGGGCCGGAGGCGATTCCCGTCGGCTCGTACGTGGCTCGGGCGGCTACCGCCTGGAGGCGGAACCAGACGCCCTCGACCTGCTGCGCTTTCGCGCTCTGCGTCGGCACGCGGGACAGCTGGCGGAGGATGGCAAGCGAGGTGAGGCCACCGAATTGATGATCGAGGCCATCGCACTGTGGCGTGGTCCCACAGCCCTGGGGATCACATCCGAGACGCGGTCCCATCCGGTCTTCACAGCCGTGGATCAGGAGCACCTGGCAGCGGTAAAGGAGGCTGCCAATCATGCCCTGGGCGCTGGAGCGGATCTCGCCGCACGGGTGCTGGCGCCCCTGCGGCGGGCCGCTGCACAGCATCCACTGGACGAGGGACTGCACGCCGGACTGATCGAACTACTCGCCGCCACCGGCCAACAGGCCGAGGCTCTCGATGTCTACCGGACCGTTCGCGCTCGGCTGGCCGATGATCTGGGGGCGGACCCGGGACCCGAACTGTGCGCCGCACAGGAATCCGTGCTTCGTCGGACGGTGAGCCGGTACAGCTCCATGCCGAGTCACCGCGCGGACGCCGCCGTTTCGGACAACGAGACGGGGACGCCAGGTCCCGGCGAGTCAAGACCGAAGACCGTCGTCGCCGTGACGCCAGCTCAACGTCCTGCGGGCAGCGGGGTATTCACCGGACGTAACGGTGAACTCGACCGACTCCGTTGCTTGCTGCCGACGATCGGTGAGCGCCCGTCGACGCTGGTGATCAGTGTGATCGGCGGTATGGCGGGCATCGGGACGACCACACTGGCCGTACCCCCTGCTGCCGGGAGGCCCCGGCCGCCTCGTCATTGTTACCAGCCGCAATCAACTCTACGGACTGGTGGCAAGGAGACGGCGCGCACGCGGGGGACTCACCGCTGGCCACCTCCACAGCGCGACCGATGGGGAGGTGTTCACGGTTTCGGTGCGGTTGGGCATGGCTCATGCGCCGCCGTGACATGCCCGAGGCGTTGCGTCGTTCACACGGCTTTCCGGGGCTCGAGCTGCATTTGATGTCCTGGCTCGAAGCTGGCCTCTTGGCACGGGCGCTTTCCTTGCTGGACGCTACGTTGGACACAGTGTCCGATTAGTTTTATAGTCTGGATTGTCGGTAGGTCGCCCGTTCGCTACGACCTTTGAAAGTTGATCGCCGTGGCTGCCGATGGGGCCACCAGCCTGGCCTTGTTCATCGTGCACTTCGTGGTGACGGGGAAAGGTGATGCCGGTATCGACCGCCGCTGGTAGCGCACAGAGACCCTGGTAGCGCACAGAGACCGTCGACGTCCCGACTCGCAAGCCGCCCGGCGATGCGGCGCACGTCGTCCAGCAAGGCCTGAAATCTATCAACGGCTCAGCTGTGGTGGTCGCCCACATCTACGGCGGCCCGTCGGGCTACGGCCTGGGCGGGCAATATGGACAATGTGGTCCACCTAGCCGCCTTCCGGCCGAATGACAGCGGCAGTCTCCGCGGCGTCGTTGGTGCAAGACCTGCGTGGCTCGATCCGGCAGCGCCTCGGCACAGACGGCAAATCCCCGAACGGATCTCCAGGTCCCACCCGCACATCATCATGCCGTGCCTACCATGCCCCACCCTGCTACCGGCAACACGGGGCGGGCGCGGCGACACCATGAAAGAAGAGGAAGACGTGGTACATCCCGTCGACAGCGTGAGCGCGCCGTCCGTAGAGGAACGAAGGGCGAAGCTCGTTGCCCAGGCAGCCGCACTGCAGCCGTTGCTGCGCAGTCAGGCGACCCGTGGTGAGGAAGCACGCGTCCTGCCTACCGAAGTTGTCCATGCCCTTGCCGAGGCAGGCGTCTTTCGACTGCTGACTCCCGAAAGATTCGGTGGTCACCAGACCGATCTGAGGACGCTCACGGAAGTTTCGGAAACGTTGGCCCAGGGAGATGGCTCGACCGCATGGGTCGGGATGATCGTCGCCGTGACCAACTGGCTGGCGTCCCTGTTCCCGGATGCGGCTCAGGAAGAGGTGTTCGGAGCCGATCCAGATGCACGTGTGACCGGTGTGGCCGCGCCCACAGGGTTCGCCGAACAGGTCGAGGGCGGCTGGCGTGTATCGGGCAGGTGGTCGTACAACTCGGCTGCTCCGCATGCGACGTGGGCGGCGGTCGGCACACTGATGAGGGACGAAACCGGTTCCGTCGTGGACCAGGCGCTCGTTCTGATCCCCGCCTCAGATCTGTCCATCGAGGACACCTGGCGAACCGCAGGCATGAGGGCAACGGCCAGCAACACCCTCATAGCGCAGGACGTTTTCGTGCCCGCACACCGAGTCCTTTCGGTCCCGGCCGCGGCTGAGGGCTCCTATCCGCGCACGGCTGACGACGGACCCCTCTATGCCTCCGCCTTCGGGTCGATGCTGACTCTCTGCCTGGCAGGCCCGCTACTGGGACTGGGTAAAGCGGCGTTGGACACCGTAGTGGAACAGGCAACTTCCAAGCCTCTGTCCTTCACGACCCACGCACGGCAAGCGGACTCGGTGGGGATTCAGGTGCAGGTGGCAAAAGCCGCCATGCAACTGGAAACGGCCCGCCTGCACATCTATGCGGCCGTGGACGCGGTGGACGACGCTGCATCGACGGGCCCCCTCGACTACGCCGCGCGCACCCGAGTCAGGGCGCAGGCTGGCTACGCGGCGCAGAAGGTGCTCTCAGCGATCTCCACGTTGCTTGACGCCCATGGCGCGTCCGCGTTCGCCGAGGCCAACCCCCTGCAGCGAATCTGGCGGGATGCCAGCACAGCGGCGCGCCATGCGGGCCTGGTACCGGCGGTCGGCCTGGAGGTCTACGGAAAGTCCCTTCTCGGGGTCGATGAGCGAGTCAGCCTCATGGTCTGAGTCCCTTACTCAACAGTTCTTCCGTCTCCGGCTCCAGACCCGTCCGACAACGGGACGCCTGGAGCCGGAAAAGGGACCTGCCGGCCTCAGCCGTCCGGTCCGTCGCAGGACCGTCTTCGCCTGGCTGACCCGCGACAACACCCGCCGCCGGCACTCCGCCAACGGCCATCTCAGCCCCGACGAATACGACACCGACACCACACCACACCACACCCCTAAACTCACGCTCACCGCGTGATCCATGACTGCGTGCCCACCTTCGCGGGGAAGCCTCTTGGACCACCGATCGATTCTGCGATCACTGCGCTGAGACGCCGAGGCGCTGGGGCGAGTCTGTTTGCGATCTGAGGATCGAGCGAACCCGTGTCCGAACGCCTCCACGCGCAAGTGCTACCACGGTGCGGGCAGGCCCGGCCGGTCTCTTGCGCGACCTGCAAGACCTCTACCACCGCACGGTGGTGTTCCAGGAGAAGGCTCAGCGATTTCCCTCGCCTGGGCGGCACGTGTGAGCGCCGCGTCAACGCCCTGCTCGCGGCGGGTGCCGCACTGCTGGCACTGACCGCCGTGACGGCCTGCGGGAACGATTCGGCGGAGGGGCGGGTACCCGCCTCCGCGCAGGCGAATGCGGTATCCGGCGCCCCGTCGGCCCCGGCGGTGACGAAGTCGGTTGGCGCGCTGACGGTGCGTACCGACCCCACGCTCGAGGAGGTCGTGGTCGACGGCAAGGGCATGAGCGTCGACGTTTTCGCCAAGGACACCAAGCCGGGCGTTTCGAGCTGCGATGGCGAGTGTGCGACGCAGTGGCCGCCGGTTCCGGCGGCTGACGCCGAGGCCGCGAAGGGCCGGGCCTCAACCAGGAGCTGCTGGGCTCCATCACCCGAGCCGACGGCACCGCGCAGCTCACGCTCGCGGGCAAGCCGCTGTACTACTTCGCCAAGGACACCAAGCCCGGGGACGTCAAGGGTCAGGGTGTCAACGACGCCTGGTGCGCCTCCGCGCCCGACCGCTGGAAGGCCGGCGTGAAGCGCCAGGCCCTCGGGGTGCTCGACCGCCCGAAGCTGGGGAAGATCCTGCAGTACAAGAACGGCCGAACGCTGTACCTGTTCACCAAGGACGAGCCGTGGCCGATGAAGACCGCGTGCGACGACGCTTGCCTCCAGAACTGGACCCCCACCCCGCCGGTCACCGCCGCGGACGCCAAGGCCGTCGGCAACGACCCGAGGCACTGCTCCCCTTCACCACGCCGAACGGCAACAAGCAGGAGCCGTTCAACTGCTGGTCCGCCTACACCTCGTAGCGGCGTCGATGACGACCTGCACATTCGCCGAGAACCGTCGGTTGCGGCTGGAGGCGTCGACCTGCCGGTCACGGAAAAGCTGGTCATCGCCACTGCTCGGCCCGCGCCCGGCAACCGGGCAGACGCCCGTGTGTGGAGAGAATCCGGCCTGGCCGAGCACTGCCGGGACGTGACCGTGCTGGGCGACGGTGCCTACATCAATACCGGGCTCGTCGTCTTGCACCGCAAACGCCCAGGACGTCCCCTCCTCGCGGGCGAGGAAGCGGGCAACGCCGAGCACCGCAAGGTCCGCGCCCGCGTCGAGCACGCTTTCGCCCGCTTGAAGAACTACAAGCTTCTCCGCGACTGCCGGCAGCGCGGCGACAGTTTCCACCACGCTGTCCAGGCCGTCGCCCGCATGCACAACCTCGCCCTCGAGTCATGACCAGCAAGGGGCCCTGAACCGCAGCTCAATCCGCCTACCCGCACCCTTATGTAACACGTTTTAGGCGAGGACACCCAGGCGTTATCTTTGAACCGCCCTCTGGGCAGGGGGAGTTCACGGCGCAGTATCGGCCATTAGAGCTCGAACACGATCATGCGAATCGGTCCTGATGGCCGTATCGTGGCCAGTATTTGGGGGCCGGGACCGATCTCTGGGGGTTGTGTGAGCGTGGTCTGGGCTACGACGTCGCCCGGAATCGGGGCGGTTCTCCGCGGTTGAGAGGCGTTCGGACGTCAGTGGCCTCTCGGTCCGCTTCAGTCAACTCCGTGCCCGTGGGCACGGATACCTCGAAGTCCGATTGGCGGACAGTGACTATCCTCTATGTCCTCGTGCAGAGGAGTGCCTGCGTGTTCGGCGGCATGGGAGCTCTGACCGTTTCGGTGGCACGCAACCCCGTCCGACCGGCGGTGGCCCCGGACACATCGCGCTGACGCTGCCCGCCGGGACCGGGGCGCGTTCATACAGGAGCAACCAATTTCCGCCCTGCCTCAGCTGCCTGAATCTCGGAGCTGGCCGTTGGGGCAGCTTGTCGTCAGCCCCACGAGCGGCCTAATGGGTCTGCTCAGCCAACGCTGTAACGCGTGTGTGTCAGCGGCCGCCGAGGGCGATGCCAAGACCTGTACGGCGGGCGTCCCTCGCACTCGTTCGGGAAGTGCCCGCAGGCCTGGGGAGCCTTGCGTATGCGGGCGTTGACGGACTCGATGGCACTCGACGGCGCGGCAGATTCCGTGTCGAACGGCAGGGGCGGCACGAACTCGACAGCACTGTCGCTCGGACGGCCCCCAGCGCTCAGAAGTTGAGGACGAGCCTGCCGCGCACGCCGCCTGCTTCGAAACGACGATGTGCCTCGGCTGCCTGGTCGGCCGGGAACTCCTCCGCGACCCGCAGCGAGATCCGGCCCTCCTCCGCGAGCACGCGCAGGGCATCGAGTTTGTCGCTGGCGTAGCGATACTCAGGCACGAAGACATTCCGGACTGTGGCGTACTTCTGTTCGCCCAGGGGAGAGGTGCCGGGTTCTCCCTCGCTGCGCACCAGGGCGATCTGGCCGCCGGGCCGAACGGCGGGGAGCGTCTCAGGGCCCATGACCGCGGCGTCCACGACGGCCTCCACGCCGCCGGGAACGACCTCGCGGATGCGCTCCGCGATGCCCGGCCCCCGGCCGACGATCCGATCGGCGCCCAGCGAACGCACCAGTTCCTCGTCGGCCGGAGCCGCGTCCGCCACGACGCGCAGGCCGTCCGCCTTGGCCAACTGCACGGCGTACCCTCCCACAGCGCCTGCAGCGCCGGTCACGGCGATCCAGTCGCCGGGGGCCAGACCCAGTACGTCGAGGGCCCGGCGGGCGGTCAACCCGTTCATCGGAAGCGTGGCGGCCTCAGCGTGCGTGGTTCCGGCTGGGGCCCTGACGACCTGCCGGGCGTCGAGGACGATGTACTCCGCGTAGGCGCCACCGGAGGGGTCAATGGGTATGACCACCGCCATCACGTGGTCACCGACCTGCAGGTCGGTGACCACGTCCGGGCCGATTTCGTCCACCACACCCGCCGCGTCCATGCCGGGCCGGTACGGCAGGGTCAGGCGACCCGCGAGGAACTGGTCGGTGTACCCCCTGCGCAGCAGGATATCCGCGGGGTTCACCGCCGCCGCGTGCACGCGCACCCGGATCTGCCCGGGTCCGACCACAGGGATGGGGAGATCGACGACCTCGAGGGCTTCGGGCTCGCCGTAGTGGAAAACTCCTACAGTCTTCATTCGCCTCTTCGTCTCTTTCCGGACGCCGCGCGGGCGACCTTGATGCTTTTAGGTACGGGGACTGCCGCGGGTGCGCGGGAGTGAGTTCAGCGATCGTTGGTGCCAAGCAGGGGACGCCCTGACCGGGCGGCGCCCGGCTGTATGTTCCGCAGGACCTGACAGGGGGCGGGAACGGCCACCGTGCCCGGGATGTGGACACGGCGGAGCCGGATACGGGGCCCTTGGGGCTCGGTGGCGGACATGACCCTCCTCATGGTTGGTGCCGGGGGCGGCAAGCTCATATCGGTGAGCAGGCGCAGGCGGGTCCTCTGCACGAGGACATGCGCCACGTCGTCGATACCGTGTGCACGGTGGCAGCGACGCCTAGGAATGTTGGAGTGGGGCGTCGCCGCCGTTGGCGGGGCCGTCTCGGCCTGCCAGGTGTCCCGTGTTCGGCGGACGCCGCGGCTGATCGGAGCGGCGCGACCGGGCGCGTGTGACGCCGGCCGACAGGGCCGCGTGGTGATCGCCTGGCGCGGGGACAAGGAGCGGGACGGCCGGGCTTGCGGAGGCTCAGTAGCCGGCGGTCAGGGCGCCGTCGATCGCGAGAGCCGCGCCGGTGATGAACGGGCTCTCGTCGCTGAGCAGGAAGGTGGTGAATGCGGCGATCTCCGCCTCGTCGGCGGCCCGGCCGGTCGGCTGCTGGTTGAGGAGGCTGCTTGCGGCTTCCGGGTTGCCTGCAGAGAAGCCTTGCCAGAGTGGGGTGTTCACCAGGCCCGTCACCAGGGCGTTGACGCGCACGCCTTCCTTGGCTGCGTCGAGCGCCGCGGAGCGGGTGAGGCCTACGACGCCGTGCTTGGCGGCTGCGTAGGCGACGGCGGTCGGGTCGCCCGCAACGCCGACCACGGAGGCGTTGTTGACGATGGAGCCGCCGCCGCTGGCCACGATCGCCGGAATTTCGTGCTTGAGGCTGTAGAAGACGCTGGTCAGGTTGAGGGCGATGACGCGGTCCCAAAAGGAAGCCTCGGTGTTCCGGATCGTCCCCTGGATGTTGCCGCCGCCGGCGTTGTTGAAGGCGCCGTGCAGGCCGCCGAACTCCTTGACCGCGACGTCGACCAGGTGGGCGATCTCCTCCTCGACGGTCACGTCCGTCGGGACGAAGAGGGCTTTCCCGCCCTCCCGGGCGATCTCCGCCACGGTCGCCTCGCCGCGCTCCTTGTCGCGTGCCCCGATGAGCACGGTCGCGCCCTCGGACGCGGCTCGCCTCGCGAATGCCGAGCCCATGCCGGAGGTGCCTCCGGTGACGATGATGACCTTGGACTGCAGGCGGTTGGACATGTGTGCTCCGTTCCTTGCCGGCATGGCCAGAGGTCCTGACTTGCCGGGAGTTATGTGATGAGGTGCGAGCGGTCGGATCGGCATGTGTGCGGCGATCCACAGGGCGCCGTCGGTTTCTCCGGTCCCGCCCTTCCAGAAGCCTATCATTATCAGGAACGACCGGTCGGTAAATAAGCGGTGTCGCGGTGGCCACATCTGCCGCCCTGCGATGGTGCCGCGGCATGGTGGGCCCTACCGGTTCACCGCCTGTTGTCCCCCCGCGTGTGTGGGGTCCACTCCTGAAGTAGTCGAGACCACCTCTACGGAGTGGTGCAGTCCTTCGCTCGGGAAGCGAGAGGCGGAGAGGCGGGATGCGGCGGGGCACGCACTGCCAGTTCTTCGATCACCTCTGCGACGGGCCGGCGACGGTGCTTGAAGTAGGCCATCGACCCGTAGACCGGGTGTCCTGCCAGGCGCGCAGCATCGGCGACGACCGGCTTGCGGCTGATCGCGAAGCCCTGGCGCATGGGACAGGGCGCCGCAATGAAGCTCTATCGGTATCGTGATCAAGTCGCACCATCCCCGCCATGGCGATCGATGTCCTCGCCGAAGACCTTCAGTCCGGCGACTTCCTTGAGCTCTCGACCGAGTCGGGTACCCAGATCTTCCGGCTGGCTCTTCGGAGCGGCGCACCCACGGCATCAAGTTCACGGGTCGCAACCACGGGGCAGCGCTACTTCCAGTGGCGTGAAGTACGGCCATCTGGCGTCCGGCCGTAGCCCGTCGCGCCAGCCCGCCGATAACAGTTGCGGGACAGCCCTTGGGCCGACCGAGAGGCAGGACGTGAGGCACAGCGCCTGAAAGGCGGAGCAGGCTTGCCCTAGGGTGTACGCGCCTGCCAGCAGTACCTCAGGGTGAGCTGCCGCGCTGAGGAAAATCTGTACCGTTCGTTCTGGTAGCCGTATACTCCCCGCTATGGCACGGATCAGGGAGTTCGACACCGAAAAGGCGGTGGAGGCGGCGATGAACGCCTTCCGCCGTAACGGCTACGACGGCACATCGATCCAGGACCTGGTCGATGCAACTGGCGTGGGCCGCGGCTCCCTGTACGCGGCCTTCGGTAGCAAGGAAGGCCTCTATCTGGTGGCCATGGACCGCTATCGCGAGTATTACGCCCTGCCGCTGGTCGAGGTCCTTCGTGACGGAGCCCCGGGCCGTGAGCTGCTGCGTGCGGTCCTGGTCGCGGCGGTGGACGAGGTCGTGAGGGACGGCAGTCGGCAAGCCTGCCTGATAGTCGGCGCTGCCGTGGGCCGGGTCGCCCACGACCCGCAGGTCGCCGCTCACGTGCAGTCGACGACGGAGTTGCTGGAGGACGCGCTTTATCAGGTCATCGCGGAGGCGCAGGCGGACGGTCAGCTGTCCGGCAAGCGTGATGCGCGGGATCTGGCCCGGTATCTCGTCGTGACGATGCACGGGCTGAGGGTCATGGGTGCCATGAACCCCGACCGCGCGTCGCTCATGGCGGTCGCCGAGATCGCCCTCGATGCTCTCGGCTGACCCTCTCTCCTGACGATCAACATTTCGACCGCGGACGTTGTTCGGGGCGCGCGCAGGCGAGGCGGCGATACCGCTCCGAGTAGCCGTCCGCAGGGGCGATCTTGTCCGTGGGACCGCCCGCATGCAGAGCGCAGGCGGTCCAGACTTGTTCGGCGTTGTGTTGGTATCGGTGCGCCACCACCTGCCGGTCCGCCGGTTGACACCGAGGGCTCGCCAGGGGGCATGTCGTAACGGTCAGTGCACGGGGACGGGCTTTTCCGTGCCTGTCCTGTCGTCGGACGAGGCACTGTGGTCCGGTCGCGGGGCGTTGACCGCAATGAGGGAGAACAGCGCGGACAGAAGCAGGAAGCCGACGGCCCACCAGTACGCCGTGGTGAAGCCATGCACCAGTGCGACGTTGGGGTCGGCCTTGCCGTGTCCGTGGGAGGCGAGGTAGGCGGTGGTGGAGCCAGCGGCGATGGTGTTGAGCAGAGCGGTGCCGACCGAGCCGCCCACCTGCTGCGAGGTGCCGACCATGGCGGAGGCGATCCCGGCGTCCTCGGCGGCAACTCCGTGGGTGCCCAGACTCATGGCGGGCATGAAGGCGGTGCCGATACCGAGGCCGGTGATGATCTCGGCAACGGCCAGCAGGCCGTAGGAGCTGTCTGCCTGCAGCAGTGCGAGTAGGAGGACGCCGATCGCGGTGACGAGGTAGCCGCCGCTCATCAGCAGGCCGGGGCGCACCCTGCCGGACAGGCGGGTGCCGATCACCATGGAGCCGAACGCCTGGGCGGCCCCCAGCGGCACGAACGCGAAGCCGGTGAGGACGGGGGAGTATCCCTTGACGAGCTGCAGGTAGTAGCTGAGGAACAGGAACATGCCGAACATGCTCATCACTGCGAGGCCCACAGAGAGGTAGGCGCCGGCCCGGTTGCGTTCAGTGAGTACATGCAGTGGGAGCAGCGGAGACTTGATCTTTCCTTCCACGATCAGGAAGACCAGCAGCAGCACTGCGGCTCCGACGAGCAGAGTCACGGTGAGTCCGGAGTCCCAGCCGCGACTCTCGGCTTCGGAGAAGCCGAAGACGAGGGCGACCAGGCCGAGGGTGGCGAGGACTGCGCCGGGTATGTCGATGCGGGTGTGCTTGTTCTCGGTAGGGATTTCGTGCACCACGGTGATCGCGCCGATGATGCCGATGACGGCGATCGGGATGTTGACCAGCATCGACCAGCGCCAGTCCAGGTACTCGGTGAGTACCCCGCCCAGGAGCAGACCCAGGACGCCGCCAGCGGTGGCGATGGCACCGTAGATGCCGAAGGCTTTGGCTCGCTCCTTGGCATCGGTGAAGGTCAGCGAGATAAGGGCGAGGGCGACCGGAGCGAGCAGTGCACCGAAGACGCCCTGCCCGGCTCGGGCGACCAGCAGGACGCCCAGGCTGTTGGCGGCTCCGCCCAGTGCGGAGGCCAGGGCGAAGCCGATCAGGCCGATGGTGAACGCCCGCTTGCGGCCGAGTAGGTCGCCCAAGCGTCCGCCGAGGATGAGCAGGCCGCCGAAGGCCAGGCCGTAGGCGGTGATGACCCATTGGCGGCCGCCGTCGGAGAAGTGAAGCGAGTCCTGAGCGGAGGGCAGCGCGATGTTCATGATTGCGCTGTCCAGGAACACCATCAGCTGGGCGATGGAGATGAACAGCAGCGCAGCCCATCGGCGGGGGTTTGGATGAGGGGTGGTTGTTGCAGGCATGGGAAAGGTGGTTCCTTGCAGACAGGTGGGGGGGTTCAGAACTCCAGTACGAGGCGGGCCATGGACGCCGCCGGCCTCCAGCAGCCGGTGGACCTCGACGGCGGTTGCAGCCGTTGGTCACCGGGGCAAGTTCCCCTGCATGGATGGCGCTTCTTCGACTGTCGCAGCCTAACATGTTCTGGAATGAACGGTAGGTAAAGATAGTTTGAGGCTCCGATCGAGGCATGTCGCGGCGATCGCCGGAAACCGTGGTCGTTTCGCACGCCGACATTTCCTGCCAGGCGCGGAGCTGTGGCTCCGGCCGCTCGGAGCGGGGTGTGCCCCCGGGGCGCGCATCCCATCGAGCAGGAGGTGGTGACCCTCGCCATCTGTCAGGCCCCGCGTCGACACCGAGGCGGTGATCCGTGTCCAATGACGCCCGGGAGCAGTTCATGATGTCCCGCCAGGTCACGTCCGTGCGCATCCGTGGCGCACCCTCTCTCCGGCGCTCTGAAGGCGCGAGAGGAATTATTGACCGATCGTTCGGCATAGTGTTCACTGTCGAGTACTGACGCAGGCGCCGCTCTGGCCCTGCGCGTACCGGCTCGGCCCTCTGCCGCCGCACAGTGACTGCGATGTGGCAGGTCGCGCCGGGACCCACACAACGCTGATCGTCCGCGCAGGTCCGGTCCGCAGCTCTTCTCCCCTCGAAGGATGCGTGGTCCACAGCCGCCCGGAACCGGTGCGGAGGCGAAAGGAACCACATCATGAACAAGCAGGAAACCCGGAAGGCATTTGCGTGGCGCTCCCGGATCGCCGGAACGGCTGCGGCGGCTGCGCTGCTGGTCGGCGGCGGGGCGGGCGCAGTGGCCTTCACCTCTCCGTCCGCGAGTGCGCACGACCAGACGGCGAGCGCCTCCTCTCAGTCCCTCGCGGCCCGGGTGCAGCGCCTGGAGGACATCGAAGACATTCACCAACTCAAGGCCCGCTACTTCCGCTTCGTGGACGAGAAGAAGCACGATCAGCTGGTCAAGATCTTCACCCCGAACGCCAAGATCGTGACCGATGGGCAGGCGTTCAAGTCGCCGAAGGAGTTCGCGGACATAATTCGTGACGCCATCGGTGCCGCACCGACCGCTCACAGTGGAGCCATGCCGGAGATCAAGATCACGGGGCCGGATACGGCGACCGGCATCTGGTCGATGGAGGACATGCTGAGCTTCCCCGCAGGCCCGAACGCTCCGCAGGGGCACCACGGCTACGGTCAGTACCACGAGACCTACAAGAAGGTCCACGGTAAGTGGCTGATTGACTCCGTAGTGCTGACCCGCTTCCGGATGGAGCCGCTGGCGAACTGGACCCCCCCGACGTCCACGACCAGCAAGTGAGGCGCTCGGTGACGCCAGGGTCCGCGGTCACCTTCTAGTGTTCTTTGCAGGAAATCTCAACTGAGGCTATTGCGAGGTGAGTTACCCCGACGGCTGAGCAGTGGTGCGCGGGTCTAGAACTCAATTCTTGACCCGCGCCACGGCTTGCTCCAGATAAGGGGAGGCCGGGGTCCGGTTGGTTCAGTCTGGTCGGCGGGCGGCGGGGCGATGTCTACGGCAGCGCCCACACTCATCAGGTCCGTGTCGCCTGCCCGTGAGCGCGGCAGCAACGTCGTCGACGCTTTCCATCACAGGTATGACGTCGTGTGACCTCGCGTGGCGCACAACCCGCCCCAGTCCGATGGAGCCAAGCCGGAGTTGGCCGCACCCATGGTCGACGGGTTCCTTGATGGCAGGTGGAGGGGGGTACCTGCCTGACCGTGCTAAAGAATCTGTACCGTTCGTTCTGGTATGCTGTCTGGTATGGCACGGATCAGGGAGTTTGATACCGAAAGGGCCGTGGAGGCGGCGATGAACGCCTTTGGCTACAACGGCTACGAGGGCACATCGATCCAGGACCTGGTCGATGCAACCGGCGTGGGCCGCGGGTCGCTGTACTCGGCGTTCGGCAGCAAGGAAGGCCTGTATCTGGCGGTCATGGACCGATACCGGGAGTGTTACGCCATGCCGCTGGTCGAAATCCTTCGCCAGGGAGTCCCGGGCCGCGATCTGCTGCATTATGTCCTGGTCGCGGCAATCGACGAGATCGTGCTCGACGGCAGCCGGCGTGCATGCCTGAGCGTCGGCGCTGCCGTGGGCCGGATCGCGCACGACCCACAGGTCTCCTCCCACGTGCAGGTGACGACGGAGTTGCTGGAGGACGCGCTGGATCAGGTCATCGCTGAGGCGCAGGCGGACGGTCAGCTGTCCGACAAGCACGATGCGCGGGACCTGGCCCGGTTCCTCATCATGACGATGCACGGGCTGAGGGTCATGGGTGCCATGAACCCCGACCGCGCGTCGCTCATGGCGGTCGCCGATACCGCCCTCGATGCTTTCGACTGACCCTCTCTGCAGGCCATCCACCTTGAACCCATCACCGCTTGGCCGACTGACCCATGAGTGGCCAGAAGGTGCACATAACGTAACAGTCGTTTAGGAGTCAACCTTTGCCAACCACATGGTGAGCCTCCCTACGCGGCGGAGTACCGATCCGGGCACGGCGGCCACCTGTGCGTGGCGCGCCGCGGAGCAGTGGAAACCGCCTGGGTATCTGCTCGAACAGGCATGACACTTACTGATCGTTTCAGAATGAGGTTCGGAGTCGTCTCAAGCAGATGATGCTGCAGGCGAGTTGGAGCAGTCCGAGGTGGAGGTCGGCGCGTATCTCGTAGCGGGTGCGGAGGCGTTTGAACTGGTGGAGCCAGGCGAAGGTGCGCTCGACGACCCATCGGGTCTTGCCCAGGCCGGAGCCGTGCGGGACACCGCGGCGGGCGATCTTGGGTGTGATCCCCCGAGCGCGGACGAGACGCCTGTACTTGTCGTAGTCGTAGCCGCGGTCGGCGAAGAGCCGCCGAGGCCGGTGGCGGGGCCGGCCGCGCAGGCCACGGATGTGGGGTATGGCGTCCAGCAGTGGCATGAGCTGGGTGACGTCGTGGCGGTTTCCGCTGGTCAAAGAGACGGCGAGCGGGGTGCCGTGTCGGTCGACGATCAGGTGGTGTTTGCTTCCGGGCCGGGCCCGGTCGACCGGCGAAGGTCCGGTGTGAGCCCCCCTTTGAGGGCTCTGACGTGCGAGCCGTCGATTGCGGCGTCGTCCATGTCCAGCAAGCCGGTAGCCCGCAGTTCGGCCAGCAGCACCTCGTGCAGCCGGGGCCAGACACCGGCCTCGGTCCAGTCCCGCAGACGCCGCCAGGCCGTCACCCCGCTGCAGCCGACCTGTTCCGCAGGGACATCCCGCCAGCTCACGCTCTTGCACAGCACATAGACGATGCCCCGCAGAGCAGCACGGTCATCCGCCGGCAACCGCCCGGGATACCGATACCGCCGAGGCGCACGGGCCGGCAACAGCGGCGCCACACGTTCCCACAAGTCATCAGGCACAAGATCAACAGGCACTCACCAGATCCTGCCGAAACAACACCCAACTGCCAAGCCCCACACCAAACTTCATTCTGAAACGATCAGTTAAGCCAGTTAGTTCGGACAGTTGCCGACTCTCCGGACGGACGGGTGCTTTGGAAGGGCCGGGCCGGAAGTGGCCTCGATCGATCCAGGTCTCGCTCGCCGGGAACGGCGAGTTGAATATCGCTTGGCGCCGATGAAAGCGAGGTGACCTCGTTCTCCGTAACGGCGCGCGCATTGCTCGACCGGACCGCGCGGCTGGGCGCCGGACGGCGCATCACCCGGTCCGAGCAAAGCCGACCCAGCACCTGCACCGGCAGATCGGCCGGCAGGTGTGCGATCCGCGGAGCGTCGTAGCCGGCGTCCATCACCACCAGGATCTCCGGATCGCCCGCCTCCACCGCCCCGTGGCGATCAACCGGCCTACGGTGTTGCGGAGTTGGGTGGCGGTGACGGCGGCCAGGTCGGTGCCGGGCCCCAGCCGCACCGCGTCCAGGACGGCGATCCAGGAGGGGCGGCCAGTCTCCGAAGCGACGACGAACGAGTACGGCCAGCCGGGGATTATCTGGTGCTTGGCGTCGCCGCGGCCGTAGGTGTGGCAGAAGGAGCGGTCCAGGCAGGTCTGCGCGTCCGGGCGCAGCCACGGGGAGACGTCGACCGCGAGCACCAGGCGGCCGTCGGCGGCGCGCGGCAGCGGCAGGCCGGCCAGCGCGGTCCGCGGCCGGTCGGCGTCCACGCGGCCGCGGCTCAGCGCACCGTACAAGGCACCGTGCCCCCGCCGGTGCTCGGGCGCCAGCGCCAGGTCCACCGAGGTCCTCACCGGCCCGTCGGTGCACACCGCCGCGTCTGTCAGCTCGAACAGCGCGTCGCGCCGTCGGGTCAGGGACGTAGAAGACACCCCGGAAGCGTGACAGTTCCGCGAACGGTGCGTACTGCCCGCCCTGCTCCATCAAACTTACCCACTGCGGCCTTCGCATCAAGTCCTGTCCCTCTTGGCCGAGTTCAGGATCACGCGAAGGCCACACCCACGTCCCGGAGACACCCGGACGAGTGATCGCCGGACGTTAAACGACAAGCTAAGGGCTGTCCCGTAGTCCCTGACGGGCGCGCACGACGACAGCTACGGCACCTTGCCGCGTTGTCGGAACGCCCGAACACGCCCAGTATGAGGACGCCCCTCCGCCTTGCATACACCGCATCTGACGCCGCGCACTGATCCACCCGGGATTTGCGGGAAATCCTTTAGAAGGCGGGCATCGCGAGCTACGTAACAAACACCCAGCTGTCCCAGGATTTTGGACTTGGTGAGAGTGTGAGACGTGGGGCGGTACCAGGAGACCCCGGAGGGTGAATATGACAAAGAGGCATAGGGTGCAGGTCCGCAGGGCCTATGCAGCGCCAGCACGCGTGAAGGCAGTTGACGGTCTCAGAATCCGAGGTCGCTGAGGCCAGGGTGGTCGTCAGGTCGTCGACCGAGCGGCCAGTGGTACTGGCGCTCGGACTCGGTGATAGGAACATCGTTGATGCTGGCGTGCCGAACGGCCATGAGGCCGTCCTCATTGAACTCCCAGTTCTCGTTGCCGAACGAACGCCACCAATTTCCGTCGGCATCGTGACATTCATAGGCGAAGCGAACTGCTATCCGGTTGCCGTCGAACGCCCAAAGCTCCTTTATCAGCCTGTATTCGAGCTCTCGTGACCACTTTCGAGTAAGAAAAGCCACGATCTCCTCACGTCCCGTGACCCATTCACTGCGGTTTCGCCAACGTGAATCAGAGGCGTAGACCTTGGAGACTCTGTCTGGGTCGCGGCTATTCCAACCGTCCTCGGCCGCACGGACTTTTTGGATTGCGGAGTCCCGTGTGAAGGGGGGTACGGGGGGATGATTAGTCACAGCTACTCCTGAAGGGCTGCTGCGGCTCCACGCTGCGAAGACTGTAACCGCTCGCCTTCTCCGCTCCAGCCGCGAGGGAAAGCCATCAACTCGACGGTACATCCGGGCCGGAAGGCCTGCCCGTCAGCTCGACCTGTCCCGGTGCCCCCACGGCTCATGAGGGGATGGGGGCTGCGCCGACGCGCTGCCGGCGTCCTGGTAGATGCGTGCAGAGGAAGAACCGCGAGGGCAAACGGCCATGGTTCGACGATCCGGCGGTGAGCGCCGAGGGCGGAACCGGGGAGTGCCGAGCAGGGTGCCAACAGCGGGCTGATGCTGAGAGCGCAGACCGGGCGACGATAGCTGTCGTAGTAGACGCACCGGTTGAGAGGTATTACCGACGGCGCTGCGGTTTCAGGGCGCGGGGGCGGGATGCTCTGGGGAGCCAGACAATCACTGGTTACTGTGCAACGGACGACTGTCCGCTTCGCGGTTGGGTGACGGGTGGCGACAGGCCCCGGTCCTGCCCTGTGTTTTGCGCGCGGGTGCACCCCAAGGGCCATCCCGTGCATGCTCACCCACATTGAGGGCCGTCAAGCGCTTGACATGCCAGGGGCTGGCTCACAAACTCTAGCGGACGCTTGTCCGTACAGCGGACGACTGGAGATTCGCGCGCTGCGCCGCCCTACCTGCCGGTCGTCCACCAACAGACCCTTCGCCCTCGCGCCACCGGGCGCTCGGGGGGCCGCCGTGGAGGAAACTTTGACTGCCACTGAACCACCGCTCGCCGAAGGCGCCCCGCTTGCAGGCAGGCCGTCCAGCGGGGAGGGCTCTGCCAAGGCGCTCTATTCCAAGATCGGGTGGCGGCTCATCCCGCTGCTCTTTGCGGGGTACGTACTTGCTTACCTGGACCGCATCAACATCGGCTTCGCCCAGCTTCAGATGAAGGACGAGCTGGGTTTCAGTGCTGCCGTCTACGGCTTGGGCGCCGGGCTGTACTTCGCCACCTACTTCGTCTTCGAGGTTCCTAGCAACCTGTTGATGAAGCGCATCGGGGCCAGGCTGACGCTCTCACGGATCATGGTCCTCTGGGGGCTGGTGTCGAGCTGCATGCTCTTCGTTCAGACGCCCACACAGTTCTATGTGATGCGGCTGCTTCTGGGCGCCTTCGAAGCAGGCTACGCACCCGGCGTCATGCTCCTGCTCACGTATTGGTTCCCTAACGACAGGCGAGCCCGGGTGATGGCGCTCTTCCTGTGCGGCAGCCCTATCGCCGGAGCACTGGGCTCACCCATATCGGGCTGGATTCTTCAAGGCATGAACGACGTCGCCGACTTGGGCGGGTGGCAGTGGCTGTTCTTGATCGAGGGCCTGCCGAGTGTGGCATTGGGCGTGATCTTCTTCTTCATCCTGCCTGATGCTCCCGCGAAGGCGAAGTGGCTGACTTATGACGAACAGCGACGCGTTGTTGGTGACCTCGACCTGGACCTCGACCGGACGCCGGGAACATCCACACAGGGCTTTGGAAGTGCCCTTCGTGACATTAACGTCTATGTAATGGCGCTCGCCTGGTTCACCATTGTGTGCGGCATTCAAGCGGTGTCCTTCTGGATGCCGTTGATGCTCAAGGATGCGGGCGTCGGCACGCCCGCACAGATCGGCGCGTGGGCGTCAATACCCTTCGCGGCCGCCACGATCACCATGCTTCTCCTATCCCGCCACTCCGACAGAACCGGTGAACGCCGCTGGCACACCGCGATACCGTGCATGACTGGCGCGACAGCACTGATACTGCTGTCTTTCGCGGGGGCGAACCTGGCACTGTCGTTGATCTCGCTAGCACTCCTTGCATGTTCCGTCTACGGCGCGATGCCGATCTTGCTATCTATACCTGTCAAGTACCTTGCGCCAGGAGCCAGGGCCGGCGGTATCGCTCTGATCAACTCCATCGGGCTGTCCGGAGGCTTCGTCAGCCCGTTCATCCTGGGGTGGGTCAAGACGCAGACCGGCAGTGTCAACAACGGCCTCTACTGCATGGCAGGGTTGCTTCTGGTCGGCGCGGTTCTCGTCTTGACGGTCATACCCGCGGGCCCACGGGCAGCCCCCTCCCGCGGCGAATAATGCCTCTGCCCGCACCTTGCCGCGGGTACGCATCCCGGGTAGATGGCTCGCCACCAATCGCCCGCGACGTCTTCGTTGCCCGTAGCCCAGCACCGAAGCAAACAGCTTCCTCGCCAGGCGTGGGCAGCGAATTCAAGCGACTGCAGGCGGCGAGTGCTCGACGTCGTCCCGTTCCATGACGTAGTACCTTGCAGGAAATCTTGGGGAGTCGCCCCCTGACTCATCGACGATTTGATGCGGGTCGCCGTGCTGCCGGTCGGGCGCCCAAAGTGCGTGCGCGGCCTCCCTCTGCAGGAGGTGGGGCCGCGCGGTGCCCGCCGATCCAGTGTTTATCGAGTGATCATCCTGATAGCGGGCTGGTGGTGGGGTGCGGGGAGGGGTGCAACCCGCTGAGGAATCGTCAAGACCTGTCGATCAAGGCAGCTGGGCTGGTGCCTGTCCCGCAACTGACGGCTTGCTGCGTTTCGAACGCGGCGTGTTCGTCCGTGCGGCCAGCAACCTGAGGGCCTCGATCGATATGGTTGCGGCCACGCGCTGACACCAGTCGGATGCGTTGGTGAGCTCCTCGGCGGCCCACGGCTTGCCCAGGGCGATGGTACTGAGCAGGGTCCACACTCGTGCGGGCGGCGGGTGAGGAAGTGGTGATCCGCGATCACTTCGGCCATGGTCTGGGACCAGGCCGTGAAACGGGGCTCGGTCAGCAGATCAGTAGGTCAGCGGGGCGGTCCAGATGGTGGCCCACCGCACTGTCCGCCATCGCCGCGTCCTGGTCGCGCAGGAGGCGGCGGGCGTGTGCTGATGAGGCGGACCAGCGGCGTCTTGGAGGTGACTGGCCAGTACCGTTCGGGGTGGGAAGATCAGAGGACCATTTCGGGGACGTTGGTAGTTTCCTCGGTGCCGCTGAGGCTGGGGCGGGGCGCGTTGACCGCCACCAGGGAGATCAGCGCTGAAAGCACGAGGAAGCCAACTGCCCACCAATATGCCGTGGAGAACCCGTGTACCAGCGCCGTGTCCGTGCTGGTCTTGGCGTGAGCATGGGAGAGCACGTGCGGCGGTGGAGCTGGCCGCGATCGTGTTCAGCAGCGCGGTACCAACCGAGCCGCCGATCTGCTGAGAGGCACCGACCATAGCGGAGGCGACGCCTGCGTACCGGGGCTCAGCCCCGTGGGTGCCCAGGCTCATGGAGGGCATGAACGCTGTGCCGATGCCGAGCCCGGTAATCACTTCGGCGATGGCGAGCAGTGTGTATGAGCTGTCCTGCTGCAGCAGGGCCAGCAGCAGCACTCCTACCGCGGTGACGAGGTCGCCGGAGCTCATGAGCACGCCTGGGCGCATCCTGCCGCTCAACCGCGTGGCGATGAACATGGAGCCGATGACCTGGGCAGCTGCCACGGGAGGAAGGCCACACCGGTTTCGGAGGGGGCGTACCCCTTGACGAGCTGCAGGTAGTAGCTGAGGAACAAGAACATGCCGAACATGCTGATGACGGCCTGGCCCACTGAAAGGTAGGAGCCGGCGCGGTTGCGTTCCGTCAGGATGTGCAGTGGCAGCAGAGGTGAGTTGGTCTTTGCCTCGAGGGTGACGAAGGCGGGCGGCTCATTTCGTGCCATTCGTGGGAGAGGAGGGCTAGAACTCCAGAACCAAGCGGCCGCGGACGCCGCCGGCCTCCAACAGGCGGTGCGCTTCGGTGGCCTGCGCGGCGGGCAATGTGCGGGCTACGCGCAACGTGAGGTCTCCCGCCTCGGCCTGGAGGCGAAGACGGTCCAGTCGGCTGCGGTCACCGAGGTGTTTGGAGACGAGCACCGTGTGGATGTTCAGGGATCGACGTCGCAGCTTGGCGGGGCTGATGCTGTAGAGGTCTTCGTGCACAAGCAGGGAAATTCCCCCGCCGTCGCGTACTGCCCGAGCCACCGCCGCGGAGCCCATGCTTGCCGCGTCCACCACACCATCGACGCCTTCCGGCGTGTTCCGGAGCACGTGCTGGGCGAAATCGTCGCCTCTCGGGATGACGATGTCGGCCCCGAGGGAACGCACCAGCTCCTCGTCCTCGGGCCAGGCATCAGCAATTACCGTGAGCCCATCGGCGGCCTTGGCCATCTGGATGACATATCCGCCGACCACTCCCGCGCCGCCGGTGACCGCGACGGTGCGTCTGGCGGGCAGAGCGAGAAGGTCCAGGGCCTGCCGGGCGGTGAGACCGTTCATGGGCAGTGTGGATGCCTCGGCATGTGTGCTCCCCGCAGGGGCGCGCGCAACCCACTGTTCGGGCAGTGACAGGTACTGGGCGTAGGCGCCGCCGCTGGGATCGGTAGGCATGGTCAGGGCCATCACCCGGTCCCCGATACACAGATCGGTGACGGTGCCCTCCCCGATCTCATCCACCACCCCGGCTGCTTCCATGCCAGGGATGTACGGCGGCCCCGCGCTCGTGGAGCCGAGTGAGCCGTTACGCAGGTACCTATCGCCGGGGTTAACTGACGCTGCACGTATGCGGATACGTACCTGACCGGGGCCGGCGTGCGGCTCAGGTATATCCAAGACCCGCAGAGCCTCTGGTCCTCCGAATCGGCGTACTCCTACCGCTTTCATATTCCCTCACAATCTTGACTGTCCGTTACAGATATTGACCATGGGTAACCCTTGCGCCAACCCGGCCGCAGGTCGCACCCGGGGGGCTCCGGTCGGGGGCGATCACGGACCGGAAGGGGGTGTATCGCCAGCAGGCCGCGGCGACGCTATATGGAATGATAAGTCAATAAAAATCATTCCCCTCCACGCCCTCGCGTGCGTGACCTTCTGCCGCGTGTTCCGCAACTCCCTCAGCCCGCCCAGCGTGGTAGTCACGTCGTGCAAGTAGGGCGTGAGAGATGCGTTTGCGGGAGCGGCAATGGGCCCGCCACCTTCATCGGGCGAGCCGGAGAGAGGGCTTGCGGGGGCCTCCGCCGCAACTCCGCTGGCCGCGTCGGCCCGGTCGGACCCGGCGGCAGGGTGCGCCCGTCGGCACCAGTGGCATGGCTCGGACATGCGAGGACGCCGGAAAGCGCTGTGATTGTGTGAACAATCGCGCAGTTTTCGGACCGTCGAGTCGTGCGCGGGATTCCGGCGCGTCGGCCGCTTCCCGCCACGGTGTTCCCTGCTGCTCATGCATCACAAAGCGGGTCACCGCCTCCGTCACATTTGGGTGACCCGCCGTGATCAATTCCCGTTCGCCCTTCCGAAGTCGCATGGACGTCGCCTGACCCCTCAGATGAATCCGGGGCCTGGCGTCCCTGCCTGCGAGACTGCGCTTCGGCGCAGAACCTCCAGGAGGCAGGAGGGCAGGGGGCTGGGCAGCGGCCCGGGTGAAGAAGCCGCCACGCCGGGAACTGCTACTCGTTACGCCGCCGTCGGGCCGAGAGGGGTCGGCGGAACCGGTGTGTTGTTGAGATCCACCGACAGGAAGATGTCGTTCGCGACCGGGTGGCGTAGCTCCTCAGCGAGTTGACCGATGAGGCCGGCAGTTCGGGCGAGTAGTGCGAAAGCCCTCAGCAGCTCCAGCGGCAGGCCGAGGTCGGCGAGCGCGGCACCGCAGACTCCGGCGCCGTTGAGCGGAAGCGTCTTCCCGAGCACCTCGGGATGCACCCTGCCGATAGCGGCAAACAGGGACAGGTGCGGGCCGAAGAGGCCTTCCTCCGCGGCGATGTGGAACAGCCTCGAGGTGCGAGGGTCGCCATCCTTGTGGACATGGTGCCCGAGCCCCGGGATGAACGCGCCGGCCTCCCGCCGTGCGCGCACGGCGGCCAGGGCAAGTGCGTCCCAGCCGGCCTCGTCGAGGGGGTGTTCTCCTGCCGCTGTGGCCAGTACCTGGTGCAGGAAGCGGCCGCAGTCCTCTGTCACGCCCAGGAAACGCGAGCCTCCGCCGAGGAGTCCGGCAGCGAGCGCGCCCTGGACGGAGTCGGGGGCCGAGAGATACGTCAGCCTGGTGATGATCGCGGTCGGGGTGAAGCCGTGATCGGCGAGTGCTGCGAGCACAGCTTCGAATACGCGCGTCTCACCTGTTGTCGGACGGCGCTGGGAGGCCAGCCAGAACGCCAGCTCACCGAAGCCGACCTCACCCATCACGTCGGCCGCGAGGTCCTGGCCGAGCAGGGTGATGCGATCCCGTGAGGAAGCGCCGAGCGCGGTCGGGTACTCAGGCATTCTTGTCCTCCAGCCATGTGCGCAGTTCGTCGCCGTGTTCGTCTAGTTCCGGCGGCGGGAGCCGGTAGGCGGCAGGTGTCTCGGAGAACCGGATCGGGTGTCGCGTGGTTGGCACTGCCCGCTCGCCCTCGCCGGCGTCTACGACTGGGTCAAGACCGAAGCGCTCGGCCATGGCGAAGCCGCCGTCGATGGTGTTGATCGGACCGCACGGCACGCCGGCGTCGACGAGCAGGTCGAACCACTCTAGAGCGCCCCGCGTGCGCAGCCGCTCCACCAGGAGAGGCCTCAGCTCCTCGCGGCGACGAGTGCGGTCGGCGTTGTGCAGGAACCGCGGATCATCGGCGACCTCCGGGATGCCGAGCACATCGCACAGGCGGCGGAACTGGCCATCGTTGGCGGCGGTGACGATCAGGTCCCGGTCGGCGGTCGGCAGCGGCTCGTAGGGAAAGACGCTGGGGTGCGCGTTGCCCATGCGGTATGGGACGGTGCCGCCCGCGATGTAACCGGAGCTGTGGTTGACCAGCCCGGTCAGCGCCGACGACAGCAGGTTCACCTCGACGAGCTGCCCTTGGTCGCTGGCGTCGCGGTGACGCAGCGCGGCGAGGATGCCGATGGCCGCATGGTTGCCCGCCATCACGTCGAACACTGAGATGCCCGCCCGATACGCTGGCCCATCGGGATCACCGGTAAGGCTCATCAGGCCGGAAACTGCCTGGACCATCAGGTCGTAGCCGGGAACCTTCCGCCCGGCGCCGGATCCGAACCCGCTGATCGAGGCGTAGACGACGCCCGGGTTCCGGGCACTCACCGAGGCGTGATCGAGCCCGTACTTTGCTAGCCCGCCCGGCTTGAAGTTCTCGATCACCACGTCCGCGCGCCGCGCCAGCTCCCTGGCCAGCCGGGCGTCCTCCGGATCCCGGAAGTCGAGTGCGATGGACCGCTTGCCGCGGTTGATGCCGAGATAGTAGGTCGAAACGCCATCTCGGACCGGCGGCATCCACGCACGTGTGTCGTCGCCCCGGGGGTCCTCGACCTTCACGACGTCCGCTCCGAGGTCGGCGAGGAGCATCGTCGCGTACGGACCCGCCAGGATGCGGGAGAAATCCGCGACCAGCAGTCCGTCCAGCGGCCCTCGTTGCTTTCCGCTCATGTCTGTGACTCCTCGTGCTGCACCGCGACGCCCTCGCCGCGGAATTTGCTGTAGGTGTAAGGACTGGAGAGCAGTTCGGTCTCCGGGATCTCGGGCGCGGGAGCCTCGCGCCATGCCTCTTCGCCGAGTGCGTGTTCGACGGTTGCGCCGACAGCGTCGCGGGCCCGCGACAGGTCCGCCCCCAGCAGCTCATGCCGGTGCCTGGGGCGCGCCGTGTCGAAGCCCTCGAGCCCTGGTTCGCCGACGGTCATTGCATCGCCTCTTCCATGGTGCGCGGTGGGTGTCGAAGTCAGTGGCATTTCATCGGTTGTCGGAACAGGCGACGGGTGTCACCCGCGGCGGCGTGGTGACGCCCCGCCATCGGGGGGCGATGGCGAGTGAGGACACCCCAAGGTGCGGGCCCTCGAGCCTCCTGTCCCGGACCCTGCTGGGGCGAGCCCCAACAGACTGGGACTTGCGGCGCGCATCGAGGGCTCTGAAACTGTTCAGCGCGCAGAGGCCTCGATCTGCATGGTGCGGCTTACCGCGTGCATTCGGCCCCCGTCGTCTGCAGTGCGAAGTTGAACTCCGCGTGCAGATAAGGGCGGTCGATGATCCCGTCGTCGGGCGTCTTACCTGCCGGCCGCTCGGTGAAAGACACGATCAACTCGTCCTTGGTGCCGAACACCACATCGCTGTCGAGGTAATCAGCTCCTTGGCGAAAGAGGTGGGTGACCAGCCTTTCGTGGCCTGGATGGTCGATGAGGAAGTGCACGTGAGCGGGACGGTACGGGCTGATGCCGGTTCGGCTTACAAGGTTGCCGACCGGGCCGTCCATCGGGATCGCGTACCCGCGCGGCGAGACCGTCCGCACGCAGTACGTGCCGTCCGCCCGTGTCCGGTACTTGGCGCGCAGCTGTGCCTCATCCACGTCCGACAACTGCGCCTCGTAGGCGCCGTCGGCGTCGGCCTGCCACACGTCGAGCACGACGTCGGGCAGAGGTCGCCCGTCGGGGTCCAGGACCCGGCCGGTGAGGAAGAGCGGGATGCCTGGGAGACCGTCGGACATGTCGGCCCCAAAATGCACTTCCGGAGAGCCGTCGATGTGGAACGGGCCGACCACTGTCGCAGGTGTGGCCTGCGGTGAGAAGTGGTTGTTGAGTTGCACGACGAGGGTGCTCAGACCGAGGACGTCGGAAGCGAGGATGAATTCCTGACGCTTGTCGTTGCTGATCCGCCCCGCAGCGGCGAGCCACTCAACGGCTGCGGCCCACTCGTCCTCGGTGAGGCTGACCTCGCGGGTGAATGCGTGAAGGTGCCTTACCAATGCCGTCATCAGCTCGGCCGTGCGGGAGGAGTGGGCTGTTGCCCACCGCTCCACCGCGAGACCGGTGAGGTTGTCGTTCGTGACGAAGGCCATGAATCCTCCTAGATTCAGCCGGCCCGCTCTGTCCGCAAGGCGGACACGAGTCCGTACAGCGGACACCATGACTCATAGTTGCGTGGTAAATCAAGTCTTTCGCCCAGGTGATGTAGGCGTATGTCTACGGACCACCGTCCGACGGTTAGCCTTAGTCCATGCGCCGAGAAGGAAATCCCGAGTTCATCGAAGCCCTGGCAAGGGGCCTGGACGTGCTGCGCTGCTTTCCGCCGGGTGTCAGAGCGATGACACTCAGTGAGATTGCGGCTGCCACCGGCCTCGCCCGCCCCACGGCCAGACGCATCCTCATCACGCTGGAACAACTGGGCTACGTCCGTTCAGAAGAACGCGGCTTTTCGCTCGCCCCGCGGGTGCTCGAACTCGGTATGGCCTACATCGGTTCGATGAACCTCTGGGAACTGGCGGAACCACACCTGAAGCACCTGGTCGCACAGACCGGTGAATCGTGCTCCATAGCCCAGCTCGACGGCTCCGACATCATCTACACAGCCCGGGTCGCTGTGCCGAAACTGGTCACCCTTGCCGTCACGATCGGCACCCGGTTCCCCGCCCTGTCGACCTCGCTGGGCAAAGTCCTGCTTGCCGCACTCTCGCGCGACGAACTCAACAAGGCCCTGGCAGAGCCCAGCCGTTCCGGCATCACGCCACGCTGGACGCCCGACCGTGAGGAGATCGAGGACACCCTGCGGACCGTACGCGCAAAGGGATGGGCGGTCACGGACCAGGGACTGGCTCTAGGTATTCGGTCCGTTGCGGCCCCGGTGCGTGACGGAGAGGGGAACGTGGTCGCAGCGGTGAACGTAAACGCACATGCAGCCGAGACCACCGTGGACACCCTCGTCGATCACCACCTGCCACTGCTGCTTACCACTGCGAGCGCCATCAGTGCCGACTGGGCGGCCTGGCAGGCGCGACCGCTGGAGACAGTGCGCGGCGCCCTCTGAACGAAGTCGTGACTCGTGACTAAGAAGTCATCTCATTTGGTGAGTCTGCGGTAGCAGATGAGGGTGCAGGCGAGGCTGGTAAAGGCGAGGAAGTGCTCGGCTTTGCGCTCGTAGCGTCGGTGGAGGCGGCGGCAGCCGGCGAGCCAGGACATGGTGCGTTCGACGGTCCAGCGGTGGCGACCCAGTCGCTGTGAGGACTCGACTCCTTTCCTCGCGGTGCGGTGCTGGATGCCGCGTTGGCGTAACCATCGCCGCAGGTGGGAGTAGTCGTAGCCTTTGTCGGCGTGGAGCTTTGCGGGCTTACGTCGTCGGCGTCCGCGGCGGGAGCGGATCGGTGGTATCCCTTGCACCAGGGGGATCAGGGCCTGGCTGTCGTGCAGGTTCGCCCCCGAGATTGCGACGGACAGGGGCAGACCGGTCCGCTCGGTGATCAGATGGATCTTTGACCCGAACTTGCCCCGGTCGACAGGATTCGGACCTGTCAGGTCCCCCTTTTCAGGGCTCGCATGTTGACTGAGTCGATCGCGCACCGGGACCAGTCCAACTCGCCGCGGGCACCGAGCTCGTCGAGGACCAGGCGGTGGAGCTTGGCCTACACCCTGGCCTTCGTCCACTCGGGAAAACGCCGATGAGCCGTGGCCCCCGACGGCCCGAACGAAGCAGTGGGCAGCTGCTGCCACGTGCAGCCCGACGTGGCCACGAACATGATCGCGGCCAGCACCTCACGATCACCATGCCGGCGCCGTCCACCACCCTGAGGCCGCGACGGCGCCTCCGGCACCACCCGCTGAAACAACACCCACAACTCATCCGGCACCAGCCGCTCAACGATCCCCACCATGACCGACAGCTACCGACCTCACCAAATAAGATGACTTCTATTGGCGGGTCACTTGTCGCCTGGTTCGCGGCTCGTCACCCCAACATGAAGGCCATCTCGATAGGGATCACCGCGGCGATGGCGGCTCCCGTGGCAGCAGCCAACGCCAGTAGCGCACAGATCCGGTCGCGCGATGTGCGTGTGAGGGCGAGAGCGAAGATCACTCCGACGGCGAGGTAGCACCAGCCCGCGGTCCTGCCCGGCCCGCTATTGGAGTTTGCGTCCGACGCGAGCGACAGGAAGTGGATGCCTTCCATCAACCAGACCGAGCCCGTGACTCCGGCCGCTGACGTTCGTACCCAACGCCGGTCGCTTCCTAGCAGAGCACCAGCCGCTCCGTAGACCGGACCAGCAATGGCGCCGGCGGCAATCCAGATCACCACGCTGGACATGGCCACAGGAAAACTGCGTAGCTCCGAGGTTGCGTAGTAGCCCACGACCAGGCCACCCTGCGACAGTGCACCCGCTACTGCAGCTCTGCGCCACCGAACGGGAGCGAGCAGGCCGATGAGAAGAGCGACAGTGACCCAGGGAGCGGCCGAGTTGACCACAGCGTTCCAACCACCGTGGAGAACGCTTTGCCCGAAGGACGTAAGAACGCCCCCGGCCAGACCCACGGCGAGGGCGAGCACGTAAAGAGACCACTGTGACTTTGAGCCCGAACGCTTGGTAGCGGCCACGGATAATCTCCTGATAGATGTGTTTGGCAGCACAGCCAGCATGGCTATCATGCGAGCGCTGCGCTGTCTGGCAGGTGGAACTGACTTCATGCCACTCGGTCGCGTCGTGTCCGCGCATCTTCCGGCGTTCGCACGCGGGGAGGGAAGCCGGGCTACAGGAAGCTGCAAGTTTCCCGAGGTCACCTTGCAGATTCGCCCGTGACCTTTGAGTCCAATACGGTGCTCATCAGCGGGTGGTCGGCGCATACGCTGCGGACCGGAAATCATCGGTGCGGCCTCCGATGAGTGACGACGTCCAGTGGGCCTACCCTCCGGGGCCTCCGCACCGACGCGAAGGCAACGACGCAACTCCCACCCACCGGATCGGCAACCCGCTGTTGGAATGGGTGGGGCAGCTGGCGACGACCAGGCCGGTTATCCACCCGGCGCTCCGCCCGCTTATATACCAGCGTCAGTGGTGATCAGACTGGCCAGCACGGCAGGCATGGACAGGAAGGGGGAGTGGCTGGAAGACAGCCGATATGAACGCTCGGAACGGGCTGACATCGCTTCCTGAAACGCGGGCGGGAGTATCTCGTCCTGCTCGCAGATGATGTAGCTGGAGGGAACCGTCTTCCAGGCTGCCGCTGTAAGCGGCTCGCTGAACGATTTCACGGTCTGTGGGACGAGTCGCTGCATGGCACGATCAGCGTCCTCCTGTGAGGCATCGCCGTAGAGATGTTTCGCCGGACTTTCCGGAACCGGCAGCGTGCCGGTGTCACCGATCGGCATCTGCCCTTCACTCATGCCAGCCAGGGAGTCGCCTTCGTCCAGCTGGAACGCGGAGAGGTACACGATGCGGTCGACGTTGGTCGCGGTCGCGGCGGCCTCCGTGACAGGCACGCCACCGTAGGAGTGCGCGAGTACGGTCACCTGCCCGTCGATGCCGTTCAGGCACGCGCGAACAGCGCGGGCGTCGTCGTACATCCCGGCGTTGTCGTCAGGGTTGGCCGAAGCGCTCGGCAAATCGACGGTGATGACGTGCCATCCCAGAGCGGTGAGTTCGGGGACGAGCTTCTCCCAGCACCAGGCACCGTGCCAGGCGCCGTGGACGAGCAGGATAACCGGTTTGCCGTGTACTGCGGTGGTCATGGTTCGGCCTTTTGCGAGGAGAGTTCGACGAGGAAAGTCCCGAAGCGGGAGCGGAGGCACGCCCCGGCCGAACGCCCTGCACGTGTTGGCATTGAGGGTCGGGGCATGACTTCTGCCGAGGCTATGAGGCCAGCCAGGCGACAGCCATGCTTTATCGTCCACGCTTCTTGCGCGAGCGTCCGGCAGGTGCGGCAGGGCGCCTCAGCCTGACCGGCTATCAGCGGAGCTCGGGTCCTTCCCCCGTCCAAGGACCTACGCCGAAGGTCCAGTGGCGTGGGCGAGAGGGCGCAGAGAGGATCGACGACGCCGCTCCGGCCCGGTGATCGCTCCTGGGCCGGACGGACCCATCCGTGCCTCTGCTGCCTACGACGAGATGCTGCCGGAAGTGCCTCCCCCATGGACAGCCGCATCACGCACATCACGGCGGACGCCGGAACCCCGCGGCGACGCCCTTTGCGTGCCGTCGGCACAACAATTGGGTTGAGCTTGGCTCCGATGCGGGCCGCGTCGGCCGCGGCGGGCGATGACCAAGGACGGGTGTCTTCCCGGCCAGGCCCCCAGAGTGCGTAGTGCCGTCAACGTTCCCCAACGCAACAACTGCTGTTGCAGGAGCGGCTCGTACGCCTTTTCCGGCAAAAGAGCGACCAAGACCTTGAGGGCACCATGGCGCTGTTCTCTCAATGGCCCTGCACATACATCGACGCGACCCTTGACTGGGAACTGGGCTCGTGGACAAAGCTCTACGACTCCCTCGCCCACATCTCCGGCTGGCCGTACAGCGCGTCCTACCCGTGCATCGGGCTTCGGGTAACGTCTACGCTGAGCTAGAAGGCAGGGTTGACTCCGGAGTACTCCGGGTTCGCCAGGTGGGCGGCGAGCAGTCCGCCTGGCCAACTGGAGGAAGGTGCCTTTCCGGGACACCGGAGCGCCTGCGCCACCACAGCCTTACCCAGCACGGACTCGATGTTCAGACGTGGGAACAAGGCGAGTGCAGAGGCCAGTTGGTCCTCGCCATCGGTCTCGATCAGCTCAGTCGCACCGAAGTCCGCCCTGACACCGACCCGGACGAGCCTAGGCAGCCTTCCCATCCGTTCTGCGATGCCCGGTGAAGTGTGTAGAGCGATGGCCTCCCATACTCCCTTGATGAGCGGTGCTGGCCAGCGATGTCGGGAAAGAAAAGCGCTCGCCGCGTCCGCGCCCTCCACTTCAAAGCGCTGCGGCCCGTCGTGCTGGTGAGCTGTCCCCACGTCGTGGAACAGACAGGCCACGGCTAGAGACTCACGTTCTGGCGTATCGATCCCCTCGCGGCGGGCCAAGTGATCGGCCAGCAGCCAGACCCTCACGCTGTGATTGAGGATCGCTGGCACAAGCAGGCAGCGTACGTGTGCGTACGCGGCTTCGGCGGCCGCTCCACCGAACGAGACCTCCATCCTGCTACGCCTTCCTTCGCGTTCATGACTTGGACACAGCGACGATAGCCGCCGGGTAGCCGAAGGTGTTGCCGCTGCCGTTAGCCGAGGTGCGGCATCTACGAGGCTCAGGGTTGTCACATAGCAATGTCGACCCTCATGTACCGCGCGCAATACCGGGGATGCGGAGGGTGCGGCGCGGCGAGAAAGTCTGCTGCTGCCTTCGTCCGCTGGCCAGGAACACGTTTCCGACTAGCCCGCGTTCGACTGTAGGATACCTGGACACTGTGTCCAACACTGTGTCGCTCCCCGTGCGTGCTCGACCTCGGTTGAACCGCCAATCGGTTGTGCACGGGCGGGCTACCGGCATACAGCGCACCCGCTGGTGATCCGCTGTGACAGGTCACCCGCGACCGGTCGGCCCTTCGCTCGGCACCGGAATTTTCTCCCTGGCCGTGTCAGAGCCGCACGAAGCTGCCCATCTGATGAGCCAGATCGGCTGCTGGCACCGGCCTCGTATCTCTGCAGAGGTGAAAGAAATGAAGATCGAACGACGCCAGATTGACGGGGTCTTCGTCGAACACGCCAAGCCGGAAGGAAGGCCTGAGGGTCCTCCGGTGGTGTTCGTCCACGGCGGCAGCCACGGCAGCTGGCTCTGGGAGCAGTGGCTGCCGCACTTCGCTGCCGCAGGCAGACACAGCTACTCCTTCAGCTGGTACAACCACACAAACTCGGAAGCTCTGCCGCAGGAAGAGTTCGTCCGACGGAGCATGCTCGACGTGACCCGCGAGCTGCGGACGGTAGCCGCGCATATCGGGGAAGCGCCGGTGTTCGTTGCGCACAGCATGGGTGCGGCGGCGGTCCAGAAGTATGCGGAGGACTTCCCAGTAGAGGCTCAGGTCCTACTGGCGCCAGTTCCCTGCAGTCAGTCCGCGGGAGAGGCCATACCGCTCCCCATCGATATGTCCAAGCCGTTCCCCCCGATGCCATACGAGATGGCCGTGGAATGGTTCTTTGCCGGCTGCTCGGACGAGGACTCACGTCGGTACTACGACCTGATGCCGGACGAGTCTCCGCGAGCGGTGTGGGAGGCCGCGCAGCGTGGCGCCGCCATCGAGCTCGATCGTGAGCGGATCGATGCGCCCGCGTTGATGATCGCGGGCGGCCGCGACATCGTGTCCCCTGCCGAGCTGGTAAGCCGGCATGCCGCCCACTTTGGCGCCGACTACCTGTACCTGGCCGACCGTTCCCACAGCCTCGTTCTGGAACCGAGCTGGAAGGAAGTCGCCGACCACGTTCTCTCGTGGCTCGCCCGTGCGGGCCGGTGACGACGTCCCCGGGAGCGGCAACACGCCGCTACTTCGCGGTCTCGTGATCCCCCTCCGTTTGTTCGCCATCCACCCCTGGCGACCCACAACCAGGCATCGGACGAGCCGTTGGACACATGTCCGGATCACTCTAGAGTTGATTACGTACGGCTGGGCGGCCTGATTTCATGACCATGAGAGGCGGCCTCCCCGGTTAGGTGATGGGGCCGAGGCCCTTCTGACCCCCTCGTACCGCAGAAATCAGAAGGGCCTCGGCGGCATGGTGGCGGAGGCCGATGACATACCGTTCCGCCGCCCCGCTGTTCCCTTGCCGCCCACGAAAGGTTGAGGGCGGCTGGCGCGTGACAGGGAAGTGGTCGTACAACTCGGCTGCCCCCTATGCGACGTGGGCCGCGCTGGGTGCGCTGCTAAAGGATGACGCCGGGGCGGTCCTGGACCAGGCGCTCGTTCTGATTCCGCATCCGAGCTGGTCATCGAGGGCACGTGGCGTACGGCAGGTATGAGGGCAACCGCCAGCAACACCCTCATTGCACGAGACGTCTTCGTGCCGGTACACCGCGTGCTCTCGGTCCCGGCTGCCGCAGAGGGTGAATACCCGCGCACGGCTGAAGACGGTGCTCTTTACAAGTCAGCCTTTGCACCCATGCTGCTTCTGTGCCTGACCGGGCCGCTGCTCGGGCTGGGCAAAGCAGCACTGGACACTGTGATCGGACAGGCGACCTCGAAGCCCTTGTCGTTCACGATCCATGCGGGACAAGCAGATTCCGTGGCCGTGCAGACCCAGGTTGCTGAAGCCGCATTGCAACTGAAAACGGCCCGCCTGCACATCTACGCAGCCGTGGATGAGGTGGACGCTGCCGCCTCTACGCGTTCCCTTGACTACACGGCACGCACCCGGATCAGGGCGCAGGCGGGCTACGCGGCCCAGCAGGTGCTTTCCGCAGTCACCACCCTGCTAAATGTGCATGGCGCGTCCGCGTTCGCCGATGCCAACCCGCTGCAGCGCATATGGCGCGACGCCAACATCGCGGCACGCCACGCTGGCCTCGTGCCGGCAGTTGGTATGGAGGTCTACGGCAAGTCCCTGCTCGGGATCGATGAACGAGTCAGCCTCATGGTCTGAGTGTTAGACCAAGAACGCGTCCGGCTCCGGGGTCGCCCTCAACTAGGCGCTTTAGAGCCGGCGAGTGGCCGTCGCGGTGCAGGGCACCCGACCCTGTTCCTTAGGATGCTTGTATGGCTTCCACTACGCGACGACCCTCTGACGCGGCGCACCGACGCGCTGAACTGGAAAAGCGGATTCTGTCGGTGATCGAAGACCGTCTGCGTGATGGGGTGACCTATACGGAACTGAGCGTCGAACAGATTGCCCAAGCTGCCGGTATCTCACGCTCCACGTTCTACCTCTATTTTCGCGACAAGGTCGATGTGCTGTTGCGGTTGAGCGGTTCACTCAAGATCGAGAGCAGCAAGATCGCCGCTTCTTGGAAGCCCACAGGGCCTGGCGGTGGCGTCGACGGACTGGCGCACACCTATGAGCTCATTCTGCGGCACTACCGCAAGCACGCGGTGCTGTTGGCTGCGATCAACGAGGTGGCTGCGTACGACCCCGTGGTGCGGGAGGCGTGGACGCTTGACCAGGATCGCTTCACTGACACTCTGGTGACCATTTTGGAGGACGAGCAGCGCGCAGGCCGTACCTCGGCGGACATCGATCCCCGCCTTGCCGCCACGATTATCGTGCAGGGCGGCGCACATGTCATCGCTCAGCAAGTGGCCACCAGTGAAGGGAGCAACGACGGTGCTGTTGCTCGCGAGCTCGCCTGCGGGTACTGGTACGGCATCTACAGGCGTCCCCATGGGCAGGCCGCCGAATGAACACCGACTTGGGGCTGCACGATCTGAAGCCGCTCCAGGCGGGGCTCAGAGTCTGATGGTGCCTGCGGCGTACTGCCACAGGCGATCGGCTGACTCCGGGTCGAGCGCATGGGTGGCGACGGCACCCGGCGTGTTTGTGCCGTCGGCCGCGACCGGCGCTTCCTGGTTGTCCTCGAAATAGCGCCCGGTCACGTTGTCCAGCAAAGGCGATGTGGCGAGCAGGACGGAGGTTGCGGCTCCCTGGGCCGGCGTCTTGTAGTAGGACAACGGCGTGAGGTTCCCTTCGGCGTCCATGACGCCCAGCGAACGCATAGTTTCGTCGTCAATGTGCCGCTGCAAATTTGTGAGGATATATCCCGGATTGAGCGCATTGGCTGTGATGCCGTCGACGGCCCACCGCCGAGCACCCACGGCGAACAGGACTCCTGCCGTTTTGGACTGGCCATAAGCAGCCCACGGATCGTACGGACGCCTATCGAACTGGGGATCGCCGAAGTCGAAGGGTGCCTGGCGATGTGCACCGGAGCTGACCACTACGATCCGAGCGGCCCCGCTTTCCGCGAGCGCGCCGTGGAGGGCCGTGGCGAGTGCGAAGTGGCCGAGGAAATTGGTGGCGAGCTGGAGCTCCCAACCCTCGGGAGTGACTTCTTTCTGCGGCAACGCCATGATTCCGGCGTTCGCCACAAGAAGGTCAAGAGGCCCTTGCCAGGCCCGTGTGAATGCGTCGACGGAGGTCAGGTCGGCCAGGTCGAGGTCCGATGCCCTTACCGAGCCGGCCCCTCCGACGTCGGCGATCTCGCGGATGAGTAGCTCTGCAGTCTCTGGGCGGCGGGTCGCGATGGTTACTTCCGCGCCAGCGGCGGCAAGAGCTCGGACAGTCTCGGCGCCGATCCCCGAGGCGCCGCCGGTGACAAGGGCGCGCCGACCGGTGAGATCGATCCCGCTGATGACCTCGGCTGCCGAGGCGTCCCGAGGGAAGGGAGTGACCAAGCTGTCTTGAATACTCACAGAAGAGCCTTTCAGCATGATAGGTGCGATTCCGTCTCGATTTTAAAGTCACTACTCTGTACGTACTATCATTAAGGGTCCGCAGTACCTTATTGAGCGTCCAGGAGAGCATCGATGGACCCACTGGAAGACGTGCTGGCGCTTCTGGAGACGCAAAGCCACGTGTCTGCAAGTCTCACGGCCGGCGGGGAGTGGGCGGTGCGGTTCGACGGACCATCCGGGGTGAAGTTCAATGCCGTGCGGCGAGGGCACTGCATCCTTGAAGTCGAGAGCCTGGATGACCCGATCGCACTGTCACCCGGTGACTGCTACCTGCTCACCCGCCCTCAACGTTTCATCCTCCGCAGTGATCCCCCAGGCCCGGAGGTCGATGCCAGCACTGTCTTCCGCTCCGCGGAGAACGGCGTCGCACACGCGGGAACAGGTCAGGATGTCCTGTTGATCGGCGGCCGCTTTACTTTTGGGGCGCCCGGTCAGGACCTGCTACTCGCTGATTTGCCTTCCGTGATCCATGTGCCCGCTGGAACCGCCAATGCCGAGACGATTGAGTGGGCGCTCACCATCATCGAACGCGAACTGTCGGACAAGCACATGGCTTCCACGCTGGTGGCTGAGCATCTTGCCGTAGTCATGCTCGTCCACGTCCTGCGCCTACACCTTGCGCGTGAGCCACAGATGGTCTCGGGCTGGCTCGCGGGACTAGCCGATCCCGTGGTGGCCGCGGCCCTGACGTCGCTCCACGCGGATCCGGCATATTCTTGGACAGTCGCCGAGTTGGCGCATGCGGGAGCCGTATCCAGATCCACCCTGGCGGCGCGCTTCAAGACTTTGGTGGGCCAGGGACCCCTGGAGTACCTGACTCACTGGCGCATTCAGCTGGCGGCGCAGAAGCTACGAAAGAGCAGTGAGACGATCTCGTCCATCGCCCGCTCCACCGGATACGGATCCGAGAGTGCGATAAGCACGGCATTCAAGCGTGTCATGGGTGTGCCCCCGAGTGCCTATCGCAAGCATCACCATACGAGCTCGTAACGCGATCTTGTTGATGTCGGCTGGTGGGGCGTATCCGGTGTGATGATTCGGCGGTTCGTGAGGGTGTGAGTACTCGACCGTGGATCGTGGAAGATGAGTTTGTGGGCTCTGATCGAGCCGCTGCTGCCTCCTTGGCCGGAGTCGCCGGGGCCGCGTCCAGTGTCGGACCGGCTCTGTCTCCAGGGCGTCCTGTTCGTGCTCTACAACGACAAATCCTGGCAACTCCTGCCTCTGGACCTGGGGTTCGGCTCGGGGGGTGGACCTTCTGGCGACGTCTGGACCGATGGCAGAAAGCACGGGTCTTCGACCGGCTGCACCGGATGCTTCTCGCCAAACTGAACGCGGCCGGCGAACTCGACGTGTCACGTGCATGCATGGACGGTTACCACGTCCGGGAAAAAAGGGGGTCAAGACACCGGCCCATCGCCGGTCGACCGGCGAAGAACGGGCAGCAAACGCTACCTGACCTGCGATGGACGCGGCACCCCACTCAAAGTCATCACCACTGCGGCCAACGTCAACGACGTCACCCAGATGCTTGCCCTGGTCGACGGGACCCCGCCCGCCCCGGACGACCCCGCCGAAGGCCCGAAGCCCTCCTTCGGCGACAAGGGCTACGACTCCAACCCGAACCGAGGCGCGCTGCGCGAGCGCGGGATCCTGCCCGTCATCTCACGCAAGGGCTGCCCGGACATCAAGGGCCTGGGCAAGCTCCGCTACGTGGTGGAGCAGACTTTCGCCCTGCTCCACCACTTCAAGCGCCTCGCCGTCCGCTGGCAGCGACGCACTGAACTTCACGGTGCCTTCGTCCAGTTCCTGACACCGCACGCTGGTGACCGTGTCTCACGGACGGGATGCACCAAGGCGTGAACGCCCCGCGAGCGGGTGTGTGGTTGGGCGATCGGACGCGTCCGGGCCAGCGGGGTCGCACTTCGCATCCTTGACTCCTGCGTCCGTCGATGAAGAGGTGCCATCCCGGGTAGCCATACGTAGAACATCGCGTTGGACATAGTGTCCGATGAGCTTTATGGTCAATAGCGGCGCCACTGGGCGCCGTAGCTCAGACCGATCATGAAGGTGAATCTTGTGGCGCGGGGGATCACCCGGCCGGTGCTGATCCAGACTGCGCGCGGCGAGGTTATGCCAGCGCCAGATGCTGATATGCCCAGTTCGAGCGTGGCCGACAGCACGCATGACGTCTCTGCGATGCGGGATGCGTTCGGGGCCATCGATGGTTTTGTCGTGGCCAGCACCTACCCCTGCGGAGGCACCCTGACGGGGGAGCCCGTAGATGTCGCCGCAAACCGAAGCAGTGGGGGTGGGAGCTGATTGCGCGCTGAAACACATCGTTGCGAGCGCGAGCCAAGAGATCTTTGCGGACGCGTTCAAGCCACGCGAGGCGCCTGACCACCGGGGCGGTGGGACGCGTGGCGTGGTGCGCCCAGTTCAAAGATGTCGACCCCACGGAGGGAGATTCGTCCATCCAGAATGCCGACCGATCCGCCCGGCCCCGCAACGAGCATGGCTGGTGAACCTCCCATGAAGAGAGTGACATTGCAGCCCGCACGTCGTTATTACGCCCCCATTGTTCTGCCCATGGACGCTAGCTGCTCCGTAGTCCGGGACGGCGTCGTCGATGTGGGGGCCGACGGTCGCGTCGCCTACTGCGGGCCTCGCGCCGACGCGCCCCCGTCCAACGGACAAGCTGTAACGCAGCTGACCGGGATCCTCATGCCTGGGCTGGTCAATGCGCACGCGCACAGCGCCATGACGCCACTGCGCGGCGCCGGGGGAGACCTGCCTTTGATGTCCTGGCTGAACGACGTCATATGGCCCGCCGAGGCGCGGATGCGTCCAGAGGATGCGTATGCCGGTATGTTGCTGGGCTGCGTTGAGATGCTGCAGCACGGTGTCACTACCAGTGCGGAGATGTACCTACACGCTGAGGCCGTGGTTCAGGCTGCCCTTACGGCCGGCAGCCGAATACTTATGGCGCCCGCCTACTTCGACCTGCCGGGTGCGCACTGGCAGAGTGCGGTGGCACGCATCGACAAGTGGATCGACGCGGACGGTATGCAGTTCGGGCCGGGTGATCGCATCGAGTTGTGCTACGGCCCACACTCCGCATACACCCTCCCCGTCGAGGCGCTGCGTGCGACGGCAGAATCGGCCTCCGCTCGCGGAGCCCTCGTCCACATCCATGTCGCTGAGTCCCTGAGTGAGGATCAGAAGCAGCGTGCCGCTCACGGTTCTGTTCCGCGACTGCTCGAGGAGACGGGGCTGCTGAATGGGCGACTGCTGGCGGCACACTCCGTGCACCTGTCGGTGCACGACATTCGGCTCCTGGCCGACTACGGCGCTGGAGTCGCACACTGCCCGGGGTCCAACGCAAAGCTGGCTTCAGGGGTCGCCGGACTCACCGCTTTGCGGGCGGCGTCCGTCTCAGTCGGACTGGGCACGGACGGCCCGGCGAGCAACGATGATCTCGACCTATGGGAAGAGATGCGGATCGCCATGATGCTGGCCCGGGTAACTACCGAGGATCCCATGGCCTTGACCGCTCCGGCCGCATTGATGATGGCGACCCGTGGAGGCGCCGCCGCCCTCGGGCGAAAGGACATCGGCGCGCTTTGCCCAGGCACGTGGGCCGACATGGTGCACGTCGGCGTGGACGGACCGTCCTTCGCCGCAGGGCTGAACGTGCCCGACGAGCAATTGATTGCCAACCTGGTGTGGGCAGCGGGATCGCGGGCGGTTCGCAGCGTCTGGGTCGCCGGTGAGCAGGTTATCGCCGACGGGCAGCCGCTGCGAGTCGACCTCGTTCGAGCCCGGCGAGCCGTCGCAAGGGCGGCGTCCCATCTCCTGACGCAATAGGAGGCAGGCCAAGGAAGCGGACGACGCCCGCCTGCTCCGCTGTCGGACGTCGTTCACGCGACACCGGATGCGGGGCCGTGATGCTCACATTCCGATGCGGAGAGTCGCGTGAAATATCTGGGCAAAAGACGCATAATCCTTGCGTAGAACCGCCTAGCCCAGAAGGTTCCCGTCGATGGTCCATAGGGCTGCTGCGCACTACCGCCTCCGCCAAGAGATCGCCGACCTGCACCCGGGCTACGCAGCTCTCGTCATGGCAACCGGGATCGTATCCACGGGGCTGGAACTCTTCGGGGCCCACGCGCTCTCCACTGTGCTCCTGATGCTGGCGATCCTTGCCCTGGCTGTGCTGATAGTGACGTACACCTGGCGTGCCGTGCGCTTCCCTCAACGGGTAATCGACGACGTGCAGAACCCCTCCCGCGGCTTCGGCTACTTCACCCTGGTGGCCGCTCCCAACGTGGTCGGCATGCGGCTGGCCGAGGATCATCCTTTGACCTGCGCGGTACTTGGGCTGACCACTGTCCCCATCTGGCTGGTAGTCACCTATGTCGTCCCCGGTGCGATGGTGGTGGGCCAACGCCAAGCACCGGTGCTGCCCAAAACCGATGGCAGCTGGTTCATGTGGGTCGTCGGTACACAATCCCTGGCTGCTGCTGCTGCCACCGTAGCCGCGGTGGAGCCTAGCCTCACCGCCTCCCTGGCGCCGTTGGCAGTGGCCTTCTGGGGTGTGGCTGTCGTTCTCTACCTGATGCTGGTCGGCCTGGTCACCGTCCGCCTGCTTGACTCTCCGGTCGCCCCACACGCTCTGAGCCCCACCTACTGGGTTTACATGGGGGCCACGGCCATCAGCGTGCTCGCCGGAGCCAAGATCCTGGACCTTCCGCCGACGCTGCCCGTCCTGGTCGCGACCAAACAAGTGGTCTCCGGGCTCGCCTTCGTGCTGTGGGCCTTCGGAACGTGGTGGATTCCCCTGCTGCTGGCCTTCGCGGTGCGGCGCCACCTGGTGGACCGAGAGCGAGTGGAATACGAACCCGCCCTGTGGAGCATGGTCTTCCCTCTCGGCATATATGCAGCGGCGAGCGCTACCTACGGTCGGACGACCGGACTCGCCTTCATGGTCAATATTGCCCGGGTCGAGGTGTGGTTCGGGTTCGCTGCGTGGGTCGTTATCGCTGTCGCCATGTGCAGATCCTTCCTGAGGCGCGGCGACAGACCGGAGCCGGCGAGCAGTGCGCATGCAGAGAGCTGACCGACGGCCGCTGCGGGCACAGGTCGCAGCGAGAACAGCACGGCACGAAAGGACTGTGGGACATGCAAAGCGATCGCATCTCGGACATCTGGGGAACTCGCACCCCGCACACCGCGGGAAGCCCGTGGCCGAAGAGGGTCGACCAATTCCTGCTGGACGGTATCGGCGAGGCCGACGTCGAAAAATGGGTGCGGGGAGCGTGCCTGCTGTGCTCCAACGGGTGCGGACTGGAGGTGGCGGTGCGCGACGGCCGGATGGTCGGAGTCCGAGGCCGTGCCGAGGACCGGATCAATCACGGGCGACTGGGGCCCAAAGGCCTCTACGGGTGGCAGGGCGAGCAGCGCGATCGCTTGACCACACCGCTGATCCGTGAAGAGGGCCGGTTGATCGAGACCGACTGGGACACCGCCATGGGCAGGGTCGTCGAGCGATCGCGGGCACTCCTGGACACCAAGGGACCGCTGAGCCACGCCTTCTACACCTCTGGCCAGCTGACGATCGAGGAGTACTACACCCTGGCGGTGATCGGAAAGGGGGGAATCGGCACGCCGCACATGGACGGAAACACGCGCCTGTGCACCGCCACCGCGGCCGCCGCGTTCCAGGAGTCCTTCGGCACGGACGGTCAGCCAGGTTCCTACACGGACATTGACCACTGCGACGCGCTCTTCCTCTTCGGCCACAACGTCGCGGAAACCCAGAGCGTACTGTGGGCACGAATGCTCGACCGCCTGGACGCCACGGAACCACCGAGGCTGGTGTGTGCAGATCCCCGACGGACCAAAGTGGCCGAGCGTGCCACCGTTCACCTGCCGATCCGCAACGGTACCAATCTCGCTCTGATGAACGCCCTCGTCCACGAGCTAATTGCCAAGGGCTGGGTCGACACCAACTACGTAGACACCCACACCGTGGGCTTCGACCAGCTGGATCAGCGCACCCGCGAGACCACCCCGGAGTGGGCCGCCGAGATTTGCGGCGTTCCGGCCAGGGACATCGAAGCGGCAGCAGAAATCTTCGGCTCAAGCAGCCGCGTCGTGTCGACCTGCTCCATGGGCTTCTACCAGTCACACCAAGCCACCGCAGCCGCCTGCCAGGTCAACAATCTCCACCTGCTGCGTGGCATGCTCGGGAGACCGGGCGCGGGCATTCTGCAGATGAACGGCCAGCCCTCAGCGCAGAACAACCGCGAGGCCGGTTGCGGCCCAGCGCTTCCAGGATTCCGCAACTGGGAGAACCCACACCACGTACGGGAACTGGCCGAATTGTGGAACGTGGACCCGATCGTAATCCCGCACTGGGCCGCCCCCACGGACAGCAACACCATCTTCCGCTACGCCGAACAAGGCTCCGTCGGATTCCTCTGGATCGCCGCCACCAACCCAGCCGTATCCATGCCAGATCTCGCACGCATCCGACGCATTCTCTCGGGCGACCAGTGCTTCGTAGTGGTCTCCGACGGCTACCGCACCGAAACCACCGAACTAGCTGACGTGGTGCTGCCTGCGGCCCTGTGGGCAGAAAAGACCGGAACGTTCACCAACGTGGACAGGACCGTGCACCTGCAAGAAAAAGCCGTCGAACCACCGGGTCAAGCCCGCGGCGACATGGAAATCTTCGTCGACTACGCCCGACTGATGGGGCTGACTGATAAGGAGAACCATCCGCTGCCCTCATGGGACACACCCAAGCAGGCCTTCGAGGCGTGGAAGGCAGCCAGCGCCGGACGACCGTGCGACTACACGGGGCTTAGCTACGAAAAGCTGCACGAAGTAGGCGGCATCCAGTGGCCCTGTACCAGTGCCACGCCCGATGGGAGCGAACGGCTCTACACCAATGGGCAGTTCAACACAAACCCGGATATTTGCGAGTCCTATGGGCACGACCTTGCCACAGGTGCGCCCGTAGGGCAGGACACCTACCTGGCACAAGGAGCCGACGGACGCGCCATTTTGAAGACAACTGCCTACGAGCCACCGTTCGAAGAGCCAGACGCTGCCTATCCACTACGGTTCACCACCGGCCGCACCCTGTACCACTGGCACACACGTACCAAGACCAGCCGCAGCCCCCAACTCAACGACGCAGCGCCCTCGATGTGGGTGGAAATCTCCGAGCCCGACGCCCAGCGACTCGGCATCAGCGAAGGCGACATTGTGCGCGTCACCTCGCGGCGCGGCAGCATCCAGGCACCCGCCCGGATTTCCCACACCCGAGAAGGGGTGGTGTTCGCCCCCTGGCACTACGGAGGCACTGACACCGCCGCCAACGAGCTCACAGTCACTGGATGGGATCCGGTTTCCAAACAGCCGGAGTTCAAAGTCGCTGCAGTCGCTCTGCAACGGATCAGCGCCGGCCACGGACCCGCGCCCGCTCCCACCACCACGGCCTCAGCACCGGTGCGTCCTCTGGACGGCACGGCACAGAAGTAGGGACACCATGCACCTCATCACTTACCTCGACTTCCTGCAGACGGCCGAAAAGACCCTGGGACACAGCTACGAGCTGGTCTCCGAGGGCCACGCGGCCGACGCCGACGTGCATTGGACCACCGCTCGCTTCTACGGACAGTGCGCTGAGCATGCCGAGACACTCGCCCACATCCGAGCACGATACGAAGATCCGAGCGAGCTCGCGCCCGAACGCCTCCACGCGCAAGGGCTGACCGCTGTGCGGACCGGCCCAGCCGGTCTGTTGCGCGACCTGCAAGACCTCTACCAGCTGGCCACGCTCGTCGACATCACCTGGCAACTCATCGGGCAGGCAGCCCACGCCGTTCGCGATCGAGACCTCATCCACGCAGTCAGCGACTGCAGTCCTGACACCGGCACACAACTCGGCTGGCTACGCATGCAGATGAAGGCACTCGCCCCTCAGACCCTGGTGGTGGCCCCGTAACGCGTCCTACCCAGCGCGTACTTTCGCGGCCTGTACTGCTCTCGCCACCGCAGGCCCGCTGGTGCTGCCGTTGGACGGGATCCCGTACGGCTGTCGGCAGGCGGCGCGGTTCGAGGTCGCCGATGCCCGGCAGGCCAAGTGCGAGACGCTTCGTGGTCGGACCGGTGTGCCCCGGCCGCCAGCGGACGCAACCGGTGGGACGGGGCGGCCGTCGGCCTCCGTGCGACGCCCCGGTCATTACATCGACCCGCCCGCCCGCCCGCACGCGCGGCAGGGCCAGAGCGGCGCCTGCGTCAATACCCGACAGTGAACACCAGACGGAACGATCGGTCAATAATTTCCGACGATGCGGGATGTGGACCAGTCTGGCGGCCTGACCTGCAGCGGGATCTCGATGAGTCGGGGCCGGGGACGCCCTGGCGGCCACCCGATGGGGATGATTATCGTCCGCTTTACCGGCCGGCCGCGCGGGCGAGACACGCAAGGAGGCCCGATCGTGCGACGGTCTTCTTGAAGGGCACGAGTGGGCCTCGGGGGAGCGCGGTCGCTGGGATGAATCAGGCCCGATTGCTCCTTGGTTTCACGCCCTCACATGGCCATCTCCAGTGCTTCCAGAGGGAAATCGGCGCGCATGTGGGCGGCGAGGGGCTGCATGTTGTCCTGACGGGCAGGGGAGCGCCTGCTTGGCAGCAACCGCCCCAGACGCTCGCCGCCGATGTGCGCGGTATCACTGTGCGTGGAACCACCATCGCATCTGGGTGAACGCCGCCCCGCTGATGCGCGGTGAGCAGGGGGCGCTGACCCCGGCGAACCGGTGGAAGCGCAGCAGCCTGGGGGCGAGCCGCGTCCGGCTGATGTGCTCACTGTGGGAGGTGCGCCCAGGCCCGGCTCGCCTGTCGGTGACCCATTCGAGCGTTGTTTGCCGGCTGTACCTCCGCCCTCGACGGACGGAATCCTGTGGCGGCTAGCGTGGACGCACCGCCCAGATGTGTGTATCTCACGTGCCCAGAACGGCCGTTCGAGCGTTCTAGTGGCTTTTTCCGGCGGGCGAGCAATGGAAGGGCCTGACATGTCCAACCACTTCACCGGCCTCAGCCTTGGGCCACCACTCGGCGACCAGCGTCTCGATCTGTGCGATCTGTACGCCTTCGGGGCTCCCGGCGATCCGAGCAGGACCGTTCTCATCCTCAACGCCAATCCCAACGCCGATGCCCTGCACCCCGACGCCGTTTACCGCCTGAACGTCGACAACGACGGCGACTACCTGACCGACGTCGCCTTCAGCTGGGTCTTCGGCCCGCCGGCAGCCGACGGCTCGCAGACCTACAGCGTCTTCATGGCAACCGGCACGGAGTCCCGCAGGCCCGAGGCGGTCGGCACCAAGATCGTGTCGGATGCCGCCGTCTCCTTCGGTCCCCGGGCCGACGTGGTCGACAGCGGTGACTACAAGGTGGCCGCCGGCAGCCGCAGCGACGCCTTTTTCTTCGACTTCGACGGAATCAAGGATCTGTTCGACACCAGCGGCAACCGGAATTTCACCGCGCCGCATCTGGGCGGAAAGTCCCCTTGGACCGGCGTCGACTCGAACAGCACGGCCAACGTCTTCTCCATGGCCATCGAACTGCCGACCGCGGAGCTGGCCCCCAAGACCGAGCTGCACATCTGGGGCCGGTGCAGCGTCCTGCGCGACGGCGAACTCGTCCACGCGGACCGGGCCGGGCACCCGTCGATGAGCAGCTTCTTCAACACCGACGACACGAAGGAGGAGTACAACGCCGGCGAGCCGGTCAACGACCGGGCCAGGTGGACGGACCAGTTCGTCCACCTGTTGGGCCACACCGGCGGCTACTCGCGTGAGGAGGCGATCACCGCGCTCGACGAGCACGGCCTGCTGCCGGACGTGCTGCACTTCGACCCGTCCAAGCCTGCCGCGTACCCGAACGGCCGGACATTCGCGGAAGACGTCATCGACATCCGGGTCGCCTTCCTCACCAAGAACCAAGCGCCGCCCACCGGTCTGACTGCGCACACCGACACCCTGGACCGGTTCCCGTACCTCGGCGACCCGCACCCGGCGACCACCACCTGACGGATCCCGGCGGGACACACCCAGGGCTCCGACGGCCGAAGACACTGCCGTCGGAGCCATTCGCCGTCCGGCTCGGCTGTGGGTTCGCCTCTTCACCCGAAACCGGCCGCTCCTTGGGACTGGGCATGATCGTGGCGATCACGAAACGCATCCGTGAACACGATGGCTCACTGCGTATCACGTGCATCCACGGCCGGATAGTCAGGTTCTTCGAGATCAGCGGCCTGCACGCGACTTGCCAGATCTAACGAGTCTCTTGAGTATTGGCGGCGCAACCGGGCATGCGATCCGCTCTGTGGCCGGGGAGCGCGGCGCAGGGATGCGGGCGCTGACGCCCCGACCTTGCCAGCCGGGCCGTACCGCAAGCTCACAGATCCCCAAGGCACTCGCAAGCGAGGAGGCCATTGCGTAGGGCCGCTGAACGCTCTGCATTGGGGGAACAAGGAGCGAACTGTGCGACCAGCTGGCGCGTTCACCCCTGTGGTGCATTGATGGTAAAAGGCGCGGCTTGGTCCAAAGGAATGTCGTACTTACGGCGGGACTGCCCGCGAAACAAGAGCCGAGGCAGCACATGGCCATTTTCACTCGACGGGTGAACACCAGGTCATCACGTTGGAGCTGCGGGAACAAGCCGACCAGCCGGCCCGTCGCAGACCCAGGCCCACGCCCGCGACCCTGCCCACGGCGGTACCGGGCATCTGTCCTGCGGACGCCGGGCGCCAGGAGCCTGAGGGATGCCGGTCCCGCCACGGGTTGTGCTGGCCCGACAGCCACGTGCCGCCTGTGTCGCGGGCCCCGGAGGGACACAGGAGCCACGGCCCGCCTCCGCACGGGCTCATGAGCCCCGGCCGCGGGGAATGGTTCGAGAAGGCCCTGTTCGAGCAGGCCGAGGCGGGGCTCGAGGTCTACGACACGGACCTGCTGGTGCTGCGGGCCAATCCCGCGGCGCTGGGCATGCGTGGCCTTCCTCGCAGCTCGGTGGTAGGCACCCCCCTTGCAGACCTGGACACCGGCATCCCGATGTCGGCGGTGATCCGTGAGGCACTGGGGAGCGATACCGTCCGCGACCAGCACGTCGTCGGATACACGGGGGCCGACCCCGAGCACCGGCACGACTACTCGGTGACCGGCTACCGGCTGCAGGACGGCTCCCACCGAATCGTCGGCGCCGCGGGAATGATCCACGACGTCTCCGTCTCCATGAAGAACCGCCGGGGGCTGGAACTGCTGAGCACCGCCCGCGCTCGAATCGGCAACACCCTCGACTCACTGCGGACTGCTCAGGAGCTTGCCGAGGTGGTCTTCCCCGAATTTGCCGACGCCGTGGCCGTGGACCTGCTCGAGTCCGTCCTTACTGGTGACGCCCCTCTCAGCCCTGTGAGGAGCAGCCTGCCCATGCGGCGGGCTGCCTTCCGAGCGCGCGAAGGGCAGTACGGGGCCTATCCCGTGGGAGCAGCCAGCTACTACGCGTTCCCCACCCCTTACACACAGGCTCTGGCCGACCTGCGTCCGCGTCTGGTGGATCCAGTGAACAAGGCGGGCGCGTGGCTTGCCCACGACCCGGCGCGGGCGGAGTACATCGCCCGGGCCGGCATCCACTCGCTCATCGTCGCCCCGCGTGCACGGGCTGGTCATGGGCCTGGTCAGCTTCTACCGTGACCGCTCCCGTCCCGACCCCTTTGACGAGGAGGACCTCGCACTGGCCACCCAGCTGGCCAGCCGCACCGCGCTGTGCATCGACAACGCCCGGCGCTTCACCCGCGAGCACGCCATCGCGACCACCCTGCAACTGAGCCTCCTCCCTCACGCGCCCCCCACCACCTCGGCCGTGGACTCCTCGCACTGCTACTTCCCTGGCCGGTACGGCGCGCACTGGTTCGACGTCATCCCACTCGCGTGTGCGCGCGTCGCCCTCGTCATCGGCTTCGTCCCCGGCGAGGGCCTCGATGCCTCCGCCACGATGGGTCGGCTGCGAAGCGCCGCCGCCACGCTCGCCGGCCTGGAGCTGCCCCCGGACGAACTGCTCGTCCACCTCGACGACGTGGTCCAGCGGATGGCGCACGAGCGCAGCGCCGACCCACGGACTCTCCACCAGGCCAGGCCGCCGCTCACCGCCAACTGCGTGTACGCGGCGTACGATCCGGTTACCCGGCGTTGCGCCGTCGCCGCAGCAGGGCAGGACGGTCCGCTGCTCACCCATCCCAACGGAACCGTCACCGAGTTCGGGGTTCCTCGAGGAGCGCCCCTGAGCCACGGAGCCCCGTACGAGATGAGCGAACGCGAACTGCCGGAGGGCACTCTGCTGACCTTCTACTCCGACAGCGTCTCCGGACGCTACCCCTCGGAGGCCGACGAGCGCCTAAGCCGGATCCGCGAAGCGGTGGCGCGCCCGGTCGCCCCCGCAGAGGTGTGCGACACCATCGCCTACACGGTGCTGCGCAAGCCCTTCCAGGACGGAGCGGCCCTGCTGGTGGCCAGGACCCACAGCCTCGCCCCCGCGCGCGTCGGCAGCTGGATCTTCCCGGCCGAGGCCCAATCGGTGAGCGACGCCCGGCACGCGGCCCGCGAGTGCCTGACGCGATGGGACCTGGACGACCACATCCCCACCACGGACCTCATCGTCAGCGAACTGGCCACCAACGTCATCCGCCACGCCCAGGGGCCCATCAGGCTGCGCCTCATCCTGGACCGCGCCTTGTCCACGGAGGTCTCCGATGATGCTGACACGGTTCCGCACCTGCGCCACGCCCGGCTTCAGGACGAAGGGGGCCGCGGGCTGTTCATCGTCGCTTCCCTCGCCCAGCACTGGGGCACGCGCTACGAGGAGACCGGCAAGACGATCTGGGCCGAGCAGGACCCGGCGGCCGGGTGACGAACAGCCAGCTCTTCGGTACCGACCGCCTGTTGCACGCCAACGAGGTCAGATGTCCTTCGTCGGTGAGGCCGAGGGTTTCGTACTCTGATGGACTTTGTCGCAGCCGATGTCGTACGTGTATCGGGCGTGTCGGCGACTTTTCGGTGGGGCAGGTAGGCCGGGGCGAGTTCGAGTGCGGTGGCCAGTTTCGCGCCGGCCGCGACCATCTCGTCGGCCAGGCGCCGTACCACTGTCATGTCAGTGGGGTGCCGTTGCGCGTCAGCGAGCGCCCGTTGCAGAACATTGGCCGTCTCTGTCACAGGCGGAGGATGACCAGGGCGGTGTCGTCGGTGGCCTCGGCTGGTGGGGTCAGGTCGGCCAGGAGGGCGTCGGCGAGCGTTTCAGGGTCGGCATCCTGGTGGCGTGTGAGGGAGTCGGCGAGCCGGGTCAGGCCGGCGTCGATGTCCTCGTGGCGGCGTTCGATCAGTCCGTCGGTGTACAGGACAAGGGTGGCCCCTTCGGTGAACGTGGTCTCGGCCTGGGGGCGGGGGGCGTGTTCGGGGCGGGCGCCGAGTGGGGGGTCGGTGGCCTGGTCGAGGAAGTCCACGGTGCCGTCGGGGTGCAGCAGGGCCGGTGGAGGGTGGCCGGAGCTGCTGTAGGCGATGGTGTGGTTGGTGCCGTCGACGATGGCCAAAATGGCTGTTGTCGATTCCGCGCCGTCGACCGAGCGGGCGTACAGGCCGAGGGCTTCCAGGGCCTGGGCGGGACCGTCAGCAACGAGGGAAGCGGCGCTGAGGGCGCTACGCAGCTGGCCCATGACGGCAGCGGCGGCCAGGCCGCAACCGACGACGTCGCCGACGGCCACCGCGACGCGGTCGCCAGGCAGTTCGACGAGGTCGTACCAGTCCCCGCACACGTTCAGCCCCCCCGACCGCCGGGCGGTAGCGCACTGCCGCGCGGTGATGCCTCACAGGCCCGGGGGCGGGCAGCATCGCTTCTTGCAGCCTCAGAGCGACTTCGTGTTCGTAGGCGTGGGTCTCGCGCAGCCGTTCGTTGACCCCCTGCAGTTCCCCGGCCCGGGTGTACAGCTCGGCTTCCAGTACCGTCGGCCGGTCACCGGTGCCTCGGTCGGTGAGGGTGCGGATCAGCTCGGTGATGTCCTCCTCCCGGTGCAGCAGCAGCGCCACCCGCCCGTCCGGGCCGAAGACAGGGACGTTGACCGGACTCCAGTACCGCTCCTCCCACACCCCGGGCCGATCCGGGTACTCCACGTCGTAGCGGTGCAGCGTCATGGCGTCGCGCTCCCCGGTGGCAGCCACCCACCGCAACGAGTCCCGCAGCTTGCGCATGCCGGTCACGACGGCATCCTCGGGATCGTCGGGGAAGGCAGCCCACAGGTAGCGCCCTACCACCTGCTCGCGGGTACGCCCCATGCTGCTCAGGAACGCCTCATTGACGTCGACGTACACCAGGTCCGTGGTGAACAGGGCCACCGCGCTCGGCAGGACCTGGAATACCGCCTCGTAGTCCACCCCGGATACGTTCACGATGCCACCTGCCCACGACGCCACGTCGATCATGTGCTTTCACAATAAGCACCGGCGGCGCCGCTGGGCAGGGACGGCCAGCCCTCCCGAGTGATCGAACAACGCCTTCGACCCCTTGGCGTGCGCCGTCCATCCCCGGCCGTGCAGGAACGCCCGGAACTTCCGGCACCAGCGCCCGGTCCGGGGTCCGTTGACCCTGCCCTGCTCCGTTCGAGGGCGATTACCTCACTGTCGAACACTCAAAAATCTATGTTGGCTGGAGTAGACATTGAGTGGTGGCGTGGTTATGGTTTCTCTCGTAGCCGAGATCAACAGGGTCCGGCAGGGACGAACTGGCGGGCAGCAGTACACGCAGTTGCAGTGCGCAGGACGGTGCGGTGGTGGAGTTCCGAAGCCAGAGCGGTTGCAGGACGGCGACGGCGCTGACGACCGGACCGGGTGGCCCGCAGTGATCAGGGGCCGCCACGAGCGGTAACCGCAGTGGCAGTACCAGTAAGTGCAGTGCGCGGTACCCAGCAGTGAAGTCAGTGAGCAGCACCTCGGCGAAGGCGTCGGCTGCGGACGCGCGCACCGGGAGGTTCGGCAGTGGGGTTCTAAGCCAGAGCAGACGCAGGACGGGCGACGGGGCTGGCTGCCGAAGAGTGGCGCTGTCACGGGCCGCACAGCTGTACGCAGGAGAGCAGTACCAGCAGTAGGTAAGTGATTGATCCCAGAGGGAAAGAACGGAGGAGCCAGGCGCCATCAGGATCGCCCGGGCGGAGTCTGAGCCCGGGTACCGCAGGACATCGATAGTGAGGTGGTCTCCGGTCAAGCAACCGCGATCCCCGCACACGCTCTCATCCCCCGTGAGTTGGTGCGGATCAAGAAGGCCGGCGCAGTACCAGGGCCGGCAGATGGTGTAGAAGTTCCTTCGGGGCCCTGGTGCCACATGGCACCAGGGCCCCTCCAGCGTGTTCCACAGAGAGGTGCAATGACAGCAGACGACTCGTTCGGCCGTCTCGACGACGACGACTACCCCGCCTACACCATGGGTCGGGCCGCCGAGATGCTCGGCGCCACCCAGGGCTTCCTCCGCGCCATCGGCGAAGCCCGCCTGATCACCCCGCTGCGCTCCGAGGGCGGACACCGCCGCTACTCCCGTTACCAACTGCGCATCGCCGCCCGCGCCCGGGAGCTCGTCGACCAGGGCACTCCCATCGAGGCCGCGTGCCGGATCGTCATCCTCGAAGACCAGCTCGAAGAAGCCCAGCGCATCAACGCCGAATACCGCCGTGCCGCAGAAGCGTCCGGTCCGCCCGCGGCCTGAGGGGGTGTGTCCGCCGTACCGGCGGGCCGCCGGCACATCGCAGCTGGGTGTGACGCGTGGTCATTTCCTCTGGTGACAGGGTGTGTGGGCGTGTGGCGTCTGCGTCAGCTGTCATGGTTCGGAAGTTCCCCTTCGCCCACGTCTTCGGCGTGGGCGTTCTGCTGTGCTGTGCCGCAGGAACCAGGGCGATCACCTCTGCCTTCCGCACGTTGTGGGGGGCGTTCATCGGCTGGAAGGCAAGACATGGCTACCGGAACTGTGAAGTGGTTCAACGCGGAGAAGGCGGCAACTGCACCAATTCCGCCAAATAACCGGAGTAAATCGGCACCCGCAGCTTGCGGTCTAAGGCCACAACTCCGATTTCGAGGGGGCCCTCATGTTAGTCTGGGCTCATGAGCCAGCAACAGGTCCTCCCCGCGCCCGAGGCTCCGGCCAAAACGCTGCGCCGTGATGCGCAGCGCAATCGGGACGCGATTGTGGCCGCCGCCCGCGAGGCCTTCGCGGTGCAGGGCCTGGGTGCGTCCCTGGAGGGCGTCGCCCGGCAGGCGGGCGTCGCCATCGGAACGCTCTACCGGCACTTCCCTAGCCGGCTCGCCCTGGTCGAAGAGCTCTTCGCCGCGAAGTTCGCCCATCTGCTCGACGCCGCCGAAGCGGCCGTCGCCATGGATGACGCCTGGGAGGGGTTCTGCTATTACCTGGAGAGGCTCTGCGAACTTCAGGCGTGTGACCGCGCTTTTAACGACCTGATTTCCTCCCGGTTGCCCACCCGGGCGGTCTGCGGGCAAGCCAATGAGCGCTCGCAGGAACTGTCCGCTCAGCTCTTCCGCAATGCCCGTCAGCAGGGTGTGCTCCGCGACGACGTCACTCCGGAAGACCTCGCCTTCGTGATCTGGTCCCAGGCAGGCATCATCCAGGCGACCCGCACCGTCGCCCCCAACGCCTGGCGCCGCCACCTCCACCTGATGCTCGACGCGTTCCGCCCCCAGGGGGCCCACGAGCTGCCCGAGCCACCGCTCACTCCGCACCAGGTCGAGCAGTCCCTGTCCGTCTTCGAGTGCCGCGAGCAAGAATCCTCTGAGTGCCACGAGGAGGACTGACCGCCGCCGCGGGCGCGGCGACATGCGACACGGCACACACAGGGCACGGCTCGGACCGGAAACCGACTTCTCCGTCGCTCGACGGCGACGGTTTGCACTCCTCGGTGGCGGATGCCGAAACGAGCCGGCACCGGCAACGGCTGGTACCGGCAGATTCGGCAAAACCGCAGTCGTCGGCGGCCAGGCACACCAATGCGTCACAGGTGCTGGGTACGTGTGAAACTCTCCGCGACGATCGTCGGCGCCCGAGGCGGCGCCTGCGTAGTGCGGGAGGCGTTCAGCTGCCCGCCAGCAGGTGTGCCAGCTCGGCATCCAGGTCGAGTTGGCCGGACTCGGCCCCCGGCGGCACGACGGATTGCGTTTCGCGCAGGAAGGATTCCACGCCCTGCGCGGGGACCTCGAGCAGGATTGAGCCCCCAGGCGGACTGAGGGCGATGTACAGCACATCGCGCCCGACGCCCACACCCGACCACATCCGGACGTCGCCATGACCGGCGTGACCCCGCAGGGCCTGAGCCAGCATGTCACGACCGAAGAACCACTCAACCGTCCCGCCATGGCCGAGGGGGTAAAGGGCGGCACGGACGGCGTAGGGATCGCCCGCCTCGTACTGCAGCCCCATGGGCAACGGCATTGACAGGTCACGTGACACGACAAGCCGCACGGGCAGCTCGTACACCACGGTTCTCAACGATTTCACAGCCTTTCACTCCGAGGTGTCTGCTTCACCGCTCACTCCGACTGCTCGCACCTGGCCTTGAGCCGGATCAACAACGGTCACCGTGACGCAGCACGAACCACCGAAGAGGAAGGGCGGCAAAAAGCAGTTCCTTTGCGGACCCTGCCCGGAGGAGGCGATCTCACCGCAGCGTCCTGATGCCGCTTTGATGAGCGGTCACCCGACCGTGCCAAGTCTCATTCGGCGACTGTGCCTTGGCGCCGCAGTACATCAACCGGACGGCGACCACCGACGACGGGGCGAGCCTGTGCGCGCCGGCGGGCCGGTACGGGCAAGCCGGGCACTTGTCCGGGCAGCTGAATCAGCGCTGGTCCTGCAAGAGCTGGTCCACGTACCAGAAGTCAATGCTGCCGTTGTGGAACGGCGTCACATCGACCCATCGGCCGTCGTCCCAGACGTAGAGGCGGTGTCCGTCCCAGCGGTAGTGGCTCTGGTGGTGCCAACCGTGGTGGTGGTCCCGGTGGCCGTCGTGCGTGTACCAGCTACGGTATCCGTCCCAGCCGTCGTTGCGTCCCCCGTCGTGGCCGTACCGGACTGCTTGGTAGCCGTCACGGCCGCCGTCGTTCACGGGATTGACGATCGAGGACCGGTTGTGGTCGATGGGGCTGGAGGTCGCCGCCGACGCCGATCCTCCGGCGCCGAGGATGGCTCCGCCTGCGATCGCAGCGGAAGCAACAGCAACCGAGACGCGCCTTACGAACCTGTTCATGGTCATCTCCTTGTGACGTGCCGGTGGCGCGAAATATTCGAAACAGATCGCTACCGAGTGAACCAGCCAATCGGAGGGGTCCCTCACGTTTGGCTCTGCCAGCGTACTCGAGGGCCCCCTCATGTTTTCGGTGAGTCTCATCACAGCAGGTGGAGCGCCATCCGGAGGGGCCTCGCGGCACCTTGGGCAAGCGCGTGATGGGTGTGGAAGTGGCCCGCGCGAGTGTCGGCGCACGGCTCACTATGGACCTGCAGTGCCGCGACATGTCATCAACGTGGTGGTGACCCCTTGTCGCCCACGTGTCCTCAATCAACCTCAGCGCGAACCACCAAAGGCATCCTGCAGGCCGGCCGCGATGCGGCCCCACCTCGCTCCTGAAACGGGCATCGCAGGTCCGAATGCTGCCGAGAGGGGCAGAGCAGGGAACGGCGCACTCGCCCAGCACCGTCTGGCTGCCCGTGGTGGGTAAGATCCGGGAGTTTCAGCGGCCGCGAGTGCGCGGCGAGAGCATGTGCGAGAGCGTTCGAGGGGGCAGCACATGACACAGCAAGGGATCATCGCGACAGAGCGCATGGATGGATGGATCGCAGTGCAGGCCGAGGACGCATTCAGGCTGATCTACGCCGAAGCGTTTTCCGAGCCCCATTACAACGAGAGCGAGGACGATGTCGCCGCTGCCTTCCTCCGCTTCCCTGTGCAGGCTCGCAACCTCGCGCTGTCTTGGCCCGTACCGAGGATGGCGAGCCGATCGGCATGGCGTACGGCCACCCGCTCAGGCCCGACGCGAGGTGGTGGGACGAACTGACCGAGCCCGTGCCTGGGGCGATCTGCAGGATTATGCCGAACACGAGCCGGCCGGTCAGGAGCTTCAGCGCTGATCGACCTTGTCGATCCCCATGGTCAAAGGCAGGGAATGGCACCGGGTAAGAGCCGCCGTCGACTTCAACCCGCCCCAGGACAGCGACGAATGCGACGAACATGGCCGCCCCCTGCCGGGACCCATCGACGATGCCGAGGCCCGTCTCGCCTACGTCGCGGTCACCTGGGCCCGCAACCACCTGGACGTCGGTGGCCTGTCATGGATCAACTCCCATCCCAACGGGCAGACAGCCTAGAGGTCGCCGTGGAGCGGCTGTCGGAGACCCCGCACGTTCCGATCCTGGGCGACGGGAACGCATGACCGACACACGCCATGCGCAGCTTCGATCCGGCCCTGCTCCACCAGGCCTGGGCCGGCCTTGAGGTGTACGGCATGCAGCTGCGCGTGCTTCACCGAGTCTCCTCCGAGCATCGCCGGTTCCCGAACCGCGCCAGCCCCAGGGGGCCGGGGTATGGGGTGATCCGCTCGGGTTAACGAGCTCGGCGGGGCCGTGTCGGCACGCAGTTCGATGACAGCCAGCGCGAGGATACGAGGCATGCCGTCAGCCTCATGCGCCACCACCGTAGTGCTGCAGGCGCTGGCGGCAGGTGAGCCGTCGCAGTTGCTGCCCGCTCGTGAACAGATGGCCTTCACTCTCGGCTTCCATATCATCATCGTGCCGTTCGGTGTGGCCTTCACCTTCCTGATGCTCCTCGCCAACCATCGAGGACTACGCCGCGGGGACGAGCAGGCCATGCTCCTGGCGCGCCGTTGGTCGAAGGTTGCCGCAGTGCTGTTCGCGGTGGGAGCCGTGTCCGGCACCGTACTCACCTTCGAACTGGGCATCCTGTGGCCCGGACTGATGGGGCAGTACGGCGCCGCCTTCGGGTTCCCGTTCGCCATCGAGGGAATCTTCTTCTTCCTCGAAGCGATCTTCATGTCGTTCTACATCTACGGATGGGACCGGCTGACGCCCTGGGCCCACTTCTGGAGCGGTGTCCCGGTGGTGATCTCCAGCCTCGGTGGTGCCTCCGCCGTGGTGGCTGCCAACGCCTGGATGAACCAGCCCGGCGGCATCACCATGCATGCGGGCCGCATCGTCGACGTCAGTCCGGCCAAGGTTTTCTTCAACGGCGCGTTCTGGTTCGAGACGATCCACATGCTGCTGGCGGCGTACATCGTCGCCGGCTTCGTCGTAGCCGGGGTGTACGCGGCGGGGATGCTCAAAGGAAGACAGGACGCCTACCACCGCACCGGCTTCCTCATCGGCTTCGTCGTGGCCGCCGTCACCGTGCCCGTGCAGATCTTCGTCGGGGACCTGGTCGCCCGTCAGGTGTTCGACTCCGAACGGGCGAAGTTCGCCGCCATCGAACTGCTTCCCGACTCCGGTGACCACGTCCCCGAGACACTCGGCGGTGTCCTGATCGACGGGAAGGTCCGTTACGGGCTGCCGATCCCGGATATGGCATCGCTTCTGGCCGGGTTCCGCCCCAGCACTCATATCGACGGGCTGGACGCAATCCCCGCACCGGTGCGCCCAAGCGACGCGGGTGTGAGCATTGTGCACTTGGCGTTCGACGTCATGGTGGGCGCCTCCATGGTTCTGCTGGCCCTGTCCGTGTGGTTCGCCTGGCTGTGGTGGCGCCATCGCCGCGTCCCCACCAACGTCTGGTTCCTGCGGTGCGCCGCGCTGTCGGGCGTGGTGGCCTTGGTCTCCCTGGAAAGTGGCTGGGTGGTCACCGAAGTCGGACGGCAGCCGTGGACCGTGGTCGGACTGCTGCTGACACGGGACGCCGTCACCACTCACGGCAACCTGTGGCCCTTCTTCGGCGCGACCACGATCATCTACGTCGGCGTCGGCACCGGTGCCCTGCTGGTTCTGCGCGCCCTGCGCCGGCGATGGGCGGCACAGGGCGACGAAGACGTCCAGGTCCCCTACGGCCCCGAAGCCCCTGCTGTCTCCGCCGCGAGCCCAGAAGGCCGAACGCCATGACCGATGCGATCGGCGTCATCCTGTTCACCGGCGTCATCGCCTACGCCGTCTTCGGTGGTGCCGACTTCGGCGCCGGGTTCTGGGATCTGACCGCGGGCGGAGCCGTACGGGGCAGCGCCCCTCGCTCGCTCATTGACCGGTCCATCGGCCCGGTCTGGGAAGCGAACCACACCTGGCTCATCTACTGCCTGGTGGTGCTGTGGACGGGTTTTCCGCCCGCCTTCGCCGCAATTACCACGACGTTGTACATCCCGCTCGGCCTCGCGGCATTCGGCATCGTCCTGCGCGGGTCCGGCTTCGCCTTCCGCAAGGTGACACTGCGCACCGCGCAGCAACGTCTCACTGGGGTCCTCTTCGCGGCCTCCTCGGTGCTGACCCCGTTCTGCTTCGGCGGCATCGCAGGGGCCGTCGCCTCAGGCCGCGTCCCCAGCGCCGGCGGCGGCGCCCCGCTGTCCAGCTGGCTCAACCCCACGGGTGTGCTGGGAGGTGTCCTGGCGGTCGTCGTATGCGCCTACCTTGCTGCCGTCTTCCTCTCCTCGGCTGCCACGCACCCGTATCCGGACGAGGCTCTGCACCGATACTTCCGGCGGAGGGCACTGGCAGCAGGCATCGCGGCAGGCATCGTCTGCCTGGTCGGCGTCTTCGTTCTGCACGCGGATGCACCGCGCCTGTTCCACCAACTCAGTACCCGCGGACTTGCTCTACTGATCGTGTCCGCCGCGGCCGGACTCGCGGCCCTGGCAACACTCAGAGCCCGTCGGCCGCGCCTGCCTCGGTCGATTGCGTCGCTGGCGGTGGCCACGGTGATCGCTGGATGGGGCGTCGCCCAGTATCCGTACCTCCTGGGCACCCACCTGTCCTTGACCCAGGCCGCGGCTCCCGAGCCGACCTTGTGGGCGCTGGTCGCTGTGGCCTGCACCGCGGCCGTGCTGATCGCTCCCTCTCTGGCCGCCCTGTACGTGCTGCACGACCGGGACCGGCTGACTTCCTCCGCCTGACCTTCCGCTTTGGCCCCCCTCGCCCGCGAAGCCAACCGCCGGCGGCACTTCTTGCCCCGGACGGCGCCGGTGATGCTGAGCTCACGCATCAGGCGCTCGACGGTGCACCGGGCCACCTCGTGGCCCTGGCGGTGCAGCTCGCGCCATACCTTCCTGGCCCCCCTCCGCGAGCCAGTAGTTCAGCTGAGTGCTGAAGTCGGCTCGTTTCATCGCGCAGGCTCGGGAACAGCGCACGGGCACGGTCGGGTCCGGGCTGCCGGGGCCGGTGACCGGGCTGTACATCCGTACCCCGCCTGCGAACTCATCCACTCCGGGGATCTCCCCGGGTGCACGGTGCCGCCCGGTCAGCTGCTGGGTCAGGCTGCGGACGTCGTCCGCTACTTGCGGGCGCCGGGGCGGTGCTTTAGGTGCGGGGCGACCAGGCGCCAGGCCAAGGACCAGTTGTCGCTGGCGGAGGCCATGGCGATCGGGTCGAGGCCGGGTGGGAGGGGGACGAGCATGGCGTCGGCGTAGGGGACGTGGACCAGGTCGGAGAAGAGCCCGCCCCAGTTGCCGCCGATCGGCGCGCCGTACATGGCCATGTGCGGCACCGACGTGCAGAGCCCTTCGCCCGCTGGTCCTTCCGCGGCACCGACGCGAACACGTCAGCTACGAATAACGCCAACTTCGCCCGAGCACGGTTCACTTCGTATGCGTCCACACTCACAGCTGCCCGCGCGCCGATGACCGGTTCACGTACCAGGTGGTCGTGGGTGCGCGTGCCCCCGAAGACCCAGCCGCCGCCGTGGATGTACAAGACGGCGGGCAGCGGCCCGTCAGCCTGCCTCGGGCGCACAAGGCGCACCGCGACGCTTCCCTTCGGCCCGCCGCAAACCGCGACCCAACTGTCCTCCACCTCAAGATGGTGGTGCTCTGCGGCCTGCACCTTCGCCAGCGCCCTACGGCCTGCCGCCGGTCCCAGATCAAAGGGGAATGGCGGGGCCGCGGTGGCTTCGGTGAACTCGCGAGCATCCGGTTCAAGAACCGTCTGCCGCAAGGGGACGTACTCAGGCATCACGTACTCCTGGTGGGGGGAGAAGAGAATCCGTGCCAGCCGGGGGAGCCGGACTTGTAGCGGGCCGCGTCCGCTGCCGGTCTCCCGGGCCCGCCCTGCGCACAGACGCTGCCTGCGATCCAACCGCGAAAGTGTGCGTTGTTGTGGTTGCGGACTTCCGAGGTTGATGTGGTGATCTCGGCTGCTGCGAGTCCTGCTTCCTCGCGCACGTCCCGGTCGAGGTGATTGAGGAACGGCTCGATCAACGGGCTGGCCTGGGCATCGTGCGTCGCGCCGAGGATGTAGAGCGTGTGGGCAAGGAGTTCGGGTTCCATCGTCGTCATGACCTCAGCCAGCGGTTCGCCCAGGTTCAGGGGCAGGTGGTGATGGTTGAATGCCTCGCTGATCTGGTTCAGGGCGGACTCGCGCACCTTGGCCACCGGTTCGTTGATGGCCAGGCTGACCAAGCGTCCGACGGCCAGGCGGGCGGAGTCCGCGTCGAGTGCGGTGCCGCGCAGGAGGTCTCCGAGGACGTCGGCGGCGCCTGACCGTCCACATCGGATGCTTCAGGTGGTCAGACCCGCGCTGGTCAGCCAGATGTGTTCGCACGTCGCGGATGCTTCTTCCAGCTTCTCGCGGGACTCTTGCGAGGCGTGGTAGAAAGTCCGCTCGATCATCCAGCACAGGGCGCGTGCCATCGCTGGGGCTTGTTGTGGTTCGGTGCCTTCCTGGATGCCGGCTCGTTCCAGGACGGCGGTGATGGCCGTGATGAACAGGTCGGCCGTGTGGTCCCACAGCTCGCCGATCTCCGGCACGGTCAACGACAGGTCGATCGCTGTGCGCATGACCAGGCCGTGCTCGTTCCAGAGCTCGACTGTGCGTTGCATGGCTGCTGCGATGGCGCGTCGAGGCTCGTCTGCCTGGGCAGTGGCTCGGGATCGCTCCCATAGATGCTCGACGGTCCGGGCTACGAGTGCCGTGACCACTTCTTGCTTGGAGCCGAAGTAGAAGTACAGGGCGCCGCGTGTGATGCCGGCGCCCTGGGCGATGTCGCCGACGGTCATGGCGTCGTAGCCCTTCTGCGCCAGCAGAGCCTCGCACGTGTCGAGGATGGCTCGTTCCCGGACATCGCCCTTGCGTTCGGCGGTGCGGCGGCTTCGTGCGGGGTGGTGGCCGGACATCAGAGCTGAGCACCCTCGGCGAAGTCGGTCGTACGGGAGAGCGTCTCCCATGCGCGGATGTCCTCGTCCACGGCCGTGCGCGCGGCAGTGACCAGTCGCAGCGCGTCCGAGCCCAGGACGAGGTGAGCCGGTGGCTGTTCGACCGATGTGATGTGCACGACGGCTTCCCCGGCCTTGGCGGGATTGCCCAGTTGGTTCCCGCTGGCCTTCAGCCGCGCTTGGCGGATGGGGGTGAACAGCTCGTCGTAATCGTCGATGTTCTGCGGGGCGCGCGTCATGGACCGTCCGGCCCAGTCGGTGCGGAAAGAGCCGGGCTCGATGGCCGTCACGTGGATGCCGAACTGTGCGACCTCCTTGCCCAGGGCCTCCAGAATGCCTTCCAGGGCGAACTTGCTGCCGCAGTACGCGGACATGCCCGGTACGGCCATGAGCCCGCCCATGGAGGTGACGGCCATCAGGTGCCCGCGGCGGCGCCGGCGCATGTGGGGCAGCGCCGCCTGCAGGGTGGCCACGGCCCCGAAGACGTTGACATCGAACTGCCGCCGGACTGCGGCCAGCGGAGTCTCCTCGAAGGTGCCCTCCAAGCCGTAGCCGGCGTTGGCGACGACGACATCCAGGGGGCCGACGCTCTGCTCCACTTCCGCGACCACGCTTGAGACGGCATTGCTGTCGGTCACGTCCAGGATCCGGCCGTGGGCGTGCCCTGGTTTGAGATCTGCGAAGGCCTGCAGATCCTCCTCTGAGCGGACGGTGCCTACGACGGTGTGACCGGCGGCCAGGGCGGCTTGGGCGAAGGCACGTCCAAGGCCCGAGCTGACGCCGGTGATGAGCCAGTTCCGCTTTTCCATCATCTCTCCCAGAGTTCTCGCGAGGCGCCGGACCGCCCCCTTCCAGAAAGTCTACATGGTGTCGATTTTTATCGCCGGAATGTTGATTCTGTGGGCTTCACGGTGCGGCCAGGGACGGTCCGACCCCTCATGGAGGTCGGGGCCGCTGTAACCACCTAAAGTTGGGCAGGGCGTGGGCGAGGTGGGGCAGGTGGATGCCGGTGAGGGCGGCCAGGCGGTGTTGTGCGGGGGTGGTGCGGCCGCCGGATGCGCCCGCCACACCGTCGGGCTGTGCAAGGGCACCGGGCTGTCCACCGCGGTCTGGCCTCAGCACCGGCACGGCCTCATACCCGGCCTCGGCCTGTCCCGGCACGGATTCACTCCCGTCTGATGGACGGGCGCACGCCGAGTCTCGTGCGGGCTTGCCACAACCCGGTGGCGGTGATGTGCGGCAGCGGCAGGGACCTGAGGGCGCCGGTGAGCTTGGACCACACGGCCACATAGCCGCACTCGGCGAACAGGACAGCGGCCAGCAGCTGGTAGACCACCACCCGGGCGGGCAGTCTGCCCAGCCGCTGCTGGACGGCCCCGCACTCGGCGAGCACCGCATCGACCATTTCGAACGGCACGATCTGCGTGAGCTCGCCCTGATGGCCCGGGGCGAAGAGCCCTTCAGCTACCGCGATCTCGCGGCTGATGACACACTGGCCCGACAGCGGAGCCTCTGGTTGTGTGAACGGCTTGTCTTGGTCGACTGCCAGTTCTACCGGGGCTCCGCTTCTCGCGTCAGGCCATCAACACAGCGAACCACTCGCCCCACTACCAGCGCCGAAGCCGTAACTTCACGGCCTTGGGCTTTAGCCCGGTGACGTCGCACGTGCGTCTGTGGCTTGGCCGGCGCCCGTCAGCCACAGGCCGACCCTCCGGCGGCCGGTCAGTGACCGGGCAGCTCGAACCCGAGGGCGGCGAGGGCCTCCTCGGCGGCCTGCTGGTCCTGGTCGTAGGTGCCACCGGATATCCCCAGCCCTCCGATGTACCGGCCGTTCTCGATGATCGGGTAGCCGCCGCCGACGGCCATCACACGGGGGTGGCCGCCCAGCGGCGCGATCTGCGGGTTGGCGAGCAAGTCGTTCCACGTGTGGGTGGGGATGCGGAAGGAGGCCGCGGTCCAGGCCTTGTCGAGGGCGACCTCGGCGGTGAGGAAGGGCGCGTCGTCGGCCCGGTCGAATGCCTTCAGATGTCCGCCCTGGTCGGTGACGGCGATGGACGCCGTGAAGCCGATCCGGGCAGCGGCGGTGTGTACCGCCGCGATGAGTGCGCCGGAGGCGGCCTGGGTGATGGACGAGGCGGGGGCCGACTTCTGGAGTGTCTCGGTGCTCATGATGGTTCCTTTGTTGCCGTGCTGTGCTGTGCGGTGGCGGATGAAGCGGCCGTAAGCCGGGTCACCGCAGGGGTGAGGCCGGGGTGGGGACCACGTGGGTGACGACGGACTTCTCGGGGATCAGCAGGCTGTGGACGACCGGCCCGATCTCGTTCTTCCAGCGGTCGTGCTGGTACACGGCCGCGTACAGGGCCTCGCTCTGGGACTCGTCCTCGAACCGGCGGATCCACACGTAGCCGTCCTCATCCCCGGCGTCGACGAAGGAGGCGGTCACGTCCATGCCCAGCGAGGCCTGGAACGGGATGACCACGTCCTCCATGTAGCGCACCCACTCCTCGCGGCGCCCGGGATGCGCCTGGTAGCGGCGGATCTCGTAGTACACGGTGCTGCTCCTGACTGCTTGCAGGGATGGTCAGTCGGTCACGGTGAGGACGACCTTGCCGCGCGTGCGGCCGGCCTCGACGCGGGCGTGGGCCGCGCCAGCCTGCTCCAGCGGGAAGGTTTCCTCCACCTCGACGGCGACCTCACCGGCGTCGATCAGGCCTGCGATCGTGGTCAGCGCGGGACCGTCCGGCTCGACCAGGTACGGGGTGACCCGCACGCCTGCCGCCTCGGCGGCCTGGGCCAGTTCCGGGGAGACGCCGGCCGGGACGGCGACCAGCAGGCCGCCCGGGCGCAGGACCTTCAGCGAGCGGGTGCTGGTGTTGTCGTGGGCGTCGCCCACCAGGTCGATGACGACGTCGATGTCCTTGGTGGCGTCCTCGAAGCGGGTGGTGGTGTAGTCGATGGTCTCGTCGGCGCCGAGTTCCTTGAGCCAGGGGTGGCGTGCGGCGCCGGCGGTGGCGATCACGGTGGCGCCCAGGTGCCGGGCGAACTGGACCGCGAAGTGGCCCACCCCGCCGGCAGCGGCCGTGATCAGGACGCGCTGGCCGGCCTGGACGTGGGCGGTGTCGACCACGGTCTGCCAGGCGGTCAGCGCCGCCAGCGGCACGGCGGCCGCGTGCGCGTGGTCAAGGGTGGCCGGCTTGCGGGCCCACTGGCGGGCCGGGGCGGTCACGTACTCGGCGTAGCCGCCGGCGGCACGCGGGAACCACGGCATGCCGTAGACCTCGTCGCCGACCTTCAAGGTGGTGACGCCGAAGCCGACCTCCTCGACGACACCGGAGACGTCCCAGCCCAGGATCAGCGGGAGCGTCTGCAGCCCCGCCATGCCCTGGCCCTCGCGGGTCTTCCAGTCAACCGGGTTGATCCCGGCGGCGTGCACTCGGACCAGCACCTCGGTCGGCAGCGGCTCGGGGCGCGCGACCTCCTCGACGGTCAGCACCTCCGCTCCGCCGAACTCCGTGACGGTGACTGCCCGCATGGTGTGCTCGCTCATGTTGTCCTCGCTCATGTCCGTTTCACGCCTTCTTTTGCCGGGACCGTGGTCCCGGCAAAAGAAACAGTGGCGTGTGCTCGCGGAGGCGGGTGAGTGGCCGGGGAGTCACCTGTCGTACCATTCCGGCCATGCCGCATCGTGTTGCCGTTCTCGCCCTCGACGGAGTCCTGCCGCTGGACCTGGGCATCCCGGCCCGGGTGTTCAACGAGGCCCGTGAACCGGACGGGACCCCTCTGTATTCCGTCAGCACCTGCTCCCTCGGCGGCCGACCGGTACGCACGCATGAGGACTACCGGATCGTCGTCGACCACGACGAGTCGGTGCTGGAGACCGCGGACACCGTCGTGCTCGCCACCCAGGAGCCCGGCGAGCAGCTGCTCGCGACCGGCACGCTCGCCGAGGAACTCGCTGCGGCGCTGGACCGGATAGGGCCGCGGACCCGCATCGTCAGCCTGTGCACCTCGGCCTTCCTGCTCGCGGCGGCCGGTCTGCTGGACGGTCGGCGGGCCACCACGCACTGGGCGCTGTGTGACGCGCTGGCGAGGCTGTTCCCCGACGTCGAGGTCGATCCGGACGTGCTGTTCGTCGACAATGGACGCATCCTGACGTCCGCTGGCGGAGCGGCCGGCATCGACCTGTGCCTGCACCTGGTCCGTCTGGACCACGGGGCGGCGGTTGCCTCGGCCGCCGCGCGGCGCTGCGTGGTGGCGCCGTGGCGCGAGGGCGGGCAGGCGCAGTTCATTGAGCACCCGGTTCCGCAGGACACTGACCGTTCCACTTCGGCGACCCGGCAGTGGGCGCTGGACCGGCTGGCCGAGCCGATCTCGCTGGAGGACATGGCCCGGCACGCCCACATGAGCGTGCGCACCTTCACCCGGCGGTTCCGCAGCGAGGTGGGCAGCAGCCCGCTGAAGTGGCTGGCGCAGCGGCGGCTGGCCCACGCGCGCCTGCTGCTGGAGTCCACCGACCTCACCGTCGCGCGGATCGCCACCGCCTGCGGCTTCGGCGACCCCGTCGCACTGCGTAAGCACTTCCACACGCACTTGGGCCTGTCACCACTGGCCTACCGTCGCGCCCACAACGCACCGGAGCCTATGACGGCACAGTGACCACCCAGCCGGGTCATCGCCGCGACAACACCCACCAATCGCCCGGCGCATAAAGTGACCCACGCAAAGGAAGGCGCGAGACTCGTGGCGCTCAGCCAGCAGATCCGGTGCTGCAATTGTGGTGGTGGGTCGTCGGCACGCGTCCAGGTTCACCGATACGACTGTGAGGATGTTCAGGTGCCGCTCCAGGCGGTGGTCTGACTCGCGATACGACTGGCCTTGGTGCCTTGAGTTTGATCTGTCGGCCACTGCTCGGGGCGGTATTCGCTGCCGCCGGGCAGGGGATGTGTCCCGATAGGGGCCTTCGCAACAGGCACCGTCACAGTCTTGACCGCCCCGGCCGGCGACGGCCACCGGTTCCCGAGGCGATCAGGAGACAGGCGACCCTGACCAGCATCACGCAGTCCACCGCCCCATGTCACATTCCAGCGGACGCCGAGGACGTCCTGCTGGCGAAGGCGGCCGACATCTGGCGGGCGGGGCTCATGACCGGCGCTCCCGACGAGCACAGCTCCGCTCCGATGCCGACCCGGATGAGCTTCGCCTCCTCGGAGTGGGCACGGATCCGGGGCAGTCTCGGCCACTTGGTCCAGCATCTACACGAGGTGCCGGTGCTCATGATCCCGGTGGTGCGGGTGGCGCGTCGCGCGGAGTTCAACTCGACTCGCGGCCAGGCGCACAACTGGGGCTCGGTCATCCCCGCGACCTGGAGCTTCATGCTCGCCGCACGGGAACGTGGCCTGGGAACCGCGTGGACCGTCGCTCACCTCACCTACGAGCGTGAGATGGCCGATTTGCTCGGCATCCCGTTCAACAACACCGTCCAGGTCGCGCTGACCCCCATGGCCTACACCATCGGCACCGACTTCAAGCCGGCCCCGCGGGCCGACGGCGGGAGTTTCAGCCACTGGAACCACTGGTAGCCGTCCTCGACGCCCTGGCCGGAGGAAAACCCCGGTGCAGCCGGAGCTGTCAAGGCCGACGACGGCGCGCTGTCTCCCGCGGCACCATTTCCTTCAGCCTTGCCGCGCCGCGGCCAGCACGGCCTGACCGGCACCGCGGAAATACCCGTTCGTCCAGCAGGCCCTCTTGGACGGGTCGTCGTTCAGGTCCAACGAGAGGACGCAGGCGGAGAGTGCACGGACGTGCGGAAGGCTGCCTGCGGGACTTGAGAGCACCAACCATGAACCGAGAGGCGGGGTAGAACGTTCGGCATCGACAAGGCGCGGCCGGCTTCCGGCTGGCTCGCCGCTACGGCGCGGCGGGCCGGCGCGCGGACGTCCTCCGCAGCCTCCAGCAGTCCCGTATTCATCACCACGCCGCCGGGATGGCGTTCCCCGGCCTTGCCGACACCGAACTCGCCAGGGCACTGACAGGCTCGGCACCGAGAGCCCGCCGCGTTCGCCGGTGCCGGTGAGCGCTTCGGCGTGGCCGCTGACCGCGTGGTGGTGACGTGCCGTCGGATCGGAAGGGTGCGCCTGTCAGTCGCGCACCCTCAGCCCGTCGACGACGATGGTGAGCATGCGGTCGAGCTGGGCACGCTGCTCGGGTGCGCCGGCCACGGAGAGCACTCCGGCGAGGATGCCGCCGACGTCGACCGGATCGATGTCGCGGCGCAGTTCTCCTGCCTCGCTGCCGGCCTCCAGCACCATCCCCAGGATGTGCTGGACCTCGTCGCAGACCGGCCCGGTGCCGAAGCGGCCGGAAGCGCTCATGGCGACCAGGGCCTCGCAGATGCCGCGCCGTTCGCCCGCCCACTCGGCGAAGTGACGCATCCAAGTGTGAAGAGCCTGCGCGGGCCGCTCGGTGGCCAGGAGGGCCTGCGCGTCGTCGCGCAGCGGGCGGATCTGGTCGCGGTAGATCTCTTCGACCAGGTCTTCGCGGGTGGGGAAGTGCCGGTAAAGGGTGCCGCTGCCCACGCCCGCGCGTTTGGCGATCGCGTCCAGCGAGACCGTCTGCCCGGAGGCGAAGGCCTCGGCGGCCGTGGTGATCAGGTGCTTGCGGTTGCGTTGGGCGTCAGCCCGCAGGGTCCTTCGTGGAGAAGTCATGGCCTTCGCGATCGGGAGGGGCGGGTGGGGTTCGGGGGTGAATCGGGGATGTCTCCGTTTGTGTGCGGCGACACATTCGGGGACATCTCCGGTTAGTGTACAGTGACGCAAGTGGGGACCTCCCCGCTTATCGGTGACACCAGCCCCCGCCTTGACGAAAGGCCCGCCATGCCCACAGCACTCATCACCGGTGGCACGACCGGGATCGGCAGAGCGGCCGCCGAACTGCTGCACGCCCACGGATACCAGGTCGCCGTCACCGGACAGAACCCCGACTCCCTCGCCCGGGCACGGCGCGAGCTTCCCGACGACGTACTTGTCGTTCAGTCCGACGCACGCGTACTGGCCGACACTGACGCTCTGCTGGCAACGGTTTCCGAACGTTTCGGCTCTCTCGACCTGCTGTTCCTCAACGCCGGGATCTTCCGCCTCGCGCCGGTGGCAGACGTGACGGAGGAGTCGTTCGACGAACAGGTCGACGTCAACTTCAAAGGCCAGTACTTCACCCTCCAGAGGGCCCTTCCGCTCATGAACGACGGCGGATCGATCGTCTTCACCGTGGGCATCGGATCCCGTCGCGGCAGCCCTGGCGCCACCCTGGGGGCGGCAACGCGGGGCGCCCTGCTGGCGATGCTGCCCTCGCTCGCGCTCGAACTGGCTCCGCGCAGGATCCGCGTCAACGCAGTGAGCCCCGGGGCGACCGATACCCCGCTGTTCGACAAGCTGGGAGTCCCCCACAGCGGCCGGGAGGCCATGCGCACGAAGATCCCGTTCGAGCGCTTCGGATCCAGCCGGGAGATCGCGGAAGTCGTCGCCTTCCTCGCATCAGACGCCGCCAGCTACGTCACCGGGCAGGACGTCGCCGTGGCCGGCGGCTACGGACTCGGCGCCTGAAAGCCGGGCGGGCCGGCCACCGGCCCACGCTCTCGACATCACGAACCACATCTACAGGAGTACACGATGCCACTCACTCTCGACACCTACCGGCTGCTGGGCCGTTCCGGGCTGCGGGTCTCACCGCTCGCGCTGGGCGCGGCGACCTTCGGCACCGAATGGGGCTGGGGCGCCGAGCGCGAGGAGGCGCGCAAGCTGTTCGACCGCTACACCGAACTGGGCGGCAACTTCTTCGACACCGCCAGCACCTACACCAACGGCAGTTCCGAGCGGATGCTGGGCGAGTTCGCCCGCGGTGATCGCGAGCGCCTGGTGCTGGCGACGAAATACTCGACGCTGCGTACACCTGGTGACCCCAACTCCGGTGGCACTCACCGCAAGAGCATGCTGGCGTCGGTGGAGGCCAGCCTGCGGCAGCTCGGCACCGATTACATCGATCTGCTCTATCTGAACATCTGGGACTTCAGGACGCCGGTGGAGGAGATCCTGCGCGGCCTGGACGACCTGGTGCGGCAGGGCAAGGTCCTGTACGTGGCGGTCTCCAGCGCACCGGCCTGGCAGGTGTCGCGCATGCAGACGATCGCCGACCTGCGCGGCTGGTCGCCGCTGGTCGCGCTGGAGATCGAGTACAGCCTGATCGAACGTACCGGGGAGCGCGACCTCATCCCCATGGCACGTGAGATGGGACTGGGGGTGGTCCCCTTCTCCCCGCTAGGCGGCGGGGTGCTCACCGGTAAGTACGGCCGGGACGACCTGAACCCGGCGGGCCCCGTCGCCGGCGAGACCGCCGGCAACCGCAGGAGCCTCAACGCCGCCCTGGGCATGGTCACCGAACGCACCCTCGCGATCGCCGACGTGGTGAAGGAGGTGGCCTCAGAGCTGGGCCACACGCCCGCCCAGGTCGCACTGGCGTGGACTTTGAACGCCCCCGGCGTGGCGGCACCGATCATCGGCGCCCGCACCGTCGCGCAGCTCGAGGACAACCTGGGTGCCCTCCAGGTCGACCTCACCCCAGCCCATCTGGCCCGCCTCGACGAGGTCAGCGCCATCGACCCCGGCAATCCGCACGCCCTGCTCGCCAGCGACCACATCCGCACGGTCACCGCAGGCGACATGAGCATCGAGACCCGCCGCTGATCCGCCCCACGGACGGCGACATCCAGACGTGCCACCACATTTTTCGGCGACGGAACGGAGCAACCTCGGCATGGGTAAGTACAGCGACAAGAATGCAGTGATCACGGGTGGCAGCAGCGGCATGGGACTCGCGCTGGCGGAGCTGCTGGTAGAAGGCGGAGCCCGCGTGGTGATAACCGGCCGGTCGCAGGCCAAGCTCGATGCGGCGCGCGAGCGGCTCGGCACGAATGCCGTGGCCGTCCGGGCCGATGTGGCTTCACTGGCCGACCTGGACACGCTCGCCGACCGGGTGAAGAGCGACCTCGGCTCGGTCGAGGCCCTCTTCGTCAACGCCGGCATCTCGCCCCTCACGCCCCTCGCCTCCACGACCGAGGAGATGTACGACGAACTGTTCGCGATCAACGTCAAAGGGACCTTCTTCTCCGTGCAGAAGCTCGCCCCGCTGCTGAGCGCGAACGCCGGTGTCGTCCTCACCACCTCGATCGCCAACGTCATGGGCATGGTGGACACCAGCGTCTACGCGGCCGGCAAGGCGGCGCTGCGTTCGATGGCCCGCACCTTCTCCCGCGAGCTGCTTCCGCGAGGGATACGTGTCAACGCGATCAGCCCGGGTCCCATCGACTCGGGGATCCTGGAAACGATGGGCTTGTCCAAGGAGGCCGTCGACGATTTCAGGGCGGAGCGGACCTCGAGCAATCCCATGAAGCGCTACGGCACCGTTGAGGAGTTCGCCAAGGCGGCTGCGTTCCTCGCCTTCGACGCCACGTACACCACCGGCATCGAGCTGGCTGTGGACGGCGGCGAAACCCAGCTCTGACAGACGGAGCAGTGTTACAGGCAACAGGGGCACCCTGCCCTACGCCACCCCCGCGGCCAGGCGGGTCAACGACCCGTCGAGCTCGTCGGCGCAGACAACAGGCGGGCGGGACACCTCTGCCGGGTGGGTGACCGCCGTCCAGCCGTAGGTCTGGGTCACCTCGGTGTGGCCGTCGTGGGCCGGGTTCCCACCCGGCCGGCCGGGGGTCCCGGCGATCTTACTCGCGATCACCCGCCTACCGGCCTGCGCCCCAAGGGGGCGAGGGACGGGTTTCTCGCACAGACGTATCCAGAAACGGAAAACGCTCACATGGAACTTGCGCACATCGGCGTCACCGGCCTCGGTGTGATGGGTCGCAACTTGGCCCGGAACTTCGCCCGCAACGGCTACACCGTCGCCGTTCACAACCGCACAGCGGCCCGTACCCGCTCCATGATCGAGGAGTTCGGGCACGAAGGAGCCTTCGTGCCCGCCCAGTCGATCGAGGAGTTCGCCGCCGCCCTGGAGCGTCCCCGACGCGTGATGATCATGGTGCAGGCGGGCGCCGCCACCGATGCCGTCATCGATGAGCTGATCCCGCTCTTGGAGAAGGGCGACATGATCATCGACGGCGGCAACGCGCACTTCGCCGACACCCGTCGGCGTGAGGCCGCCTTGCGTGAGCATGACCTTCACTTCGTTGGCGCGGGCGTCTCCGGCGGTGAGGAGGGCGCACTCAACGGGCCCTCGGTCATGCCGGGCGGCTCCCCGGAGTCGTACGCCGTGCTGGGCGAGATGTTCGAGAAGATCAGCGCCAAGGTGGACGGCGAGGCCTGCAGCACGTACATCGGCGCCGACGGGGCCGGTCACTTCGTGAAGATGGTGCATAACGGCATCGAGTACGCCGACATGCAGCTCATCGCCGAGGCGTACGACCTGCTGCGCCAGGTCGCCGGTTACACCCCTGCGGAGATCTCCGAGATCCTCCGCGGCTGGAACCAGGGCCGCCTGAACTCGTATCTGATCGAGATCACCGCCGAGGTCCTGGCTCACACCGACGCCGACACCGGCCTTCCCTTCGTCGACGTCGTCGCCGCCGGGCAGAAGGGCACCGGCCGGTGGACCGTACAGACCGCACTCGATCTGGGCTCCCCGGTCACCACGATCGCGCAGGCAGCCTTCGCCCGCGCGGCGTCGGGTCAGGAGCAGTTGCGTGACGTCTACCGGAGCCTAGGCGGAGGAACCACTCCCGCGCTGTCGCGTACCGAAGCCGAGCGCTTCGCTGCCCAGGTCGAATACGCCCTGTACGCGTCCAAGATTATCGCCTATGACCAGGGCTGGAAGATGATCCGGGATGCCGCCGCCGAATACGGATGGGACATCGACCTCGGTGCGGTCGCGAAGATCTGGCGGGCCGGCTGCATCATCCAGGCCTCCTTCCTCGACCGCATCCGCTCCGCCTACGCCGCCGACCCCGAGCTGGCCAGCCTGCTGAGCGAGGAGAGCTTCGCAGCGGAGATCACAGCAGCGCAGGTGCCCTGGCGTGAGGTGGTGGCCTCGGCGACCCGGCGGGGCATTCCCATACCGGCGTTCTCCGCCGCTCTCTCCTACTACGACACCCTGCGCGCCGACCGCCTGCCGGCCGCGCTGCTGCAGGGGCAGCGCGACTACTTCGGGGCGCACACCTATCAGCGTGTGGACCGAGAGGGTGTCCACCACACCCACTGGGCTCACGCGGACCGGCCTGAGACGCTGGTCTCCTGAGTCTCGAGAAGACGTTCGGATCGAAGAAGCGGTAGTCCGGTTGCTCGTTTCGCGAGGTTGGAGATCATCGCGAGGTGGATCAGGCTCTCGGAGTGGGCGGGTTCGGTAGTTGCGGGCGAGGCGCCGGTGCATCATGATCCAGCTGGTTGGGCCGGCCGTGCGGTGAGGTGCCTGTCGTGACAGATCCTGTTCCGCGCGGCCTCCCGCCGAACCGGATATGACGGTTGCCCGGTCATCTGCTCTCCACCGACTAGTTGTATTGATCACGAGCGTTGTTGACGCGAGGGTCTTGATCAAAGGGGAAGACCTCCGGTGTGGTGGAGCTGTCTAGGACTGCACCACACGGAGGTCTTCGTGTCCCACCGTAATGCCCGGCTGACTGTTCATGGCAGGCGGCTGTTGATCCAGCGTGTCCGTTCCGGCCGCCCGGGCGCTCATGTGGCCGAGGAGATGGGAATCTCGCGGGCGACCGCACACAAGTGGGTGCGACGGTGGCGCACGGAAGGCGATCCGGGGTTGTTCGACCGCTCGAGCCGGCCGCACACGACCCCGCATCGCACGGTCCCCGAGACGGAAGCCGCTGTCTGCGATCTGCGGCAGGCCCGCAAGCTCGGCCCGGCCCGGATCGGCCCGATCCTCGGGCTGCCCGCCTCCACGGTGCACCGGATCCTGACCCGTCACGGACTGAATCGTCTGGCCTGGCTGGACCGGCCGACCGGCGAGCCGATCCGCCGCTACGAACGCAGCCGCCCCGGCGAGCTGGTGCACGTCGACATCAAGAAACTCGGCAACATCCCTGACGGCGGCGGCTGGCGCACGGTCGGCAGAACAGCCGGCAACCAGAACCGGCAGGCCACCACCGACCTGCGCAAGAGCTGCAAGCCGGTGATCGGCTACAGCTATATCCACTCCGCCGTCGACGACCACTCCCGGCTCGCCTACAGCGAGGTGCTGCCCGACGAACGCCAGCACACCGCGATCGCCTTCTGGCAACGCGCCCATGCGTTCTTCACCGGTCACGGCATCACCGTCGAACGCGTACTGACCGACAACGGCTCCTGCTACAAGTCCAAGCTGTTCACCCAGACCCTCACCTCAGCCGGCATAGCCCACAAACGCATCCGCCCCTACCGGCCACAGACAAACGGCAAGGTCGAACGCTTCAACCGCACCCTGCTGGAGGAATGGGCCTACCTGCGGCCCTACACCACCAACACCGAACGCACCGCGGCCCTGGCAGACTTCCTCCACACCTACAACCACCACCGCTGCCACACCGCACTCGGCGGCAAACCACCGATCAGCCGCGTCAACAACGCTCCGGATCAATACAGAAGTTCCAGGTCTGGGAGTGGTTCCCGCAGCACGTCACATTCCCGGGACGCTCTGCGGCCGGCACACCGGAGATCCTGTTGGCTGAGGTCTCCCTCTACGACGCAGGGGGTGACTGGCTTGAGGTCTCACTCGACGTGGAGTGGACCAAGGAGGGCCTTCTCAATGTCTGGTCAGCCATCAGCGTGGCCTGCTGGTGCGAGGCGGACCATAACGCTCACTACGTAGACCCCGTGGAACGGACTGTCGTCGGAACGACTTCGCTGGCTGACGCTTTCGAGACTGTGGCAGGCCGGTTCATCTCGTGGCTCGCCGGACCACGGGACCCTGAGTTCTGGAGAGCCCACGCGAGCCTTCCCCCACGGAAGCAGAGATGAAAAGTGGGCGACTGCGGTGCAGCGACGAAGATGGTGCGGTGACGAGCATCAGTGGCGACCATGTGAAGGTCCACTTCCGGATGGACATAGGCGAGGACGGCTGGCCTCCTGCGAGCGTCGAGAGCCTGTGGGCTGTGGACCTCGGCGACGGCACGGTGCGGTTGGACAACACCCCCTGGTTCGTACGCGGAGTCGCCAGCGGCGACATCATCCAGGTGGAGCCCGATGGGGAAGGTGTCCGTTGGGCCGGGGAAACGGTCCGCGCCTCGGGAAACTGCACGATTCGGCTGATCGTACTGAAGGACGGCGGCTCGGCCTCTGCTCGTGAGAGCGTCCTGAAGATCTTCCACCGCCTCGGTACGACCGGTGAGGGGATCGAGCGCTACCAAATGGTCGCTTTGGATGTCCCGAAAGATGCGGACCTACCCCGAATCCGCGAGCTGTTGGAGCACGGCGAGGCGAAGGAATGGTGGCATTGGGAGGAAGGATGCATCACGACTGCATGGAGAGACCTAGCTGCGACATGACCGGGCTGTGCGACCCGTGCGACCTTCGTGGACGTGTGCACAGAGGTCGGCTATGCGACCGGCACGTCGTGCTGGTTGTGGCACCTGCTGCCCCTCAGGTGCAGTCGGCGCAGATCCTGGAGTGCGGCGTTAGGGAAGGGGTGCTGCACCCACTTCTAAGGGAAGGCCCCTGCGTGGTCGGCTGGGCGGCCCGAGTAGGGTGCGGTCAAAAGTGGGGGAAGATCTTGAACTTTGATGTGCCTGGCCCGGAAGCCGGCTGGCTGGATGCACCGGTCTCGGCGTGTGCGAATCCGAACCCTGCTTGGCAGACCAGCATGTGGTGGTACATCTCGGGTCTATTCCGTGTGGTGGCGGGCCTTGCACCGTCGCTGGACGCCGTGGCGGGCCGGTTGAAGCTGACGACCGAGCGGGGCTGGGAGGAACTGAGCCCCGTCGATGTCGCGATGATCCAGATCCGTGGCGTGCACTTTGCGCTCCACCGCATGGAGTACAGCCCGATGACCGACACCATCGTGTCCGTCATCAACGAAACGGACGACGACGAAGCAGCCATCGACATCCTGCTCGATGCGTTGGGCATCGGGCGTGAGGCGCTGACGTTCAGGGGAGATCTCCGACGCGGCGACGACGAAGTCGAATGGCTGCCGGCAGCACGTCCCCTGGATTGACCTGAAGGGGCACTTCTTGCCACCACGAAGCGTCTGCTGCTGCAGGCTCCGGGACGCGCTGGCTTGGGCTGTGGCTCCCCGAACAGAGCCGTTCGCGATGATGCGTAGGGGGAGCCCCCCCACACACAGCCGTTCCTCACGAGCTGCTGGAGCTGCCCTGTCGGTGCCGTCGGCTAGCGTGCGCTCGTGACCACACTCGAACTGGTTCTCGCTCTCGGGGCCGATGACGTGACAGAACGGGATGCGGCCGCCACTGCCGTAGCTGATCTGGGCGCCGAGGTCCTGCCCGTACTGATCGGGCAACTGCAGGATTCCGGCTCGCCCGTGAGCGAGCCCGTCCTGCTGGCTGTCTTGCGCCGCATGGGCACAGAGGCGTTCGAGGCGGTGCTCGGCGCCCTGGAAACCTTGCCACCGGGAGAAGCGCCTCATCGACTGTTGCGGGCGTTCGCCGGATTCGGGGCGGCGGAACTGGACGGCTACGTTGACGCCCTCCTGCTTGAGGATCCAACCCTGCGGCGCGCGGCTGTGACAGCGATCAGCCGCTGGAGCAGCGACGTGCCGTCTGCCGCGCGACATGTGCTGCCATTGCTGGGTGACCGGGACGCAAAGGTCAGGCAGGCGGCGGTTCAGGCGTTCTCGTCGTGGGGAACCGCCGTGGTGCCGCTGCTCCAGGCGGTCCGCCTCGACGGTCCGGGGGCGGCGCGCGCGGGCGCTCTGGAAGCCTTGGCAGAGATCGGCGGCGAGGCGGTGATCGGTGCCCGTGACATCGCGGCACTGGAACGGCTGGCCAGGATCGAAATCGCCGGCGACACGCCGGTTCCGCTCTCCTGCTGCTTCCTCTCCTGGATCGCGGTGCCTACCGGGGACCAGGCGGGTGTGATGGAGATGCTCGGGCTGTCGCAGCCGCGTCTGGTCCCGTTCTCCGTCGGCGTGTATGCCGCGGACATCGACAGTCATGGCGACCTCGACGCCGATCCACTCGATGTGTACCGCAGGGTGTTCGTTACTCCTGAGCTCGCCGGCTGGACGTTGGTGGTCGGTTCCTGGTGCGATCCCAGCGCCACCGAACGCCAGAACGAGGTCCTCGAAGCGTGCGAACGCCTCAGCACCCGCTTCGGACGCGCGCAGGCCTACTGGTGGAGCGCCTCGCAGGACGGCTCGGCGGTCCTGGCCGCCGAGGATGGCGTCGTTGTCCGCCGCTTCGGCTACTTCCCTGACGAGGACGTGCAGCACCTGGAACTGGGAGAACCTCTTGCGTACGAGCAGCAGCGGCGCGCCGAGCTGGGGCTCCCCGCTCTGGCAGCCGACCAGGTGGACACCGAGGAAGACGCCGACGGTTGGATGTGGGAGCTCCTCGACCTCGCGCCCAACCTGGCCGGCGCCTTGGGACTGAACCCCCTGTCCATCGATGCCTCGACACCGACCCGGGGCACCGGGAAACTCGCTCTGACCGAGTACGGCCACCGCCTGGGCACACCGCCCGGAGCACTCAGACGGTGATCGAAATGACGTGGCATCGCAGGCGAGTGCCCGTGAACACCGTGTGCCTTGAAGATCGCTTCCCAACTATCGGGTGATCGTTTCCCGACGGGCCAGGCTCAGTCCCACCAGAATTCCCAGCAGTGCGTGTCGATGAGTCGCTCGGCGTACGCCTCCAGGGTCTGAGGTCGGGGGCCCTGCCAGATGTTGTCGGGACAGAAGGCGAAGTGTTCGGCCGCGACGAGCAGGGCGTCTTCCCGGCTCGTCGGGGGTGTGGCGACGCTCAGGTGGAGTGTGTCGGATCCAACGGCGACTACGCATACTCCGAAGCGTTGTTCCCAATCGCTCACAACGGCGGAGAACGTGGCGGTGTCGTTGTCCCAGTTGGCAGGCCCGTCCCAGCCGACGAGGGCGAGAGCGTCGGCACCGGAAGGCGCGGCGACCAAGCCCAAGCGTGACTGCGGCCGACTCAGGACGAAGTGGTCTGCGTACTCGGCGGCCAGCCGGCTGGAGTCCGTCGTGTCTTCACGGCCGGGTGCGAGGCCCGGCCAGGTCTGTCCGAAGGGGGCCGTGATGGCCAGCCGTTTGGCGGGCGACAGCATGTCGTCGTCTTCGTCGATCGCGGTGTACGCCGCCCACCACTTCTCGAGCAGCTCGGCCGGGTCGTGGTCGTCGGGTGATGACATCTGCTCGGGGAAGAGCTCGCCGGTGCCCCAGGGACGGAAGTCGCTGTCTTCAGGGTCGCGCGAGTCGAGAAGCAGGGGCCAGACGCCTGAGCGGGGATGCTCGTCGCGGATCCGCGTCCACAACTCTGCGGATACGGCGCCGTCACTCAGCCACAGGGCTTGGGCGCCTCCGTCACCTTCATCGGACGTGATCAACCGTCCGGGCGGGAGGGGGACAGCGATGGTCGATAGCAGCTCAGGGTTCACAGGCGGATGCTAGCCGTGGGCTCTGACATGCTCGCGATCGTCGGCTTAACCTCGGCGGTTGGAGTCCAGCCATTCATCGCTGTTCCACATGACGGGCATGGCGCCGACCGGGTCGAATTGAATGTCGGGGTCGTTGCTGTGGACCAGGCAGATCAGCCGGCGCTGAAGTACGGCCGCCCGTCGGGCTCGGTCGGCGATGATGTCGAGTACGACTTGTGCGGCCCGGGGGCAGGCACCTGCGAATCGGTCGTAGTCGGTGAAGGCGAGGACCAGTCCAGCGCCTTCCGCTGAGTCGTCGTAGCCGCCGTAGCAGGCCACGTCACCGAGGCAGTCGTTGAGCGCGTCAAGGTTGTGGCCGTAGTAGTCGGGGAACTGCAGGGCCGCGGCGATGGCACGGTGCATGTCCTGCTCTGTGCTCCATTGGCCTGCTGACAGCCGGACAACGCGGAAATCACGGTCTTCGAGACGCTGCACAGCCTGGTTGAGAAGTCGCTGGCGCCAGAAGAGGGTGACGAACGTGTTGCCCATGTACTCGATGCCGGGGAAGCCGGCCTTTGACGTTCTCGGCGTTGGCTTCGAGGCGACGTGGCGGCGGTAATCGTCCAGCAGTCGGAAGAACTCCTCGACCGGGTTGGAGTCGGCAGGCGTGGTGCGTTCGATTTCGGCAGCCCAGCTGAGTGAACTGGATGTCCCGCGGCTCTCGTGGAGCCATTGCGTGAAACGCTCTTCGGGCCAGAAAGCGAAGGGCTCGTCGATCGCGTGCACGCCCAGTGCGACGCGGTAGCCGGTGAGGAGCGCTTCCAGATGACGCAGTGAGTGACCCGGCAGCGACATGCTGGGGCGGAGGCGGATCTGCTCGAGGAAGTCGTACACGTCCGTGCAGTCCTGCCAATGCTTGACGGTGTTCTGCGGGCTGTCCTCGATCGGCATGGGGTGAGCCTACGGGGCGGGCAGGAGTGGTCTTTCAGCGCAGGGGTGCGGACCCGAGGCGGGCGAGGGCGGTCGTTTGGGAGCATCTGCGGTCACCCTCTGCGATCTTGTTGCGGCTCGCCCTACGTTTGGCTGGGGCTTCCAGTGCCGCGAGGCCCCGATGCCGGCTGGGTGAAGGCAGGGCTGCGATGACGTCGCTCTTCGAGCGTCTGGACACAGAAGAAGCCATCGTCCGCGGGGAGTTGTCTTCACTTCGCGAGAAGATCGCGACGGCGGAGGAACGGCTGGCCCACCTGACGATCACACGGGAGACTCTGCTATCCCTAACAGGCCATGCCGGCCAGGCCGATGACGGTGCCGAACTTCAGTCACAAGGGCAGGGCCCAGGTGACGGCGGGGATCTCGTGGATGGGTCGGTGCCCGGAGCGGCGCCCGGCGTTGTAACCAATCCCCGTGATCCGTCGGTCGCATCGAAGCCACTGGAGTTGTCGGTGGCCCGTGAGCGAATGCTGGTGCTGCTGGCAGGGGCCGGGCGGGCGATGAAGGCACAGGACATCGCCGCGGCGATCGGCGAGGACATCTCGGATACCTCGAACGGTCGAAGGACGGAGACGACGCGGTCCCGGTTGAAGGCGCTGATCAGGGAAGGCCGGGTCGTAGAGGACCCCACTGGCTGGTTCGCGATCGCCCCGGCCACCAGGAACGAGCAGGGAGGTTCCGTACTGGTGTGAGCCATGCCGCGAGCGCGCGGCATCCAAGGGTGGCACCGCCGAGGGTTCAGCTCGGCGGTGCCGGATTGCGTGACCGCCCAGCAGGGGTGGCTTCCGCACGTCCGAGCGTAGTAGAGGCATTCTCCGCTCGGCGTCCGGAGCCACGAAGTTCGTCATGCCCGTTCGCTGTTTGGTGTTTCCGGGCACGGATCGAGGCTCAATGCGTTCTGTTCCGTTCGATATTGCTACTGTCCGGCCACAGTGCGAAACCGGTGAAGTGGGCCAGGCGGGCGATGGTCGCCACGTCGGGCCAGGACCGTCCGGCCAGCAGGTCGGCGATGGCCTGCCGGTTGACTCCAGAGCCGGCCGCGGCCGCCCGCAGGCTCAGTCCGAGGCGCTCGAGGGCCTGGGCGAGGGTTCGGGCGATCTGGCGGACCGCTTCGGCGGCCGGATCGGCGATGACCTGCTCGGGCCAGGCTTCCGGATCCTGGGTGAACTGCCGGGGGGAGCGTGCGCGGGCGCGTCCGCCGACCATGCGTGCACCACCTTGTCTGTTGTAGTTGATCAGCTGTGGAATGGCTGCTTGTCCAGCCGGTATGCATGGACCGTGGTCCTTGATCCCGACACGTCCGCGAAGATCACCCGGTACCGGCCCCGGGAGGCGCCCCCGCTCTGGGTGGAGGTCGCGCCGTTGGTGCGGTCCGTGGTCGCCGCCACCGTGACTGCGGTCCCCTACGACGTGGAGCGGTTGCTGCACGTCACCGGGCGTCTGGCGCTGTGGGCCGAAGCGAGCGGACTGGAGCGGTCTGCGGATGCGTGGTTGCGCAACGAAGTAATCGACGCGTTCGTCCTCTCGCGCGCCGGCGACATCGAAGGGTCGTCGGTGCGGACGTATCGGACCTGGTTGCTGAGGGTTCGGGATGCGCTGGCGTGGAGTGAGCGCGGGGAGGCTGCTCCGGCCCGGATGCATGCCGAGGCGAACACGTATCAGCCCTATACGGCAGCCGAGTTGGCGGGTCTTCGGCACTGGGCCGCTCATCTGCCCCGCCAGCAGAAGACTGATGCGCTCGCGCTGATGGGCCTGGGGGCCGGTCTCGGCCTCATGCCGAAGGAGGTAGCGGCGAGCCGGGGCGCCGATCTGCAGCGTCTGCGTGGGAACGGCCCGCTCTTGCACACCGCCGTCGACCGCCTGGTTCCGCTCGTCGCCCGCGCCGCCTGGGACACCGTCTTGGGAGAACTGGCAGACCAGGCCGGGCGAGGGTACTTGTTCCGCCCGCGTCGGACCACCGAGTACGCGAAGAACCTGATCGGCTCCTGGTCTCTCAGCCACCGGCCGCCGGACAGCCTGCCGGCGGTGTCGGTGGGCCGGTTGCGGGCGACGTGGATCGTTGAGCTGATGCGGGCCCACATCGATCACAATCTGATCGCGCAGGCGGCTGGGCTCGCCTCGGCTGCGTCGCTGGCACGCTGGCAGCACCTCGTCCCTCCCATCGATGACGCCACCGCCGCACGGCTCCTACGCGGACCTGAGAGGTGAGCAAGCCCCGGGCCTGGCGGAGTCCGGAGAAGATCAGGAAGTGCCGGCCACGGCCGGTCACCGACGCGCCGTTCGAGATCCCGGACTCGAAGGTCGGCCAGCTCGACGCTCTCCTGCACGGAACGGGTGTGCTCGAGCTGGTCGACGTCGAGCTGGCAAGGCGTCCCGGGCCGAAGGGTCTGCCGGTGCGGACCGTGCTGGTGGGGCTGCTGCTGTCTCTGCACTACCACCGCAGCGCGAGCCTCGCGGATGTCTGCCGGGTTCTCCTGGACGAGCTGCGGGCCCCTGCCCGGGGCTGGCTGGGGGTTCCGGATCCCGACTCGCTCGACGCCCACGGACGGCACGCGTTCACACGGTGTGTCTACCGGTCCTTCGACCGGCTGACCACCGCTCTGGACCCCTTCCGCTGTGACCGCCGCAGTCGGCTGCCCGCCGACGAGGCCACGGTCGTGGCCTCCGCCTGGGAGGACACCGATGCCGAACGAGTGCGCCGCCGGGCTGTGCTGCAGGAGATCAGTGACCGCCTGGTCCTGGTCACGGTCCGCCTCGCTCACCGCCGGGGCCTGTTCAAGGGCTGGCGGGGCGATATCGGCGTCGGCACCACCCCGGTTCCCGCCTGGCACCACGAGCCCAGCGAGCATCGCGGTCTCGCGTCCGTCGAGATCACCGCCGGCTGGCACTACTGCGGCGGCTCCGACGAAGGGATCTTCGGGCACTCCGCCACGCTCCTCGTCGCCGCCAGCCGCAGGCACCCAGTCGGCCACCCTCAAGCCGGAGAGCGCGTCAGCCGGCACCCGCAGCTCGTGCTCGGCCTTGTCCTGGACAGCCCCGGCAAGCGGATCGGCCCGAACGCGATCCACGCCCTGACCGCCCTGGCCCCGTTCGGCTTCCCCACCGGGATCCTGGCCTCCGACCGCGCCTACACCGACCAGGTCTCCACACACTTCGCCCAGCCCGCAAGACGCCTCGGCTACCAGCTCGTCCTCGACTACAAGCGAGAGAACCGGGGCATCCAGGGCACTCACGAAGGCGCCCTGCTCGTCGACGGATCCCTCGCCTGCCCCGCCATGCCCACCGCCCTCGCCCAGGCGACCTTCGACCTCAGCGACAAGGCCGTACGCGGCATCGACGACGACACCGTGCTCCGCGAGCAGATCGCCGCCCGCGAGCCGTACTACCTGCGCCTCAAGGAGTCCGCAGACGAGCGCGGGGCGATCCGGCTCCAGTGCCCGGCCAGCGGACCGTCGCCCGCGGTGGCCTGTCCCCGCTTCAACCAGGTCCACCAGATCCCCGCACCGCGGCCTGCCACCGTGGACCTCACCAACCGGCGGGCCACCGCCGCACACACCGCGGCCAAGCCGACCGTGCCGATCCCCCAGGCCGAACGCCTGCGAGCCCTGCCCAAGCAGGAACTGCCGCGGATCTGCCAGAAGCCGACGATCACGGTCCGGCCCGGCGACCTGGGCAAGCGTGACAAGTTCCGCCAGGACCGGCACTACCTCCACCCCAGCTGGCAGGACGCCTACCGGCCCGAACGGGCGAACATCGAAGGGGCGAACGGAAGGCTCAAGAGCCACGGCATCAACATCGCCGACCCCAGCAAGCGGCTCGCCCACGGCCGCGTCGCGCAGACCATCCTCCTCGCCCTGATGGTCTGCAGCGCCAACCTGCAGATGCTCTTCAGCTGGGACCAGACCACCGGCACCGCAGCCAACGGGGATCTTGTCTCTGTGATCGCGGAGCTCACGGAAACAGTTCCAGCCTCCATCACCGCGAATGGGCTCTCCCCACCCCAGCCGCCGACGATGGTCCGCACGAGCACCTGAAGCCCCGGCACCACACGACGAGCTCAAGCACGCCCAGCGGCGGCTCCGACGCCCCTCACGCACCCGAACCACCCCGAACCCCAGGCCGATCCTCCGCCAGGCGACCACCCGAGGCCCCGTCCACGTTCGGACATCACCTCGAACACACACCACAAACGCCGAGATCCCGCCCAGCCTTTCGGCTGAACGGGATCTCGAGACGATTCTTGAGAGCTACTCAAGAACTGTCGTGGGCCGGGGCGGGAGGATTTCGGTGCTCCGGCAGGACAGGCCGCCTTCGGGCGGAGGTGCCGGAAATCGCGGCGGACGCGGGCGGGAGTGAGCCTGTCGGGCGGGCTCGGTTTCTCCCATGGCCGTCGGAGGTCGGCCGCCAGCGGGCGGGCGAGCCGGAGTTGGGTGAATACGGCGAGGATCAGCCAGGTCCAGCGGTCGGCTGCTTCGGGGGTGCGGATCTTCGGGCAGGTCCAGCCCAGGGTCTGCTTGAACAGCCGGAAGGTGTGCTCGATGTCGAAGCGCCGCAGGAACGCCTGCCACAGACGGTCGACGTCGGCTGTGGTGGCGTTGGTGCCCGACCACCACAGCCACACCGGCTTCGGTGTCGCGCCGCTGGGCAGGTGCTCGACCTGCAGGCGGATTACGGTGCCTTTGATCACCGGCAGGGCGCCCAGTTGGGCAGTCCAGGCGGATCGGTGGGTCAGTCTCGGGTGGAGCCGGTCCCAAGCCCGTGCGGTGGCGGTGCCGTAGAGACGGGTCTCGGTCAGTGTCTGCGCGTCGGGGGTGTCCCAGGTGGCGGGGTCGCCGAAGACGAACTCGGCGCCGTGGCGGGGTGGACGGCCCCGGGTTCCGGGCTCGCGGGGCGAGACTGTGCGGCGCAGGACACGGTCCGAGCGCATCCGGCCCAGCACCTGCACCGGCAGATCCTTCAGCAGGAAGGCCAGTCGGGGCACGTCATATCCGGCGTCCACCACGATCAGAACGTCCGGATCGCCGTCTTTCCACTGCCCGGCTGCCATCAGCCGCTCGACGAGTTCACGCATCTGCCCGGACGTGACGGTGGCAGCATCATCTCCCGGGGCCAGACGCAGTGCGTCCAGCGGCGCCGTCCATGAACTGCGGCCCGTTTCCAGCGCGCAGATCACCGAGTACGGCCAGCCGGGAACAGGAATGTGCTGATCCTTGCCCCGCCCGTAGGTGTGGCACAGGATCCGCTGCGGTGAGGTGTGCGCGCTCGGTCGCAGCCAGCAGGTGATGTCGGCGGCCAGGACCAGTCGGCCGTCCGCCGCCCGCGGCAGAGGCACCGCAGCCAGGGCCCGCCGCAGCCTGCTGACATCGACCTCGCCCGCGGCCAGTGCGTCGTAGAGCCCACCGTGCCCGCGACGGTGTTCGCCCACCAGCGATAGCTCCACCAGCGACCGGACCGGACCATCCGCACACAACACGGCGTCCGTCAGCTCGAACAGCGCATCCGCACGCCTGGTCAGACAGGAGTAGAACTCACCCCGGAAGCGTGACAGTTCCGCAAACGGATCCTGCCCGGCAGCTTGATGCAACAGACTCATCCCCACGGTCTTCGTGCTGAGCTTGTGTGTTCCTTGGTCGGATCACATGCTCAGCCGAAGGCCGCTTCGGCGTACTCCGGTTACCGCACCGAGTGATCAAGTGCGACACATCGTTCGACGCTTGAGGTTAAAGATCAAGTTAGGTGAACCGTTCCGGGTTCGGTAGAGATCTCAGACGTTGTGTGTGACCTGCGGTTTTGTGGTTGCCAGGTAGTGCAGGGCTTCGTATTCGACGGGTGGGACGTGGCCTATCTCGCCATGGAGTCGTCGGTGGTTGTACCAGTCGACGTACTCGGCGGTGGCGAGCTCGACGTCGGACAGTGTCTTCCAGGGGCGTCGGGGCTTGATCAGCTCGGTCTTGAACAGGCCGATCGTGCTCTCCATCAGGGCATTGTCATACGCGTCGCCGACGGATCCGATCGAGGCGGCGATGCCGGCGGTGTCCAGATGCTCGGCGAGCCGGAAACTGGTGTACTGCGACCCGGCATCGCTGTGATGGATCAACTCGCCTGGCTGGATGGGGTGTTGTTCGCGGTCGCGTTGCCAGATTGCCATCTCCAGTGCGTCCAGGACGAACACCGTTTCCTTCACGGTGGCCGCGGACCAGCCGACGATGCGGCGGGAGAAGGTGTCCACGACGAACGCGACGTAGACGACACCGGCCCAGGTCTTCACGTGGGTGAAGTCCGCGACCCAGCACCGGTTCGGGGAGTCGGCGACGAAGTCGCGGTCCACCAGGTCCGGCGCCCTCCCGGCCTGCCCGCCGGGCAGCGTGGTGATCACCTTCGTGCCGCGGACCACACCGGCGATGCCCAGCTCGCGCATGAGGCGTTCGACGGTGCAGCGGGCCACCGCGTGGCCCTGCCGGTTGAGCTCACGCCAGATCTTCCGTGCCCCGTAGACACGGTAGTTGGCCGCGAAGACCTCGCTGATCCGTTCCTTCAGCTCGGCGTCCCGCACGGTCCTGGCCGACGGTGCCGCCCGGCGCTTGTGGTGGGCGTAGTAGGTGGAAGGGGCAATCTTGCATTCGTGCTCGGTCAGAACACGGCAGATCGGCTCGACTCCGCCGAAGCGGTCCCGGTGCTCGTCGATGAAGTTCACGAGCGTGTGTGTGGCCGGTCGAGCTCGGCCGCGAAGAAACTCGCCGCGGCCTTCAGGATCTCGTTCGCCCGCTTCAGCTCGGCGATCTCCTTCTTCATCGCCTTGACCTGCGCGGACTCCTCTGTCGTCGTGCCCGGCCGGGCACCGGCATCGACTTGGTCCTGCCGCACCCACTTCCGCAGTGTCTCGGTCGTGCCGATGCCGAGCTTCGCGGCGACCGCTTTCATCGCCGCCCACTCGGTGTCGTAGTCGGGCCGCACCTCGGCGACCATCCGCACCGCACGACGGCGCAGCTCAAGCGGGTACTGGGAAGGACGTGCCATGACTCGATCCTCTCAAATGATCGAGTCCCTACCGAACCCGGAACGGTTCACTCCTCGACCTGCGCTGGGAAGAAACCTGGTCGGCGGAACCGCTAGCATCCGCCGCACCCTCCAGTGCGCCAACAGCAGCGGCCTGACTGCCCTACCGACGAAGACGCAAAGCTCGGACCGGCGGTTCGCACTGCCCACACCGTGCCGGCGCTATCGAACAGCACCGCAGCCGACAACTCGAGGAACGCGAAGCGGCAGGCGAAAGCTGGCAGAACAGCGGCTACGTGTTCACCCGGCCCAACGGTGCCCCGATCGAAGGAACCACGCTCACCCGGCACTTCACCGCCCTCTCCGTCGTGCCAGCCTCAGAGCAGAGGCCTCGCCGGATTCAAGAATTCCCGGCGGGGCCTCTGGCATGTTCAAACTGACAGCTCCTGCTGCGCCTCGGCATACGAATTAGCAGGGACAAGCTCGGACATCTTCCTGAAGAAGATCATCCCAGCTACTTTGACAGCATCCAGGAAATCCGGAAATGAGGCATTTGCCGTCTTCGTTTCTTCATCAATCTTGGCGGTCACCAAGATGCGAGACCCTGCGGCTCGAAAAGAGAGCTTGATCGGCTGATCCGGAAAGTACGTCTCCGCGTAACCCGACGACTGTACTTTCGTCACCATCTCGGCGATATAACACCAGAGCTGGTCAACGTAGTCCCATTCTTCAGTGCCGATGATTTCCAGTCCATCAACGGAAAGCCGAATGGCACCCTCAATGTAGTCAAGGTCGGGCGGCGGGGTACGGCAGGCTTCCACCTGCACGAACCCGCCGTCCGCGTCCTTCAGGAACGTCTCAATCTCAACCACGTCTCAGGTCCTTCGATGATGTTTATTCCGGATAGAACTGGCCCACTCGACCTCTATTCATGCCGAGTACGTAATTGACGCCGTTGACGTTCCCGCGAATCTGATACATGCCTTGGCTGCCTCGCTGAACCAGCGTATCGCGGTTCTGCCGCATGACTTGACCGATAGCGCCTCGGACGTCATCAACACTCATGCTCGAATCGAAGAAGGACTGCTTTTTCTTCACCGAGCCATCCCAATACTTCGGGTGATGACGAGTGAGGATGTGTTCCATTCCCTTCTTGTCGAGCAAGAAGGCCTGATTCCCGAACTGGAACCGCTGACTGCCCCAGCCCCGGAGAGCAGGAAGGCATCCTCCACTGTTATGAACCAGAACCGGCGTCTGCCCAGCGAGTACATAGTACGTGTGCAGGCCGTCTACGGTGAGGTTGCGGGTTTCCTTCATCTCGTGGAAGGAGCGCGTCGCGTGGACGGTGACATGTGTGCCGGCGTCAGTGCGCAGGGTCATGCCAGTGCGTAGGTCCGCGGTGTCTACCCAAGCATGCTCGGACGGCGACCAGAAGGGGTGATGGTCGGTGGCAATGATTTCTGCGTCGCCGTGACTGGTGGCGATGGTCAGCTCAGTGAAGTCCTTGTCGTTCTTCGTGATGATGGTGGCGAGGACTGTTCGCGACTCTGATTTGCCGGTTTCTGGGTTCGTCGCCAGGACTTTATCCCCGGCCTTGATGTCCTTGATAGATATATTCCGGCCATCCGCTGTGCGAATCTCCGTATCCGGGAGGAAGCTGTTGAGGCAAGGCCTCGAAGTTCCTTTGCCGCCGGTTATTCTGCTAAGGATTACGTCGAATCCTACGTTGCCGCAGATGGGGCAGGTATCAAGGGTTGGAATGCTGTCGACATGCTTCCAGCCGTCGTAGAATTTCCGGAACTCTGCGCACCCGTCCACAAAGCTGTAGCTGCAACGCTCGCGAAGATACAGCTCAACGTTCAGCTCGTCGCTGAGTTCAGCAGAATAGGTACCCCATCCCTTTGCCTGCTTAATCAGTGTCGAGACATTGCCCGCCGGACCAGTGAACAGCTTCACGTCGTGAGATGTCGGAAATCCATCGGGTGCGCCGTCCCCGAGATCGTGCGTTAGCGGCTCACCACCAGGAAATTCCTTCTCGACCTGCGCGGGGGTAAGGCCTCCCGGAGTTCCACCTGTGTAGCAGGCTCCGTGTGCTCCGCACATCTCGGAGAGGCCGGACGGGTCGCTGAAGTTGATGGGGTCGTTGTGGCTGTAGCTGAAGGCGGAGAGGTTTTGTGGGTCGTAGGGGGCGCTGATGAGGTCGGGGCTGAGGAACCGGCCGAGTTTGGGGTCGTAGGCGCGGGCACCGAGGAGGGAGAGGCCGGTGGCGGTGTCTTCGGTTTCACCGAGGAATCCGTGGTCGGTGCCGACGGGGAGGCTGCCGCTGCGTTCGTTACCGAAGGGTGTGTAGCGGCGGCGGGTGGTGGTCCCGGTCTTGGCGTCGACGGCGAGCTGCGTTGATGCCTGGGTGTCGGCCATCAGGTAGGTGACTTTGCCACCGTCGGGGGCGGTGGTGCGCATGGCGACGGCGGCCCCGCCGCAGGTGTAGTAGCGGGTGGCGGTGGCGGTGGCGGTGGTGCCGTCGGTGGTGCGGAGTTCTGTGCCGCCGAGGTAGGCGACCGTCTCCTGGGGGCTGGTGCGGACCAGGAGGTTGCCGTCGGCGTCGTAGGTGTAGCGGGTCAGTTCGCTGCCGCTGGATTTGGTGGCCTTGACCGTGGCGAGCTGTCCCTGTTTGGTCCAGGTGTAGTCGGTGGTGGTGCCGGGTTCGACGCGTCGGGTCATCTGCCCGTCGGCGTCATAGGTGAAGTTGTCGGTGGTGGTGGTGCCATTGGTGATGTGGTTGGTCTTGCGGACGCCGTGGGGCTGCTCGGTGTTGGGGGTTGTCCAGGTGCCCGCGTCGTCGTAGCCGGGGTAGAGGTGGTCGTCCTTGGTGACCTTGCCCGTCGCGTCGGTGTTGGTGGTGGACTGCAGGTTGCCCATGCGGTCGTAGGTGTACGCGGCCTGGTACGGCGCTGTTCCGATGAAGTCAGAGGTGTTGCCCGTGTCGCAGATGCCTTCGCTGTTGCGGGTGAAGGCGTTGGTCAGACGATTCTGGGGGTCGTACTTGAAGCACTGTGACTGGGTTATCTGGCCACTGGCCTGCTCGCGCAGCTCGGTGAGCTTGCCGGACAGGTCGTACTTGTACGTGTCCTTCTGCTGCTCGGTGACGAGCTCGTTGACGCTGGTGGTGGTCGAGATGGACTGCAGCCAGCGGGTGCCGTTGCTGTCGTTGTAGCCGTAGCTGCGTTGGGCGTGGACGCCGGTGCCGCCGATCTCCGGGCCGTAGTTGCGCTCGATGAGACGCCCGTAAGCGTCGTAGGCGGTGCCGTCCACGTAGACGCTGCTGCCCAGGGTGGACGTGAGGCGGTTGGGCTGCCCGTAGTCGTCGTACGCGGTGGTGACCGTTTCCGCGTTGAGACCGCCCGCAGGGGGGTAGGTGGTGGAGGTGATGTGGTCGGCCGCGTCGTAGCCGACCGTGGTGGTGTAGCTGCCCGCGAGGCCGTTCACATTCGACGGGAGGGTGACGGTGCTGGTCGTGGGGCGGCCGCGTTTGTCGAATCCGCCGGACTTGACGGTGTAGGTGTTGCCGTCGCTGTCGCGGCTGACGCTCTGAGTGATGTGTCCCTTGCTGCTGGGGACCTGGGGGTCGTCCCAGGTCCAGGCGGCCAGCTGGTCCGCGCCGCTGACCACGGAGGTCTGACGGCCCAGGTTGTCGTAGCCGTAGGTCAAGACCGTCTTGGGGTTGTTGCTGGTGTCCGTGGCAATGTTGCTGGTGACCGTTTCGACCTGGCCGTTGTTGTCGTAGGTCGTGGTGGACTTCCCGGCGTCCGGGTCGTCGACCGCGGTGCGCTGGCCGGCCCAGTCGTAGGTGTAGAGGGTGTTGTTGCCTCGCGTGTCGGTGATCTTGTCCAGGTCGCCGGTGCCGGTGTAGCCGTAGGTCGTGGTGTAGGCGCTGCTGCTGTCGTGCTCGACGACCTGGGACACCTGTCCGTACACGTCCGTGTAGGTCTCAATCGGGGTGCCGACGGCAGGGGTGACCTTGGTGTAGTCGCCGAAGTAGCTGGTGGCGACCTTCCCCTCCAGCTTCTGGGCCCCATACGCCTGCAGTTGGGAGACGACGGTGCGTCCGGCCCAGTCGACGATCACGTCGTTGTAGGACGGCAGTTCGGACACCAGGGGGCTGGTGGGGCCGCCGGATCCTGCGGTGCCCTTGTTACGGAAGGCCGCGGAGGTGCCGGCGACCTGCCCTGCGGAGTCGTAGCGGACGACCGCCACCTGCCGGTAGTGCACCTGTTCGGTGCCATTCGCGTCGTAGTCGTCGGGCAGCGGAGACTGCGTCTCCCGTCCCCGCCCCAGGCCGTCGGTGTAGGAGTGGGAGGCCACGTAGGTGCTGCCGGACTGCAGTTGGTAGCTGGCCACGTGCGGGTAGCCGTCCACCGAGTCAGGCACCCCGGAGCCGTTGGTCGACGTGGGGATGGTGTAGGTGAACTTCATCGACGGCGAGCTGCCGGTCTCTGTCGGCTTCCATACCTCAACCGGCCGGCCCGCTGAATCCAAGGTGATCTTGGTGAGGTTCCCGTTCGGGTCCTGGGTCTGGTAAGCACTTCCCCAGAAGCGGGACAGCCACACCGTCGAGGTGAGCGGGACGCGGACCCCTATGGTGCCGTCGGGGTCTGGCGTGGTGGTGGTGATGCCGTCGAGCGGCCAGGTGTTGGGCGGGTTGTAGGCGATAGTGGTGCGGTTGGACTTGCCGTCCTCACTCCACACGGTGCGCCCGGCGTTGTCGTAGTGCGACTTCACCGTGCGATAGGCGTCAGCCTTGGTGTAGGTGTGCACCTCGGTGGGGTTGCCGTCCGCGGGCTTGTTGTCGGCCACCGACGTGGAGCCGTCGTAGTACGTCGTGGTGTAGCCGTCCTGGTTGCCGTCGGCGATGCTGGAGCAGCCCACCCCGTAATGCTTGACCTGGTCCTGAAGGACGGTCCAGCGTTGGGCGCCGGTGGAGTCGTAGACGTCGGTGTTGTAGGCCCGCCCGTATGTGGTGCAGCGGTTGTCGGAGACTCCGGTCGCACCCCAGTCGTCGGTGCGCATGGGCAGCCCGTAGGTGGTGGAGGCGCCTTCGGATTCGTCGTACTCGTCCTCCACCACGTGCTCGCGCCAGCCGGTGGAGATCAGGGTGCGCGTCGTCGTCTTGGACTCGCGGACGAAGCGGGCATCGGGCAGGCCGTCGTACTGGGCGGTGTTGTGGTCCCAGTAGGAGTGGTACGTCCGCTCGTGCGAGACGTCGGTGTCATCACGCAGCGAGGTGGACAGGACCTTGCCGGCGAGCCAGGCGTGGTCGGCGTAGTCGTTGCCATCGCCGTCGTTGACCGTCACGGTCTTCGTCGCCGACGTGTCGGTCTTGGAGCTGCGGTCGCCGTCCAGGCCCCGGTACAGCCAGTACTTCATCGTGCTCCGGCCTGCGCCGGATCCGGTGATGACCTGGGTCTCCTGGTAGCCGCGCCAGTCCGACCAGGACTCGTCCTCATCCGCGGTGAGCGGGTCGTTGGTGAAGCGCCAGCCCGCCCCGTCCTCGTAGAGGTAGGAGGTGGTCATTTCCGGCGCGCCGTCCTGGTTGGTGGTCACCGTCGGGTCGACGACCACCTTGGTGACCAGGAACTTCTTGAACCAGCCGGTCTTGGAGTCTGTCGCCCCCTCCGGGGTCCACTTCTGCCAGTAACAGTCCATCGTGTTCGAGGACTGCGTGGGCAGATTGTCGGTGGTGCAGGGGTTGGCCAGGCCGTAGGTGACGGTGGTGGTGGCACCGAGATCACCGTGGATCTCGCTGAGGCGGCGGAAGTTGATCTCGGTCGAGCCGACCTTGTTGTCCAGATCGATGCCGTTGAAGTTGATGACCGGCAGGATCTGGTTGGTGCCGTTACCGTAGGTCCGGCGCTGCACGTAGTCCAGCCACAGCGTCTTGCCGACCGACCCGTCGGGGTTGGGCAGGCCGTGCTTGGTCTGGTACTGCTGCACCAGATCCCAGCCGGTCCCCGCCTGGTCGGAGACATACGTCTTGATGTCCCAGAGCATGTCGGTGGAGAAGAACGTGGGGTAGTACGTCTTTCCCGCGCAGTCGTAGTCCGCCGACGTGCCGTCACACATCAAGTCGATCGGCACATCCGGATACGAGGTCGGCTTGTCCTTGAACGTCGGACACCCCGCGGGCTCGCTGCGCAGCGGGTCCTTGTCATTCATCCGCTCGATACACCGGTTGACGTGAGTGAGCTCAACCTTGGCAGGCAGCTTGGCGTCGGCGATCTGCGACGACCAGCCGTACTGGATCTCCTTCACATAGCCGGAGGAGACATACGAGCGGGCCTGGTCGGTTCCGGCGACCGAGCGGTAGTGGTTGTACTCCTTGTCGTAGAAGTACATGGTCTCGACCTCGTTGGCGTCCACCGCCCGGTCCAGGTTCCACCGCCATGCCTGCGTGCACGGATCGGGGAACTGGTCATGGCACGGCTCACCCACATCGTTGCCGACCACCGGCATGGTGAACACGGAGGCGGTTGCGGTCGTGGTGCGCTCCGAGCGGCCCCAGCCGAAGTAGTAGCGGTGCCCGTCCTGGGAGGAAATCACCCAATACTCGCCGTCCCGCCCGGCGCCGTAGCCGCCGAACAAGCGCTGAACCCGCCAGCCCGGGTCGTCCTTGACGTGGTAGGAACCGGTGCCGGTGTTGTCCTGGATCAGTTCCGAGGACACGCCGTTGAGATTGATGACATAGACCGCACCGGAAGGCTCCTTGGTGGAATTCGGGGAGTCCCAGCACATGTCGCCGATCGTGGGCAGCCCGTCCTGCGTGCAGTTGCGGTAGCGCCGCTCGATGAACCCGACGCTCAGGTCCCAGCCCATGCCCACCCAGGACGCCTGGTTGTTGGAAGCCGAAGTGCGCCCGTCAACCGACTGCGAGTTGTACGTCATCGCCAGCGGCGGCGCTGCACCCATGGGCGGAGTGGGAAGCTGAACGGGCAGGCTGTAGGTGAAGGCACCCGATCCGGTCGCCACGTCCCACGAGCCGGTCGGCGAGAGCGTCGAGGCACGGTAGTCGCCCTGGTCCGAAGACGAGGCCGACGTCAGCGCATACACACTCGCGCCCGCACCGCTCCCCAACTGCGCGGACACGCCCGACCCGTCAGGCTCGGCGATCACGGTCGCGGTCAGAGTGCCCGTTTTCGTGTCGTTGTCGGCCGGCACGAACTCCCGCGCCGCGCAGTCCTGCGCATCCGGAGTCTGCAGCGCACACGCCGGGAGCTTCACCAGCCGCAGCCGGTCGGCGAAGTCACCGCCATAGGCGTACTTGAAGCCCGAGTAGTCGATGTCGACCTGCACCTGACCAGCCGCATCCACCCCATCGGCGCGCAGGACCTGAAGCCCCAGACCTATGCCGCCTGCCGGGGCCACCTCCTTGCGGTCCAGAACCCGCACATCCACCTGATCCGGCGACACGCTCTCTATGACCGGATCGGCGGTGCCGGAAGGTGCAGAGGCAGAAGGCGACGCCGAGTCGTCCGGGCTCGCGCTGGGATCCGCACCCTCTGAGGAACTCGGGCTCGGGCTCGGCGATGTGGTGCCCTCATCCGCCAGGCGGGAGGCGTACAGCTGTGGCGCCGTCCCTTCCTCGGCCGGTACCGGGGCAACTTCCACCACTTCCCCGACCTGTGTGGAGCCCTCACCACCCGCGCTCTCGGATGGAGACGGCGCGGGCGCCACCGTGCCCGGATCACCCGGCGCCGCCTGCGACAAGTCAACCGTGGCTTCCGCCGCACTAGGCCAGTCGGGAGCGGGCAGCGGCGTGCCGACCTCCTCGGCCTGCTGAACAGGTACCGACCCCAAGGGTTGCGACGACACCACCGGCGTCGGATCATCCGCTGCCGCAGCCGTCTGAGGTGCCACCGGCATCACCGACAACAACCCCGCCAGCAGACCACCAGCCACACTTAGCGACACAAAACGCGCACGCCCGCGCCGAGCAGCCACCCGAAACTCCCACCCCAAGCCCCCACGACATAACGTAACGGGAGGGCAGTCCAATGAAGAAACCATCGGCCACGGGGCAGCAGGACCTGCCGCACTTTCCCAGCACGGCACCCAACAGTCAGACCCGACGAACGATCAGTGAAGCAGGAACGTATCTCCTGTGAACTCACTGTGAAAAGAGGGATCGGGAAACGGTTCCCGGCGCAACGAGTGATCTACCTCATATGCCATCTGTTGAGCTCCCAGAAGACGCCGTCGAATTCGGTCCAGCAGGCAAGCTCTAGACCGCCTACAGCCTCACTGCCACCCACGCCGCGACGACCGGGCAGCGAGCCGAGGAGCGAGGGCTTCGGCCCTCGCACGGGAGATCCGCAGAACCTGGATGGATGGGGGAGCAGCTTCTGACCTGGATGTTCGCGAACCCGAGATGTGAAAGAGGTGGGCCTTGCTCAGCCAGAGCGGATGCTGGTCACTAGGCCGCTTCGTCCAGATCACTCGACTCCGGCCCTGTGTTGTAATCCTCCGAACGGCGCTGGGGAGAGCCGATGAGAGATGAGGGGGACAAGGCGTGGCTGCTCGGGTGGGACCTACCGCTGGGGTGCTCGTGATGGCGGTGACCCTGCTGCTGGCCGGTTGCGACGGTACCGGCGGCGGTGGTGGGAGTAAGGAGCGCGCGGCGGCCGCCATCGAGGCCGCGCGGGCCTTCCAGCAGGCTTCGGTGGATCAGGACTGGGAGGCCGCTTGCGAAGCCCGGACCGAACGCCTGCGGCAGAGTTGGGGGGCGGACACTATCGCCGAGTGCGTCGAAATCACTGGTACGCCCCGGCTCGGCGACTACTCGGACGCGCGGGTGAGCACTGGTGAGGCGGTCGAGGTCTCGGCCTTCGGTCCGCACCCGGCGGGATTCGGGCTGCGGGTGACCTTGGAGACCGGTACTGCGGCACTCGGCAGGACCTCTCACACCGCGCTGCGGCTTGTTCCTGGGGAACAGGGTGCGTGGCTCGTCGATCAGGCGGTCAACCTCGTCGACACCGAGGGCACGGATACCGAGGCCGTGCGGTCCGCGCTCGAGCGCAAGTGAGCTAGCCGGTTTCTTACGGATCGCCATGTCCGCCAGGAACTGGTGGTGATCTGATGGCTCCATGTCTCTCGAGCACCACGTGACCAGGAACCACATCGAGGTGTGGAACGAGCGGGTGCTACCGTCCGGCGGTCAGGATCACGTTCTGGAAGGTGCCGCATGGCTCTCTCCTGCCGATCCTTGCTCTGGGCTGGCGTCACGTGCTTCGTCTACCTCGACCGCAGGAGACCGCCGGAAGCCAGCACGCCGAGGCGGCTGCAGCCGGACGCGACCCAGTGCCCTGAGGCGGTCACGTCCGGCTCGAGCCTTCTGCATAAGGCGCGAGTAGATGCTCCCTTGTGTGCCGCTTCCATCTCCTTTGGTCAGCGGTGTTCGTCGCGGGAGTTTTCGACGAGATGCCCGTGGTGTCGGTACACCATTTCGTCGGGATGGCGTGTCACTCGGGCCAGCCGCCAAGCCGCGTCGTAGGAGATACGCCCGCGTTCTCGGGCATGAAGCCGCAAGGCCAGTAGGCTGGTTGCCGGGTCGAGCAGCCAGCGCAAGGTGGATAGCTTCATCGGGCGTCGCCCGCCTCACCGACTGGACGTGGCTCTCTCCCGTCAACGCGGACGCTTTCCGGCGAATGAGCGGCTGATGGCTCGACCGGCCCCGGAAAGGCAACCGCGTCGCTCCATCCCATTTGCCCAAGGACGGTACGCATTGTGGTGATGAAGCGTGCATGCTGGCCTGGGTTGTCGCCCAATTTCTCCCAGACGTACAGGAGAGTTTGGGCGATGCGCTCGGCCTTGGACTGTATGTCGTCGGCTGCGCCGACCAGTGGGAGGATCTTCTCCTTGAAGACGGCCCAGTCGAGGGAGTCCAGATCGTCCAGGTGACGGTCGAGCCACCAGATGCGCGTAGCGTCCGGCGTGTCCAAGACCGCTTGTCTGAACCGTTCTCGGCGTTCGTGATCCTGCGCGAGCTGTAGCGTCACCTCGCGTAAGGCGTCTTGGTACCTCTGGGACCGGTCCACGTCTTGCTCGGTGAGTATCAGGGTGACGTGCGCCTTGAGCCAGAGGCCAGGAGTGTCTTCGGGGGTGTGCCAGTGCGCCGCGGCGAGTGTGAGGCGTTCCTGAGCTGTGGCGAGCTGTTCGGGCATGTGGCGCTCGGTGATGCCACGGCCGAGTTGATCCAGGGCGAGTCGTGCTGCGGCTCGGGTGGCGGCGGTGCCGCCGGTCTTGAGGGGGGCATGTGCGCCGTAGGTGAGTGTGCCGCGGGCGCAGAAGCGGATACCGGGCAGACGCGTGGGCCACTGGGCCCGGATCCGACTGCGCCGGCGGCTCCACCACGGGCCAGGTCCATCGGTCGTCAAGGGGTCGATGCCTCCTTGGACGACTGGTAGCGGTTGGCGGCCAGCACCAGGACCTCGCGCCAGAAGGGAAGAATGGCCGACTCTTTCGTCACCATGAGCCGGTCGAGACCGGGGCGGAGGCTGGGCGGGGTGAAGATGTCGGCGAGGACGTCCACCACGACTTCCCGGCGATCGACGGCCTCTTGGAATCGCTCATGCCATTGCGACAGTTGCGTGACGACCGCGTCCACGGCGTCGTCGGTGGACAGCAGCTTCTGCCATGCGTGGATGATGCGCAGCCGGGCCTCGGGGGCGAGTGTGTCGTTCAGGATGAGGTCTGTTCCCTCATCGCTGGAGACGAGGGCGAGGAAGGATCCGAGAGTTTGGCGGCGCAGGGTGTCGTCGTCGGGCCGGGCTTCGGCGTCGCTGAGCCATTGGTCGACGGCTTTGCGCACCTCGTCCGGTCGGTGCAACGCGAGTTGCCTGAAGGCAGTTACGACGGTTGCGGAGCCGAATGCCTTGTGCCCTGCGGCTTTACCCAGCCGTGTCAGTGCGAGGGCCGGCTGTTGCATTCCCCAGGTGCCTGCACACATTGCGATGACGAGGTCAACTTTGTTGTCCGAAGGGTTTTGGGCATCCATCCACTGGCGCAGGCGGTCCCTGACGTAGCGGCCGAACTCGGCATCTCCGGCTGCATTGGTAAGGGCCTCCACGGCCAGGGCCCTCCGGGGGCCATTGAGGTCGCTCGCCAGCCCGTCGAGGATGGCTCGGTCATGGCGGTGCACCGCCAGCATCCACAGTGCAGTGGTGACCAGGCGGGCGTCTTCTTCCGGGACGGTCCGGTCTGCAGCGATGCCGATGGCCCACCTGCGCAGGAGTTCGTGCTGGGTGGGGAATTCGTCCCACAAGTGACGCAGGATGGCGGCAGGCAGGCCTTTCTTCAACGTGTCGTGGAATGCGCGATCCCCCTCACGAGTGATCTCCGCGGCCTTCAGCCGGCTCGATGTGGTGGCGTCGGTCAGAACGTTGGCGGGGCTGCGTTCGTGGCCGAGTCGGGTCAGGAGGTCTTCGGCTGCCTTAACGATGGACCTGCGCTGTCCCCCGTGCAGCAGGGCGCCGGCCCAGACCGTGACCCGGGTGGAAAGCAGCTGTGCGTCGCTCCCTCTCGCCCGATCCTTGCTGAGGAGTTTCTCGACTTCCGTGTGCCAGTCGCCGAACTCGTCGACGATCGCCTGGATCTGCTCCGGGCCGGGAGCGTGGAGCAGACGGTCGGCCAGACGCCACGCGGCGCGCGCGGACGGGTTGGCTTTCCAGATGTCAGCGAACTCTTTCCTTTCCAGCCAGAACACACGATCGCCGTGGTGGTGCGTCCGGAATTCCGCTGTGACGAGGGCCCGCGCGTCGGGAGACTCCAACCGGGTGGTGAAAGGCAGCGTGGGTTCGGCCCAGTGGCCGTACCAGTCGGCGGGTGTGGCCAGGATGACGAGGAAGGAGTTGTTCTTGCGTAGTTCCGCCCCATGGCCGACCAGGTCGGTGCCTAGCCGCTCGCCGGGTTGCTCCGCGAGGTCGGAGAGATCGAGGAGGTATCCCGTCCCCGCCTCTTTCGGCAGCGGGCGGATCGAGGGCTTGGACCATTCCGGGTCGAGGCCGAAGATGGCCGGCGGAGGGGTGGTCGCCGTACGCAGAAGGCGCATGGCAGCCGTGCGTCGGCCGGTGCCCTGGGCTGCGCAGAGCACGACGATTCCGTACTCGTTCAGCTCTTTGGAAGCGGCCTGCCACTGATCTGTGTTGCGCGGCGGGACGAACCGGCCGTCCTGGCTCGCCCTGTAGTCGGCATCGCTCTCGGTGATGGGGACGGGGATCGCCTGGTCGCCGTTCAGGTGCAGGTTGTAGGCCTGGATGCCGTGTTTGCCGGCGTGAGTGAAACTCACTGAGCTGGGATGCGTCTGGCCGTTCGGCTCGCCGCCCTCTGGCGGTGGAGGGGAACCTGCGTGCTCGTGCGGCGCGACGAACTCTGCCGACGGTGAAGTGGGCTTGATGCGGTCTTGGTTCCCCTGCTCGTGGTCGATCATCACTGCCCCCGCCCCGTGCCGAAGAGGTTGTACGTCTGGACGCCGTGCTCTCCGTGGTGACTGAAGTTCACCGTGCCCGGGACCGGTGCAGCCGCCTGAGCTGCCATGGACGCCGGGGCCTTCGGCTGCTCAGTGACCGCATCAGTGGCGTTGACCGGTTCGAAGATGTCCGGGTCCGCGAGCCTCCAGTCGAACCCGGGGATGTGGATCCAGGCCGGCTGCTGGAACTTCTTCGCCCTCGCCAGGTGGCTGGTGAACTGGCTTGGCAGGACATCGCCGTTGACGCATCCGCTTTCGACTACGTCCTCGTACACGCGCTGCGAGATGATCACCACGGTGTTGGTGATCTCCGGGTTCGCACGGTTGAGCACGGCTCGCAGCGCGTCGTCGTCCAGGAGGCGGTGGATGTGCACCATCGGCACGCCCAGTCCGCTGTTCGGCAGCGGGCCAACGTGAATGCTGACCCGCAGCTGCAGGGGCGGGCCTGCCGGGGTCTCGGCCCGTCGGCGAGCGAGAGCTGCCCGGAGGGCTTCGGGGAAGCAACCCACCAGGGCAGGCAGGACTTCCGGATCCATGCCGGCGACATAGCCGTCGCCGGTGTGCTGGCCGAACATACGCCGCTCCCAGTGAGCGCTCACGTTGCTCTCGCTGAGTGCCTGCGCCAGCAATGGCGGGATATCGGCGTTCACCTGCTGCATGCCCTTGCTGTCCAGCGCACTGAAATTCCGGGCGTCCACGGCCAGGACTGCCCGGTAGGGCCACAACGGCTCCCATGACGGCAACAAGTGCTGCTCCTCTCGTCGCGTGTGTTTCGCCGCGAATGACGGCGAAGGAAACGCTCGTCGAGAGGCAAGAACGGAATGGTCCAGCGTTGGACGGTACGGGCGTGTGGTGAGTCACATCGCAGGTGTGGCGTCGTCGCGGCCTTTGGCGCCGGGGAGCTCCTCCCCTCGGGCGACTGCCTTGAGGCGGGCCACATCCGTGATGATTAGACGCCGACGGCCGAGCGTGAGAATGCCGGCCGACTGGAGTTGGCCCAGGGCTGCAAGTGCGGATGAACGGCGCATGGCCGCCATGGTGGCCAGCTCGGCGCGGGGCATCCCCAGCTCCACGAGCAGGCCGGTCACTCCCTGGGGGTGACCGACTTCGTCCGCAAGACGACTCACTACTCGGGCCACGCGTCCGGTAGGGGGCAGGTGTACGAGGTCTGCCCGAAGGCGCTCGTGGCTGTTCAGCCGTTCCACGGTCAGCTGGTAGATGACCGTCTCCAGACGATGCCGCTCAACGTAGCCGCGGAAGGCATGAGCGGGCAGCACCACGCCGGTACAGCGGCGCGCCGCCGTGACAGTGGCTGAGCGAGGACGACCAAGTAAGGCACCCATTTCCCTGAGGACTTCGCCAGGTCCGCGCAGCATTAAAGTTAGTTCGTCGCCGCACTCGTTGCTCTGCACGACCTTTACCAGGCCTTCGACCAATGCGATCACGCAGTCGGGTGACTCGCCTTGCGCGAGGAGCACAGACTTGGATGGGTAGGTCCGCTGACGACCGCGGTCGATCAGGTCGCGCCAGACGTCGGTGGATACCAGGGAGCGGAAGTTCATCACGGTGCTCTCCTGGTGTGTCATCCGACGACGGTCGCCAGGCCGAAGGCGGCACATCCCGCGACCGCCAACATCAGCGACCACTGCACCCGGCGGTGCTTATTCCAGGCGATCTCGCTCATCACCACAACCTGCCGGGACAACGACGGCAACGGGTCCTTGTTCCGCAGCGCGGCCTCCAGCACCTCCGGGTCCAGGTGCCGGACGTGCCCGAAGTACAGGAAGTCGTCATCGTTTTCCGGCCCTCGTCGTTCCTTGCGGAGGTTGGGCGAGATAGCCCAAGCCGCGCAGCTGACTCCGCCCACCATCAGCAGCACGCCGATCCACAACAGAAGACGCGGGGCAGCGGAGTCGAGATCACCAGACGCTCGCTTGGATGTCGCCAGCAGCCCCAGAACCGCCAAGGCCGTGGACTGCATTGTCAGAGCGAACGACGCCTTCGAATCAGCCTTGGCCGTCCAATCCGCAACAGCCGCCTGAATACGCCACGCGGTCTCCGTCGGCTCAACCGCCATCAAGCCATCCCCCTAGCCGTCAACCGGCCGTTCAATCACCGGTCCTGGCCTGAAGCCTGGACACAGCGACCAGTCGGAAAACCCACTTATGGCACTTTGGCCGAGAATGGCGGTGTGAGGCTCCGCCCGTTCGCGCGAGGTGGCCGGGGCAAGCAGGAGGGTGTGAGGCGGGTGGCTCTGACGAAGATGAGTTGTGCCGCGCGGCGGACCGTTATGGAGGCACGGGCGACGCTGTGCTTGTTTGCCGACCCGTCCAGGCATTCAAGGGCGAGGTTGGCGGTGTGTGTTTCGCCTTCAGCGCTTTGGATGGTGCCCCGCCAGTGCGGCCACTGGACTGGGCACCAGATCCTACATCTGGGGCCTCAATACGGTACGAGATTTATGGATTCCCCGTCACGCACTGGGCCGAGGCTGTTTCACTGGCCCACATGTCGAAAACGTGCAGTACGGGCTGCGGCAAGCTCGCCTCTCGTAGGGGCATGTGCCAGCCCTGCTACCGGCGATTCAAGCGCAACGGAACAACCGAGCTCGTAGGACAGAAGCCGCCGATCAGCATCGCCGTCGTTATGGCCAACGTGAAGCTCGCCAACGCCGGCTGCATGATCTGGACCGGAGACACCGACAAGGACGGACGTCCTCGGTACTACGACGGCGACCGGTACCAGCGCGGCGAGAACCCGCTCGTTTACGTACAGCGATGGATGTACGAGTACCACGGAGGTGCCCTGAAGAAGGGCCAGACGCTCACTCGTAACTGCCCGAACAAGCGGTTGTGCGTCAATCACACACACTCCCGCCTGTGGCGCGACCTCGGCGAGCAGGCGTTCGGTGCACCCAAAAAGGAGCGGGTCGTGCCCGACCTGTGCGCCAACGGGCATCCGCTGGACGAAGAGAATCTCTATACCAACCCGGTCACCGGGGCCTGGTCTTGTCGGCAGTGCTCCTGGGAGTCAAAGCTGCGTTCCCAGGGCATCGACCCGGCCTCCCGCGAACGCAGGTCGCACAACCGGGAGAAGACCCACTGCTACAAGGGCCACCTACTCGACGGCAATAACGTCTGGATCAACCGCGACGGCAACCGCGTTTGCAAGCGGTGCCGCGCCACGGTCGCCTTCAGACAGAACCTGAAGAAGGAGTACGGCCTCACCGTCGAGGGCTACCTGGCGATGCTGAAGGCGCAGGACGACCGGTGCGGGGTCTGCGACCGGCCCTTCGCTGAGACCGGCAGCCAGATCAACGTCGACCACTGTCATCGGACCGGCAGGATCCGCGGGTTGCTGTGTCGTTCCTGCAACCTCGGCATCGGCCACTTCGATGACAACCTCGACGTTCTCCAAAAGGCGATCGCCTACCTACGGCGGCAAGCAGCCTGAGCAACACGGAGCCCCCCATCGCATACCGGCGGGGCTCGCTGCGGGGGTGAGCCGGCTGGTTCGCGGAGATCACCAGGGCCACACGACCCCGGGCCGGGTTCGGCGAACTCGTGCACAGCTCCACGCTGACTGGCGCAGCAGCCATCAGCGTCCCGGTGACGCGACGCCGCGTCCCGCTGGTGCGGGGCCTTTGGCTCACGGCAGTGAAATGGACTTCTCCCGAACGGCGGAAGGGGTGAGCCAAGAGCGGGCCAGCCCGCACGATTAGGTGCGGATCTTGCTGGTCCACACTCCCAGTACCTCGGCCAGATTGACCAGGTCTAGGGGGGTGAGGACGATGAGCTTGATACCGGCGTGCTGGGCGAGTTGCTGCTTCGCCTGGATCTTTGCGAGGTAGTCGTCGCTGGTCAGGCCTGCGTATTCGACGTAGGTGCCGTCGGGCAGCCGCCAGTCGGCGCGGCGGCGGCCGTGCCCGTTGAGCTCTGGGTGAGGCGGCCAGACCGGTTCGATCTGGTGCTCGACGCCGTGGCGGCTGAGCCAGTCGTCGATGGTGCGCTCGGCCAGGGAGCGGCATGGATGGCCGTCCGCGGCGATGCAGTAGGTTCCTCGGGCTGGGCGCCAGGCGTCGGGGACGATGTCCGTCGTGCGCAGGACCTCGATCCAGCTGCCGGCACCCAGCAGGCTGCGGAGGGTCGGGGCGGGCGGGCATGCGGCCATGGCTCCAACGATGGCGTCTCGCTGTTCGGTTGGAAGGTCGAGAGGAACGGGACGCTGGCAGAAGTCCTGTGGGGGCGCGGCGCCCATGCTCGTCGAGAGAGCGGTCAGCGCCTGGCGGGCTGCGCGCGGCGTCACAGCACCCCCGTGGCCATTGCGGGCCTGCATGCAGCACTGCTTGCACCAGCGCGCAGGTCCGAACTGGCGGATGATCCACGGATTGAGCTGCCCGGCAGTGAAAACGGCTGCGCACAGGGGACAGGTCTGCGGGAGCGCATCCGGCCAGGACCGCCGGGCACGCGCAGCATGGAAGGGACCGTACATGGCGGCATGTTCGTACACGGCGTCCGACCGGTCCCGGTAGGTGTGCCCCTGCCCGATCAGCTTCCGGAGAGCAAGATCATGCAGGCTCTCCGCGAGCGCCGGCAGGCGCGTGAGAAGGCGCTGCGGACATACCCAGGGCCACATCGCCCCGTACGCCTCGATCAGGGCATCGACAAGATCATCACCGTCCCTGGTCCACACCGCGGCGAACCGTTCCTGATCGGCATTGTTCCATCCGTACGGGTTGAACCCCCCGTACGGATCCGCGTATCGGAAGGACCAGTCCCGGTCGCTGCCCCTGTTACCAGATCCGGCATGCATCGAAGATTCCCCTCAGGCGGACCCAGACGTGCCGTCGAACCACAGCCCCGTCGCAGAGCACGCAAGGGACAGCCACGGCAGGGACAGTATCGAAAGCTACCAACACGGCCGACAATGCGTCTGCCCCGTAGCTGACGACCACACACGATGACGCGCAGCGGCGGTCAGGGCGGCTGCGCGAGGATGGCAAAGCCTGGTCTGCCGCTGGAGCGGGCCGTCTTTCGGGAGGTACCGGATGCAGTTCACTCCGACTGAGCAGGCCGCGATCACGGCCCACGCCGCCAGCCTGGGCGAGTACGTTCGGCAGGCGATGACCGAGCGGGCGCTGACCTGGCAGCGCGAACAGGACGCCTTCACCAGGCTCGCTGAGCGGCGCGGCATCAGCCTACGAGACCTCCTACGGCGCGGCCGCCCCACCGACGACCTGTCCTGACGTCGTCTCTCGTTCCTGTGCCGTCCCGCCCGCGTCAGCTGTTGCTCCTTCCGGATCTGAGGCCAGACTGCTGGACGCAGCCCCACTCACACGCGCCCAGCCGACGCAACACCACGCCCTTTTCGCTAAGTTGATCCCTCTCGCGAGTGCCGCCGAGCACCGCCAACGGGCCGGCCCCACCGGTTCCGCGCGCCTACAACCCCGGGAGGGCCCCACATGACCGAAGAGCAGCGGCCGGTCGAACAGCGCCTGTGGCGTCTCCTTGACTCCCTGCGGGGGCGTATGGATGTCAGCGAGATGGCTGACATGCTGCTGTGGAACGCGGTGGACTGGAGAACCCGGACCACGGGCCTGCCTGCGCCGGAGCTCGACCACCTGCAGAATGCTGCACGACAGGCACAGCGCAGAATCCCTACGCTGGACTCCACACTGCAAGGCGAGCAGCAGGCGCTGCACGGCTACACCCCGAACCAGATACGTCACTACGCCCGGATGCTGCTGCGGCCTTACTCCGCCTCGGACCACCGTGGAGAGTTCACAACGTCCACCTCTCTGGTGAAGATCGCCAGAACCGCCCTGACGGCATACGAGCGCGAATCCAGCACCGAGGCGACGCAGCTCTACGATCCGGCGTGCGGCTCCGCCACCCTGGCGCTGGATACGGCACACGCGCTGGCTGAGCAGACAGGAACACCTGCCACCATCGCGGGCCAGGACGTCAACGCGGCCACGGTCCAACGCGCCCGGGCCCACGCCTTACTCCTCGGCGCCGACGCCGAATTCAGCCGGTCGAACTCCCTCGAACACGACGCCTTCCCCAACCGTCGATTCGACTACACGGTGGCAGAGATCCCCTACAACCTGTCGTGGAACGACAGCTTCGCGGGGTGTGCAGCAGAGGCCGCCCGCTCGGATGGACGCTTCCCCGCCGGCCTTCCACAGCCCCAGAACGCCTCCCTGCTGTTTGCCCAGATCCTGCTCAGCAAGCTTCGAGATCCGGCAGAGGGTGGCGGCCGAGGCATTATGTTCACCGCCACCGGGCCGCTGCACGACACCGGCGGTACCACGATCCGCACCTGGCTGCTCGACCAAGACCTCCTGGACGCCGTAGTCGCCCTGCCCCAAGGGCTCAGCACGAGCACCAGCTTCCGGCTGTTCGCCCTGATCTTCTCCAACAACAAGCCCAAGTCGCGCCGGAACAAGGTGCAGTTCATCGACCTCCGCGGCTTCTACGGAGACGGGGACACCCGCCGACGTGAGCACCGCACGATCAGCGGGGCAGCCCTCGACGAGCTGGCTCGGAGCCTGAAGCATCAGAAGCCGACGGCCTACAGCAGAACAGCCTCAGCAAAGGATCTCTCCTTCCGCCAGGTCACCGTCACCCACCACACCACCGCAGCCACCGGCAAGCCCGAGCCACGCGACGTACCGTCCCTGACCATGCTCCTGCCGACAACCACCGCCACCGAAGCGTGGCGCGACACCCGGTATGCCACGACGAGACCGGACGTGAGGGAAATACCGAACTCACAGGTCACGAGGTTCGACGTGGACCGCGTCTTCAGAACCGACCGAACTCCGCGTGCACTGAGAGACCTCACCCAGCTCGGCTGGAAGACCGCCCGCCTGACGGAGCTGACCGAGCACATCTCCTACATCCCCTCGGCTAAATCCGCCGACCGCCCCGCCATGCTGTCATCCGTCACGGGGGAGCAAGCTCTCATCCTCCCCATCGAACCCCATCTGGATGCAGTGACCGGGGACCCAGGCGAAGCCGCACCCGATAACCGCATCCTCGTGCTCCGGACCAGGGACACACACACGGACGCCGAATACCTTGCGGGCTGGCTCAATTCCCCCCTGGGCCGGCGCCTGCGTTCAGCGGCCACCGGCTCCGGCAGCGACAGCTACGTCAGCCCCCGAACCGTCAACCTCTCCCAGGCATGGCGCATGGCTGACGACCTCCTGATCGCCCTGCCGGACCTGTCCGTCCAGCGGGACATGGCCCGCACAGAACGCGCACTGGTAGCAGCCCGCCGTCACTTGATCGATTCGCACCGAGAGCTCTGGAACGACCCTAAGAAGCGCTCCGACATCTACCGAGAGGCCAACCGCCTCATCCCGTCAGCAGACCTCGCCCAATGGACAGCCAGCCTGCCCTTCCCCATAGCCAGCGCCCTATGGGCGTACGAATCCAAAGGCGACAACAACCTCCACGCCCGCCACGCCCAGATGTTCCACTTCTGGGACGCCACCATCCAGTTCCACGCCACCGTCGTTCTTTCCGCCCTTCTCCAGGACCGCTCACGCCTCGAACAGGAACTCCCTGCCCTCGCCGCACAGTTCCACGACGTGGGAATCACCCCCGAGCGCGCCACCCTCGGCATCTGGCACATCATCCTGCAGCGCCTCACCAAGAGATACCGCACTGCACTGACCGGAACCGACACCGACGAGCAGGCACGAGCACGAGCAGCCTTCGCCGACGCCCCACCAGACTTCCTGGACACCCTCCTCAGCACCGACGTCACGAACCTGTTCGGAGAAGTGATCCAACGACGCAACACCTGGAGCGGCCACTCCGGGACGACAGGCGACGACTCCCTGAAGGAGCAGCTCGATATCCTGACCGGCCACATACACACCCTGCGGAACCTGATCGGTTCCGGCTGGCTGGACTTCCCCCTGGTGCGCGCCGGCGGCGCCCGGTTCAGGAACGGGGTGCACCACCATGACGTAGACCTGGCGATGGGACCGAACACAACGCTCAAACAGGAGCGGATCCAGACCAGCCTGCCCCTGGAGGAGGACGGCCTCTACCTCGTCTCCCGCGACAGCGGAAGCGCGCTCCGACTAGCTCCACTGATCAAGCTGCGCCCGACAACGTTCGGATCGAACAGCAGCTGCTACTACTTCAGCCGTCTCCAGCCTGACGGCACCCGGTTCGTCGCCTACCACGAAGTAGCCGAATCTGAACGGATCGAGGAGGCGACCGCCACCACCGACCTTGCCTCCGCCCTAGCCTCCGGCGATCCCGCCACCCTCTAGACGCCCACACGATCCTGCCTGCCGCTCAACCCGAAAGGAATGCCAGGACAGGGCCGTCGCAGGCACCACCAGGCACCGCGCCGAGTCCCGCATACCCAGGGGCAGGGACCAAGACGAAACGCATGCTTTCCACGGGCTGATCTGAGAAGTTCTGAACGCACTACAGGCCAGGATCTGCGCCAATCGAAGGTGCTGCCGCGCCCCCGCGTCTTGGATTCGAAGGAGTAGACGAGTCTCTGCCATGCAGGCTTGGTTGTCAGGCGGCGGTCGGTAGTTCGCTGCAGGGGCGCGGGGTCCCGAAGGCGCTGTCGAAGGCGAGGGAGCGGGATAGAGCGACGAGGTGGTAGGGGAGCCGGAGCCAGCGCGTGCGTAGGGGCCTGTGCGGCCGGTCACCAGTACGTTATGGGGTGTGAGCACGTCGAGGTTGTTGAAGACGTAGTAGACCGGGAGCTCCTTGGACCTGTCCCGCGCCTCCGTCGACGGCTCCCACCTGCGGGCCCTGAAGGGCGGAGACGCCACTGGGCCCTCGCCAGTGGACCGGGGCAAGACGGGAAGCAAGCACCACATCATTGTCGACGCCCACGGCATACCCCTGGCCGCCGCCGTGACCGGTGGCAACCGCAACGACGTCACCCAACTCCTGCCCCTGATCCACGCCGTACCGCCCATCCGCGGCAAGCGCGGACGTCCCCGTCAGCGCCCTGACGTCTTCTACGCCGACCGCGGTTACGACCACAACATTTACCGCCGTCAGGTCCGTGAGCTGGGCATCCGCCCGCTCATTGCCCGGCGCGGCACCGAGCACGGAAGCGGCCTGGGCAAGAACCGCTGGGTCGTCGAAGCGGCTTTCGCACTTCTGCGCTGGTTTCGTCGGCTGCGTATCCGGTGGGAATTCTGCGCTGACATCCACCAGGCCTTTCTCACCCTCGGCTACGCAATCATCTGCTGGCGGCGCCTCAAAAAACAGTGCTGATCTGCGCCCTCAGTCCGAACCGGCGACCAGTGCCTCACCGAGTGGGGTGCGCCGGTAGAGCACCGCCCGTCCGGACCGGGCGCGGACGAGCAGCCCCGCGCGTCGCAGGATGGCGAGGTGGTCTCCTACCGCGCCGGGTGCCATGGCGAGGCTTCGGGCGAGGTGGCTGGTGCTGGCCGGGGCGTCCAGCGTCAACAGCAGCCGGGCTCGGGCCCGGCCGACCAGAGCGGTCAGCGCGTCCGGTTGGGGGACGGTCTCCTGTTCGCCCCACAGGGCGGCGGTGCCGCGGGCAGGATAGATCAAGGTCCTGGGCCAGGGGTCTTCCAGGTGGGCGGCGATATTCCCGACGAGGACCGAAGGGATCAGCAGGAGACCGTCGCCGGCGAGGCGGACTGTTCCGCCTCGGAAGAAGCCGAGCTCGATACCGCCGGCGCGCCAGGCGATGCCCGGGTGCAGGCTCTCGATGGTCGTGGCCCATCCGTGTTCGCCGATCACCCCCACCCGGTGCACGACATCGCGCTCACAGATCGCGCGCAGTTGCGGCCAGTCCGTGGCGAGCAGCTCGTGCCACGCCTGGTCCATCGCCTCGGCGATCCTGGAGACGGCGTCCGTCGAGTCCAGCACTGCGCGTACGCGGGGATCGCGGGCCAACGGGCCGGTCGCGGTGGTGGCGAATTCGTGGCGGGCCGCTTCCAGCGGTGTTGCCCGGATCATGGCCAGGTCGTCTGCCCAGGTCTGGTTGAGGCCGCGCGGGGGCGGGGCGACGAAGTTCGGTCCGCCTTGCGGGCTTTGCAGGGCGAGGGCGGCGTCCAGTTCGGTCTCGCGGCGAAGCCGTTCAACGGCCGGCATGAGCCGGGTGGCCCATGCTCGCGGCAGCGGCCGGTCTTGGCCGGTGAGCGAGCGCAGCAGTAGGCAGAGGTCCAGCGCGGGCGACAGTGCGAAGCGGCTGCGCAGAAGGTCCTCGACGGAGACTTCGAAGCGCAGCACCCTGCCATGCTACCGCGGGACGTTGTTCCGATTCGTCCAGCGACGAATCATTGGTGAGTGGCGTAGGCGCACGGCGAGGCTGGGCGTCATGACCCCAACCGCCGAACCCGCGCAGGCCAACCACCGTGCCACCTACCGGGAGGTGCTGGCCGAGCCACGATTCCGGCTGCTCTTTTCAACCCGCACCGTCGCGATCACTGCGGACTCGCTGCGGATCACCACGTTCTCGGTTCTGGTCTTCGCAGCCACCGGCTCCGCGCTGCTGAGCGCACTGGCCTTCGGCATCGGCTTCCTCCCGCAGCTGTTCGGCTCGCTGCTGCTGGGCTCACTGGCCGACCGACTGCCGCCCCGCGCGCTCATCACCGGCGGCTACGCCTTGGAGTGCGCCGCCGCCCTGCTGCTCGCCCTGGTGCGGATGCCGATCGCGGCAAGCCTCGGTGTCGTGGCGCTGGTCGCCCTCGCCACACCGGTGTTCGGCGGCGCGTCGAGTCGGCTGGTCGCGCAGTCGCTGCAGGGCGACGCCTATGTACTGGGCCGTTCACTGAACAACATCGCCTCCTCCGGCGCGCAATTGTTCGGTCTAGCACTGGGAGGTGCGGCCGTCGCGGTACTCGGCCCACACCGGGCACTCGCGGTAAGCGCCCTCCTCTACCTCGGCTGCGCGCTCGCTATCCTCATCCGGCTACCCCGGCTGCAGCCGGGAGAGTTCGGCGGCACACCCGGCAGCGCTCGGGGCAATGGCGGGGCCGTCCGGGCAAGCCTGCACGGTGCCGGCCTGCTGCTGCACGGACGCACGGTGAGACGACTGATGCTGGCCCAGTGGCTACCGTCCGCGTTCGTAGCGGGCGCGGAAGGCCTGATCGTCGCCTACGCGGGAGGACGCCACTTCGCCCCCGGCTGGTACGCGCTGCTGATGGGTTGTCTGCCGGTCGGCATGCTTGTCGGCGACTTGCTGGTGGGCCGACTCCTACTACCACCCACCCGGGAGCGACTGGTAGTCCCGCTGATTGCGCTGATGGGATTGCCGCTGGTCGGCTTCGCCGCCGAGCCCGGAGTGGGCGTCTCGTCCTGTCTGCTGCTGCTCTGCGGCTTCGGATTCGCCTACAGTCTCGGCCTGCAACGGCCGTTCCTGGACGCTCTGCCGCCAGATGGCCAGGGCCAGGCCTTCGGTCTGCTCGGCTCCGGCAACATGACGCTGCAGGGCGTCGGACCGGCCTGCTTCGGCTCGGTGGCCGCAGGCATCGGAACAGGCAGCGCAATCGCCCTGGCAGGCGGCGCGGCGGCGCTGACCGCCGGCTGGATTCTCACCTGGCACCCGCCCACCTCCCCGGCCCCCGTCCCGAACTACTCAACGGGATCAGAGAACGGCACCGAACAGCATGCGTGTAGTTCTCCTGCGCAGTAACCGTCGCACGTCGGGTCGGCCGCAAGCCGTCACACACCCCACCGCCACGTCTCTCTGACAGACAGCCATTCCGATAGCTCATTGTGTTAGGCGACCTTAGGGCGTGCAGATCTTTAACTCGTGGCTTTCTGCTCGGTGGTTCGTTGATCCGGCATGAGCGGGTCGGAAGAGCAACGGGCCATGCTGGCAGCCAAGTTCGAGGCGATACTGCCGCACCTTGACGAACGGCAGCGTCGTCTGCTGATAGGAGCGGAGGCCCAGTCCCTCGGCCACGGCGGGATCAGAGCGGTCGCCCGCGCCGCCGGCGTCCGTGAAGCCAGGGTGTCTGCCGGAATACGCGAACTCGCCTCTGGAGAGGCCCCGTTGGGACGGATCCGCCGACCCGGCGCTGGCCGCAAACGCGTCGCCGACCGGAGCCCGGCCGTACGGGAGGCGCTTCTCGCGCTGGTCGAGCCCGACGTCCGCGGAGATCCCATGTCGCCGCTGCGCTGGACCACCAAATCGACCCGCAAGCTCGCCAAGGAACTGACCCGGCAGGGTCACAGGATCTGTGCGGACACGGTGGGCGACCTCCTGCGCGAGGAGGGCTTCAGCCTGCAGAGCAACGCCAAGACTCTGGAGGGCAAGCAGCATCCCGACCGGGACGCGCAGTTCCACTACCTCAACGAACAAGCCCGCGCCCACCGGGACGGCGGGGCGCCGGTGATCAGTGTGGACACGAAGAAGAAGGAATTGGTCGGCCCGTTCAAGAACAACGGCCGTGAATGGGAGCCTAGAGGCGAGCCGGTACGGGTCGACACCCACGACTTCCCCGACCGCGAGCTGGGCAGAGCAGTGCCCTACGGCATCTACGACGTCGCCGCGAACACCGGCTGGGTCAACGTCGGCACCGACCACGACACCGCCGCGTTCGCCGTCGAATCGATCCGACGCTGGTGGAATGCAGCCGGGCGGGCCGCCTATCCCACGGCCGGCCGGTTGCTCATCACCGCCGATGCGGGCGGCTCCAACGGGTATCGCACCCGCACCTGGAAAACCGAACTCGCCCAATTCGCCGCCGAGTCCGGCCTGACCATCACCGTCTGCCACCTGCCTCCCGGCACATCGAAGTGGAACCGGATCGAGCACCGGCTGTTCTCCCACATCACCATGAACTGGCGGGGCAGGCCCCTGACCAGCCACGAAGTCATCGTCGAGAGCATCGCGGCGACCACCACCAAGACCGGCCTGACCGTGCACGCCGAACTCGACACCAACTCCTATCCCACCGGCATCCAGGTCAGCGACGACGAGATCGCCGCCCTTCCGATCACCCGGCACCGCTTCCACGGCGACTGGAACTACACCCTCCACCCCCAACATCCGGCAGACGCGATGGCCAGCAACAGCACGTCAGACCAGGCCCTGGCGAGCAGACCGCCTCGCCTCACGCGGCGTTCGCTGCAGGACCCAGAACTGACCGGGATGACCCGCCAACGGCTCAGCGAGCTCATCGATGCGCTGACTCCAGCACTGAAGGTTCAACGCGAGCAAGTGCTCCGCACACGTCGCGGTCACGAGCGCCTGGTGGCTCCTGGGACAGGTGCCAAAGCCAAACTCACCCCAGCCGACCGGGTCCTGGTCACCGTGCTCCACCTGCGCAAACTCGCGACCATGGACCTCCTCGGCCAACTCTTCGGCGTCACCGCCATGACCATCAGCCGCGCGAAACAGGAAGTCCGCCCACTCCTCGAAGCACACGGCCACCCCATCAGCACCTCTACCGCCCGCCTCCGCACACCAGCAGACGTCGCGACGTTCCTCGCTCCCGACTCCACCCAGACCAAGGTCAAAAAGACGAGTTAAAGATCTGCACGCCCTTAGGAGGGTGGCGGACCGCTGGGGCGACGCACCTGGCGCGAACCCGTTATGCGGGATGGCGGGACTTGTTGAGCCGCTGGTGGCCAAGAGCAGGGTGCCCCGAACATCAAGGGCCTGGGCAAGCTCCGCTACGTGGTGGAGCAGACCTTCGCCCTGCTCCACCAGTTCAAGCGCCTCGCCGTGCGCTGGGAACGACGCCTTGAACTCCACGACGCCTTCATCTCGTTGGCCTGCAGCCTCATCTGCTGGAGGCGCCTCAAGAGGGCTGGATCGTGAACGTGTCACGAGCTCTACGGAGCCCCGTGTTACGAGCTCTTGGTAGAACTAGCGTGATCAGGCATGGTGACGGCTGCTTTGGCAGCTCGCTCGATCTTCTCTCGGTGGGCATCCCAGAAGGCTGCGTCGTGCTGCTGAGTCGCGTATTCGGCGGTTGTCCCGGTTGAGTTGTCGAGCTGTTCGCGCAGGATGTCGGCGTGCCCGGCGTGCCGGCTGGTCTCGGTGAGCATGTGGACCAGGATGTTGAACAGCTTCACGTTGGGGCGTGGCCACCAGGGCACGTAGCCGGGGGCGTCGATGGTGAGGGCGGAGATCGTCGCGTCTGAGTGCTCCCACACGCGCCGGTAGCGGTCGGTGATCTCATTCCTCGTCTCCTGTTCGGTCGCCCACATGTCGGCGCCACGTTCTCCGGTGTTGTCCCACCGGGGCATAGGTTCGGGGAACGGTCGGTCGAAGACCTCGCCGAAGTACCTGGACTCCCAGATCGACAAGTGCTTGACCAGGCCGAGAAGGTTGGTTCCAGTCGAGGTCAGGGGGCGGCGGATGTCGTACTCAGCGAGCCCATCGAGCTTCCAGAGGACCGCCTCGCGCGTCTCTCGTAGATCGCTGTGCAGGTACTCTTTCGCGAAATTATCGATCATGCGAGACGACTCTGCCATCACTGGCGACGGACCGGTGCTGGAACCCCTCACCCGCCCAACCGGGTCATCCCTGCAAGATCTTGTTACGAACTCCAAGGGACACTACTCGATCTTGCGGAGGACAACCCACCAATCCGGCCTCGGAAGATTCTCTACACGGTCGAGCGTCCAGGTCTCATCACGCACAGGGAACGTGTCCCCGATGCCTAGGTCGTAATCCTGCTCCCGATCAGTAACAACGACGAGAGCTACGGAAACCGGCAGATCTTTTGGAGCGCGAACACGGCGTACAGCGTACCTGACGCCATCCCGTTCCCCAGGAACTCCATGCTCAAGGAAGACTTCATCGGCCATCACATTCACCCCATCGTTGTGTAGCGGTTCTTGATGTTTTTTTTGAAGTCCTCGACCGTCAGTGGTTTCGGATGTGCAAAATTATGCGGGTTGCGCAGATGTATCAATCCTTGTTCATCCACTTCGGTCACTTCATAGGCATGACCATCGTAGAGCCCCTTGGGGAGGTCACGCCTATCGTTGAGCTCCAGGTTCACCGTGCCGACCAGCACCGGGCATCCATCCGTAAGTTTCTCTCTTAATGTTTCTATGAGTTGCCGGTCAGGGCTGCGCCCCTGCATGTCGAACTGGGTCGGGAAGTCATCCGTGTATGCGGGCTCGCCGGTGAGCTGAGTGAGCAGTTCAGCACGGTGATTGGGGAAACTACCCCGGCCGAGGCGTACGTAGCCCTCGACCGACTTGGTACGGCCCTCGTCCCACGTCGCGTCGACTCCGGCGATCGCTTTCTCCAGAATCGGTACCCACGCCACATCGTTGGCGCTCGACCTTGCATAGGCCGGCTGGTCGGGTGAGTCACTTGCTACCGGAAGGTCGGGCGTGATGGTCAGGACAGTGACTGCTCCCGTTGGCTCAAAGCGACTCCAGTCGCCGTAATGTGATCGCTTCGTCTGGTGAAGCGTCACCTCGTATGTGCCGTCACCGTTCTCCCGGACACAGTCGGAAATTACCTCAGGGCGATGTCCGGCGACTGCGCCCATGGTGGAAATGATTCCACAGTCACTCAGCCTCCCTTGATGGGTCTGCTCGCGGGCGGGTGGCCCGTCGAACAAGGGGATGCGCTTTCCGTCGGGGCCGTCGAGTGGCGTACCGTAGCGGTATTCTCCTGCCGGCGTCACCTCATTGAAGTCCGGCCGATCGACCGTGGCGTGTAAGTCGACTGCTTCCTCGGTCGGTTCCTTCCACCAGGACACCGCATCGCGCACCTGCCCGAGGAAACCCCCTTCGGGACCCTCCTCGCGAGCAGACAGCTCCAGCGGCTCCCGCTCGCCCTCCGGTTCGACCGGCTCATCGAACTCGGAGGGAAGACCGACCAGATCGAGCGGATCCTCCGGTTCGCCGGGCTCCACTGGCTCCGCCCGGGCATCACCGAAATCGACCGGCAGGGAGTCGGCATTGGCGCCCGTCTCAGCTCCGCCGTCGGACGTATACAGCTCGCTCATAGCTTCTCCTTCAGGGCCGAGGGGACGCCACCGGCTTACGCGGCCTGCGTTCGAAGCACGCGAGCACGCGGGCGAACCGCCTGGCCCACTCCTCCGACGGATCCCCGCAGCCGACTGCCTTCTCCAGCACGGACGGCGTGTAACGCCCGTGGTAGTACTGCCGTGTTCTAGCTCCCTTCCCGGCCTTCCACTGCGGCTCCGCAACCGGGCAGGGGTCATCCCCGTCGAGTTGGGCCCGCATCAGTGCGGCGACGTGCTCGGCCAGTGCGCCTGGAGAGCCCACGGCCCCGACCCGGCTGTGTACCGCTCGGTCGACCGCCTGACCGATGGAGCACTCCACCAGGCGCCGGTCCGAGGTCCAGTGCGGAGCGAGATCGTGGCGCATGGCCTCCCCGGGCAGGGGAGTGAACCAGCCCAGCAGATGGGCCGCCACGGTCATTTCGGCCCAGAGGGTGATTCGCAGTTCGTCCTGTTCGGTCAGGCGTTGTGCCGTACGCAACTGCCGGAGCGTGCAAGGAGCCGCGGCGCAGTCTGGGCTGCAGGCCCCACTGCGTGGCGCGACCATCGGGGCTGGGGATGCCGGATGCATGGCCGCTGAGTCCTCGCGTGACGAGCCGTCCTCCATGCGGACCAGCAGTGGGTAATCCATGCCGTCGGTGTGACAAATCCGCTAACGATCACTAGGTGAATGGTGTGCTGACATGTGTATCTAGTGATCGTTTCGGGATCTCTTGCTGTGGTGTGGCATGGATCTGACCTGGGGTTTCCTGGGGCAGTTGAGATGCAGCCAGGCTCTGAGGTGCAGATTTAGTGATCGTTTCGGAACATGGTGATCGGCTCAGGATTTCCATATGGCTGCGTGGCCTGGGCGGCTAGGTTTGTGCTGGTCAGACATGCCATGGCGCATCTACGACGGTTGCCGATGAGCGAGCTGAGGATCGATCGCTCTTTCGTGGCGCAGGTCGCCGTCGATGCCGAAGACGATCGTCTGCTGTTCCGTAGGCTCGTGTCCCTGCTTGCGTATGAGATTGATCTTGATTTTTGGCTGTCGCCTGATGAGTAGTGTGTCTGACGGAACGTGCATCTGTGGCCTGGAGTGTGGAAGGGCTTGAGGTGCGGTCCCTCGGTTTGTCTGAGATTCCCTGACAGCGTTGAGAACCCTTACGGCGCTGAGTGGTTACCAAAGCAGTCATGGCCCAGGCTTGGGGGCCGAACTGCGCGCTGAGCGGGGGCACTCGTCCTACGGCGACCGTTACATCGACGGGCCCTATGGCCTGCACGTCGACCACCTGGTCCGCTCGCCGGTGCCTGGGATTCTGGCGCCTCCACCTGAACGCCGGGGCGGAGGTCTGTGGACGACCGTGGCCGAAGGGCTGTGAGGAGGCGGGAAGCCGCGCCCACCGCGCGGGAGTTGCCCCGATCGTTCGGCTGGCTACGTCGGCTTGGACTGGCTGCGTGTGCAACTCCACCAGCGCCTCTGGTGCTGCTCTTGCCAGTGGGACAGCCGGTTGTCGACCGAGACGGTGTACGGATGGTCGGCGCCGAACGTTGTCCGGCAGCCGGTGAGGGATCGGTTCAGCAGGGCAGTGGCCGCCGACCTGTCGCCCCGGGACCAGTACAGGACGGCGAGTTTGACTTGGCATTCCAGGGTCGCGGGGTCTCCAGGACCCAACAGTCGTGCGCGAACAGCAACGGTGTCCTCCAGCAGTGCAAGGGCATGGACGCGCCCACGGGCAGCCGTAGAGGGCTCCTGTCGTTCACGGGCCAGACGCTCGTCCTGGTGGGGTAAGTCCTCCTGCAGGAGCGTGAAGGCATCCTTGTGACGGCGCGCGAGGAGGCAGGCCCATGCGAGATCGCGTCGAGCGACGAGGGTCATGGGGTGAGCGCGGCCCAACAGTTGCTCGCTGATGCCGATCAGCCGCTGCCCGTAGGGAACTGCAGTGGCAAGGCCGACACTGATCAGACTGCGCAAAGTCCAGCGCAGGAGGTAATGGCCTTCGACATTCCACAGCAGGTCCCCGGCGCGTGCATCGACGCTGTCGATGTTGGTGCGCAGCACGGCTGTCGCCTCACGGTCGAACCACGGGACCTCGTCGCACAGTTCCCTCAACGAGTCGACGGCGGTTTTCACGACCGCCTGCACCGTGGCGTCGGGAGTGCACTCGCGTACGGCTCGTGCGGTCAGGGCGTGCAGCCGCACCGCGCGGGAACCAGCCTGAGCGTGATCGGCGAGCAGGCCGTAGCGGTGCAGAAGTCGCAGGGCTGCCCGCACCTGGTCGGGATCAACGGCGGCGGTAACTCCGTTGGGAGGTACGGTGCGTTGGGTGTCGAGGTAGTGGGTGACGGCGTCGCTGGCCCACAGGGAACGGGGGTGTCCGGCCGGGTCCAGAACGGCGGCCAGACGCATGACCGGAACAGCCAGGCCGACGGGCTCGCTCGCTTGAGCGACATCCAATGAGAGCAGGAGAGCCGCGGCGACCTGCCGCCCGTAGCCCTCGGTGTCTGCCGTGCGTGGCAGCAGGTCGTCCAGGCGTGCTGTGCTGCCGTTGAAGCGGTGAAGATACTCCGTACAGGGGACGTCTTCGTTGACCATGTAGGCGGCCGCGTGTGACAGAGCCAGCGGCAGGTAGCCCAGTGCCGCAGCCAGTTCACCGGCCTGAGAGTCCATGAGATGGGCGGCATGCGCCGAGTCGAGCCGCTCGTGCAGATAGGCCTCGGCCTCTTCCGTGCTGTAGGTGTCGATGTCCACCACGGCTCGGCCGCCGCCGGACAGCACCGCGTCGTGGCGGCGGGTCGTCGCCACGACGCGGCCGCAACCGAAAGCGGAGGACGGCGGCCACCACTTCTGCATGGCCTCTGGATCGGTGAGGTCGTCAAGGATGAGCAGCCACGGGCGTCGGGTGGTCGCCAGCCACTGAAGGAACAGTCCGGCATCGGACTCAGCACTCTTGCCCAGAAGGTGTTCCGCCGCCGCTTCCACGACCTGTGCGGCATGCGCGTAACGTGCGATGACCTGCTCGATGTCACTGGCGTCGACCCACACCACCAAGTCGATGCCGTCCTCCAGAGCCTGGTGGGCATAGGCGGCAGCGAGTTGGGTCTTGCCCACGCCCCCGCCGCCGGACAGGACCTGGGCCAGCACCACCGTGGTATGGCCTGCCCTGGCCTGATCGATCCGATCGCGCACCGCAGACCGGTCCTGGAATGCAGACGCAAGCACCGGTACCGAGCCCAACCGGACGGGCCAATGCAACGGCTGGCGCGGCGGGGGAGCAGAGACCAGCACTTGGCTTACATTGCCGCTGATGGCCACCGCATGGGCGGCCGCGGCGATCGCATCGCCTGACCGTTCCACCCGCACGGCCCGGCCATCCGCCTGGGGGCCCGGGCCGCGGTAGCCGCTCAGCGCATCGCCGCTATCCGTGGCGACGGCATCACCGCTCTCGCTGACGCTGACGGGCGGCGCCGTTTGCTCGGTGCCGTCCTCGCCACGGGTCGGGCGCCTCACCCGGAACCGTTTCATCGGCCCTCTCACCATCCACCCCGCCGCCATGGCAGCCTTAGCCGGTGTAGTCGATGCCGGTGCCGGCCCTGCTTCCCTGCCCGCGGGCGCTCGCATCCCCGCTCTGCTCCACACTCCCCTCTCCGCTGCCTCCATGACGACGGCGAATGCCGGTGTGGGCCTCTCCTCCGCCGTACGCTTCAGCCCGCCCCGTCCGTGTGACGGTGTCCCGTGCCCGTGCGGCTGGCTGCTTCCAGGCCCACAACAAGGCGCACACCCCTGTGGCGCCCTGCACCGAAGCCCCCACCATCTGCCCGGCATTCGGCCCATCGAGCAGCCAGAAAGCGGGAGTTGAGGCGATAACGGCCACAGCGGCAACCGTCACCGTGACTCTGTGCCCACGCGACATGTCCATCCCTCTCTTACCGTGCGCCACCTCTTGCAGCTCCCGAACCCCGGCAACCAGTGGGCACGGGATGAAGGACGGTTCCTGCGATCAAAGCAGTTCCCGTAGTACCCGACGCGTGATGTGGCTTTCGGTCACGATCGCACCCGCGTGCAGGAGACGAGCGACGGACTGCCTTCCGCCATGCCCCCTTGCCGGCCGGCGGGTTTGGCTCTTGGCCACTGATCACAGAATCGACCCTAGCGACAGGCACTGACATTGCCGTCAGGGTTCGACGTTGATGCCGTAGTCCGCGGCCAGGCCAGCAAGCCCGGTGTCGTAGCCCTGGCCGACAGCACGTACTTTCCAGCCCGAACCATGCCGGTAGATCTCCATAGCGATGGTGACGGTCTCGCCCGAGACGAACGGGGCAGGCGTGAAGGCGAGTCCGCCGCCAGCGGGTTGGGTGACCTCGACGTGCCACGTGGTGTTCTGGTCGAAGGAAGCGGTGGGTTGGGCTTCGAGGTCGATGCTGGTGATGACGGCCACGGTGTGGACGTCGTCGGGTACGTGCGGCAGATCTGCGGTGACCGTGTCGCCGCTGGTGCGGACTCCGTCGTGGTGCGGGTGGTTGTAGAAGACCAGGTCGTGGTCGCTGCGTACTTTGCCGTGGCTGGTGAGGAGTACGGCAGAGACATCGACTGGCACGCCGGTAGTGATGAGGCGCACCGCTACCGATTCGGTTCGCAGAGGGGCGTTGGCTCCCTTGGCCAGCACGTGCTTGGTGTTGTCCAGCAGGCTTGGGGCGGCCTCGGCCGTCCCTGCGGCAGGTTCACTTGCGGGCGGGCTGGTGTTGGTCAGAGCGGCGAGGGTGTGCTGGAAAAGCGGCCAGCCCTCAGTTTCCTCTCCGGGCCATGGCCAGGCCAGGCGTGAAGAGCCGAACTGTTTGCCCGTTGGGGGCTGTCCGAGCGCTTCGTGGAGCTGCAGGTATCGCAGGCTTTCGACGGCTAGGCGGCTGAGTTGCCACTGCCGTCGGGCTTCTTCGGGCTGGTTCATGCGCAGGTCGTTGTCGACCGTGGTGCCGCCGAGCGCGGTGTAGACGCGCTGGGCGACGTCATAGCCGTCACCCGGCAGCAGACGGGCCGGGTGCAGTTGCTGGGCGGGTGCGGGTTCCCCGATCGCGGTGTAGAGAGCGCCGAGGTCGCCGCCGGTCCACTGGTTGGCTGCGGCGGTGGCGAACTGGGCGAACTGGATCAGGGTGGGCGGACGGCCCTTCGCGGCCACGAACCGGTGGTGCGCCTGGGCGACGCCTTCCAAGGCGGTGCGCCAGCGCTGCTGCAGGTAGGTGTCGAGGTACTGCTCGGTCCAGGCACGACGATGGCGGGTGATGATGTCGCGGGCCCGTTCGAAGCCTTCGCGGCGGCTGCCGCCGCTGATGGTCGACGTCATGGTGAAGGCGCCGATGGCGGTGTCCACCGGGAGCTCTGTGCGCTCCTTGATGATCATCTCTGCGGGGCCCAGGTGCTGCTCAGCGATGCGCAGTTCCTCGAACAAGTCCGGGGGGACCGGGCAGCCGGCGGCAGTCAGCGCGGTGAGGGTGCGGCTGTAGTAGTCGGCCACACCGGACAGGGGAGCGCGGGAGTAGGGGCCTTCGCACACAAACCAGGCGGTCAGCGCGACGCCGTGCCAGAACTCCGGGGCGGGGCCGAGGGCTTCGGCCATCAGCTGGTGGGGGCGGGGGTTGCTGACGAGGCTCTTGGCGTGCCGCTGCAGGGTCACCGACTGCCACAGCCGGTCCACCTGCTCGTTGACGGAAGCGGGCAGCACCTGCCGGTACAGCTGCTGGGTGAAGCCGTGTTCGTCCTGCCAGGAAAAGGCCATGATGTTGTCGTCGACGAGCCCCCACAGCGGCCGCATGCCGGGTCTTTGGACGGCGTGCGCCTGGTCGAAGGCCGTCCACCACTCGCGCAGAGCCGCCACGCGTTCTTCGACGGGGGAGAGGGAGGTCGGGCCGCCGAGGAAGGCCGCGAGCATCGCGTGGATCTCGTCCTCTGGGATGCCTGCCTCGGCTGCCATGTCGGCCGCCTGGGCGGACATTCCCACATACAGGCGCGGTTCGGGCAGCGCGGTGATGACCTCCTCGTCGGGTGCGGCGGCGCCTGCAGGTAGTCCAGCGTGGCCAGCCAGTCGCCGGCGAAGTAGCCGGAGACAACCGGCTGCAGTGCGCGCGTCACAACCCGGCGCGCGAGGGCGGTGCCGGTCTTGGATTTCTTGGCGAATCCGGCCATCAGCGCCTGCAGTTGCAGGATGCGATGGCGGGTGACGAGCTGCAGCGGATCAACGGCCGCCAAAGCGTCCAGGAGGCGCAGGCGGGCGTGCTGCTGGCCGTGCCGGTCCAGCCGGTGCCATCTGCCGCCGAAGCGGAAGGCATCCAGAACATCGCCGGCGATGCCCAGCAGCCGGTAGCGTTCCTCGATGCCGGACCACATTTGCCGCTGGTCGTCGGTCGTCTTCCCAGACCCCGCTGCCCGAACCCGGATCGGTTCGATCAGTGTCTCGAACAACGGGACCAGCACTGCCCACAGCAGCACCGCGTCGGCTGCGCCGTCCACCAGGCTCACGCTGGCCGAGTCGTCCGCGGCCAGCGTCAGGGCATGGGCTGGGCGTTCGCGCACCAGCTGGGGCAGGTTCACCGACCCGGCTTTCAGTGACAGCTTCTGCGGCAGGTACCAGGCACCGCGCCGCTGCTGCTCCGGCACCCCGAACGTTTCAGCGCACCACGCCTTTTCCTGGGATCTGAGCCCCAGCACCTCGACGTTGTCCGCGGCCTGCGGCCCGGTGCTGCGGACCACCGAGACCGTGGGCTGGCCGTGGAGCGCTGCAGTCAGCAACCGGGTGGCGAGCGTGTCGAGCTGGACGAACCTTTGTTGCTGGCCGGCAGCTGCCTCGAAGGCAAGCGCGTCTTCGGGGGACGCATCGATAACGGGTTGCCACCAGCGCGGCTGGTCACTGGCCACCGGTCAGCCTCCGCATGTAGTCGACGAACTTCTCAAACGGCATCGGAGCCGCGGTGTTTTGCGCGTAGACGGCGTAGCGCTGGGCCATCAGCTGCATTTCCCGCTCCGCCCGCCGGGCCTCCACCCGGTCCAGGTCATGCACGACCCGCTGCTCAACACGCCCCTGCTCGTACAGCACGAACGCGTCGACTCCGACCGGGAGCGCACTGTCAGAGTCCCTTTCCCCGAGGCCGTTACCGCCGGCGAAGTCCGCCTCCAGCGTGGAGGTGTCGATCAAGGGAACGCCGAGCAGCAGCGCGGGATCCATGTCGTTGTCCGCGCACATGGCCTCCAGATGGTCCTCAAGGCCGAGTTCGGCATGGCAGACCACATCCAGATACTGCTGATCGGCGGCCAGACCCGGCTGGCGCAGCACCCGCACGCCACGTCCGATGAACTGGTAGAACTCGCCGAAACTGCCATAGGGACGCACCGGTACGACGACGGTGATGGGCGGGAAGTCGTAGCCCTGGCCAAGCATCCGCAGTTGCACGATGCCCTGCAGATCACCCGCGTCCGACTCGAAGCGCCGCCGTGTGGCTTTGATCGACGACGGCGACATGCTGTGGTGCAGCGTGGCGCAGGGAATGCCGTGCTCTTCGGCGATCCGGGCGATCTGCTGAGCGTGGGCCTCACCCATCGCCGCAAACAGCGCCCGGGGTTTGACCGGGGCCAGCAGCTTGGCCTGCGCATCCAGACAGGCCCGCGTCACCATCATCACCTGCCGGATCGAGGCATCGGACTGCGCGGTGATGCGGGCCATCCTCCGCTCGTCGCCCAACGCGGCCAACAGCGCATCGCGGCCGGTGATCTGCTCGCGTCGCCCGTCGGACCACACCGCCTCGTACACCGTCGTCGCCGCGTCCGGGGCGAACCGGTGCACGCGCAGGTTCTTCGCCGAGCCGTCCGCGATGGAATCCACCAGCCGGTAGCGGTAGACGACATCGGCGTCGATCGGCTTGCCGTCCAGGCGCTGGAAGCACGCCGACATCAACAGCGTGCGCGCATCCCGGAAGTGGGCGAACAGCCGCTGGTAGGAGGCGCTGGCCGCGATATGGGCCTCGTCGACCACGATGAAGTCGACATCGCCCGGCTCCAGCTTGGCCAGCAGGTCCCCGCCCTTGTCGCCAGTACCCAGCGCATGGAAGTTGGTGACCAGCACGTCCGCAGCCAGCAACCGCTGCCGACTCACCTGGCTGATCTGCTCGTCATCCGCGTCCAGCACCAGTGTGGCCGGCGGCCGGGCACCCGGCAGCAGGGGCCCGCCCGCCAGCCCGTACAGGACATTGCCCGGCACACCGGGGTCGAGTGCCTTGGCGAAGGTGCCGCGGATGACCGAGCCCGGAGTCACCACCAGCGCTCGCCGCCTGGTGAAGGACAACGCGGCCGCCACCCCCAGCGCGGTCTTGCCGGCCCCGACCGCCATCACCGTGGCCGCATGCCGACCGCCGGAAGCGTAGTAGTTGGCCAGCGCGGCCAGGGCCTCGTCCTGGCAGGTACGCAACGGCTCTCGGGTCACCTGAGCGCGCACACCGGCGAAGTAGGCCTCATCTGCAGATGACCGGGTACCCCGAGGCGGATCGGCCGCCCGCAGGGGATCGCCCACCATCTCCGGGACCTCGACGCGCGGCGCGGCGATGACCAGTGGCGAGAGCACGGCATCCTGGCGCAGCATCGCCTGCAACTGCGCGACGCAGCGTGCGGTGTCCAGGCGCACCGCGTCGTAGGAAAACCGCAGCACCGTCAGCCCCGTGGCCGCCAGGTCGTTCTGCCGCAACCGGTCGTAGGTGAAGGCGGCACGGTCACTGTGGAAGGTGAACCCGTCCAACTCCACGGCCAGATGCAGCGACTCGCCAGCGATCAGATAGTCCAGTCGGTAGGTCCGTTCGTTGACCGTCACCGGATGCTGACTGCGTACATGCGCCACGATGCCCCGCTGCGCGGCTGGAGTGAGCACCCAGCGTAGGAAGGCCTCTTCCAGGTAGGACGCCGAGGGGATCGCAGCTCCAGACCGGCGCTCATGCCGCCCCGCCAGCCGTCGCCTCGGCCGCCAGTGCGCCGATCTTCTCCGAGAGACGGTCCACCGCATCCTCACCCTGCTCGAAACGGGCCAGCCGCCGCGCCACTTCGAGGGCGTCGGTGAAGGCGCCTTCGCGTTCCAGCAGCATCACCAGCCGGGGAACGGACGTCACGTGCACGAACGAGGTCGGGACAGAGCCGGTGTCAAAGGAGACGGCCTGCGGGGCAGCCTCCATCAACTCCAAGTCCAGCAGCGCGAACACCTCAAGCAGCTCAAGCCCGTCAGGGTAGGAGCGTCTGCCGCTCCACAAGCGGTCCACCGCGCCTTGGAGGACGAAGTGGTAGTCCATCGCCCCACCGGGAAGCTCCAGCGCCTCCCAGACCCGGGTGACCAGGTCCGTTCCGCTCGCCTCCACCGGCACATGCCGGCTGGCCGGCGTTGCCGACGTACGGCCCTCAGCAGACGGCCACGTCAGCGAGCCGTACGACACCTTCGGACGGACACGCGCCGCTGCGAGCGCTTCACGGGCGACACCAGGGCTTCCGGTGAACCGCACACCAGGAATCGCTGCCATCCGTTCAAACCACGTCGCCATGTCCCCCCGCTCATCCCACTCCCACAGCGTCCACCGCCATCCAACCCCCACAGACATGCTGGGGTTCGGCCGGTCCGGGAACCATGCGCCTTCGGTGACCCACTGCGTACTGCCCACCGACCCAGTGCATCCTCTCGTGGAGCCCCCGGTCGGGCGCAGGATTCTCCAGAACAGCACACCGATTGAGCGACGGCCGCTCCGTACAGCGCGAGCTGCCGCATCTCTAACCCGGCGGACGAGTTGGTCCGACGGGCCATCTGGTCGAGGTCGTGCGGATACGGCGAGTTCTGGATCGGCCAGTCCAAGGCCTTTCCGTGCGGACGGAGTTCATGCATACGGGTAACGGCAGCAGCGATCCGCCTCTGGCGGCCGGTGTCTCTTCCTACGCTGCTGGTGGGGGCAGCACACGGGGAGGGTGCCATGGCGGACGGGACGGCAGACACGCAGGAGCTGTGGCCGCAGCTTCTGCAAGTCGTCAAAGAGCGGATGCGGTTCGCCTGGATCCTGCTGAGCCAGAACGCGAGCGTGCTCTTCTACGACGGCACCACGCTGACGCTCAACATGTTCAGCCCGGGCGCATACGACACCTTGATCAACTCGGAATGTCCCAACGTGCTCGAGGAGGTACTCGCAGAGTTTCTCAATCCTCCGCCCGCGGTAGAGCTGCTGGTGCAAGGCAGGACCCCGTCGACCCCGACCTCCCCAGCCCTGAAGGTCCCACACAGGTGTATGCGCCCGGTGCCGTTGCGGCCACCGACACGTCACCGGAGCCGGACGAGACCCTCACGGCCATCTTGCATCGCGTCCTGGCCCAGACAGCGTTCCTGCTGTACGAGGACGGAAACAGCCAGGCCGCCGCCTTGCTGGCGGACGTGGAAGACATCGAGCATCTCCCCAGCGACCTGTCCGAGGAAGGCGAAGACGTCGCACTCATCGTTCCGCTCTACCTCGTTGCCCGCTTCACCAAGGAGGTCCTCGCTGCCATCCGGCCCCTGCTCGTCCACGTGGCGGCACGTCACGACCTGCTGGTCGACAACGTCAGCGCCATACCAGCCCTCCCCGCGACCGGTGACGACTGGCGGCAGAGCCTCCAAGAGAAGCTGATCAACAAAACATCCCCCAGCCAGTACCCCCGGCCCCGTGCCAAGGAGGCAGCCGCCACCCTCAGCAGGGACGGTTTCACCTTCGAATCCCGGCAGCAAATCCTCGTCTACGAGGCGCTGAAGCGGGCACAGGCACAACTGCCGCAAAATTCCACCATCGCCATCTTCCCGCTGCCGAGGGCCCGGGTCGGCGGCGGCAGCACCTGGGCTCCGGACTTCCTCGTCACCGCCTCCGGCCGGGTGGGCGTCATCGAGGTCGGCGAGCCCCGTCACCACGAACACTTCGCCGCGGACGCCAGCCTCGACAGACTCTGCCGCAACAGCGGAATCGCCCACATCGAACGCATCCTGGTCGAAGGATTCAGCGCCGACGAAGCCGACGCCCTCGTCCGGCAGTTCCTCACCCGGCTGCACGAACACCGCTGACCACAGCGGGGGCCCGGCCGATCACCGAACGGCCGAAGGCGACCGCAGCGCGGCGTCCACAAGCTGCACCGCGGCGGGGTACGCCAATGCCTGTCTTGGCCGGCGCATCTACCCATCCCCGCGGCCGGGGCGGCGGGCCTTCCCGCGCACCACCGTGCGCGGCGCACGGCATCGGAGCAGCGATAGCCCTGTGACCAGCCAGATGTCACAACGCCCGGAGAAATCAGCACGGTTGTGGTGGGTGCGATGCGCGGGCGATACCGAGCAAGCCATCCGGAAGGGGAACGTACGGCATGGATCCTGTGATCGCCGGAGCGACGGTGACCGTGGCCGCAGCGTAGTCAACGGCATAGTGAAGATCGCTCAGCGGCGCCTGGCCGCTGACGGTGCTCGCAGTGCGGGACGCACTGTCCCTGCCAGACGCCATGGGGCGCCGTGACGCATGGCAGATCCCCCCTCCAACTGACGCTCTGCTCCAGCTGCTTGCCGCCAGCCGGCGCCGTAGCAGGCAACCTGCCGCTGTCCGTCTTGCCGCCTTGTCAGGGCGATGGCCTCGATGCTGTGCCTGCCGGGCCGTTGGGCGTATTGAACAGATCCTGATAGGCGCGTAGTTCCTCACCGGTCACTTCCGGGTCGCCGCTGATGGCACTCATGGTGGTGTCCCATTCCCGGTAGCCGTCGGCGCGGGGAGTGAGCAGCACACCGACCGACATGAGCTGGGCGAGGTTCGCATGCTCGCCGCGTTCGTGATGGCGGAGCTGAAGCCAGGCGGAGAACGCGGCGCGGGTGTGGTCGGTCAGGGCGGAACAGACGGCGAAGCCAAGCTGATCCAGGTCAGGCCCGGCGATGAAGGTGCGCATCCGCCATACCGTGGTGCCTGTCTCAGGCTCGGCGACCGCGGCCAGCGCGTCCAGCAGAAATCGGCCCAGATCTGTGCGGCACCCGACCGGCAGGCTGTCGAGAGAGGCCAGGACGCGTTGCCGGGTATCCCACTCGTCCGGGTCCAGTGGGCTGGTCGCTACGTCCTCGAGCATGACGCGGACCATGGTGTGAGCTTCGTCGTCGTCACTGCCGGCCGGGGCGGCGGGCAGCAGCGGCACGCTGTGCGGCTGTCCGCCGCGCCGAGTCCAGGACGGGTCCGCCTCTTCCGGTGCTGCCTCGGCATCCGCGGCGGCCAGCTCGTAGTAACGCTCCGGCTCGCCGCCCAGAACGGGCGCCGACGTGCCGACCCGGTGCAGATAGCCGACGACGGCGTGGGTGGAGCGAAGCTGGTGGAACAGGAACTCCCAGTCACGCCGCAGCAGGGCGATCACCGGCGTGTTCCCGTGGTGTTCGGGAACAGTCAACTCCTGCGGGGGAACGGGGTGTTCGATGATGGTGACGCCTACCCAGTCGATGGCCGGGCTGTCGATGCTGAGACGGTGGCCGCGTCCGTTGACCATCTGCACGCCCTGCGTTTTCAGCCGGCGTACAGTGCCGTGGATCTGCTTGCCCGCCGCGGTCAGCTGTTTGAGGACCCAGGACGTCTCCCGCTCCACGGTGGCGGGTTCGCCCTCGCGGGCCTTGATCTGCACGACCACACCGCGGTCGCCGACCACCAGCAGTCCGTCACTGATCTCCCGCACCCCGCGGCCTTTGCGCTCCACGCTCGGGGCCATCACAAAATCGGGCAGGCCCCAGGTGGCGGCCGCATCCTTGACGGCTGTCTCCGCGGCCGTGCCCCGCCGGTCGTGGTGGCGCAGGGGTGTCGCGTGCGGGACGACCCGCTCGAACACACCGCCGGGCGTGCTCACCATCAGCGTGAGCGTGTCGGCGTCCTGGACCCGCCCCAGGCCGATGTCCGAGGAGGCCAGTGCGGCCAGCTCCTCGGCGGACCAGTGCCTCGACGAGCGCGTGGCCTCGATCCAGGTATCCGTAGCGCCGGCGCGTCCGGCAGACAGCACGCGCCGGCTGCCCGGCACCTGGCTGGACAGCCACGCGAACGAGGTGGCGAACCGGGTGACCGCCTCGATCACCAGCGACAGCCGCTGACCGAAGGTGTCCTCGTCATCGGCCGGGGCGAACCCCTCGGTGAAACACAGATCGACCCAGGTGCCGGCCTGCGCGTTCACAGCGCACCCGCTCTGGTAGGAGCTCAGCCGGTAGCGGGCCAGGACACGCTCTTGTCCGTCGAGCGCACCGGGCTCCGCCGCCTCCACGCTCTCGACCACCGCGGGCGCCGCGGCATGGACCTGCGGTTCGATGGGAGTCGCCCAGGCGCCCATCACCGCACCCGAATCCAGCGCTGCCTCCCACTCCAGCAGATAGCCCAGCCCGCGGCGGATTCTGTCGATGACCTCGTCGCCGTCGCTGTCCTGGAAGGGCTGGCAATCCTCCACCATCGCCACGTGCGAGCGCAGGGTGCCGTCCATGCACGACTCGGCCAGCGACGCCCTGAACCCCTCGAGAGAATCAGCGACCGGAAAGAACCGGGGACACTCCGGCCTGCGCAGCCGCTGCAGCGCACTGAACGCCTCAACCGACTCCGTCACCAGCGCATCCAGACAAGCCCACAACTCTCGCACACACCCGCGGAACAGCTCGGTCAGTTCCGCCTGCCCGCCTGGTGGCCAGGCCAGCCAGGCACCGATGACCCCCGACCCGTCCGGATGCGTGACCACGCTCTCCTCGACGAGTCCGTCCTTGAGGAGCGTGCTCCACAGTGGCGCCATCGCCATCTTGGCCTGCTGCGCGTCGCGCAGGTGCTGCCACGCCCGCGGGTAGTACTCCCTGATCACAGCACCGACCCTAGCGGCGGGCACTGACACCGCCCCGTTCAGTCGCGGCTGCCATCACCCACAACGTCGGCCTGCCCGCAGCCCGCACGGCTGCGGGCAAACGTGCGCCGCGGCAGCGGCTGGGACCGTAGTCGGGAAAAACAGCGGGCCGGGGACGACACCGTCGCCTGCGCCGATGTTTCTGCACGCCGCCGACCAGACTCCCGCGCCGTCTGTACGCCGCGGCGCCGGATTGGGAGCATGACGGGATATGCCTGGCAGGTGAGGGGTGGTTGCGTGGGGGCGGACGAGATCAGGTCTCAGGGATTCAGCCTGAATGAGCTGTTCCGTGACGTGACGTACGAGATCGACTACTACCAGCGTGACTACACCTGGGGTGACGAAGAAGTCCGCACCCTGCTGCGGGATTTGTGCGATTCGTTCAAGCACTGGTTGGGCGACTCCGCGTACCGGCGCCGCCCCCACACCGCGCCGCAGTACTTCCTCGGCCCCTTCGTCTACCACGAGCCGTCGAAGAAGCGCCGCTTCCTCGTCGACGGTCAGCAGCGCTTCGTCACTTTGCACCTGCTCTTTTTGCAGCTGAGACTGTCGGCTCGGGAGGCCGGTGACACGCACACGGTCGACCAACTCAACCGTGTCATCACGACCGACGGGAAGCACTTCAGCGTCGGCATCACCGACCACGACCCCGTCCTGCAAGCCGTCAGCGAGGGCCGTAAATACGAGGCCGGCGCGGGGGACTCCCTCTCCCGCCGCAACCTGTGGGCACGCGGCCAGCAGATCGAATCCCAGCTTGCCGAGGAACTCGATGCCGAGAAGCTCCACCCCTTCACCGAATGGCTCCTGACACGCGTGGTCCTGGTGGGCATCCGCGCGGCAGGCCCCGACCACGGCTACCGCATGTTCGAGACGATGAATGACCGCGGCGCCCGCCTCACCACCGTCGACCTCCTCAAGAGCCATCTGCTGTCCAACGTCGGCTCCGCTGAAGATCAGCTGAACACCCAGTGGCAGGAGATGCTGAGGGAACTCTCCACCGACCGCGATGACCCCCAGGCGGCATCCCGCTTCATCAAGGCATACCTCCTTGCTCGCTGCGCGCGCGAGGACTGCGATGAGGACCGCCGCCAGATCACCACCAACCTCAACGTGTGGGTACGCCACAACGCGGAGTACCTCGGCCTGACCCCGGGACGCCCCGACCACTTCCTCAACTTCGTACAGAATCTGCTGAAAACGGCTCGTCTGTACAGGCCCGTCCTCGCCGCCACCCGCACCCTGAAGATGGACGGCGACCGCCTGGAGACGGTGCTGTTCAACGAGCGCAACGGCCTCGGCGTCCAGTCCGTCGCCGTGCTCGCTGCCATCGCCCCCGACGACCGGCCCACCGACGCCAAGGACAAGGGCCGCCTCGTCGCCTCCTACATCGACCGCTGGTACGCCCTGCGGATCCTGCAGGACCTGCCCGTCCAGTCCGCCGACGCCGACGCCCTGGTCCACACCGAGCTCGTCCCCCTCCTGCGCGGCTGCCGCACCGTCGCCGACGTCGCCTCCACACTGGGCGACCTCGCCCAGCACAACGGGAACCCGGTGCGCGAAGCAATCACCCTGGGCCTGAGAGGCAACAACGCCCATCAGATCCGCTATCTCCTCGCCCGCGCCACCGCTTACGCCGACGAGGCCTGCAAAAAGCCCTTCGACATCCTCGCCTACCTCGACCGCGACCAGTTCCACATAGAACACCTGTGGGCCAACCACCACCATCGCGTCGCCGGTGACATCCCAGACCCGGTCGTCTTCCGCAGCCGCCGCAACCAACTCGGTGGCCTCGGCCTGCTGAGGGGCCGCGAGAACTCCAGCATCAATGACCTCCCCTTCCACGACAAGAACCGCCTCTACGCCCGCAACAACGTCCTCCTGGGCGTCCTGGCCCCTGAATACGATCACCGCAACCCTGAACTGCGCGACTTCATCAAGGCACACCAACTCGACAAGCACATGCGGGCCTTCGGGCCGACAGAGACCATGACCACGGTCATCGAGACCCGACAGGAGCTGTATCTGCGCCTGTTCGAACACATCTGGAAACCCGAACGCCTGGGGTTGCCCGTCTCTGCTGCCGTTGCACCTCCGGGGCCTGACGCCGGCCAGCCGGTCGCCCGTCCGCGCCAGGCCCCTCCGCGGCGCAGAGCGGCTTCTGGCCGACGCACCGACGTGGCCAGGATGATCGACGCCCAAGTTTTGACAGCCGGCACCCGGATCGTGCTCACCTACCGCGCCACCGAGCACTGGGCCACCATCGACGCGAACGGCGGCATCATCCTCGCCGCGACCGGAGGCACACCTTACGGCCGGGCCGACGAGGCCGGGGCCGTCGCCCGCGGCACCAAGACCTGCCAGGGAATGAACGAATGACACATCGAAGAAGAGAACGGAGTACGCGTCAGCCTGCGGACCATCCGCGACCGCGCGGCGGCGGCCGGCGCGCTGTAGCCGGTCAGGCAGGTCTGTCGGCGGCGGCTGCCCCGATCCCGGTCAGCGAAGTGAGCAAGGGATCGTTTCGGCAGAGTATGTCCTGGCATGGCGAGCAAGACGGTCGAGGCTGTGCTGTTTTCGGGGATCGATGTGCGAGTGGAGCGCGTCAGCGACTCCTCCGTTGACACCAACCCTCCGCCCGAACCGGCGGGCGTGAGGACGGCACGGAACAGAAGCCCGCATACGGACTGCCCCGTCGGCTGACCGGGGGCGGGCGGGAGCCGCGTGGTGTTTCACCGGCGAGCCGGACGGTGCCGTCGGCGTGGGCCGAGAGGGCGTGGATGCCGGTGTCGGGAGCGGTGCCGTTGCGGTGGGCCTCGGCACTGAGGAGGCGATCGAGACGCGACGGATCGATCAGCAGCTCGCTCTCGCAGACAGCCAGGCATAGAGTGCCCGCGACGACGGCCCCCACTTTCATCGCTCATCTCAGGGCCATGAACTCAGCCTTGAACGAGCGAAGCTCCATCGTCGGGCTGCTTGCTGGCCGGCCCGCGGCCAGGCGCGCCGTCCGTCACTGCTGACGCTGCCTCAGCAGGAGGCCCACGGTGTACAGCAGCCGTTTGCCGGCGGTGTTGACCTGTTCGTCCAAGGTGGGGGAGCGGAAGGCGTCGGCGAGGGACCCGGCCGCAGCCTCGAGACCGGGGCGCTCGGCGAGATAGTCGGCCGTCCAGGCCCGGGCCGAGGCGCGCGCTTCTTCCAGGAGCTGCTCACTCACGCCCGCGCGCAGGACGTGCTGCACGGCCAGGCTGATGATCTCGGCGTGGGCGATGACGTGCTCGCACGTCATCGGGGCCCCCACGGGACCCACGGCGCGCACTATCCCGCTGGCGGCGAACACGCTGTCGGGTTCCATCACCTCCCGCACCGCGTCCACCAGTTCGGCCCGCCCTCGTGGGGTCAGGGCCCGGCCGTTGCCCAGGTCGGTGACCAGCCGTACCAGGCGGGTGCGCGCCGTCGGTGTGGCGAGCGGGTGGTCGATCTGTCGCAGCAGTCCCACAGCCCCCTCGCGGGCGACGTCCTTGTTGCGCTGGCTGCGCCCGAGCCAGGTGGAAAACGCCCGCTGCGCCTGTTGCACGACCACGTACTCCTCGCCCCACCACAGCCACAGGGCCAGCGGGATCTGGGCAAGGGAGTTCAGCTTCAGCTCCGGCGACCGGCGGCGTTTGTCGAGCACGATGAGCAGCAGCCTGCGCTGATGGGCGCTGTGCAGGGCCTTGTCGGAGCCGCGGTGCAGGGTGCGTTTCTGCGGGCTGCCCAGGATGCCCTTGGCGATCCACGCATGGGCCAGCCGCGCGTTGAAGTCTGCGTGGCCCGCCGCGTGCGCGTCGGCCACCAGTTCGTCGATGGTGCCAGGTCCGGTGATGCTCTCCCAGTACTGCACGATCTGGAAAATACAGCGTTTCCGCCCCAGACAGAGCCGCCTTGAGCGTGCGTCAGCCGCACGGTCGCTGCCACGATCGAAAGCACAGGCCACCTGGCAGCCCGCCCGGTCGACAGTCCGCCGTCTTTCCCTGTTCCTGGCCGGATTCTGCGTGCCTGCCATCCACCCAGAGAGGACTTCTCCATGACCACAGCAGAGCCCGCGAGCCACAACTGCCCCGGCACCTCGCCCGCGCAGTCCGATCCCTGCCAGCGGGGTATGTCCTGGCCACGTCTGATGTCCCTGAGCCTCCTCTCCGGCGCTTTCCGGCATGTCGGATCGCTACTGGCCGGCTGGGTGCTCGCCCAATGGCACGACTGAATCCCCCGCCCGCCGGATCGTTACACCCGCCTTCGCCGCCCGGAGACCTTCACCGGCATCGGACGCCTGAGCGAGGGCAATCCGCCGGTTCCGCAGAACCCCGCGCTGCTGGGCGAGCGGACCACACGGACGCCGGGCTCCCGCCGTCCGGCAGCCGCAGGCGTGAACGGGGCCCAGTTGTCCGCTGCCGTTCGTTTCAGGGGCCGAGTTGGGCTGTCGCGGCGTCGATCTCTTTCATGGTGATGTTCTCGCTGCCGCTGCGGATCGCGATGACGGCGGCGGTGGAGATGACGTAGGCGAGGGCTTTGAAGTAGCCGCCGGTGCGCCGGTGCAGTTCGACGGCGTGTTTGCTCAGGGCGTTCTCCTCCAGCCGGTACAGGCTCAGGTCGGCCTCGAAGCTCGCCAGCACGCGCCGGAACATCTCCTGTTCCTCCCTCTTGGTGCCCAGGGGCAGAGGGTGCAGCCAGGTCACCGGCAGCAGGGCGGTGGGGGAGGGTGAGACGGGTCCGGCTGGCTGTCCCGCCTGTTCGAGCCGTACCTTGTTCTCCTCGCTGACTCGGGTCAGGTCCTGGGCCAGGATGCGGGCCTGGTGCAGGCGGTGGCTGGCGCCGGTGCCGCAGAAGACGAGCGAGATACCCAGCTTGTCGCGCAGGTAGTCGAAGTAGGGCAGCACGTTCGCCAGGTGCTGCGGCGAAGCGCGGTCGATGTCGTCGATGAGCAGCAGGCGGGTCTGCGCGGTTTCCAGGACGTAGTTGACCGGCAGGGTCACGTCCTGGTGCTTGCGCATCTCCAGGACTTCCACGAGGCTCTTCGGCTCGGGATTGAGACCCAGGTAGGAGCCGATCTCCCAGAGCCAGTTCACCCTCGGCTCTGGGTCCGCGGGGGTGGTGATGTGCACCACCGGGATCGTGTTCTGGCGCCTGCCGCCCATGGCGGCTTCGACCTCCCTCTGGGCGGTGCGTCCAATCGCCCGCAGCAGACAGGTCTTGCCGGTGCCCGCGGGGCCGTCGATGACATGGTCCATCAGCCCGTCACGGCGCCCGCTGTTGGAGTGGACCGCCTCGACGACCATCTCCTGCATGTGGGTCACCGCGTCGGTGGGCACCATCCGCAGATGCCGGTGGTAGGCGATGGCCTGTTCGTCCGTCTTCCTGTCCTCAGTGGGACTGCTGCCCGCCGCCAGTGCGGGCGGCTCCACTTCCTCGTCGACGAAGTGGGTCCAGCCGGTGAGCTGGAACAGCGGCAGAGGCCGCATCGGGGTGTCCTTGAGCTGCTGACGCAGACGGGCTTCACGTTTGTCACGCAGTTCGATGGATGCCTTCATCACGCTTCTCTCTCGTCACGGTCCTGCCCACACCCACGCCCGCATACCGGCTCCGGACCGTAGAACCTGTCCGTTCTCGGGGCCGGCCTGGGGCTGCGTCGTCACGGTTCCTGTCCTCGGTCGTCTATATCTCCCATACGTCGTCTTCGGCCTCGTCACCGTCATCGCCGTCCGGATCGAGGTCGTCGAGGAGTTCCGCCTCGACGACCTCGTAGATAGCTGCCGGTGTGCCGGTCGCGGAGGCATCCGGCGGGCTGCCGTCGCCGTCGTCGGGGAAGAGCGCTGCCAGCGGATGCGGAGCCTGTCCGCTGTCCGAGGGCCGCTCCACGTTGCTCGTGCCGGCGGGCAGCGCCGGCGGGGCGGCTGCGGGCGGGGGAGCCAGGGGGGAGATGGGCAGCGCCGGGTAGGGATGCAGCGTCGACAGGTCGAACTCCTCCAGGCCCGCGTAGGGGTCCCGGGAGGGCTGTTCGGTCTCCAACTCCAGCCCCTGGAAGGGTGGTTCGGCTCCGGTGCGCTTGGGTGGCGGTCTGCGGCTGCGGCGGCGCCGGTCGCGCTGTGCCAGGGCCAGGGTGATCGCCGCTTCGTCCTGTTCACTGCCGCCGGCCGCGCGGTGCTGCTCGGCGTGCTCCTGCCACATGTCCGCGGTCCACGGATCGTGTAGTAGGTGCCGCAGCCGGAAGTCGCAGGTCACCCAGGTGTCGGCCGTGTGGTCATACAGCCACACCCGCTCGGGACGGTAGGGGTTGAAGCGACATTCCCACCGGTCCCCTCGGCCAGGCAGCTTCGAGCCGCCGCGCAGGAGGATCTCCCGGTAGTGCCCGGCGTCCTGTGCGACGGGCTGATAGGTCCGATAGTTGATCATGAAGCCGCCCTTGCCGGGGTGACCCACCGCGGCAGCAGGAAGAAGCGGTTCTGGGCGGGGGAGAGCGGCACGGCCCGGTAGCCGCTGCGGGCTACCTGAACGGCATACATGTCGTTGGGAGACAGCACGACGTGGGGCCGGAACGGGTCGCGTAGCCCCGCATCGGGGGTCTGCTGGTACTCCAGCGCGACCCATTCCTGGGCCATCTGCTGAAGTTCGGCGATCGTGTACAGCGGCATGCGGTCGATGCCGCGGCCGCGTTTTTTGTGGCTGCGGCCCTGCCAGCCATGCCGCACGTACTGGCTGAAGCGGTGCGCGAGGGTGGTGAAGAAGTTTTCGGCGAGCGGCTTGTCGGTCGGGGTCTTCTTGCGTGCCGGGCGGCGGGCGATGCGCAGTCGGTCGCAGACCTCGTTGAAATGCTCGCTCACATAGGGGCTGCCCTGGTCATAGACGATCAGCTCGGGACGGATGACCGGACGGGCGGCGGTGGCCTCAGTGAACCGCTCGTCCGCCGCACGCAGCGCCCCAAACGGCAGGCTGGACGCGGCGGCCGCGCTTAGCGGATCCCAGCCGGGCATCACCGGCCAGGGCGCGAGAGCCTGGGCCAGCATCAGGGTCAGGTCGATCGCCCGGGTCGCCTGGCCTGCCTGTCCGCTCTCGGCGTCCCTGGGGCGGCTGGGCGTGATCATCAGCGCGCACATGTTGTGGTTGGCCACGTCGATGAGCGAGGTCATCTCCGTGGCGGTGGGTCGGCCGTCGTCGCCGTGGGCCAGGATCCGCAGCGGCGTGGTGTCGGCCTGGGTGACCTGTCCCGGCCGCAGGATGGCCTCGCGCCCGCCGTGAGGCAGGGGCGGGGTGGAGGCCAGGGCGGCACGGGCCCGCGTCGGCCGGTCCAGGGCATCGGCCAGGCCGGATTCCTTCATCCGCAGGTAGAAGGTGGACCGGGAGGGCAGTAGGGTCGCCACGGCAGCCGGATCGCCGAATTCCTTGCCGTAGCGCGCGTGCAGGAGATCCTCGACCTCCTCACGGATCACGTCGATCGTCACGTCCGAGTCGTGCGCGCGCCGGGCCACCACCTCCTGCATGGCCGTCAGACACCGCGGATCGGTGAAGCCCCCGGCTGTCCCTCCCGCGGCCGAGGCAGCAGGACGACCGGTTTCTCCCCGGCGGCCTTCCACTTGCGCTGCTTGTCGGCGAGGGTGTGGGCGGAGCAGCGGATGCCCTCGGCGGCCAGCCGCGCCGACATCGCGGCACACTGCTGAGCCAGCGTTGTCCCGGGGCCGAATCCCCGCGCATGCCCGCTTCGGCCCGGCGCCAGACCGGTATCGATCTCCACCATGCGCGCCTGCCACAGCGCGGCCTCCTCCCGGCCCTCCTGACGCCCCCATCCGCCAAGAGCAGAGCCGTCCACGACCGGCGCCGCACCGCCGGTGACGACGGCGAAGTCCTCCGCGCCCACCAGCCACCGGTACGACACCGCCCGCGGGCACGGCCGAGGACGACGGACCAGGGTTGCCGCCCTCGTCCCGGGCGATCGTCTCGCCCTACGACACCACGGCACGTTACGCACGGCACGGGCCTGCTTGCGCCGGTCAACCGGCCATGGCCGCCACGATCAGCGCAGCAGCCGCACCGCAGAGCAGTACTTTGAGTGGCCATGCCAGCCGGTCGCGCCCGGTGCGCTTGCGCCACAGCGTCAGCCACAGTGCACACGCAGCCACGAACACGACCGTCACACCGCTCATCTCACCTTGCCGCCATGCCACTTGTACGGCGTCAGGGCTAGAACCCCATACAAGGAGAGCGACGAGGACGCCAACGGTCAGCGCGCACACAGCTTCCAGGAGCCTGCTCATACGGGGCCCTTCTTCTTCGGGTTGTCCGTCAGGTCAGTGCGCGGGCGGGACTGACGGCTTGATCTCAACGGTCTCCGTTTTGCGGCCCTCTGCGTCCGTGCTGGTGGACCGCTTCTCCACGGCCCGAGGACCTGCCACGGGCGCCTGGGGCGCATCGGGCTGCGAGATCTTAACGCGCGTCTTGACCATGAGGGTCTTGCCGTTTTCGTCCTTGACCGGCTTGCCGTCCGCCCCGATCAGCGGCAGCTCTTCGGGCATCTTGGACTCGTCCACCGTGCCGTCGGGGTTGACCCACTCCGGGGTGGGCGCGGCCTTCTCGGCCTGCCCGTTGTCGGCGGGAAGGGGCCCTCCATCGGCGGAGGCGTTCGCCATCAAGGCGCCGCCCAGTAGCATCATCCCGGCCATGGCTCCCACAACGAGGGATACACGGATCTTCTTCATGCGTGGTGTCTCCAGTCCTTGCAGGCTACGGCTCGATGAAGTGCTGTCCGGACCAGACAGGAACGTTGCCCCCATACCAGGAGCCGCCGTAGTAGACGGTGGACCCGGCCTTGGTGGCGTAGTCGCCGCCGCCGCAGGGCGGCGCGACCCCGAAGTCGTAGGTGAGTTCCATCCTGGAGGTCTCGGTGGTGTTGGCGTAGCCGCTCCAGGTGCCGTCGGGGTTCTGGGTGCCCATGAGACTCCGGCACACGCCCCACGTGGAACCGCCGTCGGAGGAGTAGAAATACTGCCATCCGGTCTTGAGCTGGCCCGGGGGGCGGTTCCAGACCAGGACGCACGACTGTGCGAGGGGGATGCCGGAGGAGGCCAGCCCGTAGGACTTGGCGTAGCCTCCTCGACCGCCGTGGGAGACCTCCGCATAGGTGTACAGGCACTTGGATGAATCGGTGTTGGCCCACACCTCGTCGGACTGGTACACGACGTGCGCATGGGCGGCGGTGGCGGTGGTGAGCACCAGCAGCAGCGATGAACCGAAGGCGATCAGAGCGCTGAGTGGGCGGGTTATCCGGCATCTTGCACGTGGAGCGGGACGTTCGGGGAGTCTCACAAAGATCCTCTCGTCTTGTTCGTGCATGCCTGAGCGGGCCCGCTCACTTGCCGGACTCTATGGCATGCTCTTGCCAATTTTTTAGTCTTTCTTTGAACTTGGCTGAGACAAGGCGGAGGTCTGACGTGCTTAGCCTCGCTAAGGCTGTCCCGTAAATGATCTTCGTGCAGGCTCTGGGACAGCAGGCAGTGGCACTCATCCGGCAGGTCGACGCCGCTTGCGTCAGCGTGGCCCAGTTGGCGGTGGCGACGGAAGAGGCATTCCTCGCGCACCCGGATGCCGAGATCATCACCAGTTTCCCAGGGCTCTCCGTGCTCTCTGGAGCACGCGCTCTCGCCGAGATCGGAGACGACCGCGAACGCTTCGCGGACGCCAGAGCCATGAAGGCATACGCCGGCGCGGCTCCTGTCACACGGGCCTCCGGCCGCAGCCACGTGGTTGTGGCCCGGACCGTCAAGAACCAGCGACTGGCATCAGCCGGGCACATGTGGGCCTTCGCAGCCCTGCGCACGCAGGCTCCACGCGTCCACTATGACCGACGGCGTGCTGGTGGAGAACGGCATACCGCAGCTCTCAGGAACCTGTTCAACAAGCTGCTCGGCTGCCTCTTCCACTGCCTACAGCACCGCACGCTGTTCGACCCCGACCGGGCCTTCGCACCACCCATGGATCTTGCTGCCTGAGCGCCTACTTGACCCGCCAGCGACATGAGATGTCTTCGACTGCTCGGCCACCCTGTGGTCGCGCGTCGGAACCAGAGTGCCGTCCACGATCAGCACCGCGTCCTTCGCGAACCGTTTCCGTGGCTGCAGCGCAAGCTTCGGCCCGAGGTGGTCGATCACGCGGTCGGCAGCCGACTTCGACACCCCGAACAACGGCGCCAGTTGGCGCATTGTCAGGTTGGTGCGCCAGTAGGCCACGACCAGCAGCACCCGGTCCTCCAGCGACAGTTTCCACGGCCGGCCCCGTCCAGACTCGTCCGCGTCCTCGCATCGCAGTGCGGTCACCAACTTCCCGAAGCAGCGCGGGCTCGGCCCGGTGAACGGGGCTATCCAGGACGGTTCAGATGCCGTGATCACACCAGCCACGGCCGTGATCATCGCCCATCGTGATCACTTAGCCATCGAGACTGAATTGCTCGAGTACCTGCTTCGCAACGTCTTCTGGCGAGAGGTGCGTGTTGTCGATCCGCAGGTAGTCAGTGCGGTCCTGGAACTCCGTAGTGGAGTTGAGCCGGTGCCTCTCGTCCAATTTTAGGAGCCGACCCCGCGACGCATCGACGTCGCGCTTGGATGGCTTCTCGGCGAGCCGGGACGCGCCCGTGGTCCGCTGCAGCCTGGCTTCTTGCCTCGCCTTGAGCTCGAGGTACAGAGCTCGGCCGCCTCGCTCACGGAACGGAAGGGCGTACTGCTCCAACGCTCGCTGACCGTCTGGCTGGTCGAATGCCCACACGCAGGTGAAGATCAGGCCGGCAGGTCGCTCGCGGCGACTTCTTCGATCAAGCTCTGCCGGAACCCGTCGACGAGGCGCCCGAACGCAGGGCTGCCGAAGTCGAAGAGCGGAGGACCGGCTCGATGGCCATGTGGTTGTGGAACAGGCGGAGCCCGGTGCGCGTGGCGATCTCGTGACCGACGATCGCCTTGCCAACAGCAGGCGGCCCGACGATGTACAGGAGTGTCGGAGCAGTGAGAGAAGATCCTTCGGCCATCGCCCGAACCTAGACGGGACGTGGACTCCTTGGCCAGCGCTTTCCTGCTGAGCTCCCGCCGCTTTCTGGTCAACAGCCTGCACTCGGTCAGGTCAGGTCGGGCCGCTGCTCAGAAGGTGCACCGCTTACGGGACAGCCCTTAGGCGCTCACAGACGATTGGTGGAGCGGGCAAGTCCGTGTGAGCAATCGGGTGGATGGTTCAAAGGCGCCGAGTCATGCTGTTCCCGGCCGATACTTGGCGGCTGGTTGCGAGTGGGGGAGCAACGGTGGGAAGTGGCGAGCCGGGGGCGGTTGAAGCGAGGCACAGGGTTGTCTTGAGGCGTTTGTGCTGCGTGCGCGCAGAGTGGAAGAGCACTCCCTCGCGGCGGACTGGGATGCGCTTGTCGCTCTGACCCAGACGCAAATAAGCGTTGTCCAGCTTGACAGTGGCGAGACGCGGATCCGACAGGAATTTCCGGACGAAGAGGTACTTGAGTCCGCCGCTGCACGACTCAGGCCGATTCTGCTGAACGGTGACGCCTGTTTCTATCAGAAGGCGTTGGGAGCGTTGGGCTACTTCTGTCGAGAATTGCCGCTGGATACGGAGTGGGTGAAGGCCGCACGTGCCGAGTGGCGGTTGCGCGTGGATCCATCCACGCCGGAGGAATCTGGGTACTGGGTGCTGATCAGTGACACGGTCACCGGTGAGGACCAAGGTCTCGATCGTCACAAGTTGGCCATGGCCTGGATCTATGGGGACGTGGTGCATCACGACATGGAACGACGGCAGGAAGGCGACGCCTTCGGGCTGTTCGAGCGGTTCCGGGGCGCAGTGCCACTCGTCGCTTGGGCCATGGTCGGAACGATCGAGCTCCTGAACTACATTCGCGCCCTGCACGAAGACGGGGTCCTGCAGCTGCGGCAGGAGGTTCTTGACGAGCGGATGGCACTGAAGTCGACCACGTGGGAACACAGTGGCCAGGTGTTCTTCGCTCCTGTCGGAACGGAACCCCCGACGAATGCGAGTACTTCGCTGCCCAAAGATTGGGCTCGACTGGGGAAGTCAGCCGACCTCTCGCTTCCGAACCGGATTTGGGGGACACCTACTGCGTGCCGCTCGTTCACCGCACATGCCTGAACTGCCGTCGCCTGAAGAAATCGAAGCCGCCCGCACGCCCGCTGGCGGCTGGAAGCGTGACCAGCTCGCCGCGTGGGGAGTCCAGTGGCCCCCGCCCAAGGGGTGGAAGGACGAACTGAGCGAGCGCTGGAAGGACGCGCGCCAGGACGGCACGCCGCCGCCCCTGCCCCGCCCCGCCCCGCTCCAGCCAACTTCGCACAGGCGACCGCTCGACTTTGGCTGATCCGATCCGACGACAGCGGTCCCGGACAGGATCACCCTGTCCGGGACCGCTGTCGTTCCCGGCTGCTCACTGGCTGAGGCGGATGCGCGGTCCCCAGGCGAACTCGAGGTCGTCCAGCAAGTTGGCCTCCAGCGCCTCGTCCCACCGGCTGCGCAGGACGAACGGCGCGGTCTCCATCCTGTTCACAGACGATCAGGCTCTCGGGCTGGCCGGCCAGCATGTAGCGGCCGTGCGAGGCGGGCTTACTGCCCGGCCCGTACGTCCGCAGCATCTCCACCAGGTGGGCGCGGTGGTGCTCCACTGAAGGCGGGCGGGCCGCAGGGCGTGGGGTGGGGGTCGTCCCCATGGTCCTGCCAGACGCGCATCGGGTGCCACGGGGAGGCGTTGCGTAGCCACTGCTCCAGCACGGGCCTGTCCACCGTGATCTTTGTTCGGTAGATGCCGAAGGGTCCCTCTTCGCGGGGTGCGGTCGCACCGAGCGGCGCAGCCCCGCCCTTGGCCCGCAGTGGGTGAGGGATGGAGCGGGCCACGCGCGGCGGCGTCGACGTACCGGTTGCCCTGGTGCTGGGATTTAACGGCCTGTTCTATCACCTCGACGACAACGTCCTGGGGCTGCCCCTCGGGCGGGATGGTACTCAAAACACCGGCCTTTCCTGGGTCCTGCGCCGCCCGTAGGCGGTCGTTGCGCAGGTTACCGGGCTTGGTACAGCCGGCCCGGGGCCGGGAAGCCGGTCTGCGGGGCGATCACTCGAACCTCAACCCCTATGGCACCAGATTGAGCGAATGATAGTCACTGGGTATCATTGATTCATGTTGTATCGGACGCCCCGCCTGGAACCCGTCGACCTTCAGGTCCTGGATCAGGTCAATGCCATGCGCGACCAGCTGCGGCACGCGGTGCAGCAGGCTCCCATGAAATGGACACTCGACCTGCGCAAGGCCCTGACCGCCAGCGCCATCGCCGCGTCGAACACGATCGAGGGCTACCAGGTCGACGTCAAGGACGTCGCCGACCTCATGGACGGTGAGCGCGAGGTCGAGGCCAGCGACGAGAACAAGGCGGAGACCCTGGCCTACCAGCAGGCCATGACCTACATCCAGTCCCTCCACGACGTCGCCGACTTCCGCTACAGCAAGGAACTCCTCAACAGCCTCCACTGGATGCTCCAGGGCCACCATCACCCGATCAGGACCGCGGGACAGTGGCGCAAGACATCCATCCGCATCACGGCCCCCGGCGACGAACTAGCCACCGACTACGAGGGACCGGACCACGAGCTGCTCCCCGGCCTCATGAGCGAGCTCGTCGGCTGGCTCAACGAGGGCGACCTCGACAGCCACGTCCTTGTCCGCGCCGCAATGGCGCACCTGAACCTGGTGAAGATCCATCCCTGGTCGGACGGCAACGGCCGGATGTCCCGCTCACTGCAGACGCTGCTGATCGCCCGCGGCGGAGTCCTGGCCCCCGAGTTCTCCTCGATCGAGGAATGGCTGGGCATGCCCGGCAATACCTGGGACAACTACAAAGTGCTGCGCGAGGTCGGCGGCCCGGTCTTCTCACCCGAGCGGGACACGCTGGCGTGGATCAAGTTCAATCTCCTCGCCTACCACCAGCAGGCCCAGCGGGTGCAGCGCCGCGTGGACCGGTCCAACGACTGCTGGATGCAGCTCATGGACGCTGCCCCCGCCTATGGCCTCACCGAGCGGCAGCTGACTGCTCTGCATGAGGTGGCAATGGTGGGGCGGGTGCGACGCTCGCGCTACGAGAAGGCCGAAGCACTCAACACCCAGCAGGCAACCCGGGACCTGCAGGCTCTGACGAAGGCCGAGCTGCTGACCGCGGTCGGGCAGACCAAGGGCCGCCACTACGTCGCCGGACCCCGATTCCCGCGGAACGTAGTGGCCATCGCCCAGCGGCACCACACCATCGTCAACCCGTACTCCGCGTAACGGACTTGCTGGGGCCCCGGTACACACTCCCGCGCGGTGGTCATCCCGGCGCGGTTGGCTGCCGGAGCGCCGCCCGCCGTGCCCGGGGCATCCCGGGTACGGGCACCGGCCTGATCCGCTGTGTGGAGATGCCATGCCCGTTGCGAGTCCCTTGGCCGACCGTACGACGGTCGTGACCGGACCGCCGCCCGGGTTTCGAGGCCGAAATGGCCCGGACACTGGTGCGGCGCGGCGCCTGGGTGGCGCTGCTGGGGCTGGAGGAAGGGGAGTGTTGGCGTGGACGGCGGGTGCGCTGCTCGAAGTGAGTGCCCGCTGATGGGCCGTCGACGTGCGACGCCACGCGATGGAAGAGACGGGCGCGCATGTATGGTTCCCGGTTCGGCTTTCTCTCGGTGGTGATCGGTAATGCGGGCATCGTTGCGGCCGACCCGTTCGTGGACTCCGATCCGCTCCTGTGGCGGCGAGTCGTCGAGATCAACGTGGTGGGGAGCGCGGCGACGGCACGCGCTTTCCTGCCGCACCCAGGGAAAAGTCCAGGTGTGCTCCCTCGCGGCGCTCGCGCCGGCACCGCTCATGAGCGCTTACTGCGCCTCGAAATCGGGGGCTCTGTCGTTCGCGCAGATCCTGCGGGCCGAAGTGGCGCACCGGGGTGTGGGCGTGGGAGTGGCCGACCTGAGCTGGACGCACACGGAGATGATCCGGGCGGGCGACACTTTCGTCGCTTTGCGTCGTTGCGGGCAGGCGCCGGACGCAGGAGCCCTCCAGTGCGCGGCGGCCTGGACCGCCACCGACGGGATCATGGACCTGGCCGTACCGTGTACCGCCGGTGGCCTATATGGGGTTTGAGTCAGGGGAATGTGCATGTGCTGGTTGAGTGGATGTGCCGTCCGGCCCAGGGAACCGAACCTCACGCCGGCCGGATGGCGACTCCGCCCCAATTCGGGAGGGGGCGGACTCAAGCTGGGCTGCGAGGACTTGCCTGGTCAGCGGGTTCGTTGACCGGCCAATCGCGAGGCCGCCCATGTGCTTCCCAGCGCGGCGCTTGCGAGGAGAGCCGCTGCGAGGGCCGGGTGGTGGGACAACCACAGTTGGGGGGCGCGGGCGCTGGACTGGTCGTCAAAGTCTCCGTGGGCACCGTAGTCTTCTTCGTCGTCTGCTGGCGCCCAGAGGTTGTGGCGGCGTTGCGGGTTGTCGGGCTGGTCGGTCTGCTGAGAGTCGTAGCCGGTGCGTGCGAGATAGCGGTCGAGAAGGCCCGGGGCGATCTTGTTGGCCAGGATGGTGGCGGCGGTGCTGGCGCCGACGTAGAACTGCTTGCGCCCGGGGTGGTCGGCTGCGTATAGGACGGCTTGCGCCGCTACTTCAGGCTGGTAGATCGGTGCCACTGGGCGGGGGCTTCCGGGCAGTCGGGAGAGGACCCAGGAGAACTGCGGGGTGTTCACGGCCGGCATCTGGGCGATGGTGATGCGTACGTTGCTGCCGCTGTGCATGAGTTCGGTGCGCACCGTGGAGGTGAAGCCGTTGATGCCGTGCTTCGCCCCGCAGTAGGCGGACTGCAGCGGCACGGAGCGTGAACCGAGAGCGGAGCCGATCTGCACGATCGTGCCGCGGTTGTGCGGCAGCATGCGGGCGAGCGCGGCTCGTGTCCCGTTGACGAAGCCCAGGTAGGTGACTTCGGTGACGCGCGCGTATTCCTCGGCCGTGATCTCGGTGAAAGGCGCGAAGACCGAGGTGAAGGCGGAGTTGATCCATACGTCGATGCCGCCGAACGTCTGCACTGCGGCGTCAGCCGCGGCTTCGACCTCCTGGTGGTCGGCCATGTCGGTGGGCAGGGCCAGGGCGTGGCCGCCGGCCCTTTCAACGTCGTCGGCGGCGGTGGCCAGTCCGGCCCGGCCACGGGCAAGGAGGATGACGTTGGCTCCACGAGCGGCGTAGGCACGTGCGGTGGCACGGCCGATTCCCGCGCTGGCGCCGGTGATGACGACGGTTTTGGGCATGGGATCACCTTCCGGTTTCGGGGGCGGTTGCGAGCCTGGTGGAGGTCTCCAGCATCAGGGCGTGAACGAATGCCTGGGGGACGTTGCCGCGCAACTGCCGTTGGGCGACGTCGTATTCCTCGGTGTAGAGGCCCGGTGGGCCGCATGCGGCCCGGTTGCGTTCGAACCAGCGCAGTGCTTCTTCCTGGTTGCCTTGCTGGTGCTCCGCCAGGGCCATCAGGTATCCGCACAGCAGGAAGGCGCCCTCGGCCTCTTCGAGGGGCCGTGCGTCGTGGCGGAAGCGATAGGCATAGTGGTCGTCGGTCAGTTCCTGGGCGTACGCGCGCAGGGTCCGCACCGTTCTCGGATCCTTTGCCGGCAGGGCTCCGCGCAAGGGGGGCAGGAGCAGGGCGGCGTCTAGGCCGGGGTCCGCCGGAGAGCGCTGCCACCGACCGCTGGGGTGGATACTCGTTGCCGCTGTTTCGGCGACGAGGGAGTCGGCAAGTTCGGTCCATGTCCGGGCGCGCCCGGCTGGGGCGGCTGTGGCAAGCGAGCGTAGCCCGGCCGCGCAACTGAGGCGGCTGTGGGTCCAGGCCCGGTTGTCGAGTTCCCAGATTCCCGCGTCGGGTTCGTGCCGCCGCAGGGCGATGGCATCGGCCGCGATCTCAGCGGCCCGCCAGCCGTCTGCGTCCAGGCGGTCGTGCCGGTGGGCGGCGGCGAACAGGAGCAGTGCCTCGCCGAAGACGTCCAGCTGGAACTGTTGGTTGACCCAGTTGCCGACCCGGTCGTAGCCGCCTGGGTAGCCGCTCAGCCCGAGGGTGCGCTGGTCGGGGACCAGGCCACCGGTGACGGTGTACGCGGGTGCCGTGTGCGGACCGTCCTCATGCAGGCGCGCCGCGACGAACTGCACTGCGTCGTCCAGCAGGGGGTGGGGGCCGGCGGCGGCCACAGCCTGACCGGCGTAGCACTGGTCACGAATCCACACGTACCGGTAGTCGTAGTTGCGGCCCGCCTCGGCGCGTTCGGGCAAGCTCGTGGTAACCGCACCGACCATGCCGCCGGTTGAGCTGGTCAGTCCTCGCAGCACGATGTAGGAGTGGCGGGTGTCTCCTGGTGCGAGATTGTCACCCAGAGCGGGGGTCTCGTCGTGCCAGGCAGCCTTGGTGGCACTCCACGTGCGTGGGGCGTCCGGTTTCTCACGCAGCGGTTCGTCACTCAGTTCGAGGACTAGATCGTGGCAGTCACCGGGATTCAGGTGCAGGTCCAGGGCCAGGCCGGTGGCGTGCTGCGTGTGGTTCAAGGGACGGGCTGTGGCCGCTCCGCTCCAGCGCCACCGCAGGGCCCCGCCGTGCCCGTTCCAGGTGCCGTCCTGGTCGCGCCGTAATTCTTGGGAGCTGTGGGAACCGAAGTCGGCATAGGGCTCCAGCCGGACACTCAGGTCGGCGGGGCCTTCGACGGCGGTGATCCGGCGCAGTAGCACGGCCCGGCGCGGGTCACCGGGAAAGGCCAGTGCTTCCCGGCACTCCACGATGCCGTTCTCGGTGATCCAGCGATTGCGCCAGATCAGTGTGCCGTTCTCGTAGAAGCCGCCCCACACGAACCGGCCTCGTGGGCTGATCGTGTAGTGGCCCGGGCCGCCGATGAGTGAGGAGAAGACAGCACCGGAGTGCCAGCGAGGGGCACACAGCCAGACGATGTCTCCGCGCGGGCCCACGAGGGCGCCACGCTCCCCGTCGGCGATCAGTGCATACTCTCGCAGGACCTGCGGAGAGGGCGCCTCGTGCTGCGACGAGTGCGGCGAGGTCACAGGGTTTCCGTTCCTGTAGGGCGGCGGTTTGCAGGGCATCAAACGCGGTAGCGCTCGGCGGCTTCCGTCCGGAAAGTGAGGCCCAGGCCCGGCGCGCCAGAGGCCCCAGGTTGGATCGCTCCGCCCGCCGGGTCCAGTACGCCCTCGAACAGGAGTTGTTCGATGCGCACGTGGTCGTGGAACCACTCCAGGTGGCGGAGGTTGGGCACGGCGGCGGCGACGTGTGCGTGGACGTGGGGGGCGCAATGGCCCGAGACTTCCAGCCCCGCCGCTTCGGCGAGGGCTGCGACACGCAGCCAGACGGTGATGCCCCCGCACCGGGTCGCGTCAGCCTGTGGGCAGTCCACGGCCTTAGCGTCGAGCAGATGCCGGAAATACGGCAGCGAATAACCGTACTCGCCGGCCGCTACGTCGGCGGATACTGCGGCCCGGACCTGCGCCAGTCCCGTCAGATCGTCGGAGGAGACGGGCTCCTCGAACCAGGTGACGTCCTGATCGGTGAGGAACCGGGCGACCCGGACGGCCTGCTTCCGGGTGTAGCCACCATTGGCGTCGACGTACAGCTCCGTCCGTGATCCGATGCTGCGGCGCGCCCGTTCAACCCGTTCCCGGTCGCGGTATTCGGCCTGCCCCCAGGACTCACCGATCTTGATCTTGACCCTGGGGATGCCTTGCCCTTCCACCAGCCGCGCAGCTGCCGGTCTTGCTGGGCTTCGTCGTACGGCGTGAAACCACCGCTGCCGTAGACGGGGACCTCGTTGCGGCTCGCTCCCAGCAACCGCACCAGAGGCAGCCCGAGCAGGCGGGCTTTGAGGTCCCACAGGGCGATGTCGACGGCCGAGATCGCCCCGGCGACGAGACCAGGGCGGCCGACGTTGCGAACCGCTCGGCTCATCGCCTCGTTGGCCGCCGGTACGTCCCACACGCTCCGACCGGCGACCACGTCGGCCAGCAGCTGGCCGACGACCTGCGTGGTGGCAGCCGCACCGTAGGTGTAGCCAAGGCCCGTGGTCACGCCGGAACGAACCCGTACGAGCACCAGGGTGGTGGAGGTCCAGGACAAAGTGCCGTCACCCTCCGGCGCATCGGTGGGGACGGTGTACGCGGCTACGTCGACAGCATCCACCACCGGCCCCTCCTTCGATGCGCCGGTCGCAGATCCGGACGGTGCGGCGTCCTCAAATGTCATTGCTGTCCCCGCGTGCCGGGGCCCTTCGCCCGGCGCCGGCGTCCGGGCAGGAATTCCTGCACCTTCGCTTTGAACCCCTGTTTGATCACGTCACCGCGGTCACTGTCCCCCTTAACGATTGCGGACGCCACGGCTTCTGCCTGTTCCCGAGTGGCGTGTGGCGGGATGGGCGGCACGGCCGGGTCGGTGCGGAAGTCGATCAGGAAGGGCCGGTCGGCCGTGAGGGCCTGCCGCCATGCCGCTTCGACCTGGTCCGGCTTCTCCACCCGGACACCACCGAGTCCGATGGATTGCGCGAAGTCGGCATAGGGAACGTCCGGAATGGCCTGAGAGGGCAGGAACTGAGGGGCACCGGACATGGCACGCATCTCCCAGGTGACCTGGTTGAGGTCCTGGTTGTTCAGTACGGCCACGATCAGCCGCGGATCCTGCCATTCATGCCAGTACTTGGCGGCGGTGATCAGCTCGGCCATACCATTCATCTGCATGGCGCCGTCCCCGACGATCGCGAGGGCCGGACGGCCGGGGTGAGCGAACTTGGCGCCGATGACGTAGGGCACGCCGGGACCCATTGTGGCGAGGGTGCCGGACAGGGAGCCGCGCATCGTGCCGCGGATGCGCAGGTGGCGGGCGTACCAGTTGGCGGCGGAGCCTGAGTCGGCGGCCAGGATCACGTCGTCCGGCAGCAGCGCGTCGAGACTGTGCACCACGTACTCGGGGTTGATCGGGTCGGCCTCCACGGCGGCGCGCCGCTCCATGACGTCCCACCAGCGGGTGGTGTCCTCCTCGATCTTCTTACGCCAGGCGCCGTGCTTCTTCCGCTCCAGCCGCGGCAGCAGGGCCACCAGCGTCGCCTGTGCGTCGCCCGCCAGGTTGACCTCGAACGGGTAGCGCATCCCAAGGTAGTGCGGATCGATGTCGATCTGCACCGCGCGGGCCTGATCGAACTCCGGCAAGAACTGCGTATAGGGGAAACTCGAACCCACGACGAGGAGCGTGTCGCAGTCCGTCATCATCTCGTAGGAGGGGCGGGTGCCCAGTAGTCCGATCGCCCCGGTGACGTACGGCAGGTTGTCGGGGAGGACGTCCTTGCCGAGCAGTGCCTTGGCGACACCGGCGCCGAGGAGGTCTGCCACAGCCTCGACCTCGGCCCGGGCGCCGCGTGCGCCCTGCCCGATCAAGAGGGCGACCTTCTCGCCCGCGTTCAGCACCTCGGCGGCGCGGGCGAGGTCCTCGTCCGCCGGCACGGGCACGGCGACGGTCATGCCGAGGCTGGAGGGCACCATCTTGAAGGCGTGAGTGGGCGGAGAGTAGTCGAGTTCCTGCACATCGGCGGGAATGATGACGGCGGTTACCGTCCGCCTGCCGTAGGCGGTGCGCATGGCCCGGTCGATGACGTTGGGCAGCTGTTCGGGGACGGTGACCATTTCGCAGAAGTCGGAGGCCACGTCCTTGTACAGGCTCAGCAGGTCGACTTCCTGCTGGTAGGAGCCGCCCATGGCGCTGCGATTGGTCTGCCCGACAATCGCCACCACGGGAACGTGGTCGAGTTTGGCGTCGTACAGCCCGTTGAGCAGGTGGATGGCCCCGGGTCCCGAAGTTGCCGCGCAGACCCCGATTTTCCCGGAGAACTTCGCATAGCCGACGGCTTCGAACGCGGCCATCTCCTCGTGCCGGGCCTGGACGAACACCGGTTGGTTCTCGGCGCGCCCCCATGCGGCGAGCAGGCCGTTGATGCCGTCGCCGGCGTAGGCGAAGACATGGTCCACCTCCCACTCGCGCAGCCGTTGCAGTACGTAGTCGGACACCTTCATCGGCTTCGTGCTCCCTTCCTCAGGTGCAGGACCGGGTCCCGCGCGGTTGGCCGAGTTCGCTCAGTGCAGGGCCCGGCGCAGCAGTGCATAACCCGCTACGGCCGCAGCCCCAGCGACCGTGACCGCGCCCGCCACGACCAGCCGGGCGTCCCGGATCACGGCCGCAGGTCGGTCGAGCGCCTTCTCCGGATGGTCGGCGGGCGGGAGTCCATCGAGTCCGAGGGCGAGGGCCTCGGCCAGGTGCATTGCCCGCCGGCCGGTACCGCCCTGCTCGATCTGGGTGCGGCAGCTGAAGCCGTCCGCCAGAACGAGCGACCCGTCGGGCGCATCCCGCACGGCTGGCAGCACGCCCTGCTCTGCGATCGTCATAGACAGCTTGTGGTGCCCGCGTTCGAAGCCGAAGTTTCCGGCGAGGCCGCAGCAACCCTCATCCAGCACATCGGCGTCAACGCCGGCACGGCGCAGCAGTTCGCGATCAGCGTCGTATTTCATCACCGCGTGCTGATGGCAGTGGGTTTGGACGACCGCGGCCCGGGCGAGCCGCGGCGGCCGCCAGCCGTCCGGAGCGTCGTTGAGGAGCAATTCAGCAAAGGTCCGGAACTGCGCGGACAGCCGCTGGACGTCCTGGTCATGCGGCATCAGTTCGGGGGCGTCGCTGCGGAAGACGGCGGTACACGAGGGTTCCAGACCGACCACAGGGGTCCCCGCCTCAATCCAGGGCCGCAGCACATCCAGGGTGCGACGCAGAACCTTCTTCGCGGTGGCCAGCTGCCCGGTGGAGATCCAGGTGAGTCCGCAGCACACAGCCCGCACCGGAACGGCGACCTGAAACCCCGCGTCTTCCAGCACGCGCACCGCGGCCTTCGCGATCGCGGGATGGAAGTACGTGGAGAACGTATCGGGCCACAGCACGACGGTCCACGGATCGGCAGGATCGGGCTCGGGAGCGCCGCGCGCCATCCACCACTGGACGAAGGATTCCTCGGCGAAGGCGGGCGCCTCGCGTTCGCCGGCCACCCCGGCCACGAACTTGCCCACCCGGGCGACCCCGGGTGCGCTGAGCGCGGCATTCACCAGGCGGGGCGCCAGGCGCGACAGCCGGGCCCACAGCGGGAGCCAGCCCATCGAGTAGTGGGTCGCCGGACGCAGCCGCCCGGCGTAGTGGTGGGAGAGGAACTCCGCCTTGTACGTGGCCATGTCCACGCCGACCGGGCAGTCCGACTTGCAGCCCTTGCAGGACAGACACAGGTCAAGGGCGTCCTTGACCTCGGTGGAGCGCCATCCGTCGGCCACGGGGGAGTCGGCATGGCCACCGAGCATCTCGAACAGCAGACGGGACCGGCCGCGGGTGGAGTGTTCCTCCTCGCCCGTCGCCCGGTAGGAGGGGCACATGACTCCTCCTTCGTCGCTGCGGCAGTTACCGATGCCGACGCAACGCATGACTGCCCGGACGAAGGAGCCGTCGTCCTCGGGATAGCCGAACTCGGTCCGGTCACCCCGGGGACGCCACCGAGCGCCTAGGCGAAGGTTCTCGTCGGTGCGATAGGGGGAGACAATCTTCCCCGGGTTCATCCGGTTGTCCGGGTCGAACAGCGCCTTCACCTCACCGAACGCGGTGACCAGCGTCTCCCCGAACATCCGGGTCAGCAGCTCGCCGCGGGCCTGCCCATCGCCGTGTTCCCCCGACAAGGACCCGCCGTAGGAGGTGACCAGGTCGGCGGCGCGGAACAGGAACGCGCGGAACACCGCCACACCGTCGGCCGTCTTCAGTTCGAACGGGATACGGGTGTGCACGCAGCCCTGGCCGAAGTGACCGTAGAGCGAGGCGGCGTCGTAGCCGAACTCGGAGAAGAGCCCGCGCAGATCGCGCAAGTAGTCTCCGAGCCGGTCCGGGGGGACGGCCGAGTCCTCCCACCCTTCCCAGGTCTCCCTGCCGTCCGGCGGTCGCGCAGTGACGCCCAGCCCGGCCTCCCGCGCACGGAGCATCTGCTGTTCACGCTTCGGATCATCGGAGACCGCCACGTCCGGGTCATTCTCCCCCTTGCCGAGAGCCTCGAGGACTTCGCGTACCTGGGCGTCGGCGGCCTCCTGGCTGTCGCCGCTGAACTGCACCAGTAGCCAGCTCTCACCGACGGGGAACAGGTCCAGCGAGTCGAGGTGGGAGTTCTCCTCCCGCATGAGCTGCGCCATCCGCCCATCGATGGCCTCCAGCAGCTCGGGGTCTCCGTGTTCCAGCAGTCGCGGCACGTCATCCGCGGCGACGCAAATGTCGCTGTATCCGAGCACAACCATGGCCTCGTACGGCGGCACCGGCACCAGGTCGAGCTCGGCCCTCAGCACCGTCACCAGCGTGCCCTCACTCCCGACGAGCGCACGCGCTACGTCGAAGCCCTTCTCGGGCAGCAGCGAGTCAAGGTTGTAGCCGGAAACTCGCCTGGGAATGTCGGGGTAACCCAACCGCACGTCACCCATGTGACGGCTGATGATGTCCCGCAACCCCTGGTACAGATCGGCCCGCCGCCCCCCGGCTCCGACGATCTCCTCGAATTCCTCGTCCGGGGTAGGGCCGACCCAGCAGCGTGTCCCGTTGTAGGTCACGATCTCCAGGCGCCGCACATTGTCCACGGTCTTGCCGTACGCCTGCGCGGATGCACCGCAGGAATTGTTGCCAATCATGCCGCCCAGCGAGCAGTGGCTGTGGGTCGAGGGCTTGGGGCCGAACTTCAGCTGGTAGGCGGACAGCTGCCGGTTGAGCTCGTCCAACACAATCCCCGGCTCCACCACACACGTACGCCGCTCCACGTCGACCGACACCAGGCGGTTGCAGTACTTCGTCCAATCGATGACGACCGCCGCGTTGGTGCACTGGCCCGCGAGGCTGGTCCCGCCGCCCCGCGACAGCACGGGAACACCGAACCGGGCGCACACCGCGACCGCTTCGGCTCCCGCGTCCACGTCACGCGGCACGACCACACCGATCGGAACCTGCCGGTAGTTAGAACCGTCGGTGGAATAAGCGCCCCGGCTGCCCGCGTCGAAGCGAACCTCACCGCGCACCCGGGCACGCAAGACCTTCTCCAGCTCAGCCGCCTCCACCGTCGTGCCACCCCCGAATTCGGTGACCGCTCCGCTGTTCTTCGACACCGACTCAGGCTCCACCGATCGTCTCCCTCTCACGCGCTCCACCGGGACGCAGGATGACCTTCATCGGCCTTCGCGGTTAAAGGCTTATACAGGTACACAACCGCATGGATCCGTCATGGGCATCCTGGACGCCGCCTCACCGCTGAATCGGGGTGGAAACGCTCATCTCAAGCAAAGGAGAGGTCAAGCCTCTCCGCCGCTGCCGAGCAGCGGCGCTGCACAGGACCGATCTGTTTCTTCGGCAGGGCCGCCATCAGCGTGACACTGGGCTAGTCAGCGCCCCAATGTCCTCACGGCCGGCATCTGTGTTTCCATGGCTGCGTACCCCATCAGTCTCCTGCGACGGGGGTTGCCCTCCGGACGGGCAGCGGGTTCTGGACGAAGCAAGCGGCGCGGATTGTCGACGTCGCGGCGCTGGGAAGGGTTCTAGGTGCGCCGCAGGTGGGCCCGTGCCGTCCTCGCGGAAAACCCGTCGTGCGAGTTGCGACGGCCGCCTTTGCGCGACCGACTGTTGCATTTCACGGTCGCACGGGGCCGGCCTCGGCTCCGTCTGCACGGGCGTGACGTCACATCCCCGGGCTTTGGTGTCGGCGAGATGAACCAGCCAGCGGTCAAACCCCTCCAGACTTCGCCTCCGCGTATACGTCGCCGTATGGTCCCGTGCGGCGGGTCAACGGAGCCCGAACCAGCCCGGGCTAACCATGATGATGCCGACGTGGAGGGCTGAGCGGCCAGTTGCACACCAGGCTTCACCCATCGGCACCCGAGCACGCGTCATCAGATCTGCAGACAGGAAACAGTGATGGAGTCCTCGGTGGACCGGATCCGTGATCCGTGGGGCAGCCGTGTCCCACATGGGCGTCATGCACGCTGGCCGGCTCGGGTGGATACCTTCCTTGCCAACGGTGTGGAATCCGGCATGGTGCAGGAGTGGGTGCAGGCCGCCTCGATCCTCCATTCCGACGGGGATGCCATGGACATCGCCGTCATGGATGGTCGCATGGTCGGTGTGCGGGGGCGGGCGACCGACCGGGTCAACCGCGGCAGGCTGGGTCCCAAGGACCTGTTCGGCTGGCAGGCCAATGCCTCGCCCGACCGGCTGACCCGGCCGCTCGTGCGTGAGGGCGGGCGGCTGGTGGAGAGCGACTGGGAGACCGCGATGGGCCGCGTCGTCACCCGCTCCCAGAAGCTGCTGAAGGATCGCGGGCCCGGGTCTATCGGTTTCTACACCTCAGGGCAGCTGTTCCTGGAGGAGTACTACACCCTGGCGGTGCTGGCCCGGGCGGGTATCGGCACCAACCACCTTGACGGCAACACCCGGTTGTGCACCTCAACCGCCGCGGAGGCGCTCAAGGAGTCTTTCGGTTGTGACGGGCAGCCCGGCAGTTACGATGACATCGACCACGCCGACGTGATCGCCCTGTTCGGCCACAACGTCGCCGAGACCCAGCCCGTGCAGTGGATGCGGATCCTGGACCGGCTGGAGGGCACCGAACCGCCCCGGCTGATCTGTGTGGACCCGCGTCCTACCCAGGTGGCGCGCAGGGCGACGGTGCACCTCGCCCCGCGCATCGGCACCAATGTCGCCCTGCTCAACGCCCTGCTGCACGAGATCATCCGAACGGACCGCGTCGACCACGCGTACATCCAGGCCCACACGGTCGGATACGAGCAGCTCGCCGACCGCGTCAAGGACTGCACCCCCGCCTGGGCGGCCAGCATCTGCGATGTCCCGGCGGTACTGATCGGTGAGGCAGCCGAACTCCTCGGGACCGCCGACCGGTTACTGTCCACCGTGCTGCAGGGCGTTTACCAGTCCCACCAGGCCACGGCGGCCGCCGTCCAGGTCAACAACCTGCACCTGATTCGGGGCATGCTCGGGCGGCCGGGCGCCGGCGTGCTTCAGATGAACGGGCAGCCCACCGCCCAGAACACCCGGGAGTGCGGTGCCAACGGTGACCTGCCCGGGTTCCGCAACTGGCAGAACGACGCACATGTGGCCGACCTGGCCAAGGTGTGGAACGTGGAGCCAAGCTCCATCCCGCACTACGCGCCACCCACCCACGCCATGCAGATGTTCCGCTACGCCGAGCAGGGCTCGATCCGGATGCTGTGGGTCAGCGGCACCAACCCGGCCGTCTCGTTGCCCGAACTCGCCCGCGTCCGTTCCATCCTTGCCCAGGAAAGGCTCTTCGTCGTCGTACAGGATCTGTTCCTGACCGAGACGGCACAGTTCGCCGACGTGGTGCTGGCTGCCGCCACCTGGGGCGAGAAGACGGGCACCCTCACCAACGCCGACCGCACCGTGCATCTGTCCGCCAAGGCCGTCGAACCGCCAGGAGAGGCGAAACCGGACCTCAACATCTTCCTCGACTACGCCGCCCGGATGGACTTCCGTGACAAGGACGGCAGACCGCTAGTCTCCTGGAACGACCCGGAGTCCGCGTTCGAGGCGTGGAAGCGATGCAGCGCCGGCCGTCCTTGTGACTACACCGGCCTCACCTATGCAAAGCTGCGCGACGGTAGCGGCATTCAATGGCCGGTCAACGAGCAGGCGCCGGACGGTACCGAGCGGCTCTACACCGCCGGCATCAGCTGGGCACACCCCGATGTGTGCGAGAACTACGGCAAGGACCTGGTGACGGGGGCCGCGGACGGCGAGGTGGAGTACCGCCACGTGAACCCGGACGGCAAGGCCATGATCAAGGCGGTCAGCTACCTGCCACCCTACGAGATCCCCAACGAGGAGTACCCCTTCCAGCTGACGACGGGCCGCACCGTCTACCACTTCCACACCCGCACCAAGACGGGACGCTCACCCCAGCTGAACGAAGCGGCTCCGGATGTGTGGGTCGAGATCAGCGAAGCGGACGCCGCCGCACAGGACCTTTCCGAGGGCGACCTGGTCGAGGTCCGTTCACCCCGCGGCGCGCTTCGCGCCCGACTGCGCCTCACAGGGCTTCGGCCAGGACTGCTGTTCGTGCCGTTCCATTACGGCTACTGGGACACGCCCGCCGGTTCCGGTCCGGACGAGACCACGCCGGGCCGGGCGGCGAACGAGACGACGATCACCGCCTGGGACCCTGCCTCCAAGCAGCCACTGTTCAAGACAGCCGCAGCCGCCCTCATCCTCATCGAACGCGGCAACGGGAAACGGGCCCCTGCACCCACCAACACCGCGTCCGCCCCGATGGACCCTGCAAGCGTCCCGGCCACCCTCGGGGGACCGCGAGCGCAAGTGTCACAGGCTCCGGACACCACATGGGACCCTCCGGGAGACAACCGTTGAACGGCATCGAAAGCGTCCTGCGCACCCTGTACCGCGGTGAACGCGACCTCGCTGAAGAACTCGTAGCCGTGTCGGAACGCCACCGCACGGAACACGAGGTCTCCCGCATCGCCACCGACGTCGCTGCCTGGTCACGTGAACATGTCCGGCTCCTCACCGCAGCGGCGGCCGACCAAGGCTTGCACCTCAGCGGGCCGTCCGACACCTGCTTCGAAGGCGTACTCGGCACGCCCCGGCGGAAGGCGCCAGAGGCGGTAGGCGGCCGCCCCGAACCGGGTCTGCTGCTCCTGCGGGACCTGCGTGACCTCCATTTGGCCGCGACGCACAACTCGCTGCACTGGGAGATGCTCGCCCAGGCCGCGCAGGCCACCAAGAACACTGGGCTGCTCAGCCTCGCATCCTCCTGCCACCCCCAGACGCTCCGCCAGATGCGCTGGACCAACACCATGATCAAGAACCTGTCGCCCCAGATCCTGACGAGCCTGTAGGCCTGGCGCTCGTCCCGGTCCCACAAGCAGGCCCTACTGATGGCGGCACCCCTTGAGCCGGATCGCGGGCGTTCGCCCGGTCGGACCCCGACGCCGTGGAGAGTCGAGGTTATCCCTCGACCCCGGTTGAGGTGTGGGGGGTGCCGACGGGTTTGGATTCCGGGGAGCCGCGCTGGCGTAGGTAGACGGAGAGGATGGCCATGGAGGCTACTGCGAGGAGCTCGGACTGCCAGTTCTGCAGGCTGCGGCTCCAGAAGTCGGCGGAGGCGAGATAGCTTCCCCAGTCGATGGGGGCCCGAAGCTGGCGTAGTTGCTGTTCGTTGTACGCGGCGACTCCGGAGACTGACTGCGCCAGCCACGACAGCAGGAACAGTCCGCCCATGACCAGGCCCAGTGAGCGCGAGAACAGCGCTTGGCGGGCGCCGCCGATACCGGCCCAGCGCGGTGAATCGTGACTGGCATGTTCACCTGCCCGCTGTTCTTGATCCGACTCGGTGCCCGCCTTGCTCAGTGCCTTGGACTCAGGGGATCCGCGTTGCAGCAGCCAGACGGTCGCGACGATGTACAGGAAGAACTGCAGGTATTCCGACTGCCAGTTCTCCGTCACATCGACGGCGAAGTCCGAGGACATCAGGTAATTTCCGAAGCTGATCTGCGCGAAGCCGTCAGTTGCCAGCTGATGGTTGAATTCCGCATGCCCGGCGACCGCCTGTCCTGCGAGGGCGAAGAGGAACGCGATGCCGAAGCCCAGGCTCAGCCCGTTGTCACGTACGAAGCGGCGCATGGCTCTCTCCTGCCTGCGGGGCTGCGGCGGGCGTTGGAATGTGGATGCGGAGCGGGGGTCGAACGGTCACCGGTGCATCATCCCCAGCGCAATGAAATAGGCAAGGCCTCCCAGCACGAGGGTCAGACACAGCACGAACATGGCCCGCATTGCGTTTCACCCTCCCTTGACGGCGCACTGGTACGGTCGGCCGGTCTGGAGCTGACAGCCGGCGGCAACAACCTTCCAGCCATCGGAAAACTGCGACAGGAACAGCGTGTCCGACGTCAGAACGACCCGTGCTTGTCGGCCGTAGACATCCACCGTCAGGACGCGGCCCCCCGAGGGGAGCTTCTCGGCCGCGATAGCGTCAGCGCACCCCGCCTTCGCGGATTCTTCCAATTCGCTGCGCGTTTCCGGGGCCAGAGCCGCACATATAGCGGCACCGCTGTCTGACCCCGCTGCCCGCTCAAATCCGGACGCAGCAAAGGACGCGTCCGAACTGCGCTCGCCGGCGCTGCCACACCCGCCGAGCCCCAGCCCGAGCAGGGGAGCGATCAGCAGTCCCGCACGCCACCGAGAGCCTGTCACATTGCTTCCTTCCCGCTGATAGGCCCCGCCGCGTCGGAACGTACGAATATGCTCAGTGTGAGGACGCTCCTCCGCCTTGCGATGCACCGCGACGGACGCCGCGCACTGATCCGCCAGGGATGACGAGGAACAGGTCCTGGACCCCGTGAACAGTGTTCTTGGGACATGATGGAGCGCACGCGGGTCAGTTCCGGCAGGGACACGGCCGGTTGGTGCCGCTGATCCACAGCATCCGCAGCGTGCCCTGCTCGGCGTAGGGGAACATCCGTGGGTAGGCATCGAACCCGACACTGACGCCGCATGACCGGCCGCACGGAGCTCTCGTCACAGCAGTCACGTCAACTGTCTGAGCCGACCTCTACCATCACGTCGTGACCGATCAATCGCCCTGTCCCCCTTCATCCTCGATGAGGCGGAGTCCGCTCAGACCTCGCACTGCTTGATGCTCTTCGATGGCGACATGGAAGAAGTCGAGGATGGCTTTGTTCACGAGTTGGGGTCCTGGCACACGTTCCGTGGAGCGGTTACGGAGAGTCAGAACCCGTCAAGGAACGCGCTGGGGTCTGCCACGCTGATTCCGAAGCTGGCACAGCGGCGGTCAGGCGCGAACCAGGAGTACGCCGCCTGCGGCCAGGAACGCGAGTCCGAAGACGGAGAGAAACCCACCCCAGATCCGCACGAGCCGCCGCTGGAGTGGGGCGTACCGGAGGAAGTCCATCCCTGGATGCTCGAATCCCAGTCGGCTGAAGTTCCGCAGGAGGCTGGGGTCGGCGTGGGCAGGGTTGAGGTACGTATCCACGGCCCGTTGAGCGATACCGCGGTGGTCCGTCGCCAGCGCAAGGCCGAGCAGTATCAGCCCGGGGCCCAGCAGCAGCGGGACCAGATACATCCGTTCCTCCAGCCAGTACCGGGGCTGTCCGACAGGTGCACAGTACGCGGGGATCTAGACAGACTGTCATGCCAGCGACCGGCAATCTCAGGCCCAGTTCTTCTGCTAGTCAGGCACCGACGACTGTCCGACGGCCAGAGCGTTCTCCCACCAGTCACCCACGGTTCACGCTTCACGGAATGTGCGCCAGAACGCGAAAATGGGCAGCACCTGGATGAGGCGGCGGGGGCCGCGCCGGTCCTCGACCCTGACCCGGGCAATCAGCTCCAGTGCGGTCCGGACGGCCTGGTCGTCCCGGCTGCCGCCGGGCTCGAGGTCGGCCCTGGCCTGACTGGTACCGGCGTTGTCGGCGACCCCGTCGCGGCCGCCGTCAGCGCGTGGCCGTACGCGTGCGACCTCGACGACAACGCTGGCCTTGTGTACGCCGACAGCGCGGGTCGGCTGCGGTCGGAGCAGCGCGGCGGGATCGTCCGCTACGTCTCGTTCTTCGAAGAGCGGTACTACAACAACCTCACGGTGCCAGCGGGATTCGACCAGCCCGGCGCCAACTTCGAGACGACGATCACGAACCCCGACCCGTGCCATGAGGCGCTGTTCGTCGTGATCCGCGAGGCGGACGTCGACTTCAACCTCCCTGCCGGTGCTGGTGCCGCGTACGGCAACGGCAGCGACGAGATGTTCTACTTCCGCAACTCCGGGTCGAGCACGAGCACGGACATTCACACCCAGACCGTGAAGCAGTTCCACAACGCCGTCCCCTTGGGGCCGGGCGCTTCTGAGGTCATCCCGTTCGACGTCACCCTCGGCCGCGGGTCTGGCGGAGCGACCTACAACCGCATCCAGATCAACATCCGTTGCTTGATCATCAGCCTCCCCGTAGTCCTCTAAGGAGCCCCCATGGCTGACGCATCTGTGCTCGATGAGCAACCGGCCGGAGAGCCGCGCACGTACTGGGTCCTACACGAAGACGGGACACTCGCCCGCATCGAAGCCACCGGCGACGAGGTCAAGGTGCCGGAAGGCGGACAGCTCCTCACAGAGGAGGAATACGAGCAGCGCCTCCAGCAGTGGCAGGAGGCCAACGACGCGCACGTTGCCGAACTCAAGGCGGCGGACCGGGCTCGACAGACCGAGGACTACGAGGCCCTGCTTGCGGCCGGTCTGCCTGAAGCGAGCGCCGCCCGACTCGCGGGCTACGAGGCCCCGCAGACGGAGGAGCCCCCGGAGGAGGATCACTGATGGCGAACCCGATGAGCGCAAGCGAGCTGCTTGCCGCGCTGCTCGCCGAAGGTCTCACCGTTGTCGAAGAGGGCAACTGGCGTACGCACAACCGGAACAGCAAGGGTGCGTGGGGTCCGGTGAACGGTGTGATGATCCATCACACCGTGACCAAGGGCACCGCGGCCACGGTCGGGATCGTCCGCAACGGGTACGCGGACCTGCCGGGGCCCCTGTGTCACGGCATGATCGCGAAGGACGGCCGGATTCACCTGATCGGCTACGGCCGGACCAATCATGCGGGCCTCGGCGATGACGACGTGCTCCAGGCGGTCGTCGCGGAGAAGCAGCTGCCGTCGGACAACGAGGCGAACACCGACGGGAACAGGCACTTCTACGGCTTCGAGTGCGAGAACCTCGGCGACGGCAAAGACCCTTGGCCGGGCTGCCAGCTCGAAGCGATCGAGAAGGCCGCCGCCGCGATCTGCCGCCACCACGGGTGGAAGGCAGCTTCGGTGATCGGCCACAAGGAGTGGCAGCCCGGCAAGATCGACCCCCACGGCTTCGACATGGGCGAGATGCGTGACGGCATTGACAGCCGCCTCGGAGCCAGGCCGGACAAGCCGAAGCCGCCCGCGCAGAAGCCGCCCGCACGGCCGCCCTTCCCCGGCCGGGGCGCGTTCGGCGCCGGCCAGTCGAACGGCTCGATTCTGCTGCTCGGCCAGCAGCTGGTCCGCCGCGGCTTCGGCAAGCACTACCGGGTGGGGCCGTCGAAGTCGTGGGGCGAGGCCGATCGGCTGAACCTTGCCGACTTCCAGCGCTCCAACAAGCAGCTGGCCGGCGATGCCGACGGCTACCCCGGCCCGCTCACCTGGCACATCCTGTTCTCCTGAAAGGCCCGAAAGATGATCACTCTTGCCTTCTGGCGCGCCACTGCGGAGCGCACTGTACGCACCGCCGCGCAGACCCTCGTCGCGGCCCTCGGCCTGGAGACCGTTGGTGTCCTCGACGTCGACTGGGGTCAGGGGTTCTCGCTCGCCGGGAGCGCCGCGCTCCTGGCGGTCCTCACCGGTCTCGCCACGTCCGGGGGCGGTGAGGGACCGGGGGTCACGGAGATCGTCCGGACCCGCACGTGACCCCGGCGAGCGGCGACCGGGTCGCTGTCGAACTGGCTGAGATGCGCGGCGAGATCCGAACTGGGTTCGCCGAGCTCAACGGCCGGCTCGACCTGGCGTTGCAGCGGACGGAGGTCGCCGAGTCGGACATCGACGAGCTCCAGGACCGTGTTGCCGCTCTGGAGCGTGGCCGCTGGCCGCTCCCGGCGATTGCCGCAGTGACCGGCGTGGCCGGGGCGGCAACTGGCATCGTCGCGCTCTTGCGGTGACCGCCACCGGATACCGGCCCCCTCCCGAGTGCGGCGGCGAGGGGGCCTTCCGTTTTCCGGCGTTGTCGGACCCTGCCGATACGTTGGCGGGGTCCTTATCCAGCTAGCTGGCTGCTTGCCGCGACTCGGACTCGCCTCGCCCGATCAGCGCCGGGCGAGGCACCCAAGTCAGGCTCCCCGCGCCGGTCAGTCGGTATCAGGCTCGGGGTGCCTCACGACCCGCTTCAGTTCCATCTCAACGTTGCAGCGGCAGTTGCGGGTCAGGTTGCGGGCGAGGTTGTCCAGCGTGCTGTAGTCCAGACGGGGCCGGCGTTCTTCCAGGTAGTCGATCAGCAGCTCGCGGATCGGCTCGCAGGCCACGCCGTGGCGGTGGACGAGCTGTTCGCAGCTGAGCTGGCCGGTGACCCGGTGCAGAAATCGAAGCGTCACCGGAGCGTCGGACGGCAAGTTCCCCAGCTCCCGCAGCCACGAGTAGAAGAGCGTGCCACTGCCACTGCCACTGCCTCTGCCGAGGCTGGCCTTCCGCAACTCCGCCGCGTACTCGAAGACATCTCCGGGAGTGATCTCCGCGAGACCTCCGCCCTTGTCGATCATGATCCGGGTCAGGGCCAGGCGGGGGCACGGGAAGGCGCTACGAATTCCTAATTCGTAGCAATGGCTTCACCGTGCGACCTCGCAGGCAATTGAATGCGAAATGTCGTTCGCCCGGGCGTGGATTCAACGTGAACGTGGCCCCTGTGCGCAGTTGTGACGGCTTTTACGATGGCCAGCCCCAACCCTGTAGATCCGGCATTTCGCGCCCGGGATGCATCACCCCGAACAAACCGCCCAAATGCGCGCGGCATGAGATCGCTAGAAATGCCCGGCCCATCGTCAATTACTTCCAAGATTACTTCTGCCCCTTCGCTGCTAAGTCGAGTGGTCACGGTCGTCGCTGGCGGCGTATGCACACATGCATTTGTGAGCAAGTTACCCAAGACTTGCCGCAATCGCGCGTTATCGCCAAATACGGCTATAGGCTCCTCGGGTAGATCCAGGTGCCAGTTATGGTTAGGCCCGGCAGCGCGTGCATCATTTACACAGTCCATTACCAGCAAAGACAGATCCACTTCGCTGCTATCAAGAGGGCGACCGGCATCGAGTCGAGCGAGCAGTAGCAGTTCATCAACCAATTCACCCATGCGGCGCCCCTCAGACTGAATGCGATTGAGGGCTTGGTGCAGTTCCGGCTGATCTTCGAGCGTAAAGCGACCGGCCATTTCAGCGTAGCCTCGAATTGACGACAACGGAGTGCGCAACTCGTGACTAGCATCGGCAACGAACTGCCGTACACGCATTTCGCTTACCTGCCGCGCAGTCAGCGCCGCACCAACATGGTCCAGCATCCGATTGAGTGCGGCGCCCATCTGCCCAACTTCTGTGCGCGGATCTGCTTGAGACTCTGGCACCCGCTCCGCAAGATCCACGTCCCCCCGCTCCAACGGGAGGGCAGATACACGCCCAGCGGTCACTGCCACGCGACGCAGGGGGAGCAGGGCGCCAGAGACCATTCCGGCACTCGCAATCCCGGCGACCGCAATGCACACAACGCTGAGAACGACCTCCACCAGGACCAGGCGCTGTATTGCGTTGTCGACCGACTTAGTCGGAATGCCCACAAGGACGGTGGCTCCAGCGGCCGTCTCTGTCGACCGCATTCGGTAGGAGCCTGCGTCTTGAAGCCTCACCGTCTGGGGCTGTCCGTTCAACGATACCGAGTCTAGGGACGCTAGGGCCACCGGGGAGAGCGCCTTGGAATCGATGCCCCACGAGCTATTGCTTGCGGTCCCTTCAGTGCTGATCACGCCGGCGAAAACGGATCCGTCAGGCTTGACCGTTGCGCCGATGGTGCCCACCGGCTGGCCCCCTCTAATGACGAATCCAAGCGGATCCGCCTGTTCATCTGGTAGTTGCCTGCCCTCTGCGCCGGTCGGGGGGCCCGGCGCGTGCGCCCGCGTCGCCGCCTCGCGCAGTTGGTCATCGAGCCGGTCCATGAGGTAGTTGCTGAAAGTCAACGCTGTGACGGCACTCAGAGCCGCAGCGACGACGGCAACAAGGGCTACCACTCCGCCTACAAGACGCCCACGGAGCGACCAAGGGCGATGCATGTCAAATGCCATGCGAGCAGTCTGACGGAGAACCCTGTGCGGGCGCTGTGGGCCTGGTGGTGGTGCAGGTCACCACCGCCTTCTGAGGTGCAGATTCGACCCGGATCCACCGGCTTGACGCCTGTGGATAGTTTCTCCGGAAACGAGGAAGTGCCTTGTGACCTGCGATGATGGGGTTTCTCTAGGACCACATCAGGCACGATCGGCAAGGCACTTCCGAGATGCAATCTTCCCATGCCGCGGCAGCGGTCTCATCCGCGTTCGACGACCCGAACCTGATCGCGTACGGCGGGCTGGAGCCGGTGGTGCGGTTGGCCGAGCAGTGCGGTCTGCCCGCACTGGTCGGGGAGTACATTCGTCTGCCGGCCTCGAACGACGGCACCGGTGCCTTCCCCGCGGCGAAAGTGATGTCGCTGGTGGGCGGCATGGTCGCGGGCTCCGACAGCATCGATGACATGGACCGGCTGCGGCATGGCGCGATGGGCCGCCTATTCTCCGGGGTGCGGGCCCAGTCCACGCTGGGGGCCTTTCTGCGTTCCTTCACACACGGGCATGTGAAGCAACTGCACGCCGTGGCGCGCCGGTTCCTGCCCGCACTGGCTCGTCACACCCCGCTGCTGCCCGGCGCGGACCAGGTCGCTTACGTGGACATCGATGACACCATCCGCCGCACCTACGGCTACGCCAAGCAGGGCGCCGGTTACGGATACAGCAAGGTCAAGGGCCTGAACGCGCTGCTCGGCATCGTCTCCACACCCCTGTCCGCCCCGGTGATCGCCGCCACCAGGCTGCGTAAGGGACCGTCGAACTCCGCGCGCGGGCGGCAGCGTTCGTGGCCGAGACCATCCGCACCGCCCGCGCCTGCGGCGCCAGTGGCCTGCTGGTGATGCGCGCGGACTCGGCGTTCTGTGGTGCCGATGTCGTGAACTCCTGCCGGGCACCGGGCGCGCGGTTCTCCATCACGGTGCGGATGAACGCTTCCGTCAAGGCCGCCATCGCCCGTATCGATGAGGACGCCTGGACGCCGATCAAGTACCCCAAGGCGATCTGGGACGAAGAGGGCCAGTGCTGGATCTCGGACGCCGAGATAGTCGAGACGGCGTACACCGCCTTCCAAGCCGAAGAAACAGCAGGTCACCGCCCGTCTGATCGTGCGCCGCGTCAAGCGCCTGGGCGTCGGCGCCGTCCTCGCCGGGCAAGGCACGCTCTTCGATACCTGGCGCTACCACGCCGCGTTCACCGACTCCCCGCTCTCCTTGCAGGATGCCGAGCGTGATCACCGCCGGCACGCTGTCGTCGAGCAGGTGATCGCCGATGTCAAGAACAGCGCCTTCGCCCACGCGCCCTCCGGCCATTTCCCGGCCAATGCCGCCTGGCTCGCCCTGGCAGCCCTGGCGCACAACCTGACCCGCGCCGCTGGCGCCCTGGCCGGAACGTTCCACGCAAGAGCGACCACCGCCACCATCCGTGACCACCTGATCAACGTGCCCGCCCGCCTGGCCCGCTCCGCCCGCCGCCTCACCCTGCACCTGCCCGAACGCTGGCCCTGGAGCCAGGACTTCACCCAGCTCTTCAGCACCGTGCATGCACCACCAGCCCTCTGACGCTCCCCGACCGACCTGCCCGAAAGGCCCGAGACCTAATAGCAGTGCACGGCGTCGGATGACTCCTACTCAAGACTCGGAGCACTGACTCCTGTCCACAGGCAGAGGGCTCCGTCGCCGTGCACTCGTGCGAGTGAGCATCGATCACCTGCACCGGGGCATTCATGATCGTGACCCGAGCCGTCCGTACGACCACCCGCTCCTCAATACGCGAGCCATGGAGCTCTGTCCGAAGACCGGGGCCGTGCGGCCAGCTGGGGCCACGAACAGCTACTGATTCCCAATGTGGTTGTCAAGGCCGGTTGATGACTCGTTGTGAGGGTGTCAGCCCAGTGGGACGGGGCTGGGTGGCGCGGTGATCTGAAAGGTTCGGCCGTCACGTATCAGGGCCCAGAGAACGTTCAGGCGGCGGCGCGCGAGGGCGATGACGGCCTGCTTGTGAGTCTTGCCTTCGGCTCTCTTGCGTTCGTAGAACGACTTGGAGACAGGGCAGCAGCGGGCGGCGACCATGGCGGACATGTAAAAGACCCGCAGCAGACGCCGGCAGTAGCGTCGTGGTCGGCGCATGTTGCCGCTGATCCGTCCGGAATCCTTGGGGACAGGCGCCAAGCCCGCGACACCGGCGAGGCGGTCGGAGCTCCCGAAAACGCTCATGTCGCCACCGGTGTGGGCGATGAACTCGGCGCCCAGGACGGGGCCAATACCAGGCATGCTCAGGACGACCTCGGCGTGCGGGTGGTCGTGAAACCGGCCCTCGATCAGCAGATCGGTGTCTGCGATCTCCTCGTCGAGGGTCATCACCTCCCTCGCGAGCTTGGCCACCACCGTGGCGGCCAGCTTCTCTCCGGAGACGGCGGTGTGCTGGGCTTCGGCGGCCTGGACGGCGGTGGCCGCAACTAGCCGATAGTTGCGGACCTTGCGGTTCTTCAGCCAGACAGCAAGGCGGCTCTTGCCGATCCGGCGCAGGGCGGCCGGGGTCTGGTAGCCGGTCAGAAGCACCAGGGCCGCCTTCGAGGTGCTGTAGTCGAAGGCCCGTTCCAGGGCGGGGAAGTACTCCAGCATCTGGGCTCGCAGTCGGTTGATCGCCCTTGTGCGGTCGGCCGCCAGGTCGAGTCGGCGCGATGTGAGGATGCGCAGGTCCACGGCGATGTCGTCGCCGCGGTGCATCGTCTGCAGATCACGGCGCATGCGGGCCTGGTCTGCGATGACGAAGGCGTCCTTCGCGTCGGTCTTCCCGTCGCCCCGATAGGAGCCGGAGGCGTGGTGGACGGTGCGGCCGGGGATGTAGAGGACCTTCTGCCCGTTGTCGGTCAGCAGGGCGATCATCAGGGCGGCTCCGCCGGCATTGAGGTCGATCGCCCAGGTCACAGCCTCGCCCTCGCTCAGCGCGAGGACATCGGCGATCAGTTCGAGCAACGCAGTCTCGTCATTGGCGACTCGCCGTGACAGCTTGCGCTTGCCGTCGGTGTCGATCACCGTGCAGTGGTGCTCGGCCTTGCCCGCGTCTGTTCCGGCCCACAGTTCGGGCACGGTCACCTCCGAGATCGTTCCTCTACTTGTCCCAGCAGACGACCTCGCCAGCGTGTCCTTACCAAGCGATCTTGTCGCGCGTATCCCAATCAGTGGCCGAGTCGTCGCGGGGCACTGGGCGGCCAATCAGTAGAAGCCACATGTGCGGCATGAGGTTGACAGCCACACCCAGTGCCCCTGGGCCTCCCGATCCTACGAGTGACCGGAATCGACCCATCAACAACGTAAGGAGGTTTTCAGGGTGAGGTCGGTGGGTTGATAGCCAGGCCCGTGGCGGTGAGGCAGCCGTCGATCAGGTGGGGCCGGATCTGGATTCTGCGTAACTCGCGGCGAAGTGTGCGGTCGAGGTCGTCGGGTGTGTCGAAGGCGGTGTTGGCCGTGGCTCTGCGCACGAGTGACCAGACGGCCTCGACGGGGTTCAGGTCGGGTGCATAGGGCGGGAGGCGGATGGTGGTGAGCCAGTCGTTTTCGGCCTCGTACCGTTTCAGCCCAGCAGCCAGGTGGGTGTTCAGATTGTCCCAGACCACCACGATCGGCCCGCCGAGCTGGATGTGAGCGCGGACCAGCAGATCGCGGTAGTCCTGCCAGGAGAAGCTCTTGCGTGCGCCCTTGAGCAGGAGGTGGTTGCGGGGCCGATGGACGAGACGGCTTTTCTCGCCAGGTTTGTAGCAGCACAAGGCTGCCACCGAGGTCCGGCGACGGGATCTGCCTCTCACCCGGATGACGGGGGTGTGTCCGCGCCGGCCCCAGGTGCGGGCGCGGGGCGGCGTCATGGAGAACCCGGCCTCGTCCTCGAAGACGATCCAGCCACCATGGGCCGCCGCGAGGCTTTTACCCGCGGCCACACCTCCTTCTTCCACAGCTCGACGGCGCGCTCGTCGCGTTCGAGGGCTCTGCGGGCAGGTGCCTGCCAAGACCAGCCGTGCCGTTTCAGCAGCCGCCATACGGTCGCCACCGACAGACTCACTCGCAGACGCCGGCGGATCACCGTCTGGACCCGGGCCAGGGTCCAACGTTCATCTTCGAAACCGTGCGCCGACGGGCCCTTGCCGAGTTCGTCCTCGAGCACGGCGAACTGGGAATCGGTAACGGTCGGAGAGTTGGCCGGGCCTGCGGAACGCAAGGCCTCCATGCCACTCTCGCGCCAGGCACGGCGCCAGCGTTCCACCGACCGCACACTCACCCGCAGATCCTTCGCGATCACCGCGGTCTTCTCACCCGCCGCGAACCGCTCGCCAGCCTTCAGCCGGATCCCCTCACGAAACGCCCGACGCTCAGCAGTCAGGCCCCCACCCTCCGGATAACGCATACCACCGGCATACCGCAGGGATCATGAACCGTCACTACCCGACGACAACCCGAAAACCTCAGTAATCGGATGTCGGGCCACTGAGCCCTCCTATTAGGTCGCTGCGTGTCCCCGCACAGGCTCACATGCTGGGCGAACACCGGGAGAGACTGGGCTTGATCCGCTTTGACGGACATCGGAGATCAGGGGCTTCGGCCCCGGGAGGATGTCCATCATGGAGAGCATGGGGAAGAAGAAGCCTCGGCCTCGGCGTTCGTTCACGCCGGAGTTCAAGGCCGAGATCGTCGAGCTGTGCCGTCGCGGTGACCGCTCGGTCGGTCAGATCGCCAAGGACTTCGATCTCACCGAGACGGCGGTGCGACTGTGGGTCAGCCAAGCCGAGGTCGACGCGGGTGAACGAGATGGCTTGACCAGCAGTGAACGTGAGGAGCTGGCCGCGTTGCGGCGCGAGAACCGCAGGCTTCGTGAGGACGTTGACATCCTCAAGCGTGCGACGGCTTTCTTCGCGTCAATGCCAAAGTAAGGGTCACCGGCATCCGGGTGGTGTCAGAGTGGCAGGACCGGCGGGGTTGGCTCTCTTTTCGCTGCCCCGTTCGCGGTGGCTTGTCCTTGATGTGCCGCCCCGCCGGCCCTGGCGTCCCCGTGGAGTGGCTTGATAGGAGCGTGCTCTCAGCCCGATTGAGGCGTGCCCCCGCGGCGGACCCGGCACCGGATCCCCGCGCCCGCTGTTGGAGGCACCTTCATGATCGTGGTCGGCGTCGACGCTCACAAGAAGACCCACACCCTGGTCGCTGTCGACCCGCTCGGACGGCGGCTGGCCCAGCTCACAATCGCCGCAACCACCACTGGTCATCAGCAAGGATGCGAGTGGATGCAGCAGTTCGGCCACGTCCTGGTTGCAGTGGAGGACTGCCGGCACCTTACCCGTCGCTTCGAGGTCGACCTCCTGGCCGCCCGCCACTCCGTCGTCCGCGTGCACACGAGGCTGATGGCCGGTGCGCGTCGCTCTGCCCGTGAGCGCGGGAAGTCGGATCCGATCGATGCCGAGGCGGTGGCCCGGGTCGCCCTGCGAGAGCCTGACCTGCCGAAGGCCTGCCTGGACGGCCCGTACCGTGACGCGAAGCTGATAGCCGACCACCGTCGCCTGTTGGTCCGCCGGCGGACAGCCGCGGCCAACAAGCTTCGCTGGTTCCTTCACGAGATCGACCCCGAGTTGCCCGTACCCTCGCGTGGCCTGCGCCGCCTGTGTGTCTTCGACGCGCTGGAGGCAACCTTGTCTGGTCGGGCGGGGGTAGTCGTCGAGATTGCCATCGACTTGATCGCGGAGTGTCGAGGGCTCACTGAGCGGATCAATGCCCTGGAAGGGCGGCTGCGGCGCCTGGTGCGCGATCTCGCGCCTGCCCTTCTGGAGGTCCCAGGCTGCGGGGCGATCGGGGCCGCAGCAATCCTCGGCGAGACCGCCGGCGCCGCCCGTTTCAAATCGAAGGACGCGTTCGCGCGCTTCAACGGCACCGCGCCGATCCCGGTCTGGTCCTCGAACAAGGTCAGGGTTCGACTCAACCGAGGCGGCAATCGGACAATCAACAACCCTCCACATGATCGCGGTCACGCAGGTTCGTGGAACAGGTGAGGGAGCCGCCTACTACGCCAAGCTGATTGCGGCCGGAAAGACCGCGAAAGAGGCTCTCCGCGTACTCAAACGCCGCATCTCGGACCGGGTCTTCCGTGCCCTACTTGCCGACGAGCCCGCACGGCTTCAGCACGCCCAACCTGCGACGGAGCCAGTCGAGTTGGCTGCTTGACATAGGAGCATCAAGGAGACCCGGTGACGGTGCACCCGTTCATCGAGGCGGAGAAGCAGAGCGGCCACAACGTCAAGCGCGCGTGTGAACTGCTGAAGGTCTCCCGAACCGCCTTCTACGCCCGCCGCACCGGAAAACCCGGTCCGCGGGCGGTCCGCGATGCTGAACTGACTGGGCAGATTGCCGCAGTCCACCAGCACTCGCGCGGCACTTACGGAGCCCCGCGCATCCACGCAGCGTTGCAACGGAAAGGTGCCGGCTGCGGCCGCCGCCGGGTCGCCCGGCTGATGCGGGCGGCCGGCCTGCAGGGCCGCCACCGCAGACGGCGGCACCTGACCACGATCCCTGATCCGCGAGCCGCCTTTCGGCCCGACCTTGTCCTTCGGGACTTCACCCCCGATCCCACGGCGATCGACACCCGCTGGTGCGGCGACATCGACATCGCCTCCCGCCGCGTGATCGGCTGGGCAACCGCCGATCACCTGCGGACCGACCTGGTCGCCGACGCCCTCACAGCCGCCTGCCGCCAGCGCCATCCCACCCGTCCAGTGATCTTCCACTCGGACCGTGGCTGCCAAGGCGGATTCAACTGGTCGTCGCAACACCTCGTACGCATGGAGGTGTTGGATGGTGCGTCGTCAGCAGGCAGCGGACCGGGCGCTGCGTCCGAAGCTGAGGTCTCCGGGGCATCCGAAGTATCAGCGTCATATCGAGGCGGCGTTCTGGACGGAGATCGCCAAGGGCCTTCTCGCTGAGGAGGCTGCCGCCGTCATCGGCGTGGCGCCGGCTGTTGCGACGCGCTGGTGCCGCCAGTGTGGCGGCATGCGACCGTTCGATTCGAAGCCGCCCTCGGGCAGGTACCCGTCGTTTTCCGAACGAGAGGAGATCGCGTTGCTCAGGGCCCAGGGCAAGGGAGTGCGCGAGATCGCTCGAGACGTCGGTCGTAATCCAGGCACGATCTCCCGCGAGCTGCGACGCAACGCCGCCACAAGAAGTGGGAAGCTCGACTACCGGGCGTCGGTGGCGCAGTGGAAAGCAGATATGGCGGCCCGGCGTCCGAAGACAGCGAAGTTGGTCGCCAATCCGAGGTTGCACGCCTACGTCCAGGAGAGGCTGTCCGGCCAGATCGCCACATCTGGCGGTATGCCGATCGCGGGACCGGTGACGGGCTCGTGGACGGGGCGGAACAAGCCGCATCGCAAGGATCGTGCGTGGGTTCAGGCATGGAGTCCGGAACAGATCGCGAACCGGATCAAGCTCGATTTCCCGGATGATGAATCCATGCGCATCAGTCACGAGGCGATCTACCAGGCCCTCTACATCCAGGGCCGCGGGGCGCTGAAACGCGAGCTCATCCTGTGTCTTCGGACCGGTCGCGCTCTGCGTGCGCCGCGGGCGCGTTCACGGCGGAAGGCCTGGGCGCACGTCACGCCAGAAGCGTTGATCAGCGAGAGGCCCGCCGAGGCCGAGGACCGCGCTGTCCCCGGCCACTGGGAAGGGGATTGTGCGACACGAAGTTGCACGAATTTGAGTGGACTGACCGATTGGAGAGGCAGTTGATGAAGCTGTAGGTGCAGTCACGGGTGCGTGTCCATAAGACCCGTCCCCGCCCTTGGCGTGCGATGCCGGTAACGGCGTGGTGCGAAGCTCAGGGGAAAGCCCAAGGACTTCCGTTCCATCCGGGAGTTACCGGCAAGGGGAAGACCGGCCGGGTGAAGTATATGAACTCCCGATGATGCCTCGTGATCCCAAGCCCCGCCGATGGAGTGCGTGAGTGGGGTGGATGGCTAGCCGTTGAGAAGCGGCAGGCGCTGGCCGGTAGAGGTCACTCCGGCCAGGTGGGCACCGCCGCCTCGGGGTAAAGGGAGCACCCACCCCGGTCGTATCTCATTCGTGCGGAACGTGGAAACCCCGTTGGGGTCCGGGCCGTTTTGGCCCGGTCAGCCGCCCGTAAGGAAGGCTTAACTCCTCAGCGGGAACAGGACGGCCCAAGAAGCTAACGCCGGAAGCCGAAAGGAAACGGGAACCCGGGGCAGACGATCGGACTCTCCGCCGGTCGCCCCGCATAACCGTCCGGATACGGGTGATCTGCCCGGACCCGAAAGGGTGCTGACGTGGGCCGGGTGAGCCTGTGCAGAATCACTGAACAAAGACGACGGAACCGAGGGGCAAGTTGGACACCATGCAGATAGCGGACGGGGCGGCTTCGGCCCTTCCGGCTGCGCCTGCTCCGGTGAACGGACCCGAGGGCGAAGACTTGGACTGGGCGTCGATTGACTGGCGGCGGGTCGAGGAAGACGTACGGCGTCTGCGGCAGAGAATCTTCACGGCATCGCAGGCAGGGGACCTGAAGAAGGTCCGCAATTTGCAGAAGCTGATGCTCCGGTCCCGCTCGAATACGCTCCTGAGCGTGCGCCGGGTCACGGAGATCAACGCTGGACGCGCGACGACGGGAGTCGACGGACAGGTGGTGCTAATTTCCCAGTCCAAGGCCGCATTGGCCAATTGGGTTCAGCACCGTGCCCGACCGTGGATTCCCAAGCCCGTCAAGCGGGTGTTCATCCCCAAGCCGGGAACCATGAAGAAGCGCGGACTCGGGATTCCCGTGATTGTTGACCGGTGCCTGCAAGCTGTGGCATTGGGAGCATTGGAGCCCGAGTGGGAAGCGCGGTTCGAGCCGAAGTCGTACGGCTTTCGGCCCGGCCGTGGCTGTCACGACGCGATGGGGGCCATCTACTCCACGCTCAACGGGAAGAACCCGCAGCGTGCGTGGGTACTCGACGCGGACCTGACGGCGGCGTTCGACCGTATCGACCACGCCCGGCTTATGGCCGCTCTCGGCACCTTCCCCGCTCGGGGATTGGTCCGTCAGTGGCTGAAGGCCGGGGTCGTGGATCGCGGTCGGTTCGCCCCGACCGAGGAGGGAACTCCGCAAGGTGGGGTGATCAGCCCGTTGCTCTTCAACGTGGCCCTGCACGGAATGGAGGAAGCCGCAGGGGTCCGCTATTACACCACCGGCAGAGATGCCGGGAGTGCACAAAGCGGCAGCCCCGTGCTGGTGCGGTACGCAGATGATTTTGTCGCGATGTGCACCAGCCGTGAACAGGCCGAGCAGGTCAAGGAACGGCTGGCTGCATGGCTGACGCCCAGAGGACTCGCCTTCCACGAGGACAAGACACGAATCGTTCACGCGGAGAGCGGATTCGACTTCCTGGGGTTCAACGTCCGCCGCTATCACGGCAAGCTGCTGATCAAACCGAGCAAAGCGGCCCAGAGACGGATACGGGAACGGCTCAGCACCGAAATGGCGGCCCTGCGAGGAGCTAACGCCGGTGCGGTACTCAAGAAGATCAACCCGATCGTGCGGGGCTGGTCGGCCTACTACCGGACGGTGGTGTCCAGCGAGATCTTCACGGCGCTGGACAATCACATGTGGAAGCTCGCTTACAAGTGGGCCAAGCACAGCCACCACCCGAACAAGCCGAAGCGCTGGATATCCGACAAGTACTTCGGCCGGTTCAACAGGTCCAGGAATGACCGGTGGGTGTTCGGTGACCGCGACAGCGGCGCCTACCTGCCCAAGTTCTCCTGGACGAAGATAGTCCGGCACCAGTTGGTCAAGGGGAAGGCGTCCCCGGACGACCCAGCCCTGGAATCCTATTGGGCTCAGCGGCGACGCAAGGGAACCCCTCTACCAGTCGACGCCACGACCGTGCGCCTACTACAGGCACAACACGGCCGTTGCTCGATCTGCGGAGGGCTCCTGCTGCACGCCGACCACCCGCCACAAAGCCCACAAGAATGGGAAACATGGCGGGTCATCATCCGGAAAGCGATCTCCAAGCAATACATCGCGTTCCCGGACGAGAGCACGCCGGACGGTCAACGACTCCGTCTCCTCCACACCCATTGTCAACGGCGGAATGGAACCGCCACGATGACGAGTCCAGCACTTTTGCCTGCCGACGAGCCTCTGGGGCTTGCTTGAGCCGTGTGCGGTGAAAGCTGCGTGCACGGTTCTGAGGGGGCGGGGACGCAGTAATGCGTCCCCGCTACCCGACTGATCATCGGGCTGGAACGTTCAGCGGTCGGCACCGTCGTGGAGCGAACGACCAGGTTCACCATGCTGGTCCACCTGCCCCGGGAAGAGGGGTACGGCGAGATCCAACGGACGAAGAACGGTCCTGCGTTGGCCGGCTACGGCGCAATATCGATGAAGAACGCGCTGGCCACAACGATGTCGACCCTGCCCGCGCAGCTCGCTCGATCGCTGACCTGGGACCGTGGCAAGGAAATGTCCGCGCATACGCAGTTCCGGGTCGAGACCTGTATCCCCGTGTTCTTCGCTGATCCGCACAGCCCATGGCAGCGAGGAACGAACGAGAACACCAACGGACTCCTGCGCCAGTACTTCCCGAAGGGCACCGACCTCTCGCGCTGGTCCGCCGAAGAAATCGAAGCCGTTGCTCACGCGCTGAACACCAGACCCCGCAAGACACTTGGTTGGAGGACCCCGGCCGAGGCATTCAACGAGCAGCTACTCTTGCTCCAACAAGCCGGTGTTGCAACGACAGGTTGAGTCCAGCCAATACACCAGCCACCAATTCGCAGTACTGGCCGACAAGTTCGGCGTTCGACTGTCGGTCGGCCGCACCGGCCAGTGCTGGGACAACGCGCTCGCTGAGTCGTTCTTCTCGACCATCAAGCGCGAATTGCTCGATACCGCCGTCTGGCCCAGCCGGGCAGCCGCCCGCACTGCGATCTTCGACTTCATTGAAGGCTGGTACAACTTGCACCGACTGCACAGCAGCCTCGGCTACCTCAGTCCCGCCGACTACGAGACCGCACTCGCTTCCTAATGTTGTTGTCAAGCGGCTGTGTTCACTGGTGGTGTGACCTCGTAGCACCGTCGGTCACGGATCAGCGCCCAAAGGACGTTGACGCGTCGGCGGGCGAGTGCGAGCACGGCTTGAACGTGCTTCTTCCCCTCGGCGCGTTTGCGGTCGTAGAACTTCCGCGAGTTCGAGTCGCACCGGACGCTGACCAACGCGGAAGTGTAGAAGACGCGCTGGAGCCGACGGTGGTAGGCGGCCGGCCGGTGGAGATTGCCGCTGACTTTGCCCGAGTCGCGCGGTGCGGGGGCGACACCGGCGAAGGCCGCCAAGGCGTCCGGGGAGTCGAATTCGTCCAGGCTGCCGCCGACGGCGGCGAGGAACTCGGCACCGAGGATGGCACCGATGCCTGGGACACTCTGGACTATGTCGGCGAGCTCGTGCTCGCGAAACCGGCCCTCGATGAGCTTGTCCATCTCGGAGATCTGCTCGTTGAGGGTCATCACCTCCTCGGCCAGGGTGTGAACCAGCTTGGCGATGGTCTTCTCCCCGGGGATTGCGGTGTGCTGGCGGTCGGCGGCCTCGATGGCGGCTTCGGCCAGGGCTCTTGCGTTGCGGACCTTGCGGTTGGCCAGCCACTTGGTCAGCCGCGTGGCCCCGGCGCGGCGGATCGCGGACGGGGTCTGGTAGCCCGTCAGGAGCTTGAGCGGGCCGGTGTTGGTCACGTCCAGGGCTCTCTCCAGGGCCGGGAACATGCTCAGCAGGGTGCCGCGCAGGCGGTTCACGGAGCGGGTGCGGTCCTCGACCAGGTCGACCCGGCGTCCGGTCAGCAGCTTGAGCTCGATGGCGGCTTCGTCGCCGGGGTGGATGGGCCGCAGGTCGCGGCGCATCCTGGCCTGGTCGGCAATGACGTAGGCGTCGCGGGCGTCGGTCTTGCCCTCACCGCGGTAACCGTCGGAAGCCCGGTTCACCAGGCGGCCGGGAATGTAGAGGACCTCCTGGCCGTGATTGATCAGCAGGGCCAGCAGCAGCGCGGGTTCCCCGCCAGTCATATCGATGGCCCAGGTGACCTGACGGCCGTCGGCCAGGTCCAGGACATCACCAATGAGCTTCAGCAGCTCGGGCTCGTCGTTGACGACCCGCCGCGACAGGAGGGTCTTCCCGTCGGCATCCAACGCCAGGCTGTGATGGTGGCCCTTGCCACTGTCGATCCCCGCCCATATCCGGCTCATCATGCTCCTGACGTGCTCGTTTGTACGGTCCGTGCCACGGACGACCTCGCCGGCATTGCTCTACACAGCGACTTGTTCGCACTTCCTAATCGGCGGCCGAGTCGTCGTGGGGTGCCGGACGGCGAAGCGAGCGAAGCCACGAAGCGGCAGCAGCCTGATAGCCACACCCAGCACCCCTGGGCGACCCAACCCTACGAATGGCTCGATCAACCCAGCCAAGAAGGTAGAGCAGCCTGACCACCACACCAAAGGTGTCCGTCAAAGCGGAACAAGCTCAGAGGGGCAGGGTTGAAAATCACCTGCGGAATCGACTGGGCAGAGAACCATCACGACGTGGCCCTGGTCGACGAGGCCGGACAGCTCGTCGCCAAGCGGCATATCAACGACGATGCCGAGGGCTACCGGCAGCTGCTCGGCCTGCTGGCCGACGCCGGGGACACCCCGCAGAACCCCATCCCCGTAGCCGTCGAGACCCTGCGCGCCACCGGCAGGAAGGTGTACTCGATCAACCCGATGGCCGTGGCACGATACCGCGAGCGGTATCGCGTCGCCCGGGCGAAGTCCGATCACGCCGACGCCGTTGCACTGGCCAACATCCTGCGCACGGACGCCGACGTTCACCGGCCGCTGCCGGCCGATTCCGAACTGGCCCAGGCCATCTCGGTCCTCGCACGAGCCCAGCAGGACGCCGTGTGGAACCGGGCCCAGCTGAACAACCAGCTCCGCTCCCACCTCAAGCAGTACTTCCCGGCCGCACTGGCGGCCTTCCAGGTCCGAGGCATCGGCCTGGACTCCCGAGAGGCGCGGGCCGTACTCACTGCGGCGCCGGACCCCACGACGGCCGCGAGACTGACCCGCGCCCAGCTGCGATCCCTGCTGCGCAAGTCCAGACGGCAACGCAACATCAACACCTGGGCCGAACGGCTACGGACAGTCTTCACCGGCGACTGCCTCCACCAGCTGCCCCTGGTCGAGCAGGCCATGGGACGCCAAACCATGGCGCTGGTAAATCAGTTGGATGCCGCATGTCGGGCTGCTGACGACCTCGCCGCCGCGGCGGCCGAGGCGTTCGCCCAGCATCCCGACTCCGAGGTCCTCAGCAGCTTCCCGGGAATCGGACCGCTCACCGGCGCCCGCGTCCTCGGTGAGATCGGCGATGACCGCTCCCGTTTCCGCGATGCACGCGCCCTCATGGCATACGCCGGAGCCGCACCGATCACCATCGCCAGCGGAAAGAGCCACGCCGTCCGCCACCGGCGCGTGAAGAACCAGCGCCTGGCCGCCGCTGGCTATGTCTGGATCTTCGGGGCGCTGCCGGTACCGCAGGTCAAGGAGCACTACGACCGGCGCAGAGCCCGCGGGGACAGACACACCGCCGCGATGCGGAACCTGTTCAACCGGCTCCTGGGCTGCCTGCATCACTGTCTGGCCACCGGCCAGAAGTTCGACCCCGCCAAGGCGTTTCCGGCGCTCACAACGGTGACCGGACCTGCCGCTACTTGACTTCTTACGAAGCTCGGATGTCTGTGGACAAGTGGAAAGGCTAGACAGACCAGCGGCCACCCCACGCCCGAATCCGCAGCTCAGCCCCGACACGACCTGCACGACCCCGAAACGATCGCCGTGGAATCAGCCGGTGGATCCGGGTTCGACTACGCAGGGCGCTGGCTGGTGATGCATGTGATTGCAGCCGACCGCGCCGCCTCATCGCCCGCCCGAATCTGCATCAGCAAAAAAGTGAAACAGCTGCACACAGGGCAGATGTAGCCAAACCTCACTATTAGGAGTGCATTTTGTCACCGAGCTTTGAGGACTCGCATGGAAAATGCCACCGGCATTGACACGGGCACGCATATGCCGGTTAGAATCCGTTGTTGATCGATCACTACACACAACGGGCATCCCCACTGCCCCGCAGCCAGGCAGAGAAAGAGGGATCAGCAGTGAACGGATTGAAGCTCAAGCGGTTGGTGGCAGTTGGAACAACCGTCATGGCAGCGATTGCCATCTCGGTGTCCCCGGCAAGTGCTGATTCAGACATGTATACCTGGGTCACCGATAGGGGTTACATGCACTTCATTGACGACGGGGACGTGTTCGAAGTCTGCGATAAAGTGGCCGACGGCTACGGCATGACGGGAAAGCTGCAGCGGCAAAACACACTTTCCGATGGCTGGACTACCGTACTCACCGTTACAGATGGTGGTGACGCGGGCTGCGACAAGGGTGGATTCGATATCGGAAATCTTGCAAATTACAGGATGAACGTCAGCTGGAATGGCCAGCCCAACTACGAAGTCCACTCCGTGATGTTCAATGAATGAGCTAGCCATCTGTTCAGCTGGCTAAGGAATTTTGTGCACCAATTCTAGACTTCTCGTCGACAAGTGCAATGAGGGGAGTATCCGGGCCCCTCGATTATTCTGCCGACTCGAACTCAATACCCGTCGACCGGCCGCCCTTACGCTCGTCTCGCACTCGTGCGCTCGCCCACCTCGAGCCTCTTCCAACCTGCTGACGGGTCAGGTTGGTTAGGTTCGGCGTGCGCAACGACGAAGCTCCTGGTAAACGGCGTCACGACCAAGATCCACTGCCTCGCGCAAGGACTTCACGTGCTTGTCTACCCGTCGGCGATGACTTTGGAATCCTACTGCTGGCCCTCGTGAACGCGCAGGTAAGTGGCAGTCGCAAGGTATCCGTACGTTTCATGGAACGCCTCCGGCCCGGAGCGATCGTGCTCTGCGATCGCTCGCACGTGATCTCCCCTGCTGACCTGTGGGTTCGGAGATCAACAAGCTTGGATACCCCTGCTCGCGCAGGGAGAACAAACCGGCATGCGGGACGACAGCCCATCCGCGCGAGAGACCCCTGCTCGCGCGGGGAGAACAAACCGGCATGCGGGACGACAGCCCATCCGCGCGAGAGGCCCCTGCTCGCGCGGGGAGAACCTGGTGCCGGTACATCACCTTGCGCACGTAGCCGAGAGACCCCCCCTTACTGACCTGTTCGGCTACGGATTTGCTGTTTTTGAACGTTGTGATGCTTGTTCAGTGAGGTCTTCTCGGCAACGTGACGGTTGCGGTGTGTGACAGGGTGCGAGTGCCCGCTCGCGGCCTGCTGGCTGCTTGGCCCGACTCGGACTCGCCTCGCCCGATCAGCGCCGGGCGAGGCGCACACAACGAGGTCTCTGGGCCGGTCAGTCGGTGTCAGGGTCGGGGTGTCGCACGACCCGCTTCAGTTCCATCTCGACGTCGTAACGGCTTTGTTCCGTCGCTTCGGCGTGGGCGGTGATCGCCGCCTGCACGCGGGCCGCGGTCTCCACCGTCAACCCGTTCTCCTGCTGCTCGGCCCAGGCCGCGCGCTCCAGTTCAATCAGTTCGTCACTCAGCTCGATTGTCACGGGGTGGGATCGTGCTGGCACGGCACCATCGTCACGCCGAGGCGCACGGTCCTGCCGTAGTCGTACACCCGGCCGCACGCGGACGAGAGACGTGCAGTGGGCCCCGCCTCGACCAACGAGGGGGATCCACCGTCACGTGCCGTCAGCTCTACTTCTCGCCCATCGTCATGCGCAGCCAGTCCAGCGGCGCGCCCTCCAGGACTGCGTCGGCGAGCTCGTTCGCGGTCTTCGTGGTGAGACGCCCTCGGCTGTTGTCGATCCACCGTTGGGTGTCGTAGCCCTGCGCCCGGTACTCGATCCCCTGGATCATGCATTCCAGTTTGTCGGCGTCCCGAGCACAGACCGCTTCCGGAGATTCCTTCGCTTCGTACTCGGCGACGACCTCGCGGATAGCGGACGCCAGTACCTCGGGCATGCCGACGACCTGGTCGGCCGTGACTGCGTCGGGGTCGGCGCTCGGCGCGTACTTCTTGCCCAGGTGGTTCACGTCGCCGGTGCGTGTCTCCTGCGAGTCGTGCCACACCGCGAGGAAGGCGGCCTTCGCCGGGTCAGCTCCTTCGAGCTTGGCGATGACCGATGCGAGGAGGGCGGTGCGCCAGGAATGCTCCGCTACCGACTCGGGATCGCGTACGCCGGCCATCCACCACCCGGTGCGCTTGGTCTGCTTCAGCGTCCCGGCCTCGAACAGGAACTTCGCCACTGCGGATAGGTCGTCTGCCACCTCGGACTCCTCTCACGCCTCGGCGAGGCGGATCGCGTACTGGATGCTCTCCAGCTCCCGGCGAGCGCGCGCGGAAAGCTCCTGGCTATCCAACATCACGACGAGGCGGTCGAGTAGGGCGCGGGCTGCTGCACCGGACCGCAGCAGGTTGGGACGGATCTGCAGGAGAGACCACACGGTGTGGATGTTCAGGTCGACGTAGCCGTGGTGAAGCGCGAGCCCCAGAGATAGATGCGTGAGGAGCTTTTCGCCGGTCCATGGCCCCGGGGTGCGGACGGCAATGAAGTCGTCGGATAGTTCAAGGTGCGGCGTCTCACCGAGCCAGTAGGCCCAGTAGTTGAGGTTCGCGGCCTCGCCCGCGTCATCACCGGTGAGGTCCTTGTCGATGAAGTAGCTCATGCGGTCGCGGTCGCCCTGCCTGGCGGCAACGGCGGCCACAGACCGGCCGTTGAGCCAGCGAGTGAGCCAGTCCTGTGGCCTCTCGGTGCGTTGCTGGTAGGCGAGCCACTCCGACGTGTCGGCCTGGTCGTCGTATCCGCAGAGGTAGAGAGCCTGGCGTCGCAGGAGGAACTGCCGGTCACCGCGGGCGTGCTCAGCTGTGCGCCTCATTTGCCGGAAGAACCGGGTCCGGTCGGATAACGGGAGCTCCGGCCCGGGTGGTGCGGGACCGCGACGGGGGCGGGGTGGTTGGGGGAGCTCGCGCACGGGCTGGGGCGCTACGCCGTTGAGGGGCCAGGCCAGCAGCTCGACCAGGTCGCGTTGCATCACCCAGGCGCCGAGCGGGCTCTCCTCGACTGGGCCCTCCTCGTCCAAGGCGCTCGCGAGGAGGACGTCAGCTTCAAGGGCGCGTTCGAGGGCCTGAAGCAGAGCGGGCGCAGTGCCCATCTGCATCAGCCGGTGCCGGTGCATGAGCATCTGCCCTGTAGGTACGGCGGTGAGTGGGCGGCGTCCGGTTTCCCATCCGGCGATCGTGTCGGTGGACACCTTGAGAAGCTCGGCCGCTTCCTCTTGGGTGCGCCCCTGCTGCTCTCGTATCACGCGGAAGACGTAGCCCGAGATGACGCCCGTGCGGGGGCGTCCGGATGATCCCTGACCTCTGGTCAGGGTTTGTGGCGGGCTCAACTGCATGGCTGCCCCATTCCCCATTGCTGACGGCGGCCCACCTGTACTCGCGGTCACTTCAGGCGCTGAGCTGAGCTTTCTACCGTCGTAGTCATCACCAGACGAGCCTAGTAGGGAGGCTCTCAGTAATGGGCACCGTTGCAGATCCCGAGGGCGTTCAGCCGGTTGACTACGTGCCGATCAAAGCTGGCGCCGCTTCACCGCCCACCGCATCTGCGGAGTGTGCGCTCCAGGAAGTCCTGGTGCACACCCGCTTCGAGCGGCAGCTGGCGGTCGGGCATTGGCTCCTTGCGGCCGCCCCGGACATCAAGGAGGCTCGCAAGGAGTGGGCGGTGGACGGGATTGCGCTCCTGCGATGCGGGGGCATCTTCTCCGCGATCCGCGTCCCGGCCGAAGTGGTGCACGCTGCCGCCGGCACGGAGGAACTGCACCAGGTCAACGCCTATCTCTCGGCGGCGTTGATGGGCGGGCCGGTGTTCGTCGACGTCGCGTCGAGCGGTACTACATCCTCGTACCGGCGAGCGCCGGTCGCCAAGACGTGTGGAAGTCCAGGCTGGTGCCGGAAGCGGAGTGTCTTGGGTCCGGCTGTTTCCTCGGCGTCCCGAAACCGGATGCGACCGCCCCGTCCGAGGCCCGCTCGTACTGGTGCGTGCCGATGGACAGCCCCGGCGAGCTCTGCGTCCCGCAGGCGGTCTCCCAGGTGGTGATGACCGGCCGGTATCAGCGGGCGGCGTTAGAGCGGGGAGCCGATGAGTGAGCGCCGCTCACGGCCCCTCTGCCCGCCGGTTCCCCCGGTTCCTGGAATCCTGCTGAAAGGACGTGCCTGGTGACCACGACTGCCGAGCCCCATACCGTTGAGAAGGCATTCCGCGTCTACCTGGGCCACACCGTGACCTGCGCCGACTGCCGTGGCGGCGTCTCGTGCGAGACGAGGCGCGGACTGCATCGTGCGTGGCGGGGTCTTTGCCGGCGGTGGGCCAGCTGCGGTACGACCAGCCTTCCCGCCCCCAGCGCCCAAGGGGCAAAGATCCCTCTGTGCGACAATTGCAAGCCCTCGCGGCTGGGCCGGTGAGCTTCCCCGGCCGCTCGTCGTTCCGTACATCGCGTCGTGGTCGGAGGAGCAAGCCCGCAGCCCTGTGGTGATCGGTCCCCGCGGTGGCATCGCCTACCAGGACGAGGGCCCGTACGACCGGGATGCCGACGGCTACCTGTGGCTACGGGCGCCGGCCAAGCAGGGGTGCGGGCGCCCGGAGTTCGGCAGGGTGCATCCCTTGCGGCAGCGGCGCGTGATGCGCCGACTTCTGTGTCAGGTCTGCGGCGGGTCGGCCGAAGAGGATGAACGGGGCACGCTCTGGCTGCTGGAGGACCACCGCGCTGACTGGGACGGCTGGCCGAACGGTCTGCTGACGACGCACCCTCCGGTGTGTGCCCCCTGCGCTCGGGAGGCCGTCCGCTCCTGCCCCAACCTGCTCGGCCGGTGCGTGGCCGTACGGGTCGGCACATCCGAGGTGAGCGGCATATATGGGGTCCGCTATCTGCCAGGGAGCCCGTTGACGCCTGGTGTCGCGGAGTACGGCGACCCCGCCGGGCGGTGGGTCCTCGCCAGCCAGCTTGTCCGCTCCCTCTCGGACTGCACCATCGTCCTGGACGAGCTCGCCGGTGTGCAGGCGCGCTCTCAATGACTCCCGCCCGCGGCCGTTTCGCCGATCGGTCGCGGGCGGATTCCCGAGGCACAAACGACGGCACTCACCGTAGCTTCAAGAGCACCTGAGATTCCTTCCCGACCTGAGGCCGGCGGTGGCCCGGGTCGGGGAGGTCCATCCGCCGCCGTTCTGGATTCCCGGCCGAGAGCCAGGGCCGCCTGGCGGCACCGAGGAACGGCGCTGCAAGTGGATCAGTACGACACCGTCACCAGGCTGAACGACTACCTGGTGGCGGACGGGCCGGGGTGCCTGCGTGTGCTCGCGCAGCCGAGCTGTTTCGGATTTCTCCTCTTCATCGCTGTGCTGCTCGCAGCGGGCGGCATTGCCGATCTCATTTCGTAGGCCCGACCGCACTTCATTGGTCTCCCACGGGCCCTACCCCCCGGCTGCGGACAGCACGACGTCGACCAGGCGCTCGGCGGCGTCGGGCCGCCCGTACAACCGGGGCTTTTCGCAGGCAAGTTGTCGCGGCGTCCCAGCCTGCGGGGCGGGCAAGGTCAGGACCGCGTGGTCCTGAACGCGAGATACCGGCTGAAGGCTTCGTGGCTGTCGGGGGTGAAGCGCCACTCCAGCAGGGCCGACCGCAGCTCCGGCTCGGTCAGCCAGCTATGCCAGGCGACCTCATCAGGATTGGCGGCCACGGTGTCAGGCACCACGGCTTCGTGCACGCCGAGCCAGTGAGGGCTCAAACCGCTGCGGTTGATGAACGTGAACAGCAAGCGCGGCAGCACACGGATGCCCAGCTCTTCGGCCAGCTCCCGGGCGGCGGCCTGTTCATAGGATTCGCCGACATCCACGGCGCCACCGATCACGACCTCGTAGAGCCCGGGGAAGCGCGGCAGCTGCTCCGACCGCCGGTGAACGAGGATCCGCCCACGCTCATCACGACACACCGTCACGGCGACCCGGTGCAGCCAACCCTCCCGGATGGCCTGCCGGCGGCTGACCACCACCCCCAGCACACGATCGTGGTCGTCGACACGCTCCACCAGTTCGTCCACGACGCACACCCTGGCAGAGCGCACTGACAACGCCGCCTTTCGGTGGCCCGTGGGGACCGACCGAGGAGAACCTGCGCCAGGAGGCCGAACGTGGATGACGACGGTTGTCGGGCAAATACGCCACCTATCGTGCTCAGGCTCAGGTCTCATGGGCACTGGAGTGGGTACCCGCAGATCAGGCCACCTTCGCGTTCGCGGTTTTCCCACGGGAAAACGGCGCCGGGCTGAAGCGGCTTGAAGCGGGCCGGAACGGGTTGATGCGGGCCGAGGCGCTCGAAGTTTGTGCAGGTCAGAGCAAAGTTGCAGGTCAGGGCGCTGCGAGGGGCCCACTCGGACTCGGCTTCGGGAGTAGCGGGGACGAGGACACGCAGGCAGTGGCGGTGCTGGGCGACGCTTCGCTCGGTGGCATCGCTGAGGTTGTGCCAGAGATGCCACCGGTCCGCGACCTGAATCGCCTGCGGGGCCCCGGCCGTGGCGCCTTCTGCAAAGAACGGCGCACGGTCCCGGCATACGACTTCGACACCTGGCCGTCGGGCGAGCCAGGCGGCCAGACTGGATGCCTCACGGTCAGGGAGAAGATCGATTGGACGGCGGGTTTCGACATCCACCAGGACGGTGCCGTAGTGGCGGCCCTTGCGGGTGGCGTACTCATCGACGCCGACCACGCGCGGCGCGGCCGCCTCCGGATCGGGGAGCGCGTCAATCAGGCGCAAGACCGTGCTCCGACTGACGGATAACCCAAGGACGGAGGCCAGGCGGGCGCCGGCTCGGCCCGCCAGGGCGAGACCTACCGCAGCCAGTGTGGCGCAGCAGCTCAGTGCGCTGGCCGTGCCTGCGCGTCAGGCCGGGTATTTGCTCGACGAAGGTTCGGCGCGGGCACATGGCGTTGCCGCACCGGAACCGACGAACCCGGAGCTGGAGTACGACGCTCCGTCCGGCGCTGGGCACGTCGGCAGGAAACCGCAGGTAGAAGCTGTGGACCTGGGTCGACCAGGCATCGCATCCCGGGCACGCGGCGCCAGTCGCGGTGCACTGTGCGTCGACACGCACTATCTCGATATCCACGTTCACCGACAGCACCGCGACGCCTGTCGTTGCTCCCGCAAGAATGACCCCCCAGGTGCTCCTGCAGAATTGACCCCCCTTGATGATCTGGAGGGTGCTGAAAGTGGAGGACTGGGCCGAGATACGCCGTCTGCACCGGGCGGAGGGTGTGCCCATCAAGGAGATCGCGCGGCGGTTGGGGGTGGCCCGGAACACGGTGCGGGCCGCGTTGAACTCAGACCGGCCGCCTGTGTTCGAGCGGGCCCCGCGGGGTCACGTCGCGGACAAGTTCGAGCCTCAGATGCGGGCTCTGCTGCAGGAGTGGCCGACGATGCCGGCGCCGGTGATCGCCGAGCGGATTGGCTGGCCGTACTCCTCGGCACCGCTCCGCAAGCGGCTGGCGCTGATCCGGCCGGAATACCTCGGAATCGACCCGGTCGACCGGGTCACCTATGAGCCCGGCGAGGTCGCCCAGTGCGATCTGTGGTTCCCGGAGACGAAGGTCCAGGTCGGCGCCGGGCAGGAGCGGGTGCTGCCGGTGCTGGTCATGGCCTTGGGGTTCTCCCGTCATTTGTCCGCGGTGATGATCCCCTCGAGGCAGGCCGGCGACATCCTTTCGGGAATGTGGCAGCTGATCCATGAGATCGGCCGGGTCCCCAAGACGCTGGTCTGGGACCGGGAAGCCGCGATCGGCGGCAGCGGGAAACTCACCGCGCCGGCGGCGGCGTTCGCCGGAACTCTGGCCACCAGGATCAAGCTCGCGCCGCCCCGCGACCCCGAATACAAAGGGATGGTCGAGCGGAGCAACGGCTACCTGGAGACCTCCTTCCTGCCTGGCCGGCAGTTCGCCTCCCCAGCGGACTTCAACCAGCAGCTCAAGGACTGGCTGATCAAGGCGAACTCCCGCACGGTCCGCTCGATCCACGGCCGGCCCGTCGACCTGCTGGAGCGGGACTACCTGTCGATGACGCCACTGCCGCCCCTCGAGCCGCCGACCGGCCTGAGTTCGCGGATCAGGCTCGCCCGTGACTACTACGTCCGGGTCGACACCGGCGACTACTCGGTCGACCGGCAGGTCATCGGCCGGTTCGTCGACGTCACCGCCTCCCTGCAGGAGGTCGTGGTGTTCTGCGACGGCCAGGTCGTCGCACGCCACCAGCGGTCCTGGGCCAAGCAGGCGGTGGTCACCGATCCCGCCCATGCCGCCACGGCCAAGCGGATGCGCCAGGCCCTGGCCGAGGACCGCCACCGGCGCCAGGCAGCAACACGGCAGCACACCGACGGGCACATCGTCGCCCTGCGGCCCCTGCCGGACTACGACGCCCTCTTCGGCGTCGATTTCGACCAGCCGTCAACAGAAGCGAAGTGACACATGACCATGGCCACCCCGATGCCGAAGGACGGCCTGCCGTCCATGATCGCTTACCTGACCCGGGTCCTGAAGACCCCGACAATCGGGGCCTGCTGGGAGGACCTGGCAACCCAGGCCCGCGATGAGAACTGGTCCCACGAGGAATACCTGGCAGCCTTGCTGCAGCGGCAGGTCGCCGACCGCGAATCCAAGGGCACCGTGATGCGGATCCGCACCGCCCACTTCCCGCAGGTCAAGACCATCGAGGACTTCAACCTCGACCACCTGCCCTCAATGCGCCGCGATGTCCTGGCCCATCTGGCCACCGGGACGTTCGTCTCCAAGGCGGAAAACGTGGTCCTGCTCGGGCCGCCCGGCATCGGCAAGACACACCTCGCCATCGGCCTCGGAGTCAAAGCGGCCCACGCCGGCCACTCCGTCCTGTTCGACACAGCGAGCAACTGGATCACCCGCCTCGCCACCGCCCACCAGGCCGGCAGCCTCGAGGCCGAACTGAAGAAGATCCGCCGCTACCGACTGATCATTATTGACGAGGTCGGCTACATCCCCTTCGACCAGGACGCCGCGAACCTGTTCTTCCAACTGATCGCGTCCCGCTACGAGCAGGGCTCCGTGATGGTGACCTCGAACCTGCCCTTCGGACGCTGGGGAGAGACCTTCTCCGACGACGTCGTCGCAGCCGCCATGATCGACCGCCTCGTCCACCACGCCGAGGTCCTCACCCTCACCGGCGACTCCTACCGCACCCGCCAACGACGCGAACTCCTCGCCAAGGAGAACCGCACACACCGAGACTGAACCAACCCCAAGGGGTCAATTCTGCGGGAGCAGAACGTGCGCAATTCTGCGGGAGCATTGACAGACGCCAGCGATCGACGGGAACAACAGCTTCTCCAGCCGGAGCACGACCTCGTCCATGGCCGGGACTTTCAGCCCAGCCATGGCCACCAAGGCTCATTTTCGGACGAGTTGGGAGCCTGCCCGAAGACGCACAGCGGTCACTCACAGTGGCCACTGCACGGAAGCGATGCTGTTGGGGGACTGCAAAAAGAACGGATCTGTCTCACTTCCGGTGGTGACGGAGCGCGACTGGCGTCGTTGATATGGCGTGTGTGATGTCAACGAGGTTGTGAGCATGGTGTTTTCGGGGCTGTCCCCTCTGGTCTTCGAGGGCATAGTGGACGAGGGGGAGCGGATCCTGGTGAGGGCTCGGACGCCCTGCGGGGCGGTGGCTTGCCCGGATTGCGGGGCCTGGTCGGGGCGGGTGCACGGATATCACGTAAGGGTTGTCGCGGATGTGCCCGTGGATGCCCGCCGCGTGGTGGTCGAGGTGCGCGTACGCCGCCTGGTCTGCCCGACTATGGGATGCCGCCAGACGTTTCGAGAACAGCTTTCCGGGATCCTGGAGCGCTATCAGCGACGCACGTCTCGGCTGTCCTTGCAGGTCGGAGCGGTGGTGCGGGAGTTAGCCGGCCGTGCTGGCGCTCGTGTGCTGTCCATACTCGCGGTGGCCGTCTCACGGCACACCGCCCTGCGCGCGCTGGTGCGGTTGCCGCTGCCCGCCCGGCGGGTGCCGCGGGTGCTGGGGGTGGACGACTTCGCGCTGCGTCGCCGCCACGACTACGCGACCGTTCTGATCGACGCCGAGACCTGCGAGCGGATCGATGTCCTGCCCGGTCGTACCACCGACGCCCTGGAAGCCTGGCTGCGTGACCATCCTGGTGTCGAGGTCGTGTGCCGGGACGGCTCGGCCGCTTACGCAGAGGCGATCCGCCGTGCCTTGCCGCATGCGGTGCAGGTAGGCGACCGGTGGCACATCTGGCACAACCTGGCCGAGGCTGTCCGCAAGGAGGTGGCCGCGCACAGTACCTGCTGGGCCAAGACCGGCCCGCCACCGAGCGAGGGCAAGCAGGCGGCCACCAACCGCGAGCGCTGGCACCACGTCCACGACCTCCTCGATCGGGGCGTGGGCCTGCTGGAATGCGCCAGGCGTCTGAACCTGGCACTGAACACCGTCAAACGCTACGCACGTGTCCCGGAACCCGAGCGACTCATCCGGCCCCCAAGTACCGCCCCACGCTGGTGGATCCATACCGAGACCACCTGCGCCGACGCCGCGATGAGGATCCGGCCGCACCGGTCTCTCACCTGTTCGCCGAGATTCGGGAACTCGGCTACCCGGGTAGCCTCAACCTGCTCCACAAGTACATCAACCAGGGCCGCGTCGAGGCCGACCGGCCAGCGCTTTCACCGCGTCGGCTGGCCCGCTACCTCCTCACCCACCCTGACCACCTCAAAGATCACCAGCGGGAACGGATCGAGGCTGCTACCGCCGCCTGCCCGCAGATGACCGCCGTCACGGGCCTCGTCCACACCTTCGCCGCGCTACTGAGACCGGCCGAGGAGAACGCCGGGCAGCTGAGCATGTGGATCGATGCCGCACAGGCCGAGGGCTTGCCCCACCTGCACGCTTTCACCCGCGGCCTCGAGAGAGATCGCGACGCTGTGAACGCGGCCCTCACCTACTGCCACCACAACGGCGGCACCGAAGGAGTCAACAACAAGACCAAGCTGATCAAGCGCCAGATGTACGGCCGGGCAGGATTCGCCCTCCTCCGCCATCGCATTCTCCTGGGGTAACTGCACCCTCCGTCACCACCGGAAGTGAGACAGATCCGTTGATTGGACAGTCCCGCTGTTGGCGATCTTCGCTCGGTGGGGTGAAGCCTGCCCCCGAGGGGTTGTTCGCGCTGGCGGTGGTGTGCTGCCGTTGTTGAGCGGGGCAGTCTCTGCCGGTCGGAGGGGGCCGGAATGTCGATGGGGTGTGGTTCTGGTCGAGTGGTTCCGCCACTGACCGTGAAGATGGCCCGGGCGAGTAATCCGCGTGGCACGGCAGCAATGTGGATGCGTGACCGGCTCGACGAGCTGTTCGTGGACGAGGATTTCACCGACTGGTATCCGGCAGACGGGCGCCCTGGTCTGTCACCGGCCCGGCTTGCGCTGGTGTCGGTGTTGCAATACACGGAGAATCTGACCGACCGGCAGGCGGCGGAGGCCGTCCGGTGCCGTCTGGACTGGAAGTACTGCCTGGGCCTGGAGCTGGACGACGCTGGCTTCGACTTCTCGGTGCTGAGCGAGTTCCGTGACCGGTTGGCCGAAGGGGACCGTGCAGACCGGCTGCTGGCTGTGATGGTGGAACGTCTTGCGGCTGCGGGCCTGGTTAAACGCCGTGGCCGGGTCCGCACCGACTCGACCCATGTGCTGGCGGCAGTACGCCGGCTCAATCGGGGTGAACTCGTCGCCGAGACCCTGCGGGCGGCTCTGGAAGAACTCGTTGCGCACGGCGAGGAATGGCTGGCCGGACTTGTTACCGCGGACTGGGGTGACCGCTACGGCCGCCCAGTCCGCTATGACCGGCTTCCTCGGGGAGGTGACGCCCTGATCGCCTACGTGCTACGTGTCGGCGAGGACGGCATGCACATCCTGCGAGCGGTTCACGACTCCGATGCCCCACCCGGACTGCGGGCACTACCCGCCGTTGAGGTCCTGCGGCAGGTCTGGGTTCAGCAGTACTGGCTCGACGGGGACGGCCAACTGCGCTGGCGGGGACCGAAATCCAGTCGGAACCGGGCAAGCCGCAGGACGACCGAACGCCGCAACACGGGCAAGGCATCAGCGGACGGCCGACCCGATCCCGCTTCGGCGCGAGTGCCGTGGTCGGGCATGGAGATCGTCACCCCGCACGATCCCGAAGCCCGATACAGCCAGAAAGTCACCGCTGCCGGACAGCAGGACTGGATCGGCTACCGCGACCACCAGACCGAGACCTGCGACGAGACCGGCCTGAACGTGATCGTCCAGGTCACCACCCGGCCGGCGCCCGAGCAGGACATTGATGCCCTGGACCGGATCCACCTGGGACTGACCGCGCAAGGGTTCCAGCCCACCGAACACGTCGTTGACAGCGGCTACATCTCGCCGGACAGCATCCACCACGCTGCCCGGCAATGGGACATCACACTCTTCGGACCAGTCCGTGACGACCCACAGGCCAGTAAACGGCCCGGCTTCGCCAAGCAGGACTTCCACATCGACTGGCAAGCCCGCACCCTGACCTGCCCTAACGGCGTGACGAGTCCACCATGGAAGCCCACACTCGGCGACGGCCACCCCCGGCTCTCCGTGCTCTTCCCACGCAAGGCCTGCCGCGAATGCGCCGACCGGCTCAAATGCACCGGCAACGTCGAAGGCAAGGGCCGTCACGTCTTCCTGATGCCCCAACCTCTCCAAGAGATCCAGACGCAGAACAGGGCCGAACAGACGACGACCGAGTGGCGCAGGAGATACGCGATCCGCGCAGGCTGCGAGGCCACCGTCTCCGAGACCGTTCATGCCCACGGCCTGCGGAACTGCCGCTACCGAGGCATGTGTCGGCGTACGGACTTATGTCCCCAGTCCCGTACCCTTCTTCGTCCCCAGCTGTCAGGCCACTTCGGTCTCGCGCTCGATGGCTTGGAGGCGGTTCTTGAGCCGGTAGCTGGGGCCGTTGATGGGGACGACTTCGCAGTGGTGCAGGAGCCGGTCGAGGATCGCGGTGGCGAGGACTTCGTCGCCGAAGACCTGGCCCCATTCGCTGAAGGTCTTGTTCGAGGTCAGGATGATCGACCCCTTTTCGTAGCGCTTGGAGATGACCTGGAAGACCAGGTTCGCCTCGGCGCGTTCGAGCGGCTGGTAGCCGACCTCATCGACCACGAGAACGCTCGGCCGCAGGTAGGAGCCGAGTTTGCTGGTCAGACGCCCTGCTGCCTCGGCGGCTTTGAGGTTGCGGACCATGTCATCGAGGCTGGTGAAGTAGATCGAATACCCGGCCCGGCAGGCCGCGACCGCCAGCGCGATCGCGATGTGGGTCTTGCCGACTCCGGGCGGCCCGAGCAGGGCTGCGTTGGCCTTGGCCTCGACGAAGGACAGGGTGGCAAGGTCTTTGACCTTGCGTGGGTCGAGATCCGGCTGGAACGAGAAGTCGTACTCATCCAGCGTCTTGTGGTGCGGCAGCCGAGAGAGCCGTAGGCCTTGGCGGAAACGGCGGTCGTCACGGACGGCCAGTTCCTCGGACAGGACCAGGTCGAGGAAGTCGAGGTAGCCGAGCTTGCCGTCGTCCGCGCGACGGGTGAACTCGTTGATGGTTTCCGCCAGATGGGGCAGGCCGAGCTTCGCGGCCGTGGTGCGGATCCGGTTGCCAGTCAGCTCGCTCAAGACGATTCCTTCGTGGCGCGGTGGGTGGTGAAGGGGCGGGTGCCGGTCAGCTCGTCATAGACCGACAACGGCCGGCGGCCGACCTCGACCTGGGTGGCGGCGGCCCGGTTCAGCAGGGCCTGCAAGGGTCCGGCTTCTTCGCCCAGGGGGCGGTGGTGGCGCGGCTGGACGGGGACGTCGCCGGTGGTCGTCCGGCGGCCCTTGCCAGTGGGCAGCCCGTCCCAGTGCGTTTCCTCGACCACGCGGACCCCGCGGCCGACCGCCCTCGGGTGCATGGCCAGCAGTGTTTCGCCGCCCGAGTCGGGGACCGTGGAATGCAGCATGACCTGCGACTTCGTGGCCCGGATCTCGACGAGCTGGCGGGGGCGGACCTTGCGGGCGGGCACCGAGTAGAGGTTGCCGCCGAACGCGATCAGGCAGTCCTTGCCGACCGGCCGCAGGTGCCGTTCGGCCACCAGATACGGGGCCGGCGGCAGCGTTTTGAGGGCTGCGTGGTCCCGGGCGGCACGATGCCCGATCACCTCGCGGTGGGTCTTGTGGATCTGAGCACGTCGCTGCGGCACCCAGGCCGTGAACGCGGCGTCCATCTCCTCGATCGACGAAAAGGACCGCCCGGAGAGAACATGGTCGCGGACGATCAGCACCTGACGCTCGACGCGCCCTTTACCGGTGGGCCGATAAGCGGCCAGCACGTCGATGTCGAAGTCGTAGTGCCCGGCGAATCCGACCGCTTCCGGATGCAGCGGCACCGCCTCGCCCGGGGCGACGTGCCGGCGCACGACCGTCTTGGTGCGGTCGTAGACGACCGTCATCGGCACCCCGCCGAAGTGCGCGAACGCCCGCCGGTGGCAGTCGAAGAAGGTCTCCAGATCCTGGCTCGTGGTGAAGCAGCAGAACGGGTCACGGGAGTACGACAGGGTCATGTGGAACGAATGGACCTTCCCGATGCCCATATGCGCGAGGATCTTGCCCTCGTCGCCCCAGTCCACCTGGGCCTGGGCGCCAGGGATCACCTCGAACCGGCGGTGCATTCCCGCCAGTTCCTTCGGCGTGATGCCGAGTTCCTCGGCGACCCTGGGCCGGGCTTCCTGAACGTAGAGCTTGACCCGCTGGTAGTTCCCAGTGAACCCGTACTCCGCGACCAACCGCTCATGGATGACCGCGGCCTTCATCAGGACTTCGGCCCGCAGCATCGCATCGACCAGCGGCGCGAACTCGTCGATCACCCTCGCTCGGGACCGTCCGTTCGGCGACCTCCGCGGCGGCGTCGCCGGCCCCGGCGACGAGAGGTACTTCCGCACTGTCTTACGGTCCAGGCCCGTCTCCCGGGCGATCTCCGACAGGCTCAACGCCCCGGACTCCAACAGCCCACGGAAACGCCGCAGTTCCAACCAGCGATGCGGGTCCAAGACCATCGTCAGCCACCCTCCACCGTCACACCGACAGCAGCAGAGTGCCGAGCGACAGGGTTCACCGCATCAACATCTGTCCCTTTTCATCCGTACGAAGCTGGGGACGTAAATGTGTACGCCGACACTGATCGAATTTCGTTCGACACTGCTACTAAACTCGGCCCACGTGACCCATGCTGACGCTGCTGACAAGACACGCTTCCTCGTCGTGCACGACTACGGCATGGGCGGTTTGTGGTGGTGGGTCCATGCGAGGTCGACCCGGGAAGTGGTCGAGACGTTCGCTGAGGTCGAAGTCATCAACCATTCGGACGCGGTCGAACGGGCTGAGAGCTGGGACCTGGACGAGGTCGACATCGACGCGCCCGCTATGCCCGGCGGCCTGTCCGGCCTGCGGGCCCAGCGCGACGCTCAGCGCAACCGTCTCGGCTTCGGCGCGCTGGCGGACCGGAGCGTCGTGCACCTGCGGCGCCGATGGGATGGTGAGGATGACGTTGACCCGGCGGTTTACCTGATGGAAGTTGGGCCTGACGGGCGCCGACTTCGCCAGGTGGAGCTGGGCGACAACGGGGCCGCTGTGCGGAGCACTCCGGACGATTGGCCGTTCAACCCGCCCGTCGTGGACATCTTCGACCCCGACCTTGTGGGCATGGAGATCAGCCGAGACGAGTTCGAGGCGGCATGGCTGTGCGCTCACCACGACGACGCCAGTCAGTAGTTGGGCACCTGCCCAGCCCTGAGGGCGACCCCGATACTCGCCCGCCATGCGCGGGACCCGCAGGGGCACGAGCTCTCTGTCGCGTCCTGAGGACCAGGAACAAGCGCAACCGACAATACGACGTGAGACACGCGGGCCATCTCGCCTCCCACCGGCAACATCAAATGAGATCGGTCCACAGTCCCGTCTCAACCCTGATTGCATAGGCCCAGCTCAGGGGACCGGCTATCGGCAAGATCAATTGAGACAGGACAGCCGCGAGCAGTAAACGGCGTTCGAACGCCGATCTACCCCGGCCACCCAAGTCGCCCCGCACTCGGGACACTCGGCCCGGCCGACACCGCTCAACTCAGCGGCCACCCGCTTGCGCAACCGGCGGTCACGGCGCCACTGCCTGGAACGACACGCCGCCGAGCCGAACACGGCAGCGGGCCGCGCGTCCGGCCTCAGCCGTTCACCACAACCGCCGCATACCCGTTTTCCGGCCTCCCCGGCGCCCTCGGACAGCCAGCCAGCCTAAGGCCCAAAGCTACCCAAAACCGGGGATTGAAAACAGTCACTCAGAGGTCGTTTTCATCTGCATTGCCTTGCTATAGGCCGATTCTGAAAGCGTGTGGTCGCGGTGATGGTGAGGTAGCAGGTGTGTTTCGGGACCTCTTGGACGGGCGGGGTGACGGGTGGGGCGGGATGTGTTTTGCGCCTGTCTCATCCCAGAAAGCCCGGCCTTCGTGGCCCGTATGCTTTCGTCGTCATTGCCGTGCGCCTGGGCGCACTCAGTCTGCGGCGGTACGCCGGAAGCATGCCGAAGCGACGTCCGTATCCGAGTGATCTGTCCGATGCCCTCTGGCAGTTGATTGAACCGGTACTTGCCGCTTGGCGTTTCGAGCGCCGTGGCAGGGCCCTGGACTTCGGGCGACCGCCCGAGCACGACCTGCGCGACATCATGGATGCGATCTTGTACGTCGACCGCACCGGGGTCCAGTGGCGCTACCTCCCGCACGACTTCCCGCACTGGAACACGGTCTACGGCTACTTCGCCAAATGGGCCGATGAGGGCGTGTTCGCCCAGCTCAACGGCCTGCTCCGGCAGCTCTTACGGGGGACGGAGGGACGGGACGGCGAGCCGTCGGCCTGCGTGATCGACGCGCAGAGCGTCAAGACCTCCACCAGCGTCCACGCCTCCAGTCAGGGCATCGATGCCGGTAAGAAGATCGTCGGCCGGAAGCGGAGCATCGTCACCGACACGCTCGGACTCTTGCTCGCCGTGCTGGTCACCGCGGCGAGCGTGCAGGACTCCATCGCCGGCACCCGACTCCTGGACCAAGTCGCCGCACAACACCCCGGCATCCGAAAGGCATGGGTCGACGGCGGCTACCGCCAGCACCTCGTCGAGCATGCCGCAACTCTCGGCATCGACATGGAAATCACCGCCCGCACCCCCGGGACCAGGGGATTCACCCCCATACCGAAGCGGTGGGCAGTCGAGCGAACCTACGGCTGGCTCATGCTCCACCGGCGCCTGGTCCGCGACTACGAAACTCTGCCCACCCGGTCCGAAGCAGTGGTCCACATCGCAATGACCGACCTCATGGCCCGCCGCCTCACCGGCGAGAACACAATCTCCTGGCGCGACCCGAAAAAGGCCGCCAAAAAGCCCATCTCGGGATGAAACATTGGACGAAAACGACCTCTCACGTACGGATCGTCTCTGCGAAGGAGCCCCACCATGCTCACCCCGCGTCCACGCCGCCGGATCGGCCGGCCCCGCCCCACCCCATCCCTGGGGTGCGTGATGGCGGCCGGCCACGACGTGGCCGACGTCGACCCGCATGCCGCAGCCGAGCCCGAGGCGACGACCCCGGTGTTCAAACGCCTGTGCGCACCGTCCGGGCCCGCCACGAAACGCCAGCTCAGGGCCATGGGCTTACGGCCCGGAGGTCAGGACCCGGTCGCCGAAGTTGAGACGCGCGGCCCGAAGAACGGGCTGCTGTACGAGATCGCGAAGCGCTACCGGTCCGCCCCATGACGCTCGCCAAGGAAGCCGCGCTCGACAAGGCCATGGCAGCCAGGGAGACGTGCGGCATCTGCCGCCGCCGCTACCACTTCGTTCTGCCTACCTCGATCGACAGCTGCCTGGAATGTCACGACGGGACCCCAGCCGACCCGCACAGTTACATCGCTCCCCCGGCCGCAGGCCACCAGCTGGCTGCCTGAGCTCCGAACAGCACGATGCCCGGAACAGCCGGCGCAACTTCCCGGCTGGACGGCTGTTCCGGGCTTTCCATCCCGTAGCGCTACGAGAGGAAGCCACCATTATGACCACGCTCGCGTTACCGAGGAAGACGCTCCACATCACGGCCATGGCCGTCCCGCTGCGAGGAGAGGGCTTCACCACAGTGCCCAGCGTCAACGGTCGCCGCGAAGGACGACCCGGTACCGCGGCACGCACCACCACCCGGCCATGACCACGCCCGGGCAGCCCGTGCTGCTCGACTGGCGCGACGGCCTCCACTACCGCCGTCCCGCACCGTGGGTGCTCTGCGGAAACCCGACCCCGCTGCGCTCCCACGCGGGGGAGGCCTCCCACAAGGTTTGTGCGGAGAACTGGAATCTGGCGCATCCCGGCGAGAGCCGGTTCGTCTCCGACACCAAACCGCGCCGCGCAAGGACGACGACGACCACGCTTGACAGACAAATGCCCGGGGTGGCCGTTCCGTCACCGGCGCCATACACCGGACGCCCACCCCGGCACCGCCCACCCTTCCACACCAGGGACAGGCACTCAGCTCACTTCAAAAGAGTCCCGCGCGGGACACTTTGAGCTGCCCCGGCCCTCTGGGACCGCTGGAAGCTGGGCTTCGCGGGCCTGCTTCGCTCCATCCGGTCTCGCTGATCACAGCTCGACACTGCTCATCAACAGGGCCGTGGCCTCCGCTTGTCGGAGGCCACGGCCCTGTTTTGCGTTTCAGGGCGCTGCGATCAGTTGGCTGTCGCTTCAGCTGACGTTCGCCCGGCGCTCGTCACGGTCCCGAAGGAGCATCTCCAAGACCTTGTCGCGTTCCTCCGCCGGCATCTTGAAAAGGAGCAGGCCCCCTGCCTCCACCCCGCTGTGGTACGGGAATTTCTTTCCCGCAGCCGGGCCCTCCAGGCCCGCACCGGCGTCCGCGTCCCGTTGCTCCGGAATGGCCTCCTCGGGCGCGTCCTGCCTGTCGGTGACGACTGGCGGTGGGCCCTGCGCGTCGACCGTTACCGTGTCGCTATTCTTCACGCCGTGAAAATCTGCGGCCTCAGCGACAGGTGTGTGCCGGGTTCGTGACCTACGCTGTGCCGCCTCAGCTCGCTCGTTCGCTTTGGTCTTCTGGGCTTCCGGCGCCAGCTTGCTCAGGTTGCGGACGTGTTCGGTCTTCCGCTCCCCGGTCATCAAGTCCTTCTGCAGCTCAGGGGACAGCTTCAGAAGCGACAGCTTGCTCGAGAGCGTTGAGGGAGACATGGACAGCCGCTTACATGCCTTCGTTTGTGAGCCCCCGTAGTAGTCGACCAGTTGCTTCAATGCATGGGCTTCCTCAAGGTCCGTCATGCCCTCGCGGTGGTAGTTCGCGATGAACGCGGACTCAAGGATCTTCTCGTCGGTGCTCAGTCGCGCGTCATCCACTCATACGGGGATGGTGGCCAGGCCGACCTGCCGAGCAGCTTCCAGGCGCCGGTGGCCGTCGATGACCACGTACTGGGAACCAGAAGCCAGATCGTCGGCCCGGTCGGGTCGGCTGCGGACGTACGTATCGACGGTGCCGACCACGATGGGCAGGATGACGTGGACTTCGCGCACCGATTCAACGGTGTTTTCCAAGTTGCGGAGATGATTGCGCGGGTTATCCGGGTTATCGCTGATCGCCGGGACCGGCAGGTCGGTTAGAGCCGACGTATCGGCTGGATCACCGCTGCGGATGGTTCGGTCGATGGCGTTCCGGCGGGCGCTGCCCCTGAACGAAGCACCCCGTCCCAGTTGGTCCTTCTTGCTCACTTACCGGCTCCCGCCACGATCAGCCGCATGACGTTAGCCTGCTTGCTCTCCGGGACGTAGGACAGCAATGGCCTCTTGAGCCGGACGCTCTCGCGCTGCTCCTTGAGGGCGTCCACCACAGCGATCACGCTCTGGTCCTCCACGTTGTGCCACTCCTCCAGCGACGACGTGGCGATGTAGCCGCGACGGCTGTCGAAGAGGTTCACCACGATGCCAAGCCGGTCGATCTCAAGATGCAGGTCAGCCTCCAGGTCACCGATTTGGTCGACAAGCATCTCGTACGCGTCGGCTGAGCTGTCCTCGGACTGCACAGGGATAAGCACGCCAGAGCGTCCAGGCTTCTCGTTGGGCCGCCTGCGCCCGTAATAGAGGCCGGCATCCATACTGAGACCGAGGCTTGGCGGAGAGTCGATGAGGATGACGTCGTAGTCGGCCTCAAGCGGGTGCAGGGCACGCTCTAGCGCTGAATCCTTCTGGAAACCCCGGGACTGAGCGGCCGTGAGCGCCAGTTTGGAGTCGAGCAGAAATCCCTTCCGGGTGCCCGGCAGGACGTGAAGCCGGCCTGCGAACCGGGGATTGTCGATGGTGACGACCAGATCGCTGATCTCCCCCTTGGGGTCTCCCGTCATGTGAGTGACCAGGCTGTCTTCCCCCACAGCGATGGGCGTGATGCCGAGCTGGTTACTCAGGTGGAGCTGCGGGTCGTAGTCGACCAGGAGGACTCGCTGACCGCCCGCCGTGTAATCGGCGACGACAGCCAGAAGCTGCTCACGAGTGCGGTTCAGTCGTTCAAGCTCGGTGTCGGTGAGGGTGCCCACGAAGTTGTGGAGGCATTTGACGCCGATACCCGCCGTCTCGGCGTGAGCCTCTGCGATCCCTGCAGAGATCGTGGTCTTGCCGACGCCACCCTTCTGATTGCACACGATGATCCGGCGCGGCGGGGCGGGAAGGCCGACCTGCTTCGGGGAGGGGTTGTCCTCCAGCCAGGCCCGGATACTTTGCGCGAGGCCCTGAATGTACGACAGATTGCGGTCGGTGCAGGTCGCTTTGAAGTCGTCGTACATGCCCGTAGGCAGCCAAGTGGAGAACGACTTCGCTCCTGCGGTGTCTACGTCGGGAACGGACGTGCCACCGCTGCACCAGCTGATGATGGCCGTGGTGGCGGCATCCTGAATGTCCAGGCCGAGCACTGCACAGGGGGAAGCTTGGACGCCACCTTTTCCCGGTCTCCGTCAGGGTATGGAGAGGCCATGGCGTCACCATACTCACTCTGGCGCGGGCGGCGACGTCCCGGTCTGTGTGAATTGACGCGGCTTCACCCGGTCGATGCGAGTGGGTGAAGCCGGTCCGGACCGTGGGTTGACGCACGAGATGGCGGCGTCATCATGGCCCGCGGCAGACTCGTCTGCTGGTGTCTGGTCGCTCATGGGGCGTGGTGAGCCGCGTCCCGTGGAGCACCGGAGCTCTGCCGGTCTGCACCTTCTGTCGTGGGGGCTTGCTGCCGCCGCTCACCAGGACTGCCGCGAGTCACGGTGGGAACGGATGGTGTCAATGGTCTGTGTCGGTGCCGCTGGCGCGGGCGATGCCGTCCAGCTCGGTGTTGATGGTTTCGCGTTCGGTCGCCCAGTTAGTGATCTTCTCGCGGAGCTTCGCCAGTTCGTCGGGGTCGTTGGCGAGTTCTGGGGTGACGACTGCGTAGCCGGGGCTGCCGTCGGGGCCGGGCATGTCCACGACCTGGTGGTCCATGCGGCCGGTCGTCACGATCGCCATCACGGTGAGGAACTCTTTCTGGATGGTGTCCGTGAAGTTCTCGCGGTTGCCGGCCTCCCAAAAGCCCTCTCGGCCGTCGGCGAGCAGGCGGGCCATCTCGCGCACGGCCTGGTGCAGGGTCTCGAACTCTTCCGCGGGCATCCGGGCCTTGACCGATTCAAGGTAGAGCGCGACCTTCGCGATCCGGTCCTGCGGCGTCTCATCTGCATGGTTGTCGTCGTTCATCTACACACCCTGGTCCGGCAGATCCCGCGCGTCCAGCCCCCCATGCTCTTGCCGTGCGACCTAAGCCAGTTGCCGCCATCGTGATGCCTCTGTAGGTCGCATCCTCGAGGAATCCGGCCAGGGGTGCGCTTTGCCGCCAATGATCGGCAACCGGACCACTCTCGTACCGGTCTCGCGCTACACAAGAGGACGGACGATGCTCTCTTGTACGGGGGGACTGGTCGGGTGCTGACGATCAACGTGGCGGTGCTGCTCGCTGTCATTGTCGTTCTGCGGCCGCGCCGTCGGACACAGGCCAGAAGCCGTCTGGACGAGAAGTTCACCGTGGTCATCGTGCTGGCGCTAGGGGTGTTGATTGCCCCGACAGACTTCGGTCAGGGAGCTCTGAGCGTCCTGACCCAGCTCGTGCAGGGCATTTCGCAGGCCGGCTGACACACCACGGCCGGTCGGCGGTGCGGCTGGCGAAGGTCGCCCGCCTACCAGTCGTTTGTGCCGTGGCTCTCGGGACGACGGTGTCCAGGCGCCGTCCCGGGAGCTTCAGGGCTGGCGCCATTCAGGGTGGGGCCTGGGCGCTGCTGGGATTCACTCTCGGCGCTGGGTGGGATGTCGGGGCGGTGACGCGCGAGCGGGCGGCGTGTACGTCACCTGGTTGGTCCGCGGCCGGCTCGTCTGCTGGTCGGTCATGGGGCGTGGTGAGTGGTGTCCGGTGCGGCACCGGAGCTCTGCCGGTCTGTGCCCTCACTATCGAGCTGATGGTCCGCTCGTCGCCATGACCGCTCGCGTTCCGGGCGCAGGATGATGCGTGACCGATGAGCGGCCGATGAGCCGGGCAAGCCTTGGTCGTGCCTTGCACTTTTCCCTACAGCCCGCCCTACAGTCGCCCCTACACTCTGGTCTACAGTGATCATTGACGCGGTGACTGGTTGCCGTGCAGGTCAATGACCGTTTCGTGGCTTGCCCGCCGCACCGACTCCCCTTTACCGACTGTTTGTTGTCGGTGAAGGGGACTTGGACAGACACGGTGGCGGGCCGGGGCCGGCGAGCAGTTGTGCTGTCCGCCGTGGGGCCGGGCGAGGGATGGGGGAGCGGATGGGTAGGGCGGAGTGGCCGTACAACTCGACGGCCAGGGCGCGGGGTCTGGTGTTGTTGGCGTTGGGTGTGGTGAAGGTCGCGACGGCGGAGCAGTTGCGGCAGTTGGTGCTGCCAGGCACGGCGGATCCGCAGACGGTGCGTAACGCGTGCAAGGACCTGCGGCACGCCGGGCTCATGGAGTCGGTCGGCCGGACGTCCAGTCCGGGGGCGAACGGGCGGCCGGTGCGGCGGGACTCGTGGAACCTGACGACGGCCGGGCTCGCGGCGGCCGCGTCGGAGCTGAGGCGGCCGCTACGGGAGATGGGCGGCACCGCGAGGGACGCGGCGAAGGCCGGCGCCGCGCACGCTCTGGCGGTGACGGACACGATCGACGCGTTCCGCCAGTCCCCGCCCCTGCCGACGAAACCCGTCGCCCGCCGCACCACCCGCCCCGCCCCAGATCGCGTGCTCCCGGTACGGCCGCGAGGGCTCGGGCACCTGCGGGGCTGGGAGACCGAAGTCGCCCTTCCGGTCACGGGCACGTTCACGACCCCCGCCAGAGGCAGCCTGCGTGCCGATGCGGTCCTGACGGCGCCGGAGGACCAGGTGCCGGTGTTGTTCGTGGAGGTCGACAACCACACCGAACCCGCCGCGGTCGTCGCCGCGAAGATCGAGCGCTACCGACGCTTCTTCGGCCGCCAGGTGAAGAGCGACCACGGGCGTGACGTCCCGTTGTGGTCGACGCTGTGGGACGACTCCGGCAGAGGCGGCTTCCCGCCCGTCGCCCTGGTCTTCACGAAGGACGTCGGCGCGCAGGCTCGGATGAACCGCATCAAGGCCGTCCGCGATCTGTCCCGCACGTGCTGGCAGCCCCGCTGGCAGAACCCACACGGCTGGTCGCCCAAGGATACGGAGGAAGACGGGTGGTGGGACCACGCCGGCACGGTCCCCGTCATCGCGACCCACCTCGACCAGCTACGCACCCACGGCCCCCACGGGCCGGTGTGGTGGCGCTTCGGTCACAGTGACTGGCAGCCGATCACCGAGGCTCTCACCAACACCGGCACCAAAGACGAGTACCACGCCCGCGAAGAACAGCGCAGCCAGGAGCGTGAAGCCAAGGAGGAGCGCCGCCGCCAGGAGCGGGAGGAGGAGCTGCGTCGTCGGGAGGCGGACAAGTGGGAGTGCCCGTCCTGCGGTGGCCTGGTCTACCCCGGCGATGCCTGGGGCGAGCCAGCGGCCACAGGCGGCCCGTGCACGGTTTGCCGCAAGATCACGGCCAGCCAGCAGCCGCCCACGACTGAACGGGCGGTCACGGCTGCGGAGTCCGCCGAGGTCAACGGGATCCTGGCCCGCCTGCGCCGCAGATAGCCGCCCCGGACCCGGTGATGCTCGCGCTGCTTCCGGGGATCGGCCCTTTCTTGCGGACTGACGCTGGAAGAACTGAAGGAGACGGGAGGTTGGTGAGGCTGTCATCGTTGCGGGAAGCGTGTTACAGCAGCCCTCCGAGCGGTAGGACCCGCTCGGCGAGCTGTCCGTGAAGCATTCCTTGGGCGGTGTCGGCTTCGGCGAGCCAGTCGGCGGCGACCAGCAGCCCGGCGTGCTCGGCGATTTTTTCGGGTGGCAGGGCGCAGAACGCGGCGATCTTGCCAAGGTGGAGTCCGCCGTCCTCGGCGTGTCCCAGGCGGCCGTCGGGGCGGGTGTGGGCGGCGGTGTAGAGGGCGAGGAGCCGGGTTGTGGCGTCCAGTTTTTTCTTGCGGATCTTCCGGTCGCCCACGACCTTTTGGGCCCAGCCGGAGATTCTGGCGCGGCTGGTCTTGCCGAAGGTGAACGGGCGGGGCTGTGCGGGCTGCAGTGTGGGGATGGTGAATGCGGTGGGGTCCTCGGGGCGCGAGGCGAGGGTTTCGGTGACGGTGCCGGGCAGGTGTAGCCAGTCGGCTGCGATCAGCCGTTCCAGTACCTGCTCGGCGTCGCCTGGCAGCCAGCCGGTGAGGTCTTGTCCGATGATGTTTCCGGCGCCGGCGCGCGCGGCCCGCAGGGTGAGCAGGAGCACCACGAGGCGCACTTCGGCGTCGGGATGGGGTGCGTTGGCCTGGACGTAGTCCAGCACGGTGCGGGCGTGCGCGGCCTGGCTGCGGGTCAGCAGCCGTTCCACCACCGGCTCGTTCGCACTGACTGGCCTACCGCGGTTGGCGTGCATGTCGCGGGTGGTCTGCGCGGCAATCTCGGCGCGGTTGGCCTCGTGGTGCAGGGATCCGTCGCCGGTGACGTCGGCCCACAAGGCGAACGCGCGGGCCTTGCGCTCGTGGAGTTGGGCGAGGAGGGCGAGGTCGGGTTCAGTACGTCGTTGATAGGCGCGGAACGCGTCGCCGAGTTCGATGAGTTCCAGGCGTAGCACGTCGGGCCGAAGGTCATGCGGCACGGTCCGCTGCGCGATTTTCCCCCACCGCTTCGCCTGCCCGGGCGTTGTTGCCGGTGAGGTGGCGCGGGCGCGGGGCACCGGAGCGGGCCCGGTGGCCGCGCGAGAAGGAGCGTCGGCCACGGGGGGCATGGGGGAGGGGCCGTGGTCGGAGAACACCGCCGCCGCCTCACTCCTGGCGGTGCTGCCTGCGGGCTTGCGCTCTGCCCCTGGCTTCTGCGCCGCTTCCTGGCCCGCCTCGGCCGGGGCCGGGGTAGGGCGGGCGGGTGGTGGGGCGGTGTCCAGGACGCGGCATTCGGGGGTGGCGGCCGCGCAGCGTGCGCACGTCTCCGCGATCCGCCACAGCCGCCCAGCCCGGTCCGCGTATACCGCCAGGACCACTGGGCCCCCGCACCGCACCGCTCCCGCCCACGGCTGCGCACCGGTCCGCCTTTTGGGGAGGGTGTCGGGGTCGGGGGTGTGCCACGCGCAGTCGGCGGCGCGGCAGCCGCACCATGCTCCGGGGCGCGGCCCGCCGCCTGCGCCGATGTGGGCCAGGTGCGTGTTGACGTGTGCGACCGCTGCCTTGCGCCCCGCAGTGGCGTTGGGCAAGCGCTGGTCGGCGCAGGCCGGGCGGGAGCAGGAGAGCCGGACCGTGCCGGCGGAGGGACGGCCGTACGGATCCAGGCGCACCACCCACACCCGCCCCACGATGTGTTCCTCCTGCGTGCCGGCCTCCACTGCCATGTGCGTACTCCCAGCGTTGCTTGATCCGTTGCCCGGGCGATCCCCATCATCGGGGATACCGGCCGATCAGCCCCCGAGGACCGACCGTTTCGCCCACGACGGAGACCTCGGCAACCAGCGCGTTGAGGAGCATCGGCGCGTCGATTACGTACCTGTGGAACTGCTACAGGACTTGATTGAGGAAGAGTCGAATTCCGCGCAGGACGAAGTAGCCCGCGCCCGTCACTTCACGGAGGAGCCGCCGAGACCAACGGGATCCTGGCCCGCCTGCGCCGCACGTAGCTGTCGTCGGCGTACTGGGTGAGGACGGTGTCGGCATTTTCCTGCTCGGATGGGTAGGTCGAGGTGGGTTCGGGAGCGGTCTGTCCAGTTTTCCGCGGGCTGTGAGCATCTCGTCGACCAGGTGCCGTGCGGCTGTCGTGTCAGTGGGGTGCCGCTGCGCGTCAGCGAGCGCCCGTTCCGGAGCATTGGCCGTCTCTGTTACAGGCGGAGGACGACGAGGGCGGTGTCGTCGGTGGCACCGGCGGGTGGGGTCAGATCGGCCAGGAGGGCGTCGGCGAGGGTTTCGGGGTCGGCTCCCTGGTGGCGGGTGAGGGCGTCGGCAAGCCGGGTCAGGCCGGTATCGATGTCTTCGTGGCGGCGTTCGATCAGTCCGTCGGTGTACAGGACGAGGGTGGCGCCTTCGGTGAACGTGGTCTCGGCCTGGGGGCGGGGGGCGAGTTCGGGGCGGGCGCCGAGTGGGGGGTCGGTGGCCTGGTCGAGGAAGTCCACGGTGCCGTCGGGGTGCAGCAGGGCCGGTGGGAGGTGGCCCGCGCTGCTGTAGGCGATGGTGCGGTTGTGGCCGTCGATGACGGCCAGGATGGCTGTGGTCGATTCCGCGCCGTCGACGGATCGGGCGTACAGGCCGAGGGCTTCCAGGGCTTGGGCGGGGCCGTCGGCAACGCGACAAGCGGCGCTGAGGGCGCTGCGGAGCTGGCCCATGACGCAGGCGGCGGTCAGGCCGCAGCCGACGACGTCGCCGACGGCTACCGCGATGCGGTCGCCAGGCAGGTCGACGAGGTCGTACCAGTCCCCGCACACGTTCAGTCCCCCGACCGCGGGGCGGTAGCGCACTGCTGCGCGGTGATGTCTTACAGCGGTGGTGGGCAGCATCGCCTCTTGCAGGCGAAGGGCGACTTCGCGTTCGTGGGAGTGGGCCGCGCGCAGCCGTTCGTTGACCTCCTGCAGTTCCCCGGCGCGGGTGTACAGCTCGGCTTCCAGTACCGTCGGCCGCTCACCGCTGCCTCGGCCGCTGAGGGTGTAGACCAGATCGGTGATGTCCTTCTCCCGGTGCAGCAGCAGCGCCACCCGCCCGTCCGGGCCGAAGACGGGGACGTTGACCGGACTCCAGTGCCGCTCCTGCCACACCCCGGGCCGGTCCGGGTACTCCACGTCGTAGCGGTGCAGCGTCATAACGTCGCGCTCCCCGGTGGCAGCCACCCACCGCAGCGAGTCCCGCAGCTTGCGCATGCCGGTCACGGCGGGATCCTCGGGGTCGTCGGGGAAGGCATCAGACAGGTGGCGGCCTACCACCTGCTCACGGGTGCGCCCCATGCTGTTCAGGAACGCCTCATTGACGTCGGCATACACCAGGTCCGTGGTGAACAGGGCCACCGCGCTCGGCAGCGCCTGGAATACCGCCTCGTAGTCGATCCCGGATGTGTTCATGATGCCCCTGCCCACGACGCCATGCGGATCATGTGCCTTCACGATAGGCACCACAGGTGCTCCGGGCAGGTCGCCGTCACCAGTACCCGGGGCCGACGCAGCCAGCCTCCGAGGGCGCGGACGGACAGGGGGCGCGAGAAGCACGAGGGAGACGCGCCCGCCCGAGTGCCCTGCCGGGCCCTGGCTGGTCGGGTGGTTCCCTGTGGGGGAGTCTTGTTGCTGTGGAGGGTGCGCTGGTGGTTGTGCACCGGCTGTCAGCGTCTGGCGGCCGGCTTGTGATGCTGCGCCGCCATGGCCGCGAGAGGATCCTTGGTCTGGCGCACTCCGACCACGACCTCATCGTGTTCGTGGAGGCCGCCGGAGTAGCCGATCCGGAAAGCGTCCTGGACGATCCACGCCGACTGGAATGGCGAGGCGATTGCGCGCACCAGTGGGATGCGGAATAGCTGCCCCGCGGCCACCACGGTAGGCGTCTGTGGCCACACATCTGGTCTGCTTATCAGGCTGCCCAGTCGTATCCGAGGGCGGCAAGGGCTGCGAGCTCATCGCGACCCACCTCGACCAGCTGCGTACCCACGGCCCGCACGGACCCGTGTGGTGGCGGTTCGGGCACAGCGACTGGCAGCCGATCACTGACGCGCTGGCGAACACCGGCACCAAGGACGAGTACCACGCACGGTGGGAACAGCGCCGCCAGGAGGAGGAAGCGGCCCGTGCCGTGGAGGACCAGCGGCGGCGCGAAGAACTGGCCCGGTGGGAAGCGACTTGGGAGTGTCCGTCCTGCGAGAGCGATGTCGAGCCGGGCACTGTGGGCCCGGACGGGTACCGCCCCATCGAGGGCGGTCTGTGCCCGGCCTGCGAGCACATCCGCCGCGAAGCCGAACGCGAGCACCAGGTTGCCGAGGAAGCCGCACGCAACAACGGCGTTCTTGCCCGGCTCCGCGCCCGCACCGTTGACCGGTAGACGCCGACCAAGCCCAGGGGGGCCCTGGGCAAGCTCATCGTGCGGGAGGCTTGCCCAGCCCCGGAGGCCGACGGCCAGGGCGCTGCGCCGGCCCGTTGCCGAAGCATGGTCCGCGGCGGGATCCTGGAAAGGGACGTCGAGGCGTCCTAACCGTGATCGGGAGGCGCTGTCATGCCGAACCGGCGGCCCCGTGGATATCAGCCGCGGTGGAAGCCCCGCGCCCGCACGTGCGAGCTGCTGACGGCTGTGGACCGGGTTCTGGAGCGCTACGCCGCTCAGCTGCCGCTCACGATCCGGCAGGTCTGGTACTCGCTGATCTCCGACGGGGTGCTGGTCAAGGAAGAGCGCACCTACAAGCAGACGGTGGAGGCCCGCCGCTCTGGCCGTATACCGTGGGAGACCCTGCGCGATGACACCGGGATCCGCGCTGAACCCGTCGCATACGAGGGGCCCGACGGCTTTAGGGCCGGGCTGCGTCGGGCGGCGCTGGACTACCGGCTGGACCGGCAGGCCGGCCAGCCGGTGCGGCTTGAGATCGTCTGCGAGACAGCCGGGATGGTTCCCCAGCTTGGCGCGGTCGCCGACTGTACGGCGTGCCGGTGTATTCGGGCAGCGGCTTCAACGGGCTGCCGGCGAAGCGGGGAGCAGCGCTGCGTGCGGCTGCTGACCGGCATCGCGCGGTGAGGGTTTTCGTCGTCTCCGACTGGGACCAGAGCGGGGTCCACCTGTTCTCCGCGCTGGCCGAGGATGTCACCGCGTTCGCTGCCGTGGACGCCCCGGGAACGGAGGTCGTCTTCGAGCGCCTGGCGGTGACCGAGCAGCAGATCGCCCACTACCAGCTGCCTACCGCGCCGCCGAAGGCAAGTGATCACCGCTCGTTCAGCGGCACCTCCACCACCCAGGCCGAGGCCCTGCCGCCCGACGTCCTCGCCGCCGTGCTGAAAGCCGCGATCACCTCCCACCGAGACATCCGCGCCCTGGCGGCACTCCTTGAGCGCGAGGAAGAAGAGCGCCGCCGTCTCCTTGAGAGCCTCGGATACGGCCCTGACGCCGACTGAGCCGATGCGCCGCATCACGGACGCTCCCGGGTAAAGACCGCCTGATGTGCCGGTTCGCCGCGGGGCGCCGAGCCGATGCGCGATGATCACCACTGCGGACCGAAGCGGCGAAGGAGACGAAATCGTGGACAAGGGCAAGCGGATCACCGGCACGGCGCGCGAGACGCTCGCGGGCGATCTGAAGAAGGAGTACGAGGGCGGCGCGTCCATCCGCGCGATCGCCGACGCGCACGGGCGTTCGTACGGGTTCGTCCACCGGATGCTCAGCGAGGCCGGCGTCACTCTGCGCGGGCGCGGCGGAGCCACCCGCAACAAGCCCAGCTCCTGACGGCCCCAGGAGAGCGAACCTGCTGGTCACCGCGCCTGCGGGCGCGTCATGATGACAGGCGTAAGCCGTACGAGGAGAGGACCGCACCCATGCCCCTGCCCGCCCTGTCCGCCGAGACCCGTGCAGAAAATCTCCGGAAGGCGGTCGCGGTCCGCCGCGAACGCAGTGAACTGCTCGACGCGCTCAAGCACGGCCGCCTCTCCCTGCGAGAGGTGCTGGAGCGCGACGACCAAACCGTCGGGAAGATGTTCGCCAAGCGCCTGCTGGAAGGACTGCCCAACATTGGCAAGATCCGCGCCGACCAGCTCATGGCTGAGCTCGGCATCTCCGACCGTCGGCGCGTCCGGGGCCTCGGCGCCCGCCAGCGCGCCAAGCTCCTGGAGCTCTTCCCGCACCAGCGCTGACCGGAGCGTCGCTGCCGAACAAGCGGGCCCCGGCGGTGGGATCACCGCGCCGATCCGGACTCCCGGGTTGCATGGATCGGTCACGCCGCTGACGTGCGGTTTGGCCGATGGCTGCGATCGGATCGGTCACACGGCCGGTCACCGGTCACGGCCGCAGACATATGACCGGTCACGAGTGCCGGGCAGCCCAAGAGGGCCCTGGGCAAGCTCACCGTGCGGCAGGCTTGCCCAGCCCCGGCGGCCAGGACGCGACGTTAGCGACGACGGTGTCCTACGTTCCCGCTCGTCGACTGGTCTGCCGCCGACCGGCTTGCCGGCGCCTCGGTTTCTTCGCTGAGCCGTTCGACGAGGATCATCGCCACATCGTCTGCCAAGCGGCCCCCGGTGTGGTGGAGCAATTGCCGGTGCAGGCGTTCCAGGATCTCCTGGGGGGTGGTGGCATGCATGCCTTCCATGGCTTCCGTCAGGGGAAAGAAGCTGTTGTCCCGGTTGCGGGCTTCGATCACGCCGTCGGTGTAGAGCAGAAGACGGTCACCCGGCAGAAACGGATAGCTTTCGGCTTTGACGGGAGCACCCGTGACGAGGTCTTCCAGGCCGAAGGGCGGCAGCGGGCAGTTGGGCTCCAGGGCACGGACCCTGCCCTGGTGCAGGACCAGCGGTGGCGGATGGCCGCGGTTGACCAGCCGCACCACGGGTTCGTCCGGCAGCACCTGGGCCATGAGCGCGGTGGTGAATCCCTCCATCAGGGCTTCCTGGTCGAATGCACCCGGCACGGCGGCCTCCCGCTGCAGTGCAGCCGCGCAGTGGTTCATCACCTCCACCGGGTCCTCCTCGTAGTGCACGGCCTCCCGGAAGGCGCCCAGCGCCACCGCGACCGCGCGCATGGCATTCAGCCCCTTGCCGCGTACGTCTCCCACGATCATCCGGACGCCGTGCCGGGTCTGAACGGCCTCGTACAGATCACCGCCGACCTGTGCTCCGGTCTCAGCCGCCAGACACAGGCTCGCCGCCCGCACCGGCCCTAGCTGCGCAGGGACAGGCCGCAGGATGACCTCCTGCGCCGCCACCGCGATCCGGCGGACCTGATCCAGCTCGATCCTCCTGCGCGAGGCGATGGCCCTGCTGGTCATGACACTGGCCACGGACACCACCAAAATGGCCAGGAAGTTGGTGTAGACCTGCTGGCTGCTCCATGCGTGGTTGTACGTAGCGGTGGTCACGCTGACAGCCAGTGCGAGGACGGCCGCCGAGAGGGTGCCCTTGGGGCCCATCGTCACCGCGGCCAGCGCCGGCGTCGCAGTCAGCACAGGGCCGGTGTACAGAAAGTGCCCCGGCGACAGCTCAATCCCCAAAACGAGCAGAGCGAGCGCAAAGGGCACACACCGCGCGAGCGTGAAGAGAACCCCGCCATAGCCGTCCGCTCCTGGCCGAGGCGATGAGCGGAAGAGTGACCGCATGCATTCAGCCTGCCCCGGTGCAGCTCAATGCTCCACTCGCGCTTCCACCACCCAGGCCCGAGGCCCTGCCGCCCGACGTCCTCGCCGCCGTCCTCAAGGCCGCAACACCTCGCACCGAGACGTACGCGTCCTGGCGGCACTCCTTGAGCGAGAGGAAGACGAACGCCGCCATCTCCTTCAGAACCTCGGATACGACCCTGACACCGACTGAACCGGTGCGCCGGGTTCAGCCGGGCCCGTGTGTCGCTCGTCCGGGCCAGGTGCCGCCGAACGTTCCCGCCCGCCTGGTGGGCCTTGATGTACTGGACTCGGAGCTGGGCGAAGCAGGGGAGCGGGACGTGGCCAAATACAGCGGGGGTCACACGGGGCGCGTGAAGGACTTCAAGGACTTCGGGTGGGTGGTGTGGCGCCTCGAGGTCGAGGACCCATCGCAGCTCGCGGGATCCGGATCTGGACGAGCGCACCCGGGAGACGATGACGGAGCTGGCCGCCTTGCTGGGCTGCGTGTACGCCCGCGCGAAGCGATGCCAGCACCTCCTGGAGCCCCAGGGGGATCGGCCAGCACTTGGGCGTCCCGGAGCAGGGCGCCTGGTGTGATCCCCGGGCCGGACACGCCGTCACCGAACGATTGCCGAAACAAGCGGCACGGATCGTGTGAGTGACGGGAGAATGGGGTCATGGGGATTTGGTTGAGAGCGTGTTGGTGGGTGCTGGCAGTGGTCGGGGCCGGTGCAGCGGTGGGCCTGCTGGTGTGGGTGACAGCGGCGGATCTGGAGCGGTCGAGTCAGGTTGCCGGTGTGGTCGGCACGGTGGCGGGTATCGCCGCGCTGGGTGTCGCGTTGCGGCAGCTCAGGACCTCAACTCCGCCGCCACCAGCCCCGACACCTGTCCCGCCGCCGTCGGTTCGTGCGGAGGGTGGATCGAACGCGGCTGGCGGGAGCGCCCGTAACGTGCACGCCCGGGACACCGCCGCCCCGACCACAGCTCCGGTCGCGGGGCCGGCTGGCCCAGGGGTTCACGCGTCGGGCGGGTCGAATGCGGCAGGCGGAGACATCGAAGGCTCGACCGCGCAGCACAGCCGGTGAAGGGCAAACGCCTCCGCGACAAGCAGGACGATACGCCGGCCGCGCCGGAGGTGTCCGCGTCCCAGGGGGCAAACGCGGCGGGCCGTGATCTGGTGAACTCGGTGGCCGTGTACGCCGAGAACGCGCTGCCAGCCGAGGCGTACGGGCCGATACCCGACGACGCCGCCAAGAGCCCGGTGTTGAACATCCCGCGCACCGATCTGTTCATCGGCCGGACCAGCCACCTCGACTTGCTGGACGAGGCGTTCACGAACCCGGGCGGGGTGGTGCTGCGGGCGGTGAGTGGTCTGGGCGGGGTCGGGAAGTCCACGCTCGCCGCCCACTGGGCAGCGCACCGGGCCACCGCACCAGTGCGCTGGTGGATCACTGCCGACAGCCCGGCCGCCATCGACGCCAGCCTCGCCGAACTCGCCCGCGCCCTCCAACCCGGCCTCGCCTCCCTTCCCACCGAACTGCAGAAGGAAAGAGCGGTGGCCTGGCTCGCAGGTCACGACGACTGGCTGCTGATCCTGGACAACGTCGACGCCCCCGCCGACGTACAGCCGCTCCTCAACCGGCTCACTACCCGCGGCCGGGTCCTGATCACAACCCGCATGGCGACGGGGTGGCACCTGCACACCGCCACCATCCGCCTCGACGTCTTCACCCCCACCGAAGCCGTCGACCTCTTCACCCGCATCCTCACCCACGACGGCCCCCGCGACACCGAAGGGACCCCTGACCTGTGCGCCGACCTCGGCCACCTCGCGATCGCCGTCGAACAAGCCGCCGCGTACTGCCACGAAACTGGCACCACCCCGCAGCGCTATCTGGACATGCTCCGCCAGTGGCCAGCCGAGATGCTCGCCGAGAGTGCGGCGGGCACCGACGCCGAGCGCACCGTCGCACGCATCTGGCACCTCACCCTCCACCGCCTTACCACCACCCCCATCGCCGAACAAATCCTCCGCCTTCTCGCCTGGTACGCCCCCGACCACATCCCGCGCACCCTCCTCGACGGACTCGCTCCACCACCGGCGCTCACGACCGCGATCGGCCGACTCATCGCCTACAGCATGATCACCGACAATCCGGACGGAACGCTCTCCGTCCACCGCCTCGTCCAAGCCCTCGCCCGCACCCCACAAACCGACACCACGACTACCGCCCGCGAACAGGCCACCCGCCAACTCCTCACGGTATTTCCAGATGAGACGGGGGTGCCGACGAACTGGCCACGCTGCCGGGAACTCCTCCCACACGTTGGCGCACTGGCGAGCAGCAGCGCACCCCAACTCGACACCACCGACACCACCCGACTCCTGTTCCTGGCAGGTGACTATCAGCGAGAGCAAGGGGCCTTCGCACCCGCCATCGCCTACCTCGCACGCGCCCACGCCGGCAACGCCCAGGTACTGGGCCGGGACCATCCGGACACACTGAAGTCCCAGAGCGCTAGGGCCACCACGTTTCTCCGGGCCGGGGACTTGGAGCGGGCGACTCTGCTGCACGAGCGGACGCTTGCCGACCGCGAGCGTGTCCTTGGAGATGACCACCCGGACACCCTGGCCTCCCGTAACGGCCTGGCTATCGCGTACGCAGACTCCGGGCACCTGGACAGGGCGATCCAACTGCACGAGCGGACGCTTGCCGACCGCGAGCGTGTCCTTGGAGGCGACCATCCGGACACCCTGTCCTCCCGCAATAACCTGGCCATCGCGTGCTACGAGGCCGAAGACCTGGAGCGGGCGATCCCGCTGTTCGAGCGGACGCTCGCCCACCGCGAACGCGTGCTCGGAGCTGACCACCCGGACACACTGCAGTCCCGCTTCAACCTGGCCAACGCGTATTCGAGGGCGGGCGATCGGGAGCGGGCGATTCCGCTGTTCGAGCGGGCGGTTGCAGACCGTGAGCGCGTCCTTGGAGACGACCACCCGAATACCTTGGACGCCCGCCACGGTCTGGCTATTGCGTACGAAGCGGCGGGCGATCGGGAGCGGGCGATGCCGCTGTTTGAGCGAGCCGTTGCAGACTATGAGCGCGTCCTTGGAGGCGACCACCGGGCCACCCTGGACGCCCGCTACGACCTGGCTGATGCGTATTCGGGGGCGGGCGATCGGGAGCGGGCGATTCCGCTGTTCGAGCGGGCGGTTGCAGACCGTGAGCGCGTCCTTGGAGACGACCACCCGAATACCTTGGACGCCCGCCACGGTCTGGCTATTGCGTACGAAGCGGCGGGCGATCGGGAGCGGGCGATGCCGCTGTTTGAGCGAGCCGTTGCAGACTATGAGCGCGTCCTTGGAGGCGACCACCGGGCCACCCTGGACGCCCGCTTCAACCTGGCCAACGCGTATTCGAGGGCGGGCGATCCGGCGCGGGCGATCCTGCTACACGAGCGGACGCTTGCCAGCTACCAGCGCATTCGAGGGGACGGACACCCGGACACCCTAGTCTCCCGTAACGCCCTGGCTATTGCGTACTTCGAGGCCGACGACCTCAAGCGGGCGATTACGCTGCTTGAGCGAACGCTCGCCGACCGCGAGCGTGTCTTTGGAGGCGACCATCCGGACACCCTGTCCTCCCGCAACAACCTGGCCTACGCGTATATGAAGTCGGGCGATCCGGGCCGGGCCATCCTCATGTGGGAGGAGGTACTGGTGGTCTGCGATCGAGTACTTGGGAGCTCACATCAGTTGTCGGCTCTGGTTCGCGAGAACTTGGACTCCGCGCGAGGCTGAGTTGACTCGCGTGAAAGGCGACAGGACGCCAGAGTAGGCAGGCGGCGGGCGCCTACCGCACCCGCAACGTCTACGCCCTCACCCCCGCCTTCTACGGGTGCTGCTCCGCCATCGCGCTATGGGCCCTACGCTGCCCAGTCGTATCCGAGGTTGGCGAGGGCCGCGAGCTGCTGTTCACTGAGCCGGTCGCGGCGGTTTTTCTGGTTGCTGAGAAATACGCCCAGGCGTACGGGGGTGCCGTCGGGGCGTTCTTCGACGTGCTGCCTGCCAACCACGTGCTTCCCCTCTCGCGCAATGTATTGCTGGAGGGCTGCTACGCCCCGCTGGAACGCGTCGGAGGCCTTCGCTGCCCCACAGTCTTCGTGTTGGTTCGTGCTGTGGCCTTGTGGGGCCGTACGGCCGGTTTCACGCCCGCCTCTCCCAAGCGGTGTTGCTGCTCCGGGTTGAGTTGCGCCCAGTCGCGGGCTTGCCGTGCGAGCCAGCGCCCGATGTCATCGCCCCGGTGGGTGACGCCGGGCACGATCTCCTCGAGGCCGGCACCGCCCGCGAGGAGCGCGGTCAGGCCGGTGTAGTGGCGTTGCCAGTCGACGGTCCAGCCGAGTTGTCCGGGGTTCCAGTCGGGGTCGATGGCGGCGAGTTGCTGGGCGCGTCGTGCTGCGCGTTCGGGGTCTTTGCCGAGTCCGCCGGGGCGTCGGAGGTTGGTGAGCCATTGCCCCACCGGCCTGTCGAGGGCGGTCGCGTGCCGAGGGGCGGCCAGGGTGCCGGCCTGTGCGTAGTACGCGCGGGCTGCGGCGAGGTTTTCGGCGAACGCTGTGATGATCTGCAACTTTTTGTCAGTGTTGGTTCGGCATGGTTTTGTCAGTGTGGTTGTCATCGGGTTTGTGCTGTTCAGCGGGATGTGAGTCGGGTTTCGAGTGGTGACACGGATGCCGGTTCAGTGCTGACGTTTTTGACGATGTGCAGGTCATTCGGTTGCAGATCGGTATGGCCTGGAAGGCGTTTCTGCTGGTGAGGTGTGTGTGGGGTGAGGGACCGGAGCCGGTCGGTCTTTACGGGGTGGGGGCCAGGGTGTAGCGGATTCCTGCCGCGGAGCGGTGGAGTTGGTGCCCCTGTCGGACGGCGATGAGGGGGAGGAGTGGGTTTTCGGGGGCGCGGTCGTTGAGTTGTCCGTGGATGCGGGCGGCGTGTATCAGGGGGCGGGTCCTGGGCCGCACTGCCGTGGACTTTGACGACGGTCGCGGCCTCGTTGATGTCGATGCCGCGGATGAGCGAGAGCTGGTTGAGGTCAGCTGCGGTGACGGCGTGGATGGTCAGGGCCGCGGCGTGCAGGGGGTGCGCGACCGTGCCGAGGCGGGCGGAGAGGACTTCCGCGCTGCGAGAGGTGCGGTCATGGCGGTGCGTTGACGGTGGGCTTGTGGGGGCGGCCTCTGATGCGCCCTGGCACGGGGCCCGTGCGGGGCGGTGCACGACGACGCCGGCGGAAGGCGGCCGAAGGGCGATCCATTGACTGTCATCCTGCTGGCGCGACGGTTGCCGTGGCTGATGCTGCTTTATCCCCTCACCCGTCGGCGTGTACGCGCCCAGGCCCAAGTCGACCCGGGCCTGGGGGAGACGGTCGATGATCTGGTACGGGGTCTGCTCGAGGAGCGTCTTCACCTCGGGGCTGACAGGCCGGTGCCACAGGAGAGTGAGGCGGATACCGCACCGCTCGCGCATGGCGAGGAGTTGTCTTTGGCGGGCGGCCGGTGAGGCGGTCGGTGCGGCAGACGATCAGGTGTCCGATGTGGTGGGCGAGTACCCAGGCGCAGGCTGCGCCCCATGCGGGGCGTTGGGAGTCGGCCCAGGTTCCGTAGATTTCTCCGCCTTGGGGGAGGCGTTTGCCCAGGGCGTAGAGGAGGTCGTGGGCGAGGGCGGCGGGTGCGCCGTTGGCGGGACTGGGGTCGATGGTCAGACGTCCCAGGGCCGGGTCGTGTGCGGCGTGTGCGGTGGCTGTCCAGTCGGGGTGGTCGGTCTTGTCGATGAGGACGGTGACCGGGGGAGGGCCGCCGGCGGTCACTACATGCCGCCGATCTTGCTGTAGACCCAGCGCACGAGGTTTTCGTCGACCTGCTTGAGGTTGAGTTTCTTCATACCGGCGAGGACGTGGGTGGTGATGTTGGCCCAGTTGCGGAAGCTTCCGTGGGCGGCCTGCTTGTCGATCGCGTCGATCAACGCGGTGTCCACGTCCGTCCAGACGGGGTGGAAGGCGGGGATCGTGGTCCGTACCTCGTCTTTGGACATGCGGGTGAATTCCTGCCAGATGAAGATCCTGGTAGCCAGCATGGGTTCGCGTCGCAGGACCTTGTAGCAGCCGTCGCCTCCGGCGAAGATCACTGCGATGTTGGTGCGTTTGTCGTCCCACAGGTGGCGCCAGAACTCGAACCCGGTCTTCTTCATCCACTGCGCCTCGTCACAGACCAGGACCCGGAACTCCTCGGCGAGTGCCTCCTTGAGGAGGGTGTCGAATTCGATCGGGCGGGCCGGCGGCTCACCCGGCAGCCCCAGCGCCTGGAAGAGACCGTGGCGGATGTCCCTGGGGGTGGGTCCGGCCCGTAGTTCCAGGCGGTGGGTGATGTCCGGGGCGAGGTGGCGCAGCGCGGAGTTCACCGACATCGTCTTCCCGGATCCGGCCGGTCCGTAGACGCACATCATGGCCTTTGCCTCGATGACGGCCTCGATGTTGTCCCGGGTGGTCAGCAGCGTGTCGGTGCCGACCAGCTGTGCCTGCTCCAGGCCGAGGAAGTGGTCTTCGCTCTCGTCGGGCAGCAGCCCGTAGTCCAGATCAGCGATCATCAGCTTGTTCCGAGATCGGGACGGGCCAGCGCGCGGCGGTCCGTCTGCGCTGCCGCGCCCAGTTCCTCTTTGGCCTGCGCGGAGGTCGAAGAAGTGAGAGGCCTTGGAGGCTTCGAAGCGCTGGCGGCGCAGCTTCTCCGCGGCCTTCAGATCGGCCTTGAGCCGCCGGGCGGCCGCGGTGCGTGCGGCCTGGACGGAGCGGATCTGTTCCCGGCTTGCCGCGGCGGCCAGGAACGCCGACCCGAGGTGGTGGCCGGTGGTGGCGTCGAAGAGTTCGATGGTGTCGTCGTGGTGGCGGAGGTGGCGTACCGAGACTTTGGTGCCGGTGCGGCCGTTCATCCAGGGGGCGAGGTAGTCGCGGCGGCGCCACCGCACTCCGCTGGTGGTGATCGTGTACGTACGGCCGTCGTCCTCCAGCGCGAACGTCGCCAGTTGCGCGGTGGACACATCCGTCAGCGGCGTCGCGTCGGCCTGCCACGCCTCGACGGGGGTTTTCCCGTTCAACGCGGACGGGTGATGACGGGTGTTCCACCAGGTCACCCAACCAGCAGCAGCACCACGAACGCCTCGTACGTCAAGGGCGGGGCCTCGGGGTCGGCGAGCCGGCCGCCGGTGAGATTCTGGCGGCCGGTGTAGCGGGGGAGTGAGACGAGGAACATCTCCTCGACCGTTCGTTCAGCGCCTCGATGGTGCCCTTGAGATGCGGGGCGTAGGCGGGCAGGTCAGTCACGGGGACGGCGAGCGCGCCCATCGCCGCGGTGACCGTCGCGCACAAGAACTCCTTGCCCCGATCCACCCGGATCTGACCGGGCAGCCCGCCCACGGGCCGAACGGCTCGCTGCGGGTGATCGCGATCCGTAAGGAGGCCAGCACCGCGTCGCGGCTCGGCGCGTGCGCGGTGACCGCGACCCCGGTGATCGCTTTGGTGGCGCAGTCGATGAACCAGGTCACCCACGGCGTGGCCAGTTCACCCTCGACGTTGACCTCGACGGGCACGTGCTTGTGGTCGCCTTCCCATACGGCGTTGCGGTGCGTCGGTGGCCGCTGCCCGAACACGTCGTGCGCGCGCCGCGCGGCCTCTCCGCTTTTCAGTCCGGCCCGCTCTCCGCGGGTCAGGTCCCGGCGGATCGCCCGGTGCAGCGTCGACAGGGACGGCACCGCCGGCGCGTCCGGATCCTCGGCCGCTCGCTGCATCAGCTCGGCGTGGACCCGGGAGGCGTTACCGCCCCACAGCGCCAGCAGCCGCCGGATCTCCGCCGTGATTGTGAAGCGCGACGCCTCTACCCGAGCGAAGCGCTGATCTTGAAGCGCGGCGGCCAGCCACCGCCACACGGTCCGCTCCGATTTCCCCAACGCCTGGGCGACCAGACGTACATGCGCAGCGGTCAGTTCCCCGCGTTCGTCGAGGTCCAGCAGCCGGGGCATCGCTGCCGCCCGCCCGGTCTGGGGCCAGAACACCGCCGACGGGCCGCTTTCGTCCTCGGCAGCTGCCCTCGCCGGGTGCATGCCCCTGGGTGTCGACAATCGAGACGGACAGCACGTTTTGCCGCCCGAGTCTTTAGGTGTGCCAGGTCTTCGGCACTCAGCTGACCAGTATCGGCATACGGCTGACAGCAGTTGTCGCCATCCACTACGCCGCCCCTGACACCCCGCGCGCGGCATTGCTGAACTCCCGTTCCCTGGCTCCCTGGCCGGGGAGCGGAGTTCAGCAGCGGCTCGGTGCCCGGCTCGGTTACGCTCGATGGGCGGCTTGATACCTGCCGCGCAATTTCGGATCGAAAGCAGCTCACCTCCGTGGCGACCGGCCCTGATGTCATCGAGACTGACGACGATGAGATTTCCACCTCGGCACCGGCTGTCATGGACCCGGCCCGGCTCGGGGAGCTGGCTGCCTGCGCTGCTGTTTTCCTGCCCGCTGACCCGCCCCGGCTTGGCCGGGTGGCGTTCTGGCGTACCGACGGCCAAGCTCCGCCCGCGGTGACCGGCCGGCTGACCGTGGTGAGGCCGCATGGTGTTTCTGTGCGGCGCCGTGATGTCGACGCCACGATCGTGCCGGTCTCCCAGGCCCTGCCCGCCCTTGGCCGGATGCGCGGTGTGCCGGGAGCGGACCGGGCCGCCGCGTTCTGGGGCGCGGCGAGTGTGCTTGCTCTGCAACTCCTCGCCCGTGGCAGACTCTTGCCCGGTGTCAGCCCCGGTGGTTTCGACGCCTGGCGTATCGGGCCGTACGACCAGCAGGACGTGGCGCGGGTGCGGGAGTTGGCTGCTGCGATGCCGCCCGAGGCCCGGGCGGTGCCGCTGGCCGGACCGGCGCCGGTTCGCCTGCCCGAGGCCGAGCCGCTGTTGCGGGCCTTCCTGGACGCGGTGGCCGATGCGCTGCCCCGTACGCCCGCCGCACCGGCGGCCGCCGGCGCCACGGCCTGGACCGCTCAGGCGCCGCAGCCGGTTCCCCACCAGCGCGGCTGGGCGGCGGAGGTCGCCGCCGGGCTGGATGCGGGGGTACGAGTCTCCCTGCGGCTGGAGCTCCCCGGCCTGCCCGCCCGCGACCGGGACGACATCGACGATCCGGGCGCCTGGGAGGACGAAGACGGGGGCAGTCCCTTCCGGGCTGTCGTCCAGCTGCACAGCCTCGGTGACGCCACCGTGGTGGCGGACGCCGCGGACATCTGGTCGGGCCGGTCGGCCGCCAGCGGCGTTTTCGGTCCGCGTACGAAGATCGACACTTTGCTGACGCTGCGCCGGGCCGCGAGGGCCTGGCCGCCGCTGGGCCGGTTGCTCACCGCCGTCGCTCCCGCCGAGCTGGAGCTCTCGGACACCGAGGTGTCCGAGCTGCTCGGGGAAACCGCTGCCCCTCTGGCTGCCGCGGGGATCCAGGTGCACTGGCCGAAGGAGCTGGCCCGCGAACTCCTCGCCCGCGCGGTGGTCGAGCCGGCCGAGAGGGCCGGCTCTGACCAGCCGTCCGTGCTTGGTGCCGATACGTTGCTCACCTTCCGCTGGCAGCTCACCGTCGGTGGCCGCGAGCTGGACGACGCCGAGCTGGACCAGTTGGCCGAGGCTCAGCGGCCCGTGGTGCGGCTGCGTGACCAGTGGGTGCTGATCGACCCGGAAGTGCTGGCCCGGGCCAGGGACCGCCAAGACCGCCAACTTACCCCTGTCCAGGCACTGGGCACGGTCCTTGGCGGCAGCGTGGAGGTCGGCGGCCAGTGGGTGGAGGTCACGGCCGGCGGCTGGCTGACCGAACTGAAAGAACGGCTCGCGGACCCCGAGGCCACGGCCCGCCGGGCACCGCTGGCGCAGCCCGCCGCGCTGAGGGCGACCCTGCGGGACTATCAGCTGCGCGGTCTGGCCTGGCTTCATCAGATGACCGAGCTTGGACTCGGCGGCTGCCTCGCCGACGACATGGGCCTGGGCAAGACCATCACTTTGATCGCCCTGCACCTGCACCGGCAGAACATTCCGGCACTCGCGGGCCCGACCCTGGTGGTCTGTCCGACCTCGCTGCTCGGCAACTGGAGCCGGGAGATCGAGCGGTTCGCTCCAGGCACGTCCGTGCGCCGCTTTCACGGCCCGGCCCGCAGCCTGGAAGATTTGGTGCCGGGCGAGTTCGTCCTCACCACCTACGCGACGATGCGCCTGCACACCGCGCAACTGACCGCGGTGGGCGCCTGGGGCCTGGTGGTCGCGGATGAGGCCCAGCACGTGAAGAACCCCTTCTCCGCCACCGCCAAGGCGCTGCGCACCCTCCCCACCCAGGCCAGGGTCGCTCTGACCGGCACACCGGTGGAGAACAACCTCTCCGAACTGTGGGCACTGCTGGACTGGACCACCCCGGGCCTGCTGGGCCCGCTCAAGGCTTTCCGCGACCGCTACGCCCGGGGCGCGGAGAGCGGTGAGGATCCGCAGGCGGCCGTCCGGCTCGCCGCGGTGGTCCGGCCGTTTCTGCTGCGCCGTAAGAAGGCCGACCCGGGGATCGCTCCGGAGCTCCCGCCGAAGACCGAGACGGACCGGGCGGTCGCTCTGACGAAGGAGCAGATCGCGCTGTACGAGGCGGTGGTCCGCGAGACTCTCGCCGAGATCCGTCAGAGGGACGGCTTCGCCCGGCGTGGCCTGGTGGTCAAGCTGCTGACCGCTCTGAAGCAGATCTGCAACCACCCTGCGCAGTACCTCAAAGAACAGGGCGGCACGATCGCGGGCCGGTCCGGGAAGCTCGACCTGCTCGACGAACTGCTCGACACCATCCTGTCCGAGGACGGTGCGGTGTTGGTTTTCACCCAATACACCGCGATGGCCCGGCTGATCGAGGCGCACCTGACAGCACGCTCGGTGCCCGTCCAGTTCCTGCACGGCGGTACCTCGGTCAGCCGGCGCGAGGAGATGGTGCGGCGCTTCCAGGACGGGCAGGTTCCCGTCTTCCTGCTCTCCCTCAAGGCGGCCGGGACCGGCCTGAACCTGACCCGGGCCGGGCATGTGATCCACTTCGACCGCTGGTGGAACCCTGCAGTGGAGGACCAGGCCACCGACCGGGCCTACCGGATCGGGCAGACCCAGCCGGTACAGGTGCACCGCATGATCGCGGAGGGCACGGTGGAGGACCGCATCGCCGAGATGCTCAAGCGGAAGAAGGATCTCGCACAATCCGTACTCAGTGGCGGCGAAGCCGCGTTCACCGAGCTGACCGACGCCGAACTCGCCGATCTCGTCCAGCTTCAGACGAGCTCCCGATGAGCCGCCCGAAGAAGGCTGACGACGGCCGTACCCGGACCTTCCCACCGCTGACTGCGGCCCGGGGGCGGCGGTCCTTCGCCGAATCCTGGTGGGGCAACGCGTGGGTGGAAGCACTGGAAGGCAAGCAGCGCCTGGCGACGGGGCGTCTCGCGAGGGGACGGACCTACGCGCGCGGCGGCAACGTCGGTGAGATCACCGTCACCCCGGGCCGGGTGGCCGCCCGTGTCCAAGGCAGCCGCCCTGCGCCGTACCGGACGTCGATGGACATCCCCCAACTCAGCCCCCGTGACTGGGAACTGCTGCTGGATACCGCCGCCGGCCAGGCCGGGCATATCGCGGCCCTGCTCGACCGGGACATGCCCACCACCCTGGTCGACGACGCCGCCCGGGCCGGCGTCCGCCTGCTGCCCCGGCGAGGCGAACTGACCCCCAACTGCTCCTGCCCCGACTGGGGCTACCCCTGCAAACACGCCGCCGCCGTCTTCTACCAGGTGGCCCGCCTCCTCGACCACGACCCGTTCGTCCTGCTCCTGCTGCGTGGGCGCGGCGAGCGCGAACTGATGAACGAGCTCCAGCGGCGCAACGCCGTCCAGGCAGCGGCCGAGGACACCGCGCCGCAGGACCTCGCCCCGGCCGGACCGCTCGGTGTGCCCGCCCGCGACGTATTCGCCACCGCCCGCGCAGGGATAGCACCCCTGCCTGCCCCGCCACCCGAGGCTGACCGCCCAGCGCAGGTGGCATCGTTCGCGACCGCGGGCGACCCCGCACCCGAACTGGACCCGTCGGCCCTTCAGTTCCTGGCGGCCGACACGGCCACCCGCGCGGCACGACTGCTCCGCCAGGCCGCGCTGTCCCACGACATCCCGCACCAGCCCACCGGCCCGGCCAACCTCACCGCGGCCGAGGATCTCGTACGCCTCGCGGCGGCCGCACCCCCGTCGGGAGTTTTCGCCCGGCTCTGCGGGCACGCAGGCCGCACCCCCCAGGCGCTCACACGAGCGGTACGGGCCTGGCGGCAGGGCGGCGCCGCAGCCCTGCCGGTCCTGGACGACGCGTGGGACCCGGACCCCTCGCAACTCAACCTGGCCCGCGAGGCGATCAAGCAAGCGTGGGAGGGCGAACAGCCCCCAGGACTGCGAACCGCCCGCAACCGGCTGACGGTGATCGGACACGACGCCCAGCTACGGCTGGGCACCGACGGACGCTGGTACCCGTACCGCAAGGAACAGGGCGGCTGGTGGCCGGCCGGTCCCGCAGACCGGGACGTGACAGCAGTACTGGCCGGGCTGCTCGCCAGCCCGGACATCACGCCCACCCCACGCCCAGCTCCGCGAGCGCGACGCGCTGCTCCGCGGTGAGCTTGTCGCGGCGGGTCTTGGTGTTCGTGATCCGCACGCCCAGCTTCACCATGACGGGGGCGGTCTCGCTTTCCGCGACGATCTCTTCTGCGTGCCCGCGCGGACCCGGTGGTGGCCCTCCCGGGCGATGTTGAGGTCTTTGATCAGGTCGGCTGTTTTGCTGCGTGGTGGTGCGGGTCCGCGACCGGTCCCGTCTACGTGTTGATCACGCTGGGAGGGGATCGCTGGTGTCGTCCGTGACGGTCGAGGTGATCTCTCACTGCGTAGGGCTGTACTTCCGGTTCCCGCTGTCATTCCGCGAGCTCGAGGAGCTGATGCTCGAGCGCGGTGTGATCGTCTCCCACGAGACGGTGCGGCGGTGGTGCGCCAAGTTCGGGGAGGCCTATGCCGACGGACTGCGGCGCCGACGTCCCCGGCCCGGTGACAAGTGGCATCTGGACGAGGTCTTCATCAGGATTAACGGGGTGCAGAAGTATCTGTGGCGGGCTGTCGACCAGGACGGGCCGTGTTGTCCGACACCGACAGCCCATTGCCACGAAGTGTGATGTAGGTGTAATCTAGATCCATGTCGAGTACATATCCGATTGCTGAAGCCCGTACCTGTCTGGGTGACCTCGCGCGTCGTGCCGCCCAGCACGAGCACATCACCCTCACCGACCGGGGTACACCCGCTGCCGTCCTGATCTCGCCCGCGGAACTGGAGGACCTCGAAGACGCCCTGGCCATCGCGCGCCTGGAGCGCGACAGGGCCCTGGGGATCACCCCCGCTCCCGTCCCCCACGCCGAGGCGCGTCTTGCGCTCCTCGACGCGGCAGGTCGGAGCGGAGAGTGAGCTGGAGCGTCACCTGGGAGCCTGCCGCCCTCAATGAAGCAGCCGGCCACCTGAAGGCCGACCCTGCCGGCGTGGACGCACTGCTGCATGCCACGGACCGGCTTGCGGATGATCCGGCCCCCGAAGGCTCTCGCGCGTGGGGAAGCAGTCACCGGCGTCTGCACAGCGGCCCTTGGAGAATCCTGTACCGCATCGATACCCAGAACAGCACGCTGCACATTGAGCACGTAGGACACACCGCCTGATCGAGAGGCGGGCAAACTCCCTGAGGCTTCGGGCAAGATTCTGGCGTTGTCACGTTGTTGGGTGTGCGTGTCGGGCCTTCCCCGTGAAGGTGGGCACGCGGTTATTGATCACGCGGCGAGCGTGAGTTTAGCGGTGTGGTGTCGGTGTTCGTATTCGTTGGGGCTGAGGTGGCCGTGGCGGAGTGCCGGCGGCGGGTGTTGTAGCGGGTCAGCCAGGCGAAGACGGTCCTGCGGCAGGTGCCGGCGTCACCGTAGTCGCGGGCGCCCTGGAGAGTCTCGCGTTTCAGGGACGCGTGGTAGCTTTCGCAGGCCGCGTTGTCGGCGCTGGTGCCGACCGCGCCCATTGACCGGGTGACTCCGAGCTGGTCGCAGAGGGCGGTGAAGGCCCGGGATCCGTATTGCGCTCCGTGGTCGCAGTGGAACGCGGCGCCGACCAGGCCGCCGCGGGTCGAGGCTGCCATCCGCAGTGCGTCGGTGACCAGGTCGGTGCGCATGTGGTCGGCGATGTGGACCAGCCGACGATCTTGCGGCTGAAGCAGTCCAGCACCGTCGCGAGATAAGCTTGTTCTTTATCTACTAAGGTCTTCCGGGCTTGCCGATGGCCTTGAGGGTCTCGGGGCGTTTGACGGTCTTGCCGACGTCGTAGCGGGGTGCCCGGTGTTTGTTCTTGGCGCCGGGCGGACGTCCGGGGCCGGTGCCCCGGGGTTTGGGAACACGGGCCGGGCAGGCGAGAGGCTGTCGCACGGTTCCTGCCCGGTGAAGGTCAAGAGCGCTTCCTGGGTGCGTGCTTGATCAGTTTGTTGAGGTTGTGGACCGTGCCGAGGAGCTTGATCTCGGTGTCCACGGCCCGGCGGCCGCGCTAGCTGAGGTGGCGCCCGAATCGTTGGAAGAGCTGGGCGAACCCCGGCTCGACCAGGGCACTGCGCTGACGGTACTGGGCCCGTCCTGTCGGGGTGGCGAGGCGGGCCGCCATGTCCTGCTGGCCGGCAGGGGCCTGCTGGCGTTTCGCGGGGAAGCCTGCCTGGTCGGCATCGCTGGTGACCGAGAGCAGCAGTGGGAGGTCAGCGAGGGCCTCGAAGGCGGCGGCGGAAGCGTACCCGCTGTCGGCGAGCCAGAGTTGGATGTCTCCGGGGAGTCCTGCGGCCTGGTGATTGTGCTGCGTCTTGTTCACCATCGGAACGAGGGCCGTTCTGTCCGAGGGATTGTCGTGCGCTTCGATGGCCAGCAAGAACTGGCGGCGAGCGCACACAATCTGGATGTTGTATCCCTGCAGGTAGCCGCCGCGTTTGCCAGGAACCAGCCGGGAGTCGGGATCGCTCAGGCAGGCGCGGGACTCCGGATGTTCTCGGAGCGGAGCAGTTTGGCGACCTCTTGGACGAGGTCTGTCCCATACGAACCGGTGCTTACGCGGGTGATGCCGCTGTCCGTGACGACAAGCAGTGCGGTTGTTGCGTTGCTGCTGGCTTTGTTGCGCCTGAAGAGTGCCATCCGGGGATGGTACTTGGTGTGAGCACGCCATCCGTAAGTGGCTGACGCTGACGGATCAGACTTTTGTGATGACCGCCTTCATCTCGGCTCCGGCCAGCCACCGCTCCAGCGCCGCAACGACCAGCAGCACCGCCAGATCGGTCTCGACCGCCAGCGCGTCACCGTCCAGCAGTCCCGCGCCCACGCACCGCGGTGCGCGGCACCCGGAGGGGGACGCGATCGCGAACGCGGTCTTGAAGTACTGCTTGCGCCGCTGCAGCACCTCCAGCGCGGCGGACGGCAGCAGCTGCACCACCTGGGCCTTGCACCGCAGGTAGGGCGAGGGCAGGCCCGGGCGGTAGCGGTCACCGAGCGGCAGCGCGAACGCGGCGGCCAGGAACGCCTCGTGCAGGAGCAGCGACGCGCCTCCGCGACCGGCCCGGCAGGCGGGATCGCCTCACGGGGGAAGGCCGCGTCCTGCGCGTCGGCCTGAGCCCACGATCGCCCGTCCCGTGCACCTGCGTGTCCACCCATTCCCTCGCCCAGGGTCGCCGCCGACCGGTAGGGCTCGGCGAGGACGGCCGGGGCGATGCCGCCGATCCTGATACGGAGCCCGCGCCAAAGCGCTCGATCACGCCGCGAGAGCCCAACGTCAGCCAGAGCAACTGCATGCCTACGACTGCGCGATGATTCTCGCCAGCAACAGCTCCACCGCGTCCTCGGGCAGATGACTGAGCAGACGGCCGGCAGCCGACGGGGGCAGGAGAGCCGACAACGCAAACCTCTACGTCAACCGCACGGGAATCCCCTGCGAACATCTTGCGCACGACTTCAAACGCCCTCTCATGCGGTGAAGGTGGCGATCAGTCGGGGCAGGAGTACGGCATTGGGGGTGTCCAGGGGAACTCTGGTGGCGGCTTGGGACTGGCCGTGCAGGTAGAACCAGACGTTGCCGTCGGCCGCCCGCGCCCCCGCGAGCGACGACCACGACGGGTTGAACCGGTGGGCCAGGAGGCCCTCCGGGCGGATCTGAAGACCACCGATCCGGACGGTCTCGCCACGGCGGACACGGTCGACGAGCCCTGCCACGAGCTGCGGTTCGACGTACCGTTGGACGAACTCGACCATGGCGATCCACTCGGGCGGCGTCACGTGGTTCTTGCCGTTCTTGAACCACCCGAGGCCGATCACCGGCTTCCGCCCACGCTCGTCGTGACCCACGGACAGCTGGTACGAGGTGTCGTGCATGCTCGGGAAGAGGAACCCTCGGTGGATGGTGTGTGTGGCGGAGTAGGACACCCATTCCACTTCTTCGAGCTCGATCGAGTGGCGGCCGTACACGATCTGCCGTTCGTCGGCGTACAACTGCTTTCCGCGGAGCACGGTGTTCACCATCCGGGGCGGCGGCGCGACAGGCCCGCGCGGCTCGGTGCGGTGGTCGGTGGCGGCGCGCGGCTCGGACGCGGCGGGTTTCCCGGCAGCCGCGGCATGACGCTTCAGCCAGCCGGGGACCTCGCCCCTCGGGTAGGCGGCGAAGTCGTTGCGGTAGTGATGGGGGGCCAGCAGGTCCTCGGTGGGGAAGGGCTCGTCGCCGTAGTCGTACTCGGTCATGACGTGGGCACCTGTTCCCACGCTGTGGCTGACGGTGAGCAGCAGGCGCCACCACGGCCCGGCCGGCAGGTGCGCGGCGAGGTGTCGCTGTCGGCGGACCAGCAGGGCTATTTGCTCGGGAACAGGGGTCTCGGTGCGTCGTTTCCCGGACCGGAAGCGCAGTTGGGCGACTTCGCCGGAGACGGTGAATGAGAAGATTGCGGTGAAGTGGTCCCATCCCGGTGGGCCGAGCTGTGCCAGTTGCTGCGTGATCGGGCCGACCAGCCGTGATGCCCTGGCCACGATCTCTTCTGTGGAGGGGCCGACGACGGTGAACGAACTGATGCCCGCGGCGCCGCCCGATGCGGCGTCGAGCCGCATGACCTCCTCCTTGAGGTCGGTCATGAACCGGTCGGCTGCGGGACTTCGGCAGAGGTAGGTCTCCTCGGCGGTGAACATCTCCTCGGCCTGGTGCGGGGGGACCGAACTCGAGATCTCCTTGATCCGCCCGGCGTCGCTGACAAGGAACACCGACCGGCCCACCGGCATGTCCAGGAAGGCCATCGGGTCGCTATCGTCGACGTTCACCGGTGCGTACACGCTCCAGCCCGCCGCGAAGCGATCCGCCGTCAGGCCCTGCGTGGGGTAGTCCAGGCGGCGTGACAGGATCTCCTCCACGACCAACGAGATCGCCTGTACTGCCGCCATCCGCCTGTCCTCGGGCATCGATACGTCCTCGAGAGGGTGGTGGCCCGCTGGCAACCGCCTCCCGTGACGGCGCGTGAGGTCGAACCAGAGGCACATCTCCTCGGCAGTATCGACGTCGACATCGGCCGCGATCACTGACCAGGAGTTGTCGCTGCCGCGCCCGTAGAGCGTGACCACGTCACTGTCGTGCCGGCCGGCTATGACGTAGTCCGACTCGTGGAGATCGCCGAGTGCGGCGGCCTCGGCGGGCGTAGGCCTTGTGGGGCTGACACGTTCCCCGAACGGCTCGCCGTCCACGCCGATCGCGGTCAGCAGGTAATCGCCGGTGGAGGCGCGGCCGACCTCGGGCTCCTCGTCCCAGGCCGGCCGCGGCCCGCACAGGGCATCGTGCTGCCGGCGCAGTTCCACGACGACGGCGGCAGGGGCGCCGGAGGTGAGGACCGACCAGGTGCCGGTGGCGTCTCTTCCGTAGAGGGTGATGTCGTTGCCGTGACGGACCGACACGTAGTTCGTGCGATGCCCGGCACCGAATGCGGTGGCTTCGCCATGGGTGGGTGCGGTGGGGACGATCTGTTCCCCGAGCCGTTTGCCGTCGGCGTCGGTGGCAGCCATCACGTACTGAGGTTTTCGGGTTGTCGTCGGGTAGTGACGGTTCATGATCCCTGCGGTATGCCGGTGGTATGCGTTATCCGGAGGGTGGGGGCCTGACTGCTGAGCGTCGGGCGTTTCGTGAGGGGATCCGGCTGAAGGCTGGCGAGCGGTTCGCGGCGGGTGAGAAGACCGCGGTGATCGCGAAGGATCTGCGGGTGAGTGTGCGGTCGGTGGAACGCTGGCGCCGTGCCTGGCGCGAGAGTGGCATGGAGGCCTTGCGTTCCGCAGGCCCGGCCAACTCTCCGACCGTTACCGATTCCCAGTTCGCCGTGCTCGAGGACGAACTCGGCAAGGGCCCGTCGGCGCACGGTTTCGAAGATGAACGTTGGACCCTGGCCCGGGTCCAGACGGTGATCCGCCGGCGTCTGCGAGTGAGTCTGTCGGTGGCGACCGTATGGCGGCTGCTGAAACGGCACGGCTGGTCTTGGCAGGCACCTGCCCGCAGAGCCCTCGAACGCGACGAGCGCGCCGTCGAGCTGTGGAAGAAGGAGGTGTGGCCGCGGGTAAAAGCCTCGCGGCGGCCCATGGTGGCTGGATCGTCTTCGAGGACGAGGCCGGGTTCTCCATGACGCCGCCCCGCGCCCGCACCTGGGGCCGGCGCGGACACACCCCCGTCATCCGGGTGAGAGGCAGATCCCGTCGCCGGACCTCGGTGGCAGCCTTGTGCTGCTACAAACCTGGCGAGAAAAGCCGTCTCGTCCATCGGCCCCGCAACCACCTCCTGCTCAAGGGCGCACGCAAGAGCTTCTCCTGGCAGGACTACCGCGATCTGCTGGTCCGCGCTCACATCCAGCTCGGCGGGCCGATCGTGGTGGTCTGGGACAACCTGAACACCCACCTGGCTGCTGGGCTGAAACGGTACGAGGCCGAAAACGACTGGCTCACCACCATCCGCCTCCCGCCCTATGCACCCGACCTGAACCCCGTCGAGGCCGTCTGGTCACTCGTGCGCAGAGCCACGGCCAACACCGCCTTCGACACACCCGACGACCTCGACCGCACACTTCGCCGCGAGTTACGCAGAATCCAGATCCGGCCCCACCTGATCGACGGCTGCCTCACCGCCACGGGCCTGGCTATCAACCCACCGACCTCACCCTGAAAACCTCAGTAATCGGTCAACAGTTTTGCTCCCATCCAGGCTGAGAGGTGTGCAGGCCCACTGCACACCGGTGGGCCTGCACTGCTGGCCCACCGGCGGCCGACGCTCGCATGTTGCTCCACCGACGCAGCACCTTGCCACACTCGATGAGTCGGTCATAGTGGGCGGGACGACGGGAGCTGTGAAGCCCGGTCGCGGTCACGGGCCGTTCGGTTCACCCCCACCCAGGCCGAGGAGTGGATCACCGACGGTGAGAGTCCTGAGCTCGCCCGCGCTACGCACCTTGAAGAACGCCGACTTCCTCACCGGCTTCACCGACGAGTTCACCTCGGTCGCCGCCTACGAGCGCATCGGCCGCGCGACCCTCCAGCGGCGCCTGCTGCTCGCGCTGTTCGCCCTGGGCACCAACATGGGCATCCGGGCGATCGTGGCGACCGGCGAGCACGACGAGACCGAAGCCGCCCTGCGGCACGTGCGCCGGCACTTCATCACCGTCGACAACCTCCGCGCCGCCGTCACCCGGCTCGTGAACGGCACCTTCGCGGCCCGGGATGCCGCCTGGTGGGGTCAGGGCACGGCGTGCGCGTCGGACTCGAAGAAGTTCGGGTCCTGGTCCAGCAACTTTATGACCGAGTACCACGCCCGCTACGGCGGCAACGGCGGCAACGGCGTGATGATCTACTGGCACGTCGAGAAGAAGAACGTCTGCATCTACTCCCAGCTGAAGTCCTGTTCGTCGTCCGAGGTCGCGGCGATGATCGAGGGGCTGCTGCGGCACTGCACGGACGCCGAGATCGAGGCCAACTACGTCGACACCCACGGCGCCTCGGTAGTCGGGTTCGCGTTCACCGAGCTGCTGAACTTCCGGCCGCTGCCGAGACTGAAGAACATCGGCAGCATCCGCCTGTACCGCCCTGACCCGGCCGATCCGCTGGGAGCTGATCGAGCAGCAGTACGACCAGATGGTCAAGTACGCGACCGCGCTCCGCCTGGGGACGGCGGAGGCGGAGCAGGTGCTGCCGCGCTTCACCCGCGGTGGACCCAAGCACCCCACCTACGCCGCCCTCGAAGAACTCGGCCGCGCAGTTCGTACAGTCTTCGCCTGCGACTACCTGGCCAGCCCCGGCCTGCGCCGCGAGATCCACGGCGGGCTCCAGGTCGTGGAGAACTGGAACAGCGCGAACACCGTGCTGCACTACGGCAAGGACGGCGCCCTGACCGGCCCGGACAAGGAGCACGCCGAGACATCGATGCTCGCCCTGCACCTCTCCAGTCCAGCCTCGTGCACGTCAACACCCTGCTGCTCCAGCAGGTCCTGGCCGAGCCGAAGTGGGCGAACAGGCTGAGCGTCGAGGACCGGCGCGGCCTGACCGCGCTGTTCTGGTCGAACATCAACCCGTACGGTACTTTCCGGCTCGACATGGACAGGCGGCTCGACCTCGCGCTGACCGCAGAGTTGCCCCGTCCCCGCACCCCGGTGCACCCCGCCCCGACCGTCGCAGAGGCCCGATGAACGCGTACCGAACTGCCGAGCTGCACCGCCCGGCTGCGGACTACGACCGGAGGTTCGACGGGCAGCCCGTCGTCCACTGCCCAGACTGCCACTGGGCCCAGGCCTTGGACAAGCGCCTGCACCAGGGGCCCTGGGCCCTGATCTACTGGCACAGAGACCACCCGGCCGACGCGGTCGACCACCTCGCAGAGCTGCCGGACCGCCTGGCCATCCCCTCGTACGTGCAGTGGGGGTGGCAGGCCCACTGGCTGGCCATCGAGGACACGCGGACCGAGGAAGGGTTCCTGCTGTTCGGTCGGGAGGACTTGGAGATCTTCCACTCGGTCTCGGCGCACGGCAGCCTGGACCAGGCGGTGGTCGCGAACACCCATCGGCGGTCGGTCTTCCCGTCCGCGGCCCGCGCCGAAATTGAAGCCGCCGCCTCCGACCTGTTCCGCACAGGGCTGCTCCGCCCGGCACGCGGTCTATAAAGAAGTCAAGAATGTTGGGGGTCCAGCCAAGATGAGCCCAAAAGCCGCCACGAGATGATCTTGAAAGTGTGAGCCCCCTCTGGTGCCTGCGGGCAGGGTCGATCGAGCAGTCTGCAGGGTCAGACATGCCCGGTAGGGTCCCCGCGATGGTGGATGCCGGTATCGGAGGAAGCATGGCGAGACGAATGCGTGACGAGGCGTTCCGGATAGAGCAGGAGCAGCGGCGCTACGCCCCACACGTACGTTCGATCAATGAGATGGTCGACGCCTTGCGCGACCATGACGGGCGTGGATGGATGCCGCACGTCGCCCCCTGGCATGGGGGAGTGGATGCGCGCGCCCTGTCGATCCTGCGGGACCCGGGCCCCAAGACGCAGGAGGGTGCCGGCTCGGGATTCCTGTGCGTGGAGAACGACGATCCGACAGCGGAGCTTCAGGTCCAGCTCTTCGAGGGGGCAGGGATCGCGCCGCGAGACGTCACTCCCTGGAACGCCTACCCCTGGTACATCAACCGCTCGCCGAAGGCGGCCGAGCTCCAGGCCGGCGTCGAGGTCCTCAAGCAGCTGCTGGCGCTGATGCCGAAAGTCGAGGTCGTGCTTCTCCAAGGCGGCGAAGCCCAGAACGCGTGGGACCGCCTGCTCAAGACGCACCCCGGAGTTGTCCGTGAACGGAGTCTGGAGGTGGTCAGTACGTACCACCCTGGACGACAGGCTCTCTTCGTGCGAGACCCAGAGGAACGCGCCCGCCGCGCACAGCACAGAATCGACTCCTGCCAAAGAGTCGGTGATGTGCTCCGCGGGGGGCCTGCTTCCAAGGTGAGCCCAGAAGCCGCCATGGGATGACCTTGGTTGGGCCGCTGCCCAGGCTTGCCACGGACGCGGTCGGCTGAACGCCGGTTGCTGCCGCCTGCCGCGGTAAATGCCGGATTTACTGCGGCAGACCCTCTAGCGTGATCATCGCGACCTGCGGCGGGCCCTCCGGCGGCCGCAGGCGAGGTGTACGCATTTACTGCGGCAGGACCGGAAGGGCGGGACGGGCGTGATAAGCGAACCGGTGACCGAACTCGGGAGCGGGGGCGCGCTGCGTGTGCCGCGCACCCGGGTGGTGCCGCTGTCTGCCCCGCCCTCGTCGTACACCGCGGCGGTCGAGCGGTACCTCACCGGCGCGGGCACCGCGAAGTCCTCCGCGCGGATCTACCGGATCTCGCTGACGACATGGGGGTGGATGCTCGCCGGCGAACCGGCGCCGACCGGGCCCGCCCGCCGCGGCGCGAAGCCGCCCGTCTTCCCCGTCGCCGCGATCGACGATCCCGCGCTGCCCGAGGTGCTGGCCGAGCTGGCGGCGGCTCGGGCGGACGAGATGGACGCCGACACCGTCAACCGGGAGCTGTCCATCGCGCGCAAGGCGATCGGCTGGTGGCAGCGCCAGGGCTGGATCAGCGGTGACCCGACGATCGGGATCGAGCGGCGGCCGGCGCCGCCGGACCGCACCAAGGCCCTGGCCGAGAACCAGATCGCCGCCCTGTGGCGCCTGGACGTCGCCCTGCGCAAGAAGACGTTCTGGAAGATGCTCTACGAGTCCGCGGCCCGCGCCGACGAGGTGCTGTGCCTGAACGTGGAAGACCTGTACGCGCAGGACAAGCACGGGAAGATCACCGCCAAGGGCGGGGCCACAGAGTGAATTCACTGGCAGTCCGGCACCGCCCAACTGCTGCCCGCCTCATCGCCCGCCGTACCCGCGGTCCCTTGTTCCTCACCGACCGCAAGGCCCCGGCCGGGACACCGACGCTCGACGTGTGCCCGGAGACCGGACGGGTCCGGCTCTCCTACCGCCGGGCCGAGGAGATCTTCGAGGAGAACACCCGACTGCTGGCCAACCCGCTGGCCTCGCCCGAGGACATCGAGGACCTGGACGGCTGGACCCTCCACCGGCTCAGGCGCAGCGCGTTGACACACGATGCGGAAAGCGGGACATCCACGCCGATGCTGTTGGCCCGCTCCCGGCACGCCTCCGTCCGCTCCCTGGAGCGGTACGCCCGTCCCGGCGTCGACGCGGTTGCGGCCCACGTCGCGGCGTCCGACCCGGCCGCCCGCCGACGGAGCTGAGCCCCTGGTCAGCGATATCCGTTGTTTTTGCGGCGGATGATACGGCGACTCCTTCAAGGTGAATGGTTGAATCTTGCATGATATCGATGATGGCATCGTATGTCCGTTTTGACCTGGTGACGTCGGCCACGGTCACCCGTGGTACCCGGTGCACCGTCTTCATTGCTGTTGCCGGCCCGTCACCGTCGGTGTCGGGCGGGCAAGGGGGCTCGTGTGTGTGCCGATAAGCGAGGCTCCAGGAATCCCGGAACGGTTTCAGGCCGCTCCGTCCAGGAACTGGGTGAGGTGGGTTTCGAGGTCCAGTGCCTGGGTTTCCCTGGCGGCGGGCACGAGCTGGTACGTGCGGTGCAGCCACCGCTCGATCGCCGGGAGCGAGGCCGTGAGGTGGGCGGACCCGTGCGGGGAGGACAGTAGGAGGTGCAGCAGCGCCTCGCGGCCGGACCCGTCGGGCCAGACCTGTACGTCCCCGTCCCCGCTGAGGGTCTGAGTCCCTGCGGCGAGAAGGTCGCGCGCGAAGACCCACGGGACTGGGCCATGGAGGCCGTCCTGGAAGAGGAGCTGAACGGCGAGCGGGTCCTGTGACCTGTAGAGCAGGTGGGTCGGCACGAGGATCCGCTCACCCAGAGGGGACGCGAGCTCCATGTCGAGCATGTGATCTACGCAGCTGCTCATGGTTCGGAGTGTGTTGGGACCGGGGGTGCCGGGCCCGGGCGGTAGAGCGGGTGCCCGGGCTCGGCGCGCGCCATGGTCCGTGCGTTCAGCGGAAGATGCCGTAGTCGAAGTCGTGCCCGTTGCCGATCACGACGACCCATATGCCGCGCTCCCACTGGTAGAAGCGGTGGTTGTCGAAGCGGTAACGGTGGCCGTGGTCGTTGCTGTACCAGTACCCGCCCTGCCGCTCCCAGCGGCGGTGACCATCCCAGCGCCAGTCGCCGCGGCGGTCGTCCCGGTCGCCCCAGCGGTGGCCGTCTCCGTCCCGGTCGCCCCAGCTGCCGCGGTGGTCGTTCCGGTCGCCACGGTGGTCGCCGTACGTCGATGCGCCCGGGGTGTGGGAGGCGACAGCGGCATGGCCGGCCGCAGGATTCGGAGCTGCCGAGGCGGCTCCGCCCGCTGCCAGCAGGGTGCCGGCTATGGCTGCGAAAGCGACGGCCGCGGTGGCGGCGCGACGCCCGAAGGTGTGATTCATGATCTTTCTCCTTGTTCGGTGCCGGAGCCCTGTGGGTGGGGCCCTGGCGGCGCCCCGGGGTGGTGGGGCAAGAGCGACGCTACTCCCAAGCAAGTTGAACGTTAAACGTTCCGCCTGTGACATATTTCATCACCTTCAGGACCTGGTTTTCCCGCTCCGCGGACGCGGCAGAGGCCGACATCGCCGCCGGCCCGCTGTACCGGCCGGGCGGCCTGGAGAGCCTCCAGCAGCTCCGCGACCGGGGAGTTTTCCGTTCGGAAAACCGCCTGCCTGACCATGCGCCAGCGATGACGCGAGAAACGGACGGCGCTGCGCTGGGCCCTTGAGAGCAAGTAAGGGTTTCCTGGCGCCTGTAGAGAGGGTGTGGTGGTGTCGCTTTTAGCCCCTGGCGTCGCTGCTTACGCGGGTAGCTTCCGATCATGGTGATTGGCCCGGAATCGGCACGGTCTGAGATGTCTCTGTCGCACCCGGAGATCACCTATATAGGGTGCGCTCGGTGCGGGACGCAGATCGCGGGTCTCGATGGCCGGTACGCGTGTGCGGGTTGCGGTTGGGTCAATGACTGGTCCGAAGGGCACAGTCCGCTTCCCGAGCTCGGGCGCCTAGTGGTCTGCTTGGACGTTTCCACCCCGTAGACCTCGGCGAGGTGAGCGGCGATCTCACCGTGTGTGAGGCCCTTGGCCGACAGCGAGAGCACCATCTCGTCCACCCCGGTCAGTCGCCGCTGCCGCTTCTTGACGATCTGCGGCTCGAATGTGCCGGCGGTGTCGCGCGGCACCCGGACCTCGACCGGGCCGACATCGGTCAGCACGGTCTTGGTCTTGGCCCGGGTGCCGTTGCGGCTATTGCCACTGTTCTTCCCTGCAGCGTTGTCGTAGCCGACGTGGTCGGTGATCTCGCCCTCCAGGGCGGACTCCAGCACCCGCTTCGTCAGCTGCTGCAACAACCCGCCCTCGCCGGTCAGTTGCAGGCCCTCCGGGCAGGCCCGATCCACAAGCATCGCGATCAACTGCTCGTCGCTTGTCCCGCTCGCCGACGGCGAGGTGGCCTGCTCGACGGACTCCATGGACTCAACGGCGGTGTCGGTCATCTGGCGTCTCTCTCTTGATCATCAGATCCGCCGTTAGTTTTACAATCCCGAACCGTTCCGGGGTTGATCGTAAATGCGGAGCGGTTGAGGCTTGGTCATTCCATTTCGGTGTCGAGGTCGAAGTCGAAGAAGTCTTCTTGGGGGTTGGGTTGCGTTGTGGGTAAGGGTGTGGCTGCCGGCTGGGTTTCCTGGGTGGTGAGGCCGGCCCAGAAGGCGAGAGTTTCTGCGTCCAACCCGGTGAGGCCTGGGGATTGGGTTTCGTTTGGGGGTTGTTCTGTGTGCGGGTTCTGGAGGCCGGTCAGGAATTCGCCGAGGTCGAATGGTGTGGGCGGAGTGTTTTCGTGGTGGAGGCTTGCTATGAATTCTTGAAGGTCGAATTGTGCGGTCGCGTGCTGCCAGGTGATGTCTTCTTCGCCGGGGGTGGGGGGTTGGTGGGCGAGTTGTGGTTGGGGGCGTGGTTCGAGGGCGAGGGGGGTGTAGTGGTTGCGGTGGAGGCGGGTGTGGAGGGTGTGGGTGGTAGGGGGTTGGAGTGTGCTGAGGTGGATGGGCCGGGCGGTGACGTTGTAGGCGCGGGTGCGGCTGTTGTGCTGTTGGACGATCCTGATGGTGATGTCGAAGTTGAGGACGCTGGCGGCGATGTTGGGGACGAAGTCGCCGCCGTTTCCTGCCCAGTCTCCGAGAGTGGTGACGGTGCGTAGGACATCGTCGTAACTGACGCGGTAGGTGGGCGTCTGCCATTGGTCGATCCATTGCCGCACGGCCTGTTCGTTGGTGTCCATCCAGCCTGCGAACCGGTGGCGCAGTGCCTGCACATGCTCCGGGCCGCCGGGCAGGTTCTGGGCGGCGAGGACGGTTTCGTAGAAGCAGTCCCCGTTCTCCGGGATCCAGCGGTACTGCGTGGTGGGTGGGGGGTCGGCCGATTCGTCGTCGAGGGCGCCGAGGATACGCGCGTCGTCCGGCGCGGCACCCAGCTCCCTACCGGTGGACGTGTTCCGCAGTCTGACTGTGCCGTCAGCCAGGTACGACACCTGCCACAACGACGGCCCCGGCTCCCCTGACAGCTGCAGAACCACATGCTGGGTGAAGACCCCACCACCCGACTCGGACTCCATGTCCACGTCCATGCCTGAGTCCCGACCGGATGATTCCGGCCCGGACTCCGACCCCGAATCAGGCTCGCGCACGACCCTGGCAGCATGCCCACCAGCACCAATGCGGTCACCGCGGGATGTGTACAAGGCATCCTGTTCCTCTCCCTTCCAATGGCTATCCGCGAGAGCCGGCTGATGTTTCGCAAGCAGGTTGTACTCCTGCGGCGGCAACTCCCTCCTTCTCCGGAAGTACCGCTGGCCGATTTCCACGCTCCGCGTCTCTCCATCACGGTCAAGAATGCCGTGCACAATCGTGCCGAATTTGACTATGCCGTCCGGGTTTCTTTTGAAAAACTCCGCGAGAGTAGCCGCGTAAATATACTCTTCCTGATCGAATTTCCTCACGAGGTTTATGTTAATTTTCCTGGGTCCGTCGTTGTTTTCGAAGCGATACCAGTTGGGGTGTTGGGATTTTTTTACCGCCTCCCACACGTCATCCGGAAGGCGTTTTCCATTATGCGAGAGATTTGTGATGTACCTTCCGACTGGCACGTATATCGTTTTGCCGTCCGGATCGGTGATATTCTGCCACGTCGATGCAAGAAGTTTCTCGTCTGGGTGTTTGTTCGCGAATGCTTTGACAGCTTCGTAAGTGTTGTTGAGTTTTCTTACCCATAGTCCTTGGGTTGCGGTCGGCGGGTTTCTCCGTTCCCTTTTCCAGGCCCGGTATTGCTGGTGAATGGCGTGGATCTGGAGGGGCGTGAGGGTAATAGATTGGATGGTAAGTCTTTGTCTCATCTGGGGTTTTTGCATTGTCTGGTTGACGTGGTCGAATATCTGCCCGAATGTGATGGCGTCGTCGTGGCCTGAAATCCAGGTGTACAAGTCGGTGATCTGCTGGCGGGTGAGGGCGGGGAGGATGTTGGGGTCGGGTGGGGTGTTGGGGTCCAGAGGTGCGCGGCGCAGGAATCCGGTTGCGGCGGGCTCGTCCCAGCGGCGGAGCGCGAGTTCGTGTCCGAGGGCGGTGACGGCGTTGAGGCTGGGGAAGGGGGGGAGGTACTGGTCGGCGTCGATGGGAGTGGGGGCGCGGCGCGTGTCGGCAGGGTTGGGGCCATGGTGCGTACCGATGTCTGGCTCTGGTGTCACCGGGAGGGGTTCGGCTTCCTGGCGTGGGAGATTGAGGGTGAAGCGTTGATGTGGAGTGCCGGGCCTGGAGTCGAAGAGCGAGTCGGCATCGGAGTTGCTGCTGGTGTGGCTGGGACTGGGGCTGGCAGGCCTTGCTGTTCGTGACGGTGTACTGCTGGAACTTGTGGCTTGAGGTTGGGCGGACTGCCGGGTGGTCGGTCCGGTGTCGGGTCGAGGCGGAGCGGGTTGTCCGGTATCGGCGTGCGAGGTGCGATGAATATCGGAACCCGGCAACAGATGCCGGCTGGGCTGGTCGAAGTCCATGGTCTGCTGGCCTGCGTCCGGGGAGTGATCTTCCCTGTTAGCCGCTGGAACCCGACGTCGGCCACTGGAAGAAGATGGACCTTCAGCCGGTTGGCGACGACCAGCACGGAGCGGCTTGTCTCGAGACCATCCGGACTCCTCTTCCAGACGAGAAGCAGTCGTTGCATCCATAAAGCTCTCACCGGTCCTGACGTGATCCAGATACCTGCGGAGATGACGATAGGGGCCTTTCAGCGGGATCTTGTCGAGGGATCCTCTGCCATGCTTTGTCCCGTAATCGGAAAGCTCCTCCCAATATGGAGATACGGGCACTTCAGTCCTCCATCCCTTTGCCTGCAAAAATTCATGAACTTTACGACCTATATGCAGCTCTCCATTGCTGAACTTCTTCAGATAGTGCCCGAGGGGGACGCTCTCGTCCCTGTAGCGAGCGGTTTCAAATTCAAACCTGATTTCTTCGACGTGATTTTCCGGGATATTGTGGAAATCCCGATGTTCATCGAGATACGCTTTGGCGGCTGCAAGGATGGCGGTTTCATTATGCACACGACCGCCCATTTCGAGGATCTGCGCAGCAAATTCGCCTGGCACGCGCCTCCCTTTTTTGATGTCATCCAATATTTTCCCGACCTTTGCAGGATTCCCGCGGACTTCAAGTTCCAGCTTCGAGTCCATGTCTTCGAGTGTTCTGCCGTCCCCTTCGCTGCACCAGGCACGGAGGACGGGCATGAGAGCAGCGAGTTTGTCGGTAGGAGTCGGTGCTCCTCCGGGGAGTCGGGCTCCGGTGAGTTCGGCGGTGACGTGGTGGGCGGTTTGGTGGAGGGGTCCCGTTTTGAGTGCGTCGTGCATACGGGTGTACGCGTCGGCGATTCTTCCGGGCAGTTGCTTCCGCACCTCTTCTCCCCGGGTGAGGGAGTGACCCCATTCATGGAGTTGGGCGATGACGAGGTCGCGGACCTCCCCAGCGGCCTTTGTGTCGTGCGCGGTGAGGTCATTCCACGTTCGGACACTGTGGTCACCGTCGCTGATGTCGGCCAGGGCGTTGGCCGTTGGGGAGCGGTGCGTGGTGCGGGGGCTCGTAGGGCCTGCCTTGTCCGTGGCGGTGGTCCTCGCGGGTGCGTCTGCCGGGCCGGTGCGTGTGCCCGAAGCCGGGGCGTTCTGGGACTGTGCTGATGTCTCCTCACTCGTCACCGCAGCCATTCGACCTGCATCGATTCGATCAGTACCAATTCGGCCGGTATCAGCAGTAGTACTTGCGCCCGCATCAGTGCTGCTGATGGCGTCCGGGGCGGCTTTTCCCTCGGTGGCGGCCGGCCTGTCGGGGGAACGGCTGTTGTCGGCACGGGTGGTGGCCGATGGACCGGTGCCTGTTTTCGTGGGTTCGGTGTCGAGGGTCGTTGGGCGTTTGGCGGCTGTGGCGAGTCCGGACTCTGTATTCACGCCTGTATCTGGGCCGGTGACGGTGATGCGGTGGGGGCTTGGTGCAATTCCGGGGCCACTGGCAGCGGTGCTGGTCGTCGTGGGCTGCGTGATTGCCCGAGTGGTAGGGGCTGGCGAAGGGGACGCGGCCCGGCCCGTATCCGCAGCAGCACCCGTGCCTGCACCGGCGGTGGTAGCCGTGGTGCTGGAGAGGTTGGTTGTGAAGTTGGCCAGGCCTGCCTTGGGACCATGCTCGGTGCCGGTGCCGGTGCCGGTGCCGGTGCCGGTGCTGGTGTTCGTGTTCGAGTTGGTGGCAGTGGCGCCGACTGCCTGGTGGGTGTGGGTGGTCAGGGCGGTCATGACCTGGAGGGTCTGAGGGCTTCCCGTCCACGCGGCTGTGTTGGTGTCGGTGGTTTTGCCGGTGCCCAGTCCTGCACCGGCATGTGCACCGGAACTGCCCTTCCCCGAACCCGACCCGGCACCGGTGCCTGCTCCTGTGTCGGTGCCTGTGTCGTTGGTGAGTTCTGTGGGTAGGAGTGCGGGGTTGTCCAGGAGGTGGCTGGTGGCTGCGGTGATGTTGTGGGTGTTGCGGATGAGGTTGGTGAGGGCGCCGTCGGGGTGGGCGTAGGCCTTGTGGTGGGTGCCGCCCTCGAAGGCGCCGATGGCGCCGGAGGTGAGGCCGGTGCCGAACTGGAGGGAGTCGCCGCCGTTAATCGGATACGTCAGCGCCGTGCCGACCACGCCGGAGACGGCGCCGAGGACCAGTTTGGTCCCCAGGTGTTTGGGCAGGTTCACGAACTTCGCCTGCACGGCGCCGAAGACCACACCCGCCGCGGCACCGTTGACCGCACCCCCGAGTGCCGCGCTTTTGGTGTTCTCCACGGAGAACGTGTCACGGGTGCCCATGGCCAGCTCGATGCCCTGCACAATCGCGTCCAGCGCCACACCCAGCGCTGCCCCGACCGCCGCACCCACCGCGGCGGAGACCGCCAGCTCCCGCAGCAGCATCGTGATCGAGATCTCGAACGTGGCCAGCAGATTCGGGATCGCCGCCGGCATCGTGAACCACCACCACGCGATCTGCGCCGCAGCGATCACCACCTGCGCCAGAATCATGTCCTTCGTATAACGGGTCTGCACACTCGAATCCCGCAACAACCCCGACAGATCCCGCGCCACCCCCGCAAGCTCGGGAACATACTGCTCCAACTGCCCCACCAGCGACCGGAACTCGTCCGCGATCCGGCCGCCCACCGTGTCCAGAACACCCGAACCCGCAGACCCCAACGCCCCGCCCAGAGCCTGGATCTGATGCCCGAACCCCGCCCAGTTCTTGCCCGCCTCGTCCAGACGCGTCTCCGACGCATCCGGCCACCGCTGCCCACCCACCAACGTGAACACCCAGCCCACCGCGGCAGGCACCACCACATCACCCACACCACACCCCCACCCCGACACACCCACATGCCCCACAACCAACACCGGACACAACAGCGTTCAGACCATCCACCGCCCCGGCCCCAACCCACCGCACACACACCCAGAACCCGAATGCCAGCCTGCCAGCACACCCCCACCACCCCCCTCCCACACTCCCCGCACCCGAGCCGCCCGGGCAACCAAACATGACCGAACGGGCACCTCCCACGAGACGCCGACAAGCATTTGGATTTTCCGCTTCCTTGGCCGTCCGATCGCCGAGCCTGAGATCCGCCATCGGCTGTGGGCGACGGGCTTGCAGAACTGTTCCTGCACGACACCGCCAAGAACCAGTCGGTTTCGTATGGACTGAGGCGCCCCGAAGTTCTCGGACGGCGGTCCCCATAGGATCGAAGTCCAGAACGGCGGAGAGGGCACGTGGCACAGAAGCGTAGGAAGTTCAGTCCTGAATTTCGGGACGAGGCGGTCAAGATGGTGGTCGTGGAGTCCCGCCCGATAGCCGAGGTCGCCCGAGAGATACAAGTGAACGAGGGAACGCTGGGCACCTGGGTCAGCCGGTACCGGCAAGAACACGCCGGGGAGGAGCCTCCCCCTGAACATCAGCGAGCGCGCCCGCCTGCGCGAGCTGGATCGCGAGAGTCGGGAACTCCGTATGAAGACATAATTCTTGGAAATGCGGCGGCCTTCTTCGCCCAGGAATACCGGTGAAGGAGAAGTGCGAGTTCATCGTCGGCGAGGCGACAACTTTCCCGTGAAGCAGATGTGCGCCTGGGCGGGAGTATCCACGTCGGGCTTCTACAACTGGAGATCGAGGCCATTGTCGGCCACCGCGAAGCGCCGTGCGGAACTGAGGGCTGTCATCCTCCAGGTCTTCTCCGACTCGCAGGGGACCTACGGCTACCGGCGTGTCCACGCCGTGCTCCAGCGGGTGAGCGTGCAGGCCGAAGCGGAACTGGTCCACGCGCTGATGCGCGAGCTCGATCTGGTGCCGTACCAGCAGCGGCCCTGGCGGGCGACCACGATCGCCGATGATGCGGCGCCGGCCACGCCCGACCTGCTGGCCCGTGACTTCACCGCTGACGCTCCCGGGCGCAAACTGGTCAGCGATATCACCTACGTTCACACCTGGGCCGGGTTCCTTTATCTCGCGACCGTAATCGACTGTCACACTAAAGCTGTGGTCGGCTGGGCGATGGCCCACCATATGAAGACCTCTCTCATATCGGATGCACTCGATATAGCGGCCCGGAACATCGACCTCGCCGAAGGCTGCAACTTCGTTGCAAGCTCCGCTCGTTGGGCCTGCGAGCGTCGGTCGGCCGCACCGGTGTCTGATGGGACAATGCGATGGCTGAATCATTCTTCGGCGGCCTCAAGAACGAACTACGTTCCCAACACGCGCACATGCCCGCCGGGCGATCGTCCGCTACATCGAGATGTTCTACAATCGAAAACGCCTCCACTCCGGACTCGGCTACAAGGCTCCCGCAGCAGTCCACGCCGAGTACGAGGAGTTGCAGGCAGCGGCATAAGGAGAACCTTCAACACCGCTGTCCGAGAAGCGCAGGGCCCCTCAGCACGTCGTGCCCGCTTCGACGCGGACATCGCATCCCGGATGTGCGGATGCTGCCGGGTGGAAACCGTTTCCGCAGACAACGCTGTGTCGGATGTTCTCGTCGGCCTCGTTTCACTGTGCGAGCTTCTCGTCGAAGAGGCCGAGGAAGCAGGGAGCCGGGAAGAACCCGACTACGTACCGGACTTCCTGGGGCCGAACTTCAACTGGGATCACTGGCGGACCCTGCAGAGTGACGCGTCGCAGACTGCATACGGCCTGCAGGCGCACCCCTGGCTGCACGACTGGGCCCGCTCCACGCTGGAACGTGCCGTCGCCTGCGTGGAACGCCGGTGTAGATAACAACAGAGCATCATCAACATGGCCACACTCCACCAGGTCACCGTCGAACTGCAGCAGGTTGGAGCCACCACGCAGTCGGCACGGATCTGGCAGGAGTGGCGTTATCGGCAGGACTCGACCGACAGCACCAGTCCGGACTATGCCGCCTACGACCTAAGCGCCCGGCTTCAGCTCCCCGACGGGGACACCGCCCACGCCGGTGCGGAGACCGTGGAGGTCAGCGTGCGGCTCCCTCCCCTTGGAAGCGACCCAGACGCATTCACTGCGGTGGAACCCCTGTCGCTCTGGGAGACCACCGCGATCGTGGCCTACACGACATCCGCCGACTGGATCCGGGGCATCGTCACCCTGGCCGCGCCGCCCGCGGTTGCGCAGGAGCTGCTGAACCCGGCCAGGGCACTGACGTCGTCCTCCACGCCTTGGCGCAGGCGGGGCCGCAGCTGCTCGCAGCCCGTGACGTGGTTGGCCACGCAGGGGCCTCCTGCGTTGCGGTTGCCGGTCGTGCGGTGATTGGCGGTTGTCGTCGGGAGTGGCTGTGCCCGAGCCTTGCCGGAGTCCGGCCGGTGGCCGGCGCATTCGTCTGTCCCGGCGTTGTGCGCGCCGGTATTCGGCTCCTCCGCCGTCTGTACGGCATGGTGCCGGATTGGGAGTATGACGGGATATGCCTGGCAGGTGAGGGGTGGTTGTGTGGGGGCGGACGAGATCAGGTCTCAGGGCTTCAACCTGAATGAGCTATTCCGTGACGTGACGTACGAGATCGACTACTACCAGCGTGACTACACCTGGGGTGTGGAAGAAGTCCGCACCCTGTTGCGGGACTTGTGTGATTCGTTCAAGCACTGGTTGGGCGACTCCGCGTACCGGCGCCGCCCGCACACCGCGCCGCAGTACTTCCTCGGCCCCTTCGTTTACCACGAGCCGTCGAGGAAGTGCCGCTTCCTCGTCGACGGTCAGCAGCGCTTCGTTACTTTGCACCTGCTCTTTTTGCAGCTGAGACTGTCGGCTCAGGAGGCCGGTGATACGCACACGGTCGACCAACTCAACCGTGTCATCACGACCGACGGGAAGCACTTCAGCGTCGGCATCGCCGACCACGACCCCGTCCTGCAAGCCGTCAGCGAGGGCCGCAAATACGAGGCCGGCGCGGGGGACTCCCTCTCCCGCCGCAACCTGTGGGCACGCGGCGAGCAGATCGAATCCCAGCTCGCCGAGGAACTCGACGCGGAGGAACTCCACCCCTTCACCGAGTGGCTCCTGACACGGGTGGTCCTGGTGGGCATCCGCGCGGCCGGCCCCGACCACGGATACCGCATGTTCGAGACGATGAATGACCGCGGCGCCCGCCTCACCGCCGTCGACCTCCTCAAGAGCCATCTGCTGTCCAACGTCGGCTCCGCTGAAGATCAGCTGAACACCCAGTGGCAGGAGATGCTGCGGGAACTCTCCACCGACCGCGATGACCCCCAGGCGGCATCCCGCTTCATCAAGGCATACCTCCTTGCCCGCTGCGCACGCGAGGACTGCGACGAGGACCGCCGCCAGATCACCACCAACCTCAACGTGTGGGTACGCCACAACGCGGAGTACCTCGGCTTGACCCGGGGACGCCCCGACCACTTCCTCAACTTCGTGCAGAATCTGCTGAAGACGGCCCGTCTGTACAGGCCCGTCCTCGCCGCCACCCGCACCCTGAAGATGGACGGTGACCGCCTGGAGACGGTGCTGTTCAACGAGCGCAACGGCCTCGGCGTCCAGTCCGTCGCCGTGCTCGCGGCCATCGACCCCGACGACCGGCCCACCGACGCCAAGGACAAAGGCCGCCTCGTCGCCTCCTACATCGACCGCTGGTACGCCCTGCGGATCCTGCAGGACCTGCCCGTCCAGTCCGCCGACGCCGACGCCCTGGTCCACACCGAACTGCTCCTCCTCCTGCGCGGCTGCCGCACCGTCGCCGACGTCGCCTCCACACTGGGCGACCTCGCCCAGCACAACGGGAACCCGGTGCGCGAAGCGATCACCCTGGGCCTGCGAGGCAACAACGCCCATCAGATCCGCTATCTCCTCGCCCGCGCCACCGCTTACGCCGACGAGGCCTGCAAAAAGCCCTTCGACATCCTCGCCTACCTCGACCGCGACCAGTTCCACATAGAACACCTGTGGGCCAACCACCACCATCGCGTCGCCGGTGACATCCCTGACCCGGTTGTCTTCCGCAGCCGCCGCAACCAACTCGGTGGCCTCGGCCTGCTGAGGGGCCGCGAGAACTCCAGCATCAATGACCTCCCCTTCCGCGACAAGAACCGCCTCTACGCCCGCAACAACGTCCTCCTGGGCGTCATGGCCCCTGAATACGATCACCGCAACCCTGAACTGCGCGACTTCATCAAGGCACACCAACTCGACAAGCACATGCGGGCCTTCGGGCCGAGAGAGACCATGACCACGGTCATCGAGACCCGGCAGGAGCTGTATCTGCGCCTGTTCGAATACATCTGGAAACCCGAACGCCTGGGGTTGCCCGTCCCTACTGCCGTTGCACCTCCGGAACGCGACGCCAGCCAGCCGATCGCACGTCCGCGCCAGGCCCCTCCGCGGCGCCGAGCGGCTTATGGTCGACGCACCGACGTGGCCAGGATGATCGACGCCCAAGTTCTGAAAGCCGGCACCCGGATCGTGCTCACCTACCGCTCCACCGAGCATTGGGCCACCATCGACGCGAACGGCGGCATCATCCTCACCGCGACCGGAGGCACCCCCTACGGCCGGGTCGACGAGGCCGGAGCCGTCGCCCGCGGCACCAAGACCTGCCAGGGCATGAACGAATGGCACGTCGAAGACGAGAACGGAGTACGTGTCAGCCTGCGCACTGTCCGTGACCGCGCAGCGGCGGCTGGCGCCCTGTAGCCGGTCAGGCAGATCTGTCGGAGGGCGCCCCCGGCCCTGGCGGTAGGACAACACCGTAAGGGGAGGAGGAATGGCGCACGACGCCGTCCACGAACTGCGGGTCGGTGGACAGCTTGAAGCTGTCCTGCAGGTGCGGCTTGAGGCCGAACCTCTTCCAGATCCGCCCGATGGTCGGGGTCGCCTTTCCATGCCGTGTTGTGGTGCGTGGTCGGCCGCTGCCCGAACACGTCATGCGCGGGCCGGGCGGTTTCCCGGTTCTTGAGCCCGGCGCGCTTGCCGCGGGTCAGGTCCCGGCGGATCGCCCGGTGCAGCGTGGAGAGCGAGGGCACCGTGGGCTCATCCGGATCGTCGGCCGCCCGCTGAACCAGTTCGGCGTGGACTCGGGAGGCGTTACCGTCCCACAGCGCCAGCAGCCGGCGGATCTCCGCGGTGAGCGTGAGATGCGACGACTTCACGGGCCGGGCGGTGATTCTGGCGGGCGGTGGCCGGCTACCGTCACACCGTCTGCTCCGGCTTCCCCAACGCTTGTGCCACCAAGCGCACAGGCGTGGCCTGTAACTCACCGGGGCGGTCGGGGTCCAGCATCCGGGGCATCGCCGTCGCCCGCCCCGACACCGCATGGAACACTGCCACCGGACCGTCTACGGGATCCTCGCGACCCCTTGCGGGTATCTCGACTCCTTCGCACGAGTACAGGCGGTACGAGTTGCCGCCCTAGGCTCAGGTATCGCAGTCCTTCGGCACCCATCTGGCGGGTTTCGGTGAACGGCTGACAACCTGTCCGCATTGGACAGGGCTGTGCCTCCACTCTGCAGGGGCCATCCCGCGACGGACATTGCTGAGCTGGTCGGTGGACCGCTGGATGGCTTGCTGCACGACATCACAGGCTGGACGCCGGATGAGGTCGACCGGAGCTGCCCTGAAGGGAGAGCTCGGTCTGTTCGGCGCCGACAGGGCGGGCGATGTACGCCCCGCGTCCCCGGCGACCGGTAGGACGGGTGGGACGACACGCTGGGAGAGGGATCACCACTGGCCCTCCTTCTCGCAGGGGCGCAGCTCCGCAGCCGCCATCGACGCCCGGAGACGCCGCTTTCTACCGGGGCGTGGGGACGTTTGGTCGGGGAGCTCCTCGTTCCAGGACTCCCTTCTCTGAACCCGATGGTGTCTCTTGGTGGTCGCCCGCTTCAGGGAACCGGCTGCGCGGACCGGGCCGCGTGGACGTCGACGGCGACTTTGCCCGAGGTCGTCTTGCATAGCTGCCCGGGTCTGGCGCCGCACCGCATACACGTCGTGCCGGAGGCTGCCCTCGTGTGCTCGGCCAGGGCGAAGCGCGCGCCGTGGTGCGGGACCTCAACCCCGGTCCGACTGGTGCAGGCGCTGCCTGGGGTGGCCTGGCAGTAGCCACAGGCCACGGACGTCGCTCGCATGATCCGTTTCTGCGCGGCCCGGGCCGCTTTGGCCGCTGCCTCCGCCTGCCGGTGCTCCTCGGCGCGCCGTGTTTCCTCAACAGCCCGCTCGAAGGCACCGTACGTGGCGGGGTGCTTCGCACACGGGCCCTGCCGCAAGTCCCGTCGGCACCACGCACTCTTCCCTTCGGGGCCGGCGCAATGGAACTCCTGCGGCTCAGCGCAGTGGTTGGGACACGGCCCGTGCGCTCGGGTGTTGAACCGGCAGGGCCGCTGGGTGGTCGTTCCCATCACCCCGCACAGGCCGGGATTGCGGGACGCCTCGCCGTGGCGGGCGAGGTACTGCGCCAGCTCTGGCCACTCGGGATCCTCCGCCATGGCGCGCCACCAGCTTGGCGACGCCGAAACGGTGACCCACCCTGCCGGGTCGAGACGCACCTGGGCGTTCTCCTGAATGGCGATGGTCACGGCGGCACGCTCCCTGGAGAGTGTTGTACGGCTTGGGCGCGGGGTGCAGCCGACATCCGTGTGGGCCTTGGCATCTGCACCCGCCGGGAGAACTACCGGCTGGGCTTCGGGGTCACCCGGGTGTACCTGATCAGCCCAGGCCGGCCCGACGCTGTGGCCGTAGTGGCGGCACAGTTTGTACCGTCCCTACGCACTGCTGACCGTACGGCCCGCGGCGTCACTGTGGACGGCACGCGGAGTCGGTGTGTCACTCCTCGGGTGACACATGCCGCGCCCGTCCTCGGATTGCCGATCACGAGGTCAGGATCTCTGACACTGGTGCTCCGGTCCTCCGCCACCTCCGACGCCGCTCTACGTCGTGCCTGCTCCTTGCCGCGCCGGCTCGTGTCCCGGTTCGCTGTCACAGCAGCCGACGCCCATCGTCGAGGGTCTGCCCGGTGCGGGCCATGCCGCACAAGTCTTAGCCGCTCGCCTTGCCGCGAACCGGCGGCCCCGGCTGCCTGCGTCCCACGCGGTAGCACGGCCGCCGCGCCTGCCGGTCCCGCCCACGCGACACCGGTGTGGGGGTACGGCGAGGGCATCGCGTGGTCTCTGTCGGTGTGAGCCGGAGGGTGAGTGTGTGGGTGAGCCGGAGGGTGAGGGTGGTGTGCGAGCCGGGTGTTGGAGGATGGTGGTGGGGGTGGGGTGGTCCCCGGGTTGTGGGGCCTGTTTGGGAACACACCTCTGGCACTTTTGACGCCGTCCGCTTAAGGAAGCGTGATTTCCCGGGTGACGGGACGCGTTCGCAGATCATTTCCAGGGCCTTGGGAGGTTCCGGTCCTGGACGCCGGCGTGCCCGGCGCGGTCCTGGGTGGGGGTGCTGGACTGGCGTGGTGGGGATGACGGCGAAGGGGCTTACGGCCAAGAACTACCGCTATTACCGGCGCAATATTGCGGCGGGCGACGGCGCTCTGGGAAGCGAGCCGACGGTGTCCTCGGGCACTCCCGGCGTTCCGCCGGGGGTGTGGCACGGCCGGTCCGCCCAGGCGCTTGGGCTGTCGGGAGTGGTGAGCGAGCCGCAGATGCGCGCGTTGTACGGCCTGGGCATGCACCCTGATGCGGAGAGGATCGTGGCCCGGGCGCTGGGTGACGGCGACACGTCCAAGCAGGCTCTCAGGGCGGCCCGGCTCGGCCCGGCAGTGCCGCAACTGTCCGAGCTCTCCGCTCTGGACGAGGAGATCGAGGAGGTCCTGCAGCACGCCGCGGAGCAGCTGTGCCGGCCGCTGACGAAGGCCGAGACACGGCACTTGCGGATGCGGACCGCGGCGCGTGCGTTCGAGGCCGAGTACCACCGCCCGCCGGCCGACGGCGCCGAGCTCGGCCGCTTCCTCGCCGCTCGTACCGGCGCGCAGCGTCATGCCCGGACCGGCTTCGACCTGACGTTTGCCTCGGAGGAGTTGTCTCTGCTGTTCGCCCTGGGCGGCCCGGAGGTGCGGTGGATCGTCCTTGAGGTCCTGGCGCAGGCCCGCGGTGAGACGGTGGCGTGGCTGGAGGAGAATGCCCTCGCCGTGCGTACCGGGCCGGGCGGTATCGCCCAGCAGCGGGCCGTGCCGGGGCTGCTGGCGACGGTCTACCTCCACTACGAATCGCGTGCCGGTGACCCGATGCTCCACGAGCACGTGGTCATCAGCCCCCGTGTCAAAGGCCCGGACGACCGGTGGCGCAACCTCGACTCCCGGCTCCTGTGCCGTGAGGTGGTCGCGGCCAGCGAGCTGTTCAACCAGCGGGCCCTCGAGCTGGTCTGCGCCCGCCTGGGCCTTACCGCCGAGGAGGTCGAGGTCACCCCGGGACAGCGCCCTGTGATGAGAATCGTGGGCATCGACCGCCGGATCCGGTCGGAGTTCTCGCAACGGGCCACCGTCGTACGGACCATGGCCGAGATGCTCTTCGACGACTACCGGCGCCGCTACGGACGCGAACCGGGCCCGTCCACACGCCCGCGCCTGCAGCAGCGGGCGACCCTGCTGACCCGCCCGCCCAAAGGCAAGGCCCGCTCTTTGGACGACCTCCTGGCCGCGTGGCGGACCCGGGCGATCGCCGCCACCAGCCGCGCAACCGTCGACAACCTGCTCGCCACCGCCAAGGCCGCCGCCACACAACAGCACCCCCACCCGGACGTCGATCCCGAGATCGCGGCCGCCGAGGTCCTCGCCGCGGTCAGCGAACGCCGCACCACTTTCCGCCGCCGTCACGTCCTGGCCGAGGCACGCCGCTACCTGATGCGCACCTTCGGCGGTGCCACGGCCCCGGCTGACCTGGCCGACCACATCACCGACCGGGTGCTCGCGAACGGCGACTGCCTGGACATCACCCCACCCGAGATCAACCCCACCCACCCGGACCTGGTCCGGCCGGACGGCAGCAGTGTGTACCGGCCCATCGGGTCGGCCGCCTACACCACCCACTCGCTGCTGGGTGCCGAGAACCGGCTGCTGGCCGCCGCCCGCACCCACGTCATCCCACCCGTCGGGCGCGGCACCTTCCACCGGGTCGCTGCCCTGCACCGCGGCCCGATGGATGCCGGGCAGCGTGAACTGGCCCGCTCCTTCGCGTTGTCCGACCAGCTGCTCCTCGCGGGCCTCGGTCCCGCTGGTGCCGGGAAGACCACGGCGATGCGGCTCGTGGCCCGGGCGATGGACGCCTCCGGAGGCCGCCTGATCCCGCTCGCACCCTCGTCCCGTGCCGCGAAGGTACTCGGCGCAGACCTGAACCGGCGCGCCCACACCCTGCACTCCTGGCTCCATCAGCGCGGCCGCGCGGCCGACGGCAAGGAGGTCGGCAAGGACTTCCAGCTCCGGCGCGGGGATGTCGTCCTGGTCGACGAGGCGGGCATGGCCGGCACGCTGCTGCTGGACCGGATCCTCGCCGACGCGGCATCCGTCGGCGCCGTGGTGCGGCTGCTCGGCGACCCGCACCAGCTCGCTGCTGTCGAGGCCGGGGGAGCGCTGCGGCTCATCGCCCGGGCGGGCGGCACGGTCGAGCTCGACCGCCTGCACCGCTTCCGGGTCCCCGGCGAGGCCGACGCCTCCCTCGCGCTGCGCGACGGCGACAACCACCGGGAGGCGTTCACCTGGTACCGGGACAAGGGGCGGATCGTCGCCGGCAGCTACGAGGTGATGTGCGACGCGGTCTTCGACGCCTGGGCCAAAGACTGCGGCAAGGGCCTCAACTCGTTGATGACGGCCGCCGACACGGCGACGGTCACCGCCCTCAACCGGCGCGCCCAGGCCTGGCACATCGCCGCCGGTGACGTCGACACCCGCCGGTCGGTTGCCCTGCGTGCCGGGCAGCAGGCTCATGTCGGCGACGTCATCGTCACCCGCCTGAACCGGCGCCGTATGACGCTGCGCGGCGGCCGGGACTTCGTGAAGAACGGCGACACCTGGACCGTCCAGACCATCACCGCCGATGGTGATGTCGTGGTCCGGCACACCGGGCACCGCGGCCGTATCCGGCTGCCCGCAAACTACGTCGCCGCGCAGTGCGAGCTCGGCTACGCGAGCACGATCCACCGCTCCCAGGGCATGACGGTCGACACCTCGCACGCGCTGGCGTCGACGCGCTCGAACCGGGAGGGCGTCTATGTGCAGCTGACGCGCGGGGCCCGCACCAACCGGCTCTACGTCGCGGTCGAGGACGGCGACCGGCTCGACCAGGTGCTGGCCTTGATTGCCGCCCGGCGCAGTGCCCAGCTGTCGGCGACCGCGTCGATCGCCGCCCTGCAAAGAGAGGTCAGCGCCCCAGGTCAGCTGTGCGCGGAGTTCGCCGACGTCGCCGAGCGCGCCACGACCGCCCGCCTGACGGGCGTCCTCGAAACCGTTCTCGGTGCCGACCGGGCTGCTGCGTTCATGGCCGCCGACGCCTACCCGGCCCTGATCCGCGCGCTGAGCGACGCCGAACGCGTTGGGTTCGCCCTGCCCCGGCTCCTTGAGCGCACGGCCTACCGGCGTGGTTTCGCGGACGCCGACGACATGGCCGCGGTCCTTGCCTGGCGGCTACGCGAGCGCCTGGCGGATGCCGCCACGGCCCAGAAGGAGAGCCGCACCCGCCCGTTGGCCGAGCTCTCGCTGCACCAACTCGACGCCCTGGCCCGGCTCGCCGCCGACCACCGGGCCATGGCGCGCGAGGAGCTGAAGGCAGCCGACGCCGCCATAACCCAGCTGCCCACCCCCGTCACTACCCGCGCCGGCCACACCCATCCAGCCTGGCCCGACCGTCCGCTGGGGCCCATGACCCGCAGCGAACTCGCCGCCCAGACGGCCACCATCCGCACACAGATCGGCCGCGCACAGGCCAGCCGCACCCCGCTGTCACCGGCGGCCCGGCAGATGATCGCAGCCCTCACCCACGAGTCACAGCTGCGCCGCAACCTGCGCTGGCGCGAACAGGCACGCGAAGACTTCCAGCGCGAACCAAGCGCCAATCGCCCGCCCACCCGCACCCAGTCCCTGACCGACAGCCGGGACAGTGTCGCCCAGCGACGTGCGGCGACCGCGCAGCGACTGCACGCCGCGAAGACCGCACTCGCCCGCGCCAATGGCGTCGTCGACAAGATCGCCGCCGAACTCCGCCTGCGCGACCGGCTCCCCGACCACCTTCCACACCGTCCCGATCACCGCGGCGAGATCCCCGACTGGGTCGCCGACCGCCACGCCCTCACCCACCCGGCAACGCCCGAGCACTGGCGCCACCATCTTGCCGAGCGCCACCGCATCCTTGGCCGCTCGCTGACCGACCGCGGACACCAACTGGCCGCCGCACCGCCGTCCTGGGCCCGACCGCTGGGACCACCCCCACCCCACACCGCGCCGCTGCGCCGCACGAGGTGGGCCACGACCTGCGCCCTGGTGGAACTGTGGCGCACCCGCCACGCCATCACCGCGGTGCCCGGTCTGGGCCCCCGGCCGGCCGACCCGGACGACGCCTTCGCCTGGGACGACCTCGACGCCCGCGTCCGCGCACTGACCGGACGCCGCCGCCCGGTGCAGCTGCCGCCCCGCGAGGCACCCGCCTCGGTCGTCCTGGAAGCAGCCCATGGCCACCTCGACACCCCGCCCGACTCCGGGGCTCTGCCCGATCACCAGGCGCTGCGCGACCCCGGCGGTATCGCCCCGCTCAACCTGGCTGCCCTCGACGCGCGCCTCGCCCGGAAGGCTCTGGCCGCCGTCCTCAATGGGGACACCGTGCCGGAGCCGTGGATGGAGGAGATCACCGCCCCGGGTGAGGACGACGAAGACGAGCAGCGCACCTACACGAAACTGCTCACGGCCATCAGCGACTACCGCCGCCGCCACCGGGCCGGTCCCGAGGCCCTCGGGCCGCGCCCCCAAGGCCTCGGCAGTGAGGAGTGGGACCACCTCACCGATGCCATCGATCTGTACACCCGCGCCCGCGTCGAACGCCGTCTGGAACAGATGCGTGCCCGCACCGCCGCCTCCCGCGCCGCCGTTCTGCCGCCCACCTCGCCGCTGCACCAACCACCGGCACCCGGCACCCACCGCCCCAACCACCGTTCCCCGAACCGCTGAGACAGGACCGCGATGACTTGAGCGCTGCGGTTGCCCATCAGGCCTCCACCTTGTATTCGCGAGACGCATACCTTGCGCCGAGTAGGCGGAAAGGCCGGTTTCCCGGAGTATTCGTCTCACGAGTGCTTCTGGCCAATGCCTGTAGGTGAGCGAGGCCAAGGATCGGCCCGGGGAGCATGCGTGTGGAGAATGCTGCGCCCGGCATATATGCCTACTTGGGGCATGTATGCGGGGTGTGGTGGCCGCTGAGAGCGGTGTGGTCAGCCGCCCTTGGGATATCGGCGTACGGGCGAGTGGGTGGAGCAGTAGACAAAACGGCGAAAAAGGCGCTGGCCAGAACTGATGCCGACGCCGGGACGCCGGGACGGGCCTCTCCCCGTCACATCGCCCGCTGGTGTGCCGAACAGGGTTGGCCCTGTTCTGCTGACCGGCATCGACATCGGGGCCCTGCAGGGCGACCTGGCCGAGCGGATGCTGCCCATCGAGCTCCAGCCCATCACCAGCAAAGAGCGGCGAACCGAACGCAACTTGTGGGACGCCTACGGTGAGGCCCACCCCCGCATCCTCGGCGGGCTGCTCGACCTCGCCGCGCTGGTGTGGGAGAAGCTGCCCGAGGCCGCCGACAAGCTCACCGAGCGACCGCGCATGGCCGACTGGGCCGAGCTCCTTTGGGCGCTGGACGAGGTGACCGGCTGGACCACACTGACCACCTACACCGGTGCTCAGGAAGCGCTGATCGACGATGTGATCGACGGCGACCCGGTGGCCACCGCAGTCCTGCGCTGGGCCACGGCACACCAGGCTCCCTGGGACTGGCAGGGCCCAGCGGCCCACCTGCTGGAGCTGCTGCAACGGCCCGCCTCCGCCGGTGACGACTGGCCCCGCACTCCCGCCGTCCTCTCCAGCCGCCTCACGCGCGCTGCCCCAGCACTCCGGCGCCGCGGCGTGGACGTGACCCGGATGCAGCGCACCAAGTCCGGCCGCCCGCTGCGCATTTCCACGCTGCCCGGCTCACCGGCCTGACGCACCCCAATCCGTCGGCCTCCCGCTCAGCTCCGGCTGAGACGAGGGCCTGACGGCTGCCGAGAAACGCTGTCCTCCCGCCAGGTACATCGGACGAACCCCGTCGTTCTCCGAGGTACTTCGGCCGGCTCGGTGAGCCGCAGCAGGACCACATCACGGCCTCAGAGCCTCGCTGGCTCTCAGGTGCCTGCCCGCCGGGACGGCGCGCGTCACCCGACGTGTCCGTTACTGGAGTGTCGAGAGGCGCTGACCTACCGAGCACTGGTGGCTCCGCGCCCCGTTCCTCCTGCCAGGCCACAGATCCGCCGCTTGTTGCGTACAGGTCGCCACCGGGCTGGCCGGCTACCCGTTCACGGCGTCGATGGTGACGCACTCAGGGCCCAGGGTGACGCACTTGGTGACGCACTTGGTGACGCACTCGGTGACGCACTCGGTGACGCACTTTCCACCTCGCTCATACCCCATCTGACCTGCACTTCTTCCTGCCATCAGTCATCGAGGGGTGACGGGGTGACGCACTTTGCGGCTTTCTCTCTGTGTGAAGGGGAAAGGTCAAGAGAGATGTGTAGAGGAAAAGCCGCAAAGTGCGTCACCGCGTCACCCACTACGGCAGATCTGACAGATAACAGCAGGTCAAATGTGGTGTAGAGACTGAAGAGTGCGTCACCGAGTGCGTCACCCCGACGGCGAGAAGGATGACCCGGCCGGGCAGCAGCCCTACTACGGTGACCGCATGAGCGTGGGGGAGAGGGTGGGACGCTACGGAGCCCACATTGTGGTGACGGTCACGGTGGTCAGCCAGGCGGATTCCACGGCGGTGCACGGTTCCCAGCCCGCCGCGGCTCTCTACGCGGCTGTGATCGCCGGCGGTGTCTGGGCCTGGAACGGCCACCGCATCAACGACCGCGGAGTCTGGGCGGGTTCCATGGCGCAGACGATGACCTGGGACTGCTACGTCCGCCCTCACACGCCCCCGAAGGACGACGGTCTCTACCCGGCGCTCGCGCAGCGGATGCGGGAGACCGATCAGTACGTGCGTGCCTTCGCCGCCGAGCACGGCCTGGAGCGGATCTCTATTGCTCTGCCGCTGGAGCGCGGAGCTTTCGGCGAGGCCTGTTCCACCCGCCACGGCCAACGTGGACACCTGTGGCTGGGGACACGCTGGTTCCACCCGCGAGACACGCGCCACCTGCCGGCGGTCCTCGAGCACGAACTTGCACGCGTACGCCGCTTTGACCCGCGTAAGCGCCTGATCGCGGAGACCGCCGCCGTTGCGGCTACTGCCTTCGCCGCGGGGATGCTGCCCCTTTCCGCCTTCGCCGTGGCCGCCGTGGCCGCCTGCCTGGGAATCGGAGCGTTCCGTTGGTGGGGCGAACTCGCCAGCGATGCGCATGCCGTTCGCGCCTGCGGCCGTGCTCTCGTCGTCGGCATGTGGAGCGCCGACCTCGCCGAGGAGCGCACATGCCCTGGGCGTTCCGGTTCTGGCGCATCCTGGGCGCCCTGCGTAGGCACCCGCCGCTGCACCTGCGCCGATGGTTTGCCCGTCGCGCACCTTTGTCGCTCTTCGCGTTGGGCCACCCGCTGACCATGACACCGGGGAGCGTCCCTCAGGCCGTGCCGGGGGAGTGAGGCTCCGCAGAGGAACACCCTGGTTGGGGTCCTGGGCAGGGTCAGCCGCGTCCCGCCCCACCCGGGCGTGCACATCGCGTCGTTGCTCTCTGGTGGCGGCCGGTTTCGCCGTGTAGCGTCGCCGTCAGATGTCGTGGTTCGCAGTACCTGCCCGCGCTCCGGTGCGGGCATTTTGCTGTGCAGTGTGCGGACCAAGGCTCCCGGGACTGCGCGGTGCGGCTCCGGATATCAACGGGAGGCAGCATGGCCAGCGGAACCGTCAAGTGGTTCAACGCCGAAAAGGGTTTCGGCTTCATCGCGCAGGACGGCGGCGGGCCGGATGTCTTCGCGCACTACTCCAACATCAACGCTTCTGGCTTCCGTGAGCTCCAGGAGGGCCAGGCCGTGACCTTCGACATCACTCAGGGCCAGAAGGGCCCGCAGGCTGAGAACATCACGGCCGCCTGACCCGACGGGGCATCACAAGGCTCCCGGAGCACAGGCTCCGGGAGCCGAGCGGGGTGCGGATACCGGGCCCCGTTGCCGGCGCAGCAACTCCTTTCACTGCTGGCGCCGTCCCGTAGGACGGGACGTGCCCGCGATGCGTCGCCCGTCGGACGGGAGAGATGACGGCAGGCACGTAGCTCGAGGTTCGCACGTGTGCAGTGTGGCGGAAGCCGTGGCCCTCACAGGAGGCCGCGACGTCCGAGGAGATACCGAGTGACGCGACTGTTCGACCGGCAGCTTGCCCAGCCGGATCCGCCCACGCTGTACGACTTCCTTCAGACCGTCCAAGCCACCGACAGGGGCAGCGACAGTCCGGGCGCCGTGAAAGCACGCGTGATGATGGCGCGTCCGGACATCGTCCGGATGGCCCGCACGGTACGGGCCGGTGGTACCGGGATCCGGGTCCAGGAGATTCAGGGCGCCCACGTCGTCGCGGCCGAAGCAGTTCACGAACGAGTCGGGGGCACGCCCGCCCCGGAGCTCCTCTCTCGACTGTGCGAGCGCTCGATCCTGCCACAGCACGAGGCGACCTTCATCGAAGCCCAGAAACTCCGCTCCCTGGGTCCCGTGTCCGCCTTTGGATGGCTGGTCCACACCGAGCCGACAGAGGACGGCTACGCCCTGCAGGCGTACCTCGCCATGGAATGGGGCCGCGGCAAGCTCTTCTCTCCCCTCGCCGTCTGCTACCTCGATCCGGACGACCGGGGCCGCTACCGGCGCGAAGCAGACACGGACGGCCCCGCAGCCCAGTTCGCCACCCCGGACGATCCACAGCGACCGGGACTTCTTCCCAGCATCCTCGACCCGATCCTGCACAGCTTGATGGTCACTACCGGCACCCTGCTGGCGACCCTGGCCATACTCGCCGAACACCCCCAACTCCCCGCGATCATCCCCGACAGGGCGCAATCAGCCGCCTACCGGCGCCGCTCCGGCCGCCCGCTCGTGACCTACCGCAGAATCCCCCGGGAGACCGCTGCCCTCCAGGATCTCTTCGCCGACCTGGACACCGGTTCGTGAACCGGATGGCCCGGACCTGCGTTCACCGAGCTCTGCGCGAAGAAGACAACCGCCCGAGACGCACCAGGAACCAGCCGGGGCCGTTGCGGTAGGGCTGTTGGATCAGCGTCGGGTGATGGAGAAGCCGCTGTAGGGCTGCCTTCGTCCGCCTGCTGCACCGGCACGGCCACCACATGCCGTGACCGGACGCGCCCGGATTCAGGGTTGGTTCATCCTTTCGATCCGTGTGCGGGGTGAACCGGCTGCGTGGTTCGGTGGGGTGCTGTCAGGGTGAGGGGCTGTGGCAGACATGAGACGTGAGGATCCCGAGCCCGCTCCCGGTCCGCGCACCGTGGTTCAGAATCCGGGGATGGCACAGGAGGTATGGCGGCAGATCGCGCCGCTGCTCGCCGAGGACGGCATCCGCGAGGGCGACACCGTCCCCATCCGCGACCTGCAGCACGCTCTGGACCAGGCGGCCGAGCGATACAACCTGGCCCTCTTCAGCCCGGTCGGGCCAGCCCGCGCCGCCGCGCTGACGGTCATCGAGCGGGTGGTCACGGCAATCCACACCGGGGACACCACCCGCGCCGCTCAGCTGCTCGACGCCGTCGAACCCGCACCCTCCGATCCGGCGGATGCGAGCGTGGCCGGCTGCACCGGTACCGCCACCGGCCTGCTCGAGGCGTGGCTCGGCGGACACGACCCGGCTGCCCCGCCCGGACTGAAGAAATGTGTCCGGCTGTCGTCCGGTCACTGGACCGGTGAACAGGCCGCGACCGATCTGCTTGCGCTGGCGGGAAAGGCCCGCGCCCATGCCTCGCTGCGTATGGTGGTGGCCCGCCAGGGCGGCCTGCACGTCCTGTACGGCAGCGTCCTGGCGCTCGCCGCCACGATCGGCGCGTGGGCGGATCTGACCGGCACGGCGGCCGCGGACGTCACCCGCACCGCACTGCGCTGACATCTGGGGGAGTGGGACGTGACCGCCACCGAACTCGAAGAGCCGTCCGAGGGTGCAGCCCCGGGTCCGTTTGCCGCGTACACCGATGAGGCGGAGCTGTACGAGGTTCCCGACGGGGACCTGGAACAGTTCCTGCCGCCGTTCGCCGCCGGGCTGCTGATGGCGGCCGGCCGGATGCTCGCCGCTGTCGCTTACCGCGACGCCGCACACTACGGCGACCGCCCGTTCGACCGGACGGCCAAGGACGCCAACGCTTCGGTGCTCGCGCAACTGCCCGCAGCCTGCGACGAGTACGACCAGGTGTTCCGCCTGCAGGTGGCGCGGGCGCTGGGGGACCTGGCGGACGACCTCGCCGCCGGCCGCGCCCCGCTCGCGCGCTGCCAGGCCGAAACATGGGCACTGTCGGTGATGCTGGAGAGCGCCCCGAGAATGTGCGCCGCGACCGACGAAGAGCTCACCGCCCTCGGGATCACCGTGCCCGACGATGCGGACGAGAACACTTTCCGCGCCCCGTACTGGGACGAGGAGGCGTGGGCGTTCGTCGTCGAGGAGGCGAAGTACAGCATCCCCGAGGCCCGCGGCGACGACAGCGAGGAGGAGGTCCCGGAGCCGGAAGACGGCTGGGACGCTCCCGCGTACTGGTTCTCCCCCTACGGCATCACCCGCCCCCGCGACCCCGGCCGAGGCCATCCCGCCTGGGTACGCGACCACCTCGGCGGCGCCCCGCTCACCCCGCCTGCCCCGCTCACCATCGAGCGGGCCGAACAGCTGCTGCGTCTGGGTGACGACACCAACTCCCCACAGCCTCACCTGGCTTCGTACGCGGACTCCGGGTCCCTTGCGGAGGTTCTCACGCCGCTGGGGGCCCGGCTGCTGGCGGTGGCGGCCGACCATCTTGCCGAGCGGGGACGGGCCGACCTGTTCCACCACGGCGACCGGGTCTTCGAGCGCCCCACCAACGACGACGACGTCTGGGAACTGGAGCAGGACTCCTTCCTCATCCACCTGCCGCCCCTGTGCGACGGCCAGAGTGCCGCATGGCGCCTGGCCATGGTCCGCGCGGTCGAGCACCTCGCCGGTGATCTGCGCTCAGGCCGAGCCCCGCTGCCCACCTGCACCGCCGAAGAGCTCGCCTTCCACCTGATCGTCGCCGAGGCCGAACAAATCCTCGACCTCCTGACCGACGACGAGGAATTCGCCTACGACTGTCACCTGCCCACCGCCGACGCGTTCACGGTCCGCCACCGCACCTTCGGCCGATGGAAAGAGTTCTTCCTGCAGGACTTCGACGTTTTGATGCACTACGACGACACCCTGAGCGAGATCGCCACCGACCCGGACCACCCCACAAGCCAGCAACTCGGCACCGGCGACCTGCGCCCCCGCGCCTGGTTCGAACCCTTCGGCAACATGCGCCCCCGCTCCGCGACACCGGTCCCGGCCGACATCCTGGAGATGCTCGCCACGGCCGACCCGGACACCTTCTTCGCCAGCACCCCCGCCCTCAAAGACGACACCCCCCACCCGCCCGCGACCCCAGTGCTTCCCGAAGGCCTGCGCGCCGAGTTCGAGCATTTCACCGCGCTCGCGCAACACCGGTTCTTCGACGAACCCACCGCGATCGCGATGGCCGTCTCCCTCGAGCGGCTACTGACCCTGCTCTTGTCCACCCCCGCCCTCGTCCCCGCCCAGCTCTGGCCCCTCAACCCCCGCGCCAGCGCAGTAAACGCCGGACGGCTCCTGGTCGACGACGACTTCTGCCTCGCCGGCCTGGACCACACCTGGCGCCTGAACGCCGACCGCACCGACGCCCAGGCCCGCACCTTCACCACCCAGCTCCTTACGGACTGCGCCAACTACGCCCTCGCTCACTACGGCCGCACCCCCTGGGACCTCCTTCGCGGCGGCCCACCCGCAACCCCGCTCGACCCGAATCTGCCCGACATGCTCTGTGCCCGCCTGACCGACCTCGCCCGCGACGTCACCGCCGCCGGCCTGCTTGGCCACCGCATCACCCACCTCGGCCTGACCACCCGCGACCTCGCCGAACACGCCCTCCTGCCCGAACCCCTCGTCACCGCCTGGTTCAACGGCACCCCCGTCTCCCCGTCCCAGATCATCCGCTGCGCCCCCGTACTGCAGACGTCCGAGGACGTGCTGCTCGCCGCCGTCGACGGCAGACGGGACCCCGAGTACTGGCCGCTGCCCGTCCCGCCCAAGGACCACCTCGACCACCACGAGCGGGATCCGCACGGCACGGTGCCAGGGACTGCCGGGGGAGACGACTGAGCGCACACGCCGCCGTCAGCGGCCGTGGCCCCCCGGGTGACTCGGGTACCGAAGACGGCGGGCTCACAGGGACACAGAACAAGCCGGGGCTGAGAGAGCGGAGCATGTGACATGGACGACCAATTCGGTCCCGAGGCCGCTGCCTACACGCGGGCAGATGCATTCGAGGACGGCATCTTCATCGAGATCCCGCCGGCAACGGCCTCGGCCGCCGGCATCACGATGCCGCTGGTCATCACCGCAGGCGCGCGGCAGGAATTCGTGGCAGGCAACGACGGCGGCGAGGACGGGCGGCTGCGGACAGTGCTGTCCGCGGTAGCAAGGGCCGTCGAGCAGACGCCCGCCAACGAGGTCTGCTTCGTGGTGCCTGCGGGCGAACTGCCCTCCGGCCAGGCACCCACCGGCGCCGACCGGCTCATCGCTATCACCGAGACCGGCGACACGGGCGAGCCCGGCATGACCCTGATGCTCCCCCACGAGATGTGACCATGCGCGGCTGCCCAAGCAGGTGTGACTGCGCGCTACATTTGGCGAGTTGAGCGTGAGCCACGCTACGCAGATCTGCCGGCAGCCGGGCCCGTCGCATCACGACAGCACGGGTGCGCCCTTCCAGGTCTGTGTCACCAGGGCTCCTGCGGGGGTCCCGGCGAGAAGCTCCTCCCAGCCGGCTTCGGACATCGGTTTGATCCACCTGAACTGATCGGTGATGCTCAGGCTCTTGGCCAGCCCGGTCGTGGTGAGTACGGCGTACTGCACAAGCACGCTGAGGGCGTTGGTCGCGTGGTGCGAGTGGATGACGATCTTTCCTGACGCTGTCTGACTGGCGATGCCAGGGCAGTGGACGAGCTTTTGATCCTTGTCCTGGTGGGCGAACCCGTGGCGGACTTTGACCATGGTGTCCAGGAATTGCGACGCCTGCGCTTTGCTGAGTTGAGTGGTGGCCGAGCGCCAGGTTCCGGTTCCGCCGGTCTCACTGGACGAGACCTGGACGAGCCAGTCCCAGTCGTCATGTGGGTCATAGCGGAAGAAGGTCCAGAAGAGTTTCCGCAGGTTGTTGGGGCTAGGCGTCTGCACCATGCCCTTTCCGCCAGCGATGTTGTACCAGTTATTCAGGGGCGGCTTCGCCTGTGGATAGTGATTCTGAGCTGTGATCGCCAGGTCTTCGTTGAAGGCTTCGAGGGCGCCGACAGCCGCGACTACCACGCCACGGTTCAGTGCCGAGTGCTCCACCCCCGGTTGGCCGTTGCCGCCTTTGCCTTGTGCCTGCCGGTCAGCGGTCAGCCGGTCCAGCCGTTCCCTGGTTATCTTGTGGATCATCTGAGCGTCACGAAGGTATGCAGTCATCTCATCGATGGGGGACTGCAAGGGATTGAGCGCCACGTGATGCCTTTCCACGGCAGAGAAGTGTCGGGGGTCGGATCATAGGACAGCCCAGTCCATCCCGGGTCCGGGATCATGGCGGTCAAAACAGGCCAGCCCTGCGGAGAGATCACTGCGATGGAGACGTCACGGACGTCTCCATCGACAGCATGCGCAATTCGACCCCCTTCGCCCAACCTTCATGCGGAAGGGGGAGGAGACCGAAACCAAAGATGCTCCTTGAATGTACGGCAAATGTTCGCAATCAGTACGGAGGATGATCGATCCAGGCTATGGTGAGGGTGGGAGGTTTTCATGTCCGAGTTGTTCGACGCGGTCGACGCCCTGATTGCTGGGCATTCGCCGCTGCCCCCACCGGCTGAGCGTGAACGGCTGCGTAAGGCGCATGGTCTGACGCAGGAGCAGGTGTCTGCCGCGCTGAAGGTGCGCCGGTCGACCGTGGTGTCGTGGGAGAGCGGGAAGACCGAGCCGCGGCCGCCGCAGCGTGAGGCGTACGCCCGGCTGCTGGACAAGCTCGCTGAGCTCTACCCCGCCAACACGGCGACGCCCGCGCAGGACACGGCGGTGCCCGAGACGATCACCGCACCCGCCCCGCCTTCACCGAGAGCGGCCGTTTCTGCGCCACCGCAGCCACTGGCCACAGGCCAGTCCCCAGGTTCTGCGTCGGTGACCGCTGCTCAGAACGCCCCGCAGCGCGCGTCCGTCCCGCTGCGCCCGGCGGCGGGCGGGTCCAGGACGCAGTCGACCTCGCGGCGTCCGGCGGCGAAGAGGGCAACAGCGAAGCCGGCCTCGGCCGCGGCCGCGGTCGATCCGCGGTTCGAGAACGGGCCTCTCGCGGTGGTCGACGTCGAGGACGGTCAGGTGTCGGCGTACTGCGTGGGCGGCCTGGTCCTGGACGTTCCTGCCAAGTCCGTCCCGGCCCTTGTCGACTGGACCCTCAACGAGGCGCGCTTGGGCGCGCCCAAGCTGAGCGGGCCGGGGAAGGATGCCGACCCGCTGATCGTGCTTACCGAGGCCGCGTGTGAGCGGTACGGGCTGCCGGTCCGCCTCAGCGATGAGGAACGTCTGTCGGGGAGGCTGCCGGAGGGCCACAAGGTCATCAAGCAGCTGGTGCGGGCGGATTGGAAGCTGACGAAGCGCGGGTTCGGGCCGTGGGCCCGGATCTACCGCCCGGCGCAGGGCGGCAAGCGCCTGTGTATCCAGCTGTGCATCCCGTCGTGGGGCGCGCTGGACACACGGCACTGGAGCAACGCCGCGCAGCTGTCACCGCCAGAACTTGCCCGTCTGCTGGGCACCTATGCGACGCGGGTGATGACCCCGCGCGGCTCTACCGCTGTGACGGGCCTGGAGCTGATGAGCGCCCTGCATCCGCCGACCCGTGCGAGCGAGCCGGACGAGACCGGCAAGCGGCACAAGGAGCACAACCCCGGCTCGCTCGGCGAGGATGCGGTGCAGTGCGCGCCGTGTGAGGCTCCGGACGGGCATCCGTTGCTCAAGGACCTGCCCAGGTTCCATCAGCGCACTCCGGCCGAGATGCTGGTGGAGGAGGCGTACGACTGGTCGCGCCCGCTCACCGACGACGAGTGCCTCAAGCGGTACCTGGTCGGCATCGACGTGAACATGGCCTTCGCCGCCGGTGCGAACGGCACGATCGTCGGGCTTGGGGCGCCGACGCACGTGAAGAGCCCGGTGTTCGATCCGAAGCTGCCCGGCTCGTGGCTGGTGGACCTCTCGCATGTAGAGCTCGATCCGCGGCTGCCCAGCCCGTTCACACCGAAGGGAAACCGGCCCGAAGGCCCGGCCTGGTACGCGACGCCGAGCGTGGCGTACGCGGTGGAGCTCGGCTACCAGGTGGCACCGCTCGAGGCGTACGTGAGGTACGACAACGGCCGCTTCCTGGACGGCTGGTACAACCGGCTGCGCGACGCCTATGTCGCGACGATGGCCGATCTGGGCGTCACCGCCGACCTGTCGCCGGCCGACTTCCTGACGGCGATGGAGGGCTACCGGCAGCGCGACCCGCAGATGGCGATCGTGCTGTCCGCGGTGAAGGCGACGGTCAAGGGCGGCATCGGCAAGCTGCGCGAGCGTCCGCGCGGCGGTGGCTGGCGTCCCGGCGAGCCGTGGCCGGCCCTGAACCGGCCGACGTGGCGCCCGGACATCCGCGCCGCCGTCATCTCCAGGACCCGGGTCAACATGCACCGCAAGATGCTCAAGCACGCCGCAGCCACGGGCCAGTACCCGGTCGCAATCCTCTCGGACTGCCCCGTCTACGTCTCCGACGGCCCGTCTCCGCTGGATTTCCTGCCGTACAAGGACGCAAAGCCCCTGCCGGGCGGCTTCCGGCTCGGCGTCAGCCCCGGGATGGTCAAGCACGAGGGCACCCAGACCACCCTGTGGGCAGAGGGCGTACGCGAAGAACACGGAGACGAGCTCAACCTCGCCCGATACATCAAGGACGGGCACGTCACCCACACGGACACCGGGGAGTAGACCGCAATGAGTATGTTCGGGGACGGCCTCGACAAGGCGGTGCAGCGGGCGTTTACCCGCCCCATCCCGAAGACGGCCGGCGCCCAGGTCAGGTACATGGTCAAGCAGCTCAAAGGAACCAGGGCCGCAGCCGAGGCGCTCGGGATCTCCCAGCGCACTGTCGAGCGGTACGTGAAGGACCAGATCAAAAAACCCCGCAAGGACCTCGCCGCCCGCCTGGAGACCGAAGTCAAGAAGCGGTGGCAGCCGCAGATCCGCGCGAAGGCGAAGGAGAGAGCAGCCTCCACCGGCGGCATCGTCATCGACACCCGCGCCCGCTTCGGCTATACCGCCGCCCCCGGCAGCACCGACGACGCCCGGCTGCGCCACCTGACCGTCGCCCTCCCGCCCACCTACGCTGCCCGCCTCTTCGAAGCCCGCGAACAAGGCGCGTCCGACCAGCAGTTGCAGCAGATCGCCGCCGAAGGGCTCCAGGAGGTGTACTTCAAGGACGGCGGCCGGCGGGCCGCCGGGCTCCTGGTGGAGTACACCGACCTCGAACACATCGAGTTCGACCTCTAGCGTTACCGAACAGTCCTGGAGGGCCCGTATGGGACGCCTGCCTCTCTCACCGATCCCGGCCCGTAGTGCCCGCGTTCGGTGGCCGGCGCTGGAGACCGCCGTGGTTGCGCGATGATGGGCGCCATGGTCAAGGCCGCCGACATCACCCCGCAGCCACGCCCCAAGCGGCGGGTGCTGCGCCCGCATCAGGTCAAGGGCCGGGACGCGGCGGCCCGGCATCTACGCCGACCGGGAACCCGGGGCCTGTTCGTGTCGGCGACCGGGACCGGGAAAACGCTGGTCGCGATCCGTCTGGTGGATCTGCTGGGTCTGCGCCTGGTCCTGGTCGTGGTCCCGACGCTGGACCTGGCCGCGCAGACCGCTCTGGCGTGGCGCGAGGACGGTCACCTGGAGCACATGGTGATCGTCTCGTCCATGGACACCTACGGCCACGACCGGCTCTACGCGAACCGGGTCGGCTCGACCACCGACGCCACCGCCCTGGCCGCCGCCATGTCCGTCGTGGGCCCCGGCAAGGACCAGCTCCCCGCGCTCACGGTCATCTGCACCTACGACTCCCTCGACAAGATCGAGGCGGCCACTCAGCACACCGGACTTTCAGTCCCCCCGTTCGACCTCGCGATCCTGGACGAGGCGCACCGCATCGCCGGCCGGCCGGACAAGAAATGGGCCGCGGTCAACGACGCGCAGCGGGTCAGGGCCGAGCGCCGCCTCTACATGACCGCGACCCCGCGCAGCTTCGCCGCACCCGACGTCGCCGGCTCCGCGAGCACCCGCCCGCGCACTCGCCGCAGCACCGGCGGCCCGGACACGGACATCGACGCCGCGGCCAACTCCATGGACAACGAAGCCGTTTACGGCAAAAAGATCTTCGACTATCCCCTGTCGCAGGCAATCGCCGATGGCGTGGCCGCCGACTACCGCATCGTGGTGCCCACCATCACCGACAGCAACCTGCGCACCACCCTCAACGTCCCCGCCCCCGGCACCACCACCACCGACGACGCCGCCACCACCACCGACGACGCGCTGCGCTCCACCGCCCTGCACCTGGCCGTCCTTCGGACCATGTCCGCACACCGCCTGCGCCGCGTCCTGGTCTTCTTCCACCGCGTCGAGGACGCCAAGAGATTCACCTGCGAGCTCGGCCACACCCTGCGCCTGCTGCGCCGCACCGACCCCGACGCCTTCCCGGGCCTGAACCCCGAGACATTCTTCGTCGACGGCGACCACAGCCCCGACCAACGCACCAAGATCTTCGCCGACTTCGCCGCCTCCCCCTGCGCGATCCTCGCGAACGCGAAGGTGATCGCCGAGGGCGTCGACATCCCGAGCGTGGACGCGGTCGTCTTCGCCGACCCCACCGGCAGCATCATCCGCTGCGTCCAGGGCCTGGGACGCGCGCTGCGCATCGACGTCAGCGGCAAGACCGCCCTTTTGATCGTTCCCGTCTACGTCCCGCCCGGGGCCGACCCCGAAGACATCCTGGGCACCGCCTACGAGCCGGTGTGGGCGATCGCCACCGCTCTGGCCAGCCACGACCACCGGATCCTGGAACGCCTCCCGAACAAAGCCAACCGCCTGCCGCGGGAAACGAGCAGCATCATCGCCCACCGGTGGCACTTCGACTTCACCGTCCACCCCGAACGCATCGCCCGCGCGATGGACCTGATCTCCTTCAACCCCCGCGGCCCGCTCTCACGCGCCCGCCGCGAAGGCCTCACCGCAGCCCAGGCCTTCTACGACGAACACGGTCACCTCGACGTCCCCACCGACCACATCGACACGGTCGGTTTTGAGCTCGGCCGATTCATCACCACCATGCGCGACGCCCACAACACCGGGCGCCTCGACCCGGACTTCACCGCCGAACTCGACGCCCTGGGCATGATCTGGGACAAACACCAGGCCGCCTGGCGCGCCCGCCTCACCGCCGCCGCCGACTACCACCACGCCCACGGCCACCTCGCCGCCCCCTCCACCACCCCCACCGGGGCCTTCCTCGCCGAACAGCGCTCCCTCGCCACCCACGACCGCCTCGACGAGACCCGTACAGCCGACCTGACCGCCATCGACCCCCACTGGCAGCTCCCCTACGGGGCGGACTGGCACCGCAAATACCACCTCCTGCGCACCCACCTCACCGCCGGGAACGACCCCGCAACCCTGACCCCGGACACCACCCTGGGCACAGTGAAGATCGGCAGCTGGCTCACCCGCCAGCTCACCCACTGGAACACCCTCGACCCAGGCCAGCACCAGCTCCTGAGCGCCCTCGCTCTCACCCCCACCACCAACCCCCTCACCCCGCCCCGCCGCGCCCGCCGCACCTTCGAACAGACCGTCCAGCTCCTCGAGCTCTTCCTCCACCGCGAAGGCCGCGCCCCCACCGCCCGGGAGGAGGTCAGGGTCGATGGCGAGAACGTCCGGATCGGCCCCTGGCTGGCCAAGACCCGCACCAAGCACCGGAGCGGCCAGCTGCCCACCGAGCATGAGCGCCTGGTCGCGGCTCTCTTCGACGGGGATTGGACGGACGAGACCGCCGCCTCAGCCGTCCTCACCTAGAACAGGCTGGTAACGGCCGTTACCATGTGGGGTATGGCTAAGACACAGCTGGGTGCACGCGTGAATGAGGACGTGGCGGAGCTTGCGAGGAAGCGTGCCGCCGACCTCGGACTGAGTATCGGGGACTACCTCGCCCGTCTCGTGCAGGACGACGCGAGTGGCCTGCGGGCCCGGGCGGTGGACGCTGCCGCCCGTTTCCTGTCCGAGCACCAGGCGGTCTTCGACGAGGCCGAGGATGCCCAGCAGGCGCCTTCGGGAGTGCGCGCCGCGTGATGGAACTGCACATCGACGTTCCGTGGATCCTGCAGGTCGCCGAGGTGGCTGGCGCGGACGATCCCGCCCCCGACGACTACGGCGTCCCTGTCGCCGCTGTCGCGCGCCACCGGGCCGAGCTCTTCGAGCAGCCCGTTTACGACGGGCCCTACGCGAAAGCCGCGGCACTCGTGGACAACCTCGGCCGGTGCCGCTGGCTCGAGCGCTCCAACATGGCTGTGGCCGCCGCGACGGGCGTCATGTATCTCGAAGCCGCGGGTATCGCCGTCAAGCCCACCCGCGACGACGCCATCGCTCTCAAAGACCTTCTCCTCGATTCCGCCTGCACCGCCGCGAGGATCGCCGCGCTGTTGCGGACCTGGCCCACCACCACCTGACGCTCGCAGCGCACGACGCCGCTTCCAGGGCGCCGGGAGCTCCCGGTCACGGGTTGTTGACGCCCTCCGGTGCTGACACGCCCGGTGGCATATCGACGCGTACTTTGAAGGGACCGTGGAGTTCTCGGTCCCGCCAACGGCCGCGGGGCTCCGGGCCGGTGGCCCATGGACCTCCCGCTCCTGATGAACAACCAGGCCCACGCCGTTATTGAGGCGCTCGGAAGCCAGTACCGGCTGTCGTCGGTCAGTAGATCTGAGCAGGAGTCGGTTTTCTGACCTGTGGTTTCGCCGGTCCCGGGGAGCGCGGCATGCGGCGTGGTTACGGGGTGGGGTTGTCGTCGAGCCAGGTGGTGGGGATGAGTTTTTCGCCGCCTCGCCAGTTGTAGCGAACGGATTCCTGGTACCAGTCGTGGGACAGGTCGGCATGGTCGCTGACGATCATCTGGAAGTTCGGGGAGAGCTCGGTGACGACCTGGTGCATGAGCTGGAACAGGCGGGTGACTGTCACGCGGTCTTCGTCGATGGTGATGTCTTCCAGTCGCCCGCGCGCTTTGGCCATGTCGGAGGGGTAGTAGGGCTGGGTCGGCTGGTCGAGCATGAGGAAGCGGGGGACGGGCCGGCTGTTGTTGACGAAGTACTGGTGGAGGGCAAGGTGGGCGGCCAGGTGGTAGCCGACGTGGTTCTTGCCGCTGCCGATGCGGAGCAGTTCGGTGATGCCCTCGTGTGTGTCGGCGACGACAGTGAGCTTTTTGAGGTTCAGACGTACCAGGCGGTCGCCGTGCTCGAGTTTGAGGAATCGGGCATGACTGGTCATCTTTCCGCTGAGGTAGCTGAGGCTGTGCGTGAGGTTGTCGTCGATGGCCTCGCTGTCGAGCTGCTCTTCGAGGCCTCGGACGATCTGTTGGCCGATGGAGATGTCCGATTGCAGGCGCTGTAAGTGTCCGTTGTCGGTCGTGGTGCTGATCTGGCTCAGGTACGCACTGATTCTGCCGCGTGTGTAGGCCTGCGCCTCGGCTTGCCCGAGAAGGCCCGCCTGCTGGGAGCGCTGCTCGGCGACGACGCTGAGGGCGCCTTCGATGCCGCGGAGCTGTTCGCGTAGACGCGCTGCGGTCTGCTCGATTTCGCGCAAGGCCTGCTCGCGGCGGGGCTGGACTGGTTGCACACTGTCGAGCTGGCCTCGGAGGTCCGCGAGGGTGGTGTGCATGTCGGCGATGGTGGGGTCAGGCTCGGCCAGCTCGTTTCCGCACAGCGGGCAGCTGTGCTCACCAGGGAAGCCGTCGGGCACGAGGTTGAGCGCGGAGAGGCGTGACATACCGCGGGTGACGGCGCCGGTGTAGCCGACGGCTTGAGTCTCCAGGTCTCCCAGGAGCTGACGCTCCTCTGCGAGGGAGCGCAGCTGCCGGCGCAGCGCCGCGGATTCTTCGGTGAGGAGGAGTTCCTGCCGACGCTGCTCCTCGTCTCCGTTGTGCGGGTCGGGCCGGAAGGAGGAGGCCTGCTGGAGTGCCTCGATGACCACGGCCCTGTCAGAGCTGCCGATGTTGTCGTCGGCGAGGAGCCCGTGGACACTGGCTTCGCTGAGAAGGGACTGCAGGCGCGATTCCACGCCTTGGTTTGTCTCCTGGGCCGTCTTGAGATCGTTTTCGGCGCGGCGCAGGGCTCTTTTGGCTTGGAGGAGCTGCTGCTGGAGCGCCGCCTGGTCTTCGGGGACCGCACCGAGGAAGTAGGGGATCGTGGCCTTGAGGCTCTCGGGGATGCTGCGCTCGTTCTGGCGGTGGAACAGGGCTCGTTTGGAAGCGACTTCGTCCTGGTTCTGCAGGCAGAGCAGGACGGCGTGTCCGAGGTTGGCGCTGAGCGGGGAGAGCAGGCTTCCCGGCGCCGGCTCGCTGCGGGTGTCTCCGATGCCGATGCGGCGTCCGAGCTGCTGGCGCAGCTGCGTGGAGTCGGTGTTGACGCGAAGGTCGGGCAGTTCCGGGATGCCGAGGTCGTTGCCGACTTCGAGCATGGCATTGGTGACGGACTTGGCGGTTGCGCTAGGCGCCGGCCGTGCGGCGAGGACGCGGGTGTCGGGCAGTTGCAGGATGACTGCGTACCAGGCGACGGTGTTGAAGATCGGGCTGATCGGGAGCGTGGCCTCGTCCCTGCCGAGGCAGAAGTCGACGATGTCGAGCAGTGCGCTCTTGCCTGTCTGGGAGGTGCCGGTGACGATATTGAGCTCGCCGAGCCGGAAGTCCAGGACGCGCTTTTCGCCACTCTTGCTGTAGAGGATGATCGACCGGATCTGCACCCGCTCAGGGTCTCACGCCGAGCAGCGCAAATACGGTGGAAGGGTTGTCGGACTTGGCAGTCCAGCGGCCTATCAACGAAGCGGCCTTGATCAGGTCCGCGAGCTCTCCCTCGGTACGGGACTTCGAGATCGTGCCTTTGAGGCAGCCCTGTTCGATGGCGAGCATCCGATGGCGCAGCCCGAAGCGGAGGCCTTCCCGTACGGCGGGCACCAGTGAGGCGCTGCGCGCAGCAAGCCCTGCGACGAGTGCAGGGTGATCCGCCACCCAGTTCGTCAGATGGGTGCGCGTCGAGGCGGGCAACACTCGCCGCGTGGGCCGGTGCAGGACCAGCGGAGCCACAACAAAAGCCATCGGCCACGGCATCAGCCTGCCGGAGGCCTCCCGCTCGTAGTCGCGTGCCGCGGCGGCAGTGACGGCAGCGACGAGGGCCGGATTGAGGAAGGCGGCGCTGGCCTGCGGCCGCTCTGCCCAGCTAGGCACGCGCGGCCCTGATCAGGTTCTTCACCCGTGCCTCGAAGTCGGGGTGCCATCCGACCCGCCCGCGGTCGGCCAGCTCATGGTGCTTTCCTCGGGAGAAGAACGCCTCGTCGTACGCCTCCCGTATCCGATAGCGGGTCTGGTCCAGGACTTTGCGCAGCAGGGCCTTGCCGGCCTGTTCCTGCTCCCGGTCGGTGGCGTCTTCACCCAGGTCGTCGAGCATCCAGTCGAACTCCCGCTGCCACTCGTCGGAGAGGTCGCCTTCGAACCGCGCCAGCTCGTCGAGGTCCACCAGGTCGTCTTCGAGCCAGGCCACGGTCTGGGTGTAGGCGCGGTAGTAGTCCACCATCGCCTTGTTCAGCTGGCGGCCGGCGCCCACCCAGCGCAGCTGGTGGACGAAGCAGGCATCGGCCAGCTCGGCCTCGGCCTCCGGGGGGAAGTCCTCACGGCCCACCAGTGTGGGCAACCGGTCGGAGGTGTAGTCGTCGCGGATACGGCTGATGCGCTGCATCAGCCGGGTCACAGAGACGCTGGTGTGCCGCTTCTGCAGCATCTCCACAGTCTGCTCGTACCACCACGCCCACAACTGCCGCATGAAGGAGTCGGCGTGCCCGTCGGGGAGCGCGACCCTGAGTTTCACCCGCACCTGCGCGTCGAGGTCGTCGATGGACGGCGTACCGTCGATGACCCGCATCCGCCGTACGAAGACGGCCCGCTGCGCCGGCTGAAGGGCCAGGAAGGCCGCTCGTGCGTCCTTCGTTTCCATGGCCTTCGACTCCTGCGCGGCGGCGATGAGCAGTTCCAGCGCCTGGGCGGGCGCCGGATTGGGGGCCTTGAGCGCGGCCATGGCCGTACCCGGCCGGGCCTGCTGCGTGGTGACCAGGGTCAGCATGGGGCCGTACTCGTCACCGGGGGCGTGGGTGTCCATCCAGGACTGGATGGTCCGCCACACGTCGTCGTCCTTGTCGCCGAGCGACCGCACACTGCGGATGTGGTGCTTGACCTGCAACAGCTCAACAGGCCGACCATCTTCGTCCCATGCAACGTCGTCGTGGAGCTCCAGGCTGATCGCCCCGTCCGGGCGATCCTCTTGTCCGCGCAGCAGCTCAAGGAGGGCGAATTGCGCCTGGAAGATATAGCCCAGGGCGGACGCAGATGCCTCATGCGCGGAGGACGCCATGCCCACAGTCTCCCGATTCCGATATTGCCCTGTCCAGGACATCACACTAATCGAACACAGGTCTGACGGTGGCGTGTTGTCCGTTCCACTCGGGATGGATACCGGAGGGCGATGAGGAGGTATTGCTCGACCTCTTCGACTGGACCCTTGCGGGTGCTCGGCGAGGAGGCCGAGGCATGCTCAGGTGGTGCCTGCGGCCTGGGCGAGCAGGTGTGGCACGAATTCTGTATCGGCGCTCCGACGTCCTCAGCTCGGCCCCGCCAGGATTACCCGGTTGAGCGAGGCATCCGCCGGATCTCCACGATGCCGTTAAGGAACTCCTCCGGCCCGGCCGGCTCGGGCAGCTCGATGACCACGCTGGAAGCATCGGCTCGCCGCGGCATCTTGCCGCTCCAGTAGTCCACGGTGTCGGCGAGGAGGTCGGCGCGGGCGGACTGCGGCATGGCGCCGATGATGCCAAGGATCATGGAGCCGCTACGTGAGCGCAGGAGGGGATAGACGGTGCTGGTTCCCACTCGGATGTCGTGCGGAGGCAGCGGAGGCAGAGAAGCGGCCAGGCCGGCTAGGACCAGCTGGTCACCCTTCAGGATGCGCGCGGTCAGCTTCTTCTCGCAGGGGTTGCAGTCGGCGATTCGAGCAGCGATCAGGAGTGCGACGACGCTCATGTCGGCATCGTGGTCGGCCCCGAACGTGGCGCCCGGCACGGTTGTCACCGTCGGCCCCGGGTGTGTGTGGTCCTGGCTCATCAGGCAGCTCCTGAATCCTTGTCACGTCGACCCAAAAAACCCAGCGTCCTCGCACGCAGAGGTCGGGAGCTACCCATGGCCAGAGCATCGGGGGTGGCGGCCACCGACCGTACGGCGCCGACTGGCACCGCAAATACCACCTGCTGCGCCACCACCTCGAAACCGGCATCCCCCTCACCCCCGATACCACCACCGGCAGCATCAACCTCGGCAGCTGGACCACCCGCCAGCTCACCCGCTGGAAGGCCCTGGAGGACGGCCAGCGCAGGCTCCTGGCCGCTCTCGACCTCACCCCCGCCACCAGCACCCTGACCCCGCGCCCTGCAGCTCGCCGCACCTTCGCCGAGACCGTCCAGCTCCTCGAGCTGTTCCTTTACCGTGAGCGCCGCTGCCCCACCGCCCGCGAGACGATCACCGTCGACGGCGGCACCGTCAAGATCGGCCCCTGGTTCGCCAAGGCCCGCACCAAACACCGGGCAGGCCAGTTGCCCGAGGACCATGGCGCCCTGGTGGCCAGCCTGTTCAACGGCGACTGGACCGACGAGGGAGCCGAACCCGCCTGCCTGGTGTAGGCACGGAGACAGACTTCTGGGTGCCCCGCACAGCACGCCCGCCACCCGGCTCAGCCCCAGTGGGCGCGGATGGCCGCGGCGGCCTGTTCGATGCCGTGGTCCCCGCACGAGGCGAGGGCCGCCACGGTGGCCGGGGACGGCGCGTCGTCGCGTCCTGCGCGTGCTGCTTCGAGGCCGCGGTCGGCGAGGGTGACGCAGCCCAGGAGGGGCAGGCCGGCGCGGGCCATGTCGGCTTCGACCGCCATAAGGAATACCGGGTCCGGTACCGGTGCAGGCAGCCGAGCGGTGCAGGCGCTGACCATGCCGAGGAAGGGAGGCAGCCTGTCATGGAGGAACCGCAGGTGCCGGTCGCGCAGGAGCGCTGAGCTCTGGCGGGGGTCCAGAGGCTGCTCGGTGACCTTCCGTTTGGGTCCGTGGCCGTGCGCCACGCGCTCGGTCAGTGGGATGCCGCCGGTGTCGGCCACCAGGACGAAGTGCTCGACGTGCTCGGTGCGAGGCCAGGAGCTCCTGCCCATGATGACTACGACGTCGAAGTGGTCCTGGCCCAGGGCCACCGCCTCCCGCAGAGGAGTGTCGTCGTAGGTCAGCCGGCGCGGGTCGGGTGGCGGCGTGGTCCAGGGAGTGTGCTGGCTAGCCAGCAGACCACCCGCACCGACCGGCCCGGCCTGCCACAGCACGGTGCTGCGGTGCCCAGGCCACTCACGCTTCCGCTGCTCGGCAGCCCTGCGCTCCTTCACCCGACGCGAATACAGCGCCAAGTTCATGGGCGCGTGCTCGTATTCGTGCAGCATCAGGACGCGCAGCCCGCCTCGAGCCCACACTGCGGCGATCTGCAGCGGCAGCGACCCGACGGCGTGCCCGTCCTCCATGAGGAACTGCACGGTCCGGCCCCGCTGTTGGACCGGCGCGCGCCCACGGAGCCGGATGTACTTCGCCCCGGTGGTCTGCTGAACCTTCCGGGCGCGTGCCTTCGCTCCGCTCGCTCCGGCCTTCGTCATGATCGAACTCCGCTCCAGGGCCCCCACTGCCCCGCAGAGTCGACGGCGTACAGGTGTGATGGTCTTCCTGCGGGACCACCCCTCGGGCAACGGCCCGGGTGCCCTTCACCTGAAGGCACGCCCGGCGTGGGGCACCAGGCATCAGGTTCGCGGCGTGCGCAGCCGGCCGCGCCAGTACCCTAGCGGCCCGAGACGCCGCATACGGCACAACACACCAGCCACCCGGCCCCGACCGCGCCTATCGCCCCTGCCCCAGGGTGGGCAGGCCGCCCGAGACGGTGCGGACGCTCGGGCCCTTCGCCCGACGCCCGGCGAGCAGAAGCCCGCGTGCTGCCGCGCTCCACACGGTCGCCTCGTCGCTGCGCCCCGCTTGCTGGTGCTGCTGAGCGCCGCGCAGCAACGCGGTTCTCGTGCGGGTGGCTTCGATCACTTCTTGCGACAGCGTTTGTTGACGAGTTCTGACGTCGTCGCCCGGCCGAGGACTCCGCGGTTCGTCACGAGTTTTGAAGGCCGATGTAGCGGAGTCGTGTCGGTGGCTCGCAACAGGGCTGCCACAAGGTTTCAAGATCGCTTGACCTTGCCTCAGAGGGAAGGGCGACAGTGTCTCCGTAGATCAAATGAGCGAGCGGTGTGCGCTCGCCAGCCGGGCAGGACGAAGAGGGGGAGTTCGAGTGACGGCGACCTGCGTCATTCTCGATATCGGTGGCGTGCTGGAGATCACGCCGGAAACGGGGTGCGTGCAGCGGTGGGAAGAGCGGCTGGAGTTGCCGCTCGGCACTGTGCATGAGCGGATGCATGACGTGTGGCAAGCCGGGAGCATCGGGAGTATCAGTGAACGAGAGGTCCACGAGCAGGTGGCAGCACGCTTGGGGCTCGACGCGCCCCAGGTTGAAGCCTTCATGGCTGATCTCTGGGCGGAGTACTTGGGAACGCCTAACGAGGAGCTCATCGCTTATGTGCGTGGGCTGCGAGGAAGCTGCAGGCTGGGCATTCTGAGCAACAGCTTCGTCGGCGCCCGGGAACGGGAGACGGCGCTGTATCACTTCGACGAACTGGTCGAGCAAATCGTGTACTCGCATGAGATCGGCGTTGAGAAGCCGGACCCGCGTGCCTTCGAGGTCGTATGCGCCAGCCTGGAGGTGCGGCCGGAGAGCTGTCTGTTCATCGACGATCTCGCAGTCAATGCTGAGGCTGCTCAGGCAGCGGGCATGCAGGCACATCTGTTTGAGGACAACGCACGGACGATTACGCGCATCGCAGCCCATCTGGACGCTGGTCCCCGGGTTGTAGGGCCTGTCCCGCTCGGGTGATGTCGGCCTGGCCGGCCTTCAGCGGTTGCCGGCCAGGCGGTGGAGTGGTTGATCAGCCCGCTTCTGCGTGTTCGGCACGGGCTCGGGTGCTGGCCAGGCGGTAGGAGTCGGTTCCGGTCTCGATGATGGTGCCGTTGAAGGTGAGCCGGTCGACGATGGCGGCGCAGAGACGGGGGTCGGTGAAGGTCTTCGTCCAGCCTCCGAACGACTCGTTTGAGGCGATGGCGACGCTGTTCTTCTCCTCTCGCTCGGTCAGAACCTGGAACAGCAGCTCGGCGCCGTGCCGGTCCAGTTCCATGTATCCGAGCTCGTCGATGCACAAAAGGTCGACGCGACCGTAGCGGGCGATGGTCTTGTTCAGCTGCTTCTCGTCGGCGGCTTCGACCAGCTCGTTCACCAGTTTGGTAGCGAGCGTGTAGCGGACGCGGTAGCCCTTCATGGCGGCCTCGGTCCCCAAAGCGATAAGCATGTGGGACTTGCCGGTGCCGGAGTCGCCGATCAGGCAGAGCGGCTGGCTCTTCTTGATCCACTCGCAGCTGGCGAGTGTGTTGATGGTGGCCGCGTCGATGTTGGGGTTGGCGTCGAAGTCGAAGGTCCGCAGTGACTTCTCCCTCGGGAACCCGGCCGCCTTGATCCGCCGTTCCGAGCGTCGGCGGGCCCGGTCGTCGCACTCCGCCATCAGCAGCTCGGCGAGGAAGCCGCGGTAGGTCATCTGGTCCTTGGCGGCCCGGTCGGCGATGTCCGCGAACTCGTTGCGAATTGACGGCAGCCGCAGCAAGCGGCAGGCGGTGTCGATGGCGGTGGTGGCGGCTTGCTCGGTCAGTCCTCGCTGGCGGGGCAGGGTCACTGTGCTTCTCCCTCTCGGTGGTCACCGCCGCTGGCGCGACGTCGGAGCAACTGGTCGTAGGGCGTCACCGAGGGCAGTGGCCTGGTGTCCGGCGGCAGGTGGTTCAGCTTCCACTCGTGCAGGAACGTCACGGTCGCCGGCGGCTGCCCGGTGGCCAGCGCAGACGAGGTGGCTGGAGCGGGTTCGTCCTCGGTCTGGGCGGCTTTGCGGGCCTCCAGGGCGACCGCGTCCGCGGTCAGGGCCCCGGCCCGCAACGCGGTCGCCAGACCGGCGACCAGGTGCTCGTGCGGGATGTGCCGGGCCATCAGGAGCACCTCGATCAAGGCCCGGGTGCCCTCGGTGTCGCCGTGTGCTTTGACCGCTGCGGCCCACCAGGCGTCATGGACAGGGGTGAACTTGCCGGCGGAGCGGGCCTGCTCGAGTGCGGTCGCGCCGGGGAAGGCGCCTGGCTTGCGGATCAGGGCTTCGAGGTAGTGGTCCAGTTCCAGGCGGCAGCTGCCCTTGGCGATCAGCCGCTCGTGGCGGGCCACTTCCACATTCTTGTCGTAAACCACCAGGTGAGAGGCGTGCAGCATCACCCTGACCCGCTTGCCGATCAGCCTCACCGGCACCGAGTAGCGGTTGGTGCGGACCGCGATCTGGCTATAGCGGTCGACGCGAGGCGTGAACACCCGTCCGGTCTCGAACGGCTCCTCGGGCAGCGGCATCAGCAGCGGCCGCTCGACCTCGAAGTACTCGTCGATCGTTCGCGGCCGGGATCCGATCCGGCGCCGGCCGTCGTGCTGGTCCCACTGCTCGACCAGTTCGTTCAGCTCCGACAACGAGGCGACCTCGGGAACCGGGGTGAAGTGGTTGCGACGGAAATAGCCGATCTGCCCCTCGACCCCGCCCTTTTCGTGGGCGCCGTCGATGCCGGGCCGGCAGTAGAAGCTCTCGATCCCGAAGTGCGACTTGAAGGCGATCCACCGGTCGGTCTCCACCCTCGCCCGGCTCAGCCCCAGCACGCGGGCGACGGCGGCCTTCAGGTTGTCGTAGCGGACCTTGCTCCGTGGGACACCGCCCAGCGTCCGCAGGGCGTGCGCGTGCCCTTCGAAGAAGGCTTCCTGGCCGCAGGAGGCGAAGACGCGGTGGACGGCCTTGCCCGAGTACGACAGGCGGAAGGAGAACAGGTAGCAGGTGACCAGTTCGCCGGCGAGGCGCACGCTCACGTCGCCGAAGCCGACCTCGGCCTCCATGCCCGGCTGGTGGGTCTGGGGCACGAACGCTTCCAGCGGGGCCTTGCCCGACTCCACCAGGATCCGAGGCTTCCGGTCCGCGACGTAGCGCCGGACCATCTGGTAGGACACATCGGCGCCGTGCTCTTCAACCAGGCGGTGGAAGAGGCGCGTGACCGTGTGCCGCTGCTTGCGCGGCGCATCCAGGTCCGCCCGCAGGATCCCGTCGATCACCGCCTTGTACGGATCCAGCGCGGTCGGGCGCGGTGGCAGCTTCTTCCGAGGCTCCGGCCAGACCGAGTCCACGGCCCTGCGGACCGTCCGCCACGACACGTTGTACTTGCGCTCGATCTCCCGCATCGTCATGCCGCCGCGGTGGTCGCGCCGAATCGCGGCATACAGCTCGACCTTCGACATCTGCGGCATGACCAGGGCCTTTCACCAGGAACACCCCGATGCTCCCGTGGCAAGGACTCCACTGCCGTCAAAACTCGTGAACATCACCCGACCGTGGATCTGGGGGCCTCCCAAACCCGTGAACAACTGACGACGCAACTCGTGAACAAAGCCATGCGAGTCTTGAGGGTCTCGGTGTACATCGCCCGCGACCCGCGTACCTGGACTGCCCCGGCCGTGCCTCGCAGGCACAGCAGCGCACGTTCGTCCACGCCCCAGGGAGTGTGATGGTCTGCGGGGAAGTGTCAGGTGGACCTCGTCGTCTGAGCGTCAGGGGCGCAGGCGCGGTGACCTTGTCGTTGACGGGTGGTGCTCACTCGTTGCTGGCATGAGTGACGAAGGGCCATGTCATTCTCACGTCGAGCACCACCAAGACGTGCCAAGCCCTCATCAAAGCCGAGGGCAAGACAGGCAGCCCCGCCGCTTTCGGCGGGGCGGAGAGGCGGGCTTCGGCTTCGCGGAGGACGACTTCGGCGAGGGCGCCGTGGCCGTCGCTCTTGGGCAGGGCGGCGGCGTGGCGTCGGACGTCGGCGGCTAGGCCGGTCGTGGAGCACGTGTGGGTGCCGTTCACATCAGCGTCCCGTGTCGGCCGGACCGGTCAGCACCTCGACCACGAGGCTGTGGCGGCGCGGTGACGCGCGCGCCCGTGGTGCCCTGGCTGTCGCTGTCCGCTTCCTTCCGCCAGCGGACGGCGGCGCGCTGGGACACGACGGTGTAGATGAAGTCGGCTCCGTGCACCCGCTCCATGTCGAGCACCAGCCGTTCGAACGCCTCGGCGGCACCGGCCGCGTCCCCCGCCCTGCCGCGCAGGTTGGCCAGGTTGAGCCGAGTGGTGAGGACCTGAGGGTGGTCTTCGCCCAGCACGCGCACCCGGTCGGCGAGCAGCTGCTCGGAGATTTCCACGGCGCCGGCCAGGTCCCCGATTTCGCTCAGGTAGTGGGCCCGGTGCCGGAGCGCCACGGTATCGGGGTGCTCCTCGCGCAGCGCCCGATCGCGCTTGTCCAGTTCCTTCTCCGCCTGTGCGAAGGGGTTGCCCAGCACTCTCTTCACTCGCACCGCACAAAGCGTGGCCCCCACCACCGCGACCGCACCCGTGATCACCCATCTCCACGACACGTCAGGCACGCCTCCTTCGCTCCACGTCGTCCGGCCGATGCCCATCACATGGTCTCGGCCGTGTTGAACCCGCCACGGTCATGGACGCCCTGACGGCCCGCGTCAGTTGCGCCGGGCCCACCGCGGCGGCCGAAACGCGGCGGCTGCGGCACCGGTCACGCACTACGCCCGCGCCACGGCTGACCTACCGCTTCGTGTCACCGTAGGGTCCGAGCCCAGCCACCGCAGCTGTCGTAGATCTTGTGCGAAGGACTCCCGGGCGGGCGTGGCTCAGGCTGCCTCGCGCCCGGCATCCGTCGTCGCCGCGTGACCGCGCGTGCTCTGCGGCTGCCTGCACCGCCCGGCAGCCCGTCACGTGGGCGTTCAGAGCCTGGTGATGTGCTGCTCCCACTGGTGCAGCCAGTCGGTGTGCCCGGCCTGGCCGGTGGGGGGAACGGTCTGCAGCTCCTTGGGCAGGGTGATTTCCTCCGGCGCCCAGGTGCCGTTGTTGAAGGAGCAGGCCCACATGGCGTGACGGGAGGAGTTGACGACCGTGGCGGCGATGGCGCCGTCGTCGGTGAGGGCTCCGTCGTCCACGGCAGTTCGGCCGGCATCGATCGCTTTGCCGCTGCTGCGGAACACGCTGACGGACATGCCGTGCGGGTGGCTCTTGCCGGTGAGGAGGTAGAGGGTCCAGTAGGTGCCGACGGCGTCCGGCCACCGCTTGCGTGCGGCCTGCCGGGAAATCCCGCCCGCATACTCGCCCAGTTCCGCGTAGTTGGCCCCGGCACGGCCGGCCCGTGCGGCGGCCTCGGACGCCAGGCGCTGCGCGATATCGCCGACCTCCGTGGCGACCTCCAGGTACACCAGGTGCAGCTGCTTGGCGGCCGCCGACGTGGGGGAGATGGCGTTCGGAGTGGCCGGACCCTGCTGCCCGTTGAGGCCCATGCGCTTCCTGGTCTCCGACCAGATCAGGTTACGAACCTCGGCCGCGAAGGCGACCCTCTCCTCAAGTGCCTCGCTGTCGAGGCTCCACATGTCAACCATGCGTCAACTCTAGTTCACGGAACGGGATTTCGACAACGAAAGTTTCCCATGAGCATTATTGCGATGAACGTAATTCTTTGCGACGATCGCAATATGGATTTGATCAGCGACATTGCAGCGATCCGCTTCCCTCTTCCCGCACCCGGATCGGTCACCCCGGCCGACCTCTACTTCGAGGCCTACGAGAAAGCCGAACGCCTACGCGCCGAGGAACAGGAGAACCTCCAAGCCGCATGCGACGGCCTCGACACAGACCCGCTGCTCCTGGCCCTCCAGGACGCCCGGGCCCGCAAAGCCGCGGCAGACGCCGAGATCCGCCGACTCCTCGCCTACGGCCGGCGATTCCACGGCACCCGCCCCTACCACCTGGAGTCCCTGGCCGAGGCCAGCGGCATGACCATCTCCGGCATCCGCACCGCCTACGGAGACGACGAGATCGAGCAGGTGGAACAGACCATCGGCCGCAAACCGAGCCGACGCACCACCAAATCACCAACGAAGGGGGCCCGTTGACCCAAGACCAGGACACCTGCCTCTGCCCCACCCCCTGGCCCCGCCTCACCACCCTCATCGAGCAACGCGAATACACCGTCACACCCGCCCAAGAGCACAGCCCCACCTCCGCCCTCTACCTCGCCCACTGCGCCACGTGCCGGACTCCGTACACACGCCCCTGGAAGCGAACCCCCGCTGCTCCATCCAGCTCCCCGGCCGGCACCCCGACTCCACGGCCATAGCGGCCACCGGCCGTGGAGAGGCACGAGCCCGAGATCCGGATTCACCCAAAGTCCTGCCACAAGGAAGCAGCCACATGGCGCAGGGTAAGAAGCCCACCACAACGCACTGCAGACAGACCTACCCTGATGCGCCATCACAACCCACCCCGCTGCCAGCCAGCAGCCCGCGAAGCGGGCCAGGACTCGAAGGCGAAGCCGGAGAGACCAGGTAGGGCAGCGCAGCGCCCTACCCGTGTTGTTGAAGCGAAGCGGAGACAACACAACTCGGCGAAGCCGAGTCCAGTGCAACGCGAAGCGTTGCGCCATCACTTCTCAACACCTGCGCGAAGCGCAGGTGTTGCGC